>NZ_CP108354.1:0-5637084 GCF_036237295.1 Streptomyces sp. NBC_01352
GGAACCCGCAACACAGGTCAAGCCCGTAAACGCACCACTGGCTGCAGCATCCGTCCAAGAGGCCCATGAGGCGGCCGCAGCATCCGTCCAAGCGTCCCGTGAGGCGCTGTGGCGTGTGATCAACGGTCACGTGGACGCCCCGGACACTTCTTCCCCTGACGGCCTCAGCAGTCAGCCGGCGCCTGAGGCGGGGGCCCCCAGCCCGGATGTAGCCAGCACAGCAGCTGCGGTGCCTCAGGAGCCTTCCACGCCGAGGCCGACGTCGGGCGGGTCTTTTCTCTCAAAGCTGTCAGGTGCAGAACCGCGTCGTAGCGGCGGACATCGCCAGAAGCCACCAGGGCCTCCACAGAGCGGCCGCAAGGCCCCTCGACGTGAAGGGACGGGTCAGGGAAGCAGCGGCCCCGACCAGCAACACCACTCGCAGCCTCAAGGGGTCAGCCGGGCAGAAGCTCGACGTGCAGCTCAAGACTCTCGACGTGCTGAGCGAGGCGAAGGAAACCCTCAGCCCCGCCGACGACCTGCGCCCGACTCACGGCCTCTTCCGCCCTCCCTTGATCTACTAGCCCAGCTCACGGATACGCAGCCTCCACAGAAGAAGAGGAACTGGAAGTGGAAGCTCGGAAACGCCGCGCTCATCATGGCCTCGATTGCTCTTCTAACCTTCTTGTTCCTCCTGGCAAATGAACTCAGAACGGTTGAAGGATTCCCCTCATTCCGTGGCATCGCAGCCGTTGTTATCTTGATTTTTTCCACCGTGAGCGCGGCCCAGGTCGTGGACTTTTTCGTGCGGCGCGTCGACCACCCCCACCGGGCCTACAAGTGGGACTCTGAATCCCTGCTAGGCCTCACATTTTCTCTGAATGTCCTGACCGCAATCGCAGCCACTATTATCATTAATCAATTTGCACCGCCAGAGTCTCTTCGATTTATCGAATCCGTGGCTCGATTCATTGTCTAAGGTCGACAAGCAGTCTCCGAGTACTTACCGCTGCGCGGAGAGAACGCTCTTTCAGTCCCTTTCAGTTCAGTAGTCGATGTCGATGTAATCAATGTCGTTGATGGCTACATCAGACAGTCCCGTGGCGCGGACACCACCGTCCTGGAAATATATATCTTTGAAGCCTTCGGCGATGATCCCGCGCATCTCCTGGTCGCTGGCCCCGGCGTCGCGGGCGTCGAACAGGCGCTGCGCGTAGGTCGGGGGTAGGTGCACGGTCAGTCGCCTAAACCGTCCGTCGTCGGTCGTGCCGATCGGCGCGGTGTACCCGAAGCGGGCGCGGGTCTCCACGGTGATCCCGGTCGTGGTCGCGGCCTGGCGCTGCCGACGCCAGGTTCGAGGGCCTGGAGGCCGCTGTGGGCGAGCGCAGCAGGGCGGCGGGTGATCACGGAGCGACTGGAGACGGCGATCAGGGCGCGCTGGGACAGGCCGTAGTCGAGCGCAGCCGCGGCAGGTACGAGCCTCACAGCGGGACAAGCAGGGCAGCCGGGATGTCAGTGACGCGAAGTACCGTCGGTACGGGACCGTCGAAAGGGCCACCCATGAGCGTGAGTTTGTACCGAGGCCAGCTGGACCGGAAGAGGAAGGCGCGCACTGACGCTGAGAAGAAGGCGAGTGCGCTGCGGGTCAAGGAGGCCGGCAAGCGTTCGGAGGCGGCGAAGGCCCGGGCTGCTGCCGACAAGTCGAAGAACGCAACCACGATCAAGAGCAAGCTGAGCGCTGCCACCCGCTGCGAGGCTGCGGCCAACACGGCCGCGCGTGAGGCCAGTACCTGGGAGGGCAAAGCCGCCAAGTACGGCACCGAGGCGGCGGCCCTGGAGGCCAAGCTGGCCAAGGCGGAGAGGGCGGAGCGGGATGCCGCCGACAAGGCGCGCCAGCGTGAGCAACAGGCGACGGAGCGGCGTGCCGCGGCCGAGCAGGCGAGCATGGAGAACCGTTTGTCGACCGCCGAGGAGCAGGTGAGCACGGTGCTGAAAGAACTGCGTGCGCCAAAGCCCGAGAAGCTGCGGGTGCTGATGCTGGGCGCCGCTTCAGCCGGGGATTTGCGAGTCGGCCGCGAGCAGGAGCGGATCCGTGCGGCCGTGGAGAGGGCCACGCACCGGGACCTGGTGGAACTGGATGTCCATCCAGCGGCGACGGCAGACGTCCTCCTTGATGGGCTTACCCGGTTCCGGCCTCACGTCGTGCACTTCTCCGGCCACAGCGCGGAAGACTTGATCGTCTTCGAGAAGGACCTCGACCAGCGCCACGAGGGTGCCATCGTCACGGCCGCGGCCTTCGCCAGCGCCATTGCGGCCGTCGACGAGCCGCCGCTGTTGGTCCTTCTCAACTCCTGCAACTCCGCCGCGCAGACCAAGAACCTGGTCGACAATGTTCCCTTCGCCATCGGCATGTCGGACACGATCGGTGATCTTGACGCGATCGCGTACGCGGCCCGGTTCTATGCTGCCGTCGCTGACGGGCAGTCGATCCAAGGCGCGCATTTGACCGGCAAGGCTGCGGTCGCGCTCGCCGGCCTTCCCGATCACGACCTGCCCACTTTGGACTGCGCTGCGAACGTCGACCCGAAGGCGACGCGCCTGGTCACACCGCCCGAGTAGCAGCGCGCGTATGCCCTGTCTGCTTCTTGCGAGCAGATCTGAGAAGTCGTCACACGCGAAGCGCTCTGCCCCCGGCAGGTGTATGCCGGGGGCAGAGCGCTGTCACGTACGGCTACCCGAGCCAGACGATGTTCAGGACGGTCAGGCGGCGCAGCGGCCGGTTGATCCAGTAGGTGAGGGAGAGCTGGCCGACGGACGCGTAGCGCACGTCTTCGCCCTCGGGGTCCTCAGCGTTCCACTGCTGGAAGCCCCACGGGTCGCCGGCGGCGTCCAGGACGTCCCACACGGTGTCCTCGACGTCCTCGGGGAGGGCATCGAGGACCTTCGCGGCCGGCGGTGAGAAGCGGACCGCGTACGGCTGTGCGGTCACCGGCGCCTTCGCCTGCCCCGTAGCTCCGCCATGTCGATGGCGTCGCTGTCGTCGTGGCCGGAGGCGACGAACGCATCCACCGCCGGGGCGTGGGCGAGGCGGCCCTGCCAGTCCTGGACGACCTCGTACAGGGCGGCAAGGGAGAACGTCTGGCGCGACTCTTCCAGGGCCGCCGCCCACTCCCGCTCGAAGGCCGGCACCCACTGAGCGGCACGCCGGTCGGCACGCAACTGCGCGAGCAGTTCAGCCCGGAGCTGCCGGGGCGGGGGCGTACGGGGTGACGGGTGCGTGGTCGGGCTGCGCGCTCATCTGGTCCTCCCGGCAGTGGAGCCTGGAACGGATGGACGGGTCCTAGGCGAGAAGTGTGTCGCTCAGGATTTTTCCCCACTCGCCCATCCACGGCAGGACATCTGGATTGGCAGAGGCGATGGGCAAACTCACCAGCGTGAGGACTCCGGTGAGTCCGATCACGAGACAGGACGTTCCAGCCGGCTCGCGGATGGCCCCTTCTCGCGTGTGGGTGAAGTTGCTCATGGCGATGACCAGGCCGAAGATCACGGCGGAAGCCACAAGCATGAACGAGACCATTAGGTACGTGAGTACGCCGTCCCAGAAGAACTTGAGGTTGGCTTCCTGCCGGTATGTCAGTCCTGCTGCGAGGCTTCCGGTCCAGAGGAGCATGGTGAGGCACGCGACCGTGTCTTTCACCACCACCCAGCGCGGCGCGGACACCCTAGGCCGCCTTTTGCTGGCTACGTTGTCCGTGGACGCCGCGCGGACAGGGTTTTCCCTGGTAGTCGAGTTGTCCGCGTTGTCCGTGGACAACGTCGACTTGCGGCGCCCGCCGGTGGCGGGTACGGAAGGTTCGGCTGACTTGATCTTGTAGGTGAACGAGGATCGCCGGGGAGCTGGGTGTGAGGTTGGACGTTCCAGGACGTAGTGGCCCGCCTCCATCCGGCCGCTGGGGGCGATCACCGAGTCCTCGAGCACGGCGCGGAGCAAGCGGAACGTGCTTCGTTCCAGGGCTGACCCAATGAACTTCAGCGGCCTGAAACAGGTCAGCTGGAGGACCCAGCCGGGGCCATCGCAGCCTGTAACGATCACTTGATACTGCTGTTTGCTCCCTCTCACGGTGGAAGCAACGCTGTACTCCGTTGCGACTGCTGGCCCCCAGCCGGGCAGCAGTTGATCGCGGTCGATCCAGTTGGTCACCGGTCCACTCTCCGCGAGGTCATCGCGGGCGGTCGCAAAGTTGTGGCGGCTCCAGGTGCCCATGTTCCGCAAACCCAGGCGAAGCCGGATCTCGAACTGGTAGTCGTCGATCTCCGCGATCAGCCCGACAGGCTTCCCGTTCAGCAGGCCGAAGTGGAGACGGACTCCGCTGACCTCGGGGACGTACAGGGCGCCGAGGCACAGCCGTCCGGCTTCAGGATCATCAACCTCCGAGACGTCACGAGGAGCACCGGGGGGCCTGATGAAGGGATCCGCGGGCCATTTCCCCATGTGTAGCGCCGTTTCCTCAACGGCAGGGCTTGGCACGTTGTGGCTGACGCTGCCGTCTTCTGATGTGGCACGGTTGTCCGCGGCGTCCTCGTGGACAACGACTCCCTGCAGGATGTTCCCGCCCTCTTCGGCGGCGTCGATACCCATCTGGGAACGCAGGACGTCCAGGTCCGCCTGGTGGGCCTCCATTTGCTGGTCGGCCGCCTCCAGATCCGCGTCGTACTCCCACAGCGGACGAAGTCCATCCACCACCGAGCTTGCCTCCGCAGCGTCGGCGGGTGCCTCCTCGGCGGGATCCCCTGGCCCATCAGGAGCTTCCAGCGGGGCGGCTCGCACACACTCCAGTGCACGTTCGTGCCGTGCAGCGGTCACCTCCGCCGTGACGTTCAGTTCCTCCGCTTCCTCGCGTGTCTCGCGGGCACGCTTCAGCTTCTTCTTGGCCAGATCAACCTTCTGCTTGGTCGCGGCGAGCTCCTGCTGCACGCGATCCAGGGAGGCAGCCGGCGCGGTAGCGCGATCCCTTTCGGCTTCCAGCGCCTCACACCGGCCCTGCAACGACGTCACCAGCTGCAGCAGCATGTAGATGACCTGAGTCGTGCCCAGCAGCGTCTTCTGCGCCTCGATCGTCGCCTTCCGCGCCTCATCAAGGCGTACCTGCAGCTCCACCTCGGTGCCCATGGGGACGCTGCCGCTCTGCGCCTCCCGGGCCACCGCTGCCGCTTCGGCCGCCTTCTGCAAGCGGCGCCCAAGCTGTAACTGCACCTGCTGAGCCTGTGGTTTCACCAACGCCGGCACCAGGTCATCCACGAGCCAGCTCGGAAGGACCTTGCTCCCCTTGCGGAACTGCCCCCACTGCGTACGGCCGTACTTGAAGCGCTCCTCAAGCTCACGCAGTGAGAGAGCCTCCGTCACCGCGCAGACCCACTTCGCCAGCTCCGCCGCCTCCGGGGTATCCCCCGCCAGAGGCCCCGCCCGCCTCCCCGGCCTTCTTCTATCAGGCATCCCAGGGCCCCCTCGCTCCCACGCTGTCCGTACTTGTCCCGGCCTTTTCCCCCTCTGACCTGCCCCAAGCGGTATCGGCCAGACGGACAATCAGATCACCAACGCACCATGGCGGCCACCGCTTCGGACAGATGCCATACCCAGCCATATCGGCAGCAGGACGAGGTGGGGCCTCCGCACCCGCGAGAGGCCAAGCAGGGCCTGCCCGCGGTTGATGTGAGAGTCGAGGCGGGCAGGCCCCTGAGCCCGAAGGCCTAGAAATGAACGTACCCATCGACGTCGGAGCGGGCCTGATCTTCCTCGTCTCGACTGCCGTCGGATACGCCGTCCACCGGCACACGCGTGCCACCTCGACCACGGTCCCGCCGACCGGCGACATCGGCGTCGCCTTCACGGCCGGGTCGGTGACCCTGGTAGCCCTCGCCTTCCTGTTCGGAGTCTCCAGCCCGCCCACCGCACCGGAGCCCACGCCTACCCCGAGCCAGTCCCAGCCCCTCATGCCACCGGTTCACAGCGCGGTGCCCGAAGCGTCACCGACTCAGGATCCGAACGAACGGGCGAGCCAGACGACATCACCCGCAGCGGCCGGTTCAGGGCCGAAGTCACCGCAGGCTGTGGAGTAGCGCGACGACGGCCAGACCGACAAGGAGCGCGGCGCCTACAGCGGGGTGCAGCAAGGCGACATATTCTCCAAACCAACGCGAGCCCCGGACGGCAGACCGTCCGGGGCTCGCGAGGGCGGCTCCTCAGCGGTCGGTGACCGGTTCTGACAGCCTCACAGGGCGACACGTCTACCTGGGAAGACGGGTGTGAGGCTCACAATCTCCGCGTCGTCGGGGAGGTCCAGGTGCTGCTTGCGCGGTGCGGGGAACAGCGGGCGCGGGCCGCCGGGCATCAGTCCGCGGCGCCGGAGGACCTTGTCCCGGTCGCGGCACCAGGTGGTGCAGAACTTCCGGGGCCGGCGGGTGGACTCGGGCAGGGCCTGGGTGCACACCGGGCAGCAGCCGGGCCCGGCGACCGGCGCCAGGCGCTCCAGCAGCTGCCGGACACGCTCGGTCTCCTCCTCCGTGCCGGAATACCGGGCGTCGGCCTGGCCCCGGCATCCGGCGAGCAGTTCGCCGAACACGCCGCGCAGCTCGGTGAGGTCGCGGCGGCAGGCACCCAGCAGGGCGAGGAAGTCGTCGACGGGCCAGGAGGCGAGGACCCCGGAGCGGGACAGGTAGAGACCGACCGTGTCGACCCGGTACCGGTCGGCGGCATCGAGCAGCAGGTAGCCGGTCAGCTGCCAGGCAGTGCGCTGGGACATCTCCGCCAGCGGGCGGCGGGCGCTCTTGAAGTCGAGCAGCAGACCGTCGACAACGAGGTCGGCGTCGGCCGTGATCTGGGCGCCGGCGAACGTCGGCCCACCGACGCAGTCCTCGGGCCGGGTGCGGGCGCGCAAAGCCTCCAGGGGGCCGTGGGCGGCTGCGTGGAGCTGGGCGGTGATGTCGGCCACCAGGTCTCGGTCCGGGAGCTCCAGCAGCCGGGCGAAGGTGAAGGCGCCGGGGTCCTCAAGGGCGGCCTTGGCGAGCGGGGTGAAGGCGAAGCCGATCGGCGTACGGGCGAGGACCTGGTACCAGGCCGCGGCGATGAGCATGCGGGCCAGGTGCTCCTCTTCGTTCTGGCCGTGGTCGACCGGGAGGTCCCGGTTGTCGAGGTCCAGGCGGCGCACCGTCTCGGTCAGGCGCGCGGTGAGTTCGTTTCCGACCGAGCGCATCCGAAGGCCCGCGCCGCGGCCGCCGACCCCGCCCGACAACTCGATCCCGATCAGGGAGGCGTCGTCGACGGGCGCGGCCGCGGTGAAGGCCAGGCGCAGCCGCTGGTCGATCGCCGTGCCGACGGTGCCGGCCTCGGTGCCGACGCCGGGCGGCGGGAGCAGGACGTGCGCGGCACGGTGCTGGGCGCGGTAGGAGTCGCGCAACGGCTTGGCGCCGGCGGACAGTTCGCGGTCCAGGAACCGGAAGAGCCGCACGGCAGTGCTACGCACAACGCGACGGATTGAATTCGCCAACAGTGTCGGCAAAGTGCCGGGGGTCGCTTCGCGTTCCACGAAGGCCCGGGTCGATCGGCGGCGAGAGGACGTGACCTGGGAGAACGACTCTCGGAAAAAAATCTTGGTTCAGCGTGACGGGATCTGTCGGCTCTGCTCCGTCTCTTTGACAGGCCAGGGGTTTCCCGCCCCTGGTCCATCGGACTCGGTCCCCACTGGGCATCGGGGCCCGAGCCGGTCTTACCGGGAAGGGGGCCGTCGGTGCAGATCGACGACCGCTTTGAAGACTCGCAGGTAGGTGGGACGTTCACAGCGTCCCAAACCGCCGACGAGTCGACAGGCCTGGCAGCCACAACACCGGGTCTGACCTCCACTGAGTGTGAGAAAGCCACTCACGCAGCAGTGGAGATATCCCTGGATGACCTCGGCGCCGATTTCGGCAAGTACTGCGAAGAGAACTCGGCGCACCTTCTGCGGACCGCTTTCCGCATCACTGGCAACCCTTGGGATGCACAGGATGCACTCCAGAACGTTCTGGAGAAGTTTTGGAAGAAGTGGCCTGAGGAAAATTTCAGGAACATAGTATGGAGTAACCCTGCTTATTCGCGCAAGTGCGTTGTCTCTTCCGCGATAGATGCTATCCGAAGCGAGACAAGCCGGGCGCGGCGAGAAGAAAAAGATGCCAGGAAAGAAGTCGAGAACGGCGACGACTACTTGCGCGTCGATGACGAGGAGAGCTTTGGCAGGACGCTCGATGTCCTTCATAGCTTGAATCCGACTTGGCGTCTGGTCATCCACCTGCGCTATGCGCGGGAGTACAGCATCGTAGAGGTGGCTGCAATTCTCCGGATCTCGGAGGCAACTGCGCGCCGCTACGAGAAGAGAGCTCTCAAGGCTCTTGAGGAAGCCTACAAGGGGAACTAAGAAGGGAGGAAGCCATAGTGGATGTCGTTGATCGGCTCACCGTGGCGCACTACTCCCAACCTTCCTCAGGCGACCGACCCGACCCCGAGCAATTCCTTAATGAGTTTTTCTCAAAGATAGGGATTGCTCGGGGGCGGGCAGCCTGCGGTGTAGCCAGTTCGAGTGGCTACCCACAGTCGGCCGTAGCCGAGGAAGTCGTCCAGGAGGTCCTCCAGGATCTCTGGGACGAGCTGCGAGGAGTCCTCCTCGCGGTTACATCGGAGAAGGATCAGGAGAAGGGAGGCTTGTATAGGAGAATAGCGGAGATCGTAGAGCAGGTAGACGACGAAGAAGCAGCTTATGTGTGGTGGCTCCACGCGGCTCAAGCTGGCGACGAAGTGGCCGTCGCAATCGTCGATGACCTTGCGCTCGATCTCTCTGCGGAGCGGCCCAGCGTTCTGCGGAGCATCCACGAAATCCAGAGAATCGCTGAACAAAACTGTTCGGCGGGAACGAGATTAGAGCACGGATTGAGCGACACTCAGTAGTGCCGCATACCATCCCATCAACAACAACAATGGAATCAAAGACCGCTGCTAGTAGCAGCAAAAGCACCAAATCAACAGTCGCAACACCGTAGTTGAACAATAGAAGGTTCCCTTGTCGGTAAGCCGTCTGATTCGGGGGACCACACCCTTCGCTCGGTGTCGGAGAGCGGAGGGTGTGGTCAAGTCAGACACTCTTACCGACATAAGGAGGGCTCGGCCCCCGCGTGGCTCGACCACACAGGGGGGCCGGGCCCTTCGTCGTTTGTGGCCCACGTGAAAGTTTGGGGCTCGTGGCTCCGTCCTCATGTTGAGAGGCCAAGGAGGACCACATGGATTATTCGTTCATTAATTACCGTCGAGGACTGAGGTGGCATCGATGACGCTGCCCCTCATTGTTGCTCTGGCCCTTGGCGGGGTCGGCGTTTACATCGCTTACCGAAACCCGAGGCTGGGCGCGGCCATCCTGGTCGGCCTCGGCATCGTCACCGTCCTGTACCTCATCTGGGATAAGGACCCGTCGGTCTTCCAGACCACCGTGCCGTCGACGGTCTCCACGGCCCCGACGCAGTCCCCTCCCGCCGACCAGACCGGCGCTCCTTCGTCCGCGGCACCGTCGACTACGCCCCCGGCTTCTTCTCCGGTCGTCTCGCCGCCCGTCCGCCGGTGACGGAGCCGGGTAGTGCCCGACAGCTCCTTGGTGATGATCAAATAGAGGGGAAGGACAAAGGGGGTTCCCTCGCGGAGAACCCGGCAGGCCGGGTGAGAAGCACAAGCGCGCGGGGAGCGCAGTACGGGGAGGGGCGGCTGGTGGCCTGGGTCACGAAGATCACGGAGGACGCGCAGGTCGAGTACCGGCTCAAGGAGCAGGCCGGATGCGCCGTGGTCGCGTTCGACGGCGAACAGAGCGTCGTCCTGGACTGTGGCGAGGACCAAGCCGTTGACTACCGGTTGCGCTCCGAGGGCGGGACCGCCTTGCTCTGGATGGGCAGCGGTCTGGAGGCCGTTGGTATCGTCGAAGGCGCCGAGCTCGACGAGGAGGGCAAGCAGGTCGCCCGCTTCCTGATGGCCGGCTGCCACCCCGAGACCGGCGCCCGCCTGATCAAGTCCCGCACCTCCGCACCGATTCGGCGACATGCACCGCATGCAGGTGACCACCCTTCACAAACTCGCGCGTGCCGCCGGGATTTCGCTGGACGACGTCTATGGCGAAACGGAACTCGCCTCGCACCAAGGGGTTTCCTTGAATACGCTCCTCAACGTGACGCTCACGCCGGACCAGCGGAGCCTGCTCTCCGCCATCGCCCAGCCGTGGAACGAGACGGGCGAGTGGCCGCTGTGGGCCAACGTGCAGCACGTGTTCGACATGCGCGGCCAGGACGCCGACGCCGTCTTCCACTCGCTGCCGCGCGTAGGCAACGAGGCTCCGTTCGCCTCCGGCTACGGCTACACCGTCCCCATGCGCGCGCCCATCGACCCGGGCCACCGGGTACGGCTGACCGTCGCCGGCGCCTCCAGGCTGCCCAAGGGGCGGATGACAGTCGGTGAGCCGTTCATGCGCACCCTCCGCCACATGATCGACCGGTACATCAGCAGGCCGCTCGTCGCCGACGAGGTCCCCAGCGTCATCCTGCGCTCCGGCGAACTGACGACCACGCTCCCCGACCTGCGACCGTGGTTCGTCAAGGCGCTGCCCGACCTGCTCTCCTACGAGCCGGCCATCAGCACTGGGGGCGTCCATCTCGGCGACGGGTCCTGGGAGCGGGAGGTCACCCGCAGCGTCATGCAGTTCCGCGGCATGCACACCGTGGAGGAGTACATCGAGAAGACCTGCGAGATCGTCGCCGCGAACGCCGCCCAGTACGCCCCGACCGTCGTACAGGAGGAGGCCGTGGCTGCGGAGCCGAGCCGGGGCGCGTACGTCGACGTCGACCTCATGGCCGACCTGGAGACGGTGGCCGCGACGACCCGGTGGAAGGTGCACAAGCTCATCGCCCTGTGCCAGGGCCTGAACGACGCCTACGTCGCGGAGAACCCATATGCCTGCGCCGCCATGATTCGCTCGATCCTGGACCACATCCCGCCGGTCTTCGGGCACACCGACTTCAAGCGCGTGGCGGCCCAGCACGTGTTCAGCATGAAGCGCAACGACAAGAACCACGCGCAGAGGCTCGCGGCCTTCAAGGACATCGCCGACGACGTGATGCACCGGCCGATCAGCCACACCGTCCCTCGCATCAGCATGGACGACCTTCCCGAGCCCATCCGCCTCAACGCGGTCCTCAACGAGATGGTGGTCATGCTGCCGAAGACCGCGCCTGCGACGTGACATCGGCCCTCCCCAGCCGCTCGGGCGAGGGCCGCGGTGGGACACCGGCATCCACGCGCGCCCGCATTTGTTCGACCGGAGTACTCGAAACAACCCGTGGAACACAAAGGACCCAGCTCGGCCTGCGTCAGACGGGGTGTTTCGTGAGCGACCACCTTATGAAACGCCGCTCAGCTCGGACTTAGCTAACGGTGTTGTCCGGGGTGATCTCGGCGGCGGCCTCGCGGCCGGGTCCTCGGCCTCGGCAGCCGGCGGGTGGAAGCGTCGGGGCGAAGGGATGGACCTCGTCGGGATCCGACGTCTCAGACACGGCCGTCACCGCGCAGCTCATCCCAGACTTCTTCGGGATGGACGGTGACGCTGGGCCCCGGCAGGACACCGGCCCAGCGGGTCACCGCCTCCCATTCCTGCGTCTGGATGTCGATGATGCCGTCCGGCACGAGCTCCTGGCCGTTCCAGTACCAGCGGGGCAGGCCGTTTGCGGGTCGGGCAAAGCTCATGGTGGGGGCGTGCACGGGAATGCTCTGCCAGGGCAGGTCTCTGTTTTCCTCCATCGCCCGCCGCACGGCCTGCACCGAGATCTCCCACTGGGAGAGCATCTCCGAGGGGCTCAGACTGCGGGGCTGCGGCGTCCAGCCCTGGTTGCCCACGATGAGACCGACGACAAGTTGCGGCGTGACGGGCAGCACAGGGTCGTCCCCGCCCTCGAAGCAGAGCCGCCACTCCCGTTCGTGCAGCCAGTCGGAGCTGCCCGGGTCGTAGCGCACCCGGCGATTACGCAGGCGCGTGGGCAGCTGGCCCGTCTCGCCCATCTCCTCGGCGGAGAGGTAGAGGACGGGCCGGGCTCCTGCCTGGATGAGCTGCTGTCGGTCGAGCATGAGCCCCCACGGCTCGTACGGACCCCGCGGCCCGCAGCCGTCGCGGAGCATGACGCGGCGGGCGTCCTCCGTGAGCTCGCTGAAGCAGATCACCGGGGCGTCCGACCAGTAGTCCAGTGATCCGCGCAGCACGCCGCTGTGCAGGATGCGCAGCATGCGCTCCTCGGGAGTGCCCAGCGCGAATGCGGGCGGCAGGTCCTTCCGCCCGCGGGGCCGGCCGGTGAAGTGGACCAGCGTGTCAGGCAGGTCGGGGTGCTTGCTCACGTGGTCCCCTTCCCTTCGTCGCACCCGTTTCGACGCGTCCACTATGCCCGCTTCTGTCGCGACGGATAATGGAGGCGGAGTTATCCGACGTGATCACCTCCGCGGGCAGAGCGGTTGATCCCGCCCGGACGCCGTCTGATGCGTGACGCGGACCACACCTCGATTCGGTGAGAGTCACCTACCTCGGCGCCTTCGTCGTGGGAATCTGCCTTCAGCTCTCGTCGGGATCACGCCCGACAGGCGGCTCGTGACCGCCGGAGGGCACGCAACGTGCTGGCCCGCCCTAGCCAATCCGAGCGGGTGAACCGCCTGGTGATCGCAAGATCGCTGGAGCGGCCGATGCCCGTTGCGGAAAGCCGCCCCGTCAGTGCGGAAGTTCGCACACACTGATGGAGCGTCTTCGTGATCGGCCTGTTCTCCGCGGCTCTGCCCGAGTTCCTTGGCAGCCTCTGCGCCACTCTCGTTGTCACCATCGGCGCCTGGGCATTCCGCAAAGCCCGCAGCCGCGCTGCGACCAGGGACAACCAGACGACTCCTGGCGACGAGTAGCAGGTAAAGCTGTGGGCCCATCCCGTCACCGGCGTGGGCCCACAGTTCACGAACGCGGCTACTTGGGGCCGTACTCGGCTCGGAGCTGGTCGAGGAAAGCCCGAGTGTCCGCCGCGGAGAAGGCGGTCACCTGGTCCTCCTCCGTGGCCCCGGCGACAGCGATCTCCACCTCGCCGTTCCCTGTCGGCGACACCTGAATCGGCGGCTGCGCCATCCACATCACGTCGGTTCCTCGGCGGACCACCACCGCAACCAGACCGGGCAGCAGTACCGCTGCAATGCCGGGGACGGGGCGTTGTCGCACGTCAGTTACGTAGCCACCCGGACGAGATCACGTCTGGGGGGTGCTTTCCGTCAGCCCGAATTTACGCCGCCCGCTCCAGCTCCTTCTTCTCGCGGTACACAAGTAGCTCGTCGAGCTCTTCCTCGCGGGTGTCATCGAGCTCGGGGAGCAGGTTGTGGGCCCTGATCCACTGGTTGATGTTCGTCCGGCTGGGTGCGCTGTCGTGCTTGAGCGCTCGGCTCGCTGCAGCGAGCCAGGATTCGAGGTCGGCGCGCACGAGTACGTCGCACGCCTTCAGGAAGGCGATGGCCTGCTTGGGGTCGATGGGCAGGATGTCGCCCTTGATGATGCGGCGGGTGGTGCTGGCGGGCAGCTCGCCGGGCCCGGACATCCGCTCCATCTCGCCAGGAGTGGGGTAGCCGGCCCAGATGTGCTGGTGGCGAAGAGCCCGGCTGAGGTCCGCCGAGGTGGAGACGAGGCGGGGGTCGGGCGCCTTGTGGAGGTAGTACGGCGCCCGGGTGGCCCGGCGCGCGCAGATCCACAGTTTCCGGGCGCGGATCATGGGATCGCTGGTGCTCATGAGCCATCCATTGGCCGTCATGGTGGCCGTGACGAATACGACGACGGTGTCCCAGGTCGGGACGGAGGTGCCGGAGGCGGCACGCTCGAGCGTCGCCTTCGACGGCAGGCCGTTCGTCTTCTTGGCCATCTGCTCGTAGGTCATGCCGGCGTCGGCCTTGAGGCCGCGCAGGAAGTCCGCGAGCTTCGCGCGCGCCGGGACCGTACGGTCCACCGGCTTCTCAGGGCGTCCCATGACGGCCTCAGTTCCCCGAGGTGAAGTAGGCGCGCATGAAACGGCCGATCCGGCCGCCGGTGCCGCGGCCGCCGCTCACCACCGTCACGACGACCACGGCGCCGATGGCCCCGGCGCCCGACATGAGCAGCAGGATGTCGCTGACGCCCATGTCGGGCGGGGCGAGGATCGCCGCCGTGGCGATGCACACGATGATCACGAGCGCGTGCGGCATGCCGAAGCGCCCGCTCGTGGAGGTGGTCTCGCGCACGAAGGGCACCGTGTCGGTAGCCATCGCGGGCACGGATATGACGTCGAGGCCGGACGCCTTCGGCATGGCGGCCGCCGTCGCCGCGGTGGAGGGCTTGACGCCCATGAAGTCTCCCTAATCACCGTCCGGCGATCTTCTGGTCGCCGGACGGTGCTACTCGGCTCCAACCGTTGATCCCTCCGCACACACAGCGAGAGTTGGCGCTCCCACTCACACGAAAGGACTTGTTGCCCCAAAGCGTCTCAGCCCGTACGGCACAACCAACAGTCGGTCAAAGCGTTGATTCACGAGCGATCCAATGCGACGAAGTCGCCCTAGAACCACACCTTGTCGCGCATCGACCGGACTGCAGAGACCGAGAGCCCGATGAATCCGCAGGTCAACGCCCTGCACGAGGTCCTACCATGCCCCTCTGACAACCGTTCTGACGTGCACGAACGGGATGAAACCGCAGGTCAAAGCCGTGATCGTCGACCCGTACGAGGCGCGCAGAGCGTGTTCTAGGGTTGCTACTTCACTCCACTGTGTCGGTAGCGGGCCAAGCTCCTGAGCTGGGTTGATTCAATACCGCACCGCTTGATGCCGAATGATCTCGGATGGCCTGGGTCATGCTCTTAACCACGGAGCGCGATCTGCACTGCAGGTCCGGTCCGCCCTGATTGCTACTGGCTCCAACCGGCGCACACAGGGAAAAGATGCAGGTGTTGGCGCACCTGCCCAGGTGAAGCCGATCGCCCACGCCTTCAAGGCCTGGCATCGGCTTCACCTGCATTGCATGTGAGCGTCGTTCGAGGCTGGATCAGCCGAGCCAGACGATGTCGATGACGTACAGGCGTCCGGCGGGGCGGTTGATCCAGTACACGGCGGTGACCTGTCCGACCGAGGCGGAGCGCACGTCCTCGCCCTCGGGATCGCGGGCGTTGAAGGGCGGGAAGGACCACGGGTCGCGGCCGGCGATGTCCAGGACGTCGCGCACCATCTCCCGGGCATGCTCCGGCAGGTCGTCCAGGACGGCCAGGGCCTAGATCGACGACGCCGTACGGCAGCGGTGGCAGGTCCACAAGCGCCGGCAGCAGCAGGCCGCCGCCACGGGCGGCATCACCGTGGAGACCCGGGCCCGGTTCGTGTACACCGCGCCGATCGGCACGACCGACGACGGACGGTTCCCGCGACTCACTAACCTAGGAGCATCGTCGCATGCATCCCTTGGATTGCCCCCTTGGATTCCATCCTTGGACGCATTCCTTGACACTAACCCAAGGGTTGCTACCTTGGGTGCATGCCAGACAATGAGAAGCCCCGCCTCATCCCGACCGGCAAGTGTTGGTGCGGCTGCGGGAAGGATGTCGGCCTCGGCAAGTTCTTCGCCGCCGGCCACGACAAAATCGCCGAAGCAGCGCTCATGGCGCTCAAGTACGACGGGTCTGTAGCACAGTTGCTCCACGCCCATGGCTACGGATCGCACCACTCAGTCCGCCACGCCGCCGTCACCGACCCGAATTGCTCGTGGAAGAAGTGCACTGACTGCGATTACAGCGGCGCCCCCGCCAGCATCGCCAACCACCGTAAGAAGGACCACCCCGACAACCGGGCGGCCTAACCAGGCCTGCCACACAGCAGAAGGGGCTCACTCGGGCAGCCCCGCACCCTCGGCGGAAGGGCCAGCCAGGCGCCTGGCTGGCCTCGTCTGTCACGGGGGTTGGAACCCTCACATAGATGCTGCAGCGCTTCCCGACACCCCTAGAGGACTGGAAGCCCAAGGGAAGAGGCAAGGGCAATTGTGAAACTACGTGCCCATCAGGTCGAGGCCGTTGATGCCATCATGCGCGGCTTCGATGTTCCGACGGGCGGGATTCCCTTCCACGGCCTGCGCGGGCAGCTGCACGCGGCGTGTGGCACGGGGAAGACGATTATGGCGGCGGCTTCGGCGAAGCGGCTGGTGCCGAAGGGGCGCATTCTCGTGCTGGTGCCGACGTTGGATCTGCTGGCGCAGACGGTGAAGGCGTGGCACGAGGCCGGGCACAAGGGGCCGGCGGTGGCGGTGTGTTCGCTCCAGGACGACCCGGAGCTGTGGAGCATGAAGGTGCGCGCCACCACGAACCCGATCCAGCTGGCGCTGTGGCACGGCACGGGGCCCGTGACCATCTACGTCACCTACGCCTCCCTGGGCGTCCTCGCGGAGGCGTTCGAGGGCACCTACGGCCAGAAGTTGGCCCCGGTAGACCTCGCTGTAGTTGATGAGGCCCACCGAACAAGTGGCTCGATGGGTAAGGCGTGGGCGGACATCCATGACCAGACCGTCATCCCGGCGTACCGGCGGCTGTACCTGACGGCGACGCCGCGGATCTGGGAGGAGCGGCTGAACCGCGAGGTTGCCGAGGGGGTGCGGGACCCACTGCCGCGCGAGATGGCGGCGTCCATGGATGACGAGAAGGTCTTCGGGCCCGTCCTGTACAAGCTGTCGCTCGCATCTGCCGTCTCCCGGGGCTTGTTGGCGCGGTACCAGATCATCGTGCTGGAGCTGAAGGATCCGGTCGTCACCCCGAAGAAGCTGATGGGCGAGGAGCGGCACACCGAAGAGGTCCGCGGGCAGCGCCTCGGCGCCCTCCAGGCCGCGCTGCTGCACACCATGGCGCAGCACGACCTGCAGACGTGCATCGCCTTCCACCACCGGACCATCGAGGCACAGGCCTACGCGGAGGGCCTGGAGCGCGTCGCGGCGAAGCTGCACGCCGACCAGCCCGAGACCTACCCGAAGCGGATCTGGGCGGACTGGCTGTGCGGCGAGCACGTCCCCGAACGCCGGCGAGAGGTCCTGGGTTCGTTCGGGTCCACGGCGCAGCGCGCCGTGCTCTCCAACTGCCGGGTCCTGGGCGAGGGTGTCGATATTCGAAGCGTGGATTCAGTTGCCCTACTGGACCCGAAGGGAGCGCCGCACGACATCGTCCAGGCCATCGGCCGGGCACTTCGCCAAAAGCCTGGACAGGGCAAGCTCGCCTCTTTGATCGTGCCCGTCTTCCTCCAGCCCGGAGAGCAGCCCGA
This sequence comes from Streptomyces sp. NBC_01352, assembly GCF_036237295.1. Taxonomy (NCBI): domain Bacteria; kingdom Bacillati; phylum Actinomycetota; class Actinomycetes; order Kitasatosporales; family Streptomycetaceae; genus Streptomyces; species Streptomyces sp. NBC_01352. The sequence continues at coordinate 17,360 of NZ_CP108354.1, forward strand.
GGACATGTTCACTTCCGGCTCCTACCGGCCCCTGGTGAAAGTCCTGGAAGGGCTGCGGGCCCACGATGAAGAGGCCGTCGAATTGCTCGCCATCCCCCAGGAGCCTCAGAAGGACGTCGCGCAGCCGTCCGTGAACATCGGCGTCGCGCCAGAAGACGGCGAGGAAGAATCACGGCTGCTGCTCCGTTTCGCCGCCCCCAGGGATCCCGTGATGGTCGCGGACTGGGTCTCCTTCAACGTGATCGACACCGAACGCCAGGACTGGGCCCGTGGCTGGGCGAAGCTGAAGACGTACGTCGAACGGGTCGGGAACGCCCGCGTGCCCTACGGACACCGCGAGGGCGCCACACCACTTGGACAATGGGTCGCAGAACAACGACGCGCCTACGCAGCCGGGCAGATGACCGGCCAGCGCGCGCGGCGACTCGAACAGCTCGGCATGGTCTGGTCCCTGGCGGATGAACGGTTCCAGGAGAACCTGGAAGCCGCCAAGGCCTACTACGACCAGCACTGGACACTCTGCGCTCCCAGGTCCGCAGCGATGCTGGACAGGCCGTTGGGGATGTGGCTCGCGAATTTGCGGCGGCCCGGTGCGCTGGATGACCACCCCGAGTGGAAGACCGCGCTGGAAGCCGTCGACGCGGACTGGAACCCGTCCTGGCCGGCGGACTGGCAGCGGCACTACGCCGCACTGCGCGAGTTGGTGGCCGACGAAGAGGGCCAGGCCGACGTCCTTCCCGGCCTCACGGTCCACGGCATGGACATCGGGAAGTGGCTGGCCCGGCAGCGCAAGCCGGAGGTCTGGCAGGCCCTTCACGACGGGCAGCGCGAGCGCCTGGAGCAGCTCGGCATCACGCCTCCGGCCCCGGAGCTCCCGAAGCCGTCCACGACGCCCGTGGGGGCCTTTGAGCGGGGTGTTGCGGCCCTGGCGCAGTACAAGGCCCGCACGGGGTCGGTGGCCGTCCCCAGAGCTCACGTAGAGGCGGTCGAGGTCGACGGCCAAGAGCACCCCGTCAAGCTTGGAGTGTGGATCATGAATCAGAAGGGGCGCCGCGCCAAGCTCACCGCCGAGAAACTCGCCGCGCTCGCCGCGGTGGGATTGGAATGGGCACAGTAAGGCTAAGGAGTGGGATAAGTTTTTGGTTAAGTAAGTCCTGACGTGAAGGTGCAGGTAATGGCATCTGAGGAAGAGCTGTTCGCGTCCGTCGACGCTCTGTTGAACGAGGAGCCGCACCTCCCGCCTCCGGCGGAGCGGGCCCGGCTGCGTGAGGCTGCCGGCATCACCCAGGCCCGCCTCGCCACCGCGTTGAAGACGACGACCCAGTCGGTGAAGAACTGGGAGAACGGCCGAAGCGAGCCGAAGTCGCCGCGGCTGGATGCCTACCAGCGGCTGCTGAACGGGTGGGCGGCGAAGTATCCCGCCCCCGGTGCCGCCTCGGCAGCCGCGCCGGTGCCAGCGGCGTCCAGTGAGACGGCCGCGTCCGAGGTGGAGACGGCAGACGCCCCGCGGGCTCTCGCCGTTCCAGCCACGGGACCGGCACGTCCCGCCACCCCGCCGGCCGCGGCATCGCGCCGTCCGGCCGCGAAGAAAGCGGCTCAGCCCGCAGCCGATCCGCGCTTCCCGCACGGCCCCCTCGCGGTCCTGGACGGCGACGGCTGCGCGTACGGCACGGGCGGCATCCTGCTCGACTGCCCGGCGACCACCGTGGTGGAGCTGGTGGAGTGGACGCTGCGCGAGTCCGGCCTCGGTGCGCCGCGCCTGCACCGCAACGGCAAGGACAGCGACCCGCTGATCGTGCTCACGGCCGCGGCCGCCGTGAAGCTCGGGCTCCCCGAGCGCCTGGAAGGCCACGAGCAGCGCCGCTCCCTGCGCCTCCCGGAGGATCATCCGGTGGTCAAGCAGGTGGTGAAGGCGAAGTGGCGGCTCACCCAGCGCGGGTTCGGCCCCTGGGCAAGGATCTACCGCAAGGCGCAGGGGCGCGAGCGGCAATGCGTGCAGCTCGCTGTCCTGTCCTGGGACGCACTCGATGAGCGGTCCTGGCCCGGCGTGACTCAGATGGAGCCGGCCGACGTCGCCCGCGTCCTCGGTGTGTATGCGACTCGGGTCATCACCCCACGCGGCTCCACCGCCGTGTCCGGGCTGGAGCTGATGACCGCGCTGCGCCCGCCCACCCGCGCGGTGCGCGACGAAGCGAGCGGGAACTGGGTGCCTGGCCACAACCCGGGCTCGCTGGGGACGGAGCCGATGGACCCGGCGCCACCGGAGGCAACCCCCGAGCACCCCGTCGTCGTGAACTCCGGCTGGACCGGCGGTTTCCTCAACGAGGAGGCGTACCAGTGGGCGCGGCCGGTGGACCTGCTCACCGATGAGGAGTGCACGCTGCCCTTCGCGGTCGGCCTGGACCTCAACACCGCGTTCCTCGCCGCCGCGGCCCGCCTGGTCGTCGGGCTGTCCGCCCCGGACCACTTCCATGCCCCGGCCTTCAACCCGAAGATCCCCGGGAGCTGGCTGGTCGATCTGTCCCACGTCGAGGTGGACCCGCGCCTGCCCTCACCGTTCACGCCAGACGGCACCCGTCCGACAGGACCGGCCTGGTACCAGACGCACACCGTCGCCTACGCCCAGGAACTCGGCTACAACGTCCAGCCCCTGGAGGGGTACCTACGACGGGAGACCGGCGCCTACCTGGACCCGTGGCACGACCGGTTGAAGAACGCCTACGTCGACACCCTCGCCGACCTCGGCGTCACCAAAGACCTCGACGACCGCGCCTTCCTCACCGCGATGGAACAGCACAAGGACGCCGACCCCGCCATGGCCGCCGTCCTCGCCGCCATCAAGGCCACCGTCAAGGGCGGCATCGGCAAGCTCCGCGAACGCCCCCAGGGCAAGAAGTACAAGGAGGGCGAGCGGTGGCCGGCCCTCCAGCGGCCGACCTGGCGCCCCGACATCCGCGCCGCCGTCATCTCCAAGGCCCGCATCAACATGCACCGCAAGCTGCGCAACATGGCGGCGATGACGGGCCTGTACCCGCTCGCCGTACTCTCCGACTGCGTCGTCTACCCCTCGCCCGGGGAGAGCCCGCTGGACTTCCTGCCCTACGCCGCCTCCGGCAAGCCCCAGCCCGGCGGATTCCGCCTCGGACCCACACCCGGCCTGGCGAAGCTCGAGGGCGTCCAGTCGATGCTCTGGGCCGTCGACCTGATGGAACAGGGCTACAACCCCGCCCGCCACATCAAGGGCGGCGACGCCGTCCTGGACGAAGGCGAGTAGACGCTGTGGGAGAGATCGACGACGCCATCGAACGCGCCGACCGGGAAGCCTTCACCCGCCAGCCGCCCAAGACACTCCAGGCACGCATCAACTTCCTGATGAAGCAGCTCAAGACGACCAAAGCCGTTGCCCAGGAGATCGGGGTCAGCCAGCGGTCGGTGGAGCGCTACCGCAAGGGCGAACGCAAGCACCCGCCCCAAGCCATCGCCGAACGGATCGACGCCGCCGTACGGCAGCGGTGGCAGCCCCAGGTCCGCAAACGCCGACAGCAACAAGCCGCCACCACGACCGGGATCACCGTGGAGACCAGGGCCCGCTTCGGGTACACCGCACCCGTCGGCACCACCGACGACGGACGCTTCCGCCGCCTCACCGTCCACCTCCCCCCGGCCTACGCACAACGCCTGTTCAACGCTCGTGACGCCGGAGCCAGCGACCAGCAGATGCGCCAGATCATCGCCGAAGGACTCAAAGAGATCTATTTCCAGGACAGCGGAGCCCGCGCCATGGGACTCTCCGACGTCACCCTCAACGACATCGACTACCTCGACCTCGACTACTGACCCGACGCCTGCCGCAGGTCCGGCACCTGCTTGTTGAGCCGAAGCACGCCCGGACCGATCAACCCGTCCTGCGTTCCCTGACCGTCTTCGATCATTGGCCTTGGACTGCTGCGATCTAGTGGGGCTGGTAGGGGCCGGTGATGGTGTGGCGCCGGTGTGCGGTTTCCAGGACGTCGGGCGGGAAGGCGGGGCCGGCGATGTAGTAGCGGGCTTTGGTGTTGCCGACCGCGGTGAGCAGGCCGGTCCGGGTCAGGGCCTGGATGTCGCGGACGGCTTGCTGGTTGCTGAGAACTTCGGCCTTTTCGTAGCGGGAGCGGCGCACACGGCCCGTCATCGCGACTTCGTGCAGGGCGGTGATCTGGCGTTCGGCGAGGCTGAAGCGCTCGGTGTGCTCGGCCAGGGCGATCCAGCAGTCGGTGGAGCGCTTGACGCGGTGCTGCACGCGCTGGGACTGCTCGTGGTAGGCGCGCAGGTTGAAGCGCACCCAGGGCAGGGTGTCGCGTTCGGGGGAGTACATCGGCCCCCCTGCCTCCCGCAGCATCTTGTAGTACTCCCAGGTGTTGCCGGGCATGCCGAGCCATTCCTCGATCGAGGAGAACTCCGGGGCCAGCACGCCTTCCCGGGCGATCAGGAGGGTCTGCAGGCTGCGTGACATGCGGCCGTTGCCGTCGATCCACGGGTGGATCTTCACCAGATTCAGGTGGGCCATCGCGGCGCGCACCAGCGGATCGGCTTCGAGGTCGCCCTCGTTCAGCCAGGCCACCAGCTCGCCCATCAGATGTGGGACATACCGCTCGTGGGGGCCCTCGTACTCGGTCGCGTGCGGGTTGCCGGCCGCCGTGATGAAGATGGGTTTCTGCCGCCACCGGCCGGCGGGACGGTGCGGATGGTGATGGCCCTGGAGCATCCAGTGCAGGGCGTTGAGCAGCCCTTTGGAGTACGCGAAGTCCTCCACGTCCCACAGTGACTGGATGTACGTCAACGTCTGCTGGTAGGCGAGGGTTTCTGCCTTGTCTTCCTCGCTTGCATCCACCCCTTCCCGCTCACCGTCGAGGAGATCGGCCACGTCGACGGGGTCGACACGGTAGCCCTCGATGGTGTTGGACGCCGCGATCGCCGAGGCGGTCAGTGACCGCCGCAGATCAGCAGTCCACTTCGCGGGACTTTGCTGGACGACCTGGCGCAGGTCACGGCGCATGACAGTGACCTCGTGGAGCACGTGTCGGTCGACGGCGGCAAGCTGCGGAGTCCGATGCAACATGCCGCGCATGATGCCCTTACCTATCACTCAATCACTGCGGGTGTCCGATGAAGCCCAGCACCTGCGCGGGACATCGGCCGCCGCGCCCGGAATTCACCGCCCTCGAACACCTCGAGTTCCAGGGCCAGGGAACCGGGGTCGCGTCCTGGTCAGTGGCTGGCGGCGGGCAGAATCGTCGGTGACCATCGCCACGGACGCGGATGTGCGTCGGATCCATGCAGGCCGGTCACATCAGCGGCAGCCCCTGGACAGCCCGTCCTCACGACTCGTGCGGCATCTCGAAGTCGGCCTCGGTGCGCAGGGCGTGCTGGGCCTGTGTCGGTGTGGACCGTCCGGAAAGAGTCCGGCCTGTCCGATGTGGTCTGCGTGGAGCAGCGGCCAGTGCCCTGTGCCTGGAACAAGCGGTGGGACGTCATGGCAGCAGGGCAGCCTGGATCCCGACGAGAGCCGCGGCCTGCTGAGAGGGCTGCTGCAGCAGTTCTGGCTGTGCCGTCAGGGCCCCGGGCCGGGCAACTGCACCGGAAGGCGAGTGAGGGTGTGCGTGGAGTGTTGCGGGTGGTGCCGGTGTCCGGTGAGACGACGTGGTCGTTCCTGCACCGGGTCGCGGCCGCCTACGGGCTGCAGGCCGGCGACCTGACGGCGTGGTGGCGGTGGGCGAATCCCATGCATCCAGGGCGCGGTGTGCGCCCGGACGGCGAGGTGCTTCTCGACGAGGCGGCGCAGGAGCAGCTGGCCGGCTGGTGCCGGGTGCCGGGCGGGCATCTGGCGTGGGCGTTGCCGTCGTGGTCGGCGGGGCCTGCAGCGCTGGCCGGCCGTGGCGGTGGGGGGCAAGGGTGGGCGCGGTGGCGGGTGGGGTCCTCGGAGTGGGGGCCGGTGGTGTCCGGCTGCCGGCTGTGTGCGGCCAGACGCGGGGCGGGGGCGGGGGCGGGGCGGGTGTGGGTGTACCGGGCGCGGTGGCGGCGGTTGTGTGTGCGTCATGGGCGGTGGCTGCTGGATGCGGGTGAGGGGCATCCGTGGGAGTTCGCCGATGTCGGGGGCCTGGGGCGGGAGTTGGACGGTGCGCAGCGGCGTTTTGGCCGGCTGGTCCGGGCTCGGGCGGGCGCGGGTGTGGGTGTGGTGGGCGGGGAGGTGTTCGCGCTGGCGCGGGCGGTGGTGTGCGGGTGGTGGGAGCGGGAGGAGTTCTGGGCGCGGGAGAGGGTGTGGGGGCCGCGTCTGGAGCAGGTAGTGGCGGCCACCTGCCGGCGGGATCCGGGGCCGGCGGGCTGGGGCGAGCGGCAGTGGCGGCTGCTGGTGCGGGACGTGGTGGTCTTTCCCGAGGTGGTGACGGTGGCGGCGGCGTTGAGCGATCCGGCGGTGCGGGAGCTGGCTGCCCGGGGCGCGGCGCCGGCTCTGGTGCGCAGGCCGGGCGGTGAGGGGTTCGTGGCCGTGTTGGGTGCCCGGCTGGGGCGGGACTGGCTGGGGGATGTCGAACAGCCTGATCAGGCAGGGCCGTTGTCGATGTGGGTGCAGGCGGTGGCCCGCGAGCAGCGCCGGCCCGCGGGGATGCTGCCGCCGCCTGGGCGGGGGATGTGGTGGGTGCGCAGCGCGCACCGGCCCGTGGAGGTGGGCCCGGGCCTGCGTCTGCCGGCAGCCGCCTTCGATACCGGCGCGGGTGCAGGCGGTGCGGCAGTGCCGGACGCGGGGGCGGGGGCGGGAGGGTGGCGGGCGGAGCCGGCTGTGCCGCGGCGCAGCGGGCAGGGTCAGGGCCTTGCCCGGCAGCACGAGGAGCTGTTCGCCGAGGGGCTCGAGCACGCGCGGGCACACGCGGCACGCGTGGGACACCTGGCGCTCCCCCACACCGCGGCCGGTGCGGGCTTCGATCTGGGGCGGTGGCTGGCCAACCGGCGGGCCGACGCGGCGTCGCTGACCCGCCGGCAGGCGGCGCAGCTCGACGCGCTGGATGCGTGGTGGAATCCGCCGTGGCCGGTCGGCTGGCAGCGCGCCTGGTACCGCGCCCGCACCCACGTGGAAGAGCACGGGCCGGTGCACGGCGGGGACAACCTGCAGGGGCTGCCGCGCTGGCTGGAGCGGTGGCTGCGCCACCAGATCACCCACTACCCGCAGCTGCACGACGGCCAGCAGCAGCTGCTCGCCGAGCTCGGGCTGACCGCGGCCGAGGCCGAACGGTTCAACGCCTGGCCCGGCCGGCGGCGCCCGGCCGCCGACGGCCTGGCCCAGGCCCGCGCCTACGCCGCCCGCCACGGCCACCTCGCCGTCTCCAAGCCCACCCGCACCGACGACGGCTTCGCCCTGGGCAACTGGCTCAACTCCCAGCGCCACCGCCAGCACGCCACCGGCCGGCCCACCCGCCTGGGCCGGCAACTGACCGCTATCGACACCTGGTGGGATCCCCCGTGGCCGGTCGCCTGGCAGCGCATGTGGTGGGCCTGCCGCCACCACCTGGCCGGCCTCCCCGACGGCCTCGCCTGGTGGCCCGGCGCACCGGATACCGAGCAGGCCACCGCCTGGCTGGCCGAGCAGCAGGACCGGCAGCCACTGCCGCACCCACAACAGCAGGACCTGATCGGCCAACTGAACGCGCTGGCCGGCAAAGTACCGGTGTGGCAGCCGCGGATCAGCGACACCGCCTGGCACACCCTGTCCGCCCTACTGCCCCCGCCCCCACGAACCGGCAGCCGCCGCCGCAGCGAACGGCAGATCCTGGAAGCCATCATCCACATCACCTGCACCCGGCAGGCCTGGCCACGCCTCCCCCAGGCCCTGGGCCCCTTCCAGACCTGCCGGCTCCGCTACCTGAGCTGGCTGGCCGACGGCACCCTCACCCGTATCTGCCACGCTGCCCTCCCGGCCACCGACCAGGCATGGCAGCACACCCTCACCGGGCGGCTCGGCCGTCGCCAGAGGCCCCGATCCCATCCATGACGGGCCATCACGGCAGGAAGGGCGTGCCAGGCCTCTTCCGGCGCCATGTGAGTGATGCAGATCGTGTTGTGCTGCTGCGGGCCTACGGGCGGTACTCGGCGGTTGCCGGGCCGGGTGTGAAGCCCCCGTAGGCGAGCGCGCGAGAGGACAGCGGCTTCCCTGCAGCGGTGGAACAGCGGCCAACGGCGGGATTTTGGCGAACGGCGGTGGACGCGAGTAAGCCGGCGCCGTGTTGACGGGCGCCGGCTTGGTGCGGGCAGTTCACGCGCCAACGTAAGCCTGCCGGGTGTCCCTGTCAGCTTCGGTTGCAGCCAGTAGCAGTCAAGGACGTTCGCGGGCCGGAAGACCGGCCTCGTGGTGTTCTGCGGCCCACCATCACTGATAGAGGGGGGTTGCGGCAAGCCGAGCATGGACACGGATGAACCATCCCGGCACGGCACGCGACCGGCGAGCACGGCGTCGCGGCGGCAGCGCTGTTCAGGCGGTGCCACGGCGGTGAGGCGTGGTGAGGGAGTGAGAACCGCTCCCTTGGACACCAGGGAACCAAAAAACGGTCATTTCGCCAATACGGCGTATTGAGGTCGTCGATCTTCCTGCGGCAAACGGCCCGGGACTGGAATGATGGAGACATGCCCGGTGCAAGCGGTGACGCCAATCGCCCTTGCGCCAAAGGGATTTGCAGCCAGTAGCAGCTCACCCGCCCCGGAATCGCCGCGCCTTGGCCCCGGGGCTGCTGAAAGGACTTCGCATGTCGATCGACAGCACCCGTGCGCCTCGCACCGAGGCCAGCCAGACGGATCCCCTCCCCCGTTTCGGTGCGCCGCAAGCGTTCACCGCCGTCTCCTTCCCCGTCCTGGGAAGCATCCTGCACGTCACCGGGATGCCACTGCAGGACGTCTTCATCCTGCTGGGGGGCTGTGGCGCCCTGGGCGTCGCGGCGATCGCCGCCGGCGGCGGCCGCCGCCGCCTTGCCGGGCTGGCCAGCGCGGTCCTGCGCGCCACGGCCGGGAAGTAGGCGGCCGCCGTATGGGACGCAGAGACAAGCCCGTGGACCACAGCCGACCTGCCCGCGGACGGCTGGCCGAGCACCTGCGCCAGTGGCGGGAAACGGCCGGCATCACATACGAGACGCTGGCCCGCCGGACGGGGCTATCGCCGGCCACATTGAAGCGGGCTGCCTCCGGGACCGTGGTTCCCAAACGTGCGACGGCCGAGGCGTATGTGGAGGGCTGCGACGGCGGCCAGGAGGCGGTGCGGGCCGCGGGCGCCCTGTGGCGCGAGGCCCGCGTCGAAGAACGCGGCCGGCTGGCGCAACTGCGGGCTCCGAGGCCCGAACTCATCGCGGACGCTGCCGACTTGAGCCGGGCACTGGAGGTGGTGTGGGAGCAGGCGGGTGCCTTGAGTCTGCGTGAGATCAGGGAACGTTCGGGCAACCCGCTGGCTCTGCCAGTCAGCAGCGCCGCCCGCATCGTTAACCGCAACACCATCCCGGCCGACGTCCAGCAGCTGCAGGCCTTCCTGACCGGCTGCGGCGTCCCGCTCGAGCAGCACACCGCGTGGACGGCCGCCTTCACCAGGATCAGCAGCGCCTCCGCTGCGGCCACGGCCGCGCAGGAAGTGCCGGACGAGTGGAACGCCCTTCGCCGTCAGGCCGCCCTGCGCCGCCTGCAGCGCCTGACATCCGCCCGGCCGGCACCCGAGCAGAGTCCGGCTGTCCGCGAGCAGCAGTGGAAGCATTTCTTGTCGCTGCTGCCGTCCGCCACGGTCGAGGAGATCATCGCAGGCGGGGTGAAGGGCTACTTGGCATCCGAAGCGGCCCGCAACGGCAGGACACACCGGGAGCAGCCCCTGCTGCCGGCTCTGTCGCTCGCTCACGACGACATGCAGACCGTGTTCGCCGGGGAGTCCACGCCGATGAACACCGAAGGAGGCCGGTCGGGCGCCGGCGGGGCAGCGAAGACGAAGGGGCCGCGCCGACCGTCCGGCCGCGCAGGTCGCCCCGCAGCACGGGCGCAGGTCCCGACCGTCGTGCGGGTCGCGTCCTGACCGGCCGCAGCAGGCAGCCGGCCGCGGCCGCACCCTCATGTGCGTGGGCATGCCGATGCTCGCTCAGGGACGTCACGCGCCGAACGCATCAGCCCAGGAAGGGTGACGAAACGTGGGGAACGGCCCCGGCACAGCCCATGGCAGCGGCCATCGCTGCGGAGTGGTTCGCGTCGCCCCCTTGGCCACGGAGACGACCTCGTCGCTGATCTGCCGCATCGCGAGCCTCTACGGGATGGAAGCGAAGGCGTTGCGGTCGTGCTGGCACTGGCGCAACTACCCGCCGGGGCACGACGGCGGGGGCGCGCGGGCCGATGCCGAGGTGCTGCTGAACGCAGCCGGACGGCAGCTCCTGGCAGGCCTGTGCGGCGTCGAGGAAGACGTCCTGGCGCGGGCGCTGCCGTCCTGGGGGCAGGAGGACGCCAAACTGCCGGCCGGACAGGACGCCGGGCCCGCGGCTGCGTGGCGGATCGGCGGCGCACTCGCCGGGCCGGTGACGTTCGGCTGCCGCCTGTGCACCGCCCGGCGCACCGGGACGGCGGTGCGGGTGGTGCGGTATGCGCAGCGCTGGCAGCGGGTGTGTGTCCGGCACGGGTGGTGGCTCCTGGACGCGGACGCCGACCAGCCCCTGGAGCACCTCGATCTGCGCGGCGTGCCGGAAGTCGCCGCGGCGCAGCGGCGGTGGACCGGGGTGGCACGGCGGGCGCTGCGCGCCGGGGCCCAGCCGGAGCGGGTGTTCGCGCTGGCCCACGCGGTGGTGGCCCGGTGGTGGGAGCAGACCCTTGTCTGGCAACAGGAGACGATCTGGCCGCACCGGCTGCACCAGGTCGCCGGTGGCAACGCCGGGAAGGATCTGGAGCGGTGGCGGATCGTGGGGCGGGACGCGGCCATCTTCCCCGAGGTGATGGCCGTCGCTGACGCGCTGCTGGACCCGGCCATGGCTCAGCTCGCGTGGATCGACAGCGGCGCCCTCAAGCCGCGGCCGCTGCCCGCCGACGGGATGTTCTGCCGCCGGCTCGGCGAGCGCGTGGACCGCCCGTGGCTGGGACCGCTCGCCGCGACCGACTACGGCAGCCCGCTGACCAACTGGATGGGCGCCGTCATCCGCCTTCGCCGCGGCGAAGGCGGACCTCCCGGATACGACAACGACCCCTGGTGGCTGCGCCAGGAACACCAGCCCGCCACCATCGCCGGACAACTGCGCCTGCTGGGCAAGGAGAAGAAGACACCCGGCTCGGCACGAACGTGGCGGGCAGCGGTGCCCGCCGAACAGCGCGCCCTGATCACCCGAGCGATCGAGAGCGCCGAAGAACAGCTGATCCAGCTGCGCGGCGCTCAGTACGGCAAGACCGCCGACGCCGCACAGCAGTTGCTGCGCAACCTCGGCCACGCCGCCACACTGATCGACCAGGCCCTACGGGAGAGCGCAGCAGCAGCCCTCACGGCCGGGATGGCACTGGAGGATCTGGCGCAATGGGCCCGCCTGCCAGCCGACGTCCTGGCGGATGTGCTCGTGGCTGATCACAACGAATGGCCAGCCGTGGAGCGGTGGGTGTGATCAGGAGGCGACGGATGTGCGAACCGTCCTTGCACAGCAGCTCATTGCCCGTCGCTGCGTGATCAATATCCGTGAAGCAGCCCGCGCCCCAGGCAGGGCGGGCTTGGCTGGGGTACGTGGGCAGCAAGGACGCAGCGGCCGCAGCGGGCGGCCGCTCACAGCACGCGCAGACGGATACCGGGGCCGGGTGGGAGGCGGTCTTCGTCGACCCCATCGGGCAGGTGGTGCAGCAGCGGTGGGCGGACGCGGTCCTGGCGGTGGCCTTCGAGGAGCTGGAGCCGGTGTCGGCGTTCCCGGTGGTGCCGGGGCGGCGGTGGGGGCCCGGCCAGTGGTGGTCGGCCACGACCGGCCGGCATGTGTCCTGCGGGTCGGCCGCGATGCGGGCGCAGCTGACGGTGCTGGACCGCGACCCCGAGGTGGTCGGCCTGGCCGGGCGGCCGGTGCGTCTGCTGTGGCGGGACGGGAGCGGCCAGGTGCGTTCATGGGTGCCGCAGCTCTTCGCCCGCTACCGCGACGGCACCGCTGTGCTGGCCGACTGTCCCAGCCGCCCGGAGGCCGGCGGTGACCGGGCCCGGAAGGCCGCGAAGGTCCTTAAGGCCGCGTGCGCGCAGGCCGGCTGGAGCTACCAGCGCCTTGAGCCACTGGATGAGACGCGTTCGGCGAATCTGAAATGGCTGGCCGGCTACCGCCACCCCCGCAACGCCGGCCGTCCCCCTCTCGCGGCCGCCGTACGTGAGGCGTTCGCACAGCCGCGGCCGCTGCTCGAGGGCGCCGAAGCGGCCGGCGACCCGATCGAAGTCCTGCCCGCCGTCTTCCACGCCCTGTGGCACGGGCACCTCACCACGCCCCTGGACGTGCCGCTGCATGAGCGGGCCCTCGTCAGCCCCAGCCCCGGTGCCGGCACCGGCACCGGCAGTGAAGGATGTCCGCCCGGCACCGGGAGCCTCGCCTCCAGCAGCGCGTCGGCGGCAGGTGACCGCCACGCGGCAAACGGCGCCGGCGGCTCGGCGCCCAGAACCGGCGGCCGCCATCGCGGGGACGGGCGGTGAGCGGACGGCGCGGTGGCAGGCCGGTCCTCGAAGTCGGCGCGCACGTCCGCTTCCGTGACCGCGCCTGGCAGGTGGTCGCCCTGGCCGGGCAACAGGTCCACCTGGCCGGTGAGAGCGGAGACGAGGAGCGGGTGCTGGCCGGGCACCTGTTCGCCGATGCGTCCTTCTGCCTCGTGGGGGCCGAGATGCCCCAGGCGGTGACGCGGTGGGGGCTGTTCGAGACCGCGCCCGAGGACGCGCGCCGCAGGGCGCTGGCCTGGCAGCGGCACATCCGCGAGGTGGAGTCCGGTCTGCCCGGCGGGCCCGAGAGCGGTTCGGTGCCCCGGGCCGAGTACGACCCTGCCCGGTTCACGCTCGCCCAGCGCGAGAAGGCCAAAGCCGCGGAGCTGACCGCGATCGGCTTCGGGCCCGTTTCGCGCACCACGGTGCAGCGCATGCGCCTGGCCTACCGCAAACAGGGCCTGTGGGGTCTGGTCGACCACCGCACCACCCGCCGCCCCCTCCCCACCGGGCGCACCGACGAGAGGGTCATCGCCGCGATCGAGGAAGCACTGCGCCGCCAGCGCGGCCGCTCCAAGGGCACCGTCAAAGGCCTGAACCCCCTGGTCACGCAGATCCTGACCGACCGGCACGGCCGCGACACTGTGCCGATGCCCTCCCAGGCCACCTTCTACCGGCTCGTGAACCAGCTCGCCCATCCCGCCGAACACCCCCACCGCCCCGCCCGCGCCCTCAACACCCCGGCCGGCAGGCGGGCCTTCACCCCGACCGTGGCGCTGCGGCCGGGCGAGCAGGTACAGGCCGACACCACCCGCCTGGACGTGATGGCCGTCTTCGACGACGGCACCACCGGACGGCCCGAACTCACGATCGCCGTCGACGTCGCCACCCGAGCCATCCTCGCCGCCGTCCTGCGCCCGGCCGGCACCAAGGCCGTGGATGCCGCCCTGCTGCTCGCCGAGATGGCCGTCCCGCACCCGGCCCGCCCCACCTGGCCCGACGCCTTGCGCCTCGCCCACACTCCGCTCCCCCAGCTCCAGCGGCTGCTGAGCCTGGACGAACGCCTTCAGGGCGCGGCGGCCCGGCCGGTGGTGGTGCCCGAGACGATCGTCGTCGACCGGGGCAAGATCTACCTGTCCGCGGCGTTCACCGCCGCCTGCGAAACCCTCGGCATCAGCGTCCAGCCCACCCCGCCCCACGCCCCCGCCGCCAAAGGCATCGTCGAACGCACCTTCGGCACCATCAACGCCCTGCTGTGCCAGCACCTGCCCGGCTACACCGGCTACGACGTCACCCGCCGCGGACCCGACGCCGAAACCGAGGGATGCTTCAGCGTCCCCCAGCTGCAGGACCTGCTGGACGAATGGCTGATCCACTACCACCACCGCCCCCACGAAGGCCTGCGCCACCCCACCCTGCCCAAAAAAGCCCTGACCCCGAACCAGATGTGGGCCGCCCTCATCGCCGTCACCGGCCACGTGCCCCTCCCGTTGAGCGGCAGCGACTACCTCGAACTGCTGCCGGTGCGCTGGCAGGCCATCACCCAGCGCGGCATCCGCATCGACCACCGCACCTACGACGCGGACGTCCTGGCCCCCTACCGCGGCCAGCCCTCCCCCATCACCTCCCGCGGCGGCAAGTGGGAGATCCACACCAACCCCCACGACGCCCGCCAGGTCTTCATCCGCCTGCCCGACGGACACCTGACCGAGATCCCGTGGATCCACCGCGACCACATCCACCAGCCCTTCAACAGCGCCACCTGGCAGCACGTCAAAACCGTCACCGCCCGCCACGGCGACCGCGACACCCACGAAGCCGACCTCGCCGACGCCCTCGACCAGCTCATGCGCCGCGCCCACACCGGCACCGCCACCCCCGGCGAACAGCGCCTGATCACCCGCAGCGCACCGCTGAAAACACCCCCGACCGCAGCCACCCCCCACCCTCCCATCCCGCAGCAGGCCGACGGCCGGGACGACGACAGCCTCGACGAACTCGACGACCTGCCCGACGACGCAGAGCAAACCGACGGCGAGGACGAACCCGGCGATGCCCCCGTGCCGTACACCGGACTCGGCCTCTACGACGCAGCCCAGGAAGCCCTCAACTGGTGACCACCCGCCCGCACATCACCACCGCCGGCCCGGCAAACAAGCCTGCCCGCACACGCGCCGACGGCCCCTGGCCGGACGCCCATGACAACGAACCCGAGTGGCCGATCACCACCTGGCAGGGCTGGCAGGACTTCGCCACCACCCCTCCCCCCACCCCGCCCCAGCCCGGCGACACCCCGCGCAGCACGGAAGAACGCCTCGCCTACCACTCCGCGTTCGTCACCGTCCGCACCCCCGCCATCAACACCCTCGCCACCCAGGTCCGCACCCTGATGCTGCTCGGCCGCCACCAGCAGACCACCGCCCGGCCTTCACTGATCGTCACCGGCCCCGCCGCGGCCGGGAAAACAACCGCCCTCCTCGAAGTCGGGCGCACCTGCCACCTCGCCCACACCCGCAACCACCCCGCCCCGCCCGGACGCGCCCACCAGCAGGTGCCGGTCGCGTACCTGCTGGTGCCGCCCGGCGCCACCGCCAAGACCCTCGCCACCGAATTCGCCCGCTACCTCGGCATCCCCGTCACCACCCGCATGACCCAGACCCAGATCACCGAGGCCGTCTGCCACACCTACACCCAAGCCGGCGTCCGTCTGATCCTCATCGACGAGATCCACCGCCTCAACCCCCGCACCACCACCGGCGCCGAAGCCGCCGACCTCCTCAAAGACCTCACCGAACGCATCAGAGCGACCTTCGTCTACACCGGCATCGACGTCGCCTCAACCCCACTGTTCACCGGAGTCCGCGGCGCCCAACTCGCCGGCCGCGCCAGCCTCATCACCTGCGGCCCCCTCCCCGCCCGCCACGGAAACACCCGACCCTTCACCGACCTCATCACCGACATGGAGAACGCCCTCGACCTCCAGCAGCACACACCCGGCACACTCCCCCGCCACGCCACCTACCTCCACCAACGCACCGCCGGCCGCATCGGAAGCCTCGCCCGCCTCCTCCGCCAAGCAGCCATCACCGCCATCTGCGACGGCACCGAACGCATCACCAAAAAAACACTCGAAGCCATCCAGCTCGACCACCTCGCCGAAGAAGCAAGCCGCCCCCGCACCCGCACGCCAGCCACACCGGCATGATGCGGACGTGACGAAGAGCGCTGAGACGCCCCATGACGAAGACTTCACCGCCCTCTACGGCCGGGTGTGGGACGTCCTGATTCCCGCCCGCGCCGGCTACCTCGCCGCCGTCTCACCCCACTACGACGAGGTCTTCCACGAGGTCGCGCAGCGCACCGAACACAGCGGCAGCCTCGGCAAGACAGACATCGCAGCCCTCGTCGTCTGGAAACGGCTGACCGCACAGACCCGCTGGGCAACAGACCTCATGTCCCTGCCCGACACTCACGTACGAGCCGTCACCGAGCGGGCCGTCACCGCCGTCCGCGACACCGCCCTCACCCCTGGCGAAGCCGCCCGCACAGGACGCGGCATCATCTGGGAACTGCCCGGCTTCCGCACCGGCGACGCCCTCGCCTCAGCCATCCTCACCGCAGCAGCACCCCAGCGGATGGCCGTCTACGACCGCCGCGTCCAACACGCCCTGGACACCCTCGGCCTCACCCTCACCCCCACGCCGGGACGCTACGGCCGCTACCTCCAACTCCTCGACGACCTCCTCAAGCACGGCGCAGCACCCGCCGACGGCTGGAGTGCACGCGACATCGACACCGCCCTGTACCAGACGGGCGCCAACCCCCACCCACCAACAAGGGCATAGACCCGCCCAATCAGCAGCGACGCACACCCAACAACCCGATGACCAGCACAAACCCGCACCAGCCCTTTAAATGCCAGACACCATCACCAACACCACACCACCGTTATCAACAACGCCAACAACCCCAGACCAGACGCCCCCTCACCACCGCCAAAGCATCCCGAACAAAGTCCCTTCCCTTCTCATAAAACCCACAACACCCCAGCTCACAGCCCACACGCCACACCAACTGTGAACCTCTCAATCACAGCTCGACTACGCAACTTTCGGTCCCGGCAGACTCCTTGACCGCCGAGATCCGCACCGTGTAGACATCACGCCTACTGGATGTTTACGTAAACATACCGCCTCCCCGACCCCCACCACGCAGGCCCCGATCTCTGTGTCCCGCCGGGACGCGCGGCGCACAGAAGAGCTGGAGTACTCGAGATGGCACACCCCACCCGTAGGAGAAGGCTCCTGGGCATCGGCATCACAGCCCTCGCCACCGGGACCGTCCTGGCCGCCACCTCGGTGCCGGCCGCGCCCGCGGAGCCGACCGCCACCGCCTCGGTCACCGTCCGGCCCGACCCCTCCTACCAGCAGGAGAGGTTCGAGGGCTGGGGCACGAGCCTGGTCTGGTTCGCCAACGCCACCGGCGACTACCCGCCCGCGGTACGCGAGAAGCTGGCCCAGCTCCTCTTCGGGGACGACGGCCTGGCCCTCAACATCGCCCGCTACAACATCGGCGGCGGCAACGCCCCGGACGTCAAGGACTACCTGCGCGCCGGCGGCGCGGTCGAGGGCTGGTGGAAGGCTCCGGCCGGCACCACCCGCGAGGACGTCGACTGGTGGGACGCCGACGACCCCGCCGACTGGAACAACAAGGCCGACAAGACGCAGCGGTGGTGGATCGACCGCATCAAGAAGGACATCACCCACTGGGAGACGTTCAGCAACTCGCCGCCGTGGTTCATGACCGAGAGCGGGTACGTCTCCGGCAACTTCGACGCGGGCAAGGACCAGCTGAAGACCGAGTCCGTGGAGGACTTCGCCAAGTACCTGGTGGGGGCTACCGAGCGCCTGGAGAAGGCGCACGGCATCAAGGTCGACACGCTCGACCCGTTCAACGAGCCGAACACCAGCTACTGGGGCACCAAGCTCGGTGCGGACGGCGAGCCCGTCGGCGGCCGGCAGGAGGGCGCCCACATCGGCCCCGAGCTCCAGCAGAAGGTGATCCGCGCACTGGCCCCGACCCTGGAGGCGTCCAGGACGAACGCGGAGACCTCCGCGATGGACGAGACCAACCCGGGCCTGTTCGCCACCAACTGGAACTCCTACCCCCAGGAGGTCCGCGACCTCGTCGGCCAGATGAACGTTCACACCTACGGCACCGGCCAGCGCACCACCGTGCGTGACCTGGCCAAGGCCGCGGACAAGCCGCTGTGGATGAGCGAGGTCGAGGGCGACTGGGGCGACGGCCAGAGCTTCACGGACATGCGGCCCGGCCTGGGCCTGGCCCAGCGCATGGTCGACGACCTGCGTGAACTGGAGCCCAGCGCCTGGGTGTTCTGGCAGCCCGTCGAGGACTACGACAACATGAAGCCCGGCGGTGAGTCCGCGAAGGGCGGCAACTGGGGCGAGATCCAGCTCCCGTTCAGCTGCACGTCCGCGGACACCCTCAAGACCTGCCCGATCTACACGAACACGAAGTTCGACACGGCCCGCAACTTCACCCACTACATCAAGCCCGGCGACCGGCTGATCAAGACGGACGACACCTCCAGCACCGCGGCCATCTCCAAGAAGGGCAACGCGGCGACGGTCGTCCACGTCAACAGCACCACCGAGGCGCGCGATGTCACGCTCGACCTGTCGAAGTTCGGCCGGATCTCCTCCCACGCCACCGTCACCCCGGTGGTGACCAGCGCCGACGGCAAGCTGGAGAAGCAGAGGCCCGTCCGGGTCACCGGCCAGCAGGCGACCCTCACCGTGCCCGCCCAGTCGGTGACGTCCTTCCTCGTCAAGGGAGTCTCCGGCGTCGCCAAGGACGCGGCCGAGCTGCGCAAGGGCCACACCTACCGGCTGACCGGCGTCCAGAGCGGCAAGGACCTCACCATCGCCGACAACGGCACCGGCCTCGTCATCAAGAGCGCCGACTCCACCGACCCCAGCGGTCAGCAGTGGCGCCTGGAGCGGATCACCGGCACCGACAACCGCAAGCGGTACACCTTCAGCGAGGCCGCCGAGGACAAGCGGCTCGCCGTCCGGGACGGCGCCCTGGTGGCAGAGCCCTCCGAAGGCCGCCCCGACAGCGCCGCCCAGTGGATCATGTCCACCACCGGCGACGGCACCTGGACCCTCGTCAACGCCGCCACCGGCCGACTCGCGGACGTCAACGGCCAGTCCACGAACGAGGGAGCCGGCGTGGGCGTATGGCTGGCGAACTCCGGCACCAACCAGCGCTGGAAGGTGACGGACGTGACGACCGCCGCCGCGCAGACCGAGTAACACACCCGCCCACCGGCACCCACCCGCCACTCTCCACCCCTCACCTACGACGCCCCCGCCCCTCACCGCCGTGTCCCGGCGGCGAGGTCTCGGGGGCGTCGTCCCATCTGGGGGAGGCTGCCACGAGAGGTTCAGCCGTGCTGGAACTTAAGGGGCTGGGTGAGGGGTGCGAGCGTTCGATGTCCGTGGGCGCAGCTGAGCAGGTACAGCCCGGCCTGGAGGATGAGCGCGACGCGGTGCCTGAGTGGTGTGCCGATCAAGCCGTAGCAGATGTCGTTGCGCAGGTTCAGGCCGCGGTCGGGGTCGACGAGGAGAAGCTCCAGGGCCCGGCTCCAATCCGTGGGATACCTGGCGGCCGGCATGCTGCGGATGAGTCCGCCCAGCTGGTCGACGGTGCCGGGTGTCTACCCCTTGGCCACGGCGATGGCGCGCACTGCCTGGCCGTCGATGTGGTCGAGCACGGCCCGGGTCGCGGCGTCGTAGTCCCCGGGCCGGGCCGGCGGCGCCGGGGGGACGACCGGTACGACCGCTACCTGATCCTCTGTCATGACCCGTCCTGTTCGCCGGAGATGAGTCCGCTTCTGGACTCCGGATATGGGGAGCGTGAGCAGCAGCCGGAGAAGCGCCGGTATCCGGAGGTGGCGTGCACGCTGGAACGGGTCCACTACTACGACCAGGAGGCCGTGGAGGCGTTCTGGGCGGCCTGGCAGGAGGACGTCGGGACAGGTCGTCTGCAGGCGGCTGGACGGCGTAAAGGAGACGGCCGGGGCAACCAGGGAGGCGGACCCAGCCGCGCCCATCGCGACGAGGCCGTCGCCCATCGCCCTCGAGGAACTCCGGCAGGCCGGCGGAGACCGGCGCGGCATCGCCGCACAGCTGGCACGCCAGCACGGCGGCAGTGACCGCAGCTGGCAGCGGGCCGTGACTGAGGCCCGCGCCCTCTACGAGCCCGACACGCGTCAGGGGACCGGCGAGTCTGCCGCGCGCTGACCCCACGGCAGCCGCACTTGCCCCGCTCCCTTGCGGTGCGCCGGCCCCGCCGGTGCGAAGCCCGGAGGCCCCGCCGACGCGCAACAGGACGAGCAGACGCCCCGATCCCCCGGCCGCACGCCCCTTCCGCCGCCCGTCCCTCCCCTTCCCTTCTTTCTGTTCTGGGGTGACGCGGGGGTGTGCAGAGGGGGATGTCGGGCTCCCGACCACAGCCTGAAGGGTGTGGTGAGCTGCGGATACGTCGTCAGAAGCTGTTGCTCTATCGATCTTGGTGGGCGTGAGTTCGAGGTCGGCGCCTCGGTCGGGTGATCTCGTGGCCGGCCGGGCATGAAAGCGGGCCTCCCGCACAGCTCGTGGGTGTCGAATCCAACCGAGCAGCAGGAGGCCTCTGGTGCTGCAGTCTTCCGTGCCGGCGTCGATGTCGTCCAACTCGGCGTCCCTGTCGTGTGATTGTCTCGCTCACCGGTTCGGGAACGCCAGGGACCGGCCGTACAGGCGACCGAAGTATCCGTCCGACAGGAGCGACGCGGAGTGGGCCGTCATACGTGACGCGATGCCGGTTCCCGGCTGGCTCGAGGGCCGCGGCGGGCAACCGGGACCTTCACCCTCGACAGTTCGGCGTGGGACAGGTCGACCAACCCGGAGCCGGGCAGCTTCGCATCGAACACCGGCGCCTTGACGTGCCTCGGCGCACCGACGCCGACGATCAGGCCGTTGGCGCCGGCGGCGAAGGCCATGTTCACGTCGATGCCGACCAGATGCCGCAGCGTGCATTCGGCATCCGTCATCGGCCGCGCCCAGTCGTACGCCTCCTCGAACAGCTTCTCCCCGGGACCGCGGACATGGAAGCGCGGCAGATCCTTGAGGAGCGGGTGCCCGTCGGGGGCCTCGCACGGCGCGCAGTCGACCGGGTCCTTGCCCAGCGAGCCGGGGTTGTGCTCGGAGTGCCGCTTGCCGTCGGTGTCCGGCTCGGAGGCGCGGGTCGGCGGGTGCAGAGCGGTCATCAGCTCCAGACCGGTCACCGCGGTCGAACCACGCGGCGTCATCACCCGCGACGCGTACACGCCCAGCACGCGGGCGAGGTCCGCCGGCGGGAGCTTCCCGGCCTCGCCCCAGTGCCGGGCGTCCAGCGCGTTCCACGACGGGATGCACGCTGGCCTTCGTCACCGGTGCGGTGCATTCTTCCAATCTCTCCCTCGAAGCCGCTCACCTGCGTAAATGATCAAAGGACTGCGGTCGCTGGGTGTGGCCGAGTGACCCATCCGTCCGTATGCCGTGTTGCAGCCCTGACGGTCTGTCGGTTTTCTCATGAGCGGAGCACAACAACGGTGCCGCGCATTCCGGCCGGCCACTGCTTCCCCGGAGGAACTTCATGCGTATCAAGTGTGCAGGCGCCGGCATCGGTCTGGTTCTCGGTGCCGTCGGTCTGTCGAGCCCAGCCGCAGCAGCCGCGAGCGGCCCCACCAGTGATTCAGATGTCCACATCAGCACGAGACACGCCGCCCCAGGCTCCACCGTCCGCGTCAGCACCACAGCCTGTGGCTCGGAGACCTATGGGAAGGGCGAGGCCGAGGCAGGAGGCACGTTCCACCTCTTCCCAGGCGACCGCACGGGCGTACTGACCGGCGAATTCCAGGTGCCGAGTGGAACCGAGCCCGGTGCTTACACCGTCACTCTGAAGTGCCCGCCGCGAGTCAAAGTCACGGGCACGTACATGGTCGGCACCGGCAACCCCAGCGGTGCAGTCGATGCTGGTTTCGGGGCGGGCAACGACAAGGGCACACAGCTTGCCCTGGGGGCGGTGCTGCTCGCCGGAGCAGCCGCCGGAGGCGCGATCAAGATGCGCCGCCGCCCGGCCGGTGCCCGCACCTGACACTCTGCTCCATCGGCCCAGCCCCCGGGCCTGTGTCGGTCCGGGGGCTCGAGTCGCTCCCGTCACTCATTTCGGCCGCGAAGCAAAGGCGCTAGAGCAATGGCACCCGGCGACGAGCCCGTGGATCCTTCCTCCCCGTTCACCCCCTCCACCAAGTTCCTCGTCTGCACCCTGCTGACGGGCTTGATGCTGATGACCACGGCGCTCCGGGGCGGACAGCCTCCGCAACCTTCGACCGCGCAGTCCTTCTCCCCCTCCCTGCGGCCCGGTCCCAGCAGTACCGCACCGGCCCACCACCCCTCCGTGTCGGCGCTGCCTCCGTCTGATCCGGTGCGGCTGCGGGTCCCCGCCATCAGCGTGAATGCCCCCATGACGGAACTGACCCTCGACGAGACAGGAGCACTGCGCCCACCATCAGCAGATATGCCGGCCCTTGCCGGGTGGTACGGCGACGGCACGACTCCCGGCTCAGTGGGGACAGCCATCACGACGGGACATGTCGACACGCCGGAAGGACCCGGGGTTTTCTACCGGCTCGGAGCACTGGCCAAGGGCGACACCATCGAGATCACCCGGGCAGACCGGCGAACAGCGGTCTTCACGGTCGACGCCGTCGAGCTCTACGACAAGGAGGCGTTTCCGGACGAGAAGGTCTACGGCAGTTCCCCCTGGCCCGCATTACGCGTGATCACCTGTGGGGGTGAATACGCCGAAGAAACTGGCTACCAAGGCAATGTCGTCGTATTCGCAACGCTGACCGCGGTGACGTGACCACACCGAACCAGCCTGTTCGTCATGCCCCGCAGACGGAGGGCTGTAAGACGTTCGGCTCTGTTCCGTAGTCGGTGGTGACGGCTGGTGACGGGCGTCGTTGACGTTGTAAGCGATGGTCGGTCATCTGCCGCGAGATGAACGGTCCGAGCCGAGCTCGGGTGCACTGCGTGATGACCGGCTCTCCCGGCGGGCCGCGCCTGACCGGCGATGAAGGGCGCAGCGCCACGCGCACGGCTGCGGCGCGCCCGGCCGTCAAGGGGCCGGGCGCGCCGCCGTCTTGCAAGCGGGCCGGTGGCGTGTTCGGTCGTCACCGGCACGCGCGCGTGTGCGGGTCAGCCGTGGAAGCGGTCACCGTGGTGATGGCCGCGGTCACCGTGGTGCCCGCTGCGGTCACCGTGGTGCCCGCTGCGGTCGCCGTGGTGCCCGCTGCGGTCTCCGTGGTGCTCGCTGCGGTCGCCGTGTTCGCTGCGGTCGCTGCGGTCGCTGCGGCCGTGGTCGTGGTGGTCGCCGTGGTGGTGGCGGTCGCTGCCCCAGGAGGCGTCGTCGATGAAGCGGCCGCGGTGGTTGCGCAGGGTGGCGGTGTCGGAGTCGTTGTCCCACACGTAGTGGCGGCGGTCCTGGAAGAGGTCCGTGCGGGTGTCGCGGCCTTCGCCGGTGTGGATACGCACCGTGGCACGCCCGTCCAGGCGGTAGCCGTCGAAGGTGTAGGTGCGGCCGTCCTCGTCCGTGAGCGTCCACCCGTCCAGGTTCACGCTGTAGCGAGTGGTGTTGGACAGCTCCACCCACTCCTTGTTCAGAGAGCGGTTGGAGCGGTTGTCACGGCCCGGGGAGTCGTACTGCACGCTGCTGATCTCCACCCGCGTGCGGTCCGCACGCGGGTGGTCGGCGGCGGACGCCGGCAGCGCCACCGCCCCGATCACGGCAGCGGCCGCCAGCGGGACGGCAGCCAGACGACGGACAGTAACAGTCGAAACGGACACAAGGTCCTCCTGCAGGGTGCGGGCACCACCCCGCACGCGGCCCAGCAACGAGCCACGCGCGAGGACAGTGCGAGGGCGGGGAGCGGCCGGTCAGCCGCACACCCACACCCTGACCCCCGGCACACACCCGACCCACGACACACGAACCCTGTTACCAATTGCCCACATTCCTGTGACTCTCGACTGCAACATCCATCTACACACTGAATGCACCAATTTGACGGCCCGCCAGGCCGAGAAAGACGCACAGACCACGGCAGAGGCACCCGCCCCGCCACAACCCGCCACCCCGCCAAAACCCCGCCCATCACCCGAAAGTGAGCAACAACCACAAACAACGCATACCGCTGCCGCAGCATGACTGGCCATGTCGGCTTCACTTCGGGAGTCCTCTGGCGGCGAGCCTCGTGATCGATGTCAGCGACTTTGATGTCACTCAAGTACTGCGGGGGCACCCGGTGGGACTTCTTCGTCAGACAGAAGCCGAGGTAGACGCGCTCGGGGCGGGTCGAAATCTCGACCAGGGAATCCGCAGTTGGGTAGCGCGCCAGTACAGTCAGCGCACCTGAGAAGTAGAGGAGCCCCGGTGCCCACAAGAGGCAACGATGGTGATGACCGTGGTCAGAGGGCCGTGGTCGTCAGGTGGATACAGGTCGCGCTGCTCATGCTCGTTGTCCTGCTGGCCGGATTCCGTGTCTGGGAGCGCGAGCACGGCGGGGGTTCGAGCTCGATCGTGTTCGGTCTGATGGCCGCTTCAGCACTGTCCATTGGAGTGCTGGAACGCTATCGGGCAAACGCCGCCAGATGGTCTCGGTGACTTACCTTCCAGCCGGGTCAGGCCGCGACCAGGCCCGGAGCGGCCTACCGGCACGCGGTTGCAGCAGTCAGGACGTGGCCTGTCCCAGGTTCCTTCCTCAGGACCCAGGGTCCACTTTGGGGCAAGGTACGCGCACACCTGACCCAAGCTGCGGACACATACGAGATGGTGATCTCCGACAGCAACAGTGCTCCCTCGTCGGTGGAAGGGATCACCGCAATGATCGCCTTGCTCTGGCACGGCCAGCGTGATCGCCACGAGGGGGGACCGACCGGCGCCATCGCGCTCTGATCCCACGATCAGTCGTGAGCCAGGCCGGCTGAGCACCTACCCGGGGTTCAGCGCTCGTGTGCAGCGGTCTCAGGACGCTCCATCTCTTCCGGAGGCGGCGGCGGGGGACGGAGTACGAAGTCCTCGAACATCCCCAAGGCAAGGATCAGAACCAGCATCAGCGCGGGCAAGCACACGGCTATGAGGGCCACAGCGCCTCCCAGGGATTGGGTGTCGGGCTGATTCGGGCCATATTTCGCTGGAGGCTGCTGGATGACGTGCAGGCGGACGTTCCCCACGCGGTTTCCGTCTCGTCGTGTCCAGGAGAAGGACCGCGTACGTCCTCAGTGTGGAGCCGAACGGTGTACCGCGCACGCCGCGATCCCCCTCGTGCAGCACGGCGGGTGAACGCTCAAGACCTCGGCCGCGCCAGTGGCCGGGACGACTCACGCCACCTGGCCGCGCGGGTAGCAATCGCCGCCCGTGCGGCGTCAGCCGCGTGGGGGCCGTGTTCCTCGGATGGCGGAAAGCCTGGCTGGCCCGGCTGGCCGGGGTCGGGCGCGGCTTGGAGGATGAGGAGCGGGGGCCGCTGCTCTGGTTCTGCCCGGCTTGGGATGATCGCGGAGGAGTTTGTTGTGCTGCATTCGGCTGGCGGGGCAGTGCGCGCGCTTTCCCCTTCCCGAACACCCGCTGTCCCGCAAGGGCGCGACAGGCAGACGTCCCCGGGCGTATGGCCTGTCAGCATCGAGGCGGACGGTGTCACACTGTCCGGATTGCTGAGTGAGCCCGCGGACGGTTGCGCTCGCGCGGTGATCGTTGCGCTGCACGGCGGAGGAATGAACGCCGGCTATTTCGATGGCCAGGCGAACCCGGATATGTCCTTGCTGGCGTTGGGTGCCCGCCTGGGCTACACGGTGCTGGCACTAGACCGCCCCGGCTACGGCGCGTCATACGGCAGCTTTCCCCGCGGACAGAGACTGACCGCGCAGGCCGCGACCGTGCGGGCCGCAGTGGGCGCCTTCACGGCCCGTCACGCACCCGGTGCCGGCACCGTGCTGCTGGGGCATTCCTTCGGGGCCAAGGTCGCCTTCGCCGTCGCCGCGGACAGCGGCGCGCCGGAGGTGCTGGGCGTGGATGTCTCGGGGTGCGGGCGCAGGCTCGCCCAGAATCCCGCATCGGTCGGCCCGGGGCCGGGCCTGCGGCGGCTGAACTGGGGGCCGCTGAGCCTGTATCCAGTGGAGACATTCCAGGCGAGCCGGACCGCGGTGGCGCCGATGCCTGAGCATGAGGTCGGCGCGGTGGCAAGCTGGACGCGGCTCTCGGCTGTACTGCTGCCGCGCATCCGGGTGCCCGTCCGGCTGACCTTCGCTCAGCATGAGGCTTGGTGGCGCCACGACGACGACGCGATCGCGGACCTGACCGGGCGGCTGTCCGCCGCTCCACGCATCGTCGTCGACCGCCTGCCTCACGCCGGCCACAACATCAGCCTCGGCTGGACCGCCCGCGCCTACCACCTCAAGGCCCTGGCCTTCGCGGAAGAATGCCTGGCCCACACCCGGCACCCAGCACCCCGGTGACTGCGCCGGTGGACCTCGACTGCCGGACCGCACGTCTCCAGAGCCCGGTGCGCAGGTTACGCCTGGTGGGGTAGTGGCGGCCGAAGCGGGCGCCGGGTTCATGCCGCACGCAACCCTGGATGTGCCCTCGGCTGCTGATCATGCGCGGGTGCACGCTGGGCGGTCACCGGCGATCATGTAGAGGTGTGACGTGCCTGTAGGATCTTTCCGACCCGAATGATCCACAGTGATTCGCGGAAGAACGATTTGTTCCACCGCACCTGCTGCCGTAGGTAGTGCCTGACGTTCTCGGGAACCAGAGTCCAGGCCACCGCGTTGGCCTGCAGGACCGCCTTGCCGGTCAGCAGGCAGTAGTTCGTCGTGTGCCGGTCGTCGCCGAAGGTGGACAGTCGGCCCAGGAACCGCTGGTTGAGGACCCCCAGCTGGGGCGCTGTGACCGCCTGGAGACGGACTGGATGGGCGGGATCCAGTACTTCCTGACCGAGCCGGCGCCGATCATCCGAGGCCATGTCAATTACATCCCCTCTGCCTGGTCGGTGATCTCGCGCAGCGAGCCGCAGTACTGGGACGGCATCGACTTCCCCGCCGAGTACGGCGATGGCCGGTCCGTCGAGATCGTGTCGGCGGTGGTCTCGGAGTGGGACAAGCCGGGCGTTCTCTATGGCAAGACGGCCAAGGAGTGCACGCGGGAGGAGATCGCGCGCGAGGTGTGGGCCCAGATGAAGGCCGCACTCAACGACACTGGCCACCCGGTCCTCAAGGACCGGACGTTGCACCGCTGGCACCTGGACCCGGCCATCCAGGGCACTGGCACCGCGAATCCCACCAACGACGAGCAGTTGCTCGTCCACCCCAAGGGCACGTGGTTCAACCGCCCCACCGCCCCACCGCCCCACCGCCCCACCGCCCGCACCAAGATCCCCAATCTCTTCCTGGCCGGAGACTACGTGCAGGTGCCCGTCGATCTCGCGACGATGGAGGGCGCCAACACCTCCGGGAAGCTGGCCGCCAACGCCCTTCTGGACGCGACCGGGTCCGGCGCCCAGCGCGCTCCTGTGATCCCCATGTACGAGGCGCCCGAACTGGAGAGCTTCAAGAAACACGACGAGACCCGCTACCGCCTCGGCCTTCCCAACGCCTTCGACCTGGGCTGACCGCCCTCCCCCTCGGCGCTTGATCAGCGCCCGCGAGCACCGCCTGGACACAATCGCCTTGCGTAGACGGGACTTGCTGCCCGCCTGGACCGAAGACCCCCGTCCACGACCCCGACCAACGAGTCCACTGGACCGGCCCCGCGCATCGGCGGGCATGACGCGCGGCCGCTGCAGCCGACACACCTTGGCTGGTGCTGACCAGCCGTGGTCGGGGGTGAGCATGGCTCGGCCAGATCCGTGGCGCCGTCCTGGTCGCCCGACCAGGACGGCGCGAGCAGGGCTTCACGCACCCGGCAGCGCTGTCAGAACTGACGCAGCACCGGGTCTTGTGCGCGATCGTCGACCTGCGGAACGTGATCGCTCCCGACCCGCCTCAATGAGGGGCAGTGTGGCTGAGCGATGAGGTGGGGCGGATGGGCGCGTGCGGGTCGTATTCGGATACGCGCTGGGCTGCGTACCAGCCCAGGGCCCGGACCATCACCTTGTGCAGGGTGGGTGGGAGCAGCGGGTCGAGGGTCTGCCAGGCGTGGTCGACCAGTGTGCGGGCTTCGGTGAGGCAGACGTCGAGGGCGCCGCTGCGCATCAGAAGGTCGGACGCTTCGATGGCGCCAGCGTCGGTGCGTGCCTGAAGGGCCGTGTGCAGGCGTTTACGGTCGGCTTTGCCGAGGAGGCCGGTGGCGTGGGCTACGGGGTAGGTGACGGTGCCGGTGGCGAGGTCTTCGGCGGGGGAACGCACGGTGATGCCCTGGCGGTATTCGTCCGGACTGACCTGGCCGTACAGGTCGATGACGTCGTCACTGATCTGGTAGGCGATGCCGACGTCCTCGAAGTACCGGGAGATCGCCGCGAGTTGCGGTTCGTCGGCCCCCGCGAGGATGGCGGTGATCTCCGCCGTGCAGCGGACAAGCCTGCCCGTTTTGAGGCGGTGGGTGGTGCGGATCTGCTCCAGCAGGGGACGGGGGTCGCCGCTCTCGACGGCTTCGTCGAACGCGGCGTGGTGACCGGCGAGGTCGAGGGCCTGTCCGGCGTGGCCGGCGCGCATTGCCCGCAGGTAGAGCTGGTAGATGCGCAGCATGGTGGGCGCATCGGCTTGGGGGACGCGTTGGAAGAGAGGGTCGAAGGTGTAGTAGCCCAGAGTGCCGGAGGTGATGGTCTCGGCGGTGCCGAAGACCTCGTGGACGCTCGGCCGGCCGCGTCGGGTCAGGGAGCCGTCCTGGATGTCGTCGACGATCAGGGCCGAGGTGTGCATGAGTTCGGTGGCCGCGGTCAGAGCACGGTAGGGCTCGGGGTCGGTGCCCAGCAGGCCCAGGACGGTCGCTGAGATGTAGGGGCGCCAGGAGCGCCCGGGATTGTCCAGCAGATGCAGGACCGGGGCGACCAGGGCCTGGTGGAGACGGGCAGGTGCGGTGTCGTCCAGCCGCGTTCCGTCGTGCGTGCCCGCCAGGAGACTGATAGCGGCGGTGTCGTGCGGGTGGTCCGGGTATACGGCGGCGGCTTCCGCGCGGGCGATGTCGTGGCTGCGGCGCATGTAGTGCTCGATGTCACCGACGGTGTTGTCCGGGCGGGTCTGCAGGACCGCCGTGCCTGACACGGGCAGGCCGTTCATGGTGCCGCGCACGGTGGCGGGGCTCTCCCAGAAGGCGCGGCCCACGGTGAGGGTGCGGATCTCCCGCCCGGATTCGGGAGCGGTGATCTCCATCTCCAGGTCGAGTGCGGGGACGCTCACCCGCACGCTGGTGGGATAGGTGTTGAGGGTGGCCAGTGAGGTCCAGTGGCGGGTCGGCTGCCACGTCATGTCGAGGTAGTGGACGTCGCCGCCGGGGGCGACGGCGGTGGCGCGGGTCAAAACCGGCGAGGAACCTTCGGTGGCGGTATCGGCGGTGCACGCGTGCGTGGCGCTGATCTCCCAGCCGTTGTCCAGGTGCGCCCCGGTCCACTCCCAGATCAGGTCCGACAGCCCGCGCGTCTGCGGGTTGCGGTAGTAGGTGGCGCCCCAGTCCTGCTCGAACCAGGCCCGCCCCTGAACCCGCTTGCGCGTGCCGTCCCCGTCGATCAGAGTGCCCTGGACCTCGAGGTGGGGCAGGAACAGCGAGGTGAGCCCGGTCGGGTCACCGGGAAGGCGCCCCGTGGGGGCGAACTGCGGCACCGCCGGCTTGGCCGGGGTGAGGACCAGGTCGAACTGGGCGTGCTCCCGGAAGGACAGGCGGAAGGTTCCATCCTCCTCGCGGCGCAGCGCCGCGAGATCGCCGACGGTGATGTCCAGTGCCCCGGACGCTTCGGTCACCGGCTGCTGCAGCAGCCGGTCCGGCAGCAGCGGGCCCTGCGCCAGGGCCTCGGACAGTGCGGTGCGGACCCGCGGATCCATCGTGTGGTCACCGTCGAGCGCCTGACGGACCACCCGCAGGGCAGCGGGTGTGATCCACGTGCCGTAGGCCAGGCCCGCCGGGCCGTGGTGGGTGACGCACAGGCAGTAGCCAGGGCCGGCGGCCAAGTCCTGCGCATCATGGTGGCGCAGGATGCTGAGCGTCCAGGTGTGCTCCTGGCCGTCCTCATCACGCATGTGCCCGGTCAGGTACCAGATCTCGACGCCCGCGGAGGGGTGAGGAGTGCCGAAGGCCGCCGCGTCGACGGATCCGTGCGGTGCCTGCGCAGGCACCGGCACTGTGGAGGGAGAAAGGGGGGTGGTCACATCAGCAGAAACTAGGTCCGCCGCCGACCCGGCCGGCGACGATCACGCCGATCTCCACCTCATCGGATGACATGCTCCGCCGATCTTGGACGATGCCGTTCCTTCACGCCCCTGCCGGGCGTTGGACGGGGTCCAGCCCATCCATGGCGCCACGATGCCGGAGGAAGCCGCCCAAGATGGAAGTCAGCGATGTGCACCACGCCTACCGCAAGCGCGTGGTGCTGCGCGGTATCGACCTGGACCTGCGGCCGGGCGTGCTGGCCGGCATCGTCGGGGAGAACGGAGCGGGCAAGAGCACGCTGCTGAAGATCCTCTCCGGTGAACTCCGCCCGGACCGCGGCAGGGTCCGTCATCACGGCAGGTTCGGGTACTGCCCGCAGACAGCCGTCCTCAACGACGCCCTCACCATCCGTCAGCACCTGGACTTCTTCAAAACCGCCTACGGCCTCACAGACCTGCGGCGGGCCGAAGAGGTCATGGAGACCCTCCGGTTGCGCGAGTACATCGACGAGCGGGCCGGTGTACTCAGTGGCGGCACCCGGCAGAAGCTGAACCTCACCCTGGCCCTCATGCACGACCCGCAGGTCCTCCTGCTGGACGAGCCCTACCAGGGCTTCGACTGGGAGACCTACCAACGCTTCTGGGACCTGGCCGCCCGGCTGCGCGACGAGGGCCGTTCCATCCTCGTGGTCTCCCACCTCGCCTACGACACCGAACGCCTCGACGTGCTGTGGCGCCTGGACGGCGGCCTCCTGCACGACCCGACCACGGAACGGGCCGCATGAAGCACCAGCTGGCCTTGAGCCGGCACTTCACCCTCTTCGCGACCGCCACCCGCTACGCGCTGACCGAGCACCTGCGTAACCGCTTCGCCATGGTGCTCATCGCCCTCTTCATCCCCGCCTGGACCGCACTGGGATTCCTGTCCGTGCCCAGCACCGAGATCCGGTTCCGGCTGCGGGCGACCGGGGAGGTGCTGACCCCCGGCGGCAACCAGATCACCGAGATCACCGGAGTCCTCAACGCCGTCACCCTGATCATCGGGTTCATGATGTTCGCGGCCACCTTCACCGGCGGCCACTTCGACCGCCGCCTGGCCCTGGCCGGCTACCCCCGCACCCATCTCGTCCTCGCCAAGATCACCGGCCTCGCACTGGCCTCCGCCGCCGTCGCCGCCTACGCGACCGCCCTCACCTGCGCCTTCCAAGCACCCGAACAGCCCGTCGTCTTCGCCGCCGCACTGTTCTGCGCCGGCCTGACGTACGGCGCCCTGGGCGTCGCCTTCGGCTCCCTGCTGCGCCGCGAGGTCGAGGGCATGTTCGCCATCCTGATGACCAGCGTCATCGACCTCGCCCTGCAAAACCCCCTCTACAGCTCCAGCTCCGACGGCTCCATCGTGCGCTACCTGCCCTCCTACGGCGCCATGCAGGCCAGCACCGGCGCCGCACTCTCCACCACTCCCCTGCCCGAGTACCTCGCCATCCAGCTCCTGTGGTTCACCGCGGCCGCGCTGGTCGGCTTCCTCGCCTTCCACCGCCGCACCCGCAACACCCTGCCAAAGCGCGGACAGGTTCGCCTGATCCCTCCACGGCAGCCCGAGCACGACATGCAGCCGGACAGCGCCAAACCCACGGCTTAAAGGCTGGTGGGCAGGACCCCCGGGCACGCTGTGCGGCCCAGGGTCTTTCGCTGCTCCGGGCCAGCGGCCCAAGACCCCTGCGGGCCATGTGGCGGCCGCATGGGCTGCCAGAAGGCCCGCCCTGCTCCTGCGAGCCGGGGGGCCAGGCGGGGAGTGCGTCGATGGAGGGCCTGCTGATCAGTAGTCGTCGTCCGGCATGGGGTCGCCGGCCCTGAGCGCAGCACAACGGGTGCAGGTGCGGCTGTGACAGGTGTCTTCCCTCGCATTGCGCCGGTACTCGGCACAGTGCGGCTGCCGCCATGGGTAGGGCACTGCGTCTACCGCCGTCTGGGCAGCCGCCCGGGCCTCGGCGAGCGCGTTCGGGTTGTCCTGGTCGTCCAGGAGCCGCAGCGCCCGGTGCAGGGCCTCGCGGGCTGCCGTGGTGTCGGGGGCGCGGCGGGCGGTTTGGGGCACGTGAACTCCTCAGTCTCAGCGGCGCGTCACGACAGGGCGAACGTTGCCTGAATGCGGCACTAGAAGCCGCCGCTGGTCGAGAAGCCGCCCGTACCGCCGGTGCCGGTGCCGCCGGTGGGATTGCCTCGGGTGGGATTGTTTTGGGTGTCGCTCCGGAACTCACGCCACTGGCGGTCCAGTTCCTCTCGCCGAGCCGCTTGTCTGCGCCTTTCGTCCCGTATCCCGCGCTCGATCTCCTGACGGACCGGATCGTACGCGTCGCTGGCCAGCTGGATGGTGGCCGCGTAACGGTGCTCCATTTCTTCCAAGGCGGCCTTGGCTCGGCGGCGCTCGCCTGGCACCCACCACCGGGCGTGTCCGTGCTGGCGCCAGACGGCCTGCAACTCGCTGTTCATGTCGACCACGACTGCGGCGTAGGCGGCGCCGGCCTCCTCCCAGCGGCGGCAATCCTCCCGCGTGCACGGGATGCCGTTTCCTAAGGCCGAGTACTCCGGAGTCCGCACCTGGAAGAGGGGAGGGATGCAGAATCTTCTGAGGACTCCAGTGGGGCTCTGCTCCCAAACCTGTACGTGTCCGTCGAGCGGCCGGGCAGGGGGTCGGGCCCCTTGCCCACGCAGCAGCGGCCGGTAGTGCTCCAGATAGAGCTTCTGCAAGCGGACCATGACGCACACCCCGCGACTCGTTTCCTCCAGAGTGCGTACGGAGGCGCATCCGGGCAACGCCTGCGGTAGGACCAACCAGCAGCACCGCGCCTACGGCGCTGCCGCCGTCCGGTGAGGCCAAGATGTCGGCGCTTTCACACCTATCTGTCGGCCGCCGGCAGCTCTCCCTCGAGCACCTCCTGCGCAGGGACGGAGTGCGCTGCGTCGAGATCCTGACTCGTCCACCACGTGCCCGTGCCGACCTGCTGCCCCGAGCGGCCCCACTGCATCATCTCCAGCTCCTCACCGAACTGGAAGATTCTGAGATTGAGGGGTTCCACCGAGGTGGACCGATGGGCTCCACGGATGCGGACGCGAGCACGCACGAACCAGTCCTGCGCAGACGCGCCACGACCGACTCCTTGATCACTCATGTCATCTGTCTATCCCGGTCGGCGGCCACGCGCAGCACGCCACGCCTTCGCAACCACCAACGCTGGGCACCGGAGGTGCCAGCGATGCCGCTACAGATCGGGCAGATCCGCGACCAGCTGTCGGGGCGGATCCGCCTCGAGTCGGGCAAGGGCCACCGGCCGGTGGCCACGGTGATCGACTCCCAGTCCGTGAAGGCCGCAGAAACCGTCGGGAAGGACTCCCGCGGTTACGATGCGGGCAAGAAGATCAATCGCCGCAAGCGGCATCT
The DNA here is from genome assembly GCF_036237295.1 of Streptomyces sp. NBC_01352. Classification (NCBI taxonomy): domain Bacteria; kingdom Bacillati; phylum Actinomycetota; class Actinomycetes; order Kitasatosporales; family Streptomycetaceae; genus Streptomyces; species Streptomyces sp. NBC_01352. Next base: position 50,925 of record NZ_CP108354.1, read on the forward strand.
CGTGGTCGACACCCGCGGCCTTCCCTTGCTGGTGAGGCTCCCCCCGGCCGACCTGCACGACTCCCAGGCGGCGAAGGAAGTCCCCTTCCGCCTCCGGCTGATGCACCCCGAGATCACCATTGCCTGGGGAGACCGCGCCTCCGCGGGCAAGCTCGTTACCTGGGCCCAACGGCATCTCAACCTCACGTTCAAGGCGGCCAGCCGCCCGAAGGACACATCCGGATTCGTCGTGCTGCCCCGCCGCTGGGTCGTTGAACGCTCGCTCGCGTGGATCATGCACGCCCGCCGGCATGCCCGGGACTACGAACGGCTCGTCCAGCACTCCGAGAGCCTAATCACGTGGGCGGCGATCACGCTGATGACCCGCCGACTGACCCGGAGCAAGAAGAGCCTGGTCGGCCTGCCCACCGCGCAGGCCACATGAACCCAGCGGAGGCCCTGAGCCTGCTATCGGGCCACGACTACCCAGGGCCTCCGCCAGCCCGGGCCCAACCCGGCCGGAGTGCGGTCCCGCATCCTTCGTCAGGGGCGGAGGCGGGACCGCCGACACAGTGCACGCGTGTCACACGACCAACGCGTGCGGCATCCCGCGGACACGGCGCACGTCAGCGCCCATCCCGTTCTTCAGCCCCGCCGCATGACGCCAGTGGGGCACGGCAGGACAGCGGTCACGGTCTTGCCCGCCGGATGGACCTGGACCCGCACGTCGATCGACAGGTCCTGCACCAGGTGCAACCCGAAGCCGCCCCACCTGGTCGCGTCCATCGGCAGAAGCCGCGGCGGCAGGGGGCTGGCCTCGTGCACCGCCGCCGTCCCCGCGCCGGCCTTCAGCTCTTCAGAACAGGCCAACAGAGGTTGGAAAAAGTGGCTCTCAAGCGTCCGGAAACCTACCTGCCCCAGCGACCTCGACGAAGCTTTACCAGTCCTTTACCATTGGCGGGGGAGACTTTCTCTTCCGACGAAGACGTTCCGCCCCGGTTGCCGGGGCGGCTGAGTGATGAAGGAGCAGCAGACCCGCAATGGGTGAGCCTCCCAGTACCAGCCGTGCCATACCCCGCCCGACAGAGAGCTGCGAATTGGGGGTGGCACGGTGACCGAGTTCCTGCTGCTCCTGCTCGCTCTGGCGCTGACGCTCGCGTGTGCGGTGTTCGTCGCGGCTGAGTTCTCCCTGACCACGGTCGAGCGTGCTGATCTCGAGCGTGCAGCTGAGGCTGGTGAGCGGGGCGCGGACAGCGCTCTGAAGGCGGTCAAGCGGCTGACTTTCCAGCTGTCCGGTGCCCAGCTGGGTATCACCGTGACCTCGCTGGTGATCGGCATGATTGCCGAGCCGTCCCTGGCCGCGCTGCTGCGCGGCCCGCTGACCGCGATCGGCCTGGCGGGGGCGGCTTCCACGGTCGCCACCATCCTCGGTGTCGCCGTGTCCACGGTGGTGCTGATGGTCGTCGGTGAGCTGGTGCCGAAGAACTGGGCGATCGCCCGGCCGCTGGCCGTGGCCAAGGTCGTCGCCACCCCGCAGCGCGGTTTCACCGCCGCGTTCGGACCCTTCATCGAGCACCTGAACAACACTGCGAACCGGTTCGTGCGCCGCTTCGGTCTGGAGCCGGCCGAAGAACTGGCCCACGCCCGCAGCCCGGAAGAGCTGGTGGCGCTGGCCCGGCACTCCGCCGCCCAGGGCGCGCTGGAGAAGGACTCCGCCGAGCTGTTCGTGCGCACCCTGCACCTAGGTGAGCTGACGGCCGAGAACGTGATGACCCCGCGGGTGGACGTCAAGGCCCTCGAAGCCCACGCCAGCGCCGCGGACGCGGTCGACCTCACGCACGGCACCGGCCTGTCCCGTTTCCCCGTCTTCCGCGACAGCCTGGACGAGATCATCGGCACCGTCCACATCCGCGACGTCCTCGCCCTGGACGAGGACCAGCGCGCCGGCACGCAGGTCACCGACCTGATGACCGCGCCGCTGCTGGTGCCCGACAGCCTGCCCGTCGACACCCTCCTGGCCCGGATGCGCACCGAGCGCACCATGGCCGTGGTCATCGACGAATACGGCGGCACCGCCGGTGTCGCCACCGTGGAGGACATCATCGAGGAGGTCGTCGGCGAGGTCCGCGACGAACACGACCCCCTGGAGACCCCCGACCTGCTGCCCGGCCCCGCGACCGAAGACGGCCGGCGCATCTGGCAGGCGGAGGGCAGTATCCGTACCGACCAGCTCGCCGAGATCGGCCTGAGCGCCGAGGACGGCCCGTACGAGACCCTCGCCGGCCTGACCGCCACCCTCCTCGAGCGCATCCCGAAGCCTGGAGACACCGTGCACCTCGACGGGTGGGACATCACCGTCCTGGATGTCGACCATCACCGCGCCGACCGCCTTACCCTCACCGCCCCCGCAGCTGAGCACGCCGAGCAGGAGGCAGCCCGATGACCACCATCCAGCTGCTCATCGGCGCCCTGACGCTGCTCACCAACGCCTTCTTCGTCGGCGCCGAGTTCGCCCTGATCTCGGTACGCCGCAGCCAGATCGAGCCCCAGGCCCAGGCCGGGAACAGGCGCGCCAGGACCGCTCTGTGGGGGGTGGAGCATCTGTCGGCGGTGATGGCCACCGCCCAGCTCGGCATCACCGTCTCCTCCCTCGTTCTCGGTGCGGTGGCCGAGCCGGCCATCGCCCACCTGCTCGAGCCGCCCTTCCACGCCATCGGGGTGCCCGAGGGGCTGATCCATCCGATCACCTTCGTCATCGCCCTCGCGCTCGCGACGTACCTGCACATGCTCTTCGGCGAGATGGTGCCCAAGAACCTCGCCCTGGCCGCCCCGGTACCCACCACCCTGCTGCTGGGCCCGCCGCTGGTCGCGCTCACCCGTGCGCTCAAGCCCGTCATCTTCGGCATCAACGCCTTCGCCAACACCCTGCTGCGCCTGCTCAAGGTCGAGCCCAAGAACGAAGTCACCGCCGTCTACACCGACGACGAACTCGCCCGCCTCGTGGCCGACTCCAGCCAGGCCGGCCTCCTTGATGCGGCCGACGGCGACCGGCTGCGCGACGCCCTGGAACTCGGTACCCGCCCGGTCGGCGAGGTCCTGGTCCCGCTGGCCCGGATGAGCACGGTCGACCACCGCGTCACCCCCGCCCAGCTGGAGAAGGCGGCCACCGGCGCCGGCTACTCCCGGATGCCCGTCGTGGGCTCCGGCGGCACGATCATGGGCTACCTGCACATCAAGGACGCCATCGGCGTACCCGAACGGCACAAGCCCTTCCCCCGCAGCGCTCTGCATCCCGTGACCAGCGTGCAGATCGACACCCCGCTCGACGACGCCCTCACCGCGATGCGGGCCAACGGCACTCACCTCGCCGCCGTCACCGGTGACAAGGGCACCGTGATCGGCTTCGTCACCATGGAAGACGTCCTGTCCGAACTTGTCGGCCCAGCGGCCGCATGATCGCTCGGGCCCTGAAGCGGGGATGCCGGCGTCGGCTGCCAGCACACGCGGAAGCGCCGGTGCCCGTCGATCTTGCGATGGGTGAAGCCTGTGTGCCCAGCCGGGCGAGGGCTGTGCTCCGGGGGTAGGGGCGTCGCGGCTGGCGACCAGTGTCCCTGGCACCGCTGACAAGGCTCCTGGTGTCAGCGGTGCCAGGGACGGCGTGGGCATACTGCTGGCCATGACATCCCCGCTCGGCACCCGCATGTACGGGATCACCATCGCAGTGCTGGTGTGCGTGGTGGGTAGCGGAGCCTGCTTCGGCTTCCTCGTGGCCGACTGGGCGGGTGCCGTGGTGGGCGCGGGTGCCGCCGGCCTGGGCGCGGGATTCGGAATGGTGGCCCGCCCCCGGCCTGCGGTGACTTCCGTCCGGGCGGCCAGGACCGACGGCTATGCGGAAGGGATCGCCGGCGTGGTCCTCATGAGTATCGCGATGTACGAGGCTGCGGTCTTCCCACTCACCCCTGGTGGGGTGAGCGATGAGGAACAAGAGGCCCGTCGCACCGTCGCGTACCGGCTCTCTGCCTACGATGGCCTGCCCCGTTCCGTTCGGGTGTCGGCGGCCGCTGCGCTGGAAGCCCTTGATGACGGCTTGGACGCCGAACGTGCCCGAGCTGCGGTGAAGGATCTGTCACTCGCGGTCTACGACTGCCGCGGCAGTCGCTGAATCGCACGACCGCAGCCGGAGACCGGGGCGACTGCCACCGCGATCAGCATGAGCCGGGACAGCTGGCCCTCCGTGCCCAGGGCGGCCCTCGATGCGAGGTCACCACTGGTGCGCCCGGTCACCCCAACGGGCTAGTCGAAGACCTCTCAGCCAGCGACCGACCAGTGCCGTTGTCACGGCGCCGCAGGGTCGGTCGGCGCCGCCAGGGGCCTGACGAGCAGTACTCCCCCATCGGGCGATCTTCATCTCCCTGGCAGACCCTGTTCCTGGCGGCTGCCCCCTAGGTGGCCGTTTCCGCCGGGAACGAGGGCTTCCCGCGTGCTTCACCACTGCAGCAACCGGCACCGGCCGTCCTTGCGGTCCTGCGGACGGGCGGAGCCGGCCCACGATCAGAAGGGCAAGGATCCCCCATGGTCAGCAGCACGGAAACCGGCGACGTCACCGGCACCAAGGACAAGGACTACAACCTGATCTGGTTCGTCGAGGCCTGCCTGAGCAACGCGCTGCGAATGGAGAGCTACCTCCAGGACGCGGAACGCGCAAACGACCCCGAAGTCGTGGAGCTGTTCCGCAAGGCCCAGGCCGACAGCCGTAAGGGCGCCGAACTCGGCAAGCAGCTCCTGCGTTCCCGGCTCGGCAGCTGACACACCCTTGAGCCCACCGGGCCCGGGTGCCGTCGGCGCGGCGCCACACCGGAGGACAACCTGCCTTGGGAGGCCCACTGTGGCGATCACATGGGACGTATTCCTGACCCAGATCCAAGAACGCGGCGAGTACGCCACCGACAAGGAAGCCGAACGGGTCGCCCGCGCGGTGCTGGCCACCCTGGGCGCCCACCTCGAAGGCGATGAGCGCACCGAAATCGCCGATCAGCTGCCCGCCCCGTGCGCACCGCTGCTGTTCGATCCGCTGTCGGCGACCAAACCGCTCAGCCCACGGGAGTTCGTCGAGGCCGCCGCCACATTGATCGAGGGAGCGACCCCGGAGACCGCCCGCTGGGACACCGGCGCGGTCCTGAGCACCCTGGCCGACCACACCGACGCGGACCTGCTGCGGCGCATCCTCATCCGACTGCCGCCCGGCTACGCGCTGCTGTTCCGCCGCGCGGAACTGGCCTGACGCCCCGGATAGAGCCGCAGCGCAAGCCCGGCCGAGGTGGTCAGCCCCGCTGTACACACGGCGGTGTGTCCAACCGGGCAGAATGCCGAACCGGCGGCGATGCGATCCCACCCGTCCCTTGAAGACTCGTCCCCGGCCGACGCCGGCGACCTTCGACCAAGCCCACAGACCGACCCACCGGGAGGTCCTGTGATCCTGCTTGCCTTGCTCCTTCCAGCCCTGATGATGCTCCTTCTGTTCGCCGCGGCCGCGTTCGAAGATCTCCTCTTCCCCACGCCAACGGCCAGCGACGATGTCGACCCGGCCGACAACGCACCAACCGGTTCACCCACGTCCGGTTCACCACCCCACCAGTCGTGAGCAGCACCGAAGGAACCCATCGTCTCGACATCGACACCAGCGACATTGACTCGGGTGCGGGGTAGAGCTGGGCCACGGGCCGTCGCCACGGCATTCCCATTCCCCTGCTGCTGCCCCTGGTGAGGCTAGGCGAGGTGCAACTGGCCAAGCGCTCGTCCTCGGTCGGCTTGCTCCTCAAGGAGAGCGGCCAATTCAGGATCTCGCGTGAAGACGGGGCCGGCCCAGTACGCCGGGACCGCCACGGGCGCGAGGCGCACCTCAGTGCCGTGGATGCGCGCGGCGTCGAAGAGGGCCTGGAGCCTCTGCAAGCCCGCCAGGTCGAGCGCGCCCAGGCGCGCATGCCAGGTCTGCGTCTTGTCGTCGTACTGTGCGATCGGGCGGAGCCTGTCCAGCTGCTCCTGCCATTGAGATTCGGCGGCCGGCGCTGCCTTGATAGTGGCCTCCAACAACCACGCGCTGTCACGGGAGTTCGGCGAACTGGTCATGCCGTGACGGTAGACGCTGCCACTGACAACTCCTTCGGTCGGGTGAATCCCGCGCCTGCGGAGCACCCCTCCCTGCTCGAAGGCGTACTGACAGACATGGAACCCGATCTAAAGAGACGCATCTGTCCGAACCCGGCCTGCACGTTGTCGATGGCGCCGGCCTGGACGACGACACCCCGTTCGGCTTCCAGAAACGATCGCCCGGACCTGGGGGACCTCGATCGCCGACCGCACCACCCGGGATGTTGGCCAGCCCGGCGTGCGACTACGTCTGTGCGTCGATCTTCGGCAGGTCCTCGCCCCGACCAAGCGCATCATGGTGGCCGTCGTGCTGGCCGACGACCCCGGCGGGAACCCGGCAGGCCGCCTGATGTGACGCTGCAGGTGTCGTGCTGGGTGCCGCCGTGCCGGGCCGACACCGACCCGATCCTCGTGCGGACGGCGATGTGCCCCTCCGAGAATGCTCCAGGAGAAGGAAGGTATGAATGCAGTAGCACCACCGGCATCAGATGAGGACGGGGAACGGGCCGATGGACGAAGTGCAAGACAGCCTCCGCAACGGGCTGTACTGGTGCCTGGCGTTCTCGGTGATCCTGCTGCCGGTCGGCTTCGCAAGCGGGTTGTGGGGGTGGGTCGCCCTGGGCTACACGGCGATCATCTTCGTCAGCGCGATCGTCGGCGTGGTGCTGGCTCTCGACGGCTGGGTGCTGACCGCAGCAACCTTCCTGCTGTGGCTGCTCGCCCTCGCAGCCGGCGTGGGCCTGGTCGCCTTCGGCGTGCACGCCATCGTGACGTTCGAGCCGTACTGCACCCCGTCCGAGACCGTCAACTGCCGCCTGCTCCTCAACGGGCAGGACGCGGGCGAGGCGAGCGTGGCCGACCAGCGCAGGAGCCTGGTCATCGACTCGCTGCTACCCATCACAGGCGGGGCGGCGATCGTGATAGCCGCGCTGGTCACCGGAACTGCGCGCATGCGTGAGCACATCCCACGGGCCATATACCTGTTCCGCCACCGGTGAACCCTCCCTACATTCTTCTCCAGGACCGGGCGAGCCCTTCGTGTAGTTGACCCACCCAGGAGCGTCGGGTGTGGCTTTGAATCTTCTGCCGCTTGTGCTCGCGAGCCTCACGGGTGAGCGGACGCGCGGTCGACTGTTTCGTCAGACACCTGCGGGCCGATGCCGCCGCTGGTGGGGTGCTGGCAGGCCGGGCAGAGCTCGTGGTGGCCGTCGGGGCTGACGACGGTGCCCCAGCCATTGCAATGCAAGCAGTCTTGGGCCAAGGAGAGGTCGGGGCGAGGGACCGGGGCCGGCGGGGTAGGCGGGGTTTCGTATGCCATGCGGTGGGGTTCCTCAGCGTGGCGAGTGACGGTCTCACAGCCTGCCAGTATTCGGATGGTATGTCTGCCTCTGTCTCAGGGGATGGCACGGGTGCCTCCCGCCTGGCACGGTCGTTCGGGAGGCGCCTGAGGGAGTGGGTTCCGGGATGATCCTGTCTATCCGGGGCAGTCGGGAAGGGGTCCTGAGTGCCAAGCTGCCGGAGACCGCGATGGTGCATCCACCCCAGGAAGACCACGAGCCTCTCGATGGCGGCGGCATGCGGACGGCGGAGCAGGCCACCGATGTGACCCGTTCGTTCTTGCTGGTGGCCGCGCCGGACGGCGGCAGCGCGGTGGACGCGGTGCTGCTGGTGGTGTCGGAGCTGTTCACCAACGCGGTGCTGCATGCCGGCGGCGTGACCGGGTTCGAGCTGAAGGCCGGTGCGGGGACGGTGACGGTGGCGGCAGCGCACTGCTGCAAGAGCTGCCCCAGCAGGAGAAGCCAGTCTGACGCGCCAACAGGTCTGGATCGTAAAAGGTCCAGCCCCCCGCCCGGCGTAAAAACCGGGTGGGGGCTGAGAAGCTGTGTCACATCCCCTTTTCGCAGGTCACGATGGTATGAGGGATGGTGGTGATCCCGTTTGCCGTTCGGTTGGGCGTCGGTGGTCGCCGCTCCGAACGGCGACGGCACGGCGTTGTTCTTCGGGCGGCCGATCCCTGCCGCCCCGTGCTGAGCTGCTTTGCGGATGGCAGATGCATCGTGGCCGATATCGGCAGGAGTGGCGTGGGCCCTGCGGCAGCGGAGCCCGGTTCCCTGACCGCTTCCGGCGCGGAAGGCGCATCCGCCCAGGGGTCCCACGCGGTCCACCGCATGCCGGCTCAGCAACCCAATGCCGACGTGATTGCGCGCTCCGGGTGATGTCTACCCCTTTCCGGCTTTGTCCTCCGGGCTGGGCTTCTGCCTCGTGGTGACGTGTGCGCAGGGACCCCGGCTGGGACGAGGAGGCGTGGCACAGCAATGGACACCAGCGACGACGTGGGAGCGAATCCCCCAGAGACCGGGCGGCATGGGCGGAAGTGGAAGACGGTTGCGCGGTTGCTGGAGGCGCTGGCAGCACTGATCGCCGTGATCGGCGGCGCAGTATGGGTGGCCCACGAGTTGACCAGGGACTCACCGGTGGAGAAGGAGCAGAAGCTGGTTGAGCAGCTGAGACCGGGGCAGACCTTGGACCGCGCGATAGAGATCATGGACGACAAGCCGCATTACACGCAGAGGCTGGCATCCGGCAACAGGGTCTACCAATACAACCGGAAATGGGAACGCATCCAGCTCTTGGTGGATCCGGATAACATCAGCGTATTGTCCGTGGGGATTTTTGCGGACAGAACAGACTTTCGCCCCTCATTTCCACTTGGAACAGATACACAACTGACCATCAACCGCACTCCGTACGGTGAGGTACTCGGCGATCCCTCTCGCGTCTTCGGCGGCTGCGGGGTCCACTCCGGCAGCTACTTTGAGGCTCACTCCTTGGGTGAGACAGGAGTGGGACGCATCATCGCCGTGGGCATCCACGACTCCTTCCGGGGCGACACCAGCATGGCCTCGCCGTGCGGGGGACTCCAGAAAGCCCCGGACGACTGCGTCCCCAGTGACGTCAAGGACCATGCTGGCGGCCAGCGGCCCCGCAACAACCCCCAGTGCCTCACATCCGCTCCCGCAGGCGACTTTCGGAAAGGCACTGCTATCGCCGCACTCGTTGTCACCAAGCAGGGTGACCTGACGGAAGACATGTTCCAGTCCCCATACGTTGTGGCTGGAGGGAACGACTGACTGGACGGCCATGGCAGCTGTTGTGCTCGGCATGTCTCAGCCGAGGCCAGCCACGGGTCGAATGCGGACAGGTAATCCGAGGGTCTGGCGACCTGCCGTCGCCGGACCCTCGCGACGTGGATCGATTTGGCATGCGAGGCTCAGGAACAGCCTCTGAGCTTGTTCTTTATCTACGGGCTCAGGTCGATGTGGTGAGAGCCAGGATGCCGGGGTGGTCGTTAATGGTTTGCTGCGTTGTTCGGCGATCGGAAGACTTCCGCTCATGCCTTCGACTGCACGTGACCTGACGCTTGAACACTTCCAGTGGGTCGGTGGTCACGCGGATGTGTGGGCGATCTTTCGGGATGCCAAGGCACTGGCCGCGGTGGTCGCCGCTCTCGTTGAACCGTTCCGGGATGAGCAGATCACAGCAGTCTGCGGGATCGAGTCGCGGGGATTCCTTCTGGGCGGTGCCGCGGCCGTCGAGCTCGGCGTCGGTTTCGTTCCCATCCGCAAGGGCGAGGGCCTCTTCCCGGGCGACAAAGTAGTCCGTCAGTCGTCTGCCGACTACCGACGCCTTCGTCACACGCTGCGACTCCAGCGATTCTCGCTGGGTCCGGGAGACCGTGTTCTGCTGGTTGATGACTGGATTGAGACCGGAAGCCAGGCTGCGGCCGTCAGGAGCATGGTCGAGGAGTGCGGGTCCACCTGGGTGGGATGCAGTGTCATCGTTGATCAGCTCACCGGTGCGCCGAAGAACGCCCTCGGCACCATTCGGGGGCTGTTGACTGCGCAAGAACTCCCGCCGTGCGAGTCATGAGTTCAGCTTCCCAATGTCGAACCGATCTCGAACTTGAGGCAGGTTTACGCAGTTCAGAGGACGTGGGGGCGGCCTCCGTCTGATCATGTGCTCCGACCAAGGTGCACGTGACCGAGACTAAGGCCGTTCCTACGTCCGGTGATTGTCGGGCTTACGATCAAGTTCGACGGCCGCTCGAGGCCCACATGGGGGCGCAATGTCAGAGATCGCTCAGTGGCTCGAGGACTGGCATGCCGCACATGAACACGAGCTTCGCTCTCGTGGGATCAGCTCTGCGGTGAAGCGGCCCGTCCCAGGAACCCCGTCCCGAGGGCGGCCGAAAGCCACGGCAGTGAGCCTCACACTGGAATCAGACGAGCGCACGGGGATGGTGTTCCTCTGGGAATCGGGCGCCACTTCACTGCTCTTCATCGACTCCGGAACCGAGTACACCTGGCAGGACCAACCGGTGCTCGCCTCCGAGAACGACCTGCCACAGATCCTGGCGCCACTCGTGAAGCTAGTCGCAGCAGCCACCGACGGTAGTCAAAGAACAAGCTAAGCAGATCCCTCACTGTGTCGGGCGTGAGGGGCGTGACCAGCGCTTGAGATCGCTGCCGCGGTAGAGAAACTCGACTCCCCGTAGCCGTGTCCCGCGTTATCAGCCCTCTCCGCGCGGTACGAGGCTCAGGTGAGGCGGTAGGCTGGCCGGCGGTTCGGGCTGGGGGGCGCGGGCCCAGCCGTGGGTGTGCATGGTCTCGGTCTCCCAGTCCTCGAAGAGCTGGGGTAGTGCCTTCGGATCACGGGCCGCGTCGCGGTGCCACTGGATGAATGCGCGGGCGGCGGGACGGCGGGCGTCGCAGGCCGGGCAGAGTTCCATCCAGACTCTGGTCATCAGCGGGCCGTGCCAGTGCAGCAGGAGGGCGCCTCCGCAGCGGGTGCAGGGCCGCGCCGGCTGCTCGTCATCGTCCCGGCGGGGTGCAGCCGGGCGAGTTCTTCATCGCTGACGTTGCCGAGGCTGCAGTCGAGGTTGCCGACGCGGCAGAAGGAGCCGTCGGGGCGCACCACGTAGCGCCAGGTGAACGACATGCAAGGCCCCCTTTCGGGGTGGAGCGTGACGCGAACGGCCACGATCCGCCCGCCTGCTGATCAGCGTCAAGGGGGCTGCACGGGCCGTCGTCGGGCCGTAGGCCATCCGAGTGAACGCGCACCCCGGCTCCAGGTGGGGGCGCGGCGCCCGGCCGCTGTCCGTCTACTCCGGGCCAGGATCGCGGTGCCCGCAGTCCCAGCACTTCACAGTCTCCGGGAGGTTCTCGAATGGCGTGCCGGAGATGCCAAATGATCCGTCGACGCGGAAGCCTCCGCAGCCCCTGGCACGGCGTGGCATGGAAAGGCTTGTCGCAGCGGAAACAGTCGCCTTCCGCGCTGTTCTGGTCGAGGCGGGTAACTCGGGTGTCTGCGCTGCCGCATCGCACGCAGAACGCTTCTTGGGTCTTCATGGTCCTGGTCTACATCAGATCCGCAGCAACGTTCCCCCTGCTCCGATTTCAGGTGATCGTACGGCGGTCGCGGGCTCGGGCATCCTCGGCGGTGGGATTGAGTCCGTACGCGGCGCGCACGGCCTCGATCGCCTGCTCGTACGTGTCGGTCTGCGTGTCGATGGTCAGCTGCACACCCGCCCCCTCAACGATCTCCGACCCCGTCCTGCCGTCCCCGAAGGACTCAAAGGAGTCTGCTTCCAGGACACCGGAAGGCAGCGTCACAGGACTCGACGAGCAACGGACGGTGATCGAACCGTACTGAGTAAGGCCCCTACCTCAGTGCCAAGCATCGGAGGAATCAGGCGCCGCTCCATCCAGACAGCGGGGCTGGGCCCTCCCCCTCTTCACCGTCCAGAAAGTCAACGCCCGACACCCACCGGGTCATGCGCGCTCTTGCGGCTCTTCCTGAAGGGTCGCCCGAAGCTCCCGCCGATCGGACGCGAGCGGCTGCGCCGGGCGGCCCTCCAATTCCCGCTGCCTGGCGGCCAGGGCCCTCGCCAGCGTCTTCGCCCGGTAGGGGTTCGACGTACCGAGGGCCTTCGCCACGTCCACGGCCTCGTCCAAGAGGGCCAACCGTCGCTCAGGCAACTCCCGCACCAGGGGCGACGCGCTCGCCTCCACCAGGACGTACGCCAGCTTCGACCCGTACGCCTCCGGCTCGATCTGTGTCAGAAGGCGGTAGATCCACAGCCCCTCGGCACCGCGCACCACCCGCCGGTTGGCACTGAGCAGCCTGACCCTCGCCAGCACAACCATGTCCTGATCCATCGATCCCCTTCGTCCCCCCATCCCCGACCGGTGCACGTCCCACGGCGAGACAACACAGCGAACTCGCCGACAACCGATAAAGGTTGCCGACGGGTTGGCCGGAGAGTGGATGACGACGAGTCTGGCGCGCGGTACCAGCTGCCACAAGGTCAAACGGACGTGCCATGCGTCCTACCGAAACCGCCTCCGAACAGGCATGATGGACCTGACACTCACTCAAGTCCCATCTGCTGGACGAGGACGGCCACACCTACGGAGCCGCCGCCCCTGATGTCACTCAAGTGCTGCGGGGGCGCCCGGCGAGCCGCAGAGCGGGAGTCCTGCGGCACTGCCAGACGATTCAAGATCCGCCGGGCGCGCGGTAGTCGTAGATACGGCGGCGGTAGACCTCGACCGCTTCCCGTACCGCCGGCGCTTGTTCCCACTCCCCGTGGTACTCGCCGCTGGGGCGGTGCCAGCCGCGGACCATGCGGCCGGCCATCTCCGCGACATCCTCATGCGGGCTGCGTGCTCGTACCGGCTCGGGCGCCAGGGGAGCCGTCTTCCTGGCGCCCGAGTCGTGGGTCGGGCGTCGGCCAGCCCCGGAGGGCACGCCCAGTCCGTAATGCCTCGTGTTCAGCGTGGAGTGATCAGGTAGTCGCCTGCCATGGGACTCTTGGCCTGGTACGGGTCGGCGAGCAGGTTCTGTGTCGCCCATTGGGCTTCCCAGCGTGCGGCGGCGGTACTGGGGGCATGGCCGCCTTGGTAGTGCACGTGTGAGCCGTCCGGTCGCTCCCAGTGGAGCGCCCATGCCCACTGCCCGAGGCTCGGGGCCTGGCTCCACAACGGGCGTCCGTCGAACGGCTCCGGGTCGATCTTGGCCCACACCAGCTGGTCGGTTTCCGGGACGGGGACTCGCGCGCTGGCGCAGATGTGGTCGGTTCCTGGGGCCTGCCACAACAGAGCGGTGGGCAGCGTGTCCTCCAATGACAGCTTGGCCGTATACGCGATCAGGTCAGCGAGGTCCCACACCAGGGCCAGCGTCAGTGCGGCGCGCTGCAGCGGCGGCCAGCCGCCGGGAGCATCGAGTAGGAGCACGTCCACGGCGTTGCCGATCCGGTCCTGGTTCAGCCGGTCCTCGGCCTCGAACTCGGCCATCGAGCGGGCCTGGAACTCGCGCCCGCCGGCTGCCGCTTCCTCCACCAGTTCCAGTGCCAGAGCGACCATGTGTGACGCGGCGACGCTCGACGCGGCCGGCGCGGCGGCGCACTGGCCGGCGGCAGCAGCAGGCACAGGCACAGCTGATCGGCCTGGCAGTCGGGGCGGTCGTGCTGTTCAGCCTGATCGTGTGGGTGGTCAACTGGCTGCTGGCGCACTGGTGGGTCCTCGTCCTCTCCGGGGTGCTCGCGGTGCTGGCGGGCATCGGCTGGTTCCACAACCGGCAGCAGCAGGCCCGGTGGGAGGCCGTTCGCACGCAGGCCCTGCGCTACGGGCTGCCGCAGCTGGACGCCCTGCACCACGCCCGGTTCGAGGACGCGGTACGCGACCTGATGCGCCGGGACGGCTGCCAGGACGCTCAGCGCGTCGGCGGCCGCGGCGACCTGGGCGCCGACGTGAAAGCAACCGACCCGTTCGGACGGCACTGGGTCATCCAGTGCAAACACCGCCGCAACGGCGCCCGCGGCTCTGCTGTGGGCACCCCGGACCTGCAGGTCCTCAACGGCACAGCCAGGCAAGTCCACGGAGCGGACGTCGCAGTCATGGTGACGAACGGGCGGGTGACCGCGCCGGCCGTCGCGTTCGCCAGGCAGCAGCGACTGCACGTGGTGGACCGCCAGACGCTGGCGGCATGGGCATCCGGCTCACGTCCACTATGGGAACTCCTGCGCGCGGTCCCCCCTCCCCGGCGGCCAACTCCCCTGAGCTGAACAGGCCCGAGCACGACCGCAATTGCCGGCCGCTGTGCCGAGCCACGACAGTTGCACCTGGCCACGCTGGTTGGCATCCGCTTCGCTCATCTATGCCATGATTCGAGGGTGGAGATGACCGACGTCACGCGTGCGATCGCGGCTGCGAGTTCGGTCGTCGCATCGCTCGACCTGCCAGCCGACGACGCGATCGTTCTCCACAACTCGAACAAGCTGGCACTGCGGCTGACGCCATGTGACGTCCATGCCCGGGTCGCCCCTGTGGGACAAGAGGTTGCACAGTTCGAAGTCGAGCTCGCTCAGCGGCTCGCCGAGGTCGGATGCCCGGTGTGTCCCTTGGAGCCTCGGGCGGTCCCGCGTGTGTACACGCGCGATGGCTTCGCAGTGACGCTGTGGACCTACTACGAGCCCGTGACACCTCACACCTCACCAGTCGACTACGCCAAGGCGCTGGAGCAGCTGCACGCCGGCATGCGCAAGGTCGATGTGCCAAGCCAGAGCTTCACGGACCGGATCACGCAGGCGGAAGACATTGTCGCCGACCCGGATCGCTCGCCGGGACTCGCCGACGCGGACCGCGTGTTCCTCAGCGGCAGGCTGGCAAGCCTGCGACGAGCGATCGAGGAGCGCGGCGCCGTGGAGCAGCTGCTCCACGGCGAGCCGCATCCTGGCAATGTGCTCAGCACGAAGAACGGCCCGTTGTTCATCGACCTTGAGACGTGCTGCCGTGGACCCGTCGAGTTCGATCTCGCCCATGTTCCCGAGGCGGTCTGCGAGCACTACCCAAGCGTTGACCAAGGACTGCTGGACGAGTGCCGACAGCTCGTTATCGCGATGGTCGCCGCGTGGCGTTGGGAGCTTGGCGACCAGTTCCCGAATGGGAGGCGATTCGGAGTGGAACTCCTGCGCTTGCTGCGCGAGGGTCCTCCCTGGCCGACACTCGACACCGTGCCCAGGCGACTGGATGGCCTGTAGAAATCACCGAAGGTGACGGTTGCAGCAAGTGCGACCGCATGCAGTCTGCAACGGCGGGCTGAAGCCGCGTCAGACGGCAGGGTGGCGTCCGTATGCGGCACGTACCGCGGCGATCGCCTGCTCGTACGTGTCGGTCTGCGTGTCGATGGTCAGCTGCACACCCGCCCCCTCAGCGATCTCCCACCCCGTCCTGCCGTCGCCCCCAGCCTCCTGTTGCCCGACCGGCGGCAGGCCCAGGCGGATCCGGCGGTAGTCCCGGGCGGCGGCGCGTACCGCCCGCGCACCGTCCCACTCGGTGCGGTACTCGTCTTCGGGCAGCCGCCGGCGGTGCACCAGGTTCTCCGCGACGTCGGCCACCGCCTGGGGCGTCGGGAAGATGGTGCGGAAGGTGGGGAGCACGCTGTAGAAGAGGACATCGGCGGGACTCAGCCCGAGCAGGGCATACGCCCAGCCGGTGCGCTCCTCCCAGTGCAGCCGGATCCCGCCGCGGCCACTGGTGCGGCTGGCATCCCACGTCAGCCGCATATACGCAGAAAAGCCCCGCTCAAGGCCGTGGCAGTCGGCCCGCACCGTGCCCGGCGGGACACCCCGCCCAGCGAGGGCCTCATCGACGGCCTGAACGTAGGGCCAGTGCGCCAGCCCCTGCGGCATCCCCGGCCATCCCGGCGGGTCAAGCAGCACACGCCTCACCTCCACACAACAGGAACCGATCGGTCACGAAGCGCGCCCAAAGACGGTCGCCGGGCCGATGACGCCGGGACCGAACTTGTCCCGTACGCGGTCGATGGCCGCCTCGGCCACCAGCCGGGCCTCACGGGCGCCGTCGAGACTGATCTGCTGGGCCACCTGCTCGGCGTCGACCAGGTCATCGCCCTTCAGAGCGAGTGCGGTCAGGCGGCCGCGCTGCAGACCGGCGGCATCCATCAACTGGTAGGCCAGGACGCGCAGATCGTCGTCATGCGCGGACGGCTCCGCCAGGCGGCGGGTCTTCTCCCCTGATGTCCCGCGAACGCGCTGGAGGTTGAGGAGCACCACGCCGTCGGGCGTTCCTGATGCAGTCACAACATGACGAAGACGCTACGTAGTCGTGTGCGATCTGAATCTCCGCAGTGCGGCAGGTGGGGGCTGCGGCTTCAGTGCTGGCTGTCGTGAGGGGTGAAGAGTTCCAGCAGTTCCGCGATGGGCAGTGTGCCTCTGCTGGATGGCGGAGGGTGCCGTCCAGGCAGAGGATCTAGCGCGTGCGCCGTCCGTCGCGTTCGCGGCGGTCGGTGACGATGCTCTGGGCGGTGCGTTCGGTGATGTCGCAGGCCGCGGCGATGTCGCGAAGACGGGTGACGGGGTCGCGGACGATGACGAGGCAGCTTGAAGTCATCGCGGGACCGGTCCGCGTGCCTGTCGTTAGGGTGGTGCGCGTGTCCGAGCTGAACGAGTTAATCGAGAACCTCGCCAACTGGCGCACTGGTGATGATTGGGGTTGGGGTTCGAGCCTGCGGGACAGGGCTATCACACGGCTGACGGAGATCGGACCGGACGCCGTGCCCGTGCTCGTGGCACGGCTGCAGCAGCTGCTCGACGACCGCGCCGACTACCTCGTCAGGTTCACCGCGGCCCAGGCCGAGTTCGACGCGTGGCGTGCCGATTACGTCGGAGACCAGCCGACCGGGTTGCTCGAGCTGCGCGGGTACAGGGACCCGTACGAGCTGCGGCAGGGCTTGGTGGAGGCGCTACATGCGCTGGGTGACCAGCGCGCTGCACCCGTTCTTGTCGCGGCGCTTCGCGACCAAGCATGTGTCTGGTACGCGGCGATGGCCCTGCGGGACATCCACGCGGCCGATCCGGTTGACGCGCTCATGGACGGGCTGGTCATCACGGTCCGCAACGGCAGGATGACCAACGAGATCGCGGCGGTCGCCATCGAATACGGCGTCACACCAGGGCAGGTGATCGCTAGGTTCGACACCGAGGAGACCGAGCAAGGACGGGTCAACCTCATGGAGTTGCTCGCTGATCTCGCCGCCGAACGAGAGGTGCCCGCGACGCCCTTCCTCGCTGTAGTCGACGACGACAACGAAGAGGTCCGCTGGGCTGCTATCCGCGGCCTCACCCACGTCGCGGCGTCCCCCGAGATCGAGGCGACCTTACTCGTGATGGCTCTTGACCAGGAGAGATCCGTGCGATGGCGGGCGATCTCGGCACTTCGACAGATACGCGGCAGCGGTACGTCGGTCGGGGGTGACCACAACTTCCCACTCACCGAGGACCTAGTTCGCGAGGCATTCCTTCTCCAGGACGAGCGCGTCGACGGCCGGGTACGGGCCCGGCTAGCCGACCTCAGGGACCCCATGCCGGTCGTCCGAGCCCTCCATAGCCTCGCCGCCGACGGCGACAGCCGGGCCGGCGCCACTCTTCTCTCGGGCACGGCACTGTTCCGCCTAATCCTTACCGACGAAACCGCGGATGAAGCCAAAGCGGCCTTCGCCACGGTGGCCACCACGGCAGACGTGATCCGTCTCGAGGAATTCCGCGCGGCACAACCCAAGCCACAACCCGAGCGCCGCCGCTGGTTCCGTCGCCGCTGACGGCTCGGCTCTGGGTTTCCTCGGAGGGTCAAGATCCGTCGTGTGTCGACACCGGCGATGACGCCGAGGGAGGACCCGCCGTCCGCCAACGCACTCAGCCCCTCAACACCCTGCGTTCGCGATCGGACAACTCCAACAGCAGCCAAATCTGTGCTTCACCGGAGGAAGAGCAACCGCTCGGTGAGTTCTTCCACAAGCCCCTCCGGCAGATTGGCGTAGGCCTCGAGCTCCTGAACGAAAGTGAAGCCTTGGTGCTCGTCGCGGACCCGAACAACCCGGTCAGCCAGTTCCGGCGTAAAGCCGGGGAGGGTGGCAAGAGTCGTGGCCGGTACGTGATTGACGTCGACGAGGCCTCCGTCATCGAACTGCCGTGGGAGATCCGGTCGGCCGATCCGCAGCTCCCGTGCAAGGGCGGGATCACGTTCCATGATCCGTCGTGCTTCAGCCCGGCGCTGCCGACGTTCGAGGGCTTCACCGATCGCCGGGTCCACACCACCCGGGCGTGGTACTGCCCGGCCCGGAGACGCCCACGCAGGGGCAGCCTTGGCCTCGGTGCGGTCTCCGTAGCCTGGCTTCACGAGCTGTCGCCGAACCATGAACGTCGCTGTAAGACCGCCGCCGATCAGCAGGATGATCAATACCCCACTCGCTGTCCTGCCCCATCATCCGACGCGCCGCTCAGGCTCAAGCCCAGAACGGTCATGATCAGCGCCATGCCGGCGGCAATGCCAAGAGCGCGTGACCGAAGCCGGCAGGCCCCCCAAGCAAGGACGAACATCGTTCCCAGCCCAAGCGTGAACAAAGGGATCAGCGCCCACACGACACTTCCCGCAGGACTCATCCTCCCGACCGGGATGTCAGCGCCGCCCATCCGTGCCACAACCTCAGGCTAACTCCGAGTGCGCTCGAAATCCTGTGCCCCTCCGGGGACAGATCCGACTCCGAACCTCTTCAGACGTATGGCGCTGACCGGCCTATTGCCCGCCCTGGTGCCTGGGATCAGGAGACGTTTCCTCGTTCCCAGCGAGCAGGCTGGTCCCTGGTACGCCTCCGTCATCGGGCAGGCGCCCCCAGGACCCATCAGAAGGCGGCCGGGCATGGCCAGTGCTGTACTGGTAAGGCAGCATTTTCCTCCCCTGGAGGGCGCCATGTGCCCTTCTCCTCCGCCCGACGCGAACGCCTGGCGCGACCGACCCTGGCGACCCCGCCCGCGAAGCCCGCGCGGTCCCAGACGGCCCAACCGCCTCAAGCATCCCTGGATTACCGCGGTTCTGGTCATTCTCGGTCTCCTCTTGGGCCTGGGCGGCCTCGGGGCGCTGCTTGATGAGGGCCAGGAACGCACCTCCGGCACGGCTGCGCCCACGGAGACCTCCGCGACTCAGCCGTCCGGCAAACCTCATCACGACTCGCCCGCAGGTACGACCAAGCCGCCTGCCGGGCCCTCTGACGGACCCGCGGCCACGCCGACCACCAAGCCGAAGTCACCCTCGACAGCTCCGCCGGGCGTGGTGGTACTCCGCGTTATTGACGGTGACACCCTCGACGTGCGCGGCGACGGCCAGGTCCTACCGAAGGACACCGTGGCCCGAGTACGGCTTCTGGAAATCGACACCCCGGAGCGCGGTGCCTGTTTCGCTGACGACGCCACCACCCGCACCACCACGCTCCTGCCGCCGGGCAGCCGCATTCGCGCCGAACGCGACGTCGAACTCACCGACCGCTACGACCGGTACCTGCTGTACGTGTGGAACGAGCAGGGCACCTTCGTCAACGAGTCCCTCGTCCGCAGCGGTCACGCCGAGGCAGCCCTCTTCCCGCCCAACGACAAGTACTGGCCCAGGATCTCAGACGCCGAGGACGCCGCCCAGCAGGCCGGAGCCGGCCTGTGGACCGCCTGCCCCGAGCAGCCGGAAACCTCTACCGCTCCCCCGAACCCGCCTGACTCGCCTGCCCCGGACACCCCGGCACGCCCAGACCTCCCGGACGGGCCTCCCGCGGGTGCCCCCGATGTTGACTGCTCGGACCTGCCCGGCCCCGTCTGGGTCGGCTCCCACGACCCGCACCGCCTTGACCAGGACGGAGACGGCATCGGCTGCAATGCCAACTGATCCGCCCGCAAGCGCATCGGCATGATTGGCCCGCACGCCGACTGGCCCCGGAGAAGGAAATCCAGCGAGTGCGGACGAGACGTTCGTAACTGTGGGCCGCGCAACGCGGGGATCGGTACGGCCGCCGGCCGTCTACTACTGCGGGACACTCACCAGCGCTTCGGGTAGATAGGCGGACCGGGTGCCCAATTGCCAGCCGTGCGCGAGACAGGCGAGGGTGGCCAGCGTGACGGCGCCCAGCGGCATCAGGCTCCGGGCAGCCGGGTCGGCGCCGACGCTCTCGCGATGCGCCACGAGTCGGGGGGCTCCCCCCGAAGCGTGGACACCGTTTGCTATGCGGCAGCGGCCAGCGTAACTGATCTCTGTTCGAAGGCGATCGGGCTGGTGCAGCCAAGCCCTGAGTGCCTGCGTCTCGTGTTGTAGCGGGTGACCCATCGGAACACTGCGAGACGGGCTTCGCGTGCCCCTGACCAGCATTTCTTTCCTTGCAAGGTCTCCCTCTTCAGGGTCGCGTTGAAGCTCTCCGCGGCGGCGTTGTCCGCGCTGGTGCTGACCGCTCCGACACTCATACGGCGTCCGCACCGGCGGGTTCCCAGAGCTGGATCGGGGTGCCCTCCGGGTCGCTGAGCTCGGCGAACCGGCCATTGGGGTAGGCCTGCTCATGGACATCGGCCTGGATGCCCGCGCTCCGCAGCTGGGCCACCATGGCATCGAGATCGCGAACCCGGAAGTTGATCGCCCACTGCTGTCCGGGCGTGCGGAAATGCTCCGATCCCCTCGGGAGCGGCGCGAACACAGTTGGCCCAGTCTCGGTTTCCCAGGACCGCTCATCGTAGGTATCCGGTGGGCGTCCTACGCCGAGGTGAGTCTCATACCAACTGGCCAGTGCCTCGGGGTCGCTAGCACGGACGAAGTTGCCGCCGATGCCCGTCACGCGTTCCATGCCGCCATCCTGCCCTGTCGGCCCGCTCGGAGCCCACGTAGGTGATCGGGCTGATCTGGCCGAGGCGGGAGTGCCGTCGGCGGGTGTTGTAGCGGGTCGCCCAGCGGAAGACCGCGAGGCGGGCCTCACTGGCCCCGTTCCACCGCTTGCGGCCCTGGAGCGTCTCGCGCTTCATGGTCGCGTTCAGACTCTCCGCGGCGGCGTTGTCCGCACTTGTGCCGACCGCGCCGCGTGATCTGGTCACGCCCAGCTCCGAGCAGACCGTCCCCGCCGCGGGCCCTCGCTGCAGCCCTGAGCGCGTCGGTGACCAGCGAGGTCCGCATGTGGTCGGCGATCGACCATCCCGTCAGGCGTCTCGAGCACAAGTCCAACACCGTTGCGAGATAAAGGAATTGGCCGTTGCCGATCGGGAGATAGGTGATGTCGCCCACGTACTTGGTGTTCGGCTCCTGGGCAGCAAAGTCCCGCTGGAGCAGGTCCGGCACCGGTGTCGCCGACGGCTCGGGAATGGTGGTGCGGACCTTCTTGCGCAGGTGCAGCCCGACGATGTGGAACTTGCGCATGACGCGCTCGACCCGCTTGTGATTGACCGGCGTCCCGGCCTCCTTCAGCTCGGCGGTGACGCGCGGAACCCCATAGGTGCCGTCCGATTCCTGATGGATCCGGTTGATGTGCTCGGCGAGCTCGGTATCCGCCCTCGCCCGGCCGGCCCGCGCGGATGCGCCGGCCAGCGACCGGTAGAAGCCGGAACGCGAGACCGCGAGTATCCGGCACAGCCGCATGACGCCGAAGGCGCCACGGTGATCCTCGACAAACTGGAAGCGGCTGCTCACCAACTGGTCTCCGCCGCAAAATACTTCGCGGCCCTCCGCAGGATCTCCCGCTCGAGCTCGAGTTCCTTCACCCGCGCCCGCAGCTGCCGGTTCTCCTTCTCCATCGCGGTGGCCTCCACCGCCCCGGGCCGGGCGCCCTGCTCGGCATCCCGCACCCACGTGCGGAGCGTCTCGTGGTTGACGCCCACGTTCTTGGCCACCGACGCGTACGTCCCACCCGGGCTCGAGTGGTACAGCGCGACGGCATCGGCCCGGAACTCAGGCGAGTACTTCGACGTCCCTATCGGGAACTCCTGTCCTATGGATCATCACGATCCAATGATCAGAGTGTCCACGCTCAAGGGGAAACGCCCCCCGCACCAAGGCGAACAAGACCAACGGGCTGAGGTGAGCGCCTGCCAAGGATCAGGAGCTGAGATGCTCATGCAGAATCTTCAACTCGCCGTCCCGCCGCACGATGACGTTAGTGCCCCGGCCCTGGCCAGAGCGGAGTTCGCCGTTCACGACGCCGGTCCAGGCGAACAGATAGCGACACACCGCGACATCAGCGGTGAGCACAGGCCATTCCAGATGACGCACTTCATACACCTCGTCGAGGATCCCCGCGAACGTCTTCTCGATCGCGGATCGGATCTCCTCGATGCCCCGATGCGAACCGTCCGAGAACCAGTACACGGCGTCCTCGGCGATGAGCGGCACGACACGTGAGATGTCGTGGCTGTTGTTGGCCCGTTCGTACTCGCCCATGAACGCAGCGAGCCCAGATTCCAGAGATGTCCGATCCGTCATACGGTCATCATGCCGACGCTCTCGCGCGGCCGTCACTCTTCCCTCGCCACTTCAGCGGTCCCAAATCAAGCCGCCCTCCGGGGCCACCGCACGACGCCTGATCTTCACGAACCATCCGCGAACTGGGGCCAGTTGGAGTCGGGTGGAGTCAAATGACGCCGCCCTAGCCAGCCCGGCCGTTACCCGCTGGCCGCAGACGTCACGGCGTCACCACGGGGACGCCGTCCGGGCGGCCAGCGAGCAGCGCTGCGATGTGGTCGGCACAGCGCAGGGCTGCCTCGGCCATGGCGCGCCGGGTCATCCCGGCGACGTGCGGGGTGAGCAGGGCGTTGGACAGGCCGAACAACGGGGAGGTGAAGGCGGCGTGCTCGTGGGCGAAGGTGTCGACGGCGGCGGCTGCCAGGGGGTGTGCCGGGTCGCGTAGTGCGTCGGCCAGGGCTTGCTCGTCGACGATTCCGCCCCGGGAGGTGTTCAGCAGGATCGAGCCGGGTCGCATCAGCGCCAGTTCCGCCTGGCCGATCATTCCCCGGGTCTGCGGGGTGAGCGGGAGGTGCAGGGAAATCACGTCGGTGCCGGCAAGGAGGGCGCCGAGGGACTCGGCTCGGCGCACCCCTGCCCCCGCCCCGCGACGTGAGAGGCCCTGGACGGTCATGCCGAGGGCGGTTGCCCGCTCAGCCAGCGCCTGACCGATCCGGCCGAGCCCGAGGACGCCCAGGGTCAGCTCCGACAGCTCGACCGCGGGGGCGGTCGGTCCGCTCCAGCGGCCGTGGTGCGCGGCCTCGTTGTGCTCTGACAGGTTCCGGGTCAGGGCAAGGAGTTGGGCCAAGGCGAACTCCGCCACCGCGGTCGCGTTGGAGCCCGGGGTGTGGGTGACGGTGACGCCGTGGTGGGTGGCGGCGGCCAGGTCGACGTGGTCGGTTCCCGCCCCGGCCCGGCCGATCACCCGGAGCCGGTTGGCCAGTGCCAGATCGGTCGCCGCCGCCAGGAACGCGGCGCGCAACGGGACGCCGGCCCGGGACTTCACCGCGTGATAGCCGAGCCCATCGCGGGTGGTCTCGGCTATCAGGGCGGACTCGTCGAAAGAGTTGAAGTCGGCGAAGTCCACCCGGTCCGTCCACGCAGCCCGCGCGCTCGTCCGGTCGGTTACCCGCCGGAGGTTCAGTGTGACGGCCGCCCCGTGCCCGAGCAGGCACTCCAGCTCACGATTGAGCAGTTCCCCAGGAGCCGCGTCCAGCAGCAGAACCCGCATTCACGAATCTCCCTTCCCTGCATGCGGACCTAGGCGATCCAGAGGCTGGCGGTGAAACACGCCGACACGGTGCTACCCCTCCCGACCTCGCGCCTACTGGCGGAGGCTCCTATTGATTTCCGTCGCGCTGGCGAGCGGCGAGGATCGCGACGTCGTCCTCGTACGCACCGTTCGCCAAGCGGGCCATGAGCGTATCGATCATGTCGTCGAGAGGACTGTCCGCCGGCAGGCTCACGGTTTCGAGCGTCTGCACCGAGATGTCGATGTCTGTGTCGCGTCGTTCCACCAGGCCGTCGGTGTAGAGCAGCAGTGTGGTGCCGCGGTTCATTCGTACGGTGAGCGGTTCGTAGCCGCTGAGTCCGGTGCCGATAGGTGGGCCGGCCGGGAGCCACAAGACCTCGATGCTGCCGTCCGGCTGCACGGCGGCGGGCGGCAGATGCCCGGCGCTGGCCATAGTGCAGGTGCCCGCATCGGGATCCATGACCGCGAGCAGACAGGTGGCGAGGCGGTCAAGGCCGAGGTGTGTGACCTGGCGGTCGAACTCGCCGAGGATCTTATCGACGCCCGCGCCGGAAGCGGCAACGGTACGCAGCAGGGAGCGGTACTGGCTCATGGCGACAGCGGCCTGGAAGCCGTGGCCCATCACATCGCCCATGACCAGCAAGGTGCGGGAGTCCGGCAGGGGAATCGAGTCGTACCAGTCCCCACCGACGAGGACGCTGCGGCCGGAGGGGAGGTAGCGGGCGGCCACTTCCACAGCGGGGTGGGGGGTGCGTGGCTCGGACAGCAGGGCCCGCTGGAGTTCCAGCGCCATGGTGTGTTCGTAGCTGTAGCGGCGCGCGCTGTCGATCGAGACGGCGGCCCGGCCGGCCAGTGCCTGGAGGGTGGCGAGGTCGTTGTCGTCAAAGGGCTGTGATGCGCCGGCCCGGCCCAGAAGGACGACGCCGACCGGGCGGCCTGCTGTGATCAGCGGGGTGATGAGAAGTGAGTGGATGCCGGCCGCACGGAAGAGCTTGGTCCGTTCGGGGGTCACGGTCACCTTCTGGAACAGTTCGTCCGAGGCCAGGTTGCCCAGCCACGGCCGTCCGCTGTCCAGGCAATGCCGTGTTGCGACGCCTCGGGGAACGTCGACGTACGGTCCTGGTCCGCCCATCTGGTGCAGCACCCATTCCATCCCAGGGAGCGCGGAGCCCCCCGCCTTGCGCAGCCGCAGGAAACCGGGAGGCGGCGGGGGAGCACCGGTGAAGTCGTCTTCGACGATTCCCACCACGGCCATGTCGGCGAGCGAGGGGGCCAGGAAGTCGACCAACTCCTGGCATGTGGTCTCGATGTCGAGTGTCGTGCCGACGCGCGCGGCGGCGGCATCCAGCAGGGCAAGCCGCTGATGTGCGGTCTCCAGGTCGTTCAGATAACGGCGCAGATTGCTGATCTCCACACCGATCCCGCACAGACGCGCGTCCTGTCCCGGCAGCTCCACCCGGTGATAGACCGCTCGCCAGAGCCTCTGCCCCAGTGGCGAGGAGACGCCTGTCGTTCCTGCGATGGTTGCCTCCCGAGGTTGCCCGTCTGCGAGGACCTCGAGCAGGACGTCGTCCGGGCTCTGGATATCCGGCAGTACCTCCCCCAGCGTTCGTCCCAGGAACGTGGTGGCGGGCACGCCGCTGACCCGGACCCATGCCGGGTTGACGTACAGATGGCGCAGCTGTGCGTCGAGAACGACGATGGGGGCCAAGGTCCCCTCAACAAGCTGACGCGTCGGAAGGCCATCACCCTCCGGAAGAGGCCACTGCGGCATAGGGCCCTCACCGTTCACAGTTTCCCTCTCGCTGTCTTCACCGGAGCCAATGCATACCCCGTCGGTGATGTGGCCTCTCACGATGAGGCTGGGCGCATGAACTATCGATCTCGGCCGGAACGAACCCCACCAGCGTTCCGAACCGGCATCGGCCCGTGACAGGGCAGACAGAAGCACCTCCGGCGCACGGCACGGGATCTATCACGCCCCCGGCGCGTACGGAAGGTGCGCTGGACCGCTGACCTGTGCGCTTAACCAACCATCAGTGCCCAGGCTTCGCTGAGAACGGCTCAGCCTTCGCTGCGGAGGTCATCAGTCACAGGTGCGAGTCACAAGGGGCAGTGCTGTGACGTTCACGATGGTTGGCCATGTGCAGCGATAGTTGGCCAGCCGTGTCCTGCCCTGTCCCTACCTGTTCCGCGGCGTTGAGCGTCGCCCCTGGGCGTCTCGGTCAGAGATGTCCCGCTGCAGAGGCCGTGCCGTGAAGCTGCGCCATGGAATCCACTGTGGCGGCCGGCCTGCCCCACGCCCGACTGGTGGCCCCGGCAGGTCGCGGAATCTTGGCCACATCCCACTAGATGGTGAAGTCGTAATCTCGATCAACGGACTCACACCATCTGGTGAAGTCAGTCCATGGTGGAACAAGCTCGACTGCCGCTTGCGACGCTCACTGAGTGAGCAATAGTGACTCCACCCCAGTGCCGGCGCAACGCGACGCTCAAGATGGGGCATCCGATCGGGAACCGCGCGATGACGCTGACGACCAGGCTGGGCAGCCAGTAGCTGACGGTGACACCTCAGGGGCATTTGCGCCGAGGGAAGAGGATGTTCGGTCGGGTGTTCCATCGCCAAACGAAGCTGCACGTGATCGCATAGCAGCGCGCTGGGCAGCATGGGGGACATTCATCTCGTCGGTGGCCGCAGTAGCTGCGCTAACTTTTTCCGCACTGGCAACATTTTGGCTGGGGGAAACAACGGAAGATCAGCTAAGGCAATCTGAAGCGGCGCGCGTCGACCAGGAACGAAGCCAAGCTGGACTACTTTCGATCTGGACGGGGCCAGATGATCAAAATGCCGATGAATACACCAGCTACTTGCACGTATTCAATCGTTCTCCAGATGCTTTATACGAAGTCTTTGCGGGAGGTGACGAGATTTCCGTTTCGGAATGGCCAAAAGATCAGAGGCCCGATGATTCCTCACGACGGCCGGACGCCTTCTGGTACCTGCACACATTGCGACCCTGTTCGACATACGTGGATCAGGTCGAAAAGTATGAAATCTACAGCACGATCTATATCTTCTTCCGAGATTCCAACGGAAATAGATGGGTCAAGAATGATCGCGGTGTGCTGGAACAGTACGACCGCAAACGCCACGGGGAGTATCCGAAGCTCAGTGCAAAATTCACCCTGCAACCCCCGGCCGGAAAGTGGGGTGACCTGCCATTCTCCAGGTGTCCGGTGGCCTACTAGATCTAGCGCCGTCCGACCACGGCGGCATTCGGGTCAGCGGGCGGTGCGTCGGCCAGCGGCAGCGCTTCGCTCGGTCACGCAGTCTTGTCCACAGCGGAGCAAGCCGATGCGCAGTCGTCCTTCCCCTGCCGTGCCCAACACCGATCAGAGGCGCTCCCACCAGTCGAGAATGTGGGTCAGCAACCAAGTCCCGGCGATGGGGATGGTGAAGTAGGCCGGCCAGAAGAGTGGTAGTCGGTCGGCGTTCTTGGACATCGAAGCGGGGGGCAGCGGGTCTGGCGGCTTGCACTTCAGTTCATCCATGCTGCGGAGAAGGGCCAGGTACTCCTCGCGGGGCTGCGCTGGCTGTTCCTCGGCTTCTCGTTGGACACGCTCGCGCTGGGCCTGGCGTAGATAGGCCTCGCGCATGAACTGCTTACGGCGTCGCGACGTCATGATGCTCTCCCATGCGCCGCATTGTGGCGTGCGACTGGCCCTGCCGAAGGGCGCGTGACGGGGTTGTAACCGGCCTGCGTGAGGATCGCCAGCAGTGTGGTGCAGACGGATACCCCCGAACTCCGCATCCCGTCGTACCCGCCGCGCCCACGGCCTCGAACTCAACTCCAGCCGGATCGAGGCGCCCAAGCGCTGTCTGCCCGGCGTCGCGCGCGGCCCCGCCGTCGCGCAGAGCACCACCACGGCGAACCTCAGACCCTTGCCCGCGACCCCACCCACCACCACCATGAAGCCATCGGCACCGCAACACGAGAACGGGGACAGGATGAACTGGCCCAAGCCACCCATCGCCACCAACCCGTTCCTGCCACCCAGCAGCCCTCCGACCCCCGCACCAGACCAGGACACACCGTCCCCCGAGGCCCGCGAGGAAGTCATCAGACGCCGCCTCGCCGTCAACGCCCAACAGTTCCAAGCGACCCAGGCGCGCCTCTACCGGGAAACCCAAAAACTGAAAAAGGGACGCAAAGCATGCCCCCAACCCGAACCGCAGCCGCAGCCGACTGAGCCACCCCCAAAACCCACGGGGCCCCGTGTAGTGCGCGTCAGCCAAAGCGTCCGCACCATCTCCGCAGGACTCCCGACTCTCGGCAAACGTCGCTAGTCATCTTGGGCATGGCGCTCCCCTCTCACCCAAACCGGCGGTGCGTTGTCCGCGTACTGCTCCCGCTCGCGCGGCCGAAGCTCGGTATCCGTCGGGGGGATGAGCGCCTTGGCGGCCCGATCAGGTGGGGCCTGGACCACCTTGTGTCGTGGCTTGAGCGGGCGAGGCTGGCGGGTAGCCGCACTCGGCTGCCCCAGGTACTCAGGGATGTCGCCGGCGACGATGCGAGCGGCACGGGCGCGTGCCGCTGCTTTCGCCGCGGCTTTCCGTGCCCGCTTGGCCTCACGAGACTCTTTCGCCATCCATGCAGCGTATGCCGCTCCCCCCGCCTGCGAAACGGGTCAGGTCACGTCCGATCACACAGCGGTTCCTGGTGCGACCGCTATCCACGCGGACGTGCAGCCGCGGCTTCGGCTTCACGGTCAAAGCCGGTGATCTCTTCCAGGTGGTCGGGCGACGCAGACGGCGCGGCAGCGGTCGTTGCCGTGGCCTGGACCAGGATGGACAGATGGTCGGAGGCCGCCTGCCAGGACAGGCTCACCGGCACCCGTACGGACTCGAACGCGGCCGCGGCGATGCGTTGTCCGTACTGGGCGCTGACGACGGCAAAGGCGTGCGTGGCATCCAGGAGCGCCTGCTGATCGTCCAGGCGGTCGTTGGGCTGCAGCAGTTCATCGACGCTGCGGCGCCCCGCCGCCAGGTCAGCGAACAGGCGCCGGCGGAACGCGGCCGCCTGCCGCTCGGTGATCCCCACCGGACTGGCCAAGGCCCCTGCTGCATAGCGGCGCTTAAGCTCCGCATCCAGGACATGCACTGCATCCAAGGTGAACACGCAGCCGCTCCAGGGCCTTGCGGCCCTGCGGCAGCGGGTCAGGACCGAGGGCCTGCCAGACGGCGTAGGGCTGGTCGACCGGGTCACGCTGCCGCAGGCCGGGCGGACCCGGGTCTGGTTCCCCACCCGGTACGGGGTGCAGATCGCCGGGGAGTGGCCGGAGCTGCGGGGGCGGCAGCCGCCGAAGACCGTGGCCGATCCGACCGCCGTGCGGCTGCGGTCGGCCACGGGCTGACGGTGACCGAGACCGCGCTCGCCTTCCTCCAGGACGCGCGCCACCTCAGCGACCTGTGCCGACCGCGGTAACCACCCGCGGGCCCGCTCGCAGGGGTGCCGCTGAGGAGGGGGTAGTCCGGGCGCGTGCTGGCGGGAACCAGTGCCGGATGTGGGGCCAGGGTGGCGGCGGTTGACTGATGCAGGCTAGCGGGGGTTCGTGATCGATCTGATCAAGGTACTGGTCGAGGCACTGGCCCAGACGTGCTCGCGGCCGGTGACGCGCTCAAGCACCACCACGAGCATGGCTGGCCAGCTAGCGATACCCCGGACCGCCACGGAAGCCCTCTGTGGCGGTCCGGGGGCGTCGCTAGCCTCATCCTGCAAGCGTCAGGACGGGTGCTGATTTCCCGGACGCCAGCCGACTGACAAGCCCCAGCGGACTCCGGCGCTGGCCGTGATCGTGATCTTGACGTGTTTCTTGTTGCTGCCCAACCCGATCTCGTTGTAAGTCGTCGAGGGTGTGGCCGTGCAGGGGATGGTGTAGGTGGCCAATTTCCCGATGTTTATGCTCGTCTTGCCTTCACCGCTGCATTCCGTCGCCACAGCAACCGTCCCGGCCTTGATGCTCTGGATCATGGCCGCTTCCTCTGAGCCTGTCCTGTCCGCCAGGCGAACGAGAGCTTTGGCAGAGCCGGAGATGTCCGGCGGCGTTTTCGTCAGATCAATGACAGGAGAGGCATTGGCCTGGGTCGCGGAGGCATCTGGGGTTTGGTGCGGTGAACGCTGGCTGTTGTGCGCTGTACAGCCCGCGATGAGCGGAACGCTCGCTGCCAGGGCGATCGTCACTGCCGTACAGGCTCTCCTCAGCTTTGCCATGTGTACCAGCCGACGGTGTAAGGCGTGTAGGAGACGATTGTTGAAGAAGTGGAGTGCACACAGTTGCTGTACAGCGTGAAGCTGGTACCTGTGATACGTCGCCGCCACACACCGTACTTGGCACTGACGGTCGTATGTGGTGGGATTTTTGCGGTTACCGAGTTACCCAGTTTTGCGGTCAGCGATGCTGACAAATTGATGCCGTAGGTGACTTCTTGACGCGAAACGAGCTCATTGAGTGAGACCTTTAGCGATCCGCTCAAGGTGATGCCGACGGTCCCCGACGCCTCAGCAGTGAACGTGGTGCTCTCCGTATTGCTGGTGCCGTTGTAGTTGGACTGGTAGGGGCCGATAGCGCGGATGTATCTGCCCCCGAGGGAAGTGGGTTTGTAGACGCCTCCCGGGTCGCAGTACACACCGGCGGGCGCGATGCCGCTGCTCGGCGAGTCCGTAGCGGCGGCCGGCTCGGAGGTGGCAGCCGCAGGGTCCGTGGGCGCATCCGTCAGGTCCGTCTCCGGGGGATCAACCGGCGGTAGCGTCGTCAGGGTGCCGCTGTCGTCGTTGCCGTCAATGGAGAACCAGCCTTGCAGGTCGACGATGAGCTGGATGGTGCCACTGCTGGCGTTGTAGATGCTCACCGCGCCCTGGTCGCCGGGCTGGGCGATCACCAGGTCGGCGGTGGAGGTGTTCGCCTGGAAGTTGTCCACCGACGTGGTGGACGGCATCGGCTGCCCGGTTGGCCACACGCGTAGATAGCCGGAGTTCTGCTGTCCGGTCGTGGTCAGGTTGAGTACAGCCGCGCCGAAGGACGTGGGGATACCGTCGTTGCCGGCCACCGTCACGCTGACGCTGCTGTCGGCCGGGATGGCAGTGGAGGTGCGGGTGTCGAGCAGCCGGTCCTGGGCAGCGGTAAAGACCCCGCCACCGGAGGATGCTTGCGTGAAATAGCCGTAGACATCGAGGACCACGTCGACTGACTGGGTGGACGACCCGTTCTTCAGCGTGATCTGCCCGCCCGTGCCTACCGGGATCACCGCCCCCTGTGACGTGGTGACGCTCTTGTAGTCAACGACCGGCTGCCCCGCCGCTCCTCCGGTGGCGTAGGCATAGAGGGAACCGGCACTGCCGGCGGAGGGAACGGTGACGTTGGCGTAGACCGAGCCCTCGCCGGTGATGCCGTCCACACCATCGATCTGGACGTTCAGCGTCCCGCCGGGCGCGATCTCCGCCTGCGGGGCGCCGGTGCCGTTCCGGGTGTCGACGAGGCGCGACTGCGTGACCGGAACGTACCCGCCCGGAGAGGTAGCGCCGCCGTCGGAGGTGAAGTATCCGTTGACGTTCACGATGAGGTCGGCGGTGCCGCTGGAGTTGTAGACGTCGATCTTCCCGTCCGAACCCACCGCGATGATCGCCGAGTTGCTTGCGTCCGCGCTGCTGGAGAAGTCGATCACGGATGCCGGGTAGGGCCTGGTGGTGCCGTCGGGCCACAGCTCCAGGTAGCTGCCGGACGAGGTGGCGTTGGCCGCGGTGATGTCCAGCGACACGGCCGACACCCCGGAACTGGGAACGCCGCCCTGCCCCAATACCTGGAATGAGTTGGTGGAAGCCGCGCCGAGCGCGGCGCTGACGCCGAGAGCCGACCGCGTGTCGACGATTTTCGCGGAGGGCGAGACAGCGGTGAAGTCACCGCTCGCAGTGGTGGTGGCACCGGCCTGGGTGATGCCAGCCAGACCGAACAAAGCGAGCACCGTGAAGAACACGACGGCTAGGGACAAACGTCTGTGGCTGGTGCGTCTGGCATGCAGCATAGAACCCCCCAAATTATTGGACTTTTTTCACCAAGTGGCAAAATATGTCCGATTGGAGAAATCTTAATGATCATGTAAGCAAATAATCTATGGCATGCACCCAAAAGACGCGCAAAGAGAGATGCAACTGGGCAATATTGCCCACCATGGATGTCATGGAAGCAGTCAAGAAATAGCCAGAGAAACTGGAGTGCTGCGGGCTTCCGGAACCTGCAGCACAGGGCGACCTGCGAGCGCTGGTCGCCCTGGCCAACAGTCCCGGGAGCGCGGCGGGTGAACCGCTCCGGGTCTGATGGAGGCTCCTGCAGACGAGCGGCTGTCGGCGGGGTTGTCGCTCCGGTCGGAGTGAAGTTGTCGCATCGTGACCGTGGTCGGGCCTTCATGGTCGGGGCCGGCTGCTGCGCCCAGTGGTACGCGCGGCGCCGGGCAGGAACGGCGCCGCACGTACGAAGCGGGAGCGGCCGTGATGACCGATGTGGACGTGGGGGGACCGGCTGGCGCTGGCAGTGCTCGCGCAGTACCGGATGGCCACCACTGAACAGATGACCTGGTGACCGCCCCGGGGGTGCGCATCGAGCAGACGAGACGCCGACTGGCGAAACTGCGCAGTCATGACGGACTGGTCGACCGCGTCACCCTGCCGCAGGCCGGGCGGACCCGGGTGTGGGTTCCCACCCAGTACGGCGTGCAGGTCGCCGGCGAGTGGCCGGAGCTCGGGGGCGGCGGCCGCCCAAGACCGTGGCCGATCCGACCGCCGTGCGGCTGCGGGTCGGCCACGGGCTGACGGTGACCGAGACCGCGCTCGCCTTCCTCCAGGACGCCCGCCGGCGACCTGTGCCGGCCCCTGGACTGGATCCCCGAGGTCTACCACCCCCTCGGGAACCGCGAGGCCCGTCATCCCCGACGCGCTGTACTACCGGCGATCGCGGCCTCTGGTGAAAGGGCTCCTGCAGCAAGGCGCTGAGAGGTTTCCGGGCGCCCCACTGCGGCGCGGCGCTGGACTGGCCGAACCCACCGGATCCGCCTGATCATCCGGCCGGGGCTGGGCCGGGGCGGGCAGGCGACGGGGGATGCGCCTGACCCGCTCACCCGACCCCCACCACCGGCCCGACCACAGCAGGTCACAGCGCTGTGCAGTAGTTGCGCACCAATTATGCCTCCGCCGGCGCTGGGCACCGGATGTGCCTGCGATGTCGCTCGCCAAGCCGAAGCGCCGACGGTGCGCGTACAAGCGCTGCTGCCGACTGCTGCATGCCGCGCGCGATCTCCTCATTTTCCCACCAACCCTCCATCATCGGGCAGCCAGCGGACGACAGGGTGAGGTAACGCTGATCGTTCACTCCCCGCGCGGCGCCTCGCCTTCATGAGCGGCCGCAGAACCGGCTCCAGCGACGCGGCACCGACATGGCCGGGCCGCGGGCGAGTGGCCCGCGCACTTCGTCGCCTTCGACCTGCTGCGGCTGTCCGGGACCGACACCAGCGTCTGGCCGTACCGGCGGAGCCAGGCCGCGCTGGAGTCGGTGTTCGCCGCCCGGCACCTGTCGGCGCCGTGGACGCTGTACCCGTCGGCCACGAACCCGGACACGGTGCGCAAGTGGCTGTCGTGGGCGGCCTCGGCATGGAAGGCATCGAAGAGGTGCTGACCAGCCGTGGTCGGGGCTGATCGCCGTGCGGGCCGAGCCCGGGGTCGGCGCCACGGCCGCTCGTACATTTGTTTGGCCGTAATAGTGGGGGCTACTCGCCTCGGGAGGCCTGCCTCGCTGCTGAGAATCGAGCTCCCGTAGCGGGAACTGCGGTGCGGGCGTGGACAGGGCCCGCGCAGGCGGGACCCCAGAGATGGCAAGGGGCTGGTCGTGATGAGCGTGGCAACGCAGCAGGGCGGCGGCGGAGGCTCGAGTGGTCTCTACGACGTCCTGGAGCTCGTCCTCGACCGGGGGCTGGTGATCGACGCGTTCGTGCGGGTCTCCCTGGTCGGCATCGAGATACTCAAGATCGACGTACGGGTCGTGGTGGCCAGCGTCGACACCTATCTGCGCTTCGCCGAGGCGTGCAACCGCCTCGACCTGGAGGCGGGTCCCCGCAAGCCGGCCGGCCTGACCGAACTGCCGGGAAAGCTCACCGAATCCGGCGCCAGCGGCAAGACCAGGGGAGCACTGTCCGGCGCCGCCGAGACGATCTCCGACGCCTTCCAGCAGGCCCGTGATGAGGGGCGCCAGAAGCAGGGCGCCCGGCCCTCGCGCCGCCGGGAGGAAGAGCGATGAGCACCTACGTCTACGGGATCACCCACACCTCGCACCCCTCTCTCCCCGAGGACGTGGACGGCGTTGGTGATCCGCCGCGTCCGGTGCGTGTCCTGCGCCAGGGCGAGCTGGCCGCGATCGTCAGTGACGCCCCCGAGGAGCTGCGGCCCAAGCGGCGTGACCTGCTGGCCCACCAGCGAGTGCTGGACGCAGCCGGAGAAGGCGGCGTGGTCCTGCCGATACGGTTCGCAAGCATCGCGCCGGACGACTCGACGGTGACTTACCGTGCTCGCCGAGCGTGCGGACCACCTGCTGGAGCGGCTGCGGTTGCTGGACGGCAAGACGGAGTACAACCTCAAGGCCAGCCACGACGAAGAGGCTGTGCTGCGCCTGGTGGTGGCGGACAACGACGAGATCCGGTCGCTGGCGAAAGCGAACCGGGAAGCCGGTGGCGGCGCCCATGAGGACAAGGTCCGTCTCGGGGAGATGGTCGCTGCCGCGCTTCAGGCGCGCGAAGCAGCAGATGCCCAGCTGCTCCAGCAGGAGCTGGGGACGGCGGCTGAGGCGGTCAGCGCCGGCCCGCCGAGCACCGGCTGGCTGGCCAACCTCTCCTTCCTCATCGACCGCAGCTCAGCAGAACAGTTCTTGGCCGCGGTCGATCAACTCCGCCGGCAGCACCCGCACCTGGAGCTCCGCGTCAACGGCCCGCTGCCGCCCTACAGCTTCGTCGACACCCCAGGACAGCACGCCGAAGGCAGCACCGCGGAAGCATTCAAAGCCGCAGCCGATCAACCCACGAACGGGTGAGCCTCGTCCCTTCACGGCTGACGCTGCGGGACGGGCCTGGTGCCAGGGCCGCCGGCCTCGCTCCACCACGAAAGGCGCCAGCGGCTCATCACCGACGGGAGGAACAGCCACGACGACCGTGGTCACTGCTGCACCTCCACAAGGCAGAGAAAACGATCATGATCGAGATCCTGTACCTACTCGGCAAACCCTGCGTCCGCTGCGAAGAGGACCTCCCACCCGGCGACATCGCATGCGACACCGGCACCGAAACACGGCGCATGCTCTGCCTCGATCACTTCCACAATGCCGCAGCCGAACACTTCGCTCACCGAGGCCACGCCGACCCCGCCCTGACCGCCGACGAGGCGCTTTCCCAGGGCCTGCACGCCGTGTCCCTCCCCCGCAGATCACCTGAACGAAGACGTACGGACCGCTGACACCTCAGCGCCGGTGTGACACTGCCGACGCTGTAGAGAGTGGATCAGTCTTCGTGACGTCGTCACGTGTGCCGTCAGGCGCAGGCCTCGGCACGCGGGAAGT
The DNA here is from genome assembly GCF_036237295.1 of Streptomyces sp. NBC_01352. Taxonomy (NCBI): domain Bacteria; kingdom Bacillati; phylum Actinomycetota; class Actinomycetes; order Kitasatosporales; family Streptomycetaceae; genus Streptomyces; species Streptomyces sp. NBC_01352. The sequence continues at coordinate 86,322 of NZ_CP108354.1, forward strand.
TGGCTGGCCAGGACGGTGCCGCAACCTACTCGGGGATGACTGCGGCACCCGCAATCCTCCAGGAGCCAGCTCGGGAGGTGGGGCGGCGGTGCTCTCCGCTCTCTCATTCGGGCTCGTCAGCGGCTACAACTCCCGGACAGCCGGGCTCATCCCGGTCACGGACGAAGTGCCGCGGAGCCCTGCCGTTGCCCACGGCGCGCGCCATCGAGCTGATCGCGTTCATCCCGGCCTCGGCCGTTGACCCGCTCTGACGGCACCCGCAAACATTGAGGGCCGAGGGGCCGAGGGTTCGTGGAAGCTGGCCGATACAGGGCCTGCTTCGGGTGCCCGGGCATCGGCTCAGTCGTCGGAGTGCTCTCCCTTGCCCTCCTTGTTGTGCTTACCCGAGCGCTCGTCGCTCTCTTGGTCATGGTCCTGCTGCGCAGGCGGCGCCGTGGTGACCACCGGGGCAGACGGAGGTTTCGGGGCCGGTGTCGCCGGTGCCGATGTGAGGACTGCCGGGGTGGGCGAAGAGGGTGAGCTGGGTGCGTCGTCGCCGGAGTTCAGCGATGCTCCGAGGGCTGCGGCTCCAGCAAACAGCGCGATGCCGGCCCCGCAGAGAACGGCTTTGGACGCCAGTTTGCGGCGGTTGCGGGGGCGGGAGTGCGTGGCAGTGCGGGACTCACCGGTATGCGGCTCCGGAGGTGCCGGATTCGCCGGGGCAGGCAGGAGGGCGGTCCCGTCCGGCTCGGGCGGTCGCGGCGTCGCATGCTGCGCGGCGAGCCATTCGGCCGCCTCCTCTGCTGCACCACGGCCAGCGAGGTGGCTCCGTGGAACGGAGGCCGCCCGGTGAGCAGTTCGTACAGCACGCAGCCCAGGGAGTAGAGGTCGGAGGCGGGCTGCGCGGGACGGCCCAGAGCACGTTCGGGAGCCAGGTAGTCGGCAGTACCGAGGATCTTGCCGGTGGCGGTCAAGGTGCTGGCGGCATTGTCGGCGAAGCGCGCGATCCCGAAGTCGGCGATCTTCACCGTGCGGTCGGCGGTCAGCATCACGTTGGCGGGCTTGACGTCCCGGTGGATCACTCCCTGCTGGTGCGCGGCTGAGAGGCCGGCGGCCGCCTGGGCTGTAATGGCTGCCGCTTCCGCCAGGGCCAGGGCGCCGCGCAGGGAGCGCTCCTGGGCCAGGCTCCAGCCGTCGATGAGCTCCATGACCAAGTACAGCTGGTCATGGTGCGAGCCGAAGTCGTACATGCCCACGACGTTGGGGTGGTTGAGCCGGGCCGCGGTCTGCGCCTCCAGGCGGAATCGCTCGGCGTCCGCTGCCTCTTCGGCACGCAGCAGTTTGACCGCCACAGGACGCCCGAGGACCTGGTCGGAGGCCCGCCACACCTCGCCCATCGCGCCGCGTCCCAGCAGCTCCTCCAACTGATAGCGGTCCTCCAGCAGACCCTGCACACCCACCCCGATCACCATGATGCTCGCATGTCCCCCAGCCCTGACTCTCACGGGTTGTGATCATTCAGGCCGCGAACCCCCAGCCAGTGCGCACCCTTTCGGACCGGAGGCCTCTCGCGAGCACGCATGGGGCAGGCAGACGACGGGGGACGCGCCTGCCTGCCTCTCATTGCGCGAGCACCCACTCGAAGAAAAGGGGGCGAGCGGGTACCACGGGACCCCTGAGTCCTGGGCCCACCCCCTACAGCGGACGTGACCCAGCGCGCTGGAGCACAGAGCCGTCACACCCTGACGCCCCACCACTCTCGACGCCAGCACCGGCGCAGGCGCTCAGCGCACACGGCGTGAAGATCAGGGCTGAACAGTGGGTGAGCGGTGCTGGGCGGGCACGGGCAGACCCGGTCACGGGGGGGGAAACCGAGCCTGCCCCTGCAGAGCGGCGCCTGCATACCTCCCCCCGGAGGATCGACGCCATGACCCCGCCCGGGGTCACTCTCAAGAGAGTGCCGCACGTCAGGAGTGTCACGGGTGGACGGAGATGATCGCGATACCGGCACCTTTATGAAGGCACGTACTTGTTGCCATCACCACTTGGTCACGGGTCGCCCGCAGGGCAGTGCCGGGCGGGCCGGAATCCGGTATCGGCCACCGGACAGCCCAGGAGCTGGGTGAACAGCGGGTCGTGCGATCCAGCGCCAGTCGTCGCCGATCACGCTCAGGGATACGGGAGCGGTCCGGCCGACCGTTCCGGCGGGCACAGTGGCGAACACGCTCGAGGGAATCCGTCAGCAGGAGGTCGCAGCCGAGCAGATGAAGGACAGCGCCGGACATGTCCCCTTGTTGCTCGGTTCGTGCGCCGCGGAAGCGACCGCAAGGGAGGCCCGGGGCCTACCCACTTGCGGCACGCGGGCACGAGCGTGCTTACGTGTGCTGGATATGTGGAGTGGCCACCGACTATTTGGGAGGCCGGTGTGACGTGTCGTACGCTCCGGGGCGTTGCTCGGCCAGTGGGGGGACGGATCGGTGGGAAAGGGAGGGCACGCGCAGCGCGTGCCGGCCGACGATCTGGCGCTGGGCGCGGCGGTTGCCCGGGCCCAGGACGGTGACGAGGCCGCGTTCGCGGTGCTGTACCGATTGGTCCAGCCGGGCCTGCTCGGCTACCTGCGCGGGATGTCGGGTGAGCGAGCCGAGGACGTCGCCGCCGCTGCCTGGCGGGAGATCGCCCGCGAGTTGCCCCGGTTCCGTGGCGACGGGCAGGGATTCCGCGGCTGGACGGCGCGCATCGCCCGGCGCCACGCGCGCCGCCTCCGACGTCGTGGTGCACCGTCCCGCTCGCCGGGAAGCCCTTCGACGCCGCTGCGTGTGGACCGCAACGCCCCTGCCCTGCCCGGAGCTACGCTGTCGGCCCAGACGGCCCAGGCCCTGGTCGCCCGCCTCCCCCGCGCCCAGGCCGAGTCGGTCCTTCTCCGGTATGTCGTGCGCCTGGACGAGCGCGCGGCTGCCCGGGTGATGGGCAGACCCACAGCCGTCGTACGCGTGCTGGCCCGCCGTGGAGTGAGGAGCCTGGCCCGCCTGCTCGGCCCCGACGAAGTGACCCAGGATGTCGCGCGGACACTGGGGGAACCGAGATGAACACCCCTCGAAACGGAGACGAACGGTTGAGCGGCGAGGCCCACCAGCCCGGGGCCGCACCACGCCTCGGCCCCACGGCTGAACGTGGCGACGCGTCCGGCCTGGACCGTACGGCTGAACGGATCGGTGAGGCACTGCGGCAGCCCGTGAACGACAGTGCGGAGCAGGCCGCCCTTGCCGCTTTCCGCAGCGCACGCACATCAAGCGACGCGGCCCCGCGCACCCGGCGCCGGGACGACTGGCGCCCAAGGACCCGCAAGCAACGCTGGGCGCGCGGCGGGGCACTCACCCTCGTGTCGAGCACACTGCTGGGCGGCATCGCCTTCGCCTCCATCGGCGTGGTGGACAGCGGCCAGCGGCAGGCTCCCGAAGCCGGCGCCGGCCACAGCACGTCACGGCCGTCCACGCCCACTCCCACGCCCCCCGCGCCCGGCGAACAGGATGCTCCTTCCACCGGGTCCGGCACGGCACCCCCCGCCTCTCCCTCATACCCCGGGAAAGCGAAGGCCGTTGAGAAGCATTGCCGGTCCTACGAGAAGGTCAAGGGCCGTGGCCACGCCCTGAACGCCACTGCATGGCAGCGCCTCGTCCAGGCCGCGGGCGGCGAACAACACGTCGCGGCCTACTGCGCCCAGTTGACGGGACCGGCGAACGAGGCCACCCCGGCGCCGACGAAGACGAACAAGACCGAGAAGGCAGAAAAGGCAGAAAAGAGCGGGAAGGGTCAAGGCAAGCCGAGCGCCGAGGCCAAGCCGTCGAAGGGCCCCTCCAACCGGCCCTGAACAGCCGCTGATCCAGCCCGATGGATCAGACCTGCTGCACCACCAGGGGCCCTCGTCCGACCTGGCTGACCAGGCGGAACAAGGCCCCTAAGACCGCGACGCCATCGACCAGCTCAGCGCCCTTCCCGCCACCGTCAATGCCACCCTCCAGCGCTGGCCGGTCCGTCCGCGTTCGACCGGACCGCCGAACAGGTGACAGTGCGAAAGCCCAATCCCGGTTGGGTCGTTGAGCCTGGCATGAAAGCCTTCGGCAACAACCCGACCGCGGGCCCCGGCGACGGGCCTGCGAACGAAAACCCAGACCGGCCCCGGGGATTCATACAGAAGGCAGCTGCATATGGTGCGAGCGTCCCCAGGAGTCTGATACGCAAGCCCACCAGCGGCCACGGGAGGAAAAACGTTCGCCCACGCCCTGGCTGATCCCCCGGGGTCTGCCACCGCGTCCGACGCAGTACAGCGGGTGAGGTCGGTGCAGACGGCGACCACCCTCGCCGCCGCAGCGTCGGTCGTCCGGGCATGGTGGCCGAGGTCGACGTCGCCCGCGATGGTGCCGGCCGGTGGCGCCACGCTGTCCGGCTGGTGCACATCCGCACCGACCTCGCCCCCACCGACGTCCCGCTCTTCGCGTCGCTGTAGCGCCGGCAGTCGCGCAGGACGCCGCAACGTGCCATTGCATGCCCGTACGGAGTGCCTCGACCACCGCGCCGGTGTCCCCGGCCGACGTCCTCGCGGCCCGTGACGCCCTCAAGCACTACCATGAGCAATTGGCCGACACCTCCAGCAATACGAGTTGCTCCGATGTACCTGGGTGAGTGGTGAGCGATCTTCGCACGCATCATGGAGGCCGACCTTGAAGGAGCCACGCCCGTGAGGCTCGAGTCCGACCCCGTCTACGGCGAAGTACATCTCACCGCGACGGCGACAGAACTGGCCTGCTTGGCAGGGGCGATAGCCGAGGGTGAAGGGTTCTTCAGCTCCGCGTCTGCGTCTTCGCTTGACGGCAACACCCTGGCGGGGGTCGAAGTCAGGAAGGCACCCGGCTCCGGTGTCCGCATCGTTCTTGACGCCCAGCGGCAGACCCTTGTGATCAGCGGCGATCCCGACGCCAGGGCTGTCCTGGCCGGAAATCTCCAGGCCATGGCCACCGCCGAGGGCGGCGGTCACCTCCACATCGACTACTTCCCCGAGCATCCCTACCTGGTGGCAGGATCACTGCCCTTGGTGGTCAACAGCCCGCACGGAGGTATGCCGACCCGGTGAACCAGTCCCGCGGCGGATGTGATCAATCGTCATATGATCATGACCGCGTTGAAGACTTCACCGCCGAAGGCTTCGGTGCGCAGTGAGAACAGGTCGTTGACCAGCATGATGTGGCGGACGACCGCCTCGTCTACCCGGCATGGGACGCGATGATCTTTCCCGCTCCGGCGCTGGCCGGCTACGGCCGCGCGTTCGCCGACTTGTTCGAGGCCTTCGAGCGCAACATTCCGCAACGCGTCTGCCTTTCACCCTTGAACAGCAGGCCCGCAGCCTGCCCGCAGCCGCGCGATGTCCGCAACCCCGGCCCATTGGCGCCCGCAGGAGCGCGCGCACGACCGACAGATGCGTCACAAGTGCGCGTTTTACGCGTTCGGGTCCCAGCCTGCGAGCTGCTCCATCGGCTCGGTGTCGCCGGTGGTCTCCAGGCCGTCGAGCGGGACGCGCTCGTAGAAGTAGAGGACCAGTTCGCTCGCTGCGCCTCGCATCGCCATGTCGCCCGGCTCCGCGTCGGCGGCGAGATCGTCGCAGCGGACACCGTCGGCGTTGAGGGTCAGGCGCCAGGAGCGGCCCTCGGTCGTGAGCAGGTCGATGATCGCCGGCTTGAACGGCCAGGGGACGGTCGTCGCCGAGACGGTCGTCAGGAACTCGTCGACGCCCTCGACCGCGACGTCCGTCGGCAGCGGCTGGGCGGCCCCCTGGGTGAGCTGGGCGTCGTAGGTGTGGACGGCGATCTCCTGGATCTGGTGCCGGGCCACGGCTCCGCTGGTCTCCGGGGCCTGCGAGCGGCCCCACCAGGTCCAGCAGCCGCGGTCCGGGCCGGCCTCGCGCATCGCGTCGAGCATGAGCTCGGTCGACTCGGCGAGCCAGGCGTCCAGGGCTTCGCGGTCGCGGGGCGCGGTCGGGGCGCCCTTGGGGTCCGTCCTCGCCGGGGGCTCAGCGCCCGGGCCCGCCGCGACGATGGCGGCCTGGCGGCGGCGGCCGTCGCCGAGGTGCTGCGCCAGTTCGCGCAGCGTCCAGTCCGGGCAGGTCGGGACCTGGACGCCAAGGTCGGGGGCGGACGCGATCGCGGCGCGGAACGCGGCCGAGCGGTCTTCGATCAGCCGCAGGACCTCGGGGAACTCCAAGATTTTTTGCACGTCGGTTGTGTATCACGGCGCTCCGGCCGCCGGGTAGCGAATTTGTCGGACGACCGCGTCGACGGCCGAGCGGAGCGCCGGCGACACCGGAGCGCTTCTGGATCCCGTCCGAGAGGTCGTCGTCATCACTGACAACAAGCCTTTGACTGCGGTGATGCACGAAGTGGCGCAGCTTTCGTCTCCGCCTACGCACGCCTCCTCATGCGAGACGTCGGACCGGCCGAGCATTCGGCGCCTGACGGCGTAGGCTGACCAGTGCGCGCTCAGGGCGCGACCGGTCCGCGGAAAGGGCGAAGCCCACCTGATGCTCGTAGCTCTGCGCAGCCATCCTCTTTTCCGGCCTGATCAAGCGGACACCAGGCAGATACGGAAGGGAGGCCCTCGTGCCCGTTCACCGACTGCCCGATCAGCCCAGCCTGGAGCGTCTGCGCAAGCAGGCCAAGGTGTTGCTGCAACATGTGCGGGCGGGGATTCCGAGCGCGCTCGCGCTGGTCGCGGAATTCCATCCGCGACCGCCCGCGGCGCTGAAGCTGTCCGACGCGCAACTGGTCACCGCGCGCATGTACGGCTTCGCCAGCTGGCCCCGGCTGAAGCAGCACCTCGACATCGTGGAACGCTTCTCCCGCTCGCCTCACCAAGTCCCGCCCGGTGACGACCTTCCACGGGAGTTCCTGCGGCTCGCCTGCCTCACCTACGGCGACGACTACCCGGGCCGCACCGGAGAGGCCGACCAACTGCTGACCCGCCATCCCGAGCTGGCCACCGCCGATGTATTCACGATGGCCGCCACCGGCTCGGCCGAACCGCTGGCCGCGGCGCTGGCCGCCAGCCCCGGCCTCGCCCGGTCCCAGGGCGGACCCTTCGGCTGGGAGCCGCTGCTCTATCTGACCTATGCGCGCCTGGCGGCCCCCGGTGACAGCGTGGCGTCCGCCCGGCTGCTGCTGCGCCACGGCGCCGATCCGAACGCCGGTTTTCTGTGGGACCGCCTACCCCCGCCGTTCACCGCGCTCACCGGCGCTTTCGGCGGCGGCGAGGGCCACCAGGCGCGTCACCCCCGGGGCATGGAGCTGGCCCGACTGCTGCTCGATGCCGGCGCCGATCCCAACGACCACCAGACGCTGTACAACCTGGGCCTCGGCGGCTCGTTCGCCGACGGCGAGGCCGGCACCGCCCACCTCGAACTGCTGCTGGAGTACGGCCTGGGACAGGGCGACGGCGGGCCCTGGCAGGCGCGGCTGGGCCCGGCCCTGCGGTCCCCGCGCCAACTGCTGCGCGAAGAGCTGGCCACCGCCGCTCTGCGCGGCGGCCCGCGCCGTGCCCGGCTGCTCCTGGCACACGGCGCCGAGCCGGACGACCGTGGCGAGCATCCGGCCTACGGCGGCCGCACCCCCTACGAGCTGGCACTGTTGCACGGGCACACCGAGGTCGCCGAGATCCTCGCCGCGGCAGGCGCGACGGCAACTCTGGACGGGATGGACGCGTTCGCCGCGGCCTGCATGAGCGCCGATCACGAGGCGGTGGCCGCCTTGGGCCCCGAGGCCCTCGCACGGGCGCTGGCCGGACACCCCGAGCTGATCAACCATGCGGCCGAGCACCGCAACCCCGCGGCGGTCCGGCTGCTCGCCGCGCTCGGCTTCGACGTCAACCACCGCCACCGTGCCACCCCACTGCACGAGGCAGCCTGGAACGACGATGTGGAGACAGCCCGTGTGCTGATCGAACTCGGCGCCGACCCCACGATCCAGGACACCCACCATCACGCCACCCCGCTCGGCTGGGCCGAGCACGGCGGCAAACGACACATGGAGTCGTATCTCAGACCGCTGACCCCCCGCACCTGACACAATCCGAAACCCCCCGGCCCCTTCACCCGAACGCAGCGCACGGCAGCCGGAAGACCCCCGTTTGCGGCTGGCGACGATCCTGCTGGCTTATTGCGCGGTGGCCTCTACAGTGTCCTCCGACTAGCGGTTCAGCTTCGACTTGAGGTCGTTGAACCTCTTCTTGACGTGCGGCGTGGCCTTCGCGGCAACGATGCCCGCCGCGCCTACGGCTGCCACCACCTTGATCACGTTCTCAAGACGCGCTGTGGAAACTCGGCGTGCCGGCCGAGAAGGGCCGCACCTCGGCCATCCGCCAGCTCGTCCGGTCGCGAGTAGCAGCGGTACAGCGGCTACTAGACGCCCTCGCCGAGCTCAACGAGATGAGCTGAGCGGCGACGGGCGAACCGCCGCCGTCGGCGCGGCGGACGGCAGCGTGTGGCTGTGGCGCGATACAGCAATAGGGTCCGGGGTGGTCTGTGCCGAACGCAGTCGGCACGCCATACCCGCCGCAACCTGCGACACCAACAGGCTCGGGCAGCTTGGTCTGCCCGGCGTGGCGCGCGAGAGGCCAGCGGCCGGTGTTGCCCGGGGGCGGTCGCCCGAAGGTACCCGTTCCGACCGGCGTGCGACGGCGGGTCGGTCATGGCCTGACGAGCCTTCCTGGCCGCGTTCCGTCGGCCTCAAGCCCGATCAGGGCCCGCTTGCGCAGCGACTGCGGTACATCGACGCGGTTCGAAAAAATCTTGGTGGGCGATGTCGAATCCTCCTCTTCCCGTTCGAGCTCCAGTAGGAAGGGCTGGAATGCCGGCCCTCGGGTTCGAAGGGAACAGGGACGATGTCCCAGACGAATACGGCGACAACGGCCGCGAAGGCCGCAACCCGGGTCCGCAACCCGGCCACGCGGACGGAGAAGGGCCTGCTGGCCTGTGGCGTCATCGCCGGGCCGTTCTACGTCGTGATATCGCTGACCCAGGCGGGGGCCCGGGAGGGCTTCGACCTGACACGACACGCCTGGAGCCTGCTCGCCAACGGCAGCCTGGGCTGGATCCAGATGACCAACCTGATCGCGACCGGCTTCCTGGTCATCGCCGGTGCCGATGGCCTGCGTCGCGTGCTCGCCCAGGGCAGAGGCCGCAGCTGGGCTCACCGGCTGCTGTCGGTCTATGGGTTGAGCATGGTGGGAGCCGGGGTCTTCCGCGCAGATCCGGCGCAGGGCTTTCCCCCGGGTACGCCCGAGGAGGGCACCTCCACCAGTTGGCACGGCATGCTGCATTTCGTGTCGGCAGGCATCGGCTTCATCGGTCTCGTCACGGCGTGCTTCGTACTGGCACGTCGCTTTGTAGACGCTGACCGGCGGGGATGGGCGATGTCCTCGCGTACCACGGCGGTCGTGTTCCTGGCGGCCTTCCTGGCGCTGGCCGCCAGTGGCGGACGCGTCTGGGCGAACCTGACGTTCACCGCGGCGATCCTGCTGGCCTGGACGTGGCTGTCGCTGATCTCGATTCACTTCTACGGCGCCGCCACACGCCCATCGGCCGCATAGCTCATAGCTCCCATCCACGAGAGAGGTCCGAACATGCGATACCTGGCGCTGCTCAAGGCAGCCCGACCCACGACCCCGCCCCCGCCCGAGCTGATGGCCGCGATCATGAAGCTCGGCGAGGACGCAACCAACGCCGGCAGCCTGCTCGACACCGCAGGCCTGGCCCCGAGCGCGACAGGCTCCCGCGTCAGCCTGTCGCAAGGGAAACTGGCCGTGACCGACGGCCCGTTCGCCGAGGCGAAGGAGATCATCAGCTACGCGCTCTACGAGGTACGCACCAAGGAGGAGGTCGTGGAGTGGACGTCGCGGTTCATGCAGCTGCACCGGGACCTGTGGCCGGGCTGGGAAGGAGATGCTGAGATCCTGAAGGTGATGGGACCCGAGGACTTCGCCTCGCCCGCCTAGCGTGGGGATGGTTGGATCGGCGGCATGGCAGCCACCGGTCCAACCGATCCCGAGGACTTCTTCCGCGCGACCCGTCGGGCCGTGGAAGCGGTCTGGCGCATCGAGTCGGCCCGGCTGATCGCGGGACTCGCCCGGCTCGTACGCGATGTCGGCCTGGCCGAGGAACTGGCTCAGGACGCCCTGGTGGTCGCGCTCGAACAATGGCCGAGAACCGGCATACCCGATGATCCCGGCCCGTGGCTGATGGCGACCGCGAAGCATCGCGCGATCGATCTGCTGCGGCGCCAGGAGCGGTACAGGACCAAGCTCAACCTGCTGGGCCGCGATGCCGAGATCCAGCAGCAATCCGCCCAGGCAGACCTGGACGCCGGACTGGATGACCACATCGGCGACGATCTGCTCCGCCTGATGTTCACCGCGGCGCATCCGGTGCTGTCCGCCGAGGCACAGGCGGCGCTGACCCTCCGGCTGCTGGGAGGACTGACCACCGGAGAGATCGCGAGGGCCTTCCTGATCCCGGAGCCCACCGCCGCACAACGCATCGTGCGGGCCAAACGCGCGCTGGCCGACGCCGGCGTCCGGTTCGAGATGCCCACGCCAGATGACATGACCGATCGGCTTTCCTCGGTCCTGGGGGTCATCTACCTGATCTTCAACGAGGGCTATTCCGCGACAGGCGGTGAGAGCTGGACACGCCCCGAGCTGTGCCAGGAGGCGCTACGCCTCGGACGCATCCTCGCGTCCCTGCTCCCGAACGAGGCAGAGGTGCACGGCCTGGTAGCTCTCATGGAGCTGCACGCCTCCCGCCTGCCGGCGCGCACCGACGCCGCCGGACAGCCAGTACTCCTCCGAGACCAGGACCGCCGACGGTGGGACCGGCTCCTCATTCGCCGTGGTCTCGAGGCCCTCGACCGTGCCGAGTCTCTGGGCGGCAGCCCCTGCACGCTGCAGGCCGAGATCGCCGCATGCCATGCCCGAAGCCCTTCCGCGGAAGAAACCGACTGGCCGCGCATCGCCGCTTTGTACGAGGTGCTGGCCTACCTCCAGCCGACTCCTGTGATCCTGCTCAACCGGGCCGTCGCGGTGGGCATGGCGGACGGCCCGGACCGCGGCCTGAGGCTCGTCGACGAGCTGACCGAGGAGCGGGCACTCCGAAACTATCCGCAACTCCCGGCCGTGCGCGGAGAGTTGCTGACCCTGATGGGCCGACAGGACGAGGCGCGTACTGAGTTCGCGCGGGCCGCAGAGCTCACACAGAACCAGGCTGAACGAATCCTGTACCTCAAGAGTGCGGCCGCCCCCAACCGACAGCCGGAATAGGAAGCAATCGCTTCCCGTACTCCAGCCGTAGAGATCGTCACGGTCGTGGCACCGTGCCGCAGATACGCAGTGCCAGGCTCGTCCTATTCGGGTGGGGCGGGCCTGCCCACCCACGACCTCAGGCTCCGCTGCGCGACCCGGAGCACCTCATCAGGCGACATTCCATCGGATAGTTCGATCACAACGAGACCCCAGTTCCTCCGGCCGACGGTGTCGAGCGTCACCGCACGCTCGCGCAACAGGTACGTCACCGCCGACGCGACGTCCTCCACTGGAGGGACTACCTCGGAGCGAGCAAGCTTTTCGACATACCGGTCCAGCCACTGCTCCCCTCCTCTCCTGGCGGCTCGGGACAATGCAGCTTCGGCGTTCCCATCGAGAAAGACCATGACCGGGCGGACCGGCGCGAGCACCTCCGTGAGGTCAGCCATGAACGCATCGATCGTCTCCTCGCCGTGCCCCATGGCCAGCAGCGTCGGCACGAACGGCACCAGGGCGTCCGCGATCACCACGTCATCGCCGGTCGCCAGAACCGAATCAACGAACTCGGCAGTTGTTGCGATCAGCGTCTCCAGGCCGACGGCGCCGGTCGCCTTGAACTCCCCGGCCACCGCGGCGAACTGGGGCCTGGTCAAGATCTCCTCCTCGCGGAAGTGGTCCACCCGCAGACCCGCATCGACCAGCCATCGAGACAGACCGGCACAGAGCGTCGACTTGCCCACGCCGGGCGATGCTCCCCACACGGTGATCAGAACCGTCATGGCTGCCGAGCCTAGGAACCACAGTCATCACTGCCAACCCCGCCCGCGTCTTCGGGCACGGTCGCCGACGGCTACCGCCCCGACCGCAACGACATCATCGGCGCCCTTGAGTGCCTCGCCGGCACGGCCGTGATCATGTACGCGCCGCGGGGGTCACCCAGCTGGCCAAATACAACGCTCAGACCGGCCAACCGTGGTGACTCAATCACAGCCGCCGCCCAGGCCAGTGGCGCATTCAGCCGGGTGAAAGGCGCCAAGGTCAAAGAACTTCTGCCGACGCCGGCACGTCATGCCTGCATGAGGCCGATCAACGAAGCACACATGGCAGTACCGGGGCTGGCCGTGACGGAGATCGCCGACGACGACGCATCCGCGTTCGCGGTCCAAGAGCTGCTCGCCGCCCGGTGGGCCATCGCCCCGGCGGACCGTACGACCCGGGAGCCCGGCGAGCCGGGCGTGCGAGCGCCGCGCGGGCCGACCGAGTACGACATTAAGAGGCCCACGCCGGGGGCGGGAGTTCCGGTTACACCGCCCCCAGCCGCGGAGCTTTTAAGGCTCGGCGACCGTGACGTGGCGCGTACTGCGGAGTGGAAGTCGGACGGTCACCTGAGTCGTGCCATCCTCGGTGTGGAAACTGAGCGCGCCTTCGAGCGTGGTGATCCGGTCGGCCAGTTCAGCGAGGTCCGGCCTCCTTCCCGCCACCGCCACGGATGCGATCAGTTGCCCGTCGCAGGTGTCGACACAGACCCTCGTCGAACTGTTCTCGCTCATCCTGGCCACGACCAAGTAGACAGTGGATTCAAGGACGTCGGGGTAGCGCACGCGCGGGACGCCCTCGATGCGCAGATCTCGGCTCTGGCCCAGTGCTTCGAGCGCGATGGCAAGGCCGGCCTCCTTCAGCAGGACCGGGTGGAGTCCGCGCGCCAGCCGTCTGAGCTCGGAGATGGCCTGTCCGAGCGCCGCCTCGGCCTGGTCCAGGCGGGGTGCCGGGGACTTGGCGCGTAGCCGGAGCAGCCGCAGCCCCAGGGCCAGGCCCACCAGCTGCTGCTGGGCGCCGTCGTGCAGGTCTCGTTCCAGGCGGCGGCGTTCCTCGTCGCCGGCGGCGACGATGCGGGCGCCCGAGGCGCGCAGGGCGGCGAGTTGGGCGAGACCTTCGACGTGGAGACGCTCGTGTTCCAGGGCCAGATGGACGGCGGACAGGAGGTCGTCGATCGCGCTCGGGCTGTCCAGCAGGCCGGGCCGGTGGATCAGGGTGGCGATGTACGAGTCGCCGCGGCGAAGCGCGGTGGCAGTTTGGCCGTTCGGCGGGGGCAGGGCGACCGGGTCGGCCGCCGCGTCGACATGGCGGTGGTCGGCGCCGATCGGGTAGGCGATCTGGAGGTCCGGGTCGCCGAGGCGTTCGGCGATCGCGTCGCGCAACCTGCTCGCGGTGGCCGTACCGCCCAGGTCGATCACAAGACGGGTCAGTTCGCGCTGCCTCAGCCGGGCGCGAACCAGCTCCGCGATCATCGCGGCCGCCAGCAGGCACAGCACCACGGCCTGCGCCTGCCACAGGCGGCCGTCACGCGCGTCGGAGCCGAGGAAACCCCGGTCCAGGCTGCGGACGTATGACACGGCGACAATCGTGAAGTAGCCGAGGGCGCACAGCGTCGGCAGGGCGGTGGACCGCCGTGCGGCCGGGCTCGTGGTGAGCAGGCGGCAGGCGAGGAACACCGTCAGCGCCAGCAGCCAGGCCGTGCCCGCCTGTAGGCCCAGCGATGCGACGCTCTGCGCGCGAGCCGGGGCATCGGCGAGCGCCCACCAGTTGCGTGGGCACTGCGAGCAGCCTTGCGCCTGGGGTCGGAAGTACGCGGCCGCGCCTACCCCTTGTACGCCCAGAGTGATCGCGTAACCCGCCGCCACGAGCGCGCGTGCGGACCATGACCCGAGGCGGCCGCTGGGGTAGGCAAGCGCCACGTGCCCCACCACCGCCGGGCAGGCGGCGTTCAGGGCGAGACCGAGGGAGAACGCGACCGACGAGGTTGTCCCCGGGTTGTCCCATTCCTGCAGGAACCAGGCGTATGCCGTGAGGAACAACAGCAGTCCCGTCCGTCTCCCGGAAGTTCGCAGGCCGAGAGCGAGAGCGCCGATCAGCAGGACCCAGCCGGCGCCCAGCAGGGCGGTCAGGCCGTGCGATGTCGTGAGCGCCGTCGAGAAGCCCCGCTCCGACCGGGCGACCATCACGGTGACGAGGCTGAGTACGGCTCCCAGCCCGAACAGCAGCAGGCGTATCGGCATCGGCGTCTCTCCGGCGAGCGAATCGCTCATCTGCATGATGGTCCCGGGACAGGCCTTGTTTGGACAGAGGGCTGTCCCTGATTCTGGCCGTAGTGTGTTGCGGGGACAGCCCTGATGTCCCGCTCGGGGGACCTTCCTAGCGTCGTGGGCATCGATGGGAGGTGCCCAGTGCATCGAAGGAAACCAGGAACGTGTGCGGCCGCGACGGCAGTTGCCGGGGCTCTGCTGGTCTCGGCGGGCTGCTCGACTCCGTCATCCGACCGGGCCGGAGGACACGCCGGCGCCGAGGCCACGGTACTCACCCTCGCCAACCCCGGCGGAGCCGTTGAGCCCCCGCAGCTGGTGGCCTGGGTCAAGCGTGTCGACCAGATGTCCAAGGGGACGATCAGGATCGAGTTCCGGAACGAATGGCGCGAAGGAGAGGCCCGCCCGGAGGCGGCGACGCTCGACGACATCCGCAAGGGCAAGGCCGACATGGCATGGGTGGGAGCCCGCTCATTCGACCGGGTCGGCATCACGGACTTCCAGGCGCTGTTGGCGCCCATGCTCGTGGACAGCTACGAGCTCGAGGCGAAGGTCTTCGAGGCCGGCATTCCGGCGAAGATGCTCGGCGGCGTGCGCAAGGCCGGTGTCGTGGGCATCGGCGTGCTGCCTGGGCCCTTGACGCGCTTGGTGGGTACCCGCGAGCCCCTGGTGAACCCGAGCGCCCTCAACGGCGAGAAGATCGTCAGTCAGGATTCGGCCCTGATGGACGAAAGCCTGCGGGCCCTGGGTGCAACTCCCGTCACGGGACCCGCGAACACCGACCTCAGCTCCTACGGCGGCGCTCAGATGCAGCTCGGCGTGGTCGTCGGCCGACACCACGACCGTGATGCCAAATACGTGACCGGCAACGTCGATCTGTGGCCGCGCCCCCTCGTCGTCGTCATGGGCAAGGCCGTCGGCCACAGGCTCTCCGCGCAGCAGCGGGCCGTCCTCACCAAGGCTCTCGAGCAGACGATCACGCAGGCGGTGGACGTGTCCCGGGCCGAGGACCGGGAGGCCGCGCCCACCCTGTGCAGGTTGGGAATGAAGTTCCCTTCGGCGTCCCCCGCCGACCTCAAGGCCATGGAAGCGGCCGTGCAGCCGGTATACACCAGGCTGCACAGGGACAAGCGCACGGCGGACTGGCTCGAGCAGATCCAGTATCTCAAGAAGACGACAGGCGCGGGACCTGACACCGCCTCATGTCCCGCCAGCTCCACCACGGCCGGTCCGCTCGAAGGGACGTGGACGCGGACCATGGCCGACGGGGACTGGCGGCGCTGGCCGGGGGACGAGACCTGGACCGAGGGTCCGCCGAACGGCACGTGGACCCTGGCCTTCGAGAACGGCATCCTCACCAAGACCGACCCGAACGGCGAGACCGAGCGGTGGCCCTACCAGACGTTCCGCGATCGCATCCATCTGGCCGGGTTGGTCACGTTCAACGCCACCTTCCGCCGCGACAAAGACGAGCTCACCTTCGACAACTTCGACCTCGGCGACTGCACGGACTGCGGAGGCTATGCCGTGACCTTCGGCGGCTCCAAGCCGCCGTGGGTCAAGACGGCGGTGGCCCATTGAACGGGCCCGGCGGGAGGCGCGGCGGCGCATCGGGGGCAGCCCTGATGCGCCGCCGCCGTCCGTGCTGTCACCCTCGGGCTGTGGCCCCGACGCTTCTGATCGTGGACGATCACGCAGGTTTCCGTACCTTCGCCAGGGCGCTGTTGGAGGCGGACGGGTTCGACGTGGTCGCAGAGGCCTCAGACGGCGCGTCGGCCATGCTCGCGGTCGAGCGGTTCAACCCGCACATCGTGTTGCTTGACATCGTGCTGCCGGACCTCGACGGCTTCGAGGTCTGTGCACGCCTGACCGAACGGGGTCGGCGTGAGCGGCCCGCGGTCGTCCTGACCTCCAGCCGCGACGCCACGGCGTACGCGGACCGGCTCGATGGCTGTGCCGCTCGCGGGTTCATCCCCAAGGACAGACTGTCGGGCACCGCGCTCTTGTCGCTGGCGGGGTGAGCGCCCTATGCCGGATCGGGTGTTGTACCTGGCCGACGCCGCCGTCGGTACGGTGCTGCTCGGGTCGGGCGCGGTGGCCTGGACGGGCAGGCGCCGCAGCCGTGTCGGCCTGCTCATGGCGGTGGCCGGGGTGTGCTGGTTCCTGGGCAGCGTCGTCCCCGGCCTGGTGTTCCTCCACCGGGGCCCCCTGGTCCATCTGCATCTGTCCTATCCGACCGGGCGGCTGCATCGACGCTCCACCGCTGTAGTGGTCGCCGCCGCCTATGTGGCGGCCGGCTTGGAGGGCTTCGTACCGACGCTGTGGCCGACCGCGGGACTGTCGGCTCTCGTCGTCGCGGCCGCTTTCGACGTCTTCGCCCGCACGTCAGGCCCCGCCCGCAGGGCAGGGCGGCCGGCGCTGGCCGCCGCCCTGGTCTTCGCCGGCGTGCTGGCCCTCGGCAGCGCCAATGTGCTGCTGACGTGGGGTGCGGACCGCGATGTCCTGCTGATCTACGACGCGGCCGTGTGTCTGGTGGTGATCTGGCTGACGGTGGATCTGCTGTACGGGCGCTGGAGCGATGCCACCATCTCCGACCTCGTCACGCAGCTCGGGCGGCACACGGACACCGCGGGCCTCCAGGCCCAACTGGCCAAGGCGCTGGGCGATCCCGGTCTGACGCTGGGCTACTGGGTGCCGTGGCAGCATGCCTACATCGACGAGGCCGGCCGGCCGCTCGACGTGAACCTGCACGGCGCAGGCCGGGTGACGACCGCTGTCGAGAACGACGGCGAGCCCGTCGCCGTACTCATCCACGACCCCGCGGTGCAGGACGACCGCATTCTGCTCGAGGGGGCCATCGCCGCACTGCGCCTCGCCGTCACCAACGCGCGGATGAGGGCGGAGGTCCGCGCCCGCATGGCCGAACTCGCCACCTCGCGCCGTCGCATCGTGGAGGCGGCGGACGCCCAGCGGCGGACACTGGAGGCGGAGCTGGCCACAGGTGCGCAACGCCACCTCGCCCAGGCAGGGCACCATCTCGTCCGCCTCGAACCCGAGGCGGACGGGGAACTGCGCACCACGCTGCGGAAGGTGCTGGCCGAAATGAGTGCTGCCAGGCACGAACTCGCCCAGTTCGCCCAGGGAGTCAGGCCGCAAAGCCTTACCACCGGCGGGCTGGGCGCCGCGCTGCCACTGCTCGCCGGCCGGGCGGGACTGCCGGTCTCGGTGACGGTCTCGGTCGGCCGACTGCCGCCACCGGTCGAGGCGGCGGTGTACTTCGTGTGCGCGGAGGCGCTGACGAACATCGCCAAGCACGCGGCGGCCACACGGGCGAGTGTGGAGGTCGCCGCGGAGGCGGGCGACATCGTGGTGCGTGTGGCGGACGACGGCCGTGGCGGTGCCGACGCCAAGGGCTCGGGACTGCGGGGGATCGCCGACCGGATCGAGGCTCTGGGTGGCAGCATCACTGTCGGCGGCGGCGCCGCAGGCGGGACACTGCTCGTGGCCAGGATCGCGGCCAAGGCAGCGGAGCCGCATGAAGGCCGCGAACGGGGGGTGCCCGATGAAGATCGTGATCGCGGATGACTCGATGCTGATCCGTGACGGCCTGGCGCGGCTGCTCGCGGAGGCCGGCTGCGAGGTGATGGCGACCGCTGACAACACCACCACGCTGATGCGAAAGCTGGAGTCCACAGTGCCCGACGCGGTGATCGTGGACATCAAGATGCCGCCGACGTACACCGACGAAGGGCTCGTCGCGGCCCGCCACATACGGTCCATGGCCCCTTCCATGGGCGTACTCGTACTGTCGCAGTACCTGGAAGCGCACTACGCCATGCGTCTGCTCAGCGATGCGCCCGAACACCTGGGGTATCTCCTCAAAGAGCGCGTGTCGGATGTCGCCCTGCTCGTGGACGCGTTGCGCCGGGTCGTCGAGGGTGAGTGCGTCATCGATCCCACGATCGTGACGACGCTGATGCGACGGCCGCGCGACCCCGGCCCCCTCGCGGGCCTGACAGGCAGGGAACTCGAGGTGCTGGCGCTCATGGCCGAGGGGCGTTCGAACGCGGCCATCGCCGGAAAACTCTCAATGAGCCCCAAGACGCTGGAGGCGCATGTCCGGCAGATCCTGCAGAAGCTGAACCTGCACCAGTCGCCGAACGACCACCGGCGTGTGCTCGCCGTCCTGACGTACCTCCAGGCCGCGCTGTGAGGCAGCCACACGGGGCACGCCCGTGGATGCCGCCGGGGGCAACCGTGCCCCACTGGCCTCACTGCAGTTCTTGACGCACCCGCCCCGGTTGCAGCCGCGACTGAACGCGATCGACGCGCCGTCGGGTGACAAGGCCGGGGCGCCTCCTTCCTCGCCCCAGTCCTCCGGCACGCACAGTGGTCCGAGCCGTCCTGCACAGGGCCCGTCGCGGGACCGCAGACCGCACGCCATTCGCCGGGACACGCCGCAGCGCCCGCGAGCGAGTACGCGACGAGCAGCCCGGCCATCAGCGGTGAACGCCCGGCCGGTCGCCCGGGCACGCCACAACACCCAGGCCACGACCGCGATCGCCCCGAACAGGCCGACGGTAGTCGGCTGCGCGCTCAGGCGGAGCGCGCCACCGGTCGGCACAACTCTGCCAGCACAGTCACCGTTGTGACGCACAGGCAACCCAAACGGGTGAGCGTCACCGTGCAACACCCCCACGGACCAATCGGCTCCTGCCGGCCTTTCAGGGAGCTTGCCGTGGCTGGCCGTCGGGATGGTCGTGGACCCAGGACAGACCTCCCAGATCGAGGCGTTGGTGGGCACGGGTGAACGGCCACGTGGGCCAGGCGGGCTTCGGCATCATCAATGGGGGCCGACGGCAGTGGGGGCTCGGTCCGGTCAGCGGTGTTGTTGTCCCGGGTGCGGGCGAAGTCGTCTGCGATGCACTGGCAGGTGTTCTCGGGCCATCACGCAGATGGCATCGAACCGCCTTTTGGGGACGTCACCTCACCCACCAGTTCGGCAGCTCACCGGTGGATGGCCAACCCGGCCTCCAGCTCGGCGATACGCTTGCGGGCCGCTGCCAGTTCGGACAGTCGCTGCTGTGCATTCCGGGCAACTGTCCGGTGTCGATGAGGTGTTGGCTCCGCCAGACGTAGATCGTCTGGTCGCTGATGCCGAGGAGCTGGGCTACCTCGGCGACCTTCCTTCCGGATGCGACGAGATCGAGGACCTTGCGGCGGAACTCGGGCGGATAGCTGCGGGGCATCGCGGCCTCCGAAGGCTGCTGGATCGTCAATTGTCCAGCAACCCGACTCCGTTAGAACCAGGGCATGCCACCTTGCCGCGCGGGTCCGGCAGTTGGAGAAGCGCCTCTCCCAGGCCCTCGGGGAGGCCGCCGGGGCCGAGCCGGCCTGGGGGCGCCAGCCGACATCGACCAGCTTCAGCGACGCATCACGATGCTGGACCTGAACCTCGCCGACATCCCAGGTCGGCTCGGTGAGCGTGCCGATGAACTGGAGGCAGCCCGCGCGGCCAACCGCGAGTTGACTCGGGCCCTGAACCAACGTACTGAGGGCCGCTGTCCTGCCGTGATCCATCCGAACCAGCGATAGGACCACACTTGTTGTGCTCTGCTGCTGTCCGAGCAGTATCTCTATGGGGATTCGAGTCGATCCGGTCCGGCGCCGGGTGCCTACGTCCGCCGCAGCACCCGGCCCGCCCCCGCCGCGACCGTCGTGACCAGCAGCCACCCCAGGCCGATCAGGGCGACGGCGCCCCATTGCAGGGCGCCGGTTGAGGAGTAGAAGCGCTCCTGACCCAGATCCACGAGGGGTAGAAGCAGATCGATTGTGTAGATCGTCGGTTGGAACGGAGGCGCCTTGCCGTCGCCGACAGTGATGGGCGGCCAGAGGGTGAACAGGGTTGTACCGACGGTCAGCAGGGCCAGCAGCAGCCACACCGCGCGCAGCGGACGGTAGCCGTAGCCCACTGTCGCGTCCTGGAGCAGGCTCCAGGCCTTGGCAGGGGGCGACAGCGTGCGACGCAGGCCGCGGTGTTCGGCGACGAGCACGGCTCGGGCATCAGCGGCCCGGCCCTGGCGGCGGTAGGCAACGGCGAGCTGTTCGTACGGCTGGGGCACGAACCCGGCGGGGTCCCGTTCCAGCCAGGGCAGACGGGCGCGGGCCGGGAGGGCGGGGTGCACGCTGTCGTAGAGGGTTCCGTCGAGGACAAGCCCTGTGGGCCAGGTGCCGGGCGCGTCCCGCAGCAGCCCGAACCTGCTTTGCCGCAGGTCGACCAGGCCAGGCGGCGCCGTGCGCAGGTGCATGGAGAGGGTAGCTGCCGACGATCCGCGGCAGGACAAGGTCACTTCGCCGACCGGACCATCCAGGGTCGCGTCGTTGAAGCATAGGCGGCTGCGTACTGTGACGCTGTTGAGCGAGATCCTGCCGTGCGCGGTGAACCCGTCGCACAGGTTGAACACTCCTCCCGTCTCGGCTCCGTTGGCGCGCAGTGCCGGCTCGTCGCCGTGGGCGGTCAGCTCGGCCCCCTCGAGCAGCACGGAACCGCCGACGCGGGAATCACACAAGTCGATCAGGCCGTGCGTAACCAGGCCGCCCCGGCAGTCGACGTCGCCGCCGACGCGCAGCCGGGCGGCATCGAGCGCGGCGCGGGCAGGCGGCGTGGCGGACGGGACCTCGAAGCGGGCGCCCCCGAGGACGACACTGCCGCGCACGGACGTGTCCCGCAGATCGACCGGCCCGCGCGCCTCCAAGCCGCGGTCGGACTGGATGTCACCGCCTATCTCGGCACACCGCAGGAGCAAGGCGTACGCACCCCGACCGGCGCCGGGACCATCCAGTTGGCAGTCGGCCAGGCTCACAGAAGCGCCGATGGTGGCGCCATAGAGGTTGACCTGTCCGGCGCTGAAGAAACCGGAGTCGAGGTACACGCCGCCGCCCACGGTCAGTTCGGGCGCTTGAAGGCCACCGTCGCGGATGCGGGTGCCTCGGAAGGCCAGGACATCCTGTATCCGGGCGCTATTCAGAAACATGTTGCCCGTGCATTCCAAGCCCGGGGCCCAGAAGTCCTCGCCCACTTCGATTGACTGCGCGTCTATCGCGGTCTCACCTGCAGGCGGGCGCACCGTGGAGTCCTTCAGGGAGAGCCAGTTTCCGACCGTGAGGGAGCGCAGATCCACCGTGCCGGTAACGGTGCAAGCCGTAATCTCGCACTCCATGCCGACATGGGCGCCGACCATACTGAGACCGGGCAGTGTGCAGGAGTCAAGTGAGAGGGCGGAGCCGAGACGCGCGCTGTCGAGCACGGCCGGCTGATCGAAGCGGCACCCCTCCAGACGGATCGAGCCAGCCGCCGTGACCTCGGCAAGATCCAGGTCGCCGGTGATACGCGCGCCCCTCAGCCACAGGCGGGCCTGGCAGCCGGGGTGTGGTGTGGGCGCGGCAATCAGGAGGTGACGCAGGATCCGCCCGCCAACCTCGGGTACGTCGTCGCACCACTCTCCTCGCCGGTACGCTTCCCACACGCGCCGTTCCGGCTGCCCCCACCCGTCCGGCGGGTTGTCCTCCGCCACCACGCTCCCCTTCCCCCCAGGTACCCGGCCATTGAGACCAAGGGCAGCTCCTTGTTACCCGGCGGGTCGGAGCATCATGCGGCCCCTCAGCTCGCGGGACATACGGGCCGTCACGAGCAGGGGCACCCCATGGCAGTCCGGTGGCGTCCGCGAACCGAAAGGCGCACTGCACACGGTGCGCCGGCCGGCGCACACGGGGCTGCTTCAGAAAAGTCACCAAGCCGAAACTGATCGCGCTGCTCCGGATCGTTCGGGGCATGGCATATCTCCGCTGCAGCCCCGAGCATCTTCAGCCTGAACTCTCGGAGGCGCACTCATCTGCTGGCGACGTCTGATGCGTTCGCGTAGGGGTGCTGGGTGAGACGACGTGCCGGACTTCCGGACGTCGCAGTTGTGGAGATGCGCAATGCCGTAGTGGCGGCGAGATTTTCTGACGTGCCGTGCCGGTGGGGCGGATCAGTGGGTGAAGGCGACAGATTCAGCGAGATCCTTCTGCGTCTCGAGCGCGGTGAGACGTTCGGTGAGTGCCGCGTGGATTGCGCTATAGGTGTCGGAGCCGAGGGTGAGGCGCAGGGGCGGGCTCGGGTGGCGGGTGGTGTCGTAGATGGCGGCGGCGATCTTGACCGGGTCGCCGGTGAGGGCGCTGTCGTCGGTGGCCTCCAGCGCGCGCCGCGTTTGTCCGACGGCGCTGTCGCGGTAGGCGGGCGTTTCGGTGGTGTAGTGCAGGCCGGAGACGAAGCCGGTGCGGGTGGCGCCGGGCTCGACCAGGGTGAGGTGAATGTTGAAGTCGGAGACTTCGCGGCTGACGCTCTCGGTGAAGCCCTCCAGCCCCCACTTGCCCGCGTGATAGGAGCTGTGGGTGGGGATGCCGATCTGACCGCCCATGCTGGAGATCTGGATGATCCGGCCTCCGCCCTGCTCGCGCATCGGCTGCAGGAAAGCCCGGGTGATCAGCATGGGAGCGACCAGGAGGACCTCGATCTGGTCGCGGATCTGCTCGACGGTCATTTCCTCGGCGGCGCCGACGACCGCGTATCCGGCGTTGTTGACCACGATGTCCACCGGCCCGGACCGGAGAGTCCTGCCGATCACCTTGTCCACGTCGGCCGGCCGCGTGAGGTCGAGGATCTCGACGGTCAGCCGGTCGCCGTACGTCTCGCGCAGGTCTTCCAGAACTGCCGGGCGGCGGACCGTCGCCGTAACGCGGTCGCCGTTCCGGAGGGCGTGCTCGGTGAGATGGCGGCCCAGCCCACCGGAGGCTCCGGTGACGAACCAGTGACGTGAGGCCTTGTCGGAGGGAGCGGGCATGGGAGTCCCCTGAAGTAGAGTGATAGCGGAACCTGTTCCGGTTAAGTTAAGCGGAACGGATTCCGGAAAGCAACTGGAGACCGACACCGAAGGAACCCGCATGCCCACCCCGTCCCGCCGCACCAGGAGTGACGCGCTGCAGAACCGCGAGCGCCTGCTGGAGGTCGCCGCGCAGGCTTTCGCCGAGCAGGGGCTGGACACCGCGCCTGCCGCCATCGCCAAGCAGGCGGGCGTCGGTGTCGGCACGCTCTACCGGCACTTCCCGACTCGGGAAGTGCTCATCGACGCCGCCTACCGCCGCCAACTCACCCAGGTGTGCGAGAAGGTGAACGACCTTCTCACCCAGCACCCGGCCGCCGACGCCACCCGGATGTGGATGGAAGACTTCATCCACTACGCCACGGCAAAGAGCGGAATGTCCGAAGCCCTCAACGCGGTCATCGCCTCCGGCATCGATCCCTACTCCGACAGCCGCGCACTCCTTACCGACGCCGTCGCCACCCTCCTCACGGCCGGCGCCCGAGACGGAAGCCTGCGAACGGACGTCGCCCCAGACAATGTCCTCCTCCTCATGGGTGGCATCGCCTATTCCGTGCAGCACGGCACCAAAGAGCAAGCCCGCCCGCTCATCGACCTCTTCATGGACGCGCTGACCAAGGACTCGACCCCGAGCTGAGCCAAACTCCCGGACCGGCACGCCAACGCGAGTGCAGCCACGGTCCATTCATGACGGCACGTCAACTATTGGCGGCCGCTGGGATCACCTCGGCGACACCCCATCTACCAGGTGCGGCCCGCTCCACCTGAACGGGCGGCAGCCCGCGCTGTTCACGAGCCGACTGGTTCCTGCCGCAGGAGGTCGGGGCGGGCTTCAGCGAGGTCGAAGGCCCGCCTTGAGGCCCTCCAGGAGAGCGGGCTCGATCCGATAGATGCGCCGGCGGTCGTCACGCTCCAGCAGATTGGTCCGGTTGTCCGGGCCGATCCTGCGCCGCACGGCGCGGATGCTGGTCAGGGCCCCTCCGATCGTCTTCGGCTCGATCGGCGTTGTGGGATGGCCTGCGAAGTACTGCTGGACTTCGCCGAACGTGGCCGTGCCGCCCAGCTCGACCAGGCGGCGCAGCACGGTCCGGGCGCCGGGCATCACGGCCGCGACGGTGCCAAAAGGCAGCCGGTCAGTCCAGCCCTCCCACAGGTCCTCGCCACACAGATCCACCGGGTCCGGCCGGGGCATCGGCGCCGCAGCGGCCGGCCAATCGCTCACCACGGCCGTGGGGGTGATATCTGCTATAGAATTTCTAGTCGTTCATAGTCATCCCTAGTCGTGTGTTTCAGTAACTGGTCTCATGAAGCTTTCGGAGTGGGCCCGTCAGCAGGGCGTGAGCTACCAGACCGCCTGGCGGTGGGTGAAGGACGGGAAGATGCCCGTCCCCGTTCGCCAGGCGCCGTCCGGGACGTGGTTGGTCGACGAGGTCGCCGTCCAGCCGTCCGGGCGTGTGGTGGCGTACTGCCGCGTGTCGTCCGTTGACCAGAAACCCGATCTTGAGCGGCAGGCCGGCCGGGTCGTGTCCGGCGCGAACGGGCTGGGCCTGGCCGTCGCTGAGGTCGTCACCGAGGTGGGATCCGGGTTGAACGGGCGGCGCCGCAAGCTGCACCGGCTGCTGTCCGACCCCCAGACGGCGGTGATCGTGGTCGAGCACCGCGACCGGCTGGCCCGGTTCGGCGTCGAGTACCTGGAGGCCGCGCTGTCGGCGTCCGGGCGGCGCCTGGTCGTCCTCGACCCCACCGAGACCGCCGATGACCTGGTAGGCGACATCACCGAGGTGCTCACCTCCATGTGCGCCCGCCTGTACGGGCGGCGGGCAGCGAAGAACCGGGCCGCCCGCGCGGTGGCCGTAGCGACCGGCGAGGCCGCCGAGTGAAGAAGTTCCGGCCGCAGTCCGGGTTCGTGGTGCAGGCGTACCGCTTCGCAGTGGACCCGAACGCCACCCAGGAGCATGCCCTGCGCTCGCACTGCGGCGCGGCGCGTGCCGCCTACAACTGGGCCGTCGGCTGGGTGACCGCCTCCTGGTGGCAGCGCCGCGCGGAGGAGTCCTACGGCATCGGCGAGGCCGGGCTGACCAAGTGGCGGCCGTGGTCGCTGCCCGCGCTGCGGAAGGCGTTCAACGAGGCCAAGTACACCGATCCGAGGTTCGCCGCCTGGTGGGAGGAGAACTCCAAGGAGGCGTACTCCACCGGCCTGGCGAACGCGTCGGCCGCGTTCGACAACTACGCGAAGTCCAAGAACGGCAAGCGGCGCGGCAAGCGGATGGGTGCGCCGCGGTTCAAGTCGAAGCGCACGGCTCGCCTTGCCTGCCGGTTCACCACCGGCGTGATCCGCGTGGACGCTGACGGCCGTCACGTCACCCTGCCCCGGCTGGGCACGATCCGCACCCACGAGCCCACGGTGAAGCTCCTCGCCCGCGTCCAGGCCGGGACGGCCCGGATCCTGTCCGCGACCGTGCGGCACGAGCGCGGACGCTGGTTCGTCTCGTTCCAGGCCGAGGTCGAGCGGGACCTGGAACGCGTGGCGCGGCCGGACGTGGCGGTCGGGATCGACCTGGGGGTGAAGACCCTCGCGGTCATGGCCGACAGCACCGGCGAGATCCGCACCATCGCGAATCCCGGGCACTACGACCGGGCACGCAAGCAGCTGCGCCGCGCCTCCCGCGTCGTCTCCCGACGACGCGGCCCCGACCGGCGGAGGGGGCAGAAGCCGTCGAAGCGGTGGGAGAAGGCCAACGCCGCCCGCAACAAGGTGCATCACCGGGTGGCCAATCTCCGCGCGGACGCCCTGCACAAGCTCACCACCGCCGTGGCGGCCGAGTACGGCACGGTCGTGGTCGAAGACCTCAACGTCGCCGGGATGCTCCGCAACCGGCGTCTCGCGCGAAGGATCACCGACGCCGGGTTCGGGGAGATCCGCCGCCAGCTCACCTACAAGACCCGACAGCGCCACGCCACCCGCACCATCGCGGCGGACCGCTGGTACCCCTCCTCGAAGACCTGTTCCGGGTGCGGCGCGGTGAAAGCCAAACTGCCGCTGCACGTGAGGACCTACCAGTGCGACGCCTGCGGTCTGGTCATCGACCGGGACGACAACGCCGCACTCAACCTCGCCGCGCTCGCGGCAGCCGCAACAACTGGTACCGGAGTGGCCGGAGACCAGGACGCCCAAGCGGTGTCGAAGCCTCGTGGAGCCGACCAGAAGACCCGCACCACCCGCCCCCGCCGCACGGCGGAGGCGGGGCGGGCAGGTGGCGCAACCCTGCCGCACCAGCGGCAGACGGAAGCGAGAGACCGTACTCAAGCCGAAGCCCTCACGCTCTGGTGACGAGACGGACCTTCCGGACGGAAACGTCCGGAATGCTGAGACCTGACCACGGTCTCGGCAACGGGCGACGTCACGCAGGGACGACGCCGCCGAGCGGCGGGTGCTCGAGCACGCGGGGCTTGTACTCGACCAGCTGGATGCGGCCGTCGAAGGTGCGGTGCTCGATCATCTCGAGGGCGACGTCCGGATAGCCGTCGTAGATGCGTTCCTCGCCCGTGGCCCCGGTGATCACCGGGAACATCACGACCCGGAAGCGGTCGACGAGTCCGGCTCGTAGCAGGGACCGGCACAGGCTGAGGCTGCCGATTGTGCTCAGGAGCCTCGAGCCGCTCGACTTCATGGCGCGGACCGCCTCGACGGCGTCGTCGCGGACGAGCGTGGAGTTGGCCCACGTCAGTGGCTCCTCGAGTGAGGAGGAGAACACCACCTTGGATGCTTGCGTGAGCTCGTCGACGGACGCCTCTTCTTCGGGCCTGAACTCGTCTTGGCCATTCGGGACCTCGCCTGCGGCGAAGCCCGACATGAGGCGGTAGGTGTTCGCTCCCATCAGGTAGGTGGCCTCGGGCTGCTCGCCGAGCCATGCGAGGTACTCCGGGCCCTCGAGGCCCCAGAACCCGGGCCATCCCTCTCCCGATGCGTGGCCGTCGAGGGAGGTGATGAAGTCGACGAGAAGCTCCGACATGGCGGTGTCCTTTCCTAGGGTGTCACGAGCTTGGACTGGCCGGGAGCCACAAACTCATCGGCCGCGCTGTGGAGTAACGAGAAGGCCTATGACGATGCAGCCGATCAGGTCGGCGGAGCGGCACTGCTTCGGAGGGCCCGAGGCCTATATGATTGCGCCATGCACGCAATCGGGTAATGATCTCCAAGCGACTGGGAACGGCGGTTCGAGTTCTGTCAGAGCCCCAGCTCAGCCCCACCCGCGAAACGACCCACCCCGCTCTACTGGGTGATCGGTGAGGCCTCGCTGCCCGACGTCGACAGCGGGTGCTTCATTCACTCACCTGGCGGAGCAACCGCACTCCCTACACGGCCTCCAAGATGGCCCCGTTGGGCCTGACCCGCACCCTCGCCGGTGAGGTCGGACCCCAGGGTGTCGTCGCCACCTCCCTGTGCGCGGCCCGCGCATGGACCGCAACTTCCGGCTGGAGGCGGAACTGACGGGCAGCACACCGGAAGAGGCCGGGCATGCCTTCGCGTCCCGGGCGGCCCTGGGCAGGCTGGTGGAGGAGGACGAAGTGGCGAAAGCCCTGGTGGCGATGCTCGCCATGCCGGGCCTGTGCGGCGCGGACATCGACCTCTCGGCGGGCATGATCGCCCCATCGTGACCCAGGGCTCCGGCCCCGCCGTGCCTACGTGGCCCCGACCTGCCTCGACAGCGGGCCGGAACGGCTCACTGCGCGACGCCGCCCCGCCTCCAGCCTCCCGGCCTTGGCCAGCCTGGCCAAGGCCCATCCGTGAAGACCGACGCGCAGTTGTTGAGGGGATCACCACCCCGTTCAACTCCGGTGTCACCGAAGGCCGCATCACCGACCTGAAGCTCCAGAAATGAATCCCGCGTGGTGTTACCCGGCAGCGTCGCGAACGGTCCGGCGGCTGTCACTTCCTGGCCGCGCCGGGTTCCCCGCCAATGGATTCCTGGTAAGCATCCGCGTAGGTGGGAGAGTCCTTGATCAGGTCGTCGCAGAACGCGGCGACGTCGGTGCCGATGAGTTCCAAAACTCCCTTGCCCGCGGCGACGCCCTCCTCGAAGAAGTCGACGATTCCGGGGAGGAGAAGGCCGTCGGACAGGCTGACCGGTCCGACCTTGAACAGGTACTTCTGCATCTCCTTGTAGACGATCTGGTAGTCCGGCGGGAGTGCCTTGACCCGGGCAACGTGCGCCCGCCATTGTTTCTTGCCTTCGATGATGTCTTGGATGCTCACGTCAGCCTCCCAGCCGGCTCAATTTCCTTGCGACGTTCCTGTTCAACTGCTCGCGCCACCGGTCGCGATGAGTCCGGGCCCCTGCTCCGCCGGCCAGCGCCGTGCAGAAGCCCTGGATGTCGTCGCCGAGCACCTCGTGGACGCTCTGCCCGTCCGCTGCCGACACTTCGAGCAGCCCAAGGGCGGAGTCGAGGATCGGTGTCAGGTTGCGGCCGGTGAAGTCCCCGTAAGGGAAGAGGTGGGCGACGATCTGGTCCCACGCCGCCCGGTAGTCGTCCGGCAGTGCCTCGACCCGGGCTCCGAAGGCCTTCCAATCCCTGGTGAGATCGCTGCCTGTGACCTTCTCCCAGAAGTTCATCTCCCGCCCTCCTTGAGCCTGTCGATGCGTGATGAGAGGTACTGCCATTTGGCCCAGAACTGTGCGAGTTCCTCGCGCCCGGCGTCGTTGAGCGCGTAGAACTTGCGCGGCGGACCCACCCCGGATGGACGTTTCGTCACTTGGACGAGCCCGTTCCTCTCCAGCCGCAGCAAGATCGTGTACACCGTCCCCTCGACGACGTCGGCGAAGCCGAGCTCGTTCAGCCGGCGAGTGATGGCGTACCCGTAGGTTTCCTCGCTGCCGATGATTTCGAGCACGCACCCTTCGAGCGTGCCCTTCAACATCTCCGTCAGGTCGTCCATCGCGGGTACTCCTCAGCCCTGGGCCGGTACTACGTGATACCGAGTACCACTATACGGTATCACCGAGTAGTGGAACAGAAGCGTCTCCGATGGACACAATCCCGGGCCGACTCACTCGGTGAGGGAACCGGGTTCCGTCGAACGCTGCAGCCCGGCCATCGGTTGAGCTGACGGGTGGGCCGTTGCACGTCAACATGCTGAACTTGACAGAGAATCCGCCGGGTGGGGCAGCCGCGACGTGCTGGAGGTATCCCTCGTGCACGCCGACGTGGTGGCCGAGGTCGACGTCGCCCGCGATGGTGCCGGCAGATGATGCCGGCCGGTGGCGCCACGATGTCCGGCTGGTGCGCATCCACTCCGACCTCGCCCCCACCGACATCCCGCTCTTCGCTTCGCCATAGCGCCAGCAGCTGTGCCAAGGCTTCGGCGTAGTCGGGTGGCGTCCGATTTGTATCCAAGTGAGGCCGACTTCGACAAGATCAAGACGGTTCGCGCAACCGCCGTGCCATGGGAGGCGACGATGTCCCGCCACCGTGCGAAACTGTCGCCCACCCTCCGCCCCAGCCCTTGCTTCACCTATCGAATACCGATAGATTCCGATCGCGATTCGATGGAAGGATGGGTCATGGGAAAGCTGACCGTGCGTGCGCTGCGCGCCCTGCTCGTGGCGGTGCTCGCCGGCACCGTGTTCGTGCAGGCATTGATGGTGTGGACATTGGTCAGCGGGAGCGA
This sequence comes from Streptomyces sp. NBC_01352, assembly GCF_036237295.1. Classification (NCBI taxonomy): domain Bacteria; kingdom Bacillati; phylum Actinomycetota; class Actinomycetes; order Kitasatosporales; family Streptomycetaceae; genus Streptomyces; species Streptomyces sp. NBC_01352. Next base: position 116,309 of record NZ_CP108354.1, read on the forward strand.
CCCGGAGGACGGGTCGCTCCCGCTGACCGCGCTGCGCGTGATCACGGTCCTGGGTATGGTGTCGGTCCAGGTCGCCCTGGTCTGCGTATGGCGGCTGGTGACGATGGTGCGACACGGAACCGTGTTCTCCCACGCCGCGTTCCGGTACGTGGACGGCGTGACCGGCGCGATCGTGGCGGCTGCCCTCGTGTGGTTCGTGGTCACAGCCATCAATGCGCCGGACCAGCGGGACGACCCGGGCGTCACCGTCATCATGGGCGGGGTTGGCGTGGCCATCCTGGGGGTCGCGCTCATCGTGCGCGTGCTGCGGATGCTGCTCGCCCAGGCCGTTGCGCGCGACGTCGAAGCGACGCAGATGCAGGCCGAGTTGGACGAAGTGATCTGATGCCGATCGCCGTCGACATCGACGTGATGCTGGCCAAACGGAAGATGTCCGTGGGCGAACTCGCGGAACGCGTAGGGATCACCCCCGCCAACCTGGCGGTACTCAAGAACGGCCGCGCCAAGGCGGTGCGCTTCGCGACCCTCGCCGCACTCTGCGAGGTGCTCAAGTGCCAGCCAGGCGACCTGCTGCGCTGGGAGGGCGAGGACGCCTGAACCGCTGACTTGTAATAGCAGGAGCCGTACATGGCCGAAGCGATCGTCCGTAACGTGCTGCAGGGCGCCGGCTGGGGTGACTCGTGAACCGCTTGCCGAACTATGGCTCTCCCGGGGTGTGTTCCCCATCCGGCGCCCGTCCGCGGCCTCACTCAACAGAGGCGTGACCCGGCTTGGCTGCTTCCGGAAGTCGGCGCGTCGGCTGCGGATCTCCTGCCGTCCCGTCCTGAGGAGCCGCAACCGATGATTCTGCTCGGCGTCGACCCGCACAAGTCCACACACACCGCCACCGCGGTGGATCCGACGGCCAATCGGCCGATCTCCACGATCCGGATCGAGGCCAACCTGGGCGACTACCGCAGGCTGCTGGCCCGGGCCCGGAAATGGCCCGAGCGACGATGGGCCGTGGAAGGCGCCGATGGCCTGGGGCGGCACTTGTCCCGGTGGCTCGTGGCCCGCGGCGAGACTGTCATGGACGTCCACGCCGCCGCCCCTGCCCGAGTTCGGCAGCCGTCCCGGGGCGGCGGCCGCAAGAACGACACCATCGACGCGGCAGCCGCCGCCACCGTCGCCGCGGTGCAAGGCGACGCACGACCGGTCGGGTCAGAGGCTCACACCACCGTGCTGGCCCTGCTCGACGAACGGCGTGGGAACCTGGCCCAGTCGCGGGTACGCGCGGCCAATCAGCTGCACGCGCTGCTGTGTGATCTGCTGCCCGGCGGTGTACCCACGCAGCTCTCGGCCGCTCAGGCAGCGGGGACTGCTTCGGCGCATCCGCCCGACCGGACCGGCGGAGTCCGTGCGCAAGCAGCTGGCCAGGGATCTGGTCGCCGAGCTCCGGACGCTCGACGCGCAGCTGGCCGCGAACGCCGAGCAGTTGCGGCAGGCGGTCGAGGTGTCGCGCAGCACCCCGATGGACACTCCTGGGATCGGCCCGGTGCTGGCCGGCCGACTGCTCGCTCGCACAGGGCGACCCACCCGGTTCCCCACGGCAGCCGCCTACGCGAACTACTGCGGGACCGCACCGGTGGAGATCGCGAGCGCGGACAAGGCCCGCCATCGCCTCTCCCGCGCCGGTGACCGGCAGCTCAACTCGGTACTGCACACCATCGCGATGATCCAGATCCGGATGCCGGATATTCCCGGACGGGCCTACTACGAACGAAAGATCACCGAAGGCAAGACCGTCAAGGAAGCTAAGCGCTGTCTCAAGCGTCGCCTGGCCGACCACGTTTGGCGCGTCATGCTCACCAACGCAACCAGAAACTACTGCAATCCGGTTGACAGATACAGAGGCACCTCGGGTTCGGTAGAGATCTCGGAGTGCCAGGTGCACCTACCGCCGGCGTCTCTTGCATAGGTCCGCTCGAGATGGTGCGTCGACTCGCGCCGGGTGAGTTCGTCTGCCCGGTCTCGACTCGGGTGAGTATCTCCGCGTGCCGTGCCAGCGAACTGGCGAACGAAGAGAGCGCAAGATCGGGACGTCTTCGCGACGGTTCGTCGGACCGGAGCCTTCAGTGACAACTCCCACTCAGTGGGTGCAGAGCCCTTGCCGCCACCCCATTCCAGCATGTACATATTACAACCGTAAGGCGAACGCCCGTAATATAATTGCGTGGGGCCGCGGTCCTCGCGCCGTATCCGGTGAGGTCAGATGAAGACGGCAAAGAGCATGAAGTGGATCGACGTGCCTACCCGCACGATCGACGTCGGCGGGGTGCCGTTCGCCTACCGCGAGCTCGGTCCGACCGGCGGTGTTCCGGTGGTGTTCCTGCACCACCTGATGGCTGTCCTTGACGACTGGGACCCGAGGATCATCGACGGCATCGCCGCCCGCCGCCGGGTGATCGCGTTCGACAACCGCGGGGTCGGCGCGTCCGGAGGATCCGTGCCGCCCGACGTCGCGGACATGGGCCGCGACGCCGTGGCCTTCATCCGTGCGATGGAACTCGGGAAGGTCGACCTCCTCGGGTTCTCGCTCGGCGGCGGCGTCGCACAGATGGTGGCCCTGCAGGCACCCGAGCTCGTGCGCCGGATCATTCTGGCCGGGACCGGTCCCCGCGGAGGCGGCGGCATCAAGGAGATCAACAAGGTCGCGGTCAGTGCATACGTGAAGTCCGCGCTCACCCTGAAAGACGCCAGGACGTTCCTGTTCTTCCCGCGCGACGCCGAGGGCAAGCGGGCCGCGAAGGACTACCTCACCCGACTCAAGGAACGCACTCAGAATCGCGACGAAAAAATCTCCCTGCAGGCTCGACGCGCGCAACTGAAGGCCATCCGCGCGGCCGGACTGCACGAACCCGACGACCTGTCGGTGATCACCCAGCCGGTCTTCGTCGCCAACGGTGATCACGACCTCATGGTCGCGAGCAGCAACTCGGCCGACATGGCCCGCCGGATCCCGAACGCCCGGCTGAAGATCTACCCGAACTCCGGGCACGGCGGCGTCTTCCAGTACCACCGGGAGTTCGTCCCCGAGGTTCTGGAGTTCCTCGATGGCTGAGAGGTCCGACCGGTCGATTGCCGGAAAGGTCGCCCTCGTCACCGGTGGCGGCCGGGGCCTGGGCGCGGCGACCGCGCGGTCCCTGACCGCCGCTGGTGCCCGGGTCTTCGTGATCGATCTGCACCGCCCGGCCGCGGGCGAGGCGATCGACGAGCGGGTCACCTACCTGGTCGGCGATGTGACCGACCTCGGCGACATGACCCGAGTGGTCGAGACCGTCGTCAGCGACGCCGGCCGCCTGGACATCGTGATCGCGAACGCAGGTGTACTCGGGCGGGGCGTTACCCTCCGGGCGTCATCGACTTCGGTGGTCGATCGACTCTTCGACGTGAACGTCGGGGGCGCGCTCAACACGGTCCGCGCTGCCCTTCCAAGTCTCATCGAAAACCGTGGCCGGCTCGTACTGATCTCGTCGGTGTTCGCGTTCGTCAACGGGGCCGGCGCCATCCCGTACGCGATGAGCAAGGCAGCGGTCGAGCAGCTTGGCCGTGGACTGCGGGTCGAGCTCGCCGCTCATGGCGTCAGCGTCACGACCGCGTACTTCGCGGTGATCAACACAGACATGACCCGGCAGGGCCTCGACGAGGATCCCGTAGCCCAGGCGCTGCTCGGCACCCAACCGAGGTTCCTGCGCAAGCGCATCAGCCCCGAGCAAGCGGCGCAAGCCATCGTCGAGGGCCTGTGTCGCCGGGATGTGCAGGTGTTTCGTCCCCGCAGATGGACAGTGGTCTCGAAGGTCCGCGGCATCATCGCACCCGGGATGGACTCCGGCCTGGCCCGGGATCGCACCGTCCAGAGCATCCTCGGACGCCTCGACACGCGCGAGGGCGAGGACTTCCTGACCACCTGATGTCAGGAACAACGCGGTGCCCCGACTACGCCCAGACCAGGAGCCATTGATGACGAGTTCGACCCGGAACGTGTCCGGCCTACTGACCCGCACCGCGTCGGGATACCCGGCGCGCACGGCGATCGTCTTCGGTGGCGATCGGATCTGCTACGCGGAACTCCACGCGGCGTCGAACCGGTTGACTTGCTCCTCGGGTTGAAGCCCGGGGATTCTGGCCTTCTCGCCCGAAACCTGTGCCGCTACGCGGCACAGGTTTCGGGCGGGAATCCGCGGCTTCCTGTTTCTTCGCGCTGTGCCGGGACGAGTCCTGGTCTTACCGGCGCTCCGCAGGCTGATACCGCCAGTCCGGCGGCCGTCTTGACGTTGATCGCGGCGTTGTGGTCCCGGTCATGGACCGCACCGCAGGCGGCACAGGTCCAGGTCCGGATGTGCAGGGGCTTGGGACCGTCGTTGACCCCGCACTTCGAGCAGACCTGGCTGGTCGGTGTGAACCGGCCGATCTTCACGAGGGTCCGGCCGTACCTGACTGCTTTGTACTCCAGCATGTGCACGAACTGCGCCCAGCCCGCATCGTGGACGCTCTTGGCCAGCCTGGTGCGTGGGAGTCCTTTGACCGCCAGGTCTTCCACGCCGATCGCTTGGTTGTCGCGGATCAGCTTGGTGGAGAGCTGGTGGTGGAATTCGTGGCGGGCGTCGGCCACCTTGGCGTGGGCGCGGGCGACCTTGAGGCGGGCCTTCTCGCGGTTCCTGGATCCCTTCCGTTTACGGGACAGCTCGCGCTGGGCTCGCTTGAGTTTCTTCTCGGCGCGGCGCAGGAACCGCGGGGAATCGATCTTCGTGCCGTCGGACAGGACGGCGAAGTGGGTCAGGCCCAGGTCGATGCCGACCCTCTGGTCGGTACCGGGCATCCGGGCAGCGTCGGCGGCCGGGTCGGTGTCGATGACGAAGGAAGCGAAGTACCGCCCGGCCGCATCCTTGATCACGGTGACCGAGGAGGGCCGTGCGGGCAGCGTGCGTGACCACTTCACCTTCACCGCACCGATCTTCGGCAGTTTCAGCCGCCCGCTACCAGTGACCGACCAGCGGGCGTTGGCCGTGAAGCGGATCGACTGGCGTGTGTCCTTGCGGGACTTGAACCGGGGCGCACCCACCTTCGGACCCTTGCGGGCCCCTTTTCGGGAGGCGAAGAAGTTCTTGTAGGCGGCCTCCGCGTCACGCAGGGACTGCTGGAGCACCACCGAGGAGACCTCGCCCAGCCAGGATCGTGCGTCGGTCTTTTTCGCCGCGGTGATCAGCTTCCTGGACAGCTCGCCGGCCGTCGGGAAGGCCTGGCCCGCTTGGCGGGCGTCCTCGCGGGCGCGCACCGCGTCGTTGAACACGACACGGGCGCACCCGAACGCCTTGGCCAGCGCGGTGCGTTGGCCGGAGTCCGGGTACAGGCGGAAGCTGTACCGAAGCTGCATGACAGCCACGCTACCTACGCCGGTCACGGGTGAGACGCAGAAGATCAGAACTGGTGAACCCTGTGTTTTCGTGATGCATGTCCACTTGGTCTTCGTGACCACCTTCCGACACAAGTGTTCACGGACGATCATCTGAGGCGGATGAGGGGGAGATCATGCGGCCGGTATATGCGGACTTCGATGCGAGCTGGTTGAGTTCAACGGCGAGGACAACCACGTCCACCCGTGGCGCGCCAACAAGCTCTGGTCCGGTTCCTCCTTCGCCGGAACCGTCGGCGGCGCCCCGCTCCCCGTGGTCAGGCAGTACGTCGAACAGCGGAACCTCCGGTGTGAGCGTCGCCCGGCTGCCGGGGACAATCTCTCGCGACGCTCCGCGCCACGGGTGGGGAACACACCATCCGGCTCCGCCGGACAAGAACCTGCGACGCTCCGCGTCGCAGCCCGATTCGCTTCACCACCGGACTGAAGCCCGATGCACTGCGAATGAATCCGGGTAGCGAACCCGCTGATCGAGCACGGCGTTCGCCCCGCCAAGAAGGTCGCCCTGTCCTGCACGAACATCCCCCAGTTCACGACGGTCTAATTCGGGATCCTCAAGGCCGGCGCGGTACTCGTGCCGTTGAACGTGCTCCTCAAGGCGCGCGAGATCGCCTACGACCTCAACGACTCCGAGGCAGCGGCGTACTTCGCCTTCGAAGGCAGTCCACAGCTCCCGATCGGGCGCGAGGCATGGTCGGCCTTTCAGGACGCCGATCGGGCCGCGCACTTCCTCCTCATCGGCAGCGGCGCATCTGTGGGCGGCGTCACCAGTCGCGTCGGTCGCCGGTCCACGGCTACGAGGACGGGCTCAGTGCTGATCCGCTGCGGCGGCCTGGCCTCGACCTCGCCTACTTGCACACCGCCCACGGCGACCTCCTGCGCACCCTCCGCAAGCTCTGGACGACCAGGCTGGTCCTGAACCGCGCCAGCATCGATATCGCCATCCGCGCCATGGACATCGAAGACTGCAGAGCCGACATCGCCACCGTCGGCATGATGGCGCTCACCGACACCGACCTGGTCGAGCGCGTACGCACCGGCGCACCACCGAATACCCCCGGCCCCGCCACCTTCCACGGCGGCGGCGAGGCCTACTACGACACCTCTGAGCAAGGCTCATTGGCCCAGGTCAGGCAGGCGCTTCCGCATTTCCGCCCAGAGCCGGCCGTCCCCAAGTGAAGCGGGGAGGTCAGGCTGGGTGGGTTTCGGCATCTCGCCTGGCGGCTGCGCTCCTGTCCTCGCGTTCCTGTGCGAAGGCCGCGCTGAGTTCACCCGTCACCTCGTTCATGGTGAAGGGCTCGCCGCACCCTTCACACACGGTGCCGCTCAGTCCCACCTCGCGGCCGCATGCCTTGTGGAGGTGGTGGACGGCAATTCCTTCCCCGGGCTCCTTGCACCATGTCTCACCCCAGGCCCGTAGAGCGAGGAGCACCGAGGCGAAGGCCTCGCCCTTGGCGGTCAGGTGGTACTCGTAGCGGCGGGGTTTTGCGCTGTAGGCGCGACGTTCGAGCATGCCGTCGGCCTCCAGCCGCTTGAGGCGGCTGGTCAGCATCTGCGGCGAAGCCAGGGTCTGGACCTGCAGCGAGTCGAAGCGACGGTTGCCCATCGTCAGCTCCCGCATGATCACGAGCGTCCAGCGGTCCCCGATCACCGCACTCGAACGCGCGACGGGGCACTCCGTAGCGCTCGTGATCTCCGACCAGCCACCCATGTCGTCCTCCTCGTGGACTCGTTCCGTTCCCATCATCGCAGAGATCGAACAAGTTGCTATGAAAAATAGAGTTGGTAACTATGATTTCTTGAGTTACGGTGATGACGAGCCGAGTGAGCGTCCACGGCACAGGGCGTGGACTCCTTGGCACCGCTGGAGGGACGACTCATGACCGATACGCAGTACGAGCCGGCACGCACGGGGCTGCTCCTGATGGACCCCTACAACGACTTCCTCTCCGAAGGGGGCAAGGTGTGGCCGCTGGTCGAAGAGGTCGCCACCGAGGTCGGCCTGCTCGACAACCTGCGCGCAGTGACGGCCGCCGCGCGGGCGGCCGGCATCCAGGTCTTCGTCGTCCCGCACCGCCGCTGGCGCGAGGGCAACTACGCGAACTGGAACTACCTCAACCAGGACCAGGCCGCCAGCAAGCAGAACCGGGTGTTCGAAGACGGAGCCTGGGGCGGCGACTGGCACCCGGACTTCGTTCCCCAGGCGAACGATGTCGTGGTCCACGAGCACTGGGCGCAGAGCGGGTTCGCCAATACCGATCTCGACTTCCAGCTCAAGAAGCACGGCATCACCCATGTGGTGACCATCGGCATGCTGGCCAACACCTGCATCGAGTCGACCAGCCGCTACGCCATGGAGCTGGGGTACCACGTGACTTTGGTGCGCGGAGCGACCGCCGCGTTCACCCGGGAAATGCTGCACGCGGCCCACGAGCTGAACGGCCCGACCTACGCCCACGCCATCCTGAGCGCCGACGAGATCGTCACCGCCTTCAAGGGCGCACACGTCTGACGCTCACCACCCAATCGCCCAACGGGGGCCACATCTCCCGATTGCAGGTGCATAGGTGACTCGCTACTCATGCGGTGCGTTACGCAAAGAAAGGATCCGATCTTGTCGAACGACCAGGTGTTGGACAGCGCGGTGATCAGTGAGACAGCGGAGACGGCTACCGTCGATGCGCCGATCGAGGCGGTCGACATCGCGCACTGGGTGCTGAACCTGCCCGACGCGGAGTACCAGCGCTGCGCGCCGGGTGAACACATCGCTGCGGGCCGGACGACCACGGATGACGGGCGGCCGATGTCCACCAACGTGGTGAGCATCGGCGGCACCCTCGTCATCCAGCACTACGTGGCCGAGGTGCACGAGCCGCACCACTGCCACCTGGTGTCGCTGTCCGATGCGCAGACAGAACAAGGCTGGATCAAAGTCCAGGCCACCTGGGACATGCGGGTGGAGCCAAACGATGACGGAACCTGCCGTTTGACCAACTCCGTGACCACCCAGGCCACCCAGGGGTTCCTGGACGCTCTCGCTGAGGCCGGCGTGAGCTTTGACGACGCCGCCGCGCAATATCACCCCGCGATCGTCGCCCACAACCAGCACGAGACTCCGCTCTTCGCGGCCAGCATGGCACGCAAGGCACTGGCCAAGCCGGCCGCGCGCTGATCCGCGCTGTACCGGCGACCACTGCTCCGCCGGCACGGCGCTCAGCGCCCATGACGCGGCCAGCCTCACATGGTCGCCGACACAATTTTCATCCTTCGAGGCTGAGTGCATTCCTTCACTCAGGTTCACACGTTTGGTACGAGCACCGTGCGCGGTGCGCCTTTCCCCGGTGACGGGGCTCAGAAGGAGTCGACACTCATGTCTCAGCAAGCCGCTGCACAGCCACGCATCAAGATCGAGGAGCACGAGGGCGGGGTGATCATCGCCCGGCTCGCCCCTGATGAGCTGGGACTCTTCGGGCGCGACGACGCTCCTGAGTTCATCGAGCTCGTCCGGCGTGCCGACCGGGATCCGGCCATTCGCGCTGTGGTGTTCACCGGGTCGCATCCCAGCCGCTTCATCAGCCACGCGGAAATCAGCTGGCTGCAGGAGGACGGATCGGCGATTCCTCCCGTGAGTACACGGGTCACGAGCGCGGTGGCGAAGATCGCCCATTGGGCGGCCCGGTACCGGCTCACCCGGTGGGTGGCGGGCAGGACACCGCTGATGGGCGGGATCCAGCTCGATGACCTGCATTCGGCGTATCTCCGCATGGCGACCAGTTCCACGATCTTTGTGGCGGCCCTCAACGGGTCTGCGCTGGGTATCGGCGCCGAGATCTCGTGGGCCTGCGACCTGCGGCTGATGGCCGAGGGCGATCATTTCATCGGTCATCCGGAGATCCTGATGGGCATCATTCCCGGCTCCGGTGGCACCCAGCGCATGCCCCGGCTCATCGGTGCCCACCGTGGGCTGGTGGCGATCCTGGAAGGCCGGCCGTTGCCCGCGGAGGAAGCACTCGCCGTCGGGGCCATCGACGAGATCGTGCCGGCCGGTCAGCTCATGTCCCGGGCCGTCGAACGGGCCGCTCATCTCGCGGCGCGGCCGACCGAGGCGATCGCGGCCGTCAAGCGGGCGGTGAACGTGGGTGGCTCGTTGTCGATGGCCGACGGGCTGCACCTCGAACGCTCCGAGTTCCTCGCCTCCCTGCCGCAGCCGAAAGCGCAGGAGCTCATGAAGGGCTACGTGCGCGACACCGCGGAGAACGGTGAGCTGCCGCTGTACCAGCCCGGCGGCTATGCCGCCGCCCTCCAGCGCGGAGACGCCGCGACAGGCAAAGTGGAAGTGACCGCTTGACTTCCTCCCCCTCATGAACGAGGGGGATTCCTACGGCTCGCGCCGTGGGGTTTTCTGCTTCACCGCCGACGGCCCGCCCGGAGAACTCCGTTGAGGTCTTACACCAACTCCACAGACAGACACCGCCAGCCCGGCGGCCAGAAGATTCTTCGCCGCGTTCACGTCCCGGTCGTGGGTCGTACCGCAGTCGCACGTCCACGTACGGACGCTGAGCGGCATCTTCTGCCGCACACGGAGCACAGCCGTGAGGAGGGGAAGAAGCGGTCCACGGCGATCACTTGACGCCCGTACCAGGCGGCCTTGTACTCCAGCATCGAGCGGAGCTCGCCCCAGCCCGCATCCGAGATGGCCCGGGCAAGCGAATGGTTCTTGACCATGGTGCGCACAGTCAGATCCTCGATCACGAGCGTTTGATTGTCACGCACGAGCCGAGTGGTCAGCTTGTGGAGCAGGTCCCGGCGCCGGTCGGCGATCCTCGCGTGGATCCTGGCGACCTTGCGCCGGGCTTTACGGCGGTTGGCCCCGTCACCCTTGGCCTTGCGGGACAGCTTGCGCTGGGCCCTGGCGAGGCGCGTGCGGTCGCGGCGCTCGTGCCGGGGGTTGGTGATCTTCTCCCCGGTGGAGAGGGTCAGCAGGTGGCTGAGGCCGACATCGATCCCGACCGCGCCGTTGGTGGCGGGAAGCGGCTGCACGGCCGGGTCCTCGCAGAGCATCGAGACGAACCAGCGTCCGGCCGCGTCCTGCGACACGGTCACCGTGGACGGCTTCGCCCCGTCGGGCAGCGGCCGGGACCACACGATGTCCAGCGGCTCCGCCATCTTCGCCAGGGTCAGCCGGCCGTCCCGGAAACGGAACCCGCTGGTGGTGTACTCCGCCGACTTGCGCGACTTCTTCCGCGACTTGAAACGCGGGTACTCGCCCGCTTGCCGAAGAAGTGGGTGAACGCGGTCTGCAGGTGCCGCAGCGTCTGCTGCAGCGGAACCGACGACACATCGTTGAGGAAGGCCAGCTCCTCGGTCTTCTTCCACGCCGTCAGCATCGCCGAGGTCTGGTGGTAGTTGACCCGCTCCTGCCGCACCCACGCCTGCGTGCGGGCGTCGAGCGCCAGGTTGTAGACCTTCCGCACACACCCGAACGTGCGCAACAGCTCCACTGCCTGCGCATCACTGGGATAGAAGCGGTACTTGAACGCCCGCTTCACCTGGCTCACGGTCACGCTCACAAACTAGCCAGACGGCAGGGCAACATCAAAACCTGCGGGTCAGGGCACTGCGATCCGCCTGGCAGCGAATCCCAGCTCTGCCCTGCTCCGCAGGGTTTTCGTTTCCTCCCCCGGCTAAGAGGTCCTAACAGAAGCTGTTGATTATGTGACTGTCGGTCTGGTTGCTCGTTGGTGTTGTCGTGGGAAAGAGGGAGTCGCGTCCGTGGATCGTCTCGGACGAACTGTGGTCGCTCATCGAGCCGTTGCTGCCCCGGCCGGGCCCGAAGCTGGTGGAGGGCCGGCCACGGATTCCGGACCGGCAGGCGCTGTGCGGGATCCTGTTCGTGCTGCACACCGGCATCCAGTGGGAGTACCTGCCCCAGGAGTTGGGCTTCGGTTCGGGGATGACTTGCTGGCGGCGGCTGGCCGCATGGAACGAGGCCAGCGTGTGGGACGAACTGCACCTGGTGCTGCTGAAGAAACTGCGGGCCGCGAACAAGCTGGACTGGTCGCGGGCGGTGATCGACTCCTCGCACGTGCGGGCGGCTCGGCGCGGCCCAAAAGCGGTCCCAGCCCGGTCGACCGCGCACGGCCGGGCAGCAAGCACCACGTCCTCACCGACGGCCAGGGCATCCCGCTCGCGGTGTCGCTGACCGGCGGGAACCGCAACGACGTCACGCAGCTGCTGCCCCTGCTGGACAAGGTTCCACCCGTGGCGGGCGCGGTCGGCCGGCCCCGACGCCGCCCCGACGCGCTCCTGGCCGACCGCGGCTACGACCACGACAAGTACCGCCGCCTGCTCCGGGCACGCGGGATCCGCCCGGTCATCGCCGAACGGGGAGAAGAACACGGCAGCGGCCTGGGCACCTTCCGTTACGTGGTCGAGCGCACGATCGCCTGGCTGCACGGCTTCCGCCGCCTGCGGATCCGCTGGGAACGACGCGACGACATCCACGAAGCCTTCCTCGGCCTCGCCACCTGCCTCATCACCCACAGACACGTCCAACGCCTTTGTTAGGACCTCTAAGCCGGGGGTATCCACGAAAGTACTCCGATGACACACAAGGCGGCCACGAAGTTCAGCCGGCGCACCGTGCAGTTCACCTCGGGTGACTCGTACTGCTCGGCCTGGCTGTACATTCCGGACACCGCCTCCGCCGCGCCCGTGCCGGTGGTCGTGATGGGGCACGGCCTCGGGGCCACCCGAGAGATGGGGCTGGCGCCCTACGCCGAACGATTCGCCGCCGCCGGGTTGGCGGTGCTGGTATTCACGTACCGCAATCTCGGGGACAGCGGCGGCGGAGCGCGCCAGGTGTTGTCCATGACCGGGCAACTGGCCGACTGGGACGCCGCCCTCGAGTACGCGGCCGATCTCCCCGAAGTCGACTGGGAACGGGTCGCGGTGTGGGGCAGTTCGCTGGGCGGGGGCCACGCCATCGCCGTCGCCGCCCGGCATCCGGAACTGTGTGCCGCGGTCGCCCAGTGCCCCTTCACCGACGGGCCGGCTTCGGCCGGCGCGCTCGGAATACGGGAGACCCTGGTTCTGGCGGGCGTCCTGACCCGCGACTTCCTCGCAGCGGCGCGCAGGAAGCAGCCGGTCACCGTCCCGGTTGCGGCAGCGCCCGGTCAACTGGGTCTGATGACCGCACCCGACGCGCTGCCGGGAATGCTGGCGTTGGTGCCCGACGACTACGAGTGGGTCAACCGCGCAGCGGCCCGCAGCTTGATCAACATCATCCGGTACCGGCCCGGCCGGGCGGCCAAGTGCATCGCCGCGCCGATCCTCGTCTGCATCAGCTCGACCGATTCGGTCGCCCCACCCGAACGGACCGAACGCTACGTCCGTCAGGCACCGCGCGGCGACGTTCGTCACTACGACGCCGGGCATTTCGACTTCTACTTCGGAAAGGCATTCGAGCAACTGGTCGCCGATCAGACCGAGTTCCTGGTCAGCCACCTGAAACCCGCGCAGGTCGAGAGCGGCCGAGCTGACCTCACCGTCACGGAGGGGTAGCCGATGTCCGGTGCTGCCCCGCGCACGGTGCCAGGAGTGGGTCGATCCTCGCGGAGGCGAAGAGTGACCTGACCACAAGGGGACGACGGCGACGGTGTGATGCCCGCGGAGGGACCGGCCGCCAGGGGATGCGGGCCGGGGCGAGCTGTCTCGGTCACTCCTGGTTGGGGGGGGTGGCCCACCGTTTGGTCGCCGGGGTCACGATCGAGGGAGAGGGTGGCGACAAGGCGGCCTGCGTCCACGAGACCGTCAGCGTGCAGGTGCCCTGATGTCCGGCGCTGCCGTAACCATCCCGGCCGATCTCGACCTCGCCCGTTTCGGTGCATGGCTCCAAGACCGCAGTGCCGGACGCTGGGAGGGACCTGTCCGCGCGGCGGGTCGCCGAGGGCAAGTCGAACCTGACCTACGAGGTCACGCAGGGCACCAGCACCTGGATTGTCCGCAGCCCGCCGCTCGGCCACGTCCTGCAGACTGCACACGACATGGCGCGGGATTACCGCGTGATGTCGGCCTTGCAGGCAACCGCTGTGGTGCGTCAGGCGCGCTGCCCGGTGTCCAGCAGGGCGAGGGCGTTGTCTATCCCCTGATCGAGCAGCTCGTTGGCGAGCTGAGTGTCGGTCAAGGCGCGGGAGAGCTGCAGTGTCCCGGCCATCAGTCCGAGGAGGCTGAGCGCCTTCACGCGTGCGGAGGACGGGGCCTCGGGCGCCAGGCGGGCGGCAATGCCGTCGATGAGGATCAGCACGCCGTCGGTGTACGCCTGCCTGGTTGTGTCGGTGCAGCGCCCGATTTCGTCGAGCAGAGCGGCGTTGGGGCAGCCGTCGCCAAGCCTTTCCCGGTGCTGGGGCGAAAGGTATCCGCGCACAATCTGCTCGAGTCCGGCACGGCCGGGTGCGGCCCGCGCGACGACCTCCTCGGCCTGCGCCTTCAACTGGTCGGCGATTGCCGTGGTGACGAGGTCGTCTTTGGATTCGAAGTGAGCGTAGAAGGCCCCGTTGGTCAGCCCCGCGTCCTTCATGAGCGTCGAGACCCCGGAGCCGTCGATACCGTCTTGCTTGAACCGGCGGCCCGCCACCTCGATGATCCGCCGCCTCGTCTCCGACTTGTGCTCTTTTCCGTACCGCACCACAGCACACGCTCCTTCGCCGGCCGGAAGGACCGGTTGCCCTTCACCGACCCAGCCAGTCTATGGTATTGCAAACGTAATCCAAAGAGTCGGCAGCGGCGACGGGCGAGCGAGCGTGGGGCTTTCATCAGTGAAGGCAGGCACGGGCCCAGCATCTGCGCTCCCACTCCGGTCGGCGGCGGAAGCGGCCATCGCCCACTCGACGGCGGATCTTCGTATCAGTTGTGCTGTTCGGCGTCGGCGTCTATCAGGGCGAGGGCGTTGCGGATGCCCTGTTCGAGGAGTTGGTCGGCGAGCTGGCGGTCGGTCAGGGCACGGGAGAGCTGCAGCGTCCCGGCCATCATGCCGAGGAGGCTGAGTGCTTTCACACGTGCCGAGGGCGGGTCGTGGGGTGCCAGACGGGCGGCGAAGCCGTCGATGAGGACCAGCGCGCCGTCGGTGTACGCCTGCCTGGTGGGATCCGTGGCGCGTCCGATCTCGTCGAGCAGGGCGGCGTTGGGGCAGCCGTCGTCGATGTCGTCGCGCTGCTCGGGTGAGAAGTACCAGCGCACGATCTGTTCGAGTCCGGCACGGCCGGGTGCCGCCTGCGCGACGATGTTCGCGTGCTGTGCGCGCATCTGGTCGGCGACCGCGGTGGCGACGAGTTCGTCCTTGGAGGCGAAGTAGGCGTAGAAGGTGCCGTTGGTCAGGCCCGCGTCCTTCATGAGGGTGGCGACTCCGGAGCCGTCGATGCCGTTGCGCTTGAGCCGGCGGCCGGCCGTCGTGATGATCCGCTGCCGAGTCTCCTGTTTGTGTTCTCTCGTGTACCGCACGATGTGTTCCTCCATGGCAGCCGGGGCTTGCGCCCCGGCTGCCGTCCTGGTCGGGTCAGTGTGCCGCGCCTGCGAGGAGAGCCGGGAAGTTGATCCTGGCGGTCTGCAGTTTCGGGTCGTGGGGCTCGGGGACCCCGCCGTCGGTGATGTACAGCCGGTCGCCGAGGACCGCGGTCGCGGAGGGCGAGGCGAGGCCGTCCGTGCTGGTCAGGACGGGCTTGTAGGTGCCGTTGGGGTAGATGACCACGACCCTGTCCGGACCGTTCTGCGAGGAGGAGCCGTTCTGCGCCGCGAACACCACGTCGGAGCGGGGGGTCAGGAAGCTGATGTCGTCGATGTTGGGCAGGCCGCCGGTGACCTGGCGGACGGGGCCGGCCGTGCCGGTGGCGGTGACCGGGATCTGCAGCAGGGTTCCCTTGTTGAAGTTGGTGGCCCATAGGGCGCCGTTGTGGAACCTGAGCCCGTTGGCGCCGATCGGCAGGGCTTCGGTGGGCACCGGCGCGAGCGCGGCATCGGTCAGCCACGGGGTCACCGATCCGACCGAGACCGGAACGGACCAGATGGTGCCTTTGAGGCTGTCCGCGATGTAGAGGGTGCGTCCGGCCGCGTCGATGGCCAGCCCGTTGGGGCCCGAGTCGGGGGCCAGTGCGGCGATGCGCTGGGGGGTGCCGTCCGGAAGCAGCTTGTACACGCCGTTCCTGGCCGCGTTGCCCGGGGCCCACACGCTGTAGTAGACGGTGCCGTCACTGCCACGGGTGTTGCCGCTGATCGCCTCACCCACCTGCCCGGTGACCAGCACGGTGCGCTCTCCGGACGGGGAGATGCGCATCAGCTGCGGTCCGTGGGTGCGCTCGCACACCGCGCAGCTGCCGAGCATGGACAGGGTCACCGAGCCGTCGGGGTTGGCGGTGATGTTCTCGGGGACCTCGCCGGCGGCGTAGTCGAACGTCGCCGCGGTCGTCACGTCGGTGACAATGGATCCGCCGGACCAGGGTCCCGTCCGTCCCGTTCCTGCGGACGCGGACGGCGCCGACACCAGGACGCCCGCCGCCGCGGCGACCGCCAGCGCCATGACACCCCTCCTCTTCGCCTTCCCGACACGCCGGGTGCTCGATGCGCTGCGCAGGACCGTCTGCTGACCTTGCTGCTGCATGACTCTCCTCGGTAAATCAACGAGTAACTGATCGATTGATCAGTGGCTTTGGGGACATCAGAGACATCAGGGATGTCGGGTGCATCGGAGATGGTTCGGGCGGAATCGGCGCCCTCGAAGCCGGACCGGCGTGTCAGCCGGGCAGGCGGTTGATCTTGCGGATCTGCTTGTCGAACGTTCCGGCGGGGACGAGGCGGCGCGCCTTGGTGACGCGTGAGGCCAGCGGGCCGGCGGTGTAGCGCAGCTTCGGCTTCTTGTCGGTGGCCGCGGTGACGATCGCCTTGGCGACGACGGCGGGCTCGTCGCCCTTCTCCATCGCCTCCGCGACCATCTCGTCGAAGTTGCGTCGCCCCTCCGCGTACAGAGGCAGCGGGGTGTCGGGCTGTGCGGCGTTGGTTTCGAAAGGGGTCTTGGTGTAGGCGGGCTGGACGATGAGGACCCGGACGCCGTGCTCACGGACCTCGTGGTCCAGCGACTCGGAGTAGCCCTCGATGGCGTGCTTCGCCGCGACGTAGAGGGCCATGAAGGGCTGGGGGGCGACGCCGAGGACGGACGAGATGTTGATGACACGTCCGCCACCCTGGGCGCGCATGTGCGGCAGCACGGCCTTTGTCATGCGCATGACGCCGAAGACGTTGATGTTGAAGATGGCCTGGGCCTGGGCGACGGAGTTCTCCTCGACGGCGCCCGCCGCGCCGATGCCGGCGTTGTTGACCAGGACGTCGATGCGTCCGAACCGGTCGATCACCTCTGCGACGGCGGCGGTGGCCGAGTCGTCACTGCCCACGTCGAGATCGAGGTACGTCACACCGGCGGGCGGACCAAGGCCGGAGGTCTTGCGGCCGGTTCCGATCACCTCGTAACCCGCCGCGGCGAAGGCGCGGGCTGCCTCCTTGCCGATTCCCGATGTGGCACCGGTCACGAGCGCCACCGGTCGAGTTGTCGTCATCACGGAATCCCTTCGTTTGACTTACGTTCGTATGTCTTACGTTCGTATGACCATAGAGTGGTCGTCGGTCGATGACAAGTGGTAGCGCCCGGCGATCCGAGAAGTTCTGAGAAGGGTCTGGAAACGTGGGTGCGTTACGGGAAAGATCACGAGCGGATAACGGGCAGGTGGCGGAGACCGCCGCTACGGTCTTGCTGAGCGGTCGGACGGTCCGATCGACGAGCCTCGGCCCGGCTGCCCGGCTGCCCGGCTGAACCGCCGGTCGACGGTGTCGAAGAGGTGGAGGCCGTTCCGACCGTGGCCCTGGAGGTGATCCCAGAGGCGTCATCCGCTGGTCGCGAACGGGTCTTCGCAGTCCGGTGTGCACCGGCTGTCATGACGTGCGATGCCGAGGTAGTGGCCCGAGCGGAGTTCCAGCTCTTCGGGACCCTTTTCGGCAGCGAGCTTCTCGAACTGGGGCAGGAACGCCTGGGGCCCTGGCCAGGTCAGGGAGCTCAGGAATTGCGTGTAGGCCGCTCGCAGGCCGGCATCGGGCGGGAGCGTCGCCTGGTTGACCCGAGCCTGGGCGGCTGCCAGCGCCGCCTTGTCGAAGCCGCGGAGATCTTGCGGCGACTGGACGCGGCGCCTCTGCTTGCCCGCCCTGGGGGCCCGAACACGGGTCAGCCCCGGCTCCGTCGCTCTCGGAGCCGGGGCTGACCCTGCATCGTGTACGACGAAGCGTCCCCACCCCGCGCCGTACACGAAGTACGGGAAATACCCGAAGTGATCGCAGTGACCGCAGGACCCGAAGTACCGGGCGTACCCGGTGTACGGGCCGTCAGTGGGCGATCACCGGGATCTTCACCTCGTCCTCGGCACCCTCGCCGGAGGCCGGGCCGACTTCCGGCTTGCCGGTGTTGATGAAGGTCGCGGCGATCACCGCGGCGAGGACCAGGATGCCGACGGCGAACCAGATCGCGTTGGTGTACCCGTGCACCTGGCCCTCCAGCTGGACCAGCTGCTGCTGGGCCTGGGAACCGGCGCCGCCGATGTGGTCCTTGATGTACGCGGTCGTCGCCGAGGCGGCGATCGTGTTCAGCAGGGCTGTACCGATCGCGCCGCCCACCTGCTGCGAGGTGTTGACCATCGCGGAGGCGACACCGGAGTCACGCGGCTCGACACCGTGCGTGGACAGGGAGAGCGCGGGCATGAACGCCGTACCCATGCCGAGGCCGAGCAGTACCAGCCCCGGCAGGATGACACCGGCGTACGAGGTGCCGATCTCCAGCTGGGTGAGGATGAACATGCCCGTTCCGGCGACCAGGAAGCCCGGAGCCATCAGCAGGCGCGGGGGAACCCGGGTTATCAGGCGGGTGCCGATCTGCGTGGAGCCCACCATCAGGCCGCCGATCAACGGCAGGAAGGCGAGGCCGGTCTTGACCGGCGAGTAGCCCAGCACCAGCTGCAGGTAGTAGGTCAGGAAGAGGAACAGACCGAACAACGCGATGATCGCGAGGCCGAGCGAGAGGTAGACGCCTCCGCGGTTGCGCTCGGTGATGACGCGCAGCGGCAGCAGCGGGGCCTTGACCTTGGACTCGACGAGGACGAACGCGGCGAGCAGCACGACCGACGCGACGAACAGGCCAACCGTCGTGGAGTCGCCCCAGCCGTCGGACTCGGCGCGGGTGAAGGCGTAGACCAGCGTGACCAGACCGAGAATGGACAGGACGACGCCCGGGATGTCGAGCGGCGAGCGGTTGCGGCTGCCGGACGGCTCACGGATGACGAAGTACGCGCCCGCGGCCGCGACGACCGCGAACGGGATGTTCACGAAGAACGTCCAGCGCCAGTCGAGGTACTCGGTGAGCAGGCCGCCGAGGATGAAGCCCACGGCGCCGCCGCCACCGGCGATCGCACCGTAGATACCGAACGCCTTGGCGCGCTCCTTGGGCTCCGTGAACATCACGGCGAGCAGCGAGAGCGCGGCGGGCGCGAGCAGCGCGCCGAACGCACCCTGCAGGGCACGGGCGCCGAGCATCATCGCCTCGTTGGTGGCCGCACCGCCGAGCGCGGAGGCGGCGGCGAAGCCGATCAGACCGGCGACGAAGGTGCGCTTGCGGCCCCACAGGTCCGCGATGCGGCCGCCGAAGAGCAGCAGACCGCCGAAGGCCAGGGCGTAGGCCGTGATGACCCACTGCCGGTTGCCGTCGGAGATGCCCAGGTCCTGCTGTGCGGACGGCAGGGCGATGTTCACGATGGTCGCGTCGAGGACGACCATCAGCTGGGCGAGCGCGATGAACGTCAGCGCTTTCCAGCGGTTGGAATGGGAGTCGGCTGCCGCCTTGGCGGTGGCCTGAGCTGTTTCAGACATGGGGATACCCACTTCGGGACTTCGTGGCGAAAAACGATGAGGAAGTTCAGAGAGACGAAGCTGGACATGAAGATCGAGGCAGCGAGACGCCGGGCCATCGAGAAAGGGACAGGGACGACTCGTCATCGTCGACGGCCGAAAGCGTTGTACGAGGTGGTTACTGGTTACGACCACTGACCGGCGCCGAGCGCCGAGCGCCGAACCCATCGATATCGATCTGCCCGACCGGATCAGTCACGCTCGTCGCATGTCCTCCACGGCCACGGCCGATCCGGGCAGTACAGAGCGGGCGGGTGCCCGCAGACCGTCCAGGAACATCTGCAGATGACGGTGCACGAAGCGGTCGATGCCCTCGCACTCGGTGCCTGGCAGCGGCCGGGTGAGCTGGCTGACGGCGACCATCAGATCGCCGCACTCCGCATCGGGGCGCCACTGCCCGGCCTCTCGGGCTCGCTGCATCATCTGCCCGACCAGTTCCATCAGCCGCTCGCGTGCGACGAACAGATCGGGGTGGTCCTGGTCGAAGTTCTTCGCGAGCATCGGACACAGGGCGCCGATCCGCTCGTCCGCCGCCATGTGCACGAAGCCGCTCAGTGTCCGACCATGCCGTCCCTGGCGACGTCCACGGCTACTCGGCTCCACCCACCTCGGGGCAGTCCGCAGCCTCCACCGATATCGGAGCGGTTCACTGTCTGCAGATCTCAGCCAGGGAGCTTGTTGGTCTTGCGGATCTGTCCGTCGAAGACCCCGGCGGGAAGGATACGGTGCGCCGCGCTGACGAGCCGGGCTTGCCGGCCGGCGGTGTACCGCACCTTCGGCTTGGAGTCGGTGGCGGCCGCGACGATCACCTTCGCGACGATGGCAGGCTCGTCGCCCTCCTCGTTGACCGCCACCGCCACCTGGTCGGCGATACGCCGCTGCTCCGCATACATCTGCATGGGCATGTCGGGCTTGACGGTGTTGGCCTCGAACGCGGATTTGGTGCCGCCCGGCTGGACGATGAGGGCACGGACCCCGTGCTCGCGGATCTCGTGGTCCAGGGACTCGGTGTACCCCTCGAGCGCGTGCTTGGACGCCGAGTAGTTGGCCATGTAGGGCGCGGGGAGGAACCCGAGGACGGACGAGATGTTGATGATGCGCCCGCTTCCCTGGGCGCGCATGTGCGGGAGAACGGCCTTGGTCATGCGCATCACACCGAAGACGTTGGTGTTGAAGAGGCGCTCGGCCTGCGCGAGAGAGTTTTCCTCCCACGCACCCGAGGAGCCGATGCCCGCGTTGTTGACCAGGACGTCGATCCGCCCGAACCGCTCGACCACCTGCTCCACCGCGGCAGCGACCGAATCGTCGCTGCCCACGTCGAGGGCGAGGAACGTCACGCCGTCACGACGGTCGGCTCCCGACGTCTTCCGGCTCGTTCCCACCGTCTCGAAACCCGCTGCGGCGAGCGCGAGGGCGGCCGCCTTTCCGATACCGGTGGAGGCACCTGTCACGAGTGCCACCGGTTGGTTTGTTGTAGTCATGACGCGCTCCCTTGATTCGAAATACGTTCGTATGCCTTACGTTCGTACGACAATACGGAGGTCGTCGGCCGATGGCAAGTGGTCAAGCCCGGGCCATCCGGGAAACACCTGAGAAAGGTCCGGAGACGCACACCGCCGGCGCGGGAGCGGATCAGTACCCGGCCGCGGGACCGCCGGCCCACGAGTGCCCAGTGGCCGTCCCACTTGGACTCCGCCGCACGATCCGGCGCGAGTGCGGGATCGGAAGCGGGTGCGGCGAGCATCGGAGCCGGCAGGGACCGGATTTCACTCCTTCGAACCCTTGCGCGGTTAGGCCTGCGCGCTGACCACCCCGCAGCTGGCCCCCTGCCGCGCCCAGCAGCCGCTCGAGCGGGCGTGGCAGGGGCGAGGTGCAGGTCGGCCTGGACTACTCCTCGTTCACCCAGGCGTACGGCAACGGCGGTAGGCCGTCGGTCACCGTGTCCACCCGGTTCTGCAGATCCGCCATGCCGAACTGCACGGTCGAGGTTCTTCCACGATCCGGCGATCTTCTTGCGCGGCGCACTCCGGTGACCCGCGCTACAGCCCGTCCGGTTTCACCTCGTCGGTGTGCACCATGGTCATTGGCAACTGCGGTGGCTGGTTCATGGGACCTTGCAGTCCGCGCTGCCCCTGTGGGCACTCTGTGTTCTTTTACGCCAGTCGGCCACCGGCCCCGACACCACCCTGGTCTCGGCGGCCGACCTCCAGGACGAGGTCCCCAACCAGGACTACTTCACCTACGACGGCCACGGCCGCACGGTGCTGGACCAGTCGGAGAAGGACAACCAGGTGGTCTCGGCCACCACCACCGTCTACAACGGCGACCGCACCACTGTCGTCCCGCCGGGCCGGCGGCGTCACCAAGGCCACCGTCACCGATCCCCTCGGCCGCACCGACGAACTCGACGAGTACACCGCCACGCCCACCCTGCAAAAGCAGGCCGGACGGCTTCGCGATATTGCCCCCGAGGCAGATCAGCTGCACGAGTTCTTCCATCACGAGTACATGCAGCACCTTCCCCAGGTCGAAGACGCCCTCGGCCAGCAGACCATCGCACTGCTGCACCAACTCGACGCCGCCTGCACGAACGCTGAGCAACTCGCGGCCTCGGCCGTCCAGGCCTTCGAGCAGCACCCGGACGCGATGGTCATCACCAGCTTTCCGGGCCTCGGATCATTAACCGGAGCCCGGGTTCTCGGTGAGATCGGCGACGACAGGGCCCGCTTCGCGTCTGCTGGATCACTCAAGGCATACGCCGGCAGCGCACAGGTGACCAGGGCGAGCGGCAAGAGCTGCGTCGTGATGAGCCGCAGGGTGGAGAGGCTTACGACGAGGCGCATGCCTTCCCGAACCAACCCCTTCAGGAGCTCCCCGCCGAAGCAGCTTGACGAGCTAAGCGCTTGGGATGTCTACCGCTTGGCCCGCTCCAAAGCCAGGGCGGAGCAGAAGGGCAGGCAGCAGTAGCGCACCCGAGCAGCTTCGCCAGAGAAAGCCATGGGACGATCTTCGCCGAGATGAGCAGGCAGAGGGGGCGAAGATGCAGTACATCGTGCACGACGACCCGGTCGGTCGGGCCGCGAGCAACTACATATCCCAGGCCGATCTGGCCCCCTTCGGCCTCGACGGGCAGATCGAGCAGCTGTGGCTCCAGCCCGAAGAACATGGCACATACGCGGTGGCCTGCATCCCCTTCATGACCTACGGCCTCGCTCTCGGAGACCGGGTCCGTCTGTCACCGGAAGCTCGCTTGGTCGAAGTTGCTCAGGCGAGCGGACACCGCGTCCTGCGCACACTGCTCAGGCCGAGCACGGACGCTGCACGACTTGGCCGCAGCATCAGCCTCATCAAGAACTCGATCAAGGAATCCGGGCTGCTCAGCGAATGGCACGGGGAGCACTTCGTCGCCATCGACGTGCCTCCCGGCGCCGACATGAGCCCGTTGTCCGCCCTGCTGCAACGGGAAGTCGACGAGGCCGGCGCCTTCTGTGAATGGGCCGACGCCATGCCGTTCTCAACCACGCGGAGCTGACCGCGCCGCGGCTGGTCCCAGCGCAAGCCAATTCCCGGGGCCACTTCAGGACGTCGGGAAGCTACACGACCTGCACCAACTGGGGCCGCTCGAAGCCAACATGCCAGGGCGATGAACGACGTCACAGTCAGGTGGCAACGGGTCTTCAGGCGCGCGCACGCGCACATCAAGGCCGGCGGTGTCCTGCCGCAGCAGCCAGGCGAGGTGATCGTGCAGGGCGAAGACCTCGGAACGTGGGCGGGCGCACAGCGCGCCGTGGTGGGTGCCAGCTGCTGCGGCGCAGCAGTGGTTGCTCGAGAGCGTTCTGGGTCTGGAACCGCTTGCCCCGGAGGATGTGGCGGCACAGCCTGTCCGCCGGGCGCAGAGAGACCGGTGGGCTGCCAACCTCGCCGCCACACACCAGTTCCCTGCCCGCGAAGGCCACCTGAACGCACCCCGCAAACACGTCGAAACGATCATAGCGGGCAAAGAGGGCAGTAGCCCGGGGGTAAAGGTGGCCGTGAAACTGGGGCGTTCGTGGACAACAACCGCCGCAGGGCCGCGATGCTGAGCCCGGAACGCCACTCCGAACTGACGGCCCTCGGCATGCGCTGGAAGGAGCCGGGACGACACCAGAGCGCCTGAACCAGCACACCAACCCCTGCTCCTGGACAACAGCTCACCCACATCGGCATGCGCTGGACATAGGCGCACGGACTGCGACTCAACGGAGGCCGGGTCTCTCCTCCGTCACAGAGCAGGCAGCGTCCGTGGGCATGCGTCGTTGATGAAGCCCACAGCTCGCTGTCGGCGAGGGCTGCGCAGGGACACCCTGGTGTGTCTAGCCGCTGCGCACGGCGGACCGTCCCTCGTCACCCGGCAGGACCCAGCCCCAGCTCATCGGCATGACTGCCTGGCCGTGTCCTGCCGAATCCGATCCAGCGGCCGTTTTGGACTCAGCCGCCGCTCTTGCGTCGGAACGACCGCTGGTTCGCAGCCGGGCCGTGCGCGCCGCGGATCTTTGACGCGCCGGTGTTCGCGGCGATGTCGGCGGCGGCCGCCTGCATACCCCGCTTGCGCGCCAGGGCCTCCCGGAACTTGCGCTTCAGGTCGTCTGGGCCGTCATCGTCGGGCGAGAGAGCAGGACTCTCGACGTCAGCTGACTCCGAACCTTCTTGGGATGGAGACTCTGCGGTCATGGTGACCTCCTGGGTTCGGGCAGTGCCAAGCACAGCTTGTCATGCCAGGCGCCGCATGAGACGCCCGCGGCCGGCATCAGCCAGCGGCCGTCGCTCGTAGCTGTCACGCAGACCTTGGCCGCGGGCCGGGCGGGGGCCGCGGGGGCGGGGGCAGCCTGGCCGTCTCCGCCACGCGCAGCAGGGGGCACGGTTGCCTGGCCTGGCGAACGATTGACTGCAGGTCGTCGAGAACTGAAACAGCGCGGATCACGACCTGTTCTACGGCAAGGACGACGAACTGACCGGCAAGGACAAGGAAAACCAGGAGATCTCGATGCTCGCCCTGCACCTCCTCCAGTCCGCCCTGGTCCACGTCAACACGCTCCTGGTCCAAGAGGTCCTAGCCGAACCGAAGTGGGCGGACAAGCTCACCGAGGCAGACCGGCGCGGCCTCTCCCCGCTCTTCTGGACCCACGTGAACCCGTACGGAAGGTTCGAGCTGGACATGAACCGTCACCTACACCTCGGCCCGCTCCTCCCGCAGCAGCGCACCCCGCAGGACCACTCAACGCGAGAGGCGGACGCGACGGCACCTTGATCCTTTCGGTTCGGAGCCTGTTCAATCAGCAGATGACTGAGACCGATGTCGACCTTGGCACCGTCACCGTGGCCTCCGGGATGCTCGTGCTGGGGATGGCGGGCTGGATCGACTACTGGCCGCAGGTCGGGCGCCTGCTGTCCGAGCGGTCCCGGACCGTAGTAGCCGCTGGCGGCGGCCACCTGCACGGACCTGAGGACTCCGAGCCGTCCGCTTGGATGTGCGAGGCGATCGCCGTAGCAGCAGCCGCAGACCGGCCCCTGCAGGTGCGGGCCAAGACGTCAGCCTCACGCTTCGACGGGGATCCGACGATCGCCGTCCTGGAGGTCGACCTCGGTCTGCCCTGGTCCGGCCCCGACGACGGCGAAGCCGTGCAGCTCGGCGACCTGCCGGTCGACCGGTGCGGCATGGTCCTCGGCGACGCTCTGGCGCTGGACGGCTTCACCGGCCTGGACGGCCAGTCAACCGACGGCCTGGCGGACGTCACCTACTGGGGCAAGTACGAAGACACCGTCCATGCCCAGTTCGGCGGCGACCGCATCCCGCAGCACCCCAGCGGGCACGGCCCGCGCGGATGGCTCGACCTCCCGTTGGTCGAGGCCGAAGCGGTCGCCGAACGGCTCCGGACCTGGACCCGCGAAGGGCCCGGCAACGGCCTGATGGTCTCCGTCGACGCCCACACCGACTTCCACCGATTCAACCGCGCCGGATGGAACCACCCACTGCTGGCCGGCAACATCGAACTCGACGCCTGCCAAGTCCTCGGTCTCGCCTGGGACCCCCGAGGATCACTCCATGCGCCACCGCGGAGAGCGGGCGTACGGGCAGGTCTACCCCGCCACACTCCAAGCCCGCGCCGGCGAAGCGGTACTGCGCTGGACCATCCCGCCGTACGACCCTGACCAGTGAACGCATCCCGACTGGAAGCGCGCCAGAAGAACCCGGTTGAACTGGACGGTTAGGCCCGGCACACTCGCCCGATGAGCCACAGCCCGCAGTCGGGCCGCTGGGACGGTCCCTGGTACCGGGTTCGCACGGAGCACTTCGAAGCCGCCTTCCTTCCCAACGCCGAGGAGGATCTCGAGGCGGTGGACAACGTCGACGTCGTTGTGGACCTCAACGACGGATCTCGCTGGAGCGCGACCATCATCACCCTCGGACAAGTCGAGGTCGTCATGGCGAGATGGGCCGAAAGCGGGGAAGCCCTGGGAGGTGGCTACTTCCGGTGCTCGGACGGTCTGATCGTCCGTGATCCGGGCATCAGCAACATGGCCCAGGTACTCACGGGTCTGATCGAGTCCGACGAGTTCACGCAGATCCTTCGCCGACTCTACGTCTGACCCGGCACCGTCCGGGCCGCGGCGGCCTCTCAGCTGACGCAACCCAGCAGTCTTTTGGCCCTCAGTTGTAGATCGGGAAGGATGCCTGGAACGCCAGACGCTCGTCAGCCGCGTCGCCGATGCGAGCGAGAACCCCGTCGAGCGCGATGAACTCCCCCCATGCCGCTTGGCCGGTCGCCTGGGCCAGACGAAGCGGTCCCAGCCCGGTCGACCGCGCACGGCCGGGCAGCAAGCACCGCGTCCTCACCGACGGGCAGGGCATCCCGCTCGCGGTGTCACTGACCGGCGGCAAACCGCATTGACGTCACGCAACTGCTGCCACTGCTGGACAAGATTCCGGCAGTGGCAGGCGTCGTCGGCCGGCCGCGTCGTCGGCCCGACATGCTCTTCGCGGACCGCCCGCTCCCGCAGCGAACC
This sequence comes from Streptomyces sp. NBC_01352, assembly GCF_036237295.1. Classification (NCBI taxonomy): domain Bacteria; kingdom Bacillati; phylum Actinomycetota; class Actinomycetes; order Kitasatosporales; family Streptomycetaceae; genus Streptomyces; species Streptomyces sp. NBC_01352. The sequence goes on from NZ_CP108354.1 coordinate 142,794, forward strand.
GGCCGCCCGCTTCAGGGAGACCCGGCCCCAGGACGACTGACGGCACCGCCCTGGGGTTGACCCCCGCGCGGGAGCGCCCAGTTCAGGGAGCGGTAGAAGGCCAGGTGGCGCTGTGCGGCCGTGTCCCAGGTGTGGCGGGCGGCCAGTTCACGGCCGACGGCCTGTCGGGCCGGGTCCTGCCGCGTGAGGGCTTGGGCGAGTTCGTCGGCCAGGTCTTGCTGGGTGGCACCGAAGCGGGCAGCGCCCTCGAACACCTCGCGCAGCACCGGCAGATCACGGACGATCAGCGGGACACCCGCGGCCAGTGCCTCCATCGCCGCGAGCCCGAAGCCCTCCTTGACCGAGGGAAACGCGAAGGCGTCGGCCGCGGCGACCAGCGACGGCAGCTCCTCCTCGGCGACCTGGCCCAGGACGATCGGATCGACGCCGAGTTCGGCCGCCCGGGTCTCCCAGCGGGCCCGGTAGTCCCGGTAGTCGAAAAGGGTCTCGCCGCCCGCGATGACCAGTCGTACGTCGGGGTGGTCGGAGCGCAGCAGGGCGTATGCCTCCAGCAGGTCCAGTGATCCCTTGCGAGGCTCGATGCCTCCGACGCTGAGCACATAGCGGCCCAGCCGGTTCCTCCAGCGGACGCGGGCGGCCGCCGCTGTGGTGGCGAAGCGCTCGTAGGCCACACCGTTGGGGATCACCTCGGCCTTGATGCCCCAGCCAACGGCGAGGTCGGCGGCGACCGACTGTGAGACGCAGAGGTGCGCGTAGGGCTCGACGAGGGCCCGTTCGTGGCAGGCGGCCAGCTCAGGGGTGGTGAACTGGTCGAGGTGGTGGACGGTGCGGACGCAGCGGCCCGCCGCGTTGGCGCTGATGCAGTCCTGGGCGTGGACGATGTCGTACGGGGTGGGGTCGAAGGCCTCGCGGAGGGTAGCGATCGAGCGGAGGATGCGCTCGCCCACGGTCTCGCCCTCCGGTCCGTCGAGAAACGGCACGATCCGTGTGCTCACCGCCGGATCGACCTCGCGGAAGAAACCGGAGTCGCCGCCGCGGCCCAGCGTCCACACCGTCACGTCCTGCCCGGCGGCCGCCAGCGCCTCGGCGAGGGCCAGGGTGTGAACGACGCCGCCGCGCGGTTTGGTCGAGTAGCTGAGCAGGGCGATCTTCACGAGGGAGTCTCCCGGTAGGCGGCGGGGCGGCGCTCGTCCAGGTGGCGCAGGACGCGGCGGGCTCGGTCCATCTCGGTGGCCACGTCGACCTCGGCGACGGCGAGGCCGGCCTTGGCCCAGGTGCGGGCGAGGATGTCGCCGCCGGGGCCGACCACCTTGGACTGGCCGAGGAAGCGCATGCCGCCCATCGCGCCGGTCTGGTTGGAGGAGGCGAGGACGACCTGGTTCTCGGCGGCGCGGGCCTGGTCGTAGAGGTCGAAGAGCTTGGCCTGGCGGTCCTGGGCCATGCGCGGGGCGCGGTTGGTGATGCTGGTGGGCCAGGCGGACAGGCAGGCGAGGATCTCGGCGCCGTCCAGGGCCAGGGAGCGGGCGGACTCCGGGAACGTCTTGTCGTAGTCGATGAGCATGCCGATCCGGCCGACCGGGGTGTCGAAGGCGTCGAAGCGGTCGCCCGGCGCGTAGGCCGCGACCTCGCCGGCCGGGAGGTGGACCTTGCGGTGACGGCCCAGGACGCCGTCGCCGCTGACGCAGACGGCCGCGTTGTAGTGCTCGTCGCCGCCGTCCTCGCAGTAGCCGACGCAGACGACCATCTCGGCGGCCAGGCGGGCGACCTGGAGGATCAGCGGGTCGTCCGGCTTGAGGGCCGGGGGCAGTGCCTCGGGGTCGGGGTGGCGCAGGTCGGCGAGGTAGCCGCCGAGCGCGGCGTCGGGTAGGACCAACAGCCCGGCGCCGGAGCTCCGCGCGTCGTCGATGAGTTTCGCGATGCGCGCGAGGTCGAACTCCAGGTCCCGGCCGAAGTGGGCGGCGGCGGCCGCGATCCGGATCGTGCTCATGTGCTGACTGCTCCTGCGTACGTGTAGGTTTCCGGGCGCCGGTCGCGCAGGTGCCCCATCGAGCGGCGGGCGGTCTCCAGGGCCTGGGCCACGTCGAGTTCGGCGATCGCCAGACCGGCTTCGACACCGGTGTCGGCGAGGATCTCGCCGCCGGGGTCGACGACCTTGGCGCTGCCGACGAAGCGTAGCGACCCGAAAGTACCCGCCTGGTTGGCGGAGATCCACACGATCTGGTTCTCCAGGGCGCGGGCCCGGTCGAAGAGGTCGAAGCGGCGCTTCCAGCGGTCGCCCGCGAGATCGGCCGCGGCGTTCGTCCGTGCGCCCGGCCAGGCGGAGACGACCACGCCGATCTCGGCACCCTCCAGGGCCAGCGCCCGCGCGGACTCGGGGAACGCCTTGTCGTAGCAAATCATCATGCCGATCCGGCCGACCGGGGTGTCGAAGGCGTGGAAGCGGTCCCCGGAAGCGTAGCTGGCGTCCTCGCTGAGCGGCTGGTGGACCTTGCGATGGTTGCCGAGCACGCCGTCGCCGTTGACGCAGACCACGCTGTTGTAGCGGGCGTCGCCTGCGGCCTCGCAGTAGCCCGCGACGACCGTCATCTCCCCGGCCAGGGAGGCCAGTCGGCGGATCTCGGGGCCGTCGAGGGCGAGCGCGGGCGGTCCTTCGTCCAGCTCGCTGTCGTCGTCGAGGCTGAGCAGGTAGCCGCCGAGGCAGGCCTCCGGCAGGGCGAGGAGTCGTACCTCCTGCTCGCGTGCCTCCTTGATCAACCGCTCGGCGATCGCGAAGTCCTCTTCGAGGTCGCGGCCGAAGGCGGCGGCGACGGCCGCCATACGCAGGGTGCTCATGCGGTCCCCATCCCGGTCACCGTGGAGGTGACCGCTTCGGTGATCTCCCCGTCGGGCCAGCGCAGCCCGACGCCTTGTCCAGCCGTCAGCTCCCCGCACACGGCGCCCGTCGCCGGCCCTGCCGGGAGCGGCGGGGCGTCGGGCTCGTCGGCGGTAAGCATCGCGAAGCCGGGGAAACACGTGAACCAGTCGCCCGTCGACGCGGCCTTTGGCCGGGGCACGGCGGCGACGTCGAGGACGGCTCCGCACCCGCTCGCCTCCGCGAGCATGCCGAGCGTGCCGACGACACCGGCCATCGACACGTCCTTGGCGGCCGCGGGCCGGGCGGCGGCCACCGCGCCTGTCATGGTGCGCAGTTCGTCGATACGACGGTGACTGGACGAATCCCACTGGCGGCCCCGGTATCCCCGGCGCCAGCTGCCGCCGAGGTCGGCGGTGAGCCGCACCGCGTGCCCGGGCCGCCCGCCGCCGCCCGGGACCGGACGGTCCGTACGACCCAGCGCGGTGACCGACAGGGCGGCGGGCACGCCGAGTTGGGTGTGCCCGCCGAGCACGGGCACGCCGTACGCCTGTGCCGCCTGCCCGAGTCCGTGGAGGATCCGCCGGGCGTGGGCCGCGTCCCGGGCGCCCACCGCGTCGAGCAACCCGACCGGTGAAGCGCCCATCGCCGCGAGGTCGTTGACGTTGACGAGGACCGAGCACCAGCCCGCCCACTCCGGGTCCCGCTCGACCATCGACGGCACGATCGCGTCGCAGGCGGCGATCACATCCGTACCGGGCACCGGCGCCCCGTCGTCGCCGACGAATCCGGCGCCACCGAGGACACCGGGGATGCCCGGGGTGTCGGGGACGGCCTGCACCCTCACTCCCAGGGCCCCGCCGGCCGGGTCCTGGTCGAGGGCGCGGGCCGCCGCTGTGGGGAGGGCCGCGAGGAGCGGCCCGAGTGGGGACTTGGTGGCCGCCGCGAGATCCGCGATCCGCCCGATCGGCCACCGCATCAGCACATGCGGGGCGTCCGCGACCGTCGTCGCACGCACCCGGCGCCAGCCGAGCCGCTTGAAGAGGACTTCGTTGCGGACCTGGACGGTCGCGTCGAAGCGCAGCACACCCTCGGCCTCCGCCCGCGCACATGCCGCCCGGACGAGCGCGGCGCCGATGCCGTGCGGGCCGCGGGCGCCGGGGGCGACGACGAGCCGGCCGCCGGCCCACCAGCCGATGTCGGGGCCGTCTGCGACGGGACCGAGCCGGACGCCGCCGACGACGGTGCCCGCGTCGTCCTTGGCGACCAGCACGAGCGTACGCAGGTCGGCGTCCCGGTCGTCGAGGTCGTGGCCCGTGAACAGGCCCTGCTCGTGGACGAAGGCGTCCCGGCGCAGTCGACGGTAGGCGGCCACCTCGCCTTTGTCTGCCGCCTGTTCGATGTGGAACCCGGGCCGGTGGCGAGCGAGGGTGCTGCGGTCGCCGAGGAGCGCCAGGATGTCGACCGGCGCGTCCGCCATGGGCAGGGCCGTGGATCCGTCGAGGTACACGGACATCAGCCGCCCGCCGTCTTCAGCACGCTGCACGCCCCGCAGGCCGCGCAGCCCGCCCGCTGGTCGGCGCCGCTCATCCCGACCGCCCGCAGCTTGTCCGCGACGCCCTCGGTGACGTACCGCAGCTGCTCCGCACCGGGGGGCTCGATCCCGTCCCGGGCGGCGAGAGTGCCACCCATCGGGCGGAAGGGGACGACGAAGGGGTACACCCCCCGGTCGATCAACTCCGCAGCACCCGCGATGAGTTCGTCGGGATCCTCACCGAGGCCGACGAGCAGGTAGGTGGAGACCCGGTTGGGTCCGAAGACCCGTACCGCCTCGTCCCACGCCGCCTCGTACTCGGCCATCGGGACGGTGGACTTGCCGGGCATCCAGCGCCCGCGGACCTCGTCGTCGAGGGATTCGACGTGGATGCCGATGGCGGTGGCTCCGGCATCGTGCAGCGCGCGGATCCAGGCCAGGTCGGCCGGCGGTTCGCACTGCACCTGGATCGGCAGCCCCGGTACGGCCTTCAGCACCTCCCGCACGGAACGTACGAGATTGCGGGCACCCCGGTCGGGACCATTGGTCGTACCGGTCGTCATGACCATCTGCCGCACGCCGTCCAACCGCACGGCCGCCTCGGCGACTTCGGCCAGCTGGGCCGGGGTCTTGGCGGCCACCGTGGCGCCCGAGCGCAGGGACTCCTCGATGGTGCAGAAGCGGCAGCGGTCGGACTCGGCGTAGCGGACACAGGTCTGGACGACGGTGGTGGCGAGGACGTCGGAGCCGTGCAGGCGGGCGATCTGCTCGTAACGGATGCCGTCGGCGGTCGTCAGGTCGTAGAACTTCGGGCGGGGTACGGCGGTCAGGGTCAGGCCGGTGTCCGTGAGTGCCCCGGCCTCGTCGCCGAGCCACACCTTGCCGTCGCGTACGGAGTAGGGGCTGTCGGGGTTGGTGGGCAGCGCGGCGTTGGCACCGTCGACCAGGACGTGTCCGTCGTCGCTCGGTCCGGCACCGTCAGGCCGCCGCACGGGGGCTTCCAACGCCACTCCGTGCAGGGCGAGTTCGGCGCGGGTCATGATCCGCACATCCACCGCCGTACTGGTCGTACCGGTGCCAACGCTCACGGCATACCCCTTACAGCTGGTAGGTGGAGTTGATGATGGCGCCCTTGCGGGCGTAGTGGATCAGGGCGTCCTGGACGTCGAGGGGGTGGGTCGGGATGACGCCCTCGATGAGGTCCTCCTCGCGGGCGCCGTGCAGGGACAGGCCGAAGCGGCAGCAGAAGACCTTGCCGCCCTCGGCGAGGAACGTCTTGAGCTGGTTGTTGATGTTGTGCTCGCCGGGGAAGGCGGAGTTGCCGACGGTCGGGAAGCCGCGCGTGGCAAGGCAGTTGAGCGAGCCCGGGCCGTAGAAGTAGATGGCGGTCTCGAAGCCCTTGCGCAGGGCGCGGGTGGCCTGGAGCACGGCGACGAAGGAGACCGAGGACTCGTGGGCGATGCCGTGGACGAGGGTGAAGTAGGCCTCGCCGTCCTCGGCCTTGTAGTCGGGGAAGACCTTGGTGGAGCCGTAGATGCTGGTGCCCTCGGGCAGGGACGGGTGGGGGATCTCGTTGAGGGACTTCTGCTCGATCTCGGTGAGCTCGACGGTTTCTGACATGGCTGTCTCCCTGTACGCGGTGTGGTTGGGGTCGGTGGTCAGTCGTAGAGCGCGGCGAACGTGTCCCGGAAGACCAGCTCGCCGAGTTCGCCGCCGCCGGTCGCTTCGGCGAGCCGTGCGTACTCGCCCGTGAAGTCGCCCCACGGCTGGTCGCTGGCGAAAAGCACCCGGTCGTGGCCGATACCACGGCGCTCGATCTCCTGGGCCAGCCAGCGCGGCGTGAAACCGATGGCCCAGGAGAGGTCGGTGTAGACGCGCTTGCCGGCGTCTATCCAGTCGAAGAACCGGCCTCCGACCAGCTTGATGTGGCCGCTCATCCCGCCGCCGAAGTGCACTAGATGGACGGGAACGTGGTCGGCGTACCAGTCCACCAGGTTGCCGACCTCGTCGATGTCGGAGGCCGCACCCGGCGACGTGTGGACATGGACGACCAGGCCATGACGGCCGGCTTCCTGGAAGATCCGGTCCAGCATCGGGCGGCAGGCCGGGTCGGTGGGGCGCCCGCCGAGCAGGAAGCTCAGCTTCAGTGCCTTGACGCCCCGTTCGCCGGCCAGCGCGAGGGCGAGTTCGGTTCGCTCCGAGTCCTCAGGGCGCGGGGAGACCCACAGGCCGGCCCGGATCCGGTCGTCGCTCTGGGCGGCCTCGATCGCCAGCTCGTTGAAGGAGAAGGCGATGGCGGGGTCCGGGACGCCGTAGTTGGGGATGACCAGGGCGCGTTCGGTGCCCTCGGCGTCCAGGTCGGCCACGAGCTGCTTGACCGTGGCGCGGGCGGTGGTGTCGGGGTGGACGGGCGGTCCGCCGTAGAAGGGATAGGCGGGCAGGACGCCGATGTGGCGGTGTGCGTCGAAGACCATGGGCGGATACCTCCCTCAGCCGATCGGAAGCGCGGAGGCGAGTTCGCTGGGGGCACCCGTGAGGGCACCGCAGACGTCGGCCATACGACGCGAGGCGTCGATGTGGTTCGCCAGGAATTCTGCGTCCCGGCCCACCGCCTCGAAGCGTCCCGAGCCCCACGAGTACTGCCAGGGCAGGCCCAGGAAATACAGGCCGGGCGTGCTGGTGACGCCACGCCAGTGCATGGGGTAGCCGCGGCCGTCGAAGACGGGTATCTCGACCCACCGGTGGTCCCGGGTGAAACCGGTCGACCAGACGACGGAGGTGATGCCGGAGGCCTCCAGGTCCAGTGCGGCCGGCTGCTCGGAGGGCTCCCACACCGGCGTGTACCGGGGCTCGTCGGGGGCTTCGAGGCCCTGCGCGGCGATGTGGGCGTCGATGCTGTCCTTGATGCCCTCGGCCACGGCGTCCGCCCGGTCGAGGTTGACCTTCAGGTCGTCGGCGAACTCCATCCGCGCACCGTCGATACCGGTCAGCCGGCCGTACAGGCGCATCCCGTCACGGGCGAAGGCGCGCAGGTCGACGTCGCGGCCGCCGTCGCGCCCGGTGACGTAGTGGTTGACCCGCATCCGGACGGCCCCCGCGTCGTCGAACTCGTCGATGCCGCGGGCGTAGTAACCCATGTGGTCGAGCCAGGCGACGCAGTCCCGGCCGCGGTAGAACCGGGCCACACGGGGCGCGCTGCCGACAGCCAGATGGACCTGCCGGCCTGCCAGGTGCAAATCCTCGGCGATCTGACAGCCGGACTGCCCCGTGCCGACCACCAGGACGGCCCCGTCGGGAAGTTGGGCCGGGTCGCGGTAGCGGGAGGAGTGAACCTGCTCGATGTCGGCGGGCAGCCGCTCGGCCATCCGGGGGATGGACGGGGTGTGGTAAGGACCAGTGGCCACGACCACCTGGTCGGCCGTGAACTCCCCTTCGCTGGTCGCCAGTTCGAAGACGCCACCGGCGCCCCGGCGCAGTCCGGTGACGGCGACGCCTTCTACCAGCGGGGGTTGGAAGAAGGCGACGTACTCCTCCAGGTACCGGATGATCTCGTCGCGGACCATGAAGCCGTCGGGGTCGTCCCCCTGATACGGGTAACCGGGTAGTTTGCACTGCCAGTTGGGGGTTACCAGGCAGAACGAGCCCCAGCGGCGCTCGCGCCACTCGTGGCCGACCCGGCTCCGCTCTACGACGATGTGCTCGATGCCGCGCTCACGCAGGCAGTAGCTGACCGACAGGCCGGCCTGACCGCCGCCGACGACCGCCACCGGGTAATGGGCCCCAGCCAGCCGCGGCGCGCTCATCGTGGGCTCCCGTCGGCTTTGCTCAGAGCCTCGACGGTGACCTTGGCCCCGTCGAGGGAGGCGTACGCGGCGGCGGTCTCCTCGATCTGCGCCAGCTGGTCGGACGCCCCCGTACAAGCGAACCCGTACTTCTCACGCACCCGGCCGCTCGCGATACCGAGCGCCGTCCGGCTCCGCTCCACGAAGTCGCCGAGCTCGTACACGCCACCGGTGGTGAGGTAGTCCTCGATTACCGTGGAAGGTGAGTAGCAGCGCTGGGTCTCTCCGTCGGGCCAGCGCACATGGAAATACAGCTCAGGCATGAAATCCTCCATGCGTGGCGCCGAGGTCTTGGCACCTCGCCGCTGCTTGTGAGGACCACTTCAGCCAGCACGAATTACCGAACGGCGTCATCCGGAATAAAGCGGAGTTACGTAGTGCTCACGCCAAGTGGCGTTGTCGGTACGCAGAGTTGCCTCTGAGGCAAATTGAATGCGCCGAATGCCGCGCTGCTACGGATAAAGCACCTTGCCACCTTCACCCGAGAACGTCAGGGCTGTTCGATCCGCCGGGCCAAAGAATGCAGCTGAACCGCGAGCTGAAGCCTCAGGGCGTGTCCAGCAGTTGCCAGTCCTTCCCGAGCAGGTCGCCGATGCGCTCGATCCGTTTGAGGAGCGTGTTGGTGTGGATGTGCGGGGCGCGTGCGGTTCCGGCGAGGTTGCGGAGTTGCGAAGTACGCGGTGAGGATGCCAGGAGGTTCGGTTCCGCGTTCGGCGTCATGGGCGACGAGCCTGCCGCGGGAGTAGTGGTAGTTCGTCGAATCCAGCGGTGGTTGTGGATTCACGACGGGTCCGGTTGGTCGTACGCCGGTGATAGGAGCCAACTGCCTGGCTGCGGGCTGAAAATGACTGCTCGCCGTCCGTGTCCGCCCACGCCGGCGCCGTTGGAGGAGTAGGCGGCCCGGTGCGACGACCTCTTCTTCAGCCTGGCACAGCGGCGAGGGCGTGCGCAGGCATGACGATCACCACGCGAGTGGTGAAGACTGGATAGATGCCTCATGACCCCGGCGGACTCCTGTTCGTAGCGCTCGGCTTCATACTTGTCGCCGCCGGATTCGTCTGGCGGGGACGTGTCCTACGCCCCCTCTCGGTGAAACGGGCCCAGGCGGCCGTGATCCGGGACCGTTCCAGGACCCTGCTGCGTTCTGCCGACATGGCGATCGCTGAAGCGCGCCGCCGGGCCGCACGCGGCGAACCGGCCATCGTCACGGTCGAAGCCGTGACCAGAGTGGCGTGCCAGCACTACGGGCACGTCTTCGTGGAGCGCGAAGAAGCAGCTGCGGCCCTGCGCGAGCGCTGGGAGGCCGCCAACTGCCGGGTGGACTGCATGACCGACGCTTTCAACTGACCGCTCCTCGGCAAGCCCTTGATGCCATAGGCCGAGGCCGTCACCTGATCAGTGGTCACGCTGAAAGGGCCCAGGCATCGGGGGGCAGGTGCGCCGCGGCCACGTGGACGCTGTCCCGGAGAGAGTCGGGGACGGTCACGTCGGGAGGCCCCTTCCGGAGACGCCGGAGCCCGCGGAGCTGGGCAAGGTTGTCGATCTGATGGCCGCCTTGCAGGAGTCGGTGGAGAAGGCCAGGTCGTCTCGTGGTGAGGACGCCGATGTCCACGAACTGCCGACGAAGAAGGCCGCGGCCAAGGAGGCGGCGAAGAAGCAGTCGGCCACGAAGACCGCCCAGACTGCCAAGGCCGCCACTAAGAAGGCGGCAGCCAAGAAGACGTCCGGGCGCCACTCTCGCAGCGCCTGACCCCGGGCCCGGCGCACGGCTGCGCCTGAATGCCGATCTGCAACAGGTCCCACCAGGGTGGCCCCAGGGGATGAAGGGTCTGGCCCGTCACCTCGGGGGGTGCGACGGGCCAGACCTGAGCCTTACGGTGCCACACGGCGATGCGCCGCGCGCATTTCTAGAGCATGCGGAGTACGCCGACGACCTTGCCGAGGATCTGCGCCTGGTCGCCGGGGATCGGCTCGTAGGCGGGGTTGCGGGGCATGAGCCACACCTGCCCCTCCTGCCGGCGCAGCACCTTGACGGTTGCTTCGTCCTCCAGGAGCGCGGCGACGATGTCGCCGTGGTCGGCGCTGTCCATGCGGCGGACGATGACCATGTCGCCGTCACAGATCGATGCGTCGATCATGCTGTCGCCGGAGACCGTCAGGGCGAACAGGTCGCCGTCACCGACGACTTGGCGGGGCAGGGAGTAGACGTCCTCGACCAGTTCCTCGGCGAGCAGGGGTGCACCGGCGGCGATCCGTCCCACCAGCGGCACCTCGACCGGCGCTTCGCTCCTGGCGCCGAGGTCGGGTGCCCAGGAGGGCCGTACCTGGTAGGCGCGTGGACGGTGCGGGTCACGGTAGAGGACGCCCTTGCGCTCGAGGGTCATCAGCTGGTGGGCGACCGAGGACGTACTGACGAGGCCCACGGCCTTGCCGATCTCCCGCATCGACGGCGGGTAACCCTGCCCCGCGACCGACTCCGTGATGTAGCGGACGATGGCCGACTGGCGGTCCGTCAGCTGCCCCTCGGCGGTACCGGAGCCCGGGGGACGGCCCCGACGTGCTGGCGCGCTGTTGTCCATCCCGGCACCTCCCTACAAGATCCTCACAGAACGCGACCTTAACCCGCCATCCGGCGCACATGGAACGCCCTGACGCAAACCACCTTCCAGGTCCGGCAGCGGAGCCGATCGCACACGTGATCGCTGCCAGGGCCCGCTGAACGCCGCCCTGGCCACACAGCCGCAGCACACCATTGGCGAGCTACACAGGTACGGCCCGTCCCAACGCTCAGGGCGTCGCTGGCCGCGGTGACGACGAAGGGCAGGGCGAGCCGCGCCGAGGACGAGACCTTGCCAGGTCGGGTCGGGCGGGGCAGCTGGCCGCTCTGGCACACCGCACCGCCGCTCGCTCACACGGTCTCGCGCACGGTGCATTGTGGCTTGTGGCTTGTGGCTTGTGACTGATGGCCAGGACCCCGGTACCGGCGGCTCGAACCGTGCGTGGCTCATCCTCTCAAGGAAGGCCTCGGCGTGCGCCCCGCCATCAGGCCCGCCAGAGCTGCCCGCGATGAGACTCCCGTCTTGCGGTAGACCCGGGAGATGTGGGTCTCGACCGTGCGGCGGCTCAGGCAGAGTCGTTCGGCGATCGCCGGGCTGGTGAGGCCGTCGGCGACGAGGTCGGCGATCTCCCGTTCGCGGGCGGTCAGTTCGGCAAGGCGGCGTTCGGGCCCGTCGGCGGCGGCAGCCACCGACGGGCCGACCACTTCGGCAAGACCGGTCAGCATCCCGCACCCACCGGCCACGGCGAGCCGCCGTCCCCGGTGAAAGGCCGCCTGCCCGCGCCGCGAACCGTCCGGGTCCGCCGCCAGCAGGGAGGCGCCGAAAAGCAGGGAGAACGCCTCCCAGAACACCGCTGCGCTGCGGGCGCTCTCGTCGGCCGCCGCCACGAACAGGTCCGCCGCCGCCCTGTCGTCACCGAGACCGAGGCGTATCTGCGCGGCGCTGCGCATGGCAGAGGCGCGCTGTACGGGCAGATCGAGCCGCTCGGCCTCCTCGCGGGCCCGCTCGGCCCAGTCCTTCGCCGCGTCCAGGTCCCCCATGGTGACGGCGGCGGTCACCAGGACCTCCATGAACAGCGGCCGCATCGAGGGCTGCATCCGTCGCAGGCCGGGGCCGCCGGCGCGCTGGACCGCCTCCCGGGCACGAGCCGGGTCGCCTGCAGTGAGCGCCGCGTAGCCGAGTACACACCAAGCGATGGACGCCCACCAGTTGACGCCCAGACCCGCCGCGGCCACCGCCTCCTCGGCGGTGGCCAGTGGCCGCGGATCGCCGGGCGGGCAGGCGTCGACCAGGGCGTGGGCCCTGGTGGCGAGGACGAAGGCGAGCAGTTCGTCACTCCCGATGCCACGGGCGATGTCCTCGGCCTCCTCGGACAGTTCCACCGCCGACGCGAGCTGGCAGGTCTGGGTGCGCACGTGTGTCTTGCACAACAGAAGGTGGGGCAGGAGGTAGATCTGGCCGGTGCGGCGGGCAATGGCCAGGCCCCGATCGGCGTGCCGCTCCGCGTCGGCGAAGCGCTCCAGGAACGCCTCCGCCCAGGCCAGCCGTACCAGCGGCTCGCACAGGCCGGTCAGATCGCCGTCCGGCAGCGAGTCCACGAGGGCCGCGGCCCGGCGGGTGAAGTCGTCCGCCGCGGCCGTCTCCCCCTCGTACGCCTCCCCCAGCGCCGCGACGCTCAGCGCACCCGCCACCCCCGTCTCGTCCCCGAGGGAGCGGGCTACCTCCAGGGTGTGTGCCATCTCGGAGCGCACCGCCTGGTACGAGGTGTCGTGCGGGGCCGAGGAGCCCAGCTCCAGGCCCAGCGCCACCTGGTCGGCGAGCGACGGCGCGGGATCAGTACGGTGCAACTCGCGGCGGAGCAGGGCGACCGCCTCCGAGTAACGCCCCAGATGGCGCTCCATGACGGCGCACAGCACGACAGCAGACGCCCGCGACCCCGTCCCGTCGCCCGGGTCGGGCAGGGCGATCACCTGGTGCAACAGGTCCCGGCTCTCCCGGAGCCGACCGCCGACGCCCAGCGCCCGGGCCCGCCGCAGCATCAACTCGCGCCGTCTGGCCGCGTGTTCCGGCGTGTGCGGAAGATGCCGCAGCACCACCTCAAGCCAGTGCGCGCTGCTCGCGGGCGCCGTCTGCGCGGCCTGCTCGGCGGCCTCGTCCAGCACCGCCGCCGCCCGCGGGTCCCAGCCGGACAGCGACTGCTCGGCGTGGTGCGCTCGCTCGGCCAACGGGGCGCCGGTCCGGGCGAGTTCGGCGCCGGCGAGCCGGTGGATCTCCGTGCGCTGCCAGGGGTCGGTGCCGTCGCGGACGAGGCTGCGCAGCACGGGGTGGCGCAGCGCGATCCGCCCGTGCGTGCCGGTGCGCAGCAGGTCGCGCCGGGTCAGTACGGCGAGATCGTCGGCCAGTTGCCCCGGCTCGTGGCCGGTCACCGGGCCGAGCAGCGCGGGCGTGGCGTGGTCGCCCAGAGCTGCCACCACTTGGACGAGTCGGCCCTGCGACGGCGTCAGCGGGGTCAGCTCGTCGAGCAGCAGCGCCCCGAGGCCGGTCGTGGACAGTCGGCTCACCGACGCGCCCTCGCGGTGCGCCTGGAGCAGGCTCAGCAGGTACAGCGGGTTGCCCTCGCTCGCTGTGAAGAGCCGTACGGCCTGGTCGCGGGCCAGGTCAGGGGTGAGCAGTTCGACGCAGTCCCGCTCGCCGAGCGGGCCGAGGACCGTCCGCAGTACCGTGCCGGTCTCCGTGCCGCGGGTGAGGGTCGCGGCAAGCGGCGCGGGGCTCTGCCGGTCGCGGCGGGCGAGGACCAGCAGGACGCGGGCGCGCACGGGGTGCCGTACGAGATGGTCGAGGAGTTCCAGCGACGCGGCGTCCGCCCAGTGCATGTCGTCCAGGACCACGACCAGCCCAGACGCCGCGGCGTGGGTCAACAGGGCGGCGGTGGCCCGGTGCAGGTGGAAGCGGTCCGTGCTGCGGGGAGCGCCGCTCAGCACCGGGGCGACCTCGGCAGCCTCCGGGAAGGATTCGACGACCTCCGGGGCGAGGTCGGAGAAGGCGTCGGTGAACGGCTGGAACGGGATGTGACGTTCGTACTCCGTCGCCCGGCCGCGCAGCACCGCCGCCCCGCGCCGCGTCGCGGCCAGACACAGCTCGTGGACCAGCCGGCTCTTGCCGATGCCCGCCTCACCGCCGACGTCCAGCACAGCCGGGCGGCCGGGCACGTCCCCCACCAGGTCCGCCAGCAGCCGGTCGAGCCGCGCGAGTTCCGCCTCTCTGCCGACCAGCGGTGTCCGTTCCGTCGTCATACCCTCACGCCCCCGCGACAGTTGGTGCTTCCGCACATCCTGTCGTACGCCACTGACAACCTGTGGGTTCGTGTCCTCGATCTCACACCGCGTCGACGGCTACGCGTCGACGGCGAGCCGCCGGCCCGAGCGGGTGGGCTTCGATCAGCGCGGAACGGGCAACCCTCGTCTGAGTGGGACGGGTGGGCCGAACTGATGCTGGACGGTCAGGCCCTCCGGTTCCTGTCCGGCCTGCTGCGGACTCGACGCCGTGGGCTTGCACCCGGTGGCGCCGCCTCTCGGCGGACCGGCAGGCCTAGCCCGAGTTTCCTAGATAAGTTGATCTTCGAGGGCATCGCTGCAGGTCAGCTTGGCTTTGAGGGGTTCATAACTGTATGACCCAAGCTTGACGAGCGCTTGGTCCTGCGGTGGTGTCTGGTTCGCAGATCAGGCATCTCGCCAGGGGGTCGCGCTAGCTGGGCGGCCACCGGAGAGCGTGCCGACCGAACGACATCAGCGGCGAGCCGGGCCCGCGCACCCCGTCCTCGTACCGCCAGTAGCTCAGGCCGACGGCCCCGGAAAGGAACCCGGCGAGGAAGCCCAGCGCCAGCGGGCCCACCGGGTTGGAGGCCCCCTCCTCGGCCACTTGCCCGCCGACCTCGAAGATCGCCACCCCGAAGCCGAGCGCCGCCGCTACCCCGGCCAGGCCCAGCACGAGCCACGCCCACCGGCGGCTCTTGGTCGCCGCGACACTGAGCACCTTGAACTTGAGCGGCTTTTGACAGCTCCCGCATTCCAGCGCCTCCACCCGCCGGCCCTTCTCCGGCCGCTCGATGTCGATCGGATAGAGAGCAAACTGACGGACGACATGGCTGCTGTGGATGTCCTTGGACACCATGTGCGCATATCTCAGACCTGGATACGGCCCCAATTCCCGCTTACCCATAGCAGTCTCCCTAGATCAGATATCTGTTCGGATCGCTCCGATAATCGATTAACCCGTCCCCACCAGCTATTTCGTGAATCCGCGGCCCTGTCGGTAGCCGGTTCTCCACATGCTCAATCTCCGTAACTCGGTGAGCGCAGGACGTCGTTCACGTCGAAGCTGAACGTCGGCGTCGGGTACAGCGGGTCGGGCACACCCGTGGCGTCGGGCACGTCGTACGGGTCGGCGGTGGGCTTGCCCTCGGGGCTGCAGACCTGCGGCGCCGCTGGAGGCGACAGCTCATACATGGCCACCCGCTCGGTCCTGAATTTCACGTCCCCGCCGGCGATAGTGACGCCCCCGGACCCGGTGCTGATCTGCTCGGGCAGTTCCTTGCTCCTGAGGGGCCTGCCGACGTACACCGCGGCCAAGGCCCCCACGCAGACGCTGCGGTCGCCGGCGTAGAGCCTCTCCGGCGGTTTTACGAGGCGCTCCTTGCGTCCGTCGACGCGCAGCTCGGTCCGCTTCACGGAGTCCATGTCGAAGTAGTAGTCCGGCGGGGCCTCCGTGGCGCTGGTCGTGTACTCTCCGGCGCCCGCCGAGCCGTAGGTGAGCTTCCAGAACTCCACCTGAACGGTGACCGTTTCGCACAGCGGGCCGGAGTAGCCCTCCAAGCTCTCGTCGATCGTGACCGGGTCCTTGGAGGTGTCGACGCCTGCGGCGGGGACATCGGCCTCTATTCGCACCCAGCTCACAACCTGTTCCGTCGTCCACCCCCCGTTGGGGTGACAGCCCTTGGCGTCGGTCGGGTAGAGCGGGGAGGGCGTGGCCGACGGGGTGGTCGGGGCAGCGGTGGCAGTGCCGGTGGCGGTGGGCGTGGCGGCCGATGCGTCGGTGCCGTCTCCGTCGCCCGAGCAGCCGGCCGTCATCAGCGCGACGGCCGCCAGCAAGGCGGTGACCGGGGCGGCGGCATACCGATCCGGCCGGTTACGTCCCGTCGGGGTGACGGCGCGGACCAGCCACCGTACCCGGTCTCCTGCAGACTCCAGCAACGTCATCAGACTCCAGCAACGTCATCATCCCGACCTGTACTCAGTGGCTCTACCGGTCGCGCACGGTTCATCCTCGATCAAGACCCTTCCCTAAGCGGACGCTGAAGAGATCAGTAGAACTACGCAATCGGCTACGTATGTTCGCCGGCCGCGGAGTTGCCGCAGTGGCATCCTGGCCCTGCCGAGCCTCATCGCGGCCCGCTCGCGCTATGCCGAGGTCAAGGCCCCCGTCCACCTCGTCTACGGGGAGAACGACTGGTCCCGGCCCTCGGACCGGGAAGCCAACAAGGAACTGCTGCCCGCCGCCGACTTCACACAGGTCCCGAAGGCCGGCCACTTCATCGCCCTGGAACGGCCCGACGTACTGGCCGACCTGCTGACCGCGCTGGCGTGACTGCCTTGAGAGTGTCGTGGCCATCCCCGTTCGGGTGCAGTGCGTGACCGGGACCGGGTTCGACCATGTCGCGTGACAACGTCATGGCAGGCGAAGGAGCAGTACATGGCAGAAATGCAGATCGAGTTCGATGTTCCGGCGGAGATGCGTGACGGCACGGTGCTGCGCGCCGATGTCTACCGGCTCGCACCTCCAGAACACCCGGGGCCGGCGCAACACCAACACCGGAGGCGTCATCGCCCGCGAGAGCGAGGAGCAGATGATCACCGCGGTCAACCATATCCGCCACGGGCCGAACCACCCCAGCCGCCTCGTCCTGCCCCTCATCGACCGCAAGGACCAGCCGTGAGCGCCGCCCTCCCCCGGCCGCCGTCCGGGTGGCCGATGCAGTAACGCTGGTCCGAGGGTCACGCGGTGGCTGTGGGCTCGCCGTCGGGGACTGTCACGGCCCAGGTGGCCATGGTGTCGAGGACAGCGCGCAGGCCTTCGCCGAGAGGGGTGAGCCGGTACTCGACCCGCGGGGGGATCTCCGGGTAGGCGGTGCGGGTGACGATGCCGTGCCGTTCGAACTGGCGCAGCCGACTGGTCAGGGTGTGCGGGCTGATGCCGGGAAGCGCGTCGCGCAACTCTGTGAAGCGGTGGGGGCCGCGAAGGAGTTCGCGCACGATGAGGGTGGCCCACGGGCCATCGAGCAGGGTGATGAACCGGGCGACGCCGCACTCCGGGAGACGGTCAGCAGTCATGGTTTGCTCTTCACGCCGACTGCGCGCCGGTGCTGATCTGTTGGGTGAGCTTGAGCAGTTCTTCGACGTGGTAGATCTCGGTGATCTTGCCGTCGACAATGCGCATGATGTCCTGGCCGTTGATATCGACCGGCTTGCCGCTGGCGGGGAACCCGAAGGCGTCTCCTGTGTGGGTCGCGGTCATCCGCCAGTGGAGGACCACCCAGCCGCCGGGGAGCTCCTCCTGGAACAGGATCCGGTGCTGCCTGTCGGTGAATCCGTCGCGGGTCGCGGCGATCAGCGCCCGCATGCCGTCGATGCCCGAGGCGGCGTCGGCAGCGGGGTTGCGGTCGATCAGATCCGGGGCGAACACCTCATCCGCCCCGGCGACGTCCCCAGTGTCATAGAGCTCCAGCTCGCGTGCGGCGACCCGCAACGCGGGGGTCGTGGCCGAGCGCACCATCTCGCTCGCGGTGTTGGCCGTACTGATCGCAGGCATGAGGTCCTCCGTGATGTGTGGTGTGGGCTGACCCAGCTACGGTTCCCCTACGGAGCCAGTTACATCAAATGAACTAATGGGAGGCGCATGTGTGATCTGGAGCACTCCCCCGCCGGAATGTCCGATTGAGCGCTCCTGACATTGTTGGACGGGCCGTGGGCGGCGCCGATCGCGTCCGTCTACAATTTGCCCGTCCTGAAATCCGCACTGCTCTTGAGGACCGCGGAGTCCATGGTCCAGTTCTCAGGCTGAACCCTCTCCCAGAGGCTTCCCTTGCCAAGTTCCCTTCCCAACTGGTCTTCGCGGCGGAACCACTCCTCAGCGCTCCTGATCCTGTTGGGGTGGATTTCGTCGAGCAGGGCGTAGTCCCTGGTGATGATTCCGTGCTTCCACACGTTCCAGAAGCCCGTGAAGTTGTCACGGAAGCTCATGGTGCTCTTGTCGTTGGGATCGGCGTTGTATCCGGCAGGGTGATCAGCGATCCCCTTCAGGTCCGGACTGTTCCAGTATGTGTCCAGATCGGTGTCGATGTACTGGGCCGGATGCCCGGTGACCTTCTCGAATGCCGCAGCCATATCGGTGTAGGTCATGTGCTCGATGGCGACTTCGAGGTCCATGCCATTGGCCCGCTCCGGGTGATCGAAGAGCCAGCGGACATAGAATCCGCAGTCCTCGAGAGCCACGTGCGGAACGGCTCCCTCGCCGAGCGGGACTCGCCAGGTGACGACGCCGTCCTCGACGCTGGGTTGCATGGGCGTGAGCGGCGAGATCACCATCTCGATGTAGGGGCCCGACGTGAAGACCGCCGCTCCCATGCGGTCCCTGTTCCTCTCGTTCTGGAACAGCACCCATTCGGCCATGCGGCCCTTGCCGTCATAGTGGCCGGTGCGGAACCTGGAGTCGTAGCCTGACTTCTTGAGGGCATAGTCGAGGTTTCCGTAGACGAAGAACTTGATTCCTTCTTCGATCGCTATCTCATAACTGCGGATGGCCCAGTAGGTCTCGGCCTTCTCGCCGGTGTTGAACCCGTCGATGTTGATGAACGCCCCGTCACAGCCGCGAAATCCTTCGCGCAGCACGTCCTCGTCGGCGAATGACCCTTCGAGGATGGAGACGTTGCCGAGCGCGAGGAGAGCCTGGGCCCGGGCGGAGGTGGCATCCCGGGTGAGGACCCGGACGGAGTACTTCTTGTCGGCGACGAGAGCGCGAACGATGGGTATACCTTGAGCCCCCGTGCCGCCTACTACGAAGATGGTGGAGGTGGCATGAGAAGACATGATCTTTGACTCCGAGGTTGAGTATGGACGCGCTCAGCGCGCGCTGGGCCGGCGCGTTCGGGGCTGATCTCTACAGCAACTTGGCGACCAACGGCACCAACTGGCTGACGCCGCGTGGGTGCGGATCATGAGACGTTGGAAACCATTCGGTTTCCACCACGGTACACCGATCGGTTTCTAAGCGGCAAGCGCCCGTATCCCGACCTTGGCCATTGACTTGTGCGGGGCGCCTGTGCGCTCGGAGAGAGGACGCACCGCGGACTACCAGGAGTCCCAGGGCCAGTTCAAGGATGAAGACGTTGGGGATGTTGAAGCCGGGTTGGAGACCGGCGGCGAGGACGATCGGGCCGAGCCGCATCCGGTGGCCCTGCAGGGCGAGCACGTCGCCGCCTTCGACACGGCCGACCCTGCCACCGGTCCCGGCTCAGAGCCCGCGCTCCGCCGTCACCCGCCTCACCGCGTCATGGCTTGGGTCGACGATCGGAGGGGTCCGTCGACCGCGCGCTCCATACAGGCCGTCGCGGTCATGCCACCGCGTTCAGCAGGTCGGCCACCACTTCCGGGTTCTCCAGTGCGATGAAGTGGTCCGCTCCCGGTATTTGTGTGAAGTCGGCGGCGGGCAGCAGCTTCTTGTTGGCTTCCCGGTCCGAGGGCCGGGACCAGTCGTTCTCCCCGTAGACGAGGTGGACGGGGGCCTTGACCTCGGCATAGCGCGAGCGGGCCGCGATGAGGCTGTGCATGTTCCGGTACAGAGCGCGGGCGACGGCCGGGAAGCCGGGACGCCTGCCCACCTGGAGGAGCTCGTCCAGGTAGTCATCCCGGAAAGCGGTCTTGTCGCCCACGCCGCCCTGCAGAATTCTGCGAAGAATGGGCTTGGGTTCCTGCCGGGCGATCACGGGGCCCACCCCCGGAGCGATGATCCCGCCGATCACCACACGGGCGAGGAAACTCGAGCGGGCGATTCCGTCGCGGTAGTCGTACGGGTTCACCGAGACGACGCGCCGCACCCGCTCCGGGAGATCGGCCGCGGTGGTCAGGGCGAGCACTCCCCCCAGGGACTCCCCGACCAACGTCACGTCGTGGAGGTCGAGTTCGGTCAGCAGCCGTTCGACGCCCGTGCGCATGGCCGGCTCGTCGTACGAGGCGCCGGGCACGATCTCGGAGTAACCCATCCCCGGCAGGTCAAGGGCGTACACCGTGTACTGGTGCGAGATCAGGGGGATGAGGTGCCGGAAGTGCTCGGCCTGGGTGCGCACGGTGTGCAGCAGGACCACAGGGGCGCCGGTGCCCGCCTTGAGGTAGCGCAGCGTTCCCTCGCGGCTGTGGCGTCCTGCACGTGGGGCGATGGTGTGGCTGGTGGTCCCCGGAATGTGAATCGTGGGACGTGACTCATGGTCGGGCATATCGCCGTTTCCTTCTGCGTGAACTGCGCATAGGTGATGCGGATACGGTCGGGCCGGGGGTGGCGCGAGGCCACGACCCTGACCGTGGTCCGCGGCCTACTTGGCCAGCTGGGTGTACAGGTCGGCCAGGTCACCGGCGAGGCCTGCCTTGACCTGCCGGGAGATGTCGTCGGCGAGCACCTCGTATGCGCCCGTCTCAATGCCGTTCAGGGCGAGTGCGGCGACGTCACGAGGGTCGGACTTGGGTGCGTCGACGCCGGCCGCCAGGTCGGTGTCCACGTATCCCACATGCAGTCCGGTGACAGCGATGCCGCGCGGCTGGAGCTCCAGGCGCAGGGAGTTGGTCTGCGACCACAGGGCGGCCTTGGAGGCACTGTAGGAGCCGCCGAGCGCCAGCCAGGACAGCACGGAGTGCACGTTGAGGAGGTGGCCGCCGCCGTTGCGCTCGATGACCGGCACGAAGGCCCGGGCGAGCAGCAGCGGGCCGTAGAAGTTCGTCTCGAACTCCCGGCGCACGTCGTCGACCGGGGAGTCGAGGAAGGACGCGCCGACCGACGCGCCGGCGTTGTTGATCAGCACGGTGACGTCTTCAGCCTGCGCGGCGGCCGCCGCCACGGAGGCCGGGTCGGTGACCTCCAGCGTCACCGGCACGGCGTCGGGGTGCGTCACGCTGCGCGGGTCGCGGGCCGTGGCGTACACCTTGCCGGCCCCACGCACATAGAGCTCCTCCACCAGCGCCTTGCCGATGCCCCGGCTGCCGCCGGTGACGAAGACGTTCGCGCCCTTGAGTGCGGTCATGACGTACTCCAAAGTAGACAGAGATGGGAAACCGATCGGTTTCCACCACAGTAAACCGATCAGTTTCATGGTGCAAGTCGAAGCAGGAACTGATTTCCAGGTGCCCCCATCAGCCCGGACTCGATGACCTGCTGGCGGCGAGCCTTGAGCGACGAGCCGCTTACTACGCCGTCCGTCTCCTGCCTGAGGCGGGCGATCGGCGTTCCGCCCGGGAGCAGATCCTGCACGTCTTCGAGCAGCTGGAGTCGCAGGCGGGAGCGCCCGAATTCAAGGGCTGTGCGTACCTGGCTGTGCAGATCGAGGTGAACGATCACAGTCACCCCGCCAGCCGGGTGGCCCACCGGGTCAAGGGGAACCTGACGGCCTTTTTCCGAGCCGAGGCCGAACGGGGTGGGGCGAGCGATCCGGAACTGCTGGCCCGGCAGTTGATGGTGGTCTTCGACGGCGCCGGCGCTCGTGCGGGGATCGGCGCCAACAGACTGACGGGGCTCGTCGCTCCCACTGTGGCCTAAGAACTGCGGTGACCGGCGGCGACGAGAGGGTTCGGGCTGCCGAGCCGGTCTACGAATAGACCTGACCGCTCAGGTGGGCAACAGCTTTCAGCGACCCCAACTGCCGCCCATTAGATCAAGGGCCGCGAGCGGCGCGTCGCGGTCGCCGAGGAAAAGACGTACTCCTCCCGCGGCCACCGGGCCTACCTGCACCAACGGAACGTCAGGGCTTGCAGCAGTGATCGCCGTGCTTGCCGGAGGCGTCGGTGGGGTCGGCGGCGCCGCTTTTTGGCAGAAGCTCGCGGGTGCCTGCTACCCAGGGAGGCGGAAGCCGTTGAAGAGGTCGTCCATGCCGCGCAGGGCCAGGCGGTCGGGGGTGGCACGGACCGTGAGGTCGCGGGCCGCCACCGCGAGCGGGTTGCTGAGGGCGCCCAGGCGGCCGATCCGGCGGGCGCGGACGCGGACGGCGTCGGTGCGGTCGCGGCGGGCAGCGGTGTACGCGGCGAGGGCGGCCGGGACGGAGTCGGTGCTGTCTGCGCTGTCTGTGCTGTCTGTCCTGTCTCCGGCGGGCACCAGGTGCGCGAGGACCACCGCGTCCTCGATGGCCTGGCAGCCGCCCTGGCCGAGGTTGGGGGCCATGGCGTGGGCGGCGTCGCCGAGCCAGGCGATCCGGCCGTGGTGCAGGTGGGGAAGCGGGGCGGCCAGGTCGTAGAGGTCGTTCTGAAGGACCTCGGCGGGCTCGAGGCGGCCGACGCGGTCCAGCAGGGCCGGAATCGGGTCGTGCCACGAGCCGAAGCGGTGGCGGAGTTCGGCGCGGGGGTCGGCTGACCGGGTGCCGGCCGGGACGACCGCGGTGGCGTAGAGGTACAACCGGCCGTCGGAAAGCGGGGTCACGCCGAACCGTTCACCCCGTCCCCAGGTCTCGCTCATGGCCGGTATCCGGAGGTCCGGGGCGTCCACGATGGTCCGCCAGGCGGTCTCGCCGATGTAGTGCAGGCCGGGGTGGGCGGGGAAGTATGCGTGGCGCAGCGGGCTGTGGATGCCGTCGGCGGCGACGACCAGGTCGGCGGGAAGGTCCGGGCCGACTGTCGTACGGACGGTCGGGTGGCCCGTGGCGTCGTCTACACCGGTCACGGCGGTGCCGTAGCGGAGGGTCTCCGGCGGCAGGGCAGCGGCCAGGGCGGCGCTGAGGGCCGGGCGCGGGACGGCGATCGGGGGTATGCCGTACCGGGCCGCCATGTCCGCGGTGTCGGTCCGGGCGAGCCACTGGCCGTCCGAGCGGCGGAGGCCCATCGTCGTGGCTACGGCGCTGCCGGCGGCGCGGGCTGCGTCGATGCCGATGGTGTCGAGTGCGCGCAGGGCGTTGGGGGCGAGGCCGATGCCGGCGCCGGTGGTGGGGGGTTCGGGGGCACGTTCGCAGACGGTGACGTGCCAGCCGCGACGGTGCAGTGCGATGGCGGCCGTAAGACCGCCGATTCCGGCCCCGGCCACCACCGCGTGACGTTTCGGCATGGAACACCACTTCCGTTCGGTTCGAGCACCCTCCGCAGTTGCGGAGCCCTGACTCTGCGACTGCGGAGTCAGGGCATGTTCAGCCCTGACCGCCGCACCATCATCGCGGACACCGCGATCGCCACGATGAAGGACCGTGGGTAACCGCCCCTGGGCGCGGACCAGTCGGCGGTACATCAGCCAGGCCGAGCTCCGCACTACCATCCGGCGAGGGGCGATGCTTGCGAGGTGGAGGCCAGCCAGGTAGACGGTGGCCGCCTGTGATGCGCACGCACGACGGTGGAGCCGACCGCGACGACCCAGTCCAACTCACCCTCACCTCGGCGTCGGCCTGGGCGACCAGAGCGGTGAAGATCCGCTCCCAGGTGACATCCATCCCCCACCAACCGCAGCCATGGTGAGCGCCCTTCCACGAGCCGTACTCCGCCGGAAATCCTGCGGAGGCTGTGGGGTGGGCGGCGGCCGAAGCCGCCGCGAGACGGTCAGGCGGCGGGCTGCCGGCCCTGGTTGTCGAGGTGGCAGCGGGCGGTCAGGCGTCAGGGTCGACTTCGGGGTGCGTGAACCGCACGGGCTTGCCCAGCGACCGGGCGTAGGCGATTTCGGCTCGAGTGCTGTCTCCGATGTAGTCGCCGACTACGAGCACCTCATCAGCGAGCCGGATCTTCGCCCGGTGCAGATCATCGAGTCGAACCTTCAGCGCCTCGGCCTCGACAGGATCGGAACAAAGCTCGTGCGGCGACTTCATGTCACAGCCCGGCTTGACGACAATCCTTCCGGCTTTGGTCTCCCGCAGATCGGCCTCGGTCATCTCGGTCATGAAACGGGTGGAGCCGCAGATCACGACGATACGCGGAAGGCTCAACAGCTTCTTCGCGTCGGCGAGCTTCTCCTCGGGGGTGAGCGGTTGCGGGTATGACACTGGTTCCTCCTGGTGGTGTGGTCCAAGGGGCGTCTGCGGAGACGAGAACGAGGGTGTCCAAGATCGTCTTATGGTCGAACGACGTGGACACCCTCGCGACAGCGCTCTATGCGACGACCGACGACATACTGAAAAGAGCATCCCGACCTGGCGCCGTGTCTTCCCCTGGCGCCCGCCGGTCGGCATTACGCCCCGCCCGAGCGATGCCGAACTGGTCACTCGCCATGATCCATGGCCATACTCGACTTCACCTCCGAGGCCAAATGGCTCCCCCATGCCCGTGCCCACCTGCGCCACCTCTTCCCGTACCTGCCCCAGCAGCCCGGCTACAACAAGCGGCTGCGCAAGGCCGCCGGTCTGATGCGAAGCGTCAACCGGATCCTGGCAACCACCACCTCGGTGTGGAGCGACGCCGGATGGGTCGTGGACTCCAACCCCGGTGGAATGCGGCCGCTCCCGCGAGACCGTCAAACCCTCCGACCTGACAGGCTGGGCCGAATACGGCTACTGCGCCAGCCCAGCCGCTTCTTCTTGGGCCTGCACCTGGTGTCCACCCTTCAGGGCCTACCCATAGTCTTCGTCCTGACCGGGGCCAAGGCCGACGAACGCGAGACCCTCCTCGACCTCCTGGCCGCCGAATGCGAGCCTCTGCGAGAGCGCCGCGGACAGACTCTCATCGGCGCCAAGAACTACTT
Source organism: Streptomyces sp. NBC_01352 (assembly GCF_036237295.1). Taxonomy (NCBI): domain Bacteria; kingdom Bacillati; phylum Actinomycetota; class Actinomycetes; order Kitasatosporales; family Streptomycetaceae; genus Streptomyces; species Streptomyces sp. NBC_01352. The sequence continues at coordinate 167,538 of NZ_CP108354.1, forward strand.
CGGCCGTGGTTTCGAACGCGAACTGTCCGAGCGTGGAGTCCAGTTGCTGCGGCCGGCCCGTAGAGGTGAACGGGAACGGCCTGGGGCAGCCCTGTTCAAGCCGCTGCGGCAGGACGCCACCACCTCCTCCCGCGTCTACGACTTCTTCCGCTACGTCGCATACGGCGGCCCTGCCCTGCTGATCGGCGTCGCCCTCTTCACCCTCGTCTGCTGGCCGGCCGGCGCGGGCCTGCGCCCGCTGCGCAGGCTCCGATTGGTGCGGTCGACGGCCCCGGCTCGTCCGCCGGCTCGCCGTCCGCCTCCGCCCGCGACCGGCGCGGCCTGCGCCGGTCGGTTGCCGCCGAGGCCGTCATCGGTGTCGTGGTCCTGGCGATCACCACGCTGCTCAACCGGAACCCAGCCCAGCCGCGCCGCCGTCCAGAGCACCGCCCAGGCCGCCGCAGCCCAGGAACCCACGGCGCGGGTGGTGATGCTGCCGTTCGACGTCGGCATCCCGAACGGCACCGGCACGGTACAGATCACCTTCTTGCCCGGGCGCGTCGGTGACAACACCGTGGAGGCCCTGGTGTACGGGCCCGACAAGGGCATCTCCAGCGTCCCCGAACTCCGGCTCACCCTCACCCTCACCCTCACCCTCACCCAGCGTGCCCAGCGGATCGGCCCGTTGGACGCCAAACTCGCGGACCGAGGAGGCTATTGGGCCACCGACCGCCTGCGGCTTCCACTGCCGGAACGCGCTTGAGGGCAGCGAACCGTGGGCCGTCCGGCGCCGGGGCGTCACCTGTCCTTGCAGGCCGTGGCTTTGAACTCCGCCAGGGGGACGGTGATGGGAGACTCGTCGCCGTCTGCCGAGATGTCGTCGTAGCGGACCGTTCCCGGGCTGAGCCGGTCGAGGTCGGTCAGGTCGAAGGACACGCTCCGCGATGACCACGAGTTGTCCTTGGTCCAGCCGTAGAGGAGATAGGTGCTCTTGGGAGCGAGGGGGGTGAGAGCTCTGGTCGTGGCCCAGCCGGGGGACGGAGCCTGGAGGTTCCAGGTGGCGAGACCTGCTGTGAGAGGGCGGGCAGCGGTCCATGAGCCGACAGCCCTCTGCTTGTCGACGTCCTCGCTGTCCACGTAGACAGTCGCGCCATCGATCCGATGACCGCAGACCATCATGACGCCGAGCAGATGGCCATCGTCGGACACGGAGATACCGGCGACCGCATCGACGGGAACGCTGCACCCAGTGCTCACGGTCACTGCCAGGGAGGCCGCGACGATCCCGACCACGCGCCGGAATGCCGAGCGTGAAACGTTCGACCGCATCGAGCCTCCTGCCCGGGAGGTCGCTGCCCGTACTCCCTGCACCTCGGATGGTAAGGACGATGCGCGTCGAGCCGCAGCGTCGCCACCCATACGTTGCGCCCTCGTTGTGACCTTGTAGCCCACCGGTCCAGGGCTCACGCGACGCGGAAGGACGCAGTGCGTCAACGCCGTACTCAGAACACAGCGGGATCTGCCGGGCGCGCCCCCGGTAGATCCCGCCGCATGTCGCCGATGGTTCAGGCGACCAGCGTGGGAACCCGGCCGCGGGCCGGTTTCGGTTCGAGGACGCGCTCGGCCAGGTAGCCGAACAGGAGCCCGAACGCCGCCCACAGCACGGCCTGGACGCCGATGGAGGCCAGGCGGAACTCCCACAGGTCGGTGGCGGGGAAGCCCTTCGGGGTGTTCTCGCCGGACGGCAGGACGACCATGGCGACGGCCACTGCCGCGACGAAGGCCCCGCCGGCGGCGATGGAGGCGTTCCAGTTGCCCCACGCCACCGCCAGGCGACGGCCCAACAGGACGGCGCCGATGCCCAGCAGAACGCTCAGCGCGATCATCAGGACGAACAGAATGGTGCGCTTGTCGAGCGTGTCGGGGTTGCCGACGGCGGGCGGGTTCGCCGGGTACTTCAGGATCGGTACCAGGTAGACGAGGAGGAATCCGGCGAGCCCGGTGAGTGCCGCCGTCGCCCGGGCACCGAACCGGCCGATCCGGCCCAGCGCGAAGCAGAACGCCAGCGCCGCGATGCCGCCGATGGCGACGCCGAAGACGAGAACGCCGGTGGCGAGACCGGCCGTCGACTGCACGGACCGGCTGACGAGCTCCTCGCCGCCGTGTTCATGGGAGTTGGCCTCTTCGAACGCGATGGCCGAGTCCACCGGGCCTTCTCCGACCAGGTAGGCGAAGACGAAGGCGAGCAGGCCGGCGGCGACGCCGGCGAGCATGCCGCGCACCAGCAGGGTGCGTACGGTGACGGAGTTCATGGATGAGGACCCGTCAGTGGCAGGGGAAGCCGAGGAGGTGGCGGGCGTCGTGCACCCACTCGTGCACGCCCTCACCGGAGACCAGCGCGGTGGCGCCCTGCTCGGCGCCGACGAAGTACAGCAGGACGAGCATCAGGACACCGACGAAGACCGCCCACGGGGCGATCGCCCGCAGCGGCAGCGGCGTGAGGGTCTGGGTGGTGGGAGTAGGGGCGGCAGTGGACTGCGCCATGGCGAGACCTCCTCGGGAACATCGCGTCCCGCGTCGTGTGGAGCACGCGACGACGGCGTTGGGTCTGACTCACCACCACCTCCGAAGAGGGGGCGGCACACAGTGGCGCGACCGTGCCGGGCTTGCACCGGCTTCCGTGGCGCCGTCGTCCTTGTCGCCCCAGAGCGTAGGGGCAAATGGGGCTTCGGCCAACATGGCGTACGCCACCTACCATGAACCGACCTCAGCCACCCGGCGAAAGAGTTTCATGACCGTCCGCCTCACCCTGCTGTGCGCCGCCGCCCGCGCGGAACGCGACGTGCGCTTCGCCGACGTGCCCCTCGACGATCGGGCGCTGCGACAGGCGAAGGCGATCGCCGGAACCCTCCCCACAGCGGCCACCCTGTACACGGCGCCGTCGCAGCGATGCACGCAGACGGCTCAGGTGCTGGGGTGGGACGCCGTCACCGTGGAACCGGCGCTGCGGGACATCGACATGGGGTCTTGGCACGGCCGGACGCTCGACGAGGTAGCGGCGAGTGACGGGCCCGGCCTCGTCGCCTGGATGTCGGATCCGGGAGCGGCGCCGCACAGCGGCGAGTCCGTGGCCGAGGTGTGCGAGCGGGTCTCCAGCTGGCTCGACGGCCTGTCGAGTGATGCGGGGCGGGTTCTGGCGGTGGTCGAGCAGGCCGTGGCGCGTGCCGCGGTGATCCGCGTACTGAACGCGCCGCAGCGGTCGTTCTGGAACGTGGACGTTCCGCCCCTGACCGCCGTCCAGCTCACTGGCCGAGGCGGCCGCTGGAATCTGCGGATGGGTGCCGTCGCCGGTGGTTCCTGAGCTCGTCCTAGGAAGGGGTGCGGGCCGCGATTCCTTCGACGAGGACGTCCAGCGAGAACTCGAAGAGCGTGTCAGGCGAGTCGGGCTCCAACTCGCCGGCCTGCTTCAGGTTCGGCAGGCTCTGGTCTGCCTCGGGCTGCAGCCAGGGCGGCGGGACGTGGAGCAGGTCCGTCGGGTTGAGATGGGCCGGTGGCCGGTCGTACAGGCGGTCCTGCAGTTCCACGAATCCCACGACCAGCCGGATCGTCTCCATGCACGCCCGGTAGGAGTCCGGCAGCGACAGGCCCACGTCCGCGAAGAATCCGATCAGGGCGTCCACGTTGCGCAGCATCGCAGGATGCCGGGCCATGGTGATGTTCTCGCTCAGGGCGAGGGTGGTCATGCCGGGGTGATGGCGGTAGTGCGCGCGCAGGTCCCGGCAGTACGTCCGCAGACTGTCCCGCCATCGCCCCGGCTCCAGGTCGGGCGGCTGCCAGTCTGATTCGAAGATCTCTGCGGCGACGGTGATCAGGTCGCGCCGGCCCTCCCAGTCGCGGGCGAGGGAGGGCCGACACGTGGTGACCAAGAGCGTCCGAGCCGGTCCGAGTCGGCCCTTCGCAGAGATCAGTGGAGACTGCCCGTCCTGAGGCAGTCGCTCGGCCTTGCATGTGGCAGTAAGGACACGGCTTCAACCGGCGGTTGGATCGTAGGCGCTGATGACGTACAGGGCTTCGTCGTCGATGGCGTTCTTGTCCCAGTCCAGGGAGATCCGCACCGGGTGCCCGTCGTCGGCGTACGCCGCCTCCGTCGTGTCTGCATTGTCGCTGCGCGCCTGGCTCAGTCGCTTCAACAACTCGCCGATCGTGGGTAGTTCATCGGGGACCTCCTGTGCCTGCCGCCGACTGTCTGCATCCGTCCCGACTGCCTCCGTCACCCTGCCGTCCCGGACCTGCACCCGGAAGGTCCCGGCCAGGACCTGGGTGGTCGATGTCAGCGTGTAGGTGTACGAGGTCGGCTCCTCCCAGGTGGTCTTCTGCTCGCCCACCTCGGCGGTCTCTGCGGACGTCGAAGAGCCGCAGGCGGTGGTCGCACACAGCAAGGCCCCGGCCAGCGCGGTGGAGAAGACGAAACGGGGCCTGCTACGTACGGCGGTCATGGTGGCTCCCTTGGAGTCGGTTACCGCTGTGACGCCGGTCGGCTCGGGAACGTTCAATGCGGCGGGCGGGCCGTCGCCTTGCGGCAGCGGTCGTTGGGCCCCAAGGCGACGGCGCGGAACGTCAGCTCTCGGACGAGGCGGTCCGCCGCTTGACCAGCCACCAGGCCCCGCTGCCGAGCAGGAGCAGGACGACGACCACACCGACCACGATGCCGGAGGACATGCTGTCGTCCTCATCGGCCGCCGTGTCACTGGCGGCCGCCGAGGCGTCCGTCTGAGTCGGGGTGGCGGCGGGTGTGGAGGCGGGCGCACTGGGCGTCTCGCTCGCAGTCTCCGTCGGACTGGGGCTCACCGGCTTGGCCCCCGGGGCCGCCGCTTTCAACTCCAACAGGGGTGCAGGCTGTTCAGCCTCCGCGCCGCCCGTGGGCAGTTCGATCCAACGGGAGACCTCGCCGTCGCTGTAGGTCTCGATCGTCTTGAACGCGATCTCCTTCGCGTTGGGCAGCTGCCGGACCTTGATCTTGTGCTCGGCGTCGACGCCGGCCTTCAGAGCGGGGCCGCTGACGGCATATCCGTCGTTCGTCGCCTTCAGCTCCCAGCCCTTGGGGGCTTCGTCGAGCGTCACGTCACCGGGAGCGATGCCCTTGGGCAGCACAACGCGCAGCTCGGTGAAGCCCGCGGAGTCGGACTCGGCCTCGGAGACGAAGCTGAGGGTGACGTTCTCGGCCAGGGCCTGGGCCTTGTCGGCTTCGACCTCCGCGTGCGCGGCGGCCGGTGGGGCCAAGGCGAGCGTAGCCGTCAGTGCGGCGGCGCCGGCGAGTGCGATCCGGCGGCCGGCATGGGCCGGCAGACGGGGGGTGGACATAGACACAGGGGGACTCCTTGCTGGTACGGAAAGAGCCGGCCCCGCAGACGTCAGGGACCGGTGAGGGACTGGAGGCGCTCCCGCCGCGGTGGTCCCCTGCGCACCACCGCGTGCTCCAGTACGTCATCCCCTGCGTGCGCCGCCACCTCGAAGGGGGCTCCCGGCCGCCGGTCGGGCAGCGCCAACACCATGTGCCCGGTGTCGTGGACCGGTCGCGGCAGCACCGTGGCCAGAGCCGCAACAGCCGCCCTGGCCACGGTGCCCAGTGTGCCGAGGGCGGCCGTCATCCGTGCGTCCGCCCGGTGCAGCAGCCAGGCCACGACCAGCGCGGCAACCACGTGCACGGTCGTCATCGCTGTCCCTGCGTGATGCCAGGCGTGACCGTCTCCGACCGCGGCCGTGCCGTGGCCGATGTGCATCGCGTGTCCCGGCGCCACGGCCTGTGTGTCCCCGTCCACGTAGGACAGTGCAAGATGCAGCACGCCCTGCACGGCCAGCGTGAACACGACGGTCGCCGTCGGCGCGTAGCGGCGGCGTGCCAGCGGCCATACCGCCGCGAACTGGGCCACGATCGATGCGCCCACCAGCCGCCAGGGGACCGTGCCTTCGGCGATCGCGTGATGGCCGAAGGTCGCCAGCACGGTGCCGAGCACGGCGAACAGACCGGCCCGCGCACACGTTCCCGCGCGGCCGGCCCGGCCTGCGGGGGCACGCATCTCGTGCCCGCTCACGTGATCACGTGGCACGGTCGCTCATCATTCCTGACCGGTCGGCATCCGTCCTTCAAACAGCCGTACGAGCCGCTCGGTCAGGCTCGCGCACCGATCGCCTCGGCGAGCCGGTGCGGCGTCCGCGTGGAGAGGTAGAGGTAAGGGGTGGAGTCGTCCGGGTCGACGACCTCGACGCGCACCGCAGTGGTGATGAAGCTGCGCATCACCATGAACGCCCGCAGATCGGCCTTGTACGTCCGCCAGGCCCGCGCCTCCTCGCCGTCGAGGACCTCCGGCTGTCCCAGTGCGGCCAGCGGGATGCGGGCGTCCGTCACGAACAGTGTGTCGCCGGTGACCCGGATACGCTCCGATCCCTGCGCGCTGACGTACATCCCGGCCAGACAGGTGCCGATGCTCAGGGCGATGAGCGCGGCGATGGTCCCGTAGGGCAGGAAGATCAGGGCCAGGGAGAGGCCGAAGAGGACGGCGATGGCCCACCAGGCTTTGGGGGCGGTCAGGCGTTCGTCGTAGACGAGCCGGCTGGTGGAGGTCACGGGCGTTCACCTTGTCGTATACGTCGGTTCGGGTGGGGCTGTTCACAGGGGCAGGAAGGTGCTGGCGCGGGGGTGGTGGGCCAGGGTCGCGCCGGTGTCGATCTCGTGGAACCAGGCGTGCAGGTACAGCGACCGGTCGGCCAGCCGGGGCACGAGGCACGGGTAGTTGCTGAGCACGTCGAGTTGCTTGAGCACGTGCCAGTGCCCGGCGGCGGTGACGTCTCCGGTCAGCGGGGCCGGATCGTCGTCGGACTCCGTGATACCGGAGGCCGTCAGGCTGTCGTGCATCGCCGCGGTGACGACGTCGCAGTGCGAGTGGCCGCAGACGATGATGTCCGAGACCTTCAGTTCGTTGACCGCGTACTCGATCGTCCTGGATTCGCCGGTCGGCGTTTTCGCGTCGTAGGGCGGTATCACCCCTCCGTACGTGCGCAGTTCGAAGAGGTCTCCGGGCCGGGCGGCGGTGAGCAGGGCGGGCACGACGCGGGCGTCGGAGCACGAGATGAGCATCGCCCGTGGCCGGTGGGGCTGGGTGAGGCCGGCCAGGTGCAGGGTGTGGGCAGCCGCGCGGGCACGGAAGACACGCACCTGGTCGATCAGATACTGCATGGTGTGCTCTCCCCGCGCCGTCAGCCGGACAGCCGGGCATCGATGAGCGCCTTGAACGCCTCGTAGGACGCGGGGTTGGCGATCCGTTCCCCGTCGAGGAAGAACGTCGGTGTGCCCTGGACGCCCAGGCCGAGGCCGTCGCGCTGGTCGTCTTGGACGCGTCCGGCCACGTCCGGATCGGCGAGGTCGGCGTCGAACCGGTTCATGGCCAGGCCGAGTTCCTTCGCGTAGCCGCGGAAGACGGACTCCTTCGAGTCCTGCGACTCGCCCCACTCCTTCTGGGTGCTGAAGAGCTTGGTGTACATCTCCTCGAACTTGCCTTGACGGGCGGCGGCTTCGGCGGTGCGGGCGGCCAGTTCGCCGTTGCGGTGGCCGGGCATGGGGAAGTAGCGGGCGACGAAGGTGACGCGGTCTCCGTACTCCTCCCGCAGTTGCTCCACGGCCGGGTAGTACGCCCGGCACGCCTCGCACTCGAAGTCCAGGAACTCGACGAACGTCAGCTCACTCTTCTTCGGCTCGGTGAGGCGGTGGCTGTTCTCTCGGACGGGCAGTGCCTCGGCGGCCGGCTGTGCATCGAGGCCGCCGCTGTCCCGGTTGTCCGGGGCGAGCAGGAGGTAGGAGCCGATGGCGAGGGCGAAGCCGGCCATGAGGACGGCGGCTGCGATCAGGTTCTTCTTCAGCTTGCTCATGGTTCCTCGGTGGGGGTAGGCGTGGAGGGGCGGGCGGGTCGCCGGTCGCGGGCGTGCAGACCCGCCAGGTAGGCGTTGTAGGCGGCGAGCGGGTCGTTGTGGTCGCCGCGGTCGATCTGCCGGTCCACGCGGCGGGCCTCGCGCTGGTCGGAGCGGACCCACTGGATGGCCAGGATGATCGTGGTGATCAGGACGGGGATGTCACCGGTGGCCCAGGCGATGGCCCCGGCGTCGTACTGGTCGTCCATCGGGTACTCGACCCAGGGCCGGTCGAGCGCCGACCACCAGCCCTCGCCGATCAGCGCGGTCGAGCTCATCAGCGAGATGCTGAACCAGGAGTGGAACGGCATCGTCAGGATGAGGACGAACAGCCGGCCCAGATGGGGCGGGCGGCGCGGGCCGGGGTCGATGCCGATGACGACCCAGAAGAACAGCAGGCCCACGGCCAGAAAGTGCACCAGCATGAACATGTGGCCCAGATGGCTGCGCATCAGGGTCTCGAAGAGCGAGCTGTAGTAGACGACGAAGGCGCTGCCGATGAACAGCACACTCGCCACCACCGGATTCGAGACGAGCTTGACGTATCGGCTGTGCAGCAGCTTCATCAGCATCTCGCGCGGACCGTCCGGCTCCCCCTTCGGGGCGGCGGGCAGGGCCCGCAGGGCGAGGGTGGCGGGGGCGCCCAGGACGAGCAGGATCGGCACCGTCATCGCGAGGATCATGTGCTGGCCCATGTGCACGCTGAAGAGCACCTTGCCGTACGTGTTGAGCCCGCTCATCGTGGCGAGCACAGTCACCACCAGGCCCGCGAGCCACGAAATCGTCCGCCCGACGGGCCACTTGTCGCCCCGGGCGCGCAATTTCCGTACGCCCGCCAGATACAGCAGCGCGGCGGCGGCCGTACCGAACGCGAACAGCGGGTCGAAGTGCCACTGGGTGAACAGCGGTGTCCACGGGAAGTCGCCGAGCGGAGGCGGTGCGGCGAAGCCCAGCAGCTCCTCGGTGGGCGAGAGCGAGGCGTCACCGGCGCCGGGGACGGGAGTGCGCGACAGGCCGACGGCGAGACCGATGGCCGCGGCCATGAGCAAAAGTTCACCGGCGGCGAGCCGTACGAATCCACGCCACCGACCGTCCTTGAGGGCGGGCAGTGTGCGGCGGCGATGCCACCATCCGATGCCGCCCAGCACGGCGAGCGCCGCCGCCTTGGCGAGCACCATCAGCCCGTAGCGGCTGGTGAACACCTCACCCAGGGACGGGAATCGGACCGCGGCGTTCACGACGCCGCCGGCCGCGACAGCGAGCAGCGCCCACGCGGCGAGCGGACTGAAGCGCCGCACGGCGTCCGCCGCCTGTTCTTCGCGGCGCGCGGCGACGATGAGAACGAAGACCAGACCGCCGACCCATACCGCGACACCGACCAGGTGCAGGGCGAGGCTGGTGACGGCGGCGTCGTGATTGCCCGCCGCCGAGGAGTGCCCGGTGAAGGCGGGCGGGAGCATCCCGGCCGGCGCGAGGACGAGCGCCAGACGGGCCCAGCGGGCCGTGCCGATGCCCACGCAGAGCGTGGCGATCACGCCTGCGGCACCCGCCATCAGCGCGTACGAGCGTCCCTGGGCGTCCGTGGCGACGAAGTCCGCCACCACCGCGGGAGACACGATCTCGCCGACCGGCTGGGCGAACAGGTCCGAGAGCGTGAACACCAGCGCGGCGACCGCCGCCGCGGCCCACAATCCGGCAGCTGCGGCGGCCCAGTTGAGGTAGCGCAGTTGGGCCGGGCTGAGCTTCTTGCCGCCCGGTAGCAGCACGACGACCAGCAACAGCGCGCCCACGGTCGCCACGGCGGCCGCGTCCGTGAGGGTACGGGCAACCGGCAGGCCCCACGCGGTCAGCGCACCCGCATCCGGAATCCCGGGGATCTCGACCGCGGCCCCGCCACCGGCCCACACCGCGAGCGCCGTGACGGCGACGGCCAGGCCGACGGATCCGGCCAGCACGAGCGGCAGCTGGGGCAGCCGCCTGGCCCTGGAGGTGGTCTCAGTGGCCATGACCGGCTCGCCTTCGTCGTACGGCGTACGTGCCCGCGGCTGCCACGGCCAGTGCGCCGGCACCCGCGAGGACGGGGACGGCCGCGCCGGAGGACTCCTCGTCACGGTTGTCCGGCGAGGGCTTCTGGGCGGCGCGGGGAGCCGCCGCACCGGTCTGCTCCTCGGCGCGCGGGGACGGACTGCGGCTGTCGGCCTCGGCGACGGTGAAGGTGTACGAGCCCGAGACGGGGTGACCGTCGGCGGAGACGACCCGGTAGCCCACCGTGTACCGCCCGGCGCGCGAGGTGGGATCGACAGCGAGCGTGACCTGTTTGCCCGAGACCTGCGGCTCGCCGTCACCGGCCGACTTCCCGTCCGAGGTGGTGACGGCGACCTTGGCGTACTTCTGGGTCATCGCGTCGCTGAAGGTCAGCGTGACGCGCGGAGGCAGTCCGGCGAGTTCGGCGTTCGCCCCCGGACTGCTGATGTCGAGCTCGGTGTGGGCCGCGGCCCGTGGGGCGGCGGCGGCCAAGGCCGCCAGGGCGGCCGGAACAACAAGGGCGCGTGCCGCCGTGCGGACGGCACGCCGGTCGGTGACGTACATGACGCGGGACTCTCTGTGACCCCCGGCAGCCAGGCCGGGGACGGGAGGGACCGGCCCGCCGGGCGGCCCTCGCGTCAGGCCCGTCAGGGCAGGCGGAGCACGCCGATCGGCATCGGCCGGAGAAGGGCGAACGGACCGTGCCCTTGGCGCGGCGGCGCCCGCCCCTCGTGCAGCCGCACCAGCAGGGCCGACATCAGCGGCGAGGCGCTCTCGGGGAAGGCGACCCGCGGGCCGGTGCCGTGACGACCGCCACCGAGCAACGGCCAGAGGAACAGCAGCAGACGCCGGACGACCAACGGGAGGGACCTGCTCTGCCACAGCAGCCGCTCCGAAACACCCAGCAGACGGGCGACGAGCAGCAGGGTGACCAGATGGCCGGTGAGCAGCACACCGGGCGGCGGCCCGGCGGCCGCGTCATGCTCGATGAGCCGGCCCAGACCGCCGACGGAAGTGTCCTGCCCGGTCACCGCGGCGCACGCTCCGGGCAGCGCGTAGGCAACGTGGTAGGCGAGCTGCGCGAGGGCGAGCACGCCCAGCAACTGGGTGTCCGTCAACCGATGCCGCGTCAGCACGGCCGCGCCCGGCAGCGCGACGGCCGCCGTCGCGGCCACGATGATCCACCGGGGCGCGTGGCACTGCGACAGCACGTGCCCCGCCAGCGGCAGTAGCACGCACAGCACCGCGAGCACCCCGGCCCGAAGCCCCCGCAGTGCGCCGGACGCCGGCGAGCCGGCTCCGGGCGAGCAGTGCGTACGCATCAGATCGTGGCCTTCACGGAGTCCGTCACGCGAAGCGGACGGAGCGGCGGGTAACGGGTGGGCGGGCGACGGAACCGCATGGTTCGTACGTCCTGGAAGCGTACCGACCACCCCGCCCGCTGGTTCACGACAGGGTGCAGCTCCCGGCACCGCCGCTCGGGGCCCCTCCACCAGTCGACAAGTTCCCGCAGGTCAGAGGCTTGTTAACCGACATGACAACGGTCACCGATGCAGCCTTTGGTGATTCGCGTAGGTGTGCGTTTCACTGCGGGCAAGGCATCCGTTGCGAGGGGGAAGGCGTACACCATGGGCGATCACACTCACGTGCACGGTTCAGGACTCGAGCACGGAGGAGGAGGGCACGCTGGGCACTCCCACGGCGTCTCGGTGGACGCCGACCGGCGCTGGCTGGGCATCGCACTCGGCCTGATCACCGTGTTCATGGCGGGCGAGGTCGTCATCGGCATCGCGGCCCAGTCCCTCGCCCTGATCTCGGACGCGGCGCACATGCTGACCGACGCCGTGTCGATCGTGTTCGCGCTGATCGCCATGCGGCTGTCCGCCCGCCCGGCACGCGGCGTCTTCACGTTCGGCCTCAAGCGCGCCGAGATACTGTCCGCCCAGGCCAACGGCCTGACCCTGCTGCTGCTCGGCGCCTGGCTCGCGTACGAGGCCGTGCACCGCCTGATCGATCCGCCCGAGGTGGAAGGCGGGCTGGTGTTCGCCACAGCCCTCGCCGGGATCGTGGTGAACATCGCGGCCGCCTGGTGCATCTCCAAGGCCAACCGGTCCTCGCTCAACATCGAGGGCGCCTACCAGCACATCCTCAACGACCTGTTCGCCTTCATCGGCACCGCGGTGGCCGGTCTGATCGTGCTGCTCACCGGATTCGCCCGCGCCGACGCCATCGCCACGCTCGTGGTGGTCGCCCTCATGTTCAAGGCCGGGTACGGGCTGCTGCGCGAGTCCGGCCGGATCTTCCTGGAGGCCGCCCCCGCAGATGTCGACCCGGACGCGCTGGGCGACAAGCTCGTCGGCGAGCCGACCGTCGTCGAGGTGCACGACCTGCACGTCTGGCAGATCACCTCCGGCCAGTCCGCCCTCTCCGCGCACATCCTGGTCCAGCCCGGCGGCGACTGCCACGCCGTCCGCCGCGACCTGGAGGAACTCCTCCAGCACGACTACGGCATCACCCACACCACGCTCCAGGTCGACCACACCCCGGAACAGGTCCTGCAGGTCGCCCTGACCGGCGAAGGAGCGGGCGACGCCGCGCACTGCGAGGACCCGCACGGCCCCATCCACCGGGACGGGCCGCACAAGCACTGACCTTCAGGTCGACATCCGCCGACGGTACATGGTTCCCTGAATTCAGGGTTCCGTGTACCGTCGAGGACGTGCTGACCCTCGCCTCCGACATCGACGCCCTGGCCCGCTTCGGCCGCGCCCTCGCCGACCCGATCCGCTGCCGCATCCTGCTCGCCTTGCGAAAGGCGCCCGCGCACCCGGCCGATCTCGCCGAAGCGTTGGAGATCTCCCGCACCCGGCTGTCGAACCACCTCGCCTGCCTGCGTGACTGCGGCATCGTCGTGGCCGTCCCACAGGGCCGTCGCGTCCGCTACGAACTGGCCGACGCCCGCCTGGGCCACGCCCTGGACGACCTGCTCGGCGCAGTGCTCGCCGTCGAAGCCGACCGCACCTGCGTGGATGCTGAAGAGAAGGGCTGCTGCTGATGACGGCGCTCTCCCTCGGTCCCATACCGACTCGTCGCACCCAACTGACCCGGCGCATACGTCTGCTGGTCGCCGCCACGATCACCTATAACGTCGTCGAGGCGATCGTCGCTATCACCGCCGGCACCCTCGCCTCTTCCACCGCCCTGATCGGCTTCGGACTGGACTCGGTCGTCGAGGTCTCCTCCGCCGCGGCCGTGGCCTGGCAGTTTTCCGCCACCGACCACGCTGTCCGCGAGGCCCGCGAGAAGACCGCTCTGCGCGTCATCGCGCTGACGTTCTTCGCCCTCGCCGCCTACGTCACCCTCGACTCCATTCGTGCTCTCACCGGCGCCAGCGAAGCCGAGCACTCCTCGCCCGGTATCGTCCTGGCCGCCCTCTCCCTGGCGGTCATGCCGTTCCTGTCCGCCGCCCAGCGCCGCGCCGGCCGGGAACTCGGCTCCGCCTCCGCGGTGGCCGACTCCAAACAGACTCTCCTGTGCACGTACCTGTCGGCCGTCCTCCTGGTCGGCCGCCGTCCTCCTGGTCGGCCTGCTCGCCAACTCCCTGCTCGGCTGGAGCTGGGCCGACCCCATCGCCGCCCTCGTCATCGCCGCCGTCGCGGTCAAGGAAGGGCGCGAGGCGTGGCGCGGCGACAACTGCTGTGCGGTGCCTGTCGGAGGGCTCGCCGAGGCAGAGGAGCAGGACAGTTGCGGGTGCGCTGGTGCGGGTGCGGGTGCGGGCTGCTCGTGCTGCGCCCCGAAGGAGGCGAGTCACAAGTGACCGGCTGGGCCTGGGCGGCACTGGCGCTGTACGGGTTCTGGCTGCTGTCCGCCTTTGGTGTCCGCACACTCATCCAGCGCCGCCGTACCGGTGATTCGGGCTTCCGCGGCCTGTCGGGCACTCCCGGCTCGGCTCCCTGGTGGGCAGGGGTGCTGTTCGTCGCCGCCCTGCTCGGCGCCGCCGCCGCGCCGGCTGCGACCTTGGCGGGCCTGCCGGTATTCATCGACGACGCCTGGGCCGTGCACGCGATCGGCGTGGCGATCACCGCGCTCGGCATCGTCGGCACCCTGGGCGCGCAGCGGGCCATGGGAGAGTCCTGGCGGGTGGGCGTGGACGCGGCTGAGCGCACCGCGCTCGTCCGCAGCGGACCGTTCGCCTACGTTCGCAACCCGATCTTCACGACCATCGGTGTCACCGGTACCGGACTCTCGCTGATGGTGCCGAACATCTTGGCGCTTGCCTCCCTTGCCGCGCTGATCATCGCCGTCGAGCTTCAGGTACGCGTGGTCGAGGAGCCGTATCTCAGGGCGGCGCACGGCCCGGCCTATCTGGACTACGCGGCGAGCGCGGGGCGCTTCATTCCAAGCGTCGGACGAGAGCGAAGCAGCAGAAGGGACGCCGGTTTCCAGCGATGAACCACCGTCCTGGATCAGGACGGTGGTTGTGCGCCGGCTGCGTCGTCCCGGCAATCCGAGGGCCCGCCGCCAACGGGCTCACCGCAGGCACCGCGGACGCTCCTGGCACCGCCGGGTTCGGCCGAGAGATGTGAACCAATACCGGGAATCAGGCGGCGACGAGCTCCTGCTCGCGGTCCGGCGTTTTGACCGTGGGCTTCTTGTTCGGCAGTGAGAGCCGGAAGACCTTGTGCCACGCGGAGAACACCTGCTTGGGCAGCGGGCCGGTGACGTATTCCAGCTCGTACTTCTCGAACAGCGCGCGCACCTTCACCGCGACCTCGGCGTAGCGATTGCTCGGCAGGTCCGGGAACAGGTGGTGCTCGATCTGGTGCGAGAGGTTGCCGGTCATGAAGTGCATGGCCTTGCTGCCGCTGATGTTCGCCGAGCCCATCATCTGGCGCAGGTACCACTGGCCGCGCGTCTCGCCCTTGATCGACCGGCGCTCGAAGACCTGTACGCCTTCGGGGAAGTGCCCGCACATGATCACCGAGTGGGTCCAGAGGTTGCGGACCAGGTTCGCGGTGAACGTGGCGGCGAGCGTGGGGAGGAAGGACGGGCCGGACAGCAGCGGGTGGATCACGTAGTCCTTGAGCACCTGCTTGCGGATCTTGCGGCCGACGGCCTTGGCCCGCGCGCGGAACTCCGGGTTCTTGCGGCGGCGCTTGTTCAGGTTCTTGCCGAGCTCCAGGTCGTACGCTGCGATGCCGTACTCGAAGAAGCACGCGTTGAGGAAGTTCCACAGCGGCTGGCCGAGGTGGAACGGGTGCCACCTCTGGTCCTCGTCGACGCGCATGATGCCGTAGCCGAGGTCGTTGTCCTTGCCGATCACGTTGGTGTACGTGTGGTGCAGCTCGTTGTGCGAGTGCTTCCACTGCTCGGACGGCGAGACGTGATCCCACTCCCAGGTGGTGGAGTGGATCTTCGGGTCCCGCATCCAGTCCCACTGGCCGTGCAGGATGTTGTGGCCGATCTCCATGTTGTCCATGATCTTCGCCACGGACAGCCCGGCGGTGCCGAGCACCCACGCGGGCGGGAAGATCGAGAACAGCAGCACACCCCTGCTGACCAGCTCGAGCTTGCGCTGCGCCGAGATGACCTTGCGGATGTAGGCGGCGTCTTTCTCGCCGCGTTCGGCGATCACCTCGTCGCGGATCGCGTCCAGCTCGTGGCCCAGCTCCTCGATCTGCTCCGCGGTCAGGTGGGCGGTGGGGTCGATGGCGGTCAAGGTGCTCCTACCGTTCGATGTCGCAGGGGCCCGCCGCGGCGGACACGCAGGTCTGGATGAGGACGCCCGGCTCGGCCTCGGTGATCTCGCCGGTGCGCAGGTCGCGGACGGCGCCCGCCTTGAGCGGCGTGACGCAGCCGAAGCAAATGCCCATGCGGCACCCGGAGGGCATGAGCACGCCGGCCTCCTCGCCGATGTCCAGCAGCGGGGTGGCGCCGTCCGCGTCGACGGTCTTGCCGGTGACGCTGAACGTGACATCGCCGCCGTCACCGGCGACGACGATGCTGGGGCGGAAGCGTTCGGTGTGCAGGCGCTCCTGGACGCCGTGCTCCATCCAGTGCTCTTCGGCGGCGTCGAGCAGGCCCGCGGGCCCGCAGGCCCAGGTCTCGCGCTCGGCCCAGTCGGGCACGAGTTCGTCGAGACGGGCGATGTCGAGCATGCCGTCCGTGTCGGTGTGCACCTCGGTGAGCCGCAGCTTCTTGTCCGCGACCAGGTCGTGCAGCTCGTTGCGGAAGATCACGTCGTGCGGCTGTGGCGCGCAGTGGACCATGACGACGTCGTCGAACTCGGTGTCACGCAGCATGCCCATCACAGGCGTGATGCCGCTGCCGGCCGTCAGGTAGAGCACCTTGGCGGGCTTGGCCTGCGGCAGCACGAAGTCACCGGTCGGCTGGTCGAGCTGGATCAGCGTGCCCGGTTTCGCCCTGCGGACCAGGTGGTTGCTGACCTTGCCGTCCGGGATCGCCTTCACGGTGATCGTGACGCGGCCGTCCTTGCGGTTTGTCGGCGAGGTGAGGGAGTAGGCACGCCACAGGCGCACCCCGTCGACGTCGACCCCGATCCGCACGTACTGACCGGCTGTGTGGCCGCGCCAGCCCCGTCCCGGCCTGATCACGACAGTCGCGGCGTCACCCGTCTCGGGGTGCACGGCCTCGATGCGCCCACGCAGGTCAGCACCCGCACGCAGCGGGCTGACCAGGTCGAGGTAGTCCGACGGCAGCAGCGGCGTCGTGACCATCTCCAGCAGTTTCCACGCCCTGCTGCGGAGGGCTGTACTCGTCATGACTCCAGCTTGCTGCGCCCCAAGGCGTAAAGTCCTGACCGCAGGACGTAAATCTGGCTGGCTGAATTGTTCGCAGGGAATAGATACGTGAGCCATGCAATCCAGAGGGCCAGCGAACTGGCCCTGGACGAGACGACGGTCACCGCACTTCGGGCCGCGCTGAAGACCACCGCCGACGAGGTCGTCCAGGCGATCATCGACGAGGTCCCTCCCTACGCCAACGCCCTCTCGGGCCACATGGGCGCCACCATCCGCCGAGCCGTCCGCACCGCCCTGGGGCACTACCTGGACCTCGCGAGCGGGAACGCCACAGGCGGCGACGCCGGTGACGCCGCCTACGAGCTGGGCCGCGGCGAGGTGCGTGACGGCCGTTCGATGGACGCCCTGCTCAGCGCCTACCGCGTCGGCGCCCGCGTGGCCTGGCGATGCCTGGCAGCCGGCGCCGTACCCGCAGGGCTGCCCGCCGCCGAGGTCGCCAAGTTCGCCGAGCTGACCTTCGCCTACATCGACGAGCTCTCCGCCGCGAGCGCCGCGGGCCACGCCGACGAACTGGCCGCCCGGGGCAGGGATCACGAGCGCCACCTGGAACACCTGGCCCGCGACCTCCTCGCCGGCGCGAGCCCGGACGTGCTGCTGGCCTCTGCTCAACGGGCCGGGTGGCAGCCTCCGGTTTCGCTGACCGCGGTCCTGCTGCCCGCCGCCCAGGCCCGGCCTGCCTACCGCACGCTCGACCCGAGCACCCTCGTCCTCGACGATCTGCCGGATGCCACCGGTGTACTGCTCGTCCCCGATGCCGACCGATCACATCTCCTGCGGCAGCTGACCGACCGCACCGCCGTGGTCGGCCCGGGCCGACCATGGACTCGTGCGTCCGCCTCGTACGCACGAGCCGCACGCGCACGCTCCCTCTCCTCTGATATTCGCGACACCGAGGACCACCTGCCCGAGCTGGTGCTGAGCGCCGACGTGGACGCGTTCGCAGACCTGCGCGCCCGAGCCCTCGCACCGTTGCGGACCTTGCCTGTCGCGACCGCACGGCGGCTGGAGGAGACGCTGCGGGCGTGGCTGCTGCACCAGGGCAGGCGGGACGAGGTGGCGGCGGCGTTGTTCGTCCATCCCCAGACAGTCCGGTACCGGATGTCGCAGCTGCGGGAACTGTTTCCGGATCTCGCATCGCCACACCGGGTCCTTGAACTGACGTTGGCGGTCGGTCTTCGGGGCAGCTGACGCGTACTTCGACCGTCCACGACCGCGCCCGCGAGCGGTCCAGGAATCGTGCCTCGTTATCGGTGCTCGGGAAGCCCGTCGGGGCGCTGTCTCTGAGCAGCGCGGTGCCGGATACGGCTCGACTGGATCCGGTGGACGATACGCACCGGTCCGCTCGTCGACGCGCTCATCGAGCATCTGATCGGTGATCTGGGCCGCTGTGCCCTGGAAAACGGCTTTCACGTCGTCGTGGAGTGCGCTGTCCTGGCACGAGCTGACCCACGGGCGCGCAGCGGGCTGCGGCTGCGTGACCGGCAGGGCGGCCGGGCCGGGTCACCAGGGGCGGGGGCCGGGCCGCTCGCGCCGGGGACCACCGTGGTTCTGCGACAACCCCGTGCCTCCCTTCCGACAGGTCAGCCGGACGACCGGCCGGGCCGGCCTGGCACACCGCGCGAGGGATGATGGGGATGAAATGACGGAACGTGAGGTCAGGAGCTTCCATGGCGAACCGGGTTCACCGACCCCGTGAGGACGCGGAGTTCAACTTCATCCTCGGGATGAGCGCAGTTCCGGTCCTCGCATACTTCACCGGGACATGGCCCAAGGCAATCGAGCCCTGCCGGGTGATGGACCTCGTAGTGGGTGGCATCGCCGACGACTACACGGGCCGCCTGACGGCCGTCCGCACCGACATCACGCGTTGTCCGGCCGCAACCGAGCGATACGGGATCACCGAAGCCCCGTCCTACGTCCTCCTGAAGGAGGGAGAGGCGGTGGCGCACGGCACGGGGCCAATGACCATCGCCGAGGTACGGAAGTTCCTGGACGGCCACATCTGAGCGGCCGCTGCGGCACGTGGCCGCGACGCGCCATCCAGACCGCGGTGACGTCGCGCCCGGACCGCGCCTGTAGCCGAATGGTGTCTTTCTCGCGCCACACGATGGTCCGGTGACCGTCGAGTTTCATTCATGAGCTGTGGGCTGCTCTCCGCTGGGCGCCAGGCTGTCTCACCTGCAACGTGGGCGTGATCCGGGTCTCGGTCTGGGGTGGAGTCGGCGGTCTCCTCCACCCGCCACCTTGATTCAGCGACGCGGACCAGGGTGTTCAGGGCACGGGGGCGGGTGAGAAGCAGCGGTAGCAGGCGAGTTCACCGGAGGTGCGGTTGCGGCGGATCAGCTGGCGACTGCCTGGGCGGGGTTCGGCCAGATCGATGACCGCCCAGTCGTAAAGGCGGTGCCCCCTTGGCACCGTGGACCGGGCCGGCCGTGAAAGCCCAGACCGCCCATCGAGGCAGCGCCGCCCGCCGCCGCCGTCACGCCGACCCGCACGGAGTACTCACGCTGCTTGACCGCGCAAGCAGGAACTTGCCAGCCGGCTTGGCGCGCTCGAATCCCAAGCGTCGCCACTGGTCCACTCTTTCAGCCGTCGCCGACACACGAGCCCACCAAGCTCCATTGGGTTCCACGCGTCGCCTGCGGCCACACCGCGCGCGCCGACACAGTCGAAGCCACCAACGCATTACGGGCCGGGCTGGTCCGTCGCAACGCCAACCCGGCATAGCGGGAAGCCCGGTCCTTCAGGACGGAAAGGAGTCGCGAGATTCACGGATCAGGGACGCGCGAACGGGGCATCGCTTCGGCAAGGGGCCTGCCCGAACGTCCCGGTCGCCGGTCAGGGCTGGATGTTCTCCAGGTCATCCAGAAGGCTGGGGTGCTTGGGCTCCCAGCCGAGCGTCTGCCGGGTGTACGTGCTGGACGAGGGCTGGTCGCTCTCGAAGATCTGGCCGAGGGGGCCGAACGTCTGAGCCGATACCGACTCGACCGGCAGGCCCAGCCGTCGGCCGATGACCGTGGCGATATCGCGAACCGTGTCCCCCTCGTCGGCCACCGCATGCCAGGAAGTACCTGCTTCCGCCTGTTCCAGGGCGAGCCGGAAGAGGACTGCCGCGTCGAGCGCGTGTACGGCCGGCCAGCGCTGTGCGCCGTCACCCGGGTAACCGGACACTCCGGTCCGGCGTGCGATGCCGGTCAGGAGGCCGGCGAATCCGCCGGAGCCCTGGTTGTGAACCGTGCGCGGCAGGCGTACGGCGCTGCTGCGGACCCCGCGCGAGGACAGGCCCAGGACCGACGTGACCGCACGACCGCGACCGTCGACCGGCCCCTCGGTGATCAGC
The DNA here is from genome assembly GCF_036237295.1 of Streptomyces sp. NBC_01352. NCBI lineage: Bacteria > Bacillati > Actinomycetota > Actinomycetes > Kitasatosporales > Streptomycetaceae > Streptomyces > Streptomyces sp. NBC_01352. Next base: position 187,665 of record NZ_CP108354.1, read on the forward strand.
GGGTCGGCCTCGGTGGAGGCGCGGCCGGGTATGTAGGGCGTACCCGAGCAGGTGACGAGTGGGCGGTCGCTGCCGACGAGTGCCTCGCCGAGGGCCGCGAGGGCGGCACCCTCCTCCGCGACCGACTTCGCGAGGGTCTCGGGGCTGCTGAAGTCGTTGTTGAACGCGAGGTGGATCACCCCGTCGGCCCGGGCGGCGCCGGCACGAAGGGTGTCCAGGTCGGCGAGGGCTCCCCGGAGGGGCTCGGCGCCGGCCGCCTCTACTGCCCGCGCGGATGCGCCGGAGCGAGCGAGTGCGAGGACGGTGTGGCCGTTGTCGAGCAGTTCGGCGACGACAGCGGAACCGATCAGACCGGTGCCGCCGGTGACAAGAACGCGCATGGAAAACTCCCCCAGGAGTGATGGGACTCTTGTCCCATCACTCTACTGCAGGTGATGGGACAAGAGTCCCATCACCTAGGATGGTGACCATGGGCAGATGGGAACCAGGCGCACGCGAACGCCTCGTCGTGGCTGCCGTCGACCTGTTCACCGAGCAGGGATACGACGCCACGACGGTCGCGCAGATCGCCGAGCGCGCAGGAGTCACCAAGAGCACCTTCTTCCGGCACTTCCCCGACAAGCGCGAGCTGCTGGTGGCCGGACAGGAGACGCTGAGCCGACTGCTGACCGAGGGGATCGCCGACGCGCCCGCTGGTGCCAGCCCGCTTGAGGCGGTCGCCGCCGGTCTGGAGCGCGCGTCGAGCGCGATGGGCCCCATGAGCCGAGAGCTCGCGCCTCGCCTGAAGGCCGCCGTCGCCGCCAGCGCCGAACTCCAGGAGCGCGACGCCCTCAAGAGCGTCAGCCTCGCGGCCGCGATGACGACCGCTCTGGTCGCCCGCGGCATACCCGATCCGACCGCGGCTCTGGCGGGCGAGCTGGGCGTCCTCGCCTTCAAACGGGGATACGCCCAATGGTCCGAGGGCGACCGTGACGGCAAGGACGAACTCGCCGGGTACACCCTGGCGGCCCTGGACGAACTGCGTGCAGCGAGCGCCTCGCTGGGCTGACCGGCAACCTCACCCGCCCTTCACGAAACTGCGGACAGAGCCGACCGCCATCCGTTACGTCACCGCCGCCCACCCTGAACGCACCGCCAAGTTGCCTATGTAGCCGCTGCGGGTTGCATATATGAGGTGCACAGCGACCCGGTTGACGAACCGGTCAGCCAGGGCGACGCAGCCGCCCATGACGAATCGGCCTTCCCGCTCCGTCAGCGTCAGCGCCCGCGAGCCCGGTTTCGGTGGCCACGGAGGGGCGGCCAGCCAGTGATCACGGGTCCGCGATGTCGAGGGTGACCTTCGACAGGGGGGCAGCTCACGCACGTCAGGACATAGCCGTCGGCTTGCTGCTGTGGCGTGAGGCAGTTCGGCTCGTTCTGGCTGACTTCTCCGCTGCGGAGTCGCACCATGCAGTCGCCGCAGTTCCCGACCGTGCAGGAGTACGGCATCGGCAGCCCGGCGGCGAGTCCCGCGTCGAGCAGTGTCTGGCCGGGCTCGACCACCACCGTGCCGACGGCGTGCCCGTTCTCCTCGACGGTCATCTCCCGCGGCCCGTACGGCAACGCGTTCGCCGAGCGGCGCACCCGTCTCGGGCGCGAGGCGGACGCACGGCGCCTCGCGGATCAGGGGCGGGCGCGCACCTGGCACGTGGTGAACCCGGAGAAGGTCAACCGCCTCGGTCGGCCGGTCGGTACGCCCTGTATCCCGAGGGCCAGCCGGTCCTGCTCGCCGACGACGCCTCCGGCATCCACGACCGCGCCGCCTTCGCCACCAAGCACCTGTGGGTGACGGCGTACGACGTGGACGAGCGGTACCCGGCCGGCGACTTCGTCAACCAGCACCCGGGCGGCGCGGGCCTGCCCGCCTGGACGGCGGCCGACCGGTCGGTGGACGGCGAGGACATCGTGCTGTGGCACACGTTCGGCCTGACCCACTTCCCACGCCCCGAGGACTGGCCCGTCATGCCCGTCGACTACGCGGGCTTCACCCTCAAACCGGTCGGCTTCTTCGACCGCAACCGTTCCTAATCAGTGAGCAGGAGTGAGTCTTGGACCCGTACCTGGTCACTGCGGACATCCCGAACGGTTTTGGGTGTCCTGGTCGCCCGCGTTCTCGCCGCGTCCAGCGGCACGCATCTGGTGCGTGGTCCGGGTACGCGGGGGCGGGGTTCCTCACGCCCCGGGGCCTCCGAGTCGGCCTGGACGGTCCGATGCCCCACGCAATCGCTCTGGTCGTGTGGGGGCGGTGTCATCCGTCGCCGGATCGGGTGCCCTTGGGCGCGTCGCCCGATCGCGATGCTCGCCGCATCGTGACGGGTCGTCATGCGAGTCTTGCCGGTGAGGGGCTTTTGCCAGTGCTGCGCGCCCCACTTCGAGGTGTACGCCGGATCGACGGCGATGATCGCGATACCGGTCTGGTCGGCCATGGAGGTGAGCCTGGCGCGGAGGCGTCCGGTGGGCATGGCGGAGATGAGCTGCCGGAAGCGGTGCTTGCGACCGTGTTTCTCGCGGGTCTTCTCGGCCTGGAAGTCGAGGTCTTCGACTGCGATCGCTTTGACGCCCCAGGACCGAGCCCAGTTCAGCAGCCGCGACAGCGCGTGGCGGACTTGTGCGTCGCGGTGCTGGGCGGTGCCGGGCAGGTCGTAAAAGAAGCGGCGGGGCTCACCGCACGGGTTGCCGTGGATGTCGAGCCGCCAGGCGGCGAGGTGGTCGGCGTTGGTGTCCACCCCGATCACGCCATGAGCGAGTGCGGCATCGAACGGGATCGTCCGCGTGATGGGGAACGTCCACGAGGCGGTCAGGTACCAGCGTCCGCGAGCAACGTCCAGGTGGATGCGGTAGGCCACAGCCCGGTTGGCTTCCACACGGTCGGCCCACTCGGTGCCCCGGTGCGGGAAGGAGACCTTCGCAGCGAGGACGTACCGGCCGTGCTTGGCGTTCGCGTACTCGGCGAGCGGGGCCGGGAGCTTGACCGAGACTTCGCCCTCGGGGCTGACGCGGATGGTCTCGTTGCCGAAACGCTTGCCGGACTCGCCGTCAGCAGCGAGGAACCAGCGCTCAGCCTCCCAGCGTTCGCGCCATTGGGTCTCGGTGATCTGGGCGGCTTCGAGGTTGTGGCGGTTGCGGGCCAGGCGCTTGCCACCTCGCACCACATGCACGACGCCGGCCTCGCGGTCGGTCCGCTCCCGCTCCAGGCGGTCCTTAAGCGTCGCCAAGCGGCGTGTCTTGGCGTGCCACTCCTGCTTGGACCGGTAGCCGCCCGGCGCCCGCTTGGTGCCCTTCTCCCCGATGGGCTGGGACAACCGGTGCGCGATCGTCTTGATACCGGCTTCGAGGGACTGGATGTGGGCGAGCTGACAGCGCCGCGACAACGCCCACTGATCATGCGTGGCCTTCGTGATCGACCCGGCCCACCTGGACGACGACTCGGCCGTCAGGTCACGCTTCCGGGACGCCCACGTGTCGCTGTCATGCTCCAGCCCGTCAGCGCACCGCGCCTTGAGATCATGCGATGCCAGCGAGCCGAGATGAGTGCCCACCAGGCGCAACACCTTCTCGTCCTCCGGCGTGAGGACCTTGAGCCGGTCGCGTACAGCCACACCGGTGGGGCCGAGCGCGACGAACGGCGCGGCGATCGGCCGCAGCTTGGAGTCAGCCATGCTCGGCGGCCTCCAGCGCCTTACGGGCCCGATTCTTCGCCGACCGGCGCCCGTACAGGCGTGCACAGAAAGAGGTCAGCACCTCCACCATGTCCCGCACCAGATCGTCTTCGACCTCGCCGTCATTGAGCACGACCAGGCGACGGCCGGTCGCGGACAGGGCCGCTTCGACGAGTTCGACGTTCATCCGCCCGAGCCGGTCTTTGTGCTCGACCACGACTGTGGTTACCGCCGGGTCGGCCAGCAGACGCTTCGCCTTCGACCGGGCGCCGTTCATGCCCGAGGCGACCTCGGACTCGACCCGAACCACCTTGTTGCCGGTCTTGGCCGCCCACTCGGACAGCCGGGCTACCTGGCGTTCGAGGTCGGATTTCTGGTCGTGGCAGGAGACACGGGCGTACAGCCCCAGCCCGCCCACAGCTTCGGGCGCTGTGTTCGCGTCGATGTTCACCAGGATCGTGCGCGGACCGACCCGCTGAGCCGGTACCGGCAACGTCCCCTCACGGAACCAGCGATACGCGGTGTGCGGATGCACTCCGTTCGCGATCGCCCATTCCTTGAGGTTCATGCAGTCACCATAACACCAACTCAAAGGCTCTAATGCACACTAGAGTTGACTTAATCGCAACCAGTTCCCAACCCCACCCTGGACGTGCCGCGGCCCGCGAACCGCCACTGCCACGGGGGCTGAGCCGCGGTGATGCTGCTCGCGGCGGTGCTCGGGCTGGTGAGCTGCGCCTGTGGTGTGGCGGGACGGCCGGTTCGGGTGCGCCGCTGGGTGCCGCATCTGGTCATGGCCGCCGCGATGGTGGCCATGGCCCTGCCCGAGGGGACCGGCCCTCCCCCAGCCCTGGAGGCCCGGGAGGTGATCCCAGGTCCGCTCGGATGGTGTCTGCTGCTGGCCGCCACCGTGATCTGGGTCGCCGGGACGACGACCTGCTCACAGCGCGGTTGCCGGTGGCGTACGACCTGCTGGGCATGGCCGGACTGCTGTTCGTGCACTGGCGGGCGGCGCTCGGCGGACATGCCTCGATGCACGAGCAGGCCCCGCCTGACCGGTCATCCACCTGGGCCGCCGTCGCCCTCGTAGCGCTATGGGCCGCGGCCCGGTTCGGAGCGGTACCCCGGGCCTCGCATCCGCACCCGTCGGCCCGGATCGGCGGGCCGGCGATGGCCGCCGCGATGGCGCTGATGCTCCTGACCTGACCTGCTCCACCGGACGAACAAGGAGAGCGATCCGTCCCGACGACCTGGGGACACGTACGTCATCCGAGTCCTGCGCGACACTGGTCGAGTGATTGTCGAACGCGCGTATGCCCACCTCTCCTCGTACGACGAGGACGCCTGGCCCTGGTCCGTGCCCTGCGTCCGGCAGTTGCTCAACGAAGGGTTGCGCTTCACCGCGCCGGTGACCTTTCTGGTCGGTGAGAACGGCTCGGGGAAGTCGACCCTGGTCGAGGCGCTGGCGGAGGGGTTCGGTCTGGACTCCTATGGCGGCTCCCACGACTGGCGTTACGCCTCCCCGCGTGGCAAGTCGGCGCTCGGCGAGCGGATGAGGTTCGACGCGGCCTCGCGCGGGCGCCGTATGGCCACCAACTGGTCGGCCCGCAAGGGCTTCTTCCTCCGGGCCGAGACCGCGCTGGACGCCCTGGACAGGGAGGGGTTCTCGCCGGACTCGGTCAGCCACGGCGAGGGCTTTCTCGCGGCATTCCGCGGTAAGTTCCTACACGCCGGGCTCTATGTCCTCGACGAGCCGGAGGCGGCGCTCTCCTTCTCCTCGTGCCTCGAACTGATCGGGCACATCGACCGGTTGGCCAAGGAGGGCGGCCAGGTCATCTGTGCCACGCACTCACCCTTGCTGACTGCCCTGCCGGGCGCGGACATCGTCGAGGTCGGCGAACACGGCCTACGGAGGGTCGCCTGGCGGGAACTCGGCGTAGTGGATCACTGGCGTCGCTATCTCGCCGACCCGCACGCCTATCTGCGGCACATCGTCGAACCGTAGGGGGTGAAAGCTGCTACAGGTTCTCTAGTCATTCATAGTCGGTGAGCTACCAGACCGCCTGGCGGTGGGTGAAGGACGGGAAGATGCCCGTCCCCGTTCGCCAGGCGCCGTCCGGGACGTGGTTGGTCGACGAGGTCGCCGTCCAGCCGTCCGGGCGTGTGGTGGCGTACTGCCGCGTGTCGTCCGTTGACCAGAAAGCCGATCTTGAGCGGCAGGCCGCCCGGGTCGTGTCCGGCGCGAACGGGCTGGGCCTGGCCGTCGCTGAGGTCGTCACCGAGGTGGGATCCGGGTTGAACGGGCGGCGCCGCAAGCTGCACCGGCTGCTGTCCGACCCGCAGACGGCGGTGATCGTGGTCGAGCACCGCGACCGGCTGGCCCGGTTCGGCGTCGAGCACCTGGAGGCCGCGCTGTCGGCGTCTGGGCAGCGCCTGGTCGTCCTCGACCCCACCGAGACCGCCGATGACCTGGTACGCGACATCACCGAGGTGCTCGCCTCCATGTGCGCCCGCCTGTACGGGGGCGGGCAGCGAAGAACCGGGCCGCCCGCGCGGTGGCCGTAGCGACCGGCGAGGCCGCCGAGCCGAGCATGTGCGCCACCCGCATCCGGTCGCTCCAGCCGCCGAGGAGGCGGTGGACGGGCTGCCCGAGCGCCTGCCCTGCGATGTCCCACAGAGCCATGTCGATGGCCGACTTGGCGGCCGGGTTGCCGACCGTGCGGTGCAGCCGGGCGTGGACCTGTTCGCGGGCGAACACGTCCAGGCCGGTGAGCTGGGGTCCGAAGACCTGCTCGATGACGCCGGTCACGGACGCCTGCGTCTCCCCGTAGGTGAAAGGGCGCGGTGGCGCGTCGGCCACTCCGGTCAGTCCCTCGTCGGTGGGGACGCGCACCAGGACGTGTGCGGCGGTGTGGACCTCGCCGCTCGCGAAGCGGAGGGGCTTGGTGTACGGGATGGCGTACGGAATCGTCTCGATCGCGGTGATCTTCAACAGGCGGACTCCTCTGCCCGGCGGATACGGATGGCCTCCTCCGCCCTGCGAGCGATGCCCAGCAGGCGGCCCACGCGGTGGGGATGGCCGACGAGTTGCAGGCCGAGAGGCATGCCGTGCGGGTCGCGGTGGCCGGGGATGGTCACGACGGGCAGGTCTAGCAGTTGCCAGGGGCGAGAGAGGATCGGGGTGCCGGTGGCGTGCAAGCCGCGCGGGGCAGGGCCTGGGGCAGCGGGGGCGAGGATCGCGTCGGCCCAGGTGAGGAGGTCCAGGATGCGAGCGCGAGCCGTACGTCTGCTGACGAGTGCCACCCGGTACTCGGTTTCGGAGATCTCGCGTCCGCGGTCCAGGAGTGCGCTCAGGTGCGCGCTCAGGGCCTCCGGGAAGTCCGCCTCGGCGGCGAGGGAGCGCGCGGCGTGCCGTCATCGACGTCCAGGTCCGCGTGGTCGGCAACGGAGATGGACACACTGTGGCCGTTGCCGAGGGCATGGGTGACCGCGGTCTCGTCGGTCATGATCGACAGCATGCTCGCGGTCTCGGCGTCCACCGAGGACATCCAGGAGCGGTGCACGATCGGGAAGTGGTACCAGTCGGTGGTGTTCTCCAGCTGGATCTTCCAGTTGCCGTTGAACCGGAACCTGTGCTCGCCCTGCACCTTGATCGGGTAGCCGGCACCCTGCTTCATGAAGCGGTCGATCCACAGCCGGGCCCCGCCGAGGAAGTCCTCCAGCGGCTCGATGTCCTGGTCGAAGCTCGCGAAGATCATCCCTGCGTACGTGCCGACCTTGAGCCGCTGCAGCGGCAGGTCCTTCTTCTCGACCACATCCTCGTAGCCCTCGGGGTACGGGATGCCCCGCAGGGTGCCGTCGAGAGCGTAGGACCAGGCGTGGTAGGGGCAGGTGAAGCCGTTGCCGTTGCCCTTGGGCGTCTCGCAGACGCTGGCACCGCGGTGGCGGCAGCGGTTGAGCAGGACGTTGATCCCGCCGCGGCGATCGCGGCTGACAATGACGGGACGGCGGCCCACCCAGGCAGTCTTGAAGTCACCGGCCTTGGCGATCTCGCTCTCATGGGCGACCCACACCCAGGTGCGGTGGAAGATCCGCTCCATCTCCTGCTCGAAGAGGTCCGGGTCGGTGTAGAGGGTGCCTGCCACTCGGTCGGACTCGACCAGGGACGAGACGTCGCGGGTCATCGGACGGCCTCCGGCTCCGGCAGCGGGCGGCCGACGCGCGCCGCGATCTTCATGTAGCGCCACAGGCCGTGCTCGCCGACCTGGACGGTGCGGAAGAGGTTGCAGGCCGCGGCGACCGTCGGCTGGTCGACGACGTCGGCGAGGACGTACGAGGTCCAGGGCCAGGCGTCGGAGGGGCCGACCATGTGCTGGTCGTCGTCGACGGTACCGAGGACGGTCACGCCGGGCAGCTCGTGGAGTTGCGTGAGCATGGTCATGAAGCCGTCCCAGACGGCCTTGCCCTGCCGGTGGGCAGGTCGAAGAAGTTCTGGTTGACGCCGATACAGAACAGCACCCGCAGGCGGACGTTCCTGGGTTCGGGCATGGAGGAGTTCCTGCCTTCTGTGGGGAGGGAGGGGGTGGCTCAGAGGAAGCCGGGGAAGGGCGGGACGCCCATCAACACGGCGCCGGCGCCGTCGTACATGCCCTCTTGGAGGAAGGCGTGCTGCGGGACGACGGAGGCGTCGCGCAGGTAGCGCTGCATGGGGCTGCCGTCGGCGATGGCGGGGATGCCACTGAGTTGGTACGCGGTCCTTACGACCTCGAATGCGGTCTTCGCGAGGTGGGCGGAGGCGAGCCGCAGCAGGCCTGCCTGCTCGCTGGTCGCGGGGTCGCCGCCCGCCACCGTCGCCCAGGTCTCGTCGGTGATCTCGTAGAAGAAGGCACGGGCGGAACGGAGTTGGGCCTCGGCCTGGCCCACCGCGATGCGGTAGGTGGCGCGTTCGGCGGGCTTGGGCGCGCCGGTGTAGCCGGCGCGGCCGCCGTCGGCGATGGCCTGGTCGAGTGCGGCGCGTGCGACGCCGAGGCCGACGACCGCGAGGACCTGTGCGGCGTAGGGGACGGTCGGGTAGCGGTAGAGCGGTTCGTCGACGGTGGGGGTGCCGCCGCGGACGAACGTCCACTCCTCGGGGACGACGGCTCCGTCGACCACCAGGTCGTGGCTGCCGGTGCCGCGCATGCCGATGACGTCCCAGTTCTCGGCGATCTCCACCTGCTCGGGCCGTAGTACGGCGGTCAGCGGGCGGCCGGCCTTATCCTGACCGGCCTTGATGCCCACGCCGAGGACGTCCGCGCCCTTGCAGCCGCTGGCGAACTTCCACCGGCCCGACACCCGGTAGCCGCCCTCGACGCGTTCGGCGGGCTGCACCGGGAACAGGCCGCCCGCGAAGGCCACATCAGGACCGTCGGCATACAGCTCGGCCTGGGTTTCCAGCGGAAGCGCGGCCAGATAGATCGCGGACGAGCCGAAACTGGCGACCCAGCCGGCCGATCCGTCGACGGTCGATATCCGCTCGATGACACGGAGGAAGTCGGCGGGCGGGCTCGCGTCACCACCGAACTTCTTCGGCGTGCCCGCCCGGTAGATTCCGCCATTCTTGAATTCCGCGATCACATCCCGTGGTACGTGTCGCTTCTCTTCGAATTCGGCCCGCCGCTCTGCGACGACGGCCAGAACCCTTTCCAGCGTCTGGGTCATGAGAAAACGCTATGCGCCGCGACTCGCCCTGCACCATCGGGAATTGGATCCACTCTGCAGGGGAATTCCCCTACATGCCTTTCCGGCGGAGGAGGTCCTTCCGTACGACGCCCGCCTGCACGACGAGGACGATGTGCTCCGACCGGCCGAGGACGCCGATGTCGTGCAGCGGTTCCCCGTCCACGACCACGAAGTCGGCTGTCCTCCCGGTTTGCAGCGAGCCGAGCTGGTCGTCGACGCCCAGGAGGCGGGCGGCGTTCGACGTGCCCGCCGTGATCGCGTCAAGGGGGTCCATGCCCAGCTCCACCAAGTACGCGAGCTCGGCGAGATTGCGGCCGTGCCGGACGACACCGGCGTCCGTGCCCAGGGCGACGGGAACTCCACGGCTGATGGCGTGCGCGATGTTCTCCTTGGTCACCCCGGACCAGCGGCTCTTCTTGCGGAAATAGTGGTCGGGCATGGCTGCCGGGTCGAGCGGGGCGAAGACGGTGGCCGGGGTGGGGACGAGGAACGCGCCGCGTTCCAGGGCCAGATCGCACAGCTCGTCCGTCAGGCCGTAACCGTGCTCGATGCTGGTGACACCGGCCCGCAGGGCGCTGTGGATACCGGCCGTGCCCTGGGCGTGGGCGGCGACGCGTTTCCCGCGGCGGCGTGCCGCCTCGTCGACGACGGCCTTCAGCTCCTGGTACGTCAGGTCCTCGTCGTCGGGGTCGTCGTACGGACTGCCCATGCCGCCGGTGGCGCAGACCTTGACGACGTCCGCTCCCGCGCGCAGCACGCGCCGGGCCGCCATCCGCACCTCGTCGGCCGTGTCGGCGACCTCGGTGAGGTGGGGGGCGGCGTTCGTCCCGCCGGGCAGCGAGCAGTCGGCGTGTCCGCCGGTGTGTCCGATCACCCTGACCGCCACCTGGAGCCGGGGTCCCTCGATCAGGTCGCGCTCGAGCGCGGTGCGATAGCCGGACGGCACTCCCCCAAGGTCGCGCACGCTCGTGACACCCGCGTCCAGGGTGGCCCGCAGCCGCTCCGCGATCTCGAACGTCTCAACCGTCCGGTCAGCGGTCAAGCCCGCGACCAGGGGGCGCCCGGGGGTCATGCACAGGTGCGTGTGGCAATGGAAGCAAAGGTGATCTCGGGTTCTCGCAACTCCTGGTGAGCGGCGGGAATTGGGCTCGCCGGCCCACTCAGCTTCGCTGGGGTACATCATCGGCGGTTCCTTGCCGGTCGCCGTACTTCTCGGCGAGATTCCGATGACCGTCGCGCGCCCAGCCTCTTAAAATCCGCGCCTCCGTTGGAAATGACTGCGAGCAATAGTGGTCGGTTGTCTGGCACTTTCGACAGCCTGCGGGTCGCCGGTTCGACAAGATGGTTCGGCGGTGGCTGCGAGGAGGGCGGCGTCGTCGTCGACGCGGTCGGGGGTGTTGAGCAGTTCCAGGGCCCGTTCGGTGATTTTCTGGGGGTCGGGGCGGGCGGCGGCAGGCAGCGCGCCGCAGGTCTGGCGCAGGGCCGCCAAGCCGTCGTCCAGGGATAGCGCCCGGTTCTCCACCAGACCGTCGGTGTACAGCAGCAGGCTGGTGCCGGGCGGGAACGCCACCTCTCGGTCGACTGGGGTGCTGCCCAGCCCCAGCGGCAGCGCCGGGGGCAGCTCCAGGTAGGTGGTGTCGGCGGCTACCAGCAGGGGTGGCAGGTGCCCGCTGGCGGCGTAGCGCAGGCGGTGATGGTGGGGGTCGTAGACCGCGTAGAGGCAGGTGGCGAAGCGGTCGGTGGCGAGCGACTGCAGGTAGGCGTCCAGCCTGGTCAGCACCTGGGCCGGGTCGGCGCCCTCCAGTGCGAGGCTGTGCAGGGCGGAACGGAGTTGGCCCATCATGGTGGCGGCTTCCACGTCGTGGCCCATGACGTCGCCGATGGCGAGCCCCACGGCGCCGTCGGGCAGGGCGAGCACGTCGTACCAGTCGCCGCCGACCTCGGCGCCGCGGTCGCTGGCCCGGTAGTGGGTGGCCAGGCGCACGCCGGGGACTTGGGGCAGGTGGTGGGGCAACAGGGCGCGCTGCAGGGTCAGGGCGAGGCGGCGCTCGTTGTGGTACCGGGCGGCGTTGTCGTAGGCCAGGGCCAGGCGATGGGCGAGGTTCTCCAGATACTTGTGTTCGACCGCGGAGTAGCCGCCGGTGTGCCGGGCCAGTACCAGGGCCCCCAGCGTCTGGTCGTGGGCGTGCAGCGGCAGGGCCAGCACGGCGGCGGGCGCCGGGTGCGGGCCGGCTGGGGCTGGGGTGGTGCCGTTGATCGCGTGGGTGGCGGCGGTAGCCAGGGCGTCGCGGGCAAGAAGGGGGGCGCCGGCGATGTATGCCGGGAGCGACTGCGCCGGGGCGGGTGTCGCGGCGGTGAGGTGGATGCTGATCTGGTCGGCGAAGTCGGGCAGCAGGATCTGGCCGGCAGTCTGCAGTATCTGGTCCGGGTCGAGGGTGGCGGACAGCCGCAGGCCGGCGTCGGCCAGGGAGGCCAGCACGGCCAGCTGGTTGCGGGTCTCGGTCAGGACCTGTTCGCGCGCCCGGGACAGTTCCAACCCGGTGCGGACGCGCGCCAGCAGTTGGCGCGCGGAGAACGGTTTGGCCAGGTAGTCGTCGGCGCCGGCGTGCCGGCCCTGCACGGATTCCTCCTCGCCGGCGCGGGCGGTGAGCAAGACGATGGGCAGGCGGGCGGTGCGCGGGTCGGCGCGCAGCGCCCGGACCAGCTCGAAGCCGTCCATGTGGGGCATCATCACGTCGCTGAGCACCAGTTCCACCGGCTGCGCCAGGGCCGTCTCGAGGGCGGCCCGGCCGTCGGGGGCGAGCAGCACGTCGTAGTCGGGCTGCAGGAGCTGCTTGAGGTAGGCGCGCATGTCGGCGTTGTCGTCGACGACCAGCAGGCGGGCCCGGTGGGGGCGGTCGGCTTCGTGCGGGCCGGGGTCGTGGGGGGCATCGTGGGTCGCGGGGGCGTGCGGGGTGCGGGCCGCGGGGGTGACCGCGGCGGGGACGGGGTCGTCCGTCAGCCAGCCCAGCGCCTCGTCCACATAGGCCGCGGCGCGGCCGGGTCGGCGGCCTCCGCCTTCCCTGGGGGTGTTCCCGGGGGATCCGACAGCTGCGGGCGGGGCCGGGTGGGGCCGGTAGGTGGCGGCGAAGGGGAGGTCCACGGTGACGGTGGTGCCCCGGCCGAGCCGGCTGTCCACGCCGACGGTGCCGCCGTGCGCTTCCACCAGGTCCTTCACCAGCACCAGACCGAGGCCGCTGCCCTCGTGGGAGCGGGAGCGGGCGCCGCGGACCCGGTGGAAGCGCTCGAACAGGCGCGGCAGCTCGTGCTCGGGGATGCCGGTGCCGGTGTCGGTCACGGTCAGCCGGGCCCGGTCGGCGGCCGCTGCCAGCTGCACCCGGGCGCCGCCGGTGAAGGTGAACTTCAGGGCGTTGCTGAGCAGGTTGAGGATGATCTTCTCCCACATGTCCCGGTCCAGGGGCACCCGCTTGGGCAGCGGAGGGCAGTCCACCTCCAGCGTCAGGTCGGCCGCCTCGAAGGCGGAGCGGAACACCCCGGCCAGCTCGGCCGTGGCACCGGCGAGGTCGACCGGCTCGAGGACCGGGCGCATCTGCCCTGCCTCGGCCCTGGCGACGTCCAGGAGGGTGTTGACCTGCTTCAGCAGGCGCAGGGCGCCGCGCTCGGCCAGCTCCAGCTGCTCGCGCCGCTCGGGCCGGTCCTCGTCGGCCAGAGCCTGCTGGAGCGGGCCCAGGAGCAGGGTGAGCGGGGTGCGGAACTCGTGGCTGACGTTGGCGAAGAAGGCGGTCTTGGCCCGGTCCACCTCGGCCAGCGCCTCCGCCCGCCGCCGCTGCTCTTCATGCGCGAGCGCGGCCGACAGCGCCCCGGCCACGGCTGAGGCGAGCACCTCCAGGAAGTCGTGGTAGGCCCCGGCCGGAGGGAAGCAGGGGTTGACGCCCACCACCAGGACGCCCTCCACCTGGCCCGCGCAGTACAGCGGCAGGGCCAGCGCCTGCTCGACCGGAATCCGGGAGGCCGCGGCGTGCTGCCCGGCCGTGCCGCCGCCGGTGAACACGGTGGCCGCCAGCGTGGCCGGGGCCCCCTCGGCGACCACCTGCGCCAGCCGGGCCGCCACCTCCGACCCGTCGGCAGCACCCAGCGAGACGGTCTCGGACACCGACCGGAGCCCGGCGGAGGCCGCCGGGCACTGCATCCCCGGCTCGGAGGCCAGGTACAGGCCCAGAAACGGGATCTCCTCGGGGTAGGAGCCCGCCACCTCGGCGACCACGCGGGCGACCTCGCCCGGGGTGAGCAGCCCGGCCGTGCGCGTGCCGGTCTCGCTCAGCAGGCGCAGCCGGCGCTCGCCCAGTACCCGGCCGGTGGTCTCGGTGAGGATCTGCAGCACGCCGCCGGCGGTGCCGTCGTCCAGCAGCACGGGCTGGAAGGCGGAGTCGAAGTAGCACTGCTCCAAAAAGCCGTGGCGCTCCATGATGAGCAGCTCATCCGGGACCAGCAGGGGCTTGCGGGTGCCGGTCACATAGTGGAAGTGAGAGCTCACGGGGTGGGCCCAGACCTCGGGGAACACGTCCTTATAGGGCCTGCCGAGCGCCCAGGGGTGTTTGGCGCCGACAATGGGTGTGGAGCCCTGGTTGTACAGCGTGGCGAATTCAGCCCCCCAGTACAGAGCCATCCCATGCTCAGAGGTGAGCATGAGACGCAGGGTGTCCACCAGGGGACCCGGCCAGGAGACGGGGGGCCCGAGCGGCGTCGCCGCCCAGTCGATGCCTGCCAGAAGCTCGCCGAACGCGCCGCCCTCGGCGAACACCCGGGCCGCCGCGGTGCGCGGGTCATCGGGCCGGGTCATCTGGACATCTTCCTGTTGGCGCCTATGCGATCCGCCCGCGCCCTCCCATGACTGCCGACGGCCACTCGCTGCGGATCTCCCGGGCAGATCGGACGCCGGATCCGACGATTCCGGCTGCGCTTCTGCCCGAATTGTAAATTTTAAACAATTAAAGGCTATTTGCCCAATACTGTACGCCTGCAGGCGCACGTCGACGGTGGTGATCGGCGACGTGCGGTCCCTGCGGGCGGCCGACACCGTCGGCGCCGACGGACAGAGCGACGGACAAGGCCAGGACGGCGGGAAGAAGGTGGCGGGCCGCAAAGGGCACGTGGCCGTGGACTGCCTGGGCTTGCTGCTGGTGGTGCTGACCGCCGCCGCGAGCGTGCAGGACCCCGACGCCGGGATACCGCTGCTTACCCGGCCCCGCTCACCGCACCGAAGGTCTCCTCGCACCGCCGATTCACGTCAAGCTCCCTGACGTCCCGACCGCGGTCCTGCTGCGCGCGCTCGCCGCCGGTGCCAGGCCAGGGCCAACCGCCCAGGGTGGGTCAGCAAGCCGGACGGCGGCGTGTTGTGGCTGAGCCCCACAGTTGGCCAAGCGCGCGCCTGGGCCTATCCGAGGATGGCGCCGGGGTCGACGCCGGTCAGGTCACAGCTCGCGTCCCACAACCGCGCCGCTACGGAGGTGTCGGCGAGGTGGTTCCACACCGGTTCACGTTGGGGCCTGCCGCGCAGGCTGAAGACGCGCGGTCCCCACAGCTGGCCTCCGCGCACGGTCGCATCGAGCACCGCTCGGACCGCGGGCCATGCGCCGGCGTGCTTGCCCTGGACGAGGAGGGCGGCTGGTGCCCCGCAGAGCCGCGCACCACCGGTCCGCACATGAACTGGCGGCCGTGACGGGGTCAGAGAGTCCAGCGCACCGCCGGGATGGACCACCACGCTTGCCACCGTGCTGTCGACGGCGCGCAGGTGGCGGTCGAGTTCGAGGCCGAAGTACATCTGCGCCAGCTTGGAGCGTCCGTAGGTGCGCTTGGGCCGGTAGTCCTTCCGGGACTGCAGGTCGTCGAGGTCGAGCCGCTCGGACTTCGCCGCGAAGCTGCCCATGGTCACGATGCGGGCCGCCGGTGCGGCCGACAACAGCGGCATCAGCCAGTGAGTCAGGGCGAAGTGCCCGAGGTGGTTCGTGCCGAACATGAGCTCGTGACCGTCCCCGGTCTCCCGGCGCGGCGGGTCGTCGAGCGCGACGCCGGCGTTGTGGACCACCGCGTCGAGGCATTCCACCTCCAGTGATTCCACCGCTGTTCTGAGCGACGAGAGGTCGGCGAGGTCCAGCCGTACGGCCCGCACCCGCGCGCCAGGGACACGCGAGCGGATCGAGGCCGTGGCGACCTCGGCCTTCGCCGGGTTCCGGCTGCCCAGTACGACAGTGGCTCCGGTTGCGGACAACTGCTCCGCGACGAAGTACCCGATGCCGGCGTTGCCGCCGGTGACCAGGAAGACGCTGCCATCGGCACGCGGCAGCCGTTGAACATCCCAGGGCAGGACGGAGGATGTGGTCGACATGGCGGCGGGGGCTCCCTTGCTGATGAGGGCGGTTGCGGCTGCTCTGCAGGGCAGCTCGACGCCCACGGTTCCAGCGGCCCCCGACACATCGCCTACGGATCACCGACAGCGCACCAGACGGCCGAGATCCTGCCGACGCGGTGCTGGCCCGTCGCAGCCCACCGTTGCCACGGTGCGCCACGGTGGCCAACTGGAGCACTGAATGGCCAACTGTGGGGTTCTGACCGCTCTTCCACCGTTTGATCGTTTTGATTCCGCTGACGTGGCCTTCGACGATGCCGGAGCTCCCGCAGCCACCTCAGAACCTCACGCCCCGCAGTTACGCTTCCGAGAGCGAACGAAGGCGAGCAGCCGCGACTTCAAGCGCCTCGTGCAGTGAAGAAACCTCATGGACTGACGCAACCGGCCATGTGGACCCCACCCGGTAATGACCCGCCTCCAGAGGTGTGATCTTCACAAGGCCCGCAGCCCAGTCGAATGGCTTCCGGCTCAGGATCAGACTCCCCATGCTGACGTCCGGACAGAACATGCGCAGTTCAGGGTGTGCATAGGCTGCTGGCAGGAACTGACACCTTTCCAGATGCCACCCGCTGCAAAGGAGCTGACGCCACTTCGTGGGCGCGGGGTCACCTTCCTCGAAGGCCAGCGCCAGCTCGCTGCAACTCATGAACGGATGGTGGGCGTGCAGCTCCCGCAGACTGCTGCCCCGGCGCCACAGGCCCGCAACTGCCACCGCCGCGACGAGATCGTTCGTCCACCCCTCGGACCATACAAAAATGCCAATACCGTGGATGCTCACACGGGCCGTTGGCCCCTCACGCTGGGGAGCCACGCGGACCTCACCACGATCGGTGGACACCTCAGCGCCGGCGACCATTCCGGCGACAGCCCGCACATCGCCCAAGTCGATGCCTTGAGCCAGTGCGATGTACTCCATGCGCAGGACCAGATCCGCGGGCGACATCGCCTCTGCATGCGGATCGGGGTCGGGATCGGCCGCATCACGCAGCTCAATCTCTTGGTCATCCTTTGCCATGCCCGCCCCCGTGGCTGAGATGCCTTGGACGGACACGATATGCCACCGTATCGACAGGTCAGGTCAGCTGACAGTCGTAGGCATCACGGAGCGCTGTCAGAACCAACTCTGGCGCTCAGTCACACCACGCTCGAAGTCTTCGCCATCAGCCGGTTCCCGATCTGGGAACCGGCCGCGACCACCCGAACCGACGACGTCGGCATCGTGGTCGCGACCAACCTGAGATTGATCAAGCTGTCGGACTTCCCGGCGGCTCTAGGCGGCAGTGCTGGTGAGCACCGCCACGACGTGCGCCGCTTCTCCCGCTCGCGTCAGGCGAGCCTCGCCGGTTTCCGTTCCGGGAACGGTCACGGTGACTGACCCCCCGGGCGCTGGCGCAACGTTCCCATCCCCGACGGATGGTCCCGGCAGCGGTAGCCACACATCGCTGCACGAATGGTCAATGCGCGCATGCAGCCGTCCTGGGCCGGAACAGCCCGTAGCTGTACAGGAGTGCGGTCGGCGACGGGAGAACGTTGTGCTGCCCAGTCCGTCACCGATGGTCAGACCAGACGATGAGCCGCCGATGACGCCATCGGCGTGACATCGGGTCACTGCCGCAACCGGGCCCTACCCAATACGGCTCTGTTCCTTCAGATCCGCACGCTGATGACGAGGAGACCGATGTGACCACCCTTGCCTTCGACAGTTCGCCTCGCAGTTTCGTCGACCTCTACGCCGTCGACGACGCCGAGCCCCTCTGGCCGGCCCCGGCCGCACAGCAACAGGACGCGGACTACCTGCTGCCGCCGCCCAACCCCGCCCAGCGCCTCAGCCTCACCCTCAACCCGCGCGACCAGCGGCGCCTCGACCTGCACGCAGCCCTGACCACAGCCGGTATCCCACCCCGCCCCGAAGACCGCGACGCCATCGACCAGCTCAGCGCCCTTCCCGCCACCGTCAATGCCACCCTCCTGCGCTGGCTGCACCACACCCAGACGACATGAGACAGCCGTCCCGCGGGCCTGGCGCCGACACATCCCCAGGCCAGCGCGCCCGCATCGCGGTCCGTCCGCGTTCGACCGGACAGCCGAACCGGTGACAGTGCGAAAGCCCAGTCCCAGTTGGGTCGTTGAGCCGACATGAAAGCCATCGGCAACAACCCGACCGCGGGTCCCGGCGACGGGCCTGCGAGCGAACCCAGACCGGCCCCGGGGAGTCATACAGCAACTGCGTGTGGTGCGGGCGTCCCCAGGAGTCTGATGCACAAGCCCGCCAGCGGCTGCGGGAGGAAAGCGTTCGCCCATGGCCTGGCTGGTCCCCGGGGTCTGCCACCGCGTCCGACGCAGTACAGCGGGTGAGGTCGCTGGGAGGGCGGGTGGCGGACCCTGGTATCGGTGGAGGCAAGGCACCTCGTGCTGCGCTTTTCCATGCAGTGGCACGGGAGATGCCCATCTCGGCTGCGACGTGCGCGATCAAGCGGACCCGCAGCGCTATACGCGTCGTTCGCGTCCTTCTGGGCTCAATGGGCTGCCGCGGTGCGTCACTCGGGACTGCTCACGTCAGTAGTTCGGCGACAGCACCCGGGGCTTCACGCATCGCATTGTGGCCGGTTGGGAGGTCGTGCACTTGCCACTCCGGATCGGCTTGGAGTCGGGTGCGGATTTCAGTAAAGGGGGTGCGGTCTTCCCATCCGGAGCAGTAGACGAACTCACGGCGGGGCGCATGGTCGACGGCACCGGTAAGCCGGATCGTTTGCATGAACGAGGCGAGCGGATGGGGACGGCGGCGGGGATCGCCACCGGCAGGCGGAAGCACGGCGTAACCGGTGCTGGCAGCGCCGAGGATGAACGCTTGTCGGTAGCGCTCGGTGGTCGACAACCAGCACGACTCGCCGTTGCGCGGTACGTAGGCGTCGAGATACACGAGTCGTGAGACCCGGCCGCGGGCACGGTCGGCGGCGGCGGAGATCACCATCCCG
The DNA here is from genome assembly GCF_036237295.1 of Streptomyces sp. NBC_01352. Lineage (NCBI taxonomy): Bacteria > Bacillati > Actinomycetota > Actinomycetes > Kitasatosporales > Streptomycetaceae > Streptomyces > Streptomyces sp. NBC_01352. Next base: position 206,465 of record NZ_CP108354.1, read on the forward strand.
CCGTAGCTGTGACCGACCAGCGTCGCGCTGGTGATGTGAGCGCGATCGAGGAGGCGCAAGACGTCGTCGGCGTGAGTGTCAAGGTTGGCGGTCGCAACCGTCGCATTGTCGTCGTCGGGCCGTAGACCGGTCAGGGTCAGGGCGTGAACGGTGTGACCGGCACGCTCCAGCAGCGGAACCACCGCCTCGAATGACCACGAGCCGTGCCAACCTCCGGGCACGAGGACGAACGTCGCCATGGGCTTCTCCTCTCTTCAGCCACGGCATCGAGGAGCGCCCCCAATGGTGTGTGGTTCTGTGGCGCACTGTCCGCGGCTCACGACCACTCCAGGTCATCACCTTGGGGCATGGCTGACCACCGATAAACTGCCGCATGATGCCTGATCGCCGCCAACCGCGGAGAACCGCCACCGTAACGTCAGATGTGTGGCCGTCTGGCGGACGGCACCTCTGGCTGTCCGGCGCAGCAAGCGCCGTGCAGTCGCACGCACGTGGACACCTGGTTTACGCGGCCACCGGCGTCTTGGCAGTTCATACCGGCCGCGGGACGTCAATCGTCCCCGCCAACCGGATCGCCTGGACCCCCGCCGGATGCACGCACCAGCACCGCGCCCACGGCGACACCGATATGCGGATCGTCTTTCTTGCGCCATCCCTGGCTCGGCGCATACCAGACCGACCCGCCGTGTTCCTGGCCTCCGGCCTCGCGCGCGAGGTCCTGCTCGCCCTGACCGGGCCGCACAACTACGACCACGCCCCGCCGGCCCACAGCCGCGCCGCCCGTTCTCGCCTCCTTCGGGTCCTCGTCGATGAACTCCGGGAAACCCAGGAGCAGCCACTGCACCTGCCGGAGCCACAGGACGACCGGTTGCAGTCCCTCGCTCGCATGCTGTCCCAGAGGCCGGCAGACAACGCCTCGCTGACCGAACTCGGGAAGAAGATCGGAGCCAGCTCCCGCACCCTCAGCCGGCTGCTACGCAACGAACTCGGCATGACCTTCTATGAGTGGCGCACCCAACTACGCATCTACCACGCGCTCGTGCTCCTCGCCGACGGCCACGACACCACCCAAACCGCCTATGCCTGCGGATGGGCCAACCCGAGCAGCTTCATCGCCGCCTTCACCAACATCATCGGCACTACTCCAGGCCGCTACCGAGCCATCCGCCAGAGCCCCGTTCGAGGGTCCTGACTCCAGGCTGGCCGTGGCCTTCCGCTCCCAGAATGACCAGCACCGTCACCGGCCACAACGGACCACAGGGGCGACCGTGACCGTGACCGTCTTGACGGAGCGTCATTTCAGCCTGTCGGACGGCAGGGCGTACGCGGTCTCACGCTGACCCGACGCTCGCAACCGAACACCGCGGTGACGCTCCCCTACCAGTCCCCAGCATCTGTGCCAGGACCCTCCGAAAAGCGACACAACCAACCTTCTGAACCAGCTCGGTCCACGCTGCGGAGGTGCCGCCCGAACAGCGCGATGTCCCGGCGGAAGACACGTACGGCGACTGCCGCACACAGGTCAGTCAGTGCCAGTGGCCGCTCTCCCGCCGGGCCAAAAGGTCACACGCGCACCGCCCACAGGGTGCCGCTGCCGTCGAGGACCACGATGGAGTTGCCGCTCGCGGCAGGCTCGCTCATGGCCGTGCTGTCGAACTGGCCTGTCCAGAGCGTGCGGCCGTGCTCCACTCCGACGATCCGCACGCTGGTCCAGCGCTGGAACACCCGTGCCTGCTCCGTCCCGGAGAGCAGGGCGTATGCGCTGGTGGTCTGCACTCGCTGAGTATCGGCGTGCCACCGTTCTGTGCCGTCGTCGGCGGCCAGGCACACCGGTCCCGATCCCGTGGGCAGGACGAACCCGCCCGGCACGCTCGTCGTCGCCCGTTCCCTCAGGCCAACCTCCTGGTACGTACTGCCGTAGGTCCAGGTCTGCTCGCCGGTGAGTCCGTTCAGTGCGGTCGGTTTCCGGCGGGACCCTGCGGCCAGCGGGAGGAACACCGTGGTGTCCGACACCAACTCGTCGAGCGGCTGGAAGGCCCCGCTGCTGAAGGTGTCCGGTTTGGTCCTCTGGAACGGGCTCCGCCACATCACCTCACCTGTGTCCGCCTTACGGCAGACGAGGTCGACGGGGACCGTCTTGCCGGACTCGTAGCAGAGCAGGCCCTCACCCAGGGGCTGCGCCAGGTCACCCTGCGGCTGAAAGCCGGAACGTGTCCACAGCTTCTCGCCCGTCTTGCCGAGTACTGCGACTCCTCCGCTGCAGAGAATCAGGTCGCCGGCCAGGATCCATGTGGCGTCGTAGGGGGAGGATACGTCGATCCCCCATCGCGTATGGCCGGTGCGCGGATCGATCCCAGTCACCGAACCGCCCTCTCCGGTGATCAGCAGGCCGCTGGGCCGGTGCACATCCAGCCCCGAGGCGCCGGCGGAGACCGGCAGCTGCCACCGGCGCTCGCCGGTGGCAGCGTCGAAGGCGTGCACCTGTCCGCCTTTGTAATCGGAGTTCTGGGTCAGGGCGAGGACCATGCCGCCGATGACCGCGAAGCGTGTTTGCCGGGCCCAGGCCTTGTTGAGGGACGCCTTCCACAGACGCTTGCCGGTCGCAAGGTCGAAGGTATGGAGCGCGGCAGTCTCCTTGTAGTAGTGACCGGCGGCCACATGACACCGGCCATCGGCCAGGACGACGTCCGGACCGTCGGAGTTGATCACGTCGACGTCTGCGATCTTCTGCGACCAGGCGACCGGGTCCCGCTTGGGGTCGCCGGTCAGGTACACAGCCGCCGCCCCTCCGGCGACCGCGACCGCGGCGACGCCCGCGCCCCTCTGGAGCAGGCTGCGCCGGCTCATGCCTGTTCCACTGGACCGCCCGGCAGGCGCCTGAACCGTAGATACCGCCGCGAGATCGTCGGACACGGAGGCGGCCGGAGGCGGTGAACTCGCCCCGAGCTCCTCCCGGTCGGCGACGGTGGGGGTGTAGCGACGGGCCGCGGGTACGGCCTGCCGCACACCACCGAAGCGCCGCAGCTCGTCGGCGAGCACAGCGGCCGATGCGTAGCGCTCGCGCGGGTCCTTGGCCAGCAGCCGACCGACCAGGCGGTCCCACGGAGCGGAGACGCCGGGCACGAGGCTGCTCGGCGCGGGGGCCGGATCATGAAGGTGCGCCGTGACATACCCAAGGGTGTCCGGGGCGACGAACGGCAGCCGCCCGGTGAGCAGTTCGAACAGCACACACCCCAGGGAGTACAGGTCGCTGCGCTGCTCGGGGCGCCCGCGTGCCTGCTCCGGTGCCATGTACGCGGCCGTGCCCACGATGAACCCGGTGTGGGTCAGCCGGTCACCGGTAGCCGAGGCGTCGACGGCGCGGGCGATCCCGAAGTCGAGCACCTTCAGGCTGCCCGAGGCCGCGACGAACAGATTCGCCGGTTTGATGTCGCGGTGGAGGATGCCGGCGCCATGCGCCTCACCCAGCGCGTCGCACACCTGCGCCCCCCAGTGCGCCACCTCCTCCTCGCCGACAGGCCCGCGCCGGACAACGGCGTCCAAGCCCTCGCCCCGGAGCAGTTCCATCACCAGGAACGGCGTCGTACCCTCGCCGGTGGCTGCCTCCCCGAGGTCGTGGACGGTCACGATATGGGGATGCTGAAGCGCGGCGGTGATCCGCGCCTCCCGCAGAAACCGGGCGCGCGCCTCGTCGGCCCGACTGCCGCCACCCGCAAGGACCGAGATCACCTTGACAGCGACCGGCCGCCGCAGACTGGCGTCCTGCGCCTCCCACACCTCCCCCATCCCGCCGCGCCCCAGTGGGCGCACCAAGCGGTAGCGGTCAGCGAGTACCAGATCCCGGTCGTCCACAGCCCCAAGTCCCCCGGCGGTAAGCGGTCTTCTCTCGGCAGCGTTGATCGTAGACCCTCGATGTGCGCGCTCGCGGCTCCGCCGGCCGCGTCGGCAGACAGCACGGAGGCGACCCATCGGGGCGCCTGCGACCACCGCGCCGGTGGTATCTCTCCCCCAGGCCGTGCAGCGGGCCAGGCACGGCCCACGTGTGCGAACGGCGTGCCTGGCGCACTGCCCGCGCTCTGCCCCGGCTGCGGTATCGGGTGGACGGCGGGGGTCAGCCCCCGACGTGGATGCCGGGGCGGAGGGCGGGGTCGGGTTCGTGTTTGCGGATGATCTCGCGGGTGACGGGGGCGGTGTCGCCGCGGCCGAGGAGGAAGTAGCGGAACATGTGCACCAGGGGACTGCCCTCGGCCCAGGCGAAGTAGCAGTGCGGCTGGACGCCGGTGGCGTCACGCAGGGCCAGGAGGATCGCGGCGATGGCGTTCGGCGCTGCTGGGGCGTCGGCGCGCAGGATGCGGTATCCGTCGACTTCGACACCGCGGACGGTGAGGGCTTCGCTGAAGTCGGAAGGGTCGATCACGTCGATCTCCAGGAACAGGACGTCGGCTCGCCCAGGGACCGGGTTGGTGTGGCGCTGTTCGTCTTCCTTGCCTGCGTACTCGGCGGCGTCACCGGCCTGACGGCGGTTGGCGATGATGTTGATGGCCTGGTCGTGGGCGAGGGTGTCGGTGATGAACTGTCGGGCGGCCGCGTCGAAGACGATGCGGTCGGCGCGCAGTTCTGTGGTGCGCGAGATGCGGGAGATGAGGGAGACGACGATGATGCCGGCGATGAACACGCCGGAGATCGCGATACCGTCGGGCTTGTCGACGATGTTGGCCACCAGGGCGTAGAGCAGGATCGCGGTGAGCGCCGCGAACCCGGCGCCCGCCAGGCGCCGGCGGCGGCGGATCACGGAGACGGTGACGGCGAAGGCTCCGGAGACCATCATGGCCAGGATGCCGGTGGCGTATGCGCCGGCTTGCTTGTCGACGTCGGCGTCGAAGGCGATGGTGATGGCGATGGACACGGCGGTGTAGACGATGACGACGGGGCGGACCGCCCGTCCCCATTCGGGGGCCATGCCGTAGTCGGGCAGGTAGCGGGGCACGATGTTGACCAGTCCCGCCATTGCCGAGGCGCCGGCGAACCAAAGGATCAGGATGGTGCTGACGTCGTAAACAGTGCCGAACGCCTCGCCGACATGTTCGTGGGCCAGCCAGGCGAGCGCGCGGCCGTTGGCGGCCCCGCCCGGCTCGAACTCCTCCTCGGGGATGAGCACGGTGGTCACAAAACTGGCGGCCAGCAGGTAGACGCTCATGATGAGGGCGGCGGTGGTCAGCAGCTTGCGGGTGTTGCGGATCCGCGACTGCAGGCGCTGTTCGGGATCTTTGCCGTCGGCGGCGACCAGCGGCATCATGCTCACCCCGGTCTCGAAACCCGACAGGCCCAGTACCAGCAGCGGAAACGCCAGCAGAGCCGGTCCCGCCAGGTCACCGAATCCGCCTCCGGTGTCCGCGAGCGCATCCGTCCAAACCGACAGTGCCCCGGCCGTGGTGAACACATCGGTCAGGCCGACGGCAATGATGACGGCGTTGAGCACCAGGAAGACCCCCACCAGCGGAATGGCCACCATGACCGCCTCGCTGAACCCCAGCAGGAACACTCCGCCGAGGACGACCAGCAGCGCCACCGTGAGGGCCACCTCATGGCCGTGCAGAGCCTGCGGGAAGAAAGGGTTCTCCACCACGTGCACGGAGGCGTCGGCCGTAGACAGAGTGATCGTGATGATCCACGAGGTGGCGACGAAGCCGAGCAGGACCAGCACGAACAGCTTGCCCCACCAAAACGGCAACAGGTCCTCGAGCATCGCCACCGACCCGGCCCCGTGCGGACTTTCCTTCGCCACGCGCCGGTACATCGGCAGCATCCCCAGCAGAGTCAAGGCCACGATCAGCAGCGTTGCCAGCGGAGAAACCGCCCCGGCCGCGAGCGCGGCGATGGCCGGCACGTAGGCCAGGCTGGAGAAGTAGTCGACCCCCGTCAGGCACATCACCTTCCACCACGAATGCGGCTCCGCATGCCCCTCCCCCGCCGCCGGCCCCACCGGCTGCACCCGATGACGCAGCAGCCACCGCGCAAACCCACTCGTGGACTGGGTCCGCAGAGCGGGACTGTCCACCACCTCCGGCACAGCGGGCCCTTTTCCGTCCTGCATGTCCCCCATCACTTTCTTTTCACACCCTCAGGGCCAACGCTGGCAAGCGCGGCACACGGACACCATCGAGGCGATCATCGACTATCCGGTCTACCGTAAGCGCCTCCCACCCCACACCTGACCAGCAGGACACACCGCCCCAGCGGCCGCCGCACGTCACTGTTCTTCCGGCTCCGGCCGGAGACTCGGACTCAGGGCGCCGGCTGGTGCTCGAGCGGCCGCTGGCCCGGTGCAGGCCTGATCAGAGCGCTCTGTTGCGGCGCATAGCACGGTGGATGAGGGCGCAGATGGCCACGATTGACCGTGAGGACGGCCGGGACAGCCGTAGCGCCAGGTCAGTTCAGCCATGCGGTCGAAGTTTCATGTAGACACGCCGACGATCATGGCGAGGACGGCGCAAGAACGCCGTGGTGCCTTTGGTTTCGACCGTCAGTGAGGCTATGACGTGGCGGGCACCGGCACGTCCGCTTCCGGCGGCGGGCGGTGGGCCGCCGCCGCCATTGGGACGCTCAGCACCATCGTGAGGCCGCCGCCGGGTGTGTCCTCGGCCTGGAGGTGCCACCGATGGCTTCGGCGAAGACGCGGGCCACCGCCAGCCCGAGGCCGACTCCGGTGCCGCGTGCTGGAAGGGTTCGAAGAGGCGGTCCTTGGCCTCGTCGGGGACGCCCCGGCCGCGGTCCACGACGCGCACTTCCACCCGGTCTGGCGATGGCGCTCGCCGAGCCAGGACTGGGTGCCGTGGGGGCTGTGTTTCACCGCGTTCTCGACGATGTTGGCGACGGACCTCTCCATGGGGCCCCGGTCAACGGCGACCATGGGCAGGGTTTCGGGGATGTCCAGGTCGACCCTGCCTTAGGGGACGCCGCCGAGGGCCATCGGGATGGCCTCGTCGACATCGGTCTCGCGGATGATCGGGGTGACGGTGCCGGTCTGGAGGCGGGACATGTCGAGGATGTTGCCGACGAGGCCATTGAGGCGGTCGGCGCCCTCCTCGATGCCTTGCAGCAGCTCCGCCTGGTCCACTTCCGACCACCCGAGGTCGTCCGTGCGCAGGGAGGTGACCGCAGCATCCATGGGCCCCACCCACATCACGCCCGGCTGGTTCGTCCTGGACAAGCACATCGACGTACGGCAGGTCGGCGGCATCGTCGTGGAGCCGGGCACGCGAGAGGCGCTGGACCAGGTCGTCGACCAGTTCTCCGCCGCGCTCAGCGAACGTCGGCCGCTGAGGGCGGCGGCGTGAGCGACAAGCGGCGGCCGCCTTGCCTTTGACGCGCACGTCAAGGGTTAGCGTCTGCGCGCCGACCACGACCGGCCGGCCCCGCCACACCCCTCGCGCCCCGACCAGGAGCTCCACATGGCCCTGCCCTCTGCCACCCGCGAGATCCGGCTCGCCGCCGTCCCGAAAGGGCTGCCCGGCCCTGAGCACTTCGCCGTCGTCACACAACCGGTGACCGCTCCCGGCCCCGGACAAGTCGTCGTGCGGAACCAGTACTTCCTCGTCTTCCCCGGGCTGCGGACCCTCATCGGTGGAAAGGTCGAGGGCATACCGCTGCCGCCGATCCACGCCGGTGACGTCCTGTTCGGTCCCGCCGTCGGCGAGGTCGTCGCCGCGGGCTCCGGCAGCCCGCTTCGGCCGGGAGATGCCGTCACCCACCTGCTCGGTTGGCGCGAGCACACGCTGCTCGCGGCGGACCAGTGCACCCCGATCGGCGATGTGCTGCCCGACCCGGTGGCCCACCTGTCCTCGGGAGCGGCCGCCTACGGCGCGCTCACCCGGTTCGCCGAGATCCGCCCCGGCGACACGGTCTTCGTCACCGGGGCGGCCGGCGCGGTGGGCACCCTGGCGGGTCCGGTCGCCAGGCTGCTGGGTGCCGGCAGAGTCATCGGCAGTACCCGTTCCCCGGCCAAGGCCGATCGGCTGCGCACCGAACTGGGCTATGACGCGGTGGTGGTGCCCGGCTCCCCGTCCGCCACGCTCGCCGGGCAACTGAGGGAAGCGGCGCCCGAGGGCATCGATGTCCTGGTGGACACCGTGGGCGGCGAACACTTGACGGTGGCACTCATGGCAGCGCGCCGCGGTGCCCGCTTCGCTCTGGTCGGCGCGCTGTCCGGACAACTGTCACCGGACGGGGGCGGCGGCAGCGCGCCGGCCGACATCGACTCCTACCGCGTCATCACCCATGGGATCGCACTGCGGGGCTACAGCGGCGTGGACCACCCCGGGGTGGCGGAAGAGTGGGCTACCAGGTTCGGCTCCTGGCTGCGCTCCGGTGAGATCGCCTTTCCGCAGGTGCGGATCCCGGGCATCGAACGGGCTCCTCGAGCGTTGCAGGAACTGTTCGAGGGGCGGCACTTCGGCACGGTCGTCGTGGAGCTGCCGCCACAGTAGGCGCCCCCGGCCGACGCCTCGCGGCGCCGTGGAGAAGGAGGTCGGCATGCGGATCGGAGACGCGGCGGCAGCTGCCGGGACCACTCCACGGGCCCTGCGGTTCTACGAAGAACGCGGCCTGCTGCCCCCACCACCGCGCACGGCCACGCGCCAACGCCGGTACGGGCCCGACGAGATCGCCCGAGTCCGTGTCATCCGTGAACTGCTCGGCCTCGGTCTCACCGTCGAGGACCTGCGATGCATCGCCGACCGGATCCAGCTCCTGGTCGAGGATCCGGGGCGGCGCTGCGCGAACGCCGACGCGGCCTCCCCCGGCTCCGGCGTGGTCGAGCGCAGGCTGGCGGCCATCGACGCCGAGATCGACCGCCTGAGCCGGCTGCGCGCCCGGCTGGCGCAGCGGACCGAACGGACGTAGGCCCTTCCCATACGGTGTCGGCGGACCCTGGCAGATCTTCCCTCCCGTCTACCGAAATCCCAGGTCAGCGACGTATCCGGCGATGTGTCAGGTGGCGCAACACTTCCGCAACACCACCATCCCTACCGGATAGGTATGGTCCCGAACATGCCACCCACCGACCGCATCCGAGACCACGCCGGCCAGGGCGCGCCCACCGTCGCCGCCCAGCGCACGCGGCGTCGGCTGCGCGCGGACCAGGCACGCCAGCTCGCCGATCTCCTGCGTCACCAGCTCCTCACCGGGGGCTTCCCGGCCGGCACCCTGCCGCACGAGTCGACCCTCGCCACCGAGTACCGGGCCTCCCGCAACACCGTCCGTCAGGCCCTCGAGCTCCTGCGCGCCGAGGGCCTGGTGGAGCGCCTCCCCGGCGTCGGCACGGTGGTCGTCGCCCAGAAGTACCCCCACGGGCTCGACCGGCTGATGGGCCTCGCGGAGACCCTGCACGAACACGGCCGCGTCACCAACGAGGTCCGCACCATGGGCCCGGTCCTGGCCCCCGCCCCGGTCGCCGAGCGCCTCCGCATCCCACCCGGCACGGACGTCCTCTACATCGAACGCCTGCGCAGCCTGAACGGCCTCCCCCTGTCCCTGGACCTCACCTACATCCCCCTGGACATCGGCACCGACCTGCTCGGCTGCGACCTGGAGAACACCGACGTCTTCCGCCTCCTGGAGTCCCTCACCGGCCAGCGCCTGGGACACGCCGACATCACGCTGGAGGCGGTCAACGCGGACGCCCATTCCGCCGCCGTGCTTCAGGCCACGCGCGGTGCGGCCGTCTTGATGCTGGAACGCCTCACGCACCTCGCCGACGGGCGCCCCGTAGACCTGGAGTTCATCCGCTTCCGCGGCGACCGCATCACGATGAGCGGCCTGCTGCACCGCTCCCTCTGACACCGCCCTCCCCGCGGCAAGACCCGCAGCAAGACCCGCAGCAAGACCCGCAGCAACACGTGCAACAAGACCTACCGCGCGACATTCCTGGAGACAGCCATGCCCTTGGTGCCCCAGCGGGCCGACGTGCCCGTGACCATCGACGAGTCGAAGTGCATCGACGGCTGCACGCTCTGCGTGGACATGTGCCCGCTGGACTCCCTCGCCATCGACACCAGCAGTGGCAAGGCGTACATGCACGTCGACGAGTGCTGGTACTGCGGTCCGTGCGCGGCCCGCTGTCCCACCGGAGCCGTCACGGTCAACATGCCCTATTTGCTCCGCTGACCCCCTTGACCTGCTCCGGTGAGAGGCCGAACACCCATGAAACGCACGGCAGTCGCAGCAAGCGCAGTCGTCCTCCTGCTCCCGCTCAGCGCCTGCGGCGGTGACGCCGAGGCCGGCGACAGCTCCACGGTCACCGTCACCGTCGGCTACCAGTCCAAGACCATCAACACGGTCACAGCCGGCACCCTGCTCCGCTCCCTCGGTTACTTCGAGAAGCAGCTGACCTCTCTCGGCGACGGCGTCACCTACAAGGTCGTCTGGCAGGACTACGCCACCGGCGCCCCCATCACTGCCCAGATGACCGCCGGGAAGATCGACATCGGCTCGATGGGCGACTTCCCGCTGCTCATCAACGCCGCCCGGGGCAAGCAGCTGAACCGCCCCACCCACCTGGTCTCGGTCACCGGCTACAACCTGCGCGGTGGCCTCAACACCATCGTCACCGCACCCGACTCGGGGCTCAGCTCCCTGAAGGACCTGAAGGGAAAGAAGGTCTCCACGAGCGTCGGCTCCGCCGCCGACGGCACCCTTGTGCGGGCCCTGCAACGCGCCGGCATCGACCCCAACGACGGCATCGAGAAGCTCAACCAGCAGCCCGCGGTGGGCGCTTCGGCTCTGGCCGCGGGCAGCGCGGACGCGCTGTCGCAGTTCGTCGCCTGGCCCGGCCTGCTCACCTACCAGGGCAAGGCGAAGGCACTGTACGACGGCGCCCAGCTGAACCTGCCCACCTTCCACGGCGTCACCGCCCGCGAGGACTTCGCCGAGGACCGACCGGCCGTCCTGGAGGCGTTCCTCAAGGCCCAGGCACAGGCCACCGACTACCTCAACGCCCACCCCGTCACCGCCGCCGAGAAGGTCGCCGAGGCCACGGGCCTGCCCGCCGAGGTCGTCTACCTCTACAACGGCGCCCACGGCATCTCCACCTTCGACCCGGCGGTCAAGCCGCAGCTCGTCTCCGCGCTGAAGCAGGACGTGTCGGTCCTGAAGGCGGCGAAGCTGACCGGCGACGTGGACGTGGACGCGTTCGTCGACGACCAGTACGTGAAGAAGGCGCTCGGGGCGTCGTACGGGAAGCAGCTCGCGGCCACGCCGCCCGCCGCCGCGAGCGAGGCGTGGCCAAAGGGCGCCCAGGAGACCAGGACCTTCAAGTCCCCGGCGCAGCTGCTCAGTTACGTGGCCGCCCACCCCGATGGCATCCGCGCCGCCTACGTCCCCGACGCCACCACCGGCACCCTCTGGTTCGCCGACAAGGCGGTGTGGGTGGCCGACGGCGAGAAGCTGCTGCCGTTCGTCGCCCCGGCGACCGCGCAGGCGTACGTCGACCGGCACGAAGGGGCAAGGGTCATCACCTACGCCGACGCCCTGGAGCGTGTCTCGTGAACCGGCCCGCACCACGAGCCGCCCGGTACGCACTGCGGGCGGCCGCCCTCGCCGCGGCCCTCGGCCTGTGGCAGCTCCTGACCAGCCTGGACGTCGACCTGTGGCTGCGGTTCTCGCAGTTCCCCACGGTCACCGACGTCGCCCGCGCCTTCGCCGACCGCCTCGCCGGGGCCGACTACTGGACGGACCTCACCGACAGCCTGACCCGCATCCTCACCGGCTTCCTGCTGGCGGCGGTGCTGGGTGTGGCCGGGGGCGTGCTCATGGCCCGCTCCCCGCTGGCCGAGGACCTGCTGGGTCCACTGCTGGAGGTGGTCCGCCCGATCCCGGCCATCGCCCTGGTCCCCGTGGCGATCCTCCTGTTTCCCTCCAACGAACAGGGCATCGTCTTCATCACCTTCACCGCCGCCTTCTTCCCGGTCCTGGTCTCCACCCGGCACGCCGTCCGTGCGCTGACGCCCGTGTGGGAGGAGGCCGTGCTGACGATGGGCGGCGGCCGATGGCGCATCCTCGGCTCGGTCGTCCTGCCGGGCGCCCTGCCCGGCGTCTTCGGCGGCCTGTCGGTCGGCATCGGCGTCTCGTGGATCTGCGTGATCTCCGCCGAGATGATCTCCGGCCAGTACGGCGTCGGCTACCGCACCTGGCAGGACTACACGATCGTCAACTACCCGGGCGTCTTCGTCGGCATGGTCACGATCGGCGTCCTCGGCTGGCTCACCTCCATGACCGTGGAACTCCTGGGCCGCCGCCTGACCCGCTGGCTGCCGCGCACGTCGTACGTCCCCGGCGCGCGCGTCCCGCGGCGGACGCGCGAAGCCCCCTCCCCCGCACCGGTCGGCCCCAGGCCCAAGGAGGACGCGTCTCATGACCAGCTCGTCTGACGTCCGCTCACCGTCCCGCACCCGCACCGGCACCGGCACTGGCACCCGCCTCGCCCTGCACGACGCCGCTCTCGGACGCCCCGGCGCGCCCGTGCTCAACAACGTGCACCTTGACGTGGCCCCCGGAGAGATCCTGACCGTCGTCGGCTCCTCCGGCTGTGGCAAGTCGACCCTCCTGCGCACCCTGGCCGGCCTTCTGCCCCTGCTCTCCGGAGAGATCACGCAGGACGGACGCCCCCTGACCGCCCCGTCCGCCGAACGCGCCCTCGTGTTCCAGGAGGACGCCCTGCTCCCCTGGCGCACCCTGCGCGCGAACGTCGAACTGCCCCTCGCCATCAAGGGGTTGTCCCGCGCAGAACGCCGTACCCAGGCCGAGGCATGGCTCGACCGGGTCGGACTCGCCGAGCACGCCCGGCGCTGGCCGCACCGCGTCTCCGGTGGCCAGCGTCAGCGCGCGCAGCTGGCCCGCGCCCTGGCCGCCGGCCCTCGTGCCGTGCTGATGGACGAACCGTTCGGCGCCCTCGACGCCCAGACCCGCGCCGGCATGCAGGACCTGCTGGTGGAGGTGCTGCGCGGCACGCGCGCCACCGTCGTCTTCGTCACCCACGACGTGGACGAGGCCCTCTTCCTCGGCGACCGCGTGGCCCTGCTGGGCGCGGGCCGCCTGATCGCCGTACGGGACGTACCGCGCCCGCGCGAGCGCGCCGCCCACGACGATCCGGCGCGTATCGATTTGCGGCGCGAAGTCCTCACGTCACTCGGTTCTTGAAAGGCACCCTGGTGGACACCCCCCTGCAGATCCCGGACCTCACCGACGCGGACGAGATCATCTGCGACGTCCTTGTCATCGGCGGCGGCACCGCCGGCACCATGGCGGCCCTGACCGCCGCCGAGCACGGCGCGGACGTCCTGCTGCTGGAGAAGGCGCACGTACGCCACTCAGGCGCACTGGCCATGGGCATGGACGGCGTCAACAACGCGGTCATCCCCGGCCGCGCCGAACCCGACGACTACGTCGCCGAGATCACCCGCGCCAACGACGGCATCGTCGACCAGTCCACCGTCCGCCAGACCGCCACCCGAGGCTTCGCGATGGTGCAGCGGCTGGAGTCGTACGGTGTGAAGTTCGAGAAGGACGAGCACGGCGAGTACGCGGTCCGCCAGGTCCACCGCTCGGGTTCCTATGTGCTGCCGATGCCGGAGGGCAAGGACGTCAAGAAGGTCCTGTACCGGCAGCTGCGGCGGCGCGAGATGCGGGAGCGGATCCGGATCGAGAACCGGGTGATGCCGGTGCGCGTACTCACAGCGGAAGGGCGTGCCGTGGGTGCGGTGGGCTTCCACACCCGCACCGGCGCCTTCGTCACCGTCCGCGCCGGCGCGGTCATCCTGGCGACCGGCGCCTGCGGCCGCCTCGGCCTGCCCGCCTCCGGCTACCTGTACGGCACCTACGAGAACCCCACCAACGCGGGCGACGGCTACGCCATGGCGTATCACGCAGGCGCCGAGCTGACCGGCATCGAGTGCTTCCAGATCAACCCGCTGATCAAGGACTACAACGGTCCCGCCTGCGCCTACGTCGCCAACCCCTTCGGCGGCTACCAGGTCAACCGGCACGGCGAACGCTTCGTCGACTCCGACTACTGGTCGGGCCAGATGATGGCGGAGTTCGCGGAGGAAGTCGCGAGCGACCGGGGCCCGGTCTACCTGAAGCTGAGCCACCTCCCGGAGGAGTCGATCTCGGCCCTGGAGTCCATCCTGCACTCCACCGAGCGCCCGACCCGAGGCACCTTCCACTCGGGCCGCGGCCACGACTACCGCACCCATGACGTCGAGATGCACATCTCCGAGATCGGCCTGTGCGGCGGCCACTCGGCCTCGGGAGTGCGGGTCGACGACCACGCCCGTACGACCGTACCCCGCCTGTACGCCGCCGGGGACCTGGCCTGCGTCCCGCACAACTACATGATCGGCGCGTTCGTCTTCGGGGACCTGGCGGGCGCGGACGCGTCCCAGTACACGCCGTACGAAGGGGAGTTGCCCCTCGACCAGCTCCAGGAGGCGCACGAGCTGATCTACCGCCCGCTGCGCAACCCGGACGGCCCGCCGCAACCCCAGGTCGAGTACAAGCTGCGCCGCTTCGTGAACGACTACGTGGCCCCGCCGAAGTCCGGCGCGCGACTGTCGTTGGCCCTGGAGGCCTTCGAGCGGATGCGCGACGACATCGCCGCGATGGGCGCCCGCACCCCGCACGAGCTGATGCGCTGCGCCGAGGTCACCTTCATCCGCGACTGCGCGGAGATGGCCGCGCGGGCCTCCCTGGCCCGCACGGAGTCCCGCTGGGGCCTCTACCACGACCGCCTCGACCACCCCCACCGTGACGACGCGTCCTGGTTCCACCACCTCGACCTGCGCAAGTCCCCCACCGGTGCGATGGAGTTCACGGCGCGTCCCGTGGCTCCCTATCTGGTGCCCGTCGACGGTCTCACCGCGGTCGGCGGACCCTCCCGCCGCCTCGGCGAGGTCCACCCGGAACAGGTGGCGACCGCGGGCGCCCGGGAAGCGGCCCCTGTGGCGATACGGCCGGAGCACGCCCTGACCGATACGACCGCCCGCCCCGGTACCGACACGGACACGCCGGCCACACCGCGCCTGCTCGAGCTCCTCTCCCTCGCAGAGGACGAGCCCCGGCTCTCCGCCCTCACCCCTTACCTGACCGACCCCGAGCCCACCGTTCGCCGAACGGCCGTCACCGTGCTGACGGAGACGGTGCCGCCGGGCACCGGACCGGCACTGGCCGCCACGCTCGCCGACCCCGACGCCGGCGTCCGCGCTGCCGCAGCCGCCTCACTTCGCGAACTGGTCGAGACGCTGGACCCTGAACCAGCCCTGCACGACGGCCTCGTCGCCGCCCTGTCCGAAGCCGACCCCGTCGCCCGTGCCGCCGCACTCGACGTCCTGCGTGCTCTGCGCCTCGGTGACACCGGGCTGTTCACGGGCTCCCTGTCGGACGCGGACATCGCCGTGCGTATCGCGGCCGTGCGAGCACTCGTGTCGGTCGACGCAGCCGGGGAGCTGGCCCGCGCGGCGACCGCCGACCCGTCCCGCGAGGTCCGCGTCACCATCGCCAAGGCCCTGGCCACCGTGACCGCAGGACAGCCCGACGGCACCACGTCGGCTAGCCCCGGACCCGACATGGTCCTCTCGGCCCTCACCGAGCTCATCGACGATCCCGACGCCCTGGTGCGTGCGGCCGCCTATGAAGCACTGGGCACGACCGGCTGCCCGACACCCCTGGCCGCGCGCGCGGAGGCAGCCCTGTCCGACCCGGCCTGGCAGGTCCGGGCAGGCGCCGGCACCGCCCTCTCCCTCGCGGCCCCCGGCCTCGCCGTACCCGCCCTCGCCAAAGCCCTCGCCGACCCGAACGCCGACGTCCGCAAGGCCGCCGTGACGGCACTGACCCGGCACCGTGCCACCGAGGACGCCCGAGCGGCCCTGGCCACGGCGACGACGGACCCGGACGCGGACGTCAGGGCCTACGCGGCCCGGGCACTGTGACCCAACCGCTGCGACGGAGACGACAGCTCCGGAGCGCGGGCAGCGAGGTGGGCCATGCGGACAAGGGCCCTCACAAACCAAGCGCAGGTTGACCGAGCTTCTGCGACTGTGCGCCGAGGTCGGGCCAGCTGGTGGTTTCGATCCGGCATTCGCCCGTACCATCGGCATCGCATCAGGCGTCGTCGTCGGACGGCTGCGCCCGGCCCCGCCGCCCGCCAAGGCCAAGCCCAGAACTTCTCAGCTGGACATCAGCTTGACCACCTCTCCGGGGGTGATGCGTCCCGCGTCACGGAGGGCGGCCTCGCGGGCGAACTCGGCGGCCGGCTCGACGGCGAGAGCGACCGCCTCGGCGTCGTCGGCGATCACGTGGGTCGTCGCCGGCTCCCGGCGTCCGCGAAGGAGATCTGAGCGACGGGCTGTGCGGCCGTCGCGCCGCGGAACGGATGGCTCCACAGCCCGCGCGCCTGAGGCCGTGGCAGGACGCCCTCGCCGAACCAGTACGCCTCCCGCAAGTGCGGGTAGCCGGAGAGCACGAACTCGTCGATGCCGAGGGCGTGGTACTCCTTTGATGCGCTCGGCGACCTCGTCATGGCTGCCGACCAGGGCGGTGCCCGCGCCGCCGCGGACCAGGCCGATGCCGGCCCACAGGTTGGGGTGGATGTCCAGACGGTCGCGGCCGCCGCCGTGCAGGGCGAGCATCCGCTGCTGCCCCTCGGACTCGCCGTGGGCGAGCCCAGCCTGGACCGTTCGCACCGTTTTCCGGGTCGAAGCCCTCCAGGAGACGCTTCGCCTCCGCCCAGGCCTGCTCGGGGGTGTCGCGGGTGATGACGTGCAGCCGGATCCCCAAGCGCAGCGTGCGGCCCTCCTTGGCCGCCAGCCCTCGGATCCAGGCGATCTTCTCGGCGACCGCGGCCGGCGGCTCGCCCCACGTGAGGTACACGTCGACGTGTTTCGCCGCGAACTCCCCGGCGATGGGCGAGGACCCGCCGAAGTACACCTCCGGCACCGGGTTCGGGCAGCCGGGCCAGCTTCGCCTCCTCGACCCCGGAGGTGCTCACCCGCCAGGTCGACCGTCTTCGCCTGCCACAACCCCCGGACGATTTCCGGGAATTCGCCGGTCCGGCGGTAGCGGGCATCCTTGTCGAGGAAGTCGCCGTAAGCCTTCTGCTCGTGGCATCTGGTCTCACTCCTCTGCGCCGCCCGGGTCACGCACTCGGCCTGATCGAGCCTCGCGGAGGAGAATGCCCACACCCCTGGAGGACCGTGGCCCGCAGTTCCCTCACCAAGGCGCGCACGACGGCGGATCCGGCCAGTTCAGAGGCGATGACGTAGCCGACCTGGCGTGTCGGGCGCTCAGATCCCAGATCGGTGATCCCGACCGAGTTCGGCGCTCCGACCAAGGAGAGGGCGGGCATGATCGCCATCCCGTGACCTGCGCTCACCAAGGAGAGCACGGCTCCGTCGTCCTCGGCTTCGATGGTCGCGTTCGGGATCCAGTCCTGTGCCGCCCACCAGTCGCGGGTGTACGAGCCGCAGTTTTCAGCCCAGTCGACCAGGGGCAGCGAACGCGGGGCTGCGTGGCCCGCCACGTGTACCAGGGCATACGACTCCTCAAGGAGTCCGCTTGCGACAAGGCCCGGCGGAAGCGGCGTGGAGCCGCCCAGTGTGGCGATGGCTATGTCGGCTTTCCCGTCGGCCACTTCACCCGCGGTGCCGCGCCCCACCTCGCGTACGACCCGCACCCGCGGCTCGATCCCGGGATGCCGGGCGCGCAGCCGCTCAAGCGCGGGCGGCAGCAGGTGAAGAGCAGCGCTGCGGAAGGCCGCGATCCGCAGCGGCCCCTCCGCCGCGTCGGACCGGGCCGCACCACGTGCCTCAGCGGTCAGGACGTCCAGCAGACGCAGGATGCGGCGGGCGTATGCCACGGCCTGTTCTCCGGCCGGGGTGGGGCGGGCGCCGGCGCGGCCGCGTTCGAAGAGCACGGCACCGATCTTGCGCTCGCTGCCGCGAACCGAGTGGGAGACCGCGGACTGGGTCATACCGAGTGTCCCGGCCGCGGCCGAGAAGCCGCCGGTGTCCGCGACCGCCACCAGGACGCGCAACTCGTGCGGGGCGAGATCGGAGGCGGTCGTGCGGGCCACGGGGCGCTCACCTCAATGTATGAGAACTGCTCATGGAACGGGGTGTCGCATGAGCCCAACCGGCTGCCCACCAGGCGCATTCCCGCCCTACGGTCCGGTCATGAACGAGACCGCGCTCACCGTGCACCAGATCGCCCGCCCGCACGGCTTTCCCACCGCCGACCACTTCACCTTCGTCGAGTCCACGCTTCCCGACCCCTCGGTCGGCAGCGCGCTGGTGAAGAACCTCTACTGGTCCGTCGACCCCTATCACCGCGAGATGATGGATGACGTGCCCGGCGGCTTCACGCTCGGCGCACCGCTGGAGGGCCGCACCATCGGGCGGGTCATCGCCTCGCGCACGCCTCGGCTGGCCGAGGGGGAGATCGTGTTCCACCGGAAGGGCTGGCGCACGCACGCGGTTGTCTCGCCCGAGGAGATCCGGCAGCTCCCCCGCTTCGACGGCGTGCCCCTGACCGCGTACTTGAGCATCCTCGGTGGCACCGGCCTGACCGCCTACGTGGGCCTGACCCGCATCGCCCGGCTTCAGAAGGGTGAGGACCTGTTCGTGTCGGCCGCGGCGGGCGGGGTCGGCACGGCGACCGGGCAGTTCGCCCGGCTGCTCGGCGCCGGACTACTCGTGGGCAGCGCGGGCTCAGCAGCGAAGGCCGACCATCTCACGCGGGAGGTCGGCTACGACGCCGTCTTCGACTACCACGAGGGACCCGCCGCCGCCCTGCTGGCCAAGGCCGCGCCGAACGGCATCGACGTGTTCGTCGACAACGTCGGCGGCCTGCAACTGACCGCGGCGGTGGGAGCACTGCGCGAGTTCGGACGCATCGTCCGCGTCGGCACGATCAGCCAGTACAACACCCCAGACGCGCCGCCGCCGCGCTTCAACCACGCGGACATCGTGGAGAAGAGCATCCGCATGGAGGGGTTCCTGGTCAGCAACTACCGTGATGTGCAGGAGGAGTTGTACGACTTCGCGGTACCACATCTGCAGAGCGGCCGGATCGCCCCGGACGAGACGGTGGTCGACGGGTTCGAGCGCATCGTGGACGCGTTCCTGGGCATGCTGCGCGGTGAGAACATCGGCAAGATCATCGTGCGAGACCGCACGCAAACAGCCGATGTTCGGTGACGAGGTCGAGCGACTCGATCGCGCCCGCCCGTGCGGGCCGGGGAGTTCTTGGGCCTGTCCGAGCGTGGTGCCGGCCCTCCGCCGATGTCAGCCGGTCGTGCTCGGAGGCCGGCAGGATGTCGATCCATGCTCGGACAGAGCCATCACCTCTTCCACTCTTCCACGCCTTCCGGTTCGTGCCCGGCCACTTGACGTTCGCTTCCCTGTCGGCGCACGCGACGGGCGGTTCCGGCGTCGGCTGCGGCGGTGCCGCGACCGCATGCCGAGGCGGCGTGCATCGCCGAGGTCAGTGCGCCGCCGGGAACTCCTCGGTGAGATCGTGCAGCCGACGCGCGGCCGAGGGGCCGAAGTCCGCCGCGTGCACGTCCAGTTCGTACTCCTCGACGAACGCGCTGAGTGGCCGCGGAGGAGGGCTGTCGAGGACGGCTGCGATCGACACCAGCGCCTCGGACACGGGCTTCGCGGTGCGCTGCAGTTCCTCGATGTGAGCCCGAAGGCGGCGCCGGCCACCAGCTGCGTTCCGTCGAGTGCCACCGGCAGCGCTGCAAGCAGCACGGAGAGCGCGACCGCTGCCCGGCCAGAGCGACGCCGATTCCCAGGACGAGGCACCCGTAAGCGGGTCTGGAGAAACACGCAGTCCGGCGTGTCCGGCGCCTCAGCCAGTGGCCAGCTCTCCGAGCAGTTTCCAGGTGCGGCGCCGGTCGGCTTCACTGCCCAGGTCCGTCGTGGTGAACACCACCTCCGTCGCCCCGGCCTCCCGGTACCGCCGTACCTCGGCGGCGACGGCCTCCTCGTCCCCGATCACGGCCAGGTCGGCGGCCCGGGTGCCCCCGGAAAGCCCGATGACCCGCTGGTAGGAGGGGAACCGCTCGTAGAACGCGAGCGCCTCTGTCGCGGTCTCCCGCACCGCCTCGGCGTCAGTGGTGACCACGCCGGGCACGAATGCCACGATGCGCGGCGCCGGCCTGCCCGCCGCCTCGGCCGCGGCGGTGACGGCCGGGACGATGTGCTCGGCGAGCGCGCGCGGGCCGGCCAGGTACGGAAGGATGCCGTCCGCGAGTTCGCCGGCGACGCGAAGCGCCTGCGGTCCCATGGCGGCGACCAGGATGGGCACCGGCGGTTCGGCGCCCGGCACCGTCGCCGGCAATGGTGTGGTGGCGGTCAGCAGCTCTCCGTGGAAGTCGGCGCTGCCCGTTTCGACGAGTTGGCGCAGAGCTGTGAGGAACTCGCGGAGCAGACGGATGGGGCGCTCGTACGGGATGCCGAAACCGGCCTCCGTCAGCTGCTTGGTGCCGAGCGCGAGCCCGAGGTGGTAGCGGCCGCCGGTGGCCGCCTGGGCTGTTTGGGCCTGGCTGGACAGGAGCAGCGGATGGCGGCCGAAGATGGGGATCGCAGCTGTTCCGACGTGCAGTCCGGACACTTCGCGGCCAATGATCGCGGCCAGCGAAGGGGAGTCGTACGAGAAGGTCTGCCCGAACCACACAGAACGCAGTCCGGCCTCGTGGGCCTCCCGGGCGAGCTGCACCGTAGTGTCGATCCGGTTCTGGTGAGGGAGCACTAATCCGATGGTCATATTCTAGGCAACCGGCTTGCTCGCGACTGGCATTCCTGCTCGCGTATGACAAGTTCGTGGCTGGCACGTCGCGCGCCCCGGATGGTCCCCGCCCCGCCGGCTGGTGGTCAAGGGTGCCGCGTGGGAGCGCTCCGGAAGGGACAACCCATGCTCGTCGTCCTCGGCGGTCTTCCCGCCACCGGCAGGACCACGCTGGCCCGTCTCCTGGTCGGCCGCACCGGCGCGGTTCACCTGCGGGTCGACACCATCGAGCAGGCGCTGGTCCGCTCCGGCCTGGCCCGTCATCCCGTCGGACCGGCGGGTTACGTCGTCGGGTACGCCCTCGCCGAGCAGCATCTGCGGCAAGGGCTGTCCGTGGTCGCCGAGTCGGTGAACCCCTTGCGGTGACTCGCGACGCGTGGCGCGACGCAGCGGTGCGGGCGGGCGTGCCGTGCGTCGAGGTCGAGGTCATCTGCTCGGATCCGGTCGAGCACCGGCGGCGTGTGGACTCGCGGTCGGTCGACATCCCGGACCTGCCGCTGCCGGGTTGGGAACAGATCGTCGAGCGAAAGTACGAGCCGTGGCACCGCGAGCGTGCTGTGGTGGACACCGCGGGTCGGAGGGTTCCCGCGCGGCGCGACGAAGAAACCGACGGCCGACACCAGGACAGTGCGGGATCCCCGTCTTCCGGTCGAACGGCTGTCGGTGAACGCTGATCGCTGGGTGCAGGACGAACTTGGGCGCATTTACGAGGCATTGGCTCAGCCGGATGCGAAATCATCGCAGTGGACTCCTCGTCCCGGTCATCGCAACTGCAGGCGGGCAGACGGCGCCGCCTGCATCTGGAGAAGCGCCGCGACTACCTCCGCCTCGTCCTGGCCCACGCATCCCCGGACCCGAACCACAGCGGTGGGCACCTCGTGACACCAGATGCTTGATCGGTATCGAGGGCGAGGACGAAGTAGGCATCACCGTCTACGAGATCGTCGCGCTCAAGTCCCGCGACACCGAATCGCTCACCCCGGATTCCGTCCTCGGCAGGGCTCTGCTCTGGCGGGAGGTCGGCGACGAGATTACCTATCAGACCGAGTCAGGGACACGGCTTACAGTCCCGATCCGCTACATCCAGGACTGAGCCACCGACGATGAGCTCGAGCCTGTCCCGCGTGCAAACCGGGTTCGTTTCTTCCCTTGGCTTGCGGCACTCCGCTGGGTGAGGGCTGTCGTTCTCGAACATGATCGAAGGCCATGCGTTGCTCGTGGATCTACCTACTGGCGCACCGGTCGCTGAAGCTGGCGTGGCTGCGGCTGCGGGCAGCGGCGTTGTCGAGCCGTTGGAGGCCCTCGTCGCTCAGCTCTTCGACGAGCCCTGCTCGTCGGTGCTCTGACGCCCATGAGACACGCCGATATGCACGAGTGCACGCGCACTGGACCGATGACGCCCTGCGCGAGCCCCTGCTCGGGCTCGTCGACAGGTTGCTACTGCGAGTCTCCCATCCTGCGCACAATCGTTCCACGTCGACCGCATGCGGCCCAAGTCCAAGGTCCGCTCACTGCTTGACGACGACCGTACCGTCCGACTTGATACTGACAGTCGGCGAGCTCTGGTGTTCCGCAGTTTGCCGCGGATCGGCGTCGTTCCCTGTTACCGCCCACGCCGCAGACTGCACAGCAGATCCATGGAGGTGGCCTACCGAGCAAGAGTTGAGGCCGCTCCACCAGGTATCGCCGGGAGCGATTACGACCCTCCAGGGGTCGGACTTCACCGGGCAGGTCTGGAGGTCCTCCGATCTGAAGTACGCGACCACCACCGACACTTCCAGGGCCTCGTCGCCAATGTTGTGCACCTGGACGCCGAACGCCGCACGCCCGCTTCCCGGCTCAGCATGCGTGCACGGCTTCATCTTGATGTCCGCCGAGGACGAGGGCTTCCAATCGGCCTTGCACACGAGGTGGTTCGCAGGATAGGCCAAGCTCGGAGTCGTCGAACGCTCGCTTGGCGACGGTGGCTTCGGCTTAGCCGTACTGACTCGACTCGTTCCAGCGCAGGCTCGCCCCTGCCAAGCAGCCGCGCGAAGCCTGTCCGCGCGGAGTGCCAGGCGTCCGTCGCCACGGCTCCCACCAGAGCCGTACCGCCTGCGGCAGCCAAGCCCGACAACGCTTCGGATAACACCCGTACCTCCTGTCGCCCTGCTGCGCTTCCAGCACAGCGATCGCCCCTCAAGGCGCACCTGGGCACAGAGAGTAATGTGTCACTACTTTATGCATCACCCTCGCGGCAGAACTTCACCTCACCGAGTGCAGTGGAACAAGCTGGACAAGGACGCCTATTGACGGAGCGTCCAAACCGCCGCCCGCGATGATTGCAACGACCTGGACGCCATAAGTGAGTACCCGAGTAGACGTGGCTGGCGGTGCCAGGCGGTAGCCCGGCGCCCCTGGCACCAGGCGCGCAGATCGGCCAGGTGCGTCCGAGTGCCCCGAGGGCGACCGCGGCTCCGGCGAGCTCGGCGACGCCCCTCTGCTCCACCCGCAAAACACGGCCTTACCCACCGTCGGGGTCGGGCGGGATCCACGTCTCCACGGCGCCTCCACGCCTCCTCGGAGTCCGGCGCGGCCCCGATCTCCCTCGTCACCGCAGCAATCGTCGGCGCGGGCATGGGCGGCCTCTTCGCCCGGTACGGCGACGGCCCCTCAGCCCCACTTCGTGCTTGCGCACGCACTCTGTAGGATGGGCAACATGACAGCGGGTGACAAGGTCTCTCCTCTCCGCCGCGACGAACAGGCGGTGATCAGGGCACTGCTCCCGGCGGTGGCGGCGATGATGCGAGCCTTTGACGCCGACCTGAACCGCGCAGAGCGCATGACGCACACCGAGTACCTCGTGCTGATGTTCCTGTCCGAGGCACCCGAGCGCACGTTGCGGCTCGCCGACCTGGCCGCTCACTGCCACAAGTCACCGAGTGCCATCAGTCGCGCGGTAGGACGTCTGGAAGTCGACGGGCTGGTGCGGCGCGCGCAAGCCAGCGACGACGGCCGCGGCGCCAACGCCATCCTCACCGATGTGGGGCTCGCCAGGCTGGGACAGGCCCGGGATACCCATGTCTTGAGCATTCGCCGTCACCTGATGGACCACTTGGAGGGCGTTGACCTGGACGCCCTGACGCGGGCGTTGGAGAGCATTGCAAATCCCGGCAACTCCATGAAGGCCCCGCCGCAGGCGTCGAATGATCGCTAACGACCAGCATCCTATTCAGCGATGACGTCGCGAGCGGGTCGCGCTTCGCACAGGGCCTGCCATGCGATGTCAGTGCGTGCACACAGACAGCCCATCAGCCGCCGCGCACCGACGGCTGCGAAACCCACGGCACCCACCCGGGCCCTGATGCGGCCGCGGCCGGGCCCGGCGCCTCCGCAGCGGCCCGCCTGACCGCCGCCACTCCCAGCCCCATGCCGCCTCCTGACGCCGCCGCCACTTCCAGAACCGGGGGCCCGCCGGTTCGCTTGGCAACCGAACCGGACGCACATCGTCCACGCTTCATTGCTGTTGGGCACTCAGAGTAAATCTTTGTGCACGGAATGTAGTCCACGCACGTCTCCATTTATTCAGCGCCCAAACTACGTGCGTGCGCACGCATGTAGAGGTACTGTTTGCGATGTTCAACCAGTTGATCTCGGCGCTACGACACACCTACGGGTGCCGGAGACCAGAGACCGTGACAAGAACGTTCCGATGAGGAGGCACATGGTGAGAATCAGCAAGCAGGCGGGGAACGGCATGACAAGACGGGGGCTAGTGCAAGGAGCCGCGGTCGGTGGCGTGGGTATCGCCGGTGCGTCACTGCTTCCCGCCCCGACCGCGTCGGCTGTCGGTGCGAGCAACGGGTTTGTGTTCCCCGGCGTCGACGTCGTCATCGACGGTTCCCATGCCACCACGGATGTGACCCTGCTGGTCCGGGAATACCTCGCTCGCAAGAGTGAGGCTGACCCGGACGGGACGATGACCTTCTTCTCGCGCAACCCTGTCACCTACATCGACGCCGTTCTGGGGTGGTCTTGGTACGACTGGGATTCCCTGCGGACTGCGCTGGGCCAGTTCATGCCCAACTGGCCCAAGGAGGGCAAGTCCTACCCCACCCGGATACTGGGCAACTCGACCGGCGCCATGGTGTTCTTCACTGACACGGCCGGCCTGTTCGGATCCTCCGAAATCCGTGCGGTGGGTGTCATCAACTTCAGCGATCGGAGAATCACCCGGCAGATCGACTACTGGGACGGCAGGCACTTCGGCATATCCGACACAGCGAAGCTGAGAGTGCCCACGGACAAGTTCCCGGCAGACTTCCGTGAATCCACCGTCGGAGAGACCGCAGCGCAGACCATGAAAAACGTCTCATACAAGCTCGCTCGGGCCCTGCGGAACGGCGACGGGGCGGGCGCAGCGGACCTTTTCGCGCCTGGCGCCGTTTTCGAGGACGTTCCGGCGCACGTGCAGATTGTCGGCCCCAGAAGTATCGGCTCCTACCTCACCGGCACTGCTTCCCTTCTGCCGTACTCCGGTCAAGGTACGGCCGTTCGACACATCGTCGGCAGCGCGACGGGCGGCGGTTACGAATGGACCGCTGCTGACGGGTCCGCTTCCCGGGGTGTCATCGCGCTGGAACTGGACAGTTGGGGCAAGATCACCCGCCTTACCGCTATGTGGGACGGATCGCAGGTGGACGACTCCATGCTGGTCTCTCTGTCCCAGAAGGCTATCGAGCGATAGTCGAACAAGGTTTCCCGGTGGGGGTCTTCCGGCGGGCCCGGGCATGTCACAGTTGTGCGCTGCAGGTACCGCGCCGTCCAGCTCGGTCACCCGTGCGTGTGGCTGCCTGGTTCACCGGTTAGGAAACGCCGCCGACAACCCGGTCCGCGAGCGCCGATACCCGACCGACATGACGGACGAGGAGTGGGCCGTCGTCCGCGCGATACTCGACCCGATCCGCTACCTGGTCGACGACCGCACCAAGTGGCGGGTGATCCCGCCGGCTTCCCGCCACGGGAGCGTGTCTGCGCGTTCACACCACCCCGCAGGACCTCGTTGCCGCCCTCGGTTTGGGCAAGAGCAACCTCTACAACGCCTTCGACAGCAAACGAGCCCTGTTCCAGCTGACGCTGCGTCGGTACTGGGAAACCAACAGGCGGCGGCTCCAGGACAGTTACTCGAAGAAGCGAGGCCGGCGAAGGAGCGGTTGCGCACGATACTGCGGTGCTTGCCGAGATGGACCTGGCCGACCCGGACCGTCGCGGCTGCAGGGCGGTAAACACCGCGGAGGAACTGGCGGTACGGATGAGGCCGCGACCGTAGTGGTCCAGCGGATGTTCGACGGCGCGGAAGGCTCGTTCTGCCAGTTGGTCGAGCAAGCCAGCGGTCGGGAGAGATTGCGCCCGCCTGTAGCCCCAAAGCCGTCGGGAGCCTGCCACTGCACACGATCGTCGGCCTGCGGATCCTGGCCCGCATCGCCGACGGGCCGGACCTCCTCTCCAGGGTGATCGACGCCACCATCGAAGCCCTCTGATCACGCAACCGGAGCCCCTCCCTCTCGGCCGGCCCCTGTCCGGATTTGCTACTCACAGTTCAAGGATTGGTAGATCATGCAACTCAACCTGGAGCGCAGGACCGCAATCGTGACCGGTGCCAGTCGGGGCATCGGACTCGCAACCGTCAGAACACTGATAAGCGAGGGCGCCCACGTCGTCGGCGTTGCCCGCACGATCGCACCCGCGCTGAAGGAAACGGGGGCCTTCCCCGTGTCAGCCGACCTCAGCACCGCCGACGGGGTGAACACGTTCATGGAGCGAGCGCTCGCCGAACTCGGGGGCATCGACTTGCTGGTGAACAACGCTGGCGGTGGTGACGCCCTGGAACCGGTCGGCTTCCTGGACACCGACGACGCCCAGTGGACGGCCATCTTCGACCTCAACCTGCTCGGCGCGGTCCGCGTTACGAGGGCTGCCATGCCCAGTCTCGTCCAGCGCCGCGGCGCGGTCGTCAACGTCTCGTCCATCAATTCCCGGCTACCCGCAGCCGGTCCTGTCGCTTACAGTGCGGCCAAGGCGGCGCTCACCGCCCTTGGCAAATCGCTGGCCGAGGAATTCGGGCCCCAAGGCGTACGCGTCAACACAGTTTCACCTGGTGTCGTCCGCACCTCCGTCTGGGAGGACCCCGACGGATTCGGTGGCAAGATCGCCGCCCTTGCAGGTGCCGGGCATGCCGAGTTCCTCAAGCAGATTCCGCAGGCGTTCTCCATCACTACTGGCAGGATCAGCGAGCCCCAGGAGGTGGCGTCGCTGATCGCGTTCCTTCTCTCCGACGTGGCCAGCAATATCATCGGCGCGGACTACGTCATTGATGGTGGCGCGCTCAAGGCAACGTGACCCCAGGGCGGCTACGCCGCCGACGGTGCCCTACAAACGGCGACCGCAGGACAGGCCCAACGGACAGTGGTCCACCACGGCGTCGACCTGTCGGCCCGCCGAAGCCGGGTCATTGCTCGCGCGAGCAATGACCCGGCTTGGCAAGATCCTGATCGACGGAGCGCGCCGGCCGCGTGCTGCAGATCTATGTGCGGCCGGGAGTGAAGGCGGACCACGCGACGCGGGTTCAGGACACGGAGGTGGGGCATGTGCCGCACCTCCGTCTGCCGCGCCGCAGTGCACATTCCGTCGTGAGTCACAACGCCCCGGCTCCGCGGTGTGGTCCTGGCGTGCGCGCCTGGAGGATCCTCGGCCGGCGGCGCAGAGTGAAGCCGATCGACTCGTACAGCCGGATGGCCTGTGTGTTGGTCGCGGAGGCGTGCAGCAGCGGGGTGTTCCCGCGTTCCCGGATGCCTGCGGCGACCGCGCGCACCAGCCGGGTGGCCAGTCCACGGCCGCGGTACGCCGGGGCGGTGCAGACGGCGCTGATCTCCGTCCAGCCGGGCAGCCTCAGCCGCTCACCGGCCATGGCGACAAGTCGCCCTTGATGCCGGATGCCGAGATAGGTGCCGAGTTCGACGGTCCGCTTCAGGAAGGGTCCCGGTCTGGTGCGGGCGACCAGGTCCAGGATCTCCGGTACGTCGTCGGGCCCGAGCCGCACCGCCTCCGGGGCGGGCTCGGCCCGCAACGCGGTGTCGACCAGTTGGACGCCCCGCCCGCCGCCAACGGCCTCCCAGCCACGCGGGACACTCTCGACTTCCTTGATGCGTACGACGGTTTCCGGTCCCAGGAGCGTGTGCAGGTCCGCCCAGGCGGCAGGATCCGCCGGATCGGCGACGGCGGCGAACGCATAGACGTCGGCCGGATACCGGGCGGCTCGGCCCACCCGTTCCGCGAAGTGGGCGTGCGGGCCGGCCAGTGCGGCCCAGACCGGGTTGTCCAGAAAGTGTGTGCTCGGGTTGGCTGGCGCTGAGGGGATCACCCCACCATGTCTAACAGGCAGTTCAGGAATGAATCATTGCAGCTGCATGAAATTCCGCAGGGGCTGTTCGGCTCGGGCCGCGGGTATGCCGACCTGCAGGCTCGGCAGCAAGGCGCTGGGAATCTCATGGCCGACGTCGGCGAGAAGGCCGGCGGAGCCGATCCCGCGGACGCCCGGCGTGAGCCACTGTTCCTGGGTGTGGACGGGTGGGCCGAGTGCCGGGCGAGGTCTCCGTCCTGGCAGGCAGTTCACCGGGCAGCCGGAGCGCTGCCCGGTGGACGATCACACCACGGAGTGCCGGTCGCACCTGGTGCCGGTGCCGCTCACAGCGTGCCGAACAGGCGCGCGGCGTTGCGCAGGGCGTGCGTTGCGACCCGCTCGCCGAGGACGAGACCGGCCTCGTCGGCCGAGCGGGTGTGGATGCCGGAGTACACGCGGGCATGCACGTTCTCCTGGGACAGTCGGCTCCAGGACGTGTAGGTGCGGGTCACTCCGGGGGCGGTGGGGCTGGTCACCTGGAAGGGCGCCGTGCGGGGCCCGACGAGCGCCGACAGGACCGCTTCCGCCGCGCCCGAGTACGTGTTGTGGCCGCTTGGGTAGTCGGGATGGGCCGGCGTGGTGTGCAGCGGCGTCCATGCGGGGTCGGGGTCGATCGAACCGGTACGGATGGCCGTGACCGGGCGCCAGCGCAGATAGGCGTACTTGGTGTCGGAGGTGGCGATCTGCGTGTCCACCAGGGCGACGTGGAACAGGGCCACGAGCCTGGCCCGTTCCGCGCTGGAATGCGGTGACCGGGCGAGGGCCACCCGCAGTGGCTCGGTGTACAGCGTCAGTGAGGAACCGAGCCAGAAGGTGGCGGTCTCTGTCTGCTTCTGAGTGCGTACGGTGCTGTCCACGGCCCCGTATGCACGGACTTCGGCCAGGTCGGCGCGGTAACGCGCGGAGTTCTGGGCGGGCGGTGCGGGCAGCCGGTACTGGTCGTGGGTGTCCAGCAGGAAGGGCCGGGCGAGCCGGCTGCCGTACTGCGCGGCCGGGGCGTAGGCGGACGGGGTCGGCTGCCACACTCCAGGGGCCGCCGGCGGGACGGTGAACGGCGCGTTGACCGAGGCCGGGTCGAGGCCGTCGCCCTCGCGGGCGGCGAGCACCAGGCGCGCCTGGCGGGCACCGGCCGCCACGCCCTTCGACTCGGCCGGTCCGTCGGGAACGCCCTGAAGCGTCGTGCGCAGGGCGGCGTCCAGTTCCTGAGTGCGGGAGGGGATCAGCGCAACCAGAGCGTCGTGCACGGCGGACGCCAGGGCCGCGTCCTGGAAGTCGCCCCGGTCGACGCCGGACGGCACCTGACGGGTGGCTCGGGCCGCCGCGAGCCAACTGATGGCCCACGTGCGGCTGTTCGTGACCTGCGTCGGGGCGCCGCCCGCCGCGATGGTGGCCGCTGTCGTGTCGTACCAGTCGAGTGCCACGGACGAGCGCGGCTGCTCCTCCACCACAGCGGCCGCGGCGGACGGCACGGTGACGGGGGCGGCCAGCAGGACGGCCGAGCCAAGCGCCATCAGGACGGGACGGACGGCATGACGGTTTCTGAACGGGTTCACGCGTACTCCTTCGCGGACGTGCGGATGACCGGTGGTGTTGTTGACGCAGGAGAGTGAGCGGCGAGGTGAACTCCCTTGGGCAGCTTGGTCGTTGCAGTGGTTGTCGTCGTGTGTGTCATCGGGCCGGCTCCGTGCTCTGTCGTATCGGCCGGCGGGGCGGGGCAGGCCGACGTACCGGCGCTGCGCCAGCGCGGCCTTTTCCGCGCCGACTACACCGGTGGGTGAGGGTGTCGCCGACGGCGACGAAGTCCAGGGCTCCTTGTTCGGCGAGGCCGATCAGGTCCGTCCAGTGGGCGGCGGTGAGGGATGCGGAGGGGTGGTGGCCGGTCCCGTTGAGTTCGATGGAGACGTGGAGTTCGCGAGGCATGGCCTCGTGTCCTGTACTCCTGTGCGAAGGCAGGGGTGCGCAGGCGTTCTACGGCCTGCGCACCCCGGGTCGGCTACTCGTTGGTCTTGGGCAGGCCGGGCGGATTGATCTCCGACTTGGTCACGGCCTCGTCGGACAGGCCCCAGCGGTTCAGCGCCTTCGCGTACGTCCCGTTCTCGATGACATGGTTGAGCGCGTCGGCGAGCGGCTTGACCAGGCCGCTGTCCTTCTTGGTGGTGGCGGCGATGAGGCCCTGGAGGGTGGCGCCGGCGCCGGAGTAGGTGCCGACGACCTCCGTCTTCCCGGTGGTGGCCGCGTGGTAGGCGGCGGTCGGGTTGGGGCCGAGGTAGAGGTCGATGCGGGCGGACTGGAGGGCGAGGTAGGTGTCGCTGTCGTTCTGGTAGTACTTGATGTTCACCGGCTTGCGGCCGGCCTTCTCGTTCTCCTTGCTCCACTCGATGAGCAGCTTCTCCTGGTTGGTGCCGCTGCCCACGGCGACCGTCTTGCCCGCGAGGTCCTCGGGCCCGGTGATCTTCAGACCGCTGCCTTTCTTCGCCTCGAAGCCCAGGTTGTCCTCGCGGTAGGTGGCGAAGTCGTACTTCTCCTTGCGCTCCTCGGTGACGGTGATGTTGCTGAAGCCGACGTCGTACTTGGCGCTGTCCAGGCCGACGAAGATGTTCTCCCAGGAGACGGTGTTGATGTGCAGCTTGAGCCCGAGGACGTCGGCGACCAGGGAGGCGATGTCGGGCTCGACGCCGATGATGGTCTTGTTGTCGGTGGCGTAGAAGGTCAGCGGTGCGGCGGAGCCGGAGGAGTCGACGACCTCCAGGGTGCCTCTCTTGCGGATCTTTTCCGGGACCTGGGCGGCGATGGAGTCGACCTTGTCGGTGGTGATCCGGTTCTGGTCCGGGCTGATGTTGATCTTCGTCTTGCCGCCCGACGTGGCCGCGACCTCGGTCGTGCCGCCGTCGTCGGGGTTGCTGCACGCGGCGAGGAGCAAAGCGGTGGTGAGTCCCAGCGCGGCTGCGGCGGTGCGGCGAGTGATCGAGGTGGGCATGGTCGTGCTCCTTGCCTGTGGAAAATGGGTGAGGGGTGGTCAGAGGACCTTGGAGAGGAAGGCGCGGGTGCGCTCGTGCTGCGGGTTGTCGAGGACGGCCGCGGGCGGTCCCTGCTCCACGACGACTCCGTCGTCCATGAACACCACGGTGTCGGCGACTTCGCGGGCGAAGCCGATCTCGTGGGTCACGACGATCATGGTTGTTCCGGTGCCGGCCAGGTCCTTGATGACGTCGAGGACTTCGCCGACCAGTTCCGGGTCGAGCGCGGAGGTGGGCTCGTCGAAGAGCAGCACCTTCGGTTCGAGGGCGAGCGCGCGGGCGATGGCCACGCGCTGCTGCTGGCCGCCGGACAACTGCCGTGGGTAGGCGTTGGTCTTGTCGGCGAGCCCGACCCGCTCGAGAAGCCGGCGGCCGGTCTCCTCCGCTTCCTTGCGTGGGCGGCG
Source organism: Streptomyces sp. NBC_01352 (assembly GCF_036237295.1). Taxonomy (NCBI): domain Bacteria; kingdom Bacillati; phylum Actinomycetota; class Actinomycetes; order Kitasatosporales; family Streptomycetaceae; genus Streptomyces; species Streptomyces sp. NBC_01352. The sequence goes on from NZ_CP108354.1 coordinate 238,162, forward strand.
CAGCGCGGAGACCGGTGCCTCGATGAGGTTGTCCAGCACGGTCAGGTGGGGGAAGAGGTTGAAGTTCTGGAAGACGAACCCGATATGGGTGCGCTGTTTCAGGACGTCCTTCTCCTTCAGTTCATGCAGCTTGCCGCCGGAGCGGCGGTAGCCGATGAGTTCGCCGTCGATGCTGATCCAGCCGCGGTTGACCTTCTCCAGGTGGTTGATGGTGCGCAGGAGCGTGGACTTTCCGGAGCCGGACGGGCCGAGGATCACGGTGACCTCGCCGGCGCGGACCTGCAGGTCGACGCCGCGCAGCACCTCCAGCGGGCCGAAGCTCTTGTGGACGCCGTGGACGTCCACCATCACGCCGTCGACCGTCGGCTTCGCGTCCTTGACGGCTACCGTCACGTCACTCATCGGCTGTCTCCCAAGGACTTCAGGGGTATGACGGGCTGGTTGCGCTGTGCGGCGGCCGCGCGCAGGGTGCGGACGAAGCGCCGGGAGCGCTGGAGCGGGGTGGGCGGCGGGGTGCGGTTGGCGCCGCGGGCGTAGCGGCGCTCCACGTAGTACTGGGCGACCGAAAGCAGGGAGGTGAGGACGACGTACCAGGCGGTGGCGACCAGCAGCAGCGGGATCACCCGGCCGTTGCGGCCGTAGATCACCTGCACCTGGTAGAACAGCTCACCGATCGACATCACGTAGACCACCGACGTGCCCTTGAGCAGACCGATGATCTCGTTGCCGGCGGTGGGCAGGATGGCCCGCATGGCCTGCGGAAGCACGATCCGGCGAATCTGCCGCAGACGGGGGATGCCCAGCGCCGCGGCGGCTTCCAGCTGTCCGTGGTCGACGGCGATGACGCCGCCGCGGACGATCTCGGCGGCATAGGCGGCCTGGTGGAGCGTGAGGCCGATGATGGCGGCGCCCATGGTGCCGATGATGCTGTTGCTGTCGACGGACCAGAACACCGGGCCGAAGGGGATGCCGAAGCCCAACCTCTCGTACAGCGCACTCAGGTTGAACCAGAACACCAGCTGGACGATCATCGGGATCGAACGGAAGATCCAGATGTAGGTCCAGGCAACGGTCTGCAGCACCGGGCTGTGCGACAGCCGCATGAAGGCGAGCACGGTGCCGAGGAGGAAGCCGAGGACGGTGGCGTAGGCGGTGAGCTGGAGGGTCACCCACACGGCCTGGACGATCGTCTCGGAGAAGACGTAGTCGCGGAAGACGTTCCACTCCCAGACCGGGTTGGTGGCCAGCCCGTGCACGAACTGGGCGACCAGCACGATCACGGCGACGGCCGACGCCCAGCGGGCGTAGTGGCGGGCGGGTACGACCTTGAGTGAGGCCGGATCGTCCGGGGCGGGCGGGGCTTGGGGGCCGGTGCCGGGGGTGGCCGCGCCGGGCGGCGCGGTGTCGGTTGTGGATGCCATCGTGATGTTCCTGCTCAACTCTTATGCGTGCTCGGGCGGGTTGATCCGCGACGTGTCGGTCGCGGAGGCGGAGTTACCCCACTCATTGAAGATTTGGGCGTAGGTGCCGTCCTTGATCAGCTCGTTGACGGCTGCCTGGAACGCCTTGGTCAGTGGGGATCCCTTCTTGGAGGCGAAGCCGACGTCGAGACGGTGGTGCTCGCCGAGGAAGGTGGACTGCGAGGCGGGCTACGCCGCCTGGTAGCGCAGGCCGTTGATCGTCGACCTGATCACGTCGATACGGCCCTGCTGGAGCGCGGTGAGGGTCGCGGCGTTCTCCGAGTAGACCTTCACGTCGTACGGCTTTCTGCCGGCCTTGGCGCACACCCCCTTGTGGGCGGTGAGGGTGGCCTCGAAGGTGGCGGCGAGACACAGGCGGGCTCTGCTGCCGGGAAGATTCACAGGTTCGGAGGCCTTTCAGGTGCGCGTAGTGACGTTGAGGTGCTTCTCGAACGGCAGCGGGCCGATGGTTTCCGGGTCGGCCTCCGTGTCGAACAGCGATGTGTAGCCGGTGGCCAGGTAGAGGCTGCGGGCCTCGGGCTGGCGTGGCCCGGTGGTCAGGTAGATCCGCCGGTAGCCGCGTGCGCTCGCCTCGCGCTCCAGTTCGGCGACGACGCGGCGGGCGAGGCCGCGTCGGCGGTGGGCCGAGTGCGTCCAGATCCGCTTCAGCTCGGCGGTGCCCTCGTCGTACCGGCGGAAGGCGCCGCCCGCGACCGGCTCGCCTCGCTCCAGGAGCAGCAGCAGGACGCCACCGCACGGCGCGGTGAACTCCTCGTCGGGGTAGCGGGCCATCTCGGCGTGGGCGTCCTTGCCGTAGCGTCTGGAGTACTCGTCGCCGAGTTCCCGCAGCAGCGGCTTGACCCGAGAGTCGGACGCCGGCACTTGAACCACCGTCAACTCGGCTGTGTCAGGCGATGGTTGGGCGACGGAGGTCATCCGGTCACCGCCCTGAGATTCTGCGTCCCGCGTGCCGCCCGCTCGGCGTCGCGCTTGGCGACCTCCTCGCGGACGATCGGGATCACGTACCGGCCGAAGTCGATGGCGTCGTCCACCAGGTCGTAGCCGCGCGCGGAGAGGATGTCGACGCCGAGGTCGTAGTAGTCGAGCAGCGCCTGGGCGACCGTCTCCGGGGTGCCGACCAGGGCGTTGGAGTTGCCCGCACCGCCGGTCGCGGCGGCGGTGGGTGTCCACAGGGCGCGGTCGTAGCGCTCCCCCGCCTCGGCGATGGCGATCAGCCGCCGCGAGCCGGTGTTCTGCGGCTGGGCGTGGCCGTTGTGGCGCTTGGTGATCGTCTCGCCGCGCTCCTTGCGGGCCTTGATCGCGCCGACCGTGCGGTGGGCCTTCTCCCAGGCCAGTTCTTCGGTAGGGGCGATGATCGGACGGAAGGCGACCTGGATGCGGGGCACGTCGGTGCGGCCCGCGGCCTTCGCGGCGGCCTTGACGTTCTCGATCTGTTCGGCGGTCTTCGTCAGGGGCTCGCCCCACAGGCAGTAGATGTCGGCCTCGGCGCCTCCGGCGGCGTACGCGGCAGGGGACGAACCGCCGAACGAGACGTTCGGGCGGGGCTGTTGGACGGGGAAGACGTCGCTGACGAAGTCGTGGAAGCGGTAGTGCACGCCCTCGTGGTCGAAGGGCTCGTGGGTGGTCCAGATCTTCTTGACGATCCGGATGTACTCGCGGGTGCGGGTGTAGCGCTCGTCCTTGGTGAGGGTGTCGCCCTCGCGGCCCTGCTCGTGGTCGTTGCCACCGGTGATGAAATGCACCGTCAGCCGGCCCTCGCTGATCCGGTCGAGAGTGGCGAAGGTCTTGGCGGCGAAGGTGGGGTACGACACGTTGGGCCGGTGGGCGAGCAGGATCTGCAGGCGCTCCAGCCTGCTCGCGATGTACGCCGCGGCCGGCGCGGGGTCCGGGGACCCGGAGCCGTAGGCGAACAGCACCCGGTCCCAGCTGTGGTCCTCGTGCGCCCGGGCGAGCCTGAGTGTGTACTCCTTGTCGAACGCGGCGCCGGAGCGCGGTGTGGTCTCGGAGCCGTCGTTGGTGGCGGCGATGCCGAGGAACTCGACGGGCATGGGCATGGGCCTTTCAGGGATCGCGGCGGCACGCAGGCATGACGGAATCGCCTTGCGTGCAGGCATGGGTGAACAGACCGTCAGGCAGACGGGTCGGTGCAGTCGTGACGACGTCGAGCGTCAGGAGAAGCAGAGCTGCGGCAGCGCGCGTGAAGAGAGAACTGGGCCCGCGACGGGGTCACCGAGGGAGGGAAGGGCCGGTCAGACGGCCCGCTGCCGAGTCAGGCACAACACGCGGCAGACCACACCCGACCGAAGTCGATGTGATCGCGCGTGACCAAGCGCTGCTGGGCATTCATGCGACCAATTGAGCAGGACATCGTGGCGCTCGTCAAGCAGCGCCCGGATACCGAACCGCCTCGACCAGCGCCTCGCAGCGTGCTGTTGACACATAGACGCCCTTGGCACATACGATTGACGGCGGACCGGCTCCGCGATGCGTGGCAGCCCCTCCGGCCGCGTTGAGGGACGCGACGAATGTGACGACGCCGAGCCCCGGCCGCACCGTAGGCACGCAGCGCCTGTGCCGTTGCGCTCCCTACGAGTGCCACCGGGAGTCACCCACGCCTGCGATTCCCTCCCCCGGAGAGCCTCTCGATGGTCACGTCTTCCGAAGTCACGCCAGCCCCTGCCACGAAGCCACCGAAGCGGGCGGGCGTCCTCGGCCCAAACGTGCCGCGGATCGTGCCGCGCCGACACGTCGGCCGGTGGCTGACCGCTGCGGTCGCCCCGCTGCTCTTCGTGATGGTGCTCAACTCCGTCGTCCGCAACCTGGCTTTCCAGTGGGACGTGGTGGGCCGGTACTTCACCACCGCCGCCGTGCCAGACGGGCTACTGCTCTCCCTGTGGCTGACAGCCGTGGTGATGGTGCTCGGCTTCCTACTCGGCACCGTGCTCGCTGTAATACGGCTCTCCGCCAACGCGGTGCTGCGTACGCCGAGTTGGGGTTAGCGTGGATCTTCCGGTCCACGCCACTGCTGGTGCAACTGCTGTTCTGGTCCAACATCGGCGCCCTGTACCCGACGCTGGGCCTGGGGCATCCCGTTCGGACCGCAGCTCGTCACCGTCAAGACGGTCAATCTGCTCGGCCCCACCCTCACTGCAGCTATTGATCGCGCCCTCAAGGGCACCAGCATCGTCAGCGTGCTGGCCGTGCACGAAGTGCTGTACTCGGTGCAACTGATCTACAACCAGACCTACCAGGTCATCCCGCTGCTGATGGTCGCAACCCTGTGGTACATCGCGGTCACCACGGTGCCGAGCGCGGGCCAGCTCTACGTCGAGCGGTACTACGCGCGCGGCAACGCCCGCTCCCTGCCGCCCACTCCTCTGCACCGTCTGCGCGGCCGACTGACCGCCGTACGCCACCGGCTGGGCGCGGCGACGGCCGCCGACGCCCGCCCGCCCGGCGATCGGCGGTGACCGATGAGCGACACCCCCTCCACGGCCGCCCTGGTTCGTCGTCGGCGCGGGACCACGTGCCACGGGGCCCGCCGGAGCGCATCGCCGCCGCCCCCGAACTGTGCGACAACGCAGCGGAGTTGCGCATCCACCTGGGTGGACCCGCACCCGCCCGGCCGGAGCGGATCTGGCGGCACGAGCAGTCCGCGCTGCTGCGGATGAACTCCATGGCCGAGGACGTCACCGTGTTCACCCACGAGTCATCCACCAGAGGTCTGAGCGGTGCGGTCGGGCAGGACGTCAATCCGCTCAGTCGCCGGCGTCGATACCGAGGCGCTTCGCCACCCCGGCGATCTGGCGGGCAGAGGCGCAACCGCCGGGCGATTGGCACCCGGGTTGACGTCTAGGCTTTCCGGGCCAGTCCGGCGGCGATGAGGTGTTCCCAGACCGTGAGCTCTCGTCTTTCGCCGATGTCCCTCGCGTTGTCGGTTTCGTCGGGACGCCACAGGGACGCGGGGACGATCCCGGGGTCGAGGATCTCCAGGCCGTCCAGCAGGGAGGCGATTTCCGCGTCGGTGCGCCACCGGCCCCGGCCGAACGTCTGCTGGAGGACCTTCTCGGCCTCCGCGGTCTCCGGGTTGTTGCCGGAGCGGAAGTGGCTGACGAAGAAGTAGCTTCCGGAGGGGACGTGGTCGCACCAGTAGCGGACGATGCCGGCCGGGTCTTCGTCATCGTTGACGTGGTGGAGGATGGCGCTGAGGATGACGGCGACGGGACGAGCGAAGTCGATGATTTCGATGGTGTCGGGGTGAGTGCGGATGCCTTCGGGGTTGCGGACATCGACCGCGACGACGCGGGTCCGGTCGTTGTTCTCCAGCAGTGCGCGGCCGTGGACCAACACCTGGGGGTCGATGTCGACGTAGACGACCCGGGACTCGGGAGCGTGCCGCTGCGCGACCTGGTGGACGTTGTCCGCGGTCGGCAGGCCACTGCCCAGGTCGATGAACTGCCGAATGCCCGTGGTCTTCGCGATCTCCCTGACCGCCCGCGTCAGGGCCGCGCGGTTGGCGAAGGCGATGGCCACCGAACCGGGCAGGTCACGCTTGAACACGTCGCCGATCTCACGGTCCACGGCGTAGTTGTCCTTGCCGCCGAGCAGGTAGTCGTAGACGCGGGCAATGCTGGGCTTGGTCGGGTCGATGGAAGAGCCCTCGTTCGTCATGGCTGCCATTCTTCACCGCAACGACGCCTGCGCAGCCCCGTTTTGCGGTCCTCCAGCCGATCGGGACGGCGAGAGGGCTGTACCGACCAGCGGACGAAGTGGCCAGTCTCGTCGCGCTAGCTGACATCGGCGAGCGACGCCGCTCCCCTGAACCGGTTGCCTCATCCCCACCGGCCAGGCCGCCGCTGGGTTTCAGCGGTGGACGCCTTGAGCGGATATCTCTGTGCGGCGGCCTCACGCTTTGGCGTGAACGTCCAGGTGGTGACCGATCCGGAGGGCGGCTGCTGTGGATCTCGCCCGCGCTGCCAGGCCGAGCGCACGACCTGACCGCAGCCCGCACCCATCGGATCCATCGGATCCACCGGATCCACCGGATCTGCGAACGCCAGGGGGTCCCAGTCCTCGCCGACCGTGCCTACACGGGAGCTGGCCCGCTGGTGACGACATCCATCAGGCGCCCGCCCGGCCGCAACCTCACGCCCACCCAGCAAGCCGTGACGGCGCGTCGTCCGCAGCGCGGGCACCGGTCGACCGCGGCGTCGCACGCTGAAAGGGTGGCGGATCTCCCGCAGGGCACGATGCAGCCGGAATCGAATGTCATCAATCGCCGCAGCCATCCCCACCCTGGAACGGCGACGCTGAAGAAGCTCACGGACATCAGAGGCAGCAGGATCGCTGCATACGAACCATAGATTTACCTTTTGCGCATTTTCGTCATACCTGCGAGCATCGAAAGCAGGAAAACCCCACCTCGGAGATGGCCGAAGACACTGCGGCATCGGGGCACAGCGACGGCTCTGGGGAGAATTTCATCGAGGCGCTGGTGCAACTTGCAGACCAACGCGCCGACTTACGAGTTCCCACGTAGTGCGCCGAGCAGGGAATCGAAGTGATGCCCGTGACCAACGGTGAGGGGCCTCGTCTCCCAGTGGACCGCCACGTCCCTGGCCGCTGCTGCCACAATCCGACGGGTCATCGGCGGACGAGAATTCACCGGCGCACAGCAACTCATCGCATGCGGAATTTTCGGCACGGCCGATCGCAACCGCGGCCGATCGCAACAGCGACCCGCACATTGGTGAAGTCGTCAACGAAATAGCCGGGCAGAAATTCGGACGCACTCAGCAATGGTGTGGAGATCTACTTCGAAGACCTGGCCACCTACTGATGGAGCGCTTCGGGCGGAGCCGATCCGAGGAGCCTGTGGAACTTCGAACACGACGACGATCATCCGGTGTGTGCCGACTGCGAAGTTGCCGCAGGGGGGACCGTCTCGCCCGGTCTGCTCGTCGCACACCGCTGCCTCGGCACCCACACGGATCAGGCGTCCCCAGCAGCTGGCCCTCCGCCAGGTGAGCTGCGGGCAGGCCGTACAGCAAAACCACCACCGCAATTCGAGCAAGCCAGGAGGCAGGCCATGCCAAAGGCGGCACTCCTTTCCAAAACGGAGTCGGACTACCTGTCACAAGTGACGATGGCCGCGGAACGCTATGCGAACCGAACCGCCCAGCGGGAGAGAAACCGATCCGTACTCGACGCACGTGGCGTGCTGTACGCCGATGAGCCGGATCGAGTCGAGAAGCGCCTGGCCCGCCTCGGCGCCGACTGGTCGTTGGCCAGGGCGATCGAGAGGGCGCCGTCGGAACCCGTCAAGACGGCAGGAAGCACCCTCCTGCTGCCGCCGGACAGCTTCGGCAGCGAGGTGCTGGGACTGGAACGCCTCATCGGGCGCAACAACCTCACTCCCGTGGCATTCCTGGAAGAGGGGGCCTTGGTCTCTCGCTCGGTCGGCCGGGTCACCATCAGCGGACCGGGTGGCGGCCACGGCACCGGATTCATGGTGTCCCCCTCCCTTCTGCTCACCAACAACCACGTGCTGCGCAGCAAGGAGCAAGCGTCCCGAAGTACGGTCGCGTTCGCCTTCCAAGCCGGGATCGACGGACGTCCGCTCGTGCCGGCGGTTTTCCAGCTGGAACCGCAGCGGTTCTTCGTCACCGACCGGGATCTGGACTTCAGCCTGGTCGCGGTGGCCGAGCGTGCCGCGCAGGGCGAGGCCCTCTCGTCGTTCGGTCGGCTGATCCTCAGCGATGCGCAGGGGAAGGTCGTCGTCGGGGAGTTCGTCAACATCATTCAGCACCCCAGGGGCGAGCCCAAGCAGCTTGCGCTGCGCGAGAACCAGGTCGTCGATGTGCTGGACAAGTTCCTGCACTACGAGTCGGACACCCGTGAGGGGTCGTCGGGCTCCGCGGTCTTCAACGACCAGTGGGAGGTGGTCGCACTGCACCACTCGGCCATCCCGAAGACCGACACCGAAGGTCGGCCCCTGAGTATCGGCGGCACAGTCTGGCGGCCGGAGATGGGCGAGGACCAACTGGCGTGGAAGGCCAACGAGGGAGTGCGGATCAGCCGCGTGCTGCGCGCCCTGCGGGAAGTGACGCTGACCGGCACGGCGGCTCGGCTGCGGGACGAGGTGTTCACCGGTGGGACGACTCCGTCCCCGGTCGAGAGCACTCCGCCCGCGGCCTGGACCAACGGATCGGCCGGCTTGCCAGGGGTCGAGGCCAACGGGTCGCGGGCACGCGAGACCGACGGCAGCACCATTCAGCTCACCCTCCCGCTGCGGATCACCTTCGGATTCGACCCCGCCCACCGAACGGCAGCAGTCACCACCCCTCCGTCTGTCCTCGTACCTGCGCCGACGACCACGCCGACGCTTCCCACCTCAGGTCAGACGGACGGAACCTCCGTGGTCGAGAGGGACGTGAACGCGGCCCTGGTCAACCTCCGGCTCGCGCGCGAACGTCCCTACTACGACCGGGTTTCCGACATCGCCGCACGCGATGTCTACTACGCGGGCATCAGCACCGCCGACGGCGACGCGCTGCGCCGCGCGCTCACCGCATTGCTGGAGGAGACCCACTCGCCCCGGCCCAGGTACAAGCCGATCCGTCTGGTCTATCCGTGGGTCGACCTGCACAAGGACGGCCGACTGCGCAGCATCTACTCCGGGAAGGACTTCTCCGCGGAGGAGTTCATACAGGCAGACGCCGCCGTGGTGGAGGCCCGCCTGGCACGCATGCACGAGCTTCTCCTGCACGAAAGCGCGGCGGGCCCGGCCGAGTTCGAGGCCGAATTCGACGCTCTGGAGGCGTCGATGCCCTTCAACTGCGAACATGTGGTGCCGCAGTCGTGGTTCGCCAAGCAGGAGCCGATGCGGGGTGACCTCCACCACCTGTTCGCGTGCGAGGTCGGATGCAACAGCTTCCGCGGCAACTTTCCCTACTTCGACTTCCCGGGGTTCGAAGAAGCGGTCCGGGACGCCTGCGGGATGCGGGAGGACGTGGGTTTCGAGCCGGAGGAGGGGAAGGGCTCAGTCGCGCGAGCCACTCTGTACTTCCTGCTGCGCTACCCGGGGCTGGTCGGCGACGCTCAGCGCGAGTTCCCCGAGAACCGGCTTCCCGTCCTCCTGGCCTGGCACGACAACGAGCCGGTGAGCGAGTACGAGCTGCACCGCAATGCCGCCATCGCGGAAATCCAGGGCAATCGGAACCCGCTGATAGACCACCCTGACTGGGCCAACGAGATCGACTTCTCCGGTGTCTGGCCCTGAAAGGCCGGGGCTCCGGTGAATCCGTACACAGCCCGCAGACGGGGAGCGGCCGGACTCCCCACCTCCCTGGCACGCCTGTGATCCACGGCGTGCACCGAACACCACAAGGCAATCAATCCGATCACCCCCACCCAGGAGTCCGGTATGGCTCAGATCACCATCAACGGCGTGAGTGTGGACCCCTTGGTCCAGTCCGCCGAGCTCGCCAGTGCATCGTTGGTCTCGGAGGACGCCTCACACTCCAACTACCTGCTCGTGCAAACCACACATGTGCCCACCGCTGAGGAGAAGGGACAGCTGGCGGCGCTTGGTGTGGAGATCCACGAATACGTTCCGGAGAGCACGTATCTCTGCGGTTACCGGCCCTCGGACCTGGAGGCCGTGCGCACACTCCCCTTCGTGGCGTGGGCCGATGTATACCTCGAGGGCTTCAAGCTCGGTCAGTCCCTGCGGTCGTCCCGGCTGCGGCCGGCCATCGCCGACCTGGCCGAGCCCCTCGAGGCCGCGGCTCCTGGCACGCACACAGTCGACGTTGTCCTTCACCCCGACGTCGACGCGGCATCGGACGGAGTGCAGGAGCGGATCGCCCAAGCCGCCGGCGTGTCTGCCGGCGACGTCGGGTCCGGCCACCGCAAGGTGCGTATGACGGTCCAGGAGGCGGGCCTGGCCGCGCTGGCCACCCTCGACGAGGTACACCACGTCGAGGGAGTCCCCGAGATGGTGCTGCACAACACGACTGCCGGAACACTGATGCATACCCGGGTATCCCTGAATGGGACGCCCTTCCGGGGCGCGGGGCAAGTCGTGGCAGTCGCAGACACCGGTTTCGACCGCGGCTCGACGGCAGACGTGCACCCCGCCTTCAGCGGACGGGTCAAGCGGCTGGTCGCCCTCGGCCGTACGCTCTCGCAGAGAGCAGATGACCCCGATGGCCACGGAACCCATGTCGCGGGATCGGTCCTCGGCAACGGGACGTCGGCCTCGATGGGCGGGGCCGTCACCGGCACGGCTCCCGAAGCGGAGTTGGTCCTGCAGTCACTTCTGGACGAAAACGGCAACCTCGGTGGTATCCCACCCGATCTGCGTGACCTCTTCGAGCCGCCGTTCCTCCAGGACGGGGTACGGATCCACACCAACTCGTGGGGCCCCAAGCGCCCGAGTCTGCCGTATGACTCCAGTGCCTTCGAGGCCGACGAAATGGTGTGGGACCACAAGGACTTCGTCATCTGTTTCTCTGCAGGAAACAGCGGTCATGACCGGGACCGGGACGGACAGATCAACAAGGCATCCGTGAGCGGGCAGGCCGGCGCCAAGAACGTCATCACGATCGGCGCCAGTGAAAGTAATCGCCCGGACATCCCCCTCACATACGGCCAATTGAACATCGGCTCCTTTCCCGTCAACCCGATCCGTGACGACCGGCAGGCGAACAATCCGGCCGGAATGGCGGCCTTCAGCAGCCGAGGGCCGACCCAGGAAGGCCGTATCAAGCCCGACGTCGTCGCCCCCGGCACGTCGATCCTGTCGGCCCACTCGCGCGTGGCAGGGCCCGACAACCTCTTCGGCACCTCCTCGGACTCCGACTTCTTCTTCCTCAGCGGCACCAGCATGGCCACCCCGCTTGTCGCGGGGTGCGTAGCGGTACTACGCGAGACCCTGGTGAAGAACGGCACCCCCAACCCGAGCGCGGCGCTCCTCAAAGCCATGCTGATCAACGGCGCACAGGATCTGCCCGGCCAGTACAACCCCAGCGAGGCAGGCGCCTCCCCCAACAACAACTCCGGCTTCGGCCTTGTCAACCTCGAACGGTCCACCGCCCTCCAAAGCGACGGCGACCGGGCCGGATTCGCCGACGAGGAGGAGCTGGATCAGGGCGAGGAGCGCTCGTTCCCCGTCACGGTGCCGCAAGGAGCGGACAACACCCTGAAGATCACCCTGGTCTGGACGGACCCGCCCGGTGCGGCCCTGCAGAACGACCTGGACCTGATCGTCCGCGTGGGCGGCCAGGAACGCCACGGCAACATGGGCACGAATCCCGGATTCGACCGTGTCAACAATGTCGAGCAGGTCAGCTGGAAGGGTCTCCCCGCCGGTGACGCTGAGGTCGTCGTTCGTGCGCACAGGATCACCCAGTTCGCACAGCCCTACGCCCTGGCGTGGCAATTCTCCTGAGGAAGGCTCAACCAGTCGGTTGGGCTGCATTCTCTCCCCCGGGCTGGTGCCCCTGTGCTTCCGGCCGGTCCACCCCGAGCTGCAGTCCTTTGACGTGGGCTGTCCCACCCGGAGCCAGAAAATCCGGACCAACGCTGCCGAGGACCATGCCGAGGTCGCCTTCACGTGGGACTACGTCGCCGTCGAGATCACCGGTGTCGTAGCCGCCTCCGTCGCCGCGGCAGCCTCGCTAGGCCGTATCAAGGGCACTTCGACCCCGTACAACGTGCCGGTGGCCCTGGCCCTGCTGAAGCTGTCGACCGGAGGGCTCACCGCCGTTCTGAGCCTGCTGTTGATGCGTGGGGAGTTCGTACCCGGGCTACCGCCCTCGACTGTTCGGCACAGATCATCGCCTGGGCTGTCGTTCGCGGCTACGCCCAGCAGGTCTTCACCAGGCTTGTCGACAGCCAGGGCCAGGCTGTCCTGAATGCCGTGCGCGGCCCGGGAGACTCCCGGTCTGTGCGCGGCCATGAGGCGCCCGATCCAGCCGCAGGCCGTCGGGCTCCGTAACCCGATTACCCCCCTCCTTGTTGCACCGCACGCCCTGAGCCTGCCTCCTGGAGAGCAGGTGCACTACAACCAGGACGGTGGGACTCCCATGGCGGTTACCGGCAGCACCCGCTCGGAGCGGCTCGAACAGGCCGACGCCGCAGCCGAGCGGTATCGCAGAACGAGCACCGAGCGGCAGCACATCAAGAGGCAGCTGGACGCGGGAGTGCTGTTTCCGGACTCACCGGCGGCCATCGCCGCTCGCGCGGCACGGCTGCTCGACAGGCAAGGAGTGCCCGCCGCGGCGGCAGTGGAGAGCATCCGCGAGCAGGCGCTGGACGCGCCCGCCGCGAACGAACGCATCCTCGGCCTCTCCAAAGAGCTGCAGGCCTGGAGCTTCCTGCCACGCGGTGCCCGCGCGGCCCGCACGGTCGCCCGGCTCTCGATCCGGGCGAATGGCCGTGAGCTGCCTGCCGGCACGGGATTCCTGGTCTCACCACGCTTGCTGATGACCAATCACCACGTACTGCCCGATGAGGCAACCGCCCAGCAGTGTGTCGTCGAGTTCGACGCCCAAGTCACCTTGGACAACACCCCCTCCGTGCCGGTCCGATTCGAACTCGATCCCGGCAGCTGCTTCCTTGCGGACGAGCGTCTCGACTTCGCGCTGGTGTTGGTGCAGCCCCTCGCAGACGACCAGCCGCCGGGAGACGTGTTCGGGTGGAACAGACTCAGCGCCCAGGTCGGCAAGCTGGTCATCGGCGAACCGGTGAACGTCATCGGTCACCCCATGGGCCGGCTCAAGGAAATTGCCGTCCGCGACAACGCACTGCAGGTGCGGCTGGACGACTTCCTGCACTACAAGACCGACACTGAGCCGGGAAACTCGGGCTCGCCCGTCTTCAACGATCAGTGGGAAGTAGTGGCGCTGCACCACAGCGGCGTGCCGGAGAAGGACGAACAGGGCCGTACCCTGCGCAAGGACGGCGACGTGTGGCAGCCTGGCGACGGTGACGACGCCATCGCCTGGGTGGCGAACGAAGGCGTGCGCATCAGCTCAATCCTCAGACACCTGGCATCTGTGTCGCCCGGTCTCCCGTCTCCGCTGTCGGCCCTGCTGAGCGAGATGGGCCCGGAGGCGGGCCTCCAGGAAGCGACGACGGCACCGCGACCGGTCTCCGTACCGTCGCTGCCCGGTTCCACAGACACTGCCGCACCACGGCCCTCACACGAAGCCACTGTCACACGTGTCGGCCTCCGTGCCAGGGACACAGCCTTCGGCGGCAACCGGCGTCTCGTTTTCCTGCACGGCAGGAGCCAGCAGGGGAAAGACCCGGAGGTGCTCCGCCGGGGTTGGTCCGCGGGGCTCAACCACGGGCTCACACGTGCCGGGATCACACCGATCGACCCGGCGGACGTATGGTTCCCGTACTACGGTGACGAGCTTATGCGGGCTATCCAGCAACACGAATCCGTTCCCCGCTCGTTCGAAGAGATGACGGCCGACCGAGTGGCGGAAGCATGTGCCCCCGCCGGTCCGGCCAGGAACACCTACGAAGAGCTCATCGCCGAGGCTGCGGGGAACGCGGGGATGCCGCGAGAGGACCTACTGGCCACCGAAGCCTTCGGAGATGCTCTCGTCGGGGCCCTGCAGCGGCAGCTGAGCTGGCTGGCCGCCAAGTCCGACGTGGACGAGTGGATCATCGCCTCGACACTCCGCGATGTCGCGGCGTACCTCGCAGACCCAGGCGTCCGGGATGCGGTCCTGGACACCGTGCTCGCCACCATGCCGACTTCCGGCGAGCTCGTCCTGGTGACGCACAGCCTCGGCACCGTAGTCGGCATGGACCTCATCAGCCGACTCACTCCGGAACTGGACGTCACGCTGCTGGTCACCGCGGGCAGCCCGCTCGGGCTGGACACCGTGTACCGCCGGCTCCTCGTCGGCGGCCCAAAGCGTCCCGATCGGGTGGCCCACTGGGTGAACGTCTGGTGCCCCACCGACGGCGTCGCCATCGGGTGCCCGCTCGCGGACGACTGGAAGGGCGAACTCACCGAGCTGGCCGTCGCCAACTCCCGGGATCGGGCGCACGACATCGAGGAGTACCTCGCCCACCCAAAGGTCGCCGCCTCGATCGGGCACGCGGTCGGCATGGGGTGACGTTTCCCGCCTCGGTACGAATCCGGCCGTTCGGGAACGCCGAACGGCCGTCGTGCCGCGGGTGCCGCACCGGCAGGTCCGGCCCAGGCACCTGCTTCGCCGGGCCACAGCAGGAGGATGTGGCCGGCCGAAGCGACGGTCGGAGCCCCGCGACGGACACCGAGGCCGGGGCAGCGTTCGCCACGAAGACCCCGAGGGCCTCCTCGTTCATCACCACGGTCGCGATGTCGGACCAGCATCGGCTCCCCGAAGTCGACACGGAATCGCTGCCGACCAGGACCACAACGAGCGAGCGGGTCTCAGTTGCCTTTCAGAGGCTCACCCTGCACGTCCGGAGCGAGGAAATCGCCGCGCTCCTCAGGTAGGTGGTTTGTCCTCCTCTGCGTTCAAGCGACCGTCGCCTCGCCATGGGCGTCCAGAGTCACGGTGCCGTCATGCATGGAGCCCTTTTCAATCTACTGAGCGAGTGCGGCAGTTGGCGTGACAGACGTGTGAAGCCCCTGGTAGGCAGGTTCACGACCAAGATCACCTGTGCCACCAGAGGCTTCACGTGCTTGTTTACCGGTCCGGCCTGGACCCACCTGCGCAACGGGCATCCCTACGCCCAGCTCGTAGCCGGGTTGTTCGCCATCGGCACGACCACGGCCTACCGGTACATCACCGAAGCCGTCGACCTCTTGGCCGCCCTGGCACCCACGCTCGAACAAGCCGTCCGAGAGGCGTCGACTCGACGCCCTCGTCTCAGCAAAAATCCACTGCTGGGCGGACAAGGGCTATCAGGGCGCTGGACGGCTGTCCGCGTGCCGTACCGAGGCCGCTGGGAGACCCTGTCCGAGGGGCAGCAGACCGTGAACCGCTCGCAGGCCAAGATCCGAGCCCCGGTCGAACCCGCTATCGCCACCCTCAAGACCTGGCGGCTCCTGCGCAAACTCCGGTGCAGCACCACCCCGCATCACAAGCCTCGTCCAAGCCGTCCTGGCAGGGATGAACGCGTACGCCGCTGACTCTGCGCGGCCGGCCGGAGTGCGGGTCGCCCCCCGGAGGCGAACAGAAGGCTCGTGACGAATCTTCGGATCTGAGGAACCGGCCTCCTGCTCGCGGTCCTGGTCACCGCGGTCGGCGTCCAGCACTCCGTGGCCGGCGCCCGCCTTCTCAACCGGGTCACCGCCGACGACCCCACGATCCGCAAGACCTGGGGAGACGGCGGCTACCGCAAACTCGATACCGAAACGCTGGGCGGTGGAGCGGACCTACGGCTGGTTGATGTCGTCATCCGCCACCGCACCTGACGCTCTGCCCAGGGCCCGCCGTAACCGGCGAGGTCTCTCGGCACGGTCGTTTCGCTCGACTCGGCTGAGGGCCGCCGGGAGCTGGGGACGGTGACCGGCAAACCGAGGCGAGCCGCTTGTCTATCTCCATCCGCAACCAACGTTCCGGATGTCTCCTTCCCGCCGGTGCACAGGCTCGCCCGGTCTGCGGGTTCACTCGGTCCGCGGACTCAGTTGTCGAAGACGATGTCCTCGATGTCGTGGGTCCAGCGGACCTTGCTGTCGTTGACCTCGATGATGAGGTCCAGGCCGGTGCTGGTGTGCCCGGTGGAAAGGATGGTGAACGTGTCGGCCTTGCGACGCAGGAACACCACGAAACCGCCGAGGTCGGGGTCTCCGTCGTTCAGCAGCACGTACTCGCCGAGCCGCCGGTAGAACTTGGGCAGGATGACGTCCTTGCTGACCTCCGGAGGGCCCACGACCACCGTGGGCTTCTGAGTCTTGTCGAGCGGCCACAGACCCTCGCTGTCGGCCTGGGCCTTGTGCGCGGTCGCGGTCATGTCGTTGCGCAGGTCGGGGAAGAGGGCCCGGTAGAAGGTCGGGTAGACGAAGCCCTTGGCGAGCAGCTCGTGGTTGACGGTCTCGTGCAGCATGGCCGGCGTGAAGAAGACGTTGCCGTCCGCATCGGCGTCAGGTCCTGCTCCGGGCCCGGTGAAGGCGATGCAGCGGCCGAGCGGGTCACCGCCGCGGGTCAGGACGTATCCGCGGACGGCGGCGGGGTTGGTGGGGGCCTTGACCTTCCCGCTCGGAGTGCGCTGTACGGGGTCGAACCCGAGGAGGCGCAGCAGTTCGGCAGCCGCCCCTTCGGCCTGCGCCTTGGGCTGGTGCAGCACGCCCCCGCCGACGAAGGGGGGATCGAAGTGCGTCTCCAGGGCGTCGATGCCCTCCAAGCGCAGATTGGCTCCGCCCGGGCCGCGGATCTGAATGGGAACCGGGCCGGGGATCGTGTCCCACACCGCCGGGTCGTCCGGGTAGAACCGGACCGTGTCCCCGTCGGGGCTCGTCCCCACGATCCGGAATTCGCCTTGGATGCGGGTGTACGGCATGAGGGGGCCTCCTCACGGACGCCTGGTAGCGGCCAGAAATGCGCGGACGGACGCCGCACGGCCACTCCTCACTATGCGTCCGCAGCGCCCGGGGGTCCTGTTGGCGGTTCAACGTCTGCGAAGGGAGACATTGAACCGCCACCGGGCGCTCACGGGGTCTCACCGCCCTCAACACTCCGCGCGGCCAGTCCGTCCACGCTGTGGAGCTCCCAGAGCGGCCAGTCGCCTCTGCGGTTGAGCACGATGGCGCGCCGACGACGGCGTACGGGGGCCCTCTGTACGCCCCGTACGTCACCGAGCTGGGCCGGCCGCCTCGCTGGGGAGCGTGGGAGCCCCTGTCCCCAGGCCAGAAGGCGGTGAACCGGTCCCACGCAAAGATCCGGCCCCTCGTCGCGCAGGCCATCGCCACCCTCAAGTCCGGGCGACCCTCCGCAAACTACGATGCTCGACCACCCAGATCACCGAACTCGTCCAGGCCGTCCTGACCCTTCATCGGAACGGGGCCTCCCGCTCCTGCCGGGTGGCGGAGGCGGCGCAGCAGGGGCGTGCCGTGAATGGCACGAGCCACGCGCGCGAGCGCACTGTCATTCTTCCCTGGAACCGTATGGGCCTCAGTGGAGGACCTTCTCCTTTGCCCGGCGGAACTCCTCGTCGGAGATGTCGCCCCTGGCCCGGATCTCCGAGAGCTTGGCGAGTTGTTCTGCCTCGCTGGCGGGGCCGGTGGCGCCCACGGCCTCGCGTATGTACCGGTTCGTCTCGTCCAGCTGGGCCTTGACGTGCGCCTGCTCACGCTTGCCCATGTCCTTGCCCCGGGCCATGACGTAGACGAAGACGCCCAGGAACGGAAGGACGATCGTGAAGACGAGCCAGCCCGTCTTGGCTGCTCCGCCCAGGGAGTCGTCGCGGAAGATGTCGACGATGACGCGGAAGAGCAGGAAGATCCACATCACCCACAGGAAGATCCACATGACCGTCCAGAAAGCTCCCAGGACCGGGTAGTCGTAGGCCAGGTTCACGTAGCTGTCCATTGCTTCTCCTGTTGCTGTCGTCCGTTGAGGTCGCGGTGCGCGCGAATACGAGACCGGCCGTTACAGGTGCTCGTCGCCGGGAGGTTCCAGCCCGAAGGCGCACGCCGATACCGTGGGCGGCGGACACGACCTGCGGGCAGCGGCGTGTAGGAGGCAAGCAGTACTGGGCATCGCCGCCTTGGGGACACCGGCGGCGGCCACGTGAGGGGGCAGCCTCAGGCTTCTTCCAGCGCTTCACCGAACTCGCGCAGCACCCGGCCGTGATGGCTGTGGGCGAGCTGGTGTCCGACCGCCAGGACCAACGCCACCGGCCATTCGATGATCTCCACGGCGGCCAGTACGCCAACGCCGGCCAGAAAGGCGAGCTGCTCGGGAGGGGGCAGTTCAACACGAGCGCCGAACACGTCGAGACTCACTGCGTTGCGGGTAACAGCGCGCTCAGCCGCCCCACTTGCCGTCTTCGCGTCCGCGCCCGGGGCACCGAGCCGCGCGGGGTGGGCGTCCTGTGGGGCGATAGTCGATGCGGTCATGGTTGCCATCCGTTCCATCGTCGACCGCGCACTCATCGACGATGCGTTTTGGCGTTTTACCTTGTTGCCCACGATATCCAGGGGGCCCGGACGGCGCATGGCCAGCCAGTGGCCGCCTCGGGCCACTGCGGTCGGCGGACACCGGACGACCGCCGGAACACCAGGCGCAGCAGGTCGTGCCGGTCGGCGAGGGTGCCGGCCATGGCGTCGATGGGTTCGCCACGATGCAGGCTCCTGCACATACCCGTGGGCCATGGCAAGGCGGGTGAGTTCCGGGGCGAGCAGGGGCTCGCCACTGCCGCAGCGGGCGACGACACCGTAGTCGATACGCATGGTCCGAGGCGGTGGACCGGGACTCTGGGCCGGGACTCCTCCGCCGCGGCTCAGTACCGTGCAGGTCAGGATGTTGCGGTCGTCCTCGTGCAGCGATGCGGGTGGCTGCGTGCGGGCTCGGCGACGAATCTGTCCTGCCGGTCGGGGAAGTCCTGGAGGAGAGCTGGTGTACGGGGGTGGATCGGGCTCCGCGCGGGTGGGTCGCGAGCGGGGCCGAGTTCGTGCTGGTGCCGGCGCAGCCGGTTGATGATGCGGGTCCGCTCGGCCACGGGCTCGTCGCGGTGGTCGACCGACAGCCGGATCTCGTGGCTGGGGCCGTCCAAGTGCGCGAGGGGAAGATTCTCCACTGACCCCGGCGGTGCGGCTTTCGGCGATGAGTGACGGATTGGGTAGCCTCCTTCCGTTATAGGTTGAATCACCTGTTATGTCGCGACCTCCGGAGGGCCCCATCGCTGGCACGAAAGCAGATGCGGCCGGGTCCGCGCCGGGAAATCAGCCCCAGGAGGCCGACCAGCTGCAGAACATGCTGCGTCGGCCCGAGTACCGCAAGGCGCTGGTGTTCTGCGGGCTCATCGGTGTTCCGGTGTCTCTGGTCGCGTTCTGGTTCCTCGTGGCGATGCACGAGCTGGAACAGCTGGTCTGGACGGACTGGCCCAGGGATCTGGGCTGGAAGCAGGCTCCCTGGTGGTGGGGGTTCCCGCTGCTGCTGGTGGCCGGTGTGGCCGTCGGCCTGATCGTCACGCGGCTCCCGGGGCTGGGCGGTCACATCCCGGCGGGCGGCCTGCACGCGGGCGGCATCACGAGGAAGTCGCTGCCGGGTGTCCTCCTCGCCGCTCTGTTCAGCCTGCCGCTCGGTGCCGCGCTGGGACCCGAGGGGCCCCTGATGGCTCTGGGTACCGGCCTCGCTCTGCTCTTCGCGGGTCTCGTACGGGCACCTCAGACCGAGGCGAGCACGGCATTGCTCGGCGCGGCCGGCTCCGCGGCGGCGATCTCGGCGCTCTTCGGGAACCCGGTGGTGGGCGCGGTGCTCCTGATGGAGGTGGCGGGAGTGGGTGGGCCGCAGCTCTTCGCGGTGATGCTGCCCGCCATGCTGTCCAGCGGAATCGGGGCGTTGGTGTTCACCGGTTTCGGCCGCTGGACCGGCTTGCAGACCATGAGTTTGAACGTCGGTCTGCCCAAGGCGCCGCCGCTCGACGCCGGGGACGTGCTGTGGGGGCTGCTGATGGCGCCGGCCATCGCGCTCTTCATCCACTGGGCCTTCGTGGGCGGGCGGTTCACGGCCGGCTTCGTGTCGTCACGGACGGTGCGCAACACCACCCTCTGCGCGCTCGGGGCGGCCGGCTGCATCGCGCTCTACACGGTCGCCACCGGCCGTTCGCCGGCTGAGGTCGCCCTGTCCGGGCAGGTCACCCTGGGCCGGCTGGCCTCGGATCCGCATGCCTGGTCGGTGGGCGCGCTCATCGCGGTGCTGGTGTTCAAAGGCGTCGCGTACACGCTCTGCATGGGAAGTCTGCGAGGCGGGCCCGTCTTCCCCGCGCTGTTCTTCGGCGGGGCGATCGGCGCCCTGCTGGCGCCGCTGCCCGGCTTCGGCCTGGTGCCGGCCATGGCGGCCGGGATGGCGGCGTCGGCCACCGCGGCCCTGCGGCTGCCCGTCAGCAGCGTGGTGCTGGTCGTCCTCCTGCTGGGCAACGTGGACACGGTCCCGGTCGTGGTGCTGGCGGCGGTCGGCTCCTTCGTCCTGACCGAACTGTTGCCGCAGGGCCCGCGGATCCCCGCGTTCAGCGAGTCGCCAGCCGGTCGAGCGCGTCGTAGAGAGTCGTCGCCTGGCAGTTGACGTCGAGCGCGGAGCTTGCGGGGGTGCTGCCGAAGCGGACGGTGCCCGGCTGGTGTGTGCAGGTAGATGATGTGCGGCAGCAGATGGTGTTCGTGCATCCCAAAGTGGCGGCCGAGTATCCCCTGAGCTTGTGCCGCAGACGCTCCGTCCCGGCGATGTTGTTTTCGTCCAGGGCCAGCTGGATGGCCGCGGTCCCGGTCGAGAGCGACGCGGTTTTGCGCGGCGGGTAGACCCTCACCGCACAGCCACAAGTCGACCGCCTGGCCACGGTGCCATCGTGCCGCCGCGCGGCCCGTGGCGCGCGCGTGGCGGGGTCGTATGGGCGGCGGTGCCGCCGGCCCGGTGGCTGGATCGGGAAGAGGGCTGGCGTTCCTCCTCGCCTGGCTTGCCTCATCTCGCGGCGGTGCGGCCCACCACCGGGGGTGAGCCTCCGGCTCCCAATTCCCCGCCCTACAGTCTCGCTCGCTGTGAGGCTCGCCAACGGCGTGGGTCTGGTCCGGTACGGCGTACACCGCCACCGGTCCGGCCACCGCCCAAGCCCTCCGACGCGGCGGGGCTGGCGCTGGTGAACGCCGGCCTGTCCCACACCTCCTCCTACGTGGCCCTGTTCGGCTACTGCCTGCCGGCGTTGGAGATCCTTATGTTCGCCCCGCGTACGGCTGGGACAGCTGCGCGCCTGGATACGGGCTTACCCAGGACCAGGCGCTCACCGGCGGGTCGCTGGTGTTGGGCCGTATCTGGTGGGCGGGAGCGTCGATCAGTTGACGTCCTGAGCGCTGAGCGCTCCGTCGGCTGAGTCGATATGCGGCTCCGCTGCGGGGCCGCGATGATCCGTCGGTCGCCTGCGGCACCGTCCTGGCTGGTCGCGCAGTTCTCCGCGCACCTTCAGGGCGCTGTCGAACCGCAGTCGACTTCGCCGGGCCGGGGTCTCACAGCACAGCGAGCGGATTGACCGGGGAGCCGGTCGCGGAAGGCAGCCGCAGCGGCGCGATCACACACAGGAACGACCAGCGCCCTTCTCGTACGCAGATCGGTGCGAGGTCCTCGAATCGCACGTAGTCCAGAAGGTGCAGCCCCATGGCGTGCACGGCGAGGACGTGCACGGGGAAGGCCCCGCCCTGTGTGGTGCTGGGCGCCGTGTCTTTGTTGCCGTCGCTGCCGAGCACCGCCACTTCCCGCTCGGCCAGGAACTCCAGGGCGGCCGGATGCAGCCCGGCTCGTGCGCGGGCAGCGTCCCACGGCCTCGCTCCTCGCGGCGCCGCCGGTGTCCGACTCGTACGAGCAGGATGTCGCCGGGGCCGACTCGGACACCCTGCCGGGCCTCGGCGGCGGCGAGGTCTTCCACGGTGAGGTGGGATCCGGGTTCGAGCCAGGGCAGGCCGTGCAGTCCCGGGATGTCCAGCAGCACGCCGCGTCCCACGATGCCGTCCCGGGCCAGGTCGAGTGACAGGGTGCTCGCCCCGTCGGGCGAAAGGGCGTCGGCAGCCGGGACGCCGCCGTGCAGAGTGCCGTTGTGGATGACGTGGCACAGGGCGTCGAGGTGGCTGTTGACATCGCTGTGGATGTCCATGGCGAAGCGGTCCCGGGCGAAGTCCAGGCCCTCGCCCGGTCCCGGAACGCCGCCCGCCGGAGAGGTGAGCCGGTGCTCGGCGGGCTCCGGTGTCGTCAGGCCCGGCGAGGGTGTTCGCCGGGGCGGCCAGCGAGATCGTACGGCCCGAACGCACCTCGCGGATGGCGGCCAGCACCCGCTCGGAGGTGAGGGTGTCCAGGGCGCCCCGGTGTGACGCCGCACCGGGGGCCGTGCTCCGCAGCCGCCGGTACAGCGACCGGAAATCCGCCTCGCTGAGCTGGTCGGAGGTCGGCATGCTCCCACCATCTGGCAGGGGCCCGGATCTCGCGCGCTGAGCCGGCGGCGCGGGTCGTCCCGATTGGCCAGAGCCCGGTGCCACGGCGCCAATGGACGGCGACCAAAGTCTCGGAGGTTGCGACGGACATACTGCACCTCCGGGCGGTGTCCCCACCGGACCTCAGGGACCAGGCGATCGCACGGCTCGGCACCGAGCCGGGTGTCCTCAATCTCGTCCTGCACCCGGACCGCGTCCGCAACCCCGACGGCGACTCCATCGCATGTGACGTGCTGACCGGGGCCGCGAACGAGGTGCTCAGGGGCTTGCGAGATCTGGAACTCGAGCACCGCGGATCCATCGTCCTGGCGCCGGTCGACTTCGCCTTCTCCGACCGCGCGGCCAGGGGCGGGACGGAGAAGTCGGGGCCCGGCTGCAGGCGCCGGTGTGGGAGCAGGTGAAGGCCGGATCCGGGCCGAGGGCCTCTATCCGCCCAGCTGTTGCCCGTTCCTGGTGATCGCCGGCCTCATCACCGCGGTGGGCATCATCACGTACCCCCAGGTCCTCATCGTCGCAGCGATGGTCGTCGGACCGGAGTACGGGGCGATCCCCAGCATCGCGTTCGGCATCGACCGGCGCGCGGGGCACCGGATGCGGCGGGGACTCGCCGCCCTGCTCGTCGGGTTCCTGCTGGCCGTCGCCGCCGCCCTCCTCTTCGGTCTCCTGGTCCGGGGCTTCGGCCTGCAGCCGCGGGCGTTCGACCTGGTGATCAGGCCGGTGTCGAACCTGATCGACACGCCGAACTTCTTCTCGGTGGCGGTCGCCGTGCTGGCGGCGAGCGTCGGCATCGTGTCCTGACGGAGGCCCGTACCAGCGCGCTGCTCGGTGTCTCCATCTCGGTCGCCACCATTCCGGCGGAGGCCGAGATCGGTGTCTCGTGCGCTTTCGCCAGCTGGGCCGAGGCGCGGGGCTCGCTGCTGCAACTGCTCCTCAACATCGGCATCCTGATCGCGGTCGGCACCGCCGCCCGCAAATGCCAGCGGGCGATCTGGCGCCGCGTGCGCAAGCGCCAGGACGAGCACGCGGCATACCGGACACCACCGGGCTGACAGGGTGTCACGCGGGCGCCGTGTCCAGGAACTCGCGGATGGCGAAGGCCACCAGCACGATCACCGCCGTCCAGATCACGACCATCATGGTCGGATAGCTCCAGACGAACAGGACGATCGCGGCCACCACCAGGATCGCGGCCCCGATCCACCTCTTGAAGCGGTGCACGAACCGGCCGACCGCGCCCAGGCGCAGCCCGGCCGAGGCGGCCACGTCGCGCCCCGCGCCGATGCCCCGGCTGCAGAAGTGACGGGTGAACACGGCGGCTCGGGACGGGCCGACGAAGAAGGCCCCGAAGGCCGTGACCAGGGCCAGCGCCCCGACCGCCCGCACCCCGGCGCGCAGGAACCTCACCAGCGCGTCGTAGACGGCGCCCGCGGCACCCGCGTTCGTTCCCGGCGGCAGATGGTCCAGATACACCGTACGGAAGACAGTGAGGCACACCCCCAGTACCACCATGGCGGCGAACACCCCGAGCGCGGCCCCGATCAGCGCCCGCCGGCGATGGGACGCCAGGAATACGCCCGCGGCGGCGATCAGCACCGCGATGACGGGCAGCCAGTTGCCGATGATCTGCAGCACCCTCAGATACGACTTGATCTTGCCGACGTCCTTCCCGTGGACCACGACGAAGTCCGTGTGGACGTCCGGGATCTTCGCGGCCGCCCCGAAACCCGAGCTGACCAGTCGGTCCTTCACCTGGGCCACGATGGGGCCGACGTCGATGGCGACCTGATCGTCCTTCAGCGACACCACGGCGTCGGCCGAGCCCGTCAGCGCCTTGTCCACTGCCGTGTGGGCCCGACGGTTGGCGTTCGTCCAGGCCGTCTCGAAGGCGCTGCTGGAGACCACCCGCCTCACGGTGGAGCTCACCAGCTCCTTGAGACCGTTCTCGATGGGACCGCTCAGGCCGCCGATGAGGCTCGCGGCCCTGGGCGGCACGCCCTCCTGCGCCGCCGCCCGGCTCAGCTCCGCGACCAGAGCGTCCACGTCGATCCGCTGCAGCACGACGTTGGTGACGCGGGTGGTGACCGCCTGCTGGACGTCGGGATCGGAGGCCAGCGGGGCCATGGTCGCGACGTACCGGTCGGTGTCCCGGACGATGCTGTTCGCCCAGACCGCGACCACGGCCAGCAGCGCCAGCACCGACGCCAGGATGATCAGCAGGACCGAGCCCAGCGACCGGATCCGGTGCCTCGGCTCGTGCCGGACGCTCTCCAACTCGCTGACTCGGCGGCGGAGTTCGTCCAGTTCATTGCCTTGCTGCGGTGAACGGCGCTGATCGTCGGGTGGAGCCGCACGGGGGCGCTCCGGCTCCGGTGGGGGCGAGTCGCTGCCTGTCATGCCTTCGAGGAGATCCCGGCGAGGGTCGTCGAGCGAGGCGGGAGGGCCGGCGGGGTGACCTGCGTCCGGGTGCGACGACCGGTGTCCGGTGATGCAATGGCGTTCAGGGGCCCACGAGCACCAGAGGTGACCGCCGTGAGCGAGAAGATCGACGAGATGGGACCCATCGACTACTTGGTGGTGGAATTCCCCGGCAACCGAATGACAGGCGAGGGCTTCCCGCTGCTGGTCGATCTGGTGGACCGCGGCCTCATCCGGATCCTCGACCTGGTGTTCATCAGGAAGGAAGAGGACGGCTCGGTGACCGCCCTGGAGATCGCCGATCTCACCGGTGACGGCGAACTCGACCTCGCCGTCTTCGAGGGAGTCCACTCCGGTCTGCTGGGTCAGGACGACCTCGAGGAGGCCGCTGCGGCCGTGGAGCCCGGCAACTCCGCCGGCCTGCTGATCTACGAGAACGTGTGGGCCGCGCCCTTCGCCGCCGCCCTGCGACGTGGCGGAGCTCAGTTGGTCGCCTCCGGTCGGCTCCCCGTACAGGACGTCCTCGCCTCACTCGAAGCGGCCGAATCCGCGTCGTGACGTGAGGCGTGAAGTCGACGGACAGCTGCGTCCCCAGACGGAGGCGGACCGGTCGGCCGACATGCGGAAGGCACCGCGGTGATGACCGACCGGGTGCTCACGGGCCTCGGTCTGATCGTGGTACTGGCGGTGGGCTCACAGGTGCTGGCCCCAGTCGGCCGCGGATCCTGCGCTGGTCGTCCTGCTGCCGGTCGGTTTCACCGCCGGCGCTCTGACGGACGACACCCCGAGCGGCTGCGGGCAGCACCTTCTCGCCGCTCGTCGCACTGGCTGTCGCTGTCATTTTGTACGACGCGGGGCTGGGACTCGATATGCGCCGCTCTGCCGCCCACACCCGGCGGGGTCGTGGTGCGCCTGCTGTGGCTCCACTGTACTTGTCACGTAGCTGTCAGATCTTGGTGGTGTCCGGGCCGACGGTCGTGGGTCCGCTGCTCAAGTTCGTACGCCCCACTGACCGCGTCCAGTGGATCCTCGTCCGGGAGAGGTCGCTGATCGACCCGGTGGGTGGCATCCTGGGCGCGCCGCCTCAGGACGCTGTACGGCCGCCGAAGGTCGCCGACGGCGTCACGGGCCCGCGAGAGGGTGACCTGGAGGTCCTCCGTGGCGTCGATGGTGCCTCCTGGCTCGTCCGGCTCCAGCGGCTCCAGGTTCGTCGAACTGCGCGTCGACCAGCCCGGCGGGCATGAAGTGCCCGGCGCGCCCGGCCACGCGGCCCCGGACAATGTCCCGGTTCACGGCCAGGTACAGGCACCCGACCTCGGTCGCGGCGGACCGCAGCTCGTCACGGTAGCGGCGCTTGAGCGTCGAGCATGCCACGACCAGCCCCCGGCCGGACTCGGCGGACTCGCGGATGCGGTCGGCCAGGGTGTGCAGCCACGGCTTGCGGTCCATGTCGTCCAGGGCATGCCCGGCGCTCATCTTGGCTACGTTGCGGACGGGATGGAGTGCGACGCCCTCCAGGAACGGCAGGCCGAGTCCGTCGGCGGGCAGTGCCGTCACTGCCGCTGGTCTCCACTGATACCCCTGTCGCAATCCCCGTCACCCGGGATTCAACGCGGGATCCGTTCCACGACGAACGCGCCGGCGGGTCACCGCACGAGTCCACGTCCCCCGTCGGTCCGTCGGTCCGTCGGACTAGGCGTCGCTGGCCGTGCGGGCGCACAGGGCCCAGATGACGAAGCCGTCAATGACGATCAGCGTGATGGCCCAGAACGGGTACCAGGGGAGCCACGCGAAGTTGGCGAGCATCGACAGCCCTGCCACGGCGACGCCGACCATTCGGGCCCACAGCTTCCCGCTGAACAGGGCGAAGCCCGCCAGCGTCACGACGATGCCGATGATGAGATGCATCCAGCCCCAGCCGGTGAGGCTCCACTGGAAGGTGTAATTACGGGTCGTGACCAACAGATCGTCGTCCGCTATTGCGGCTATCCCCTGGAATATCGCCATAATGCCGCCGAAGACCATCATGACCCCGGCGAATGCCGTCCAGCCGGTTACAGCCATTCCCCGACCTGTGTGGGTTCGCCGCATTCCTGCACTGTGCGTGGCCATTTCGAGCTCCTGTTGGCTGGGTCTCATCGCCGGACGGAATCGCCGACGACGCACACGCTTCCAGCGTGCCACGAGTCACAGCGTCCGGCAGATCGGCGGGAATTACATCGGATCGGATCCCGCCGAGGTGCAGCGGAATCCGAGCAATGGTGCAATGGAGGCGTAGTGTGCTCCGGCTCGGTGAGTCATTCACCGATTCCGAGCGGGAAAGGATCGCCATGCCAGGTCTTCTTCGCGGAATCGCCCGCACTGCCGCCGTCGCGGGAACGGCGACCGCCGTGTCCAACCGCGTGACGCGCCGTCAGCAGGGCCGGTGGGCCGCCCAGCAGGGCTACCAGGAACCCCAGTCACAGCCCGTCCACTCTGCGCAGCCACAGCCACAGCCGCAGCAGTCCGCGGCGCCGGCCGACGACATGGGCAGCATGCTCGACCAACTCAAACAGCTCGGCGAGCTCAAGTCACAAGGCGTCATCACCGAGGCTGAGTTCGAGGAGCAGAAGCGCAGGCTCCTCGCCTGACTGACGCGTATCCTTCACCTCCCTACAAGTTGTCCCCCGCGGCTTTGGCTGCCCGGCTGCCGGCGGTGGTGGCGTCGCAGGACCGCGCAGCGGTTGCGCGATCTGCCCTCCGACAGGAATCCGGCGGCGCACTGGTAGAGCAGCGGCTGGAAGAGGTGGCGGGCACGACGGTCGACCTCGGACACCGCAACCGGTGACCGCCGCAGGGCCCGAGCGGCGAACAGCCCGGCGAACCCCCCGCCGAGGATCACCACCCGGCGGGGGGTGACATCTCCTCCACCGGCGCTCAGCCTCCCGTGGCGAAGCCGGGAAACAGCGTCATTCCACCGTCGACGAAAAGCGTGCTGCCCACGACGTAGTCGAGCAGGTCGGATGCCATGGCGACGACGGCGTCGGCGATGTCGTCCGGGTCGCCCACGCGGCGGTACGGGATCAGCTTCAGGAGCTCCGACTCGGCCTCAGGGGTCGACCAGGCATCGCGGTTGATCGGCGTGCGGATGGCTCCGGGCGCAACCGCGTTGACCCTGATCCCGTGAGGAGCCAGCTCCTGGGCGAGGGTCTGCATCAGCATGCCCACGCCCCCCTTGGAAGAGGCGTAGTTGACGTGGCCCGCCCAAGGGATGATCTGATGGATCGAGCTCATACAGATGATCTTCCCCGCCGCCCGGGAAACCTCCGGAACGACACCGCGCCGTACGAACTCCTTGGCGGCTTCCCGCGCACAGAGGAACTGTCCGGTCAGGTTGACGTCGATGACCTTCTGCCACTGTTGGAGCGTCATCTCCGTCACGGCCGAGTCCCTTTGAAGGCCGGCGTTGGCCACCATGATGTCGATGGTGCCGAACTCCTTCACCATCCGCGCGACCATGGCGACCACTTGGTCCTCGTCGGACACATCGGCCTCGTGGGCATAGGCGCGGACTCCGAAGCCCTCGATCTCCGCCACGACCTTCTCGGCCTCGTCCGCCCCGACGACGTAATTCACCACGACGTCTGCTCCGGCCCGGCCCAGGGCAATGGCAGTCGCCTTGCCGATCCCCGAGTTGGCACCGGTCACCAGCGCTTTCTGACCCCTGAGAAGCTGCGCGTACACCGTTCCGCGGTTCTCGCTGACACTTCCTGCCACGACGATCTCTCTTTCGGTGATTCGACGGCGATGCCCGCTGTCCCCCATACCGACGGACGTGCCGCGGGGATCGGGCGACACATATGAGGAAAGGTCGAGCGTCGACCGGCCCAACAGGGCGGGCGCGGAGGTGGCGGCATGCCCGGCACCGACGAAAGCACCCGGCCCCGGTGACGGAACGCACCGGCGCGCCCCGCCACCGCATTTCGGCCCGGCTTGTCATCCGGCTGGGCTACCGCGCTGAGGGCCTGCGGGCATGAAGGGGAGCCCTCCATCAGGGACCCGGATTCCCAACCTGACTCGCCCGCCGGGAAGACATAGTTGCTGGTGGCCTTTGCCGCCGCGGCTCGCCGCAGGCACACCTGTGGCCCCTGGCTGTGCCGGTGCGGGATTCTTCGGCCCGGGCTTTGGTCTGGGCGAGGCGGTAGACACCTCGTGCTGCTATGCCGTCAAGCGGCTCGGGTCTCGCTCTCGAATGAGGGCGGCCAGCGCCGTTCGTGGACCGGCGTGCAGTTCCGTCTCGGTGTGTCTCTCGCCCGCGGCTGGCTCCGGAGCTGTTTGAATCACCGCATGACTAAACGTGATGATTGGGCTCTTTTCGGTAACCGATTCCTGACGGTGCCCGCTCCCTCGGAGACCTTCCCCGAGGAAGGTATGGCCGCGACGGACGCAATGAGACTCGTGGATGTGGATCTCGCCATGGAGGGCGACCCGCAGCGCAACCTCGCCACGTTTGTCACCACTTGGATGGAGCCGGAGGCGCAACGGCTGATCGCCGAGAACCTCCATCGCAATTTCATCGACCATGCGGAGTACCCCATTTCCGCCGAGATCGAGCAGCGTTGCGTGCGCATGCTCGCCGACCTTTTCCACGCGCCGGGCAGGACGACGGGATGCCGGACTCAGGGCTCATCCGAGGCGATCATGCTCGGTGCGCTGTCGCTGAAGTGGAAGTGGCGCGAGCGCCGCCAGGCAGCCGGCCTGTCGATCGACCGGCCCAATTTGGTTTTCGGGGGAGACGTCCACGTCGTGTGGGAGAAGTTCTGCCGTTACTTCGACGTCGAGCCGCGGATCGTGCCGCTTGCCGAGGGTAAGTACACGATCGGTCCGGAGGACGTGGAGTCCCTCCTCGACGAGAACACGATCGGCGTCGTCGCCGTCCTCGGCACCACGTTCACCGGCCACAAGGATGATGTCGTCGGGATCGACAAGCTCCTGCGGGACGTCCGTCAAGAGCGGGACCTCGACATCCCGATTCACGTCGACGGCGCCAGCGGCGCCTTCGTGTGGCCCTTCCTCTACCCGGACTCGAAATGGGACTTCCGGCTCGAGCAGGTCCGTTCGATCAATGTCTCGGGTCACAAGTACGGCCTGGTCTACCCCGGCATCGGTTGGCTGGTCTTCCGCGAGGAGTCCGACCTGGCCAAGGACCTCGTGTTCTACGAGAACTATCTGGGCAAGACCGACGCGACGTTCACGCTGAACTTCTCTACAGGTGCGTCGATGGTGCTCGCGCAGTACTACAACTTCGTGCGGCTCGGTCGCCAGGGCTACACCTACGTCATGAAGATGATGCAGGAGAACGCCCGCGCTCTGGCAGACCAGCTGCGGAGCAGCGACCGCTTCGAAGTGATCGGGAGTGACCTCGAGCAGCTGCCGCTGGTCGCTTTCCGTCTCGTCGGCAAGCACGCCTACGACGAGTCCGACATCGCCTGGCAGCTCTCGGCCGAGCGGGGCTGGATGGTGCCGGCATACACGCTCCCGCCCAACGCGGAGCGGGTGAAGGTCCTGCGCGCCCTGGTCAAGGAAACGCTGAGCCGCGAGCAGATCGATCGCCTGAGCCAGGACATTGCCGACGCGTGTCGCACGTTGGACGACAAGGGTGCGGCCCATGGGAACGAGCGGACCCAGATCAAGCGCGGCACCGGCTACTGATCACGGTGCCGGAGCCGCAGCTTCGGGCGACCGGATACCGGCGACCCAGCGATGGAAACTGCGACGCGCTACCGCTGCCCGCACCCTCACAGCCAACACGGTCAGCCGACCCAAGCCCACCCAGAAAATACTCCGGGCGGTCAGCCCACCACCGGGGATGCCCGCGGGGGTCGCGCCGCCGCTGGGGCCGTCCCTGTCAGGCGACCAGCTCGGCGATGCTGCGGGCCGTCAGCCACAGGCCGAGGAGCAGGGCGAGTGTGACGATCAGCTGCTCCTGGTGCTGCGCGAGCCAACTCCGCAGGGCGTTCAAACGGGCGTTCGCGACCGTGGGCGCCCAGACGACGTACATCTCCATGACGATGAGGCTGAGTGTGGCCAGCAGACAGTAGCCGGTCAGTGCGAGCCAGTCGGCGAGGGTGGAGAGATCGGCGTCGACGGCGGTTGCGGCGCCGGCGCCGACCAGTGCCCAGGGCTGCAGCAACCAGGCCAGGCCGGCTGCCGCGGCCGGGGAGGCGTTGTCGATCCGGGCGGTCCAGCGTGGCGGGCCGTGCGGACGGGGCGGTCGGCGGTACCGGTGCGCGCTGTACAACACCAGTGCCAGGCCGACGGCGAGTTTCGCACAGACCGCAGCAGTCGAGGGCGCGCTGTGACGGGCCGGGGGCTGACCGCCGGTCAGCAGCATCACGCAGGCGATCACCGCAATCAGGTTGGCCAACCACGACAACAGGAACGCCAGGCCCTGGCGAATGCCGTGCCGCGAGGAGAGCAGCAGGATGAAGGCGCTGTTGTGCAAAGGCCCCAGGGTGACGGCCGCACCGATCACAACCAGGTCGAGGACCATCGGATCAGCCGCTCCCGGATGTCAGGCCGCGTGCCACCCGGGGACGGGCGGATTGGTCGGCAGAGTGAGGCGGTGCTGCGGTGCCGCATCCCGACTTTGCAGGCGGAGACCCGGCTGGTCAAGCAGGCCACGCCCGCATGGCGGCACTGGCAGACCGGCGGACTCCCGGGCAAGCAAGGGACACCGGGGGACGTTGCGGTCCTCTACTGGTGGGGCCGCGACCGGCCTCCGATACCCTGGCGGTCGGCGCACTCCGCGACGGCTCGATGGGCCGGGTCGGCGAACGCCCGCTCCACCGACTGGCGCAGGAGCTCCAACTCCGCTTGCACAGCTGGATGTTGCGCTGACGGAAGGCTTTCGCGAAGGCCGTCGAGCAGGGCGCGCAGTCGTCGGCAGACCTGCATGGAGCTTGCCCCGTAGTCGCGGATCTCGGAGACGGCGAGCTGCAGGTAGTCCTCCCAGTCACGTCCGTGCAGGACGAGGCGAGGCTGGCCACGGTCGTCCGCCATCACGTAGCGGCCCCGCAGTTGCGCGCTGCCGGCCACGGTGAGGAACGACTCGATGTGATTGAGCACCTGAACGGCTGTCGTGGGGTCGTTGACCGCCGGGGAGAGGGCACGGATGGCGATGTCCACGAGCACCCGCAGGGCGAAGGCCGGGTCCTGCTCGATGGTGCGTTCGGCGCCCAGGGCGATGAGACCGGTCACGTGCCGGGGGTCGGGCGCGGACGTACCGCCGTGGACCTCGACGAGTACGGCGCCGGGAGGGACGTAGTCTCCGATGAGGTGGGGCACGACGAACGTGCAGTCGTGGCGCACCCCGGCAGTCACCAAGCCGGCCACGTTGAATGCCTGGATGGCCCCGCCGCCTGCAGAGCGGATGAGTGTCACCGGTCCGCGCGCCGTCACGGCTTCATCGTCGTGCGGCACGGACGCGTGGAGTGTCATGGTCCCGCGGGCGAAGACGCCTTCTCCCATGCGCCCGACGAGGTCGGCGATGGCCACCGGTCTGAGGTTGTGCGTGAAGCGATTGAGATAGACGAGCAGGAGCAGAAGGCTGACGGCCACAGCCGCGCCGGCGAGGGTGACCCCGAGGTCCGGTACCGAGTCCGACTCGATGCTGCGCAGCAGGGAGAAAGCGAAAGCGAACGTCCCGGTGAAGGTGGCGAGGACGGTTTTCTGCAGTCGGTCTCTGTACCAGAGGCGCATGTACCGCGGGGACAGTGCTCCGGTCGCCTGTTGGATGACGAGCACGCCGATCGTCACGACGAAACCGAGCAGGGCCACCATCGCCCCGACGATGGAACTGAGCACGCCGCTCGCGGTGGTCGCGGAGTAACGCCAGCCGCTCGGCGGCCAGTCCGCCCCGTCGGCGGCAATGGCCAATTCGGCGAGGACGACGCCCAGCGCCATTCCGAACAGTGGCGCGATCCACAAGCTGGCTATTGTGTACTGCCGCATTCGGAATACAGAGGCCCAGGACATCATTCTGCGCATGCCCGTACCCTTTCCCTCGGCCGGGAGGGCCTTCGTTGCAGGTACGGCCACCGTATGGCACTGGTCGGAAGCGTGCAGCGACACGGCACCAGCAGTGCGGCTGCTGACTTCGTTCAGCAGGACCGATGGGACCTTCTTGCGTACGCTGGATGGGTGAACCACTGCTGAGGATTCTCGTGCAGCGTTTTCGCCGTCCGGTCGGCGGCCGATGGAAATCGCGGAGTCGGTCGGGCTCGCCTTCGAGGCGCCCTTGGGTGAAAGCAGGCTTTATGAATGCTTACCCTTTGATCGAAAACCATGGCCTGATCGGCGATCTGCAGACGGCGGCCTTGGTGACCACGGACGGCACCATCGACTGGTTCTGCTGTCCGCGATTTGATTCGCCCAGCGTGTTCGGCGCTCTGCTGGACTGGGAGAAGGGTGGGCACTTCACTGTCCGGCCCGCCGACACGACCTACGCGACGAAGCAGTTGTACTTTCCCGACACGGCCATACTCGTCACGCGCTTCATGACGGAGTCCGGCACGGGCGAAGTGGTCGACTTCATGCCGGTGACCGGAGCCGTCGCAACCGACCGCCATCGCCTCGTCCGCATGCTGCGCTGTGTGCGTGGCCATATGACGTTCGAAGCAGAAATCGCACCCCGGTTCGACTACGGCCGCGCACCGCACGAGCTGCGCATCACGGAGCACGGCGCGGTGTTCGCCTCAGAGGGACTGGAACTGGCCGTGCACGCCGTCCGCGAACCGGAGGACGAGCGGCTGCTGAACCTGCTGTCGGGTGACCGGGACCTTCACTTCACCCTGCCCCTACGGGCCGGACAGCAGCGCGGCGTCGTCCTGGAGTCATCGCCTGATGGGCCGCCCCATGAAATCCGTGTCGTGGAGTTCCAGCAGCTCCACGAGGAGACGATCCGCTTCTGGCGGTCATGGCTCGCCCAGTCCCGTTACTCGGGCCGGTGGCGCGAGGCGGTGGAACGCTCGGCCGTGACGCTGAAACTCATGACCTATGCGCCGAGCGGGGCCCTCGTCGCGGCCCCTACGGCGGGCCTGCCGGAGCAGCTGGGCGGCGAGCGCAACTGGGACTACCGGTTCACCTGGATCCGGGATGCCTCCTTCTCGATCTACGCCCTGCTGGGCCTGGGTTTCAAGGAAGAGGCGACGGCGTTCATCAGCTGGCTGCGCGATCGCGTGAGGGAAGAGGCCGGGGGGAACTCCGATACGGGACCGCTGAACATCATGTACCGGGTCGACGGCTCCTCCGACCTGGTGGAGGAGACTCTGGAGCACTGGGCGGGATACGAAGGCTCCGCTCCCGTGCGCATCGGCAACGGGGCCGCGGACCAGATACAGATGGACATCTACGGCGAGGCGCTGGACAGCATCTTCTTCGCGCACCAGCACGGAATCCAGCTCGACACCAAGGGCTGGACCGCACTGCACACACTCCTCGACTGGCTGGTCGACCACTGGGACCAGCCCGGCGAGGGACTGTGGGAGACCCGCGGAGGACGCAAGGACTTCACCTACGGCCGGGTGATGTCCTGGGTCGCCTTCGACCGCGCCCTGCGGCTTTCCTCCGCGAGCGGCCGTCCGGCAGCCCGTGGGCGCTGGGCGACCGAACGTGACCGCATCTACCAACAGGTACTGACGCAGGGATGGGATCCGAAGCACGAGGCTTTCGTGCAGCACTACGGCAGCGATGTCCTGGACTCTTCGCTGCTGCGGATGCCGACGGTCGGCTTCATCACCCCGAACGACCCGATGTGGAGCTCCACCCTGGACGCCATGGACCGCGAACTGGTCAGCGACAGCCTGGTCTACCGCTACAACCCGGAGGCGTCGCCCGACGGACTGAGCGGCTCCGAAGGGACGTTCTCCCTGTGCACGTTCATGTACGTCGACGCCCTGGCACGGGCCGGGCGGACAGATCAGGCACGGCTCGTACTGGAGCAGATGCTCACGTACGCCAACCACCTGGGCCTGTACTCCGAGGAGATCGACCTGACAGGGCGCCAGCTCGGCAACTTCCCGCAGGCTTTCACCCACCTGGCGCTGATCGATGCGGCCATCACCCTGGACGCGACGCTCAACCGGGCACGTGCGGGCGCGAGGTAGCCCGGGCGGCAGCCGGTGAGGCTCACTGCCGGGAAAGGGCGGCCCCGAGCAGTACGACGCTGTCGCCTTCCTGCGGCGTGTTCGGCTCCTTGTCGGTCACCGGTTCGAGCCGGCGGTTGGCCCGCACCACGAAGAGCATGTCGTGGCCGGCGGGCACCGGAGCGGAGGCGGGCTGGACCAGGAAGCGGGCTCCCGCCTCGTAACGCGCTGCCAGGGCGTGCCGGACGAGTGAACTGCCGAAGAGGATGGCACCGCCGGTGTAGGGGGCGACGACGCCGTGGCTTTCGTGCGGAGGGCCGACCCGGTAGACAGGGCCCTCGACGTTGTCCTGCATCACGACCGAGGCGAGTGCGTTGAAGTCGTCGTCGGCGGTGGCCAGGAACACGGCGGTCACCCCCTCCAGCCGTGCGCCGGGGTTGGTGGCCGTGGCCAGCAGATCGCCCCTGGCCAGCTGGATCCCCGCAGCCTTGATCCTTTGCCGCTCTGTGTCGAGCCCCGCCCACATCAGCACGTCGAGTCCGGCGGATCGCAGGCACCGCCCCAGGTCGACCGCCCACGGCTCGCCGCCCACCAGGAGGATGCGGGTGCCCGACGGTTTGACGACGGCCAGTCGTCGGGCCACCGGGACCGCGGTCAGCGCGTACAGCAGGACGGTTCCCACGATCACCAGGAAGGTGACCGGGAGGATCCTGGAGGCGCCGTTCACCCCTTGGTCGACGAGGCCGGCGGAGAAGGCCGACGCCGTGGCGGCGGCGACGATGCCGCGCGGGTCCATCCACCCGATGAAAGCCCGTTCTCCTGGGGTCAGGCCCGAACGTGCCGTTGCGGCGAAGGCGACCAGAGGACGGACCACCAGTACGAGGATCGCGATCAGGGCGAGGGAGGGGAGCAGTACGGGGACCAGGGAGGACGGGGTGACGGTGGTGGAGATGGAGACGAACAGCAGGCCGATGATCAGCTGAACCAGGGTCTCGAAGAAGGGCCGGCGAGCGGGCATGTCGAAGCCGCGGATGTTGGTGACGGCCAGTCCCGTGACGATCGCGGCGATGAGTCCCGTGTCGTCCCGGACGATGTCACAGCCGGCCGACACGGCGATCACCGTGGCGAGTTGCGCAAGCGTGCCCAGCGTCTCGCCGAGGCGCAGGGTGCGCAGCGTCCACCACAGCAGCATCGCGCCCACTGCCCCACCGATCAGACCGACGACGAGGCTGATGGCGAACTGGCCCAACTGGTAGCCCCGGCCGATGTCGACCTGGTGGGAAGACGCGATGGCGTGGAAGGTGAGAGCGCCGAGAATGCCGCCGATCGGGTCGGTCAGCGTCCCTTCCCAGATGAGGATGCGTCGGACCTTGTCGTTCGGCCGTACGTAGTCGAGCAGCGGACCCACGACTGTCGGCCCCGAGACGACGAGGATCACGCCGAGCATCGCGGCCACCCGCAGCGGCATGTCGAACATCGCGGGTGACACCGCCGCGGTGACCAGAAACGTCACCAGAACCCCGTACAGCAGCAGTCTGCCCACGATCCACCGCGTCCGACCGGTCAGGTTGCGCAGGTTGAGGCCCAGCCCGGCGTCGTAGAGGATCACCGCCACGGCCAGGGACACCAGGGCGGAGAAGTTCGCCCCCATCAGCTTGTCGGGGTGGACGACATCGGTGAGGGCACCGGCGGCGAATCCGGCGGGCAGCAGCAGGATCAGGGCGGGTACGCGCAGCTTGCTCGCCAGAATCTGTGAGCCGGTGGCGAGCACCACGGTCAGCGCGAGCCCGAGGAGGATCTGGTCGTCGGTCACAACGCCTCCTCGCGGAACGCCGCTCGTTCGGATGAGACCGTGAGCCGGGGCATCAGACGGTGCCTGCCGTGCCGTCGCCGTCCGGGCCGTTTCCCTTGCGCAGGTCGGCGTCGGTGAGTGCTTCCAGTTCGCCGTGGGTGTCCAGCCAGTACAGCAGGACGACCGCCGGCACGATGAGCACCAGGGCCACCAGGCTGACCACCACCAGCCAGGTCAGCGTGCCCGACGCCCCCGCCCCGTCGGCCACAGTCAGCGAGGTGGGAATGAGATAGGGACGCTGGGCCATGCCCCAGGCGATGACACCAGAGGCGACGACCCCGACGGCGGTGACGCGGACCCAGTTGCCCGGTGTCCGCAGCATCAGCCAGGCCGTGGCGAGCGCGGCCACGGCGGCGATGACGGCGAACAGCAGCCCGACTCCGTGGGTGAGCCCGTGCGAGACGTGCGGGGCGTCGTCGGCGAGGACAAACAGGGTGATCACCGCGAGGACGGCCAGCACGACGAGACTGGCCAGCGCGCGCCGCCGGAAGTAGCCGATCAGATCAAAGGCGTCGAACCGGCGGGCGTCCCCGGAGAGAAAGACCGCGCCGAGGAAGGCGGTCGTCGCGATGGCCAGCAGCCCGATCATGAGCGAGGTGGGGCTGGACCACGCGTCCGCCGTTGCCTCGGTGCCGGCTGCCACCCGGCCGGAGGCGACTGCGCCGACGGCGGTGCCGAGAAAGAACGGTGTCACGAGCGAGGACACGGCGAACACGGCTCCGTAGAGGCGTCGGCCGACCAGCCGGCGACTGGACTTGCGGAAGGCGAAGCCGGCACCGCGCAGGACCAGACCCACGGCCGCCAGCGCCAGGGGCAGCCACAGCGCGGAGAACACGGTCTGGAAGAACGAGGGGAAGCCGGTCCACAAGATGATGAACACGAAGATCAACCAGACGTTGTTGACCTCCCATACGGGCGCCATGGCATGGTCGATGAGCCACCGCGGGCGCTTGCCGCGGTCCGCTCCCCCGGCGGTGAGGTCCCAGAATCCGGCCCCGTAGTCCGTTCCGCCCGCGCCGGCGTACGCTGCGACGGCGAGCAGCAGCACCACTGCGACGAGGTCGGCGGTCACGGTCGGCCGTTTTCTGACGGGGCGGGTCCGCTGCCGGTGGTGGCGTCGCCGCCGGGAACAGGTACCCGCGGCCCGTAGGGGCCGTCCGCCTCCGGCGCATGGGCAGGGTGCCAGGACGCCTGCTGTTCGTCGGCGAGCCGCCAGCGCGTGCGCATCTTGAGGAGCACGCCGAGGAGCGAGCCGAAGACGAACAGGTACACCACGATCACCACGCCGAGCATGATCCACAGGGTGGTGGAACGGGTCGAGGTCACCGCCTCGGCGACCCTCATGTTCTGGTAGACGATCCAGGGCTGGCGTCCCACCTCGGTGGCGATCCAGCCGCATTCGACCGCCACCACGGAGGCGACGCCCGCGCACGCCGCGCTGCGGTAGAACCACCTGGAGGCCGGGAGCCTGCGGTGCCGCAGCCAGACCAGGCCGTACCAGAGAGCCAGCAGCACCAGCGCGGACCCGACGCCGACCATGATGTCGAAGGCCCAGTGGGCGATGGTCGCCTGCGTGGCCGTCGGCCGTTCGTCGGCCGGCACGGAGGTCAGCCCGACCACCTTGGTGTTCGGGCTGAAGCCGGCCAGGAAGGAGTCGAGCAGCGGGATCTTGATGCCGCCCGAGACGGATCCGTCCGGGTGCAGGCGGCCGAAGATGTACTCCGGTACTCGCGTGTCGGTCTTCCAGACGATCTCCATCGCGGCGAACTTCACCGGCTGCTTGTGGAACACCGACCGGGCGATGGCGTCACCCAGAACGAACTGGACGGGCGTGGCGACCGCGGCGATGGTGAAGGGAACGGCGAAGCCGAGCCGGTGGTAGCGGTCCCGGCGGCCGCGCAGCCAGCCGACGGCGTAGACCCCGGCCACCATGTACCCGGCCGTCAGCAGCATCGCCACGACGAAGTGCCAGTACTGCGGCCCGAACATCGGCGTGAAGATGGCCTTCCACACGTCCACGTCGACGGGATCGCCGTCGGCGTTCAGGGAGAAGCCCTGGGGCGTGTTCATCCAGGAGTTGGCGGCCAGGATGCCGAATGCCCCGAGCAGGGCGGTGATCGGCAGCGGCAGCCCGAGCAGGAAGTGCGTACGGGGCTTCAGCCGGCGCCATCCGTACAGGTAGATGGCGATGAGCACGGCTTCGAGGAAGAACGCCCACGCCTCGACACCGAACCCGATGCCGAAGACGTCACCCCACCTGCCCATCAGGCCCGGCCAGAGCAGGCCGAACTCGAAGGAGAGCACCGTGCCGGTGACCACACCGACCGCGAACTGGACCGCCATGACGGCCGACCAGCGCCGCGCCAGCAGGAGGGCGGTGGCGTCGTTGCGGCGCAGCCCGAGGTAGTGCATGACCAAGGTGATGAGAGGGAGCGCCACGCCCAGGGGGACCAGGATGATGTGGGAGGCCAGGGTGAAGGCCATGAGCTCTCGGGCGGGCAGCAGCTGTGCGGGGGCATCCGCGAGCAGATGGACCGAAGTGTGCATGAAGGCCTTCACTGTTCAGGACGTACAGGAGAAGGTCAGCCGCCGGTGGCGAAGCCGGCACCGCGGTTGATCGGCGTCCGAATGGCCCCCGGGAACAACCGCGTTGATCCGGATCTCGTGCGGGGCAAGTTGCAGGGGATGGTCGCCCTCATCACTTGGGCGACGCACTCATACAGATGATCTTTCCGGCCGGGACGGACACCGCCGGCAGGGCTCCGCGACGCCGGAACTTCTTGGTCGCTTCCCTGCCGCACAGGAACTGGCCGGTGAGATTTACGTCGAGCACCTTCTGCCACTGCGCGAACGTCATCTCCCTGAAGGGCGCGTCGCGCACACCGAACGAGGTGATCTCCTCCACCACTTCCTCGGCGGCACTGCGGCCGGCCACGTAGTTCACGACCACGTCGGCGCCGACCCGGCCCAGCCCTATGGTGGTGGCCTTGCCGATACCCGAATTGACACCTGTGACCAGGGCCTTCTGGCCCTTCAGCAGCTGCTCCGGAATGACGCCCTGCGGTAGTGCTGCGGTGGAATCCACGATCCCCTGACTCCTAGCTGCGCGGCTCCTGGGCCCGGCCGCACCCGGCCCGGCACAAGGGTCAAGCAATCACCTGCTGAAGGAGAGCGGGCGTCCAGCAAGGCGCAGTTGGGCCATCCGGCGGGACTTTTCGCCCGGTCGGACCAGCGGCACCGGACGTCGGCTCAGCTCAGGCGTTCCAGGAGGTGGTCGCCCACTCGCAGAGCATTGGCGATGGCGGTCAAAGAGGGGTTGACCGCACCGATGCTGGGGAAGAAGCTCGTGTCGACGACGTACAGGTTGTCCAGGTCATGGGCCTTGCAGTTGACGTCGAGGGCGGAAGCAGCCGGGTCGACGCCAAAGCGCACGGTGCCCGCCTGATGGGCGGTGGCACCGATCGGCATGCCCTTGTGCAGGTAGATGCTGCGGGACAGCAGCCGGTGTTCATGCATGCCCAAGTGGCCGAGCATGCTCTGGAGTTTGTGCCTCAACCGCTTCAGACCCTCGACGTTGTTCTTCTCGTCGAGGAGGAGGTGGATGCGGGCGTCACCGTCCAAGGTGACCCGGTTGCTGGGCAGCGGTAGGTCCTCGCCGCACAGCCAGAAGTCGACGGCATGATGGGCCAGCACCTCGAACGGCATGTCTGGGGCAACCGCGCCCGCCCATCGAGGGGCTTCACCATGAATCTGCTCGGCGTCCGACTTGCCGAGCATCTGGACGCCGCCCAGCGGGAAATCCCAGTCGTCCGCGCCGAGGTACCAGTCGTTCAAGGCCAGGGTCTTCTGGAACTGGGTGTCGTTGGGTTCCTTCGAAATGGCCATCAGAGCAAGGTTGTTGTGCCGCATGTAAAAGCGTCCGACCACGTCGGAGCTGTTCGCCAGCCCCGCGGGGTGGTGGTCGTTGGCCGAAGCGAGCAGAAGAGCCGCCGAGTTGACCGCGCCGCAGGAGACGACCACGACGTCCGCCGCGAAACGGACTTCCGAGCCGTCCGCGAGCCGGCCGACGACCGCCTTGACGCTGCGCCCCGTCGCGTCGGTCTCCAGTCTGACGACGTGCGTATTAGTGATCATCTCGACATTGGGGTGTCGCAGCGCGGGCTCCACACAGATGACCTCGGCGTCGGACTTCGCGCGCACCAGACAGGGAAAGCCGTCCACCCGGTTGCATCGGATACACGCGCTGGAATGGGTGGCCCGTCCATTGCCGTCCTGGCTGAGATTGACTCCGATCGGCAGATGGAAGGGGCGCAGACCCAGCTTCTCCAGGTCGTCGCTCAACTGCTGGATGCGCGGTTCGTGCTCCACCGGCGGGTAGGCGTACTGCGCGCTCACCGGACCTTCACCCGGATCCTCGCCGTGCCGTCCATGAACGAGATAGAGATGCTCGGCCTGGGTGTAGTAGGGCTCGAGGTCCTCATACCGGATCGGCCAGGCCGGCGAAGTACCGCCGTGATGACGGATTTCACCGAAGTCCTCGGGGCGTAGCCGGAAAAGGGCGGCCCCGTAGAACTTGGTGTTCCCCCCGACGTAGTAGTTGACCTCGGGCGGGAATTCGTTGCCATGCTGGTCGAGCCAGAACTCCGGAGCCCGGTACTTCCCCTTCACGAACACGGCGGTGGAGTCCCAGTTGTCACGTTCACGGGGCAGGTGGTCGCCTCGTTCGATGAGGAGCACGCGCTTGCCGGAAGGAGCGAGCCGGTGGGCGAGCGAGCCGCCGCCGGCGCCGGTCCCGATGATGATGACGTCATAGTGGTGGGAGTCACCCACGGCGACCACCGTCCTTGCGCTCACGGCCCTGCCCTGTGCCGGGGCCTGTCACTCCGCGGTGCGGAGACCCTGCCGACCCACCCATCCGAACGTATCCGCCCTTCCGGTGAGCGGCGACCGGGGACGTGGGCACCTCGGCTTTGCGGCCACACTCACATCAAGGATTCGATCCACGCTCCCTCTCACGATCAAGACGGTCAGCCGTCCGAAGGACACCTCCGGGTACGTCGTGCTGCCCCACCGCTGGGTCGTTGAACGCTTGCTCGCGTGGATCATGCATGCCCGTTCGGATGAGGCAGGGAGAGACAGGCGCCGTACTACGAGCAGGCCGATTGCCTCCCTTCCGGACGTCAAGTTGCTGGGACCGACCGTGCAAGAGCTCAACGGTCTGATGTCGTCCTCAACGGACACCGTCGATGTGTTCCACCGGGGCCAAGGAGGGCCGCGATTTCATCGCCCACGAGGGCGGCGGCGCGGACTTGTTCGCAGCACACGGCATGCGCACCGATGACGACGAGCCGTTCTTCAGCCCTGTGGGTGCCCGTGGGACACGGCCCGATGGCCGTCACCGTCTTGCCCGACGCGTGGACCTTGACCTGCACGTCCGCCGACAGGCCTTGCACCAAGTGCCAGCCGAAGCCGCCGGTCCTGGTCGCATCCATCGGCGGGGCCGCGTCGGCGGGAGGGGGCTGACATCGTCCACCGCCACCGCCACCGCCACCGTCCCCGCACCGGCCTCCAGCCGACTCGCCGAATCCTGGGACTCCGGCGCCTCCGCCTGGAGGCACCTGCCATGATCCGCTCGGCGTGACGGAACCCTACGGCGAAGACGACGGCGTCGTGCGCATGCTCGTCACCGAGCACGCCTTCGCCGTACTCCTCATCGGACAGCAGACC
Source organism: Streptomyces sp. NBC_01352 (assembly GCF_036237295.1). Classification (NCBI taxonomy): domain Bacteria; kingdom Bacillati; phylum Actinomycetota; class Actinomycetes; order Kitasatosporales; family Streptomycetaceae; genus Streptomyces; species Streptomyces sp. NBC_01352. The sequence goes on from NZ_CP108354.1 coordinate 280,906, forward strand.
AAGACCATCACCGTCCTACAGGTGACATATCTCGGCTGAAGGCGACGAAGCCCCCGCCCGGACTCAGGTGCAGGCGGGGGCTTGGCTGCTACGCGCCAGCCGTCTCGCCCACCTCCGGCGGCTCCGGCAGCCGGGGCGGGTTGAACAACCGCTGCGCGTTACGGGCGTTCTCCGCCCGCACGGCCGTCAGCCACCGCCACAGATCAACCGGCTCCAGCCCCGGACACGCCAGGCGGTGCGCTATCCGGCACACCGCACCCTGGGCCGGCTCGGCATCCCCCGCATTCCAGGCGACACCATTCCCGTCGACCATCCACCGCTCGCCAGGCGGCACAAAATGCGACGGCAACGCCTCCACCGGATCCAACGGCTCCAGCAGCACCCACGCTTCCGAATACGTCGGGAACCGATCCGCCATCAGCCCACACTCCGGACAGACCGGCGACACCGGAGGGGCAGGAGCCGTCGCCCCCACACGCACAGCTTCCGCCCGATCCTCAATCACCTCGCGCTGATCCCAGTACGCCTTGTCGAACCCAGAGGCCGTGTCGCCGAAATCCCCCATATGGACAGAGTTCGCAGGACAACAGCCCACCCGACAGGGCACGAACTGGACGGGACCCCTGCGCCCACAAAGGCGCCAGGCGGCAGCCGAGACAACCCGCGGGCGCGGTCGGCGCACCAGCCCCGCCAGAGACGGCCAGACGGGCGGTGTAAACGCCTGGGCTGAGGCATGATGTCTGCCTCAGCCGGGAGCCCGGGCTGCACCCTCCCGCGCTCCACCAGCGCGTGCCATGGAGCGCGGAATCCCGGCCGAGACCGAGCAGGGCGTCTTCCTCAACTCATGTAACTCTTCATGTAACTCTCTCAGGACTGCAACTGGGCGAAGAGCGTCGCCAGGTCGATGAGGCCCCAGTGGTCGGTGAGCTTGCCGTCGGCCACCTTGAACATGTGGACCTCCAGTACCTTGATCGATCGGCCGGTGGCGGGAGTGCCGTTGAAGGACCCGGTGTTCGTGCCGGTGAGGACGAAGGTGATCGCGAACCAATCGTCCTCGGCGACGACGCGGACCGGCGTGGCGGCGAAGTCGGGGACCGCGTCGAGGAACGACGCCAGCACCGCGCGGGCCTCCTCGACGCCGGTGGCGGTGCCGTCGGCGGCGTGGTTGCGGAAGTCCGGCGCGTACAGGGCGAACAGGGCGTCTAGGTCACGCAGGTTGACGAGCTTGACGTACTCATCGGCAAGCCGGTGCAAGTCGGCGGTGGACGCCTGGGTTTCGACGTTCGAGGAAGACATGTGCTTCTCCAATGTGGATGGACGGAGCGGCTCCGCCCCGGTGATGGACAGGGGAATCGGGTCGAACCGGCGGGTTGGACGAGCAGGGTCTGGCGATGGCGCCGGGCAGCGGCTGCTGACTCTCGCGGAGGCGAGGCGCCGGGCCGGGGTTGGTCAGGCGGTGAGGGTGGGGTAGTCGGTGTAGCCGGCCTCGCCGCCGCCGTAGATGGTGGCGGGGTCGGGGGTGTTGAGCGGGGCGCCGGTGCGTACGCGCTCGACCAGGTCGGGGTTGGCGAGGGCCATCGTGCCGACGGTGATGACGTCGGCGATGCCGTCTTCGACGTCCTTGGCACGGGTGGCGATGTCGGTGCCGGCCCGGTTGAGGACGAGAGTGTTCGGCCACAGCTTGCGGAGGGTGTGCAGGAGTTCGTCGTCGCCACCGTGGTTTCCGATGTGCAGGTAGGCGAGGTGGAGGGGGGCGAGAGCGCGTACGAGTGCCGGGTACAGGTCGTGGGTGTCGCTCTCCGCGATGTCGTTAAAGGGGTTGCCGGGAGAGATCCGCAGGCCGGTGCGGCTGGCGCCGATCTCCTCGGCCACGGCGGTGGCGACCTCGACGGCGAAGCGGATGCGGTTGTCGACGGAACCGCCGTAGCGGTCGGTGCGCTGGTTGGTGTTGGTGGCGAAGAACTGGTGCAGGAGGTAGCCGTTGGCGCCGTGGATCTCGACGCCGTCGGCGCCGGCCGCGATGGCGGCCGCGGCGGCGCGCCGGAAATCGTCGACCGTGGCAGCGACTTCCTCGGTGGACAGTTCGCGCGGTACCGGGAACTCCTGGAGCCCGGACAGGGTGAACGTCTCGCCCGCCGGCTGGACCGGGGAGGGGGCGACCGGCTGCCGGTGGTGGGGGGTGTTGTCGGGGTGGGACATCCGTCCAGCGTGCATGAGCTGGATGACGATGCGTCCGTCGGCCTTGTGCACGGCGTCGGTGACCTTGCGCCACCCGGCGATGTGCTCCTCGGAGTAGATGCCGGGGGTGAGCAGGTAGCCCTGGCCGTCGGCGGAGGGCTGGGTGCCCTCGGTGATGATGAGGGCGTGCGAGGCGCGCTGCGCATAGTACTCGGCGTTCAGCTCGGTCGGCACGCCGTTCGGGGTGGACCGGCTCCGGGTCATGGGGGCCATCGCCAGCCGGTGCGGCAGGGGGATCTCCCCGACGGTCGTTGGGTTCCACAGGGCGTTCGACATGGATGTTTCCTCAAATGAAGGGTGAGAGAGAGCTGCGCGGTGGCGGGCTGCCTGCCTCGCGGTCAGCGTGTACGCGGTGAGCGGCCTGATGAGCCCGGGGCCTTCCACCATGGAAGGCAGCTGCCCGGAGGGGCAGTCGACGGTACGGACGGGCTTGCCGCGCCCATGACCGCCGCCATGGCGATGCTGGACCCGGTTGCTGTCCGTACGTGAGGGAGGACGCCGAGCGCATCGGTCGTGTGTGGCAGCGGCCGTGCCGCTGCCACAAGGGGACTCCGGAAACCGGAGTCGGAGCGGCGGTCAGCCGCGGTAGCGAGCGGCCGGGACGCGCTGCGACAAGTTCGGGACGAGCGCCTGACGCGCCTTCTCGAACGACTCCCAGTCGCTGATCTGGGGCAGCGACGGGATGGTGACGGGCTCCCCGGCGTCGAGGCCGGCGAGCGCCGCGTCGACGACGTCGTCCACGCTCATGATCCACTCGTCGGGGAACGCCCCGAGGTCGGCGCCAGAGCCGTCCCAGAACTCCGTGCGGACAGCGCCCGGCAGCACGGCCTGCACCACGACGGGACTCTCGGCGAGTTCCTGCTGCAGCGCCTGAGTGAACGTCAGCACGTAGCTCTTGGTACCGCTGTACACGGCGCTGACGGGCAGGATGTTGAGAGCCAGCGCAGAGGAGACGTTCACCACGGTGCCGTGCCCGCGGGCCGTCAGCCCCGGCAGGACCGCGATGGTCAGCCTGGTCAGCGCTGTCACATTGAGGTTGATCAGCGCCTCGGAGGCCGCCGCGTCGGAGGTCGCCAGCGGCGTGAACAACCCCCCGCCGGCATTGTTGACCAGCACCTCGATGCTGTCATCGGTCCGCAGACGCTCCTCGACCACGGAGATCTGCGCCGCATCGGTGAGGTCGGCGGTAACGACGTCCACCGCACGGCCCGTGCGGCTGCGGATGTCCGACGCCAGCGCCTCCAGCCGCGCGGTGTTCCGGGCCACCAGGATCAGGTCGTAGCCCCGGTCGGCAAGCCGCTGCGCGTAGGCGCTGCCCAGGCCGGCGGACGCACCGGTGACGACGGCGGTCTTGTTCTGCGTGGTCATGGGGTGGATCTCATTTCAGGGCTGGCGGATGGGTGGGAGGCCAGAGCGTCGACCTCTCTTTAGATTACGATAGCTATCTAACGCGCTCCGGTCAACGGTCTGCAGTACCACCAGTCGCCGCCCATGACCGGAGACTGAAGCGGATCCACGGGCTCCCCGCCTTGCGGCAGTGAGACAGAGCCATACGGAAGAGGGCGTCACAGCCGGCCGCCCGGCGCTTCGTGTACGATAGATGCCCTTCACTATCTAACGTGGGCAGGTGACTGATGAGTCGCGTTTCGCAGGCACAAGCGCTCGAGAACCGCAGGCGCGCGGTCGCCGCGGCCTCCCAGCTCTTCCGGGAGCGCGGCGTGAACGGCATCAGCGTCGCCGATCTGATGAAGTCCATCGGGCTGACCACGGGCGGCTTCTACAAGCAGTTCCCCTCCAAGGAGGCCCTGGTGGCCGAGGCGGCTCAAGCCGCCTTCGGGGACCTTGACCTACTCCTGGCGTCGTTCGATGCGACCCACGGTGATCACGACACCGCGCGCGGTGCCCTCGTCGACTTCTACCTGTCGGCCGAGCACCGTGACCAGCCCGGCACCGGATGTCCCACCGCGGGATTCGCAGGGGACGTGGCTCGCGAGCCCACAGCCGGGGAGGTGCGCGAAACGTACGCGGCCGGGGTCGAGGACTTCGCCGCGTGGCTGTCCACCGACGCCAACGACGGCCTTCCCATGGTGGCCACTCTGGTCGGCGCGATCCTGCTTGCCCGGGCCACAGCAGGCACCGAACTGTCGGAGAAGATCCTTGAGTCGACCCACGAAGCCCTGACTGCACCACACGGGTCTTGACCCGGAATCCTGAGGACAGAGGCTGTGCGACTGAGACCCGACGCCACGTAGATAGGCAATCTCGCACATCCCAGCAGCACGCGGTGCCGGTAGCCCTCCGGCCGCCCACCCCACCCCTCCAGTCATGCCGGAACGGGCAGCAAGGGCCGGATGACCTGTCATTTAGCCTCCGCCATGTCGCAGGCGTAACACCGAACGCGCTCCGGCCCGTCCGCCACGTTGCCGAACCGGTGCGCGAGGCAGTCACACGACAGGGACGGGACGGGCTGATGGCCGCTCTCAAGCCTGCGCTTGACCGCAACGAGGTACTGACAGACGTGATGGAGTGGGCGGCCGCCATGGACTTGTCAGGCTGGCGTGTAGCCTCCGGATGCCTGTTCCAGACGGTGTGGAATGTCATCACCGGGCGGCCTCCGGGCGCCGGTATCCAAAACTACGACCTCGTCTACTACGACGCGCGCGACCTGTCCTGGGAGGCCGAGGGCGAGGTGATCAAGAGGGAAGCGAGGGTTTCGCGCCTCCAACGCTCTCGTAACCCGCGGCCAGTTGCTCAGCCTGCCCGAGGAACAGGCCGGCGCCCAGGACTTCGACGGCCGTGTCCTGCGCCTCGCCGAAGACCTGGCCTTCCTCAGCGCCAACCCTGACCATCTCGCCGGGGCCTGCGCTCAGCTCGCCTCCCTGGACCAGCCGGCCGTCGTCTCCCCCGCACCGAGCCGGGCCCTGATCCGCATGATCGACTGCATCGACCACGACCGTCCAGCCCGGCTCCTGGAAGGCCACTCGGAGCACCGCCGGGTTCAGGCCCTGGCCGCCCTCGCCACCAACCCGCACACCCCGCACGCAGCCGTGGCCGACGTCCTCCATGTGCTGCACCCCGCCGGGCTGGCCTGGATCGCCGAGAAGGTCGAAGGCCCCGAGTGGTTCCTCAACACGGCAGCCGCCGTCCCATCCGCCGAGACCGTAGACGACGGTGTGCTCCGGCAGCTCAACGACGACGAACTCAGCCAGCACCCCGACCCGGCGGCCGTCCTGCAGTCCTGGCCCGACTCCCCCGCAGCCGATGAAATCCTCCCCCGCCAAAAGGTTCTTCGCATGACCCCTCAGCGACGCGACCTGCACAGAGACCCAGACCTGACCGTCCGTGCCGACGCTGCCCTGAAACAGCAGGCCACACAGACACTGAGCGACCGATACCGAGAGATGCAAGCCTTCGTCGCGGCCGCTTCAACGCACTGGTCGCCAACCCGGACGGCTTCCTGGAGCGGCTCAACGAGCACTGGCCGGCAAAAAAAGCCCCGCGGCCGATCGCGAAAGACCACCTCGCCGTTGACCGACGCCAACGAGACAGGCGACGCCCCTGCGGGCCAACTGTGGTCTCTCAGGAGGTTGGTGCCTGGAAGTCCCCGATCGTGAGTTGCTGCGGGAAGGTGTCGAGAGGTTCCGACAAGACGGCACACCTAGGGGGCGTGGTCGGGGAGTTCTCCGGGCATTCCCCGATCGACCTGCGAGCCGCCGCGCGCCACGCTCGGGGGATGGGCTCACCTCGCCTCAGGCGCTTAACCCGACCCACTCTCCTCCGCGCAGCCAACGCCGCCTCGTACGCGCAGTGGTTCGCGCTGTCCGGCATCGCAGCCGTGCTCGGCACACGCGCCTTTCTCGCCCAGGCCGGGTATCCCAAACTCGGCGGCGGGAGCAGTCACCTGCACATCGCGCACATGCTGTGGGGCGGGCTGCTGATGATGGTCGCCCTGCTCGTCCTGCTCTGCTGCGTCGGGCGGGCCGCCCGCGGCGCCGCCGCCGTTGTCGGCGGGGTCGGGTTCGGGCTCTTCATCGACGAGGTCGGCAAGCAGGTCACGGACGAGCCCGGGTACTTCTATCAACCCGCCGCCGGGATCATCTACGGCAGTTTTGCCCTGCTGTTGCTGCTCGTGCAAGGCATCCGGAGACGAGGGGCCGAACCCGGCGCCCTCACTCCCGACCAGCGCACTGTCCAGGCCGCCGACCTCGCCCTCGGCGGCGTCGGCTCCGGGCTCACCGACGAGCAGCGCCGCGCCGCGCTCCGCCTCATCGAGGGGTCCCGGCGCGACGCCGACCAAGCGCTCGTACGGCTCATCGAAGCCCTCCCCGAGCGGCCTCCCGCACCGCACCGCCGACGATTCGCGGAGGCCGCGCACGCGCTGCGCCGCGTCGCCCGCACCCGCGCTGCCGCCGTCGGGGCCGTCGCCTGCGTGCTCACCGAGGCCGTGCTGTTCACCGTGTGGATCCCGATGGAGGCCGTGAGCGGCGAGCTCGACCGCGATCCGCAAGTCGGTGCCGCCGTCGGGATCCTGGTGAGCGCCACGGCGTCCGTCCTCCTCGGCATGGCGGGGCTGATGCGCCTGTGGCGCGATCGGGCCGTTGCCTTCCGGCTGTTCAGGCTGGCACTGCTCGCAGACATCCTGGCCGGGCAGGTGTTCAAGTTCACCGTGAACCAGTTCGCCTCTGTCACCGAGCTCGTCTTCGACCTCGGCGTGCTGTGGGTGATCTCCGTGCAGCTCGCGGAGGCCCGGCGAGATGTGCGCCGTACCGCCACCGACCGCCCGGCTGTCGCATCCGTGGCACCAACGTCATGAGATGGCACAGCTAGACCCTGTCGTTCGGATCAGCCCGGCCGTGAGGTGCGGCGCCTCTGGACCGCCCTGACCTCGCGACGCCGGGATGATCCAGCCGAGAGGGCCTAGCCCAGATACCGGGCCACCGCTTCCTCGATCCCCGTCGCGTCCGCGCCCTCCGCCGCCCAGGCCACGTATCCGTCGGGCCGTACCAGGACGGTCGTCCGGCGGTCGCCCGCCCAGCGCGCCACGGTCAGCCACCCCTCGCGGACACCGGGGCCTTGGTACGTCCCGGGCGTGATCAGCACGAACCGGCCGCCGCGCAGCGCCTCGTAGAGCCGGCCGTCCTTCAGGGCGACGTCGGGGACGCGGGTGCCGGTGAGGCGGTGGGCGCCGCGGGGGGCGGGGTAGGCGTAGCCGATCCCGGTGACCTGACCCAGGGCCTTGCGCTGGGCGGGCGGGGCCATGTCGACGAACGCGGAGACCACGGCGCGGGCGGCACGCAGCAGCGGATTCCGCGCGCGGGCCAGCCGGACCAGTCCGCCACTGCTGCGCAGCACCGCCCTGCCGACCGGGTGGCGCTCGGCCTCGTAGCTGTCGAGGAGCCCTTCGGGCGCCCGGCCCCGGACGGCCGCGGCGAGCTTCCAGCTCAGGTTGGCGGCGTCCTGGAGGCCGGTGTTCATGCCCTGCCCGCCGGCCGGGGAGTGGACGTGCGCGGCGTCCCCGGCGAGGAAGACCCGCCCGACCCGGTAGTGCGGTGCCTGGCGCTCGTCACTGTGGAAACGGGAGAGCCAGCGGGCGTCGTGCATGCCGTAGTCGGTGCCCAGGGCACGGCGGGTGATCTCCTTGACCTCGTCGAGGTCGAGCGGGGCGTCGTCGGAGACCTCGTTGCGGCGGTTCCAGCCCATGACCCGGAACCAGCCGTCGCCGAAGGAGGCGATCATCGCGAAGGCGTCGCCGCGGCCGTTGACGGTGAGGACGCCCTCGGGCTTCTCGGCCAGCCGGACATCGGCCAGGATCAGCGACTTGATGACGGAGACACCGGGGAAGCCCAGGCCGATCGCCTCCCGCACGGCGCTCCGGTGACCGTCGGCGCCGACGACATAGGCCGCCCGGTGGGTGACGACCGCCCCGTCCGCGCCACGCACGTCGAGGTCGACCCCCTCGTCGTCCTGCCGCAGCCCCACGACCTCGCTCTCGTACGCGAACTCGACCCCTGCCTCCCGGGCCCGCCGCTCAAGGAGCCGCTCGACCTCGTACTGCGGGGTGATGAGCAGGAACGGGAAACGCGAGGGCAGCGTGCTCAGATCGAGGGTGAGGCGGCGGAAGAGCCGCAGGCCGGTGATGGTGTCGCCGGTGGTGAGGAGTTCGTCGGCGAGGCCGCGGGCGTCGAGCTGCTCCAGGGTGCGGGCGTGCACGCCGAAGGCGCGGGAGAGGTTGCTGATCTTGCGCGGCCGCTTCTCGACGAGGGTCACGGCAACGCCGGCTATGGCGAGGTCACCGGCGAGGAGGAGACCGGTGGGGCCGGAGCCGACGACGATCACGGTGCTGTGGGTGGCGGTGCCGTTCATGGTGGCCTCCTGTTGCCAACTCTTGCTTGCCATCGCCCATTGCCAACAAATGTTGGCCAACGCTCGTTGACGAAGGTAACCAGACGTCAAAGGGAAGTCAACAGTCGTTGGCAAACATTTGTTGGCGCACGCTTGTTGACCTACGGTCGTTGGCCTACGCTTGTTGGCATGAACGGCAGCGACAGCACCTCCGCGGTTCCCGGCTCCGGCGCCCCCCGCCGCTCCGACGCCACTCGCGGCGCGATCCTCGCCGCGGCCCGCGAGCGCTTCGCGACCGACGGCTACGAGCGAGCCACCATCCGCGCCATCGCCAAGGACGCGAACATCGATCCGTCGATGGTGATGCGGTACTACCGCAACAAGGAGGGCCTCTTCGCGGCGGCCGTCGCCATCGACCTGCGCCTGCCGGACGTGAGCGGGGCGGACCGCCGGCAGGACGCGGGGCGCATCCTCGTCGAGCACTTCCTCGACATGTGGGAGAACAACGAGGTCCTCACCGCCCTGCTGCGGGTCGGCGTGACCAACCAAGCCGGGGCGGAGCGCATGCAGGGCATCCTGCGGGACCAGCTGCTGCCGGTCGCCCGGCAGCTGTGCCCCGACCCCGAGCAGGTCCCGGCACGGGCGGCACTCATGGCGTCGCAGCTGCTGGGGCTGGCGCTTACGCGGTACGTGTTGCGGATGCCGCCGGCAGTGGGGCTCGCGCGGGCGGAGATCGTGGCATGGCTGGCACCGACGATCCAGCGGTACCTGACGGCGCCGAGTCCCTGAGGCTTGCCGAGCACTCGTACCGCCGGGGACACGGGACCGGTAGGGCACTGGAGGGGCACTGGAAGGGCACTGGAAGGCCGCCCAGTGCACGGGACTCGCCGGGCGCCGGGAACCCGCCGAGCCCCTGACACGCCTAACGGTCTCGTTGGATCATCGGCCGGACCGGAGGACGATGCCTGCGACGTGGAGTCCGGCCAGGTAGATGGGGGCGGTCTTCTCGTAGCGAATGGCGATGCCTCGCCACTGCTTCAGGCGGTTGCTGCACCGCTGCCGCCCGGCCTCGGGCAGTGGTGCAGCAACGGCTTGCAGGACGAGTGCTGCCGCGGCGAGCGGCAGGGTGCCTACGTCGGGAAGTTGGTGCGCCGCGAAGTCGACGATGGCAGGCGGCAGCCAGACCACCAGCTCGGCGCTTGTCCCCGCGGCGGTTGCGAGGGCGGCGCAGACCGCGGCCACGATGGCGGCGACGGAGGGCGTGGCCGGACGTCAAGTCTCCGTCGGCCTCCTTCGGCGGCGCGGCGGCCCGCCCCGTCCAACCGCCTGCCGTGTTCTCGGAACCAGCGCAGCACCAGTACCGCCTGGCGGAACGGGCCCGAGTTTCGCGACCTTCTTGTAGCAGCTCAGGGCAGCGGCCAGGCTGAGGAAGGCGAGGAAGTGCGAGCCCTTCCGTTCGTATCGGATGGTCAGGCGGCGGTAGCCGAAGAGCCAAGCGATCGACCGCTCGATCTTTCAGCGGTGCCGACCGAGGCGTTCGCCGGACTCGATGCCTGGCCGCGCGATGCGCGCGACGAGCCCACGCTCGCGCAGCCAGATGAGGTGTTCGGCGGAGAAGTACGCCTTGTCCGCGCGGAGTTGACGGGCCGGCGCCGCCGTGGTCCCCGGCGGGACCGGACTGCGGGGATGCCGAGGACGAGCGGCTTGAGGGCGAGACTGTCGTGCATGTTCGCACCTGACACGGCGACGGCGAGCGGGATGCCCTGAGCATCGGACAGCACGTGCAGCTTGCTGCCCTTCTTGCCGCGATCGACCGGGTTCGGCCCTGTCAGCGATCCCCCCTTTTGGCGCGAGCGGAGGCCGCGTCGACGATCGCCGAGGTCCAGTCCGCTTCGCCCCCGGGCCCCGAGTTCGTCCAGCACCGCCCGGTGCAGCCGACGCCACACGCCGGCGTCGGTCCATATCGTGATGCGGCGATGCGCGGTGGCGGAGGACGTGCCGAACGTCGGCGGCAGATGCCGCCAGGCACAGCCGCTGGTCAGCACGTACACCACTGCGGTGAACACGGCCCGCTGGTCGCGCGGAGCGGTCCCGCCACCTTGCGGTCGAGCCGCGAATGACGGCAGTAACGGGGCGACCAGCCTCCAGAGCTCATCAGGAACCAAACGCTTCGACAGATCAGCACTCACGGCCGGCATCATGCCGCTCGAACATCAAGCATCAAGTCACGGGGGACAGCCTTCTATGCCTCGGCCTATGCCTCGATTGATGCGGCCGATCTGGCGGCCTGCTCGATCTTCGCGTAGTAGGCGGTGCGGGCGTCCTCATCGATCTGCATCTCGTGTTCGGGGCGCATCCCGGTTCGGCCGTCCACGCCTTCGCGCAGGATGTCGGCGTGCCCGCAATGCCGGTTGGTCTCGCCGAGGACGTGGACCAGGATGGCGAACAGGTTCGTGTTGGGATAAGGCTCCGGCCACCACGGCACGTGGCCCGGGGCATCGAGGGCAAGCGCGTCGATCGTCGCGTCCGAGTGTTCCCACGTGCGCCGGTAGGACTCGATGATCTGATCGCGCGCCTCGTCCTCAGCCGCCCACAGATCGCTGCCGTCGTGGTCCTGCCACCGGGGCAGCGGTTCTGGGGACGGCCGGTCGAAGACCTCGCCCAAGTACCTGGCCTCGACGCTGGCCACGTGTTTGACCAGGCCGAGGAGGTTGGTCCCGGTCACCGTCAAAGGTCGGCGGGCGTCGTATTCGGACAGGCCGTCGAGCTTCCAGAGCAGCGCCTTGCGGTCCCGCCGCAGTCGCCCGTGCAGGGTGCCCTTCGCGAATTCATCGATCATGCGGCATGAGCCTGCCATGGGCTACTCGTGGCCTCAAGATCCCGTACGTGGACCGCAACGACCGGCGGTGCTGAAACCCGGCCATGGCCACCGCCCCGAGCTACTGAAGAAGCTCGCGGAACTTGCCACGTGAGACAGCCTGTTAGCCTCTGAGAAAACCCCAGTGACCGCTATGAATCGCCCAGACGAGAGGAATGCCTGATCCACCCTGCGATCACTCGCCTCCGGCAGCTACTCCCGCCACCGTCGTCGGGAGGTGACAGCATCGACTGGGCAGAATTGTTCCGTAGGACTGCGATGACACTGCCGACGGACTATCGCGAATTCATCGAGACATACGGCGGCGGAGAGATTGAGCTTCTTCGAGTTGGCCACCGATCAGGTGACGGTCCACGAACCGCAACGAGCGAGGCCCCCGGGCTGTTGATCGAGATGTCTGACGTCTCAACCACGCTGCTCGGGGGCCTCGTTGGTCATCCATCCTGCCGCACTCGACCTGCCCCATGCGCTCGTGGAATGGGTCACCATGCTCGTTGTCACCCGTGAGGGCGACCGCCGCTGCAAGCTCCGCCCGTCCCAGCGCGCGATGGTGGCACTGGTGTACCTCCGCGAACACACCACCTTGGCGAAGAACGCTGCCGGATTCGGGATCAGCGAGTCCACCGCCCACGCCCACACCAGCGCGGTCGTCCGCCTGCTCGCCGAACGTGTGCCGGGTCTGCTGAAGGTCCTGCGCGAGGCCGAGGCGGACTTCGTCCTGCTGGACGGCACGCTCGCCGAGTGCGACCGGGTCGGCGACGGACGGGCCGACCACTCGGCCAAGCACCGCAGACACGGGGTGAACGTGCAGGTGGTCACCGATCCGGGCGGCCGACTGCTGTGGCTCTCACCCGCACTGCCGGGCCGATCCCACGACCTGACCGCTGCCCGCACCCACCGGATCATCCGCATCTGCGAGCGCCAGGGCGTCCCTACCCTGGCCGATCTCGCCTACCAGGGCGGCGGCCCCTGGGTGACCACGGGCATCAAACGCAGGCCCCTGCAGGAACTCACCCTCACCGAGAAGACCCTCAACCGGGCCCTGGCCGCGGCACGGGCACCGGTCGAGCGCGGCGTCGCACGCCTGAAGTCCTGGCGCATCTTCCGCAGATCCCGGTGCAGCCCAAACCGCATGACGTCAATCGCCAAAGCCGTCCTCACCCTGGAGCGGCACCGCTGAAGAAGCTTACTGATGCCCCCGCCGTCCTCAGCGAGGTCCTCGGCGTCTCCATCGGAGCGGCCACCGGCCGGGCTGCCGTCGCAGGCGGGCCCCGCGCTCAGTACGCCGCCGAACTCAGCGGCCGCTCAACGAGCTCGCCTCCGAGGTGAACCTGCAGGCTGCTGGGATCGCTGCGCGTCCATAGTGCGTAGCTTCTTCGACGTGCGCGCATCACTGAAACTCGCCTGACGTCCGCTGTTCGTTTCTGTGCCGTTCCTCTACGCTCAAGGAGCATCTTCAACTACCGCATGACATCTGCCCGGTGATGAAGTCGGCATGGGGTGCGCGTCCCCGCTCCACGCCACTACTGGACGGCTTCAGGCGCAGCCACGGGTCGGCACATCCGGACGCCGACGACCCCGTTGGCGCGTCCCGCCGGGCGGCGAAAGGGATGCGCCGTGCCTTCGGCTTCGGCGAACTACCGCACTTTGCTGCGCACTTCGGGTGCCGCGGCCTTCTTCCTTCCCGCCGCTGCCGGGCGTCTGGGCATCGCCATGACGGGCATCGGCATCGTCTGGCTGGTGCACGCACGCACCGGGTCGTATGCCGCCGCGGGTCTCGTCACCGGCGGATTCGCTGTCGCGGACGCCGTCGCCGGGCCCCAACTCGCGCGCCTTGTCGACCGGTTCGGGCAAGCACGGGTGCTTCCCTGGGCGCTGGGCGCACATGCCGGGGCCGTGGCGCTGCTACTCGCCGGCGCCGTTCCGGACCTCGTCGCCGGAGTGCTCGTCGGGGCAACGCTGCCCCAGCTCGGTGCCCTGTCCGCCGCTCGCTGGTCCGCTCTGCTGTCCGGCGAACGGGCCGCCGCTCTGCCCACCGCCTTCGCCCTGGAGGCCCTCGCCAACGGCGTGTCCTACCTGGCCGGCCCGGCCCTGGTGAGCGTCCTCGGTGCGGCGGGCCACCCGGGCGCCGGGGTGCTGCTCGCAGCCGGGCTCGTCGGCGGCGGCGGGCTCGCCCTCGCCGCCCAGCGCCGCACTATGCCGCCCCTCACCGGCCGTGCCGAACGCCGGCACGCCGGACGCGCTCTGCTCCGCTCCGCATTCCTGCGGCAGGTCGCGCTCGGCCTCGCGCTCGGGGTGTTCTTCGGCGCGGTGCAGGTGTCCGTCGCCGCGTATGCCGTCGGACGCGGCATGTCGGACGCGGCAGCGCTGCTCTATTTCGCCTCCAACTGCACCAATCTGGTGGGCGGTTGGGCCTACGGAGCATTGCGCCACGGCGGCTCACCCCGGCGCCGCCAGGCCGCAGCCGCCGCCTGCCTCACCCTCGCGAGCCTCCCGCTGACCTTCCTCGACGCGCCCCTCGCGGTCGCCGCCACCCTCGCCCTGACCGGACTCGTCGTGCCGCTCCTACTGATCCTCGCCTCCGTCCTCACCCAGTCGTCGGTCCCGCGCGCCGTCCTCACCCAGGCGTTCACCTGGGGCAACTCCGCAAGCGCCGCAGGATCAGCAGCCGCCGCGGCGGTCGCGGGGCGGGTGGTGGACACGGGCGGCGCACACAGCGGTTTCTGTGTGGCGGCGGGGGCCGCGGTGGCGATGACGGTCATAGCGCTCAGCGGTCTGCGGGACTCATCACCAGTCATGCCGAAGTCGTCCGCATCCGCGGAAACCACGGCGCTGAACCCGTCGGCCACACGGCAGGAATGAACTGCTCGGCGGCCATTCCGCAGCTATGAATAACCTAGATCGCCAGTACTGGTCCAGGCCCTCGGCCGGTCATCCAAGGTGGCGATCGCGAAGTACGCGTGGAACGGCAGGGAGCGGTTGGGCCTGCTGCTGGTGCGAAACGATGTGATCGTGCTGCACGAGATGCGCTGGCCGGATGAGATCCGCGACCCTGCCGAACTGCTCCCTCCGGCCACGGAGGTCCCGAAAGGGAGATCGTGGCCCGCTCGCGCTGATCGAGACGATGAGCCGCGATGACCTCGAAGGACTGGAGTTCGAAACGCCTATGCCGACGCCATGGCGGAGATCATCGAAGCGAAGCGGGAGGACAAGCCCCTTCCCCAGACGCCGGAGCCCGCAGAGCCCGGCAAGGTTGTCGATCTGAAGCAGTCGGCCACGAAGACCGCCCAGACTGCCAAGGCCGCCACGAAGAAGACCCCGGCCAAGAAGACGTCTGCGCGCGGGTCTCGCAGCGCCTGCCCGGGCCCGGCGTACGGGGCTGCGCCTGTATGCCGATCTGCAGCAGGCCTCTACCCAGGTCGGTTCCAGCGGGTGAACGGTCTGGCCCGTCACCTCGGGGGATGTGACGGGCCAGACCTGAGCCTTACGGTGCCACACGGCGATGCGCCGCGCGCATTTCTAGAGCATGCGGAGTACGCCGACGACCTTGCCGAGGATCTGCGCCTGGTCGCCGGGGATCGGCTCGTAGGCGGGGTTGCGGGGCATGAGCCACACCTGCCCCTCCTGCCGGCGCAGCACCTTGACGGTTGCTTCGTCCTCCAGGAGCGCGGCGACGATGTCGCCGTGGTCGGCGCTGTCCATGCGGCGGACGATGACCATGTCGCCGTCACAGATCGATGCGTCGATCATGCTGTCGCCGGAGACCGTCAGGGCGAACAGGTCGCCGTCGCCGACGACTTGGCGGGGCAGGGAGTAGACGTCCTCGACCAGTTCCTCGGCGAGCAGGGGTGCACCGGCGGCGATCCGTCCCACCAGCGGCACCTCGACCGGCGCTTCGCCTCTGGTGCCGAGGTCGGGTGCCCAGGAGGGCCGTACCTGGTAGGCGCGTGGACGGTGCGGGTCACGGTAGAGGACGCCCTTGCGCTCGAGGGTCATCAGCTGGTGGGCGACCGAGGACGTACTGACGAGGCCCACGGCCTTGCCGATCTCCCGCATCGACGGCGGGTAACCCTGCCCCGCGACCGACTCCGTGATGTAGCGGACGATGGCCGACTGGCGGTCCGTCAGCTCCCCCTCGGCGGTACCGGAGCCCGGGGGACGGCCCCGGCGTGCTGGCGCACTGTTGTCCATCCCGGCTCCTCCATACAAGATCTTCGCAGAACGCGACCTTAACCCGCCATCCGGCGCACATGGAACGCCCTTACGCATGCACCCGGCACCGGGACCGGCCTCGGGAGAAGGGGCGTGGACCGGCGCCGGGAGTAGCTTCCCGCCGTGCGGAGACGGGACAGCGGGAGAGGGAGATCGGCCGTAGTCGCGTAGTACGACTGCCCTCTGCGTACGGCTGAGCGCGTACGTCTGCCGGTATGCCCATCCCGATTCCAGGGCCTGGAGCTCCTTCTCGGTGAAGGCGCGGTGAAACGGATCGGGTCCCAGCTTCCTGCTTCCGTCCGCCCGGTCGACGTACACGAGTGCACAGAAGGTGCCCGGAGGCGCAGTCAGCGTCCGACGTTCGTCAGCAGCCGCTAGTACCGGAGATACGGGAGTGCGTAGCGGCAGGTCACCACATCGGCTGTGCCTCGAAGCAGGACCGACGGGATGGGAGCGCCGTCGATGTCCCAGCCAGCACGTGGGCAGGCCAAGTAGTCGTGCCGTGCACGATCTGCTGGTAGGCGCAGCCTTGGTCGTGAGGATCGGAGGGGGATCGGATATTCGGTGTTCTGCCCGCCCCATGAGGACACAAGATGGTGCGCATGACTTTGGCCACCCCCATACTGCACACCACTCGCCTGCGACTGCGCCCCTTCACCGACACCGACGCGGACCTGCTCTTCGCCCTGCACAGCAGCACCTACGTGATGCGCTACTGGGACTCCCCGCCGTGGGACGAACGGGCCCGCGCCAAACGCTTCATCAACATGTGCCGGACGATGGCGGACGAAGGCACCGGGGCCCGGGTGGCCATCGACCGCGCTTCTGACGGGGCCTTCGTCGGCTGGTGCGGTCTGACCGGATGGAACCCGGACTACCGCAGCGCGTCGTTGGGCTACGTCCTCGACGAAGCAATGTGGGGACACGGCTACGCGACGGAGGCCGCGCACGCCTTGCTGCAGTGGGCATTCGACACACTGGACCTGAATCGAGTGCAGGCCGAGACCGATACGCGCAACCTGGCATCTGCCCGGGTCCTGGAGAAGATCGGATTCATCCGTGAAGGGACGTTGCGGGAGGACTGCGTTGTGAACGGCGAGGTATCCGACTCGTGGGTATTCGGGTTGATCAGGCGAGAGTGGCGCTCCGCAATCGCTCCCCCAGATCTATGCCGGAACCGGAGCTGATGGGACAGGCCGGAGAGGTCACCCAACTCCAGCGAGCCACTGGGTCCTGATCCTGCCGGCGGTCTTCATGCCTTGCCCTCGGGCAACGCAGCGCCGCAGTCGTAGTCGTCCACCGCGTCGAAGGCCGGACGGTTGCGCTCGCCGTACACGGGATCCACGACATCACGCGCCTTGGCGCCCGACTTCAGATTGCTTGCCGAGGTATCGATCGCCTTGAGCACCGTACGGAAGTGTTTGGCGACGTCCGGCGGCGCGCTCGCTTGCATCGCCTCACCCATGTCGGCGATCAAGGCGGCCTTCCTCCGCAGCTCTTTGAAGTCCAGCGGCTCCCCTTCGATCGCCGCACCCACTTCGGCGCTGTAGGCGACGACGCCGACCTGGAAGGTCGTCAGATCAAGGCAGAAGGCCGAGGTTGCCGTGGCGCTTGGCCGTGCGGTCGGCGTGCTGGACGAGGCCGGGGCCGATTCCGGTGGTGCGGCCACCGGGGAAGCGGCCTCCGGGGAACTTGAACAGCCTGCCAGCGCCATTGCGGCGGCGATCACGAGGATCCATCGCGGAGCTCTCATGGGCGGACAGTAGACAACGAGGTCCGGGAGGGGTCCCTTGGCCGTGGGCTGCGGTGCTGCCGCCTTCGTCGCCGTTGCGGTCCTCTTCGCCCTCAACCCGCCTCAACCCGCCTGATTTTCAGCGGCGGACAGCACTGCCACGCTCCCCCACACCTGCTCAGGGCCCCTCCTCCCCTCATCAGGCCCCAAGAAATCGAACATCTAGGCTGGCGCGGTGACTGATGAGCAGGAGCGGGTGCAGCCGTCGGGAGTGTGGGCCACGGCGGTGGGGGTGGCCAGGGTGCGAGCGCTGGAGACCGAGCGGGAGAACGCGCTGTTCCGCGACCCACTGGCCCAGGCCTTCGCCACCACCCGCGGCCTGTGGCCCTCCTCGCCGCCGCTGCCCGATGATGAGGCCGCACGGCGCCGCCGGCTGGCCGTGTCGTTCTCCATCGTCATCAGGACGAAGTTCCTCGACGATCTGTTGCAGCAGGCCTCCGCGTCCGGGGTCCGGCAGGTCGTGCTGCTCGGCGCCGGCATGGACAGCCGGGCCTTCCGGATGGACTGGCCCGAGGGCACCCGGCTGTTCGAGGTCGACACCGCCGCGCCACTGGACTTCAAGGCTTCGGTGCTGCGCCAGGAGCGGGCCGTCGCACGCTGCGAGCGGATCACCGTCGCGGCGGATCTGCGTGCGGACTGGCCAGGCGCGCTGGCCGCCGCAGGGCACGACCCGGCGGTGCCGACCGTGTGGATCGCCGAAGGACTGCTGATCTATCTGCCCGAGGATGCGGTGGAGCTACTGCTGGCCCGGATCAGCACGCAGTCGGCGGCAGACAGTCGGATGGGGCTGACATTGGGCTCGCGCGGCGTGATCGAGCGCTTCGGCGCGGATGCCGCGCCGGGATCGGCGGCGTCTATGTGGGTTTCGGAAATGCCCGACGACCCGGTGGGCTGGCTGGCCGGGCACGGCTGGGAGGCCGACAGCCACACCCTGCGCGAGCGCGCTGCCGCCTACGGCCGCCCGATCAGCGCCCCGCCGCAGCGCGAGGAGCGGCCCGGCGGACTGATCTCGGCGGTCCGCCGGTAGAGCGCCTCCCGGTTCCCTAGATGATCGATCCCAAGGGGGCCTGATGAGTGGAGCCAGGTTCATGCGTGTCCAGCCAGTCATGCGCGCACTGAATTCAAGGGCTCCCCGCCACGTGCCGGACTGCCAGCAGGCAAGGTTGCGCGACAGAAATGGGTTGAAGTCGGAGATCGTGACACGGATGCTGCCAGCATGAAGATGCACGCCAACCAGCTGACGGTGTCGCCTGAGACGGTGCGCATGTTGGTAGAGCAGCAGTTTCCCGAGTGGCGGAGCCTGCCAGTCAGGAGCATCGCTGCGCAGGGTACGGTCAACGCCATCTTCCGTATCGGCGATCGGTTCGCAGCCCGATTCCCTCTTGAGTTCGCAGACGTCGAGTCGACGCGGCGGTGGCTGGAGTCCGAAGCGGAAGCGGCTCGCGAGCTGGCCGGTCGCACGCGTTTCCCCACGCCCGAGCCGGTCGCGCTTGGTGAGCCGGGGGCAGGCTACCCGCTTCCGTGGTCCGTGCAGACGTGGCTGCCCGGGACCGTGGCCGCCAACGAGGGCCCGGGCGAATCGGCCGCGTTCGCCGGTGACTTGGCCGATCTCATCGGCGACCTACGCGCGATCGACACGCAGGGCCGCACGTTCGCCGGCACGGGTCGAGGAGGCGACCTGCAGTCCCATGACGCGTGGATGGAAACCTGTTTCAGACACAGTGAGCAACTCACGGATGTCCCTCGGCTGCGCCGCATCTGGGCAACTTTGCGTGATCTGCCGCGAGGCGCAGCTGAGGACACCATGGCCCATTGCGATCTGATTCCTGGCAACGTGCTCGTGTCCGCTGGTCGGCTTGCGGGGATTCTCGACGTTGGCGGCTTCGGGCCGGCTGACCCTTCGCTGGATCTTGTGAGCGCATGGCATCTGCTCGAGGTTGGGCCGCGGCAGGTGCTCCGTGATCACCTGGGTAGCGACGACCTTGATCCGTTTCTGTTCGAGCATTTCGCCGGAGGTGTGTCGGGCCGGGTCGAGACCCGTGCGCCGCCACGCCTCGCGGGTCAGCGGAAACTGCCGGTTCTGCATGAAGATGAAGTTGCCGAGCGAGTAGAAGATCGGACGGCCGCGGTACACCTCGATACCCCGCAACTGGTGCGGACCGTGGCCGAGGACGACATCCGCCCCCTCGTCGACGGCCGCGTACGCGAGTTCCCGCATGAAGGGGGGCGGCTCGGCGCTGTAGTTGCCGGGTTCGTGGGTGTGGAGGGCGACCACGGCGATGTCGGCGCTCTGTTTGGCCTGCCGCACGCTGGTACGCAGGGCGACGATGTCCTCCTCCTCGGCCCTCCAGTACGGTCCGACTCGGCCGCCGGTGGTGTCGGAGGAGATGAACGCGGTTCCCTGGAGCGTCACGGAGCCGTCCCGTGCGTCCGCGCCGCGTGCCGTGTGGTGCAGGGACTCGGGCGGGAGACTGTCGCGGATCGAGGCCATGACCGCGAGTTGGGCGGGGTGGACGGCGAACCACTTCTTGGTGCGCAGGCCGTTGATGCCGGGGCGCGCGGGCACGATTCCGAACGGGTCACTGGCCAAGGACATGGGCTGGTAGCGGGTCGCCGCCGACACGAGCGCGACCCGCCCCCGGGGAGTGGAAAGGTAGCGCGGGGCCCGTGCGGCGGTCAGTGATTCGCCCGCGCCGGCGTGGACGAGTCCGGCTTCCTCGAGGACGGCGCTGGTGGAGCGCAGGCCGGCCACCCCCCAGTCGGTGGCGTGATTGTTGGCCCTGGACACCATGTCCAGGCCCATGTCCCGGACATCGGCTCCGCTACGGACCGAGGTGACCAGCCACGATCCCCCTGGCTCGGCCTCCGGCCAGCCGCGGAAACGGTCGAAGTCGATCGCGGTCGTCTCGAAGTTCCCGATCGTGACGTCCGCGCCGCGCAGGACATCGAGAAGACCGGGCGCGGTTGTCTCGAGGCGGGGGGTCAGGACGTCGTCGTCGAGGACGAGGTCGCCGACCGCCGCGAGAGTGATTCCCGTACCGATGCTCATGCCGAGTCCTCCGAGTCTTCCGAGAGGAGGTGCAGGGTGACCGTTGAACGTCCGTCGACGAACACCCGGTTCGTTGCCACCACCCGGCGACGGTCGGTGGTCTCGGCCTCGCCGGTGCCGGAGTTGACGTCGAAGCGGGGGAAGTTGCTGGAACTGACGTCGATCCGGATCCGGTGACCGCGGGCGAAGAGGTTGGCGGTGTCGGGGGCCTCGACCGTGATGTCGTAAACCCGCCCCGGTTCGAGCGGTGACGGGTTCTCGTACGAGTCGCGGTACCGACAGCGCAGGATGCCGTCGGTCAGGTTCATGGCGAAGCCGGCCGGGTAGTCCTCGCTCGGCGGGTGGACGTCGATCAGCTTCACCGTGAAGTCGGTGTCGGCCGCACTGGAGGAGACCGCGAGCCGGGCGACGACAGGGCCGGCCACGACGACGTCCCGCTCCAGCACAGCAGTCTGGAAGGTGAGCACGTCGGGACGGGCGTCGAGCGGCAGCCGCGACCCCGCCAGGGAGAACGTCCGGTCGTCGGGGCGCTGGTCGAAGGCGCCGCCGACCATCACGGGTTCGCCGGACGTCACCTGCCCACCGATCGTCGGCACCGGATCGCGGGGGTCGTGGTCGTACTCCAGGTACCCGGTGAGCGCCCCGGGCTCCGGCGTGAGCTCCCCGCCGGCGGTGAGGAAGAACTCCGTGGCCTGTGCGTCGGGCGGCGGCCAGGCCGAGCCGGCCTCCCAGCGACCGCCGTGGTCGATCCGGCCGTCCGCGGTGCGCTTGCCCGACCCGCCACCCATCCTGAAGTAGCGGACAGCCGGGTCCGTCGACGTCGACGGCGTCGGGGAGAGCTGCGAGTCGAACCAGTTGGCCCGGAACTCGACGTAGTCGGCCGCCAGGTTGCCGTCCAGGGTCGCCTCAGGACCGAAATCGACGTCCCCGGCGTAGGAGACGCTGCGCCGGCCGTGCGTCCACGGACCGAGAACCAGATACGCCGGGCTCGTCTTGCGAGCCCCCAGCTCCTGGAAGTTCTCGACGGCGGTCCGGATATAGGGGTCGTACCAGCTGGAGATGTGCAGGCTCGGCACGTCGGGGAAATGGTCGAAATGGCCCCGCCCGTAAATGCCGAGCTGCTGCCAGTACGGCCCGAACCGACCTTGCTCCCACTGCTCGAGCAGATAGTCCTCGTACTCCGGAGCGTGCCGCAGGGGTGAGTGCCCGCGCCGCCACGGCAGCTGCCTGAACCACTCCTCGATCGACTCCCTGCCGAGCGCGGCGCTGCGCACCGGATCGGCCAGTGTCGCCGAGCTGGTCCGCGCCCTGGCGAAGGCCCAGGTCGCCTGCTTGAGTTCGAAGGCTCCGCCCAGCCGGACACCGGTCTCGTAGGCGCTGGCGAAGCCACCGGAGTCGAGGAACATCGCCGACAGGGACGGTGTCCCCAGCGAGGCGAGCGCGGTCTGTACGTGTGCCGCGTAGGAGACGCCCATCGTGGCCACCCGGCCGTCGCACCAGGGCTGGGCCGCGAGCCATTCGACGGTGTCGTAGCCGTCCTCGGCTTCGTTGAGGTACTTGACGAACTCACCGCCGGACTCACCACGGCCACGGCAGTCCTGGCGGACCACGTGGTAGCCGCGTTCGACGAAGCGCCGGCACACCGCCTCCGGCGGAGGCGGGTTCCAGGACGCGAAGGCCCCGTCCGAGCCGCGCGCCTTCCGGCGGCCGTAGGGCGTGCGCTCCAGCAGTACGGGCCGCGGGGCCGGGTTCGGATCGGCCGCGTAGACGTCCGTGACCAGCTCGGTTCCATCGCGCATCGGTAGGCGGATCACCCGGCGCCATCCGGATCCCGGCTCCGGGACGGCCTGCCAGGTGCTCTCTGTCCCCGGACTGTCGACCACGTTCATTCCCTCGCAACGTTGTGCCACTGATGAGCCGGGACTCTAGGTCGGGGGCGGAAGCGTGAGCCCGATCGTTACCGCGAGGGCGGTAACTGTTCGTCTACAGTCAGCGGATGCCAGTCCTCCTCGATCTCAGGGGCGCGAAGAGTTCGGACGTGACCATCGGAACGTCACCGATCTCCGAGCTTCAAGCCTGCTTGCACTCGCTGGCCGAGCCCGACCACCACCTGGACTCCCGGTCATGGCTGGCAAAGGTCAGCGAATCCCTTCCACGGGAATTCCGTGAAGGGCTGACGCGATTCGCGCCGCTCTGGGCCCGCCGCCGCTGCCGCCTCATGCTCCCGCTGAGCCCTCCGCTCGACGCGGAAATCGAGACGGAGATCGATCGCCTGTCGCAACTCGACGAGACCACGTTCATCGAGGCCGCCGCCTACGCGATCCAAGGCGGAGCCTTCGACCCGAGCGGAGCGCTCACCCAACCGGCCGACTTCGTCACGGCATGCGAAGCACGCTCGTTCTCCCGAGGCGAGTTGGCGAAGAAATTGATCGACGATCCGGAGGCGTTTCGGACATCCCTGGTACGGCTACTGGAGGACTCCGTGGAGGAGTTCTTCGCGGAAGAATGGGAACGCATTCACGACCGCCTGCGCGAGGAGGCCGAGCAGACGCGTTCCAGGCTCCGAAAACTGCCCCTCGCGGAGCTGATCTCCTCAGTGAGCCCTGCCGCACAGGTAGTTCAGGGCGGCAGAGGCGTACGCTTCGACAAGTTTCAGGACCTCAATGTCCCACTCCGCGGGAACCATGTCTTCCTCGTCCCGACCATTCACGGACGCCCCCATCTCATCATTCGAGGCGAACCAGGATTCCCGGTCGTGCTGCATTATCCGGTGGCATGGCAGCGCCAACCGCCCTCCATCGACGAAGTACGCCAGCGGTTGCTGATCCTTTCCGACCCCGCACGCCTGAGCCTGTGTCGCCATATGGTCAATGAAGCGATCACGACATCGGATCTCGCTCGTCGCGCGAACATGACGCGACCGCAGGTCTCACGGCATCTCGCGAAACTCCGCTCGGCCGGGCTCCTGACGTCGGAGAGAAGTGGCAGGAACGTCTATCACCGAGTCGATGTGAACCACCTCATGCACATCGGCGTAGAACTTCTCCGGGTCATCGTTCGGTGAATTGAGCACGCTGACCATCCTTCTCCCGCTTCGAGCCCACACAACAGGAAACCGACGTTGCTCGACTCGGCCACCGGGCTCGGTTGGGTCGTCCTCCAGCAGCGTGGAGAGCGCTCCGGCTCGATCGGAAGTCGGCGCGGGAGGGCCTCGCGGCGGGTCCGTGAGCGCGGTCGCCGCATCATCGGGCCAGAACTCCCGTGCGCCGTCCGCCGGGGTCTCGCCCTCCAGATGTGCAGGTCGCGCGCCCCCGGCTCCAGGGACATGAGGGCCGGCGGTCAGCGTCCCGCGGCTGGAAGGAGACCTGTCCGACGAGCCGAGGCATCTCGTACGCGCTACCGGGCGATGGCCCGGCGCCGCGAAGGGACCCAGGACGCCGCCCGCATCGCCTACCGTACGGCGGAGTTCATCAGTTCATCTGGAGCGAGCGCCAGAAGCAGGAGGCCTACAGCGCCTTCCTGACCGCATAAGGGGAGCCGAGCCTTTGGGAAGGCCACGGCCAGACGCTCAAGTTGCCTCCGGTGCCCCAACCTCCTGGCCAGACCGGCGGCAGCTCCCGGCTGCTCGGCACATCCTGGTTCACCGCTCTCGCTTCTCTCATCGAGTCCGACGGAGAGTTGACCGACTGCGTCCTTGGAAAGGCACTCGAGTCCCAGGGCCTGTCCGGCATCCCCGCAGGTCTGTACACCTTGTCCCTGCGCCGCCCCACTGGCAGTTGAGCGGGGCAGCGGGCGTCGCGGCGACGTACCCGCCCGGAAGGGCGCCCGGGATGACGACGTCGTAATGCATGCCCGTGGAGTGCCCCTGCGGTGGTGTTCGACGGTTCTCTCGTGGAACGGGTTGGTCATGCGGCGCAGTGGCGGGGTACCAGGGTGGCGTGGATCTGACTGCGGATGTCGGCAAGGACGGCTTCGTCGCTGCGGTGCAGGTACATGGTGGCAGTCGTGCTGATGTGGATGATCGCGGTGATCACGCGCGCCAGCGTCGCCGCGTCGGCCGCACCAATGGACTCGTCGCGGGTGAGTAGGCCGGTGATGCCGTCCTCGAGGCGGGCGGAAAGAGCGAGGCCCGCACGCCGGTAGGGCTCTGCCGGGTCGCCGAAGACCAGCTCGTGCAAGTACGTGCGGCCGTTTTCGACCTGCCCCCTGATGCAGGCCACTACGGGCCGGATGAGAGCAGCGACTGGCTCCAGCACTCCCTGCCCGACGACGGTGTTCGCGGCAGCGAGGCCGTCGTCGATGGCGTCGGCGAACTTCTCGTTCTGCACCATGATCAGCAGTTCCGCCTTCGTGGACGCGTACCGATACAGGGTGCCGATCGCGACATCGGCCCGCTCGGCGATCTGCTGCGTCGTGACCCTGCTGACGCCGTGTTCGGCGAACAGCTCGCGGGCTGCGGTCATGATGCGCTCGCGCTTGTCCTTCTTGGCCCGCTCTCGACGCCCGATCGGCATGTGACCGCGTCCCATGAACGTCCTCCCCTCTTGACAACAAAAATGAGGCGACTCATAATTGAGTGTACTCGGGCCGGTCAGGTGAGGCGAGACCCCGTGAAGGCGTTCCGCAGGTGCCGGATCATCTGGACGACCGGATCATCTGGATATAACAGCTCAAACGAGAGGGAGGATCGACTCCCCATCAGGGCGTCCGCGACCTGATGCCGGACAGCCTCGGCAGGGAGAAACTGGAGAAGTACCTACGGGTGCTCAAGCCCGGCGGTAAAGATCATCGGGATCGCCGGTCCCCCAACCCCGCGTTCACCTGCGCGAGGCCGACCTGAACCCTCTGACGCCCTTGGCCGCCGCAGGCCTCAGCGGCAAGATCCGCAAGCAGGCGAAGAAGCCCGGCAGGTGTACGCCTTCCTGTACCTACACGCCGGCGGCGATCAGCTCCGCCAGATCACCGCACGCCTCGTCGACCAAGGCGTGGTGCGCACGGTCGCGCGAAAGGTGTCCGGTTTCGGCCAGACCCCGCAGGCGATGCAGCCCCTGGCCCATGGTGGCGTCCGCGGCAAACCAAGCCATCACCGGCAACTACTGATCCCGCCGCGACCGCGACGGGCGACCCAAACCGCACACCCACAACAAGCAAGGTGAAGCCATCATGAGCACCAACAGCACCTCGAACGAACCCGTCATCACCTCCTACGCGAATGCCCCGGCCCGCACCATCACCACCGGCGGCGTCACCTATGCGTACCGCGAGCTGGGGCCCAGGGGCGGCATTCCCGTCGTCTTCTTCGTCCACCTCGCCGCCACCCTGGACAACTGGGACCCCCGCATCGTCGACCCCATCGCCAAGGGCCGTCACGTCATCACCTTCGACAACCGCGGCGTCGGAGCCTCCACCGGCCAGGTGCCGGACAGCGTCGAGGCCATGGCCGACGACGCCTACGCCTTCATCTCGGCGCTCGGCTTCGACAAGATCGACATCTTCTCCTTCTCCCTCGGCGGCTTCATCGCCCAGGCCCTTGTGGTGAAGCACCCCGAACTCGTCCGCAAACTCGTCCTCACCGGCACCGGGCCCAAGGGCGGCAAGGACATCGAGAAGGTTGTCGCCACCACGTACTGGGACACGCTGCGCGCCACTTTGACCCGGTCGGACCCCAAGGAGTTCCTGTTCTTCAACCGCGACTCCGTCGGCAAGGCCGCCGCGCGCGCGTTCGTCAAGCGGCTCGAGGAGCGCACCGTCGACCGCGACGCGAAGATCAAGGTCAAGGCCTTCCAGACGCAGCTGAAGGCGATCAAGAAGTGGGGGCTCTCCACCCCCGACGACCTGTCGAAGATCACCCATCCGACGCTGATCGCCAACGGCGACAACGACCGCATGGTCCCCTCGGTCCTCTCCGAGGACCTGCACCGGCGCATCGAGGACAGCGAGCTGATCATCTACCCGGACTCCGGTCACGGCGGCATCTTCCAGTACTACGAGGAGTTCGCCCCGGTCGCGGTCGAGTTCCTCGCCCGATGACCACCACCTGACCAGAAAGAGAAACAGGAAGAGAAAGGCAACACCGTGAGCATGCCATCAGCCGCCGTCCAGCTGGACGTGAAGAAGCACTTCACCTCCTCGATCCTCTTGTGGGTGCGCACCGACCAGCCCCGCCAGACCGGCATGGACCACTGGAAGGGCCCGCATTCAGGGATCATCTCCGCCACCCCGGGCCTGGAGGAGTACCGCCAGATCCACCTCGCCGAGCACAACCCGGGCCAGTGGCCGGCGACCGAGGGAGTGGAGACCTCGATCCCCGCCGACCGGAAGATCGACGGCGTCGCGGAGGTCACCTTCCGATCGGCGGTCGCGCCCTTGAAGGGGCGCAAGCAGACGCAACTGGCCTACAAGGACGAGATCAACGTGTTCCGCCGCACCCTGCTCTACGCCGGCCCGCCGAACTCATCCCGCTGGTACGACGTCGCAGGCCCGGGAGAAAAGGTCGGTGCCCGCGTCCTGGTCTACCTGCGCCGCAGAGACGGGGCCGGCGCAGGTGAGTTCCGGAAGTTCGTCAAGAAGCAACTCGTCCCCGCACTCGCGGGCACCGGAGTGTTGAAGGAACTGCGCACACAGACGTTCCTGCCCTGGAACCAAAAGCTCTGGGACACCCCGAACGTCGCCCACGACAACCCCCACGACCAGCGCTTCCACGCCTCCCTCATGCTCGGGTTCACCGACACCGCAGCACGGGACGCCTTCTTCACCGGCAACGTGATCCAGGACCTGACCGACCAGCTGGCACCGCTGGTCTCCGCGATCCACGCCTACGACGTCGCCGCCGCCCTCACCTACGTCAAGAACGGCGACATCCTCCCGCATTACCAGGAGTGAGCGGCAACCGCTGGGAGCAGGACCGCCGGACCTGCTCGGCAATCGATCCGCCCCAGGCGTCACCGTCCCACTGACACCCCGTCGCCATCCGCCCTCACACATCTGGACCCAGACCATGAGCGAGCAAAGCACCATCCACTACGCGCGCACCTCACCCCAGGTCGCGAAGATCACCTTCTCCAACCCGCCCGTCAACCTCATCGTCGGCGAGACCGTCCTGCGCCTCATTGAGATCGTCGAGGAACTGGCCACCGACCCGGACATCCAGGTCGTGGTGTTCGACAGCGCCACCCCGGACTTCTTCTACAACCACTTCGACCTGGCCGCCGCCGCCGACTTCCCCGCCCCCGAGGACGAGAACGCGGTGCCGGTATGGACGGATCTGGTCCTCAAACTTTCCAAAGCGCCCTACATCACCATCGCGGCCATCCGCGGACGTACCCGCGGCGGCGGGAACGAACTCGCCCTCGCCCTCGATCTGCGGTACGCCAGCCGGGAGAAAGCAATCTTCGGGCAGCCGGAGGTCGGCAGCGGACTACTCCCCGGTGGTGGCGGCACCGAACGCCTCCCCCGCGCCATCGGACGCGACCGCGCTCTGGAAGCCATCCTCACCAGCGACGACTACGACGCCGACACCGCCGAACGCTGGGGCTGGACCACCCGTGCCCTCCCCGACAGCGAACTCGACGCCTTCGTCGACACGATCGTGGGCCGGCTCGCCTCCTTCGACCGCACCTCACTCGCCTCGGCGAAAGCCCAGATCAACCGGGCCTCCCTGCCCCCGGACGCGGATCTGATCGCCGCCTACGGCGAGTTCGCCCACTCCATCACCCTCCCCGGGTTCCTCACCCGCGCCGTCGGCGCGCAGGCTGTCGTCGAACAGGCCGGCATCGACTTCGAGTACCGCCTGGGGCAGTACATCGGCCTTGCCAACCAGCAACTCTGACACCCCATCACGAAACGAACACCGACGCAGCAGATGCCGCGGCGGTGCTCGTTCGTCGTGGGGGCTACCTGGTTCGTCGTCGCCTCCGTGCCGATCAGGAGAAAGACAATGGCGCGAAACCCCGTCACTACCGAAGACGGCCGATGGATTGGCGCTGCTGTAGACGCGGTGGTGTTCGACGTCTTCGGCACCGTGGTCGACTGGCGCCCCGGCGTCGCGGACGAATTTCGAGCGCGTCGGCACCCGGGTCGGAGTTCAGGCCGATTGGCTGGGACTCACCACCGCGTGGCGCAGCCGGTACCCGTCCGCACTGCTGCGGGTGGTGTCGGGGCTGCTGGGTCGACCACGCATACCGTCGGAGGCTCGACGACCGCGGCGGCGCACGCCTCCTCGGCGCCGGCCCATCGTTCGAACGCCATAGATCGCGGAACCCCGACCCGACAAGACCTGGCCGGGGCCGAAGATCAAGCTCAGGCGTTTGTGCTGTGCAGGTCCGGATAAAGCGCCTCGACCGGACCGCTCAGAGCCGCCTTGACCTGCGCGGTCAACTCGTCGGCCAGGACCTCGTATTCATCGGCCTCAACGGCGTCGTAGACCTTCGTCACCAGCTCTGCCGGCAGCAGCTTGGGGCCGTCGGCGTGCGCGGCCATAGGGGTGTCGACGTAGCCCATGTGCACCCCCGTCACGTGGACGCCCTTGGGCGCGAGGTCGATGCGCAGAGCATTGGTGGCCGACCACAGTGCCGCTTTGGACGCGCTGTAGACGCCGCCGAAGGCGTACCAGCTGGCAACGGAATGCACGTCGACGAGGACCGACTCCGGCTTGGCAGTGAGGATCGGTGCGAAGGCGCGGGCGAGGAAGACGGGTCCGAAGAAGTTCGTCTCCATGTTCCCCCGGATGTCTGCCTCGGTGACGTCGAGCAGGCTCGCACTCGGCGGGGTCGCGCCCGCGTTGTTGATGAGCATGGTGACATCCGGCGCCGCGGCGACGGCAGCGTCGATCGACGCGGGGTCGGTGACATCAAGGGTGAGGGGGACGACGCGTTCATCGTCCCAGATGCGGGGGGCGCGGGCGGTGGCGTAGACCTTGGCGGCGCCACGAGCCAGGGCCTCGCGGACGAAGTGGGTACCAATGCCGCCGTTTGCTCCGGTGACAAGGACGACTGCTCCGTTGAGGGAGGGCATGGGTGTTCCTTTCCAGGGGGTAAAGGGCGGTCGGCGCAACTGCTGCGCACGGGTGGAGCAATGGCTCCGCGCCCTGCTGTGGGAGCATGAGCAAGGTATTTTCGAGCCGACACGTTAGTGACTACCCTCATAACTGAGTATAGTCAGAATCTATTCCCGGAGGGTGCCGTCATGCCTGCCGCCTCCCAGCCGATAGGACGGCGCGAGCGGAATAAACAGGACAAACTGGACCGCATCATCGCCGCTGCCAGCGAGCTGTTCGCCGAACGCGGCGTCGATGAGGTCACGACCCAGCAGATCGCCGACAAGGCTGACATCGGCACCGGGACGCTGTTCCTGTATGCCAAGACCAAGGGCGAGCTTCTCCTGCTCGTGCAGAACGTCAAGTACGCGGCAGCGCTCGAGCGGGGCCGGGCGGATGCCGAGACCACTCCAGACGTGCTGGACGCGATGCTGGCGATCATCCGGCCGATCGTGGAATGCAATCGCACCCAGATCGACAACGGACGCACCTACATGCGAGAGGCGGTCTTCGGCGACCCCGAAGAGCCCCGGCACGGCGAAGCGCTCGCCATCGCCGCGCAGGCCGAGGAGGCCATCGCCGCCGTGCTGCGCCGAGACGAGCGGGTCACACAGAGCGATGCCGCGACGCTGGCGCACATCGTGTCCGCCGTGATGTTCCTCAGCATGGCGGCGAGCGTGAACATCGCCTTGAGCGTCGAAGAGCTCGTGCAGGACATCCGAGGCCAGGTCAGCGTCCTGCTGCCGCGCTGAAGCGCGGTCCGGGTTCTGCAAGCAAGCGCATGCCGGGAGGTCATGGCATGCGCTCGAGACAGAACAGCCGTACGGCGTTGCGGGATCCGGACCGATCCCAGCGCAGACGACAGGGCTTCGTCCCCGCGGGTGACGACGGGGATTCGTCCCCGCGGGTGCGGATGCCCCATCACACGAACGTCCCAGTCCACCCGCATCCGGAACCACTCCACGCGGTGGATCGATTACTGATCGTTGGCGGCAAAACGCCTCTGCCCGGCTGGATATCCGGCCTTGACCAGCCCGCACAGCCGCGCATCGCCCACACCCGGCGCGGTGCGGATCAGGGGGCGCACGGCGCCATGCGTCGTGCACGATGCAACGCACTCCCCCACCGGAGTCGGGTACGCCTCCAGGCGGCGGAACCAGTGCCGGTAAGCGAACGCGCGCTCCACGACCGAGCGTTGGGTGCCCAGGCCTGAGCCGTGTCCGTGCCGCGGCGGGCGATCAGTAGCTTCGAGGTCACAGACCAGGCCGCCCAACACCCTGTCCAGGTCAGAAGCCTGGCGGCTCCGAAATCGGAGTGCAGGAGAGCCATCGCGCTGCGATACTGCGCCGATGATCAACGTGCCTACTGCTGTGCTGGATTCGTTGTACGGGCTCGCGTTCGGCGACGCGTTCGGCGACCGCTGGTTCGGCATCCTGCGCAGGCATGGACCGGCAGCCCTGGAGGCGCGGACGCTGCCCCCGGAACCGCTGTGGCGGTGGAGTGACGACACCGCTCAAGCGCTGGTTCTCGTCCGGGAGCTCGTCGAGGGCGGGGGCGTCGTCGACCAGGACCGCCTGGCCCTGCGCCTCGCGGCGGCCTACGCCGAGGACACGCACCGCGGCTATGGAGCCTCGATGCATGACGTGCTGCGCCGGATCGATGCGGGCGAGCCCTGGCAGGAGGTGGTCGCCGGACAGTTCGGCGGCCAGGGCTCCTGGGGCAACGGCGCGGCCATGCGAGCCGCCCCGCTCGGTGCCTGGCACGGCGCCGACCTCGATGTGGTCGCTGAGCAGGCCGCCCGCCAGGGTGTGGTCTCGCACCACCACCCGGAGGCGGTCACCGGAGCGGTGGCGGTCGCCCTGGCCGCGGCGCTGGCGACCCGCAGCCGGGGCGGGCCCACCCCGGCCAGACCGGACTTCCTTCAGGCAGTCGCCGAGCGACTCCCCGACAGCGACGTCCGGTCGGGAGTGCGGATCGCGGCCCGGATGCCGAAGCGCACCTCGGTTCGGCACGCCGCGGAGGTCCTGGGCTCCGGCTACCGGATGTCAGGGCCCGACACCGTCCCGTACGCCCTATGGTGTGCGGCGGGACACCTCGACGACCTGCACGAGGGCCTGTGGGTCACGGTCTCCGGGCGCGGCGACATCGACACTACCTGCGCCATCGCGGGCGGGGTCATCGCCGCCCGCACCGGCGTTGCCGCCCTTCCTACTGCATGGCACGCGGCCTGTGAACCGCTGCCCCCGGTCGTGACGTAGTAAGGACTCCTGCCGGGATGAGTTCAGGCGCCGCCAGCAGATAAGTGCGCATCCGGGGCCAGGAGGGCCTCGTGGATGTCGTCGCGGATCTCCAACGGATCCGCAGCCGGCGGAACCAGTGCCGGTGGGCGAACGCGCGCTCCACTACCGAGCGTTGGGCTGCCCGGGCCGGAAACGTGTTCGGTGCCGCGGCGGGCGATCAGTGGCTTCACTCCGAGGCCCCAGCCGGCGGTACTTGTCGTGGTCGTAGCCGCGGTCGCCTAGCACTACGTCCGGACGGCGCCGGGGCGGCCGCGCTTCCCGCGCACGGGCGGACCGCTTGGAGCAGTGGGATCAGCTGGGTGACGTCGTTGCGGTTCCCGCCGGTCAGGGTGGCGGAGAGCGGGATGCCGGTGGCATCGGGGATCAGGTGGTGTCTGCTGCCGGTTCTGCCCCGGTCAACAGGGTTTCGTCCGGTCCTGGCTCCCCCGTTAACGCCCGGATGCGGGAGCCGTCGACGACCGCTCGGGAGAAGTCCAGGACGTTCGCGCTGACCAGCTTGGCGAGCAGGACTTCATGCAGACGGGGCGGCCACACCCCGGCCTCGATCCACTCCGCCAGGCGACGCCAGCAGGTCATGCCCGACCCGAAGCCGAGTTCCTGTGGCAGGTACTCCCAGGCGATCCGATCCAGGTATGCAGCACGAACAGGATGCCCTGGAACCCCAGCAGGTCCGGATGCCGCTTGCGTCCCGGATGTTCGGTACCGACGCTCGGCCTTCGGGACCAGCGGCTCGACCACCGCCCACAACTCGTCATCCACTTCCCACGGCTTCGGCCGCGCCACCCCGCACCTCGGATCAATAGTCCCGGAGCGATGCAACCACCTCGAAGACCATTGCGTTGGGAGCGCTGAACGGGGTGGCCCGGTGCCCAACGCGCAGGTGAGTGACGAGAGTTGCACTCGGGGTCGGACAGCCGGTGGCGTAAATCGCCCTCTGTCGCGGGTAAAGCGCCGTCCCTAAAGGGGTGTCCCGAAGGATCGGCGCCGCCCCCTGAGAGTCCGTTGCCTCCTGCGGTGGGAGGTCGACGATCGACCTGGGAAGGCTGGGGCTAGATTCTTCGCATGCCTTCGCATCTCAGTCATGGTGCTTCCGGAGCTTTCCGACGCTTCGCTGGATGGCTCGCCCGGGGGTCGGTAGGCCACCCGATGCTGGAAGGGGTCGACTACTGGGAGGAGTTGCGCGAGTCTCCCTCCCAGATGGAGATCTGCGTCGCGATCTTCGCCAACGTCCTCGAACTGGATGAGCAGGGAGAACCGGTCAACGAGAAGCACGCGGAGCGCAGGGCTGCAGCCTGGCTCTACCGATACTGCACCATGGAGCTGCCCCCAGGGGAGCCGGACATCGAGCCGTGGGAATGCCAACTTCATTGACCGTTGACGTGTGACGTCATTCGAGTAGGAGGTCGCGCGGATAGGTCCAGCCCTCAGACACGAGGCGGCCGGACTGCCAGATGGGGTTCAGCACGCCAAGGACCGCTCCGAACGGCGGGCCGACGATCCAGCTCAGATGTCACACCTCAAGCTTCGGCTCCGAACCCGCCAGGTCCTTCAGTCTCTCCAGGTCGCCGCTGACCGACTGCCGTTCCTCATCGGTGAGTTGGACCGCGGCGGCCTTCTTCAGCGCGGACACCGCCGTCGTCTCGTCACCGAGCCGCCCGGCCACGTCGCTGCGCAGGACGAGGAGGCGTACGAGCTGCGCGGGTGTCGGCCGCTCGCCCTCGAGCCCGAGCACCCGGTCGATGATCTTCGCCGCACCTGCTGGGTCCTCTTTGGAGTCGGCGAAGAGGGTGGCGTTGTGCAGCGCTCGCGCGAAGGTCTCCTTGGGGGCGGGCCGGTGGTGCAGGTCCTCGCTGGTGGGCTGCCCGACCCGGATGCAGTTGCCCCCAGGGTCGGTCATCAGGAACTGCCGCACCCCGTAGGACATGTCCTTGAGCGGCCCGATTCGCGGAATGCCCCGGCTCGGGATCTTCCCGTACGCGGCCTTGAGCCCGGCCCGGAACGCCTCGTACAGCCCGTCCACGTCATCGGTGAGGACATAGCACGTGCTGTACGACTCGCTGGGCTCGTACTTCTTCATGCCGAAGAACTGCAGCCCGATATCGCCTCGCTCGACAACCGTGAACGGATTGGGGCTCTTCTGCAGGAAGGTCACCTCGAAACCGAGAGCCATGTAGAAGTCGATGACGGGCTGGATGGTCTGACATGGGAGCAAGGGGATCGTCTTTTCGGCCATACCCGCTACACTAGTCAAAATTGATTAGATGGGGAAGGGTTCTCTGCATGCCCGCGATCCGTCTCCTCGTCCTGGGTGCCGTCCGCCAGCGTGGCCGCGCGCACGGCTACCAGGTGCGCAACGACCTGGAGTACTGGGGTGCGCACGAGTGGTCGAGCGCGAAGCCCGGCTCGATCTACCACGCGCTTAAGCAGATGGCGAAGCGAGGCCTGCTGCTGGCCCACGAGATCGCCCCGTCCACGGCGGGCGGCCCGCCGCGCACCGAGTACGAGCTCACACAGCGGGGCACCGAGGAATTCTTCTCCCTCCTTCGCGAGGCCCTCGTCTCCCACGACCAGAAGATGGACGTCGTCTCGTCCGGCATCGGCTTCATCGTTCACCTGCCGCGCGAGGAGGCGGTGGCGCTACTGAAGAAGCGGGTGGAGGGGCACGAGGAGTGGCGCAAGAGCGTTACCGACTACTACACCCCGGAGGACGGGCCCGGACAGCTCGGCCACATCGGCGAGATCATGCACTTCTGGGTGCACTCGGCGGACGCGGGCGTGGAGTGGACCCGCGGCCTGATCGAGCGGATCGAGGGTGGCGCGTCCACCTTCGAGGGCGAGGGTGAACGGTTCGTCGGCGCCGTGGTCATCGCCCGCTCGCCTGCCGGCGCGGTGGCGTACTCGCAGGGCGAGTAGCAAGAGCAGGCTGTCGCGCCGCGCCCAGACGGCTGCGCCGCGACAGCCCCACCTCTTCGTTCAGCCGACGACGATCAGAAGACCGCGTGCCCGTCCTGCCCACCTTCATCACCGACCCTCTGTGGGAGCAGTTCCAGGCGCTGCTTCCCGAACGGAACATCAACCACCCTCTGGGATGTCACCGGCCTCGCATCCCTGACCGGATCGTCTTCGACAAACTCCTGGCCCGCCTCGTCCTGGGCGGCACCTATCAGCAGCACGCTGACGGTTCCTGCTCGGCGACCACGATGCGCGCTCGGCGCGACGAGTGGATCCGCGCTGGCGTCTTCGGACAGCTCCACCACCTGGCCCTGGAGGCATACGACCAGACCGTCGGCCTCGACCTGCACAACCTCGTGGTCGACGGATGCATCGTCAAAGCACCGTGCGGAGGAGAGAACACTGGCCGCAGCCCTATCGACCGCGGTAAATCAGGTCTCAAGAGATCGGTGCTCGTGGACGGCGGCGGGATCCCGATCGGATGGGTCCTGGCCGGGGCCAACAGGAACGACTCCCCGCTCCTGCGTCCCACGCTGGAGACGCTCGCCGTGCTCGGGTTCCGGCTTCCAGAGGCCATCACAGTCCACCTGGACGCAGGCTACGACTCGGCTCGGACCCGGGACCTGCTCGCCGAGCTGGGCTGCACCCCGAACATCACACCTAAAGGAACCTTCCTGCCTATCAACCACACCCATCGATGGGTCGTTGAGCGGACCAACTCATGGCACAACCGAGGGTTCTCGACGCTGGCAAAGGTGACCGACCGGCAGGAGTGCGTGCAGAACGCCTGGGTCGCACTGGCCAGCGCAGTCATCATCATCGGCCGCCTGGTCCGCCAGTCCTGGGTCCGTTACAGGTGGGACGCTCGCCCTGCCCGGTGCCCGTGACGCGCGTGCCCTATCCGCGCGAGCTCTAAGGCAGTCACACCCTCGATCCCCTGCACGGTGGGGCTATCCGGTGAGGGCGAGGTTCTGCAAACGGGCGATGCCGAGCATGGCGTGATGGACGCCGTCGCCCTTGAGACGGCAGTCGCGAAGGATCTTCCAGGTCTTCATCCGGGCGAAGGCGTGCTCGACGCGGGCGCGGACCTTGCGGTGGAACGCATTGCGTTCCTGTTTCCAGGCCGGGAGTTCGGTCTGGCCGGGTTCGCGGCGGTGCGGAATGGCCAAGGCCGGTGCCCCGGTAGCCGCCGTCGGCAATCACGGTGGTGGTGCCGACGGCGTCCTTCGCTCCGGACAACTCCCACGCCCTGCAGTCGTTGTGACTGCCCGGCAACGGCCGGCCGACCGCGACGACGAGCCGGGGGTCAGCGTCGATGACGACCTGGTGGTTCGCCGAGTACCGATAGTTCTTGGACTGCTCGGCGACCGTATGGTCACGCGTGGGCACCAGAGTGCCGTCCACGATCAGCACAGTGTCCTGACGGAACCGCTTACGGGGCCGCACCGCGAGCGCCGGACCCAGGTGGTCGATGATGCGGTCGGCCGCGGACTTCGAGACGCCGAACAGTAGCGCCAGCTGCCCCAGCGTCAGGTTCGTGCGCCAATATGCGGTGACCAGCAGCACCCGTTCCGCAAGGGCAGGCTCCAAGGCCTGCCCTTGCGGACCGGGTCTGCGGCCTCGCGCCGCAACGTGGTGAGCAACTCGGCGAACTGCCGTGGGCTCAGCCCAGTGAACGGGGCTATCCACGAGGGCTCCGACGCTGTGATCACACCAGCCACGGCAAGATCGTCTCACCTGCCGGGCAGGCAGTTGGCGAGCCAGTCCGCCTGCTCCGCACGATCGACGCCGCCATCGCCGTCCACCACGTAGGCCAACGCCTCCATGAAGGTAGAACCCAGCCACCAGAGGCAGTTCGGCCCCACGGCGATGACGCGACCGCTGGCTGAGATGTACGCAAGGAACTGGCTCGACCACATGCCCAGAGGGCTGAAGTTCTCTCCGTAGTGCCGCCTCAACTTGGACGCTTCCTCAGCGTCGTCGATGCAGGCGTCAACGGGGTCCATGTGCAGTGAGGAACCGGGGACACGGCTCGGGGAACTCCGGATCGTCAGCTCGCCGAACTCGGCCCAGACCGCTACCGCCACGTCGTTGAGTTCGAACCCGGCACCCGTCAGTCGCCGCGTCCACTCCGTGATGGAGATCTTGCGACCTGCTGTCCACCCAGCAGCACCCAGCGCGTCCAGCACCGACGGACTGCAAGCTGTCATCGACTCACTTTTGTGTTCTATGCGCCCTCCCACTCGACCGTGTCTGTTGCCTCAGTCTGCCGCACATCCCGACCAGCGGACAGGGCCATTGGCCACGAAGGACACGAAGATCGTTTACGGGCTCAGCGCTTAGGTAAGGACGAAAAAAATTCCGATGAAGCGGATGCGGTCCGCGAAGCGGGGCTCGGGCACGGGGATCTCGACGCCGGGATAGCGGCGGTAGCCGCGGGTGACGGCGTTGGCGTTGGTTGATGATGGCGTCGGCGCGGCGAGTACGTGACCGTTGGCCGGGGCCGGCGAGGCGGCTGAGGATGCGCAGGACGGTGGAGATGCCGGCGTGTGTCGGAGGCGTTTGCCGCGTCCAGGCCGGTCTGGTTTCGTGCCAGAAGGCGGCGGCGTGGGCTTCTCCGCGGGCCCGGTGGTAGAGGGACAGGCAGTAGGCGGCCGGGGTGCATTCGGCGCCGGCGGCGTACTGCCACCAAGAGCGGCGCCGTCGTCGACGCCGGCCAGGCGCAGCGCGCAGCCCCGTAGCCAGGCGCTGGTGGGTTTGGGGAGTTGGCCGGTGAGGAATCCCAGCGCGTCAGGTGCGACGGCGGTGACGACGACGTTGCAGAGGTGGTCCAGGAGTTCGACGGCGGCGGGCTCGCCGGGCTGCGGGCCGGCGTCCGGGTTCGAGGTCGAGGTAGGCGCAGTGCCAACTGCCCGGCCTCACCAACGTTCGCCCTCCACCTGCTCCGGGACCTCGGCGCCGTGACCGCTGGACTCACCCTGCACTGGAGCTCTGGCGGTACCGAAGGTGGCGTGAACCGCACCAAAAGAGATCAAAAGGCAACTATACGGGCGAGCCGGATGCGAACTGCTCCGCAAGATGAACCTGCTTCAGTGACACTCCGCAACCCGAACTGGCGCTACTCAGGCCTGGGTTGAGTACGTGAGCTCATACCCGGTGCCCGCTGCGCGGCCAGTATTGGTGCAACGGCGCAACCGAGAGCGCCGGTCTGATCCAGCTGAGTCTGTTGGGGGAATTTCTCATGTCGCGACGTATCGTTTTGTCCGTGACCGCCGGTGTCGTCGTCCTCGCAGGTGCCGGAGCATTCGCCGTCGCTTACGCCGGGGACCAGCCGCTGTCTGTGGCGCACAGCACCGCCCGCTACGCCGCCCCCGACGGCGACCGCGGCGGCTCGTTCACCTTCACCACTGACGTCACGGCGTCCTCGGGCATCAAGGACGTGAAGGTCCTGGCCTGGCCGGCGAACTCGTCGTTCGCCAAGCAGCAGCTGACCGCGAAGGACATGGCCGCTGTGGAGTCGGCCGTCTGCAAGCCGTACGGTGAGGACACCGTGCACTGCACCTATACCGTCACCGTCACCCGCGCCGAAGCCGACGCGTCGCCGCGCGGTCTGTGGCACGTCGCCGTCCTGGCCACCGCGAAGGACGGCGACACGACGCTGGACACCAAGGCGGCCGACTTCACCGTTGAGTGATCCAGACACGCAGGTGATCGTGGCATGGGTGCAGGTGGGGCCCCGTGCGCTCCCATCTCCGCGGCTGAGGAAACAGGTTGCGATGTCGGCGGACAACTCAGCCGCGCCGAACCGGAGAGCCGGGCCACCATGGCCGCGACCTTGGCGGTGGCAGCCCGGCGGTGGCCTGCAGGGCGTCATGCACCGTGCGGTCAGGACGGGCGTGCCGGTGTTGGGCAACGACGTCCAGGCGGCGCTCGTATCCCGGGTGTGCTCCGACCACGAGAGTGGCGCCGCTTACGGCGTGTGCTCCGAGTTCGTACAGCACCATCGGCTGCATGCTCTCCTGGCAGAACCAGAGCAGGACGACGTCGGCCCCGGCCAGCGCGTGGTGATCCCAGGCCACCTGTTCACCGTGGGCGGCCGGATCGCCCGCGGGAAAGCGGGGCGCGCCGTGGGTTGAGGACCGTCGCCCGGCAGTCGAGCGCCTGCAGCTGCTCGACTGCGTCGCGCCGCCAGTCGGAGCAGCCGGTGATGCCGCCTCCAAGCGTGAGGCTCCCGAGAATCTGGAGCCGTATCGCGGCTGAAGCCGCCTGCAGACGTCGGGATTTCAGCGTAGCGCCACGCAGATTCGCCTGCCCCACTGGTGGTGATGCGCTGAGAGGTGCGGCATGGGGTGAGTACGAACGGCGAGGGAGCTGTTGCGGCAGGGCCCGTTCCTGGCGCTCTATCGCGACTCGGTGCTCCGCCCGGACGGCGTCATCGGCACGTACGACACATCATCATGGAGGACGGCGTGCGTGTGGTCGCCCTCGATGAGGTCGGCCTGGTCGAGGACGATTTCAATCTCCAGGTAGCCGCCGTCGGTGATCACGACGGCAGACCGAAACCGCGAACTCCCGTACAGAGAGGCTGCAATTCACGGCGACGCAGCCAGTCTTGCGGCCAGTCGAACCGTCCCTCTCCTCCCTAAAGATGAGCCGCAAGATCCACTGTCACCTCCGTGTGACCAACAAGGGCATCGACCCGTCGCCGTGCGTCCCGAGCCGGAAGCCATACATGCCCCCAGATGACACGTGGAACATCTGGCCAGGCGTAGGTGGCAGCTGGCCGTTCGCGTATATCCGGGAAGCCGCAAACGCGCGGCCAGTCATGAGGCAGCTTCGGAGGCGCCCTATGGGTGGCGAAGAGCCCGCGCCCCAACGCTACGGCTGCCGCTCGCCGAACGGCGGGCCGCGCAGAAGAGCGGCTGTCGGCATGCAGACCTGCACGCGAAGCGCCAGAACGTGCAACCTTGCACGCTCCCGGCGATACCCTGGTGAGATTGCAGGTCTGCAACCCCAGCACCTCCTAGCAGGGAGACAGCGATGAGCAGCGAGCCCTGGACCATCGAGCGAATCCGCGACGCC
This sequence comes from Streptomyces sp. NBC_01352, assembly GCF_036237295.1. Classification (NCBI taxonomy): domain Bacteria; kingdom Bacillati; phylum Actinomycetota; class Actinomycetes; order Kitasatosporales; family Streptomycetaceae; genus Streptomyces; species Streptomyces sp. NBC_01352. The sequence goes on from NZ_CP108354.1 coordinate 320,785, forward strand.
CTCGGCAACCCAACGCTCGCCCAGCGCTTCCTCTCGGAGATCAACCGTGCGCCCGCGCACCAGCTGCTCGTCGTATTCGCGAAGTGGGAGCGGATCGCCAAGGACACCGTCGCTGCCGCGGACCGCGGCCGCGAGATCGCTGCAGCTGAGGCACGCGGCGAAGAACCTGCAGGTGAGTGGATCGACGCGACGGACCGCGTCTTCGCCGATGCTGCACGGATCAGGTCTCGCGGCGCCGCCTGATCACCCGATCGTCCGACACAGACCGTCGTCGATCCGCTACTCTGCGGCAATGCTGCTCCGCGACCTCGCGAAAGGCCGCGAACGTGTTCTACCGGTTGAAGTACGACCCTGCCGCTGAGGCCGTCCACGAGTCGATGCCGTCGGCCGCCAGCGAAGCCCTCACCCTTGCACTCGACGACGCCTGCCACGACCCGCTAGGCGTAACCCAGCCCTACGGCGAAGACGACGGAGTCGTGCGCATGCTCGTCACCGAGCAGTCCTTCGCCGTACTCCTCGTCGGGCAGCAGACCAAGACGCTCACCGTCCTGCAGGTGACGTACCTCGGATGACTCACACCCGCACGCGCCGGAGCCCAACGTGATCGAATAGGCGCCGTATGGCGGCGAATCCGAAGCTATGAACTGCCCCGCATTCGTCTGCGACGCCTGCCGCAAGCAGATCGTCGACGAGGGCGTCGTCGTCTGGCGCGTCAAGGTCCGCGAAGAGGGTGAGCGCGGCAGCAGACTCCGCTCTTCGTCGCACACAAGCGGGCCTACGACATGGCGCTCGGGCGCCGGCCCGACACCCAGTACTCACTCAACGAAGACTGGATCGACCTCTCGGAAGAGATCGACGCCTTCCTCAGGCAGCTCGGCCACAACGCCAACCGCTCGTTCGCCGACGACCCCCACGACGAAACCACCAGACGATCACCCGCATGGCCGCCGACCCACACCAGGAGTTTCCGCAACTCCCCTGACGCGATGCCGCCCCGCCAGGACTCACCGTCCGAAGCGGGGACTCTCGTCTGTCAACCAGCGCGCCCCCAGCCACGCCCGCACCGGCGCATAAACGCCGCCCGGCACGTACTCCCGCAGTCTCGCCGACGGCACCCACGCCACCTCCGCCACCTCCCGCGGGCTGGCCGCCCGAGCGGTGCCCGACAGCAGCCGGCACGCCACGTACACCACCGGCCAACCCGTCACCGGATGCACCCGAGAACCCAGCACCACCAGCGGCGCCACCGTGACACCCGCCTCCTCGTGGGCTTCCCGCGCCGCAGCCTGGCTGGCCGTCTCGCCCGGGTCGACCTTGCCCGACGGGAACGACCACAGCAGAGCACCGGCCGGAGTGGCGCGGCGGATCAGCAGGACACGGCCAGCATGCGCGATCACCGCGCCCGCGATCAGGGGAGTCGAACGCACTCGAAACCTCAACTCTTCCTTTGCGACCGGACGTTCACGGCATCCCGCCCACCGACGGCGGACATCGTGCCGCCGTGAACGAGGAGCAGGAGAAGAAGGTGCCCATCAAATCAAAGCCCTGGTGCTAGGCATCCTCGCAGCCACGGCCTTCGTCATCACCTTCTGGCCAGTACCCTGGTGGTCCGACGGACTCCACATCCGCAATACGACCTCGAACCGCCGAGGGCGTCATCATCACCGGAGTACGCACCGGCCTCGTCGCCTTCGCCGCCGGCATCATCGCCGTCATCGGCCTCTACTACACCCACAAGAAGCATGACCTCGAGCAGCGCCCGTTCGGCCACGCCCTGGCCTGTGCCAGCACACTCATCCCCACGGCCCTTCTTGTGAACCCTGCATCTCGTCGCAGAGTTCAGGATCACGGGGAAGGCCGCCCGCGCACCCGCTGGTCGCTCCGAAGAGTGACCACGCGACCGGGCCCGACGACAAGAAATAGGCTTAGGGGTGCTTTCAGAAAGCCGGATGCTTGCGGGCGAGGGTCATGCGGTGTGCGAGCTGGAGGAAGGCGTCGTGCATGTCGTCTCGGGTTTCCCAGCGGGTCCGTAGGCGGCGGGGTCCGTGGAGCCAGGCGATGGCGGACTCGGCGACCCACCGGACGCGACCCAGGCCCGAGCCGTGCGGCTCGCCGCGCCTGGCGATCTTCGGCGTGATGCCGCGCTCACGCAGACGGCGACGGTAGACGTCGTGGTCGTAGCCTCGGTCGGCGTATAACGTGCGGGGCTGCGCCGGGGCCTGCCCCGCTTGCCCCTCACTGGCCCAAGGCTGTCGACCAGGGGCCGGAGCTGGGTGACGTCGTTGCGATGACCGCCGGTCAGTGACACCCGCAGCGGGATGCCGTGCGCCTCGGTCAGTACGTGATGCTTCGAGCCCGGCCGTGCAGGGTGGCGAGTCGCTGTCAAGATCTGTGGATCGATGGCTATCTGCGAGGTCTCACGGTGGTCTCGTCGTGACCGCCCAGGAGTTCTCAAGCAAGGCCCTCGAGGAAGCTCGAGAGAGCGGTGTACAGGATTTCGGGCTGTTCCAGGTGCAGGTCGTGGCCGGTGCCGGGGATGCTCATGGCCAGGGTGGCGGGTCGCTGCCTGAGCATCTCGTCGGCTTCCTGCGCGCGGATGAAGCTGTATTGGGCCAGGACGACCAGGGTGGGGCACGCGACCTGCCCCCACTCGTGCAGGAAGGAACGCTGGGCGTTCTCCGCCAGCGAGCGGACCATCACGTCCCGGTCGAAGCGAGGCCACCATCCGCCCTCACGTTCCTCCAGCCCGGCCGCCCAGCCCGCGCCGACCGGTCCGCCGCCGAGGAACGCGGCCGCTGCCTCGCGTGAGGGGAACGGTGTCGGCCACGAGCCGAGCCATCCGCCGATGTCCACGGGGCCGTTCGGGTTTGGACCGCCGGGGCCGGCCTCGATGAGCACGAGCGCGCGGACCAGTCCGGGATGTGCAGAGGCGGTGAGCATGGCCGTGTGACCACCCAGCGACTGGCCGACCAGGACAGGCCGCCGCAGCGCCAGCTGATCAACAACAGTGATGACGTCGGCGACGTAAGCGGCGCGGGAGACGTCCAGCGGGTGCCGCTCGCTGGCGCCGTGCCCGCGCTGGTCGACCGCGACGACCCGATACCCAGAGCTCAAGCGCCGTGCCAGCACGTCCCATTCACCCGCGTGACCGGCCAGGCCGTGCAGCAACACGATGGGCTGCCCCGGCCCGCCCCAGTCCCGGCAGGCAAGCCGGACGCCGTCTCGCACCACCACATGTTCAGACCCTGCCACGTCGGATCCTCCAGGGAATCGGCTGGCCTCGATCATGCCGCAACCACCTCGGGGCGTTCGATGAGTCGGCCGCGTGCCAGGCGGGCTCCAGCACCGGCGAGCGCGACGAGGCGGGGTGCGTTCACGGCCCACCAGCGGGCCTGGGCGGATTCGATCAGCTTGAAGACCATCGCGAGGGCAGCGGTGCCGGAGCAGGCGCCTCGAGTGACCTTGGTCCGCAGCCACACGGTCGCGAAAGGTCGACTCGATCGGGTTCGTGGCCCGCAGATGGATCCATGGATCCAGTACTCGACGGGACATGCGCGCCCCGGTCCTGGCGGTTGGCGACGGGGCTGGGCGCCACCTGCACTGCTGGATGGGCAAGATCCCTCCAGGAGTTCCCCGCAGCCGCCCTCGTGGATGCCTTCGCGGGTCTGGCTCCTGCGGTGCAAGGCGAGACCGGTTGATGCCGAGTTCGGGCAACAGGTGTTGATCAAGCGGGTCCACAATCTTGCCGAGTACCGCGAACGCTCGTCGGCCTGTCGGGGTGTGCAGCGGGCTGCTGAGCGGGACGGCTATCGTCCTCGCATGACACAAGGGTTCGGTCTTGCTGCGTCTCTTGCCAGAGGCGTCGAACGCCGCAGCGGTGCATGGAGCTTCGTCCAGGGCTTCGCTGCCCACTGGGGCCGCGCCCTGGAGAACGGCGACGGGTGGGCGGAGGCAGACCTGGTCGCTGCCGAAGAGAGGCTGGGCGTCCGCCTGCCGACAGCACTGCGCGAGGCGTATCTACTGTTCGGGCGCCGCCGCGATCTCACCAGCAACCATGATGTGCTGCTCGGCCCGGCCGAACTGTATGTGGATGACGCCAAGGAGGCCCTGGTCTTCCGACACGAGAACCAGGGAGCCGCATCCTGGGGCATCCTCCTCGACAGCCTCCAGGACGACGACCCCGCGGTGTGCGTGCGGCCTGACCTCGCGGACAAGAGCGCCGAGCGGTGGGAGGACTGGCTGGAGCGCCTTTCCCTCTGCTTCGTCGAGATCGTCCTGTCCGAGTCCTTGGTCGCAGATGAAGGTCTCTGCGACTTCCTCGACCCGGACGAAGACAGCATCGAGCTGCTGGAGGCGAACGCCGTCCGGTTGCCGTTCCCGGTGTATCCCACCGGTCAGGAACACGGATCCCGGTGGTTCCTTGGTCAGGACGTCCTTTTGCGAGACGATGACGGCGCGGCCGTCCTGGCCCGCGGACGGACGGCAGAAGACCTCGATCGCGTTCGTGAGTTGATCCCAGGCAACTGGCTGAACGACTACTGAGGTTGAACTCGTGGTGTCGTAGGGGCTGACGGCTGGCCGTCGGCCGCGGTTTCACCGGAGGCACGCGGTATCCGCAAGGGGGCGGGCTGACCGCCGAACGGCAGCAGTTCCATGAGGAGTTACGGGCTCCAGGCGGCGGACCGGTTCGCTCGGGGTGAGGCGAGCTCGGTGATCGCCAAGGACCTGCGGGTGAGCGGCCGTTCGGTGCAGCGGTGGCGGCGGAGTAGGACGAGGGCGGTCCCCGGGCGCTGCGGTCGCAGGGGCCGGCATCGTTTCCGAGGCTGAGCGAAAAGCAGTTCCCGCAGTTGGAAGCGGAGCTGGCCAAGGGTCCCGCCGCGCATGGCTGGGAGGATCAGCGGTGGACGCTGGCGCGGGTCAAAACGGTGATCGGCCGGTGCTTCCACCTGACCTACACGATCCAGGGCGTGCGAAAACTCCTGGTCGGCAACGGCTGGTCCTGCCAGGTTCCAACCCGACGCGCTGTCGAGCGGGACGATGACGCGGTCGCCGGGTGGGGCAAGAAGGTGTGGCACTGCGCGGCAGACACGCGGCGGCTCGTGGGGAGCCTGGCCCGTCTGCGAGGACGGAACCGGATTCTCCATGACGCCGCCGCAGGCGAAGACCTGGTCACAACGCGGACACACACCGGTGGTGCGGCTCCGCGGCCGTTCCCGCAGACGGATATCCACTGCCGCACTGGCCTGCTCCAAACCCGGCCACCGCTCAAGGCTGATCTACCGGCCTCGCAGAGACGACTGCCGACGCGACGGGCGCAAACTTCTCCTGGCGCGACTATCGGGACCTGCTGATCGCTGCCCACCAGCAGCTCGGCGGCCCGGTCGTCCTGGTTTGGGACAACGTCAACGTCCACGAAGCCGCCGACCTGCGGCAGTGGGCGGCAGCCCGGGAGTGGCTGACCATCTCCTACCTGCCGCCCTACGCACCCGACCTCAACCTCGTCGAAGGCATCTGGTCTCTCCTGCGACGCGGATGGCTCTCCAACGTCGCCTTCAGTACCCCCGAACACCTCGACCAGGGCATCCGACGCGGCTTACGCCTCATCCAGTACCGCAGTCACCTCTTAGACGGCTGCCTCGCCGAGACCGGCCTGACCATCGGACCCGCCTGATCAGCGACACAACACCACGAGTTCAACCTCAAGTAGAGGAGTTCGAGAGGCCGAGGAGAAGCAGTCGACCGAAGTCCGTGCGGCCCGAGGGGCCCTCAGGCCGCCATCAGCGCCGCCAGGGCGCGGTCCATTGCGGCGTTGAACTCTTCCGGCGTCAGCGGCAGACGGGACTTGACGTCCCGACTCCACTGGTCGGCGAGGACCTCGGCGGAGCCCGCCTCGACACCGTCGAGCGCCGCGTCGGCCAGGTCCGACGGAGCGATCTTGTCCACGGGCCAGCCCGCCGCCATGTCGGTGTCGGCCAGGCCGAGGTGTACCGCTGTGACGAGCGTGCCCTGCTCGGCGAGTTCCAGGCGGACGCCGTTGGTCATGGCCCAGGCGGCGGCCTTGGTCAGGTGGTAGGCATTGGCGCCCTTGCCCCCGAACCACGACATGGCGGAGAGGACGTTGACGATCGCGCCCCCGCCGTTCCTGGCGAGCGCCGGCGCGAACTCCCGGATCATTCCCAGGTGGCCGAACATGTTGGTCTCCAGCTCGTGCCGCACCGCGTCCAGCGAACCGGTCACCAGGTCGGTGCCCGTATTGATTCCCGCGTTGTTGATGAGTAGCGAAACGTCCGGGGCGGCCTCGGCGGCGGCCCTCACGGATGCGGGGTCGGCGATGTCGAGGGGCAGCACCTCGACCCCGGGCAGGTCCACGGTCTCCGGTCGGCGGGCCGTGGCGTAGACCTTGCGGGCGCCCCGTTCGAGCAGGCGCTGGACGAAGGCGCGGCCCAGGCCGCGGTTGGCTCCGGTGACAAGGGCGACGGAGTTGTTGATATCCATGGCCGGTACGCTAGAACCTGACGCTAGCGTCAGAGGCAAGTGCTGGTCGTCAGGGCCAAGGGTGAGAGGAATCACCATGACTGTCACAGTGGCCGCAGCCGAGCGGCTGATCCGCATCGGCGAGGTGGCACGAGGTGCCGGCGTCTCAGTGCGCGCCGTGCGCTACTACGAGCAGCAAGGGCTGCTCATCGCGGAGCGCAGCCCGTCCGGCCAGCGCCTGTACCGGCAGGACGCCATCCCCCTGGTCCACTTCTTCCAGCAGATGTTCGCCGCCGGCCTCACCAGCCGAAGGATCGCCGAACTCCTGCCGTGCTGGGACGCCGGGCACACCGACGCCGAGCAACGAGCCATGCTGCGAGCCGAGCGCGAGCGCATCCAGGCCAAGATCGACGACCTGCAGGCCGCCCTGGACCACCTCGACGAGGTCATCGCGATCACGGACACGCACCCGTAGGCGCGGTCGGCCAGACGTCTCATCAGCGATCCAACCTCGCTGTCTTGGTTGGGGCGATGAAGAGTCGTTGAGGGGGAACTGTTGTCGGGCGGCCGACGCGATTGTCGGTGTTCGGGCAGGGCGGAGACCAGCCCGGTGGTCTGGTTCTCCAGGGTCTTTCCGGTCGTAGGCTGTCTGAGTTTGCCGGTCAGCTGGCAGGACGGTGCAGTGCGGCCTTGCGATGGAAGGCCTTGACCCTTGATGTTGGACACGCGAGACACTGGATCCTTAAGGATCTGAGAGCGGACACATCTCGTGGTCATGAGGAACTGTCCGCCGCAGTTCAAGGCGGACGCGGTCGCGCTGTACCAGTCGCGTCCCAGGGCAACGATCAGGTCGGTTGCCGCCGATCTGGGGATCAAGAACTGCTGACGTTCGGCGGTCAGCCCGCCCCCTTGTGGATACCGCGTGCCTCCGGAGATACCGCGGCCGACGGCCAGCCGTCAGCCCCTACGACACCACGAGTTCAACCTCAGTAACCCTGAACGATATGTCGGCTTGCATGACCAGCACTGTCACCGGCCACGGCCGAACACGAGGCAGACTCCGCACAGTTGACGGAGCATCACGTCCTGCCCTTGCGCGGCGGCGCGTATCGTACGCGGTCTCATACGGACCCGGGCCTTCGAAATCGAACCCTGCTGAGGGTGATCCCAGGCTCTTCAGAAGCAAGGCGGTCAGGTGGCTTGGAGTCGGCAGTGCAGCAGACCGGTGCCATCGGCAGGGACTGGCTTGCCGTCCGGGTCGGTGACCGCGGTCACGGTCAGGCCGGCGGTCGTGGCCAGCGTCTCGAACTGGTCCCGGGTATACCAATGCATGGTCCATGGGCGGTCTTCGATGGTGCTGTCTGTGCCGTGGTGCCGTTCGTAGCGTAGAAGTGTCGTCTGTGTCCGGGCTGTCTCGTCGCGTTGCTCGGCGACGACGGATACCCGGTGCTCGGCGCCGTCGGGTGCGGCGGCCGTGCGTACCCGGCTGATCTGTTCGGCGGGGGTCGGTGCGGGAGTGAACAGGGGCACCAGGGCGGTGCCGCCCTCAGGCAGGTGAGCGCGGATGCCGCGCAGGGCGGCGAGCGCTGTTGCGTCGTCGGGGAGCAGGGTGAAGGTCGGCCCGGCGAGGAAGATCGCCCGGTAGCGGCGGGGCAGGTTCAAAGCCTCCATGCGCTGGTGGAACACGGTGGCTCCAATGCCTTGTTCGTCTGCCCGGCGCCGGAGCCGCTCCAGCATGTCGGCGGAGGAGTCGACGCCGTCGACGTCCAGGCCGCGTCGGCGCCCCTCCGTGGCTCGGCACTGAAAAGTGATCCAGAACCACTTTTCAGCCGTCGTCGAGACTGGACGAGCCATGGAGCGCCGCGCAACTCACCGGGCAACCGACTGGTTCCAGCGGATGGCGGCCAGCGCCCAGATCGTGACCTCACCGGGCCCTCATTCTCGCGGCCCCAGACGGTGCACGCACGACAGGCTGATGGCGTGAACTCGTCAATGGCTCCGCCGGCGTAGGCCGGGGCGGAGGGTGAACGGGTGGTGACGATATGCTCCTACGATGGGCCGGAGTCCCCGTCCGGCCGTCGTCTGGGCTGTCGGGGATGGCGGCAGGAGTCGGTCCGGTCGAGTGCGGGACCAGGGGAGGTCATGGGATGCGGCAGGCAGGTGTGCTCGACGTCGGGTGCCACAGTGCTCTGCTGACGGTGGTGCGGCGGCGCCCGGGTACGGTTCTGGAGCCGGTGTTCTCCCGCAAGGTGCGGCTGAGCCTGCACGAGACTCTCGACGGCAAGGGGCGGCTGGGCAAGGCCGGTATGGAGAGCGTCGAGCGGGCAGTGGCTGAGGCCGTCGCCGCCGGCCCGCGTCTGCGCGGACCGGAAGTGTTCGCGTTCGCGACCTCGGTCATCCGGGACGCGCCCAATCGCGACGAGATCGTCGCGCGTGTGGCACGCACTACTGGCACCCGCCTGCGCCTGCTGACCGGCGAGGAGGAGGCGCGGCTGGCGTACGTGGCCGCCCGCCAGTGGGCGGGTCCGACGGCCGGGCAGCTGCTGGTGCTGGACATCGGCGGCGGCACCGTCGAGATCGCCTCCGGCACCGGGGACCAGCCTCGCGCGGTCTACTCGCTGCCGCTGGGCGCCCGCAGGATCACCCGGGACTGGCTTCCCGGCGGCACCGTGCCGTCCCAACGCCGCCTGGCCGAGATCCGGCAGCACCTCCGCCGGTCCTTGGAAGCCGTCCCCGGCCTGCCGCAGGCCGAACCGGGCGGGCGGGTGCTGGCCTGCTCCAAAACCTTCGAACAGCTCGCTCGTCTCGCCGCCGCCCGGGCCAAGTCCCGCCGAGCCAGGCGGCAATTGGCGCTACCTCAACTGCGCAGGTCGGTCTCCCTGCTGGCCGACGCGGGACCTTCCCGTCGTGCGAAGCTGCCGGGCATCTCCCGGCACCGCGCCGAGCAGTCCCTGGCCGGAGCCCTGATCGCAGAGACCCTCATGGAAGCCTGCGGGGCCAAGGAGGTCGAGATCTGCCCCTGGTCGACGCGGGAAGGACTACTGCTCGAGCGCCTCGGCGTGCCCCACGCCACAGGTGGCGGCCCCCGCCGCGCCGGCTGAATCAACGGGCCTCGTTCGCGCGCACTGCCGAGCCACCGGGTACCGCTCGCCCAGGTGCGGTTGTGAGAGCCCTGGCTCGACGGGATCAGCAGCACCGGTGCTCCTGAGGCTCCCGGCTTGCCCCACGTCGCGTATCCGCTCATGCACAGTGCCCAGCGACAGCTCCATCCGCAGGGCTCGGTCAGGAGGTGCCGACGAGGCCGGCGAATCCCGCGCGCGGTGGCAGACTGCTGCAGCTTCACCGGCTCTACCGGTGCAGGTGACCAGTTCGGCCTGGCGGCACTACCTGCTATCACGCTCTTGGAGAGTGGATTCGGGATCATGTCGGTGGATACGTGATGGGATGGCGGACGCCGTAGGCGTCCCGTGAGGAGGGGCTGTGCCGACTTTGATCAGGCGGCAGGAGACGTGCGTCGAGGTCGACTTCGGCGCCTGGGCCTTGCAGGACTGGGATGACACGCAGGTGCCTGTCAGGTTCCCCGGCGCATTCGAGCAAGGCCCGTTTCTCTCCGCGCGTGAAGGTCGCTTGGACTTCACGAGTGCGGGGCACACGCACACAGCCGCTCTCACGGTTGAGGTCTGGGATGCTGAGCCGGCCGTTGCTGCTGGTCTCTGGGACGTAACGGCTGAGGCGATCGTGTATTGCTCGTCGGGCAGGCTGCGTGCGTGGAGCATGGCGGGTGGGCCTATGCCCGGCAGCATCGAGTTGTCGGATGGGCCAGGTACGTGGAGTGTGCGTGTGGTCAGTGCTGGACGTCGCCAGGTTGCTGAGCTCGCTGCCCGCGGTGTGCCGGAGGGCGTGGAGCAGTACACGGCGCAGTTCTGGCCGGAGCGGGCCCGGTAATTGTGTAGGGCGTGGAGCAACCGCCCCGAACTCCGTCTTCGAGGCTCTCACGGGTGCGCCCACGCCGGGGGCGGCCGATGCCGTCGTCGAGCAGACGCACATCGCTTTGTGCTCCCGGTCATACCTGGAGCACAAAGCCATGCAGCAAGGCGAGCTTTGCGTGTTCTGACAGGCGGTGTTGTGACACGCGAGGTGAACCGTACGGGGTTGAGTGCTGCGTCTGATCCCCAAGTGGCTGATCCGCTCCCGGTAGTTCATCGCAGGGTGAGCGGGGTCTCGGATGCGATGCGGGACAGTTTCTCCGGGTTGCGGACGAGGTAGATGCCGGTGATGCGGCCGGCCTCTACGCGGGCCGCCATGATGCCGTCCAGTTCACCGTCCAGGTGGACCTCCAGCGCCGGGCTGCCGTTGACCGTGGTGGGGCCGAAGGCGATCGGGACCGTGCTCTTGCCGAGGCCGCCGACCAAGAGGCGGGCCACTTTGTCGGCGCCGATGATCGGCCGCGGCGCAGCGTGCTTCACACCGCCGCCGTCGCCCATATAGACGACCTCAGGTGCGAGCACGTCGAGCAGGCCTTGCAGGTCGCCGCCCTCCAGCGCCCGCAGGAACGACTCCAGAGCCGCCCGCGTCTCCTTCTGGGAAACCACCGCGCGCGGGCGCCGGGCGTCCACGTGCCGGCGGGCCCGGTGCGCGATCTGGCGGACGGCTGCCGGGGTCTTGTCGACCGCCGCCGCGATCTCGTCGTAGCCGACGTCGAAGACCTCGCGCAGCACGAACACGGCCCGCTCGGTCGGGGACAAGGTTTCCAGGACGAGCATCACCGCCATCGACACACTCTCGGCGAGCTCGACGTCCTGGGCCACGTCCGGCGCGGTCAGCAGCGGTTCCGGCAGCCACGGGCCCACGTACGACTCCCTGCGCCGCGACATCGTGCGCAGTCGGTTGAGTGCCTGCCGGGTCGTGATCCGGACCAGGTACGCACGCTGGTCGCGCACCTGCTCCAGGTCGACCTCGACCCACCGCAGCCAGGTCTCCTGCAGGACGTCCTCGGAATCGGCCGCCGAGCCGAGCATCTCGTACGCGACGGTGAAGAGCAGATTGCGGTGGGCGACGAATGTCTCGGTCGCCCGGTCAATGGCGCGATCCTCACTCATGTCCTGATCATCTCCCCCTCGGCCGGCCCAGAGCTAGGAAACCCGTTCGACGAGCGGCGCTTCGGCGCTCATGGCCTCCAGCGCATTCTGGCGCCCGGCGCCTCCCTTCATGCGGTGCAGGCTGTACCCACCGGGCTTGTGCGCCTCATCGGCCAGGTGCTTCACGATGCCCTTGCACACGGCCTCCTTCATCTTCGCGCCGAGGCGACCGTCGATGTGGAACCACACCGCGGCATCGGACCTGTTGCCGAACTGGAAGATGCCGGTGCCCCGGCCCAGGCTGATGCACTGCGCTCCGAACGACTGGTTGAGGGTCTCGGGCTGCTCCCCCGCCAACCGGCTGAGCACCGTGTCGGCGGCCCGCGCACCCAGCGGCATCGCAGCCTGGCAGCTCATCCGCAGTGGCAGGCCCGACGGCGCCGCCGAGTCCCCGGCCGCGACGATGCGCTCGTCATCCACGCTCGTCAACGTCTCGTCCGTGAGCAGCCGACCCAGGGCGTCGGCGCTCAGCCCACTGCGCGCGGCCAGGTCCGGCACGCCAAAGCCGGCGGTCCAGATGGTCACCGCGCTCGGCAGCTCCCGGCCGTCAGCGAGCCGCACCGCATCACGCGTCACCACCGTCACCTTCGCGTCGGCGCCTTCCACGACCCTCACCCCGAGCGCCGCCAGCCGCCCGGCCACCGAACGCCGCCCCCGCCGGTGCAAGTACGGCCCGAGCACCCCGCCGCAGACCAGGGTCACGCTGCGGCCCTGCTCCGCCAGCTCGGCGGCGGTCTCGATGCCCGTCGGGCCGGCTCCGACCACCGTCACCGCGGCCGATGCGGGCGCGGCATCGAGGACCGGCAGCAGCCGCTGCGCCTCCTCCAGGCCAGCGATCGGGTAGGCGAACTCGGCCGCCCCGGGCACCCGCGGGTCGGCGCTGCCACTGCCCACCGCGTAGACCAGGTAGTCGTAGCCGACCGCACCACCGCTTGCCAGCTCCACACCACGCCCGGCCGCGTCGATCCGCGTCACACTGTCGACCACCAGCCGGACGCTCTCCGCCAGGACCTCCTGGTAGTCGACGACGGCGGAGCCGGTCCCGCCCACCAGCTGGTGCAGGCGGACCCGGTGGACGAAGGCCGGGCGCGGGTTGATCAGCGTCACGGTCACGTCGCCGCGCTGCGTCAGGCGATTGGCCGCCATGACACCGGCGTATCCGCCGCCGATCACAACCACATCCGTTTTCTCAGCCATGATGTCTCCCTTGTTTTCGAGCGGTTCGCGCACAAGACACCGCCTAATCGATCCCTGTGACAGCATGTGAGTCAGATCACTTCAGTGGCGTGGCCGTCTGGACGGATTCCGGCCCGACCGCCCTGACACCACCGGCGACGTCATCTGCTTGGCCAGTGCCGCCGTCAAGAAGGCGGTGAGACCGATGGCCGGCCGAGAACAGAGGCGAGGCGCCCGGTAGGGGCTCGCCCCCGGAATATCCGCGAGGCGATCACCTTGCTCGCCGTGACCGCCAACGATCTGCACCAGGCGGTGACCACGATCCCGCTGCTGGCCTACGTCATCCTCGACGGCACGCTGATCCCGATCGACCGTGCACGATCGGAAGCCGTCCTACTCCGGAAAGCACCGACGCCGCAGGATGAACGTGCAGGTGATCGCGGATGCGGCCGGAGGCCTCGCCTGGGCGTCGGCGGCACTTCCTGGCTCGGCACACGACCTGTCTGCTACGCGAACCAACGGCATCATCGCCGCGTTGACCGACGCAGACGTGATGGCCTTCGTGGACGAGGCGTATCAGGGCGCCGGCGGTTTCGTGCGTATCCCGTTCAAGCGGCACCGCTACCGGCCGAAGCTGTCGCGCCGGCAGAAGGCAGTGGACAAGGCCCACGCCCGGATCCGCTGCCGCGGCGAACGCGCCGACGCCACCCTCAAGACCTGGAAGATCGTGAGCAAGCTGCGCTGCGGCCCCTCCCGGACGACCGCAGTGGTGCAGGCCGTCCTCGTTGTCCACCGCGTCGAAGACCCGACCTGCCAAGGATGAGAGAACGCTCAGCCATGCCGACCGACCCGACCCTGGTGATGAGTTTTCGCGCCCGCAGCCGTCACACCTACGACGGGACACGACGAGGCGGAAGGATGACGTGATGAGTGCGGACACGCGGCTGGAGGAGTTGGGCGTGAGCGGGTTGGGCGAGGTCGACGAGCCGGCGTTCTCGGGGCTTGCGGAGCGGCACCGGCGGGAGCTGCACGTGCACTGCTACCGGATGCTCGGGTCGTTCGAGGACGCCGAGGACACCGTGCAGGAGACGTTCCTCCGTGCCTGGCGGCGGCGGGAGACCTTCGAGGGGCGGTCGACGTTCCGGGCCTGGCTGTACCGGATCGCCACCAACGCCTGCCTGGACCTGCTCGCCAAGTGCCGCCCGGAGCCTGCGACCGGCGGCGAGGTGCTGTGGCTGCAGCCGTACCCGGACCGGCTGCTCGACGAGCTGCCCGCGGGCGACGCGGACGAGCCCGAGACCGTCGCCGTCGCGCGGGAGACGATCGAGCTGGCCTACGTGGTCGCAGTCCAGCATCTCGCGCCGCGCCCGCGGGCCGTGCTGATCCTGCGGGACGTGCTCGGCTGGCCGGCGAAGGACGTCGCGGAGTTCCTCGGGGACTCCGTCAACTCCGTGAACAGCGCGCTGCAGCGCGCCCGCGCCGGCATGCGGGAGCACCTGCCCGCCGAGCGGCAGGACTGGACCGGCGGCGAACAGGACGCCGGGATGCGCGAGCTCGTGCGCCGCTTCACCGACGCCAGCGTGGCCACGGACATCCCGGCGCTCGCCGCGATGCTGCGGGACGACGTCCGCTGCTCGATGCCGCCCACACCGGGCCTGTACGTCGGCCGCGACGCGGTGGTGAACGACTGGATCGAGGACGGCTTCGAGGGAATGAAGGGCCTGCGCGCCGTCCCCACCTCCGTGAACCGGCAGCCCGCCGTCGCCTTCTACCTCTGGCAGAAGCAGGAGGGCGCGTACCTGCCGCTGACGATCGACGTCCTGCGCGTCACCGGCGGGGCGATCACCGAGATCGTCACCTTCCACGACGACCAGTTCCCGCGGCTCGGGCTGCCGGAGCGCCTGCCGGCGGACGGCACGGAGTAGTCCCGGTGTGGACGCTCGCGCTGCGCGGTGGCGCGCGTGTAGCGGTGGTCGCGGCCCAGTGGTACGACGCGTTCGGCGTCGTCACCCGCGGGCGGGTGCAGCTGGAGCTGCGCGACGGCGAGCCCGGGCCGGTCCTCGGACGCGACGCCGGGTTCTGGCTCCGCGGCACCGGGGTCCGCGCCCTGCGGAACCCCGGCCGTCGCACGGCGAGGGTGCGCATCGTCACCCCCAGGGCCAGGACGGTCACCTGCCGGCCAGCACGCCCGGAGCGCCAGTCACTGACGGAGGAGCGAAATGAGCAGCACGAATGACACCGGGGGCGTCGCAGGCCCATCGGGCCGGACCAACCGCGCCCACCGACTCCGCGGGCTCGCCGGCACCGGCATCATTGCCACGCTCGCAGCGATGGTGGCCACCACCCTCGCCGCTGCGCTTGCCCAGGCCATTGGCGTCGACTTCGAGGTCCCCGATGGGGGCGAGACGATCCCGTTGTCCGGGTTCGCCGTAGTGACCGGCTTGTTCTCGGTCGTGGGCGTCGTCATTGCCGCCGCTCTTCTTCGTTGGAGCGCTCGCCCCGCCGAGCGATTCGTGTGGACGGCAGTGTCGCTGACCGCGATCTCGTTGCTCCCGCCCCTCCTCGCCGGGGCAAACGCCGCCACCACTACCGCCCTCCTCGGGCTGCACCTCATCCCTGCGACGGTGATCATCCCCACCCTGGCGCGGAGCCTCCGCATCCGGACCGATTGACGAGCCCGCAAGGGGAGGGCGGAGGCCCTCTGGCCAGCAAGAAGGAGGATCGTCAAGGTCCTTGTTGCCGCCACCGTCGGAGGCACTTCTCAAACGTATCCCGCGCTCCCTTGCGTCGGCCCCGGAGTGGGTGCAGGGGCGCGCGGAGGACATGGTCAGCCCCCTGATTCGGCTCAGTGCGACGCGGACATGCGAGGCAGCCCGGCCTGTGCGGCACGACGCTGTTGGCGGATCCCCGTCGGGTGAGCTCTTCTACTTCGCCCCGCTCGTCTCGCCCGGTGTGTCACCCCGCGCACCTCCGCGGATCCCGGCAGCCCGATCTCCTGCCCTGAAGGGCAGTACCGCCTCGGTGGAACCGCCCACTGACATGTCGTCAGAAACAAGTCGGATTCTTTTCCAACCCGACGCCGCCCCCGTCCGTCTCTTGGTGCGAGCCGTCGGCGTACGCGGGACGGCCACTGTCCGATGTCGAAGTGTCAGGAGTTCAGGTGGAGTTACACGCGAGACCCGCGAGACCCGCGAGGCCGAGGCGTGCGGTCGTGGCGGCAGGGGTGGCCTCCACGGCCCTTCTGCTGGCCGGTGTTCCGGGCGGGGTGGCCCAGGGCGCGAGCGGCGCCGGTACCGTCATGACCGCCGAGGCGGCCGGTATGTCCAAGGCGCCGGGCACCGCCCAGGCGGTGAAGACAGTGACCCTCGTCACCGGTGACCGGGTCATGCTGGACGGCGCCGGAAAGGTCACCGGCGTGATGCGGGCGGAGGGCCGGGAGCGGGTGCCGTTCTCCGTCCGGGTGGTCGCCGGGCACACCCAGGTCGTGCCCGGTGATGCCGAACTACTGCTGGCACAGGGCAAGTTGGACGCCCGACTGTTCGACGTGACACAGCTGGTCGCCGATGGGTACGACGACGCAGGACGTGGCGACGTACCCCTGATCGTCACCTTCCGGGGCAAGAAGGCGCCCTCGATGACCCCGTTCACCGGGGCCGGGGCGAAGATCGGCCGGTCGCTTCCGGTCGTCAACGGCAAGTCGATACGTCCCGTGAAGAAGCGCGGCGCCGAGTTCTGGAACGCGGTGACCGGCACCGGCACCGCCGACAACGGCGACGGAACGGCGGAGTTCACCGCTTCCACCGCCGTTGAGGAGCTGTGGCTCGACGGCAGGCGCAAGGCGAGCCTGGACAAGAGCGTGCCGCAGATCGGCGCGCCCACGGCCTGGGCCGCCGGTTACGACGGCACCGGTATCAAGATCGCCGTGCTGGACACCGGCATCGACACGGCCCATCCCGACCTCGCGAGCCAAGTGATCGCCGAGCAGGACTTCTCCGGGTCCACCGGTACCGGCGACGCGTTCGGACACGGTACCCACGTGGCGTCCACCGCGGCCGGTACGGGCGCCAAGGGCGGAGGCAAGTACAAGGGTGTCGCCCCGGGGGCCAAGCTCCTGAACGGCAAGGTCCTGGCCGACGACGGCTTCGGCTCGGACTCCGGGATCATCGCGGGCATGGAGTGGGCGGTGGCCCAGGGCGCCGACGTCGTCAACCTCAGCCTCGGCGGCACGGACTTGCCGGGCATCGACCCGATGGAGGAGGCGGTCAACCGGCTCTCCGCCGAGAGCGACTCGCTCTTCGTCATCGCCGCCGGCAACGACGGCGAGTTCGGCGAACGCACGGTCGGCTCGCCCGGCAGCGCCGACTCCGCGCTCACCGTCGGCGCGGTCGACAAGGCCGACGGGCTCGCCGACTTCTCCAGCCGTGGTCCGCGCGTCGGTGACGGCGGGGTCAAGCCCGACCTGACCGCGCCCGGCGTCGCCATCACGGCCGCCGCGGCCGCCGGCAGCCTCCTGGAGGAGTGGTACCCCTCCGACATACCCGGCTACCTCACCATCGAGGGCACCTCCATGGCGACCCCGCACGTCGCGGGCGCCGCCGCGATCCTCGCCCAGCAGCATCCCGACTGGACCGGCGAGCGCATCAAGGCGGTCCTCACGGGCTCCGCGAAGCCGGGCTCGTACAGCTCCTTCCAGCAGGGCACCGGCCGTACCGACCTGGTCCGGGCGCTGGAGCAGAGCGTCGTCACCGAGCAGCAGCCGCTCGACTTCGGTGTCCAGCAGTGGCCGCACGGCGACGACGCTCCGGCGACCAAGCAGGTGACGTACCGCAATCTCGGTACCCAGCCGGTCACCCTCGACCTGTCCGTCGACGCCTTCTCGGTGGACGGCAAGCCCGCCGCCGAGGGCATGTTCGCCGTGTCGCCGCAGCAGGTCACCGTCCCGGCGGGCGGCGAGGCGAGCGCATCCGTCACCGTCGACACCCGCGCCGGCACAGCCGACGGCTCCTTCGGCGGCTCGGTGGCCGCCGTCTCGGCCGACGGCAGGGTCCAGGTGCGGACCGCTGTCGGCGTGGAGCGCGAGGTGGAGTCGTACAGCCTGACGCTCAAGCACCTCGACGAGAGCGGCGAGCCGACCGGCGACGCCGCCACCTCCGTCGCGGCCTACGACGGCGACTTCTACGAGATGTACGCCGATGAGCAGGACGGCGAGCTCACGGTGCGGCTGCCCAAGGGCGACTACACCCTCAACGGGGTGATCCACCCCTCCTTCGACTCCGCCACCCACGCCGTGCTGGTGCAGCCGAAGTTGACCCTGGACGGGGACACCACCGTCACGGTCGACGCACGGCAGGCGCGGCCGGTCGAGGTCACCGTGCCCGACGCCGCGGCCAAGAACACCGAAGCCATGGTCGACTACACCTACGACCGGGGCGAGGGCCTGCGCGCGGGCACCATGCAGTTCATCCTGCCGACCTTCCAGGGCGCGGGCTTCGGACAGCTCGGACCCGAGCCGTCCGCCGACCAGGCGTCCGCCGTGTTCGCCGGCGACTGGACCCGCGAGGACGACGAGGGCCGGCCGGTCACCTACCACCTGGCCTGGAACCGCCCCGGCAAGCTGGAGGGCTTCGCCGCCGACATCGCGCGGAAGCAGCTCGCCAAGGTCGACCTCCA
Source organism: Streptomyces sp. NBC_01352 (assembly GCF_036237295.1). Lineage (NCBI taxonomy): Bacteria > Bacillati > Actinomycetota > Actinomycetes > Kitasatosporales > Streptomycetaceae > Streptomyces > Streptomyces sp. NBC_01352. The sequence goes on from NZ_CP108354.1 coordinate 339,243, forward strand.
GGTGGGCGTACCCGTCGAGGGCAGGCGCGTCCAGGTCGAGGTGTCGCCCCACACACCCGACGGGAGCCTGGTCTTCGGCTCCCACGACCTGCGCGGCGAACTGCCGCTGAGCACCACGGACTACGTCCTCGCCAATGACGTCAAATGGTCCTTCCGTACCTGGCAGACCAGCGGCGACGGCCGCGAAACGGTCTGGGAGAACTTCCTGATGCGGATGCCGAGGACCTGGCAGGCCGGTCAGAGCTACCGCGAGCGGTTCAACGTCGGCGTCTTCGGCCCTGTCCTGAACGGCGCCGGACACCCCGGACCGGAGGAGGGATTCCCCGGCATCGTGCGGCACGGGAACGTCATCAGGGCCTATCTGCCGCAGTTCGGCGACGGCTCCGGCCACTGGGGCATCAGCGACTACACCTCGGTGAGCAGCAAGCTGGAGGCGGACGGCAAGGAGATCCCCGACGAGTACGGCGTCCCGGTGACCGACCTCACCGAGTTCACCGTTCCCGCCCAGGACAGCGCGTACAGGCTGACCGTGGACTCCTCACGTGATCCCGCGGTGTATCCGGTCAGCACCCGTGTCCGGACGGAGTGGGCCTTCCGCTCCGCCACGACCCCGGAGGACGACATCACCGCGCTCCCGCTGTCGGTGATCCGCTTCTCGCCCGACCTGAGCCTGTCCAGCACGGCGAAGGCCGGCAAGCGGTTCACGGTGCCCTTCACCGTCGCGGGCGCGGCGGTCGGCCAGCGGCCCGCCAAGCTCGCCTTCGACGTGTCGTACGACGAGGGTGCCACCTGGCAGCCCGCCAAGACGGTCGGCGGTACCCACCTGTCGCTGACCCACCCTGCGAAGGCGGGCTCCGTCTCGCTGCGGGCCAAGCTGACCGACCGGGCCGGCAACACGGTGGTCCAGACGATCGAACGGGCCTACCTCACCATCGCCCAGTAACTCCGTACCGTCCCTGTGGGCTGAGCGGGAGTGATCCCGTTCAACCCCGGCGTACTCAAGACCCTGTTGGCGCATCCGGCTGCGGGATCTTGCGTCGGCCGCCCGAGACTTGTGTCTCGGGCGGCCGACGACGTGTCGGAGGTCGGCGACAGTGCGGGGAGCGCGGGCAGCGTTCCCGCGCCGGAGCCTGGCGATCAGGCTCCGGGATCAGTCGCCATACGGGGCATCATGTTCGGCGGCACCATTCGACCTCGCCGACGGGCGCTACCGCGTGGTGAACGCGCCTCCATTGACGTGGACAGTCTGGCCAGTGATGTGCCGGGCCCTGGCGACGCGAGGACGTATGCCGTCTGTGCGATGCCATCCACCGTACCCAGGAAGGCGACCCGGCGCCCCTGCTGCCTGAGAGTGTGGACCAGTTCACCCCTGTCCTCGGGTGAGCATGCGAAGTGCACGGTCTCGATGGCCAGGTAGTCGGTGACGGCACAGGTCGGGGTCTCGCGGTACCGGTCCCATCCCCATGCCCGTCCGACGGCGCACGGCCAACGACTCCTGATCGATCGGGTCCGGGCCGGTCGCCCCGTCGCGCACGTTGCCATGAAATGGGCGTCAATGATCGGCAAGACCTCCCCCAGGACGACCGGATACAGTGCGCGGGTCGGCAGTCTGGTTACTTGAGAAAAGGGAAAGCGTGACCGCCACCAGCGAAACCCGATCCGAGGACGGTGCGGCGCCAGCGCCCCAGCAGGGCCGGCTGCGCCGCCTGATGCGCTACATCCCTTTGATCGCTCCCGTCCTGCTGTGGACTGTGCCCTGCTGGGTGCTGCTGCACGCCGGCCAGCACTGGCCGCTCCCCGTGGCGACAGGCGGCACAGCCCTGTTCGTCCTCGGTCTGATCGCCATGCCGCTCGCGATGGTGCGCGGCCACGGCCGGCGGCAGCAGGACTGGGCGGCGATCGTCGGAGACACCCTCCTTGGAACCAGCTGGGTGCTGTTCACCTGGTCCGTCCTGCTCGGTGTCCTGCTGCGCCTCGCCCTGACCGTGGCCGGCGTAGGCGACGGTCAGGACCGCGCCCGGATCGTCACTTGGGCGGTCCTCGGCGTAGCCGCCGTGCTCCTCGCCTGGGGGTACGCCGAGGCCCGCCGGGTGCCACGGGTGCGCCAGCTCGACGTACAACTCCCGCGCCTGGGAGCCGGATTGGACGGCACCCGCGTCGTCCTCATCACCGACACCCACTACGGCCCGCTCGATCGCGCCCGCTGGTCGGCGCGGGTCTGCGCGAAGGTCAACACTCTGGAGGCCGACCTGGTCTGCCACACCGGCGACATCGCGGACGGCACGGCCGAACGCCGCCGCGCCCAGGCCGCTCCGCTCGGCACCGTGCGCGCCACCCGGGCCCGGGTCTACGTCACCGGAAACCACGAGTACTACAGCGAGGCTCAGGGCTGGGTCGACCTGATGGACGAGCTGGGCTGGGAGCCGCTGCGCAACCGTCATCTGCTGCTCGAACGCGGCGGCGACACCCTTGTGGTCGCCGGCGTGGATGACGTCACCGCCGAGTACTCCGGTCTGGCCGGCCACCGCGCCCACCTCGCCGGAGCCCTGAACGGCGCCGACCCCGACCTGCCCGTCCTGCTCCTGGCCCACCAGCCCAAGTTCGTCGACCGGGCCGCAGCAGGCGGCGTCGACCTCCAGCTCTCCGGCCACACCCACGGCGGCCAGATCTGGCCCTTCCACTACCTCGTCCGCCTCGACCAGCCCGTCGTCGCCGGCCTCAGCCGCCACGGCACCCGCACCCTCCTCTACACCAGCCGCGGCACCGGTTTCTGGGGCCCGCCGTTCCGCGTCTTCGCCCCCAGCGAGATCACCCTGCTCGTACTCCGCTCCCCGCAGCGGCCTCCCACGCCGTAACACGGAGCGGGCCGACCATCCCTCATGGACCGGTTCACCGAGTCGAAGCCTGTCTCGTCCTCCCATGCGCGGACGCCGCCGGTCGGCCACCTCATCCCAGAACGCCGTACCCAATGCTGGGCAGTTCGGCGTCGTTCGGCCACCGCGGGCAGCGCAGCGGGATCCCCGTACACCTGGACCGCCATGCAGCTTCAGATAGCGAGTCGACAACCATGCACACCCTGACCGACCGGCTGCCTTAGCAGAAGGTCAGGTGGGTCGTCCGAGCCCGGCGTGCTCATTGAGGCCGGTTTCCCCCGAGTGCTCAATCCGTTCCAGAGCGAGCCGGCCACCGGGGTCGCCGAGCTCTCCGGCGACGCCGTGACCGCCACGGCGACATGTGTCGCGCAGCAGAGCAGGGTGCAGGTCACCGGACGGGTCGGCGACACCGGGCGGGGCTCCGAGGGCAGCGGTTCGTCTACGGCGGGGGCCTGGTGATGACCAACGCCCATGTCATCGCCAGCGCGGACCGTCCGTGGATCCGCTCGGCGGACGGGGCAACGGCTGCCCGCGACCGTCGTCCTGTACGACGTGGGCACCGGCGCCGCGGTGCTACGCGTGCGTGCCCGGGCTGAATGCCACGGCCTGCTCCCTCGCCGAGGCGACGCGAGGCGACGCGAGGCGAGGCAGCTCCGCCGTGGCCGCCGGATACCCGCAACGGCGGCCTCGGCCTGCGGGCCGCGACGGTGGCGACCCGATGGACGCCGCCGGCTTCGATGTCTACGAGTTCTCGGTCACCCCACCGACGTCTACCAGATCCGCTCTCCCGCCCGCCCCGGCAACTGGCCTACCTCTGATGACCACGGACGGGCAGGTGTACGGGATGGTCTGCGCCCGCTCGGCCACTCACCCGGACACGGGGTACGCCCTGGCTGCCGATCACCTGCGCACAGTCGCCGCCCAAGGCGCCTGGGCCGACGCCCCGGTCCAGACACGGCCGTGTCCGGGTAGCCGTCGCATCGCGCCCGGTAAAGCGCTGGACCGGCCCGCTCCCACGGTCGCCTCGGAGCGCCGACCGGCCGTCCCGGAGCGACAGGTGCCCGCCGCCATGCGGCCGGGGAACCGGCGAGCTCGCAGGGCGTTGTGGTGGGCGGCGTGCCTGATCTGCGGCGGCTTCGTGGGCCTTGTCCTCGCCATCGTCGGCACGCTGCGCGGGCGGGCGCCGTCCCGGCTGCGGCGCGGTGTGGCCGCCCCAGCCGCGAGCCGGTCTCCGGAGCGGCCCTGCTCTACGGCGTCGGCAAGGGCGGCGAGGTGCGTCAGGGCGACAATGGGACGACCGCTGCGGTCCTGGACGACGGAGTCGTCCGCGCCGGCACCATGTCCGGCACGGTCTTCCTGACCGACCAGCGCATGGAGGTGGACTCGCCGCGCACGCAGCGCCTGGCGGAACACGAGGCCCGGCACGCCGACCAGTGGGCGGCCGTCTCGCTCGCCGGCGGGCCTGCCGCCTTCCCCGCGCTGTATGCCCTCGACGAGGTGTTCTTCCCCGGTTCGTTCAACCACTTCGAACGTCAGGCCGGTCTCGATGGCGGCGGCTACGACACACCGTCGGACTGCCCATCCGACGCCGGCCAGCTCGCCCTTGTCTCCCTCGGGCTGGTCGCAGGCTCGCCCCTGGTCGCCCGGCGCAGGCTCCGCGGCCCGAATCCGGCTTCGACAGAGGCACGGCGGCGGCCGCGCTCATCCTCGTACCGCTGACCACTGCCGCGCTGCCGCGCTGCCGCGCAGGTCGGCAACACGGCACTCCACGGGGCGCCGTGAGGTCCTGAGTGAGCCCCGGATGCGTGATGGATGGGCCGGGGCTACTGGTCGCGGGTGCGGCGGCCGTTGTACTGCTGGTCGGTGACCGGCTCGGCCCACGTGGTCTCGGGGGTGCCGTCGCCTGTGCCCTCCCACAGGGCGATGTGCTCCATGAACCGGTCCTGGGCGGCGCCGTGCCAGTGCTCCTCGTTCGGCGGACACGCCACGGTCTCGCCGGGGTGGGCCTCGAAGACGGTGCCGTCCCGGGTGCCGATCAGGGCGATGCCGGAAACGACGTGCAGGGTCTGGCCCAGGGCGTGGGAGTGCCAGTTGGTGCGGGCGCCCGGTGAGAAGCGGACCAGGTTGGCGCGCATCCGGGAGGGCTCCTGGCCGGCCACGATGACGTCCCACCACACGTCGCCGGTGAACCAGTCCGCCGGGGCCTTGCTGCTGGGCTGCTGCTTGATGAATTCCATGGTGTCTCTCAGCTCTCCTTCAAGCGTCGGCTGTCTTCAGCGGGCGACGTAGCCGCCGTCCACGGGGAGGGCGACACCCACGACGAAACCCGCCCCGGGGCTGCACAGCCACAGGACCGCCTGGGCGATTTCCTCAGCGGTGCCGAGCCGGTTGACGGGCTGATTGGCCTCGGCCTCGGCGCGGTCGAGTTCCCCCTTGGCGATCATGTCACTGACCATAGGGGTGTCGATGGTGCCGGGGCAGACGGCGTTGACGCGGATGCCGCGCGGGGCGTATTCGAGGGCGGCGCTGGCGGTCAGGCCGATGACTCCGTGTTTGGAGGCGTGGTACGAGGCGCGGCCGGGGAGACCGACCAGACCGCCGAGTGACGAACAGTTGACGATCGCGCCGCTGCCCTGGGCCCGCATGTGCCGCAGTTCGTGTTTCATGCAGGCCCACACACCGCGGAGGTTGATGGCGTTGACACGGTCGAACCGTTCGGCGGGTTCGTCGGCTGCGTCACTGGGCGGGATCTGGATGCCGGCGTTGTTGTAGGCCATGTCGAGGCGGCCGAAGGTCTCCACGGTGCGGTCGACGGCGGCTGCGACCTGGTCCTCGTCGCTGACGTCGCAGGTGAGGGCGAGGGCTTGGTGGCCGGCGTCAGTGAGTTCCTTCGCGGCCGCGTTCAGGGCCGCTTCGTCGATGTCGGTGAGGGCGACGGCGGCTCCAAACTGGGCGAACGCGCGGGCGGTCGCCAGACCCATACCGGCGCCGGCCCCGGTGACGAAGGCGACCTGGCCGGTGAAGTCGTACGTGGGGTTCACGTCCTGTTGTCCCTTCAGGTGCGGAGGTGCGGCGATGCGAGTGGCGTCGAGGCTGCCCGGATGGGCTGCGGCGCCATGACGCCTTGTCATGAGCCGCTGTCAGACGGTTTGGCCACCGTCGACGACCGGGCGTGGCCGGTGGTGAAGAAGGCGGCGTCCGAGCAGAGCCGGAGCACGGCGGCTGCTGTTTCTTCCGGTGTGCCGAGGCGTCCGATCGGCTCGTCCGCGATCAGGGCGTCCCGTCCTCCGGGTGTGCTTTCGGCGAAGCGCCGGATCATCTCGGTCTCGATGATGCCGAGGCAGACGGCCTTGACCCGGAGGTTCGACGCCGCGTAGCCGAAGGCGGCGGAGCGGGTCAGGCCGATGACGCCGTGCTTGGCCGCGGCGTAGGCCGGCTGTCCCTTGAAGCCCTTGACGCTGGCGCCTGACGAGGCGTTGACGATCGTACCGGCCCCCTGCTGGAGCATCAGTGGGGATCTGGTACTTCATGCACAGGAACATCCCGGTCAGGCTGACGCCGATGGCGCGGTCCCACTCGTCCTTCGCGATGTCCGCGGCCGGCTTGACCGGCTGCTCGATGCCGGCGTTGTTGAAGGCGACGTCCAGCCGTTCGAACGCCTGGACGGTGCCGTCCAGCGCGGACTGCACATCGTCTTCGCTGGTGACGTCACAGGCGAGGGCCAAGGCCTGTCCGCCCGCCTCCTCGATGAGCCGTGCGGTCTCCCCCAGGCCGTCCGGGGACCGGTCCACGAGGGCGACACGGGCGCCTCCCCGGGCGAAGGCGACGGCAGTGGCGCGGCCGATGCCGGCTCCGGTCACGGAGGCCAGCTTGCCGGTGAGGGCCTCGTTGGTCACGGTCATGGGCAGAGTCCTCTCGCATGCTGGTGCGTCGTCGGGTACGTTTCGGCAGTTCGCGGATCCGGGCGTGAGTCAGTGCTGCGACGGCACCTGCGCGGGTTTGTCGCGTCGCGTGTGCGTGGTAGCGCTGCTCCGGGCCACGATCCGGCCCTTGCGGGAAGAGCCGTGGACGGCGAGGGCGATCAGGGGCAGAAGGGTGAGGGCGGCGATGACGGTGCCGACCAGGGGCGGTCCGGTCAGGCCGAGAGAGGAGTCCAGGGCCGTGCCGGCGAGCGCCGAGCCGGCGGCGATACCGGTGTTGAAGGCGGAGGTCGTCAGCGCCGAGGTGAGGGTGGGGGCGTCGCCCGCGCAGCGCATTGCGAGGGCGGTGACCACCGGGTTGACCGTGAAGCCGGTCAGGCCCATGAGGAACACGAGGAGGGTGGCTGTCACCGGGTTGCCGGACAGCGGGATCATCAGGAGCAGGATCAGGGCGGTGGCCGCGGCGGCCGTGATGGTGGTGTCCATCGGACGCCGGTCGCCCAGGCGGCCTCCCGTGGTGGTGCCGCCCAGGGCGCCGACGCCGAAGGCGATGAGGACGAGCGGTACGGCGCCTTCGGGGATGCCCGCGCGGTCGGTCAGTAGCGGCGTGACATAGGTGTACGTCGCCAGGACGCCGCCCATGATCAGCATCGCGGCGCCGAGCGCCAGCCACAGCGGGCCCTGCCGCAGCGCCCGCACCTCGGCCCGGACGGACACCTCGGCGCGCTGCTCCTGGGCGGGGATGAAGCGGCCGATGGACACGGCGGCGAGTCCGGAGAGGACGGCCAGGGCCCAGAAGGGGCCGCGCCAGCCGGTGAACTGCCCGGCGAAGGAGCCGATCGGCACGCCGACGACGTTGGCCAGGGTCAGGCCGCCGATCATGACACCCGTGGCGCGGGTGGCGTTGTGCTGGCCGGCGGCGGTGGTGGCGACGACGAAGCCGACGGACCAGAACGCGCCGGTGGCCAGGGCGGTGACGGCGCGGGCGGCGAGGACGACCGTGAAGGACGTGCTGAGGGCGGCGACCAGATGTCCGAGGCAGAACACGGACAGGGCCAGGATCAGCGTCCGGCGCTGGGGAAGGCGCAGGGTCGCCATGGCCATGGTCGGCGCCCCGACGATCATGCCGATGGCGAAGGCGGTGATCAGCAGGCCGGCGTGGGAGACGCCGACTCCGAGGTCACCGGCCAGCTCCGGCAGCAGGCCGGCGACGACGAACTCGGTGGTCCCCATCAGGAACGTGCCGGCGGCGAGCACCCAGACGACGAAGGGCAGCTTGCCGGGGGTGGTCCCGGATGCGGAAGGCATGCGTGGGGTCTCTCCTTGCGTGGAAAACAGGGGATCATGGTGGCGGCTGAAGCCGTCGCGGCGGACAGTGGACGGCGCGGCCACGGGGGTGTCCCGTGAGGGGCGATCGGTGAGGGTCAGGGCGCGGCTTCGATGTTGATCTCGTCGGCGGTGGCGAGCTGCTCGGCGCCGCCATCGGCCATGTGCCCGAGGATGACCAGGCCGGTCGCGTAGGGGGCGTCGCGGTAGTAGGTGGCGAGCTGGTTCCAGGGCGCGTAGTACGCCAGGTCACCGACATCGGGGTCGGCGCCTTCCAGGGCACCGGAGGTCGACAGCTTCCGGGGCAGATCGGCGATCTTCTCGGCCTGGTTGAGGTCGCGCAGGGAGAGAGTCAGGGGGAGCTGGGCGGCGAAGTCGCGGGCGGTGGGGCTGTCGTTCAGGGTGGCGTCGACGGGGCGGCCGTCGAGGGTGACCCGGATGTCCATGGCGGTGTTCCTGTCGGACGGTGTCGTGGCTGCCGGGGCCGTCGAAGCCCGCGGCGACGCGGGCTTGGAGGCGGAGGAGGCGGCGGAGGCGGGCGGGGAATCGTCGGCGCAGGCGGTCATGACCAGCAGCAGGGCGGCGGCCGGGCCCGCGCGGGCGAGAGCGCGAAGCGGGGAGAGGTTCACGTGGTCGTCCAGGGGCTAGGCGGGCAGAGGCTCGGCGTAGTGGCGGAAGCCATCCCGCTTGGTGTGGATGTCGTACAGGCGCTCGGCCAGCACGTCGGGGCTGCTGTGCTCGGCGTCGGGCCGGATCGCTCCGGGAATGATCAGCTGGGCGGCGTGGATGTTCTCCCCCGCGAGCGTGTCGTGCAGCATGCGGGCGTAGGCGCTCTCGGCAGCGAAGGCGATCGAGGTGCCGGCGACCTTCGGATTGGGTCGTACGGCGCTGGAGCCGTTGACGAACAGCAGGGTGCCGCGGCCCAGTTCCCGCATGCCGGGCAGGACGGCGTGCACGCCGGCGACAGGGCCCTTGACGGAGAAGGCGAGCGGGGCGTCCAGGTCGTCGGCGCTCGTGTCGAGGACCGGCTTGATGAAGTCGGCGCGGGGCACGGGGCTGTACTGGAGGATCTCGACAGTGCCCAGGTCGGCCGCGGCCACGTACAGGGCCGCGGTCAGGGACTCGATGTCGAGGACGTCGGCCGTGTAGCCGCGCGCTTGGACGTCGTCACGGGCGAGGTCGGCTGTCAGACCGTCCAGCTTCTTCGCGTCGCGGGCGATGAGGGCGACGGTGTGGCCGGCGGCTCCAAAGCGGCGGGCGGTGGCCAGTCCGAGACCGGGTCCGGCACCGATGAGGGCGAAGGTGGTCATGGTCAGTCCTTGTGCGAGCGGGGTTGGCTGCCGGTCCTGGGGCCGGACCGCGTCGGTGCGGCCCCGGGTGTGGACGCGTCTGCGCTCAGGGCCTGAGCAGGGTCTTGATGGCGCGGCGCTCGTCCATGGCCTTGTAGCCTTCGGCGACCTGGTCCAGGGGCAGGGTGAGGTCGAAGACCTTGCCCGGGTTGATCCGGCCGGTAATGACTCGGTCGATCAGGTCGGGCAGGTAGCGGCGTACGGGGGCGGGACCACCGCGCAGGCCGACATGGGAGAAGAACAGCTCCTGGCCGTCGATGGCCACCTCGTGCGGGACGCCGACGAAGCCGACGTTGCCGCCGGGGCGGGTGGAGTGCAGGGCCTGCCGCATGGACTCGGCGGTGCCGACGCACTCCAGCACGGAGTCGGCGCCGATGCCGCTGGTGAGCTCCTTGACGCGGGCGACGCCTTCGTCGCCGCGTTCGCTGATGATGTCGGTGGCGCCGAACTCCAGGGCGAGCTTCTGGCGGGATGCGTGCCGGGACATGGCGATGATCCGCTCCGCACCGAGTTCCTTCGCGGCGATGACACCGCACAGGCCGACCGCGCCGTCGCCGACCACGACAGCCGTCGAGCCGGGCTTCACCTCGGCGGCGAGGGCGGCGTACCAGCCGGTGCCCATCACGTCCGAGACGGCGAGCAGGCTGGGCACCAGCTCGGCATGCGGGTGCCCGTCGGTGGCGACGAGGGTGCCGTGGGCGTTGGGGATGCGCACGTAGTCGGCCTGGCAGGTGCTCATGAACTCGCGGTTCAGACAGGCGGACTGCCAGCCGCCCTGGCAGTTCGCGCAGGTGTTGTCCGAGGTCGCGAAGGAACCGACCACGAACTGGCCCGGCGCGACGTTGGTGACCTCGCTGCCCACCTCCTCGACGATGCCGACGTACTCGTGCCCCATCGGGTGCGGGTCGCCGATGGGTTCCGCGCCCCGGTAGGGCCACAGGTCCGAGCCGCACACACAGGTGGCGACCGTACGGATGACGGCGTCGGTCGGCTGGAGGATCTTCGGGTCGTCCAGGGTCTCGAAGCGCACATCGCCGGGGGCGTGAATGACTGCTCCGCGCATGGGATCTTCCTTCGGTGCGGGGATCGGTGAGCCGCAGCCATCGTGAGGAACGACTGCTCACGATCGAGCCTCACCCGCGAGGGCAGGCGCGAAAAGCGGAGAGAAACATCCCAGGAAGGAAACATCCGGGGAGGAAATTCTCCCCCCTTACGCAGGTGCGATCGATGTCATCCTGGGCAGCATGACCGCCAACCTTCCCCTCAATGAGCTGGGAGAATTCCTCAAGAAGCGCCGCTCCGAGCTGAGCCCTCGCACGGTCGGCCTCCCCGAGACCGACAGGCCCCGCCGGGTGGAGGGGCTGCGCCGCGAGGAGGTCGCCCAGCTCGCCAGCATCAGCACCGACTACTACACCCGACTCGAACAAGGCCGTATGCAGGCATCGGCGCCCGTGCTGGACGTCCTCGCCCGGGTCCTCCACCTGGACGACGACGAGCGGGGCTACCTCTTCCAGCTCGCCGGCAAGACCAGCACCCGTACCCGGCGGCGCGGCCGGCAGAAGGTCCAGCCGCAGTTGCAGCGGGTCCTGGACGACCTCACCGCCACACCCGCCATCGTGCAGGGCAGGCGCGGCGACATCCTGGCCTGGAACGCGCTGGCCGCCGCACTGGTCACCGACTTCTCCCGCCTCGCGGAAAAGCATCGCAACTACCCGCGGATCATCTTCACGGATCCCGCCATGCGCACCCTGTACGCCGACTGGGAGAGCTCCGCGCACATCGCCGTCGCCCAACTACGTATGGAGGCCGCGAAGTATCCCGAGGATCCCCGCCTGATCGAGCTGGTCGGTGAACTGTCCATGCGGGACAAGCAGTTCGCCCGCTGGTGGGGCGATCACCACGTCGCCGCCCGCACCGTGGGCACGAAGACACTGAACCATCCCGTCGTCGGCGAACTCGTCCTGGACTGGGACACCCTCACCGCCAACACCGACCCCGACCAGCACCTCACCGTCTGGACCGCCGGGCCCGACTCCCCCACCCACGAACGCCTGCGCATCCTGGCCTCCTGGGCCGCCGACCAGGACCTGCCGGCCTCCTCCCCCGTCAGCTGACCGAGACGGGCCGCCGCCATGAAGGCGGCTGGAAGAGCTAAGGCATCGTCTCAGTTGGTGCATCGGCGGTAGCAGATAAGGGTGCTGGCGATGCCGACGAAGGCGGGGAAGTGCTCTGCCTTGCGCTCGTAGCGGCGGTGCAGGCGCCGACATCCGTTGAGCCAGGACATGGTCCTTTCTCCACGACTCAGCGATGCCGGCCCAGGCGGTTGGAAGGTTCGATGCCGCGGCGGGCGATGCGGGGAGCGATCTGGCGGCGGCGCAGCCAGTCGCGCAGATGGTCGAAGCCGTAGCCTTTGTCCGCGTGCAGCTTGGCCGGGCGGCGGCGCCTTGGCCCGTAGCGGGAGCGGATCGCCGGGATGCCGCGCATCAGCGGGATCAGGGCCTGGCTGTCGTGCAGGTTGGCACCGGAGATGCCCACCGAGATCGGCAGGCCGTTGCGGTCACCAGATGACGTGGATCTTCGACCCGAGCTTGCCGCGATCGGTCGGATTCGGTCCGGTCAAGGGCCCCCTTTGGCCGCCCGGACACTGGCCGAGTCAATTGCGCACCGGGACCAGTCCAGCTCGTCGTTCGCGCCGAGTCGATCCAGCACCACGCGGTGCAACGTTGCCCACACCCGGGCCTTGGACCAGCCAGTAAAGCGCCGATGGACCGTTTGCCAGGAGGCGCCGAAGACCGGCGGTAGCTGCCGCCAGGTGCAGCCCGACGTGGCGACGAAGATGATCGCTGCAAGAACCGCGCGGTCGTCACACCGCCGCCGACCGCCGCCCTGGGCACGCACGGGCGGCTCTGGCGCCACGTCCTGGAAGATCTCCCAGAGTCCGTCCGTCCGGTACCAGCTGCTCAACTATGCCCATGCCAGAGCAACGAGCCTTGGCCTCCCGAGGCACCGTTTTACCCGGGTGCCTACGACCCGCCCGTTCTTCTACTCTGTGCCGGGACGGCTGAGCAGGGGGATTAGCGATGAGCATGTACTTCGACATCGGTGACGAGACGCTGTGGAACCCGTCGAACGGTGCCGGCCGCCTCTTCCTACGGCAGGTCGAGGTCTTTGAGGCGGAGCTCAATCTGCCATCAGGAATCGGCCAGGGAAAATATTGGGGCGACCCGGACACACTCGAGGTCGATCCGGCCGTATACGCCGAGTTCGCACGCGGCCTGGTCGCCTGGCACTGCCGGACGGGGCACGCCGTGATCCTCGCGCTCTCCGAGGGGTTCGTGGCGACGGCGGTCGCGCTCGCGCGGCGCGCGGGAATCGAGGTGGAGATGCCCGAACTGGGGCCCGGTGAGGTGTGTGGTGGCGTCCAGCACGAGGTGCAGGTTCCCGCCAGTCCCCGGACCGGCTCAGCCGCCGTCGTCACCGCGCTGGACACGCGGGCGCGGGAGATGGACCGCTGGATGGCCCGCTGAGCCAGTGCGCCCAGGACTGCTCCTTGGCGACCCAACCCCCTGGGCCAGCTTGCCGTTTCTGCCTCTTGCTGGACCCCAACTGAGACGTCCTCTAAAAGCACCGCAGATTACACCTGTCGGGGCCAGGTTATCTGATCGGCTTTTCTATAGCAGGACGGCTGAGGGGGAGAGTTTTCTCCCCGGATCCGCTACTCCCAGGAAGAAAAACTCCCCTTACAAGCAACAAAGGCAGATTCCAGCTTGGGTTACCCATAACGGTGACCCATAACTATGGGCGACGCGGCAGACAAATGAACGGAAGCACCGGCCCGTTCGCTATGAAGGGCGAAACCGATGACCAGTCAGGACGAAGTCGGCGGCTTTCTCATCACGAGGCGGGCGAGAAGCGCAGGGCGAACTCGACCGGTCCGAGGCCGCGGCGGCCCAGCCGATCGGCCGGCTCGGCCACGCGGATGAGGTCGCCGCGGCGGTGCTCTGGTTGTGCAGCCCGGGAGCGAGCTTCGTGGTCGGCGTCGCCCTTCCCGTCGACGGTGGCTACGTCGCTCGATGACGTCGCCTCATGACCGCCGTGAGGCGGCCGCGTCGGTGAAGTCCTGGCTCCGCGGCGACGCCGGAGCCGGTCGTGGCCCGTGCGCCACACCGTCGTCAGCTCGCCGCGCCAGGGGCGAGCGAGTTCCCGTCAGCCACCCAGGCCGCGAGGAGGCGCAGCCGGTCGTGCGTGGGCGTGCCGGGTGCGGCGGTCCAGATGGTCAGTTGCTGATCGGGGTCGGTGCTGCAGGTGAGGGTGTCCCATTCGAGGACGAGCTCGCCGACGGCCGGATGGTTCAGCGTCTTCGCACCGACCCGTCGGGCTGCCACGTGATGCTCGGCCCACCACCGCCGGAAGTCCGCGTCTCGCTCCGACAACTCTGCGACCAGCGCGACGAGCGTCGGGGAGTCGGGGTCGCGAGCCGCCTCCATGCGCAGTTGCGCAACGGACATACGGGCCGCGCCCTCCCAGTCGGCGTAGAGGCCCCTCATACGGTCGGAGAAGATCATCTTCGCGTAGTTGCGATCCTTCTCCGGGATCTTTCCGAAGTCCCCGACCAGCGCAGCCCCCATCTCGTTCCAGGCCAGGACGTCCGTCTGGCGCCCGAGGACCACGGCCGGGATGGAGGCGAGGTCGTCGAGCAGTCGCTGCAGCTGCGGGTTGACGACCTGCACCTCGGGTCGGCGCGGGCGGCCGGTCGCCTTGCCCGCGAGCTCGAAGGCGTACTCCCGCTGGTCGTCGTCGAGCTTCAGGACCCGGGCGAGGGCAGCCAGAACGGGTTCGGACACGTCGATGCGACCCTGTTCCAGCCGTGTGTAGTAGTCCGTACTGATCGCGGCCAGCAAGGCCACTTCCTCCCGGCGCAGCCCCGGTACCCGGCGCGGGGCTCCCGAGTCGGGCAGTCCGACTGACCGGGGGGTCAGCTCGGCACGCCGGGTTTTCAGGAATTCGCCCAGCTCATGGGCTGCGCTGTCGGTCATGTCAGCCAGTCTCCCAAGGATGGGGCCCCATGGCGGAGCGGAGTCCCGGTAGCTCGGACCTTCTGGTTGCGCCCTTGCGGGAGGAAGGTCCACAGGTCAGGCGGGAACGGCGGTCACGGCTCCGCGAGGGCGCGGGGCTGGGTTTCGGGGACGTTGCCCGCGGCACCATTCGTCCGGTTCACGGGCCCTCCGGCGGCTGTGGCTGGTACGTGGACCAGCTCGGCGACCGCACGGCTCGCGTCGCCGACGTGGGGCGAGCCGTTGTTCACCGGGGATCCGGTGGCGCGTCCCACACCGGCGCGTACGGCTATCTCTTCGCGTCCGGGCCGGCCGTCGGCCGGGGCGGGCACCGGGCGGTGGATCGGGCCTGTTCCCTGGGAGAGAGGCAGGCCGCTGCCGAGGTTGGCGGAGGCGATGATCTCGGCCACGATGGAGACGGCCGTCTCTTCCGGTGTGTGAGCCCCGAGGTCCAGGCCGATCGGGGAGCGCAGGCGGGCGATGTGTTCGTCGGACAGGCCCTGTTCGCGCAGGAGGCTCAGACGCTGTTCGTGGGTGCGCCGCGATCCCATGGCCCCGACGTAGCCGACCGGCAGGTCGAGGGCCAGCCGGAGCAGGGGGATGTCGAACTTGGCGTCGTGGGTGAGGACGCATACGGCGGTACGGCGGTCCACGGCCGTGTGCTCCAGGTACCGGTGGGGCCAGTCGACCACCACCTCGTCCACGTCCGGGAAGCGAGCAGCGGTGGCGAAGACGGGACGTGCATCACACACGGTGACCCGGTAGCCCAGGAAGGCCCCGGCCCGGCTGAGCGCGGCGGCGAAGTCGACGGCGCCGAAGATCAGCAGGCGGGGGCGGGACGCCGCCACATGGACGAGGACGGACAGCCGGTCCGGGCAGGTGTCGGCGTCTCCGCCCAGCTCGACGCGGGCGGTACGTCCCGACCGGAGCAGGGCGGCCGCCTGTGCGGTCACCACGCGGTCGGTCAGCCCTCCGTCCAGGGTTCCGTAGGAGGCGGTGCCGTCGGCAAGGACGCACACCGTGCGGCCCAGCAGGTGGTGCGGGCCGTCGACCACCTGCGCCATGGCGGTGGGCCTGCCCTGGACGATGTCGTCCAGGGCGACGCCGAGATGGGGGTCGGCGGCGGGGTCGACGCGCTGGACGAGGACGTCGAGTTCGCCGCCGCAGGTCAGCCCGACGGCGAAGGCGTCGTCGTCGGAGTAGCCGAACCAGGCACGCTGCGGGACGCCGCGGTCGTCGAGAACCTGCCGGCACAGCTCGTAGACCGCGCCTTCGACGCAGCCGCCGGAGATGCTGCCGACCGCGTTGCCGTCCTCGTCGACAGCGACCGAGGTACCGACCGGCAACGGTGCGCTGCCGGTGACGCCGACGACGGTGGCCAGGGCGAAGGGGCGTGCCTCGCGGCACCAGTGCTGCAGTGTGTCCGCGATGTTGAGCATGGGGCTTCTCCGTGGTTCGCCGTGGGGGCATGGGGCGGGCCGCCGCCGCGCCTACGGGGAGTGCATGGGCGGCGGCGACCCTGGGGAGGTCCGGCAGTCGGACGGGGGACCGGCTGCCGGACCGGTCAATGGACGTGCCGACGTGCTGGGGTCAGAGCAACGCCTCGGCCGTGATGGGCAGTTCACGCACCCGCCGTCCAGTGGCGTTGAAGACCGCGTTTCCGATCGCGGCCGCCACACCCACCTGCACGACCTCACCGAGCCCCTTCACGCCCAGAAGGTTGCCGTCGTTGTCCTCGCCGTCCAGATAGATCGCCCTGACCTCGGGGACGTCGGCGTTCACCGGGACGAGGTAGTCGGCGAGGTTGGCGTTCACGATCCGGCCGTCGCGGTGGTCGGTGACGGTGTGTTCCAGCAGGGCGGTGCCGATGCCGCCCACGATGCCGCCGAACGCCTGACTCTCGGCCAGCTTCGGGCTGATGATCCGGCCCGCGTCGTACACCCCGAGCATCCGCCGCACCCGCACCAGACCCAGGGCCGCGTCCACGGCGACCTCCGCGAAGGTCGCGTTGTAGGCGAAGTAGGAGCGCCGCGCGGGACTGGGCGCCCCGGCATATTCTCCCCGTGCTTCCAGATGGGTGCGGTCGTGGCGGGTCAGCAGGCTGCGGTAGCTCTCACCGCGTGCCGGGTTGCCCTGCACGTGCAGCCGACCGCTGCGCACCACCACATCCTTGGCGTCCACCCCGTACAGCGGCGACTCGCGGTCCTCGACGGCCAGCCGGATCGCCTGCTGCCGCACCTGGTTGCAGGCGTCGACGACTGCCGAGCCGACACTGGCCATGGTCGCCGAGCCACCGTGCGGCGACGTCGGCGGATACAGCGAGTCGCCGAGCCGGAAGGTCACCGTACGCATGGTCAGCCCGAGGGCGTCCGCGGCCACCTGAGTCTGCGAGGTGTAGGTGCCCGGCCCCATGTCACTGGTGGCCGCCTCGACCACCGCGGTGCCGTCGGCGTCCAGCCGGGCCCGGGCCTGCGCGGGAAAACGCCCGCAGTCATAGACGCCGGCGGCCATGCCCAAGCCGATCAGCCAGTCGCCCTCGCGTCGCGACCGCGGCCGCGACGAGCGCCGCTGCCAGCCGAACTCGCGGGCACCCACGGTGTAGCACTCACGCAGCCGCCGGCTGGAGAACGGCAGGTTGCTCGCCTCGTCCTCGCTGGGTTCGTTGCGCCGACGCAACTCGATCGGATCGATGCCGAGCCGGTCCGCGAGCTCGTCCATGGCCGACTCGATCGCGAACGACGCCGAGGCGAAGCCGGGGCCACGCATCCAGATCGGGGTGTTCACGTCCAGCGGCACCGTCCGGTACGCCTGGCTGACGTTGGGCATGCTGTAGGTCATCTGCCCCGCGCCCATGACGGCCTCGGTGAACGTCTCGTACGAGGAGGTCTCGGCGTCGATGTCATGGATCGCCGCGGACAGCCGGCCGCGCCGATCACTGCCCAACCGCAGCCGGTACGCGTACGACGGCCTGAAGCCGGTACCGAAGTACATCTGCCGGCGGCTCAGCACCAGCTTCACCGGACGGCCTGTCACCCGCGCGGCCAGCGCGGCGACCACGGTGTGCGGCCAGCACCGCAGCCCGCTGCCGAAGCCGCCGCCGACGAACGGGTTGATGACGCGCACCGACTCCGCGGGCAGGTCGAACACGGCGGCGAGCTCGTCGTGCGTGCCCATCACCCACTGGGTCTTGTCCCACACGGTCAGCCGGTTGCCGTCCCAGCGGGCGATGGTGGCGTGCGGCTCCATCGGGTTGTGGTGGTTGCGCGCCAGCTGGTAGGTCACATCCAGCCGCACGGGTGCGGAGCGCAGGCCGGCTTCCGCGTCGCCGCGCGCGTAGTCCGTCGGCTTGTCCGGCTCGGCCTCGTGCAGGTCGGTGGAGGGCTCTTCTGCGTCGTAGCGGACCTTGACCAGACTCGCGCCGTGCTGCGCGGCCTCCAGGGTCGTGGCCACGACAACGGCGACCGGCTGACCGTGGAAGAGCACCCGGTCGTCCTGGAACACCCGCAGCCTGCGCCCGGGTGGGTTGTTCGACCCGGCGTTGTCGCGGTACGGCAGCTTCGGCGCGTTGCGGTGACTGATCACTCGCAGCACACCCGGGTGCTTCTCGGCGTCACCGGTGTCGACCGAGGTGATACGGCCGCGTCCGATGCTCGCGTCGACGATCACGGCGTGCACCGCCCCGTCCACGTCGTGCTCGGCGGCGTACTGCGCCTTGCCGGTGACCTTCAGCCGGCCGTCCACCCTCGACAGCGGCGCACCCACGGCGGCCTGCGGCTGGGGGCTCACTTGGTACCTCCTACGACGCGCAGCTGACGCTCGACGGTCCGTTTCAACAGCTCGACCTTGAACCGGTTGTGCTGCAGCGGGCGGGCTCCTTCGGCGGCTCGCTCAGCGGCTGCCGCCCACAACGACTCCGAGGGACGCTCACCGACCAGATGCTGCTCGACGGCGGGCAGCTTCCACGGCACCGTGCCCACTCCCCCGGCGGCCACCTTCGCCTCC
The DNA here is from genome assembly GCF_036237295.1 of Streptomyces sp. NBC_01352. Lineage (NCBI taxonomy): Bacteria > Bacillati > Actinomycetota > Actinomycetes > Kitasatosporales > Streptomycetaceae > Streptomyces > Streptomyces sp. NBC_01352. The sequence goes on from NZ_CP108354.1 coordinate 357,767, forward strand.
CGGATCACCCCGCCACGCACGTGCAGAGCCACGGCCGCCGACGTAAGGGCGAACTCGTAGGACTGCCGGTCGCGCACCTTCAGATAGCCGGACTTCAGCGGACGGGGAAGAGCGGGAATCTCCACGGCGGTGATCAACTCACCTTGCTTCAGGGCCTGTTCACGTTGAGGGGTACTCCCCGGTCGCAGCAGGAAGTCGGCGAAGGGCACGGTGCGCTCGCCCTCCGGGCCCAGCAGGTGCACCCGCGCCTCCAGCGCCGCGAACGCCACGGCGACGTCCGAGGGATGAGTGGCCGCACAGGCGCCGGACGTACCGAGAATGGCGTGCGTGCGGTTGAAGCCCTCCAGCGCGGCACAACCCGAGCCCGGCTCGCGCTTGTTGCAGTCGGCGGTCACATCACGGAAGTACGTGCACCGGGTGCGCTGCATGATGTTGCCGCCGATGGTCGCCATGTTCCGCAGCTGCGCCGACGCACTCAGCTCCAGGGCCTCGGAGACGACCGGGTACGTGGTGCGTACCTTCCGGTTCGCGGCCGTCTCAGCCATGCTCACCAGCGCACCGATGCGCAGGCCGCCGCGCTCGGTGACCGTGACCTCGCGCAACGGCAGGCCGGTGATGTCGACCAGGGTCTCGGGGCGCTCGACGGTCTCCCGCATCAGGTCGACGAGGGTGGTGCCGCCGGCGATGTAACGGCCGCCGTGCCGACCGGCGTCGAGTGCCTCACGGGTGTCGGAGGCCTTGGTGAAGGAGAAAGGATGCATTGCCCCTACTTCCCGGCGGTCTGCTCGACCGCGCGCACGATCTTCACGTAACAGCCGCAGCGGCAGATGTTGCCGCTCATCCACTCCCGGATCTCCTCCGGTGAACCGGTGTGACCCTCCTGGATGCAGCCGACCCCGGAGACGATCTGGCCCGGTGTGCAGTAGCCGCACTGGAAGGCGTCCTGCTCGATGAACGCCTGCTGCAGCGGGTGCAGTTCGTCGCCGTCGGCCAGGCCCTCGATCGTGGTGACCTCAGCACCTTCCAGACGTGCCGCCAGGGTCAGGCAGGAGTTGACGCGCCGGCCGTCGACCAGGACGGTGCACGCGCCGCAGGCGCCGGCGTTGCAGCCCTTCTTGGAGCCGGTCAGACCGAAGTGCTCGCGCAGCAGGTCCAGGAGCGAGGTGCGGTTGTCGACCGTGACGGTTCGGCGAGAGCCGTTCACCGTCAGGGAGACGCGGCTCGTGGGTGCGGCCTCGTCGGCTGCCGCATCCTCCGCATCGATGAAGGTCGATCCGGCGATGAGACCGCCGGCGACGACGGCACCACCGACAGCAGTGGTCGTGGCGATGAACGTGCGCCGGGTGGGTGGTGCCGGGGACTCGGTGGAGTCGGAGGAGTCGGTGGGGGGCGGAACGTCTGGATCGGTGAACTCAGTGGAGGACATACATACGCTTTCGGACTCGGCGGGCGGGGACCTGGCCTGCGCATCGGCAGGGGCGGGGCGAATCCCGTGACGTCATCACCACCGGGCGCTATTCGCACGTGCTGCGAGGCCCGCGGTCGGTCACGCCGGGCAGTCTCGCATCATCGGCATCAGTTCTGGGAGGGAGAGTTTTCTCCCTGGATGTTCTTCTCCCAGGGGGAACTCCGCCGCCTTTTCCCGTCAGCGAGAAAGCTGTTGAATGCAAGCACGGAAGTACGGAAGCGGACAGTCGGTAAAGACGCAGGCGTATCAGGGAGCATCGGATGCACGTGCGGGCGGCTGCGCCGTCCAGGACGAGAGCAAGCGCAGGTTGTCGTGCGATGCCGTACCGGGTTCGGCGGTCCAGATCACCAGTTGCTGCTCGGCATCGGTGGTGCAGGTGAAGCTGTCCCAGTCGAGGGTGATCTCCCCGACGAGCGGTGCCGCAGAGTCTTTGTCCCCACGCTCAGCGCCGTGGCGTGCTCGGGCACCCCACCATCGCCGGAAGTCGGCGTCGGCCACGGACAGTTCACCCACCAGTTCGGCCAGCTGCGCGTCTCCAGGGCATTTGGCTCCCTCCATCCGCAGCTGCGTGACGCAGCATGGGCGACACGCTCCCAGTCCGCGTACAGCGCCCTCACCGCGGGCTCGGTGAAGAGGAGCCGAATGAAGTTCCGCTTCTTCCCCGGCAGCAGGGCGAAGTCGGTGAACAGGTTGGCGGCCGACGGGTTCCACGCGAGGATGTCCATGTACCGCCCCAGTACCAGCGCCGGGGCGAAAGGGATGTCGTCCAGGAACCGTTGCACCTGGGGCTGGACCTTCTGCGCCGGCCGTCGACAGACCTTGACCCCCACCTTGCCGGCCAGCTCGAACAGGCGATCTCGCTGTTCGTCGTTCAGGTGCAGGACGCGGACGAGCGTCGCGCGCACGGCCGCCGACGGCCCTGCGCGCCCCTGCTCCAGACGGGTGTAGTGAAAGCTGCTGAGCCCGGCCAACCGGGCGACCTCGTCCTGCCGCAGACCCGGCACTCTTCGTGGCCCTCCGGTCTCCGGCAGCCCGACCGTGCGCGGACTCAATTCCGCTCGCCGGGCTTTGAGGAATTCACCCAGCTCCTGCAAATGTATGCTGCTTTCCACGCAAGTAACTGTCGCATGAAACCATCGAGTTGTGACGGGGTCGATTTTATCCCAGGATGCCCTACCCTCCCGGAAATTCACGCCACCCGGCTGCCGACAGCTCACGGACGTACTCCCGAGATGGAACTCTCCCCTCTTGCGGGCAGACGCGACACTGGCAGCGAGGTATGGGCAGGGCCGGAGACCAGCTCCGGCCACCGAATTCTTTCCGGAACCCCTACACCCCGATGCCTGTGGCGGTGTACCGGCATCCCTGCCCGCGATCGTAATTGCCCACCCATTTGGCGGCGTGAAGGAGCAGACGGCTGATCCCTATGCGCGACGGCTGGCCGCCCTCGGCTTCGCCGCCCTCGCTTTCGACGCGGCCTTTCAGGGCGAGGGCGAAGGGGGCCACGCTTCTTGGAAGATCCCTTCCAGCGCGCCGAGGACGTCACCAACGCCGTCAGCTACCTGACCACGCGTCAGGAGGTCTGTCCGGGCCGCATCGGCGTGCTGGGCATCCGCACCGGCGGCGGCCACGTCGTGGACGCCGCCGCGACCGACCACCGCGTCAAGGCCGTCGCCACCGTCAGCTGGCTCCGGTGACTTTCCGCGAGGATGAGTCCGTCGGCGGAGCACAGGCGGCGGCCGGCCATCGCTGGATGAGGGTGAAGGGCGCACGACCATCCGGGCGTCGACCGCGTGGCGTGCCGTTGACCGTGGTGCGTGTGGTGTGCCCTGAGATCTCGTGACAGTTCACCTGTGAAGGAGACATACGGCATGTTCGGACAGTCGCAGGCGTTCAGCGGCTTCGCGGTCGACGACCTTGGCGAGGCCCGCCGGTTCTACGGTGAGACTCTCGGTCTCCAGGTGGAGGAGACCGGGCAGGGGGACATGGCGATGCTGACCCTCACCCTCGGCAGCGGCGCACGTGTCTTCGTCTACCCGAAGGAGGCCCACACCCCCGCAACGTTCACGATTCTCAACTTCCCTGTGGACGACATCGAGGCCGCCGTCGATGAACTGGAGCGGCGCGGCGTGAGCCTTGAGCGCTATCCCGGGTTCGACCATGACGGGAAGGGCGTGGTCCGCGTCGGTGACGGCGGCCCTGCGGCGATCGCCTGGTTCACCGACCCCGCCGGGAACGTTCTCTCCGTGCTCCAGGAGCATTGACGATCGCGCCCGGTCCGGCATTGCCCGGATGTCGCTCTCCGACTGCGGGAACAGGCCGGGTAGCCCAGGGTGCCGCAGAGCCGCTGTGCTTCGAGTGGCACTTTGGGCGGGCGGCGGGCACGCGTGCTGGGAGTGGAGCGCGCGTGCCCGCCGTGGAAGCGCTGCGGGAGCTCTGAGCGATCGGCGTCACCGCCCCGGCCGGGACATCGGCGGGACATCGGTTGGGGTCAGGAGAGGTCGAACCGATCGAGGTTCATCACCTTGTCCCATGCAGCCACGAAGTCACGCACGAACTTGTGTCCCGCGTCCTGGGACGCGTAGACCTCCGAGACGGCTCGAAGCTGGGAGTGTGAACCGAAGATGAGGTCGACCGCGGTAGCGGTCCACTTGAGCTCGCCTGTGGCGCGATCCCGGCCTTCGAACACGTTCTCGTCCGAAGTTGACGCCTTCCACTCCGTGCCCATGTCGAGCAGGTTGACGAAGTAGTCATTGGTCAGTGTCTCCGGCCGGTGAGTGAAGACGCCGTGTGAGGATCGCTGATAGCCGGTGTTGAGGTTCCGCATGCCGCCGATCAGTACCGTCATCTCGGGGGCGGTCAGCGTCAACAGATTGGCGCGGTCCAGCAGGAGTGTCTCCGGCGACAACTTCTCTCCCGCGCGGACGTAGTTCCGGAATCCGTCGGCCCTGGGTTCGAGCACGGCGAACGACTCCACGTCGGTCTGTTCCTGCGAGGCGTCCGTGCGCCCCGGTGCGAACGGGACGGTGATGTCGTAACCGGCGTTCTTCGCGGCTTGCTCGACGGCCGCGCACCCGCCCAGGACGATCAGGTCGGCGAGCGAGACCCTCGTGCCGCCGGCATGTGAGAGGTTGAAGTCCTGCTGAATCTGCTCCAGCTTCTGCAGCACCTCGGCCACCTCGGGCAGGTGGTTGACCTCCCAGTCCCGTTGCGGCGCGAGGCGAATCCGTGCCCCGTTGGCCCCGCCACGCCTGTCGGTGCCGCGGAAGCTCGCCGCGGACGCCCAAGCGGTGGTGACCAGCTGGGAGATGGACAGTCCTGAGGCGACGATCCTGCTCTTGAGAGCAGCGATGTCCTCGTCCACGACGAGTCGGTGATCGACCTCAGGGACGGGGTCCTGCCACAGCTGCGACTCGGGAACCCACGGGCCGAGGTAACGCGTGACGGGTCCCATGTCGCGGTGCAGCAGCTTGTACCACGCCTTGGCGAAGGCTTCCGCGAGCCTGCCCGGATTCTCGTGGAAGCTCTTCGAGATCGGGCCGTAGATCGGATCCAGCTTCAGCGCGAGGTCCGTCGTCAGCATCATGGGAGCGTGCCTCCTCGACGGATCATGAGCATCGGGCACCGTGCCCTTGGCCGAAGGATCCGTGGGAGTCCACTGCTTGGCACCGGCGGGGCTCGTAGTCAGCTCCCATTCGTACCTGAACAGGTTGTCCAGATACCCGTTGTCCCACCTGGTCGGCTCGGCGGTCCATGCGCCCTCTAGCCCACTGGTGAGCGCGTCGGCGCCCTTTCCGCTGCCGTGCGTGTTCCGCCAGCCGAGGCCCTGTTGCTCGATGGGTGCGGCCTCGGGTTCCGGGCCGATGTACGCGGGATCGACCGCACCGTGGCACTTGCCGAACGTGTGGCCGCCGACGATGAGCGCGACCGTCTCCTCGTCGTTCATCGCCATGCGCCCGAATGTCTCGCGAATGTCCCGGGCGGCCGCCAGCGGATCCGGGTTGCCGTTGGGCCCCTCCGGATTGACGTAGATCAGTCCCATCTGCACGGCCCCGAAGGGCGCGGCGAGTTCCCTGTCGCCGCTGTAGCGCTCATCTCCGAGCCAGATGTCCTCGGGCCCCCAGAAGATCTCCTCGGGTTCCCAGATGTCCTCTCGCCCGAATCCGAACCCGAACGTCTTGAATCCCATTGATTCCATGGCGCAGTTACCGGCGAAGACCAGAAGGTCGGCCCAGGAGATTTTCTGACCGTACTTCTGCTTGACCGGCCACAGCAAACGGCGTGCCTTGTCGAGGCTCGCATTGTCCGGCCAGCTGTTGAGGGGGGCGAAGCGCTGGGCGCCGCTGCCGCCACCGCCCCGGCCGTCGGCGACACGGTACGTGCCCGCGGCGTGCCAACTCATCCGGATGAAGAGCGGCCCGTAGTGGCCGTAATCGGCAGGCCACCAGTCCTGTGACGTCGTCATTACCTGGAAGACGTCCTGCTTCAGCGCGTCCAGGTCGAGGGTCGCGAACTGTCTCGCGTAGTCGAAGTCCTCGTCCATCGGATTGGAGTGGGACGAGTGTTGGTGGAGAATTTGCAGGTCCAGCTGATTCGGCCACCAGTCTCGGTTCGTCCTGGGCCGAGTCGGCGTGGGGGTCGGGGAGGCGATTGCCGGGTTCTCGCTTTCGCTACCGGACACGTCGTCCTTCTTTCTGTCTCGGTGATTCCACGCACCATGCCGATGAATGTGATGTCGGCGTCCGTATGGTCGCGCACCGCAGACGGCACCGCTACGAAACACGCAGAGCACCCCGCATGACAAACATGCGAGCAAAGGATTCTTTTCCTGCTTGGCAGTCGATTTCCGAGCCGACGGGGCCAGGTGCCTGACCTCACACTCGTGGAGCAGACGGCGCGGCACACCGGCGAGTTCGGCCATTCAGCCGGGGTGTTGCTCAACGCGAACCTGCGACCGTAGCCACCCCGGGTGGCCGGCCTTACGTCGATGCTGCCCAGAGTCATCGCGACTCGCGCGGCCGAGCGCCGACGCGGAGGCGACCGACCCCGAGGATGCCGCTCACGCATCCGGCCCGTGCCCGCCCCCAGGTAACGGAGCAGGGGCCCCGCCGACGCCGGTCGGGGGCAAGCGGTGCGGGTGGTCGGCCGCGGCTGACGAAGATCTGGACCCGACGCGGGCCAACCCTCGCGATTGGCCTTGGCTCGCGCCCTCCCGTTTTGGTTTCATACAGCCCGAAGAAACTTGGGTTCTTCCAGAGTCTCCGCGGTCACGGAAAAGGACCAAGACCGCCAGGACTGCGCTGCCGCCCAACAGCGGGCCCAGCGCCTCCGATGGGACGCCAGCCACACTGGCTGCGCCGATCACTCCCGCAACCAGCAGCATGGCCACCTGCTACCCACCAGGCCGGGTAGCAGGTGGCTGTAATCGAGGGATCCAATCTTTCGCGTTCAAGCAGGTGACCGATGGGTCCTTCGGCATACCGCTCGGCGATGGTCACAAGCATCGAGGTCAAGTCCTGTGGCCCACATGCCGTGGGCTCGCTGTCCGTAACGCGGGCCAGCGCTGTCGCGTCTGCCGGGCGAAGAAGACCCAGGCGCAAGGAGCCGCCACGAACGCGCCGAAGGCCAGCGAACCCATGCGCGCGGCCGGACTCGAACCTCTGGAACCCTACCCAGGCAGCCATGCACCGTGGCGATGCCGCTGCACCACATGCGGTCGGGAAACCAGCCCCACCTACTCCAACGTCAACAGCGGTTCGAGGGGTTGTCGGTTCTGTGCCCTCGACTCGGCAACCCACGAGCGTGCGTCCACCGAAGTGCGCGCGGCCGGGTTCGAGCCGCTGGAGCCGCACCTTGGCCGTACCACGGACCGTTGGCGGTGCCGCTGTTTCTGCGGAAACGAAGATGCGACGCGCCTGTCCTCCATCCGGTCAGGAACCACCGGCTGCAAGAAGTGCCCCTGATCCGGCAGCCGAACCGATCCCGCGGCAGCCGCCGCGGAGGCGCGCTCCGCCGGGTTCGAGCCGTCGGAGCCCTATCCCGGGAAAACCACCGACCGGTGGCGCTGCCGCTGCGGATGCAACACAGACATCACGCTCACCCCTGACCAACCTCAGAGGAGGCCGTAGACACGGTCTTAAGCAGTGGCGGGGCATCGCTACCCGCTACGGGAAGACCGCGACTAGCTACCTGGCCGGGCTCCACATCGTGAGTGTCTTCCTCTGGCCCGACCGGTGATCGCGACGTCGATGCCGATGCCTGGGCCGGCCGCCGCGAGGCGCCGGACCGGTTCGACTGGTGGGCGAAGAAGATCCGGCAGGAAAGATTGTCGCGCCGGTGGACGGAACGGAACCGCTCGGCGTTCTCCGCGGTCAGAGCCGACGGCCGTCACACCGACCATATGGTTATGCCCCTCTCCACGCCGACGCATGTGATGCCCGCGGGGAGGGCGAACATGGGTCACAGACCGGCGAGCGTCAAGGCGGTCGCGGTGACGGATCGTGCGACGGTGGCCGCGAAGTCCGTGCTGTGGTCCTGGTCGTGGAGGGTGTCGCCCGGGGTGTGGTACTGCCGGGTGCCATTCCCGGGCGCGCCGTCGGGCGTGGAGAACAGATCTTCGGAGACGGCGACGGCCGCCCACCCCCGCTCGTGGAAGCTCGCATGGTCGCTGCGCCCCACCGCCGGGTCGTCGGCGCCGGTGACCTGCTGGACCGTCACCTCGGGGTCGATGACCGGGACGGTACGCGCGACACGGCCTCCCAGTGCGTCGGACGCGCTCACGACCGGGCCCGGCACCGAGGAGCCGCTGTGGATCTCGACGGTGGGCGTGCTCCCCTGCTGCCGGCCCGCGATCATGTCCATCTGGAAGACACCGGCGATGCGGTCGCCCGCCGCAGCGGCGGCCCGTGCGTAGAACTTGCTGCCGGCCAGCGCCTGTTCCTCGGCATTGAAGAGTACGAAGCGTACGTTCCGGATCGGCGCGCCACCGTCTTCGAGCAGCGCCTTCAGACACTCGGCCGCAGCCATGACGCCCGAGGTGCCGCTCCCGTCGTCGTCGGCGCCCGGCGCCGGGTCCACGGCCGGGTCGTACAGGCGCGGCTCGCCGTCCGCGTCGAAGAACTCACCATTGGCCGCGGTGGAATCCAGATGCGCGGTGATGAGCACGGTGGAGTCGGCGCCGGTGACACGGTGCTCGGCCTCCACATTGAAGAGCTGATGTCCGCGCCACCGGAAGGGGTGCAGTCGGACCGTCAGCCCGAGGTCCTGGAACCGGCGCGCCAGCGCCTCGACGACCCGTCCGTTGTCCTCGGCCGATGCGTCGCGGCTGCGGACCTTCAGTGACCCGCCCGCCACCAGCGGCTCGATCCCGGAGATGCGGGCCACGTGCCCGCGCAGCACGTCGGGGGTCACGGCCGCGCGGACCGCGGCGATCGTCCGGGTGGAGGGGAGACCGTCACCGGCCATCGCGGTGAGGCCTGCGGGCCGCACCTCGCCGCGCGGGGCGAGGAGGGCTGGGTCAGGCAGCAGCCGTTCGGTGTGTCCGGGCTTCGCGCCGGGCAGGTGTACATCCTCGACCGGGGTACCGGCAGGCGCGGCAAGATAGACACCGCCGGGTGCGGGCCCCAGCGAAGCGACCGGCGGAGTCGCCGTTCCCGCCAGCTCATCGGCGACGAAACCGAAGACGGCCGTGGCGCGCAGCGACGTTTCGGCCGCGTAGCGGGTAGCGGACGGGGTGTCCGCGAAGGTGTCGGCAACCTGGAGCGGACGGTTGTCGCGGACGAGGAAGGCCGCCGTGTCCCCCACGTGTCCGCGCATGTCCACGGTGAATCCGGCCCGTTCGAGTGTTTGGGCGCCGCGCGTGGTGGCCATGGCGAGTACGAGCCGCTCGGGGGCGACATGCACCGGAACGACCTCGGCCTCGTTCGCGACCGCCTCCAGCCCGGGCAGTTCCTGGCCTTCCGGCAGCTCGATCCGTGTCCAGAAGGCGGGACGGTTCTCCATGGCCGCGAGGGTGAACACGGGATGGGCCGCGGTGCGCATCCCCGCTTCCCGGGCGAACGCGCGCTCCTGAGAGTCCTCCCCCACAAAGACGCACTCGTCGGCTTCGACGGCTCCCGCCCCCGCACCCGCCGCGCTCGCGACCGCCTCGTCGAAGAGCCGCCGGCTGTTCTTCGGACCCCAGTGCACGAGACCGTCGTCCGGAAAACGGCCGGGGAAGGCCTCGTGAAGCGCCGCCGCAGCCGAGGCGGCTGCGCCTTCGCTCGTCCCGGGGTTGGAGATGATGCCCTTGGGCACCTCACGCAAGGAGTCGAGCACAGCGACGACGCGCGGCCGGGGCAGTAGCGTCAGCGAGCCGTCGGCCTCGAGTCGGCCATCCGCCAGGGTCGCCCCGATGTCGAAGAAGAGCACGGGCATCTCAGTTCCTCCGCGACCCGGGAGCCCGGGGGGGCCCTGTGGCCCCGCGCCGCGGCCCGCGACCGTGCACGCTGCTTCGAGAACAGGCTCCCGATGACTCCATCCTCGGCCCGCGGTTGCGTTCCCGCATCCCGGGGCGTAAGGGGGATCCCGTTCAACGTCGCACAGTTGAACGGGATACGGGTTGCCCGGTGCTCCGAACCGTCCGGTTGCCGCCTGCACACCGCGGTGTGACGTTTGAAGGGGGCATATGCGAACGGTGGGAACGGCACGGGGGCGAGACAGAATCGGCGAGAGGCGCAGCAAGGGGTCATAGTCATGTCGCATCTGGAAAGATTCCGCTATCACTTCACCGACGACCCGCAGGCGGGCGGCGCGCCTCCGGGGCCCGAGTCGGTTCGCGGGGTGGGAGCCCCGGAGGGCGCTGAGCCCCGGGGTTTCAACTCGGCCGAGTCCGCCGCACGGTTCTACCTGGCCGAGAAGCTCGCGCAGGAGGAGGCGCCGGCGCTGCGTGAGGCCGTTCGGGAGGACCGGCCCGAGCGGGTGCCCGATCTCGCCCTGAGCACGGAGCGCCACCAGGCAGGCACCGGCACCACTCTGGTCCGCTTCGAGCAGACCCAGCAGGAGATCCCCGTCTTCGGCGCCGAGGTGCTGGTCGAGATGGACGAGGACCAGCGGCTGATCTCGATGGACGGCAAACTAGGCGAGGTGACCGAGGTCGGCTCCGTGCCGGAACTGTCGGGCACGGAGGCCGTGGAGCGGGTCAGGGCGGCGACCGGGAGCACGATCAGCGCCGAGGAGCTGCCACCGCCGACGCTGGCGTACGTCAGCCGGGACGACCACTGGCACCTGGCCTGGCACGTGCGTGAAGTGCCGGCCCAACTGCCGGAAAACCGCCGCGAGGAAGGCCATCGCGGCCATGGTCTCGGGTCGTCGCCGCGCGACGCCTGCCCGCTCACCGGCTACCTCGTCGACGCGTACTCCGGCGAGATCCTGAAGTCGTACGGGATGGCCCCCACGATCACCGTGCCCACCCGGTTGGAGGGCGAGGACGAGGTCAGTGTCCGTCAGCGGATCCAGGGCAGTCGGCAGGACGGCTCGTACCTGCTCCACGACAAGTGGCGGCAGATCGCCACCTACGACCTGGACTTCGCCGACATCGACACCGCCCGGCCGCCGGCCTCGGCGATCGGCTCGCCGCAGGCGGACTTGGGCGACGGCCACCGGGCCGGGGTCTCGGCGCATGTCAACGCCGAGCGGGTGGAGAGGTTCTACCGCGACCAGCTGTTCCGAAACGGCATCGACGACGCCGACATGGACCTGATCTCCGTGGTCAACTGCACTTACCACGAGGACGGGCCGGGACCCGAGTGGTTCAACGCCGTCTGGTTCAAGAGGCGGATGTGGTGCGGCCAGGTGTCCGACGGGACCCGCCTGGTCAGCCTGGCCCGGCATTTCGACGTCATCGCCCACGAGATGACCCATGGGGTGATCGAGACCTCCAGCGATCTGGTCTACCAGGACCAGTCCGGCGCCCTGAACGAGTCGCTGGCGGACACGATGGGCGTCATCATCGCCAACTGGTACCAGGCACCGGACCGCGAGGACGTACGCACGTGGAACTGGGAGATCGGGGCCGGGCTGGGCGGCGACGGGCTGCCGCTGCGCGACATGAGCGATCCCGTCCGGACCGGCGATCCCGACCACATGCGCGACTATCTGCGCACGACGCGCGACAGCGGTGGGGTGCACACCAACAGCAACATCCACAACAAGGCGATGTTCCACCTGCTCACCTCAGTGGACACGGCGGGCAAGCCGGTCCTCAAGGCCGAGGAGTGGGCGCTGCTGATCTATCTCGCCCTGGTGCGACTGCTGAGGGAGTCGGAGTTCGAGGACATGCACCGGGCGCTGCGGGACGTCGCCAGCACGTATCTCTCCGGCAACGCCCCGCTGCGGACCGCCGCGCAGACGGCGATCGACGAGGCGTATCAGAAGGTGGGCATCGCCTGAGTGTCCCGGGTGGACCGGAGTCGCGGGCGGACGCGGGGCCGGGTCCTGGAGGGGCCCGGCCCCGCACCGCGGGATGCGGAGGGCTCAGGGCAGGGACCATTTCCGGTTCGCGTCCGGTTTACCCCAACCTGCTGCCGACAGCCTTCGTAGGCTCCTGAGGCCGGCTAGGGGCGTTCGCCCGATGTTTCCGGGGGGGGGTGGTGGGCAGGGCTCGCGCACCGGCTGACCGCCCTTGGAGGTCCGCCCAGCGGGTGGCCGCAGCGTACAGGGCATCAGGTAGCCGTACCCGTGCTCCCGTGCTGCGGAAGTGACGGGCGCTCGTGTCGGCAGCCGGTCCCTGGGTTCGGCCCTGCCGTCTGTGAGGGACAGGTGTACGCGGCGCACTGGTGGGCACAGTTCAACCCGCCGCCGCGCCGCCTCGGCCAACCGAGCCCTCACTGGACGAATTCTCAACGCGGTGTCGTCGCGGTCCTGCGAGGACAGCGCCACGGTTGTAGGGCCGGGCCGAAGAAACGCCGGCCTCCGCCAGCGCCGGATCCAGCCTTGGTGCAGCCCGGTCAGGACAGTCTTCTGCGGCCCGTCGTCGCGTCTCGGAGCAGTGCCGAGGCCGTCATCGTCGTACAAGCGCGGCCTGCGAGCAGCGCTGCGCGCCGGTCGTCGGCCGCCTCTCGGCCCGCCCCGGCCACCTCCCCGTCGGATCAGACCGTGAACTCCCGGATCACCACGTTCCGGAACACCGCCTGCCCGTCGATCGTGAACAGCGCCAGTGCGGTGTCGGACGGGTCGGGAAAGGCCTCGGTCGAGTGCACGTACCGGCCGTCGTCGACGAACATCTCGACGGACGTGCGGTCGACGAGGATCCGCAGGCGGACCGTGCCGGCGGACAGGTCGAACGGCGTGCGGCTCTCCTGCCAGCGGCCGGAGGTGTCGGGGCTCACGGTGTAACCGCGGTTGACGAAGGCGTAGCCGCCGTAGACCCCCGCGTCGATGTGCCGCCCACCGTCCGACGACCGCCGCAACTGGAGGCCGGCGCCCACCAGTTGGTCCCAGGTGATCTCACAGGTCAGCTCGTACGCGGTACCCGTGTAGTCGAGCGGTCGTGTGCCGTCGACCGCGATGTCGCCGAGGTCCACCGTGCGCGACACATGGTCGTCCAGGGCCGCCACCGGCTGGGACGCCAGGTAATACGTACCCGACGCGTGCTTCAGTCGTATCTCGCGGACGATCGAGTCGGTGCCGTTGAAGCCGTCGCACTCGATGGTGGGCGTGGTGTTCGCGTAGTCCCAGTGGTTCATCCAGCCGATCGCGTACCGCGCGTCAGGGTCCAGGGCCCCGCTCGCGTCACGTTTGTCGAAGGTGACCGCCGCGTACCAGTCCCAGCCGTGGTCCAGCCACTGGGGATCGGACGCGTCGGCGGTGAAGGTCGTACCGTCGAAGGAACCCGTCCAGTACGCGAACGTGCTCGGCAGCCCGGAGCCCTTGCCGTTGGCGCTGACGCCCAGCACCCACTTCCAGGTCCCGTCGTCCGCCCTGATCCGGAACAGGTCGGGGCACTCCAGGACGCCGATGCCGCCTTTGACGAAGCCGCCGACGTACGTCCACGCCTTGAGGTCGGCGGAGTGGTAGAAGCCGACTTTGTCGTTCTCGGCGAGCAGCATCACCCACCGCCCGTGCTCCTCGTCGCGGATCACCTTGGGGTCGCGGAAATCCCGTACGCCGGGGTTGGGGAGGACCGGGGCGGTGCCGTGGTTCGTGAAGGTGCGGCCGTCGTCCGTCGAGTAGTACAGGTACTGGGCCTGGGTGACCTCGTCGGGCGCCATGGTGGCGATGACGATCACCGCGCCCGCGCCGAAGCCCGCGGTGTTGCCGGTGTCGATCACGGCCGAGCCGGACCAGACATCGCCGTTGGGAGTCGTGTTCTTCGGCACGGCGATGCCCCGGTCGGTGAAGGAGACGAGGTCGGTGCTGGTGGCCAGGCGCCAGGCGGTGCCGGCCGTCGTGCCGCCCGTCGAGTAGTCGGGGTTGTAGAGGTAGTAGTAGTGGTACTCGCCGTCGATCCAGATCGGGCGCTGCGGGTCGTTCATCCACTGGTCGGGGACCGTGAAGTGGTACTCGGCGCGGTAGCTGCCCGTGCACGCGGCCGTCGCCTCGCGGGCCGCCGCCACCGCCGGTCTCACGAGGTCCGGCAGCAGAACACCGGCGGCGCCGGCGGCCGAGGCCGTCAGAAGCGACCGCCTGGACAGTGTCTCCCCTGGGCCGAGCGAACTCCTCTTCATGCCACGCATCGTGCGGCTCCCTTCCCCGACGTCGTCGTCGGGACGCGGCTCATGTCGACCGGAACCGTATACCTAACACGTTAAAGGTCAAGCCTTCGCGCACCGGCTTCGTTCGCAACTTCCCATCCGTGCACGTCCCTTGACAGAGCCGCTGCGGGGTTCTCATCATCGTGGAATCAAACTTCGGCTAACACGAGTTAGGCTCGCCGATGACCGACTCGCTCCTCTCCCGACGGGCCCTGATGCGCTACGGCGCGTACGGCGCCGGAGCCGCCGCTCTCGCCGGTGTCGCGGCCGGCTGGGACCGCCTCACCGCCGCCGACATCCCCGGCCGCGACGACGGCTCGCTCGTCATCGCCACCCTGGGCTCCGCCTTCAACCCCGAGGCGCAGCGCGCCCTGCGCGACGGATTCCGCGAGGCCCACCCCGACATCAGGATCCGCATCAACCCCGTACAGGCCTACGACTGGTCGGACTTCTTCTCCAAGATCCTCACCCAGATCGCCGCGGGCACGGCACCCGACCTCGTGTACGTCGCCACCGAGGGCGTGCAGCTCTTCGCCCAGCGGCTCGGCGTACCGCTGGACAGGTGGGCGAAGCGGGACGCGGCCGAGCTGCGCACGTACTTCGCCGACGTCCATCCCTCGCTGGTCGAGTCGATGATGTACGAGGGGAGCCTCCACCAGCTGCCGGTCGAGTTCAACGCGGCCGACATGTACCTCAACAACCGGGTCCTCGAACGCGCGGGTGCCGACCTCCCCGACGACGACTGGACCCACGACGACTTCACCACGCTGCTGCGAGCGATGAAACGCAGCAACGGCGACCGGTTCACCCCGTACTTCTGGACCAACCGGCTGTGGGGCGGAGTGGTCCCCTGGCTCTTCGCCAACGACACCAACCTCCTCACCGAGTCCAAGGCCCCCGGCGGCGACTGGCTCTGGAACTCCTTCTATCCCGAGGCACAGCGGCGCGGCCGGGGCGGCGGCTACCGGTGGACGACGCCCCTGGCCGACTCCGACCGCGTCGCGGAGGTCTACGACTACCTGTCCTCCCTCGTCCAGGAGGACCTGTGCACCCGGCCGGAGGGCGGCGACGGCCGCAACCTCGTCGGCGTCTTCTCCACCGGCCGCGTCGGTGTCACGCCCGCGGGCGGCTTCTGGGCGGGCGGCCTGCATCAGGCGGGCATGAAACCGGCCGACTACGACGTGCGGTACTTCCCTCGTTGGCGTACCCGGCGTCACCAGTTCGGCGCCGCCGGGTACGCGATGCTGCGCACGTCGAAGATGCGGGACGAGGCCTGGGAGTTCATCAAGTACACCGCCCGCAAGGACGTGATGACCCAGCTCTTCGCGGCCAACCAGACCACTCCGGCCCGCCGCTCCATGGTCGACGAGGCCCGCTACCGGGAGACAGGACCGGCTCACTGGCAGGTCTTCTACGACACCCTCGACAAGATCCCCACCACCGGCCCGATCCCGGCCCCGCCGCAGGTCAACGAGATCGAGCAGCTGCTGATCAAGCACACCGGAACCGCCCTCGCGAGCCCCGGCGCGGTGCGTCCCGCGCTGCGCCGGCTGCAGGGGGACCTGGAGAAGGCCATGGAGCGTGAAGTGTGACGAACACCGAGACCAGGCCCGTGGGGCCGGAGCCCGCCCGCACCCGCATGAGCCACAGGAACCGCGGGAACCGCAGGACCGGTCGGACCCGTAAGGCATCCGAGTCCACGTCCACGGCCGCCACCACCATCCGCACCCGGGGCACCCGCCTCCTCGCCGTACTGTTCCTCGCGCCCACCGTCGTCGGCATCGTCGTCTTCACCGTCGTACCGATCGTCGGCTCGGTCGTCCTCAGCCTCTTCCAGTGGGACGTGATCGACGACCCGCGGTGGGCCGGAGCGGCCAACTACCGGGAGATCCTGACCGATTCGACGGTCCTCGTCTCCTTCCGCAACACGCTCGTCTTCATGGTGCTCGCGGTCGCACTCCAGTTGCTGATCGCGCTCGTGCTGGCGATCGCGGTGAACGGCCGGATGCCCAAGTGGCTGCGGTCCGTGTTCCGTTCGGCGTTCTTCTTCCCACTGGTGCTGTCCGCCGCGTCCATCTCGGTGGTGATGAAGTACCTGTTCAACCAGGACTTCGGCCCCGTGAACTGGCTCCTCGGCACGGTCGGTATCCCCTCGGTCCCCTGGCTGACCTCGGAGAACGGGGCGATGGCGGCCGTGGTCCTGGCGTACGTCTGGCAGCAGTTCGGCTTCTCGTTCCTGCTGTTCGTCGGCGGCCTGAACAACATCCCGAAAGAGGTGCACGAGGCGGCCGCGCTGGACGGCGCGAGCGGGGTGCGCAAACACCTCGCCATCACCCTGCCGCTGCTGTCGCCCACGCTGCTGGTCGCGTCCGTGGTCGGCATCATCAACGCCCTCCAGGTCTTCGAGCAGCCGTACGTCCTCACGGCGGGCGGTCCCGGCGACTCGACACGCACGGTCGTGATGGTCATCTACGAGACGGCCTTCGAGCAGCTCCGCTTCGGCGAGGCGTCCGCCGTGGGCGTCGTGCTCTTCGCCCTGATCATGGCGGTCACCGCACTCCAGTTCCGGCTCAGCCGGCGTTACGTCCACTACCAGTGAGCCGGGTGAGTCAGATGAGTACGAGTTCCCTCTCGGGTTCGGTATCGGGTGCGGGTTCGGGTTCGGTATCGGGTTCGATGCCGGGTCCCCGCACGAGCCCCACCGCGTCACGCGTACGGCACGGCCTGGCGCCCTGGGGCCGGATCGCGGGCCTGGCGCTGTGCGCCCTGTTGACGCTCGGCCCGGTCATCTGGACGGTGTCGACGTCACTGCGCACGCCGGCGGAGTCCTTCGGCCTGCCGCCGAAGATCATCCCCACGGACCCCACCGTCGACGCCTACCGGGGGGTCTTCGACCAGATCGACGTCTGGCTGTACGCGCTGAACTCCACCCTGGTGACCGCGCTGATCGCGGCCGGCCAGATGATCACCGCGGGCCTGGCGGGCTATGCCTTCGCCCGCCTCGAATTCCGCTTCAAGACGCCGCTGTTCGCGCTGGTCCTGGCCACGATGATGGTGCCGTTGCAGGTCACGATGGTCCCGGTCTTCCTGGAACTGAAGACGATGGGTCTGACCGACACCCTGCTCGGCCTCATCGTCCCGGCCTTCCCGACGGCCTTCGGCACCTTCCTGATGCGCCAGTACTTCCTGGGCATGCCGAAGGACCTGGGCGAGGCGGCGATGATCGACGGCGCGGGTCCGTGGCGCGTCTTCCGGTCGGTGTACGCCCCCTTGGCGGCCCCCGGTCTCGCCATCGTCGGCGTGCTGGCCTTCAACTACCACTGGAACGAGTTCTTCCGGCCGCTGATCCTGGAAACCTCCACCGAGAACCTCACGCTGCCCCTGGGCCTGGTCTCCCTCCAGGGCAACCTCGGCACCGGCTCGATCTCCGTCGTCCTCGCCGGAGTCGTCCTCTCCATGATCCCCGCCGTCCTCGTGTTCGTCGTCGGCCAGCGCCCTCTGCGCGAGGGCATCACATCCGCAGGAGTCAATCGTTGAGTTCCGCCGCAGGCAGTCCCGTGAGCCGGTCGACCGACGCCAACAGCCCGCGTTTCAGGGTCCGCCCGCCGGCCAACTGGATGAACGACCCGAACGGCCCGTTCCGCTGGGGCGATCGATACCACCTCTTCTACCAGCACAACCCCGACGCCCCCGTGCACACGAACGTCCACTGGGGCCACGCCTCCAGCCCCGACCTCGCCCACTGGGACGACCATGGGATCGCCCTGCGCCCCACGCCAGACGGCCCGGACGAGGCGGGCTGCTGGTCCGGCTGCGTGGTGGACGACGGTGGTGTACCGACAGCGGTGTACTCCGGGATCGACCACGACCACCAGGGCCTGAGCGCGATCTGTCTCGCCGTGGCCGAGGACGACGGCCTCCAGGAGTGGAAGCAACTGCCGGTGCCGGTGGTCGCCGGCCCACCACCCGGCCTGGACGTGACGATGTTCCGGGACCCCTTCGTCTTCCGCTTCGCCGGACGCCGCTGGGCGCTGATGGGCGCCGGCCACGCCGACGGCACCCCGTCCGTCCTGGTGTACGACTGTCAGGACCTGTACGACTGGCGGTTCGCCGGGGTCCTGCTGGACGGCCGGGACCCGGCGGCGGCCCGCGCCTTCGGCAGGCGGGCGATCGGCTGGGAGTGCCCGCAGTTGTGGGTGACCCCCAGGGGCGACTGGGTGCTGGCGGTGGCCCTGTGGGACGGCGACCCGCTGAGCACCGCGTACGTCACGGGCCGTCTGGTGGTGCAGGCGGACGGCGGACCGAGGTTCGCGGCCGGTACGGGCGGCGGCCCGCTGGACCTCGGCCGTGACTTCTACGCCCCCTCCGTCCTCCAGGACACGGAGTCCGGCCGCGCCCTGCTCTGGGGCTGGTCCTGGGAGTCACGCCCGCCCGAGGAGGTGGACCGCGCGGGCTGGTCCGGCGTCCTCACGGCACCCCGGGTGATGGACACCCACGAGGACGGCACGCTACGGGTCGTACCGGCTCCGGAGCTCGAACTCCTGCGAGCGGCCGTCCCGTTCACGGCCGCACCAGGACCGCACCGGCCACTCCCCCTCGCGTACGACCTGCTGGTGTCTGCCCGTTCGGCGGCGACCGTGAGTCTGCTGCGGGCCACGTCCGGGGCCGAACTGACCGTGCGACTCGATCCGGCGTCCGGCACGGTGACCCTGGACCGCACGGCCTGGCCACGCTCCCGCCCGGACGGCACGGCCCTCCTGGTCCTGCCGACCCCGCCGAGCGAGACCCTCACCGTACGGATCCTCGTGGACGGCTCCCTGCTGGAACTGTTCGCGGGTGACCGGGCGACGGCCACGGAACGGGTGTACCGACGGGACGACGACATCGCGGAGCTGACCGTGACGGGGACGGACGTCGAGGTCACGGGCTGGGAGCTGGTCCCACCGAACCCCGCGTGACGACGGGGCACTCCAGCCGCCGGGTGATGACCGGCGGCGCGGTCCCGCTGTCGATGGCGTCCAGGAGCAGGCGGACGGCCGTCTCTCCCATCGCGCGATGGGGCAGCGCGACCGTGGTGAGGGGCGGGCTGAGGAAAGCCGCCATGTGCTCCTGGTCGTCATAGCCGACGACGGACAACTCGGCGGGCACGTCGAGGCCCAGGCGGGCGGCGGCGTGCAGGACGCCCGCGGCGACCCGGTCATTGTAACAGACGATCCCCGTGGGTCGCCGGTGGGCGGGAACACCGTCCAGCAGCCGCAGCGCGCCCTGGTACCCGGCGGAGATCTCCCCTCCCGTCCGCACGACCCAGTCCTTCCCAGCCGTCAGCCCCACCGTCCGCAGCGCGTCCCGGAAGCCGCGCAGCCGTTCCGCGGTCGCGATGTCGTCCAGACCGCCCACCAGGGCGACACGGCGGTGGCCCGCGTCGAGAAGGACGCGCGCGGCGCTGCGGCCACCGGCCCGCTCGGCGGGGATGACGGCCGGGAGGGAGCCGTCCTCGGGGAGACAGTTGGCGAACACGGCGAACGTGCGGTGCAGCCCTTCCGGGACTCGGGCACGGCGCAACGACAGCGCGGCGTAGATGATCCCGTCGACCCTCCGGTCGAGCAGTTCGGCGACAGCCGCGTCCTCGGCGACCGGGTCCTGCCCGGAGTCGACGGTGAGCACCAAGTGCTCACTGCTCCACGCCATGTCCATGGCCCCGCGCAGCAGCCGCCCGGCGAACGGAGAGGTGGCGATCTCGTCCGTGACCAGACCGATCACGGCCGTACGACGCCGGCGCAGGCCGCGGGCGACCGCGTTCGGCCGGTAGCCGAGTTGTTCGGCCGCCTTGCGGATCTTCTCCTGCGTCTCGGCGGAGAGGTTGCCCTGGGCACGCCCGTTGAAGACGAAGGACACGGCCGTGTGCGACACCCCAGCGAGCCGGGCGACATCCCGCGAGGTCGCCCGCTCGGCCCCGCCATTCCGCGTCTTCTCGACCCCGCCCATGCCTCGTCCCCGCCGACTTCGCCTGATCAGGCAGAGCCTACCCGCGGAAGATGTTGCGGAGCCCGCCGCCGCAGACCGAATGGGACACCGCGGTGGAACAGCCGCTGACCTCGGCACGCCGGGGGCAGGTCGCCGTGCGACCGTGGACGTCCGACCGCCGTCCCTCGCAGCTGGCAGCACGCCTCAACGAGACTCGGCCTCGACCGCCCCCGACAACCGTCGAGGGCTCCCTGCGAGGCCGCTTTCTCTCGGGCCGCTTTCTCTCGGGCCGTTTCCTCACCACTTACCGGCCATGGCTCAGGCACATCCCGAGCGGTCCACAACCCAGAGGACCCCCATCGAACTCTTCGACCGCATGCTGACGCCGGGCCGGCGGGCGCTCGACGTGCTGAGGGTTGAAGTGCGCACCGCAGACGGACCGCGAAGGCACGCCCGCGCCGTCGGGGTCTACCGCCGGTGGCGCGACGGCGGCTTCGCCGTCGCGCCCTCACCGCCGTCTCCGGCCTGATCGTCGCCATCCGCATGTACGAGACACAGAGCCGACCAGAACACGCCTCACAGCTACGTTTCCGGGCGCATACGCGCAGGTCAGACCAGTCTGTTGAGCGGGAGTAGACGGTCCGACACCTGACGAGGAACGTTTCGCCAGGTCATCAACCTGCACAAGTGGGGCGGGTGGGACTCGAACCCACGGCCGACGGGTTATGAGTCCGCCAGGGATCTTGGCGGTCGTTGCCGATCAATGCTCATCTTTGACGTTTTCCCAGGTCAGACACGCTGATCCGTGCCAGTCCTGTGCGGTGCTTGTCAAGGTGTCCCTGTCCTTGTGGCCCCTCAATGGCACCTGACACGGCGACTGTAGTTCGTGACAGAGGTTCCTGGTCATGCGGCAGCTGTTGCGGTGCTCTCGTTCCAGCGGCGATGGCAGGCAGTCGCGCGGTGGTGGGGACGGCGGCGCCAGTTCGACCAGCCCAGGGCGTGGGCCGGGTCGGTGTCCTGGCGGGGTCGGGACAGGGCGAAAGCCCGGAGCCGGGTGCGGAGTTCACGAGAGCTGACGGGCAGCATGGCCGGTCGCCCTCGGGGTTGGCGGGGTGAGTGCGTTGACGCTCGTGGAGGGCGCTGCGAACCAGCCGCTCGTGGGACACCCTGTACCGGCTGCTGAGCGTCGGACAGCGGGCAGTGCTGGACTCGCTGCTGACCGTACCGCCCGGTGAGCGGGCCTCGGAGCTGGTCCGGCCGCGCCGAGGCCCAGTGAGGGGCAGCAGGAGCAGGAAACCCCAGGTCCGCGGCCCGACCTTCACCGGCCGGTCCGCTCACCCACCGAACACCGAAAAAAGCAAAAGCCCCAGGTCACGGCGAGTGAGTCCTGGGGCTTTCACAGAGCCGCCCCTTCGAGATTCGAACCCGAGACCTACGCATGACGAGGGCACCAGGGATCACGCCGCCTCGTCGCGACTGATGCTGCGGGATGCCCTTGTGCCTGATCGGACCACCTGCGCCGTGCAGGGCGCCAGTACCTCGTGCTGCACCGTCCAAAGGCGTCCGGCCACCCCTTGGCCACCCGGGCCACCTACGCCGCACCTCAACACCTACGCACAGCAGTTGTCGGACCTCCACACGTCACTCATGCGCGGTTCCGCACATGCAGACGCCGGCCGATGACTGCCGTCGCGCGTCGGCCACATGGTCCCGGCCCCTACAGCGTCACCGCATAAAGTCCAACGCTGCCACAAGCCATATAGACCACCCCGTCGGCCACAGCAGGGTCCTCGTACAATTCTCCGGCGGTGCGGAAGCTCCACCGCTGCTCGCCGGTCGCGGCGTCCACCGCGTACAGGTTGCTGTCGACGCTGCCGAAATACACCACGCCGCCCGCCACGACCGGCGTCGAGGACACGACGTCGCCCGTGCCGAACTTCCACCGTTGCCCACCGGTGCCGGCGTCCACCGCATAGAGGTTGTGGTCGTAGCTGGTGACATACACCAACCCGCCGGCCGCAGCCGGCGACGAGAGCACACTGTCGCGGGTGCGGAACTTCCACCGCTGCTCGCCGGTCGCGGTATCCACCGCGTACAGGTAGCCCTTCGCACTGCCGAAATACACCAACCCGCCGACCACAGCCGGCAACGAGGACACGCCCCCGTCCGTGGGAAATTCCCACCGCCGCTCACCGGAAGCGGCGTCCACCGCATACAGGCTGCCGTCCGCATACAGGTTGCTGTCGACGCTGCCGAAATACACCACCCCGCCGACCACAGCCGGCGGGCCCACGATGCCGCCCATAGTGAACTTCCACCGCTGTTTGCCGGTCGCGGCGTCCACCGCGTACAGGTCGCCGTCGACGCTGCCGGCATACACCACGCCGCCCGCCACGGTCGGAGACGAGGACACGATGCGGCCGGTGCGGAACTTCCACCGCTGCTCGCCGGTCGCGGCATCCACCGCGTACAGGTAGCCGTCCAAGCTGCCGACGAACGCCATCCCGTTGGCCACAGCCGGCGACGAGCCCACTCTGTCGCGGGTGCGGAACTTCCACCGCTGTTCGCCGGTCGCGGCATCCACCGCATACAGGTAGCCGTCGTTGCAGCCGACATACACCACGCCGCCCGCCACGGCCGACGACGAGTCCAGGGAGTCACCGGCGCGGAACAGCCACCGCTGCTCGCCGGGGGCGGAGGAACCTCTGCCCCGGATCTTCCAGCCGACGAAGCCGAGTCCTGCGGCGGTGGCGCCGCTGAGGCCGAGCAGGGTCTGTCTGCGGGTGATCCCGGGCGGGCGTCCCGCAGCGTTCGCGGAGGGCCGGGACTTGAGCCGCGGCGCGGGCGGCGGGAGGACGAAGCCGCGCTGTTCCCTCGACAGGGCCGGTGCTGGGCGCTCCGGCAGGCCGGCACCGGGTTCTGCCGGCACCGGCTCTGTGGGCGGGGGCTCGGATGTCTCGGGCGATGCGGGTGGTGGAGCCGCCGGCGGCGGCGCGGCGATGCTGCGCGAGTGCACGGTCGCGGCGACCGGCTCGGGGAGCCAGCCGGACTCGGTGACTGTCCGGGGGACGGCCGGCTGGCCGTCGGAGGTATCGGCCAGCTGGTGCAGCAGCGTGGTCACCGTGGGCCGCCGGCCGGGCTCCTTGGCCAGACAGGAGGCCACCAGGGTCCGTAGGACTGGCGGCAGTTGGTGCAGGTCGGGCTCTTCGTACACGACGCGGAAACTGAGGGCGTGCGCCGAGCCGGTCCCGAACGGCCCGGCCCCGGTCGCGGTGAAGGCCAGTACCGCGCCCAGGGCGAAGACGTCGCTCGCTGGTCCGACCGGCTTGCCGGTCAGCTGCTCGGGGGACATGAACCCCGGCGTGCCCACGACCGTGCCGGTGCTGGTGAGCGCGCTGGCCTCGCCCGCCACCGAGATCCCGAAATCGATGACTCGCGGTCCGTCCGCAGCGAGCAGGATGTTCGACGGTTTGAGGTCCCGATGGACCACGTCGGCCGCGTGGATGGCCTCCAGAGCCTCGGCCAGTCCCGCCCCGAGTGCGAACACCGCGGCCTGCGGCCACGGTCCGTGCGCTGCCACGGCATCACCCAGCGGGACCCCGGGCACGTACACCGTTGCCAGCCATGCCGGTGATCCGTCCGGATCGGCGTCGACCACGCCCGCGGTGAACGCCCCGTTCACCCGGCGGGCGGCGGCCACCTCCCGGGCGAACCGGCGCCGGAAACCACCGTCCTCGGCCAGCTCCGGGCGTACGACCTTCACCGCCACGAACCGTCCGCCGGGCGAGCGCCCCAGGTACACCCGGCCCATCCCACCCGCGCCCAGCCGGGCCACGATCCGGTACCGCCCCACCTGCCGGGGATCCCCCGCCTCCAGCGCCTCGAACGGCTCCACCCGACAACCCCCTGCCACGTCCCCACGCCCCAACGCCCCCACGGGCCGCCGCTGTCGAGATCCCACACCATCCCCCGCACATGCACAACTGGCTCCGGCGGCACACCCCGACACGGCCAACGCCCCGCCCGACCCCGCACGCACCCAGCCTTCCGCAACACGCGATGGCACCCAGCGCCGACCGGGGGCACCCGGCCTCCCGTACCGGGCCGGAGCGGGGGCCGCGATCCCGCTCCTGGCCTGGTCCGATGTAGATGCCGGCGGGTTCGGCGAGGGACAGCGAACGGGCCCCGGCCCTAGGTTCGGCAGCCTCAAGGCACGGCAGCGGCAACCTTCCGGCCGCCGCCATCAGGGAGGCATCATGCGCAGGACCGTGTCCGTGGTGGGCGTACTCATGATCGTGGTGGGTGTCGCGTTCGCCGTGCTGAGCCTGCTGACGTATGTGAACAAGGACGAGCGGCGGCTGGCCGAGCATTACCTCTATGACCTCCAGCTCTCGCCCGAGGGCGAGGCGCAGGCGAGGGAGTACCTTCGGAGGGTCGAGGACCGCGAGCGTCTCAACATCACGGTGGCGATCGGCGGCACGGTCTCGGCCGTGGCGGGGGGTGCGGTGGTCAGGACTGTCCGTCGGCGGCGGCCTGCGGTACCTTCTCCGTCGCGTTGAGGTCCTGCGAGACCGCGACGGCCGGTTCCTGCGACCACCGCGTCAGCAGTTGGCCGGCCTCCCGGGTACGCGGATGGTTGGCGCCCTGGACCCGGATCATGTCGTCCAGCAGGGTGGCGAGCCGGTCTGCGGCGGTGGCGTGGTCACCGCCGCGGTGCAGGAGTTCGGCCTGCTGCTGCCGGGCCCGCAGGGTGCGCGGGTGGTCGGCGCCGAGGACCCGTTCCAAGGTCCGCCGGAGCCACTCCAGTCGGCCCTGCGCGACGGCGGTGTCGCCGGCGACGCCACGCCAGAAGGCCAGGTTGACCTGGTAGGTCAGGGTCGTGGGGTGCTCGGCGCCCAGCGCGAGTTCGGCGTCGTCGGCCGCTGTGACGAACTGCTCGATCGCCCCGTCGAGGTCGCCGGCGATCGCGTGCCAGTAGGCGAGGTTGTGCCGGGCGACAAGGGTCTCGGGGTGCAGCCGGCCGACGACGGAGACCAGGCCGTCCACCGCCTGCTGATAGGTGGTGACAGCCAGCCGCACGTCACCCGTCTCCCCGATCCACCGGCTGAGGTCGGTGAGGACCTTCAACGTCGCCGGATGCCGGGGCCCGAGGTCCCGCTCCAGTTCCCGGGCGATCGAGGCGTACGCGACGCGCGCGCCGTGGGCGTCCCCGGAGAGTCCGCGGCACAGCGCGACGTATTCGTCGGCGGCGGTCACCAGCGGGTCACCGGCGCCGAGCGTCGCCCGCGCCTCGGCGGCCAGAGTGACGAAGTCGGCCAGCGCGGCGTCGATGAGGCCCGACTCCATCCGGAAGCGCGCCTCGTGCAGCCGGATGGACAGCGTGTCCGGGTCCGCGTGGCCGAGGCTGTCCTCCGCCTCGCGCCTGATCTCCGCCAGTGACCGGACGGCCGCCGTGGTGTCCCCGAGGTCGCCCCCGGCCTGGGCCGCCTGCGAACGCAGCGTCAGCACGTCCCGGTGGCCGTCGCCCAGCCGCCGCCGGGCCTGGTCGGCCAGGCCCTGGGCCATGTCCCGGGCCGCGGCGGGACGGCCCAGAGCGGTCAGATGCGGCCCGAAGCGGCGGAGCAGGGGATGCAGGCCACCGCCGTGCCAGAGCTGACCGCCGGCATTCGCCAGCAGCACTTCGGCGCTGCGGTAGAGGGCGGTCTCCGTCTCCGGTGCGCAGTCCGGTGCGGGCCACAGCTCCTCCAGCGCGTCGGCCGCGGCCGTGGCGAGCCGCTCGCGGCGGTCGGCCGGTACACCGTCGCGGATCGCGCGCTGGACGAGGGAATGCACCTCGACGACCGCCCGGCCGGCAGGTCCATGGTGGGTGACCAGACTCAACCGGTGCAGTGCCCGCAACGCCAGCAGGACACCCCGTTGCGGGACGCGGCCACCGCCGAGCCAGTCACGCGCCCCCGGACCGAGCAGTACCGCGTCGGGAATGCCGTCGGGTGCGAACATCGAGATCAGTTCGAGCATGGCACGGGCGGTCCCGGGCGGTGCCAGCGACTCCGCCCGCCCGAGGGCGAGTTGCAGGGTGCTCGTCACCGTGCCGCCGTGCTCGTCCGCGGGGGAGGACGGCGGGAGCAGACCGGCGACGCTCTCCCGCCGGTCTGCCAGAAGGCTCAGGTACGCGGGCAGGTCCATGCCGGTGTCGATGAGGAAGGCGGCCGCCTGGGAAAGGGCGAGCGGAAAGTGGCCGAGGGCTGTCGCGAGGGTCGCCAGATCCTCGCGACGGTGCGCCGGGGGCCCGTGGTGCCCGGCGGCCGGGCCCAGGTCGAGCAGCAGCCGGTCGGCCAGGTAAGCGGTGGCCTCGTCGGCGGTGAACACGCCGACGGCAATCACCCGGACCCCCGGGCGCAGCAGCGTGGCGTCCCGCCGAC
Source organism: Streptomyces sp. NBC_01352 (assembly GCF_036237295.1). NCBI lineage: Bacteria > Bacillati > Actinomycetota > Actinomycetes > Kitasatosporales > Streptomycetaceae > Streptomyces > Streptomyces sp. NBC_01352. Next base: position 384,352 of record NZ_CP108354.1, read on the forward strand.
GGGTGGTCAGGACGGTCCGGCCTGCGTCACCGGCGGGCCAGAGCCCGGCCAGTTCGCCCGGGTCGTCGATGTCGTCGAGGACCACGAGCCAGGGAGTGGCGGTTGATCTCAGCCAGGCCAGGAACAGGTCGGCCTGGGTCTCGTCGTCCCCGCCAGGGTCGGTGCCGGGCGCGGGGACTTTCCCCGCGATGCCCGCGAGGCGCGCCCCGGACAGCGCCCGCCATGCGCGGGCGTAACTGCCCAGAACCGAGAGGCGGTCGCCCGCGGGCACCCAGAGCAGGATCTCGGCCCGCTGCTTGGCGCGGTGGAACGCCGCCGAGGCCAGTTGAGACTTGCCGACGCCGCCCGCGCCCGTGAGCAGGATCTGCCGGACGGATGCGTCTCGCATGCCCGCGTCGATGCTCTCGGCCAGCCCGTCACGCCGCCGTAGTGCGGCGGCATCACTCGGCGGACGGCCGATCACGATCTGCGGCTGCGGCTGAGGCTGCTGGCCAGGGTCGGGGTTGGGGTTGGGGTTGGGGTTGGGGTCGGGGCTGCTCCGGTAATCCCGCGCGGCACGCCACAGCCGCTGCCAGTGCGCCACAGTGGGCTGATCGGCGGACGCGCCTCCAGCCGCCCTCTCGACGGCCTGTACCAACGCCATGACGACTTCGAACTTGCGCGGTACCGACTGACCGCTGGCCCATTCGCCGAGCCTGCGGGCGTTGACGGCGACCCGGCGCCCGGACGGTAGCTCCACCGCGCTGGCCCGCCGGGCCAGGGTCTCGTCCGACACGTCTGGCAGCCGCCGACGCAGCCGGGTCAGCGCCGCGGCAAACCGGACTCTGGGATCACCGGCTTCACGATCGTCCACCCGTGCCTCCCCCACCCGCCACGCTGGTCACCCGAGTCTATGCGACGGCACCGCCCCGGTCCGGCCCGCAACGGGGACCGGTTTGCCGCCACAGCAGCCTCAGTTGACCTGCTCGGACAGCCCGCGCCGACTGCCTGGGACGGACTGTCCAGGACGGTCACCGGCGCCGCACCGCCCCTACCGCGGACCCGCTGCTGTGGGGCGTCGGAGCCGGGCACTGAGAAGAAGGGGCCTCCCCTTGGCCGTTGAACGCGCATATCCCGAAATGATTGTAATGAGTTGAATTCTTGCCGTTACTCTATAGCGACCTGCGGAGTTCCATCCGGACCGATCGCGGACCAATTGGCGCCAGAGAACACCACCCCGCGAGCCGTCGGCTCATGGGCGCAGCGACCCGACGAAAGCCGTAGGCAGCACTCGAACCACCGACACCGCTGGTAGAGGTCTTCGACCTCTGGAGTCCTTCTGGGCCCGGGTTCAGGTCGAACTGCTCACCGCAGGCGGTGGCGGACCCGGCTGGAGCTGTCCACCGCGCTCTTCGAGTACCTCCTGCGTGTGCATGAGGGGAAGGATGGGCAAGCCGGTCGTCGTATACACGACAGCCGTGAGGCCTGGGACACCGAGGCCGCGCGCGGACCGGCCCCTCCGCTTCACGGTCGAGCAGGTGACGGCCGGGGGCGGGCCGGGGCAGGGCTGAATCGCGGGTGCTGCCAGGTCGATCCGGGGGGATCGGGAACGGTGAGCGAGGCCCGTGCCGTGTAACTCTTGTGAACCGTGGGTTGGTTGACTCTTCAAGATTGCATAGTAGGTTCCCCAAGCCCGCTGTGCTGATCAAGGAGATCCACCTTGACTGAGGTGCCAGCCCCTACCCAGGAAGAGCTGGACGCGTTCGTGCGAACCCGTCTGGCGCTCGCCGGTTTCGATCTGACACTGCTGCCGGAGCAGGGGGACGCCGAGACCGGCGTGCCCACCCGGGCCCAAGTCCTGGAGAACCTGCGGTCATTCGTGACATCCGTCCCCGGGGCCATATCCGCGTGGACCCCGTCCGCCGAGAGCCCGGCGTACGCCCAGCAGGAGGCACCTCCCCTCCTCTACCCGTCCATCGCGGAGGCATGGACCGGGAAGGTGGGCGAGTGATGGCGGACAGGGCACTCAACAGGCGGGTCTTCCTGGCGAGTTCCGCCGCGGTGGCGGGCGGGGTGGTGCTGTCGGCGACGCCGGCCCGGGCCTACACCGCCACGCCCCGCGTCCCCGACGTCGACGTACGGCAGGCCGCACGGAACGACCCCTCCGAGGCCACCCTCGCCGAGGCCGTCGTACTCATGCGGCGCGGGAAGCTCACGGCGACGGAGCTCACCGAGGCGTACCTTGAGCGGATCGAGCGGTACGACGCGGTGTACCAGGCGTACGCGGAGGTCACCGGAGAGGCCGCGCTCGCCGCCGCGCGCAAGGCGGACCGGGGCCAGGGCCCGCGGGGTGTCCTGCACGGCATTCCCCTGTGCGTCAAGGACAACTACTTCACCGACGGCGTGCCGACGCGCTGCAACTCCTTCATCTTCGAGGACTTCGTGCCGGACGAGGACGCGACCGCCGTGGCCCGGCTGCGGCAGGCGGGCGGGATCCTCCTCGGGAAGGGACAGATGGGTCCGCTGGCGACCACCCGGGCCACGACGCCGAACGGCACCGTGACCACGGTCAACGCGTGGACGCCCGACGATCCGTCCGTCGACCCGGGCGGCTCCTCCACGGGACCCGCCTGCGCGGTGGCCGCACGGCTCGCGTCCTCCTCCATCGGCACCCAGACCGGCGGTTCGATCGTGCTCCCGTCCAACCAGCAGAACCTGACGGGGCTGAAGCCCACGATGGGGCGAGTCTCCCTGCACGGCGTCATACCGCTGTCGTTCACCCGCGACCACGCGGGGCCGCTGGCGCGGGACGCCATGGACGCGGCGATCATGCTCCAGGTGATGGCCGGGCCGGACGCCCGTGACCCACGCACCCTGGGGCTGCCGGACGTACCCGACCTCATCAGGGCGGCAACGCCCGTCGGAACGAAGGGACTTCGTGTACGCCGGGCCACGAAGGTCGGCGTGCCGGCCGACTTCCTCTCCGACCGGCGAGAGCTGCGCAGCGCCTTCCTCGACCAGCTCGGCGCGATCCCCGGTGTCACGCTCGTCGAGGTCAAGTACCCGGACGACTGGGCGCTCCTCACCGGCACCTTCAACGCGGCACGGCTCTGCGAGCGCACGGAACCGTTCCGGCACTGGCTGCGCGCCGATCCGGCCAAGTTCGGTGTGTCGTTGCTGAGTTGGCTGCAGGGTTTGATGCTCTCGGGCGACGAGTGGATCACAGCCCAGCGCGCCAAGAACCACCTGGTGAGGGAGGTGCTCGACGGCGTGCTGAACCAGTGCGACGTGCTCCTCCAGACCTCCCCCGTCCCCTTCGACATCCTCGGCCTGCCCGAGATCGCCTTCCCGATCGGCTTCGACGGCGACGGTGTCCCGGCAGGCGTCATCCTCGGCGGACAGCCGTACGAGGAGGACCGCCTCCTGGAGGTCGCCGCGGCCTACCAGGCGGTCACGGACTGGCACACCCGACGCCCGGCGGACCCGGCCGGAAGCCAGGCACGGCTCAAGGCGTCGACAACCCGCCCGCGCCTCTCGGCGGAGGAGGCAGCGGCCACGTCGGCGTAGCGCGCCGCACCGTGCGCCGTGCGTCGGGTGCGGCCAGGGGGCAACACGATGAAGACCCAGCCGGCGTCCGGAGATAAACACAGCAGGAAACGGATGGCCCTCCTGGTAGCCATCCACGACTCCTGGCCCGCGCCGCGCACGGCGGACGACTTCCTCGACGTCCCCGGCCGGCGTGGCACCGCCCATCCCGAGCCCCTCGAGCGCCGCCCGGGCCGAAGGCCAGTTTGAAAACAGGTATGCGCTTCAGTGAACAACACCGCCGCCGAGGTGGTGGCCAACGCGTTCTGCCAGGCCGAGCACCGCGGGCCCTGGGTCGTTCTCGTCGACGGGGCCCACCATCAGATCGACCTCATCGAGGCGGAAGCAGGGCAGCGCGGCGCGGACATCCACATCATCGTCGACCTGATCCACGTGCTCGAGCATCTGTGGCGCAGCCTGGTGCCTACGCGACACCGGCGCGCCCTACGCCGAGACCTGGGTCGCCCGCCACGCCCGCCCCTCCTGGCCGGTGACGTGCAGAAGACCACCGCCGCGCTCGAGGCCCGGCCCGCACTGCAAGACTGTGCTGCGCCAAACGCAGGGGCATCCATGAGGCCGTGAGCCACCTTGCCAACAAGGCCCAATACCCGCGCCATGACACCGCCGAAAAAGCGGTGGCCGATCGCCACCGGCATCATCGAAGGAGCATGCGCCGCCAACCGGTCACAGACCGGGTGGACATCACCGGGCGCCCCTGGGTCCTGGTCAGTGCTCCTCAAGCTGCGCGCCGTCCGCGCCAACGGCGACTTCGAAGCCTACTGCGCCTGGTACGAACAACCTGAGTGCACCCGCATCCACCATGCCTGTGCCATGACCGGCTCATACTCACCGCCTGATCGGCGGCACGCACCTTCATTGGATCTGCACTCATCTCCTATCGCCGGCTGCGCAGTCATTAGCGTCAATGGCGTGAGCGAAACGATCAGCAGCGCTCGGCGAGGGTTGCGATGAGCACAGGGCTGTCCGGCCCGACGGCCGTGATCGACATCGGCGGACGCGTGTTCGCGAGAGCGCCCTGGTGCTCAGGGGGCCCCTGGCCGCCGGACGCCTCGGACCACGGGCCGTCGGCCTTTCTCCGTGGACCAGCCATTTTCTGCCCCGCGCGGACGGCGGCGGCCACCTGACCGTACTGGCCGTCCCCGCGGTCCACGGTCCCGGGGGCGGTGAACGCGACGCCGACGGCATAACGTCAGCAACACATGCTCAAGGAGCGACACATGCCACTCGTACGTATCGATCTCATCCGCGGACGCCGTATCGACGAAGTGCGGGCGGTCGCCGACGCGACACACCGGGCACTCGTGGACGTGCTGGACATCCCCGAGCGGGACAGGTTCCAGATCATCACCGAGCACGACGCCGATCACATCATCGCCCTCGACGCCGGCCTGGGCTTGGAGCGCACCGATCGCATGGTGATGATCCAGATCTTCACCCAGTCAGGACGCACCACTGAGGTCAAGCAACGCGTCTACCACACCATCGCCAAGCAGCTGGAAGCCCTCGGCATCAGCGGCGAGGACGTCTTCATCAGCATCATGGAGAACGGTCCTCAGGACTGGTCCTTCGGCCACGGGCGCGCCCAGTACACCGAAGGCGTCCTGCCCGTCCCCGGCCGCTGAGATCATCCACCCCGTAACCGCCCGCAGGTATGCTTCTGGCCACCCCAGGCCCATGTGGAGGTCGCCATGGAACTGTCCGACCTGCGGGTCTTCCTGACCGTCGCGCGCACGCAGGGCATTACCAAGGCCGCTCAGGAACTGCACACCGTGCAGTCGAATGTCAGCGCACGGATTCACGCGCTGGAAAAGGAGCTCGGCGCCCCGCTGTTCCGTCGGCATGCCCGGGGCGTGGCGCTGACCAATGCGGGCGAGCAGCTGCTGCCGTATGCCGAGCGCATCAGCAGGCTCGTCGACGACGCGCGGCATGTCATCGGTGATGAGACCGATCCGTGCGGACCACTGCGGATCGGGTCGATGGAAACCACGGCGGGCCTGCGGCTTCCCCCGGTGCTGGCAGCCTTCGCGGAGGACTGTCCCCGCGTCGAGCTCTCGCTGATCACAGGGCCGACCGATGAGCTGGTCCGGGATGTCCTGGAGTACCGGCTCGACGGCGCGCTGGTCAGTGGCCCCGTGCGACAGCGCGACATGGTGGAAACCGCGATCTTCGAGGAACGCCTCGTCCTCGTCACGGCACGCCGGGTCACCGACCTGGACTCCGTCATGCGCGACCCCAAGATCCTGGTTTTCCGTACCGGCTGCTCATACCGCAGGCGCTTGGAAAGCATTTTGCAGGCGCGGGGCGCTGCCAGTGTTCGCTGCATGGAATTCGGAACCCTGGACGGCATCCTCGGCTGCGTCGGGGCCGCCATGGGCCTCACCCTGCTGCCTGCCGCCGTGGTCGAGCGACACGTCTCCCAGGAACAGCTTCGCGTACACGAGCTGCCGGAGGAGGAGGCACGCGCTCAGACCGTCTTCGTCCAACGCGTGGACACACCGCCCTCGCCCGCCCTGACGCGCTTCCTCACGCACGCGCGGGCCGCGGAACAGGCTCCGCCCGTCCTGCGGATGGTCGGGGGTTCTTCCACGGCAACCGGCTGAGCGACGGCAAAGCGGCCTCGGAGAAGTGGGGTGCGTTTCCGCGTCGTCCGGTGTGGTGCGTCGGCGTGCTGCGCGTCGGCCTGGTACTGGCGGCCCGCCCCACGGTTGATGCGGTAGCGCGTCAACGTGCCGTGCCGGGCGCCGTTGGGGCGTGTCTCACTTCCCCGAGGCCGCTTGGTCACCGTCCTGACGCTCGTCGGCCATCGGAAGGTTCTCTTCCAGCGATGCCTCCCATCGCAACCAATCGTTGGATATGAAATCTCGGCGAACCTACTGTCCTCCTAACGCCGCACCGCCCGCCGCATTGTCGGGCGGATGCCCGGACGAAGGGGACTTCGCCTTGCTGACAACGCGCCTTACCCACGCCTTCGGAATCGAGCACCCCGTCGTGCTCGCCCCGATGGACCTTGTCTCCGGGGCCCCGCTCGCCACCGCGGTGACCACCGCGGGTGGACTCGGCATGATCGGCGGAGGCTACGGCGACGGAGAGTGGCTGAAGCGGGAATTCGACGCAGCGGCCGGCACCCGGGTGGGCTGCGGTTTCATCACCTGGAGCCTGGCCCGCCACTCCGAGTTGCTCGATGTCGCCCTGGAGTACCAGCCCGCCGCGGTCATGCTGTCCTTCGGCGACCCGGCCCCGTTCGCCGACCGGATCCGCGCCGCGGCCATACCGCTGCTGTGCCAGGTCCATACGCTCGACCAGGCCCGCCAGGCCCTTGACGCCGGAACTGACGTCATTGTCGCGCAGGGCGGGGAGGCCGGCGGGCATGGAGTCGGGACGCGGTCGACGTTCACCCTCGTACCCGATGTCGCGGACCTGATCGCCGAGCGCTCTCCGCACACGCTCCTGCTGGGCGCAGGCGGGGTGGCGGACGGTCGCGGACTCGCCGCCGCACTCGCCCTCGGCGCGGACGGTGTCCTGGTCGGAACCCGCTTCTGGGCAACCGGGGAAGCAGCGGTCTCCGCTCGCGCCCACGCCCGCGCGGTGGCCGCAAGCGGCGACGACACCGTCCGAACGAGCGTCTACGACATCGTGCGCCAGTACGACTGGCCCGCCGAGTACAACGGGCGCCTGCTTCGCAACCACTTCATCGACCGGTGGCACGGGCGGGAGTCGGAACTCGGCGCACATCTCCCCGAGGCCGCCGCGGAGTTCGAGGCGGCTGTCTCGCAGCAGGACTTCGACGTCGCGAACATGATCGTCGGCGAGGGCGTGGGTCTGGTCCAGGAGATCCTGCCCGCCGGTGAAGTGGTGCGCGGGATGGCGCAGGATGCCGCCGCCCGCCTCGGCCGTTGGGCGCCGCAGACCACCGCGGTCAGCGGCTGAGCCAGCCCTCCCCGCAGGGCGCGCGCCCCCGGTACGGCACCCCGACCCGGCGGATTCGCCCCCCACCCGGCCCCCACCAAGTCATCCGGACCAGCGCCCGTCTCCCCTGCCCCCCCTCCCCCTAGTCCGTCCCGTCACCACTGACCCACCCCAACCCCTGGAGCAGCCATGTCCCACTCCCGCAGATCACGCATCGTCCTGATCGCGACGGTCGTCGCCGCCGCCGCCGTCACCACCGCCTGTTCCAAGCGCACCGACTCCGCCGACTCGGACAGCTCCGGCAGCTCCTCCGGCCGCAAGCTGTCCGTGGTCGTCGTGTCCGGCCCGCTGAGCGACCCGTTCTTCGGCGCGATGAAGACCGGCGCCGACAACGCCGGCAAGGAGCTGAACGTCTCCACCGAGTACCTCAGCCCGACCTCGACCGACGCCTCCGGCCCGACGCTGGCCAAGCTGATGCAGGCGGCCATGGCGAAGAAGCCGGACGCCATCGTGGTCGGCAACTTCTTCCCCGAGGCCCAGAGCCCCGAGATCAAGGCGGCGATCAAGGCCGGCATTCCGGTAGTCGTCATCAACTCCGGCGTGACGGACTGGAAACAGCTCGGCGCCCTCTCGTTCGTCGGCATCGAGCCGGCGGTCGCCGGCACCAGGTCGGGCTTGCAAGCGGCCAAGCTCGGAGTGAAGAAGGGGCTGTGCGTCAACACGGTCCCGGGCAACCCCGCCCTGGAGCAGCTCTGCCAGGGCTACACCGACGCACTCAAGAAGGCCGGTGGCAGGGCGAGTTCGCTGCGTATCCCGTACCAGAACTCGACCAACCCGACGAAGGTCACCCAGGCCATCGCGGGCGCGCTCAAGGCCGACAAGAGCATCGACGGTGTGTTCACCACGGGCTCCATCGTCGCCGAGAGCGCGCTGACCGCGGCGAACAACGCCGGCCGCAAGCTGACCATCGGCAGCGGTGACCTGTCCACCAAGGTCCTCAAGGACGTCGAGGCAGGCAAGATCCAGTACGCCATGGACCAGCAGCCCTACCTCCAGACGTACTACGGCGTCCTGATAGCCAAGCAGTACGTGCAGTACGGGATCGCGCCCTCCGGCACGGTGCTCACCGGTCCGCTGGTCATCGACAAGGACAGCGCGGGCGTCGCGCTGAAGATCAACCAGACGTACCAGGGCATCCGCGGTGCCTCCTGAGACGCCGCAGCAGCAGACCACTCGTTTTCAGGAGAGAGCACTCATGACCATTCACCAAGCGGCTCCGGCGCCCGCTGTGCCGGACCAGCAGAGCGAACCCCTCACCCGTTCACTGATCGCACGCACGGCAAGGCGCCCGGAGTTCGGCGCGCTGATCGGCGCTGTCGCTGTGTACGTCTTCTTCCTGGTGACCGCGTCCGGCGCGGGCTTCACCAGCGTGGACGGCACCGCGAGCTGGCTGGACACCGCCGCCGAACTGGGAGTGGTCGCCACCCCGGTCGCGCTGCTCCTCATCGCCGGGGAGTTCGACCTGTCGATCGGCTCCGTCGTCGGCGCCACGTCGGCGATCGTGGCCATCGCCAGCGGCACCTACACCATGCCCCAATGGGCATCGATCCCTCTGGCCATCGGCTTCGGCCTGCTGGTCGGGCTGGTCAACGGCCTCGTCGCCACCCGCACCAAGCTGCCTTCCTTCATCGTCACCCTGGGAAGTTCGCTGGTCGTGGGCGGCGGCGCCCTGGGCCTCAGCCGCGCCCTGTCAGGGAGTACGGCGGTGACGCTGACGCCGGAGCCGAGCGTGCAGGCCGTGTTCGGCTCCAAGGCGGGTCAGTTCCAGATCTCCATCGTGTGGTGGCTGGCGATCACCCTGGTCGCCTGGTGGGTGCTGACCCGCACCCGCACCGGAAGCTGGATCTACGCCACCGGAGGGGCCCCCGAAGTGGCCCGGGACGCCGGCGTGCCGACCGCCCGGGTCAAGGTCGGGCTCTTCATGGCCACCTCCGCCGGTGCCGCACTGGTCGGTGTCCTGCAGACGATCACCTACAGCGGGGGTGACGTCACCCGTGGCTCCAGCTTCATCTTCGACGGCGTGATCGCCGCCGTGATCGGCGGAGTGCTCCTGCAGGGCGGCTACGGCTCCACCCTCGGCGTCCTCCTGGGCACGGCGACCTACGGCATCGTCAGCATCGGCATCTTCTACACCGGCTGGAACACCGACTACGCCCAGCTTTTCCTCGGCGCCCTCCTGCTGGTCGCCGTCATGGCGAACAACTACTTCCGCAAGCTCGCACTGAGTGGCAGGTGACCCTCATGACAACCACCGTGACCGACCATCCCCTGATCGAACTCCAGGGCGTCACCAAGCAGTTCACCGGGGTACGCGCCTGCTCGGACATCTCGCTCACCGTCCGCCCCGGCCAGGTGCTCTGCCTGCTCGGGCACAACGGGGCCGGCAAGTCCACCCTCATCAAGATCCTCTCCGGGGTGTACACGCCCACGGAGGGCACGATGCTCATCGACGGCGAGCCCGTGACGCTCGGCGGCCCACGCGACGCCCTGGACCGTGGCATCGCAACCGTCCACCAGGGCGCCGGCACCGTCCCGCTGATGAGCGTGGCCCGCAACTTCTTCCTCGGGGCCGAACCCACCAAGGGCCGCGGCCTGTTCCGCCGCTTCGACGCCGCGACGGCGGCCCGGATCGCCCTGCGGGAGATCCAGCAGCTGGGCATCCGCCGGATCCGAGACGCCGACCAGTTGGTGGGCACCATGTCCGGCGGCGAGCGGCAGGCCCTCGTCATCGCCCGCGCCCTGCACTTCGGCGCCCGGGTGCTGATCCTGGACGAACCGACCTCGGCACTCGGCGTCCGCGAGGCCGAGACCGTCCTGCAGGCCGTCGAAACGGCACGGGACCGGGGCATCGGCGTCGTCCTGATCACTCACCAGGCACACCAAGCTCTGCGGGTCGGCGACCACTTCGCCGTCATCGCCCACGGCCGGCTCGTCGCCTCGTTCGCGCGCGGCGAGAAGGAGGCCGCCGAGGTCATCGACCTGATGGCGGGCGGAGCGGCGATGGAGGAACTGGAGCGTGAGCAGGCATGAGCACGATGCACACGCCGGTGGCGACGGCATTCGGCTATACGTCGCCCCGATTCTCAGGCGTCCACGACGCCTTCGAGAGCAACCTCCGCAACGGCGACGACATCGGCGCCTCCGTCGCCGTCTACCACCACGGCGAGCTGGTCGTGGACCTGTGGGGCGGCGCCCGGGACACCAGCGGGACGCCGTACCCCGAGGACGCCCTGCACGTGGGGTACTCCGTGACCAAGGGCGTCATGGGCCTGGTGCTCGCGAGCCTGGTCGATACGGGCGAGGTGGATCTCGACGCGCCGGTGTCGGCCTACTGGCCGGAGTTCGGCGTGGCCGGCAAGGACGGCGTCGTGGTCCGTGAACTGGCCTCGCACCGAGCCGGCTTGCCCGCCTTCGACGAGCCGGTGACCAAGGCCGACCTTGCCGACTGGGACGGGTGCGTGCGACGCCTGGCCCGACAGGAGCCGGCGTGGTATCCGGGCATCCGGCACGGATACCACGCCCTGACCCTCGGCTACCTGGTGGGCGAGGTCGCGCGGCGCGCGAGCGGCGAGAGCGTCGGCGCCCTGTTGCGCGAGCGCTTCGCCCAGGACAGCGACCCGCAGGCATGGATAGGTCTGCCCACCGAGCACAACGATCGCGTCGTCCGCTACCAGGACGCCGCTCCCACACCGGGAATCGGCGCTTTCCTGGCCTCGGCCGCCGACAGGCCGGGCACGCTCACGCACGCCACCTTCAACAACCCCGTCGTCACCGCGGATCTCTTCAACGATCCCGCGATGTGGCAGCCGGAGATCCCCGCCGCCAACGGCGTCTTCGACGCCAGGTCACTGGCACGGCTCTACTCCAGCGTGGTCGACGGCCCCCTGCGCACCATCTCACCCACCACCGTTGACCGTGTCCGACGCCAGCAGGCCTCAGGGCCCGACGAGGTCCTGGTCGACCAGCCCACCCGCTTCGGCACTGTCTTCGCGCTGTCGTCCCCACGCCAGCCCATGCTCGGCCACGGCTCACTCGGCCACGACGGCCTCGGCGGACACCTTGCCTTCGCCCACCCGGAATCCGGCATCTCGCTCGCCTACCTCACCAACCGCGCCATCCACGACCCCACGCCCCACACCCGACTGTGGCGCCTGCTCTCGGCGGTGGCCGCGGCACTGTGATCAGTGCTTTACTCGCCGTCTCCCGCATCACCAGGTGCACCGCCCTGCCTCTCATGCCGATGCCGGATGGGAAGAGACCCGGCCGCGGTCTCCCGAGGGGAAGGGAGCGTGGCCTCCGCGGCCGGGTCGTTCATCGCACCGTTCCCGTCCTCACGGGCGGTGCAGGCCGGGTACGCCGCTCTGCATACCCGGGGTCTACGGAGTGACGACCAGCCGTCGATGGGGTCGGACAGCAGGTTGCCGTCCTTGTCGAGCACCCACAGATCCATGTCGCAGTCGCGCTCGGCGCGTTCGCGTACCGCGGCCCGCGGCCCGAAGCGCGTCGGCCCCCTCGGTCTCGCCGCCGAGAAACCAGCCTCATCCACACCGGGGTCTTCAGGCTGGCTGCCCTCGGGGTACCGAACGGACACCGCGCGACGACCCACTGGGCACACTGCGCGCGGCTGGTCCTGCGGAGTCTCGCCGGGTGGCTACCGCAGCCGGTTCCATACCACCGGCGTCTGCCCCGGAGCCGGAGCCCAGTCGGCTGGACGGATCCGCCCATCTCCCAGATCGACGAGGCGAGTGGGAGGTAGCCGGGCCGGAAGGCGAAGACCGAACCGCCGCGAAGCGATCTCACACAGCGACCAGGCTGACTTGTACGCGGCATCAAGTCTGCAACGAATGAAGACGGTGGGAGGCGGACCTGGCCGGCCCGCCCCCCACCTTGCGGGGCAGGGGGGTGTTACCCCGCGTCTGTGGAGGACGTGTCGGCCGTGGCAAGGTTCGCCCCCGACGTGTCAGCGCCGTCCTTGCTCTTCCGCTCGCCTGCCTTGCGCTCGCGCTCGGCGCGCTTGCCGTCGCGCTTGTCCTTGGCCTCCTGCTTCCTGATCTCGTCGGCCGCCTTCTCCATCGCCTTCAGTTCGGCCCGCACTTCGTCGGCGGGGCGGCGCTCGAGGGCCGCACCGTAGCGCGTGGCCAGCAGGTCCATAGCCTCCGTGTCGGCCTCCTCGACCCCGGCCAGGATGACGGTGCCGCCCGGCGGGACATGCGGCGTGAAGGCACCGACGGCCTCGGTCGCTTCGGTGGCCCGCTTGTAGTCGTGGCCTCCGCCGATCAGCGCACCGATGCCCCAGCCCATCAACAGGCCGAGGGGCCCGCCAAGGACGCCGACGAGCGAACCGATAAGCGAGCCGACCGCTGTGCCGCGTCCGGACTCCGTGTCCATGCCCTCGGGGAAATGGACGGTGCCGTCCTCCATGCGCTCGATCAGGACGGCGCCGCGGACCTCGGTGGTGGCGGAGTTTAGGTGCTTCAGCTCGCTGAGTGCCTGGTAGGCGGTGGCGCGGTCGGCGAAACGGAGGGCGATGGCGTTCTCGTTCATGGTCACAGGCATGAGCTGTCTCCTTGGCCTCAAGGGGTGGGTGACGTGCGGGGCCCGCTGCCGCGGCTTCCGAGCCATCTGTGAGACAGTATGTATCAGAGCTAGCTTGTGAGTCAAGTCGTCTCACAAACTACTCGGAAAGAATGGTGCCCCGATGCCTCGTACGAACGACGACCCCCGAGCCCGCCGCAGCCGCGCCACCGCCCTGGCCGCTGCGACCGAACTCCTCGCCGAAGGAGGGCCGGGACACATCACCCACGCCGCCGTCGCCGCACGAGCCAAAGTGGGCCGCGCCACCGTCTACCGGCACTGGCCCGACCTGCAGGCCCTCCTCCTGGACACCCTGACCAGCGCCGCCCACCCCGTGCTCACCCTGGGCCACGGCCCGTTCCGCGACGAGCTGGTGACGTACCTGCAGCAGCAGGCCGACTGGCTCAACCGTCCGGTCTCCGCTTCCGTCATCGCTACGATCATGGAGCGCGCGGAGCGGGACCCGGCGGTACGAAGCCTGCGCGACGAGATGTCGGGCCGCGCCGGCGAGCACCTCACCGACGCGCTCGCCGCCGCCGTCGCACGCGGTGAACTGCGCTCTGGCGTCGAAGAACACACCCGGGACCTGGCCTCCCGGATCCTCGGCCCTCTGCTCTTCCTGCGGCTCATGCTCGGCGCACAGCCGGACAGGGAGACGGTGGCCGACACAGTCGACGCCGCCCTAGCGACCTGGCAGCCGCACACATGACACCCACACACATGACAGCCGCACGCCGTCCGATACCGAACGGTGCGAGCAGCAGTCGACCGGCGCACCGACTCCTCACGGCCGCGTCCGGCTTCGTCCCCCAGGGGCGCGCCCTCGACGGTTGAAGGCGACGCTCAGACCAGGGACATCCCTGCCGCCGCGCTCAGTGCCCAGTGATCACTTTCACCATCACCACGCCCGAGCCGATCGCCGCATCCATCAGCCCCGCCACACCGGAAAGCAGTACGCCACCGCCCATCCGCCGCCCGCCCGTGAAGCCCCAGACCGCCATCGAGGCGACGTCCACGCCGACCGCGATCCACAGCGCGGTGGACAGACCGAGGGCGCCGCCCGCCGACAGCCCGATCATCAGGAGCGGGCCCGCGGCGCAGCTGAGCAGCGGGCTGCTGACGAACAGCAGGTGTCGTACCTCGCGGCGGTTGGCCAACCGTTGGTGAACGACACGGTGGGCCTGCATGTCGGCCACCAATGTCGCCAGCCACAAGCCCACCGCGGTGCCCGTGACGTACAGCGCCGCCGTGCTGTGCCGGGTATGCGTGTTCTGCGCCAGGCCGACCATCACGGCGAGCATGGTGATCACCGCGTAAATCCGTTCCTTGAGCCGCTCCCCCAGGGCTTCGAGCTTCTGGGCGGAGGGTTCCGGGGAGCCGGAGGCCGACGGTTGCTGAGCGTCGAGATCGGACATGGCGGAACCGTATCGGACGGACGTTGCAGCGGCGCGGGTGATGCCCGGGCGGTGGGGTCAGGCGCATGAGACACCCGGAAAGGGCTTCAGCCCGGAGCAGCCATTGTCAGTTGTGGTTCAAAGAAGGCGATTCTCACTGCTCGTCAGAAGTTCGACCGTCGAGACCGCTGTGAGTAGGCCGGCCCCCCGACCGATGCTCACCTGAGCAGCCTGGAGCGGGAAGAGCTTGTCAGGATGGCCCGGCTGTTCCGGGAGGCGTCGAGGGACGGACGCCCAGGTCCGTCACACTCCCCGCCCGTCTCGTCGTACGCCGCTCGTGCGCTGCCGGCGGGTGCCGGCGTCGGCTGCCCGGGCTGCGCCGCACCTCGTTTCCAATCATCGGAAGGTGCTGTTCCTCCCTGCGCCGGGGCCACGCAGCATGGCGCGTGCCCGGACCGGCCGACCGCAGCCGATCCACGCCGAGCCGTCGCACGGACAGGGAGGACGCCATGCCCAGCGAAGGCACGACCGCCGGGACGAGCCCGAGACCTCTTGCCGCCCCCACCCGCTGCACGGACGCCTGCGGGACGGAGGCACCTCACGGATCAGCACCCGGGACATCGCACTCGGAGACACCTGGGGGCGCAGGCGACGGTTACGAACCTCTCTCGCCCGCCGGAACAAAGGAGTTGTGTCATGGCTGGACGTTTGACGGACAGAATTGCCGTGGTGACCGGCGGTAGTGCCGGAATCGGCCGGGAGATCGCCCGAAAACTGGCGTCCGAAGGCACCGACATCGCGGTTGCCGATATCAACCCGGCGGAGGAGACCAGGGCGCTCGTGGAAGCGACCGGGCAGCGGTTCTTCAGTGCGAAGGTCGACGTGTCCGACGAGGCGCAGGTGAATGTCTTCGCCGGGGAGGTCCGGGACGCACTGGGCCCTGTCGACATCCTCGTGAACAATGCGGCCATCGTGCCCCTCGCCGACTTCGACAACGCGACATTCGAGCACTGGAAACACACCTTCGCGATCAACGCGGACGGTCCGTTCCTGACAGCCAAGGCATTCCTCGGCGACCTCAAGCATTCCGACGCCGGCAGAGTGATCAACATAACGGCGGCGGCTTACTGGACAACCCCGCCACCGTTTGTCGCGTACGCCTCCTCCAAGGGCGCCCTCAACGGACTCACACACGTGCTGGCGGCGAATCTGGCCGGCCATGACGTCACGGTCAACGCCGTCGCACCCAGCCTGATCCAGACAGCCACGACTCTCCAGGCAGTAAGTGAAGAGTTCTTCGACCAGACCGTGCGGATGCAGGACCTGAAGCGGCGAGGGAAGCCGGAGGACATCGCCAACACCGTGGCATTTCTTGCCTCCGATGAAGCCGCGTTCATCACCGGCCAGATCATCGTCGTCGACGGAGGAATCACGCGCCGCTGACTTCGGTCTCGCACCTGCTGTTGGACCTTTGGCGTGACGCCGGATGAGGCGTTCACCTGAACCGTTTCGGCTGTCCTCGATCACCTCACCGGTGCCTGAGCGCCCGGCGCCCCCATCGAAAGGAAGAACGTGACACTCGCGGGAGAACTGGAGCGGAAGCTGCTGTGGTCGGAGGATCAGGGCTACGAGCAAGCTCGCCGCGACGCCGTCTGGAACGGCCGTAAGCCTCCAAGGCGTCCGGCCGGAATCGTGCTGGCCGAGGATGCCGCCGATGTCGCGACTGCTGTACGGCTGGCGCAGGAGCGGGGGCTCCAGGTCTCCGTCCGCGCCGGCGGGCACAGCACCTCCGCCGCGGGTGTTCGTGAGGGCGCGCTCCTCATCGACGTGTCCCGCCTTTCGAGCATCGACATCGAGGCCCGGGCCAGGACCGCGGTCGTCGGCCCCGGGGCCATCGGACAGGACCTCGACCTGACGCTGGATCCGCTGGGGTTGCTCTTCCCCCACGGCCACTGTTCGACGGTGGCGGTGGGGGGCTTCCTGCTCGGTGGGGGCCTGGGATGGAACTGGCGTGCGTACGGTCCCGGGTGTGGTCTGGTCCGGGCCGTCGACGTGGTCACGGCGGACGGTGAAGTGGTGCGGGCTGATGAGTCGCAGAACAGCGATCTCTACTGGGCGGCCCGAGGCGCAGGTCCCGGCTTCTTCGGCATCGTGACCGCCTTCCACCTGGAGATGCAGCCGAAGCCGGCCGTGATCAAGGCCGCCGCGCACAACTACCCGTTCGCGGCGCGCGGTGAACTCCTCAGTTGGCTGCACGAGATCCGTCACGAGATGTCACCGATCGTGGATCAGGCCCTCTGTGTCACCCAGCACGTGACCCACTCGCCGGACGGGCCGACGATGCTGCTGGGCACGGTTGCCTTCGCCGACTCCGAGCGCGAGGCCGACGATGCGCTCGCGCTGTTCACGAACGCCCCTCTGCGGCAGAAGGCGATCTGGGGCGATGACGGCACCACGGTCGGGAGCGTGCAGCACCTCACGGGCGTCGATGACCTGTACCCGGCCGGTCTTCGATACGCGCACGACAACATCATGTCGAGCGCGGCGGCATCCGCCCTGGTGCCGGCCCTCGACGCAGCCCTCACCTCGCTCCCCACGCCCCGGTCACACATCAACTGGCAGAACCTCGCGGGGGTCCCCGAACTGCCGGACATGGCCTTCTCCCTGCTCGGCGACACCCTGATCGAGGTGGTCGCGGTGGGGGACGATCCAAGCCAGGACGCCCAGCTGCAGTCGTGGGTCACCGACCATGCCCGGCAACTGGAACCGGTGGCCGTCGGAAGCCAGATCGGCGCGGACTCGATGGCGTCCCGCGGACTGGGACCGGACGCCTACTTCTCCGCCGACGCTCTGTCCCGTCTCGGACCCCTGCGTGACCGGTGGGATCCGGACCGCCGTTTCGTGTCGTTCCTGTTGGGCGAGACACCATCTGACTCGGGCGCCCGTTGACCGGCTCGCCGCACCGCCGCGCCAATCGCACCTGGTACGGATCCAGGCGTGCGGGGCGTGACATCGCCCTCCACAGGGACGGTGGTCCGCGCCACATCCGTCGACCACCTTCGGCATCGAGGCCCGCCAACCAGCGGCAAACAGAAGCGTCGCGATCTGGCGGAGGCCAAGGGCTGCAGGTGGCAAGCGTGATGGACATCGCACCACCGCAGGCCTATCGTCAAATATGAAAGCGACTTTCGTCAGTAGAAAGTTAAGCGAAGGAGTGTGCCATGGCCTGGTTGGGCATGGAGGGCAGCCGTGCGCTTGTCATAGGGGCC
This sequence comes from Streptomyces sp. NBC_01352, assembly GCF_036237295.1. Lineage (NCBI taxonomy): Bacteria > Bacillati > Actinomycetota > Actinomycetes > Kitasatosporales > Streptomycetaceae > Streptomyces > Streptomyces sp. NBC_01352. The sequence continues at coordinate 402,140 of NZ_CP108354.1, forward strand.
GGCGGCCTGGGTGCCGCCTGCACCCAAGGGCTCGCGGACGCCGGGGCACAGCTGGCCGTCGTGGACGTGGACGAGGCGAAGCTCAAGGCTCTGCAGGACGATCCGGCGCTCGCGGACGTCGATGTGCACGTGATTCCGGCCGATGTCACGGCGTCGATCGCGTGCGAGGAGGCCGTCCGGGCGGCGACTGATGCGCTCGGCGGGCTGGACGTGCTGGTGCACGCGGTGGGAACCAACGACCGCCGGGCGGTGGTCGACACGCCGGACGAGACGTGGGACCGGATCCTCACACTGAACCTGTCGAGCGCCTTCTATGCCGGGCGGGCGGCGGGACGTCTGATGCGCCAGGCAGGGCACGGGAGCATGGTGTTCTTCTCCTCGGTCTCCTCCCGGCTCGCCCATCCGCACCATGCCCCCTACGCGGCGACCAAGGGCGGACTGGACCAGCTGGTGAAGGTGATGGCCCGGGAGTGGGCCGCCGACGGTGTGACCGTCAACGCGGTCGCCCCCGGCTACACGGAGACCGAACTGACTCGCGCGTACCTGGACAGGCCCGGGATGCGGGAGGAAATGCTCAGCCTGGTCCCGGCCGGGCGTCTGGGCACCCCGCAGGACGTGGTCGGTGCCGTGCTGTTCCTCGCCTCGGCACGGGCGTCATTCATCACGGGGCAGGTGCTGTATGTGGACGGCGGCCGCACACTCGTCTGAGTCGAGAAGTGGCCGGACGGGACGGCACCGCGGGCTGCCCCGTCCCTCAACTTCCGCCGAGCAGCCGCGTGATCTCCTGACACGTGGTCAGCAGGCTCGGGCGCAGTTCGTCGAGCAGGCGGGTGACGGGAAACCCCATCGCGGGTACCGCCACATTGGCCGCGGCCACCACCGCACCGGAGGCGTCGCACAGGGGTGCGGCCACCGAGCGCAGCCCGTAGGCGAGTTCCTCGTCCTGCACCGCCCAGCCCCGCTCGCGAATCTGCGCCAGCACCGGACGCAGCTCTGCCAACGACCGGATGGCGTTGGGGCCGGTCGCCCCGGTGAAGGACTCCTCGGTGAGGCGCTTCTCCAGCTCGGTGTCGTCCAGGCTGCTCAGCAGGGCCTTTCCGATGGACGTGCATACCGCCGGAAGTCGCGACCCCACCTGGATGTTCGCGGTCACCAGGTTGTTGTTGCGCAGCCGGACCAGGTACAGCACCTGGTCGCCGGACAGGGTGCCCAGGTTGACCGTCTGGCCCGTCGTCGCGGCGAGCCGGCGCAGCGGCCCGTCGGCGAGTTCCACGACGTCCATGCCGCGCAACGCCGCGAAGCCCAGTGTGAGGACTTTGGGAGCCGGGCGGTAGGAGCCGTCCGGCATCTGCTCCAGGAACCCCTCGGTCACCAGGGTGGCGGCCATCCGGAAGGCGGTCGGCAGCGGCACACCGGCCTCGGCGGCCATGTCGGTCAGTTTCATCGACGACCGCTGTTCGGAGAACTGCCCGAGCAGCCGCAGCCCCTTTGCCAGCGCCTCGACCTGGTAGCTGCGTTTGGACGCCGCGGAGCCGTCGGTCGGCAGGGAGCTGGTCGGTTGTTCACGCGGCGGCACGAAGTTCTCGCTTTCTGTCTGCTGGGCATGGTGGGCGCTACGAGGAGCACTGTCACTTTCATTGTATGGAAGTCGTCATCAGAGTCACCCGCCATGGGGCGACAAGGAGGTCGGAATGGGAGTGCGACTGGGTGGGCTGTTGCCCGGCGAACTGGACGAGGAGCAGGCCGAGGTCTACCGGGCCATCACCGGCGGCGCCCGCGCCTTGGGGCCGCAGGCGTTCGAACTGACCGACCAGGAGGGACGGTTGCGCGGCCCCTTCAACGCCATGTTGCTGAGCCCTCCGGTGGGTCTCGCGACGCAGGCACTCGGAGCGGCCGTGCGCTACAGCTCCTCGCTGAGCGATCGCGTGCGGGAAATGGCGATCCTCGCCGTGGCCGCCCACTGGGGCAGCGCCTTCGAGCGCGAAGCTCACGAAGCCGTCGGCCGCACCAGCGGCGGTCTGGCCGAACCGGAGATGGCCGCACTGCGCGCCGGCCGGATGCCGGAGCTCACCGAGCCGGCCGAGCGCGCTGCTTTGCGGGTGACCACAGCACTGCTGCGGCACGGCACGTTGACCGATGACGAGTACGCCGACGCCGTGACCGTGACCGGAGAGCGAGGCGTCTTCGAGCTGACGACGCTGGTCGGCTACTACTCGATGCTCGCCCTCCAGCTCCGGGTCTTTCTGGGCGAGGGATGCGCATCCGGTTCCGATGGCGCGGACCTCAGCGCCTGGGCAACGCCTTGACAGTCCACGGTGACCCTTCAATACTCAACTCGAACTTCACACAGTGAATTTAGCTTTCACTCTTCGAAAGAAAGCAGAGAATCGTGAAGCTGATCACCTTCGACAACGGGCGGGTCGGCAGGCTGGAACTCGAGGAACGGCTCGTGCTGCCCCTCGAAGTCCACAGCACCCGCGGGTACTTCGAGCGCGACGGCAAGGTCCTGGAGACCGGTGAGCAGCTGCGGCTGGACGAAGTGACGCTGCGCGCGCCGATCGTGCCGAAGAAGTTCTTCCACACAGCCGGCAACTTCCGTGAGCACGAGGCCGAGTCGAAGAACGTCGACTGGTCGCACCCCATGCACAAGGGCATCGTGTTCTTCCAGAACGTCGACGCGATCGTCGGCCCCGAGGAGCCGGTCATCTACCCGGAGCACCTGACCAGCGAGCTGGACTACGAGCTGGAGATCGCCGTCGTCATCGGCAAGCCCGGCAAGTTCTTCGGCGTCGACGAGGCGCCCGACCACATCGCCGGATACGTCGTCTTCAACGACATCACCGCCCGCGACATCCAGCGCCGAGAAATGGAGTCCGGCGTCTTCTCCTTCTGCAAGGCCATCGACACCTTCTGCCCCGTCGGCCCCTACATCGTCACCGCCGACGAGATCCCCGACGTCCAGAACCTCGACATGGAACTGCGGGTCAACGGGGTGGTCCGGCAGAAGTCCAACACCAACCGCATGTCGGTCTCCATCCCGCACATCGTCGCCTACCACTCCCCGCAGGGCTACAGCGCCGGCGACCTGATCACCACCGGTACCGTCCAGGGCGTCGCGGGCTTCAGCGGCGACCCGGAGATGTACCTCAAGCCCGGTGACGTCGTCGAGGCAGAGGTCGAGCGGCTCGGCGTCCTGCGCACTCCCATCGTCAGCTGGCAGGAGGGGCACGGGGCCCCCGCACCCAAGAAGGTGGACTGGTGAGGCTCGGCGTCCTCGACGGCCACACCGTCGTGGTCAGCGGCGACCGGGCCGCCAACGTCCGCTGGGCCTCGCAGGGCAGACTGCCCACCGACCCGATGGCACTGCTGGAGGACTGGCCACGCCTACGCGACTGGGCGGCCGGACTGCCCGAGGAGGCCTACGACATCCCGGTCGACCCCACCGCGCTCGGCGCTCCGGTGCCCCGCCCCCGCCAGGTGTTCGCCGTGGCCCTCAACTACCCACCGCACGCCGCGGAAGCCGGCTTCACCCCGCCCGAAGAACCGCTCGTCTTCACCAAGTTCCCGGCCTGCGTCACCGGCCCGCACACCAGTGTCGCCCTCCCCCGGGGCAAGGTCGACTGGGAGGTTGAACTGGTCGCGGTGGTCGGTCGCGAGACATACCGGGTGAGCGAGGACCACGCCTGGGAGGCGGTGGCCGCCCTGGCCGTGGGTCAGGACCTCTCCGAACGGGTCACCCAACTACAGGGGAAACCAGCCCAGTTCAGCCTGGGCAAGTCCTTCCCCGGCTTCGGCCCGATCGGCCCTGTCCTGGTCACTCCCGACGAACTCGACGACCCCGACGATCTGGAGATCACCGGACTGCTGAACGGCGAGACCGTCCAGCAGGACCGCACCAAGTCCATGATCTTCCCGGTGCCGGAGCTCATCGCCCGGCTCTCGGCCGTGCTGCCGCTCTTCCCCGGTGACCTGGTCTTCACCGGCACCCCGGCGGGCGTCGGCAATCGCATGAACCCGCCCCGCTACCTCACCGATGGCGACGTACTCGTCAGCCGCATCGAGGGCATCGGCGAGATGTGCCAGCAGTTCACCGGCCCCGCCCGGCAGCCGTCCGGGAGCTGAGAGCCGCGCCAGCGCGCCGACTGTTCTCTATCACCCCCGCCCCCGGAACCCGCGTCCGACCATCGCAGACAAGGACCTCCATGTCCGAGCGCAACCCCGCCCACAGCACGCAGATCCCCCGCCGCTTCGAAGGCCGCACCGTCCTGGTCACCGGCGCCGGCACCGGCTACGGCGCAGAGATCGCCGTACGCGCCGCCCAGGAGGGCGCCAACGTCGCCGTCCACTACCGCAGCTCCGCCGCCGGAGCCGACAAGACCGTCGCCCGCATCAAGGAGGTCGGCGGCGAGGCGTTCACCGTGCAGGCCGACATCGCCGTCCACACCGATGTGATCCGCATGGCCGAGGAGGTCTTCATCCAGTTCGGCGGCCTGGACGTGCTGGTCAACAACGTCGGTGACGTGGCTAGCGACCAGATGTCCTGGCACGATCTCACCGAGGAGTCCATCGACCACGTGCTCGCCGTGGACATCAAGGGAACCATGCTCTGCACACACGAGTTCGGCTCCCGGATGCTGGACCAGGGCCATGGCGCGATCGTCAACATCGGCTCCACCGTCATCGTGCGCGGCAGCGCGAGGGCTCCGCAGTACGCCGCCGCCAAGTACGGCATCCTCGGCATCACCAAGTCCTACGCACAGGCGCTCGCCCCCGTCGTTCGGGTCAACACCTTCGCACCCGGCTTCATCGAGACCGAGACACTCCTGGGCCGCGAGGACTGGAAGTCCGGCCGCCGCGAGGACATGATCGCCAAGACCCCGATGGGCCGCATCCCCGGCCCGGCCCAACTCGCGGGCACCGCGCTCTTCCTCGCCACCGACGACGCCGCCCACATGACCGGCGTGTACCTCAACGCCGACGGCGGCTTCAACATGATCGGCGCCTGAGACAGGCGCGTCGAATTGTCGGTTACCAGAAGCAGCACCACGCAGGCCTGCCACGTCACCGACCACGGCCGGTCAATTGTGGCCGGCGCTCCTGGGCGGAAACGAAGCTCCCAGAAGGACTCCTTGTGGACAAAGTCAGCACCAGCGCCGCGGAGGCGATCGCCGACATCCCGGACGGGGCGTCACTCGCCGTCGGCGGCTTCGGCCTCAGCGGTGTTCCCACGGTGCTCGTCAAGGCCCTCCACACCCGGGGCGCCACCGGCCTGAAGGTCGTGTCGAACAACTGCGGGACGGACGGCCACGGCCTGGGCATGCTGCTGGCCGCCGGCCGCATCGCCCGCGTGACCGGCTCCTACGTCGGCGAGAACAAGGAGTTCGCCCGCCAGTACCTGTCGGGCGAACTGGAGGTGGAGCTGGTGCCGCAGGGCACGCTGGCCGAACGCCTGCGCGCGGGCGGCGCGGGCGTCCCAGCCTTCTACACCCCCGCCGGGGTGGGCACGCAGGTCGCCCAGGGCGGACTGCCCTGGCGGTACGCGGCCGACGGCACGGTCGCAGTGGCCTCCCCGCCCAAGGAGACCCGGGACTTCGACGGCCGCACGTACGTCCTGGAGCACGCGATCACCACCGGCTTCGCTCTCGTACGCGCCTGGCGCGGCGACCGCCACGGAAACCTCGTCTTCCGCAAGGCGGCCGCCAACTTCAACCCACTGGCAGCGATGGCCGGTCGGATCACCGTCGCCGAGGTGGAGGAACTCGTCGAGCCAGGTGAGCTGAGTCCGGACGAGATCCACCTACCTGGCATCTTCGTCCAGCGCGTGGTGGAACTGACGGCCGCTCAGGCCGCCGACAAACAGATCGAACGCGTGGTGACGTCCGCGTCCCCGACACGGGGGACGGTGGCCGTCTGATGCCCTGGACCCGCGACCAGATGGCCGCCCGCGCCGCCGCCGAACTCACCGATGGCTCCTACGTCAACCTCGGCATAGGCCTGCCCACCCTGGTCCCCGGCCACCTGCCACCGGACGTGCACGTCGTCCTGCACTCCGAGAACGGCATCCTCGGCACCGGCCGCTACCCGACAGAGGACGAGGTCGACCCTGACCTGATCAACGCGGGCAAGGAGACCGTCACCGTCCTGCCCGGCGCCTCCTACTTCGACTCGGCGCTGTCCTTCAGCATGATCCGCGGCGGCCACATCGACACCGCCGTCCTCGGCGCCATGCAGGTCTCCGAACACGGCGACCTCGCCAATTGGATGATCCCCGGCAAGATGGTCAAGGGCATGGGCGGCGCGATGGACCTCGTCCACGGCGCCCGCCGCGTCATCGTCCTGATGGAGCACACCGCCAAGGACGGCAGCCCCAAGATCGTCAAGGAGTGCGGCCTACCCCTTACCGGCGAACGCTGCGTGCACCGGATCATCACCGACCTCGGCGTCCTCGACGTCACCCCCGACGGCCTCGTCCTGGCCGAAACGGCACCCGGCGTCACCTCCGAACACGTCGCGGCGCGGACCGGGTCACCTTTGCAGGCGGGCGGCCCGAATGAGGCTTCACACACGAGCGGGTGCGGTTCACCGCGATGAATGATGGGAGTCAACGATGACTACGGCCGCTACTCCGGTGTCCGATGTGGACATCTTCGCCGACGAGGTCCTGACCGATCCCTACCCCGCCTACGCGGTGCTGCGGGAGACGGGCGCCGCCGTGTACCTGGAACGCTACGACTGCTGGGCCCTGCCCCGGTACGAAGACGTACGGGCGGCGCTGCGCGACCACGAACGGTTCTCCTCCGTGGACAGCGTGGGCTATGAGCCGTCGTTGAACGAACGCCGCCGGGGTGGTGTGCTGGCGACGGACCCGCCGGAACACGACGTGCTGCGCTCTGTGCTGTCGGAGAGCCTGGCCCCGCGTGCGTTGGCGAGCCTCAAGGACGACATCGGCCGGCGCGCGACCGAACTGGTCGAGTCCGTGGTGGCCCGCGGTTCGTTCGACGTCGTGCGCGATCTGGCGCGCGTGTTCCCGCTCACGGTGGTGGCGGATCTGATCGGGATGCCCCTACGTGCCCGGGACGAGGTGCTCGTCTTCGCCGACGCGTTCTTCAACACCTTCGGCCCTCTCAACGAGCGGACGACGGCGTCGGTGCAGGTCTCCGACCGGTTGCTCGACAAGCTCATCTCGATGATGAACCGCGACACCCTTACGCCAGGTGGCTGGGGCGAGGCGCTGTACCAGGCGGCCGATCGGGGCGTGATCGGGGAGCACGAGGTGGGACGGCTGTTGCGGGCGTACCTGGTGGCGAGCATGGACACGACGATCAACGCGATCAGCAGCGCGCTGTGGTTGTTCGCCGAGCACCCGACCGCCTGGACAGCCCTGCGCGCCGACCGGACCCTGCTCCGTTCCGCTTTCGAGGAGGTCGTGCGTTTCGAGTCACCGGTGCAGACGTTCTTCCGCCGCACGACGCGGGCGGTCGAGATCGACGGCGCCACGATCCCGGCCGGGGCTCGGGTGGCGATGTTGTTCGGTTCCGCGAACCGGGATCCGCGCAAGTGGCCGGAGCCGGACACGTTCGACATCGGCAGAGCGCCGATGGACCACGTCGGGTTCGGCTCCGGCGTGCACGCCTGTGCCGGCCAGGGACTGGCACGGGTGGAGGCCAACGCGGTCCTGTCGGCGCTGCTGGATCATGCAGAGACGATCCAGCTGGCCGGCCCGCCACGGCGGCACCTCAACAACGTCATCCGGGGTCTGGAAAGCCTCCCGGTCACCGTGACGCCGAGAGCATCCAGGTAGCGGACATCGAGGCCGCCCGCGCGCCGTGCGGCCACGAGTTGTACGGGGCGTTGACCGCAGGACCGAGCCCCCTTCCGCAGATCCGCGGAAGGGGGCTCGGTCATCGGAGCGATCGTGGATGTCCCGCTCGAAGGCGAATTGCCGATGGGGACGACCTGCCCCCGGCTGCGTCGGTTCCGCGTTCGCGGTCGCCGAACACCCAGGAAGGCCGACCGTCTTCAGGACCGGGTGATCACTGCCGAAGACACCGACGAGGCGCGGGAACGGGTCCGTTCAGACAAGGGTGGTGGCCCGGATGAACGCGATGACCTGGGGCCAGGACAGGTCGGTGGCCGCCTTGTTGATCGGGTCTCCTTGCTGTGCCCGGCCCGTGAATCCGTGCCTGGCTCCGGGGTAGACATGCGCGATGCTCGGCCCGGTGGTCCGCGAGTTCAGGGCGGCCTGCAGTCGGCGAAAGCTCTCCACCGACACCACCTCGTCCGCCCCTGGATAGAGGATCATGGTAGGCGCGGCGATCCGGGCGGTGAACTCCGTGGCATCCAGGGTGTGGTTCGGTGCCGGGGTGTCCGGCACGGTGGGGTGATAGGCGACCACGTTCGCCAACCGGCTGTCCCGTCCACCGAGCAGCAGCGCGAACCGGCCGCCCACGCACCAGCCCATCACTCCGACCCGTCGACAACCGAGCTCGTCAAACATGTGGTCGAGCAGCTGGTCCATTTCGGTCAGACTGGACTCGTCTTTCAGCTCCGACACCCACTGCAACTGGGTCTCCAGCTGTGACAGGTCATCGCTGCCGGGCCGACCGCGCCAGAGGTCCCAGGACAGCGCGGTGACTCCGGCGGCGGCCAGGCCGTCGGCGAACTCGCGCAACTGCGGAGAGATCCCGTTGACACTGGGCAACAGCAACATGCCGCCTGTGGAGCCTCCCAGCGGGCGGGACTGGTACGCGTTCAGCCCGGCCACATTGACGTTCTCGCCGGCGAACGGGACGCCGGCAGCGCTGGGGGTACTGATCTCGTCGGCCATACTCTCACTACTCTCTACCGAGCTTCATGGACAGTTGTCAGTAAGTGGGTCATCCTCGGGGCCCGAAGGCAGCCGCCCTGTTACGGCGCAGGCGACCTGGCCTCTGCCGAGGGCCACGCGGTGCGGTGACCGCCAGGGCCCGGCGGTGACGCTCCGGGCCGACCGGGCGTATGAACGAGGGGGTCGCGTTGGCCGGCGCAGGTGGCCGGGATCTACCGGACGAGGGAGCAGGCAGACACAGCCCTTGCGTGGTGGGCACTGTAGGAGAGGCGCAGGATCCGGCCCGATCGTCTCGCCTTACGCGCCTGGCGCGCTCGCGCCGGTGGTCAGGGGAAGCGGATCGAGACGTGCTCCGGGCGTAGTTCGGTGACGCTGTTGACCCCGAGCAGTGCCATGGTCTGGACGACCTCACGGCCCAGGATCTCCACGGCACGAGCGACCCCGCGTTGACCGCCGGCCATCAGGCCGTAGAGGAAGGCACGACCCACCAGCGCGGCGTCGGCGCCCAGCGCCAGGGCGGCCACGATGTCAGCACCGGTCGTCATACCCGTGTCGACCAGGATTTCGGCCCGCCCGTCCAACCGCTCGCGCACCGCCGGGACCAACTCGACCGGTACGGGGGCGCGGTCCAGCTGCCGCCCGCCGTGGCTGGAGAGCACGACGCCGTCCGCTCCGGCGTCCACCACCCGCTGGGCATCGGACACCGACTGGATGCCCTTGACCACAAGACTGCCCTGCCAGTGGCCGCGGAGCCATTCGAGGTCGGCGATCGTGATCGCGGGATCGAAGACGCGGTCGATCTGGTCGGCGACCGTGCCCTCGGAGGCCGCCACGTTGGCGAACGTGAGTGGCTCGGTGGTCAGCAGATCGAACCAGTAGCGCGGGTGAAGGGCTCCGTTGACGAAGGTGCGCAACGTGAGCTGCTGCGGCACGGTGAGCCCGTTGTGGACATCGCGCAGCCGAGTCCCGGCGACCGGGGTGTCCACGGTGAGTATCAACGTGTCGTACCCGGCCGCTGCCGCACGGTCGACCAGATCCTTGACGCGGCCCCGATCCCGCCACAGAAACAGCTGGAACCACTTCCGCGCCTGAGGGCCCGCCCGCGCTGTTTCCTCGATCGTGGTACCGCCCATCATGGAGAGGGCATAGGGAATCCCGGCCTGCTCCGCGACGGCGACGACGGCTCGTTCCCCTCCGGTGTGCATCATGCGAGTAAGACCCGTGGGAGCGAACGCGAACGGCTGGGCGGACGGCTTGCCGAGGATCATCGTCTCCGCGCTCACATGGGAGACGTCCCGCAGCGCCGAAGGATGGAACTCGATGCGCCGGAACGTCTCACGAGCTCGACGCAGCGCGAGTTCACCCACGCCGGCCCCGCCGTCGGCGAAATCGAAGACCGCCCTGGGCGCCCGTCGTCGCGCGAGCGCGCGAAGGTCGGCGATGGAAGCCGCTCGCGACAACCGTCGTTCCAGGCCGGTGAGTTGGACCGGAGCGGGGCGCAACAGCTCACGAAGCTCGGCTGGGCGCAGCAGGCGACGGTGCACCTTGGCGGTCAATGTGATTCATCCCTTCTGCCGGCACGCCCTGGGCATATCGCGTGCCATACCCTGCCTAGGAGGACGTCCCCGATCGCCCTCTTCTCCAGCTGCGGTCATCCCTCAGGTCAGTAGGTCGGCGACGCTCTTCAGCCCCTTGCCGACGACGCGAGCGTCGACCTCTCCATGGGCCCCGCCCACCCCGATGCCGCCGATGACTTCGCCGTCGTCCGTGACGATCGGGTATCCCCCCGGCACCGGGTGCAGCTGACTGTCCACCAGATGAGGCGGACACGCCTGCAGTACCGGCTCCGCGGCGAACTTGGCGAACTCGGCGGTCGATACGCCCATCACCGCGGCGGTGTAAGCCTTGAGGCGGGACGTCTCGACCGCGATCGGTCCAGCGCCGTCATCAGCGAGAATGACCTTCGTGATACCGCTCCGGTTGGTCACGGAGACGCAAACTCGCTCGCCCTCGGCGCGTGCCGCTTCAAGGACCGCCTCCGCGGCCCGGCGCGCGATCTCATAGCTCAACGGTTCCCTCATATCGTTCCCTTCCCTGCGTGTTACCGGACTCGCGACCGGTTTCGTAGCCTCAAGAGTGGTAAGACCGCATGCCTCCCGGCACCAACGATGACGGAGGCGTTGTCGTTGGCTGCCCAAGTCGGCCGGGGCATCCGTGCGTCGCTCGGCCGGCCTCCATCGGGCGAGAGGATCAGAGCCAGAGCCGGCCGGAAGTCGCGTAGCAGCACGACCCATCCGCTGCCGCACCGACCAAGGCGTAGTCGTGTCCCCGCTCACGGCGAGGTTCCGCGGTCGTCACGCTCTCTCAGAGGGCGACGACCAAGGACTCGGCGCCGCCGGACCGGGGATCACGTACCGCCCCGCTTCCGCTTCGCGAACAACGTAGCACCGCAACTCGCTTCACTGAACAATTCTGACAAACTTTTGTCAGGGAGGCTATGGTTGCTGTCCGTGGTCCGCGAGCGACGGTCGAGAAGCGGCACCGCCGCTCATCAATCGTCCCCGTGTGCTGTTCGACATCATGCCGCCGACGCTCCACGAGTCAGTGCACCATCGGCGCGCGACGAGGAGTGGGAGCATTGCGTTTCGATCATGAATCCCTGACGCGATGGTGCGGCGATGCGGCGCACGGAAATGGAGCGGCCCCGCGGCCACCGAGTGATGGTGATCGCCGGCCGGCCGAGGCTGGCCAGGCCAAGATGGGCACCGCCGACCTGCCGGTCGTGCACCCACACTCCGGCAGCCGTCGGGCACGCCAGTTGTCGAACTGGTTGGGTCCGGCCACCAGCCATCTACTTCGCAGGCCGGGTAGAGGACATGCCCAACCTGGTGTCCCAACTCCGCTTAACCGCCGGGGATTCCGGCCCGGAACACCCCGATCTTCGCTGGCCCCCCGACCCGAACCCGTCAGTCGGCACGGTCAGCTCCCCGACGACCCTCCCTGCGCCGACCAGCGGGGACACGGCTGCGAGATCGTGCGGGTGACCTATGAGGGCGGCAAGGCCCTGTCGGTGAACGCGTGCGGGCGGCCCGCGGTCAGGGTCAACCGTTGACCTCGCCTCCGGGTGGCACTGGGGTCGGTCGCGCAAACGGCTTGTCCCCTGGAGTGAGCGGCCGATAGCCGCCGGTTGCAGGCGGCACGTGATGCCACGCCGAAGTGAACGTCGCCTGACGCGGCGCACCAACCTTGAGCCATTCGTTCACTGACTTTACGAAAGTAGATACCGCGTCATGACCGCATCCCAGAATCCGGCCACAGCAGAGGAGCTGCGCCGTGCCGGCATGCGGGTGACGGCCGCCCGGGTCGCGTTGCTCGAGACCATCCGGGTTGGTGACCACCTCGGCGTCGAGGCGATCGCCTCCCGGGTTCGTGATCGCCTGGGACATATCTCTCTTCAAGCCGTCTACGAAGCCCTCCACGCCCTCACCGCGGCGGGACTCATACGCCGTGTCGAACCGGCCGGCAGTCGGGCCCTGTTCGAGGGCCGCGTCGGGGACAACCACCACCACCTCGTGTGCCGGTCGTGCGGAGCCGTCGCCGACGTCGACTGCGCGGTCGGCGATGCCCTCTGTCTGACCGCGTCCGATGACCGCGGCTTCTCCATCGACGAAGCCGAGGTCATCTACTGGGGCCTGTGCCCCGACTGTTCCCCCGCCAGCAGTATCTGAGCACCGAGATCCGAATATCCGGAAGGACTCTGCATGTCCGAGAACCCCGATGCGATCGTCACCGACGCCGAAACGGAGGGCACCGACGAGTGCCCGGTGGCGCACGGGCGCGCCCCGCACCCGACCCAGGGCGGCGGAAGCCGTCAGTGGTGGCCGGAGCAGCTCAACCTGAAGATCCTTGCGAAGAACCCGGCCGTGACCAACCCTCTCAACGATGACTTCGACTATGCGGAGGCGTTCAACGCCCTCGACCTGGCGGCCGCCAAGCGGGACATCGCCGAGGTGCTGACCACCTCGCAGGACTGGTGGCCCGCCGACTTCGGCAACTACGGCCCGCTGATGATCCGGATGGCCTGGCACAGCGCGGGCACCTACCGCATCAGCGACGGCCGCGGCGGTGCCGGCGCCGGCCAGCAGCGCTTCGCCCCGCTGAACAGCTGGCCGGACAACGCCAACCTCGACAAGGCCCGCCGTCTGCTGTGGCCGGTGAAGAAGAAGTACGGGCAGAGCCTCTCCTGGGCCGACCTCATGATCCTCGCCGGCAACGTCGCGCTGGAGCAGATGGGCTTCGAGACGTTCGGCTTCGGCGGCGGCCGTGCGGATGTCTGGGAGCCGGAGGAGGACGTGTACTGGGGTCCCGAGACCACCTGGCTCGACGACCAGCGCTACACCGGCGACCGCGAGCTGGAGAACCCGCTCGGCGCCGTCCAGATGGGCCTCATCTACGTCAACCCGGAGGGCCCGAACGGCAATCCGGACCCGATCGCCGCGGCCCGCGACATACGTGAGACCTTCCGGCGGATGGCGATGAACGACGAGGAGACCGTCGCGCTGATCGCCGGTGGCCACACCTTCGGCAAGACCCACGGCGCCGGCCCCGCGCACCACGTCGGCGCCGCCCCGGAGGCCGCCTCCATGGAGGAGCAGGGCCTCGGCTGGAAAAGCAGCTTCGGCACCGGCAACGGCGCGCACACCATCTCCGGCGGCCCTGAGGTCACCTGGACCAGCACGCCCACGCAGTGGGACAACAGCTTCTTCGAGAACCTCTTCGGCTACGAGTGGGAGCTGACCGAGAGTCCGGCCGGCGCCAAGCAGTGGAAGCCGAAGGACGACGCGGGCGAGGGCACGGTGCCGCACGGCCACGACTCCTCGAAGAAGATCGCCCCCAACATGCTCACCACCGACCTGTCGCTACGCTTCGACCCGGTCTACGAGCCGATCTCCCGCCGCTTCTACGAGAACCCCCAGGAGTTCGCGGACGCCTTCGCCCGAGCCTGGTACAAGCTGACCCACCGCGACATGGGCCCGAAGTCGCTGTACCTCGGCCCGGAGGTCCCGGAAGCAACCCTGCTGTGGCAGGACCCGCTGCCGGAACCCGAGGGTGAGGTCATCGGCGCCGCGGACATCGCGGCCCTCAAGGCCAAGCTCCTCGACTCGGGCCTGACCGTCGCACAGTTGGTCTCCACCGCGTGGGCGTCGGCCTCGACGTTCCGCGGCAGCGACAAGCGCGGCGGCGCCAACGGCGCCCGTATCCGTCTGGAGCCACAGCGCGGCTGGGAGGTCAACGACCCAGAGCAGCTCGCGACGGTCCTGCACACCCTGGAGAACATCCAGCAGGAGTTCAACACCGGCGCCAAGAAGGTCTCCCTGGCCGACCTGATCGTGCTCGGCGGCTCGGCGGCCGTGGAGAAGGCCGCCAAGAAGGCGGGTTTCGACATCGACGTGCCCTTCACCCCGGGTCGCGTCGACGCGACCGAGGAGCACACCGACGCGGAGTCCTTCGCCGCGCTCGAGCCGACCGCCGACGGGTTCCGCAACTATCTTGGCAAGGGCAACCGACTGCCGGCCGAGTACCTGCTGCTCGACAGGGCGAACTTGCTCACCCTGAGCGCGCCCGAGATGACGGTCCTGGTCGGTGGCCTGCGCGTGCTCGGCGCCAACTACAGCGGCTCGAAACTCGGCGTCTTCACCGACACCCAGGGCAAGTTGACCAACGACTTCTTCGTCAACCTGCTCAACATGAGCACGACGTGGAAGTCGGCCTCCGAGGACCGGACGAGCTTCGAGGGCAGAGACGCCTCGGATGCCGTCAAGTGGACTGGAACCCGTGCCGACCTGGTCTTCGGGTCCAACTCGGAGCTGCGCGCGCTCGCGGAGGTCTACGCGAGCGATGACGCGAAGGAGAAGTTCGTGAAGGACTTCGTCTCGGCGTGGGAAAAGGTCATGAACCTCGACCGATTCGACCTTGTCTGACCGTTTCGATCACGACGTCAGGGTCGGCCCGCACGCGCCGACCCTGACGTTTCGGATGTCCTGACGGCCGCCCTTTTCGACGGCCGCGCCGGCGGGCCCACACGGCGACCCACCGACCAGGGCGGGGCGACTATGGGCGAGGCGCTCCGCCAGAGGTGTCGCATACGAGCCCGGGCCACAGCCCTCGGGGTTCGGCTCCGTTCGGTGCCGTACCGAATACGATCTCCCAAGCCTCGACCCGCAGCAGACCGCTCTGACAAACTTTTGTCGAAGGTATTAATCAAAGCGCCATCTCGGTGCTACGTTGCCGGTCAAGCAGAGGTGGGACGGCTGGTACGGCTCGCTCGACAGACCCGCACGGTCGGCTGTCATCCCCTGCGGACAGAGTGGCATCGGGCACACCACGACGCAGGCGCACGAGGTGCAAATCCCCGGCCGGACCTCGTCAGCAGCACGCGAGTGCCCGCCGGCCGAGAATCCACGATGCCGCCCCACGAAAGGGCAATGTCATGAAGGGCCCCCTGAGTTACGGCATCGCGCGCAGCGCCGCAGGCTGTTCGACGCGCTGGCCACCTCGAGCACGGAGAAGCACCCCCTGGTCCACGGCGCCGACCGCGGTTTCCCAAGAGACGTCACCCCCACCCCCGTCTGATCGAGCGGTTCTTCAACGACACCTTCGCGGAGCCCTGGGGTCACCTCGGCCGCCGTTCGTCGGCGGAGGTCGGCAGGCCTGGAACCAGCCCGGCGGTGCGACCGCCGCGGCTTCGTTCCCCGTCACCGTACGCATGGAAGGACATTGAGATGACCCGCATCGTGGTCGACTTCGACCGCTGCGAGGGCCATGGGCTGTGCGAGCAGACCGCGCCCGAGGTGTTTCGGCTCGACGATGAGGGCGAGTTGCATCTGACCAGTGACGAGGTGGTCGCGGAACACGAGAGTGTCGTCGCGGCCGCCGTTCGGGTATGTCCCGTCGCGGCGTTGAAGGTCCAGCCGTGAGACGGGTCATCGTGGTCGGTGGGTCCATCGCCGCGGTCACGGCGGCGCAGAGCCTGCGGACCGAGGGATACGACGGCCAGGTGACCGTTGTCTCCGAGGAGCCTCATCCACCCTACTCGCGCGTTCCACTCTCGAAAGGCGTGTTGGCAGGCCGTGAGTCCGTGGAGTCGGCCCTGTTGCCGCTCCCGAGTGAGGACATCGAGTTCCGCAGCGGATCACGGGCAGCGCGGCTCGACACGCACCGCCGTCTGGTGACAACGGCCGACGGCACCGGCATGCCGTACGACGGGCTGGTGATCGCCACTGGTGCCCGGGCCCGCCGACTCACCGGCGACAGCGATCTGGTGGTGCGCACCCTGGACGACGCCTCGGCCCTCGCCACCCGGCTGGCCCCGGCCCGCAGTGCGATCGTGCTGGGAGGCGGCTTCCTTGGCATGGAGGTCGCCGGCACCTGCCGCGCACTCGGCCTGGAGGTCACCGTCGTCGACCTCCTCCCGCCACTGCTCAGGCTGCTCGGGCCGTGGCTGGCCGATCTCGCCGTCGCAGCCGCCCGTGACCACGGCATACAGGTCCGGGTCGCACCGGACGGCGTCGACGTACTCGATGAGCACCGTGTGCGCTGCGGGAATTCGGTCCTGGAGGCCGACGTGATCGTCTGCGCGGCGGGCGACGTACCCAACACCGACTGGTTGAAGGACTCCGGCCTCCAGCTGGACGCCGCCGGCGGCCTGGTCGCCGACGCGCGCTGCCGCGTCGCCCCAGGCATCGTCGCCGCCGGAGACGTCGTATCGCGTGGGGGACGCCGAACTCCCCACTGGACCAACGCCGTCGAGCAAGGCCGTATGGCCGCGGCAAGCCTGCTGCACGGCGAGGCGGCGCGCCCGTACCGGCCGGACCCCTATTTCTGGACCGAGCAGTCGGGACTCGACATCAAGATCAGCGGTGAACTCCCGCTCGCCGGAACTCCCGAAGTCGTCGCCGGGTCGGTGGACGACCGCAGTGTTCTGCTGAGATGGCGCCGCGACGCGGGCACGGCCACCGCCGTGGCAGTCAATCACCGACTCCCCGTCGTCAAACTCAAGCGCCTCGGAGCCGGAGTACCAGCACCGGTACCTGCCAGTGCGAAAGCCCATACGTAAGGACGCGACCATGGCTCTCCCGCACCTCGCCCCGTACGATCCGCTCGACCCTGCCCACCACGGCGATCCCGCGGCCCGGCTCGCCGAAGCCCGCGACCGCTGCCCGGTGTCCCAGCCGCGCCCCGGCGTGCACTTCCTCGCCCGCCACGACGACGTACGGGGCATCCTCACCGACCCCGAGACGTACTCGTCCGTCGACAACTTCAGCCTGGAAGGCGCCGCCACGACAGCCGACCTGCCGGCGGCAACGATCACCATGCTGGACCCGCCCGACCACACGGCACTGCGCGCCCGTCTCAGGCGCTGGTTCGCTCCGGCCGTGATCCGCAAGCAGGAACCGCGCGTCCGCGAGATAGTGACCGACGTCCTCGACGCGTGGCAGCCCGGCCAGAAGGCCGAGCTCCACCACGACCTGGCCCGTCAGGTACCGACCCGGGTGGTGTATGCCTTCCTCGGTCTGCCGGAGGAGGACTGGGAGCGCCTGCACCAGTGGGCCGACGCGATCGACGACATCCTCCCGAAGATGCCGATCGACATGCCGGAGTTCGTGGCACTCACCCGCTACCTCGGAGAGCAGTTCGCCGCCCGGGCCGCCGCCCCGGCCACCGGGGACGGCGTCCTGGACGGTCTCGCGCACCCAGCCGACGGCGAGCCGCCGTTCACTCCGGTCGAGGCCGTCATCCACGCCTTCCAGCTGATCGTGGCCGCCACGGACACCACCGCCAGTCTGATCACCAACCTTCTCCACGAACTGCTCGCCGACCGCAGCCACTGGGAACGGCTGCTCGCCGACCGCTCCCTCGTCCCGGCGGCGGTCGAGGAGTCGCTGCGCCACGACGCGCCCCTGCAGTACGTGCTGCGCACGGTGACACAGGAGCGGGAGATCTCCGGCTGCCCCGTCGAACCCGGCGACCGCCTGGCCGTCAGCCTCCAGTCGGCCAACTGGGACGAACGGGCCTGGGGCGCCGACGCGGCGGACTACTCGCTCGACCGCCCGGCGGGACAGGCCACCACCATGGCCTTCGGCTACGGCGTCCACACCTGCCTCGGCGCACCACTGGCCCGGCTGCAGGCCCGCGTCGTCCTGGAACACCTGCTGGAACGCTTCCCCGAACTGCGGCTCGCCCCCGGTTACCACCGCGAGCCGCCTGAGGGCCTCCTGCTGACCCGCCGCCCGGCTCGACTCGACGTCGTGCTCTGAGGTGCACCGCAGCGCCCGACTGCGCTCCTGACGGACTCCGCTGACGAAATTCTTCGAAGAACCCCGAAGGCTGTGACATCCGCCTGCATTCACTCTCCCTCAACGACGAGGAGATGGACATGACTGAAACCACGCTGCGGCAGAACATGCCGGGCGAAACCTGCTGTGAGATCCAACGGCCCCGAACGATCGCGGGCGAGGTCCACGCCGCGATCCTCGACGCCGAGGCCGAGCCCGGCACCAAGGGCACCGTCGGTTGGGGGCACGCCGGCGATCCTGAGAAGCGTATCCGCGCCACCGTCGCGCCCGCGTCCTGCAAGGCCGATCACCGACTGCTCCGCCTGCCAGCGGCCTGAGCCGTCACCGGCGAAATCATGCCCACCTCCAATGAGCCGGGCCGTAGCAGCACCAGCCGTGTCTTCGCGATTCTGCATGCCTGCCAGCACGGCACCGCCCCAGTGACCCTCACGGAACTCGCACGCCGGTCACAGATCCCGGTGGCGACCGCCTACCGGCTGACACGCGAACTGATGGCCGAGGGCGCCCTGGAGCGGAACGACGACGGCACTCTCCAGATCGGAACCGCACTGTGGGAACTCGGCTCCGCCGCACCCCGACAGCGTGGCCTGCGCCGCGCGGCACACCCAGTCATGGAGTCACTCGCAGCCCGTACCCATGCCGTCGTTCACCTCGCCGTCGCCGGCCACCACCAGGCCGTGTGCGTCGACAAGGTCACCGGGCCCCGGGCGGTCGCCAACGTGGCGGAGGTGGCCGGCGGCCTCCCCCTGCACGCGACCGGCGTGGGAAAGGTGATCCTGGCCTACTCCGACGACCCCGGCGTCCGCGCCGTCCTGCAGTCCGCATCGCTGCGCCGGTACACCACGCGGACGATCGCCGGCCCCGGCAGACTGGAAGCCGAGCTGATCAAGGTGCGGGACGCACGGATCGGATACTCACAAGGTGAACTCACAGCCGGAACAGCATCGGTCGCCGCGCCGGTCTTCGACGCCGAGGGCCGGTTCATCGCGGCGCTCGGCGTTCTCGCACCGGAAGCGGAGCAGATGAACCGGCTGGCACCCGCGGTACGCCGAGCCGCGGACGCCATCTCACGGCGCCTTCCCACCAGTACCTGACGCTCTCCTCGAGCCTGATTCCTATGAGCGAAAGGCTCGCTCGCGTCAGTCCGCGAGCCGACCCACCGAAGCGAAAAGAGCAGTCCATGTCGGCCACTTGGAAGATCAGCCACATGCCTGACCTGACCGGCCGCACCGCGGTCGTCACCGGCGCGAACAGCGGCCTGGGCATACCCACAGCCCAGGCGCTGGGCGCAGCCGGCGCGCACGTGGTGCTCGCCGTGCGCGACCTCGACAAGGGCAGGATGGCCGCAGCCGCGGTCCCAGGCAGCCACGAGGTCCGCCACCTCGACCTCGCCGACCTTGCTTCAGTGCGTCAGTTCGCCGCGTCCTGGGATGGCGATCTGGACCTGTTGATCAACAACGCGGGCGTGATGATGGCGCCGGAAGGCCGCACGCAGGACGGCTTCGAGACGCATTTCGGCACCAACCACCTCGGCCACTTCGCGCTCACCAATCTGCTGCTGCCGCACATCACCGACCGTGTCGTGACGGTTTCCGCCGCTGCGCACCGTTGGGTGAACGGAATCAACTTCGACAACCCGAACCTCACCGGCGACTACAACGCCCGGAAGGCCTACGGCCAGTCCAAGCTGGCAAACCTGCTCTTCACGCTGGAATTGCAGCGACGGCTCAGCGAGATCGGATCACCTGTGCGTGCGCTCACCGCGCATCCCGGCCTCGCGGCGACAAATCTGCTGCGCACCCCAAAACCGATGCTGCGCATGTTCATCCGGGTGGTCGCGCAGGATGCCGAGGCCGGTGCCCTGCCGACGCTCTTCGCCGCGACCGAGGATCTTCCCGGTGCGAGTTACGTCGGGCCGGGCGGCATCTCGGGGATGCGCGGCGGCCCGGCACTGGTCAGCCCGACCGCGGCCGCGAGCGATCCGGCGGCGGCGAAGCGCCTCTGGGCACTGTCCGAGGAACTGACCGATACAAGCTTCGTCATGAGTCCGCGCTGAAGTTGAACTCGTGGGGTCTGTCAGGCAATGACGGTTCCTGATCCGTCCGGTACGACGTCCTCAAGCCGTCTGCACACGGGGACGGAGTGATGTCCAAGGAGCAGGAGACACGGGGGCGCCTGCGTCTGAAGGCGGCCGACCCCTGGGAGCGGCTGAAGGGGGAGTTCGGGCCCGGTCCGCGCGCGCATGCCTTCGACGACGAATCTGCATGAGCCACCCTCCACGTGAGATGTCGTCAGCGGCGTCCCATCACTCTGCGGACGGGTGCCGGACGTTCTGGGTGCCGGACGTTCTGTCACCACTCTTCGAGACATGGATCAGAACCGCTCGCCGAAGCCGCCGGCACCTGGTCTTGGCAGGGGAGCCGAGCAGGCGCATGGCTTCTGAAGAAGATCGCTGGTCGACAGGTGATCCCGCGCGCGGCGCTGCGCAGGGCCGCACGGGCGTCCTGGACCGGGCTGCCACCGGAGAGCCGTCGGCCCGCGCGAATTTTCTGACAAACTTTTGTCAGAAGTATTAAGCGAAGGGACTTCGCGGTGCTACGTTGCCGTTCGAGCAGAGGTAGGGCGGTCGACAAGGCCTGCCCGACAGCGCCGCGTCGTCGGCTGTCCATCCCCCTGTCCGTCACAGGTGTCGCGAGCTCCACAGCGTGGAGCCGCGCGAGGTCCGAAACCCCAAGTGCCTGATCAGCAGCACGCGAGTGCGACCCGGCCGGGAATCCGCGATTCCGCCCGAGGAGAGGTAACGCCATGAGGGAACCGCTCAGTTACGACATCGCGCTCAGCGCCACCGAGGGCAAACGAATCGCCGGCGTCGTGGTCCATCGCGGCGGTGTCATGACGGTCGTGCTCGGTGCCGACGGCACCGGACCGAGCCATGTCGACACCGCGAACCTTTGGTCGTCGCGTGATGCAACGGGCACCGGGCGACGGGGCGTTGCCCTCACCCCCGGTCTGTGCTTCGACCGGCACCTGCGCAAAGAGCACTGGTATGGCTGACATTCACCGAACCGCACACATCTGAGCGGGGGCATCATGCGGGCGGCCGGCGTCGCCGCGCCGGCCGTGGCAGTGCCGGCAGGGTCACCGGGCCCACGACCGTGGCGACCAATCCCCATCCGCACCCGGCTCGCCGACGGGCACACCGACGGGCGGAACACCTGAAGAACCTCCCACTCGCCGGAGGACCACTCACCGTGGCGCTCGAAGGCGACGGTGACGACATTCCGTCGGCATTTAGCTGTCCCTCAACGTCGAGGAGATCGACATGACTGAAACAACCCCTGCGGACACCGGTACCGGTTACGGCCGCAAGACACCGTCATACGACGCAAGGCTGGCCGAAGTCGGCCCGGGCACGCCGATGGGCGAGCTGTTGCGGCGGTACTGGCACCCGATCGCGACGTCGGCGACGCTCACCAGCGACGTTCCGCACCGTACGCGCGTTCTGGGCGAGAACCTGGTCGTCTTCCGTGACGGTCAGGGCCGGCCCGGCGTCGTCTTCGAGCGGTGCGCCCACCGCGGCAGCAGCCTGTTCTACGGCCGTGTCGAGCAGGACGGCATCCGCTGCTGTTACCACGGATGGAAGTTCGACGTCCGGGGGAACTGCCTGGAGCAGGCCCTCGAACCCGACCGTGGCCGCCGCCGCGACGCCGCGCGCCAGCCGTGGTACCCGGTCGAGGAGCGGTACGGCCTCGTGTTCGTCTACATGGGACCGCCCGAGCGCAAGCCCGCCCTCCCCCGCTACACCGCCCTTGAACCCCTGGAAGAGGGCGACCAGTACTACGCCGCGTGGCCCATTCCCGGGCTGCCCCCGACCGGCGTGGTGTCCGACTTCAGCTGGCTGAACATGTACGAGAACGCGCTCGACCCCTCGCACGTCAGCTGGCTGCACTCCACGCACAGCGGCTACCAGGCCTTGGGCACGGGCACCACCGGCCTCCCCGAGAACTTCTACGATCCCGACGGCTTCCAGGACAGCATCTCGTACACCAAAACGGAGTTCGGAGCGAAGTACGACGAGCTGATCCGGGACAAGGCGGAGAACGGCGACCCGCGAGTGCGGACCTTCCGCGTGGAACTTCACATGCCGAACGTCTTCGGGCTGCCGGACTACGTGGACCTGCCCACTGACAAGCGGCCCGACCACATCATGTGGGTAGTCCCGATGGACGACACGCACCACCGGGTGTTCTTCTCCATCCGTTCCAGCGATCCCGAGCGCCTGGCCCGGTTCGCCTTCGGGCTCACGCAGAACGGCAAGAATCCGTGGGAACTGACCGAAGAGGAACGCCAGCGATTCCCCGGTGACGGTGAGGCACAGGGGTCTCAGGGAGCGATCCCGATGCACTCCGAGGAGACCCTGGCGACCACCGACCGCGGCGTGGTGATGCTCCGCAGGATGCTGAAGTCCATGATCGACGACGTGGCGGCCGGCCGGGACCCGTTGAACGTGAGCATGACGGAGGAGCCGCCGCGCCATGTCGACTCCGGGGTGTACACGGTGTCCACGGGGACAGTGGAAGACACCGCGGCGGCTGTTCCCGCGGCCGGAGCCTGAGGAGAGACTGGCTGTGACGTGGACGGAAGCGGTGGTCGTCTCCCACTTCCTCGCGACCCCCGATGTCGCGGTGATCGACCTCGCCCCGGGCGAGGGGGCCGAGTTCCCGGCCTACACCGCGGGCGCGCACATCGATGTGCTGACCGACTCGGGACTGGTCCGCCAGTACTCGCTGTGCGGGCCGCCCGGGAGCGGACGGTACCGCCTGGCCGTGCTGAAGGAGCCTCAGTCCCGCGGCGGTTCGTGGGCAATGCACGCGCTCAGGGTGGGCGACCGGCTGCGGATCTCGGCACCGCGCAACCGCTTCCCCCTCGTCACGGCCCAGCGGCATCTGCTGATCGCAGGCGGCATCGGTATCACCCCGCTGCTGGCGATGGTGCGTCACCTCGAGCAGGCGGGCGGCGACTACACGCTGCACTACTGTGCGCGCAGCCGCGCTCGCGCGGCCTTCGTGTCGGAGCTGACAGGCAACCCCCGCGTCGCCTTTCACTTCGATGACGAACACCCGGAGCAGATGCTGGACATGGAGCGCGACCTCGGCGGTCCGTACCTGGACACGGCGGCCTACGTCTGTGGCCCGGCGGGGTTCATGGACTACGTGCTGGGCAAGGCCGAAGCGCTGGGCTGGCCACCGCATGTTCTGCACAAGGAACGGTTCAGCAGCACCCGGCCCGTCACGGAACCCGGTACGGGCGGCTCGGGCGGCTTCACCGTACGCCTGGCCTCCACGGGGGCCGAGTACCTCGTCCCCGAGGGGCGCAGCGTGCTCGATGTGCTGCTGGAGAAGGGCGTGGACGCGCCGTACTCATGCCAGCAGGGCATCTGCGGGGACTGTGTCGTGCGGGTACTGGCGGGCGACCCCGACCATCGCGACGAGGTGCTCACCGCCGGCGAGCACGCAGAAGGCA
This sequence comes from Streptomyces sp. NBC_01352, assembly GCF_036237295.1. Taxonomy (NCBI): domain Bacteria; kingdom Bacillati; phylum Actinomycetota; class Actinomycetes; order Kitasatosporales; family Streptomycetaceae; genus Streptomyces; species Streptomyces sp. NBC_01352. The sequence continues at coordinate 425,846 of NZ_CP108354.1, forward strand.
TGTTCGCGACCTGCTCGTCCCGGGCGCTCTCGCCCATCCTGGAACTGGACCTATGACCGAACCGGGCTGAAGCCTCGTGGCTTGAGGCCGTGACCGCCGCTGTGCGGCATGTGATGCGCCGTCTGATGCACCCCGAGTGCGTCGTCGTGCACGCCGCAGCAGGGCATATCGACGGCGCGGAGACCTTCCTCCAGCACACGGCCGACATGGGCTGGATCAAAGAGATCAAGACATACGACGTCACACTGCAACGGTTCGACGGGGTGGCGATCGTGAGCAGTCTGCAGGAGATGCACGTCGCCTACTTCCCCGACCGCGCGCCGTTCGCCGTCCAGGACGCCACCACGCGGGTGTGGGTGCTCAACGAGGCCGGGTGGCAGCTGGTCCATATGCAGTTGGGGCGCCGTCAGTTGCCGGGGTGGTCCTCGTCCTGCGTCTCGCCGGCACCTTGCGGGGGGACCGTCCGGCTCCCCGGTCCGTCCTGGGGAGCCTCGGCGAGTGTGTGGACCAGGCGTGCCAGCTGTTCGGCATAGCGGTCGATGAACTCCGGGGAGGCCGGATCCGCGCCGGTGACGGTCGCGGCCAGTTGCGGCAGGATCTCCGGCGCCATCGCCGCGGTGAAGAACGCCAGCGTCAACGCACCGACATCCAGATCGGCCCGGATCTCACCCCGGGCCTGCCTTCTCCGGGTCTCGTCGACGACGTCGAGCAGCCGGGCCGCCCACGCCTCGGGAGGCGGGGGATTGCCCTCGAGTTCCCCGCGGACCAGCGTGCGGATGATCGACACCTTCTCGTCGTGCTCCCAGCGCACGAAGTCCCGGACGATCTCGGCGAACGGCTCCGCACCGCTCATCATGGTCGCGCCCTTGGTGATCCACCGCTCGGTGACAGCATCGTAAAGACCCTGCTTGCCACCGAAATGGTAAGTGATCAACGAATGGTTCACCCCGGCCGCGGCAGCGATCCGCTCCACACGGGCCCCCTTGAAGCCGTGCTCGCCGAACTCCTCGTTCGCCGCGTCCATGATGCTCTGACGCGTCAACTCCGGATCATGCCGACGCCTGGGATCAGCCGAACGCCGATGACGCCGCCGCCCCGCCGACTCAGAAGCATGCCCGTCCTTGTCGATCACCCTCCGAATATAACCGCCCTGCCTGATCCACTCAGCCTGGCCAGCACAACATGGGCGGACAGACCGACGTGATGCGGCCAGCGTGTCGCCACTGGGGCGAGCGGCACTGGCCATGTCCTGTCCCGCCGGTGAGCAGCGGCTGGATCCAGGGCTACGGCGCCCAGGACGTGCCTACGGCGCCGGCGTCCGCGCCGTCCCGCGGTCCGCATCGCCACGCCGGTACACCACGCGGCCGATCGCCGGCCCCGGCCGACTGGAAGCCGAGCTGATCAAGGTGCGGCACGCACGGATCGGATACTCACAAGGTGAACTCACAGCCGGAACAGCATCGGTCACCGCGCCGGTCTTCGACGCCGAGCGCCGGTTCATCGCGGCACTCGGCGTTCTCGCACCGGAAGCGGAGCAGATGAACCGGCTGGCACCCGCGGTACGCCGAGCCGCGGACGCCATCTCACGGCGCCTTCCCACCAGCACCTGCGCGCGCTACGAAGGCGTGCTGTCAGCGACGTGTGAGCCCTCCGTCGACGGCGAGGATCTGGCCGGTGATGAACGCGGCCTCGTCGGAGGCCAGGAACGCCACGGTGTTGGCGACGTCCGTCGGGCTCTGTCGTCGCTTCAGATCCTGCATCTGTACGGTCATGTCGAAGAACGCCTCGTCCGCGCTCCGGAGCGCGGCGGCTGTGGGGACCAGACTGGGAGAGACCGCGTTGACCGTGACATCGTGTTCCGCCAGGTTGGCCGCCAGCACGTTGGTGAACCCGTTGAGGGCACCCTTGGAGGAGACGTACGCGACAAATGGTGGCGGACTCACCCAGTAGCTACCGGACGTTATGTTGATCACTCGACCGGCGGTGGACTGCTTGAGGTCCTCGAGGAACGCCTTGGCCGTCAAGAAGGCTCCGGTCACGTTGACCGCGAAGGTCCGGTTCCACTGCTCGAGCGTCACGTCGTCGATGCCGGCGAAGGGCACGATGCCCGCGTTGTTCACGAGGATGTCGACGGGGCCGAGCGCGTCCCGGACCTCCGCGGCGAAGGCGTTCACCTGAGCCGCGTCGGAGACGTCGACCTTCGTGCTGATGAACCGCCGGCCGTTCCCTTCGACCAACTCCTGCGTATCGTGCGCCGCGTCGACATCGGCAACCGCGATGTCGGCTCCTTCGGACGACAGCTTCCGGGCGATCTCCTGACCGATCCCGGCACTACCGCCGGTCACCACGGCAATTCTTCCCGCCAGACGTCCCGCCATGACTCAACTCCCTTTCCGTGGGGCCGGAGATATTCCTGAGCGTTGCCCGCACAGCCATCCGCTCGGCCCCTCAAGACCAGTGGCCCGGCACGCGTTCCCCGGCTCGATCGGCGGGAGAGGCCGAACGCCGTGTCCTCGACGAACGACGCACCTCACCCCGCAGCCAGGCATGCGACGCAGCCCCTTGCCCCTCATGGTGCGTGGCTTCCGCTCGCGGCGACACAGCGGTTTTCGTTCAACGGAATCCGTTTCGGCACACCCCGTTCAGCTGACGCCCCCGCCAGTCTTCGTCCCTTCAACAGAGGCATCGGAGGGAACACAGGATGCGTGAATCAAGGCGCAGGTGAGGAACCCATACGGCGGGAAAGCACCGGCCGAACCGTGTGCTCGTCCACGGCGAGGCGGCCCCCTGCGGACCAGTGCGGCGGACCGTGTCGACGAGCTGGTCGAACGAACACCAGGTCGATGCCCTCAAGCGCTCAGGACGCCCACGGAGTTGGGGCGCCCTCAGTTGCCGGGGTGGTCCTCGTCCTGCGTCTCGCCGGCACCTTGCGGGGGGACCGTCCGGCTCCCCGGTCCGTCCTGAGGAGCCTCGGCGAGTGTGTGGACCAGGCGTGCCAGCTGTTCGGCATAGCGGTCGATGAACTCCGGGGAGGCCGGATCCGCGCCGGTGACGGTCGCGGCCAGCTGCGGCAGGATCTCCGGCGCCATCCCCGCGGTGAAGAACGCCAGCGTCAACGCACCGACATCCAGATCGGCCCGGATCTCACCCCGGGCCTGCCTTCTCCGGGTCTCGTCGACGACGTCGAGCAGCCGGGCCGCCCACGCCTCGGGAGGCGGGGGATTGCCCTCGAGTTCCCCGCGGACCAGCGTGCGGATGATCGACACCTTCTCGTCGTGCTCCCAGCGCACGAAGTCCCGGACGATCTCGGCGAACGGCTCCGCACCGCTCATCATGGTCGCGCCCTTAGTGATCCACCGCTCGGTGACAGCATCGTAAAGACCCTGCTTGCCACCGAAATGGTAAGTGATCAACGAATGGTTCACCCCGGCCGCGGCAGCGATCCGCTCCACACGGGCGCCCTTGAAGCCGTGCTCGCCGAACTCCTCGTTCGCCGCGTCCATGATGCTCTGACGCGTCAACTCCGGATCATGCCGACGCCTGGGATCAGCCGAACGCCGATGACGCCGCCGCCCCGCCGACTCAGAAGCATGCCCGTCCTTGTCGATCACCCTCCGAATATAACCGCCCTGCCTGATCCACTCAGCCCGACCAACACAACATGGGCGGACAGGGGCGCCCGGTCCCGCACGGGCCCAAGCACCCTCGACTGCTGAGTCATCTGACGGTCCCGGCCCACTGCCGCAAGGGCAGGAACACGTCACGATGATCGACCGAGGGCGCTCGCTCTGCATTATCCGGACTCGGCCCAGCCGCATGCGCCGCGCAGACAGCCCGGTGCGCTCTGCCGTCTCCACACCGCCCCGTCTCTCCCACTGCCGGCGCACGGCGCCAGAGAGGGGCCGCCGTCCTACCAAGATCCACGACGGAGTACGACGGGAGAGGGCGATGCGCTGCACCGGTTCGTCACGGGCCCGGGCGCGTGCCGCAGCCGAGCTCGCCCATTCGAAGGACGCCGCCATGAGCGGCTGGGGATCCCGCTCCCGGCGCGGTTCCTCGACCTCCCCCATCCCAAGCCCGTAGCCGCTCCCGGCCGGCCTCGGCGAGGCTGTTCGGCTTTCCTCGCGGACCGGCTGCGGGCATGAGCTCCACTGGGCCGCAGTGGCGGCCACCTGTCTGGCGCTGCCGCCGATGTCCGGAGCGCACTCCCCCGAGCTCTTTAGAGCAGCATGCGTGATGGCCCGCTGCTTCGCATCGGGCCATCACGCGTTCGGCAGCCAGGGGGCGAGCGCGGCGTCGACCGAACTGATCACCGTGTCCTTGTCGAGTCGTGCGCCGAGCATGAACCGCTGGAACAGCAGGGGGCCGAGAATCCGGGAGACCACTTCTCTGGCGTGTTCCTCGACACCGGGACGGAATTCGCCGCGCTCGACGGCGGCGGCGAGCGCGCCCGCGAAGTGCTCGTCGGCGTGGCCGAACATCTCTTCACGGATGCGCCGTACGTCCTCGTCCCGCTCGGCCCGTTCGACGACGGTGGCGATGACCGATACGGCGACGGGCTGGTTGAGCCAGTCGGCCATTTGCTCCAGCTGGGTCACCAACTGGTGGCGGACCGGGCCTTCGTCGAAGGTGAGCAGAGGACGGACGTCGTTGGCGAGTGCGTCGAAGAGGAGGGACTGCTGGTCCGGCCAGTGCCGGTAGACGGTGGCGCGACCGACTCCGGCCCGCTCGGCGACAGCGGCGTGAGTGACACGTTCCGGTCCTCCTTCGACGAGGAGTTCGGTGGCGGCGGCCAGCGCCGCGGCGCGGCTGCGGCGGGCGCGGGGATCGTCGTTGGTACGCGGCATCTGGCACCTTTCCCGGGACTTCTATGAGACATGTTGACTCACAAACTCTCTTCGATACATACTGTCTCACAGATGAGGGAGACCTCGCCAATCCAGGCACCACCGCCCCGTAGGCCGGGGATGCCTGCCGACCCTAGGAGAGAGCTCATGTCCGTGAACGAGAACGCCGTCGCCCTCCGCTTCGCCGACCGCGCCGCCGCATACCAGGCGCTCAGCGAACTGAAGTACCTCAGCCCCGCCACGACCGAGGTCCGCGCCGCCGTCCTGGTCGAGCGCCTCGAGGACGGCGCGGTGCGCGTACCCGAGGGCATGGACGGCGAGGAGGGACGCAACACCGCGGTCGGCGGGCTGGTCGGCTCGCTCGTCGGCATCCTCGGCGGGCCCCTCGGCGTGCTGATGGGCTGGGGCGTCGGCGCGCTGATCGGGGGAGGCCACGACTACCAGCGGGCCGAACGGGCCACCACCGCCGTCGGCGTCTTCGCCCAGCAGGTCCCGCCGGGCGGCACGGCCATCCTGGCCGAGGTCAGGGAGTCCGACACCCAGGCCCTGGACCAGCTGGCCATACGCTACGACGCCATCCTCGAACGCCGCCCGGCCGACTCCCTCCGCACCGAGCTCAAGGCCATGGAAGAGGCCGCTGACCGGAGCAGGAAGGAGGAGGCGAAGCAGCAGCGTGACCGCGAGCGCGCCGAGAAGAAGGCGAAGAAGGGCGGCGCGACACCGCCGCGGGAGGCCACCGCATAACCGGGACGGGCGCCGCAGACGTGGGGCAGCTCCCCCCTGCCCCGCATGGTGAGGGCGGGCCCACCCCGGCCCGCCCTCACCGCCTTCACCCGGGGGCCTGTCCAACAGTTGACCGTCCCGGATCGTGTGGCCGACGCCTGCGGCTCACTGCCCTGTCGGCGCCGATACCTCAGCGTTGTCCGGCCCTGTCTCACCGGGCTGGGCGGCCGGCGTCGTCGCGGGGTCGTCGCCGTCGCCGTCGGCGAGCTTCTTCTCCGGGAGGAGGAAGGCAAGCACGAGGCCGAGGAGGAATACGGGGACCAGGTAGCGGAAGACCGGTGTCAGGGCGTGCTGGTAAGCCAGGATCACCGCGTCCTGGATCTCGGCCGGGAGAGAATGGACCAGGGCCGGGGTGATCGAGTGGGGGTCGCCCACGGTACTGGCGGCGTCGGCCGGGAGGCGGTCGCTGAGCTGGTCCGTGAGGCGGTGGGCGAATACTGAGCCGACGACCGCGGTGCCAAGGGTGGAGCCGATCTCGCGGAAGAAGTTGTTGGCGGAGGTCGCGGTGCCCACGTCGGAAGCGGGGAAGTCGTTCTGCACGGCCAGGACCAGGGGCTGCATCGTCCCGCCGAGACCGGCGCCCAGCAGGAAGACGTAGACGCACACCAGGACGAGTGAGGTCTCGGTGTCCAGGGTGGACATCAGCAGCGCGGCGACGCACACGAAGACCGTGCCGACGATGGGGAAGATCTTGTAGCGGCCGGTGTTGCTCATCACCCGTCCGGACGGGAGGGCGGTGGCCATCATGCCGACGACCATGGGGATGAGCAGCAGCCCGGACTCGGTGGCGCTGAGGCCGTACACCATCTGCAAGTACGTGGGCAGGTAGCCGATGATGGCGAACATGCCGATACCGACGACCAGAAGCCCGATCAGGGTGGCGATGTTGAAGATCCGACTGCGGAACAGCCACAGCGGGATGATCGGCTCCGCGGAACGGCTCTGGGAGAGGAAGAACAGCACCCATGCCAGCAGGCCTCCGACGGACATGGCGATGATGAGCGGGTCGGACCAGGCGTACTCAGTGCCGCCCCAGGTGGCAACCAGGACCGTGCAGGTCACCGCGGCCGCCATGAGGGCGAAGCCGATGTAGTCGAAGGCGACCTCGACGGCTCTGCGCGGCAGGCGCAGAGCGAACGCGCCGACGGCGAGGGCCAGGGCGCCGACCGGCAGATTGATCCAGAAGCACCAGCGCCAGCCGATACTGTCGGTGAACCAGCCTCCGAGCAGCGGTCCGGCGACGGCGGAGAGGCCGAAGACGGCACCGATCGGGGCCATGTATCTCGCGCGCTGCCGCGGCGGTACGAGGTCGGCGATGACCGCCTGCGAGGTGATCATCAGTCCGCCGCCGCCCAGACCCTGTACGGCCCGGCCGATGATCAGCCAGGTCATGTCCTGTGCCGCGCCCGCGACCACGGAGCCCGCGAGGAAGACGCCGATACCTCCGAGGAACAGCACCTTGTGGCCGAGCAGGTCGCCGAGGCGGCCGTAGACGGGCATGGCGATGGTGGCCGCGAGGATGTACGCGGTGGTCACCCACGCCATGTGGTTCACGCCGTGCAGCTCGCCGACGATGGTGGGCAGCGCGGTGCTGACGATCGTCTGGTCCAGGGACGAGAGCAGCATCGCGGCCATGAGGGCGGCGAATATGAGGCCGAAGTGGCGAGGCGAGCCGGAGGAGTTGTGTTCCTGCGGCTCCACGGCCGGAGTCAAATCGCTCATGGGGAGCTCCTTGAGTGAATGAGTGAGGGCGAGGGAGCACGTGACGGCCCGAGCGTGCGCGTGGCCACCGGGCCGTCACGGGGTCAGCAGGGCGTGCAGGAGTTCCACGAAGCGTTCGACGTAGGGAACCGGGGAGTCCCCGTGACAGAGGACTCCTGGCTCCCCCGGCGCTCCATGCCGGTGCGCACGGGCGGTCAGGGAGAACGCGGCGATCAGGGTCTCCGACCGCCGCCCGAGCCGCTGTTGAGGCCCATCGCCGGCCTGGATGGCTACGCGGGTGACGCGGAAGCCTCAGGCATGCGCGCGTGGCGCAGCCAGGCCGGTGGTGGGGGCAATGGTGGTCAGCGAGAGCGCAGTCCGTCGAGGAGGAGCGTGCAGAGGGCCTCCAAGGCGGCGTCGGCCCCTGGGGCTTGCCACTGGGCGGCGTGGACGGGGTGGTGGTAGCCGATGGTGGCTTCGAAGACGGTCCGCGCCGTCGCGGCAGGGTCGGCCGAGGTGAAGTCCCCGCTGGCGACTCCGTCGGCGATGATGACGCGCAGTTGCTCAATCAGGTCGGCAATGTGGTCGGCGACCGCGCCACTGTGCTCGGCCTCCAGGACCCGGTACGTGGCGAAGAGTTGCGGGTCCTCGGACGTCACCGCTCGCTTGGAGGCGAACAGCGCCGTGAGCCAGGCGCGCAGCCGCTCGGGCGCTGCGAAACGGGTGTCGGCCGCGACCGCCGCGAGGTTGCCGTGCGCGCGGCTGATCCAGCGCCGGGTGACGGCTTCGCGCAGTGCTGCCTTGGACGGGAAGTGCTTGTAGACGCTGGCGTGGCTGACGCCCAGAGCGCGCGCCACGTCCAGCACCGTGGCCTTCTCCGGCCCGTAGCGGCGCAGCACGTCCTCGGTGGCGGCCAGGACGGTCTCGGCGTCCAGCGCCGTGCCCGAACGCATTCAGCGCTCCCCGACCCTCGTACCCGGCATTCCGCGGTCCCCGGCGACCGCGGAGATCGGTACTGCCTTCTCGATCGCTGCCAGCTCCTCCTTGGTCAGGACCAGCCCGGCCGCCGGCAGCGCCTCGTCCAGCTGCTGACGCGTGCGCGACCCGACAATGGCGACGATGTCACCCAGCTCGCGGCCCTGGGCGAGCACCCAGGCAATGGCCAACTGCGCCGCCGTGGCCCCACGGGCGTCGGCGATCTCGTGCAGTGCCTGGACCAGTTTGAGGTTGCTCTCGACGTTGCCGTCCTGAAAGCGCGGCATCAACGCCCGAAGGTCAGTCGGTGAGGGGGCCTGCCGCGTCCAGTTTCCGCTCAGCAGCCCGTAGGAGAGCACGCCGTAGGCCGTGACGGCGATGCCCAGCTCCCGGCAGGTGTCCAGGACACCGCCCTCGATGCCGCGGCTGAACAGGGAGTACTCGACCTGCAGATCGGCGATCGGGTGAACCGCGTGAGCCCGCCGGATCGTCTCCGAACCGACTTCCGACAGTCCGATCGCACGCACGTGCCCGGCCTGCACCATCTCGGCGATGGCTCCGATCGTGTCCTCGATCGGCACCGTCGGATCGAGGCGGCCCGGGCGATAGATGTCGACGTGGTCGGTGCCGAGCCGCTGCAGCGAGTAGGCCAGATAGTTCTTCACGGCCTGCGGACGCCCGTCCATGCCGCCGAAGTTCCCATCAGGATCCGTCATCGCTCCGAACTTCACGCTGAGAACGGCCTTTTCCCGGCCCCCGGCGGACAACGCCCGGCGGATCAACTCCTCATTGTGGCCTGTTCCGTAGAAGTCACCGGTGTCCAGCAGGGTGACTCCCGCATCGAGCGCGGCACGGATCGTCGCAATGCCCTCCGCTTCATCTGCCGCAGCGGTGCTGTTCGACATCCTCATACAACCCAGACCGAACGCCGAGACACGCGGACCACCGGCCCCCAGCTGCCGTGTTTCCATGACTCATACCTCCCGGTGAACGAACACCTGACTGTGCTCATAGCTGACTGTGCAACTGAGCAGCCGTGCCAACGACCGGCGCTCCGACCCCTCCGCCTCGGTGCGACGCCGGAGCGTCCACAACACTGGCCACCAGCTCCAACCGGGCACCGGCAGGCGCGCCGCCCCGGCTTCGCGCAGTCGGCGGCGAGTTCGTCCACCTCGACGGCAGCGAGCAGGGGCATGCCCCTCCTGGGCAGAGCGACCCCGCGCAACGGCGACGAGGAGGCGAAGTCCGACGCCGGCGCGTCGCCGATGTCACCGGCGCAAAGCGACACACCGCGCCCGTGCACCCGCCACACCGCAACCGGCCTCATCCTTGGCATCGGTTGGCCAGGATTGTGAGGCGCAGTCCATCCACGGCCAGTAACGCCGCCCGCGCGGTGCGGACCTTGGCTGCGCCCCGGGCGCAGGCGTCCCCGGTGACGAGGTCGAGTGCTGCGCTGCTCGTCCTCGTCCCGCCCGCCCCAATTGTTCGACAGGGCCTTCGGGCCACCCGTGGCGACTCCTGGGACTCGTGCGTCCATAGCGTGGACCGTACAACATTGGGGTTACAGATTTCAAATGTTGTAACCCCTAACCGTGCCGCCGTTAGCCGGAGTTGGGGGGAGCGCTCGACGAGGTGCTCGGCCGACAATCACCCGGCGCATGGAGCGAAGGGCTACGAGCCCCGGTTGACGCGCCTGTTCACCGAACGGACATGCGTGGCGGATACCGGCCCTTGGCCTGCCGACCCCAGACGCTCCCGTCAGCATCGCGCTCCAAGCGACAACGCTGACCGGCGACGCCTGTGGCTCGGTGCCCCGCGCCTATGTCACCTGCGCTTGGGACATGGCGGTCCGCCCGACCCAACAGCTGGAGGTCATCGGCGAGGCGGACGCCGCCTTCCGGGACAACCCGGCCTCCGCAGAGGCGATCGACTCCTCACCGTTCCTGTCGATGCCCGGGCAGGTGGCTGACATCGTCACAAAGCTGGTCTGACCGGCCTGGTCCACAGGCGGCGGTCGGCAACGCAACGCACCGTGCGCACCGACCGTGGCGTCTTCGCCGTCCGGCCAAGGCGGCGGCTTCGTCGGACTCAGTGGCCCCGGGCGATCCACTCCTCGAGGTGCGGGGCCTCGGCACCGATGGTGGTCGACTCGCCGTGGCCGGTGCGGACCACCGTTTCCGGCGGCAGCACCAGCAGCCGGTCACGGATGGAACGGACGATCGTCGGGAAGCAGGAGTACGACCGCCCGGTGGCCCCCGGTCCGCCGGCGAACAGGGTGTCGCCGGTGAACACCGTGCCCAGGTCCGGGGCGTGCAGCGAGATCGCTCCAGGCGTGTGGCCGGGGGTGTGAAGCGCCGTCAGTTCGATGTCGGCCACACGGATTCGGCGCATGTCGGAGAGGTAGCCGTCAGGCTTCCGGTCCGGGTGGGTGTGCTTCCACAGCAGCCGGTCGTCGAGATGGATCAGGATCGGCGCACCGGTCGCGTCGGCCAGAGCGGGAGCGGCGTCGATGTGGTCGTCGTGGCCATGGGTGCACACGATGGCCCGCAGCCGCCGGTCGCCGACGGCGGCGCCGATGGCGTCGGCATCGTGAGCGGCGTCGATGACAATCACCTCTTCGTCGTCGCCCACGATCCACACGTTGTTGTCGACGTCCCAGGTGCCGCCGTCCAGGCTGAAGGTGCCGGACGTGACCAGGTGTCCGATGCGGGCGGCCGTCACAACACGACCACCGAGCGGAGCACGTCACCCTTGTGCATCCGGGCGAAGGCATCCTCGACCCCGTCCAGGGCGATCGTCTCGCTGACGAACGCATCGAGGTCCAGACGGCCCTGGAGATACAGATCGATCAGCAACGGGAAGTCCCGCGAGGGCAGACAGTCGCCGTACCAGGAGGACTTCAGCGCCCCGCCGCGGCCGAAGACGTCCAGCAGCGGCAGTTCGAGTTTCATCTCGGGCGTGGGTACGCCGACGAGGACGACCGTGCCGGCCAGGTCACGGGCGTAGAAGGCCTGCCGGTACGTCTCCGGGCGGCCTACGGCCTCGATGACCACATCCGCGCCGAAGCCGCCGGTCAGTTCGCGTACGGCCTCCACCGGGTCCGTTTCCCGCGAGTTGACGGTGTGCGTGGCACCGAGAGACGCGGCGGTGGCGAGCTTACGGTCGTCGATGTCCACCGCGATGATCTTCGCCGCACCCGCCAGCTGGGAACCCACAACTGCCGCGTCGCCGACTCCTCCGCAGCCGATGACGGCCACGGAGTCACCGCGGGTGACCGCACCGGTGTTGATCGCCGCGCCGATGCCCGCCATCACGCCACAGCCCAGCAGGCCTGCCGCGGCCGGTGACGCGGCTGGGTCGACCTTGGTGCACTGCCCGGCCGCGACCAGGGTCTTCTCGGCGAAGGCGCCGATGCCCAGGGCCGGAGACAGCTCGGTGCCGTCGGCGAGGGTCATCTTCTGCCGGGCGTTGTGGGTGTCGAAGCAGTACCAGGGCCGCCCGCGTCGGCAGGCCCGGCACTGGCCGCACACGGCACGCCAGTTGAGGATCACGAAGTCGCCCGGCTGCACGTCGGGCACGCCTTCACCGATCGACTCGACGATCCCGGCAGCCTCGTGGCCGAGCAGGAAGGGGAACTCGTCGTTGATGCCGCCCTCACGGTAGTGGAGATCGGTGTGGCAGACCCCGCACGACTGGATCCGTACCACCACCTCCCCCGGCCCCGGGTCGGGGATCACGATCGTCTCGATGCCGACCGGCGCGCCCTTGGCCCTCGCGACGACGCCTCGTACCTGCTGGGACATTGCTGGATTCCCTCCTGCTCAAACGGGCTGGACGCGCAGGGGCAGGGACGCCCATGAGCGCAGGGTGTTGTTGGGGTGGCGGCGCGGGGTTCCGGTCACCTCGAACCGCTCGACGCGTCGGGCCAGCGCGGTCAGCAGCGCTTCGGCCTCCAGGCGGGCCACGTGCTGGCCGATGCACTGGTGGATGCCCATGCCGAAGCCGACGTGGCCGGAGGGGTCCCTGGTGGGGTCGAAGCGGTCGGGGTCCCTCCAGCGGGCCGGGTCGCGGTTGGCCGCGCCGAGGAACATGAGGATCTTCGTGTCAGCGGGGATGACCGTGCCGGCGATGGCGACGTCGGTGGTGGCGGTACGGAAGAAGGTCTGCACCGGCGACTGCCAGCGGACCGCCTCGTCGAACGCGGCGCGCGCCAACTCCGGCCGCTCCCGCAGACGCTGCCACTCCTCGGGATGGGTGGCGAAGGCGTACAAGCAGGCTGCCAGGCCGTGCACGGTGGTGTCGACGCCGGCCGAGAGCAGGGAGCGCACCACCACCGGTGCCTGCTCGTGTGTCAGATCTCCACGGTCCACAGCCGCCCAGATGGCAGCTCCGAAGCTGTCCTCGCTCAACGCCTCCCGCCGGCATTGGGCGTTGACCCATGCCGACAGTTCGGACAGCCGGTGGGCGTCCGCCCTGACGAGGTCGTTGCGAGGGCCGAAGGCGTTGAAGACCATGTTGCCGTACGGCAGGAGGTTCTCCCGGCCGTCCGGGCCGAGGCCCACCGCGTCAGGGAAGGCCCGCAGTGGGAACGCCTCCGCCAGCGCCGTGAAGCCGTCGAACTCGGCTCCTTCGGCGAGGACTTGCTCGACGAGTTCCTCCGCCACGTTGTTCCAGGTCTCATGCAGGCGGCGCAGGGCGGGCGGGGCGAGGATCTCCCGCAACACCCGGCGGGGGGCGTCGTGGCGGGGCGGGTCCGCCTCCAGCAGCAGGCTCGGCGTCCGCCACGGCTCCTCGTGCCGGAAGTTGGCCAGGCCGACGCCCGAACCCGACTCGAAACGCTGCCAGTCCACCAGTGCGGCATGGACCTGCTCGTAGCGGGCCAGCGCGTACGCGTCATGACGGGAGAGGTACACGACCGGACCGGCATCGCGCAGCGCCTCGTGCAGCGGTTCGGGGTCCAGCAGGACGTCGTGGGCGAACGGGTCGACGTCACTTACGGGCGGCACGACGGAATGCTCCAGTGCCTCGGTCATCACGGCTCCTTGGGAAGGGGAAAGGGCTCAGCGATCAGAGGTCGGTCTCAGAGATCGAGGACGAGGCGGTCGCCGCACGAGCGCGACACGCACAGAAACATGCAGTCGTTCGCCGCCCGTTCGTGGTCGGCCAGCACCGAGTCCCGGTGGTCCGGCCGCCCGTCCAGCACTGGCGTCAGACATGTGCCGCAGGTGCCCTGCTCGCAGGAGGAGAGCACGCCCACGCCGGCCCGGCGCACCGCCTCCAGCACGGACACGTCCGGGGTGACGGTGACCGTGCGTCCGGTGCGCCGCAGTTCTACCTCGAAGGGCGCCTTGCGGACCGGCGGGGTCTGCGCGGCGGCGGTGAAGCGCTCGGTGCGCAGGGCGTACGGCGGCCAGGCCACGCATGCCGCTTCGACGGCGGCGAGCAGCGGGGCGGGGCCGCAGCAGTACACCTTGGTGTCCGGTCGCGGTGTGCCCAGCCAGACCGCCAGGTCCAGCAGCCCGAGTTCGTCCTGCGGGACGATGTGCACCCGCTCGCCGTAGGCCTCCGTAAGCTCCTCGCCGAAGGCCATCGACGACCGCGTACGCCCCCCGTACAGCAACTGCCACTCCGCACCGAGCAGTTCGGCCTGCCGCACCATCGGCAGCAGCGGCGTGATGCCTATGCCGCCCGCGATGAAGAGGTACTTCTCCGACGGTACGAGGGGGAAGTGATTGCGCGGGCCACCGACCCCAACGAGGTCCCCCGAGCTCAACCGGTCGTGCACGTAAGCGGACCCTCCCCGGCCCGCGGGCTCCCGCAGCACGGCGATCCTGTAAGTGTGCGCGTCCCATCGGTTGCCGCACAGGGAGTACTGCCGGGTCGTCCCCTCCGGCAGCACCAGGTCGATGTGGGATCCCGGCGTCCAGTCCGGCAACCGGGCACCGCCCGAGTGGGTGAGGGTGAGCGACACGACACCCTCGGCGATGTCCTCCCTGGCGGAGACCGTCAGAGTCGCCGCGTCCCTCGGCGCCGGCCGTCCCGGACCGGCGCCGGATCCGGCATCCGCAACCACACTGGTTCCGACCACGTTGTCGCCTCCCGTCGTTGGGTTGCACGCAGGATGCGCGGCGACGACGGACGGCCGCGACGGCATTCTCAACCAGTGAGAGACATACTTCCGCCGGCTGTCATACGGCCGCTGCCCTACCACCACCTGAGTCACCGGGCGCTCGGCCCCGCCCCGGAGCATCCGGTGCCCCCAGCGCACGGGAGACGCCGCGTGCCGCCGTCCGCACCACGGGCACGACCGACGAGGCCCCCGACTCGTTGGGGACGATCACCGCCAGCGCGGCCACCACCTCACCGCTCGCGTCACGCACCGGTGCCGCCACGCCCATGGCGTCCGGATGCACGTATCCCGGGCAGTACGCGTATCCCTGCTGCCGCACGTCGGCCAGAACGGCCCGCAGCCGCGCGGCGGTGGCGGGGGTATTCGGGGTGTACCGGTGCAGGCGTCCGTCGAGCACCCGTCGGCGCAGGTCAGCAGGCCCATGGGCGAGGAGGACCAGGCCGATGGAGGAGGCGTGCAGCGGCAGGCGACCCGCGATGCGGGTGTAGTTGATGACCGCGCCCGGTGCCGTCAGCCGCTCCAGGAACAGCGCCTCATCGCCGTCCAGCACACCGAGCTGCACGTGGTGGCCGACGACGTCGTGGACGCCTTCCATGAACGGCATGGCCGCATTGCGCAGGGACAGGGAGGGCGAAGCGCGGGTGGCCAGCTCCCACAGACGCATGCCGCTCCGCAACCGGCGGTCGTCGTCCCGGGTCAGGAACCCGAACGACACCAGCTCGGCCACCAGACGCGAAACGGTCGCCACGTGCAACCCCGTACGCCGGGAGATCTCCGAGACGGTCAGGGCGGGCTCCTCCGGCGTCAACACCTCGAAGATCCGCACAGCCCTCGCCAGAACCGACTCACCGTGTTGTGTCCTCACCTGGCCCTCACCGGACTCCTTCCAGACAGGTCAAGCCCGATGGTTCATGGAGTGAACGGGTCGGCATCTGTGCCGCACACCTAACGCGCCCGCATAGTGGTCCACATCCTGATCGTGGGCACCCCTCGAACAGCTTCACAAAACGGCGGCGCAGCCGAACCGCACCCTCGGCGCGGTCATCGTCGCAGCAGCGCTGGGCCCATCACAACAGAGTGAGCAGCAGACCCCGCTGGACCTCCACGCGCAACGCGTCCTGCGCGCGCTGTGCATCGGCCGCCGGCATGTCGGCCGGCAGCCAGGGCGGGAGGCGACACGGTGCTCAGCGCGCTGCCGTCGCCAGGTCCTCGATGTCGCCCACCAGGTCGGCCGGGGAGGCGAGCGCGGCGATCTCGTCACGCATCGCAAGGGCGGCCTTGCGCAGGGAGTCGTCGTTCAGGAGGGTGTCGAGCAGGTCGCCGTCCACCACCTGGGGCTCGGTGCGCAGGGCGAAGCCCTGCGCAACGGCAGCCGCGGCATTGGTGAAGTGGTCGGCACCACTCGGCAGGAACAGCTGCGGGATGCCGACGGCCGCCGCCGCCATCATGGTGCCCGCTCCGCCGTGGTGGACCACGGCGTCGCAGCCGGCCAGCAGCTGTGCGAGCGGCACCCAGTCCGACAACGGCCTTACGTTGGGCGGCAGTTCGCCCAGCGGAGCGAGGTCGGCGCCGCCGAGGGCGAGCAGGAAGTCGGCGTCCACCATGGCCGCCTGCTCGATCAGCCGGTCGACGTACCGCGCGCCTGCCGTCCGCGACAGCGCCGTGCCGAGCGTGACCACGACCCGCTGCCGCCCGCCGCGCGCGACCAGGTCCGCCGGCACCGGGCCGCCGCCGTTGAACGGCACGTACCTGACCCGCCAGCCCGTGCCGTCGCCGCCGAGCGAGGCGGGGACCACGTCGAGCACGGTGCGCTCGGGCGGCCCGGTCACCCCCCGGGCCCGGTACTCGTCGGCCAACTCGGCGGCCATCCCTTCGACGTAGGGCAGCCCCGCGGTCACACCGAAGTTGTGGACCACTGTGGGGATGCCCAGCAAGGCAGCGACGAGTGGCGCCGTACCTTGCATCGTGGCGTGCACGATCACGTCCGGCCGCCACGTCTCGGCCAGCCGGACCAGGTCGCCCAGGGCCGACCGGCTGTGCTCGGCAAAGCCGATCACAGCAAAGCGGTTGATCTCCTCCTGCGTGAGCTCCTTCGGCCCGTTCGTGCTGAAGCGAGCGAAGATCTCGGCCGTGGTGGTTCCGTCACCCACCTCGACCAGGGGAAACCCGGTCGGCCTCAGCACGTTGACCGGGGCCTGCCCGGCGAACAGGACGTCGTGACCGGCCGACCGCAGGCCCTGGGCGGTCGGGACCATGGGGAAGACATGCGCGGCCGAGCCCGGGGCGCTGAACAGGATTCGCATGACGTGTACTCCTCGTGGGGGGGGGTGAAGGGTGGCGGTGCCCTCTCACGGGCCGGGCGGGTGAAGGCGGTGAGGGCGGGCCGGGGTGGGCCCGCCCTCACCATGCGGGGCCGAGGGGAGTTGCCCCACATCCATTGGCCCGTCCCGGTTACGCGGTGGCCGGCTGCTTGTGCGTCGAGGCTCCGTGCCGCGTCTTCTTCTCGGCGCGCTCGCGGTCACGCTGCTGCTTCGCCTCCTCCTTCCTGCTCCGGTCAGCGGCCTCTTCCATGGCCTTGAGCTCGGTGCGGAGGGAGTCGGCCGGGCGGCGTTCGAGGATGGCGTCGTAGCGTATGGCCAGCTGGTCCAGGGCCTGGGTGTCGGACTCCCTGACCTCGGCCAGGATGGCCGTGCCGCCCGGCGGGACCTGCTGGGCGAAGACGCCGACGGCGGTGGTGGCCCGTTCGGCCCGCTGGTAGTCGTGGCCTCCCCCGATCAGCGCGCCGACGCCCCAGCCCATCAGCACGCCGAGGGGCCCGCCGAGGATGCCGACGAGCGAGCCGACCAGCCCGCCGACCGCGGTGTTGCGTCCCTCCTCGCCGTCCATGCCCTCGGGTACGCGCACCGCGCCGTCCTCGAGGCGCTCGACCAGGACGGCGGCGCGGACCTCGGTCGTGGCGGGGCTGAGGTACTTCAGTTCGCTGAGCGCCTGGTATGCGGCGGCGCGGTCGGCGAAGCGGAGGGCGACGGCGTTCTCGTTCACGGACATGAGCTCTCTCCTAGGGTCGGCAGAGCCGCAACGGGCCCGTATACGACGGTGGACGGCAGCGGCGCCCGCCTGCACGGGACCCCCACCTACCTCTGTGAGACAGCATGTACCAGAAATGGTTGTGAGTCAATACGTCTCACAGATCGCCCACCCACGCCGCCGTCGCCCAACGGGCCGGCATCGGCCGCACACCTCGGTGCCTCATGCCTTCGTGTCGGCGGGCGATGGACTGATTCGAGCGCCGGTCCCCGGCGGGGAAGTCCTCAACCTTGAGAGGTGCCTTCCCCTGGGCGCCCACTGGCGCAGGTATGCGCCCGCGCGCCTCGCTCCTCCCTCATCCGAGCTTGTTCAAAGCATGCCTTTGTTGTTGTGACCCTGGTTCGGTTCGAGCCCCCAAGCGGCCGCTCGGGCGGCTGCTGCGGCGCGATTGGGAAGGTCCAGTTTTGCGAAGATGTGCTCGATGTGCGTGGCTACCGTGCGCACCCCGATCGACAGGTTGCCGGCGATCTCGCGGTTCGTGCGGCCGCGGGTCAGTTCGGCCATGACCTGGAGTTCGCGGAGAGCCAGTCCGCCGGGACGAGCGCATGGCCGACAGAGGGCTTGGGTCACGGTGCCGGACCGTGTCAGACGCACTTCGAGCAGTTGCTGCGCGTGGATCACGAGGATCGTCGTCGGCAACGGCCGAGACCGTGCCGTGGTGCGGATGAGATCGCTCAGCAAGACCCCGTCGGCCCCGGGACGCTGTAGCAGACCGCCGTTGACGGATACGAACGGCGCACCTGGGGAATCGGGAACGGTCATGGCCCAGACGCCGTCGTCCGGTTCGGACGGCTGGTCGCCTGTGTCACTTTGCCGCAGGCCATCGACCACGGCGGCCGGGTCGCTCCGATGCTGAGGACCCCGACGTAGCGGCCGTCCGTGGTGAACAGGCACTGGGTGGTGCCCTCGGCTCACGCTCTCCTGCTGTTCCGGGCGCAGTGGTGTGGCGTCATTCGGCAGCGCCGAACGGGCTGTCGACGGCGTACAACCAGGAGCCGTCCTTCTGGCGGCGGGCCACCTCGACGGTGGTGCCGCTCAGCGAAAGGGGATTGCCCGCGGGATCGCGGCCCTCCAAGGACCAGTCGGAGTGCATGAGTGCCACACCATCCGCCTCGACGGCGAAGGTCGGGGTGAGCGAAAACGTCTGCGCGACCCCGAGGAGCCCGGCGAGGGCCTCCCGAACCCCAGAGGTTCCGACCGCGTTCTCACCGCCTTGCGAGACGAACACCGCGGTGTCCTCGTACAGCGACAGCAACCCATCGAGGTCCTTGGCCAGGAAGACTTCGAGGAACCGGCTCTGCAGTTCACGGGGGTGGATGCGGTCATGCTTCCTTCTTGCCAACGGCGCCGCGCGGGCGCGTGCCGTGACAGTAGGGCGGCGCCCCCGTACGCCACATCGGCAGAACGACCGATGGGCGACGACGGACTGCCAAGTCGTCACGGGCCTGCCGCCACGCTGGTAGCCCCGCGCACTTCCACCGATCCACGCACGCCGTGTTTCCCGTGCCGCGCACCCCAGGGCGGGGCGTCTGCGGCCGGTGCGCAACTGGTCAGCGGCTGTCGCTCCGAACGCCGCGAACAGGCAGAAGACACACGCCCACGGACAGGCTCGGCCACCGCACATCCAACCGCCCCGACCACCAACCCGGCGAAGCTACGCGGTCACAGCACCAGCCAACCGACGCCGCACCGTGCCGAAGGCGACAACTCGGCACGACTCCCCAGGGGCGACGGGCTTGTCCTGGGTCGACCCAGATCTCGGCCCCGGTGTGGTGGGGGGGTTAGCGGCATCTGGCCCAGGCGTTCCACGGCACCCCCAGCCCGGCGTTGCCTTGCCGCAGCTTCTGCTGCTCGCCGGCGACTGGGGGCGGCTGTTGCGGAGCGACCCGTGCCCACCTGCCGCCTGCTTGCACGACGACTGGCCCGCTTCCCCATCGGCGCAGACGTTCTCCCGCCTGCACAGGCGGCCGGATTCTGGCGCCGAGAAGAGATCGCCCAACTGTTGGACCCCGCCCTCGGATGACCTCCGCACCCTTACCTGGGCACCTGTCAGGGCGCGAGGGCGCCGTTCAACGCTGCCGTGAGCAGAAACCGAAGGGCATCGGACGTGACCGGGCGCGGGTTGGCGTAAGGCCGGCCCACTGCCTGGCCGATGACCTCGTCCACGTCGTCCTGGGTCAGGCCGACGGCGGCAAGGGAGCGCGGGGCACCGAGTTCGACGCTCGTCCGGGCCAGGTGCCCCGGCACGTCGTCGGTGGCCAGGGCACGGCTCAGTGCCTGTGCGGCCGCCGGTGCCGCCGGGAGGTTGAAGGCGGCGACGTACGGGAGCAGGACGGTGTGGGTTTCGGCGTGGGACAGGTCGAAGGTGCCGCCGAGGATGTGGCAGAGCTTGTGGTGCAGCGACATCGTGGTGGCCCCCAGGCAGGCGCCGCACAGCCAGGCCCCCCGCAGTGCGTCCGACCGCGCCTGAGGGTCCAGGGGGTCCTCGACGATGGCGGGCAGGGCGGTGGCCAGGGAACGGACACCTTCCTCGGCCATCAGGGAGATGATCGGTGAGGCGTCGGGAGCGTACAGGGCTTCGACGGCGTGGGCGACGGCGTTGAAGCCGCTGGTCACCGACATGCCAACGGGGAGGCCGAGGGTGAGTTCGGGGTCGTAGACCACGCTGCGGGGCAGGACCCTGCGGTCGCGGCCGGTCCGTTTGCGGCCGTTCTCGGTCAGGCCCCAGATGGGGGTCATCTCGGAGCCCGCGTAGGTGGTCGGGACGCTGATCACGGGCAGCCCCGTTTCCAGGGCGATCGCCTTGCCCAAGCCGATCGTGGAACCGCCGCCGATGGCCAGACACCCGTCCGCGCCGGTCTCACGCGCGGCTTTGACGGCCGCCGCTGCGATGTCGGCGGGTACGTGCATCCGCGCTTCGGTGAAGCGGCCGGCGCAGGCTCTTCCGAGCAGCGTCTCGGCGTGCTCGGCGAGCTTCTCCTGCGCCGGGGTGGACAGCACCAGCAGTCGGCGCAGGCCCAGTTGTTCCACCTCCTGCGGGATCTGTGCAAGGCTTCCGGCGCCGAAGACCACTCTCATGGGCAAGGCTTCGTAGGTGAAACTCGGCTGCTGGGTGGTCATGGCGTGGCCTCCGGTGCTGTGGCCAGGACGATGTCGAACGTGGCGTGGGTGAAGGGTGCCCTCACGCCGAAGCGTTCGGCGTCCCGCTCGTCGTGCGACTCGGTGAAGTCGGTGATGAGACCGCGTTTCACGGCGAAGACCGCGTCGGAGTCGATGTACGGGCTGCCCGCGACGAACGCGTGGGTGGTGACCGGCCGATGGCCGTCGGCACGCGCGATGAAGTGCACGTGGGCGGGCCGGTAGGGATGCCGGCCGGTGGCGCCGAGCAGACCGCCGACCGGGCCGTCGGTCGGGATCGGGTAGTGCGAGGGGACGACGCCGCGGAACCAGAAGCGGCCCTCGTCGTCCGTGCGGAACAGACCGCGCCCGTTCCCGGGCGGTTGTACGTCGGGTTGCTGCACGTCGTAGAAGCCGTCCTCGGTGCACTGCCAGACGTCGAGTTCGGCAGCGGGCAGGGGTGTGCCGTCGGCGCTCGTCACTCGGCCGGAGATGACGCACGGGTGGCCGGTGCCCAGCAGGTCGATGGTGTCGCCGAGTTCGCGGTGCGGCGAGACCGTCATGTGGAAGGGGCCCAGGACGGTGCTCTCGGTGCCGTGCTCGGCACCGTTCAGGGTTTCGACGAGCATGGAGACGCCCAGGACGTCGGAGAGCAGGACGAACTCCTGGCGGGTGTCGTCACACTTGTGGCCGACGGCAGTGAGGAATCCGATCGCGGCTTCCCACTCCTCCATCGTGGGTTCGATGTCCCGCACGAAGTCGTGGAGGTGACGGGTCAGGCTCTCCATGACCTGCCGCAGCCGCTGTTCCTTGGTCTCCCGGAAGCTGTCCACCACCGCGTCGGTGGCGGTCTCGACGGTGAAGTCCACCTGGTGTTCCTAACTCGCGGAGGTGCTCCGGCCGGTGAGATGGTCGGTGAACCAGTCCCCGGTGAGCGCGTCGCGTTCGGCCGCGTGGTTGTAGAGGGTGTGCTCGCCGTCGGGCCAGATCCGCACCGTGGCGGTGGCAGGGTCGGCGGCGCGCAGGAAGGGCTCCTGGTCCTCGTAGCGGACCAGAGGGTCCTGGCTGCCGTGCAGCAGGAGCAGTGGGCAGGTGATGCGGTGCTTGTCCGGGTCGAAGCGCAGGCCGTCCATGACCTCGATCACCCGGCCCAGCTCGTCCGTGCCGACCACGGCGGACAGCTGCTCGCGGGCGGTACGGAATTCGGGGACCGTCGGTGTCGCCGGAGCACCGTTGACGACCACCGCGGCGACGCGCGAGTCCGCGGCGGCCAGATGGGCGGCGAACAGACCGCCGAAACTGATGCCCTGGACGCCGATCGGGCCGCCGAGGCGGGGATCGGCCTCGACCAGGTCGACGAAGCGGGCGAAGCCGTCGGTGACGCGTTCGTCGACGTACAGCCCGTGGCTCAGCCGTGACTCGCCTTGGCCGGGCCCTTCGACGAGCAGACAGGCCAGGCCGCGCGCCGTGTAGGCGTCAGCTACCGGCAGATACGCAGCGCCCCAGCTGCTGAGCCCACCCCACGCGATCACGGTGGCCCGGGGCGTGCCGGCCGGCAGGCACAGCCAGCCGCCGAGCACGCCGTCGCGGTGCGGGATCTCCACGCGCTCCACCCCGGCCGCGAGAGCGGCGACCGCGGCCGTGTGCCGGGCGTAAAGCTCCCGCTTCTCCGCGGTGTCGGTCTGATGCGCCATCTGCGCGAACATCAGGGCCCCGGCGGCGAACCGGTATGCCTGCCGGGCGGTCGTGCGATGTCCCGAATCCTCCGCGCGCCGGGCGCGTTCGAGCTGCGCCTCCGCAAGGGCCGCGGCGGCGTCCGGCCACGGGGTCCCGGCCGCGGTGTCGGCGAGCAGGCGGCGGGCGTCGCTTGGATCCATGCCACAGTCGGTGAGCCTGGTGAAGGGCATGGCCCGGTGCTGGGCGGCGACCAGTGGCGACAGCGTCGACGTTTCCGGCTTCTCGGTCATGCCATCACCTTCACGGGTGCGGTCAGCGCGGTGTCGAGGGCGTCCACGAGCGCGCCGATGTCGGTGCTGTCGACGGCGGTGCCGAACAGGACGAAGTCGGGGCGCGCCAGATACGCGACCGCGCCGAGCAGGTGGAGGTACTCACGGTGGCGTCCCTCGAGGTCGTCGACCGTGTCGAGGGCGACCACGGCGCAGCCCAGACGCTCCAGCCGCGCGAGCCGCTCCGGGCCGAGGGCGGCGGCCGGATCCTCGGCCGCGACCAGGGTGAACCCGTATCCGGTCAGGTCGTCGAGGCGTCCGGTGCGGCCGTCGGGCAGACGGATACGGCCCTGCGGGGTGAGGGTGCCGGCCGGCGCGTCCGTGCCCGGGCGCAGCACTCCGTGGGTAAGGGGTGGGAACGGGGGCGGCGGGGGCACCTTCCCGGCGAAGAAGGCCGCGTCCCGGGCAGCCGCTGCCTCGGTGTCATGCATGTTGGCGACCTTGCCGAGGCCGATCGCGGCGTGGGTGAGGGCCGTGACGTGCGGGCGGCGCTCGCTCTCGTAGGTGTTCAGGAGCGCGTCCGGTGCCTGGCCGCCGAGCACGAGGTGCAGTTTCCACGCAAGGTTGGTGGCGTCGCGCAGGCCGCTGCAGGCGCCCTGGCCGAGGTACGGCGGCATGGTGTGGGCGGCGTCGCCGGCCAGGAAGACCCGGCCGGTGCGCCAGCGGTTGGCGATGCGGGCCTCGAAGCCGTAGACCAGTTGCCGGGTGATCCGCACATCGTCCGGGCCCAGGTCGTGGTACTCGCGCAGGAGCCGCCAGGCGGCCTCCGGGGCGGTCATCTCCTCGCGGGTCTCGCCCGGCAGCAGGGCGAACTCGAAGCGCTGACGGGTGTGGCCGATGTTGATGGTCATGTGCCCGCGCGCGGGATCGCAGTACTGGGTGCCGTACGCGAACTCCGGCGGCTGGGGACGCAGCCACTCGGCGTCGACGTTGACCCACTGCTCGTTGAAGCCGAAGTCCTGGCGCTCCACGCCGAGCATTTCGCGCACTTCGCTGCGGCTGCCGTCGGCGGCGATCAGATAGCGGGCTCGGACGTCTGCGTGCGGCCCGTCGGCGGCGTAGGCGTCGGCGTTCCAGCCGCGCAGGCGCAGCGTCACGCCGTCGTCGTCCTGGTCGAGGCCGGTGACCGCCCAGCCCTGACGGACGTCGACCGTGCCGTAGCCGCGCAGCCGCTTGTCGATCGCGCTCTCCACGTCCGGCTGGTACATGGAGATGTGATCCGGATACCCCATCGGGCCACTGGGGTTCGCCGGGATGTTCACCAGGGTCTCGCCCTTGCCGTTGACCCACAGGTACTGACACATCGACGAGTCGCGCAGCGCCTCGTCGACATCGCCGGCCGCCTGGATGGTGCGGGCGGTCTCGTCGTCGACGTGGGTGAGCCGGGGCAGCCCGTACAGGGTCGGCCAGCGTTCGCAGACCACCACCCGGTGGCCGAGCCGACCGAGCAGGGACGCCGCGGCGAGTCCGGTCGGACCGTAGCCGACGACGGCGATGTCATAGTGCGGAGCCATCAGACGCCTCCAGAGACAGCCCCGCGCCGTTGCGAGGGGTCGTGGTGGGAAGAGAAAGGCTGGGGCGCGACCGTGCGGTGTCCGCCACAGCTTGCGTGAATCAGGATTCACACTTCGAGTGAAGCGAGATTCACACAACGGCAACATGGACGTCAAGGGCCCGGCCGATAAACTGCGCAGATGACCGAGTCCCCCACCCGCAGACCTGCCGCCCTCCGGGAAGGCAGTCGCCGTTCGCAGCAGGACCTCATGCAGGCCGGGTACGCGCTGCTCGAAGAGGGCGGAGTGGACGCGCTGACCGTGGCCGCGGTCGCCGAGCGGGCCGGCATGGCGGTCGGCAGCATTTACCGCCGGTTCGGTGACAAGGAAGGACTCCTAGTGGCCATCCAGCGCGCCTTCACCGACAACCTCCAGGCCGAGATCATGGAACACATGTCCCCGGAGCGGCTGCGGATCCTGCGCGATCCGGCCGTGACCGTCGCCGAGGCGGTCGGTGCGGTCACCGACGCGTTCCAGGCGCATGAAGCCCTGCTGCGCGTCTTCCTGCTGCTCGGCACCCGGCACGAAGCGGTACGGATCGAGGGCTCCCGCGTCAGCATCGAGGGCAACCGCCACTTCGCCGAGACACTGCGCCACACCCCCATCGCACATGCGGACTCCGAGGCCGCGCTCGACTTCGCCTACCGCCTGATCTACGCCTCGATCGCCCACCGCGTGACGCAGGGCGAATTCCTGGAGTCCGACCGCCCACTTCCCTGGAACGAACTGCGCAGCCACCTTCAGACAGCGGTCGTCTCCTACCTCCTCGACGCCCCGGAAGGCAGCTGACCCCCGGGCCTGCCGCCGCAAAGAGGTGCGCACACAAGTCCTGGCGAGCGATGTGGCCACATGTGAACCTTGCCTCATCCTCGATGTGATTACCGGTTCACATCCATCCCTTGCCAGATACGCGGCGGGCAGTCCGGGGTCGCTGCGCAACAGCTGACCAGTCATCGAGGAGCAGCAGGAGCTGGGGCAGGGCTTCGGCGGACGCCGGGCGCCTGCGTGGCCATGCGCCGAGCCCAGCCGTGGGCGCTACGAAGCTGTCCGCGAGGCCGTCATGCGCGACGAGCATGGCCGACCGTTTGGTCTGGTCTGCCCGGATCTGTCGGTCAGGATCCGAGTGCGATGGTTCGGTAGCGACCTGGGGGGACGCCGTACTCGCCCGCGAACAGTCTGTTGAAGTGGGCGTCATCCGGGAAGCCCACATCGGCAGCGACTTCTGCCACGGTGTGTCCCGCGAGCTCAGGTGATCCAAGCAACTCCCGTGCGGTCTCCAGTCGCCGGCTCCGGATGTACCCCGCGACCGGTCCGATTTCTGCGGCACAAGCCTGGTAGAGCCGACGGCGCGAAACTCCCAGCCTGGCCGCGAGGAAACCGGGACTGAGCCGGGCATCGGCTAGCCGTTCCTCAATGACCTCGAGCGCTTCGCCAGCCAGGTCGTGGTCCCGAATCGATCGACGGACCGAAGGTGCGGTTCGCCTCAGCGTCTGACTGATCGCCGCCAGGGCGGGCTCCAGTCGGCTGTCGTCGTGCAGCGGGTCAAGGATCAGCGGCTTGAGCGCGGCTGCGCAATCCTCGGGCAGCGTGGTGGCGGACAGGGCGGCAACGCGTGCCGGGGGCAGATCCAGCACATCGGCGCGGATCATCGTGATCAGTACTCCGAAGCGCTGACTGCTGCCGACGCGGTAGTCGTCGGAGGTGTCGTAGATGGCCAGCTGTCCGGGGAGAAGGATGGCTTCACGGCCATACTGCTCGACGGTGACGCGTCCCTCGACGCCCATGGCGAGTTTGTAGCGCCCCGCGCCCACGCCGTCAGCGGCCGATCCTACGGTGCGTACACCCCAGTGCGCGGTGGCTCGCAAATTGGCGAAGTTCACCGATCCCGACGTTCGTCCGGCGAGCGAACCCAGGATCGAGTCGCCACGCGCATGCAGCTCCAGAGGTACCAGGTAATGGGCCGTCATCCGGCCCCATATCTGGTTGCGAAGCGGTGCTGCCACGGTGCCGGAGTCGAATCTGTCCCAGGCCGGCCCGGTCCCTCCGCTCGAGGGACCGGCCGAGATCGTCAATCTCACCATGGCAGCCTCACCTCAGCCCCCGGGAAGTCCGGGTAACGGGGGCGACAGCGGCCACACGGCGGCCTGGCGTGAGTCGTCACCCTCTTCGAAACCTTCGTGGGATGGCGCATCCTAGGAGGGGGCAGGGCGGGAAGTCCAGTAGCGGTTGCCTCTCGTGCGCCTCTGCACGGATATCCAAAACACTGCCGGGTCGTGCTCCTAGCGTCCGCCGCATGAGCGAACAATTCATCGTCAAGGCGGCCGCGGTTCACGCCGCCGCGCCCTTCCTGGATCTTGAGGCGGGCGTGGAACAGGCTCGCGGCTTCATCGCCGAAGCCGGCGCGAACGGCGCCCAGCTGGTGGCCTTTCCCGAAACTTACCTGCCCGGGTACCCATACTGGGTTTGGTCTCACACCGCAAAGTACGCCGCCCCACTGTTCGCGCAGCTTTTTCACAACAGCGTCGAACTGCCCAGTGCAGCGTCGGACGCGATCGCGGACGCGGCCAAACGTGCCGGGGTGTGGGTGGTGATGGGTATGGACGAAAAGGATGGTGGCACCCTGTACAACACCCTCGCCTACTACTCACCGCAGGGTCGACTGGTCTCGCGCCACCGCAAGCTGGTGCCGACGAATGCAGAACGGACCGTCTGGGGTCGGGGCGACAGTCGCGATGTCTTCGTCATCGACACCGGTTTCGGCAAACTCGGCGGTCTGATCTGCTTCGAGCACAGCATGGATCTCAGCGCCTACGCACTGGCCGCTTTGGGCGAACAGATCCATGTCGCAGCGTGGCCGGCGATCAACGCCACCCACGCTGATCCCAACGCCGGCTCCTTCGATCATTACACGACCACGTTGGCCAGCGCTTATGCGATCCGCAACCAGTGTTACGTCATCGTGGTGCAGGGTGCGATCACCCAGGAAATCATCGACAAACTCGACGTGCAGCGTGAGGGCGACGTGCCTACACTCGGCGGCGGTCTCTGCGGCTTCATCGGTCCTGATGGCAAGTGGCTCGAGGAGCCCCACCGAGACGGCACCGGCATCGTGTACGCCGATCTCGATCTGGGCGCTATCGCCTACGCCAAGTACTTCGCTGACAGCGCCGGACACTACGCCCGCCCCGACATCTTCAACTTCGCCGTCAATACCGACGCCCCGTTGCCCCTGAGCGGCTCCCGGCCGACACCCAGGATCGACCAGGATCGCGGCGCTGCGGCTGTCGGCCCACTAGGTGCACCGCAGAACCAGCCGACCGGTTCATGCCCAGTCAGCCCCGCTGGGCCGACCCATGCCGAGGCCATCTGATTCGGGTGGACGCGGATCCTGGACGCGGCGGTGGCCCCGGCCACTCGGAGGGCTGCCTTGTGCAGCCGGTCGTAGATGCCGGCGCCAGCAGGCGATGACTCACCACCACGCTGTCCCGACAACCGCTTCCATGACTGCGCTGTTCTTCGGCAGCGCGAAGTACACGCGCCTGTGACTGCCCGTCACGAAAGGATCTACTCGCTCGGCGGGCACCCGGGAGGTGCCCGCCATGCTCGGTCAGCGTGAACCTGCGAGGCTCTTGTCGGCCCGCTTCTCGAGCGTCGCCGCCAGGACAGCTGCCGAAATCCCGACGGCGCCGAGGAGCAGAGGAAGACGGACGTCCAAGCCCGTGAGAGAACCGGCGAGGGCGGTACCCGCGGATCCCGACGTGATCTTCAAGGCCGCCACCCACATGAAGACCTGAGCGCGTACCCCCGCGGGCGCGTACTCGGTGCGGGCAGCCAAAGTGGCGGCGAAGAACAGGGCATTGAGGACACCTGTCAGCCCGTACGCCGCAACGGACAGGGGGAAGGCGTGGCTCGCGGCGACCACGCCGAGGCCGACGACGACCCCCAGGGCGAGACGGCGCATGAGGCGGTCCGGATCGCCGGTGAGCGGGACGACCATCACCACCGCGGAGCCGGCCAGGTTGCCGAGTCCGTAGGCGGCGGTCAGCACCGCTGCGGTGGATGTGTCGATACCCATCACTTTGGTCATGTGCACTGCGGTGATCGGGAGTGCGGCAACACCGAGCGCGACGATCATGGTCAGGTAGACGGTGCGCCGCAGTTGGCCGGTGCGAGCCATCAGCGCCAGCGTGGGCCCCGGCTTGAGGATCGCAGCCCTGTCCCCGCCGTGGGCCGCAGGGGCGTAGGGCAGGAGGAGCACGCCACCCGCCGCCACACCGGCTCCGCCCGCCAGAGCGAGCGCGGCGGCGGAGGGAGAGGCCCAGCCCGACAGGGCCGCCACGAGAGACGGACCGACGGTGCCACCGATGCCGTACGTGGCCACATCCCAGCCCTGCGCCCGCCGCTGGGTACGCGTCTCCGGTCCGACGATCGCGGGCAGCCGGCTGCTGATGCCACCGGTCAGCAGAGGGCCGCAGGTACCGGCCACGGCCAGCAGTAGCGCGGTGACCAGGGCGGGCACACGGGCGTAGGTCAGGACACCGGTGGCGAGCACGGCGGCGTACAACAGGCAGGCCGACGCGATGACCTTGCGTCCGTCCCGCGCCAGGTCCAACGGGCGGGCGACGAACGGGCCGAGCAGGTGTGGTGCGGTGACGCACGCGCCGAGCGCACCTGCGAGCGTCCCCGAGCCACCGGACGAGGTGACGAGCAGGATGACGGCGACGACCGCTCCCCCGTCGGCGGTGCGGGCCAGGGCCGCGGCGACGACGTAGCGCACCAGGCCGCCCCTGCGGCCACCCGTCGAAGTCGACACGCTCGCCGCGCTGGCGCCGGTCTCGGTGACCCGATGGTTCACGGCGCGCATGCTCAGGCGGTGAGCTTGAGGGCGCTCAGCACGGCGACGACGTCCTGACGCGCGGCCTCGTCCAGCCCACGCAGGGGAAGCGGCAGGTTCGGCTCCCCCGTCAGGCCGAGGTGAGAAGCGGCAGCGGACATGACACGCAGGCTGCCGTGACTGCGGAACAGTGCCCACAGCGGCTCGAGTTCGTCGGACAGGTCCCGCGCCCGTTCAGCGTCATCGCTCTGAGCGGCGCGAGTGAGAGCGAGCGCGGTCTGGGGGAACGTACCGCCGATGACCGAGTACCAGGCGTCGCACCCGGCATTCAGACCTCGGGCGGCCGTGTAGTCGCCGCTCACGCCGATGGTGACCGTCTCCGGGATCAACGTCCGCAGTGCGTCGACCCTGGCCTCGGCCTGCGCCGGGTCTTCGGGCACACCGGGAATCTTGATCGAGCCGACATTCGGCAACTGGGCGATCCGGCCGTGCAGTTCGTCGGTGAAGTTCACATGTGTGGTGCCAGGGTTGTCGTACACGCACAGCGGCACGGACAACTCGCGGGTGACATCCTCGTACAGGCCGAACACTTCTTCCTCGGTGAGCGGCTGATACGTCATCGGCGCGAGCAACACACCGGAGGCCCCCGCCTTCTGCGCGTCCTCGGTCAGCGCCAGGACATGGGCGGTGCGCAGCGCTCCGACACCGACCATGACCGGCACGCCATCGGCGGCCTCGACCGCGATCCTCACAGCGCGGGCACGCTGTTCCCGGGTGAGGTAGGCATAGCCACCGGTGGAGCCGAGCGCGCCGATCGAGTCCACGCCGACTGCTGCGAGGCGAGCGACGAGCGTGGCGTATGCCGTCTCGTCGATGCCGTGTTCATCAGTGGGTGTGAGGGGGAAGGCGCTCAGGCCGCGGAACATGATGACTCCTTCAAGGGACTTCACAGGGCTTCGCAGGACTTCGAGGGAGAGAGAACGGTCATGGTCAGCTGCCAGTCGTACGCAGTTCCGCCACGACTGCGGCAAGTTCGGCGGCGAACGCCTCGGCCTGCGGCTCGCTGATGGTGGAGCTGGTAACCCGGATGGCGCCCTGATGGGTGGACGGGTCACGGCCGAAGAGGTAGCCGGGCCGGACAGCCCAGCCCCGCTGTGCCAGGGCTTCGACCGCCGACCGGCCGTCGACGTCCAGTTCGACCCATACATTCAGTCCGTCGGGCCGGTAAGGGACCTTGATCCCATGGGCGTGCAGCCGGTCGACAAGCAGGCCGCTGCGGCGTGCGTACGCCTCGCGGGCCCGTTCATGGAGTTCCAGGACACCGGGATCGAACAGCAATTCGCGGACGACGTGCTGCAGCAGATGACTCACCCATGTGGTGCCGGCGCTCAACCGGGCCTCCAGGCGCACGGCAGTCTCGGCGTCGGCGGCTGCGAGGGCGAGGCGAAGGTCCGGGCCGAGGAACTTGGACACGGACCGCACCAGAGCCCACCGCGCGGTGGTCGGAGGGGTGATTCGGCAGTACGGCCGTGCGGAGACCGCTGAGAAGTGGTCGTCCTCGATCACCAGGACCTGAGGGTGTTCGGCAAGGACCGCGCGGAGGCTGGCCGCCCGTTCCTCGGTGAGGCTCGCGCCGGTCGGGTTGTGGGCGCGGGGCGTGCAGACGACCGCACGGGCGCCGTCCTCCAGTGCGACCCGCAGGGCGTCGGGACGCATGCCGGCCGCGTCGACCTGGACCGGCGCGGACCGATAGCCGTTCAGCCGCAGCGTGCCGATGCTGGCCAGGAAGCAGGGATCCTCGATCGCCACCGTGTCGCCGCGGGCGAGGTGGGCGTTGAGGAGGCGTTCGGTGGCGTCGACCGCTCCGTGCGCCACCAGCGTCCGGAACGGCTGCTCGATGTCCTCGGCGAAGTCGGCGGAGGCCCACGCCGCCAACCCCGCGTCGACTGCGGGCACCCCGTACAGGGGAGGGCGGTAGTGCCCACCCCTGGCCGCAGCCAGGATGTCCGGCAGCAGCTCCGGATCGGGGTTGCCGCTGGCCAGGTCGACCGCGTCGCCTCCGACGCCGATACCTTCACGGGCCAGCTGCGGCACCGCCGCGATCACCGTGCCGCCTCGACCTCGGGTCTCGGCCACCCCGGCCTCGACAAGCCGCCGGTACGCCAGGGCGACCGTGTTCCGGTTGACACCCAGCTCGGCGGCGAGCGCCCGCACCGGCGGCAGCACTGACCGCGGCGCCAGCTCTCCCGAAGCAACCAGGTCCCGGACACTGCCTGCGATCTCAGCCGCGGCAGTCCCCTTGATCTGCACGTCATCACCTCCTGGCATCGACCCTAGCAGTTTTGTCCTATGCCAAACTACGGGTCATGGGTACGAACGGCAGGGCTCATGACCACCTGCGGCAGCCACTGACGTGCTTTCAGCGGCTCATCAGCTCCACTGCTCGCCAGCCGACGCTGATGAGCGCTTCATGGCTTCGCACCGTCATGACCAGCGACAGCACGCTAGGAAGCAGGCGCGACCAACGACCCGATGGACATCTCGACATTTAGGAGGCCCGAGCTGAGCTGGTCACCACAGCCAGGGGGGCCGTTAAACAGAGGTCGTGTCCCGCCGAGCGTGTCACGCGATCACGGCGAGGATGTCGGGGTAGTGATTCACGACGGCCTGCGCGGAAGCTGACGGGGACTGACCTTGACGTCGCGAGACCACGGGTGACGGCGGCCAGTGTCATCGGAGCAGGTCGAAGTTGGGCCAGGGTGGGCTGTGAGCCAGTCGACGACTTGCTGGGCCGTGGGTGCCTCATGCTCTCTTGGTGCCGGGGCCTGCACAGAGCGGTTCGAGCCAGCGTCGGACGCTGCGGCTGGTGCCCTGGTAGCCGCGCCGTTGAATCTCACGCAACAGCCGTCCGCTGTCGTACCGCCCGCCTGCCAACGCATGGTGAGGTGTTCGGCCCGGGGGCTCGCCCATGGATCTCCATCTGTTCGGGACGGTGCTCCACGCGCTCGGCATGGCAGGGCTCGCCTCCGGCGAGGCCCGTGCCGTGCGGATGATCGCGCTGACGGAACGACTGCGGGTGTTGCGCGGAAAACGGTCCAGGCGGCCGGGAGTACGCCGCCCTGGAGCGGGGCGAGCTGCGGGAGGCGGCCCGCGCTGTCCTGGCGGCTAGTGCGGGTCGCGGTTGAACAGCGCGGTCGACCAGCGGTAGCCCAGTGCGGTCAGGCCGATACACCAGGCCAGCGCGAGCCACCCGTTGTGGTCGATCCCGGTGCCGAGCAGCAGGCCGCGCAGGGTCTCGATGGCGGGCGTGAAGGGTTGGTACTCGGCGACCGGCTGGAACCAGCCCGGGATCGCGTCGATGGGGACGAAGGCGGACGAGATGAGCGGGAGGAGGATCAGCGGCGTTGCCATGTTGCCGGCGGCCTCGGGATTCGGGCCGGCCATCCCCATCCCGACCGTGATCCAGGTGAGCGCGCCAGGGTGAACAGTGCGATCAGTCCGAACGTCGCCAGCCACTCCAGGGCGGTGGCGTCCGTGGACCGGAAGCCGATGGCCACCGCGATGGCACCGACGAGGACCAGACTGGCGAGCACCTGCAGCGCGCTGCCCACGACGTTCCCGACCAGCACGGACCCGCGGTAGACCGCCATCGTGCGAAAACGCGCGATCGGCCCCTCCGTCATGTCCATGGAGACGGAGATCGCGGCCCCGATCACGGTGCTGCCGATGGTCATCAGCAGCAGGCCCGGGACGAGATAGGCGATGTAGTCCGAACGGTCGGCACCGCCGCCCCCGATGCCCGCGCTCATCACGCCCCCGAAGACGTAGACGAAGAGCAACAGCAGCATGATCGGCGTGAGCAGCAGATTCAGCGTCATGGACGGGTAGCGGCGCGCGTGCAGCAGATTACGGCGCAGCATCGTGGACGAGTCCCGCACGGCGAGAGACAGGGCGCTCATCGGACGCCCTCCTTGGGCTGGTTGGTCTTCGGCTGGTTGGTCTTCGGCTGGTTGGTCTTGGGCTGGTTGGTGCCGCCGGTCAGGGCGAAGAGCACGTCGTCGAGGTCGGGCGTGTGCACCGTCAGCTCGTCCGCCTCGACACCGGCCGAGTCCAGCCAGTCGAGGACGGCACGCAGCTCACGCTGGCTGCCGTCGCTGGGGATCTGCAACGACAGCGCCTCGTCGTCCCGGGTCACCTCGCGGAGCGCGACAGCGGCGGACTGGTAGGCGGCCGGGTCGGTGAAGCGGAGGCGGACATGTCCGCCCGGGATGAGCCGCTTCAGCTCGCCGGCGCTCCCTGCGGCGGCGATCCTGCCGTCGTTCAGCACCGCGATGCGGTCGGCGAGTTCGTCCGCCTCCTCCAGATACTGGGTGGTGAGGAAGACGGTCACCCCGTCGGAGACGAGCTCGCGGATGATGCCCCACATGGTGTGGCGGGAGCGCGGGTCGAGGCCGGTGGTCGGCTCGTCGAGGAAGATGATCCGCGGGCTGCCCACGAGCGTCATGGCGATGTCCAGGCGGCGCTTCATGCCGCCGGAGTAGGTGGAAACGGGCTTCTTCGCCGCCTCCACCAGGTCGAAGCGCTCCAGCAGTTCGGCGGCGGCACGACGGCCCTCACCGCGCGAGAGGTGGTGCAGGTCCGCCATGAGGAGCATGTTCTCCTCGCCGGTGATCAGCCCGTCCACGGCGGAGAACTGTCCCGTGACACCGATCGCGGCCCGCACGGCCTGCGGGTCGGCGGCCAGGTCGTGGCCGCCGACGTGCAGCTCGCCGGCGTCTGCCCTGATGAGGGTGGAGAGGATCTTCACGGCGGTGGTCTTGCCGGCGCCGTTCGGGCCGAGCAGCGAGAAGACGGTGCCGGTCGGCACAGCTAGATCGATACCGTCGAGGACGGTCTTGTCGCAGTAGGCCTTGGCCAGCCCCTTGGCCGCGATGGCGAGTGAGCGGGATGTCGTTGTCGTCATGGCGCAGAGGTTGCGGCAGGGTGCATTCAGCGCGGTTTCAGGGTGCTTTCAGCGCCCTGAAACCGGGGGTTGCCTCGGGTAGCTGTGGTGCGTCGCTGTGTCTGACCTGTGCGGACGTTGCGAGCAGCGGGGCAGGGCTGCCGGTCGGCAGGCTCACCGTTAGCCGGGGTGGGTGATCCTTTCTGCCCTTCCGCTCCCGGGATCGCCCCAGCTAGGCCCCGGCATGCCCTGTTCAGCACGGAACTCATCGAGCAGCTCAAAGAACAGCTCGATCGCGGGCCGGTTCGTGGCCTCGGCCATGCGCTCGATCTCGACCGCCCAGCCCAGCGAGCTTTCGTACTCATACCCCAGCCGCGGCCACAGCCAGTCGGTGAACGGGCCGCCCTGCCGGAAGTCAAGCAATTCCTCGGCGCCGTGAACCTTCAACGCCACGTGATAGCCGAACAGCATGGAACTCAGATGCTGAAGCGAACTACCTCGCACCCACATCCCCGGGCGTAGTCGCACCTCCTCCAGGAGGTCGTACACATCGCGCATCTCGGTGAGCTGTCTGGGCGCCCTCCGGGCCATCTCCGCCTCCGCCATGCGGGAACCCTACTGTCGCTTCGAGGACCACCCAACGGGGCAGGGGAAGGACTTTCGAACAGCGAGACGAAGCCGCTCCGCGGCATGAGATCGTTTGGGTCAGACGTCAAGCATCACCCGACGCCGAATTGTCAAGCTTCCCCCTGAGACTCGACAAGGCACCTCGGTGCTCTAGTTGCGGAACCGTGGTCAGTGCCCGAGTAAATGACATGACCGTGAGACAGAAGGCATGCCACCGGTCGTGGGACACCCCGAGAAGCCGCAGGTCGAAGCATCGGGCAATGCCACGGGCGGCGAGAACCTACATCTGTAGGCTCTAAAATTCGTGTCGGGGTCTCGGGCCTGGTGCCGGATCGAAGCCGGATCCGACGTGGCGCTGAGACGTGCAGGTACCGCCTGTACCTCGTTCGCGTGGGAACGCCGATGCCTGAAGGCCAAACGGCCACGTCGGGAACAGCCGGTCCGGCAGGCACTGTTGCATCCACCGAGGCACCGGCGCCGCACGGACGGGGAACACGGGGACCACAAGGTCGTCCGCCCACCAGGGTCCGGGTCCCAGAATCCGGCCCCGGGATCGCGGTCCGCCCGCCGCGCACTCGGACCAAGACGTATTTTTGCAGGAGGACTTTTCATGACTGACCGGCCCTTGACGCTCATGGCAGTACACGCCCACCCCGACGACGAGGCCACCGGAACCGGAGGGGTCCTCGCGCGGTACGCGGCGGAAGGCATCCGCACGGTTCTCGTGACGTGTACCGACGGCGGTTGCGGTGACGGCACGGGAGGCGTCAAGCCGGGCGACCCCGGACACGATCCTGCGGCCGTCGCCTCGATACGCCGTCAAGAACTCGAGGAGAGCTGTGACGTCCTGAAGATCAGCGATCTGGAGATGCTGGACTACGCCGACTCCGGGATGACGGGCTGGCCGAGCAACGACGCCCCCGGATCCTTCTGGCAGACCCCCGTGGAGGAAGGCGCCTCCCGACTTGCGGAACTCATGCGGCACTACCGACCCGATGTGGTAGTCACCTACGACGAGAACGGCTTCTACGGCCACCCCGACCACATCCAGGCCCACCGCATCACGATGGCGGCGCTGGAGATGACCGCGCTGACACCGAAGGTGTACTGGACCACGATGCCCCGCTCGATGATGGGGCGGTTCGGGGAGATCATGCGCGAGTTCAATGAGGACATGCCGGAGCCGGATCCTGCCGAGGCCGCCGCGATGGCCGAGATCGGCCTTCCCGACGACGAGATCACCACGTGGGTGGACACCACCGCGTTCAGCGGCCAGAAGTTCGATGCGCTGGCCGCGCACGCCAGTCAGGGCGAGAACATCTTCTTCCTCAAGATGGGCAAGGAGAGGTTCGGTGACCTGATGGGCATAGAGACCTTCGTACGTGTCAAGGACGCCACCGGCGCCGCCGTGCCCGAGAACGATCTCTTCGCCGGACTGCGCTGATCGCCCGTCCGACCCGGGCCCGGGAAAGCTCATCGGCCGCACAGCGCGATCGAGCCGGTCACACACCCGGAGGCTGACCGAGGCATCACGCGAGTTCCGCTCCGACACCCCACGACCAGCCGCTCGCCCGCGGAGTCGACGCGTTCCCGCACTGCCGACCCGACACTGCGCTCGTCTCTCAAGGCAACCGCACAGGTGGGAGACCTGCGGGCGGCTGGCTCGGAAGGTGCTCGACAGCCCAGGTCACAAGCCCGGCGGTCTGCTCCGATCAGGACAGACCGCCGGGGAAGCGACACGAAGCTGAGACTCCGACCGATGTCCGACACGCCACGAGGCAGCGGACAGCGGAAGAAGCCGCAGGTCACGACGCCGGTCTCCGATACCAGCCGCGAGACCCTGTTGTCCTCAGCCTGGAAGCTCACCGCCGCCCGGCATGCCCGCAAGAGTCAGCGGCCGCCGCTTCGCCGGACGCAACGCCCTGACGGTGCCAGCACCGCCCCCAGAGCCCACCGGGGAGCCCGACGGTGGCGAACGCCTGCTCAAATCTCAAGTTGGCCGCGACCACTTTGGTCCAGGAGCTACCGGATATCAGGCTACCGAGCCCTCGCCCGTGGGTTCAGACGCTGGTACTGGCGCCAGCGTGGTCCCGCACTCGCCGAGGCCGCGGCTGCGACGTCGCGTGAGTGCGTCATTGGCCAGGGGCTCCGCCGAGTTGCTTCATGCTGGACTGTCAAAGCAACCAGAAGGAGGCGGCGATGATCGCAAGAGTGGCCGTGTGGGAACCGATGCCGACTGACGACCGGGACTGGGTGCTGGAGGCCGCCGCCACCGTGTCCGGTGTCCATGGCGCGTATCACCTCGTCGATCCTGCCACGGGCAACGGACTGTCCATCGCCTTCTTCGAGGACGAAGCCGCAGCTCACGCCGCGCGAGAGGCGATCGAGCAGCGCGCCGAGGAAATCGGCTGGAACAGCGCCCCGCATCCGGCACCCGTCTCCCACACGATGTATCAGGTTGTCCGACACGTGTAATGCGGCGGCCTCAGGAAGGGCGGTGCCCCGCGCAGACCGTCTGGCCTCGAGCGGAGGCCCTGAGCCTCTTGCCGGGCCATGACCGCCCAGGGCCTCCGACCGCCTGGCCCAACCCTGATCACGGTGACAAGAGGATGCGGCGTCTTACGGCTCAGACCGGTCAACGAGGTGCGGGAGTTCGTTGTCAGTGCGACCGTCTATCTTTCGGCGCATGACACAGATGGATCTTCCTGCGTTCGATCGTGAATGGACTCGTTTTGAGTCGTGGCTCAGGTCGAACTCACCCGCCGATCAGGCGACCTTGCGAGCGCCGGCGGGGCGCGAACGGCTCATCGAGCTGGAATCACGGCTCGGTTTCGACCTGCATCCGGAGCTCAAGGCCCTGCTGCAACAACACGATGGAGCCGCTGAACCTGTTGCGGTCCCTGGCTCACGCAGGCTTCTGCCTGCTGGTGCGTTTCTTCCGTCGGGACACCGGCTCAGTGGTGTGGACGACATCGTGATGATGTACGACGTGCTCGTGGACGTCGCCAAGGACAACATCGAAGCCGACCTGTGGGAGGAGGACGCGCTGGCTGTGAACCTGCATCGCTGCGTGCCGTTCGCACTTCCCAACGACGGCGGTGTCGCCTTCGTCGACCACCGCCCCGGGCCCTCATACGGGCACGTGTATGAGATGGGCATCGGGTCCGGAGATCTGGACGGGACCCTGTGGGCAACCAGCCTGACGGAGTTCTTCCGCGTCCTGGCCGACGCTCTGGAGACTGACGGTTCCTTCCTGTACTACTGGCCCGCACCCTACGAAGACGAATCGGGCCACCACTGCCTTGAGTGGAGGATCCGAACCTGAGCGCGGCGGGACGGATCACCACACTCTCGGCGGACCGCCGAGCCGCCCACCAGTCCAGGTGGGGCGGCCGGAAGGGCCAGCAGGGAGGGGGAGGTGCTCACCGGTGCCGCAGGACCAAGGGGAAGCACACGTCCTTCCCCGACTACCTTGAGAACGTCCAGGCGGTGGTCTGCAACAAGCACGCCACGGAATCGCTGGTCAAAGCCAGCGCCTTCAACAGCATGGAGCGCACCCACATGGGGCTGACCGCGCACTTCGAGCCGATGATCGACAACGTGGTGGCGGTCAAGCGCAAGGAGGCCGAGGGGCAGTTCGACCTTGTCGGCAGCATGGCCAAGGAGGAGACCAGCGAGTAAGTCCTCGGACTCGACGTCACCTTCTCCGAGGACGAGTGGGACAAGGCCTACCTGCTCGCCCAAGAACGGGAGATGCTCGGCCTCCATGTCTCAGACCACCCGCTCTTCGGACTCGAGCACGTCCTGTCGGACAGGGCCGACGCGGGCATCGCCCAGCTCAGCTTGTTCTTGATCAACGACGGCCGAAGCGGTTGTTGCCGCGTGGCGATGCTCAGTGATGTACGTCCAGGTACGCGTCGTGCTCGGCGCAGTGGATGACTGCCTTGCATTTCTCCAAGGCGCTCGGCCGGGCTCCGCTCCGCCAGGACGACCCACACTTCGAAGACGTCCTGCACCAGTACGACTTCGAGTAGTTTTCGAGTAGATAAGGAAGGTTGGGCGGCGGCGCCTCGAATGCTGCGACGGCCACGTACGAGGCGGCCGTCCAGGGCTTGGCCGCGTAGATCACCGCATCGGCAGGCTGTTCGTCGAGCACACATCCCGCGCACTGCCAGGGAAGGGAGAAGGGAGGCGACGTGAGCGAAACCGCAGGTCAGCGCGCTGCGGCGACTCCCCCGACCCTGTGCTTGTCCGGTGCTACTGGTTCGATCCCGGCGCACGTCCCGGTAGCAGCTCAGCCAGACGCCGGGTCGGGTCGTACGGTCCACCGTCGGGGTCGCCCACCACTGCGGCGTCTTCTCCAGCCGCTCGGTGACGACCTGGTCGTAGTCGACGCCGTCGACCGGCCGCACATGCTCCGGGGCGCACCCACACCCGAAACCCCGCAGCCTCCACACTGCCGTCCAACTGGTGGAGAGGCCGGTACTCCGAGGCTCGGTGATGAGCAGCACCGCTGGGGCTGTTGCGTCGAGGAGGTGCTGCATGACTCTGTTCAGAGATCGGATCTCCTGAACAGAATCAGCTGCCCGGTGCTCTGCTTCTGTGAGGAATCCTCCGCAGCCGGGATGCGTGGCTACGCGTCGTGGGTGAGGCTGGTGCCATGTCCGAGCGCCGCGTGATCGTCTACCCGCCATTGGAGACCGGTGGCCGCAAGGTGGGAATTGACGATCGGATCCTCGGCACCGCGTACAGCCTTCACGACCTCACCGTGTTCCTGCAGAACGCCGGCCTGACCGGCTGGGACGAACTGGATGTCGCCGACTCCGGCCTGATCGAATGGCATGAAGGCGGCCCAGAGGTGTGGAAGCGCTGAACGTACGAGCGCCCCTTCCCCGCGCGGTGACGATCTCGCACGCAGGCAGAGGAGCAGGCGGCCCGCCTGCACGGGGCGCGTCAATGCGAGGTGCGTCAATGCGAGGCGCGCCTCTTCGAAGCGGTTGCGGCAAACGGGCCCGGGGGTTCTCTGGGGGGGGCAACCGCCGGTTCGGCCGCGCTATTCAGCGCGTTTCTCAGCGCCCGTTTCCAGGGAGCCGGGGTCGTCACCGGCGACCCGGCCCACGAACGTGTCGTTGGGTGTCGTCCCTGTCGTGCTGTGCTGGTCCGGTGCGTCGGCCTCCGGTTCACCGCCCGTGTCCTGTGGCTTGCCGGAGCCGACTTCTGCGGTGTCTCCAGCCCTGGAGGGTGGCTCACCGCCTTTGTGCCGCGAGTGTTCACGGATCCACGACCAGACAGACATGGTGCCTCCCATGAGGAGGTAGGTACCGATGTCGTCGACGTACCCGTCAATGCCGTCGGCATTCACTCCCCGCTGTATCGGTCGGCGCGGAGACACACGCTTCATCCCGACCGGGCATCCTGTCGTCGGGGCCGCATGATGCTCAGCTCTCGCTTTTCGTCTTCGGCCTTGAGCGTCATCCAGCTGAGCCGATCGCAGTCGCCTGTGCTGCACGTGTCGGCGCCGCCGCCGGGCCGGGCTGCCCACGGTGCGGCGGCCGGGTGACGCGTCCGGCTCCGATATCAGCCCCGCGTGCCGGTATGGCGCCAGTGCTCTCGTACCCGCCCAAGCACGGCCCGGGACCGGCCAGCGCCGACCGCGCACCCCTCGTCACTCAGCGAAGCCGACCGTCACGAGTTCTCCGTTTGACGACAGCCCGGCACGGGGCTGCACTGGATTCATGGACGCTGCGGCGACTCCGTCCTAGGGAGAGCAGCGATGACAACCATAGAGAGTTTCGACCTTCTGCAGCCGTACAAGATCGCCAAGGAGACGTTCGTCATCCCGTGGGCCCTTGAGGCCCCGCCGGTCGGCCACTTCCCGATGAACTCGATGGTGATCCGGGGAACCGAGCCGGTCCTCGTGGACACCGGGGCCCCCGCAGTACGCTCCCAGTGGCTGGAGGCAGCCTGGTCCATCGTGGATCCCCTGGACGTCCGGTGGATCTTCCTCACCCACGATGACCGCGACCACGCCGGCAACCTCCTGGCGGTCCTCGCGGAATGCCCGAACGCGACCCTGCTGACGACATGGTTCTCCATCGGCCGCATGGCCGACGAGTGGGAGACTCCCATCAACCGGTGCCGCTTCATGAACGACGGCGACACGATCGACGCGGGCGATCGCACCCTGGTCGCCAAGCGACCGCCCCTGTACGACAACCCCACAACCCGCGCCCTCTTCGACCCGAAGGCCAGCGTCCTGTGGGCCGTAGACACCTTCGCCACGAACGTGCCGACCCCTATGCCCGAAATGGCGGCGCTGTCGCCAGACGAATTCCGCGACGGCCAGTTCTTCGGCGGAAGCCTGGTCTCCCCCTGGGTCGCCCTGCTGGACGTCCAAAAGTTCGGGGCGGTCGTCACCGACTTCCAACAGCTGAACGCCGAGGTCATCGCCGGCTGCCACTGCCCGGTCCTCCGCGGAGCCCAGATCCCCGAGGCCTACGACCTCCTCCACCAGCTCCCCGGGATCCCACCGTGGGCAGAGTTCACCCAGACCGACCTGGACCAGTGGATGGCGGTTGCCGAGAGCTCAGTTCCGCCGGAGCAGCCGCGACCGTCGGGGACGTGAGCGGCGCTGCCGCGCGGCGTTGGGATCTGCTGCACTCCGGCGCCTACGACCAGAAACCTGCCGCTCGGCTGGGCCGTGCTTAGGACTGGGGCCCGTGTCTCGCCTGCCGTGATGATCTCGGTGTGGGGCGAGGGGAGCTTTCAGATGACAGTGGGATGCTCTGGCCGGCCCGGCAGGTCGCAAGCGCCTGGGCGGTGACTGGGTATTCGTCTTCGGCGTTCCGCAGCAGCAGCCGTCCGGCGTTCGGCCGCCGCCTGCGCAGCGTGTCCGTCAGGAGCGTGGATCCGATGGCCAGCGGCAGAAGCATGGCGGCGCGCACGGCGCTGCGTGAGACGAACCGCGCCATATCGACGCTGGCCCCGACAAGCCCGCTGCTGGGCCGCAGCTCGCGCACGTGGTGCTCGATGCGCTGAAGGCTCTCCTGGACGTCGCCCACCTGGCGCTCGAGCATGTGCCGGTAGGGGCCGGGCGGCGCGATGGCCGCATCCGCCCTGAACTGGTCGGCGACCGCCTCATGTGCCTCGCGGGCATCTTCCAACACCGTACGAGCGCGTCCGTCATCACTGTGGTGGGGGTGCTCCTGGATGCCCCGGCTGCGAGCTTCAGCGCAGGTAGGGAACACAATGCGATGCGTCGTGGTGAGGGGCGGGCGGGTGTGGGCTGAATGAGTGGTGATGGCGGTTGCGCTGCGTCGAGAGTCTTGATCACGCGTTGGTCCGGGCGTGAATCCTCGCGTTGATGACGCTGTGTCACATGCGGCACTGCTCGGCCTTACCGGCTCCCAGTCCGAGCGGGAGGGTCTGGGTGCGGGCGTCGAGCGTGACGGCGAGTGGAGCCGGGCCGTGATGGTCGTCTACTCAGCGGTGATCGTTGCGGCTGCTGCGGTCCTTGTCGTTGCGGACCGGCTCGCTTGAGAGATGCAGAGGTGGGCGGTCAGGTGGGGCCAGATGGTCTGCGGGCGGCCGGGTTCGATGCGGGTGCGTGCCTGCGTGACCAGCTGGCCGAGGCGATCGCCTCCCTTCGCTGGCAGACGGCGGTGATGCTGTCGCACGCCCCAAGCCGTGTGAGTGCAGCCGGAGCCACCGGGCCGGAGGATGAGCCGCCACCTGGCCGGCCGCCCAGGTGACCAAGACCGCGGGAAGCCCCGTGAGGCAGCTACGTAACGGGCTGTCCCTGGATATGCTCCATGGCCATTCCGCCCGGTCACGCGAAAGGCAGCCTCCCGCATCAGCCGGTGGGCCGGTTCCCCGGTGCCGTCGCTGGATTGGCCTTCTCCGTCTTCTTCGCCCGCGCCCCTTTCTTCGCGGCCGGGCTGGTGCGGCGCCGCTCCTCAACCTCTTCCACGCTCTGTTCCAGGACCGCCATCAGATCCACTACCGCGCCGGTCACCGGCGCGGGGGCGTGGGCGTGGGCATGGGGCGGCTTCGAGCCCGCAAGGCGGGCGGCGACGACTTGCTCCACCGCGTGCCGGTAGTCGTCATGCTGCTCCTCCAGGCGGAAGTCGGTACTCATCGCGTCCATGAGTGAGCGGGCCATGTCCAGCTCCTGGCGGCGTGGAGGCTCGGTGCGCGGCACGGCGATGTCCTCGGTGGGGCGCAGCTCATCGGGCCACAACAGAGGCTGCATCGTGATCACTTGTTCGCGGACCCGCAGCAGGGCCAAGGACTCACGACCGCGGAGCGCGAGGCGTACGACGGCCACCAGGCCGTTTTCGCGCATCGCATCGCGCAGCAGGGCGTAGGGACGCGCGGCGGCCGGGCCGCCCCTGACCCCGAGGTAGTAGGGCCTGTGTAGGAGAAGCGGGTCGATCCGGTCCGCGGGGACGAATGCGAGGACCTCGATCGCCCGGGGCGAGTTCGGCAGCGGCAGATCGGCGAGGTCGGCATTCGAGAGGACGACCACCCGCCCGTCATCGGCCTCCCAGCCCGGCGCCACTTCGTCGTACGGAACCTCCACGCCCTCGCGCTCGCAGAAGCGATGCAGCCGT
The DNA here is from genome assembly GCF_036237295.1 of Streptomyces sp. NBC_01352. Taxonomy (NCBI): domain Bacteria; kingdom Bacillati; phylum Actinomycetota; class Actinomycetes; order Kitasatosporales; family Streptomycetaceae; genus Streptomyces; species Streptomyces sp. NBC_01352. The sequence continues at coordinate 469,060 of NZ_CP108354.1, forward strand.
ACCCGGCCGCCTCCGCACCGGGTGTGGACCTGGTGCAGGGGGACCGGATGCGGCGCGGTCGCGGCATGCACGGTCACCGGGATCGCCACCAGACCCCAGGAGATCGACAGTTTCGCGATGGCCTGCGGCATGATTCCATCGCACCCCTGACCAGCAGTGATCGCACCTCGAACGCTGCCGTTCACTCGCTTTTCGAGACGGGGCGACCGCAGGCCAGGCGCTTGCCGGCCTCCGGGAACGTGTTGCCGGGGCTACAGGGGGCGGATGCGCTCGGCCTGCGGGCCCTTTGGCCCCTGAGTGATGTCGAACTCGACTTTCTGGCCCTCCTGCAGTTCGCGGAAGCCCTGGGCGTCGATGTTGGAGTAGTGGGCGAAGACGTCGGGGCCGCCGCCGTCCTGCGCGATGAAACCGAAGCCTTTCTCAGCGTTGAACCACTTCACGGTGCCGGTAGCCATAGCTTCTCCTTCAAGACAGCTCGGAACGGACTCGCATGGTCGAATCCGGAGGTGATCGCCTGGCCCGGAGGAACACTGAGAAAGCAAAATCGCCCGCGACCGTGATCACGGGCGAACGGACACTTCGGAACCACGACTGCTGAATTTCGACGCAACACCGCTCCTCCGCCGGCGACTACACGGAACCCTCGCTCCCCGGCATGGGGCCGATCCTCAGCGCTGAGCTGGTCGCGATCGTCGGCGACTTGTCCGGTTACGTGAGCGCCGGCCGTCTGGCCTCACGCGGGCCTCGCCCCGGTGCCGCGTGACGCCGGCTGCCGCACCGGCAACAACCACCGGCAACAACCACCGGCCCAAGCGATACCACCGCCGCCTGCGCTGGGCGTTCTGCATGGCCGCACAGACCGCGATGATGCGGCGCGGCCCCTCCCAGAGGCCGTTCACCCGTGACCGATGGACGAAGGCGATCGTGCGGACCGGCTGTCGGCTGGCCAGGAACTCGCGGATGTCGCTCTCGGTACTCACGCGGTACCAGGCTAAGCCGGACCGCATAGGTGAGGGGGCCCTGTCAGTACCGGGAACGACCGACACTTCCTCACCTCTTCGAGCTGCGGTTTCATCGACTGTGGCGGCGGTCGGGGACCGGACACCTCTCAGTGTCCGGGGTTGCGGCAGCTGCCGGAGGGCCCGGTCCGGCACAGACTGTCACAAGCGGGTCCGCGGCTTTCCCGACCGAGGAGTTGTTGGCCTGCCGAAGGGTTGGCCCCAGGAGCTGAGAGAGCTCGCGCCAAGGCCCGTGTCCAGGTCATCTGGCCCTCTCCTCAGTCCCGCATTCATCATCCGCTTGGAGCACTCCCCCATCATGAGCAAGGTCCTTTTCGTCACCGGCGCCGGATGCGGGCTGGGCGCGGACATCGCCCGCCAGGTCCTTTCCGCCGGTCACCAGGTCGTGGCCACCAGCCGCCGTCCTGAGCGCGTCGCTGAGGTGCTGGGCGGCGAGCAGGACAACCTGCTGGCCGCCGCCCTGGACATCACGGACCCGGGCGCCGCCGAGACGGCCGTAGACCGCTTCGGCCGGATCGACGCCCTGATCAACAACGCCGCTGACTTCTCCGCCGGGTTCTCCGAGGAACACGTCACTCGCGCTGTCCTGCCGGTCATGCGCAAGCAACGGTCCGGGCACGTCATCACGATCTCCTCCTTGGCGACTTGGCGGAGGTGGTCGGCGTCGGCTTCTGCGTCGCCTACTCGGCGGCCAAGTTCGGCATCGAGGGCTTCATGGAGTCCCTGCGCCACGACGTCGAGTCGTTCGGCATCCGCACCACGATCGTCGAGCCGGGCTTCTTCCGCACCGGGTTGCTGGACGACACCTCCACCACCTGGGCGGAGCTCTCCATCGACGACTACGCCGAGCGCACCGCAGCCACGATGAAGACCTGGCGATCCATGAAACGGCCAGCATGCCGGCGACCCGGCCCAGCTCGCCGCCGCCCTGCTGAAGGTCGCAGGCCAGGACCAGCCCTCGCTGCGGTTCGTGGCAGGCGACGACTGCCGCGCAGCCGTCGGGGCAAAAGCCCAGGAGCTCCTCGCCCAGGACGACACCTCCCGCGCCGGGCTCGGCCTCACCCACACCGACGCCGCCTGATCCATCCCACATCCCTGCACTTCTGAGAGAGACACCATGGAATTCGTCAAGCAACAGGCCACTGTCAAGGCTCCCGCGGACTGGTTCACCGGCGACGTCTGGTTCGACGTGATCTACGCGGGCAAGGAGCCGTCCCGGATGCGTGCCAACCTGGTCCGCTTCTCCCCGGGCGCCCGTACCCACTGGCACTCGCACGTGCTGGGGCAGACCCTGCATGTCGTCTCCGGCACCGCCCTGATCGGCACCCGCGACGGCACCGTCTTCGAAGCGCACCCCGGCGAGACCGTCACCTGCCCTCCGAACGAGGAGCACTGGCACGGCGCCACCCCCGACCGCTTCATGGAGCACATCGCCATGTGGGAGGGCAAGAACGACGGCAGCGAGGAAACCATCTGGAACGAGCCGGTGACCGACGAGCAGTACAACCGCCCCCGCAGCCGCTGACACCGCAACGGCCCCCGATTCAGCACGAGTTCCGTCGGCTGTGCCCCGGGGGCGACGAAAGGATTTCGATGACCGAGATGACCGACCAGTCCAAGCAGATCGGCGGCGGACGCCGCATGCTCGGCGACTTCGCTCCGAAACTCGCCGAGCTGACCGACGACGTCCTGTTCGAGGACGTGTGGAATCGCACCGAGCTGGCCGCCCGCGACCGCAGCCTGATCACCGTGGCAGCCCTGATCGCGGGCGGCGATGCCGACCAGCTGCGCTTCCACCTCGGGCGGGCCAAGGAGAACGGCGTCACCGAGACCGAGCTCATCGAGGCCATCACACACCTCGCGTTCTACGCCGGCTGGCCCAAGGCCATGACGGCGATCACCGTCGCGAAGCAGGTCTTCTCGGCCTGAGCTGCGAGGAGGAGCCGTCGAGCTCCTCCCCTCTTGGCGAGCCCTGGGCAGCGATCACGAACGGAAGGACACTCTCCCCATGCGAGAACCAGTCATGAGCCTCGTCGGCAACCTCCGCGTCGACCGACGGGACAAAGCAACCGTCACAGCGCCTCTCGGCGTGACCACGCTCCCGGCGACGGTGTGCGCGGGACTCAGGCTCGGAGCCGTGGCGCCCGCCGGGGCCTCGTGCATCGAAGGGATGGTGCGATCGTGAGCCGGATCCTGGTGACCGGTTCCGCGGACGGCCTGGGCCGGGCCGCGGCCGATGCGCTGCTGTCCGCCGGACACGACGTGGTGGCGCACGCCCGGAGCCAGCAGCGTGCTGCGGGCCTCGACACGCTGGTCGGCCGTGGGGCGTACCTCGTGGTGGGCGACTTCACGGAACGCGACGCCGTACGGCGCATCGCCACCGAGCTGAACGACGCGCAGCCGCTCGACGCCGTCATCCACAACGCGGGCGTGTGGAGCGGACCGGCGGTCATGCCGGTCAACATCGTCGCGCCGTACCTGCTGACGGTCCTGCTGCGCGGGCCGCGCCGACTGGTGTACCTCAGCAGCGGCTCGCATTTCGGTGGGCAGCCCTCGCTCGACGGGGTCGACTGGCGGGGCAAGAGCGCAGGCTCCTACTCGGACAGCAAACTGTTCGTCACGACGCTGGCCGCCGCGATGGCTCGCCTGCGCCCAGAGGTGTTGAGCAATGCGGTCGATCCGGGCTGGGTACCGACGAGGATGGGCGGACCGGGCGCCCCGGACGACCTGGAGCTCGGCCATCGGACGCAGGAATGGCTCGCTTCCAGCGACGAACCCCAGGCCCTGACCACCGGCGGGTACTGGTACCACCGCGAGCGGCTGCAACCGCACCGCGCCGTCCACGACGAGGCGTTCCAGGACCGCCTCCTGCAAACGCTGGCCGAGGAGACGGGCACCGCGCTCTGAGCGGTCAGGAGCGTTGACGGCGTGCCCGCAACACCCTCATCACCCACACGGTCTCTGGGGCACCCAGGGCCATCGCCCGGCTGTCGTAGGGACCGGTCCCCGAGACCTGGCCATAGCGTCAGTGATGTGGGTTCGGTCTCCAGCGAGTTGACGGAGCGGGATGGACACTGTCGGGGTTCTCGTCGAGCGGGTGAAGTCGGGCGGCTGGTGGGAGCGCCGACGGGCCGTGCGGCGGCTCGCAAAGCTTCGAACGCCGGTCTCGGTCCGGGCTCTCGCGGGGATTGCCGTGTCCCTCTTGGTCTCTCACCGGGACGACAAGGTCGTGGACCTCGCGCGGACGGCGTTCACCGGCCTTGCCGAGCAGACGCTGGTGGACGCGGCCTGCGATGCGCTGTTGGAGACAGGCGATCCGTGGCTCACTCGTCTGGTCGAGGCGGCCGGCTACCGGCATTCGGATGGTCCCCGTGACGCGGTGGTCTCGTTCCTGACCGGCGACGTCGAGCGATACCGCAGGCTCGACGCGACGGGGGCGGCGCTGCGCGAGGTGCACGACCGCGGCGACGACATGCTCCGCTTCCGCCTGGCCGAACGCGCCCGCGCCGAGACCTGCCTGGAATGGGTGTGGGCGGTCGTGGGCGGACGGCCGTCCGGACAGTTTGCCGTGGTGACCGATCGGGACTGGTCGGCCATCGTCGGCATTCTCGGCGCGACCGGGCGGTGGGAGTCCTTGTGGCGGCTGGTGTTCGCGGCACCGCCGGCGTGGGGAGCGCGGATGCTGCGCATGCTCGACGAGGCCGAGTGGACACCCGCCGACCCCGTGGAGCGGCGCGCGTTCGCCGAGTTGAGCGCCCTTACCCGCGCGAGCCGGGCGGTACTGGGCTCCGGATGGGTTCCGGCCGAAGGCACCCGGTTGTCCGGAGTCGAGGGCAGCGTGCGGAACCTGGCGGTGACGCCGGACGGCTCCCGCGTGTGTGTCGGGACCGATCGCGGGGTGGGCCTGTGGGCGCTGCCCTCGGCCGTGGCGCAAGGCACCATCCCCCGCGACAAGGCCACCGGGTGGCGGCTGGCTGTGACACCGGACAGCAAGCTCCTTGCCGTGGAGCACCGTGTCCATCGGCCTTGGCCGATCTCTGCACCGGGTGGCGTCGAGGAGGCCGCGTCCTTGTGGCAGCTTGTCTCCGGGAAGCCGGCCGGAGTCATTCGTGGGCATCTGGACTCCCCCAACGCGATGCTGATCACCGAGGATGGGCAGTTCCTCGTCGTCGGCGACCGGGGCGGCCGGATCAATCTGTGGCCCCTGCCGTCGGGCGCACCGGCCGGAACTCTGGTCGGCTCCGACCGGGCGGTGAACCGCCTGGCCACGTCGCGCAACGGCAGGCTACTGGCCTCGGCGCATACCGACGGAACCATCCTGCTGTGGCGGCTGGCTGACCGTGCCCTCATCGACAGGGTGCACTTCGGGGAACTCGTCCCGGAGGTGATGGTGTCGGACCGGGGAACACTCGTCGCCGTCGGCACCGGCGGCGGTCTGGTCAAAGTGTGGGATGTCGCCGCGCACGGTCGGAAGCCGAAGACGATCGGCACCGTGATCGGGGAAGCCGTGGCAACTCCCGATGGCTCGCTGCTGGCCGCCGGCGTGTTGAACGGCATTCACACCTGGCGGTTGCCCGAGGGGACCGAAGACCGCCTCATTCCCTTTCAGGGCTCGAAGCCATCGAAGTGGCGCACACTCGGCGGCGGGGAACTCCTCGCCGGATTCGGCCCGGGAGGACGCGGAGTCGAACTGTGGCGGCTACCGGGCGGCGGCGTTGAGGGAATCCTGGCCGACGAGAACCAGAACCCCATCAATCGCCTCTCGGCCACCGCGGGCGGCAGCACCATCGTCACCGCCGACTCCGACGACATCGTCACCGTGTGGCGGCTGTGGGACGGACGCCTCCGGTCCCTCAGCCGGCTTCCGCTCGCCGACATCGATGCCGCCGCCATTCAACGGACCCAGCGTTCCGCTGCCGAACTCCTCTCCGGTGAACGGACTTGGCGGGAGCTGCTCACGGCGCTGACACACTGGCGCGAGCACCCGCAGATCGCCGCGTACGATCGCCGGTGGGACCCCGAACACGCCGACACGCCAGAGTCCGGTAGGTGACACGGAGGCCGGCCAGGCGACCGCTTGGGCACTGTGCGGGGCACGGCTCTTCTGCAGCGTTCCGCAATCCATACGGTCCAGGAGGTGGCGAATCCCTACGGTCTAGGAGGTGGCGGTCGCCGGAAGGCCGGGTGGGAGCGGTCGGCGGTCGGACGCGGCCGCGACGGTGAGGACCATGGTGAGGCCGCCGCCCGGGGTGTCCTCGGCGTCGAGGGTGCCGCCCACGGCTTCGGCGAAGCCGCGGGCGACCGCGAGGCCGAGGCCCACGCCGGCGCCGCGCGGGGCGTCGCCGTAGCGCTGGAACGGCTCGAAGATGCGGTCCTTGGCCTCGTCCGGGACGCCCGGGCCGCGGTCCACCACCCGCACCTCCACCCGGTCTGCCATGGCGCTGGCAGCCACCAGGACGCACTCGTCGGCGGGGCTGTACTTGACCGCGTTCTCGACCAGGTTGGCCACCGCCCGCTCCAGCAGGCCCGGATCGACGGCGACCATCGGCAGGGTCTCCGGGATGTCCAGCTCCACGCTGGCCTGAGGTACGCCGCCCAGGGCCATGGGCACCACCTCGTCGAGGTCGATCTCGCGGATCAGCGGGGCGACGGTGCCGGTCTGGAGACGGGACATGTCGAGCAGGTTGCCCACCAGGTGGTCGAGTCGGTCGGCGCCCTCCTCGATGGCCTCCAGGAGTTCGGCCTGGTCCTCCTCGGACCAGGCCACGTCGTCCGATCGCAGGGAGGAGACGGCGGCTTTGATCCCGGCGAGCGGGGTGCGCAGGTCGTGGCTGACGGCGGCGAGCAGGGCGGTGCGGATGCGGTTGCCCTCGGCGAGCTCCTTGGCCTGGTCGGCCTCGGACTGCAGGCGCTGGCGGTCCAGGACCACGGCGGCCTGGGCGGCGAACGCGGCGAGGACCCGGCGGTCGGAGGCGGGCAGCACTCGGCCGGACAGCGCGAGCGCCATGTGGTCGCCGACCGGCATGTCCACGTCCGCGTCTTCGGGGTACTGGCAGGGCTGTGGGCCCACGCTGCCCGCGCAGGTCCACGGGGCCACCTCGCTCTCCCGCTCCAGCAGGGCGACCGACTGCATGCCGAAGGTCTCCCGCATCCGCTCCAGCAGGGCCTCCAGACTGGTCTCGCCGCGCAGCACGCTGCCCGCCAGGAAGGAGAGGATCTCCGACTCGGCCCGCAGCCGGGCCGCCTGATGCGTACGACGGGCGGCCAGGTCCACCACGGAGGCCACCGATACCGCCACGCCGAAGAAGACCACGAGGGCGACGATGTTCCTGGGATCGGCGATGGTGAGGCGGTGCAGGGGCGGGGTGAAGTAGTAGTTCAGCAGCAACGACCCGAAGGCCGCCGAGGCCAGCGCCGGGAGCAGGCCGCCGAGCAGGGCCGCCGCCACGGTCAACGTCAGGAAGAGCAGCATGTCGTTGGCGAGGCCGAGTTCGGCGTCGACGTTGGTGAGCAGCAGCGTGAGCAGCGTCGGGCCGACCACCCCGGCCAGCCAGCCCCAGATGATCCGCGGACGACCGAGCCGCGCACCTCGCGCGACCGGCAGCCCGCGGCCCTTGCCGGCCTCGTCGTGGGTGATCAGGTGGACGTCGAGGTCGGGGCCCGACTCCCGGGCGACCGTGGCGCCGACACCGGGCCCGAAGACGTACTGCCATCCCCTGCGCCGCGAGACGCCGAGGACTATCTGGGTGGCGTTGACCCCCCGCGCGAAGTCCAGCAGAGCCGACGGGACGTCGTCGCCGATGACGTGGTGGAAGGTGCCGCCCAGGTCCTCCACCAGGGTGCGCTGGACGGCCAGCTCCTTGGGCGAGGCGTTGGTCAGTCCGTCGCTGCGGGCGATGTAGACGGCCAGCACCTCGCCCCCGGCGCCCTTCTCGGCGAGCCGGGCAGCGCGGCGGATCAGCGTGCGGCCCTCGGGGCCACCGGTCAGGCCGACGACGATCCGCTCCCGCGAGCCCCAGATCTTCGACACCCGGTGTTCGCTGCGGTACTCGGTCAGATACGCGTCGACCCGGTCGGCCACCCAGAGCAGGGCCAGCTCGCGCAACGCGGTCAGATTGCCCGGGCGGAAATAGTTGGACAGGGCCGCGTCGACCTTGTCGGCCTTGTAGATGTTGCCGTGCGCCATCCGCCGGCGCAGCGCCTGCGGTGACATGTCGACCAGCTCGATCTGGTCCGCCCGCCGGACGACCTCGTCGGGGACGGTCTCCTGCTGCCGCACCCCGGTGATCGACTCGACGGTGTCCCCCAGCGATTCCAGATGCTGGATGTTGACCGTCGAGACGACGTCGATCCCGGCCGCGAGCAGCTCCTCGACGTCCTGCCAGCGCTTGGCGTTGCGGGAGCCGGGGATGTTGGTGTGGGCGAGTTCGTCGACGAGAGCGACCTGGGGGTGCCGGGCCAGGACCGCGTCGACATCCATCTCGGTGAAGACGCTCCCCCGGTACTCCAGCTCTTTGCGGGGGATCTGCTCCAGGCCGTGGAGCATGACTTCGGTGCGGGGCCGGTTGTGGTGTTCCAGGAAGGCGACCACACAGTCGGTGCCCCGCTCGACACGGCGGTGCGCCTCGGACAGCATCGCGTACGTCTTGCCGACGCCCGGTGCCGCGCCGAGGTATATCCGGAACTTGCCGCGTGCCATGGTCTCGTCTCTACGTCGTATGCGGGCAGAACGGTCGGGAGCGGGTCAGCTCTCGAAGCGGTAGCCCATGCCAGGTTCGGTGATCAGGTAGCGGGGGTGCGCCGGGTCCGCCTCCAACTTGCGCCGCAGCTGGGCCATGTACACACGCAGATAGTTGGTCTTGTTGCTCTGCGAAGCACCCCACACCTCCTGCAGCAGGTGCCTCTGTGTGATGAGCCGGCCGGGGTTGCAGACCAGGATTTCCAGCAGATGCCACTCAGTGGGTGTGAGGCGCACATCGCGGCCGGCCCGGATGGCCTTCTTGGCCAGCAGATCGATGGTGAAGTCGTCCGTGGTGACCAGCGTCGTCTCGGGAGTGAGCGGCACGGTTGCCGTGCGGCGGACCGCGGCGCGCAGCCGGGCCAGGAGTTCGTCCATGCTGAACGGCTTGGTGATGTAGTCGTCGGCGCCCGCGTCGAGCGCGGCGATCTTCTCGTCGGAGGCCCGGCGGGCGGACAGCACCAGGATCGGGACCTTGGTCCAGCCGCGCAGGGCCTTGATGACGTCCGTGCCGTCCATGTCCGGCAGCCCCAGATCGAGGAGGACCACATCGGGCTGGCGGGCGGCGGCGAGCCGGAGCGCGGTGGCGCCGTCGGGGGCCGCGTCGACTCCGTACTGCCGTGCCTGCATGTTGATCACGAGCGCCCGTACGAGTTGGGGGTCGTCCTCTACGACCAGTACCCGGGTCATCGGAAATCCTTTCGTGGATACCCTCGCCTTTAGTCGGGGGAGGAAACGAGATCCCTGCGGAGCAGGGCACGGATCTGGGATGCGCCGCCAGGCGGATCGCAGTCCCCCTGACCCGCAGGTTTGATGTTGACCTGCCGGCTGGTTAGTTTGTGGGCGTGGCCGCGAACCATGTGAAGCGGGCGTTCAAGTACCGCTTCTATCCCAGTGATGCGCAGGCAGCGGAGCTGTCGCGCACGTTCGGGTGCGTGCGGAAGGTCTACAACCTGGCGCTCGACGCCCGCACACAGGCGTGGGCGCGCCAGGAGCGGGTCAACTACAACGCCACCTCCGCGATGCTGACGGCGTGGAAGAAGACCGAGGAGTTGGCGTTCCTGAACGATGTGTCGTCGGTGCCGCTGCAGCAGACGCTGCGGCACTTGCAGACCGCGTTCACCCACTTTTTCGCCAGGCGGGCGAGGTACCCGCGTTTCAAGTCGCGGAAGAGGTCGCGGAAGTCGGCGGAGTACACCACCAGCGGGTTCCGTTTCCAGGACGGCCAGCTGACCCTGGCGAAGATGGCGGACCCGCTGGACATCGTGTGGTCCCGGCCGCTGCCCGACGGGGCGACGCCGTCCACGGTGACCGTGTCTCAGGACGCGGCCGGGCGCTGGTTCGTCTCGCTGCTGTGCGAGGACCCCCATGTCACACCGCTTCCCGCCACCGACAGCGCGGTCGGCATCGATGTCGGCCTCAACCACCTGCTGACCCTCTCCACGGGTGAGAAGATCGCCAACCCCCGGCACGAACGCCGTGACCGCGCCCGGCTCGCCAGGGCCCAGCGGGAGCTGTCCCGCAAGGCCAAGGGCGACGGTGCCAACCGCCGTAAAGCCCGGCGTAAGGTCGCCAAAATCCACGCCCGGATCACCGACCGGCGCCACGACCTGCTCCACAAACTCACGACTCGGCTCGTGCGTGACAACCAAACGCTCGTGATCGAGGACCTGGCCGTGCGTAACCTGGTCAAGAACCGCACGCTCGCCCGGGGCATCTCGGATGCGAGCTGGAGCGAGTTCCGCTGCCTGCTGGAGTACAAGGCCGCCTGGTACGGGCGTCAAGTGATCGCGGTGGACCGCTTCTTCCCCTCCTCCCGGCTGTGCTCCGTATGCGGCACCGTGCAGGACAGGATGCCGCTCAGCGTCCGAACGTGGACGTGCGCGTGCGGTGCGGCGCATGACCGGGATGTGAACGCGGCGAAGAACCTTCTGGCCGCCGGGCTGGCGGTGTCTGTCTGTGGAGCTGGTGTAAGACCTCAACGGAGTTCTCCGGGCGGGCAGTCGGCGGTGAAGCAGAAAACCCCACGGCGCGAGCCGTAGGAATCCCCCTCGTTCACGAGGGGGAGGAAGTCAACGGTGTGCGCCTTCCTGTTGCACGGAGAGCCAGAGGATGCGGAACCCATGTCAGGGCCGCCGGGGTTGACGGACCGGGAATGCCTCCCGGCCCGCCGACTCCCGCCCGGGTCGCGTAAGGCCATCAGCTCCTGGCCACGAGTTCCTTGAGCGCGATGTTGAGTTCGAGGACGTTGACGGTGGGCTCGCCCATGAAGCCGAGGATGCGGCCGTCGGTGTGCTCGTCCACGAGTTTCTGGACCCGGGCGACGGGCAGGCCGTTCTTCTCGGCGATCCGGTGGACCTGGAGGTCGGCGTACTCCGGGGAGATGTCCGGGTCCAGGCCGGAGCCCGAAGAGGTGACCGCGTCGGCGGGCACGTCGGACGGCTTGACCGTGTAGCCGTTCACCGAGTTGTCCTTGATGACCGCCGCTTTGGCGTCCTTGACCCACTTGATCAGCTCGGCGTTGTCACCGGATCGGTTGGTGGCGCCGGACAGGATCAGCTTGTACTGGGTGTTGACGCTGTTGGTGCCCAGGCCGTTCTGCGGGCGCCCCTGGAACCACTTCAGGTCGGGCTCGGGGGTCTCCTGGCCCTTCTTGAGCGGCAGGTTGTACGCCTGGCCTATGAGCGAGGAGCCGACGACCTTGCCGTCCGCCTTGATCTCCGAGCCGTTGGCCCTGCCGGGGAAGATCCCCTGGGCGACGCCGGTGATGGCCAGCGGGTAGAGGATGCCCGTCACCACGGTCAGCACGAGGAGGGCGCGCAGCCCGGCCCAGAGCAACCGGGCAGTGTTCGTAACCGAGTTGTTCATGGCGGTCAGCCGATCCCGGGGATGAGGGAGATGAGCAGGTCGATGATCTTGATGCCGATGAAGGGGGCGATCAGCCCGCCCAGGCCGTAGATGCCGAGGTTGCGCCGCAGCATCTTGTCCGCGCTGACCGGCCGGTACTGCACGCCGCGCAGGGCGAGCGGGACCAGCGCGATGATGATCAGCGCGTTGAAGATGACCGCGGACAGGATCGCGGAGTCGGGCGAGGACAGGTTCATGATGTTGAGCTTGTCCAGGCCCGGGTAGACCGCCGCGAACAGCGCCGGGATGATCGCGAAGTACTTCGCGACGTCGTTGGCTATCGAGAAGGTCGTCAACGCGCCCCGGGTGATGAGGAGTTGCTTGCCGATCTCGACGATCTCGATGAGCTTGGTCGGGTTGGAGTCGAGGTCGACCATGTTGCCGGCCTCCTTGGCGGCCGACGTACCGGTGTTCATCGCCACCCCGACGTCCGCCTGCGCGAGCGCGGGTGCGTCGTTCGTCCCGTCGCCGGTCATCGCGACGAGCTTGCCGCCCGCCTGCTCGCGTTTGATGAGGGCCATCTTGTCCTCGGGGGTGGCCTCCGCGAGGAAGTCGTCGACGCCGGCCTCCTCGGCGATCGCCTTGGCGGTCAGCGGGTTGTCGCCCGTGATCATGACGGTCCTGATGCCCATGCGGCGCAGTTCGTCGAACCGCTCGCGCATGCCTTCCTTGACGACGTCCTTGAGGTGGATGACGCCCAACACCCGGGCGCCTTCCGTGTCTTCGAGCGCCACGAGCAGCGGGGTGCCGCCCGCCTCGGAGATGGCGACGGTGATCGCGTCGGCGTCTTCGGCAACCGTGCCGCCCTGTTCCTTCACCCACGCGATGACCGAACCGGCCGCACCCTTGCGGATCTTCCGCCCGTCGACATTCACGCCCGACATACGGGTCTGCGCGGTGAAGGCGATCCACTCGGCCTGCGACAGCTCGCCCTGGTGACGCTCACGCAGCCCGTACTTCTCCTTCGCCAGTACGACGATGGAGCGGCCCTCGGGCGTCTCGTCGGCCAGCGACGACAGTTGCGCGGCGTCCGCCAGCTCGGCCTCGGGCGTCCCGCGTACGGGTACGAACTCGGCGGCCTGCCGGTTGCCGAGCGTGATGGTGCCGGTCTTGTCGAGCAGCAAGGTCGACACGTCGCCGGCGGCCTCGACGGCCCGGCCCGACATGGCCAGGACGTTGCGCTGGACCAGCCGGTCCATGCCCGCGATGCCGATCGCGGACAGCAGCGCGCCGATCGTGGTCGGGATGAGGCAGACCAGCAGCGCCACCAGCACGACCATGGTGAGGTGCGTGCCCGCGTAGTCCGCGAGCGGCGGCAAGGTGGCCACCGCGAGCAGGAAGATGATCGTGAGCGAGGCGAGCAGGATGTTCAGCGCGATCTCGTTCGGGGTCTTCTGCCGGGCGGCACCCTCGACGAGGTTGATCATGCGGTCGATGAAGGTCTCGCCGGGCTTCGTCGTGATCTTGATGACGACGCGGTCGGAGAGGACCTTCGTACCGCCCGTGACGGCCGAGCGGTCGCCGCCGGACTCCCGGATGACCGGGGCCGACTCACCGGTGATCGCCGACTCGTCCACGGACGCCACGCCCTCGACGACGTCACCGTCGCCGGGGATGATGTCACCCGCCTCGCAGACGACCAGGTCGCCGATGCGCAGCTCGGTGCCGGGCACCTGCTCCTCGCGGGCCCCCACGAGCCGCCGGGCGACGGTGTCGGTCTTGGCCTTGCGCAGGGTGTCGGCCTGCGCCTTGCCGCGCCCCTCGGCCACCGCCTCCGCCAGGTTCGCGAAGATCACGGTGAGCCAGAGCCAGGCGCTGATCGTCCAGCCGAACCAGTCGCCCGGGTCCTTGAACGAGAACACCGTGGTCAGCACCGACCCGACCAACACCACGAACATCACAGGGGACTTGACCATCACCCGTGGATCGAGCTTGCGGAAGGCGTCCGGCAGCGACCTGAGCAGCTGCTTGGGATCGAAGAGTCCCGCACCGACGCGGCCCTCGCCGGTCTTGTGGCCGGTCGGTGCGTCCTGGTGGGGGGCGAGCGTCGGAGTCGAGGTGGACATCGAGTCCTCTTGATTCGTTACGTCGGTGGTCATGACGCCAGCCCCTCGGCCAGCGGCCCCAGCGCAAGGGCGGGGAAGTAGGTCAGACCGGTGATGATCAGGATCGCGCCCACCAACAGCCCGGTGAACAGGGGCTTTTCGGTGCGCAGCGTGCCCGCGGTGGCCGGCACCGGCTTCTGCTCGGCGAGCGAGCCGGCCAGCGCCAGCACGAACACCATCGGCAGGAACCGCCCGAGCAGCATCGCGATACCGATCGTGGTGTTGAACCACTGCGTGTCCGCGTTCAGACCGGCGAAGGCCGAGCCGTTGTTGTTGGCACCCGAGGTGTACGCGTACAGGATCTCGGAGAAGCCGTGCGCACCGCTGTTGGTCATGGAGTTCACCGGAGTCGGCAGCGCCATCGCCGCGGCGGTGAAGACGAGCACCAGCGCCGGGGTGATGAGGATGTAGCAGGCCGCCAGCTTGATCTGGCTCGTGCCGATCTTCTTGCCCAGGTACTCGGGCGTACGGCCGACCATCAGGCCGGCGATGAACACCGCGATGACCGCCATGATCAGCATGCCGTAGAGGCCGGAGCCGACTCCGCCGGGCGCGATCTCACCGAGCTGCATGCCCAGCAGGTTCAGGCCGCCGCCCAGACCCGTGTTGGACGAGTGGAAGGAGTCCACCGCACCGGTGGAGGTGAGCGTCGTGGAGATCGAGAAGATCGACGAGGCGCCGATGCCGAAGCGGGTCTCCTTGCCCTCCATCGCCCCGCCCGCGATCTCGAACGCCGGGCCGTGGTGGGCGAACTCGGTCCACCACATCAGGCAGATGAAGCCGACCCAGATGGTCGCCATCGTCGCGAGGATCGCGTAACCCTGCCGCAGCGAACCGACCATCCGGCCGAAGGTCCGCGTCAGCGCGAACGGGATCAGCAGGAGCAGGAAGATCTCGAAGAGGTTGGAGAACGCGTTGGGGTTCTCGAAGGGATGCGCGCTGTTGGCGTTGAAGTAGCCGCCGCCGTTGGTGCCGATCTCCTTGATGGCCTCCTGCGAGGCGACCGCGCCGCCGTTCCACTCCTGCGAGCCGCCCATGAACTGGCCGACCGAGTGGATCCCGGAGAAGTTCTGGATCACGCCGCAGGCCACGAGCACGACCGCGGCGATCACCGACATCGGCAGCAGGATGCGTACGACACCGCGCACCATGTCAGCCCAGAAGTTGCCCAGTTCCCCGGTCCGCGAGCGGGCGAAGCCGCGCACCAGAGCCACCGCGACGGCGATCCCGACCGCGGCGGACAGGAAGTTCTGCACCGCCAGCCCGCCGGTCTGCACGACGTGGCCCATGGCCTGTTCGCCGTAGTACGACTGCCAGTTGGTGTTCGACACGAAGGAGGCGGCGGTGTTGAACGCCTGGTCCGGGTCGATCGAGGAGAAGCCCAGCGAGCCGGGCAGGCTGCCCTGCACGCGCTGCAGCAGATACAGGAAGAGAACACTCACCGCGGAGAAGGCAAGGACACCGCGCAGATAGGCGGGCCAGCGCATCTCGGTGTTCGGGTTGGCGCCGATGCCCTTGTAGATCCACTTTTCGACACGCAGGTGCTTGTCGGAGGAGTAGACCCGGGCCATGTAGTCGCCGAGCGGGCGGTATGCCAGTGCCAGCGCCGCTATCAGCGCGAGCAGCTGGAGCACACCGGCGAGGACGGGGCTCATATCAGGACTCAGAACCTCTCCGGGAACACAAGGGCGAGGACGAGATAGCCCAGCAGGGCGACGGCCACGATCAGGCCGACGATGTTCTCGGCGGTCACAGCTTCGTCACCCCCTTGGCGACGAGGGCCACCAGCGCGAAGACCGCGATCGTGGTGACGACGAAGGCCAGGTCGGCCATCGCGAGCTCCTAGATGAGGGTCGGATCGAACGGACGATTAGAGGAAAGCGCCTCGTCGGCCGGATTCGGCGGGCGTTGACGCCTCCCATACGGCGGCCCGTCCGCTCTTGACGGAACCCATACGCCGGACTCCCCCACGGTCGCCGGACCAGCTCCTCCCGGGGAACGCCGACGGCCCACACCGGTGAGGTGCGGGCCGTTCGGGCGCAGCGGCCAGGAGATGCGGAACCGCAGCCGGCAGATCACCGCATCCGTGCCCCGTCGTACGGCATGCACCACGACCGCACCCCGCTGGTTCCGCAGCAGCCGCTGCCCCAGCCGGTCCGGCTCGACCTCGGGGATCAGGACCGTGACCCGGGTGCCGGGCCCGGCGATCCCTCGTACGTACGCGGCGATCGGGCGGCCGAGGGCGCGGTGCTCGGAGACGAGGCGGACCAGCGGCACGCCCGGATTCCACTGGGGCCATCCCGTTCCAGCGTGGCGGTCTGCGACCGGTTCCTCGGCGTCCGGATGACAGACGGTGACCGCGTGCACCTCGTCGCCGAGCGAGGCGGCGGCATTCAGGGCTTCACAGGTCAGCACAGACGGGTTGGACACCGGGACGATCACAACGGATCGGTCTCGGTGCGGCGGCTCCAGGATGCGGCCCAGGCCGAGCCGTGACGCCTTCTGACCTACACGACGGTGGCGAACAAGAACCTGGCGCCCGCGCCCGCCCTGGCCGTGGCGTCAACATCGGGCAGAGAGCCCATCAGGGAGACATCAAGACGCGAGGCGTCGGCCGTCTCGGTGCCTAGCGTCAGCGCCATGGGACACTCCGACGATGCGCGAGACGACACGGTCAGCGATCTCGCGCACCAGCCCTCCGAAGCGGCATACGACCACCGCTGGGCCGCGGACCTCCGCAGCTCGATCCGCTGCTCAGCTGTTCTCCTCGGCCTCCTGCTCGGGATCGACCGGGCCGCCGGCAGCTTCACGCTGTGGCGCGGCGCGCTCTGGGCCACCCTCGCCGTCCTGCTCTTCCTGGTGCTGTTCCCGTCTCGGGTGGCCGCGGGCGAGGGCTGGTTGGCCTCGCGCGGGCTGCTGCGGGAGCGGCGGGTGCGCACCGACCATCTGGTGTCCGTCCGATGCCTGAACGGTGTCGGACAGCGGCTCGTACTGCGCGACACGTTCGGCGGGCGGCTCGAAATCGACCCCCGCGTTCTGATCGCCAACCCACCGGTGTGGCACCGCCTCGACGAGGACGCGCGCGTCTCCGCCACCCGCGGATCGCTGACGTGCGGGACGAGCGCGCTGCTCCGGCTGTCGAAGCAGATCGACCGGGAGACGGCGCTGACGGTATTCAAGGTCTCCGGCCTGGGATGAGAGCAGCCGCTCATCTGGCACGGTCACCCGCCTCGTGCTCGTCACCGTGCCGGCCACCAAGTCCACGCATTGGGCGTGTGCGACGGACATGGCATCCGTGAGGATGAAGTAGCGTCGCGGACCGGCCGGTCGCTCCGTGAACGTCGACCCGCGATCCTCGCCACTGCCATGCCCGGAGCCGGCAGCACCATCCGAGCGCGAGGTGACCACCGAACCCGTGCCGCGGCGGAGGAACCGCAGCAGACGTCGGCCCTCCTCACCGTCCATCGCTCGCAAGCACCGGTTCAGCCATGCCCACCACTCTGGCCCGAGCATGCGAGCGGCGAGCCGACCCCGACAGCAACGGCCTGGAACCCCACCGCAGCGGCCGCTCGGATCCTCATTCCCGCTGCCCGTCGGCCGGTGCCTTCAACAGTCGGTCGAGCTCGTTGCCGGCCTCGTCGTACCCGGCGTCGGAGATCCGTTGCAGCTCACGCAGGTTTCTGGTCGCGACCGCGCGTCGGGTGAGCAGGAACCCGGCGTGCATGGACCCCTCGTCCAGCAGCTCGCTCAGCTCTCCGAGGTCGCCGGCTGCGTCGGCGAGGTCGGCCAGCCGGTCCAAAGCGGTCTCGTTGCCCTCATCGGCCAGCTCGCGCAGGGTCTCCCGATCGACATGCATGTTCGCCATGACGCCATGCTGCAACCCTGCCCCAGGGGAAGGGTCAAGTGGGACGATGGCCAGGTGATCACCATCGGGCAGCTGGCCAAGTACGTCGGAGTGTCGATCAAGACAATCCGCGTCTACCACGACAAAGGGCTGCTCCCCGAACCCGACCGCGATGCGTCCGGCTACCGGCGCTACGGCGCCAAGGACGCCATCGACCTGATCAAGATCCGCACCCTCGCCGAATCCGGCGTCCCCCTGGCCCGTATCCGGGATCTGAGATCAGCGTCCGACGAGGAGTTCCAGGAGGCGCTGCACGAGATCGACGACGACCTGACGGCCCGCATCCATGGGCTGCGGGCAACGCAGAGGCGCCTGCGCCAGCTTGCCGCAGGGCAGCCGGCCCCGCTGCCCACCGAGGTCGGTGCCCATCTGGAGGACCTGGCCCGCTGGGGATTCACCCCCCGTTGGGTGGACCTGCAACGCGACCTGTGGATCCTCGTGTTCGCCACCCACCCAGAGCAGGCGATCACCCTGTTTCACGACCAGGCCGAGGCCCTGGCCGACCCCGTGCTGCGCCGGCTCTTCCTCGACTACGACCAGGCACACGACCTCGACGCCGACGATCCCCGCATCGACGACCTGGCCCGCCGGATCACCGAGGCAACCCGGGATCGCTACGGACCCGACGAACCACCCCAGCTGGATGCGGCCTCCGAGATCCCCGCCCTCATCCAAGGCACGGTCAACGCCTCGTCCCCGGCCTGGCAGCGACTCGACACGCTCATCCGCGCGCACCTGGACGCGTGACTCGCCGTGCACGGACGCCCGGTCCACACTGCGTGCGGAGCGGACCGGCAACGACGCGTGGACGGCTTTCGCCGGTGCGCCGGGCTCGGGCTGCTCGGCTACCCGTCGGCCCGCTCGACCTTCAAGCGGGGCGCCGAACGCTGACCCACACGCTTCAGCGAAATGGAAGTCCCCCTCTACCCGGCAGCCCGCGCGATCATCCATAGGCGAGTCTGCTCCTCGTCCATGTCGCCTTCGCATACGGCGGTCGGCGAGCCGCCGCACGACATGTGACTGCGCATCCGCTCCTGCTCTGGTCATCTCGGCCTGCCGAGCCCGCTGCAGGGGCCGCACGCCGTGCCGGAGCCCGCGCACACGGGGCAGCGGCCGGCCTTAGCAGTCACCGCACGCACGGCACCGCGACGCTCACCGAGTATGCGGACCGCTCGACAGCGCCGGCCCACCGAGGCGACACCGTCGAGTCCCGCCACCGGCTCGCCCGCGCGATCTGCCACGGTGGCCGGGGCCAGATCCGCCAGGCGTACCGCGCGGGCCGAGAGGAACCAGCTCGCCGCCCTCGGCCTGGTCCAATGCCGTGGTGCTGTGGAACACGCGCTACCTGGACGCGGCTGTCGCTCGTCTCCGCGCGCAGGGCCACGACGTGAAAGGCGACGCCGACCGCCTGGGCATCGACACCCACGCTCTCTCGGCCACCTCGACCCAGCACGCCGACGAGATCGTGGAGGAGCTGCGCGGCATCGAGGGTGTGACGCTGGGCAAGGTGCAACCTTTGGGGTGGACCGGGGGTCTTATCATCATGCGGAAACGTGCTCTTGCCTGCTTCGGCGTCCTCCTGGCCGTCACCACCGCCTGCTCGGGCGACGGCACCGCTGACAACCGCTGGCCGCGGCTACTACGGCTTCGCCCGGTGAGACCGCTCACGGCGGTTGGGGCCGTCCGCGAGGCCGTGCAGCGGCACAGTCGCCGCCTGTCTCAGCACGCGTCCGAACTCACATGTCATCGGCGTGATTTCAGCGCAGCGCTCAGGACGGAAGTGCCCTGTTCGCCTGGGTGCCGTCAGTCGTGACGGGCGAGTTTGGCTGCGGAAACGAGCAGGATCACGGCCAATACGGGGATGAGCACCAGGTCTGGGAACACGCCGAGGAGTAGCCCGCCCAGCACCGCGCCGGCGATCGAGCCTGCGGCCATGATCAAGGTGAAGCGGAGGTTGGCGCCCAGCACGGCGAAGCTGCCGTCGCGGCTGTAGCGGGCGAAGGCCACCAGCATGGTCGGCAGGGAGACGAGCAGGGAGAGGCTGCCAGCTGTCTTGATGTCCTCGCCGAACAGCATCACGATCGTCGGGATCAGCAGTTCGCCTCCGGCTACGCCCATGATCGCTGCGACCACCCCGATGGCGAAGCCGGCCGCGACTCCGCAGGGCACCTGCGCCCACAGCGGCAGCGAGAGCGAGTCCAGGGTGCTGGTGTGCGTGATCAGGAGGGCCGCGGCCATGAGCACCATCAGAGCCGACAGCACTTTGTAGAGGGTGCTGCTGCGCATCCGCACCGCCCAGGATGCTCCCGCCCAGGCTCCCACAAGGCTGCCGGCCAGCAGGTTGACCGCGACCGGCCAGCGCGCGGCCACTTCGGCGGCCGGGACCGCGGACAGCCGGGCAGGCAGCGCGACCAGGACCACTACCAGGCTCATCGCCTTGTTCAGGATGACCGCCGAAAGCGCGGCGAACCCGAACAAGCTGACCAGGAGCGGCAGGCGGAACTCCGCACCGCCCAGACCGATCATCCCGCCCAAAACTCCGATGGCCCCTCCCACGCCGAACACCACGGGCAGCGAGCGCGTCGAGCGGAAAGGAACGAGGGTCTGGTCAGTGGTCACGACTGGCATCCTCGCTCGTGGCCGTCCCTGCTTGTGTGGAGCGGCTGCTCTCCGTCGCGGGATTGCCTCGGACAGGCGCTCAGTCGGTGATCACCGGGTTCGGACGATCCCCTGATGCGCCCTGGTCGACGAGGCACAGGGGTTGTGGGCCTGGGATGTCGGAAGCGGCCAGTAGCCTCAGGCACCATGGGCATTCAGATCGATGTAGTGGCGGGTTACCCGATCAACGACGAGATGGAGAGGGTGCTCGGGTTGGCCGAGGCGGTCGGCGAGCCCGTCACTGTCACGTTCATGTGGGAGGGGCGTGAAGAGGCGGAGCGCGCGGTGCTAGTGCCCGCGGCCACGCTGGCGCTCTGGGAGCATTGGGCCCCCACCGCCTACCCGAAGGGTGACGCTGGGGACGAGAACCGCGCTGTGGCGGAGGAGCCGGAGCTGGCCCACCCAGCGGAATACGGCGCGTTCACGCTCTTTCGTCGTCGCGTAGGAGGGCGCACGGCGGTTGCTCGCAAGGGCGTGGTGGTCGCCGAGCTCCTGGACCCCGACGAGGCGCACTGGCTCCAGGAGCAGGCCCGCAATGTCCGCCAAGGCTTCATGGATCCGAAGCAGAAGGCGGCGTTCGAGGAGTTCCTTGCCCGGCAGCCATCCCTGGATGAGCAGTGAGGCTCCGATCCATGCTTCGTGGCTCTGTAATTGTTCTTCGGGCTCCGGTCCAGGCAGCGGGCGCCGGGCCAGACACCGCTTGTCGGCCGTAGCTGGCAGCACCTGGCACCGAAAGTACAGTGGACCGAGATGTTGCCCTGTGAGGAGCCGGCGTCAGCCGGGCATCCTCGCATGTACTCCACCCAACCGTCCCGCGGACGGGAACACCGGCCCCGGGCCGCGGCCTCCGGGTGTTCGGCGAGCCGGGTCGGCTTGCGGGCCCGCAACTGTGCTTTGTGCCCAGGTCCGTCGGGCACCGCGACGCCGAGCCCGACGGAAAGCGGCAGGCCGCGTGCACGATGAAATCCCGGAGCCGGACGGTGGCGAAGTGCAGTCGGCGGCCGGCTGGGGAACGCGCCCAGGGGCTCTGGGTATGGCTGTCATGCGGATAGCTGTCCGATGGCTGGAAAGGCGTGGCCGCCCGGAGCCCCGCGACGACCTGACCGCCAAAGTGGTGAGGCCCGTGCAGACTCAAGATCGGCGTCGCTGTCACGGGCAGCGCGTCGACCGGGTTCAGGATCCGAGGTGCCAACCAAGCCTATTCTCGCGAATAGCACCGTGGCCTGTAGAGGGCTGGCATCGAGCCTGCCCGGTGGGCTACGTTGTGCGGCGATGACTACCGGGACGGCCTTGCGCCACACACGGATTGGTGACCCGGTGCTCTCCTGAGCGCCGTACGGGCCGACACCGGCCCGCTGTTGGATCTAGGGTCCGGCGCTGCCGCGCGGGCTCCGCCTCCTGTCGTGTTGATCACAGCTCGACACGTCAACCACGACAGGAGAACGCATGCCCACCAAGACGCTGCACATTCCCACCGCCGACGGCCAGGCCGACGCTTTCGCCGCCTTCCCCGACAGTGGCGAGCGGCACCCAGGGGTGCTGATGTACGCGGACGGCTTCGGCATCCGGCCCGTGCTGCGGGAGATGGCCCGCGAACTGGCCGGACACGGGTACTACGTGCTCGTCCCCAACCCCTTCTACCGGCACGGCCCGGCACCGTTGATCGAACTTCCCGCACACATCGGAGAAGAGGCCCGGCCCCAGGTCATGGCCCAGCTGATGCCCTTGCTCGAGGCGCACACCGCAGAACGTGTCCTGCGCGACGCCGACGCCTACCTCAGGTTCCTCACCGCCCAGCCCGAGGTCGGCGCCGGACCCTTCGCGGTGACCGGCTACTGCATAGGCGGCCTTCTGGCGATGCGCACCGCCGCGGCCCACCCCGGCCAGGTGGCCGCCGTCGCCGCATTCCACGGTCCCGTGGGCGCCGACGGGCCCGACAGCCTCGCCAAGATAACTGCCCAGGTCCACCTCGGCCACGCCGAAGGTGACATGACGCCCGCGGCCCTCGCCGAGCTCAACCAGACCCTGGATGCCGCGGGGGTCGGCTACACCTCCGAGATCTACCCCGGTACCGTCCACGGCTTCACCATGTCCGACACCGACGCTTTCAACCCCGCCGCGCTGCAGCGCCATTGGGACCACCTGCTGCCGCTCCTCGACCGCACCCTGGCCAACCGGTGAGGCTCCGGCTCGGAAACCGAACCTGAAGTACCTGGCTTCGGAGTCCTGGCGATGTTTCGAAGCGCGTGGTGAGGGCGGGCTTAGCCCGCCCTCACACCTGCTGGGATACTCGTTTCCCTCAGTGGTCGGACGAGTGGCGCCTGCGTTCCATCACCTTGATCGGCATCTCTCGTGCTCCGGCCCGGCGACCCGGCGGTGTCAGCAGATCGTGCCGGATTGCGCCGAGACCGCCTTGAGCAGGCCCCGCAGCAGGTCGAAGTCGATGGCCTCGGGCCTACGGAATCGCAGACAACCCTTGCCCATGTCCTGCCCGGCCAGTTGCTCGGCGAACGCCGCACGCACGTCGCTGCGCATCAGGTAGAAGGAGATGTACTGCTTCTGACTCGCGAACGCGATCTCAGCGGCACCCTCACGCTCGTACGCGGGCATCCCGTACGCCATGACCTCGTCGAAGCCCTTCAGCTCCTGTCGGCACAACCGCCGCAGCCTGACCAAGGCGTCCCTGCGCTCCTCAGGCACCTCTGCCAGATAGCCGTCGACATCGTGTGCCCCGCTTTGCGCCATTCCGTGAGTGTAGGCCGCATGGGGGCCGCATGCGCCGGCCGCGGAAGCGACACCACGGGTACAGGCCGTCATGGCCGTCATGGCCGTCATAGGAGCGCTTCGGCGTGACGATCCTCGAGGGCTATGGCCTGTCGGAGACGTCTCCCCCGGTCTCCTTCGCGCAGCTCGGCCAGGAGCGACGGGTAGGTTCTGTCGGAGTGCCCATCCCAGTCGTGGAGGTGAAGTTGGTCAACGACGACTGGTCGCAGGTCAAGGATGATCCCGAGGGGATCGGTGAGATCGCCGTCAACGGCCACCACGTGATGAAGGGCTGCGACCGGAGGCCCGAGACCCCGCATCCTTGATCGAGTACCCGCGCATCGTCGAGTTCGTCGACATGCTCCTATCAAGGCAACGGGCAGGATCCTGAAGGGGGAGATCAGTTGACTCGTCGTCGCCTCTGAGGTGTTCGTCGCTCCTCTCGTGGACTTCGCATGCTTCGCTTCCCTGGAGAGTTTCCCTGATGGACCTTGCCACGCGCCGCCGCCGGCGGTCGCTGTTTCTCTTCTTCCTGATACCGGGGCTCTCCATCTCGTCCTGGGTGACTCGGACCCCTGACATCAGAGACCGCCTGCACGCCTCTACCGGGGAGATGGGGCTCATCCTCTTCGGTCTCTCGGTTGGATCCATGATCGGAATCCTCTGCTCGGGGACGCTCGTGTCGAGGTTCGGCACCCGACCGGTCATGGGTTTGGGAACGTCGATGGTGGTCGCGAGCACGCTCGTCATCGGCTTCGGGAGCTTGACCACATCGTCCGTCACTGTCACGGGCGGACTCTGTGTCATGGGTGCGGGCATGGGAGCGGGAGAGGTTGCGATCAACGTCGACGGAGCCGACGTCGAGCGACTCACGGGCACCACGGTCCTGCCCACGCTGCACGGGTTCTTCAGCCTCGGGACTGTCGTGGGCGCCGCGCTGGGTATGGGAGCCACCGCAGCCGCCCTGCCCGTGCACTGGCACCTCGGCGTGATCACTCTGGTGTGCGTTTCCCTGTGCGCGTATGCCCTTCGGGCCGTGCCCGATGGGACAGGGCGCAGGCGGAAGGATGACGCCGTCGATGAAGCGAAGGCCGGCACCCGGCCGAAGGTCTGGAAGGACCGACGGCTGGCGCTGATCGGTGCGATCGTCCTGGCGATGGCGCTGGCGGAGGGCGCGGCCAATGACTGGCTGCCCCTTTTGATGGTGGACGGCCACGGACTCGACGCGACGATGGGGTCCGTCGTCTACGTGGGTTTCGCTGCGGCGATGGCCATCGGGCGCTTCAGCGGCGGCTTCCTCCTCGAGCGCTTCAGTCGCCCGGCTGTCGTTCGTGGCAGCGCGGCATCCGCGGCCGTGGGGCTGAGCCTGGTGATCTTCTCTGACAGTCCTCTGCTGGCCGGCATCTCAGTGCTCTTCTGGGGGCTCGGTTCCTCACTCGGCTTTCCCCTTACGCTCTCGGCCGCGGGAGACTCCGGGCCGGAATCGGCGGCACGAGTCGGCTTCGCGGCGACCATCGGATACATCGCCTTCCTGGTCGGCCCGCCCGGACTGGGGTTCATCGGCGATCACTACGGTCTGCGGTCGGCCATGCTCGTCGTGCTGGCTTGCGTGGCGGCGAGCTTCTTCATCGCTCCGGCCGTGAGAAGGCCAGCAACCCGCCCTCTCATGGTTGCAGCAGTCAACTCCGCAGACGAGGCGCAGCAGACAGGCAAGGGCACCGAAGATGTATCGCCGTGAAGGCGAGTACGGCGATGGGGACGTCGGAACCGGCGGTCTCCAGGTCCCCGAGGGTGCGTTTGGCGAAACGGTGCGCACGCTCGGGGTCCTGTGTGAGGAGCGAGACGGCATGGCCGCGGTCGTGGTGCGCAGTTCGTCGGTGTCTGGGTGAGCGTGTGTCCCTACCCATCGTGGGGCGGCGCTGGCCATCGCGACGAGGGGCGCATGCCCCGCCTCACGCGTGCCAGGTCCTCCCTGACGCGGTCGAGCTCACCCGGGTCGAGTCAGGGGCTTCGCTCCATACCACTGCGGTGGTATGGGAGCCGTGAGTCGGTAGCGCAGGCGCAGTTGGGCGCGCTGCCGGGTGATCGGAGCGCCGTTGAGGCTGAGTGTCACCGCCGCGCGGTGCTCCGCATGGGTGCCATGGGGCAGCTCATCGCGTTCGCGCTGCATCTGCGCGGACCGCGTTGACGCGGAGGCCACAGTTCCCGCAGTTCGTCGGGGTCTGGCGTGAAGGGGAAGGCGATCCCCATGCACATGTCCCAGGCGACGACGTGCCCCGCCCGGTAGGGGCCCAGGCGGACTCGTGCAGGCCTCGGAGTGCCAAGTCACGCGCCAGGGCGAGTTCTTCCGCCTCGAGGTTCGCGGGCACTTGCGCCCCAGGATCCCGGGCGTCGGCCGCGGCTCAGCGCAGCCGAGTGGACCGGTTACCGGGTCCTGGGGATCCAGCATGCACCGGATCGTAGAAGGCCGCCCGGTTACAGCGGGCGGGAATCGGTGGGCCGACCGTCCCGTCAGAGCGTGGTTTCACGTTGTGCCGCGGCCTCCCACTCCTGGTGTGCGGTGTGGACGCGGTGCCACAGCGCCGCCCGCGCGGGGGCGTCGACGTCGGTCAGGTTCAGATGGAACACGTCGGCCAGTACGTCGTACCAGTCGTCGGACGAGTCGATGGTCCGCTCGTACACGCCTTCGGCGTCGATCCGGCGCAGCACACAGCCGCGCAGCATGTCCACGCCCTTGGCGTCACGGAGCTGGGCTTGGAGGACCCGGACGAATCCGGACTCGGGGGAAGTGGACAGCCGGTGGTGCTCCGCGGCGAAGGAGGACAGCTCCACGGGCTCCGGCGCGAAGACCATCGCCGTGAAGGCGCCGCGGGGGTCATGGGT
This sequence comes from Streptomyces sp. NBC_01352, assembly GCF_036237295.1. Taxonomy (NCBI): domain Bacteria; kingdom Bacillati; phylum Actinomycetota; class Actinomycetes; order Kitasatosporales; family Streptomycetaceae; genus Streptomyces; species Streptomyces sp. NBC_01352. The sequence continues at coordinate 495,037 of NZ_CP108354.1, forward strand.
GAACCGCCAGCCGCCGGGCACCACCACCGACGGGGCCATCGCGTAGGTGAACGGCCCCTGGGTGTAGGTGCCTTCGCGCAGCGGCAGTGGCTCGTACATTCCGCCGGCGAGCCCGGTGTCGACCAGCCACCGTTCGCCGTCGAGCCCCACGGTGAGCGCGAGATGGTCGCCGGCCGGGCCCTCGGGGTCCTCGACCTCGTCCTGTACCCCGGCCCGGTGCAGGGTGACGTCGTAGCCGAGGGCTGTCAGCAGCGCGGCGAAGGCCCCGTTGAGGTGGAAGCAGTAGCCGCCGCGCCCGCGCATGATCCGGGCCACGGATTCCGCGGCGCCGATGCCCGTCGACCGTCCCAGTTGGTTGTCGAGGGTCTCGTAGGCGACCCGTTCCACCTGCGCCCGGTGCAGTGCCCACAGCGCTTCGGCCGTCGGGGTCGCCGGCCGGGCCACCCCCAGCACGGCCAGATATCCGTCGACGTCGATCATGCTCCCCCTCACCGTTCGAACGGCTGATCAGCCTAGTCGAGACGGGAGACCTGATAGTGGCCGATCAGCCAGCCGTCCTCCACCCGTTGCACCAGGACGGAGAGCTTGACGCCCAGGGTGGGGCGGTCGGTGAAGGAGAAGTCGACGTCCAGATGGCCGAGGGGCTGGGAGTCGTAGTAGTCGGCGATGCCCTTCCGTCCGACGCTGTAGGGGTGCAGCCCCTGGAAGATCGCGTTCTCGGTGAAGCGGGAGGCGACCCGCTCCGGGGCGTGGGCGTCGACGGTCGCCTTCCACTGGTCGAGGACGCCGTGCAGGACCGCGTGGTCGTCGGTGGTGCCGTGCATGGTGTTCCTCCTGTCTGACGTTTCAGTGACCCGCGCTCATGCCGCCGTCGACGTGCAGGATCTCGCCGGTGACGAAGGGGGCCGTCTCCAGGTACAGCACGGCGTCGACGATGTCGCTCGCCTCGCCCATCCGCCCGACCGGGTGCAGGGCGGCGAGGAAGGCGTGGGTCTCCTCCGTGTGCATGGGGGTCTTGATGGTGCCGGGCGAGACCGCATGGGCGCGGATGCCTCGCGTGGCGTACTCGATGGCGAGGGACTTGGTGGCGGACTGCAGACCGCCCTTGGTCAGCGAGGCCAGGACGGACGGGACGTTGGAGCCCGCGTTGCGAACGGTCTCGCGATCGGGCTCAGGGGCGCAGGTGGCTCCCTGCTGCCGGCTCCTCCCCCGCCGCCGTGCCGCCGTGCCGGCGCGCCCCCGCGATGCGCAGGGCGATGTCGCCGTACTGGTAGGCGAGTTGGTCGACGGAGAACTCGCCGCCCTCGTGGAACCAGCTGGCGACGCCGATGCCCATGTCGAGGATCGAGTACGAGGCGATGCGGGCCGACTGCACGTGGAAGGCTCCCTCGGCGGCGCCCTGCTCGATGAGTTCGCGGAAGCGGCGCTCGTAGTCGCTGCGGCGGCCGAGTACCCGGTCCTGGTCGGGCTGGTCCAGGCTGGCGATCTCGCGGTTGCCGACGAAGGCCTCCAGGCGGTGGCGGGCGTGGTAGCGGATGTGCGCCTCCACGGAGCGGCGCAGCTGTTCCCGGACGTCGTCGGTGCCGGAGACGGCCACGATGTTGTCGGCGATGAGCTGTTCCATCGTGCCGATCATGATCTCGGCCAGCAGTTCGTGCTTGGAGGCCACGTGCTTGTAGAGGCTCGGGCCTCGGATGCCCACGGCGGCTCCGATGTCGGCCATGGTGGTGGACCGGTAGCCCTGTGCGGCGAAGAGACGAAGCGCGGCCTGACGGATCGCCGACCGGCGGTCGGTGACGGGCGTGCCCTCGGCCCGGGCCGGCCGGTGCGGCCGCTCGTACGACCCGCCGCGCGATCCGGTCTGCGACCTGCCGCGCCCCTCGCTCTGGGCTGAGCTCACGTGCACTCCTGAGGCTATCGACCATTAGTCGATTTCGTCTGCTGAAGTAGCCACTATAGCCCGAGCCCTTGACAGGCCGACCCCTTCAGCCCTGAGATGGCTAATGGTCAGTAGCCAAGCTCGGGAGTGAACATGCCCATCGGGTTCGAGATCGACGAGAGGGTCGCCGACGTCGCACGGCGCACCACCGCGTTCGTACAGGACGTGGTGATACCCGAGGAGCGGGCGTGCGACGGGAACGTCCACGCCGGTCCCGAACCACTGCGCCGCCGGCTCCAGCAGGCGGCCCGCGGCGCGGGGGTGTTCGCACCCCACGTCGGCACCGAATGGGGCGGGCTCGGACTCGACCTGTGCGGCCAGGCAGTGGTGTTCGAGGCGGCCGGGTACTCGCTGCTCGGGCCGCTGGCTCTGAACTGCGCGGCACCCGACGAGGGCAACACGCATCTGCTCGAAGTGGTCGCCACGGACGAGCAGAAGGAGCGCTACCTGCGGCCGCTGGCCGCGGGTGAGATCCGGTCCTGCTTCGCGATGACCGAGCCGGCGCCCGGCGCCGGATCCGATCCGCGCGCCCTCGCCACCACCGCGGCCAGGATCGACGGCGGCTGGCGGATCGACGGACGCAAGTGGTTCATCAGCGGCGCCGACGGGGCCGCTTTCGCCATCTGCATGGCCCGCACCAGCGGCGGACCGGGCGACGCGGGCGGCGCCACGATGTTCCTCGTCGATGCCGACAACCCGGGAATGAAGATCGTCCGCAACATCGACACGCTGGACCAGGGCCTGTTCGGCGGACACAGCGAGATCCTCTTCGAGGGCTGCGAAGTCGCCGACAGCGCCGTCCTGGGAGAGGTGGACCAGGGATTCGCCTACGCGCAGGTCCGCCTCGGGCCCGCCCGGATGACGCACTGCATGCGCTGGCTCGGCGTGGCCCGGCGGGCGCAGGACATCGCCCTGGAGCGCGCGACCAATCGCCACGCCTTCGGCAAACCGCTCGCCGAACTCGGCATGGTGCAGCAACTGTTGGCCGACTCCGAGATCGACATCGAGACCAGCCGCGCGGTGCTGTGGCGGGCCTGCTGGGAACTGGACCAGGGCCGCTCGGCCGCCCAGCACACCTCGATCGCCAAGACGTACGTCTCCGAGGCGGTCAACCGGGTGGTCGACCGCTCCGTGCAGGTGTGCGGCGCGCTCGGCATCTCGGGGGACGCCCCGCTGTCCCGGCTCTACCGGGAGGTGCGTCCCTTCCGGATCTACGACGGTCCGTCCGAGACCCACCGGTGGGCCATCGCCAAGCGTGCGGTGCGGGCGGCGCGGGAGCGGGTGGCCGCACAGTGACCGCAGCCGAGGCTGCCGTGGTCGGCGTCGACCTGCCCGCCTTGCAGCGGTACTTCGAACGCCATGTCCCCGAGTGCGCCGGTCCGTTGAGGATCAGGCTGCTCCAGGGCGGGCGGTCCAATCTGACGTACGAGGTGACCGACGGGACGCACCGGTGGGTGCTGCGCCGGCCCCCGCTGGGGGTGCTGACCCCCACGGCGCACGACATGGACCGCGAGTACCGCGTCGTCGCCGCCCTCAGCGGCACCGGGGTGCCCGTCGCGCGTGCCGTGCTGTCGTGCCGGGACCCGGAGGTGATCGGCGCGCCGTTCTGCGTCGTCGACTTCGTGGAGGGGCCAGTACTGCGCGACGGCGACGACGCTGCCGCACTGCCGCCCGGCGAGGCACGACGGGCCGCCGACGCGCTCGTGGACGCGCTGGTGGCACTCCACTCGGTCGACGCCTCCGACGTCGGGCTCGGTGACTTCGGCCGGCCGGACGGCTATCTGGAGCGTCAGGTGCGGCGCTGGCGCGGGCAGTGGGAGAAGGTCGCCACGCGTTCGCTGCCCGACATCGACGAACTGCACACCAGGCTCGCCCGCGCCGTGCCCGTGAGTGGCGCCCCGGCGATCGTGCACGGCGACTACCGCCTGGACAACACCATCCTGGCGCCGGACGGCTACGGCCGGATCGCGGCGATCGTCGACTGGGAGATGGCCACGCTCGGTGATCCGCTCGCCGATCTCGGGATGCTCCTCATGTACTGGGACCCGACCTGCGAACCGGTCCTCGCGGCGCGCCACGTCCCGACGGCCAACCCCGGCTTTCCCACCGGGCCCGAACTGGCCGAGCGCTACGCCGCGCAATCCGGCCGCACCCTCGACGCCCTGCCCTACTACCAGGCCCTGGGCTGTTTCAAGCTCGCCGTCATCGCGGAGGGCATCCACGCCCGCTACCGCGCGGGACAGACCGTCGGCACCGGGTTCGAACGGGTCGGGTCCGCGGTCCCCGCGCTGCTGCGCTCGGGGCTGGAAGTGCTGCCATGACCGTGACCGCGCACACGCCGAAACGAGGAGAGCCCGTGGGAGACCGACTGTCCGGACAGATCGCCCTGGTCACCGGTGCGACCGGCGGCATCGGACACGCCGTCTCGCACCGGCTCGCCGCGGAGGGCGCGACGGTGGTCGTGACGGACGTGGACGCCGGTCGCTGCGACGACCTGGCGAAGGAGCTGACGGGTGACGGGGCGCGGGCGCTCGGCCTCGCGCTGGACGTCAGCGACGAGGAGGCGTGGCGCGGCGCGGTCGAGCGTGTGGTCGCCGAACTGGGCGGCCTGTCGGTGCTGGTCAACAACGCGGGCATCGCCGAGATGCGGACGGTCGAGACGGAGACCCAGGAGTCCTGGGACAAGGTCATCGCGGTCACCCAGGGCGGGGTGTGGCTCGGCATGAAGCACGGCGGTCCCGCGATCGAACGCTCCGGCGGCGGCTCGATCGTCAACATCGCGTCGATCTTCGGTACCGTCGGCGGCTTCGGCAGCCAGTTCTCCTACCACGCCGCGAAAGGCGCGGTCCGCCTGATGACGAAGAACGCGGCACTTCACTGGGCCACGCGCGGCGTCCGCGTCAACTCGATCCACCCCGGTTTCATCGAGACGCCCCTCTCCCGGGAACTGTGGCGGGGCACGCCCCGGCACACCGCCATGGTCGAGGGCACCCCGATGGGGCGGCTGGGCAGGCCCGACGAGGTCGCGGGCGCGGTGGCGTTCCTGGCCTCCCAGGACGCGACCTTCATCACGGGATCCGAGCTGTACGTGGACGGCGGCTGGACGGCCCGCTGACGAGGTCCCCGACGAGCTCCACCCGACATGGTCCGCTGACACGGAAGGAGGGGCGCGGCGATGACCGAGCCCCTCCCCCTGTACACGTGCCGTGTCAGCGCACACGCGTGTACTGGTTCACCCCGCCCACGAACGCCACCGCAGCGCGTCCGCGCAGCACCAGGACGTCCAGGTGGGCCGCCGTCTCGTTCACGGCGAGCATCTGGTTGAAGGCGTTGAGGTCGCCGAACGGCACCTCGCGACGCGTCCAGCCCAGCTTGCGCGCCACCGCGTGCGCGTCGAGGGTGTCCTCGCCCAGCGCCGTCAGGCTCTTCGCGAGCCGGTCGTCGTGGTGCGTGAGCAGTTCGGCGACGCGGGTGTGGGCGCTGTCGGTGACCGGCCCGTGCGCGGGCAGCAGACGGGTGTCGGCGTACCGCGTCATCAGCCGCAGCGAGTCCAGGTAGTCGGCCAGGGGGCGCCCGCCGGCTTCGGTCAGCTCGAAGCCGATGGACGGGGTGATGTGCGGAAGGACGTGGTCGCCGGCGAACAGCAGCCCGCGCTGTTCGTCCAGGAAGACCACATGTCCCTTGGTGTGCCCGGGAGTCGGTACGACGCGCAGCTCGCGGTCGCCGAAACGGAGCGTTTCCGCGCCGAGCCACTGGTCGGGGGCCTCCCACACGCTCGGGTCATAGCCGCCGTGGTCCATCGCCGCGATCTCGTCGGCGAGTTCGGCCGCCCCTCCCCTGCGCAGCGTCTCCAGCGAGCCGGCGGGTTCGTCGCTGCGCAGCCGGTCGAGCATCTCCAGCCCCGGCCGCTCACCCGCGCCCAGGTAGACCCGCGAGCCCAGCAGCCGACGCAGTTCCACGGCGTTGGTGTAGTGGTCACGGTGGATGTGGGTGACCAGGATGTGGCTGATGTCGCCGAGGTCGCGCCCGATGGCGGCCAGCGCCTCCTCCAGCGCCTTGCGCGCCTCGGGGATCGCCCAGCCTCCGTCGATCATGACGATGCCGTTGTCCTCCGCGAGGTTCTCCAGCAGATAGACGTTGACGGCGTGCAGGCCGTCGTTGGGCAGCGGCAGGGGAACGCGGTGCACTCCGGGCTGGACGGTCTGGACTCCGGCTGCGGCCCATGGGCCCTGGTCGAACCGCGCTGTCATGATTCTCCAATGAGTCTGTTTCGCTGGGGACCGGACCCGGCGGGGTGCGCGGGTGTGCGACCCCGCCGGGTCCGTCCTTAGGTCAAGCCGGATCGCCTTTGATCAGGCCAAGTCGGGTGTGCCCGTGCGTAGCCGGTGGGCGAGTGCGCGGGCTCCGCTGCGGTCGAGTTTGCCGACCTTGGTCTGGGGCAACTCCTCGACGTCGTACACGAACTCGGGCCACTTGGACTTGGACAGTCCGACGCTCTCCAGGTGTCCGGTCACCTCGGCCAGGTCGATGCCGTGTCCGTCCTCGGTGACGACCAGCAGCGCGACGCGTTCGCCGAGCACCTCGTCCGGGACCGCGGCGACGCAGGCCCTGGCCACCCGCGGGTACCCGGCGACCGCCCGTTCGATCTCGGTGATGTCGATGTTGCGGCCGCCGCGGATGATGATGTCCTTCTCGCGGCCCATGATGCTGACGGTGCCGTCCTCGTGGGTCAGCAGCAGGTCACCGGTCGGGAAGAAGCCGTCCTCGGTCAGCGTCGGCCGCTCGACCCGGCCGTCGCGGGCGTAGCCGACGAACAGGGAGGGGCCGCGGACCTGTGCGCGGCCGGTGACGCCCGGTCCGGCCTCGGCGCCGTCGGGGGTCAGTGCGCGCAGGTGCGTGCCCGGGAAGGGGCGGCCGTCCCTGCCGAGTCTGATCTCCTCGGGGTCGTCGGGGCGGGGCGAGGTGTGGCCGAGGCACTCCGACATGCCGAAGACGCGCAGGATCTTGGTGCCCAGTGACCGTTCGGCCCGTGCCAGGGCGCCGCGGTCCATGGGACCGCCGCCCACGGTGATGGCGCGGACGTGCGAGAGCACGCCGGATCCGGCCGCCTCGGCTCCCATCTGCAGCGCCATCGTCGGTACGCACATGGTCCAGCGGACGTCGGTCTCGGACATCCGCCGCAGCGCGACGGCCCGGTCCCACTTCGCCGTCAGGACGAGCGGGCCGCCCAGCAGAAGGGAGAGATACACGCCGAAGCAGTAGGCGGCGGTCGACGACAGGGGCACGATCGCGGCCACCGCGTCGCCGGGGGCCAGGCCGTTGATGTCGATCGTGCTCGCGCCGGCGTAGCGCAGGGCCTCCTCGGACTGCACGACGCCCTTGGGCCGCCCGGTCGAGCCGGAGGTCAGTCCGATGAGGACACCTCCCGACCACCGTGACACATCACGCGGGCTGTCCGTGGCACGGCAGGTCCAGCCGTCGAGCACCGCGTCCACCGGGCCCGGCAGCAGTTCGGGGAGCCCCCATTCGTCGCTCGCCGAGGCCTCGGCGACGACGGCGTCCGGGCGGATGTCCTCCCAGGCCGCGGCGAACTCGGCGTGGGTGGTGTGCCGGTTGACCACCGCGAGGACCCCTCCGCGCAGTCCCACGGCAAGGGAGCCGGCGACGGTACGCCATGAGTTGTCGGCCTGGAGCATGACGGTGCCGCCCGGGCCGGCGGGGAACATCGCCTCGGCGAGCCGGCCGGCCTCGGCGAGCAGCTCGCGCGCCGTATGGCTGCCCTCGTCGTCGATGACGGCGACGAAGTCCGCCTGCTCGGCCCTTCGTTGGAACTCCCGCACTACCTGTCGCATCCCGCTTCCTCGCTACGTGGCCGAACTCCGTGAAGAACTTTGTGGTGAACGCGGTGGTGAACTCTGTGATGAACGCTGTGGTGCCTGCCCGACGCATGCCGTGCTGACGGAACGGGTGGACGCTCGCTCCGGCGGTCTCAGCCGCCGAACAGCTGCGCCTCGTGCCCCATCACCGCGATGCGGCGGCCCTTCATGTCCCCGACCTGCGCGATCGCGTCGGCCCACTCCTGGCTCGCGAGGGCCTTCTTCAGGTCCTGCGGGGAGTCGAAGCTGAGCACGGAGATGCCGTCCCAGCCGTCCGAGCGCGGTTCCAGCGCCTTGTCGATCTCGGTGTGCCGCCAGGTGCGAAGCCCGGGCAGGCGGTAGGTCAGCTCGGCGTGGTCGCCGCGCCACCAGTCGATGAACTGCTCGTGCGTCCACTCCGGGGGCCTGGCGGCCAGCAGGACGAGGTTGTACATGACGGTCCTCCGTGGGTGTCCGGTCGAAGCGGAGTCGCATGGGCCGTTGCATGGGGCCCGGTGGGTTCAGGTGAAGCGGATCTCGGACGACCGGCCGATCAGCAGGCGCTGCAGACGTCCGTGGCCGTCCACCCGGCCCGCGGCGACGAAGCTCGCCTCGGGCACTCCCGCGCGCCGCACCTCGCCGAGGAAGAGCTCGTCCTGGCCGAGGGTGGTCGCGGACAGGAGATGGTGGGTGCGGGTGCCCTTCTCGCGCTGTTCGAGATAGCCGACGAGGGCGGCACGGTCGCCGGCGAAGTCGGTCGCGTTGCCGTCGCCGGTGGAGAACAGGATGGAGAGGGTGAAGTCGTCGCTGATCAGGTCGAGGATCCGGGTCGGTTCGTCGCTGTCGAGGATGTCGAACCAGGCGGTGAGGAAGGGTGCGGGGGCGGCGTCCGTGGAGGTGTCGGTCATGTCGGCTCCCAGGGATCGGTGGGTGTGTGTGCCGGGCTGGGGCGCGGCTAGTGCGGCCGGTCGATGAGGTCGTAGGTGGTGCTGAAGTACGACTGGTAGCGCGCCATGCGTCCGTCGGGTGTGACGACGGCGGCCGACAGGAAGGAGCCGACACTCTTCCCGGACTCGGTGACCACTCCGTACACGGTCTCCAGATCGCCGTCGGAGCTGTGCCGGAGGATTTCGTGTCCCCTCTCGACGGCGTTGCGGCCGGCGATGTAGGCGGCGAAGTCGTCCCTGGAGGTTCCCGTCGCCTCGCGACCGGGCAATGCGATCAGGAATCGGAAGTCGGGCACGAGGAGTTCGAGTGCCTGACGGGGGTCGTCGCTGTCCATGCGGGCCATGTAGTCGGGGATTACGCCGGCCATGGGAGTCCTCTCCATGCTGGGAATGGCTGGTTTCCGTCGCGGACGCACGTCAGTCGCGCGCGGGATTCAGTCACGGGCGGGCGGGGTGAAGAAGTCACCCTGTGACTCCCAGCGGCCGTCTCTGACGACGACCTTCTGGACGTCACGGGTGCCGAGGTGGTGGTCCGCGGAGAAGTTGAGGACCGGTGCGACGCCGGTGTCGACCGCTCGGGCCTTCTGGTAGGCGGCGATCAGCGACTGGGAGGTGACGGGGCCGTCGATGGTTCGGGCGATCTCGACGAACGCCTTGGCCGCGGCCCAGCCCCACAGAGTGATGAAGTCGGCCGGCTGCCCGCGCTCGTACTTCGCCATCGCGGAGCGGAACTCGTTGATGGCCGGGTCGTCGTCGTTGGGTGACTTCACCAGTTGCACCGCCTTGACGCCTTCGGCCGCCTTGCCCGCGAGGGTGAGGGTGGACTGTGCCGCGACCGGAGCGTAGCCGTAGACGGGGGTGGACAGCCCCTGCAGCTTGGCTTCCTTCAGGTAGGACGCGGCCTCGGCGGCGGCGAGGATCACCACGACGGCGTCGGGTTTCTCACGCTTCACCTTGCTGATCACCGGGCTGTAGTCGGTGGTCTGGAACTTGACCGACAGGCTTTTGACCCGGACCGACGGATCGGTCTTGCGGGCGGCCGGGCCGATCTCCTTGGCGACGTTCACGAAGGCCGCTGGGTCGCTGTGCACGACGAGTACCTTCTTCGCCCCGTCGCGTGCCGCCCACTGCCCGAGCGCCGATGCCTGGTCCTCGTAGAGGGTCTGCATGCCGAACAGTCCGTCGCGGGCCGGCTGGTACCAGGACTTGTCTCCGCCCAGGGTGTTGAGGACGGGGACCTTCGACTGCTCGAGTACGAAAGGGAAGGTGGCCTGGGACTGGGCGGTGCCGTTGGTGGCGACGATCGCCACCACTCCGTCCTGGTCGACGAGCCGGCGGGCGATCTGCACGGTCTGCTGCGGATCGTAGGCGTTGTCCTTGACGATCCAGTCGATCTTGCGTCCGTTGATCCCGCCACGGGCGTTGACCGACTTGAAGTACGCCTCGGCGCCGGCTTTCTCGGGGATGCCGAACGAGGCCAGGGCTCCCGTGAGCGGGTACCACGCGCCGATCCTGATGACGTCGTCCCGCGCCGCGGGGCCGCCGGCGCCGCAGGCGCTCGCCGTCAGGGCGAGCAGGGCGGTGACTGCGGCGATGAGCGAGCGTGTCATGCGTCGTCGCAAGACCCCTCCTCAGATCAACCTGAGTTAAGTTCAGTTCAGTTTGGATTTTAATCCCGCGGTAACAGCCCTGGCAATGGCTCGTCACGTACTGAGAAAGCAGTGCGGCCCTCCGACGGGGTGTCCGTCGGAGGGCCGCGAGGTGTGGTGACCGCTCAGCGCGTCAGGAGGCGACCATCCGGACGCACGCGCCCTCGATCAGCTCGCTGACCTCCGAGAGCGGGGTCGGTCCCGACGGCCGGTACCACCGCCACACGCTGACGATCAGCCCGAGCACACCCGCACCGAGCAGCTGCGCGTCACGCAGCGGGAAGGAGCCTTGGGACATGCCCTTGACCAGCAGCGTCGTCCAGTCCCGTTCCACGACCTGGACCAGCTGGCGGGCCGCGACGCGCTCGTCCTCCTCGCGCTTGGACCTGCGCGAACCGGACAGCAGATCCATGTGGTTCTGCAGGATGCGCATCTGCAGGACCTCCTGCGGGGACACGTCGTAGGCGGCGCGGACCGCGGCCCGCAGCGCCTCGACGGGGTCCGCGGCGTCCTTCGTCGCCTCCACGAACCGGTCGTGGGAGCGCTGCAGTTCAAGCCGCATGATGGTGAGCAGGCAGTGGGTCTTCGACTCGAAGTAGTGGTAGAGGGCCGTCTGCCCGATGCCGACGCGCTCCGCAACCGTCGACCACTTGGTGGCCTCGAAGCCGGTCTCACCGAAACAGTCCACCGCGGCCGTGAGAATGGCCGCGCGCTTGGACCGCGGGCCCGCCTCCGGTTCAACGATCCTCGTCATGCTCCCTCTCCATGGCCGTCACCCACCGTGTCCGTACCCGAGAGTAAACCCAAGCTGAACTCAGTTGCCAATCGGATCCGGTCAGAGGCGTTCGAGCATGGCCGGTCAGAGGCGTTCGAGCACGGTCGCGTTGGCCATCCCGCCGCCCTCGCACATCGTCTGCAGACCGTAGCGGCCGCCGGTCCTGCGCAGCTGGTGGACGAGCGTGGTCATCAGCCGGGCGCCCGTCGCGCCGAGCGGATGCCCGAGCGCGATCGCCCCGCCGAAGGCGTTGACCCGCTCCTGGACGGCGCCGATCTCCTTCTGCCAGGCGAGGACGACGGAGGCGAAGGCCTCGTTGATCTCGACCAGGTCGATGTCGTCGATGGACAGGCCCGCCTTGTCCAGGACCTTCTCCGTGGCCGGGATCGGGCCGGTCAGCATGTGGATCGGGTCGGAGCCGACCACGGCCATGGTGTGCACGCGGGCCAGGGGGGTCAGACCGTGGCGGCGGACCGCGTCCGCGGAGGCGATGAGCAGGGCGGCGGCACCGTCGGAGATCTGGCTGGCGACGGCGGCCGTCAGCCGCCCGTCCTCGCTGAGAGTCTTCAGTCCCGCCATCTTCTCGAGCGTGGTGTCGGCACGCGGGCCCTCGTCGGCGGCGAGTCCGAAGGCCGGGATGATCTCGTCGTCGAAGGCTCCGCCGCCCTGCGCGGCGAGGGCCCGCTGGTGGCTGGTGAGCGCGAACCGTTCCATGTCCTCGCGGGAGACGCCCCACTTCTCGGCGATCAGCTCGGCGCCACGGAACTGCGAGACCTCCTGGTCCCCGAAGTGTTCGCGCCAGCCGTCCCCGGCGAAGGGACTGCCCATACCCGCCTGTTCGCCCACGAACATGGGGCTGGCTATCGGCACCAGGCTCATCACCTCCACCCCGCCCGCGACGACCAGGTCGGCGGCACCGGATCCGACGGCCTGGGCGGCGAAGTGCACGGCCTGCTGGGAGGAGCCGCACTGACGGTCGATGGTGGTTCCGGGTACGTGCTGGGGCAGCCCCGCCGACAGCCAGGCGGTGCGGGCGATGTTTCCGGTCTGGGCCCCGATCTGGCTGACACAGCCGAAGTACACGTCGTCGACCGCGCCCGGGTCGGCTCCCGTACGTTCCAGCAGGGCACGCAGCACATGGGCGCCGAGATCGGCCGGGTGCACGCCGCTGAGCGTGCCCTTGCGGCGGCCGACCGGGGTACGGACGGCCCCGACGATGAATGCTTCCGACACGGTGGGCTCCCTGGTTCGGAGGGCGAGTTGAGTGATCTGGGGCCTGGACGAGTTGAGTGATCAGGGCCGGGAGGGGGTGCGCGTGAAGTCGGGCGCCCGCTTGTCGAGGAACGCGGCGACGCCTTCGCTGCCCTCGTCGGAGGCGGCCGCGGCGGCGAGCGCACGGGCCTCGTCGTCGAGATGCCGGGTGAGATCCGCCGTCTGACCGGAGGCGACGAGGCGGCGGGTGGCGCCGAAGGCGCGGGTGGGGCCGCGGCGCAGGGCCTCGGCGGTCCGCTCGGCCTCGGCGGCCAGTTCGCCGGACGGGACGACACGGCTCACCAGACCGATCATGGCGGCTTCCGCCGCCGGTACACGGCGGTTCGTCAGCAGCAGCTCCACCGCCCGCTTGGGCCCGACGAGGCGGGGCAGCTGCCAGCTCACCCCGGCGTCCGGCGAGTAGCCGATACCGGTGTACGCGGCGGTGAACGTGACGTTGTCGGCCGCGAGTGTCACGTCGGCGGCCGCGGCAAGGCCGATGCCCGCGCCGGCGACGGCGCCCTGGACGGCGGCCACCATGGGCGCGTCGATCGAGGCGAACGTGCGCAGGGCGTCGTGCAGCGCGTCGGTCACCGCGACGAGGTGTTTCTCCAGGGCCTCACCGGTCAGCCGGGAGAACTCCCTGAGGTCGCCGCCGACGCAGAAGGACTGCCCCTCGCCAGTGAGCAGCACGGCCCGTACGGCCTCACGTTCGCAGGCCCGTGCCGCGTCGAGGAGTCCGCGCGCCGTCTCGAGATCGATCGCGTTGCCTGCTTGGCCCCGGCGCAGCGTGACGCGGGCGAGGCCGTCGTCCTGGATCTCGACGCCGACGCTCGCCGCGCGATCCGCGCCACCCGGGCCGGCGTCGGCCGTCGCGCGGTCCTGCGCGCCCGGTCCGGTGCCCGTCACCGCGCGGTCCATCCGCCGTCGACGGTCAGGACCTGTCCGGTGCAGTACGAGGACGCGTCCGAGGCCAGGAACAGCAGTGCGCCGTCGAGTTCATGGCCGTCGCCGCCGCGGCGCAGCAGGGTGTTGCGTTCGACCCAGCGGCGGGAGCGCTCGTCGCCGAAGAGGTCCTCGGTCATCTCGGTGCGGAACCAGCCCGGGGCGAGCGCGTTGACGCGTGTCCCGCTACAGCCCCACTGTCCGGCCAGCTCACGGGTCAGGCCGATGAGGCCGGCCTTGGACGCGGAGTAGCTCGCTCCGCCGAGGGGTGCGGCCGAGACCAGGCCGAGGATGGAGGAGACGTTGATGATGCTCCTGCCGCCGCTCGCCGGGGCCGGGGCCTCGGCTGTCAGCCGGGCCAGATGGAACGGCGCGGTGAGGTTGACGCCGAGGACGTCGGCGAAGGCGTCCGGCGACTCGTCCTCGGCACGGGTCTCGCCCGAGGTCGCGGCGTTGTTGACGAGGATGTCGATGCGGCCGGTGGTGGTCAGCGCCGCCTCGATGAGCCTCGTACGGTCGGCCTCCACTGCGACGTCGCAGGCGACCGGGTGGATGCGCGCGTCGGAGTCGGCGAGTTCCTTCAGCCGGTCGACGCGGCGGGCGGCAGCGAACACGGTGGCGCCGGCCTGCGCGAGGACGCTCGCGAACCGGGCGCCGAGCCCCGCGGACGCACCGGTGACGATGGCCGTCCTGCCCTCCAACGAGAACAGGTCACCGGCGGGGCGCGGCGGGCTCGGTCGTCCCTCTCCGTCCGCGGGGCGCGGCGGGCTCGGTCGTTCTTCCCGTTCGGCGGGTCGCGGCGCGTTCACTCGTCGACTCCGATCGGCAGGGCGGTCGCGCCGCCGTCGAGCACCAGGGTCTGGCCGGTCATCCAGGAGGAGGCGTCGGAGGCGAGGAACAGGGCCGCGTTCGCCACGTCCTCCACCGTGCCCAGGCGCCGCATCGGCAGCTTGGCGGTCAGGATGGGCTCCCGGACCTCCCACACCGCACGCGCCAGTTCGGTCTTGATCAGGCCGGGGGCGATGGCGTTCACCCGTGCTCGCGGCCCGAGTTCGTAGGCGAGCTGCCGGGTCATGTGGAGCATGGCCGCCTTGGTGGCGTTGTAGTAGCCGATGTGCGGGTCGACGATCAGTCCGCCGACGGAGGCGATGTTGACGACCGCTCCCCCGTGCTCGGCCATCCAGGCGCGCCAGGCGCAGCGGGTCCAGGCGATCATCCCGTACTGGTTGACCCGTACCGTCTTCTCCGCGCGCGGCAGATCCAGGTCGAGCAGGTCGCCGTGGTACGGGTTGGTCGCCGCGTTGTTGACGAGGATGTCGACGCGGCCGAAGCGGGTCATGGTCTCGTCGACGCAGGCCTCGGCCTGGTCGGGTTCGCCGGCGTTGGCCACCACGGTGTGGACGTCGCCGTCGCCCTTGACGCGCAGCAACTCCTCGCGTGCCTCGGCCAGTCCGGCCGCCTTGCGCGCCGCTATGACCACGTGCGCGCCGGCGGTCCGGTAGGCGGTGGCGATGCCGAGGCCGATGCCGCGGGATCCGCCGGTGATGACGGCCACCTTGCCGTCGAGGGTGTCGGCGCTCACGCTGCCCCTGCCTTCGTGTCGGCCGTCTGCCGTTCGGCCTTCGGGTCGGTTTTCCTGTACCGGGCGAGTTCCTGTCGGGCGACCGTGCGCAGGTGCACCTCGTCGGGCCCGTCGGCGATCTTCAGTGCGCGGGTGATGGAGAACAGCCGGGCCAGTACGGTGTCGTCGCTGACGCCCGCCGCGCCGTGTGTCTGGACGGCGCGGTCGACCACCTTGTGGGCGACCTCCAGCGCCGCCACCTTGATCGCGGCGACCTCCATCCGGGCGGCGGCGTTGCCGACGGTGTCCATCAGCCAGGCCGACTTCAGTACCAGCAGCCGTAGTTGTTCGATCTCGATACGGCTGCGGGCGATCCACTCGCGCACCACGCCGCGGTCGGCGAGGGGCCCGCCGAAGGCGACCCGCTCGGTGGCGCGTTCGCACATCAGCTGCAGGGCGCGCTCGGCGAAGCCCACGGCGCGCATCGCGTAGTGCATGCGTCCGGGCCCGAGCCGCCCCTGGGCGATGGCGAATCCGTCGCCCTCACCGCCGAGGATGTTCTCCACGGGCACGCGGACGTCCTCGAAGAGCACCTCGCCGTGGCCGCACCGGTCGGTGTAGCCGAACATCGGCAGGTCGCGCAGGACGGTGACGCCCGGCGTGTCGCGGGGGATGAGCAGCATGCTCTGCTGGCGGTAGGTGGGCGCGTCCGGGTCGGTCTTGCCCATCAGGATGATCAGCTTGCAGTCGGGGTCGAGGATCCCGGAGGTGTACCACTTGCGGCCGTTGACGACGTAGCTGTCGCCGTCGCGGGTGATGCGGGTGCGGATGTTGCGGGCGTCGGAGCTGGCGACCTCGGGCTCGGTCATCGCGAAGCAGGACCGGATCCCGGCCGCCAGCAGGGGCCGCAGCCAGCGCTCCTGCTGTGCGGGGGTGCCGTACAGCGCGAGCAGTTCCATGTTGCCGGTGTCGGGGGCCGAGCAGTTGAACACCTCGGGGCCGATGATGGAGCGGCCCGCCAGCTCCATGAGGGGCGCGTATTCGAGGTTGGTGAGTCCGGCGCCCCAGTCGCCGTGCGCCATGAAGAGGTTCCACAGGCCCTCGGCGCGTGCCTTCTCCTTCAGCTCGGTCATCACCGGCGGCAGCGCGTGCGGGTCGTCCGCCTCGGCCAGCTGCCGGTCGTAGACGGCCTCCGCGGGGAAGACGTGCTGTTCCATGAACGACCGCATACGGTCCTGGAGTTCACTCGCCCGGGGCGAGAATCCGAAGTCCACGAGTTGCTCCTCATGCTGTGGTGTGCCTGGCGGGTGCGGGTCAGCCGAGGATGTCGCGCGCCGTGCGGATCATCGCGGCGATGGTGGGCGGCAGTCGCTCCTGGTCCGGGTCGTGGTGCTTGCCCTCGCGGTGCCGGCGCAGGTTGTGGCCCATGATCGCGGCCATCTTCATGCGGCCCAGGGCGCGGAACCAGTCCATCGCGGGCAACGCCGGGCCGCCATCGCCGTAGGCGTCGAGGAGTTCGGCCTCGGTGGGCAGGCCGGGTACGGCGCGGCCGAGCTGCGGGAAGTTGCGGTGGTCGGCGAAGAGCAGGAACCAGCCCAGGTCGATGCGTGGGTCGCCGACGCTCCAGATCTCCCAGTCGACGACCGCCACCGCGCGCTCGCCGACGCACAGCACGTTCCCGAGCCGGAAGTCGCCGTGCAGCAGCACCGGCGGCAGACCCTCGGGCACGTCGTCGGTGAGGCGCTTGAGCAACTCCTCGCCTCCTGGCCGCAGTTCGGACGGTACGGCGTGCAGGGTGCGGCTCCAGCGTGCCAGCTCACCGGCGGCGTCGAGTGGTTCGGGCGCGTCCAGGCCGGGTGTGCCGACGTCGGTCTCGTGCAGCCGCCGCAGCACGGAGGCGATCCGCAGCATGCGCGCGCGGGCCGTGGCGGCGGGCACCTCGGGTTCGTCCAGGACGGGCTCGACGGCCTCGCCGGCGGCGAAGTCCATGGCGAACCAGGCCGGTTGGCTCTCGTCGACGGCGGCGACACCCGGCACCGGCACCGCGGTTGCGGCGAGCGCGCGCAGTACCCGTGCCTGACGCAGGACGTCGTTGCGTCCGACGGGCCGCTGTCCGGGAGGCACCGCCTTGATGACGTACGCCGCCTCGCCCGCGTTCACCGCGTACGTCAGCCCCGAGTGGCCGCCGGGCAGGGTCCTCAACTCGCCGACGGGCGCCCCCGGATGGCGGCGGCCCAGAGCGTCACGGACCCGTGCGGCCAGCTCTGTCACCTGCGTGACCGTGCTCATCGGACGGGCTCCTTGGGCAGGCCGAGCACCCGCTCGGCGAGGATGTTGTGCTGGATCTCGTCGGTGCCGCCCGCGATGCTGTAACCGGGCGCGCCGAGCAGGTGCTCCGTCCAGGCGTACGTGCCCCACTCCCCCGTGTCGGCGACGAGGCGCGGCCCGAGCAGCTCGGACACCAGGTCGCTGGTGCGGCGCATGGTCTCGGTGGCGTACAGCTTGCCGACCGAGGCCTCGGCTCCGGGCTCTCGTCCGGCGACGAGGGCGCCGGTCACCCGCAGTCCGATGAGCCGCTGCACGAGGGCGCGGAGGTAGAGGTCCGCAGCCTGGCGCTGTTCGCCGCCGGTGAGCGGGCGGGGCAGGTTCCTGGCCAGGTCCAGAGCTCGGTCGGCGTTGTCGAGGCCCAGGTTTCCGGAGTCGAGCCGCTCTGCGGCCAGCACACTCAGCGTGACCCGCCAGCCCTCGCCGACCGGTCCCAGCCGGTCGGTGTCGGGCACGATCACGTCGTCGAGGTAGACCTCGTTGAAGCTGGTCCCGCCGGTCATCTGCTGGATGGGCCGTACGGTCACGCCCGGCGCGTCCATGCGCACCAGGAAGACGGTGATGCCGGCGTGCTTGCGTACGTCCGGGTCGGTGCGGCACACCGCGACCCCCCAGGTCGCGACCCCGGCCCCGGAGGTCCACAGCTTGTGGCCCCGCAGCACCCAGTGATCCCCTTCACGAACCGCCTTCGTCCGCACCGCGGCGAGGTCGGATCCCGCCTCGGTCTCGGAGAAGAGCTGGCAGGCCAGCTCGTCCGTGCGCAGCATGGGCCGCAGCCAGCGCTCCTTCTGCTCGTCGGTGCCCCAGATGCCGATCGCGGGGGCGACGAGCTGCTGGGTCACGGGGAAGATCTCGGTGCGGTGCGGCACGTCGAAGGCCGCTTCCTCGGTGCGGTAGAGCTGCTCGTAGTACGCGGGCAGCTCGCGGCCTCCGTACCCCGTCTGCCAGTTGAGGGCGCCCCAGCCCTGGTCGTACCGGGTGCGTTCCCAGTCCTGGGTGCGGGCGGTGTGCTCGCGTTCCTGCTGCTGCGTCCAGTTCTCGAACACGGCGACGGAGTCGGAGCCGCTGCCCCACGCCCCGTCGGCGGTGCGCGGGCGGGCGACCGTGCCGAGCCACTGCCGGGCCTGCGCGCGGAACGCGTCGGGGTCCGGGATACCGCTCATTGCCTTCCTCTCCTTCCTCCGTCGCGGGTCCTTTTGTCGCGGATCCCTTTGTCGCGGATCCTTTTGTCGCGGATCAGCGGGACAGCACCGTGCAGGCGCTCACGCCCGGGGCGCCGTACACATGGGTGAAGCCGACCCTCGGTCCGCCCTGGACCTGGCGTTCGCCGGCCCGGCCGCGCAGCTGCTGGACGACCTCGTAGACCTGGCGCAGTCCCGATGCACCGATGGGTTCGCCGTTGGCGATGCAGCCGCCGTCGGTGTTGACCGGCAGGGTGCCGCCGATCTCGGTGGCGCCGGAGGCGATCAGCCGCTCCTGTTCGCCGTTCTCGCAGAACCCGCACTCGGCCATGTGCATGATCTCGGCGCCGCTCTCGGTGTCCTGGAGCTGGCACACGTCCACGTCCCCGGGACCGAGCCCCGCCTCCTCGAAGGCGGCGGCGGAGGCATCGCGGCTGACGCTGGTGAGTTCGCCCCCGGGGATCCAGGGGCTGAACACCTCGAACGAGCCGAAGCGGCGGGTGCGTACGGCCGCCGAGCGCAGGGTGACCGACGGGCCGTCCAGAGTGCGGGCGACCTCGGGCGAGCACAGGACGAGCGCGGCGGCGCCCGCTCCCGGCGAGCAGAACATGAAGCGGGTCAGGGGATCGCTGACCATGCCGGAGTCGAGGATCTCCTCGGCGGACACCGGCTTGCGCCGCCATGCCTCGGGGGTCAGCCCTCCGTTGCGATACGCCTTCTCCGCGACCAGGGCGAGGGTCCGCGGCGTGATTCCGTGGTCGTGCATGTAGCGCTGGATCTTCATGCCGAAGAACTGGGTGGTCACCATCAGTCCGTCGCTGCCGTACTCGGCGCCCAGTCCCCAGTCCTCGGGGCGCGGGTCGAAGGCGCCGCGCGGGTGCTTGTCGAAGCCGACAGCGAGGACGACGTCCGCCATGCCGGAGCGGATCGCGTTCACGGCGGAGATCAGGGCGCTGCCGCCGGTCGCGCAGCCGTTCTTGACGTTGACGAACGGCAGTCCGGTGAGGCCGAGTTGGGCCACCAGGGTGTCGGCGAGCCCGGCGCTGTCGCTGCCGCCGAACGCCGCTTTCACCCGCGACCACTCGATTCCGGCGTCCGCGAGAGCGGTGTTCACCGCGCCGACGGCCAGTTGGCGACCGCTTGCCTCCGTGCGGCCGAACGGGGTGCGACCGGCACCGCAGATCAGGACGTCGGCGCTCATGAGCTCCCCTGGTGGCCGGTGGTGGGGCGGGCCCGCGGAACTCCGTCACCCGCGGTCACCGTGAGGGGCATGCCGATGCGGACCTCCTCGAAGTCGTCGACGTCGAGGACGGCGGCGACCCGTACGCCGTCCGGCAGTTCGACATAGCCGAGCGCGAACGGTACGAAGCCGCCCGGCGGGGCCTGGTACGGCGGTGACTTGGGTGCGTAGCGCTGCACCGTCCAGGTCCACAGGGTGCCCGCGCCGGACAGGGCCGCCGGGTCGGCCGGCCCTCCGCAGCGCGGACACGCGTCGTCCGCGGGGTAGACCGACACCGAGCAGCCGGAGCAGCGTGAGCCCTGGAGTACGGTCGCCGGACTGCGCGGATCCGTGGTCATGCGGATCAGCGCCCCTGCCACTTCGGCTCGCGCTTCTCCAGGAACGCCGAGACACCCTCGGCGGCGTCCTCGGAGTTGAGCGCCACGCCCACGGCGAGGTGCTCCATGACCATCAGCGACTGGGTGTCGGCGTCCAGGCTGCGGTCGATGGTCATCTTGGTGAGCCACATCGTGAACGGGCTCTTGTCGGTGAGGTCACCGATGAAGTCCTCGACCGTCTCGTCCAGCTTGTCGGCCGGGGCGGACTTGTTGATCAGGCCGAACTCGGCGGCCTCGATGCCGGACAGCAGCTTGCCGGTGAGCATCAGCTCCTTGGTCTTGCGGATGCCGATCATGCGCGGCACCCGGTAGATCGGGCCCGCGCCGCCGAACAGCGAGCGGCGGATGTGGAAGTCGCCGATCTTGGCGTCGTCCGCGGAGATGGCGAAGTCGCAGGAGATCATGATCTCGAAGCCGCCCGCGGTGACGTAACCCTCCAGGACCGCGACCGAGGGGGTCTTCATCGAGTAGAGGCGGTCGCACACCTTCGCGGACTTCACCGCGACCTCGATGGCGGTCGACTTGCCGACGAAGTCCGCCTTCAGGCTGTCGAGGTCGAACCCCGAGCAGAACGTGCCCCCACGGCCGCGGAACACCAGGACCCGCAACTCGGGGTCCTCGTCTACCTCGGTGATGATCTCGTCGAGCCGGTCCAGGATCGGCACCGTGACGCAGTTCTTCTTCCACGGTCGGTTCAGCCAGACGCGGGCGACATGACCGTCACGCTCGAACTGGATTTCGTCTTCCACTGCCATCTCAGATCCTCCAAACTGAACTGAATTCACTACGAGTCTGCGGAGGTGCTGATCCACTGTCAACCCCCTGGCCGGGATTGCCCCGACAGACGTCCGCCGGTCCGCCCGGCTCAGCTCCCGCTGCCGTCCGGAATGTCCACGAGGACCTTGAGCCGTCGCCCGTCCCGGACGTCGTGCAGCCCGGTGACGGTGCCGTGGAGGGGGATGTGATCGAGCCAGCCGTCCGTCGGGTAGCGACCGCCGGCCATGTGCTCGATGACCCTCTCGAAGACCCCGTCCGGGTAGGCCTCACAGCCGAGCAGGGCGAGTTCGGCCAGGCGCACGACGGACGCGTCGATGGCCACCGGGCCGGAGTACAGGGCCACCATCACCACCGGCGCCCGGGCGGCCAACGAGCGGATCGCGGCGTTCAGCGCATCGACCCGGCCCGAGCATTCGACGGCGGCGTCCACGCCACGGCCCCCGGTGAAGGCCATCACCTCCGCCGCCACGTCGACCGCGCCGGGGTCGAGCACCCGGGCCCCATGCCGCTCGGCCGCCGCACGGCGCGCCGGCGAGGGCTCCACCACCAGCACGTCCTCGACACCGTGCGCCTTGAACGCGAACAACGCGCCCATCCCGACCGCACCCGCGCCCGTCACCAGCGCGCTGCCGCCGCGCGGCACTCGGGCCCGCTCCACCGCGTTCAGGGCCACCGCCATCGGCTCCACCAGGGCGCCCTGCTCCAGCGGGACACCGTCGGGCAGCTGATGCACCGAGTCGGCCGGCACGGCCACGTACTGGGCGAGGCCGCCGCCCGGGGCGGTCACACCGATCGCCGCCAGGTCCGTGCACAGGTGGGACAGCCCCGACGTACAGCGCGGACACACCCCGCAGGTGCGGATCGGCCGCACGCAGACCCGGGCGCCGGGCGCGACCCGGTCGACCCCTTCCCCGCACGCCACCACGGTCCCGGCGAACTCGTGCCCCAGGGTCTGCGGGAGGGTGGCGCCGGTGAGCGGGTTGGGCACGTGCGTGGCCCGCGGCAGCTCGAAGTACTCGTGCACATCGGTGCCGCAGATCCCCGCGTACGCCACGCGGAGCTTCACCTCGCCCGGCCCCGGCTCGGGCTCGGACATCTCCTCGATCCGCAGATCCTTGGCTCCGTACAGCCTGGCGGCCAGCATGCTTCCTCCTCGGTGTCGGTCCCGTACGACACCCTTGAGGTTGCCACTGAACTGAACTGACTTCAATAGAATGTCGGGTCCGCTGCGGCTGCTGTGCCTGATCGGATCGGACACGGCACAGGCCGTCGCCGACTCGGTGTACGACGAGAGTTCAAGGAGCCCCTGTACGAGGCCTGAGCACGCGTCATCCCTGTGCCTGAGGGTGGGTCTACGATCGGCTGCTCACGGTGCCTTCGACGCGACCGCCTCCGCAGCCGCACGCCCCTCCGCGAGGGCGTGCGCGATGCGGCGCGGCACGACGCAGTCGCCGATCGCGCGGACGGTCTGGCCGTCGGCCGCGGTGAAGTCCGGGCGGCGCGGGCGGCGTTCGCCGACCGTCACCAGGAGGTCGGCGGCGAGGGACGTCTCGTGGCCGTCCATGACGTTGCGCAGGCGCAGTTCGCCGGCTGTCGTGGCCGTCACGGTGTTCATCGCGGCGATACGGAGCGGTGCGCCGGTGAGACGGTTCATCAGCTGGGTCCGGTTCTCCGGTGACAGGCCCGTCGCGAACCCGGTGCCGGAGGTGACGACCGTGACCTCGCGAGCACCCGCCGCCAGCGCGCTCTCGACGGCGCTGATGCCCTGCCACCAGCCGAAGCCGTCGTCCAGGACGGCCACCCTGGGCGCATGCGGCACGATGTCGGCGTACTGCTCGAGGAAGTCCGTGCTGGTGAGTGTGCGCAGCTCCCCCGGCACGGGGACGACCGTCTCCTCGGCGCCGGTGGCGAGCACGAGCTGGGGGTACTCGGCCAGTTCGGGGGAGGTCAGGGACGTTCCGAGCCGCAGGCGCACGCCGAGGTCGGCGAGCTGGTCGCGCTGGTATGCGACGAGCTTCTGCCAGCCCGAGCGGTGCGCGGCGCGTGCGGCTAGACGCGCCTGACCGCCGGCCTCCCGGGCACGGTCGAAGACGACGACCTCGGCGCCGGTACGGGCGAGGGCCATGGCGCACTCCATGCCCGCAGGGCCCGCGCCGAGGACGGCGACGGGTCCGGTGCGGGACCCGCGCCGGGTGAGCAACAGCGGGACGGCCGGGCGGGACGTGGCTCCCGGCGGGCCGAGCTCCGGGTTCACCGAGCACGATCCAGTGGGCTCGAAGGTCCGGCAGCCCTCGTTGCAGCCCGTGCAGGGGCGTACCGAGCGCTCGTCGCCCGCGATCACCTTGCGGGCGAAGTCCGGGTCCGCCATGAAGGGCCGTGCCATGCCCACCAGGTCGGCCCCCGAGTCCAGCGCCCGCTCGATGTCGGCCACCGAGCGGAACCCCTGGCTGATCAGCAACGGCACCGCTACCGCCGTACGCAAGCGGGCCACTGACTCCAGCAGGGGCGGGCGGGTGGTGGCCATGCCGGGGACGTAGGTGTTGCGGACGCCGGTGGTGACGTTGGCGTAGGCGAAGGGCGATGCCTCGTACAGGCGCGGAAGCAGCTCGGTCAGGTCGTCCAGGCCGAGCCCGGATCGGTCACCGGGCTCCACCGATACCCGTACGCCGATGGGGAGTCGGCCGATCTCCGTGCGGATGGCGTCGATCACCTGGGCGAGCAGGGCGATACGGTCGCCGTACTCGTCGTCGCGGGTGTTGTTGACGCGGGAGAGGAACTGGGCGAGCAGGTAGCCGTGGCCCGCGTGCAGTTCGACGCCGTGAAAGCCCGCCTGCACACTGTTCGCCGCCGAGACGCGGAAGGCGTCGACGACTCGGCGCACTTCCTCCGTGCTCAGCGGGTGGGGCGCGGTCGCCTCACGGGGGGATCGGACGGCGGCGGCGGAGACCGGGGGGTAGTAGGTGCCCGCGCCGAGGGTCTCGCGGCCGAGGTGGACGAGCTGGGCGACGGCGACGGCGCCGCCGTCGGTGATGGCCTCGGCGCGGCGGCGTACGGCGTCCTTGATCTCGGGGCGCCACGCCTCGGTCAGGTAGCGCTGCGGCAGGGTCGACGCGGGGGCCACGGCGGTGCCTCCGGTGATCACCATCCCGGCGCCGCCCCGGGCCAGTCGCCGCCAGTAGGCCGCGTCGGTGTCGGTGGGGGCGCCGTCGGCGACGGCGGCGGTGGCGTGGGCGGTGGCGACCAGGCGGTTGCGGAGGGTGAGATCACCGAGGGTGAACGGCGTGGCGAGGGTGAGGTCGGTGCGTGGCGTCATGGGGCTCTCCGTGCCCGCTCAGGCCGCGGGGTGAGTGGTGAGGCCGACGAGTTCGGCGAGCCGGGTGCGGTGGTGGTCCGCGGTGCCGAAGAGCACCTCGCTGCTGCGTGCCCTGCGCACGTACAGGTGTGCCGGGTGCTCCCAGGTGAAGCCGATCCCGCCGTGCAGCTGGACGTATTCGGCCGTGGCCAGGCGGTAGGTCTCGGAGCAGACCGCGGCGGCGGCGCTCGCGGCCACCGGCAGGTGCGGCGACGCCAGGGCCACGCAGGCGGTCGCGTACGCGGACGCCGAGCGTGCCGCCTCGAGGGCGACCAGTACGTCGGCGAGGCGGTGCTTGACCGCCTGGAAGGAGCCGATGGGGCGCCCGAACTGCTGTCGCTGGGCGACGAACTCGACGGTGGCGTCCAGCGCGTGGCCGCTGCCGCCGACCTGCTCGGCGGCGAGCGCGGCCCGCCCGGCGTCGAGTGCCGCCGTCACCTCGCCCGACTCGCCCACGGGTGTGGCAGGTGCGCCGCGGAACTCCACCAGCGCTTGGCGGCGCGTCTCGTCCAGGACCCGGCGAGGTGTCCGCGAGCAGGTGTCCTCGGCCGGCTCGCAGGCGAACAGACGGGCGCCCTCGGTGGTTCGGGCCCGGACCACGATCAGATCCGCGCCGGCTCCGTCCAGGACGAAGTCGGCAGCCCCGCGCAGCACCCACCCCGGCCCGCTCCGCTCGGCGCCGACGCCGGGCTCGTCCTCGTCGAACCCGGCCACCGTCGCGGTGAGAGTGCCGTCCGCGATCCGCGGCAGATAGCGCTCGCACGCCTGCTGGTCCTGGCTGTTCAGCAGGGCGTGCGCGGCGAGGACCACCGTCGGGAGCAGGGGCGCGCAGTACAGCGCACGCCCTGCTTCCTCCAGCGCCACGGCCAGTTCGGCGAAGGTGAAGCCGGATCCGCCGAACTCCCCCGGAATCGCCAGACCGTGCACCCCGATCTCGCCCGCGAGCCGCGCCCACAGCGTCTCGTCGTGTCCGCGCGGGGTAGCGAGATGCTTGCGGACATCCTCGGGGCCGCTCTCCTCGGTGAAGAAGTCCCGCAGGACCATGCGCAGTTCGCGCTGTTCCTCGGTCTCGGACAGCAGCTGGGGGTCGATGTCGGGGTGACGGTGGTGCATGGCGTCTCCATCGTGCTCGGGTGGCGGAGCGGGAGTGGGCGACTGGACGGGGCTGAGGTCAGCCGGCGGAGCCGCGCGTCCCGGGTCCGGTTCCGTGCGGGACGTTCCTGGTGACCGACTCCGGAAGCTCTTGGCCGGGGTCGATCGAGATCGTCTTCGTCTGCAGGTACTCCTCCACGGCGTAGGGACCGTGCTCGCGGCCGATCCCCGACTTCTTGAACCCGCCGAACGGCGAGCCCAGGTCGGCCGCGAACGTGTTGACCGAGAACGTGCCGGTGCGCACGCGTCGGGCGACCTCGAAGCCGTGTGCCGTGTCCGCCGTGAACACGGAGCCCGCCAGCCCCAGGTCACTGTCGTTGGCGATACGGATGGCGTCGTCCTCACCGCGGTGGGGGATGAGCGAGGCGACGGGTCCGAAGATCTCCTCCCTGGAGACCCTCATGTCGTTGTGCGCGTCGGTGACGAGTGTCGGCTCGTAGTACCAGCCACGCTCCAGGTGCGCCGGGCGGCGGCCACCGTAGGCGATCGTCGCGCCCTCCTTGCGTGCCACATCCACGTAGTACTCGACGCGTTCGCGCTGACGGGAGGTGACCAGCGGTCCGACCACGGTGTCGGCTTCCATGGGGTCGCCCACCTTGAGCGACGCGAAGCCGTCGGCCAGGGCCTCCGCATAGGCGCGGTACTGGGACTCGGGGACCAGCAGTCGCGACAGGGCGACGCAGCTCTGGCCCGCGTTGGTGCCGGCGGTGGCCCCGACGAGGGTGGGCAGCACGTCCTCCAGCTTCGCGTCCTCGAGGACGATGGCCGCGGACTTGCCGCCGAGCTCCAGCACGCAGGGTCGGACGAGTTCTCCGCAGGCCGCCGCGATCTTGGCGCCGACCTCGGCCGAGCCGGTGAAGCTGACCATGTCCACACCGGGGTGGCGCACCAGGTACTCGGACTCCGGGGCTCGCGCCGCGACGATGTTCAGGACACCGGGCGGCAGGCCGATCTCCTCACAGATCTCACCGATGACGAAGATCGCCAGCGGGTTGGGTTCGGTGACCTTGACGATGACGGTGCAGCCCGCGACCATCGCCGGCCCGGCCTTCTGGCCGATCGCCGGGAGCGCGAAGTTGTACGCGGGGAAGCTGGCGACCACGCCGACGGGTTCCTTGACGACCAGGCTGGCACCCGCCATGGGGATGATGCTGCCTCCTGCCGACTTGCCCGCGAGCGAGGAGAGGTCGCTGATGCGCACCTCGGCGGTCTGCAGGCTTCGGCCGATCTCGGCGGAGTAGTTGAAGCTCATGACGGGCGACACGGCCTGGTAGACCTGCGACAGGAACAGCGTGCAGCCGAGTTCCTCGGTGATCAGCTCGGCGAGCTCGGTCTGCCGCCTCTCGATGCCGTCTGCCAGACGCGAGAGATAGCCGGCTCGCTCCGCGGGAGTGAGCCGGGGCCACTCCCCTTCGTCGAACGCGCGCCGGGCCGCGGCGACCGCGGCGTCGATGTCCTCCTTGGTGGCGGCCGGGACGCTCCCGATGCGCTGCTCCGACCTCGGGGAGATCACGTCGAAGTGGTCCGTGCCCGAGGCTGCTCTCCACGCCCCGTCGATGAAGAAGGCTTTGTGATCGATCGTTGTCATCTTTGGCTCCTGCGAGGGTGGTGATGTCGTGGAACGACGTGGTCACGTGCGGTGGGTCGGTTGGGTGGCGGTGTCCGCGGCCGTGAGGCCGAAGACGAGGGCGGAGGCGAGGCCGCCCGCGTATGCGCGGTGCCACAGACCGCCGGTGTCCGATCCGGCGGCGAGGAGTCCCGGGATCGGCCGGCCGTCTTCGCCGAGCACGCGGGCCTGGTCGTCGATGCGTACGCCGTGGAACGGGAAGGTGATGGCGGGCACCGTCTCGACGACGTAGTACGGCGGTTCGTCCAGCGGCAGGCGGTCCAGCTGCCGGCCGGGCGAGGGTGCCGACCCTGCCGAGGCATGCTCGTTGAACAGCTTGACGGCGTTGCGGACGGTCTCGCCGTGGTAGCCCCATTCCTCGGGCAGGTAGGCCAGTTCGTCGAGGTCTTCGGCGAGTCCGACGCGGCCCCCTCGCCTGCTCGCGAGGGCGAACTTGTCGACGGCGACGGCACCCACGACGTACGAGCCGATGATCCAGTCGCGGAAGACGCGGGCGTCGGCGATCAGGAGACCGCGGCTTTCGGGCTGGTCGAGCAGCGCCATGGCGGTGAGGTGGTCGCCCAGCGTCTCGTCGGCGAACCGCTCGCCTTGCAGATTGAGGAGCAGTGCGTGCTCGCTGTAGTAGAGCGACATGTCGACGAAGTCGGCCGGGTCGGCGAAGGGGATGCCGCTGGGAATGAGGTGGCCGTAGAAGCCGGCGTCGTCGTGACCGGTCGCCGCGCCGGCCTGGGTGGCCAGACGGTGACCGCCGCCGCGGCTGTGCGGGTTGGAACGGAGCTGCATCCGGTCGGCGTGAGGGTGCACGTGCGCGGTGCGAAGGGCGGGGTCGCCCTGGAAGCCGCCGGTCGCGACGAGCGTGGTGCGGGCTCGCACACGGCTGCGCGTGCCGTCGGCCGCTCTCACGTCCGCTCCGACCACGGCTCCCCGCTCGACCACCAGCCGTTCGGTGTCGGTCTCCATCAGCAGGCGGCCACCGCCTTCGACGATCAGTCGTCGGCAGGTGTCGACGTAGTGGTTGGTGTCGAACTGGTGCCCGCGGCCGAAGCTGAGAACGCGTTGTTCGTCCTTGGCCGCCACGCCGACGGAGCGGATCCAGGAGATGCCGTCGGCGAAGCGGTCCACCAGCGCGCGCTTCAGCGCGCGGTCTCCGCGCGGATTGTGCTGGTCCATGACCTCATGGCTCGGGGCGGTCCAGGCGTAGCCGGCGAAGCGTGCCGAGCCGCCGACGTCCGCGGCGATCTCCACGATCGCAACGGACAGGCCGCTGCGGACGGCGCGGGCGCCTGCGGTCAGCCCCGCCATCCCGGCACCGATGATCAGCAGATCCACGCCTTCTGTGTGCACGCCGCGCTCCTCGGGCAAAGGGACATCTGGCTACGGGATCCGGGCTGTCTCAGCCCTGTGGGACAGGTACGGCGGCATCGTCCTGACCGTCGAAGTAGGCCTGTTCTGCGCGGGCGAGGAAGGTCGGGTCGGCGGGTTCGCCACGGACCGCGATGCCGCCCTCGTGCAGCACGACCACCTCGTGGCAGGCGGACGCGGCGCGGCCGAGGGACTGCTCCAGCAGGACGATCGTCATGCCCTCGCGGGCGAGGCGGCCGATACGGGCGTACACCTCGTCGACCATCGCGGGGGACAGTCCGAGCGCCGGTTCGTCGACGATCAGCAGGTCCGGCCGTGCCATCAGGGCCCGGGCGATCGCCAGGACCTGCTGCTCGCCTCCGGAGAGCCCGGCGGCAGGCATCCCCATGCGTTCGCGCAGTCGAGGTGGCAGCCACTGCGTGGTCTCCGCGAGCCGTGCTCGCAGCTCGGCCCCCCGGATGCCGGCGGCGTAGGCGGCGACCTCCAGGTTCTCGCGCAGGGAGAGCGTCTTGAACAGGGCGCGGCCCTCGGGTACCAGCGCGGTGCGCAGGTCGTCCGCGGCGCTGCGTCGGCCCCGGGCGGGCGAGAGGCTCCCGTGCAGGATCCTGCCCAAGGTGCTCTTGCCCGCGCCGTTGGCGCCGACGACTCCGACCACGCTGCCCCGGGCAACGGTGATGCCGACCTCGCGCAGCGCGGTGACCCCACCATAGGCGTGGTCCACCGCGTCGAGGTGCACGGCGGGGCTCTCGGTGCCGTGCCGGGCGGGGAGTTCGTCGCGTGTGCCTCCCTGGCCGAGGTAGGAGGAGCGCACTCGGGGGTCGTCCAGGATCTCGCCGGGACCGCCCTCGCCGATCGGCCGGCCGAAGTCGAAGGCGACCACCCGATGGGCTACGGCGAACAGGTCGTCGAGGACGTGGTCGATGATCACGACGGCTGTGCCGTGTTCCTGTTGCCGCACGATCTGCCGCGTCAGCAGTGCGCGTTCGGTGGCGTCGAGGCCGCCGAACGGCTCGTCCAGGATGAGCAGTCCGGGTTCCTCAGCGAGCGCCCGGGCCAGGTCGAGGCGCTTGTGCAGGCCGAACGGCAGGTCGGCCGGGTAGCGGTCCGCGACGTGCGCGAGACCGAAGCGGTCCAGGAGTTCGGCGGCCCGGTCCCGGTCGTGCGCGGTGATACGGCGACGGGTGCAGAGCACGTTCTCCAGGACGGTCAGCTCGGGGAACGTCTCGGCGTGCTGGAAGGTGCGCCCGATGCCGAGCCGGCGGCGAGCGGTGGCCCGGCTCTTCAGCAGGGGCTTGCCCTCGTAATGGGCGCTGCCCGCCACCCGTCCGCCTCCGACGAGGCCGGACAGGACGTTCAACAGGGTCGTCTTGCCCGCGCCGTTGGGCCCGATGATGGCGAGGGTCTCGCCGGCCCGCACGGACAAGGAGGCGCCCTCGAGCGCCTTGAGCCCGCCGAAGGTGACCGCGATCTCCTCAAGTCGCAGCAGTTCCTCCGCGGTTGCCGCCGGTGCCGGCACGCGCTGCGGGGACTCCTCGGGCGGCACCACCGGTGTCGCGGGGCGCGCGGACGGACGCCGCAGCAGCCGACGCGCCGTGCGTCCGAGGAAGAGCACCACTCCGCCCGGCAGGAACAGCAACGCGGCGATGAGGACGGCCCCCTGAAGGATCGGCTGCGCCACTCCGGCGCTTTCGGCCACGGTCGGGGCCCAGGTGAGGTAGGCGCCGCCGACGACCGCGCCCAGCAGCGTGCCCGCGCCGCCGAGCACGCACGCGGAGATGAGGGCGATCGCCAGTGCCAGGGAGAAGGGGTCGGGGCTGACGAATCCGACGACCAGGGCGAGCAGCACACCCGCCAGCGCTGCGAACACGGCGCTGGCCGCGAAGGCCAGCGCCGACTGGGCCTCGGGGGCGATCCCGATCGAACGGGCGGCCATCGGATGGGACTTGGCGGCGACCAGCCGCATCCGCAGGGCGCTGGGCCGGGCCACCGCGGCCGCGGCGAGCGCGATCCCGGCGGCACCCACCGCGAGGTACTGCGCCTGGGTGCCGGCACTGGCCACCGTGCCCAGGCCCAGGGCACTGTGCAGTTCCTCCATCGGAATGCCCTGGTCGCCACCGGTCACGCCGGTCCACTGGCCCATGACCTCCAGCGACACCATGGTGAACGCGAGCGTGAGCAGTGCGACGTACAGCATCGAGAAGCGGGCACCCGCGGCCCCCAGGAACGCCCCGAAGGCCGCGGCGCACCCGGTCGCGCCGAGCAGCACGAGCTCCAGCGACCAGCCGTGCGTGCTGCCGTACGCCGCGAAGTAGGCGCCCAGGGCGAAGAACGCGGGGTGGGCGATCGACCAGATGCCGGCCCATCCGGCGAGCAGGTTCACCGAGAGGACGAGGATCGTGTAGATGGCCGCGAGGCCCACGGAATAGGCCTGGTAGGGCGGGATGGCGCCGGTGTTCAGCACGACGAGGAGCACGGCCGCGGCGAGCGGCCCGAGCGCCGCCTTGGTGACGGTGGAGCGACTGACGAGCGAGAGCGTGGAACGGCTGACGAGGGAGTTGCTGGATCGACTGACGACGGACATGGACCGCTCCCTCAGACCCGCTGGAAGGTGCGCACGCCGAACAGCCCCTGCGGGCGGATCAGCAGCACGAGGATGGTGAACGAGAAGACGAACGTGTCGCGGTAGCCGGCCGAGACATAACCTGCGGCCAGGTTGTCCAGGACGCCGACCGTCAGTCCGCCGATGACGGCCCCGTACATGCTGGTCAGACCGCCGAGGAAGATCCCGGCGAAGGCGCGGAACAGCGGCGCGCTGAGTACGGTCGGCACCAGTCCGGCCCGGGGCGCGTACAGGAAGGCGGCGAGCGCCGCGAGGCCGAGCCCGAGCGCCCAGGCGATCCGGGCGATGCGCTGCGAACCGAGGCCGAGGATTCGCGCGGTGTCGGCGGACTCCGCGACGGCGCGCATCGCGGTACCGATGCTGGTGCGTCCGAAGAGATACGCCACCAGAGCCATCGCGACGGCGGCCACCGCGATGGTCAGCAGGCTCTGTGCCGGTATCGCGGCGCTCCCGAGGGAGACGGAGCCCTCCACCAGGCTCGGGAAGAGCCGTGGCTGGTCGTCCCAGATCGTGCTGATGACGCTCTCCGCGATGAGTGAGACGCCCATGGTCATGACGAGCGCCGAGAGGAGTTCCCCCTGTGCGAGCGGCCTGATCACCGCTTCGCGGGCCACCAGGCCGACCGCTGCGGTCGTGACGATCGCCGCCACGGCGGCCAACAGCAGGGGCAGACCGCGCTCGTTCAGCGCCAGCGCCGCGTACAGCCCGACGGTCGCCAGGCTGGCGAGGGCGAAGTTGACCACGTCGGTCGCCCGGTAAATGATCACCAGCCCGAGGCCCATCAGGCCGTACACCGCACCACTGGCGAGACCGCTCACCAGGATGAGCAGGAACTGATCCACGTCGACCGTCTCCTCGCACCCAAGACCCGCGCGCCCGGCATACTCAGCAGCACTCGCGCGCATTACAAACTGAACTCAATTCATGAACCGTAAGCAACGGGCCGGGGAGGGGCAATACCCGTGCACGAGTTGGTTCGAGCGCTTTCGACCATGGAGAGTCGGGACCGACACCCCCGGCCTGGCCCGGCCCGGCCCGGTCAGGCCGTGAAGCGGCCGCCGTTGGCCAGCAGCACCGCGCCGACCAGGTTCACCGAGGCCTCGCTCGCGAGGAACAGGGCGATGTCGGCGATCTCCTCGGGCGTCGCATAAGGGCGCACCCGGGGGTCGGCGAAGCCGCTGCGCAGGACCTCGGGCGTGCGCGCCGCCATCCCGGTCTCCGTCGGGCCGGGCGCGACCACGTTCACGCGAATCCCGGACGCGATGACCTCCTTGGCCACCGCCTGACTCAACGCGTGCACCCCCGCCTTCGAAGCCGCGTAATGGGGATAACCGACCGGGGTGTCGAAGGCCGAGGAGGAGCCGATGACGACGATCGCACCCGCCCCCACCGGCCGCATCGCCCGCACCGCGGCCCGCAGCACATGGAAGGTGCCGTCCAGGTTGACGCGCGTGACGCGCCGCCAGGCCGCGTCGTCGAGGCGGTCGGTCACCTCGATGGGCCGCCCCTCGACCAGGGCGTCCGCGATGAGCTGCTTGGCCTGCGGGTCGTCGACGCCAGCCGCGTGCACGACGACGTCCAGCCGCCCGTGTTGGCGCAGTATGTCCTCGACGACCGCGTCGACCGCGGCGGCGTCCGCAACGTCGAGCGACACCGCACGGCCGGCCGTCAGCTCCTTGGCGACGGCCTCGGCCCCTCCGCCGTTCACGTCCGCGACGACCACGGCCCGCGCCCCCTCCGCGGCCACCTGCCTGGCGACCGCCGCCCCCATCCCGGAGGCGGCCCCCGTCACCAGTACGACGCCGCCCTCGAACCGGGCCCCTCGCTCATTCCCGTCCATCCCGCCCACTCCCTCTCGGCCGCGTTACGGCGTCGGCCCATCGTTCCTGAACTGACTTCACCTCTGTTATCGTCTCCGGCGGCCAACTGACAAGACCCGGGACGGTGTGCATGCAAGCGGTGCGGCTGACTGAATGGGGCCGGGAACCGGCGCTCGCCGAGCTGGAGCGCCCGGTACCGCGCGGGACCGAGGTGCTGGTGCGGGTCGACGCCGCAGGGCTGTGCCAGTCCGACGTCCATGTCATCGACGCGGCCGAAGGGGCACTCCCCTACCGGCCGCCGTTCACCCTCGGCCACGAGGTCGCCGGTCGCGTGGCGGCCCTCGGCCCGCACGCCGAAGGAACGGCGGCGGGTGAACGCGTGGTGGTCTACGGCCCGTGGGGCTGCGGGAACTGCACCCGCTGTGCCGCCGGCCGGGACAACTACTGCGACCGCCGGGGCGACCTCGGCTGGCACGGGGTCGGGCTCGGCCGGGACGGCGGGATGGCCGGGTACCTCCTCGTCCCCTCCGCCCGCCACCTGGTGCCGATCGGTGACCTGTCCGCCGCGCAGGCGGCGCCGCTCTCCGATGCGGGCCTGACGTCGTATCACGCCCTCGCCGGGGTGCGGCACGCGCTCGGTGAGGGCACCGTCGCCCTGGTCATCGGTGTCGGCGGGCTCGGGCACCTGGCCGTGCAGATGGTGCGTGCGACCACCCCGAGCCGGGTGCTGGCGGTCGACATCCGCGAGGAGGCGGTGGACCTCGCCCTGCGGTCCGGCGCGCATCTCGGCGTCCCGATGGGGGCGGACACGGCCAAGGTGCTCAGGGCGGAGACCGCCGGTGTGGGAGTCGACGCCGTCCTCGACTTCGTCGGCAACGAGGCGACGTTCACCCTCGCCGTCGATCTGCTGCGCCCCGGCGGGGAACTGGCGGTGGTCGGCAGCGGCGGCGGCCGGCTGACGGTACGCAAGCCGGGCTTCCTTCCCGCGGGCTTCCGGCTCTCCCTGCCGTTCTGGGGCACCCGCCCCGAACTCGCCGAGGTCATCGCCCTGGCACGCGCGGGCTCACTCCACGTCGAGACCGAGCAGTTCCCCCTGTCCGCGGCGCCCGAGGCATTCGGGCGGCTGCGCCAGGGGCGGGTACGAGGCCGAGCGGTTCTGCTGCCCGACTGACACGTGCCTCCTGCCCTCCGCGCCGATGGACGCCGATCGACGCTGATTGAAGAGACGCGATCAATCGTGTGCACGACTGTTGCCTGCCGGACCCGGCACGCTTACATTCACCTGAACTGAACTCAGGTTGTACGGCATGGAGGCGCGGTGCGAGCCGCAGCCCGGTCGACAGGAGAAGTGCCATGAGTCGTCGCAGAACCAGCTCCAAGGGCCGTACCCGCACCACAACGGCCCTGTTCACCACCGCCGCACTCCTCGCCCTGGCGGCGTGCGGCGGCAACTCCGACGCCGGGAGCCCGGCCAAGGCGGCGGGCGGCAACCCCGCCGGCGTCACGGCGGCCGAGGAAGTCCTCGCCCAGTACGCGAAGCGTCCGACGAGCATCGGCATCACCCAGCCGGTGGGCAAACCGATCCCGGCCGGCAAGAAGATCGACTTCATCCTGTGCGGCGTGCAGTCCTGCCAGGACCTGGCGAACTACTTCACCCAGGCGGCCAAGGTGCTCGGCTGGACCGTCAACAAGATCCCCACCCAGGGCACCCCGCAGTCCGTGCAGGCCGCCTGGACGCAGGCGGTGCGCAACAAGCCCGACGCGGTCATCGCCTCCGGATTCCCGCGCAGCGTGTTCGCCAAGCAGTTGAAGCAGCTCAAGGACATGAACATCCCCGTCGTCGAGTCCTCCACGGACGACACCCCGGGCGACGGCATCAGCATGCTCATCGACGGGCCCGACGTCGTGGACGTCGAGGGCAAGATCATGGCGTCCTGGGTCACCTCCGACAGCGGGGGCGACGCCGACACCGTCTACTTCGACCTGCCGGTCTACGGCATCCTCAAGCCGGTCGCCGACACCTTCCGCAGCGACTACGAGAAGTGGTGCGCCGGCTGCGGATACGACAAGGTCGACGTGCCGATCAGCGCGATCGGCAAGGACATGCCGGACCGCGTGGTCTCCTACGTCCGCGCGCACCCCAAGGTCACCCACATCGCCTTCTCGCTCGCCCTGCTCAACGTGGGCGTGCCGGCCGCGCTGCGGGCCGCCGGTCTGCAGAACAAGGTCCACACGATCGTCAACGTCGGCGAGTCCACGAACTACCAGTACATCGAGTCGGGTCAGACACAGGCCGCTGTCGCGTTCAACAACATCGAGAACGCGTGGGCGCAGGCCGACGGGCTGGCACGGCACTTCACCGGCCAGTCGATGAAGGTGACGCAGGACGCCGAGCTGCCGTTCATGCTCATCGACAAGGACAACCTGATCTCGACGAAGACGGATTTCCCGCTCGTCGAGGACTACCAGGCCCAGTTCAAGAAGCTGTGGGGCAAGAGCTGACGTCGGTCCCCGACGTCCTTCCACCGCAGCACTGACGCTTCGCACTACTGAAGCTACTTCAGCTTGGCTCACGACCCGATCGCGCGACGAGGCGCATATGGGAGTCAC
Organism: Streptomyces sp. NBC_01352; assembly: GCF_036237295.1. Taxonomy (NCBI): domain Bacteria; kingdom Bacillati; phylum Actinomycetota; class Actinomycetes; order Kitasatosporales; family Streptomycetaceae; genus Streptomyces; species Streptomyces sp. NBC_01352. Next base: position 530,402 of record NZ_CP108354.1, read on the forward strand.
CGCATGTCCACACAGCTACTCAATCTCACCTGTTCCCGTTCCCTTCACCCCCTGACCGCCCCCGAGCGCCCGCGAGTGGAGGTGGGCGCGTGATGGGCAAGGTGATCGAGGCCGACTGGGTGGTCGTCGGCGGTGGCAGCGCGGGAAGCGTGCTGGCCGCCCGGCTGAGCGAGGACCCCGCCCAGCAGGTCGTGCTCCTCGAGGCCGGACCGGACTGGCGGTCCGCCGAGGCCCCGCCCGAGATGCGCAGCATGAACGGCTGGCGGGCGCTGGACGAGACGGCGTGCGCACCGTTCCAGTGGCCCGGTCTGGAGTCACGGCGCAGCAGCGCTCAAGAGCGCCGCCCGCATGTGCGCGGCCGGGGTCTGGGCGGCTCGTCGTCGGTGAACGGAATGATCGCGATCCGCGCGCTGCCCGACGACTACGACCGCTGGGCGTCCTACGGCTGTCCCGGCTGGTCGTACGAGGAGATGCTGCCGTACCTGCGGCGCATGGAGAGCGACGCGGACTTCGGCGACCGGCCCCACCACGGCGCCGACGGGCCGATCCCGGTGCAGCGGCTCGGGCGCGAGGCATGGGGCCCCGCCGACCACGCGCTCGCCGAAGCCGCGCTGCACCTCGGCCACCCGTGGTGCGACGACCACAACGGCCCCACGGGCACCGGCGTTTCGCCCTACGGCATCAACGCCCGCGACGGCGCTCGGGTCACCGCCAACGACGGCTACCTGGAGCCCGCCCGGCAGCGGCCGAACCTGCGGATCGTGGGTGACGCGACGGTCGACCAGGTGATCGTCGAGGGCGGTCGCGCGGTGGGGGTGCGGGTGCGTGTGGAAGGCACCTGGACGCAGGTCCGCGCCGCGCGGGTCGTGCTCTGCGCCGGGGCCGTGCACTCCCCCTCGATCCTGCTGCGTTCCGGCATCGGACCGGGCGGTCCGGTGGCGTCGCTGCCGGTCGGTGAGGGCATGCAGGAGCACCCGCTGGCGCTGTTCTGGCTCCACCAGCGTCCCGAGGCACGGCCCGGCCTGGACGAACGGCAGACCAACTGCTGTCTGCGCTACTCGTCCCGGCTCGCGGGCGCCGGCGAGAACGACATGATGATCGTGTCGATCAACCAGACCCTCGCCATGCCCGACATGAACGACTCGCACCTGGTGGCCGACGGGGCCCGCGGCACCTGGGGCGGTGCGGGCGGCGGCCACGTTTCGGGCGGTCCGGGGCTGCTCTGCCTGTGGGCCAACCAGGAGTTCTCCCGCGGCACACTGCGCCTGGCCTCACCCGACCCGGACGTCCACCCCGTCATCGAACAGGACCTGCTGCACAACCCCGGGGACCTGACACGGATGCGGGACGGCGTCCACCGCTGCCTGGAACTGGTCCGGTCCGGTTCGTTCGACACCGCCTTCGAGCACATCGCCCTCGACCTCGCCGGCACGGGCATCGACGCGCTCGCGGACGACACCGCCATCGACCGGTGGCTGCTGGAGACGATCGGCGACACCGGCCACATCTGCGGCACCTGCCGCATGGGCGCGCCCGACGACCCGCGCGCGGTGGTCGACCCGGCCGGCCGCGTGCTCGGCGTCGAAGGGCTGTGGGTCGCCGACGCCTCGGTCTTCCCCGAGGTGCCGCGGGCCAACACCAACCTGCCGACCATCGCCGCCGCGGAACGGCTCGCGGACCTCATGACAGGTCGCACGAACCCGATCACCGCAGTCGAGGGCCTGGCCGTACCGGGCGGGTCGTGATCGGGATGCCGGACACAGTGACGACAAGACCGGTGCTGAGCATCACCGGACTGTCCAAGCGTTTCGGCGGGACCCAGGCGCTGAGGGACGTCGACCTGGACATCGCGCAAGGCGAGATCCACGCCCTGGTCGGCCCCAACGGCTCCGGCAAGTCGACCCTCATCAAGATCCTCGCCGGCTACCACCAGGCCGACGCGGGAGCCGACGCCCGGCTGGACGGTGAGCCCTTCGAACTCGGCTCGGACCACGACCGGCTGCGCTTCGTCCATCAGGAGCTGGGCCTGGTGGGCGAGTTGAGCGCGATGGACAACCTGGCCCTCAGCCGGGGCTTCGCCCGCAGCCGACTCGGCAACATCCGCTGGCGCGAGCAGGAGCACCGCACCGTGGAGCTCGTCCACCGGTTCGGCCTGGACATCGACGTGCGCCGCCCCCTGGTGGACGCCACGCCCGTGCAACGCACGGTGGTGGCCATCGCCGCCGCCCTCCAGGGATGGGAGGCCCGTCAGGGCCTGCTGGTGCTGGACGAACCGACCGCCGTACTCCCGCCGGGCGAGGTCGGCAAGCTCCTGGACATCGTGCGGGAGGTACGGCGAGGCGGGGCGAGCGTGCTGTACGTGTCGCACCGCCTCGACGAGATCTTCCAGGTGGCGGACCGGGTGACCGTCATCCGGGGCGGCCGGCGCATCGCCACCCGGCCCGTGCAGGGACTGACGCCGCAGAGCCTCGCCTCCCTCATGGCCGGCGAGGCGACGGAGCGTTCCGCCGAGCGCCCGAAGGTCCCGGCGCCTTCGCGGTCCGGTGAACCGGCCTTGGAAGCCCGGGAGTTGACCGGCGGTCCGCTCCGGGGGCTCGGGTTCTCCCTGGCGCGCGGTGAACTGCTCGGTATCGCCGGGCTCGCCGGTTCCGGTCACGACGTGCTGCCGTACGTCGTGACCGGCGCCTGGCCCGGTGACGTACAAGGGCAGTTGCGCTGTCCCGCCCGGTCGCCGGAGTGGTCCGACGCCTCCCGCGCCGCCCGCCTCGGCATCCCCCTGGTGCCCGGCGACCGGGCCGCCCACGGTGTGATCGCCGATTTCAGCGTCGCCGAGAACCTCACGCTGCCGCTGCTGTCCCGGCTCCGTACGGGACGACGCTTCCTCGACGGCCGGCACGAAGCCGCAGTCGTCGACGACTGGGTGGAGCGGGTCGGGATCCGTACCGCCGGCCCCGACGCCCCTATCACCACACTCAGCGGGGGTAACCAGCAGAAGGTCGTCATGGCCCGCTGCCTGGCCCTCGAACCCGAGGTGCTGGTGCTGTGCGAGCCGACGGCCGGTGTCGACATCGCCACCCGGCTCCAGCTCTACGACCTGATCAAGGAGCAGGCGGCCCAAGGACTCGGCGTCATCGTCTCCTCGTCGGACGTGGGCGACCTGCTCGCCCTGTGCACCCGGGTCCTCGTGCTGCGCGACGGCCAGGTCGTACGGGAGATCGCCGGTGAGGCCATCACCGAGCCGACGCTCGTCCATGCCATGGAAGGAACCGAAGAATGAGCACCACCGCCGCCGAACCCACCGGCACCGGCCCGTCCGTCGGCGAGTCGACACAGGCGCCACCCGCCGCGCCACCGACTCGACCCCCGCTGGGACGCCGTGCGCTGACGGGTCTGTCCTTCACGAACATCGGCGCGGTCTACGTGTGGATCGTGATCATCGTGGTGTTCTCGTTCTGGGCGCCGGACACGTTTCCCACCTGGCAGACCTTCCAGCAGATACTCAACAGCAACGCGGTGACCGGCCTGGTCGCGTTGAGCGTGGTGCCGCCGCTGGCCGCGCGCGTCTTCGACCTGTCACTCGCCTACACGATGTCGCTGACTGGAGTCATCACGGCCAAGGTGATCGTGTCCACGGACATCGGCGCCGGGGGCGCGATCGCCCTCGCCATGGGCACCGCCCTGGTGATCGGCGTGATCAACGGAATCGTCGTAGTGACGCTTCGGGTGGACTCGTTCATCGCGACCCTGGCGACCGGGTCACTCATCCAGGCCTTCATCACGATGTTCACCAACGGCACGTCGATCACCGGCGTCAAACTCCTGCGCGAACCCTTCGCAGGCATCGGGCAGAAGAGCGCGGGCGGCTTCACCATCCCCGTGCTCTACCTCCTGGTGGTGGCGATCGCGCTGTGGTTCATCCTGGAGCACACCGCGACCGGGCGCCGCCTGTACGCGACGGGCTTCAACTCGGACGCGGCGCGTCTGCAGGGCGTGCCCACCGACCGTCTTCGCTTCCTCACCCTCGTCGCGTCCTCGGCGATCGCCGGATGCGCGGGCGTCGTCTTCGCCTCGCAGATCGGCTCGGGCTCTCCCGAGGCCGGCACGCCCTATCTGCTGTCGTCGTACGCCGCCGCCTTCGTCGGCGCCACCCAGCTCCGCGCGGGCCGCTTCAACTCCTGGGGCACGGTCATCGCGGTCCTCCTGCTGGGCACCGGGACGGTGGGCCTCGGCCTCGCGACCTCCGCCCAGTGGGCCCCCAGCCTGTTCACCGGTCTCGTCCTGATCGTCGCCCTGGTCGTGACCGGCGGCCGGCTGGGCCTCCGCACGCGCCTGACCCGCCGCCGCGCACCTCGTAAGGAGGCCATCTGAGTCATCACCGCGATCAGGGTGCGCGGCCGGTGTGGCGGGCGCGGGGTCGGTAGCTGTCAACCCTGACGACCGGCGAGGTCCGGCCCCTCCCTGTTGCGGTCGCGTGAGGTCAAGTCCCTATTGCGGTCGCATGAGGTCAAGGTCGTCGCCCCACGCATCCAGCACCTCATCGTGTCCGGCTTCTCGGGCCGCCGTCTCGACAAGGGCGAAGAGGTGCCGTTGCAGGGGCACGTCACCCGTGGCCGAGACGCGGTCCACGGCACGGAGCAGTACGTCGGTGTCCCAGCCCGGCAGCGGGTGCCGGGCGAGCTCCCACTCCAGGTACTTGTTGTAGGGGCGGGGGCGACGGTCGATGGCGAACAGAAGCTCGAGCAGGAACCGGATGCTGTCGGCGGCGTCGAGACGAGCAGCGAGAGTCTGGCCGTCCCGGTGGTTCTTGACGGAGCGATAGAGCGAGTTGGCATAGGCATCCAGCCAGCCACGTGCGTCCTGGAATGCCTCATCGGCACCCAGACGAGCCTTGTCGGCGAGGATCCGGGCCAACTCTCCGTCAAGCCGGTCGAGCACGATCTGGGCACGGGCGAGGGCGTACCGTTCCCAACCGGGCATCCCGGCCTCACGGAACTCGGTGAGAGTGACGATGACGAGGTCGAGGGCGGCGCTACGGTGGTCCGCGAAGCGGGTCAGATCGGTCCTGGCGTCGTCGGCGACGACCACGTACAGGTCGTGGTCGGAGTACGGGGTGACCATGCCGTCGTGGGATTGGGACCCTTTGAGAACGAGGCCGACGACGGCTGGGTCAGCGGCAGCGAGTTCGACGAACGCGTCGTAGGTGAGAGGCTGCTGATCAGTCATCAGCGTGGATCTCCGGTGGAGTGATGACGGGTATACCTGCCGGGGCGACCTCGTTGCGAGGCACCCTGCACCGTCCGCGGCTGCACATGGCTGCCGCCCGGAGGATCAACGCACTTCTTGATTCTATCGCCCGGCCGGACCGTGGGGCGATGCGATTGTGGACCGTCGGGCAGGACATCGGCTTCGCCGCGGGTGAGGCTTAGGCGGCGGGAGCCGCCGGTTATCGAAGGAAGAAGTTGAGGAGAGCGTCGGTGCGCTTGCTGTAGGGGGCGTAGAGGAGGCGGGCGGCGTTGAAGCGGCCTTGGACGTAGATGCCCTTGGGGTGGCTGAGCGTCCGGAACCCTTCGATGCCGTGGTACTGGCCCATTCCGCTGGCGCCGACGCCGCCGAAGGGTAGGTCGTCCTGGCCGACGTGCATGATGGTGCCGTTGACGGTGACGTTGCCGGAGGTCGTGCGGTCGAGGACCTTGCGCCGGTCCGTGTCGTTGTTGCCGAAGTAGTAGAGCGCGAGCGGTCGGGGTCGTGCGTTGACGTAGTCGATGGCGTCGTCGATGTCGCGGTAGGGGAAGATCGGCAGGATGGGGCCGAAGATCTCCTCGTGGGCGATCCGCATGTCGTCGGTGACGCCGAGTACGACGGTCGGTGCGAGGGTGTGCGGGCGGTGGGCGGCCTCGCCCGGCCGGTGCCCGACTTCGATGATCCGTGCCCCGTGGTTACGGGCGTCCTCGATCAGGTCGGTGAGGATCGCGTACTGCTTGTCGTTGACGATCGAGGTGTAGTCCCTGCTGTTCGGGCCGTCGGGGTAGGCGGTCTTCACGAGGTGGTCGTAGCTGTCGATGAAGGTGTCGATCTCGGATTCGTGGACCAGGGCGTAGTCGGGGGCGATGCAGGTCTGCCCGCCGCTGAGGAGTTTGCCGAAGACGATGTCGGACACGGTCCGGTCGGTTACGTGTCCCTTGGCGACGATGGTCGGGGACTTGCCGCCCAGTTCCAGCGTGACGGGGACGAGGTTCTCGCTCGCCGCCTTCATCACGGCCCGTCCGACCTCGGTGCTGCCGGTGAAGACGAGATGGTCGAAGGGCAGGGAGGAGAACGCGGCACCGTCGCCGCTGACGATCGTGACCTGCTCCGGTGGGAAGAGCTCGCTCAGCATCGACGCGAGCACGGCGTTCGTCGCCGGGACGAACTTCGACGGCTTGAGCATGACGCGGTTGCCGGCGGCTATCGCGGTGACGACCGGCATCAGGGAGAGGTTGACGGGATAGTTCCACGGTGAGATGACCCCGACCACGCCGAGCGGCTGGTATTCGATGCGGTTGCTGCCGAAACGCATGGGCCAGGCGGTGTGCCGGCCGGTCGGGCGCATGAACCGACGGAGATGGCGCTGAAGGTAGTCGATGCCTTGGACGACGCCGCCGAGCTCCATCATCGCGGTCTCGTGGCGCGAGCGGTTTCCGAAGTCGGCATTGATGGCCTCCTCGATGGCGCTGCGCCGGGCGATCAGCGCCGCCTTGAACCTGCTCAGGTCGCTGCGCCGCGCAGCCAGTGAGGGCGCTCCGTCGCGGCGGTAGGCAGCGCGCTGAACGGCGAGCATGTGGCCGAAGCGCTCCGCGTCCGTGGGCTGTGGGGTGACTTCTGTGATGGTCACGATGGTGGTCCTTTGCTGCTGGTGGGGACGACGGAGGAGCAGTGCCGGCTACGGGCGGGCCATGCGGCCCATGAACCGGACGATCAGGCGGCGCGGCAGGAACTTGCCGGCGAGGGCGATCGGGCGGCCGTTGGTGATCACCGACGGGGGCGCGGAGCGGCGGTCGAGCGTGTCGAGGGCCGTCTTGACGACGTGCTCGGGGGTGACTCGCTTCGCGCCGTAGTCGGCCGTCTCGCTGCCGGCGGCGTCGTAGAACTCGGTCTTCGTGGCGCCGGGGCACAGGGCGAGGACGCGTAGACCGGTGCCACGGTTTTCCTCCCACAGCGATTCGGTGAAGCTGAGGACGAAGGCCTTGGTCGCGCCGTAGACGCTCAGGTACGGGGTGGGCTGGAAGCCCAGCAGGCTGGCGACGTTGATCAGGATGCCGGTGTCGGCGGAGGTCAGCGGGTCGATGTAGGCGCGGCTGAGGTCGACCAGCGCGCTGACGTTCAGCGCGATCATGCTCTGCAGGCGGTCCGGGTCCTCGTCGGTGAGGGCGTTGTGGGTGCCGAAGCCGGCGTTGTTGACCAGTCCGGTGGCGTGGATGCCGCGGGATTCGAGTTCGGCGCGCAGGGTGCGGCCGGCGTCGGGCCGGCCGAGGTCGCGGGCGACGACGTTCACCGTGACGCCGTGGGCGCGGGTGAGTTCGTCGGCCAGGTCCTTGAGCCGGTCCGCGCGGCGGGCGACGAGTACGAGATCCGCGCCGCGGCGGGCCAGCTGGTGGGCGAATTCCGCGCCGAGCCCGGAGCTGGCTCCGGTGACGATGACGGTCTGGCGGCGATAGTCGATTTTGCTCATGCCTGCACTCTACGCACATGCTTGCACTGAGTGCAAGTAGTTGCATCTAGCGAAGGGATGTACCATCGGTGCATGGCCCAGAAACCGACACCCCTCCGGGAACAGACCCGCTCGGTGGTCCGCGCGCTCCTCACCAAAACCGCCCTCGAACTGTTCGCGACCAAGGGGTACGACGACACGACACTCGAGGAGATCGCCGCCGCGGCGGGGGTCTCCAAACGGACCCTGTTCAACTACTTCCGCAATAAGGAGGACCTCGCGCTCAACGGCCTGTCCGAGCAGGGGGAATTGATCGCCGCGCGGCTCGCCGAGCGCCCGGCCGACGAGGATCCGTGGGCGTCGCTGCGTGCGGCGTTCCAGGTGCTCGAGGAGATGGACCTCACGGCCGAGCGCCGGCTCGAGATGACCACGCTTCTGTTCGGCAACGAATCCCTGCGCGCCGGCCACGCCGAGAAGCAGGCCCGCTGGCAGGACCTGTTCGCACCACTGATCGAGCCGCGCCTGCCCGACTCTGACCACCGCACCCTGCAGGCACGCGCGATCGCGGCCGCGGCGATCACCTGCCTCCAGGCAGCAACAGAAGAGTGGATGCGCCTGGGCGCACAGGCCGACATCTTCGACCTCTACGACACGGCCGTACAGGCCATCCGCCGCCCCGCCTCACCACCAGAGAAGACAACGACATGAGCAAGCGCCTGCCCCCCGCCGACCTGCCGAACATGGCCGCCGCCCTGCGCGCCGAACGCGCCGAGATGCTGGACTTCACCCGCGGCCTCACCGACGACGAATGGACCGCGCCCAGCGCGGCAGCCGGATGGCGCATCGCCGACGTCGTCGCCCACATCGGTGCTACAGCGCGCAGCTTCTACACACCCGCCGGGCTGCGCACGAGCTTCGCCGCCAGCCTCGAACAGGCGAACGAAGACCCCGTCGACCGACGGCGCAACTGGAGCCGTGCCCAGGTGATGGCCGAGTACCAGCGCGCCGGCCGGCGCGCCACCACACTCCTCAACGTCGTCAGACGCACACCCGCCGCCCGAGTACGGGCACAGATGGCCGAACTCGGCCGCCACCCCCTGGGTCTGATGATCGGCGGCGCACTCGTCTTCGACCACCACACCCACCTGCGCCACGACATGGCCCCAGCGCTCGGCCGACCCATACCGTCCACCGACGCGGACCGCATGCGCGCGGTCCTGACGTGGATGATCGCCGTACTGAGCAACCAGGTCGCGCAGGCGCCGGTCGCCGGGCTCGACGCCCGCGTCGCACTGACGCTCGCCGGCCCCGGCGGCGGGACCTGGTGGTTCGACGAGGCAGGCGCCCTGCCTCCCTCCGACGGCAAGGTCGCCGCGCACATAACCGCCCCCGCGCTGACCTTCCCCGACTGGGGCACGCAGCGGTCGTCGTGGCGCGACAGCGACGTGACGGTCACCGGCGACACCGAACTCGCCGCCCGCTTCCTCGACACCGTCAACGTCATCTGACCGGGACACCAGAGGCCCGCCTCACCTCCGAGGCAGCCCCGGACCGCCGGTTCGCCACTTCTGGTGGCGGCAAGTCCTGGCCGGGGTGCCTCGGCTTCCAAGGGGGCATCGTGAACCGCGGTCTCACCTCCAGCAGCCCGGCGCGGGCCCGGCCCGTAGGGTGCGGCCAAGGCGGCCCTGATCTCACTCACCCCCGGGGTGGGACTGCAGCAACAGTTCGGTGGCGGCAGGCAGCGCGCTGACGTCGTGATCGAGGCGACCACCGAGGACGAGGCCATCGCGGTAATGGACACGGTACTGCGGGCCATTCGCCGCATCGCGCAACATCGAGGACCGTTGGGCGACGGCTCGCCACATGTCGGCAAGGTGCGCGAGTACTACGGCATCACGACCGGCTGACACCGCCAGTACCTCCGACCGGACAGAGCTCCGGTCGCCTCGGTGGAGGGGCGTGGTTCTCCTGCACCGCGACGCCATCCCTGTGAACGGACATGGGTTGGCCCGACGCCGCGGTCACCCCGCTGGTCACCGCCGCCGTGCACGCCGGGTGGCTTATGAAGGTGAGATCCCCGCCTGCCGCTGCTGCCGCACCCGCCGCGTCATGACCGCACCGGGGATGGCGACCGCGAGCAGGACGGGGATCGCGGCGGCGATCCCGAACCAGAGGAAGATGGCGAGGTAACCGTAGGCAGCGTTCCCCACGTCCGCGTCCGCCTTCGCAAGGAGGACAAGGCTCACCGCGAACGCAACCACCACGAGGACCGCGATGACGACTGCGAGCCAGATGAGAATGCCGGCCCATCGTCGGTAGCCGTCGCTGACCCCCCGGGCTTGCAGTGGCGCGTACGCCCAGGGCGCACCGGGCATCTGGGCCGGGTGAGGGGCTGACTGCTGGTCAGACATGGGCCCAGTTCTACTGTGCGCGGCCCCGGAACACCACTCACCGCCGCAACACGCGCCGCGCCAGGGCGTTCCCCAGCCGGTACTCGGACAGTACTCGGACGATCCACGAAGCGGTCGGGCTCATTCACATCCCCGGAGCTGAGTGCAGTGCGTTGCCTCGCCCAGGTCGCTTCCGGCGGGAGCGGTACCGGGTGACCGGCACAGGGCCTTCCACAGTCGGTTGATGACGCGGATTGCGTTCCCTGTCGCCAACCCGGGCGCAGGCCCTACACTCCGACGTGACCTTCAACTCCCTTTCCAAACAGGGGTATTCGTGCCCGACAGCACATCCGCCGGAGCCGCGCAGGGTGCCGCCGGAGATGCGCGGCTGCTCGCGCTGCGCGCCGAAGTCGAGAAGATCGTCACCGAGGCCCAGATCGGTGCGCGGCGGGCGCAGCGACGCGCCAAGCTCTGGCACGCGGCCTATCTCAGCCTGGGGTTCCCCGCGGCGGTCCTCGCCGGCATCTCGGGCGCGGCGGGTCTGGCCTCCGCCGGGGCGCGGGTGACCGCGGCCATCCTGGCTCTCCTGGCCGCCGGGTTCTCGGCCGGGTCGACCTTCCTACGGGCGGACGCCCGCCACATGACGAACCTCCGAAGACGCTATGCCTGGCAGAATCTGGAGACGCGCGCCAGGCTCGTCCTGGCCTACGACGCCTACGAGGGCGCCGAGCACCTGCACATCGCCCTCCTGCGCCTGCACGAACTGCGCGCCGCCGTCCCGTCCAGCGCCCTGGTCCTGGCCGAGCAGCAGGCGCCGTCGTATCAGGCGCCTGCGGGCGTCCCCACGCCGACGATCCCGACGCAGACGCTTCCACTGTCCGCCGTCCTGCCGACGACGGTCACGGCACCGGTGGCACAGCCGCCCACGCTCCCCCAGCCGTCACCCGTCCCGTCGCCGGAGCCGACCGACCCGGTCGGCTGACGCGCACCCGCCCGGTCCGGAAACCGGTGCCGATCCGGCCGGCCAGCCCAGCCAGCCGCCAAGACGTCTTCGGCAGCTAGACACCGGCCATGCCGGGAGCATCGATTTTGTCGGTCGGCAGCAGAGACGTCGGTCGCCGTCGGCCTTCAGGGCCCGGGTGCCGGCAGGCGGGCGGCCCGTGCGCCGCCGGCCGAGAGCGAGAGGCGCGAGGAGCGACCCTCGCGGCGTGGAAGTCGACGGCAGCGGGCTTGTGCGGCCAGGCGCTCGTCGTCGCGCAGCAGGTCAACAGGAACCGCAGATCTGCGGCGACTCAGGGTCGCCCTGCGGTGCGGACCTGGCGGCCGAGACGGTCGGCCCCGCGGCGAGGGTGGCGGCCCAGGAGCGGCGCCCCTCGCCCAGGTGCTGGACCAGATCCAACCGGGCACGCTGCTGCCCGTAGTCCGCCATCCCCGAGACCACCCGAACTTCCGGCCAGGGGCGTGGCGATGACAGTCAGTCAGTGCACTGGTCGTAGCAATTCTTCGAAGCCGTGGCCCGGATTGGGCACTCATGCACTGTTTACGGCTTGGAGGAACCTACGAACCTGAGAATCCGCTGAGCATTCGGCGCGCACATTCGTATCTGAGGATGCGCTGCACCCATGCCGGAAGTCCTGCCGACTCCGGAGATGTCCTTGAGAGGCCTGATGAGACGCAACACGCGAAAAAGATCGAAGACTGCCCGCCGGGCGGTAGGCGCGGCGGCCGCACTGGCCATAGGGGCCGGTGGCCTGGTGGCGGTCAACATCTACGCCTCGGCCGACGAGACCAGCGCGTCGAAGGGCTCCGCCCAGAACCAGGTGCTCGCGGCCGGCACCTCCACCATCGACTGCCCCGACGTCGGCCAGCAGTTGACATCAGTGCCCGCCCAGGCGAAGGCCCAGGTCGACAAGGAACTGGCGCTCCTGGACAAGCAGATATCCGAGGCATACCAGCGCCTTTCCACCTCCCAGAGGGCGATTCAGCAGGACCCCAACTTCGCCCAGAACGCGATCGTGGGTCCGCTGAAGGACAAGCGGAAGGCGACGATCGACCGGATCGCCACCGCCATCGGCCGTGTGGCAGCCAAGCCGCAGGGCCTTGACGCTTTGGCGGCCTGCACGCTGCGCGCCACCGGCAACCAGCCCACTGGTCAGCCCACCGCCGGTCAGGGCGGCAACAACACCAATGCCGGAGCGACCGGCAACGGCCCCGTCTCCGCCGACTTCGTGGACATCACCAAGGTGAAGTCCAATGTGCGCACGCCCGCCAAGTCGGCGAAGGCTTCCAAGGGTGTCTTCGTCAGCAAGTGCGGGGTGAACGCCAACAAGCTGTACAACAGCGACAACGTCATCGTCGCGCCCGGTGTCACCAACGGCGCACACCACGTGCACGATTACGTCGGCAACCAGGACAACGACGCCTTCTCGAGCGACCAGGACTTCGCCAAGGCCGGGACCAGCTGCCAGAACAAGGGCGACAAGTCGTCCTACTACTGGCCGGTGCTGCGCCTGCAGGACGGCACCAAGGAGTTCGACGCCGACAAGCAGGGCGGCGGCGCCGAGGGCAACACGGGCCGGATTCTGACGGCCAAGAAGGCCACCTTGGACTTCGTGGGCAGTCCCCGCGGCAAGGTGGTGGCGATGCCCCAGTTCCTGCGCATCATCACCGGTGACGCCAAGGCGTTCGTCAACGGCACGGCCAACGCCAACGCCTCCTGGAGCTGCACCGGCTTCGAGAACAAGGTGCAGTTGAAGGACAAGTACCCCCTCTGCCCGTCAGGCAGCGACGTGGTGCGCACCTTCAAGTTCCAGAGCTGCTGGGACGGCAGGAACATCGACAGCGCCAACCACCGTACGCACGTGGCCTTCGCTGACGCCAACGGCAACTGCGCGGCCGGCTTCAAGGCCATTCCGCAGTTGGTGCAGCGTCTCGTGTACGACGTGGACGCGCCCAGCGTCAAGGACAACGGCAAGACCCGTCCGTTCTTCTCGTTGGACAGCTTCCCCGAACAGCAGCACAAGCCGGTCACCGACCACGGTGACTTCATCAACGTCTTCGACGCGAAGCTGATGAACAAGGCGGTCCAGTGCATCAACACCGGACGTAAGTGCAGCTGAGTCCGAGCATCGAGCGGTGGGCGTCGTGCTGACGACGCCCACCGCTCTGAACCATCCGGCGTGTGTCCCGGACGTCGCGCTCCGGTCAGGAGTGGGTGACCTCGATGTCGAAGATGCGGACCTCACCGTAGTTGTCGTCGGCGCACGGCTCGGAGTTGGTGCAGTTGGCCTGCGTGTAGGCGCCTGTCTTGAAGTAGTTGGTGTCGCCGTCGTGGGAGATCGTGGTCTGCAGCCGACCGTTGTAGTACGCCTTGATCTTCCCGTCCTCGGCCACGAACCTGGCCTCGAACTCGGTGCCCAGCTCGTAGTCGTCGGTGACGAGGTGGTGGTGGCGGTCGTCGCCGTCGGTGACGTAGAGGCTGCTGCCTTCGAGGCGGAAGACCGTGACGTCGTCGTCCCCGCCGTGGACCTGCGCGCCGACGAGCCACGGCCGCTCCTCCGGCAACGCCGTGAACGCCTCCCTGACCACGAGGGTGTGGGTGCCGTCCGTGGTGGACCATTCGGCCTCGTCCTCGCCGCCGTCGGTCATCTCCCGCAGCTCGGCCCGCGGGTAGCTGGAACCTCCCGTCGTCACGCCGTTGACGGCGGCCCGGAATCTGACCGCGTCACAGCCGGCTTCGGCCCGGAACCAGGGATCGGCGGAGAAGCTCGCCAGCTCGGGCTGGGTGATCTCGGTGGGATCCTCGTCCTCGCCGGTGGGCAGGGTCAGTTTCCAGTTCGTCAGGTCCAGGACCTCGGAGGGGTACGTGCATGCGGCGGCCGCCGGCTTGTACCCGGCGGAGGCGTCCGCGTGGGCGGGCAACGTGAGCGCGGCGGCCGAGACAGCCGCGGTGATGCCGGCCAGTACGACGGTCCGAGTGCTTGGCATGGAGGGTCCCTCCCGGTCAGGGTGTTCGGTGGGTGCCGATGCGTACCGTAGGCGTCCTTGCCGGGAGGGGTCCCGGAACCCTGCCTGCTACGCATGAGTGCGACTGTTGACTTCCTCCCCCTCGTGAACGAGGAGGGGTTCCTACGGCTCGCGCCGTGGGGTTTTCTGCTTCACCGCCGACTGCCCGCCCGGAGAACTCCGTTGAGGTCTTACACCGGCTCCACAGACAGACACCGCCAGCCCGGCGGCCAAAACGTTCTTCGCCGCGTTCACGTCCCGGTCATGGACCGCACCGCAGCCGCACGTCCACGTTCGGACGCTGAGCGGCATCTTGTCCTCCACGGTGCCGCAGACGGAGCACAGCCGGGAGGAGGGGAAGAAGCGGTCCACCGCAATCACTTGACGCCCGTACCAGGCCGCCTTGTACTCCAGCATCGAGCGGAACGCGCTCCAGCTCGCGTCCGAGATGGCCCGGGCGAGCGTGCGGTTCTTGACCATGTTGCGCACGGTCAGATCCTCGATCACGAGCGTTTGATTGTCACGCACGAGCCGAGTGGTCAGCTTGTGGAGCATGTCCCGGCGCCGGTCGGCGATCCGGGCGTGGATCCTGGCGACCTTACGCCGGGCTTTACGGCGGTTGGCACCGTCGCCCGGGGCCTTGCGGGACAGTTTGCGCTGGGCCTTGGCGAGGCGGGTGCGGTCATGGCGTTCGTGCCGGGGGTTGGTGATCTTCTCCCCTGTGGAGAGGGTCAGGAGATGGTCCAGGCCGACATCGATCCCGACCGCGCCGTTGGTGGCGGGCAGCGGTGTGACATGAGGGTCCTCGCACAACATCGAGACGAACCAACGCCCGGCCGCGTCCTGCGACACGGTCACCGTGGAGGGCTTCGTCCCGTCGGGCAGCGGCCGGGACCACACGATGTCCAACGGCTCCGCCATCTTCGCCAACGTCAGCCGGCCGTCCCGGAAACGGAACCCGCTGGCGGTGTACTCCGCCGACTTCCGCGACCTCTTCCGCGACTTGAAACGCGGATACCTCGCCCGCCTGGCGAAAAAGTTGGTGAACGCAGTCTGCAAGTGCCGCAGCGTCTGCTGCAACGGCACCGACGACACCTCGTTCAGGAACGCCAACTCCTCGGTCTTCTTCCACGCCGTCAGCATCGCCGACGTCTGGCTGTAGTTGACCCGCTCCTTGCGCGCCCACGCCTCGGTGCGGGCGACGAGCGCCAGGTTGTAGACCTTCCGCACACACCCGAACGTGCGCGACAGCTCCGCTGCCTGCACATCACTCGGATAGAAGCGGTACCTGAACGCCCGCTTCGTACGGTTCGCGGCCACGCCCACAAACTAACCAGACCGCAGGTCGACATCAAACCTGCGGGTCAGGTCACTGCGATCCGCCCGGCGGCACATCCCAGTTTCTTGCCCTGCTCCGCAGGAATTTCGTTTCCTCCCCCGGCTAAAACCGAGGGAGGAAACGAAAGGAATCCGATGAAGGCTCTGGGTAGACACTGCGTACGGTCCGCCGTACGCAGTACGGTTCGACGCATGCGTGCGGCACTTGAACCATGGCCGTCTGCGTTCCGGACTCGACCGAGGGGGAAGATCCGTGCGTTCCGGGGAGGAGTTCGCCGACCGCTATGTCCTCAAGGAGGTCATCGGCGCGGGGCGCGGCGGTGATGTGTGGCTGGCCCACGACACGGTGGTGGGCCAGGACGTCGCGCTGAAACCGGAACGGACGGACGGCGGGGGCGAGACCGCGGTGCGGCGGCTGCTGGGCGAGCCGCGCGCCATGGCCAAGTTCCGGGGTCATCCTCACGTCGTGACGCTGTTCGACGTCGTGACCGTGCCGCCGGACGAGGCCGGGGACGGGGACGGAACAGACACGTACTGGTTCGTCATGGAGTACGTGCCCGGTGGCGGCCTGGACCGGCAGCCGACGGTCTCTCCCGCGCGGGCGGCCCGTATCGGTGCCCAGCTCGCCGACGCGCTGGCCGCTCTGCACGAGGAAGGCATCGTCCACTGCGACGTCAAGCCCGCCAACATCGGCCTCACCCGGCGCGGTGACGCGAAGTTACTGGACTTCGGTGCCGCCTACCGTGCCGGCGGCAGCGAGACCATCACGGTCAACGGCCCGTACAGCTACACCCCGGACTACGCCGCCCCGGAACTGGCCCGGGGCAACATCCCCCAGCCGGCCTCGGACGTGTTCTGCCTGGCCGCCACCCTGCACGCCCTGGTCACCGGTGTGCCGCCGCGTGGCAGCGAGCCTGTGGAGAACGACGGCCACGCGCAGGATCCGGACTCCTGGGAGAGCGCCGAGCGGCTGAGGCACTGGCAGGCCGAGCAGGGCGCCGTCGAGATGGACGCCGACGCCGTGGGACCGCTGCACCCCGTGCTCGCCGCCATGCTCCGACGCGACCCCCGGCAACGCCCCGACGCCACCGAGGCCAAGCGGCTGCTGGAGGACGTCGCCGGAACCGGTCCGAAAGTCCATCAGGGCACCACCACCCCCGACACCGTCACCCCCGACACCGTCACCGTGCGCCGACGCCGGCGCCGGCCACTGGTCGCGGCCGCGCTCGGCATCGGCGCCGTACTGGCTCTGGGGCTCGTGGTCATCCCCGGCCATGGCGACAGCGACGACGGGAACGCCACCCCCACACCCGGCCAGAGCCAACAGGAGGAGACGCAGGCCCTGGTGGGCGATCCGCACACGGCCGACGTGTGCGCCCTGGCCGACCCGGCCGCTCTCGACTCGTTCGGCGACGGCGATGTCCGCACGGACGTGGACTACGGGAACTTCGACCGCTGCGACGTGCTCGTGGGCATCGACGACAAGACCCGCATCGATGTGTCGATCCGGGTCCTCAAGGGCTCGCCGCCCGAGGGGTCCGAGCCCTCCCGCACCGTCGGGCGGATCGGCATCCGCGAGGACGAGGCGGAGAGCGACGAGTGCAAACTGCTGCTGACCGCGGGCGGCGACACCGAGGACACCCTGGTGGAGGTCCGCGCCAACATGGGCAAGGGCTCGGTGGTCGGCGGCAAGGCGACGCTGTGCACGGTCGCCAACGAGGCCGCCACGAGCGCGGCCGAGGTCCTCGACCGGGGTCCGGTCCCCCGCCGTTCACCGGCCTACCCGCGCAGGTCGCTCGCCTGGGCGAACGCCTGCAAGCTCCTCGACGCGAAGGCGCTGTCCGTCGTTCCCGGCCTCAAGGTCGACGTGCCGGACGTCGGCGTCGCGAACTGGAGCTGCGAGTGGTCGAGCGACGTGGACGAACTGGATGCGGAGGTGAGCTTCTTCCGCGACCAGCCCAAGTCGGCTCAGGACGGCACGGCCCTCACGCTCAGCGGATACCGCACCGTCGTCGAACCGAACGACGACGGTGACACCTGCACGGCCTTCGTCGAGGACCACAGGTACAGCGGTCAGGGCGCCGAGACCGCCGCCGAGATGGTGCGCCTCGAAGTCGGCGGTGGGCGGCCCGCGGAGGAGCTCTGCGCGATGACCAGGAGTCTGGCGGCCTCCGCCGCGACCGAACTCCGCGCGCGATGACACAGGGGGCGTACGCGCCTCCTCACGGCGCGGAGTCCGGCCAGGCGGTGTCGTCCTCCATCCGGTCCAGATCCGGTGGTACGAGCGTCGTCGACTCCACCAGTCCCTTGATCAGGTTGTGCAGCAGGCGGTTGTCGCCGGGGCGGCCCTCGGACTTGTCGTGCAACAGCGGGTATCTGAAGCCGTCGCGGTCGAGACGGCGGCGTACGGCTTCGACCCGGTGCTCGATCCTGCGCTCGGTCCAGCGCGCGTCCGGGCGGAGGTAGGCGAGCTGCTTGGCAGCGGTGGCGTAGGTCAGAGGGCGCGGGTCCTCTTCGTACAGCAGATACCGCTGGCCCAGGACGACCAGCAGCAGCCGTTCGTCGTCGTCGAGGGGCCAGATCTTCGGCGACACGGTCTTGGCGGTGCGTCGCGACACCGGCCCCTGGTCGTCGTGGCCCGAGACATACAGCTCGACCAGGTGCTCTCGGTAGCCGGAGCCCTTCACGAACAGCGGGGTGTAACCGGTGTCGAGGGGAATCGCCTCCGTGCTGAGGTGCATCATCCCGCCGCGCGGCAGCCGGACGAGCTGCTGCCCGGTGTTGCGCAGCCACCACAGCCCCTGGCGGTACGACAGCTCGCCGTGCTGTCGGCTCACCCCCAGGTCGTCCACGCCGACTCCCAGGTCCACGTCCGGCTCCTCACCGCGCCCGAAGCGGAGGGTCAGACCCGGCCTGGGCGGGGCACTGAGCTCACCGGTGACCGTGCGGGCGTGCAGGGTCCCGGGGATGGTGGGCGTGACACCGCGCGCGAGGCTGGCGGAGTAGGGCATCGCTGGTTCCTCGGTTTCCGGGATCGTCGGTGTGTGGGCTTCTCGGCGCGCGCACGGCGCTCTGACCAGTGTCCGCACCCGCTGTGGGACCCCTCCCCAATCCTGGCCCGTCTTAAAGAGGTTGAGGGGTTGGCCCGGCCGGTTCGGCGCCGGCCATGGTCAGTACGCCGGTTTCAGCGCTCCTGCGGGGAGTTTCTTCTCGTCCTCCCGGCCCACGGTGCACAGCACGTGGCGGAACCCTGCTTCCCACTCCTCGTCGGAGGAGGACCAGGCCCACATCTCGTGTCCCTTGCCTCGAGCCCAGTTGACGCCGTATTTCTCGTCGCAAAGGTCCGCCGTGTCCACGCTGTCCGACGAGCCGTCTCCCGAGGCCCAGGTCCAGCCGACGACCTGCGTGTGGTGCGGTTCGTCGCAGCTCACCAGGGTCTTGGTGTACGAGCCGTCCTCGTCCTCCTCTTCGTCGAAGCAGTCACCCGGGCCCAGCTGTGTGACGTACACCTCGTCGCCGAACTTCCGGTAGTCGCCGAGCGGGCCGCCGAGGGTGGCGTTCTTCAGGAAGAGCAGGCAGGCGGAGGCGGGCGGTTCGCTCTGCCCCGTCTCGGGGGTGAGGACGGACAGCGCCGGGGCGGCCATGGTTGCGCGCAGCTCGGCGGTGCGCCGGGCGCATTCGCTCCGTACGGCCTCAGTGCCGGATGTAGATGCGGTGCTGTCGGCGGCCACGGTCGCGATGACCTGTCCTTCGGGGTCGTCGTCGTGGCAGTCGACGAGCTTCAGGCCGGGCCGCCCCTCGAACTCCCCGTCCTTCCAGTCGGCGTCGACGCACTGGCCCGGTGTGAGCGCCTCGCGCAGCCCCACCTGCCTGCCGTACGGGTACGCGCTGCGGGTCACGGTCGGGGAGGGAGTCGGGGAGGAGCTTGGGGCGGCCTTCGCCCGGACCTTTGAGCCCTGTGCCGCGGCCCCTTCGTCGTGGTAGGCGACGGCCCCCAGCGCGAACCCGCCACCCCCGACCAGCACGGCGGCGAGCGCCAGCAGCGCGGCCGCCAGCCGGCCCGGCACCCGGCGCGCACCGTCCGAGGGGCCACGGGTGGCACCGGCTGCGGTGGAGTCCGTCGCGGCTTCGGCGGCGGCCGAGCCGTCGGGCCGATCCGTGCGCCCGGGCTCGTCGGAGCCCCGGGTCTGGCCCGGCCCCGATCCGTCGCTCGCCGCGCCCTGCTCCGGCTCGCCGGCCGTGGCGTCCGCCCCGGCCGAGGCGGACGGAGCACCACGGGTGGTGGTTCCCGCTGCCTCGGCGAGGAGTTCGCGCGCCTGCGCCGCCTGCATACGCTCCGCCGGATCCTTGGCCAGCAGCCCCATGATCGCCCGGCAGAGTGGGTCGCTCGCCCGCTGCGGCACGTCGGGTTGTGAAGTCAGCGCCGCCATGAGGGCGGCGTCGAGCGTGTCCCGCTCGAAGGGGGCGGTGCCCTCGACGGCGAAGTAGAGGGTGACTCCGAGGGAGAAGAGGTCGGTCGCGGGTGTCGCCTCGCCGCCGGACAGCCGCTCCGGCGCCACGAAGCCCGGGGTGCCGACCACCATGCCGCTCTGGGTGACCCGGGTCTCCCGGGGCCACAGCGAGATGCCGTAGTCCGTGAGCAGGACTCGGCGGTCGGCGGCGCCCGAACGGTCCGGCGCCAGCAGGATGTTTGAGGGCTTCACGTCCCGGTGGATGATGCCGAGCCGGTGCCCGGCGCAGAGCGCGTCGAGGGCGGCCGCGCCGATCCCGGCCACCTCGCCGCTGGGCAGCGGGCCGTGCTCCGTCACCACGGCGCGCAGATCCCGCGTACCCGGCAGGTACTCCATCACGATCCACGGGCGGTCGTCGTCCTCCACCACGTCGTACACCGTGATCACGTTCGGGTGCTCGCGCAGCTGTGCCGCCTTCAGCGCCTCCTTGTGCCCCCGGGCGGCGGGGTCACCGCCCAACGCGTCCGGCTCCCGCGGTACGTCGATCTCCTTGACCGCGACCTGGACCCGGAGTTGCTCGTCCTCGGCCAGCCAGACGTCTCCTCCGCCCCCGGACCCCAGCCGCTGGCGCAGCCGGTACCGCCCGGCGACGACCCGTTCATCGCGTGGCACCAACGTCCCCTTCCCTGCCGTGTTTCCCGACCGGCCGCCCGAGGCTCCTTGCGGCCGCCGGCCTCATGCTCACTCGCCTCGCCCGGGAACCGTCCCGGACCGCCCGCCCGCCGAAGGCGCGGTCCGCGCCGCCGCTCACCGGACGACCAGCGGCTTGAACGCGGACCGCACGTCGGACTTGGATTCCGATACGTACTCGCTTGTCGAGTCCGCGGAGGCGAAGATGGACGACGGGCAGCCCGTGCCGTTGATCTGGATCGTGCGGTCGGCGACGAGCTTGCCCGTGCGCAACTCGTACACCTTCACCGGGACCGCGATCTTGTGGAAGGTCACGTTCGAGGCGGCGCCGGAGGACCCACTCTTGTAGTACGAGCAGGTCTCGACGCCGTCTCCGTAGGTCTGCTCGCCCGCGCAGACGACCAGGACGGCGTTGGCGGCGTCGCCCGCCTTCCAGGAGCCGGGGAGCTGCTTGGAGAAGTCGGTGTTGTACTCGTCGTAGGCGTAGAACAGCGCGCGGTTGGTGCCCTTGCCCATGGGCTTGGCGCCGCTGTATTTCGCCGGGTTGGAGCAGTACGCGGGCTGTGAGCCGTACCCGCCCGTGAGCAGACTGCGGACGTTGGCCAGCTCGATGCTCAGCGTGGCCTTCCTGGCGCCCTTGCGGGCCTCGTCCGCGAGGGCGTCCTGGGGATAGCGGTCGAGCAGGCTCTCGTAGTGCTTGCGGGCCGCATCCCAGCTGTCCTCGGCCATCAGGTCGCCACCGCATGCGACGAGCGCGGCGGGCTCGGTCCGTGCGACCGTGTCGGAGGTCCGGTCCAGGACGTCGTTGCTGTGCTTGCGGTCGCGGAGCCAGTCGGTGACGGTGACGGTGTCGCAGGGGTCCTTGGCGGGCAGGTCGCGGAGAAATCCGTTGAGGGTCGTCTCGACCGTCTTCTCGTTGCCGGGCTCCGCGAGCACCGAGGCGAGTGTGCCGAAGCCGTCCTCCAGGGCGTCGGTGTCCCCGCTCAGCGCGGTGATCAGTTCGGCCCGGGCCGTCTGGAGTCGCTCGCAGGCCCGTACGGCTTCGTCGCCGCGGGCGGCGAGTGGCGCGTCGGCGATGCGGTGCCCGAACCACACCTCGTCCTGGGCGCTCGACACCCCTGCGCAGTCGCCGCGTTCGCGGGCGTCGGTGACGCTCTGCCCGATGCCGGCGGCGTCGAACCGCAGGAGCCCCGCGGCCAGCAGCACCGGCAGCGTGACGCCGAGCGCGACCAGGCGCTGACGGCGTACCGCGACCCGCTCGCCGCCTCTGCCGGCCAGGTACCACCCGTGGATGATGACGGCCGCCCACCACAGGAGCATGGCGATCTCGTACGAGGTCTCTTCGGTCGAGAGGAGCCGGGAGACGAGCACGACGGTGACGGCCACGGAGGCGACGGCGAGTCTCCACCGCCGCATCAGCAGATAGCCGACGCCGAGCAGGGAGGCGTTGCCCAGGGCGACGGCCAGGGGGTCGTTCGCCCGGCCCCCGTCGGGTGCGGGCACCGGCACGACGGGCTCGGCATACGTCGGGTTGCTCATCCTGATCTCCCCCGGTCGCACATCGGTTGGGTGACCGCATGGTGCGGCCCCGCTTCCGGGACGGGTCCCGGAAGCGGGGCCGCCGGCTTCCCTCGGGACCCCTCCCGGGTCCCGCCCGGCACAGTGGGCGGAGTCATTTCCCCGCGGGCGAAGGGCGAGTTGATGGCGGAGGAGAGCGTCGAGGTCGTGATCTCGGCGGACGGCACCGTGGAGGTGCATGTCCAAGGGGTCTCGGGCACACGGTGTCTGCAGGACACCGACGAGTTGGTCCGGCTGCTCGGCGGGGATGTGCAGCACCAGGTGCTCACCGAGGAGGCCTACCAGCAGAACGCGGACGAGGAGCAGGACCGGCTGTGGCAGGGGTGAGCGGCCCGGGCACGCCGTGGCGGCTGCATGCCGTCGTGCCCCGAAGCAGCGCCAACGGTCCGGGTGTTCGGTACGTCGTCTGGAGCCAGGGGTGCGCTCTGGGCTGCCCGGGGTGCTTCAATCCCGAGACCCACTCGGCGGCGGGCTCCGCTCCGGTTCGCACGGCCGGCGAGGTGGCCGAGGAGGCGCTGGCCGACGCGGCGCATCTGCAGGGCGTCACCCTGACCGGCGGCGAGCCGCTGGAGCAGCCTGCCGCGGTCGCCGCGTTCTGCGCCGAACTACGGGCCCGCAGCGGGCTGTCGGTGATCGTGCTCACCGGGTTCACCCGCGCCGAGATCGAGACGGACCCGGCACGGTCGGCGGCCGTCGCCGACGCCGATCTGGTGATCGCCGGACGCTACAACGCGCGGCTGCGGCTGGCCCGGGGGCTGCGCGGCTCGTCGAACAAGGAGTACTGGACGCGCACCGGGCGCTACACGGCGGACGACCTGGCCGACGTACCGGAGTTGGAGATCACCGTCGCGGACGACGCGACGCTCACATTCACCGGCATGGCCGCGCCGGGAGGGGAGTTCTTCGGTGGGCACCACGGGCATCGCTGACGAGATCCGGCTGTATCTGCGCGCCCGGGTGGCGCTGATCGTGCTCGTCACGGTCGAGGAACAGCGCGCCCTGGACGTACTGGACCAGGTGCGGCGAGACCGGGACCCCTCGTCCGACCTGGTCACCTGGGACATCGCCGACGGCATGCAGTCCGCGGGGGGCCGGCAACTGCCCGAGGTCAGACAGGGCAACCCGGCGGACGCGTTGACGAAGATCCAGGAGCTGGCGCGGAGGGAGCCGCGCCGCCGCGACCTGTACGTGCTCAAGGATTTTCACGCGTTCTGGGAGAAGGACCCGGCGGTGCGCCGGCGCCTGCGCAACCTCGCTCACAAGCTCGTCTTCACCGGCTCCTCCCTGATCGTGACCACCCCGGTGCGCACCCTCCCCGTGGAGCTGGGCGACGACGCCGTGGTGGTGGAGATGCCGCTGCCCGAGGCCGACGCCCTGCGCCGCGAACTCGACCACCTCATCGACAGCACCAAGGGCGTGAAGTCCACGCTCACCGCGGCGGGCCGCAGCCGCCTGGCACAGGCCGCCCTGGGCCTGACCGCCGCCCAGGCCCGCCGGGCCTTCGCCAAGGCCATCGTGCGCGACGAGGTGCTCGACGACCGCGACATCGAGGCCGTACTGGCGGAGAAGAAGGCCGTCATCCGGGAGAACGAGGCCCTGGAGTTCTACGGCGCCGAGGAGAGCCCCGACGACCTGGGCGGCCTTGACGTGCTCAAGGAGTGGCTGCGGCTGCGCGAGCGAGCCTTCAGCGACGCCGCCCGCGAGTTCCGCCTGCCGGCGCCCAAGGGCATCGCGCTCATCGGCATCCCCGGCACCGGCAAGAGCCTCACCGCGAAGATGATCGGCGGACTGTGGCGGCTGCCGCTGCTGCGCCTGGACGTCGGCGCGCTGTTCGGCTCGCTGGTCGGCGAGTCGGAGGAACGGGTACGGCGGGCGCTGCGGCTGGCGGAGACCGTCTCTCCGTGTGTGCTGTGGATCGACGAGGTGGAAAAGGCGCTGGCGTCCGGCGGCCACGACGGGGGCACCTCGCAGCGCGTGTTCGGCACCGTCCTGACCTGGATGCAGGAGAAGACCGCGCCGGTGTTCGTGGTGGCCACCGCCAACGACGTCAGCGCGCTGCCCCCGGAGACGCTGCGCCGCGGCCGGTTCGACGAGGTGTTCTTCCTCGACCTGCCCACCGAGGAGGAACGCCGCGAGATCATCACCGTTCATCTGCGCAAGCGCGGCCGCAAGCCGGAGATGTTCGACGTGTACCAACTGGCCCGGGACTGCGACGGCTTCGTCGGCGCCGAGCTGGAACAGGTCGTCGTGGACGCGATGTACGAGGCGTTCGCCGAGGAACGTGACATCACCACGGACGACATCGCCCGCGCCACCGCCCGCACCGTGCCGCTGAGCCGCTCCCAGCGCGAGGTCATCGAGGACCTGCGCGCCTGGCTGCGCGAGGGCCGCGCCCAGTCGGCGTCCTTCGCGGGGGCGGCACAGGCGGCCGAGCACCAGGTGCCGGTGCTGGAGGTGTAGGGGGTGGCACGACTGACGGAGGACGGCGCGGCCCGGCTGCTGCGGCAGGCCGTGCGACGGCGGGCGGACGGCTCGCGGGGAGCGCGGGCCCGGCGGGCATGGCGGCGGCTGGTACGGGCGTGCGCCGCCGGGGACGCGGCGGCCCAGGAGGCCGTACGGACAACGGAGTTGACGGATCCGGAAGTGCTGGAGCTGCTGGCGGCGGGGCCTGCCGACTCCACGGACCGGGCGGCCTGGCTGACGTTGCTCGGGCAGCGGGCGCAACGGCAGGCCCTGGACCCGGACGGGACGCTGCTGGGGTTGGCCTACTGGGCGGCGACGCTGGAGACCCGCGGACGACTGAGCGCGGTCCTGGCCGCCGAGGGGGACGGGGAGGCCGTACGCGCTGTCGTCGGCGCGGAACAACGCGACCGCGTCGCCGCCATGTCGTACGACGAGCTGGACCTCCTCGGACGCCGGCTCGCCGAGCACGGACGCTACGACGAACTGCGCCGCCTCGCCCTCGACCTGCCCATGGCCAAGGCCGTCGCGGCGGCCCGGCTCCTGCCGTCCGGCGAACTCGGCGAGGACTCCGCTTCGACCTGCCTCGCCGCGCTCGCCGCATGCTCTCCGCAGGGGCTGCGCGCCGTACTGGAGCGGCTGCCGCGCAGGACAGTGCTCAGCCACCGCAGGGGATCGGCACAGGTCTCCTTCTCACCCGACCAGGCGGAACTAGCGATCAGCACCACGCAGTTGCCGCCCGAGACGGTGATCCCCAGAGTCCTGACGGAGACGGTCCGGCTCGTGACCGGCGAGAGCACCCTCCGCCATCGCCAGCAGGGGCGGACGCCGGTACACGTCCACTCGATCCTGCACCTGGGCGACGAGATCCTCCGCATGGAGTCGCCGCTCGCGTATCCGGGCAACGCCATGAGCCGTCTCCATCCCCGGGACGAGAGCATTCCCGTCCAAGGGCCGGAGACTCTTTCGGAGTTGAGACGCGCGAGCACGGGCGCCGTCGCGGTGACGGTGTCCGGGCTCGGCTTCGTCGACCGGCATGCCGTCCGGCGGCGCCACGTGGCGGTCCCCCGGATCACCGAAGTGATCGACGCATACGCCGAAGGTGAGCAGCGCATGGAGTGCCACCTCGCGACGCTGCCGGAACACGGTCTGCTGGCCGTCACCGTCGCGGACCATGTCCTCGTCCTGGACGAGTCCGGAACCGTGCTCCATGACGAGCACCAGGCCGGGTACATGTCGGCCTTCCTCGCACCGGACCGGCTGGCGATCATCCCCGATGTCCCTCATCCGCAGGAGCAACGCTACGAGATCCTGACCCTCGCGGGGTCCGGCCGGGCCCGGCGCGAGAAGGGAAGTCCCCGGAGCTGGGCGGCACTCGACGAGCTGCGGGGGATCGCTCTGGACGACGAATTCGCCCACTGGATCGTGGGTCCCACCTACGAGGCCCTGCGCGACGAGGCCGCGCCGGAGTCGCTGAGGAACGGGGACCGCCGGATGCTGCTCGCGATATCGCCCTACGGGGACATGTTCGTCACCTCGCGGCTCGAAGGGCCCCTGCCCCTGAGCCGCTATGAGGGCGACCGCCGGGCCCGATGCTGGGGCACGCTCGAACTGCACAGCCCGTATCTGCCCACCGCGCGCGAAGCCCTGGAACAGCCACTGCTGCGCGCCACTCCGCGGCAGTGGCACCACGTGCGGGAACTGCGGACGAAGGTCGGTGACCCCGCGGTGCGGCGGGCGCTCGCTCTGCTGGAACACACGCTCGCCGACCGGTTCGGCGCGGACATCGCCCTCGGCGACGGCCCCGCGGTCGCGGCGGGCCCGCACGACCTCACCCTCGACCCGGACCGGACGGAGTGAGGCCCATGCGGGTACGGACCGCCGTGCTGGTGCTGCGGCTGCCGCTCGGGCAGCACTCCCGACGGCGTCGCGAGGCGCTGGTGACCGTGTTGCGCGCGGCCGACGCCGGTACCCCGGCGGCCCTGCGCGCCGTCGCCCGCGCTCTGGAGTCCCTGGGCCCGGAGACGGTGTGGCGGACGTGGGCCGAGTCGCCCCGGCGCCCGTGGGACTCCCCTCTCGCGGCCGAGCTGCTGGACGAGGATGCGGCGCGGGTTCCCGACCTGCTCGTGGACGCCGGCTGGTACGACTGGCTCGACGCCCACCAGGACGAGCTGTGGTCGTTGCTGAAGCGGTGGAACCGCGCCGCGACGGCCACAGCCAAGCCCCGCGTGCGCGCGCTCAGCCGTCTGGCGCTCGACGACGGCAACAGCCGCGACACGGCCGTCGACGCGCGGGTGCTGGCCGACGCCGCCGCACGCTTCGGCCATCCCCTCGGTGAGCGGGCCCGCGCCCGCCTCCTGGCGCTGAGCGACGCCACGGCCGTCGACCTGTTCTGCCGTACGGCACTGAAGTCGCCGGAGGCCACGGCCTTCTGCGTCGAACACCACCTGGCCCCCACCGATGACGTGGAACGGGCGGTGTTCTTCGTCCGGACCCGTCAGCGGGAGCAGTTCCGGGCGCTGGATCCCGACGGGTCGCTGCTGGCGCTCGGCTACCGGGGTTCGTCGGCCAAGGCGCGCGCGGCGCTGCGGGCCGAGATGACGGACATGGGCGACGTGGATGTGCTCCGGGTGCTGGCGGGCCAGCGTGTCGCACAGGACGACTTCGGCCGCCTCACCAAGCGGGAACGTGCCTATCTGGTGGGACAGTTCACCGACCGGGGCGACTGGGACCGCCTGTGGAGCTGCACCCTGCTGATGCCGCTCACCGAGGCGGTGAAGGCGGTCCGAGGCTGCGGCGACGACTGGCGGCCCATGGACGAGGACGAGCGCGGCGTCTTCGAGGCCTTGCGTGGAGCGGATCCGCGGGCTGTGGCCGACTGTGTGAAGACCCTGTCCGAAGGGTCCACGTCGGCGCCCGCCCCGCACGTCCGGATCCACCTCGCCGGCCTCCACCAGCGGCTGGGTGCCGTCACCGACCTCGACTTCTCACCGGACGGCACCCAGCTCGCCCTGGTCGGCGCGCTCCGCGTGCGGAGGGCGCCCGACAGCCCCGACCCGTTGAACGAGCCGGTCGCCTGGGCCGGAGTCGTGGATCTCGGCAGCAGAACGCTGTCCCAGTTGCGCTGCGACTTCCCACGGCTTCTGGAGCGCGTCGCGCATCTCGGCTCCGACACCGTCGTCGCCGCGGAGAAGCTGACGTACGACACAGCGGGCGAACGCCTCCACAAGCTGAAGATCCACTACATGGACCGCGACGGCGTGCGGGCGCTCGACCCGGAAGCCGACGTGATTCTCGGCCTGAAGCGCACAGCCGGAGACCGTGCCTTCGTCGTGACCGCATGTGACTTCGAAACGTCCGACCGCAGGCGCAGGTTGCTGGTCGGCGTTCCCGATGGGTTCCTCGTCCCCGCCGGGCTGCTCGACGGCCTGGACCGTCTGGACGACTTCGAGCCCGTGATCGCCGCGGTGGATCCGGACGGCCGGCTGATCGCCCTGGTCGACGAGTTGGAGGATGCCGTGGTCGTCGACCTCACCGGTTCCGTGGTGAACAGGCTCGACGACGGCTCGGGAACACTGGAGAACGTCCCCACGACGACCGCCGCCCTGTCGCCTTCCACCCTGGTCTGCTGCACCGCCACGGGTGTCCTCAAAGCGTGGCACGAGCCGCTCACCGTCAAGAAACCGACGGCGACGATTCCCGCCTGGTCCCCGGCGACCCGTCCGGACGCCCTGGCCTGGTCGCCCGCACTGAACCGATTCGTCGGGATCCACCTCGTCCGCCGACCGCGCCTGGAACTCCTGGATGTGCCACCGACCCGTGACGCCCCGGTGCCGGACACACTCGTGTCCGCGTCTATCGCACTCGCCGGCGCCACCCACCTGGCACCCGTCGCCCGGCTGTCACCGAAGGGCGACACGCTGGCCGTGGCACACGCGAGCACACTCGACCTCTACCGCCTGACCACCCTCTCTTTGCGCCCGTTCATCGCCCGGCCCATGGCCCTGATGGCCCCCCAGAACCTGGCACAGGTGGTCAGGGTGCTGGGAGACCCGGCCCTCGACGAGGGGACCCGAACGACGCTGACGCTGCTGCGGGCATGCCTGGAGCGCCGGCTCAGCGACGACATCGGGATCGGCCACACCCGCCACGGGGCGATGGCGGGGAGCCACGAGATCGAGCTGGGCGGATGAGGGGTGTGGTGAGGGTGAGGGGCGTCGTGAGGACGATCCGCGCACAGGAGGTCGTCCGGCCGGCCGGACGCGCGGGTCTGCGGCGGGACGACGGCTCCCGCGGGTGGCGCGCCCGACGCGCCTGGCGGCGGCTGGTGAGCGCGTGCGCGGCCGGGAACGTGGCGGCCCAGGAGGCCGTACGGACAGCGGAGTTGACGGACCCGGACGTGCTGGAGCTGCTCGCGGTGGCACCGGCCGAACCCGCCGACCGCGCCGCCTACCTCGTCCTGATCGGCCAGGGCGCGCAGCACCGGGCCCTCGATCCCGACGGCTCCTTGCCGACCCTGGCCTACCGGACGGCCGTGCCCGAGACGCGTGAACGGCTGACGCGGGGGACTTCGAGATCGAGCTGGGCGAGGTGTAGGGACGATGGTGTTCAGTACGGAAGACGCCGCCCGGTTGGTGCGGCAGGCCACGCGGCGGCGGGCGAACGGTTCCCGCGGGCTGTGGGCTCGGCGGGCTTGGCGGCGGCTGGTGCTCAGGTGCGCCGCGGGGGATCCGGCCGCGCAGGAGGCAGTGCGGGCCATAGCCGCCGAGCTGCCCGAGACCGATGTGCGGGAGCTGCTGGCCGCGGCCCCGCAGGAGCCCGCCGACGCCGCCGCCTATCTGGTCCTCGTCAGGCAGAGCGCCCAGTACCGGGCACTGGATCCGGACGGCTCACTGCTGGCGCTGGCTTATCGGGCGGCGGCTGCGGAGGTGCGCGAGCGACTGCGTACGGTCATGGCGGCCGAGGGAGACGCCGAGGTGATCCGGGTGGTGGTGACCGGTGATCAGCGGGACCGGATCGCCGAGATGTCCACCGACGAGCTCGCTTACCTGAGGCATCAGCTGGCGGAGCATCAGAGCTGGGACGAACTGCGCCGGCTGACGCTCGACCTACCGCTGGCCGAGGCAGCCGAGGCCGCCCGTCTCCTGCCGGAACGGGAGCGCACGGGCGGCGCGGCCCTGTCGCTCTCGACGCTGGCGGCGCGGCCTCCCGGGCAGCTTCGGGCCCTTGTCGGCCGGCTGCCGCAGGTCCGGCTGATCACTCACAACACTCCCGGGCACAGGCTGCTGGCATCCTTCTCGCCGGACGCGTCCGAACTGGCCGTCACGTCCGTGGTCCGGCAGGGGGCGCAGGAGTGGCTCCATGTGGAAACGCTCCGGACTCACACGGGTGAAGTCACTCGTCAGGTGAGCCATGGCCCAACCCTGGACCTGAACCCGAACCGCGATTCATGGCTGAACTCGCTGCTTCATCTCGGCGACGAGATCCTCATGAGGAAGCACGTATCCGGATCGGGGAAAGCGAGCATCGTGCGCGTCCTGCCCGACAGGGAGGGCCTCGGCCATGACCCGAACATCTCGGACATGCGGAGGTCGAGCGGTGGCGCGGTGATGATCTACTCCGAGGGTCTGGCCTTTGTCGACCGTGGCGCGGATCGCGTGCGATACCAGCAGATTCCACGGTTCAGCGGACGTGACAACGCAGGAAGAGGAGCCGGGAGCCTCGTATGCCGCCCCAACACCTGCTCTCTCACGACATTGCCGGATTCCCGGCTCATCGCATTCTCCAGCCACCTGGTGGGCACGTACGTAGTGGATGAGGACGGAAACGTGCTCCACGACATACCGACGCGTGGCACCTCCGAAGCCAGTTGGTATTGTCCTGGGCTCTCCTTTCTCTCCGAGAGCTCGCTCGCGGTACATCACTACGTGCCCGATTACTCGTCGAAGACCGGAAAACCGGGACAGTACACCGAGATATGGGAGTTCCCGCCGGGAGGGACCGCGCGTCGCACGGACGAGCACAGGGGTCCGATCCGAGAGCGGTGGCCCCTGGAGGAGTGGCGCGGGCTGTCCCCCGACGCGTACCTCGGCGTGCGGATGCTGTCCCCTCGTGCGCCCTACGGCGAGGGGCCGATCGACACCGACATCCCCTGGCTCCGGGACCTCTTCCGGCCGGGCTCGCGCCAGCGCTCCGCGACGGTTCCGCAGCTCCTCACCCTGTCTCCGGGGGGAGACACCCTCGTCATCGGAGTACAGGCCGACGACCGGGATCTCGAAGTGCACAGCCCTCACCTGCCCTCGGCGCGCACGCTCCTCGAGCAGCCGTTGCTGCGGAGCACCCGCCAGGATCTGCGACGTGCAGCAGACCTGCGCTCAAGGATCGATGATCCAGCGGTGCGGGACGCGCTCGATCTGCTGGGGACCTGCCTCGCGGACCGCTTCGGCCAGGACATCGCGCTGGGCACAGGTTCCGGGACGGCGGGGAGCGCCACCGACATCGCCCTGGGCGAGCCCGGAACGGCGGGATGAGGCAGATGCGTCTGCGGACCGCCTCCTTCCTGCTGCGCATCTCCCCGACGGACGTCCGCCGTGGCCGACATGCTCTTCAGACGGTCCTCGGCGCGGCGGACTCCGGTGATCCCGCAGCCCTGCGGGCCCTCGCACGAGCCGTCGCGCGCCATGGCCACGAGCGTGCGTGGCGGGTCTGGCTGGAGCCGGGGAAGTCCGGCGGGCCGACCCGGCCATGGGACTCCCCGGCACTGGCCGGACTGACGGTCGATGTCTCGACGGTTCCCGCCTGGGTCGTCAACTCCGCATGGCGCGCCTGGCTGGCGGACCCCGACCCCGCCCTGTGGTCCCTCCTGCGGCGGTGGAACCGTCCCGCCACGGCCGCCGTCGGCTCCCGCACGCGGCTGTTCAGCAGACTGGTGCTCGGCGCAGCCGACCTGTCCCCTTCGCCGCTCATACTCGCCGACACCGCCGCCCGCTTCGACCACCCCCTTGGCGCGTCGGCCCGCGAACGGCTGCTCACAGATCCCGACCCATCGGCCGTCTCCCTTTTCTGCGCGACGGCGGTCCAATCGCCCGACGCGCTGGAGTACTGCCTCGCGCACGGACTGGCCCCGGTCGACGAGACCGAGCGCGCCGTGTTCTTCGTACGGACCGGGCAGCAGGAACAGTACGAGGCACTGGATCCCGAGGGCACGCTGCTCGCCCTCGGCTACCGCGCCGCCGGGGCGGCGGAGCGGACGGCGCTGCGGATCGCGATGGCCGCCATGGGTGGTGTCGACATGCTGCGGGTCCTGGCCGGACAGCGTTCCGACCGGCACGACTTCGCCTCGCTCGCGCAGACCGAACGCGACTACCTGGTCACGCAGTTGACGCGTCAGGGCGACTGGGGGCGGCTGTGGCGGCTGGTCCGGTTGATGCCGTTGCCAGAAGCCGTCGACACGGTCGGCTGGTTCGGGACGTGGCGGCCCCCCGCAGAGGCGGACCGCGAGTTGTTCGACGCGCTGCGTGCGGCGGACCCATGGGTGATCGGCGACGGTCTCAAGGCCGTGTCCGTCCTGCCGTCGCGCATCAAGCCCTTAGCGGTCGACCTCACCGAGAACGTCGGAACCGCTCTCCATGCCCTCGACTTCTCCGCGGACGGGCGGCAACTCGCCTTCACCGGAACCCACGGCGGGCTCCGCTACTTCGCCGGCGTGCTGGATCTGCGCACCCGGAGGGCCGCGCTGTTCCATGACGGCTTAGTGCACCAGCTGTCCGCAGTGGCGCACCTGGCGCCGGACGCCGTCGTCGTCGTGGAGGACGGTCCGGGTGCTGCCGGACCCGCGCAGGCGAAGACGAAGCTCCACCACGTCGGCCCGCGCGGTGTGCGGCAGCTCGGCTCCACCGCCGGACACATCCGCAGGCCGGAACGCGTCGTGGGTGACCGGAGGTTCCTGGTAGCGGCGGAGCAGGACGCCACCGGCGCATCCGCGCGGTTCAATGTCCTCCTGGGCTCGGGGGACGGCTCCCCGACCGAGACGGGCTTGTTTCGTGGGAGGAACGGCTTCTCCCCGCGGGGCACGGCTGTGGCCTCGGACAGGCGGCGAGTCGCGGTGTTCGGCGCGGAAGACATCGTGGTCGCCGATCTCGCCACCGGTGCCGTCAACGTGCTCGACGTCGCTCTCGTGGGCGGGGTGCTCTGCCAGGCGCAGGCCGCCCTGTCGCCGTTCGCCCTGGTCCGCGTCACGCTCTCCGGCGATCTGAACGTCTGGCACGATCCACTCACCTCCACATCCGCGCCGGCCACGGCTCGTGTCTGGCCTCCCGACAACCTCCCGATCGGCCTCGCATGGTCGTCCGCCCTGCACCGGTTCGTGGCGGTCAGAGACGGTCATCTTGAGCTGCTCTCCGTGCCACCGAGCCCCGACGTGCCGCTGCCCGACGACCTCGTGCTCCGGCGGATCCGCCTGGTCGGTGCCCCGCACTGGAGGCCCCGCGTACGGCTGTCGTCCAAGGGCGACATGCTCGCGGTCGCGGGTGAGTGGCCGACCGTCCACCTCTACGACCTCACTCCGCGGAAATCGGCGCTCACCGGCCCCATGGGCTCCCTGAGCCGAGAGAACCTGGCCGAAGTGGCCGGACTGCTGCGGCGTCCGGGCCTCGGGCGCATCGCCCTTCAGGCCCTGACCATGCTGCAGGCCTGCGGGGAGTACCGGTACCACCACGACATCGGGATCGGCGACACGACGCGCACGGCGAACGTGTCGGACTTCGACATCGAGCTACGAGAGGAGTAGCGCAGTGGCCGAGGGAATCACCGCCAAGCGCGCCTCCCGACTGGTGCGGCACGCGCTGCGACACCGGGCCGACGGCTCCCGCGGGATGCGCGCCCGGTGGGCCTGGCGGCAGCTGCTACGGGCGTGCGCGCAGGGCGACCCGATGGCGCAGGAGGCGCTACGGACCGCCGAACTGCCCGCTCCCGATGTCCTCGGCCTGCTGGCGGCGGCCCCCGAGGAGCCCACCGACCAGGCCGCCTACCTGACCTTGGTCGGCCAGCACGCCCAGCGCCAGGCCCTGGACCCCGACGGCTCTCTGCTGGCCCTGGCATACCGGGCCGCGCGTCCGCAGATCCGCGAACGGCTGCGTACGGTGCTGACCGCTGCGGGCGACAGCACGGCGATCCGGGTCGTGATCACCGGCGACCGGCGCGACCGCCTGGCGACACTGCCGTACGACGAAGCCGACTACCTGAGCCGCCAGTTGGCCCACCACCGCGACTGGGACGAGTTGCGCCGGCTCGCCGCCGACCTGCCCCTGGCCGCTGCGGCGGCCGCCGCCGGCCTGCTGCCGCCGCACGAACGCACCGGCCGTGACGCCGACTCGCTCGCGCTGCTGGCCGGGCAGTCGGCCGAGGGGCTGCGCGCGCTGACCGAACGGCTGCCCGCCGGGCGGTTCGGCCGGTACGACATCGGAGAGGTGCACAAACACCATCACGTACGGGCGTCGTTCTCCCCGGATCTCTCGGAACTGGCCGTGGTCCGCGCGAGTTCGCGGCGGCCCTACCGCACCGCATTCGAGAACGTCGTATGCGAATTTGATCTTCACGCCCTCCGGGTCGGTTCCGGAGAGGTGACCCACCGGCGCGGCTGGACCCGGAGCTCGCGTTCCGTCCTCTACAGCGCGGTCCTGCACCTCGGCGACGAGGTCCTCGTCCAGACCTGGCCGGACGGAGAACCGGCGCAGATCATCCGCGTGCTGCCGGACCACCTGGCGTTCGACCTGCCGGCACCCGCCGTCTCCGTCATCCGCAGGGCGAGCGGCGGGGCCGTGATGCTCGGCCCCGAGGGACTGGTGTTCGCCGACCGGGGCGCGAAGGCCCTGCGGTATCAGCCGATTCCGGGCTTCCAGCGCATGACCGGCCCTCAGGGGTTCGCGGCGTACGTCCGCTCCTGCGCCCTGGCGACACTGCCGTCCGCCCGGCTCATCGCGTTCCGTCTCGGGGCGAGCGTCCATGTG
The DNA here is from genome assembly GCF_036237295.1 of Streptomyces sp. NBC_01352. Lineage (NCBI taxonomy): Bacteria > Bacillati > Actinomycetota > Actinomycetes > Kitasatosporales > Streptomycetaceae > Streptomyces > Streptomyces sp. NBC_01352. Next base: position 565,008 of record NZ_CP108354.1, read on the forward strand.
GTGGACGAGGACGGGAGGACCGTCCATCGGATGCCGGCGCGCCTCAAGCGTGCCGAAGGCGAGGTGACCAGCCACGGCCTCTTCTTCCACGAGCCGAACACCCTGGCAATGCGCTACGGCGAGCTCGTCCGCACGTGGGAGTTCTCGCCGCAGGCGGCCAAGCGGGTCCCCGACGTGCAGGCCGGCCCGTTCCGGTGGGCGGCGGGCCCCGACTCGCCCTACGCCCCGAGGCACGGAACCGCGTTCGGCTGGGACGTCGTCGATCAGTCCCCCTGGGGAGACGTACGGGTCCTCGCCAGGGTGGAAGGGCGACAGGTACGCCTCGAAGTCGAGAGCCCTCACCTGCCCACCGCACGCGAACTATTGCGACGGCCGCTCGCGCACTGCGATCCGCAACAGCTGGGGCCGGTCGAGGAGTTGCTGCCGAAGATCGGTGACCCGACGGTGCGGGACGCCCTCGACGTGCTGCGGCGCTGTCTTGAGGAGCGGTTCGGGCATGACATCGCGCTGGGGCCCGCCGGTCCCGTGCCGGCGAGCGGCCCCACCGACATCGCCCTCGCCCGCCACCCCGACCAACCCCAGGGAGACGCATGACCACCCGGATCGGCATCGACTTCGGCACCGCCAACACCGTCGTGGCGGGCTGGGACCACGAGACGGGCCGCGGCGTCCCCGTCCCGCTGCCCGGCGTCGACGTACTGCGCGAGGCCGGCCCCGGTCCCACCCAGCGGGTGGTGCCCTCCCTCATCGCCTACGCACACGACGGCGGCCCCCGCCGCCTCGGCGCCCAGGTCACCCCCGAGATGGACGACGACCCCGGCCACACCGTCTTCGCCTCCACCAAGAGCAACGTCGCCGGACACGCCTACGACGCGGCCCGCACCATCGGCGACCGCAGGATCACCGGCCGGGAAGCGGCCACCCAGTTCCTCGGCGACATCATGGCGCTGGCCGTGCTCGCCATCGAGGACGACGATCTGGAGATCGTCGCCACAGCACCCGTGGAGTCCTTCGACGGCTACCGCGACTGGCTGGTGCGCGAGGTCCGCGACGGCCTGCCCAGCGCCCGGATGCGGGTCGTGGACGAGGCCACCGCGGCAGCCGTCGGCTACAGCGCCCGACTCAACCCGGGTGACGCCTTCGCCGTAATCGACTTCGGGGCCGGCACCCTCGACGTCTCCGTCGTCCGAGTCCAGGAACCGGACGAGGCGGGCTCCGGCGCCGGGGTGCGCACGATCGCCAAGCGGGGCCTGGACCTGGGGGGCAACACCATCGACGCGCTCCTCGCCGAACACGCCATCAACCGCCTCTCGCTCCCGAACGGCGACCAGATCGGCCGCAACCAGGTCTTCCGCCGCCTCCTGGCCTCGGCCGAACGGGCCAAGCGGGAACTCGCCACCGCCGAACAGGCCGTCATCCGCGCCGCTGACGCCCGTACCGACCGTGCGCACCAGGTCACCGTCACCCGCGGCGAGTTCGACGCGCTGCTGCGCGACAAGGGCGTGCTGCGCCGGATCAACCAGGCCCTGCGCTCCTGCCTCGACCTGGCCGGCACCCGCGGCTTCGGCACCCAGGACATCCGGGAGGTCTTCCTCGTCGGCGGCAGCTGCCTCATCCCCGCCGTGCAGGACCTGGTGCATCTGCACTTCGACCCCGACGTGGTGCGCCTGGACCGGCCACTGGAGGCGGTCGCGGCCGGCGCCGCCTCCATCGCCGGCGGCAGCGAGCTGTTCGACCACATCCAGCACGACTACGCCATCCGCCACGTCGATCACGACACCGGCGCCTACGAGTTCGAGACCCTGGTCGAAGCCGGCACCCCCTACCCCACCGACGAGCCGGTCAGGACGCTCACCGTCAGAGCCGTGCACGAAAAACAGCGCAAGCTGGGCCTGGCCGTCTACGAACTGGCCCACGCCACCTACCGCGACGCCGGCGCCGAACTGGAGATCGCCTTCGACGCCGGCGGCGGCGCCCGCGCCGTGACCGTCACCCCGCAACAACGCCAGCAGCGGTCCATGCTCTGGCTCAACGAGGACAGCCCCACCTTCCTGGAGGCCGACCCTCCCGCCACCGCCGGAGAGGACCGCTTCCGCCTGGAATTCCGCATCGACGCCCACAAACGCCTCACCGTCACCGCCTACGACCTGCGCCGCCACACGCTGGTCCTGGACCGGCAACCGGTCGTCCGCCTGGCGTGACCGGCCGGCGCTGCCTCTCCCGTCACGACAAACGAGGAGTCCTCATGTCCCACTTCACCCGTGTCCGCACCGCGTTGCGCGACCCCGACCTGCTCGTCCAGGCCCTCGCCACGCTCGGCTTCACCACCGTCGAGAGCCACGACACCCCGCAGACCCTCTACGGCTACCAGGGCGACGCCCGCCCCGAACGCGCCGAAGTGGTCATCCGCCGCCGCCACATCGGCCGCCTCAGCAACGACATCGGCTTCCGCCGCCGCACCGACGACACCTTCGAAGCCGTCATCAGCGAGTACGACAGGTCCAGCTACGACCAGCCATGGCTGACTGAACTCGCCCGCGCCTACGGCCACACCGCCGCCCTGCGCTACGCGGAGGACAACGGCTACGAGGTGGACTCCGACGTACTCGAGGAGAACGGCCAACGCCGCCTCGTCCTGCGCCGCTACACCTGAAGCCACACCCTTCAGTAGGTGCCTCGCCAGGAGGCCTCGGAGGTCAGGCCGACCGCCGGCATCGGCGGCGGCCCGTCCCTCCACGGTGGTCACCAGGGCGAGTCTGCGCAGTCGGCGCCGCGGTGCCGCCCCCGGCGTTCCGCCAGACCCGGAAGCGTCCGTAGACGGTCGGCCAGGGCCCGAACTCTCCCGGCATCTCCCGCCGCTGCGCGCGTGCCCTGAACCTCCGGATCACGACCTCGAACTGATCCCGCAGCCGCTCGGAGTACAGGCCGTACTCGCCGGTTTTTCATGGCGGGTCCTTGGCTCCGGGCCGCGTGCGGTGGACGTGGCGAGCGGCCGGGTGGTTCATCAGTCGGTGACGCCGCCGTAGGCGATGACCTTGGTGGGGTGCAGGCGGACGACGCGTTCGCCGGGTACGGCGTTGCGCTTGCCGAACTCCTCAGCCTTGTCCGCACCCATGTACCGGGCACCGGCCCTGGTGGCGACATGGAGGAGTTCGTCGAGGTCCTCACTGAGCGTCACCTCGCCACGCACCTCGACGTAGGCGAAGGGAGGCGCGTCGTCAGCGACGCAGAGGGATGCGCGGGGATTGCGCCGCAGGTTGCGGGCCTTGGCCGTCGCGCCACCCGTGGTGAACAGGAATGCCTCGCCGTCGAAGACGTACCAAACGGGGGTGATGTTCGGCGTGCCGTCGGCCCCGACGGTGGCGAACCGTCCGGTGGCCGCGCCGCGGGTGACGAAGGCGTGCCATTCCTCGGTCGACATGCTGTGCATGGGCGGTCCTTTCCATGGTTGGTCGGTTGGCCGGTTGGCCGGTTGGTCATCTGGGACGGCGGTTGCGCGGAACCGTCTCCAGGACGAGGTGGTAGGAGTGGTCGACGAGTTCGGCGACGAGGTCCGCGGTGACGCCCCGGCCGGCTCCTACGGAGATCCAGTGCCGCCTGTCGAGGTAGCGGCCCGGAGTGAGCGAGGGGTACTGGCCTTGCAGCAGCCGCCCGTACTCCGGTTCCGCCTTGAGGGTGACGATGAGTTCGTCCGGGTCGTCGGTGACGATCAGGAAGACCTTGCCCGCCACCTTGTAGACGTCCAACTGCTGGGTGAACGGGCGCCCGTGGCTGACTCCGGGCAGCGCGAGTGCGGTGTGGCGCGCGGTGTCCTGGAGCTTCGTGCCGCTGGAGGACATCCCGGAGGTCAGGCGCGGAGGCCGTAGGTGTGCGGGTCGACTGGCTGCTGGGACTTGGCGAGCCTGCTGACGACCAGTCGGTAGGAGTCGGTCACGAGCTCCTTCACCAGCGTCTCGTCGATCGTGTGTCCGCCCTCCAGCGTGATCCAGTGCTTCTTGTTCATGTGGTACCCGGGGGTGATCTCCGCGTGCTCGTGACGCAGGGCGGCCGCCTCGTCGGGGGCCGATTTGAGAATCACCATCGGCACACCCGTCACCTGCGTCATGAGCATGAAAACCTTGCCGCGCACCTTGTACACCTCCCACTCGGGCCCGAACGGGTGCTCCAGCCCAGCCCCGGGAAGTTCCTCGGCGCAGTCGGCCGCGGTCTTCTGCAGCGTCTCTCCGTCCATGGCCATCAGCTCCTTCGACTGTTGTTCGGTCGGCGCCACGCGCGCGGCGAGGTCCGCGTACACCGACACGGCGGCCGCGTACTCGTCCGGCCTCCGCGCCGGTGACATCAGGTCCCCCGTGGCACAGCCCAGGCATGAAGCGCAGCGTGCTGTCGACGCCCGCCTCGGCCATCGCCTGCATGCGCTCGCGGCCGTGCCTTCTCTCGTTCACGGAGGATCGAAGGTGAGTGCCCGGCACTCCCCACGCCGACGGCACGCACATGCTCGGGCCGCATCACCATCCTTTCCCTGCGGACGACAATGCGGCCGCTAAACTGCGGACACATGATGGTCGACAGGCGACACCAGCCGGGGCCGGAGCAGGCTTCCTCCACCCTCTTCGTCTCGCGGCCCGACTCCGCCGCACGCGCAGAGCCCGAGTCCGTCCCGCTGTACGGCTTCCAGCCCCCGGTCGGTACGCCGTACGGCCTGGAAGTGACCACCGTCGAGGACTTCCACGCCGACCACGACGACTGGCCGTGGAATCCGCCCCGTCCGGGCCGTGCCACCTTCCACTACCTGATCCTCGTCACGGAGGGTGAACTTCGGCACGACGTCGATCACGTCACACGCACCGTCGCTCCCGGCCAGTGGCTGTGGGTGCGCCCCGGGCACGTGCAGTGCTGGCACGACCCCAGCACCGCCCGTGGCCCTTCATCCTGTTCGAACCGGAGGCGCTCCGGCCCGACATCGCCCGCCGGCTGGCTCCTGTCACCTCGCACGACGCCCCCGCCGTGCTGACCCCGCACCCCGACGACGCGCCCTGGCTGGAACAAACCGCGCTCCAACTCCTCGACGAACACCGTGCGTTGGGACGCCGCCCGCTCGCGACCCATCACGCCCTGCGATGCAGCCTCCTCGAAGCCCTGCTGCTGCGCCTCGCCAACTCACTGGACCTCGCACAAACTCCGGTCACCACCGGAAACACTTCCTCGGCCAACAACGCTGAGGCCAGGAACCCGGGAGACATGCCGGTCTACGAACGATTCCTGGACGCCTTGGAGATGCACTACCGCGAGCTGCACCGCGTCGACGACTACGCCCGGCTGCTCGGCTGTTCCGTACGAACCCTCAGCCGCGCCACCCGGGCGGCCGCCGGCGCCGGAGCACGGCAGGTCATCGATCAGCGCCGACTGCTCGAAGCGCGCCGACTGCTCGGCCACGCCCGGTGGACCGCCCGCGCGGTCGCCGACCACCTCGGCTTCACCGACACGGCCAACTTCGGCCGCTTCTTCCGCCAGCACACCGGCCTCACACCCGCCGCCTACGCGGCTCGTCAGGCCGCCCCGGATCCCTGAGAGCCACCCCCGGCCGGTGGATATCCCAAAACAGACCGAGTGCCGAGACTCTCGAGGTCTTGGGCCGAATCGAGGGGAGCCTCACGCGGGCCGCAACACAACTCGACTGAGGGACCGCACGACGGACCGAGAGCCGCCATGCGGATCGGGGCTCAGCCCGCTGCCTCGGCCGGGGCCTCAGGCACTGGCGGGGCAGGAAGAGGGCCAGGATCAGTCGGAGGGGTGTGGCGGCTGTCGCGATCAGGAAGGAGACGCTGAAGCCGAACACGGCCGGGATCTCGACGCCGCCCACGCTGTCCGCGGCGCCGGCCAGGACCGGAGCGGGTGGTCGGACCAGGGTGCTGCGGCCCCAGGTCATCGCGCAAGCGGTGCCAGAGGTGCTGCACAGCGCCGGAGCACCACCGGCCCCACGCCACGCCACGCCACGCCTGACGAGCAGGAGGGGCCTCCGGCTTCGACGTCCAGGACACTGCGAGGGCGCTTGCGGCCGAGGAGCACTGCCTTGGACCCAACCACCGCTGCGCGTCACAAGAACCGGGGCACCGGCCCTGCCGACGCGGCCGCAGGCCCGTGCAGCCGCTCAGGCGGGGTCCTCGTCCAGCTTCGCCACTACTCGCTCGGAGATGTCGGCCAGCGTCCGCAGCTCCGCCGGGGTGACATGGTCCAGGAACAGCTCTCGCACGGCCTCCACGTGCAGCGGAGCCGCCGCCTCGATCGCCTCCCGCCCGGCGTCCGTAATCACCACGAACGCTCCCCGGGCGTCCTCGGGGCACTCCTCGCGGATCACCAGCCCTCGTCCGGCCATCCGTGCGATGTGGTGGGACATCCGGCTCTTCTCCCACTCGAGCGCCCGAGCCAGATCCTGGTAACGCTGCCGGCCGTCCGGCACATCCGTGAGGCTGACCAGCACGGCGAAATCCGCGGCCGAGAGCTTCGACTCGCTCTGCAACATGCGTGACAGACGGCCCCCCAACCGCTCATGCAACCGAACAAAGCCCCGCCAGGCGCGCTGCTCCTCCGCCGTCAACCACCGCACTTCCTCATCCATACAAGCGAGTGTAAATGAGTTGATGGGTCATCCAGCTTGGCGAAGGGCCTCCGTGGCCGCGGGGCGACACCGTCCGCCAGCGGTGGCAGCAGCGGGGTCGTCCCGTCCGTGCCCGCTTCTGACAGGTCGGGAAGTCGGTCCGGTCCAGGCGTGTTCGCAGCGTCACCGCGAGCTGTTCGGCCACAGCGAGCTGGGCCGGCGTGAGGGCGGTGACCCATTTAGTTGACGCATCAATCAAAAAGGGTCATTATTGATACGTCAACCGTTGGTGCCACGAAGTCGCCCACAGGTGCAGCACCTACTCACGAAGGAGCCCAGCCATGTCTGATCTCGTCTTCGGCCTGGACACGTTCGGCGATGTGCCGCAGGACGACTCCGGCACCCCCGTGTCCGACGCGCGGGCCATCCGGCAGGTCGTCGAGGAGGCCGTTCTCGCGGAGGAGACCGGCGTCGACGTCCTCGCCCTCGGTGAGCACCACCGCCCCGAGTACGCGATCTCCAGCCCGGAGACGGTCCTCGCCGGCATCGCCACCCGCACCGAGCGGATCCGTCTGTCCTCCGGCGTGACCGTGCTGAGCTCCGACGATCCGGTCCGGGTCTTCCAGCGCTTCTCGACCGTGGACGCACTCTCGAACGGGCGGGCCGAGGTCATCCTCGGGCGTGGTTCCTTCACCGAGTCGTTCCCCCTGTTCGGATACGACCTCGCCGACTACGACGTGCTCTTCGAGGAGAAGATCGAGCTCTTCGCCAAGCTGCTGGAGGAGAAGCCGGTCACCTGGAGCGGCACCAAACGCCCCGCGCTCGACCACGCCGACGTCTTCCCCAAGACCGAGTCCGGGCACCTCAGCACCTGGGTCGGTGTCGGCGGCTCGCCCCAGTCGGTCGTCCGCACCGCGCACTACGGCTTCCCGCTCATGATCGCCATCATCGGCGGCAGCCCGGAACGCTTCGCGCCCTACATCGACCTCTACCAGCGCGCCGCCGACAAGTTCGGCACGACCGCCCACCCGGTGGGCATGCACTCACCGGGCTTCATCGCCGACACGGACGAGGAGGCCCGGGAGCTGCACTGGCCGCACTACAAGGTCATCCGGGACCGCATCGGCGCACTGCGCGGCTGGCCGCCGGTCAGCAAGGACGAGTACGCGAACGAGATCGAGCACGGCTCCCTGTACATCGGCTCGCCCGAGACGGTGGCCCGCAAGATGGCCGCCGCCATCAAGGCGCTCGACGTCGGCCGCTTCGACCTCATCTACACCACCGGAGCCCAGCCGGTCAGCGCCCGCCTGCGCGCCGTCGAGCTGTACGGCACCAAGGTCCTCCCCATGGTCCGCGACCTCCTCGCCGGCTGACACCGTGAACGGAGAAGACATGGCCACCACCAACGTGCGCACGATCGGCATCCTGGGTGCGGGGAAGGTCGGCACCGTGCTCGCACGACTGGCTCTGGCAGCCGGCCACCGCGTGCTCATCGCCGGATCGGGCGACCCCGCCAAGATCGCCCTCACTGTCGAAGTACTCACGCCGGGCGCGGTCCCGGTCACCGCGGCCCAGGCGGCGGCGAAGGCGGACGTCGTCGTCCTGGCCCTCCCGCTCGGGAAGTACCGCACCATCCCCGCCGAAGCGCTGGAGGGCAAGCCCGTCATCGACGCGATGAACTACTGGTGGGAAGTCGACGGCATCCGCGCGGACCTCACCGACCCGCTCACCTCGTCGAGCGAGCTCGTGCAGGATTTCCTGTCCGGTGCTCGCGTGGTCAAGGCCTTCAACCACATGGGCTACCACGACCTCGAGGACGAGGCCCGGCCCGCCGGAACACGCGGGCGCAAGGCGATCGCGCTCGCCGGTGACGATCCTGACGACCTCCTCCTCGTCGCGCGCCTCGTCGACGACTTCGGCTTCGAACCCGTCGTCGCGGGGCCGTTGGCCTCGGGGGTACGGCTGGAGCCGGGCACCGAGCCGTTCGGCGCCAACGTGGACGCCGAGGAACTGCGCGCGATGCTCAGCCGCTTCCCGGAGTCGGACCGCGGACGTGCCGTCGCCGCCGCGCGGGCCGCCCTTTTGGAGCCGGCGCCCGAGCCGTCGTAGACATCGGAACGACTCAGCCGCACTCGCCTCGAACCATCTGCTTGATATCAGAGGTCAGCGACGCGGGGGATTGCGGCGCGGCCTGATGGTGGCGTTGGGCAGGGTGGGGGCGGGGAGCCGCCCCCCGGGGAATCCCTCGATCGTGCCGAAGCGGTCGGAGGAGGCCTCCCAGTCCTCGCGGGCCTTGACGATGTCCTCGTGAGTGCGGCCGATGAAGTTCCACCACATGACGATCTCCTCCTCGAACGGGGTGCCGCCGAGCAGAATCACCCGCGCCGGGCCGTCCGACTCGTTCGCCAGCGTCAAGGCGTCGGCACCCGGCGGAACATAGCCCAGCTCCGCCCGGTGCAGCAGGGTGTCGGCCACACGGACGTCCCCGTTGCCCACGAGAACGCCGTGCTCGAAGTCGGTGTCCACGGAGAGGGCGACCGTCCTACGCGGTTCGAGGACGATCTCGGCGCCGAGCAGCGGTGTGAACGTCCGCACCGGGGAGACCTCACCGGCGAGCGAGCCGAGAAAGGCCCTGATCTCGGCCCCTTTCATTCGCACGGGCGCGGGCACATGGTGCTGGAAGTCCCGTTGCGCGTTGCGGTGCTCCTCCGGCAGCGCCACCCACAGCTGAACGCCGTGGACGACGGTCGTACGCGGGGTGGAGACCTCCGAGTGGGCGATGCCGTACCCGCCCGTCATGAGGTTGATCTCCCCGGGACGCACCAAGGCGTGGGTGCCGAGCGTGTCGCGGTGCTCGACCTCTCCGCTGAACAGCCAGGTCACCGTTTGCAGGCCGGTGTGCGGGTGCGGGGGCAGCGCCATGCCGCCGCGGTCGGTGACCTCGTCGGGACCGTAGTGGTCGGCGAAGCACCAGGCCCCGATCAGCGGCCGGTCGCGCTGCGGCAGCGTCCGCCGCACCGTCATCGAGCGCGGTCCGCCCAGGGGTACCTCCCGTGCGGGGAGCACGTCGACCCTGGGCGCCCCGGTCGGCCGTACGTCGCCGACCGGCGCCCCGCACCTCATCGCTGCCGGCTCGGCTTCGACATTGCTCACCGAGACCACCTCCCGTGGAATGTAGTTGTTGCATCAACTACTATGTCATGATCATAGGGTGAAGGCCACAGCAAGCAGACAACGAGCGGGAGACATGCGAATCTTCATCGACAAACAGAGCCCCAAGGCCTTCCACGCCCTGGTACAGACGTCGGAAGCGGTGCGCACGGTCGCCGCCGAGGCGGGGCTCGACCGCACCGTCGTGGAGCTGATCAACCTCCGCGTGTCGCAGATCAACGGCTGCGCCTACTGCCTCGACACCCACACCAAGGCGGCCGTACGCGCGGGTGAGTCGTCGCAGCGGCTCGGAGTGCTGGCCGCGTGGCGGGACACCGAGGTGTACTCCCCCACGGAGCGCGCGGCCCTCGCACTGGCCGAGGCCACGACCGACCCCACCGATGCCGTGGCACAGGAATCCGCCTTCGAGGGCGCTCGCCGGGTGCTCACCGATGACCAGATCTCCGCTGTGATCTGGGTGGCGGTCACCATCAACGCCTTCAACCGGGTCTCGATCATGAGCAAGCATCCGGTACGGGCGGACCGGAGTGGGTGAGACGGTGTCCTGCTCGGCGATGACCCACGGATCCTCGTAGGGAGAGTCGGGCGGGTGGCGCCAGCCCCTCACTCGGCGCGGTCGGTCTCGTGGACGAACTCGACGAGAAATCCGAGCGAGCTGACGCCACCTCAGCACGCCCACTGGCCGTTCACGCTGATGCTGGGGACATGGCCTCTGGTTCCGTCGGTGACGGCCACGCAGGCGCCTGCGGCGGCCTGGCACCGGGGCGGCTGACTCACCGCCTGGGCCGGGCCGGTGGTCACGGCCAGTGCCGCGGCTGCCGCGCTTCGGCGTCAATCTCACTGGGTTGACCAGCAAGCCGCTTCACGCCATTCAAGTTCCCGCGGTCGAACCTCTGGTGCCCGGGAGTGGTCGCGCCTCGTCAGCTCAACTCGAACTTCGAGGCGTTCTCGGCCAGCCAGTCGTCGAAGCTCTTCAGCGACGGGTTGATCTCGCGCAGCCGGTTCAGATCACGGGCGCCGGTGAACTCCTGATCGAAGTCGCCGTAGTACTGGAACATGTTGCCGATCTCCTCGGCCCCGGGGAAGTCCAAACCGCGGAAGACGTCGTAGGGCACGGACTGGAAGCGCACCGGCTCACCCAGCACCGTCGCGAACTTCTCCGCGTACTGCGCACCTGTCAGATGGTCGCCGGCCAGGTGGACGGTGGCGCCGATGAATTCCTCCCCGCGCTTGAAGACGGCGAACGCCGTCCGGCCGATGTCCGCCACGTCAACCCCGGCGAGGAGCTTGCCGTCCTCCAGCGCCAGGCTCAGTGTCAGCACACCGTCCTCGGCACGCTGGGGGCCCATGCCCTGGACGAAGCCCTGGAAGAAGAAGGTGGTGTTCAGGAAGGTCGTCGGTACTCCGGCCTGCGTGAACAGTTCGTTGGCCTCACCCTTGGCATCGAAGTGCGGCACGTTGTACTTGTCCTGCAGGACGGGCATGCGGTCGTCGTCCACCGGCAGCAGGTCGCGGGTGTCCTCCAGGGTGGACCAGACCACGTGGCGCAGGTTTGCGGCCTTGGCGGCCCGGACCAGGACATTGATCTCCTCGGTCTCCTTGGCCGCCGAACCGTGCGCCCAGAAGTTGGTGACGAGGAAGGCGCCGTAGGCACCGTCGAACGCCTTGTGCACCGTCGGCTCGTCGTGGAAGTCCGCCTGGACGACCTCGGCCCCGAGCGCGGCGAGCTCCCTGGCCGCGGGCGAGTCGGGATTCCTGGTGAGCGCGCGGACGGTGAAGCCCGACTCCGGATCCGCCAGGATCGCTCGTGCGGCGCCACCGCCCTGTGCACCCGTTGCTCCGGCGACTGCGATGATCTTCTTGTTGCTCATGACAGGTCTCCTTGCCAGAAAAGGCTTCTAGATGACGCATCAACAACCTAGCGCGAATCGGTTGATGTATCAACTGATGGAGTGCTCGGTGGCCGGCTCGGTACACGGCCCGGATGTCGGTGACGGCGGAGAGGTCGGCGACGAGTGCGCCGCCGAGGACCAGGACGTCCGCGTCCGCGCCGGACCGCACTACACCCTTGCGGCCGCGGCCAGGCCCACCGCTTCGGCGGCCTCGGTCGTCATGGACCGCAACGTGTCGAGAGTGGGCATGCCCAGCTCGGCGAACTGCACCAGCGCGCACGGCAAGAGGCGCTGCAGCTTTGACGGCTCGATGCCCGCGTCACTGCCGACGCCGACGCGGGCGGCAACGGCCGGTGGCGGCGGTGGTGTCCCCGGCACCCATCCCAACGTGAGACTGCCGAAGATCCCCTGCTTCACACCCGGTCGGCCACGACTCCGACGCGCCGATCGCGAGCGGCGAGGTCAGCAAGGTGGGCGTGGCGATCGACGTGCGCGGCCGTGGTGAGCCCGAGTCGATGCGGCTCCTCGACGATCAGCCGCAGATCGGCCGGACCGTACTGCTGGTGCGGGGAGTCGGAGCCGGGCGTCACGTTGTCACCGCCGGCCATCACCTGCACCACGTCACAGCCACGCTCGGCCCGCTCGCGCACCACGGCCGGCAGCACGTCGGCTCCCTGGACAGGCATCCAACGGGCGAGACGTCAGCGTGGATCCGCCTCCAACCGGCCAAGGATGCCTTCGCAGAGATCAGTGAGCATGTCGAGCTCTTCAGGACTGAGGGGGTCGATGATCAGCCGACGCACGGTGGCGACGTGCCCGGGGGCGGCCCCTTCCATGGCCGCACGGCCGGTGGGTGTGACGATCACGTGAACCCCGCGCGCATCCTTGGGGCAGTCTTCACGTTTCACCAGGCCGCGTTTGTTCATGCGGTTGAGATGGTGGGACATGCGACTGCGCTCCCAGTCCACCGCTTTGGCCAGCTCCTGGAAGTGCTGCCGGCCGTGGGGCGCATCGGTGAGGGCCACGAGCACGACGTAGTCGGCGACGGACAGGTTCCCCGTGGCCTGCAGCTTGCGCGCCAGCGCGCTGGGGAGTTTCTGGTGTACGCCGGTGAAGGCGCGCCACGCGCGCTGTTCGGACGGGGTGAGCCAGCGGGTTTCGTCTTCCATGCAAACCCACTCTAACCGATGGTTGACACATCACCCAGAGGTCGCGTAATCATCGCCGGCCTGGCAGGGCGGACGGCGCGTTGGGCATCGCATGGCCACGACCCGCCGAGGAGTCCTCAGGTCTTAGCGGGAGAGGTCACACGAGCCTGACCGGCCCGGCGTCGATCGGCAGGCGGACCAGGAGATAGGGCTTGCGGCGCAGGTCCTTGCCCTCGTGGAAGGGCGACAGCCGGTTGAGCTGGTTGGCGATGGCGTACAGATGCCGGTCCGAGGCGACGGACAGGGTGTCGACCCAGAGCAGGTCGCTCCCCTGGGCGAGGGTCCGGTAGGTGCCGTTCGGGCTTCTGCGCCAGAGGGAGTTGTGTTCCAGGTCGCCGCCGTAGAGCCGCCCCTTGTCGTCGCTCTCCAGGCCGTCGGCCATCGGCTTGAACCCGAGGTCCTCGACCGTCGCCGCCACCTCGGCGTCCGTGGCGTCCGGGTCGGCGAGGGCGTCGGTGGACACGCTGTGCAGTCGGCGGCTGGACAGCGGGCAGTAGTAGAGGCGCGTGCCGTCGGCGCTGAGAGCGATGCCGTCGGAGCCGGTCTCGTAGTACGTGGGCTCGCCGCCCGGGGGGCGGACCATGAAGGGCTCCCCCTCGATGACCGGAAGGAACTGCTTGTCCGGGAGCGCCGAGGGATGCCCGGCCAGTCGCCGCCAGGAGCGGCCCGTGGCCAGGTCGACCACGATCACGCCGTTCGAGCCGCCCGAGTCGGTGATGAACGCCATGCCCTCGGCGCCGCGCCGCAGGTCGAAGCGCACGTCGTTGGGGTAGCTGTTCGTCGGCACCACCTCGGGCGGGAAGAGGATCTTCCGTACGATCCGATCGGTGCGCAGGTCGACCGCCACGAGCTTCGGACCGCCGTAGGAGGACCCGGCGAACAGCGGGCTTCCGGTGTCGAGGATCCACAGCCGGTCGGCCGGGTCGACGACGACGCTCTGCACCGACTGGAAGTGTCCGGCCAGGTCGGAGGCGTCCTCGCGGTTCACCTCGGCGTCGGGGTAGGCCATCGGCTTCCCGCCCCGCAGTTCGGCGACGGTGAACGGGACATCGTCGCCCCAGCGGGGAAAGTTGACGAAGACCCGGCCGCGGCGCGAGACGGTGACACCCGTCGGCATCGCGCCCCAGAAACGGGCAACGACCTCGTGGTTTTTGGCTGTTGAACCGGTGGCGTAGGCGGGCCCGGCGAGTTGGGTGGCGGCCAGCGACGCGGTGGTCGCCGTAAGGAATGCACGTCGTTTCATGCGAGCGTCTCCTGCTGGGTCAAGTGTGCGGAGGACGCGGCGAGTTGGCGCACCACCTCGGCGCGTGGAGGGATCGGCAGGACGCTGCCGTGGCCGGTGGAGGCCGCCGCCTTCAGCAGCGCTGTCCGCCGAGGACACCGCCTGCGGCTACCGCCAACTCCTGGAAGGGGAACGGGGTCAAACGGCCGGTGGACCTGGTGCTCTCAGGTCCGCCGAGCTGCCGGGCGGGTCTTCGCGACCATGCTGCGGTCCCCCGAGGAGACCATCGCGTGAATGGGTACGGTGCTGACGCTCATGAGCGTCGCAAGGCCCCGGCGGCCCTGCTGGCGAGCGAGCGCCGGACCCATGAGGTGCATCAGGGCGGTGAGGGCCGGCATCGGACGCCCGAAGAGCGTGATCTCCGTGATGCGTGCCTGGTCGTCGAGCCGCAGCATCTGCACCTCCTCGAAAGACTGGGAACCCACCCGCGCCCGGTAGACCAGGGCGTACGCGTCGCCCTCGCCGGTCTGGGTGTGGTAATGGACGTCCTTGACCGCCGCGAACGCCACGGTCAGGAAGTCGCGCAGCTGGTCAGATCCCTCGAAGGAAAACTGGTCGGTGAGCGGCGAGCTGAGCACGACGTCCGGGCTCAGGCACGCGACTGCGGCTTCGACATCCCCGCGTTCCTCGGCGGCGCGCCAGCGCGCGATGGTGGCGGCGGAGTGCAGGGTCTCGGACACGGGTCTCTCCCGGTATCAACGGCGCGAACGCGTTTGTGGGTGGCGAGATGCGCGGGTGGCGGGTGTCAGCCGGCGAGCTTGTTCATCTTGCGGATCTGCCTGTCGAGGGCCCAGGCAGGAACGAAGCGGAGCATGCGCGCGCGTCCGGCCATGGGGCCCGCGGCGTAGCGCAGCTTCGGCTTCGCGTCGGTCGCTGCCGCGACGATCGCCTTGGCGACAACGGCGGGGTCGTCGCCGTCCTTGATCGCCTCCGTCATCAGACGGTCGAAGACCCGCCGCTGATCCGCGTAGGCATGCAGGGGCGTGTCGGGCTTCGCGCTGTTGGCCTCGAATCCGGTCCTGGTGTAGGCGGGTTCGACGAGAAGCGACCGGATGCCGTACTCCCGGACCTCGTGGTCCAGGGACTGGGAGTAGCCCTCGATCGCGTGCTTGGACGCGCCGTAGACGGCCATGTAGGGAGCGGGGATGAACCCCTGCACTGACGAGAGGTTGATGATGCGCCCCCGTCCCTGGGCACGCATGTGCGGCAGGACCTCCTTCACCATGCGCATGGTCCCGAAGACGTTGATGTCGAAGACGCCCTGGGCCTGTGCGACGGAGGTTTCCTCGGCCGCGCCTATGGAGCCGATGCCGGCGTTGTTGACCAGGACGTCGATCCGCCCGAACCGCTCGATCACCTGCTGGACCGCGGCGGTGACCGATTTGTCACTCACCACGTCGAGGTCGAGGAACGTCACACCGTGGAGCGGGGTGACGCGTGAGGTGTCGCGGCCTGTGCCGGCCACGTCGAAACCCGCTGCGACCAGCGCGAGCGCGGCTTCCTTCCCGATGCCGGATGACGCCCCCGTCACCAGTGCCACCGGCCGATTTGTCGCCATCATGCACTCCCGAATCCCTTTGGGAAACCGATCGGTTTCTCCTCCGTCTCACTGTAAACCGATCGGTTTCCATGCACAAGCTCAAGCAAGGAACTGGTCCCGGTCCGCGTCACCGGCTGTCTTCAGGTCAAGCAGACCGGCGCCCCATCGGCATGGCGGCACGGGCCGAAATGGGCAGGCAGGAGAGACGCGAGAGTGTCATCCCCGCGATGCGATAACCGAGTTCGCGCTGAAGGGCTACTACGGCAGCTCTACCGGGGCGATTGCCAGGCGTGGTGGCGTCACGCAGCCGTGCCTCAGCAAGGGCGATGCGTCAGCGCATGCCCGCCGCATCGAGCAGGGGCACCACGGTGGGCATGATGAGCCCTGTCAGGTTGTCGGCGCCGATCCCCGCGCGGGCACCGGCGCCGTCGAAGACGAGGATCAGCTGCCGGGCCAGCAGGTCGGGATCGCTCGCGCCACCCCGTTCGGCTTCGCCACGGAAGAAGGCCGTCAGCCCCGCCTTGATCCGGTGTGCCACCTGGCTCGCAGGATGACTGCGGTCCTTCAGCTCGATCTGCACAGCCAGGTACCGACAGCCTTGGAACTCGGGCGCACTCGCCTGCAGTTCCACCCCCTCGAAGACGTGCAGGATCCGCTCGCGGGGTGAACGGTCGTCGTCCGCCGGGGGCAGGGCCCTCGCCACGTAGGCGGAGGCGCGCTCCTCCAGGCTCGCCGCGAGCAGTTCGCCCTTGCTCTCGAACAGCTGGTACATGGAGCGCTTGGACACCCCCGCCGCCTTGCACAGCGCCTCGACGCCGACGCCGACACCGTCTCGGTAGGTGAGGGTGGCCGCCGCGTCCAGCAGCCGCTCTCGGGGACTCAGCTTCGCCTTGGTGGTCACACTGCGAGGTTAACTCGATTCCATCGGAATGAAAACCGATCGGTTTACGCAGTCGCGGCGGAGCTCGGAACCGCTCTCGGCCTCGGCTTTCGTCAGGGCAGCTCGGTCACACGGTCCGTGCCGGGTGGGGCGACCGGGCTGTGGGCGGTGAGGTAGTCGGTCAGGGCCGCGATGTCGTCCCCGCCGCCGACGGTGTCGGTGCCCTCGGCGAAAGTGGTGAAGCCGTCGCCGCCGGCGGCGAGGAAGGTGTTGGCGGTCACCCGGTAGGTGGTGTCCGGCTTCAGTGGCCCGCCGTTCAGCGTGATCGACGCCGGATCGATGCGGTCGCCGACCGGGGCGCCCCGGGAGAAGGAGTACGTCAGGCCCTTGGAGACGCCGAGCATGAGGGTGGGTGCCCGGGTGCCGGAGTCGTTGAACTGCTCCTCCAGGATCTTCTCGATCTGCGCGCCCGTCAGGTTCACGGAGACCAGGGACCCGGCGAAGGGCTGTACGGCGAAGGCCTCGGCGTAGGTGATCTCGCCGGGTGCCTCCCCGCCCGTCGACGACGCGTGCACCAGGTCCGCCCGCACCCCGCCCGGATTCATCAGGGCGATCTGGGCCCCGCCGCGCTCCGGTGCCGAGGTGGCGGCGAGTTGGGCGTCGGCGACGAGGTTCGCCAGATCGGACTCGGCGTCGCGGGTCTCGGAGCGGGTGATGTCGGCCGTGACGCTGCCGACGACCCGGTTCGCCAGCGGCGCCGACAGAGCCTTCCACTTGTCGATGACGGCGGTCTGGTCGGCGTCCCTGCTTCCGGTGCGGGTGACGAGGTGGTTCATCGCGGCGACCTGGTCCCGTACGACGTCGCCGGTACGGCGGTCCACCGGCAGCCGCGTCTCGGTGACCACGCGGCCGAACGACGACGCCGAGGTGACCAGGCGGGGGTTGCCGGCCGGGTCGGGCAGGGAGCAGATGTACGGCTGGTGGGTGTGGCCGGTCACCACGGTGTCGATCGCCGGGTCGAGGTTCTTGGCGATGTCGACGATCGGGCCGGAGATGCCGTCGCACTGCCCGTACGATCCGGCCTGCACTCCGCCCTCGTGCAGCAGGACGACGATCGCCTCAACACCCTGGCGGCGCAGTTCACGGGCGGAGGCGTTGGCGGTCTGCACCTCGTCGAGGAAGCGTACGGACGTGATGCCGGACTGGCCGGTGACCTCGGGGGTGCCCTCCAGGGTCATGCCGATGAAGCCGACCTTGACGCCGTCCACCTTCTTCACCCAGGTGGGCGCCAGGAGGGGCTTGCCGGACTCGCGGTCGATGACGTTGGCGGCCAGCCAGGGGAACGCCGCGCCGTCGTACGGCTCGCCCTCGATGAAGCAGCCGTCCTCGGGGTGGCAGCCCCCGTTCTGCATCCGCAGCAGTTCCTCGGTGCCCTCGTCGAACTCGTGGTTGCCGACGCTGGTGACGTCCAGGTGCAGCTTCTCCATGGACTCGACGGTGGGTTCGTCGTGGAAGAGGCCGGACAGGAAGGGGCTCGCGCCGATGATGTCGCCCGCGGCGACGGTCAGCGAGGTGTCGGTGCCCTGCCGGAGCTGGCCCAGCCGGGCCGCGAGGTACTCCGCGCCGCCGACCGGCGTGGACTTCGGGTCGAGCTTGGAGCCGAGGTTGGCGTCGCGCCCGGTGGGCGGCTCCAGGTTGCCGTGGAAGTCGTTGAAGGACAGCAGCTGGACGTCGACGGTGGACGGCGGCTTCTGGGCTGTGGGGAAGGCGCGGGTGTACGAGATCCACAACCGGACGTCGGCGGCGTCCGTACGGCCGTTGCCGTCGAGGTCTCCGGCCGCGCCAGCGGTCGGGACGGCGGCCAGGTCCTTGGCGTTCACGGAGCCGTCACCGTCGACGTCCGGTGTGCGTTGCGCCAGCAGCCCCGAACGGACCGACAGCAGATGGAACTTGGTGACACTGCCGTTGAAGCCGAAGTTGTCGTCGGCGACCAGGACGAGCGAGCGGGAGCCGTCGGGCAGCCGCGGCCCCCAGGTGATGCCCTCGACGTTGTCGGCCTCGGTACCGGAGGTGGTGAAGTCGTACAGCAGCTTCTTCGGCATCGGCTTCTCGATGCCGGACAGGGCCTCCTTGCCGCCTACGTCCGTCGCGCCGAGGGTGCTGGTCCAGTAGAGGCGGATGGAGAAGCCGACACCGGAGGCGAAGGACCGCTCAACGGTGAGGTAGTCGGTCTCGTTGATCGCGAGGATCTCGGAGACTCCGCGGTCGGCCGCGTACGTGCCGACCGGGGCGGGCAGGGGCGCGGTGGGTGCGTCGGAGATCGGGTCGACCTCGTAGACGTGCTCTTCTTCCGGCTCGCCCGTCTCACGGTCCATCAGCAGCAGTCGAGAGGGACTCTTGGCGGTGAGTCCGGCCGCGGGGCCGTCCTGGACGAGGGCGTTCTCGGTGATGGTGGCCACCTTGCTCCCGTCCGGGGAGAGGGTGAGCCCTTCCAGGGCCTGGTTGTTGCGCACTCCGGCGGTGAGGGTGCCCGTGGCCGAGCGGACGGGGGCGTACGCCTTGGGCAGCGGCAGTTCGCGTACGTACCCGCCGGAGGTGTCCGCCTCGCGGACGAATGCGGGCTGCCCGGCGGAGGAGGCGCCCTCGCTGGTCCACAGCAGGCTCTTGCCGCCGGGGGTCCAGCGGATCGCCTCGGGGTCGACCGCCTTGGGGGCGAAGGGGTCGCCGGTGGTGTCGGCGAGCACGGTCAGGCCGTCGAGGTCGGGCTTGTCACCGGCGAAGGCCGCCCCGTCGAGCGGGAGTCGGAGGCGGTAGAAGCGGGCCTTGCCGTTCTCCGAGCGGTCGTCGCTGAGGGCGACGTACTCGCCGGACCGCGGGTCGTAGTCGATGCCGGACAGCCCGCCGAACGGCATGCCGAACTCCGTCGTTCCGGCGGGCACCGTGACGGTGTCGAGGAGCCGCACGTCCTGCGGCTTCCCGGAGGCATCCGCCTCCGGTTCCGCCGCGAAACCGTTGGTGAGGGCCAGGCTGCCGAGGAGGCCGGCCGCGGCGAGGGAGGCGAGGAGCGCGCGTCTGCGGCGTACTGGGGATTTGTGGCGCATGAGTGTCCTTCCGAAGGGAGGCGTGCGGGCATGGCTCGCCGACCCGTTCTCCCGGCGAGGTGTGGGCGGGCGGGTGGGAGAGCCCAGTGAGAGGGGGGTGGTGAGGCGTCAGAGTGAGGCGGCCGCCGGCACGGCACGGCCCCGGCGCTTGCGGCGCCACGCGTACAGGGCGAGGGCGACCAGCGTCATCACGTACGGGATCGTCGACACCAGCTGCGGTGGTACGTCGAGGGTGCCGAGCTGCACGGCCAGTGCCTCCGCCGCTCCGAAGCCGAGCGCGGCGAGGAAGACACCCCACGGCCGCAGACCGCCGAGGAACACGGCGGCGAGGGCGATGAAACCGCGGCCGGCCGTCATGTCCCTTACGAAGAAGGAGACATAACCCATGCTGAGGAAGACTCCGGCGAGGCCTGCGAGGGCTCCGCTGAGGGCGAGGCCGGTGTACTGGACGCGCCGTACCCCGATGCCGACCGACGCCGCGGCGTCCGGCATCTCGCCGACCGCGCGCAGGTGGAAGCCGAAGCGGGTGCGGTAGAACAGCCAGGCGACGAACGGAGCGGCCAGGAAGGCCAGCCAGGTGACCATGTTCTGGCCGCTCAGCACATCGCCGACCACCGGGATGTTCTCGATACCCGGCAGGGTGACCGTCGGCAGGCTGCCGCTCTTCAGGCCGGTGGTGCCGCCCTTGTCGTCGAGGAGGCTGTAGACGGCGTAGGCGGTGCCGCCGGAGGCGAGGAGGTTGAGGCCGATGCCCGCGATGATCGCGTCGGCGCCCAACTCCAGGCGCAGCGCGGCGAGCAGCAGGCCCAGGAGTGTCGCCATGGCGACTCCGCTGACCGCGCCCAGCGCGACGGAGCCGCTGTAGCCGGCGACCAGCGCCCCGGTGCAGGCGGCGGAGAGCATCTGGCCGTCCAGGGCGATGTTGCTGATGCCGGCGCGTTCGGCGACCAGCCCGCCGAACGCGGCGAGCAGGTACGGCGTGGCGATCCGCAGTACGGCCGCCAGGAAGGCGCTGCTGAGGACGACGTCGAGCACGGAACTCATCGGACGCCCACCTGCCTCCGCGCCATGCGCCGCTTGAGGAGGTTGGGCAGGGCCTGGGCGGTGACCAGGAGCACGATGACCGCCTGGATGACCACCACGATCTCGGTGCCGACGTCCGTCTGCTGTTCCATGATGTCGCCCCCGGCGCGCAGGTAGGAGTAGAAGAATCCGGCGACCACGACGACCAGCGGGTTGTTCCTGGCCAGCAACGCGACCACGATCCCTTCGAAGGCGAGGCTTCCGGCGAGCCCTGGTTCGAGCCGCCCGTACACGCCCTGGACGAGATGGGCGCCGGCCAGCCCGGCGACGGCGCCGCCGATGACGAAGCTCCACTCGATGACGCGGGGCACGCGGATGCCGCCGTAGGCCGCGAAGTCGGGGTTGGCGCCGGTCATGCGGATGCGGTAGCCGAGCGGGGTGCGGGTGATGAGCAGCCACAGTGCGACGGCGGTCAGCAGCATCACGCCGAGGCCGATGTTGGCCCGGCCCAGTGGGATGCCGAAGACGTCGCTCAGCGGCGTGAGCACAGAGTCCTGCTGGATGGACTCGGAGTGCACGGCGCTGCTGCCCGGCTCCTTCAGCGGGCCGTTGACCAGGTAGTCGTAGACGCGGACGACGATGGCGTTGAGCATCAGCGTCGCCACGATCTCGTTGGCGCCGAGGCGTGCCTTCATCGATCCCGGGACCAGGCCCATTCCGGCGCCCGCCGCGGCTGCCGCGGCCATGGGCACGATCACGGCGACGACGGGCGGCAGCGGCAGGAAGATCGCGACGGTCGCGGCCGCCAGCGCACCGGCGTAGACCTGGCTCTCGGCGCCGAGGCTGATCTGGCGGGCGCGGAAGGGGATGGCGACCGACAGCCCGAGCAGGGTGAGCGTGGTGGCGTCCTCCAGCCAGCGGCCGACGCGGAAGGAGCGGTCGAGCGGGCCGGTGAGCATCGCCTCGTAGGCGCGGATCGGGTCGTTGCCGGTGGCGAGCATGACGAGGAAGCCGATGGCCAGGGCGGCGAGGATGGTGGCCAGGGCCATGCTGAGGTCGACGGCGAAGTCGCGGCGCCGGGTCGTCCGGTACTGGCTCCGGTCCTCGATCTCGATCGCGGTCATGGGGGTGGTGGTCACGACGTCTCCCCCAGGTCTTCCAGACCGGCCGTCAGGTCGTCGGGGTCCTGCTCCTCGACGCCGAGCATGTAGAGCCCGACCCGCTTCTCGGTGAGGCCGCTCGTGTCGTCGAACCGGGCGACCAGGCGGCCGTCCTTGAGGACGAGCAACCGGTCGGACAGGGCGAGGAGTTCGGTGAGGTCGGCGGAGATCAGCAGGACGGCGGCGCCCGCGTCACGTGCGGCGACGAGACGCTCGTACATGAACCGCATCGCGCCGATGTCCACCCCGCGGGTGACCTGTGAGGCGATCAACAGGCGTGGTCCCGCGGAGAGTTCGCGGGCGACGATGACCTTCTGCATGTTGCCGCCGGACAGTGCGCGTACCGGGACCGACGGGTCGGGGGTACGGATGGCGTACTGGTCGATCAGCCGGTCGGCGTGGTCGCGTACGGCGCCCGGGTGCAGGATGCCGCGTCGGGCGAGGGGCGGGCGGTCGTGGCGGTCGACGACGAGGTTGTCGGCGATGGACGCGTCGAGGGCGGCCCCGTTGTGCAGCCTGTCCTCCGGTACGTAGCCGATGCCGGCCCTGCGGTGTCCTGCCACGTCGAGGCCGGCCGTGTCGGTACCGCCGACGTGGACGGTGCCCGAGGTGACTCGGCGCAACCCGGCGAGGATCTCGGCGAGTTCGCTCTGGCCGTTGCCCTCGATACCGGCCACGCCGACGATCTCCCCGGCGGCCACGTCGAAGTCGAGGCCGTGCAGGGACTGGCCGGTCGGGGCGTCGTAACGGAGGCTGCGGACCCGCAGGGTGGTCTCCGTGGGACGGGCGGGGGAACGGTCCACGTCGAGGGACATGTCGCGGCCGACCATCATGGAGGCGAGCGAGCGCTCGGTGGCGTCGGCGGTGGCGACCGTGCCCACGAGGGAGCCGGCGCGCATCACGCTCACCTTGTCGCTGATCTCCCGTACTTCGCGCAGCTTGTGCGAGATGAACAGCACGGTCATCCCGCCGTCGCGCAGCCGGCGCACGGCGGCGAAGAGATCCTCGGTCTCCTGCGGGGTGAGCACGGCGGTCGGCTCGTCGAGGATCAGCACGCGGGCCCGCCGGTGGAGTGCCTTGAGGATCTCGGTGCGCTGCCGCATGCCGACCGACACCTCGTCGACGCGCGCCTTGGGGTCGACGACGAGTCCGGACTCCTCCGCGAGCCGGGCGGTCGTCTCCACCGCACCCTTCGGGTCGACCAGACCGCGACGGCCCGGCTCCACGCCGAGGACGACGTTCTGGGCGACGGTGAAGGACGGCACCAGCATGAGGTTCTGGTGCACCATGCCCACGCCCAGCGCGATCGCCGAGGCCGGGCCCCGCAGCACGCGGGGCCGTCCGCCGACCAGGATCTCGCCCGCGCTCGGCTGCTCCAGGCCGTAGAACAGCTTCATCAGCGTGGACTTGCCCGCGCCGTTCTCACCGACGACCGCCCGGATCTCGCCCGGCGGGACCTCCAGGTCCACGGCGCGCACCGCACGTACCCCGTTGGCGTAGGTCTTGGTGACCTGGCGGGCGGCGACGGCCGGTCCGTCCTTGCCCCATGGCTCGTTCATCATCAAGGCCGTTCGGTTTAGAGGGCGCTGGGCACCGTGACGGAGCCGGACTTGACCTTGTCTGCGGCTTCCTGGACCTCGGTGCGGATCGTCTCGGGCACCAACTCCTTGAAGTGGTCGTCGTTCACGTAACCGACCGCGTCCTCGGCGAGACCGACGGTGGAGACGGCGCCGTACTTCAGGGAGTCCTTCTGGTCCTCCTCCGCGGCCTTGTACAGGGCGTTGCCGACGTTCTTGAGAATGGAGGTGACGACGGTGTTCTTCTGCGCCTGGTCGGTGAGGGTCTGGTACTGGTCGGAGTCGACACCGAACGTGTACCGCTTGGCGCCGACGGCCGACTCGAAGGTGCCGAGTCCGGAGAGCCCGGCGACCGGCCACACCAGCGCGGCGCCCTGGCCGTACATGGCGGTGCTGATCTCCTTACCCTTTGCGGGGTCGCCGAACGGCTTGTCGCCGCCCACGTACTGCACGAGGACGTCGGAGTTCTTTCCGCCGGCGGCCTGGAAGCCCGACTTGAAACCGACGACGAAGTCCTCGATCAACGGGATCTTCACGCCGCCCATGACGCCGACCTTCTTCAGCGATTCGGTTCCCTTGAGTGCTTTCGCGGCCACCAGCTTCTCGGCCAGGAATCCCGCGAGATAACCACCCTCGTTCTGCTTGAAGGTGACGGAGTAGACGTTCTCGCACTTGTTGGAACAGCCGCCGTTCTTGCCGCTGTAGTCGACCGGGGCGTCGAACAGCCAGAACTTCTTGTCCGGGAACTGCGGGGCGAGTTCGCCGATGTACTCGGTGACCTCGAAGGTCCCGGCGGCGAGGATGTCGTAGTCGTCGGCCGAGGCGGCGTCCTCGAATCCGGGCTCCCACTTGGTGCGGTCGGAACCCAGCTCAACGACCTTGAGTTCGTAGCCGAGGTCCTTCTCGGCTTTCTTCAGACCCGCGTAGGCGGAGTCGAAGAACGACTTGTCGCCCAGCCCGCCATTGATCACCAATTTGATACGCGGCTTGCCGGAGGATGCCGCTCCGGAATCGTCTCCGCCCGACCCTCCGCACGCGGTCAGCGCGAGCATCCCTGTGGCCACGAGGGCGGCGCTTCTTCCGTATCGCATCATCGGTCTCCTGATCATTTCGTTGCTGAGTGAGCGGCTGCAGTGAGCGGCTGCGTTGACAGTAGAAAGTGCAAAACGTTTTGGCTACGTTGCCCGGTTTCTGTTTGATTTCCGGTGTGGGAATTTCAGACATCGGTCATCAGACATCGGTCTTCACACATCGGTCAGCAGCGCGGACGCGGCGATACGCAGCGTCCGGTCGAAGTCCGTCTCGCGTTCCTCTGCGGTGAGGGCCTCACCGGTGCGGAGATGGTCGGAGACGGTCAGCACGGCGAGGGCCTCGGCGCCCTCGGCGCAGGCCACGGCGTACAGTCCCGCCGCCTCCATCTCGACCGCGAGCGTGCCCCGGCGCTCCAGGGCGTCGAAGAGGGCGGAGCGGTCGAGGTAGAAGTGGTCGCTGCTGAACACCGGCCCGATGTGTACGGCCGTGGGCTCCTTCTCGGCGGCGTCCGCGGCGGCGCGCAGCAGC
The DNA here is from genome assembly GCF_036237295.1 of Streptomyces sp. NBC_01352. Taxonomy (NCBI): domain Bacteria; kingdom Bacillati; phylum Actinomycetota; class Actinomycetes; order Kitasatosporales; family Streptomycetaceae; genus Streptomyces; species Streptomyces sp. NBC_01352. The sequence continues at coordinate 589,997 of NZ_CP108354.1, forward strand.
CGGTAGGAGGGAGCGAGCGAGAGGGTCGCGCCGTCGATGAGGACGCGGCTGAGGCTGGAGTCGGTGTGCGCGGCGGAGGCGATCACCACGTCCCGTACGGACACCGAGGCCGGGATCGCGCCGGCTGTGCCGACCCGGACGATCCTGCGCACGCCGTAGTGGCGGAACAGCTCGGTGGCGTAGATCGTCACGGACGGGATGCCCATCCCTGAGGCGAGGACCGACATCGGTACGCCCCGGTGGCTTCCGGTGTAGCCGAGGATGCCGCGTACGTCGGTGACCTGCCGTGCGTCCTCAAGGAAGGTTTCGGCGATCCGGCGGGCGCGGCGCGGATCGCCTGGCATCAGCACAATCGGCGCGAAGTCGCCCGGCCGGGCCGCGATGTGCGGGGTGCCGGTGACCGACCTGCTCATCTGTCCGGGCATCACAGCTCCGATCCCGCGAGCCAGCGCACCAGCCGGTCCCACAGCTCGGGGTAGCCCTTCCAGTCCAGGAAGGGCGGCGGCGCCCAGTGCGGTGCCACGTCGGAGGTGAACGCCGCGGATCTGCCCGCGCCGTGGCCGCTGCCGACGACGAGCAGGGGGTGCCCGGCGCACTCGGCCAGCAGCGTCGCCTCCGGTCGCGCGGTGACCTCGTTGAGACCGAGGAGCGCCGGCCAGGACCGGTCCAGTCCTTGGACGACGGCGTGCTCGCCCACCACCTCGGGGACGGCGCCGGCCGGGAGCTCCACGCGGTCGTCGCGGTCCAGGATCGTCACCGGCAGGGCGGCGGCGAGCGGGGAGCGTCCCCATCGTGCGCGGGCGTCGATCCCGCTGAAGGTCAGATAGCCGCCGATCATCAGCACCCCGCCGCCCCGCTCCACGAAGCCGCGCACCAGCTCGGACCGGTCGGGCGAGGGGACGGAGTCGTTGAAGGTCTCGGGCGGGAGCTGGAAGCTGTTGGCGCCCACATCGCTGATGACGACGACGTCGTAGGCGTCGAAGCCGTCGGCGGTGGCCGGAACCCGGGTCGGGATCTCGTGCGAGGGCACATAGGTCACCTCGTGGCCTCGGGAGCGGAGCGCGTCGAGGAAGGCGCCTCCGCCCTCCGTGTACTCGGAGCTGTGGAAGGCGTCGAAGCCTTTCTGGTGGACGGTGTAGGTGAACCAGGACTCGCCGACAACGAGCACTCTGGGCATGGCAAACCGCCTTTCGGGGCAGGGGGTATGGCCGCGCGGTACGACAAGTGCGCGCCGCATCTTGGCAGTTGGGGATCAGCGGGTGGCGGGTGCCGTGCTGCCGCGGACCTTGAGTTCGACGGGAAGGGTGTGCCGGGAGGCGGGCGGGACCTCGCCCCGGGTGACGTACTGGAGGAGTTGTGCGGTGGCCGTGCGGCCCACGTCGTAGGCCGGCTGGTGGACGGTGGTCAGGGGCGGATGCGCCAGCGAGGCCGCCCGGATGTCGTCGAAGCCGACCACCGAGACGTCGTCCGGTACGGACAGCCCCGACTCCCTCAGCGCCAGGAGGGCACCGAAGGCCATCAGGTCGTTGGCCGCGAAGACGGCCGTGCAGTCCCCGGGGAGACCGCCGTCCTGGAGGAGTTCGGCGACGAGGCCGTATCCGGAGGTCTCCTTGAAGTCGCCGACGCGTTCGACGACCTCGCCGCGGAAGGCCCGCACGAAACCGTTCGCACGGGCGTTGCTGCTCTTCAGGGCACGCGGGCCGGTCAGCATCAGGGCCCGGCTGTGGCCGAGCGACCGGAGGTGCTCCCCCACCAGCCGCCCGCCCGCCTCGTGGTCGGCGGTGGCGATGAGGGCGCCTTCCAGGCCCTCGACCTCCTCGTCGGCGAGCGCGATGGGGAACTTGCCCATCAGTGCCTCCAGCCGCCGCCGGGACGGCGCGGACCCCGAGGCGTACACCATGCCGTCGATGAACCGGCTGCGGATCATGCCGAGGTAACGGTCCTCGCGGTCGGCGTCGAACTCGGTGTTGCACAGGATGAGGCCGTAGCCGAGGTCGTGGGCGGCGTCCTCGGCGCCCTTGGCGAGTTCGGCGAAGAAGGTGTTGCTGATGTCGGGGATCAGCAGGCCGATCACCGAGGTGGAACCGGCCTGGAGGCTGCGGGCCAGGGAGGCCGGGACATAGCCGAGCCGGTTGACGACGCTGCGGACCCGTGCGGCGGTGTGCTCGTTGACCGGCCGGTTGCCGCTGAGGACGTGGGAGACGGTGGTGGCGCTGACGCCTGCCGCGGCGGCCACGTCCTTGATGGACGCGGGGCGCCGGACAGCCGCCCGGTTGTACGGCTCAGGGGTCATAGTGCTGCACCGCCCCGCCGTGTGAAGTGTCGAGGATGCGGGCCACCCGGGCGTCGGCCTCGGCGAGCAGCGCCGGCTCGTCCACGGTGAGCAGCCGGCCGTCGCGCATCAGCACCCGGCCGTCGACGACGACCGTCCGTACGTCGCTGGCACGGGCGCTGTAGACCAGCGCGGCGCGCGGATCGTGCAGCGGACGGCAGTGCAGCCCGGACAGGTCGGTGAGGACGATGTCGGCGCGCATGCCCGGCTCCAGCGCCCCGATCTCCTTCTGCAGGCCTAGGGCGCGGGCCCCGCCGCGCATGGCCATGCGCAGGGTGTCGGAGACGGTCATCCAGGTGGCGTCCCGTACCGCCTGCTTCTGGGTGAGGGCGACCAGCCGCAGTGCTTCCCACACGTCGAGCGTGTTGTGCCCGGCGGCGCCGTCCGTGCCGACGGCGACCGTCACTCCGGTGGCGAGCAGGTCACGGACCGGGGTGAGCGGGGACAGGGCGTGCTTGAGATAGACCTTCGGGCAGCAGGCCACGGCGGTCGTGCCGGCGTACTCGGCCAGCAACGGCAGATCCTGCTCGACGATCCCGCAGCCGTGCGCGATCAGCGCGCCGGCGTCCAGAACCCCGGTCTCGTGCAGCACCCGGATCGGCGTGATACCGCGCCGCTCCAGGCTGGACTGCGTCTGCTCCAGGTGCTCGGCGGCGTGAATGTGCATCCGCAGGCCGAGCCGCCGGGCGTGCCCGGCGAGGGTCCGCAGGTCGCCGTCGTCGACCGTGTACGGGGCGTGCGGTCCCAGCGAGACGGTGACCCGGCCGTCGGCACGGCCGTGCCAGGCCTCCGCGAACTTCACCGTGTCCTCAAGGGCTTCCTCGCCCCGGCTGCTGAAGTACGTGGGCGCGATGTCGGCACGCAGGCCGGTCTCGGCGACCGCCTCGGCGATCTGCTCGGGGAAGAAGTAGTGGTCGGCGAAGGTGGTCACACCGGAGCGGATCATCTCGGCGCAGGCGAGCCTGGCCCCGATCCGTACGTCGGCGGGGGTGAGGTTGGACTCCATCGGCCAGACCCGGTCGTTGAACCAGCCCTCGACCGTCACGTCCTCGGCCGCGCCGCGCATCAGCACCATGGGGCTGTGCGTGTGCGCGTTGACCAGACCGGGAACGGCCAGCAGCCCGCGCCCGTCGATCACGTCCACCGCGTGGCCCGCACCGGAGGGGACCGTCGGCCCGGAGACGTCGAGCGGACCTGAGGCGCCGAGCGCGCCGGGACTGCCGGTCGCACCGAGGGTGCCGGTCGGCCGCACCTCCTCGATGACGCCGTCCGCCACCACGATGTCCTGTGCCCGCTGGATCTCGCACTCGCCGTGGGACGGTACGCGCAGCACATCACAGCCCCTCACCAGGAGGCGGCCGGTCCGCGGAGGCGTTCTGTCGCTCATGGCGCTCAAGCTAGATATCCAAAACGTTTTGCACAACCATCGGCCGCCGGACCGGGCGATCGGTGGTCTCATGCCGGTAAAACCAAGGTGTCTCGACGGGCATCAGCCGGGTACCGTGCGGGCCATGTCGAGTCCTGAGTCAAAGACGCGACTGGCGGACCAGCCTTGCGAGCGGAGCTCGCCCAGCTCACCAGGCCGCCACTGATTCTGGTGATGCTGCTCGGCGCGCTGGTGAACGCAGCCACGTTCGGGAGCTTCACCTTCCTCGCCCTCGTCGTGACCGACACCGCCGGGCTGGGAAAAATGTGGATCTCTGTCGTTCTTGTGCTATTCGGTGCCGGTTCCTTCGCAGGGGTCACCGTCGCCGGTCGGCTGTCCGACCGGCGTCCCGGTCTGGTCATCGCAGTCGGCGGCCCGCTGCTGCTCGTCGGCTGGCCGGCCCTGGCGGTGCTGGCCGACGAGCCGCTCGCCCTGTTCGCCCTCGCGTTCGTGCAGGGCGCCCTGTCGTTCGCGCCGGGCAGCACCCTGATCACCCGGGTCCTCTATGAGGCCGCGGAAGCCCCCACCATGGCCGGGTCGTATGCGACCGCGGCACTCAACGTCGGCGCCGCCGTCGGCCCCCTCCTCGCCGCAACCACCCTCAGCACCGCGGCCGGGAACCTCGGGCCGCTGTGGGCAAGCGGGCTCCTGGTCGCGATCACACTGCTCATCGCGTTCCCCTTCCGCGCCGTGCTCGCGGCCGGCCTACGCGCCGAGGTGCTCCAGTGACGCATGCGAATGCCCTCTGAACGCGGAGGGGACTCCGAAGGCTCATCGAACGCTGCCGCAGCCGTCGGATCGCCCACGTGGCCGCCGCCGGGCTGTGGGTCGCTCCAGCGTCCCGCATTCCTCCCCCACCCAAGCTCCCGACGGCGGCGCTGGCGGGCCCACGAACCCGGCTTCGAGCAGGCCAAGGCCGCCCGGCGCGCGAAGTGGGCCGCCCGCGCCTGCTTCGCCGTGGGGCGCTGGTCCCATTACCTGACCCACGCGGCTTGGGTGTGATGCCGAGGCCTGTGGTCGGCCGCACACGTCAGGTGTAGTAGGTGTCGAACGATCCGATCCACCACGCCGCCAACGGCAGGACGCACACCTGTACGCCGGCTGTGGTCCAGCACCGGCACAGGACCGCGATCCCGGAGGTCCACCACGCCATCGTCCGCAGTGCGCTCACCACTCCCGCCTGAAATCCCTGCCCGGAGGGATCCGTCATGCCGGGGTAGCCCATCCAGTCCTCGGTGAAGACGCCGTCCGAACCGAACACGATGACCGCCGACACGAGCCACAGGTCGACCAGGAAGGCCAACACGGCAAGCGCCACGTCGAGGCGCACGTACGCGGGCGTCGGCACCAGTAGCCGTACCGCCAGGTGTCCGTCGTGCCGAACCCAGTCCTGCGGCCAAATGCGCACCAGCGTGACGACGGCGTACACCGACGCGCCGATGGCCACCGCCCACCCGCCCATGAAGCACAGCCCGAAGAGCAACATCACTAAACCCATGCCGGGCCAGATATCGCACCACGGCGGAACGGTTCCCTCCGCGCCGAGGATGACACAGCTTGCCAGGCAAGCGGGATGCTGGTCTTCTTCCGTGCCTCTCCGGTCAGTTGATGCGGACGATCTTCCAGAGCTGGTCGTCGTTGTTGACGCTGTTCCACTGGACGACGGCCGCGCCGCCGGCGTTGGAGGACTGGGCGACACCGGCCACGAGGGTGCTGTTCACGTTCCGGATGCCGCCGCCCAGGTCGATGGTCTGTACGTGACAGGGTTACGGACGTTGCTGCCGCCACTTCCCCCACTGAGCACCAGCAGGCTGTGGCCGTCGGTCAGCGGGAGCATGCCCCGGCTGTATCCGCCGACGACGTTCGAGCTGATGCGTGTCCAGGCGTTCGCGGCGCCGTTCTGGGAGTTGGGGAACAGGTCGCTCGTGCTGTAGGCGCCGACGACGAGGGTGCCGTTCGGTCCGCCGGTGGGCAGCCAGGTGAGTAGGGAGTGCTGGTGGGGACCAGACCGTCCGTCGATCTCAGCGAAACGCCCATGACGGAGCCGAACGCCTCCGGATCGGAGGAGATCTTGTAGTAGACGGCGAAGTTACCGGCAGGGGAGCCGCCGTACTCGTACGTCATGACGTAGTTGCCGTTGGGCAGCTTCGCGACGGTGGCCGTACCCGGGCGCTGGCTGAAGGTGGGCATCGCCACGTCGTTCACGATCGGGCCCCAGTTGCGAATGTCCGTGGAGACCTGGTGGACGATCTTCTGACCGTGGTCGGGGTCGCGCTGGTCGGAGTAGTAGACGATCAGCTTGCCGTCGGAGACGAGGAAGAACGGCTCCCACACGGGAGTGTTGCCATTGCCGGCGGCGTCGCCTCCTACGCCGACGGCCCACTGGCCGGCCACCCTGCCGTCACCCGCCACCATCACGGCGACGGCACCGCCTGGTATCTGGCCACCCACCCCGACCAGGACACGCTCGCCGCCCTGCTCCACCACATGCGCCGGGAGGCCGGCGTCACACCGGAGCACGAGGCGCCCGCCGGGATCGAGGCGGTCCGGCGCCGCGGCACGGAGGCCGACTACCTGTTCCTCATCGACCACGCCGGAAAGGGAGCCGAAGCACCCGCCGACGGCGTGGAACTCCTCACCGGCACACCGACCACCGGAACCGTCACCGTCCCACCGGGAGGCGTGGCCGTCGTCCGCGAGCCACGCTGACCGTCCGCCGAAGCGACCGGACCGCGGCACTACACCAGGTACGCGGCCCTGCCACCTACGCGGTACCGGAGCCGCTGATCGAGGTCGGCGTCAGGACTGACCGTTGCCCGCGATCCCGAGCGCTGTCCGAGTGGCCGCGGGTTCGTACTCCGGGGCGACGTCCGCAAGCACGCTCAGAGCGGTGCGCGCCAGATGGCGGGCGATCAAGCGTGCGGCTTCGGTCGCGTCGCTCAGGCGCAGTGCCTCCAGGAGCGCTTCGTGATCCGCGTGTGCCCGCCCCCATGAGCTGGGCACGCCCAGCTGAGCCAGGCGGATGTAACGATCGCTGTGTTCGCCGAGCGACACGAGCATGCGCTGCAGATGCGGCCCCACCGCCCGGGTGGCGATGCGGTGGAACTCCCTGTGCGCGGCATGCCATTCGTCCGGCCGGTCGCCGCCCGCCAGTTCCTGCATCCGCTGCAGGACGTCGCTCATGCGCTTGAGGTCCTCAGCCGTGAGCGACCTGGCCGTCATGCTGACGGCGAGCGTTTCGAGCATGATGCGAGCCCCGTAGACAGCGTCCAGGTCCTCGGGGTCCACCGCCCGCACCCGGGCCCGCTGGTCGGGCCGCGCGTCGATGAGCCCCTCTTCCTGGAGCAGCCGGAACGCCTCCCGCATGGGCGTGCGGCTGACGCCCAGATTCCGCGCCATTTCGGCCTGGAGCAACACCGACCCTGGAGGCAGCTCACCGCTGAGGATCATGTTGCGCAACCGCCCGTGGACGTCGAGAGCAAGGCGGCGACCGCCCGCGGCGACCGCGGGGCCTTCGTCCGGCGGCACGGAATCGGCCTGCCCCTCGCTGCCGACGTCGGCCGACCTCTGGTCCCTGGAGGACTTGTTCCTGCTCCTGCTCACGCCGGGAGTCTACCCAGTGTGTATGCAGCCGAGACGGAAACCCCTCCCAACTGCCCAGTTATGGCTCGCCTGACTGCGCCCGGCCTGGTTCAGGCAGCCTGTCACTGTATTCACCTGGGCTGCGGGTCCCCGCCCAGCGAATGGCCGATGGCGATGGCCCCCCGCCAGGCGGGTTGGGGCTCGCGGGATCGAACTCGGTCCGCTCCGCGAGGCACCCCCGTAGACCGGACGCTGCGAGACGAACGTCTTCATCCGCACCGCCGCGATCTCCGGCGGGCGGGACGTCCGCCTCAGCGGCGGCTTGCTTCAGCGTTCCTGACCGGGACCGATCAGGGACCTGAGCGGGCCGGCGGGCTGCCAGTCCGGATCGAAGCGGCGGCGCAGGCCGGCCACCGCCTCGATGCCGCGCAGGGTCACCTCGGGAGAAGTCGACAGGCCGGCGGGCCCGAGAAGGCCTAGGACGGCGGCCCGGACAGCGGCCTCGGGCAGACCGCGCCGCAGCAGAGCCGCCTCGATGCCCGGTGCGCCGGAGGACACCAGTTCCTCGGTGCTCATGCGGCAGACTTCGGTGTAGACGCGGGTGTGCCACGCAGTGGCGGTCTCACGCGGGGTGACCACCACGTTGGTGATGAGGTCGGGTGCGACCTGGAGGTGGCCGCCCACGCGCGGGAAGCCCTGCTCGGCGGCGAGGACGTCGAACGGCGGGTGGAGTGTGGTCCCGTCCACGGCATCCGTCGGCAGGGCCTGGAACCTCTGCAAGGTGCCCCCCACCGGGACGAGCTGGTCTTCGGACACCGGCCGGTCGGCCACGTCGGCGAGCACGGCGCGCAGTACGAACGCGAAGGCACTCCGAGCGTTGTCGACCGCCCACCGGTCCGTCGGCAACGGCGCTCCGGGACGCCGGTGAACAGCCAGTTCGCCGATACCTTCGGCTCTGACGGCCACCGGATCCCGCTTCAGCAGCCCACGCAGCAGGTGGTCGGGAGAGGTGTGCATGATGTCGTAGTCGTCATCGTTCCAGCCGGCCATCTGCTGGTCGGAGGAGACGACCTGCATGAGGTTCACTTCCAGCCCGGCCTGCTGGAAGAGCCCGGAGTCGATGGCGTGGTACAGATGCACGTTGCCGGCGCCGGGAAACACACCCACGGTCAGCTGCCGGACGGGCTCGCCGGGCGGGCGGAGCGCGCTCACCGCGGGAAGCATGGCGGACTCTCTTGCATGGGACGGTTCCTTCGAGTCGGAGGGCAGGGACGCGCAAGGCCGGCGGCTCGGAGCGTTCCGACGGTCACGCGGCGACGGTCAAGCGGGCCTTTCTTCCTGGTTGGTGATGAAGTCGGCCGGCGCCTTGGGGCTCCAGACCGCGGCTGGGAGGTCTTCCCAGTCGTTCGGCTGCCAGTTCTCGGTGATGCAGTCCATGTCGCTGGAGTACTCGATCCAGCTGCCCCAGGGGTCCTGGATGTAGTGGAAGAGGTTCGAGCCCAGGGTGTGGCGGCCCAGACCCCAGCCCTTCGTGTAGCCCACGGAGGCCATGTTCTGCGCGCCTCTGGCGATCTGGTCGATGTCGGACACCATCCAGCTCGAGTGGTGCAGGCCGGGGTGCTCCGCCGGGACGAAGCCGAAGACATGGTGGTCGCCAGGCCCCGAGTTCAGGAAGACGGGCCCGTTGACGATGCGGTCCGACAGGCGCAGCCCGAGCGTGCGGGTGTAGAAGGTCTCGGAGGCGCCCACATCTGAGCTGAAGATCAGCATGTGGCCGAGACGCTGGGGGCGCGTCTTCTCGGTCGCGCTCGGCCAGCGGGCCTGGTCGATCCGGCGGACCCGGTCGCCGACGTTGGCGTCCTGCGCGTCCGTGGTCCCGAACTCGCTCCAGGGGGCGATCCCCTCGTCACGAAGGTTGACCAGGTTCCCCTCGTGATCGCGGAACCACAGCCCGCCGGGCATCTCCTCCGGCGCGTCCAGCAGCTTCAGGCCCAAGCCCTCCAGGTGGCGCTGCCACTCGGGCAGCGAGTCCGGGTCCACCGCGAACGCCACGTGGTTCAGCCGCTTGACCGGCCCCTCCATCAGCACCGTCTGGTCCTGCTCCCGGCCATCACAGCGGATCACCACCGCGTTGCCGCGCTCCGCCGTCTTCAGCCCGAACGCGCCGTAGAAGTCCGCACCTCTATCGAGCGACGGCACCTGGAGTCCGTAGTGCAGGAGACCTTTGACACGCAACATGTGCACTCCTCATGGTTCTGGTGACCCGCATACCGCACGGACACCGAGATAAGTGTGTACACCTTCCGGGTTTGACGTCCAGGTGTCGGGTGAAACCTTTTCCATTTCAGGGCGAAGGATCCCGTCCGCCGGCCCGGCCGCGACCCTTGAGAACCGGCCGTAGTGCGCGCTCCGAGCAGGAGGCCAAGGTGATCAGCACGGTGGGCGTGCACCGGACGACGAGGAGCCGGTGAAAGTCGCGGTGGGCCTCACGCCCCAGACCATGGAGTCCCCGCTCCGCGACGCCATCCGTCCGCGGTGGTTGTTGTCGGCGGTGGTTGACGTCGGCGGCGATCCGCCCCACCTCCCGAAGCATCCGGAACGCCTCGCGGAGCGGAGTGCGGCTGACGCCGAAGGCCCGGGCGAGTTCGGCCTGTGCCAACTCCGCGCCCGGCAGCAGGAAACCATCCAGGATCAGCCGTCGCACGTGGTCGCGGCTCTCCATGCTGGTGCGTCCGGGGCGCGGGATGACGGGCCGGGCAGACTGTCGAGCGGACCGCCCACCGCCGTCCGCGCCGCTCCCACCATCCACGTCCGGTCCATGAGGGCCGGCCCCGCCACCGACCGTTATGTATCCCGAGACCTAGTCTTCCTCTCTCAATGTGTATGCACTATGGTTCTGCTGCTTCCACAGAGCCGCTTGCCGGAGGAAACATGACACCGCCTGAATGGTCGCTGGTGCAGTACCGGGTCGATGACTCGGAGAAACTCGCCGTCGGTGTGTACACCGACGGCACCGTGGTCCAGGGGCCGCCCGGGACAGAAGGCCTCACACTGATGGAGGTGCTGGGCCGGTGGGAGTCGCTCGCGCCGCTGTTGCGTGACTGGACGCCGGCAGCGTCCGACGCCGTTGCGGGCGCCCGGCTCGCTCCGCCGCTGACGTATCCCGGCAAGGTGCTCTGCGCGGGCGCCAACTACTGGGACCACATCGCCGAGATGGGCTGCGAACGCCCCGATGAGCCGGGTGAACCGTTCTTCTTCCTCAAGCCGCCGACGACGACCGTGACCGGACCGGGAGACCCGGTGCCGCTGCCCGCCTACCAGGGTGCACGTGTCGACTGGGAGGCCGAACTGGCCGTCGTCATCGGCCGTGGCGGCCGCAACCTCGCGCCCGAGCAGGCCATGGACCATGTGGCCGGCTACCTGGCCGCGAACGACGTCTCGGCCCGGGACCGGCTCGAGGCCGCCAAGCCGGTCGCCGCGCCGTTCACCTACGACTGGGTCGGCCACAAGGGACAGGACGGCTTCTGCCCGCTCGGCCCCGGGCTGGTGCCCGCCTGGCAGATCACCGACCCGCAGAACCTGAAGATCCAGCTCAGCATCAACGGCGTGCTGAAACAGGACTCCTCCACCGCGCAGATGATGGTGAAGATCCCCGAGGTGATCGCGGCGGCCAGTCGCATCACCCGACTGGAACCCGGGGACGTCATCCTCACCGGCACACCTGCCGGCTGCGGAGTACCGCGCGGGGAGTTCCTGGCCGCAGGCGATGAGATAGTCATTGAGATCGAGCGGATCGGCCGCCTGGAGAACACGGTGGTGGCGTCATGAGCAACACGTTGACCGTTTCTCAGCTCGGCTGGTCGCAAGCGCTGCCGGTTCCCGCGACCATGCAAGCCATGGTGTTCCACCGATTCGGACCGCCCGACGTCCTGGAGCAGGCCACGGTGGACACACCGCGCCCCGGTCCCGGAGAGGTCCTGGTTCAGGTCGCCGCGGTCGGCATCGGCCGACTGCTCGACCTCACGGCACGCGCGGGCAACCACCCCTACGCCGCCATCGAACCGCCCCACATCCTGGGCGCGGACCACGCCGGCACCGTCGCCGCACTGGGCGAGGGCGTGGACTCCGTACGGGTCGGCGACCGCGTGGCCGTCCTGCCCGGTGTCGCCTGCGGCACCTGTACGTACTGTGCCGAAGGCCGCGATGAAGTCTGCGACGCCCTGACCGTGATAGGCACCCACCGCCCCGGCGCCTACGCGCAGTACTGTGCGGTGCCGGCGCGCAACGTCCACAAGGTCCCGGACGGTATTCCGGCCGCGATGGCCGCCTCGCTCGCGCTCGTCGGCGCGGTCGCCGCCAACCAGATGACCCAGGCAGGACTCCGCCCCGGACACTGGGTGCTCGTCCAGGGCGCCGCCTCCGCGCTCGGCTCCACCACAGCCGCGTACGCCCAGCACCTGGGAGCGAAGATCATCGCGACCTCCCGCTCCGCGGAGAAGCGGGCGGCCATGGCCGCGGCGGGAGCGGACGTCGTACTCGACACCAACGCCCCGGACTTCGTGGAGCGGGTACGCGAAGTAACCGGCGGTCGCGGTGTGGACATCGCCGTCGACAACCTCGGTGACCCGGCCGTCTGGGACGCCACCATCGACTCCCTGGCCCGCGGCGGCACCGTGGTCACCTCCGGCGCCTTCCTCGGCGGCAAGGTGGGCATCGATCTGCGGCGTGTGTACTCCGACTGTCACCGCATCATCGGAGTACGCACCGGCAACCCGGCCGCGGTGAAGGCGCTGTGGACGCAGGTGGAGCACGGATTCCGCGCCGTCGTCGACCGCACCTTCCCCATCGCCCACGCCGCCGACGCCCACCGTTACATGGAGGACGACAACAGCCTCGGGCGTGTGGCACTCACGCTCCGCACCGAGGACTGGGAGGCGTAGCGGCACCCGGCCGCGGCCGGTCCCTGTGGGACAGCCTTGGTGACGATGCGGAACAGTCGTCCCACGGGTTGTCCCGCCAGGACTTCACCACATCAGCGGGTCCGGCCGCCCCTCTGGGAGGGATCAGCGCGCTGCTTCGCGCAACCACACAACTCAGGGCGCTTGAACCGGACTTACGCCCGGCACGACCGGCCGGCCACGCCGGCGAGGAGCTGTTCACCGAAGTCGTACGGGACGGCTCGGCCTTCTTCACGCCCAGGACCACTACAGACCCGGCCGCACTTCGTCTGACGCCGGCGGACTGCCGACGGACCGGCGTCCCGCTCGTATGCGAGAACGGGGCCTCGGGGCGAGCGCCGTTCCGTAAGGCGCCTACCCTCAATGTGCATACACACCGCACCTTTAAGCGGAACCCATCCTGACGTCGCCAGGACCCTCGAGCCGTAACGCGGCCAGGACGTTCGCCGCATAACCGCCAAGTGATCTTCGCAGACCAGCCAAGAGCGGCGCGGGTGGCATGTTCCACGCCCACCCGCATCGCACACCTGGTGCGGGCTTCGCGTACGGAACCCTTTACAGCCCCGCAATAGTGTGCACACTTAGCGATGCAGCACGAGCTGCGAGCGAGGCAGCCAGACCATCGCCTCCGCGGCACTCACCCATCAAGGCTGTGTGCCTGCGGCCTCCCCCTGACTGCCCTGGCCTGACGTCGGCCGGCCTGCGACTACCACCAACGAACCTGCGCACGCCGCATCAAGTGCGAGAGAGACACCACCGCCGAAGCCCAGTGAGAGGAATCGTCATGCACGAAGAGAGCCGCGAAGGAAGTGTCGGCAAAGCCACCTGGCCTCCGGTGACCTTGCTGGTACTCGCGATCTGTGGAATCGCCATCGTTGCCGACGGCTACGACGTGGTCATCTACGGCGCTGTCATCCCGTCCCTGCTCCACGAACACAGCTGGGGCCTGACTCCTGCCGGTGCCGGTCTGATCGGTTCCTTCGCTCTGATCGGGATGCTCATAGGGGCCACGACCGTCGGCACGCTCACCGACAAACTGGGCCGACGCCGGATGCTGATCGGTTGTCTGGCCTGGTTCTCGGTGATGACGGGCCTGTGCGCGATCGCGACCTCCCCCGAGGTGTTCGGCATCTTCCGGTTCCTCGCCGGCCTCGGCCTTGGCGGCGTGCTGCCGACCGCCTCCGCTCTCAGCAGTGAGTACTCGCACCCCAAGGCACGCAACCTGGTCTTCGCGATCATCTTCAGCGGATTTCCCGTGGGCGGCATCATCGCCGCGTTCACCGGGATGTTCGTGATACCCCGATTCGGCTGGCAGGCGATGTTCCTGCTCGGTCTCCTCCCGCTCGTCCTGATCGTGCCTGTGGCCCTGAGGTTCCTGCCCGAGTCGATCGTTTTCCTCAGGGCGAAGGGCAGGCACGCCGAGGCGGAGCAGACAGCACGGCGCTGGAACATCACTCTGGACGACACGGAGAACAAGGCACCGGCGTCGACGCAGGCGCCGACCGGAACCGGCTCGGACGGCATGTCGCCGGTGAAAACCCTGCTCTCGCGCGACTACGTCGTGGCGACTTTGTGCTTCCTGGTCATGTCCTGCCTGTGCCTGTTCATGATCTACGGATACAACACCTGGCTCCCAGAGATCATGCGCCGGGCCGGCTACTCCTCCGGTTCCGCACTCGGCTTCCTCCTCATGTTCAACCTCGGGGCTGTCGTCGGCCAACTCCTCATCTCCCTGGCCGCCGACCGGCTCGGCTCGAAGCCGATCATCGTCACGACGTACCTGCTGGCCGGCGTCGCCGTCATCCTGCTCAGCCTGCGGCTGCCCACGGCTGTGCTGTACGCGGCCGTCGCCCTGGGGGGTGTCGGGGCGATGGGGACGCAGACGTTCCTCCTCGCCTACGTCTCCAAGTACTACCCGGCGCGAGTGGGCGCCACAGCGTTGGGCTGGACACTCGGCTTCGGCCGCATCGGCTCCATGCTCGCCCCGCCGCTACTCGGGCTCATCATCGGGGCCGGACTGGCGTTCCAGTGGAATTTCTACGCCCTCGCCGTACCCGCAGTCATCGGTGCCGCGCTGACCGGACTGGTTCCCCGTGCTCCTGGAGAGGAAGTCCCGCTGGGACACGCGCGTACGGACACGACCGTGCGCTCCCTGGCGGAGCCGACCTGATCCGCACGCCGAGGTCAGCGTCAGTACCGACTGGGCACCGAGAACGGTTGCCCAGTCGGTGCCCTTCCCTGGCGGCGCTGAGGGAGCCCTTGGACTTGTCCGGGCGACCAGGACGAACACCATAAGGACGCCACCACGGCACTGGGAGCGACAGCCGGCCGACTCTTAGCCGCTTCCGGCTCCGCTGCCGTCTCGGCGGCCACCGGCCCGCGCGACACCTTGCGCGCCGCAGCGACGATCCGCTCCCGGTTGCGCTCGGGTCGCTGCGCAGTGGCTGGCGGCGGGCCGTCGGGATGCCGGGCCAGCAGGGTTCATAACGACCAGCGCAGCAACTGGATTGCCCTATCCATTTTGATGGTACGGTGGCAGCAAGTGAACCGGAAAGAGCTATCCGGATCCTGATACGGATAGCTCTATCCAAATGTCTGCTTCCTTCGACCAGCTTTTGCGAAAGGATCGCTGTGACCAGCATCGCCATCATCGGAGCCGGCCCCCAGCTGGGCCTGGCCATCGCCCGTACCTTCGGCTCCCAGGGCCTGAACGTCGCCCTGATCTCCCGCAACCGCGACAAGCTCGACGATCTCGTGGGCAAGCTCACCGCCGAGGGCATCACCGCCGCCGCCTTCCCCGCGGACGTCCTCGACCGCGACGCGCTCACCCAGGCCCTCAAGGACGCCGTCGCGAAGTTCGGCCGCATCGACGTCCTGGAGTACTCCCCGGTCGGGGGCTTCGACTCCACTGCGCTGACCACCCCGGTCGAGACCGAGCCGGCTCATGTGCAGCACGAGATCGAGTTCCAGCTCTACGGTGCCATCGCCGCCACCAGGGCAGTGCTGCCGACGATGCGGGAGGCCGGCGCGGGCACGCTGCTCTACACCACCGGCGCGGGCTCCATCGACCCCGTGCCGCAGGTCGGCAACGTCAACGCGGCCGCCGCCGCGCTGCGCAACTGGGCGATCAACCTCCACAAGGAGCTGGACGGCACCGGCGTCCAGGCCGCCCACGTAGGCATCGACGTGTCGATCGGCACCCCGGCCGTCCCCGGCTTCCCGACAGCCCAGCCCGAGGAGATCTCCCCCGTCTACTGGGAGCTGCACACGACCAAGCGCGACCAGCCCGAACTCGTCTTCAGTCTCTGAGACCGCACCAGGGACCCAGCCTCCTTCGGCGGAGCCGGATCGCGCCGCCGCGCTTCCTGCCGCGGCGGCGCGATCCGGAAAGGGTTCCCGCCGCAATGGCGCGACAACGGGCGTTGCGAGATCGCCCCGAGGCGGCCTGCCGCCTATCGGCCCCGCCCTCTACATCCTGGGCATGACGGTGAACAGCGCGCCAGGCACCAACCAGTACGGCCCCTCCCCCAAGGCCGCCGACCAGGCCGTCGGCTGAGCCGGTCACGTGGTGCGACGATACGGCGACCGCCAAGGTTTCCGTGGCTCAGCGGGCGTCCTGGATTTCGTCCATGGGATAGACGCGCTCGATGAACGGGCGCAGATCTTGTGTCGACAGGACGGTGACAGCGGTGCTGAGTTTGATCCGGTGGGTGACGGCCGCGGCGGCGTTGACCACGGAGGTGGGCGAGGACAGCGGCATCGCCCACATGTGGTGCTCACCCACCCCGAAGAAGTCCAGTCCTACCTCGTCGGCGAGCTTGATGGCCTCCAGCACATCGCGGAGGGCCTGGGCGGTTGGGCCACGGCTGCCGTCGGGCAGGCGCGGGGTGTTGCCGAAGGAGTAGACGCCGAGTTCGAAGGTCATGGCGGTCTCCTGGCTCAGTTGCTGATGGCGGGCATGGCCCGCCGGTAGCGGGTGTCGGTGAGCTGGGAAACGAGGAAGGCGGCGATGTCGGCGCGGCTCATGGCGGATGCGACCTTGTCGTGGCCGAGGAAGCCGGAGCGGATGCGGCCGGTGGCGGGCTTGTTCGTCGGGTTGGTGATCCGGGCGATGGTGTAGTCGAGATCCGAGCCGGTGACAGCCTTGGTCATGCCCTTCAACTCGGCCAGCGCGTTGGGGATCGTCAGCCCGGCCATGACGGGCAGCACCTTGTGCTTCCAGTGCGGCTTGTCCTGCGGATCGGCCAGTGAGGGCGTGGCCAGCCCGATGAAGCGGTCCACCTTCTGCGCCTCCATGGCCTGCACGATGGTGCGGGTTCCGTCCGTCACCTGGGTGCCGGTCGTGGACCGTTTCAGGGAGGGGCCGAGCGCACTGATCACCGCGTCGGCGCCGATGACGGCCTGCTCGACGGCATCACGGTCGGACAGCTGTCCGGTGACGACCGTGAGGTGGGAGTGGGTGAGGGTGAGCTTGGCGGGGCTGCGGATCAGGGCGGTGACCTGGTGGCCGTCGTCCAGGAGCTGCTGGACGACGAGGCGGCCGATGGCGCCGGTCGCGCCGAAGGCGGTGACACGCATCAGGGGTGGTTCCTCGCGGTAGTGGTGAGCAGGAGGGGGTCAGAAGCCGTACGGGCCGAAGCGGCCCCAGGCCACCAGGGCGGCCAGGATCAGCAGGACGGCGTTGAAGGCGATTGCGCCGGGTTCCTTGCGGCGGCCGTGGGTGATCGCGGCCAGCACCATCACCACGACCAGGCCGCTCGCGGCCAGCGGGGTCAGCACAGGGGCGATACCGGTGGCCGCGGGAAGGATCAGCCCGAGCGCGGCGGCGAACTCCACGATGCCGATGAAGCGGACGGTGCCCTGGGAGAAGTCGGCCGTCCAGGGCAGCTGGCCGGCCAGCTTCTCCTTGGGCTGGGTGGACTTCATGACACCGGCCATGGAGAACATGGCAGCCAGCACGGCCTGCACGATCCACAAGAAGACGTTCACGTACGGATTCCTTGGCAGAGGGGGACGGGGCAGGCAGGGAGGGAGCGGATGCTCCCTCCCCCGGAGCGGGCCGGACCGGCCGGTCAGGCGTTGAAGACGGCCTCGGAGCGGTCACGGTCTTCGTGCAACTCCCAGTACAGGGGGGCGATCTGCTCGGGCGTGGCCGTCGGGAAGCCCTCGGGTCCGCCCCCGCCGATCCAGACGTTGATCGCCACGTGCGCGGCATGCACACCGCTGCCTGCCAGTTCCTTGTCCAGGTTGATGACCCAGTTGCGCAGAGCTGCCGCGGGGGCGTTGACGTTGCCGAGCATGGGAATGGGATCCACCGAACCGCCGCCGGTGGTGAACAGCAGGGTGCCGGCGCCCGCCTCGCGCATCGCGGGCAGCACGGCACGGGCAGCGGCGACGGCGCCGTAGAAGATGTACTCGATCTGCGGCTGCAGGTTGTCCACCGTGGCCTCCGAGGGGGCGGCCATGGTGAGGCCGGGTACCGGGGAGTGCGGGGCCGGGGAGTATTCCAGTACGTCGATGCCGCCGAAGCGGGCCTTCGCGGCGTCCAGGGCGGCGGTCAGGGAGGGCCGGTCCAGGACGTCGGCGGTGAACGCCTCGGCGGTGATGCCTTCCTGGCCGAGCTGGTCGACCAGCGTCTGAAGCTTCTCCTTGGTGCGGGAGACCAGGGCGACGTCGAAGCCGCGGCTGCCGAAGGTGCGGGCGATGGCCAGGCCCATGCCGGGGCCGGCGCCGATGACGGCAATACTGGGCACGGTCGTTTCTCTTCCGTTGGATGTGTGTTTCAGGAGCAGGAGACGGCGATCTTGCCCGGGGTACTGGCGCCGAAGGCGGCGAACGCCTCGAGGGCCTGCTCCAGCGGGTAGGTGGCGGTGACCGGCACGCGCAGTGCGCCGGAGACGACCTGCTCGGCCAGGGAGGTCAGGACCTGGGCGTCGGGGTTGGCCATGATCGTGTGGACGGTGACGTCGTGCCCCTTGACGGCGTCCTGGGTCAAGCCGGTGGTCGAGGCGAGCTGACCACCCGGCCGCAGCAGGCCGGCGAGCTGGGCGCCGTCGCCCGCCAGGTGCAGCACCGCGTCCACACCGTCCGGGGCGATCGCGCGGACCTGCGCCTCCAGGTCACCGGTGAAGTCGACCACGTGGACTTCGGCGTCGGTCAGGCCGGTGACGAAGTCGGTCTGCGCGCCGGGGCGGGCGGTCGCGATCACCCTCGCACCACGGGCGGCGGCGAGCTGCACCGCCAGCGAACCCACGCCGCCGGAGGCCCCTGAGATCAGCAGCGTCTGCCCATCGGCCAGGGCCACCGCGTCCAGGCTCACCAGGGCAGTGGCCCCGGCCACGCCCAGCGCACCCGCGTCCCCCGCCTTCAGGCCCGCCGGAATCGGGGCAACGCCGTGTCCGGCGGGCACGGTGACGTACTCGGCCAGCGAGCCGGCAC
This sequence comes from Streptomyces sp. NBC_01352, assembly GCF_036237295.1. Taxonomy (NCBI): domain Bacteria; kingdom Bacillati; phylum Actinomycetota; class Actinomycetes; order Kitasatosporales; family Streptomycetaceae; genus Streptomyces; species Streptomyces sp. NBC_01352. The sequence continues at coordinate 608,733 of NZ_CP108354.1, forward strand.
CCAGGAACGGCCTCATCACCACACCGAACACCGCGTCGCCGACCGCAAAGCCCTCCACGCCCTCGCCGAGCGCCTCGACCGTGCCCGCGAAGTCCTGGCCGAGGACCAGCGGGTACCGGTGCTCCATAAACGCTTGCGTGTAGCCGGCGGCGGTGGCGAGGTCGATGCCGTTCAGTGAGGTGGCGGCCACCTTGACCAGCAATTCCCCGGCCTCCGGGCGAGGAGGGTCCACCTCGGTCACGGCCGGGGCCGAGGGGACGGATTCCAGCGTTACAGCACGCATGACAGCATCCTCCGATTAAGTGGGCCGGGCGGCCCACTTTCACTGTCACTCACCGTACACCGGAACCGGGCCGGGCGTTCCACTTGGCTAGAGTGGGTGCATGACCTCGCCACCTTGCGACCAGACACCGGCCCAAGAACCCGGCACGGGACTGCGCGCCGACGCCGAGCGCAACCGCTGCCGCATCCTGGCCGCCGCCCGCCGCCTCTACGCCACCGAAGGACTCGGCGTCTCCATGGCCTCGGTCGCCCGCGAGGCAGGCGTCGGCAAAGCCACCCTCGGCCGGCGCTTCGCCACCCGGGAGGAACTCGTCAACGCGGTCTTCGCCGACCGCATGGACGCCTACGCCGACGCCGTCACCGAGGCACTCGCCGACCCCGACCCCTGGCACGGCTTCATCGGCTACCTCCACGCCGTCTGCGCCATGCAGGCCGCCGACCGCGGCTTCGCCGACGTCCTGACCATGACCTTCCCCGCCGCCAAGGCCCTGGAGGCCCGCCGCGCCGAGGCGTACGACCGGCTGCTGGAGCTCATCGCCCGAGCCAAGAACAGCGGACACCTGCGCGACGACTTCACCCACGAGGACGTCGTCATCCTGCTCATGGCCAACGCCGGCGTCATCACCGCCACCGGCGACGCCGCCCCCGACACCTGGCGTCGCCTCGTCGGTCACATGCTCCGCTCCTACGCCGCCCCCGACGCACCGATCCCCGCACTGCCCGAAGCCCCCAGGCCCACTGCTCTCTACCGCGCCATGGTCCGCCTCTCACGAACCGGCCCTGGACAGCACACCTGATATGGAGTGGGTGTGTGCCAAGTGGCGTGCGGGATCCTGCCCGCCTGCCCTCCGCCGGGAGCTGTCGTTCAACGCGCCGGGCAGGCGCGAACCCTTCCTATCTCGGAGGGCCGGCGCGCCGCGGAGCTGGTCCTGAAGAAGGGCCGAAAGCCCCTCAACCGCCTGTGGGCGGGCAACCTTCGCGCGTCTCAGGCCCTCGTGAGAGATGGTTCGTTCTCGGCTCAGTTCAGGTCCGGGTCCGTGGTGTCGGGGGCCCCGACGGTGTAGACGTCCTTGAGCTTGACCTCGGTGACGCCGCGTCCCTCGGGGAAGACGGCCCGCCAGTCGCCGATCACGTGCAGTTCGTCGGTGCCCATGGCGCGGACGACCATGAGGCCCTCGTCGTAGGCACGATGCGCTTTCCACCACAGGTTCGCGAAGGCCTGGGAGCGGATGAGGTGCATCCAGTCGGTGCGGTACAGCTCCCGGTTGTAGTTCGACTCCCCCAGCGTGGAGACGAACTTCGAGTACATGGCCTTGACGTACTCAAGCGTCACCTCGTCGTCCTCGGCGATGGCCCGGTCCCGGGCGTCCTTCAGGGCGACGCGGATCTTCTCCAGCAGTGCTTCCGTGGCGCCGGAGGTCCAGGACTCGTGGATCTGAGGCGGATCGCACAGGCCGTACTTCGGACCGGCCAGGCGCAGCAGCAGCAGCCGCAAGGTCGGCTCGGTCACCCACAGCGGGCCCGGCTCGTCCCGGTTGCCGATCGGGTCGGGCAGCACCGCCTCGTGGTCCCACTCCGGCGGAGTGATCAGGTGGACGCCGGCTCGGCGGCGGTCGTGGTGGTCGCCGGTGGAGTGTTCCAGCTGGCCGATCGGCAGATGGGTCTTGAGCGCGGACAGGTAGGCGCCGTTGATGTCGAGGGCGGTCACCTCGTGCTCGCCCGGCGGGAGTTCGGGCCTCGTCCACTTGGGGCGGGCCTCCCAGATCTGGTCGGCGCCGCGGGCGGTCTGCTTGCGCAGGACGTCGGGCAGCCAGGGGTGCGCGACGACGTCGTACCGCCCGCCCTTGCGCGCGTGGTCCAGCAGCGCCATCGCGTCCGGGATCGCCCGCTTCACCAGCGCCTTGGTCGCCGCCTCGACGTCGCCCGCGTGCTCGGCGAGTACGGTCGCGACAGCGGAGCCGATGACGTCCGGGGTGTCGGCGGTCTGCAGGCGTCGCCCCACTGGGACGACCCTGACCCCGCCCTGCGCCGTGTCCTTCCTGGCGGCGGCCTGCGGCCGCGGCTCACCGTGAGGTGCGGGCTTCCGCGACTGCGCGGTCTCGACAGCGCCGCACTCAGCGGGGTCCAGGTGCTGCGGGAATCCCGCGACCTGATGACGGACGGGCTGCCCGCACAGTACACACGCCTGGGAGGCGGGAAGGGCTTCGACGTCGTCCTTGCCCACGTCCGGGCCGTGGTCCTGGACGTCGTCCAGGACGTCGTCCTGATCGGTCGCGCGATCCGCGTCCGCAGGCTCCTCGGCCAGTGCTTCCGCAGCTGCGGGGGACAGCTTGGTCCGTGCCCCTCGAGGAAGTACGCGTACTTCTCCCGCACTTCGCCGCTCGGGTCACTCCCGGACTCCCACCCGCCCACCGTCCACCGTCCACCGGCTGACGTTCAGCGCGGCCGCAAGCTGCGCGCGAGAGACGTTCAGCCCCTCGCGCAGTGCGCGCCGCTCCGCGGCGGGCGGCAGCGGGACCTCCTGCTTGGCCCCGGCGAGCAGGGCGTCGATCGCGTTGAAGTCCGTCATCCCGCGCTCTTCTCCCGCACGGGCTCAAGACGCGTCGTGTTGGCGTGGCGGCCGGGCAGACGGCGGCGTTCCGCGGGCAGCACCTCGGTGGCCCGGGTCGGGCCCGCCAGGAGATCGAGGCCGTCGATGCCGTAGTGCGCGGCAACGGCGTCACAAGCGGCCAGGCTCCATGCGGCTTCGCCCGTCTGACGACGGCTCACCTGGGTCTGGCTCACCCCCAAGGCGGCGGCGAGATCGACCTGCGACTCGCCGGTCGCGTGCAGCAGCGCGGCCACGGCAGAACGAGCTCGCTCATCGAGACTCATACCCATGACGCCGAAGCTACCACGCACATCACATGGCTCATGCGTGTGTCGCATGAATCATGATGCACCGGCGCCATTCTCGCCGACGACCAGGGCGTTGTTCAGGGGCACGTCGAGTGGGGCCCGACCCGGATCCCGACCGAGATCGTCACGGAGTTCGCCGGGCACAGGGCGGCGGCTCGGCCGGTCGCCGCACGCCCCACCGCACCAGCGGGCCCTGCAGCCCCCTCAATCCTCCTGACGGCCGACCGCCGCAGTCGTCCGGCTGTACGGTTCTCCCGGCGGCAAGATCGCGTTCCTCATCTGGCCGTACGAACGACAGGAGGAGGCGTTCTCGATGGGGACCGTTGTGCACGTCCCGCAGACCCGGGACATGATCGGGGACGAGCTTTCCGGAGACGAGGCGCTCACCGCGTTGAGGCACTACGGCGGCCGCCGACTGCTCCTCGACGCGTTCGCCCGGTTCCGCTACGCCGACGGCTTCACCAACTCCCGTTCGCTCGCCTTCCAAGTGGTCCTGGGCCTCGTGCCGTTCACCATCGCGCTGATCGGCGTGGCCACCACCGTGCACACGCAGAGCGTGGGGCGGATCATCGAACTCACCCTGGGACAGATCGTGCCGGGCGCCAGTGCCAGTCTGGTCGAGGACGCTGTGGACGCCACCGCCCGCAGCGCCGGCTCCGGAGTCTGGAACGCCGTCGCCATGTGGTTGGGGCTGGCCTTCGCCGTACTCAATCTCGCCTCGGCGATGGGCCAGGTCGAGCGAGGCGCCAACCGCATCTACGGCATCGAACGCGACCGGCCGTTCTTGCCCAAGTACGGACGAGCCCTGCTCCTCGCCCTCACAGCGGGCATGCCGATGGTCCTGGGATTCCTCGTGCTCGTCGCGGGCGATGCCATCGGCAACGCGGTCGTGGAAGCCCTCGGCTGGCCCCGGGAGTGGCTCGACTGGTGGCGGCCCCTCGAAGTGCCACTGGGCACGGTCCTCGCCTGGGCCGCATCGGCAGTCATCTTCCGCTGGGCCCCGCGCAGGGACCAGCCGGGCTACACCTGGCTCGCGTTCGGCTCAGCGGTCCACCTGGTCCTGTGGGTCACCTCCACGTGGCTGCTGGCTCTCTACGTCGCCAAGAGCGGATCATTCGGCGCCGTGTACGGACCGCTGACGGCGTTCGTCGCCCTGCTGCTGTGGGCCAACCTGACCGGTGTGGTGCTGTTCCTGGGCATCGCGTTCGCCGCACAACTCGAAGCGGCCCGGGCCGGAATCACCGACGCCGTGCACCCGGACCCAGGACCCGGGCCGTGACCCCCACCCGCGACAATGTGCGGCGGGCCGAGGCTCACTGACGTGAGCCGCGCGGGCCGGCCTGGACAGCGCGGGCTGCCGCGCGGGTCCCCGTGCCCGGCCGGGCAGCGACCGGGGTGGCCCGGTTCGCCGACCAGGACGCGGAGTTCGGGCGCGGCAACAACTCCCTGGGCGACACCGCCGTCGGCGACCTCAAGGTCGTCGGCGTCAGCGTCGGCGTCGGCCCCACAGGCACCGCAGGCAGTTCTTCTCCCATGAGGTCCGCCATCGACGCCGGGCATCCGTTCACGGCCCGGGCAGGCCGGCGCACGCCATCCCCAGGAGACCAAGAACTCCCCCCGGCCGTCCAAGCTCAGCCTCAACCGGCAGGCAGCCATGCCGGCGACTCGGGCATCAGCCTACGAGATACCATCTCTCATCGCGTAAAGTAGCTCCTGCTCGGCGCCGAAGGTTCCCTCCGCGCCGACCTGTCCGCCAGGTGGGCAGCAATGCGGTGCCCACCTCCCGATCGCACCTGAAGCGAGCTCCCGATGCGTCGTATCGCCCTGTCCGCGGCCGCCACCACGATCGCCGTCTCGCTCACGGGCTGCGGCACGCTCAACGCGGCGGGGAGCAGCGACGACGCCAGCCCGACCAAGGGCAACGACATCACCGTGGGGCTGCTGCTGCCGGAAAGATCGAACCCGCAGTACGAGCAATTCCACTACCCCGTCATCAAGGCGAAGGTCGAGTCCCTCACCCACGGCCAGGGCAGGACCGAGTACGCCAACGCCGAGGCGGACGCGGGCAAGCAGACCCGACAGCTGCAGCAGATGATCGACGCGCGTGTCGACGTGATCCTGCTGGACCCCGTCGACACGCACGCCATCGCCGGCGGGGTCAGAAGGGCCAAAGAGGCCGGCATCCCGGTCATCGCCTACGACCGGCTGGCCGAAGGCCCGATCGACGCGTACATCACCTTCGACAACGAGCTCGTCGGCGAGGTACAGGGCCGCTCCCTGCTGGCCGCCCTCGGCGATGACCCTGACAGCTCCGAGAAGATCGTCATGATGAACGGCTCGCCCACCGACCCCAACGCCCAGCAGTTCAAAGCAGGCGCGCTCCTCGTCCTCGACGGCAACGTAACGATCGCCAAGTCGTTCGACACCAAGGACTGGAAGCCGCAGAACGCCGAGAAGAACATGACCGAGGCGATCAAGGAAATCGGATCAGACAACATCAAGGCCGTCTACGCCGCCAACGACGGTCTGGCGGGCAGCGTCATCAAGGCGCTGAAGGCCGCAGGCGTGAGCGACCTGCCGCCGATCACCGGACAGGACGCGGAACTCCCGGCGGTGCAGCGGATCATCACCGGCGAGCAGTACATGAGCGTGTACAAGCCCTACCCGCAGGAGGCCGAGAACGCCGCAGAGATGGCCGTGACGCTGGCCCAGGGCAAGCACCTCCTGTTCGACGCCCTCACCGGCGAAAGAGTCGACAGCCCTTCCCTCAAGAGCATCCCCACTCATCTCGTGCCCGTCGTCGCCCTGACCAAGGGCAACATCAAGGACACGGTCATCAGGGACGGCATGTACAAGCCGTCCGACATCTGCACGCCCGAACTCGCCGCCGCCTGCGCGACGGCAGGCCTGAAGGAGTAACTCCGCGCGCAAGGAAGCAGTAGCCGCGGGGACGACGTGACGACGGCCCCCGCGATGCGTGGAGCGTCGTCGCGCCGATGACCGCGGCGAGCAGGCCGCGCGCGAGCCGGGCCTCCTCCGCGACCAGCACGTGATCGTGCTGGAGCGTCACCCCACCCTGGACAACCTGCCGCGTGCCGAGGGTTTCAGCGGCGGCCCCGCCAGGAGCAGGCCGCTGTTCCCCTGACGGGGACGGGGACGCTGAGCACCGCGCCGGAGGCCGTCGTCGGGTCCTTCACCCCGTACCGAGCCGTGGTGACGAAGAGGCGGTTGTCTCTGGGGTGCAGGCACACCGACGTGGGGTGCGGGGCGGGCACGGTCAGGGTGTGGATCAGGTGGCCGTCGGGGTGGTACCGGCGGATCGCGCCGGCGCCCCACATCGCGACCCACAGACAGCCCTCGGCGTCGACGGTCATTCCGTCGGGGCTTCCTTCGCCGTCCCCCAGTTGCGCGAAGGTCTGCGGGCTGCCGGAGAGGTCGCCGGAGACGGGGTCGACGCGGCAGCGGAGGAGGGTGCCGGCGGCGGTGTCGGCGAGATACATGGTCGTGCCGTCGGCGGTGAACGCCGGGCCGTTGGCGATGGTCAGGCCGTCGAGGACGCGTACGACCGTGCCGTCGGGGTCCGTTCGGTAGAGGGAGCCCGCGCCGTGCGTGCCGTCGTAGGCCATGCTGCCGGCCCAGAAGCGGCCGGCGGGGTCGGCGACGCCGTCGTTCATCCGGCTGGGGACCGGGGTGCGGTCCTCGGGTCGGTCGAGCCATTCCAGGGCGCCGTCGGCGGTGAGCAGTGCGATGCCGGTGCCCGCGGCCGCGATCCACGCGTCCGGCCGGTCGTCGACCGGCGCGACGGCGCCCAACGGCACGTCCGTGCAGGCCAGTTGGCGGGGGTCGGCTCCGTCGTCGCGCAGTTCGAAGAGCCGGCCGCTGAGGATGTCGAGGTACACGTACCGGCCGTCGAACCAGCGGCCGCCCTCCGCGAGTTCGTACGCTCCGTCCACGACGACCGTCGCATGCGCTGCCGTGAAGGTCATGAGGAGTCTCCTGGGTCAGCGAATCGTCGTGCCGTCGGGCTGGTCGAACAGGCCGAGTTCGTCCTGGGTGGGAAGGCCCTCCCAGTCGCCGCGGGTGGCGACGGCGAAGGCGGCGGTGGTGACGGCTCGCTGCAGACGGGTGGGGATGTCGGCGCCGTGGAGGAGTCCGGACAGGTATCCGGCCACGAAGGCGTCGCCCGCGCCGACCAGATCGACCGCGTCGACCTGTCGCGCCGCGCAGTCGGTCGTCCCGTGGGCGGTGAAGCTGGTCGCGCCGTGTGCGCCACGCTTGACCACCACCTCGTTGACGCCTGCCGCCAGGATGCTGTGCACGGCCTGGGATTCGCCCGCGTCGGACCGTTCCAGCACCAGCGGCAGCTCGTCCTCGGAGGCGATCAGCAGGTCGGTGTGGGCCAGCAGCGGCCGGAGCGCTGTGCGGGCGCGGTCGGCGGTCCACAGCCTGGAGCGGTAGTTGACGTCGAGGCAGACGGTGATCCCTGCGTCATGGGCGGTCGTGGCGGCGGCCAGGACCGCCTCGGCCGCCGACGGACTGAGCGCCGGCGTAATGCCGGTCAGATGCAGGATGCGGGATCCGGAGGCCAGCGCGGGCAGTATGTCGGCCGGTGAGACGGCCGAACCCGCTGATCCGGCACGGTAGTAGCTGACTCGGGTGAGCGTGCCCAGGCGGGGTTCGGTCAGCAGCAGTCCCGTGGGGCGGCCGGTGTCGTCGGTGACCGCGTGGTCGGTGTCGACGCCCTCGGCGCGCAGTGTGCGCAGTACCAGTGCGCCGAGTTCGTCCGCACCGACCCGGCCGGCCCAGCGCACCCGGTGGCCGAGCCGGGCGAGGCCGATGGCGACGTTGGACTCGGCTCCCGCAACGGACAGGCCGAGGCTGCCGCCGAGTCGTAGCACGCTGTGGGCCCGGAGCGCCGCCATCGTCTCACCGAAGGTCACCACTTCGGGCGGGGCCTGGACGGCCGGAGTCGTCACGGCGTCTCCCCCGCGGCCACCGAGCGGAACACGGCCGCGCGGGCGCGGAGTTGGTCCAGGTCGCCGCCGTCGGCCGCGTCCCCGACGAGGGGCGAGCCGACGCCGACGGCGATGGCGCCACGGTCCAGGTAGTCGCGGGCGGCCTGCGCGTCCACTCCGCCGACGGGCACGAAGGGCACGTCGGGGAAGGGGTCGCGCAGGGCCCGCAGATAGTCGGGTCCGCCGAGCGTGCCGGGGAAGAGTTTGACCGCCGCGGCGCCCCGTGCGAGGGCTGTTTCGATCTCGGTCGGCGTCAGGGCTCCCATCAGTACGGGTACGCCGTAGGGCTCCAGCCCGTCGACCAGTGCCGGGGTGACGAGATACGACGCACCGGCGTCCACGGCGCGGGCGGCGTCCGCGGTCGAGCGCACGGTTCCGGCGCCGAGGAGTGCGTCGGGGCCCAGTTCTGTGCGCGCCTGCCGGATCACGGTCAGGGCGTCAGCGGTGGTCAGCGAGACCTCGATGGCCGCGATGCCCTCTTCGGTGAGGGCACGTACGGTGCGCAGGGCCGCGGCGGGATCCTTGCCACGTACGATCGCCAACAGGCGGTGGGCTCGGAGGGATTCCACCAGGTTCATGGGAGCGGGCTCTCCTTGGGCGTGGGGTCCGGGGGTCGGCCTGACGAGGGTCACCATTCGGTGAACGCCCCGTCGGCGCCGCGCCATACGGGGTTGCGCCAGCGATGTCCGGTCTCGGCGGCGTGGCGTACGGCCTTCTCGTCGATCTCGACGCCGAGACCCGGGCGGGACCCGGAGACGGCGTAGCCGCCCTCGAAGCGGAAGGGTTCGGGGTCCATCACGTACTCCAGCAGGTCGCACTGCTGGTTGTAGTGGATGCCCATGCTCTGTTCCTGGATGAGGAAGTTCGGTACGGCGAAGGCGATCTGGAGGCTGGCGGCCAGGGCGATCGGGCCGAGGGGGCAGTGGGGAGCCATGGCGACGTCGTACGTCTCGGCCATGGCCGCGATGCGGCGGACCTCGGAGATGCCGCCGGCGTGCGAGAGGTCGGGCTGGGCGACGGCGATGCCGCTGGTCATGACCTCGCGGAAGTCCCAGCGGGAGTAGAGGCGTTCGCCGGTCGCGAGCGGAATGCTCGTGGACTCCACCAGGCTGCGCAGGTGGCCCAAGTGTTCCGGCAGGACGGGCTCCTCGACGAACAGCGGGTGCAGCGGTTCCAGCAGGGGCAGCAGGCGACGCGCCATGGCCGTGGAGACCCGGCCGTGGAAGTCGACGGCGATGTCCCGCTCGTCGCCGAGCACTTCGCGGACGGCCACGACCCGTTCGACGACCTCCGCGGTGCGGGCGGGGGTGTCGATCGCGGCGAGTTCGGCCGAGGCGTTCATCTTCACGGCGGTGAAGCCCGCCTTCATCTGTTCCTCGGCCAGCTCGGCGACGTCGCTCGGGCGGTCTCCGCCTATCCACGCGTACATCCGGACGCGGTCACGTACCGGGCCGCCGAGGAGGCGGTGCACCGGGACACCGTAGGTCTTGCCGGCGATGTCCCACAGGGCCTGGTCGATGCCTGCGACGGCGCTGGAGAGGATGGGGCCGCCACGGTAGAAGCCGCCCTTGGTGAGTACCTGCCAGTGGTCCTCGATGCGCAGCGGGTCCCGGCCGACGAGGTAGTCGGCCATTTCGTGGACCGCGGCGCGTACGGTCTCGGCGCGGCCCTCGATCACGGGCTCGCCCCAGCCGGTGACGCCCTCGTCGGTGGCGACGCGCAGGAACAGCCAGCGCGGAGCCACCAGGAACGTCTCAAGTCCGGTTATCTTCAAGGCACTTCCTTCGGCAGCGTGTCGGTCACGACGTCGGCCTCGTCTCCCCCGTCGTCCCCGGCCCGCACGGCCGCCAGGTCGTCGGAGGCCTGCGCCAGGAGTGACTCGACGGCAGCCACGGCGGCCTCCGGATCGCCCGCTTCGACCGCGTCGAGCAGTTCCTGGTGGACGGGGATGGAGTCGGAGAAGTGCCGGGCACCGTGCACGATCCGGTCACGAACGCGCAGGCCGGCCTCGATGACGACCTCCATCCGGCTGAGCAGTTCGTTGTGGGCGGCGTCCAGCAGCGCGCGGTGGAAGGCCAGGTCCGCCTCGACCATCGCATCCGCGTCCGTCCCTGCCGCCGCCATCGATTCGAGGGCCTGGCGCATCGCGTCCAGGTCGGCTGCGGTGCGGCGAGCCGCAGCGAAGCGGGCTCCCGCGGGCTCCACTATCGCGCGGACCTCGGCGAGGTCCTCCAGGAAGCCTTCGGTCGGATCGCTGCTGCCCTGCCAGCGCAGCAGGTCGCTGTCGAGGAGGTTCCAGTCGGCGCGGGGCCGGATGGTCGTACCGCGTTTCTGCTTCGACTCGAGCAGGCCCTTGGACGCCAGCACGCGCAGCGCCTCGCGCACGACGGTCTTGCTGACGCCGAGTTCGGTCTCGAACTTGACCGGGTCCACGACGGAGCCCGGAGGGTAGTCGCCGCGGATGATGCGCCGGCCCAGTTCCTCCACGGCCTGGCCGTGCAGCCCCCTGGTGGGATGGGTCACCACGTTCTCCGTTTCCGTTCAGGTGCTGTCGGCGCATGCCCGGCATGGTGTGCGCCGCTCACGAGGACTCCTTCATGACGCTCCATCCTCCATCGACCACCAGGCTCGCTCCGGTCACATAGGAGGCGTCCGCCGATGCCAGGAAGGCTACGGCCGAGGCCACCTCCTCCGGCTGCCCGAACCGCCTGGCCGCCGTGGCCGCCGCGCTGCGCGCCCGGTCGGACTCCGGGATCCCCTCCCACGCGGCGGTGAGGATGGGGCCGGGCAACACCGTGTTGACCCGGATGTCGGGCCCGTACTCGACGGCCAACTGCCGCCCCAGCGAGCACAGCGCGCCCTTGGCGGCAGCGTAGGCGGCATGGCCGGGCAGTCCGATGACCGCGTGCACCGAGGAGGTGAGGACGACGGACCCCGATGCCTCGCGCAGCATGGCCGCGAAGGTCTTCATCCCACGCCAGGCCGGCTTGAGCAGCACGGCCATCTGACCGTCCCACTCGGCCTCGCTCAGTTCGTGGGCGGGCTTGTTCAGCTGGGCGAAGGCGTTGCTGTGCAGTACGTCCAGCCGCCCGTGATGCTCGTCCACGTGACGGGCCAGGTTCTCCCAGTCGGCGGCCGAGGTCACGTCGCAGCGTACGTACTCCGCCCGTCCCCCGCTCTCCACGATGCCCGTCGCGAGCGCCTTGCCCGCCGTGTCGTCCACGTCCGTGACCACGACGTTCGCGCCCTCGTCGGCGAACCTTCGAGCCGTGGCCGCGCCGATTCCGTGTGCGGCGCCGGTGATCACCGCCACGCGCCCGGCCATCCTGTGGCACTCCGTCATCGCGTGTGTCTCCCCTCTGATGCCTGCACCCACCATAGCTCTTTCAATTAATTATGAATATATCTTGACGGCGTGGCGATACCGCTCCAAGACTGACCGGCATGCATCAGGCACCTTCAGTACCGATCGACGCCCGGCGGCGCCTGCGCCCGGCCGGAATCGCCTTCGGAGGCGACTACAACCCCGAGCAGTGGCCCGAGGAGGTGTGGGCCGAGGACGTCGCGCTGATGAAGGAGGCGGGCGTCTCCATGGTGACGGCCGGGATCTTCTCGTGGGCCAAGGTGGAACCACGGCCCGGCGAGTACGACTTCACCTGGTTCGACCGGGTCATGGACAACCTCGCCGGGGCGGGTGTGGCCGTATGCCTGGCCACCATGACGGCGTCCCCGCCGCCGTGGCTGTCCCGGCTGCACCCCGAGATCCTCCCCGAGACATCGGACGGCCGCCGGATGTGGCCCGGCGGACGCCAGCACTACTGCCCCTCCAGCGCCGTGTACCGCAAGTACGCCGCGCGCCTGGTCGAGCGACTGGCCACCCGGTACGCCGACCATCCCGCGCTGGAGATGTGGCACATCGGCAACGAGTACGGCTGCCACACCCCGCAGTGCTGGTGCGACGAGTCGGCCGCCGACTTCCGGCGCTGGCTGTCCGACCGGTACGGCGACGTCGAGGCACTCAACGACGCCTGGTCGACGGCCTTCTGGGCCCAGCGTTACGACACCTTCGACGAGGTGCTGCCGCCGCGGCTCGCGCCCACCTTCCCCAACCCCGCCCAGCAGCTGGACTTCGCCCGCTTCTCCGACGACGCGCTGCTCCAGTGCTGTCTGGCCGAGAAAGCGGTGCTGCGGCGGATCACCCCGGACGTTCCCGTCACGACCAACTTCATCGGCGTGCACAAGCCCGTCGACACCTTCCGATGGGCGGCCGAGGAGGACGTCGTCTCCGTCGACGTCTACCAGGACCCGCACGACGCGGACACGCACATCTCGGCGGGATTCATCTTCGACGTCACCCGCTCCGCCCGCGCCGGCCAGCCCTGGATGCTGCTGGAGCAGGCGCCCAGCGCGGTGAACTGGCGTGACCGCAACGGGCCCAAGCCGCCGGGGCGGATGCGGCTGTGGAGCTGGCAGGCGGTCGCCCAGGGCGCGGACGCGGTGCTGTACTTCCAGTGGCGCCAGTCCCGGGGCGGCGCCGAGAAGTACCACTCGGCGATGGTCCCGCATGGCGGCACCGCCACCCGTACGTTCCGTGAAGTGAGCGAACTGGGCCGCGAGTTGGCCTCCGTGCCGCAGATCGCCGGCACCCGCTCCACCGCCGAGGTCGCCCTCGTGCTGGACTGGAACAGCTGGTGGGCCCTGGAGCTGGACTCGCACCCCTCCACCGCGCTGAACCAGATGGACATCGCGCTCGCCCACTACCGGCCGCTGTTCGAAGCCGGGATCGCCTGCGATGTCGTACCCCCCGACCGCGACCTGTCCGGCTACCGCCTGGTCGTCGCGCCCAATCTGTACCTGCTGAAGGAGGAGGACGCCGAACGCCTCACCGAGTTCGTACGCGGCGGCGGCCACCTGCTGGTCTCCTTCTTCTCCGGCATCGTCGACGAGTGCGACCGCGTCCACCTGGGCGGATACCCCGCGCCGCTGCGCGAGGCACTGGGCCTGCGCGTCGAGGAGTTCTGGCCGCTCGCGGAGAAGGAGACGGTCGACGTCCGGCACTCGGACGGCACGGTGAGCCGCGCCGACCTGTGGTCCGAGGCCGTCGTGCCCGAAGGGGCCCAGGCGGTGGCCGAGTTCGGATCCGGGCAGCTTGCAGGGCAGCCGGCCGTCACCCGGCACTCCTTCGGCGAGGGAAACGCGTGGTACGTCGCGACGCGTCTCGCGCCGGAGGCCATGCGGGCCCTGACCGACGACGTGTGCCGTACGGCGTCCGTCGCCCCCGTACTCCCCGGGCTTCCCGAGCACGTCCAGGCGACCGTGCGCGAGGGCGGGGGCGGACGCTTCGTCTTCCTGCTGAACCACGGTCAGGACGCGGTGGAGATCAGGCTCCCCGCGCCGATGACCGACGCCCTGGCCCAAGGGGCTGCTCCCACGGACCGCGTCACGCTGCCGTCGGCCGGAGTAGCCGTACTGATCGAGCCGTAGACAGTCGATCGAGCCGTAGACAAAGGAACACAAGGGACATGAACACCTCACCACCCTCGCGGAGGTCCGTGCTGCGCTGGGGTGCCGGAGCGGCCGGGTCACTGGCCGCACTCCCGGCCCTCACCGCCTGCGGCGAGACCGTCGGAGCCGCCCGCACGACCCGGCAGCAACCCACACGCCCCGGCCAGAAGGTCACACTCGTCTTCTGGACCTGGGTGCCGATGCAGAAGACCGTCGACCTGTGGAACCGGACGCACCCCGACATCCACGTCGAGATGCAGACCATCCCCCAGAACGTGCAGGGCGGCTACCAGAAGATGCACGCCTCGCTGACGGCCGGGAACCCCCCGGACCTGGCGCAGGTCGAGTACCACGAGCTTCCCGGCTTCATGCTGGTCAACGGCCTGACGGACCTGAGCGCGTACGGCGGGGACGAGCTGCGCGACAGCTATGTGCCGTGGCAGTGGAACCAGGGCGTCTTCGACGGGCGGGTCCGTACCATCCCGCAGGCGTCGGGCCCGATGGGCCTCTTCTACCGCAAGGACCTCTTCGAGAAGTGGGGCATCGAAACACCCGCCACCTGGGCCGAGTTCGAACAGGCCGCCCGCGTGGTCAAGGCCCGCGGCGGCGGCGCCCGACTGTGCACCTTCGCGCCCAACCAGCCCAGCTGGTTCGCCGCGATGTGCTGGCAGCGTGGTGCGCGGTGGATACGGACCGAAGGCGACGACTGGGTCGTCGACATGGACAGCGACCTTTCACGTGAGGTGGCCGACTTCTGGGAGCGGTTGGTCCGCGACGACCTCGTGTTCGTCGGGCCCGACATGTCCAGCGCCTGGTTCCGGCAGGTCCAGACCGGGCAGATCTCCGCCTGGGTCGGGCCGCAGTGGGGCGATGCCATGCTGCGCAGCAACGCACCCGGCACCAAGGGGAAGTGGCGGGTCGCTCCCCTGCCGCAGTGGGCGCGGGGAGAGAACGCCTCCGCCAACTGGGGTGGATCGTCCACCGCCATCCTCCAGGGCACGCGCCACCCACGTGAGGCTCTGCGGTTCGCGCACTGGCTCAACACCGACCCCAAGGCCGTCGACCTGAACATCTCGGTCGGCTACGGCTGGCCCGCCGCCACCGGAATCTTCCGCGGGTCGGCGCTCGACAAGCCCGACCCGTTCTTCGGCGGCCAGCGGTACAACGACGTGTTCACCGCGTCCGACCGGGCCATCGACACCTCCTGGAAGTGGTCGCCCACCACGGACGCCGACTTCTTCCGGCTCGGAGACTCCTTCGGCGCCGCCACAGCCGGAGACGGCACGCTCGCCTCGTCGCTGGCCGACGCCCAGAAGAGCGCCGTGGACAACCTGCTGGCCAAGGGCCTCAAGGCGAGGAGCGCGTGATGAGCACCGCGATCAGCCGGACAAAGAACCGGCCGGAGAGCCGGACGCAGAAGCCGACACCGGGCGGCCGGCGGTCCGCCCGCCCGGACCGGGCGGCCTGGGGGTTCGTCCTCCCCTTCGTCGCCCTCTTCCTGTTCACCTTCGTCCTTCCGCTCGGCTACGCCGTCTACCAGAGCATGCTCAAGCCGGTCCGCTCCGGTTCGCTGGGCCTGGGTCCGGCCACCGTCGGCTTCGCCGGGCTGGACAACTACTCCCTCGCCCTTCAGCAGTCGGCCTTCCTGGAGAGCTTCGCGCGGGTGCTGCTCTTCGGCATCGTGCAGATCCCCGTGATGCTGCTGCTGGCCACCGCGCTGGCCATGGCCCTCGACACACTCTCCCAGCGCTGGGCGGGCATCCTGCGTGCCGCCTACTTCCTGCCGTACGGCGTCCCGGGCGTCATCGCCTCGATCCTGTGGGGCTTCCTGTACGTACCGGGCGTGAGCCCGATCGTCGACCTGCTCGACAGGGTCGGCCTCGCACCCGACTTCCTCGGCTACGACACCGTGCTGTGGTCCATCGCCAACATCGTGATCTGGGAGTTCGCCGGCTACAACATGCTGGTGATCGTCGCCCAGCTCAAGGCGATCCCGCAGGATCTCTACGAGGCCGCGCGCATCGACGGGGCCAGTGCGTGGCAGACGGCGATCCGCATCAAGCTGCCACTGATCCGGCCCGCCCTCGTGCTCACCGGTGTCTTCTCCATCATCGGCACACTGCAGCTGTTCGCCGAGCCACTGGTCATCAAGCCGCTCACCTCGACGGTCACCAGTTCGTACACACCGAACCTGAGCGCCTACAACGAGGCGTTCGCCAACAACAACATCTACCTCGCCGCGGCCGAGTCGGTGATCCTCGCCCTCGTCGCGAGCGTGCTGTCCTTCGGCTTCCTCAGCCTGGTGAACCGCAGGAACGGAAGTGATGCACGGTGAGCGTGTCCACATCCCACGCCAAGAAGCCGACGGCCGCCTCCGCCCAGGCTCCCGGGACCGCCGGAGGACCCCATGACAGCAGACCGCGCCGCAGCGTGAAGCCCTCGCGGATCCTGCTCGTCGCACTGCTGACCGTGGCGGCCCTGTACTTCCTGCTGCCCGTCTACTGGCTGCTGGTGGCCTCCACCAAGAGCGGCGCCGACCTCTTCGGCACCTTCGGACTGTGGTTCTCCGACCCGCAGTGGCTGCACAACCTGTCGCAGGTCTTCTCCTACGACGACGGCGTGTTCTGGAACTGGACGTGGAACAGCCTGCTGTACGCGGGTGTCGGCGGCGCGTTGGCCACCCTGCTCGCGTGCGCCGCCGGGTACGCCCTCGCCGTGTACCGCTTCCGCGGCCGGGAGACGGTCTTCAAAGTGGTGCTGGCCGGTGTGCTGCTGCCCAGCACCGCACTCGCGCTCCCCCTGTACCTGCTGTTCAGCAAGGTGGACCTCGCCAACACCTACTGGGCCGTGCTGATCCCCAGCATGGTCAGTCCGTTCGGGGTGTATCTGTGCCGCATCTACGCCGAGGCGGCGGTGCCCGTCGAGATGCTGGAGGCGGCACGGGTCGACGGCGCCGGCGAGTGGCGGATCTTCGGCACCCTCGTCCTGCGCACGATGACGCCCGCGCTGGTGACCGTCTTCCTCTTCCAGTTCGTCGGCATCTGGAACAACTACTTCCTACCGCTGGTCATGCTCTCCGACGACCGGAAGTACCCCATCACCCTGGGCCTGACGACCTGGCAGTCGGCGGCCGACCGCAATCCCGAGCTCTACCAGCTCACGATCGGCGGAGCGTTCCTCTCGATCCTCCCGCTGGCCGCCGCGATGCTCGTCCTGCAGCGCTTCTGGCGTTCCGGCCTGACCCAGGGCAGCGTCAAGGGCTGAGAGAGGGGGAGGGTCTGTTCGCCCCTCCCCCTGACAGCAGGCCACCGGTCAGCCGTTGCAGACGGCCTCGGAGCGGTGGCTGCGTTCGTACAACTCCCAGTACAGGGAAGCGGTCTGCTCGGGTGCGGACGTAGGGAGGGTGCAGGTTGATCACGCAGATGCGCTGTGCCGCCGCGGCGGCGTTGACGTTGCCGACCATCTGCACGGAGCCCGCCGGTGGTGAACAGCAGCGCCCCGGCGGCCGCCCTTGCGCATGGCGGGCGGGCAGTACCGCACCGACGGCCGTGACGGCGCCGTAGAGGAGGTACTCGCCGACCCCGACCCCTGGCGCCGCCTCGTCGGCCGCTTCTGAAAGTCACCTGCCCTCGGGACGGACAGCCTTCCGGAACGCGTCGTAGACGAGCTTGGGCCGCTCCTCTGCGAAGGTGAGCAGGCCCATGACGGAGATGCCGTTGTAGGTCTGGTTGTACCCGGCCCGCTGCTTGTAGTCCTTGAGGACCCAGTACGTGAAACCGGCGACGAACTCGCTGCGCGCGGCCACTTGTGCCCAGTGGGCGGTGAAGCTTGCCGCCTGCCATTCCTCCGTACCCTGCGTGGTGCTGGGGCCGTGCTCGCCCGCCAGGGACCAGGTGCCGTTCTCGGTGATGAGGATCGGCTTGTCGGGATACTTCGCGTGCACGGCGTCCAGGGTGGGGCCTAGGTCGGAGTCCTTGCCGTAGAAGTAGCCGAAGTACTCGTTGAACCCGATCACGTCGGCGAGATCGAAGGCGGGGTCGTTGCTGGTGTTGGAGGCCCAGGTCACGGGGCGAGCGGTGAGGTCGACCGCCTTCACGGCCGCCTTCAGGTCGGCGAGCCAGGCCCGGTAGACCGGGGCGCCTTCGGCGTCGATCTCCGACTCGTTCTGGAGCCCCCAGAGGATCACCGAGGGGTGGTTGTGCTGGTTCCACGCCATGGTCAGGGCCTGGGCGCGGGCGAGGCCGTAGCGCTCGGTCTGGAGCTTCTCCTGGGCGGTGTTGAGCCACATGGTGTCGATGTCGTCCATCACCAGCACGCCGTGCTCGTCCGCCCAGTCGTAGACGTACGGGTGCCGGTTGTAGACGCAGTTGCGGAGGAAGTTGGCGCCCAGCGCCGTGAAGTGGCCAAGTTCCCGGTCGTACTCGGCGGGCGTCATCGCCCTGCCGTGCGCGGCCGTCTCCTCGTGCCAGTTGAGGCCCTTGAGGAACAGAGGCTTGTTGTTCAACCTCAACTGCGCGTCACCGACGGACAGTTCCCGCACCCCGTACACGGTGGACAAGGTGTCCACCCGCGACCCTGAGGGCTTCCTGGCGGTCAGGGTGGCGCGGGCGGTGAGCGTGTGGGGCGAGGCCGGGCTCCATCGTGGGGCGTCGGGCACGCGGACCGAAACGCGTACGACACCTGCCGATCGGGCCGCGATCCGGGCCGCGACCACGGTGGGCCGGCCACCGCTCCGCCGGCCGGGATCCAGGGTGAGCCGGCCGTCGAAGTCGGAGGCACCGTGGTTCTCGACGACGGCGCGTGCTTCGAGGCGTCCGTTGGCGGCGGCCACGAGCAGTTTGGCGATGGTGACCTGCGGGACCGCCTCGATCCAGGCGGACCGGGTCAGGCCGGCGTAGGGCCAGTAGTCGACGGGCTTGTACGGGATCTCGTGGTCGTCGGTGACCGGCTGCGGAGTCGAGGCCGTGTAGTCGGTGTAGCTCGCCCGACGGAAGACCCGCACGGCGAGCGTCTGGCGCGTGCCCGGCCGCAGCGCCCCCGCCACCGCAAGCGCGAAGGGCGAGTTGGCCCCCTCGTGCTTGCCGAGATGCACGCCGTCGAGCCAGACCTCGGCGCTGTAGCCGGCGGCCAAAAAGGCGATGCGCACGTGCCGGGCACGCCAGGATCCGGGGATGTCGACGGTGGTGCGATACCAGGCGTAGCCGTCGGTGAACGCGGTGCCCTGGCCGAAGGGGGCGGTCTCCGAGCCGAATCCGGGCGTGTCCAGCAGGTCCCAGGCCGACGGCACGTCGATGAGGTCCCACGCCTTGTCGTCGAGGCGCGGGGACTGCCAGCCTTCGTCGAGGCCCTGGTTTCCGGGGTCGAAGCGGAAGCGCCATCTCCTGTCCAGGGACAGGTACTCGCGGGTGGGTTCACGGGTGCGCCAGCCGTCGAAGGCGGGGAGCACGGCACCGTACTGGAAGACGACGTCGGTGCCGCCGACATCTCGCACGTGGGTGCCGGAGGGCTCGGTGGCCCGGTGGGTGTCGAGCACCGGGGCGTCCGCGGCGGCCGTGACCGTACCGTCCGCAGCTCGCGCCGTCTCCGGCCAGGCGGGCAGGGCGACGACGCCGGCGGCGCCGAATGCCGTGACGACGGTACGCCGGGACAGATGGATGGATTCGGTCATGGCAGGCGACTCCTCGAGGCACGCACGTCTTCGTTCGCCCCAACAGCCTGGACAACCCCGTCACCCTCGTCAAGGATTATTCATAAATAATGAATTGAGCTAGCGTGGGTGCCGTCGAGCCGCCGACGGCGACCCACCGCACACGAACAACGGGTGACCTAATGACCGCACCGCAGCAAGCCACCACGCGCGAATCCACGGGCCGACTCGCCATCACCCTGTGGGACTTCAGCTGGTACACGCAGGCAGGACCCGGCGAGCCCTTCGCCGACCTCGACCGCGCCTTCGCCGAGGCGGTCGACCGGGGCTTCAACACCGTGCGCATCTGCGCCATGCCGTTCCTGCTGTTCTCCGGACGTGTCCAAGCCCCGGAGTCCCTCCATGTACGGGGCCTGGGCGAGCAGTTCGGACAGCGCACGCGCTGGTACAACGTGCGCGGCGGCTATCCGCTGGACGGTCGCCGACGGCTCGTCGAACTGTTCGAGGCGGCTGCCCGGCACGACTGCAAGGTGATCGTGTCCTCGTGGGAGTACCAGCAGTCCCCCAGCTTCGCCGACACCGACACCTGGCACCGCGCCCTGGCCGCGGTTCCCGGCCCGGACCGCGCCGAGGCGGTGGCCGAAGCACTCGCGGGGCTGCTGGACTTCCTCACCGGGCGCGGGCTGGCCGACCGCGTCGCCTACGTCGAAGTGCACAACGAGGTCGACAACTGCTCACTGGTACCGGCCGACGGCACCACCCACTACGCCCGGCTGCGCGGACCCCTCGAACGCTCCGTAAAGCTGCTGCGAGCACGCCACCCCGGCGTCCCCGTCACCTACTCCCTGGGGGAGCCCTGGCCGAACGAGCTCGACGACCTGCCGGACCAGGCCCAGATCGCTCACTTCCACTTCTACGTCTACGGCGTGCTCGGCGCGCTGTACGAGGCGGTGGGACTCGGCCACGGCACCGAAGCGGCACCCGCGACGGCCACGTGGCCCACTCCCCAACTGGCTGGGATGCTGCGCCCCGATGCTCCCGCATTCGCCGACTACCAGCCGGACGAAGCGTGGCGGCTGCTCGCCACCGGAATCCCCCGCGAACTGTTCTATGCGCACGACTGGGTGGACCCCGATCGCTGGGACCTGTGGCTCTACGAGAACTATTCGACCCACCGGGACGCCATGCGGGAGACACTGGCCCAGTGGGTCGACTCCGTCGCCGACTTCGCGCATCGCCGCGGCATCCCCGCCGTCCTCGGCGAAGGCGTCGTGGGTTACACCCCTCTCCTGACGCGCTTCGAGGAGGACGCCGTCGGCAAGGACATCGCGGAGTTCGTCGTCGACCGCTGCCTCGCGGCGGGCTTCCACGGTGTCGTCCTGACCTCCAACGCAGCCCCCCACCACCCCATGTGGCACACCGACCGGGACTGGATGCGACGGGTGAACGCCCGTATCACCAGGGGCTGAATGCGATCCCGCAACGGCCCGGATTCCGCCCATGACACGTGTTCGCACAGCGCGTCTCGGAGTTGACGGCGACCGCGACATGCTCGGCCACGCCCTGATCAAGAACCGCACCCAGCACATGTCCTTGACCCGCGCTACCAGCTCTCACGCCTCGGGCTCGGCACTCTTCGTCGATACGGTTCTGCTGTGCCGCACCCCGGCACGGCGATCCGGCCCTGAGGTCAACTGCTCTTGCCCGGCGGCGGTGTGGCGGTGCCCTGGCCGGCGCGGAGCATGGCCTTGTAAAGGGGTTCGTGCCCGGGCGAGGCGGGCAGGGGGCCGCGCGCCGGGGCCTCAAGGGACTGGATGATCAGGGCGACAACGCGTCGCCAGGCATCCGGGGCGGCGTCGCCGGTGGCGTTGACGACGCCCGCGTTGGCCATATGGATCAGTACCAGGTCCGAGGGGTCGAAGTCCTCGCGCAGGCGGCCGGCGGCCTTGGCGCGGTCGATGAGGCGCAGCATGGCCTGGTACGCCTCGTTACGGCGTTGCTCCAGGACCTTGGCGGTGGGGAAGGACATGGTCAGGACGTCGGCGAAGCCGCTGTCGGCGGCCTGCATCGCGCAGGCGGCCTCGATGTAGCCGACGAAACCGTGCCAGGGGTCGGGATCGTCCAGGGCGACGGTGACCGCGTCGGCGTAGGCACCCATGCGGTCGGAGAAGACGGCGTCGACCAGTTCCTCCTTCGTGGGGAAGCGGCGGAACATGGTGGCAATGCCCACGCCCGCCTCGCGGGCCACGGACGCCATGGAGGCGCTGAGGCCGTCGCGCCCGAACACCGTGCGTGCGGCGGCGATGATCCGCTCCCGGTTGCGCTCGGCGTCACTGCGGAGAGGCTGCGCGGCAGGACCGTCGGGGGACTGGGCGCCAGGGTTCATACCAGCGAGTCTAGCAATCGGATTGACCTATCCATTTCTGGTGCCGCGCTGGCCGCGGCGAACCGGAGCGGTCGGAGACCGAAGAGAGGGAGCGGTGGCGGCTTGCTGAGTGGCGGCTCAGGAGGCGAGCAGATGCACGGATTGTTGGGAGTGCCGTGATGGGTCACGTTGTGGGCGCCCCTGTGGGTGCGGAAGGCGCCACATCGGGTGGACAGCTCACCGACGAGGTCATGCACGACCCGCGCGTACCAGTCCGGGTAGAAGCGGCGGGCCGCGGGATCAGGAACGGGTAGCGGGCCAGGTTCGGCGGTTGCACGTGGCCGGTGTACAAGTCGGTGAAGAAGGCCTGCCGGAGGGCCGTCGAGGACGGGCGAGGGTGTCGAATCCCTCCTGAGTCTGGGCCGGGTGGAGCGGGTGAGCCCGTTCGGCGTCATCCAGTTGGAGAGCGCGAGCGATCGCCTCGAGCACGGCCCGTGAGACGCCGGCGAGATTGCCGCGCTCCAGCTTGGCGCAGTACTCGACGCTGACGTCGGCCAGCGCGGCAACCTCGCTGCGGCGCAAACCGGTAACGCGGCGCCTGGTGCCGGCCGGCAGGCCGGCCCGCTCCGGGGTGATCTTTGCTCGCCGCGAGGTCAGGAACTCTCAGTCGCACGCAAAACGGCCGAACGAGCCCGAGGAAATGATTCGGGACCGCTGGCGCCGGTACACGCACAGCAAGTGAAGCAAGAACAGCAAGGAGATCCAGGTATGCGTGGCGTAGTCATGTACAAGGCCGGCGACGTCCGGGTCGAGGACCGTGACGACCCGAAGATCATCGAGCCCACCGACGCCGTCGTCCGGCTGACCGCGACCTGCATCTGCGGCTCCGACCTGTGGCCGTACCGCGGGGTCGAACCCGCCGATCACACGGCCATGGGACATGAGTACGCGGGCGTGGTCGAGGAAGTCGGCTCCGACGTGAAGAACGTCAAGGTCGGCGACTTCGTCGTCGGGTCGTTCGTGATCTCCGACAACACCTGCGAGATCTGCCGCTCGGGCTACCAGTCCGGCTGCGTACACCGTGAATTCGTGGCGCAGACGGTCGGCACCCAGGCCGAGAAGGCGCGTATCCCGCACGCGGACGGCACCCTGGTGGCCACGCCGGGGCAGCCGGACCCGGAGCTGATCCCCTCGCTGCTGGCCGCCTCCGACGTGCTCGGCACCGGCTGGTACGGCGCCGTCGCGGCCGAGGCCGGCCCCGGAAAGACGGTGGCCGTCGTCGGCGACGGCGCGGTCGGCCTGATGGCCGTCCTCGCTGCCCAGCAGCTGGGCGCGGAGCGGATCATCGCGATGTCCCGTCACCCCGAGCGGCAGGAGCTGGCCCGGTTCTACGGCGCGACCGACATCGTCGAGGAGCGCGGAGACGAGGGCGTTGCGAGGATCAAGGAACTCACCGGCGGGCTCGGCGCGCACTCGGTGGTCGAGGCCGTCGGCACCCAGGAGTCGACCATGCAGGCGATCAACTCCACCCGCCCCGGCGGCCACCTCGGCTTCGTCGGCGTCAACTACGACGTCACGATCCAGGGCATCGAGCTGTTCTTCGCCGGCATCCACGTGGAGGGCGGCCCCGCCCCGGTCCGCCGGTTCCTGCCCGACCTGATCCAGCTCATCTGGGACCGCGAGATCGACCCCGGCAAGGTCTTCGACCTCACCCTGCCGCTGGACGAGGCCGCCGAGGGTTACCAGGCCATGGACGAGCGGCGCGCCACCAAGGTGCTCCTCACCCTCTGACCGGCGCCGGCCACACTGCCGGCCCGTACCCTGTCGCAGCACCGGAGCGGGCCGGCACCTTCCCTCACTCGCCCTCGGCAGTGCAGGACCGATTCGCTCTCGGCGCCGGTGCGTCGGCGAAGGCTACTTCGGGCGGGAGGGCCCCTCCGCCCTGCGCTACATCGATCCTCCGCGATCCGGCGCACGCGCCGAGTCCTCAGTCCTGGGCGGGGATGTCGAGGGCGGTCCCGTACAGGCGGGAGACCCGGATCAGGATCACCACACGCCGGTCGGGCAGCGGCTGCTCGCCGGGGGCCGCCCCGTCGGCGGGGTCCACTATCTCCGCCTCGCCCTCCGCCACGGCGAACGACCAGACGTCCGGGCCGCTGACATGCAGTGACGTGTGCGGGTTGCGGCGCAGCTGGCGGACCTTGAGGCGGTCGGCGGTGGAGGAGGTGCGCAGTATGCGCTCCTCGGCGTTCCAGTCGTACAGGACGGTCGACAGGTGCGGGTGGCCGGTGCTCCTGACGCTCGCGAGTACGCCGAACTGCTGCTGCCGCAGCAGCTCCGAGAGTTCCTGGTCGGTGAGCACGCGGGGGGCCGGGCCGTCGTTCTTGGTGGTCCGGGTGGTGGTCTCGGTGGCGGTGTTCTCGCTCATGGGGATCAGCCTTTCGGTGGTCGTGGCGTGGGTGGGTGACAGGGCGGGTCAGACGACTGCGGCGGGGGCGGGAGCCGGTGTGTCGGCGGGCGGCTCCTGGGCGGTCTGCCGCGCGGGGCGGCGCAGCATCGTGAAGGCGACGGCAAAGGCGATGACCAGGAGCCCCGCGCCCACCGCGAAGGCGAGCCGGTAGCCGCCGGTCAGTGCCTCGGCCGCTGTCCGGCCCTCCGCCGCGAGGCTCTCGGTGCGGGAGGCGGCCAGGGTGGACAGGACCGCGACGCCCAGCGCCATGCCGATCTGCTGGGTGGTGTTGAACAGGCCGGAGGCGAGACCGGCGTCCTCCTCGTTCGCGCCGGACATACCGAGTGTGGTCAGCGCCGGCAGCGCGAGGCCGAAGCCCGCGGCGAGCAGCATGACCGGGAGGAGGTCGACGGCGTAACTGGCCTGCACGGGGACGCGGGCGAGGAGGGCGAGGACGCCGATGAGGAGCACGATGCCCGCCAGCAGGACGTTGCGCTCACCGAAGCGGGCGTTGAGACGGGCGGAGACTCCCAGGGAGACGGCACCGATGACGGCGGCTGCCGGGAGCATCGCGAGGCCGGTCTCGGCGGCGCCGTATCCGAGGACCTTCTGGAGGTACAGGGCGACGAGGATCTGGAAGGAGAAGAGCGCGGCGACCATCAGGATCTGGACCAGGTTGGCGGCCGAGACGCTGCGCGAGCGGAGGATCCGCAGCGGCATCAGCGGGTTCTTCGCGGTGGCCTGACGGACGAGGAACGCGGCGAGCAGTACGGCCGCGAGGGCACCGAAGCCGAGGGTGCGGCCCGAGGTCCAGCCGTACTCCTCGACCTTGACGACGGTGTAGATGCCGAGCATCAGACCTGCGGTGACCAGCACCGCGCCGACGACGTCCGCGCCCGCCCTGAGGCCCAGACCGACGTCACGGGGCAGGACGCGCACGGCGACCGCGAGGGCGGCGATGCCGATCGGCAGGTTGATGAAGAAGATCCAGTGCCAGTTGAGCGCGTCGGTGAGTACGCCGCCGAGGACCTGACCGATCGACGCACCCGCTGCGCCGGTGAAGCTGAAGACGGCGATGGCCTTGGCGCGCTCCCTGGGCTCGGTGAACAGTGTCACGAGGATGCCCAGGCTGACGGCGGAGGCCATCGCGCTGCCGATGCCCTGGAGAAAGCGGGCGGCGATCAGTACGGCCGGCGAGGTGGCCACGCCCGCCAGCAGCGAGGCGGCGGTGAAGACGGCGGTGCCGGCCAGGAACATGCGCCTGCGACCGATCAGGTCGCCGAGTCGGCCGGCCAGCAGGAGCAGGCTGCCGAACGCGATGAGGTAGGCGTTGACGACCCAGCTGAGGCCGGCGGGGGTGAACCCCAGGTCGTTCTGGATGGCCGGCATCGCCACGGTCACGATGGAGCCGTCGAGGATGATCATCAGCATCGCGGTGGCGATGACGCCGAGGGCGAGCCGGCGTGAGCGCGGAGCGGCGGGAGATGCGGGTGACGGCGCGGAGTCGGATGCGGCAAACATGCGGTCTCTCCTGTCAGTCGGGGCGACAGGAGAGACCGTAACAGATGGTTTCGTTGCAGACTATTTCTTTCGGACTTACTTTCGGACTTACTTTTGACCCGCTCCCCCAGCTACCTCGACTGGCGCGCCCGGCGGGCGGCGCGCGGGGTCTCGACAGGGGTCGCCAGACCGTCGTCGACCAGACGATTCAAGGCCCGCAGGAGGACCTCCCTGTCCCCCTCGGGAAGCGGAGCCAGGGCGTCGCGATGCACGCGGTCGACGATCTCCTGACTCTGCCCGGCGACGCGGGCACCCTCGTCGGTGACGGCGATGATCCGGGCCCGCCGGTCCGTACTGGAGGGGCGACGCTCGGCCAGACCCGCCTTCTCCAGGGCATCCACCGTCACCACCATCGTGGTCTTGTCCATGTCGCCGATCTCGGCGAGCTGGATCTGGGTGCGCTCCTCCTCCAGGGCATGGACGAGCACACAGTGCATGCGGGCGGTCAGGCCGATCTCGGCGAGGGCGGCGGACATCTTGCTCCGCAGGACGTGACTGGTGCGGTCAAGGAGGAACGACAGGTCCGGTTCGGTGCGCGCGGGCGTCATGGCGGTCATACCTGCCAGCGTAGAGCAGATCGATCCGAGGCGGATTATCCAGAAGCGACCTTAATGGGGCTTGGGCAGACCAGATCGTCCAAGCCGGCGCTACCTGCGGGCGGTCGAACTCCCCCACCCCCCCTCCGACTCTGCGCGAAGTGCACTTCGCGCAGAGAGAATCGGGGGCTTCACCCCAGTGGCATGACCCTGCGGTACGCCCGCACCGCGATCACCGCGACCGCGACGTGCATGATGAGCAGCGCCGCCACACCGGTCGCCCCGCCCTCGCCGAACTGGAAGAAGTCCGGAACGAAGGAGATGACGACGACCGAGGGGACGAGTCGCCGGAGCAGGCGTTCGGGATTCGGGGAAGCCCTGCGGACGATGCCCCAGCCCACGGCTCCCGCCAGCACCCCCAGGGCGGTCAGGAAGACGTACGCCGGAGGCTCCAGCGGGTCGAAGTCGTCCGGCGCGCCCATCAAGAGCGCCAGTACAGCGATCAGGGCGTTCGCCAGGGAGGACAACAGGAAGGCGATGAAAACGCCTCCTGCCACCACCAGCGGGCCCCGTTGCGAAGAGCGCGTTTCGGAGAGAGGGGGCACAGCAACTCCAGTTCTCGAGAGGGGACATGGTCAGCTCGTGGGACTGCTGGTCGCGTCCGCGCGCTCAAGGAGACGGTCGGCGTCGGCATCGCCACGGCTGTCGGCCGCCCGCCGTCTCGCAGCGATGAGGTAGGCGACGGCGGCCGCGAAGACCAGCAGGGCGGTCCAGTCGTTCAGGCGCAGGCCGAGGATGTGGTGGGCCTCGTCGACCCGCAGGTACTCGATCCAGAAGCGGCCGACGCAGTAGGCGGCGGCGTACAGCGCGAACGTGCGGCCCCGGTCGAGGCGGAAGCGGCGATCCGCCCACAGGATGAGGGCGACCACGGCGAGACACCACAGCGACTCGTACAGGAAGGTGGGGTGGTAGGTGGCCAGTCCGGGGGTGGCCTCGGGCCGGTGCGAGGGATCGATCTCCAACGCCCAGGGGAGGGTGGTGGCCCGCCCGTAGAGTTCCTGGTTGAACCAGTTGCCCCAGCGGCCGATGGCCTGCCCCAGGGCGATGCCGGGGGCGACGGCGTCGGCGAACGCGAGCAGGGGGACGCCGCTGCGGCGGCAGCCGATCCAGGCTCCGAGCGCACCGCCGGCGATGGCGCCCCAGATGCCGATGCCCCCGTCCCAGATGAAAAGGGCTTCGAGGGGATCGCCGTCCTTACCGAAGTACGGCTCGCTGGACGTGACCACGTGGTAGAGACGGGCGCCGGCCACCCCGAAGGGAACGGCCCACAGGGCGACATCCGTCACGACGGTCCGCTCACCACCGCGGGCGGCCCAGCGACGACCGCCCACCCATACCGCCGCGGCGATCCCGAGGATCAGCATCAGCGAGTAGCCGCGCAGCGGGAGCGGGCCCAGGTGGATCTCGCCGATGGACGGGCTGGGAATGAAGGCCAGGGACACTGGTGGTTCCTTAACAGGGTGCGGTGGGGGCTGCGGCCGCCCGGGGGCGGGACCGATCGTCGCCGCCCGCACCGGCCTGGCGCATCGACCGATCGACGCATCAGTCACCCACCGATCGGTGGACTCCGTCCGCACCCGTCGGCTGATCCTGCGGCCACCTGGCTGCGCCTAAGCTGAGGGCCATGGCACTGGGGCAGGTGTGGGAGAAGGAACGCTGGAAGGCCGTCGGACAGCACGCCTTCTTCGCTGTCGTGCTCACCCTGTCCGTACTGGGTGCCCTCGCCGGGACCGACTTGACGACCGGCACGGCACTGCTGGGGATCGGCTTGGCGGTGGGAATCGCCGCCTGGTACGCGTACTGGATCGTGCTGCGGGGCGGCGCCGATCGACCGCCACTGCCCTACCTCGTCGGGGCGCTGGCAGGGTGGGTGATCATGGCCGCGGTGGACCCCGCGCTACTCCCGGTCGCCCTGGCCGTGTTGACCCCGTACTGGCTGCGAAGGGCCTGGTGGTCGGCCGGCGGGGTGCTGGTGCTGGGCGGCGCCTGGTCGTGGCAGCGATTCAGCACGGACGGCTCCGTCGGCGCGCGGACGCTCACGGGCTGCGTGCTCGCGACCGCGGTCGCGGTCACCATCGTCTGTTACGTCGCCACCCTCGACCACGAGAGCCACAAGCGCCAGCGGCTCCTGGACGAGCTCACCGCCACCCAGGCGGAACGAGCGGCGGCGGAACGTCAGGCGGGCACCCTGGCCGAACGTCAGCGCCTGGCCCGAGAGGTCCACGACACCCTGACCCAGGGCTTCGCGTCCATCTCCATGCTGCTGGACGCCGCACGCGACGACCTGCCACCCGACTCCCGCGCGGCCCGACGCGTCGAGCAGGCCATGCGGACGGCCCGGGACAACCTGGCCGAGAGCCGCCGCCTCGTGCAGGCCCTTCGCCCGGCGTCGCTGGACCGCACGCACCTGGCGGAAGCGGTCCGCGAACTGACCACCCGACTGACGGAGGAGACCGGCATCGAGGCTTACACAGTCGTGACCGGCAAGCCGATGGCCCTGCCTCCCAGCAGCGAGGGCGAGTTGCTGCGTGTCGTGCAGGAGGCACTCACCAATGCCCGGCGCCACGCCCACGCGGTGAGCGTGTCGGTCACGCTGTCCTACCTCGGAGGCCTCCTGGCCATCGACATCCAGGACGACGGCACCGGTTTCGCACCCGCTGCCCGGCATGCCGGCATCGGTCTGACCACTATGCGCGAGCGCATCGCCGCTCTGGACGGCACGTTCGCGGTGGAAAGCGGCGCGGGCGAGGGTACGACCGTCGCCGTCACGGTGCCGCTCCCGACCGAGCCCTCGGCCTCCGTCCCGGCCGGCCCTGCGGCCGCCGAAGCCTCACCCGTCGCCGGTACCGAGCGGTTGGCACCGGCACCATGAGCACTCCGACCGGTCCCAAGATCCGCATCCTCCTCGCAGATGACCACCTCATCGTCCGCGAGGGGCTTGCCGCCATACTCGCCACCCAGCCCGACCTCACGGTCGTCGGCGAAGCAGCCAGCGGTACCGAGGCAGTGCACCAGACCACCTCACTCGCACCCGACGTGGTCCTGATGGACCTGCAGATGCCCGGCATGGACGGCACCGCCGCGACCGCCGCCATCCGCGCCGCCCATCCCCGGGTCCAGGTCCTCGTCCTGACCACCTACGACACGGACGCCGACATCACCGCAGCCATCGACGCCGGCGCGGTCGGCTACCTGCTCAAGGACACCGGACGACACGAGTTGTGCGAGGCCGTGCGCACCGCCGCCCGGGGAGGAGCCGCACTGTCCCCCACGGTGGCCGCCAAAGTCCTCGCCCACATGCGCGGCGACCGGGGCGCCGGCCTGTCCGGCAGGGAACTCGAAGTCCTGTCCGCCCTGGCCCGTGGACAGAGCAACAAGCAGATCGCCCGCGCCCTGCGCCTGTCCGAGGCAACGGTGAAAACCCATCTGCTGCACATCTACGCCAAGCTCGGCGTCGCCGACCGCACCGGCGCCGTCACCGCCGCACTGGGCCGGGGCATCATCCGCATCGACTGAACGCCTCATCCGATCAACCAGGCCTGGGATGCGCCCGGATTCGTCTGGCGGATCGCCGTGTGCGAGGGATGCTCAAGGCTTCCGGGTCCGCAGCAGGGCCGCGCGCTGTGTGGCGGTGCAGCGCGGATTGTTCAGTTCGTGGGCGAGTGCGGTGAGCTGTTCGCGGGCCGCCTCCACCCCTTGACGAGACGAACCGTCTCGTCTAACTTATTGCTCGTCGGCCAGCAGCTCATGCGCCTTCTGCTCGCCGCACAACCCAGTTCACCCAGCAAAGGACTGCCCTTGCACTGTGCTTCCGTCGACACCACCGTCACCGCTCTTCCTCTCACGACGTCTCAGATCGCTCTCGCCGAAGTGACCAAGCGCTACGGCGACCGAATGGTGCTGGACCGCGTGTCTCTCACAGTCCGGCCGGGCGAAAAGGTCGGGATCGTCGGGGACAACGGCTCTGGGAAGTCCACGCTCCTACGGCTGCTGGCAGGACAGGAGCCTGTCGACAACGGCAGCCTGACCGTCATGGCACCAGGCGGGATCGGCCACCTCAGCCAGACTCTCGATCTGCCCGGTTCGGCGCGCGTGGGCGATGCCATCGATCACGTACTGGGCGAACTGCGCGCCCTGGAGCACCGTATTCGTGTCGCCGAGGCCACACTGGGCACGGCCGGCCCCGCTGAGTTCGAGCGCTACGCCGCACTGGTGGCCGAGTTCGACGCTCGGGGCGGGCACGGAGCGGATCGCCGGGTCGAGGTGAGCCTGCGCCGGCTCGGCGAGCACGCGCCCCTGGACCGGAAGCGTGTGCTGAGCACCCTCTCCGGAGGGCAGCGCTCCCGGCTCGCGCTCGCCGCGACCCTTGCCTTGGCCCCCGAACTGCTACTGCTCGACGAGCCGACCAACGATCTGGACGACGAGGCCGTGGCCTGGCTCGAAGGACATCTGCGCCGTCATCGGGGCACGGTCATCGTGGCCACGCACGATCGGGCGTTCCTGGAACGCGTCACCGACACCATCCTGGAAGTGGACCACGATCAGCGCACCGTACGGCGCTACGGCAATGGATACGCCGGCTTTCTGGCCGCCAAGGCGGCGGCCCGGGCCCGGTGGGCGTGGGATCACGAGCAATGGCGCAATGAGGTCGCCCGGCAGGAACACCTCGCCGACTCCGGTATCGGGCGGCTGGCCGAGATCCCCCGCAAGGGGCCATGGGCGTTCAGCGGCGCCGGCGCTTTTCGAGCACGCTCGCGGGCACACGGCGCACAAAGCCGCATCCGGAACGCACGCGAGCGGTTGCAACGGCTCACGGAGCACCCCGTGCCGCCACCTCCGCAGCCACTGCGGTTCACAGGCCGCGTCGAAGGCACGCCGACCGCCGGGGAAACACCAACGGCAGCACACCTGGAAGGCGTCCTGGTCAAAGGGCGGTTGTATGTTGCGTCCCTGCAACTCGCCCCCGGTGACCGACTCCTCGTCACTGGCCCCAACGGTGTCGGCAAAAGCACCCTTCTCCAACTGCTGGCAGGGGAACTGACGCCTGACGCCGGCATCGTGCACCGACCGCGCCGGGTTGGATTCCTACGTCAGCAGAGCGCGCCCGACGACGCCTTCGATGCCCGAACACTGCTCGCGGCATTCGCGGCCGACAGGGCGGGGCAGCCCGACGAGCACGCCGACGCACTCCTTGCGCTCGGCCTGTTCCAGGCCGCCGACCTCGCTGTTTCCGTACGGAATCTGTCGGTCGGGCAGCGCCGCAAGCTCGAACTGGCCCGGCTCGTGACGGCCGGCCCACTCGATCTGCTCCTGCTCGACGAGCCGACGAACCACTTGGCCCCCGCCTTGGTGGAAGAGATCGAGGCAGCCCTGGCCCACTACACCGGCACGCTGGTCGTGGTGACGCACGACCGGCTCCTGCGCGAACGCTTCCACGGGCCCCGCCTGGAACTACCTGCTTCGTAGGCGAGGTCTGAGCTCGTGCTCCCGGTCCGACTTGGTCAAATCCGGCGATGGTCTCGGGTCGCGTGCCGGTTTTACCCACGTCGTGGTGGGTGCCTGGGTGTCGGTGCTTCGAGCCGAGTGGGCTGCCGAGGCTGGGCGGGTCGGGTTTCCCAAGGGCGGCGGAGATCCGCGGCCAGCGGCCGGGCGAGGCAGCGCTGGTGCTCGCCAACCAGCTTCAGGTCCATCGGTCGCCCTCACCGGCCCGTCCGCACAGAGCAACGGAGGCGCATCAGGTGTCCCAGTCAGTGTCTGTGAACAATCCCCGGCCTTCCCGCCACCCCGTGCCGCCGGTGACCGCACGGGGGGACATCTGTTGCTCACGGAGGTATCGAGCGATGGGAGCAGACTGCTCCCGATCGCTCCCCCCGGCTCGTCTCGCTCTTTGATTTCAGAGCATGATGAGCAGACGCGTCTTCGGCTTGAGCTTCCTGTTCACCGAACGACTTTGTACGTACACCTCCAACTTGGGGTTGTTCCCCGCTTTCACGGAGACGGTCCCCTGGACACCCGTACCGAACAAAAGGCTGCGCGCCGCGTCGCCCGTATAGGCGCGATCGGTGTCCTTCTCGACCACGATGACTTCCTTGTTCTGCTGAACCTGAGCCCGGACGCCCAGCTGGTAGTAACACGAACCCCGTTCGTACGTCACGCCCGGATGTGAATCGACGAAGGCGCGAATCTCGACCTCCTTGTCAACTTTCAGGAGCCGGTACTTGTCGGCCGGAATCGGTTCGAGCTTCGCCCGCACCTCGTCAACCGATATGTCCTGACCGACGGCGAACAGGTTCTTCGTGCCGCGCACCCCCTGCTCTCGTCCGCGGAGGAAGCTGGTGGCGGCAGCGCGCACGGTGCCGATCGCCTCCTCGACGCCCTTGTGGGAATCCGCATCCCAGATGGCGATGTTTCCGGCCGGGAAACCGTAGTTCTGGGCGGTCCGCTTGGCCAGGGAGTTCGGAACGAGGATCGCGGAGGTCCAGTGGCCCGGAAGCCCGCTCATCTTCGCCGTGATCCTGTCGAGCCAGGGGCCAAGGATGGCCATGTCGCCGTCGTGCCGCCGATCGCCGCCGGAGGCGTTCTCCTCGCCGTCCGTCACCACGATCTGGAGGAAACTGTGCTCGCCGTATTCCTCCCAGATATGGCCCAGGTCGTCCAGGGACTTCAGAGAAGCCTCAATGAGGGCCGTAGCACCATTGTTGACCTGGTACAGCCCCCGCATGGACGGCAGATGCTTCACGTCCATGTCCCAAACCAGGTTCTCCACCCTGTGGTCGAAGGAGTAGAGGCTGATCCGGGTTTCGTGGCCGAGGCTGTCCGATTCGGCCTTCAACCCCGCCACGAACTCGTCCACAACGCGAATGAGTTGACTCTGGTGCGGACGCATTGAACCCGAACAGTCCACTACCAGCGCGACGTGATTCACCTTGTGCTGGATCTTGTGTGCGGACATGTTTCTGCTCCCCCTCCAAGGCTCCCCGAGTGATGTCTCCACTCTATGGGGAGGCACTGACAACTGACTTTGACGCTCAATCACCTGCCGGCGTCAGTGCTGTGTCCGGCATCCAGGAGATGCCCACGACCGTTCCCGAGCCTGCCGATCAAGTTGGTCACCGGCGGCGGCGTGACCCCGATCCTGGCTCAAGCGGTACCGAACGGTGGCCACTCGCCCTGACAAGCTCGCTGTCCGCTACGAGGCCACCTTCCTCAACGAATGGCTGACACCTGCACGATCGCCCAGCATCATGGTCGCTATGGACACGCCGAGCACCGACTTGATCACCATCGCGGCATACGAAAACCTCGGCCGCCTCCACCCGATGGCGGCCGCACGCGCTTGACTGCGCGACCGCGGCATCGACTGGATGCCGTTTGGTCCGGACGAAATCCGTTGGGACTTGTCCTGCGGCATCGGTCCGGACGGCCACTGGCACGGCTGGTTCGACGTCCGCGTCCACCCAGATGCGCTCCGACGACTCGGGCTACATCCCGACCAACCCACCGCCGAGATCACTAGCGCATCCCCGCCCGGCTGGTGGCACGCCGCCGCTGAGCGCAATGCCCACTAGGAGAACGTTCGACGGTGCGTGGCGGACGCCCCGCCGGCTTCGACAAGGAGCAGTACAAGCGCCGCAACGAGGTCGAGCGGACGATCAACCGCCGGAAGAGCTTTCGCGCCGTCGCGACCCGCCCCGACAAGCGGGCCTACGTCTTCCACGGCACCGTCACGGCGGCCGCGATCAGCCTCTGGCTCCGAGCGTGATTCGCCGGAGACGCCTCAGTCGGTGAAGGCATCTTCCACCGTCGGGATGCACGGAGACAGCAGCGCCTCCGTGTGCTGCGTGACCACGCCCCGAACGAGCCTGAGCACGCGCACCTCGTTTTCGTGGTCCGGTTCTTCGTCATCACGAACGTGGAGGAGCCCGTAGGAACCAGGGGCAACGACAGCCACATGCTCGAACAGTTCGACAACATCCGGCGAGGAGCGGCGATTGGAGTAGCCGCCGAGGTGGATGAACGGCTCGCCGTTCATCCACCTGAGGTCAAGCAGGTACGGGCTGTCCATCTGGGCGATGCGAAGCCGAAGCTCATCGACGATCTGCCGCAGACGGGACTCATCGTCGTCATCAGCTGCGGTCTCCCTGACCGTGATCCAACCGTGGTACTCAAACATCCCGTGATCGTACTCAGATGGCCTGCTTCACCGTGCCGATCGCAGCATGATCCGCCGACACGCCTGGGCGGGTACTCCCGGGCGGGTTCCGTCACAGACTCAACTGGACGGCGTGACCGGGGACCACATGCCGAGCCACTGCTCGGCGCCCCATGCCTCGAACCGCTCTACCTCGGTGAACCCCAGCTCCGCCGCGAGACGCATCGAGCCGACGTTGGCGGTCTGGGTGGCAAGCACCACCGGCTCGCCGGGAAGCGCGCCGGCGAGCCAGCAGAGTGCCGCCGCGCACGCCTCGGCGGCGTACCCGAATCCCCACGCCCGCGGCAGGAACAGGTAGCCGAGATCGGCCTTCCCCACGGCAGCCGGGCGACGGTGCTCCGTTGCTCTCCTGAGCAGGATCTGGCCGATCATCGACCCGTCGAGATCAACGACGAAGCTCCCGGGCCACCGCTCGGGCGCCCCGGACATCTCGCGCTCAAGCTCGTCACGCGGCCGAGGGCCGCCGAGGTAGGTGTGCACCTCCAGCGAGGCGAGCAGCTCAATGAACGCCGCACGGTCCCGGGTCTCGGGCTCTCGGAGCACGAGCCTCTCGGTCCTTATCGGCTCAGGCGGCCAAGCCACGGGTCCCAGATCTTCCACCCGCGCACGCTGACAGGTGGTCAAACCAACCAAACGGAAACGCTTGACTCCACCTGGATCCGAACCACCCCAAACAGCACCCAGCACCTAGCACCTCAGAAGAACTCAGTAGGGATGGGGCCAGGGTTCGGCCTGGCGCCGGGTGGCATGGATGGAGCCGAGGAGATTGAGGGCCTGGGCGCTGGGGCTGCCTGGTTCGGCGTGGTAGATGACGAGTTGCTGGCCGGGGGCGTCGCGTACGTCGAAGGCCTGGTAGGTGAGCGTGAGGGGGCCGACGTCCGGGTGGAGGAATTGCTTCGCGTCCTGGGTCTTGCCGCGCACGGTGTGGGCGTTCCAGAGGCGGGTGAAGTCCGTGCTGTGCTCGGTGAGGGTGCGGACGAGTTCGCGCAGCCGTGGGTTGTCCGGCTCGAAGCCGGCCGCCTGGCGCAGATTGGCGACGGTGGCCTGGGCCGCCCGGTTCCAGTCCGAGTGGAAGTGCCGGCCCGCGGGGTCGAGGAAGGTCATGCGGGCCAGGTTGTCCGCCGGCTCGAACGGGACGTAGAGGGCTTCGGCCAGGGCGTTGGCGGCGAGGAGGTCCAGGGTCCGGCTCATGACGAACGCCGGTGTGTTCGGGTAGCCGTCCATCAACTGGCGCAGCGCGGGACTGACCCGCTCGGCGGCGTGAACGGCAGGCCGGTCGCTCGGTGTGGCCCCGGCCAGCCGGTACAGGTGCGCGCGGGTATCCGCGTCGAGGCGCAGCGCGCGGCTGAGCGCTTCGAGTACCTGGGGTGAGGGGTTGCGCTCGCGCCCTTGTTCCAGGCGGGTGTAGTAGTCGGCGTTCACTCCGGCCAGGACGGCGACCTCCTCGCGGCGCAGTCCGGCGACTCTGCGGGCCCCGTAGCTCGCCATGCCGACGTCCTCCGGCCGCAGGCCGGCACGGCGTGAGCGCAGGAAGTCTCCCAGGTGGTTGTCGTCCATGAGTTCAGGCTAGGCGGCGGTCCGGTGTGCTGCCTGGGTGTGCCACACCCAGGCAGCACACGTCCTGGTTGATGGCCGCCGACCTGCTCAGACTCGGTGGAACGGGAAGGACCGCACCAACCGAGGAGAGGAGTCCGCCATGGCAGGGACCACTGAGAGCGACCACGTCGACGTGGTCGGGATGTGGGTGACCGCGGACGGTCACATCCGCCAGGAGCTGCTGCCGGACGGCCGCTACGACGAAGCCCGCGGCGAGCGGCGCAGCGCGTACACGGGCCGGTACACGGTGACCGGCAGCCACCTGGACTACATCGACGACACCGGGTTCACCGCGACGGGCGACATCCGGGACGGAGTGCTCTACCACGAGCACCTCGTGTTCTACCGGGAGCAGAAGTCGCCGTAACGGAGGCCGCGCCAACGTCCTCCTGGTCACCGCAGCGAGCAGCGGCATCGGCATCGGCATCGGCGGCAAAGAGAAGCCCGACACAGCACTCGGCATCAGCGAGAATCAAAGGAACATTTCCATGCGAGGACAACGACTTGACGGCAAGGTCGCGCTGATCACCGGCGCGACCGGCGGCCTCGGCACAGCAACCGCCGACCTCTTCGCCCGCGAAGGCGCCCGGATAGTGATCACTGACGTCACCGAAGGTCCCCTGCGGGACTTGACCCACCGGATCGAGGCCCACGGCGTGGAGGTCCTCGCGGCCCGCCTCGATGTCTCCTCCGCGCGGGGGTGGGACGAAGTGATCAGCGTCGTACGGGACCGGTTCGGAACGCTGGACGTGCTCGTGAACCTCGCCGGCATCGTGGACTGGCCGGGTATCGAGGAAACGCGGGAGGAGGCTTGGGACCGCGTCATCGACGTGAACCAGAAGGGCACATGGCTCGGCATGAAGGCGGCGATGCCTCTCCTGCGGGCGAGCGGCAACGCGTCGGTGATCAATACGTCGTCGGTGCTCGGCCTGGTGGGAAGCGGCGCGGCCGCGGCTTACCAAGCGTCCAAGGGGGCGGTGCGCCTGTTGAGCAAGACCGCTGCGGTCGAGTACGCCCGGCAGGGAGTGCGGATCAACTCGGTACATCCCGGGGTGATCGCCACGCCGATGATTCAGGAACTCCTGGACGACCAGGGCGACCAGCAGCCGGACATCCGACGCACCCCCATGCGCCGAGCCGGCCGCGCCGACGAGGTGGCACCCGCGATCCTCTTCCTCGCCTGCGACGACTCCTCGTTCGTCACCGGTTCGGAGCTTGTGGTCGACGGCGGACTCACCGCGCACTGAGCAGCCGGACGGTACGACGTCCTGGCGGCCTGTCGTGAAGGCCGCGCAGTTCTGGAGCAGGCGGAGCACGCCGACGACCTTGCCGAGGACCTGCGCCTGATCGCCGGGGGTCGGCTCGTAGGCGGGGGCGGGGCATGAGCCCCACCTGCCGCTCCTGCCACCCAATAGGTTGACGGTTGCTTCGTCTTCCAGGAGCCCGGCGCTGCCCTCGGCGGTCGACCGGACTTGGGTGCAGCGTCAGACGGCCAGGACCGCGCGTACCCGCTTGCCGCCCCCGGTGACCGGAGTGACGTCGAAGCGCTCGGCCAGGCACCGCACCATGGCCAGGCCCCGCCCGCTCTCGGCGTCGGCCACGGGTGGCCGTAGACGGGGCCGTGCCGGACTGTCGTCGGAGACCTCGACGGTCACCTGCCCATCGGCCACCCACAGGCGCAGGCGGCAGCCACCGTGGCCGTGCCGGGTGGCGTTGGCGACCAGTTCGGACACGATGAGCGTCGCGTCGTCGATCTGCTCGGCATGCACCGGCGCCATCCGGTGGCGAGGCCGGGCGAGAAACGCTGAGGTCAGCCTCCGCGCCAGTCCGGCCGAGGTGGCCTCATCGGGCAGCAGATACTCCACTCGTACGGAACGCCGATGGGTACGCCGATGCGTACGCATGGCGGATCACTTCCCCTCCTAGGACACCCGGCATGCCCGTGGCCTGGCCGCTCCGGGACCGCGCCAAATCTTGGGCGGCCGGTCCTGCCCAGTCCTGATGCCCCTGGACGGTGATCGCCAACCCGCAGACATGCAGGCGACTTGACGGGGCCGGCCTGCTGGATTGCCACGCACCCCGCGCTCACCTGGGGACTTGGCGCGGAGAGGCCGCCAAGACCGTCACCTACGGGGACAATGTTCTGCGGACACGGAAGCGGTGAACCTCGTTCCCCTCCGCCGGGATGAGCTGGACAGTTGCTGGTGTGATTCCGGTGGAGCTCGACGACATCGTGCTCCACACGTCGGGCGCCTTGCCGGGCTACCTGCTGATCAGTTGTCAGCTATCGGCCACTGCTTCCAACTGAGGTCCCGCCGACCGACGGACCTGCCGGCGGACGGATTGGAAGGGCGGCTTCAGGTGCGGTCCGTCTCGTCTGGCACGGGGCCATCGGCGGGGCCGAGCCATTGGCAGATCAGGATGGTGGCATCGTCCTGGAGCTGTCCGTCGTGGTAGTCGAGGAGGGTGTGGATGAGGCGGCGCAGGGTTTCGGGGACGGGCAGTCCGTCGGCGTGGTGGCGGATCAGGAAGTCGGTGAAGCGTTCCACACCGAGTTCGGTATCGCCGCTGCCGCGGCCTTCGGTGATGCCGTCGGTGTAGAACACGATGCGGTCACCGGGTTCCAGCCGTTCACGGCACATGGTGGCTTCCAGCCCCAGTGCCGTGCCCATCGGGTGTGCGGGTTTGCATTTCAGTTGGCTGCTGGAGCGGCCGTCACGGATGAGTACCGGCGGCAGGTGGCCTCGGTTGACCCGCGTCAGGACTCCGGTGCCGGTGTCCAGATCGGCGAGGATGCCGGTGACGTATCGCGTCCTGTCGTATTGCTTGATCAGCGCGATCTCGACCGCTTCGCCGATGTCGAGCAGGCTCCCGCCCTGGCGGCGTGTGTTGCGGCAGGTCCCCATGGCCAGAGCCGCGGTCAGGCCGGTAGCGGTGCCGTGGCCCATCGCGTCGAAGATCGAGATGGGCACCACCGAGGCGGCGGTGGCGTAGTCATAGGCGTCGCCGCTCACGTGGTGCGCAGGCTCCATCGCGGCGGAGATCGCCACGCGGCTGTCGGCGTAGGTGGGAGGCGGCATCAGGTGCCATTGCATCTCGGCGGCGATGTTCAGCGGTTCGGTGCGCATCAGCCGGGCGTAGGAATCGCTGCTCTGCCGTTTGCTCACGATGATCAGTGCGAGCAGGGAGGCCAGCAGTTCCATGTTCTCGCGCGTGCGCGCGTCGTCCGCCTGCGTCGTGAGTCGCAGTACGCCCAGGCGCTCGGTGCCGTTGAGCAACGGCACCCACCACTGCTGATCTTCGGGATCCGAGCGGCCACCGTGCAGTATCTGCCCGTACTGGTAGGCCCGGCCCGGCAGCGTGCCCTCGATGTTGATCCCGGCTTCCTCACCGCCGGGCTCACCTGCTGCGTCCAGTCCCTGCCCGGTCAGCAGATGCAGCGTCTCGCGCTGCAGGTCCGCCAGATAGATCAACGCCTGCGTGAAACCTGCGGACGCCGCATGCTCGACCGTTTTGGCCGGCAACCACTCCAGGGGTATCAGCTGGCTCGAGGCCAGCAGACCGGCCAGCATCTGCCCGCCAACCCGGTCCTGATCGTTCACAGGAGTTCTCCCCCACCCCGCATCCTCAACCGACCCCGGCACGGCGCTGTGTAGGGGGCTCGCTCACTCCAGTCTTCCTGGCCCGGCGAACCTCCATCCCTGGTGCACGGGCAGCTGCCTGGCTGGGCGACCGGCCCAGCGGAGGCAGAGCATGGGGCGGATCATGTCCTTGGGTGTTCTGCGCAGCCGGGGCAGAGCCTGATGTCCTGCATCACTGGTTGCATGATGCCGCCTTGGGACGTGGCGGGCATGCGGGGCATGTGCGTGGGCCGCGCTGGAGCGCCTCGCCTTCATGCCGCAGGCAGTCGGCCTCGGCCGTCATGACGGTGGCTGGGGCAGCAAGGCCATGCCGCTGCCCCCGGCCAACCCGGCCGGGGGGAAAGTGATCACGTCCCGAATCCGCCACGCCCGAGGTCTCGGGCCTGCGGCGTGACGGGGGAGTCCCGCGGCAGCCGTCAGGCCGGCGCCGGTGCAGCGGTGCGGGCGGCTTCCTGGACATCCAGCAAGGGCAGTTCCAGAGCTTCGGCGAGCTCCGACAGTTCCTCCGGGGTGGGCCGCACGGGACCGTGGGCGCCGTCCGCGGCGAAGACGCGGATCCGCGGGGTGCGAATGCCGGTACGGTCGGCGAGGTCCTGTGCGTTCAGGTGCCTGCGTCGCATGGTCTGTTGCAACAGCTGTGAAAGTTCGGCCATTTGTTTCACCTGCCCTGAACTATCCGACTTATAGCCGCCCTCACCTGCATGCGTGCCACTGAGGCACGGCGGTGAGGAACTGGGGATCACCCAGATGCACGTCCCCCGCACCCTGAACCGCACCCTGAACCGGCTCGAAGCGAAGCTCTCCGCGCGGCAGTAGGGCACCACCCCGAGGCAACCACCCCAACACGGGCCGGTGGGACGCAAGGAAGCTCTGAGCCGGGAACCTGTCCCGCCGTCCCCCAGCCCGAGTGGTGCGGCCCGCAGGCCGGCGGCGACAGGGGCACGTCGTCCTCGGTGAGTCCGTGCACCAGAACGCGCGCCGCAGCGAGGCATCGGTGTCCGTCCGGCGGTGTTCGACCAGATCGTCGGTGTACAGCAGGAGCACCTCTCCGGGCGGCGGAGGATGACCCGCGCCGGAGATCATGCGGGTGTCGGAGCCGGGGTCGATGAGGGCCGGCGGACAGGTGGCCACCCCGTCGACGCCGATGCTCGTGACCCGGTGGTCTGCCTCTTCCAGGATCCGCCCGACCGGGCGCCGGAGACGGCCAGGGTTTTCCTCGTTCGGTTCACCGTGCCACGGTGGCGAGGACATCGTGGCCCAGTCGCTGGATGACGTCCGTGGCGAGCCGGTGCCGCACCAGTTTGCCGTCTCGGGTGGAGCGCACCAGGCCCGCGTCGCGCAGGGTGCGCAGGGCGCGGGAGACCTGTGGTTCGCTGGAGCCCAGCCGGGCGGCGAGTTCCGAGGTGGTGATGGGCTCGCCCAGCAGATGGCGGCACAGCTCCATCCGGGCGGGCGAGGTCAGCGCCATCAGCCGGTGGTGCAGATCCCGCAGGGTCAGCTGTCCGGCCGGGGCTGCGCCACGCGCCGCGTACTGCACCACCACGCACGACGGGTGCTCGTTCTTGACGGTCAGATGCGGCCACACCCGCGCGGACGGGACGAGGACGAGAGGGCGCGGGGCCACCTTCACTTCGTCGATCTGCAGCTTGTCCAGCCGTATCCGCTCCCCCGGCCCCACCCGGGCCGCGGTCGGCAGCAGTTCGGCGAGCACCTCCGCGGGCGGCCGGGCCGTCAGCCGGCGACGTACCTCCCGCGCGTGGTCCTCCAGTGCCGGCCGCAGGGTGCGCCAGTCCTCGGCGAAGAAGGCGGTGTCTGCGGCCCGCAGCACCTCCAGCAGCCGGTCCCGCAGCTCCAACGGCGCCGCCACCAGCTGCCGCGCCAGCTCACCGCGGGCGTAGGAGCGGCGCAGGCAGCGGCGTGTGTAGTCCTCCGCGGCGGCGGTGCCGGGCCGCAGCTCGCGGGCCTGCGGCACGGGCTGCGCGCTGGTGCCGAGGACTCCGGGCGCCACCAGCTCGAGGAAGTCCCCCTTCGGCAACTCCCCTATTGCTGCCAGTTCTTCGTCCAGGTTCGCCGTGAGCGGCACGATACGGGGAAAGAACAGGCGGCAGCGGAAGCGTGCCCACAGCGGAGCGAACACGGACAACTCGTCGCGCAGCTCCGGTCCCGCCGCGGCGGCGCGGGCCGTCCAGCCGACGGCCTCCGGGTGGTGCTCGGGTTCGGCGAGCACGTGCAGGCTCGCCATCAGTTCCGACAGCGCGGAGGGCCCGACCGCGAGGTCCGCGGGGCCGAGCCCTCCGAGGTCGAGGACGATGCTCACGCCGTCAGCGTACGGCGGAGTTCACCGTACGGGTGCGCCCGGGCCGAGCGGGATGCCCAGCAGGTACCAGGCGAAGAACAGCAGTACCCAGACCACCAGCATGATCATGGCGAGGGGCAGGGTGAAGGAGACCAGGGTGCCGATGCCGGCCTTGCGACGCAGCGTCTGCAGGTAGCCGACACAGAGCATGAACGACGTACTCATCGGGGTGATGGAGTTCGTGCAGGAGTCGGCGATGCGGTAGAGCGCCATGGTGGTGGCCGGGCTTGTGCCGAGCAGCATGAGCATCGGCACCAGTGCCGGGGCCACCAGCGTCCACAGGGCGGAGCCGGAGGTGATGAGGAGGTTCATCAGGGCGACCGCGACGATCAGCAGCGAGAACAGCACCAGCGTGGGCGCGCCGAGCTGCTTGAGGAAGTCCGCGCCTTCGACGGCGACGACGGTGGCGATGTTGGTCCACTTGAACAGGGCGAGGAACTGCGACACGGCGAAGAAGAGCACCAGCAGCGGTGCGATGGAGCGCACTCCCTCGGCCATGAACTCCGGTATCGCGCGACTCCCCCTGATCCGCCCGGTGAGCCGCCCGTACACGGCGCCGATCAGCAGGAAGAAGACGGTGAGGAAGACGGCGATGGCGTTCATGAAGGTGGACTCCACGATCGCGCCCCCCTCGCCGCGCAGCGGTGACGAGGCGGGCAGCATCGCCAGCACGATCAGCGTGGCGTAGCCGAGCACGGCCAGCCCGGTCAGTTTCAGGGCCCGCACCTCGGTGGCGTCGTCGACCTCCGCGGCGACGACCCGCTGTGCCGCGGCGGCCTCCAAGTCTGCGTCGGGGGTCAAATGGTGCTCGCGCTTGG
The DNA here is from genome assembly GCF_036237295.1 of Streptomyces sp. NBC_01352. Taxonomy (NCBI): domain Bacteria; kingdom Bacillati; phylum Actinomycetota; class Actinomycetes; order Kitasatosporales; family Streptomycetaceae; genus Streptomyces; species Streptomyces sp. NBC_01352. Next base: position 651,673 of record NZ_CP108354.1, read on the forward strand.
CGAGGATCTTGTCCACGACCAGGGCGATGGTGCCGGCCAGCACGAACGCCGAGACGGTGGTGAAGTACATGTTGTCCGTCGCGCGGACCACCACGCCCTTGTCGACGAGCTGCGCGGCCTCGGTGGCCACGGAGGCGAACAGCGCGTCCCCGGGCGCGATCAACGGGTTGGCGTCACCCGCGGCGTTGATGGAGACGAACGCGACGATCATGCCGAGCATGGGAGAGCGGCCCACGGCGCGGAAGGCCACCGCCCCGAGCGGGATGAGGACCACGTACGCGGAGTCGGACAGGAACTTGCCCAGTACGCCGCCCAGGGCCACGCCCAGGACGACCGTGCGCGGGGACAGGCCGGACAGCATGCGGCGGGCCAGTGCCTCGAAGAGTCCCGACCGCTCGGCGACCGCGACACCCAGCATCACCATGAGCACGGTGCCGAGCGGGCCGAAGGTGACGAAGGATTCCTCGGCGCCGGTGATCAGGTCCCGTACGGCGTCCGCCGAAAGAGCGCTGCGTACGCCGACCAGGTCACCCGAGGAGGGGTCCTCGACCCGCAGGCCGGAGGCGTTCAGCGCCGAGCTGACGAGGGCGACCACCCCGCACAGGATCCAGAACAGCCAGAACGGATGCGGAAGTGCGTTTCCCGCGCGCTCGACCAGGTCGAGGAGCCTGGAGCCACGGCCCCCCTCGTCGGGCTCCGGGGCCTGCACCTCCTGGGGGCGTTGGGCAGGTGTGGTCATGGCGGCCTCCTGTGAGGACGGTGAACGAGGGCACGACGCGGCCGCGTGGCGAGCGTTGTGTGGGAAGCAGGGACCCGGAACCGCGCACGATCCGTCGCGAGGCACGCGGCGTGTTGCCGGGTTGCGCTGCACAGTAGGTCCCGTGTCCGATCCCGTCACCGTCCGACGGAACAGTTGACCTGATGACGTCAAGTGATCGCCATGAGGTGAGCCACTGCTTAGCGTCACGGGAATGACCTCGTACGACACCTCCCACACCTGTCGGCCCGAACCCCTCCAGGACGGCGCCCTGTGGCGCCGCACCCTGCGCATCCCCATGCGGGACGGCATCCATCTCGCCGCCGACCTGTACTCCGCCTCACCCGAACCGGAGGCGACCGCGCTTCCCGTGCTCCTCGAGCGCACCCCGTACGGCCGGCGCCGGCAGCGCGGCTCGGACCAGGACCGCAGCGATGCGCCGGTCCCGCAACCCGAGGACATCGCCCGGCACTTCACCGACGCCCAGTACCACGTCGTACGGCAGGACTGCCGGGGCCGCGGCGACTCCGAGGGAACGTTCGTGAAGTACCTCGGCGAGGGCCCGGACGGGGCGGACACCATCGCCTGGCTCAGGAACCAGCCGTGGTGTGACGGCAGGGTCGTGATGACGGGGGTGTCCTACTCCGCCCATGTCCAGGCAGCCGCAGCCGCCGAGAGGGCGACGGGACTGGCCGCCATGTTCCAGGACTCGGGCGGTTTCTCCTGCGCGTACGACGCGGGGATGCGGATGGGCGGCGCCTTCGAGCTGAAGCAGGTGACCTGGGCACTGCGGCATGCGGTGCACAGTCCGGAGGCAGCGGCGGACTCTGTGCTGGCCGAGCAGCTGCTGCGGGTCGACGCGAGGGGCTGGTTCGGTGCGATGCCGTGGCGGCCGGGCTGCACGCCGCTGCGGCACCTGCCGGCGTACGAGGACTTCCTGCTGCAGCAGTGGCGCCAGGACACCTTCGGGGACTATTACCGCAACCCGGCGATCTACGGGCGGGGCTTCTACGGGCGCTTCCCGGACGCGCCGAGCCTGCACATGGGCAGCTGGTACGACCCCTACGTCCGCTCCACCATCGAGAACTTCACCGCCCTGCGGGAGCTGAAGTCGGCACCTTCCTACCTCGTCATGGGCCCGTGGACACACGGGCACCGCTGCGAGACGTACGCCGGAGACGTGGACTTCGGACCGCGCGCGACACTGGACGGCAACCTCGCCCCGTCGTACCTGGAGTTCCGCCGCCGCTGGTTCGACCGGGCGCTGGGCCGGGAGGACGAGGGGAATCCGGGGAGCGGAGATCTCCCCGCCGTCCAGTACTTCCTGATGGGCGGCGGCGACGGCCGAAGGGATGCGGCCGGGCGGATGCGGCACGGCGGCGCATGGCGCACCGACACCCGGTGGCCGCCGGCGTCGACGGCCCCTGTCGCCCTGTACTTCACCGCCGCAGGCGCCCTCACCCTCTCCCCGCCCACCGTGGCCGCCGCATCGGTGACCTACGACTTCGACCCGCGCCGGCCGGTCCCCACCATGGGAGGCCAAGTCACCTCGGGCGAACCGGTGATGACGGGCGGGGCATACGACCAGAACGCCCCGGACGCCCGGGTGTACGGGGCGCGCGCACCGTACCTGCCGCTGGACTCCCGCCCGGACGTGATCAGCCTGAGCACCCCGCCACTCGAGCATGACCTGGTACTGGCCGGCCCCGTGTCGGCAAGGCTCCACATCTCGACCACGGCCCAGGACACCGACTTCACCATCAAGCTGATCGACGTCCACCCGCCCAACGCCGACTATCCGCACGGCTTCGCCATGAACCTCACCGACGGCATCGCCCGCTGCCGCTTCCACCGTTCCTACGAGAAGCCGGAGTTGCTCACTCCGGGCACGGTGTACGAGATCGAGGTCATCGCCCCCGACACGGCGAACCGCTTCGCCGCCGGCCACCGCATCCGGCTCGACGTCTCCTCCAGCAACTTCCCCCGTTTCGACATCAACACCAACACCGGCGAACCGGAGGCAACAGCCCGCCGGACCGCCATAGCAGCGAACACCGTACACATGGATGCCGAGCACCCCTCCCACCTTCGAGTGTGGGTGGAACGAGGAGCGGACGCGTTCGCCTAGCCGGACAGCCGGTGCAGCCGGGCTGCCCCAGGGATCAACTGGAGCGATCGGCTCGTGGCGGGCAGCACCCGGGTTACGGCCGGGAACGACACGCTTTACGGCGCGACGTTCCGCGACCGGCCCGGTACTCAGGAGGTCAGCGCAGATGGTGTGACCCCGTGCGAGGATCCCCCTCATGAATGCGCCCACCCTCGCCGCGCGCAGACCACCCTGGGTTGTCTTCACCGCCAGCAACGACCCGTGGGTGACCGCCGAAACAGCCGCGCTCCAGAAGCAGGGTGGGATCCCCTTCCGACTGGATGGCCGAGAGCTGCTCCAACCGGCTTCGCTGTTCCGTGCCTTCGCCCGGGAGCTGTCCTTCCTCGGATACTTCGGCCACAACTGGGACGCGCTGGTGGACTGCCTCCACGACTGGCACGGCCCCGGGCACGGCAACCGAGATGTCGCCGTCCTGATCGACGACGCCGACGACCTGCTCGGCGCGGAGTTCCTGGGACTGTTCGTCTCGGTGCTATGTCAGGCGGCCTGGGCCGCGAACTTCCAGCTCGACGCCGACGGCATCCCGTACGAGGACCGTCCGCCGTTCGCGCTGCACTTCGTCCTACTGCTGGACCACACCCCACCCGCCGCCTTCGCCGAAGCGACGGCGAGCGGGGCGGGCGTGGAGGTGGCCCTGACGGACGGACGGCTGACCGCCACCTTCACCGGCGAGGACTTTCAAAGCCGCGCGTCGCCGACTGCACGACCCCGCCCTTGCGTTCACGCAGTCGAAGGAGAACCGAGTCACGGCCAAGGGCTGTCCCGCGAAGGCTGACTGGGGCCGGCACCAGGTGCTGAGCCAGATACCCGCGAGACTCCGACGCGGGGCTGTGGCAGCCTGCGGACCGCCCGCCCGCCACGGAGGCGTATCTGTTCCTCAACGGCGGCGGCTCGACTATCCGCCAGAGTCGGCCGTCGTACTCGTCCGCGATACCGGCTACGCCGCGAGTTGGATCAGTCGAAGGCCGACACGGAGCGTCTCCGAGCGGCAGGGGCGCTGCCGCTCGGAGGCCGCTCCGTGGCGAGGGCCTCAATGGCCCGGCCGGCCATGCGGCACTCCTTCTCGCTCAGTGGTTCCCGCCGCTCCCCTCCGGCACAATGCCGGTGCGGGCCACGTCGGCGTACCACCGCGCGCTGGCTTTGGGGATGCGCTTGCCGGTCGGGTAGTCGACGTAGACGGCACCGAAGCGCTTGCTGTAGCCGTAGCCCCATTCGAAGTTGTCCAGCAGGGACCACAGGAAGTAACCCCTCACGTCGACGCCGGCGCCGATCGCGCGGTGCACGGCCGACAGATGGCCGTGGAGGTAGTCGATGCGTTCGGGGTCGGCCACCTCGCCCTGGGGGTTCACGTAGTCGTCGAACGCGGCCCCGTTCTCGGTGATCATCAGAGGCATCGCGGGGAAGTCGGTCTTCAGTCGCATCAGCAGGTCGTACAGGCCGCTGGGGTCGACCGCCCAGCCCATCGCGGTGGTACGGCCCGGCGGGCGGTGGAAGGCGACCTTGTCGGCGCCCGGCCAGGGGCTGTGCTCGCTCTGCCCATGGCCGTCGGAGCCGTGGCTGGCCTCGCCGGTGGCGGCGGAAACGAGCGTGGGTGTGTAGTAGTTGACGCCCAGGAAGTCCAGCGGCTGGTGGATCGTGGCGGTGTCGCCGTCCCGTACGAAGGACCAGTCGGTCAGGCTCGCCGTGTCCTGGAGGAGATCCTGGGGGTACTGGCCTTCGAGCACAGGGCCGGTGAAGACGCGGTTGGCCAGTGCGTCGATCCGGCGGGCCGCGTCGAGGTCCTCGGCGGCCTCGGTCAGCGCGCGGACGTGGTGGATGTTGAGCGTGATGGACGCCTGCGCCCGGGCGGGCAGTTCGGCGCGCAGCGCCTGAACGGCCTTGCCATGGGCGAGGTTGAGGTGGTGCGCCGCGCGCAGGGCCGCGACCGGGTCGGTGCGCCCGGGCGCGTGGACACCCGAGCCGTATCCGAGGAAGGCGCTGCACCAGGGCTCGTTGAGGGTGATCCAGGTCTTCACCCGGTCCCCCAGCGCGCGGGCCGCCAGCGTCGCGTAGTCGGCGAACCGGTCGGCGGTGGCGCGCTCCGGCCAGCCACCCGCGTCCTCCAGCTCCTGGGGCAGGTCCCAGTGGTAGAGGGTGACGACCGGTTCGATGCCCTTCTCCAGCAGTGCGTCGGTCAGGGCGCGGTAGAAGTCGAGCCCCTTCTCGACGGCCGGGCCCCGGCCGGTCGGCTGCACGCGCGGCCACGACACGGAGAACCGGTAGGCGCTGACGCCCAGATCGGCCATGATCGCGATGTCTTCGCGCCAGCGGTGGTAGTGGTCGGTGGCGACGTCACCGGTGTCACCGTTGCGCACCCTGCCGGGCGTGTGCGAGTAGGTGTCCCAGATGGAAGGGGTACGTCCGTCCTCGGCGGCGGCACCCTCGATCTGGTACGCGGCGGTCGCCGTGCCCCAGGTGAATCCCTGCGGGAACCTGAGGGCGGCGGTGTTCTCCGGGGCGGGCGCGACAGGTCGGGCTGCGGTGGTGGTCACGTGGGTCCTTCCAGATGGACTGCGAGGCGGGGCGGGAGCGGCGAAGCGGGGTGGCCGGCGTCGATGGGCCTCGGCATCGGGGGAACGGCAGGGTGCTCATCCCTTGACCGCTCCCTGCATGATGCCGCCGACGATCTGACGGCCGAAGACGATGAACAGGGCGAGCAGGGGCAGCGTGCCGAGGAGCGCGCCCGCCATGATCAGCGACTGGTCGCGCACGTATCCCGCGCTGAGCTGGGTGAGGGCGACGGGCACCGTCGGATTGGTCATGTCGAGCACGATGAAGGGCCAGAAGAAGTCGTTCCAGGCGTGCACGAACGTGATCATGAACAGCACGGCCATGGGAGGCCGGGCGATCGGCAGCACGATGCTCCAGAAGATGCGCAGGGAGTGCGCACCGTCCACGCGCCCGGCCTCGACGAGTTCGTCGGGCAACGCCTCGGACAGGTACTGGCGCATGAAGAACACACCGACGGCGCTGACGAGCGTGGGGAAGATGACGGCGGGCAGCTTCTGGCCCCAGCCCAGTTCGGTCATCATCATGAACAGCGGTACGACGCCGAGCTGCGGCGGCACCATCATCGTGCCGATCACCAGCATCAGCAGGATGTTGCGGCCCTTGAAGCGGAGTTTGGCGAACGCGAAGCCGGCCAGGGTGGCGAACAGCACCGTGGACAAGGCGATCACGCCGGCCACGATCAGACTGTTGAGCATGGCCTTGCCCAGCGCCGCGTCCTGCCAGGCCTTGCCGAGGTTCTCCAGCAGGTGGGGTCCCGGCAGGAACGGCGGAGGCGTCTGGGTGACACGCGTGTTGTCGGTCGACGCCGCCACCATCGTCCAGTAGAGCGGGAAGAGCGAGAACAGCGCCGCGATTCCCAGGAGGATGTAGGCGACGGGACCCGCGTGGTGCTGTCGTCCGGCGCCCGGGTGCCGGAACAGTCCTCGGCGTCGTCCGCCGGACGGGGTGGTCTTGCGGGCGTTCCGCTCGGTCCCGGGGCGCGCGTCCGCCGTCCGGACCGGGATGCTGTCTGTGGTCATGGAAACCTCCCGGTCAGGCCTTGCGCGCCAGGACGCGCTTGACGACTCGTTGGACGACGAACACGACAATGAGCAGCAGGAACATCGCCCAGGCGACCGTGGCGGCCCGGCCCATCTGGTAGTTCTTCCAGCCCTCCTCGTACAGCAGCAGACCCAGCGTCTGGTACTGGTTGTCCGCGCCCCCGGTGATGCCGTTGGGGCCCTGGCCGAAGATCAGGGGCTCACCGAAGAGCTGGGTGGCGCCGATCGTGGACAGGACGATGGTGAACACGATGGTGGAGCGGATGCCGGGGACGGTGACCGTCAGGAACTGCTGCCACCGCGAGGCGCCGTCGATGGCCGCGGCCTCGTACCGGTCGCGCGGGATCGCCTGCATCGCGGCGAGATAGAGCAGGGCGTTGTAGCCGGTCCAGCGCCAGATGACGATCGAGGAAATCGCCGTCTGTGCGGCCCACTTGTTGTTCTCCCAGTCGATGTTGTCGACACCGACCAGGTTCAGCATCCAGTTGATCATGCCGAAGTCGCGTTCGAAGAGCATCGTGAACACGAGGGCCGCGGCGCCCACCGACGTGGCGTACGGCGTCAGGGCGGCGACGCGGAAGAACGTCGAGCCGCGCAGCCGGTAGTTGAGCAGGTGTGCCAGCCCGAGCGCCATCAGCAGCTGCGGCACGGTGGACAGCACGCCGATGGTGATGGTGTTGAGCAGCGCGTTCCAGAAGCGGTCGTCGTCCCACAGCGCCGTGTAGTTGTCGAAGCCGACCCACTCCATGAGGTTCAGGGTCGACAGTTCGACGCGGTGCAGCGAGATCCACGAGGTGTAGATGAGCGGGTAGAAGCTGAAGGCGGCGAAGACGATGAAGAACGGGGCGACGAAGGCGTACGGGGCGCCCCTCAGGTCGATGCGGTGCAGCAGCGTACGGCGCCGCTGACGGTCCCCGCCGGTCCCGGCCGGCGGGGCGGTGCCGGCCGCACCGTGTGGGGGTGTCGAGGTGGAGATGGCCACCGGAAGGCGTCCTTCCTGGAGGGTGAGAGAGGCGAGCAGGGGCCCGGCGGCCCAGACAGGCAGTGCATGGGGCGCCGAGATGCTGCGGAGATGGGCAACGGGGCCATCGGTCAGCCGGCGGCCTTCTCGATGCGCGTGTCAGTGGTCTCCCATGCCTCGTTCGGGCTCTTGTTCTGCGCCTCGATCAAGGTCAGACCCTGCGAGAAGATGTCCTTGATGGTGCCGTCCTTACGGCCGAGCACCTGCTCGTCGGGGATCTCCTGGGCCGCGGCGCTGAAGATCTTGCCGATGGGCGCGCCACTGAAGTAGTCCGACTTGGCATCGACCACTTCGGGCAGGGACAACGCGGTCTGCGACGAGGGGAAGTTGCCGATCTCCTTGAAGAGGTAGGCCTGCTGCTCGGGGGCCGTGAGCCAGGCCACGAGCTCCTGCGCCTCCTTCTTGACAGGGCTCTTCTCCATCACGCCGAGGAACGCTCCGCCCCAGTTGGCGCCCTTGGGAGCCTTGGCGACGTCCCACTTGCCCTTGTTCTTCGGGCCCGCCTTCTCGCTGATGTGGGCGAGCATCCATGCCGGGCAGACGGTGGTGGCGAAGGTGCTGTTGGCCAGGCCGGGGTCCCAACCGGGCTGGAACTGGCGGAGCTTCGCGGTCAGATCGGACGTGGCCGCCTCGGAGGCCAGCTTCCACGCGTCCTTCACGACAGGGTTGGTCTTGTAGATCAGCTCACCCTGCTTGTCGTAGAACTGCTGGGAGTTGCCGTAGATCATGGCGTTGAACAGTCCGCTGGAGCTGTCCATGTAGGCGACCTTGTCGGCCTTCGAGTTCTCCTTGAACCGCTTGCCAGTGGCGACGTACTTCGACCAGTCGCCGTCCCACAGCTTGGCGACCTCCTCGCGGTCGGTGGGCAGGCCGGCCTGTTCGAAGAGGTCCTTGCGGTAGCAGACCGCCATCGGGCCGATGTCGGTGCCGAGGCCGATGACCTTCTTGTCCGCGGTGGTGACCTGGCTCTGCTTCCACGGAAGGAAGTGGTCCGTCCCGGCCACACCGGCCAGATCGACGAACTTGTCCTTCTGGGTGTCGGACAGTTCCTTGGCCCTACCAATTTCTATGCCCTGGATGTCCTTCAGCCCGCTGCCTGCGGCCAAGTGGGTCTGCAGGGCGGTGTAATAGGTCTGCTCGTCGCCCGCGACGTCCGCCTTGATGACGACGTTCGGGTGTTCCTTCATGTACTTGTCGAGCAGACCGGTCTCCTTGAAGCCCATGACGCCGAACAGGCCCATGGTGATGGTGACCTTGCCGTCCTTCTTTCCCCCGCCGGTCCCCCCGTCGCTGCTGCCCCCGCAGCCCACGACCAGCCCGAGAGCCGAGGCGGCCGACACGGCGGCCAAGACTCTCGTACGCAACTTCCTTCGGGAGTTGTCCATTTCGTCCTCCTAGCGGCGGCGCTGACGCACCGGAGTTCGAGACCCACGGTCCGATCCGCAGGCCCCATTTGTCCGGTGGGAACGTTCCCAAACGGCGATGGGAACGTGCCCACTCAGGAGCCCGAAGCCTGGCCGCCGCGAAAGGGGTCTGTCAAGAAGTTGAATCCACTTCGTTGCGGGAAGATGTCCCGCCCCCGAGCTCGGACCCGGCGGACGCGCTGCGGCGGTCTGGCACAATGCGCAGGTGAAAGCCGTCTGGGCAGCGCGGAAGCGAGGGAGGCGTCATGGGGGGCAGGCAACGCCCGACCATCAAGACCGTGGCCGCGCGCGCCGGCGTCGGACGCACCACGGTTTCACGAGTCATCAACGGCTCGGAGCTCGTCAGTGACAAAGCCAGGGCCGCCGTCCTCGCCGCCATCGCCGAGCTGAACTACGTACCCAACTCGGTTGCCCGGGGGCTGGTGACGAGCCGGACGAACTCCGTGGCCCTGGTCATCCCCGAGTCGGAGAGCAGACTGGGCTCGGAGCCCTACTTCTCGGCGGTGATCCGCGGGGTCAGCACCGCCCTCGCGGAGACCCGGACCCAGCTCCAACTGATGCTCGTACGCGACCAGGCCGAGCGTGACCAGCTCACCGAGTCGGTGGCGGAGCGGCGCGTCGACGGGGTGCTCCTGGTCTCGGTGCACGAGCGCGATCCGCTGCCGGGGCTGCTGGAGGACATGGGGCTGCCCACGGTGCTCGCCGGGCGCCGCTCCCCCGACGAGTCGCTCAGCCACGTGCACTCCGACAACGCGGGCGGGGCCGCGACGGCCGTCCGCCACCTCCTCGCGCGGGGGCGGCGGACCGTCGCCACCATCAGCGGCCCCCTCGACATGGATGTGGCGCGCAGCAGGCTCCAAGGCTGGCGCGAGGCCCTGGAGAAGGCGGGGCACGAGGCCACGGACCGACTCGTGGCCTCGGGCGACTTCACCGAGGAGGGCGGCGAGGCCGCGATGCGTTCACTCATTGAACAAGTCCCCGAGCTCGACGCCGTGTTCGTCGCCTCGGACGTCATGGCGGCCGGGGCGCTGGTGGAGCTGCGCAGGCAGGGGAGGGGCGTCCCCGACGAGGTGGCGGTGGTCGGATTCGACGACTCCATCATCGCCCGGCACAGCAATCCGCCCCTCACCACCGTGCGTCAGCCCGTCGAGGAGATCGGCAGCATGATCGCCCACATCCTGATGGAGGAGATCGGCGATCCCGAGTCACCGCGTCGGCACGTCACGCTTCCCACCGAGCTCGTCGTGCGTGAATCGTCATAAGGCCCTGAGGGGTGCTGGTGGGGCAGGCGGAGCACCTTGCCAGGACTCGCCTCCACGGCAGGACCGGCCAGATGCTGTTGCCTACGGCGTCATCCGGAGCGCACCGAGTGGCTGCGGGTACAGGGCCGATCCGGCGAACTGCGGCTCGGCGCGGGCTAGTTCACCCCATCAAAGTCCCCCAGCCGTGGACGAGTTCGCACGTTCCTTGACCGGACATCGTCTTCACCTGGCCGGAGCGGGAGGCCCCGCCCTCGCATCGCATCACAGTCGCCGGTAGATGGCCGTCCGCAGCGCCAGTCGGCCACACGGACGGACGGCGTGACAGAGCGCCCTGAGCGGCCGTGACCGCGCCTTCGTGCGCGGTCACAGGCTCGTGAAGAGGTCGTCGAGCGGGGCCGGTACCTGGCCGGGGTCGAGCGTCTCCACCAGGAGACGGCCGTAGCGGATCTTGCGACCCTTCTTCGTGCCGAGGAAGCGCCTCAGCTGCTGATGCCGGGGCCGACCGAGTTGTGCGGGCTGGTGCAAGAAGGTCTGCCAGGGCCGCAGGTCACCCTCGGCCAGGATGATCTCCTCGACCCGCGCCGTGCCCAACGCGCGGATGAGCTCGTCCTCCAGGTCCGCCACACACACGAAGAAACCCCGGTGCGACGCCCGGGCCCGTTGCAGGCCGCGGTCGTAGAAGCCCTGCTCGCGCTCGTCGCACAGTCCTGCCAGGCGCAGGCCAAGACCTGGTGGCCCGAGAAGACCGGCGTAGCGGCCGACGCTCATCGCCCCGCCCATCGGCACGACGCACACCCCCTCGGCTGCCAGGTCCCGGCCACGCCGTGCGGCCAGCGCCTCGACGGCCGCGAGGTCACTCGGTCCTTCCAGCAGTACCGCCGTCCGCACCCCCAGCTGCACAGCCAGATCAGCCGCCGGTTCGCCGGGGCCGCCCGCCGCCCAGCTACCGACCGCGTCCAGGAATACGCGCATGTCCGCCATGGGACGAGTCTGCACGTCCAACGACCGCCAGGGCAGGGAATATTCGACGCCCTGTTCGGCATGCCCGCGGTTCAGGGGCGCGGCCTGCCGTGCCCACGATCCCGGCTGGCGGCGGACTGGATCCGCATGCCGGGCCGGCGGCGGTGAACGGTCAGGTACGACATACCGCTCTTGCCCGCCTCCAGGCCGCGGGTGGAGCCGTGGGGCAGCCAGACCAGGCTGCCTTCGCCCAGAGTGTGCGGTCCCTCCGGGGTGAGCAGGGTGCCGTCTCCCGCCACGACCAGCAGGAGTACGTCCAGGTCCGGCTCGGCATGGGCTTCGACGCGCTGCTCGGACAGGATCCGGACGATATTGGCGTCGATCTGCCGGCCGGGCTCGGACAGCCTCCACACCGCGCCCGTCGATGCCGGGCCGAGCGCCTCCAGCGCCGCGGTGTCGAACAGAATCCGAGGCACCGGCGCCCCGTCGGCCGGGTCCGGGGAGTCGCCGTCTGCCACAGTCACTGCCACCATCCGATCTCGCCTTGCCTTCTCCGTCGCCGGCATGGCCGGCCCTGTGCCGGGGGAACGCCGGAGAATCGCCGGACGCCGCCGCCCGTGACGCACTCCACACCGTCACACCATTCATCAAACAAGAATCTAGCATTCGTATTTGCTAGCGTCCGGGCTGTGAGACTGACGAAGTTCACCGACCTGGCGCTGCGTTCCGTGATGCGTCTGGCGGTCTGCGCCGACGACGAGGTGCTCACCACCCGCGAGGTGGCCGAGGCCATGGACGTACGGCACACCCACGCGGCGAAGGCGATCACGCGCCTGCAACACCTGGGCGTGGTCGAGGCCCGGCGCGGCCGCGGCGGCGGTCTCGCCTTGACCAGCCTCGGCAGGCGAGCCTCGGTGGGCTGGCTGGTGCGCGAACTCGAGGGCGAGGGCGAGGTCGTCTCCTGCGACGACCCACCGTGCCCCCTGCGCGGGGCCTGCCGCCTGCGGCGCGCACTGCGCGACGCCCAGGATGCGTTCTACGCCACGCTCGATCCGCTGACCGTGGCCGACCTCGTCACCTCGCCCACCGGGCCGGTGCTGATCGCTCTGGCCGGCCCTCCCCCGCAATAGAGCCATGCCCTGGCACCCACCCCGGTCGCCACGGTAGTCACGCTCCCTGGGGTGCGGCCACACACGCCTCAAAATGCGAAGCTCATTTACCTATTAGGAGTCCCAGTGCTCTCCGAACAGTCTGTCCCCGTCGTCCGGGCCACCCTTCCGGCGGTCGGAGCCGCCATCGGGAACATCACCGACCTGTTCTACAGCAAGCTGTTCGAGGCCCAGCCCGAGCTGCTGCGGGACCTGTTCAACCGCGGCAACCAGGCCAGCGGGGATCAGCAGAAGGCGCTGGCCGGCTCCATCGCAGCGTTCGCGAGCCTGCTGCTGGAGAAGCCGGACACCCGCCCCGACGCGATGCTCGCGCGGATCGCGAACAAACACGCCTCACTCGGCATCACCTCCGGCCAGTACAAGATCGTCCACCGCCATCTCTTCGCCGCGATAACCGAGGTACTCGGCGACGCGGTCACCGACGAGGTCGCCGCAGCCTGGGACGAGGTCTACTGGCTCATGGCCAACGCGCTGATCGCCATCGAGGCGCGCCTGTACCAGGAGGCGGGCACCGCGGACGGCGAGGTCTGGCAGCGCATGGAGATTGCCGAGCGCCGCCAGGAGACGTCCGATGTCGTCTCCCTCCTCCTGCGGCCCGCCGACGGGCGCCCGGCTGCCCCCTTCCGACCGGGCCAGTACGTCAGCGTCCAGGTCGGACTCCCTGACGGGGCCCGGCAGATCCGCCAGTACAGCCTCTCCTCCGCACCCGGTCGGCAGAACTGGCGTATCAGCGTCAAGCGCGTCCGCGACGAGGCGAGGCCGGACGGCGAGGTCTCGACGTGGCTCCACGAACACGCACAGCCCGGCGACAGGCTCACATTGTCGGCACCGTTCGGAGACCTGGTCCTGCCCGCGGGCGACGGCCCACTCCTGCTGGCATCCGCGGGGATCGGCAACACCCCCATGCTGGCCATGCTCGACCACCTGGCCTCCACCGGCTCCACCCGCCCGGTCGTCACGATCCACGCCGACCGCTCCCCCGCCGACCACGCACACCGCGCGGAGCAGCTCGGCCTGGTGCGGGCCCTGCCCAACGCCCGGCACCACCTGTGGTACGAGGTGCCCGGCGACCAGGCCTCAGAGGCCGCGGCCGGCCAAGCCGACGTGAGCAGCCTGCACCTCCCGGCCGACCTGACCGCCTACCTGTGCGGGCCGCTGCCGTTCATGCGGGCGGTGCGTGGCGACCTGCTGCGGTGCGGCGTGCCTGCCGAGAGGATCCACTACGAGGTCTTCGGCCCGGATCTCTGGCTCGCCCAGTAGAGCCGATGCCCACGGCGGCGGGACCAGGCCTGCGGACGCGTCCGACGCACGGCGCACGCACACGGAAACCGCGCCCGCCGCGACGGGAAACGATCACACGAGAGAGGCGCACCGCGCATGAACGACACTTCGGCGGCCGTGGCCGCCGCGGCTGTTTTCGTCTGGCTCGGGATGGTGCTGGCCATCTCCTTCCTGGAGGCACCGCTGAAGTTCCGGGCGCCCGACGTGACCGTACGGATCGGACTCGGCATCGGCCGCCTCGTCTTCCGCGCGCTCAACCGGGCCGAAGTGGTCCTGGCCGTCGTCGTGGTCGCGGCGGTCGCCGTCGGTGGTCCCCCGGTGACGGTCCTGGTCCTGGCGGTCCTCGCCGTCGCGCTGCTGGCGGTGCAGATGGCCGCGGTCCGGCCCGTCCTCAACCGCCGCTCCGACCGGGTCCTGGCCGGAGCGGACGTCCCGCGCTCCCGCGCTCACCTGGTCTATGTGGCCTGCGAGTCGGTCAAGTTGGTCACGCTCGTCGCGCTGGGGACCGCCACCCTGGCCGCCGCCTGAACGCCACCACGGCAGACGAACGGTCCTAGGCAGAGGCTCAGGTTCGGCCGCTCAGGCCGGCGACCACGACGGTGAGCCGGTCCATGGCGTGAGCCACACCGAGCCCGTCCCTGTAATCGCGGACATGCACAATCGTGCCGTCCCGGACTCGGATCACCAGGATGTCGGGAAAGCTGACGCGCCGACCAGTGGTGGTGACGGTTCTGGCGACGGGTTTGGGCGGATGCCACAGGTTCGGAAACACAACGGTCGGTAAGCGCAAGGTGTGAGCCTGGCCACGCCGACACAGGCCCCTGCCGTGTCACATTTCTTTCAGCTCCGCTGTCAGTAGTGCGTATCCGCAACTGACTCCAGGAGAAGGCATGGATTCACGTCTCAACTACTTCGGCAATCCCCTTGCGGGCAAGGTCCTGAAGCACATCAACTCGGCGAGCAAGGTCGTTTCGGACTCGACGCTGCCGGCCGCGACGCAGGAGCTGGTGAAGATCCGCGCCAGCCAGATCAACGGCTGCGGTTTCTGCACCGACATGCACACCAAGGACGCCGCGCACGCCGGGGAGACCGCCCAGCGCCTCAACCTGGTCGCCGCCTGGCGGGAGGCCACGGTCTTCACCGAGGCCGAGCGCGCGGCGCTGGAACTGGCGGAGCAGGGCACCAGGATCGCGGACGCGGCCGGTGGCGTCACCGACGAGGCCTGGGCGAATGCCGCCAAGCACTACGACGAGGACCAACTCGTCGCACTCATCTCCCTCATCGCTGTCATCAACGCCTACAACCGCATCAACGTGATCAATCAGCAGCCCGCCGGCAGCTACCAGCCCGGCCAGTTCGGCTGACGAGAGACACCCCACCCCGGCCGGACACACACGGTCCGTCTCCGCGTCGCCCGGCCTGCGGCGGGGAGACGGACTTCCGGCGTTCACGGCACACTCGGAACCACTGTGTCACACGCTGGCGTGGTTCATGCCACAGCCGTCGCCCTGGCCGAGTCAGGAGCCCGGGTACTCGGCGGGGGCGCCGAAACGCTCCGGAGCGGACGGCTCACGCACCCAGACATCGAGATTCTGCCGCTCGACATCTGCGCGGAGGGCGCCGCGGAAAGAATTGCCGGAGGCCGCATCGACGCAGGCTTTCTGTCGGTTGGGCCCCGGAGGAACTGATGTCGGGGCGGTGACCGGCGCGGAAGAGGATGCTGCCGCGCCCCCTGGTCGGCCTCGGGTGTCACAGGTTTCGGGGATCCTCGGTCTCTGTAGGAGGCATGGGCGTCAGCGGCTCCGGACCGCCGGAGAAACCCTCGGTCGGCGACCGCCGAAACCACCCTATGTAAAGGATGGGAATCATGTCGTAACCGGAACAGGTGTATTGGGGAGATGGCGGCGAGATCAGCGCTGACTTCCGTCCCGCGAGCGCCGGGCCCGATCTCGGCAAGGCCGGCGAGGACGCCATTCACTACCTGGCGACCACGACCACCACACGAGGCGAATTCGGGCTCTATCGTGTCGAGATGAGGGCGAAGGCAGGCAGTCAGTGCCCCCGCCGCACCTGTCACAGACGCAGCGCATGATCTGTCTTACTGGATATGCACCCTGTCATTCCGAGAGCACCGACTGTTCGGATGCAGCCGGACGACTATGCAGTCAGCGCGGAGTTCTACGACGTACTCCAAGCCCACCAGGACGAGATACGGGTCCATCACCTCTACGGTCGCGATGCGGGTCGTGCCCGCCTCGGGATGCTGGACATCGGAGCCGGAACCGGACGCGTCACGATGATGAGCCTCATGGAATCCCGGGTCGGCGTTCACGCTGTCGAGCCCGCACGGGCCATGCGCGCGCCGTTGATGACGCGTCTCGCCCACCTTGCCCACAGAACTGAGGGAGCGGGTTACGGTGCACCCCCAGACGCTCGAGGAGGCGGCACTGCACGGAGTCGCGGACGTGGCGATCTGCCACAACACGATCGCCTGTCTCGCACCCGCCGCACGACAGGCTCTCTGGCCGGCTGTCGCCCGGGCACTCGTTCCCGGCGGCTCACTGCTTCTCCAACTCCCGCCCGCTCGCCTCCCCGACAAGGACATCATGCGCGTCTTCCCCCGTCAGAGGGTCGGCCGGCACGAATACGGAGGGCACATGCTGATGTCGGCCGACGGAAACCGCATCCGCACGCGTTTCGACTACTGGGTGCGAGGGGCGGGGAACGCGCTGCGAGAGCACATCGAAACATTCTGGATGTGGCCGGCCACTCGGGCCGAGCTGATCGGTGACCTGGAGAAGCACGGCTTCGCCCCGCTGCTCCGGCGAGATGATCCAGCCGTCCTGTCGATGACGCTCAGCAGTGGTAACAACGTTCTCCATTCGAGGCGCCCGTAAGTGACACCGTTGGGGCACTTGAGTGTGAGCTGTCCGGGGCCGCGGGACACACCTTCTTACCGGCTGTAGCATGGTGGCTCCTGTGCCGGAAGGGACACCCATGCACGCTGGAGATGACGTCGACTCTCTGCAGAAGGCGACGAGGGACTTCGTCGCAGCGCGTCCGCAGCTCTTCGGAATCGCCTACCGCGTGCTCGGCAGCGCCGTAGAAGCCGAAGACGTCCTTCAGGAAGCGTGGGTGCGGTGGCAGAACGCCGACCGCACGGACATCATCGAGCCGGCAGCCTTCCTCGCCACCGTGACCACACGTCTCGCGATCAACACGGCCCAGTCCGCGAGGGTGCGGCGGGAGTCATACGTCGGCCCGTGGCTTCCCGAGCCGGTCGACACCAGCCTGGACCCGCAGGTGGGAGCCGAACGGGCCGAGGCGGTCGAACTGGCGGTCCTGTTCCTCCTGGAGAAACTGAACCCGGTGGAACGGGCCGCCTACGTCCTGCGGGAAGCGTTCGACTACCCCTACAGGCAGGTCGCCGACATCCTGGAGACAAGTGAGGCCAACACCCGCCAGCTGGTGAGCCGTGCGCGCAAGCGCCTGGCCCAAGAACGCAGGGAACGTGTCAGCCGGACTGAGCACCAGCGCCTGCTGGAGGCCTTCCTCACCGCGGCGCAGACGGGCAATCTGAGGGCGCTCGAGGATGTGCTCGCCGCGGACGTCGTCAGCTACTCCGACGGCGGAGGGGTGCGTGGCGCATCGAGGATTCCGGTGATCGGACGTCTGCACGTCTCCAAGTACCTCGCCGCCTTCGCGCCGCGGTTCTGGCCGGAGTCGGACATCCGCTGGGTCGAGGCCAACGGCCGCCCGGCTGTCCTTGTCCAGTCCGGAGGAAACGCTGTGGCCCTGCTGGCCGTCGACGTGTCGGCGGAGGGGATCGACCGGATCATGTGGGTGATGAACCCGGCCAAGCTGTCGCCCTATGTGGCGTCACTGGACGGCTGAGCACTCTGGGCGTCCGGCGAACGACGCGAGGCCGGCCAGGTGTCACAAGACAGTGCCGTGTCGGTCAACCAGTTGACCGGTACCTGAGGTTTCCCAAGACCAGAAGGACAAGACCCCGTGGCGATTGTCATGAACGGCACAGTGTCATGAACGGCACAGTCGGCCCTGCCTTCGGCGGAGTGCATGGCTGTGCCTGGCGAGGGAAGATTCCTGGTGGGGCGGGCAGTCCCGGCCGTCGCCGCCGCCCTGCCCGCTCCGCACCTGCTGTCGGGACTCTGACAGGACCTGCATGCCACGAGGCTGGAGTAACGCGGTGACTGAGCACATCAAGTTGCCCGACCTGTCCACCGGCAAGGACTTCAACGGTGAGTCGTTCTCGGCGATCTACACGACGACGGTGACCGTCAGCGGCGGCGTGGCGGCACACGGGCGAGTCTCGGGGAGGGCGCGATCGGCCGACGGGGTTCTGGACCTCGACCTGAGCATGCCCGGCGAACTCGGTGGCGACGGCCAAGGCACCAATCCCGAGCAGTTGTTCGCCGCCGCCTTCGGAGCCTGCTTCCACGGGGCCCTGAGCCTGGTGGCACGGCAAGCGGCGCTCGATCCGGCCACGATCACGGTAGAGGCGACCGCGGCATTCGGCCGGTATCCGGGAGACGGCGGCTACGTGCTTCGCGTCGATCTGGTGGTCAAGTGGCCGGGTATCTCTCCGGAAACCGCCGCGCCCCTCATCGAGAAGGCCAACTCACTGTGCCCCTACGCGAGGATGGCCGGGGAAGGAACGCCGACGACCATCACGCTGGCTCCCTAGCCAGGGCTCTCTGCTCCGAGCGGTTCAGGCACTCCCCCGGCCCGCCCGAACGCTGTCCAGTGCATCGCCCGCTCACGGGAGACGCCTCGGTGGTCACCGTACCCACGATCGCAGCGGAGGCCAGTCGCTCAGACGGGAAACCACACGGCAAGGCAGCAGACGCGCTGCGGGAGCACGGCCGCCTCGGCCCGTTCCGTGGGATGAGCGTCAATGTGCGGGACGTCACCGGTCCGGTCCGGTCCCTGATCGAGTCCCCGGCCGACGTCGACGACGCGCTCCTCGCCGATCCCGAATCCTCCCTCTGGCCAGCCTGCTGCCCTGACACCCCGACCGTGTGAGTGGGAGACGACGGCACCGGGACACACCGATGTGAGACAGCAGGTCCACGGCTCGGTGTCACAAACGGCGGGAGCAGCCGGTCGTACTCAGTGAGACCAAGCGATCGGAGCAATCGTGGCTATCACCGAACAACGTCTCTCCACCATGGTGCTGGTGATCGGTACGGGCGGAGCAGGCCTGCGGGCGGCGATCGAGCTGGCCGAGGCCGGTATGGACGTCCTCGCCGTCGGCAAGCGGCCGAAGGAGGACGCCCACACGGCGCTGGCCGCCGGGGGCATCAACGCGGCCCTGGCCACCATGGATCCCGAGGACAGCTGGCAGCAGCACGCCGCGGACACTCTCAAGGAGAGTTACCTGCTCGCCGATCCTCGTACCGCCGAGATCGTCACCCAGGGCGCCGCCTTGGGTATCGATGATCTGGAGCGCTACGGCATGGCCTTCGCCAGGGAGGAGGACGGCCGTATCTCGCAGCGCTTCTTCGGTGCGCACAAGTTCCGGCGCACCGCCTTCGCCGGTGACTACACGGGTCTGGAGATCCAGCGCACGCTCATCAGGCGGGCGAGTCAGCTGAAGATCCCCATGCTGGACAGCGTCTACATCACCCGGCTCCTGGTGCACGACGGTGCCGTGTTCGGGGCATACGGCTTCGATCTCACGGACGGACAGCGCTACGTGATCCACGCGGACGCCGTCATTCTCGCGGCGGGCGGCCATACCCGCATCTGGCGGCGCACGTCCTCACGGCGCGACGAGAACACCGGCGACTCGTTCCGGCTGGCCGTGGAGGCCGGAGCACGTCTGCGCGACCCGGAGCTGGTCCAGTTCCACCCCTCGGGGATCATCGAGCCGGAGAACGCGGCCGGCACCCTCGTCAGCGAGGCCGCGCGGGGAGAGGGCGGCATCCTGCGCAACGCCCTCGGCGAGCGCTTCATGACCCGCTACGACCCCGAGCGCATGGAACTCTCGACCCGCGACCGCGTGGCCCTCGCCTCCTACACGGAGATCAAGGAAGGACGCGGCACGCCCAAGGGCGGGGTATGGCTCGACGTCTCCCACCTGCCCCGGCAGACGATCATGAACCGGCTGCCCCGGGTCTACCAGACGCTGCTGGACCTGCAGATGCTGGACATCACCCGCGAGCCGATCGAGATCGCACCGACGGCGCACTACTCGATGGGCGGGGTCTGGGTCAGGCCCGAGGACCACAGCACCGACGTGCGCGGTCTCTACGCCATCGGCGAGGCGTCGAGCGGTCTGCACGGCGCCAATCGCCTCGGTGGCAACAGTCTCATCGAGCTGCTGGTCTTCGGCCGCATCACGGGACAGGCGGCTGCCTCCTACTCCCAGGGTCTGACCGCACAGCCGCGCTCGGCGGCAGCGGTTGCTGAGGCCCGGGCCGAGATCGACGAGCTGCTCGCGGCGGACGGACCGGAGAACGTCCGTGCCTTGCAGCGCGCCATCCGCAACACCATGACCGAGCACGCGGGCGTCGTACGCGACGAAGAAGGGCTGCGCGCCGGGCTGGCGGAACTCGGTGTGATCGAGAAGCGGATGGAGGACGTCGGCGTCCATCCCGACATCGCCGGCTTCCAGGATCTCGCCCACGCCTTCGACCTCAAGTCCGCTGCCCTCGCGGCCCGGGCCACCCTCGAAGCGGCGCTGGAACGGCGTGAGTCCCGCGGCTGCCACAACCGCAGCGACTACCCGGACATGGATCCCGCACTGCAGGTCAACCTCGTGTGGTCCCCGACGACGGGAATCACCCGCGAGAGCATCGCCCCCGTCCCGGACGAGATCGCCCCTCTCATGGAAGAGGTCTCGACCGTAGGAAAGCTCGTGGAGTAACCCGCCGAATTCGACTTTCGGCACAACTGCCTACAGGAAATCCGTGGCGCGCCTGTGCCCAAACGGTGTGCAGCCGTCCGGGCACACATGTGGAAATCGCCATCGGCCCGCCTTGTCGAGGGATTTTCGGACTCCATCCGGGTCTCGTGTCACAAATGCAGTCACCGCCCTGTCTTTCCTGGTGAAGACAGAATTGACCGGTGCAGCCGAGCCGCTCTTCGCACAGCGCCCGCTGCACATGGGAAAAACTTCGAGAGGATCCACTTCATGAAGGTCGTAGTCATCGGCGGAACCGGGCTCATCGGCTCAAAGCTGGTTGCCAAGCTCAACGAGCACGGCCACGAGGCAGTTCCGGCCGCGCCCAACACCGGCGTCAACACGCTCACGGGTGAGGGCCTGGCCGAGGTTCTGCAGGGTGCCTCCGTCGTGGTCGACGTCTCGAACTCCCCCTCGTTCGCGGACGATGCCGTCATGGAGTTCTTCCGCACCTCGACCACCAACCTCCTCAAGGCGGAGGCGAACGCCGGCGTGACCCACCACGTGGCGCTCTCCGTGGTCGGCACCGAGCGGCTCCAGGGGAGCGGGTACTTCCGTGCCAAGCAGGTGCAGGAAGAGCTGATCAAGGCGTCCGGCATCCCCTACTGCATCGTTCACGCCACCCAGTTCTTCGAGTTCGCGAAGGGGATCGCCGACGGGGCCACCGACGGCGACACCGTGCGTCTGCCCGCCGCGAAGATCCAGCCCATCGTCTCCGACGACGTGGCCGCGGCCGTTGGCCGCACTGCGGTCGGCGCCCCGGTCAACGGTGTTGTGGAGATCGCAGGCCCCGAAGCGTTCCCGATCGACGAGTTCGTCCGCAAGGGACTCGCCGCCAAGAACGACCCCCGCGCGGTGGTCACGGACCCGCACGCCACGTACTCGGGCGCCGAGTTGCAGGAGACCACGCTCCTGCCCGGTCCGGACGCGCACCTCGCCGAGACCAGGTTCGCCGACTGGCTCGCGCAGCAGCAGTAAGCACTCGGGATGAGGGTGGCCCCTGCCTCCAGGGGCCACCCCGTCTCCGGCCGGTCCTCACTTCGCCGCATTTCGCATCTCGCATGCTGCGTGCAGCGGAGACGTGTCGGTCGAGCCGTGCCGGAACCAACCCGACCCAACCTCCACAGCACGAAGAAGGCGGCTCGTCATGCTCAAGAACAGTACTCAGAGCACTGTCTCCGGCACCGGCCCGTATGAAGCACTGACCGGTGTTTACACCATTGACCCGGTTCACAGCATGATCGGTTTCTCCGTCCGGCACGCCATGATTTCGAATGTGCGGGGAAAGTTCGACTCCTTCGAGGGACTCCTCAAACTCGATGGGTCCCAACCCGCCCGCTCCGAGGCCTACGTGAGCGTCCAGACCCAGAGCCTGGACACGGGGATCCGCGAACGGGACGCGCACCTTAGGGGTCCTGACTTCTTCGACTCCTCGACGTTTCCCCTGATGACCTTCCGCTCCACGGGAATCGTTCCCGTCGGTGGCGACGAGTTCCGTCTGGTCGGGAACCTCAAGATCAAGGACGTCGAGCTGCCCATCCCCATCGCCCTCAGCTTCGGCGGAGCCGGGCTGGACGCCGACGGGCAGCACCGGGTCGGTTTCGAGGGCACCGCCACTCTGCAGCGATCGGACTGGGGTCTCACCTGGAACGCGGCCCTGGAAACAGGGGGCGTTCTCATCAGCGACAAGGTGACGCTGATACTCGACATCTCGGCCGTGCAGCATGAGCCGAAGGCCGCTGCCTGATGACAGGACATGTGATGACCCTGGCATCCGAGAACCGACCCTCCATCGCAGCCACCGTGATCTCCCTGGCCGCCGAAGCCACCGAGCTCGAGACTCGCGTCATCGCGCTGCGCCAGGCGCTCGCAGAACTCGACGAGCAGATGCGGGCGGTGTCCAACCTGCTGCGGCACAAAGGTCATTCAGCAGTTACCTCCAGAACCACCATCCCTGACGAGCTCTCAGGAGTCAGCGGCGACTGCTCGGCCGTCAGCGTGCCGGAGTGAAGCGCCTCTGTGACGTCGAGCTCTTTACCGGGACCTGGTGGTCACCGGGGTCGGCAGCGTTCACCTGTTCGCCAGTTCGTGGTGGCGGTGGTGATGACGGTGTCGAGCCTGTCCCGGGCACTCACCAGGTCACCTATCTGCTTGTCCATACGGTCCCGTTCGGCCGCAAGCCCTTCGAGCAGCTCTGCCGTGGCTTCTCCGTTCACGACGCGCGGCAGCAAAGCCAGGATCGACTTGCTCGACAGCCCAGCGGCGTACAACTGCTGGATCAGCTGGACACGGTCGACCGCATTCTCCGGGTAGTGCCGTTGGCCGCTGGGGCTGCGTTCCGAGGCGAGCAGGTTCTGTTCCTCGTAGTACCGCAGCGCCCGGACGCTGACGCCTGTCCTGGTGGCGAGTTCGCCGATACGCATCATGTCTCCCGCCGTGGCACGGACCACACTTCTTGCCTCTGACGCCAGTGTCAGGTTTTAGCGTATCTCGCGAAGACCTCACACTCCCGTCAAAGCCAAGGACGGCTGCTCCATGGACGAATCAGAGACGGCTACCTCGCAAGTGGCCATAAATACACCCGATCCAATCATCTCGGTGAAGCCGGTAGTGCTCTCAGCTCCGGGCCGTGGTGAAGACCTGCGGGTGAAGGTTTCCGCACCGACGGTCGGGCGGGCATTGCCCATCATTGTTTTCTCGCACGGCTTCGGCTCGTCGTTCGACGGCTACGGCCCCTTGGCCGATTTCTGGGCTGCCCATGGCTTCGTGGTGATTCAGCCCACCCATCTCGACTCGAGAACGGTGGGCCTCCCTCTGGAGGATCCCCGCACACCACGGATCTGGCGTTGGCGAGTCGAGGACGTGAAGCACGTCCTCGACCAGTTGGACCTTCTGGAAGCTGCCGTCCCCGGCCTCGGCGGCCGCCTCGACCGGAGCCGCATCGCCGCAGCCGGACACTCCTTCGGCGGCCAGACGGCGGGCAGTCTGCTGGGCTTGCGAGTCCTCGATCCGCGGAGCAGGAAGGGAGAGGACCTGTCCGACTCACGGATCAGAGCGGGCGTGCTGCTTGCCACGGCCGGACAGGGCGGAGCCGACCTGACACCGTTCGCAGCCGAGCACTTCCCGTTCATGAACCCGAGCTTCGCGGACATGGCCACGCCGGCCCTGGTGGTCGCGGGAGACCAGGACCACTCACCGCTGACCGTTCGGGGGCCGGACTGGATGGCCGACCCGTACTTCCTGAGTCCCGGGGAGAAGAGCCTGCTTACGTTGTTCGGGGCAGAACACTCGCTCGGCGGAATTCCTGGCTACGAGGTCAAGGAGACAACGGACGAGAATCCCGGAAGAGTTGCCCTGATCCAACGGCTTACGTGGGCCTACCTTCGCCATGCCCTCGGCATTGAGAACTCCAGCTGGCCGGCAGCGCAGAAGGCTTTGGCCGAGAGCACCAACCCACTTGGGCGAATCGAATCCAAGTGATGTGCTGAAAGGCCGACAAGCCGGCGGGGCGGCACGTTCGCGCCACCCCGCCGGCCTGGCCGTCGGCCGGTCAGCGGACCGTCCGCGCCGCTTCCTGGATGATCCGGGCGACGTCATCGGGCCGGGAAACACTCACGGCGTGCGATGCCCGCACTTCCACGGTGTGGGCCTGGGCCCGCTCGGCCATGAAGGTCTGAGCCTTCAGGGGGATGTTGAGGTCCTCGGTGGCCACCAGGGCCCAGGACGGGATGGTCTTCCAGGCCGGCTCGCCGGCACCCTCCTCCAGCGCGGCACCGGTCACGGGGCGCTGTGCGACCGCCATGATGTCGGTGGTGCTCTCCGGGACGTCCGCGGCGAACTGGTGGTGGAACTTGTCCTGTTGGATGTAGAGATCCGCGCCCTGGGAGCCGTCGGGCATGGTGATCGGGACCGGGCGCAGGGCCTCGCCCAGCGTGCTGCCGGGGTACTTGCCGGCCAGCTCGATGGCGCTCTCCCCCTTGTCGGGCATGAAGGCGGCGATGTACACCAGCGCCTTCACGTTGTCGGCGCCATGGGCGGCGCTGCTGATGACCGCTCCGCCGTAGGAGTGTCCGGCAAGTACGACGGGCCCGTCGATGGCGGCCAGGACGTCCCTGAGGTAGGCGGAGTCACTGCTCAGCCCGCGCAGCGGATTGGCCGCGGCCACCACCGGGTAGCCGTCGCGCTTCAGCTTCTTCACGACGCCGTTCCAGCTGGTGGAATCGGCGAAAGCTCCGTGGACGAGCACCACGGTCGGCTTGCGGCTGGGCGACGACGATCCCTTGCCGGCGCTCGCCGGGGCGACCGAGGTGGCGAGGAGTGCAGCGGCAACGCCGGCCGTGGCCATGAGGGAGAGCGGCGTGCGGACACGCCGGTAGAGAGAATGACGGTTCATGAGAGGACTTCTCGGGGCAGTTGTTGGTTCCGCCGTGTCCGGATGGACGGATCGGCAGTGGTTCGAGGCAGTCGGCTGTCGCACACCGTGTGGGGAGGAGTGGGCCGTACGCGAACGGCAGGCAGCCGTGGCTCAGTTGGAGTGGAGCGCCGTGCCCAGGCTGCGAATGGCCTGCTGCATCGCGGCCGTGGTGGCGTGTGTGGACCGCACGGGGTTCAGCATCATGAAGTCGTGCAGGGTGCCGTTGTACCGGATGCTGGTGGTCGGTACACCGGCCTCCGTCAGCTTCCGGGCCTATGCCTCACCCTCGTCCCACAGGACGTCGTTCTCGTCGACGAGAACGAGGGCGGGCGGCAGTCCCGCCAGATCGGCCAGGTCGGCCCGCAGCGGTGACGCGGTGATCTCGGCCCGCTGGGCGGGGTCCGTGGTGTAGCAGTCCCAGAACCAGGCCATGGCCTTCGCGGTGAGGTAGGGGCCGTACGCGAACTCCCGGTAGCTGTCGGTGTCCTGAGCAGCGTCCGTGACGGGGTAGTACAGGGACTGGTGTACGAAGGACACGTCACCGCGCTGCTTGGCCATGATGGTCAGCGCCGCGGTCATGTTGCCGCCGACGGAATCGCCGCCACGGCCATGCGGGAGACATCCAGGTCTTCCTGAGCGCCCTGCTTCGTCATCCACTGTGCCGCCGCGTACGCCTGCTCGACGGCAACCGGATACTTCGCCTCCGGGGAACGGTCGTACTCGACGAACGCCACAGCGGCGTTCGCTCCGACGGCCAGTTCGCGGACCAGGCGGTCATGGGTACCCGCGTTGCCGATGACCCAGCCTCCGCCGTGCACGTAGAGGACGACCGGCAGCGCGCCCACGGCACCGACGGGCTTGACGACGCGTACCCGCACGTCGCCGACCTCGGCCGGCACCGTGACCCACTTCTCCCCCACGTCGGGCTTCTCGATGGGCGCCGCCTGCAGATCGTCGAGTACCTTCCGAGCGCCCTCCGGACCGAGTTCGTACAGGAAGGGCGGGTTGGCCGTCGCGTCCGCGAGCACCTCGGCCGCGGGTTCAAGTCAGTGTTTCTGTGCCGCGTGGTCACGCCGGGGATTCCACGCCGGCCCGCGACGGGCACGCCGAGCGACGCCTCAGGGCACGACGCTCGCTCTCCGTGGTGCCGCCCCATATGCCCTCCACGGGGTCGGCCTTGATGGCCCAGTTCAGGCACTTGTCCCTGACGGGGCAGCGACGACACACGGCCTTCGCCCGATACACCTGAATCAGTGAGGGAGCACTGCTGCTGTTGCCTATGGGAAAGAAAAGGTCAGGGTCTCCGTCTCGGCAGCTCGCCATGTCACGCCAGTCCACGCTGCACCTCCTCCTTGATGGATGTGGACCCATGCCTGTACCTCGGGAACCTCCGAGATGTCGGCTTTCACGCCGGGTCGCGCAGGCGATGTGCCTCGTAGGTCGGTGCCTGCTCGAACGGCCCTCGTGTGCTCGAGGTCCGTGATCTTGCCTGGGGCCGCACGAAACGCATCACGGCAGTGCCTGTCAGACCGAGTGCCCTCCGCATGTGTGACACCGGGTCCGAGCGGGCGGCGGGCAGAGTGTCACAAGATCTACGTCTGCCCGGTCAGGACTATCAAGCGCACAAGAGAGAGTGGTTGTCGTATGGAGGGTGCCGGTGTCGGCGTGCCGATCGCGGAGCTGCTCGATGAGCGGCGGCATCTGCTGGATGTGGCGTATTGGATGCTGGGCAGTGGGCGTGAGGCCGAGGGTGTTGTCGCGGAGACCTATCGGCGGTGGTACGAGCTGTCCGATGCGGTGCGGGCGCGGATTTCGGTGCCGCGTTCCTGGCTTGCGAAGGTCGCGGGTGGTATCTGCCTGGACCGGCTGGCTCTGCCCGGCCGGTGGGAGGGCGATGGCCGGACGGGTGGGCAGAGCGTGGCAGGAGTGGTGGGTCCGGGTGGTGTTCTGGAGGGGGATACCGGTGCGGTGTGGCTGGAGGTGCTGGATTCGCTGAGTCCGGCCGAGCGGGCGGCGTTCGTCCTCGACGACGTGTTCGGTATGGCGTCGGGTGCGGTTGCGGGCGTCGTGGGTCAGAGCGAGGCCGAGGCCGCCGAGCTGGCCGAGCGTGCTCGCAGCAGTCTGCGGGCCCGTCGTTCGCTTCCTGCCGCTCAATGGCGGCACGATGCCATGGTCCGTGCCGTCCGGGAAGCCTGTGCCACGCAGGACGCGGCACTCCTGGCGTCCCTGCTGGCGCCCGACGCCACGGCGTTCTTCGACGGCGGCGGCAAGGTCCGCGCTCTGATCAGACCCGTCCACGGCGGCGAGCAGGTCGCCCACAGCCTGCTGACACTCCTGGCCCGGCATCCGCGCACCACCCTGCACACCCATTCCGTCAACGGCCGAACCGGACTCGTCGTCCGCTACGACGGCCAGGTAGTCGCAGTCATCAGCCTCGACATCGCCGGCCACCACGCCGTACAGGTATGGGTCACCCTCAACCCCGACAAACTCCGCCCCTGGAACCAACCGGACCCCGCCGCGGGCCGTTGATCCGTTCCGGAGGCCGATGCGTCGCGGTGAGTACCGGCAGGAAGAGCTTCGGCGCGGTTACCGCACATCGCCTTCGGTTTTGGGTGCCCTCGCGGAGCGTGACGTCGAGTCGAGGAACGCGGCGATCTTGATCGGGCTGAACACCCACATCACCGTGTCAATGCCCTTGTGGGAAGCCGCTACGGTCATGAAGGTCGTGGGTCGCCCGTTCCGGTAGATCATCACGCCGGCCCGTCCGTTGGCATGGACCGGCTGGACGTCCGCTTCGGGCCAGAACCTCGGAAACGCAGTCGACAGGTTCGCCACACGTGAGCGGCCGAGAACGGGGATGCGAGCGACGCCACGCAGCCCGTTGCCGTCGGACAGACTGACGGCATCAGGGGTGAGGAGCGCCTCCAGCGAGGCGATGTTCCCCGCTTGCGCGGCCGAGACGAAGGCCTCGAGGAGCCGTCTGTGCTCCCCCGTGTCCACGGTCTCCCGCTGCTCGGCCGCCAGGTGCTTGCGGACCCGGCTCACGATCTTCCGTACGTTGACATGGCTGAGCTGAAGCATCTCGGCGATCTCGGCATAGGCGTAGTCGAACGCCTCTCGCAGCACGTAGGCGGCCCGCTCGGTGGGGTTCAGCCTCTCCAGTACGAGGAGTAGGGCCAGTTCGAGAGCCTCCGCCCGCTGTGCGCCCACCTCCGGGTCGGAGCTCGTGTCGACGGGCTCGGGCAGCCACGGGCCGATGTAGGTCTCGCGCCGCACACGAGCGGACTGGGCCACGTTGATGGCCAGCCGAGTGGTCGCACTCGACAGGAATGCCACGGGGCTGACCACCAC
This sequence comes from Streptomyces sp. NBC_01352, assembly GCF_036237295.1. Taxonomy (NCBI): domain Bacteria; kingdom Bacillati; phylum Actinomycetota; class Actinomycetes; order Kitasatosporales; family Streptomycetaceae; genus Streptomyces; species Streptomyces sp. NBC_01352. The sequence goes on from NZ_CP108354.1 coordinate 679,997, forward strand.
CGAACGGTCCGCCTTCTGCCAGCGCAGCCATACTTCCTGGACCACGTCCTCGGCCTCGACCGAGCTTCCGAGAACGCGGTACGCGATGCCGAAAAGGCGTGGCCTGAGCTTCACGAACACAGAGAGGGCCTGGTCCAGGGTGCCACTTTCCGTAGGGGACGTATCAAGATGCATGATCCTGCTGTCTCCGTTCCTCCGGGGGTCGGTGCTGCTCAGAGAGGCGATCATGCGACTGCCATGTGGCAGCCGCCCCGGCGGCCGGCTCCTGGGCGTGGCCGTATCGGCCGTCCTGGCCTCCAGATCCGGCCGGCCGGCTGCCGCAAAGGCTTCGGACACTGAAAATCACGGCTACTCCCATCGCATCTGCTTCATTGACCATGCCCGTCCCTGTTCTGTGACAGGTTCGCCGTGACAAGTCGTTGCTGACGGCAGATGCGGGGTCGCGGCAGGATGTGCGCCGGTTTCGCTTTCGTGCCCGCCACCCTCTCACGGAAGCCGGCAATCAGGGGCGAGGATCACACTTTCTGTTAAGACAGTGGCAACTGGCGACGATGTTGCTAGACGTGTGTATGGCGCAGTGATGTGTCCGGCGGCCTCCCGTGGGCTTTCAGCTGTGTCCGACCCACATCCACGCACAGGCGCAGCGTCGTACGGGGTTGTCACAACTCCCTCGACTGCTCGGTCAATGCATGTGGGGTCCGTGAGCACCTTCGCGAGCCCGTTCGCGGCACCGGCCGTGCTGCGCTGCGAGGCGCGGCCGAGGCACACGGTCTCCTTCCCTCCCAAGAAAGACGCATGATGCCCCGAGATTCTGACCAGCACTCCGATCCCGCCGCCGCCAGTGTGTCTCTGGCAGCCGAGGCTGCCCTGCTGGAGGCTCGTGTGCGCATGCTGCAAGAGGCGCTCGAGACGGTCGACGCTCGTATCGAGGCGGTCTCCGAAACACTGCGGCAGTTGCACCGCCCCGCCTCCTCGCACGAGGCCGAGTGGTTGAAGCGCTCCCTGCCCTGCCTGCCTTGACCGGGGAAGCGTCCTTTCCTGTCGGTACTTGTCCGTTGCATTTCCTGCGCAACAGTGGGAACAATTGATGAGATACGGTTTCTTGCCGCAGCATCACGGGAATCCGAAGTGCGGTCGCCCCTTCGGAAACGTGTGGCCCACTGGTCCATCTTTGTGCGGAGTGCGCTCCTGCATATGATGTCCTGGGGTAGCCCATCCCGGCGTTCGGGCCGAGCGACACCGCTGGTGAGCTGGTCAGGAACGCAGCAAAGAAGGGTTGAGGATGAGAGGAACACATGGTCTCGGCAACTCGCGCGGCGCACAACATTGAGATCACCGCTGAGAGCCTCCAGGAGGATCTGGCCCGTCTGGAGGTCCAGAAGCAGGCACTGGAGAGGGAACTGGCTGCGGTCGTGGCCCATCTCGGTTCCGTCCAGCGCGCCCTCAGTGCCCTCGAAGTCCTGATGCTCGGCTCGTCGGCCCCAGCGGACACCGCCGGCCCTGTCGCAGATGTCGCAGAAACGGGTCAGCGCCAGACCGCGGAGACCGCGAAATCGCAGACGGACGTTGCTGCCTCCGTTTCCGCCGGTGTCGTCTCGAAAGCAGAACCTCGTGTTCGGCAGCCGAAGAGCCGGCAGGGCGCAGGGAAGCGGGCTTCCCGTGGATCCCGCGCAGAAGCAGAACAGCAGCGGAGCTACGGCAGGCTCACCGAGCAGATCCTGGACTACTTCGCAGAGGTCGGCGAGACCGACGTACGGGCTCGTGATGTCGCGGCGGCTCTGGGCCGCGACACCGACAGCGGTAGCATCAACGCGGTCCGGAGCACACTCGACCGCCTTGTCGGCACGTCCCGTATCCGTCGTACCGGCCGGGGTCTCTACCGCGCCAAGAAGTCCTGAAGAGCAACGAGTAGCGGCCGCCGCCGTCGGGCCGGCACGCCGCCGACGGGTACCAGCTCCGGACGCCGACTCGCGGGGGATCGAGTGGCGTCCGGAGCACCGCATCTGCCGGCCTGGGGCCGCAGGCGGGGAAGCGTGTTCCGGACACCTTTCACGGGAACCATGTCACATGGTGTTGAGAACACTGTGAACAGTGTATCAAGCCTTGGGGAAGACCTGATCTTCTCCTCTTCTGTCCTCTCATGCGGCCGTGTGGTCGTTCGCCCGGCTCTCCTCGGGACGCCGCGGGTCACCGCCGGCGACGAATGCGTCTCGCGGGTGCTGCACGGCTGCGAGTGAGACGAGATCCCGGCCGAACAGTGCGGCGGTGAGCCAGACAGTGAGCACCCGGACTTTCCGCTCCCAGGTGGGCACGGCCAGTACGTGATAGCCCCTGTGGATCAGCCATGCGGGGAAGCCCTTGATGACGATTCCCTTGTACTGGAAGATCCCCCGCCTCAGCCCCAACGTGGCCACCACCCCGAGGCTGCTGTGACGGTAGTTCCGGACTTTGCCGCCTCTCAGATCGGCTGTGATGTTCTTCGCCAGGTGCTTGCCCTGCCGTACGGCGTGCTGCGCGTTCGGCACCGTGCGTGTCCCCGCCACGGGCGAGGCCAGATCGGGTACCGCCGCGTCGTCTCCGGCCGCCCTCGCATCCGGTACCGGATCGCCGTCAGTACCCACCCGGAGATCGGCCCGGACCACGAGCAGGCCGCGCTCGTCGACCGGCAGGTCAGTGTGCCGGCGTACGACGGGGTTCGAGGCGTTGCCGGTGGTCCAGACGATCAGTGCCGAGTCGAACTCCTCGCCGCTGGAGAGGACGACGTGCCCGCCCTCGGCGGAGATGAGCTGGGTGTTCAGGTGAACGTGCGCACCACGGCGTTCGAGGGAGCGCACCACCCAGGCTCCGGGTTTGTCGGTCACCTCGGGCAGAATCCGGTCCCGAGCCTCCACCAGGTGGAAGGACAGGTCGTCGAAGCTCAGTTCGGGATAGGCCTTGAGCATCGCGGTGGCCAGCGACAGCAGTTCGCCGAAGCCCTCGACACCGGAGAACCCGCCGCCCACGAACGTGACCGTGAGCAGTCTCTGACGCTCGGCACCGGGCGGCATCGACGCCGCCTGGTCGAACGCGGTAAGAAGTCGGTCACGGATGGCCACCGCCTCTTCCACGTGTTTCAGGCCTATGGCCTGCTGCGCCAGTCCGGGTATCGGGAAGGTGCGGGTGACGGCGCCGGCGGTGACCACAAGGGTGTCGTAGTGGAGTTCGTAGCCCGCTCCGGTCACCGGTTGGACGGTGACCGTACGGTCTGCGTGACGGATGTCGGTGACGCTCCCCGCTATCAGTCGGGTGGTACGCAGGTGTCGGCGCATCGATACAGCGGCATGGCGTGCCTCGACCGATCCAGCCGTCACCTCGGGCAGGAAGGGCTGATAGGTCATGTACGGACGTGGGTCGACGACCGTGACCCTCGCTTCTTCCGACCGCAACGTCTTCTCGAGGCCCCACGCAGTGTAGAAGCCCGCGTAGCCGCCACCAACGATCAGGATCTCACGCGTGGTTCCCCCTGCTCCGGAGTCTGTCAGTAGGTAGACAGAACAGAGTCGGCCGGTGTGACATGCGGTGCGGCGCCGACGGAACTGCACCTGGCCTGCGGTGTGCAAGGACTGAATCCCCGTGCCAGAAACGCCGTTCTGCCCGCGCCAGGGTCCGGCCCGATGGTCCGACGTCGGCATGTATCTGCAGATCGTCATGCTGCTGCTGCGCGCCGAAGGGCTGCACAGTTGCGCGCAGACGGCGTGGTCGGTGTGTCCCAGGACCGTCGCGGAGGTTCTGTCGCCCCCGGACGAGCTCATCGCTTCTGCGGCATGTACCCGTGTGCGGTGATGGCCGCCCCGCCACCCCTGCCTGTGATGGTCACTTCGTGATCCTGGACTGGTCGTATCCCGTCAGACGGTTGACGCGGTAGACGTCCGGCACACAGAGATTGACGACGGCAGCGGCAGCGATCATGCCGGCGCATGCCAACAGCACGCTCTGGCTGTCCCACGAGTGGGCCGCAAGAGCCGTGATGAGGTAACCGAGGGGGATGGCGAGGCGCTCCCCGACTCCGTTGAAGGCACTCATGCGGCCTTGTTCGGCGTGGGGAACGTGCTGCTGGAACGCGGTGGTCCAGGCGACGATCGCGATGTCGAGCCCGATCCCCGCGACAAGGGCGGTCAACAGGACGACGGGCAGCGGCAAGCCCCATCCCATGGCGGCCAGGGGAAGCGCGAGAGCACCGCTCGCCACGACTGCGACGGTCAGCAGGCGGTACGGCTTCCAGCGCAGGCACACGAGTGTCCCGGCCAGCAGACCGCATGCGAAGGCCGCCTGGACCAGGCCCCAGTCTCGTGCCCCGGCATACTGGCGCGCCGCGACGAGAGGGCCGAGGAGTTGGAAGCCGGCCAGCCACGCGGCGACGAGTACGGTCCCGGCAGCCGTATAGGTCCACAGCCAGGTACGTGACCAGAAGCCGGTCCATCCGGCGCGCAGATCGGCGAGAACGCCGCTGGTGGTGAGGGGTGCGTCGAGCCGCAGGCCGAGAAGGAGGAAGGCCGCGGCGGTGAAGGTGAACGCGTCCCAGGCCAGGGCCCACGCCGCACCACTTGCGGCGACGACGAATCCGCCGACGACCGGGCCCAGCACCTTGACCATGTTGCTCGGCAACCGGAGCAGCGCGTTGGCCTGTTGCAGGTACTCGGCGGGAACGATCTGGGCGACGGCACCTTGTGTGGCAGGCACGATAAAGGACGCCGCGGTTCCCGAGACGAAGCCGCAGACGGCGATCGACGCCGTCGTCGCGTGACCGGTGGCCACGGTGACCGCCAGCGCACCCTGCGCGCCCGCCGCCAGCAGGTTGCCGAAGAAGAGGATCTTGCTGCGGGACAGGCGGTCTGCGAAGAGCCCGCCTGCGAGCAGGAACACGATCGTCGGGACGGTGTTCATGGCCAGCACGAGACCGAGGGATCCCGCTCCCCCGCCCTGCTCGATAACGGAGTAGGCCAGTGCCAGAGGGGCCATCGCAGACCCGGCGGTCGATATGAGATTGGCCGACACGAACCGCCGGAAGGCCGCGACTCTCAACGGCGTGCTGATCATCGACGGTGAGTCAGCAGCGGTCTCCATGATGTTCCTTGTGCTCGGCGCAGCGAGCACCCTAATGCAGGAGTACACCGAGCCGAGCACCGGTAGAAGAAGTCGGCCGACAGCCATCCGTAGGACGGCGCGATGCAAGGACGTACGAGCGCACGTCGTGCCCGCCGGCGGGCAGCCCAAAGGCGAACTCCCGGCCCAGGACGATGCGTTCGAGCGGCGGCATGTGGTCCGCCCACCCGGCCCAGTCGCGGGCAGGACCGGGTCCTGCGTTCGTCGGTCACCCGGCGGACGACCACCGGTCGCGGGCGGCCGGTACGAGAAGGCAACCCCGGCCCGAGAAGGCAACCCCGGCCCGAGAAGGCAACCCCGGCCCGAGAAGGCAACCCCGGCCCGAGAAGGCAACCCCGGCCCGAGAAGGCAACCCCGGCCCGAGAAGGCGACCCCGGCCCGAGAAGGCGACCCCGGCCCGAGGAGGCAACCCCGGTCCGACCCAGCCATCAATCCCCGGCGACCGGACACAGCCCCGAGAACATCAACCACGTAGATCAGGTGCCCTCTTGGCCGGAGAACCTCCTCGCGAGGTCCCGGTGCCATTCCGCGGCCTTCGTCGCCTGGTCGCTGGTGATGGTCATGCCGGGCAGGCTCAAGCGCTCGATCTGGTCGGCGCAGCGCAGGTGCTCCTGGTGGGCGTGTTCCCGGCAGGCCAGGCAGGTGACGCTGTCCGGGCGGGGAGAGGTCATCACATAGGCCACCTGGCGTCCGCAACCGGTGGTGACGACGCTCGGGGCGTCGGTTGCGCGGCCCAACGTCGACGCGATCACGTTGCGGACGGCGGCACCGGCCTGCGCCACCTTCTGCTCCACGTGTATGTGCGGATCGGTCTCGCTCATCTGGGCCCGCGCCTCCGTCCGAGTCGTTCGGAACCAGGCTAGCGGTGCGACGCCAGGCAGTCTGTCGGCAGCGTCGGTCGGCGGGCTGCTGTCGTCGTGCACTCCGTCGGCCCAGGAGTCGCGCGTCGCGGGTCGGGGAGGGGACGGCGAGGACAGGCGTATGACGGTGACAGGAACCACACAGGACCGCTTATCAACCATGACGAGCCCCCAGATAAGGTGAGCCTGGCCTAATGGCCAAAAAGTGGTGTCACAAAGGAGTTCTGGCATGTTCCCTCGGCGTCGCGGCCCGTCCGCCCTCGCTTTCGCCGTCGCAGCGGCGCTGATCCTCGGGGCGTGTGGCGGTTCCGCCGACGACGGCAAGGACACGGGGTCCGGAGGCGGTGACAAGAAGGCCGTGGCGCAGGGCGGTGAGGACTTCGGGTCCGCCGCACAGAAGACCGCGGCGATGGGCACCGACGCCAAGCCTGGCGAGTGGCCGCGCACCGTCCGGCACTCGATGGGCAAGACCGTGATCGAGGCCCAGCCCAAGCGCGTGGTGGTCCTGGACGTCGGCGAGCTGGACAACGTGGTGTCGCTGGGCATCAAGCCGGTCGGACTCGCCCCCACCGAGGGCTCCCCCGAGCTGCCGTCGTACCTGAAGAAGGACGCCGGCACTCCGAAGAACGTCGGCACCATCAACAACCTCAACCTCGAAGCGATCGCCGGTCTCCAGCCGGACCTCATCCTCGGCAGCCAGCTGCGCGCCGCGGACAAGTACGACGAGTTGTCGAAGATCGCCCCGACCGTCTTCTCCATCCGGCCCGGCTTCACGTGGAAGGAGAACTACCTCCTCAACGCGTCGGCCCTCGACAGGACGGCAGAGGCCGAGGCGAAGCTCGCCGCGTACGACACCAAGGTCAAGGCACTCGGCACCGAGCTCGGCGCCGACAAGCCGACCGTCTCGATGGTGCGTTACCTGCCCGACGGCCTGATCCGCCTCTACGCGAACGCCTCCTTCATCGGCACCATCCTCAAGGACGCCGGCATCCCCCGCCCGAAGAACCAGGACATCGAGGACCTGGCCGCCGAGGTCAGCGCCGAGAACATCGACCAGGCCGACGCCGACTACATCTTCACCGGCGTCTACGGCGACGCGAAGGCCACGGACAAGTCCCGTGCGCAGGGCAACCCGTTGTGGAAGAACCTCAAGGCGGTCAAGGCCGGGCACGCCTATGACGTACCTGACGAGACCTGGTACCTCGGACTCGGTGTCACCGCGGCCGAGCAGGTCGTCGCGGACCTGGACAAGTACCTGACCAAGTAGACGACCGGGGCTCCGGCCCCGGCGTGGCCGGTCGTCAGTCCGTCCGCTCGCGTGAACCACTGAACCACCGGAACGACGTGAACCACACGCATCAGACGTGAATCCCATGCATCACATGAAGAGGTAGCGCATGTCCCGTGCCACCCGGCGCCCGGCCGTCCGGCTGGTCGCGGGCGTGCTCCTGCTGCTTCTCGCCGTCCTGCTCAGTCTCGCGGTCGGCAGCCGCCAGATCGCCCCCTCCGAGGTGTTCGACGCGCTGCTGCACGGCGGGACCGGCGACAACGCGCAGGTCGTACGGGCCCTTCGGGTGCCCCGCACGCTCATCGGCGCGATGGTCGGCCTCGCCCTGGCGGTCGCCGGCGTGGTCATGCAGGGCCTCACCCGCAATCCGATCGCCGAGCCCGGCGTCCTCGGCGTCAGCCAGGGCGCCTCGCTCGGCGTGATCTGCGCGATCGCGTTCTTCGGGGTGCACACGCTCAACGGATACGTCTGGTTCGCATTCGTCGGCGCCGGGCTCGCGGCGGTGGCCGCGTACGCCGTCGCCAGCGGGGGCCGCGGCGGCGCCTCCCCGGTGAAACTGGCCCTGGCCGGTGCCGCGATGAACGCCTTCCTCGCCTCGGTGGTGTCCGGAATCGTCACCACCGATGCCCAGGTCCTGGACGAGTTCCGCTTCTGGGACGTCGGTTCCATCAGCGGGCGGGACGGCTCCGTCGTGGCGCAGACGTGGCCGTTCCTGCTCGCGGGTCTGCTACTGGTCGCCATCACGGTCCCCGGCCTGGACGCGCTCGCCCTGGGCGACGACGTGGCCCGGGGACTCGGCCACCACGTCCTTCGGGTGCGGATCCTGGGTGCCCTCGCCGCGACCGTGCTGACCGGGGCCGCGGTGGCCGCGGCCGGTCCCATCGCCTTCGTCGGGCTCGCCGTGCCGCACATCGCCCGCGCTCTGGTGGGCTCGGGCCATCGCTGGGTCCTGCCCATGGCCGCCGTACTGGGTCCCTCGGTGATCCTGGTCTCGGACGTGCTCGGGCGGGTCCTCTTCCCGCCCTCGGAGGTCCCGGTGGCCGTGATGACGGCCTTGTTGGGCGTGCCGTTCCTGGTCGCGCTCGTACGGCGGAAGGCGACGGTGGCGGCATGACGCAACTGGACCGGACCGGCACGGCGACGGCCCGCCCCGTCGGCTACTCCGTCATCCGCGTGCGCGACAACAGCGTCCTGCTGCACCGCAGGGCCGTCGTGATCGCCGCCGTCCTCACGGTCGCGCTGGCGGTGACCGTCGTCGCCTCGCTGTGCATCGGCGAATCCTTCGTCTCCCCCACCGAGGTCGTCCGCGTACTGCTCGGGAAGCCGAGCCCCGACGAGCTGGTCGTCGGCACGCTGCGGCTGCCCCGCCTGGTGACAGGTCTGCTGGTCGGTGCCGCCTTCGGGATCGCGGGTGCGCTGGTCCAGACGGTCGCCCGCAACTCCCTGGCCAGTCCGGACGTCATCGGCGTCACGCACGGCGCGGGCGCGGCGACCGTGACCGCGATGACCTTCGGCGTCACGTCCCCCACCACGCTGCCGTACGTCGCGATCGTCGGCGGGCTGTCCGCCGCCGTGCTCGTCTACGCCTTCGCCTGGCGCAAGGGCCTGCACGCCACGCGGTTCGTCCTCGTCGGGATCGGTGTCTCGATCGCGCTGGGCTCGCTGACCCGGCTGTTCCTGACCAAGGGCGACTATCTGGTGGCCCAGCAGGCCAAGGTGTGGCTCACGGGCTCCCTCAACGGACGCGGTTACGACCAGGCGGCGCCCCTCGCCCTGACCCTGCTCGTCCTGCTCCCGCCGCTGCTGTGGGCCGCCCGGGCCCAGCGGGCGGTGTCCCTGGACGACGACACGGCTACCGCCTTGGGTGTCCCGCTGGATCGCGTACGGCTGGGTCTGACCGCCCTCGGCGTGGTGCTGGCGTCGGTCGCGACGGGGGCGGCCGGGCCCGTCGACTTCGTCGCGCTGCTGGCACCCCAGATTGCCCGTCGCCTCACCCGCACCGCCCAGATCCCTCTGCTCTGCTCGGCGTTGACGGGTGCCCTGATCGTGACCACGGCGGATCTGCTGGCCCGGCGCATGTTCTCTCCCACCGAGCTGCCGGTCGGCGTGCTGACCGCGGCGGTCGGCGCGCCGTATCTGATGTGGCTGATCGCCCGCACGCGGAGCCGCGGCGGGGCCACTGCCTGAGCCTGTCCCGTCACCCTCCGGTACATGGCAACCACAACTGCATTGTCCGTCGCCATGGGTGTCAGGTAGGCGGTCAGAGCGGATCGGCTGCGGGGGCGGGTGGGGTCCAGCGGTGGGTGCGGGGCGTGGTGGAGGAAACGCCGTAGTCCTTCTTCAGTTGCTCCGGAATCGCGTAGTGCATGACGCGGCCCCGGGTGAGCGAGGACAGTTCGAGGATCGTGGTCAGGTGACCGAGGCGGTCCAGGGCCCAGGCACCGAGCGGGGAGCGGTCCTCGATGGTCTCCAGGACGCCGAGCAGGTGGGGTACGGCTTTCACGACGGTGTCCCAGGCGGTGCGCGGGACGTCCAGCCAGTCGGCGCAGGTGTCGCCGACCAGGTGACGGATCAGGGCGGAGACGATCGGGTCGAAGAAGGTGCCGGGGACGACTTCCTCGTACAGATCGATCAGCTGCCGCGTGAGACGCGCGCCGTCCTCGCTCGGCCCCATGTGGCGGATCATGTACAGGTCGAGGAACTGTCGGGCGGACTCCATGTCCTTGGGCACTTGGCTCTGGTCGACGCCGAGCATCGCACCGACCACCCGCCAGGCGTACAGGTACGCCTCCGCGCCCTCGATGCTCATGTGGATGTTCAGCCGGTGCAGGGAGTCCAGCACCAGCAGCGAGAAGAGCATCTGGCCGCCGATCATGTCTTCCTGACAGATCGGCACCCCCAGACCGTCGGTGTCCCAGCGGTTGTCCTTCTTGAGGTGGTGGCGGATGGACGCGTGCAGCAGACGGACCTTCTGGGCGGCGGGGATGAAGCGGCTGCCTGCCTCGAACGCCCCGGGCTGCATTAGGTAGACGGTGAACTGCCCGGTCTCCGCCATCCGCTTGGAGGGGTACTCCAGCGAGTGCGTCGTCGCCAGCAGCTTCGCCACGTGCGGGATGACATAGCAGGCGGGCATGGAGGCGAAGGACAGCGCGGTGGAGATGTGCACGTTGTTGTCGATAAAGAACAGCCTGGCCTTCTCCATCTCGGCCCAGTCGACCCACGCCGGTGGTGCGCCGGTGGCGTGCAGGTACTCCCGCGCCACCTCGGGAAGACCGTCGGGCAGTGGTGCGCCGGCGGTCGACACGTAGCGCATCAGGGTGTTGAACGTGCCCACCTCCCCGCGTGCGAAGAGGGTGGCCACCGTGACGTCGGCGAGTTCGTCACCGCTGTCGCGCAGGGCGTCCATCGACGCCTGGGTGTAGGTCATCACAGGCTTGTTGTCTCCAGTCGGAACAGGCGGGGCCGGACAGGGACGAGGCGTGGCGCCGGCCACCGGCATTCAGCGCCATCGGAATTCAGTGCCACCGGGATTCAGTGCCGGCGGAATTCAGCGCCGGCGGACCGCGGCCGCATGTGCCAGGCCGGTGAGGGCTCGTGAGGCGGGTGCGGGGATGTCCAGGTCGTCCAGAGAGCGGGTGGCTTCCTCGACCCGGGCAGTGATCATCTGTTCGATGCGGTCGGGTGCATTGAGCCGGCTCATCACCTCGCGCACCTCCTCCAGGCCGGGCGTGCCCACCTCACGTCGGCCGAGCAGCGCGCGCAGGCGCTGTCGGTCGGTCTCGTCGGCCAGCCTCCAGGTCTCCGCCAGCAGGGCGGTGGGCCGGTGAGCGTGCAGGTCGTCCGTGTTGGCCTTGCCGGTGAGGGCCGGATCCCCGAACAGACCGAGCAGGTCGTCGCGCAACTGGAAGGCCTCGCCCAGCGGCAGCCCGTAGCGGGAGTAGCCCTCCCTCAGCTGGTGCCCGGCGCCTGCCAGCGCGCCTCCGATCAGCAATGGCTGCTCGACGGTGTACTTCGCGGTCTTGTAGCGGATCACCTTCAACGACTGCGCCGTGTCCGGTTCGCCACCGGTGTGCAGGAGTTCCAGGCACTCGCCCGCGATCAGCTCCCGGGCCAGGGCCGCCCACAGGGGACGGGCCCGGGCCAGGTAGCCCGCGGGCAAGCCGCTGGTGGCGAACAGCTGCCCGGCCAGCGACATGAGCCAGTCCCCCACCAGCATCGCCAGTGCCCTGGCTGTGGCCGTGGCACGTGGACGACCACACAGCGCCGCTTCAAGGGCAACATGCGTGGTGGGCCGGCCATGCCGCACTGCGCTGTCGTCGATGATGTCGTCATGCACGACCGCGGCGGCGTGGACCAGCTCCATGGACGCTGCCGCCCGCACCAGCGCGTCGCTGTCAGGCTGTCCCGCCGCCCGCCAGCCCCAGTAGCAGAACGCCGCCCTCAGCCGCTTTCCGTCCGATACGGCGGTCTCGACCTGGTCGGCCACCGGGCCCAAGTCGGCATCGATGGCAAGCAGTTGGTCCGACTCCTGCGCCACGAACCGGCTCAGCACCTTGTCGACGCGTAACTTGAACACGGCCGCCTCGTCCCGGTCAGCCACCGTCGGCAGCCCGCCGGGCCAGGACGCTCTGGGCGAGAACCTCCAGGTGGGCCGGCGGCACCACCGCGTACCGGTCCACAGCCAGTCGCCCGCGCGCCGTGAGATCCCGCTGCGCGTCAGCCGCCAACTCCGCCGCGTCCGAGCGGCTCAGCAACCCCCGTACGCTGCCCACGGCCGAGCCGAGGCAACTCACCGCCAGGTCGGCAAGCCCCGCCGCCAACAGCACCGCCTGCTCGGCTGTACCCCTGTCAGACCGGAGAATCGGGGACTGTGGCTGCGGTTGTCGCCGGGGTCGGCGCTGCGGGCGGCCGTCCAGTGCCCGGAGATGAGGCCGCGGCCAAGGACGCCGTACGCGCTCAACCCGATGCCCAGCTCCCGCAGCGTGGGCAGAATGTCCGCCTCCACCGCGCGGGAGATCAGCGAGTACTCGATCTGCAGGTCGGCGACCGGGTGTACGGCGTGCGCCCGGCGGATCGTCGCCGCATCGACCTCCGAGAGGCCGAGGTGGCGCACGTGCCCTGCGTCGATCATGTCCTTGATCGCGCCCACCGTCTCCTCGATCGGTACGGCCGGATCGAGGCGGGCGGGACGGTAGATGCCGATGTGGTCAGTGCCCAGCCGGGTCAGCGAGTAGGCCAGGAAGTTCCTCACCGCCTCGGGACGGCCGTCCTGCCCGCCGAACTCGTGCCCCGGGCCCCGCAGCATGCCGAACTTGACGCTCAGCCGGTAGCTGTCCCGGTCCCGGCCGCGCAGCGCCTCGGCGAGCAGCAGCTCGTTGTGGCCCATGGCGTAGAAGTCGGCGGTGTCGATCAGCGTGACGCCGGCCTCAAGGGCGGCGTGCACGGTGGCGATGCTCTCCGCGCGGTCGGCCGCGCCGTAGGCGCCCGACATGCCCATCGCGCCCAGTCCCAGCGCGGAAACGGCCGGCCCGGTGCTGCCCAGGGTTCGTGTCTGCATCGTGTTCTCCCTCGTCGTCGGTCTGCCACCCACCTTGTGTCCGGGCCGCGACGTGCGGGAGCGGAGCGTTCATCATGGGAGAGCCGCTCCCTGGCTCGGTCCGCCCGCCGCAGGGACCATGGGGTCATGCAACGTGAGCAGCTCGCCGACTTCCTGCGCCGCCGCCGTCAGGCGATTCGCCCGGCCGAGGTCGGGCTCGCCGACGGCCCCCGCCGGCGCACCACCGGCCTGCGCCGGGAAGAGGTGGCCATGCTCGCCGGCATGTCGGTGGACTACGTCGTACGTCTCGAGCAGGGCCGCAGCAGTCAGCCCTCCGCCCAGCTGCTCGGCGCGCTGGCCCGGGCACTGCGTCTGTCCGACGACGAGCGCGACCACCTGTTCCACCTGGCCGGGCACCGGCCCCCGCCCACCGACTCGGTGGCCGCCCTGGCCCGCGCCGGTCTGATGCGCATGCTCGACCTGCTCGGCGACACCCCGGCCCTGGTCCTGTCCGACCTGGGCGAGATCCTCGCCCAGAACCGGGCAGCCATCCTGCTGACGGGCGACCACACCGGCTTCACCGGTGACCGCCGCTACGCGATACACCGCTGGTTCACCGAGCCCGCGACCCGCGCCGCCCGCCCGCCCGAAGAGCAGGAGCACCACTCCCGCCAGCTCGTGGCCGACCTGCGCGCGGCCGCCGGCCGCCGCTCCGGCGATCCCACCGTCACCGGACTCGTCGCCCGGCTGCAGGCCGACAGCGCGGACTTCCGCAGGCTCTGGGCCGAGCACGAGGTGGCGGTCCGACGCGTCGACCGCAAAACCGTTCTGCACCCACGGGTCGGCCGCGTGCTGATGGACTGCGAGACCCTGCTCACCCCCGACCAGGGCCAGCAACTGCTGGTCCTCACCCCCGCGGACGCCGAGGCCCGCGAACGGCTGGAACTGCTGCGGGTGGTGGGCATCGAGGAATTCCCCACCGGAGCAACAGGCACACCCGCAACGGGCACACCCGCACGGTGAAGCGGCCGGCTACGCGGCACCCGCCCGGTCACAGTGACATTGCTGCGCGGAGGGCTTGCGGGTCCGCGTCAGCCGCCGCAGCTTCGGGTGCGGCTCGACGACGTTCGAGTCTGCTCCGGGCCACCATCGTCGCGGTTCCCCGGCGCGCCGCCCGTCGTGACGTAGGCGCTGAGCATGATCAGGCCGCAGCCGAGCCACAGCGCGGGCGTCGGCCGTTCACCCAGCACCGAAGCGCCCAGGGCCAGTGCACCGACCGGAATAGGGAGCAGCAGGACCACGCCGATGTGGCTCGGCAGCCTGGGCGAGCTGACGGCCACCAGCAGCCAGCCGACGATCTGGCTGCTCAGCGCCACCACCGCCGGCCAGCCCAGCGTCCGCCAGGACGGTGCGAGGTCGAGGGTGCCCCAGACGGCGCCTCCCAGCGCGGAGACGACGGTCGAGACGCAGATCACCAGCGTGTACGTAGTACGGACGTGCCCCTCAAAGCCGCCGCGGCGCAGCGGGAACAGGAACCCCGAGTAGCTCAGCGCTGCCAGCACCGCGTGCACCGTGCCCGCGGTCGGGTCGCTGCCGCTCGCGCCCTTCTCGAAGAGCCCGCCCGTCAGCACCACGCCCTCGAGCAGCACCGGCAGCCAGAGCAGGAATCGGCACGGCACGCGTTGGTGGTCCACCACCCAGGCGAGAAACGGCACCAGCACCACCTGCACATTGACCAGCACGGTGGACGGTCCCGCCCCGACTTCGGTGATCGCCTTCGCCCACAGCAGCATGTCCCCGGCGAACAACGCCCCGCCGGCCAGCCCGTACGGCACCTGTCGCCGAGGCGGCCGGCCTTCGCGGCGGTACTCCGGGAGCGCCAGCAGCACCAGGGCGGGTACGGCCAGCGGACAGCGGTACGCGGAGGCCGTGCCCGCGTCCGCGTCGGACAGGTCGATACAGACCGGCGACACGGACAACGCGAGCGCACCGGCCGCCTGGCCCCAGCGAGGACCGGCCAAGGGCCGGACCGCGCGCCGACAATCGGGGGAGGTATCCGGACGTACCACGGAGCGGACGGACTCCTCACCAAGAGTGCGCCGACGGGCACGGGTACCCGTACGGCCGGCCACTCATACGTGCGGCGGTCGCTCCCCGCACGGTCGGCTGTGTCCAGCGCACGGGTAACGGCAGCGGCCGAGGGCGAAGCCTCAATCCATGTGGCGGTCCAGCAGTTCCCTGACCCCCTCAGCCGTCAACGCCAGCTCTTCCGGCGTGCCGGCGTCGATGACGAGCGCCAGCTCCTCGGAGGGCCAGCCGTGGGCGAGCGCACCGAGCAGGATCCGCCGGTGCTCTGAGATCTGCGGGAACGCGTGCCTCATGCGGGCCTGCGAGGTGAACACCGGCACCAGTTCGGTGCCATCCGGCTGCTCGTAGACGGGCAGACTCACCGTCCCGGCAGGCTGGTCCCCGGCGGCGGCGCCGGTCGGGACGAGAACCTCGCTGCCGGCGAGGGTGTCCAGTTCCGCTTCGTCGGCGTCGCCATCGACAACCGCCCGCAGGGCCAGTTGAACGGCGGAGGCGGCGCCATCGGGAAAGTGGTCAGTCACGGTTGGCCAGCCCCTCGGATAGGTCGAATGTGGCCGGGGAGGCAGCGCGGTAACTCCGCGATACCTCCCTCAAGATCCGGCGACCCGGGCCGAGTGCCCCGACTCCCACCTTTCATGTGCCGGACGGCGCCCACACATCCACTTCCCGCCATCAAGGCCCGCGCCACCGCCGACCACGGCGCCAGACACGGCCCCGCACGCCGCTGCGCCTGGCGGATGTCACCCATCAGTGTCGGCGCCGGGTTCTCGTATCGGTTGGGCCCATGCCCGCGTGCACGATCATCCGATCCGGCCGGGGCAACGGCAGTCACGGACTGTGCCGCCCCAGAGTGGATGACTCACCGACAGCAAGACGTCACTCGTCGCGAGGCTTCTCGCACGGACCGGGGCCTGCGCAACCGTGGTCGGCCCAAGAGCCATGCGGAACGGCCGGCGATTCCCCCGTCGGGCGACGACGAGGAGGCGGAGGCGGAGGTCTCGGGCCTGATCCGCAACATCCTCCGCCGCGCAAGGGAACGCCTTGCTGCATTCTGCGTCGGCGTCCTCCTCGACTCTACGACGGCCCCGCCATCTCTCCGAGCCTGTCGGATCAGCCGGTGCACGTGCCAGGCACTTTCACCGCCCATGTCGGGGGTGGGGCGCCCCACCGGCCCGCGGGCCGTGCTCAGCTGCCGTTGACGGCCCGGGCGCCACCGTTACCACGGCCCTGCGGCGGGAACCCGGTCCGCGGATCAGCCACATTCAAGGAGGTGAGTCACATGCCTGGACGACAGGAGCTGCCGTCGACCCTCGAGCGCTCCTCGATCGAGGCCCAGCGCACATGGGTCAAGGCACATGACTCCGCCGTCGAGCAGTATGGCGAGGGCGAGCGGGCCCACCGGGTCGCCTACGGCGCGCTCAAGCACACGCACGAGAAGGTCGGCGACCACTGGGAGCGCAAGGAGGGCGGCCGCAAGGGCCCCTCCGACCCGTAGTCGGCCCGTCCCCGCCAGCAGGGCGGACGCAGCGGTGAGGGCCTCGACGAGCACGCCACGAAGGAGCATCTCTACGATCTCGCGCGGCGACTGAACATCGACGGACGGTCACGCATGTCGAAGTCTGACCTGCTCGACGCGATCCGCAAAGCCAACCGCTCCCGCACGCGCGCAGCCAGTTGACGCTGGGGCGGGACGCCGGCGCAGTTTGGCGGCCGGTGGACAGGAAACCCCGGACAGTGACAGATGACGTCATGAGGCCGTCGGTGTCGTGGAGGAAACGGGATCCGGGGCGCGCACCTTCCGCCCTGGCGACCGCCTGGTGTGCCGTCCACCGTGGTGTGCGGGACATGCAGTCACTGCCGTGTCCCCGGCGCCTTTGAGCAGGCGGCCGCTGCGGCGGCGCGGCGACAAGCCCAATCCGCCGGACAGAGCTCGCCGCCCCGAGGACACACAACACATCCTTTCGCGGAGGAAGGCAGGCATCAGGTCATGCGATTCCACGACCGTCGCCACGCCGGCCAGGAACTCGCCCTGCGGATGATGGAGTGGGCGGCCGACGGAGATCTCGTCAACACTGTCGTACTCGCGCTGCCCCGAGGTGGCGTCCCGGTGGCGGCTGAGGTGGCCCAGACCCTCAAGGCGCCCTTGGACGTGCTGGTCGCGCGGAAGATCGGCATCCCCGGCCGCCCGGAGACCGGCGTCGGCGCGATCGTCGGTGACGACCCTCCGCTGTTCGACCGACGCGCTCTGGAGATGCTCGGCCTGAGCGAGGAGCGGCTCAGCCCGGACGTGGCCCGCGAACGAACCGAACTGCACCGCCGGGAACAGCTGTACCGGGGCGACCGCTCCGCGCCCGACGTCAAGGACCGGGCCGTGATCCTCGTCGACGACGGCCTCGCCACCGGCGCCACCGCGCGCGCCGCTCTCCGGTACCTGCGCCGTCGGGACCCCGCCCGCCTGATCCTCGCCGTGCCCGTCTCCGCTCCCGACACTGCCGCCGCGATGCGCTCCGAGGCCGATGACATCATCTGCCTTCACCAGCCGCCGGACTTCTGGGCGGTAGGCCAGTGGTACGACGACTTCGACCAGGTCAGCGACGAACAGGTCATCGAAACCCTGCGCGCCCACAGCGCTTCGCCTTCCAAGAGCGGACGCCAGTAGCCGGAGTCCCTGCTGCGTCGATGGCGGGCAGCGGTTTCCCGGTGGCCGGACGTCGTCGAGTCCGCACCCAGGCCGCGGCGGATCACCTCATAGCCGCGCTGCAGGGCGCGCTCGGCGGTGAAAGCGGCCTGCGAGCTTCAGGCAACTGGGTACAGCGGTGCCATGCCGTCCAAGTGGACCGTCCATGCCCCGCACCCTCCGTGTTCGCAGCACAGGCGGGTGGCCGTGAGCCCATGGCGTCACAGCTCGTTCTCACTACGACGATGTCCTCCCGATTCGTGTACCGCTCCGGCGGAACGCCACGCAGCGCGGACAACGGACCGGCCAGGACATGGCCGGTACCCACGGCAGCCGCCCGCACGGGCGAGAGAGAGGCAGACCGTGCGTCAGCGCCTGCGGACCGCTCGCTGCCTGTACGACTTCGATTCCTCGGTGGCAGCGGTGCGGGCGGTGGGCCGGTTCCTGCGGTGCCGCCGCGTGGCCGGCCGACCTCGCCTCGCACCTGCCCTCATCCGCACGACGGCGACTGTTCGTTCTGACCGCTCACTGCAGGGCGCACCACTCCCCCACGTACGCCGGTTGAGCGGGGACGACCTGGGCGCATGGACGTACGCGTCGCCGCCGCCCTGCGCGAGGTGGCGATCCTCGGCAACCGGATCCGCGACAACGGCCGCCGTACCGCACCGACGACGCCGGGCGGGGGCGATGGAGCCGCCACCGTCGACGCCTGCGGCACCAGCCGCCCCAGAGACCGACTCAAGCTCACGTCCGCCGAAGAGCTGCAGAGTGTCTGTTCAGTGGTGCGCGCCGGCCTCGTAAGCCCCGAATGTGGGCGCCCCCGTGGACTCGTAGACCTGGGCCGCGACTCCGCTCGGTGTCGTCTCGCTGCTCAGCAGCCGCAGCCCGGCCGGGGCACCGTTCTCCGGGAACAGCCGTCGGCCGCTGCCCACGACGACCGGCGCGACCATCAGCCGCAGCTCGTCGATCAGCCCGGCGGCCAGCAGCGACGCGCCGAGGCGGGCGCTGCCGTGGATCTGCAGCTCCCGTCCGGGTTGCTGCTTCAACTCGGCGACCTGGGCCGGCACGTCCCCGGAGAGGATCGTGGTCGGCTCCCAGTCGGCTCGCGTCAGGCTGTGTGACGCCACGTACTTCGGCAAGCCGTTGAGCTTGGTGGCGATCGGGTCGTCCGGGTCGTTCATCCTCGGCCAGTCTCGCGCGAAGTTGTCATAGGTGCGGCGCCCGTACAGAAACGCGTCCACCTCGCCGAGCCACCCCGTGACGATCCGCATGAACTCGTCGTCCAGATGCGGCACGAGCCAGCCGCCCCGGGCGAACCCGTCGCTGGTGTCCTCCTCCGGGGACCCGGGCCCCTGCGCCACGCCGTCCAGCGACAGAAACTCCTGCAGAACCAACTTCACAGCGCACTGCCCTTCTCCAGCACCGAGACGCCTGCCGCCCCGGCCCCGACTACACCGCGCACCGAGCGTAGCGGCGGCCTCCGCGCCCTGTTCGGGGCTGCGGGCTCCGGCCAGCACAGTGTGACCGAGTTCGATGAGGCGGCGGGCGGTCTCGCGGCCAAGCCCCTTGCTCGAGAGCAGTACCACCATCGATGTCACCTTGGTGACCGAGGGCGCAGGAAGACGGGCGTCATGACGACGACGCCCGGGGCCGGTGGCGGAATCGGCTGCCCCCGTCGGCCGCGGCGCTGTCGGTGAGCCCGGCACGCCGTGCGGTCGGGCTGCGCCGCGAGGAGCGCCGGCTCACCGGCTGCCGCCCATCGCGGAGAAGCCGACGGGGTACGACACCGCCGGCGCGGGAGCGGCAGGCAGGTAGCGCCGCAGCCCCGGGGATGTTCACCTGAGCACCCCGCTGCCTGACCCGATCCCATTCACCGCGACTACGCCTGACACGGCCATCTCCCCGCGTGCTCCCGCAGGCCATCGGTAATGCGCCGGCACCGCGTTTCGGTCCGCTCGCTCGTACTTGTCAATACACGGCATGTGCTGCTTCCCCCTCGTCGTGATCCCCGCGCAACAGACCGTGTTTGCATCCATCGCCGACAGCGCTTCGCCCACAACTACACGCACTGAAAAGGCAGTTGGACGCCAGAGACACAGGTCACCCTGCGCGCAGCCTTGGGTTTGTGGATTGCCCTCGTGCGAGTCGTCTGTACTCACGACCGTCCCAGTCCGGCTACACATGTGACAGTGTGAGGGGCGCGCCGTGTCTGCACCCTCAGCTCGCCGCCCGCAGGCTGTGCGCGGTCAGACTGAGGGATGAGCTCGGCGCAGACCGTTCAAGGGAGGACACCTCACTTGCGGTTGTCCGTACTATCGCTACGACAAGGCACTGTGCATGAGTACGGCTGCCGCCCGGAGACACCGGTGCGGGCCGGCACACACATGGCAGGCTCTTCAACTACGGCCCTTGGCCGAGGAAAGGTTGTGCATCCCATGTCCGAGAACGCTTCCGCTACCGAACTGACATCGCAGTACACCGCTCAAGTCAGTGCCGACCTCGAACGCAACACCAAGGAGCAAGAACGCATCGGTGGGGAGATTGCCGCCCTGCAGGAGCAGTTGGCAGCCCTCCAGAGTGACCACAAGGTCCTCGTCAACATTCAGCGCGCGCTCGACACGGCGCCGGCTTCCGCCGAGCCCGTGGCCCCGTCGGACAGCGTCCCGGTGCCCGCCCCTCGCAAGAAGTCTGCCGCCAAGACCGGCCCGGGCACACGGACCCGGACGAAGAAGACCGCCGCCAAGTCCCGCCCCGCCGCGGCGGCCAAGCCGACCGCCAAGAAGCCGACCGCCGAGAAGCCGGCCGACACCGCCGAAGCCGCCAAGACCACGTCGCCGACGCTGGTCGAACTTGTCCGCCGCCACCTCGCCGAGCAGAGCGAACCGCGTTCGGCGGCGGAGATCGCCACGACCCTCGGCCAGACCCATCCCGACCGCAACATCAAGACGACCGTGGTGCGCACCACCGTCGAAGGGCTGGTCGCCCGCAACCAGGCACAGCGCTCCAAGCAAGGCGCCTCCGTCTACTACACCGCACCCGACGCGCAGGCGGCATCACCGCAGGCCGAGGAGCAGCCCGCACCAGTCGACGCCTGAGCTGACAACGCCGATCCGCGCAGGCGGTCGGTGATCCGCCCGGTCCCGGCCGCCACCGCGTCCCAACACCCCCGCCCCCGGCTCTCGCACAGCGTCCTGACCTTGGTGCGGGTCGGATCCAACTCGCACAGGGCCAGGGTGCGCATGCTTTCCTCAGCCGCCTCGCCGTCCGGGGGGGGTCGAGCATGCCCACCCACCAGTCGGAGCCCTTGGTCACAGCATGGGGCGTCAGACGCGCTCCAGGGGCCGATGCGGCCCGCTGGGAAGCTCCGTCTTGATCGGGTCGCCGGGGCGCACCGTGCCGCCTTCCTTCACGATGCTCATGATTCCGGCCTTGCGCACGATGTTGCCGGCTTCGTCACGGCCGACGACCTGTTTCAGGAGCCCGTCCTGGAAGTTGTCGATCTGCAGGCAGGGATTGCGCAGTCCGGTCACCTCGATGACTGCCTCGTCCCCGATGTGGAGAAGGGTGCCAACGGGCAGGCCGAGCAGATCAATGCCGCGGGTAGTGATGTTCTCGCCGAGCTCACCGGGTGCCACTGGGAATCCGTCGTCGCCGACCTCGGCGAAGAGCTCCTCATGGATGAGGTGGACCTGACGCAGGTTCGGCTGCGTGGGATCCTGCGCGACCCGCGAGCGGTGCTTGACCGTCACACCGGCGTGTACGTCGCCTTCAACACCGAGCCCGGCGAGCAGCGTGATGCTGTCCCGGTTCGGCTTGGTGAATGAGTACTCGCCGTTGCTGCTGACCGCCGTCACTATTGCGCTCATACCTCGCGACCCCCTCCTGACCAACACTGATCACCACGACCCTACTCCCGGATCTCCAAGCGCAGCAGCCGCCGTCAAGCGGGGATGGAAAGTCGCGCGCCCGTCCGAAAGGCCGATGCCCGCGAGGCCGATGTCCCGCGCGGCCGTCACCGCTGATGCGGATGCTTCCGCGTCCGTCCTCCACGTACAACGGCGCGGGGCTATGCCGTGAAGGCGTCCGCGTGCTCCGCAGCCCACCGGGCGAAAGTGCGGGCCGGGTGGCCGGTGACCTTCTCGACGGTGTCGACGACCGTACGGCCCACTTCCGGGGTGTTCCCGTACGCCTCGAGCAGGAAGCCGATGACGTCCTGAGGGTGGCCCGCCGCCCGCCATTGCGCGACGGCCTGCTCCTCGGTCAGCTCCACCAGGGCGATGTCCCGGCCGCGGGCGTCGGCGATGGTCGCCACCTTGTCGCCGACGGTCAACAGCTCGGGGCCGGTGATCACGTACTCCTGGCCCGCGTGGCCCTCCTCGGTGAGCGCGACCGCGGCGACGGCCCCGATGTCGCCCTCGTGGACCATGGCACTCAGTCGGGCCACGAACGGCTCGCGGACTTCGTCCAAGGCCACGATCTGGTCCGCCCACTCCAGGGCGTTGGCCATGAACTCGACCGGCATGAGCACGGTCCAGTCCACACCGTCGTCGGCCCGCACGGCGTCCTCCAGCAGGGTCGGCCCGCCACCGTGCAGCACGGTGACCCTGCGTACGCCGGCCGCGCGGGCCAGCTCCAGGATCCGCGGGCCGGTCTCCAGCGGGGCGAAGTAGGCCCCGCCGAAGGTGATCAGATGGAGGCCGGTGACGCCCTCCAGCGCCGGGATCAGACTGTCGGGTGCGGTCAGATCGCCCTGGACCACCTCGACACCGGCCGGGAGGTCTGCCGTGGCCGCATCCCGGGTGAGGGCGCGGACCGCGTGCCCGCGGGCGAGCAGTTCGGCGACGACCTGACGGCCGACGGTTCCGGTGGCGCCGGCGACAAGGATCTTCTGTGTCTGTGTCATGGCACGACCGTAGGGACCCTTGCGGTCAGCTTCTGTCCGCAAGGATCTATCAGGTTGTCGCCGACGTCTCGTACAGCCGAGGCGGTCAACTCGTAGTCAACTCGGGCAACTGCCCCGGCCGGCGGCCGCGCCGTCGAACTCGGCCCGCCCGCCAGCGGCTCGGACACAGGCCCCTGCGCGGTACGGGCATGGTCCGACTGCGCTCGTCGAAGCTCATCGCATACGGACGCTCGCCGAGCAGGGTGGTGAACGCCTGCACGGTCATTCTCAGGCAGGACGGGGCCGGGGACAGGGCCGGGGTCACGCCCGTGAGACGTACGAAGGAGTCGATCCCGGCCGGCCCCGTATCGAACCTCAGCGACGGGCCAGCGCCAGCAAGCTCAGACCGAACATCAAGACGCCCAGGGGGAGATGGACCGACGGGACGTGCGCGATGCCGAGCACCACCTGGGCCGAGGCGAGTACGAGGAAACCCGACGCGTGCCAGACAGGCCGGGGCGAGCCGCCGCCCGGCTTCCACGCCAGGACCGCCGCGAGCACGTACAGCATCGACGCCCCGTACATCACACGGGCTCCGACACTGTGCAGCACTTCTCCGTACGACGAGGTCAGCAGCAGTCCGGCAGAGACCGCCTGAAGGAAGATGGTCAGGGTCTGCAGGGCGATGGCGATCTGCAAGAACGAGGAGCTGCGCTGTGCGTTCGCCGTCGCCGTCGCCTGAGTAGTCATGCCACGGTCCCCTTTTCCGCCCTCGGGCAGCAGATCGAACAATCTCACCAGCCCGACGACGCGGGCCCGCGAAAGGTAAGGCGAGGGGGCGGCCGGAAGCATGGGGACTGTCGGGACCAGCGGAGATGGGATATCCGGCGAGCGACGCCAACTGATCAATGTCGCGTACCGGATGCTCGGTTCGGTGACCGAGGCCGAGGACGCCGTGCAGGACGCCTACACACGCTGGTACGGGCTGCCACGCAGCCGGCAGGAGGAGATCCTGTCCCCCGGTGCCTGGCTGACGACGGTGACCAGCCGTATCTGCCTGGACCTGCTCGGCTCGGCGCGGGCCCGCCGTGAACGCTATGTCGGCGCATGGCTGCCCGAGCCTCTGCCGGACCGCACCGAGTGGGACCACGCGGGCGGCGCCGGTCCCACCGGCCCTGCGGATCCCGCCGACCAGATCGTCCTGGACGAGTCGGTGGCCATGGCCTTCCTCGTCGTCCTGGAGTCGATGACGCCCGCCGAGCGGGTGGCGTTCGTCCTGCATGACGTCTTCCGGTACCCGTTCGCCGAGATCGCCGACGTACTCGACCGGACCCCGGCGGCCTGCAAGCAGTTGGCTGCCTCCGCCCGGCGGCGGGTGAACGTCGCACGCGCTCCGGTGACGGCGACCGGCCGGGCCGACGTGGTGAGGCACGTCAAAGAGGCGTGGGAGGCCAAGGACATCGCAACCCTCGTCGGTCTGCTCAACCCGGCCGCCGTGATGACCGCCGACGGCGGCGGCATGGTCGGCACCGTCCTGCGCCCGGTCGAGGGCGGCGCGCGTATCGCCCAGTACATGGTCGCCATTGCCGACAGGGCTCCGGGGCTCGAACTCCTGGAGCGGTCGGTCAACGGTGTGCCGGGCCTGGTGGCTCAGCGGTCCGGCGTCGTCATGACCGTAGCCTCGTTCGACGTCTCCGACGGGCGCGTCACCCGGATCTGGGCGGTCCGCAACCCGGAGAAGTTGCGGCTGTGGGCCGGGTCCGGTCTTCGCGAGAAGTCCGGCGAGTAACTCCGGCCGGTACTGCATGCGACGCAGCCGGTGTTTCACGATGTCCCGGAGCTGAGCTGGTCCCTGGAGGATGAGGCATCTTCACCCTCCAGGGACGAGAGCAGTCAGGGGCGCACCACGGCCTGGCCGTACGGCACCAGTCGCACCGGGCCCATGAGGCCGTACGCCTGGCGGGCGGCGGCGCCGAAGACCGTCGGCTGGGCGACCCGGAGACGGTTGATGAGCGGGGTCGCCACCTCGACCTCGATTTCGTTGTCGCCGTGCCGCAGATGTCCGCCCAGGTCCACGACCGGGTGGAGCCGGTCGGCGGGGGCCAGCCGGGTGCCGTTGACGGTGACCCGGAAGGTGTCACTGACCTGGCCCAGTTCGAGGTACGCCCCGTGGGATGAGGTCCAGTGGCGGGGCAGGACGACGGTGGTGCGGTAGCGGCCGATGCCTGCGGAGTCGGCCAGTTCGGGGATCTGGGACCAGGGCAGCAGGGTGTCGAGGGTGAGTGTGTGCCGGATGATGTCGGTGCTGGTCGCGTTGGCCCCGGGGTGCCAGTCCTCGACGTCGAGCCGCCAGCGGTCCGGTGTGACGGGGTCGGGCACCGCGGGCACGGTCGTGACCGCCGTGCGGCCGTCGGAGAACCGGGTGTTGTACGTACCCGCTGCCGCGGCGCGCACGGCCAGGCCGCGGTCGGTGAACAGCACCCGGTCGGCGTCGCCGGACACGGCGTGCGGGCGGCCGCCGTTGCGGTCTCCGAAGAGTCCGGGTCTGCCGAGCGCGATGACGGTGGCCTGGCCGGGGACGAGGGTGACGCGCACGGTGATCGTGTCGCCGTCCTCGGTGTAGCGGGCGATGCGAGTCGCCTCGCCGGTCCACAGGTCGAGCAGGTAGGGGACGGTGGTGCCCCGCCGGGTGCGGCGCAGGGTGACATCGTGGTCGATGGTCGCCACGGGCGGCTTGACGGTCTCGGCGTGCTTGCCGTTGCACAGGTAGTAGAAGTCGGTGTCGCCGCTGACACGGTGGTTGTTGAGGAGGGTGGAGGGTGTGGCGTAGCGGGCGTCGGGGGTGATGCCGAGGGTGGTGAGGGCGTCGCCGACGGCGGCCTTGTCCGTGACGGCGGTGACGTGTGGCAGGGCGAGGAGGCGGGCCAGTACCTCGCGCAGCGCGTCCGTCTCGTCCTGGTCGGGCACGCCCGGGGTGAGCGCCTGGTCGAAGGCACCGAGCAGGACCATCGGCAGTCCGGCCCGGGCCAGCCTCAGCAGCTTGCGGGCGTCGTCCAGGGCGAGCGTCGGGGTGGAGCCGTGGAAGAAGTCTCCCTCGACGAACAGGGCCTTGTAGGCGGGGCCGTCCGGGGCGAGGCGGCCACCAAGGACGTGGGCGCTGGGGAGGTCGAGGAGCGGTCCGCTGAGGAACTGGTGGGTCCAGCCGAGCGGCACGCCGGTCGCGGTGAACCAGGAGGCGCCGATGCCGGTGGCGGTGTAGCCGGTCTGCCGGAAGACGGCGACGTCGGCGCGCGGGGTGCCGGTCTGCAGGATGTGGTGCACGCGGCCGAGATAGCCGGCGATGTCCTCGATGTGCCGCCAGGTGGGCTGCCGGGGCCCCCAGGACTCGCCGTAACCGACCGCACCGTTGTAGGGGCTGAAGGCGGCGAAGCCGGGCCAACCCACCCCGGGGGCGGTGGCGTACGAGAAGCCGTGCACGACCGTCTGGTTGACGCCGGCCGCGTAGGCGCCGCCCATGGTACGCAGGAACCTGTCCCAGGTCGTGCTGTACGCGGAGCCGTTGTAGGCGCCAGATTCGCAGGACAGCACCGTGTGCCCGGCCATGTCCCGACCGCCGGCCAGGCAGCGGTAGTCGTCCAGGTTCTTGAAGCCGAGCGACTCCCCCTCGGCGATGTCGAGGATCGCTGCGGAGGCGATGGCGTCGGTCTGCAGGCCGTACGGCTGCGAGCGCAGCGACATGCCGAGGGAGTGCGCCCAGTTGCGCAGGGCGGTGACGTGGTGGGTGTTGAACAGGTGGGAGAGGGTCTCCCAGAAGTCGTGCCGGATCTGCCGGGTGAGCTGGGCCTCGAACGCGAAGACCTGGTTGCTGTTGTCGAGGACGAGGGCGGGCAGGTACGGCAGGAGGGAGCGGCCGGTGCGCTGTTCGAAGGCGTCGGGCAGGGCGGAGGTCCACACGAGGGAGTCGGTCTCGAGCTCGATGGAGTCCTCGAAGAAGGCGCCGCCCGCGGCCTTGAGCAGTCGCCGCATGGTGCCGGTCAGGACGGCGCGTTCCCAGTAGTCGGTGACGGCGGCGGTGCCGGCGGGGCTGAAGTGGTCGACGACGTGGGCTGCCGGGGAGGAGTGCGGGCCGGACTCGGGCTGCTGGCCGGAGCCGCGCTGCCAGTAGGAGATCAGCACCCAGTCGCCCTCCGCGGGAGCGGTCCAGGTCAGAGCGCCGTCGCGGACGGCGGTGGTGAGGTCTCGGACACTGGCGAGGTCGAGGCCGGTCTCCTTGCGGGTGGCGTTGGCGGGCTCGACGCGGGCGGCCTGGACGGCGAGCAGGCGGCGCCGGGTGGCTGCGGAGGCGGCCTCGTGCACGGGCTCGGGAACCGGTCCCCGGTAGGTGGCGCCGGCGGCCACGGAGGTGCGGCCGTAGGCGAGTTCCTGGGCGGCGGTGTCGTCGTCGGGGGTGACGCCGGGCACGGCGACGGGCCAGCTGGGGCCGAGGGTGAGGTCGATGGTCAGGCCACGTCGGGCAGCCTGACGCAGGGCTGCCTGGACGCCGTCGCGCCAGGGGGTGCTGCCCCAGCCGTGGTGAGCGGTGTCGAGGACGGACTTGTCCTTGATGCTGTGGTGGACGGCGGCGATCTCGGCTCCCCCGAAGCCGGCGTCGGCGATCTGGTCGATCTCACGGGCGATCTCTGCCGGGTCGACCAGACCGTCCGGCCACCACCAGCGGAACTTGGGACGCACGGACCGCGGTGAGGTGGCGAACCAGTGACCGGACAGATCCTGACGACCGGTCAGGAGGGCGGCACCGGCATCCGTAGAGCCGACTGCGGCGAACGCCGTGGCGGCGCCGGCGGCCAAGGAGGCCGTGAGCACCGTGCGCCGGGATATCCCGCCACGCTGCGGGATGGGCTTCTGCATGTGTCGCCCCAAGTGGTTGAATCGTTTCAATTCCCTGTAAACGCGGGAACGTTAAGCCCGGGATCCCCGAGCGGTCAAGATCGGCGCCGCAAAATCCCCTCCGTGCGCGATCGCACGGCTGACAAGACGCCGTGTGACCCGGCTCCGGACTCGTCCCCCTTCGCGGGAATCACCCGACCCGCCATCGGCGGGGCATCCCTGCGATGCCCCGCCGATGCCTGTCGTCACTCGTCACCGCAGTCCGGCGAGGAACGGTGCGAGGGTGTGGGTCAGGGTGTTGTGCCGCGCGGCGGCGAACAGCGGGTCCAGATGGTTCATCCCCTCGTCTGTCTCGTACCTCCCGTACGGGATACGGGAGTTGGCCACGACCTCGCGCGCCGACGACACGATCGTCCCCTGCGCGTAGCTCGTCTCGAAGACGTAGAGCGGTGTGTCCAGACTCCCGGTGTGCAGCAGCCGCAGCCCCAGTGAGCGGGCCAGGTCGGTGTCGGCGTAGGGATCGACGACGTCGAGGTCCACCGACAGCCGGGACGGCCAGTACCACTCCCACACGGCCGGCTCCGGGCCACCCGCGTACGCCGTCGCGACACGGCTGATGGGGGTGATGCCCGTGTCGACCCAGCCGCGCGGGTCGCCGCTGTCGGCGAGGTGCCCCGAGTGGACACTGATGTCGTTCGGCCAGCCGAATCCGGCGTCCACCAAGGTGCCCAGCAGACCGGCGTTGGTGACGGGATACGGCGGCCGCAGCGCGTCGGGCATCCGGGGCTGGAGGACCGAGCGGCCGTCCGGGTCGCGGTGTGCGTACCAGCCGGCGAGTTGGTACCAGATCTGTGTGCTCTCCGCCCGGCCGCCCAGCCCGATTCCGCTCAGGGTCATGTCGAAGACCGCCCCGCCTTCAATGCGGGCCAGCCGCTCCCGCACCTCCTCCGGAGAGTTGTACACCGGCTGTCCGGTCCCCTCGAACGCCCCGCGCACGCCACCGTCGACAAGTACGAGCGCGGTGAGGTCCCGGTACCCCGGGCGGCCGTCGAAGTCCCAGGCCGCGTACGCCATCGCGGTGGTGGCGCCCCAGGAGTGGCCGCCGAGCACCACCCGCCGCCGGCCGCCACCGGCCGCGGCCCGTACGACCGTGCGCAGGTCCTGCACGGTGCGGGCGAGGCCCCAGCGAGCGGCGAAGGCGGAGGCTGCGGGATCCTGAGTGCGGTAGTGGCCGTCCAGGTAGTACCCGACGGGGTCCCCGGTGGTGAACCCGGAGCGGTCGGCCAGGTTCTCCTCGCGTCGGTCGAACGCCCACACCTGCACACCGGGCACGGCCTGGACGAGATCACGGGCGAGCAGGCGGAAGTCGCCCGCCGCCCCGAACATCCCCGGAACCAGCACCACCACGGTGTGTGCCGTGTCCGGACCGACCTTGAGCACATGGACCTGGTCCGATCCCGCCGGACCGCCCCCGCCGGCCACCGCCAGCGGGACGTACGGCTCGCGCTCCCGCCCGGTGGCGACGGCCGGGACGGCCGGCAGGGACGTGAGGGCGAGCCCGCCTACGAGCCCGCCCAGCACCACCCTGCGAGGAAGTCCTCCGGTCATGAGGCGCACCCGCCGATCCGCTCGGTGCTCAGCGCCACGTCGTCCATGCGGACGTCGTACGCCGACGGCGTGGGGTCGGACTGGTACAACTGCCAGCCCAGCTTGAGTGTGTCGAAGGTCGGGAAGACGAAGTCGTCGGTCGTGCCGCCGTGTTCCTTCGTGGACACCGTCAACTCGGACTCCTCCACGCCGTCCAGATAGACGGTGACGCGATTGTCACTCGCGTCGAGGTGGAACTCGACGCACTGCCAGGTCGCGGCCGTGGCGGGAGCGGAGGTCTTCCAGGCGGTCCAGTCCCCCGTGGCACCCAGGTCGGAGCCGACTCCCCGGAAGTTGGTCTGTGAGGTGGGCACGTACTGACCGCCCAACGGGCGTACCAGCGTGGGGACATCGGAACCGGATGCCTCCGCGATGGTCCAGTGCGCCCAGTCCGGTGCCGTCGGGAAGTCGTTCACGCGTAGCCGCAACCGGGCCCAGAAACTGTTGCCGGGGGGCGCGAGGTCGGACAGGACCAGGAAGGCACGGCCGTTGCCTTCTGTGTGGAGCCGTAGTTCGCGGCCGTGGCCGGTGGTGCTGGGTTCGACGGTCAGTGAACCGTCGGCGGTGTCGGTGGTCCAGCCACGGCCCGCGGTCACGGGGCCGACGGGAAGGCGGTCGAAGTTCTCCCTGAAGAGGGTTGTGTGCGGGGTCGGTCTTGCGGAGGCGGTGGGGGGTATCGCGAGCAGCGCGGCCGATGCGGCGAGCAGCGCGGCGGCGATCTTCCTCGTGCGAGTCATGCGATCAGTCTGCAACATCCGTCACAGCGTTCACATGGCGCTCTCCTGTATCAGCGAAGGCCCAGTGCTGGTGTTGCCGAGCACCGGGCGCTCGCCTCTCTCGCTCATGTCCTGGTCTTCGTCAGCCGATGTGGTAACTGTCCCCGTACACCTTCCAGTCCAGGGGCGGGTTGAGGTCGAGGTTGCCCTGGCGCAGGAAGACGCGTTGCGCGGTGTCGACGCGGCTGGTGTCGCTGTGTGCCTCCTCCTGCTTCATCGCCCACACCCGTGCGTCGAGGAAGGCGTTGAGGAACGCGGTTTCGTTGCCGCCCCAGGCCGGCGGCTTCGCATGCTGCAGGGCACGCCGGCGGATGTTGCTGAAGCTGGTCCAGTCGCCGCCGTCGCCGTGCATGACGATGGCGTCGTAGTAGGCGAACTGGCCGAGTACACGCAGGCCGTCCGTCTGGCCCTGCCTGACGGCGGGGTTGAAGTAGACGCGGTCGCGTTCGTCGTTCTGCGCCTGCTCGAACGCCGTGTCCTGAGCCGCCCTGCGCCAGGCGTCGGTGAAGTGCGGGTCGAGGCCGTCGTGCGAGTCGGTGCCGTTGACGCGGCGCAGGGCCGGCAGGTACTCGGCGAGGACGTTGTCGGGCCTGCGGTCGCTGTAGAGCTCCACGAGGTCGAGCATGTCTCCGGTGCCGGAGCAGAAGCCGATGATGCCGGCGGTGTAGCCGCGGCCGTCTCCGATGTCCTCGATGTACCGGTACTGGGCCTTCCAGTCGAGCGTGGAGTTCTCCGCGCTCGACACCAGTTGCATGGCGATCTCCTTCTTCGCCGGGTCATCGAGGCCCGGTGCGGCCGCCGTCGCTGCAGCGACGGGCAGAGGGCCGAACACTGCGGCGGAGGTCAGCGCTCCCATCAGGGCAAGGGCAGTGCGACGCGAGGTGCGGGCGGCTGGAGCTGTTGTCTCAGGTTCCACGGAGACTCCAAGCAAGGGTGGGGGTGAGGAGTTGGTCCAGACCTGCCTCGTTAGGAAGGTTTCCTATCAGTGGGCGAGGCGATGGGTAACCCATCGGGCGAGAACTTTGTAGGATCAAATGAAGGTGCCCATGCCAGCAGCAATACCGCGATCGCGACCGGTACGCCTCAGGCGTTTTGTACTGACGGATTCGACGCGCGGTCGGGACAGGTCACCCTCGGCCGGGTCGCGCAAACGTTACGCCTCGTCATCTTCCTGGCGGTGACACCGGCCGGCGCCATAGTCGAGGCGTCGCGCCGTCTCCACCAGGGAAGCCAAGGGATCCCCCTGACTGGGGCGCACGCGCAGTGAAGCCCACACCTTCCGCCACTGATCCCGCCACGCTCGCCGACACCGGGCCCATGAGCCGCCCATCTTCATGATGTCGAAGGACTGGCCAGGATTCGGCGAACATCCGTTCCATCGGCGAACGTTCCGAAGCCAATCGCCACGGTGCGCCACCCCTTCCGCCACATAGAAATATCTACAAACATCAGCATGTCGGCACCGCGGACAGACAGATCCGGAGGAACGCATGCGATCAGCCACGCGTCAGGCCATGGAATGGCTCGCTGCAGCCTCGACCGACCCTCGCACCTGCAAGCGGCAGTGGCACGGAGACACCGGGGTCGCGGTTCTGGCCTGCGGGCGGTTCTGGGACGTGCTCAGCGTGCCGGAGGACCTGGGCATGCCGGCCCTTGACACCCTGTTGTGCATTCCGCAGCCGCCCGGTCCCGCGCTCGCGGACACCGCCGCCCGTCGGGTGGCCTTCTTTCTGCCGCCGGATCCCGAGGGCCGCTGGATCGGCTCGGGCATCCGGTACGCGGGCCAAGGAACGTGGCTCGCCGTGCCCGCCCCGCATCGGGCCGCAGGACGGCTGCGCTGGCTGGTCCCGCCCGACGGAACCGGGGCACTGTTCGTTCCGGCCGCCGTGGAACTGGCGCTTCAGGTGGCGCTGGGAAGGCTCACCGGGCAGTCCGGTACGAAGCGGCGCTGTCCGACGTGCGGAGCACCGACCGCAGGGGAACGCAACTGGACCGGTGACCGGCCGGGCTGACCTCAGGCAACCGCCGCCAAGGACGCTGCGGCACACGAGCTGACACACCGCCAAACGGCTGCTTCAGCGAGTCGTGACCAGTTCGGTCTCGCGCCCTGGAGGCAGTTCGCCGTCGCGTTCCCATCGGCCCGGACCACTCGGGATGTCCGGGTGCCACTGCAGCCTGGTCGTTGCGGCGCCGACGGAACCGGGCGAGGCCCCCTGCGAACCCCGGGTGTCCGGAACCGTCCGGCCGCTGGCCCGCCACTCCCTGACGAGAGCGGCGAAGATGGGCGGATCTCCCTGGGCCGTCCTGGCGAAGTCGCCGTGCGGCGCCTGTCTGCCGTCGTTCTCCCAGAGGAGACGCCCGGTGGTGACGTTGCAATCCATGCCGGTGCAACGCGACGGCGTGCGCGGGTGGTACGCCCTCGGACCGGCATGGCCCCATCGGGTGAGGCTGCTTCCTTCGTTCGGGGGCATGCGTTTATCGGACGAAATCGTTACCGAGACTCCCGGCGGGTCATGGGCGTACTGGGTGAGGAGCAGGGCGATGTCGTCCGTGCGGTCCGCCCTGTCGTACTCGTCCGGCTCGCGTCCCGGTCGGCGCCATACGCGCGCAGCCGGGCCGACGCCGTACCGGGCGCCCGGCCGTGGTGCGCAGGTGCCGCCGCTTCGCCTTCGACAGCCCCTGCCCGCCCGACTCGGCGGCCCGCACCACGGCCAGGTCCTCCAGGATCTCGTGACCCGCCATCACAGGCACGGAGGCCCGAGCCGAACGGGTAGGGCACGGCCACGGCCGTCTGGGCCAACGGGTGAGGCGAGGGCAGTAAGCACGTCTCTCGTCGGGCACGCGGAGGTGGTGGACTCCGACCAGTCTCGCTCGCGCCCCCATGTGCCGGGCTGATCGAGCGGCCCCTGGCACGGCTCCGCCCCGCGGGTCGAGCCGTGATCCGTTCGGATGTCGGGGGGAGATGGACCGCGGGCGTGGCCGCCGACTCGGCGAACCGGGCGGGTTAAGCGGGTGAAGCTTGAGCCCGCGTCTCCACCGCGGGGCATGCATGAAGCTCGCGGCCGTATCCGGCCGACTTGGCGGACACGACGCGCTGGAGGCGAGTGATGAACCAGAGAGCCGATCAAACCGACCACACGACGCACCGGGTCCCGGTCCTCATCGTCGGCGGTTCCCTCGTCGGCCTGTCGACCTCTCTCTTCCTTGGCCGGCTGGGGGTGCGGCACACGCTGGTGGAGCGCCACGCCGGAACGTCCATCCACCCCCGCGGCCGCGGCAACAACGTCCGCACGATGGAGCTGTTCCGGGCGGCCGGCGTCGAGCCGATGATCCGGCAGGCCGCCGCCACGCTGGCCGACAACCACGGGATCCTGCAGACACCCACCCTGGTCGGCGACGCGGGCGAGTGGCTCTTCCGTGAGATCGACCCGGGCGGCGGACTGGCCCGCTTCAGCCCCAGCTCATGGTGCCTGTGCAGCCAGAACGACCTGGAGCCGGTGCTGCTCGACCACGCCACGCGGCTCGGCGGCGACCTGCGGTACGCCACTGAACTACTGTCGTTCGACAGCGATCCCTCAGGTGTCACCGCGATGGTGAAGAGCCGTCAGACGGGCGAGCACACCGCCATCCGCGCGGACTACCTCGTCGCCGCCGACGGTCCCCGCAGCCCCGTCCGCGAGCAGCTCGGCATCGCCCAGAGCGGTCCTGGCGACCTGTTCAGCAACATCAGCATCACCTTCCGCTCCCGCCGCCTCCCCGAGGTCGTGGGCGACCGCCGTTTCATCGTCTGTTATCTGACCAACCCGGACGCCGACGGCGCGCTACTGCCCGTGGACAATCGTGAGAACTGGGTCTTCCACGCTCCCTGGCACCCCGAGAACGGCGAAACCCTTGAGGAGTTCACGGACGAGCGGTGTGTCGAGCACATCCGCCGCGCGGTCGGAGTCACCGACCTCGACGTACAGGTCACCGGCAAGGCTCCCTGGCACGCTGCCCAACGAGTTGCCCGGAGCTACCGCGCAGGACGCGTCTTCCTGGCCGGCGACTCGGCCCACGAGATGTCCCCCACCGGGGCCTTCGGCTCCAACACCGGTATCCAGGACGCGCACAACCTCGCGTGGAAGCTGGCCGCGGTGGTCGGCGGCTGGGCCGGGGAGGGACTCCTGGACACGTACGACGCCGAGCGCCGCCCGGTGGCGGAGGCGACCAGCGCCCGCGCCGCCGCACGGTCGGTCGAGCACAGTCATCCGGGCTTCGCCCCGCCTCCCGGAGCGGGCGGTGCCCCGCAGCGCGGCATCCTCAACGTGGCCCTCGGCTACCGCTATCCGCAGGGCGCCGTCGTCGGCGCCGACCCCACGGCTCCGGTCGTCCCGGAACGTCTCGACCTGTCCGGTGAACCCGGCAGCAGGGCACCCCACTTGTCGGTGCGGCACCGAGGCGAACAGATCTCCACTCTGGACCTGTACGAACGGTCATTCGTCCTGCTCAGCGACGCCGACGAACCGAATGGCTGGCACGAGGCCGCCCTCCGCCTCGCCGAAGAGATGTCCATCCCCCTGACGTCGTACCGCATGGGCGACGGACCCGATGCCGAGCTGACACCCGAGGGCGGTACGGACTGGTCGGCCGCCCACGGCACGACACCTGCAGGCGCCGTACTCGTCCGTCCCGACGGGTTCGTGGCTTGGCGATCGTCAGGACCGGTCCCGGATGCCGCGTCGGCACTGCGCCACGCTCTGACCACGCTCCTGGCAGCGGTCTGATTTCAGCCGACGGTCCCGGACCCCTCGCCGCGATGGGTCCGGGACCGAGGCATGTGGGCAGGGCCGGTCCTTGACCGCCAAGTCGGTGATGTCCACGGGCTCGCTGCGTCGGCTTGGCTGCCACGGCGCGACCGCGGACGGCGGCCTGTTGCACCGGAGTTGACGAGGCGGCAGATCCCGTCCGGGGCGCAACGGGGTCGGCGATGGATCGTCGGGGAGCTGGGGCGGTTCACCCGAGTGATCCCCTTGAGTGGTGGCGGGCGGGCCGCTGGCTGACGGTGGATCACGTCGGAGGCGGGTCACATCAGCTGACGAAGCACCAGCTGCCCGGCTGTCGACGGAAGGAACGTCAGATGCACTCTGCTCGCATGCTCCTGGCCACTGCGGCGGCTTCCACCGTCCTCGTTCTCGGCGCACCCGGCGCCTATGCGGCCGGGGACGACTGGGACCACGCGGACTCCTCCTACAGCAAGGAGCACGACAAGCAGCACGACAAGGAGTACGACAAGGAGTACGACAAGGACAGCAGCCACGACTCGCCGCGCGGTGGCATGCACACGGGTGGCGGTGCACTGACCGCGGTGAACGAGGACGACTGGGGCACCACGAAGGACCCCAAGCACGACCCGGAGACGTACAAGGAGAAGGACAGCGAGCAGGGCAAGGAGTCCGGTGGCGGGAAGCAGGACGAGGACTCATGGAGTGGGAAGCAGGACGGCGGCAGCTCCTGGAGCGGTGACCACGAGAAGCCCAGCGGCGGGATGCACACCGGAGGCGGCGCGTTGGCCGCTCCTGCCGTGACCGCGGGCGGGCTGGCCGTCCTGGCCGTCGCCGCGTCCGGTCTGTACGCGGCGCGCCGCAAGAAGACGGCGGGAAGTGTGGCCTGACCCATGCCGGATGCGATAGCCGCTGGGGCCGTCACGCGTGTGCCGCGTGGCGGCCCGGCCGGCTTTTCCGGTGCCGGCGGGCCGTGGGCCTGTTCGGCAGCCACGGGACGGCTCGAGCCGCGGCGGCCTTGGTCGCCGACCTCGGCGGCGATACGGCCAGGTGCAGCTCCGGCTCATCACCTGTGCGGGTGACTGCGACCGTAGGGCCAAGCCCTGCACGGACAGCCTGAGCAGCTGCCGGCTTTCGGGCCGGCCGGTCACCCGCGTAGTGCATACGAGTCGCGCGCCGCCGGGGGCGGACTCAGGATCGAGGCACGCCGACGTCACACCGAAGTGGCCGACGCTCGTCCGCCTCCGCCCCCACGAAGGAGATGTGCACAGGATGACCACCACGTCTGAACGTGTTTCGGAACCGCTGACGCGACAGCCGTCGCAGCGTGTCTCCCAGTCCGTGTTCGACGGCTCCAGGCTCCGTGTCGTCCTGCTGGTGGACGTCTACGACGGCGCCCAGCAGCAGTTCCTCGAGGCGTACGAGCAGCTCTGCAACCAGGTCGCGTCCGTCCCCGGGCATGTCAGCGACCAGCTGTGCCAGTCCATCGAGAATCCCTCCCAGTGGCTCATCACGAGTGAGTGGGAGAGCGCCCCGCCCTTCCTCACCTGGGTGAACAGCGAGGAACACGTGGAGATGGTGAAGCCGCTGCACAACTGCGTCCGGGACACCCGCTCGCTGCGCTTCCACATCGTCCGCGAGACCGGCGGCCCTGCCGTGGACGCCGAGACCGGCAAACGCCGTCTGCAGACCTCGCCCCGTATCGGTGACGGTCTGATCCGGCACGCGCTCACCTTCACGGTCAAGCCGGGCAGCGAGGAGAAGGTCGCCAGGATCCTCGCCGAGTACGCCGCGCCGGAGCCGAAGGTCGACGACTCCACCCGGCTGTGCCGCACCTCCCTGTTCATGCACGGCAACCGGGTGGTCCGGGCCGTCGAGGTGCGGGGCGACCTGCTCGCCGCGCTGCGGCACGTCGCCCGGCAGCCCGAGGTGCGGGCCGTCGAGGAGGCCATCAACCCCTATCTGGAGCAGGACCGGGACCTCGACGACCCCGACTCCGCCCGGGTCTTCTTCACCCGCGCGGCGCTGCCCGCCGTACACCATGTGACGGCGGGCCAGGAGAGCCCGGACGCTGTGCGGCACGCGTTGTACTACCCGGCCCGCGAAGGCTGCGGTCTGCGGCTGGCGGAGTTGCTCGCCCGGCAGGACGAGGCGGCGGCGGACGATCCGAACGGGCCGGTGCTGCGCAGCACGATTTTCCAGCGCGACGACGTCGTGGTGCGGCTGGTCGACGTGCGCGGCGGGGTCGACACCGAACCCGGCCCCGTGCTCGGTCTCGCGGACCGCGGTCAGGCGGCCGAGCTGACGGAACTCCTCGACGGCGAAGCCCTCGGGGCGGACGCCTCGGCGCTGAGGGACGGCACCCCCGCTCGCCTCCTCACGGTCTCCCATATGGAACTCGTCACCGACCGCCGCGCGCCGGACGCCTGAATCCCAGCGCCCGGACCCGTGACGGCCAAGCCCCATGTCGATGCAGCACATGTTCGGAGGAACGTCGTGATCAAACGCCATCCCGGAATCGTGGATGTCAGCGAGGTCGAGCCCAACACTCGGCGCGGTGGCGATCTGCGCGCCATGCTCACCCCCACCACGGTGGGCTCCACCAGCGGTTTCATGGGCGTGGCCATCGTGCAGCCCGGCGACCGCATCGCTGAGCACTACCACCCGTACTCCGAGGAGTTCATCTACGTCGTCTGCGGGCAGCTCGAGGTGGACCTGGACGGCGAGCCCCACCCGCTGCAGCCCGAGCAGGGGCTCATGATCCCCGCCCACATGCGGCACCGCTTCCGCAACGTCGGCAATGTGGAGGCCCGCATGGTCTTCCACCTCGGCCCGCTGGCTCCCAGCCCGCCGCTCGGCCACGTCGACACCGAGGACGCCGACGGCGTACCGATCGCGGTGGAGGCGGCCCATGCGGGCGGGGGCGGAACGGCCGAGCGACGTCAGGTGCATTCATGACGAGGCGCGTGGCGGTCACCGGCATAGGCATCGTCGCCCCGGGCGGTATCGGAGCACCGGCGTTCTGGGATCTCCTGGCCAACGGTCGCACGGCGACGCGGGGCATCACGTTCTTCGACCCGACCGGACTGCGGTCTCGGATCGCCGCCGAGTGCGACTTCGACGCGGCGGCCCACGGGCTGGACGCGGAGCAGGTCGCACGGTGCGACCGGTACATCCAGTTCGCCCTGGTCGCCGGGGAGGAGGCGATACGGGACTCCGGTCTCGACCTCGCCGTGGAGAACCCCTGGCGGGTCGGGATCTCCCTCGGCACCGCGGTCGGCGGAACCACCCGGCTGGAGCACGACTACGTGCTGGTCAGCGACCGTGGGCAGCACTGGGACGTGGACCATCGGCAGGCCGGCCCGCACCTGCAGCGGGCGTTCTCGCCCAGCACCCTCGCCTCGACGGTGGCGGAGCGGTTCGAGGCACGCGGGCCGGTGCAGACCGTCTCCACCGGCTGCACCTCGGGGCTCGACGCGGTCGGATACGCCTTCCACACGATCGAGGAGGGCAGGGCCGACGTCTGCATAGCCGGCGCCTCGGACTCGCCGATCTCACCGATCACCATGGCCTGCTTCGACGCGATCAAGGCCACGTCGCCGAGCAACGACGACCCCGCCCACGCATCCCGCCCCTTCGACGCCGACCGCAACGGCTTCGTCATGGGTGAGGGCGGTGCGGTACTCGTCCTGGAGGAGCTGGAACACGCCCTGACCCGCGGCGCGCACGTGTACTGCGAGATCAGCGGCTATGCCACCTTCGGCAACGCCTACCACATGACCGGGTTGACCAGCGAGGGCCTGGAGATGGCCCGGGCCATCGAGGACGTCCTCGACCAGGCCCGGCTCGACCCCACAGCGATCGACTACGTCAACGCGCACGGGTCGGGCACCCAGCAGAACGACCGGCACGAGACGGCCGCGGTCAAGCGAGTCCTGGGCGCGCACGCCTATGACACGCCCATGAGCTCCATCAAATCCATGGTGGGCCACTCCCTCGGCGCGATCGGGGCGATCGAACTCGTCGCCTGTGCACTGGCCCTGACTCACCAGGTCGTCCCGCCCACCGCGAACTACGAGACCCCAGACCCCGAGTGCGACCTGGACTACGTGCCGCGCGTCGCTCGCGAGCGACGGCTGAACAGCGTGCTCTCCGTGGGCAGCGGGTTCGGCGGCTTCCAGTCCGCGGTGATCCTGACTCTGCCGAGGGAGAACACACGATGAGCGAACCGCATCCTCGGCGCGCGGCCGTCACCGGAATCGGCGTGGTCGCGCCCAACGGAACCAGCACCGAGACCTTCTGGAAGTCCACCCGGGAGGGCATCAGCGTCCTGGACCGGATCACCCGGGAAGGGTGCGAGCACCTGCCGCTGCGGGTGGCCGGCGAGATCCGGGGCTTCGACCCGCCGTCGGCGATCGAGGAACGCTTCCTCGTCCAGACCGACCGGTTCACGCACTTCGCGATGGCCGCGGCCGACCTCGCCCTCGACGACGCCCGCCTCCCCCGGTCCGACACCGACGCCTCGCCGTTCTCCGTGGGCGTGGTCACCGCGGCCGGTTCCGGCGGCGGCGAGTTCGGGCAGCGGGAACTGCAGCAGCTGTGGGACAAGGGCAGTCGCTTCGTCGGGCCGTACCAGTCCATCGCCTGGTTCTACGCGGCGAGCACCGGCCAGATCTCCATCCGCCGCGGCTTCAAGGGCCCCTGCGGGGTGGTCGCCTCCGACGAGGCCGGCGGTCTGGACGCCCTGGCGCATGCGGCGCGGGCCGTGCGGCGCGGCACCGACGTGATGGTGGCCGGCGCGACCGAGGCGCCACTGGCCCCCTACTCGGTGGTCTGCCAGCTCGGCTACGAGGAGTTGAGCACCGTCGAGGACCCGGATCGCGCCTATCGCCCGTTCACCCCCGCGGCCTGCGGATTCGTGCCCGCCGAAGGCGGCGCCATGCTCGTCGTGGAAGCCGAGACCTCGGCCCGAGAACGGGGAGCGCGCGTGCGGGCCACCCTGGCGGGACACACGGCCACGTTCACCGGTGCCTCCCGCTGGAAGCAGTCCCGGGAGGGACTGGCCGAGGCCATCCGGGGCGCCCTGCGCGAGGCCGACTGCGCCCCCGAGGAGATCGACGTGGTCTTCGCCGACGCCCTCGGCGTACCGGAGGCGGACCGTGCCGAAGCGCTGGCCATCGCGGACGCCCTGGGCCCGCACGGCACCCGCGTCCCCGTCACCGCGCCGAAGACCGCCATCGGCCGGGGCTACGGCGCGGCGCCCGTGCTCGACGTCGCCGCGGCGGTGCTCGCGATGGAGCACGGCGTGATCCCACCCACCCCCAACGTCTTCGACGTCTGCCACGACCTCGACCTCGTCACCACCCGCGCCCGTGCCGCCGAGCTGCACACGGCGCTGGTCCTCAGCCGAGGGCTCATGGGGTCGAACTCGGCGCTGGTGCTGCGGCGCGGCGCCACCGACGCCTCGTAGCGAGGCATCCCCAGCACCCATCACGAAGCAAGGAGAAACCGC
Organism: Streptomyces sp. NBC_01352; assembly: GCF_036237295.1. Taxonomy (NCBI): domain Bacteria; kingdom Bacillati; phylum Actinomycetota; class Actinomycetes; order Kitasatosporales; family Streptomycetaceae; genus Streptomyces; species Streptomyces sp. NBC_01352. The sequence goes on from NZ_CP108354.1 coordinate 720,052, forward strand.
ATGAGTGACCGAATCACCGTGGAAGAGCTGTCCGAGCTCATGAAGAAGGCCGCCGGAGTCACCGTCGCCCCGCAGGAACTCGAGCAGCGGTCCGACTCCGGCTTCGACGCCCTCGGCATCGACTCGCTCGGTCTGCTGGGCATCGTGGGCGAGCTGGAGAACCGGTACGGCACGCCGATGCCTCCCGACGCGGAGAAGAGCAAGAGTCCCCGGCAGTTCCTCGAACTCGTCAACGGCGCACTTCTGGCAGGAGCGTGACATGACCGGACACACGCAGAACGAGATCACCATCGCCGCACCGGTCGACCTGGTCTGGGACATGACCAACGACGTCGAGAGCTGGCCGCAGCTGTTCAGCGAGTACGCCTCCGTCGAGATCATGTCCCGGGAGGGGAACAGGGTCACCTTCCGGCTGACCATGCACCCCGACGAGAACGGCAAGGTGTGGAGCTGGGTCTCGGAGCGGGAGACGGACCGCGACGCGCTCAGCGTGCGGGCTCGCCGCATCGAGACCGGGCCCTTCGCCTACATGAACATCGTGTGGCAGTACGAGAAGGTGCCCGAGGGCACCCGGATGGTCTGGACCCAGGACTTTGCGATGAAGCCGGACGCACCGGTCGACGACGCCTGGATGACGGACAACATCAACCGGAACTCCAAGACCCAGATGGCCCTGATCCGGGACCGTATCGAGCAGGCCGCCATGGAGCGTCGGGCCGTGCCGACGCTGTCCGACTGAGCCGGACGGAGAACAGACGATGCACCAAACCCTGATCGTCGCCCGTATGGCCCCGGGGTCGGCCCTGGACATCGCCAAGGTGTTCGAGGAGTCCGACCGGGGAGAACTGCCGCACCTGGTGGGAGTCGCCCGGCGCAGCCTCTTCCAGTTCGACGACGTGTACCTGCACCTCATCGAGTCCGAGCGGGACCCCGGACCCGCCATCGCGAAGGCGGCCGGGCACCCCGAGTTCCGGGACGTCAGTGAGCGGCTGTCGGCGTACGTCACCGCGTACGACCCGGCGACCTGGCGTTCGCCGAAGGACGCGATGGCGCACTGCTTCTACCGCTGGGAGCGGGACGCCACCTCCTGAACCACCCATGGAATCGCCGGTCGCCGGGCACACGAGGATCTCGTGCCCGGCGACCGGCGGTCTACGGGATCTTTCCGGGGGACGTGGTCACCCGGGGACGGTGCAGTCGAACGCGTGCAGGTAGGGGTTGACCGGGCGGACGTCGTCGATGACCAGGCCCGCGTCCGTCAGCCTGCCGACCATGCTCTCGGTGGTGTGCTTGGCCCCTCCGACATTGAGGAGCAGCAGCAGGTCCATGGCGGTGCTGAACCGCATCGAGGGCGTGTCGTCGACGAGGTTCTCGATGACCACCACCCGTGCTCCGGGTCCACCCGCCTCGATGACGTTGCGCAAGGTGCGGGTGGTGCTGTCGTCGTCCCACTCCAGGATGTTCTTGATGATGTACACATCAGCCTGGACCGGGATGGCCGCGCGGCAGTCACCGGGCACGATGCGCATCCGGTCCGCGAGAGCGCCTCCCGCGCGCAGCCGTGGATCGGCCTTGTCCACCACGCGCGGCAGGTCGAGCAGGGTGCCGTGGAGCGACGGGTACTTCTCCAACAGGCTCGCCACCACATGCCCCTGACCGCCCCCGATGTCCGCGACGGACTTGCTCCCCGACAGATCGAGGAACTGTGCGACATCCCGCGCCGACTGCACGCTGGACGTCGTCATGGCGCGGTTGAAGACGTCGGCCGATTCCGGGGCGTCCTCGTTGAGGTACTGGAAGAACTCCTTGCCGTACAGGTCCTCCACGACGTTGCGGCCGGTGCGCACCGCCTCGTCCAGCATCGGCCACGCGTCCCAGGTCCACGGCTCTGTGCACCACAGCGTGATGTCGCGCAGGCTGTTCGGGTCGTCCTCGCGCAGCAGCCGGGACATGTCGGTGTGCGTGAACGTCCCGTCCTGCTGCTCGGCGAAGATGCCGTAGCAGGACAGGGCCCGCAACAGCCGTCGCAGCGGCTTGGGTTCGGTCTTCACCACCGCCGCGAGGTCCTCCGCGGCCAGCGGGCTGTCACCGAGGGCATCGGCGACCCCCAGCCGGGCGGCCGCGCGCAGGGCGGCGGCACATGCCGCCCCGAACACGAGCTCCCTGAGCCGCATGGACGGCGGTGGGGCGGCCTGCGCAGTTTGCATGGCCTGTGTGGTCTCTGCGGTCGTCATGTGCCGCCTTCCTTCTTCGAGTTCATGAGCGACCACGGCCGGTCAGCACAGTCCGGCGGGCTTGGACGCCCCGCAGGAGTTGCCTTCGAAGGTGTTGCTCTTGCTGGTGTCCGCGTTGACGAGGTCCGCCGGGGCGTTGCCGCTCAGCTGGTTGCCGGTGATCCGGTTCCGCTCGCCGGGGGTCCCCACGAAGCTCTTGACCAGGACGATGCCGCCCGACATCGAGGACTTACCGGCGTTGTCCGTGACCCGGTTCCCCGTCACCAGGGTGTCCTCGGTGCCGGTCAGGACGATGCCGGAGCCCTGCAGGGCCTCCAGCCGATCGGTCTTCGGGCAGGACTTGTTGTTCCGCTCGACGAGGTTGTCGCGCACGGTCAGGGCGCCGGCCCTCGGCTTGTTCTCGTCGCCCACGACGAAGACACCCGCGCAGTTTCCGGTCATGAGGTTGTCCGCGACGGTGAGGTTCCGCAGGCGCCGGACGGTGATGCCGATCCGGTTGCCCTCCAGGCGGTTGCGTGCGACCACCGTTCCTTCGGTGTCCGCGGCGCCTTCCTCGGCCTTGATGGCGTTGGCGAGGAACAGGCCGGCGTCGCCGTTGTCCCGGGCGATGTTCTTCCGGAACACACCGCGGACCGAACGCTCCTGGGCGATGCCCCAGACGCCGTTCTTCACCGCGGTCACGTTCCGCACGGTCAGCCCGTCGGTCGCCAGGGCGAACACTCCGGACTTGGCGAAGCCGGTCACGGTCAGGGAAGCGACGGTGACGCCCTCGACGGTGCGGTCCTTCGTCCCGACCACGCAGATGCCGTTGCCGTCCTCGGCACAGCGGTTGGTGGCCTTCTTCGTGCCCGGTGCGATGACAGTGCTGCGGCCCATGCCGCGCAGGGTGAGACCGGACGTACTCACCCGGACGCTCTCGCGGTACGTGCCGGGGGTCAGGAGAACGGTGTCTCCCGATTCGGCGGCGTCCACCACTTTCTGGATCGACTCCCCCGGAAAGACCACGTGGGTCCTATGGTCGGCAACAACCGGCGGGGCGGCCCCAAGCCCCGTCCCGATCAGCGCTGCGGTACACGCCAGGAAGGCGATATGGCATTTCGTCATATTCCGCACGGTATGACCTGAAGGTTCGTAAACAGGTCGGATAGTCCATCCGGTGGCGTGTCATGCGCGTGACGTCGACGCAGGCAGCGTGATCCGATACGACCACCGCGGCACCGGCCGCGCACCAGCGCACTCGGTCGAGCACTGGCGGCTGTTGGGCAGCGATCAGCTTTCCTTCGACGCCGAGTGTGAAGCGCCGCTCAGGTGACCGGCGAAGCCGGGCAACTGCGCGTCCGGCTGGCCCTGCGCGCAGGGCCAGCCGGACGGCTCAACGGGGCGCCGTCAGCCCTGGCGGGCCTTGAAGCGCGGGTCCTTCTTGTTGATGACGAAGACCACGCCCCGGCGGCGGACCACCTGGGCCCCCGGTTTGGACTTCAGTGAGCGCAGGGACTTGCGCACCTTCATGGGTCTGCTCTCCTCTTACTCTCGCGACAGCCCGTGGTCAGTGCTGGGCCGCGGCCGGGCGGCCGTAGCGGCGCTCGAAGCGCTCCACCCGGCCGGCGGTGTCCACGACCCGCGAGGCACCGGTGTAGAACGGATGGCTCGCCGAAGAGATCTCGACGTCGATGAGCGGGTAGCTGTTGCCGTCCTCCCACTCGATCGTCCGAGCCGAGCTCGCCGTGGAGCGGGTCAGGAATGTGGCGTCCGCGGCACGGTCGCGGAAGACGACCGGCCGGGAGTCGGGATGGATACCAGGCCTCATGGGGTTTCCTTCCTTGTGGTCACCTGCTGGCAGAGGTGGGGTTCAGCGTTGCTCCCGGAAGGGGACGTGCTGCCCGGCTACCGGGTCGTATTTGCGCAGCACGAGCCGGTCGGGGTCGTTGCCGCGGTTCTTGCGCGTCACGTAGGTGACGCCGGTCCCGGCCGTCGACCTCAGCGTGACGACGGGACGCGCGGTGTTGCGTGCCATGAGGTCCTCCTTTCGCCCACACCACCGATATTGATCGGTGCATGTCAGCTTCGAGTCATGTAACAACGACTCCCGCCGCCTCATTCCCGACCAGGCGGAGCGCCCCCTGCCGCACGGCGTCTCCCGCGTGTGGTGCACGAGGCAGCTGACGACGCAGCCCTGCTCCGGCAGGGGATCGACCGCGCGGATCCCTTGCAGCCAGAGGGAGTTGGCACGCCGTATGCTCCGTCGCGGGTCGTGGTTCGCCGCCAGTCACCGCGTACGAACAGACGGAGGACGTCGCCGATGAACCTGGGCAGTCACCTCATCCAGCGCCTGCTGAGGCTTCCTCCGCCGATCACCAGGGACCTGGTCGTCGAACGTGATCTGGACGTGCCGATGCGCGACGGGGCCGTCCTGCTGGCCGACCGCTGGGCGCCGAAGTCCGGCGGTGACGGCCTGCCGACCGCGCTCCTGCGCATTCCCTACGGCAGGGCGGGCATGGCGGCCGGGCCGATGGTCAGGCCGCTGGCCGAGCGCGGATTCCAGGTGCTGATCCAGAGCACGCGCGGAACGTTCGGCTCCGGTGGCACCTTCGACCCGTTCCGCCACGAGCGCGAGGACGGTCTCGACACCCTGGAGTGGGTGACCAAGCAGCCCTGGTTCGGCGAGTCGATGGTGCTGTTCGGCATGAGCTATCTCGGCTTCGTCCAGTGGGCGGTGGCCGACCGACTGCCACCCCAGGTCAAGGCGATGATCGTGTCCGTGTCGGAGTCGGCCCTGTCCCTGGAGTTCCTCCGTAAGGACGGCTTCTCCCTCGAAGTACCGTTCGACTGGGGCGTCATGGTCGCCGGCCAGGAACGCCGGTGGGCGATACCGCGCCAGCTGCTGGGGGCGAAACGGGTGCAGCGCGCCCTGTACACGCTGCCGCTCAGCCAGGCCGACGTCGCCGCCATGGGGTGCCGGTCCGACTACATCCAGGACGTCCTCGCCCACGACGCCGACGCACCGCACTGGGAGCTGCTCGACCACCGCCACCGGGTGGCCGACGTCACCGTACCGGTGAGCTCGGTGGGCGGCTGGTACGACATCTTCCTGCCCGGCCAACTCCGCGACCATCAGGCCCTGCGGGCGGCCGGGCGTGAGTCCCGGCTCACCGTCGGCCCGTGGGCGCACGTCTCCCGCGGCGTGGGAGTCACGGCAACCGCCGAGGCACTCGACTTCGGTCTGGCCCACGCCCGCAGCGAGCAGCCGCCCGAGCGTGCCCCCGTGCGCCTGTTCGTCATGGGCGAGGAGACCTGGCGCGACTTCCCCTCCTGGCCGCCGCCCGGCTACGCCCCGCAACGTCTCCATCTCCACCCGGCCGGCGCCCTGGCCGCCGACGCGGCGGGTGAGTCCGCGCCGGACGGCTACCGCTACGACCCGGCCGATCCGACCCCGGCCGTCGGCGGGGTGCGCCTGGCCACCGGCATCAAGGCGGGCCGCGTCGACAACACCGGACTCGAAGCCCGGCCGGACGTGCTGACCTACACCACTGCCACGCTCGACACGGACGTCGAGGTGATCGGCGAGGTCAGCGCCGAGATCTGGTTCCGCTCCAGCCTGCCCTGCGCGGACGTGTTCGTCCGGCTGTGCGACGTGGACGAGAAAGATCGCTCGACCAACGTGTGCGACGGCCTGATCAGCCTCACCGAAGCCGACCGGACCGCGTGCGCGACGGTGCGCCTGTGGCCGACTGCGTACCGCTTCCGGCGCGGCCACCGCATCCGCGTCCAGGTGTCCAGCGGCGCCTTCCCCCGCTACAACCGCAACCCCGGTACCGGCGAGCCCAGAGCAACCGCCACAACGCTCCGTGCAGCCGATCAGGAGGTGTTCCACGATCCCGAGCACCCGTCCGCGATGATCCTGCCGGTCCGACAGCCCATCGATTAGGCCCCCTCACTTCACCGACTTCCTGCGGAAAGCAGGCCCGGGGACGCTCTGGGCGGCGGCCACCTTTCGTTCGGTGTAGTGGAGTTCGTTCGACGGGACCAACGGCCTGCTCCTCTGGGCATTTCGGTCGGGTGTCAGTGGTGTCTGGGACCGTGTGCGTCGTGGATGAACTCGTGGAACGTGTCGATGCTCAGGACCGAGTGCTGGGAGTGGTCAGCCGGAGGGAGGCCGTCCGGGAGGGCTGGCTGCACCGGGTTGGCGTGGTGGTGTGCCGCGATAGGCAAGGTCGCTTTCTCGTCCATCGGCGTGCCGAGCAGCTGTCCCGTTTCCCAGGGCACTACGAACTCGGTGTCGGGGGCGCTGCGGGAATCGGCGAGTCCTACGAGCAGGCGGCTGCCCGCGAGCTCGGTGAGGAGCTGGGGGCGCGGGCGACGGTGTGCCTTCGGTTCAAGTTCCTCAACCGGGGTGGGCTCAGCCCTCACTGGCTCGGGGTGTGCGATGCCGTACTTCCGGAGATCGGCGCCCCCGACCCGGGAGAAGTGGCCTGGCACGGGTGGCTGACCGAGTCCGAGCTGCGGCGGACTCTGCAGCAGTGGACCTTCACTCCTGATAGTCACGAGATTTTCGGTCGGTACCTTGCATGTCGCGCTGACCCGGCGTCTTCGCGGAGAGGGTGTTCGTGAGCTGGGTCAGAGAGATGAAGCCGCTGGTCGTTCCGAGCTCTCGGAGGGCTGGGCCGGCGGGTGTGGGGGTGTCGGCGAGGCGTTCGGCAGATGCCGTCCTTCACGGCCAGAAGCTGGCCGCGGGCGGACTGTTTGGGGACGTAGAACGGGCAGCGTGCGCAGGCCAGCCGGTGGCGGCGGTGAGGGTGCGTTGCAGGATCTCGGCGTAGTACCGGGTGTCAAGAACTTCGACCACTGGCCGGCCGAGAACGCCTCCAAGTTCCACGTGAGCTGAGCGGGTCTCGAAGGCGTTCTCTCGCCACCAGGCGTGCGGGTCAGACCCGCACAGAGATGCGGCGGCCGGGTTCAGGGCCGCGGAATGTTGCGCAGGTTGGTCCTGGCCAGGTCGAGCATCTTGCCCACGCCTCCGTTGAGTACCGTCCTCCCCGCCGAGAAGGCGAATCCCTTCACCTGTTCGCCGGAGATGTGCGGCGGGATCGACAGTGCGTTGGGATCGGTGACCAGATCCACCAGACAGGGGCCGTCGTACGCCAGCGCCTCCCGCAGGCCTTCGCGGATCAGGCCGGGTTTCTCGATGCGGATCGAGTGGATTCCGACCCCCGCGGCAATGGCAGCGTAGTCCACCGGCTCGTGGTCGGTCTGGTAGTCGGGCAGGCCGTCGACCATCATCTCCAGCTTGACCATGCCGAGGGAGGAGTTGTTGAAGACGATCGTCTTGACCGGCAGCTTGTGCAGCTTGACCGTGAGCAGCTCGCCCATGAGCATGCCGAGCCCGCCGTCCCCCGACATCGAGATCACCTGACGGCCGGGATGGGCGAACTGCGCACCGATGGCGTGCGGGAGTGCGTTGGCCATGGTGCCGTGCAGGAATGAACCGATCACCCGGCGGCGGCCGTTGGGCGTGATGTAGCGGGCCGCCCACACGTTGCACATGCCGGTGTCGACGGTGAACACCGCGTCGTCGGCGGCGAGTTCGTCGAGGATCGACGCCGGGTATTCGGGATGGATCGGCACGTGGTGCTCGACGTTTCGGGTGTAGGCGGAGACCACGTTCTCCAGGGACTTGGCGTGGTGGCGCAGCGTCCGGTCCAGGTACGAGCGGTCGCGCTTCGCCTCGACCAGCGGCAGCAGCGCGCGCAGCGTCTCGCCCACGTCGCCGTGCACGCCCAGCTCCAGCGCGGTCCGCCGCCCGATCCGCCCCGCGTCGTGATCGATCTGTACGGTGCGGGCCTGCGGCAGGAAGTCGTCGTAGGGGAAGTCGGTGCCGAGCAGTACCACCAGGTCGGCCTCGTGCATGGCGTCGTAGCAGGCGCCGTAGCCGAGCAGTCCGCTCATGCCGACGTCGTACGGGTTGTCGTACTGGATCCACTCCTTGCCGCGCAGCGTGTGCCCGAGGGGCGCGTGCACCCGGCCCGCGAGCTCCATCACCTCGGCGTGCGCGTCCCGTACGCCGGCACCGCAGAAGAACATCACCTTCTCGGCCGCGTTGAGCTTCGCCGCGAGTTCCCGCACCTGCTCGGCCGGCGGTACGACCCGGCCGCGGGCGGTGACGAAGTTGCTCGAGCCGGTGGGGTTGGTGGCGGGCGCGTGGGACAGGTCCCCGGGCATGACGAGCACCGACACCCCGTTGTCGGCCAGCGCACGCTGTACGGCGATCCGCACCATGCGGGGCATCTGCGACGGCTGGCTCACCATTTCGCAGTACTGGCTGCACTCGGTGAACAGCCGTTCCGGGTGCGTCTCCTGGAAGAACCCGGTGCCGATCTGCTTCGACGGAATGTGGGAGGCGATCGCGAGCACCGGGGCCCCGGAGCGGTTCGCGTCGTACAGTCCCTGGATCAGGTGGGTGTTGCCCGGGCCGCAACTGCCCGCGCACACGGCGAGCCGCCCGGTCAGCTGCGCCTCGGCCGCGGCGGCCAATGCCGCCGCCTCCTCGTTACGCACATGGATCCACTCGATGCCGTCGGTACGCCGGATCGCATCCACGACGGGATTGAGGCTGTCGCCGACGACGCCGTAGATCCGTTCCACCCCTGCTTGTCGGAGAACATCGATCAACTGCTGTGCCACGGTCGGTGCACGCACCAGGGACCTCCTTGAACGGGTTTGTCGACAGTTCTGGTGCCCCATCGGGTGCCGGAAGCGGGGCGAGGTTTGCCGTAGTGGGGGGCTTCACGTACGGGTTCACCAAGACACCTTGCGCCGCCGACGCCCCCGGCGTCGACCGCCTCGCGGACCGGTGTCCGGGTTTCCCCGAGTCGGCCGCCGACACCACCGTCCTGGGCCGTCGGAGGCGAGGTCGGCGCCGACCTCCCTGGTCCCGGACGTGCTCTTGACATGGAGGACCGGCGGCCAGGTGACGCGTCAACAGTTTACGCTGACACGTATGACTGGGACAACTCGCCGGCTCTCGGAGCAGGAGCAGCACGCTTGGCGCAGCTTCGTGCGGATGCAGGACAAGCTCGTCGGCCGGCTGGGCCGCGAGGTGCAGGCCGAGTCCGGCCTGTCCACCGCCGACTGCGGAGTACTCGTCCACCTCACCGAAGTCCTCGAGGGCCGGCTGCGCGTCCTGGAGTTGGCCAAGGCGGTGGCGTGGGAGAAGGGCCGGATGTCCCACCACATCAACCGGATGGCCAAACGCGGCCTGGTCGTCCGGGAGGACTGCCCCACCGACGCACGCGTCGCGTTCGTCGCCGTCACAACCGCCGGCCGTGAGGCCCTCGCAATGGCGGCGCCCCGCCATGCCGAAGCAGTCCGCCGCCTGTTCATCGACCCGCTCACCCCGGCAGAACTCACCATGCCCGCCCAGACCTACGACCGCATCATCGAAAGGCTCCTGAGGGGCTGCCCGTGAGCAAGTGGCGCGGCACTCGGCCATCACGGTCCGCCGGAGCAGCCTCAGTTCTCGGTCTACCATACAGTTGATTCATCAACACCGGACCGGGGTATCCCTGGTTCGGCAAGGACATCCGCCAGGGCATCCCGCTGGCCATCGAGAACTACGCACTCCTGCACCGCCTGTGGCGCGAGGACATCGTGAACTAGGAGGGGAAGCTCCGCATGCCTCTCCAGGGCTTCACCTCCACGCCCCGCCCACTGGACGGCGTGCCACCGTTCGTCTGGCACGGCTCGATCCGGTCCCCCGAGATCGCCGAACAGGCCGCGCACTACGGCGACGACTTCTTCGCCAGCAACATCTTCTGGCCCAAGCAGCACTTCCAGCGGCTGATCAGGATCTACCGCGAGTCCTACGAGCACTACGGCCACGGCACCGCCGAACAGGCCATCGTCGGCCTCGGCGGCCACGTCTTCATGCGGAAGAACTCCCAGGACGCGGTGCGAGAGTTCCGCCCGTTCTTCGACCACTCCCCGCAGATGGGCGGCGGCCCCTCGCTCGAGCAGTACATGGAGCAGAGCCCGTTGACCGTCGGCACCCCGGAGCAGGTCGTCGAGAAGACGCCGACCTTCCGCGAGCACTTCGGCGACTACCAGCGCCAGCTGTTCAACATCGACGGCGCCGGAGTCCCGCTCAAGAGCGTGCTGGAACAGCTCGACCTGCTCGGCGAAGAGGTGGTCCCCGTCCTGCGCAAGGAGTTCGCCGAGAACCGCCCCGCGAACGTGCCCGCCGGCCCCACCCATGCCGCACTGCTCGCCGCGCGCGAGGCCGAATACGCGGGCTCGGCGACCTGAAGCGTGCAGAAGGCGTTGTTCCGTTCGTGCAGCAGCTGGCCGCGTCGACCTGGGCACTCCCGAAAAGGTTGACGCATCAACATGAGCTGGATATGTTGTGGATGCATCATCGATCTCCGATCAGCCATCTCGTGATCGCAAACGGCGGTTGCCTCCAGGCGCCGGATTCCCAAGGAGGACAAGTGACGGTCAAGGTCATCGACGTACCCGAAGCGCGCCGCTACGAGGCCACGGTGGACGGGTGGTCCGAGGTCGCGGGCTTCTCGCAGTACATCCGTACTCCGGAACTGATCGCGTTCCTGCACACGGAGGTCGATCCGAGGTTCGAGGGCAGGGGGGTCGGTTCCGCCCTGGCTCGGACGTCCCTCGACGAGGCACGCGCCGCGGGGCTGAGAGTGCTGGCCACCTGCCCCTTCTACGCAGCCTGGATCGGCCGCCACCCCGAGTACGCCGACCTGCTGTACCAGGCCCGGAGCAAGGTCAGCGACTGACTCGGCCGACCGGCCGAAGACGCAGTGAGGAAGACCGGTATGAGCGGCAAAGCCCAGGTGAAGGCCTACACGGCGCCGGAGATCACCGTGACCTTCGATGCGAGGCGCTGTCTGCACGCCACCGAGTGCCTCAACGGCCTGCCCGAGGTCTTCGACGCGAGCAGGCGTCCATGGATTCAGCCCGAGGCCGCCTCCGCAGATCAGCTGGCCGCAGTGGTGCGCCGCTGCCCCTCGGGAGCGTTGCAGTACGAACTGGCGGACGGCGGGAGGGAGACTCCGGCCCGGCCCACCCACATCACCCGGACCCCTGCCGGACAGCTGCTTGTGCGCGGCGAGATCACGCTGGACACGCGGGAGGGGACGCACACCGAGACCAGGGCCGTGCTGTGCGGCTGCGGGACCAGTCAGCTGCAGCCGTACTGCGACCACTCCGGCCCCTGCGGCCAGTGACACCGGCGGCGACCGCCGCCCCACCCGCATCCCCGAACCGTTTGCCCGGCATGAACGAGGAGCTGAACAGGATGTCCCTCGCAGCGCAGTTCTCCGAGTACGGCACCAGCGAAGTGCTGCGCGTCGTGGACGTTGCGGCGCCCGCCCCGGGCCCCGGGCAGGTGCGGCTCGCGGTACGGGCGGCGGGCGTCAATCCGTTCGACTGGAAGGTCATGCACGGCTTCATGAGCGAGATGCTGCCCCTCGATCTCCCGGCGGGTCTCGGCTCCGACGTGGCCGGTGTGGTGGAGCAGGTCGGGGAGGGAGTGACCGCTTTCGCCGTCGGCGCCGAGGTCCTCGGGACTTCGCGCACCCCGGCCTATGCCCAGACCGCGGTCGCCGACACCGCCGCGCTGGTCACCAAGCCGGCCACCCTTGCCTGGGACGTCGCCGGAACTCTTGCGGGTTCGGGCGGAACGGCATGGACGGTCCTCGACCGCCTGAAGGTCACCCAGGGCGAGACCCTGCTGATCCATGCCGCCTCCGGTGGCGTGGGCGCGTTCGCCGCCCAACTCGCCGTGGCCCGTGGCGCGCGCGTGATCGGCACCGCGAGCCAGGGCAACCACGAACGGCTGCGCTCGCTCGGCGTGATCCCCGTCGCCCACGGCGAGGGTCTAGCCGACCGGGTACGGGCGATCGCTCCCGAGGGAGTCGACGCCGTACTCGACGCCTCGGGCCGCGGCGAAATCCCGCTGTCGATCGAACTCGCGGGAGGCCCCGAGCGCGTCCTCACCCTCCTGGCCTTCGACACCGGCCACTTGGGCGTCCAGGTCCACACAGACGGCCCGAGCGGCAACGGCATCAGGGCGCTGCACGACATCCTCGCCCTCATCGAGGAAGGACGGCTGCACGTCCCGATCTGGCGCACCTTCCCCCTCGCGGAGGCAGCCGCCGCACTCGACCTGAGCCGTACGGGGCACGTCGGCGGCAAGATCGTCCTGCTGCCGTAGCCATCGTTCTCGCCCCAACCCCCCTTGCCTGAAGAACAGGTCCACAGCAGTTACCCGAGGAGCACCAGTCCCTGGTGCAATGCGCCATGACCATGCTGACGAGGCTGCGGCCGGCTCGTCTCACGCCGCGCTCGCCGCCGCCGCTGAAGGCCGGGATCCGCCGCGTTACTCCCACGCCCGGCAGTCGGTCAGACGCCGATCAGGCGCCTCCCGCCCCGTCACCTGTCAGGCTCTTAGGCCTCCCGCCGCACCGCCGACCGTCAGGCGCCGCTCCAGAGGTCGAATCGCCATGCTCGCCGTCAGTGCCAGGCAGCCGACGACCACCCAGGGCAGCACCCGGTTCACGCCGTACAGGACGCCGAACAGGCCGGGCGTCACCATGTCCGCCGTCGCGAACGAGTACTGGAAGGCCGCCAGATAGGTCCCTCGCACCCCCGGAGGCGCCGCCTCCGCGGAGAGCGCGTTCGAGGCCGGCCCGTGCAACATCTCCGCCGTCGCCCACAGCAGCATCACCAGCGCCAAGTAGCCGACCAGCAGCGGCCCCCGCGGCAGCAGCACCGCCATGGCGGTGGCCACGCACCAGGCCGCCCACAGCCGGCCGCCCCAGGCCATCGCGCCGCCGCGGGAAGTGCGCCGACGGGAGCGGCGGGTGACCTCGGCCGTACAGGTGGCCACGACCACCGTGGTGATCGTGAGGAAGGCACCGACCGCCCAGTCCGGCGCGCGCAGCCCGCGGAATCACGTAGACCGGTACGCCCACGGCGAGGGAGACCGTGCAGATGTTGAACAGGACGTTCACGCCGATCAGCCCCAGATACGGCCGGTTGCGCAACAAGTGCCGTACCGCCTCCGAGGGTTGACCGTCAGGTCCGCCGGCCGGCCGCCGTGCACCGCGTACGAACAGCCCGACGGTCACTGCCGCGACGACGAAGGAGATCGCATCCGCCAGCACCATGCCCCGGTACGCGTGCTGCGAGGCGAGCGCGAGCAGCACGCCCGCGAGCACCGTGCCGGCGCCGGTGCCGGCCGCCCGGATCATGCCCGCCCGGGCGAACCACTGGTCCCTGGCCGCCCCGTCCGCCTGCTCGGCGATCAGCGCGAAGACCGACGACCAGTACACCCGCAGCCCCACCGCCTCGACCAGCGCCGCGAGGAACAGCAACACCGGACCGGCCACCCCAGGTACAAGAAGAACCCGGCGGCCTGAAACGACAACCCCGCGATCACCACCGACCGCGGGCCGACGCGGTCGACGATCCGTCCGACGAGCAGCGGCAGCAGGAGTGAGCAGGCGGTGGCGGCGGTCAGCAGCAGGCCGACGCCGCCCTCCGACAGGTCGGTGACGGCGAGGAAGTAGACCATGGACAGCGGGAGATGGAGCCCGGTGCCGACGGCGTCGATGACCAGGGCCATCGGTATCGCCCAGGCGGCGCCGTCGCGGGCACGCGGCCACCTCACGGCTCGCCGAGTGGCGGCGTTCGCCGCACTCGGCATGGGGGACGCCGTCCAGGACCCGCGCCGGCGGCGGGCCGCTGACGGCGTGGTCGCCGGAGAGCGCCATCGAAATCAGCAGGGCCAGATCCGGCATCGGCCCCGGCCGAGGGGGGCCCGCCTGCCTCGAACTCGTCGCGCATCCACTCGCCGTAGAGAAAGTCACCGTTCGGCGGGAACCGCCATGGGCGGACTTCGGACTGGACGACAACGGTGAGCTCGACCGGGCGGGCTGTGTCAGGTGCACCGGAACCGGAGATCTTCAGAAGCCCGTCGAGAAGCGCCTGCCGTTCCCGACCGTTCATGCGCCGCCGTGAGACGACAAGGATGTCCAGGTCGCTGGCCGGGGTTTGAGACCTCCGAGCACGCAGGACCCGTGAAGATACGTTCCGATGACCTCGGGCCCGAGCACCTGGCCGACCAGGTCCACGATCTTCCGTAACTGGTCCATCGCACCAGCGTGGCACCCCGGCTCGTGCAGCCGCACCTGCGTATCCGAGACAGCGTGCTGCGGGTCGTCATGCGTTGCTCGTCGATCAGTCGGGGGTCTCGGCCGATTCGGAGTCGTCGGACGGCGCGGACCGCTCGATGTCGTCGTTGGTCGCGGCCCAGCTGGCCAGCAGGTTCAGGGCGTCCTCCGAGGCTGACGCGGGCTCGGCGGTGTAGGTGAGGAGGAACTGGCTGGGGTCTGCCCCGAGTGGGAACGTCTCGAACGGAAGGTCGAGGTCGCCGACGACCGGGTGGTGAAGGCGCTTGACGCCGGTGGTGTGGATCCGCACGTTGTGGGCCGCCCAGCGGCGACGGAATTCCTCGCTGCGGGTGGACAGCTCCCCGATCAGGTCCGTCATCCGGCGGTCGTAGAGGTCGCGGCCGGCCTCGGCGCGCAGCATGGCGACCGCGTCGCCTGCGACCTGGTCCCAGTCGCGGAAGAACTCGGTCGCGTGCGGGTCGAGAAAGACGAACCGGGCGTTGTTGGGCGGCCGCAGCGGGTCGGCGTAGACCGGGGAGAACAGGGCGCGTCCGAGGGGGTTCGCGGCCAGGATGTCCCCGCGTCCGCTGAGGACGAACGCGGGTGTACCGGTCATCGAGTCGAGGACGCGCTGCACCGCGGGCCGTACGCGCTGCTGGGCGGGTCGGCGGCGTGGCGGTCGGGTGGTGCCGGCGCCGCGCAGGAGGTCCAGCAGATGGATGCGTTCGGCCTCGTCGAGCTGCAGCGCTTGCGCGATGCCGTCGATGACGCTCTCGGAGACGCCGGTGGCGTTGCCGCGCTCCAGCCGGGTGTAGTACTCGCTGGAGATGCCCGCGAGCAGGGCGACCTCCTCGCGGCGCAGCCCGGTGACCCGTCGGCGGTCTCCGCCGTACGAGGGCAGTCCGGCCTGCTCGGGGGTGACCCTGGCCCGTCGCGTGCCCAGGAACTCCCGGATCTCCGCGCGGAAATCACCACGGATATCGCGGTTGGTGCCATGAGGGTCGTTTCTGCCTGCCATGCGTTTCACTCTACGAGCGCTTCCGCCGGGCTGGGGGTCCCTGTCAGTGACCCCCTCATCAGGGACTCCCACGCTCCCGTGACAACCGGTTCTGTTGGTGGTGCACCGCCCATGGCGGTGTGAATGGCCCGGATACGGCGGTGCTTGTGCCGCCGGTCTCCAGCCCTCTCGCGGCGCCGTCGGCGCTGCGATCACCGGAGTCAGAAGGACGAACATGCGTCGATACACCAAGCCGGCCGCCGTAGCCACGGCGCTGGGAGCGCTCAGCCTCGCGGCCTTCGGATCGGGAGCCGCGGACGCGGCCGGCTCGGCCGACCGGAGTACCGGCTCCGGGTCGGAGTCCCGAGTCACAGCGGTATCCGACTCCTGGAACCACGGGACCGCTCAGGTGAACAAGCGCATCATGGAGCGCTACACCAGCGAGTACCTGCCCGGTCGCGATCCCGCTCTGGCGAGCAAGTTCGTCAGCCCGGACATCGTCGTGCACTCCGGCGGCCAGACGTGGCAGGGCCGGGACACCTATCTCGGCATCGTCGCGGCGAACCTGAAGGCGTTCCCCGACCTCAAGTGGACGGTGGAGGACATGCGGGCCGAGGGTGACACCGTGGCCGTCCGCTACTCCATGACCGGCACCCACGAAGGGCCCTTCGCCGGGGTCGAGGCCACGGGCAGGGCGATCCGCTCGGAGAGCATGGCGTTCTACCGTCTGTCCCACGGCAAGATCGTCGAGGAACGCGCCCAGCTCGACATGCTCGGCATCCTCCAGCAGATGGGCGCCGTCCCCGCCGCATAGCGGCGGAGCTCTGAACGGCACCCGCACCCACTCCCCCACGCCGACGCGATGACCTGCGCTCGCCGCGCCCTCGGCGGGCACGGGCCCGCCCTCGCCGGCGCTGTGCCGCACATGCAGAGAACCCAAGAAGCGAACCAAGGAAACAGGACACCCCCATGGCAACGAAACTGACCGGCACCGTCGCTCTCGTCACCGGCGCGAGCAGCGGCATCGGTGCTGCCACCGCCCGTCGGATCGCCGAGGACGGCGCGGCCGTCGCCCTCGTGGCCCGCCGCAAGGACCGGCTGCAGGACCTGGCAACCGAGATCGAGAGGGCGGGCGGTACCGCGCTGGTGGTGGAGGCGGACATCACCGACCGCGCCCGGGCCGAGGCTGCCGTCGAGCAGACCGTCGAGCACTTCGGGCGGCTGGACACCCTGGTCAACAACGCCGGCCTGATGCTGCTGGGCCCCGTCGTCGGCGCGGACGCCGATGAGTGGGAGCGCATGATCGCCGTCAACGTGCGGGGCCTGCTCCACACCACCCGCGCCGCCCTCCCGCACCTGCTCAAGGCCGCCGAGGACGGGCCGCGCCAGGTCGCCGACATCGTCAACATCAGCTCCATCGCCGGCCGCGTCGCCTGGAACGGCTACGGCGTCTACAACCTCACCAAGTTCGGCGTGAACGGCTTCACCGAGTCCCTGCGCCAGGAGGTCACCCAGCGGCACGTCCGCGTCGGTGTCCTGGAGCCGGGCGGCGTGAGCACCGAACTGGACTCGCACAACAAGCCCGAGATCCACAGCGAGATGATCCAGCCCTTCCTCGACACGACCGAGATCCTTGCCCCCGAGGACATCGCCGACGGAATCGCCTACATGGTCACCCGGCCCCGCCACGCCTCGATCGCGGAGCTGTGGATCATGCCCACCGATCAGGCCTGACGCCGTCCGGCCCGGCACGCCCCGTCCGCCTCCCTCCCCCATCCACTCCAGCGCCCGGCCGGCCGCCTGGACGGGCATGACGTATCCCCCACACACCGGGTGCCGGATCACGGCACCTGAAAGGAAACCCCCCATGAGCAAGGTCATTCTCGTCACCGGTGCCGGACGCGGTCTGGGCACGGACATCGCCCGCGAGGCCCTCGCCGCCGGCCACCAGGTCGTCGCCACCGGCCGCCGCCCCGAACAGGTCGAGAAGACGCTGGGCGGACCGCAGGACAACCTGCTGGTCACCCAGCTCGACGTCACCAGCCTCGAAGACGCCGAGGCCGCCGCGCAGGCCGCCGTCGACCGCTTCGGCCGCATCGACGTCCTCATCAACAACGCCGGGAACCTCTTCACCGGCTACTTCGAGGAGATCTCACCCGCGCAGATGCGGCGGCAGTTCGAGACCAACCTGTTCGGACCGATGAACGTCACCCGCGCCGTCCTGCCCATCATGCGCAAGCAGCGTGACGGCCACGTCATCACCATCACCTCGACCGCCGGCCTGGTCGGCATGGAGTTCACCTCCGCCTACGCCGCCTCCAAGTTCGCGGAAGAGGGCTGGATGGAGTCCCTGCGCTACGACGTCGAGCCGTACAACATCCGCACCACGGTCGTAGAGCCCGGCTACTTCCGTACCGAACTCCTCGTGGACGGATCCACCACCTGGCCCGAGCTGTCCATCGCCGACTACGCCCCGCGGACCGCCCCCAGGATCGAGGGCATGAAGAGCATGAACGGCAAGCAGCCCGGCGACCCCGCCAAGCTCGCCCGCGCCCTGCTCACCATCGCCCAGCAGGACGAGCCGCTGCAGCGCTTCGTCGCCGGCGCGGACGCCATCGAAGCCGCCGAGGCCAAGGCCAAGGAACTCCTCGCCCAGGCCCAGGCCTCCCGCGAACTGGGCGGCAATCTGGCCTACGACGACACCCACGCCTGAGCAATAGGCCCCCCCAACCCCGGCCCAGACCGCCGCCGGGCGCAATCTCGACAGCAGGGAGACACGCAACATGCCACTCGACGGCGAGTACGAGCCGAGCCAGGCGCAGTTCGTACGTGACCATGTGGAGCTGTACGAAAGCTCCGGTGGTACGCAAGGAACGACGCTGAGCGTCCTGGTCACCCGTGAAGAAGACGACAAGCTGAGGGACGTGCCCGTCGTCATCCTGACCACGCTCGGCGCGAAGAGCGGCAGGATTCGCAAGTCCCCGCTCATTCGGGTGGAGCACGACGGCTACTACGCCGTGGTCGCCTCCGCGGGAGGAGCCCCAAAGCACCCGGTCTGGTACCACAACGTGGTGGCAGACCCCCGAGTCGAGCTTCAGGACGGCCCGGTGCGCCAGGACATGCTGGCACGCGAGGTGACCGGGGACGAGAAAGCCGCGTGGTGGGCTCGAGCAGTCGAGGCGTTCCCGAGCTACGCCGACTACCAGAAGAACACGGATCGCGATATCCCGGTCCTCGTTCTCGAGCCGACAGCCCAGGAGCACTGACGCGAGGGCGACATGCCTGCGGCACGCCTCGGCGGAGGCGGCGTTGGCATACGGTTCCTGCAGCGCCGGATGACCGCCTGGCACCGCCGCAAGGGCGACTCCCTCGCGGGCATGGCCCTCCTGTACCTCACCACGATCGGCGCGCGCAGCGGTAGGAGCGTGCGAGGCCAGTCCCCCGCTTCCCCGACGGGGACGGCGCGTCGCTCGTCGTAGCTTCATCGGCCGGTGCGGCTGCTCGTCGAGGGAAGCCGCGCCGCCAGTCGTTCCGCTCCGACCGGGCAACTGGCCACGACCGCTGTGAAGTTCAAGGAGTCGACCGCGAGCACATCCTCACGGACGTCATGCTGACGGGCGCCATCCCCGTCGCAGTGCTGCCGTCAGGGCCTCACGCGGCCCCTCGTACGGCTGGTGAAAGGGCGTCTGCGCCAGGGCGGTGGATGGGTCCGGTGGAGCGGGTAAGGGGCAGGCCGGTGCCGTGGTGGGTGTGGGCGATGATCTCGGCGGTGATGGAGATGGCGGTTTCCTCGGGGGTGTGGGCGCCGAGGTCGAGACCGATCGGGGAGTTCAGGCGGGCGAGCCGGTCGTCCGGTACGCCGGCTTCGCGCAGTGCGTCGAGGCGGTGGTCGTGGGTGCGGCGGGAGCCCATGGCGCCGATGTAGCCGACGGGGAGATCGAGGGCGAGTCGGAGCAGGGAGATGTCGAACTTGGCGTCGTGGGTGAGGACGCAGACCGCGGTGCGGGCATCCACTTCCGTGCGCTCCAGATAGCGATGCGGCCAGTCGACGACGACCTCGTCGGCGTGCGGGAAGCGGGCTGCGGTCGCGAAGACCGGACGGGCGTCGCAGATGGTGACGCGGTAGCCGAGGAAGCGTCCGACCTCGCTCAGCGCACCGGCGAAGTCGACGGCGCCGAAGATGAGCATCCGAGGGCGGGGCGCGTGGGTGTGGACGAGGACGGCCAGTTTCTCGGGGCAGGTGTCGGCGTCCCCGCCGACCTCGGTGCGGGCGGTTCGCCCCGCCCGTAGCAGCGCACGGGCCTGGGCGGCCACGGCCCGGTCCTCGCGCACGCTGCCCAGGGTTCCGTCGTACGCGCTGCCGTCGCCGAGGAGGGCGAGGGTACGGCCGAGGAGTTCTTCGGGACCGTCGATGATCTGGGCGAGGGCGATGGGACGGCCCTGGGTGACGGCTTCGAGGGCCGTGGTGAGGTGGGGCTGGTCGGCGGGGTCGATGTGCTGGACGAGGACTTCGATCTCGCCGCCGCAGGTCAGGCCGACGGCGAAGGCGTGGGAGTCGGAGTAGCCGAAGCGGGCCCGTGCGGGGGTGCCGCGGTCCGCCAGGATCTGCCGGCACAGTTCGTAGACGGCTCCCTCGACGCAGCCGCCGGAGACGCTGCCGATCACGTTGCCGGCGGTGTCCACGGCCAGTGCGGTGCCGGGTGGCAGGGGTGCGCTGCCGCTGACCTGAATGACGGTGGCGAGGGCGAAGGGGCGGGCCTCGCGGCACCAGTCGTGGAGTGTGTCCGCGATGTTCAGCATCGGTTGATCTCCATGGCGGTTAGGGGGCCGTCGCCGTGTCGTCCGGGGGAAGGACGTGACACGGCGACGGCCCTGGTGTCCGGTGGCGGGCCGCTCACCTGCCGCCGGACCGTCAGAGGGGCACCAGGGTGTTCAGAGCAGGGCTTCCGCGGTGATGGGCAGTTCGCGGACGCGGCGGCCGGTGGCGTGGAAGACCGCGTTGGCGATGGCGGGTGCCACGCCGATGTAGACGATCTCGCCGAGGCCCTTGACGCCGATGGGGTCGGCTTCCAGGTCTTCGCCGCCGTCGAGGAAGATCCCCCGCAGGTCGGGGATGTCGGCGTTGACCGGGACCATGTAGTCGGCGAGGTTGGCGTTGACGATGCGGCCGTCGCGGTGGTCGGTGACCGTGTGCTCAAGGAGGGCCGCGCCAATGCCGCCGACCATCCCGCCCAGCGCCTGGCTGTCGGCGAGCTTGGGGCTGATGATGCGGCCCGCGTCGAAGACGCCGAGCATCCGCCGCACCCGAACCAGTCCGAGACGGGCGTCGACGGCGACCTCGGCGAAGATCGCACCGTAGGTGTACATGGAGTGCCGTGCTTGGCCGGGGGTCCAGGAGCCGAGTACTTCGAGGTGGGTGCGGTTGTTGCGGGTCAACAGCTGCCGGTAGGTCTCCCCGCGTGCCGGATTGTCCGACACGTGCAGCCGTCCGGCGCGGACCACGATGACGTCGGCATCGACGCCGTACAGCGGCGAGGCCTTGTCCTCGACGGCCAGCTTGATCGCCTGCTTGCGTACCTTGTCGCAGCCGTCCTGGACGGCGGAGCCGATATTGATCATGGTCTGTGAGCCGCCATGGGGCGGTGCCGTCGGCATGGTGGAGTCGCCGAGCTGGAAGGTCACCTTGCGCATCGTCAGGCCGAGGGCGTCCGCGGCGACCTGGGACTGGGAGGTGTAGGTGCCCGGGCCCATGTCGCTGGTCGCGGACTGGATCAGAGCGGTGCCGTCGGCGTCCAGCCTGACCCGGGCCTGGGCCCCGTTCCGCACCACGTCGTAGGTGCCGACGGCCATGCCGGTGCCGATGAGCCAGTCGCCGTCGCGGGTGGAGCGGGGCTTGGGGTCGCGCCGGTTCCAGCCGAACTCCCGGGCGCCGACGGTGTAGCACTCGCGCAGTCGCCGGGTGGAGAACGGCAGCCCGTTGGACGGGTCCTCCTCCGGTTCGTTGCGCAGGCGCAGCTCGATCGGGTCGATGCCCAGCTTGTCGGCGAGTTCGTCCATCGC
Organism: Streptomyces sp. NBC_01352; assembly: GCF_036237295.1. NCBI lineage: Bacteria > Bacillati > Actinomycetota > Actinomycetes > Kitasatosporales > Streptomycetaceae > Streptomyces > Streptomyces sp. NBC_01352. Next base: position 741,531 of record NZ_CP108354.1, read on the forward strand.
CGACTCGATGGCGAAGGCGGCGGTGGCGTAGCCGGGGCCGCGCATCCAGATCGGGGTGTTCACGTCCAGCGGCACCGTGCGGTGGTCCTGGCGGACGTGGGGCGCGTTGTAGACCATCTGCCCGACGTGCAGGACGCCTTCGATGAAGTTCTCGTAGGTCGAGGTCTCGGACTTCAGGTGCTGGACCATGGCGGCCACCCGGCCGCGCCGGTCGCTGCCCAGGCGCACCCGGTACTCGTACGAGGGCCGGTAGCCCACCCCGAAGTACAGCTGCCTGCGGGACAGCACGAGCTTGACCGGGCGGCCGGTCTCACGGGCGGCGACCGCCGCGGTGGCGATGTGGGGCCAGGCGCGAATGGCGTTGCCGAACCCGCCGCCGACGAACGGCGAGATGACACGCACCGAGTCGTTCGGGATGCCGAACACGGCGGCGACGTCCTTCTGCGTGCCGATCGGCCACTGGGTCTTGTCCCACAGGGTGAGCTTGTCGCCGTCCCAGCGGGCGATGGTGGCGTGCGGTTCCATCGCGTTGTGATGGGCACGGGCCTGCTGATAGGTCGCGTCCACCTGTACGGCGGCGGATTCGTACGCCTTGTCCGCGTCGCCCCGCGCGTACTTCACGGGTTCACCGGCCGGTGCGGTGGCCATGTCGGTAGACGTCTTCTCGGCGTCGTAGTGAACCTTGACCAGGTGCGCGGCGTGCTCCGCGGCTTCCAGAGTGGTGGCCACCACGACGGCGACCGGCTGGCCGCGGAAGAGAACCTTGTCGTCCTGGAAGATCCGCAGCAGTTCGCTGTTCGGCCAGTCGTTCTCCGGGTTGCCGCGGTAGGCCAGCCTGGGCGCGTTGAGGTGGCTGATGACCTTGATGACCCCGGATTGGGCAAGGGCGGCGCGGGTGTCGATGCCGGTGATGCGCCCGCGACCGATGGTGCTGTCCACGATGACGGCGTGGACTACGCCCTTGATGTCGTGTTCGGCGGCGTACGTCGCCCTCCCCGTCACCTTCAGCCGGCCGTCCACCCGGGACAGCGGCGCTCCGACGGCTGCCTGCGGCTGCGGGCTCACTTGGTGCCTCCTACGATGCGCAGCTGGCGCTCGATGGTGCGTTTGAGGAGTTCGGCCTTGAAGCGGTTGTGCTCCAGCGGGCGGGCTCCGTCCGCCGCGTGCTTCGCGGCCTCGGCCCACAGCGCCTGCGAGGGCCGCTCGCCGATGAGGTGCTTCTCGACGGCGGGCAGCTTCCACGGCACGGTGCCGACGCCTCCGGCGGCGACCTTCGCCTCCCGGATCACCCCGCCGCGTACGTGCAGCGCGACGGCCGCCGAGGTCAGCGCGAACTCGTACGACTGCCGGTCACGCACCTTCAGGTAGCCCGACTTCAGTGGACGCGGAAGGGCCGGAATCTCGACGGCCGTAATCAACTCACCCTGGCGAAGCGCCTGTTCACGGTTCGGGGTGCTGCCGGGCCGCAGCAGGAAGTCGGCGAAGGGGATGCTGCGTGCGCCGTCCGGGCCGAGCAGGCGGACGGTCGCCTCCAGCGCGGCGAAGGCGACGGCGACGTCGGAGGGGTGCGTGGCCACGCAGGACTCCGAGGTGCCGAGGATCGCGTGAGTGCGGTTGAAGCCTTCGCGTGCCGCGCAACCCGAGCCCGGTCGGCGCTTGTTGCAGGCGGCCGTCACATCGCGGAAGTAGGTGCAGCGGGTGCGCTGCATGATGTTGCCGCCGATGGTGGCCATGTTCCGCAACTGGGCGGAGGCGCTCAGCTCCAGCGCCTCGGAGACGACCGGGTAGAGGGTGCGCACCTTGGCGTGGGCGGCGGCCTCGGCCATCCGCACCAACGCGCCGATGCGCAGGCCTCCGCGCTCGGTGACGGTGACCTCGCGCAGCGGCAGCGCACTGATGTCGACCAGCCTCTCAGGGCGTTCGACGGTCTCGCGCATCAGGTCGACGAGGGTGGTGCCGCCTGCGATGTAACGACCGCCGCGGCGCCCGGCGTTGAGTGCTTCGGCGGTGTCGGAGGCTTTGGTGAAGGCGAAGGGATACATGGGAGGCGGGTCTCATTTCCCGTGGGCGGTCTGCTCGACCGCGCGCACGATCTTCACGTAGCAGCCGCAGCGGCAGATGTTGCCGCTCATCCACTCCCGGATCTCGTCCGCCGATCCGGTGTGGCCTTCCTGGATGCAGCCGACGCCGGACATGATCTGGCCCGGCGTGCAGTAGCCGCACTGGAAGGCGTCCTCTTCGATGAACGCCTTCTGCAGCGGGTGCAGTTCACCGTCCTCACCCCCGGGGGCGAGCCCTTCGATCGTGGTGACCTCGGCGCCCTCCAGGCGGACCGCGAGCGTCAAGCAGGAGTTGACGCGGCGCCCGTCGACCAGCACCGTGCACGCGCCGCAGGCACCGGCGTTGCAGCCCTTCTTGGAACCCGTCAGACCCAAGTCCTCGCGTAACAGGTCCAGCAACGAGGTCCGGTTGTCGACCGTGACGGTGTGCCGTCTGCCGTTGACGGTCAGCGAGACGTTCCCGCCGTGCGGCGCCTCGGCGGCGGCTGCCTCCTCTGAGCCGACCAGGGGCGTTCCCGCGATCAGGCCGCCGGCCACGACGGCACCGCCGACAGCGGTGGTCGTCGCGATGAATGTCCGCCGGGACGGTGTCGAGGAGGATTCAGGGGGTTCGGTGGGAGGAGGAACAGCTGACTCGGTGAGTTCAGTGGACATGTCTACGCTTTCGGATCGGCGGAAGGTCGATGGCCTTACTCGTCGGCGTTTCCGGAGGCAGAACCCGTGTCGTCGCAACCCGTGTCGTCGCAACCCATGTCGTCTGTCGGCGCTCGGCGACCTGGAAAGCTTTCATCACCCGGCGTCGCGATCGACGAGAGCGGCCGCTGCCGTGAGCGGCCGCTCTCGTCGCAGCACGGTCAGGCGGCGAAGGAGGCGAGCAGTTCGTTGTACTGCTTGGCGGCGGTGGCCAAGTCCTCGTCGGAGAGGCCGAAGGCGGTGCCGTACACCTTGACCATCGGCTGCTGGATGTCGAACTGGCACAGCCGCAGGGTCGCGTGCCAGTTGCTGAGGAGGGTCTCGATGGTGGCCTGGTTCGCGCCTTCGGGGGTGTAGTGCTCGCCGGGGACACCGGTGGTGACGGCGACGACGGCCTTCTTGCCGGCCAGCTGCGAGGCGGAGCCGTCCATGGTGAAGGCCCAGCCGAGGGTGAAGACCTTGTCCTGCCACTGCTTGAACAAAGGGGTGGTGTTGTACCAGAACACCGGGTGCTGGAAGACGATCACATCGTGCTCGGCCAGCAGCGCCTGCTCGGCCTCGGTGTCGATCTGGAAGTCCGGGTAGGTGGCGTAGAGGTCGTGCACGGTGACATGGGCCAGCTCGCGGACGGCGTCCACGAGCGCCGCGTTGGCCTTCGACCGGGACAGGTCGGGGTGGCCTACGACCAGGAGAACCTTGGACATGATGAGAAACCTTTGCGGTGATCAGTGACATGGATAAAGGGATGCAGGGTGGTCGGCGTGACGGGTCAGCGGTCGATGCTGGCCATGTTCGCCTCGTCATGGCGCTCGCCCGCGGCCGGCGTGAGGTTGTTCAGGCGGTCGAGCTGAGCGGCGCTGAGTTCGATGCCGTCGGCGGCGGTGTTCTCTTCGACGCGTGAGACCCGGCGGGTTCCGGGGATGGGGGCGATGTCGTCGCCGCGGGTCAGCAGCCAGGCCAGCGCGGTCTGGGCCGGGGTGGCGCCGATCTCGGCGCCGATGGCCTGGACTTCGTCGACGATGCGCAGGTTGCGCTGGAAGTTCTCGCCGGTGAAGCGCGGGTTGGTCTTGCGCCAGTCGTCGTCGGCGAAGTCGTCGACGGTGCGGATCTGCCCGGTCAGCAGGCCGTGCCCGAGCGGCGAGTAGGGCACGAAGCCGATGCCGAGCTCGCGCAGCAGCGGGAGGATCTCGTCCTCGACGTCGCGGGTCCACAGCGAGTATTCGGTCTGCAGCGCGGCCACCGGATGCACGGCGTGTGCCCGGCGGATCGTCTCGGGGCCGGCCTCGGAGAGTCCGATGTGGCGCACCTTGCCCTCGGCGACCAGCTCGGCCAGCGCGCCGACCGTTTCCTCGACGGGCGTGTTCGGGTCGACGCGGTGCTGGTAGTAGAGGTCGATGTGGTCGGTGCCGAGCCGCTTGAGCGAGCCTTCGACCGCGGTCTTCACATTGCCGGCGCTGCTGTCGATGACGCCGGGGCCGTCACCGGCGTGGGAGACGAGACCGAACTTCGTCGCCAGGACGACGTCGTCGCGCCGGCCCCTCACGGCCTTGCCGACGACTTCCTCGCTGTGGAACGGGCCGTAGATCTCGGCGGTGTCGATGTGGGTGACCCCGAGGTCGAGCGCCCGGTGGATGGTGCGGATCGACTCGGCGTCGTCGAGCCCCCCGCCCGTGGTGTAGGTGCCCGCCATGGTCATGGCTCCCAGGCCGATGCGGGAGACATCGAGCCCACCCAGTGATACGTGCTTCATCAGGTATTCCTTGTCGTAGCGGTCGTCGGGCCCGGTCGGTGGTCATGGCGTGTGAGTGCCATGACCAGGACTGTGCAGTGGACCGCTATCCAGGCAACCACCTGCAGACCTCGCTCGGGCGCCCGTACGGGGGCCTGGTCATCCGGGGGTCTGGCAGTACCCCTTTCGGGGATGGGAGAGGCAGAAGTCCGCCGTACGGTGGGTTCATGGACCGCAGCACCGAGATCCGCGAGTTCCTGCGCACCCGCCGGGCCCGGATCACCCCCGAGCAGGCCGGCCTCACCCCTCATGCCGGGGTCCGGCGGGTCCCGGGGCTGCGCCGCGAGGAAGTCGCCCAGCTCGCCGGGGTCAGCGTCGACTACTACATCCGCCTGGAGCGGGGCCGCGTCCAGGGCGTTTCCCAAACCGTCTGGGAGTCCGTCGCCCGAGCCCTGCACCTGGACGACACCGAACGCGCCCACCTCCTCGATCTCGCCCGGCCCACCGCGGCCCGGGCCCGCCGCAGGCCGCCGCCGGCCCCGCAGCGGGTCAGCCCGGTCATGTACCGGGTCCTGGACTCACTCGGTGTCCCCGCGCTCATCCAGGGGCGGCGCATGGACGTCCTGGCGGCCAACCGGCTCGGCTACGCCCTCACCGCCGACTTCCAGTCCCGTCCCCACCGCGAGCGCAACGCCGCGCGCTTCGTCTTCCTCGACACCGCCGCCCGCAGCCTCTACACCGACTGGGAAGGCGTCGCCGGGGAGTGCGTGGCCACCCTGCGCCTGTACGCCGGGCGCCATCCCGACGACCCTCAGCTCACCGAGCTGATCGGCGACCTTTCGGTGCACAGCGACACCTTCCGCCGTCTGTGGGCCGACCACGACGTCCTCGCCCACACCAACGGCACCAAACGCCTCCACCACCCGCTCGTCGGCGATCTCACCCTCGACTACGTGGTCCTCGCCGTCGAAGGCGACCCCGACCAGACACTCGTCACGTACACCCCCGAACCCGCGTCCCCCTCCGCCGACGCCCTCGGCATCCTCGCCAGCTGGACCAACACGTCCAGCGCCGGCACGGGGCCTCAGACCCCGGAACAGACAACCAACCCAGCCGGCTGACACCCGCGAACACCCGCGACCCGACCTCACGGGGCAGGCGGTCCCGGGTACGACGGGCACCAGAACCATCCCAAGGAAGGGCTGCGCTGAGCCGTGGTCATCGTCATCACCCTCGTCTGGGGTGCCGTGCTGGCGGCGTTCGGCGCGCTCCACCGGTACGCCTGGCGCCGTCTCGTACGGGACACGACACGTCCGGGCTCACTCCTGCGGCGTGCCGGAAGCTGTCTCTTCGTCGCCGGACCCCTGCTGACCGTCGCCGCCCTGGCGGCCGAGACCAGAGCCCCCTTCCTCCTCCAACGGATCCTTGCCTGGCCGGGATACCTGTGGATGGTGCTGTTCCTGTACCTCCTGCTCGCACTGCTCGCGGGCGAGGCCGTCCGGCCCGTGCTGCGGCGCCTGCTCGTACGACGGAACACCGGCCCGCACGAGGAGGCCCGCCCGGAGGTGGATGCTGTCGCCGCCTCGACCGGCCAGTCCCGGGCCGATCAGAACGAGGAACCGGTCGCCGCGGGCGCGCCCCGGCCGGTGCCGGCCGCGCCCGGCGGGTCCGACGCCACCACCCCGGACACCGCGGCGACCGTCACCGTGGCGGAGCCCCCGCGCACACCGGAGCCCGGATCCCCGCCGCGCCCCGGCGCGGCGGGCCCCTCACGCCGCCTGTTCGTCTCCCGCGTCGTAGGCGGCAGCGCCGCGGCCATCGCCGTCGGCACCGTCGGCCGGGGCACGTACGGCGTGCTCCGCGGCCCCAAGGTCAAGCGGCTCACCGTTCCGCTGGCCAGACTCCCGCGCAGTGCGCACGGCACGCGGATCGCCGTGGTCAGCGACGTCCACCTCGGCCCGGTCCTGGGCCGTGGCTTCGCCCAGCAGGTCGTCGACACGATCAACGCCACCCAGCCCGACCTCATCGCCGTCGTGGGCGACCTGGTCGACGGCAGCGTCGAGGACCTCGGCCCGGCCGTCGAACCGCTGGCCCAACTGCGGGCGCGCTACGGAGCGTTCTTCGTCACCGGCAACCACGAGTACTTCTCCGGCGCCGAGCCGTGGGTCGAGAAAGTACGGGATCTGGGGCTGCGGCCGCTGGAGAACGCCCGCACGGAACTGCCCGGGTTCGACCTGGCGGGCGTCAACGACCTGGCCGGCACCGGCGAGGGCCAGGGCCCCGACTTCGCCCGGGCCCTCGGCGACCGCGACCGCTCCCGCGCCGCCGTCCTTCTCGCCCACCAGCCGGTCGTCATCCACGACGCCGTCCGCCACGGCGTCGACCTCCAGCTCTCCGGCCACACCCACGGCGGCCAGCTGTGGCCCGGCAACCTCATCGCCGACCTGACGAACCCGACGCTCGCCGGCCTCGAACGCTACGGCGACACCCAGCTCTACGTCAGCCGCGGCGCCGGCGCCTGGGGCCCACCCGTCCGCGTGGACGCCCCCTCGGACGTCACCCTCGTCGAACTCGCCTCGACACAGGCCTGACTGAGCGGCGGGACTCCGTGTCCTGATCCAACAGGTCTCCCTGCCTCATGGGGACGGCGGAAACTCGTCCCGCAGGCGGCGGGGTCAGGCTTCAGCAGGCTGGAGGTTCAGCCGGTGGTCGACGGTGGCGACCACCGCCAGGACCGCCACGACCGCGGTCATGCCCATCCAGCCCGCGAAGGTCGCCGTGGCTCCCAGCGGCACCGCGCACACCGCCCCGACCACCCGGTCGGTGATCCGGCCGCTGCCCAGCAAGCCGCGGTAGACCGCGTGGCCCAGAAGGAACACCGCCGTGCCACAGCCCAGCCACCAGCGGTGTGCATGACCGTCGAAGTGGTGGATGGCATCCGTGATCCCGGCGGCGACGAGAATGATGCCGATGATCATCACGAGGTGGGCGCCGGTGAAGGCGTAGTAGGCCAGCAGCGTACGGCGGTCGTCGTCGGCTCGTTCGAATGCGACGTCAGCACGCGTCTCGTCCCCGTCGAAGTACACCCACCACAGTCCGGACGCGACGGCGATTCCCAAGGCCACCCCCAACGCCAGGGGCGCGTCCACAGCGTGGCCCTCGGATTCGGCTCCGATTCCGATCGCGACCACCGACTCGCCCAGAACCACCAGGAGGAGCAGCGCATGCCGCTCCACGAAGTGATGCGGTTCGATCACGAAGCCACGGATGCGGCCCAGGAACGGCGAGAGATAAAGGATCGGAACAGCTGCGGCCCAGCACACCCACCCCCACGCTTCCGGCAGGTGGGGGGCGATGAGTACGAGGACGCCGGCGGCAGCGTTGAACGGCATGTTGCGCAGGATGGCCTGACGCGCCGACGGGGCGTCGGTCGTCAGATAGACCAGTCCGTGGATGACGACCACGGCCAGGTAGGCCAAGGGGAAGGCCCAGCCCTCGGGGTCGAAGGCGTACGGCACGTCAAGGCCCATGATGAAGAAGCCCGTCATGGCCAGTATCAGCAGCAGACGCACGAGCACCGCGTCGGGCCGCACGGCGTTGGTCAGCCAGCCGAATCCGCTGAACATCCACCACACGACGACCATCGGGAGAAGGCCCTTGAGGAGGCCTTCCCATCCGGGGTGGGACTCCACCGAGTGGGTGACCTGGGTGACGACGAAGACGAAAACCAGATCGAAGAACAGCTCGGTGGGAGTCACCCGGCCCCGCGTGCTCTCCGAGCTCCACAACCGTCTGCGAACGCGAGGGGTCTCGCTCCGTCCTTCTGTGCTCATGACTGTGCTGTCCCCTCAGTGCATGGGCGGCGGCTGTTCCGTCCGACGAGTCACTCGGCGGCGGATCCTATCGCGCGACTCCGCGCATGGCCTCCCACCGACCGGCCTACCGGCACGCCGACACCCGCCTCCCCCAACGCCGGTGTCCCAAGGCATGGGAGCCAGTCCGGGCCTGCTGGGTTTTGGAGCCGGTGAGGCTGCCGCGAGGCGGAAGAACGGTCCCTGTCGCCCTGCCCTGAAATCACTTGATGCATCCGGTGCGCGCTGGCAGCGTGGCCCCTCGTGCCCGGAACAGATACGCCCGATGGTCGGGACACCAAGCCCCCCCGAAAGCGATGCGACGCGGGCATCCACGACCGGCCTCGGGGCGGAACAGCCCCTTCGCTCCCCCGCCTTCAGGTGGTTCTTCGCCGGCCGCGCGATCTCGATGACCGGCAGCGCCATGTCGCCCGTCGCCCTGGCCTTCGGCGTCCTGGAGCTCACCGGCAGCGCCACCTGGCTGTCAGCGGTCACCACCGCCTCCTTGGTCCCCATGATCGCCACGATGATCCTCGGAGGCGGCATCGCCGACTGCTACCGTCGCGACACCGTGCTGCGCCTCACCAGCCTGGGTGCCGGCCTCAGCCAGGCCGCCGTGGCGATTCTCCTGCTCACCCACCAGAACCCCGCGCTGTTGCTGCCACTGTCCGCTCTCAACGGCATCTTCCAGGGACTGACGACGCCCGCGCTGCGCGGCATCGTCCCGAACCTGGCGGCGGGGCGCGGCTTCCAGCAGGCCAGTTCGCTGCTGGCCTCCGTCAGGAACACCACCCGGATCCTCGGCCCGACCATCGCCGGCCTGCTGACCGCCTCCGTCGGAGGCGGCTGGGCGATCGCCGCCGACGCCGTGTCCTTCCTGGCGGCGGCCGCCTTCTTCGTCCGGATCTCGCTCCCCCGCCTGCCGCCGCGCGCCAAGGGCGGCCCGACGATGCTCGCCGAACTGCGGCAGGGCTGGACCTACTTCAGCTCCAAGCCGTGGATCTGGACGGTCACGCTGGCCTTCGCCGTCTTCAACTCCGCGAACATGGGCGTCTGGCAGATCCTCGGCCCGGTGATCGCGAGCGACACCATCGGCGCGGAGGGCTGGGGCCTGGTGCTGAGCGCACCCGGAATCGGGGCACTGGCGGCCAGTGTGGCGATGGTGAAGCTGACGGTGCGGCGGCCGATGGTGCCGGCCCTGTCCTCGATGGCTCTGGGCGCCGTCCCGCTGATCCTGCTCGGCACCGGCGCGCACACCGTCTGGCTGGCCACAGCGGCGTTCGTGTCGGGAGTGGTCGCCGAGTTCTTCACCGTCGTGTGGGAGACCGTCAATTACACCCACGTCCCGGAGCGCAACCATCCCCGCCCCCATGACTCCCTGATCACCCTGGGATGGATCGGCCGCGCGGGGAACCTGTTGATCGCGGGCCATCGGGCCCCGGCAAGAGCCACGTCACCGAGGCCTGGCCCCGCCGCGGTCGAGGAGGACCTGCGGGTGGCCTGGTTCACGCTGGAGACGGCCGCCAGTCTCAGAGCGTTCGGCTTCCCGAGCAATTCTCAGGACCTGTGGATGGGAGCCGCGCCAATCCAGCGATGATAGGCATCTACGTCGACGTTGCTGCCACACACAATGGTGACGACGTGCCGGCCGGCGAAGCGGTCACGGTCTTCGAGGATGGCCGCGATGCCGAGCGCGGCCGACGGTTCGACGACGAGGCCGGCGTGGTCGAGAAGCATCCGCATACCGGCGATGATCGACGCCTCCTGGACCAGGACGGCGTCGTCGGCGACCAGGAGGAGGTCGTCCAGGACGGCCGGGATGGGACGCCGGCCGGCGACGCCGTCAGCGATGGTGTTGGTCGAGTCGGTGGTGACGACACGCCGCCCGCGCCACGAGTGTGTCAGCGCCGGTGCGCCCAGCGGCTGGACGCAGATCACCTCGACCTCGGGCGCCAAGGCCTTCACCACATGGCCCACACCGGTGGCCAGCGCCCCGCCGCCGAGAGCGATCAGGACGGCGTCGAACGACGGCACGGTGTCCACCAGTTCCAGGCCGATGGTCGCCGCGCCCTCACAGGTCTCGATGTCCAGGCTGTCTTCGACCAGCCGGATGCCGTCGTGCCGCGCGATGGCCGCCGCCCGCTCGCGAGCCAACTCGTGGTCGCCGTCCACCAGCACCAACCTGGCCCCCAACGCGCGGATACGATCAAGCTTGGCCACGGTCGCGAAGCGGGATGCCACGACGGTCACGTCGAGCCCCCTGCCGCGACCGGACCAGGCGAGGGCCTGGCCAAGGTTGCCCGCGCTGGCGCACACGACGGCTCGCGAGCCATGGTCGGCGAGCAGACTCGCCACCACCTCGGTGCCGCGGGCCTTGAAGCTGCGGACCGGGTTCGCCGTTTCGAGCTTGATACTCACCGTGCACCCGAGGCCGGGCTCCAGCGCCTCGCAGCGGTACAGCGGAGTGTCGAGAAACATCGGGTCGATGACCCGGCGAGCCGCCCGGATCCGAGCAGTGTCAAGGCGCGTCTCCTGCACGACACAGCAGCGTAGCGCCATCGTGGTCGGCGGGACCGCGACCAGGCGGGCTTCGCGGGCGCCGTCGAGGCTCTGGGCCCCCTGGTCGGCGTCGACCAGGTCGTCGCCCTACAAGGCGAGCCCGGTCAGGCGGCCGCGCTGCAGGCCGACGACATCCATCAGGCCGCGATACTTTCTCGCCGGCTCGGCCAACTCATGCAACAGCCTCAACTCAGCTCGCTCGGATGGAAGTTGTTGCGGCGGGAGGGAGTCGAGCAGGCCGTGGAGCAACGCGTGGAGCCGTCGGCAGACCCGCACGAACGACGCTCCGTGGTCGCGGATCTCGCGGACGGCGAGCTGCAGACGGCTCTCCCAGTCCCGCCGGAGCAGCACGGCCGCGGAAGCCCGTGGCGATCGGCCAGAACCAGCGCCACGACAGACGCGCGCTTCGGTGCTGCGCCTCGTCGATGGTCCGCCCGAAACCCCCGGCACGACTCAGGGCGTCTTCCTAGCGGTAGCGGACCGCTTCGCGTTCTTGTTCTTGTTGGCGCCCGTACTGCTACGCCCCGGCTTGGCGGGCACGCTCTTCCGCGTTGTGGCCTCCTTTGTGTCTGTGGCCGTCCGCGATGGCGCTGCCCGGGTCGGTGCGGTCGGCCACTTGAACTCGATCTCCAGCTCGATCTCCCCATCACCGATCTCGACCTCTATCTCGCTGCCAAGGTCGTCGGGGATCCGCAGGCTCAGCGTTCCGGGGCTGAGTTCCAGTTCGGCCTCCCCACCTTCCCTCAACGCGGCTGCGAGTGCCATGAGCTGGTCAGCCGCCTCGAGACGTGACAGGGAGCGCCTCTGCTCAAACTTGAGGTCCTTCATGGGTGTCTCCGGTCCGGAGACGGCCTGGGTCCTGGGTTGCAACCCGAGGCCATCTCCTGCTTCATCGCTCCGACGGGCTGGGAGCTGTGCACAGTGCCCAGATCACGAAGGCGTTGATCGCGATCAGGACGATGGCCCAGAACGGCGCGTAGGGGATCCAAAGGAAGTTCGCGAGCATGGCCGGGCCGGCCAGTGCCACTCCGACGACCCCCGGCCCAGGTGGCGCCCAGGAACAGGGCTGCGCCGACGAGAGTGATGACTGGGCCCACGACCAGCATCAGGCCACCGAAGACCAGCCGGCCGCTGCCGCTACCGGTCCTTGTTGGACTCCGCACCGCCGCACCCGTGCGGCTCCCGCTCACGTGACTGGTCATCGCCGGGCTCCCTCGTCTCGTAAGGCCCCGCACAACCGCGCGTGCGCATGCGGACAACCGGGCCACTTCCAATGTCGTCCTGTGCGGTGCGCCGCGCACCTCGGGGTGTGCCTGACAGGTAGCTCTCGATGGGGAGTCTGCAGGCCATCTGCGCAGGCCAGGTGCTGCTCCTGACAGACCCGCCCTGCCCTCAGACGGTTGGACCGCGTCGGTCGCGGCAGGGGCGAAGCGGGCCCCGCAGCCCTGCGGACAGCGGGTGGCCTTGCCGGCTCCGGTCGGGGCCGACGACGGTTCACCCATGCCGCGCGGCTGCCCACCGCACGCTACGGATCGGTCGAAGTGCGGCCGATCATGGGGGCTGGCGAGCTGCCCGCCACCGGGCCGGTCACGGGTTCGGCGGAGCCGTGACCGGCGGATACGGACCCGTGATCGGTGGAAACCGGTCCGCGGCCGGTGGACACGCACCCGCGCCCGGTACGTCCGGTCGGCTGACGGAGGCGGACGATCCCGCTGCCGCCGCGGTCGCGCGCGTCTTCCGGGACGAACGGGTCGCCGTCCTCGCCACGTTGATCAGGCACGTCGGCGACATCCAGCTCGCCGAGGACGCCGTGCAGGACGCGTTCGCGGCCGCGCTCGGCGCCTGGCGGCAGGACGGCGTCCCCCACCACCCCGGAGCATGGATCACGGTCGCGGCCCGCAGACGTGCGATCGACCGACTGCGACGGGAGAGCTCCCAATCCGAACGGACCCGGCGCCTGGCGGAGTTGATCCGCCTGGACCAGGCGGAAGAGGCACCGATGACGCGTGATGACAGCGTGATCCCGGACGACCGGTTGCGCCTGATCTTCACCGCCTGCCATCCCGCGCGCGGACTGCAGGCGCGGGTGGCGCTGACTCTGCGCGTCCTCGGAGGACTGACCACGGGCGAGATCGCGCGGGCGTTCCTCGTGGCGGAGCCGCCGATGGGCAAACGGATCGTGCGGGCCAAACGCAAGATCGCGACCGCCCGCATCGAGTACCGGGTGCCCACCGAGGCCGAGCTCCCCGAACGGCTCGGCAGCGTTCTACGGGTCACCTATGTGATCTTCCACGAGGGGTACGCCGCAAGTGCCGGCGAGGTTCTGGTACGCGACACACTCTGCGCGGAGGCGATCCACCTAGGACGGCTGCTGTGCGAACTGCTGCCCGTGTCGGGGTGCGCCCTTCTGTGCCCAGGCGGGCACGGAGAAACGTGCCCACTTTCCGCATCCCTCCGGTCCCGTGCATCCTGGTCAGTGCTGCCAAGAGGGTTGAATGCGCAGGGGGTCAGCGGCCTGTCATAGGGTCCCGGCAAGAGTCCCCCAGTCCTTTCGGAGCGCCTGTGCCCCGCCTTGCTCGCCTTGTGACTACGCTCGCGGCCCCTCTCCCGTTCTCCGGGGCCGACGCAGCGCCTCATCTGGAGCCCCGGCCCACATCGCGGCTCCTCGTACAGCGAGGGGACACAGAGCTGATCGTCCAGGAAGTCCAGCCGCCGGCCACGGTCTCGACTGTCTCCTTTCCGGCGCCCTGGCCTCGCCGGTTCGGCACGAGCGCAGTGTCGCCTGCCGCTGACCTGGTTGTCTTCGCCGGACCGCATGCACTGCGAGCCGTTGACCAGTCGGGAAGCCCACGGTGGGAACTGCGGCACCGCTGCTGGGCAGGCTGCGCGGGGCACACAGACTTCTCCGAGTACGCGGACGACAGAGACCACCGCCATGCCGACCGTGGCTCGGCCGGCTTCTCCTCGGACGGGAAGACCGTGTGGGCCCATGTCCACGGTCCTCTGGAGCACGACGCCCCGGACCACGACCGCGGAGAAGAGTGGCTGGTCATCGACGCCGCTGACGGCACGGTGCTGGCCCGCACCCAGACTCGCACGGCCGCGGCGGGCTCCGTCCACGTTCCGCATCCGGACCCCGGCCAGATGGGTCTGACCATCGGAGAAGGCCAGGACGGATCACCCCTGCGCTGGGGGAAGTGGGACGGTCACGCCCTCATTGTCCACAGCTTCGGCGACGAGGACCGTGTCCTGCTGGGGGTGAGCCCGAGCGGAGATCGTCTGCTCACAGTGACCCATGACCAGGACGTTCTCGCCGTTCATCTGGTCGCCGACGGCTCCGTGATGGCCGAACTGAACACGGACGTGCTTCCCCCGCATCCTGCGTTCGAGGACGAGAACACAGATGACGAGGCGCAGGCGTTCTTCGACTATGAGGGCGGCTTCGTCGACGAAAACACCCTCGTCGTCGGGACCGTCGAGAGCGACGAGGAATTCGGCACAGGCCGGCACTGGCTCGTCGACGCGGTCCACATGCAGCTGATCGACCAGATCACCTATCCCTTCGAGGTGTCCGGCCTGCCCAAGGCTCTCGGAGACGGCACCTGGTACACCGTGTCCAACCTCGACCGCGCCCTCCACATCTGGGCTTTGTAACGGCGTTACCCACGATCAGGCGTACCAGAACGCTGAGCACGTTCACCTGTACGCGGCTGGGTACGTTCGCGTGTACGCCGACAGCCCGCCGAACCCGAAGTGTGGGGGCTGCTGGCGTTGATGCTCCTGCACGACGCCCAGCACGCCTCTCGCGTGAGCGACGCGGGGCAATGGGTCGGTCTGGACGACCAGGATCGCTCGGCCTGGGACCGTGACGAAATCGCTGAGGGACTCCTTGCCCTCAAGCACGCCCTACGACTGCGGCGACCGGGCCCGTACCAGCTCCAGGCGGCGATCACCGCTCTGCACGTCCAAGGGGGCCGACACCGGCGTGACCGACTGGCCGCAGATCGCGCATGTGTACGGCGTGCTGGCCGGCATGGACCCCTCGCCCGTGGTCGCACTCAACCATGCCGCCGCCGTGGGCTTCGCCGCCGGCCCCGAACTGGGTCCGGAGATGCTCGCACCCCTGCTCGGCCAGCGGGCACTGGCCCGGTACCAGCCGCTGCACGCGACGCACGCCGACCTGCTCAGGCGGACAGGCGACGCAGCGGGTGCCGCCGAGGCCTACCGACGGGCGATCGCCCTGACCACCAACGAGGTCGAACGCGCCGAACTCCGCCGCAGGCTGCACAGCCTCTGACCCGAGGCCTGCGCCCCCTGCGGCCGTCCTGACACGAGACCACGTACGGCCGGGAGCGTAGCTGCTCACCCTAGGAAACCGAGCTCCGTCTCCGGCCGGCGCCGCCATTCACCCGGCTGACGCACCCGAAGTGCATGCATGAATGTCAGACATGTCTAGTTCGTTCTCATGACTCACATGAAGCGCACCGTCACGGTGCTTTCCAGCCTCGCCCTCAGCGTCGCCGTCCTCGGCGGCTCCGCTGCCGCCGAGGAAGCAAACCAGCGCCCCCTCGCGGCCCACTCGGATTCCAAAGAGTGCACCGGCCAAGACAGTCTGGGACTGACCCTGCTGGGCATCCCTCCGCTGGGATTCTTCTACCCGACTGACTGCTGACCGACCGGTGTCGCGCGTCATCGCCGCGCACTCCACAGCGGTCCCTCATCCGCCTCCGCGGTGAGGGGCCGACGAGCGCCATCGCCCAGCACACACCGACCAGGCCGGCCGCCGAAGCCAAATCAGCCCCGATGAGACCAACCGCGCACGGATAGGTAAGCTGCCCGCCCACCAGCCGGGAAGGGCACGTGCGCACCCGGCGATCAGAAGACACCCTGGTGGTACTAGCCCGGGGCAGCAGGCTCGGGCCGTGCCGCCTGTCGCAGGTGTTCGGCCAGCGCCGTGGCGGACGCGGGCCGGTCCTTCACGCCCCAGGCCAGCAGGAGGTGACGGCTGGTCCAGGGGTCCCGCAGTTCGCACACATCTAGGTGCTGTTTCCCGGATCTCCTGACGTCGGTGGGGTGTTGAGGTCAGGCTGGTGCTATGGGTCGTGGGGATCTGACGAATGCGGAGTGGGAGCGGTTGGAGTCGTTTTTGCCGCCTGGTGGTGCGCGTGGGGGACGCTGGAGTGATCACCGGCGGGTGATCAACGGGGTGCTGTACCGGGTGCGGACGGGGGTGCAGTGGCGGGATCTCCCGGAGCGGTTCGGGCCGTGGGAGACGGTCTACAAACGGCATCGCCGCTGGTCGGCGGATGGAACGTGGAAGATGCTCCTGTCTCGCGTCCAGGCTGCCGAGGACGCCGCGGGCAGCATCGACTGGGAAGCGTCAGTGGACTCCACCGTGGTGCGGGCCCACCAGCACGCCGCCGGTGCGAGGAAGGCGCCGCCCGCCGCCCCTCAAAAGGGGGCCGGTCGAGGGACGAACCAGGTCGATCCGGTGCTGCGGAAACTGACCGTCCGGCTGGAGGAGGTGGTTCGCTCGGCGAATGCCTGGGGCGTTCCCGCGGAGGACTCACCACCAAAGTCCACCTCGTCGCGGATGGACGATGCCGGCCCCTTGCCCTCGTCCTGACACCCGGCCACTACGGCGACGGCCCCCAGCTCCAGCGCGTCATGGAACAGATCTCGGTGCCTCGAACCGGAGCTGGGCGGCCTCGCACCCGACCCGACCACGTCCTGGCGGACAAGGCCTACACCAGCCGCGAGAACCGCCGCTACCTGCGACGACGCGGAATCCGGCACACCATCCCCGAACGCCTCGACCAGCAAAGACATCGCAAGAACCGCGGTTCCCGGGGCGGCCGGCCCACTGGCTTCGACCACGAGCGCTACAAGAAGCGCAACACTGTCGAACGCACCATCAACCGACTCAAGGGGTTCCGGGCCGTCGCCACCCGCTACGACAAACGCGCCTACACCTACCTCGGCACCGTCACCCTCGCTGCCCTCATGGTCTGGCTCCGAACATGATCCGGGAAACAGCACCTAGGGGCCGACCCGGGTCGAGGGCGCGTCGCGGTACGACGGCGAGGCCTACGCCGGCGGTGGCGAGGGCGATGAGGACGTTGAGATCGGCGACGGTGGTGCGGTACCTCGCCGCCGGGGCGTGGGGACCGAGGTGTTCGTCGATCCAGCGGCGCAGCGCGGATTCGGCGTCGAGCCCGACAAGCGGGTGCTCGGCCACCTCGCCGTAGGACACCGCACTCCGTCCGGCAAGGATCCCGCCGGACTGGCCGATCACGACGAGGGAATCGTCACCGAGGGCTTCCAGGTCGAGGCCACAGTCGCGGGCCTCGTCGTCGACCACGACTCCCAGGTCCGCCTCGCCGTCGGCGAGCATGCGCACGGTGTGCGGGGTGCGGCTTTCCCGGACCGTGACGTCGACGTCCGGGTGGGCCCGGAGGAACGACACCAGGGCCTGCGGCACGAGTCGGTGGATCGCCGAGCTACCGCTCAGCAGGGTCAGCCGGGCGGTCGGTGACCGGGTGTAGCTCGCGACGGCGCTGTCGAGCCGGGCCGTCCGGTCGAGGACCTCGTGGGCGTGCCGGGCCAGGGTCGTCCCCGCCGGAGTGGGCCGCACACCCCGGCGGCCGCGCACCAGCAGCTCCACGCCGGCATGGTGTTCGAGAGCACGCACCCGCGCGCTGGCCGATGGCAGGCTCAGGTGCATCCGGCGCGCGCCCGCCGTGATCGACCCCTCCGACACGATGGCGAGAAACAGCCGCAGATCGTCCAGGTCATAGCGCACATGCCCGAGCCTATGGTGCAGCCTTAGGCTGGGTGCGCGGATCGCGCATTGTGAGCCCGCCGAGAAGCAGGCGATGCTCGACGGGTGTCCGAGACCCTGCTCGTCCTGCTGGCCGGTGTCGCCGCCGGCGCGCTCAACGCCGTCGGCGGAGGCGGCACCTTCGTGGCGCTGCCCGCGTTGGTCGCGGTCGGCATGTCCCCGGTGACCGCTAACGCCTCGTCGACGATCGCTCTCGTCCCCGGCGCGGTGGCCGGTGCGTGGGTCTACCGACGCGAACTGGCCCCGGTCGGGGCCACTTCCGTGACAGCGCTGACCACGGGCAGTGTGATGGGGGGCGGCCTCGGTGCGAGTCTGTTGCTGGTGCTTCCGTCGGAGGCGTTCGACGCCGCGGTGCCGTGGCTGCTGGCGTTCGCCACGGTGCTGCTCGCCTTCGGGCGCCGCCTCTCCGGTGCGCTGAGTACGACGCTGGGCCGCCCGGTCGCGATGAGTTCCGGTGCCGTTGTGACCGGCCAGTTCCTCCTCGCTCTGTACGGCGGTTACTTCGGTGGTGCCGTAGGCATCATGATGCTCGCCCTGTGGAGCATCGGCCTCGGTGTCGACGCCGCGGCCGCCAACCCGATGCGGATCAGCCAGCTCGCGGCCGTCTATCTCAGCGCGACCGCACTGTTTCTCATCGCCTCGGACGCGCGGAGCGCTCCACGGGTCCTCACGACCATGCTGGCCGGCGCGGTGGCCGGTGGCTTCGGCGGCGCCCATCTCGCCCGCCGTCTCCCCGCCCGGCTGCTGCGGAGCATCGTCCTGACCACCGCCGTCACGATGACCGTCCTCTATTTCGTGCGCAATTGACGCCGGGGAGGCTCAAGTGATCTCCCAAGGACCGCTTTGGCGCATGAATTCCTCACCCTCATAGCAGAGAGAATCCTGGGCGAAGTTCGCGTCGCACCCAAGGAGTTGGAAGACCTGCCACCGGCCTGCGCGCCAGGGAATGCGCGGCGGGTTGTTCCTGAGACGCGGGTTCTCGGCCCCATTCCCCACCCGCGCGTTCACCGCCATCAGCCACTACGGGATCGGCTTCGCCATCCAGCAGTACAGCGAGGAACTCGGAGCCGCAGCGGCGTTGCGTAACCGTGCGCCGACTGTGGGCGCTCACGTAATTCTCCCAGGGTCGGCTCGTGTACTCGTGTATTGGGAACAGCCGGCAGCTGTATGGGCTGGGGCTGCTGGGCGGTCGATCGGTATATGGGTCGCGTGTTGTTACGCGTGTCGGGATACTGCGTCGGTGACCGGTTCCGCACTGCCCCAACTGCTTCGGCCTCGTGCCCTGGCGCCCGGAGATCTCGTCGTCATCGCATCGCTGTCGGGGCCACTCCATGCCGCTCACGAGCCCGACCTCGAGCAGGCGGTGGTCGTGCTCGAGCGGATGGGATTCCGCGTGCGTCGGGCACCGCTCCTCGAAGCAGGGCGGCACCGTTGGTGGAGCGCGGCTCGGCCGACGGAGATCGCCGAGGAGTTCAATGGACTACTGCGTGATCCCGAGGTGCGCGCGATCATCGCGCATGACGGCGGTCAGACGGCGCTCGGTTACCTCGATCTGATCGACTTCGAGGCGATCACTGCCGACCCCAAGCCGATCCTCGGCTACAGCGACATCTCGCTGCTGCATCTGGTGCTCTACGCGCGCACGGGCCTGGTCGGCTTCCATACCGACGTGGCCACCCCTGGACTCGGCGGACACTGGCAGACTGCGCCCGCAGCGCGCCAAGCGGTCCTTGAGAAGCTCTACTCGACGCTGCTGACCAGCGACGAGGCGATCGGTGCGCTGCCGGCCACCCCGTCGTGGGAGTGCTGGCGTGCCGGTCGCACCGAAGGCCGGCTCATCGGAGGGGTAATCAACCGCATCGTGTTCGCGCAGGCGACGCCTTTCGCGCTGCCGCTCGAACGGTTCGACGGCGCGGTGCTGTTCTGGGAGGAGATGGGCGGCCAGGCGTCGTACCTGTGGAACTACCTACAGGTGCTGCGGCACTGTGGCGTCCTCGATCGGATCTCCGGCATGGTCGTGGGCGTCCCGCACGCGATCGAGGGGATCGAGGGGCCTGACTCGTCCCCGACCCTCTGCGAGATCGTCCTCGACGTCCTCGGCGACCGTGACATCCCGGTCCTGGGCAACGTCGAGTTCGGACACGCCGGCCCGAATCTGCCGATGCCTGTCGGCGTCCGCGTCGCCCTCGACGCGCAGCAGCGGACACTGTCGCTGCTCGAACCGGCGGTACGGCCGCACTCGATGACGGGACCGGTCGGCTGAGCAACGCGGATCAGTGAGCCGACGGCCTCGGCAGCGGCAGCGTCACTTCCACCGCCGAGTGCACCGCGCGGGAGGAGCGCGTATGCCGTGGTTTCCTGGTCCTGGTCCTGGTCCTGGTCCTGGTCCTGGTCGCGGTGTGGTGCTTCGCGGGCCGGTTCATCACCACCCGTCCGGTCATCGCCGAGGCGTTCAGCCGCTGGGCCCACATCCTGCTGCCGCTCGTGTTGACCGCCATGGGCCGAGGTGGGCCAGAGCCCTGTTCCACGGTCCCACCGTCGGTGACCGGTGCGGGTTGGCCTGTGGTGTCCGTCAACGGTCACAGGACGGTGCCGTGCCGGCCGCGGCGATACCCCGCCGGGAGAAAAGCTTTCCCGATCCGGAGTCGTTACGGGCCGGACTGGGGCGGAACCGTGGCCTCCATGGTGCAGTGGAGCAGTGGCCTGGTGGCGAAGAATCCGGAACAGCATCCGCAAGCGTCGGCGACTGAACAGGAAACACGGCACCGGCGAGGAAACTGGAACCGCGGGACGTCGGCCCTCCCGGCTGACAGACGCCTCGGTCGCGTTGCTGCTGGCGGTGGCCGATGCCTTTGCCCTTGCGGGTGTCGCACTGTTGATGTTCCTGGTGGGGATGTCGCACTCCGAGCCATCGGTGGGTCGGCCAACGAGCGGCCAGCACGTGTCGTTCCTTCTGCTGGCCCTGGTCTGGGTCATCCCCGGTGCACTCGCCCTGTCGTCCTACGTCCACGCGCGGTTACGCATGCCGATCACCAGCGTCGTACAAGGACTGTTCTTCATCGTCGGCACAACGCTGGCCATTGGAGAGATGAACATGCTGCTGTCCCTCGGCTGAAGCGAGAGAGGTCGCCTTGGCTGCCGGTACTGCCGGTACTCCAGTCCGAGCGCAATCTCCTGGCAGACCCGGCTGGGACCGTCTGCGGGCTGCCGGGAGCGGCAACCGGGTCCACCGGGCCAGGCCGCGCAAGCCCGCCGAGCCCCTGGCGGAGGAACGCGGGCGCGTGAGATGGTCCGCTAAGCCCGCCTGCCCTACGCGGAGGACGGAGGCCGCCGCATCGTCATCCTGCGCCACGACGCAAGGGTCACAGGTGGTGCGACGTGCGTTGCACGCCGGGTCGTCAGCCGGAGCCACGCGCCGTCCCCGCCGCGCAGCCACGCGGTCAGTTCGCCGCCAGGACCCGTTCGAGCGTGGCGTAGCCTGCCGGTTCCCAGGTCGGTTTGCCCCCGGGCAGACCGAGCCTGCCGTTTCGTCCGATCCCGATCAGCCCCAGGGCGCGCAGGACAGCCCAGCCGCGGGCCCGGGTGATGGTGGCGACATCGGCGTGCTCATAGGCGTCGAAGAACCGACTCGCCGCGCCGGCAGGCAACAGGATCCACGCGGCTGAGAGATCGGTCGCGGGATCGCCGGCGCACATCTCGCCGAAGTCGATCACCCCGGCGAGCGTTCCGTCCCGGACGACCACGTTTGCCGGATGCAAGTCACCATGCAGCCAGAGCGGCGCACCCTGCCAGGGAGGCGCTGCGACGGCCTTCTCCCAGACTTCCCGAGCAGCGTCTGCGGTCGCGTAGTCGGAGATGACCTCGAACCAGCCATCGGGCTCCACCTGCAATCCGGCCAGAGGGATGCCGCGCGTAGGGTTGGCCGGGGCGTCGGCGGGCGCCTCGTGATGCAGTACGGCAAGGAATTCCGCGAGTATTTCGGCCGCGTCGATGCGGGTGATCGGCGCGTGATCAGCCGGCTCACCCTCGACCCAGCGCGCGATCGTCCAGGTGTGCTGGAACAGGCTCGACGGCTTGCCGATACGCACCGGAGTGGGCGTCGGCAACGGCAGGAGCTTCGCCAACACCGGCAGCCACGTCTGCTCAGTGTGCAGCAGGGCCGGCGCACGCTCGGTACGCGGCAGGCGCACGGCCAGCTCCTCCCCGAGACGCCATTGCTGGTTGTCCCAGCCTCCGTTGACGTCTCGGAGCTCGAGGCCTGCGAGATCCGGATGCTGATCCCGTAGCAACGCCCGCACCAAATCCTGCTCGAACTTGACCTCGTCCATCAATGAGCCTTCCGATCGCCGGCATGCGGCGGCACGCTAGCACCGGCCGAACGCGGCAGACGGAAAGGCGCTCGGACGCCCGACGAGCTCGGGTGGGCGGTACGGATCACGGACTTCGTGACACGCACGAGTAGAGACGATACGAATCGTCTTGTATGATCGGGGCATGGCTTTCTTCTACTTCCTCTGAGTCCGGGCACGGCCGACGCCGCCGTTTCTGCTGCCCGTAGACACTTCACATTCCCAGGGAAAGTCATATGCGCGAACGCGCCCATACTGCTGTGCCCGCCGCCGTGGCGCAGCTGTCCGTCAAGGACGTGACCAAGTCCTATGGCACCCGAACCGTCCTCGACCAGGTTTGCTTCACCGTCCGCCCCGGCGAGAAGGCCGCCGTCATCGGCGAGAACGGCTCCGGCAAGTCCACCTTGCTGCGGCTGCTGGCCGCAGCCGAGGTGCCGGACGCCGGGGAGATCACCGTCTGCTTCCCCGGCGGCACCGGCTACCTCGCCCAGACCCTCGACCTCGACCCGCGCTGCACCGTGCAGGACGCTGTCGACTTCGCTCTGGCCGAACTGCGCGGTATGGAGCGCCGGTTGCGGATGGCGGAGAAGCGTCTCGGCGAGGCCTCGGAAGAGGAACTCGCCGCGTACGGCGAGCTGCTGACCGCGTATGAGGAACGTGGCGGATATGAGGGGGACACCCGCGTGGAAACCGCCATGCACGGGCTCGGGCTCGGCGGGATCACCCGCGACCGCATGCTCGGCTCGCTCTCCGGCGGCGAGCAGTCACGGCTCGCGCTCGCCTGCGTACTGGCCGCCTCCCCCGAGCTGCTGCTCCTCGACGAGCCGACGAACCATCTCGACGCGGCGGCCGTGCGCTGGCTCGAGGAACATCTGCGTGCGCACCGCGGCACCGTCGTCGCGGTCACCCACGACCGCGGCTTCCTGGAGCGCATCGCCACCGCGATCCTCGAGGTCGACCGGGATGCGCGCATCGTGCACCGGTACGGCGATGGCTGGGCCGGCTACCGCGCCGCGAAGGCCGCCGCTCGACGCCGCGCGGAGCAGGAACACGCGGGCTGGCTTGAGGAGGTGGCCCGTGCCGAGGAGCTGCTTGAGGCCGCCGGGAAGAGGCTGGCCACTACCGGCAAGGACCCACGGCAAGGCTTCGGCAAGCACCGCCGATCGCATGAGGCAAAGCTCGGCGGGCAAGTGCGATCGGTCCGGGAGCGGTTGGCCCACCTGCGGCGCAACCCGGTGGCGGCGCCACCCGAACCCCTGCGGTTCACGGCGGCGCTGTCGGCGGCGGGCGGTACGCATTCCGTCGAGCGTCCGCTCGCCGAGCTCGACGGCGTGAGCGTCGGTGAGCACCTGCGTCTGGACGGACTGCTGGCGATCACGCCCGGGCAGCGGCTGCTGGTCACGGGCGAGAACGGGGCGGGCAAGACGACGCTGCTCCGTGTCCTGGCGGGCGACCTGGAGCCGGACGCGGGCACGGTACGCCGACCAGCTCGGATCGGGTACTTGGCGCAGGAGCTGCCCGCGCGCTCCACGCGTCTCCCGCTGCTCGCCGCGTTCGCGGCCGGACAGCCCGGGCTGCCGGAGGAGTACGCCGAACCGCTGCTGGCGCTGGGGCTGTTCCGTGAAGAGGACCTGCACGTCCCGGTCACGGCACTGTCCGCAGGGCAGCAACGGCGGTTGCAGATCGCGAGACTGGTGACCAGGCCCGTGGACGTACTCGTACTCGACGAACCGACGAACCACATCGCGCTCGACCTGGTCGAGGACCTGGAGGCGGCACTCGCGGCCTACCCGGGGGCGGTCGTCGCGGTTTCGCACGATCGCGGCTTCCG
The DNA here is from genome assembly GCF_036237295.1 of Streptomyces sp. NBC_01352. Lineage (NCBI taxonomy): Bacteria > Bacillati > Actinomycetota > Actinomycetes > Kitasatosporales > Streptomycetaceae > Streptomyces > Streptomyces sp. NBC_01352. The sequence goes on from NZ_CP108354.1 coordinate 765,444, forward strand.
CGAGCACTTCCCGGGGGAGCGGCTGGAACTGCGCGGCGGCCGCAGGTGCTGACCCCCCGGCTCCTCCACGAACTGCCTGCACGCCTCACCTCGGCCTGCCCAACAGCCAGCAATCCACCTGGAGTGATTGAGTCATGACCGATTTCCTGACGCCACGACGCCGGGCTCACCGCACCTCCGCCGCAGTCGACGCGGCTGTCGGAGCAGGGCGTGATCTCGGACTCGCCGTGGCTGATGCCACGGTGCTCCATGACGTCTTCTCTGTCGTTGTCCACCTTGCGCCCTCACCCGTCCTGGCCCGGATTCCCACTGTCCTGCCGCAATCTGAAGGCCTCGATTCCCTTGCGCGCCGCCAGCGGGCGGAACTGGACGTGGCACGATGGCTCGCCGACCAGGGAACCCCCGTGATCCCTCCCAGCCCGCTCGTGCCCCTGGACCCCGTCCAGCGTGACGGGTTCTCGATGACCTTCTGGCAGTTCTTCGAGGAGGACCGGGGCAAAGAACCCGACTACGTGGCGAACTCCGAAAGCGTTGCTGACCTGCACGCTGCGATGCGCGCATACCCGGGCCGTCTGTCTTTCCTGTCCGCAGCCGATCCGCAGTTCATCGCAGAGAGCCTCGGTCAGCTCGAAAGGCTCCCCCGCCTCATCGGCGCGTCCGAGCTGGGCCGAGCACGACGCGAGTGGCAGATCCTGGAACCTCTTGTGCGCTCACGCACGGCGTTCGAGGAGGCGTTCCCGGGGATCGACCTCCAGCCCATCCACGGCGACTCTCCGACCGCGAACGTCTTCTCCGGGACGGACGGGGACCTCTACTCCGACTTCGAGCTGGTCACGTTGGGCCCCGTCGAGTGGGACCTGGCGGCTCTCGGGCCGGTCCACGAATCCGCCTACAACCGCGGCGCGCAGCACAACGGCACGAGACTGCTGAACGAGGATGTCCTGAGCTTCGTGAACGCCGTGGGGATGCTGCGGGTCATCGCCTCCCTCATGCTCGTGCCGCAACTGCCCGAGCTGGTGGAGTATCTGAAGCCGTCCGTCGACCAATGGCAGACGATGCCGTTCGCCGGGGGCATGGCCGACTGACACCGCCCTCACACGGCCCGTGCTGCAGCACGGGCCGTGTGCGCTGCTCCTCACCGAAGTGCTCCTCGTGCCTCTGCACGTTCGATCTCGAGGAGTACCTGGTGCCAATGATCCACTGGACCGAGACGAACACGCCCCGTTCCGCCCGCCGGCATCCAGCTTCCCTGGCGCACGTCAACTACTGCAAGCGATGAGCCGCCGCATCGCCCGGAACCTCCCCACCATGGCGACAGCCCGCCAGAGTCCTACCACCCGCACCGCCGGGCCCAGAGCCACCGGGCCCACATGTGGGGCAGGCTCCTCGTTCGGTCCCCTTCGCAGAGGGATGGAAGTACTTCCGCACGTTCTCCGGTTTCCTGTGCCCGGACTTCGCCATGAGCATCGGGTCCCAGCCCGTTCTCTGTGGAACGCGTAGAGGGGCCCTGGTGCCGTATGACACCAGGGCCCCGAAGGAACAGCTACACCATCTGCCGGCCCCTGTACTGCGCCGGCCTTCTGTCTCCGCAGACCCGACCCAGATGCTGTCGGGGATGCTGGGATCGCGGTTGCTTGACCGGAGACCACCTCACTATCGATGTCCTGCGGTACCCGGGCTCAAGACGTCCGCCCGGGCGATCCTGATGGCGCTCGGCTCCTCCGTTCATTCCCTCAATGATCAACTAGTCCTCACGGCAGCCCCTGATCACTGCGGGCCACCCGGTCCGGCAGTCAGTCCCGTCACCGTCCTGCAACCACCCTGGCTTCGGAACTCCACCACCGCACCGCACTACGAACCACAACTGCCTACTACCGGCCGGCAGTTCGTGTCTGCCAGGCCCTGCTGTCTCTCTGGGCTACGAGGAAAACCATAACCACACCACCACCCAATGTCTACTCCAACAAAAACAGATTTCCGCGCGTTCACCACTGAAGAAATCAACCCCGAACAGCGATGAAGGACGACGCCCCATGGCCGCGGCGTGCCGATGGAGGTCTGGTACTGCTCTCTGGAGGAGGCGTGGGAGATCCTGGCAAGGTGTCCCAGGAATCCAACGCCAAGGTGCAGGACGTCGACGGCATGCCAACAAGGGCTGTCCCTCGTCCACTCGTAGGCGTGAAGATGTGCCAGTAACGCGCGCCGGGCTCGCACAGACCCGCTCGACCGAGCACCGCTGGGCTACCCGAGGCCGCCGTTGCTCTGGAGAAGCTGGGCGTTGATCCATCCGCCTTCTGGTGAGCAGGGAAGCAAGACGAGATTCGCGCAGTCCTGCGGCACACGGCGTCCCAGGGGTGTGAAACGAATCAGGTCCGCCTTCTGCTCCTCGGCCATCCCCCCGGTGTCGGTCGGCCCTGGATTGATCGCGTTGCAGGTCACTCCCAGGTGGGCGAGCTCGTGGGCGGCGGCCAACGTGATCCGGTCCATCGCTCCCTTGCTTGCCCCATACGGGAGGTTGCCCGCGGTGTGGTCGCTGGTCAGGCTGACGATGCGCCCGCTGCCATGCTGTCCGCGAAACCGCAGCCCGTACTCCCGGATCAGCAGCCAGGTAGCCCGCGCATCGACCGCGCAGTGCAGGTCGAAGCTCTCCACCGTGGTACGGGTCAGGAGCCAGGGAAAGCAGTGTGACCTCGTCGCCGGCCTGCCCGTCCAACACCGCCCACCCGACAACAGCCCCGCTACCGGGGCTTCCGTACGGAGAACTCGTTGCCGTCGGGGTCGAGCATCAGCATCCGGCTGCCGTCGCACTCGCCGATGTCGGTGTGCGTCGCGCCGAGCGAGATCAGGCGGTCGACCTCCGCTTCCCAGTCTGCGTCGGCGGGGAGCGCAAGCTCGAAGTACAGCCTGTTCGTGCCCGTCTTCGGCGCCACCGGTGGGCCACCCCACGTGATCTTCGTACCGCCGTTCGGCGATTGGATCGCGGTCTCCTGGTCCTGGTCCCAGACCAGCGGCCACCGCAGCGCCTCGCTCCAGAAGTAACCGACCTTCTGCGTACCGTCGCACGCCAGCGCTCCGATGAAGCCGGTGTCGGCGAGGAAGTTGTTGCCCGCCTCGATCACGCAGAACTCGTTGCCGTCTGGATCGGCGAGCACCACGTGTCCCTCTTCCGGGAGTTGGCCCACGTCGATGTGTTTCCCGCCGAGTTCCAGCGCCCGGGCCACTGTCCGCTGCTGGTCCTCCGGGGAGGTGCTCGTCAGGTCGAAGTGCGCCCGGTTCCCGCCGATCTTCGGCTCCTGGCTCGGCAGGAAGCGGATGCGGAACCCGGCGGTATCAGGGGGCAGGATCGCGACGTCGTCGTCCGGGCCCTCGGCCAACTCCCAGCCCAGGACGCCGGACCAGAACCGCGCCAGGCCCGACGGCCGGGTCGCGTTGAAGCAGATCGCGAACAGTTGACTGGTCATACCCCGTGCATCTCCGATCCGCTGACGGACGATACGGCGCCTCGCTTCCCCGCGGGCGCAGCCTAGGGGTGGCCATGCAGTACGCGCATCCGAGTTTCCGTCGCCAGGGCGCCCGGCCCCCACAAGATGACGCTTGTGCGGAAACGGCACCGTCGTCCACGGCGCCGGAGCCCACAGCCTGGGACGCTCACAGGGGACGAGCGCCTCGCCGGCCCGGCCGGCGTCACCTCCCGCCCAGCGGGCACGGCCCTCTGGCGGCGTCTCGGCGATACGGCCCGTCGTCATGCCCGCACTCCATCGGACTACCAATAGAAGAGTCGATGTCGGCTATCGGAACTCCGATGTAAACGATGGATACGATGGCCGCCATGAAGAACCGGACGCCCGAGACCTCCGAGACCGCGGCCGGCGTCGGCAGGTAACTCCCGGCGCACGCCGACCTCAACCTGCTGCGCACCTTCCTGGCCGTCCATCGCGCCGGCACCTTCACCGCCGCCGCGCCCGTGCTCGGGCTGTCCCAACCCACGGTGACCGCACAGATCCGCACGCTGGAGCAGCAGACCGGCCGCGAGTTGTTCACCCGGCTGCCGCGCAGCGTGGAACCCACCCCCCTCGCCCACGAACTCGCCGCCCAGACCGCGGGCCCGCTCGACGCGCTCGCCGCCCTGGAAGGCGGCGGCCCTCTGGCCGGGCCCGCCACACCCGTGCACCTCGCCGGCCCGTCGGAACTGCTGTGCGTGCGCGTCCTGCCCGACCTGGCGCACCTCGCCGCCGACGGCGTCCAGTTGCGCGTCGCCCAAGGGCTGCCCGAACCGCTGCTGGAGGAGATGCGGGCGGGCCGCCACGACCTGGTCATCGCGACCCGGCGCCCCCGCGGCCGCGGCCTCGAGTCGGTGCCGCGCGCCGACGAGGAGTACATGCTGGTCGCCTCCCCGAGTTGGGCCGAGCGCATCACCGCGCACCCACAGGCCGAGGATCTGTGCGCCGCCCTGCGCGAGGTCCCGCTGGTCACCTACGCCGAGGACCTGCCCATCGTGCGGCGTTACTGGCGGACCGTCTTCGGCAGGCAGCTCACCAGCCGCGCCGCGGTCACCGTGCCCAATCTGTACGCGGTCCTGTCCGCGGTCAACGCCGGTGCCGGCGTTAGCGTGCTGCCCCGCTCGCTGTGCCAGGAACACCTCGACTCCGGCCGTCTCGCCCTCCTGCACGAATCGGAGGAACCGCCGCTGAACACCCTGTTCCTCGTCCAGCGGCCCGGCACCGAGGCCAACCCCGACGTGATCCGGGTACGCGACGCCCTCCAGCGCGCCGCCCGCGACTGGTAGGCGGGCGGCCGTTCGGGCCACGTCGAAGCCCAGCGCCGGAGATCCGGGCCGTTGAGGTCACCGTGGGCGGCGAAGTTGACGACGTAGGACGACACAGTGTCGGCGATGTGCCGGTCCGCGGCGTTCCAGAGCCCGTGGGACGGGACGTCAGGACGGAGGCGGGCGGCAAACCATCACTTCCCGGGTCCGGCTGGGCAGGTGGAGGAACCTCGCAGCGTTGTGGTGCGTCAAGCCCTGACATGGAAAGACAGACCAATCCGCCCTGGATGGCGGGCTGCTTGACATTGCTCGCAGGGGCCCTCGCGGGTTACGGCGCCTACCGGCTGTCCCGCGCGGCGCGCCGGACCTGCGCCGTCGTCCTTCGGGAACACCCGAGCCTGTTCGATCTGTGGACCTGGGAAGCACCGTTGACGGTCCTCGCGGCGGGATTCACCGGCTTGGCTGCCTGGGCGCTGCCGGCAGTCATGCTGCGGCATCAAAAACGCCGGTCTCGGAACGTGTTGATACCGGCCGCGGTCTTCCTGGCAGCACTGATCGCGCTGGCATTGGTGCACTTCGCCTGGCTGGGAACCCCGCTCGGCGTGGGGAACGACACCAATGGCGACTGCCCCCCGGACAATGTCCCACCTTGGTGGCCTGGGTGGCTGCCTACGTGAGGCGGGGCAACGGATCGCATTCGTGGTCGGCGTTACGATCGGACGCCGTTGTGACCACGTTGTTCCGGGAGGGTGGTGGCGTCGGCCAGGGTCTACTCGGCGAAGCCACCGGGGCGGCGCAGACCGCCGTGGAGGGCGCGCGCTGCCCCGGACTGATGCCCGCCCCCCGTCACCCACCGCCCCGGCGGTGGGTGACCGCGTCGAGGCCGCACGACTCGACCTTCACCCGCACCTGTCCAGGGTCGACTCGCACACGGGCACGTCGGGGTCATGCGCGGGGTGTCGGACCCGCCGGGCCGGTCGAGGACCAGGGCCCGCACGGTCGCGCCGCGGGTCGGATCCGCGGTCAGGTGAATGCCTGGTCGCTGTCGCGGGGGGCGCCCCAGCCGTGCCACCGCTCGATCTCGATCCAGGCGCTGACCCGGGTCCGGGCGCGGTCCGAGTAGGGCTTGCCGGTGTAGTGCGTGGCGATGCGGTCGACGTCGGTGAGGCCCCCGTCGTCGTACATCTCGACGACCCGGCCGATCAGGGTGACGTGTGTGTACCAGTCGTCCCCGTCGAGGACGGTGAGGGTGATGCGCGGGTCGCGGCGCAGGTGCTTCAGGCGGATGCGACCCTCGTCCAGGGAGATCAGGGCCCGGCCGTCCTCCCAGACGTACCAGGTGGGGGTGGATACGGGCGCGCCGTCCGAGCGCAGGGTCGCCATGACGCAGGGGTTGGGGCGACGCAGCAGCTCTACGGCCTCCGGCGGCAGCGGCGGCTTGGACATCAGGGCTCCTCGATGCTGGGGTGGGCTGGTCAGGCGGACGGCTTCTCGTCGAAGCTCGCGAAGTAGGCGGCGGCCATGTCCTCGTCACCGTGGCCCTGGGCGGCGGCGCGTTCCAGGCGTTCGGCGCTCGCGGCGGCCACGTCGAGGTGGACGCCGTTCCGCTCCCCCGCCCGGACGATCAGTCGGGCGTCCTTGGCCGCGGTGGACACCGCGAACTGGGCCGGCGTGAGCCTGCCGTCCAGGACGAGCCCGGCCTTGGCGCGCAGGTAGCCCATGTCGAGCGGACCGCCGGCGATGGCGTCGAAGAAGCTCTTCGGGTCGACGCCGAGGGCCTGCGCCAGAGACAGGACCTCGCCCGCCGCGGCAGTGGTCGCGAGGACCCAGCTGTTGGCGACCAGCTTGAGCCAGGTGGCGCTGCCCTCGGCCGCGTCCTCGCCGGTCCACACGGTGCGGGCGCCGACCGCGTCGAGGACCGGCGCCACGGCCTCGCGGTGCTCGCTCGGACCGGCCGCGAGGACGAGCAGCTGGCCGGCCTCGGCGGGCTGACGGGTACCCAGCACCGGGGCGTCGAAGAAGACCAGTCCGTGCTCTGCGGCGAAGCCGGCCAGGCCGCCGATCGCCTCGACTCCGGCGGTGGTCGACGGCACCCACACGGTGCCTGGACGCAGGGCGGACGCGGCCTGCCGCATGACCTCCAGGGCGGCGGGACCGTCGTACACCATGGTGAGGACGACGTCGGCGCCTTCGACCGCCACGGCGGGGTGTCGGCGATCGTGATGCCGTCGGCGGCCAGCGGTTCGGTTTTGGCGCGGCTGCGGTTCCAAGCGCGGACGATGTGTCCGCCCTTGGCGAGATTACGTGCCATCGCGGCGCCCATGATGCCGGTGCCCAGGACACTCACGGTGAGCTTGTCGGTCATGGCATCAACTTCCTGAATTCTGCGGTGTGGTGGGGCGGAAGTACCGGGGTGCACCCGGCGCGGGTTACTTGGAGGCCGCGCGGACGAGTCCGTCCAACCAGACCTGGTGGCCGTTGAGCATGGGGGTGGGACGCTCGCTCGCCAGGGCCGCGGCCGGCTCGCCGATCTGCGTCTCCTGGGTGAGGACGCGGACCCGGCCGCCGGGCAGGTCCTCCACCAGCCAGGCGTGCAGCACGTCCAGTCGCTCCTCGGGCCCGCCGTCCTGCTTGGCGGTCCAGGACAGACGACCCGGGAAGCCCTCCGCCGGGGCCTGGAACTCGACGACGTGGGCGTCCAGGGGCGGGAAGCCGAAGGTGCCGAAGCTGAAGCGGATGTCGTTCTTCAGCTCGGGGCCGCCGTCTTGCGGGACGGAGATGTCGGCGACGTTGTCGTAGTAGCCCTCCCACTCGGCGGTGTCGACGAGGTACCGCCAGACGGCGGCGGCGCTCAGACCGGCCACGATCACTTCGTTGGAGACGAAGTTGTCGCCGGTGCCGGGCAGGTACTTCTCGGGCCAGTTGATCGCGTTCTGCGTGGTCATGGGAGTCCTTCGGGGTCTTGTGTGTACGGGGATTCAGGCGAGCTTCTTGAACAGTTCGGCGCGTCGAGAGGACCGGAGGAGGCGGGGTTCTGGCCGGTGACGACGTTGCGGTCGACCTCGATGTGCGGCGCCCACGGCTCGCCCACCTCGACCTTCGGACCGGCCTCGGTCAGCCGGTCCTGCAGCAGCCACTTGGCGCTCGCATCAGACGTGGCCGCCGGGGACGTACATCCGCAGCGCCCTCACTGCGGCCCGGATCTCCGCGGCGTTCTCCTCACCGCCGCTGGCTCCGGCGCTGAGGCCGGCCGGGTCGACCGGCGGGATGACGCCGCCCGGGGTGAAAGAGGATCTTCGCCATGTGCTCTCCTGGAGGGGTTCTTGACCTGCGTCGTCACCGCCTGCGCCGCGGATCGCCGCTGGTAGGCATCTTGACGACGCTCTTGACGTTAGGCCGCCATCCCATCGAAGTACCAATAGAAGAGCCGATCACAGCGATCGGAACTCCGATACAAAAGACTGACCCCGGCGCACGCCGATCTGAATGGGGTCCACCGTGAGCGCGCAGAACTGCGCCCTGGAGCAGCAGACCGGCCGCGAACTGTTCACTCGGCTGCCGCGCGGCGTGGAGCCGCCCCGCTCGCCCATGAACCGCGGCCCACTGACCGGGCAGACGACGCCGTACCCCTGGCCGACCTTTCGGAACTGCTGTGCGTATGCGTCCTGCCCGCCCTGCCATCCGTCGCCGCCGACGGCGTCCAGTTGCGCGTCGCCCAAGGGCTGCGAAGGCGTCTCGCTGGATGACGGGCAGCCACAAACTCCGCCTGTCGCGGTGATGCCCCGCCGACCACGCGGGTCGGCGGGGCATCACCGTTGTGTCGTCGGTAGGCGTCAGCCGATGTAGCCTGCCACGTCCGCGAGCACCTGGGTGGTGCTGCTGGCGTAGAAATCGACCTTGCCGTCGGAGCCGACCGGCACGATCACCTGGTTGGCGATCGTTTTGCCCTGCACCCAGTTCAGGTTGGAGGCCGTCGGGCGGGTGCCGCCGTCGGCCCAGGCGGTGAGGTAGCCGCTGCCGGTGGTGCCGGTGACGGTGACGGTCAGCACGACGGCCTTGACGCCGGTGGACGGAATGCCGTCACGGCCCGAGATCTGCAGGGCCAGTGTCTTGCCGGCGCCCAGCGCCGTCGTCGTACGGGTGTCCAGCAGGCGCAGCGGAGTGACGGTGTGGAAGGCCGAGCCGCTGGTGGAGAAGTAGCCGGAGACGTCGGCGATCACGTGACTCGTGCCGTGGACGTAGAGGCTGACGTTGCCGTCGGAGCCGATCGGCACGACGACCAGGTTGGGAATGGTGGTCCCCGTGGCCGACCAGTTGACGTTGGAGGCGGTCGGGCGGGTGGCACCCTCGGGGTAGGCCTCCAGGTAGCCGGAGCCTACGGTCTGGGTGGCCGTCAGGTTGAGGACCACGGAGGAGGCGCCGGTCGGCACGCCCCCGTGGCCGCGGACCTTGAGGCTGACGACCGCGTTGGTGATCTTGGTGGTGGTGGAGACGCCGACCTTGGAGCGGGTGTCCAGCAAGCGGGCCGGCTTCAGCGCCGTGTACTTGGACCCGGCGGTATCGCTGGTGTAGTAGCCCTGGACATCGGCGATCAGGTGGGTGGTGCTGCTGGTGTAGAGGTCCACCACGCCGTCGCCGGCCACCATGACGGTCGACGAGGCGGCGATGGTCTGGCCGGCGCCGGTCCAGTTGAGGTTACTGGTCGACGGTTTGGCGGTGCCGTCGGCCCAGGCGATCAACGAACCCGCGCCGGTGGTGCCGGTGACCGTGAGGTTGAGCACGACACCGGTCACGCCGCTGCTGGGGATGCCCCCGGCGCCCTCGATCCTGACCGGGGCGGTGCCGCCCGCGACCAGGGGTTTGGTGGACGGGATGGAGCTGAGGCCCCATCCGGTGCCGTTGCGGGTGTCCAGCAGGCGCTTGGGGCTGCCCAGCGGGTGGAAGGTGGAAGCACCCGTGGCCGCGGTGCCCTTGGCCGCGCACAGCGAAGTGATCAGGCCGCCCTCCTTGGGCGAGCCCAGGCCGGTGACCTCGTCGTAGCCGGCCGCCGCCGTGTAGCCGGTGGCGTATACGGAGTTGGTGCCGCTGGTGACGTCCCAGAAGTTCGTCGGGTAGCTGCTCCGCGCGGCCTTGTAGAGGGCGTTGTTGAGGAAGCCGACCCGCCCGTTCGCCTGGCAGGCCGCGCCGGCGTTCGCCTGGACGATCGCGGCGGCCCAGGTCGGGGCCGCGCCGCTGGTGCCGCCGATGATGCCGGGGACGGGGCTGGAGGAGACGCTGTCGTCCTGGTAGAAGATCGGGTAGCCGGTGTACGGGTCCGCCAGGGCGGAGACATCCGGAACGGCACGCTTGGCGGTCGTGGCGATACCGCCCTGGTAGACAACGGGAGCCCAGCGCGAGGAGATGCCGCCGCCGCTGCCGCCGGTGTCGTTGTTCCACGCCTTCTGGGTCGCGGTGCTGCCCGAGCCGGTCATCGTGGTGCCACCGACGCCGGTGACGTAGGGCTGGCTCGCCGGGTCGTCGACAGCCTTGGCGGTGGAGCCGGTGGAGAGGTAGCAGTCGCTGGAGCCGTCGTCGCCCGAGGCGGCGACGACGCTCTGGCCCTGCGCCGCGGCCTCCGCGAAGATGACGTTCTCGGCGCTCGCGGTCGCGCTGTTCTCGGCTGCCTCGCACACGCCCCAACTGGAGGAGATGACCTGCGCCTGGTCGTCGGTGACCATCCGCTGGTAGACGTCGAGCACGTTCTGGTCGGTCGCGGACTGGGCGTCCACGCCCTGGTAGTCGATGATGTTCGCGCCCGGCACCAGACCGATCAGGTCCTCGATGTCGAGCGCCGACTCCACGCCGACCGATCCGTCGGTGGCCGGCGCGCCGGCCCCTGCCGCCGTATCGACGTACACGGTGGAGACGGAGGTGCTGGTGCCCACGCAGGACTGGTACGCAGCGATGCTGGCGGCATCGACGTTCTCCAGCTCGAACACGGCCACGGTCTGCCCCGCGCCGACAGTGGCGGAGTTGCTCATACCGTAGGTGCCGGCCAGCTTGCCGGGGCTGTAGTAGTCGGTGCCGTCGGTGAGGCCCGAGCCGGTGAAGTCGGTACAGAGTCCCGGGCTGTACGCGTGCGGGGCCACGGCGCGCGAGCCGCGTCCGGCGGCAGAGCTGGTCCTGCCCGCCCGACGCACGGATGAGTGGTGGCTGGTGATGCTGTTGATGTCACTCAGGCCCACGATCCCGGTCACCGACGCCGCGATGTTCGCGGGCAGCGCGGGGGCCGCGGTGTTCATGTAGTCGGTGGTGCCGTCTTTGAGCCGGACGTTCCGGAAGCCGGTGTCGAAGGCGTCGGACGCCTTTGCGACGGTGGCGGTGACCGGGATGGTCAGGCCGTCCGGGCTGGCCTTGCCAGGAGTGAGGCCGGCTGCTTTCAGGGCCTGGGACACCTGGGCGATGGTGGCCGGCGTCGGGCCGAAGACCGAGGCGAAGTGCCCTTTGGCCAGGTAGTGGTGGTACAGGGAGTTGCCCGGGGTGGATACCGCGGTGACGAAGTCGGCCAGCGCCTTCGGGTCACGCGGGGCGAGGTTCACGCCGATGTGCAGCGTGGTTCCCGAAGGGGTCGCGCCGGCCGCGGTCGCGCCGGCCGGAACGTGGGGGGCCGTGCCTATTCGCTTGGGCGGGTGCGATCCCGCCCCACCCCCATCGGTGACCGCGCCATGGGCGGCGGTGGCGGCGACAAGGAGAGCGACAGCGGCGGCGGTTGCCGCCATGATCCCCCGAGCCCGTCTGCCGGTCTTGTCCGCCGTGTGTCTGGGACGTCCCAGCGCAGCGTGGACCCTCTTGGTCATGCGGAATCTCCCTTGAGAACTGACACACCGTCATACGCGTGGGTAGGCAGGGACGGTGGCCGAAGCCTCACCCTGGCGGCCGACCATCCTGCGCCAGCATGCGCGCACGCAGGAGCAACCCCCCTCAACCAGATGTGTGTGTACTTTTCTTATCAGGAGCGGACAGATGTTGACCTCAGTCCCACCGGAACCATGGGGGGATCTTTGCGACATGCAGAGACAAGGTTGTCAACCGGGCCGGATGTGCGCCCACGCAGCCGGAGGTCAACTCGACAGCCGAGTGGGGATTTTGCCTCTGAGGACGCAGAGCAGAGGACTGACGCATGGGTTGAGGGGAAACGGTGGCCGGCGCCGGTCTACGCCGTCGCGGCACTGCTGGCCGTGACAGGGATCCTGTACGCGTCGGGCGTGGATCGCGTCGACGATGTGGGCAAGGTGATCGGCGTGGTCACCGCAACCTTCCTTGTGCCGGCCGGTGGGGGCGGTCGGTCGGTCGGTTGCGGCGTAGTCGCTCTGCGGATCTGGGCGGCGCGAGCAGAAGCGACGCCGCTGCCCTGATGCCGCTCGGCCTGTGGCTCAGCTTGGGGCCACAGGCGTGATGTGGCTCAACACGCAGAGCCAGCGACCGTCTCGTTTCACGAACACGTCGGTCGTCCACTCGTCCGCGTCGTAACGCGTGCCTTGGTAGTGGGCTGTGTTCGTCACGCGTCCGGTGAGAACCGCCGTACCGTTGTAGACGCGAACTCTTGGTCGCGTCACGAGTTCCATCGCCGAGTGGGTCAGCTCCCCGGACTCGACGAGGGAGAGGAACTGCTCCTTCGAGGCGACGCCCGACTCGGAAACGATCACCCAATCGTCAGCCATGAAGCCGGCGATACGCACGGGATCATTGGCGACGATCGAAGCAGCCCAGTCCGTCACCAGGCCGATCAATCGAGCGTCTTCCGCATCTTCGCCTGGCGCCTGCGGGTCCGAATACAGTCCTTCGTCCACGTCCCGACCGTAACCGCGACAAGCCGACTCGGCGAGGGCAACACTCACCGGGCTGTGCCCTGTGCCGCACCTACAGGCCCATCATGGAGTTCGGGCAGTGAGGGCGATCATGATGGCGTCGCCACCCTGCGGCCACCTGTGATGCTCAGCGTGGCTGACCGGGGGGGGTTGCGACCGCGGTTCCGTGATGACTACGGCTATGCATCGTCGGGCTGTGCCCGGGTGGTGGCAACCGGTTCCGTACCCTGGCAGCATGCGCATGCGCCCCACTGTGAGCTGGACCCCCGCCGACGACCTGCCGCCGGGCACCACGGATCTGGAGCCGGTCGCCGGTGCGCTGAGCACTGGTGGGGTGCTGGTACTCAGCGGGGCGGGCATCTCCACGGAGTCGGGCATCCCCGACTACCGGGGCGAGGGCGGCAGCCTGAGCCGACACACTCCGATGACCTACCAGGACTTCACCGCCAGCGCCCAGGCTCGGCGCCGGTACTGGGCGCGCAGCCACCTCGGCTGGCGCACCTTCGGTCGCGCCCGCCCCAACGCCGGCCACCGGGCCGTGGCCGCGTTCGGGCGACACGGCCTGCTCTCGGGTGTGATCACCCAGAACGTCGACGGCCTGCACCAGGCCGCCGGCGCCGAGGGCGTCGTGGAACTCCACGGAAGTCTGGAGCGGGTCGTCTGCCTTTCCTGCGGTGCCTTCAGCCCGCGCCGCGAACTCGCCCGGCGGCTGGAGGAGGCCAATCCGGGCTTCAAGCCGGTGGCCGCCGGAATCAACCCGGACGGTGACGCCGACCTCACCGACGAACAGGTCGGGGACTTCCGCGTACTGCCCTGCACGGTCTGCGGCGGCATCCTCAAACCGGACGTGGTGTTCTTCGGCGAATCCGTTCCGCCGCAGCGCGTCGAACACTGCCGCACACTGGTCCGTGAGGCGGCCTCGCTGCTGATCCTGGGCTCCTCGCTGACGGTGATGTCCGGACTCCGGTTCGTCCGCCAGGCAGCCGAGGCCGGGAAGCCCGTACTGATCGTCAACCGGGACCCCACCCGAGGCGACCGGCACGCCGTCACCCGGGTCGCACTCCCGTTGGGCACCGCCCTCACCACCGTAGCCAGCCGACTGGGCATCCCCGTCGACGGCGAGGAGGCGGCTGGGCGAGGGAGTGACGGGGGACCCGGGCTGTGATGCTGTGCCTCTGGGTGAGAGAAGCGGGTGATACGTGAGCGCCGTTATGTTCCCGGGACTGACAACGGCTGGGCGGCGCCGGCATGTACAACACAGCGAGCCCCACCCCGCGAAACGCGGGACGGGGCTCGTGTCCGAGCGCCGGGCAGGCCTTGCACCTGCATCTCCCCGCAGGAAGCGGGACGTCTTTCCTTGGACCACCAACGCACCACCGAGCGCCAGGAGTTGTGGCGACCAGCTGAAGATCAATCATAGCGGACCTTGCCGCTCGCCAAGTCCGAGGCTCGCGTTTGTCCGCAGCCTGCCGACGGACCGCCGACAGGCATGACGGTCGCTGCCACCGGCGCGATGACCGGCGCACTGGAATAGCTCAGCCGCCACCCCGGCACCGACATTACGATGGACGAGTGACGATCAGCTACGAGTGGCGGGGTGACTTCGACAATGCCGCCCTCAACGCGCTCCACGCTGACGCCTTCGGCCACCCGATCGCTCAGACGGACTGGCGGGGACGACTTGAGCGCCACAGTCTTGGCTGGGTCTGCGCCTGGGAAGACGGCTCTCTGATCGGCTTCGTCAACGTCGTCTGGGACGGTGGAGTCCATGCCTTCGTCCTGGACACGATGGTCGCACAGCATCGCCGGGCAAGAGGTGTTGGCGCCGCGCTGGTCGCAACCGCAGCCCACGAAGCCCGTGCCGCACAGTGCGAGTGGCTCCACGTCGACTTCGAGGAGCACCTGCGGTCGTTCTATTTCGATGTCTGCGGCTTCAAGGAGACGGCAGCCGGCCTAATTGCTCTATGACGCCGTGGGCAAGCCAACGGACTCCTGCGGAGCGAGGCCGGCGGCTGCGATTCGCCGCCGGGGCGGATCGCAGGTCCCTCACCCGCAGCACGTCCGGGGCGAACGCGGCTGGCAGCGGCAGCTGCGGCACGCCGTGGCGCAGCCGCCCGTCGTAATCACCCTTGATACCGCGGTGCCGGTGGCGATGTAGGCATGGCGCCCGGCCGTCGATCGCTCGGCGTCTGCGGGTCGGCCGGGGCCGAGCACTCACGAGCCGTACGGCGTGATGCCGACCGGGAGGACCTCGAAGCGCGCGGGGTCGAGGTTCGCCAGCAGGCTCCCCGCACGACGCAGGACACGGAGTGCTTCGAGCTCTGCCGCCGAACACCACTGTCGCGCGGATTCCCACTTAGCGGGCCATGGCGCCGGACCCTCCTACTGCATCGACCGCCCTGCGCGGCTGCCAGGAACCGCCGAAGCGCCGGGTTGTAACGGCTCGTCAGCAGGACGCGCTGGGATACGTTCACGGCGGCGCGGCGGCGTGCTGGTCGCGGCAACCGGGTGCTCTGCGACCTCATCCAGAACGCCGCGGGGGTCCGAGCCGACAACCTCCGCTCCCTGGAGGCCGATTCGGGCTGTCTGCCGATGGAGCGACCAGGTGGTGAGGTGGCCGCACGCCTGCCGGCCGGGCGGTCCTCGTCCCGTGCGATGGTGCGGGAAGCTCCCCGACTCAACGGGCCTGGGCTGTCTCGCAGCGTCAGACCCTCGTGGGGTGTCCGGCTGAGCGTGGCCGACACGGCAAACGGGTGATGTGCCGACCACCTCGCTGTAGTGGGTCGTTGAAGAGGTATGGAAGCCTTCGGTAACTGCCCCGAACCGGACCCCGACGCCCGGCCTGCCGTCCATGAAGTAGACAGCTGCGTGTGGTGCGGCCAGCTGCGCGAGGCGGACGCCCGGGCCCGGCCGGTGCCGGCTGCTCAGGGGAAACGTTCGCCCGCGCCCTGGCTGGTGCCGCCGGGACTGCCCCCGCGTCCTGCGCAGGCCGACGGATGACGGCGGTGCGGACGGTGATGGTCACACTGGCTGCGGTCACGATCGTCGCTGCGACGGTGTCCGTCGTCCTGACGGGATGATCCCATCCCATGCGGCACCAGGACGACAACGACAACAGGGCGCTCCCGTCTTCACCGTCGCCCAGTTCGTCACGGCCTTCTGACGATCGAAGCTTCGGCGGATGAGACCGCGGGGGAATGCCGTACCGTCCGGCACGGTGCTGTGCCGGACGAGCACCACCGAGATGGCCTGCGTCGCAATCGCGGTCATCAGACCGTTCGACATGATCGACATGCCGTTCGCCACGCCCAGCACCGTGCCGGACGCGATGACCTGTGCTTCGTTGTGATGTGCCCGCCCCCGTCAAGTGGGACGAGTCGCATCGATCTGGTCGGCCCGCAGGGGGGCGGAGTTCCTCGTGCGTCCAGCGTGGCCGCCACCGCCATCCGCCGCCATGGCACGAATGCCGATTCCCGACGGGACCCGCCATGACCCACGTGCACCGAATCGCCGTCCTGGCCGGAGACGGGGTACACCCCTTCGAACTGGGCATTCTCAACCCGGTCTTCGAGGCCGCAGACAGCCGCTACGAGGTCCTCACCTGCAGAACCACCGCTCCCTTGGATCCCCCCAACAAGGGCTCAGGGCGGGCCCCTTGGCAGCTCGAGGTCGCGAAACCGATCCGAGCACCAACGGGCCCTGCTGCCGCTGCGCCGAGCGCCCTGCTACATGTTGATCATGTGGCCCGCGAGGCCGTGGACGGCTTCCTTGACCGCCTCGCCCAGGGTGGGGTGGGCATGGACGTTGCGGGCGACCTCGTGGACCGTGAGGTCCCACTGCTGGGCCAGGGTCAGCTCCGGGAGGAGTTCGGTGACGTCGGGGCCGATGAGGTGGCCGCCGAGGAGCTCGCCGTACTTGCCGTCGCTGATCAGCTTCACGAAGCCGCTCGCGTCGCCCAGACCGTGGGCCTTGGCGTTCGCGGTGAACGGGAACTTGGCCACCTGGACGTCGTAGCCCTTCTCCCTCGCCTGCGCCTCGGTGTAGCCGAAGCTGGCGATCTGCGGCTGGCAGAAGGTGGCCCGCGGGATCATCACGTAGTCCAGCTCCATGGTCTCCGCGTCCGCGATCGTCTCGGCGGCGACCACGCCCATCGCCTCGGCGGCGTGCGCGAGCATCAGCTTCGCGGTGACGTCCCCGATGGCGTAGATGTGTGGGACGGAGGTACGGCAGCGGCCGTCGACGTCGATCGCGCCGCGGTCGGTGACCGTCACGCCGGTCTTCTCCAGGCCGTAACCGGTGACGTTCGGCGCGAAGCCGATCGCCTGCAGGACCTTGTCGGCCTCCAGGACCTGCTGGGCGCCGTCCTTGCCGGTGACCGTGACCCGGACTTGCGGACCGGACTCGTCGATCGACTCGACGCGGGTGGAGGTGAGCACGTCGATGCCCAACTTCCGGTACTGCTTGGCCAGTTCGGCGGAGACCTCGGCGTCCTCCAGCGGGGCGATCCGGTCCAGGAACTCGACGACGGTGACCTTCACGCCGTAGTTGTGCAGCACGTAGGCGAACTCGACGCCGATGGCCCCGGCGCCGGCGATCACGATCGACTGCGGCAGGTCCTCGGCGAGAATCTGCTCCTCGAACGTCACCACGCGCGAGGTACGGCGGGTGCCGGGCAGCAGCTTGGGGCTCGCCCCGGCGGCGATGATGCAGTGATCGAAACCGATGGTGCGGGTGTTGCCGTCGTAGTCGGCCACCTGGAGCGTGTGCGGGTCGAGGAACGTGCCGCGACCGCTGATTTCCGTGATCTTGTTCTTCTTCATCAGGTAGTGGACGCCCTTGACCCGGCCGTCCGCGACCTTCCGGCTGCGGCGGAAGGCCTCCCCGTAGTCGAAGGAGACCTCACCCTCGACCTTGATGCCGAAGGTCTTCGCCTCGCGCGTGAAGATGTGCGCGAGCTCGGCGTTGCGCAGCAGGGCCTTGGTGGGGATACAGCCCACGTTCAGGCAGACGCCGCCCCAGTACTTCTCCTCGACGACCGCGACACGCTTGCCCAGTTGGGCGGCCCGGATGGCGGCTACGTATCCGCCGGGTCCCGCGCCGAGTACGACGACGTCGAAGCGCTCACCCTGCTCGTCCATGGACGGCTTCCTTTCCACTGGGGCGGCCGGCTCCCGCGAGGGCCGACTCGCTCCCGATCGAACAACCTGTTCATCAACTCGCCAGCGGCGACACGCGCCACCGCCCGCTGCAGGGGAGCCGGCGGAGGACGAGGGAGGCGCCCATATGTTCACCATCTCGGCAGCGGTTCCCCGGCCATCCGCTTCAGCGCCCCGGCGCCGTGATCTATGCCCACGATTCTGCGCTTTCCACGGCTCCGTCCGCCTTTCGGAAGACCTTGCCACCACGCCACTGACCGACCTCGAGTCATTCACTGACCTCAGGTCATTGAATATACGATGGTCGCATGCGAGCGCCAAACCGACGACAGATGTATGCGGAGCAGACCCGGGCAGACCTGGTGGCGGCCGCACGGAAGCTGTTCGTGACCGACGGGTTCGCGGCCACGTCGGTCGAGGCCATCACCGGGGCGGCTCTGGTGAGCAAGGGAACCTTGTACCACCACTTCCCGGACAAGAAGGCGATGTTCGCCGAGCTCTATACGGAGCTGATTCAGCAGGTCGGCGTCCTGGCAGACGCGACGTCCGAGGCGATCCGTGCGACACCGCACCAACCCGCCATGGCCGCGGTGGCCGACCTCACGCACGCCTTCCTGCGACGAACCATCGACGACCCCCTGCACCGGGAGATGATGGCCCAGGCACCCTCGGTCCTGGCAGGGCAGTACCGGCATATCAACGACACGGTCGCCCAGCCTCCGATCGAACGGCTGCTGACCGTTCTGGCCGGACGCGGTGAACTGCAACCGGACGTTCCCGTCGCCACTGTCGCCCGCCTGCTGCTGGCCGCGCTGTGCGAGGGCAACCAGATCATCGCCGCCGCGGCGGACCGGGAGGACGCCCTCACCAGGACGTTCCGCGCGATCACCCTGCTGATGTCCGGCCTGGCGGCTGACGGCATCAGCGCCCGGTCGGCCTGAACCGGCGTCTCGTGGAAGGCGCCGGCGCTCAGCAGCCCTCCTCAGTCAGCCGGCCTGGGACTAGCGTGCCGCTTCGTCCTCGATGTCTCGGACCAGCTCGATGGCCCGGCCCAGGGTGGCGAGTCGGGCGTTGAGGCTCTCGCCGGCGGGGTAGAAGCGAACGGTGTCGACGCCGGCGTCCCGCCACACGCGCAGCCGCTCGCGCACCATGTCCTCGGTTCCGATCAGCGTGGTCGCCAGCACCATCTCGTCGGTGACCAGGTCCGCCGCGCCGTCCCGGTCCCCGGCCTGCCAGCGGGTCCGGATCTCGGCCGCCACCTCGGCCCACCCCTGCCGGCTGTAGGCGTTGTTGTAGAAGTTCGTGGTCGCGGAGCCCATGCCGCCGAGGCTGAAGGCCAGTTCCTTCTTGCGTCCGGCCACCATCGCGCGCAGCGCGTCCTCGTCGTCCGCGAACGCGACCTCGGCACCCTGGCAGATGTCGAGGTCGGAGCGGGTCCGACCGACGGTGGCCAGACCCTGGTCCAGGTGGTCGAAGTACGCCTCCTTGGCGCCTTCGGGGACGAAGCTGGTGCCCAGCCAGCCGTCGGCGATCTCACCGGTCAGGTGCAGCATCTTCGGCGAGAGGGTCGCGAGGTAGACGGGGATGTCGTACTCGGCGCGCATGGACAGGCGCATGGGCTTGCCGTCCCCGTCCGGCAACGGGATCCGGAATTCCCGCCCGAGGTGGGCGACCTTCTCCCCCGAGGCGGCCTGTCGCACGATCTCGACGGTCTCGCGCATCCGTGACAGGGGCCGGTCGAACGGCACGCCGTGCAGCCCTTCGATCACCTGCGGTCCGGAGGGGCCCAGCCCGAGGAGGAAGCGCCCCTGGGAGATCTGCGACAGCGTGATCGCGGCGCGGGCGATGGCCATCGGGGTGCGGGTGCCGAGCTGGATGATTCCCGATCCGAGAAGCATGTGCTCCGTCTTCGCGGCGAGATAGCCCAACGGCGAGGGCGCCTCGGAGCCCCACGCCTCCGCCACCCAGCAGATGTCCAGACCGAGCTTCTCCGCCTCGGTGACGTAGTCGACGATCTCCCGCCAATCGCCCCCGGATGCTTCGATCGTGGTGGAGGTACGCATCACAGACTCGCCTCGCCCGAAGCCTGGGCGCTCTCGGCCAGCTTCTTGATCTCTTCAAGGGTGCAGTTCATGTTGGCCTCGAACTCCCGCATGCGCACGAACACGATCTTCTGCTCCTTCTCCGGCATGCGGTCGATGGCGAAGGAGAGACCCGAGCGGGCCGGCCCCATCTGCATCCATTCCCGCAGCAGAGTGCCACCGTCCTGCGGCTCCAACGTGAACCGCCAGATCGCCGTCGGGTGCTGCGGGTCCTCGACCGCCCAGGCAAGCTTTCTCAACGGCTCGTACTCGACGATGTGGGACGTGGTGGCCCACTCCCCCAACGCCTCATGCTTGCTCCGGCCGATGAACCGGGCTCCCAGAGCAGGGCCGCTCCTGCCGTCCAGCCATTCCACCGACCGCAGTTCGGGGCTCATACGCGGCATCAGCTCGATGTCGGACACCAAGGCCCACACCTGCGCCGGCGCGGCGGCGATCCAGGTGTGCACCTCAGCCGTCGGCTTGTCCGCATAGCGCGCGCCGGTCCACTCCATGTCCCGCGGCCTCCTCGCCCTCCGAGAACGCACTTGCCAGTGTCTGACCAGTAAAGTTGCGTAGATAGACTCACTTGTCAAGGATGGACGCAGGCCTCATGGAGCTGCCTAGTCAGTCCGCGAAGCGCTCCCGCACATCCGGCCGTTCAGCCAGATGTGGTGGATAGCCGGGACCCATCCGGGGGCGCGTGTTGTCCGCGGCCATCGGCTCGCCGCAGGCGGCACACACCACCTCGGCATGGGTCTCCTGCCCGCACGCCGCGTGCCGCATCACCACCGGCGGGCCCGCCTCACCAGCCAGCCAGCGGTCTCCCCACCGGTTCATCACCAGCAGTACGCCGAAGAAGTCGCGTCCCTTCTCGGTGAGCACGTAGTCGTAGCGAACCGGCTCGGTCTGGTACGGCCGCTTCTCCAGCAGCCCCTCCTCCACCAACCGGCGCAGCCGGTCCGCCAGCGTGTTGCGGGCGATCCCCAGCGACTCCTGGAACGCGTCGAACCGCCGGATCCCGTAGAACGCCTCACGCAGGACCAACGGCGTCCACCAGTCCCCGAGCAGGTCCATGGTCCGCGCGATCGAGCAGGGCCACTGCGCAAAGGATGTCCGTCTCATGACAGCCAGCATAGGTTCGTCCAGTCGTGAGACCCAGCAGGTAGAGCGAACAGCGACCGACGCCGGTGTCTTGTGTTCCATCAATAACGAAGTTATGTTGCAGCCATGAAACGTGACTTGGTGGGCAGAAGGCTGGTTGTCACCGGAGCGGCACGCGGCATCGGCGAGAAGGTGGCCCGACTGGCCGTCGCCCGCGGGGCTCGCGTGACCGTGATCGGACTCGAACCCGATCGGTTGTGCGACCTCGCCAAGGACCTGGGGCCCGCCGCTTCGTGGCGGGAGGCCGATGTGCGCGACGGTGCCGCCCTGCGGTCGGCGATCGATGCGGCGGCGGAGGTGATGGGCGGCATCGACCTCGTCGTCGCCAATGCCGGCGTGGTGGCGTACGGGACGGTGCGGCAGACGGACGAGGCGTCGTTCGAACGGGTCATGGACATCAACCTCAACGGCGTGTTCCGCACCCTCAAGTACGCGACGCCCCATCTGGAACGCAGCCGGGGTCACGTGCTGGTCGTGGCGTCCGCGCTGTCGTTCATGCCGCTGGCCGCGATGGCCTCGTACGGCGCGAGCAAGGCGGCGGCCGAGCTGCTCGCCCTGACCTACCGCCAGGAAGTCGCGCATCTCGGGGTCACAGTCGGCCTGGTGCACCCCTCCTGGATCGACACGGACCTCGTCCGGGGCGCCGAGGCGGACCTTCCCTCGTTCCAGGGGCTGCGCGGGCGGCTGCCCTATCCGGGCAACGTCACCACGAGCGCCGACCGGGCGGCCGCCGCGATCGTCGACGGGCTCGTGCGCCGACGCAGCCGCGTGTACGTGCCGCGCGCGGTCGCCGTGGCCAACTGGGCGAAGGGAGCGCTGAATTCACCGCTGGCCTGGCCCTGGGCGAGGCGCTTCGCGGCCCGGGCGGTTCCGTCCCTCGAACGGGAGGTCGCAGCGTTGGGGAGGCATGACCAACTCACGCGGGGTACCGATACCCCTGGTGCGGAGACCAGGTCGTCCTAGGGCCTGCCGGGCGGCTCACGCCGCAGACGCGGGGCCTGGCACACGGATCTGCGGCGTTGTCGTCGGTTGCCTACTCCCTCATCGCGACGATGCCCGCCTCCGCCCTGCAGTTCGACGCACCAGGCCCTGCTCACCTGTGTCGATGAGGCGCCGCTGATATCCGGCGAACGTAGTCCGCCGGACAGGCCCCAGCCCGCGCACGGGTCTGCGCCCAACAGCGCGGCTCCTCAGTGGCCTTGGACGATCGAGTGGTACAGGCGCGCGCCGGCCTCGTGCGAGGCCTCGGCACGTTCCCGCTTGTCGCCCAACCCGACCGAGAAGTTCACGCCCATCGGCCGGAGCACCTGCACCACCGCGTCGTCGAACTCGACGAAATGCTCAGCCAGTTCAAGGGTGATGTAACCGTGCACGAGACTCCACAACTGGGCGGCGATGACTTCGGGTTCCTGTCGCTCGACCCTGCCGGAGTGCACCAGCCGTTCGCACGCTGCGGTGACATGAGCGTGGGCTTCCCGAAACGCCCGGGAATGCCCGCTCAGGCGAAGGTCCGCATCCGACAGCGGCCGGTACGTGGCCCGAGTGGACAGTCCGAACATCAGGTCGTAGAGGTGAGGGTTTGCGCGGGCCAGCCGACGGCAGGTCAGGGCCATGGCATAGAGATCCGCGATCGGGTCCTCCGTCACCGGCACCTGGGCGAACGCTCTGCCGAGTTCCTTGAACCCATGGTCGGCAACAGCGCTCATCAGCTCGGGGATCCCCCCGAAGTGGCTGTAGACCACCATCGTCGACAGTCCGCTCGCGGAAGCCACCGTGCGCGCTTTCACAGCCGATGGCCCCTGCTCGGCCAGCAGACCGATGGCCGCCCGCACAAGCCGTTCCGGTGCGTCGTCAAGCCTCGCCCGCCCTGCCATGTCTCGCACGCCTCCACCGTTGACACGCACAAAATAACTTGGTTATCTAACTGTTCACGGCAATGGTACACGTCGCACGTGACGTGCCGTCCCGGATACACGCGTCCGTCCTCGGACACCTCATCCACGCGCTGGTCCAGTCTCCTGCCGCCGGTGCGGACACAGCCCGTCGGGGCGAACGCGACCCCATCGCTGCGACACGCATCCGCCGCTGTCCCCCACGCACTTCCCACCCCATGAACTCAGCACGGGAGCAGAATTCATGCCGTACAAAGACAAGGGTTACCTGGAGATCGAAGATCGCGGGGCCGTCCTGATCGTCCGGGTCGACGGCGGCCCGCACCAGGAGTTCGGCCTCGACATCGCCCGTCAGCTGGACAAGCTGGTAGCACGGGCCGACCGCGATCCGGGCATCCGTGCCGTCGTCTTCACCGGGGCGCATCCCGAGCGGTTCGTCAGCCATGCCGCGGTGCGGTGGCTGCAGGAAGAGGGCGCCGCGAGCCCTACGGTCGGCCGGCGCGGTGCCGCCGCCGTCGTACGCGCGGCGAAGCACGTGGACCGGTCCCGTGTCCTCGGCCCGTTGATGCGCAGGACTCCGATGCGGGGAGCCCTCCAACTGGAGCGTCTGCACTCGACCTTCCTCCGGATGAACGCCAGCGGTGTCGTGTTCGTCGCCGCCCTCAACGGTTCGGCTCTCGGCCTCGGCGCCGAGTTCGCCTGGGCGTGCGATCTGCGGGTCATGGCCGACGGGGACTACTTCATCGGCCAGCCGGAAATCCTCCTCGGCATCATCCCGGGTGGAGGCGGCACCCAGCGGCTGACCCGCCTGATCGGCACCCACCGGTCCCTGGCCGCGATCCTCGAAGGCAAGCCGTTCACGCCCGAGGAGGCTCTCGCCAACGGGGCGGTCGACCAGGTCGTTCCGCAGCACAAGGTGCTCACGCAGGCGGTCGAACTCGCGGAACGCTTCGGCAAGCGTTCGAAGGGTTCGGTTTCGGCCGCCAAGAGGTCGGTGTACTTCGGCGGCTCGATGTCGCTGGAGGACGGCCTGCACGTCGAACGCGCCGAGTTCTTCACCAGAGTCATGTCGAAGGAGGGGCAGCAACTGATGCTCGACTACACGGAGACGACGGACGCCACCGGCGAGCTCCCGCTCTACCGGCCGGACACCTACGCGCAGGCGCTCGCCTCGGGCAGTGTGCCCGGGCGCCGCTCGGCGAAGACGACGCGGCGGTGATCCGACGATGACCACTTCGCACTCCTTCACCCGTCACGACATCACGTTCCCCTCCGGCGACAGCACCTGCGCCGGTTGGCTCTACCTCCCCACGGGCGTCGCCTCCCCGCCCGTCGTCGTCCTCGGGCATGGCCTCGGCGCCACCCGCGAGATGCGCCTGGACGCCTTCGCCGAACGTTTCGCGCAGGCCGGCATCGCCGCCGTGGCCTTCACCTACCGGCACTTCGGCGACAGCGGCGGCCACCCGCGCCAGCTCCTGTCGATCAAGCGTCAACTCGCCGACTGGGACGCCGCCCTCGCCTACGTCAAGGCCCGCCCCGACGTCGACCGCTCCCGTGTCGCGGTCTGGGGCAGCTCCTTCGGCGGCGGCCACGCCATCACCGTCGCCGCACGCCATCCCGAACTGCGCGCGGCCGTGGCCCAGTGCCCGTTCACCGACGGCCTCGCCTCCGCGCTCGCGCTGGGCCCGGTCGCCTCACTCAGGATGATCCCTGTGCTCGCCCGGGATCTGGCAACCAGGGTCCGCGGCAGGGCGCCCGCGATGGTTCCCATCGCCGCCGCCCCCGGTTCGCCTGCCCTCATGAACGCTCCGGACGCGCTGCCCGGATACCAGGCGCTGCAGCCGCCCGGGACGACGTTCCGCAACGAGGTGGCGGCACGGGTGATCCCGACCATCGCCGCCTACCGGCCCGGGCGCGCGGCGAAGAAGGTCACCATGCCGATCCTCTTCTGCGTCAGCGACACCGACTCGGTCACGCCCCCCGCCCAGACCCTCCGGTACGCGGACACCGCGCCCCGGGGAGAGATCAAGAGGTACGGCGCCGGCCACTTCGACTTCTACACCGGCGAGACCTTCGAGGAACTGGTACGCGACCAGCTCGAGTTCCTCGCCCGCCAGCTGCATCCGGCACCCGCCGCGTCGACTCCCTGACCGGACCGCATCGACTCCTTGACCGGATCGCATCACACCGAGACAGGTACGCCCGCCATGAACTTCGCCTCTCTGCCCGACCGCCGCGCCGAACTCGACCCCCACGGGGCCGCGGTCTCCGACGGGCACCAGTCCCTCACCAACACGCAACTGCTGAGCCGGGTCCGTATGGCAGCGCGTCAGCTCCAGGACCTCGGAATCGGACCCGGTGACGTCGTCGCCCTCAAGCTGACGAACCGCGCCGAGTTCGTTGTACTGCTGTTCGCCGCCTGGCGGCTCGGCGCCACCATCACACCGGTCAACCCGAGCATGACCGACGTCGAAGTGGCTCGACAGCTCCAGGACTCCGCTGCCCGCCTGTTGGTGGTCGAGGACGGTGCCGCCGTAGTGCCGCACGGAGTTGCCGTACTCGCCGTCGGCGAACTGTATGAGGGA
The DNA here is from genome assembly GCF_036237295.1 of Streptomyces sp. NBC_01352. Taxonomy (NCBI): domain Bacteria; kingdom Bacillati; phylum Actinomycetota; class Actinomycetes; order Kitasatosporales; family Streptomycetaceae; genus Streptomyces; species Streptomyces sp. NBC_01352. The sequence continues at coordinate 790,934 of NZ_CP108354.1, forward strand.
ACGGCAGAGCCGGACCAAGCACCGCTTCTGAACCCGGCCACGCTGGCCCTGCTCATCTACACCAGCGGTACCACCGGGGTGCCCAAGGGCGTGATGCTCGACCACGCCAACATCGACGCCATGGTGGAGATGGGGCGCCAGGCGTTGGAGGTCGGGCCGGCCGACCGGTGCCTGCTGATCCTGCCGCTCTTCCACGTCAACGGCATTGTGGTCAGCGTTCTTCTGCCGCTGCTCGTGGGCGCGAGCGTCGTCATCGCGGGCCGGTTCGATCCCCGCACCTTCTTCGATCTCGTCGAGCTGGAACGCCCCAGCTTCTTCAGCGCGGTGCCGACGATCTACAGCATGCTCGCGGCCCTCCCGGACGACGTCCGGCCCGACACCTCGTCGCTGCGGTTCGGGGTCTGCGGCGCCGCGCCCGCCTCCGCCGAGCTGCTGACCCGGTTCGAGGCCCGGTACGGGTTTCCGCTCGTCGAGGGCTACGGCCTGTCCGAGGGAACCTGCGGCTCCACCATCAACCCCGTCTCCGGCCCTCGCCGCGCCGGAACCGTGGGGCTTCCCTTCCCCGGCCAGGAGATCCGGATCGTCGACGCCGAGGGCAGCGAGGTGGCGCCGGGCACGGACGGTGAAGTCGTCGTGCGGGGCCCCAACGTCATGCGTGGCTACCTCGGCCGTCCGGACGACACGGCCCGAGTCGTCGTCGACGGCTGGCTGCACACAGGCGATGTGGGCCACCTCGACGCCGAGGGCTATCTGACCCTGGTCGGGCGCTCGAAGGACATGATCATCCGTGGCGGGGAGAACATCTACCCCAAGGAGATCGAGGACGTGCTGGCAGGCGACCCGTCGGTGCTCGAGGCCGCCGTGATCGGCGTACCCGACGAGAAGTGGGGAGAGGTGGTCGTCGCCTACGTCCAGCCGCGACCGGGGTCGAGTGTCGATCCGTCGGCGCTGAAGGCCCTCTGCGCGCGCAGCCTCACCGGCTACAAGCGCCCGACCGCGTTCTTCGTCGTGGATGCCATCGCGAAGAACGCGGTCGGCAAGATCGACAAGGCCTCGCTGCGTGCCGGCCACGCCGCCCTGTCTGGCCGGCCCTGATCAACGTGGATGGCGCTGTGGGCTGTCTCGGCTGACGGCCCATGGGCCGCCTGCCCGGGGCGATTTCAGTCCGAGGCGGCCTGCGGCTTCTCGACCAATGGGGTCGGCATTCAGACGGTGCACGACGTCCCTCACTGCGGACGAGGTCATCGAGTTCGTCGCGCGCCAAGTCCCCCCGTACGAGAGGGCCCGGGGGCCGAGTTCATCGACGCCGTCCCCAAGTCCGCATCGGGCAAGATCCTCCGCAAGGATCTCGGCTCCCTGGCCGCGTGACACACGCCGCGCGACTTTCCGGCCGGCAACCCCGGCCACAGGCCCGCGTCACGGCACCTGGACACCCGCCCGGAGGGCTGGCCGGCGGCCTCCGACTTCTCACTGCGCGAGGTGGACCTCCCCGCGCCCGGCCCGGAGCAGCTCCTGATCGCCAACGAGTACCTCTCGGTCGACCCCGCCGTACGAGGTGGGCGCGCCACTGGACGACGACGCCGTCGGCCGCGTCCTGGCCTCCAACGCCGAGGGTTTCGCTCCCGGTGACTACGTGGTGCGCGTCCTCGGCTGGCGCGACCACGCGGTCATCGGCGCGGCGAGCGCTCAGAAGGTGGACCCGAATCTCGCGCCGCTCACCGCCTGCCTCGGCGTACTCGGCGTCCCCGGCCTCACCGCGTAGATCGGGCTGGAGCGGTTCACGAAGATCAAAGAGGGTGACACGGTCTTCGTCTCCGGAGCGGCAGGCGCCGTCGGCACCCAGGTCGGCCAGATCGCCAAGCTGAAGGGCGCCGGACGGGTGATCGGCAGCGCAGGCTCGGACGTAGGTCAAGCTGCTCATCGAGGAGTACGGCTAAGACGCGGCGTTCAAACACAAGAGCGGACCGGTCGCCGAGCAGCTGGCCAAGGCGGCGCCGGACAGTATCGACGTCTTCTTCGACAACCGCGGGGCGTGGGATGGTCTCCCAGTACAACGACGAGAAGGTCGTCGGGCCGCGCAACTGTGGAACCTGTCCGTGACGCGTTCCGACATCCTGGCGTTCATGTTCAGCGAAGAGCTCGACCTCCAGCCGGGCTTCGTCCGCGAGGTCGGCGGCTGGCTCGCCGAGGGCAAGCTCCGCTACCGCGAGACCGTGAGGGAGAGCCTCGACGGCACCATGGACGCCTTCCTCGCGCTGATGCGAGGCGAGAAACGTCGGAAAGATGATCGTCAAGCTCTGAGGCCGCCTTCACTGGACCCTGAAAGGGGCCTGCCGTACGTACGGCAGGCCACTTTCACGTTGGTCCTGGCCACGGTCGGCGCGCCATGTGCGGGCGCACCGTCTCCGCGCAGAGCGCTTGCGCTCACCGACTCTCCCCGTTTAGTATTACAATCATACTTCAATCACCTACCTCACCAGGACCCCCCATGGACCTCTCCACCAGGACCGCCCTTGTCACCGGAGCCAACCGGGGCTTCGGCCGGGCCCTCGCCGCCGAACTGCTCAGCCGCGGCGCCACCGTCTACGCCGGCGCCCGTAACCCCGACCAGGTCGACCTGCCCGGCGTCAAGCCGATCGCGCTCGACATCACCGACCCCGCCTCCGTCGCGGCCGCCGCCGAGGCCACCGGCGACGTGACCATCCTGGTCAACAACGCGGGTTCCTCCACCGGCGCCGACCTTCTCGCCGCGGACCTGGACGACATCCGCCTGGAGATGGACACGCACTACTTCGGCACCCTGTCCGTGACCCGCGCCTTCGCGCCCCAGATCGCAGCCAACGGCGGCGGGACGATCCTGAACGTCCTGTCCGGCCTGTCCTGGGTCAGCTTCCCGGAGTTCGGCGCCTACTGCGCCGCCAAGTCCGCGGAATGGTCACTCACCAACGCCCTGCGCCTGCAACTCGCCGACCAGGGCATCCGCGTGGCCGGCCTGCACGTCGGCTACATGGACACCGACATGGTCCGGGCCGTCGACGCGGCCAAGTCCGACCCGGCCGACATCGCGCGGATCGGCGTGGACGGCATCGCGTCCGGCGCCTACGAGATCCTCGCGGACGACGCCGCCCGCCAGGCCCAGGCCGCGCTGGCCGGAGGCGTCTCCGTGCTCTACCCGCAGCTCCCCTGAGGGCCGGCCGCCCAGGAATCCGCACCGAGCCGGTGGATGCCGGTGCTCGCTGCCGCACGCCGTGCCGTCGCCCGCCGCCATGCACGTCCGTTGGCCCGTCGCCACGTACATGTGCCAGGGGAACGTCATGGAACAGCACCGCGAGCAACCGGGTCGGGGCGGCAGCGCCGTCTGGGCCGTGGTCATCACCAGCATCGCCGGACTCATCGCCGCGCTCGACAACCTGATCGTCACCACCGCCCGCTCCTCCATCCGCGAGGACCTCGGCGGCGGCCTCGAGGACCTCGAGTGGACAGTGAGCGCCTACACCCTCACCTTCGCGGTCCTGGTCATGTTCGGCGCGTCCCTCGGTGACCGCTTCGGCCGCCGAAGACTGTTCGCCATCGGCCTCGCGATCTTCACCGCGGCTTCGGCTGCGGCCGCGCTCGCTCCCGGAATGGGTGAACTGCTCGCCGCCCGTGCGGCGCAGGGTGTCGGGGCCACGATAGTGACGCCGCTGACGCTCACCCTGCTGTCGGCGGCCGTCCCCGCCGAACGGCGCGGCACGGCCTTGGGCATCTGGGGCGGGCCAGCGGTATCGCCGTCGCCATGGGACCGCTCATCGGCGGCACGCTCACCGAGCACATCTCCTGGCAGTGGATCTTCTGGGTCAACGTCCCGCTCGGCCTGGCGCTGATACGCCTGGCCCTGCTGCGGCTGGACGAGAGCCGCGGCCAGAATCCGAGCCTCGACCTCACCGGCACGGCCCTGGTCAGCGGCGGCCTGTGCGGCATCGTCCATGCCCTGGTGTGCGGCAACGCCGACGGGTGGACCAGTACGCCGGTGCTGGGCGGCTTCTTCGCGGGTACGGCGCTGCTCGTCGGCTTCGTCTTCCACGAACTGCGTGCCAAGCACCCGATGCTGCCGATGCGGCTCTTTCGCCACCGCTCCTTCAGCGCCATCAACGCCATCAACGCCATCAACGCCGCCAGCCTGCTGATGTTCCTGGGGATGTTCGGGGCGATCTTCCTGCTGAGCCAGTACCTGCAGACCGTCGGCGGCTACTCGCCGATGGAAGCCGGCGTGCGGATGCTGCCCTGGACCGCCATGCCCATGATCGCCGGGCCGCTGTCCGGGGCACTGTCCGACCGCATCGGCGGCGCTCCTGTCGTCATGGTGGGCATGGCGCTGAACGCGGTGGGCCTCGGGCTCTGGGCGCTGGCCGTCGAGCCGCAGGTGTCGTACACCGCTCTGCTGCCGGCCCTGATCGTCTGCGGAATCGGCATGGGGATGTTCTTCGCGCCCAGCGCGAACCTCGTCATGAGCACGGTCCGCCCGGAGGAACAGGGCATCGCCTCCGGCGCCAACAACGCGATCCGTGAGGTCGGCGGGGCCATCGGTGTCGCGTCGCCGGCGGCGATGTGCTCCGCCCAGGGCGGCTACGGGTCCGCGTCACTGTTCGTGGACGGGCTGGTCCCGGCGCTCTGGGTCGGAGCCGGTGCGGTCGGCCTGGCGGTGGCCCTGGCCTTGCTGCTGCCCCGGCAGTGCAGGGCCGACGCCCGGCTGCCGGCCTTGCCGCGGGAGATGCTCCGGTCGGCGTCCCGGTCGCGACCTGAGGCCCGGACCGCGGGGCGGCCCAGCCGGTCACGGCGAGGCCGCCCCGCGGCCTGTCCTGCCTTCCAGGCACCTTCGCCGTGTGGGGTCATCACACCGTGGTCGAGGGCCCGCCGGACAGCGCGCCCCTCAGCTCGGCGCTCGGGCCGGCGCTCGACCGGCTGAGGGGCACCGCTTCCGTCACCGTGGCAGGGCTCACCGGCTCGTCTTGCCGGCCAGGAAAGGCCGCAGGTGCGCCAACAGCGCCTCCGGTTGCTCCTCCGGGACGAAGTGGCCGCACTCCAGGATCTCCGCACCGGTGACGTCGTCCGCGTAGCCACGCCAGATCTCCAGTGTCGGCAGGCGGGCAGGGAGTCCCGCGGAACCCCACAGCGCCAGCAGCGGCATGGAGAGGCGGCGGCCTTCGGCGGCGTCGATGTCGTCGAGCGCGGTGTCCTCCTCCATGGCTCGGTAGTCGTCGAGGCTCGCACGCAGGGCGCCCGGGCGGGAGAACGCACGGACGTAGCCGTCGACCGCGTCGGCGGTGAGTCCGTGGCGGTTGTAGGTCCACCGCTCGAAGAAGTACTCGAGATACCCGCGGATGTCGTGCCCCACCAAGCGCTCGGGCAGATCGGGCTGCATGTGGAACAGCCAGTGCCAGTACCCGGAGGCGAGCGAGGCGTCCAGGCGGCGGAACATCTCCCGCGTCGGAACGATGTCGAGCACGGCCAGCCGCTCCACCTGGTCCGGTCGGTCCAGCGCCCAGCGGTGCCCCACGCGAGCGCCGCGGTCGTGGCCCACGACCATGGCCCGTTCGAACCCGAGCGCCTCGACGAGACCTGCCATGTCGGCGGCCATACGCCGCTTGTCGTAACCAGTGGTGGGCTTGTCGCTCAGGCCGTATCCGCGTAGGTCCGGCGCCACAACCGTGTGGTCGGTGGCGAGATCCGCCAGTACCGGCCGCCAGCAGTCGGAGGTCTGCGGCCACCCGTGAAGCAGGACCAGCAGAGGCCCGGACCCGGCTCGGACGTAGTGCAGGCGGACCCCGTCCACCTGCGTCACTCCGGTCGTCACTGTCGGCTGTCCCATGGATGCGCCTTCCTGTCATGAGCTAACCGTCTTAGACGGTTAGGCTAGCGGGCAAAATGGAGGCGTGGCAGTGGCAACGGACGACATGTGGATCTGGGATGGCGGACGGGTCTGCCTGGACTTCGCCAACACCCTCCGCAGCCGGTGGAGAACCACTCCGGAGGAGACACTCCGGGAACCGGACGACCTGATGGGCTGGCTCCGGGAGGCCCGTCTGCTCGCACCGGGGACCACCGGTCCCACCACGGCAGCCGCTCTCACGTCCGCCCGACGGCTGCGCGAGACCGTCGACCGGGCCGTACTGGCGGTCGCCGACGGCCGACTGCCCGCATCCGGCGACGTGACACTGCTCAACCGATCGGCAGCGGCGACCCCCAGACCCGCCCTGCAACTCGTCATCACCGACGACCGCCTGGAGCCCGCCGGCACCACGACGCTCACCGACGACCCCACGCTCGCACTGGCGCTCGTCGCCCAGGACGCCGTCGACTTGCTTCTGTCCGCCGAGATCCGACGCGTACGCGTCTGCGGAGCGGACCGCTGCGCACTGCGCTTCCTGGACCGCTCCCCGGCCCGCAACCGCCGCTGGTGCTCCATGTCCCGCTGCGGCAACCGCACCAAGGTCCGCCTCCATCAGGCGCGTACACGACAGAGCGGCCGGATGACGGAAAGCTGACGGAGGAATCCTCAGCTCACCCGGCGGGCCTCATACGAAATGCCGGGCCGGGAACGCTTTCGATCTCTTCCGCCTGCACGGCGTGGCCCCGCTCGCAGCGAATCTGGACGTCGACGTGCGCGCCGCACTCGCGGTGTCGCGACAGTACCGCCGGCCCCTCCGGGTCGGCGCGGTAACGGTCACCCCACTTCAGCAGCCCCATCACGGCCGGCACCAGATCCATGCCCTTAGCGGTGATCACATACTTCGGCCGACTCCGCGAACCGGGCTCCTTGTACGTCTCGGTCGCCAGGATCCCTTCCTCCACCAGCATCCGAAGCCGCGTCGCCAGCAGGTTACGAGGACAGCCCAGGACACGTTCGAAGTCCCCGAACCGGGACGAGCCGTACCACACCTCACGCAGGATCAGGATCGTCCACTTCTCGCCCACGATCTCAAGAGTCCGCGCGATCGAGCAGTTGGACGTGTCCCGGTCGAGTCGAGGGTCCATGCCGGTGTCTTGAAGAACTTCGGTCCACGCATCCATGGAGCGATTCTAACCGAGTTTGGGTTTACTTATAGATACCCAGCTGTCGGCGCCGCAATCGGCCACTCGCCCTGGCTGCACACGAGAAGGACCAAAGCCCTCACAGGGTCTTTCATCGCACCGATCCGCCGCCGGACCGGCCCCGAGCGCGGAAGTCACGACCCACCCGGGGTACCCACCTCGAAGGCGAGCCATCCACATTGCCTCACGGGCGTAATATTACATATGTCAGGCCATAGAATGGGCTCGGGCCGCAAGGCAACGGCCTAACATCGCGACGGGAGGAAGCCTGTGGTGCGCTACGCCAAGGAACACAAGCAGGTGACGCGGCAACGGATCATCGAGAAGGCCGGCCACCGATTCAAGCAGGACGGCATCGACGGCTCGGGCATCTCGACACTGATGGCGGACGCCGGGCTCACCAACGGAGCGTTCTACGCCCACTTCGCCTCCAAGGACGACCTCGTCGCCAACGTTGTCGCCGATCAACTTCGCAGGCAGGCGGGCGGGTACGACAACCTGTCGGCGGGCCGACAGGGACTCGAGGAGTTCATTCGCGGCTATCTGTCACCCGAGCACCGCGACCAGCCCAGCACCGGATGCCCCTCCGCCGCGCTGCTCGACGAGATCGGCCGCTGCACGGACGCCACCAAGCAGGCGTACACCGAGGGCGCGACGGCCATCGTGGAAGAGATCTCCACCCGTCTGGCGCCTGGCGATCCGCAGTCCGCTCGCGGCAAAGCCATCGGGCTCTTCACCATGCTGGTGGGGACGCTGCAACTGTCCCGCGCACTCGCCGACCGCAAGTTCGCCGACGAGGTTCTCGAGCAGGGAATCGAGAACGCCCAGACGTTCATGCACTAAGGGGAACGACCGAGCCGCAACAGTGCGGCGGTCCACCCCCGCGAGGCCCTGTGCGGGGGCATTCAGCCGAGCCCGGATGCGACAACCGTTCCGCGCGTCCGGGCATGGCCACGCGCGGACTCGTGAAGTGGCCCCTCCGACCTCGACTCATGACCGGTTGACGGCGTCGACCACCCGGGGCCGGAGAAGCTTCCAGCCTCCCCGGCGCACATGCCGCCCGCCCCTGTCACCCACTACCGCTCAAGGAAGTCGAGGGCTTCCGCCACGAACCGCTCGTGGAACTGGAAGATGCCTCCGTGGCCGGCGTCGGGGTAGACGACCAGGTCGGCGTTCGGCAGTCGCCGGGCCAGGTCGTGCGAGTTCTTCGTCGGCACCATCCTGTCACTCTCGCCGTTGGCGACGAGTACGGGCTGACGGATCACGGAGAGGTCCTGGGGCTGCGCGAGCCCCCAGCGGTGGATGGCCTTGAGCTGGGCGAAGTACGACGTGAGCGAGATCGCCTTGTCCCGGTCGTGGGTGCGCTCCTTGAGACGGGCCAGGAACTGCTTTCCGGCTCGACGCCCGCCCGCGGTGCGGGTGAAGAAGAGGAACTGCTTCGGATCCTGGAGCGTGAACAGGGCCCGGACGGTGTCGAGATGGGACAGTCGGGTCACGTTCTTGATGCCCTCGCCGCCCGCGGGGCCGGTGCCCGTGAGGATCAGCTTGCGGACGAGCTGCGGGTCGGTCTGCACGATCACCTGGGCGATCATGCCGCCCATCGAGAAGCCGTGAATGTCGACCTGCTCGAGTCCGAGTCCCCGGATGAAGGTGACGGCATCCTTCGCCATCTCCTCGATGGTCTTCGGCGTCGAGCCGCTGGAAGCGCCGACGCCCCTGTTGTCGAAGGTGATGACCCGGTGCTTGGCAGCGATGCCGTCGACGACCCGGGGGTCCCAGTTGTCGAGGACCGCGGCAAGGTGGGTGACGAACACCACCGGGACGCCGGTCCTCGGGCCGAGGTCGCGGTAGGCGAAGGTCACTCCCCCGGCGGTGAGGGTGCGGGTGGGTGCCTTCTTGTACGAGGTCACCACGTCGCCTCGTACTCCTTGTGCGTCATTCACGGTCGTGCCCTTCTGCATGCGGTTCCTGGACTGCGGCTGCAGTCAGTTCGGTCGCCGACAGAAGGCCCGCAGGGGTCGGAACCCTGTTCGGTCGAGTCCTTCAGCATCACGCCGACTATTGAAGTATGACCGTAATTTCATCTGAGGGCAAGAGGTCGCCGCCCACGATGACGGTGAGGCCGCGACGGCGAATCGGCGCGGTCGGCGCGGCCGGGCGGCGAGGAAGTCGGCCACCTGCCCGGTGAAGGCCTCGGTGCATTGGAAGAGGAAGACGCGGCCGACGCCGGCATAGAGCGCGAGGGTGGCGTTGGCGAGGCGCTGGACCGCGTCCCGGGAGTTGCGGGCGGAGGTCATCACGTCATACGGGCCGTTGATGTAGTTGACGCAGAGGGCGGGGTGCCTGATGCCCCAAGTCCCGCCTGCGCCTTGCCGAGGAAGGCCGCCAGAAGCGCGCCCGCCGCCGCGGGACTGCCGCCCGCGAGCCGGGAAGAGATGCGGTCGATGCGCTCGCGCCACTGACCGGCGCCGCGCCCGCCACGAGACATGGGCCACGTGAGGGGAAGGTTCCTCTTGCGGCCTGCCCGACCAGCCACTTAGAATGATGAGCGTAATTTAATTGGCGAGAGCCGGGCACCGTCCAGACCGGCATCCATGACGCGAGCGAAGGCCGCTCCGAAGAGTTCTGCACCGAGGCGAGCGTCGGGCACCGCACCCCCGAAGGGCACGCCAAGGCCGGCGAGGCCGCCCGTCAGGTAGCCGCGAAGAACGCCGCGAAGAGCCCGCTTCCTTCTGGTCCTCAAGCAACGAAACGCCCCGGCACCCACTACATGAAAGACCTGGACATGAGCGCACCGCGAAATTCCCCGTCCCCCTCGCGATCGTCGTACCGGGACGCGGCAACCCGCTCCGTGTCCGTTGACGGACTGGACTTCGTCTATCGGCAGCTCGGCCCCGAGGACGGCGTGCCGCTGATCCTCCTGATCCACATGGCCGGGAACCTGGACGACTGGGATCCGCGTGTCGTAGACGGACTCGCCGCGCGACGCCGGGTGATCACCTTCGGGAACCGCGGGGTGGGCGGGTCGGGCGGCTCCACGCCGGACACGATCGAAGGGATGGCCCGCGACGCGGTGCGGTTCATCCGTACCCTTGGCTTCGGTCAGGTCGATCTGTTCGGTCTGTCGCTGGGTGGCTTCGTCGCACAGGTCATCGCGGAAGAAGAACCGCGCCTCGTCCGCAAGGTCGTCCTCGCGGGCACGGGCCCCGCCGGTGGCGATGGCATCGACAAGGTTCCGGCTCTTGCCATCCAGGGCACGATCAAGGGCACCCTGACCCTCCGGGACCCGAAGCTCTCCCTCTTCTTCACCGACACCGTAAACGGCCGGACGGCAGGACGCGCCCTCCTGGGACGACTGAAGGAGCGCAAGGACAACCGCGACAAAGACGTCTCACTGCCGTCGCTCCGCGCCCAGATGAAGGCCGTCAAACGATGGGGCCGCCAGGCACCCTCAGACCTGTCGGCAATACGCCAGCCCGTCCTCGTGGCAAACGGCGACAACGACCGGATGGTGCCCAGCCAGAACACCATTGACCTGGCCGCTCGTCTCCCCAAGAGCGAACTTGTCCCCCTCTACCCTGATTCCGGCCACGGCGCCGTCTTCCAATACCACGAGGATTTCGTCGCGAGGGCGCTTGGGTTCCTCGAGTCCTGAGCTTGGTCGTATGCCGTTGGAGCGGACCAATGTTCTGAACAGGAACGGCTTCCGCCAGCTTGACCAGTGCGATCGCAGATCGGGCTTCACTCTTCAACTCGTCACGCAAGCTTGGCGAGCCCGCCCGTCGCGGGCCCTTGCGCAATCAGGGCAGGCCCGAGGGGCGCCTGCCCGCGGAACTTCATGAGGGCAGGAGACTAGAAATTAACGTATGGTCATAATAGTATGACCGTTCGCCATTGAGGGATCAGAGAACCGCCCACCTCTCGGCCTCTCGGCCCGCCGAATCAGCCCATACAGAAACGAGACCCTCTGTGCGTGACCTCCCGTTCCAGTCAGCCGCGGACCAGTTGAGTGCGCTGGCCTCGGGCGAGGTGTCGAGTGAGGAACTGCTCGAGGTCTACCTGAGCCGCGTCGACGCCCACAACGGGACGCTCAACGCGATCGTCACCCTTGACGTCGAACGGGCGCGGCGCGATGCCAGGGATGCCGACGCCAAACGCGCGAGTGGGGCAGAACTCGGCCCGCTGCACGGTCTGCCGATCACGCTGAAGGACAGCTACGAGACCGCTGGTCTGCGGACAGTCTGTGGTCGCCCCCACCTCAGGGACTACGTGCCCGATCAGGACGCCGAGGCGGTGCGACGGCTGCGTGCCGCAGGTGCGGTGATCATCGGCAAGACCAACATGCCCGCCGGGAACCAGGACGTCCAGGCGGACAACCCGGTGTTCGGGCCCACGCTGAACCCGTGGAACACCGCACGCACGTCCGGCGGCTCCGCAGGTGGTGGCGCCGTGGCTACAGCCGCAGGGCTGACCGCTTTCGACTTCGGCTCGGAAATCGGCGGATCCACCCGGATCCCGGCACACTTCAACGGCCTCTACGGACACAAGGCGACCTGGCGGTCCATCCCGCTCATCGGCCATGTGCCGGGCGGACCCGGTGCCGGGCGGTGGGGGGAGATCGACCTCGCCTGTGCGGGCGCCCAGGTGCGCGAGGCGCGCGACCTTGTCCCCATCCTCCACGCGACGGTAGGACCACCCGAGCGCGACGGCGGCTTCAGCTACACCCTCGCACCACCCAGGGCGAGCGAGCTGAGCGGCTTCCGGGTCGCGGTGTGGCCCGAGGACACCTCGTGCCCCGTCGACCACGACGTCGCCACAGCGATGGACGACGCCCTCAATGCCCTCAAGGCGGCCGGCGCGAAGGTCGAGTTGCGGCCCTCCGCCCTCCCCGGTGACATGGCGACCAGTCATGACATCTTCCTGCGCCTGCTCTTCGGTGCGTTCACCTACGACCGATCCGGACTGACAGCGGCCTCCAACACAGCGCTCCTCGCCCGTGTTGCCCAGCATCCTCGTGGAGAGGCGCTGTACGCCTTGCGAGGAACCTTCCAGTCCCACTACAGCTGGCTCCAGGCGGACGTGGCACGCCATGAGCTGCGGCAGCGGTGGGCCGAGTTCTTCCGGGACTTCGATGTCCTCCTCATGCCGGTCACACCCACCACGGCACCGCCTCACCACAACAAACCGATCGACAGATTCGGACGCCGGATCCAGGTCGACGAGAGGTCTCGCCCCTACTGGGACCAGGTCAAGTGGAGTGCCATCGCCAACGTGGCCGGCTCTCCGGCGACGACCGTCCCAGTCCGAACCGGCCGAGACGGTCTGCCTGTCGGGCTCCAGGCGATGGGTCCGAGCGGCGGCGACCTCACCACCATCAAGTTCGCCGAGCTCCTCGGCCGAGAACTCGAGGGCTACCAGCCCCCACCGGCCTTCATGTGACGATCCACCAACCCGCACCCCACCCTCAACCAACCCCGGCCGGCGCCGACCACACCGAAGAAGAGCCCAGATGCATACGCTGGATACGCCCCTCACACTCCCGAACGGCCAGATACTGGCCAACCGCCTGATGAAGTCGGCGCTCAGCGAGTCGCTGGGAAACAAGAACAACGCCCCCGACGAGCGCCTCGGCCGTCTCTACGCCACATGGAGCCGAGGCGGCTATGGCCTCATGATCACCGGCAACGTCATGGTCGATCGCGCACAGCTCGGTGAACCGGGCAACATCGTCATCGAGGACGAGCGTGATCTCGACGCGCTCTCGCGCTGGGCCAAGTCGGCCCAGGACTCGGGCGGTTCGATCTGGGCACAGCTCAACCACCCCGGACGCCAAGCCAACCCCTTGGCGATCGGACACACGCCGGTGGCCCCCAGCCCGATCCCGCCGAAACTGCCCGGAGCCACGACGCCGCGCGAACTGCGACCGACCGAGATCGAGGAGATCATCGAGCGCTTCGCCACGGCCGCGGCCGTGTGCGAGACCGCCGGCTTCAACGGCGTACAGGTGCAAGCGGCCCACGGGTATCTCATCTCGCAGTTCCTGTCACCACTGTCGAACCGGCGCGACGACTACTGGGGCGGCGATCTCGAGGGGCGGATGCGTTTCTGCCTCGAGGTCGTCCGCCGCATCCGCGGCCGCGTCAGGCCCGGCTTCGCAGTGGGCATCAAACTCAACTCGGCGGACTTCCAGCGGGGCGGATTCACCGAGGACGAGTCCCAGGCAGTGCTGGCCGCGCTCGCCCGCGAAGGCGTCGATCTCATCGAGGTCAGCGGCGGCAGTTACGAGTCCATGGCAATGAACGGCTCGGCCGCCCCCAGCACCAGGGCACGCGAGGCGTACTTCTTGGAATACGCCCGCACCGTTCGCACGCTCGTGGGTGACATCCCACTCGCCGTCACAGGCGGATTCCGCACCCGCGATGGCATGCAGCGAGCCGTACAGGCCGGCGAGTGCGACGTGGTCGGCATCGGCCGACCGACGATCACCACGCCGGACGCGGCCCGGCTCATCCTCGAAGGGCAGGCCGAGTCACTCACGGCACACCAGGTGCGCTACGGCATGAGAAACCTGCTGGGCAGACTCACCGACCTCAAGGCCCTGGACGGGGTCCTGGACATCAGCTGGCACACCGACCAGATACATCGCCTCGGGAACGGCCTGCATCCCGACCTGAACCGCGGCAGCCTTGCCGCCACCGTCGCAATGGTTCGACGAAACGGGCGCACCTCGTTCCGCGCCAAACGAGGCGGGTCATGAGCGCCTGCGGCTTCGACAAGTGATGCTTCTCGGCGGTCTGGAGCGCGAGGCGAGGAGCTGGAGGGCGAAGACCAGTGCTGTGTGCCGCGGCGCGTTGCAGGAGGCCGGCCGCAACTCCCCTGAGAAGCAGCCGCCCAGGAATCCGCCCCGTGCCCCTCGATGCCGATGCTCGGTGCCCCACGGCCGGATCTTCGACAAGAGATCCGCAGGCCGAACAAGGCGGCCGACTGCCGCCCACCCCAACAGACCACATCGCTCAGGCACGGGCCCGGGCCGCTGCCCGCCACGACCATGCGAGGTGCCGCCTGATCCGAGTGGCAATCGTCACCGCCAGGCGTCCCGGAGCCCGGAGCCCGGAGCTGACCCGGGCGCCTCATGACCAGTACAGGCGGTGTGAACCGTCAACCGGCCATCCTGCCCAGGTAAAGGGCACGCTCACTCAGCCTGCCGCTGACGGGGCTCGGCTCACGCCGAGCACCTGCGCTGGGACGCCAGGTGCTCCACGCACGCCGCAACGCCTCGGACACCGGCCGGACCTTCCCCAATCATGTCTCAACTCTCCTGCGAAAGACGGGGATTGAGGGGGACCACGACATCTGAGTGGACCTGGTACGGCGGCTCACCCGACCCAACGGACCGTGACTGAGATCGTTGTCACCCCATCAAACGCAGCCCGTCCTCGAAGTCGACGCGCGAGAGGTCGGCGCGCGAGACGATGCCGAGCTTGGGGAACACGTTGGCCAGGTGATGACCCACCGTACGGGGACTGATCAGCAGCTGAGCCCCGATCTCCCGGTTGGTGAGTCCCTCCGCGGCCAGCCGTACGACTCTCAACTCCTGCGGCGTGAGGGTCGTTGAGGTGTCCCGTGCCCGCGCCGAGTCCTGGCGCGGTTGCTGCCCGGTCAGCTCCTGCTCGGCACGGGTGCGGGCGAGCAAGGGAGCCGCGTCGAGTCGCCGGAAGGTTGCCGCGGCTTCGGCCAGCTGTATCCGGGCGTCGGTGCGACGGCGGGCCCGCCGCAGCCACTCGCCGTACAGGAGGCGGGTGCGGGCGTAGGCGAAGGGCCGCGACTCGGCTCCGGGGACCTCCAGCGCAAGCCGGAACTGCTTCTCCGCATCCGCTCGGGACGCCAGCAGTGCGTGGACAAGGTGCGTGGCGGAGATCGCCCACGCCGCGTTGGACCGCTCGGCCCACCGCCGCAGCAACCGCGCCTGCTCCTCGGCCGTCACCCGCTGCCCTGCCTGGACGGCGGCCTCGGCGGTGTCCGGCGCGGCGAGCAGCGCGATGGTGGCGTTCGCCGCGTGGTGCCCGTGCTCGCTCAACCGGACCAGGCGGTCCAGCGCCTCCTCGGCCCGGCCGGCGAAGAGCGCTGACATGCCGAGGTTCCACTCCGCGCAGGCGCTGAAGACGCGCACCCCACGCGGCACCCATACCTCGATGGTCCGCTCGGCGACGTCCGCGACGGTCCGCTCATCGCCTCGCGCGGCTGCCAGCCATCCGAGACCGGTGCGGCACTGCCCGGCCAAGTGGTCGTCGCCGATCCCCTGGGCCACTTGGAGCCCTTCAAGGGCGTTCGCCTTGGCCGAGGTCCAGGAGCCTTGCGCGATGTCGGGCGCCACGGTCTGGGCCAGCGCCTGGGTCAGGGCAGTGACCTGGTCCGTGTGCCGCAGCGTGTCGATTTCACGGCGGAGCGCCTCCTGCAGGGCGGACTCGATGCCCCAGGCCACCGCCAGCGGTGCCGGTGGCATCAGGAGCCAGGAACTGCCGCTGAGCCGGGTGAGGATGTCAGCGCCGGGGGCCACGACCTGGTCGCGGTCATCGGCGGCGCCGCCCCCGTCCTCAGTCCACCATGCGCGCAGCAACGGCTGCAGATCGGCGTTCGGGAAGCCCCCTTGCGGGAGCCGCCGCTCGAGGCGTCGGAGCGCCTCGCGCTGCAGTTCGCCATGACTCGCCGCCCACGCCGCCCGCAGTGCCATGCTGCCGAGCCTGAACGCCTGCCCAGGATCGGCCACCCGCTCCATGTCCCGGGTCAGTTGACGGCAGGCGACCTCCAGATCGCCGTGCGCGAACTCGATCAGCCCGCGCAACCCCTCGCTGAGATCCGCGACCGTGGACGCGGAGGAAAACCCTTCGGCCCGCTCCAGCATCCCCCGCGCCACGTCGACGTGGCCGGCCTCCCAGGCCGCCCTCGCTCCGTGAGCCAGCCGCCTGGCCGCGTCGTCCGTAGAGAGGGACAGCTTCGCCGCACGCCGCAAGGCACGAGCGGCCGTCGCACAGCCACCGCGCGCCCAGGACCGGTGGGCCGACTCTTCCAGCAGCCGGGCCACCTCCTCGTCGGGTCGGCCCAGGGCTTCCGAAGCCGCGGCGAGGTGCCAGGGGCGCAGCTCGTCGGCGTTCTCACCGGTCAGCACGGAGGCGAGCGCATGATGAACGGCGTGGCGCTCCGCGGGCGCCGCCTCCTCGTAGACCACCGCCTCCATCAGTTGGTGGCGGAAGCGGAAACGCCCGTTGCGCATGGTGACCAGGCCGGAGTGCAACGCCTCGTCCCACGCGACTGAGTCGAGGCCGAGCACAACACCGGCCTGGCACACGGTGTTGCGATCACTACGGTCATCGGCGGCGGTGAGAAGGAGCGCGCTGCGGGCAGCCGCGGACAACCTCTCGATGCGGGCGCGGAAAGCACGGCGCAGGCGTGGCCCAACGGCTATCTGCTCATCGGCGAGAGGGTGCGTCGAGATGTCGCCGACCGCCACGGATGTGGTCAGTTCCTGGAGTGCGAGGGGATTTCCGGCTGCCGCGCGGATCGTGCGGCGGATCACCGACTCGTCCGCGTGCGGAGCGACGGCACGGGCGAGGTGCCGGGCGTCCTCGTCGCCCAGCTCCCGGACCTCCATGGCCGGGAGTTTCTCCCAGGGGCCATCGACGGGGTCGTCGTGTCCGGTGAGGAGCATGACCACGGGCTCGGTGCGCAGTCGGCGCGCGACGAAGGCCAGGCACCGTGCGGATGGCTCGTCGAGCCATTGGGCGTCGTCGGCGATGATGAGCACCGGCCGTTCCTTGGCCAGCTCGCCGACGAGCGTCAGTACGGCCACGCCGATCAGGAATGGGTCCGCCACGTCGCTGCTGGTACCGAGCGCCCCGTTCAAGGCGTTGGCCTGCGGTTCCGGGAGCGTACTGATCCGCTCCGTCACCGGCCACAACAATTCGTGCAGTGCGGCGAACGTCAGCCCCGACTCCAGGCGAGTGCCCCCACATCGCAGGACGGTGAAGTCCGCAGTCGCGGACTCGGCCACGTGTTCCAGCAGGGCGGTCTTGCCGATGCCGGGGTCACCCCACAGCACCAGCGTTGCCCCGTCGCCTTGCCGAGCACCGTCAAGGATCCGGTCAAGGGCTGCCTGCTCCGGGCGCCGTCCGAATAGGTCCATTTGATTGAAAGCTTAAGGGGCTGCTGGTGCCCCGAGCCACCCCAGGTACCCGCGTTCAGCCAGATTTGGCAGTTCCATGACCCATTCGGTGACGGATCCGCTGCCATCCCTTCCTCAGTAGCGTCGGAAACGTGATCAGCGCATTCGCGAAACTGCGCTACGCCGTCGGCCCGGCCGCCGGAGGCATGAGCGCGCTCCCCCATGTCGTTCCCGCCCGGGACTTCGACAGGCAACTCCGCACGCCCGACCGGCCGGCCGACTGTCGACCGTGAAGCAACCACCAAGATCTCAAAGCAACGGCAGCAAGGAGACGGCCAAAGGCCGGTCGGCATACGCGAGAGGGCCGCCCTCCGCCAAGGAGAGGTCACCGCGGTCCCCAGCTCCCGCGGCGACTGGACCGTCCGTGCGCTTCTCGTCCCCACCACCCCCGCCCCCACGGAGACTTGGCATGACCACCGTTCTCATCGTCGACGACCACGCCCTGCAGCGCTTCGGCTTCCGAATGCTTCTGGAACAGCACCCCGATCTGACCGTGGTGGGCGAGGCAGCCCACGGAACCGAAGCCGTCCGCAAAGCCGCCGAACTGCGCCCCGACGTCGTGCTCATGGACGTACGGATGCCCGGCATGGACGGCATCGAGGCCACGCGCCGCATCGTCGAGTCCGGAGGCCGCTCCCACGTCCTGGTCCTGACCACCATCGACATCGACGAGCACGCGTACGACGCCCTGCGCGCCGGTGCCCGGGGGTTCCTGCTGAAGGACGCGCTGCCCGACGCACTCGTCGCCGGTATCCGGTCCGTGGCCGCCGGGGACGTGGTCATCGCCCCCGGCCTGACCCGCGAGCTCATCGACGTCTTCTCCGACCGGCGCCCCGGCCGCGCCCCCGGCCAGAAGCGGCAACTCGCCTCCCTGGCCCAGCGCGAAGGAGAATCGCTGACCCAGCGCGAGCGCGAGGTGCTGACCGCCATTGCCTCCGGCTGGAGCAACCTCGAGATCGGCGAACGGCTGTCGCTCGCCGAATCCACCGTCAAGACCCACGTCAGCCACATCCTCGCCAAGATCGGCGCCCGCGACCGCGTCCAGGCAGTGATCTTCGCCTACGACACCGGACTGGTCAGACCCGCACGACCAGCAGCGCCGCGCGCAGTTCGCGTCGGCCGTAGAGGTGCTGACGCTCTGCCCGCAGCCGGCTGAGGTCCCCTCACGCGGGGGATCCGCACGCAGCCTGCCGCTGCCGGTGCCCGGCTCACGCCGGGCACCGGCAGCGGCATCCAGATGATCAATTAACAGCCCAGTCCGCGAGGGAAGTCATGGAACAGCAAAGCAATCAACCGGTCCGGCGCGGCAGCACCGTGTGGGCCGTGGTCATCACCAGCACGGCCGGATTCATCACAGCGCTCGACAACCTGATCGTCACCACCGCTCTGCCCTCCATCCGCGATGACCTCGGCGGCGGCCTGGAAGATCTCGAGTGGACGGTGAGCGCCTACACGCTCACCTTCGCCGTGCTGATGATGTTCGGCGCATCCCTGGGTGACCGTTTCGGCCGCCGCCGGCTGTTCGTCCTCGGGCTGGGCGTCTTCACCGCCGCGTCCGCCGCGGCCGCGCTCGCCCCGGGCATGAACGAACTGATCGCCGCCCGCGCGGTGCAGGGCTTCGGCGCCGCGATCATCACCCCGCTCACCCTGACCCTGCTGTCGGCCGCCGTCCCCGCCGAGCGGCGCGGTGTCGCCTTCGGTATCTGGGGCGCGGCCAGCGGCCTCGCCGTCGCCATGGGACCGCTCATCGGCGGCGCGCTCACCGAGTACGTCTCCTGGCAGTGGATCTTCTGGGTGAACGTCCCGATCGGCCTGGCCCTGATGCCTCTGGCCCTGCTGCGCCTGAACGAGAGCCAAGGCCCCAACCCGATGCTGGACCTGACCGGCACCGTGCTCGCCAGCGGCGGTCTGTTCGGCATCGTCTACGCCCTGGTCCGCGGCAACGCCGAGGGCTGGACCAGCCCCCTGATACTGGGCGGCCTGATCGGCGGCGCCCTCCTGCTGGTCGCCTTCGTCGCCTGGGAACAGCGCGCCAAGCACCCGATGCTGCCGATGCACCTGTTCCGTCACCCCTCCTTCAGCGCCATCAACGCCGCCAGCCTGCTGATGATGCTCGGCACATTCGGAGCGGTCTTCCTGCTCACCCAGTACTTCCAGGACATCGGCGGCTACTCGCCGATGGAAGCAGGCGTCCGCATGCTGCCCTGGACCGCCATGCCCATGATCGCCGGACCGCTCGCAGGAGCACTCTCCGACCGCATCGGCGGCGGACCGGTCGTCGCGGTGGGGCTTGCCCTGCAGGCCGTGGGCCTGGGGCTCTGGGCGCTGGCCGTCGAGCCGCAGGTGAACTACCCCGACCTGCTGCCCGCGCTGATCCTCTGCGGGATCGGTACGGGCATGTTCTACGCCCCCACCGCCAACCTCGTCATGAGCACGGTCCGCCCGCAGGAAGAGGGCATCGCCTCCGGCGCCAACAACGCCATCCGAGAGGTCGGCGGCGCCATCGGTGTCGCGTCCCTGGCGGCCATCTTCTCCGCCCAGGGCGGCTACGAGTCCGCTTCGCTGTTCGTGGACGGACTGACCCCGGCGCTCTGGTTCGCTACCGGTGCGCTCGGTGTGGCGGCGGCACTGACGTTCCTCATCCCCAGTCGGCGCCAGACCGGTGGCCCAGTTGCCGACCTGGCCGCAGGGGATACTCCGGCCGGCGCACCGGCCGCCATCTGAGTTTCGCGCCACGCCCAGCGCGCCCCGTGGATCACCTACCGGTGGCGGTGGCCCGCCGGCCCGAAACGTCGGCCCGCGCCTCCGAGCGCGGGCCGACGCGATTCCCGACCCGCTGTTCACCGCGGTGTGCCGGCCAGTAATCCCAGCCAGCTGCAGGCTCTACGGGCCTTGCGGCAGCTCTCACCTCACACCTCCTCCGTACGAACTCGTACAGGATCAGGAGCCAGCGGAAGGGCCGAAAATGCCGACGACTGCGGTCTGTTGCAGGAGCCGGACGAGCATCGCCGCGGCGACGACATCCCGTATGCGCCGGCACAGGCGGCGATCCCGACGTCGGGGCAAGGCCCGGAGAATTCCGATACCGGTGGCTGATCACCTGGGGGACAGGGGCGCCTTCCTCGGCGGCGGGAGGCAGCCGAACTCGTCGATGGTCAAAAGGTTGGGTCCGGCGAAGAACCGCATGCGGGCTTCCAGAAGCTGTACTGCCTGCGTGGGGCGTTCCTCCGAGAGCCACAACCTGAGTCCAGGGTTGTGGTGCGTCAGACGCGCTGCCCGGCATCCAACAGGGCGAGGGCGTTGTCTATCCCCTGATCGAGGAGTTCCTTGGCGAGCTGAGTGTCGGTCAAGGCGCGGGAGAGCTGCAGTGTCCCGGCCATCAGGCCGAGGAGGCTGAGCGCCTTCACGCGTGCGGAGGACGGGGCCTCGGGCGCCATGCGGGCGGCAATGCCGTCGATGAGGATCAGCACGCCGTCGGTGTACGCCTGCCTGGTCGTGTCGGTGCAGCGCCCGATCTCGTCGAGCAGAGCGGCG
This sequence comes from Streptomyces sp. NBC_01352, assembly GCF_036237295.1. Taxonomy (NCBI): domain Bacteria; kingdom Bacillati; phylum Actinomycetota; class Actinomycetes; order Kitasatosporales; family Streptomycetaceae; genus Streptomyces; species Streptomyces sp. NBC_01352. The sequence goes on from NZ_CP108354.1 coordinate 811,758, forward strand.
TTGGGGCAGCCGTCGCCAAGCCTTTCCCGGTGCTGGGGCGAAAGGTATCCGCGCACAATCTGCTCGAGTCCGGCACGGCCGGGTGCGGCCCGCGCGACGACCTCCTCGGCCTGCGCCTTCAACTGGTCGGCGATTGCCGTGGTGACGAGGTCGTCTTTGGATGCGAAGTGAGCGTAGAAGGCCCCGTTGGTCAGCCCCGCGTCCTTCATGAGCGTCGAGACCCCGGAGCCGTCGATACCGTCTTGCTTGAACCGGCGGCCCGCCACCTCGATGATCCGCCGCCTCGTCTCCGACTTGTGCTCTTTTCCGTACCGCACCACAGCACACGCTCCTTCGCCGGCCGGAAGGACCGGTTGCCCTTCACCGACTCAGCCAGTCTATGGTATTGCGAACATAATCCAAAGAATCGACAGCGGCGACGGGTGAGCATCGGGCTTTCATCAGTGACGGCTGACACGGTCCCGGCACCTGAACTCGCCCTCGTACATAGGCCACGGCGACGACGACGAACCGCTCCACACCCTCCGCTAGCCCTGACCGACCGCACTGCTTCTCAACCGGCCCGGCGCCCGACCTCGCCACTCACGCCAAGGACGTCGAAGACGGCCTCGCGGACGTCATCACCGTCGACACCATGGGCCTCCCAACCCTGACCTCGTCGAGCGCGTACGCGCCAACACTCCCGACCCCGACACCTTCCGCGGTGGCGGCGCAGCCCGCTACACCGGCCACCCCGTCCACGCCACTTGATCAGAGCACCCGGCGCCCGAGGGACACGTCTCCCCGGGCGCCTGAGCACGGCTGTGACACGCACCAACCAGCCTCACAGTCGACGAGTCACCCAGGGGCAGCGGGCCGCCGTCGAGCGGAACATCGATGCACTCCCTGTCGCCCCGACTGCCCCACCGCCGAGTCTCCGCCTGCCGAGTCACACCCGAGGGGCGGGTACCGGGAAGAGCATGCAGCTGCTGGTGGCGTGGGCGAGGAGACGGTCTCTCGCGTCGACCAACTGGGCCTGAGCCAGGGCGGTTTGGCGGCCCTGGCTGACGACCGTGCCAATGGCGCGCACTGGGCCCGTGTCCACGGTGACCCGTCGCAGGAACTTCACGGTCAGATCGAGCGAGGTGTACGCCATGCCCTGCGGGAGGAGGGACTGGACTGCGCAGCCCGCCGCCGAATCGAGCAGGGTGGCGAAGATGCCGCCGTGCACGCTGCCGATCGGGTTGTAGTGCTCCTCCCCCGGTGTCAGCGAGAAGACCGCCCTGCCGGGCGCCACCTCGTCCAGGGCGAAGTCGACGGTGTGGCTGATCGGCGCCCTCGGCAGCCGCCCCGCCTGCACCTCGCGCAGGAAGTCGATGCCGGCCATACGCCCGGCGGCCTCCGCTGAGATCGCGGGATCGTCCCAGTGATACGTACGCGTTCGCCCCACGGTCCAGCGCCCTTCCCTCTGACTCCCAGCTGACTTTTTCAAGCGAAGCTAGACTTTTGGCCGCCTGACTGTCAATGACGAAGCCAGACCCTTACGATGGCTGGATGGAGTGGCTTGAGGCGAGCACGGAGAACTGCCCCGTCCAGCGCACGCTCGACGTGATCGGGGAGAAATGGACGCTGCTGATCCTGCGTGACGCCGTCAACGGAGTCCGCCGCTTCGACGACTTCCACCGCCACATCGGCCTGTCGGAGGCCGTCCTCAGCGACCGCCTCCGCAAGCTGACGTCGGCCGGCATCCTCAAGGCCGTCCCCTACCGGGAGCCCGGCAGCCGGTCCCGCAACGAATACCGCCTGACCCGCAAGGGCTGGGACCTGTGGCCCGTCCTGATGGCACTGACCCAGTGGGGCGAGGCGTACACCCTCGGTTCCGAGGGTCCTCTACTGGACGTCCGCCACACCGAGTGCGACGCCCCCGTCCGCGTCGTCGTCGAGTGCTCCGCGGAGCACTCAACTCTCACTCCCCGAGAAGTCACCGCCCGGCTGGGAACAGGCGCCCGTCTCCGGTCGTGAGCCATCGCCCCCGCGGTCGCGGGCGGGACGGCGCCTGAGGGGCAACGGCGGCGGAGTTGGACCGCATGATGGGGCGCACCGTGCTCGCTATGTCCGACCAGCCACCCACGTCGGCGGCTGTTGCGCGCCGGCGTCGATCGACGGCATGCAGCGCAGACCGTGACACGTGCGCCGTGGCGGGATGTGCACGAGCGGTACGGGCCTTGAACCGGGTCCAGGACTGGAGAGAAGAGGACCACCGCGGTGTCGTCGTCGCGTTCGACCGTCCGGAACGTCACCGGCTGCTCGGTGACGGCCGCTGGCGTACGACTCCGGCGTCCCGTCCCCGGCCCACGGGCGCGTCACCGCGCTCGATGCCGAGTACGTCCTCGACGGCTGCGGCGACGTCACTGCCGACCGGACGTGACGGATACTCGTTCCCGGTCGGCGACCCGAGAGTCGGCGAGCTTGGTCGCGCATGGCGGTGCGCGCGCGGAGGCGAAGCCCGCCGTCGTGGTCGGTCGTCTCGACCGTCGCCTTGGGGACCGGGACTATGCCGCCTGCCGGACCGGGACGAGGTCGCGTGCGTCGCGTACCTGAGCGCCGCAGCAGCCCATGTCGGCGTCCGTCCACCGTCCCGATCCGGCAGGCGCGCGGATCCTGCAACTGCCGCGCCCGTACCGCTCGGTCAGATCTTCGTCTTCTCCCGGACCCACGCGCCCATCTGTGCGATGGCGGCGTCGACCTCCGGAATGCGGCCGGCACCGTAAGTAGGAGTGCTCGCCTCCGGGGACCACCACGGCCGCCGTGTCGATTCCGGCGTCCTTGACGCGGGCGGCGAACTCCTCGTCCTCGCCGGCCAGGACCTCGCACCTTCCCCAGGAGACGAGGGTCGGGGGCAGACCGCTCAGGTCCGCCCGTGGTCGAGGGGGGCGAGGGCGCGTACGAGTGCCGGGTGCAGCTCGTGGGTGTCGCCCTCCGCGATGTCGTTGAGCGGGTTGCCGGGACAGAACGGGGGCGCCGCGACCGGCCGCCCGATTGCCCCGCACTTCGCATATGATAGATGTACTTTGGTATCTAACGTGGGCAGGTGACTGATGAGTCGCGTTTCGCAGGCACAAGCGCTCGAGAACCGCAGGCGTGCGGTCGCCGCGGCCTCCCAGCTCTTCCGGGAGCGCGGCGTGAACGGCATCAGCGTCGCCGATCTGATGAAGTCCATCGGGCTGACCACGGGCGGCTTCTACAAGCAGTTCCCCTCCAAGGAGGCCCTGGTGGCCGAGGCGGCTCAAGCCGCCTTCGGGGACCTTGACCTGCTCCTGGAGTCGTTCGACACGACCCACGGCGATCACGACACCGCGCGCGGCGCCCTCGTCGACTTCTACCTGTCGGCCGAGCACCGTGACCAGCCCGGCACCGGATGTCCCACCGCGGGATTCGCCGGGGACATGGCTCGCCAGCCCACAGCCGGGGAGGTGCGCGAAACCTACGCGGCCGGAGTCGAGGACTTCGCCGCGTGGATGTCCACCGACGCCAACGACGGCCTTCCCATGGTGGCCACTCTGGTCGGCGCGATCCTGCTCGCCCGGGCCACAGCAGGCACCGAACTGTCGGAGAAGATCCTTGAGTCGACCCACGAAGCCCTGACTGCACCGCAGGGGCCTTGACCGGAATCCTGAACACAAGCTACGTGATTGGGGCCCAACACCACGTCGTTAAGGGGTCGTTGGCCCGTCAAGGGGATTGGCTTCCACGGACCGACCTAGCCGTACTCGCGGCCGTCGGCGGCCGACTACCCGCATCCAGCGACGTCACAATCCTGAACCCAGCAGCAGCCGAGCCCCTCACCCGCCCTGCACACAGCCATCACGGCCGGACGCCTGGAGCCCGCCGCCACCACGAGCATCGCCACCGATGCCACAGCAGCGGCGGCACCGATCGCCCAGGACGCCGTCGATCCGCTCCGCTCCGCCGAAATCCGCCGCGGGCACGTCCGCAGCGCGGACATGTGCGCCCTGCGCCCCCTGGACCGCGCTCCCCCGCCGACAACCGCCGCCGGTGCTCCATGTCCCGCTGCGGCAACCGCACCAAGGGTCCGCCTTGACCAGGCCCGTGACAGAGGGAGTGGGCACACCCCCGGAGGCTGAGCCCACCGCCAGACCGAGCCCACGACGAGTTCCTGACGCAACCGCGCTCAACTCACCCGGCGGGCCTCATACGAAATGCCGGGCCGGGAACGCTCTCGATGTCTTCCGCCTGCACGGCGTGGCCCGCTCACAGCGAATCTGGACGTCGACCTGCGCGTCGCATCCGCGATGTCGCGCCAGTACCACCGGCCCCTCCGGGTCGGCGCGGTGACGGTCACCCCACTCCAGCACCCCCATCACGGCCGGGACCAGATCCGTTCCCTTGGGCGTGACGAGGACAACCGAGGACGCGTTCGAAGTCGCTGAAGCGATGCCGGCGTCCTGAAGAGCCTCAGTCCTCGCATCCACGGGGGTGACCCCAACCCCCTCTGAGTTTACTTTTCTATACTCAGTCGGTAGCGTCATGACCAGCACATCAACCCGGCCGCACGCGACAAACGGGCGCGCAGGGGGACCTGCGCGAAGAATCACATCGACCACCGGAACACGCACACAGAGAGGCGGCCGACATGAAGGCATTCGTCGTCGAGAAGTACGGCAAGGACGGCGTGCGCGCCGCGGAGGTACCCGAGCCCACCGTCGGAGACCGCGACGTCCTGGTCAAAGTGAGCGCCGCCAGTATCAACCCGCTGGACAAAATGGTGCGCAACGGGGAGTTCAAGCAGCTCCTGAAGTACAAGCTTCCGTTCGTGCTCGGTCACGACGTGGCCGGCGTCGTGACGCGGGTCGGCTCCGCCGTGCACGGTCTCAAGGCCGGCGACGAGGTCTACGCCCGTCCGCGCGACCTGCGGATCGGAGGCTTCGCGGAGTTCATCGCGATCGACATGGACGATGTCGCGCCCAAGCCGGCCTCCCTCACCCTCCAGGAGGCAGCCGCCGTGCCGCTGGTGGCTCTGGCCGCCTGGCAGATCCTCGTCGACCGTGCCCACGTGAAGCCGGGTCACAAGGTGCTCATCCACGCCGGCGCCGGCGGCCTCGGCTCGACAGTCATCCAACTCGCCAAGCACCTCGGCGCCACAGTGGCGACGACCACGACCACCGACACCGAGAAGTTGGTCAGGAGCCTCGGCGCCGACGTCGTCGTCGACTACACCAAGGAAGACTTCTCGAAGGTGCTGTCCGGCTACGACCTGGTGCTGGACTCCGTGGGCGGAGCGAACCTCGAGAAGTCGCTGACCGTGCTGAAGCCCGGCGGCCTGGCCATCAGCGTCGTCGGCCCGCCGGACGCCGGCTTCGCCAAGCAGCTCCGCGCCCCCTCCTTCATGGGCCTGGTCATGAACACGCTCAGCCGCAAGATCCGCAAGCAGGCGAAGGCGCTGGGCGTGCGCTACGAGTTCTTCTTCATGCAGGCCAACGGCTCCCAGCTGCGCAAACTCGGCGCCCTCTACGACAGCGGGAAGCTCCACCCGGTCATCGACAGCACCTTCCCGTTCGACCAGACGCTCGAGGCGATGGCGCACGTCGAGCAGGGCCGCACCAAGGCCGGCAAGGTCGTGGTCTCGATGGTGCCCGACAACGACTGAGGCGGTGCCGGCCGCGGAGAGCCGCAACTGTAGGCGTCTCGGTGCCATTTCGCGGGCCATATGGCTCGCGATACAGCGCGCCATACGCTTCTACGCCGCCCCGAACCCGAGCCGTGGTCAAGCTCCCGCACCCGTTGCGTGTCGGGGGTGTGATCACGGCGGACGAGGCGCCACACCTGCGGGAGCCCGCCCAGGCAGAGACACGAGGACTTCCCGGGTCGGGGAGACGCACCTACGGCGCGCAGCTCTCGACTCTCATGTCGCACGCATGACTGACTACAGTCAGAGCGCCTTCCGCTCCCGCTTCCGTGACAACCTGGTCGGCGGGCCCGCGCTCCCGTCTCCTTGAAGCGCGCCCCTCCTGCACGACCAGCCCCTTGCGCGAGGCAATGTCCTGCTCACGGTGGACCTGCTCAGGACGGCAGCGTCCGGCCTCCGAGCGTCGCACGTTGCCAGTTGGGCGTGCGGTCCTTGTCGACCAGGGCAGCACGAACCCCCTCCAGGAAGTCCGGCGTGCAGATGGTCGTGCGCGTGAGGGCGAGTTCGGCGCCGAGGCACTCGCGCAGCGTGCGCTGCCTGCCCCGGGCCAGCAGGGCGTGAGTGATCTCCAGGCTCTGCGGCGACGCGGACTCCAGGGCGGCCAGCGCGGCTGCCGCCCAGGGGGTGTCGAGGTGGCGCAGGCGTTTCTCGATCTCGCCGAGGGACGGCGCGCCGAACGCCCAGTCCACATCCCCGCGCACCTCCGCCAGTCCGCTCTCCGCCACCGGGGAACGGCCGGCGAGGCGGTTGAGGACGATGTCCACAGGGTCGCCGGGGTTGTCGGCCAGGGCATCCGCGACCCCCTCCAGCGCGTCCGCGGGAACGAAGTGCGTGGCCAGCCCCGTGTACAGGGCGTCGGCCGCGTCGAGCCGATGCCCCGTCAGTCCCAGGTACATGCCGAGCGCGCCGGGCAACCGCGGCAGAAAGTAGCTTGCCCCGACATCCGGGAAGAACCCGATCCCGGTCTCGGGCATCGCCAGCACCGCGCGCTCGGTGACGACGCGGAAGCTGCCGTGGATGGACAGACCGAGGCCGCCGCCCATGCACAGGCCGTCGATGAGCGACACGACCGGCACCGGATATTCGGCGATCCGGGCGTTGAGCCGGTACTCGGAGGCGAAGAACAGCTCACTGGCCTCGGCATCCCCGGCGAGGCTGTGCTCTCGGATCGTGCGGATGTCTCCACCGGCGCAGAACGCCTTCGTGCTGGTACTGGCAAGCACCACAGCGGACAGCGGTGTGTGCTCCCACTCGGCGAGCACACGGTCGATGGCGACGACCATGCCTGTCGTCAGGGCGTTGAGCGCCTTGGGGCGGTTCAGCAGGATGCGGCCGACGCCTCGATGGACGTCGGCGAGAATCTCGACCGCAGCGGTATCAGTCATCGGTCGTCATCTCATCATCTCGTCATCCGCGGACCTGGCTGTCGTGGCCATGACGTTCCTCACTCGCCGGGTGTCAGGCGTAGATCTGCGCGTAGAGATCCTGGATCTCGTCCGCGGTGGGTACGACGGGGTTGTTGGCGGGGGATCCGGACGCGAGCGCCTGTTCGGCCATGAGGGGCAACAGGCGGAACCACTCGTCCTTGTCGATGCCGTGGGCTTGGGGGGTGGGCACCTCAAGATCCTGGCACAGGGCGCGGAGCGCCTCCACGAGCCTGTCGGCGGCCCAGGCGTCACTGTCGCCGTCGGTGGCGGCTCCGAGGGCGCGGGCGCAGTCGGCGTACCGGCTCGCGGCGGCGGGCACGGAGAACGCTGTCACCGCGGGGAAGAGCATCGCGTTCGACAGACCGTGGGCGACGTGGAAGTGGGCGCCGATCGGGCGGCTCATGCCGTGCACGAGCGCCACGCTGGAGTTGGAGAAGGCGATGCCGGCCTGGGTCGCGGCGAGCATCATCGCCTCGCGAGCCTCGCGGTCTTCCCCGTCGGCGTAGACGCGGCGGAGGTGTTGGCCGATGGTCCGGATCGCGTTCAGGGCAAGGCCGTCGGAGAAGGGATTGGCCTTGCGGCTCACGTACGCCTCGACGGCATGAGTGAGCGCGTCGACGCCGGTGTCGGCGGTCAGCCGGGACGGCATCGACAGCGTCAGTTCGAAGTCGACGACGGCGGCGACCGGCAGGAACGCCGGCCCCGGACAGAGCATCTTCTCGTCCGTGGCGCTGTCGGTGATGATGGTGAACTGGGTCGCCTCCGAGCCGCTGCCCGCGGTCGTCGGGACCGCGATCACCGGAAGCGCCGGGCCGAGGTTGGTGTGCGGGGCCTTGTAGTCCCGCATCTGCCCGCCCTGGACGCCCAGCAGGCCGAGGGCCTTGGCGGTGTCCATCGGGCTGCCGCCGCCGAATCCGATCACCGAGTCCGCCCCGTGCTCCCGCAGCACGGTCAGGCCCGCGTCGAGCGAGTCGGTCGTCGGATCCGGGACGGTGCCGGCGAACAGCTGCGGCCGCAGTCCGGCATCCCTCAGCGTCGCCATCAGTCGCTCCGCGGCACCGGTCCCGGCGAGGAACCCGTCCGTCACCAGCAGGGGGCGGCGCAGGCCCAGCCCCCGGACGACGTCGCCCAGCTCACCGACGGCGCCGCCGCCGACGCGCAGGATCCGCGGGAGGGAAATGCTGGCAACCATGGCGGCCCTCTCAGCAAGAACGGCGGTGCATGTCGCGCCCGCTGCCCCGACTGTGCGGTCCCGCGCCGTGTGCAATCAACCACCAATAGCGCACACCCGCTGTGCAGGAATGCAGATAGCGTCGAGCCGTGCACTCCCACTCCCCGGACGAGAACCCCGCCCCGCATCCGACCGGCTCCCATCGATCCGTCGATCCACGCAAACTCCGCGCGGACGACCTGCGCTACCTGCTCGCGCTGTCCCGTACCGGACGCCTGGTCACAGCCGCCGACGCCCTCGGCGTGGACCACACCACCGTGTCACGCCGTATCGCCGCATTGGAGAAGAGCATCGGCCTGCGCCTCATCGAACGGGGCACGGAGGGATGGACGCTGACGGACATCGGACGAGCCGTCTCGGAGAACGCACGCGCGATCGAGGAGGCCATCGACCGCGTCGTCGACACCGTGGCGGGTCAGGACTCGCCGTCCCTGCACGGCACGGTGCGCGTCAGCGCGCCCGACGGCTTCGGCACCGCCTTCGCCACCCCCGCCCTCGTACGAGTGCGCCGCAGGCACCCCCGGCTCCAGGTGGAACTCATCACCGCGACACGGCAGCTCACCCTCCGCCCGTCCGGTTTCGATCTCGCGCTCGTCATCGGCGTTCCCTCCAGCAGCCGCCTGGTGACCGAGCACCTCACCGACTACACGCTGGGGCTCTACGCCTGTGACGACTACCTCAGGCAGTACGGCCGGCCGGAGACGGTGGCCGAACTGCGCGAGCACCCGCTCATCTTCTACATCGAGTCGATGCTGCAGGTCGGCGACCTCGACATCGAGCGCCACCTTCCCGGAATGACCCCGGCGTTCTCCTCGACGAACGTCTTCGCCCAGCTCGAAGCAACCCAGCAGGGGGCCGGCATCGGCGTCCTGCCGGCCTTCCTGACCCAGCGGACGAACCTGCGCAGGCTGCTCGCCGACGAGATCGACATCCGGCTCCCCATCACCCTGGCCGTCCGCCGCGAGGCCGTGACGCACCCCGCCGTACGCGCCCTGTGGACCGCTCTACGGCACGAGGTCGCCGACCGGACGGCCGAACTGATGCCGGAGTGAGCGTCCGCCGATCTCACCCTCCGGTTCCGTGGCGGATGCACGACTACAGCACAGCAGCACAGCCCTCCCGGGGTGATTTCACCCCTACCTGAGTTTACTTTCTTACACTCAGCCAATAGCGTCATGGCCAGCACATCAACCCGGCTGCCGCGAGGGAACCGGCACGGCACCCGCCTGAGAAGGAGCACCACCATGGGAGTAAGCCCAGAAGCACAGCAGTTCGCGGAGTTCCTCGCGAGTGTGAGCGCGAAGTCGTCGGTACCGGGCCTCGACCTGGGCATCGTCCGCGACATCGTCGACTCGAACCACAAGGCGTCCACCGAGCCGGAGGGCGTCACCTACGCCGAGGTCGACGCGAACGGCGTCCCCGCGCTGTGGGCCATCCCCGAGGGCGCCGACCCCGACAAGGCGCTGCTCCACTTCCACTTCGGCGGATCCGTCACCGCCTCCATGCACTCCGACCGCAAGACCGCCGGCCACATCGCCAAGGCGGCCGGCGCCCGCTCCCTCGTCGTGGACTTCCGCCTGGCGCCCGAGCACCCCTACCCGGCGCAGCTCGACGACGCCGAGACGGCCTACCGGTGGCTGCTCTCCCAGGGCTACCAGCCGCGCAACATCGGCAGCACCGGCCACTCGATCGGCGGCACCCTCGCGGTCATGCTGCCGCTGCGCCTGCTCGCCAAGGGTGAAGCCACCCCGGGCGCGATCGTCAGCGTCTCGCCCTGGACCGACCTCACCATCCAGAACCCGTCGGTGGACGAGAACGAAGACAACGACAAGATGCTCAGCAGGAACACCCTCGAACTCTTCCGAGGAGCCTGGCTGCAGGACCCCACGCTGGACTTCACCGACCCCGCGATCAGCATCGCGAACGCCGATCTGACCGGCCTGCCCCCGACCACCGTCCACTACGGGGAGTACGAGACCCTCGCCGACGACGGCGCCCAGCTCGGCCGCCGCCTCGCGGACTTCAAGGTCACCTCCGAGGTCCACCCGATGCCCGAAGGCCAGCACTCCTTCGTCCTGGGCGCCGGGCGCGTACCCGAGGTGGACCAGGCGATCCAGCAGATGGGCCAGTGGCTCCGGAAGCACCTCGGCGCGTGAGCAGCAGCTGCGTCTGACGGCGGGGTGGCGTCTGCCGGCCAGACCGCCCCCACCACCGCGATGCCGGTGACCGGTCCGCCGGTCTCCGGCATCCTGCTCGACCATGCCGAGCGGCATGCGGTAGTTGTGTCCGACACTGTTTCCGCACGCAGCACCACCACCGTCCCGCGATGCCACGAAGGAGTGCGCGATGGGAACGTACGAGGATGTCTTCCGTGCCAGTACCGAGGACCCGGAGAGCTTCTGGCTGAAGGCGGCTGAGGGCATCGACTGGGATGTCACTCCGCAACGCGCCCTGGACTCCTCGGGCGCCCCCTTCTACCGCTGGTTTCCCGACGGGCGGCTCAACGTCTGTTTCAACGCGCTCGACCGGCACGTCGAGGCCGGCCGCGGCGAACAACCCGCGCTCGTCTACGACTCCCCCGTGACCGGCACCCGCCGCACCTACACCTACGAGCAGCTGAGGAACGAGGTGGCGGTCTTCGCCGGAGCGCTCGCACAGCTCGGCGTGGGACACGGCGACCGGGTGGTGATCTACATGCCGATGGTCCCCGAGGCAGCGGTCGCGATGCTGGCCTGCGCACGGATCGGCGCGGTCCACTCGGTCGTCTTCGGCGGATTCGCCCCGCGCGAGCTCGCCCTCCGCATCGATGACGCGGCCCCCAAGGTGATCGTCTCCGCCTCCTGCGGCATCGAGGGCAAGCGGGTCATCGCGTACAAGCCGCTGCTGGACCAGGCGATCGAGCTCGCCGTCCACAAGCCGGAGAAGAGCGTGATCCTGCAACGCCCGCAGGAGCCGGCCGCGCTGGGGCCGGACGATCTCGACTGGGCCGAGCTGGTCGCCGCCGCGCCGCCGGCCGACTGCGTTCCCGTCCCCGCCACCGATCCCCTCTACATCCTCTACACGTCCGGAACGACCGGAAAGCCCAAGGGAGTCGTGCGTGACTGCGGCGGCTACGCGGTCGCACTGAACTGGTCGATGGGCGCCGTGTACGACGTGGGCCCGGGCGAGACGATGTTCACCGGCTCCGACGTCGGCTGGGTCGTCGGGCACTCGTACATCGTCTACGCGCCTCTGCTGGCCGGCGCGACGACGGTCCTGTACGAGGGCAAGCCGGTCGGCACTCCGGACGCGGGCCAGTTCTGGCGCGTCGCCGCCGAATACCGGGCCAAGACCATGTTCACGGCGCCCACCGCCTTCCGGGCCATCCGCAAGGAGGACCCCACGGGGACACTCACCGCCGACTACGACCTCTCCCACCTGCGCCATCTCTTCCTCGCCGGCGAGCGACTCGACCCCGAGACCTATCACTGGGCGAGTGCCCTGCTGGGCGTCCCGGTGATCGACCACTGGTGGCAGACCGAGACCGGCTGGCCCATCGTCGCCAACCCGGTGGGCATCGAGGCCGCTCCCCTCAAGCCCGGCTCCCCGACCCGCCCCTTGCCGGGCTGGGACGTCCGCGTCCTCGACCCCTCGGGCGAGCCGGTGCCCGCGGGCGTCGACGGCGCGATCGTCGTGAAGCTGCCCCTGCCGCCCGGCGCGCTCCCCACGCTCTGGAACGACGACGACCGCTACGTCGCCTCCTATCTCTCCGCCTATGACGGCTACTACCTCACCGGCGACAGCGGCCACATCGACGACGACGGCTACGTCTTCGTCATGGGCCGCACCGACGACGTCATCAACGTCGCCGGTCACCGGCTGTCCACCGGCAGCATGGAAGAGGCCCTGGCCGCCCACCCCGACGTCGCCGAATGCGCCGTCATCGGCGTCGCCGACGAACTCAAGGGACAGATCCCGCGCGGCTTCGTCGTCCTGAAAGCCGGCAGCGACCGGGAACCGAGCCAGGTCGAGGCCGAACTCGTCCGACTCGTACGCGAACGCATCGGCGCCGTCGCGTCCCTCAAGGACGTCGCGGTCGTCGCCGCCCTGCCCAAGACCCGCTCGGGCAAGATCCTGCGCAAAACCATGCGCGGCATCGCCGATGGCCATGACGAACCCATCCCCTCCACGGTGGACGACCCGGGCGTCATCGAGACACTGCGCCCGGTCCTCCGCCGCGCCGGTAGCACCTCGTGAACGGCTGACCGCCCTGGCCGGCGGTGGGTGAGCGCGTCCACCGGAATCCGCGGCACAGCCCGTCGGCCAGGGCGGCGGTACCTTTTGGTTATGGGAACCGACGCCCATGTCTTCCTCAGCGATCTCGCTCGGGGCCTCGCACCCCGAGCTGATCAATTGGGCGACGTGGTGCTGGAACACCTGCTCAGCGAGCTTCCCGAGGTGTGGAAGTACGAGGACGTCGCCGCCGTGGCGCCGGTGGCGTTGTCCGAACACATCGCCACCGTTCTGGATTTCCTCGAGCGCGGCCTTGATATGACCGAGGTCACGACGCCACCCGCCGCCATCGAGTTCGCCTGCCGACTCGCTGAGCACGGGGTGCCGATCAGCCAGCTCCTTCGCGTCTATCGGCTCGTCCACGCGGGTCTGCTTGATCAGCTCTACGCAGAGACAGCCCGTGTCGCCGGGTCCCAACAGCTGGCCAACGAGGCGACGGTCATCCTGAGCGCGATGGGCTTCGAGTACGCCGATCGCACGGCGGAACAGGCTGTAGCGGCCTACCAGAGGGAACGCGACCGCTGGCTGCAACGACGGCTGACCGTGATCAACGAGGCCGGGACACGGATCGGGACCACCCTGGACACCACCCGCACCGCGCAGGAACTGGCGGACGTCGGTGCCGACCACCTCGCCGACCTCGTCACCGTCGACCTCCTTTGCTCCGCCCTCCAAGAGGAGGGGACGTACCCCGTGGCCGATCCTGCGACGCTCCGCCGCATCGCCCACGCTGTCTCGGACAGCTGCCCTGACCCGGCAGTCGCCACAGGGCAGACGCACACCTACCCGGAAGGCTCGGAGCCGGCTCGCGTACTGGCCACCGGACAACCGTTCCGGCTCCGCATCACCGCCGACGACATCCCCCCATGGCTGGCGATGTCGGCGGACCACGAGCTCGCCCTGCGGGCCATGGGCCTGCGCTCCATACTCCTGGTCCCGCTGTGGGCCCGCGGAAGCCCGCTGGGACTCGCACAGTTCGTCCGCCGTCAATCGGCGGAGCCCTTCGATGACGACGAGCTGCTGCTGGCCCAGGAGATCGCGTCCAGAGCGGCGATGAACATCGACAACGCCCGTCGCTACACCCAGGAGCGTTCCACCGCTCTCACCCTCCAACGCAGCCTGCTGCAGCACCACGTGCCGGAGGAGTCCTCCGTCGAGACGGCGTCGCGCTACCTGCCCAGCGGATCGCGAGCGGGGGTGGGTGGCGACTGGTTCGACGTGATACCGCTCTCCGGAGCCCGCGTCGCTCTCGTCGTGGGCGACGTGATCGGTCACGGCCTGCATGCCGCGGCCACCATGGGCCGACTACGGACGGCCGTCCGCACCCTGGCGGACATCGACCTGACACCCGACGAACTGCTGACCCACCTCGACGACGTGGTCATCCGCCTGCAGCGCGAGGAGGAACGGGATACGGACGAGATCAGCGCGGCCTGCCTGTACGCGGTCTACGACCCTGTCTCCCGCACTTGCTCCCTGGCCAGCGCCGGACACCTTCCGCCGGCCGTGGTGACTCCCCCGACCGCTGACGACGATGCCCCCGGATCCGGCACGGTCGAACTCCCGGAACTGCCGATCGGCCCACCCCTGGGCCTGGGTGGGCTCCCCTTCGAAACCGCCCAGTTCCAACTGGCACCGGGCAGTCGGCTGGTGCTGTTCACCGACGGCCTCGTCCAGAGCCGCTCTCGTGACCTCGAGACCGCCCTCGCACTGCTGCGCGGCGTTCTCGCCCGAGCGCCGGCGTCCCTCGAGGAGACCTGCGACGAACTGCTCTCCACACTGCTGCCCAGCCGCCCCGCTGACGACGTCGCCCTCCTCGTGGCACAAACCTCAGCTCTTGACGCCGATCACGTCGCCACATGGGACCTCCCCAGCGACCCGACCGTCGTCTCCGAGGCCCGCGTCCACGCATCCGATCAGCTGATCGCCTGGGGTCTGGAAGAACTGGCCTTCACCACCGAGCTCGTGGTCAGCGAACTGGTGACGAACGCCATCCGCTACGGCAAGAGCCCCATCCAACTGCGGATGATTCTTCAATCCGCCCTGACGTGCGAAGTGTCAGACGCCAGCAGCACCTCCCCGCACCTGCGCCGCGCCCGGGTCTTCGACGAGGGCGGCCGCGGCCTGCTCCTCGTCGCCCAGCTCACCGAACACTGGGGCACGCGGCACAACCGCGAGGGCAAGGTCATCTGGGCGGAGCAGCTGATTCCCGTCTCTCCTGCCGAAGTGTCGTCCGCTCTGGCGTGAGGTTCTGCGCGAGATGGATACGGGGGATGCCGACGGTCCTGCGCTTTCGGAAGGGCTGCCTGTAGTCACGTACATCATCTGAGTTCACGTATGGAAACGTGGAGAGCAGTCGAGGCCGATGCCGCCTGGAGAGCTTGATTATGGCGAAAACGGCCCGACACAGAAGACAAGCGTTCACGAGAGCAACGCACCCGCCGGACGCCGGAGCGTCAAGACCATGATCGTGAGGCCGTAGCACTCACCGCCACGCGACCAAGCACACGATTCCCCTTCTCCATGGTCCAGCCTTCCCAGACCCTTGCCACGCCGCCGAGTGACCCCTATCGTCGCGGAACGGAAAGCGCTTTCTCGGAGCTGGGGACCGCCCCGAGAAAGCCGACTGTCGCGGTGGACGCCGCGACTTGTGCACGAGCCGCCAGCGATCCGGCACGGGGCTGTCCTGCGACATCGACGTGCCGTCGAACGAAGGGTGCACGTCATGACGAGCAGGCATTCGGCCGTCCCTCACGCTCTCTGCGGTGACGGCTTGTTGTGACTTGGGGCAAGCCACGCCCGCGTACCGCAGCCCGGTGATCGAGAAGGAGCACCCCCGAACCAAGCGAGGAGCAACGGGGTGCCGACTCGACTCGAATTGACGGTCCACCGACAATCCTTCGCCCGTGTGCGGCAGCAACTTGAGGCCAGGTCAACGAAGAATCAGGAGATATCCATGCAAAGCAGAGCCGCCCTACGACTCTCCGCCGCATCAGCGGCGATGGCCCTCGCGGCCGGCGTCGGCGTCGTGCTGTCGATGCCGGAGGCATCCGCTGCGACCGGTTCCGCAACCGGTTACGCGACCCAGAACGGTGGTACCACCGGTGGAACCGGCGGCAAGACGGTGCGGGCCACCACGGGAACCGCGATCCACGCGGCGCTGTGCGGCCGAGCCAGCAGCAGCACGCCGATCATCATCGAGGTCGAGGGGACCATCAACCACGCCAACACCGCCAAGGTGTCGGGCGCGAGCTGCAACACCGCTGCCGGGGTCCTCGAGCTGAAGCAGATCAGCAACGTCACGATCGTCGGCGTGGGCAGCGGAGCCGTTTTCGACCAGCTGGGCATTCACATCCGTGAGGCCAGCAACATCATCATCCAGAACGTGACGGTCAAGAACGTGAAGAAGTCGGGATCGCCTACTTCCAACGGCGGTGACGCCATCGGCATGGAGAGGGGGGTCCGTAACGTCTGGGTCGATCACACGACCCTGGAGGCGTCGGGCGGGGAGTCGGAAGGGTACGACGGCCTCTTCGACATGAAGGACAACACCCAGTACGTGACGCTGTCGTACAGCATCCTGCGCAACTCCGGCCGCGGCGGTCTGGTCGGCTCCAGCGAGAGCGACCTCTCGAACGGGTACATCTCCTACCACCACAACCTCTACCAGAACATCGACTCCCGAGCGCCCCTGCTGCGCGGCGGAACGGCCCACATCTACAACAACCACTACGTGAACCTCAACGAGTCCGGCATCAACTCACGTGCCGGGGCGCGCGCCAAGGTGGACAACAACTACTTCGAGGACTCCAAGGACGTCCTGGGCACCTTCTACACGGACGCGGCCGGCTACTGGCAGGTCAGCGGAAACGTCTTCGACAACGTGACCTGGTCGAGCCCCGGCACCGAGAACCACCCCGCCGGACCCAACCCGCAGTCCAACACCACGGTCAGCATTCCTTACGGCTACACGCTCGACCCCGCCGCGTGCCTGCCGAGCGTCGTGAGCCGCACGGCCGGAGCCGGCAAGGGTCTCCAGGTGTCGAACGGCAACTGCACCGTGTAGGCACCTAGGTCGATCCCGACCACCCCGTCCAGGTCCGCTGCACCCGTCCCACCCCCAGCCCGACCTCCGGTCCGACCCAGCCCAGCGGTATCAACCTGAGCCGGGCCGGACCGGACGGCTCCCAGGGGGTGGGGGAAGCCGCGGTCGGGGTCGCGTCCCTGTTCGAGGTCGGGTCGGCCAGGGCTCCGCGGGACATGGCCGTCCGGTCTGCCATCGGCTCCGCCGCCACGACGATGCGCTTCGCGTGTTGTGCTGCTGACCGCCGCGACCGCCGCAGACGTGCAGCTCATGCAGGGTCTGGCGCAGCGTGTCACCGCCACCCGCCCGGACCTGGTGAACAGCGACGCGACGTTCGGCGAGCTGGCCTGGGACTGGGGCAAGGGACACGCCGGCGACGGCGCGAGCGGGCCGCGTCGGCTGTGGTTCTCCGGTGGGGAGCTGGTGGCGTGCAGCTGCGCCCATCTTCCGCACCAGGTCAGGCGGAGCGACGGGGCGGTGAAGGACGTCACCGGCGCCTATCTCGCGTATCAGGTCCATCCCGACCGCGCCGGGCTGGTTGACGAGGTGATCGACTGGTACGACGGTACGGCGGCGGGCACCGAGCGTACGGTGATGCCGAGCGCCGCCGATGAGTTCGCCCTGAAGCGATGGGCGGCGCACGGCTACGAGACCGACCCTGCCTCGCTCGGCGACGCCGGGTCCTGGACCCAGCTCAACGAGCGGGACCTCACCGACGTCGAACAGCCGGTACTGCCAGACGGATTCCGGTTCCGTACCGCCGACGAGGCCGGGCCGAAGGCCGCGGTCCAGGCCCATCTGGACGCCTGGGCTCCCTCGACGTACTCGGCGGAGGCCTACCAGGGCGTCCGGCAGACGGCGACGTATCGCGGCGACCTGCACATCGTGGTGGAGGCGCCGGACGGAACGATGGCATCCTCGACGATCATGTGGCTCGACGAAGCGAACAGGACTGCTGAGTTCGGGACGACCGGCGTCTGGGGCTGGCGCGGGCGATGCTGCTGCACGGGATGCATCTGGCGCGGGCGGCCGGGGCCAGTCATATGACGGTCGCCTGCCTGGGTGCGCCGGGGCATCCCCAGGCGCGCGGCCTCTACTACAGCGTCGGATTCCGGGAGCTCACGCGGGACAGGCCGCTCATCAAAACCAAGACCGCAGGCTGAGGACTGGTCTGTCGCACAGGGATGGGGCAAACCCGCGCTGTCGAACTCCCCATCCCATTGAGTGGCAGTCGGACGAGGTGTGCTGAGCCGACGTCACCACGTCAGGGTCAGCGAACCTCCGACCGGAAGCGTGTGCCAGCGGTCGGCGTACTCGTCGAACCGGGACACGATCCGGTCGACCACCGAAGGGATCTCCCCCGCCGTCGCATACGCCGGCAGCTCCCGCGCGTGGCCGTGCCGCACCTCCCATACGGGTACGGCGATGCCCGCCAGCTCCTCCGACCTGGCCGTGTCGGCCTTCGCCTGAGGGGACGACTGCACTCGCTTCGACTTGCGACGCCGGGCGGCCTTGGCGCGCTCCGCGGGGTCGGCCGGCCAGAACAGGCCGTTGTCACCGGCGGCCAGCCGCCCGTAGACCCCGAGCTTGATGCCCGCCTCCGCCTCGACGAGGAAGTGCACCAAGTCGTGGGGAAGATACGGATGCCCACCGGGCCCGTTGCGCGGGGCGAGCGCGGCACCGGTCTCGCGGTGCACGGCGATGTCGTAACTCGTACCGGGCCCCTTGGTGAAAACAACGCGCATGCTCTGCACGCTAGGTGGCGTGCCTGTCGTACGCACCTGGTTTTCCGGTGCATACGACGGGCAGGCCACCCGTGTCGCGGCCGTTGCGGCGCCGGGTGCGGTGCAGCGAGGACGCGTCCGCCGCAGCGCATGTTCGCCAACTGCCGCCACACAGCTCAGAAGGGGCACGGAGGTGAGGCGAACGCGCGAGGACACCGACGGAGAGGGGAACGGCGAGCATGGCGAACAGCGCACTTCTCGTGATGGACGTCCAACGGGACATCGTGGCCATCGCCGACGACGGTTCCGGATATCTGCCGCGCTTGCGCAGGGCGATCGACGGTGCCCGGGCTGCCGGCATCCCCGTGATCTACGTGGTGATCGGGTTACGGCCTGGTGATCCAGAAGTCAGCCCTCGCAACAAGGTGATCACAAACGCCGTGCGGGCCGGCCTGTTCACCGAGGGTGCCCCCGGCACCGAGATCCATGACGACGTCGCGCCCCAGCAGGGCGAGGTCGTGGTCACCAAGAGGCGGGGAAGCGCGTTCTCGGGCAGCGACCTCGACCTGATACTCAGAGCTCGCGACATCGACAGCCTTGTCCTCACCGGCATCGCCACCAGCGCTGTAGTGCTGTCCACCCTGTGGCACGCCATCGACCTGGACTTCGGCCTCACCGTCCTGGCGGATGCCTGCCTCGACACCGACCCCGAGGTGCACGCGATGCTCATCGAAAAGCTCTTCCCGCAGTGGGCAGATGTCCTCGCCGTCGAGGACTGGCTCAAAGCCATCGCACCGCAATAGCGGACGCCTCGTTCGAGGCGCTCGCGATGCTGCTCTTCTCATGCCGCTGATCAAGCTGGTTGATGCGAGGCCCTCCCTACTCCACTCCGTCGGAGAGGGCGGAGCCCAAGGCCGCGACGTGGCCGTCACGGCCGGCGCCTCAGCCGATGCGGGTTCCTGCGCCGCCGACACGGACGCGCGGGTCACCCGCGCGGAGCGTCACCGTGAGTTCGCCGGGGCGGCCCAGGTCCTCGCCCTGGTGCAGGGTGAGGACGGCGTCCTCGGGGACCAGGCCGAACTCACGGGCGTACGCACCGAACGCGGCGGCCGCGGCCCCGGTCGCCGGGTCCTCGACGACGCCGCCGACGGGGAACGGGTCACGCACATGGAAGACGGTGGCCGACTCCCGCCACACCAACTGGACCGTGGTCAGGTCCAGTTGATGCATCAGGGCTTCGAGGCGTGCGAAGTCGTACGCGAGGTCTGCGAGGCGAGCACGTGTCGCCGCCGCGAGAACGAGATGGCGGGCGCCGGCGAACGCGATACGGGGCGGGAAGGCCGGGTCGAGATCGGTGGCCGGCCAGCCGAGTGCGGCGAGCGCCTCCGCGAGGTCGGCGTCGGCGATCTCCTCGATGTGCGGCTCCACACTGGTGAGCGTGGCCCTGACGGCCCCGCCTTCCTCGGTCACCTCCACCGGCACGGTGCCGGCCCGCGTCGCGAACACCAGCTGCCCCGGGCCCATCCGCTCGGCGAGCGCGACGGCGGTCGCGACGGTGGCGTGCCCGCAGAACGGCACCTCGGCCTTGGGGCTGAAGTAACGGATGCTGTACGCCCGCCCCTCCTGGCCGCCGAGACCTTCCGGAGGCGCGGTCAGGAACGCGGACTCCGAGTATCCGAGCTCGGCGGCGATGGCCAGCATGTCGCTGTCGTCCAGGGCGGTGGCGTCCAGAACGACGCCGGCGGGGTTTCCGCCGTCGGGGGCACTGGAGAAGGCGGTGTAGCGCAGTACCTCGGGTCGCGGCGCGTTCGTCGTCATGCTCGCGGCAACGCGGGGCGGGCCTGCGGCTATTCCTGGACACGGCGGACCGCCGCACACCTACACGGCGATCTCCTCCAGGAGGTGAGGGCCGTTGTTGCGGACGTTGTTGACGGAGGGGGAGACCGGCCGGGCGTCCAGGTGGCCGTCGGCGGGCTGGGTGAGCAGGGCGCGCAGGTCGTCCGGGTCCTGGTGGTGGGGGTCGAGCCACGCGTCGTAGTGGTCCGGATGGAGGGCGAGCGGCATGCGGGGATGGACTCGGCCGGCCGCGTCGGTGGCCTCGGTGGTGAGGATGGTGCAGGTCACCAGCCAGGCGGCAGGGTCGTCGTCCCGCTGGATCTCCGGGTTGCGCCAGTACTCGTAGAGGCCGGCGAGCGCCATGACCTGCTCGTCCTCCGGATGGATGAAGTACGGCTGTTTGCGGGCCTTGCCGGTGGCGGGGTCCTTGGCCTGCTCCCATTCGTAGAAGCCGTCGGCCGGCAGCAGGCAGCGGTGGCGGGCGAATGCGCGGCGGAAGGCGGGTTTCTCGTGCACGGTCTCGACCCGCGCGTTGATCATCCGCGCGCCGATCTTCAGGTCTTTCGCCCAGGACGGCACCAGGCCCCAGCGCAGCGGCCGCAGCTCACGCTCCGCCGCTTCGGCCTCGTCCTTCTCGCGTGGGACGCGCTCGAGGACAGCCCACACGTTGTCGGTCGGAGCGACGTTCCAGTTCGGTGCCAGTGCCTCCTCGGCACGCCAGTCGGTGACCCGGAAGAGCTGGACCAGGTCCTCGGGGCTGCGAGTGGAGGCGTAGCGACCGCACATACAGACCACTGTGCCACCGCCTCCTCAGCCCGCAAGCATGCTGGTGCATGTCGCGCGCACGAAGCCGTCACGCGACGGCCGAGAGAGATGGGCGGCCCCGGACCAGGGCGCAGTGTGCGGGGCCGCCGGGCCCTGCCGTCCTGTCTCGGCGCAAGGCACTACGACCGTAAAGCCGAAGGCCACGCTGCGCCTCGCTCGGTGTGTCGGCCGGGGGACCGTACGGCAGCCCGTTACGCAGCTGCCGCCTGTGGCAGCAGGCGGGCGACGAGGCCGGCGACGAGGGCCGCCCGGCGGGGCATGTCGGCGATGACGGCGTACTCGCCTTCGGCGTGCGCGTGTGCGCCCACCGCGCCGAGCCCGTCGAGGGTGGGGATGCCGATCCCGGCGGTGAAGTTGCCGTCGGACGCGCCTCCGACACGGACCGCGCGGATGTCTCCGAGGCCGAGGTCCCTGGCGGTGAGGCGCGCGAGGTCCAGCAGGTGCCGGGCCTGGTCCGCCTCCATCGGCGGGCGGTTGGGGCCGCCGTCGACGGTGACCAGGGCGCCGGTCAGCACCGGGGACAGCGTGGCCATCCGGGTGTGCAGGGCGTCCTGCTCGGCGCGGGTGGTGGCGCGGGCGTCGACGTGGAAGTGGGCCTCGGCGGGGACGGTGTTGGTCGTGGTGCCGGCGGCGGCGAGGGTGGGAGTGACGGTGAGCCCGCCGGAGCCGAACGAGGCGACGGTGCGCGCCTGTTCGGCCAGCTCCAGGAACGCGTTCACGCCCTTCTCGGGTTCCAGGCCGGCGTGCGCGGCCCGCCCCGAGACCCGGACCACATACTGGCTGACGCCCTTGCGGCCGGTCTTGAGCGCTCCGTCCGCGCTGGCTTCCAGCACCAGAACCGCCCCGGCACGGGCGGCGGCCTTCTCGATCAGCGGTCGGGAGACGGGTGAGCCGATCTCCTCGTCGGTGGTCAGCAGCATGCCGCAGCCCGCGGGGGAGCCGAGCGCCGCCATCGCGTACAGGCCCTGCACGACCCCGGCCTTCATGTCGAAGACACCGGGGCAGCTGAGGGTGGTCCGGGTGCGCAACGGCTTCGGCCAGCGGGCCAGAGTGCCGACCGGCCACACCGTGTCGAGGTGGCCGAGCAGCAGCACGCCACCCGGCGCCGGCGACCAGTACAGCGCCGGCCGGTCCTGCTCGGTGATCCACTCGGGCGCGCGGCCGAGCAGGCGGGTGCCCAGCTCGGCGGTGTGCTCCGCGGCCTCGGCCAGTCGGCCGACATCCTCGGACGGCGACTCCACCAGGCACAGGTCGAGGGTCGCCCGGGCCATCTCCTCGGTGCGCGCGGTCAGTTCGTCGAGAAGCGTCACGGCTTGAAAACCTCTGTGGAGACGGTGAGTTCCGCCAGCACCTCGGGGATCGGGGCGACGCCGATGCCGGGCCCGGTCGGGATTTCGATGCGGCCGTCCTCGGTCATCGTGATCGGCTCGGTCAGGTCCTGCTTGAAGTAGCGGTCGGACGCCGAGATGTCCGAGGGCAGGGTGAAGTTGGGCAGGCCGCCCAAGGCGAGGTTGGCCGCCCGGCCGATGCCGGTCTCCAGCATGCCGCCGGCCCAGACGGGGATGCCGGCTGCCGCGCAGACGTCATGCACGCGCCGCGCTTCGAGGTAGCCGCCGACCCGGCCGGGCTTGATGTTGACGATCGTGCAGGCGCCGGTGCGGATCGCCTCGTACGCGGCCTGGGCGGAGACGACCGACTCGTCGAGACAGATCGGGGTGTGCACGACGCGGGCGAGCTCGGCGTGGCCGGCGATGTCCTCTTCGTCGAGCGGCTGCTCGATCAGGAGGAGCCCGAACGCGTCGAGGCGCGCGAGGTGGCGGGCGTCGGAGCGGGTGTAGGCGGAGTTGGCGTCCACCTGGAGGAGCACGTCGTCGCCGAATCGCTCCCGCACCGCGGCGACCGGCTCGATGTCCCAGCCCGGCTCTATCTTCAGCTTGATCCGCCGGTATCCGGCGTCCAGATAACCCGCCACCGCGTCGAGCAGCTCCGGTACAGCGTCGTAGATGCTCACCGACACGCCGGAGTCGACATGCGTCGCCGTCGCCCCCAGGTGGCGGCTCAGCGGAACTCCGGCGGCCTTCAACTGGGCGTCCAGCACGGCCGTCTCCACCGCCGCCTTGGCCATCCGGTGCCCGCGTACCGGCTCCAGCAGCGGGGCCACCAGATCGGCGTTGAGCCGGTCGGCGGCGAACAGGCGGGGCAGCAGATGGTCCGTGACGATCCGATGCGCACCGTCGGTGAACTCGCTCGAGTACAGCGGGTCGGCGATCGCGACGCACTCGGCCCAGCCCTCGGCCCGGTCGGTGATCACCCGTACCAGCAGGACATCGCGCTCGGTCTGGGTGCTGAACGAGGTGCGAAACGGGGACGCCAGCGGGATGGCGACCCGCCGCAGTTCGACAGCTTCGATGTTCAGGTTCATTGGTCCCTCGGATTCATCGAGTTCATGGGGTTCATGGGGTTCATCGGGTTCATCGGGATCTTCAGGTCAAGGGAGGCGTGAGGACGTAGGTGCCGTTCCGGTCGGCTCCCGTCCATCGATATCCGGACCGCAGCAGCGGCCCCATCGCCTCGCGCAGTGCGAGGCGCCACTCCAGGACCAGGGAGACGTCATCAGGCAGCGGCGCCGGAACGCGCAGCCGCACCTCCTCGCCGGGCCGGGGGCCCACGGCGCGGTGCACCGGTCCGCCCGCCTCGCCGACATCCAGCAGAGGGCTGTCGCTGTCGGGACGGGCCGGAGCGGGCGAGCGGCGGGGCTCGGCTGCCGCCAGATCCCAGTGCACCAGGACCCGGTCCGTCGGTATCCCGCGGTTGAAGGCATCGTTCATCTGCCCGTAGAAGTCCGCGTGGTACGAGACGCCCGTGGCACCGAGTCCGGCCAGGTTGAAGGAGGCGTTGGCGGTCCGCAGCGGATCGAAGGTCCAGGCCATTCGCTTGATGCCGCGCTCCAGGGACCAGTCGCGCTGACCGAGCTTGATCGCCCGGCCCACACCCGTGCTCCGCCACTCCTTACCGACGCCGACCACATGCGAGTGCAGCAGGGTCCCGTCCGGGTCGGAGCCGAGGAAGCCCACTGCCACACCGGCGAGCCGCCCGTCGACGAGGCCGCCCAGCACCTGTGCCCCGGCCTGGCTGAGTGCCCGCATGAAGGGAAACGGCACCGGCGGTATCTCCGCCTGCCATACCTCGGTGATCAGATCGGTCGCCGCCAGCAGTTCCTCGACGCCGGTCAGCTCCCGTACCTCCGTGTTCACGACCATGAGCCGTAGCCTGCCGGACCATGCCGCCACAGTTTTTGTGCTGGACATCAATCCTCAGGCCATCGAGTGGTTGTCCACGACAATCCGGCTAGGGTGTCGCCATGGAGCAAGCCCCCACCCTGCACCGCCTCGTCCAGGACATCGGCGACCCCCTGCTGCGGCTCGCGGTCGACCCGGGCGGTGCGGACCAGCCCCTCGCCGGGGTGGCCATTCATGACCCGGCCGACCCCGATGAAATGGAGGCGGGGTGCTTGGTGCTGTGCGTGGGCGTGGCCCTGGGGGCGGAGCTGCTCGCCCTCGGCAGCGCCGCCCAGCGCGCCGGCGCGCGTGGGCTCGCGGTGAAGGGACCGGTCCCCGCCGAGGCCGCCGACTGCCCGGTGCCGGTCGTCGAGGTCAACCCGGACGCCTCCTGGATGCACGTCGCGACGACCCTGCGGCAGCGCCTGCTGGACCACTCGCGGGCGCAGTGGGAGCCCGCGGGTGCCACCAGCGACCTGTTCGCACTGGCCAACACCATCAGCGCGATGATCCAGGCCCCGGTCACCATCGAGGACGCGGTCTCGGCGGTGCTGGCCTGGTCGGCAGGACAGGACGACACGGACGAATCGAGGGTGGAGACGATCCTCGGCCGCGCGGTGCATCCGAGCCGACTGCACAAGCTCGCTGAGCAGGGCGCCTTCGACCGGCTGCACTCCTCCAAGGCGCCGGTGTACATCGAGTCGTACGAACCGGGCCTTCTACCCCGGGTGGCGATTGCCGTACGCGCCGACTCCGAAGTCCTCGGCTACGTCTGGGCGGTCGTCACCGCCCCGCTGCCCGAGGAACACACCCGGTGGCTCGAACTGTTCGCCCCGGTCGTCGCCCTGCACCTGGCCAACACCCGCTCCGACCGCTCCGCCTGGGCCCGGCAGCGGCGCCACGAACTGGCCGCGGCAGTGCTCGGCGGGGGCCCGGACGGGGAGATCGCGGCCCGTGAGTTGCAACTGCACACCGGGGCGCTGTGCCTGATCGCCGTGGGCCTGTGCCCGCCGGGCGCCCCCTCGGACGGTGCCTCGGACACCGCCCCCACAGAGGCCGCCGTCGCGGCCGCCGGTCTTCGCCGGCTCGAGGAGGCCCTGACGCTCTACCTCTCCGCAGTGCGCCCATCGGCGGTGACCGTGCGCGGTGACCGTGCGGTGTACGTACTGGGTGCCTGGCCCCAGCAGTCAAGGGACGAGGTTCTGGCCGCGGCCCGCTCGTTGGCCGCGGACTTCGTCGCCCGGTCGCCGGGCGGGCCCGGCGGTGACTATCTGGCCGCGGTCGCCGGGCCCGCCGTCGAGCCCGGCCGGGTGCCCGCCGTCCGGGCCCAGGCCGACGCCGTGCTGCGCGCCCTGCGCGGTGCCGGGGACTCGGCGCCCGCCGTGGCCACCCTCGACGAGACGGCGCTCCACGTGCTGCTCGATCGCCTCGGCGACGTCGCCCAGTCGCTCGGCCTGCCGCCGACCACGGGCCCCCTTCGCAGCCTCGTGGAGCACGACGGACCCGACGGCGTCCTCACCGAGACCCTCGCCGCCTACCTGGCTGCGGGAAGCCTGGCCGAGGACGCCGCGGCACACCTGCGGGTGCATGTGAACACCTTGCGGTACCGGCTGCGCCGGATCAGGGAGGTATCGGGACTGGACTTCCATGACGCCGATCAGATGCTGCTGGCCCAACTGCAGTTGCGGCTGTGGCTACGCGAGACGACGGGGCCTTTTCACACAGCCGACAAAACCCGTCACTCGTCGTTCACCCACCGCACGAGCCGCTGCAGCGGGTAGAAGCCGTCGTGGGAGAGGCCCGGCGGCATGCCGCCCGCTCCACCGAGGGAGACCACGCGCTGGACGCCGGCGCAGGCGAGGGCGTCGCGCAGTTCCGCCTTGCGGGCGTCGGGGTAGACGCCGACCGTCTGGGTCGCGACCCCGGCGTGTGCGACCGCCTCGGAGAGCGCGCCGACAGGGACGACGTCGACGATCTTTCCGTCGGGGTGGAAGTCCACCGGTTCGGGAGAGCGGATGACCAGGCCGCGGCCCTCGTATCCGCCCCATACCCGGTACTCGGGCGCCAGGGACCGCAGGACGTCGATCTCCTCGCGCAGTTCCGCGGCGACCCGTGGGCCGCTTGCCGAGCTGAACTCCCGTGCCACTCCGAGGCGTTCGCACAGCAGGGCGGCGTAGCGGTCGGCGTCGTCCCAGGATCCCTCGACGAACTGGAAGCGGCTGGCCACGCAGGCCTGCTGGTTGAAGAAAGTGGCGTCGGCGGCGCCCGCGTCGGCTGCCTGGGCCAGCGTCCGCGGGGAGGCGAAAGCCTCTCGTCCGATCAGGGAGATGGACGTCTTGGGGTCGAAGGACACGAGCTCGAATCCCGGACCGACGTACCTCAGGGCCCCTCTGATCGTGGCCTCACCGCCCCAGGCGACCAGCTTGTCGAAGAACTGCGGGCGGAACAGCACGCTCTCCACCCGCTCGTCGCCGCCGCGCCAGTACACCGCGGAGAACGAGCGCACCACGGGGTGGCCGGGGGCCACCGCCGCCATGGTGCGCAGGATCGCGGTCGCGGTGAACAGGTCGTTGGAGGGCAGCTTCAGGAGGTTGACGCCCTTGGTGAGCGCGCCGCGGACGACGGACATCGCGGCGACGCCGGGTGCGTTGCCGGCGATGATGTGCACCAGGCGCGGCGGGAACGCGCGCGTGGCCGCGAGCCGGTCGCCGGGCAGCCGCACCTCGCGCCAGCCGTCGAGCACGTCCGCACCACCGAGTTCGAGGTCGACCTGGGCGTACAGGCCGGCGCGCTGGAAACTGCGCCACAGCACGGCGTAGGCGCGTTCGAGCACCTCCGCGGGCAGCGGGCTGACCCGGACCATCCGGTCCAGGGCCTCGGCGAGCAGGCCCTCACGGTCCGCCTTGAGGGCCTCTCCGGTCTCCACCAGCAGGTCGACGATCTCCGCCACGGGCACGTGGAAGGCGGGGCCGGGTTCGGTACGTGGCCATACGAGGCGGTCCAGGTCGAGTGCCGGTACGGAGAATCGGCCGACGTCCAGGTGTGGGCTTTCGTCGATCTCGCCGCGGACCATGTGGACGACGGCCACGGAGCCTGCCGCGGTGCCGTCGAGCGTCGTGCCGCTCATCCGTGGATCATCCCCCGCACGTAGGAGTCGAGTGTCGCGGCGCAGGTGATCTTGTCGTCGCCGCCGAGGTCCCCGTAGCGCTGGATGTCGGGCAGGACCACCGGTCCCGCTCTCCCGCAGTCGCACGGGGAGAAGTCCACGAAGACCCGGTCGCCGCTGATCAGCCCGCCCCAGCGGCCTTCCA
The DNA here is from genome assembly GCF_036237295.1 of Streptomyces sp. NBC_01352. Taxonomy (NCBI): domain Bacteria; kingdom Bacillati; phylum Actinomycetota; class Actinomycetes; order Kitasatosporales; family Streptomycetaceae; genus Streptomyces; species Streptomyces sp. NBC_01352. Next base: position 839,432 of record NZ_CP108354.1, read on the forward strand.
GGGAGAGGTCCAGGAACGCGAACCGCCCCTCCACCACCCCCTGTGCCGGGTTGAGCAGCTTCTCGCCGGCCTCGTCGAGCACCAAGGCGATCACCCACGGCGGCACGTGGTAGTTGCCCTTCTCGCAGGAGGGGCAGGAGCCCTGAAGCTCCGTCATGCCGTAGCTGCGGACCCGCCGTACGCCGTCGTAGAAGGCGGCGAACTGCGCCTGGTAGTCGTCGGGCAGCGCACGCCCTTTGTTGCCGCCACCGCTGAGCACCAGCGTGTCCGGATGGAGGCTGCCGTCGGGTACGCCGCGGGCGCGCAGGGCCTGGATCAACGCGAACTGCTGGTTGTTCATCCCGGCGATCAGCAACGGCTCGTCGCGGTGCGCGGCGATGTCCTCGACGATCCGCTCGACCGCCGCGCCCAGCTCCTCCTCACGGGCCGCGGACCCGGCATCGAAGGAGCTGATCTCCTGCGGGGTCGCGGTGCCCTCCGCCATCCGGCGGCGCAGCAGCGCGCTGCTCATCAGCTCGGACACCCGCATGGGGTCCTCGGTGAGCAGATGGGTCTGCCCGGGGCGCGCGAAGACCTCCGCGTGCCACCGGAAGCCGTCGACGGAGCGCATCGGTCCGCTCGCCGGGGCCAGCAGGTAGCCGCGGCGGGTGGGATTCGGCGGGAGTGGATCGGGCCAGCAGGTGAGGTGCTCCAGGATGTCGTGCAGGAAACTCAGGTCACCGGCATCGCAGTTGAGGAAGGACACCTTCCCGGAGGTGCCGCTGGTGATGTAGGGGCGGTGGCCGGCGGCGGTGATGCGTTCGGTCCACTCGTCGATGTCGCGGACGCCGCCCATGTCGACGTCGCCCGGTTCGACCGCCGACACGGTCGTGTACCAGCGCAGGAGCCGGTCCCACCGGCCGGCGGTGATGAGGGAGACGGGGTACGACTTGTAGCTGGTGTGCGAGAACAGCAGCGGCACGAGGTCGTCGAGACCGGTGATCTCGTGTACGCCGGTCTCCTCGGCCCGGGTACGCAGCAGCGGGATGCGCTCGCGGTGAGCGGCGAAGGCCTCCCGTGCGGCTTCGAGCTGCAACTCCCTCAGGTCTTCGGCGGGTTGGTCGAAGGTGTCGCCGGAAGGGACGAGGGATCGGATCTGCTCGCGTGCGCCTGACACAGCGTTCACCTCAATCAGTTGCGTACGTCGTCTCTTCAGTTGTCTCTTGAGTTGTCTCCTGCGGTGTCTTCTCGGCGAGGTACGACGACTCGATCGCGTCCAGGTTTCCGCGCAGGTCCTTCGGGGTGCCGGTCATGGTGACGCGGCCGCGGTGCAGGACGTACACGCGGTCGGCGATGTCCAGCACCTTGCGCACGTGCTGTTCGACCAGCAGCGCGCCCAGGCCGCGGTCCGCCGCCTCGCGTACCGCGCGCAGGAGCCGGTCGACCACGAGCGGGGCGAGACCGAGGGAGAGTTCGTCCGCGAGGAGCAGCTTGGGAGCCCGGCACAGTGCACGGGCCAGCGACAGCATCTGCTGCTCGCCGCCCGACAGCATGCCCGCGCCGGTCTTGAGGCGTTTCTCGAGCTCGGGGAAGAGCTCCAGTGCGTGCTGTGTCGTCACCCGGCCGACCCGCAGGTTGTCCGCGGTGTCGAGCCGGGTGAAGACCGCCCGCTCGCCGACGTACGCCAGCCCCTGGCGGGCGCGGCGGTGCAGCGGTGCGTGGCCGGGCTCGCCCAGCCAGCGCACCTCGCCGCGCATCGGGGCCAGGCTGCCCGAGAGCGCCCGGAGGGTGGTGGTCTTGCCCGCGCCGTTGGGCCCGAGCAGGGCGACGACCTCGCCGGGGCGGACCTCGATGTCGAGGTCGCGCACGACGGGTTGGCTGCCGTATCCGGCGGACAGGGCGTGGGTCGCGATCAGGGGCACACCGGTGTCGAGCACGGGCTCTCTCCTCAGCCGGACGACGTGGCCGTCAGGACCTTGCGGACGTCGACGAAGGTCGCTCCGGGCTTGGCCCACTCGATCTTCCCGTCGCGGATGGTCAGTTCGGTGGCGGTGGTGTTGTGGATGCGGTCGAGGCCCTTGATCGACAGGGCTGTCGACGTCTTCCAGGTCAGCGGCGGGGTCAGGCCGCCGGTGTCGATGCCCGTCGTGGTGTCGAGCTCGTCCACCAGCGCCTTGGAGGAGATCGTCGGCAGGTTCTTGACCGCCTCGGTGAAGACCTTGAACGCCACCCAGGCCGTGCCGTTGGCGCCGTTACTGGTGTCGATCTCCTTGTTGCCCTTGGTGGCTTCGAGGAAGTCCTTCCAGGCGGCGTCGGAGGTCGGCGGGTAGTAGCCGGTGATCGCGGAGCCCTCCAGCGGACTGCCGCTGCCGCCGGTGCTCTCGGCCAGCTGCGGGGTGAGGTTGCCGACGACACTGCCGAGCTTCGTCTTCGCGCCGGACTGCACGTACGACGTCACGAACAGGTCGGAGTGCGTACCCAGGATGACGTCCACACAGTCGCTGTCCCGGGTCGCGGCGGCGACCTGCGGGGCGAGGTCGGTGGCCGTGACCGGCACCTTGAGGTCCTTGGGCGCCGACCCGCCGGCGGAGATCACACCGAGGGCGAGGAACTTCGCGACGGTCTCGGCGGCCGCGACGTCGTACCGTACGCCGGAGATCTTCTTGCAGCCCTGGTCCACCAGCTGCTTGCCGTGTGCCGCGAACACCACCGGGGTGCCGCCGTTGACCGGGAAGGACAGCGGGTTGGAGAACTCCGCCGCCGAGACGCCGGTCCCGCCGATGTACGGGATGCCGGCCTTCTGCAGGATGGGCATGTAGCGGTCACCGGCGAGGCTGTACGAGCCCACCACCGCGATCACCTTCTCGGCGACCGCCTGCTGGGCGCACTTCTCGGCCTCGTCGGGTTCGTTCTTCTCGTTGCAGGTCAGCACCTTCAGCGGGCCGCCCTTGATCCCGCCGTTGGCGTTGATCCACTTCTCGTACGCCTGGGCGGTGAGCCGGACTCCGGGCTGGGCGCTGCCCTGGGTGTCCTCGGGCGCCCAGACCATCACCTTGACCGGTGTGCCCTTCAGCGAGGTGGCCTCTGTCGTGGAGCTGCCGGCCTCCTCTCCCCCGCACCCTGCGGCGAGCAGGACTCCGGTCACCGCGAGACAGCTCGCTGTGGCGGTTCTGCGTCGGCGTGAGTCGTTCATGGTTCCTCCGCGGGGCTCGTCGTCGAGATGGCGAACAGCATGGGGTGCGTTTTGGAGTTAGTGAAGTACTCTCGGCACAATTATTTAAATGAATGTGCTTTCTAGCCCCTACCTCCAGGAGGTTCCCCGATGGACGACATCCTGCGGTTCGCGCTGCTCGGCCTGGGGTTGGGCGCCCTCTACGCGCTCACCGCGCACGGCATCGTGCTGGTCTACCGGGGCTCCGGTGTCCTGAACTTCGCGCACGGCGCGATCGGTATGGCCGGCGCCTACGTCCAGTGGGAACTCGCCACCCAGCACGGCGTGCCGTACTGGCCCGCCACCGCGTGCGGTGTCCTCGCCTCCGCGGTACTGGGCGTGCTCACCCACCTGCTGGTGCTCCGTCCGCTGCGCAGGGCGTCCTCGCTGGCCCGTCTGGTCGGCACCCTGGCGGTCTTCATCGTGCTCACCGCGCTCGCCGTCAAGCGCTACGGCGACAGCCTGCAGTTGGTGCCGGGCAAGCTGCCCAACGAGCTGCTGACGATCGCCGGAGTGACGGTCACCGAGGACCGCGTCTGGCTGCTCGGCATCGCGGTCGTCGTGACCGTGCTCCTCCATCTCCTCTACAAGCGCACGCTGTTCGGCCTGGGCACCACCGCGGTCGCGGAGAACGAGGGCGCCGCCGCCTCGCTCGGCTGGTCCCCGGACCTGATCGCCACCGGCAACTGGGCTCTGGGCTCGGCGCTCGCCGGGCTGACCGGCATCCTGATCGTGCCGGTCATCGGTCTGTCGGTGACCGGGCTGACCACCCTCCTGCTGAGCGCGCTGGCCGCGGCTCTGGTCGGCAGGTTCTCGTCGTTCCCCGTCACCCTGGCGGGTGGTCTGGTCATCGGGGTCGTGCAGTCCGAGCTGACCCGGTTCGGCTCCGACGTCACCGGGCTCGCCGCGTCGGTCCCCTTCCTGTTCATCGCCCTGGTGCTGGTCGCACGCGGCCGGGCGCTGCCGCTGCGCGGCACGTTCCTGGACCGGCTCCCCGCACTCGGCACCGGGAAGGTACGCCCCCTGCCGCTGGCTCTCGCCGTCGTGGCCGGGCTGTCGTTGGTGAGCCTGGCGACGCCACTGTGGGCCGACGCGATCACCACCACCCTGGTGCTGTCGCTGATCATCCTGTCGATCGTCGTGGTCACCGGTTACGCGGGACAGGTCTCCCTCGCGGCCTACGCCCTGGCCGGCACCGGCGCCTTCATCGCCGGACATGCGGCGGCCGACTGGGGATGGCCGTTCGAACTCGCGCTGCTGGCAGGGGTGTTGGGCACCGTGCCGATCGGTCTGCTCTTCGCGGTTCCGGCGGTCCGCACCCGCGGCGTCAACCTCGCGATCATCACGCTCGGCCTCGGCACCACCCTGGAGGCGATGGTCTTCCAGAACACCGATCTGTCGACGACCCCCGGCAGCGACGGCATCGCGGTGGGCAAGCAGACCCTCTTCGGAATCAGCATCTCCGGAGTCGACCATCCGCAGCGATACGCCGCCGTGGTGCTCGTGATGTTCGTCGCCGCCGCACTCGTGGTCGCCAACGTGCGGCGCAGCCGGACCGGCCGCCGGCTGATCGCCGTACGCGCCAACGAGCGGGCCGCCGCCGCCCTGGGCATCGACGTCCGCGCGGCCAAGCTCTACGCCTTCGGCCTGTCTTCGGCCATCGCCGCCCTCGCCGGAGTGCTCACCGGCTTCCGCTCGACCTCGGTCGTCCTGTCCGGCTTCGCCGGCTTCGACTCCATCACCGCGCTCGGTCTCGCGGTCATCGGCGGTGTCGGCTTCCTCGTCGGCCCGCTGTTCGCCGCGACCTTCGCCGCGGGCACGGTGGGTGCCCGGTTCGGGGACCTGGTGCTGCCCGGGCTGAGTGAGTGGATGCCGCTGATCGGCGGGATCATCCTGGTGCTGACACTGGTGGGCAACCAGGACGGCATCGGGAAGGGGCTCGGCAAGCAGCCCGCGGCCGTCGGGCGCAGGCTGTCGTCGAAACGGGTGCCGACCGTCCGGAAGGACGAGCCGACATCCGCCTCGGAGGTGACCCGCACCGCCCCGCTCCCCTCCGTGGAGGTGACCCGCACCGCCCCGCTCCCCTCCGTGGAGGTGACCCGCACCGCCCCGCTCCCCCTCCACGTGCGGGACCTGACCGTCCGCTACGGCGGTGTCGTCGCCGTCGACGGACTGTCGCTGGACGTCGAGCCGGGCCGGGTCGTCGGCCTCATCGGACCCAACGGCGCCGGCAAGACCTCCGCCATCGACGCGATCACCGGCTTCACCCGGGCCGCGTCGGGCAGTGTGCGCCTCGGCGACCGGGACGCGACCCGCCTGCCCGTCCACCGGCGGGCCGCCGGTGGGCTCAGCCGGTCCTTCCAGTCGCTGGAGCTGTTCGAGGACATGACCGTCCTGGACAACCTGTACGCGGCCTGCGACCGGCCCGGCCGGTGGGCCTACCTCACGGACCTGATCCGTCCCGGCAGCCGCCCGCTCCCCGCCCATGCGCTGGTCGCCGTACGGGAGTTCGGTCTCCAGGACAGTCTGGACCGGCCGGTGGGCGACCTGTCGTACGGAGAGCGGCGGCTGCTGGCCATCGCCCGTGCGGTGGCGGCCTCGCCGTCCGTGCTGCTCCTCGACGAACCGGCCGCGGGTCTGTCGGACGACGAGACCCGGGAACTGGCCCGTCTGGTACGGCGGCTCGCCGAGGACTGGGGCATGGGGGTGCTGCTCGTCGAACACGACGTCGACATGGTCATGAGCGTCTGCGACCAAGTGGTCGTGCTGGACTTCGGACACCGGATCTGCGCCGGCACCCCCGAGGAGGTCCGGCGCGATCCGGCGGTCCGGGCGGCCTACTTGGGCGAGGTGACGCCGGACGAAGTGGCGGACGAGGACACCGTGAGCGCCTGAGACGTGTGGGGCCCGTCAGCAGCAGGCCGCCGGGTCGTCGGTGTGGCAGTGCGCGCTCTCGCTCGGCGGCAGGTCGAGGGCCGGATTGCCGTCGAAGAAGCCGCTCGGCTTGAGCATGAAGCCGATGGTGCTGACCGGCATGACCGGCCAGTCCTCCGGGCGGACCACATGGTGGGCGCCGAAGGTGTACCAGACCACCACGTCGGTGTCCTCCAGCGGACGGTCGGCGGCGGCGTAGGCGGGCAATCCCTCGCCGCCCGGGTGCTGGTTGGGATAGTCACCGGCGGCGTAGCGCTCGGCGGGATCGTAGGCGGTCACCCACAGATGGCTCCCGGTGAATCCGGCACGGGGAGCGAACAGCGCCTCCGGCGGGTACATCGGTACGGTGTTGGCTCCCGGCATGAGTGTGTACGCCACTGGCTCGCCGAGCCCGGAGAGCTTCCCCGGGTTCTCGATCTTCCAGTACCGCGCCTTCGTCGGGTCGATCCGCCGCTGGGCCGCCGACTCCCGCGCCAGGACGTTCCGCCGTGCCTCCCAGGCGTTGTTGTGCGGATTCTCCGGCCCCGGCGGGCTGGCCACCGAGTCGATCTCGACCACGGTGTTCGCCGGGCCGTCGACGCTCATGTCGAGCCGGACACAGAAGAAATGCTGGTGGTGCGGCCCGTAGAGACCGAGCGCCACGAGCGTGCCGTGCCGGGGCTTCTCGCCGAGGGGCAGCGCACCGGTGGAGATGACACCGGTGAGCTTGACCTCGTACTCGATGGTGCCGTCGTTGTAGAGGTACCAGAAGTACCCGTACTCGTAGTTCCCGACCGTGGCGATCATGGAGATGACCAGGCGCCTTCGGCGCCGCACCTGTACGGCGCCGGTGCGGAAGTCGGTGTGCTTCCAGGCGATTCCGGCGTCCTCCTCGTGCATGCACACGGCGTTGGGGATGGTGACGGGGGCACCGTCCTGGTCGTTCACCACCCCGTCGAAGTAATGGATGTGCCCGACGCAGTCGCAGCCGAGGGTGAGCGAGTTGGCGAGCCAGCCGACACCGTACTCGCCCTGGTCGAAGACGTTCTTGAAGCGGTGTGTCGGCGCCGGGTCGCCGTAGGGGACGTACATCTCGGAAAGGGAGGCGCGGTAGAGCACGGGGCGCAGCGTGCCCCGGTCGTCGTAGCCGACCTGGTGCAGTACCAGGCCCTCGCGGGGTGTGAAGCCGATCCGCAGCCGCCACTTCTGCCAGCGCACCTCGTGTCCGTCGACGGTGAAGCTGGGGCCGGCGGGCTGGGTGATCTCGATGGGCTTCACATCGTCGCGGTACGCCGGGAAGGCGGGGACGTTGTCCGGGTCGAACTGGAACTCCGGCTCGTAGTTGCCGGGCCGGGGCGGGAACGGTACGACGCCGTGGTCCTCGACCTCGACGACCCTGCGCTCGTCCAGGTCGACGACCACCACCAGGCCCTCGACGGGGCGGGCGTAGCCGTGCTCCCCTGGCGCGGAGCGGACCCAGGTGAGCGGGCGGGCGATCCGGCGGGCCGCCGGGTCGTCCTGGGAGCCGGTCCAGCTCGCCGCCCAGGGGTCGACCATCGCCAGGGAGAAGTCCTCGACGCCGCGGCGGCGCATCGCCTCCTGCCACCGCGGATCGTCCCGCACGATGTCCTCGCAGGCGTTGAACTCCTCGTCCATGATCGGGGGTTGCACACCCTCGACGTGCCGCCAGGACACGACCTCGCGGGCGGTGAGTGACACCACCGCCTCGTAGGTGCGCCGCTCCCCGCGCTCGTACAGCAGGACGAACGCCTCGCGCGGCAGCAGGGGTTCGCCGGGCTGCCACGCGAGGACGTCCGGCTTGGGCGGCTCGTGCAGCGTCACGAAGACGAAGCGCGCGGCCTCGGAGAGTCCTCTGGCCGCGCGGAGGAGCGCGGCGGCCGCCGAGATCTCCGGGGCCGACAACGGCTGAAGGGGGTGCGCGGGGCTGCCGGGGTCGATGGCGCCGGCGAGACCTTCGGCGGCGGTGGTCGCGGTCATGAGACGGCCACCGCCGGCTCGCTCGCGGGGTCTTCCGCGTCAGGGTCTGCGAGCGTGAAGTGTCCGAGTTCCGCGTACTTCTCGGGGCTGCGTGAGCGCAGTACGACGGCGATGACGACACCGGCCAGGAACATGGCGAGCACGGTCCACGGCAGATAGGTGATGAACGGGACGTCGTCGGCGCCCGCCAGCACGGTCCGGTTGTCGATCAGCAGATAGCAGGCGCCGACCATCGCCGCTCCGCCGAGGAGGGGGGCGACGAGCGTGGTGAACCAGTGGAAGCCGTCGCGCGCGGTGGTGAGGAAGTAGCGGATGATCGCTGCCGAGGCCAGGGCCTGCACCGCCAGGATGCCCAGCACGCCGAGCAGCGGCGACCAGGTTCCGAGCTTCAGCAGTGCCCCTTCGGCGCTGGAGTCGTAGAGCACGAAGCCCAGCACGTACAGGCCCAGCGCGACGGTCACGGTCATGGACGCCACGATGGGGCTGTGCCGGCGCGAGGTGCGGGCCAGGACGGACGGGAGGATGCCTTCCCGGCCGAGCGAGAACAGATAGCGCGCGCCGGTGTTGTAGAAGGCCATGGCGCAGGCGAAGGAGCTGGTGATCGCGAGCACTTCCATGGCCGTGGTGAGCGGAGAGCCGACGTACCGGTCGGACAGCGGGTAGAAGGCCGAGGCGAACTTGCCCTCGAACTGGTCCTTCACCGCCTGCACCGACTCCGGCAGGCCCCATCCGGTGACGTACACGTAGGACACGAACATGTAGAACACTCCGAGGCCGATCACCGAGCCGTAGGTCGCGCGCGCCGCGATCTTGTGCGGGTCACGGGACTCCTCGGCGTAGTTCGGCGCCATCTCGAAGCCGACCCAGGACCAGAAGGCGGCGAAGAGGGCCACGCCGGCGGCCGCCGAGCCGAAGACCTTGGTCGCGTCGTCGTTGCCGAACAGCTCGCCCGGGTTGAGCGGGGCCGCGGAGAGGCCGTGGGCTCCGCCGTCGATCATGACGCCGACCCCCAGCACCAGCAGGACCAGCACCTCCGACACGAGCAGGACGCCGAGCACCTTGGCCGTCAGCTCGATGTGGAACCAGGCGAGCAGGCTCATCACCCCGAGCCCGCCGAACATGTAGACCGCCGCCGGGATGGACCACCCGGTCCACTCCTCCACGCTGGTGGCGGCGAAGTAGCCCATCACGCCGATGACGGCGGCGGAGAAGATGATGTAGCACAGGGCGATGAGCACTCCGGAGCCCACACCGGTGATCCGGCCGAGGCCGCGGCTGATGAACGTGTAGAAGCCGCCGGCGGACGTCACCCGGCGGCTCATCGCGATATAGCCGACGGAGAAGACCGTCAGGGCCACGGTGGCCAGCAGGAACGCGGCGGGCGCCGCGTAGCCGCCGCCCATCACGGCCACGGGGACGTTGAACAGCATCGCGGTCATCGGCGCCGCGCCGGTCACGATGCAGAACAGCACGGAGGGCAGGCCGAGGGCAGCGGAGTCCAGACGGCCGTGCTGGGGTTCGGAGTCGGCTGGTGGATCGACGAGCGGGCTGAGGGAGACGGGGACTTCGGTCACGGCGGCCTCGCGGGGGATCGGAAGCGGAACCATCACACCTGGTGCCCGGACCGTAGGAAGGGTTCATTTCTTCACAATTGCCACCCGGTAAAAACGCTGCCCTGTTCGGCGGGGGAAGGAATTCGGCCAACTCCTCACCCGGAGCGCAGGTCCGCCACGTACGGCTGATGGGACAGCAGCCCGCCGTCCACGCGCAGGGTGTGCCCGGTGATGAAGGCCGACTCGTCGCAGGCGAGGAAGACGACCGCCGACGCGACGTCCTCCGGGCGCCCCAGGCGCGGGGTGAGGTGATGGCGGAGCATCGCCTCCCGGATCGCCCCGTGCGCCGAACCGGAGCTGGCCGGCGTGACGATGAACCCCGGCGCGATGGCGTTGCAGCGCACGCCCTGCTTGCCGTACTGGGTGGCGACGTACTGCGTGAGATTGATGAGGGCGGCCTTGGAAGCGCCGTACGCCGGGTTGCGCAGGTCGCCCGCGAGGCCGGACCCGGACGAGGTGTTGATGATCGAGCCGCCGCCGCGCGCGACCATGTGCGGGACGGCGGCCTGGATGGCGACCATGGTCCCGCGGAGGTTGATGCGCATGGTGTCGTCCCAGACCCCGGGGTCGGCCTCCACTACGGCGAGGTCCTGGCGGGCGGCCAGATGAGTGGCCGCCGCGTTGTTGTGCAGGACGTCGAGACCGCCGTACGTCTCGACCGCCGCGGCCACCATGGCCCGTACGCTCTCGACGTCACCGAGGTCGACCGGGACCGCTGTCGCGGACCCCCCGGCGGCACGGATCTCCTCCGTGACCGCCTTGGCTCCCTCGGTGTTCAGGTCTGCGACGACCGTGTGCGCGCCCTCGGCCGCCACGCGCCGCGCGGTGGCGGCGCCGATGCCGGAAGCGGCCCCGGTGACGATGGTGATCTTTCCTTCGAGTCGCCCCATGGCCGAACTGCCTTTCCTAGTCGGAGAGTTGGCTGCCGACCACCGACACGAACGAGACGCATTCGCCGGGGCCGCCACCGAGGTTGTGGGTCAGGGCGAGCGAGCGTCCTTCGGCCACGGACTGCACTGTCCGCTCGGCCGGTGCCTCGCCCCGCAGTTGGAGCCACGCCTCGAACATCATGCGCAGGCCGGAGGCGCCGATGGGATGGCCGAAGGCCTTCAGACCGCCGTCCGGGTTGACCGGCAGCGAGCCGTCCAGGTCGAACGCCCCGCTGGTGACGTCCTTCCATCCCTGACCGCGCTCGGAGAAGCCCAGGTCCTCCATCAGCACCAACTCGGTGGGCGTGAAGCAGTCGTGGACCTCGGCGAGGGCGAGTTCGGCGCGCGGGTCGGTGATGCCGGCCTGCCGGTACGCCTCCTGGGCGGAGGCGACGACCTCGGGGAAGGTGGTGAAGTCGTACTCCGGGTCGAGGAGCCCGTCCGCCGGACCCGCGACGAAGGACAGGGCCTTCACGAAGATCGGCTTGTCGGTGTACTTGTAGGCGTCCTCGGCACGTACGACGATCGCGGCGGCCGAGCCGTCGGAGACCCCGGAGCAGTCGAACACGCCGAGCATGCCCGCGACGATCGGGGCCGACCGGATGCGCTCCAGCGGGACCTCCTTGCGGAACTGCGCGCGGGGGTTGCGGGCCCCGTTGACGTGGTTCTTCCAGGCGATGCGAGTGATGACGTCCTTCATCTCCTCCTCCGCCAGGCCGTACTTGGCGGCGTAGGCGGGAGCGAGAAGGGAGAAGTTGGCAGGGGCGGTGATCTCCCCGCGGCTGTCGTCGCCCGCGCCCGGGATGGCGGTGCCGGACAGCCCGGACATGCCGGAGTCCTTGAGCTTCTCCACGCCGACGGCCATCGCCACGTCGTACGCCCCTGACGCGACGGCGTAGCAGGCGTTGCGCAGGGCCTCGGAGCCGGTCGCGCACATGTTCTCGACGCGGGTGACCGGCTTGTTCGGCAGGTGGAGTGCCCGGCTCAGAGTCAGCCCGGACACGCCGGAGGCCTGCGTGCCGAACCAGTACGCGTCGATGTCGTCGAGGGTGATGCCGGCCGAGGTGACCGCCTCGCCGACGGCGTCGATCAGCAGGTCGTCCGCCGAGCGGGTCCAGTGCTCGCCGAAGGGCGTGCAGCCCATGCCGACGATCGCGACCCGGTCCCGTATTCCGTGCGAGCCCATCAGTGTGTCCCCTCGGTCTCGCCCGTGCGCACCGGCCGGGCCTTCCAGAAGTAGTTGTGGACTCCGGACGCGGTGACCGTGCGCCGGAACGTCATCTCCACCCGGGCGCCGATGACGGCGTCGGCCTCGGTGGCGTCGGTGAGCTGGCACCGGAACCGGCCGCCGCCGTCGTAGTCGACGACCACGACGAGCATCGGCGGACTCGGCGTGGCCGCCAGGCGGTCGACGGTGAACGTGGCGACCGTGCCGCGCACGTGCGCCATCGGCTCGTCGGTCATGGCGTCGACGCTCCGGCACGACACGCACACTCGGTCCGGCGGCAGGTGCCGGGTTGCGCACTTCTCGCACCGGGAGGCGACGAAGCCGTACTTCCAGCTCGTGCGGCGGTGTGCGGGCGGGGCGTAGGGCGGCTCCGGGTCCGGCCGGCGAGGTGGTTCGCGGTCGAGGAGACCGCGCCAGGACAGATACGTGGCATACGGCATCGGGGCGCTGCCCGCGGCGATCTGCGCGGCGACCGGGCGGGCCGCGCGGTGTGCGGGGAGCGCGTCGGTGGCGCGCAGCAGCAGGACTCCGGCGCCGTCACCGAGGACCACGAGGGCGATGATCTCGCCCGGCCGGGCCCGGTCCAGGACGTCGGCGAGGAGCAGGCCGGGCTGGGCGGTGCCGGCGTTGCCGATCGCCCCGGTGAGGTCCGGGGTCACCGCCTCGGGTCGGACGCCCGCCGTGCGCCGGACGGCCGTGCAGGCACGCGCGTGCAGTCCGGAGACGACGAGGTGGTCGATCGCCCCGAGGTCGAGGCCCGCCTGGTCGAGGGCGGCGCCCAGCGCCTTGTCCGCGAGGGACACGTAGATCTCCTCGGCGAAGCGCTCCTCCCAGACCCGGGAGGCGGGCGCGCCCGGCAGCCGCCAGCGGTCGAGGATCTCGTCGCTCACCGTGTCGTGGGCGAGCAACTCCGCGATGACCGGGGCCCCGTTGCGGTGTCCGCCGAAGACGAACGCCGCCGCGCCGTCGCCGCCCGCGACCTCGTCGCCGCCGCCGGGCAGGCCGGTGCGCAGGTCGGACAGGACCGTCAGGGTCGGTACCGGGGACCGGGCGGCCGTGACGAGGGCACCGAGGCCGGACCGCACGGAGCCGGCCATGTCGGCGGCGAGCACGTGCTCGTCGAGGCCGAGCGCGGCGTGGACGGCGGTGGCGTTCGTCTTGTCGAGATAGGCGGGTGCGGCGGTGGCGAGGAAGAGCTGGCTGACACGGGCGCGCAGGCCGTCGCGGGCCAGGGCGCCGCGGGCCGCCTCGACGGCCATGGACGTGGTGTCCTCGTCGTAGCCCGCGACCGCGCGGGTCCCCTTGCCCCCCTTGCCGCCCAGGGCGGCTGCGACATCCGTCCGCGCTAGGCGGTGGTACGGCACGTAGGCGCCGTACGCGATCAGTCCGGCCATGTCAGCGTCCTCCATGAGCGTGGGTTGCGTCGGTCGGCCGTTCGAAGACGGCGGCCAGGCCCTGGCCTCCGCCGAGGCACATGGTCTCCAGGCCGTAGCGGGCCTGGCGGCGGTCGAGTTCGCGCAGCAGGGTGGCGAGGATGCGGCCGCCGGTGGCGCCGACGGGGTGGCCCAGCGAGATGCCGGAGCCGTTGACGTTGAACCGCTCGAAGTCGGGCTCGGTCAGGCCCCATGCGCGGGTGCAGGCCAGTACCTGGGCGGCGAAGGCCTCGTTGAGTTCGATCAGGTCGATGTCGGCGAGCTTGAGTCCGGCGCGCTCCAGGGCTCTGGCGGTGGCGGGTACCGGCCCGATGCCCATCGTCTCGGGCGGTACGCCCACGACGGCCCAGGAGACCAGGCGGCCCAGCGGACGCAGGCCGAGTTCGGCGGCGCGCTCGGGATGGGTCACGACGCAGAGCGCGGCGCCGTCGTTCTGCCCGCTGGCGTTGCCGGCCGTGACGGTCGCCTCGGGGTCCTGGCGGCCGAGCACGGGGCGCAGCGACGCGAGCTTCTCCAACGAGGAGCCGGGACGCGGGTGTTCGTCGGTGTCGACGACCGTCGCTCCCTTCCGGGTGTGCACGGTGACGGGCACGATCTCGTCCGCGAACCGGCCTTCCCGCTGGGCCGCGACGGCCCTCTCGTGCGAGCGCAGGGCGAGCCGGTCCTGCTCCTCGCGGGGGATCTCGTACTCGCGGCGCAGGTTCTCGGCGGTCTCCAGCATGCCCCCCGCGACGGGGTGGTTGACGCCCCCGGAGGTGACCCGGCCGCGGGCCAGCCGGTCGTGCAGCGTGGTGCCCGCTCCGCGCACTCCCCAGCGGACGTCGGTGGTGTAGAACTCGGCCTGGCTCATCGACTCCACGCCACCGGCCAGCACCAGGTCGCTCGCGCCGGTCTGCACCTGCATCGCGGCGGTGATGATCGCCTGGAGTCCGGAGCCGCAACGGCGGTCGATCTGCAGTCCCGGCACCTCCACCGGCAGACCGGCGTCCAGGGCGGCGACGCGGCCGATGGCCGGGGCCTCTCCGTTGGGATAGCACTGGCCCAGCAGGACGTCGTCCACGGCTGCGGGGGGTATGCCGGTGCGTTCCAGTACGGCGCGGACGACCGTGGCGGCGAGTACGGCCGCCGTCACGTCGCGGAAGACGCCGCCGTAGCCGCCGACGGGGGTACGCACGGGTTCGCAGATCACCGCGTCACGCAGGAGGGCGGGCATCGGGTGGGCCTTTCGTGAGAGGTGAGTGGCACGGGCGTGGGGGCGGCGCTCACATGTACCGGCCGCCGGTCACCTCGACCACGGCTCCGGTGACGTAGCTCGCCAGGTCGGACGCGAGGAACAGGACGACCTGGGCGACCTCGGCCGGCTCTCCGGCACGCCCCATCGGGATCTCCGCGAGCTTCGACTCCCAGGCGGCCTGGGGCATCGCCTCGGTCATGGCGGTGCGGATCAGGCCCGGCTGTACGGCGTTGACGCGGATGCCCGCTTTCGCGAGTTCCTTGGCGGAGGCCTTGGTGAGGCCGACGAGTCCGGCCTTGGCCGCGCTGTAGTTGGTCTGCCCGAAGTTGCCGACCTTGCCGGCGATGGAGGAGATGTTGACGATGCTGCCGCCCTGTCCGTGCGCGCGCATCGCCTCGGCGGCATACCGGGTGCCGTTCCAGGCGCCGGTCAGGTGCACGTCGACAACGGCGCGGAAGTCGGCGAGAGCCATCTTGCGCAGGGTCGCGTCCCGGGTGATCCCGGCGTTGTTGACCATGACGCCGACCGGTCCGAAGATGTCGGCGCAGTGGGTGACGAGGGCGGCGACCTCGTCCTCGTCGGTGACGTCACAGCGCAGCGAGGTGGCGGCCACGCCGTTCTTGGCGAGGCGTTCGGCGGCTTCCGCCGCGGCGTGCTCGTTGATGTCGCCGAGGACGACGGACGCGCCCTCGGCGGCGAGGACGCCTGCGATCTCGAAACCGATGCCCTGTGCGCCGCCGGTGATCACCGCGTTCCGGCCGTCCAGCAGTCCCATGTCAGCCCGCCCCGACTCGACGCTATTCCTCTCAAATAGATAACCTATTATGCTGAAACAATCAATACAGCGATCGACTGTGCGAGCGGGCCGGACGAGGAGAGAACCCAGGTGGACATCAGCTATCCCCCGGAGACCGAGACCTTCCGCACCGAGGTCAGGGCGTTCCTCGCCGAGACGCTGCCGCCGGAATGGAAGGGCATCGGCGCCCTCGACGAGGACAGTGCCTGGGCCTTCGCCCGCGACTGGCGCCGCCTGCTGGCCGAGCGCCGCTACCTCTCCCTGACCTGGCCCGAGCAGTACGGCGGCCGTGGCCTGTCCAAGCTCCACCAGGTCGTCCTGATGGAGGAACTGGCCCTGGCCGGTGTGCCGTTCGGCCTGCCGCAGGACACCTTCGGCGTGAAGATGCTGGCGAACACGCTGCTGCGCTGGGGTACGGAGGAACAGAAGAGCCACTTCCTCCCCCGCATCCTCAGCGGTGAGGACACCTGGTGCCAGGGCTACTCGGAGCCGGACGCCGGCTCGGACCTCGCCTCCCTGAGGACGCGCGCGGTGCGGGAGGGCGAGGAATGGGTGATCGACGGCCAGAAGGTGTGGACCTCCGGTGCCCATCACTGCGACTGGATCTTCGTCCTGGCCCGCACGAACCCGGACGCCTCCAAGCACCGAGGCATCTCGTTCCTGCTCGTCCCGCTCGACCAGCCCGGCGTCGAGGTGCGGCCCTTCCGCATGATGAGCGGACAGCTGCACTTCAACGAGGTCTTCTTCAACGGAGCCCGCACCCGCGCCGATCTCGTCGTCGGCGGCGTCGACAACGGCTGGACGGTCGCCCAGAGCCTGCTGGGCGTCGAGCGCGGGGAGGAGGCCGCGACGAACCCCATCCTCTTCAAGGCGGAGGTCGAACGCCTCGTCGAGCTGGCGCGTCTGCACGGCAAGGACCAGGACCCGGTCGTCCGGCAGCGGATCGCCTGGTGCTGGTCGAAGGTCGAGATCATGCGCTATCTCGGCTATCGCATCCTCACCGGCTGGCTCAAGGGCGCCGACCCGGGCCCCGAGACGTCGATCGCCAAGCTGTACTGGAGCGAGTACCACGCCGAGGTCACCGATCTGGCGATGGACATCATGGGCCTGCACGGCCAGGTACCGGTCGGCCGTCCGCCCCTGCGCACCTACCGCACCGACGACCCCGGCGCGGCGAACTCGTCGGGGTCCTGGTCGACGACGTACCTCATCGCCCGCTCGGGCACGATCTACGCGGGCACGTCCCAGGTGCAGCGGAACATCCTCGCGGAGAAGGTGCTGGGGCTGCCGCGTGAGCCACGGATCTAGGATTCGCCAGGGTTCTTGAAGGTTCTGAGCTCCGGCACCGGGCGCGGCCCGGTGCCCGGGACCCAGCCCGCGTCGAGCTTGCGCAGGCCCACCCCGTTCGGCGCCCAGATGTGGCAGCTGTTCAGCACGCCCGCCGTGGAGCGCGGGTCGTGGGACTGCTCACCGGCGTAACGCAGGCCCGCGTTCGCCGAGATGGCCGCCTGTACGACCGCGGGGCCCAGGACGCGGGCCAGCTCGTGCAGGTGCGAGCAGCCGGACACTCCGCGGAACCGCTCCTGGATCGCCCGGTTGTATCCGGCGGCGACACTGAGCCCGACCAAGCCGTCGAACACCGGAGTGATCAACGGACACTCGGCGTGCGGGAAGGTCCGCATCTCCGCGTCGGCGTGCACGATGACCATGTCGGCAAGGCGTATGCGGACTCCGAGCACCATCCGGTGGACGACGCCCGCCGACGGCTCCGCCCAGGGACGCACGTCGCTCAGTTCCGCCTCGACCGAGATCTCGTCACCGTCCTCCGCGTACGCGGTGACGGTGATCGTGCGGCGGTGCAGCGGGAGCTCGGAGCGTGTCATGAGGAGGCCTCCCTCGGGAGCGCCGGGGCGGGGGCCTCCCCCAGCCCCGCGAACTCCGGCTGCCTGCGCTCGATGAAGCTGCGCACGCCCTCGCGGTAGTCCGGGGCGCGTTTCGCCGTGGCCAGGAGGGCGGCCGCGTGGTCGCGGCTCTCGGTGAAGGTCCTCGTCTGGTCGTCTGCGAGCTGCCGCTTGATGAGGGACATCGCGTACGGGCTGGCCGACCGGGCGAGTTCGGTGGCGTACGCGAGCGCCGCCGGGAGCAGGTCCTCCGGCTCGACCAGGCGGTTGACCAGCCCCATCGACAGGGCCTCCGGCCCGGTGACCCGGCGCGAGGACAGCAGCAGATCGGCGGCGTTGCCGTAGCCGACCAGCCGGGGCAGGACCCAGGACACGCCGTCCTCGGCCACCAGCCCGCGCGCGCTGAACGCGGCGGCGAACTTGGCGTGCGGCACGGCGAACCGGACATCACACATCAGCGCCTGGTTGAACCCGATGCCCGCACAGGCGCCGTTGACGGCCGCCACCACGGGCTTCGGGAAGGACATGGGCCGGGTGCGCGGGGGCAGCTGGTCCGTCGGCCACGGGCGGGCACCTGACGACGCCGCGTCCAGCACGCTCATGTCCATGCCCGGACAGAAGCTGCGCCCCGCGCCGGTGAGCACCACGGCGCGTACCCGCGGATCCATCTCCGCGCGGTCGAACAGCTCGTTGTAGAGCAGCTCCATCTCCAGCGTCCAGGCGTTGTGCCGTTCGGGCCGGTTCAGGGTGAGCAGCATGACTCCGTCGTCGGTGAGCTCGGTGAGGATCACCGGGGCCGGGTTCTCGGTCATCGAGGTCACTCCCACGGGGTCCGTTGGCTTGGATTTGCTTGACCGACCTAGCTTTATAGATAGATGAATCATCTATATACCCAACAGCCGTCCGAGCACCAGCTCAGGTCGCACAAAGAGACGATCACCGATGCCTTGACCTGGTACCCTCGATGCACTAAGACGATTCATTTAGCTATACGAGGAGCCCACCGTGGCCGAGGCAGCCCGCACCGCAGAAACGGCGACCGTGCCAGTCCCCGCCCGCAGCCGCGTCGGACGCCAGGTGCGGGTGCCGAAGACCGCCGAACTGGTCGCCGGGCACCTGCGCCGCCAGATCGTACGGGGCGAGCTGAAGCCCGGCGACGCGCTGCCGCCGGAGTCGGGGCTGATGGAACAGTTCGGTATCTCGCGGCCCACGTTGCGCGAGGCCTTCCGGGTGCTGGAGTCGGAGTCCCTGATCACGGTGCGCCGCGGCGCCCACGGCGGCGCCCGGGTGAGCGCGCCGGACTCGGATGTCGCCGCCCGCTTCGCCGGCCTGATCCTCGAGTACCGCGGCGCCACCCTGGGCGACATCTACCGTGCCGCGGCCCTGATCGAGCCGCCCTGCGCCCGCCAGCTCGCCACCAAGCACACGGCGGACGACATCAAGCGCCTGCGCGACGCGGTGGCGGCCGAGAAGGCCGTCATGGACGACCCGCTCGCCCTGGTGGACGCGCAGGACGCCTTCCACGCCCTGCTGATCGAACTCACCGGCAACCAGACCCTGATCCTGCTGTGCGGCATGCTGCGCAACATCATCGACCGGGCCAACGCCTCGTACACCGCGGGCGCGGCCGATGCCGAGGCCCAGAAGGCGCAGGCCCTCAAGGGCCACCGGGCGCATGTGCGGATGGTCGGCCTGATCGAGTCCGGCAAGGCGGACGAGGCCGAGAAGCTGTGGCAGCGGCACATCTCCAGCGCCGACGACGTCGTCAACGCCGCGGGGCCCAAGACGGTGCTCGAGCTCCTGGACTGACCAGCGCCCCTGCGGCAGACCACGCCGCTCACCGCGGCGAGCCGATCCCCACTCCCCCTTGCGCTCAATAAACAGTTAGATAATTATAGAAGGCGTACTGAATAGATCCTGGGGTCCGGAGGCGACGGCCATGGCCGAACAGCGCAAGCGCATCTTCGACTGCGACCAGCACATGTACGAGGAGCGGGACTCCTTCACCCGCTACCTTCCGAAGGAGTTCCTCGGTGCGGCGGTCGCACCGGTGACCCTGCCGGACGGGCGGGAGGTGATCCTCGCCGGGGACCGGATCGTCGTATGTCTGGAGCCGGAGTTCGGGCAGGTCTACCGCCCCGGCTCGCTGAAGGAGATGCTCAAGGCGATGGCCTCGGGCAATCCTGAGGAGACCTACCAGTTCGAGCCGATGCACGAGTCGTACCAGAACCGCGAGGCCCGGCTGCGGGTCATGGACGAGCAGGGACTGGACCAGACGATCATCTATCCGGGCGGCTGGGCACTGGTCGCCGAGGAGTACGTGAAGGGCGTCGAGCCGCTCTACGCCAACTACCACTCCTTCAACCGGTACATGAACGAGGTCTGGGGCTTCAACCACCAGGGCCGCATCTACGCCCCCGCGCTGCTGTCGCTGCGCGATCTGCCCAGCGCCGTCAAGGAGTTGGAGTACGTCCTGGAGCAGGGCGCCCGCTTCATCCTCATGCCCACCGGTCCGGTGTACGGCCGCTCGCCGGGTGACCCGTACTTCGACCCGTTCTGGAAGCTGGTCAACGAGGCCAAGGCCAGCGTCTGCTACCACATCAGCGAGTTCTACTACAACTCGCAGGTGGCGCCCGCCTGGGGCTACGACCCGCACCCCATCCACTTCCGGATGTCGGCCTGGCAGTGGCAGAACACCTACGGCCAGCGTCCCGTCGAGGAGACGCTGTCCGCGCTGATCTTCGACAACCTCTTCGGCCGTTTCCCCGACATCAACGTCCTGGTGTCCGAGTTCGGCTCCGAGTGGGTGCCGCACTTCGTGCGTCACATGGACAAGAGCCGGGGCATGGGCCGCAACGGTCCGTGGATCGGCGGGCAGTTGGACGAGCGTCCCAGCCAGGTCTTCCGCAAGCACGTCCGCGTGGTGCCCTATCCCGAGGACGACATCGTGAACGTCGTCCAGCGCCTCGGCTACCACGAGTCCATCGTCATGGGCTCCGACTTCCCGCACGCCGAGGGTCTGGCCGACCCTGCCGACTTCCGCAAGCTCATCGCGGAGCTCGACGAGTCCGCCCAGGACGACATCATGTACAACAACGCCCAGCAGCTGATCAGCCGCTGAGCGTCGCAGGAGAGAGAGGCTCGGAGCCCGGTACCGGAATTCGGTACCGGGCTCCAGTCTGTGGAATCAGTCCGTGGAATCAGTCTGAGGAATCAGTCTGGGGAATCAGTCCGTGAGATCCGCTGCCAGGTTCGCGATGTTGGTGAGCAGCGCTGTGCCGCGCCGGGAGTGGTCGTAGCCCGCGAGGGGGTAGCCGTTGCTCAGGCAGGCGAAGGACAGGCCGGACTCCGGGTCCAGGAAGCCGAGTTGGTAGGCGGCTCCGGCGCTGCCGAAGAGGGCGGGCGAACCGGTGGACGGCAGGTTGCTCCCCGCGTCCGGTCCGGCCACGGTGACGAACAGGCCCATGCTGGTACGGCGGTTGGAGCCGCCCCCGTAGATCTGCTCCCCGTGCGGGTGGTCCGTCAGCCGGATCCGGGTGCCCTCCGCCACGGCCTCCGGCTTCCACAGGCCGGAGTGTTCCAGCGCCTGGAAGTACAGGGCGACGTCGGCGGCCGTGGCGACCAGGGCGTGACTGGGTTCCCCGGCCGCGAGCACCCGCGGGTCGGACAGATACCAGGGGCCCCAGGGATCGGCCTCCTGGTCGTCGCTCGTCCGGTCGGTGGCGGTCATCGGGGCGACGGTGCCGGCCTGCCGGTCGACCGCCACACCGAGTTCGACCGAGGTCAGGCCGAGCGGCCCGGTGATCCGCTCGTGCAGGTACTCGGCGAAGGCCAGGCCCGTACGCCGCTCGACGATCTCGGCGATCAGCCAGGCGGCCGAGGTGAGATGGAACTGGAAGCGGCTGCCCGGCGGGGAGTCGAGCCGCCACCGGCCGAAGGCTGCGAGCCGCTGTTCGCGGTCCAGCATCTTCGGGTACCCGAGCGGTGCGAAGGGGAAGCCGGCGGTATGGGTGAGCACCTGCTCGACCGTCACCTCCTCCTTCCCGTTCGGCGCGAACTCCGGGATGATCGCGGCGACGTGCTCGCCCACGTCCAGCAGGCCATCGCCGATCAGCTTCCACACCGCACCCGCGACGATGGACCGCCCGACGGACTGCAGCACGTAGCGCGTGTCCGGTTCGGCATCCCCCCAGGTCTCGAAGGCCACCAGCCTCCCGCCCCTCGCCACGGCAACCTGCGCGGACGGCAGGGGACCGTGCTCGACCTCCAGGCGGATCCGGCGCAGGAGTACGTCCAGCCGGTGCGGGTCGACCCCCGCGGTCTCCGGCGCGACGAGCGTCCGGTCAAGCGTCACGTGGTTCTCCTTCGCGAACGGCGGGCTCCCGCAGGCTTCGGCGTAGGACCTTGCCGTTCGCGTTGCGCGGCAGGTCGGGTACGAACCACCAGCGGACGGGGACCTTGAACCCGGAGAGCCGGGCGCGGGTGTGGCTTCTGAGCGCCGCCGGCCGGGGCGGGGCGCCGGGATCGGCGGGAACGACGAAGGCGACGACGGTCTGCCCGAGCCGCTCGTCGGGAACGCCGGTGACCGCGACGTCCGCCACGCCGGGATGCGCGGCCAGGACCGTCTCCACCTCCAGCGGGTGGACGTTCTCGCCACCGCGGATGATCATGTCGGTCCGCCGGCCGAGCAGGTAGAGATAGCCGTCCTCCGCCACCCGGCCCAGGTCGCCGCTGTGCAGCCAGCCTTCGGCGTCGATCCGGAAGAGGTGGTCGGCGCGGGCCTGGATCTCGCCGATGCCGTCCGGCCCGGGATCGTGGACCCTTACCTCGACACCGGGGGCGGGCCGTCCCACCGAGCGCAGCAGTTCGGTGCGTCCGGCCACCGCTTCCCGGTGGTCCTCGGGGGTGAGCACGCTGATCGGTGAGCCCTCGGTCTGGCCGAACATGTTGAGCATGCGGACGCCGGGCATCGCCTCGTAGGTCCGGCGAAGAGTGCCGGGGCGGACGGGCGCGCCGCCGTACTGGAGGGTTCGCAGCGTTTCGTGGCGGGCCTGTCCGGCCGCCAACAGGGTCTCCAGCATCGCCGGGACCATGCTGGTGTGCGTGGTGCCGAGGTCCCGCAGCAGGGTCCAGCCCTCGACCGTGAAGCGGGGCAGGCCGGTGACCAGAGCGCCCGCGGCGAGCGCGACGGCGATATTGCCCAGACCGGCGATGTGGTGGAAGGGCGCGCTGCCGCCGTAGAAGCTGTCGGGGTCGAGCCCGCACAGCCGCCCGTTCACCCGGGCCCGGGCGGCCAGGCGCCGCTGGCTCATGGGGACCGGCTTGGGCAGGCCCGTCGTCCCGGAGGTGTGCAGGACGGCGGCGAGGTCGTCGGGCTCGGCGGTCAACGACCTCGCGCTGGTGGGTAGTTCGGGCACGATGGCGATCCGTCGGCCGGACAGTTCGGCGACCTGCCTACCGAGGTCGGCGAACTCCGGCTGAGCCAGCAGGACGTGGGACCGTGTCCCCTTGACCACCGCGGCGATTTCGTACGCCGTCATGCGGACGCCGAGCGGTGCGAGCGGCTGGCCGGACCCTGCACCGCCGATCACCAGCGCGAGGGCGTCGGCGGAGGTGGCGACCAGTGCGGGGACCGGTTCACCGGGCTCCAGGCCGAGAGTGTCCAGCCAGTCGGCCGCGCCGGCCGCACGGTCGAGGAGTTCGCGTCCGGTCCAGGACAGGTCGCCGAACCGGACGGCGGCGCGGGCGTGGTCGTATGCGCGGCTCACCAGGGCGGTCCAGGTGGCCGCCTGTACGCCTTCCTGCGCGGCGCCCATCGGCTCAGGGCTCCAGGCGAGCCGCCGCGGTGCCGGTGACCACCTCGGCGCCGTCCTGGTTGACGGTGCGCAGGGTGAAGTGGGCGACCGGGCCGGCCGTAGTGTCCTCGATCGACTCGACGGTGACCGTGGCCGTCAGGGTGTCGCCGGGCCAGACCTGGGCCTTGAATCGCACGCCGTAGCGCACGAGCGCCTCGGGGCCGACCCAGTCGGTCAGGACCCGGCCGGTCATGCCCATCGTCAGCATGCCGTGGGCGAAGACCCCGGGGTATCCGGCGGCCTCGACGGCGAACTTCTCGTCCGTGTGCAGCGGGTTGAAGTCGCCGGAGGCGCCGGCGTACTGCACGATGCGGGTGCGCTTGAGGTCGTCGACGAGGACGCTCTCGCGGGTCTCGCCGACCTTGATGTCGTCCGGGCTCAGGCTCATCGGGCGTCCTCTTTCGGGGTGGCGGGGCCCTCGGGGACGACGGCGACGGTCTTCGCGCTGACGACGGGTTCGCCGTCGGCGTCCCGGTACTCCGTGATGCGCTCGCTGAAGAGCAGACGACCGGTGCGGCCCTGCTTCTCCCAGCTGCGTCCGAGGGAGGTGTGCGCGTAGAGGGTCTCGCCGGCGCGCACCGGGCGGTGGTACTCGAAGTGCTGCTCGGCGTGCAGCCCCCCGCCGCCCTCGGCCATGACACCGGCGTCGCGTCCCGACCCGAACCACTCCTCGTCCGGCTTGGGCCGCAGGTGGTAGTCGGGGTCGTAGTGGGCGCTCGCCATCGTGAAGGTGGGCGGTGCGAGCGCGGACGCGCCCTGGTACGCCGGGTTCTCGTCGCCGATGGCACGGGCGAACATCATGATGTGCCCGGCCTCGACGGGGAACGGTTGCCCTGTCATCTTGGTGTGCTCCTCGAATCAGTACGGCAGGAACGCGTCGCGGGTGGCCTCGTCCGGGTCGAAGTCCGGCGGCAGCCCCTCGAACTTCGGCTCCCGCTTCTCCACGAAGCTCGCCACGCCCTCGCGGAAGTCCGGCGAGCCCGCGAAGAACTCCATGGCGGAGTAGGAGCGGGCGAGGGCGTCGGTGAAGGTGCGGTCCAGGTCGCCGTACACCTGATGGCGTACGACCGCCATGGCGCGCGGGGAGCACGTGCGGGCGATGTCCCGGGCGTAGGCGCGGGCGGCGTCGAGCAGGTCCTCGGGTTCCACGACGCGGCTGACCAGACCGAGGTCCTTCGCCTCGTCGGCGTCGAAGACCCGGCCGGACAGCAACAGGTCGAGCGCGTTCTCCAGACCGATGACGCGCGGCAGCACGTACGGCAGGTTGTACTCGCCGGCCAGTCCTCGACGGGTGAAGGCGGTGGTGAAACGGGCTCCGCGGGCGGCGAAGCGGACGTCGCAGATGAGCGCCTGGACCAGCCCGATGCCCGCGCAGGCGCCGTTGACGGCGGCGATCACCGGCTTGGGCATGTTCCGCCTGCTGTACATGGGGACGCGGGCCTGGAGGCCCAGGGACTGGCCCGGCTGCGAGTTCTGTTCCAGCCGCTGCATGTCCATCCCCGGGCAGAAGGCCCTGCCGGCCCCGGTGATGATCACCACCCGGACGGCGGGATCCCGCGCCGCCTCGTCGAGGAGCGCGAAGAAGCGGCGCTCCATGGGGATGCTCCACGCGTTCTTGCGCTCGGGCCGGTTGAGGGTGACGGTGGCGACGCCGTCCTCGTCGACCTCGTACAGCACCAGATCCAGGTCCTCGGCGGACACGACGGGCTCCTCGGGCATCACGTCACTCCTCGTCCAGCGGTTCGATCGGGTCGCCGACGCCCGGCCGCTCCCCGGAGATGGTGACCACGACCTGTCCCCGCGCGCAGATACGTCCGTCGGTCAGCACGTCGACGTCGGCGAAGTGCAGCCTGCGGCCCCGCCGCACACAGCGCGCGTACGCGACGGCCTCACGGCCGCGGGCGGGCGCGAGGTACTGCACCGACATCGACACGGTGCTGAGCAGACTCCCCTTGGTGAAGTCGTGCCCGGCGATGACCGCGCCGGCGCCGGCGGTGTCGATGAGCGCGGAGATCACTCCGCCGTGGAAGACGTCTTCGTGGGCGGAGAGCGACTCGGCGTACGGGAGCGCGATCTCGACCCCGTCCGGGTCCCAGCGCGTCACCCGGATACGGCAGCGGCGGTTGAAGGCGACCCCGCGTTCCCAGCGGGCCCGGAACCAGGTGCGGCGTTCGCGCTGTTGCTGTTCGGTGAGGGTCCTCGCCGCGACGGTCATCAGCACGCCCTCCGGTCTCGGCCTGTCAGCCGATCGATATAGTTACATGAATTGGATAGTTGAGGCAATCATGCGGAGCATGACTGGGAGGTAGATGTATTATTTATATAACTGATTCCACGTCCATGAACAGAGGGAGACCTCGATGCCGTCGACCGCCCTGTCCGGGATCCGTGTCCTCGACCTGTCCCGCATCCTCGCGGCACCGCTGGCCACCCAGATGCTGGCCGACCTCGGCGCCGAGGTCATCAAGGTGGAGCGGCCCGGAGCGGGCGACGACTCACGGACGTACGGCCCGCCGTTCGCGCCCGGGCCCGAGGGCGACCGGACCGACACCGCCGCCTTCTACCTGTCCTGCAACCGCAACAAGCAGTCGGTCACCGTCAACCACGCGACCGCCGAGGGGCAGGAACTGATCCGTGCCCTCGCCGCCAGGTCGGACGTGCTGGTCGAGAACTTCCGGGCCGGCACGCTCGTGAAGTACGGACTCGATCAGGAGAGTCTGCGGGAGCTCAATCCGCGGCTGGTCTACCTCTCCGTGACGGGCTTCGGGCAGACCGGTCCGTACGCCTCGCGCCCCGGCTATGACGGCATCTTCCAGGCCATGTCCGGGATGATGAGCGTCTCCGGGCACCCCGAGGAGCCGATGAAGGTCGGGGCCAGCATGGTCGACATCCTCACGGGCCTGTACGCCTCCACGGCCGTGCTGGCGGCACTGCGGCACCGGGACGCCACCGGCGAGGGCCAGTTCATCGACCTGTCCCTGCTGGACTGCGGCCTGGCCTCGCTGTCGCACTTCGCGATGAACTACCTGGTCTCCGGCGAGGTTCCGCAGCGGCGCGGCAACGGCGGTTACGGCGGAATCCCCTCGCAGGCCTTCGAGTGCAAGGACGAGCCGATCTTCCTCGTCGCCGGCAACGACAAGCAGTTCGCGGCGTTCTGCGCGGCGGCCGACCGCACCGACCTTCTCCAGGACCCCCGGTTCGCCACCACGTCCGCCCGGATCTACCACCGCGAGGAGATCCTGCCGGTGCTGGAGGCAATCCTGCGCACCCGGACCCGGGACGAATGGCTCGCCGTACTCGACGAACACGACGTCCCGGCGGGCCCGTTCAACGAGATGCCCGAGGTCTTCGCCGACCCGCAGATACAGCATCGGGAGATGCTGGTCGAGGTCGATGACCCGGTGTCGGGGCGGCTGCCGCTGCTGGCCAATCCGATCCGGTTCACGGCGACCCCTGTCGGGGGATACGCGGCGCCGCCCGCGCTGGGGGAGCATACGGCTGAAGTCCTGTGCAGACTCGCCGGGGTGACGGAGGATCAGCTGCTGGAGCTGCGGGGGCGGGGTGTTGTGTGAGGTGGGTGCGGGGGTGCGCGTGGGAGGCTTGTTCGCCCCCGCCGCCGCGACCCGTCCCATCACCAGGGGCTGTGCCCCTTCGACCCCGCCAGGGGCGGAGCCCAGTCACGATCCCGCCTCACCCGATCAGCGTCCGACCCCCCTCCAGCATCAGCGTCGCACCGGTCACATAGGCCATGTCGTCACTGACGAGCGCGGCCACCGCACGGCCGATGTCCGCCTCCGGATCCCCCATCCGCCCCAACGGGATACCGGCCAGCACCTGTTCGGCCTTCTCCGGATGGGCGGCGAAGAACGCCTCCGCCGCCGGGCTCAACGCCGCCGGGCAGACGACGTTGACGCGGATCCCGTACGCACCCCACTCCCGCGCGGCCACCCGCGTCAGCCCCCGTACGGCTTCCTTGGCCATCGCGTACGCCGCGAAGGTCGCCTCGCCCTGCACCGCGGCCGAGGAACCGAGGTTCACCACGCTGCCGCGGCTCTCCTTGAGGTGGGGCAGGGCGGCCTGCATGGCGTGGAAGGAGGCCAACGGGCCGCTGCGGTAGGCGAGTTCGACATCGTCGTACGACGTCTTCTCCAGCCGGCGCTGGACCGAGGACTGCGCGTTGTTGACGAGCACGTCGAGGCCGCCGAACTCCCGCACCGTCTCGGCCACCATGCGGTCGACGTCGTCCCGCTCCCCCACATCGCCGACGACGGTGTGTGCCCGCCCGCCGCGCTCCGTGATCGCGTGTGCGGTGTCCTCGAGCTTGCTTCCAGTGCGGCCCGTGATCACCACGGCCGCTCCCTGGGCCGCCAGCGCGAGCGCGATGCCACGGCCCACTCCTTGCCCTCCGCCGGTGATCAGCGCCGTCTTCCCGGACAACCGTGCCATCACGTCTCCTTCCAGAAGCCCGCCCAGGAGGGGAAGGCGTCGGGCAGCGCCGGTTCTCCGGCCGCCTCCCAGCCGTCGAAGCCCACCGCCTGAGGGCGCTCGGTCACGTCGGCCGCGTACCAGTGCTGTTCACGGCGCCGGGAGAAGTACCACTCGCCGTCCACCCGCGCGTAGTCGTCCCAGTAGCAGATCGCCATCACGATCCACCGGTCCCCCACCTCGTGCTCGGCCCGGCAGTAGACCGCGCCGGTCGCCGTGTCGCGGTCGGTGAACTCGACGCGGTGGCCGCAGATCTGGTGGACCGAACGGTGGAAGCCGCGCACTTGGGGCTCGATGTGCAGCCGCAGGACATCCCGCCCGCGACCGTGGCGCCCCATGTCCACGTCGGGCCGGAAGCAGCCGACCCAGGCGTCGAGGTCACGGCCGTCCACGGCGAGCGCGTAGCGGATGGGCAGTTGCTCAATGGCGAGTTGCGACTCGATGCGGTCGACGCGGCCCTCGATCGACGTCACGGGCGCGGCTCCTTCGGGAGGCCGAGGACCTGCTCCCCGATGATGGTGCGCTGGATCTCGCTCGACCCGCCGTAGATCGTCTC
Source organism: Streptomyces sp. NBC_01352 (assembly GCF_036237295.1). Classification (NCBI taxonomy): domain Bacteria; kingdom Bacillati; phylum Actinomycetota; class Actinomycetes; order Kitasatosporales; family Streptomycetaceae; genus Streptomyces; species Streptomyces sp. NBC_01352. The sequence goes on from NZ_CP108354.1 coordinate 867,563, forward strand.
GGCGAGGGAGAGCAGAAAGGAGCGCTGCGGGGTGTCCAGGCCGTAGTCCTCGCCGACGATCTGCCCGGCGGGGCCCGCCAACTCCATGGCCAGATGACCGAGTTGCTGGTGCCGCGTCGAGGCGTACAGCTTCGCGGTCGTGGCCTGCGCGCCCGGCGCGCGGCCCGCGGTCAGTTCGGCGATGGTCCGCAGGTTGGTGGTGCGCATGATCCGTACGGAGATCCAGGCGTCCACGATCCTGCGACGCAGCATCGGGTCCTCGAGCGCGCCCCGCTCGCGGGCCAGGTCGAGCAGCGCCTCGGCCTCCCGCTCGAAGGTGAGCTGCTGGGGCAGGAGCGTGGTCCCGCGCTCGATACCGAGCGTCGCCATCGCCGTGCGCCAGCCCTGACCGACCTCGCCCACCGCCATGTCCGCACCCGTGCGCGCGTCCGAGAGGAACACCTCGGCGAACTCGTCCTGGCCGGCGAGGTTGCGGATGGGGCGGATCTCCACACCGGGCTGGTGTGCGGGTACGAGCAGCAGGGTCAGGCCCTTGTGCCGTGCGGATGCCGGGTCGGTGCGCGTGAGGACGTAGAGCCAGTCGGCATGGACGCCGAACGACGTCCACACCTTCTGTCCGCTGACCACCCACTCCTCGCCGTCGCGTTCTGCCCGGGTGCGGACCGACGCCAGATCGGAGCCGGCGCCGGGTTCGCTGAAGCCCTGGCCCCAGAGTTCCTCGACGGCGAGGATCGGCGGCAGGAAGCGCTTCTTCTGTGCCTCGCTGCCCATCTGGAGGAGCATCGGTCCGAGCAGGTCGAGGGCGTTGACGGTGGCCCGGTAGGGGGCGTTCACGCGGGCGTACTCGTACTCGAAGACGATCTCCTCCAGCAGGCCGAGCCCGCGTCCGCCGTACTCCTGTGGCCAGCCGACGCCCAGCCAGTTCCCGGCGGACAGTTCGCGGTCCCAGGCCAGGCGGACGTCCCAGGCCGCGCCGTCGGTGGGGCCGCCCACGCCCCGGTGCGCGGCGAACTCCCCCACGAGGTGGTCCGTCAGCCAGTCCCGTACCTCATCGCGGAAGTCGCGGACCGCGGGCCCGAAGTCCAGCTCCATGCCAGCTCCTTTGCCGGTGATCAGATGCCGAGCCGGGTGGCGAGCAGCTCCCGGTGGTACGACGGTGTGCCGAGCAGCACCTCGGAGCTCTTGGCCCGCTTGAAGTACAGGTGCGCGGGGTGCTCCCAGGTGAAGCCGATGCCGCCGTGGACCTGGATGTTGTCGCCGGCGACCTTGGTGAACGCCTCCGAGCAGACGGTCTGCGCGAGGGCCGCCGCGATCGCGGTCTCCGTCTCGTCGCCCGCGTCCAGGGCCCACAGTCCGCCGTACGCGGCCGAGCGTGCGGACTCGATCTCCATGAGCATGTCGGCGCACTTGTGCTTGATCCCCTGGAACGAGCCGATGGGCCGGCCGTACTGCTCGCGGATCTTCGCGTAGTCCACGGCGGCGTCCAGGGCGGCCGTGGCTCCCCCGACCTGTTCGGCGGCCAGCAGGACGGAGGCCGTGGCGAGGGCGCGTTCGAGGGCCGGCCATGCCTCGTCCTTGCTGCCGAGCAGGCGGGCGGGAGTGTCCGTGAACTCCACGCGGGCCTGTTTGCGGGTCTGGTCGAGGGTGGGGAGGACCGTGCGCTGCAGGCCCGCCGCGTCGGCGTCGACCGCGAAGAGGCTGACGCCGGAGGGGGCGGTGCGGGCGGCCACCAGGAGCAGGTCGGCGAGGTGTCCGTCGGGGACGTACGTCTTCGCGCCGGTCAGCCGCCATCCGTGCGCCGTGTCGCGTGCGGTGAGCCGGATGCCGGGCTCGTCCCAGCGGCCGTTGTCCTCGGTGAGCGCCAGCGTGGCCACCGTCGCGCCGGACGCGATGCCCGGCAGCAGGTCGCGTCGCGCCTGCTCGTCGTCGCAGCGCAGCAGGGCCTCGGCCGCGAGGGCGACGGTGGCGAAGTACGGCCCGCACAGCAGCGCGCGGCCCGCCTCCTCGAAGACGATGCCGAGGTCGACGTAGCCGAAGCCGGAGCCGCCGTACTCCTCCGGTACGGCCAGCCCCTGCAGGCCGAGTTCGCCGGCCATCCGGCGCCAGGCGACAGGGTCGTGACCCTGCGGGTCGGCGGCCAGGCGGCGCACCTGAGCCTCGTCGGAGTACTTGGCGAGGAACGACCGTACGACCTTGCGCAGGTCGTCCTGTTCCTCGCTGAACGTGAGATCCATGCCGAGCTTCCCGTCCTCGGTGCCACGGGCTTCCCGCCCGCTTGCTGCACGCCGCTCGATACAGTTAGATAATTATAGTATCCACACTGAATGCACCAGGAGCGCGACGTGACCGATCTCTACGCCCCGTTCACGAGCCTGACCTTCGAGCGGCCCGCGTCCGGCGTCCTGCGCATCGTGCTCGACGCCCCGAATCTCAACGCCGTGGATCCGCGGATGCACGGGGAGTTGGCCGACATCTGGCCGGTCGTCGACCGGGACGAACAGACCCGTGCCGTGCTGGTGCAGGGAGCGGGCAAGGCGTTCTCCGCCGGCGGGACCTTCGACTCCATCGAGGCGATGACCGAGGACCACGCGGTGCGCGCCCGCGTGATGCGTGAAGCGCGGGACATGGTGTACGGGGTGATCAACTGTTCCAAGCCGGTGGTCTCCGCGATCCATGGACCGGCGGTCGGTGCCGGACTGGTCATCGGCCTGCTGGCGGACATCTCCATCGCCGGGCGCCGGGCGAAGATCGTCGACGGGCACACCCGTCTCGGGGTCGCGGCCGGTGACCACGCCGCCATCTGCTGGCCCCTGCTGTGCGGCATGGCCAAGGCCAAGTACTACCTGCTGACCTGCGAGACGCTCACCGGCGAGGAGGCCGAGCGGATCGGTCTGGTGTCCAAGTGCGTGGAGGACGAGGAGGTCCACGCCGAGGGTCTGCGGGTGGCGACCGCCCTGGCCTCCGGGCCGGCCAGCGCCATCAGTTGGACCAAGCGGTCCCTCAACCACTGGTACCGCACGGCCCAGCCGATCTTCGAGGCCTCGCTGGGGCTGGAGTTCTTCGGCTTCGCCGGGCACGAGGTCGTCGAGGGGCTCGCCGCCCATCGCGAGAAGCGCGCACCGGACTTCGAGGGTGTGGCCGGCAAGCACCCGATCGATCTCTGACCCCCCGGATGCCCACGGTTGCAGACGGACGCCCACGGACGCATGAGGAGCCCGCAATGACGTCGGAGCACACCACCACCGAGATCCCCGCGCTGGTCAAGGGGATGACGTACGAGGAGATGCCGAAGGGCCAGATCTTCCGGACCGCCCGCCGCACCATCACCGAGACCGATCTCGTCAACTTCGTGACCTGGGGCGGTTTCAACGAGCCCCTGTTCTGGGACGCCTCGCACGCGGCGGACGGCGGCTACACCGGACGGCTGGTCCCGGGCGCGCTGACGTACTGCATCGCCGAGGGACTCGTCCTGCAGACCAACGTGCTGCACGGCACGGGCCTCGCCTTCCTGCACATGGAGCTGACCGTGCGGGGCCCGGTGTACGTCGGCGACACCCTGCACGCCGTCGTGGAGACCACGGACTCCCGCCCCTCCAGCAAACCCGGACGGGGCGTGGTGACCAGCCGGATCACCGTACGCAACCAACGGGACGAGGAGGTCCTCGTCTACACCCCGGTCCGGCTGATCCGCGGCCGGGACTACGAGGCTCCGGCGCCCTGAGCCCGGGACGCGGCCGGCACCAGGCTCAGGCCGGGTGCGCGGCCCGCGCCGGGCGCGGTGCGGTCGGCGAACGCGCCACGGTGCAGCCAGTCGGAAGGCATCGGTGGGCGCGGCGGGGGCTCGTGGTCCGGGACCGCCATCACATACAGGCGGGTGTAGCGGAACTTGGTCTCCAGGTTGTCCAGGACCGACCAGTACTCGTAGCCGCACACCTCCACACCGGCCGCGACGAGCCGCGCCAGCCAGGAGAGCCTGGCGCGCAGCAGGGCCCGGCGCCGGGCGTCGTCGCTGTGTCCCGTCTCGTCGACCAGGTCCAGGTCGCCCATGCCGTTGTCGACGACGGACAGCGGCGGCAGCCGGTCCCCGTACAGCTCGTACAGGCCCGCGACGGCGTCGGCGAGCCCTTCCGGAACGATGGGCCAGCCGTAAGCCGTCGTCTCCACGTCGTCGAACGGGACGATGGCGAAACCGAGGCCCACGAGCAGGCGGTTCACGTCGTTGAGGGCGCTCTGGCACTTCGCGGACGGCAGCACGCGGGGCAGGTTCTCCGGTGCGGTGACGCGGAAGGGGGTGTGCCAGGACAGGCCCAGCAGGTCCTGGGCGGTCGCGATGACCTCCATGTCACCGGGGCGGACACAGCCGGTGGCCTCGACCGGTGAGACGTCGTCCTCGGTCACCATGTGCTCGCCGAGCAGCAGGGGGTCGAGGAAGAGGCGGTTGGTCCAGCTCTCCAGACGTTCCAGGGCGAGACGGTCGTAGGGGTCGTCGGTGGCCGGGTAGCCGCCGACGAGGGTGATCGTGGTCCCGATCCGGCCGTGCACGTCGGCGGCCCTGAGCGCCTGGGCGGCGAGTCCGTTGGCGAGCAGGATGTGGTGGACCGTGGGCAGCCCCGCCAGGCCGATGCCCCGGCCCGGTGGATACATTCCGGCCACATGGTCCGCGAGGGTCGGCCCGGCCAGGTCGGTGGAGGTGATCCAGCGTTCCACCCGGTCGCCGAAACGGCGGCCCAGTTCGGCGGCGTACGCGGCGAAGTGCTCGGCGCAGTCGCGGGCGAGCCAGCCGCCGGCGGCGTCCAGCCACGGCGGCAGCGAGCGGTGGAGCAGGGTCAGGCTGGGCCGCAGGCCCTGCTCGAGCAGGGAATCGAGCGCGCGGTCACAGCGGTCCAGGGCCTCCGGGTCCCAGCTGCCGGGGCCGTCGGGCTGGAGCTGCGGCCATCCGACGACCATGCGGTGCGTGTCCGCGGCGACGCCGGTCAGCTGCCGGATGTCGTCCGTCCACTGCCGGAAGTGCCCGCCGCGCTCCGGCGGGGGCGGCGGCGGGGCCGCGATGGTGTCGGCGGTGGCGACCCCCCAGTCGACATCGCGCAGGGACTCGTGCAGAAAACCATCGCTCATGGCTACCGTCCAGGCGGTCAATGGTTTAGCGCATTCAACTGAATGCCCGCCGACCGGACGCTAACAGTTCATGCAAACTACGACAATGTTTCGGCCAGATCTCCTAGGTGGGAATCCGGGGGAGCAGTTACATCCTCAACCTCACGCCTCGGAAGGCGGGTCGCCTGTCCGGTCCGAGGTCGGCCAGAGGTAGGGCAGATCATCCGGCACGTCGGGGAACAGCGGTGCGTACGTGGTCGGGTCCTTGCGTACCAGTGCCGACCGGTGGCTGCGGTGAAAGGCGTCGTCACCGAGCCAAGGAGGCAATTCCCCAGCAGCCCCGAGGGGCACCTGGTCGCGTACCGACGCACCGGGACGGATCGCGCGCAGATCGGTGACGAGTGTGACCGAGCAGCTGTCCTGATGACCATGCTCACACCACACCTTGCAGACTTCCAGACCGTACCGGACCAGCGCTTCCTCGTATCCGGCCCACATCCGCACCGCTTGGTGGTGGCGCCATCCGTAACCCGGCACGATGAGGCCGCGAAGGACCTGCAGTGCCTCGACCCGCTGTTTGCCGAGCCGGCGGCGGTCCAGCACCAGGGCCGACGCCCTGAAGTCGGGATAGGGCAAGAAAGTCTGCATGCCGTCGTCCCTACCAGATGTGGAGCTCGCGACCTGTGCACACACAGACAGTAGTAAATCACCAGATATTGTTGTTCTCAGGAAAAATGGGGCACTCTCACCCGTAGAAGCGCCCGCCGAGACTCTTTCCATCGCCTGAGATCAGGGGCCGTCACGCCACCGCCCCACGAGAGTCCATCGGCCCAGGACGCTGTCACCTGGTTCACTGGCACATGATCGGGAGAACACCGTGATCGTAAAAAAGATGCACGAGATGGGTGTCCGCAGCGAGCACGCCTACATGGCTGCCTTCACCTCCATCGGCCTCACTGTCGCCGCATGGATGACCAGCCTCAAGGCGGAGCCCGGCGCCGGGGTCGCCCGCGCCGACCGGTGGGGCCTCTTCGTGGGCGAGTGGGCTCCCACCTTCTTCGGCCTCGGTGTCGCCCTGTCCCACTACGAACAGCACGACGGCACCCTCACTGCCAGCGTGCATGAATTCCGGGAACACCGGGCAGCCAGCTGACCGCTTTCAGCAGCCAGAAATCCTCCTGGTGGTGCTCGCCCAGGCGGGCACCACAGTCATCCACCATCCCCCGCGCACAACCACGCCCATCAGCGCCCCGAGGCCTCCTGCTCCTGCTCCCCGAAGGGTCGGAACTCCTCCTCCTGCCACCAGGGGTAGAGGGGTGGCATGTCCTTGCTGACCCGGCCCGGGAATGCGGGCGGCCGTTTGGCGAGGAACGACTCGATACCCTCCACCGGGTCCGGGCCGCCGCCGATCTGGCTCATGATCCGCGAGTCGAGCCGGTGCGCGGCCATCGGGTGGGGTTCGCCGAGCATGCGCCACATCATCTGGCGTGACAGGGCGACCGAGATCGCCGAGGTGTTCTCGGCGATCTCACGGGCGAGTTCGTACGCCGCCGGCAGCAGTTCCTCGGGCGGGTGGACGGAGCGGACCAGCCCGGCCGCCAGGGCCTCGTCGGGTCCGAAGACCCTGCCGGTCGCCACCCATTCCATCGCCCGTTGCATGCCGACGGCCCGCGGCAGGAACCAGCTCGCCGCCGACTCCGGCACGATGCCGCGGCGTGCGAAGACGAAGCCGAACTTCGCCGAGGTCGACGCCAGCCGGATGTCCATGGGCAGGGTCATGCTGGCCCCGACGCCCGCCGCCGGGCCGTTGATCGCCGCGATCACCGGCTTGGTACTGGAGAAGATCCGCAGCGCGACCCGGCCGCCGGTGTCCCGGTGCCAGGCACCCGCCGTACGGTGGTCGAAGGACGAGCCGCCGGAGCTGACGTCGGCGCCCGCGCAGAAGCCGCGTCCGGCACCGGTCACCACCACCACGCGCACCTCGTCGTCGACGTCCGCGGCGTCCAGGACGTCGAGCAGGTCGCTCATCATCCGGGGGCTGAAGGCGTTCAGCTTCTCGGGCCGGTTGAGGGTGACGGTGAGGATCCGGTCCGCCACCTCGGCCCGCACGGTCTCGTACTCCTGCTCCGGCATACGCGTCCTCCGTCACTCCAGCGAGCCGTTTCCAGAAAGCTTAATTAGTTATAGCATTCAACTCTACTGACTCGTTCGTTCATGACTGATGGCGGTGGAGATGACGGACCTCTTGGTGACGGCCGTCGGGCCGGTCCGGCTGATCGAGCTGAACCGGCCGGACCAGCTCAACGCGATGAGCGAGGAGTTGCACTCCTCGCTCGCCTCGGTCTGGGACTCGCTCGCCGATGACCCGGAGGCCCGGGTGGTCGTGCTCACCGGTCGCGGACGGGCCTTCAGCGCCGGGGGCAACTTCGACATCATGACCCGGGTCCAGCGCGACCGCGCCTTCCGGCAGCAGAACGTCGACGAGGCGCGGCGGATCATCACCGGGATGGTCCGGTGCCCGCTGCCGGTGATCGCGGCGGTGAACGGGCCCGCCGTCGGCCTCGGTTGCAGCCTGGCCCTGCTCAGCGACCTCGTGCTGATCGCCGAGGACGCCTACCTGGCCGACCCGCACGTCCAGGTCGGCCTCGTCGCGGGCGACGGCGGCGCTCTCGTCCTGCCGCTGCTCGTCGGGCTGACCCGCGCGAAGGAACTGCTGTTCCTCGGCGACCGGGTGAGCGCCGAGGACGCGGTCCGGCTGGGTATGGCCAACCGCGCCGTGCCGAAGGACAAGCTCCTGGACGAGGCCATGGACCTGGCCGGACGGCTGGCCGCACTGCCCGCGCAGGCGCTGCGCGAGACCAAGCGGGCGGTGAACCTGCATCTGGAGCAGGCACTCGCGACGGTGCTGGAACCCGCCCTGCTCGCCGAGCGGGACAGCATGCACGCACCCGACCACATCGCCGCCGTCGAGAAGATCATCGCGTCCCGCGATCGTCGACGAGCCCGCGAGGAAGGCTGAGGCATGGACTTCGCGTTCAGCGACGAGCAGGCGGAACTGGGCCGCACGGTACGGGCGTTCCTGACGGCCACCTCGCCAGAGACCGAGGTGCGACGCCTGATGGAGACGCCCGAGGGCTTCGATCGGGCGCTGTGGCGCCGGATGGGGACAGAACTCGGGCTTCAGGGGCTGGCGGTCCCCGAGGAGTACGGCGGTGCCGGGTGCGGGCCGGTCGAAGTGGGCGTGGTCATGGAGGAGATGGGCCGTGCGCTGCTGTGCGCGCCGTTTCTGTCCTCGGCCGTCCTCGCGACCACCACACTGCTGCGCTGCGCCGACGAGGACGCCCGCAAACGCCTGCTGCCGGGCCTTGCTTCCGGCGAACTCGTCGGGACACTGGCCCTGACCGAGGACTCCGCCCGCTGGGACGCGGCCGGTGTTCGCCTCACCGCCCGTGAGAGCAACGGGAGTTGGCTGCTCACCGGACACAAGCTGTTCGTCCTCGACGGCGCCACCGCCGATGTCGTCCTCACCGTCGCCCGCACCGGCGACGGCATCGGCGTCTTCTGGGTGGACGGCGACGCGGCCGGCCTGACCCGTGAGCCGCTGCCCACCTTGGATCCGACCCGCCGGCAGGCGCGCCTCGACTACCAGGACGTACCGGCGACGCGGCTGCGTACGCACGGAGACGGCTGGGACCTGGTGGCGGAGGTGCTCGACAGGGCCGCGGTGGCGCTGGCCGCCGAGCAGGTCGGCGTGGCTTCCCGCGCGCTCGACATGGCGGTGGAGTACGCCAAGGTACGCCACCAGTTCGGGCGGCCCATCGGCTCCTTCCAGGCCGTGAAGCATCTGCTCGCCGACGTGCTCCTCGAGGTGGAGTCGGCGCGCGCCGCCGCCCACTACGCGCTGCTCGCCGCCGAGAACGCAGGGAACGCCGAGAACCCAGAGAACGCGGTGAACGCCGACCCGGAGCTGCCCGCCGTGGCGAGTCTGGCCAAGGCGTTCTGCTCCGAGGCCTGTCTGCAGGCGACGGAGCAGAACATCCAGGTGCACGGCGGTATCGGCTTCACCTGGGAGCATCCGGCCCACCTGTATCTGAAGCGGGCCAAGACGTCACAGCTCCTGTTCGGGGATCCGGCGTACCACCGGGAACTGCTCGCACGGAGAATCGGCATGGACACGGACAGGGGAGCGGCATGAAGGTCGACGGCAAGCTCAACGTGTGGGGCACGGCGGCGGTCGTGGAGGAGGCCCGGCACCACGAGAAGGCCGGCTACGACGGCCTGTGGGCGTCGGAGTCCAAGCACGACCCCTTCCTGCCGCTGGTGCTGGCGGCCGAGCACACCGACAGCCTGGAGGTCGGTACAGCCATCGCGGTGGCCTTCGCCCGCTCCCCCATGCAGCTCGCCTACACCGCGCACGACCTGCAGACCTACGCCGGCGGACGGTTCTCGCTCGGCCTCGGCAGCCAGATCAAGCCGCACATCGAGCGGCGCTTCGACATGCCGTGGAGCCGGCCCGCGGCCCGGATGCGGGAGTACGTGAGCGCGCTGCACGCCATCTGGGCCGCCTGGAACCAGGGCGAGAAGCTCAACTTCCGCGGCGACTTCTACTCGCACACGCTGATGTCCCCCTTCTTCTCTCCCCCGCCCGCACCCGGCGGCGCGCCCAAGGTGTTCGTGGCCGCGGTCGGTCAGGCGATGACCCGGGTGGCGGGTGAGGTCGCCGACGGACTCCTCGCCCACGGCTTCACCACCGAGCGATACCTGCGGGAGGTGACGCTGCCGACCGTGGAGGCGGGACTGGCCGCGTCCGGCCGCACGCGGAGCGACTTCTCCGTGTCCCACCTGCTCCTGACCGCGACCGGCCGCACGGAGGAGGAGATGGCCCGCGCGATCGACGGCACCCGCGGCCAGATCGCCTTCTACGGCAGCACTCCCGCCTATCGCGGGGTGCTGGAGCTGCACGGGTGGGGTGAACTCGGCGACGAGCTGCACGCGTTGTCGACGTCCCGGCGCGAGGACAAGTGGGAGGCGATGAGCGGGCTCGTCGACGACGAGGTGCTGCACACCTTCGCGGTCGTGGCGGAGCCGGAACAGGTCGCGGGCGAGATCCGGCGCCGGTACGGGGCACTGGTCGACCGGGTGTCCTTCTACACCGCGTACGAGATCGACGCCGAGGTGTGGGAGCCCATTGTGCAGGAGCTGCACAGCAATTGACGTCGCGTCAGCCGAGCAGGTCCAGGACGGTGGTCATGGACCTGTTCTGCAGCAGGTAGTCCTCGGCCTCCTGGAGGTGGAGGCGCCACAGCTCCTCGGCGGCCTCGGCCCGGCGCGCGGCGACGAGCTCGACGAGGGCGCCGTGGGCACGGAAGCCCCGGCGGTTGGCCCGTACGTTCTCGGGGCTGCCGGCGTCGAGGTCGACGTGGGACCAGTTCGCCTGGTCGATGATGTGCCGGACCATGCCGTTGAGGACGCTCAGCGTCTCGTTGCCCGCCAGTTCGACGACCAGGGCGTGGAACTCCATGTGGGCGCGGATGAAGGCCGACGGGTCGTCCATGAGCAGCTCGGCCTCGGCTACGGCGGCCCGCAGCCGCTCCAGGTCCTCGTCCGTGCGCCTCTCGGCCAGCAGACCGGCGCACGGCGCCTCGATGACCGTACGGGCGTCGTAGACGTCCTTGAGGGTCGTGCCGCGATATTCGAGGACCACCCCGGCATAGCGGGCGGCCACCGGGCCCTCCGGGATCTGCACCCGTGCCCCGCCCCGGGCGCCCCGGCGCACGCTGATCAGCGACTCCGACTCCAGTACCCGGAACGCCTCACGCAGCGTCGGCCGGGAGACGGCGAACTCCGCCATCAGCGCCGTCTCGGCCGGCAGTGCCTCCCCCTCCGTCAGCTCCCCGCGCACGATCTTGCGGCGCAGCTGTGCCGCCACCAGTTCGGCCATCTTGGGGACTCGTACCGGCGTGTTCGCCACGGCGTCCATCTCCTTCAGTCACCAGCATCCGGTACGAAGTACGGCAGTGTGATCTCGTCGGTGAGCGGACGGAAGTCCACTCGGACGCGCAGGCCGATGGCAACATCGGCGGCATCTCCGGCATCTCCCCCGTCTCCCGCGTCGACATGGGACAGCAGGGTGCCGCCGTCGTCCAGGTCGATCACGGCCAGCGCGAACGGCGTGTCGAACCCGGGACCGGGGGCGCGGTGCACCACCGTCACCGAGTAGACCGTGCCCCGGCCCGTGCTCGGCACGTATCGCCAGTCCGGCGCCATGCACCCCGGGCAGGCCGGCTCGGGAACGAAGAAGCGCAGGTCACAGGCCGGACAGTATGGAATCACCAGGTCGCCGCGCCGGGCCGCGTCCCAGAACGGCTCGGAGAGCGGCGTCGGGACGGGTACGGGCCGGCTCATCGCGTCCTCCCCAGCACGCTCATCTCGTAGTGCTGCGCCCCGGATCCGGCGTTGCCGACGACCGCCAGTTCCGCGCCCTCGACCTGGTGCACGGCGGTGCCGCGCAACTGCCGTACGGCTTCGACGACTTTGAGCGTCATCTGCTGTGTGCCGTTCCAGGCGTACGCCAGGCAGCCGCCGTCGGGATTGACGGGATGCTTGCCGCCCACAGCTATGGCACCGCTCGCCGCCAGCGGTCCGCCCTCGCCCTCCCCGCACAGGCCGAGTGCCTCCAACTGCCTGATGACCTCGAAGGAGTTGGGGTCGTAGAGGGAGAAGACGTCCACGTCGTGCGGGCCGACGCCGGCCATGGCGTAGGCGCGGGTGGCGGCGTCCCGGCCGAGCTGACCGACCTCTCGGTGCAGCGCCGGGTTGGCGTACGCGGCCTGGTGGTACTCCATGCCGCCGCCGAGTACGGCGACGGGCGGGTGCGGCAGGTCGCGGGCCCGTTCGGCGGTGGTCACCACGAGGGCGGCGCCGCCCTCGCCGACGATGCAGCAGTCCAGCAGGTGGAAGGGCGTGGCCACCATCCGGGAGGCGAGCACGTCGTCGACGGTGTACGGGCCGCGCCCGTACATCATCGCCTCCGGGTTGGTCGTGCCGTTGTTGCGGATGGTGGCGGCGACCTCGGCGAGCTGTTCGGAGGTCGTCCCGTACTCGTGCATGTGCCGTGCCGCCACCAGCGCGAACTGGGCGACGACATAGCTGCCCCACACGTCGGCGAACTCCAGCGGCACCCCTGCCCCGACGGGACCGGCCCCGCGCGAGACCAGCTTGCAGCCGCCGACCACGACGGTGTCCGCGTATCCGGCGCCGATGGCGGCGGCCGCCTTCAGCAGGCCCCGGGAGCCCGCGTTGTCGAGCATCGAGTCGCTGGTCCAGCGCAGGTCCCGGCCGAGCATCCGCGCCCAGGAGCTGCCCTCGCCGGGTACGCCGCCCGGGCCGGGCCAGTCGACCTGCGCCCCGTCGACATCGGCCGGGGTGAGCCCGGCGTCCGCGATCGCGCCGCGAACCGCTTCGAGGGCGAGGTCCATGGCGTCGCGGTCGGGCAGCGTCAGCGCCTGTTCGGTGGCGTACACGCCGACGACGACGGGTTGGCGGCCGTTCACGAGGTCACCGTCCCGCACCGAGCGTGTCCCCGCCGGGATAACCGCCACCGCCGAAGCGCTCGTCGAGCGCCTCGTAGTCCTTCGCGTAGTCCTTGGTGCGCGGCAGCGCCTCGACGAACTCCACCGTCTTCGGCTTCTTGTACGAGGCGATCCGCGCCCGGCAGTGCTCGATGAGGTCCGCCGCCGTGACCGGCTCGGCGTCCGGGCGCAGCACCACGACCGCCTTGACGTCCTGCGCCCACCGCTCGTTGGGCACGCCGATGACGGCGGCCTCCTTGACCGCGGGGTGCGACTCGACGCAGTTCTCGACCTCGGCCGGGAAGATGTTCTCGGCGGCGGACTTGAGCATGCGGGTGGTCGTCCCGAGGAAGCTGAGTGTGCCGTCGGGCTCGCGCCGTCCCAGGTCGGTGGTGTGCCACCAGCCGAAGCGGAAGCGTTCCTCGTTGATCTCCGGCCGGTTCCAGTAGCCGAGGTGCACGAGGTCGCCGCGGACGCAGATCTCGCCCGCCTCGCCGACCGCGCACTCCTCGCCGGTGGAGTCCAGGACGCGTACGGCGGTGAAGGGCCCCGGCCGTCCCGCGTTGCCGGTGCCCGTGCCGCCGTAGGCGCCGGTCACCGCGAAGCCGGTCACCTCGGTCTGTCCGTAGCCGCGGCCCTCGCCGCCGCCGTTGCGGGTGAACCGGCTCTGGTCCGTGGGCACGGTGCCCTGCCACAGGGGGGCGGCGACACTCGCCCGCAGGTGGGACAGGTCGTGACCGGCCTCGCGGTTCAACGCGACGAGTTGCGCGATGGTCGGGGGCATCAGATAGGCGTGGGTGCACTGCTCCGCCGCGAGCAGCGGGAGCAGTTCCTCGGCGACGACGCGGCGGACGATCACGTTCTTGCCGCCGTGGACGAAGGCCGGGACGCCCCAGAACTGGTAGTTGCCGATGTGGAACATCGGTCCGGCGCCCAGGAAGGCGGTCTCGGTGCCGATGTCCCCCATCCAGGCGCCGCTCGCGCCCATGGCGAGCAGGTTGTGGTGCGAGAGCATCGAGCCGGACTGCCGTCCGGAGATCGCCGCGGTGTAGATGACCAGGAGCGCGGAGTCGGGGTCGACGTCGGCGACGGGGTCCTCGGGCGAGCCGGCGGCCAGGAAGGACTCGTACGACTCGGGACCCGCGGCGCTCTCGACGTCATGGCGCAGCCACAACGCCCAGTGGTCACTGCCGAGTTCGGCCCGTGCCTTGCCGACCGTGTCGCCGATCTCCTCGTCCTGCCAGACGACGACCTTGGGGTCGAAGTCCTCGACGGCGAACGCCATTTCGGGGGCCGCCCAGCGCCAGTAGCCGGGACAGACCATGGCGCCGATCTTCGCGGCGGCGCCGAGCAGCTCCCAGATCCGGAAGGAGTTCTGGCCCAGCCACAGGACGCGGTCGCCGGAGCCGACGCCCGCGTCCGTGAGGGCGTGGGCGAGTCGGTTGGTGCGCTCGTCCAACTGGGGCCAGGTCAGTCGGACGTCACCGTCGACGAGGGAGACTCCGTCGGGAAACGACCTGCGGTGCTCACGGATGATGTCGCCGAAGGCGAGGCGGCGGGCGGGATTCACGTCTTGGCTCCCCATGGTCGGTCAGACGCGGCCGATGCCGACGCCCTTCACGTTGATGAACTCCTCCAGGCCGGCCTTGCCGCCTTCCCGCCCGAATCCGCTCATGCCGACGCCGCCGAAGGGCGTGGCGGGCGAAGTGATCGGATTCGGCCCCGGGTTGACATAGACCGTCCCGGCCTTCAGGCGCGGCACCAGGCGGTTGACGCGCGCGATGTCGCGGGACTGGATGTAGGCGGACAGGCCGTACTCGGAGTCGTTGGCCAGGGCGACGGCCTCGTCCTCCGTGTCGAAGGGGGTGATGGCCAGGACCGGGCCGAAGATCTCCTGCTGAGCGAGGTCACTGCGGTTGTCGACGTCCGCGAAGACGGTCGGGGTCACGAAGTAGCCGTCGGAGTCGATGCGTTCGCCGCCGCACACGAGCCGGCCCGCACCACCCTCGACCGCCTTGTCGATCATGCCCTGGACGCGGTCACGGGCCGCTTCGTTGATGAGGGGTCCGATGTACGTCGTCGGGTCGAGGGGGTCCCCGACCGGCAGGTGGGCCACCACCCCGGCGACGCGTGCGACGACCTCTTCGTAGATGGAACGCTCGACCAGCAGCCGGGTGGGCAGTGCGCACCCCTGGCCGGTGTTGCTCATGGCGAAGGCCGCGCAGTACGGGACGACGGTGTCCAGGTCGGTGTCGGCGAAGAGCAGGTTGGCGGACTTGCCGCCCAGCTCGAAGACGACGGGCTTGAGGCTCAGGGCCGCGTCCGCCATGATGCGGCGCGCGGTGGCGGGACCACCGGTGAAGGAGATCTTGTCGACGCCGGGGTGGGTGACCAGGGCCGACCCCGCGTCGCCGAGCCCGGTGACGACGTTGATGACGCCTTCGGGGATGCCTGCCTCACGGGCCAGGTCGGCGAAGAGCAGCGCGGAGAACGGTGTGGACTCGGCCGGTTTGATGACCACGGTGTTCCCGGCGGCGAGCGACGGCGGGACCTTCATCGCCAGGGACAGCGCGGGCGAGTTCCACGTGATGATGTGACCGATGACGCCGTACGGCTCGGCGATGGTGTACTCGACGTTCTCGTGCGGGCTGTAGGCGGCGCCGACCATGCCCTCGATCTTGTCGGCCCAGCCGGCGTAGTACTCGGTCCACTCGGCGACGTGCGGTCCGACGTTGTCCGCCCAGCCGCCGATGCACACGCCGTTCTCCAGCGGGCAGATGGCCGCGAAGTCGGGGATGTGGTCGCGCAGCAGCTGGGCGAAGCGGGTGAGCAGCCGGCGGCGTTCGGCGGGGCGCATGGTGCCCCACACCTCGAAGGCCTGGCGGGCGGCCGCCACTGCCTGGTCCACCTCGGCGGCCCCCGCGAGCGGGACGTGCGCCTGGACCAGGCCGGTCGCCGGGTTGCGGTGTTCGTAGAGACCGCCGCTGGTGTCGGTGACGTCCTTGCCGCCGATGACCAGCCGTGGTTGCGGCAGATCGTGCTCGGCTCTGTCCTGGTGCAGCTTGACGTCGACGGTGACCACGGGTGCCTCCTGGAGCCGCGTGCGGATCTCGCTTAAATAGCTAACCTATTTATCCAAGACAGTCAATGCGAATGGGTTCACCTGTGTCACAGACCCATCGACCGCCCGATGATCTCCAGCATGATCTCCGAGGTGCCGCCGAACACCCGCTGCACCCGGCTGTCCCGCCAGATGCGTGCGATCTCGTACTCGTTGACGTAGCCGTAGCCGCCGAAGAGCTGCATGCAGCGGTCGATGACCTCCCAGCCGGTCTCCGAGGTCCAGTACTTGGCGGCGGCGGCCTCCTCGGCCGTCAGCTCACCCTGGCACAGCGCCATGATGCAGCCGTCGACGTAGACCCGGGCGGCGCTCAGCTTGGCCTTGATGGCCGCGAGCGCGAACCTGTTGGCCTGGAACTCCCCGATCGGCTGCCCGAACGCGGTGCGAGTCTTGGCGTACTCCAGCGCAAGCGCGTAGGCCCGCTCGGCCGCCGCCAGCGAGGAGACGGCGATGGCGAGCCGCTCGGTCGGAAGGTTGCCCATCATGTGGTAGAAACCGCGACCCTCCTGCCCGATGAGGTTCTCGGCGGGGACGCGCACCTCATGGAAGAAGAGTTCGGCGGTGTCCTGGGCCTTCATCCCGACCTTGTCGAGCTTGCTACCGCGCTCGAAACCCTCGGCGCCACGCTCGACGGCGATCAGGCTGATGCCCCGGTGTCCGGCCTCCGGGTCGGTCTTGCAGGCGACGATGACCAGATCGGCCAGGATGCCGTTGGTGATGAAGGTCTTGGAGCCGTCGATCACCCACTCGTCGCCCTCCAGGCGGGCAGTGGTGCGGATGCCCTTGAGGTCGGACCCGGCCGACGGCTCCGACAGTGCGAGTGCGCAGATCGTCTCGCCGCTGATCACTCCGGGCAGCCAACGGGCCTTCTGCTCCGGGGTGGTGAGGTACATGAGGTAGGGCGGTATGACGTCGTTCTGCAGCCCGAGTCCGATGCCGACCGAGCTGGTGGCCGCCATTTCCTCCGCCATGATGGCGTTGTAGCGGAAGTCCGAGATCGCCTGGCCTCCGTACTCCTCCGGGAACTGCCAGCCGATGAGGCCGGCCTTTCCCGCCGCCGCCCACGCGGCCCGGCTCACCTGGCCCTCGCGCTCC
The DNA here is from genome assembly GCF_036237295.1 of Streptomyces sp. NBC_01352. Taxonomy (NCBI): domain Bacteria; kingdom Bacillati; phylum Actinomycetota; class Actinomycetes; order Kitasatosporales; family Streptomycetaceae; genus Streptomyces; species Streptomyces sp. NBC_01352. The sequence continues at coordinate 884,444 of NZ_CP108354.1, forward strand.
CACTGCTCGGCGTACGGGGCGCATTCGCGCAGGTAGAAGGTGCGGGCGGTCTCGCGGAACAGCTCGTGCTCCTCGGTGAAGATCGTACGGCGCATGCTCGACTCCACTCACACATCTCGCTTATTTAGCTGAAGTAGTTATACGATAGCGCTGTATCGGGACCTGGGCGAGGGAGGGCGCGTGAGCGTACGGGACAAGGTGGCACTCGTCACCGGAGCGGGACGCGGCATCGGCGAGGCGATCGCCGACCGGCTCGCCGCCCACGGAGCCGCGGTCGCCGTCTGCGACCTGGATCCCGAGGCCGCCGGCAAGGTCGCGGCCCAGCTCGCGGAGCGCTACGCGGTGCGGGCGACGGGGGTCGGCGCGGACATCTCCGACAGTGCGGCCGTCCACACGGCCGTGGAGCGGGTGACCGCGGAACTCGGTCCGGTGGACATCCTGGTCAACAACGCGGCCGTCGACGTCATCGGCCGCTTCGTCGACACCACCGAGGAGACCTGGGACCGGATCATCGCCGTCAACCTGCGCGGCACGATCACGGTGACCCGGGCCGTGCTCGACCCGATGATCGAGCGCGGCGGCGGCCGGGTCGTCCACATCGCCTCGGACGCCGGCCGGGTCGGCTCCTCCGGCGAGGTGGTGTACTCCGCGACGAAGGGCGGGGTCATCGCCTTCGGCAAGGCGCTGGCCCGCGAGGTCGCCCGGTACGGCATCACCGTGAACAGCGTCTGCCCGGGCCCGACCGACACCGCGCTGCTCGGCCAGGTCGCCGAGTACAGCCAGAAGATGTACGACGCGACCGTGCGGGCGATCCCGCTGCGGCGCGTCGCCCAGCCCGCCGACATCGCCGGTGTGGTGGCCTTCCTCGCGTCCGACGACGCCGCCTACATGACCGGGCAGACGCTCTCGGTCAGCGGCGGCCTGACGATGGTCTGAGGTGAGCACCGTGCTGCGCGTGGAACTCCGCGACCACATCGCCGTGTTGACCCTGGACCGGCCGGGGCAGCTCAACGCCATCGGTTCCGAGACCGTGGAACAGCTCACCCAGGCGCTGGACGACGTCCGCGCCAACGACGACGTACGCGCCCTGGTCGTGGCGGGAGCCGGCCGTGCCTTCTCGGCTGGTGCCGACATCGGTGAGATCGAGTCCTGCACGACACCCGGACAGTTCCGTGCCTTCGTGGGGCGGCTGACCGAGGCGTACGCGCTCCTGGAGGACTTCCCCAAGCCCTCGGTCGCGGCCGTCCACGGGTTCGCCTTCGGCGGCGGTCTGGAGCTGGCCCTCTCCTGCGACCTTCGGGTGGCGGAGCGCGGCACCCGGCTCGGCCTGCCGGAGATGAAGCTCGGCGTGCTGCCGGGCGCGGGGGGCACGCAGCGACTGCCGCGTCTGGTGCCGCCAGCGATCGCCAAGCAGATGATCCTCACCGGCGAGCCGATCGACGCGGAGCGGGCTCACGCGCTCGGGCTGGTCAACGAACTGGCCGAGCCCGGTGGCGCGCTCAAGGCCGCGGAGGCCTTGGCGGCGCGACTGGCCGCCGGCGCCCCGCTGGCCCTCGCCGCGGGCAAGCGGCTGATCGACTACGGCCTCGGCATGGACCTGGAGGCGGCGATCGCGTACGAGCGCGAAACCGTCTCGGTGCTGTTCTGCACCGAGGACCGGGCCGAGGGGCTGAAGGCCTTCCGGGAACGCCGACCGGGCGAGTTCCGCGGCGCGTAGCAGGCGTGGAGCAGGCGTGGAGCAGGTGCAGAGCAGGCCTGGAGCAGTGCAGAGCAGGCGTGCAGCAGGCGTCCCAACAGATCTGGAGGTGGACCGTGCGGCCACTGGAGGGCATCGCCGTCGTCGAGCTGGGCATGTGGGTGGCGGCACCGGCCGCGGCCACCATGCTCGCGGACTGGGGCGCGGACGTGGTGAAGGTGGAGGCACCGACCGGCGACCCCAACCGGTACACGCTCAAGCACGTCGGCCAGGACATCGACAGCGCGCCCCCGTTCGAGACCGACAACCGCGGCAAGCGCGGCATCGTCCTCGACCTGCGTTCGGAGGAGGGCAAGGGCGTCCTGGAGCGGCTGCTGGAGCGCGCGGACGTGTTCGTCACCAACCTCCGCCCGGGCGCCCTGGAGCGGCTGGGGCTGTCCCCGGACGAACTGCGCACCCGCCATCCCCGCCTGGTCGTCGGCACGTTGACGGGCTACGGCTGGACGGGCGCCGAGCGCGACCGCGCCGGGTACGACGTCTCCGCGTTCTGGGCCCGGCCCGGCATCGCCGCCATGCTCACCCCGGCCGGTGAGCCGCCGCCCGGAATCCGGCCCGGCCTCGGCGACCGTACGGCCGCGTCCAACCTGGTGGCGGGCGTGCTGGCCGCGCTGCTGCGCCGGGAACGCACCGGCGAGGGCGGTGTGGTCGACGTGTCCCTGCTGCGTTCCGGCACGTACGCCAACGGGAACGACCTCGCGCTGCAGAACTTCTTCGGCAAGCGCGGCCGTACCCGCCACCGCACCGAGCACGAGTCCCCGCTCTACAACTGCTACCGGGCGGCCGACGACCGCTGGTTCTGGCTGGTCGGCCTGGAGGCCCACCGCCACTGGCCCGGACTGCTCAAGGCACTCGGCCGCGACGACCTGGCGACGGACGAGCGGTTCGCGACCGGCAAGGCCCGGCGTGGCCACGTACGCGAGCTGATCGCCATATTCGACGACGAGTTCGCGAAGCGGCCGCTGGACGAGTGGGCGGAGCGGTTCGACGCCGAGGGCGTGTGGTGGGCGCCCGTGCAGACCCTGGCGGAGGTGTCGGCCGATCCGCAGGCGGAGGCAGTCGGCGCGTTCGTCGAACAGCCCGGCATGGGCGAGGCTCCGCCGCTGAGGACCGTGGCGACGCCCGTCAGCTTCTGGGGAGTCGACGAGAAGCCACGCGGCGGCGCGCCGACGCTCGGCGAGCACACCGACGAAGTACTGCGCGAACTCGACTGAACTCACACATCTGGAGGTACGGCGTGGGCATCCTCGACGACAAGGTCGCCATCGTCACCGGTGGTGGCAGAGGGCTGGGCCGGGCGCACTGCCTGGCGCTCGCCGAGGCCGGCGCGACCGTGGTGGTGAACGACCTCGGCTCCGGCATCCACGGCGAACAGACCGGAGACTCCCCCGCCGACGAGGTCGTCGCCGAGATCACCAAGCTCGGCGGCCGTGCGCTCGCCAACCACTCCTCGGTGACGGACTGGGCGGCGACCGAGACCATGGTCGCCGACACCGTCGCGGAGTTCGGCCGCCTCGACATCGTCGTGAACAACGCGGGGATCGTGCGTGACCGCATGCTGTTCTCGATGACCGAGGCGGAGTTCGACGCGGTCATCGCGGTGCACCTGAAAGGCACCTTCGCGCTCACCCGGCACGCGTGCGCGTACTGGCGTGCGGCGTCGAAGCGAGGTGAGCGGGTGGCCGGCCGCGTGATCAACACGACGTCCGGGACCGGCCTGTTCGGCAACCAGGGACAGTCCAACTACGGTGCCGCGAAGGCCGGGACGGCCGGGCTCACCGTGCTCACCGCGCTGGAGATGCGCCGGTACGGCGTCACCGCGAACGCCATCTCGCCGATCGCGGCCACCCGGATGACCGACGGGCTGGAGGTCGGCGCAGGCCTCGAAGCCGTCGACGGCTTCGACCCGCGCGACCCCGCGAACGCCTCCGGTGTCGTCGTGTACCTGGCCTCCGACAGCGCGGCCTGGCTGACCGGTCAGGTCCTGCGCATCGAGGGCAACCGGCTGAACCGGCTGCAGGGCTGGACGGTCGCGGCCGTCCACCCGAGCCGGTCAGGACAGGCCCTGACCTACGAGGAACTCGTCGACGCGGTACCGCAGTTGTACGGCGTCGCTCCCGCAGGCCGGGCGACGGGGGTCGGCCAGTGAAGGGCCACGACGCGGCCGCCCTGGTCCTGCGCGCGACCCTCGGCCCGATGCTCTTCGCGCACGGCTGGAACAAGGTCGCCGGACCGGGCGGGCTCAAAGGCACCACGGGCTGGTTCGAGGCGCTCGGTCTCCGGCCGGCCGCCGTGCACGCCCGCATGGCGGCGGGCACCGAGATGGCGGCCGGGGTGGGCATCGCGCTCGGCGCGGCCAACCCGCTCCCCGCGGCGGCGGCCGTCGGCCTGATGACCGTGGCCGCCCGGACCGACCATCGCGGCAAGGGCTTCTTCGTCTTCAAGGGCGGCTGGGAGTACGTCGGTGTCGTGGGCGGCGCGGCCGTCGCGCTGGCCGCGCTGGGCAACGGCACGTACTCCCTCGACGGGCTGCTGCGACGCCAACACGCGGGTCCGAGGCCCGCGTTGCTGGCCGCGGGAATCGGTACGGCGAGCGCGGCGGCGCTGCTGGCGATGTGCTACCGGCCCGACGAGAAGCCCGCCGAGAAACCCGACGAGACGGATCAGTGAACACGAATCGGCAAGGGAGTCGACATGGACGCGGCTGACTTCAGCGCGGTGCTGTCCGAGGTCCGGCGTTTCGTCCGGGAGCGCGTCGTGCCGCTCGAGGCGGAGATCGACGAGAAGGACGAGATGCCCGCGGACATCCGCGAGGCGGCCAAGAAGATGGGCCTGTTCGGCTTCGCCCTGCCCGAGGAGTACGGCGGGCTGGGTCTGTCGATGTACGAGGAGGCCCAGCTGATGTTCGAGCTGGGCTACACGACCCCCTCCCTGCGCTCGATGTTCGGCACCAACAACGGCATCGCGGGTCATGTCCTCATGGTCGGCGGCACCGAGGAGCAGAAGGCGCGGTGGCTGCCGAGGATCGCGTCCGGTGACGTCCTGGCGTCGTTCGCGCTGACCGAGCCGGACGCTGGTTCCGATCCGTCGACGCTCACGACGAAGGCGCACCTCGACGGCGACGACTGGGTGATCAACGGCGCCAAGCGGTACATCACCAACGCCCCGCTCGCCGACGTCTTCATGGTCTTCGCCCGCACCGACCCCGACGCCCCGCGCACCCGCGGCATCTCCACCTTCCTGGTCCCGGCCGGCACCCCGGGCCTCACCGTGGCGCCCAAGGACCACAAGATGGGCCAGCTCGGCGCGTGGACCGCGGACGTGTACTTCGACGACGTACGTGTACCGGCCTCCGCCCTCGTCGGCGGCGAGGACGGCCTGAACCGGGGGTTCGGCACGGCGATGGGCTGCATCGCGCACGGCCGGGTGCACATCTCGGCGCTCTGCGTGGGCATGGCCCAGCGCCTGGTCGACGAGTCGGTCGAGTACGCCCGCACCCGCCGCCAGTCCGGCAGGCTCATCGGCTCCTTCCAACTCGTCCAGGGCCTGATCGCCGACTCGATGACCGACTACTACGCCGGACGCGCCACGGTCCTGGAGGCCGCCCGCGCCTTCGACGCCGGCACGGACACCAAGATCGGCCCCTCCTGCACGAAGTACTTCGCCAGCGAGATGGTGTGGCGGGTCGCGGACCGCGCGGTGCAGATCCACGGCGGCGCGGGTTATATGCGCGGGGTCGCCGTCGAGCGCTTCTACCGCGACGCCCGGCTGTTCCGCATCTACGAGGGCACCAGCCAGATCCAGCAAGTGATCATCGCCAAGGCGCTGCTCGGCGAGGCCGCCCGGGGCTGAACCCGCCCGCGGGGGTGTGTCATTCTCGGCGCATGACCGACACCGTGCCGAGTGACGACGACGGCCTCGCGCTGAATCGTGCACTGTGGGACCAGCGTGCCCGCATCCATGGTTCGTCTCCCACGGACAGGTTCTACGACGTCGAGGCCTTTCTCGCCGGGCGGCAGACGCTCTACGCCATCGAGCGTGAGCTTGCGGGTGACGTGACCGGGAAGGATCTGCTCCATCTGCAGTGCCACTTCGGTATGGACACGCTGAACTGGGCTCGGCTGGGTGCCCGGGTCACCGGCGTCGACTTCTCACCGGCGGCGATCGAGCGGGCGCGGCTGCTGGCCGAACGGGCCGGCCTTGAGGCCACCTTCGTCGAGGCCGACACCCAGCGGCTGCCCGCGCAGCTGGAAGACCGCTTCGACCTGGTCGTCGCCACGTACGGGGTGCTGTGCTGGATCGCCGACGTCAAGGCCTGGATGCGGGGTGCGGCCATGGCGCTGAAGCCCGGCGGGAGCCTGGTGCTGGTGGATCTGCATCCGGCGTTCCAGACGGTCGCCGGCCTCGATCCACTCGTCGTCGACTGGCCCTACGGCGGCGGTGAGCCCCAGCGCGAGACGGTCACCAGCACCTACGCCGAGCCCGACCGGACGACACCGGCCCTGGACACCGTCCAGTACCCGTACTCGCTAGGGGAGATCGTCACCGGGGCCGCGGAAGCGGGCCTCACGACCAAGCACCTGGGCGAACACATCGCCACCGACCTCGATCCTCGCGGCATCCTCCGGCAAGGCGAAGACGGCCTGTACCGGCTGCCCTTCGGGGACTCCCACCTGCCGATCCTGTACTCGCTCCGCGCCGAGTCGCCCGGTCCGGCCCAGCCCTAGAGGTGTCAGATACCGAGCCGGTCCAGCAGCCGCTCGTGATAGACGGCCGGGCCTCCGAACAGCAACTGCGAGGACTTGGCCCGCCGGAAGTACAGGTGGGCCGGATGCTCCCAGGTGAAGCCGATGCCGCCGTGTACCTGGATGTTCTCCATCGCGGCGACCAGGTACGCCCGTGAGCAGCACGCGTGCGCCACGGCCGCGGCGACCGGGAAGTCCGGGGAGCCCTCGGTGGCCAGCCTCGCCGCCTCACGCGAGGAAGCCTCGGCCAGTTCCACCTGGACGAGCATGTCGGCGCACTTGTGCTTGACCGCCTGGAAGGAGCCGATCGGCCGGCCGAACTGGTGGCGGACGCGGGCGTGGTCGGTGCTCATCTCCAGGCACCGTCGCGCGCCGCCCGCCTGCTCCGCGGCCAGTCCCACCGAGGCGATGTCCAGGACCTTGGCCATGATGCGCCCACCCGCCCCGTCCGCGCCGACGAGCGTCGCGGGCACGGCGTCGAACGTCAGCCGGCCCATGGCCCGGGTGGCGTCGAGGGTCTCCATCGGTTCCGCCGCGATCCCCGTGGCCGCCCCGTCCACGGCGAAGAGCGCCGGTCCGGCGACGGTGCGGGCGACGACGAGGATCAGATCGGCCGTCGTACCGTCGATGACGAAGCACTTGCGGCCTCGCACCGTCCACCCGCCGTCCCCGTCCGGCACGGCCCGCACGGAGACCAGGGCGGGGTCCCAGGAGCCGTTGTCCTCGGCCACGGCGAGGGCGGCCGTGGTCCGTCCGGCCGCGATGCCGGGGAGATGACGCGCGCAGGCCTCACGGTCCCCCGAGGCCAGCAGGGCCTGGGCCGCCAGGACGACGGTCGCGAAGAAGGGCGCGCAGAACAGCGCGCGGCCCATCTCCTCCAGTACGACGCCGAGTTCGACCGCCCCGAAGCCGTCGCCACCGTACTCCTCCGGGATCGCCAGGCCCGGCAGCCGCAGTTGGTCGGCCGCCTGGGCCCACACCGCCGGGTCGAAGCGCGGTTCGCTCTCCATGAGCTTGCGCACGGCTTCCTCGGGGGACTTGGCCTCCAGGAACTCCCGTACGGAGAAGCGCAGTTCCCTCAGTTCGCTCTCGTCGGCGGTCACGGCCGCACCTCCTTGGCAGCGGCGGTCACCGGTTCCTTGGGCAGGCCGAGGACCCGTTCCGCGAGGATGTTCTTCATGATCTCCTCGGTTCCGCCGAGGATCCTGAGTGCCGGGGTGGCCAGGAGGAGTTCGGTCCAGGCGTACGTGCCCCACTGGCCGGTGTCGGCGATCGCGCGCGGGCCGAGGGCGTCCGTGATGAAGTGCGCGGCCCGGGTGAGGTTCTGACCGTACATCAGCTTCGACACGGACATCTCGGGGCCCGGCGCGACCCCGCTGCGGAGCTTGCGCAGGGCCCGGGTGTTGAGGTGTTCGGTGGCCATGGCGTCCACGAGGAGTTCGGCGAGGCGGGCGCGCAGGGCGCGGTCGTCCCAGGTCCAGGTGGCGCGCATCAGCGCGGAGAGCCGGTCCGGGGACAGGGCGGCGGCCACCGGGCCCACGCCCTCGCTGCCGACGGTCGCGCGCTCGTTCATCAGGGTGGTCAGGGCGACCGTCCAGCCGCCGTCGACCTCGCCGAGGCGGTGGTCGTCGGGGATGCGGACGTCGGTGAGGAAGACCTCGTTGAAGTCCGCGCCGCCGGTCATCTGCCGCAGCGGCCGTACCTCCACGCCGGGGGCGTCCATGGGGACCAGGAAGGCCGTGATCCCGCGGTGCTTGGGCGCGTCCGGGTTCGTGCGGGTGAGCGCGAGGCCGATCTGGCTGTGCTGGGCGACCGAGGTCCACACCTTCTGCCCGTTCAGCACCCAGTCCCCGCCCTCACGGACGGCTCGGGTCGCCACGCTCGCCAGGTCCGATCCCGCTCCGGGCTCGCTGAACAGCTGGCAGGCGATGGCGTCCCCGCGGTACATCGCGGGCAGCCAGCGGTCCTTGAGGTGCGGTTGGGCGTGGGCGAGGATCGTCGGTCCGATCATGCCCAGGCCGATCACGCCGAGCACGCCGGTGTCGGCGACGTCGTACTCGGACTCGATGGCGTCGTAGAGCAGGTCGTGGACGGGGGTCAGGCCCCGGCCGCCGTACTCCACCGGTCCGGTGATCCAGCCGAAGCCGTTCTCGTGGCGGACCCGCTGCCACTCCCGCGCCCGCCGCACGTGCTCCCGGTCCTCCTCGGGAGCAAGGCTGCTGAAGTACGCCATCGAGTCGTCGCCCTCGCCCCAGGTGAAGGCGGTGCGGTCGGGGGCCTTCGCCGCGTGCGCGTCGAGGAAGCTGCGCGCCTCGGCGGCGAAGCCCTGCATGTCCTGTTCCATCGCGTGTTCGCTCCGCTGTCAGGTGGGGGGCTGTCAGGTGGAGAGGATCGTCACCGCCGACGCGCCGGGCGCGCCGTACAGGTGGGTGAAGCCGACGCGCGGCGTACCGGGGATCTGGCGCGTGCCCGCCGTACCGCGCAGCTGGAGCACGATCTCGTGGATCTGGCGCAGCCCGGACGCGCCGATCGGTTCCCCGTTGCCGAGCAGTCCGCCGTCGGTGTTGACCGGGAGCCGGCCGCCGATCTCGGTGGCGCCCTCGGCGATGAGGCGTTCCTGCTCGCCGTCCTTGCAGAGGCCGTTCTCCGCCATGTGGATGATCTCCGACCCGGCGTCGGTGTCCTGGAGCTGGGCGACGTCCACGTCCTCGGGGCCGATGCCCGCGCGTTCGTAGGCCGCCCGGGAGGCGTCCACGGTCGGGCTCTCGACCGCCTCTCCGACGGGGAACGACGGGCTCTGCACCTCGAAGGCGCCGAGCCGGCGGCTGCGCAGGGCGGTGGCCCGGACCCGCACCGGGGCTGACGTGTACTTGTGGGCCTGGTCGGCGCGGCACATCACGACGGCCGCGGCGCCCTCGTTCGGGCCGCAGTACATGAACTGGCGCAGGGGGTAGTTGAGGACCGGGGAGGCGAGGACCTCCTCGGGCGACAGCGGCGTACGGCGCCAGGCCTTCTCGTTTCCGGCCGCGTTGCGGAAGTTCTTCGAGGCCACGCGGGCGAGCGTCTCGTGGGAGATGCCGTGCTCGTGCATATAGCGGTTGATCTTCATGCCGAAGAAGTGCGTGGTGAGGAAGAGCCCCGTCTGCCCGTACCAGGAGGGGATGCCGGCCACGGACGGGTCCGCGGCGAACGCGCCGCGCGGGTGCTTGTCGAGGCCGATCGCGATGGTCAGGTCGTGCTCGCCGGTCTCGATCGCGCGGGCCGCCAGGGCCACCGCCGTACCGGCGGTGGCGCAGCCGTTGAAGACACCGCGCAGTGGTACGCCGGTCAGGCCGAGCCGGCCGACGATCGCGTCCGGGTTGGCGACCTCGTAGCTGCCGATGTAACCGCCCTGGATCTGCGGCCAGGTCACGCCCGCGTCGGAGAGCGCCAGCCGTACCGCGTCCGCGCCCATGTCCAGCGCGGGCTTCCCGGGGAAACGGCCGAAGGGGTGGAGCCCCACGCCGATGATGACGGCCTCGGTCATGACGTCTCCTTCTCGACCGGGGTGAACGCGAAGGTGACGACCTCGGTGCCGTCGTCCTGCACCGTGTAGGGCACGAGCGTCAGCCGCATGTCCTGCCCGATCCGCAGCTTCTCCGGGTCGGGTTCGGTGAGGCGGGCCTCGACCAGCAGCTCGCCGGGGAGTTCGATGTACCCGACGGCGTAGGGTTCGAAGGCCGCCGGGCCGTCGTACGGCGGGGACGGCGGGCGGAAGTCCTGGGTCGTGTACGTCCACAGCGTGCCGCGGTCCGCCAGCAGGCGTTCCTTCGACTCCGTGCTCGCGCACCGGACACAGTCCGCGGCCGCCGGGAAACTGACCAGGCCGCACACCGTGCACTCGGAGCCGATGAGCCGAAGGGGTGCGGACTCGGCGGGCGGCCAGGTGAACAGGCCCTCGGCCACCGGCCGTCGTTGTGCCGTCGTCATCTCATGCCCCGTTCCGGTTGCCGAGGGCGTCGGCGTTCGGAGCCGCTTTGGCCACCAGGTTGGGGACGACGGAGGACAGCTCTTCCGGTGTCCAGCGCGTGTCGGCGCTCGCGGCCGGGCCGTTGACCCAGCCCTCCAGGACCGTGATGCGGTTGCCGACGACGCCGAAGACGCGGCCGGTGACCTCGCGTGAGGCGGCCGAGCCCAGCCAGACCACGAGCGGCGAGATGGCCTCCGGGGTCAGGTCCTGGCTCTCGGCGGCCTGTTTCATCATCTCGATGTCCTCGGTCAGCCGGGTCAGCGCGGTGGGCGCGATGGCGTTCACCGTGACGCCGTAGCGGGCGAGTTCGGCGGCCGCGATGAGAGTGAGACTCGCGATGCCGGCCTTGGCGGAGCCGTAGTTCGACTGGCCGGGGTTGCCGAAGATGCCGGACGGTGAGGTCGTGTTGATCACCCGGGCGTCGTTGCCGTGACCGGCCTTGGCGCGCTCGCGCCAGTACGCGGCCGCGTGGTGCAGGGTGGCGAAGCCGCCCTTGAGGTGGACGGCGAGCACGCTGTCCCAGTCCCGCTCGGTCATCGACACGATCATCCGGTCGCGCAGGATGCCGGCGTTGTTGACCAGCACGTCCAGACCGCCGTAGGTGTCCACCGCCTGCCGGACGAGCTGACCCGCGCCCTCCCAGGTGGAGATGTCGTCCGTGTTGGCCACCGCTTCACCGCCGGCCGCGACGATCTCGTCGACCACGGTCTGGGCCGGCCCGGCCGAGGCGCCCGCCCCGTCACGCGAGCCGCCCAGGTCGTTGACCACGACCTTCGCGCCCTGCGCGGCGAACGCCAGGGCGTGCGCCCTGCCGATCCCGTTGCCGGCGCCGGTGACGACCGCTACCCGGCCGTCGACCACTCCTTCAGACATCTCAACTCCTCTCGTAAGAAGATCAGTTGGCCTCGGCGAGCAGAACCCGCGGGTCCTCGCTGCCACAGCCGCACCGGCCGGCGACGACACGGCCCGCGATGCCGAGCGGTGTCTCGGGGAGCGGCGACGCGCGCCCCTCCCCCGCCGCCACGGACAACAGCCCGTCCCGCTCGCCGACCCGCCATTCGGCGGCGTTGACGTGTGCGCCGCGCCGCTCGGGACATTCCAGCGCGAGGGCCGGTCCCACGGCCGAGATCAGAGCGGCGGACACGCCCACCGCACGCAGGAGCGGTACGGCGGCGGGCCGGGCCAGTACGACCGACGTCGGCCGGAACATCTCACCGATGTCGGCCGCGCCGGCGAGTCCCTCCAGGGTCTGGGCCGACAGTCCGATCACCGCGTGCGGGGCGAGTTCACGGTGGAAGACCGCGGCGCGGCGGTGGTCCCAGCCCATGGCTTCGGCGATGCCGTACGTCACTTTCAGCGTGCCCAGGGCGCCGATCACCGCGTGGCCCCAGAAGCCCTCGAAGCCGGACGCGGTCAGCAACGCGCGCTGCCCGGCGGCCAGTCCGTGCTCCCGCAGCCGTGCGGTGACCCAGTCGGTGTCCCGGGCGAGTTCCGCCCAGGTCAGTTCCATGTCCCGCGTGCCGTCAGCGGTGGGGAAGCGCATGAGGTAGGCGGTTTCGGGCCGGTCGAGTTTCCTGGCCCGGGCCAGGGTGTCGGCGCGTGCCATCAGCTCTTCACCACCCTGGGGAACTTGGCGACGCTGGTCATGGTCTTCAACAGGTCCTCCTCGGTGCGCATGTCGAGCACCGGCTTGACGCCGGTCCGCTCGCGCACGGCCTCGCTCAGCCGGCCGGCCAGGGCGTCGATGTCGCCGGTGAGTTCGGGGTCGTAGCCGACGCGCAGCCGCAGTTCGTCGACCTCGCGGTGGTCCCGGACGATCTGGAAGACTCCGGCGACCGTCTCCGGCTGGTCCTCCACCGCCTGCCAGACGTCCCGCAGAACCACGGAGCGCCCCTGGACCACCGTCTCGTCTCCGCGCCGCCCGGCCACCCACATGCGGGCGTGGGTGCGGCCGCAGCCGCAGGTGTCGCGGGAGAGGCGAACGAGGTCCTCGCTGCGGTAACGGATCAGCGGCGCGGCCCGGTTGTCCAGGTCGGTGGCGACCAGTTCACCCAGGTCGCTCTCCGGGACGTCGTGCCAGCCGTGCTCGTCGACCTCGACGCACTCCGCGAAGACGGTGTCCTCCCAGAGGTGGAAGCCGTCGTGCTCGCGGCACTCCCAGGCGGTGCCGGTGTCGGCTGCGCTGGTGTACTCGTAGACGTCGATGCCCCAGTCGTCGCGGATCCGCTCGCGCATCTTCCGGCTGAGCGGCTGCCCGGCGCAGGAGGCGCCCTTGAGGGAGGAGAAGGCCTCCCTCAGGTCGGTCTTCTCGGCCATGTGCTCCAGCTCGACCATCTGCGGATACATCATCTGCAGGTAGGCGGGGCGGTAGGTGCGCAGGGCCTCGACCACCCCGGGCATGTTCCCCATCCAGGTGTCCACCTCGATGACCACCGCGCCCAGCGCCTGGAAGCCGGCGTCCATGAAGTTGCGGAACGTGCCGGGCGGGCTCAGCACCCGGTCCCCCGGCCTGAGGCCCAGCTCCCACAGGTCACGGACCTGCGCGGTCACCAGCGGCGGCGCGTCCTGCCAGATCTCGGCGAAGAACTCCGGGTCGCCGGTGGTGCCCGAGCTGGAGGAGACCGAGGTCAGCTCCTCGGTCGGGACGCACAGCAGACCGCCGAAGGGATCGCCGGTGCGGGCCCGGTAGGCGCGCACCATGTCCTTGGTGATGAACGGAATCCGTGCCCGGAAGTCCTCCAGGGACCGGATGTCTCGCGGGTGCGCCCCGTGCTCGTCCCAGAGCTCGCGGTAGAAGGCCGAGTTGGCATAGGCGTACTCGACGAGCTCCAGGACCCGTTCCTCCTGCCGCGCGCGCAGCTCCTCGCGCGGCATGGTCTCCACCTGGGGCTCGAAGTACCTGTCAGCGGTGTCCCTGTCACCGACCATGGCGCCTCCTCGCGGCTAGTGCCCAGATCTTCCAGCTATCAGATCAATCAGTCAACCAATTGGACGGATTCGAGGCGACCCCCCAGCTCTCGAACGATCCGGGAGCCGATCTTCACCATCCCGGTCTTCCCTTCCGTCCCCGATACAACTAAAATCGCTAACTGATTGCATCGATTGACTTGCATCCATTGACCCGAAGGGGCGTCATGACGAAGATCTGGGTCAACTCCGGGGACTCCCATGTGATGGAACCCGCCGACGTGTGGACCGAGAGGATGTCAGCGCGGCTCGGCGCGCGGGCGCCACGCAGTGAGCGCGGCGAGAAGTACGAGATGCTCTACATCGACGGCGAACGCATCGACCGCCAGCTCGGCGACTTCATGGACGCGATGCGCCCGCCGGGCGCCTGGGACCTGAAGGTACGCCTCAAGGACCTTGACCAGGAGGGCGTGTGGGGCCAACTGGCCTTCCCGTCCATGGGGTTCTGGCTCGTGTCGATCACCGACCGGGAGCTCGCCCGGGAGACGGTGCGGGCGTGGAACGACTGGGCCCACGACGAGATCCTCCGTAAGAACAAGCGCGTCATCACCACGGCCTGCGTCTCGACGGCCGACATCGACGACGCGGTCGCCGAGGTCGAGCGGGTGGCGGAACTGGGCTTCCAGGCGGTCTTCCTGCCGTGCTCGACACGACCGGGCGAGGAGTACGCCCTCGACCGCTGGGAGCCGCTGTGGACAGCGGTCGAGCGGGCCGGGCTGGTGCTCGGCTTCCACATCGGCACGGGCGCGCAGAACGTCGTCTTCCGCGGGCCCGGCGGCGCGGTCGTCAACTACATGGAGACGACCTACCCGGGCATGCGGGTCGTGTCCCACATGGTCGCGGGCGGCGCTCTGGACCGCCACCCCGACCTGAAGATCCTGATAGCGGAGGGGGGCGCGGGCTGGGTGCCGGTCATCGGCGACCGGATGGACGAGGCCTACCGCCAGCACGGCATGTTCGTCCGGCCGAAGCTGAGCCGGCTGCCCAGCGAGATCATCAGGCAGCAGGTGTACGCCTCCTTCCAGCACGACAAGAGCTCGGTGGAGATCGTCGAGTCGACCGGCTACCGCAACGTGATGTGGGGCGACGACTACCCCCACCTCGAGGGCACCTACGGCCACACCCAGTCAACGCTCCACGACCTGTTCGACGGCGTGCCGGACGACGTCCGCGAGCGCGTCACACGCGGCACCTTCAACGAGCTCTTCCGCCTGCCGGAGCAGACTCCCCAGGAGGCGGCCGTCTGAGCGGCGCCGACGACCCGGGGCCTTCGGACGGATCACCGGTGCCCACACCTCCGTACCCCCCGAGTCTTTCGTCTCCCTCGTCTCCTTCGTATCCCTCGTACCCCTCGTACCCCTCGTATCCCGAGGACCTGGAACGGCCCGGACTCGTCAGGACCGGGCGGTCGACCTTCGTCCGCCCCATCCGGCCCGAGGACGCCGACCGTCTGGTCGCGTTCGTCGGCACCCTGTCCCGGGCCACCCTGGCCTACCGCTCCCTCGGGCCGGTGGTCCGCGCCCGCGACGACGTCATCCGGCGCGGCGCCCACGTGGACTACCTCAACGAGCTGGCGCTGATCGCCCTGGCCGGTGACGAGATCGCCGGCCTGGTGCGCTACGTCCGCGACCCGGAGGAACCGGAGCACGCCGAGGTCACGTTCACCATCCGGGACGACCATCAGAGCGAGGGGTTCGGCAGGCTGCTCCTGGAGCACATCGCCGCCGCCGCACGCGCGCGGGGCATCCGGGTGCTGGAGGCCGACGTCCTGGCCGACAACGCGCGGATGATCAACGTGTTCCTCGCCTCCGGCTACCGGATCGAGACCGGTCCGCCCGGCCAGATCATCCACTTCGAGATCGCCATCGACCCGCAGGCCCAGGCCGTGGCCCGGGCCGAACGCCGCGAGCACACGGCCGTACGGCGCTCGCTCAAGCCCTTGCTCGAACCGCGCTCGGTCGCAGTGATCGGCGCCAACCGGGACCCCCTGACGATCGGGCACGAGATCGTGGCCAACCTGCTGCGGGGCGGCTTCGGCGGCAGTGTGTTCCCGGTCAACCCGCGGGCCGAGCGGATCGCCGGCGTGCGGGCGTACGCGAGCGTCCGGGACCTGCCCGAACCGCCGGACCTGGCGCTGGTGGCCGTACGGGCCGAGGCCGTCCCCGATGTCGTGCGCGAGTGTGCCGAGGTCGGCGTCAAGGCGGTGGTCGTCGTCTCCTCGGGCTTCGGGGAGACCGGCGTCGAAGGACGCGCCACCGAGCGGGAGCTGGCCCGTTTCGCCCGCGCCTCCGGCATGCGGCTGGTGGGCCCCAACTGCATGGGCGTGGTCAACACGACACCCGCGGCGCGGCTGGCAGCGACCTTCTCGCCCGCCCTGCCGACGCCCGGCCGGGTGGCGATGTCCAGCCAGTCCGGACCACTGGGGCTCGCGGTGCTCGACTTCGCCCGACGGCTGCGGCTCGGCTTCTCCGGCTTCGTGTCGGTGGGTCACGCCGTGGACGTGTCCACCGACGAACTGCTCCAGTGGTGGGAGGAGGACCCGGGAACCTCGGTGATCCTGCTGCACGTCGAGACCTTCGGCGATCCGCGCCGGTTCGCCCGCGTCGCCCGCCGGATCGCGCCGCGCAAACCGATCGTCGCGGTCCACCCGGGTCACGCCGACTCGGCGGTGAGCTCACTGTTCGCCCAGTCCGGCGTGATCCGCACCCGCAGTCTCCAGGAGCTGTTCGACGTCGCCCTCCTGCTCGCCCACCAGCCTCCCCCGCCCGGCAACCGGGTCGCCCTGATCACCAACGCGGGCGGCCCCGCGGCGCTGACGGCCGGAGCGTGCGCGGCGAGCGGCCTGCGCGTGCCCGCACTCGGTGAGCGCACCCGGCAGACGCTCCGGGCGGCCCTCGCGCCCCATGCGGACGTCTCCAACCCGGTCGACCTGACGCCCACGGCCACGGCCGCCCACTACCGGCAGGCGCTGGACGCCGTCCTTGCGGACGACGGCATCGACGCGGCCGTCGTCCTGTTCATGCCGCCGCTGGCGGACAAACCCGACGAGGTGGCGTCGGCGATCCTCGACGCGGCCGCGGCCCGGCCCGACAAACCGGTGCTGGCCAGTTTCCTGGGCGGCGCGGGCGTCGCCGACCTCCTGCACCGGGGCGACCTGGTGGTACCGACGTACACGTTCCCCGAGGCGGCGGCCACTTCGCTCGGGCACGCGGCGGCCTACCAGGATTGGCGCAGCACACCCGCGGGCGTCGTACCGGATCTGGCTGGAGTCGACACCGGGCGCGCCCGGTCGCTGATCGCCTCCTGCGCCCCCGGCCCGGTCCCCGCAGCGGTCGCCGCCGAACTGCTCGCCTCGTACGGAATCGCCGTCCGCGACAGCGAACCGGGTCCCGAACCGGGTCCCCGATCGGACCCCGGACCGGACGCGTTCCTCACCGTCCGCGCCGACCCGGTCTTCGGCCCGGTGGTCGCCTTCGGCCTCACCGGGGACTACGCCGACCTGATGGCGGACGTCGCCCACCGCGTCACCCCGCTCAGCGACCGCGACGCCCGCGAGATGGTCCGTTCGCTGCGGGCCACCCCGCTGCTGGACGGCCGGACCGGGGGCCCGGGAGTGGATCTCGCGGCCCTCGAGGAGACCGTCCTGCGGATCTCGGCGATGGTCGAGGACCTCCCGGAGATCGAGGCGCTTGAGCTGCGCCCGGTACGGCTCCTGCCGCCCGGGGACGGAGTTGCCGTCGCGCACGCGACGATCCGACTGGCGGACAACACAGCAGCAGGAGGTTCCTCGTGAAGGTGGGCATCTACTTCGACCTGCGCAACCCGCCGCCGTGGCGGCAGAGTTGGTCGCGGGTGTACGGGTTCGCGCTGGAGATGTGCGAGGAGGCGGACCGGCTCGGCCTCGACTCGGTCTGGTTCTCCGAGCACCACGGCTTCGAGGACGGCTACCTCCCCCAGCCGCTCACCATGGCCGCCGCGGCCGCCGCCCGCACCCGCCGGGTCCGCCTGGGCACCGCGGTCATCCCCGCACCGCTGCACGCGGCCCCCGAGATCGCCGAACAGGCCGCGCTCGTGGACATCATCAGCGACGGCCGCCTGGACCTCGGGCTCGGCACCGGGTACCGGGTGCCCGAGTACCGGCTGTACGGAGCCGACCTGGCCAAGCGGTACACCACGACCGACCAACGGGTACGGGAGATCCGCGGCCTGTGGGCCGAATCCCGGGTGACTCCCGGCCCGGTCCAGGATCCGCTGCCGATCTGGCTCGGCTACCAGGGCCCGCAGGGCGCCCGGCGGGCCGGCCGGCTGGGCACGGGGCTGCTGTCGCTCAATCCGGCGCTGCTGGCCCCGTACCGGGAAGGGCTCGCGGACGGCGGGTACGACGCGTCGGCGGCCCGTATGCAGGGCTCGTTCACCACGTTCGTCACCGAGGACCCCGACGGCGACTGGCCGGTCGTGCGCGAGCACCTGGCCTACCAATGGGACAGCTACCGCCGGTACATGGTGGAGGGGACCGACCGGCCGGTCCCCCGCCCCATCGACCCCGAGAAGTGGCGGGAGACGGGACTGAACGCGAACGGCGTCGGTCAGTTCCTGTACGGCACTCCGCAGGACATCGCCGAGGCCATCAGGGCGTACGTGGCAGGGTTGCCGGTGGAGGGCGTGTTCCTGTGGGCCTCGCTGGCCGGCATGCCCGAGGACATGGTGGCCCGGCAGGTCCAGCTCATCGCCGGGAAGCTGCGTCCGCTGCTTGCCGAGGTCTGACACCGCGGTGCCCGACAAGAGGAGTCACAGTATGTCCACGACGCCACCGACGGGGCCCTGGGCCGGAGCGGACTTCCAGGAGCCGCCCCGTACTCCTGGCGGGGTCGCCCTGTGCGGGGCGTGCCGCGCCGCCGGTTCCTGCCGGCTGGGAGTGGAGCATGAGCGGCTCGACGAGGACGGGACGGCCCGGTTCGAGCTGTCCTGCCCGCGCGACCAGGAGGGTGGGCCCGATGTCGCGCACGGCGGCTGGACCGCGGCCGTGCTGGACGACTGTCTCGGCCATCTGCCGCTGCTGCACCGGGTGCTGAGCGTGACGGCGGAACTGACCGTGAGCTTCGTGAAGCCGGTGCCGGTTCAGCGGCCGCTGGAGGTGCGGGCCTGGGTGGAGAAGCGGGAGGGCCGGCGCTGGTACATCGCGGGCGAGATGGTGCTGCTGCCGGCGCGGGCCGTGCTGGCCCGGGCCTCCGGGATCTGGGTGACCCGGGACCAGGGCCACTTCGCACGGCACCAGGAATGGCTGGCCGGACAGGACACGGGCGGCGGGGCTCAGTAGGATCTGAGCCCCATGCTGCGGGCTATGCCGTTGCGCTGGATCTGACTCGTGCCCCCGGAGATCGTGGCCACGATCGACTCCCGGTAGCGGAAGCTCATCACGCTCTCCGTCGAGAACCCGTGCCCCGCGCAGACCTGCATCCCGAGCCGGGCCGCCGCCACGTACGTCTCCGAACCCTTCAGTTTCGCCATCGACCCTTCCCTGGTGCACGGCTTGCCCTGGGCGAGCAGCCAGGCGGCCCGGTAGGCGAGCAGCCGCGCGGAGTCGATCTCGGTCTGGAGGTCGGCCATGGCATGGGCGAGAGCCTGGAAGTTGCCGATCGGACGACCGAAGGCGTGCCGGGTGCGGGCGTATTCGAGCATCTCGTCGAGCGTGGCCTGCGCGGCGCCCAGGTAACCTCCGCTGATGATCACCTTCTCCAGCTCGATGTTGGAGAGCATCACCTTCCAGCCCTCGTCACGCGGGCCGACGAGGTTCTCCTTGGCCACCAGGGCATCGTTGAAGAAGACCTCGTTGGTGCCCAGGATGTGCCGGGCCAGCGTCGGTGTCCGGCGCACCTCGACGCCCTCGGTGGCGGGATCGACGAGCAGCAGGCTGATGCCGCCGTGCTTGGGCTCGCGCGGCCCCGTCCGCACGTACGTGGCGATGGTCGTGTCGGGCAGGCCGCCGCCCGTGCACCACGCCTTCTGGCCGCGGACGAGGAAGTTGTCCCCGTGGTCCTCGGCGGTGGTGCGCAGCGCCGCGGCGTCGGACCCGCTGTCCGGCTCGCTGAGGCCGACGGCGAGCCGGTGGCGGCCCGTCATCACGTGCGTACGGATGAAGTCGCGCTGCGCCTCGCTGCCCCAGCGGAACACGGTGATTCCGGGGATGAGCACCCCGATGTAGCACATGGCGACGTCGAAACTGGCCCGCCCGAGTTCCTCGGCGATCAGGATGAGTTCCAGCGGCCCACCGCCGTCGCCGCCCTCCTCCTCGCCGAACGGCAGGGAGAACCAGCCGAGTTCGGCCATGCCCTGAAACAGCCCGGGCGGTACGACGCCCTCCTCGTCCCACTGCTTGGCCTTCTCGGCCGGGCACACGTCGGCGACGAACTGCCGAGCCGTCGCGCGCAACAGGTCCTGCTCGTCGGTCAGCCCGAAGTCCACGGCCACTCCTCGCCTGCGCCTGCCATTTATCTATCTAATTATTCTATGTTAGCTGATAGAGCCCTGGCAGTGGCAGTCATCCCGGCGAGCGGTCTCCGCCGGCTTCTCGAAGAAGAACTCGTGCTTGAGGAACGAGGTGTCGTACTCGTGGCCGGGATGGGGCGGCAGCAACTGGGACGCCTGGAACAGACGCCAGCCGTCCTGCAGTGCGGCGAGGCCCGTCTTGTACGGCGGCTCGTCGCTGTCACCGGTCGTCGGGTGGGTGTCGCCGGTGCCGTCGTAGCGGGACCAGCCCACGACGTCGGCGTCGAGGGCCGACGAGGCGAGGTAGAGCACCAGGACCTGCTGCTTCATGCGTGGCTCCTCAAGGCCGGACGGTTGCTGACGCGGGTGACCCAGTACTCCACGTCGAACGAGTCGTCGCCGGTCAGCGCGCGCCACAGCAGTACGCGGTTGTAGATCTCCAGCCGGGCGGTGGCGTGTTCGTACCACGGGAAGGACCTGTTCAGCTCCGCCGTCACCGCCGGGTCGTCCAGGTCGGAGGTGTCCCAGAGGCGGACCTGCGGCACGGTCGGATTGAAGCGGATCTTGTACATGAAGCGCCTGCGCCCGGTGTCGTTGCGGCGCCCGCCGTGCCAGATCCCGTGGTGCACCAGGACGACCGTGCCGGCCGGGCAGGTCAGACGGGTCTGACCGCGCAGGTTCTGGACCCGGCCTATGTCGGTCTCGTTGACGCGGCGCAGATGACTGCCCGGCACGCTGAGGGTGCCGCCCATGTCGGGTGTCACTTCGTGCGGGTAGTACATGAGTTGGACGTCGAAGGCGTCCGGCCGTACGTCGATGATGGCATCGCCGTGCAGCGCCTGGGCGACGCCCTCGTGCGGCTCGCGCACGTGGACCGCGTGGTGGTCGACCGTCGGGCCCGGCCCGACAAGACTCTCCAGAGCGCCGGACACCACGGGCAGGGAGAGCAGGTCGTGGATGAAGGTGTCCTGCGGGAACGCCTTGGCCGGCGGAGTGCCGTAGGGCACCTCGGGTATGCCGGCGGGCAGGGACGCGACGGCCCGGTCGTTGATCTCCTGTGGCACGACCCCGTCCAGACGCAGGAACCCTTGCGCCACGAAGCGCGCCACCTGGACCGAGGTCAGCAGCTGTTTGGTGGTTGGCATGCAACTAACGTAGGTGGCAAAACCCTTGGCGTCGTGGGATGTAATCGTCTGCTGCTGGTAGATTTCCACCACCATGGAGAAGGTGTCGCTGCGGCTCGACGAGCCGCCCGAGGTGGTGAACGCCGGCGTCGGTGTGCACGGCGTCTCGACCGCGCACGAGGTCTTCCGCTTGCCGGACCTCTGGCAACTGCACCTGTACAGCTATGTGGGTGCCCTGTCCGTGGGGACGAGCGTCCATGCCATCCGGCCCGGGCATGTGAGCCTGGTCCCGCCGGACACCGAGGTGCATTTCCATTACCGCGGCCGATCGGAGCACCTGTACGTCCACCTGCGCATGCAAGGGGACGGAGCGCCGCGGACCGTGCCGCTGATGCAGGACGCGGGGGCAGAGGGGACACTGTTGGCCGGCCTGCTGAGACACGCGGTCACCGCGATGCCGATGTCCGCGGCGCGAGCCTCGGCCGAGGTCTGGGCAGCGCTCTGGCACGTCGCCCACCTGACCGGCTCCGATCAGGCCGGACGTCGGCATCCCGTCGTAGCCGCCGCTCAGGCCCATGTCGAGGAGCACTTGGTCAGCCCCTTGTCCGTGCCCGAGATCGCTCGCGCGGCCGGAGTCTCACACACTCACCTGACCCGCCTCTTCCGTGCCGAGACCGGCCTCACGGTCATCGCCTACATCCGGCGCCGCCGACTGGAGCGGGCCCGGCACCTTCTTCTCGCCTCCACCCTGCCCATCCCCGCCGTCGCCGCGGCAGTGGGCATCCCCGATCTCCAGGCGTTCAACAAGGCGTGCCGTCGCGAACTGGGCGCGGGCCCGCGCGTCGTGCGCGCTGCCGGCAGTCCGATGGAACGGAGCTGAGCACACACCGCCCGGCGGTCACGGGCAAGGACCGGTCAACCGGGCAACCCCCAGCGCGGTGCCTCTTCGTTCGGCTCGACGGGCGTGATCCTCAGGTCGGGACGGTCGCCCCTGGCGGTGATGAGCGCCGACTCCCCCTTGCGCAGGGCGACGTGGATCGCACCGTCGCCCACGGACTCGTACCGCAACGGGCGTCCCCTGCCGTCGCGTACCTCGATCGGGCCGCTGATGCCATGCCGTACGACGCAGGGGGCGCCTGCTTCGCTGTGCAGCCGGACCCAGCGGGTCACCCCGTCCTTGCGTACGGCACTGAGCAGGAAGGCTCCCTGGGTACGGAAGTTGTGCACCGTCAGATCCGCCCAGGCAGCCGGCAGCGCGGGGAAGACACGGATGACGCCGCCCCAGGACTGGCAGACCATGTCGTGCAGGGACTGGGCGGCCGAGAGGGGGGTCTCGATGACCGGGCCCGTTTCCTGGTACATGGTGTTGGGCTGGATGAAGCGGGTCATCAGCTGGCCCAGGTAGCTGAGCGCGTCCTCGCCCTTGCCCAGCAGCGCCGACATCGAGGCGGCGCCGGTGAACGTGTAGCCCTGGAGGGCGCCTTCGAAGCCCACCCAGTGGGCCAGTGACTCCTCGATCAGCGCCCTCTCCTCGGGCGTGCGGCCGGTCAGCTCGTACAGCGGGTAGACGGCCAGGAGATGCGAGTAGTGGCGGTGCGACTTGGCGAAGGGGATGTCCGCGCCGATCATGAAGCCGTTGCCGTCGGTCGGATAGTCGGCCCGTCTGGCCAGGACCTCGCGCCAGCGTGGTGCCAACTCGTCGTCGATCCGCAGGAGTTCGGCGGATTCGAGGAGCGTGCGGCAGCCCCAGGTGAGCAGCATCAGGTCGTAGTTGCAGTCCCGCGAGTTGCCTCCGTACTCGGGCGAGAAGGTGGCGGGCAGGTGCAGTTTGCCGTCGGCGCCCGGCTCCAGGAAGTGCAGGTAGTAGTTGATCGCTTTGCGGAGGAGGGGGAAGAGGACGTCGCGGAGGATCGACTCGTCCATGGTGTGGCGGTAACTGAGCCAGACGTTGTGCAGGGCCCAGGTGAGGTTGCCGACCTCGGGAGTCGGCGGGTCCTGGCCCGGGATGCCGACGCCGTAGCCCAGGACGGGGCCCGTCGCGCCGCCGTTGACCAGCGAGGCGTCGGTGGTGCGCGGGATGCCCAGCGAGTCGGCGCGGTACGCGGGCGCCGTCTCCGCCGTCAGGTTGTCCCTGAACTCGCTCAACGCCCTTGTGACGGCGTCGAGTTCGAGGTGGTTGGAGGCGTGGATGAGCCAGTACTCCAGTTGCACGTTGAGGTTCCACCAGGTCGCCGGCCAGGGCGTCGACTCCAGCCAGGGCCCGCAGGTGGCCATCACGGGTGCGTCGCGCCGGGCCGCGGACGCCGTCTTGTACAGCTGGATCCAGTAGAAGCGCTGCATGCGCGCGTCGGGCAGCGAGAGGAAGCTCTTCCGGTAGAAGGCGTGCCACCAGGCACGGTGTGAAACCGCCAGCGCGTCGTACGCGAGCTTCGAGGCGTCGCGGACCACGGCCAGCGCCCGCCCGAGTGCCGTCGACTTCGGATACGAGTGCGCGACATGGGCGTACAGCGTCCGCACTCCACCGCGCGTCCGTTCCCGCCACGCGGTGACATGCTGCCCGCCGGACCGGAGCGGCTGTACGGCGGCAAAGATGCCGTCGTGCTCGCTCGTCTCCGCGGGCGGGTTGGGTTCGTACCCCTGTGGCAGCGGCCGGAACGCGGCGCGCGGGCTGACCGCCTCGGCCGGATGGAACGCCCACGCGAAGTCCCGCTCGCCCTGGCTCGGCGTCACCTCGACGGCCAGCGTGGAGCGGGAGTTGTGCACCAGGGCGCGGATCGTAAGGGTGCCCCGGTCCGTGGTGAGCGTGCCGGTCAGCTCGGCGTCGCGCAGGCCGAGCCGCCAGTCCAGGCCGGTGATCGTGCCCACCGGCTCCAGCGTGAAGTGGCCGATCGGCAGCCGTGCGAGCCCGAACAGTGAGCCGAACTGCGGGCGGTGGTCCTGCACTTCGGAGTGCTGCACGTTGAAGCGGACGGCTTGGAAGGTGCCGTCCTCGGCAGCCGGTTCGGCGTAGATCCCCGAACCGAGGAAGCCGTTGCCCAGGAACGGGCCCTCGTACCAGGTCTTCGGCATCCGCTGCCAGACCAGGTCGGCGTCGTCGAGGACGGCGCGCCAGGGATCGGAGCCGGCCGGCGCGGTGTCCGCCGCTCCGGCCGGGGCGGGCAGGCCTCCCGCGAGCAGCGTTCCGCCGAGCACGGAGCCGGTGGCGAGCACGGTACGTCTGGACGGACGGCTGAACGGTCGGCTGGACGGGCTGGGCATCGCGCCTCCTGGAGGCTCGTACGACTCACGAGATTCATCGGATCTATCCCAGAGCGCAAGGTAGAGATGATGCGACTGGCCGTCAATACATCCAGAAGAGATCCGATGTGTTGAGTCGTACGGAAGAGAGATCAGCATTCCGCTGCAGACCCCTTGACCCACTCGCCGTAACCGACCACATAATGGCAAGCCGTCAGTCGTCCACATATCTAAACCTGGTTTTCTCTTATGGACAGGGGCCATGGAGGCACAGTGACCGGTTCAGGCTCAGTGACCACTCGTGCGAGGGCCCCTCGCCCCCGACAACGCGCCGCGGGCGCGCTGCTGTCCGCCCTCACGCTCGTGGGCGTCTCCGCTTGTTCCGTCGCCGGTGCCGACCCCATCGGCGAAGGTCCCGGCACGCTGCGCATCGTCCTGCCCGAGGAGCCGCCGACCCTGGAGCCCTGTGACGCCTCGCTCACCGCGACCGGACGAGTGACCCGCGCCAACGTCACGGAGGCACTCACGGAGCGCGACCCCTCCACCGGTCGGCTGGAGCCGGCCTTGGCCGTCAAGTGGGCACGCGCCTCCGCCACTTCATGGACCTTCACGATCCGCGAGGGCGTCACCTTCCATGACGGTTCGCCCTTCACGGCCGCCGCGGCCGCGTTCTCGATCAAACGCGCCACCGATTCGGCCATCGACTGCAACGTCGACGGATACATCTTCAGCGACAGCGAGGTCACCGCCACCGCCGTCGACGACGCGACGCTCGAGGTCAGGACGGCCGAGCCCGACCCGATCCTCCCCTTACGCCTGTCCTTCGTCGAGATGGTGCCGACGAGTACGGACCCCGGGGCCCGGGTGCGTGAGCCGATCGGGACCGGGCCGTACCGGATCGACGAGTGGAGCCAGGGCCGCTTTCTGCGGCTCAAGCGCTACGCCGACTACTGGGGCGAGCCCCCCGCATTCGCCGCGGCCAAGTACGTGTGGCGGGCGGAGGGCAGTGTGCGCGCGGCCATGGTCACCAACGGCGAGGCGGATGTCGCCATCGGGCTCGCCCCCGAGGACGGAGCGGGCGACCGTGCGGTGGAGTTCACCACCAACGAGGTCTCGTACCTCAGGATCGACGCCACCGAGGCACCTCTCGACGACATCCGGATCCGCCGGGCCATCAACTACGCCATCGACAGGGAAGGCCTGGTCACGGCCGTCTTCTCGGGCCGCCCCAGCGGGCAGCTGGTGTCGAAGGGCGTCACCGGGTACAACCCGCGGATCAGGCCGTGGCCGTACGACCCGGAGCGCGCCGAGGAACTGGTGGCCCAGGCCCGCGCCGACGGCGTACCGACCGGCACCACCATCACCCTGATCGGCCGCAACGGCATCTACCCGAAGGCCGCCGAGGCCATGGAGGTGGTGCAGGACGGCCTGCTCAAGGCCGGACTGAAGGTCGAGATCAAGATGCTCGACGTCAACGCCTGGCTGGAGTACCTGCTGCGCCCCTTCCCCAACGGCAAGGGCCCCACCCTCCTCCAGGCCCAGCACGGCAACCAGGCGGGAGACGCCGCCTTCACGATGGGACAGATCTACGGCAGTGAGGGCGCGCAGAGCAGCTACGGCACCCCCGCGCTCGACGCGGCGATCGAGAAGGCCCAACTGGCCTCCGGCGACCAGCGGCAGAAGGCGTTCGCGGAGGCCTTCGCCCAGCAGAACGACGAGGTCGTACGCGATGCCGTGATGGCCAACATGACCGGCATCCTGGCCCTCTCCCCCGACATCCGCTACCGGCCGGACTCGGCGACCAACGACGAGATGCGGCTCGCCGACATGCGCCGCGCGGACTGAGGAAGGAGCGGACCGATGTTCATCATGCTGCGCCGCCGCGCGGTCTCCAGCGTCATCCCCCTGCTGGTCGTGGTCCTCGGGGTGTTCTTCCTGGCCCGCCTCACCGGAGACCCCGCCAACCTGTATCTCCCGCTCAGTGCGACACCCGAGATGAGGGCCGAGTTCGCCGCCCGCAACGGCTTCGACCAGCCGCTGGTCAGCCAGTTCGGCGACTACGTGGCACAGGTCGCCCGTCTCGACTTCGGTGAGTCGCTGCGCACCGCCCAGCCGGCCGGCGAGGCGGCGCTGCGGGCCTTCCCCGCCACCCTCCAACTGGCCGGGTGGACGATGCTGCTCGCCATCATGGGTGCCGTGGTGATCGGCAGTCTGGCGGCCTACCGTCCCAACTCGGCGACCGACCGGATCGCGAGCTTCCTGTCCTCGACGGCCGCCAGCGTCCCCGACTTCTGGTTCGCCATCATGGGGGTGCTCGTCTTCGCGGTGACGCTGGGCTGGCTGCCCACCTCCGGCACGAACGGCGCGACGGCCTGGGTCCTGCCCGTGGCCACGCTGCTCATCCGGCCGTTCGGGGTGCTGGTCCAGGTGGTGCGCGGCGCCATGGTGTCCGCGCTGTCGGCCCCCTACGTCAAGGTGGCGCGCAGCAAGGGCGCCGGCGAGGGGAGAGTGGTCTTCGGACACGCCCTGCGCAACGCCGCGGCGCCGGTGCTCACGGTTGCCGGTGACCTCGCCGTAGGTCTCGTCAACGGCGCGGTCGTCGTCGAGACGATCTTCGGCTGGCCGGGCATCGGCAAGCTCATGATCGACTCGGTGCTGCAGCGCGACTTCGCGGTCCTGCAGGCGGCTGTGCTGGTGACCGCTCTGGTGATCTTCGCGCTCAACATCCTGGTGGACATCTGCCACGCGCTCCTCGACCCACGTGTGCGACTGCGGGCGGCGGCGTGAGTCAAGGAGGCGACATGCTCCGGACGGAGCCGAACAGCGGCCAGGACAACGAGCCCGGCCTGAAGGCGGACAAGCAGGCGTCGGACCTGGAGCCGGACAAGCAGGCGTCACGTCCCAGGTGGCCCGCTCTGCTCCTCCAGGACCGGTTCGCCTTCGCGGCGGCGCTGGTGCTGGTCGCGGTCGCGGTGTGCGCCGTACTGGGCCCCCTCCTGGTCGGAGATCTGGCGACGCGTCAGAACCTGCGTGATCCGGGCCGGCCGCCCTTCAGCCTCGACCACGGCTGGGCCTACGTACTGGGCAGCGACTCCCTGGGGCGGCCCGTCGCCGCACGCCTGATAGCGGCGGCCGGCACGACGATGTCGGTGGCCGTGCCCGCGGTGCTGTGCTCACTGGTCGTCGGTTCGATCTGGGGCATGTGGGCGGGCTTTCACGGCGGTTGGCGCGAGAACGTGTCCCTGCGGATCGCCGACGTCATCCTCAGCTTCCCGTCCCTGCTGCTGGCCGTCGTGGTGCTCTACGTCTTCTCGCCGAGCGCCGCCGCCATCGTGCTGGTCCTGTCCGTCGCCCGGATCCCCGTCTATCTGCGCACCGCGCGAGCGGAGTCCGCCGAGCTGCGCAGCCGGCTGTTCATGGACGCGGCCCGCACCTTCGGCACCGGCAGCTGGGCGTCCATCCGACGCCATGTCGCTCCCACGGTCCTGCCCACCCTGCTCACCGTCGCCGCCCTCGACTTCTGCTTCGTGATGCTGACCGAGTCGTCGCTCAGCTTCCTGGGGATCGGCATCCAGCCGCCGGACGTGAGCTGGGGACTGATGGTGGCTCAAGGACGGCAGGAGTTGAGCAGCGCCTGGTGGATCGCGGTCTTTCCCGGTCTCGCCATCGTCGTCACCACCGTGTCGGCGACCGTCCTCGCGGCCTGGGCCCGGTTGTCGACGGATCCGGGGCAGCGGTGGCGGCACGGTCTGCGCGGCCGCCGACGCCTCCTGCGTCGCCGTCCCGCGGCCGGTCGCGGCGTGAACGCATCGGTCCCGGTGGACGAGCGCGAGGCAGCCGCCTCGACGCGTGCCGTCGAGCAGGACACCACTGCGCCCGGCCGCATCGTCGGCCATGACGGCCATGACTCCACCGGACCCGGCCCGGCCCTCGGGCACCGCACCACCGTGCCGGTTCCCGCGAGCGCATCGCCGCAGCCCGACGCCCTGGTCGTGGAAGGCCTCTGCGTCGACATCCACACCCCGGCCGGCCCGGCCGCCGTGGTGCGCGGCGTGAGCTTCTCCGTGCGCTCCGGCGAAACGCTGGCCCTGCTGGGCGAGTCCGGATGCGGCAAGAGCATGACCGCGCACGCCGTCGCCGGTCTGCTCGATCCCGCCGCGGAAGTCGTGGGCGGACAGGCCCGGTTGGACGACGACGACCTGCTCGCCCTCTCGGGCAGGTCCAGGCGCAGGCTCGCCGGCCCCGGCCTGGGCATCGTCTTCCAGGACGCCCTCAGCGCGCTCAACCCCGTCCACACGGTGGGCGCGCAACTCGCCGAACCGTTCCGCATCCACGAGAGGATGTCCCGTCGCGCCGCACGGGCCAAAGCGGTGGAACTGATGGAGCGGGTCGGCATCCCGGAGGCCCGCTCGCGAGCAGGCGCCTACCCGCACCAGTTCTCCGGAGGTATGCGGCAACGGCTGCTGATCGCCATGGCGGTCGCGCTGCGCCCGAAGGTTCTGCTGGCCGACGAGCCCACGACGGCACTCGATGTCACCGTGCAGGCCCAGATCATGGATCTCCTCGGCGAACTGCGCGGCGAGCAGCGGATGGCGCTGGTGCTCATCACCCACGACCTGGGGCTCGTCTCCGACCATGCGGACCGGGTGGCGGTGATGTACGCGGGTACGGTCGTGGAGACGGGCCCCGTGGCCACGGTGTTCGGCAAGCCCAACCACCCGTACACCCGGGGGCTGTTGGAGTCGGTGCCGGCCGAGCAGCACAAGGGCACCCGGCTGAGCTCGATTCCCGGGAGCCCGCCCGATCCCCGTTCCGTGCCCACCGGTTGTGCCTTCCGCACGCGCTGTCCGATCGCCCGCGAGGTGTGCGCCACGCATCGGCCCACACTGTCCGCGACCGGGCCCGACCGTGCCGCCGCCTGTCATTTCGGGAAGGAACTCGCCGATGCCTGAGCCCGGGACGCTGCTGGAGGCCGCCGGCCTGGTCAAGAGCTTCGCGGTACCGCGCACCGCGAAGGGCAGTAGGAGGATGCGCGCGGTCGACGGGGTGGATCTGAGCCTGGGCCGCGGCGAGACTCTCGGCCTGGTCGGCGAGTCCGGCTGCGGGAAGTCCACGCTGGCCAGGATCCTGCTGATGCTGGAGCGCCCCGACGAAGGAACCGTTCGTTTCGACGGGGTCGATCCCTTCACCTTGTCCGGCGCGCGCCTGCTCGCCTGGCGCCGCAAGGTCCAGATGGTCTTCCAGGACCCGTTCGGCTCGCTCAACCCCCGGCTGTGTGCGGCGGACCTGATCGGCGAGCCCTGGCTCACCCACCGGGACCTCGTGCCCGCTTCCCGACGGGCCGCACGCGTGGGCGAGTTGCTGGAGATGGTCGGGCTGCGCGCGGCCGACGCCCGCCGTTACCCGCAGGAGTTCTCGGGTGGTCAGCGGCAGCGGATCGGCATCGCCCGCGCGCTCGCCCTGGAGCCCGAGGTCATCGTCTGCGACGAGCCGGTCTCCGCGCTGGACCTGTCGGTGCAGGCACAGGTTCTCAACCTGCTCGGCGACCTGCGGGACGAGTTGGGACTGTCGTACCTGTTCATCTCGCACGACCTGTCCGTGGTGCGGCACGTGGCCGACCGCGTCGCCGTGATGTACCTGGGCAGGATCGTCGAGTCGGGCCCGGCGGAGGAGGTCTTCGAGCGCCCGTACCACCCGTACACGGCCGCCCTCCTGTCGGCGGCACCCTCCTTGGCGGGCGGCGGCAGGGCGAAGCGGGAGCGCATCGTCCTCACCGGCGAGATCCCCTCACCGGCCGACCCGCCGTCCGGATGCCGGTTCCGGACCCGGTGTTGGCGGGCGGAGGACATCTGCGCCGAAACCGTGCCCAGCACTGTGTCTCCGCTCGCAACGAGCTCTCACACGGCGGCCTGCCACTTCCCACTGGAGGAGACCGCCGCGTCCAACAGCGGTGCCACTATGGGCCGATGAGGAAGATCCGTTCAATATTCCGAACACGTTCGACTTGTCGGCCGGTGCGTCTTCACCGTCAACCCCACGTTCGACGACCCACCCCCCACAGGAGAACCCCGCATGCGCCCACGCCGATCTCCCCACCCCACTGAAGGGCCGACTCCGACCTGGCGCCGCAAGGCGATCGTGGCCGCACTGGCAGCCGCCCTACTGGCCGGCCCTGGCATCGCCCAGGCCGCGCCGCCGTCCGCACCTGCATCCCAGGAACGCGTGGCCGCGGCCACGATCACCTGGAACCTCGAACGAGCCACCAACCCCACCGCCGACCAGCGAGCGGCCTACGACCTCATCACAGCCGCCATGAACGCCGCCGTGGCCCGCTACAACAACCTGAGCGACCTGGGCAAGAGCATCACCGTCCGCTACGACCCGGGCGTGCCCACCGCCGACGGCAACATCAACGGAACCATCCGCTTCGGCAACCGGAGCTATATGACCGAGCGGACCGCGCTGCACGAGATCGCCCACACCATCGGGGTCGGCACGAGCGCGGGCTGGTCCACTCTCGCCGCCGGAGGCACCTGGCGCGGCGCCCAGGCCACCGCGCTCGTCAAGCAGTTCGACGGATCGGGCGCCACGCTCTCCACCGGCGGTGGGCACTTCTGGCCCTACGGCCTGAACTACGACAACGAGTTCTCGAACACGGCGGCCGACCGCCACGTCCAGATCGTCGCGGCCATGGTGCGTGACGGCCTGTAGCCTGCCCGGCAAGGCTGGCGGGATGTGGCCGCACCTGTTCACTCATCTGACCCGGGCGGGTCCATCCCGACCCTAGCCCCGTACCACCGAACACCCAACTGCACGGCATCAATGTCGAGGGACTGTCCTCGTACAACGTGTGGTCGCGCGGCGACATGCGGATGGGCACCTTCGACAGCCACCGCGGCCTGCCCTTCGCCAATGTCCGCACCGACATCACCGTGAACAACAACGGCCGCCACGGCGGTGACGCGAGCGCCGGTCCGTTGTTCGGCGCCCGTTTCACGCACTGGAACATCCGCGTGACCAACAGCCGCGCCGGCCTGGTCAGGATCGACGGCCTGGCGCCGTACTCCGCCACCGTCGGCATCGACGAGGTCAGGGAGTTCGACCAGATCGACGTCCCCGATTTCACGGGCGACCTGCACACGCGCCTGGAACTGTACGGCAGCCCTCATGCGGTCAGGCCGCAGAACCTGTACGAGGCGCAGCGCGAGCTGTAGCGCGCGGCGGTGGACGATGAGCCCGCCGTTCAGCTGCCCGTCTCCTCGACCCGCCCCTGAGCACGGAGGTCACCGAGCCGTGCGTTCGCCTGCCTGAACGGAGTGGATTGATGCGCGCAAGACCATGCCTGGGCGTCCTCTTGGCGGCGCTGACCGCGTTCACCGCCGTCGCCGTCCCCACCGCCTCGGCGCGAGTGACGACACAGCCCGCGCCCAAGGCCCCGGACACGTCAGTCCTGGACGGCAAGCGTCTGCGGCAGACCAAGATGCGCCTCGATCGCGGTGACCCGCACCTACGACGAGCGGTCACGGCGTTGACGGCTCGCGCCGACAGGTGGCTCGACCAGGGCCCCTGGACGGTCGTCGACAAACCCAGACCCGCACCCGGCGGCGACATCCACGACTACCTCAGCCAGGCTCCGTACTGGTGGCCCACCCAGCGCCCGACCCCGGAGAACCCGTGGGGCTGCCCGTACGTGCAGCGCGACGGCGAGCGGAACCCCGAGGTCGACTCCGGTACCGACCGCCAGGACGTGGAGAAGACCTTCGACTCCGCCTACGACCTCTCTCTCGCCTGGTACTACACCGGCGAGCAGCGGTACGCCAGGAAGGCCGGACAGGTACTGCGCACCTGGTTCCTCGATCCGGCCACGCGGATGAACCCGAACCTGAACCACGCGCAGTTCATTCCGTGCAAGTACGACGGTCGCGCCATCGGCATCATCGACTTCTCACAGTCGTACACCAGCGTCCTGGACGCACTCGCCCTTCTGGACACCGGTGCCCCGTCCTGGACCGAGAAGGACCGCACCGGCATGACGAAGTGGAACACCGACTTCCTCAGCTGGCTCAAGAACAGCGACTTCGGCAAACAGGAGGCCGCCGCCACCAACAACCACGGCCCCTTCTACGACATGCAGCTCGCCGCCCTCGCCCACGCGACCGGCGACCGGCGCCTCGCCCGCCGAACGGTCCTGGACGCCGCGAGCAAGCGCATCGCGCCGCAGATCGCGTCCGACGGCAGCCAGCCGCAGGAATTGTCCCGGACCCGCAGCTGGCACTACTCGACCTTCACCCTGGTCGCCCACACCCGGCTCGCGGCCATCGGCCGGCACGTCGGCGTGAATCTGTGGGCGTACCGGGGCCCGGACGGGCAAAGCCTGTTCAAGGCGGTGGACTACCTGCTGCCCGCCGCCACGGCGGCCGCGGCCTGGCCGCATCCGGAGCTCGCCTTCCACCGCTACGCGGCGACCGACGTCGTACACGCGGC
Organism: Streptomyces sp. NBC_01352; assembly: GCF_036237295.1. NCBI lineage: Bacteria > Bacillati > Actinomycetota > Actinomycetes > Kitasatosporales > Streptomycetaceae > Streptomyces > Streptomyces sp. NBC_01352. The sequence continues at coordinate 917,249 of NZ_CP108354.1, forward strand.
CGCCGACGCCGGAGACACGCGAGCGCGAAGGGCAGTTCCGGCGCTGGAGGCGCCGCCCGGCGGCGACCTGTGGGCCCTGCGCCCGGCAGCGGAGCAACTGGACTCCATCGCGGGCTGATCAGGCCCAGCGCTCCCATGCCGGCGGCCGACGCTCAGCCAGGAACGGCGATCAGAGCGTGGACAGGTCGATCGCCCGGTCCACATCCTCCGGCTGAAGCACGCGCAGGATGCCTTCGAGCAGGTAGTAGTCGGCGTACGGAAGGGAGATCTCGATGCCGTCCTCGGCCGGCCGGTTCCGGGTACAGCGGGCCACGACCGCCTCCGCGCGGGCGGAGTTCCTCGTGAGGCAGGTCTGCGACAACGCGGTGAGCAGCCGCAGCGCCACCTCACGATAGGAGTGTCTGCCGGTGGCCGTGGACAGGTCGAGCAGACCGCATGCCATGATCGCTCCGGCCGAGGCGTCCTTGATGTCGTGGGGCTGCTGCGGTGCACGGTAGTCCCACACCGGAACGTGGTCCGGAGTCAGGGCCCGCACCGCGAAGTCGGCGAGCTTGCGCGCTGTGGCCAGGAACTCCGGGTTCCCGGTCCGCCGGTACATGGTGGTGAACCCGTAGATTCCCCAGGCCTGCCCGCGCGACCAGCACGATGTGGGGCTGTAGCCCTGCACGGTGTTCGGGCCGATCGGCGCACCACTGTCGGGGTCGAAGTCGAACACGTGCGGGGTCGATCCGTCCGGGCGCGGGAACACCCGCTGGGTGGTCCTGGTGTGCTCGACGGCTATGTCCAGGTACTTCGCGTCGCCGGTCTGCCGGCTCGCGAACGCCAGCAGGTCGAGATTCATCATCGTGTCGATGATGACCCGGCCCGCGTTCTTCTGATCGGTCAGTGGGCCCCACGCCCGGATGAAGCGTCCGCGCGGGTTGTAGCGCTGGATGAGGGAGTCGGCGGCTTGCAGGGCGCCTGTCCGCCAGGCGTCCTCGCCCGTCAGCCGCCAGGCGGTGACCCACGACGGGTAGAAGAGGAAACCGAGGTCGTGGGTGCCGGTGTCGTACTGACGCGGAGCCAGTTTCTGCGCCGACGTCGGCGCCCACGCGCGAAAGGCTTCGTCCTTGCTGTAGAGCCAGGCCATCCACAGTGTTCCGGGCCAGAATCCGCCGACCCAGTCGCCGCCCTGCGAGTAGACCCACTTCTCGAATCTCGTCCCGACGGGGAAACCGTTGACGCCCGGCGCGACGGCGCGGATCTTCTCGACGGCATAGTCGGCCGCCGCACGGAACGTGCGCAGGGTCGGTGCCGGTGTCCGAGCGTCGACGGCGCCCACAGCCGGTGTCGGGGAAGCACATACCGCTGCGGCACCGGCCGCCGTGGCCAGCACAGTACGCCGGGAAACACTCATGCGGGTCCCTCCAACTGGTCGGTGGAAAAACGGAGTTGGGCCTCAGCGGTAGCAGGTGGTGACACCCGGGGACCAGGGACACGCGATCCCGGCGAAGCCGCCGTTGGTGACGACATCGACGCTCAGCCTGTCGCCGCCGCGCACGACCTGCCGGTCCTGGACGAGGCCGTCGGTGCCGTCCCGGATCGTCTCGACCAGCCACAGTCCGGGGCCGATGGACAGCGGTACGTCGGCCGCGTGGGCAGCGCCGGCGTACACCCCGCCCAGGAACCAGCGGTCGCCGCTGCGACGGGCCAGTACGGCCTCCTGGCCGGGTTGTCCGGCCAGCAGCCGGGTGTCGTCCCAGGCCGCGGGGAGCTGGTCGTAGAAATCCCGGGCGAGCGGGCGGGCGTCGTACGACTCGGGGCTGCCCGCGAACATCTGCAGGCCCGACTCGTAGGCGACGGCGAGTCCGGTCTCGGCCGCGTCGGAGTTGGGGCGCAGGCCGACGCGCTGGAAGGCGCCGGGGGTGAAGTCCATGGAGCCGATGACGTTGCGGGTGAAGGGCAGGGTGGTGAGGTGAGCGGCGGTGTTGGTGCGCTTCTCCTCGCCGGCCACGCCCTCCAGGGTCATGACCTGCGGCCAGGTGCGCTGGATGCCCTTGGGGATCGTCGAGCCGTGGAAGTTGACCATGAGGTGGTGGGCGGCGGTCTCCCTGAGGATGGTGTCGTACCACTGCAGCATGGGCTGCGCCTCGGAGTCCATGAAGTCGATCTTGACGCCCTTCACGCCCCAGCGTTCCAGGGTGGGCAGCCACTGGGCGCGTTCCTCGGCTGTGTCGAGGTCGCGCTGGTGGATCCAGACGATGATGCCGACGCCTTTGGCGCGCGCGTAGTCGACGAGCTCGGGCATCCAGCTGTTGGTCTGCCAGTCGGGGTCGGTGGTGTCCCATTCGTCGGCCTTGAAGTACCAGCCGGCGTCGACGGCCTCGTAGGGCCAGTGCCGCTCGGCGGCGTAGTCGACGTAGGCCTTCTGGGCGGCGAGGCTCTGGCCGGCTGGGCGGCCACCGGCGAGCCAGGTCCACAGCACCGTGCCGGGCCGGATCCAGGAAGCGTCGGCGACCTTGGAGGCGGGGGCGAGGTCGTCGGTGAAGGTGGACCGGGTGACGGTGGCGAGGTCACCGGTGACCATGGCCCGCCACGGGGTGGCGAGGCGGCCGTCGGTGCGGACCCGGTCGTCCGCGAGCTCGATCCGGTAGGTGCCGGTGCCCTGGTCGTGGGCGAGTCTGGCACCGGAGTACGCGCCGGTGAGGTCGGACTCGGCGAGCAGGGTGTAGCCGCCGTCGGTCGCGAACAGTGCCTGGTCCGAGTACTCGCCGGTCGGCGCGGTCGCGGCCGTGTACTGGACGAACTGGCCCTCGTTGTCGGCCCGGTAGGTGCCGAGCCAGGCGCTCGCGTCCGGCGGCAGGTTGAACGCGGAGGTCTCGCCGAGCACGTCGCCGTACCCGGTGGGCAGGACGTACCGGTAGGCGACGCCGTCGGCGGAGGCGCGGACGACGAGGTCGAGCCGGGCACCGGCCGAGGTGGCGAACGACAGACGGGTTTCGTTCATGCGGACCCGGCGGTCCAGCCGCTTGCCGGACTTCGTCCGGTACCGCTCGTCGATCAGCCGGTCCTTGCGGTGCAGGAAGCGCAGGCCCTGGGAAAGGTCGGCCTGTTCGGTGACGATGCCGACGGGGGACGGTTCGATGACCGTACGGCCGCCGCGGGACACCGCGAGGCTCAGCGAGCCGGTGGTGTCGTCCAGGGATATCCGCGCGCGCGGTGCGTGGGCTGCCGCGGACAGGGACCAGACGCGGTCGGAGGAGTTGACGTCCTGCTCCGCCCGTGCGGGAGCGGTGGTGAGGAGTGTGGCCGCCAGCCCGGCGCAGAGCGCGGCGACCGCGGTCCTGATCGGAACCGCCATGAGAGACCTCCTTGTTGATGAGGTGGGGTGGTGTGTGTCCGTGCGAGCGGTCGCTACGGCAGTCCCCAGGCGGGGCCCGGTTCGGTGACGGTGACGGGCGCGATGACGAGGTCCGGGCGGGAGCCGGAGTGGACGAGCACCTCGCGGCCGCGGGGCAGGTCGATGGCGAGGGTGCCGTCGCCCAGGTCCTGGGTGCGGGCCTGGGTGCCGTCGTCCAGCAGCACGGTGAGGGGCCCGTCGAGACCGTGCCGGAGTGCGAGCGGTTCGCCCGCCAGGCTCCTGATCCGGATGAAGCGGGTCTCCCCCGCCTTGCGGACGGCGCTGACCAGGAAGGCGCCCTGAGTACGGAAGTTGTGCAGGGTGAGGTCCGCCCAGGCGGTCGGGACGGCCGGGAAGACGCGGATCACGCCGCCCCAGCTCTGGCAGAACATGTCGTGCAGGGACTGCGAGGCGGACAGCGGGGTCTCGATGACCGGACCGGCCTCGGTGTAGTGCGTGTTGGGCCGGCAGGGGTAGCGGGTGGCGGGGTCGAAGAACTTCCGCAGGTAGGTGATCGCGGTGTCGCCGTCGCCGGTCATCGCGTACATCGATGCGGCACCGGTGTAGCTGTATCCCCGGTGGGCGCCGGTCAGCGCGTGCCAGCGGACCATCGACTTCATGATCAGGTCGCGGCTCTCGGGCTGGTCCCAGTTGACGAGGTACAGCGGGTAGACCATGAGCAGATGCGAGTAGTGCCGATGGGACTGCGCGTACGGGGTGTCCGCGCCGATCATGAAGCCGTTGTCGTCGACCGGGTACGGCGTGAGCCTGGCCAGCACCTCCTGCCAGCGCGGGGCCAACTCGTCGTCGATGCCGAGGCGTTCGGCGGACTCGATGAGTGTCTGGCAGCCCCAGCGGATCAGGGCCAGGTCGTAGTTGGTGTCCTGGGGCGGCACGACGGGGTATTCGGGAGAGAGTGTGCTCGGCAGGTGGAGCTTGCCGTCGCTGCCCGGGCTGAGGAAGTGCAGGTAGTAGTTGATCGCCCGGCGCAGCACGGGGAAGACCGTGTCGCGCAGCAGGGATGGGTCCATGGAGTGCCGGTAGGACAGCCACACGTTGTGCAGCGCCCAGGTGAGGTCGCCGGTCTCGGCGCCGGTGCCCGGCCGGCCCACTGCCCGGTTGGCGAACATGTCGGAGCTGCGGCCGACGCCGGAGCTGTCGGCGCGGTAGGCGGCGGGCACGTTGGCGATGAGCTGTTCCTGGTTCTGCCGCACCGTGGTGGCGAGCGCGTCTAGCTCCAGGTGGTTGAAACCGTGGATGAGCCAGTACTCCAGCTGGACGTTGAGGTTCCACCAGACCGCGGGCCAGGGCGTGGGCTCCAGCCACGGACCGGAGGTGGCCATGACGGGGCCGCCGGCGCGGCTGGCGGAGGCGACCTTGTAGAGCTGGATCCAGTGGAAGCTCTGCAGCCGCTGGTCTGGGAAGGAGACGAAGCTCTTCCGGTAGAACGCGTGCCACCAGCGGGTGTGCCGCCGTCTGAGCGCGTCGTACGAGGCCGCGCGCCGGAGGTTGCGCAGCGAGTCGGCCTCGGCGGCGGTGTCGGAGGGGTGGCTGTGTCCGACGCTGAGCAGCAGGTCGTCGCCGGTGCGGCGGTAGGCGGTGGCGGTCTGGCCGCCGCCGGTGAGGGGCTGCAGGACCTGCTCGGTGCCGTCGGCGCTGGTGCGGGTGGTCCAGGGCGGGTTGGCGGTGTAGCCGGAGGGTGGAGCTTCGCTGATCTTCCGCGGGCTGATGGCCTCCTCGGGGTGGAAGGTCCAGGTGACCTGTTCGCCGCCGTCGGCCGTGACCCGGACGGCCAGGACCTCGTCGTGGATGAGGGCGGCGAGGGTGAGTGTGCCGGCGGTGGTGGTGACGGTGCCGGTGAGTTCGGCGTTCCACAGGCTCAGCCGCCAGTCGACGGCGGTGATGGTGCCGGTCGGCTCCAGGGTGAGGCGGCCGACCGGTAACCGGCAGGTGCCCCAGCCGCTGCCGAACTGCGGCCGGTGGTCCTGGACGCGGCCGTGCTGGACGGTTAAGCGGATCCGGTGGGTGTCCGGCTCCTGGTAGATCATGCTGCCGAGCAGTCCGTCGCCGAGGAACGGACCTTCGTACCAGAGGGTGGGCAGCCTGGCCCACTGCAGGTCCTGGCCGCGCAGGAACCCGGCCCAGGCGCCGTCGGTGCTCATGGTGTCTCGGAGTCTCCAGGGGCGTCTGCCCTCGCCGTCGGACGGCACCGGCTGTTCATGCGGTTCGGCGTGGGCGGTCCCCGGCAGGGCCGCGGCCGCCGCTCCGCCCAGTGCGGTGCCGAGTACGGCTCTGCGGGGCACCTGCGAGTGTTTCTCCGGCTGTGAGGTCATCGTCGTCCTCCAGACCTGACGGATCCTCGATACATCGGGTGTATCGGCGAACCTAGGCACCGTCCGTGTACCTGTCAATAACTCGGACGACCTGGGGGATGGGCTATGGAGAGGCGACAAATGAGCCAACATGCTTGCTTTCGCTATAGTCGGCTAGCCTCACCCACCCCCTCCACTCATCCGATGTATTTGGCATAGTGCGCAGAGTGGATCGAGGACGGCGGCCAGCTGGCTGGATATGGGGTGGTCGATTCAACTCACGTGTAGAGCAAGGCGGTTGACAGTTTCGGGGATCGGCGTCACGGTGTGGGTTCTCGCGTGCACCGGGCCTGGAGGTCATCCCTTGGCTGGTTCTTCCGCACCTCACTCGGACAGCGACCTGGTCGAACTCGTACGAGAACTTCAGCCCCTGCTCCGCGCACACGCCCTGCGCACGGAGCAGGAACGGCGGGTGACGGGCGAGGTCGTGACGGCTCTCACGGGCGCCGGGCTCCACCGTATGAACGTCCCCCGCCACTACGGCGGTTACCAGACCCCCCTGCGCACCCAGGTCGACGTGCTGAGCGAGGTCTCAGCCGCCTGTGGGTCGACCGGGTTCATGGCGCTGATCCAGGCCGGGTGTGCGTTCATCGCGGCGCTCTTCCCGGACGAGGCGCAGGAGGAGATCTTCACCAGGCCCGACGTACGGGTCAGCGGCACCCTCATCCCGAACGCGAAAGCCCTCCCGGCGGATGGCGGCGGTTATCTGGTCGACGGAACCTCCCCCTTCGCCACCGGCTGCCAGGACGCCGACTGGCATCTCCTGACCGCCCTGGCCGACACCGGGGAGGGCAGGCCGCCCGACATGCTGTGGACGGCAATCCCCATGACCGACCTCGAAGTCCTCGACGACTGGAACGTCACCGGTCTGGCCGGGAGCGGCAGCAACAGTGTCGTCGCTCACGAGGTGCACGTGCCCGCCCACCGTGTCCTGCCCCTGGGGCCGTTGCTCGCCGGCAGCTTCCCCTCGCGACGCAACAGCGCCGACCCCTTCTACGGGATGCCGGTCCTGCTGCTGTTCTGCGCCTGGACGGCCGCGGGCGCCCTCGGTCTGGCCCGGGCCGCCCTGGCGGAGTTCAGCGAGCGCATCCACCAGCGCGGCATCACGTACACCTTCTACGAACGCCAGCACGAAGCACCGGTGACGCATCTGCAGATCGCCGAGGCCGCGATGAAGATCTCCAGTGCCGAACTGCTCACCGCGGACTTCGTGACGCTGATCGAGTCGAGGGTCGCCGACGGCGGGCCGTACTCGACACAGGAACGGGCCCGGATCAGGGCTCAGTGCGGCTATGCGACCCGCCTGTGCAAGGAGGCCGTCGACCTGATCGGCTCCGCCTCCGGCGCCTCGTCGCTGCACCGCGAGGTGCCCGTCCAGCGTGCCGTACGTGACCTCAACGCCCTGAGCCTCCACTCCTTCGTCAACCCCGCCGCCAACTTGGAGCTCTATGGACGGGTGCTGTCGGGGCTCGACGCCGGAACGCCCTTCCTCTGACGCGGAGGAGGAGGGCGTGCGCCTCTTTGCTTGGCGGTGGTCGGCACCAGGTCTGCCCGCATCGAAGACGTGATTGGCTGACCCCTGCTACCGCAGTCGAAACGCAGGAGGCACCGCAGTCATGAGCCACGCCTACGAGTCCAAGGTCGTCACCTTCAGGGAATCACTGATCGGTGACGCACTGGACAGCGACAAGCTGGAGAAGGCCCTCAACAAACACGCCGCGGACGGCTGGGGACTCAAGGCGATCACCTCCGCCGGCGTCAAGGGCCGCATAGGGCCCGGTGCCGTCGAGGGCCTGCTCCTCACCTTCGAACGCCCCCGGGCATAACACCGGGACACCACACCACTCAGCCCGCGAAGGGCCCGTGCACTCGACACTGAGGACGCACTGGGGGGCGGTGGCGGTAGGCATCAGTCCCGGCACCGCCCAGCCGAGCGGCACGGCGAGCATCAGCCACGCCAGGAGGCACCCGAAGAAGGCGATGACGACATTCCCGCCATCGGACGCGGCGAAGTCCCGGATGAACGCGAGTTGGACGGCGAACCAGAGAGCGAGCAGTACGGCGGTCAGGACGGCCCAGGTGTGGAGCGCGTCCTTGGCGCGGGCGGACCAGCGCGGCACCTTCGCGTCCTCGGCGCGCAGGAACGCGTCGCGCAGACTGTGGTGCGCGGACAACCGCCCTGCCTCGTCCACCTGTATCAAGCCGGCCAGCAGCAGCTCGGCCGCCACGGCCCGGTCGGCACGGTCACGGACGAACCTCAGTACGGCCAGTACGACGTACACCCCTGCCGCGCCCGCCAACGCCACTCCTGACAAGGCCAGCTGGCTCATGGTCAGGGCCCGGATTCCAATGCAGCGGCCATCCTTTTCCCAAGCCGGGGCAACGACCCTGCAATGCCCCGTTGACGCAGGTCACGGCTTGGCCAACCCCTTCCCGGCCGTTGTTCGCATGTTCACCCCTTGCCCCTGATGACCCTGGCGGATCCGGGCGGAGAGTGATCGGCGGTCCGGTTTGCGACCGGACCGATCGTCACTCCGAAGAGCGGTTCTCTCCCTCAAGAAGGGGCAATCATGGCCGAGTTGACTCGTCGTAGACTCCTGGGCTCGGCCGCCGGCGCACTGGGCGGCGCCGCGGAGCCGCCGAAACACAGCTCGCTGCGCGACATCGAGCACGTCGTCATGCTGATGCAGGAGAACCGGTCGTTCGACCACTACTTCGGCACCCTGTCGGGCGTCCGCGGCTTCGCCGACCCCGACGCCCTCAGGCTGGACAACGGCCGCAGCGTCTTCTACCAGCCGGATGCGGTCAATCCGAAGGGCTACCTCCTGCCCTTCCACCTCGACACCCGCACCTCGAGCGCCCAGGCCATCCCGTCCACGTCGCATGCCTGGTCCGTGCAGCACGAGGCCTGGAACGGCGGCAAGATGGACCAGTGGCTGCCGGCCCACCGCAAGGCCGACGGCGTCAACGGCCCCTACGTGATGGGCTATTACACCCGCGAGGACATCCCGTTCCAGTTCGCCCTCGCCGAGACCTTCACCATCTGCGACAACTACTTCTGCTCGGTGTTCGGCCCGACGTGGCCGAACCGCCTGATGTGGATGACCGGCACGATCGACCCCAGCGGCACCCGGGGCGGCCCGATTCTCAGCAACGTCGCGCCCACGCCGTACCGCTGGACGACGTACGCCGAGCGGCTTCAGGCGGCCGGCGTCAGCTGGAAGGTGTACCAGCAGGACGACGACTACGGCTGCAACATGCTGGAACAGTTCGCGACGTTCAAGAGCGCGCAGCCGGGCTCGGAGCTGTACGAGCGGGGCGTACGTCCCCAGCCGGAGGGAACCTTCGAGGACGACGCCCGGAACGACCGTCTGCCGGCGGTGTCGTGGATCATGCCGACGAGCTACCAGTCGGAGCACCCGGACTACCTGCCGGCCGCCGGGGCCGACTTCGTCGCCTCCAAGATCGAGGCGATCGCCTCGAACCCGAAGGTGTGGCGCAAGACCGCCTTCATCCTCAACTACGACGAGAACGACGGCCTGTTCGACCATGTGGCCCCGCCCACGCCGCCCGCGGGCGCGGCCAACGAGTTCGTCCAGGGCCTGCCGATAGGCGGCGGATTCCGCGTCCCGGCGATCATCATCTCGCCGTGGACGGTGGGCGGTTGGGTGGCCTCCGAGGCCTTCGACCACACCTCCGGGCTGCAGTTCCTGGAACGCTTCACCGGCGTCGAGGAGCCGAACGTCACCGACTGGCGGCGTTCTGCCTTCGGCGACCTCACCTCCGCCTTCCGCTTCACCCACGCCCGCCCGCGCCCGCCTCGTCTGCCAAAGGACACGGGGCAGCAGTTGGAGAAGGCGAAGGAGGAGGTGGCAACGCTCCCGAAGCCGACGCTGCCGGGCGCAGACCAGACGTTCCCGCGCCAGGAGAAGGGCCGCCGCCCGCACGTGTGAGGGGACGGCGCGCCCGGTCGGTGTCCCGTGGGGCTCCACGGGACACCGACGTATCTCCGGGTACTGGTGGGATCCACCGAGGGCCGCGCACAGCGCAGGTGGTGCGGTCTCCGCAGCGGGCAGGGCAGTGCCAGACCTTCTTGAGGTCCGGGCGCTCGGTCGCTGACACCTGCCGACCGTTGGCCGGGCCCTGCCGTTTCAGGGTTGGGTGTTGAGCCATTCCTGGAAGGTGGGGCCGGCGAGCTTGGCGTGCGGGCCGGGCAGGAATGGCCGTGGTCTCCTTGCGGGGTCCCGGCGATCTCGGGGATCGGTTTTCCGGGACGCGGCTGGGCGGGCGCGTCGGGGTCCGTGGCCAGATCGACCAGCGTTTCGGCCACGGTGCCGCAGGCCACGAGCTGGGTGGGCAGGGCCGGGATGTAGGCGACGTCGCCCTGCTGCCAGTCCAGGAGCTGACCGACGTGCGTCATGGCACGCCTCCGACCAGGAGGTTGTGAAGTCAAGTCGAGTGATCTTGCTCAGCGATCCAGTGGAAGCTGGCCGTCACTTGATCGAGCGACGCCTGACGGCACTGCTCCCGGGGACACTGTCGTGTGGACCGGACGGTGGGCCAGCTCATTCCATCAGCGATCATGTAGCTATGGCTCTCATCGATACCCTCGCCCGTGTGGATGCGGACCTTGCCCTTGGGCGGGTCCCCATGGCGCGGCAGCGTCTGCGGGGTCTGGTGTCCTCCTTCCCTCAGGACCTGGCGTTGCGGCGCCGTCTGGGCGAGGTGTACCGGCTGTACGGAGAGTCTGCGGAAGCCGGGCGGTGGACGTATCTCGAAGCGGATCGAGACCCTGCGGAGACTTCCGCCTTCGAGGAGCGGTACTCCACACCGCTGCGGCGGATGCGGGCGCTGGCCTGGCACGGGCCTGAATCCCTCGCGAGTACCGCATTCGCAGTCCAGCAGCTGGCGGCGATACGCAAAGCCGGCTCGGACCACATCGGACGCCCCGTCGAATGGGCCGCGGTCCCCCTCGACCTCGACGACGAACCGGAAGACGAGGGGAGCTCGTTCACCGATTGTCTCGTCAGCGCCGGCGTGGTGCTCATGATGCTGGGGTTCTTCGCCATCTGGGTAGTTGGCTTCATCGCTTTCGTCCGTTGGGTCTGGCAGTAACCGAGGACGAGGAGATGTTCGCGCGGCTCACCGAGTCGGGTGCCCGGGTGGCCACCGTGACGTTTCCCGACCTGGGGAAGGTCTCCCCGCTCGCGCGCCGTGCGCTGCCGCGCGTCCTCGACCTCAACGCCCGCCTGTGCGCCGCTGCGGATCGCCATGGCGTAGCGGTCCTCGACACCTTCCCGCATCCGGTGACGGCCGACCCGCGGCTGTGGAGCCTGGACCGGATGCACGCGGGGCCGCTGGGCCACGCCCGGATCGCGTCAGGCATGGCCTGCACTCTCGGTTTGCCGGGTCACGACGACTGGGCGGCACCCCTGCCCCGGCTCGCTCCGGTCTCCGCCCTGCGCACCGCGAGCGGCGATGCTCGCTGGGCCGTGGCATTCCTGGGCCCGTGGGCCTGGCGACGACTGCGGGGCCGTTCGTCGGGAGACGGACGCACAGCCAAGCGGCCCGAGCCAACACCGTGGGCCAGGCCGCACGTCGCCGGGTCACAGGGGGAGGCAGAGGGACGCGCGGGTTTCCCCGGTGGATGACGAATGGCGGCGTCCATCTGGTCCGGCCCGCCCCGGCGAACCGACGCATCTCGGTAGGATCTCTTGATCATGGACGTAGTCACGGGAAACGAGATGGTCGCCGTCCCACCGGGTCGGGTAACGCTCTCGGACCGGCGGACGCAGCGCAGTTGGTCGGTAGAGCTCGCGCCCTACCAACTCGCGGCATTCCCGGTCACCCAGGCGCTGTACGCACGGATCACCGGCCGGCGGCCGAGCACCGCCCGTGGGGACCAGTTGCCCGTTGAGTGCGTTTCCTGGTGGGACGCGGCACGGTTCTGCAACGCCCTGTCCCTGCGCGACGGGTTCACGCCCGCCTACCACCTCGGTGCCGACAGCGAAGTCATCGAGTGGGACACGTCCGCCGACGGGTACCGGCTGCCGACCGAAGCGGAGTGGGAGCACGCCTGCCGTGCTGGTACGACCGGGCCGCAGTACGCGCCGCTCGACGAGATCGCCTGGTACCGCGGCAACTCGCACGAGCGCATCCATGCCGTGGGCGGCAAAGACCCCAACCCGTGGGGGCTCTACGACATGCTCGGCAACGTCTGGGACTGGTGCTGGGACGTCTACGACGCCGAGGTCTACGGCAGCTACCGGGTGCTCCGTGGCGGTGGTTGGTTCGATGAGCACTGGAGTTGCCGGGCCTCTGCTCGGCGCCGCAGCCACCCGACGTTCCAAGTCGACGACGTGGGCTTCCGCATCGCCCGCTCCACCGTGTGAGGACTGGTTCCCGCACGTCTCGAACGCGCCGCCCGCCACCTCCGCCGACAGACGGCGCACCTCTTCCCACACAGCGCACCCTGACCACGGGCAACGCCTACAATCACGCGTGATGGGGAGCCGGAGACAGGACACGACCCGCGGAGCGTGGTGGACCACGCGCATCGCGCCGCTCTGCCCTGCTCTGGTGGTCCTGCTCGCTGCCCTGGTGGCATGTCTGGGCTTTGCGGCGCACGCCGACAGCTCACAGGCCGCCTCGACGACGCTCTCGGCCTCGGCGATCCCGACGGCCGCACCGGCCGACCACCACACGCCAGCGGTCGCGCACCCGGCGGACTGCCCTGCCGGCGATATGTGCTGCCGCGCAGCAGTCAACGGCATGCGAGCCGTGCTCGTCGCTCCGGCCCAGCCCGTGCACGCGATCCTGCCGCGCACGCCGGACGTACCCGGGCAGCCGGACACCTCGGCGTGCTCCACCGAGCCAATACCGACCGGACGCGCTCCCGACCTGCACATCCTCCAGGTGCAACGGACCTGACGGATCTCACGGCGCCGCACGCTCGCGCGTGCCGCCGACGACGACATCCGTCCATCACCCTGTACCTACCGCCGCCCGACGACACCGCGCGGCGAAGACGAGGACCACACAGTCATGAGCAAGACCAGCAAGAAGGCGGCCTCCGCGTCCCGTAAGGCCCGGATAGAGGAGCTGCGCCGCGTCGAGAGAGCCCGGGAGCGCCGCAACCGGTTCATCACCATCGGTATCAGCACGGTCATCGTCGTCGGCCTCGTCGGCTGGGGCGCGTACTACATCAACGACGTCAACGAGAAGGACGAGCAGCAGGCCGCCGAGGCGAAGAAGCCCGTGAGCGGCGAGAAGACCTGGGACGCGAAGAAGCTCACCCAGAACCACGTCCAGGGCACCGTGAAGTACCCGATGGACCCGCCGGTCGGAGGCGACCACAACCAGGCCTGGATGACCTGCGACGGCACCGTCTACACCGAGGCCATAGCGAACGAGAACGCGGTCCACTCCCTTGAACACGGGGCGGTCTGGGTCACGTACAACGACAAGGCCGCCGACGCGGACATCAAGACACTGAGCGACAAGGTCTCCAAGACCCCGTACACGCTGATGAGCCCGGTCGAGGCCCAGTCCGGCCCCATCGTGCTGTCGGCCTGGGGCAAGCAGCTCAGCGTGAACAAGGCGTCCGACCCGAGGGTCGAGCAGTTCCTCACCAAGTACGTCCAGGGCGCACAGACCCCCGAGCCGGGCGCCGCCTGCACGGGCGGACTGACCGCCTCATAAGGGATACGACAGTGAACGCACCGGACGCCACGGAAGCCGACGCCCCGCACACCGGTCGGCCCTCCCGCGTCCGGCCGGCCGTCGCCACGGTGGCGGCGGCCGTGGTCGCGGTCGCGGTTTCGCGGTCGCGGGCTTCGCCGGTGACGTGACCCGCCGCCACGCCGCCACGCCGGAACGACTGCGGCCCGCCGCTCAACCGCGCAGCTGCGCGTTGAGCCGTGCGGCCTGCCGCGTGAGGTGGACGTGTTCGGGGAGGCTGAGCGCCGATCGGGCGGCTTCGGCGTAGAGCCGTGCTGCCGTGGCTGGGTCGCCGTCGCGCTCGTGCAGGTACGCCGCGACGGCGGTGTGGCGGGGCAGGGCCGGGTCGAGCTCCGCCAGGGCGGACAGTCCGGCCCGCGGGCCGTCGGCCTCGCCGACCGCGACGGCCCGGTTGAGGCGGGCGACCGGGCTGTCGGTGAGGCGCACCAGTTCGTCGTACCACTCGACGATCTGCACCCAGTCGGTCTCCTCGGCCGTCCGAGCGTCGGCGTGGAGCGCGGCGATGGCGGCCTGGGCCTGGAACTCGCCCAGGCGGTCGCGGGCGAGGGCTGCCTGGAGCACGCCGACGCCCTCGGCGATCATGCGGGTGTTCCACAGGCTGCGGTCCTGCTCGGCAAGAGGCACGAGATTGCCGTCGGGGCCGGTCCGTGCCGGGTGCCGTGCGTGGTGGAGCAGCATGAGCGCGAGCAGGCCCGCGACCTCCTCATGGTTGGTCTTCGCCGCCAGCTGGCGAGTGAGCCGGATCGCCTCGCCGGCGAGGTCGACGTCGCCGGAGTAGCCCTCGTTGAAGACCAGGTAGAGCACGCGCAGCACCGTGGCGACGTCACCGGGCTGGTTGAACCGGACGCCCGAGACGGTCCGCTTGGCCCGGCTGATGCGCTGGGCCATGGTCGCCTCCGGCACGAGGTAGGCCTGCGCGATCTGCCGCGTGGTCAGGCCGCCGACCGCACGCAGCGTGAGCGCGACGGCCGAGGCCGGTGTCAGGGACGGGTGCGCGCACAGGAAGTACAGCTGGAGGGTGTCGTCCGCCACCTCGCTCGGGCCGGGCAGGGGCTCGACCTCGACGCGAACCTCACGATGCCGCCGGGAGGTATCGGCGCGGACGGCGTCGAGGAACTTGCGCCAGGCCACGGTGACCAGCCACCCCTTGGGGTCCCGGGGCGGGTCGTCCGGCCACACACGCACGGCCTCGACCAGGGCGTCCTGCACGGCGTCCTCGGCCGCCGCGAAGTCTGCTCCGCGCCGGCCGAGGATCCCGATCACCGTGGGGGTGAGGGTCCGCAGCAGGGACTCGTCCACCATGGGTCACTCCGTGATGGTCGGGGGCGCCGCGTAGAACGGGCGCAGCTCGAGCCACTCGTGGATCGGCTTGCCACCCGCACCCGGCGCCGCGGACAGCTCGCCGGCCAGCTCGAGCGCCCGCTCGTAGGTGTCGACGTCGATCACCATCCAGCCGGCGATCAGATCCTTGGTCTCCGCGAACGGGCCGTCGGTGATCGGCGGACGTCCCTCGCCGTCGTACCGGACGAACGTGCCCTCCGGGGAGAGCGCCTGACCGTCGACGTACTCGCCGGTGCCTTCCAGCCGAGCGGCGAAATCCTGCATGTACTGCACGTGGGCCGAGATCTCCTCCGGCGTCCACTGGTCCATCGGCACGTCGTTGACCGCTGCCGGCGCGCCCCGGTAGTGCTTGAGCAGCAGGTACTTGGCCATCATGTTCTCCTTGATGTTCTACGACCCATTGTGGCCGTGTTCACCGCGGGGACGGAGCTGGACTCGGGTTCTCGACATCTCGCCGCGAGTTTTTTCCGGCGGAGTTGCACGGTGACGCCTCCCACGTCCGGGATGCCGTCTACGACGTGCAGCTCGGCCCGACCGCGGATGAGCAGTGAACGCGATCGGGACATTGCGGGGTGTGCCGTCCTTGGCGACGTAAGCCAAGCGGGGATCTGAGCCGGCCGGGCCGTCAGGGCCTGCGATCGGCGGTTTCCAGGGCTGGTTCCAGGGCTGGTTCCAGGGCGAGGAAGAGGCTTGATGCCTTGTGCGAGCGGGAGTCCTTCGCGCTCCGTCCTCCGCCGGCGGTGGCCCCGTTCAGTCCGTTGAGGCCCGCATCGCCTCCTCCCAGGCGTGGGGACTGCGGTAGTGGTTCCTGTGTCCTGCGGCGAGCACGGACCGGAGTTCCGGGAGATGCGGAGTGTCCGCGGGGAGTTGCAGGCGAGCGAGGAGAGCCAGTGCGGCTGTCGGCTCCAGGTCGCCGTAGACGTCGTGGTAGCCGGCCAGCAAGCCCTTGAACAGCGGTACCTGCAGCGCGGGGAGCCGCACGACCGTGTCGTACGCCTTCTGCTTCACGAGCCAGGGCACGGGGCCTGAGCAGGCCAGAACCCGGCCGGCACGGCGAAGCAGGGCGTCCGATCCCCCTGCGACGACGTGGTCGATGTCGTTGCCGAGTACCTCGGCGAAGGCCGTCGCGGCGGTGCCGCGATCCTCGAACCAGTCGACCCAGAGCGAGTAGGTGACAGCCTCGGCATCCCGGTCCGCCTCCAGCCGTCGGCGATAGCCGTCCCACAGAACGTCGGCGGGCAGCGGCCCCTGCGGACCCCGGTCCGCGAACCCGATCTCGCACGTCACCCAGTAGTCGTCGAGAAGATCAAGCATCCCGAAGGCCAGCCGCACCTGCCCGGCCACGTCCATGCGCTCGTCGGTGAACACCTCGCCGGCCCAGGAGTGCGCGATCTCATTCGCGGTAAGGGGCCGCTCCGGCCCCTCGACGCCGACCCACCCGGCACCGACCTCGACAACGCCCCGCTCGGCGAGCCAACGTCGCGCGTCCTCCATGGCCTGCGTCTCCATATGAAAAGTATGACAAGCCGTGGAGTGGCGTCCGGCTGCCATACGTAACTCCCGAACCCGGATCACGAACTCGGATCAGGAGCTCGGACCAGGCACGCCCGACGCCGGGTCAGGCGTTGCTGCGCTTGGGATGGAGGACTGCCTCGGCGATCTCCCGGACCCGGTCCGCGAGGCGCCTGTGCGACGATCCGCGTCAGGCATGTCTCAGTTCACGTCGGCGGCCTTCCGCGCCACGTAGACGGTGTTGGCCGCGGTTCCTCCTTGCAGTGGGTTGTCGAAGTCGACGACGTGAGCTTCCGACTCCGAGAAGACGTCTGCGAGGACGGAGTTGAACTGTTCGTCCGGCGGATCGTTCGACCAGAGGGCGAAGACGCCATCGGGCTGGAGGCGGGCGGCGAGGGCGCGCATGCCGGCGGGCTGGTAGAGCGTCGCGTGTCGTGGGTGCAGCACATGGCGTGGCGAATGGTCCACGTCCAGCAGGATGGCGTGGAAGCGGCGGTCCGGCTCCTGGGGATCCAGACCGCAGGCATCTTCGACCATCGCGAAGAAGTCACCCTGGACCAGGCGGCAGCGGGGATCCGAGGCCAGGGAGGCGCCCAGTGGGACCAGCCGCCGCTGATGCCAGTCGATGACCTCGCCGAGTGCGTCGATGACGACCAGGGAGCGGACACGTGGGTCGTCCAGGGCGGCCTGGGCGGTGTAGCCGAGGCCGAGCCCGCCCACCACGACGTCGAGTTCGGAGTGCGGCAGTTTCGCCAGGCCGAGCCGGGTCAGGGCGATCTCGCCCGCCGTGAAGAGGCTGGACATCAAGAACTCGTCGCCGAGCTTCACTTCGTACACATCGTCGCCCGATGCCGGGTCCCGTCGGCGCCGCAGACTGATGTCGCCCATCGCCGTCGGGCGCCAGTCGATCTCCTCGAAACGCGCGCTCATCTTCACCTTTCCGATGCCGACGATGCGTATGCCTGGGCCCTGCTCGGCGAGCTCAGCGCTGTGCACTTCCCTGCCGTCGGCCGGACAGGGAAGTGGCAGTCAGAGACGTGTCAGGCGTCGATGATGACGGGGATGATGAGGGGCTTGCGGCGGTAGGTGCGGAACGCCCAGTTCGCCACGGCGCGGGCGATGAGCTGTTCGAGCTGGTGCGCGTCGCCGACGCCCTCCTCGGCCGCGGTGGCCAGCGTCTTCTCGATCACAGGAATGACCGGTTCGAAGGTGGTGTCGTCGTGGACGAATCCGCGGGCCAGGAAGTCGGGGGTCTCGGCGAGCGCGCCGGTGTCGGCGTCGACGATCGCCACCACCGTGACCACGCCTTCCTCCGAGAGGGTGAGACGGTCCTTGAGGGAGGCCTCGGTGGCGCCGCCGACTTCCATTCCGTCCACGTAGACGTTGCCCGCGGGCACCTTGCCGGTGATCGACGCGCGCCCGGCGACGAGGTCGACGACGACGCCGTCCTCGGCGATGACCACGTTCTCGGGATCGACGCCGGTACGGATGGCCAGGTCGGCGTTGGCCCGCAGGTGACGCCATTCGCCGTGTACCGGCATGACATTGCGGGGCTTGACGATGTTGTAGCAGTAGACGAGCTCACCGGCACTGGCGTGCCCGGAGACGTGCACCTTGGCGTTGCCCTTGTGGACGACATGGGCGCCCCACCGGGTCAGCCCGTTGATCACCCGGTAGATGGCGTTCTCGTTGCCGGGGATCAGGGAGCTGGCGAGCAGGACGGTGTCGCCCTTGCCGATCCGGATCACGTGGTCGCGGTTGGCCATCCGCGACAGAGCGGCCATCGGCTCGCCCTGGGATCCCGTGCATACCAGGGTGATCTTGTGGTCGGGGAGCTTCTCCAGCTCCTTCATGCTGACCACGAGGCCGCGCGGAACCTTCAGGTAGCCCAGGTCGCGGGCGATGCCCATGTTGCGGACCATGGAGCGGCCCACGAAGGCGACCTTTCGGCCGTGCTGGTGGGCGGCGTCCAAAACCTGCTGGATGCGGTGCACATGGCTGGCGAAGCTGGAGACGATCACCCGACGTGGCGCGGTGCGCAGGACCTGCTCGATCGCGGGGTTCAACTCGCGCTCGGAGACGGTGAAGCCGGGCACTTCGGCGTTGGTGGAGTCGGTGAGGAACAGGTCGACGCCCTCCTCGCCGAGGCGGGCGAAAGCGCGCAGGTCGGTGATGCGGTCGTCCAGCGGGAACTGGTCCATCTTGAAGTCGCCGGTGTGCAGGACCATGCCGGCACGGGTACGGATCGCGACCGCGAGAGCGTCCGGGATGGAGTGGTTGACCGCGACGAACTCGCAGTCGAAGGGCCCGAACGCGCGCCGGTCGCCCTCACGCACCCGCACCGTGCGGGGCCGAATGCCGTGCTCCTTGAGCTTGGCCTCCAGGAACGCCAGCGTCAGCTTCGAGCCGACGACGGGAATGTCCCGACGCTCGCGCAGCAGATACGGCACGCCTCCGATGTGGTCCTCGTGGCCGTGGGTGAGCACCACGGCCACGATGTCGTCGAGGCGATCCCGGATCGAGGTGAAGTCCGGCAGGATCACATCCACGCCGGGCTGGGTCTCCTCGGGGAACAGCACGCCGCAGTCGACGATGAGCAGCTTGCCGGCGTGCTCGAAGACGGTCATGTTGCGGCCGATCTCACCGAGGCCGCCGAGGGCGACGACCCGCAGACCTCCGTCGGGCAGTGGCGGGGCGGCTTGCAGCTCTGGATGCGGATGGCTCATACCGTGACGTTACCGGAGAGTGAGAAAGGATGATCCATTGCCTGCGCGGTCTCTTCGTCTAGACGTCTGCTCTCACGCCCCTACGAGTGCCCTGGATCACCTGGCCCACACGGCCACCGTGGACGTGATGCACCTTAGTCGCCTATGGAGTGAGCACTCACTCCGTCCAGGCGTCACAGGGTGGAGGGTCAAGGCGCTCACCCAGCCGCTCCGGCTCCCCGCCAGGCCGGCGGATCGCCGGTGGCCGCGATTCGGTCGGTGATCTCCAGCAGGTTCCGCAGCTCCTCCGGGCGGAAGTCCGACGGCTTCGTCCTGATCGGCGAACCGCAGCGCGCCTTCGACGGCAACCGGCGCGGCCCGGCCTTCTTCCGTCTTCATCCACTTCGGCGTACCTCTGTGGACGCCTGCCCGAGGCCGACGGCCCCATCGACCTCGAATCCGAGGCCCGCGATCTGGTCAGGATGGAGAACCCGGCAAGATCCGGTACTTGAGGTGGGTGACGCCGGGCGCCTCGACGGCCCGGACCTGCTCGAGTCGCACGTTCGCGTTCCCGAGGTTGTCGAGGAGGCGTGATCCGCCACCGAGCAACACCGGAACGACGTGCAGTTCGAGCTCGTCCAGCAGCCCCGCTGCGAGGTACTGCTGAGCGACCTGGCCGCCGCCCCACAGCATGACGTCCTTGCCGCCGGCGGCCTTCTTCGCCTGCTCGAGCGCGGACTCGATTCCGTCGGTGACGAAGTGGAACGAGGTCCCTCCCGCCATCTCCACCGGGTCCCGTGAGTGATGGGTGAGGATGAACGCGGGGTAGTGGTAGGGCGGGTTGTCACCCCACCAGCCCGTCCACTGCTCGTCGCCCCAGGCACCACCGCCGACGGGGCCGAACATGTTCCTGCCCATCACCCCGGCGCCGATGTTCGCGAGCGCCTCCTCGAACACCGGCGTGCTCGGGTTCACCTCGCCCCCCTGCTCGCCGTGGGATCGGCGCCAGCCGGCCAGCGGAACCACCCAGTCGTGGAGCCGCTCGCCACCCTCGCCGAGCGGGTCCTCCTCGCTCTGGTTCGGACCTGCGACGAAACCGTCCAGCGAGATCGAGATGTGACACCTGAGCTTGCTCATCGTGCCTCCTCAGTCGGCTGGGCACCCCGTCCGGCGCCCTCACCAAAAGAGCATGGACCGATCCGTAGATGACGTCTAATGCCAATCCCCCGGAGAACACATAGATGTCCTTGATCTGTGCTGAACCTGGTCCATCTCAAGGTGCTGGCCGCGGTGGCCCGACACGGGTCGGTGACCGAAGCGGCGAGGGAGCCGCACTACTCGCAGCCGTCGGTGAGTCATCAACCAACGAGCTGGCCGCGCAGGTCGGTCTGCGGACGGGGCGGTTCCGCCTCGCCGCCAACGCGTCCGTACTGAGCACGATCCGGTCGAAGCGCTACAGATGCTGCGGCACGGCGAGATCGACGTCGCACTCGTGTTCCATCGGCGTGTCGAGTCCATGCCTGGTGGGCGGCTTCCCGCGCGGCCTCGCCGCAGACGGGGGCCGAGCTGGTCGGCCGGCGGCGGGATGACGGCCCGTATGCCGCGCCGTCGGAGATGTCCACGAATCGCACCGGGTCCGGCCGGGTGGTCATTCCGAGCGGGAGCGGGAGGTCGTGATCGGCCGGACGAGACCGCGCCAGTGGGCATCTGCTTCATGCCGGTGACGGGACCCCAAGGTCGTCAGGAACCGTCTGCACCTCGATCGGACGTCCGCCGCGGAGGACCGGCAGGCCGAGATCGAGCGCATCCTCGCACTCGGCGCCCGCAGGGCGGAGGTCCGGCAGAGCGCCTTCACAGCAGGCCGAGGTCCCGGGCGCGCAGGGCGGCCTGGGTGCGGTCGCGCAGGGCGAGGCGCTGGAGGATCCGGGAGACGTGGTTCTTGACCGTGCCCTCGCTCAGATACAGCCGCGCGGCGATCTCCCGGTTGGTGTGCCCATGCGCCAGGAGCCGCAGGATGTCGATCTCTCGCGGACTCAGCGCGACGGCGGGAGCCTGCACGGGAACGGATCCGGCAGCAGGTCCGGCGACGGTTCCGGTGGGCGGCAGGGAGTCGGTGAGGCGCCGGGCGACGGACGAGTCGAGCTGGGTGACACCCGCGTGCGCCAGACGCACCGCGTGCGCGAGGTCCTCGGCCGGCAGGTCCTTGAGCAGGTACCCGTGCGCACCGGCCCGCAGTGCCTGGACGACGTACTCCTCGTCGTCGAACGTCGTCAGCATCACCACCCGGCACTCCGGCGCCCGCTCGCGCAGCACGGCGACCGCCTCGACGCCGTCCATCACCGGCATCCGTACGTCCATGAGGACGACGTCCGGACCCAGCTCCAGGGTCTTCGCGACGGCGTCCCGGCCGTCCGGGGCCGTGCCGACGACCGTGATGCCCGGGCGGATGGAGAGCAGGGAGGCGATGCCGTCGCGGATGAGCCGCTGGTCGTCCACGACCAGTACGCGCACGGCTGGGGTCGATTCGGGCGGCTGGTCCATGTCAGGCCTCACGCCTCTCCTCGGGCCGCCCCGTCCTACCGCGTGGCACGGTCACTGTAAGGCGGGTTCCGGTGCCCGGGCTGCTGTGGACGTCCACGCTCCCTTCCACCAGGTGCACCCGCTCCCGCATCCCGAGCAGCCCGAATCCGGTGGCCGCCGAGTCCGGTGCGAAGCCGCATCCGTCGTCGGTGACCTCCAGCCGTGCCGCGTCCTCGGCCAGGTGGACCACCACCCTCACCCATGAGGCCCCCGCGTGACGGCGCGCGTTGGTCACGCCCTCCTGTGCGGCCCGGTGCAGCGCGGTCAGTTCGGACGTGCTGTAACCGTCCTCGTCGCCGCTGATCTGGACCGTGACCCGCGGCCGGGGACCGCCGTCCCGGGCCAGCGCGGCCAGCGCGTCCGGCAGGTCGGGACGCGCCACCTCGTCGCGCAGCGTGCGGACGGACTGTCGTACGTCGCCCAGCGCGAGCCGCACCGAACGCCTCGCCTCGGCCAGGGCCCGCTGGGCGGCGTCGGGGTCCAGGGCCCGGAAGTCCTCGGCCATCTCCAACTGCACGGACATCGCCGTGAGATGGTGCCCGAGGCTGTCGTGGATGTCCCGGGCCAGCCGGTTGCGCTCGGTGGCGGCGGACAGTTCGGCGACTCGGGCGGCATACGCCTCCAGTTCGCGCCGGGCACGCTGCTCGCCGACGGCCACCGCGGCCATCGAGACCGCCAGCACCAGGCCGACGAAGAGCATCAGCAGGTCGGACACGTGCTCCGGATCGCGATACCAGCCGGGCGCGGTCAGCAGGTACGCGACGAGCAGCCCGGCCAGGCAGAACGCGCTCAGCGCGAGCGCGGTCGTGCGCCCGAAGGCGAAGTAGGCGGTGAACGGCAGCAGTACGAACAGCACTTGGGACAGTCCCGAGACGTCGAGGAACACCACCGCGCCGATCAGCCCGCAGCGCGCCAGCAGCAGCGGCACGCGGGCCGCGGGCCGCCGCTGCCCGACCGCTTCCAGGGCGAACAGCGCTCCGATCACGGCGACGAAGGCCGGTATCCGCCAGACCTGGGGCCCCGGGCCGTCGCCCAGACCGGCCACCGCGTAGTACAGACTGCCGACGAGCACCGCGCCGTACAGCAACGGCGCCACCCACCGCACGGGCACATACGCCGCCATGCGCCCCCCTCTCACCCGTCGCCGTCAGCGTAGGCCGGGCACGAGGGGGGGAGGGACACCGGCGGGGAAACTCCCGCCGGTTCGGGACGGACGGCACCTGCCGAACGGCACAACACGCGCCGCAGGACCGTGACTTACGGCCTTCGAAACCCGTCGTCCTTCATCTCCCGAGGCTTGCCGGCCGCTCCCTACGGTGGCGCTCCTGGCCCACTGCCGTGGCCGGCCTCATCCCTCTGGAGCAGCTCATGTCCTCGTCCACGTTCCGTGCCGGTGCCCTGTGCGGCCTGCTGTCCGGTCTTCTGATCTCCCTGCTCGCGTTGGTCGAGGCGTTCACCGGGGAGACCTCCGCGACCAGCGTGCCGTTCGCCCTCTCCCCCGCGTTCGCCCTGCCGCTGCTCGCCGCTCTGCACCTGCGGCAGGCGCCGGCCGCCGGGCGCCTCGGGGAGATCGGTCACGCCGTGAACCTCGTCGGGCTCGGTCTGTTCGGCGGGGCCGCGTTCGCCGCGAACCTGGTGCTCTTCTACTTCGACGACGCCCTGATCGAGGAGACCCTCACCGGACCCACGATCCCCGCACTGATCGGCTCCGCGACCGTCTTCGCCGTGGGTTGCGCCCTGTTCGGGGCCGCCATGGTCCGCGCCCGGATCCTGCCGAGGGTCCCGTCGTGGGGATACGCCACCGTCCTCCCGCTGTTCGCGTTCCTGACCTCGCTGCCCGACTCCCTGCTGACCATCGCGCTGCACGTCCTGGTCGGCGTCATCCTGATGTGGCTGTCGGCGGCGCTGTGGCGGACGGCGACCGGCGAACCCGCGAAGGCGGCGGAGAGCCCCGTCGGTTCGGGTCGGCATGCGTGACACGGATCTCGGACCGGAGGTGAGTCCCGGGCGCGGTCCGGTCGCCGGCGCGCCCGAACTCCGTACCCGATCGACCGCCTACTGCGGCTTGGTCGCGATCTGGATCAGGTTGCCGCAGGTGTCGTCGAAGACGGCGGTGGTGACGGGGCCCATCTCCAAGGGCTCCTGCGTGAAGCGGACGCCGAGGCCCCGCAGGCGCTGGTACTCCGCGTTCACGTCGTCGACGGCGAACTGGGCGAGTGGGATGCCGTCGTTGACGAGCGCGTCGCGGTAGGGCTTGACGGCCGGGTGACCGGCGGGCTCGAGGAGGAGTTCGGTGCCGTCGGGCTCGTCGGACGAGACGACGGTCAGCCACCGGTCCTTCTCGCCCACCGGGACGTCGTACTTCTTCACGAAGCCGAGGATCTCGGTGTAGAAGTGCTCGGCCTTGGCCTGGTCGTCAACGAAGACGCTGGTCAGATGGATCTTCATGGAGTGCTCTCCTTCGGTCCGGACGTGTCGGGCACGAGCCACCGCTCGGCTATCTGCCGCAGCGGGGCCGTGTTCAGGTCGTGGAACTTGTAGCGGCCCTCCCGCCTGGTCTCGACGAGCCCGGCGCCCTCCAGCACGGCGAGGTGCTGGGAGACCGCCTGGCGCGAGATGCCGAGCTGGTGCTTCATGCTCAGTCGGGCGCAGATCTCGAACAGTGTCTGTCCGGACTTCTCCGTGAGCTCGTCGAGGATGGTGCGGCGCGTGGGGTCGGCCAGGGCTTTGAAAAGGTCGTCGGCCACGGCCTCATGATAGGCAACTATTCACTTGCCTATCAAGTCGAGGTGCGCCGTGTCGCGAGCCGGCTGGCTGGCTGGCTGGCTGGCTGGCTGGCAGAACCTGCTGGTCGAGGGCACCCTCGTCAGATCCGGCGACCGCTCCCGCCTCATTCCGTCTCTCAAGACCCCTGCGGCCGAGAACCTCGGGCGCTAGCGTCCGTGAGCATGACGACTGGCGCCCTGAAGAAACTGCGGTCCGAGCTGAGGGATCATGCGGAGCCCAATGTCCGGGTGCAGCTGGTGCGGGTACTCAGTCCCGCGGAGGACGACGAGCTGCTCGGCGTGCGCGTTCCGGTGATGCGCGAACTGGCCCGGCAATACCGGCAGTTGCCTCTGGGGGACGTGGACGTTCTGCTGCACAGCCGGGTGCACGAGGAGCGGTTCGCCGGTCTGCTGATCCTCGCCGAACAGGTGCGGACCGCCCCGGCTGCCGTCCGGAAGGCCCTCGCCGATTTCTATCTGGCACGCACCGACTGCGTGGACAACTGGGATCTGGTGGATGGTTCCGCGCACCTCGTGCTGGGGCCGTGGCTCCTGGACGGGCCGTCGGACGCGCTGGACGTACTGGACGAGCTGGCCGGGTCGGCGTGGCTGTGGGACCGCAGGATCGCCGTGCTGGCCACGTTGGCACTCATCCGAGCCGGCCGCTTCGAGCCGACCTTCCGACTCGTGCTCCGGCTGCGCCGGGATCCGGAACCGCTGATCCACAAGGCGTTGGGGTGGATGCTGAGGGAGATCGGCCGCCGGGACGAGCAGCTGATGGTGGACTTCCTCGACCGGAACCTCGCCGAGCTGCCGCGGATCACTGTGCGGTACGCGACCGAGCGTCTGGCGCCGGGCCGGCGGGCCCGGTTCGTGAAGACGCGTCAGTAGTGTTCGTTGGCTCTGCCGATCTCGCCCGGTCACCGGCATGCTCGTCGGTGTGGGACCCGGCGAGGTGGAACAGCTCCGACGCGGGTGCCGTCAGACCTCGTGCGGGGCGAAGAGTTCGAGGTGGCCGCAGGAAGAGCACCGATAGGCATCGATCTGGTACCGCGGACGCCCCCACCGCTTGGCTCCCCCGAAGATCCCCCGTTCCAGTGGCCCGGGTATCCAACGGGAGAACCCGCTCGCGTGGTCACCGCCGTCTTCGATGAACCCGGGCTGCAGGTCGGCGGCCTGGCAATGGGTGCACTTGATCTCCACGGACGTACTGTAGGGCAGGCCGGGACGGCCGTGCTGCTCAGGCGTTCCGAACTGCTCGCACGAATCGACGGCTGGCTCAGCGCCCCGGCCGCGTGAAGTGGGCGTAGGGCGGATACGGCTTGAAGCAGATCAGAACCTCGAGGGGTGCCCGCCGCCGGGCTGCTGGACCAGTGCCGGAAGCGACGCCATCAGCGCCGAGTGGCCTTGGGCGACGCCCTTCTGGCGCGGGCCCCAGCCTGCCGCGTAGAAGAAGTACGTGGCAGTCTCGGCGAAGAGCTCCCGGCTGCCGAACAGGAAGAACGTTCGGGCGTGGGTGGCGTGCCGCACCCCCGGACTCGCCCCGGAAACCGGCCCGCTCCCCGCGTTCTCGCCAGGAGGCGGCATCACCAGCGGTGCGTACCTCGTCGGTGCGTACGGTCAGCGGATTGCCGTGCACCAACTTGCTCCGCGCTCGGGCCATTTGCTGGGGCGCAAGCCGAGCGTGCGATGGGCCCGGACCAGGTCGACCGGCTCGCCGACCCTCTCGTCGGGCGGGACGCCGTCGCACGGCGGTACGTGGACGATCGTGTGCCGGGAGTAGGCGGCGAAGGAGAACAGGCCCGCGAGCCGGTTCAGCCCGTCGTGGTCGCCGAGCAGCAGGCCGATGGGCGTGTGGCGAAGGGGCTGCCAGGGCTGGACGACACGGTGCTCGCGCGGCCGGTCCGGGGCCTGAACTGGCGCAGCCTCAGCCGCATACGGAGTGCCTCATGAGCCCCAGGATCGCGGGGGCGAGTCTCCTCGGCAATGGAATTCGCCCGCCCAACTCGGGGGGAGCGGTTCAACCCCGCTGGTCCCCGAGGATCTGCAAGCAGCCGCACCTATAACACCTGGCCAGAGTGGGCGATTTCTGCGCAGCCCGAGCTGGTGGTACTGCAGTCATCTTGACTATGCGACCAACACCTGGAGCAGTTCCTGGTACGAGGTCAATTTCTACAGCAACTGCTCCGAATACGGAGGCAAAGCGCTGCAGTGGCACTTGTAGGAGGGCACAGGAGCCCTCCCCGGATACCTGCCTCGCGCGAGAGCCCAACGGGTCGTCATGGGGTGGCCGGGGGCGTCAGGTGGTCGCGAAGATGCGGTCCAGGTGATGGTGGAGGACCGCGACGGCCGACTTCGGCCCGCGCTGGCCCACGAGGATGCTGGTCCCCATGGCTGCCGTCATCGCGAGGAGGCTGACCGCCTCCGTGCGCGCGTCGATGTCGCGGCCCGCCAGACCGGCGTCCTGGGCTTGCTGGAGCAGGCTGGTGATGGTGTCCTCGGCGGCGTCGGGGTTGTCGATGAAGGGTTGGGCGGCGAGCGCGTCGTCGGTCACGGACAGGATCGCGTACGAGCTGTAGAGGAGGTGGAAGGTGCGGCTCTCCTCGTCGGTCGGGAGAGAGGCCAGGAGCACCGCCTCGATGGTCGCGCGCGGGCCCGGGTCCCGACCGGCGGCGCCGAGGCGGGCACCCACCCGCGCGGTGAACCGGTCGGTCAGGTGCTGCAGCCCATAGAAGAGCAGCTTCTCCTTCGTCTGGAAGTAGTACTGCACGAGCCGGAGTGACACTCCGGCCTCGACCGCCACGTCACGCATACCGACCGCGTGCAGTCCGCGCCGTCCGGCGACCCGGATGAGCGCCTCAGCGATCTGCGTGCGCCGTTCCTCGTGGTCCACGCGTTTCGGCATGGGATGTCTCCGCCCGTCGGTGGTGATGCGCGTCCGGCCCACCGAACCCCTTCATGATACCGCCGTATCAACACCGTGATACGGTCGTATCACGAAGAACGGATCTCCCCGGAGGTGCCTCCGTGCCCGAGAACACGACCCGAAGCCGCCCGCGACGCGACGTCGGCCACTACGTCAACGACACGTTCCGCGACCGCTACTTCGCCGCCTGCGACGTCCTTTACGCAATGGGCGAGCCCGCCCGCTTCGAGACGGACGTGGAGACAAGCTTCGGCACCACACACGTCTACCGGTACGGCCCCGCGGACCCCGCCGGTGAGCCCCGTACGCCGATCGTCCTGATCCACGGCGCCGGCGGCTGCTCCGCCCAGTGGTACCCCAACACTCCCGGCCTCAGTGCCGGACGCCCCGTGTACGCGCTCGACACCCCGGGCGACCCCGGCCGCAGCGTCCAGCGCGAACCGATGTGGCAGCCGGAGCGCGCGGCTCAGTGGCTCGACGAGGCGCTCGACGCCCTCGCCCTCGACCGAGTGCATCTCGTCGGCTCCTCCTACGGCGGCTGGCTGGCGCTCAACCAGTCACACCGCAAACCCGAAAGGCTCGCCTCGGTCACCCTGCTCGACCCCGGCGGCTTGGAGAAGGTGGGCCTGCGCTTCTTCGTCTGGATCTTCGCCAGCCTCTTCGCGACCTTCGCCCCCAAGGCGCTGCGCCCGCGTCTCGCATCCTGGCTGGAACAGCCGGTGCTCGTCGTTCCCGAGTTGCGCGCATGGATCCAGGCGAGCCGTCGGGCCTTCCGGATACGCCGCCCCGCGCCGCTGCCTCTGGCGGAAGACGAACTGCGCGCCATCCGCACCCCGCTCTACCTCGTCCTCGGCAGGCGAAGCCTGCTCGTGCACCCGAAGCGGCAACAGGAGCGCGTGCCGCGCCTGATCCCCGGCGCCCGCGCCGAGATCTTCGCCGACACCGGCCACGGCCCTGCGATCGACCACCCCGACCTGCTCAACGCCCGGATGCTGAGCTTCATGGAGGACGTCGACTCCCGCGACCTGACCGCGTGACGCTGACGCCTGTTCGGTCGTGTCAGGCTGAACTCCCGGTGTGCGACGGGAGATCGACGTCCAGACCGGTCACGGCGGGGCAGCCGCCGACGGCTGCCCCCAATAGCAGGAGGCGGCCGACCGACCGAGAGCAGTCCCAGGTCGGCGCGTGACCTGGCCAGAGGGCGCGCGCTGGTACAGCATGTGCTGAACCCGCGTGATCAAGGCATGTCGCCGCGCCAGTCGAAGTGTCGGCCGTCCGCGGCACGAGGGGCGTACAGGGCGCGGCCGCCCGGCCCGCAGGCACCTATCTCCGTCGCCAGCGCCACGCCCCCGCGCAGCTCGCTCTCGGGCCTGCCCGTGATGTCCAGCAGCAGACCGTCCAGCGGCCCGCCAACCAGTTCCACGTACACGTGGCCGGGCCGGGGCCCGGCATCGTCATGGTCGGCACCATAGACGCGGCCGCGCATGAACTCCAGCTCATCCATGCTCTTCAGGCTCGCACCCGCCACTGACAATCACTGACCGCCGCAGGCCTTCGACGGTGCGACCACGCTGAAAACCTCCGGCTACGCCGTCCTTCGCGAGGCCGCGTACGGGACTCCCCACCATCAAGACCTCTGCCAACCTGCCCCTGAATGACCAGGGCACGGACGCGGGCAAACGGATCAACCCGCGCGCATGCAAGACGTGGGTGGACGTTGGCTACCGCACCACCGCCGTGGACCACGGCGCCGGCCCGGACAGCGACGTCCAACCCGTCCCACGCCCGCCGGGCACCGAAAGCTCGTGATCCCCACACGCTGGACCAGCGAGCGCAGCATCAGGGGCCCATGCAGCTCGCGATGACCGACCTGGCGGCCCGCGGGCTCACCCGCCCAGTTGAGCCAGCCGTTTCGCCGCGGCCGGATCGCCCGCATCGGCGCGATCCTGCAACTCCGCGATCGCAGCCGCATCACCCCGCTCGGCCAGTGCCTTTGCCACCTCCTCGGCCTCCAAGAAGGCCCAGTCCTCGGGATCGTCCTCGCATTCCAAACGCTCGCAGGCATCCAGCGTGTCCAGGTACTCCGCGTGGAGACCGGCCGGGTTCTGCCACACCGCGTCCGAAAACGTCCACACCTTCACCGCACCTGCCACATCACCGCGCTCGGCCAGCAGTTCAGCCAACCGCCTCGTCGTAGGGGCGTCGTCGCCATAGGTCCGGGCCCACAGCCGCAGAGCGCCTTCCCCATCGCCGTGCTTGGCCAGCAGCTGTCCCAACCGTCCTGCCGCGTTCCGGTCTCCGGCATCTGCCCGAGCCCGCAACTCCGCGATGGGATCCTGGTTCGGGACACTGCTGCCTGATCGATTTTCCACTACCGGTCACCTCATCCGCGAGTCCGAGGAACGCTGGCAACGGCACAGCCGT
This sequence comes from Streptomyces sp. NBC_01352, assembly GCF_036237295.1. Taxonomy (NCBI): domain Bacteria; kingdom Bacillati; phylum Actinomycetota; class Actinomycetes; order Kitasatosporales; family Streptomycetaceae; genus Streptomyces; species Streptomyces sp. NBC_01352. The sequence goes on from NZ_CP108354.1 coordinate 946,993, forward strand.
TTCCCAGAGCGTAGACACTCCACGGGGCCAAGACGAGGGTCCAAACGGATCGCCGAATGCGCCGATGAGGCCCCGGCTGCTCGACGGTGTCGTGGGGTGTTCAAGAGGACGCCCGGTAGACGAACGAGGGGAACGGGTCCGTCGTCGCCGACTGCCAGGCCCGTCTGATCTCGTCGGGGGCCAGGGTGCGGGCATGGGCGAAGGCGGTGAGGCAGGCTGCGTGGACGGCGGTCAGGTCGGTGCGCCGGGTCAGGGCGAGCAGGTGGCGCAGGGCGGAGACGGCACCGTCGAAGCGGCTTGCGGTGAGGTGGGACTCGGCCGTCGCACCGAGGGTGTCGGCAAGGTCGGTGAGGACGGCGGCGAGCAACCCCTTCCGGAACTCGGGGTCCACCTCCATCAGATCCCGCAGGATGCTCTCGGCCTCGTCGTAACAGGCCAGTGCCTGCTCGTCGTCCCCGATGCGGCGAAGGGACCGGGCGAGGAGTGCTAGACGCTGGGCAGTCAGGGACTGGTACGCGTCCCAGTCGGTCTCGGCGAGTCGGCGGGTGATGGCCACCGCCTCCCGTGCGTGGGCCACCGTGTCGTCCACGACGTCGACATGGCGCCGCTCGATGACGAGGTTGGCCAGCGTCCGGGCCAGTTCCGGTTCGTACTCCTGGGGATCGCGGCGGGCGGCTCGGCGATAGACGGCGACACTGCGCTCGGCGGCCTCGACGGCCTGGCGGTGGGCGCCCCGCTGCCCGTGGCAGTAGGCCAGCTCGTCCAGAGTGCCGGCGAGCAGTGGCTCGTAGACAGCGGGATCGGTGACGGCGAGCCGGACGCACAGATCCGACAGTTCCTGCAGATCAGCCAGCCTCTGTGGATCAGCCTGTTCGTTCCGGTCGAGGGAACCTGAGGGGGCCACTCCCCTCCCGCCGGCAACGAAGGCACGGCTTTCCAGGGCAAGGACGAGCCGGTGCTCGCCGGTGTCCGGGGTGCGCTGGACCAGCGTGCGACACACGGTGACGGCCCCCTCGGCGCTCTCCCGCGCACGCGGCAGGTCACCGGTCTTCCAGTGGCACCAGGCCAGGTCGGTCAGAAGCTGGGCGCGCAGTTGCAGGATGTCGGGGTAGAACCACGGGGTGACCTGGTCGGTCCACCAGTGGGCGTCGATGCCGGCCTCGACGGCCTCCTCGTACCGGCCGAGAGAGCGCAGGCCGCCGGCCAGCTCGATCAGCACCCGGATCTGCACCTTCAGAGTGCGCAGCAGCACCTTCCAAAGGGGCATCGCGCGCAGCAGCATGGCGCATTCCATGTAGAGGACCACGGACTCCTCGACGCGGCCCATGCTGCCCAGCACCGACGCTTGAATACGCAGCGCGCCGACGTGACTTCCCAGCGACTTGTCCCTGCCCCTGGGCACTGCATCCCGGTAGGCCTCCACGCACTGCCAGGCCGCCTCCAGAGCCTCGTCGAGTCGGCCCAACTCCGCGAGGACCAACGTACGCACGCGCAGGGCGTAGGCGGTCTGCGTCTGGGTCATCCGGGCGCCGACGACGGCCAGGGACTCGTCGGCCGCGGCGAGCGCGTCCTCGTTCCGGTCGCTGAGATACAGCGCGTCGGCGTACTGCACCAGGGCACGCGCCAGGCCATCACGGTTGCGCCGGCGAGGGCCTCCACGAAGGACGAGAGCGCGGTAGACCGTGACAGCCTCCTCGCTCCATGCGAGCCGCCGCGCCGGCGACCGTTGCCATGCCAGGAACAGCCCCGGAGTGAGGCACCGCAGCAACGCGGCACCGAGCACCGGCCCACCCACCCCGAGGCCGGCCCGCGCCAGCATCCGCGGCAGTGGCAGAAGGATCCGTACAGCCCCCATCCGCTCCCCCTTTCACGGAGTTGAGTTGATGACGACCGGGAGCACGCCTTGGTTGCACACGAAGCCAGTACGACCGCTCTCGGCTCGACGGCATCAGCCGTGAGCTCGTGGCCGGTTGTCCGGTCGGCGCCTTCCGGCCCAGGTCAGCGCATCCTCGGCTTGGGCAGCCAGCGTGGTGACGAGGTCGGCTGCGGAAGGAAGGTCGGTGATGAGGTCGACGGCCTCGCCCGCCCAGATCGGCAGAGGTGGAATCGCGGCTCGTGCCACGTCGTCCCGGTATGCCTGACGGGCCTGGGAATCGCCGGCCAGCTCGGCCTCCCGGCCGCGCCATCGGTCGAGGTAGGGGTGGCCGAGAGAGCGGGCGGTGTACTTGTGGGTCGGCCAGCTCGCGCCACGGGCGATGTCCAACACGCCGTTGCGCTCGGTGTCCTGCCCGCGCCCTTCGACGAGCGCCTGGGCTGTCGCGGGGTCGATCAGGGCCTCGGCGGTGGCCTGGAAGCGGGTGCCGATGAGCGCTCCGGCAGCACCCAGGGCCAGCGCCGCGGCAACCCCGCGGCCATCGGCGATCCCGCCGGCCGCCAGCACCGGCACCGGAGCCGCGAGATCCACGACGAGCGGCACGAACGGCAACGTGGACCGCCCGCGCCGGGCACCGTGCCCACCGCTCTCGGTTCCTTGCGCCACGATGACGTCGGCGCCCACATCCACGGCACGCCGGGCCTCGTCCAGATCAGTGACCTGAACGATCAGAGCCGCGTCCGACCTGTGGACCCGATCGGCGAACGGGCTCGGGTCGCCGAAGGACAACATCACCGCCGCCGGATTGGACTCCAGCGCCATCTCCACCGCGTCGGCATCGATCGCCCAGGTCAGGAAGCCGACACCCCATGGTTCGTCGGTGCCCCGCGCGACGATCGCCAGCTCCCGCTCCAGCCATGCCCGATCCCCGTATCCACCGCCCAGCAGCCCGAGGCCGCCTGCGCGCGAGACGGCTGCGGCCAGCGCGCCCCCGGCTGAACCGCCCATCGGTGCCAACACGATCGGGTGCCGCACGCCCAACAACTCCGTCAACTCCGTCGCCAACGCCATGGCCCCATCGTCGCTCCCCTGCCAACAGACGGGCCCTGGGCCGGGGCAGCGCTTCGCACCGGTGCGAGCCAGTGGTCCGCTGAGCGCGGCGCACGCCAAGCCGCACGGTCCGGACAGCGGACCGGTCGCCTGGTGCCGCGTGGCAACAGTCACGACAGTGGGCGCCCGGGGGTAGCGCGCACCGCACCGCCTTGTTTCTCGCCCGGCCCCGACAAACGAACGACGAACGACGAAAGCAGGTCACCCCATGACGGACACGCTTCGGCGTAGCCATGTGGGCAGCCCCTTCGGGCAGTTGCACCTGGTCGAGTGCGGCGTCGGAGATGGCTGTCCGAGCTGCGTGACGATCTGACCGACATGGCCCGCACACACCGGCAACTCGTGATCGACATCGGCCGACAGGCGGGCTGAAGGATCCGAGATGTTGCCTCACCCCACGGAAAGGCGCCGGCGCACTGCCGCGAGGCTTCCCGTCGCGAGGGCGAGTACGAACAGCGTGAGCCCGATGAAGATCACGGGATTCACCCAGCCCGGCACGAGCTCGCTTCCCACGCCCTCCGACGTGACGCACTGCGCACTGACCGGCAGCGTCTCCCGCGTCACGACGTGATCGCCCTGCAGGCCCCGCGACGCACACAGTTGGTCCGGGTCCAGGATGTAGAACCCCGACATCAGACCCCACGCGTACGCGCCGAACGCCGCCGCGCCCGCCATGACCGCGACCAGCGCGCATGTCGTGGCGCTCGGCAGGTGCCACCCGCTGCCCGGTGGCCGCTTGTAGGCCCGCCGGGCGAGCGCCGCGGCGGCGATCACGGACACACAGGGCGCCAGGAACGGCGCAAAGGTCAGAGTCAGGAAGAGAAAGCCGGCCATGCCTGCCCAGACACCGCGGGGGAAAGATCGGTTCCTTGTTCAGTCCTCACGCACAGGGCAGCCGGCGCACCGTCAGGACAGTCTGCGGGTCAGCCGTGTGGCCACTGCCCCGTACGTCACGCCGAACGCCAGGGAGACCAGCAGAGCCAGAACCGGGGAGTCGTCCCGCAGGTAGGGATAGACATGGAAGTGCGTCAGGTAGATGTACAGCGAGCTGCCCGCCAGGATGCCCGCGAGCCGGTTGAGCGGGTCCATGCTGGGCAGGGTAGGGATCCACAGCACCAACATCAGGCCGCCCACGACGATCGAGGTCCGTAGGGGCTGGCCGCCGGGGAACAGGCCCGGCACGGTGATCAGCAGGACGGCGGTCAGCAGCAGCCGGTGCGCCGTCGTGCGGGCGCGCGCCGCCGCCCAGCCCAGTGCGAACAGGAAGAAGACGACGGTGGGGCTCAGGTGGTGGCGGATGTGTGCCAGGCCCCAGGGGTCGTAGCGCCCGACCAGTCCCACCGCGACCAACGCCAGGGCGAAGCCGAAGGGGCTGCGCCGCTCTGCGCGGTCGAGCAGCGGGACCGCCAGCAGCACCGCGAGGCCGGTCAGGAAGTAGACCAGCGCCTCGACGAACCAGTACCGCCACTCGGGGTCCGAGTTGTCCTGTGGGAACAGGCTGTTGGCCAGCACGATGTTGGCCAGGTCGTATTCGCGGGTCAGCAGCAGCACGAGGGTGATCCACACGATGCTCGGTACGGCGATGCGCGCGATGCTGCGCCCCAGCCTGCGCAGGCGGTCTGGGCGTTCGTGTGCGGTGAGGTGGAAGCGGGCGAAGTTGAAGCCGGCGACCCCGAGAAGTACGTGGGCGCCGCCCTGGACGGCGAACACGGGGACGTGGGAGCCCACGATCAGGACGATGCCGATCGCGCGCAGGGCTATTCCGGTGTCCAGGGTGCGTCGCAGCCCTCGCTTTCGGCCGGGGCTCCCGGCCGGGCGCCGCGTCGCGTCAAGGGCGTGCAGCTCCCGGATCGGTGTGGTGTGCCAGTCGGTGGGGAGCACGCCCAGCGCCTGCTCGAGGCGCAGGGACATCTCGACGTAGGAGAGTGAGTCGCCGCCCAGGCTGACGAAGCTGCTGTCCTCGGTGACGTCGGTGCGGTCGAGGATCTCGGCGTAGAGGGTGCGGAGGTCGTCGGTGGCCGTGCCGGGCCGGGGCGGCGCCTGCGACTCGCGCGCCAGTCGCCGTACGGCCTCGTGGTCGGGCTTGCCCGAGGCGAGCCGCGGGAGCTCGGGGACCGTCCGTGCGTGAATCGCGCGGGGCGGCAGGCCACAACTGTCCGCCACCAGACGCCGGATGCGTGCCGCGTCGACGCCCTCGGCGCGGATCGCGAGCACGGCCAGCGCGTCGTCGTCGCCCGCGCAGGACGCGCGTATGCCGTGCTCCCCCAGGATCGCCTCGACGCGCTGCGGGTCTATCCGCAGTCCCAGGATCTTGGCGAACCGGCTGCGGCGCCCCACGATCTCGTACAACCCGTCGGGGGCCCGGCGGGCGATGTCTCCGGTGTGCAGTTCCTCGACGGTGCGTCCCCGTGCGAGGTCCGCCGCGCTCTCGGCGTAGCCGAGCATGACGTTCGGGCCCGAGTAGACCAGTTCTCCGGTGTCCGGCTCGTCGATGCCGTCCACCGGTCCGATCCGGAAGGAGCCTCCGGGGATGGGCACTCCGACGGCCTGCGGGCGCTCGGCGGCGAGGGCCGGAGGCAGATAGGCCATGCGGGCCGTCGCCTCGGTCTGCCCGTACATCACGAACAGTTCCCAGCCGGCGCGGCGGCCCGACTCGGCGTAGTGGGCTACCCGTTCGGGCGCCAGGCGGCCTCCGGCCTGGGTGACGTACCGCAGGTGGGGCAGGCGCATGCGCGCGAAGCCGACCCGGTCGAGGAGGTCGAAGGTGTACGGCACTCCGGCGAGCGAGGTGCCGCGGGCGGCGCGGAACTCCTCCCAGAAGTCGGCGTCGGACACCGACCGTTCGGTGAGGATCAGTCCGGCGCCGCGCAGCAGATGGCTGTGGATGACGGACAGGCCGTAGCAGTAGTGCGGGGGCAGGGTCGTGGCAGCGCGGTCGGTGTCGCGGATGCCGAGGTAGGTGGCGATGGACTCGGCGTTGGCCTGGAGGTTCTCGGCGGAGAGCCGGACCAGCTTGGGCGAGCCCGTCGAACCGGAGGTGCTGAGCAGCAGCGCCAGGTCCGGGTGCAGGGTGTGGGCGCTCCGGGGCCGCCGTTCGTCGAGCGTCCAGGTGCCGTGACCGTCCGGCCGTGCGACCACATCCGGGTCGTACGCGGCGCTCAGGGCGTCGATGGTGTCGGCGCTGTCACCGGGGACGAGCAGAACGGGGTGGCCGGCCGAGAGGGCCGCGAGGTGGACGACCAGGGCGTCGGCGCGGTTCGCCCCGGCCAGCAGGACCAGGCGGCGTGCGGGGCCGAGGCGTTCGGCGGTGGCGGCGACCCGTTCGGCGAGTGCGCGGTAACTGACCTCGCCCTGTGGCGTGATGAGTGCGGTGCGGGCGCCGTACGACGCGAGGTCCCGTGCGAACGGCACACCGTGCCGCCGTACGGGAGGTCGTGGGAAGGGCACCGTGGTGCGCGTCTTCGGGACGGCGGACGGGGGCGAAAAGGCCACGAAAGGGTCTATCACGGGCGCGCGACCTTTCTGCGGCACGTCCGCAATTAGCACAGGTCCCTTGACGGTTAGGCAAGCTTTACCTTATTCATAGCATGTTCACAGTTGGCTGAAAAGATTCGTTCCGCCGCTCGCTGACCGACGACGCGACCCGCGGCGTATCGGCGGGCCACGCAGGAAGGCACACCCCATGCGACGCCCCTCGGCTCGCCGGATCACCGCGCTCGTCACGGCCGGCCTGCTTCTCCCCGCCCTCGCCGCCTGCGGCTCCGACAACGACAAGGGCGGCTCCGCGGACGGCGGCGACTCGACCCTCGTCATCTACTCCGGGCGCAACGAGAAGCTGGTCAAGCCGATCCTGGACAAGCTGGAGAAGGCCGTCGGCAGCAAGGTCGAGGTGCGGTACGGCGACAGCGCCGAACTGGCCGCGCAGATACTGGAGGAGGGCGACCGCACCAAGGCCGGGCTGTTCTTCTCGCAGGACGCGGGCGCGCTCGGCGCCCTCTCCAAGGAGGGCATGCTGGCGAAGCTGCCGCAGTCGAGCCTCGACGAGGTGGACCCGGCCTACCGCGGCGGCGCCGGCGACTGGGTGGGGCTGTCGGGGCGCGTGCGCGTCATCGCGTACAACCCGGACCAGGTCGCCGAGGACGAGGTCCCGGACAGCGTCCACGACGTGGTGAAGCCCGAGTGGAAGGGCAAGGTCGGCTTCGCCCCCACCAACGCCTCCTTCCAGGCCTTCGTCACCGGCATGCGCGTCCTGGACGGCGACGACGCCACCCGCGAGTGGCTCAAGGACCTGAAGGCCAGCGGCAAGACGTACGCCAACAACCTCGCCACCCTGGACGCCGTCGAGTCCGGCGAGGTCTCCCTCGGTCTGGTCAACCACTACTACTGGTACGAGCGGGTCGCCGAGAAGGGCGAGGCCAAGGTCAACGCCAAGCTCAACTTCCTGCCCGGCAAGGACCCCGGCTCGCTGATCAACGTGGCCGGCGCCGGCATCCTGAAGGACGGCGGCCAGACCGCGACCGCCCAGAAGGCCGTCGACTACCTGCTGTCCGAGGAGGCGCAGACCTACTTCGCCGACAAGACGAAGGAGTACCCGCTGGCCGCGGGTGTCACCAGCAGCGTCGAGGGCCTGCCGCCGTTCGACTCCCTCAACGCCCCCGACATCGACCTCGGCAAGCTGGAGTCACTGCAGGAGACCCTGGCCATGCTCCAGGACGTCGGGCTGGTCTGAGCAGCGGTCCCGACGGAAACCGTGAGTGCAACGTGACCACAGCCCGATCCGCGGCACGCCCGGCCGGAGCATCCGCTCCGGCCGGGCGCCGTCGCCTCCGCACCACCCGCGGGGACGGCCCAGGCTCCGGCCGCCGGCCCCCGCTGGTCCTGCTCGTCCCCGCCTGCGTCGCCGCCCTGTTCGCCCTGCTGCCGCTCGGCTACCTCGCCGTCCGCGCCCTCGAACGCGGTCCGGGCTACGCCTGGGACGTCGTCGCCGACGAACGCACCCTCCAACTCGTCGGCCGCAGCCTCGGCCTGACGGCGGTCGTCGTGGTGGCCTGTCTGGTCCTGGGCATCTCGCTGGCCTGGCTGACCGTGCGCACCGCCCTGCCGGGAGCCCGCGCCTGGTCGGTGCTGGCCACCCTGCCGCTCGCCGTGCCCAGCTATGTCGCCGCCTTCACCTGGCTCGCCGCCGTACCCGAGACCTCGGGGTTCCTCGGAGCCGCGCTCGCGCTCACCCTGGTGAGCTTTCCGTACGTCCACCTACCGGTCGCCGCCGCGCTGCGCGGCATCGACCCGGCACAGGAGGAGGCCGCCCACTCCCTCGGCCACGGCCACCTGCGCACCTTCCTCAGGGTCACCCTCCCCCAGCTCCGCCCGGCCGCCGCCGGCGGGGCCCTGCTCGTCGCGCTGTACGTGCTCTCCGACTTCGGCGCCGTCTCGTTGATGCGCTACGACACGTTCACCCGGGCCATCCACACCTCCTACCGCGCCTCCTTCGACCGCACCCCGGCCGCCGCCCTCAGCGTCGTGCTGGTGGTGATGACGGTGGCGCTGGTCGCCGCCGAGGCCCGCACCCGGGGCCGCGCGGGACACGCGAGGACCGGCGGCGGAACGGCACGCCCCGCCGCCCCGGTACCGCTGGGACGCTGGCGGATCCCCGCCCTCGCCTGGTGCGCGACGGTGGCGGCCGCCGCCGTCGCCCTCCCGCTCGGCACCCTCGGCTACTGGCTGACCGTCGGCTCCTCCGCGACCTGGGACCTCGGCGCTCTCGGCCAGGCGGCCCGGGCCACGTTCGGTGTCGCCGCCGCCGGAGCCGCCCTCACCACACTGCTCGCGCTGCCCGTCGGAGTCATCGCCGCACGCCACCGGGGGCACGGCGCCCGGCTGCTGGAGCAGGCCGCCTACGCGGGACACGCACTGCCCGGCATCACGGTCGCGCTGTCCCTGGTCTTCTTCGCGGTCCGCTACGCCTATCCGCTCTACCAGCAACTCCCGCTGCTGGTCTGCGCGTACGCCGTCCTCTTCCTGCCGGTCGCGGTGGCCGCCACCCGGGCCGCCGTCCTGCAGGCACCGCCCGTGCTGGAGGACGTGGCCCGCTCGCTCGGCAGGTCACCGCTGCGGGTCCTGCGCGAGGTGACCGTGCCGCTGGCCGCACCAGGGGTGGCGGCCGGTGCCGCCCTCACCTTCGTCGTCTGCATGAAGGAACTGCCCGCCACTCTTCTGCTGCGCCCCACGGGCATGGACACGCTCGCCACCCGCCTGTGGACCGAGACGGGAACCGGATCCTTCGCGGCCGCCGCCCCCTATGCCGCCGCGCTGATCCTGCTCGCCGCCGTCCCCTCCTACCTCCTGGGCAGGCACCGCTCATGAACGACGTCCACATCGTGCAACTGGCCAAGTCCTACGGCCCCGAGGCCCCCGTCCTCCAAGGGCTGGACCTCGCGGTGCCGGGCGGTTCGCTGGCCGCCGTGCTCGGGCCCTCCGGCTGCGGCAAGACCACCCTGCTGCGCATCGTCGCGGGGTTCCTGCGCGCCGACTCGGGCACGGTCGCCGTCGGCGGGCGCACCCTGGCCGGCCCCGGCGTCCATCTGCCCCCGGAGCGGCGCCGCGTCGGGATCGTTCCGCAGGAGGGTGCGCTCTTCCCGCATCTGAGCGTGGCGCGCAATGTGGCCTTCGGTCTGACCGGGCTCGACCGCGGGGAGCGGCGCCGCCGTACGGAGGAGATGCTCGACCTGGTCGGGCTCGCCGGGTACGGCGACCGCATGCCGCACGAATTGTCCGGAGGACAGCAGCAGCGCATCGCCCTGGCCAGGGCACTCGCCCCGAGGCCCGCACTGGTCCTGCTCGACGAACCCTTCAACGCCCTCGACAGCGCCCTGCGCACCGGGGTGCGGGCGGACGTACGCGCCGCCCTACGGGCCACCGGGGCCACGGCGCTGCTGGTCACCCACGACCAGCAGGAGGCGCTCTCCACCGCCGACCTCGTGGCCGTCGTACGGGAGGGCCGGATCGTCCAGTGCGACACCCCGCAGGAGCTCTACCGGCGCCCCGCGGATCCATGGGTCGCCGGTTTCGTGGGCGACGCCGTACTCCTCCGGGGGACGGTCGCCAGCAGCGGCTCCACGGCGACCACACCGCTCGGGACCGTGGCGTTGGCCTCACCACCGAACGGCCGGCGCACCGGCACGGTGGTGCTCCGTCCCGAGCAGTTGCGACTGACCGACGCGGACGCCGCGGGGGTGGTGCGGGGCACGGTGACCGACGTGTGTTTCTACGGCCACGACGCCAAGGTGACCGTCGCCGTGCGGGGCCTCGACTCCCCGGTGGACGTCCGTGTCGCGGGTCCGCTGTCGGTCGGCCCCGGTCAGGAGACCGGCATCCGCGTGACGGGCGAGGTCACGCTGCACCCGTAGTTCTTGAGGGAGCCCGGCTCTTCCCGGCCGCTAGCGCATCTCGCCCGCTCCCGCGTAGGGATGGGGGCTGGTGAGCGGGCTGCCCTCGGCGAAGCGGGTGAGACGGAAGTCCGTGGCATGGACCGCGGGGTCGTTGGAGTGGCCGTCGAGGAGGAGGTCGGCGACCAGGTCGCCGACCGCCGGTGAGATCTTGAAGCCGTGTCCGCTGAAGCCGGCCGCGACGAGCAGACCGTCGACGCCGGTCGGCCCGATCACGGGGTTGAAGTCCGGGGTCACGTCGTAGCACCCCGCGTAGGTGCTCGACACGGCGGCGTCCGGCAGGCCGGGGAGCCGGTGCGCGATCTTCTCCACGGCGGTCTCGAGGAAGCCGGGGTCGGCGTGGTTGGCGTAGCGGTCGGGGTCGGCGGTCTCCAAGGTGCTGAGGTCGCTGTTGCCGAACAGCAGCTCGCCGCCGGACTCGGCCCGGATGTACTGGAGCGACACGAGGTCGGAGAAGACGGGGACCTTGCCGACGTCGGCGCCGGGGCCCGGGGAGATCAGCACGATCTGCTCGCGGTGCACGCTGACGGGCAGAGCGACGCCCAGCGGTGCGAGCAGCCCCACCGACCACGGCCCGGCCGCGACCACCACCGAGCGGCTCGCGATCTCCTCCCCGGACGCCAGCCGGACCCCGCACACGCCGGCCGGGTCGGTCAGCAGCGCGGTCACCTCGGTGCCCTGCCGGATGCGTACCCCGTCGCGACGGGCCGCAGCGGCGAAGGCCTGTGCCGTGCGGTGGGCGTCGCCGTAGCCGCCGCGCGGCTCCCAGCCGAACGCCGCGAAGTCGCCCAATTCGGCGGCGGGCCAGAGACCGGCCACCTCGTCGCGGGAGATCTCGCCGGTCTCGATGCCGAGGGCGCGCTGTGCCCGGAGGTTGGCGTGCAGGGCGCCGACGTTCCGCTCGCCGACACCGACGACGTAGCCGGTGCGGCGGAAGCCGATGTCCTCGCCGAGGATGTCCTCGGCGTTCTCGAAGAGGTGCAAGCCCTTCCACGCCATCGCCGCGAGGGAGGACACGCCGTAGTGGCAGCGCACCACCCCGCTGGACTTGCCCGTGCCGCCGGAGCCGACCGTGGCGCGCTCGCAGACGACGACGTCGGTGATGCCGCGCCGGGCGAGGGCCCAGGCGGTGGCCGCGCCCTCGATGCCGCCGCCGACGATCACGACATCCGCCGTGGTGGACGCGGTGCTGGGCGCCGTGCCGGGCGCCGTCACAGTCCGCTGCCCGGGATCCAGTTGGTGCCGGCCAGCGGCACGCGGGCCATCGCGGACGCCTCGATGGTCAGGGCCACGAGGTCCTCCGGCTCCAGATGGCGCAGGTGGGCCTTGCCACACGCCCTGGCCAGCGTCTGTGCCTCCATGGTCAGCACCCGAAGGTAGTTGGCGATGCGCCGGCCGCCCTCCACCGGGTCGAGGCGGGCGGCGAGTTCGGGGTCCTGGGTGGTGATGCCGGCCGGGTCGCGGCCGTCCTGGTAGTCGTCGTAGAAACCGGCGGCGGAGCCGAGTCGCTCGTATGCGGCGGCGTGGCGTGGGTGGTTGTCGCCCAGGGCGATCAGGGCCGCGGTGCCGATCGCCACGGCGTCCGCCCCCAGCGCCATGGCCTTGGCCACGTCGGCGCCGGTGCGGATGCCCCCGGAGACGATCAGCTGGACCTTGCGGTGCAGGCCCAGTTCCTGGAGCGCCTGGACGGCCTGCGGGATCGCGGCCAGCGTCGGGATGCCGACGTGTTCGATGAACACGTCCTGCGTGGCGGCCGTTCCGCCCTGCATCCCGTCCACCACCACGACGTCGGCGCCGGACGCGACGGCGAGCTTCACGTCGTAGTAGGTGCGGGTGGCCCCGACCTTGACGTAGACCGGCTTCTCCCAGTCGGTGATCTCCCGCAGTTCGAGGATCTTGATCGCCAGGTCGTCCGGGCCGGTCCAGTCCGGATGGCGGCAGGCGCTGCGCTGGTCGATGCCGGGCGGCAGGGTGCGCATCCGGGCCACCCGGTCGCTGATCTTCTGCCCGAGCAGCATGCCGCCGCCACCCGGCTTGGCGCCCTGGCCGAGGACGATCTCGATGGCGTCGGCCTTGAGGAGGTCCTCCAGGTTCATGCCGTACCGCGACGGCAGGTACTGGTAGACGAGGTGCTTGGACTGACCGCGCTCCTCCGGTGTCATGCCGCCGTCGCCGGTGGTCGTGGAGGTGCCGACCTCGCTGGCGCCGCGGCCCAGTGCCTCCTTGGCCTGGGCCGACAGGGCGCCGAAGCTCATGCCGGCGATGGTGACGGGGATGTCGAGGTGCAGCGGGAAGGCCGCGTTGCGGTCGCCGAGTACGACGTCGGTGCCGCAGCTCTCCCGGTAACCCTCCAACGGGTAGCGGGACATGCTCGCCCCGAGGAAGAGCAGGTCGTCGAAGTGCGGGAGGGGCCGCTTGGCTCCCCAGCCGCGGATGTCGTAGACCCCGGTGTCGGCGGCCCGCTGGATGGCGGCGATGGTGGCGCGGTCGAAGGTGGCGGACTCGCGCAGGTGAGAGGTGGTCACGGGTGCTCCTGCTCAGTACGCGGCGGAGTTGCCGGCGGCGAAGTGGTAGAGGGTGCGGGCGGAGCCGTAGCGGCGGAAGGAGGCCGGGTCGTGGTCGAGGCCCGCCGCGGTGAGCAGTTCCCCGAGTTCCGCCAGGTGCTCCGGCCGCATCTCCTTCTCGACGCAGTCGGCGCCGAGCGAGGCCACCGTGCCGCGTACGTAGATCCGCGCCTCGTAGACCGAGTCGCCGAGCGCCTCGCCCGCGTCGCCGCAGACCACCAGTCGGCCGGCCTGCGCCATGAACGCGCTCATCGCGCCGATGTCGCCACCCACGACGATGTCGACGCCCTTCATCGAGATCCCGCAGCGCATGGCGGCGCTGCCCTCGATCACCAGCAGCCCGCCGCGTCCGGTGGCACCGGCCGACTGCGAGGCGTCGCCCCGTACGCGCACGGAGCCGGACATCATGTTCTCCGCGACGCCCACGCCGACGCTGCCGTGCACGGTGACCGTGCCGCCGTCGTTCATTCCGGCGCAGTAGTAGCCGGCGTGCCCGCGCACGTCCACGGTGACCGGGTGACGCAGGCCCACGGCGATCGCGTGCCTGCCCTGCGGGCTCAGCACCTCGCAGGCCTCCACCGACCCCGTGTGCAGTTTGGCGTTGAGCTCCCGGACCGGGACGGTGGCCAGGTCGATGGTCTCGGTGGTGTCGGGGCCTGTCGTCAGCGGCGCCATGCGTAGACCCTCTCCGGCTCGGGCTCGTAGATACGGGCGGTGTCGATGCCCGGCAGCACGGCCAGGGCGCGGAACTCCGAGGCCATCGCCACCCAGGCGTCGGTCTCGGCGATGATGGCGGGCTTGCAGGCGATGGCGTCGCGGACGACGGCGAACCCGTCGCCGGTCGTCACCAGCAGGGTGTAGAAGCCGTCGAAACGCTCGCAGAGCGCGCGCAGTGCCTTCTCCAGGTCCTCGCCCTGCGCCAGCCGCGAGGCGACGAAGCGGGCGCCGACCTCCGAGTCGTTCTCGCTGTCGAAGACCACACCCTCGGCCCTCAACTCCCGGCGGATGGTGGCGTGGTTGGCGAACGAGCCGTTGTGCACCAGGCACTGGTCCTCGCCGACCGAGAACGGGTGACACCCCTCCGGGGTGACCGCCGACTCGGTGGCCATCCGGGTGTGCGCCAGGCCCTGCCAGCCCTGGGCGCCGGCGAGGCCGTAGGTGTCGGCCAGCTCGCGAGGGTTCCCGGTGCCCTTGTAGACGGTCAGGTCGGTGCCGGTGCCGACGACGATCGCGTCCGGCGCGGCGGCCCGTACCGCCCGGGCCAGCACCTCCGGCGCGACCGGCGCGGCGACGACCGCGGTGTCTCCGGCCACGGTGACCAGCACGTCCGGCCTGCCGGGCAGTTGCTCCCGCAGTGCGTGGGCGAGCCCGGGCGGCGCGTCGAGCACCGACACCGCGGCGTGGCCTTCCGGACAGCGCCGCCGGTCGCCGTAGACGGCGACCCCGGCCGAGTCCGGGCCGCGCTCGACGACCTGCCCGAGCATGGCCTCCAGCAACTCGCCGAGCCGGACATGCAGTTCGGGGTCACGCAGATGAAGCCCGACGATCCCGCACACGGGCGCATCCTTTCTCGTGCTTTCGAGGTGGTCCGTTCACAACGCGACGGCTTCAGAACACGCTGCCGTCACAACGCGATGCTTCAGAACGCGGTGAGGTAGCGGTCGATCTCCCAGGAGCCGACCGTGTTGTGCCAGGCGAAGAACTCCTCGCGCTTCAGCCCGGCGAAGTAGTCGCAGACGCCCGCGCCCGCCGCGTCCAGCGCCCCGCTCACCACCGGGTCGGCGGTCAGCGCGTCGACGGCGTGCAGCAGGGTCAGCGGCAGCTCGGGGCGGGCCTTGCCGTCCGCTCCCGGCGCGCCCGGGTCCAGGCCGCGCCCGATGCCGTCGAGACCGGCGGCCAGCGCCGCCGCCAGGGCCAGGTACGGGTTCGCGGATCCGTCGCCGCCGCGCAGCTCGATCCGGTGGCCGTCGGGGACGCGGACGAAGTGGGTACGGTCGTTGCCGCCGTAACTGGCGTGCCGGGGCGACCAGGTGGCGCCCGAGCGGGTGGAGACCGCGCCGGTGCGCTTGTAGGAGTTGACCGTCGGCGCGAGCACGGCCTGCATGCCGGGGGCGTGTTCGAGGATCCCCGCCAGGAAGGAGTACGCCAGCTCCGACAGGCCGAGTGTGCGCCCGTCGGCCGCGTCGGGGAAGAGGGCCAGGTCCTCGCGCCACAGCGAGAGATGCAGGTGCATGCCGCTGCCGGTGCGGTCGGTGAACGGCTTGGGCATGAACGTGGCCGTCATCCCGCGCCGCTCGGCGAGCACCGAGATCAGGTACCGGGCGGTGATGACCCGGTCGGCGGTGGTCAGCGCGTCGGCGTAGCGGAAGTTCTGCTCGAACTGTCCGTTGCCGTCCTCGTGGTCGTTGGCGTAGTTGCCCCAGCCGAGCTCGTTCATCGCCACGGAGACGGCGGTGAGGTGGTCGTACATCCGGGTCAGCCCGCGGGCGTCGTAACAGGGCTGGGCGCCGGTGTCCTTGGTGTCGGCGGGTGAGATCCGGCCCTGGTCGTCCCGCGAGACCAGGAAGTACTCGACCTCGGCGCCGGCGAAGAGCTCCAGTCGCTGGGCGGCGGCGCGCTCCAGCAGCGACTTGAGGATCACGCGCGGCGCGAACGGCCACGGCTTGCCCTCGACGTGCGGATCGCAGTGCACGAGGGCCAGCCCCTCGCGCACCCACGGCAGGGGGGTGTACGAGGCGAGGTCGGGGATGGCGATGAGGTCGGGGTCGCTGGGCCGCTGGCCGATGGCTCCGACCGCGTACCCCGCGAACCCGACGCCCTCGTACTGGAGTTCGCTCGCCGCCTCGACCGGGACGAGCTTGGCGCACGGCTTGCCCGCGAGGTCGACGAAGAGTGCCAGCAGGAACTTCACGCCGTCGGCGCGGGCCCGTGCGGCGAGGTCCGCGGCCGGTTGGTCCTGAACGGGGCCGGACGGGAGAGGGGAGACGTCGAGCGTCATGAGGGCTCCGGGTCGGGTCGGTGGCAGAAGAGGGGAAGCGCGGGGTCAGGAGGTCAGCAGCCAGTCCGCCGCGGCACCGCGGAACCGGGTCAGGCCCTTGTACTCGGCCATGTCGTCGGGCAGTTCGGCCAGCACCCGGCCGAACCGGGTCCGCCAGGCCGGCACCTGCGCCAGCTCCGCCAGCGACACCATGTACGTGCGGATCAGGAAGAGCACCGCGCCCGAGGCGCCGAGCCGGATCAGGTGCTGCACCTCGACGCGCAGGTGCAGCCGGTTCGCGAGCTCGTCCGCGGGTGCTTCGGCCACCAGCCGCCGGTCCCTGCCCCACTCCGGGTAGGTCTCGGTGGACTGGTCCAGCCGCCGGTCCACCGACATCGTCCAGTTCGTACGGCGGTACTCCTGACCGGGCTCCAGACGCATCAGGAAGCGCTCGGCGCGCGCGATGACGCCCTCCTCGTGGACGCGCGGCACGGGACCGTGCACCTCCAGGAAGCGCATGCCGACGTCGAAGCGCAGTGACCAGTCGGCGGCGAAGGTGACCAGACCGGCGTCGGCCCAGAGCGAGCCGTCGCGCTGGTCGAGCAGCACGATGTCGTCCTGGATCTGGCTGCCGAGGAATCCGAGCGGGCCGCCGGGCAGGCTGTCGTCGTCGCCGTCCCTGAACCGCTGCTCGACGCCGAGCAGGTCGTTGCGCCACACGAAGTGGTCGCCGTCCCGGCGCAGTTCCATCCTGTCCGGGTGCAGGTCGGCCAGCTCGCGCAGCAGCGTGCGCAGCGCGTCCCAGCAGGCCGGCCGCATGTGCGGCAGTACGGTGAGCCGGCTCGGGTCGGCGGTGAGGACGCGCTCGCGCTGGGCCAGTTCGTCGGCGTACTCGTCGTCGACGTCGAGGATCGCGCCGCCCCAGCCGCCCGCCTCGGTGACGACCGGGGCCCGGGCGGGTTCGACGTTCGTGGAGTAGCGGTAGGTGTCGGTGCGGAACGGGAACGGGAACCCCGTGATCCTCGGGGAAAGCGGGGACAGGACGGTGCTCGTCACAGGTCCACCTCCAGGGTCTCGGTCTCGCTGCGGGACACACAGCACATGACGCTGTCCGCCTCCGCCCTCTCGTCCTCGGAGAGGAACTCGTCACGGTGCAGCGGGCGGCCGGCGAGCACGGGGACCCGGCACTCCCCGCAGACTCCCTGCCGGCACATGTTCGGGACGGCGACGCCGACCTGTTCGAGCGCCTCCAGCAGGCTTGTCCCCGCCGGGACGGGAACCCTGCGTCCCGACCGGGCGAGCCGCGCGGTGAACGGCTGCCCGGGATCCAGTTCGGCGGGCGTGAACCGCTCCAGGTGCAGCCGCTGCGGCGGCCAGCCGGCCGCGGTCGCCTCGTCGAGCACCCGGTCCATCAGGGGCTGCGGCCCGCAGACGTAGAGGTGGGTGCCGATCGGCTGGGTGGTGAGCGCCTCGTGCAGAAGGGCACCGAACTCGGCCGCGCCGGTGGCGCGTTGCATGCGCCCGCCCAGGAGCTCGGCCAGTTCTCCCGCGTACGCCCCTGCCCCGGGACGGTGTACGTAGAGCAGCCGTACGTCGCTGCCCCAGCGCACGGCGTGCCGGGCGTGGCCGAGCATCGGGGTGATACCGATGCCGCCCGCGACGAGCAGCTGCCGACGCGCGGTGCTGACGGGCGGGAAGGCGCTGCGCGGCGTCGAGACGGCGACCCGGTCGCCCACCCGGAACCGGTGCATCTGCTCGGAGCCGCCGTCGCCGTCGGGGCGGTGCAGGACGGCAACCGTGTAGGCGTACGGCTCGATGCCGCAGTTGGTCAGGGAGTAGGCGTTGCGCCGACTCCCGCACTCGACCACGACATGGCTGCCCGGCGGGTGGGCCGGCAGCGGTCCGTCGTCGGGGCGGGCCAGGGCGAGTTCACGGATGCCGTCGGCGATCTCGGAGCTGCGCCGGACGACCAGTTTCATCGTCATGGACACTCCCCTCCCGCCGCTGTGAGTTCCGCCGTCATGGACGCTCCTCCGCGTCGGCCATGAACCCGAGGTGGGCGGCGGACAGCCGGGACACGTGGTGGTACACGAACAGCGAACACCCGCAGCCGGTACAGGAGACGACATCGCCGAGGTCGGCCTCGGCGACGGTCGTCGCCCCGCAGTGCGCGCACCACACCCGGCGCCGCGCGTCCTCGGTGACGACGACGGTGATCTCGGACTCCAGCACGCCACCGCGCAGCGCCTCGGCGTGCGCCCGCAGCACATCCGCCTGCGGGCCGGCGAGCATCAGCCGCCACCCCACGGTGGCGTCGTCGATCTGCCCGCGCAGCAGGGCGAGGGCGTCGCCGTCGGCCGACTCGCCGTGCCACGTCCACACCGGCCGACGCAGGCCGGCCAGCGCGCGCCGCCAGTCCGCCGCCAGCGTGTCCGCCGCCGTACCGAAGGACATCACCGCGTACGTCCGGCCGGTCCGGTCCACGCCGGGGTCGGCCGTCGGCCAGCGCGGGACACTCGTGTGCTGGATTCCCATGACGTCAGGGAGCGAAGGTGCGGTGGCCGGCGTAGAAGCCGATGGCATGGTCCGGCGTCTCGAACTTGACGGTCGTCCCCTTGGGAAAGAAGAGGACGTCGCCCTGAGCCGCGTGGACGACCTGGCCGGTCGCCATGTCGGTCAGCACGAACTCGCCCTGGACGACGAACTTCGTCTCGTCGTACGTGTACTCGTAGATCAGTGGCTCGGAGTGGAAGAGCTCGAAGAACCCCGAACAGATCACCGCGCCGCCGGGGTTGGCGAACGCGTCGCCGATGAAGGCCTTCGAGCCCTCGACGTTCATGCTGGGGAGGTCTTTCGCCCCGTCCCCCACTTTCAGGATCGCGCCCTCGGTCGTGGTCATCGTCACGCCTCCGTCCGTCTCCTGCTATGAGACCTAGTGTCATACAGTGAAACCGCCGATGGGTTACGGCCCTGTGAACCCTCACCGGAGAAACGTGGCCAGGGAGTCGTCGAGCTCGTCCCACCACGGCGTGTGGTGGACCGGAGCCACGGTGCCGGTGCACGGCGAGTCGAAGGAGCGGTTCCGGTACCCGGTGATCGACTCCTCCTTGTGGTGCTCCCAGGTCGCGAAGTGCTCGCGCGCCAGGTCGAGGTCGAAGTCGGCGTAGTCGGTGGAGTCGAGCAGGTCGCGCAGGTAGTCGGTCTGGAAGTCGATGTCGTCCATCGGCCCTGCCAGGGTGCCCAGGCGGGCACGCCACACCGCGATGTCGGTCTCCATCGCGGCCGCCTCCGGCAGCGGAATCCGCCCGAGGACCACATCGCGGGCGAAGAAGGCCTGCGCGTCGAACATGCTGAACGTGTAGTACTGGTCCTGCATCGCCAGGTACATGAGCCGGGGAGCGGGCGTCCACACGACGCCCTTGTAGAGACCGGCCGGGTAGAGGTTGTTGCTCGTCCGCAGCCGCAGGTCCTCTTCGAGGAACGGGAAGTGGTGCTGGTAGCCGGTGCACATCACGATCGCGTCGATGTCCTGCGTGCTGCCGTCGGCGAAGTGCGCGGTGCGCCCCTCGACCCGGTCGAGCGCGGGCACCTCGCGGATTCCCTCCGGCCATCCGAAGCCCATCGGGCTGGTGCGGTAGGAGATGGTGACCGACCTGGCGCCGTACTTGAGCGACTGCAGCGCGATGTCCTCCGCGGAGTAACTGCTGCCCACGATGAGCATGTCCTTGCCCGCGAACTCACCGGCGTCGCGGAAGTCGTGCGAGTGCAGCACCCGCCCCGGGAAGGTCGAAAAGCCGGGATACTCGGGGAAGTTGGGGGTCGAGAAGTGCCCGGTGCCCACGATCACCCAGTCGAACTCCTCGGTGCGCGTCGAGGAGTCGGCGCGGTTCTCCACCGTGACCGTGATGGTTTCCGAGGAGGCGTCGTACGCGATCCAGCGCACGGCCGAGTCGAACTGGACGTACTGCCGCACGTTGCTCTTCTTGGCCCGGCCGGTGATGTAGTCGTAGAGCACCTCGCGCGGCGGGAAGGACGGAATCGGCCCGCCGAAGTGCTCGTCGAAGGTGTAGTCGGCGAACTCCAGGCATTCCTTGGGCCCGTTGGACCACAGATACCGGTACATGCTGCCGTGGACGGGCTCGCCGTACGCGTCGAGCCCGGTGCGCCACGTGTAGTTCCACAGGCCGCCCCAGTCGCTCTGCTTCTCGAAGCAGACGACCTCGGGCACGTCGGCACCGGCCCGCCGGGCTTCCTCGAAGGCGTGGAGCTGGGCCAGCCCGCTGGGGCCGGCACCGATGATGGCAACGCGGGGCATGCTGAACCTCCGTAGAGCAGGGGCGATTTGCGTGGGGGGGGGGACCCTTACGAGCGGGGCCGGGTCTTGTCGGGGTCGTAGAACGGGAAGCGCACGACCTGGGCCGGGATGCGCTTGCTGTGGCCGTCGAGCTTGCCGATCTCCACGGCCGTACCGGGTTCGGCGTACTGCACGGCGATCCGGCACAGCGCGATGTTCTTGCGCAGCAGGGGCGAGCGCGTGGCGCTGGTGACCACGCCGACCTGCGAGCGTCCGACGTGGACGCAGTCGCCGTGCCGGGCGGGCTCGTTGCCCTCCAGCTCCAGGCCGACGAGGGTCCGCTGAGGGGCGGCCTTGCGGGCGAGCAGCGCCTCGCGGCCGACGAAGTCGTCCTCCTTCGTCTTCAGCGGCACCGTGAACCCGATGCCCGCCTCGAAGGGGTCGGTCTGGTCGCAGAACTCGTATCCGGCGAAGGCGAGACCGGCCTCGATGCGCAGCATGTCCAGGGCCTCGAGGCCCAGCGGGGTCAGACCGTGCGGCCGGCCGGCCTCCCACACCGCGTCCCACAGAGCCGGGGAGTGCCGCGGGTGGACCCATATCTCGTAGCCGAGTTCGCCCGAGTAGCCGGTACGGGAGACCAGCAGCGGGATGCCGTTGTGATCGCCGAGCCGGCCGATGGCGAAGCGGAACCAGCCGAGGTCGGTGAACTCCGGCTGGGTGGGCGGGGTCCAGATGATCCCGGCGAGCAGGTCGCGGCTGGCGGGGCCCTGTACGGCGATGTTGTGCAGTTCGTCGGTGGAGGGCTTGACCCAGACCCGTTCGAGGCCGAGCCGTTCGGCCTGCTCGCGCAGCCAGACGCCGTCGTAGTCGTCCCCGCCGACGAGTCGGAAGTTGGTGTCGCCGAGCCGGAAGAGGGTGCAGTCGTCGATCATCCCGCCGGTCTCGTTGCACAGGGCCGAGTACACGACCTGGCCCTGCGAGAGCTTGCGGATGTTGCGGGTGAGGGTGGCCTGGAGGAGAGCCTCCGCGTCCGGCCCCAGCACCTCGAACTTGCGCAGCGCGGACAGGTCCATCACGGCGGCGCGCTCCCGGCAGGCCCAGTACTCCTCCTGCGGGCCGTGGTTGTCGAAGCGTTCCGGGAGCCAGAAGCCGCGGTACTCGGTGAACTGCCCGGTCAGCGCCTCGGTACGCGGCGCGAAGGCGGTCTGCCGGGTGAGAGTCGGCTCGGAGTCCGGAGTGACCCGGTGGGCGACGGCCATGGAGAAGGTCCTCTTCGAGTCGTAGACGCGCACGTGGATGTCCGTGGGCATCCAGGCGTTCGACGGGTCGATGTCGTCGGGGCAGGCCGAGGAGGCGCAGACGAGGTCCGTCATCGCCCGCATGAGGACGTAGTCGCCGGGACGCGACCACGGTTCGTCGAAGACCAGCAGGTTGTCGTCGTCGAACACCGTGTTGTAGAAGAGGTTCAGCGCGGGCCAGGCCGACCGGGCGGCGACGCCGTAACGGGCGAGCCGCGCGTTGAAGTTGTCCGTGCAGTTGGGGTGGCCCGGATAGCCCATGTCCTCGTAGTACTTGGCGTTGCACGCGGGACCGAAGGTGTCGTGCCGGCCGACGGTGTCGCGGACGATCTCCACGAGCGGCTGGGCGCTCTGGTCGTAGAACTTGCCGTGCAGTCCGGGCTGCGGAAACGCCCGGCCGGTGAGATACCGGGTCGTCGTCGAGTCGAGGCCGCGCTCCAGACCGTCCTGCAACTGGCGGGCGCCGAAGGCGAGGAAGTCCGAGCACTGCCGGCCCTCGATGTCGATCACCTGGATGTACTGGCCCGCGCGCACCTCGTAGTCGAGGGCGGTGGCCGCGTCTATCCGCAGGTCGAGAACCGGTTCCGCCAACGGCTCCGGCAACTGGGGCTCGAACGCCGGCCGGGGAGTGGCCCGGCGGACCTCGACGAGCAGATCGGAGGGCGGGTTGGCCCACTCGTCCTCGATGCCCATCGGCACGGCGGGAGCCGCGACCAGCACGACGGCCTCACGGACGGCCATGAACCCCTCCCTCGCCCCGGCCGGCGACCACACTCCGAACAGCCGCGCCGCGGTGGCGCGCACCGGGTCGACGCCGTGCGCGGCCAGAACCGCCAACGCGGAGGCCACGTCGTCGAGTTGGCCGTGCGGGTCACGGGCGGCGGCGACCGTGGCGAGGCCGCGCAACACGGTGGCCGGGCCGTCCGCTCGCGTGCCGAGAGCCTCACCGGTGCGGCGTCGCGCTCCGTTTCCCTCTCCGCCTCCGTCGAGGACGGTCAGCTCGGCGGGTTGGCGACCGTGCCGGTCCACTACGTCGATCCGGTCGCCGGCACTCAGCCGTACCCCGGTCACGGCACCGGGGCGGACCCTGAACGTCTCGGGGGACGGCGGCGACAGCGTCATAACGGCCAACCTTCCGGGCGGCGCACCATGTGTCCTCTAGTGAAATTCAGTATCACCAGAGGAAACGTCACGGTGGGTTTCCCGGCCGTTAAGGCCTGTTACGAAAGGCGCGTGCCTGCCCGTCTTGACGGCAGGTCAGGTGTCCAGGTCGCCGTAGGCGACGACGGAGAGGAACCGGATGGGAAGCTTCACCAGCTCCTGCGGACCGTGCACGCCCTCACCGTCGAGCTGCAGAGCATCGCCCGGCGCCATCCGGTAGCCGGCCTCTCCGTGGCCGTAGACCATCTCCCCTTCGAGCATGTAGAGCAACTCGGTGCCCGGGTGCTGGAACAGCGGGAACACCTCGCTCTGCTCGGTCAGGGTGACCAGATGGGCTTCCATCCGCTTGTGCGGCCCTCGCAGCGCGCCGAGCAGGACGTAGTCGTGCCCCACGCGCGTCCCGCGCTGCACGATGCGCGCTCCCGCCCCCGCCGGGGTGAACACCGCCTCCCGCGTGGTGTCGGCACCGCGGAAGAGAGCGGTCACCGGCACGTCCAGCGCGGCAGCCAGGCGGGCCAGCGTGGTGAGGCTGCACGACGTCTGGGCGTTCTCGATCTTCGACAGCATGGCCTTCGAGATGCCCGCCCGGACCGCCATCTCCCCCACGGTGAGTCCGGTCGCCTGCCGGTACCGGCGCACCTGCACCGCGATCGCCCGCTCCAGCACACCCTCGGCGGGAGCCGGTTGGTCGATCTCCCGCGCCGCGGGACCATGCCCGGGCACACCATCCTCGGCCGGCTGCCGCTGTGCGTCGCTCATAGATCGCCATCCAAAGTTCGAAGGGCCAGGCGGGTATCGGCGATCACCGCACGAACGCGCGGCAATGCAGCTCTTACGTGACGCACGTCCCTCCGTAACATCGCGCGAGTCTACTGTCGTTCGCATAAGTATCTCATCAGGAAACACCCCGCCGCGACTTCCGCTCAAGCAAGGAGACGGGGCCTGTGGACAATGAACTCACTGCCCTCAGCACGATGTTCACGGAGTTCTACTACTGGTTGACCATCGTCTTCATGTTCTTGATCCACGTCGGGTTCACCCTTTACGAGGTGGGCATGACCCGGCGCAAGAACCTCCAGCACACGCTGATGAAGAACGTGATGCTGATCCCGGTCGTCACCCTGACGTTCTTCCTCTTCGGCTGGTGGCTGTACTTCGGACTGGGCAACGGCCCCGGCATCACGGGAGGAATCCCGGAGGCCGCCAAGAACGCCTATCCGTGGTCCAACCTGATGGCCCCCAACCTCGACGACAACATCACGGGCGTCTTCTGGGCGGCGTTCCTGCTGTTCTCCTGGACCGCCGCCTCCATCGTCTCCGGCGCCATCATCGAACGGACCCGCACCGGGGCGTTCCTCATGGCCGCCGTCCTGGTGGGAACGGTCACCTGGACCATCGGTGGCGCGTGGGGATGGAGCGCGACCGGCTGGATGGTCCAGAAGATGGGCTACCACGACTCGTACGGCTCCGGCGTGATCCACGCGGTCGCCGGCGGAGCCGCACTCGGGATGATCATCGTGCTCGGCCCCAGGATCGGGAAGTTCGGCCCGAAGGGCGAGCCCCGCGAGATCAAGCCGCACAACATCTGGATGACGGCGATCGGACTGTTCATCGTCCTCGTCGGCTTCTGGGGCTTCTACGCCGCCTGCAACATCCCGATCATCAACCTGGGCGACGAGGACAAGCCGTTCTTCACGGCGACCACCATCTACGGCACCCCGACCACCCTGTCCGCGAGCACCTTCAACCTGCTGATGGCGCTCGTCGGCGGAATGATCGCGGGATTCGTGGTCAGCAAGGGCGACATTCTCTGGACCTTCTCCGGAGGCCTCGGCGGCATCATCACCGCGTCCTCCGGCAACGACTTCTACCACCCGCTGCAGGCCCTGGTGATCGGAGCGGTGGGCGTAGTCGTCGCCTACAGGTTGCACCGCTGGGTCGAGCGCCGCTTCAAGATCGACGACGCGGTGGGCGCGGTCGCGGTCCACGGCTACTGCGGCTTCCTCGCCCTGGTGATCGCCGGCTTCATGCTCTGGGGTTATCCGGCCGCCGCACCGGTCGACGGCGTGACCGCCTGGTTCGGCACCAACTCCGACGGGTGGGCGGAGATCAACCCGCTCGGCCAGCTGATCGGCGCCGTGATCATGTTCTGGGTGCTGGGCTTCCTGCCCGCCTACGGACTCGGCAAGCTCCTCGACAAGTTCGGCCTGCTGCGCGTGCCGCGCAAGGTCGAGCTGGCCGGTCTGGACACCCACAGCTACGGCGACGCCTACCCCGAGTACGCGGCGCCCGCGGACGGCGAGCCCGAGGACACCACCGACGAGGAGTTCGAGCAGCTGGTCGGATCCATCGCACGCGAAGACAGGAAGGCATGACATGAGCACAGGAATCGATTCCTGGAAGGACCTCGACTCCATCGACACGCTCCACCCCTTCCCGGGCTCGGAGTACGTCCTCGTGGTCGTCGCCTTGCTGACCTGGATCGGCTTCCACGTCTGGCAGGTGAAGGCGGAGAACGACGAGTTCGAGGAGGCGCTCACCACCATGGACGCCGAAGCCCCGGAAGACGCCGACGCCGGGAGCGCGGAGGCGGCGGAGCCCGTCGCCGCCGCGGCGGAGGACGAGAAGGAGATGGCCGCGGCGGCGGAGAAGTCCTGAACCTCCTCCCGCACTTGTCGCGGACCAGTTGCGGACGGCCCGGTGGCGATGGTCACCGGGCCTCGCCGTCGGCTCTTCAGGGCCACCTGCTGTCACTCGTCCCAGCGCAGGTGAGGACAGCTCGTCCCGCACGGCGTCAGCCGACCGCGCCGGGCTGCTGGGACGACTGGCAGACCCGCTCCGCGACCTGGGTCGGTCAGAGCGCCCGCAGGCCGTGCTCCTGGAACTGCCGGCGCACCCGCTCCGTGAGGTCCCGGTCCGGCGTGGGTGTGTCCCGCAGGGCGAAGGGGACCCCCAGCGCCTCGTACTTCTGGGCGCCGAGTTTGTGGAACGGCAGGACGTCCACCCGGTCGACGTAGCCGAGGCCGGCCAGGAAGCGGGCGAGGCCGTCGACGGCTTCCGGGGCGTCGGTCCAGCCGGGAACCAGGACGTAGCGGATCCACATCGGCCTGCCGAGACGGTCCAGGCGGGTGGCGAAGTTCAGGGTGGGTGTGAGTTCGCCGCCCGTCAGTTCGCGGTAGGTCGTGACGTCGAAGGACTTGATGTCCAGCAGCACCAGGTCGGTGTCGGCGAGGAGGTCGTCGGTGGCGCGGGCGCCGAGGAAGCCGGACGTGTCGAGCGCGGTGTGCAGGCCGGCCTCCTTGCAGCGCCGCAGCACCTCGCCGGTGAAGGCGGACTGGAGCAGCGGCTCGCCACCTGTGATGGTCACCCCGCCGCCAGCCGTGGTGAGGAAGGCCCGGTACTTGTCGACCTCGGCCATCACCTCGTCGACCGTGGTCTCCTTGCCGTCGCGCATGTGCCAGGTGTCGGGGTTGGCGCAGTACAGGCAGCGCAGCGGGCAGCCGCTGACGAAGAGCACGAACCGGGTCCCGGGGCCGTCCACTCCCGTGGACAGGTCCCAGGAGTGGATCCGGCCCGTGAGCGGCTCGGCCATGACGCTCACAGCGATCCGTGGAAGGTGCGGCTGATCACGTCGAGCTGCTGCTCGCGCGTCAGGCGGACGAAGTTGACGGCGTACCCGGAGACCCGGATCGTCAGCTCCGGGTACTTCTGAGGGTGTTCCATGGCGTCCTCCAGCGTCGCCCGGTCCAGGACGTTCACGTTCATGTGGAAGCCGCCGGAGGCCATGTACGCGTCGAGGATGCCGACCAGGTGTCCCGGCCGCTCGTCCGGGGCGTGACCGAGGCCCTCGGGGGTGATCGTCGTGGTCAGTGAGATGCCGTCACGGGCCTCCTCGTAGGGGAGCTTGGCCACCGAGAGGGCAGAGGCGGCCACACCGTGCCGGTCCCGTCCGTTCATCGGGTTGGCACCCGGGGCGAAGGGCTCTCCGGCACGGCGGCCGTCGGGGGTGTTGCCGGTGTGCTTGCCGTAGACCACGTTCGAGGTGATGGTCAGCACCGACTGGGTGTGCTCGGCGTCCCGGTAGGTGGGGTGGCGGCTGACCTTGGCCATGAAGGACTTCACGAGGCCGACGGCGATGGAGTCGACCCGGTCGTCGTTGTTGCCGTACGCCGGGAACTCGCCCTGGATCTCGTAGTCGACGGCCAGTCCGGTGTCGTCCCGGATCACCTTCACCCGGGCGAACCTGACCGCGGAGAGGCTGTCGGCGGCCACCGACAGGCCGGCGATCCCGCAGGCCATGTAGCGGTACACCGGGTGGTTGTGCAGGGCCATCTCGATGCGCTCGTAGGCGTACTTGTCGTGCATGTAGTGGATGACGTTGAGCGTGTTGACGTACGTGGCCGCCAGCCAGTCCAGCATGCGGTCGTACGCGGCCGACAGCTCCCCGTACTCCAGGTACTCGCTGGTCAGCGCGGGCGCCTCGGGCGCGATCTGCTCGCCGGTCATCTCGTCCCGGCCGCCGTTGATCGCGTACAGCAGCGCCTTGGCGAGGTTGACGCGTGCGCCGAAGAACTGCATCTGCCGGCCCACCGCCATCGCCGACACGCAGCAGGCGATCGCGGTGTCGTCGCCGGTGCGCGGGCGCATCAGGTCGTCGGACTCGTACTGCACGGCGCTGGTGTCGATGGACACGCGGGCGCAGAACTCCTTGAACCCGGGCGGCAGTTCAGGTGACCACAGCACGGTCAGGTTGGGCTCCGGGGCCGGGCCGAGGTTGTACAGCGTTTGCAGGAAGCGGAAGGAGGTGCGGGTGACCAGCGTGCGTCCGTCGCCGCCGATACCGCCGATGGACTCCGTCACCCACGTCGGGTCGCCGGAGAACAGCGCGTCGTACTCCGGGGTGCGCAGGAACCGTACGATCCGCAGCTTGATCACGAAGTCGTCGATCAGCTCCTGGGCCCGGGTCTCGTCGATCAGGCCCTCCTCCAGGTCCCGCTGCACGTAGACGTCCAGGAACGTAGAGGTCCGGCCCAGCGACATCGCCGCGCCGTTCTGCTCCTTCACGGCAGCCAGGAAGCCGAGGTAGAGCCACTGCACGGCCTCGTGGGCGGTGGCAGCGGGGCGGGAGACGTCACAGCCGTACGAGGCCGCCATCTGCGCCAGTTCACCCAGCGCCCGTATCTGCTCGGCCAGTTCCTCACGGTCACGGATGACATCCGGGCTCGAGGGCCGCGCGTCCAGCAGCGCGCGCTCGGCCCGCTTGGACTCGGTGAGCCGGTCGGTGCCGTACAGGGCGACCCGCCGGTAGTCGCCGATGATCCGGCCACGGCCGTACGCGTCCGGCAGGCCGGTGATGATGCCCGCCTTGCGGGCGGCGCGCATCTCGGGTGTGTACGCGTCGAACACGCCGTCGTTGTGGGTCTTGCGGTAGGTGCCGAAGACGCGTGTCACGAAGGGGTCGGCCTTGTAGCCGTACGCCTTCAGACTGTTCTCGACCATCCGCAGCCCGCCGTTGGGCATGATGGCCCGCCGCAGCGGGGCATCGGTCTGCAGGCCCACGATCAGCTCCCGGTCGCGGTCGATGAAGCCCGGCCGGTGCGAGGTGATGGTGGACGGAGTGCCCGGGTCGACGTCGAAGATCCCCTTGCGCCGCTCGTCGGGGAAGTGCGCGCTGACCTTGCGCCAGACCGTGAGGGTGCGCTCGGTCGGGCCGGCCAGGAACGCCGAGTCGCCCTCGTACGGCGTGTAGTTGGCCTGGATGAAGTCGCGTACGTCGATGCGGTCGCGCCAGCTCGTCCCGGCGAAGCCTCGCCATGCCTCGGCCCTTCGGCTGCCCGCTGTCACCGTGGTGGTCATCGCCGGATGTCCTCTCCCTGAGCGCGTTCGTGCGTCTCTCACTGCCGATGCTCGTCTTGCGGCGTACTTACGGGCAGTGCCGGACAGACCCGTGAACTGTGCCGTCCGTCCCGGGCCCCAGGGCCGTTCGGCCCACCCGCCCCGTCCTGACGGACCTCAGCCGATGGAGATCTCGGGGCGGACCAGCGTCCCCGACCTGCCGTGGACGATCTCGTGCGCCGCGTCCAGGCAACCGATCGCGGCCAGGCCGCCGGTGCGTTCCACGAACCGGGCCGCGGCCTCCGTCTTGGGTCCCATCGAGCCGTCGGGGAAGTCGCCGCGGCGCAGGGCGTCCGGGGTGGCGTCCAGGACGGGGTGCTGGTGAGGGGTGCCGTAGTCGGTGTAGACGTTCGGCACGTCGGTGAGGATGAGCAGGAAGTCGGCCTTGAGTTCCTCGGCGAGCAGGGCCGCGGTGAGGTCCTTGTCGACGACCGCCTCGACGCCGGTCAACGCGCCGGTGTCGGTGTCCGCGGTGACGGGAACGCCTCCGCCGCCGGCGCAGATGACCAGGGCACCGCAGGTGAGCAGGTCGTGGATGGTCTCGGTCTCGACGATCCCCTGGGGCGCGGGTGAGGCGACGACCTGGCGCCATCCGGTGGCGTCCTTGGCGATGTGCCAGCCGCGCCTTCGCGCGAGGGTGCGGGCGACGTCCCGGGGGTACACCGGGCCGACGCGCTTCGTGGGCCGCGCGAAAGCCGGATCATCGGCCCGGACCAGGGTGTGGGTGACCAATGCGGCGATCTTGCGGCCGGGCAGCGTGTCGTACAGGGCCCGGACCAGCAGCGAGCCGATCAGGCCCTCGGTCTGGGCGCCGAGCAGGTCCAGCGGACAGGGGGCGGTCAGCACCGGGGCGGCCGCGCTCTCCATGGCGAGCAGTCCGATCTGCGGCTCGTTGCCATGCGTGATGACGACCTCGTGTTCCAGGGCGAGGCCGGCGACGGCGGTGGCCACCCGGTCGATGTTCGTCTGCTGCACGCCCGCGTCGGGGCGATCACCCCGACGCAGCAGGGCGTTGCCGCCGAGGGCTATGACGATACGCACGGTTCGGTCCTCCAGGGTGCCGACCAGCTCGGACGTGATGGTGTGCCACCGTGTCTCCGCCTGGTCGACGACGGTGTCGGTGGGCGGGAGCCGGTTCAGGCATGCGGTACGACTGCGACGGGGCAGCCGGCATGGTGCAGCGCCGCGTGCGTCACGGGGCCGATGTGCGTGCCGAGGTGGCCGTCCCGCGTTCGGCGCCCCACCACGACGAGGGACGCTCCGGACGACGCGCGCACCAGTGCGGTGGCCGCCCTGCCCTCCTGGACCGTCTCGGTCACGGAGATCCCGGGGTACTTCTCGCACCACGGACGCAGCGTCGCGACGACCACGCGTTCCCGTGCCGCGAGAAGCTCCGGCCCGGACCCGGTGATCGCGTGGAGGTCGGCGCCGTCGCCCGACGGAACGCTGAAAGCGTGGATCACGTGGAGTGCGGCGCCGTAGCGGCGGGCGGCCTCGAAGGCGAACTCGATCAGTTCGTCACAGGGTCGTCGGGTGTCCAGCCCGAGGACGACATCGCGGTACGGGATCTCGGCGATCTCCTCCGGCGAGACACCGTCGGTTGCCGGAAGGTGCTCGTCGGCGAAGGTCTCGCCCGCGCGGACGAGCACCACGGGGCGCGGAGACCTGGCGACGACCCGCTGGGACACCGAACCGACCATGAACCCCGCGACACCGCTGAGCCCGCGGGAGCCGAGCACCAGCAGTTCCGACTTCTCGGCCGCCGCGAGGAGGGCGTCGACCGCGGAGTCGGCCACCGGTTGGTCGACGATCCGCAGCCCGGGGTGCGCGGCACGGACGCTGCCGACCGCTCGATCCAGGGTCTGCCGGGCCCACTCCCGCTCTCTCGCGTCCGCCGGTACGGAGGAGGCCGGGCGAGGGTGCCGCTTCCACGCGTGTACCAGCCTCAACGAGGCTCCGCGCCGCAGAGCCTCCCGGGCCGCCCAGTGCGCGGCCGCGAGACTCTCGGTGGAACTGTCGACCCCTGTGGTGACGTGCCGAAGCATGCTGCTTACCTCCTCCGTCCGAGCCTGTGTGCCCGTCCGGTTCGAGCGTGGTCATGGAAGGGCTTCGTACGAAGGGGCCGTACAGCCCTTTCGCGGAACCTTTCGGCCCCACTCCAGCCCCGCGACGGCTCAGTGACCGACATGGCGATCCCCAGGAGAATCACGAACAGCCTCCCCCGGGGCCGAAGGGCTCTCGCGGGGTGCCGGGCGGCCCGGTCAGAGGGCCGGGTGGCCCATGGCCTGGCGCTGGGCACGGGCGCACGCTGGACGTGGCAAGTACGTACGCCCGGATCGGAGGCACATCATGAACACTCCCGCCACCGCCAGCATGCTGCGGGCGCTGCCCGCCGAGCACCGGCAGCGTCTGATGCGTTTCGCCCGCGAGGTGTCGTTCCCCCAGGGCGCCCGCCTGTTCGAGGAAGGGGCCCGCGCCGACCGGTTCTGGATCATCCGCACCGGCACCGTCGCCCTCGACATGCACGTGCCCGGCCGCCGCGCGGCCGTCATCGAGACCCTCGGACACAACGAACTCATCGGCTGGTCCTGGCTGTTCGCCCCGCACGCCTGGCACCTGGGGGCCGAGGCGACCAGCCCCGTGCGGGCGTACGAGTTCGACGCCACCGCGGTCCGCTCGATGTGCAAGGACGACCCGGCGCTCGGCCAGACCGTCGCCCAGTGGGTGGGTGACATCCTCGCCCACCGCCTGCGCTCGGCCCGCACCCGGCTGCTGGACCTGTACGCCCCTTACGGCAGCGGCAGCCTCCTGTGACCCACCCACGAGTCACAGCGACAGCGACCAAGGAGACATGATGCACGGCAGGCCGCACATCGTCAGCGACGTCATGAGTCAGACCGTCGCCGCCATCGGCCGCGAGGCCGCCTTCAAGGAGATCGTGCGGACGATGCACGACTGGAAGGTCAGTGCCCTGCCCGTCCTGGAGGGCGAGGGCCGTGTCGTCGGGGTCGTCTCCGAGGCCGACCTGCTGCCGAAGGAGGAGTTCCGCGACAGCGACCCCGACCGGTACACCCAGTTGCGACGGCTGGCCGACCTGGCCAAGGCCGGCGCGGGGACCGCCGGGGAGCTGATGACCTCTCCGGCACTCACCGTCCAGGCCGACGCGACACTGGCCCAGGCCGCGCGCACCATGGCCCACGCCCGGGTGAAGCGACTCCCGGTCGTGGACGAGCACGGCATGCTGCAGGGCATCGTCAGCCGCGCCGACCTGCTCAAGGTGTTCCTGCGCGACGACGAGGAGATCGCCGAGGAGGTGCGCCGGGAGGTGGTGTCGTACCTCTTCCCCACCCCGGCGTCGGCCGTACGCGTCGCCGTCCGGGACGGAGTCGTGCAGCTCAGCGGCCGCATCCGGGACACCTCCCTCGTGCCCGTGGCCGCACGTCTGGTCCGGGCCGTCGAGGGCGTCGTGAACGTGGAGTTCGACCTCTCCGAGCACAGCGGTTCCGCCGAGTCGATCCCTGCCCCCTCAGGTCACAGCGAGAGCGAGAACGCGTCGCCGTCATGACCCACCGCGAGTGAACGAGCCGCAGGAGATCGCCTCCAGAGACAACCAGAGTCACGACGAGCGACGACCAGAATCACGGCAGGAGAACAGCCGAACCCGAGGCGGCCACGCGAGGCAGGGCCGCAGGCACGCGTGATGCACACCTGCGGCCGAACCCTCAGCTGGTCTCGCGCGCCCACTGCGGCCCGACCCGGTCCCACTCCTCGTCCCACAGTTCGGTGGCCCCGCGCTCGATCCGCAGACGGATCACGCGTCCGCCCGCGAGGATCACCAGACCGCCCGCCATGGCGGCACCCGTGCCGGTCAGTACCACGCGCGCCGCCACCGCCGCCGAGCCCATCGGGGCGGACACCAGTTCTCCCTGTCCGTCCGTCCACACCGACACCGTGGTCCCGGCCTTGGAGCCGGCCTTCACACTCGCGTTGTCGATGCGAACGGTTCCGTCGTCGTCGGTCCAGCGCACCTTCGCCCACACGCGGTCGTATGTCGCGCCGGTGCTCAGGTCGCGCGCACCGGCCGGCGCCGTTTCGAGGAACACCGCGGAGACCTGCCGGCGTTCCGCTTGGTCCCGTGCCATCCCGGTCTCCATGGCGTGCGCGGAGACGGCACCGGCGACGGCTCCGCCGGCCGCTGCCAGCGCCCAGGCCGCCAGGATGACCCTCGCCTCCCGCACATCGCTGCGGCGCCGCAATGCGTTGTGCCGCCACCGCCACCCCAGGACCTTCCTGCGTGTGGTTTTCCGCATCGGTCACACCCCCTCACCGGAACAATGGAGTTCAGCCCAGTCGAGAACTGCGAAGAAGGTCTCACCGACGCGATCGCGACGGGAGGTACCCACCAGTCCCTGATGGGAGGGCCGGTCAGGGCGCGTTCCGGGGCGCCGGAAGGGCCGGTCGGCCCTGGTGCGGCGATGGCGACGGGCGGTGATCGTCGTCCTCGCCATCTCCTCCGAACAGCCCGGGTCAGGTGATCCGGCGACGCCCTTCCCGCGGCCACCAGCGTGCGCGGGGCGACGACAGCTGCTCACATCATTCAAGCCCGGCGCTGGTACGCGACTCACATCGGTTCCGGCACTACGGCGACCGGGCAGGCGGAATGGTGCAGGGCCGTGTGCGCGACCCGGCCGAGCTGGAGCCCGAGATGCCCCTCGCGGCGGCGGGCGCCGACGACGAGCAGGTCGGCCTCGTGCGAGGCGTCCAGGAGCACCTTGCGGGCGTGGCCTTCGACGGTGCGCCGACGCACGGCCACATCCTCGGGGGCGTCGCGCAACGCGGTTTCCAGCGTCTCGGCGGCCTGTTCCTCGTGCAGGCGGGCGGGATCGCCGGCCGACTGGGGGCACCCCCGGACGAAGTCTGGGGGAGGGGGGTCGGTGGTCTCGTGCGCGGGGCACCGCCAGGCCCGTATCACCTCCAGGGGCACCCCACGGCGCCGCGCCTCCTCGAAGGCGAAGCGCACGGCCGCCGACGGCTCCGGGTGCCCGCCGACGCCCACGACGACGCGTCCGCGGACCGCGGGCGTCACCTGGTTGTCGTGGCTGCCGCGCAGCACGATCACCGGGCAGGGTGCGTGGGCGGCCACGGTCAGACTCACCGAGCCGAGCAGCAGTTCGGTGATTCCGCTGCGGCCGCGGGTGCCCAGGACCAGGGCGCCGGCGTGCCGGCCCTCCCGTACCAGTGCGTACTCCGGCTCCTCGGGCAGCACGTCGGCGGACACCTTGAGGTCGGGGTGACGGGCCTGCGCACGGCGCGCCGCGCCCTCGGTGATGTCCTCGGCCCGCACCCGCTCGGACGGCTTGCCAAGGCCCTGCGCGAGCGCGGCGCCCTCGTAGCGCTCCCACAGGGAGGCGTACACCACTCGGAGCGGGACCCCGCGCAGCGCGGCCTCGTCGGCCGCCCAGTCCACGGCCCGCAGACTCGGCTCGGAACCGTCGACGCCCACCACCAGCGGCTCGTCAAAGGCTTGCACGATCGCTGCCTTCATGATTACTGCTCCTTCAGGGTGTTGCGTCAGTCGTGCGAGATGACGGCGACGGGGGCGGCGGCGTGGTGCAGCACGGCGTGCGTGACGGGGCCGATGTGCGCGCCGAGCGGGCTGCGACGGACGCGCCGGCCCACGACCACGAGGGAGGCCTCGCGGGAGGCGTCGGCCAACTCGATGGCGGGACTGCCGGAGCGAGACTCCGCGACGACCTCGACGGCCGGGTACTTCTCCTTCCAGCGGTGCAGCACCTCGGCCAGCGTGGCAGCGTCCTGCTTGCCCAGCACGGCGTCGAGTTCGGGGTCGGCGGGCATGCCGTAGGCGAAGTAGGGCGGCAGGTTCCAGACGTGGACGACCCGCAGGGGTGTGACATGGCGGGCAGCCGCCTCGAAGGCGAAGGCGAGCAGCG
Organism: Streptomyces sp. NBC_01352; assembly: GCF_036237295.1. Taxonomy (NCBI): domain Bacteria; kingdom Bacillati; phylum Actinomycetota; class Actinomycetes; order Kitasatosporales; family Streptomycetaceae; genus Streptomyces; species Streptomyces sp. NBC_01352. The sequence continues at coordinate 981,561 of NZ_CP108354.1, forward strand.
TGTCGTCGGGGCTGTCGGTGTCCAGCCCGAGGACGACGGGCCCGGACAGGGCCGCGGCGGCCGGGATTGCGGACGGATCCGTCGCATGCCCATCCGCGGCCCGCTCCCCCGCCCGCACCAGGATCACCGGCTGCTCGGCACGCGCCACGACGGCCTGGCCCACCGATCCGACGAGGAATCCTCCGATGCCGCTCATCCCCCGGGATCCGAGGACCAGCAGTTCGGCGTCCTTCGCTGCCTGCGTCAGCACCTCGGCGGGCCGGCCGGGGACCTGCTCCACGGTCACGTTCAGTCCCGAGTGCCGCAGCCGAAGTCCCTCCGCCGCCTCGCGCGGGATCCGCTCTCCCCACTGCTGCTGTGTCTCGCCACCAAGGAGCGACGCCAGAGCGATGGGCTCGGGCACCGCCTCCCAGGCGTGGACCAGCTTGAGCGGGAGGAAGCGACGCTCCGCCTCGCGGGCCGCCCACTCCGCGGCGGCACGGCTCTCGGCCGAGCCGTCGAAACCTACGACAACACTGCGAAGCATGGCTTCTGCCTCCTCAACGGGGATGTGACTCCAGCGTGGTGGTGCGGGGGCCGGTGGGGCAGGGGCCGCAGGTCCTGGAACGGGGCCGATGGGCCCTGGGTGCAGGCAGGCGCGGCGAGGTCCAACGGCCCTCTCCTCGGGGCCCATTGGGCCGCCGTGACACCTCGAGCCAGTCGTCCGGGCGCAGCGCGAGCACGGCACCGACTTGGCAGGCTTCCTGGGCCCCGGCTGGACGGGTAGACCGCGAGCCGCCCCTGGCCTCGACCGGGGGAGGCCGTGGACCGTCTGTCGGAGGCTCTTCACGGATATGGAGGGCACTCACTTTCTCTGGACACTTGACAGGAGAATGGTCGCCACTACGGAATATGTGTTCAATGTTTCGGCTGAACCGGCGATGAACTGCCGAGCTGAGCGCCCAGGGAGGGCAATGTGTCCGAGGAAACCTCCACCCCGGGGTCGGTGCCCGGACGAACTGCCGTTCCGCTCGACGACATCGACCGCCAGATCCTGAGCCGGCTCCTCAAGGACGGCAGGGTGTCGGTCCGGGCGCTCGCGGAGGACGTGCACATCTCGCGGGCCAACGCGTACACGCGCATCGGCAGGCTGGTGGCCGAGGAGGTCATCACGGGCTTCACCGCGCAGCTCAATCCGCAGCGGGCCGGCCTCGGCACGAGCGCCTATGTGACGCTGACCATCGAGCAGAACGCCTGGCGCGACATCTCGCGTGAACTGCGCGACATGCCGTACGTCGAGCATGTCGTCCTCGTCACGGGCGACTTCGACGTCCTGGTGCTCGTCCGCGCACCGGACAACCTGGCGCTGCGCCGGGTCGTGCTGGAGAACATCCAGGCCGTGCCGGGGGTGCGCTCGACCCGCACCTGGCTGGTCTTCGACGAGGTGCGGGGACGCGGCGCCGACTGGACCGCGTGACCGCCCGGCCGGTGCCCGGGGACGCGGTTCGGCCACGGGCACCGGCGCTGTGGCCCGCCCTGCTCAGACGTCGACCAGCGCGACGGCGGAGCCCACGTCCGGCACCAGCACCTGTTCCGACCCCGCGGCCGGAGTAGCGACCGCCGCGACCTGCCGCCGGGACCGCACCACCCGGAACCGCCCCGTGACGAAGTGGGCGCCCGCGGTGGGAAGATCCGCGCCGGCCGAGGAGGGGTCGGCCGGGAAGTCCTCCGCGAGGTTCTGCACGAGATGCACTCCGGCGTCCAACGCGGCCGCCTCGGCGACCGCCAGGACCAGCGGGTCGGTCGAGTGCACCGCGGCGTACAGCGCGCCGTGGCGGCCCACCGTGCCGCGGAACAGCGCCAGACTGTGCGCGGTCGAGTCCGTGCCCACCAGGAAGGAAACCGGTCCCGGCCACTCCCGGGCGTAGATCCGCTCGTCCCGCGCCCCCAGCCGGACGAGCAGCGGGCTGCGCACATCGGCGCCCGGATGGTCCGGATGGCGCAGCGCCCCGGAGGCGTGCACCACGGTGCCCTGCCGTGCGGCCTGGGCGAGACCCGCCCGCACCTCGTCGCCGACGATCGCGCCCAACAGCCTCGCCACCCGTGCCGGGTGTCCGAGCAGCCGGTCCATGGCCTCGCCGAGGTCGGCTCCGAAGTCCCTCAGGCTCCTTGGCCCCTCGTCGGTCGCGATGCCCCCGGTCGGCACCAGGATGTTCTGCGGCGTGGTGCGGACCATGCCGCTGCACCGGCACAGGGCGTGCGCGAGGCCGCGTACGAGACCCCGGTAGTCGTCGGTGGAGTCGACGATCACGGCGTTCAGGCCGGTGCGGTGGGCGAACACGACGGCCTGGCGGGCGTTCTGCTCCAGCCAGTCGGCGAACCGCGCCGAGCCGGTGAAGTCGACGATGCGCACGGCCGGGTCCGTGGCCAGCCGCCGGTGCAGCCGTTGCTCCGGTTCCGCCACCGCCAGGGCCACGATGTCGGGCGAGTGACCGGCCTCCGCGAGCACCTGGCGGGCGACGCGCACGGTGATCGCCAGCGGCAGCACGACCCTCGGGTGCGGGGCCACGATCACGGGGTTGCCGGTCACCAGGCTGGCGAAGAGTCCCGGGTAGCCGTTCCACAGCGGAAAGTCGGGGCAGCCGATGAGCAGCGACACCCCGCGCGGCACCAGGGTGCAGGTGCCGCGCATCTCCACCGGCTCCCCGCTCCCCCGGGTGCCTCCCCAGAGCAGGTCCGCGGGAACGCGTTCCGACTCGGCGAAGGCCTGGGCCACGGCCTCCAGCGCGCGGTCCTGGGCGGGCGGCCCGGCGGCCCGGAGCGCCGCCTCGAGAGGCTGGCCGGTGGTGTGGTGCACCGCGAGGGCCAGCTCATGGCTGCGGGTGTTGAGCCGGCGCAGGATCTCCACGGCCAGCCCGGCGCGCTGGTACGGCCCGGCGGCGCGCCATCCTGCCGTGGCCCGTTCGGCCGCCGCGACCAGCGCCGCCGGGTCGCAGCTCGGGTAGCCGATTCCCATGCCGATGCCGTACGGGGAGGACTCGGTGGCCACCCGGCCGGTTTCTCCGGGCTGGTCGAGGTCGAAGGGCCGTCCCAGCAGGGAGCCGAAGACCTTCGCCGCCGTTCGCGTGGATCTCATGCCCGCGTCGGCGGCGTCCTGTCCGGTCGCCTCCGTGAAGGGCCGACGGCATTCACCGGCCGCGAGGGCCCGGACGACCTCCTGGAGCAGCGCGCGATGCCGCTCATAGGCACTGGGGCGCACGGCTTTCAGCCTCTCCAGGCAGCGGCGAGCGCGAGCAGGGCGTCGTTCTCCTCCGGCAGACCGATCGTCACCCGGACGCCCTCGCCGGGGAACGGGCGGACCACCACCTTCCCGTCGAGGCAGTGCACGGCGAAGTCCGCGCTCTCCTCGGCGAGCGGGAGCCAGACGAAGTCGGCCTGGGAGTCAGGGACTTCGAAGCCGAGCGCACGCAACCGCAGGGTCACGCGCTCCCGTTCGGCGACCGTGAGCGCCGAGCGTCGGACGACCTCCGCGCGCTCCCCGAGGGCGACGACGGCGACCTCCTGGGCGAGGGCGCTGACGCTGAACGGCACCTGGGTCTTGCGCACCTGGGCGGCGAGCTCGGGCGGCGCCACGCAGTAGCCGACCCGCAGCCCCGCCAAGTCGTCCGGAACGCGGTCCGCGAACTCGCCGAGTGCGCGCTCGCCGACCGCGGTGGAGGTGGGGTCGTTGGGGTTGCGGACGAAGACGAGGCGAGTCCGGCCGGTGATGGCCGCGGCCATGGCGTCGAGGTTCAGCGCGTGGTCACGCAGCGGGACGCGTACCGCCGTACCGCCCGCGACCGCCGTGAGGATCGGATACGCCTCGAAGGACCGCCGGCCGACGACGACCTCGTCGCCGGGACCGACGACCGAGTGCAGCAGCCGGCCGCAGACCTCGGAGGAGCCGGCGCCCATGTCGGGATACCGCGACACGCCGCCGGCCAGCTCCGTGAGCCTGTCGGCGACCCCGGGCAGCTTGCGGCCCGGGACGTAGGCGGGCAACTGCGTCGAAGACGAACGGACACGCACCATGCTCGACTCACTTCTGAAGCGCTGGGCCCGAGGCCGTGTCTCCGGGCTCTTGACAGGGAAATCGTGAGCAGCGAATGACAAATGCTCAACTGTTTGCAGAATTCGGCGACTGATCGCGGAATCCCTGCCCCCGGCGCAGCAATCCGTCTCATCGTCCGCGTCCGCAGGTTCCCGCCACGAGACGGACTGCTCGCCAGTTACCGGACAACGGCTGCCCTCGCTGATCACAAGTCGGCGACATGGCCCTTTCCCGCACACCGGCTGTCGGCACCGCCCGCGAAGACTGCACCGGCACAGTTCGCGAGGTGTCCGCGCCTCGCCCGCTCCGATCGAGGGAGACCATGTCCAGGACCCCACTCGCACACGGGTCGCTGACGTCACTGGTGGCAGCTCTCGCACTGCTGACGGCCGGCTGCTCGGGGACGGCCGACGGCGCGGAAGCCGCCGGCTGCCGCGAGAGCGACCGCTGGTCGGCGAAGGAGCGAGCGCAGTGGCTGCGCCCCAGTGTGTCGTTCCCCGAGCCCACGGCCGACGAGGGCCGTGACGAGAGCGCGTCGGACGAGGCCGCGGCCGTCGTGATCCGCCCGCGCGACAGCGAGGACGGGGGGCCGCTGTGCGAACCGGTCACCGTGCAGGTCGAGTTCTGGGAGCTCACCGCCACCCCAACGGGCACGGACCTGACGTCCGTGCAGCGCTACCAGCTGGCCACCGACGGAACCGAGAAACGGGCCATCGGCTTCCCACCGGGCCTTTCCGCCACAGAACGCGGCGCCTGCACCGGCGTTCTCATGGCGGCGTACCCGGGCGCGCGCCTGGCCGAGGCCGAACTGCCCGCGGACATCGCCCAGCCGACGTCCGCGCCGACGGCGGACGTGGAGTTCAGCACCGACCGGATCAGTGCGTACAAGCTGCTCCCGCCCTCGGATCCGGACCAGTGCGCCGTGGAGCGGCAGCCCACGGCGGTCCCTCCCGCCACGTCGGGCCCGTGGCCCAGCTACCACCCGTGACCGGTGGGCACGTCGGCACAGCGACACGCCCCGACCGGCGTCCATGTCCACCCGAGGACACGGCCGCTCGGCTGGGTCTGTCCGCCGAGCGGCCGGCCGACCGCGGTCAGTGGTGTTCCATCGTGGAACCGGCGAGCTCTGCGGCGATCCCGTGACCCCACGCCTCGATCTGTGCGCGGTCGCGGAAGTCACCTCCCTTGCCCTGCTGGATGATCTGACGGGCGATGAAGCCCCGGGCGCCCTCGGTGAGCCGGCCGCCGAAGGTGGCGTGGCCGCGTGCGTCCAGCCGGGTGACGAGACGGGCCACGCCGGGGACCGGCGGGATGTCCCGCTCGCTCGCCGACGGGTCGAGCGGTCCGCTGCTGAACAGCCAGACCGGAAGCCGGCCGAGCGCCTTGCGGTGCCGGCGGGCGAAACGGGTCGCGTCGCGCTGCCAGCGTCCGGCGTACAGCCCGCCGCCGATGAGTACGGCGTCGTAGGCGGTGAGGTCCTGCACCTCGGCCGCGGACCGGACGTCCGCGTCGACCTGCCGGTCACGCAGGGCCTCGGCGATCCACTCGGCGATCTCGGCGGTGGAGCCGTTCTTCGTGCCGTAGGCGATCAGCACGCGTGGGGTGGTGGTCATCGGGGTTCACCTCGCTTTCTTCGATGGCGGCTTTCCGTGTCCGTGCTCGAGCACGGAGAGCCGCCGGAAGTACTCGTCGTCGTCGATCTCGCCGCGCGCGAACCGCTCGCCGAGCAGTCGCTCGGGCGACGCGTCCGCACCGCGGGTACCTGTCGACGGGTGGCGCAGCAGCAGCACCAGGGCGGCGATCAGCACCGCGCCGAGGGCGAGCATCATGAGTGTCATGAGGGTGTAGTCCCAGCCGCTCGTATGGTGGTCGTACCAGTTCATGTCCTCACCTCCTTCTTGTCACGGCCTGCGCAGCCAGCTCTCGCCGATCCCGTGCACGGCCGGCTCGTCCGGCCGCAGGTGCGTGTCGTCGTACCGGTGGGTGAGGTGGTCGACGACGGCCACCACGCCGTCCACCTGGCCGCTCATGCTCACGGCGATCGGAACCTCGCTGGCACGCTCGAGTTGGCCGTCCAGCGTGACCACCCCCTCGGTGACCGTCACACCGATCGTCTGCGGCGCCAGCCACAGGGCGCGTACCAGCACCTCGTCGACGATCTCGGCGCGGATGTCCTCGTCCGGACGCAGGAACACCTGGAGCAGATCGCGCCGGGTGACGATGCCTGCCAGCCGGTCCTCCTCGTCCAGTACCGGCAGCCGCTCGACGCGGTGTCCGGCCATGGTGCGGGCGGCCCAGGCGATGGTGTCGTCGGCGCGGACGGCGATCGCCGGGCTGCTCATCAGCTGTTCCGCCAGGCGGGCCCGGGCCTTGGCGTCGGTCCTGCGGGCGGCGGGGGTCAGCCGCGGGCGCCACTTGGGGCGCTGGTGTCCGGGCTCCTCCTGTTGCGCCTGCCGGAGCATCAGATCGGTCTCGGAGATGACCCCGATGACCTTCTCGTCCTTGTCCACCACGGGCAGTCCGCTGATGCGGTGCTCCGCCAGCAGTGCCGCGACCTCCTTGAACGGGGTCGTCGCGGGCACCCGTACGACTTCGCTCGTCATCACTTTGCTGACCTTGCGGTGCTTCATCGTCGTCTCCTTCTCCGGAACCCGCGGCTCAGCGCAGTCGGCGCAGATACGGGTCGTGCGGGGTGCGCGGCAGCAGGCGGATCCGTACGTCGAGGGCGGTGACCCCGTCCGGGCGGGCCACGACCGGGTTCAGGTCGGCCTCGGCGAGCTGCGGCAGGTCGCAGGCCAGCCGCGACAGGCGGAGCAGCAGCTGCTCCAGGCCGGCCAGATCGACGGGGCCGCTGCCCCGGTGACCGAGCAGCAGCGGGGCGCAGCGCGGCGCGGTGATCAGGTCGTGCACATCGCGGTCGGTGAGCGGGGCGAGCCGGGCCGCGTGGTCCGCGAGCACCTCGGTCGCCGTACCGCCGAGGCCGAACAGCACCAGCGGCCCGAACACCTCGTCCTGCACCATTCCCGCGACCAGTTCGGTGCCGCGTCCGGCCATCGGCTGCACGAGAACCCCGGTCATCACCTCGCCGAAGCGCGCGACGAGACCGCGGTACGCGGCCCGCAGCTGCTCCTCCCCTTCCAGGTCGAGGAGCACCGCGCCCTGGTCGGTCTTGTGCACCAGGCCCGGCCAGTACGCCTTGAGCACGACCCGTCCCTCGGGCCCCGCGAGCCGGGCGGCGGCGTCCACGACGGCCTGTTCGTCCTCGGCCCAGGCCCAGGGCAGCTGCGGGATGCCGTAGCGGTCGAGGAGTTCGGCGCAGCCTCGCGGGTCGAGCCAGCCGCCCGCGGGGTTCTCGGCGAGGAAGGCGTCCGCCTGGGCGCGGGCGCCCGTGGTGTCGACGCCGGGCAGTTCCGGGACCTTACCGGGCGGCCGGGCGAGCCAGCGGGACCGGGCGGCGGCGTGTGCCAGGGCGCGTGCGGCGGCCTGCGGATCGGCGTACGCGGGCAGGGCGCCCTGTCCGGTGTGCAGCAGCAGGACGGACTCGGCCTGGTCGAGCAGGGCCACCGCGACCGGGCGCGTCCAGTGCGCGGGGACCGGCCCGACGAGCGCGCGGACCGGATCGTCCCCGGTCGCCGCCATCAGGGCGGTCGGCACGAGCACCACCAGGACCGCGTCGACGGCGTCGTGGGCGGCCAGGCGGTCCACACAGGCGCGCAGCGCCCGGCCGTCGGCCGCGGCGGTCGTGTCGATCGGATTGCCGGCGCTCGCCCCGGCCGGCAGCAGTCCGAGGAGTTCACGCAGGAGGTCCGCGGGCAGTTCGGGCACGGTCAGCCCGGCCTCGGTGCACGCGTCCGCGGCCAGTACACCGGCCCCGCCCGCGTTCGAGACCACGGCCACCCGCGAGCCGGTCGGCAGCGGCTGGGAGTGCAACAGGGCTGCGGTGTCGAGGAGTTCGCCGATACTTCGGGTGGCGATGACGCCGGCCTGCGTGAACAGGGCCTGCCTGGTCACGGTGGGCGTCGCGGCCGCGGCGGTGTGGGAGGCCGCTGCCCGGCGCCCGGCGTCGGAACGGCCCGCGTCCACCGTCAGCACCGGCATCCGCCGGGCGACCCGGCGGGCGGTACGGGAGAAGGCGCGCGGGCTGCCGAAGGACTCCAGGTGCAGCAGGGCCAGGTCGGTCGTGCCGTCGCTCTCCCACCACTGGAGCAGGTCGTTGCCGCTGACGTCGTACTTGTCGCCCAGCGATACGAAGCTCGACACGCCGATACCCAGCCGGGTCAGACCTCCGAGGAGCGCGATGCCGACACCGCCGGACTGCACGGCGACACCTGCGGTGCCGGGCAACGGCCGGTGCGCGGCGAAGGTGGCGTCGAGGCGTACCGCCTCCTCGGTGGTGGCGATGCCCAGGCAGTTCGGGCCGACCAGCCGCATCCCGTAGCGGCGTACGGTCGCGAGCAGCGCCGCGGCCTGTTCGACGTCGAGCCCGGCGGTCAGTACCACCAGGGCCGCCACTCCGGTCTTGCCGCACTGTTCGGCCACCTCGGCGACCGCGCCCGCGGGCACCGCGAGAACGGCGAGTTCGGGAGGCTGGGGCAGCGAGGCGACCGACGGGTGACAGGGGGTGTCCTCGACGGTGTCGGCGTGCGGGTTGACCGCCATCAGGCGGCCGGTGAATCCCGCCCGCCGAATGTTCCTGAGCACGGCCCGCCCCACCGAGCCCGGCCTGGTGCCCGCCCCGACGACCGCGATGGAGCGGGGGCGCAGCAGCGGCCGCAGACTCGCGGTGTCGGCGACGCGGCCCCGTTCGTCGAGGGCCGCCAGGTAGGTCTCGTCCTGGTCCAGCCGTACGAGGCTGTAGACCTCGTCGCGGTCCCGGCGGCGCTCGGTCCGCAGTCCGAGGTCGGTGAAGACCCGCATCATCTCGTGGTTGTCGGCGAGTGTGGCGGCGGTGAACGCGGTGAGGCCCGCCATGCGGGCGGCGGTCACCAGGTGTTCGAGGAGCAGGGTGCCCACGCCGCGGTGGTGGAGACCGTCGGCCACCGCCACGGCGATCTCGGCGGCGACCCGGTCGGCGTTGACGTGGTACTCGGCGGCTCCGACGACCTGCCCTTCGAGCAGCGCCACGAGTCCCTGGTATCCGGGTTCCGGATCGGCGCAGAGCCGGTCGGCGGCCTGTCGTCCGGCGAGCCGACTGGCGCCGAAGAACCGCAGCCGCAGGTTCTCCGCCGACATGGCGTCGTACAGCCGCAGCACCTGGTCGTGGTCCTCCGGTCGCGCGGACCGGATCGCGACCGTGCTGCCGTCGGCCAGAAGCGCGTGGGTCTCCCGCGCGCGGCGTGCGGTCTGCGTCATGACGCCTTCCTCTCCCTGGTCCTGGGTTCTCCTTCCACGGTCCAGGACCCCGGGCCAGCGCCACAGGGCCTGTCCGGGGCCGGGAGCAGGGCCGTTCGGCCCCGATTCCGAGGCGTGCCGGTCAGGCGGGGCCGACGGGAGACGTGACGTCGGGGAGTACGGGGAGCACCTCGAACACGTCGGTCAGCCCGACGGCGCGCAGCATGCGCAGAACGCGCGGACTGCCGATCACGAGCCGTACGCGGCCGCCGCACCGCAGGGCGCGGTTGCGGGCCCTGCACAGGGCGGACAGTCCCCTGCAGTCGATGAAGGTCACGCGGCGGAGATCCACCACCAGTTGGGGGTACGGGGCGCAGGTCAGCGCGTCGAGGCGGGCCGAGACGACCGGCGCGGTCAGGATGTCGATCTCGCCGTACAGCTCGACGACAGTGGTCCGGCCGACCACGCGTTCGCGCAGACAGTGCGGCGCAGGGATCCGGGTCTCGTTCATGACCACAGCGAACCGGTACGGCCCGAGCGCGCAGAAGGGCCGCTCGGCCCCATGCCGACGCCGAGCGGCCCGTCCTTTCCGCGAACCTGCCGCCCCACACGGGGCGCATTCCTGGCGGACCTGGACCGGTCGGCCCACGCCCCGCCCTTTCCGCCACGGAGCATGGAGTGCATCCCGAGCATGGAGTACGCCCCCGAAGCGGTACGAGGGCGCGGAGCCACCGATGTACGCGAACGACGTTTCCGCGAACTCACCCGCAAGGAGTGCCTTCAGCTGCCGGCCAAGGCGCCCCTGGGCCGGATCGTCCAGCGGCCCGCGTCGCTGGCGCCCCGGCCAGGGCCGCGTCGCTGGCGCTCGCCTGGTACGTCGTCCTCCTCTACGTCGTCGCCGGAGAACTCACTGCGCCCGCCGCAGGTCACACGGTTCCCCCGCCGTCCTCCACCAATGACGCGGCATGTTCGGGAACGTACGTCTGGAGCGTGCGCGGCGGTCGCTGGTAGCCGGTGGACGGCGGACGTTCGGGCAGCGTCAGGGCCGGCGGCTGTACCTCGTGGTAGGGGACGGTGGACAGCAGGTGGGCGATCATGTTGATCCGTGCGCTGCGCTTGTCGTCGCTCTCCACGACGTACCAGGGCGCCTCGGGGGTGTCGGTGTGCGCGAACATCTCGTCCTTGGCGCGGGAGTACGCCTCCCAGCGCGTGATGGACTCCAGGTCCATCGGCGACAGCTTCCAGCGGCGGGTGGGGTCGTCGAGCCGGGTGCGGAAGCGCTGTTCCTGCACGGCGTCGCTCACCGAGAACCAGTACTTGCGCAGCAGAATGCCGTCCTCCACGAGCAGCCTCTCGAAGACCGGGCACTGGTGCAGGAACCGCCAGTACTCCTCCTTGGTGCAGAAGCCCATGACGTGCTCGACGCCGGCCCGGTTGTACCAGCTCCGGTCGAACGCCACGATCTCCCCGGCGGCCGGCAGGTGCTCCACGTACCGCTGGAAGTACCACTGGGTGCGCTCGCGCTCGGTCGGCGTGGGGAGCGCCACGATCCGCGCCACGCGGGGGTTGAGATGTTCGGTGACGCGCTTGATCGTGCTGCCCTTGCCTGCCGCGTCGCGCCCCTCGAAGACCACCACGAGCCGCGCTCCCTCGGCGCGCACCCACTCCTGGAGCTTCACCAGTTCCACCTGAAGGCGCAGGAGTTCACGCTCGTACATCGCGCGCGGCAGCCGATGCGGCGGCGCGCTGTCCGTCGGACGCTTCTTGCCTGCCACCGGTACCTCCTACCTGCGCGGAACGGATGTACGGGTCCACGCTACGGCCTGCCCACCATCGAAGCCGCGGGCGCGCGTGGCCCCCGGCCCATCCCGCCACTCCCGATGCCGCTGCGTCTCAAGACGACACGGCATGCGGCTGCGTCGCTTTCGAAGGAACCGGTCGGCGCATCAGGCCGGCTGGGGTACGACGGCGACCGGGCAGGCGGAGTGGTGCAGCGCCGTGTGGGCGACCCGTCCCAGCTGAAGGCCGAAGAACCCGCTCTGGCGCCGGGCTCCGACCACCAGCAGATCGGCGGTGGCCGACGCGTCGAGCAGTACCTTGCGGGCGGTGCCCTCGGCTGTGCGCCGGTGGAGTTGCACGGACGGGTGCTCCGCGGCCACTTCGTTCAGCGCGGCCTCCAGCGTCTCGGCGGCTCGCTGTTCGTGCGTCCGGGCCGGCCCGCCGGCCAGCAGGGGGTGTTCGGCGGTCTCGTGCCGGGGGCATCGCCAGGCCCGTACGGCTTCCAGGACGGCGCTCCGCCGCTCCGCTTCCTGGAAGGCGAAACGCACAGCAGCCGAACTCCGCGCCTCCTCGCCGACGCCGAGCAGGACGCGCCCCTGCGCTCCGGGCTGCGCCCGGAGGTCATGGCTGCCGCGCAGCACGATCACCGGGCAGTGGGCGTGGGCGGCGACCGCGAGGCTGACCGAGCCGAGCAGCAGCTCGGCGATGCCGCCGCGGCCCCGCGCCCCCAGGACCAGCACGGAGGCGCGCCGCGCCTCGGTCACCAGGGCGGGCACCGGCCCGTCGGGCACCACCTCGGCCTCGATCTTCAGGTCCGGTCGACGGCGGTGGGCGCGCCGCACGGCGGCATCGACGATCTTGTCGGCCAGTATCTGCTCGGACGTCCTGCCGAGGTCCTGGGCGAGCGCCGCGCCTTCGTAGCGCTCCCACAGCGAGGCGTACACCAGCCGCAGCGGCACCCCGCGCAGTGCGGCCTCGTCCGCCGCCCAGTCCACGGCGCGCAGACCGGGTTCGGAGCCGTCGACGCCCACGACCACCGGAAGGTCCACCGTTCTCACCTTCCCGCACCGAGGTCGAAGACGATCCGGGCCTTGACCTGGCCGCTCAGCACCTCGCTGATGGACTCGTTGACGGCGGCGAGCGGGCGGGTCTCGTAGATCACCCTGGTGCGGCCCGCCGCGTGCAGCTGGAAGACCTCGGCGAGGTCCTGCCGGGTACCGACGATCGAACCGATCACGCTGGTGCCCTTCAGGACGGTGTCGAAGATCGGAACCTGGACCGTGCCGTGCGCGGGCAGCGCCACCATGACCAGCTTCCCCCCGCGCCGCAGCCCGGAGTTGACCGCCGCGAAGGCATCCTCGTTCACCGCGAGAGCGATCGCCGCGTGCGCACCCCCATACCTTTGGAGCACCTCGCCCACGTTGTCCTTGCGGGCGTCGATGACGAGGTCGGCGCCGAGTTCCGCAGCCAGGTCGAGCTTCTCGTCGGTGACATCGATCGCCACCACCCGAGCCCCGGCGATCTTCGCGTACTGCACCGCCAGATGACCGAGACCGCCGACACCGGAAATCGCCACGAGCTGGGTGGGCCCGACACCGGCCACCTTCAGCGCCTTGTACGTGGTGACGCCGGCGCAGGTCAGCGGGGCGGCGTCGAACGCCGTGACGCCCTGGGGCACGGGCTGCGCGAAGTCGGCCCAGGCCAGCATCTTCTCCGCGTACCCGCCGTCGCACCCGTAGCCGGTGTTGACCTGCTGCTCGCAGAGCGTCTCCCAACCGGACAGGCAGTGCTCGCACCGCCCGCAGGCCTTGCCCAGCCACGGCACGGCGACCCGCTGCCCGACGGACAGGTGGGTGACGCCGTCACCGAGCTTCTCGACCAGGCCGACGCCCTCGTGACCGGGCACGAACGGCGGGTTGGGCCTGACCGGCCAGTCGCCGCGGGCGGCATGGATGTCGGTGTGGCACAACCCGGACGCCTCGACACGGACGCGGACCTGGCCCGGGCCGGGCTCGGGATCGGGGCGCTCCTCGATGACCAGGGGTTCACCGAGAGCTCGTACGACCGCTGCCTTCATGGTTCCTGCTCCTCGGGGGGATGGTGCGTCAGCCGTGCGCGACGACGGCGACGGGGGCGGTGGAGTGGTGCAGGACGGCGTGCGTGACCGGTCCGATGTGGGCGCCGATCGGGCTACGGCGGATCTTCCTGCCCACGACGACCAGGGAAGCCTTACGGGAAGCGTCGACCAGGTGGTTGGCCGGGCTGCCGGCACGGGACTGCTCGACGACCTCGACCGTCGGGAACTTCTCCCGCCAGGGACGCAGCATCTCGGTCAGTACGGCGGTGTCCTGCCTGCCCAGCTCGGCGTTGAGCTCGAGGTCCGCGGGCAGGCCGTAGGCGAAGTACGGCGGCAGGTTCCAGCCGTGGACGACCCGCAGGGCCGTGTCCCGCCGGGCCGCGGCGTCGAAGGCGAACTCGATCACGGTGTCGTGCGGACTGTCGGTGTCGAGGCCCAGGACGACAGGCCGGAACGGGGCCGCGGCGGACGGGATTCCGGCCGGGTCCATCGCGTGCTCGTCCGCGGCCTGCTCCCCGGCGCGAACCAGGACCACGGGCACTTCGACGTGGGCGACGACGGCCTGACCGACGGAGCCCACCAGGAAGCCTCCGAGCCCGCCGAGGCCACGGGAGCCGAGGACCAGCAGTTCGGCGTCCTGTGCCGCGCCCGTCAGTACGTCGCCGGGCCGGCCGCTGAGCTGTTCCACGGTCACGTCCAGCCCGGCATGGCGCAGCCTGAGGCCTTCCGCCGCCTCGCGGGGGATCCGCTCGCTCCAGTGCTGCTGGGTCTCCGCGCCGAGGAGCGGTGCCTGGGCCATGGGCTCGGGGACGGGCTCCCAGACGTGCACGAGCTTCAGCGGCAGGCCGCGCAGCTTCGCCTCGCGGGCCGCCCATTCGGCTGCGGCCCGGCTCTCGGCCGAGCCATCGAGACCTGCGACAACGTTGTGGACCATCGTTCTGCCTCCTGAACGGGGATGTGATTCCAGCGTCGCGCTGCCGAGGCCCGTGGTGCAGGGGCCGCAGGTCCCCGACTGGGGCCGATCGGCCCTGCGGGCGGCAGGCGCGGTGGCACCATGGGCCCGCCGGCCGACACGGACGCCGACCGGCCGCGCACCACCGCGAGGGACAGGACGGGAACTGGACCATCCCTTCCGCACGGCCTGTTGTGCTCCCGACCGCCGGCCCTGCAGGGCGTGGCGGACCGTTCGGCCTCTCGCGGGCGTCCGTTCGCCAGTGGATGCTGAGATCCCTCGTCAGAAGGAGGACCATGTCCCCGAGCTCGGACGGCAGTGTTCCGGTGTGGCGCCGTCTGACACCCGGGCTCGCCACGCTCCTCGGCTACCGGGGCTCGTGGCTGAAGGGTGACGTACTGGCCGGAGTGACGGTGGCCGCCTATCTCGTGCCCCAGGTGATGGCGTACGCGGGCGTCGCCGGTCTGCCGCCGGTCGCCGGGCTGTGGGCGATCCTGCCCGCGCTCGCCCTGTACGCCCTGCTCGGCTCCTCCCGCCTGCTGTCGGTCGGCCCGGAGTCGACGACCGCGCTGATGACGGCCACGGTGGTCGGTCCGCTCGCGGCCGGGGATCCGGCCCGGTACGCCACACTGGCGGCCGCGCTCGCGATCGTGGTCGGCCTGCTGTGCGTGGTGGCGTGGGCGGCGCGGCTCGGCTTCGTCGCGGATCTGCTGTCACGGCCGGTTCTCATCGGCTATCTGACGGGCGTGGCGCTGATCATGATGGTCGACCAGCTGCCCAAGCTCACCGGCGTCGACACCACGGGCTCCGCGTTCTTCCCGCAGCTCTGGTCCTTCGTCCGGAACCTGCCGAACGCCCACCCGGCCACCGTCGTCTTCTCCGCCGTCGTGCTGGCCTTCCTCCTCATCGCCGCCCGGTACGTCCGCGCCGTGCCCGGCCCGCTGCTGGCCGTGGTCCTCGGTACGACTGCTGTGGCGGTCTTCGGGCTCGACGACGGGCACGGCATCAAGGTCATCGGCGACGTCCCGGCGGGCCTGCCCGGACTCGCCCTGCCTGACCTGACCGACCTGCCGCATCTCCTGCTGCCCGCCCTGGGCGTCCTCCTCGTCGGCTACACGGACTTCATCCTCACCGCACGGGCCTTCGCCGACCGTGACGCGAACGCGCTGGACGCCAATCAGGAGTTCCTCGCCCTGGGCGCCGCCAACCTCGGCGCGGGCGCACTGCACGGCTTCCCGGTGAGCAGCAGCGCCAGCCGTACCGCGCTGGCCTCCTCGGCGGGTGGCCGCAGCCAGGCGTACTCGCTGGTCGCCGGGGCGGCAGTCCTGTCGGTCCTGCTGTTCCTGAGCCCGCTGCTGTCCCGCACTCCCACGGCGGTGCTGGGCGTGCTCGTCGTCTACGCCGCCCTCCGCATGATCGACCTGACGGGCTTCCGCAAGCTGGCGTCCTTCCGCCGCCGGGAACTCCTGCTGGCACTCGGCTGCCTGGCCGGGGTCCTGGTCCTGGACATCCTGTACGGGGTGCTGGTCGCCGTCGGCCTGTCGGTGGCGGAGCTGCTGACCCGGGTCGCGCGCCCGCACGACGCCGTCGAGGGACTGGTGCCCGGCGTGGCCGGCATGCACGACGTCGACGACTACCCCGAGGCCCGTACGATCCCCGGCCTGCTGGTCTACCGCTACGACTCCCCCCTGTTCTTCGCCAACGCGGAGAACTTCCGACGCCGGGCCCTGGCCGCGGTCGACGAACAGGAAGATCCCGTGCGCTGGTTCGTCCTCAACACCGAGGCCAACGTGGAGGTCGACATCACCGCCCTGGACGCGGTCGACGAACTGCGCCGCGAACTCACCGACCGCGGCGTCGTCTTCGCCCTCGCCCGGGTCAAGCAGGACCTGCGGGACGACCTGGAGGCCTACGGGCTGGTGGTGACCGTCGGCACCGGGCGGATCTTCCCCACCCTGCCGACGGCCGTGGCCGCGTACCGGACATGGTGCCGCGAGCAGTAGGCACCCGTCCGACGGAGGCGTACAGGGCCGAGGGCCGAACAGTGCGGGCCTCTTGGGCCCTCACCCGAGCGGGCCAGTCGGGCCGATGTGCCCGAATCCGTGGGGCCGTTCGGCCCCTCTTCGCCCAGCGCCACGAAACGGCGCCGAAACAGGGGCCGTTGCCTGCTACACAGGGAACCGCCGCCCGTCGCGATGCGGCGCCGTTCCCACCCCACCCCCTGTCCGGGAGGCTCCATGCTGTCCGCAGAATCCGCCGCCGTGGTTCGTGGCACCCTGCCCGCGGTGGCCGGAGCGCTCGACGAGATCACCACGCGCTTCTACGGCGCGATGTTCCGCGACCGCCCGGAGCTGCTCGACGGAATGTTCAACCGCGGAAACCAGGCCAGCGGCGCCCAGCGCCGCGCCCTGGCCGGCTCGATCGCCGCCTTCGCGACCGCCCTGCTCGACGATCCGGACACGCGCCCTGACACCCTGCTCACGCGGATCGCGCACAAGCACGCCGCCGTCGGGGTCACCGACGACCAGTACACGATCGTGCACAAGTATCTCTTCGGCGCGATAGCCGAGGTCCTCGGCGACGCGGTCACCCCGGAGGTGGCCGCGGCCTGGGACGAGGTGTACTGGCTGATGGCCGGCGCCCTGATCGCCCAGGAGGCCCGCCTCTACCAGGACGCGGGCGTCGGGCCCGGCCGGATCTGGCGGCGGTGGACGGTCGTCGACCGCCGCACCGAAACCCGGGATGTGGTGTCGTTCCTGCTGCGCCCGGCCGACGGCGAACCGGTGCCGCCCGCGCGGGCGGGACAGTACGTGAGTGCGCGCGCCCAAATGCCCGACGGGGGCCACCAGTTGCGCCAGTACAGCCTGTCCTCGGACCCCGGCGGTAACGTGCGGCGGATCACCGTGAAACGCGTCCGCGGCGATGCCGGCGCGCCGGACGGCGAGGTCTCGAACCTGCTGTACGGCCAGTGCCGGACCGGAGACGAGCTGACGCTCTCCGCCCCCTTCGGCGATGTCGTCCTCGACGACCCGGCCGACGCCGCGGCCCCGGTCGTGCTGGTCTCGGCGGGCATCGGCTGCACCCCCATGACGGGCATGCTGGCCCATCTCGCCACCGTCGGCTCCACTCGTCCCGTACGGGTCCTGCACGCCGACCACTCCCCCGCCGACCACGCCCTGCGCACCGAGACACGGGAACTCGTGGAGCAACTGCCGGACGCCCGCACCCACTTCTGGTACGAGCAGCTCGGCGAGGAGGAACCCGCCGCCCGCGTCGGCCTGATGGACCTCCACGGGATCGAACTGCCGGACGGCGCCATGGTGTTCCTGTGCGGCCCACTGCCGTTCATGCGCGCGGTGCGCGGACAGCTGCTGGCCGCCGGCATTCCGGCACGGAACATCCGCTACGAGGTCTTCGGCCCCGACCTGTGGCTGCCCGGACCTGTGGCCTGAACGACGCCGACTTCCTGTACCTGCGAGAGGGGTCCGAAATGACCGGCGACAACACCCAGGCCCAGCCCGCCCCCGCGGTGCGACTGCGCTGCGACGGCGAGGTGGACGAGGAGACCCTGGTCTACGCCCGCACGAAGATCGACGCCGCCCTCGGCCGGGCGGGACTGCCTCCCGTCACCGGTGAGGTACGGGTCACCAGGGCGGCCACCCACCACGCCGACCGCCCGTGGTCGGCGACGGCCGCTCTGCACGTCGGCGACCGCGAGGTGGTCGTCCTCGCCGAGGCGGCCACCGGACGGGAAGTCGTCGACCAACTCCAGGACCGGCTGCACCGCCAGGCGGGCAAGGCCGCCCACATCCGGGATCACGGTCGCCGGACGACCCCACCGCCGTGGCGCGGCGGCCGCCCTGCCGAGGCGAACGACGCGGCAGCGGACCCACGCTCGGCCTGAGCGTCCAGAGCGTACGACCGGGAACGACAAGGAGTTGTGTGATGGCGAAGGCATATCTGGTGGGGAGCGGTGTCGCGGCGCTGGCCGCGGCCACGTTCCTGATCCGCGACGGCGGTTTCGACGGATCGGACATCCACCTCTTCGAGGAGCAGCGGCGGATCGGCGGCAGCCTGGACGCGGGCGGCACGCCGGAGGCCGGCTACACCATGCGCGGCGGGCACATGTTCGACGCCGAGTACCGCTGCACATACGACCTGCTGTCCGGGATTCCCACCCTCGACGACCCCGCGGTGTCGGTGACGCAGGAGATCCTGGCCGGACACGAGAACCGCGCCTGGGACGACATCGCCCGACTCGTCGACGGACAGGGAGAGATCGTCGACACACGCTCGTGGGGACTCTCCGAGCGGGACCGGCTGGACCTGGCCCGTTGTCTGGCGACCCCTGAAGGACACCTGGACGGCAAGCGGATCACCGACTCCTTCGGCGAGCACTTCTTCACCACGACCTTCTGGTTCATGTGGTGCACCACGTTCGCCTTCCAGCCCTGGCACAGCGCCATCGAGTTCCGCCGCTCCCTCAGGCGGTTCGTTCACCTCTTCCCCGAGCTCTCCTCCCTGTCGGGCACGCACCGCACCCGCTACAACCAGTTCGACTCCGTCGTGCGGCCCCTGACCGCCTGGCTCAGCGATCGCGGAGTCACCGTCCACACTGGATGCCACGTCGCCGACCTCGGCCTGGCATCGGGACGCCGGTCCACCACGGTCGAGCGCCTCTACCTGGTCCGCGACGGCCGTGACGAGCAGATCGAGGTGGCACCCGAGGACCTCGTGCTGGTCACCAACGGTTCCATGACCGACGCCTCCAGCCTCGGCTCGCACACCGCCGCGCCGGCGCCCGCTCCCAGGCGCTCGGACGCGTGGCTGCTGTGGCACCGACTGGCCAGAGGGCGCGACGACTTCGGTGATCCGGCCGTGTTCGACAAGCACGTCAAGGAATCCCGCTGGGAATCGTTCACCGTCACGGCGAAGGATCCCGCCTTCCTCAAAGCGCTGGAGGAGTTCAGTGGCCGCGAGACCGGCCGGGGCGGCCTGATGACCTTCACCGACTCCAACTGGCTGCTCACCATCGTCGCCCAGCGCCAGCCCGTCTACCGCGACCAGCCCGAGGACGTCTCCGTCTGGTGGGGCTACAGCCTGCGTCCCGGCCGCGCCGGCAACCACACGCCCAAGCCGATGACGATGTGCTCCGGCCGGGAGATCCTCGACGAAGTACTCCACCATCTGCGGTTCGACGAGGCGGTGGCGGCCCGTGTCCGTGAGACCTCCACCGTCGTGCCCTGCCTGATGCCGTACGTCACCAGCCAGTTCCTGGTCCGCCGCCGCGACGACCGGCCCGAGGTCGTGCCCGAAGGGTCGGTGAACCTCGCCTTCATCGGACAGTTCGCCGAAGTGCCCGACGACGTCGCCTTCACCGTCGAGTACTCCGTACGCACCGCCTGGACCGCGGTGGCCGGACTCCTCGACCTCGCCAAGCAGCCACCTCCGGTCTACAAGGGTCACCACGATCCCCATGTGCTGGCGAGCGCGCTGGAGACCATGCACACGAGCGTGGTCAAGAGGGCCTGATCCCGCCCGCCGGGCGGCCCGGCAGTAGCAGGATGCTTAATTGCATAATTTCGCAATTGGTTGGATGCTGTGTTGGCTGAGTCCGCAGGTAGCCGTGGGCGCAGCCTGCCGGCCCCGGGTGGGGCGTTGTCCGGGAAGCCGAGGGTCATGTCCGTTCCGCTCTACCAGGCCAAGGCCGAGTTCTTCCGGATGCTGGGGCATCCCGTACGGATACGGGTGCTGGAGCTGCTGCAGGACGGGCCGAGACCGGTACGGGAGCTGCTGGCCGCGATCGAGGTGGAACCCTCCAACCTGTCGCAACAGCTGGCGGTCCTGCGCCGCTCGGGCATCGTCACATCCAAGCGCGAGGGCTCGGCCGTGGTGTACGCGCTCGCCGGCGGGGACGTCGCCGACCTGATGGGGGCCGCGCGCAGGATTCTGACCGAGATGCTGGCCGGGCGGAACGAGCTGCTGGCCGAGCTGCGGGACACCGAGGTCGCCGCGCGATGAGGAGCCCGTCCGGCCGGGCCGTGGCCCGGCTCACCGCACTGCTGCCCGGCCGCACGGATCTGGCGGAGATGCGCCGTGACCCACGCCGGGACCTGCTGGCCGGCCTCACCGTGGCGATCGTCGCACTGCCGCTCGCACTCGGCTTCGGTGTCTCCTCCGGGCTCGGCGCGGCGGCGGGGTTGGCGACCGCGGTGATCGCGGGCGTGGTCGCCGCCGTGTTCGGCGGGTCGAATCTGCAGGTGTCCGGGCCGACCGGCGCCATGACGGTCGTGCTGGTACCGATCGTCGCCGAGCACGGGGCGTCCGGGGTGCTGACCGTGGGGCTGATGGCGGGCGTCATGCTCGTCGCACTCGCTCTGCTGAAGGCCGGGAAGTACATGCAGTACGTGCCCGCGCCCGTCGTGGAGGGCTTCACGCTCGGCATCGCCTGCGTCATCGGGCTGCAGCAGATCCCCAACGCCCTCGGGGTGCCCAAGCCCGAGGGCGACCGCGTCCTCGTGGTGACCTGGCGCGCCCTGGAGGAGTTCGCGACCCACCCGAACTGGACCTCCGTCGCCTTCGCCCTGGCGGTCGCCGCCGTCATGCTGATCGGCGCCCGGCGGCGGCCCACGATCCCCTTCTCCATCCTCGCGGTGATCACGGCCACCCTCGTGGCACAGGCAGGCGGCCTGGACGCGGCGCAGCCGATCGGCGACCTGCCGTCCGGCCTGCCCGCCCCCTCACTCGCCTTCCTCGACCCGGGCGCGCTCGGCTCGCTGCTCGCCCCGGCAGTCGCGGTCGCGGCGCTGGCAGCCCTGGAGTCGCTGCTGTCGGCCTCGGTCGCCGACGGCATGACGGTCGGCCAGAAGCACGACCCGGACCGTGAACTGTTCGGTCAGGGTCTGGCCAATATCGCCGCGCCGCTGTTCGGCGGCGTACCGGCGACCGGCGCGATCGCCAGGACCGCGGTCAACGTCCGTACCGGGGCGGGGTCCCGGCTGGCGGCCCTGACCCACGCAGCGGTCCTCGCAGTGATCGTCTTCGCGGCCGCACCCCTCGTCTCCAGGATCCCGCTGGCGGCGCTGGCGGGCGTGCTGCTGGCCACCGCGATCCGCATGGTCGAGGTCAGCTCGCTCCGGGCGATGGCGAGGGCCACCCGCTCCGACGCGTTGATCCTCGTGCTGACCGCCGTGGCCACGCTCGCCCTCGACCTCGTCTACGCCGTGATCATCGGCCTGGTGGTCGCGGGCACCCTGGCGCTGCGCGCGGTCGCCCAGCAGGCCCGCCTGGACCAGGTGCCGCTGGACCGGGGCGACCACAGCGCCGAGGAACACGCGCTGCTGGCCGAGCACATCGTCGCCTACCGCATCGACGGGCCGCTGTTCTTCGCCGCCGCCCACCGCTTCCTCCTGGAGCTGGCCGAGGTCGCCGACGTGCGGGTCGTCATCCTGCGCATGTCCCGGGTGACGACCATCGACGCCACCGGCGCCCTGGTCCTCAAGGACGTGGTGGAAAAGCTCAATCGGCGCGGCACCGTGGTCATGACCTCCGGGATCCGCCCCGGCCAGCGCCAGGCGCTGGAATCCGTGGGCGCGTTGGAGCTGCTGCGCCGGGAGGGGCGTGAGTACGCCACCACGCCGGAGGCGATCCGGGGCGCACACACCTACCTGGAGTGCGTCGGTGTCATGCCGACTGTTCCCGCCCAGACGTCCCGGCCCGTCAGCAGGGAAACAGAGGAAACCGCCGGATGAGCACTCCGCCCCTTCCCCTGCGCAAGGCCGAGGTCTTTGGCGCCGAGGAGTTGCCGTCGGAAGGCCGCGCACCGGGGCGGCCGGTGTCCACGCGGCGGGACCTGACCGTCGTACGGCCCGGTCGGCAGACGGGGGACTTCGAGTGCCCCCTGCCGCGCCCACGTCACAACACCGTGACCGCACTCCCTCTCACCCCCGCGGAGGCGTGATGAACGCCCGGCTCGAAGCACTGCCCCACCGGCATGTGCTCACCCTGCCCGCGATGCCGTCCGCGGTCCGCATGGCCCGGGAGACCGCCGAACAGGTGCTGGCCGAGTGGGGCGTGAACCCGCGCCATCCCACCGTCGGCCCGGCCCTGCTGATCCTCAGCGAGCTGGTCACCAACAGCGTCCGGCACGCCGCGGCGCTCTCCCCGCAGATGACCGTCATCTACGCGGCCGGCCCGGACTGCCTGGCTTTCGCCGTCCACGACCGTCACCCCCACCAGCCCGCGCTGTACGCACCGGCCACCCGAACGAGGGCGGGCGGTCTTGCCACCGTCATGGAGCTCACCCTCGGCCTGGGCGGCACCGCGGTGGTCCGCAAGGACGCCGACGGCAGGGGGAAGAGCATCTGGATCACCCTGCCCTTCTGACCGAACAGGCCGACCGCGCAAGGAAGTTGACGATCATGACCATCGAGTGGCGCTACACCGTCGAGCAGGACCTCGGCATCCTGTCCGTCTCCGGACACCTGGGCCCGGAGGCCGTCCGCCGCTTCACCGGTGCCGTCGGCTGGGTGGTGGGACGCGGCACCGGCCCGGTCATCGTCGACCTGAGCGGGCTGCGCGGCTGGTCGGCCGAGGGGCAGTTGGCGATCATCGAGGCCGCGAACCGTCTCGCCGAGGCGGGCCGCGGCCTGGAACTGGCCGCGATCCCCGCAGACGGCTCCCTCGTGCCCAACGGGGAGTGCCGGATCATCCCCGTGCACGCCGACCTGGCCGACGCACTCGCGGCACACAGCACGCGGCACGGCGAGCCACCGGAGGGCCGCCACGAGTGGCGGACGACAGGGTGGCCGGCTTGACACGACGCGGGCAGGGCCCGCCGGCGGGGACATCCGCCTTGGCGGCAGTCGTCTGGGCGGTCGGCGCGGAACCGCGCCCAGCGGCCTTCATGTCACCACCGTGGGATTCGGGCGGCGCGGTTCTCGTGCGAGATTTCGGCATGGCCGCCGTCGCACGCGAGGATGAGCCGCATGTGTGTGACGAGTGGGTGGATGCGAGGCGCCGAGGACCGGCCCATAGGGCCGTGCTGCTCCGCCGGGGAGGGGACGGCACGATGAGCACGCCGCTGTACCAACTGAAGGCCGAGTTCTTCAAGACACTCGGCCACCCGGCGCGCATCCGGGTCCTTGAGCTGCTGAGCGAGCGCGAGCACGCGGTGGCGGAGATGCTGCCCGAGGTCGGGATCGAGCCGGCGCACCTGTCACAGCAGCTCGCGGTGCTGCGCAGGGCGAACCTGGTGGTGACCCGCAAGGAGGGCTCCACCGTGTACTACTCGCTGACCAGCCCGCACATCGCCGAGCTGCTCGGGGTCGCCCGCACCATCCTGTCCGGGGTGCTCGCCGGGCAGGCCGAACTGCTCGCCGATCTGCAGGCTGCCCAGACGCAGGCGGAACCACCGTCGTAGGGACGCCCCCCCGAACTCGCCGCGCTCGCCGAACCGACCGCGACCTCAGTCGGGGAGCTCCAGCCGGCAGATCTCCCCCGGCTGCACGCCGACCGAGCGATCGGGAAGGTGGACGTCGATCGGGGAGCGGCCGGACGACGGTACGGCGATCTCCAGCCACCCGCGCTCCAGACGCAGGCGCACGCCCCAGTGGCCCTGGTAGCGGAGCTCGAAGCCGTAGGAGGAGAGCTCGGGGAGGGGCACCGGGTCCAGCCACAGAGCGCCGCCCCTGGGCTCCAGGCCGGTCAGGCCGCGCTGGACCAGGTCCAGGGTGCCGGCCATGGCACCGAGGTGGATGCCCTCGCCCGTGGTGCCGTCCTGGACGTCGGCGATGTCACCCCTCAGTGCCTCCTGGCAGAACGTCCAGGCATCGGCGCGGCGGGCCCGGGCGAGGACCCAGCCGTGCACCAGTCCGCTGAGGGTGGAGCCGTGGCTGGTGCGGTGCAGGTAGTAGTCGACGGTGCGGCGCCAGGTGTCCTCGTCGAGCCGGTACCCCAGCCGACGGAACAGGCCCTGGAGTTCGTCAGGCGAGAAGAGGTAGCCGAGCATCAGTACGTCGGCCTGCTTGGACGCCTGGTAGCGGTTGGCGGTGTCGCCCTCCGCCTCCAGGATCCGGTCGAGCCGCCGGATGTCGTCGTACCGCCGGCGGTAACCGGCCCAGTCCAGTTCCTCCAGCTTGCCGTAGTCCTCGAACTGGCTGATGACCCCGTCGTGGAAGGGCACGTGGAGCGTGCGCGAGACGTCCTCCCACTGTTCGAGTTCGCCGACGTCGAGTCCGGTCCGCTCGACGAGTTCCCGACGGCGCGGTTCGGGCAGGGTGTCGAGGAGTTCCAGGGCGCGGGCCAGCACCCAGGCGGCCGTGACGTTGGTGTACGCGTTGTCGTCGAGGCCCGGCTCCGCCGCCCAGGGGTAGGCCTCGTGGTACTCGTCGGGACCGACGACCCCGCGGATGCGATGCCGGCCCAGTGTCTCGTCGTACACCGCCGAGTCCGCCCAGAAACGGGCGATCTGCAGCAGCATCTCGGCACCCTTGGTGTGCAGGAACTCGGTGTCTCCGCTGGCCTCGCAGTACTCCCACACGTTGTACGCGATCGCCGAGCCGACGTGGTACTGCAACCGGGAGTGATCGGGAAGCCAACGCCCGGAGCGCGGGTTGAGGTGCAGCTGCTGGGACTCCTCACGACCGTCGCTGCCGCTCTGCCAGGGATACCGGGCTCCGCGTCGGCCGAGGTCGCGGGCGGCGGAGCGGGCGCGCTCCAGGCGTCGGTGGCGGTATTGCAGCAGGGCGCGGGAGACCTCGGGGAAGTGCAGGTTCAGGTAGGGCAGAACGAACAGTTCGTCCCAGAACACGTGCCCACGGTAGGCCTCACCGTGCAGCCCCCGGGCAGGCACACCCACGTCGAGATCGGCGGTGTGCGGGGAGAGCGTCTGCAGGACATGGAACAGGTGCAGCCGCAGGCTGCTGCCCGCCTCGCCCGGCACGTCCAGCTCGGCCCGCCGCCACAGCTGGTCCCAGGCCGTCAGGTGCGACTCCAGCAGCTTGTCGAAGCCGGGCGCGCGGCCCACCCGTTCGATCGCGGCGTGCAGCGGATCGCTGATCGCCAGGTCGCGGGAAGTGTGCAGGGCGACGGTCTTGTCGACGGTGGCGGTCCGGCCGGGAGCCAGGCGCAGGCACACCCGCTGGACAGCCCGCGTCAGCTCGTGCTGTGCCGTGACCGGCGCGTCGGCGGTCAGCCGGGACGCCATACCGATCCGGATGTCGGAGGTGCGGGTACGGCAGCGCAGCCAGACCGCGTCCGGAGCGGCGGTACCGGTGTACACATGAGTCAGATGACGCCCGTCCAGCTCGCGGTAGCGCGGCACGCCGGAGTTGGTGACCCTCCCGTCCAGGGCGGACTCGACGTCGAGGTCGCCGGAGAATCCGTCGGCGGTGAACTCGGTGCGCAGAACGGCCAGGTGGGGTTCCGCCATGTGCACGAGCCGCTCCTGGCGGACGGACAGGGCGCGTCCCTCACCGAGCCCGTAACGCGTCCGGCGCTCCAGCAGCCCCGAGGCCAGGTGCAGGACCTGCCTGTGCTCCAGCACCTCTGCCGTGTCGGGGGTGAGCCACTGCTGCCCTTCGACACGGAAGCGCAGCGGCAGCCAGTTCGGCAGGTTGACCATGTCCTCGTTCTCGACCTCGCGGCCTGCCACCTCGGAGGTGAGCCTGTTGTAGCAGCCGGCCGCATAGGTGCCCGGGTAGTGCACGTCGTCCGCGACGCACTCGGGCAGCGCCCCGCGGGTGGCGAAGTAGCCGTTGCCCAGCGTGCACAGCGACTCGCGCAGACGCTCCTGAGCGGGATCGTAGCCCTCGTACTCCCAAATCCGGTCCGTCACTTCGGCGCTCCTCACGCGAGCAGTTCTGCGAGGTCTCCTACGACGACGTCGGCACCGTGCCGCAGCAGTCTCTCCCCGTGTCCGGGCCGTCGGCGCGGTCCACGCCGACGACGAGGGTGAAACCACCGCTACGGCCCGCCCCCGCACTCAGGCCCACCGCAGGCAGTCGTCACGGGTGTCGAGGAAGGTGTGGAACACCGCGGCCCCGACATCCCACAGCACGCGTGCGACAGCGCCGGGCACATGGCCCGGTCGCAGACCGTAGTGCTCGGCCCGGTCCAGGGCCTCGACGGCCGGGAGGTCCGTGGCGGCCGAACCGTTCCGGAGTACCTCGCGGGCCGGTCCTTCAACCATGGTGCGGCGTACCCGTTCACCGGGATGGTGGCCATCGCGTCATGAGGCAAGGTGTCGAGCAGCTGGGACGCCTTCCGCTCGTGGCCCTCACCCGCTCGTCAAGGTGCGCCCGCGCCCCTGGGCCCTGCGGCCCCCGAACCACACGGTCTCCCCGCTCATGGCGGGCTACCTCGCGCCGAGCAGGTTCCGTTCGTGGGTGCCGATCGGGCCGGCTGCTGCCTCCGGCCGGGACGCTCGTATGGGCGTCGGCGCCCTGCGAAGGCGTCGCCGCAGGAACCGAAGAGCCATCGCGTCGAACGCCGCCGCGAGGGCGAACGTCACGCCGGTGGCCACGACCAGCAGGACCGCGAACCGCCCCCCGACCTCCGCCGTGAGTCTCGTACCCACTGCCCTCGCCCCCTTCGGATCGACACCGCTTCCCTCGCTGTCATCCAACTCCGACACCACGCGCGGCGCATGAGCCGACCGGCCCGCCGCACCACCCGATCGGCCCTGTCAGCCACCGTGACCGCGCCGTCGCCTGATCCACGAGCAGACCGCCGAGCAGGGAAAGCGTCCAGCTGACGAGGACGATCCATTCCGTCGCGCTCCTACGACTCCTGCACCGGCACGCGCCACACCAGTGTGGTGCCTCCGCCTGCCGGGCTGCTCAGCTCCAGCGCTCCGCTCAGCTGCTCGGCCCGCTCCGCCATGTTGCGCAGGCCGCTGCGGCGGCCGTCGGCCGGAATGCCCACGCCGTTGTCGGAGACCGTGACCCGCACTTCGCGTCCGTCGGTTTCCAGCACCACGTCGGCGCGGCTCGCACGGGCGTGCCGGGCAATGTTCGTGAGGGCCTCGGAAAGGACAGCCACCACTTGGTCGGCGATCTCCTTCGACACGTGAGTGTCCAGGAGCCCCTCGATGCGCACGCTGGGCGCGAAACCCAGTACGAGCGCCGCCTCACCGGCCACGCGTACCGCCCGGGCCCGCAGACCGGGGCCGGATGCTCCCTCCCGCTCCCGCAGCCCGAAGATCGTCGACCTGATGATCTTGATGGTCTCGTCGAGATCGTCCACCGCCCGCAGGACGCGCTCGGAGGCCTCCGTGTGCTCGATGAAGCGGCCGGCACTCTGCAGCGTCATGCCGGTGGCGAACAGCCGCTGGATCGCCAGGTCGTGCAGGTCTCGGGCGATCCGGTCGCGATCCTGGAGTACGGCGATCTGTTCGGCGTCCCGGCGGTGCTCCGCCAGTTCCATCGCGACCGCGGCCTGGGCGGCGAAGGCCTTCAGCGGTTCGGTCTCCTGCTCGGAGAAAACCGTGCCGCCCGCTTCTCGGACCAGCAGGACGACACCGCGTACACCGTCACCGGAGCCGATCGGGACGGCCACCGCCGGGCCCAGACCGCTGAAGCGCGGCGGACCGGCCGTGATCCGTTCGTCGTCGGAGACGTCCGGGCTGGCGACAGCCACCCCATGCGTGAACGCCTCACCGATCAGGCTGCCGTCCACGGGCAGAACCAGTCCGCGGTGTGCCTCCGCCTCCTGCCCGATGGCCAGTTCCACCGTGAGCGCGTCGGTGTTCTCCATGGGCACGGCGACCACCGCCAGGGCCGCCCCGGTGATCTCCCTGGCGCGCTCGGCGATCAGCGCCAGTACGTCACCACGCTCGCTGCCGGACATCAGGCTGTGGGTGATCTCGGCGCTGGCCCGCAGCCAGCGCTCGCGGAGCCGGGACTCCTCGTACAGGCGGGCGTTGTCGATCGCGACGCCGGCCGCCACGGCCAGCGTGGAGAGCACCGACTCGTCGTCCTCGTCGAACTGCAGCCCTCCCCGCTTCTCGGTCAGGTACAGGTTGCCGAAGACCTGGTCCCGGACCCGGATCGGGACACCCAGGAAGGTGTTCATCGGCGGGTGATGGGGCGGGAAGCCGTACGAGGCGGAATGCTCCGAGAGCTTCGTCAGCCGCAGGGACTCCGGATTCCGGATCAGCTCCCCCAGGATGCCGTGTCCCTCCGGATAGTTGCCGATCTGGGTGATCTGTTCTTCGGTGACCCCGACCGTGAGGAATTCCGACAAACGCTTGCCGTCCGGCCCGATGACCCCCAGTGCGGCATACTCGGCGTCCACCAGTACCGCAGCGGCCTGCACGATGCTGTACAGCGCCTGCTCGAGATCCAGCTCGCGGCCGACCGAGAGCACCGCCTCCAGCAGGCTGTGCACGTGGTCGCGGGTACCACGGGCCGCGTCGAGGCGGGCCTGCAGCTCCTCCAGCAGCTCGTCCAGCCTCAGCTGCGGCAGTCGTATCCGAGCCGCGTGAGACTCCTCCGAGCTTTCCACCCGTGGCCCTCCAGATCCCATCCGTGTTCCGTCCACCCGCCACGTTAATGGTCCACAGGAGTGAACGGCGCCGAACGGGCCGGAAGCCCGGAGCCTCGGTCGCGCCGATGGCCGGTTCCGCGGGAACCGAGCCGTTACGTACTCGGTGAGGTCGAGAAGCCGGTTTGGTGTAGCAGCGGCCCGTCACGGCCTCCCGGAAACCGGCCCACCCCGGCGCGCGCTCGTCGGCGCGGAGCTTCAGCGCCGTTCGTTCTTGAGCCGGTCCTGTGCCTGGGTGGCTATCACCGCGGCCTGGATGCGGCGTTCCACACCGAGTTTGGCCAGCAGACGGGAGATGTGGTTCTTGACGGTCTTCTCGGCGAGGTAGAGCCGCAGGCCGATCTGCCTGTTGGTCAGGCCCTCACCGATCAGGGCGAGGATCTCCCGCTCGCGCTCGGTCAGACCGGGCAGCGCGTCCGGCTCCGGCTCCTTGGCGTCCTCCCCGCGCAGCCGTGCCATCACCTTGGCGGTGGCGCTCGGGTCGAGCAGGGACTGGCCCGCGGCCACCGTACGGACCGCCGAGACCAGGTCGGAACCCTGGATCTGCTTCAGCACGTACCCGGACGCCCCGGCCATGATCGAGTCCAGCAGGGCCTCCTCGTCGTCGAACGAGGTCAGCATCAGACAGGCCAGCTCCGGCATGCGGGAACGCAGCTCCCGGCACACGGTCACCCCGTCGCCGTCGGGCAGCCGGACGTCGAGCACCGCCACCTGGGGACGCAGGGCGGGAATCCGTACGAGGGCCTGTTCGACCGTGCCGGCCTCGCCGACCACGGTGATGTCGGGCTCGTCGTCGAGCAGGTCGTGGACACCTCGCCGTACCACCTCGTGGTCGTCCAGCAGGAAGACCCGAATCGGGTTGTCGGTGCCGGGCCGCTCACTGTCCGCCATCGGATGCTCCTCGCCCTGCCTGTCGTCCCGGTGTCCGCTCGTGGCGGGAACCGGCCTTCGTCACTGGATCCTTCTCGCTCATGGGCCGAAAGACCAGGGCCGGTCGGCCCTGGTTCCCCGGCGGCTCGGCCTCCTCGCAGCGATGGGGGCCACCGGACGGAGACAGGGGGCCGAACGGCCCTAGCCGTCCGCGATCACCGGGCGTTACATCGAGGTGTCGGGCCCTGTCCGTGGTCCGTCGACCCGCCCGGCGCCTCTCGCTGTTCGACAGTCGCCGGTCACCGCCGAAGCCGAGGAAGGCCGAGGACGAAGATGCCATTGCGGCCCGCCAGCCACCGGCTCGACGAGCCGTGCAGCAGTCCCTCCGCGCCGGCGGCATCGGCGGGCAGCACGCAGTGAGCCACGAATCCGCACGGAAGACTGCCATGACCGACAGGAACGCCCACCCCTCCTCTGCCGAACCGCGTCACAGCATGGAGCTGGACGGCTCGGAAGCCCTTCGGCTGCTCGGCAGCGTGTCCTTGGGCAGGGTCGTCTTCACCCGCCACGCGTTGCCGACGATTCGCCCCGTCAACCACGTGCTGGACGACGGCGACATCGTCATCCGCACCCACGAGGGCGCGGCTCTCACCTCGCACACCCGCCCGGCCGACGGTCGAGGGGTCGTCGTCGCCTACGAAGCCGATGACATCGACCCCGTCACGCACCTCGGCTGGAGCGTGGTCGCCACCGGGTACGCCCGGCTGGTGACCGATCCGGACGAGCTGGCTCGCTACCGGGCGATGCTGCGCCCCTGGCTGCATCGGAGCATGGACTACGCGGTGCGCATCCGCCCCGACCTGGTCACCGGTGTGCTGCTCACCGCGACGGACGAGTCCGCTGTCGGCCGACGGTGAGTGGCCAGGTGAGTGACGGCCTGAGCGGGCGCTCACGCACACAGGGGCACCGCCGCGTGGTCGCGGCGGTGCCCCTGTCCGGGACCGGTCGGGTCACAGCAGCCAGCGGTTGCGGCTGACGAACGGCAGCCGCGCCCACACCCGGCCCAGTCCCCAGGTGGCCCCGGCACCCGCCGCCGCGAGGGCGATGAGCACCACGGCGTAGACGAGGTGGTAGTCGGCGAACGGGTTGGTCGACATGCTCGCCGAACCGTCCGAGAGGTGCTTGGCCGGCGGCCACTCCGCGATCCACATCAGCGCCATCATCACGGTGCCGGCCACCGCGGCGAGCCGCAGCCCGATGCCCGCGATCAGGGCGACGCCGATACCGAGCAGACCGAGCATGAACAGCCAGTCGGCCCAGCCGGCCCCGGCCCAGTCGTGGAACGTGGACTCCATCGGCCCGACCGCGACACCGCCGAGGAAGCCCTCGGTCGGCGACCCGCCGTCGATCCAGCCCCGGCCGGAACCGGTCGCGTAACCGAAGCCGAACGTCTTGTCCAGGAACGCCCAAAGGAAGACGAACCCCGTCAGCAGACGCAGCCCGGCGAGGACGTGCGCCTGGGTCGCTGTCGCCGCCGCGGTCCTCGCGTCGGCGTCCGCGGGAGCCGTGCCCGTCCTGCGCAGGGACGGGAGGTGGAATCCAGGGTGCCGGTGGGAGTGGTCGTGGACTGCCATGATGCTCATCCCTCCAAGGGGTGACGCGGGGTCTCGATGACTCTCGTCGCGTCTTCAATGTCCCGCTGCGGCGACCGGGATCGAAGGGCTGCGAGGCCCCGGGGGCGGGGCCGAACGTCCCTGCCCCCGGGGCCTGTTGGAGCCGTTCAGCCGTCCCAGGTCCAGTCGGCGACCTCCGGCAGGTCGGTGCCGTGTTCGCGGATCCAGGTGTGGTGGCGCAGCCGGGTGTCCTCCATCCGCTGGCGTACGGCGGCGGCGCGTACCGCGAGGCCCGGGACACGGTCGATGACGTCCATCACCAGCCGGTAGCGGTCCAGGTCGTTGCGGACGACCATGTCGAACGGCGTGGTCGTGGTGCCGATCTCCTTGTAGCCGCGCACGTGCAGGTGCGCGTGGCCGGTGCGCCGGTAGGCCAGCCGGTGGATCAGCCACGGGTAGCCGTGGTAGGCGAAGATGACGGGCTTGTCGCCGGTGAACAGGCCGTCGTACTCGAAGTCGCTCATGCCGTGCGGGTGTTCCTCGCTCGGCAGCAGGCGGGCGATGTCGACGACGTTCACCACGCGCACGGACAGCTCGGGCAGATGCGCGCGCAGCAGTTGTGCGGCCGCCAGGATCTCCTGGGTGGGGACGTCGCCCGCGCAGGCGAGCACCACGTCGGGTTCCCGGGAACCGTCCTCGCTGCCGGCCCAGTCCCAGATGCCGGCGCCGCGCGCGCAGTGGGCCTTGGCCTGTTCCATGGACAGCCAGTCGAAGCAGGGCTGTTTGCCTGCCACGATGACGTTGACGTAGTCGCGGCTGCGCAGGGCGTGGTCGGCCACGGACAGCAGGGTGTTGGCGTCCGGCGGCAGATAGACCCGTACCGCTTCGGGACTCTTGTTGAGGATGTGGTCGACGAAGCCGGGGTCCTGGTGGGAGAAGCCGTTGTGGTCCTGGCGCCACACGTGGGAGGTCAGCAGGTAGTTGAGGGAGGCGATGGGGGCGCGCCAGGGCAGGCGACGCGTAGTGCGCAGCCATTTGATGTGCTGGTTGACCATCGAGTCGACGATGTGCACGAACGCCTCGTAGCAGGAGAACAGCCCGTGCCGGCCGGTCAGCAGATAGCCCTCCAGCCAGCCCTGGCAGGTGTGCTCGGACAGGATCTCCATCACCCGGCCGTGCCGGTCGAGGTCTTCGTCCACCTGGAGCGTCTGCGCCTGCCAGGCCTTGCCGCTGGCCTCGTACACGGCCTGGAGCCGGTTGGAGGCGGTCTCGTCGGGGCCGACCAGGCGGAAGTCGCGCCGCTCGGCGGTGGCCTGCATGACGTCCCGCAGCAACTCGCCGAGGACGCGCGTCGGTTCGTGCAGGGTGGCGCCCGGTTTGTCGACCTCGACGGCATACCGCTCCAGGGGCGGCAGGGGCAGCTCGCGCAGCAGCAGTCCGCCGTTGGCGTGCGGAGTCGCTCCCAGCCGGCGTACTCCCTCCGGGACGCAGGCCAGCACCTCGGGCCGGGGGCGGCCGTCCTCGTCGAACAGTTCCTCGGGCCGGTAGGAGCGCAGCCACGTCTCCAGTTGGCGCAGGTGCTCGGGGTTGTCCCGGACGGCGGAGAGCGGGACCTGGTGGGAGCGCCAGGTGCCCTCCACCGGCAGCCCGTCGACCTGCGCCGGGCCGGTCCAGCCCTTCGGTGTGCGCAGCACGATGACCGGCCAGTGGGGACGCTCCGTCGCGCCCTCCTCGCGGGCGGCCCGCTGCAGGGCGGCGATCCGGTCGAGGGCGGTGTCCATGGCCTCGGCCATGCCGCGGTGGACGGCGGCCGGGTCGTCGCCGGTGACATGGATGGGGTCGTGGCCGTACCCCCTGAGAAGCTCGTCGAGTTCCGGCTCGGGGAGCCGGGCGAGCACCGCCGGGTTGGCGATCTTGTAGCCGTTCAGGTGCAGGATCGGCAGGACCGCGCCGTCGTGGACCGGGTCGAGGAACTTGTCGGAGTGCCAGGAGGCGGCCAGCGGCCCGGTCTCCGCCTCGCCGTCGCCGATCACGCAGGCGACCAGCAGGTCCGGGTTGTCGAAGGCGGCACCGTAGGCGTGGGAGAGGGCATAACCGAGTTCGCCGCCCTCGTGGATGGAACCGGGCGTCTCGGGCGCCACATGGCTGGGCACCCCGCCGGGGAACGAGAACTGCCGGAACAGCCGCGCCATGCCGTCGGCGTCCCGCGTGATGTCCGGGTAGGTCTCGCTGTACGAGCCCTCCAGCCAGGAGTTGGCCAGCACGGCGGGTCCTCCGTGTCCCGGGCCCCAGATGCACAGGGCGTCCAGTCCACGGGCCTTGATGACACGGTTGAGATGCGTGTGCACCAGGTTGAGGCCCGGGGAGGTGCCCCAGTGGCCGAGCAGCCGCGGCTTGACGTGCTCCGCGCGCAGCGGCTCGGTCAGCAGCGGATTGGCCATCAGATAGATCTGGCCGACGGCCAGGTAGTTCGCGGCGCGCCAGTGGGCGTCGAGCGCCCTCAGCTCCTCCTCGGTGAGCCGGGCGTACGCCTGCTGCGTGTCGACGGACATGGGAGATCCCTTCCGGGTCGGGGTGTCGATCGGAGGTACGAGCCGGTCCATGCCTTCCACCCTCGGCCGGTCCACCGGGTACCGACAGGGCCAACCGGCCCACCCCTGGTCCCGAGGTGTCCCCTGACCCGTCGGCGATCCGTCGGCGATGTGTCGGCGATGTGTCGGCACCGCGACCGTGGTGTCGGCCTCGCGGGTGGCCTCGATCGGGGCCGGACGGTGGGGGCGCCGACACGGCCGGTACTCGTCAGGTCCTCACGTCCTCATGAATTCAGGTGCACGCCGTACTGCGTGCGGCCGCCGACGAGCTCGCGTCCGGTGACCAGCTCGGGTTCGATGCGCAGGAAGACCTCCTCGGGCGAGGGTGCCCAGGTGCGCGGGCCCATCCGGGACAACCGCTCGTACTCGGCCGGGTCGGTCACCACCGCGGCCCGGCCGGTGACGACGACGCTCCAGCCGGAGTGCGTGACGGCGTCCACCTCGTCGGCCTCGAAGGCGACGACCGCGCCGTCGACCGCGCGAACCAGTTCCGAGGCCGCCGACGATCGCAGCAGTACCGCTCCGTCTTTGTCCAGGCAGAAGTTGACCGGGAGGACGGCAGGCAGGGCCTGACGCGTGTGGACGATGCGACCGAGAGGCACCTTCGCCAGCAGGCGCAGGCACTCCTGCCGGTCGAGTTCGCGGAAACCGTCATTGGGATACATGGCCAACCGTCTTTCACGTGATGCAGCGGTTGCACCCCATCGTCGGCCGGTCGACGCCAGCCGGGGAAAGGCCATCAGTCCCGCCCCTGCCGGAGAACGGCCCCGGATCTGCGGACGATCGGCTCGGGCCGCACACGCGGTGCGCCCGAGAACGGCCCGGCGCCGCCGCCGGCTACTCCTGTTGCACGTGCCCGTCCGCGGACGCGGCGCGCACAGCGTCGTCCCGACCCGCAGAGGGACGCGGAGGACGGGCGCGCAGGACCGACACGTCCATGTGGAGTTCGTCCGGACGGATGTCCAGCCGCGCCCACATCGCGCCGGCGGCGAGCAGGTTGAACGGTCGGTGTGGGGCGCAGCGTACGTCGGAGGCCAGCGCCGGAAGGTTTTCAAGCCGCTCGGCCAGGGCGCGGGCGGCCGCCTCCGCGTCGGCCGCGTGCGGGCCACTCGCCGTCGGCACGGGCTTGCCGGTGCCGGACACCAGCGCTTCGGCGAGAAGCAGCCGTGGTCCGTGCGCGGCCGTCCACCGGTCCGGCTGGGTGGTCGCTGTCGTGCCGGGAGCCACCTCTGCCAGGCGCCCCAGCATCCACGCGGCCTGCGCGACACCGGTGGCCAGGACACCCGCGCCCGCACCCGCGGACCAGGGGCGGTTCCCCTCGCCGGACCGCGCCCGGCCCAGCGCCTTCCACCCGTCCGCCCGATCCGTCGAAGGAACCGGTACGGACATGGGCGCCTCCAGCACGAGTGCGGCCCGGCCGCCGGACGTCAGGTATGTGTTCAGCGCTTGCACCGCCGTCTCGGGGTCGGACCCCTGCCCGGCGAGGGACAGCTCCGGTACGTCGAGTGCGGCCCAGGCGAACCTGCCCAGAGCCACCGAGCCGATGTCGACTCCGACCACTCGCGCTTCCATGCCTCCAAGTCCACCACAGGCCCCGGCCGATGGGGCCCGGCATCGCTCACCCGCCGCCGCCCGAGGAGCCTTCGCCGATCTCACGGCCGGTGATCTCAACAGGGTCGACGCACACCCACAGGTCGCGTCGACCGCCTGCCCAGGGCGCGCTGTGCACCTGGTCCGCCAGTCGGCGTACGGTGTCCGGATCGGTCACGGCACGGGCCCGGCCGCGAACCAGCACGCTCCAGCCCCGGCTGAGCGCCTCGTCGATGTGGTCGACCTCGAACGCGACCCGGCTGCCGAGGACTTGGGCGTGCGCGGAGCCGGGGGCAGTCCTGAAAGCGATCGTGCCGTCGACGACGCCGTAGTTGACGGGCAGGACCGTCGGCCCTTCGTCGGTGATCACCGCGAGTCTGCCCACCCCGTGCCGTGCCAGCCGCCTGCGGCATTCCTCGGCGCTGAGCGCCACGAGCTCCGGGTGCCGGGCGGCCTGGCCCAGGCCGGGCGGCAGATCAAGGTTGCCACCGGTGAGCTCCGTGACACTGGTTTCCAGGGCACCCGCAAGCCGGAGGAGGCTGCCCTGCCCCGGCGCAGCGGTCGGCGTGTTCTCCAGGTACCGGAGGTAGCTGGGAGCCATACCCGCCCGGTCGGCCGCCGCGCGCAGCGTCAGGCCGAGTTCCGCCCGGCGCCGGACGAGACGGCGCCCGAGGTCGCCCCGCGCCCGTCCGGTCCGTGCGTTCGTCTGTGGTGAGGCCTGGTCGAACACGGCTCTCGCCTCCTCGTCCTCTCACGCCGTTGTCTCACGCGGCGGGAACAGCCAGCGCGTCGTGCCGCTGTCCGCCGAGCACCACCTTGAGCGCGCCCGTGTCGGTGGCGCGGGCGAACACGTCGTACGCCTCCTCCATCTGCTCCATCGGGAAGGTGTGGGTGACCAGCTGCGACGTGGGCAGCCGGCCGGCGGCCGCCATCCGCAGGAGTGTGGGCGTGGAGTGGGTGTCGACCAAGCCGGTCGTGATGGTCACGTTCTTGATCCACAGGTCTTCGAGGTGCAGTGTCGCGGGCTTGCCGTGGACGCCGACGTTGGCCACGTGCCCGCCGGGCCGGACCATCCGCGTGCACACCTCGAAGGTCTCCGGCAGGCCGACCGCCTCGATGACCACGTCGGCTCCCAGCCCGTCGGTGAGGTCGGCGATCAGGTCCTCGGGGGCTTCGCGGGCGTCGGCCACGGTGTCGGCGCCGAGCGCCTTGGCGGCCTCCAGCCGGCCGGCGGCCAGGTCCACGGCGACGACCCGCTCGGGGGCGAACAGGCGGGCCGTGGCGATGGCGGCCAGCCCTACGGGGCCGGCCCCCACGACGGCGACGGTGTCTCCCGGCCGCACGCGTCCGTTGAGGACGCCCACCTCGTAGGCGGTCGGAAAGATGTCGGCCAGCAGAACGGCCTGCTCACTGTCCAGGGAGCCCGGCAGCGGGTGTACGGACAGGTCGGCATAAGGCACACGCACGTACTCGGCCTGGGTGCCGTCGATCAGGTGCCCGAGGATCCAGCCCCCACCACCGCGGCACTGGCCATACATCCCTTCCCGGCAGTACCGGCACCGGCCACAGCCGGTGATGCAGGAGACCAGAACCCGGTCCCCGGGCCGCACGGTACGCACGTCACCGCCGACTTCGACGATCTCGCCGACCGCCTCGTGCCCCAGCACCGTGCCGGGGCGCACCTCGGGCACGTCGCCCTTGAGGATGTGCAGGTCCGTACCGCAGATGGTGACGGCGTCGACGCGCACGATCGCGTCCGTGGCCTCCTTGATGCCCGGATCGGGAACCTCCTCCCAGGCGGATCGTCCGGAGCCGTGGAAGACGAAGCCCTTCATGATCGTTCTCCCTTGGTCTGGCGCTTTTGCCGCGTGACACCGACGCAGGGTCCGGTCGGGCCGCGGGTGCGGGGAAGACACCCCACATGTCCAGCGTGCCCGTAGCGGCCGGCGTCCGCTTGGGCCGGTCGGCCCCCGCCGCCGGGCCGGCCGGGACCGTCCGGGCCGGCGGACCGGGCATGGACCGCGAGGGCGACCTGGCCACCGCCCGGGCGTGGTTCGAGGCGGCCCGGCGCCGGGTGCCGGGCTACGCCCCGGCGACCGGTCACCTCGCCGAGGTCGACCTCCTGCTGGAAGACCCCGAGGCCGCCGTCGCCCGCCTGCGCGCCTTGGTGGAGACGAGCGACGACCCCGAGTACGCCTCCCATCTCGCGCTCGCCCTCCGCGTCGCGGGCCGGCACCAGGAGGCCCGGCAGTGGCGGGACCGTGCGGCGCAGCGCTACGACGAACTGGTGCTGCGCCATCCGGAGGCGTACGCAGACCACGCCGCCGACTTCTGGCTCATGGTGGGAGCCGACGTCGGGCGAGGCCTCCAACTCGCCCTGCAGACCCTGGCCATGCGTCAGACGACCCGCTCGTACGCCCTGGTCCGGCGAGCCGCCTTCGCGGCAAGCCATCAGCCGACGCACGTCACGCCGTAGGAAGCGGCAACCGTCTCGGTGTTCCGGCTCGAGTCGTCCCCTGCGTCATCGGCCGAACGCCGTGTGCCGTGTGCTGCCGTCCCCGATCAGCACCTCCCGGAACCCGACGGCGTCCGCGGTGACGGACCCCGTCCGGCGCTCCGCGCGCAGCACGGCGCGGGCCGCCCCGAGGATCTCCTCGTCCGTCTCCACCCCGGAGGCCGTCAGGACCTGGAGCAGCCGGGTCCGCCACACGTCGGGGTCCGTCTCGTACGCGTCCAGCACCCGTAGGCCGTAGCCGCCGCCCCCGCAGTTGCCGCCGCTCCCGGCCAACCGTCGGCGGACCGCCTCTCTCAGCGCGGCGTAGAGATCGTGGACGGTTCCGCGCCCGGAGTCCGTGAGCCCGGGGGCCGACCCTGCGGCCAACGCGGTGGCCACCCACTCCACTTCGGTCACTGGGGCTCTCCTTCAGTTGTGCGGGTTGTGCGATGTCGTGTCCGTCACGATGGGCGAGGGTGCTGCAATGCTGATGAAATTCCGGTGATGTACGGGAGCGGAGGCTTCACGGTGGACGGGGGAACTCCTCGGCGGCTTCGGATCGAGGTGCTCGGGCCGTTACGGGCCTGGCAGGGCGGAACACCCCTGGATCTGGGGCCTGTCAAACGGCAGGCGGTGCTGGCCGCGTTGCTGCTCCGGCAGGGGGCCGTGGTGAGCCACGACCAACTGCTCGACTCGGTGTGGGGGTCACAGCCGCCCGGGTCCGGCCACAAGGTGCTGGCCAGTCACGTCAACCCGCTGCGCAGGGCACTCGACGCCGAAGGCACCCGGCCCACGGAGTCGCTGATCCGCAGCGGCAAGGGCTGGTACCGCTTCCTCGCCGACGACGTCCGGCTCGATGTGGCGGACCTGACCGAGCGGGGCGACGAAGCACTGCGCACCAAAGCGTTCGGCGACCTGGCCGCCGCGACGAACCAGTTGTCCGGAGCGCTCGCACTGTTCCAGGGCGTGCCCTTGGCCAACCTGCCCGGACCGTACGCGCAGGCCGAGCGGGAGCGGCTGCTGGAGCGCCGGCGAACGCTCCGGCTCGCACGGCTCGAGTCTCTGGTCCTGCTCGGCCGGTTCACCGATGCCCTGGACGACCTCGCCGCGCTGTCCGCGTCCGATCCGTACGACGAGTCGCTGTTGGCCCTGCGCATGCGGGCGCTGTACGGCTGCGAACGTCAGGCCGAAGCGCTGAACGCCTACCAGGACGTGCGCGTACGCCTGCGCGACGAACTCGGAGTCGATCCCGGTGAGGAGCTCCGCCGGGTGTACGAGGCGGTGCTGCGCCAGGACGACACCTGCCTCCTCGGTCCGGCAACGCCTCCCGCGCACACACCCTCCCAGCTCGATCTCCGCGACGACCCGGCAGCAGCCGCGCCGATGCGACCAGGGCCGCCGGAGCCATCCGCTCACCCGCCACGCGACAGCGCGCCGCCCGCCCCGGCCGAACTGCCCCACGATGCCGCGGGGTTCGCCGGCCGCACCGAGGAACTCGCCAGACTGCACGGGCTGCTCCCGGCCGAGCCCGGCACGGGGCCGACGAACACGGTGGTCATCTCCGCCATCGGCGGAGCCGCCGGCATCGGCAAGACCGCGCTGGCCGTGCACTGGGCACACCAGGTCCGCGACCGCTTCCCAGACGGCCAGCTGTACGTGAACCTGCACGGATTCGATCACGACCGCGAGCCACTCAAGGCCGGCGAAGCCCTTGAGCTACTGCTGCGGAGCCTGGGGCTCGCGGCGTCCGAGATCCCCGCGGACGCCGAGGCGCAGGCACGCGTGTACCGCACTCTGCTGGCCGACCGACGACTGCTGGTCCTCCTGGACAACGCCGCCTCGGCGGAGCAGGTACGCCCGCTGCTTCCGGGCACCCCCTCCTGCTGCGTCGTCGTCACCAGCCGCAACCGGCTCGGCGATCTCGTGGCCCGCGACGGGGCACACGCCCTGCCCTTGGACCTCCTCCAGCCGGCCGAGGCCCGCGCACTGCTGAGCGAGGCACTCGGCGCGGACCGGCTCTGCGCCGAACCACTCGCGGTCGACGAACTGATCCGGCTGTGCGGCAGCCTGCCACTGGCGCTGCGCGTGGCCGCCGCGCGACTGGCGGGCGATCCGGGCCTGCGCCTGGCCGAGCTGGTCACTGAGATGACCGAAGGCAAACGGCTGGAGGCCCTGGAGCCGTACGAGGACGAGAACTCCCCCTTGCGCACGGCCTTTTGGGCGTCGTACCGAGCTCTGGCTCCGGCCGCGCGCCGGCTGTTCCGCCTTCTCGGCCTCTTCCCCGGACCAGAGCTCACCGCCGAGATCGCGGCAGCCCTCATGGACGTACCGCTGCACCAGGGCCGCCGCCTGCTCGGCGCCCTGGCCACCGCCCACCTCATCGAACCCGAGACGGTGGGCCGGTACCGCTTCCATGATCTCCTTCGCGAGTACGCGCAGGAGCGTGCACAAGCAGAGGAAACAGCGGCCGATCGTGACGCCGCGTTGAAACGCGTCCTGATCTGGTACCTGAACGCCACTCGTGCCACCGCCGGAACGTGGCTCTTCCCTGAACTCCCCCGCGACCTCGGCCACACCGGCCGGCCGGGCATGCCGTCCGCCGCCGGAGCTGACCAATGGCTGGAGGCGGAGCGGGCGAATCTGCTCGCCCTCATCAACCATGTCGGCCGCCACGGTCCCCGCCCCGGCGCCTGGCACCTGGCCAACGCACTGTTCGGCTACTTCTGGCTGCATCTGCCGCGGGCGACGTGGCAGGCCGTCGCACAGACGGCACTGGACGCGGCCATCGCCGAAGGCGACCTGTTCGGTCAGGCAGCCATGCACAGCAGTCTCGGACTGCTCCGGTCCGACCGGGGTCACGTCAAGCAGGCGTTGGATCATCACGCGCGCGTAGGGGACATCAGCCGGGA
The DNA here is from genome assembly GCF_036237295.1 of Streptomyces sp. NBC_01352. NCBI lineage: Bacteria > Bacillati > Actinomycetota > Actinomycetes > Kitasatosporales > Streptomycetaceae > Streptomyces > Streptomyces sp. NBC_01352. The sequence goes on from NZ_CP108354.1 coordinate 1,022,380, forward strand.
ACTGGGGTGGGCGACGGGCGAGGCAGCGGCCCTCGGGGGCACGAGCCAAGCGGAATGGAGTATGGCGCGACTCGCCAGTGCCCACGCGCATGTCACCACCGGCTTGCGGATCACACGTGAAACCGGAAACCGTCATCTTGAAGCGTTGGGGTTGGTCGTCCTAGGCGTGACCTGTCGGGATCTGGGCCAGCTGCGCGAGGCTGCCGATCAGCTCGAACTGGCCATCAGCCGGAATGCGGAGATCGGCTGGAACGACAACAGCCTGGCTCTGCAGAACCTGGGCTGGGTGTACTGGGAGCTCGGCCGTCTGGCCGACGGCCTTGACGTTCTCGGTCCCGAGGTGAGCACTGACGCGCGGGGCCGGTACCGCAACGACCGCGCCATGATGCTCGACGCCGTCGCGAAGATCAACATCGAGCTCGGCCGCCACGAAGAGGCGCTGGAACAGGCCGAACGTGCCTTTGCCATGGTCAAGGAGAGAGGGCGACGCTGGATTCAGGCCAGCATCCTCAACACGGTCGCCACTGCTCATCAAAAGCAGGCGGACTTCGACCGCTCGCTGCGGACCGGAAGGCTGGCTCTCACCCTGGCCCGCGAGGCGAGATACAGACGTACCGAGGCGGACAGCGTCCTGGGCCTCTCCCTGACACACCAGCAACTGGGTCACCACAACGAGGCCCGCAGCCATGCCGCGCAGGCACTGACCCTGGCACGCGATCACGGGTTCCGCGTGGTGGAGGGGCAGGCCCTGACCGTCCTGTGCGGGATAGCGGAGGCGGAGTCGTCGTACGCGACAGCCATCGCCCTCGGCCAGGAGACACTCGCGATACACCGTCAGACCGGCCACCGGCTCGGCGAAGCCCGCACGCTGATGGTCCTCGGCCGCGCCCTCCACAGGACCAAGGACGCTGCCGCCGGCCCTGCCAGGCAGCAGGCATGGGACATCTTCTCGGACATCGGCGTACCCGCGGAGGAGTACAGGGATCTCGACTGGTGACGTCAGGTCACCTCGACATCAATCGGGACCGTACGACTCGAGCGTGCCGCGCCGGCGGATGTCGAGTGTCGCGCAGTGGAACGAGCCACCGAACGGCGCGTAGTGCAGCAGGTCGCACGGGATCGGCTCGAACCCCCACGCTTCGAGCGCGCGCAGCATGCCGGTGTGGTGCCGCTCCGCGATCACCTGCCTCTCGTCGATCACCAGCACGTTCATGCTGAGCCACTTGCCGCACAGCGAGGTGATCTTGAGCAGGCGCTCATCGATCGGATCGGGTTCGGGGGCGATCAGGATGTCCCACGAGCTCAGCACCTCGGGCAGGCGGTCGACGTCGATGTATTCCGGATTGACCAGCGCCTTGCCGGGCGCGAGCGGGACGAACGTCGTGTCGATGTGCATCGGCGTGCGGCAGCGGCTCTCGATCTCGTGGATGCGATAGCCGGGCCCGAGATGGCGGCGCAACCAGTCGATGCCCATGCGGTTGGTGACATTGCTCCGCGTGACGAACAGGTCGCGTCCCGCGCGTACGAAGTCCGCGGCGTCGAAGACCGGCTCGAACTCGGTGAGGATGTAGCGCATGGGCTCGCCTGCCTCGGGGACACGGAAGTCCGCCTCGAACAGTTCGTCGGTCAGCTGCGGCTTCGGCGCGGCCGTCCAGCGCGCACCGCGCCGGAAGTAGTCCTTGAGGACCGTGCGGTAGGAGTGGGTCTCGAAATACCGGCACGGCCATGCCATCGGCGTCTCGATGATCTCGTCGCCGATCACGAGCATGCTGTCACGCGGACAGGTGTTGCAGAACCCGCGCGACGACCAGTCGGGGGTGCCGAAGCGTCTCCTGTGGTCGACCGCGTCCGGGCGCCTGACCGTGACACCGAGGGACTGCAGGAGGGCGATGAACTGATCGAGCTCATACTGCGCCCGCTCGATCAGCAGGCGCGGGTATCTGAACCCGGCGACCCGTCCCTGCACCCGCGCCGCCCACGGCGGGATGACCGGAGGGGATCGTCGCTCCGTCGAGGCGCCCGACGATGATCTCCTCCAGCGGGTCCCACTCGTTGTGTGAATTGACCGGCGAAACGAGAGTCGCCGCGCGCGTACGAGTTTCGTTCTCTGGCGCCGCCGTCAGAATGCCGGGCCTCTGCAGTGCCTCCATGCCTGATCGCTCTCGATCGCAACAGATCCAGCCAGTTCCCGAATGCCCCGAACGGGACGGATGACACCAGGCTGCCGGAGCACAGGGCCGGTGGACGGGCCACCTGGACCGGGCGTCCGTCCGGTCCTCCGCCGACACGGCGGAGGATCCGATCAGGCACGGCGGAGGATCCATCAGGCACAGCGAGCGGAGGGCTGTTCAGACACCGGTCATGAGGCCTCCTCTTTACGGCGCGTGGCACACGGCACGAGTGAGGTGAGCAAGGGGCGAGAACGCACAGTGGCGGGCGGGGCGGCACGGGTTCGGCTGTCTGCCCGGACCCGCACCAGGGCCACGGTCACGGCACCGTGGCCGGTGCCCGCCGGTACACGGCCGCGCGCGGCACCCGGCTCTCCCCGCCTGGTGCGGGGGCAACGGCAGCTTAGCCACGAACAGTTGAGCCACTGCAAATGCCGTATAAAGCGACCGTGAGTGCGCCACCCCGCGGTCAGTGCATGGCGGGAATGACGCCGGCCGCCTCCAGGCGGGCCGGGTCCGCTCTGAGTATGGCCTCGTGGGCGAGGCGCAGGGTGGGGCCCGGCTCGACTCCGAGCTCCTCTTTGATCACCCGGCGAGCATTGCGGTACGTCCCCAGCGCGTCCCCCTGACGGCCCGCCCGGTACAGGGCGACCATCAACTGGCGGTAGAACGGCTCCCGCAGCGGATGCTGGACGAGGAGGCCCTTCAGGTCCTCGATCACCTCGTGATGGCGGCCCAGGGCCAGTGCGGAGTCGATGCTGAGCTCGGTGCAATTCAGCCGTTTTTCCTCCTGCACAGCCACGAAAGATTCAATTTCCAACGACCCTTGAATTCCCTCCAGAACGGGGCCCCGCCATAGGGACAACGCTCTGCGGAGAAGTTCGGAGGCATGCATGAAATCGGCCGCGCAGTACCGTTCTCGGCCACGGATGTAGAGCGTCTCGAAAACTTGAAAGTCTGTCGTGTCGCCGCTCACATCCAGAATGTATCCCGGTGATGTCGTGGCGATCGGAGACGTTCCTCGAGGATTAATGAGGACTTTGCGCAGCTGTGAGACGTACACGCGCAGACTCGCGAAGGCGCAGCGCGGCGGACCCTGTTCCCAGAGTTCCGCAACCAGCTTGTCCCCCGGTACGGTCTCCCCCGCCCTGATCAGCAACAGGGCGAGCAGTTTTGCGAGCTTGGGCTGCTCGGGCGTCAGGTCGACGCCGCCGCGGGACACCCGCAGCCGCCCCAGCAGCTCATAGCGAAGCGCGTGGTCAGCCTGTAAACAGGACAGGGACACGACAACCCCCCGAATGCGCGAAACGCATTCAACTAAATTCCGGTTCCCCCGTCCGACCCCAGGTCTGGGGCGCCATACGAACAGCAGTTTACTGCTATGCCGTGCAGCTTATGCGAGGTCGTTGCATGATGCCAGTCCGTTCCGTTACACAGCCATTAAGGGGAATGAAAATCCGGCGGCCCGGAACCGAGCCGCCGGAGATAAACCTGCCACCGTGAACCGGACCGCGGAATGGCATTCGGCCAGGAGCCCGGCCCACGGGTGAGCGGCTGGGCCGCCTGGGCCGCCTGGGCCGGCAGCATGCCGCGGCGGCACCGCCGGGAGGGCGGGCCGCCGGTCAGGCCGCCGTCTGCCGGTCCGCCCCGAGTGTCTCCAGCAGCCAGGAGAAGAGCCGGTCGTGGAACAGCCGCATCGCACCCGAGTGGCAGTGCGCCCCACCTCCCTCATCCGTCGTGAACACATACAGCGTCTTGGGCGAGTTGAGCCCCGTGTACACCTTCTTCGCGTGCTCCAGACCGGCGAAGAACAGGTCCTCCTCCGCGTCGAGGACGAACACCGGGCAGCGCACCTGGCCGATCACCTCCGACAGGCCGAACGCGGGCAGCCGGCGCAGCAGTTGGGACGGAGTGTCCGCGCCGAAGGTCCACAGCGTCTGCCGCAGCAGCCAGCGGGTGAAGGTCTGCTGGGCGGCGATCCCCCAGATCACCGGGTCGGCGAAGTCGTCGCATCCCTGCTCGACCCACTCCAGGACGAACGGCGGCAATCCCACGACGTCGCCCAGCTGCCAGACCGCGTCATGCGCGACGCAGCCGGCCAGACGGTGCTCGAAGGCCGCGGCCCGCACCGCGAGCAGACCGCCGAGGCTGGTGCCGACGAGCGTCAGACGGTCGGGATCCACTCCGGGCAGGGACAGCGCGTGGTCCACGACCGGCGTGACCACGTTTTCCCAGTCGGGACGGAAGACCAGCCCCTGCTCGCGCAGGACCGAGCCCTGCCCGGGTCCCTCGAAGCACAGACAGTGGTACCCCCGGGCGAGGGCCGCCGCCGCCACGAAGAAGTAGCCCTCCTCGACGGTGGAGTCGAGGCCTCCGTGGTGAATGATGGTCGGCCTGGGTTCGCCCGAGTCGTCCGCCCGGTAGAAGTAGGCGGGCAGTGAGGTGTCCTCGTAGGGTATGCGGACGAACTCCGGGGGGCGGTCCATGAGTTCGGCCGCGTCGGCGAACGTCTCCCGGGACAGCCGCATCAGCCGCAGCGCCTCCGCGTCCCGTGGTTGTTCGCGCTGGAAGAACTCGGCGGTCCGGTAGTAGTTGTGCGCCCGCAGCAGGGCGGCGCGGGCGTCGACGGAGCGGCCCTCCGCGCGGGCGGCGGCGCCCAGCCGGTGGACGCGTTCGGCGAGAGTGGTCCACGCGTGCCGCCAGGCCCCGGTGTCGCCGTCGGGGATGTGTGCGGCGACCGCGACGACCTCGCCGAGCTGCGCTCCGCCGTAGTCGGCGTAACCGGCGGTGCGCAGTGCCTGGTAGTCGAAGGCGGGGTCGTCGAAGAGGAATTTCATGGCAGCGGCTCCTGTGGTGGTGGGAGGTGCTCCGGTGCCGTGCCGGAGCCTGTCCCGGCGCGGGTCGTGCGGGTGCCGTTCAGGAACGTGTCGACGATCGACTCGGCGAACGCCGCGGATTCCACGGGGCGTTGACGGAGAATCAGCCGGGCGGCCATCGGCCCGACGAGCAGTTCGACCGCGTCGTCCAGGTCGAGGTCGGCACGCAGCTCACCGCTCGCGACGCCGTCCCGCAGCGCCCTCAGCATGGCCTCGCGCCGTGCGGCGACGACGGTGTCCTCGAACCGCTCCACCAGCTGGGGGCGGCGCACCGCCTCACCGAGCAGGCTGCCGATCAGCCGGTGCAGGTTGGTGTCCTGGCCGCGGTGGCGCAGTTGGTCCACGAGGGCCACCAGCTGGTCCCGCAGGCCGAGTCCGTCCAGCGGCGGCACGGGGAGGTCGAGGGTGCTCAGCGCGGCCAGCACCAGGTCCTCCTTGTTGCGCCAGCGGCGGTAGATGGTGGCCCGGGCGACGCCCGCGCGCTGGGCGACCAGGTCCATGGACAGGTCGCCGAAACTGCATCCCTCGCTGAGCAGGCCGAGTGTGCTCTCCAGGATCGCCCGGTCGGCGGCGGGGTCGCGCCGGCGGCCGCCCCGGGGAGTGTGTCCCGGGGCGGCCGCCGGACGGTCGACGTGTGGCGGCATACGGTTCAGACCTCCGTGGTGTGGACCTGTTTGAGCGCGGTCGCCTCCTCGGCGCCGGGCGTACCGGCGGCCGTACGGGAAGGCAGGAGCAGCAGGCAGACGAGAGCGCCGAGGAACGTGACGCCGGCGGCGACGAGGGACGTGACGTGCATGGCCGAGACGAACGCGTCGACGGCGTGGGCCGCGAGCTCGGAGCCGGGCGCGCCCAGCTTCTCCGCGGCGGAGAGGGTGGCGGCGACGGATTCCTGCGCCGTGTCACGGACCGGGGCGGGCAGCGGCGTCAGGTGGTCCTCGACCCGCGAACGGTAGGCGACGGAGAGCACCGATCCGAGGACCGCGACCCCGAGGGCGCCGCCCACCTGCCGGAAGGTCGTGTTGACCGCCGCTCCGGTGCCCGCGCTGTCCTGCGCCACGGCGGACATCGCGGCGGAGGTCGCGGGGGGCATCACACAGGCGATGCCGACGCCCATGACGAACAGGACGGACTCGATGACCCAGACCTCGGTGTGTTCGTCGATGGTGGCCACGGCGAGGAAGGCGAGCGAGGTGAGCAGCATGCCGGCGGCGCACACCGGCCGCAGCCCCACGCGCTTGGCGGCGAGCGTGGCCGGTGGTGAGAACGCCAGCTGGGCCACGGCCAGGGGCAGCAGCAGGCAGCCGGCCTCCAGCGGGCTCCATCCCCGCACGCTCTGCAGGTAGAAGACCAGGAAGAAGGTGGCGCCGAGCAGGGCGAAGAAGACCAGGCCGATCACGGTCACGGCGGCGGAGAAGCGACGGTCGCGGAAGAGAGCGAGGTCCAGCGCGGGGCGGGCGCTGCGGCGCTCCCAGAGGGTGAACAGGGCCAGGACCGCGAGGCCGCCGAGCACCGGCCCCCAGACCGTGGCGTCCGCCCAGTCGTCCGACTCGCCGCCCCGGATCACGCCGTACACCAGGATGGCCAGACCGGCGACGGAGAGGGCGACGCCGAGCGGGTCGAAGCCGGTGCGCTCGGGATCGCGGGACTCGGGTACGACGAACAGTGCGGCGACGGCGCCGATCACCACGATGGGCAGGTTGATCAGGAACACCGAGCCCCACCAGAACCGCTCGAGCAGCGCACCGCCGGCGATGGGGCCCAGCGCGACGGCGAGTCCGGCGGCGCCCGCCCAGACACCGATGGCCTTGGCGCGTTCGGCGGGCGGGAAGACGGCCATGATGATCGCGAGGGTGGCGGGCAGCACCAGGGCGCCGCCGACGCCCAACCCGGCCCGGGCGATGACCAGTTCGTCGGCGCTGTGGGCGTAGGCCGACCACACGGAACAGCCGCCGAAGACGACGAGCCCGGCCAGCAGCGTGCGTTTGCGTCCGCAGCGGTCGGCGAGCACGCCGGTGGTGAAGAGCAGGGCGGCGAAGACGAGGGTGTAGGAGTCGATCGACCACTGCAGCTGGCTCTGCGTGGCCCCGAGGCCGACGGGTGCCGGCTCGGCGAGCGTCTTCAGGGCCACGTTCAGGATCGACGTGTCCAGGACGACGAGGAGGAGGCTCACCAGCAGGACCGCGAGGACGCGCCACCGGTGCGGGTGGGCGGGCTGCGGGGTCTGCGCGGCGGGCTTGAAACGGGGCTGGGATGTCACGGATTCCGCTCCTCGGAAGGAAGAGGGGGTGCGTGAGCCGAGTGCTGTTCGCGTGCCGTGTCCTGCCGACGCTAGACCCGGCGGGCAATCGAGTCAACGGTGTATCGAAACATCGTTGACTCGATTGCCCGCTCCCCGGTGGGGCGCACTTCACTGGTCGCTACGGCCCCTCTGACTCACGGCTCACTGCCGAGCAACGGCCGTTGAAACCTGTCCCATTGGTAGCTGTCGGCGCCCCGGCGCCCAATGTCTCTGCGGCCCGAGCCCTTTGACGGCCGACCACCGCCCTTGCGGCGCCGACGCGTTGTCGAAGAGCCGGGTCCCACGGTCACGGCGCGCAGTCGGCCCACCCCCTCCGGACCCAGCGCGCCCACGCACACAACTCCGCGACCGAGGAACCCTGCCGGCCAGCGACCACCGTTGCGTCCGGCGCGTGCCGAAGAGCCGTCCCACGGTCACAGCGCGCCCCCTCCGGACCCAGCGCGCCCGCGCACACAACTCCGCAGCCGAAAGACCCTGACGACCTGCCGCCGCCCTTGCGTCCGGCGCGTTGCCGAGGAACCGTCCCACGGTCACGGCGCCCCGTCGGCCCACCCGCGCTCCGGGCCCAGTGCGCCGGCGACGAGGAAGCGGCCGACCTGTTCGCAGCGCAAGTGCCAGCCGCCTGTTGTTCGGTCCAGTCGCCAGCCCTCGCCCCGCGGCTCGGGCCGCAGCCGCAGGCTGGAGAAGTCGTGTGCCAGACCGACGCCGAGTGCCTTTGTGTAGGCCTCCTTCAGCGTCCACAGGCGGACCAGTCTCAGGTTCCGCTCGGCCGGCGGCAGTCCGCTCAGTTCCGCCAGTTCCTCCGGATGACAGAACTTCTCGGCGAGTCCGGGTGCCAGCAGAGGGCGGTCCGACGCCTCCACGTCCACGCCGATCCGGCGACCGCGGGCGACGCCGACCACCAGCATTCCGGCCGTGTGACTGATGCCCACGTCCAGCCCGGCGGGCCGGTGCAGGACCGGCCGCCCGTTGCCGTCACGGCCCACCACGACCCGGCCGGGCTCGGTGCCGGCCACGGCCGCCACCACGTGCCGCAACAGCAGCCGGGAGCCCAACAGCCGTGCTCGTACGAGGGGTTCGCGTGCGGTGCGGTAGCGCGGCCAGTCCGGGCCGAGCACTTCACGCGCGACCGAAACCGTCTCCCCTCCCCCTTCTCCCCACTCGTCCAGGCGGCCGTGGCAGACCGCGTAACCGTGCCGCAGTACGGCCTCACGGACCGCGTGCCGGCCCGCCGCGGGCACCCGCCCCACAGGCAGGGAGCCCCCGGGGACCGACTCCCCGTCGGCTCGGACGTCCGGATCCACCATCGGCCTCCTTCACGTCGCCGTCAGGCACTGCGTGCCAGCACCGAATGTGCCGCTCCGTGTACCCACCGTTGTATCCGCTGGGGCGACGGCCGTCCGAAGAACCCCGAACCCGTGACGTGCGCACCAATTTTCGCTTTACGTCTCCTTTTCACGGCACCCCAAGGCTGAGGTCACCGGGTGGCACTCGGTGCCTCCCGAAAGGTTCCATGCCGCACCGGTCACCGACCGCGGAAAGGACAGCCTGTGCCGCACCAGCCTGACCCCCGAACGTTGACGGACGCCGTACGAGCCGGCGTGGACCGGCATCCCGACCGTGCCGCCTTCGTGTACCTGCACGAGGACGGCCTGGGGATGCGGCCCGAGGAGCTCAGTTACGCGGAACTGGACCGGCGGGCCCGCGTCGTGGCCGCCCGGCTGCGCCACGCGACCAAGGGCGGCGACCCTTCCCGCCCGGTCCTGCTGCTCTACCCACCGACGCTGGACTTCGTCACCGCCTTCCTGGGCTGCTTCTACGCCGGCCGTACGGCCATTCCGGCCCCGCTGCCCGACGAACCCGGCGAACGACTGGCCCGGGTCAGCAGCATCCTGCAGGACGCCAAGGTGGGCGCCGTACTGACCCTGCCCGCATACCGGCAGGCGATCGGCGCCTGGCTGGCCGCCTCCGGGGAGCAGGACGTGATGTGCCTGGCGACCGGCGCGGACGAGGACGGCGAGGCCGACGGGGCCGACGCCGGCCTGTGGACCCCGCCCCGGGTGGGCGGCACCGACGTGGCCTTCCTCCAGTACAGCTCCGGCTCCACCAGCGAACCCAAGGGCGTGATGATCACGCACGCCAACCTCGCCGCCAACCAGGAGGCCATCCGCTCCGCCATGAAGACGCCGCAGGGTGTCGTGGCGGGCAGCTGGCTGCCGCTCTACCACGACATGGGGCTCATCGGCATGACGCTGCACCCCTTGTGGGTGGGCGGCACCAGTGTGCAGATGTCACCGATCTCGTTCGTCAAACAGCCGGCCCGCTGGCTGCGCATGATCCACGACTACCGGGTGGAGGGCACCGCCTCGCCCAACTTCGGCTACGAGCTGTGCGTCCGGCGGGTCTCCGAGGAGCAGTCGGCCGACCTGGACCTGTCCAGCCTGCGGGTGGCTCTCAACGGGGCCGAGCCGGTGCGCGCCGACACCCTGCGCGTCTTCGTCCGGCGCTTCGCCGGCAACGGACTGCGCCCCGAGGCCCTGCTGCCCTGCTACGGCCTGGCCGAGAACACCCTGCTGGTGTCCGGCAACGACCCCGACGCGCCGCCCGTGGAACTCAGCGTCGACGCCCGGGCCCTGGAGCAGGACGAGCTGCGGCCCGCCCGCGCCGACCACCCGAGCCGCACCCTGGTCGGCTGCGGCCGCCCGAAGGACACCGAGGTCCTGATCGTGGACCCGATGACCCTGCGGGTACTGCCCGACGGGCAGGTCGGCGAGATCTGGCTGCGCGGACCGTCGGTGGCCGTCGGCTACTGGAACCGGCGCGAACTCACCGCCCGCACCTTCCAGGCGGCGACGGCGGACGGCCGGGCCGGATACTTCCGCACCGGCGACCTCGGGGCCCTGCTCGACGAAGAGCTCTATGTCACCGGGCGGATCAAGGAGATGCTCATCCAGCACGGCCGCAACCTCTACCCGCAGGACATCGAGCAGGCCGTCCAGGAGTCGGGAGACGCGTTCCGGCGCGGCGGCGGCGCGGTGTTCGGCGTCACCGACGAGGCGTCCGACCGCACCCACGTCGTCGTGGTGCAGGAGCTCAGGCCCCAGGCGACCGGTGACGAGGAGACCCTCGCTCCCCTTGCCGCCTCCGTGCAGGCACTGCTCAGCCGCCAGTTCCAGCTGCCCGCGGTGAACGTGGTGCTCGTCCGGCCCGGGGTGATCCGCAAGACCACCAGCGGCAAGACGCAGCGCACGCTCATGCGGCAGCTCTTCCTCGACGGCGGCCTGCCCGTGCTCCACCAGCGCCTGGAACCCGCGGTCGCCGCCCTGCTGCCCGCCACGGACGCGGCGCCCCGGCCCACCGCCGCCGTCGTCCCCCGCCACTGACAACCGCCGTCCGAGTCCGAGTCCGAGTCCCGAGAGAGAAGCAGGCCATGAGCATCGCCCCCACCACGCACACCGCCCCGGCCCGCCGGCCTGTGGAGCGTTCCGTGCCGCACGGGAACGTTCCCGACCTCGACCTGTGGCTGACCGAACGGGTGGCCTTCCACCTGCACCGGGCGCCCGACGAGGTCGACCCCGACACCCCGCTCGCCGACTACGGCATCGACTCGGTCGCGGCCATCAGCATCTGCGGCGAGATCGAGGAGCGCTACCGGCTCCCGGTCGCGCCCACCATCGCGTACGACTTCCCGACCGTCCACGCGATCACCGGTCACCTCGCCGAACGCCTGGCCGACAAGGCGAAGCACGACGAGGCCCCCTCATGACCGAGCGTGAACCCATCGCGGTCGTCGGCCTCGACTGCCGCTTCCCCGGCGCCCGCGACGCCCAGGAGTACTGGTCGCTCCTCATGGACGGACGCGACGGCACGGGCCGCGTGCCCGAACAGCGCTGGGACGCGGACCGCTACCACGCCGTTTCACCGCACAGCGCCCAGGAGGCCCGGCCGCCGGGCCGCAGCAACACGGTGCGCGGCGGCTTCATCGCCGACCCCGACGCCTTCGACCCCGGCTTCTTCGGGATCGCGCCGCGGGAGGCCGCCGCCATGGACCCGCAGCAACGGCTGCTGCTGCAGTGCGCGTGGCGGGCCGTCGAGGACGCCGCGCTCGCCCCGCAGGACCTGGCCGGCACCGACACCGGCGTGTTCGTCGGCGTGATGGCCAACGAGTGGGCGTTCCTGCAACTCGCCGACTACGACCGGATCACCGCCCGCCACGGCTTGGGCAACGGCTACTTCATGGGCGCCAACCGCGTCTCGTACCACCTCGACCTCAAGGGCCCCAGCCTCGCGGTGGACACGGCCTGCTCCTCCTCGCTCGTCGCCGTCCACCTCGCGGTGAACGCGCTGCGCGCCAAAGAGTGCGACCACGCCCTCGCCGCCGGCACGAACCTGATCATGACGCCGGTCATCAACATCTTCTACAACCAGGCAGGCCTGTCGGCACCGGACGGCCGCTGCAAACCGTTCAGCGCCTCGGCCGACGGGATCGGCCGGGCCGAGGGCGTGGCGGTGCTGGTGCTGCGCAGGCTGAGCGACGCCCTGGCGGACCGTCAGCCGGTGTACGCCGTGCTGAAGGAGACCGGGACCAACCAGGACGGGCGCAGCAACGGCATCACGGCGCCCAACCGCTGGGCGCAGCAGCAGCTGATCGAGTCCGTGTGGCGGCGGGCCGGCGTCACCGCCGACGACGTCCGCTTCGTGGAGGCGCACGGCACCGGCACCCTGCTCGGCGACTTCATCGAGGCCCAGGCGCTCGGTGAGCTGACCAGTGGCCGCAGCGGCGGCAGCGTCGCGCTGGGCTCGGTCAAGAGCAACTTCGGGCACGCGGAGGGCGCGGCCGGGATCGCCGGGCTCATCAAGGCCGTCCTCGCGCTGCACCACCGCACGGTACCGCCGAGCCGGTTCGCGGACGACGAGAACCCGAGGCTGGACCTGGCCGGGCGGCGGCTGTCCCTGCTGAGGTCGCCGCTCAAGCTGCCGTCCGGCACCGTGCACGCCGCGGTGAGCAGTTTCGGCATGGGCGGCAGCAACGCGCACGCGGTGCTGGCCTCCGCGCCCCGCGCGGTCCACCGCGGCAGGTCCGCGGCGCCGGGCGTGTTCACGGTCTCGGCCCGCACCCCGCAGCGGCTGCGGGCGAATCTGCTGGCGCAGGCCGATGCCCTGGCCCGCCGTCCCGGGAACCAGCTGGCGCAAGCGTGCTGGACCAGCAACCGCGTCAAGTCCCGGCTGCCGCACCGGGCGGCCGTGGCCGCGGGCGATCTGCCCACGCTGGTCGCCGGGCTGCGCAAGGCCGCGGAGCACGCCGAGGAGACCGCGCGGGAGGACGGCGGGCGGCGTGGGGCGCCGTCGGTGGCGTTCGCCTTCACGGGCCAGGGCGCCCAGCACCCTCGTATGACCGCGTCCTGGTACCGGTCGTGCCCGGCCTACGCGCGCCACCTCGACGAGATCGACCGGCTGATCGCCCCGCACACCGGAGTGTCCGTGCGCGACCTGATACTCGACGGCGACGCGGAGATCCAGCGCGCGCGGCTGGCCCAGCCCGCGCTGTTCGCCGTCGGGTACGCGATGGCCGCCACCCTGACCGAGGCCGGGATCAGGCCGTCGTACGTGATCGGGCACAGCATCGGCGAGTTCGCCGCCGCGTGCGCGGCCGGGGCGCTGGACGTGGCGGACGCGGCGCGGCTGATCGCCCGGCGCGGGGCGCTGATGGAGAAGCTCCCCGAGGACGGCGGGATGCTCGCGGTGGGCCTGGCCGCGGCCGAGGTGGAACCGCTGCTGGCGGGGCGGGAACGCCTCGGCGTGGCCGCGGTCAACGGCCCGCGCAGCACGGTGATCTCCGGCGACCTGGGCGAACTGGCCGCAGTGGAAGCCGAGTTGGCCGGACGCAAGGCGCTCGTGCGGCGGCTCACCGTCTCCCATGCCTTCCACTCGCCGCTGATGCGGCCCGTGGTCGAGGAGTTCCGCCGGGAGTGCGCGGACGCGTCCGACCGGCGGCCGGCCCTTCCGGTGTTCTCGACGGTCCACGGCCGTGAGCTGAGCGGGGAGGAGACCATGGACGCCGACTACTGGGCGCGGCAGATCACCGACCCGGTCCGGTTCGCCGAGGCCGCGGGCGCGCTCCTCGACGCGGGTGTCACCCATGTGGTGGAGATCGGTCCGCGCGCGGTGCTCACCCCGCTGCTGTCGCGGCTGCGGGCGGACGGGGACCATGCCGTGAGCCTGCACAGCGCGCACCCGGGCGAGCACGCCCCGGGACACCGTCCCCAGGAGTTGTTCGGGGAGCTGTGGTGCGCCGGTCTCACCCCGGACTGGGACCTGCTGTACGCCGATGCGGACCGGGTGCCCCGTCGGCTGCCGCCGTACCTGTTCGACGAGTCGTTCCGCTCCTGGCGTTCGGGCACCGCCCCGAGGCTCGTGGAACCGTCCGCGTCGTCCGTCCCCCCTGGCGCTGACACCACGGCGGCACCGAGTGGCGCGGACCTCGCGGAGTCGTCCCCGCCGGCACCGGCGGGGGAGCTGCCCGACTCCCTCGCCGCCCTGACCCGGCGTCTGGTGTGCCGGGTCGGCGGGCACGACCCGGCACAGGTGCACGACCACGACCGGCTCCACGAAGACCTGGGCTTCGACTCGATCCGGGTCATGGAGCTGAAGACCCGGATCGAGGACGCGCTGCCGCGGCTCGGACCGCTCCCGATCGAGGACCTGCTCGCCAGCCTGCGCACCGTGGCCGACCTCGTCGGCTACCTGCGCGGCCAACTCGACGACAGCTCCGCCACCCCCGTACCCGCGACTCCGGAAGGAACACGCTGATGGCGCCTCCCACCGCGTACCTGGCCTCGGTCGGCACCTGCCTGCCCGGGGACCCGGTGGACAACGCGACCCTGGCCAAGCTCGTCGGCGTCGACGAGACCTGGGCCGAGATGTTCATCGGCAACACCAGCCGGTACTTCGCCGTCGACCTGGCGACCGGCCAGGTCCGGCACAGCCTGGCCGACATCGCGACGACCGCCGCCGACCGGGCGCTGGCGGAGGCCGGCCTGGAGCCTGGCGACGTTGACGGCATCGTCATGGGCACCGCCACCCCGGACCATCTGATGCCCGCCACGGTGAACCTGGTCGCGGACCGGCTCGGCATCGACAACGTGCCCACCTACCAGCTCCAGTCCGGCTGCGCCGGTGCCGTTCAGGCCCTGGACGTGGCCCGCACCCTGCTGCTGGCCGGGCGCTGCGCCACCGTGCTGGTGATCGGCGGCGACGTGTGCGCCAAGCATCTGGAGACGGACTTCGACCCGGGCAGCCGTACCTCCGCCGAACTCGTCAACTACGTGCTGTTCGGCGACGGGGCCGGGGCGGCCGTCCTCAGCACCGAGGCCATGGGCGAGGGCATCGAGATCCGGCAGGTGCTCAACCGGCTGGTGGGCCTGGGCCGGGCACCCGGCCAGGTCATCGACTGGTTCGGACTCGGCGACCGGCACAGCGACCGCACGGCGGTCTTCGAGGACTACAAGGCGATCGAGGAGGCGGTGCCGGTCATGGCCGGGCAGATGTTCTGGGAGCTCTTGGACGACCTCGGCTGGGGCGCCGACGCGGTGGACTTCCTGCTGCCCCCGCAGCTCTCAGGCCGGATGAGCGACCGTATTTCCGCGGGCATGCCCGCCCCGGACGCCCGCCGCGTCAACGTGGTGCGCACCGTCGGCAACAACGGCAACGCCCTGCCGTTCCTCCAGCTCGCCGAGCTGCTGCGGCAGTGGGACGGTCCCGGGCGCGCGATCGCGGTCGCCATCGAGTCCAGCAAGTGGATCAAGTCCGGTATCGCGCTGGAGCGGTCATGACCGAGACCGAGAGCCACACCCTCGGTGCGTCCGGCGCCTGGCACGACGCGCAGGCTCTCGGCGCCCTGCGCGCCCTGCGCCGGGCGGGCACGCTCGCCGCCGAGTACGCGCGGGTACCGGCCCTGCTGGCGCGCATGCCCGCGGCCGACCTGCCGGCCGCCGGCCAGCTGCTGGCCCGGCTCGATCCCGAGGAGGTGTGCCGCCACGCGGACGTGCCGGTGGTCACCGTCGCGCTCACCGGCCACTCCACGGTGGCGCCGGTGGTGGCCCCCCTGACCGCGGAACTGGCCCGCCACGGACTGCTGTTGGAGGCGAAGGTCGCACCGTACGGCTCGTATCTGCAGGATCTGATGCGGCCCGCGGCGGCCGGCGACGACCAGCCCCGGCTCACGCTCTGCCTGCTCGACGCGCACATGGTGTTCGACGACGTCACCGTGCCCTGGCGGGTCGAGGACGTCGAGGCCGCGGCACGGGCCCGGCTCTCGCTCGTCGCCGGTGCCGTGCGCACCCACCAGCAGGCCGGGCGGGGCCTGCTCGTCCTCAACACCGTGCCGCTGCACCGGCGTCACACGCACCAGCTGGTCGACCTGCGTTCCCGCGCCCGGCTCGGCGCCGTGTGGCGGGACCTCAACCGCGGGCTGCTGTCCCTTGCCGAGCAGCACCCGGGAGTGGTCACCGTGGACCTCGATCCGCTGCTGGCGGAGGGGGTTCCCGCGTGGGATCCCCGCACCGCGCAGTACGCCCGGGCCCGGCTGTCCGACGCGCTGCTGGCCGCCTACGCCCGGGAAGCCGCCCACGTCGTCCGCGCCCGCCTGGGCCGCACCCGCAAGTGCCTGGTGCTGGATCTGGACGGGACGCTGTGGGGCGGGGTCCTCGGCGAGGACGGAGCCGGCGGCGTCGAACTCGGCGCCGGTCTCAGAGGCGAGGCCTTCCAGGAGTTCCAGCGGGTGATCGGGCAACTCGGCGCGCAGGGCGTGCTGCTGGCGGTCAGCAGCAAGAACGACACGGACACGGTGCGCGAGACGCTGCGCACCCATCCGGCCATGGTGCTGCGCGAGGACGACTTCGTCCGCGTCAACGCCAACTGGAAGGCCAAGCACGACAATCTCCGCGACATCGCCGACCGGCTCGGGCTCGGCCTGGACAGCTTCGTCTTCGTCGACGACAGCCTCTTCGAGTGCGGGCTGGTCGCCGAGCAGTTGCCCGAGGTCGCCGTGGTGAGGGTGGACGAGGAGCCCGCCCTGCACCCCTCGGCGCTGCTCGCCGACGGCTGGTTCGACCTGTTCGAGCTCACCGAGGCCGACCTGGAGCGGGCCGGCCGCTACCGCACCGAGGCCCTGCGGCAGGAGTTCCGCGAGGACTTCGGCTCCTACCAGGACTACCTCGAAGGACTCGGACTCGAGGTCGTCGTGCACCCGCCCAAGGAGTCGGAGCTCGCCCGGGTCTCCCAGCTGACGCTGCGCACCAACCAGTTCCACCTGGCCACCGAACGCCTTCAGATCCCCCAGGTGGCGGAACGGATGGAGCGTCCCGGAGAGTACGTGCTGGCGGTGCGGGCGCGCGACCGGTTCGGCGACCACGGCCTGGTCGGCGCCCTGTTCCTGCGGCGCGACAAAGAAGTGCTCCGCATCGACAACTTCGTCCTCAGCTGCCGGGTGTTCTCCCGGGGCATCGAGAGCGCCTGCGTGGCGGCGGTGCTGGAGTTCGCCCGGGACATCGGCGCGAACGCCGTGACGGGCCGCTTCGTGCCCTCGCCCCGCAACTCCGCCTTCGCCTCGTTCTACGCCGAGAACGGCTTCGCCGTCACCGGCACCGACCCGGACCATCCCGACGCCGTCGCCTTCCGGCACGACCTCGGCGACATCACCCCCGCCCCCGCCCATCTGCGGCTGCAGGCCGCGTTCGGGCCGTTCGACGGAGACCCCACATGACCACCGCCCTCTCCGACGCCGAAGAGTTCCGCACCCTCCTGGAGGAGGAACTCGGCCTGCCCGTCCGGGCCGAGGACCTCGACCGGCCCCTGGACGACTTCCCCGACTGGGACTCGGTGCTCCTCCTGCGGCTGGTGACCGTCGTGGAGAACCTCGTCGGCCGGCCCATCCCGGTGGTCGACCTGCTGGAGACCCGGACGTTCCGCCAGATGTACGAGGTGGTGATGGGCCGGTGACCACGTCCCAGGCCGATCCCGCGTCCGTATCCGCCGAACCCGAGGCCTGCCTGCACTTCCACGCCCTGTTCCTCGACACCCGGCTGGACATCGTCCTCTCCCCCGGCCTCGGCAGGCGGATGCGGGCCGGCCTCGCCCGCCTCGTCACCGGCGGTGGGGACGGGCCAAAGCCCAACGGCGCGTCCGTCGTCCCGGAAGAGGCCCGCGTCTTCGAAGAGAAGGGAACGGCCCGATGATCCCCATGACCGAGTTGCGGAGGTTCGCCCTCCCCCACGCGTACGCCCAGGGCGTCCCCGGCGATGTCGTCCACCGGGTGCTGCGGAACGTCACTGAGGACGCCGAGGGCGAGGACCCCGGCGGCTGGACCCGCGAGTGGTCGTCGCTCGCCAAGGCGGCCGAGGCCCGCGGCCGCGATCTGGACGCGGTCCGCTACTACACGATGGCCCGCTTCCCGTACGTCGACGGGCCCGCCCGGCAGGCGGCACAGACCGGCGGTGTGGAGGCCTTCGACCGCTGGCGCAAACGAGTCCGCGGCATCTCCCGGCTCGATCTGCCCTTCGACGGGGCGGGCTTCGCCTGCTGGGCCGCCGGGCTGTCCCAGCGCAGCAGGCTCCCGCTCATCCTCGTCCTGGGCGGCGTCACCAGTACGAAGGAGCAGTGGGCCCCGGTGCTCGCCGGAGCCGACCGGCTCGGCGCGGCCGTCGTGGTCACGGAACTGCCCGGCGTCGGCGAGAACACCCTCACCTACGGAACGGACAGCACGCGCATGCTCATCCATCTCGTCGACCTGCTCGGCCGCGCCGCCGACGCCTCCCGCACCTGCGTCGTGGGCCTGAGCTTCGGCGGGCATCTCGCCCTGCGGCACGCGCTGGAGGACGACCGCATCCGGGGACTGGCCCTCGCCGGGGCCCCGGTGCGCGACCTCTTCCTCCGCGCCGCCAACCACACGCCGCTGCCCCGCCTGATGACGCAGACCCTGTCGCATGTGATGCGGACGCCGGTGGACCGGCTCCCGGCCGCTCTCGCCGACTGGGGCATGGACGAGGCGGAGCTCGCCCGGCTGCGTACCTCGGTCGCGTACGCCGCGAGCCGCGACGACGAGGTCGCGCCGCCGTCCGACGGCCGGTTGCTGGAGCGGACCGTTCCGCACCTGCGCCTGGTGGAGAACGACGCCCTCGGCACCCGGCCCGAGCAGGCGGCCGAGACCCGGCTGTGGCTGCTGTCGCAGGCGCTGCGCATGGCCGGCACGGCGAACGGCGTACGCCGGGCCGCCTCGGCCCGGGTACGGGTCCTGCGCGCCCGCCGCCGCCTCGCCGGCACGTCGGCCGGAGCCCCTGCATGACCACCACGGCCGCGGTGTCCTGCCTCGGCCGGGCGCCCCGCGAGGACGCCCGGCTCAGGCTGTTCTGCTTCCATCACGCGGGCGGCGGCGCCTCGTTCTACAACACGTGGCCCGCCCGCCTGCCCTCGGATGTCGACGTGCTGCCGGTGCAGTTGCCAGGCCGCGAGGCACGCTACCGCGAGCCCCGCTTCCAGGACGCGGGCGAGGCCGTCGAGGCTCTCGGGCGCGAGCTCGGGCCCCGGCTCGACGAGGAGCCCTGGGCCGCCTACGGCCACAGCATGGGCGCGATGGTGGCCTTCGCGCTGACGGCGGCCCGGCTGCGGGAGGGGGGCCGCCCTCCCGAGGCCTTGTTCCTCGGGGCGTACGCGGCGCCGCACGTGTCGTCGACACTGCCGTCGGCCGACCGGTACGACGACCGTGAACTGGCCCGTCTGCTGGTGGACTTCGGCGGTCTGAGTCCGCAGTTCCTCGGACGGGACGACTGGCTGCGGGTGTTGCTGCCCATCCTCCGCGACGACCTGCGCATCTGCGCGACCCACCGGCGCGCCGGGCTGCCGGACCCGGACGACGGGGGGGCCCGGCTGCCGCTCCGTGTCGAGGCCTTCGCGGGCGCCGACGACCCGCTCGTGGCCCCGGACGCGATGCGGGCCTGGGGGCGGTACGCGCACAGCTTCCGCATGACGACCGTCCCCGGCGGTCACTTCTTCCCCCGCCAGGAGCCCGACCCGTTCTTCGACCGGCTCAGTCCTTCGCTGGCCCGGCTTCTCGCGGATCCGGGCGCACCACCTTCGGGACCCGGCTGATGCGGCGTTGGATCTCGTCGGCGTTCTTCTCGTAGCGCGTGCGCTGCTCCTGGACTCCCGGCATGACCCACAGCGGCCGTGACGAGGCGTCGGCGAAATGGAGCCCCCGGGTGTGGGGCCGCAGTCCGGTCAGGGTGAGCGCGAAGGGCTCCAGGTAGTCGATGTCGCCGTCCGAGGCGAGCCGGAACGGCCGGTCGTGGCCCGGGTAGATGACGTCGGACACGGTCAGGACCCGCTCGATGCTGCGGGCGGCCTGGTCGGCGTCCCAGAAGACCAGGGGGTTGCGTTTGGTGCGGGCGACGTACGCGAAGTGCAGGGCGTCGCCGGTGATGGTGGCCCGTCCCCGCTCGGTCTGCACGATCACGCCGATGCTGCCGGGCGAGTGGCCGGGAAGTGCGATGACGTCCACTCCCGGGATGATCTCCTCCCCGTCCGTGACCTCGCGGACGGGGAGTTGTTCGAGGAGCAGCCCCGTCCAGGCGGGGGTGGCCCAGTCGTTGGCGTGCGGCGTGTGCGCGTACCGGCGCTCGTCGGGGTGGAGGATCAGGGTGGCCTGCGGGAACAGGTCGATGTTCTGGACGTGGTCCCAGTGGGCGTGGGTGAGGACGACGGTGTCGATGTCCTCGGCGTCGAGGCCGTGTACGGCGAGCGCGTTCCACAGGAAGGGGCGGCGGCCGACGTGGGCAGCGTCGACCAGGATGTTCCGGTCCCGTCCGGCGGCGTCCGGGCCGCGTACCAGGAACACCCCGCAGAAGGCGGGATAGCCCTGGTCGGTGTCGATGGCGAAGCCGGGCAGGAGGATGTCGATCGTCGGCATGGAACTCCCTTGGTCCGTGGGCGGGTTGCCCGCTGTCACTGGTCCTGCAGGGCGGTACGGATCGCGTCGAGGCACGCCGGGTTGACGAGCGTGGACAGGTCGCCGGGTGCCTCGCCGGTGACGAGGCTGCGGATGAGCCGCCGCATCACCTTGCCGTTGCGGGTCCTGGGCAGCTCCGGTACGGCGACCACCCGGCCGGGCCGAAAGGCGGCGCCGAGCGCGTCGGCCACCCGTGCGCGGATCCGCTCGGCCTCCGGTGCGCCGAGGGTGCGTCCGGCGGCCGGGACAGCGAAGCACCACAGTGCCTCGCCCTTGACGGGGTGCGGTATGCCGACGGCGGCCGCCTCGGCGACGGCGGGGTCACCGACGACGGCGTCCTCGGCCTCGGCGGGTCCGAGGCGTTTGCCGGCCACCTTGATGACGTCGTCGAGGCGGCCGTGGACGAACCACTCCTCGCCGGTCCGCGAGACGAGGTCGCCGTGGGACCAGCGGCCCGGCCTGCGGCCGAAGTAGGTGTGGGCGAAGCGTTCACGCGCCCGCCACAGCCCCCGGGTCATGCCCGGCCAGGAACGCCGTACGACCAGCTCGCCGACCTGTCCCTCGGGCGGCTCGGCGCCCTGGTCGTCCTCGATCGCCGCGTCGACGCCCAGGCAGGGGCCCGAGAAGCCGCACGGCGACTGAGGCAGGGTGGGCGCGGAGGCGAGCAGGGATCCGCCGACCTCGGTGCCGCCGCAGATGTTGATCACCGGGCAGCGTTTGCCGCCGAAGTCGGCGAAATACCAACGCCATGCCGCCTCGGTCCACGGTTCGCCGGTGGAAGCGAGGAGGCGCAGCCGGGACGGTGCGGCCGGGTGTTGCGGGTCGCGGCCCATCAGCATGCGGGACAGGCTGGGCGAGCTGCCGAAGACGGTGACCCGATGGTCGTCGAGCAGCCGCCACAGGCGGGTGACGTCCGGGTGGTCGATGGCGCCCTCGTACGCCAGGACGCTCGCGCCGGCGAGGGTGGCGCCCACGGCGACGAGCGGGAACATGATCCAGCCGGGGTCGGTGACCCAGCAGGCCACGTCGTCCGGCCGCAGGTCGAGGTTGTACCGGGTCTCGCTGCCGACCTGGGCCGGGAAGCCGCCGTGGGTGTGGATCGCGCCCTTGGGGCGGCCGGTGGTGCCCGAGGTGTGCAGCAGGAGGAAGGGGGCGTCGGCGGGGAGGGAGACGGTCTCGGCGGGCTCGGCGTCGGCGAGCCGGTGCCAGGTCGTCGTCGTGGGACCCGGCGGGGCGGTCGGCTCGTCCTGCGACACGTCGCCTGCCCGGGAGGGCCATGACTCCGAGGCGTCCCGTGGCGTGCCGGGCTCCTCGGGAACGACGACGAGTCGACGGACGCACGTGGCCTTCTCCAGGGCCGTACGGGCCACCGTCTGCATGTCGTGCCTACGTCCGTGCCGGGTGACGGCCGCCGCGGTGACCAGGACTCTCGCCCCGGCGTCGACGAGCCGTACGGCGATCGCCTCGGCGCCGAAGCCGGAGAACAGCGGCACCAGCACGGCGCCGATGTGCGCGCAGGCGAACAGGAGCACGAAGGCCTCGGGACCGGGCGGCAGGTACCCGGCCACCCGGTCGCCCTCCACGACCCCGAGGGCGCGCAGTCCGCCCGCCACCCGGGCGCTGCGGGCGGCGACCTCGTCGTAGGTGAGGACTCCCCTGCTGCCGTCCTCCCGTTCCCAACGCAGTGCGGGAGCCTGCCCGCGCCCTTGCCGCCGATGACGGTGGAGACAGGAGTCCACGAGGTTGGTGCGTCCGCCCGGGAACCAGCGGGTGAAGGCGATGCCCCCGGTGTCGTCGCACACGCGCGTCGGCGGCGTGTGCCAGACGATGCCGATGTCCGGCAGGGCGCGCTCCCAGAACCACGGGGGGTCGGCGGCGGACCTGGCCTGCAGTGCGCGGTAGCCACCGTCGATGCCGTGCCTGCGGCAGAAGGCCGCGATGTTGCCGTGTTCGGTGAACTCCGGCGTGGGGTCCCAGACGTACGCGTTCATCGGGTCCCGCCCGGGTTCTCGATCAGTGCGGCGATGCCCTGGCCGCCGCCGATGCACAGGGCGATCACGGCCAGCCGGCCGCCGGTCCGGCGCAGTTCGTGGGCCGCCTTGAGCAACAGGACGGTGCCCGTGGCGCCGATGGGATGGCCCAGGGCGATCGCCCCGCCGTTCGGATTGACGCGGTCCGGATCGAGCTTGAGTCCGTCCATGACGGCCAGGACCTGGGCCGCGAACGCCTCGTTGAGTTCGATGACGTCGATCTCGTCGAGCGTGAGGCCGTTGCGACGCAGCAGGCGGTGGATCGCGTCGGCCGGTGCGACGCCCATGATCTCCGGCTCCAGCGCGGTGACGACCGCGTCGCGCAGCCGGCACAGCGGTGCGAAGCCGGAGCTGAGATCGGCCGAGCGCATGAGCAGCACGGCGGCGGCACCGTCGTTGATGCCGGCGGAGTTCCCCGCGGTGATGGTGCCGTTCTGCGAGAACACGGGAGCCAGCCCGGCCAGCTTCTCCAGCGTGGTGCCGGGCCGGGGATGCTCGTCCCGCTCGACGACACCGCCCGGGGTCGCCACGGGCACGATCTGCTCCTCGAAGCGTCCCTCGTCCACGGCGACGGCGGCCCGGCGCTGGCTCTCGGCGGCCCACCGGTCCTGGCGCTGCCGCGAGACGGTGTACCGGTCCGCCACCACCTCGCCGGTCATGCCCATCGGGTAGCGCCCGAAGGGGTCGGTGACCAGGGAGACGGTGCCGTCGATGGTCGGCTTGCCCGGTAGTTCGTCGGGGGCTCGCTCGCTGTAGTCGAGCAGCGGCTGACGGGTCATCGACTCGTTGCCGCCCGCCACGACGACATCGGTCTCGCCGAGGGCGAGGCTCTGCGCGGCCGACCAGACGGCCTGCAGGCCGGACCCGCACAGCCGGTTGACGTTGTACGCGGTGGTCGTCACCGGCAGTCCGGCGGCCAGGGCCGCGCGCCGGGCGTTGAACGCGTCGGGGCCCACCTGGCCCACGCAGCCGAGGACGACCTCGTTCACGGCGCCGAGGTCCAGCCCGCCGCGGACGACCGCCTCACGGATCACGAGGGCGCCCAGCCGGTGCGCGGGAGCCGAACTCAGCGCGCCCTTGTACCGGCCGATCGGGGTACGCGCCCCGTGGACGACGGCGATGTCTACGGGCATCGGGGGTCACTCCTTCGCTGAGGGCTCCGCGTCCGGGCCGGACGCGCTGGATGCACCACGGGACGCGCGGGGCGTGGCGGACGCGCTGGACGTCGCCGGGTGTGCGGAGAGCACGGTGAGGGCGTCCCGGTCGGGCCGGATCAGGAGCGCAGAGAGCACGGCACCGGCGATCAGCAGGCAGGCGGCCAGGTCGAAGGCCCGGCCGTAGCCGACGGCCTCGGTGGGCGCCGCGTCGATGATCCGCCCCGTGACATAGGGGGCGAGCAGGCTGGACAGGGCGGCGAGGGCGTACGACAGTCCCAGGGCGGCGCTGCGCCGGCCGGCCGGGCAGATGTCCGCGATCGCCGCGTTGGTCAGCGGGGTCTGTCCGTTGCCCGCGGAGAACGCCACGATCAGCAGCGGCAGCAGAGCGGCGGGATCCGCCCGGGTCACGAGCAGCAGACACACGCCGGCTACGAGTGGCAGCAGCGCGCCGACCAGTCCCTGCGCGACCCGGGCGGACACCCCTTTCCGCAGCAGCCGGTGCGCGACGACTCCCGCGGTGAGGACGAGGACGGCCATGGACAGGGCGGGCAGCCCGACGATCCCGCTGATCTGCGCGTCGCTGAAGCCCGCCTGGTCCTCCAGGAAGAGCGGCAGCCAGGCGAAGCCCAAGGAGAGCGTCCACATGACGGCGAAGGTGGCGAAGGTCGCCCCTAGCCAGGTGCCCGTGGTGACGATGCGCCGGAAGGGGACGGCGGGGCGTTCTCCGTCGGCGGTGACCGCCGGGACGTGCTGTGCCGACGCTTCGTCACCTGCCGGTTCGGGGCCCAGGTGTGCGGCGTACGGACCGCCGCCGCCGATCCGCAGCCAGACCAGCATCCACACCAGCCCGGCCGCCCCGAGCAGGCCGAACGCGGCCCGCCAGCCGAGGGTGTTGCTGACCAGGACGACCAGCGGGGCGGCCAGGACGGTGCCGCCCGCGCCGCCCGCGACCACGACGGCCGAGGGCAGGGCACGCCGCTTCTCCGGATACCAGGTGAACGCCGTGTAGTTGGCCAGCGGGAAGCCCGGCCCCTCGCCCGCACCGAGCACCACCCGGGTGGCGACGAGCGCTCCGAACCCGGTGGCGGGGAGGAGGATCGGCAGTTGCGCCACCGCCCAGACCAGGGCGAGCACGGCGAGCAGGGGCCGGGGGCGGATGCGGTCGCCGAGGAAGCCGACCGACACGGCCGAGAGGCTGAACAGGAGGTAGAAGCTGCTGGCGATGAGGCCGAACTCGGTGGCGGAGAGCCCGAGGTCGTCCTTGATGGGGCCCGCGGTCAGGCCGAGTACCGCCTTGTCGGCGGCGTTGACGACGATGAAGAGCGCCAGCATGGCCAGGACGGCGCGGGCCCGGCGGCGGGTGCCGTCCGCCATGGCCGACCTGGTGTCCGTTCCGACGGTCATGCGCGGGCCAGACGTTCGTCGAGCCAGTCGAAGACCCGCTGGTGGAAGCGGAGCGCCGCGCCCTCCTGGCAGTGTTCGCCGGCCCCTTCGGCGGCGGTGAAGACCATCAGTTCCTTCTCGCAGCGCAGGGCGTCGTGCACGCGCTGGGGCTCGCCGCGGAAGGCCTCGTCGTTCTCCGCGTCGAGGACGAGTGTGGGACACGTGACCCGCTCGACCGCGGTGTCGAGGTGGTACGGCGCGCAGGCGCGCAGCGCCTCGGCGGGTGTCTTGGCGCCGAAGGCCCACATACCGTGCCGGACGAACCAGCGCGCCTGGATGCTCTCGGCCATGCGGACGGCCAGCGCGGGCCCGGCCATGTCGTCCCGGCCGTCCGTCACCCACTCGGCCAGCTGGGGCGGCAGGCCGCGGAGCGGCACTTGGTGGAAGTCGTACACGCCGTTGTGCAGCACGCACGCCGCGAAGCGGCCTTCGAAGGCGGCGGCCCGAGCGGCCAGCAGTCCGCCGAAGCTGGTGCCGAACAGCACGAGCTTCTCAGGGTCCAGCTCCCGACGGCTCAGGGCGTGGTCCACCACGGGGGTGACCACGTGTTCCCAGTCCGGCCGGAAGACCAGGCCCTGCTCCCGACGGACGGACTGCTGGCCTGGTCCTTCGAAGGCGAGGACGTGGTAGCCGCGGCGCAGCGCCCCGCCGGCCACCATGAAGTACAGCTCCTCCAGGGTGGAGTCGTAGCCGCCGTGGTGGATCACGGTGGGCCGGCGACGGCCCGTGTCGTCCGCGAGGAACAGGTATCCCGGGAGGCTCGTGTCCTCGTAGGGGATCCGCAGGGGCACGACCGGTGTGTCGAACAGGTTCGCCGCCTGGGCGAAAGCCTGCCGCGAGTACCGGGCCAGGCGGGCCGACTCGGGGTCGGAGTCCCGGTCCTCCACACGGAAGAAGTCCGCGGTCCGGTAGTAGTTCGAGGCCCGCAGGAGGGCCTCGCGGGCGCTGACTCGGTGGCCGGCCGCGAGCGCCTCGGCACCCACCTGGTGGAGGCGTTCGCCGACGGCGGTCCACTCCCGGCACCAGGCCGCCTCGTCCCCGTCGGGGATGTTGCGGCAGACGGCCAGCACCTCGCCGAGATCGGCGCCCGCGTAGGCGGCGTGCCCGGCCGTGCGCAGAGCCTGGAAGGCGAACGCCGCGTCGTCGAAGAGGAACGTCACCGGGACCCCCATTCCCAAGGCGGAACGGAACAGGTCCGTTCCGTTCTGCGCGGAACGTACACCCGGCCCGGACGGAACGCAACCGTTCCGTCCGGTGCTAATCTCGCGCAGTGGAATCGACCAGCCGCGACGACGTCGAGCGCAGAGCCACGGGCTCCGCGGTCCTGCGGGAGTCCGTGACCGAGACGATCAGACGGGCGGTGTTCGAGGAGCTGGCCGAGACCGGGTTCGCCCGGATGTCGATGGAGGCCGTGACCCGCCGGGCCCGCGTCGGCAAGGCGGCCCTCTACCGCCGCTGGCCCTCCAAGGAGGCGATGGTGGTGGAGCTGGTCTCCGAGGCCGCCGCCGAACACCTCCCCGCGACAGCCGACTCCGGCTCCCTGCACGACGATGTCGAACGGTTCGTCCGGGACACCATGGCCGACCTCAGCCATCCGCTCGTCGGCCGGATCATCCCCGACCTGGTGGCCGAGTCGGCCCGCAACCCCTCGCTCAGCGAGGCGCTCCACGAGGCGGTCCTCGCTCCCCGGCGCGCCGCGGTGGCGACGCTGCTGCACCAGGCGATCGACCGCGGCGAGCTGCCGCCCGACATCGACATGGGCCTGGCCGTCGACCTGTTCGGCGCCCCGCTGTACTTCAGGATGCTCGCGGTCGGCGGGCCCACCGACGACGCCTACGTCGCCCGCCTCACCCGCGCCGTCCTCGCGGCACTGGCCGCCGGCCGCTGAGCGACGGCTGCACACAGTCGTACTGCATCACGAGACGGCATCTCGCCCATTGACCGAGACTCGGACGTCTCCTATGGTGGAGGCACTTCTCGAAAGGACGGGATCAGCATGAGGCCAGTCGCTCTGATCGGCGTCCTGCTCGTGTCGTGCGCCGGCCGCCGGACGTACGACGAGCCGCTCAGCTACTTCCCGCCCCGGGAGGGGCTGCGCCCCGGCACGGCTGTCGGCGAGCCTCAGACCCCGTTCTGAGTGCCGTTCGTCGCCGCGCGACGAGCCCCCGCCAGACCGAAACGTTCGTCGTCCGTCGACGTTCGTCATCCGTCGTGTGTTCGCCGACGGGCCTTTCCACCACACTTTTTCGAGGAGTGCATCGTGACCACCACTGTCGGCCTCCAGCCGATCTCCGGACCGTCCGCCTGGCGCGGCGACGAGCTGTCGAAGTCCAGCGACTGGATCCACGTACTCAGCGACGCCGAGCGCACCGAGCTGGAAGAGCTGGGACGGCGCTTCGTCGCCGACGACCCCGACCTGCGCACCGTCACCGCCGCCGACTACCCGCTCGACGCCTGTCGCGCCCTCAACGACAAGTGCGCCGACCAGATGGACGCCGGCCGGGGCTTCATCCTGGTGCGTGGTCTGCGCACCGAGGAGTACGGCGACCCCATGGCCGCGGCCATCTTCTTCATCATGGGCCTGCACCTGGGCCAGCCGATCGGGCAGAACCAGAGGGGTGACCTGCTCGACCACGTGATCGCCACGTCGAACATGACGCTGTCCGACGAGGGTGCGCTGCCCTCCCGCGTACGCGACCGACTGCCGTTCCACTCCGACAGCTCCGACGTCGTCGCCCTCATGTGCCTGCGCGGTGCCAAGGAGGGCGGAGCCTCCAGCCTGGTCAGCGGCACCACGATCTACAACGAGATGCTGCGCCGCCGGCCGGACCTCGCCGCGCGGCTCTTCGACACCTACCACTGGGACTGGCGGCGCCAGGACCCCGACTCCCCGGAACTCACGTACACCTCGCCGATCATCAGCCACGTCGACGGCATCTTCAGCACCTACGCGGGCAACTCGATGATCTTCAGTGCCCAGGAGTACCCCGGGGTTCCCCAGCTGACGCCCGATCAGGCCGCGGCCATCACCCTCTTCGACGAGATCTCGCAGGAGCCCGGCCTGCCGATCGACATGGACTTCCAGCCGGGGGACGTGCAGTGGCTGCTCAACTACGCCGCACTGCACTCGCGCACCAGCTACGACGACCACCCGGAACCGGAGCGCCGCCGGCACCTGCTGCGTCTGTGGCTCAAGCGCGACGTCGGCCGACCGCTGGCCCCTCAGTTCGGCAAGCACGTCGTCGTGATGGGTGAGCCCACCACGCCCCTGGTGCCCGGCGGCCGCTTCCGCATCACCGACGCCGTCACCGTCAACGACGACTGGGGAGTGTGACGCCGTTCCCTCGCGGTGAAGACAACTCCCGACCGCCGCAGCCAGGGTGACCCCTGGCTGCGGCGGTCGTCTGTCATGGCGAAGACGCCCGCGAGCGCAGGCGGGCAGCAGTGTCCCGCCGGCACCGAGGAGCTGGCGTGGTTGAGCGGCGAAGGGGCACCGGCCGTCGTGGGCGAGTTCGGCGCCGCCGGAGGCCGCGACCGATGCCTCGGCGACGGCGACCGCCTGTCCGGCCACGATCCCGGTCGCCGGGCCGGACACGCAAAAGCCGGTCGACGGTCGCGCAGGATGGCGAGTGTCGACCGGCCGACAGCATGGTCGTGCGGGCGGGCCACGTCTTGGTACTCGTCGCCGGTGCCGTGGGCGAAGGGCCCCCTTGTGGGCGGCGAGGTCGTCAGGGAATGAGCACCTTCGCCGCCGTCTTCGCGGTGATCTCGTCGACGATGACGCCGGGGGCGGTCTCGACGAGGACCAGGCCGTCGTCGGTGACGTCGAGGACGCCGAGGTCGGTGATGATCCGCCCCACGCAGCCCTTCCCGGTGAGCGGCAGGTCGCACTCCGGCACGATCTTCGGGGTGCCGTCCTTGGCGGTGTGGGTCATGGTGACGATCACCCGGCGGGCACCGTGCACCAGGTCCATGGCACCGCCGATACCGGTCACCATCTTGCCGGGGATCGCCCAGTTGGCGAGGTCGCCCCGCTCGGAGACCTGCATGGCGCCGAGCACGGCCGCGTCGATGTGCCCGCCGCGGATCATGCCGAACGACAGCGCGGAGTCGAAGAAGGCCGCACCGGGCAGGACGGTGACGGTCTCCTTGCCCGCGTTGATCAGGTCCGGGTCGACCTCGTCCTCGTAGGGGAAACGGCCGGTGCCGAGGATGCCGTTCTCCGACTCCAGCACGACGTGGACGCCCTCGGGGAGGTGGTTGGGGATCAGGGTCGGCAGCCCGATGCCGAGGTTGACGTACTCGCCGTCGCGCAGTTCGCGGGCCGCGCGGGCGGCCATCTCGTCCCGTGTCCAGGCCATCAGACCCGCACCTCCCTGGATGTCACCGTGAGGTTCTCGATCTTCTTGTCGGCGGCCTGCTCGGTGCTCAGGGCCACCACGCGCTGGACGAAGATCCCCGGCAGGTGGACCTGGTCGGGGTCGATCGCCCCCGGTTCGACCAGCTCCTCCACCTCGGCGATCGCGATGCGGCCCGCCATGGCAGCGAGGGGGTTGAAGTTGCGGGCGGACTTGTTGAACACGAGGTTGCCGTGCCGGTCGCCCTTCACCGCCCGCACCAGGGCGAAGTCGGTGGTGATGCCGTGTTCCAGGACGTGTTCGACGTCGCCGAACGCGCGGACCTCCTTGGCCGGTGAGGCGACGGCGACGCCGCCCTGACCGTCGTAGCG
Source organism: Streptomyces sp. NBC_01352 (assembly GCF_036237295.1). Classification (NCBI taxonomy): domain Bacteria; kingdom Bacillati; phylum Actinomycetota; class Actinomycetes; order Kitasatosporales; family Streptomycetaceae; genus Streptomyces; species Streptomyces sp. NBC_01352. Next base: position 1,052,082 of record NZ_CP108354.1, read on the forward strand.
CCAGGGCAGCCCGCCGTCGGCGACCTGGGTGCCGACCCCGGCCGGGGTGTAGAAGGCCGGGATGCCGCAGCCCCCGGCGCGCAGCCGCTCGGCGAGGGTGCCCTGCGGGATCAGCTCCAGCTCGATCTCGCCGCCCAGGTACTGGCGGGCGAACTCCTTGTTACCGCCGATGTAGCTGCCGGTGACCCGGGATATCCGGCCCGCGGTGAGCAGCACGGCGAGGCCGGAATCCCCCGCCCCGCAGTTGTTGGAGACGACGTCGAGTCCTGTGACTCCGGTGTCGTACAGGGCCTGGATCAGGATCCCCGGAATTCCGCTGAGCCCGAAGCCGCCGACGGCGAGGGACGCCCCGTCCAGGACGTCCGCCACCGCCTCGGCCGCGGAGACGGCCACCTTGTCCATCCGCCCGCCCACTTTTCTGCAGGGGGAACGCGCCCTGCGCTGATTGGTTGTTCGCTGATTGGTTGTTCGCTGCGTGGTTGTTCGCTGAGTGAAACGAAAGGTCCGGGCAACGCCGGGACCCGCGGCGCTACGCCGGCAGTTCGGTCAACAGCCTGCGGTAGATGCGCGCGTAGGCGGTCAGCTGCGCCAACGACAGGGCGTCGCGCCGCGGATCGTCGGCGGCCGGCTTCGCCTGCGGGCCGAGGCGTACGGTGTCGAGGCCGCGGGCGCGCAGTACGACGCCGTCGGTCGAGCCCGTCCAGCCGGTGATCGGCGGTGGCCGCGTACCGAACTCGTCGAGCCAGGCGGCCTGGGCGGCCTTCACCACCGGGGCGTCGGCCGGCGTCGCCGCGGCTGCCGCGACCGGCTCGGCCTCCACCTCGACCGCGCAGTCCCGCAGCTCTGACTGCGCACACCGTGCCCGCAGCCGGTCGGCCAGCTCGTCCGCAAGTACCTTCGGCTCCACCGGGTCACCGGTGACGACGTACAGATCGATCCGCAGCTGGGCCGGCAGCAGGTCCGGCTTGTCCGGCCATCCCCCGCTGATCGCGCCGATGCCGCACGCCCGGCCGGTCTGCCCCTCCCGCGGGTCGGCGGCCAGGTAGGCCGTGCGCCAGCGGGCCAGCTCGTCCAGGACGACGCCGGCGAAGGTGACAACTCCCCCGGGCGGCGTGGCCGACTCCGCCGCCATCGCGGCGCCGGAGCGGCCGGTCACCCGGACGGTCAGGTAGAGCGCGCCCGGCTCGTGGCACAGCAGGGTGGGGGGGCCGCACTTGGCGACGATCGCCGAGTGCGGCAGCGGGTACGCGTCGGCGTAGGCCTCCAGGCCGGTGATCCCGCCGGTGCGGCGGTGCGTCCCGGAGCCGGCGAGCAGCAGCCGCCCGGCGCCCGCCTCGGCGAACGCGACGAGCGCGGCCGCCGCGGGCCCGCGGGCGACCCCGAGACCGAAGCCGGCCACCACGTCGCCGTCCACGCCGAGCGGGGCGACGGGTGCCGCACTGCCGGTGACGAGCTGGTTGTCCGCCCCGCCGTCGTCCAGCGACGTGTCGAGGTGGGAGTACAGCAGCGGCCCGGCCCCGTGCGTGGCGATCAGGCTGCCACCCGCGGGGCCGTGCTCCGCCACCTGCCACTCGACGTGCGGCCACCGCTGCGCGCACCAGGCGCGCAGCCGGTGGGCCGCCGTCCGCTCCCTGCCGCGTGGAGCGGGGGTCGCGTCGAGCAGGTGCAGGACGTCGAGCAACTGCTGTCTCAAGGGCAGCTGCCGGCTCAAAAACGTCCCCAGTCGTCGGACGCCGGACGCCACACGTCGATGTTGCGCGGGTCGGCCGGCATCCTGCGGGCCCGGTGCGTCTCGTGCTCCTCCGGCGTGAACACCCGGTGCCGGTCGCACAGTTCGAACCGCGGGCCGAAGCGCGTGTCGTGCAGGTAGAACGCGATCGACGTCGACGCCGAGTGGTTGACGATGTCGGAGGCGATCGGCGCGCCCTTGTACAGCGCGCGGGCGCGCATCCGCATGACGTGGTCGAGGCTCTTCATCGCGAAGCACAGGTGCGCGACGTAGTGCTCCTTGTTGTTCTGCACCGCGAGGCTGTGGTGGTAGCGGTTCTCGCCGCGGAAGAACGTGGTCGAGCCGACGACGTAGTCCGAGGGCACGAACTTCAGGACGTTCTGGTAGAAGTCCTGCGTCTCCTGGTACTTCGCGGTGGCGATGAAGGGGTGCACCAGGTCGAGCGGCCGGATCTCGATGTGCGGCGGCTCGGCGTACTCCTGGAACTCGGTGAACAGCTCGATGATGAGGCCGTTGGGGTCCTTCACCGCGAAGCCGTTCTCGCACAGCGCCTGCTGCCGCTCCTGGAGCTGAAGGACCTCCAGGCCGGCGTCGAGGACGCTCTTGTGCAGCTGTTCGAGGACCTCCTCGCTCGCCACGCTGTAGCCGACCGCGGTCGTCCACCCGTCGGTGCGCTCGGGCGCGTGGATCAGCTCGATCGCGTGGTGCTCGATGTCGGCGCGCAGGTAGGCGTACTCGTCCGTACGCTGCTCCAGCTGCAGCCCGACGTGGTACTCGAGGAAGTCGATCGTGGCCTGCATGTCCGGAACCTCGATCCGGGCGTACTCCATGCCGTACGGGGCCTGCGGGCGGGTGCTCACTGGGGATGTCCTTCCTGCAGCGAGCGAGGGACGCTCGGCGTACTCGAACGAGGTGATGGCCTGCCGGTCGATGACCGGTCGCCAGCGGGTGTGCACGAAGCTCTCGTGGGACTCGCTGCCGAGATAGGCGAGCAGGTCGTCGCGGCTGTCGAAGTCGACGGCCATGGTGTGGGTGAAGGTCCGGTCGCGGGTGCTGATGTTCTCGCCGAGGACGAAGCCGCGCATGGCCGGGTACCGGTCCGGGAAGGTGCGCAGCTCGGCCAGCACGGACTCGCGTGTGGCCTGGTCGATTCCGTCGGCGAAGCGGAAGGAGAGGGTGTGTCGGATCATCGGGTCACCGTCCGTCGCCGGCTAGAGGATGAAGCTGAGCCGGGCGCCTGCCGCCAGCGACTCATGGCCCAGGACCGAGCGCCGCAGGCGGAACCGCAGTCCGTCCGCGGTCGGCACCAGCACATGCTCGTACCAGCCGACGTAGGCGTCGAAGTGGCCGTCGCGGGCGCGGTGCACCACGAAGGACGCCGCCACCCGGAAGGAGTCCTCCGTGTGCTCGGACAGCCGCACGTTGGAGACCAGCCGGTGCGTGCGCGAGTGCGGGTTCTCGGCGTGGGCCTTGCGGGACTTCAGACGCTTGACGCGGGCGAGGATCAGGTCCCAGTCGTCGTCGACGAAGGACCCGGTCTCGTGCGGCGACCAGCCGGGGCGGTAGTCGGTGGTCGGGATCTCGTAGCGGGCGCCGGGCTCGAAGAGGGCCAGCCAGCCGTCGTAGTCCCAGTGATCGAGGATGTCCGCCTCGGCGTAGAGGAAGTCCTCCACCTCTGGCCGGGTGATGGTGCGTCCCTGGCACTGCACGGAGTGGGTGTTGGTGATCGCGGTCATCGCACGTCCCTGCCTTCGAGGAAGGACGCCGGGCGGTCGCCGTGGACGGCGAGGCCGTCGTCGAGGCCGACGGCCTCGATCCAGTGCCGCCAGAAGCCCCGCATCGCACCTTCGTCGGTCGATCTGCCCTGCGCGCCCTTGACCTCGTCGGCCATGCCGCGCGACATGTCGCTGTAGTCCAGCTCGGGCACGGCGGTGCCCGCCGTGGCCTGGATGCCGCGCTGGACCGCCTCGTACGCCTCGATGTCGTCCGGCGTGGCGAGCCCGCCCGGGCCGACGAAGCTGACGACCGTCTTCATGCGCAGGGCGCGCGCGGCCGGGTCCTCGTTACGGGGGACCAGCTGCCAGGCACGCACGTCGGTCTGGTCGGGCGCCACCGGCTCCAGCTGCCGGATCGACAGGCCCTCGATGTCGAACAGCAGCAGGTTCGGGAACACGAACAGGATGTGGCTCTCGTCGGCCACGTAGTGCGCCCGCTTCTCCCCCAGCCGCTCCGTCATCTCGGCCCGGTGCTGCTCGGTGCGCTCGCGCTCGTCCTCGCCGAAGCGCGGTTCCCAGAGCATGCTGATCCGGCCGCCGTGCCCGGTCAGGACCAGCAACCCGTGGCCGTTGCCGAGGTTGTACGCGTACTGGTTGTCGTCGGTGACGGCGAAGCCGCTCTCGCGCAGGTAGCCCACGAACGTGTTGTGGGTCGGCGCGAAGTGGTAGCCGTCCATCGCGTTCTCGACGGCGAGTTTCCAGTTGCCCCGCACGCTGTACTGCTGCGTGCCGGGCAGTGTGGTCATGCCGCCGACGTGCTGCTGTTCGATCATCGTCATGTAGTCGGCCGCGTCGCCGAGGTGTTCGAGCAGCGGTGGGACGTCGGGGTCGAAGGCGACGAAGACGTACCCCTCGTGGATCTCCAGGCGCGGGACACCGCGCAGCCCCATGGACGCCTTGAACTCGTCGGTCGACTCGTACGCGTCGGCGTCGGGGATGGCGGCGAGGTCACCGTTGTTGCGGAATGTCCAGGCGTGGTAGAAGCACTGGAAGAGCCTGGTCGAGCCCTCGCTCTCGCGGCACAGCACGGTGCCGCGGTGCGGGCAGGAGTTCAGGAACGCGTGTACTTCGCCGGCGGTGTCCCGGCAGAAGATCAGCGGCCGGCCGCCGAGGGTGCGGACCTTGAAGTCGTTGGGGTTGGGGATCTCGGTCTCATGGCCGAGGTAGAGCCAGGTGTGTGTCCATACCCAGCCGCGTTCCCGGGTGAAGATCTCCGCGCTGCGGTAGGCCTCGCGGTTGACCCGGAAGGTGAGCTGGTCCCAGTCCTCGACGATCATCGGCGCTGGGACGGTCCGGGGGTTGCTTCCCATTACGGCGTATGCCTCTCACAAGTCCCGACCCGAGTGGCGCGCTGTGAGACGCCATCTCGTATGTCGCATCAGCTTCTCCTAGCACACGCGGCGATGTCAAGCAATCGCCTGATGGTTGACACCCCGGACCGACGCCGTCATCATGCATTCCACGTTCCGCATTAGAAGACGCCATCTCGCATACTGTGCGACCGTGTGAAGGGCAAGAAGCCCGTGCCGTACGTCATCACTCAGGCATGTCTCGACATCATGGACAAGTCATGCATGGAGGAGTGCCCGGCCGACTGCATCTACGAGGGCGACCGGATGCTCTACATCCAGCCCGACGAATGCGTCGAGTGCGGGCGGTGCGAACCCGTCTGCCCGCAGATCTCGATCTTCCACCACGAGGACCTGCCGGCCGAGGCCCAGCAGGCTGAGCGCATCAACGCCGAGTTCTTCACGCTCCCCATCGTCGAAGCGGAACCCCTCGGGTCGCCCGGCGGCGCACGCAAGGTCGGCCGGGTCGGCCACGACCACCCCGAGGTGGGAGCGTGAGCGGCCTCCCGGCCGCCACGGGCGCCGGCCCCGAGGTCACCGTCGACCTGCTCGTCATCGGCGCCGGCCCGACCGGGCTGTACGGCGCGTACTACGCCGGCTTCCGCGGCCTGAGCGTCGCCGTCGCCGACGCGCTGCCCGAGGTGGGCGGCCAGATCGCCGCGCTGTACCCCGAGAAGCTCGTCTACGACGTGGCCGGCTTCCCCGCCGTCCGCGGCCAGGACCTGGTGGACCGGCTGGCCGAGCAGGCGGGGCGATGGAACCCGACCTACCTGCTCGGGCACGGGGTCACCCGCCTCGACGACGCGGGTGAGGGCATCGTCGCCACCACCGACGCCGGCGCGCGGATCACCGCGGGGGCGGTGCTCGTCTGCGGCGGGATCGGCAATTTCGTCCCCCGAGAGCTCCCGGTGGGCTCCGAGTACCTGGGCCGGGGGCTGCGGTACTTCGTGCCGCGGCTGGACGAACTCGCCGGACAGGACGTCGTGGTGGTCGGCGGCGGGGACTCGGCGCTGGACTGGGCGCTGTCGCTGGAGCCGATCGCCTCGTCGGTGACGCTCGTGCACCGGCGTACGCGGTTCCGGGCCCACGAGCGCACCGTCGAGCAGGTGCACGCATCGTCCGTGCGGGTCCTGACGCCCTACGAGGTCGAGAAGATCTCCGGCGACGGGGCTGTCGACGCGTCGGTGTCGGAGGTCGTGGTCGCGGGCCCGGACGGCGACCGGATCAGCCTGCCCGCCCAGTCGGTCGTCGCCGCACTCGGCTTCATCGCCGATCTCGGCCCGATCGAGCAGTGGGGACTGGAGCTGCGCCGCCGACGCATCCTCGTCGACCGCACCATGCGTACGAACCGGCAGCGCGTCTTCGCGGCCGGCGACATCTCCGACCACGACGGCAAGGTCAGCCTCATCTCGATCGGCTTCGGCGAGGCGGCCCTCGCCGTCAACCACATCGCCTCCCTGCTCGACCCGGCACGCTCGCTCACTCCGGGGCACTCCTCCGATGCGTGAGGTCGTCGCACCGAGTTGGCGATCTGGCTCACATTTGCACAGCCCTCACCGTTACGCTATCCAATACGACGTTCCATTCAACGTCTTACCACCTTACTAAGTACGACGGGACAGGAGCAGGAATCCATGGCCACCAAGGCCCAGCCCGGCACCGGCGAGCAAGGCGGTCCCGAGACGACCGCGCCGACCATCCAGACGGTGCAGCGTGCGGCGCTGATCCTCGGCTCGTTCACGGTCGGCAAGCCGCACATGAGTCTCAATGAGATCACCGCGCGTCTCGGGGCGAGCAAGGCGACCGCGCACCGCTACACGAAGGCGCTGCGGGCGGCGAACCTGCTGCGCTACGACGAGCGCACCTCGCTCTACTCCCTCGGCCCCCAGGTGCTCACGCTCGCCGCGGCCGCGCGGGCCGGCCTGCCGATCGTCGCCGCCGCCGAGCCGTACATGGAGGAGCTGGTCCGGCGCATCGACGAGACGATCGTGCTGTCGGTGTGGGACGGCGAGTCGCCGACCGTGGTGCGCTCGGTGGACAACACCGCCCACATGGTGCGCATCAGCGTCCGGGTCGGCTCGCGTCTCGACCTGACGTCCTCGGCGCAGGGACGGATCTTCCTCACGTTCCTGCCCCCGGACCAGGTACCGACGCTGCCGCGTTCGGTCCTCAAGTCGGCCGAGCTCACCGAGGAGCTCGCCGCCATCCGGCAGCACGGGCTGTCGGTCAACTCCCCCGCCGTCAACGGGGTCCGCACCATCGCGGCGCCGATCTTCGAGGGCGACACGATCAGCGGGACGCTCGCGGTCGTCGGCACGACGGCGACCGTCCCCGACGACGTCAAGTCGCCGATGGCCCAGGCCCTGCTGGAGACCACCCGCGCGCTGTCGCAGCGGCTGGGCACCTCGGACGGCACACCCAACGGGGGCTGACCCACGCGCCGACGCAGAAAGCCGGCCCACCGCGGAGGCGGGGGGCCGGCTTTCTGTCGTGGGAGGCGTCCATCAACGGAGGTCTTCGACGGCTCACACGGCCGGCCCCGAACCGCTGGAGCATGGCCCGGCCGTCCTCAGCCCTCGGTGAGGTCAGGCATCCGTGGCTCCGGCGAGGAGCACGCGGTCGGGCCGGATGGGCAGCTGACGGTGACGTACGCCGGTCGCGTGCCACACCGCGTTGGCGATCGCCGCCACCGCGCCCACGATCCCGATCTCGCCGATGCCCTTGATTCCGACCGGGTCGTCCGGGTCGGGGTCGTCCACCCAGTCCACCTCGATGAGCGGGACGTCGGCGTGGGCCGCGAAGTGGTAGCCCGCCAGATCGGCGCCGACCAGGCCGCCCGTGGCCCGGTCCCGGACCGCCTCCTCGTGCAGGGCCATGGAGATGGCCCAGGTCATCCCGCCGACGAGCTGATTGCGCGCCGTGAGCGGGTTGACGATCCGGCCCGCGGCGAAGACGCCGAGCATGCGCCGCACGCGCACCTCGCCGGTGCCGACGTCGACCGCGACCTCGGCGAACTGCGCCCCGAAAGCGTGCCGTTCCGTGCGTGCGATGGCCCGGACTGCCTCGGCGGTGTCCGACCGCACCGTGATCCCCTCCGGCGGGACGACAGCACCCGAGGCCAGCCGCTCCCGCAGTTCCCCCGCCGCGACCGTGACCGCCCATCCCCAGGAGCGGGTGCCCATGGACGCTCCGGCGGGCCCCGCCTGGCCGAAGTCGCTGTCGCCCAGGCGCACGTGGACCCGGCCGGGGGACGCCCTCAGCGCGTCGGCCGCGATCAGGGTGAGCGCGGTCCGCGCCCCGGTCCCGATGTCGGCCGCGTTGACCCGCACGGTGAAGCCGCCGTCCGCCTCGGCCGTCACTGCCGCCGTCGCGGGCACGGCCATGGCCGGGAAGGAGGCCGCCGCCATGCCGGTGCCCAGCAGCCAGCGCCCGTCCCGGCGCAGGCAGGGGCGCGGATCCCGGTCCGCCCAGCCGAACCTGCGCTCGCCCTCCCGGAGGCAGGCGAGCAGTCTGCGGGGGCTGAAGGGCAGCCCGGACACCGGACCCACCCGGGGCTCGTTGCGTACGCGCAGTTCGATCGGGTCCAGGCCGCACTTCTCGGCGAGTTCGTCGAGCGCCGACTCCAGCGCGAACGAGCCCGGTGCCTCGCCCGGGGCGCGCATCCAGGTCGGGGTCGGCACGTCCAGCCGTACGACCCGGTGCGAGGTGTGGTGGGCGTCGGCGTCGTACATCACCCGCGCCCCCTGAGTGCACGGCTCGACCCAGTCGTGCATGCTCGAGGTGAGGTTCAGGGAACGGTGTTCGAGGACGCGCAGCCGCCCGTCGGCGTCGGCGCCGAGCCTGACGCGCTGGAGGGTGGGGCTGCGGTAACCGACGAGCGAGAACATCTGACGTCGTGTCAGAACGACGCGGACCGGCCGCCGCAGGACGGCCGCGGCCATCGCGGCGGCCACCTGGTGCGCCCGGACGTGTTCCTTGGACCCGAAACCGCCGCCGACATGTTCGGAGCGCACCCGCACCGCGGACGCGTCGAGCGAGAACAGCTTGGCTAGTTCGCTCGCGACATTGGCGGTGCCCTGGTTGGAGTCGACGACTTCGAGCCGACCGCCGTCCCAGCGGGCCGTAGCCGCGTGCGGCTCCATCGGGTGGGGGTGCTCCTCCGGCGTGGTGTACTCCGCGTCCACGAGGACGGCGGACGCGGCGAGTTGAGCTGCGAGGTCGCCCTTCTCCACCACCGCCGGCTCGTAGGTGTCCAGGGGGTAGGTGTCCGGACGCGATCCGGAGAACTCGACGTCGTGCGGTTGACGCTCGTAGTGCACGATCAGCGCCTCGGCGGCCTCCCTGGCCTGCTCGGAGGTCTCGGCGACGACCACGGCCACCGGCCAGCCCAGGTACGGCACCCGGTCGCGCTGGAAGAGCGCCACGGTCGGGTCCGGTGGCACGCCCAGCAGGGTCATGTAGTCGTTGTCGACGCGCGGGGCGTTGCCGTGGTGCAGGACGGTGAGCACCCCCGGCATCCGGAGGACCGGGGCGGTGTCCAGCGAGCGGACGCGACCACGGGCGATGGTGGACAACACCAGCCAGCCGTGGGCGAGTTCGGCGAAGGGGATCTCCGCTGCGTAGCGTGCGGCTCCGGTGACCTTGTCCCGGCCGTCCACACGGGTGTGCGGGGCGCCGACAGCGCCCCGCACCGGCGCGGCCCTGGATGCTGCTCCGGTCATCGGGCGGCGGCCTCCTCGGCGAGTTCGGTCAGGACGGCCACCACGAGGTTGCGCATGAGGGTCACCTTGTATCCGTTGTGTGGCAGCGGTTTCGCGGCGGCCAGTTCGGCGGCCGCGGCGGCCGCGAAGGTCTCGGCGTTCGCCGGTGCCCCGGTCAGCACGCGTTCGGCCGTCCGGGCCCGCCACGGCCGGGACGCGACCGCTCCGAAGGCCAGGCGCACCTCGCGTACGACACCGTCCTCGATGTCGAGCGCGGCGGCGATCGAGCCGATCGCGAAGGCGTACGAGGCACGCTCGCGCACCTTGCGGTAACGGGAGTTGGCGGCGACGGGGGCGGGCGGCAGGGTGACGCCGGTGATCAGCGCTCCCGGCGGCAGCGCGGTCTCCCGGTGCGGGGTGTCACCCACCGGCCGGTAGAACTCGGCAAGCGACAACTCGCCCGGCCCGTCGGCCGTTTCGTACGAGACGACGGCGTCGAAGGCCGTCAGCGCGACGCCCATGTCGGAGGGGTGGGTGGCCACGCAGTGCTCGGAGGCGCCCAGGATGGCGTGGTTGTGGTGCTCGCCCTCGACGGCGGGGCAACCGCTGCCGGGGACGCGCTTGTTGCAGGGCTTGCTCACGTCGGCGAAGTAGCCGCAGCGGGTGCGCTGGAGCAGGTTCCCGCCGACCGTGGCCATGTTGCGCAGCTGCCCCGAGGCGCCGGCCAACACCGCCTGGGTCAACGCCGGGTAGCGGCTTCGGACTTCGGGGTGCGCGGCAAGATCGCTGTTGGTCACGGTCGCGCCGATACGCAGGCCGCCGTTGTCCGTCGACTCGACTCGGTCAAGGGGCAGCGCGCGTACGTCGACGAGCCGGGCGGGCCGCTCGACGCCGGTCTTCATCAGGTCGACGAGGTTGGTGCCGCCCCCGAGGAAGCGGGCGTCCGGGTCGGCGTCGAGCAGGGCGAGGGCGCCAAAGACGTCGTGCGCGCGCTGGTATCCGAACTCCTTCATGCCGCCGGCCTCGTGCTCTCGGTCCCGGCCGCGCGTGCGACCGCCTGGACGATGGCCACGTACGCGCCGCAGCGGCACAGGTTGCCGCTCATCCGCTCGCGGATCTCCTCCGCGGTCAACGGCGGCGGCCCGGCTTCGAGGCGGACGTCACCGGTGACGGCGCTGGGCCAGCCCGCCGCGTGTTCCTCGATCACCGCGACGGCCGAGCAGATCTGCCCGGGTGTGCAGTAGCCGCACTGGTAGCCGTCGAGATCGAGGAACGCCTGTTGCACCGGGTGCAGTCGGTCGCCGTCCGCGAGACCTTCGACGGTGGTGATCTCGCGACCCTCGGCCGCCACCGCGAGCTGGAGGCAGGCCACGGCCCGGCGACCGTCGAGCAGAACGGTGCAGGCACCGCACTGCCCCTGGTCGCAGCCCTTCTTCGTGCCGGTCAGATCGAGGCGCTCACGCAGGACATCGAGCACGGTGGTGCGGTGGTCGACGCACAGTGCGTACCTCTCGCCGTTGATGTCCAAGGTGACGGCGCTGGTCGTCGATGGGGCCATGATCAGCCTTCTTCGGTCAGGGAAGCAGGTCGGCCCGTGGCGGGACGAAGAAGTCGATGTTCACGCAGGGTGCCTCGGTCGGCTCCACGTAGTGCTCGCTGCCCCGAGGGACCAGCAGGAACGACCCTGCACGCATGTCGTGCGCGACACCGTCCACGTAGTAGTTCGCACGCCCCTCGGCGATATGGACCAGCTGGTCGAAGTCCTCGTGCCGGTGCGGGTTGAGGGTCATGCCGACGTCGAGTTCGTGGTGGCAGATCATCATCTCGTCCGTCGCGTAGACGCGACGGCGGACGCCCGGCCGCACCTGGGTCACCGGCAGTTCGTCCCAGTTGAGGACGGTGCTGAACAGGGCCGCGTTGCGTGTGGTCACTGGTTCTCCTCTCCGGCGGCCGTCCGCAGGGCGGTCGCCAACATCTGCAGGTCCGAGCCGACGACCAGGTAGTCGGCGTCACTCAGGCCCAGGTCCGCCGCGGCGCCCCGGGACGGCACCCAGCCGCCGAACGCCACCGCCGCCGAACGGGCGGCCTCGCGCACGCCGTCCACCGCGGCGCGCAGCACCGCGGGGTCGGCCGACAGGCCCAGGTCGACGGCGAGGTCGGTGCTGCCGACGAAGCACACATCGAGAGCGGCGACCAGATCCGGCAGAGGATCGGTCACCGCCGTCTCGATCTGGCCGACCAGTACCGGTGGGTCGTCCTGCTCGGCGCCCAGGAAGGCGGCCAACGGGACCGCACCGAAGCGGGCGGCCCGGTTGGCCAGGCTGACCGAGCGGCGGCCGGCGGGTGCGAAACGGGTCGTCGCCAAGAGTTCCTCGGCCTGGGCGACGCGGGTGAGCATGGACAGCTGGATCCCCGCCGCCCCGGCTTCCAGGAGCCGGTTGACGGCGGCGGCGTCCACCTCGGGCACGCGGACCAGGGCCGGCAGGCCGCAGGCGTGGGCGTGCCGCACCAGGTCGACGGCGTTCTGCTCGGTGAGGGTGGAGTGTTCGAGGTCGACGACCACGAACGCGAACCCGGCCGCCTCGGCCAGTTCCACCACGTCGGGCGACGCCAGCTTGACGAACGTACCGACGGCGGGTTCTGCCGCCGTCAGGGCCGCACGCAGTTGGCGCCGCAGGAGGTGGACGTCACCGATGGTCATCGCATCCTCCCCGGGACGGGCGGGCGTCTCACGCCGACGGCAGACCGCGCCACGGCGTGATCTCGACCTCGGCGCCCGCGTGCAGCACGACGGTCGGCTCCAGGCGCGGCGCGAGGATGGTGTTGCCCGCGGCGTCGGGCAGGGTGACCTCGTCGGTCCAGTCGACGACCGTGACGTCGGCCCGTCCGCCGACCACCAGGCGGCCGTAGCCCTCGGTGTCGAGCCCGAGCAGCTGTGCGGGGGCGACGGTGGCCCGCCGGATGCACTCCTCCAGCGGCGCGCCGAGCGCGACCAGCTTGGAGATGCTGGTGAGCAGGTCGAACACCGGGCCGCGCCAGTTGCGGGCGCTGGTGTCGGAGCTGAGGATGTCGGGCAGGAATCCGTCGGCTATCGCCCGGCGCGCCACGTCGAAGCTGAGGTTGCTCTTGCCGTGCGCGGAGTCGAACAGCACGCCGCGCTCCCGGGCCGCCATGACGGCGGGGTGCACCTGGTCGCCGTCGAGGATGCCGTTCGGCTTGCCGGTGTAGCAGTGCGCCACGATGTCGCCGGGGCGCAGGTAGTCCAGGACGACGGGCACCGGCTCCTCGGTCTCGCCGATGTGCACCATCAGCGGGAGGGACGCCTGTTCGGCCAGCGCCACGGATTTCTTCAGCAGCGCCTCCCAGTTCTCGCCGACGACGTCCTCGGACAGCCGGATCTTGAAGCCGCGCACGATGTCGGGGTGGGCCTCGGCGGTCGCGAGCGCGTCCTCCGGGACCAGGGTGTCGGGGTTGAGCAGCTCACCGAACCTGAAGTCGATCAGGCCGAGCACCGAGACGTTGAGGAAGTTGACGATACGCAGCGGGTTCGCCTCGACCACCAGCTTGCGGAAGGCCGCGAACGTCGAGGCGCCGGCCGTGCCGGCGTCCGCCGCGGCGACGACGCCGCGCCGCAGGTGGGCCTCCTCGGCGGGGGCGCCGACGGCGGAGACGTACTGGAAGATGTGGGTGTGGCCCTCGACGAGGCCCGGCAGCACGGTGGAGCCGGTGACGTCGATCGTGCGGGCCGCGCCCGCCGCCAGCCCTTCCCCGATCGCGGCGATGCGGTCACCGGTGACCGCCACGTCGAGCCGGGCGTTGGTGCCCGACGCCGGGTCGATGACGGTGCCGCCGGCCAGGACGAGATCGTAGGACGACGGGGAGGAGTTGGGCATCGGTTGTGCTCCAGTGTGAGGGGCGGTCAGCTGACGGGTTGGGTCAGCCGGTGGTCGTGCGGTGCGGCGTCCGCGGGACGCACGATGGGGGTGACAAGGGGCAGTACGCCGTCCACCTCGACCCGTACCTCGTCGCCGTCGGCGAGGAAGCATCCGCGGTCCTGGCCGGTGCCGGCCGGGGTTCCGGTGAGGACGACGTCGCCGGGTTCGAGGGCGGCGAACCACGACAGCCGGCTGAGCAGGTCGGCGACCGGGAAGATCATCCCGGCGCTCGTGTCGTCCTGCATGAGTTCGCCGTTGACCCAGCTCCGTATGCGGATCGCGTCGCGGTCGGCGAGGTCGTCGGGAGTGCGGAGCGACGGACCGAGCGGCGTGAATCCCGGGTAGCTCTTGGCGAGGGCGGGCGTGGCGGTGGCGCGCATGACATCACGCGCCGTCATGTCGTTGGCCGCCGTGATGCCGGCGATCGCGGGCCAGACCTCCGACTCGGACGCCTGGTACAGCCGGCGTCCGACGACGACCGCGATCTCTCCCTCGTAGTCGGGTTCGGTCGCGGCGCGCGGGATCACCACCTGGGCGCCAGGGGCCAGGACGGCGGACGACGCGGCCAGGTACAGGATGGGCTGCTCGGGCAGTCCCCGGCCGGCCCGGGCCGCCTTCGACAGGTAGTTGAGCCCGACGCCCCACACCGCGCGGGGGCGGCCCAGTGGCGCCATGAGCGTGGCCTGGTCGAGCGGGATCCGCCGGCGCACCGCGCAGGACGCCAGGCCCCGCAGCGAGCCGTCCTGTTCGAGGACCGCGCCGACGTGCGGAAAAGCCGTGTCCAACAGGGCGACAGCCCCGTCCTCGATCCGGCCCAGGCCGGACTGTGTCGTCACCACTTGCATGACGGCATCTTTCAATGCGAGACGGCATCCTGTCAAGCAATGCGAGATGGCGTCATGCAGAGCGATACGCAGGTCAGGTGGCGGGAACACCGGCACCCCGTCCGCACGAGAGGCGGACGGGGCGTCAGGAAGCTGGTTCCGGGCTGCGGCCGGGGGCGTCAGGCGAGCTGCCGCTGCACCTCGCCGCTGTCCCAGTAGTCCGTGCGGCGCGTGACGAGACCGTCGGCGACGGTGAACACGAAGACCCCGCGCACGCGTACGGGGCGGTCGCCCGCCGAGCGCATCCGGAACGTCATGACGTACGGCACCGCGGCCGACTCGCCGTCGACGAGGAAGCTCTCGGGCGCGTAGTGCAGGTCGCCGAAGTTCTCGAGGAACCCGGTCAGCGCGGCGCGGTACTCGGCGCGGCCCTTGCGGCTCTGGCCCATCGACGACGTGTGCTCGTTGACGAAGTCCTCGGCCACGCAGGCGGCCACGGCGTCGGCGTCGTGCGCGTTCAGCGCCGCGAGGTACGCCTCGACGGCGGCGCGGGTGTCCTTCAGGACGAACCCCACTTCTTGCGGACCGAGTCGAAGACGCGCTGGTCGTGGGAGATCTCGACGACGTTGCCGTCGGGGTCCTTCAGGGCGCAGATGTAGCCGACGGGCTCGGGCATCTGGCGGGGCTCCCAGTGCAGGCAGCCGAGCTCGCGGGCCCGGTCCGCGAGCGCGTCGACGTCCTCCCGCGTCGGCACCTCGATGCCGAGGTGCGCGAACGGGTGCAGCAGGCCCAGCTGGTTGCCCTTGTCCTTGTTGAACGACACCAGGACGAGCACGAACGGTGTCTCGGCCTGCTGGTCGTTGGAGAGCCAGACGCTCTCGCCGTCCGCGTCCTTGAATCGCTCGACCACGACCAGCGGAGTCAGTGCGGTGTAGAACGCGATCGACTTGTCGAGATCGCCGGTCGGCAGCGCGATGTGAGTCCAGCGTGCCGAGGTGAGGCCGGTGGCCACGGTACCTCCATGGTGAGTGGTTCGGGTTTCTTTGAGCCTAGGTGCGCACGCACCCGCGGGTCGATGTGCTGCGGACACAACACGCAGGCCAGGGATGCTGGCCCCGCGCGACATCGGTTTGCGGCCTGCCGCTGTGCGAGCCTGCGGGAGGACAGCGACAGGGCGTCGGCTGGGAAGACGAGGGCAGGCATGCACTACCGCATTCTGGGTGGGACGGGCATAGAGGTGAGTCAGCTCTGTCTCGGGTCGATGATGTTCGGCGCCTGGGGCAACACCGACGAGGCGGAGTGCCACCGCATGGTGGCGACGGCGCTGGACGCCGGTGTCAACGTCGTCGACACCGCCGACGTGTACGCCTTCGGCGAGTCGGAGGAGATCATCGGGCGGGCGCTGAAGGGACGGCGCGACGACGTCGTCCTGGTGTCGAAGGTCGCGAGCCGGATGCCCGCCGGCCTGCTCGACCGCAACCGGGGCGGCACCTCCCGGCTGTGGATCACACGTGCCGTGGAGGACAGCCTGCGCCGGCTGGGGACGGATCACCTGGACGTGTATCTCGTCCACCGTCCTGATCCCCACACCGACGTCGAGGAGACCCTCGGCGCGCTCAGCGACCTGGTGCGGGCGGGCAAGGTACGGGCGATCGGCTCGTCGAGCTTCCCGGCCGAGGAGATCGTCGAGGCGCAGTGGGCGGCGCGACGCGGTGGCCGCGAGCGGTTCACCGTGGAGCAGTTGTCGTACTCGATCCTGGCCCGGCACGCGGAGGCCGCGGCCCTGCCCACCGCTGAGCGCCACCGCATGGGCGTCATGGTCTGGAGCCCGCTCAACGGCGGCTGGCTGACCGGCAAGTACCGCGCCGACGCCGAACCGGCGGCGGACTCGCGCGCGCTGCGGAACAGCGACCACTTCGACTTCGCCGACGAGCAGATGCGCACGCGCAAGCTCGCCGTCGTCGAGGAACTCGTGCGCCTGGCCGCCGAGGAGGGCTGCACGCTGGTCGAGCTGGCGCTGCGGTTCGTACTCGCCCACCCCGGCGTCAGCACGGCCGTGATGGGCGCGCGCACCCACAACCAGCTCCTGTCGCAGCTCACCGCGGTGGACCGGCCGCTGTCGGCCGAGGCGCTGGACCGGATCGACGCACTCGTCGCACCGGGCAGCGTCCTCAACCCGGCCGACGTCGGCTACATACCGCCGGCGCTGGAGACCGCGGCCCTGCGCCGCCGCTGACAGCGATGCCACACACCCACGGCGGATGCCGGCCCCGCGCGTTCGCGCAACCGACATCCGTCCTCGCCGGATCCCGACCATCACATCGACCCACCGCCGGGCAGCACGCTCAACCCGGCCGACGTCAGCCACACCCCGCCGGCACTGCGCCGCCAGTGACGATGATGCCGCGTGCCCACGGCGGGTGCCGGCCCCGTGCCTTCGCGCAGCCGACATCCGTCCTCGCCGGATCCCGGCCATCACATCGACCCACCGCCGGGCAGCACGCTCAACCCGGCCGACGTCAGCCACACCCCGCCGGCACTGCGCCGCCGGTGACGGTGATGCCACACACCCACGGCGAATGCCGGCCCCGCGCATTCGCGCAGCCGACATCCGTCCTCGCCGGATCCCGACCATCACATCGACCCACCGCCGGGCAGCACGCTCAACCCGGCCGACGTCAGCCACACCCCGCCGGCACTGCGCCGCCGGTGACGGTGATGCCGCGTACCCACGGCGGAAGCCGGCCCCGTGCCTTCGCGGGGTCGGCATCCGTCGTCGCCTGGTTGCGGCCGTCACGTCGATCCGCGCTCGAAAGGCCGTCCGAGCGCGCCGGGTTCCCGGTGTTGGGTGGTGAAGAGGAGCATGGCCAGGAGCGCGAGCAGGTACGGGGCCGCTACGAGCAGCTGGGCGTTGAGGGTGACGCCGAGTGCCGGGAGCGCCAGGCGCATCGCGTCGGAGAGGCCGAAGACCAGGCAGCCGAGCATGGTCCGGCCGAGCCGCCACGCTCCGAAGATCACCGCGGCGATGACGATGTATCCGCGCCCGGCGGTCATGTTCTGGTTGAACGATCCGACCTCGCCGACCGCGAGGTAGGCGCCACCGAGTCCGGCCAGTGCGCCGCACCACAGCAGGGCCTGCCGGCGCCGCACGTTCACCTTGATGCCGGTGACGTCGGCGGCCTGGGGGTTCTCCCCCACCGCACGCAGTTCCAGGCCCCAGCGGCTGCGCTCGACCAGCCACCAGGTGAGCGGTATCAGCCCGAGCAGCAGGAAGGCGGGCCAGCGTTCGGAGAACAGTGGCTTGCCGATGAGCGGGATGTCCTGCAGCAGCGGGATCGACAGCATCCCGACCTGGTGCGAGACGAACTCGTTCGTCGTGATCAGGTAGCTCGTCAGCCCGAGCACCAGCGCGTTCAGCACCAGGCCGACGACGAAGGTGTTGATCTGCGCCCGGTGGGAGAAGTTGCCGTGCACGAAGCCGATCACGAGGCCCGTGACGACGCCGGCGACGAGACCGACGCCGGCGCTGCCGGTCGCGCTCGCGGTGGCGATCGAGGTGAACGCGGCGCCGAGCATCATCGCCTCGACGGAGATGTTCATCGTGCCGGCGCGCTCGGCCACGTACTCACCGCAGGCGGCGAACGCCAGGGGCACGGTCAGCCGGACACCGCTGGCGAGAATGGTGGTGGTGCTGTCCAGAACGCTCACGCGGCTGCCTTCACCTTGGTCGGGACGACGGACAGGTCGGGCGCCGCCTGCGGGCTGGCACCGCGACGCCTGTTGAAGAGATCGATGAGGACGGGCGGCGCGACGAACGCGAGGACCAGCAGCGCCTTGACGACATCGACGAGGTAGTACGGCACGCCCGTGGCCGACAGGAAGTCACCGCCCGCACGCAGCACGGCGAACACCAGTGACACCGGGATCGCGACGAGGGGCCGGTTGCGTGCGACGAGCGCGACGAGCAGGCCGTCCCAGCCGAAGTTGTCCGAGAGCCCGGCCTGCAGCCGGTTGGTGCCGACCGGGCTGACCAGCAGCAGCCCGCCCGCCAGCCCGGCGAAGGCGCCGGACAGCGCCAGGGTGAAGCCGCCGAGCGCGGCCACCCGCACACCGGTGTGCTTGGCCGTCAGCGGATTCAGTCCGAGCATGCGCACCCGGAAACCCCACCGGCTGCGGGTGAGGACCACAGCGACGCCGACCGCGGCGACGAGGGCCACGAACAGGCCGATGTTCCACTGCACCGACGGGTACTGCCCGAAGCCGCCGAGCTGGGCGTTGGCCGGCAGCTGGTTGGACGCCGCGTCGGCGATGCCGGAGGAGCCCTGCGCGCTCTCCTGCAGCCACGGCGAGCTGACCGCGTACGTGACGAGCTGGATGGCGAGGAACGTCATCAGCAAGGTGCTCACCGGGACGTTGACGCCGCGCAGGCGGAGCATCACCGCGCTGAGCGCGGCCCAGACGCCACCGCCGACGGCCGCGGCGATCAGCACCACGACGACCAGCATCGGGCCCGGCAGGGCCAGCCGCAGCCCGACCCAAGCTCCGACCAGGCCGCCGATGAGGACCTGCCCCTCCTGGCCGATGTTGAAGGTGCCGGCCGACGCGCAGATGCACGCACCGACCGCGACCAGCAGCAGGGGCGCCGCGTTGAGCAGCGTCGTCGTCCATCCCGTGGCGTCGGCCAGGCTCCCGGTCCATATCGCGTCCGCCGAGGCAGTCGGCGAACCACCGGTCAGCACGAGCAGCAGCGCGGACGCGGCCGCGGCGACGGCGACCAGTACGGCGGTCAGACCCGCCGTCAGCCAGCCACTGCGCCCGGGCCGAAGCCCGGCGAGGAAACGCCGGGCGAGTTCGTCCCCGTTGGTCAGCGAGGCGGCGCTCATGCGGCCTCACCGCCGACCAGCATGCCCAGTCGCTCGGGGGTCGCCTCCGAGACGGGGAGGGCTCCGGTGATCCGCCCGGACGAGATCACCGCGATCCAGGTTGCAAGGGCCATGACTTCCTCGAGTTCGGTGGAGATGAGCAGCACTCCGACGCCGTCCGCGGCCGCCTGGCGCAGCCGGGCGTACATGTCCTCGATGGCGCCGACGTCCAGCCCGTGGGTGGGCTGCGCGGCCACCAGGACGCTGGTGTGACCGGACAGTTCCCGGGCGAGCACGACGCGCTGCTGGTTGCCTCCGGACAGGCTGCGCACCGGTGCGTCGAGTGAGGGGGTGATGATGTTGAACTCGTCGGCGAGGCGACGAGCCTCGGCGTGCATCGCGCGGCGGCGCAGCAGGAAGCGGCCGCTGAGCCTGTCGAGCGACTTCATCGTCAGGTTTTCGGTGACGCTCATGTCGAGGACGACGCCGCTTTGGTGGCGGTCCTCCGGCACGATGCCGAGGCCCGCCTTCCCGAGCGCGCCGGGCCGGCTCACGTCGACCCGGCTCCCGGCGACCTCGACGGTGCCGGCGGTCGGCGCGAGCAGCCCGGCCAGGACCTCGCCGAGCACCGCCTGGCCGCTGCCCTCGACGCCGTACAGGGCGCAGATCTCGCCCGCGCCCACGGTCAGGTCGAGTCCCTGAAGAACCTTCACGCCGCCCTTTTCGACGGTGATCCCGGCCAGGCTCAGGACGGGCGCGGGCCGGTCCTGGGCCCCGCCCCGGCCCGTGCGGGTCGTGTTGACCGGCAGCAGGCCGAGGGCGGCTCCCTCGTCGTGCAGTGACACCTCCCGGCCCACCATCTGGCGGGCCAGTTCCGGCGCGGTGGTCTCGGCGGTGACCGCCCGGAACGCGACGCGGCCCTTGCGCAGGACCGTCACCCGGTCGGTGGCCTGCACGATCTCGGCGAGCTTGTGGCTGATGAGGATGACCGCGCGGCCCTCCTCCTGCACCACCCGGCCGAGCACGGCGAACAGTTCCTGCGACTCGGCCTGGGTCAGCACCGAGGTGGGTTCGTCCAGGATCAGGATCTGCGGGTTGCGCCGCAGACACTTGACCACTTCGACGCGCTGCCGCTCGCCCGCCGAGAGCGCGTCGACGCGCGCCTCGGGGTCGACCGGCAGCCCGTACCGTGCGGCGACCTCGGCGATGTCGGCGCAGATGGCCTGCTTGTTCACCGCGCCCGTGTCACCGAGCGCGACGTTCTCCCACACGGTGAGGCCGCTGATGAGGCTGAAGTGCTGGTGCACCATGCCGATGCCCAGCTCGGCCGCTTCCTGCGGGCTGTCCAGCGCGACCTGTTCGCCGCGCACCAGCACGGTGCCGGCGTCGCGCCGGATCAGCCCGAGCAGGACCTTCATGAGACTGGACTTGCCCGCCCCGTTCTCGCCCAGGAGACCATGGATCTCGCCGGCGTCGACGGTGAGGTCCACGGCGTCGCAGGCCGTGACGGATCCGTAGGACTTGGTGATGCCACGCAGCTCGAGGATCCGGGCCGCTGAGGTCGTCGGTGTCATCGCGTGTGAATCTCCTGGGTCGGTGTCGGCACGGTCAGCCGAGGCGATTGACCTCGGACTCCGGGTCGATCTCCTTGCTGCCGATCTTCTTCATGAAGCCCGCCAGCTGCTGGTCCTCGTCGCCCTGGCCCTTGCAGATCTTCACGGTCGGGTAGGGGTCGACGCCCAGCTGCCACACGCGCGGCGTGCCCATCTTCAGGTCGTCCTTGGCGAAGTCCTCCAGGGCGGCGCGGAAGTAGTCACCCGGGCTGAAGATCACCGAGATGTCGAACTTCGGGCTGGTCGAGTCGCACCGGTCGGTGCCCGGGGTGAGGGTCAGCACGCCGTTGGCGTTCGCCACCTTCGCCGCGGCGTCGGTCGCGCCCCCGAGGTAGGGGTAGATGACCTTGGCACCCTGGCTGATCTGGGCCTGGATGGCCTCCTTGGCCTTCGCCGAGTCGTTGAAGTCACCGGTGTAGGTGCTCACCAGGGTGGCCTTGGGGACCACCTCCCGGATCCCGGCCAGGAAGGCCTTGGCTCCCAGGACACTGAAGTCGGCCTTGACGCCGGTGACGAACCCGGCCTTGGTGTAGCCGGCCGCCTTCATCTTCAGGCCCGCGGCGTAGCCGGCGGCGAGCATCGACTGGTTGGGGTTGTCGGAGGACAGCATGATCCGCGGGGTCTGGTCGATGTTCGCCGACGACGGCACGTACCAGGCGGTCTTGGCGCAGACCGGCTCCTCGGAGGCCGGGATGGCGGCCTTGAGCTCACTCGCGGCGAGCGCGACCATGTCGACCTTCTGCTGGCACAGCGCGCGTGCGGCGCTGAGCGCGTCGCTCGCGGGCACGCTGCCGCGCTTGATGACCGTCCAGCTCTTTTCCTTGGCGAAGGCGTCCGCCGAGTCGACGAAGCTCTCGTAGTAACCGTGGTCATTGATGTCGCCGGGGCTGAGGACGCCGATGACGACCTTGCCGTCACCGTTGACGTCGGGCTCGTTGAGGCCCGAGCCGCCGGTGCCGCTCGCCGCGGGGGTGGTCTTGGCTGCCGTCGCCTCGTTGCTGGCGCAGCCGGAGAGCGCGAGGGCTCCGGTGAGGGCGAGGGCGAGGCCGATGGGGGCCCGACTACGACGAAGCGAGCTTCTTGCGGTCATGTGCGTTCCATTCGCTGGGTGGTACCGCCATGGAGAGGCGGTGGCGAGAAAGAGGGGGGTGGGGTCAGTTGGCGGACGAGTCGGCCCGGCCGAGCTCGGCGTAGGCGATCCGCTCCTGGTGGAAGATGGACTCCTCACCGGCGGTGACGAACCACGGGAAACCCATCCGCCCGACCGCTCGGACCCGGGTGGGGTCGATGCGGCCCGGGGCGGACATGACCGAGTCGTCGGTGGTGATGCAGACGACCTCGGCGAGCACGATGTGCACGCCCGAGAAGCAGGAGGTGTGGTCGCCGCGGTCGATCACCTCGTGCACCCTGCACTCCAGGTGCGCGGGGCTGTCGGCCAGCGACGGCGTGTCGACGACCTGTGAGGGCACCGCCCGCCAGTCGGCGACGTCCATCTCGCTGACGCCGCGGGGGTACTCGCGGGCCACCGCCTCGATGTGCTCGGCGATCTCGGCGGTGGTGACGTTGACGACGAACTCACCCGTGCGCTCGATGTTGAGCCAGGTGTCCTTCGGCTCCGAAGTCGCCTCCCGCTGGGCGCCGATGGTGACCGCGATCAGCGGAGGCTCGCCGCTGACCGGCATGTAGTAGCTGTACGGCGCGACGTTGATCCCTCCGTCCGGGTCGAGCGTGGTGATCATCGCGATCGGCCGGGGTACCACCAGCTGCGAGAGCAGGCCCTGTTTCTGGGCCGGGGAGCGTCCGGACATGTCGATGACGTTCAACGGGTGGTCTCCTTTACGGGGTGCCCGCCGGCCGTGTCGGCCAGGTCGGGCGGGGCGTGAGGCCGGCACGCCGCAGCAGGGCGCCGGACCGCTCGGCGGCGGCCTCGGCGACGGCGGCGAGGTCGATGCCGGTCGGCTGCCGGTCGCGGACGACCACACGGCCGTCGACCAGCACGTCACGGACGGTGCGGGACACATGGCCCCACACGAGCTGGCGGGCCAGGTCGCCGCGGGGCATCCAGGCGGGGTCGCGGGTGTCGAGTACGACGAGGTCGGCGGCCTTGCCGACCTCGAGGGAGCCGGTCCGCTCGCCGAGACCGACCGCCTCGGCGCCGTCGACCGTGGCGAGCGCGAACGCCTGCTCGGCGCGGATCGGGTCGGGCAGGTCACGGTCGCGTTCCAGGCCGGCGAACAGGTAGGCGGCCAGGAGGACGTCCGGAGCGTCGCCGGCGTTGTGGGCGTCGCAGCCCAGGGCCACCCGGCCGCCCCGGCGCACCAGTTCGGCGTGGCGCGAGGCGCGGGTGTAGCCCTGGGCGAGGCGCAGGTAGGCCCCTGGGCAGGCGGCGACCGCGGTACGGGTCTCCAGGATCGCGTCGACCTCGGTGTCGTCGAGCCAGACGGCGTGCCCCAGGAGCAGGCGCGGGCCGAGTACGCCCAGCTCGCCGAAGTGGACCACCGGTCGGCGCCCGCAGCGCTTGGCGTAGGCCTCGACGTCGGCGGGTCCCGGCGAGACGTGCCAGGTCAGTCCGACATCGAGCCGCTCGGCCAGGCTCGCCGCTCCGGCGAAGAGCTCGTCGCTGGCGAGGTCGTGACCGACGAGCGTCACCCAGCCGGTGACCGGCCCGGTGGCCGGAAGGGCCCGGACGATCTCCTCCTGACGGGCGAGTACCTCGTCGGCGGGGGCGCCGAACGGCACGCCCTCGGCGTCCCAGCCCCAGCCGCCGACCCGGGCGCGGATACCCGCGGCGGCCAGCCCTGCGGCGACCCGTTCCGGGTGGGCCACCGTGCCCGGCTCCAGCACCGTGGTGATGCCCCGGGACAGACACTCGACGGCGGTGATCGTCGCGGCCAGTTCGTCGTCGTCACCGTCGGCGTGGCCGTGCAGCGGGACGATCCAGTCGAAGATCGACTCCTGCGAGCTGATGTGATCCGGGATGGTGCTGCGCACGAGGGGGTCGACGGTCGTGTGCTGGTGGGCGTCGACGAGACCCGGGATGACGACACAACCCGACGCGTCGATCTCCTGTGCGTCCGGGAAGCGGGCGCGCAGGTCCTCGGTCGTGCCGAGCGCGGCGATGCTGTCTCCGGACACGGCGACCGTCGCGCCGGTGAGGACCCGTCGCGCGGGGTCCATGGTGACGATGTCGCCGCCCACGATCAGCAGATCGTTCATGGCGTGATCACGACCTTTCCGATGGTGTCGCGGGCGCCGAGTACGTCCCAGGCCTCGGTGAGGTCCTCGAGCGGGAACCGGGCGGCCGTGGGCAGGTGCAGGCGGTCGGCGAAGCAGGCTGATGTGGCGGCGACGAAGTCGGCCGAGGTGTAGCCGCCGGCGCCCAGCAGTTTCAGGCCGCGGTGGAAGACCTCCTGGAGCGAGAACGACACCTGGTCGCCGCTGGTGTTGCCCAGCAGCACCAGACGCCCGCGGATGCCGAGGCAGTCCAGTGAGGTGCGCCAGGTGTCGGTGCCGACGTGGTCCAGGACCAGGGCCGCGCCGGCGCCGTCGGTGAAGGCCGTCACCGCTTTCGCCGGGTCCGGTTCGTCGTTGCGCAGGGCCAGGTCCGCGCCGGCCGCGCGGGCGGCGGCCAGCTTCGCGTCGCTGCCCGCGAAGGCGACGACCGAGGCACCTGCCTGCTTGGCCAGCGCGATGGCCGCCAGGCTGACGGGACTCGCGGCCGCGTGCACCACGAAGGTCTCACCGGCGTCCAGTGCCCCGACCGTGTGGACCGCGTGCCAGGCCGTCGCGAAGGCGGTGGGCAGGGTGACGGCCTCGTCGAGCGGCAGGGACTTCGGGACCCGGACGATCGATTCGGCCGACGCCAGGACGTATTCGGCGAGCGCGCCGGGGGCGTTGCCGCCGAGGATGCGCGGGTTGGCGCAGTACGCACGATCGCCCACCGAGCAGCGCGGGCAGCTGCCGCAGCCCTGGGTGGGATCGGCGATGACGCGGTCACCGGGGACGATGGAGCTGACCGAGGATCCGGTCGCCACCACCGTTCCGGCGAAGTCCATGCCCGGCACGTGCGGAAGACGGAAGCCGGGGATCAGACCCGGCCCCTTGCGCTGCAGCAGGTCCAGGCGGTTCAGCCCGCAGTACGCGACCTCGACGACGACGTCGCGGGCACCGCACACCGGCTCCGGGACCTCCTGCAGGGACACGACCTCGGTTCCCCCGAAGTCGGTCTGCACCATCGCTCGCACCGCGGCCCTCCTCACCTCAGCCGTCTCGCATTGCGAGGCGGTGGAACGTATTGTGAGGCCACTCTGCCCATGCCGACCAGTGCTGTCAACGCTTGTATGGAAAAACTGGGTTTCGTCGGCGTTGCGCCTGTTCGTAAAGCTCACAGCGCAGGCCGCGGGTCGGAATGAGCGCGTGCCGGCACCTGAGCCGCGCCACCGCGGCCACAGCAAAGGGCGGTTCAGCGTCCGGCCGGAACCGGCTCGTCGTCGCCGCGCAGCCGCTGGTCGTCGGCGGCGAGCAGGTCGAGCGCCGCGAGCGCCAGGTGCAACTGCGCCGAGGCGGCCGGAAGGAGGGGGTCCGTGCCGAGGAGGGTCTTGATCTGGCGGACCCGGTAGCCCACCGAGTTGCGGTGGAGATGGAGTTGTTCGGAGACGCTCTGCCGGCTGCCCCGCTCGGCCAGCCAGGCACGCAGCGTCGCCATCAGCTCCGGACGCTCCCGGATCGGCCCGAGGTGCGCCTCGGCGTACGCCTCCAGCTCCGCGCGCGGGAGCGGCAACAGTACCTGGACCACCCCGCAGCCACCGAAGGTGAGCAGCGGGGCGTGCCGGCTCCTGGCCAGCCCGAGCAGCCGTTCGGCCTCGGTGAAGGACCGGGCCAGACCGATCGGCGAGTCGGGGCGGGAGCCGCTCGCCGCGACGACGTGGTCACCGGCGGACTCGTCGCCGGTCATGAGGCGCAGCCGGCTCTGCAGCCGGGTGAGCTCAGCCTCGCCCGGCACCACCGTCCACGCCGTGCGCGCCTCCTGCTGCACAGGGTGCTCCAGCCAGGCGAGGGCGGTGGACCAGGCGCGCAGTCGGGAGCCGCTGTAGTGGAGTACGGCACCGGCCGGCGGTCGTTGCAGATCGATCCCCAGTCCCGCGGCCGCCGCCCACACCGAGGGGCTCACCGTCCCGGACCGCAGCGCGGCGACGACGTCGGCCGCTGTGTGCTGAGGCGAGACCTCGGCAGAGCCGTCCCCTCCGCGCAGGGCGTCGATGAGAAGGGCGGTGACGGCGGCACCGGCCAGCGCCTGCGCCCGGGGGTCACCGGGACCCACGGTCAGCAGCACGCCGCCCACGGTCGCCCCCGCACGCACGGGCAGCGCCGTGGCGCGCAGTCCGTCGAGCGTGTCGACCACCGGTCCGGCCACACCGGCGAGCACACTGTCCGCCACCGTGGCCGACACGCCCGTGCCGCCGTCGGTGGTCGCCAGCGGCGCGCCCTCGGCGGAGAGCAGGCGCACCTGCCGGCCGGTCGCCCGCGACAGCGCGCGGAGCACGTCCGAGCGCGCGGCGCCGGCGAGGACGGCCTCGGTCAGTTCCCGCTCCAGCCCGGCAGGTTCGGCGTCCGGCCCCCATCCGTCCCGGGCCGGTCCGGACCGTGCCTCGGCGATGGTTCCCATGGTGTCCCGTCTCAGCGGTCCAGCAGCCGGATGGCCACGCCCTTCTCCTGGGTGTACTCGCGCAGCGCCGCGTAGCCGCCGCCCCGGCTGAAGCCGCTGTCCTTCTGCATGTTGAAGGGGAAGCCGATCACTCCGGCGTCGTGGAACTGGTTGACCGCCACCTGCCCGGAGCGGACGTCCTTCGCCAGCCGCAGGGCCCGGGAGACGTCGTTGGTCCAGATACAGGCCAGCAGGCCGAAGTCCGTCGCGTTCATCAGCTCGGTCGCCTCGGCCGTGTCGCGGAACGACTGCACGGCGAGGACCGGGCCGAAGACCTCCTCGCGGGCGACGCGCATGCCCGCGTCCACACGGTCGTACACGGTCGGCTGGACGTACCACCCGTCGCCGGTGGGCGCGCCACCGGTGACCAGCCGCGCGCCCTCGCGGGGCGCGTCCTCGAGGAAGCCGCTGACGCGGGCGAACTGCGCGGCGCTGACCAGCGGTCCCATGTCCAGGTCGGCGTCCCAGGGCCCGGTCTTGACGGCGGCCATGGCGGCGGCGACCCGCTCCACGACCTCGTCGTGCACCGAGTCCTGGACGAGCAGCCGGGAACCGGCGTAGCAGTTCTGCCCGGCGTTCTCGGTGATCGAGGCGACGACCGCGTCGATCGCGGTGTCGAGGTCGGCGTCGGCGAAGAGCACGTTCGGCGACTTGCCGCCGAGTTCGAGCTTCACCGGGACGAGGTTCTGCGCGGCGGCCGTCATGATCGCCCGCCCGGTGGCGGTGGAGCCGACGAAGCTGATGTGGTCGATGTCCGGGTGCGCGGTCAGTGCGGCACCCGCCTCGGGGCCGCCCGCGACGACGTTGATCACCCCGGGCGGGAAGCCGGCGCGGCGGGCGAGTTCGACGAGCGCGAACGGGGCCAGCGGCGCGACCTCGGACGGCTTGAGGACGACCGTGTTGCCCGCGGCGAGCGCCGGCGCGACGTTCGCGGCCATGAGCACGGTCGGCACGTTCCACGGGATGACGACGGCGCACACGCCGTACGGCTCGGGAACCGTGTAGCCCAGGTAGTCGGGACTGCGGGTCGGCAGCGTGACGCCGGTGAGCTTGTCGGCCGCGCCCGCGAAGTAGTCGATGATGCCGTGGGCGATGTAGATGTTCGTCCGGCCCCCGGACAGCGGCTTGCCCACGTCCCTCGCCTCTACGGCCGCCAGCGCCTCGACGTCGGCGAGGATCAGGTCGGCCCAGCGCCGGATCAGTGTCCCGCGCTCGGTGGGGTTGGTCGCCGCCCAGCCAGGGGAGGCGCGGCGTGCCGCGGCGACCGCGTCGTCGACATCGGCTCCGCCCGACAGGGCCACCTTGGTGATCACCTGCTGGGTGGCCGGATCGACGACGTCCAGAGTGCCGCCGTCGCGGGCCGCGACCCACTCGCCGTCGATGAATTGCTGGGAGGAAGGGAAGTCAACAGCAGCCATACGTGAACCTTGACCGACCTTGTCACGCATGTCAATATGCGATCTCGCTATGTGAGTCACTGAGGAGGCCTGGTGCGCGCCACCGCCGCTCTGCTGGAGCAAGCCGGACAGCCGTTCGTCCTGACCGAGGTGGACTTGGAGGAGCCCCGTCCCGACGAGGTGCTCGTCCGCGTCGCCGGCGTCGGCATCTGCGGCACCGACCTCGAGTTCGCCACCTTCTTCCCCACGCCCGCGCTGCTCGGGCACGAGGGGTCGGGCGTCGTCGAGAAGGTCGGCGCGCATGTCACCTCTGTACGCCCGGGCGACAACGTCACCATGTCCTTCGCGTCGTGCGGCACGTGCGCGCTGTGCCGCACCGGCTCGCCCGCCTACTGCCGGAGCTTCGACGCGGTGAACTTCTCCGGCCGCCGGCCCGACGGCTCCACCGCGGTGACCCATGAGGGCCGCGAGGTCAACGCCCACTTCCTGGGCCAGTCGTCGTTCGCCAGCCACGTCGTCGCGCCGGAGCGGGCGGTCGTGAAGATCGACCCCTCACTGGACCTGCTGCGGGCCGGACCCTTCGGCTGCGGCTTCCAGACCGGCGCCGGCGGCGTGCTCAATGTGCTGCAGCCGCGCCCCGGCTCGTCGATCGCGGTCTTCGGGGCCGGGGCTGTCGGCGTGGCCGCCATCATCGCGGCCTCGCTGAGCGGCTGCGCGATCGTCGCCGCCGTCGACGTCAACCCGGCCAAGCTGGAGGCGGCCCGCGGCTACGGCGCCAC
The DNA here is from genome assembly GCF_036237295.1 of Streptomyces sp. NBC_01352. Classification (NCBI taxonomy): domain Bacteria; kingdom Bacillati; phylum Actinomycetota; class Actinomycetes; order Kitasatosporales; family Streptomycetaceae; genus Streptomyces; species Streptomyces sp. NBC_01352. The sequence goes on from NZ_CP108354.1 coordinate 1,080,749, forward strand.
ACACACCGTCGACTCCTCGGCCGGGCCGGCCGCCGAGCAACTGGCCGCCCTCGTCCCCGAGGGGTTCGACTTCGTGATCGACACGACCGGGCGCGAGGACGTCCTGCGCACCGCGGTGGAGTCTCTGGGACCGCTCGGCCGCGCCGGGGTCATCGGCGTCGGCCCGAGCGAGTCGATGAGCTTCGACTGGCGCAGCATCCTCAACGGGCGCAGTGTCACCGGCATCATCGGCGGGTCCAGCCTGCCGCAGGTGTTCCTGCCCCAGCTGCTCGACCTCAACGCCAAGGGCCGGTTCCCGGTCGAGAAGATGATCACCTACTTCCCGTTCGAGCAGATCAACGAGGCCGTCGCGGCGGTCCGGTCAGGCTCGGTCGGCAAAGCTGTGCTGACCTTCTGAGACGTCGCCCACCCGGCGTTGTCGCGCACCGCGGCAGCACCTTAGGGTGGCGACGCCGATGAGGCACCAGACATCCGGTGGCGCGGCCGGACAACACCGCGCAGAAGGCCGAGCACGTGGAGCGTGCCCACCATGTCCGCCGACATCGACTTCGACCACCACTCCGACGAGGCCAACGCCGATCCGGTCGCCTACTACGCGCGCATGCGCGAGAGCTGCCCGGTAGGCCGTTCCGCCGCCTACGGCGGCTTCACCTACACGACGCGGTATGCCGACGTGGCCCGCATCGCCCGCGACGACGAGACGTTCTCCTCGGCCCGCAGCGACCACGGCGGCCAGGGCGTCGGCATCGTCATCCCCAAGGGACCGGGGCTCGACCAGTATCCGATCGAGCTCGACCCGCCGCGGTCGACCGAGTACCGGCACCTGATCAACCCACTGCTCACCCCGGAGGCGATCGAGCGGCTGGTGCCCATGATCGAGCGCCACGCCGCCCGCATCGTGGACGACTTCGTCGAGCTCGGCTCCTGCGACTTCGTCCGTGACCTCACCAACCCGCTGCCGGCCGCGGTGACCCTGGACTGGCTCGGTTTCCCCGAGGAGGACTGGGAGAAGCTGGCCGGGCCGATCCACGACATCTTCGCCGCGGCAGCCGGCAGCGAGCGCGCCGTGCGCGGAGCCGCCGGGCTGGCCTACATGGATCAGCGCATCCGCGAGCTGATCGCCGAACGCCGCTCCGCGCCGCGGGCCGACGCGGTCAGCGCGCTGGTCGCCGGCCGGCGCGACGACGGCAGCGAGTTCGGCGAGGACGAGCTGGTGTCGGTGATCGGCCTGCTCATCGCCGGTGGCGTCGACACCACCACCTCCCTGACCGGATCGACGCTCGTCCACCTCGCTCGCCACCCCGAGCAGCGCCGGCGGCTGATCGACTCCCCCGATCTGCTGGACACCGCGACCGAGGAGTTCCTCCGCGCGTTCGCCCCCTCGCAGTCGATGGCGCGCACGGTCACCCAGGACGTCGAGGTCGGCGGCTGCCCGATGCGCGCGGGTGACCGCGTGCTGATCCCGTGGGTCGCCGCGAACCACGACCCCGCGGTGTTCCCCGACCCCGAGCAGGTACGGCTGGACCGCGACGCCAGCCGGCATCTCAGCTTCGGCATCGGCTCGCACCGGTGCGCCGGCGCCCACCTCGCCCGGGCCATGTTCCGCGCGATGATGACCCAGGTCCTGACCCGACTGCCCGACTACCGGGTGATCGAGGACGGGCTCGTCGCCTATCCGACGCGCGGCAACCAGTCCGGCTGGGACGCGGTACCGGCGCTGTTCACGCCCGGTCCCCGGGCGACGGCAGGGGCAGGCTCGATCCGCGCGCTGACCACGCCCACCCCGCTGCGGGCCACCGCGGTGCACGCCACGGCCGAGGACGTCGTCGCCGTCGACCTCGCCCTGCCGGACGGCGGCGAACTACCCGCGTGGCGCCCCGGCGCGCACGTCGAGCTGCGGCTGCCCTCGGGCAGGCTGCGTCAGTACTCGCTGTGCGGTGACCCCGCCGACGCCACGACCTGGCGCATCGGCGTCCTGCGCGAGCCCCGGGGCCGGGGCGGGTCGACCGAACTCCACGAACTGGCCCGCCCGGGAGCCGTGTTCGCGGTACGCGGGCCGCGCAACCACTTCCCGCTCGTACCGGCGGCGTCCTACCTGTTCCTCGCCGGCGGCATCGGTGTCACCCCGATCCTCGCCATGGTCCGCGAGGCCGCCGGACGCGGCACGCCCTTCGCCGTCGTGTACGGCGGACGCACCCGCTCCACGATGGCGTTCACCGACGAACTCGCCGCCGTCGCCGGCGACGCGCTCACCCTGCTCCCGCAGGACGAGGCCGGGATGCCGGATCTTCCCCGGCTGCTGGGCGACCTGGACGCGGACACCGCCGTCTACGCGTGCGGGCCGGCGCCGATGCTGGCGGCCGTCGAGCGCGAGTGCGCCCGCCTGGACCTCACCGACCGGCTGCATCTGGAGCGCTTCACCGCCGGCGACGGCCTTGAGACGGCGTACGACGCCGCCGAGAACCGGGACTTCGAGGTCCAGCTCGCGCGCACGGGAGTCACCCTGACCGTGCCGGCCGACCGCCGCCTCATCGAGGTCCTGCGCGACGCCGTACCCGGCCTGTCCTACGACTGCGAGAAGGGATACTGCGGCGCCTGCGAGACCCGTGTGCTCGCCGGGACGCCGGAGCACCGGGACTCCGTACTCACCGACGAGGAACGCCTCGCCGGGCGCACCATGATGGTCTGCGTCGGCCGGTGTCAGGGCGACCGGCTGGTCCTCGACCTCTGAGCCGTGATCGGCCGGTGGGCGGCGTTCAGGGACCGAGCGCCGCCCACCAGCCGGCTACCGACCCGCGCGGTGGCCGAACCGGCACGGCCTGACGATCCGTCTCCAGGAACGGTCAGCCGAAGGCGCGCACACCCAGCCAGACGCCCGCCAGCACGCCGAAGCCGACCACGGCGGCGCGCAGCACCGGCTCGCTCAGCCTCGTCGACAGCCGGCCGCCGAGTACTCCCCCGGCGAGGGACGCCGGCGCGACCACGAGCGCGATCATCCAGTGCACAGGGCCGAACAACGCGAACACGACGAGCGACACGGTGGCCACGACCAGCTGCAACGTCCCCTTGAGGACGCTCACCTCGGCCAGCGGAGCGGACAGTGTGAGGCCGAGCAGGGCCATCAGGATGACTCCCAGCCCACCTCCGAAGTAACCGCCGTAGACCGCGCCGGCGAACGTCCCGGCGTACAGCTGGACGCGGTGGTCCTCGTCTGCGGCGCCGAGCAGCGCCCGCAACTTGGGCTGGAAGGCGAGGAGAGCACTGGCCCCGAGGACGAGGAACGGCACCGCGACCGAGAAGACCCGTGACGGCGTGAGCAGCAGCAGCGCGCATCCGGCGGCGGCACCCACTGCGGACACGACCGCCAGTGACGTCACGGAAGACGGGCGGGAAGACCCCCGCAGTGCCGCGACATTGCCCAGGTAGCCAGGCCAGAGCGCCACGGAGTTGGTGACGTTGGCGGCCACCGTACCCAGCCCGCCGGCGACCAGGGCGGGGAAGAGAAGCAGCGACCCGCCGCCTGCGATGGAGTTGACGAATCCGCCGACAAGGCCGGCACCGCCGATGAGAACAACGTCGCCGACGTCCATCCGGGTCTCCTCCACAGCAACTTATGCGAGATGCCATGTTGTCATACGAGACAGCGTTACGGCGCGGACCTCGACCGGAAACACCGGGGCAACGGGACGTTCCTAGCGTCGGGCCCACCCCTCCCCTTCATGAAAGGTCGGCCATGACTGCGATCGACTCGCCCCTTCTCGATGTCGCCGCGACCGGCTTCCCGGTCCTCCAGCCAGGCCACGGAGCGATCGCGTCGCCGACCTACGTCCCGGCGACGCCCGAGAACACCCTGTGGGGGCGCCTTCCGTGCGAGGCGGACGCACCGTGCGCGGTCGTGCGACCGGGCTCCGTCGTCACGGTCGACACGCTCAGCCACGAGGGAGTCCTCGAGGACCAGGGCCGCAACCCCGGTGAGTTCTTCGGCCGATACGGCGTCGGCGGCGGCCATGTGCTCGACGACGCCCAGCAGGTGGCGGACTCCGGTATGCCGCACGACTTCGACGACGACGGGCCGCACCTCGTCACCGGGCCGATAGCCGTGGCCGGCGCCCGGCCCGGCGATCTGCTCGCCATCACCGTCCTCGGCCTCACCCCGCGCGTTCCGTACGGCATGGTCTCCGCACGCCACGGCTTCGGCGCCCTCCCCGGCGAGATGCCCTCGCTGGCCGGTCCCGCGTTCACCTTCGCCACGGCACACGCCGATCACCACGGCGCGTGGGGCCGGATGGCGGTGGATCCGACGGACCCCTCCCGCGGCTCACTGCGCTTCCCGCTGCGGCCGTTCCTCGGCGTGATGGGTGTGGCGGTGCCCGGCGACGAGCGGCCGCACTCGGTGCCGCCGGGGCGCCACGGCGGCAACATCGACATCTCCCTGCTCGGCGAGGGCGCCACGCTGTACCTCCCGGTGCAGGTCGACGACGCGCTGGTCTACTTCGGGGACCCCCACTTCGCCCAGGGCGACGGCGAGGTCGCCCTCACCGCGTTCGAGGCGTCGCTGCGCGCCACCGTGAAGCTCGAAGTGGTGCCCGGCGGTGCCGCTCTGCGGCCCGGCCACGGCCGCGTCGCCCCGTTCGCCGAGACGGACGACTACCTGGTGCCGATAGGCCTGGACAAGGACCTCAACGAGGCGATGCGCGACTGTGTGCGCTGCGCGCTGGACCTGCTCACGACCGACTACGGCATCGAGCGCCACCTGGCGATGGCATACCTCAGCGCGGCAGGCGACTTCGCGGTCTCCCAGGTCGTCGACGACGTGAAGGGCGTCCACGCGAAGATCCGCAAGTCCGACTTCCACGAGGTCCGCCGACCGGCCTGACCGGTGGATGCACGCTTGTGCGCGCCGCCGCTCAGGACCCCGAGAAGGACCCGGGCGGCACTTCGACCCTCTGATCGCCCTGCGGATGACGCCGTCCGCGCTGACGGCGACAACCCGCTGGGAGCGCTTCGCTGCGGGGCTGTCAGGTCACGGCTGCGCGCTGGTTGAGATGTGCCGTCAGGAGGTGGGCGTCGAGCAGGGCGACGTCGGCCGTGCGGTCGGCTCGTGCGTAGCCGGCGAGCATGCGTTTGGTCAGGACGAGGGCCTCGGGCGAGCGTCGGACGAGCGGTCTCGTCCATGCGTCGACGGCATGGTCCAACTGGTCGAGGGGCGCGACCTTGTGGAGGATACCGAGCCGGTGGGCGGTGGCCGCGTCGAACACGTTGCAGGTGAGCATGAGTTCGCGGATCCTGGCGACGCCGGCTTCGGAGATGAGGCGACCCATGGCTCCTCCCCAGGCGGGCGGGAGTCCTACCCCGACCTCCGGCATACGGAACTGACAGGTGTCCGCGCCGGCGCGCAGGTCGCAGTAGGCGGCGAGCGCGAGGCCCGCGCCGATGACCTTGCCGTGGAGCCGGGCGATGGTGACGGCGTGCGTGCTCTCCAGGGCCTGGCACAGGCGGTGGGCCTTGTCCGCGATGCGCCGCAGGGTGGCACCCGTCGGATCCAGGGCGAGGGCATCCACGTATTCGTGGCGGTCGGCCCCCAGACAGAAGTCCTCGCCCATGGACGACAGCAACACGATGCGGACGTCGGGCCGTTCGTGGAGACCGTCGAACAGGGCGATGAGGTCGTCGAGAACGGCCACGCTCAGCGTGTCGTCCTGTTCGAAGGGGTTGAGGCGGACATGGAGGACGGGGCCGTCCTGCTCGGCGAGTACGGCCTTTGCGGTGGGGGCAGTGACGGTGGAGGTTTCGTTCATGCGAGGGCGACGTCCAGCTTCAGCAGGCGACGGAAGGCCACCCGGGGCGCCCTCGGCGGGCGGCGCACGAGGGTGAGGCGGGGCAGGCGTGTGACCAGTTGACGGAGCAGGGTCTGGGCCTCCAAGCGAGCCAGCGGCGCGCCGAGGCAGTAGTGGATGCCACCGCTGAAGGCGAGGTGGGCGGGTTTGCGGTGGAGGTCGAATCGCTCGGGATCGCTGTGTCTGGCCGGGTCCCGGTGGGCCGCCCCCACCATGAGGTGGACCATTTCGTCCCTGCGGACCTCAAAGCCCCCCAGGGTGCAGTCCTTGGCGGCGACCCGGCTGATGACGTGCGTGGGAGAGTCGTAGCGCAGCGTCTCCTCCACGAAGGCGGGCACCAGGTCCGGACTGGTGGCGACCAGGTCCCACCGCTCCGGGTCCTCGACGAGCAGGAGCGTCATGGTCGACAGCAGGGTGGAGGTGGTCTCCAGGGCTGCGAGGAGGACGAACAGGGCCAAGAAGTAGACCTCTTGGTCCGCCTTGTCCTGGTCCGGTTCGATGGCGTCCCAGGCCTCTATCCATCGGGACACGGGGTCCTCGCCGAGGTGGGTACGCCGGTCGTGTACTAAGTCGACGAAGTAGTCGCGGAGTTCGGCCATGGCCACGTCGGACGTGGCCAACTGGCTGGCCGAGGGCAGCAGTTCCTGGGTGAAGACCTGGTCGTGGGTGAGTTCGCGCAGGCGCGGCCAGTCGGCGCTCGGCAGGCCGAGCCAGTCGCCGATGGTGGCGACCGGCAGCTCCTCGCTCACCAGGGCGGCGAAGTCGGCCTCCCCGGCGTGCAGGTGGTCGGCCAGGGAGTCCAGCAGGCCGTCGGTCACCCGGCTCACCGTCCGGCCGATCCGCTCGATGGTGCCGCGGTCGAAGGTGCCGGCCGCCCGGCGCACCCTGGTGTGCTGCGGGGGGTTGAGGGCAGGCATGGTGCTGCCTATCTCGCGTGAGGAGGGGGCGCTCCAGCGCGTGCGCGGGCCCTGGCGCTCCCGCCAGCTCTGGTCCGGCTCCAGCCAGTCGCTGCTGCGGAGTATCTGGTCGCACATGCTGAAGCTGGTCACGAGGGAGCCGCCCCAGGGCGCTGGGCTGACTCCGCCCCTCGACCGGAGTTCCGTGTAGATCGGAAAGGGATTGGCTTGCCCTTCGGCCGTCCGCAGACGGGAGAAAAGGGCGACGGTGGCCCGGCGGTCGGATGACGGAGTCGTGGCACTTCCCACGATGACGGCTCCTTTCTGAGCATCAGCCGCCATACGTACCCGTGGGGTGCTTGAACCATCCAATAACACAGTGTTCTCGTAGGGTTACCTACATCACTCGCCCCTTGTCCATGCGAGGAAACGGCTGAACAGCCCGCCCTTGGGCTGCGGCGCGGCATGCGCCGCCTTCCGGGATGCGGACGCCGCGGAAGGCTGCGCGGCGGGGGCGGACAGCTGTCCTGTCCGGACGTCCACGGGCTTCGCGGGCGCGGCGGCGGCCGACGTCACGGTACGCGGGGTGAAGCGGACCGGAATGGTCACCAGGGACCGGCTCCACGGCGCCGGTACCCAGGCGAGTTCCTTGAAGGCGACGCGCATCTCGACGTCGGGAAGCCGGTTGAGCAGAGTCTCGACCGCGGTGACCGCGATCATGAACGCCGGGTCCTTGGCCGGGCACCCGTGGGGGCCGGCACCGAAGGCCAAGTGCGCCTTGGCACTGAGCTGTTCACGGTGCTTGGTCAGCTTGGGATCGTTGTTGGCCGCCGCGAAGGAGATCAGGACCGGCTCGTCGGCCGCGAGCGTCCTGCCGCCCAGTTCGACATCCTGAGTCGGGTAATGCGCCGCGTAGTTGGCGATCGGTGCGTACTTCCACAGGGTCTGGGAGACGGCGTCCTCGACCGGCAGGCCGACCTGCCAGTCCTCGCTGAGATACAGCGCACTGCTGGTGCCGATGGTGGCCGACAGGGGTGCCGTGCCGCCGGAGAGCAGCGTCACGAGTTGGTGCAGCACCTCCTCGTCGGTCAGCTCCGCGGAGTGCTGCATCAGGCGCGTGGTCAGGTCCTCACCGGGCTGGCGCCGTTTGAGAGCGATCAGTTCGGCAAGTGCCCCGCCCAGCACCTGGTCCGCCCCGGCGGTGCCTTCGAAGATGCCGCTGATGCCGACGATGACGCGGTCGCCGATCTCGGGCGGGCAGCCGAACAGGTCGCTGAACACCAACAGCGGGAGCGGTTGGGCGTAGTCGGCCATCAGCTCCGCCTGGCCGCGGGGCTCGGCGCTGAACTGGCTGATCAGGTAGTCGGCCGACTGCTGGGTCTGCCTGACGAGTTGGAGTTCGTCGACGGTGGCCAGGCTGTCGGTGACCGCCTGCCGCAGCCGGGCGTGTGCCGCGCCGTCGCTGAACAGTGCGTTGGGGCGGTAGCCCATCATGGGCAGGGCCGGGCTGTCCTCGGGGACGCGTCCTTCGTTCAGCGCCTTCCAGCGGCGTGAGTCCCGGACGAACCAGGCGGGGTTCTGCAGGATGTACAGGGCCGCGTCGTAGCTGGTGACCAGCTCGACCTGGACGCCCGGTGCGATGTCGACGGGGGCACTGGGACCGGTGGAGCGCAGGTGAGCGTAGTGACCCTCGGGGTCGGCGCCGAACTCGGGCCCGAACAGCTGGACGTTCTGGTGTGCGGGGCAACCGGCCGGTATGCCGGATGTGTTGAACTGCTGCATGCCATGGCTCCTAGCCGAGTATGGACATAAGGTGCTTCACCAGGGTGACGAGCGCCTTTGCCGAAGACTGCTGACTGCGGACGTCGCAATTCACGATGGGTGTCTCGTCGGAGAGGTTCAGCGCCTCGCGCACTTCGTCGAGCGGGTAGTCGGTGGTGCCGTCGAAGCGGTTGACACCGATGGCATACGTCAGGCCGAAGCTCTCGACCCGGTCCAGGACAGGGAAACTCTCGTGCAGACGCTCGGGGTCGACGAGGACCAGGGCACCCAGCGCACCCCGGGACAACCCCTCCCACACTTCCTTGAAACGTTCCTGTCCCGGCGTTCCGAAGAGGTACAGGACCAGCGTGTCGCTGAGGGTCAGCCGGCCGAAGTCCATCGCCACGGTGGTCTTCGTCTTGTCCGGCGTCCCCGTCAGGTCGTCGAAGCCCTCGCTGGCCTCGGTGATCTCTTCTTCGGTCTGCAGCGGTTCGATTTCGGAGATGCTTCCGATGCAGGTGGTCTTCCCGACTCCGAAGTGACCCACTATGAGGATCTTCACTGCATGGGAGACGTCTGGATCCAGGTACACGAATTAGGCTCCGAATCGGGTGTGCAAGCCATCGAGCACGGCGCTGAGCAGTTCGCGGTCGGGACGTTCGGCGTGCGGTATGGGCTTCCGCACGAGGATGAGGCCGTCCTCCTCCATCTGCGCCAACAGAATGCGCACGATGCCCAACGGCAGGTGTGTGTGGCCCGACACCTCGGCCACGGACAGGAAACCATCGGTGACCAGGTCCATGACCTCGCGCGCTTCCGGGGGAAGCGTGCGCGCCGCGGCCGACGCACCCGGTTGCGCGGTCACCAGCGTGGTGTGCTCGTACTCGTGGTCCGCGGGAAGCGCACGCCCCATCGAGATCACGAAGAGAGGGACTAAGGCGGAGGTCAGCTCCAGCTCCTGCTGGTCCGGATCGTCATGCATCGCCGCCCCTCTCTCCCCGAGGCGCCCCGCCCGCGCTCAACGTAGGCACCACGTCGTGCAGCCGCGTGGTGAACTCCTCGATATCACAGTCGTGTTCGGCGGCCGCAGCCAGGAAGGCACCGTCACCGGCCGCGATCAGGAAGATCCAGCCGTGCTGGAACTCGATGACCGTCTGCCGCCACTCGGCGTCCTCCAGACCGCCCGCGAACTGCGACGTGACACGACTGTAGGAGTGGATACCCGTCATGGCCGCCGCGATCGTGTCCGCGAGGTCCTTGCTCATCCCGGAGGTTGCTCCGCGCGGGAGCCCGTCGGAGCCGAGCAACACCGCGTGAAGAGCGCCTGGGACATCCGCGACCGCCTTGTCCAGCTCGGCCAGCACGAATCCCGAACCGCTCACACCCTCGCGCCGGACCGCCCCGCCGTCCTCACCCGCCTCGTCCGCGCCTCTCACCCTCGGCGGTGACGTGAGGCTGTCTCCCAGGCGGGCGACGAGCCGGTGCATGCGGAAGGAGATCTGCTGCAGGTCGACATCGGGCTCCGCGGCGGCGGCGAGGTAAGCGCCCTGCCCCGCTCCGATCAGAAAGATCCAGCCGTGCGAGAACTCGATGACCGTCTGGTTCCACCGCCGCTCCGGCGCCGGCCCGGCGAAGTGAGCGGTGGCCCGGCTGAGCGACTGCATCCCGGCCATGGCGGCGGAGATGGTCCGCACGTCCTTCTCGGTCAGTCCGTCCGTGGCGCCGCGGGGTAGACCGTCCGCAGACAGCACAACGGCGTGCAGGGCCCGAGGCACGTTGTCCACGATGTCCCTGACCATCCACGACATGTCTGTGGTCATGCCTCTTCGGACCCTTCGGGCTCAGAAGCGTCAAGGCCGCGGCCTTCGAGCGTGCCGCGCTGGAGAGCGCCCAGGCCGCCGCCGGAGCGGCGAGGACCCTCCTTGGGTATCCCGGTCCCGCTCGTGCCGCCCGTGCCGGCGACGCTTGCGACCGGGGGCTTGCGGCCTCCTCGCTTCGGCAGGCCGTGCACCGTGCGCGCCGCGGTCTGCTCCCCGCTCTCGACGCGTCGGATGTTGCTGACGGGCGCCTCCGGGGCCGGTGGCGGGGTCTCCTCCATGGTCCACAGCTCCTCGGGCAGCAGGACGACGGCCCGGACACCGCCGTACCGGGAGAAACCGGTGACGTCCACCTTGAATCCGTACTGGCGGGCGATCAGACCGACGACGGGGAAGCCGAACTTCGGCTGCGTCCCGAGCTGCGACAGGCGCGTGACGTCGTCGCCGGACAGCAGCGCGGACGCCTTCTGGCGGTCCTCGTCACTCATGCCGACGCCGGCGTCGTCGATCACGATGCACACGTTCTTCTGGATCCGCTGGAACGTCACTTCGATCGGCGCGTCGTGCTGGGAGAAGCTGGCGGCGTTGTCGAGGATCTCAGCGACGGCGAGGGCAACCGGCGCGACCGCGGACGGCTTCAGCGCGATGCCGCTCTGCTGCATGATCTCGACCCGGTTGAAGTTGCGGATCTGTCCCATGGCGCTGCGTACGACGTCGTAGACGCTGGCGGCCTGCTTGCGGCGGCCCAGAGGCGCACCGCACATGACCGCGATGCCCTGGGCCTTGCGCGCCATCTGCGCGTTGGCGTGGTTCACGTCCAGCAGATCGGCGAGGACGGGGTGCCCTCCGTACTTCCGCTGGATGTTGTCGAGGAGTGTCGTCTGCTCGGCCGCGAGGCTCTGCAGGAAGCGGGCGGCGCCCTTGAGGACGGCCTTGGTGCTCTCCTCCGCCGCCTGCTCGGCTGCCTCGATGGCAGCGTCCTGCTCGTCGGTGAACTTCTTCAACTCGGCTCGCGAAAGCGCCAGTTGGCGTTCGACCGCCTCCAGCCTCTGCGTCAGCGCGGCCTCGGTCTGCCTCTTCCTCACCCCCAGGGCTCTGTTGCGGACGACGAGTACCGAGACTGCGACGACGGCTATCGCCGCTACCGCAACCAAGCACCACATGAGCGCGTCTCGATTCATGGAAACCTTCCCGGCGCGTGGCATGCAGACATCGACGGATACACCTCGCGAGGATCGCTGGCACATCCACGAGGAACTGCATGACCGCTGTTGCACGAAGAGCAGGCCGACCTCGAATCAGCACCGAAGCCGAGTGGATCAAGGTCGCAGACGCGGGAATGCTACCACCGCAGAGCGAGCCCGAAGAGGCGCCCCCTGTGACGTTACGTGCTCCCAACGCAACTGTTATGGAAGGTCGTTGGGCCGGACCTCAGTCACCGTCACGGTCGACCTTCGAGCCCCTCGCAGCATGGCCACGGGTCACCCATCACTCTTCACAAAGGCAACAGCGAACGTTCATCAGAGACCGCGTTCTCCCGTTGCCTGACCCCGTGACGAGTACGCCATCGCCCAGGCCCTTCTGCACACGGTGCCGGGCCCCGAGCAGGAGTAGCTCGTGGACCCGGCACGGGGCGGCCGCCGGTCCCGTCCGGCGGCCTGTCCCGGTCTGCCAGCGCGACGTCAGAGACAGGCCGGGACGTTTCGGTGCGCGCCTGCGCGAGGCGCCAGTGGGTGGGCGGCGACCGGAGGGGTTGGCGTTCAGGCGCCGAGGGCGTCGATGAGGGCCTTGGTGACGTCCTCCGTTACGGGTGCCGTGGTCGGACCGACGTCAGCGCATGCCGTATGGAGGCGGCCGGTCAGTGGCTGGTTCGGGTTGCGTGTGCCTCGGCGAGGAGGAGGTAGCTGCCGGCGGTCCAGGTGTAGGCGCGGTCCCGCAGACCCGTGCCGGTCAGTGCGTCGAAGTTCTCCGCGAACCCGTTCGTTTCGCACAGTGCGCGGAAGCGGGCACTGACATCGTCCGCCAGCCGGTGGTGGCCGGCCCGGCGCAGGCCGTCCTCGACGAGGACCGTGGCGGGGGCCCAGATCGGGCCGCGCCAGTAGCCGTCGGAGCGGTAGTGCGGCGAGGTGGGCAGCTCGGTGGCCAGTCCGTACGCGGTCAGGTGAGCCTCGAGCCGGTCGGCCAGCACGCCGCTGACGCCGTCCGGCAGATGCTCGCCCAGCACGATGGGCATCAGGTCGAGCAGGCCGGCACTGCTCCAGGTGTCCCCGCTGCCGACACCCCGGGTGACGAACCGGTCGCCGGTCCAGAGCTGGTCGAGCATCGCCGCCTGGGTTGCCGCAGCCGTTCGCGTCCACCGGCGAGCCTTCTTAGGCCACCCCAACTCGCTCGCGAGCTCCGCGAGTTGGTACAGCTGGAGGACGAGGAAGGCGGCCAGGTCGGCGGTGACGACCACGCGTTCGGGGTCGAAGGTGGTGGCGTTGTCCCAGCCGCTGTCGTTGCCGTGCTGGTAGTGGGGCAGTGCGGCGCCGGGGGCGCGCCGGGTGGTGAGCCAGAAGTCGGTCCAGCGTTCCAGCCGGTCGTAGGTCTCGGCCAGTTCGGTCTGCCCGAGGGGCGTGCTCAGCCGACGGCGCAGGTGCCCGAACGCCCAGCCGTGGATGGGCGGTTTGACGAAGTTGTGGAGGACCTCGGAGTGGGTGACCGAGTCGGGCAGCGCCCCGCTCTCGTCCTGGTGGTCGAAGGGCAGGTGGTACTGGTCCCAGGCCAGTTCGGGGCAGCCGGGGGCCAGGGCAAGGGCGTTGAAGCAGTGGTCCCAGCTCCAGACCTTGTCCATCCAGTGCTTGGACATCAGTACGGCGGGCCGGGTGACCAGCCCTGCCGGGCGTACGGTCGCGGACCACAGGACGTAGGCGGCGAGTTCGGCGGCCGGTGTGGCGGACGAGCGCCAGGGGGCCACCGTGTCGACGAAGTCCGCGAAGGAGTTCCGCGCGGCCTCGGCGATCTTGCCGAAGGCCGCCGCCGACACGTACGGCGGGCGGGCCGTGTCGAGTTCCTCGATCGCGATCTCCCAGGGACCGTCCGCGTCGGCGGCGACCGTGAGGCCGCGGTCGGCGCTGCCCAGGGCCTGGCTGCCGAACGTGTCGGTCACCGTGCCGGAGAGCACGGTGACGCGGTAGCGGCGTCCGGTCTCGTACGAGGTGAAGACGTGCGCGCCGGCGGCCGCGTCGTGGAAGAAGTAGGTGCCGCTGAACGGGGTCAGCGTCGAGGCCGCCGCCGCGACACGCAGCGGCAGCCCCGTACCGCGCAGGCGTACGGTGTCCGGCGACTCGTAGGCGAGGTCGGCGCGGCCTGCCGCGCCGATCCAGCTCAGCAGCCCCGGTGTCGCCTCCACGTGGGTCTCGGCGCGCTCGCCCGTCGCGCTGTCGAGCGGCATCAGGCGCAGGACGGCGTGCATGCCGTTCTGGTGCGAGACGAGGTGGAGGTCCTCGGCATGCGTCTTCTCGGCCACCACGGGAGAGATGTCGAACCAGGATCCGTGGGTGCTGAAGGGGATGTCGTGGACGGAGAAGGCCGGGCCGGATCGGTCGGCGGTCATGAAGCGTCACTCGTTTCTCGGGCAGGGGTGGCGGACCGTCCGGCGGACGGACGGTGAGGCCGTGGCGAGGGGGACGGTCAGTCCTTGACCGCACCGGCGGTCACGCCGGCGGCGACGTAGCGCTGGGCGAGGACGAGGATGACCGCGGCCGGCAGCGAGGCCACGACGGCGGTGGCCATGATGGCGTTCCACTCCTGGTTGTTGTTGCCGATGTAGTGGTAGATGCCGAGGGTGATCGGTTCGTGGGCGCCGCCGCTGACCAGGGTGCTGGCGAAGACGAAGTCGGACCAGGACCACAGGAACGCGAACAGCGACACCGTGACGACGGCGTTGCGGCTCATCGGCAGGACGATCGACCAGAAGGTGCGCAGGGGTCCGGCGCCGTCCGTCCTGGCCGCCTGGAGCAGTTCGCCGGGGATGCCGGACATGAACGCGGTGAAGATGAGTACGGCGAAGGGGACGGCCAGGGTGGAGTCGGCGACGATCAGGCCGGGGACGGACTGGAGCAGACCGAGGCTGAGGTAGATGGCGTAGAAGCCCATCGCCATGATGATGCCGGGGATCATCTGGGCGGCCAGGAGGACGAAGCCGAGGATGCCGCCGCCGCGCGGGCGCAGCTTGGCCAGCGCGTAACCGGCGGGGGCGGCCAGCGCCACGGTCAGGGCGACGGTGCCCAGGCCGATGACGAGGCTGGTGCCGAGGTAGGGCAACTGCTGGTCCAGGACGGCCCGGTAGCCCTCCAGGGTGGCGTCGGTGGGGAACAGGTCCGGTGGGGTCTTGCGCATGTCCTGGGCGGGGGTGAAGGACACGTTGAGCATCCAGTAGACCGGGAAGAGCATGATGCCGGTCAGCAGGAGGCCGATGGCCGTCTTTCCCCACGTACGCTTGCCGTTTCGGCTCATGACGACTCCTGCCTGCGCTGGACTCGGACGTACACCAGGCCGAAGACCAGGGCGGCGATCACCAGCAGGTTGCCGACGGCCGCTCCCGGGCCGAAGGCGGGCAGCAGGTTCCCGAAGCCGAGCTGGTAGGACCAGGTGGCGAAGGTGGTGGACGAGTCCGCCGGGCCGCCCTTGGTCATGATCCAGATGATGTCGAAGACCTTGAGCGTGTAGACCAGCCCCAGGAGCAGGGTGATCGCGGACACCGGTCGCAGGAGCGGGAAGGTGATGCTCCAGAACCGCCGCCAGGGACCGGCCCCGTCGAGCGCGGCGGCCTCGTACAGGCCGGCGGGAATGGACTGCAGGCCGCTGTAGAGCACGACCAGGTTGAACGGGACGCCGATCCAGATGTTCGCGATGATCACCGAGGTCAGCGACCAGGACGGCGAGGTCAGCCAGTTCACCGGGCCGACGCCGACCGCGTGCAGGGCGGCGTTGACGACGCCCGATTCGCTGTTGAGCATCCACGACCAGGTGGAGGCCGACACGATCAGCGGCAGCAGCCAGGGCACCAGGAACAGGGCGCGCAGGATGGCCGAGAGCCGGAAGTGCTGGTTGAAGAAGACCGCGAGCGCCAGGCCGATGGCGTACTGGAAGGCCAGGCAGACGGCGGTGAACACCACGGTGTGGAGCAGGGCGGGGGCGAAGGTCGGGTCGTCGAAGACGGTCCGGTAGTTCGCGAGGCCCGTGAACGGTGCGTCGCCCTGGACGAAGGAGCGGACGGTGTAGTTGCGCAGGCTCAGGTCGAGGTTGCGGTAGAGGGGATAGGCGTAGAAGAGGACGAGGTAGAGGGTCACCGGAGCGAGGAAGGCCCAGGCGGCCCACTGCTGGGAGCTGGGGCGGCGCCGTGTCCTGGACGGTGCGGTGGGGGCCGCACCGCTGTGGCCGGGCACGGGCCGGCGGTGCGGCACTTGTGTCGTGTGACTCATCAACGGGCCCCTGAGAGCTGCTACTTGGCGGCGGACTGGGCGGCGGTCATCGCGTCCTTCGGCGACTTCGAGCCGCTGAGGGCGGACTGGACGGCCTTCCACATCTGCTCGGAGATCTTGGGGTACTTGGTGCCCAGGTCGTCGCTGGTGCGGCCCTTGGCCGCCTTGACCGCGTCCACCCAGGGCTGCAGCCCGGGGTTGGCCGCCACCTGCTTGTCCTGGACCTCGGTGGTGGGGGCGACGTAGGAGAGGGTGGTGTCGGTGTCGTACAGGTTCTGGGTGCTGGTCAGGCAGGTCGCGATCTTCTGCGTGGTGGCGTAGCGGCCGGTCGAGTCCTGGACCGGGACGGTGACGAACTCGCCTCCCGTCGGGGCCGCGGCGCTGCCTCCGTCGGCGCCGGGGACGGGTATGACCCCGTAGTCGAAGCCTGCCTTCTCGGCGTTCGCGAGCTGCCAGGTGCCGTTCTCGCTGAACGCGTAGTCACCGGTCGCGAACTCCTGCCAGCTGGTCGTCTGGGTGTTGTTGAGCACGGAGTTGGGGGCGTAGCCCTTGTCCAGCCAGTCCTTCCACAGGGACAGCGCGGAGACGGCCGCGGGCGAGTCGAGTTCGGTCAGCTTGGCGCCGGAGCCCCAGAGCCACGGCAGGAACTGGAAGCTGCCCTCCTCCGTGCCGATCGCGGAGAAGGTGATGCCCTTCTTGCCCGCCTGCTTGACCTTCGCCAGGGCCGCGGTCAGCGTCTCCCAGTCCTTGACGGAGGAGATGTCCACCCCGGCCTGCTTCAGCACCGCCTTGTTGTAGTAGAGGGCGAGGGTGTTGGCGCCGATCGGGGTGCCGTAGGTCTTGCCGCCCGACTGGCCGGCGGCGAGCAGGTTGGGGTCGACCTTCGACGTGTCGAGCTTGTTGTCGTCGGTCGTGGTGAGCACGCCCGCCTCGGCCAGGGTCGACACCACGGGGTTGTCGACGATGAGGACGTCCGGCGAGTTGCCCTGCTGCGCCGCCAGAAGTGTCTTGTTGGCCAGGTCACTGGTGTCGAACCCGGTCCGCTTGATCTTCACGCCGGCCTCGGTGCCGCAGGCGTCGAGCAGCTTCACCCACGCCGAGCCCTTCGCGAACTGCGGGTAGGGGTCCCAGACGGTGTACGTGCCGTTGTCCGCCGCCTGTGTCCCGGTGCCCCCCGAGCCGGAACCGCAGGCGGTGGCGCCGGCGGCGACGGCCAGGGCGGTCAGGGCTGCGGCGGTCAGACGGCGCCTTTGGGAGAAGCTGTTCATCGCGGTGTCCTTTGTTTTTGGCATGCGGGTGCCGAGGGCGGGGGTTCCGGGTGGGGCGGGCACGCCGAACGGCAGTGCTGAGTGGTTGATGAACGGTTCGAGCGTCCGGTGGGGCGAAGACGGTGAAGAGGGGTGTGGTCAGGGCGTCGTGTCGGACCCGGCGTCCGCGAGGGGCGTGGTTCCCGCGGGCCCGGTGCTGGCCCGCAGGGAGATGGGCGGCACGAGGAGGTGGTGCCGGGGCGGCGCCTCGGGATGGTCGAGCCGATCCACCAGCAGGTCGACGGCGAGACGGCCCATTTCCGCCGCCGGTACGTCCGCCGCGGTGAGCTGCGGGGTCACCGTCTCCGCCCAGCGGCCGGCCACGACCCCGGTGACGGAGAAGTCGCGCGGTACATGGCGGCCGGCCTCGGCCAGCCCTCGGTAGAGCCCGCCCAGCGCGGCCTCGTTCAATGTGACCAGGGCCGTGGTGGCCGGGTCGTCGTGCAGGATCCGCTCCACACAGGTCTGGCCCGAGGCGGCGTCGTCGCCGCAGCAGTACGTCCGGACCGTCAGCCCGCGCTCGGCCGCGGCCTTCGTGAAACCGTCCAGGCCCCGGTGCGCGGACTCGTATCCCGCCCGCAGCAGTTGCTCGGGACGGTTGACGAAGGCGACCCGGCGGTGGCCCAGGTCCGCGAGGTGATGGACGCACCGCTGCACCAGCGCCGTATGGTCGAGGCCCACCCACCAACTGCCCTCGGGACGCGCGGTACGGCCGATGGCGACGGAGGGGAAGTCCAGCGAGGCCAGGTGCTCCGCCCGGTCGTCCTCCAGCCTGATCTCCATCAGAATCGCCCCGTCCACCCGCCGCTCCCCCAGCAGGCGCTGGAAGGAACGGTCGCTGTCGACTCCGCTGGGGGACAGCAGCACGTCGTAGTCGTGGGTCGCGGCGGCCTCCACCACGCTGCCGATGAAGTCCAGCTGCATCCCGGTGTAGTGGTTCCCGGCCGGCGGGAAGACCAGGCCGATGGTGCTGGTCCGTCCGTTGGCGAGGGCACGCGCGCTGGCGCTGGGCCGGTAGCCCAGTTCGTCGACGACCTGCTGGATCTTCCGGCGCGTGTCGTCCGAGACCGGGCGCTTGCCGCTCAGCGCGTAGGAGACGGTGCTGCGCGAGACACCGGCCCGCCGGGCGATCTCACCGATGTTCACGGCAACTCCTAGATCGAACCGGTTCGATTCCCCGAGAGAGACGCTCGCCGGTCGGGTGGGACTGGAGGAACGAGAGCAGGGCGGCGACCGGTTGTCGAACCGGTTCGCGTGAAGTGAAGGTAGGAACATCCCGGACGGCTGTCAACACCTCGGGCCACACATCCGCAACCTGGCGGAAACGACTGGAGGAGCCGGTGTCGGAGGGATTGCTGGCCGGGTTTCCCGGTGCTAGCTTCGCCGAACCGGTTCGATGAAGCGGTCCTTCCGGCAGCCGTGGGTCCGATCTGCGGCCGCCGAGGCGCGGAGCCGCCCATCTCTGCCACCTCGACAAGAGTCCTTGCCTCTGCGACGCGCCCGAGTCGAACCGGTTCGACTCGCTCCCTGTCTCCATCCTCCGAGCCGCACGGAACCCACGGAGCCTTTTGCGACGACGAGCAGCCGACCGAGGTGGCCCAACGGAACCGCTCACTCAAGGATTAGGACGCAATCCATGCCATCCGCTGACAGATCCACCCGGCGCCGAGCCGCGGCCGCCGTGGCGATGACTCTCGGCGCGGGCCTGCTGGCCGCACCGGCCGTCCCCGCGCGGGCGGCCGACACACCCCTGCCCACCGCCCACTACACCTTCGACCAGGACGACCTCGCCTCGGGCCGGATCGCCGACAGTTCGGGCAACGGCCTGACGGCGAGCCTGGTGAACGGCTCCACCGCGCAGTCCGTCGCGGGCACGGACGGAGGCAAGGCACTCGCCCTGCCCGGCGGGGCGCCCACCTCGAACGGCGCGTACGTCCGCCTTCCCCGCGAAGTGCTCGGCGACGCGACGGACTTGACCGTCTCCGCCCGCGTGAAGTGGGGCGGCGACACGTCGTCCTGGCAGCGGATCTTCGATCTGGGCACCAACACCACCAAGTACCTCTTCGCCACCCCGTACAACGGCAACGGGCTGCTGCAGACCTCCGTGACCACCGGCGGAGGCGGAGCGGAGGCACAGGTCCGCGGTTATGCACCGCTCCCCGCCGACCAGTGGCGCACCGTCACCGTCACCCTGGACACCTCCGCCGGCCGGATCACCACCTACCTCGACGGCGTGGCGGTCTCCTCCACCGAGACCAGCATCAAGGCCAGGGACGTGCTGGAGAGTTCGGCCACGGCAGCCGGTTACATCGGCAAATCCTTCTGGCCGGATCCACTGCTCAAGGGTGCGGTCGACGACTTCACCGTGTGGCATGCGGCGCTCAACTCCGAGCAGGTGGCCGGCCTGGTCGGGAGCATCCCCACCCTCCAGGAGCTCTCGAACACGTCCTTCGAGGCCCGTACGACGACCGGAACCGCCCCGTCCCTCCCCGTCGCCGTCCGCTCCTCCTTCTCCGACGGCTACGACCGTGACACGCCGATCACCTGGGACGCCGTACCGCCCGACGAGTACGCCCGCCCCGGCACGTTCACGGTGGCCGGGACCGCGGCCGGGCGCGCGGTGAAGGCGACCGTCACCGTGGTCCGCGAGGGGCAGCTCACCGTCGACCTGGGCTCGGACACCGGTGCTTTCCACGGTGGCGCCTCCGGCACCCTCTACGGCGTGTACGGGCCGGACGTCCCCACCAACAACCTCATCGAGGGCATGGGCCTGCGCACGGTCTCCACCAAGGCGCAGGACGGCCCGCAGCACCCCGGTGCCGACGCGCTGGAGGTGGTCGAGCCGCTGGCCGACTCCACCGGCGGTGACGTGTACATCTACATGACCGACATCCACCGCGGCTTCCCGTACCAGTGGCCGGGCGACACCCCCGAGGAGAAGCTCAAGCTCTACAGGGAGAAGATCGCGGGACAGGTCGACCAGGTCCTGAAGCTGCCGAAGGAGTACCAGGACAACATCGTCTTCGTGCCGTTCAACGAGCCCGAGGGCAACATGTTCGGCACCGGCGAGTGGAGCTACGACAAGGTCAGCTGGCTCAACGACCCCGACGACTACTTCGCCGCCTGGGACGACTTCTACAAGCTCATCAAGGGCAAGATGCCCGACGCCCGCATCGCCGGCCCCAACACCAGCGTCCTCTACGACCAGGTGAAGGGCTTCCTCACCCATGCCCTGGCCGCCGGCACCCTCCCGGAGGTCATCACCTGGCACGAGCTGAGCCACCCGGAGGCGGTGCGCGAGAGCGTCGCCAAGTACCGGGCGTGGGAGAAGGACCTGTTCAAGGGGACCGACCGCGAGGGCACCCAGCTCCCCGTCAACATCAACGAGTACGCCTTCAACTACCACACCTCGGTCCCCGGCCAGATGATCCAATGGGTGTCCGCGATCGAGGAGTCCAAGGTCGACGCCGACATCGCGTACTGGAACATCGACGGCAACCTCTCCGACTCCGCGGTGCAGTCGAACCGCGGCAACGGCCAGTGGTGGCTGCTGAACTCGTACGCCTCGATGAGCGGGCACACGGTGAAGGTGACCCCGCCGTTCCCCGGCGAGAACTACACCATGCAGGGCGTCGGCACGCTCGACGAGAAGAAGAAGCAGGCCCGGCTGATCTTCGGCGGCTCCACCGGCAAGGGGCACATCACCTTCGACGACGTCCCGAAGAAGCTCTTCGGCGACCGGGTGCACGCCTGGGTGCGGGAGATCGGCTGGAGCGGGCAGCTCGGCGATTCGCCCGGCCCGAAGCTCCTCAGCGAGCAGAACCTGAAGGTCGCCGACGACGGCACGGTCGTCGTCGACTTCGGCGACGGCGCACTGCCGAAACTGGAGGAGTCCTCGGCGTACGAGATCGTCCTCAGCCCGGTCGGCAAGGCGAAGGCCGCGCAGTCCCCGCCTGTGCACTGGCAGGCTTCGTACGAGGCGGAGGACGCCGCGCACACCGGGTCCGGCTACTCCAGGAACGGCCCGGAGGGCTCGCCCCGCGACGTGTCGAAGTTCTACACCTCCGGCGGCTACGACGTGGGCGGTCTGCGTACCGGCTCGGACGTCACGCTCGACTTCACGGTGGACGTGCCACAGGACGGCACGTACGACCTCAGCGTCTTCGCCAACTCCCTCAACACCTTCGACAAGGTGAAGGAGCAGGGACCCACCAACGTCTTCCTGCGCGTGGACGGCCAGGCGGACAGCGAGCAGGAGCTGTATCTGCCGCTGGGCTACAAGTGGGTGGTCTGGGACCACACCGACACCAAGGTCGAACTCACCAAGGGCAAGCACACCCTCACGCTCGCCGCGAAGAGCGCCGACGGCAGGCGCGCCACGAAGGGCGACGCCATCGTCGACCGCCTCACCCTCTCCCTCCCGGAGGCCTCGGCCGGCACCCAGGTGTACGAGGGCGAGCTGGCCTGGCCGGGCGGCGGGGCGCAGCCCGTCTACGAGCTGCCGAAGCGGGCCGGAACCCCGGCCACCGGCTCGGGTGCGGTGCAGCTCAAGAAGGCCCAGACGGCGACGTTCTGGGTCTACTCCCCCGCCGACCGCGAGGCCACTCTCAAGGTCGACACCCTCGCCGGCTCGGGCGCCCGGCTCTCCGTGAACGAGCACGACGTCCTGCGCCTGGCCAAGGGCACGAGCAGCGTGGCGGTCTCCCTCTCGGGCGGCGTCAACAAGGTGACGGTGACGGGAGGTTCGTCCACCACCCTTGTCGACCGCCTCACTGTCACCCCCACCGAGGGGGCCCTCGACGCGCGTACGTACGAGGCGGGCGACGCCGAGCTCGCGGGCTCGGCCACGCTCGCCCCGCTCTCCCTGGCCACCGACGGCACGGCCATCACCGGTATCGGCGGCGAGCCCGGCAACGGCAACACCGCGACGTTCAGTGTCGCCGCCGACCGGAAGGGCCTGTACGCGCTGCGTATCCGCTACTCCAACCCCGAGCAGGCGGAGGCCACCCACTACAACCCGGACCCGCTCGCCCGCCACGCCGACATCAGCGTCAACGGCGGCGAGACGCGGCGCGTCGGCTTCCCGCACAGCTTCCACGAGAACAACTTCTGGGAGCTGACCGTCCCCGTCCTCCTGAAGAAGGGACAGAACACGATCGCCTTCCGCTCCGAGGAACTGCCGAACTTCGACGGCACCACCTACGCCTCGGACACCTTCCCCGGGGTACCGCTCCGCTCCCGCTACGCACCGCTGATCGACCGGATCACCGTCGCGCCGTACGCACGAGAGACGCGATGAGGTAAACGCCACCGGCGGCGAGGTGAGGCGCGCGCAGGCCGGGCAGCGGGACACCGCGTCCCGCGCCCTGCCGACAGCGCGCCCACCTCGCCGCCGGTGGCGTGTAGTCTTATTGTCCAAAGATGGAAATTCAGTCTAACCCTGTGTCCGGAAGGGGCCTCGTGGAACGCGTCGTGGACGGAGCCTCGGTCGAGGCGGACGAGCACCTCATCCGTGAGACCGAAAAGATCGCTGTCGCCCTGGGCCGCATGTTCCCGGGCCTGTGCGAGGTGGTGGTGCATGACCTGCGGGACCCGCAGCACGCGATCCGGGCGATCGAGAACAACCTCTCCGGCCGCCAGGTCGGGGACTCCGTCACGGAGCTGGGCCTGGCCCGTATCGAGGACCCCGGCTACCCCAGCGTCATCCAGAACTACCCCAACCAGTTCCCCGACGGCCGCCCGGCCAAGAGCACGTCCATCGGGATCAAGAACACCGCCGGCGAGTACATCGCGGCCCTCTGCCTGAATCTGGACGTGTCGGTGCTGTCACCGGTGACGCTGGCCTTGTCGAACCTCGTGGCCACGGACACCGAGCACCGCGAGCAGCCCCTGGAAACCCTGCGGGACCGCAACGCGCGCGAGCTGCGCCAGGCGGTCGAGGAACTGGCCGCGGAGCGCGCCGCGACCCCCCGGTCGCTGAGCAGGGAGGACAAGAAGGCACTCGTTCGGCAGCTGCACCAGGACGGCTACTTCGACTCGCGCGATGCCGCGCAGACCATCGCGGACCTGCTCGGCGTGTCCCGGGCGACCGTCTACAACTACAGCAAGTGAAGGGCCGCTCGTGACCGCCGCCGGACCGACCGCCGGCCCCGTGCCGTCTCCCTCCTCCGACTCGGGCCGGCCGCCGGCCGCGCGCCGCCTGCTGCACATCACCGAGGAGCGGACCGCCACGCTCGTGGACGACGAGCTGGCCCTCGAAGCGGCCCGCGCCGCCTTCGCCGCGACGGTGGACGGCACGGTCTTTCCCAGCCTCGCCGTGCACGGGTCCGACCCGCGCAACCGGTTCACCCTCAAGCCGTCCGCGTCCCCGACGCACGCCGGAGTGAAGATCTGTACCTACTGGCCGGACAACGCGGAGCACGGGCTGCCGCGCCACCACTCCACCCTGCTGCTCTTCGACCAGACGATCGGCAGGATCGCGGCCGTCCTGGAGGTCGGCACCGCGAACGCCTACCGGACCGCCGCGGCCGACGCCCTCGCCGTCGACCTGCTGGCCCGTGCCGAGTCCGCCACCCTGGCCGTCTTCGGCACCGGACACCAGGCGGCCCACGAGGTACGGGCCGTCAGCCGCGTCCGCCCCATCGCCGAGGTCCTGGTGGTGGGACGCACCGCCGAGCGTGCCGAGCGGATGACCGCGGCACTGGCCGCACGAGGACACGACGCCCGGAGCGTCGGCGCCGAGGAAGCCTGCGCCCGGGCCGATGTGATCGTCACCGCCACCACCGCCACGACCGACACCCCGCCACTGTTCGAGGCCGCGTGGGTCCGCCCCGGTACGCACCTCTCCTGCATGGGCGCCGACGCCCCGGGCAAGCGGGAACTCCCGCCCGAACTGTTCGGCCGCGCCCGCGTCTTCTGCGACCTGCCCGAGCAGGCCCGCCGCATGGGCGAAAGCCAGCACGCCCCCGCGCAGACGAACCTCACCCCGCTCGGCGAGGTCCTCACCGGCCGCGCCGCGGGACGCACCGACGACAGCGACATCACGGTCTTCGACAGCTCTGGGATCGGAGTGCAGGACCTGTATCTGGGCCTGGCCCTCCTGAAGAAAATGGACCTCTCCCTGTGACCATCCCCGCCAACGCCACCAACGCCACCAACGCCGATTCCGCCCGGACGCTGGCCGATCCCGACACCCCGTTCGCCGTAGTCGACGTCCGCAAGACCCGGCGCAACGTCGAGCGTCTGGCAGCCAGGGCCGACCGGCTCGGGGTCGCCCTGCGCCCCCACGTGAAGACGGCCAAGAGCCTCGACGTCGCCCGTCTCCTGCACGACGACACACCCTGCCCGGTCACCGTCTCCACCCTCGCCGAGGCCGAGGCGTTCGCCGACGGCGGCTACACGGACATCACCTACGCCGTCGGCATCGACCCCCACAAACTCCCGCGCGTCCTCGCACTGCTGCGCCGCGGTGTCACCCTGCGCGTCCTGCTGGACAGCACCGAGCAGGCGGCGTTCGTCGCCGAAGCCTCCCGCCGGGCCGGCCTTCCCGTCCCCGCCCAGATCGAGATCGACTGCGACGGCCACCGGGGCGGCCTCAGGCCCGACGCCCCCGAGCTCACCGAGATCGGGCGGATCCTCAACGACGCGAGCTGTCTGGACGGCGTACTGACCCACGCGGGCGAGTCCTACTTCGCCTACACCGCCGAAGAACAGCGCCTGGCGGCGCAGAACGAACGCGACACCGCCGTCGCCGCGGCCGAGCGGCTGCGCGCGGCCGGCCTGCCGGTGGCCACCGTCAGCGTCGGCTCCACCCCCACCGCCCACGCGGCCGAGGACCTCACCGGAGTCACCGAACTGCGCGCGGGAAACTACGTGTTCTTCGACCTGGTGATGGCCGGCCTCGGCGTCTGCCGCATCGAGGACCTCGCCCTGTCGGTCGTCGTCACCGTCATCGGCCACCGCCCCGAGCACGGGTGGGTCATCACCGACGGCGGCTGGATGGCCATGTCCCGCGACCGCGGCACCGCCGTCCAGGCGCAGGACCAGGGCTACGGCCTGGTCGCCGACCTGGACGGCAACCTTGTCCCGGGCCTGGTCATGACGGCCGCGAGCCAGGAACACGGCACCCTCACCGCCCGCGACGGCGCCCACCTGCCCGACCTGCCCATCGGCACCCGCCTGCGCATCCTCCCCAACCACGCCTGCGCCACCGCCGCCCAGCACCGCGGCTACCACGTCATCGACGGCGCCCGCACCACGAACACCGCACCGGCGATTCAGACCTTCTGGGAGCGCGTCACCGGCTGGTGACCAGCCAGGTGCTCCAGGTACTTACGTGTGCCGACACCACTGGCCCCTGGCCGCGTTCCGCGCGCCGGCCGGAGGGCTGGTTGGATGACTGCGTGGACGAGGCAATCGAGTGGTCCGACCGCCGCATCGCACCACGCCCGTCCGACGGGTCATTCGGCGGAGCGACCGGGCATGAAGACGACCGCGACCAGGGCCAGACCGACCACCGCGCCCACGAGTTGGGCGCCGATGAACCCCAGGACCGAACCCGGTGCGATGCCTGCGAACGTGTCGCTGAACGCGCGGCCGACCGTCACCGCCGGGTTGGCGAAGGACGTGGACGAGGTGAACCAGTACGCGGCGCCGATGTAGGAGGCGACCGCGACGGGGGCGAAGCGGAGGCGGTCGGTGCGGGCCAGGCCGAAGATCAGCAGGATCAGCCCGGCCGTGGCGACGACCTCGCCGAGCAGCAGATGGCCCGCCGAGCGGTCGTGGGTGGACCACTCCACCAGCGGCTTGCCGAACATCGCGTCCGCCAGCACGGCACCCGCGATGGCGCCGACGACCTGGGCCGGGACGTAGACGGCGACCTCACGGGCGGTGACGCCGTCGCCGCCGCGCCGCGCGGTCCACCACTCGGCCAACGTGACGGCCGGGTTGAAGTGCGCGCCGGAGACCGGGCCGAGCAGCAGGATCAGGATGCCGAGGCCGAAGACGGTGGCGATCGAGTTGGCCAGCAGCTGGACGCCGACGTCCTTCGTCAGTTCGGTGGCCTGGATGCCGGAGCCGATCACGATCGCGACGAGGAGTGCGGTGCCGAGGAGTTCCGCCGCGGCCCGGGCGGTCAGCGGCGTACGGGGCGGGGTGGCGCCCGGCGCGGGCCGGGGCTCGTGCCCCGGCGTGGCGGAGGCTACGGCGGACTCCCCGGCTCTGTCGTGTTCGGTGGCCTCGGTGGCGGTCAACAGGACTCCTCGGTGGGGACGGAAGGCGACGGGCGCCAGGTCAGGGACAGGACCGCTTGATGTTGTTCTCGGCGGTGGCGCGCGCGGTCTCCGCGAGGTCGGCGAACTGACCGGCCAACGAGGCGATGACATCGGGCTTCAGCCGGTAGTAGGTGAACCGGCCACACGGCTCCGTCTCCACGATCCCCGCCTCGCGCAGCACCTTCAGATGGTTGGAGACGTTGGTCTGCTTGGCCCCCGTTTCCTCGATCAGGTGCGTGCTGCAGAGCGTCTCCCGGGCCAGCAGGGTGACGATCCGCAGCCGCATGGGGTCTGCGAGAACCCGCATCAGATCAGTGTCGACCGACGTCATCATGGGCTGATACTGTCACATCACTCGGAGCTGATACCAGCCCGGGATGAATCGTTGGAACCCGTGGAGCCTCAGCCTCCCGCACCCCTTACGCAGACCTCTCTTGATCCGTTCACGAAGGAAGAACCCATGTCCTCCGCCAGCCCGCTCGCCTCCGTGCTGTTCGTCTGCGTCCACAATGCCGGGCGCTCGCAGATGGCCGCCGGCTTCCTCAACCACCTCGCGGGCGACCGGATCGAGGTTCGTTCCGCCGGCTCCATTCCCGGCGACCAGGTCAACCCGGCCGCGGTCGAGGCCATGAGCGAGGTCGGTGTCGACATCGCCGACGCCAAGCCGAAGGTCCTCACCACCGAGGCCGTCCAGGCCTCCGACTACGTCATCACCATGGGCTGCGGCGACGCCTGCCCCATTTTCCCCGGCAAGACGTACCTCGACTGGGCTCTCGAAGACCCGGCCGGCAAGGGCGTCGAGTCCGTCCGCCCCATCCGCGACGAGATCAAGACCCGCATCGAGGCCCTGATCGCCGAGATCGACGCCAAGCAGGAGGCCTGAGCGGCGTGGCCGGCTCCGGCATACGCGAGGTCATCCGTCACCGGCTCTTCGGCGACGCGATCCTCGTCGGCGAGGCCTGACCACGTTGTCTGACCTCACATGGCGATGACGATCTTGCCCCGTGCGCGGCCCTGCTCCAGATGCCGGATGGCTTCCGGAACCTCGCCCAGCGCGTACGTCCTCTCGATGACCGGCGTGACTTTGCCGGCCTCGATGAGTTGCGTCAGGAGCTCGAGGTCCGCGTTGCGTTCCGTGGACATCAGGCCGCGCAGTTTCTGTTTGGTGAACGGGGACAGGAGCATCGCCTGGAGCGTGCGGTC
Organism: Streptomyces sp. NBC_01352; assembly: GCF_036237295.1. Classification (NCBI taxonomy): domain Bacteria; kingdom Bacillati; phylum Actinomycetota; class Actinomycetes; order Kitasatosporales; family Streptomycetaceae; genus Streptomyces; species Streptomyces sp. NBC_01352. Next base: position 1,108,307 of record NZ_CP108354.1, read on the forward strand.
CACGCCTTGCAGCCACCGCCCATCCCCTTCGCCGCCCACCAGGACGAGGGTTCCGCCAGGGGTGAGGGCGCGCCGCAGGAGTGACAAGGGGCGGTTGCCCGCGGTGTCGAGGATGAGGTCGTAGCGGCGGGCCCCGTCCGCGAGGTCCGCGAAGTTCTCGCGGGTGTAGTCGATGACGTGGTCCGCACCGATCGACCGGACCAGTTCCGTCTTCGTCGTGCTGCACAGGCCCGTGACGTCCGCCCCGAAGGCCTTGGCCAGTTGCACGGCGTACGTTCCTATGCCTCCCGCCGCGCCGATGACCAGGACCTTGTGTCCTGCCTGCACCTGCCCTCTGTCGCGCAGGCCCTGGAGGGCGGCGAAGGCGGCGGTGGGAACGGCTGCCGCCTGCTCGAAGGTGAGGTTGGCCGGCTTGGGTGCCAGCCTGTCCTGCCGACCACGCGCGTACTCGGCGAAGGAGCCCTCGCAGGTGCCGTACACCTCGTCGCCCGGGCGAAAGCGCGTCACGTTGGTGCCGACCGCCTCGACCCGCCCCGCGACATCCAGGCCACGGGTGCGGGATGCGGGGGCGCGAAGCCCGAATCCCATCAGGCGCATCAGATAGGGCATGCCCGTCATGCAGTGCCAGTCGGCCGGGTTCACCCCTGCCGCGCGCACCTGCACGAGCACGTCGTCGGGCCCGGGTTCCGGAGTGGCGATGTCCCTGAGGTCCAGGACTTCCGTCGGGCCGTACATGTCCTGAACAACTGCCTTCACGGTGTCTCCTCTTCGTGGTCCGAGTACTGGAACACGTCGTCCAGTGGGACTTGGAACACCTTGGCGATCTGGAATGCCATCTCCAGGGAGGGCGAATAACGGCCCTGTTCGATGGCGATGACGGTCTGGCGGGATACGCCGATCCGGTCCGCCAGTTGAGCCTGGGTCATTTCTCCGCGGGTGAATCGGAGGGACCGGATCGAATTCGTGACTCTGGTGGGCTTGGCTTTCGGCTTGGGCTTCACCACGGCTGGAAGCCTCGGCGGTACGCGACGATCCTGGCGGCGGACCCGAGGATCGCGGACAGGACGAACGCCAGGTAGATCGCGTTGGAGATCCAGAAGTGGTCCAGCTCGGCCATCGACATGGCGAGGGCCGACACTCCGCCCACGACAAGGAACGACTGGCCGACGTATTCGCCGAACCGAATGATCTCCTTGTCGCGCTGGTCCTTCTTGCGGGCGTCCTTCGGCGAGAACGTCGCGACGAGGATGTGCAGCACGATCGACGCGGCGATCGAGGCGCCGACGGCCCACAGCATCGCGGACACGTACGCCACATCGGCGAAAGCGGTGTCGCCCGCCCGCCCAAGAATGACGGCGCCGTACGCCGTATATGTGCCGATCGCGAGGACCGCCATGATCCACGCGCTCTTCTCTTCGAATGGCATGCCGTGAATGTAAAGCACAGCAGACATGGAGTCAAGATTTCTTTACATGGCCGACCCTGGAATCAGCGCCTGACGCCACGGGGGTCTGGAGCGGTCACTAAGTTGGCCGCATGACGAGCCTCGATCATCCGCGACTGTCCGGGCTGGGCCGGAACCCAGCAGCTCCCGTGGATGTCCTGGTGCGCCTGGCCGCACACAAGGCCGGCCGGCACGGAATCTCCATGCGTCGCGGACGGCTGGCGGACGCCGTTGTCGAGGCACTGTTGACGCACGGCGACGACGACACCGCGGTGAGCCTTCACGGTGACCGGCTCTCCCCGGCGATGCGCCGGAGGATCGCCGAGCATCCCGATCCCGCGGTCCGGGACGCGTTCGCGGACTTTGTCCGCTACACGGTGGACCGCCAGGTGACGATCGGCATCGAAGCCCTTGAGGAGGCCCACGGCCGGCCTCGGACCGCACTTGTCGGCGCACCGAGTCCGAAGCTGCGCGCCGCGGTCGCGCGAGACTGGTACGACCGGCCGGCAGAGGTGCAAGCGGCCCTGCTCGCCGACCCGGACCCACTGGTCCGTGCGGCCGCCACCGTGGACAAGGAACCAGGTGTCCCGCCGGAATGGAGGGACCGCTGCCTTGCCGACCCGGCCACGCGCGTCAACGTGGCGCGCTATGTCCCGCTCACGTCGGACCAGTTCACACAGCTCATGCGAACCGAGGACGAAGACGTCCATCAGGCTGTCGCCACAAACCCGTACCTGTCCGCCGACATGGTTGCCCGGCTCCTGGACATCGACGACCCTGCCGTGCGCGTCGCGGTGGCGCAGAGCCGCCACGTCGACACCGAAACCCGGAACCGGCTGTACGCGCTCGTAGAGGCCGAACGCGCGGACGGAAGCATCGAGGCTGAGGTGGCGCTGAGCTGGAACTTCACCGAACCGGACTGGCTGCGCGGAGCGCCCCTCGATGAGCGGATGACCTATCTGGACTGCCAACAGACCATTTTCCGGCGCGTACTGGCCTCCTGCCGCGACCTGCCCGAGGAGGCATGGCGTCGGCTGGACAACGATCCGGACCTCATGGTCCGCCGCATCGCCGCCCGCCGGCCGGACGCACCGCCGGACGTCCTGGAACAGCTGGTACGCGCCCACGGCGACGTCTTCCACATCCGACCGCTGCTCGTCGAGCACCCCAACTTTCCCCGCCACACGCTGCGCACGCTCGTCGACGAACCGAGCCCGAACGTGCGCTACGTCGCGCTGCAGGACCCCGAGCTGCCCGTGACAGCCCTTCAGCAACTCGCCACCGCTGAGGACTCCTTCCTGCGCCGCGGGGTCGCCCGTCACCCCAACGTCACGGATGCGCTGCTGGAGCGACTGCTGGCGGATCCGGCCCCCGAGGTCGCCGACGATGCCGGAGCGAACCCCGCGCTGCGGCCCGCCCGGATGTATCGAATCCTCGCCGAGGCCGGTTTGTGAGTCCCCACATCATCGGACCTGCTCCTCGTTCCCCCGACCGCGGGAGTACATTACCCCTAGGGGTATGAGTGAGGAGTGATGGTGGATCTGGAACTCGCGGGTGCGGAGCTGAAGTCCGTGCTGAACCGGCTGCGCAGGGCGCAGGGCCAGATCGCCGGAGTGATCCGGATGATCGAGGAAGGCCGGGACTGCGAGGACGTGGTGATGCAGTTGTCCGCGGCCTCCCGCGCTCTCGACCGGGCGGGGTTCGCCATCATCGCCACTGGTCTGCAGCAGTGCTTGACGGACACCGACGGCGACGGCAGGACCGATGAGAGCCGCGAGCAGATGCGCGCCCGCCTGGAGAAACTGTTCCTTTCGCTGGCCTGAGGCGGCTGTGCGGACCGCTGCGTCGATGGGCATGGACGCGTGTGATCAGCGTCAGCTCAGCCGTGCGAGAAGCGGATCTTCGGCAGCACCCGGCGCAGCCAGGCCGGTGACCACCAGGCGGCCCGGCCGGTCAGGCGGAGCAGGACCGGGAGCAGTACGAGCCGGATGAGGAAGGCGTCGAGCAGGACGGCAATGCCGAGGACGATACCCATCTCCTTGGGCGGCAGCGGGTCGGCCAGCGCGAAGGTGAAGAACACGGCGACCATGACCGCGGCCGCGGCGAAGACGACCCGGCCGGACTGCGCGAGGGCGCCGACGACCGCCTGCCTGGGGTCGCCCGTCCGCTCGTAGTTCTCCTTGGCGGAGGAGAGCAGGAAGACGGTGTAGTCCATGGCGATGGCGAAGATCATCGCGAAGAAGAAGACCGGCCCCCATCCGTCGAGGAAGCCCTGCGGTTCGAAACCGAGCAGGTCCGAGAGGTGCCCGTCCTGGAAGATCAGCCTGGCGACGCCGAAGGCGGCAGCGGTGGCGAGGAGGTTGGTCAGCACGCCGATGGCGGCGACCAGCGGGGCCTGCAGGGCGACCAGCAGGAGGAGGAAGCCGAGCACCAGGATGACCCCGATGACGAGCGGTGCCTTGGCGTCCAGGGCCTGCTTGAGGTCGAGGTTCTCCACGGCCGCGCCGCCGACCAGCGCGTCGTCGGGGAGCTCCGCGCGCAGCGTGTGCACGGTCTTCGTCAGCGAGGGATCGGACGGGTCGACGGACGGCACGGCCTGGACGAGGCTCCAGCCCGATCCGTCGGCCGCCTGCTGGGCCGGCAGCACACCCGCGATGCCGTCCGCCGACCTGAGCACCTCGGCCATGTCGGCGGACCGGGCGTCCGGTACGGCGATCTGCAGCATGCCCGGCGCACCCTTGCCGAAGCTCTCCTGGACGAGGGCGTACCCCTGGCGCGAACTGTCGTCCTCAGGCACGACCTTGATGGACGGCATCGCCGTCTTCAGCCCGAACACCGGCACGGCCAGGGCGATGAGAACAGCCAGTGCGAGGGCACCGAAGCGCAGCGGCTGCCGCCACAGACGCTCGCCCCAGGCACCGAAGCGCGGTGACTCGGTCCGGTCTGTCCGCGTACGGGGCAGGGCCCACTTGTTGACGTTCGAACCGAGCTTGGCGAGGACCGCGGGCAGCAGCGTCAGGGTGGCGGCGAGGACGAAGACGACGGAGAGCATGATGCCGACCGCCATGGTCCGTACGGCGGGCGCGGGCACCAGCATCACCGCGGACAGACTGACGAGCACGGTCAGCCCCGACAGCAGGACCGCCTTCCCCGCGGTGTCCATGGTCTCCTCCACGGCACGCCGCCGGTCACCGCTGTGCGCCAGGGCGGCGCGGAACCGGATCACCAGGAACAGCGCGTAGTCGATACCCAGGGCGAGCGCGAACATCAGGGCGAAGTCCATGGCCCAGATGGAGATCGGCGTGACATGGCTGATGAGGACGAGGGAGCCGACCGAGGCGGCCAGGCCCGCCATCGTGAGCAGCAGCGGCAGTCCCGCGGCGACCAGCGAGCCGAACGCCACGACGAGGACCGCCAGGGTCACCGGCCAGGACAGGATCTCGGCCTGGATCATCGCCTCGAGGTTGGCGGTGTTGAAGTCGCTCCACATCACCGACGATCCGGTGGCCCGCACGGTCACGTCGTCGGTGGACAGCTCGCGCAGCGGCTCCTTGAGGTCCTCCGCGGCGCGCACCATGTCGTCGGGGTCGACCGCGGCACCGCCCAGGACGACGGCGGTCCTGCCGTCGCGACTGATGCTCGCACCGGGCTGCGGCCCGACGACCTCGCTGATCCGGTCGTCGGCCGTCAGCTCCTTGGTCACCTCGGCGATGACGCGCTGCACCGCCGGCTCGCCGACCTGGTGACTGTGCGAGGACACGACGACCTGTATCGCGGAGGAACCGGTGCCGCCGAAGTGCTTCTCGGCCAGCTCACGCACCTTCACCGACTCCGAGCCGTTGCTCTGCCAGCCCGCACCGGAGAGCGCCGAGGTCACCTGCGGAGCGAAGGCCCCCAGCACGGCGACGACGACCAGCCAGCCGATGAGCACCTGCTTGAAGTGCCCGGCGGTCCAGGCGCCGAGCCGCCCCAGCGGGCCGGCCGAACCCGGCGGAGAGGGGTCTTCGGCATTCCTGCCGGGCGCGCCGGTGGTGGTTGTGGACATGCTTCCTCCTTGGGCCGAAATACCCCGTGGGGTATCCTGTGAGGCAGAGAATACCCCAGGGGGTATTTAGCCGGGCTCACGCCACCACTCGAAGGGATCCACGCAATGCGCTACGACCGCACCGTGCACGTAAAGAGCGACTTCGCCACCACCGTCACGGCGGTGCGCGAGGCCCTGGCCGAGCAGGGATTCGGCATCCTCACCGAGATAGACGTCACCGCCACGCTCAAGGCCAAGCTCGGGCATGGCATGGAGGACTACCTGATCCTGGGCGCCTGCAACCCGCCCCTCGCCCACCGGGCCCTGGAGATCGACCGCACGATAGGGCTGCTCCTGCCCTGCAACGTCGTCGTACGCGCCGAGGGGGACCACACCGTCGTACAGGCCCTCGATCCCGGCACGATGACCGCCCTCACGGGACTCGAAGCCCTGCGCCCCGTGGCCGAAGAGGCGACACGCCGACTCGACGAAGCCCTGAGCGCGCTCACGCGGCAACCTGCGTGAGACACGGGCCCCCGCACCCCTCAGTCCTGGGCGGCCTCTTGGATGAGCGCGCGGATCCGCAGCGGCATCTCCTCGCACAGCGAGATGGCCGTACTGGTCCGTGTCACACCCGGCGCGGCGACGATCCGTCCGGTGATCCGATGCAGGTCTGCTGTGTCCCGGGCGACCACCTTCACCAGCAGGTCCGCCTCTCCCGTGGTCGAGTGCATCTCGACCACCTCCGGAATGCCGCGCAGGGTCTCCATCGCGCGCGGAGAGCTGGTCTGACTCAGCGCGATCGACACGAAGGCGACCAGCCCACGGCCGAGAAACGCCGGGTCGACACGGCGGGTGAACTCTCGGAGCGCTCCGACTTGCTGCATGCGCTGCAAGCGGGAGCTGAGGGTGTTGCGCGCGATGCCCAGCCGTGCCGCGAGCGCCAGGGCGGTGGCGTCCGGCTCGTCGTCGATGGCGAGGAGGATCTTTGCATCAAGGCTGTCCACCTGAACATTCTGTCACTGATTCCGTGACTCTGGTTCCATCCTGCTCAGCCGAAAAGAGAGGTGTTGCACATTCGGCGCTTCCTTTGCAGGCTGTCTGCATGCCCGAGTCCAGTTCGACGCGGTCCGTCCGGCGATCTCCCGCCCTGCGCACCGCGCTCTCCGCCATACCGCCCTACGCCCCCGGCCGCCGCGCGTCATCCGACCTCACCGCGGCTCTCGCGTCCAACGAAAGCCACTTCGCACCCCTGCCGTCCGTGCAGCAGGTCGTACAGAACGCCGCTCGGACGGTCAACCGCTACCCGGACATGACGAGCACCCGCCTGCGCGAGGAAATCGGCGCGTTCCTTCAGACGGATCCCGGCCACATCGCCGTCAGCCCGGGAAGTGTCGGAGCACTGCAGCAGCTCATGACCTCGTTCTGCGACGAGGGCGACGAAGTCGTCTTCGCCTGGCGCTCGTTCGAGGCCTACCCGATCCTCGTCCGGCTTGCCGGCGCCCGGCCCGTCCCCGTTCCCCTCACCGCGGACGAGGAGCACGACCTCGACGCCATGGCGGCCGCGATCACCGATCGAACGCGGATGGTGCTCCTGTGCGTGCCCAACAACCCGACCGGTGTGGGCATGACCCAGGCCGACCTGGTGGCATTCCTCGACCGGGTCCCGCCGACCGTGCTCGTGGTGGTCGACGAGGCATACGCCGAGTACGTCGACTCACCGGGACACGCCGCCGCCCTGAGCCTGCTCGACGAACGATCCAACGTCTGTGTCCTGCGCACCTTCTCCAAGGCGTACGGACTCGCCGGTCTGCGCGTCGGATACGCCGTGGGGCCCGCCCATGTCGCGGACGGCCTGAGGCGGGCAGCGCTTCCCTTCGGGGTCAGCGCTCCGGCCCAGGAGGCCGCGATCGCCTCGCTCGCCGCAGCCGGGGAGTTGCACACACGCGTCACGGCCCTGGTCCGGGAACGGAGACGAGTCGTCGATGCGGTTCGGGACCAGGGATGGTCCGTTCCCGACAGCCAGGCGAACTTCTTCTGGCTGCGCGCCAACGGCCGCCCGCTGAGCAGACTGCTCACCGCGTTCGACGACGCGGAGATCCTGGTACGGCCCTTCGCCGACGAAGGAATCCGCGTCACCCTCGCCGACCGCGCCACCAACGACCGCGTCCTGCGGGTCCTTTCCGACGTGCGTCGCGGAGCAGCACTGTGAACACCGGGACCGTCGAAGCCCCGTCCACCGACCGCGTGATACCGCACAGCCCTGCCGAGGACGTCCTCGGCATCGCCGTCGGCACCCTGGTCACCTCGTTCGGGCTCTTCCTGATCAACACCACAGGTGCGGTCACCGGCGGTACCGCCGGCCTCGTTCTGTGGCTCGCACAGACCGCGCACTGGCCGTTCGCCGCCGTCTTCGCCCTCGTGAACCTGCCCTTCGCCGTCCTGGCCTGGACACGAAGGGGATGGCGCTTCGTCGCGAGTTCGGTGCTGGCGGTGTCGTTGCTCTCGGCGTTCTCCCTGCTCCATCCCATGTACATCGAAGCGGCACAGGTCAATCCGCTGTATGCCGTGCTCATGGGCAATCTCGCCGCGGGGATCGGCCTCCTCATCGTGCTGCGCCACCATTCCAGCCTCGGTGGTTTCAACGTCGTCGCCCTCATGTGCCAGGACAGCCTGGGATGGCGAGCCGGATACGTACTCCTCGCGCTCGACGCCACGGTCGTCGCACTGTCAGCCCTGACAGCACCGTTTCACACCGTCGTACTGTCCGCGGCAGGCGTCGTCGTCCTCAGTCTGGTCCTCGTCGTGAACCACCGGCCCGGCCGCTATCCCGCGGCGCTCTGAGCGGCGGGCGGGTTCACGGGCCGGTCGGCTGCGCCGGCGTTCGGTGGCGTTGCGTGACAGGGCCTCGGGCGGGGAACCCGTCGCCGTCCGCTCCCTCGCGGACCGACCGGCACTCAGTCGCAGGTGACGCTGTCTCGCGGCACATAACGGGTCTTGAAGGTCTCGCGCCTGACTTCCTCGCCGCCGTCCTTGAAGACCCGGTCGACTGCCACGTCGAAGCCTTCGAGGGGGGTCTGCGGCACGCACTTCTCCTCGGCACCCTCGCGGGTTCCCGGCTGCTTCACGTTGGTACGCGGGCCCTTGACGGCCTCCACCGCGTCGTACTTCTTGGTGCCGAGGAAGGTGACCGTGACGGAGGTGTCGGTGGCGCTCGCCTGGATGTAGAGGGCGTTGCCCGAGTCGTTCCTGAACCTCAGGTCGATGCTGCCCCAGGCCACCGTCGCCTCCCGGCCCTCCGGGTAGCGCTCTATGTAGAACGAGTGCGCCCGGTACTCCAGCGGTTTCACCCCGGCGAAGAACATGGCGTTGAAGACCGTGGTGGCGACCGTGGACACGCCCCCACCGGCTGCCTTCTCGAACTGGTCGTTGTTGATGATGATGCCCTCGACGAACCCGTTGGCCTTGGTCCGCTCGCCCACGGTGCGGTTCAGGCTCCAGTCCTCGCCGGGGCGCACGACCGACCCGTCGATCAGCTCCGCGGCACGGCCGATGTTGGTGACGCGGTACGGCTCGGGCTCGAAGTTGACCGTGAAGGTGGACAGCTTCTCCTTGATCCCCAGCCGGCCGACGTCGTCGCCGGTCAGCTTCGGCTCCACCTTCTCGGTGGCCACCGCCCCGGTGCGGGCCGCTCCCGTCCGTGTCAGGAGCGGCAGTACGGTCGTTTCGACCGCCTTGGCCGTGATCTCCTGCCCGACCTTGCCGTTCGAGGCCACCACCACGCGCCCGCCGTCCAGGCTCAGCTTGGCGTCGACCGCCTCGTCGGTGGCCTGCGCGAGCGGACCGGCCAGCGCCGGATCCGCCAAAAGCCCCTTGCCGTCCAGTGCCGGGGTGAGCCGGTTCGCCTTGTCCGGTTTCATCGCCAGGTGTGCACCGAGCGTCGCCGGACTGATCTCGATCTTCCGCCCGCCCGCGGTGAGGGTGACCGGGGCCGACATCGCGGGCCCGGCGAACTCCTTGATCGCCCGGTTCACCTCCGCCGCACCGACCCGTGGCTCGGTGGTACGGATCGGCAGAGTGACCGCTGCCGTCCCCTGGCCGGGGACGGAGGAGGCCGCCAGAGCCTTCAGCGCGCCGTCCACGTCCAGGGACTGCCCGGACACCGGCTTCGCGGACACCGGCTCGCCCGCGTGGAACGTGACGCCGCCCTCGCGGACCTTCCGGTCGTGCGCCTTCGCGGTCTTGGCCAGCGCGGCACGCGCCTTCGCCTCGTCCACGCGGACGACCGGCTCCACTTCACGATCATCGCTGGTGAACAGGCGGCCGATCACGGTGAACGGGTCGCTGCCCGTGCGCGCGGCGCGGGCGACGGTCTCTTCGCCGTCCAGAGAAAAGCCCGCCACGTCGATGGCGGAGGTGCGGTCGCCGATGCGCACCTTCACCGGCTCCGACCAGGCTCCGCCGAGGGTGCTCTGCAGCTTCTCCAGCGCCTGCGAGCGGCTCATCCCGCCGATGTCCACACCGCTCACCCGGGTGCCCCCGGGAACCTCGCCGCTGGAGACCAGCAGGCCCACCACGTACAGCCCGCCGAAGGCGAGACCCGCCGCGCCGGCCGCCACCAGAGCGACGCGGCCTATTCGGCGACGGCCGCCCGGCGTGGCGTCGGCGGTGTCGGCGGGTGGGCCGAGAAGGGATGAGCGGAGCACTGGTTCTCCTCGTCTGTAACCGGTGGTGCTGTAACCGGTGGTGCTGTCGGGATGTCCATGGCACCGGCATTTCCCCACCGGACCAGTGCTACTCGGCCGGTCGGCGCGCATCCCCCAGTTAACTAAGACTCTTAGTTGTACCAGTAGCAATCGGCCGGATTTGTCGGTTGTGGCGCTTCCCACAGTCCCACCGTCGGCCGCGAACCGGCTTCACTCCGCGTCGGCAACGAGCACTTCCACGCCGCTGGCCTGCAGCGCGTCGAGCTCCGGCGCCGAGATGCCGGCGTCGACGATGACGAGGTCGAACGCGGTGACGGATGCCAGCTGGTAGAGGCCGCGGCGTTGGAACTTGGTGTGGTCGACCAGAAGGATCTTGCGGTCGCAGGCCTCCATCAGCGCTCGTTTCACTCCCACGGTCTCCTGGGACTGGTGGTAGCAGTGGCCACGGGTGATGGCCGTCGTCGAGGCGAACAGCGTGTCGGCACGCAGGCTGTTGACCGCGTCGATGGTCCGGATGCCGAGGAACGCGTCGTAGGCCGGGTAGTAGGCGCCGCCAAGGGAGATGAGGTCGATCCCCGGGCTCCCGGCCAGAACCTGGATCACGGGCACGAAGTTGGTGATGACCGTGAGCGGCGCGCGCTGCGAGAGCAGTCCGGCGAGCGCGAGGGCAGTGGTGCTGTCGTCGACGATGAGGGACTGCCCGGGCTTGACGAGGGGAAGTGCGGCACGGGCGAGCGCGCTCTTCGCCGCCGCCATGGCCTGGTTGCGGTGCCTGATGTCGCCGTGGAACGCCGTCGACGGTTGTGCGGTCGCGCCGCCGCGGACCTTTCTCAGCCACCCCTTGCCCTGCAGGTAGTCGAGATCGCGACGGATGGTCATCGGTGTCACGCCGAGCTCGTCGGCGAGCCGCTCGATGCGGACGAAGCCTTCGTCGACGACGCGGCTCTTGATCTGCTCCCGCCTCTCGCGCGGCCCTCGCCCGCCCTCATCGGTGGCTGGATCCCTGCCTTCCCCCATGGAGTCCCCCTGTTCCCTTTCTGTTAACAGAACACATACGGGCCGTACCGGGTTCTCATCCCGCCCGCTGCAGGCCCTTCCCTGCAACGAGCGTGTTACAGCTCGGTTTGTGACGCGCCCGCCGAAGGAGCATGACACACCGATGTTCACCCCTGCCAGTAGAACGAACAGCATGAATGATCAAACGATCAGACTTCGGTGTTCAGTTCTCAGGATCTGTTGACACTCCCAAGGGCCGCGAGTTTCTTGTGCGTTACGTCATAGCGGCCGACCGGCGGCTACACGGTCCGGATCAAGGAGTGGAACATGAGGAAACTGGCCAGTGGTGCTCTCACCGGCATCCTCGCCCTGGGCGCTCTCACCGCCTGCGCCCAGGAACCGAGTGCTGGTTCCGCCAAGGCGGACGGAGGGTCGGGCAAGGTCGCGTTCCTCATGCCGGACCTGGCCTCCACCCGCTACGAGCAGTACGACGCTCCGCTGTTCAAGGAGCGTATGGCCAGGCTCTGCCCGGACTGCGAGGTGCTCTACCAGAACGCCAACGCCGACGCCTCGCTTCAGCAGCAGCAGGCGAACTCCGCGATGACCCAGGGCGCCAAGGTCATCGTGCTCGACCCGGTGGACTCGGCCGCGGCGGCCACGATCGTGCAGACGGCGCAGTCCCAGGGCGTCAAGGTGGTCGCCTACGACCGCCCCATCCCCGACAAGCCCGCGGACTTCTACGTGTCCTTCGACAACGAGGCCATCGGTGAGGCCATCGCCCAGTCGCTGGTCGATCACCTGAAGGAGACCAAGGCCACGGGCGGTGTGCTCCAGATCAACGGGTCTCCCACCGACGCTGCCGCCGGACTGATCAAGAAGGGCATCCACAACGGACTCGACGGCAGCGGGTTCAAGCTGCTCGCCGAGTACGACACGCCGGGGTGGGCTCCGGAGAAGGCCCAGCAGTGGGCGAGCGGTCAGATCTCCCAGTACCGCGGCAGGATCGCCGGGGTGGTGGCGGCCAACGACGGCACCGGCGGCGGAGCGATCGCAGCGTTCAAGGCCGCGGATGTGAAAGTCCCGCCGGTCACCGGCAACGACGCGGAACTGGCAGCGATCCAGCGCATCATCGCGGGCGATCAGTACAACACCATCTCGAAGCCGATCAAGATCGTCGCCGAGGCGGCCGCGGACGTTGCCTACAAGTTGCTGCAGGGAGAGAAGCCCAAGGCAGGCACCACGCTCTTCAGCACCCCGTCGCAGCTGTTCAAGCCGACCGTCGTGACACAGAAGAACCTCAAGGAGGTCACCTTCGGTCCCGAAGGAGTGCTCAAGGCCAAGGACGTGTGCACCGCGCAGTACGCCGCCGACTGCCGGCGACTGGGCATCCAGTAGCGGTCCGAAGTCCCTGAGGAAGTCCCTGAGGAAAGAGGGTCACGATGACAGGCACCGCGGTCACCGGTGCGGGCACGGACACCGTGTTGTCGCTGAGCGGAATCTGCAAGAACTTCGGCGCGGTCGCCGCGCTGACCGACATAGAGCTCGACGTCGCGGCCGGTGAGGTGGTCGCCATCGTCGGGGACAACGGCGCCGGCAAGTCCACCCTGGTGAAGATCCTGTCCGGGGTGTACACCCCGGACGCGGGAGAGATCTACTTTCACGGCAAGAAGGTGTCTCTCGGCTCACCGGCCCTTGCCCACTCGATGGGCATAGCCACCGTTTTCCAGGACCTCGCCCTGTGCGAGAACCTCGACGTCAAGGCGAACCTGTTCCTGGGCCAGGAACTCCGGCCCTGGATGCTGGACGACGTCGCGATGGAGAAGCGCTCCTGGGAGTTGCTGCGACAGCTGTCGGCGAAGATCCCCACGCTCAGCGTCCCGGTGGCCGCCCTCTCGGGCGGCCAGCGGCAGACGGTCGCGATCGCACGGTCCCTGCTGAGCAATCCGAAGATCGTCCTGCTCGACGAGCCGACGGCCGCCCTGGGCGTCGCGCAGACGGCCGAGGTCCTCAACCTGGTCGAGCGGCTCAAGCACAACGGACTCGGCGTGGTGATGATCAGCCACAACATGGAGGACGTCCGGGCGGTCGCCGACCGCGTCGCGGTGCTGAGACTGGGCCGCAACAACGGTGTGTACGACGCCAAGGACGTCTCCTCCGAAGAGATCGTCGCCGCGATCACCGGCGCGAGCGACAACGTGGTCTCGCGGCGAGCCGCGGGCCGGGCGACTTCCCCGAAGGAAGAGAAGGGAGAGCTGTGACCATCATCGACACCTCGGTGGCAACGGCCACCGACCGGCAGGACGAGCGTCTCGTGACGCCGCAGGGCATCGCCGACAGCATCAGGGCCACGATCCGCCGCGTCCGGGGCGGAGACCTGGGCATGCTGCCTGTCGTCGGCGGCATCGTGGTGATCTGGACGATCTTCCAGCTGCTCAATCCGACCTTCCTGTCCAGCACCAACCTGGTGAACCTGTCCTTCGACATGGTCCCGGTGGGCGTCCTCGCGCTGGGCATCGTGTGCGTCCTGCTGGTCGGCCAGATCGACCTCTCCGTGGGATCGGTGAGCGGCGTGTCGGCCGCGATCACGGCCGTCGTCATGGTCAAGAACGAGCAGCCGATGTGGCTGGCGGTCCTCGCGGCCGTGGCCGGCGGCTGCCTGATCGGATGGCTCTACGGCCAGGTACTCAACCGCGTGGGCGTGCCCAGCTTCGTGGTCACCCTGGGCGGGCTGCTGGCCTTCCTCGGCGTCCAGCTTTGGCTGCTGCGAGGCCAGAACGCGATCAACCTGCCCTACGACTCCACCCTGGTGAAGTTCGCGCAACTGTGGTTCGTCCCCGCCTGGCTGGCCTACGCGCTGGCGGTGGCGGCCGCGGGCGGGTTCCTGGCCTCCGGGTGGGTGCGTGCCCGGACGCGTCGCAACGCCGGGCTGTCGTCCTCGTCGCCGCAGTGGCTTGTCATGCAGTCCCTTCCGCTGCTGGCCGGGCTGCTGCTCGTGGTCTTCTACCTGAACCGCACGCGCGGTGTCGCCTGGATGTTCGTCTTCTTCGTCGCGCTGGTGCTGGTGATGAACTACGTCCTGACCCGCACCAAGTTCGGACGGTCGCTCTACGCGGTCGGCGGCAATGCCGAGGCGTCCCGCAGGGCCGGCATCAACGTGCGCCGCGTCTACACCTCGGCGTTCGTCATGTGTTCCGCGCTGGCCGCGGTCGGCGGCATCCTGGCCGCTTCGCGACTGGCCGCGGCGAACCAGAGCAGCGGTTCCGGAGACGTCAACCTCAACGCCATCGCCGCGGCGGTGATCGGTGGGACCAGCCTGTTCGGCGGCCGCGGCTCGGCCATCGCCGCCCTGCTGGGAGTCCTGGTCATCCAGTCGATCTCCAGCGGTCTCACTCTGCTGAACCTCGACTCCTCCTACCGGTTCATCATCACCGGCGTGGTCCTGCTCATCGCCGTCGGCCTGGACTCCGTCGCCGGGCGTTCGCGCCAGGCACACGGTCGGGGGTGAAGCGAGTGACTGCGATCGCCATCGACGCGGGTACCACCACCATCAAGGTGGTCGGATACGCCGACGACGGGAAGGAGCTGGCGGTGAGCCGTCGGCCGACCCAGGTGATGCGGCCCCGTCCGGGGTGGGCCGAGCAGGACATGTCCGAGGTCTGGGCCGCGGTCGCCGCCGCCGTCCGGGAAGTCGTCGCCGCGCTCCCCGACGTACCCGACCTGGTCGCCGTCACCGCACAGGGCGACGGAGCCTGGCTGGTCGACGGCCAGGGGCGCCCCACCGGACCCGCCGTACTGTGGAACGACGGACGAGCCACGGAGCAGATCACGGCGTGGGAGCGTGACGGGGTGGCGCAGGAGGCGTTCCGGATCTGCGGATCCCGGGTGTCCACCGGGATGCCCAACGCCGTGCTGGCCTGGCTGCACGAGAACGACCCCGACCGGGTGGCCCGATCGAGCCACCTGCTGACCTGCGGCGGCTGGCTTCACCTGAAGCTGACGGGGGAGCCCGCCGTCGACGAGTCGGACGCCTCGGCGCCGTTCATGGACATCAGGCGGCGCGACTGGTCCGACCGGCTGTTCGAGCTCTACGGCCTTCAGTGGGCACGGCGACTCCTGCCCGAGCTTCGCGACGACGACCACCGCGTCACCACGATCAGCACCTCCGCGGCCGAAGAGACCGGCCTGCCGGCAGGCATCCCGGTGGTGATGGCGCCGTACGACATCTGCGCCACCGCCATCGGCGCCAGCGCGGTGACCGCCGGCCAGGCGTGCTGCATCCTCGGCACCACCCTGGCCACGGAGGTCATCACGGACACGGTGGTCACCGACGAGCCGGTGGGCATCACCGTGACGCTCGGAGTCCCGGGTCGCTACCTTCGTGCCTTCCCCACCATGAGCGGCGGCGACGTCCTGGACTGGGGGGCGGGGCTGCTCGGACTGACCTCGGTCACCGACCTGATGGAGCTGGCGGCGCGGGGCCGACGCCATACAGCCGGGGTGCGGTTCATCCCCTACCTCTCGCCTGCCGGGGAGCGGGCCCCGTTCTTCGACACCACCGCCCGCGGTTCCCTGTCCGGCCTGTCCCTGGAAGCCGGCCGCGAGGAGGTGGCCCGTGCGCTGGTGGAGGGGGTCACCATGACCATCCGCGACTGTCTGGCCGCGGCCCCGGGTTCCCCGGACAGGCTGGCGCTCTGCGGCGGCGGCACCAGAAGCGACTTCTGGATGCGGATGATCGCCGATGTGACCGGCCTTCCCGTGACCATTCCCGCCTCCGCGGAGGTCGGGGCCCGCGGCGCCTGGCTGACCGGTCTGGTCGCCACCGGCCGTGAGCCGGACTTCCCGACCGCCGCCGCCCGGCACGTGCAGGTCGCCGCCACCTACCAGCCCGATCCGCAGGCCTTCGACGACTTCAGCGACCGGTACGCCGGCTTCCTGCGGCTGCGGGAGCTGAACCGGCCGCTGTGGACAGGCGACGCGTCCTCGACGAGCGGAGTCGGCGCATGACCGCCGGTGGAGGCGATGCGTGGCTGGGCATCGACCTGGGGACTCAGGGCGTCCGTGTGGTCGTCGCCGCGTCCGACGGCAGTCTGCTGGGCGAGGGCTCGTGCCCACTCACCAGCCACCGGGAGGGCGATCGCCATGAACAGCACCCCGAGCAGTGGTGGCGCGCGGTCCGCACGGCTATCGGCCGGGCCCGCACCGCCGGTGCCGACCTGCGCCGTGTCCAGGGGGTGGCCGTGGACGCGACCTCCGGCACCATCACCATGCTCGACCGCCGGGGCCTGAGTGTGACACCGGCGTTGATGTACGACGACGGGCGCGCCACGGCGGAGACGGACCAGGTCAACGCCGCCGGGGAGCAGCAGTGGGCCAAGGCCGGCTACCAGCGGATGCAGCGATCCTGGGCTCTGCCCAAGCTCCGATGGCTGCTCGACCACTATCCCCACGCCGCTGAGGACGGCTGGCGGCTGGCGCATCAGAACGACGTCATCAACGGCAAGCTCGTCGGGCACGAGGTACCGACCGACACCAGCAACGCGCTCAAGACCGGCGCCGACGCCGCACAGGTGACCTGGCCCGAGGCGGTTCTCGCCGCGTTGGAGATTCCCCGCGCGATGCTGCCCGACCTGGTACTGCCCGGCACGGTCATCGGTCAGGTCTGCGCCGCGGCCGCCGCCGAGACCGGGCTGGCCGAAGGCACCGCCGTCGTCGCCGGGATGACCGACGGCTGCGCGGCACAACTGGGCTCCGGCGCGACCGCCGTAGGAAGCTGGAACTCGGTCATGGGCACCACCCTCGTACTCAAAGGCGTCACCAAAGACCTCGTCCGTGATCCGCACGGGGTCGTCTACTCCCACCGATCGCCCTCGGGTCACTGGCTGCCCGGCGGAGCCTCCAGTGTCGGAGCCGGCCTGGTCGCACGCGAATTCGCGGACGCCGACCTGGACCGGCTCACCCGCGAGGCCGCGGCACTGCTGCCCACCGACCTGCTGCGCTACCCGCTGGTCTCCCCGGGCGAACGGTTCCCCTTCGTCACCCCGGACGCCCGCGCGTTCGGCAGCCGCGAACCGGCCACCCGCGCCGAGTCCTTCGCCGCACTGCTGCAGGGCGCCGCGTACGTCGAACGGCTCTGCTTCGACTACGTGGACCTGCTCGGCGCCCCGACCGACGGAGCGATCGTCCTCACCGGCGGGGCCACCCGCAACCCCCTGTGGAACCAGTTGCGCGCCGATGTGCTGCGACGCCCGGTGACCCTCCCGCGCAACGCGCAACCGGCGCTCGGCATGGCGGTGCTGGCCGCATCGAGCCGTGCCCCGCTGGACAGCGTCGCCGCCGCGATGGTGCGACCCGACCGGACCCTCGAACCGCGCCGTTCGGAGAAGCACCGTCACGAAGAGGGCTACCTCCGGCTACTCGATCTGCTTGTCCAACGCGGCTGGCTCCCCGGCGTCGTCGCGACCCACGCCCGAGAGAGGACGGCGCTTTGAGCCTCCATGTCATCTTCGTCCGGCACGGGGAGACCGTGTGGCACGCCGAGAACCGGTATGCCGGCAGCACCGACATCGTGCTCACCGAGCGCGGCCACGCACAGTCACGCGCGCTCGCGGACTGGGCCGAGCAGGCGGACCTCACCGCCATCTGGGCCTCCACGCTGACGCGCTCCCAAGAGACCGCGCGCGAGAGCGCGTTGCGCACCGGGCTGCCGGTGAGCGTGGACGAACGGCTGCGCGAACTCGACTTCGGCATCGCCGAGGGCCTGACGCGTGCGGAGATGCAACAGCGGTTTTCCGACCATCTCGCGGCCTTCACGACCGACCCGGTGACGAACCACTTCCCCAAGGGGGAGAACCCCGTCGACGCCGCCGACCGCTATCTGGCGTTCCTCACCGACCTCCAGGACCTCCAGGCCGATCACCGCGACGGCCGCGTCCTGGTCGTGGGCCACTCCACCGCGATCCGGCTCGCGCTGTGCCGCCTGCTCGGCCTGCCGCTGCGCGCGTACCGCCGGACCTTCCCGTTCCTGGCCAACTGCGCACTCAACGAAGTCGTGTTCAACGACGGCGTGCCGTCGCTGCTGAGTCTGAACCGCCCCGTGACCCCAGGAGCACTCACGTGACCACCATCCTCGCCGCCGGTGACCACTTCGTCCTCAACTCCCTGCTCATCGACAGGCTCCGGCCCGCCGCACCCACCGCGACCTTCCGCGAACTCACCCTGCCCTGGCCGGTCGAGCCCTTCGGGGAGGTGGCCGAGGTACGGGAGGCGTCCGGCACCGAGGAGCAGCTCATCGAGGCCCTCGACGGAGTGGACATCTGCGTCACCCAGATGGCCCCGCTCACCGAACGGATCCTGAAGGCCAGCCCCGATCTGCGTCTGTTCTGCGTCAGCCGCGGCGGCCCCGTCAACGCCAACCTCGAAGCAGCCACCCGGCACGGCGTCGCGGTCTGCTTCGCCCCCGGGCGCAACGCCACCGCCACCGCCGAGCACACGGTCGCCCTCATGACGGCCGCGGCCCGACGCGTGCCCGCCACCCACGCGGACCTCGCCGCAGGCACCTGGCGAGGCGACTACTACATGTTCGACAAGGTCGGGCCGGAGCTCGAGGGCAGCACCGTCGGCATCGTCGGATACGGCGCCATCGGCTCCCGAGTCGCCCGGATCCTGCGCGGCTTCGGAGCCCATGTGCTCGTCGCCGACCCCTATGTCCGTGCGGACGACGTGGCACCGGCCGAGGTCACCGACCTGGCGGACCTCATGCGGCGCTCCACGTTCGTCACCGTCCATGCCCGCGCGACTCCGGAAACCGAGCGCCTGATCTCCAGGCAGCTGATCGACCTGATGCCCGAGGGCGGCGTGCTGGTCAACTGTGCCCGCGGGTCCCTCGTCGACTACGACGCCGTGTGCGACGCCCTGGACGCCGGAAAGCTCTTCGGCGCGGCCTTCGACGTCTTCCCCCGTGAACCGATCCCCGCCAACTCACGCCTGCTGACGACGCCCAACATCGTCATGACGCCCCATCTGGCCGGCGCCAGCAAACAGACCGCCTACAACGCCGCCTCCATCGTGGCCTCCGAAGTAGCCCGATTCCTGGAGGGCCGGCCACTCGCGCACTGCGCGAATCCGGAGGTTCTTGCCCGACTTCTCTGAGACCCGGCTCAGAGTGGGGCGCCGCCGAACCCGATCTCGTTCCCTTCCGGATCGTGGTACGTCACCTTGCGCACGCCGTTGGCGTAGGTCTCCCGCTTCGTGGGCTCCAGTCCCCGATCGGTGATCCCGGCCACGAGGGTGTCGAGGTCGTCGACGAAGATGGTGTGCAGGGCGTGGCCGGCGTGCTCGGGCCGCTGTTCGATGGCCACCGACCGATGTTCCGCGAGTTCCCATACGGCCTCCGTGTCGCTCGCGACGAACGTCGGCGGGCAACCCAGCAGCTGTTCGTACCAGGCGAGGGCCGCTGCGTAGTCATTGACGGGGATGCCTGCGAAGAGGTCGACGGCCATGCCGCCATGGTAGGCCGGGCGCCTCCGCGCAGGCATGGCCTGATCCCGTGTCCCCGTCTCCCGGTGGCCCACGGGACCACTCTTCACCGCCGTTCAGGCTGCTCAGGTCAGGACACCCGCCGGGGGGCGCACGCTGTGACGCAGACGGGCGGCATCCTGACTGGGGGGCGCGCCGAACTGGCGGCGGTATTCCCGGCTGAACTGTGACGGGTTGTCATAGCCGACACGTTGGCCGACTCCGGTGACGTCGCCCGGGTGGGTGGCGAGCAGCAGCCGTGCCTCCTGGAGCCGGATCTGCTTCTGGAACTGGATGGGGCTCATCGCCGTCACCGCCTGGAAGTTGCGGTAGAAGGCGGAGACGCTCATGCCGGACAGCCGTGCCACGTCCTCGACCCGGAAGGGCTGGGCGTAGTGCTCGCGGATCCAGCGCACGGCCCGGGAGACGTGGCTGAGGCTGCTGTCGGCCAGGCCGAGCTGGCGAATCGTCGCGCCTTGCTCGCCGGTGATGAGGCGCCACAGGATCTCGCGTTTGACCAGCGGGGCCAGTACGGCCCGGTCGCGAGGTTCGTCGAGCAGACGCAGCAGCCGGACCACCGCGTCGAGCAGCGTGGCGGGAGCGTCGCTCACGGCGATGCCCGACGGCGCGCCTGCCCCGGCGCGTGGGGTGTCTCCGGGCCCGGCCTGCAGCAGCAACTCGGCGACGGCGGACGGCTCCAGCATCAGGCCGAAGCCCAGCGCCGGCCGCTCGGGGTCGGCCTGGGTGAAGTGTCCGGTGACGGGCAGGTCGACGGATGCGACGAGGTACTGGCCGGCGCCGTACTCGTACACGCGGTCGCCCAGGGCGAGTCGTTTGGCGCCCTGGGCGATGACCGCCAGCACCGTGCCGGACATCGAGGGCGCCGGCGGATCCGACCGGTCGACCTTCGAGATGAGGACGCCGTCGACGGCGGTGGTCCAGTCGGGCCGGGCGTGCCGGGCCAGCAGGGTGCGGAGCTCTTCGAGGTCCATACGGCCATTGCAGCACCGCTGGGCACCGCTGCTCCCGCGAACGAGAGGATCGTGCACGTACGAGCGAGCATCGTTCTAACGTTTGCGCAGGTCACGCCGGTTGAATGGAATCACTTCACTCCATCACCGCGGAAGCAGGCATCCATGATCGCCACCTTTGGCTTCAACGCCACACTGACCGCCCGGCCCGGAATGGGCGACCGGCTCGTCGACCTGCTGCTGACCGGCCTGAACGAGGGCAGCCCCGGCGCCGACGAGCACTGCGTCGTCTATCTGGTCTCCCGTTCCGCGTCCGACCCCGACGTCATCCACGTCACCGAGGGCTGGACCAGCGAGGAGGACCACCACCGGATCTTCGCCGGTGAGGCGGCCCAGGCCATCGTGGCGCAGATCGGCGGACTGCTGGCCAGGGAGTCCGAGTACACCGACTACGTGCCGGTGTGCGGCAAGGCCGCCTTCTGATCCGCCGATCGGTCCCCCGGTCCTTCCCTCCTGCCGCCTCGGTGCCTGCCGAGCGGCCCTCTCCTCGCCGGACCGTCCGGCACCCACCCCGCGAAAGGCAGCGACCATGACCACCGCACGCCCTGATCTGGACCCCGAACTGCGTGAGCTGCTGGCCGGCATGCCCCTGATGTCCCGGCTCGGCCCGGAGGAGCTCGCGCAGCTGCGCCGGCTCCCTTCGACGCCCGTCGAGTCCCTGCTCGCCCACCGTCAGGTCGACCGGCGCGAGGTCACCGTGCCCGCCACGGACGGTGTCCCGATCCCCCTGTCGGTCTTCAGTCCCGCGAACACCGATCGAGCCACCGCCGCACCCTGCGTGTACTGGATGCACGGCGGCGGCATGGTCATGGGCGACCGCTTCTCGCAGCTCGACATCCCGCTGGAGTGGCTCGACCGGTTCGGCGCGGTCGTGGTCTCGGTGGACTACCGGCTCGCACCGGAGGCCACCGGCACCACCCTGGTCGACGACTGCTACCGGGGACTGCTCTGGGTCGCCGAACACGCCGCGGAACTGGGCATCGATCCCGCCCGGATCGTCGTCGCGGGCGCCAGCGCGGGCGGCGGCCTCGCCGCCGGTGTCACCCTGCTGGCCCGCGACCTCGGCACCCCGGCGATCGCCGCGCAGATGCTGATCTGCCCCATGCTCGACCACCGCAACACCAGCACCTCCAGCCGCCAGTACGCGGACGGGCCCGGCGTCTGGACCGGCGGGATGAACGAGTTCGGATGGCGCAGTGTCCTCGGCGACCTCACCGGCGAGGAGATACCCCCGTACGTCTCCCCCGCGCTGGCCGACGACCTCTCGGGCCTGCCGACCACCTACATCGACACCGGCTCCGCCGAAGTGTTCCGCGACGAGGACGCCGACTACGCCACCCGCATCTGGTCAGCCGGCGGCCAGGCCGAACTCCACGTCTGGGCGGGCGGCTTCCACGGCTTCGACGCGCTCTACCCCCAGGCGCACATCTCGGCCACGGCCCGCCGTACCCGCACCGACTGGCTCGCCCGAGTCCTGCCCCCGCACTCCGCCGCATAGCGCCGCAGGCTCACCCACGCACGCACACGCGCACAGACACACGACCACGACTGCACCCAGGAGGAACACCATGAAGATCGCCGTCGTCACAGGCGCCAGCTCCGGCATCGGACGCAGCGCCGCCATCGAGATCGCCAAGCGGACAACCGGGGTCATCCTGACCTACGGCGACAACGCGCAAGGAGGACTGGAGACGGCCGCCGCCATCGAGGAGAACGGCGGCACCGCCGTCGCACTGCCCCTGGACGTCGGCGCGAGCGGCACCTTCGCCGCCTTCCGCGACACAGTGGCCGGTGTGCTGCGTGACACCTGGCAACGCGACACCTTCGACTACCTGGTCAACAACGCCGGTTTCGCACACACGTCGCTGATCGAGGACACCACCGAGGAAACGTTCGACTCACTCATGCGGGTCCTGCTCAAGGGACCGTACTTCCTGACGCAGAAGCTCCTGCCCCTGATGACAGACGGCGGAGCCATCGTCAACACCAGCAGCAACTCCGCCGCCACGGCCGGCCTCGAACCCGGCTACTCGGCCTACGCGTCGATGAAGGGCGGCCTCAACGTGCTGACCCGGTACATGGCCAAGGAGTTCAGCACCCGGCGCATCCGCGTCAACGCCGTCTCACCGGGATCGACCCGCACCCGGATCGCCGACGACGCCTTCGCCCGGTTCCCCGAGGTCGTCCCCGCCCTCGCCGCGAGGACCGCGCTCGGCCGGATCGGCGAACCCGACGACATCGGCGCGATGATCGCCACACTCGTCTCCGAGGACAGCCGCTGGGTCACCGCCCAGAACATCGAAGTGTCCGGCGGCTACAACCTCTAGGTGATCCGTTCCAGGGAGTACACGGTGCCGGTACCGCGCGGCGGGTGGCCGCGGACAGGGTCCGCAACGGTCCGTCGATCAGCTCACGTGGGCGGCGACGGTCCGCGCGCAGACCATCGACTCGGTGTGCGTGGTGTCGACCTCCAGGTCGTAGATCACCCCTTGGTGAACCACATCCGCCTGCGCCGCGGCCATACCCCGGATCCGGTCTCCTCGTGCGATCTCGCGGCCCGCGGCCACCGCACTCTCACACCTGACGCCGACCCACAGCACATCCAGTCCGCCGAGAGCCTTCTGCCACCGCTGCTGGGACGCCGCTCCGCCGAGGAAGACGTCATCGACGATGACCCCGGCGCCGGCACGGGCCATGGCCACGATGCCCTCGATCCAGGCCGCGTCCAGCGCCCGGAAGCCCGGTCCGACGATCACTCGGCCGTCCGCGGAGAAGTTGATTCCCTCGTCCGACGTTTGCATCCTCGCGGGCATCGCGTCGACGAGCGAATCGACCCCGAACGCCAGCCAGGGATCCGGCAGTACGGCCTGCAGGCACCGCACGATGCCGGACTTCCCCGAGCTGGAACCACCGTTGAGGATGATCATCTGAGTCGTCACCGCGTCACAGTAGGGGCGCCTGCCCAAGACACACAACGAATTTCTGCCGACACGGAGGATGCCGTCAGCGCATCGGAGGGAGTCCGGGCTCCGGCGGCACCTGCAGGGAGTTCAGGGTGAAGGCCAGCAGGTGGTAGTGGCCCACCAGCATCGGCAGCTCGATCAGCTGGCGCTCCGTCAGGTGCCTGGTCAGCCCTTCCCACGTGGGCCCGCTGATCCGTGCGGCCGAGCGCAGCTCGTCCGTCGCCCGCAGCAGCAGGGACTGGCGTTCCGTCCAACCCGGCGCGTCGGGACCCTCCGCCACCCGATTCATGTCGTCCGGTGACAACCCGGCCTTCGCTGCGATCCCCACGTGCTGGCCCCACTCGTAGGGCGAATCGCAGGTGCGCGCCACCCTGAGGATCACCAGCTCACGGTCGGCGAAGGGAAGCTCGCCCGCGAGCAGCAGTTGGCTGCTGAACGGAAGCCAGGCGGCGAACAACTCCGGATGACGGGCCAGCGTGGCGAAGACATGTGCCTCGCCGAGCGAAGACACACCGAGCCCGAGTGAGCTGATGTCGGCGGACAGCGTCTCCCGCACGGACTCAGCCCATTCCTCCGCGGGCTGCGGAGGAATGCGGGGCGCGGCGGGCGGCAGCGGCGGCTCTGGCACGCGGCCACGCTACGCCACGCGCAGGCCGGAGGAAACGCCGACGACCAGCCATGTGTGCGCAGCCAGGAACCCCGTACGAGGACGCCCGCTCACGGCGCTCGGCCCCCGGCCCCCGGCCCGCAGCCGAGTCGCCCAGACGGTAGTGCACCGCTCCGTACGCCGAACCGGCCACTCCGCGGGGCGGGACGGCGGGCCGAGGTGCACGGTGGCCGGGCTCGGTGGAACCTGAGGATCATGCAGCGAAAGAGCGGCCGGAGCGACGCGGGTCACGACGTGGAAGCCGTTCTCGACGAGCTCTACGCCACACCGCCGCCCGGCTTCGTGGGCCGCCGGGAGGAACTGGCCTCCGCGGCCAGGACAGCCGGACATGCCGAGGACGCTCGCCTGATCCATGCGGCCCGTCGTCCCACCCTCGCTGCATGGGCAGCCAACCTGCTGCTGCGCTCCCAGCCCGAGGAGAGCCGGCGTTTTCTGGAGTTGGGGCGTGCTCTGCGGGAGGCCTACCAGACCCTGGACGCCGAGGGCGTCAAAGAGCTTTCCGCGCAGCGCCGCCGCGTCGTCGCCGCCCTGTCCCGGCAGGCCGCCCAGCTGGCCCGTGACGCAGGGCACGGGCTGTCGGACAGCGCACAGCAGGACGTCGAATCCACTCTGCTCGCCGTGCTCGCCGACCAGGACGCGGCCGACCAGTGGGCCACCGGCCACCTGACATCCGCCCTCACCCCACCGTCGACGTTGCCCTCCGGCACTACGCCCACAGCCAAGCCATCGCGCAGGCCGCCCTCGCGTACGACAGCGCCGCCGCCGGCGCGAACCCGAGCGAAGGACGAACTCGCCGACCGGCGCCGCCGACGGCAGGAGGAACTCACCCGAGCCAGAAAGGCAGCCAAGGCGGCCGAGCAGCGCCTCCGCGCCGAGCGTGCGGCCCAAGCGGACGCCGACGCCTTGTGGCAGCGGGCACGCGACCGGCACGACCAGGCCCGCCAGCAGGTATCCGCTGCCGAACAGCACCTTGA
This sequence comes from Streptomyces sp. NBC_01352, assembly GCF_036237295.1. Classification (NCBI taxonomy): domain Bacteria; kingdom Bacillati; phylum Actinomycetota; class Actinomycetes; order Kitasatosporales; family Streptomycetaceae; genus Streptomyces; species Streptomyces sp. NBC_01352. The sequence continues at coordinate 1,133,626 of NZ_CP108354.1, forward strand.
GCAGGCACGCGAAGAACTCCGGCAGGCCGACCAGGCCCAGCAGGAGGCTCAGGAACGGCGCCAGGCTGCCGCCGACGCCCTGGCACGCGCTGAGCAGGCGGCTCGCGAGGCCGCCCACGAAGTGGATCGCCTGGCCGCACCCGGCAGACAAGGGCCGTCATGACCAGGGATGCGGCTGCCCGACGCCGCCCCCATGCACGGCTGTCACCGACATCGGCACACAACCGACCCGAACTGCTGACGAGACGGCATGCGGCGGCCCGGGACCGTCAGGCCGCGAACCCCACGTTGGTCACGTACTCGTACTGGCCCCACTCGGAACCGAGGTCCACCACCAGGTCAGTGACCCAGGCGTCGTCCAGAGCCTCCGCGTCGTCATTGGCCCACGCGTCGACGATGCGATCCCAGCGCCGGACATGGAGCGTTCGGTACTGCACCGCGCGCTGTCGGGGCCGGTCGACCTGGGACTGGTTGAGCGGATGGAACTCCACCCGGGTGCCGCGGCCTTCGCGGTTGAGACGGGCCAGCAAGTAGCGGACCACGTTCTGCCGGCGCACCGTGCGATAAGCGGCCTCGACCCTCTCCAGGTTCCGCCGCGAGGGACTGCGCCTGCCGTCGAGCCATGCCTTGAGGGTGCGGTCGGTGACGGTCAGTCCCGCCTCGCGGGCCGCCCGGCGGGCGTGGTCGGAACGCGTGAGGTAGTGCAGCCGGGCGAGCAGGCCACGCCGAGTGGTGACCGGGGTGGCGATGAAGTTGGCGAGTGCGTCGAGCCGGCGAGCGACGGCTTCGTGGCCCTTGATGCCGCGAGCCCCGTACTTGCCGAATTCGAGATTCCTCTCCGGCGCTTCGTCTCCTCAGCCGGCCCGTGAGTGACGGACCTCAGCACCTGTACCTCTGGGCGGGTCAAGATCACCGGACTGCCCTTGATCCGAGGCAGCCTCCGCACACGGACTTTGCCCGGGGTTCGCCCTGCGTACGGCCGCACTTGCTTGCATCGGAGGATGCATCACGAGGGCGAGACGACCGATCTGACGTCAGAGCTGCGAGTCGACTACACCGATCACGACGACCCGGTGCTGATCCGGCCGGACGGCACCCCCATCGACACCTGGCGGGAGAACTATCCGTACGACCAGCGCATGGAGCGCAGGGAGTACGACCTGCACAAGCGGCTCCAGCAGATCGAACTGCTGAAGCTGCAGAGCTGGATCAAGGAGACCGGCCGCCGCCTCGTCATCGTCTTCGAAGGACGCGACGCGGCCGGCAAGGGCGGAACCATCAAGCGGTTCACCGAGCATCTCAATCCGCGCGGCGCCCGCGTGGTGGCCCTGGAGAAGCCGACCGAACGTGAACGCGGCCAGTGGTACTTCCAGCGGTACGTCGAACATCTGCCGACCGCCGGCGAGATCGTGCTGTTCGACCGGTCCTGGTACAACCGGGTCGGCGTGGAACGAGTGATGGGCTTCTGTACGGACGACGAGTACCGGCGCTTCATGCGCCAGGCACCCGCCTTCGAACGGATGCTCGTCGACGACGGCGTGGACCTGATCAAGTTCTGGTTCTCGGTCTCCCAGAGCGAACAGCGCACCCGCTTCACGATCCGCCAGGTCGACCCCGTCCGGCAGTGGAAGCTGAGCCCCATGGACCTGGCATCACTGGACCTCTGGGACGACTACACCGCCGCCAAGGTCGCCATGTTCCGCGAGACGGATACCGAGCAGGCGCCCTGGACCGTGGTGAAGAGCAACGACAAGAAGCGGGCCCGGGTGGAGGCCATGCGCAGCGTGTTGGCCCGGTTCGACTACGCGGACAAGGACGAGGAGGTCGTCGCCGAGCCCGACCCACGGATCGTCGGCGCGGCAGCCACCCTGCTGGAAGCGGGCGAGGACTAGACCGGCCCCGGGACACTGACCGCCGCCAAGGCGGCCTGTGGACCTGCGTGCGCCGGTCAGCCGAGCCAGTGGCCGTCGCGCATGAGGTCACGTCCCCGCAGCTCGTTCGCCTCTCGCCAGGCCTGGATGCGCCGCGGCCGGATCAGGAAGTACTGGTAGGGCTCGTCGAGCTCGCGCGGGTCGAACCCGGTCTTGGTCGCGAACGCGTCGCCCGCCTTCGGGCCGAGGTCGGCGATGTCCACCGGCTCGGCAGTGCCCTCGACGACAACGACGTCGCGCGTGGGCCCGAGGCTGAGCCGCACCCGGCCGTCCGCCAGCAGGTTGCGGCCGGTGACCGAGGCGCGCGGGGTCGAGATGATGAACGCGGTCCCGTCCCAGAGGTAGGAGAGCGGGATGAGGTGGACGCCGCCCGGGGAGCCCGCCGTCGCGACCCAGAGATCGACGTCGCCCTCCAGTCTCGCGCGAGTGTCCCGCAGCCTCTCCTCAAGTCCCCGCGGCGGCGCGCCCGTCATGCTTCCTTCAGTCACTTCGTGGAGATCCTTTCCGGCGGCCAGTCAGGGCGGAACAACGGTGGCACATCATGACGTCGGCGTCAGTGCCGCGGCCTCCCATGCGAACCCGTCAGGGTCGGTGAAAGCCCCGACATCGCCGCCGATCATGATCCGGTGCGATCCGGTGCCGTCGGGAGAGACGCCGACGACCTTGGCCAGGCCGCGACGCTTGTACAGCGCCAGCTTGACGGGACCCGTCCCGGTGGCGAACTCGACGTACTTGCTGCCGAAGCTCTTCGCCACGGCGAGGCCGCGGTCCACGTAGAACCGCTTGCTCTCGGCCATGTCCGCGACTCCCAGCAGAAGCACGATCTCGTCGATCTGCCGGGTGGCCGGGCCGGTGTCCTTCTTCGACGAAGACGCGACCTGCCAGATCGTCCCGTCCGGGGCCTGTACGACGCCCCCGTAGCCCCACAGCGACTTGGCAGCGGGCTTGAGCGTCGCGGCGCCGGCGTCCACGGCGGCGTCGATGAGGGCGTTGACGTCGGCCGGCTGGGAGACCACGAGCGACAGCGTGAACCCGCGGAAGCCGGTCGTCGGTGCCTCCGAGGCCCGAAGGCGTACCTGACTGCCCAGGCCGAAGGCGGTGGTGTAGAAGTGCTTGGCGGCCGTGGGGTCGGCCGCGTCGAGGGTGACGAATTCGATGGATGCCATGACCAGAACGCTAGCTACGGCTCGGCGGCCGGCGCTTCTTGATTCCTGACCGGTCTTGTCACCCGTTGTGCCACAGACGGTGACGCCGTAGGCCGGCCGCGGAGAGAACCGTCCTTGCCGAAACCGATGAACGAACCTCACATGTCCGTAACCGGCGGATCGTTGACGAATTCGAATCTTGTGGCGACTCTTGGCACTTCGTTCGTCTGACAGTTCGTTCGTTGCGACCCGATGGAGGCCCTGGATGTCCGACGCGAGCTCTGTGTGGGCCGTGGGTGAGGTCGTCGCCGGCCTGTACGAGGTCGTCGACGTGCACGCGCAGGGCGGGATGGGGCTGGTGTACCGGGTCCGGCACCAAGGCTGGAGGACCGACCTGGCGGTGAAGAGCCCCCGTCCGGAGATGTTCGTCACCGAGGCGGCCAGGCGGCGGTTCGTCGAAGAGGCCGAGGTCTGGGTGTCGCTCGGCCTGCACCCGCATGTGTGCGCCTGTCACTACGTGCGCACCTTGGGCGGGGTCCCGCGGGTGTTCGCCGAGTACGTGGCGGGGGGCAGCCTCCGCGACCGGATCGACGACCGGTCGCTCTACCGCGGCGGCCACGCTCCGGCCCTGGCCCGCATCCTCGACATCGCCATCCAGGTCGCCTGGGGCCTCAACCACGCGCACACCCACGGCGTCGTGCACCAGGACATGAAGCCCGGCAACATCCTTCTCGAGCCCGACTGGACCGCCAAAGTGTCCGACTTCGGCCTGGCCCGGGCGCGCGCAGCGACCCTGTCGCAGGCGTCGGAGGTGCCCGGCGCGGCGAGCATCCTGGTCTCCGCCGGGGGCATGACACCGGCCTACGCCTCGCCGGAGCAGGCCACCGGCCAGCGGGTCGGCCGCCGCAGCGATGTGTTCAGCTTCGCCGTTTCGCTGCTGGAGCTGTTCACCGGCGGTGTCACCTGGCGGGTCGGCTTCGCGGCCCGAGCGGCGCTCCGCGAGCTGCTCCGGCGCGGCCCGGCCAGGTCCGATCTTCCCCCGCTCCCAGCGGACTTGGCCGGCCTGCTCGGCCGGTGCCTGGACGACGACCCGGCCCGCCGGCCCGCGGACCTCGCGGACATCGCGGCGCAGCTGCGCGACACCTACCGGCGCCACACCGGACAGCCCCACCCGCGCCCGGTGCCCGGCGCCGCCGAACTGCGAGCCGACGAGTTGAACAACCGGGCGCTGTCCCTGCTCGACCTCGGCCGACCGACCGAGGCACGCGCCGCCTTCGACGAGGCGTTGTCGATGGACCCCCAGCACCTGGAGGCCACCTACAACCGGGGCGTGCTGCTGTGGCGCGCGGGCGAACTCACCGACGACGTGCTCGTCCACCACCTGGAGGACGCGCGGGCCACCGCCGCCGAACCCTGGGTCGCCGGGCATCTGTTGGCACTCGTCCACCTCGAACGGGGTGACGTCGCGACCGCGCGAGCCCTGCTGACCGACGCGGTCCGCCAGTCGGGCGGCGACGCCGAGGTCGCCGACGCACTGCGGACCGCGATGACCGCACCGGTCGTCGGCGCCGGCGACACCAGCGTAAATCTGGGCCCCAGGAGCTTGGTGACCGATGTCTGCGCCGCACCGGACCGCAGCGTCGCCCTGTCGGCCGAGCAGAGCTTCAGCAGTCTGGCGCTGTGGGACCTGCGGACGGGCGAGCGCATGGCGGCCCGCTATCTGCACTGCATCATGCGCAGCATCGACCTGGGCAATGAGCGCTACGCGCTCATCGGCGAGCGCGACGGGACCCTCCACCTCTACGACGCGTTCCTCGACCAGCCCCTACGCCGGTTCCAGGGCCACAGCGACGAGGTGACCGCCGTCCGCCTGAGCCCGGACGGCAGGACGGCACTCTCCGGGGACATGAAGGGTGTCATCCGGTACTGGGACCTGGAGGAGGTCCACTGTCTCCACGTGTTCGAGGGCGACGACAGCCCGGTGCTGTCACTCGTCATCAGTGCGGACGGGCGCGTCGCCGTCTCCGGCCACACCGACGGCAACGTCCGGGTCTGGGACCTGCGGGACGGCACACGTGTGCACACCCTGCGCGGGCACACGGACGTGGTCGTCGAGGTGTGCTTGAGCGTCGACGGCCGGTTCCTCCTCACCGGAGGCCAGGACGGCACCCTGCGGATCTGGGACCCGGCGGACGGCCGGTGCCTGCACGAGCGCCACACGGACGGGGGGACCGTCCAGTCGGTGCGTGTCAGCCTGTTCAGCCGATGGGTACTGACCGGCCATGACGACGGATCGGTGCGGATCTGGGATCCCGAGAACGGCCGGTGCCTGCGGACGTTCGCCGGGCACACCAAGTCGGTGCAGTCGGTGTGGCTGAGCACCGACGACCGGTGGGCGCTCAGCGGCAGCCAGGACGGGACCATGCGCCTGCGGGAGCTGCCGGCGAGCTATCCCGCCGGCTGCGCCCCGAGGCTGTGCCGGCCCCGGTCGACCGCCGAACTGGACGCCGTGGCGGCTCGGGCACAGCGGCTGCTCGCCGACGCGGAGCAGGCCGTCGGCGAGGACCGCCTGGTCGACGCGCACACCCTGCTGACGCGGGCACGAGCACTGCCGGGGCACGAGCGCGCGCCACGTCTGATGGCCGCCTGGGCCGCGCTGACCCGGTCGAGCGTCCGCACCGGCGTCCGGGCGGCCAGGCCGGCGCGGACACTGCGCGGCCACAGCTCCTGGGCCCTGGGCGCCGGCCTGAGCGGGGACGGGCGGCTGGCCGTGTCGCACGGCGCGTTCGAGGAGACGGTCCGGATCTGGGACGTCGGCACCGGCACGTGCCGGCACGTGCTGGAGGGACATACCTCAGGTGTGAGCGCGGTCTGCCTCACGTCCGACGGCACCGTGGCCCTCTCGGGCAGCGCGGACACCACCGTCCGGGTCTGGGACGTCGACACCGGCCGCTGCCGACACGTTCTCACCGGCCACGGCGGATCCGTCACGGCCCTCGACGTCACACGCGACGGCCGGTTCGCCCTGTCCGCCGACCACTCCTCCCAGTTGCGCCTGTGGGACCTCGCCGACGGCGGCTGCCTCGCGACCATGACGGTGCCGGGCGGCAAAACGCTGGCAGCCATGAGCGCGGACGGACGAAGAGCCGTGACGGGGGGCTACGACGGCGTCGTGCGGGTGTGGGACCTGACCACCGGCCAACAGGTGCGGACCATGAACGACCACTACGGCAGCGTGCTCGCGGTCTCGCTGAGCGCTGACGGCCGTACGGCCCTCTCGGGTGGCCAGGACGGCCTGGGAATGGTGTGGGACGTCGACACCGGTGAGCGCCTGCAGGTGCTGGACGGACACACCCACGTGGTCATGAACGTCGCGCTCACCCTCGACGGCCGGTTCGGCCTGACCGCGAGCGGGGATGCCACGATCTGCGTGTGGGACGTCCAGACCGGACGCCGCGTCCAGGTCCTGAAGGGCCATTCCGCCGCGCTGACGGCGGTCAGCGTCGGTGCGGACGCCCGCTTCGTGCTGTCCGCCGGCCACGACCGCACCCTGCGCCTGTGGGAGCTGGACTGGCACCTCCAGGCGCGCGACCCGGCGGACTGGGACGAGGGAGCCAGAGCATGGCTCGAGATCCACGCGGCGCTGCGCACCCCGTTGGCGGACACCGGACCCTCGGACGGCACCGGCCGGCTGCCGTCCCGCAGCGGCACCCCGGTGCTCACCGACACGGACGTCGAGGATCTCCTCCTCGACCTCCAGCACGCAGGCTACGGCTGGCTGCGTCCGGAGGGCGTGCGAGCCCAGCTCGACGTCATGGGCGTCTCCTGGGCGTCTCCCGGGCGAGGAGGTCATAGCGGCGGTGCCTACAGCCCGAAGAGCCGCGCCCCGTTCTCGTAACAAACCCCGCGCAACCACGCGTCCCCCAGCCCGAGCCGTTCAAGCACCTCGAGCTGGTGGACGTACTCATACGGGATGTTGGGGAAGTCGGACCCGAGCAGTATCCGATCGCCGAGGTCGGCGAGCCGGCCGAGTTCGGTCGCCGGAAAAGGGCTGAAGCGCTCGCTGAAATCCGTGAACACCATCGTCGTGTCCAGGCGCACCTGTGCGTAGCGCTCGGCCAGGTCCAGGAAGTCGGTGTACTCCGGCATCCCCATGTGCGCCACGATCAGGGGCAGACGCGGATGCCGGGCGAGGATCCGACCCACCGGCTCCGGCCCGGTGTGTTTGCCGGGTGCGGGACCCGAGCCGCAGTGCATGACCACGGGGACTCCCGCCTCGGCCAGCATCCCCCACACCGGGTCGAGCAGCTCGTGAGTCGGGTCGTACGCCCCCACCTGGACATGGGACTTGAAGACCCGGGCCCCCGCCTCGACCGCCGTGCGCACATACTCCTCCACGCCCTCCTCGGGATAGAGGGTGGCCGTGTGCAGACAGTCGGGCGTACGTCCCGCGAAGTCGGCGGCCCATTCGTTCAGCCAGGGCGCCATGCCGGCCTTGTGCGGATAGAGCATCGCGGTGAAGGCGCGGACCCCGAACTGCCGCAGCAGCGCGACCCGTTCGTCCTCCTCCTGCCGATAGGTGATGCCCCACTCGATGCCGGTCGCCGGGCCGACCGCGTCGAAGTACTCCCACACCTTGCGCAGGACGCGCTCCGGCATGAAGTGCGTGTGTACGTCGACAAGCCCGGGGACCCCGACACGTCGCCGGAAGCTCTCCACGGCCTCGACTTCACCCGGCCGTACGCATCGCGCAGTCATGTCCTCACTGTCACGTAGACGCGCCGTCAGAACAACCCACTTGATCATTGGGCCCGTCCGGCTCTACCAGCGCGGAGCGGGTGCGGTCCCCGTGCGCGGGCGGGCGCCCTGACGCAGCAGCTCGTCCTGGACAAGCGGGTGTGCCACCTCGCGCGGGGCGCACCCCTGGCGCGCGGCCAGGGCCGCGCACACGCCGGCCGCCTGCCCGGTGGCCATGGCGATGGGCATCACACGGTAGGAGGAGTGCGCCACGTGCGTGCCCGAGATGCAGCGCCCCGCGACCAGCAGCCGGTCCGTCTCCCGCGGCAGCAGACAGCGCAGCGGGATGTCGTAGAAGCGGCCGGCGGGTACGCGCTTGAGGAGGGTGCCGGTGCCCTCGGGATTGTGGATGTCGATCGGGTAGGCGCCGTGCGCGACGGCGTCCGGGAAGGGGCGTGCGGCCAGGATGTCGTGGCCGGTGAGCGTGTAGTCGCCCAGGATGCGGCGGGTCTCCCGGACGCCGATGTGGGAGCCGCTCTGCACGACGTACGACTCCTCGAAGCCGGGGACGTGCCGGCGCAGGAAGTGGTCGATCTGCGCGAGCTGGCGGCGGGCCAGATACTCGGCGCGGGTCAGGTCCCAGACACTGACCCCCAGCGCCCCGGTGACGCGGGTGCTGTTGACGCTGACCTCGCCGGGATGCGGGGTGGCGAAGAACAGCACGTCCTCGCGGGGCAGGGTGAGCTCGCCGTCCCCGGTGGCCTCCTGGACGAGGTCCCACAGGCCGTGCACGCCGCGCCACTGGTCGGGGTGCGTCCGGACGTACTCGGCGAACCGCGGGCGCACGAAGTCCGCCACCCGGAACATGAGCGTCATCGGCTGCACGAGTCCGTCCTCGTCACGGCCGATCTCGTACGGGGCTCCGCAGGCGGCCGCGACATCGCCGTCGCCGGTGCCGTCCACGACCACGCCGGCGTCGATCGCCACCGGTCCCGACTTGGTCTCGAACACCACCCGCCAGCCGTCCTCGAGCGGCAGCGCCGAGGAGGCGAAGGAGTGGAACAGCATCCGCACCCCGGCCTCGTCGAGGAGATCCAGCAGCACCAGTTTGAAGATCTCCGGATCGAACGGCACCGTGTAGCCGGTCTCGACGGAGGGCGGGACACAGCCGCCCCGCTCGGAGAGCCGGTCGAGCAGCCGCCACAGCACACCGGCGACGACCGGTTCGCCCTCGCCGTGGTCGGTGGGCAGCAGGCGGGTGGCGTCCCCGTCCCCGAAGACGGCCTGTTTGTGCTCGTTGTGGAACGACATCAGCGGCATGACCAGTGCCGCGGTCGCGTTGCCGCCGAGGAACCCGTAGCGCTCGACGAGCACCACCTCGGCGCCGGCCTCGGACGCCGCGAGCGCGGCGCCGCAGCCGGCGGGGCCGCCGCCTACCACGAGGACGTCGGTCCGGCCCGCGTACCGGGCGGAGCGCGGGGGCAGCGTGACCGTGCGGTGTTCTCGGGGTTCTTCCAGGATCGGCATCGGGTGCTCCCGTCGACGTCCTTCCGGGTACGGGCATCGAGGCACGCGCCGGTCGGGTCCGGCGGGCCTCGGCCGGTCAGGCTCTCGCGCTCTCGACGGTCCTGAGGCCGTCCGGGCGGTCGATGCCCTCGGCGGCGCCGCCCATGCCCTCGATGGTGTCGAGCAGGACGCCGCAGCGGGCGCAGGTCTCCCTGGCCAGCCCGCACAGCTCGCCGACGCGGGAACGCAGCTCGTGGTGCCGCTGGGGGTACTCGTCCCACAGCCGGTCCACTTCCGCCAGCAGCAGTCCGGCCTGCTCGCGCGCCACCCCGACCAGCGCAGGCGCGCCCATCCGGCGGGCGAAGTCGAAGACCTTGCCCGAGTAGGGCAGCGGCAGGAACGGCAGCCCGGACAGGGCGGCGAAGATCAGGAAGTGCAGGCGCATGCCGACGGCCAGATCCAGATGGCGCATGAAGCCGAGGACCTGCCCGGGGCTGTAGGTGCCGTTGAGGATGCGCCCGTGCTCCGGTGCGGTCATGTGGGACAGCACCGCGTGCGCGTGCCGTACGTCGTGGCGTTCCATCGGGAGGAACACCACATGGGCGTCCAGGCGCCGGACCAGGAAGTCGGCCACGTCGGCGAGCAGCGCGTGATAGTCGCCCTCGTCGAGCTTCTCGGCCGCCCGGCCCGGTTCCCGTACCGACATGCCCACCAGTCGGCCGGTGGTCGGAATGCCCTCGTTCCTCATCATGCGGTCCGTGAACGGCTCCGGGGTCAGCAGCAGCGCCGGATCGGCGGTGACGGTGACCTCCCGCTCGACGCCGACCTCCTCCAGGACCAGCCGCGACTCCTCGTCGCGCACCACGACGTCGTCCATCTTCGGCAGCACGTCACGCACCGCCTCGCGGTCCTCGGCCTCCCGCAGCGGACCCGCGCCGACGGCGTACGCGAAGGTCCGCACGCCGCGGGCCTGCGCCGCGCGGACCACCCGCAGGTACCGGCGCGCCTCGCCGTCGTAGAGGATGCCACCGCCGCCCATCACCAGCAGGTCCAGGCCGGACAGTGCGTCCAGCACCTGGCTCTGCGCGACACCCTCCCAGTTCACGACCTCGTCGACACCGCGGTGGTGGAGACGGGTGTGCTCGGCGTCGCGGCTGAAGACGACGAGCCGGGCGTCCGGGCGATGGGTACGCAGACAGCCCAGGACGCAGGCCAGGATCGATTCGTCGCCGATGTTGAAGCCGCCGTAGGAACCGAGCACGCCGATGCGTGGGCCCGGTATGCCGCTGATCGGGTGCAGATGCTCATGCGGAGTGGTCATCTGTGGGCTCCCGTCGCGTCGGAGTCGGGTCGCAGGTACGGACGTCGGTCCGGAAGGTCAGGGACAGGCCGGCCGGTCCCTGACGGAGTACACGGAGTACGGGGTCGGGCACGTCGCCGCCGCGGCGGACGCATCTGCTCTACCGGCTGGGTTGCCGTGCACCGGGAGGGCAAACCCTCCGAGCGGGCACCCGCGGCTGCGCGAGCGACTCCTGTTCGAACCGGCGCGTCCGCCCGCAGGTCAGGCGCACCTGCCGGTCGGCCCTGTCCTGACACGGCGCACTCGCCCGCCCGCTGTCCTGGGCAGGGCATCGGGCTCGGGACGCATCTCCCTGCGGGACGTGGTCCGTCTCGAGGCCGGTCGGCGCGCGCGGCCGGTCTTCCGGTGCACTCGCACGCACGGCCCTGACGGGACACTGACCAGGGCGAACGCGTCGCCGTCCGGTGGGCCGGCCGGGACAGCGGCGCTACGAAACTCGGAGCAGCTCCTGGAGGTGCGGCGAGCGCATCACATGTACCGCAGGCGTGGCCGAGCGTCTGCGCAACACCTGTGCGTGAAGTCAGCTGTCCCGACCACGCGACTCACCCTCACTGTCGCGCGGTGTGGTCGTAGAACCCGTGCCCGCTCTTGCGGCCCAGGCGGCCGGCGGCGACCATGCGGCGCAGCAGCGCGGGAGGCGCGTACAGCGGCTCCTTGAACTCCTCGTACATCGACTCCGCGACCGCCTGTGCGGTGTCGAGGCCGATGAGGTCGAGCAGGCGCAGGGGGCCCATGGGGTGGGCGCAGCCCAGTTCCATGCCGCGGTCGATGTCCTCGGGAGTCGCGGAGCCGGTCTCCACCATGCGGACCGCGGCGAGCAGATAGGGCACCAGCAGTGCGTTGACCACGAAGCCGGAGCGGTCGGTCGCCTCGACGACCTCCTTGCCCAGGGCTTCGGTGGCGAAGGCCCTGGCCCGTACGAGGGTGTCGGGACTTGTGGTGAGGGCCGGGATGATCTCGACGAGGGTCTGCACGGGTACGGGGTTGAAGAAGTGGATGCCGAGGACGTGGGTGGGGCGCTGGGTGACCACGGCGAGGTCGACGATGGGGATCGACGAGGTGTTGGTGGCCAGAATGGCCTCGGGGTCGGTGACGACCTGGTCGAGGGTCTTCAGGACGCCGGTCTTCAGCTCGCGGTTCTCGGCGACGGCCTCGATCACGAACTGGCGGTCGGCCAGGTCCTTGAGGTCGTCGGTGAAGGTCAGGCGGGCGCGCGCGCCGTCCCGTTCCTCCTCGGTGATCTTGCCGCGGCGCAGACCCCGGTCGAGGGAGGCCTCGACGCGTCGGCGGCCGGCCTCGGCTGCGTCGGAGGACGACTCGGCGACGAGGACGTCTATGCCGCTGCCGCTGAGCGCGGCGACTTCGGCGATGCCGGAGCCCATGAGGCCGCAGCCGACGACACCGAGACGCGAGACAGTTTCCATGCGGGTGGCCCTTTGCGTGAAGCGGAGAGTGGACAAGCCTGTGCTCAGGCCGTGTTCAGACGTTGCGGCGGTACTCGCCGCCGACTTCGAAGAACGCCTCGGTGATCTGCTGGAGTGAGCAGACCCGGGCGGCGTCCATCAGTACGGCGAAGGCGTTCTCGCCGCTGGTGGCGGCACGCTTGAGTTCGGTGAGGGCGGCCTCCGCCTCGGTGCGATGGCGGCTGCGGAAGTCCTCGACGCGGGCGAGCTGGGACTGCTTCTCCCCCTCGGTGGCGCGGGCCAGTTCCACCGTCCCGTGCTCGCTCTCACCGCCGGGCTTGCGGAAGGTGTTGACGCCGATGATCGGCAGCGTGCCGTCGTGCTTGCGCTGCTCGTAGAGCATCGACTCGTCCTGGATGCGGCCGCGCTGGTAGCCGGTCTCCATGGCGCCGAGGACGCCACCGCGCTCACTGATGCGCTCGAACTCGGTGAGTACTGCTTCCTCTACGAGGTCGGTGAGTTCGTCGATGATGTACGAGCCCTGGAGCGGGTTCTCGTTCATCGCCAGGCCCCACTCGCGGTTGATGATCAGCTGGATGGCGAGGGCTCGGCGGACGGAGTCCTCGGTGGGGGTGGTGACGGCCTCGTCGTAGGCGTTGGTGTGCAGGCTGTTGCAGTTGTCGTAGATCGCGATGAGCGCCTGCAGGGTGGTGCGGATGTCGTTGAAGTCCATCTCCTGGGCGTGCAGGGAGCGGCCCGAGGTCTGGACGTGGTACTTGAGCTTCTGGCTGCGCTCCCCCGCCCCGTACTTCTCGCGCATGGCGACCGCCCAGATGCGACGGGCGACCCGGCCGAGGACGGTGTACTCGGGGTCCATGCCGTTGGAGAAGAAGAAGGACAGGTTGGGCGCGAAGTCGTCGACGGACATGCCGCGGGCGAGGTACGCCTCGACGTAGGTGAAGCCGTTGGTGAGGGTGAAGGCGAGCTGGCTGATGGGGTTCGCCCCGGCCTCGGCGATGTGGTAGCCGGAGATGGACACCGAGTAGAAGTTGCGCACCCCCTGCTCGATGAACCACTCCTGGATGTCGGCCATCATCCGCAGACTGAACTCGGTGGAGAACAGGCAGGTGTTCTGGCCCTGGTCCTCCTTGAGGATGTCGGCCTGGACCGTGCCCCGGGTGTTCTGCAGGACATAGGACCTGATCTCGGCCGTCTCTTCGGCGGTCGGTTCGCGGCCGTGTTCGGCGGTGAAGGCGTCGAGCCGCTGGTCGATGGCCGTGTTGAGGAAGAAGGCCAGGACGGTGGGGGCCGGGCCGTTGATGGTCATGGAGACCGAGGTGGTGGGGGCGGTGAGGTCGAAGCCCGCGTAGAGCGCCTTCATGTCGTCGAGGGTGGCGACGGAGACGCCCGAGGTGCCGACCTTGCCGTAGATGTCGGGGCGCAGGGCCGGGTCGTGGCCGTAGAGGGTGACGGAGTCGAAGGCGGTGGACAGCCGGGTGGCCTCGCTGTCCTTGGACAGATAGCGGAAGCGGCGGTTGGTGCGCTGGGGGTCGCCCTCGCCGGCGAACATCCGGGCCGGGTCCTCGCCCTCGCGCTTGAACGGGAACACGCCGGCGGTGAAGGGGAAGCGGCCGGGCAGGTTCTCCGCGCGCAGGAAGCGCAGGAGTTCGCCGTGGTCGGTGTAGCGGGGCAGGGCGACGCGGGGGACGAGGTTGCCGGAGAGGGACTCGCGGACCAGGGCGGTGCGCTGCTCCCGGCCGCGGGTGACGGTGACCAGCTCCTCGCCCGAGTATGCCTGCACCGTCTCCGGCCAGTCCGCCAGGAGGTTCCGCGCTGACGCGTCGAGACCGTCCTCGGCGTCGGCCAGCAGTTTCTCGACGTCGGCGGTGGGTGCTTCGATCGCGGCCAGTTCGTCCCGTACGGCGCTCAGGCGCTGGACGCGTCGGGCGGCGTCGGCCTGTGTGGCGGTGTCGGCGTGGTAGCCGCGTACGGTCTCGGCGATCTCGGCGAGGTAGCGCACCCGGGTGGTGGGCACGATCTGCGCGGCGCCGCTGGAGTGGCGTACGTCTGTCGCCGGGAGGATGCTGGGGCCGGCCGCCAGGCCGCGTTCGGTGAGCAGGCCGAGCAGGTGCTGGTAGAGGGCGGTGACGCCGTCGTCGTTGAAGGTGGCGGCGCTGGTGCCGTAGACCGGCATGTCCTCGGGACGCGAGCCGAACGCCTCGCGGTTGCGCACCAGTTGGCGGCCCACGTCGCGCATCGCGTCCGCCGCGCCACGCCGCTCGAACTTGTTGATGGCGACGACGTCGGCGAAGTCCAGCATGTCGATCTTCTCGAGCTGGGAGGCGGCACCGAACTCGGGCGTCATGACGTACAGCGACACGTCGGAGTACGGGGCGATGGCAGCGTCGCCCTGGCCGATGCCGGGGGTCTCCACGATCACCAGGTCATATCCGGCGGCCTTGCACGCGGCGATGGAGTCGGTGAGGCCTTCGGGGAGTTCGTGGTGGCCGCGAGTGGCCAGGGAGCGGAAGAAGACCCGGTCGCCGTCCAGGCTGTTCATCCGGATCCGGTCGCCGAGCAGGGCGCCGCCGCCACGCCGCCGGGTCGGGTCGACGGCGAGCACGGCCACCCGCAGCTTGTCCTGCTGGTCGAGGCGCAGGCGCCGTACGAGTTCGTCGGTGAGGGAGGACTTGCCCGCGCCGCCGGTGCCGGTGATGCCGAGGACGGGTACGGAGCGTGCGGCCGCGGCGCGGCGGAGCGCGGCGAGGTCCTCGTCCGGGACGGTGGCCGTCTGCAGGGCGCTGAGCAGCCGGGCGAGTGCGGGGCGTTCGCCGGCGAGTACGGAGGCGAGCTGGGCGGGAGCGTCCTCCCAGGGAGCCGTGTCGCACTCCCTGATGATGGTGTTGATCATGCCGGTGAGGCCGAGGCGCTGTCCGTCCTCGGGGGAGAAGATCCGCACCCCGGCGTCGGAGAGCCGCTGGATCTCCTCGGGGACGATCACGCCTCCCCCGCCGCCGAAGACCTTCACATGGCCGGCGCCGCGTTCGCGGAGCAGTTCGGCGAGGTATTCGAAGTACTCGACGTGACCGCCCTGGTAGGAGCTGACGGCCACCCCTTGGACGTCCTCCTCCAGCGCGGCGTCGACGACCTCGCCCACCGAGCGGTTGTGGCCGAGGTGGACGACCTCGGCTCCCTGCGCCTGGAGGATGCGCCGCATGATGTTGATCGAGGCGTCGTGGCCGTCGAAGAGGCTGGACGCGGTGACGAGGCGCACCGGGTGCTGCGCTTGGTGGAGCTGCGGTGTGCTGGTGCCATCGCTCACGGTGTACTCCGGACGGCCTGCCCGTGGGGACGGGCGACGGGTGGGGGGCTCAGATTACTAGGACGTCCTAGTAATTTACTAGGACGCCCTAGTATTTTCGGCAGCTTCCCTCATCGACTGGCTGTAGTCAATGACAAGAAACTAGGGCGGGGCGGACTGCCGACGCTCCGTCAGGAGCCCGCGGTTCCCGCCTGACGCGGCTGCCGGTACGGCTTCACCGCGCGGCGCGCGATGGCGAAGCGATGGGTCTCGGACGGACCGTCATAGATCCGGAACGGCCGTACCTCCCTGATCAGTCGCGCCAGCGGGGCATCCTCGGCCGAGATGCCCAGCGCGCCACAGATCTGCACCGCCCGGTCGACGATCCGGCCCACCGCCTCGGCCACGAAGACCTTGGACACCGAGGAGAACTGCGCGGCGCTCGCGGTGCCGTTGTCCAACTCCCAGGCGGTACGCCAGATCAGCGCGCGACTCGCCTCGATGTCGATCTCGGAGTCGGCCAGCATCTGCTGCACCATGCCGAGATCCCCCAGCAGCGAACCGAAGGCCTCGCGGGTCCCGGCGCGCTCCAGGGCGACGTCCCGGGCGCGGGTCGCGGCGCCGAGCCAGCGCATGCAGTGCGTCAGCCGGGCGGGACCGAGGCGGACCTGGGCGTTCTCGAAGCCCCGGTGCACCTGGCCGAGCACCTGGTCCTCGCCCACCACGCACTCCTCGAACACGAGCTCGCTGTGCCCGGCGAAGAGGCTCTCGTCCAGCGTGTCGATGTTCCGGACGATGCGCATGCCCGGGTTGCCGGCGTCGACGAGGAACATGGTGGCGCCGCCCGAGCTGCCGGGGCTGCCGTCGGTGCGGGCCATCACGATGGCGAAGTCGGCACCGCTGGCCCCGGTGATGAACCACTTGCGCCCGTCGATACGCCAACCGCCGGGAACCCGCACCGCGGTGGTCCGCAGCGCGCGGGGATCGGAGCCGGCCCCCGGCGCCGGTTCGGTCATCGCGAAGCACGAGCGGTACTCGCCGGCGGCCAGCGGGCGCAGATAGCGGGCCTGCTGCTCCTCGGTGGCCACCTTCTCGAGCAGGTGCATGTTTCCCTCGTCCGGGGACGCGCAGTTCAGCGCCAGCGGGCCGAGCACGGAGTACCCGGCAGCTTCGAACACCACCGCCTGCCCGCGCAGGTCGAGCCCGTGCCCGCCCCACCGCTTCGGGACGTGCGGCGCGAACACACCCGCCTCACGGGCGCCCTTCTGCAAGGTCTCCCGCAGGGCTTGTGGCGCGTCATGGACGGACCCGCCGCACTCACGCTCGGCCGGGATCACCACCTCGCGGACGAACTCGGCCGTGGCCTCGGCAAGCCGGGCGACTGACGGATCGACATCGAACTGGATCGGCATGGTTCCTCCGGCCGACAGGCGTACGGGCGCCAGTGCCCGTCGCATCGCCGAAACTGTACAACGGGTCAAGTATCTCGCCTACCCGCTCAGCAGAGAACGCGGTGCGGCATGGCTCACTCAGCCGGAACAGGGAGCAGCCCATTGCCGAAACTGTAGAGCGGGCCCAGTATGTGAGCGCCATTCTCAAGCAGTCCCTCGACGGGAGAAGACCTCTGATGAGCACCCAGCCGGTCCGGGTCGTCCGCCACTCCGACGGAGTCGTCGAGCTGCTGCTGGACGACCCCGGACGCGGAAACGCCCTGGATCTCCCGACCGCCGAGGCCCTGCGCGACGCGGCCGCCGACATCACCGCGGATCCGGGCGGCGCGGTCCTGCTGCGGGCGGCGGGCGGGAACTTCTGCGTGGGCGGTGACCTGCGCGCCTTCGCCGGACGCGGGGCGGACACCGCCTCCTATGTGCACGCGGTCGCCTCCGCCGCGCACGAGGCCGTGCGCGCCCTGCACGAGCTGCCCGTGCCCGTGGTGGCCGCGGTGCGCGGCGCGGCGGCGGGCGGCGGAATCGGGCTGGCCCTGGCGGGCGACCTCGTGGTGGCGGCCCGGTCGGCGCGCTTCCGGCTGGCGTACACGGCGATCGGGCTCACCCCGGACTGCGGCGCCTCATGGATCCTCCAGCGACTGCTGGGTCCCCGGCGCGCGGCGGACCTGATCCTCACCAACAGGGTCCTGACCGGCGAGGACGCCGAGCGGTGGGGGCTGGTGTCCCGGCTCGTGGAGGACGACGACCTGGACGACACGGCGTACCGGACCGCCGCCGAGCTGGCGGCCGGCTCCGGTGCCGCGCTGCGGGCCGCGAAGGAGCTGCTGCGGGCGGGCGCCGAGGCACCGCTGGAGAAGCAGCTCGCCGAGGAGGCGCGCTCGATCGCCGCTCTGGCGGGCGGCGCGGAGGCCCAGGTCGCGATGGACTCGTTCCTCGCGGCCCGGTCCCGCGGCAGGGCGCCTTCCGCTCGCTCGGCGCAGGAGAAGCCGCAAAGTGTTTCTTGAGTTCCTCTTCACTAACAGGGTCGCTCGGGCGTAACCTCCGGGCAACACAGATCGCAGTCCCCTGCGACGCACCACCCGTCGCGGTCCCTGCGACCCGGCAACCGTCGCCGCGCGGCCTCAGCCCGCGCCCCACAGGAAAAGGTGTGGAGATGCATTCTGCTGCCGCGGAGCGGACAGACACACTCGACAAGTCCCTGACCGACGCCGTCATCGACCTTGTCCTGCGCGGCATGTGGCGCGGCGTGCCGGAGGACCAGTACCGCCCCCTGGTCGACGCCGGGCTCGCCATGGTGAAGGGCCCGATGGTGCTGCCCACCGAGTACGCCAAGACCGCCGCGGCGAAGATGCTGCGGCTTCCGGCGGACTCGGAGCTCCAGGACCAGATCAACGCGGTCTACGAGGCGTTCCTGCCGGTCAACCGAAAGGTGCGCGAGGTCTGCACGGCCTGGCAGTGCCGCCCGGACGGCAGCGTCAACGACCACACCGACAGCGTCTACGACGCCGAGGTGCGCGAGATGCTCGAGGACGTGCACGAGGCCATCCAGCCCGTGCTGCGCAGGCTGGAACGGCTGCTCGCGGGCAGCGGCCGGTATCTCACCGGCCTGGAGGAGGCGCTCGACCAGTTCGACGACGGCGGCGCCCAGTGGCTGGCCTCGCCGCTCTGCGACTCGTACCACACCGTGTGGATGCGGCTGCACCAGGAACTGCTGCTGGTCCTGGGGATCAGCCGGGCCGACGACGAGGCGCTCGAGGAGCAGTTGGTCCGAAGGAGCCGGGGGTGAGCATCACCGACCGACCGGCGGGCACCGTCGCCCACCCTGAGGCCACAGGCCTCGCCCTGGTGCCGTACGGCCAGGGAAGAATTCGCGGACTCGACGCGGATGAGCTGGGCGCGCACGGCATCGCGATGGACCGGCTGGTGGCCCTCGGGCTGCCGGTGGTCCCGGGACTCACTGTGCCCACGGGCTCCGCGCGGGCGCTGGGCGAGCCCGGCACCGCGCAGGCGGCCGTCGCCCTCGTCGAGCAGCTCTCGGGACGCCGGGTCGGCGACCCCGCCCGGCCGCTGCTGCTGCGGCTGTCCGCCAGCGCGCCCGGCGAGGTCGCCGGGCTCCCGCCCGACCTCGCCTGTCTCGGCGCCACCCCGGACAACGCCGAGGACCTGTGCACCGTCATCGGCCGCGCGGAGGGACTGTACGAGGCGTGGGCCGCCACCGTCCGGATGATCGCGGAGTACGCCCTCGACATCCCGGCAGCGGTGCTCGACGACGCGCTCCTCGACGCCCCCGAGCCCCGCGACCGGGTCGAGGCCCTGCTGTCCCTGGTCGCCCAGCACACCGAGCGGCCCTTCCCGGTCGACCCGGCCGAGCAGCTGGCCCTGGCCGCCCGGGCGGTCCTGGCCCGCTGGGACTCGCCGCGCGCCAGAAGGTCGCGCAAGGCTCAGAAGCTTGCCGCCGACCTGGGCATCGCCCTGCACGTACAGGCGCTGCGCATCGGCCCCTCGGACCGCTCCGGCTACGGCACGGCGGTCAGCCGCCACCCCGAGACCGGCCGCTTCTCGGCCGAGGGCTCCTTCTTCCGGGGCGTGCGCCGCAGCGCACCGCCACCGCACACCGGCGAACCGCTGAAGAAGCTGACGGCGGGCACGACCCTCCTCGAGCATTCGCTGCTCACCCTCGAACGCCATCTGCACGCGCCGGTGTCCGTCGACTTCGAGGTGCGCGACGGCGAGATCTCCCTGCTCGCCGCCTCCGTGCAGAGCCGTCCGCCGCTGCGTGCCTCGGTGTGCCTCGCCGCGGACCTGGCCCAGGACGGGGCACTGGAGAAGGAGGACGCGGTACGCCGGATCAGTCCCGCGCAGGTGCAGGAGCTGCTGCACCCGCAGCTGAAGCTGACCGGCGACGAGGACCTCCTGGTCCGTGGGCTGCCCGCGTCCCCCGGGGCCGCGACCGGCGTCATCGCGCTGTCCAGCGAACGCGCCCTGGAGCTGGCCGCCGAGGACACGCACGCCGTCCTGGTGATGCACGAGACCACACCGGCCGACGTCCCCGGCATGCTGTCCGCCGCCGCGGTACTGACCGGCAGCGGAGGCATCGCCTCGCACGCGGCCGTGGTGGCACGCGGCGCCGGCAAGCCGGCGGTCTGCGGTGCCGAGGGCCTGCGAGTGGACCGGACGGCGGGCACAGTACGGATCGGGGACCGGCTGCTGCACGCGGGCGACCCGATGTCGCTCGACGGCCGCACCGGCGCCGTCTACGCCGGAACGCTGACCATCAGCGTCGCCGGACCGCCGCCGGAGCTGTCCACCCTGCTGGAGTGGGCCGACGACACGCGGCGGCTAGGAGTACGGGTCAACGCCGACACCGCGGCGGAGGTGAACACCGCCGTCGCCCTCGGCGCGGAGGGTGTGGGCCTGTGCCGTACGGAGCACCAGTTCCTCGGCGAGCGGCTGCCGCTGATCCGCAGCGTCATCCTGGCAGCCGACCCCGCGGCCCGCGACGAGGCACTGGTCGCCCTGGAACACGCCCAGCACGAGGACTTCAAGGCGCTCCTTGCCGCGGTCGGCGACCGCCCGGTCACCGTGCGCCTGCTGGACGCGCCGCTGCACGAGTTCCTGCCCGCTCCCGGAGAGGCCGAGGCCGCCGGTGACACAGCCGCGGAGCAGCGGGCCGCGTCACTGCGCGAGGCCAACCCCATGCTCGGGCTGCGCGGCGTGCGCCTGGCACTGCTGCACGAGCGGCTGTACCCGGCGCAGGCCGAGGCGCTCTTCTCCGCCTGGGCCGATGTCGCCGCGACCGGCGTCAGGCCCCAGCTGGAGGTGATGATCCCGCTGGTCAGCATGCCGGAGGAGCTGGAGGCCGCGGCCGGCTTCGTGCGCGACGCCGCCGCGACGGTGGCCGCCCGCACCGGCATCGAGGTGCCGTACCGGCTGGGCACGATGATCGAGACTCCGCGGGCCGCGCTGATGGCCGCCGAACTCGCCGAGCACGCCGAGTTCTTCTCATTCGGCACGAACGACCTCACCCAGCTCACCTACGGCTTCTCCCGGGACGACGTCGAACGCCAGGTGCTCGCCTCGTACCAGGAGCGCGGGTTCCTCACCGCCAGCCCGTTCGCCCGGCTCGACCCGCACGGCGTCGGCGCGCTGATCGCCCTGGCCGTGGAGCGGGCGAGGAGCGTACGGCCGGACATCAAGCTCGGCGTGTGCGGTGAGCACGGCGGGGACCCCGAGTCGATCGCGTTCTGCGACGACCTGGGACTGGACTACGTCTCCTGCTCGGCGCACCGCGTGCCGGTCGCCCGCATGGCGGCGGCCCACAGCGTGCTGCGCGGGCGTGGGAACGAGCGGAACAGGACAGCGACATGACCACTGTGACCGACCCCGCCGGCGGAGTGACCGAGGCCCCCGAGTCCGGACTGTCCGAGTCCGAACTCGAGGATCTGCGCGAGACCGTGCGGTCGGTGTGCGCGGACGCGGGCGGCATCGCGGCGGTGCGCTCGCTCGACGAACACTCCCCCGGCATCCACGCCGAACTGTGGGACACCCTCGGCCGGCAGGTGGGCCTCGCGGCCCTCGGCCTGCCGGAGGACGTCGGAGGCATCGGCGGCCTCGCGGAGATCGCCGTGGTCTGCGAGGAACTCGGCAGGACGCTGACGCCGGTGCCGCTGCTGTCCTCCACCGTGCTGGCCGGGCAGGTGCTGGCCGGCTGCGGTACCGCCGCGAAGCCGCTGGCGGAGCTGGCCGAAAGCCGGGTGCACGCACTCGCGGTGACCGCACCCGACGGCGTGTGGCGGCCGGACGCCGTGCCGGTGGGCGTCACGTGGCGAGGTGGCGTCGCCATCCTTGACGGCACCGCGCCCTTCGTCCTGGACGGCGCCGACGCCGAGACCCTGGTGGTCGCGGCCACCGGTCCCGACGGAGTGGACCTCTTCCTCGCCGACCCGCGCGAGCCGGGCGTGACCGTCCGCCGGGTCCCCACCCTGGACCTGAGCCGAGGGCAGGCGGTGATCACGTTCTCCGGTGCCCGGGCTCGTGCGCTGACCGCCGGGGGCGAGGGGACGGAGGTCGTCACCCGCGCCCTGGACACCGCCCTGGTGGCGCTCGCCGCCGAGCAACTCGGCGGGGCGCAGGCGGCGTTGGACATGACCGTGGCGCATGTGCGGGACCGTACGCAGTTCGGCAGGGCGCTCGGCAGCTTCCAGGCGGTCAAGCACACCTGCGCGGACATGCTGCTCCAGGTGGAGTCCGCGCGGTCCGCGGTGCTGCGGGCGGTCCGCGCGGCCGGGTCCCCGAACGCGCTCGCCGAGGCCGCCGCGGTGGCTCAGTCCTGGTGCGGCGAGGCGTTCACGTACGTGGCGGCGGAGTGTGTCCAGCTGCACGGCGGCATGGGCTTCACCTGGGAGCACGACGCGCACCTGTACTTCCGGCGCGCGCAGTCCGACGCCGTGCTGCTGGGCGGTACCGCGCACCACCGGGAACGGCTCGCCGGACTGCTGGGCTGGTAGCCCGTCGGACGGCAGGAGGACAGGACGAGAGCATGACCACCAGACTCATCGACGACGGCCTGTTCGACGGCGCGGACCCCCCGCGCCTCGTGGGCGCGCGCTGCTCCGGCTGCGGCACCGTCGTCTTTCCCCGGCAGGACTCCTGCCCCAAGTGCTCGGACGGGACCATGTCCGCGCATCCCCTGCCGGTGAGGGGCCGGGTGTGGTCGTGGACGCTGCAGGCGTTCCCGCCCAAGCCGCCGTACCGCCCACCGGCCGATGGGTACCGGCCGTACCACGTGGGCTATGTGGACCTCGGTGACGTGCTGGTCGAGGCGCGGCTGGAGATGTCCCGCCCGGAGGTACGGATCGGGCTTCCGGTCCGGCTCACCACGGTGCCCGCGTACCAGGACGAGGACGGGACCGACGTGCTGACCTTCGCGTTCCGTCCGGATGTTCGGTCGGGAGAACAGCGATGAGCCGGGACGACGACATCTACGTGGTCGGATGCGGGATGCATCCCTTCGGCCGCGACGAGTCCGTCACCGGGATGGACATGGCGGTACGGGCGGTGCGGGAGGCGCTGGCCGACGCCGGTGTCGCCTGGGAGGACATCGGGTACGCGGCGGGCGGCTCCGACGTGTCCGGCAAGCCCGACACCCTGGTGGGCCGGCTGGGGCTGACCGGTGTGCCGTTCGTCAATGTGCAGAACGGCTGCGCGACCGGCGCCTCGACGGTGCTCGCGGTGGCCAACGCGCTGCGGGCCGGTGAGGCGTCGCTGGGGCTGGCCGTGGGGTTCGACAAGCACGAGCGGGGCGCGTTCCATGTGTCGGCGGCCCGTTACGGTCTCCCTGACTGGTACGCGGAGACCGGCATGATGCTGACGACCCAGTTCTTCGCCCTGAAGACGCAGCGCTATCTGCACGAGTACGGAATCCCGGAGCGGGCGCTGGCCATGGTGGCCGCGCGCGCCTTCCGCAACGGCTCCCGACACCCCCTGGCCTGGCGGCGCAAGGAGCTCACGGAGGAGGAGATCCTCCTCTCCGCCGAGGTGAGCCCTCCGCTCACCCAGTACATGTTCTGCTCCCCGGGGCAGGGCGCTGCCGCGCTGGTGCTCGCGCGCGGCGACCGCGCCTTCGACTTCTGCGAACGGCCCGTCAAACTGGCCTCGTTGGCCTTCCGGACCAGGCGGTTCGGCTCGTTCGAGGTGTTCTCGCCCTGGCTGCCGCCGGGACCGCACCGCAGCCCGAGCGTCGACGCCGCGGAGGCGGTCTTCCGGGGGGCAGGGCTGCGGCCCGCCGATGTGCAGGTGGCCCAGCTGCAGGACACCGACAGCGGCTCGGAGTTGATCCATCTGGCCGAGACCGGGCTGTGCGGGCACGGCGAGCAGGAGGAGCTCCTGGCCGCGCAAGACACCGACCCCACCGGCCGGATCCCCGTCAACACCGACGGCGGGTGCCTGGCGGGCGGCGAACCCGTCGGCGCCTCGGGACTGCGTCAATTCCATGAGGTCGTACGGCAGTTGCAGGGCCGCGCACCAGGAGTGCAGGTGCCGGGCGGTCCCCAGGTGGGCTTCACCCACGTGTACGGGGCGCCCGGGATCAGCGCGTGCGCGGTGCTGACGGTCTGAACGGCACGGCCGCGCCCAACCGAGGAGAGCTGTCATGAGCGAGCCCAGAACCGCCCTGGTCACCGGCGGCGCGCGCGGGATCGGCGCGGAGATCTGCCGGCAGCTCGCGGACCGGGGGCTGCGGGTTCTGGTCGGGGCGCGGAAGCGGGAAGCCGCCGAGGAGGTGTGCCGTGGCATCGGCCCGGCGGCGCTGCCGCTCGCGCTGGACGTGAGTTCCCCGCTCAGCGTCACCGAGGCGGTGCGCGAGGCCGGGGAACTGCTCGGCGGGGGTGGAATCGACGTACTGGTGAACAACGCCGGGGTGTCCCTGGACGGTGAACTGCGGCCGCCGTACCTCGACGAGGAGGTCCTGCGCGCCACCCTGGACGTCAATCTCCTGGGTGCCTGGCGCGTGGCCGAGGCGGTCGTCCCGGGCATGGTGCGAGCTGGCTACGGACGCGTCGTCAACCTCACCAGTTCGTACGGCTCGCTGGCCCTGATGGACTCCGGCCGGCACCCCGCCTACCGCGTCTCCAAGACCGCGCTCAACGCGCTGACCCGGATGCTCGCGGGCGAGTTGGCCGGCACGGGCGTCCTGGTCAACGCGGCCGACCCCGGCTGGACCCGCAGCGGCATGGGCGGCGCGGCCGCCCCGCGCGGGCCGGAGGAGGGCGCGGACACGCCCGTCTGGCTGGCGACTCTTCCGGAGGGCGACGGAACGACGGGCGGACTGTTCGCCGAGCGCAGACCGCTGCCCTGGTGAGCCGGCTCCTCCCGGACGGGTCCTGGGGCCTGTCCGGCGGATCAGGTCGCAGGAAATCGGCGGCGCCTGACCACCGCTGGTGAGCGGGGGCTGGTGCGTCCAGCTGCAAGGCGGAGGAGGGCGTCGACGCGATGGGGGTCCCCCCGCGCGAGGTTGTTCGAGCGTGGGGGAGTCGGCAACCGACGACAACGCCGCAGATGGGCGCACCAGCCCCCGCGTCTGCGGCATGATCCGCCGGACAGGCCCTAGGCCGGTGTGGCCGCGGACTCGGCCTTCTGGTCGGCGGCGACGATGCGCAGCGCCAGGGACCTGACCGCCTCCTGCACGGACCGGGACGGCATGTGGGACAGCGGTCCGCCCTCGGCACGCAGCGCGGTCACCAGGATCGTCGTACTGATGAAGGTGCGGACCGCGAGCGCCTGCGAGGCGTGCCGCGCCTTGGCCGCCCGCGGACTCCGGGCGGTGCTCTCGGGCAGATAGTCGTACGCACGCTGGATGTGCCGCTGCTCGAACTCGTCGCGCAGCAGCTTGATGGCGCCGTTGGCGGAGGCGATCTGGACCTGGTAGAGCCGGGCCTCGTCCGGGTTCTTCTCCACCCAGTCCCACACGGCGTCGATGGTGCGGATCAGGCCCTCGGCGTCGCCCGGCTCGGTGTCCGGACGGGCCGTCTCCACGACGGTGTTCAGCTGGTCGAAGACCCGCCGCATGGCGAGTTCGAGCAGTTCTTCCTTGCCCGCGAAGTGGTAGTAGACGGCCGTGGGCACCACCTGTGCCTCGTCCGCGATGTCCTGCACACTGGTCTCCGCGAAGCCGTTGCGGCCGAACACCCGGACGGCGGCGCTGATGATGTGCTGACGTCGCGAAGGACGGTGAGCGGGCTGCTTGCCGTTCGTGGTGGCCATCATGCTCCCTGCCGGTTGCCGCGACCGGTGCCTGCGAGCCCCGGCGTACTGACCATGTTATCCAGTTACTCCCGCAGGTCGAGCCCGTAAACCCTGGTACCCGCGTGGCTCCGGAGCAGCAAGGTCACGGCATACTTGACACCATGACTACATCCGGAACCCGCGCAGCTCACCGCCCTTCGCGCAGGCAGTGGGTGATCGAGGCAGCCACGGAGCTCTTCGCCACCCAGCCTCCGGACGAGGTGACCGTGGCGGACATCGCGGCGCGGGCGGAGATGACGTCGGCCGCGGTGTACTACCACTTCTCCTCCAAGGACCAGGTCCTGGTGGAGGGTATGCGGGTGTTCGCCGCCGCGCTGCGCGAGCAGTTGGAGACGCTCACGGAGGCGCACGAGCCCGGCGCGGACATCGGCCCGACCGTCACGGCGCTGGTGGTCTGGCTGGGTGAGCACCGGTCCGCCGCGACCGTGTTCTTCGTGTCCTCGGCAGGGATGAGCCAGGAGGCGGAGGCGCTGCGGCACGAGATCCGGACGCAGTTGCTGGAGGAACTGGTACGGCTGATCCGCAAGGGTCGTGAACCGGTCGGGGACGCGGAGGCGGCGGTGATCGGTCTGGGGGTGCTGGCGCTGCTCGAGACCGCGGCGGTCTCGCAGGTCCGGGGGGACGACGTCTACCGCTCCCTCGGGCACCGTTCCTTCCTCGGCGAGGTCGGCCGGCTCGCCGAGCGGATCGCCGATCCGGCAGCCGAGTAGCCGAGTAGCCGAGCCGGACAGCAGTCGGCCGCGCCCGCCGACCGGATGGGTGCAACGGTCGGCGGGCGCGGGGCAGGGAAGGTCGTCAGACGTCGTCAGACCAGGAGCCGCAGAGGTTTCCGCAGCAGCTCACCGACCGTGCGCAGATACTCGGCCGCCGGCGCCCCGTCCACGGCGCGGTGGTCGAAGGTGAGGCTCAGGGTGAGTACCTGGGTCCGCCGCGGCTGGTCGTCCACCCACTCCACGCCGTCCCTGAGCCGGCCGACGCCCAGGATGGCGACGTTGCCGGGGTTGATCACGGGCGTGAAGAAGTCGACGCCGTACCCGCCCAGCGAGGTGACGGTGAACGTGGCGCCTTCCAGCAGTGCCGGGGAGATCCGGCCGGATCGGGCGTTCTCCGCCAACTCCCTTGATCTGCGGGCCATTTCGGGCAGCGAAAGCTCCGCCGCGTCCTCGATCACCGGGACGAGCAGACCGTTCGGCACCGCTACGGCGAACCCGAGGTGGATGCCCTCGTACAGGTGGACGCCGTCCTCGAGCACCCCCGCGTTGAGCAGCGGGTGTTCACGCAGTGCCAGTGCGGCGGCCTTCATCAGGAAGTCGCCCAGGCTGGGGACCGGCAGGTCGCTGTCGGCCCATTCCTGCTTCAACTGGGCCCGCAGGGCCACGACGGCGTCCATCCGCACCTCGTAGCCGTGCGTCAGCTGCGCCATCTCCTGGAGGCTGGCGTGCATCCGGCGGGCGATGGTGCCGCGCATTCCGGTGAGGGGGATGACGTCCCCGGGCTGGGGTGAGGCGGTGGGCTTGCGGGGCGTCACCGGGGTCGGTGCCGGTGCGGCCACCGGGGTGGCGGCGTCGAGGTCGGACCGTCTGATCCGTCCGCCCGCACCCGTGGGGTGTACGTCCGCGAGGTCGATGCCCCGTTCCTTCGCCAGGCGACGGACCAGGGGGGAGGTGGGGGTCACCGGGTCCGCCCCGAGGACGACGGGCGGCTGCGCCGCCGAGGCGAGCAGATACTCCTCCACGTCCTCCGAGACGATTCGGCCGCCGGGACCGGTGCCGCGTACGGCGCTGATGTCGACGTCGGTCTCGGCCGCCACCCGGCGGGCGTTGGGGGAAGCCAGGAGCCGACCCGCCGAGCCGTTGAGCGCAGGGGAGCCGTTGAGCGCCGGGGCCATGGAGGCAGCGTCCCCGGCAGTCGGCACCGCTTCCGTGCCGGTGGCCACAGCAGACCCAGTGGGCGCAGCCCCGGGCGGCTGCTCCCCTTCGGCCAGCAGCCAGCCGATGAGCGCCCCTGCCGGAAGGGTCGCCCCGGCCTGGACCGCGGGATGGAACAGTCCCGCGGCCTCCGCCTCGACATCCACGTCGACCTTGTCGGTCGCCAGCCGCAGCAGGGCGTCGCCCTCCGCCACGGCGCCGCCGGTCGGCACGAGCCACTCGTCGATCGTGCCTTCCTGCATGGTCAGGCCGATCTTCGGCAGCAGAACCTCGACCGCCATTCGGTCACGACCTTTCGAGGAGACGACGGCAGCCCTGCACGATGCGGGCCTGGTCGGGCACATAGGCCTTCTCCAGCACCGGGGAGAAGGGCACCGGGGAGAAGGGGGCGCCGACACGCAGGACCGGCGCGTCCAGGTAGTCGAAAGCGGCGTCCTGGATCTGGGCGGCGATCTCCGCGCCGAGCCCGCCGAAGGTGACGGCCTCGTGCACGACGAGGGCCCGGTTGGTGCGGCGGACGGAGGCGATCATCGTCTCGGTGTCCAGGGGCTGCACGGTGCGCGGGTCGATGACCTCGACCTCGATGCCATCGGCGGCCAGTTCCTCGGCCGCCGCGAGGGCCTCGCCCACCATGCGGCCCAGCGCGATGACGGTGACGTCGGAGCCCTGCCGCGCGGTGTGGGCCTGGCCGAGCGGGATGCCGTAGATCTGCTCGGGTACTTCGCTCTTGCTGCCGAGCAGGACCTTGTTGAGCATCACGACGACCGGGTTGTTGTCCCGGATCGCGGAGACGGTCAGGCCCTTGGCGGTGTACGCGTCGGACGGCATCACGACCTTGAGGCCGGGTACGTGCGCGAGCCAGGCCTCAAGGCTCTGGCTGTGCTGGGCGGCGGCGCCGAGGCCCGCGCCGGAGGCGGTGGTGATGGTGAGCGGCACCGACACGGAGCCGCCGAACATGTACTTCATCTTGGCGGCCTGGTTGACGATCTGGTCCAGGCAGACGCCGATGAAGTCCATGAACATCAGGTCGACGACCGGGCGCAGTCCCCGGGCGGCGGCGCCCACGCCCAGGCCGACGAGCGCGGCCTCGGAGATCGGGGTGTCGATCATGCGGCGGGGCCCGAACTCGTCGAGCAGGTTGTCGAACATGCGGAAGACGCCGCCGTACCCGGCGACGTCCTCGCCGGCGACGAAGACGTCCTCGTCCTCCCGCATGACCTGCGCCAGGCCCTCGTTGAAGGCCTTGACGTAGCTGAGCTTGCGGCCCGTGCCGTCCGGGGCGGGAGCCGGAGCTTC
The DNA here is from genome assembly GCF_036237295.1 of Streptomyces sp. NBC_01352. Classification (NCBI taxonomy): domain Bacteria; kingdom Bacillati; phylum Actinomycetota; class Actinomycetes; order Kitasatosporales; family Streptomycetaceae; genus Streptomyces; species Streptomyces sp. NBC_01352. Next base: position 1,162,483 of record NZ_CP108354.1, read on the forward strand.
GGTGATGGTGGTCATGGCGGTCATCCCGAGTAGACGTTGAGGAGGAGGTCTGCGGTGTCGGGCAGCGGGCTGGCCTCGGCGTACGCGATGGCCTCGGCGATCTCGTCGCGGGTGCGCTGCCAGGTGTCGTCCAGCTCGGCGCGGGTGGCGGTGCCGTCGGCGATCGCCCGGGCTTCGAGCAGGTCGATCGCGTCACGGGCCTTCCACTCGTCGACCTCCGCGTCCGAGCGGTAGGGGTGACGCAGTCCCTTGACGCCCTGGTGGTCGTAGTAGCGGTAGGTCTTGGCCTCGATGAACATGGGGCCCTCGCCGGCCCGGGCGCGTGCGACGGCCTCGACGGTGGCCTGGTGGACGGCGGCCGCGTCCATGCCGTCGACGATCACACTGGGCATGCCGTAGGACGCGGCCCGGTCGGCGACGTCGGTGATCAGCATGTGCTTCGACTGCGGGGTGAACTCGGCGTAGCCGTTGTTCTCGCAGACGAAGAGGACCGGCAGGCGCAGGATCGCGGCCATGTTGGCGGCCTCGTGGAAGCTGCCGATGTTGGTGGCGCCGTCGCCGAAGAAGGTGACGGCGATGTTGTCCTCGCCGCGGTACTGGGCGGCGAAGGCGGCGCCGACGGCGATCGGGATGCCGGCACCGACGATGCCGTTGGCGCCGAGCATGCCGAGGGTGACGTCGTTGATGTGCATGCTTCCGCCGCGGCCGAGGCAGGCGCCGGTGACGCGGCCGTACAGCTCGGAGTACATGTGCTTGAAGCTGACGCCCTTGGCCACGGCATGCCCGTGTCCGCGGTGCGTGGAGGTGATCTGGTCGTCGTCGCGGAGGGCCGCCATCACGCCCGCGGCGACGGCTTCCTGACCGACGTAGAGGTGCAGAAAGCCGGGCAGCTTGCCGGCTTCCATGAGTTTTCCCGCCTCGGTCTCGAACAGGCGGATGCGCACCATGCGCTCGTGCAGATCCCTGATGACCTGTGCGGATGCCTGGTTCGCGACCGGATCGGCCGACTTCTTCGATGCCCTTTGAGCCATCGTCCGCCCCTTCGCCCCGAGCGAGGTGTGTTCACGCAATCGGACTTTGTTGTGCCGGTCTACAGTAACCAGCAGGGGCACCTTACTGAAGAGGTTCTCTAATTACTACGGCTCGGACCGACCCGGCTCCCGAACGTCTCCGCGCCCGTCGACCAGCTCCAGCGCGTTGCCCTCCGGATCCGCCCAGAAGCTGATCCGGCGACCCCGCGCCCACACGACGACCGGATCCGACAGCGGCCGGGCTCCCCCGGTCGCCAGAGCCGTCACGACCGGGTCCATGTCGTCCAGGTGGAAGGTGAGATACGACAGCCCCCGGCGGGCGGTCAGCGGCAGGACCGAGTAGGCGGGGGCCGGGGCGACCTGAGGCCGGATCAGCTTGACGCGCCCGCCGGAGGGCACCTGAAGCCAGACGACGAGCAGCTCATCACCCAGACCCGCCGGGACGCCGATGGAGGCCGGGATGCGGGAGCGGTGCACCTCGGAGCAGCCGAGCGCCTCGCGGTAGAAGCGCGCCATCAGTTCCAGGTCACGTACGACGACACCTGCCTCGAACGGCTCGGTCATGCGCGCCGGCATCGCGGGCGCCGGATCACCCCTGTCGTCGGCCATGACACCGCCTCCCCGTTCGATATACGGCCATCTCACTCCCGCAACTGGAGCCGGTCAATAGAAAGATCGCCTCACGCCTGGACCTTTTTGTCCTGAGCGAACACGATGTGACCTGCGAGTCGCCGAGCCGCTACTTCGGCACTTTCTATTGACAGACAACACTTACCCCTGTTGTCGTGTCGCTCACAGCCCAGCTGCCGTACCAGAACCCCTTCCGAGCTCGCGGCTGGAAGGATTGTGAGGACATCGTGGTCCAGACCAGTTCCCCGGAGATCCGGGCGGACGACGCCGAGCGTCAGCCGCCCCCTGCGCCGGAATACTCCTCGTGGATCAGCCAGGACCGGTCGACCGACCCCGCGTCCGTGGCGATGCGGCGGGAAGCCGCCGAGCTCGTCGAGCGCGTGATGGAGCACTACCGCGCCAACACGACGCACGAGGCGGACGGCCAGTGGACGGAACCCGTCGCCAACTACTCCGACGCCGACCGCTGGCAGCGGGAGATGGACGCCGTGCACCGCACGCATCCCCTGCCGCTCGCCATGTCGGCCGAGCTTCCCGGGCCGAACACCTACAAGGCACTCGACGTGCTCGGGATTCCGGTCCTGATCACCCGGGACCGGCAGGGCGTCGTGCACGCGATGATCAACGCCTGCCGGCACCGCGGGGCCAAGATCATCGAGCCCGGGTGCGGTGTGTCGAAGCGGCTCACCTGCCCGTACCACTCCTGGTCGTACGACCTGGCCGGAGAGCTGCGGGGCGTGTACGCAGAGAAGACCTTCGGCGATGTGTCACGCGCGGAGCGCAGCCTGGTGCGGCTCCCGGCCGGGGAGCGCGCCGGCATCGTCTTCGTCTCACTGGACCCGGCGGCCGAACCCGACCTCGACGAGTGGCTCGGTGACCTGCAGCCGCTCCTCGAGGGGATGCGCCTCGCGGACTGCCACCACCACGGGACCAAGGAGCTGACCAGCCCCAACTGGAAGGTCACGCTCGACGGCTATCTGGAGACGTACCACTTCGCCTCGCTGCACCCGAAGACGGTGTTCGAGACGAACCTCTCCAACATGATGGCCCACGACACCTGGGGCCCCCACCAGCGCCTGTCGGCGGCCCTGCGCCCCATCGCGCAGGCGGTCGACCTGCCCCCGGACCAGCGCGACCCCGGAGAGTTGGTCGGAGCCATCTACTGGCTCTACCCCGGACTCGCCATAGCCGGAGGCTGGCGCAACAAGATCGCCGTCTCCCTGGTACTCCCCCGGACGGCCACCGAGTCGGTCACCCAGCAGATCATCCTGCTGCGCGATCCGGCGGTGACCGAGGAGGAGCGGCACGCCGCCGACAAGTTCGGCGAGTGGTTCTACGAGGTGGTCCGCGACGAGGACTACGCGACCACCTACGGAGTCCAGCAGGGGCTTGCGGCCCTGAACGGGACCGACTTCGTCTTCGGACGCAACGAGCCCGGACTCCAGCACTTCCACCGCACCGTTCACGCACACCTGGACAACACAGCAAGAGCCGCCAGGTGACCAACCAACCAGACGCGCAGGAGAACAACATGGTGGCTACGGGCAGCCTCGACGGACGTGTCGCGGTGATCACGGGCAGCACACGCAGCATCGGACGGGCCATCGCCGAGGCCTTCCTGGCCCAGGGCGCCACGGTCGTCATCAGCGGCCGTTCCGAGCTCAAGGGCAAGCAGGCCCTGGAGGAGATCGGCGCCGGGGACCGGGCGGTCTTCCACCCCTGCGACGCCAACAGCCAGGAGGACATCGAGGCCCTCGCGGACTTCGCCGCGGAGCGCTTCGGCAGGCTCGACATCTGGGTCAACAACGTCGGCGGCACCTCGGGCTTCGCCCCGGTCCACCAACTCAGCGACGAGGCCTGGCACGACGCCCTCAACCTGAACCTCAACGCCTACTTCTACGGCACGCGCCGCGCGCTGGCGAAGATGCTGGAGGGCGGCTGGGGCCGCATCATCAACATCTCCTCGGTCGAGGGCAAGCAGGCCAACAAGCCGGCGATCAGCCACTACATCACCAACAAGCACGCCATCCACGGCCTGACCAAGGCGACCGCCTTCGAGTACGGCACCCAGGGCATCACCTGCAACGCCATCTGTCCCGGCGCGGTCGACACCGACCTGATGCGGGCCGCGGGCCCGGCCGCGGCGGAGGCCGAGGGCATCTCGTACGAGGTGTGGCTGGGCCGCTTCGCCGAGCACGCCGCCACCAAGCAGATCACCACCGTGGAGCAGGTCGCCGCGGTCGCCTCGCTGCTGGCGAGCGACAACGGCGCGGGCATCACGGGCACGCTGATCAGCGTCGACGGTGGAACGGCGCAGTGGTAGCCGGTGGCGGACGTCGGCACGGAGAGCGGGAGAGCCTCGGCATGAAGAGCTGGATCACTGACTGGCAGCGCAGCGAGCGGCTGCCCCACTACACCCGCGCCAACGCGGGCGAGACCCTGCCCGAGCCGGCCAGCCCGCTGGGCTGGTCCCTGGTGTGGGGGCGCGGTCTGCACGGCTGGCGCAACGGCTTCGTCGGCTTCGGCATCTACCGCGAGGAGGAGGTGACCGGCCCCCGGCCGCCCTTCGTCGGGATGTTCGGCGGCTACTTCTACCTCAACCTCTCCCACATGCGGCTGTTCGGTATCCGCATGGGGCAGACCGCCGACCAGATCGACACGGCCTTCGTCGGCCAGCGCTCGGACACCCCGGTGTACGTGGCGCACCCCGAGGACCAGGACGGGGAGCTGACGGCCAAGGCCGGGGCGACGGTCCAGCGGATGCTGGGCCAGACCAACTTCCCCGAGGCCAACGCCGACCGGGAGCGGCTGCGCCGCGTCCGGCGTGAGCGGCCCGACCTGGCACAGCTGTCGGACGCGGAACTGGTCGCACACGCCCGCTCCCTCCTCGACGACGTGGAGATCACCTTCCAGCGCCACGTCGAGTCGTCGCTGCCCGCCTCCGTGGGACCGGCGATCCTCGGTCCGCTGTGCGCGAGCCTGGACCGCCCCGGCGCCATGCTGGACCTCATCGCAGGACTCGGCGACGTCGACTCCGCCTCCCCCTCGACCGGGCTGTGGACACTGTCCCGGCAGGTCGTGGCCTCGGCCGAGCTGACCGCGCTGTTCGAGCAGGGACCGGCGGCGGTGGAGCGGGCGCTGGAGGGGGCGAGCGGGGACGTGAAGGCGTTCCGTGACTCCTTCGAGGAGTTCCTGGCGGCCTCCGGCGACCGCGGCCCCAACGAGTGGGACATCCACGCGCTGTCCTGGGAGGCCTCGCCCGTCCAGGCGCTGGCCCTGGTCGACCGGATCCGGCACAGCCCCGACGCCGACTCCCCCGCCGAGCGGCACCGCCGGCTCACGGAGCGCCGTACGGAGATCGCGGCGGAGATCCGGGCCGCGCTCCCCGAGGACGTGCAGCCGATGTTCGACGCCGGAATGCACGCCTCGCAGGTGTGGATCCCGGCGCGCGAGCGGACCAAGGCGAACTGCGTGTCCGTCATCAACGAGATCCGGATGGCGGTACGGGAGCTGGGCCGCCGTGGGGTCGAGGCGGGACTCCTCGCCGCGCCCGAGGACGTGATGATGCTGCTGGACACCGAGCTCGACGACTACGTCGCCGACCCGGCCGGTTTCGGCCCGGTCATCGCCCAGCGGCTGGTGGAGTACGCCGGTCTGCGCGAACTGGAACCGCCGTTCTTCATCGCGGCGGACGCCCAGACCGAGATCGACACCTGGCCGCGACGCAGCGACGAGGACATCGCGGCCGCCGTGGAAAGCGATGTGCTGACGGGCGTCGGTGGCAGCCAGGGCACCTACACCGGCAGGGTACGGGTGGTCTCCGACCCGGCCTCGTGCGAGGCGCTGGAGCCGGGCGAGGTGCTGGTGGCGCCGATCACGGACGCCGCCTGGACCCCGCTGTTCCTGGTCGCCGGAGCGGCCGTCGTGGACGTGGGCGCGCTCAACAGCCACGCCGTCGTGGTCTGCCGCGAACTCGGCATCCCGGCCGTCATCTCCGTCGAAGGCGGTACGCAGCGGCTGCGGGACGGCATGGTGATCACGGTCGACGGCACCAAGGGCACGGTCACCGTGGACAGCGTCCCGGCGGCACTCGCCATCTGAACGGCCCGCGGGCCCGTCGCTCCTTCCTGACCGAGGGGCGGCGGGCCCACGGGCACGACCGGAAAGGACCACCGTGGCAGAGGACAGCGCGACGGAAATCATCGTCGCCGGCTGGATGGACTACGAGCCGGCGGACCGCGACACGATGCTGGGTCACCTCGTCGAGGTCGGGAAGCGTACCCGTGAGGCGGAGCCCGGCTGCCTGGACTACGCCATGACAGCGGACCCGTCCGACGAGCGCCGGATCCGGGTGTACGAGCGGTGGGTGTCCCAGCAGGCCCTGGACGAGCACTTCACCACGGCACACATCAAGGACTTCCGCGCGGCCACGACGGGGCTGACCCGGGTGGGGGTCTCCATGGAGATCTTCAGCATCGCGGCGGCGCGGTCCATGCGCTAGCCGCCCTTTGGAATTCTTCTCCAAATGGGCGAAACACGCTTACTCATGAACATAGTTCTAATATCTACATGAGAGCGGGCGGCTTCTCGAACGGCGAGCGACCGGGCGGCAGCCGACCACGGTCCGATGAGGGAAGTGATCCGCATGGGGTTTGTGGGGGATTCCAGCGGTCCTTCACGTGCCCGTGAGCGGTTCCTGGAGGGCGGACTGGTCGAGGGAGGCGTGCGGGGCCTGATCCTGAGTTCCTGGCAGCGCTCCGTCCTGCTCGGGCTCTCCCCGGACCAGACCGAGCTCCCCTACCGCGAGGACGTCGATCTGGACGGCCGGCTCGTGCACGCGGCCGGTCCGGTGCTCGACTGGCTGCAGTCCAGGTTCGCGGGCCGCCGCATGAACGTGGCTCTGGCCGACGCCGACGGGACGGTGCTGCAGCGCCGCTTCGGTGAGGCGTCCATGGCCAGGCAACTCGCCCCCATCCAGAGCGTTCCGGGGTTCGTGTTCGCCGAGGAGGTCGCCGGAACCAACGGCATCGGCATCGCGCTCGCGGAACGGCGGCTGTGCCAGGTCTACGGCGCCGAGCACTTCGCGGAGCGCTCACAGGCGAATGCCTGCTCGGCGATCCCCGTGCGTGATCTGCTCAGCGGAGGCGTCGAGGGCATCCTCTCCCTCGGTTGTCCGCGCACCGACGTGGATCCCGCGATGGACACCGTGATACGCGATGCGGCAGGCGCCATCGAGCGGCGGCTCCTGGCGGAGAACTCGGCGCGGGAACGTGGGCTGCTGAGCGCGTATCTCGACGCCAGGCGCCGGGTGCGGGCCGGCGCGGCGGGCGGGGCCGGGCACCTGGTCCCGGTGGACGAGCTGCTCCACAGCGGCCTCAACCGGCGAGATCAGACGGTCCTCACGGAGAAGGCCGCCGAGCTGATCGCCTCGGCCCAGCGGGCCGGCGTCGAGGTGACCCTCTCGGACGGCCGGCGGGTCGTCCTGCTCAGCCATGTCGTGACGAGCGCCGCCGGTGTGGCGGGAGTCGCCGTCGAGGCGGTCCTCACCGACGACGCACCGGGGCAACGGCTCGCGGCACTCACGCACCCGGGTGCGCAGCTCGGCCACCCGGCACAGGAAGGCCCCGCGGCACGGGAAACCGTCACACCCGCCGTCCTGCCGGCCGGACGCCTGGCCGACCTCACGCCCTTCGGGACCACCCACGCGCAGACCGGGGCGCAGGCGCCGCTCACGGCCGCCCCCGCGGCCGAGCCGACCGGCGCGCCGCCGGGCAGCATCGACAGCGGCACCGACGGCGTGCCCGGCGGACGGCTGGTGCTGCTGGGCGAGCCGGGCGTGGGCATGCACGCCGTCGCGGCACGGCAGCGCCTGGAACTGTTGTCCGAGGCCAGCGCCCGCATCGGCACCACGCTGGACCTGCCCCGCACCGCCCGCGAACTCGCCGAGATGGCCGTGCCGCGCCTGGCCGACTTCGTCACCATCGACCTGCCCGAGGCGGTACTGCGAGGCGAGGAGTCCGCCGATCCCCGCACCGACCTGCACCGCCGGGTGATCCACGGCATCCGCGACGACGGCCCCTTCCAGGCGCTCGGCGAACGGATCCACCTACGTCCCGCCACTCCCCAGCTCCGCTGCCTGGCCGACGGACAGGCAGTACTGGAACCCGACCTGAGGGTCACCGCCGGCCGGTTCTCCCAGGGCCCGGAGCACACCGGAAACCTTCTCGCGTACGGGCTGCGCTCTCTCATCAGCGCCCCGCTGCTCGCCCGCGGTGTCGTCCTGGGCATCGTCAGCTTCTACCGCACGCGAGAGCGCGCCCCCTTCGGGGACGACGACCGTTCGCTGGCCCAGGAACTCGCCACCCGTGCCGCCGTCTGCATCGACAACGCCCGCCGCTACACCCGCGAACACAGCATGGTCCTGGCCCTGCAGCGCAGTCTGCTTCCGCAGCGCCTGCCCGAGCAGGACGCCGTCGAGGTCGCCCACCGCTACCTGCCCGCCGAGTCCGGAGTGGGCGGCGACTGGTTCGACGTCATCCCCCTGTCCGGCACCCGCGTCGCCCTTGTCGTCGGCGACGTCGTCGGCCACGGCCTGCACGCCGCCGTCACCATGGGCCGGCTGCGTATCGCCGCACGCAATTTCGCCGAGCTGGACCTGGCACCGGACGAGGTCCTCACCCAGCTCGACAACCTCGTCGCCCGCCTCGACCGGGACGAAGGCGGCGAGGAACCGGGCACCGACGGCACCGGCATCATCGGCGCCACCTGCCTGTACGCCATCTACGACCCCACCTCGCAGCTGTGCACCCTGGCACGCGCCGGCCACCCCCCACCCGCGCTGGTCCACCCCGACGGCACAGTGACGTTTCCCGACCTCCCTGCCGGCCCGCCCCTCGGACTGGGCGGCCTGCCCTTCGAGACCGCTGAGATCCACGTCCCCGAAGGCAGCCGGCTCGTCCTCTACACCGACGGGCTCATCGAAGACCGCCACCGCGACATCGACACGGCCCTCGACCAGCTGCGGGACGCCCTCGCCCGGTCCGGCCCCTCCCCCGAGGACACCTGCCAGGCGGTGGTGGACGCCGTGGTGCCCGACCACCCCGCCGACGACATCGCGCTGCTCGTCGCCGGCACCCAGACCCTCGCCCCCGACCGGATCGCGACCTGGGACCTCCCCGCCGACCCGGCCCGCGTCTCCGGCGTGCGCGCCGACGTCACCCGCCGGCTCACCGACTGGGGGCTCGACGAGGCCGTCTTCTCCGCCGAGCTGTTGCTCAGCGAGCTGGTCACCAACGCCATCCGCCACGCCAGCGGCCCCCTGCAGGTACGCGTGATCCACGGCCGCGCCCTGATCTTCGAGGTCTCCGACACCAGCAGCACCGCTCCCCGGCTGCGCCACGCGGCCGCCACCGACGAGGGCGGTCGCGGCCTGTTCCTCGTCGCCCAGCTCGCTCAGGCCTGGGGGACCCGCTACACCGACGGCGGCAAGGTCATCTGGGCCGAGTGCGCTCTGGATGTCCCTACGGGAATGCCGACCGTCGCCGGGATAGATTGGGACGATATTCCCGACATCCAATAGGTGAGCCGATCAGGTGCAGTCGGGAAGGAACACGGAAGCCGATCCCCGGAGAGAGTCTGTGCACGACGCTCCCGACGCCCCGACAAGTCGATCCGTGGGCCGCGGCCAGGACCCTCTGGTCCGGATCAGGGGTCTCGGCAAGCGGTTCGGCGGTACTCGCGCGTTGGCCGAGGTCGACCTCGACGTCCGGCGCGGTGCCGTCCTCGCCCTTCTGGGCCCCAACGGCGCCGGTAAATCCACCCTCATCAAAGTGCTCGCCGGTGTCCATCGCGCCGACGAGGGCCAGGTGACCGTGGCCGGCCACCCGCTCGGCACGGCCGCGGCCTCCCGGCACATGGCCTTCATCCACCAGGACCTCGGTCTCGTCGAGTGGATGACGGTCGCCGAGAACATCGCCCTGGGCACCGGCTACCCGCGCCGCCGGGGGCTGATCTCCTGGCGGACGGCGCGCAGGCGCTGTGTGGAGGCCCTGGAGATCGTCGCCGGACATCTCGCGCCCGAGGCCCGCATCGCCGACCTGACCCGCGCCGAACGTTCGCTGGTCGCCATCGCGCGGGCCCTGTCGTCCCGTGCGGAACTCCTCGTGCTCGACGAGCCGACCGCCAGCCTCCCCGCGGCCGACTGCGCCCGTGTCTTCCGCGTCCTGCGTGAGCTGTGCGACCGCGGTCACGGCATCGTCTACGTCAGCCACCGGCTCGACGAGGTGTACCAGGTCGCCGACTCCTTCGCCGTCCTGCGCGACGGCCGGATCATCAGCCAGGGCCGGCTCGCCGGCCACAGCCCCCCTCGCCTCGTGCAGGACATCGTGGGCCGCGACCTGGCTCGCCGACCACCCGCCGCCGCTCCCGGCCCCGAGGCCCCCGCCGTCCTGCGCCTCGACGGTGCACGGACCGAGTACGCCGGCCCGGTCGACCTCCGACTGCGCCCCGGCGAGATCCTGGGCATGGTGGGCCTCATCGGCGCCGGACACCTGGACCTGGGCAGGGCGCTGGCCGGGGTCCGGCCCCTCGTGGGCGGGCACGTGCTGCTGGACGGGCGGCCCTACCGTCCGCGTACGGTCGCCGCCGCCGTCGGTGCCGGTGTCGGCTTCGTGACCAGCAACCGGCTGGAGGAGGGGTGCGCGGCCGAACTGACCGTACGGGAGAACCTGCTCGCCAACCCCCGCGCCGACGGCCTGCCGGGGCCGCGCTGGATCAGCCCCCGGCGCGAGCGCGCCAGGGCCACGGCTCTCGTCGAACGCTTCCGGGTGCACCCCCACGACAGCGAGACACCGATCGCCGTCCTGTCCGGCGGCAACCAGCAGAAGGTCATGCTCGGCCGGTGGCTCCACAGCAAGCGCCGGCTGCTGATCCTCGAGGAGCCGACGGCCGGCGTGGACGTGGGCGCCAAGGCGGAGATCTACCGCCTGCTGGACGAGGAGCTGGCCGCCGGGCTCGCCGTCCTGCTCATCTCCACCGATTTCGAGGAGGTCGCGAACGTGTGCCACCGCGCCCTGGTGTTCGTCCGCGGGACCGTGGCGGCCGAGCTGACCGGCGACGCCCTCACCGTCACCCGGCTCACCCGCACCGCGTCCGCCGTGCCGCCCCTCACCGGGACGGAGACGGACGGATGAGCGGGGAACCGACGGGCGACGGGACGACCCGGGCGACGTCCACGTCACCGGCTCCCCGATCACGGCCGCGGCGCTCCCCCGGACACTTCATCGGCGCGTACGGACTGCTCGCACTCGCCGTCCTGCTCTTCCTCGTCTTCTCCCTGGCACTGCCCGACACCTTCCCCACGCTCGACAACATCTCCTCGATCCTGTCCAACCAGTCGGTCCCCGCGCTCCTCGCGCTCGGCGCGATGGTCCCCATCGTCACGGGCCGGTTCGACCTGTCCATCGGCTACGGTCTCGGCCTCGCGCACGTCATGGTGCTCCAGCTGATCGTCAGCGAGGGCTGGTCCTGGCCGCTCGCCTGCGCGGTGGTGATCATCGGCGGAGCGGTCGTCGGCGTCCTCAACGGCGTCGTCGTCGAGTTCGCCCGGATCGACTCCTTCATCGCCACCCTCGGCACCGGCAGCGTGCTGTACGCCGTCACCGGCTGGGTCACCGGCGGCACCCGCATCGTCTCCGGGCCGAACGGACTGCCGCCGGCCTTCACCGACCTCTACGACTCCACGTTCCTCGGTCTGCCGGTGCCCGCGTTCTACGTCCTCGCTCTGGTCGTCGTGCTCTGGCTGCTGCTGGAGCGCCTGCCGCTGGGCCGCTACCTCTACGTCATCGGTTCGAACCCCCGCGCCGCCGACCTGGTCGGCATCCCCACGCGCCGCTACAGCGTCTACGCCTTCGCCCTGTCCGGTCTGATCGTCGGCTTCGCCGGCGTCCTGCTCGCCGCGCAGCAGCAGATCGGCAACCCCAGTGTCGGCCTGGACTACCTCCTGCCGGCTTTCGTCGGGGCCCTGCTCGGCTCCACCGCGATCAGACCCGGGCGCCCCAACGCCCTGGGCACCCTCGTGGCGGTCGCCATCCTCGCCATCGGGCTGGCCGGCATCGGCCAGCTCGGCGCGCAGTTCTGGGTCACCCCGCTGTTCAACGGCGCCACCCTGCTGCTCGCCGTCGGCTTCGCCGGGTACTCCGCCCGCCGTCGGCTGCGCTCCGGCGCCGCGAACCGTCGGGGCGGCAAGGTGGCGGGCACCTCCCAGGAGGCCCAGGACGTTCCGTAGCCCGTGGCCCGCTCCGCGTCCCTTCCTGAAATGCGGACGCCTCCGCCCGTCGCCGTCACCACAGCAAGGAGCACCCGTGATCTCGTACCGCAGGACCGCCCCGGCCCTCGCGGCCCTGACCACGGTCGTCGTCACCGTCGTCGGGTGTGAGCGAGGCTCGTCCACCGGCCCGGAAAACCCCACCGAGCAGGTCACGGCGGGCTGCCCGGCCGCCCTCGCGGAGGCGAGATCCGCCGTCCGGCGGGCCGAGAAGGCGGACGTCTCCTGGAACGGCCCCACCACCGGCCCCGCGGCCGTGCCGGACAAAACGATCGTCTACGTCGCACAGACCATGACCAACCCCGGAGTCGCCGGCGTCGCCGGCGGGCTGCGGGAGGCCGCGAAGGTGATCGGCTGGAACGTCAGGGTCATCGACGGACAGGGCACGCCCGCCGGCATCCAGGCGGCCCTCAGCCAGGCGGTCGGCGTCAGGCCCTCCGGCATCGTCCTCGGCGGATTCGACCCCAATGCGACGTCGGCCCAGCTCGCGCGGGCCAACGCGGCGGGCATCCCGCTCATCGGCTGGCACGCGGTCGGCTCCCCCGGACCGAGCAGGCAGCCCAAGCTCTTCACCAACGTCACGACCCAGGTCGAGGACGTGGCACAGATCAGCGCCGACTGGGTCATCGCGCACTCAGGCGGCCGGGCGGGGGTCGTCGTCTTCACCGACGACTCGATCCCCTTCGCCAGGAACAAGTCCCAACTGATCGAGAAACACCTGGCGACCTGTGCCGACGTGCGTCTCCTGGCGTCCGAGAACATCCCCATCCCGGACGCGAGCAGCCGCACCCCCCAGGAGGTCTCCTCCCTCATCTCCCGCTTCGGCAGCAGGTGGACGTACTCCGTGGCCATCAACGACCTCTACTTCGCCGACGCGGCGCCCGCCCTGCGCGAGGCCGGCAAGAAGGGCTCCGGTCCCCCCTTCAACATCGGCGCCGGAGACGGCGACCCGTCGGCCTTCCAGCGCATCAACAGCAAGCAGTTCCAGGCAGCCACCGTCCCGGAACCGCTCGCCGAACAGGGCTGGCAGATCGTCGACGAGTTCAACCGCGCCTTCGCCGGCGAGCCCGCCAGTGGATACGTCGCCCCGGTCCACATCTCCACGGCCGCCAACAGCGGCGGAGCGACGACCTGGGACCCGCCCGGCTACCGCGAGGCGTACCGGAGGATCTGGGGCAGGTGAGAGCCGTCGGTCACCCGTCGTGCGTGACGGGGGATCCTGTGTCTGCCCACGCCCGCTACGCGCGCAAGCGGCTGTACGGATCCTCGGCCAGCCGGACCAGCATCTTGCCGATGTTGCCGCCGTCCAGCAGGGACAGCAGGGTGCCGGCCGCGCTGTCGAGGCCGTCCGTCACCGTCTCGTGGGCGGTGATGCGGCCCGAGCGGAGCCAGTCGGCGACGCGGGTCTCGAACTCCGGCCGCAGGTCCTCGTGGTCGCGGACGATGAAGCCGCGCAGGGTGAGCCGTTTGAGGACCGCCTGGATCAGCTGGTTGATGTCGGTGGTGCGCCGTTCGCCGCCGAACTGCGACATCATGCCGCACAGGGCGATACGGCCGCCCGTCCGCAAGGCGTGCAGGGCGGCGGCGAGTTGCTCTCCGCCGACGTTGTCGAAGTAGACGTCGATGCCGTCGGGCGCCAGCCGGGACAGGGCGTCGCGCACCGGCTCGGCGCGGTAGTCCGCGGCGGCGTCGTAGCCGAACTCCTTGACCAGCAGGGCGCACTTGTCGGGCCCTCCGGCGGTTCCGACGACGCACTCCGCGCCCAGCAGCCGGGCGAACTGTCCGGCGGCGGTGCCCACGGCGCCGGCCGCCGCCGACACGAAGACGGTGTCGCCGGGCCGTACCTCGGCGATCCGCGCGAGCCCGACGTAGGCGGTGAAGCCGGTCTGTCCCAGGAGTCCCAGCCACGTGGGCAGCGGGGCCAGTTCCGGATCGATACGGCCCGCGGCATCGGTGTCCGCGGGGGCGAGCACGGCCCACTCCCGCCAGCCGAGCTGGTGGCGTACGAAGGTGCCCGGCGGCACGGAGGGGCAGCGGCTCTCCTCCACGACGCCGAGGGCCCGGCCGTCCAGCGGCGATCCAGGAGTGAAGTTGTGCGTGTAGTGCTTCTCGGTGCTCTCCAGCCGTCCGCGCATCGACGGGTCGACGCTCATGTAGAGGTTGCGGACGAGCAGTTGTCCCTCGCCGAGGGGCGGCAGGGGGCGCTCTTCCACGGCGAAGTCCCCGAGGGCCGGCTCGCCCTCGGGTCGGCGCACCAGGCAGACCACCCGGGTGGTACGGGGCGGCACCGGCTCACGCCTCCGGCGGCTGTGCGCCGCGCCGCTGGGCGAGGCGGCCCACCCAGCCGGCCATCTGGAGGTCGGCATGGCGCAGTTCGCCGGACTGCCAGCGGGCCTGGAAGTCGAAGATGCCCTGCGCCCCGGTCTTGGGGTCGGTCACCTCGACCAGCCCGTCCTCGGTGAGCCGGTACACCTGCCCGGTCAGCGGATGGGTCACTTGCTTGGCGCTCACGGCTCACTCCTGCGCTCTGCGGCGTACGCCGCGTTTGGTCACGGTCACCGGGCCCTCGACCCGGAGCCGGCAGGCGAGCCGGGTCAGGCCGTCCACCGGTTTGCGCAGGGCCTCGATGCCCTCGCGCTCCAGCGGGCCCACGGGCGAACAGTTCTCGGCGCCTTCCTCGACCACCACGAAACAGGTGCGGCAGGTGGCCTTGCCCCCGCAGACGGTGGGCCAGCGGTAGCCGAGCCGCTGGGCGGCGCTGAACAGGTCCTCGCCGTCGCGCACCTCCAGCTCGACGCCGGAGGGCCGGACCGCGACCCGGTGCGTCACGGTCACTTGTTCATCCACCGGTCGAGCGTCTGGTTGAAGTGGCGGATGCGGCTCTCCTGGTAGTTGGACAGGGTGATGCCCGGCTTGCGCATGGCCTTCAGGCCCTGCTGGACGTAGGGGAGGTTCTCGCAGTCCTGGTCGAAGACCGGCCCCAGCACACCGAGTTCGGGGATGTCCGCGAAGAGCATGTCCTCCGGCACCCAGCGGATCTTGACCGGGGGCGGCATCTCGCCGGGCTGCTTCGGCGCCGACATGAAGATGATCTCGGCGGTGCAGGAGTCGGGGTCGAGGCCGTTCGGCTTGAACCGGTAGATGATGTTGGACTTGGCGCCGCCCCAGGGGTTGAAGTTGGGGAACAGCAGGTAGTTGATGGCGTCCAGCAGCTCGGTGTCGGCGGTCTGAGTGAAGTCCTGCTGCGAGGTGGCCGCCAACTGGGCGCGCATCCGTTCGGCGAGGACCTGACGGGCCGTGCCGCCCGGCGGGATCGCCGGCATCTCGTCGCCCTCCTGGATCACCAGGTCACGGCCCTGGGCCGCCGCGTAGAAGGCCCGCGAGTCGTAGAACGTCTCCAGTACGTCCTCCTCCGTGACCGAGTCGGCCACGTGCGGGCTGGGGGCGCCCTGGATGTTGATCATACGGTTCCAGTTGGGCTGGTCCGCCATGACGTCGTACTGGGAGTTGGCGTCGGCGAGCCAGGGCAGCATCTGCGGGTGCGTGGCGATCACGTGGAAGGACTCGATGAACGCGTCCTGGGCGATCTTCCAGTTGCAGGGCAGCACCTTGGCGATGTGCAGCGACTTGTAGCGGTCCTGCAGCGGCCAGATGTAGTACTCGTCGAAGGTGCCGCGGTAGCTCTCGAAGGGCTCCGCGTACGGGTCCATGTTGATGAACACGAAGCCGCGCCAGGTGGCCACCTTGGCCTCGGGAAGCGCGAACTTCTCGGGGGTGACATGGGGGAAGTCCCACGCGCAGGGCGGGGTCTGCATCGTGCCGTCGAGGTTCCAGGCGAAGCCGTGGAAGGGGCAGCGCAGCTCGCTGACATTGCCGCTCGAGGTGCGCAGTTTGCGGCCGCGGTGCAGGCAGGCGTTGACGTACGCCCGGATCTCGTCCGGCGCCGTGCGCACGATGATCAGTGAGTCGTCGCCGATCTCGTAGATCTCGTGGTCGCCGACCTCGGGGATCTCGCTCTCCAGGCAGGCGAACTGCCACACGCGGCGCCACACCTGCCGCATCTCGCGCTCGGCCCACTCGCGGGAGGTGAAGCGGGTCGTGTCGATGTCCTCGCTGCCGAGGTAGTCGTTGTTGACGTACCTCAAGGCGGGCGGAACCGGCCGGCTGTCCCGGTCGAGGTAGTCCTGGACGCTGGGTCCGGGACACCGCGCCGTGCCCAACTCCGACGTTTCGTCCATCTTCTCTCCTCAGCCAGAAACTTTAGAGTGAGTGTAGTTATTGGTCCCGCCCCGGAGCAATACTCGCGACCCCGCCGGGGCGCCACAGAACCCGGCATCCAGGGGATGGACATGGCCCCTCGTGAATTAGTTACGACCGACCCCTCCCCAATCCGGACAGCGCGTGCCACACTCCGTCGCACCCGAGGCTGTAGAGCCTCACAAGTTTCTCTTCGGCCGGGGGCAGCATCTGCCCCGTTTCGGCCATAGCGCCGCCCGCCTGCTCGGCGGCCCGCGCCGTACCCCACGACGGCGATCCACACAGCCCGCTCGATCACCTGAGCGTGCCGCCCCGGCGTGGGCGGCACAGGATCCGCCTGTACTGAGCCGGCCGCCGCGGACGCGGGAGCGACGCGGGCCACGGCAGCGCAGGCACCACACCACGGGAGTACTCAACGATGAGTTCCAGACCCGGACGCGCGGTCCGTCGCGCGCTCACCGCGATCGTCCCTGTCACCGCCCTGCTCACCCTGGCGGCGTGCGGCGCCGACACGACTCCGGCCGCCGATTCCGCCAAGGCGACGGCTGCGGACTCCCCCGGCCTCACCGCGGCCCGGAAGGCGCTGGCGAAGTACTCGGAGCGTCCCACCGCGATCCCCGTCACCGAACCGGTGGGCAAGAAGATCCCCACGGGCAAGAAGATCGACTTCATTCTCTGCGGCGTGCAGTCCTGCGAGGACCTGGCCGACTTCTTCACCGCCGGGGCCAACCAGCTCGGCTGGAAGGTCGAGAAGATCCACACGCAGGGCACGCCGGAGTCCGTCCAGTCCGCCTACGAGAAGGTGCTGCGCAACAAGCCGGACGCCGTCGTCGCCTCCGGATTCCCGCGCGCGGTGTACGCCAAGCAGCTCGCGCAGCTGAAGGAGGCCGGTATCCCGGTCATCCAGTCGAACGCCGACGACGTGGTGGGCGACGGCATCGAGCTGCTGAAGAACGGGCCGAAGGACGTCGCCGTCCAGGGCGAGATGCTCGCCTCGTGGGTGGTGTCCGACAGCGGCGCCGAAGCGAACACCGTCTACTTCGACCTGCCCGCCTACACCATCCTCAAGCCGGTCAAGGACACCTTCGCCGCCAAGTACAAGGAGTGGTGCGAGGGCTGCGCGCTGGACACCGTCGACGTGCCGATCACCTCGATCGGCAAGGACATGCCCGACCGCGTGGTGTCGTACGTCCGCTCGCACCCGAAGGTGACCCACATCGTCTTCTCGCTGGGTCTGCTCAACGTGGGTGTCCCGACCGCGCTGAAGACCGCCGGCGTCACCGACAAGAAGATCGCCGTGAACGTCGGCGACGCGCAGAACTACCAGTACATCGCCGGCGACCTGAGCGACGGCGCGATGGCACTGAACTCGCACGAGACCGCCTGGCTCCAGGTCGACGCGCTGGCCCGCCACTTCACCGGCCAGTCGATGGAGGTGGACCAGAAGGCGGTGCTGCCCAACATGCTGATCACCAAGGACAACCTGGTCGCCACTCTGGAGGACTTCCCGCTCGTCGAGGACTACCAGGCGCAGTTCAAGGCGCTCTGGGGCCTGAGCTGACCGACCCGGCCCCGCCGCCGGCAACAGGCCGGCGGCGGCGCCCTTCGACGGAGGGAGCAGCAGTGCACGCTGATACGTCACCGGAGACCACGCGGGGGTCGGCCGGCACCGATGAGAGCGACCGACCCGTGCTGCGGGTGTCCGGGCTGTCGAAGCGATTCGGCGGAACCCAGGCACTGAAGGACGTGGACCTGGACATCGCGCCCGGCGAGATCCACGCGCTGATCGGGCCCAACGGCTCGGGCAAGTCCACCCTCATCAAGATCCTCGCCGGCTACCACCACGCCGAGCCCGGAGCGGTCGCCGAACTCGACGGCGAGCCGTTCGGCCTGGGCCAGGTCACCGGCTCGCGGCACGACCGGTTGCGCTTCGTCCACCAGGAGCTGGGACTGGTGGGCGAGTTGAGCGCCACGGACAATCTCGCGCTCAGCCGTGGCTTCGCCCGCACGGCCGTGGGCAACATCCGCTGGCCGGAGATGGAGCGCCGCACGACCGCGCTGGTCGAACGGTTCGGTCTCGCCATCGACGTACGCCGCCCCCTGTCGACGGCCACCCCGGTTCAGCGCGCGGTGGTCGCCATCGCCGCCGCCCTGCAGGGCTGGGAGGGCCGCCGCGGCGTCCTGGTCCTCGACGAGCCGACCGCCGTGCTGCCGCCCGGCGAGGTGGCCCGGCTCTTCGACATCGTGCGGGAGATCCGCGACTCCGGGGCCAGCGTCCTGTACGTCTCGCACCGCATGGACGAGATCTTCGCGCTCGCCGACCGGGTCACCGTGATCCGCGGCGGACGCCGGATCGCCACCCGCCGGGTCGCCGAGCTCACTCCCCGCTCGCTGGCGGAGCTGCTGGCGGGCGAGGAGATGGAGACCACCTACCGGCCGCGGCTGCCGGCCGCTACCGACAGCGCTGTGCTGGAGGTTCGCAACCTGTGGGCGGGCCCGTTGCGCGACATCGGCTTCAGCCTGGCCAGGGGCGAACGGCTGGGCATCACCGGCCTCGTCGGCTCCGGCCACGAGGTGGTGCCGTACGCGGTGTGCGGGGCGTACACCGGTCCGGTGCGCGGCAGGGTGCGGTTGCCGGAGCGCTCCGGGCGGTGGACCGACGCGAAGAACGCCGGGGGGCTGGGCATCCCGCTGGTCCCCGCGGACCGGGCGGGCGAGGGCGTCATCGGCGACTTCTCGGTCGGGGAGAACCTCACCCTCCCGCTGCTCGACCGGCTCCGCGCCCGGGCCGGCCGACTGCACCGGCGCCGCGAGTCCTCGCTCGCCGAGGAGTGGATCCAGCGGGTGGGGGTGCGTACGGCCGGGCGCGGCGCCCGGATCACCACGCTGAGCGGCGGCAACCAGCAGAAGGTCGTCATGGCCCGCTGCCTGGCCCAGCAGCCGCCGGTGCTGGTGCTGTGCGAACCCACGGCGGGCGTCGACATCGCGACCCGCCTCCAGCTGTACGACCTGATCGAACGTCAGGCCGACGACGGCATGGGCGTGATCGTGTCCTCGTCCGACACCGAGGACCTGCTCGCGCTGTGCACCCGCGTCCTGGTGGTACGGGACGGCCGGATCGTACGGGAGATCAGCGGCCGGGACATCACCGAGCCCGCGCTGGTCCACGCCATGGAAGGAACCGAGTGACATGACATCCACCCCGACCCGGCCCGCCGAGTTCCGGCCGACCGGACCGGACGTCCCAGCGGTGTCCGCCGCGGTGACACCGGGCGCACTGGGCCGGCGTGCAGTGGCCGCCCTGTCGTTCCGGAACATCGGCGCCGTCTACGTGTGGCTGCTGATCGCCGTGCTCTTCTCCGTATGGGCGCCGGACACGTTCCCGACCGTCACCACGGTCAAGCAGGTCCTGAACGGCAACGCCGTCGCCGGGCTGGTGGCGCTCAGCGTCGTCCTTCCGCTGGCCGCGCGCGTCTTCGACCTGTCGGTCGCCTTCACCATGTCCCTCACCAGTGTGCTGACCGCCTACTTCATGGTCTCCACGGGTCTCGGTGCCGGCACCGCGATCGCCCTGTCGATGGCCGTCGCCCTGCTGATCGGGGTGGTCAACGGAATCGTGGTGGTGGTGCTGCGGGTCGACTCGTTCATCGCGACTCTGGCCACCGGCGCGCTGATCCAGTCCCTGATCACCATGGTCACCAACGACAGCTCCATCACCGGGGTCGAGCTGCTGGCCAAGCCGTTCGCGAGCATCGCCCAGCTGGACCTGGGTGGCATCACGCTGCCGGTGCTGTACCTGCTCCTGGCCGCGACCGGAATCTGGTTCCTGCTCGAACACACCGCCACCGGACGGCGGTTGTACGCGACCGGCTTCAACGCGGACGCGGCCCGCCTGCAAGGCGTACGCACCGACCGGCTGCGCTTCCTCACCCTGGTGGCGTCCGCGCTGCTCTCCGGTCTCGCCGGAATCGTCTTCGCGTCCTCCGTGGGATCCGGCTCGCCGTCCGCCGGCACGCCGTACCTGCTCTCCGCCTACGCGGCGGCCTTCGTCGGGGCGACCCAGCTGCGCGCGGGCCGCTTCAACGCCTGGGGCACGGTGATCGCGGTGCTGCTGCTCGGCACCGGCATCACGGGGCTCGGACTCGCCACCAGCGCGCAGTGGGCCGCGAGCCTGTTCACCGGCTCGGTGCTCATCGTCGCGCTGGTCCTCACGGGCGGACGAATCGCTCTGCCGACTGTGCTGCGCCGTCGCAGGTCGCCGTCGTTCGCCGACCCCTCGGTCCCCGCCGAGGCCGATGGAGTGCCCACTTCGGACAAGGAGGTCTGATGATGAAGGCGATTCAGTACCGGACGATCGGCAGCCCGCCGGAGGTCGTCGAGGTTCCGGTGCCCGAGCCGGGCCCGGGCCAGGTGCTGCTGAAGGTGACGGCCGCCGGCCTGTGCCACTCGGATCTGGCGGTCATGAGCTGGCCCGAGGAGCAGTTCCCCTATCCGTTGCCGATGACGCTCGGTCACGAGGGTGTCGGCACCGTCGCGGCCCTGGGCAGCGGGGCCACCGGGGTGGCGGAGGGCGACGAGGTGGCGGTGTACGGCCCGTGGGGCTGTGGCCGCTGCCGCACGTGCGCCGAGGGCAGGGAGAACTGCTGCCCGCACGCCGCCGGGCTCGGCATCATGCCGCCCGGGCTCGGCTCCCCGGGCGCGCTCGCGGAGTACATGGTGGTGGACTCGCCGCGCCATCTGGTGCCGCTGAACGGGCTGGACCCGGTACAGGCCGCACCGCTCACCGACGCCGGACTGACGCCGTACCACGCGATCCGCACCTCCCTGCCCAAGCTCGTGCCGGGCAGTACGGCGGTGGTGATCGGTGTCGGCGGCCTGGGCCATATCGCCGTACAGCTGTTGCGTGCCCTCACCCCGGCCCGGGTGGTCGCCCTCGATGTGAGCAAGGAGAAGCTGGAACTGGCGCTCACCGTCGGGGCCCACGAGGCACTGCTCTCCGACGGGGAGGCGGCGGCTCGGGTGCGGGAGCTGACCGGTGGCGTCGGGGCCGAAGTGGTCCTGGACTTCGTAGGGGCCGGGGCGACCCTGGCGGTCGCCGCCGCGTCGGTGGCGACGGCGGGCGATGTGACCGTCGTCGGCATCGGCGGAGGCACGCTCGCGGTCGGGTTCGGCGGCGGTCTGCCGTTCGAGGTGTCCGCGTCGGCGCCCTACTGGGGCAGCCGGAGTGAGCTCATCGACGTGGTCGAGCTCGCGCGGCAGGGGATCGTCTCCTCCCACGTCGAGACCTTCTCGATCGAGGACGCGCCGCTGGCGTACGAGCGCCTGCATGCCGGGAAGATCAACGGGCGTGCGGTGGTGCTGCCGCACGGGTGAGTGGGGGGCGCGGTCGTGGTTTTTCGCCCCCGCCGCCCCTACCCGTCCCGTCCCTGGGGGCTGCGCCCCCAGACCCCCGCCTTCGGCCCGAAGGGCCTCGTCCTCAAACGCCGGACGGGCTGAAAACCAGCCCCTCCGGCGTTTGAGGAGCGGGGTCTGGGGCGGAGCCCCAGAAGGATGGGACGGGTAGGGGCGGCGGGGGCGAGAACTTACCGAACCGGCACCCCCGCAGCCACCATCCGCTCCACGCACCGCCCGAGCACCGTCAGGAACTCCGGCGTCTCCCAGGGCCCCAGGTCCACTCGCCCGGTGTCGTCCACGCCCAGGTCCTGCACGTCGTACCGTCCCCGGCAGTGGCCGAGGGTGAAGTAGCAGACCTCGCCGAGGCCGTGCCGCTTCAGGTAGAGAACCGGTCGGGGCGCTTCGTCGAGCGCCGCATCCCCCTCGGCGAACCCCCGGCACGGCCCGGTGTACTCGGCGTGCAGCAGCACCTCCAGCTCGCCGTGCAACTCGCACACGTACAGCTCATCCGTCACCGTGAACGGCTCGATCCCGGCGACCAGCGGATGATCCGGCCGGGTCACGCGTACCTCGTACGGCGCGATCGGCGGATGGGCCAGGAACTGGCTGCCGAGCACCCCGGCCAGCTCCCCGAGGAGCCGCGGTGTGGTGAACACCCGCGGCCCACCGTCGGCCGGCGCCTCGATCACCGAGTTGGTGCCGTGCAGGGCGAGCCAGCGCCCGCCCCGCTCGACGAAGCGTGTCAGCGCGGCCCTTTCGGAGGGACCGGGCCGCACATCGCAGGTGTAGGTCACCAACAGGTCGGCCTGTTCCAGGGCGGGTACGCAGTCGTAGTCCTCGTACACCCGCGTGCGGACCCGTGAGTGATCGCCCAGCAGGTCCAGCAGCCGCAGCCGCGCGTAGTCGAAGTCGTGCCACCTCCCGCCGCAGACCAGTACGGCGTCCAGGCGGCCGGCCGGGCCCGCCACGGCTCAGTACTGGACGCGGGTGAGCAGCCCGCCGTCCACCACGAGGTTGACACCGACGCAGAAGGAGCCGGTCCGGCCGAGCAGGAAGGCCACGGCCGCGGCCACGTCCTCCGCGGTGCCGTAGCGGCCGATCGGCAGCTTGGCGAGGACCTCTTCGTACACCTCCGGGCGGCTGGTGCGGATGGTCTCCCAGGCGCCGCCGGGGAAGTCGATGGGGCCGGGCGAGACGGTGTTGACCCGGATGCCCTTCGGGGCGAGGGCGTGGGCGAGGGCGGAGGCGTGCTGGACGACGGCCGCCTTCAGCGCGGAGTACGAGTTGGCTCCGGCCGGACGGGCGGTGTCGGAGGCGTTGGTGGTGCCGATCGCCACGACGGCGGCCCGGTCGGAGGCCTCCAGATACGGCAGGGCCGCCTCGACGAGTCCCGCGAACGGGATCAGGTCGCCGCGCAGGCTGGCCTCCCACGACTCGGGGCCCTTGACGTTGCCCGCCGAGACGTTGGACACCAGCAGGTCCAGGCCGCCGAGTTCAGCGGCCGCCCGCTCCACGAAGCCCGCGAGCGCGGCCGGGTCGGTGACGTCGACCGGCTCGGCGAAGACGGTCGCTCCCTCGCCGCGCAGTTCGGCAGCGGCCTTGGCGAGAGCCTCCTCGCCACGGGCGCACAGTGCGAGGGCACAGCCCTCGGCGGCCAGCGTCCCGGCGATCGCCCGGCCGATGCCCCGGCTCGCTCCGGTCACCAGCGCGTTCGCACCTGTCAGTCCCAGATCCATCGATGTCACTCCTCAGTCGTTGCGGGTGTCGTTGTTGCGGGGGTCATGCCACCCATGGCTCAGTTGCCGGACAGTTCGGAGAACGGCACCTTGTCGACCCGCGGCTCGCCCGGCAGCTTCAGCACCCGCTCGCCGATCAGGTTGCGCTGGATCTGGTCGGTGCCGCCGGCCAGCCGGTAGCCGGGGGCGCCGAGCAGGTGTTCGGTCCAGGCGAAGGTGCCCGGCTCGCCGGTGTCGGCGGTGATCCGGGCACCCATCAGTTCGGCGGCTGCCTGGCCGGTGCGGGTGAGCAGGTCGGATGCCATGAGCTTGGTCAGGGAGGCCTCGGGGCCCGGCCGTCCGCCGGCCGCACTCGCCCGGGCGACGCGGTCCACGGTGGCGGCGCGCAACGCGCTGCGCACGTACAGGTCGGCGAGGCGCTGGCGCACCAGCGGGTCCCCGGTCCGGTTCAGCGAGCGGGCGAGGGCGAGTACGTCGTCGAAGGTGCCGCCCTTGCGCCGGTTCCCCGAGCCGGAGGCGGTGCGCTCGAAGGCGAGGGTGGCGTTGGCGACCTCCCAGCCCTGGCCGGGGCGTCCGATCCGCAGCCCGTCGGGGACGCGTACGCCGCTGAGGAACACCTCGTTGAAGGAGGCGCCGCCGCTCATCTGGCGGATGGGGCGGATCTCCACGCCCGGGCTGTCCATGGGGACCAGGAAGGCGGTGATGCCGGCCTGTTTGACGACGTCGGGGTCGGTACGGGCGAGCAGCAGGCCGTACTCGGCGAACTGGGCGCCCGAGGTCCACACCTTCTGGCCGTCGATCACCCACTCCGCGCCCTCGCGCCGGGCGCGGGTGCGCAGGGCGGCCAGGTCGGAGCCGGCGCCGGGTTCGCTGAAGAGCTGGCAGGCCAGCAGATCCGTACGGAGGAAGGCGCGGGCGTACGTCTCGCGCTGCTCGGGCGTCCCGAACAGGGAGACGGACATGGCGACCAGCCGCACCGTGACGCTGATCAGCTCGGTGGACGGCGGTACGTCGAACTCCGCCTCCTCCTGCGCGAACAGGGCCGCGTGGGCTGCGGTCAGGCCCTGGCCGCCGTTCTCCGTGGGGAGGGTGAGGGCCTGGTAGCCGGCGTCGTGCCGGGCTCGCTCGTAGGCGCGGCGGCGGTCGAGCAGCCGCCGCTCCTCTTCGTCCGTGAGGTTGTGGAAGACGGCGAGCTCGGCGGCGGTGTGAGCGGTGGTCTCGGCTGCCCGCCGGGGTTCGAGCGTCGTGGCAAGCCACTGCCGGACCCCGCCCCGCCACTCGTTCACGTTCGGTTGGGGCATGGTGACCTCCTCGGCACACGGGTCGGACGGCACTTGCCGGACTGCACTTACCAGACGGCTGCTTCAGTAACAGCGGCTCGTAGCGGAGCAGCACACCTGCCCAACGAGGGTGAGTGCCTCCGGCTCGGGTCAGAGTGTTCCGTACTTTCTTGATAAACGCTACAGTCTTGGCGTCGCCTCTCCCACCTGCCCGGCCGCTGGGCAGACGGGGTGCACCCGGTGGAGCGAGAGAGACGACGGACCGAGGAGCGCCGGAGGATCCATGTCCCTACAGCCACTCGACCTGCGTGCCCGCGAACTGCCGAACGCGACCGCCCTGGCCGACGACACCGAGAGCCTGTCCTGGTCCCGGCTGGCCGACCAGGTGGCACGCGTGACCGGTCGCTTCCTGGAGGTCGCGCCCGAGCCGGAGGACCGGGTCGCCGTCCTGGGCGACAACGCCGTGGCCACGCTGGTGGCCCATCTCGCCGGTCTGCGGGCCGGCGTCGGCACGGTGGCCGCCTCCCGGCAGCTGACCTCCCGGGAACTGGTCGACCTGCTCACCGACGCGGGTGCGAAGGCGGTGATCAGCGGCCCGGCGGGCGAGTCGGCCGCCCGGCAGGCGGGCGCGGAACTCGGCCTCCCGGTCGTCGTGCACGGAACGCCCGCCAAGGACGACGCCATCGACTGGACCCAGTGGCTGGCCGACGCGGAGCCGGTGCCGGTGCCCGTCGGCCGCCCCGCCCGCCCGCCGTTGGTCTACACGTCGGGAACCACGGGACGGGCCCGCGGCACCGAGGTGCGCTGGGTGCAGGGACCGGTGACGGACAGCGCCGCGTACCTGGAGGCGGTGGCCGCCCGCCCCGGCTTCCCGCCGGGACCGCACCTGGTGTGCGGTCCGCTCCAGCACAACGGGCCGCTCACCTCGCTGCGCCATCTCGCGGCCGGCCGCCCGGTGGTGATCCTCGGCAGGTTCGACGCCGAGTCGTTCCTGCACCGCGTGGAGCGCTGGCGGGTCACGTCCTCGGTGATGGTGCCGACCCACTTCACGCGCCTGCTCGCCCTGCCGGCTCAGGTGCGCGACCGCTACGACGTCTCCAGCCTGATGCAGGTCGCGCACACCGGCTCCGCGTGCCCTCCGGAGGTGAAGCGGTCCATGATCGACTGGTTCGGTCCGGTGCTGACCGAGTCGTACGGGGCCAGCGAGGCCGGCACGGTCGCGCGCATCAACAGCACCGAGTGGCTGGAACACCCCGGTTCGGTCGGGCGCGTCCAGTCCCCCTTCGACGTCCTGGTGACCGGCGACGACGGCCACCCGCTTCCCGCCGGGGAGCTCGGGCTGCTGGCCTTCCGGGCGCCCGAGGGCCGCGGCGTGCGCTACCACGCGGACGAGGAGAAGACCAAGGCCGCCTACGTCGCTCCCGGCGTCTTCACCCTCGGCGACATCGGCTACGTCGATCCGGACGGCTACATCTTCATCACCGACCGGGCCGCGGACGTCGTGGTGTCCGGCGGGGTGAACCTGTACCCGGCGGAGAGCGAGGCGGTGCTGCGCGAGCACCCGGGGGTCGCCGAGGTGGCGGTCATCGGCGTGCCCGACCCGGACTTCGGCGAGTCGCTGCGCGCCCTGGTCGTCGTGACCGAAGGAAGCGGGCCGGCGGACGGCGAGCTGGACGCGTTCTGCCGCGAGCGGCTGGCCGCGTACAAGTGCCCGAAGTCGTACGAGGTCGTCCCCGAGCTCCTCCGCAACGCCATGGGCAAGCTCGACAAGCGGGCGATGCGCCGCCCCTACTGGGACTCCGACCGGACGATCGCCGGTTGAGCACCGCCCCTTCCCCCCCCTCACTCCTCCTCACTCCTCGTACGAAGGACGCTTCATGACGGAACTTCTGCTCGTCCGGCACGGCCTGCCCGTCTCGGGCGTGTTCGACCCGAAGCTGTCGCCAGAGGGCATCGCCCAGGCCGAGCGCCTCGCCCCATGGCTGGCGGACGAAGGCATCGACGCCCTCTACACCAGTCCGTACCAGCGCGCCCGTGAGACCGCGGCGCCGCTCGAACGGCTGACGGGCATGACCGCCACCGTGCTGGACGACCTGCGCGAGTGGGACACCGACGTCTCGCACCCCTACACCCCGCCGGAGCAGATCCTCCCGGACGACCCCCGGTCGGTGGCGCTGTCCGAGGGACGGTACGAGGACTTCGTACCGGACCTGGACTGGGACGCGTTCCGGGCCCGGGCGGTGGGGGCCATGAACACCATGCTGGACGCCCACCCCGGCGAGCGGATCGCGGCCGTGTGCCACGGCGGAATCACCAACACGTACCTCGCGACCGTGCTCGAGATCCCCCGGATGTTCTGGTTCCACCCCGGCTACACCTCCGTCAGCAGGGTGCGGCGGATGCCCGGGGGCCGGATCGTCCTGCACTCGGTGAACGAGACCGCCCACCTGGTCGCGGAACGTTCCGTAGACGCCGTCCTCTGATCCGCTGATCCGCCCACATCCACAGGAGGTCCCGGACATGCCCGGATCCGTCATCGTCGCCGGAGCGAGAACGCCCGTCGGCAAGCTCATGGGCGGGCTGAGCAGCCTGTCCGCCGCCGACCTCGGCGCCCACGCCATCCGCGCCGCGCTGTCCGCGGCGCTGCTGGACCCTGCCGCCGTGGAGGCCGTCGTGATGGGCCATGTCGTCCAGGCCGGGGCCGGTCCCAACACGGCCCGGCAGGCCGCAGTGGCCGCCGGCATCCCGTTCGCCGTACCGGCGAGCACCGTCAACAAGCTGTGCCTGTCCGGGCTGCACGCCATCGCCCTGGCCGATCTCATGATCGCCTCGGGGCGCCACGAGGTGGTCGTGGCGGGCGGCATGGAGTCCATGTCCGGCGCCCCGCATCTGCTGCGCGGGTCCCGGACCGGCTGGAAGTACGGGGCGACGACGGTCGAGGACGCCCTCGACCGCGACGCGCTGACCTGCGCCTTCGACGGGGTCTCCATGGGCGCGGCCACCGAGCGCTACCAGCGGCCCTTCGCGTTCACCCGCGAGGAGCAGGACGAGTACAGCGCGCTGTCGCACGAGCGGGCCCACCACGCCCAGGAGTCCGGCGCGTTCGCCGCGGAGATCGCCCCGGTCACGGTGGCCGGGCGCCGGGGCGAGACGGTGGTGGAGGCCGACGAGGGCATCCGGCCGCAGAGCACCGCTCAGAGCCTCGGGCGTCTCAAGCCGGCCTTCTCCTCCGAGGGCACCATCACCGCGGGCAACGCCTCACAGCTGTCCGACGGAGCAGCGGCCGTCGTCGTGATGAGCGCGGACCGCGCCCGCCGGGAGGGCCTGACCCCGCTCGCCGAGATCGGCGCCTACGGCACCGTCGCGGGCCCCGACCCCTCGCTGCTCGTGCAGCCGGCCGGCGCGATCCGCGACGCCCTGTCCCGGGACGGCCGGCTCAAGGCCGCCGACCTCGACCTGTTCGAGATCAACGAGGCGTTCGCCGGGGTGGCCCTGGCCTCCGTCCGGGAACTGGACATCCCCCTGGACAGGGTGAACGTCAACGGTGGCGCGATCGCGCTCGGCCACCCGGTCGGCATGACCGGCGCCCGGCTCGTCCTGACCCTCGCCCAGGAACTGCGGCGGCGCGGCGGCGGCACCGGGGCCGCGGCCCTCTGCGGAGGCGGCGGCCAGGGCGACGCGCTGCTGCTGCATGTACCGGGCGTCTGAGGCTTCCGGCCGCCCGCCTTCGTCCCCCACCCGTACGAGACTCAGGTTGACGCACATGACCAACCAACCGCTCCAGGTCCTCCGGAGCCCCGAGGCACCGCAGTCCCAGGCGGACCCCGGCGAGGCGACTCTCGTCGTGGACGCCCGCATCGATGCCGCCGACGGCGTCGTCTCCCTCGTCCTGCGCCACCCGGACGGCGATCCGCTCCCGGCCTGGACGCCGGGCGCCCACATCGACGTGCTGCTGGACAACGGCCTCATCCGTCAGTACTCGCTGTGCGGGCAGCCGGCCGACCGAGCGGCCTGGCAGATCGCGGTGCTGCGCGCACCGGACGGCCGCGGCGGCTCCTCGTACGTCCACGACCGTCTCGCGCAGGGCTCGGCCGTGCGGGTGCGCGGACCGCGGAACAACTTCCCGCTGCGCCCGGCCGAGCACCACCTCTTCATCGCGGGCGGGGTCGGTATCACCCCGATCCTGGCGATGGTGGAGGCCGCCGAGGCCGCCGGAGCCGACTGGCGCCTGTTGTACGGCGGCCGTACCCGCGACTCCATGGCGTTCCTGGACCGCCTCGCGCCCTACGGGGACCGGGTGCTGATCCGGCCGCAGGACGAGTACGGCCTGTTGGACCTCGCCGCCTTCATCGGCTCGCCCCGCGAGGGCACCCTGGTGCACGCCTGCGGTCCCGAGCCGCTGCTCCGGGCGGCCCAGGAGCAGTGCGCCGGCTGGCCCTCCGGCACCCTGGGCGTCGAGCGGTTCGCCCCCGTCCAGCCCACGGTCGAGGCCGCGCCGGCCGACGCCTTCGAGGTGGTGCTCTCCCGGTCGGGGCGCACGCTCACCGTGCCGCCGGACCGATCGGTGCTCGAAGTGGCGGAGGAGGCGGGTGTCCCGGTGCTGTTCTCCTGCCGGGAAGGCACCTGCGGCACCTGTGAGACGGAGGTACTGGAAGGTACGCCGGACCACCGGGACTCACTGCTCGACGAGGACGAACGGGCCGCGGGCGACACCATGCTGATCTGCGTCTCGCGTTCCTGCGGCCCCCGGCTGGTGCTCGACCTCTGACCTCCACGGACCGGCTCCCGTTCGGCGCCGGAAGGCGTCCGTGCCGCGGCATTCACCACCCCTGCGATGAAGCGGGCGCCGGGCTGCCTACGGAGAAGCAGGGGCGCCCCCTCTCACCGGCCACCATCCACAGGGCCGCCACGTCGATGCCGGCGATGCACGGGAGAAGCAGGAGGTTCTCGTCGCTGAATGTGCCGGTGGGTCCGTCGTCGGGGACGGTGGCCATCCGGACGGCGGCCACGGCCCCCTGGGCGGCGGTGCGGTGGCCGGAGTGGTTGTTCAGATCGGTGGCGCAGTAGCCGGGGCAGACGGCGTTGACGAGGATGTCGTCGGGGCGCGCAGGTCCCTGGCGTACTGGACGGTCAGGGCGTTGACGGCGGTCTTCGACGGGACATAGCCGACGGCGAGAGGCCACCGGCGCCGACGCCGCGTTCGTCCGGGCAGGTACGGAGGTCGCGGTCGCCGGTCCGGTGCCGGAGACGGCGCGGCTCCCCGGGCGGGGATGACCGCGACCGGTTCCGAGAAGGCGCCCGCCGGACGACCTGGCGGCGCCCGTCCGGTCAGTCCTCGGAGACGGGCACCGGGAACAGCAGGCAGCTGCTGGTGGCGTGGGCGAGGAGGCGGTCCTGGGCATCGACCAGCGTGGCTTCGGCGAGGGCCGTCTGACGGCCCCGGTTGACGATCGTGCCGATGGCACGCACCCTGCCCGTGTCCACCGTGATCCGCTTCAGGAACTTCACGGTCAGGTCGAGCGAGGTGTACCCCATGCCGGGCGGGAGTGTGGACTGGACGGCGCAGCCCGCCGCGGAGTCCAGGAGGGTGGCGTAGACGCCGCCGTGCACGCTGCCGATGGGGTTGTAGTGCTCCTCCCCCGGCACCAGGGAGAACACCGCTCTTCCCTCCGCCACCTCGTCGAGGGTGAAGTCCAGGGTGGCGGTGACGGGCGGGCCCGGCAGCCGGCCCGTCAGCATCTCCTGCAGGAGGTCCAGGCCGGAAGTACGCCCGACGGCGGCCGCCGTGATCGCGGGGTCGCTCCACTCGTACGTGCGTGACCGTCCCATACCCCAGTGCCTCCCAGCTGACTTCGTCTGTCGAAGCTAGCTGGGCGACGACATGACTGTCAATGACGAAGTCAGGCATGACGTGGTGATCGATCGACACGTACCGCTCGCTCCGTGCGCCCGTGGACCGGTCTCGGTGCACGCGTGGGCTATCCGCCTCCGCGCGGGCGTCCTAGCCTGTGCGACGCCGG
Organism: Streptomyces sp. NBC_01352; assembly: GCF_036237295.1. NCBI lineage: Bacteria > Bacillati > Actinomycetota > Actinomycetes > Kitasatosporales > Streptomycetaceae > Streptomyces > Streptomyces sp. NBC_01352. The sequence continues at coordinate 1,193,155 of NZ_CP108354.1, forward strand.
CCTTCGGGGACCCGCCCCGCACGGCTGGATGGTGAACGGGGCCACTCCCCCCGACACTGACTACAGAGCCTCGCACGCCCCCGGCGGACGTACCCAGGAGATGACCCCGTGAACTCCTTCTCCCCCGGCTTCCAGGGCCGAGCCCGACAGGTGGCCGACAAGCTGCCGCCCGGGCAGTACCCGACCGAGTCGTTCCCCGTCCTGTCGGCGGGCCCCACGCCCAAGGTCCCCGTCGAGTCGTGGCAGTTCACCGTGACCACCGAGACCGGCCGGACCCACGCGTGGACCTGGGACCAGATGATGGCCCTGCCCCAGCAGGAGACCGTGCAGGACATCCACTGCGTCACGCGCTGGTCGAAGTTCGACACACGGTGGCGGGGCGTGTCGCTGGACACCTTCTTCGAGGACGTCGAGACGGCCGCCGACTACGTCGTGGTCAGCAGCTACGGCGGTTACACCACGAATCTGCCGCTGGAGGATCTCCTGGACGGCCAGGCATGGCTCGTCCACACCTTCGACGACTATCCGTTGTCGCCGGAGCACGGCGGCCCGGCCCGGCTGCTCGTGCCCCACCTGTACTTCTGGAAGTCGGCCAAGTGGGTGCAGGGCATCCAGCTCACCGACGAGGACGAACCCGGGTTCTGGGAGAGCGTCGGCTACCACGACTACGGCGACCCGTGGCGCGAGCAGCGCAACTGGGGCGACTGAGCGTGGCCGTCGTATGGCGCCGGGCGCGGCTGGTGGAGCGTGTCCCGCAGAACGCCACAGCCCGCACCCTGGTCTTCACCGTTCCCGGCTGGCCCGGCCACCTCCCCGGTCAGCATGTCGACGTGCGCCTGACCGCCGACGACGGCTACCAGGCCGTGCGCAGCTATTCGCTGGCCGCGCCCGCAGACGGCAACCGCGTCGAACTGGGGGTGCAGGCGGTGCTCGACGGGGAGGTCTCGCCGTATCTGGCCGACGCGCTGCCCGTGGGCGCGGAGGTGGAGGTGCGGGGACCGCTCGGGAACTGGTTCGTGTGGCGGCCGGGGCGGACCGAGCCGGTGCTCCTGGTGGGGGGCGGCTCGGGGGTCGTCCCGCTGACGGCCATGGTGCGCGCCCACCGCCAGTCGCTCTCCCGGGGCGCCTTCCACCTGTTGTACTCCGTGCGCAGCGCGGAAGACGCCTGGTACCACGAGGACCTCACCGACGGACATCCCGATCTTGACGTCCGCCTCGTGCACACCCGCAAGGCGCCGCCGGACACCGCCCGCGCCCCGGGCCGGGTCACGGCGGACGACCTGGCGGAAGCGACGGCCGGGCTGCTGCCGGCGAGCCCCGTCTACGTCTGCGGCCCCACCGGGTTCGTCGAGGCGGTCGGCGATCTGCTGACCGGACTGGGACGGGATCCGGCGACCATTCGTACCGAACGCTTCGGCTGACCCCGACGTTGGAGGACCCCGTGCCAGACACCGCCGCCCATCTCGACGGCAACTGCCTTGCCGGACCGCTCTCGGAGATCCTCTCCGTGGAAGCGACCGCCGCCTGGTGGCGCTGCCCGGAGTGCGCCCGCTCGGGGCCGCTCGCCGAGTTGCACGTCTACGGCCCCGAGCCCGGTCTCACCGCCCGCTGCCCCGGCTGCGCGCACGTGGCGCTGCGGCTGGTGCGTGAGGAGCGGCATGTGTGGCTGACGCTGGGCGGGGGCGCCGGCGCGTTCCGTTTCGCCGTCGCCTGAACCCCCGCCTCCAGGGGCGGTCCCGGCGGTCAGCCGCCGAGGGCCGCCATCACCACGTCCTTGGCCTCCTCCTGGACCCGGCGCAGGTGGTCGGGTCCCTGGAACGACTCGGCGTAGATCTTGTAGACGTCCTCGGTGCCCGAGGGGCGTGCCGCGAACCAGGCGTTCTCGGTGGTCACCTTGATGCCGCCGATGGCCGCCCCGTTGCCGGGGGCCTCGGTGAGGACGCCGGTGACCGCCTCGCCGGCCAGGGTGTCCGCCGTGACCTGCGCGGGCGAGAGCTTGGCCAGCAGCGCCTTCTCCTCGCGGGTCGCCGGGGCGTCGATGCGGGCGTAGGAGGGATCGCCGAAGCGGGCCGTCAGGGCGGCGTAATGCTCCGACGGGGTCTTCCCGGTGACGGCGGTGATCTCGGAGGCGAGCAGCGCCAGGATGATGCCGTCCTTGTCGGTGGTCCACACCGAGCCGTCGCGGCGCAGGAACGACGCGCCGGCCGACTCCTCGCCGCCGAACCCGAGCGAGCCGTCGACCAGGCCGTCCACGAACCACTTGAAGCCGACGGGCACCTCGACGAGGCGCCGCCCGAGGTCGGCGGCGACGCGGTCGATCATGGAGGACGACACCAGGGTCTTGCCGATACCTGTGTGGTCGGGCCACTGCTCGCGGTGGGCGTACAGGTAGGCGATGGCGGCGGCCAGGTAGTGGTTGGGGTTCATCAGACCCGCGTCCGGGGTGACGATGCCGTGCCGGTCGGCGTCGGCGTCGTTGCCCGTGGCGATCTGGAAGCGGTCACGCTGCTCGATGAGCGAGGCCATCGCGTACGGCGACGAGCAGTCCATGCGGATCTTGCCGTCCCAGTCCAGCGTCATGAAGCGCCAGGTGGGGTCCGCGAGCGGATTGACCACAGTCAGGTCGAGCCGGTGCTCCTCGGCGATCCGGCCCCAGTAGGCGACGGAGGCCCCGCCGAGCGGATCGGCGCCGATACGGACGCCGGCGGCGCGGATCGCGTCCAGGTCCAGGACGGCGGGCAGGTCGGCGACGTAGGTGCCGAGGAAGTCGTAGCGGCCGGTTCCGGGGGCCGTGAGGGCCCGGACGTACGGGATGCGGCGTACGTCCTTCAGCCCGGCCGTGATGATCTCGTTGGCGCGGTCCTGGATCCAGGACGTCGCCTCGGAGCCGGCCGGGCCGCCGCTGGGCGGGTTGTACTTGAAGCCGCCGTCCGCGGGCGGGTTGTGCGAGGGGGTGACGACCACGCCGTCCGCGAGGCCGGTGGCACGACCGCGGTTGTGGGCGAGGATGGCGTGCGAGACGGCCGGGGTGGGGGTGTAGCCGTCGGCGACATCGATGAGCACGGTCACGTCGTTGGCGGCGAACACCTCCAGTGCGGTGACCCGGGCGGGCTCGGACAGGGCGTGCGTGTCGGCGCCGAGGAAGAGGGGCCCGTCGGTGCCCTGCGCGCTGCGGTACTCGCAGATGGCCTGGCTGGTCGCGGCGATGTGGTCCTCGTTGAACGCCGTGCTCAGGGACGACCCGCGGTGTCCTGACGTACCGAACGCCACCCGTTGCCCCGGGTCGGCCGGGTCGGGGTGCAGCGCGTAGTACGCGGTCACCAACCGGGCGACGTCGACAAGGTCCTCGGGACCCGCCGGCCGACCCGCTCGTTCATGCTGCATGTGCGTTCCTCCGCATGGCTTGCTCCGTCGCTCGACGTCCCATCTTTCCTCGTCACGGTGCGGGTGTGCGAGGGCCCGGCCGCCGTGCGCTACAGCGAGCGGGTTGCACGGACCTCGCGTGACGTCAGGCGTCGTCGACCGTCGCGGAGACGGGGGTGCCGGTCTCGACGGTGCGGCTGACCGTGCAGAGGCGGTCGTGGGAGGACTTGACCGCCCTCGGGAGGATCGCTCGGGCGCGATCCGCGCCTTCTCCGTCCGCGAAGGCGACGGAGAAGGTGACCAAGAGGTCGGTCATCCGGTTGCCGAGCTCGTCGCTGATCTTGTTGCCGGTCACCGCGACGGAGAACCTGGTGGGCTCCGCGTGGCGGCTGGTGGCGACGTCGACGTCCACCGCCGTGCAGCCTCCGAGTGCGGCGAGCAACAACTCGACCGGGGTGAACTCGGCGCCCCCGTGCGGCTCGGAGCCGGTGCCGAAGCTGATCGTGCCGCCACGGACGTTCGTCGCGGTGAAGTGGCCGGTGCTGGTTCGCTCGACGGTGACGGAGCGCAGGGACTCTTCGGTCATGCCGTCGACACTAAGACCTGCACCGGCCGCTCGGTGCGCTGGATACGGCCGACACCGTTCCTCATGTGTCAGCGGATCCTGGCGCCGTACACGTGCTCGACCGTCATCGCCATCAGCACCCGGCGGTCGGACACCATCACCGACCGGTACTCGTCCCAGTCCGGATGCTCCCCGGCGGCGATGCGGTAGTAGTTCACCAGCGCCTCGACCTCGGGACCGTAGGGGTCGGTTCCCGGACCGGTGAGGGTGGCCGTGCCTTCGGCGGTGGCCCACTCCCGGCCGTCGGGGCTGGTGACCTCCAGCACGGCTCGTGGGTCCCGTCGCAGATTCGCCGTCTTGGCCGATCCGGCGCTCATCGAGACGTAGATGACATCGGCCTCCGGGTCGTAGAAGGGCATGACGGGTGACAGTTGTGGGCGGCCGTCCGACTTGATCGTGGCGAGGACACCGAGTCGGCTTGCCGTGAGCAGCGTGCGTGGGTCAAAGGGTGTGGCCGTCATGGGCGCTCTCCTGAGGGCTTTCGGAACTGCTCGATCATTGCCGCGTAGCCGCTGCCGCCGTGCCCGTCGGCCACCGCCCGGTCGGTCAGGGACTTGATGAGCCTCGGAAGTTCGGCATTGACACCGAGGAACTCACTCTCCTGGATGGCGTGCTCCATCGCGGCCCGGTGAGTGTCAAGGGTGGCATCAAGGGCCGGATACGTGCCGTCGTCGACCTGTTGGGCGTAGTCGGTCAGCCAGTCGGTCACCATGCCGATGCCCTTCCTCGCGAGCGGGGCGAACGCCGCGGCGTCCACCCCCGCCGCGCCGAGCAGGGCGGCACCCTGCAGGAAGCCGTTCCCGATGCCCCACATCAGGCCCAGCACGGCCACCTCGTGCAGCGACGACAGGCCGTGGTCGTCACCGATGTACGCCGTTCCCGCGGCGAGACTCGTCAGGGTCGACTCGTGCAGGTCGAAGGCCGACCGGGGCCCGCTGTAGAGGACGACGGCGTCCGCCGTGCCGATGGCCCCGGGGGCGGCCATGATGGCGCCGTCGAGGTAGGTGCTGCCCTGCCGCGTCGCCCATGCGGCGGTCTCACGGGCCTGCGTCGTGGTGCCCGAGGTCAGGTTGACCAGGACCCGCCCGTCGAGGACATCGCCCAGCGGACCGAGAAGTGCGTGCACAGCGTCGTAGTCGGAGACGCAGACGACCACGAGCGGGCCGGCCGTGACGGCGTCGCGGACCGAGTCGGCGCGTTTCCCGCCCTGGGCGACAAGGTGTTCGGCCTTGGCCGCCGTGCGGTTCCACACGGTCGTGGGGTGCCCCGCACGCAGGAACGCTCCGGCCAGCGCCTGGCCCATCAGGCCCAGGCCCAGGACCGTCACGGGGGTGGGGCCGGCACCGGGGTTGCGCGTCAAGTGCTCTTTGGATGGAGCCGAGTTGGTGGTCATGGCAGAATCGTCAACCTTCATACCGGTATGAAGGTCAAGGGGGGAATCACCGTGCTGATCGGAGAGTTGAGCCGGCGGACCGGAGTCCGCGCCCATCAACTGCGGTACTACGAGGCCCAGGGCCTGCTCGTACCCGTCCGCAAGGCCAGTGGCTACCGCGAGTACAGCGACGACGACGTCCTGACCGTGGCTCAGATCAGGAACCTGCTCGAAGCCGGACTGTCGACCCAGGAGATCGGGTTCCTTCAGCCCTGCGTCACCGGCACGGGTCCCGACCTCAAACCCTGCCCCGAGCTCCTGACCGCCTTGCGAGCTCGCCTCCAGGGGCTGGACGAACAGATCGAACTGCTCGCCCGCTCCCGCAAGGTCCTCCACGACTACATCGATGCCACCGAACGGCATGCTCCCTCCCGCTGAGGAGGAGCGGGAGGGAGCATGCCGGGGCCTGCGGTGTCGTCTACTTGCCCCAGAGCTTTTGGTACGCCTCGCGGTACCCCTTCGGGTCCCAGGAGGATCCGCCGCCGCTGTTGGCCGCCGTGGTGATGTGCGCCGGGGCGACGTAGCCGCTGGCGGGCTGGTGGGCGAAGGCGCGGTTGAACTCGTCGACGATCTGCCAGCCCTGCTCGGACAGCGGCTCGGGCACCGTGGCCGCCTGGAACTGCTTGCTGTTGATGCGCTGGAAGGCGGACGGGTCGCCGTCGCCCGCGCCGATGTTGAAGGGGGCACCGTTGCCCTGCTTGCCGCCCGCCCGCAGCGCGGGTGCCGCGTCGGCGAAGTACAGGTCGTTGATGGCCACGGAGTTCGTCCACCGGGTGCCGAAGCGGGACAGCAGTGCGGAGACCTCCTGCGGGGTGCGGCTGCTGGCGTCGGCGATCGGGATGTTGGAGGTGGACAGCACCTTGATGTCGGAGCAGGTGGCCAGCTCCTTCTCGATCAGGTCCGACTTGCCCTTGGCGAACGGGATGGAGGCGTCGGTGAAGACCACCACGCCGGCCCGGCCGTTGGACTGGCTGATGATCCAGTCGGCGCTGATCTTCGCGACGTCCTCGACCTTGGTGGTGATGTTGCTGAAGAGCTTCGGGTCGGTGCTGGGTCCGGGGGTGCCGACGGCGTGCCAGCCGATGAGCGGGATACCGGCCGCGTTGGCCTGAGCGACCTGCTGGGCGGTCGACTTGGGGTCGAAGCCGGACAGGACGATGCCGGCGGGCTTCACGGCGACGGCCTGGCTGAGCGCGGCCTGGATGCCGGCCGGGGTGCCCTGGCCGTCGATGATCCGCACCGTCCAGCCGATGGTCCTGGCGGCCTCCTTGACGCCTTCGGCGGCGCCCGCGACTCCGGGGTTGGTCATGCTCTGGGCGACGTAGACGATGGTCTTGCCCGCGACCGCCTTGGGTCCGGTGGTCGGTCCGCCCCAGGGGGCGTCGACGGCCTCGGCGGCCGCGACCGCCTTCTTGGCCTTCGCCAGCACGGCAGGGCAGCCGGCCTTCGAGGACCCGCCGACGGTGGTGGAGCCGGCGCTCTCTGAGCCCCGGGTGCAGCCCGCCAGGGAAGCGGTGAGCACGGCCAGGGCGGCCACCGCTCTGAGTGTTGCCTTGCGGGTGGGGTGGTACGACACGGTGGCGCTCCTTGGGAGATACGGCAGGCGAGCGAACGGGCGCGGAGGTTCGGCCGCGGTCAGGGTGTGCGCGGCGCGTCGTCGGTGGACGCGGCGGTGGCGGGTGTCGGCGGCTCCGTCGTGGATACGGTCCCGGGTTCCGCCCCGGGCGCGGACAGTGAACGGCGGGTGGCGCTCGCGCCGGCGCGCAGTCGGCGGCGGGCGGAGTAGCCGGCCAGACCGACCGCGAGGAGCAGCGTTCCGCCGTTGAAGAGGGAGGTCGCCCAGAACTCGGCGCCGAGTTGCTGGATGCCTGCCAGGCCGATGGCGAGGATGGTGACGGCGACGACGGTTCCGGCGGCGTTGGCACGGCCCGGTTTGATGGCGGTGGAGCCGAGCAGGGCGCCGACGAAGGCGGGCAGCAGGTAGTCCATGCCGACGCTCGGGTTGCCGATCTGCTGCTGCGCGGCGAGCAGGACGCCCGCGAAACCGACGACGAGTCCGGAACCGGCGAAGGCGTAGATGCCGTACCGGCGGGTGGGGATGCCGACGAGGTCGGCGGCGCGGGCGTTGGAGCCGATGACGTACAGGTAGCGGCCGAGCGGCAGGCGTTCCAGCAGCAGCCAGAGCACCACGGCGAGCGCGAGGACGTAGAAGGCGGGGACCGGCAGGCCGAGGAACGTGGAGTCGTACAGGTCGGTGAAGGCCGGGGGCAGTCCGTGCGGGCCGGGTACGATCCGGGCGCCGTCGGTGATCCAGCCGGTGCAGGCGTACAGGAGGCTGCCGGTGCCGAGGGTGGCGATGAAGGAGTCGATCCTGGCGAACTCCACCAGCAGGCCGTTGAGTACGCCGACGATGCCGCCGCCGAGGATGACGGCGACGCAGGCGATCGGCCACGACCAGCCGCTGTTCACGATGAGTTGCATGGCCAGGACGTGGGCGAAGCCGAGTCCGTAGCCGACGGAGAGGTCGAACTTGCCGGTGACGATGGGGATCATCGCGCCGAGGGCGAGGATCGCGGGGATCGACTGGTTGGACAGGATCGACGAGGCGTTGTCCATCGTCGGGAAGGTGTCCGGCAGGACCAGCGCGAAGACGACGAACAGCAGGACGGTCAGGCCGAGGAGCCCGTAGGTGCCGATGAGGTGGCCGCCGCGCAGCCAGGCGGCGATGGAGCCGGGGCCCGTGCCCTTGTCGGCGCCGCCCGGTGGCTGTTCGCGCGTTCCCTTGCGGGCGCCGTCGCCTTCCTCCTGTGGGCTTTTGCCGTGGTCGGCCTGCCGGCGGGCGGATTCGGTCTCGGTGGCCATCAGTTGTCCGCCGTTCCGGTCAGCGCCGGCATGGCCGACGCGGCGTGGGTGAGTTCGGTGACGGTGAGGGAGTCGCCGCTGAGTTCGGCGGTCACGTGGCCCCGTACGAAGACCAGGGCGCGGTGACACACGTCGGCGACCTCCTCGAAGTCGGTGGAGATGAGGAGGACCGCGAGTCCTTGGGCGAGCGCGTCGTCGAGCAGGCGGTAGATCTCCGCCTTGGCGCCGACGTCGACTCCCGCGGTCGGCTCTTCCAGGATCACGACGCGCCTGGTCAGGCGCAGCCAGCGGCCGATCATGACCTTCTGCTGGTTGCCGCCGGAGAGGGTCGCGATGGGTGCCTCGGAGTCGGCGGGCCGTACGCCGAACCTCTCGACCAGCGCGGTCGCTTGTGCGCGCTCGTGGGACGGGCTGATCCAGCGCCACGGGGAGCGGCTGTCGGCCCGCGGGTTGGCCAGGAAGTTCTCCCGGACGGTGAGTTCGAGGGCGCAGCCCTCCTCCTGGCGGTTGCTGGTGACGAAGCCGATGCCCGCGTCGACGGCCGCGGCGGGCGAGCCCGGCCGGTAGGGCCTGCCGTCGAGCAGTGCCTCACCGTCCTGGATCGGCCGGGAACCGGCGAGGGCACGGCCGAGGTCCATGTGGCCGGCGCCGGTGAGGCCGACCATGCCGAGGACCTCTCCGGCGCGCACCTCCAGGTCGACGGGGCCGGCGCCCTCGGTGGTGACGCCAGTGAGGCGCAGCACTGTGGGGGCCTCGCCGGTGGGGGCCTCGCCGGTGGGGGCCTTGGGGCCGGGCTCGGGGCGGTGGCCCTCCGCTTCGTGGCCGACGATGTCGCGCACGATGCGGTCGGGGCCGTGGTCGGCGAGGCGGCCCTCGCTGATGAGGTGGCCGTCGCGCAGGACGGCGAAGCTGTCGGCGACCTGGTAGACCTCGTCGAGCCGGTGGCTGACGTAGACGATGCCGTGGCCGCGGTCGCGCAGGGTGTGCAGGACCTCGAAGAGGCGGGCGCAGTCCGCGGCGGGCAGGCTCGCGGTGGGTTCGTCGAGGACGATGAGCCGGGCCCGGGTGGCCAGGGCGCGGGCGATGGCGACGAGGGAGCGTTCGGCGCGGGTGAGGTCGGCGACCGCGGCGTCCGGGTCGAGCTGACCGGCGACGATCTGCAGCGCCTCGGTGCTGCGCTCGCGGACCTGCCGCCAGGAGACGAGTCCGGCGCGGCGCGGGTAGCCGGTGCCGAGGGCGATGTTCTCGGCGACCGTCATCCATTCGACGAGACCGAGGTCCTGGTGGATGAAGGACATCTCCGCGGCGGCGGCTTCGGTGCCCAGCGGGTGGCCCGCGACGGTGACCTCGCCCTGGTCCGCCCGGTAGACCCCGGCGAGGATCTTGATCAGGGTCGACTTACCGGCACCATTGTGGCCCAATAGGGCCAGAACGCTGCCCGAGTGGACGTCGAGGTCGACGTCGGCGAGGGCGAGAGTGCCGCCGAACCGCTTGCGCAGCCCCCGGATGCTCACCAGGGGGCGGTGTGGAGCTGTGTCAGCAGTGTCAGCTGTGTCATCGGGAGCGTCATACACGGGCTTCTCCGAAGGGATCTGCCAGCCGAGGACCATTCCGTCGGCTCGACCAGAATCCTGTATAGCTGCCAGCATGTTGGTCAATGGTTCTGCCGGTATTTATTGCACCAAAGTTACGGCGGCCGTACGGAGAGATCTCCGTACGGCCGCCGTGGGTGGTACTGAAGAGGGCCCAGGACCCCCGGGGGTTCAGCCGCTGCCGGGCCGCTGCGCTCCCTGCGGGAGCATGGGGTTCTCCAGGCCCGCCGCGATGACCCGCAGGTCCTTCAGGAGCGCCTCGCGGAACTCGTCGTCGAGCCGGGCCTTGAGCACGGTGACGCTGATCGCGAAGGGCGCCGAGTCGGTACGGAAGCCGTTGACCGGCACGGCGAGGCAGAGGATGCCCGCCGTGGTCTCCTCGTCGTCGATCGCGTAGCCGCGCTCCCGGGTCTCGGCCAGGTCCGCCATCAGGGCCGGCACCGAGGTGAGGGACCGCTCACTGAGCGCGGTCAGGGTGCGGCCGCGCAGCCGGTCCTCGGCCACCGCCGGATCCAGGGTGGACAGGATGGCCTTGCCGGTGGCCGTGCAGTTCGCGGGGAAGCGGTCGCCGATGTTGGCGGTCAGCCGCAGCGGCTGCGTGCCGTCGTAACGCCCCAGGTAGAGCACGTCCAGGCCGTCGAGTACGGCCACCCGCGCGGTCTCCCGCGAGATGTGGGCGCTGCGCCGGCACAGCTCGTAGAAGTCGCGCAGCTGGTCGACGGTGGCCAGGTAGCGGCCGCCGAGCTCGACGAGCTTGCGTCCCAGACTGAAGCCCGAGCCGTTGCGCGCGATCATCCCCGCCGCCTCCAGGGAGGCGCACAGATTGCCCGTCGAGGACTTCGGCAGACCCAGGGCGCGCGCGATCTCACTCACCGACAGCGGGCGGCCCTCCGCCTCGCCGAGTGCGTCAAGGATGGCCACGGCCCGCGTCACTGCGGGAACGAGACTACCCGGGTCACTTGCGCTCACCAGCAACTCCACCCATCATTCTGTTCGTCGTTCAGCATATTGGTTATTGTCTCTCGTGTGCCCCCGAACGACAATGCCGTCGGCGCACGCTTTGCCGTCGAGATTCTCCGCATCCCTTCGGGACCACTCGACCGTAGCGCGCCCTCCGGGCCGACCGACGACACCCTGCGAGCCTTGGAGCGCTGAGCAGCAGATGACCAGCACCCCGCACGATCCACCCCCCAATGGCCCTCCGATGTCCCGCGCGGAGTTCGACACGCTCTTCGACGAGCTGCGCACCTGGGGCCGCTGGGCCCCGGCCGACGCCGACCGCGGCGCCTGGAACCGGGTCACCCCCGAACACGCGCGGCGCGCCACCGCACTGGTCCGCACCGGCACCGCCGTCCCCACCGCCCTGCCGTGGAACACCGTGCCCGGCCCGGACAACGGCAAGCCCGCCCTCCATTACATGTCCGACCTCGGTGACGTCGAAGCCCCCGAACCGTCCTGCCACAAGGACTTCATCGCCGTCGACTACCACGGCAAGGGCGTCAGCCACCTCGACGCGCTCTCCCACATCGCCTACCGGGGACAGCTCTACGGCGGCCACACCGCACGCGAGGTCGTCGACGCGGGCGGCGCCCGCTTCGGCTCCGTCTCCGCGCTCGGCCCGCTGGTCACCAAGGGCGTCCTGATCGACATGCCGGCCGTGCTCGGCTCCGACTGGCTGGAGCCCGGCCGGGCCGTGCACGCCGAGGACGTCACCGCGGCCGAGAAGACCCTCGGCGTCACGATCGGCGACGGGGACGCCGTACTGCTGCGCTCCGGCCACTTCCGGCGCCGCGCCGAACTCGGCGCCTGGAACCCGGACAACGCCAGCGCCGGTTTCCATGTGGACGCCATGCCGCTGTTCGCCGAGCGCGGCATCGCGCTGCTCGGCGGCGACGGCGACAGCGACGTACGGCCCTCGCCGGTCGAAGGGCTGCACTCCCCTGTGCACGCCCTGGCGATCACCGCCATGGGTGTGCCGCTGCTGGACAACCTGGACCTCGAAGCGCTCTCCGTCGCCTGCGCGCAGGCCGGCCGTTACGAGTTCCTGTTCGTGGTGGCCCCGTTGAACGTCCCCGGCGGCACGGGTTCGCCCGTCAACCCGATCGCGGTGCTGTGATGGGCGCCCTGGGGTTCACGGTCGGCGTCAGCCGGGACTTCCTGGACGCGGACGGCCGCAACGTGTGGGGCGACATCCGGCTCGGCGAACTCGACGCCGCCGGGGTGGACTGGCACTACCTGCCGCGTGACACCGGGGAACTCCTCGCGGCGGACGTCGACGGCCTGGACGCCGTCCTGTTCGCCGGCCCCGCCGTCACGGCACGCACCTTCGAGGGTGCCGTCCGCCCCCCGCTCCTCTTCGCCCGCTTCGGTGTCGGCTACGACGCCGTCGACCTCGACGCGTGCACCCGCAACGGCGCCCTGGTGACCATCACCCCCGATGGCGCCCGGCGGCCGGTCGCCACCGCCGCCCTCACGCTGCTGCTCGCCGTGCTGCACAACGTGACCGCCAAGGACCGGCTGGTGCGGGAGGGGCGCTGGGCCGAGAAGGAACAGTGGATGGGCCTCGGGCTCACCGGCCGCCGTATCGGGCTGATCGGCCTCGGCAACACGGCCCGCGATCTGGTCGGGCTGCTCGATCCGTTCGAGGTCGACGTCGTGGCGTACGACCCGTACTGCCCACCGGAGACCGCCGCCGTGCTCGGCGTCAGGCTCGCGGACGTCGACACCGTGATGGCGGAGGCCGACGCCGTGATCGTGATGTGCGCCCTGACGGACGAGACCCGTCACCTGGTCGACGCGCGACGGCTGTCGCTGATGAAGCCCACGGCCGTCCTCCTCAACGTGGCCCGCGGGCCCATCGTCGACGAGGGCGCGCTGATCGACGCGCTGCGGGTACGGCGTATCAGAGGTGCCGGACTGGACGTGTTCGAGAGCGAACCGCCCGCCCCCGACAACCCGTTGCTGGGCATGGACCAGGTCGTGCTCAGCCCGCACGCCCTAGCGTGGACCGATGAGATGTCCGCCGGGAACGGCGGCAGCGCGGTCCGGGCCGTGCTGGAGGTGGCGGCGGGCCGGGTACCGCGCTTCGTCGTCAACCGGGACGTGGTCGGCAGCCCTCGGCTCACGGACCGGCTCGCCGAGGTGACAACTCGTCGAGATGCCGCGGCGGGAGCCGGCGCATGACCCCCGACACCGGCACTGTCGGCTTCCTCGGGCTCGGCGCGATGGGACTGCCCATGGCGGTGAACCTGGCCCGGGCCGGTTTCGACGTGCTCGCCTGGAACCGCGGCCGGAGCCCGCTGGAAGCCGCCGCGGCCGCGGGCTGTCGCATCGCCGACAGCCCGGAGCAGGTGGCCGCCGCCGCACCGGTCGTCCTCACCATGCTCCCCGACCTCCCCCAGGTCATCGAGCTGCTGGACGGCCCGGGCGGACTGCGCTCCGGACGGCCGGTCATGGACACCCTGGTCGTCATGGGCACCGTCTCCCCCGTCGCGGTGCGCACCCTCGCCGAGAAGCTGCGTCCGCAGGGCATCACGGTCGTCGACGCCCCCGTCAGCGGCGGGGTGACCGGCGCCCGCGACGCCACCCTGTCGATCATGGCCGGGGGCCCGGCGGAGGCGGTCGCACGGATCCGCCCCTGTCTGGAGGCGATGGGCTCGACCGTACGGCGGCTGGGGGACACCGGCGCCGGCTCGCTCGCCAAGGCCTGCAACCAACTCGTCGTCGCCGGAACCCTGGTCGCGCTCGCCGAGGCCGTCCTGCTCGGCGAACGCGGCGGCCTGGAACCCGCCGCGCTGCTCGACGTACTGGCCGGCGGCCTCGCCTCCTCCGAGGTGCTCGCCCAGAAGCGGCACCACCTGGCCGAGGGCGACTTCACCCCCTCCGGCCCGGCCCGCTACCTCCACAAGGACCTCGGGTTCGTCCTGGACAGCGCCGCGGACGAAGGCGTCACGCTGCCGCTCTCCACGACCGTCGCCGGCCTGTACGCGGCCGTCGAGGCCCAGGGCCTCGGCGACCTGGACAACAGCGTCGTTCTCGACCTGCTGCGCGGCAGCTCGCCCGACTCCCCTCATCTCACGAAGGACTGAAGACACATGCAGGTAGGAATCGTCGGCCTGGGACGCATGGGCGGCAACATGGCCGCCCGCTGGCGGGACCGCGGCCACGAGGTGCTCGGCTACAGCCGTACCTCCCCCGACCGCGACGCCGACTCCCTGGAGGCACTCGTCGGCAAGCTCGCCGGACCCCGCGTGGTGTGGCTGATGCTCCCCTCGGGCGACCCCACCCGGGACGCCCTGCGGCAGCTCGCGGAACTGCTGGCCCCCGGCGACGTGATCGTCGAAGGCGGCAACTCCCGCTTCAGCGACGACACCGAGCACGCCCGGATGCTCGCCGATTACGGCATCGGCTACGTCGACTGCGGGGTCAGCGGCGGCGTCTGGGGCCGCGAGAACGGCTACGCCGTGATGTGCGGCGGCGAGGACGAGCACGTCCGGCACGTCTGGCCGCTGCTGGAGTCGCTCGCCCCGGACAAGGACGGGCTGTGCCACGCGGGCCCGGTGGGCGCCGGTCACTACGCCAAGATGGTCCACAACGGCATCGAGTACGGCATGATGCAGGCGCTCGCCGAGGGCTTCGAGCTGCTGGAGGCCAGCGAGTACGTGCCCGACGTGCCCAAGGTGCTCGCCTCCTGGCGGCACGGCACCGTCGTCCGCTCCTGGCTGCTCGACCTCCTGGTGCGGGCCCTGGAGGAGGACCCGGGCCTGGCCACCCTCTCCGGTCGCGTCGACGATTCCGGCGAGGGCCGCTGGACGGTCGAGGAGGCGGTACGCCTGTCCGTGTCCGCCCCCGCCATGACCGCGGCCCTCTTCGCCCGCTTCGCCTCCCGCAAGCCGGACGCGGACCAGCTCAAGGCCCTCGCGGCGATGCGCCGCCAGTTCGGCGGCCACGCGGTGCACGGCGCGGGCGCGGTCACCGCGGGCAAGGCGTGAGAGACGGGGGCGGCCGGAAGGGCGAGGAAGCGGGCCGCCGGGGACTGGCGCTACTGGTCGCCGGGGCCTTCTTCATGGAGAACCTGGACGGCACGATCATCTCGACGGCCGCCCCCGACATGGCCGCCTCCTTCGGAGTGCGGCCGGCCGACATCGGCGTCGCCATGACGGCGTACTTCGTCGCGCTGGCCGTGTTCATCCCGGTGAGCGGCTGGGCCGCCGACCGCTACGGCGCCCGCCGGGTCTTCGTCTGGGCGATCGCCGTGTTCACGCTCGCCTCGGCGCTCTGCGCGGCGGCGGGCGGGCTGCCCGAACTGGTCGTGATGCGCGTCGTGCAGGGCATCGGCGGGGCGATGATGGTGCCCGTCGGCCGGCTGGCGGTGCTGCGCTCCACCCGGAAGTCCGATCTGCTGCGGGCCGTCGCCTGGCTGACCTGGCCCGGGCTGCTGGCCCCGGTCCTGGCACCGGCGCTGGGCGGCCTGTTCACGACGTACGCCTCCTGGCACTGGATCTTCCTGGTGAACGTGCCGCTCGGCGTGCTGGCGCTGCCGTTCGCCCTGCGGCTCGTCCCCGATCTGAGGCAACCGGAGCGGCCCCGTCTCGACTGGGTGGGCTTCGGGCTCGGTGGGGCCGGGCTGGCGGCGGTGGTGCTGGGCCTGGAGCGCTTCGGGGCCGCGCCCGCCGCCTGGGGCGCGGGCGCGTCCTGGTTCGCCGCGGGAGTCGCGCTCTGCCTCCTGACGGTACGTCACTTCCGCGGGACGCGAAGCCCGTTGCTCGACCTCGGCGCCCTGAAGGTGGACACCTTCCGGGTGTCGAACGCGGGTGGCGCGCTGTTCCGCGCGGCGATCACCGCCGTGCCGTTCCTGCTGCCCCTGATGTTCCAGGGCGCCTTCGGCTGGAGCGCGGCCACCGCCGGCCTGGTGCTCATCGCGGTGTTCGCGGGCAACGTCGCCGTCAAACCGCTCACCACTCCCCTGTTGCGCCGCTTCGGCTTCCGTACGGTGCTGCTGGTGAACGGGGTCGCGACGGCGGGGACCTTCGTGCTGTGCGGGCTGCTCGGCCCGCACACACCGATGGCCGTGGTGGTGTCCGTGCTGTTCGTCAGCGGCATGTGCCGGTCCGTCTCGCTCAGCGCGTACGCGACGATCGGCTTCGCCGACATCGAGCCGGACCGCACCAGTGGCGCCAACGCCCTCTCCAGCACGGTGCAGCAGCTCGCCGCCGGTCTCGGGGTCGCCTTCGGCGCCCTCGCGCTGCGCGCGGCGGGCCCGGTCGCGCCCCTCCTGGGACTCGACGGACCCGTCGCTCCCTACCGGGTGGCGTTCGCGCTGCTCGCGCTGCTTCCCCTGGTCACGGTCGTGGAGGCGGCACGGCTGCGGCGGGATGCCGGGGCAGTCGTCACCGGGGCGGCTCCGGCATCCCGCGCAGGAGCTGATACAGCTGCTCGCTGAGTGCCCGGGTCTCCGCCAGCCGCCGCGCCGCCGCCGGGTCGGGAGTCACCGTGCGGTGGGCGCGGTCGGCGGGCACCGGGGAGGTCAGCGAGGGCAGGGCGCCGAGCGCGTGCCGGGCGAGCAGCGCGGCGCCGAAGCCGGAGCCCGCGGCGTCGTCGGTGATCTCCAGCGGTATGTCGAGCGCGGCGGCGACGATCTGCGCCCACAGGTCGGAGCGCAGGGCACCCCCGGTGGCCCGTACCGAGGTGATCGGGGCGCCGGCGGCGAGCAGGGAGTCACGGACCAGGGCGAGTTGCTGCCCGACACCCTCGATCATGGCCCGGGTCAGGTGGCCCCTGCCGTGTCCGCGACGCAGCCCGATCAGGGCGCCGCGCGCGTCCGGCTCCCACCAGGGGGCGCGCTCACCGAGCAGGTACGGGAGGGCGATCAGGCCCTCGGCGCCTGGCTCCACCTCGGCCGCCTCCTTCAGCAGATCGCCGACGTCGACGCCGCCGAAGGAGTCGGCCGCCCACTGGGCGACGACCCCGGCGTTGCTGACCGCACCGCCGAGCACCCACAGTCCGTCCGCGAGGTAGTAGCAGAACACCCGGCAGCGTTCGTCCACGCCCGGCCGGTCGCGTACGACGCGCAGGGCGCCGCTGGTGCCGAGGGACAGCGCGGCGGTGGCCGGCGAGGTGGCCCCGACGGCGAGACTGGCCAGCGGGCCGTCGCCCGCGCCCGCCACCACGGGCAGCCCGGCGGTCAGGCCCAGCGCGGCGGCGACTTCGGGGAGCAGCGCGAACACGGCGGTCGGGGGGACCAGTTCGGGCAGCCGGCCGGCGCTCACCCCGGCGATGTCCAGCGCGGGGCCGTGCCATCGGGTGGTGCGCATGTCCAGCAGACCGGTGGCGGAGGCGCAGGACAGGTCGGTGACCAGCCGGCCGGTGAAGCACGCGAGGACGTAGTCCTTCAGACCGCACCAAGTCGCCGTGCGCCGAACGAGTTCCGGCTCGTGTGCCGTGAACCGGGCCAGTTTGGTGAGCGGAGACATGGAGTGCACGGGAGTACCGGTCGCCCGGTGCAGCGCGTCGGCGCTCCCGGCCGCCCGCAGACGCCGGGCGGTGTCGGCGGCCCGGGTGTCCGCCCAACTCAGCGCAGGGGTCAGCGGTTCGCCGGAGGAGTCCAGGGCGAGCAGGGTGTGCAGGGCCGCGCTGAAGGACAGGGCGGCCACCGTGAGACCGCGTCCGGCGCAGATCCCGGCGCTCTCCCGGACCGCTTCGACGACCCCGGCCAGCACCGCCTCCGGGTCGTGGACGGCTTCCCCGCCCCGCCCGGTGTGCAGGGGCGCGGGACGCTCGACGGTCGAGACCACCCGGTACGCACCGTCCACCGCGACCACCTTGGTCGCGGTGGTACCCAGGTCGATCCCGAGCACCACCTGGGCCTCGTCCTTCATCACGGTCCGCGTCTCCGTTTCTGCCGACAGGCGGGGACGTCTCCACCTCAGGACCGTAACAGCATGCAACGCTCGCGCCAATATATTGAACAGTTGGGCGCAGATATTGCCGCAAGGTTGCGATTCTTCACCACTTGAGTTCAGTATGTTGGCCTGAGGACAGCATTTGGTTCAGGAGGTAGGTCTGCGTGTCAGGACATCCGGAGGTGGGGGTCGCCGGGCTCGGGGTCATGGGGTCGGCCATCGTCCGCAGACTGTTGCGGCGTGAACGCACCGTGCGGGTCTACGACGTCCGGCAGGACGCGGTGGCGGAGCTCGCCAGGGACGGGGCGGATCCGGCGGACTCGGCGGCGCAGCTCGCCTCGTCCTCCGTGGTGATCCTCTCCCTCAACACCGCCGACATCGTCGAAAAGGTTGCCTTCGGCCCCGAGGGGGTGCTCACCGCCACGCCCGAGGGCGTCCTCGTCATCGACATGTCCAGCATCGATCCAGGACGCACCCGCGACTTCGCCGAGCGTGCGGCCAAGCTCGGCGCCGGCTGGGTCGACGCCCCGCTCTCGGGCGGCGCGCCGGGCGCGGAACGCGGCGAACTGACCCTGATGCTCGGCGGCGAGGACGACCAGGTGGAACGGGCGCTGCCGGTGCTCGACGCGCTCTCCTCCCGGCTCACCCACCTCGGCCCGGCCGGCTCGGGGCAACTGATGAAGTCCGTCAACCAGGTGCTGGTCGGCTGCGGATTCGCCGCCCTCGCCGAGGCCGCCGCGCTGATCCGGGCGGCCGGTCTGCCGCCACGGCGGGTACAGGCGGCGCTCACCGGGGGCAGGGCCGACTCGGCGCTGCTCCAGGAGTTCTTCGTGAAGTTCGCCGAGGTCGATCTCACCCCCACCGGACGGGTCAGCAACATGGTCAAGGACCTGGAGGCCGCCCGCGACTACGCGCGCTCGGCGGGAGTCCCGTTGCCGGTGACCACCGCCGTCTCGGAACTCCACCGCTGGCTGGCCGCAGCGGGCCACGGCGACGCCGACAACGCCGCACTCATGCACTACTACGGAACCGGAACCGAAGTCGGAACCGGAACCGGTCCGACGGGAGACAGGTCATGACGGTTTCAGCCACGGGTCCTTCCCTGTTCGACCTCTCCGGGCGGCTGGCCCTGGTCACCGGGTCCAGCAAGGGCATCGGAGCCGCCCTCGCGGCGGGACTGGCCGAGGCCGGCGCCGAACTCGTCCTCAACGGCCGCGACCCCGACGCCCTGGAACGCGCCCGTGCCGAACTCGCCGAGCGCACCGGGTCCAAGGTCCACGCCGTGGCCTTCGACGTCACCGACGAGGCGGCCGTAGGAGCGGCGGTCCGGGAGATCGAGAACGGGATCGGCCCGCTGGACATCCTGGTCAACAACACCGGCGTACAGCACCGCGAACCGCTCCTCCAGGTGTCCGCCGAGAACTTCGAACGGGTCCTGCACACCAACCTCACCAGCGCCTTCCTGGTCGGCCGCGCGGTGGCCGCGGGCATGGTCGGACGCGGCCACGGAAAGATCGTCAACATCTGTTCCGTCCAGACCTGGCTCGCCCGTCCCGGCATCGCCGCCTACGCGGCCTCCAAGGGCGGCCTCGCGATGCTGACCCGGGGCATGTGCGCGGAGTGGGCAGGGTCGGGACTGACGGTCAACGGCCTGGCACCCGGCTATGTGGTCACCGAACTCACCCGCCCCCTCGTCGACGACCCCGCCTTCGACTCCTGGATCCGAGGCCGTACTCCGGCCGGACGCTGGGCCTCGGTCGGGGATCTCGTCGGCACGCTGGTGTGGCTCGCCGCCCCCGCGTCGGACTTCGTCAACGGACAGGTGATCGCCGTCGACGGCGGCCTGACCGCGGTCATCTGAGAAAGGACCGAGGACATGAACGCAACGAACTCCGCCACCTCCGCCACCTCCACGACGATGCGGGCGGTCGTCGCCCACGGGGCGGGCGACCTGCGCCTGGAGGAACGGCCGGTGCCGCAGCCCGGCCCCGGCGAGGTGGCGGTCGACATCCGCTACGGCGGGATCTGCGGCTCCGACCTGCACTACTGGCGGCACGGCGCGGTCGGCGACTTCCGGCTGCGCGAACCGCTCGTGCTCGGTCATGAGATCGTCGGCCGGGTGCGCGCGGCGGGCCCCGGGACACCGGCCCCGCCGCCCGGGACACCGGTGGCCGTACACCCGTTGGCCTCCTGCGGCGCCTGCCGGCAGTGCGCGGCGGGCCGGCGCAACACCTGTCTGGACACCGGCTATCTCGGCAGCGCCGCCCGCGACCCCCACGTCCAGGGTGGCTTCGCCGATGTCCTGGTGGTGCCCGCGGAACGCGTCCTGCCCCTGCCCGCGGGCCTTGATCTGCGGCTCGCCGCGCTCGCCGAACCGGCGGCGGTCGCCTGGCACGCGGTACGGCGGGCCGGTGACATCCGCGGGAAGCGGGTCCTGGTCACCGGCGCCGGACCGATCGGCTGCCTGGTCGTCGCGGCCCTGCGCGCCGCCGGTGCCGGCGAGATCACCGTGACCGACGTCCACGAGGCGCCGCTGGCCGTCGCCAAGCAGGTGGGCGCCGACTCGACCGTACGGATCGGCGGCCCCGCCCCCGAGAAGGACGCACTGGAGGAACTCGCGGCGGACATCGCCATCGAGTCCTCGGGCAACCCCGCCGGGCTGCGCACCTGTGTGTACGGAGTGGACCGGGGCGGTCTGGTGGTGGGCCTCGGCCTGCTCCCGCCCGGGGACACCCCGGTCGCCGCGAACGCGGTGATCACGCGGGAGCTGCGGCTGGTCGGCTCCTTCCGCTTCGACACCGAACTCGCCGAGGTACTGCGGGCCCTGGCCGACGGCCGCCTCCCGGTCGACCCGGTGGTGACCTCCGTACTCCCCGTGACGCGCACCGGCGAGGCATTCGAACTGGCCGCCGACCCGGCGCGGTCCTGCAAGGTGCTGCTCGACTTCGCGGATCCGACGACGGTCTGAGGGGCGGCCATGGCCGGCCCGCGTGACACGACGCGGGCCGACGCTCTCTCCCGCCGGGCCGGCCCTCGCCCGGACCGGTCGACTCCTCTTCCCTCAACCTCCCCTCCGATCAAGGGAGTTCAGCATGTCCGACACCCCCGTGATGTCCGACGCCCCCGCACCCCGTCCGCGCGTCGCCGTCAGCCGCACCGGTCTCCCAGGTGCCGCCGTCCGGCGGCTCGTCTCCCGGTACGACGTCACCTCCTGGGAAGGGGCGGCGCCGCCCACCTCCGCCGAGCTGGGCACGCTGGTCCGGGGCTGCGAGGGGCTGCTCGTCCTCGGCAGTGACCGGGTGGACGCCGCCCTGCTGGACGCCGCCGGCCCCGGCCTCCGTGTCGTGGCGCTGGCGTCGATGGGCTACGACGGCGTGGACGTCGACGCCGCCGCCGCGCGCGGTGTCGTGGTCACCCACACCCCCGACGTACTCGCCGACACCACCGCCGACGTGGCGATGGCACTGATCCTGATGGCGCGGCGGCGCCTCGGAGCCGGCATGGACGCGATGCGGCGCGGAGAGTGGGGCGCCTTCAGGATGGACGCCTTCCTGGGGCTCGACGTCCAGGGCGCGACCCTCGGGCTCATCGGCTACGGGCAGATCGCCAAGGCCCTCGCGCGCCGGGCGGCCGGCTTCGGGATGCGGGTCCAGCACCACCATCCCCGCCGCACCGAGGATGACGCGTTGTCCCGCTGGGTCACCTTCGCCGAACTGCTGCGGACCAGTGACGTGGTGTCCGTGCACACCCCGCTGACGCCCGAGACGGCCGGAATGATCGGCGCACCGGAGCTCGCTCTGATGAAACCGACGGCGACGCTCGTCAACACCGGACGGGGCGGCGTCGTCGACGAGGAGGCCCTGCTCACCGCGCTGCGTGGCGGGCAACTGCACTCGGCCGGGCTGGACGTGATGATGAACGAGCCGCGCACGGACCCGGCCGACCCGCTGTTCGCCGAGCCACACCTGGTGGTGCTGCCGCACGTGGGCTCGGCGACGGAGGAGACACGCGCGGCGATGGTGGAGCTGGCGGCACGGAACATCGAGGCCGTACTGGACGGGGACCGCGCGCCGACTCCGCTGCCGGGGACCCGGGGAAGGCCCGCGCGACGAACGACGCGTGCCCACGTCGATGTGCTGCCCTCGGTGACCAGTTGACCAGCGGTGTCGCCCGTCGATGACGAGGGCGTCAGCGGGCAGGAGGTTGGCAGCGCACCTCACGGGTACTCCGACGATCTTCCGATGTGAGCCGCGGAAAATCGGGAAGGTGCCGTGCCTGACAGGAACGTGAACGATGCGAAGAACATCTTTGTGCTCGGCCTCGACGAGGCCAACCTGCCGACGCTCCACGCGGTACCGGGTGCGAGAGCACTGCGCTTTCACCCCTTGCTGTCGACCGACGAACTGCAGGGCGGCGAGGTGTCGGTGCCGGAGCTCATCGACAAGGCCCAGGAGATACTCGATGCCTTCGACGGAAGCATCGACGCGATCGTCGGCTACTGGGACTTCCCGGTCAGCACCATGGTCCCCATCCTCGGCGAGCGCTACGGAACCCGCAGCACCAGCCTGGAGTCGGTGGTCAAGTGCGAGCACAAGTACTGGAGCCGGCTCGAGCAGCAGAAGGTCACCGACAGGATCCCGCGGTTCGGCAAGGTCGATCTGGAGGCCGACGACCCCCGCCCGCCGGAGGGCGTGCGCTTCCCCATGTGGCTCAAGCCGGCGCTCTCGTACTCCTCCGAACTCGCCTTCGGTGTCAAGGACTTGGACGAGTTCCGGGCCGCCGTCGCCGAGATCCGTGAGGGAATCGCCCGGGTCGGCCGGCCTTTCGAGTACATCCTCGACCGCATCGAGCTGCCGCCCGAGATGCAGGGCGTCGGCGGGCAGGTCTGCCTCGCGGAGGAAGAGATGTCGGGGATCCAGGTCGCCGTCGAAGGCTACGTCCATCAGGGCGAAGTGACCGTCTACGGCGCCCTGGACTCCATCAACTACCCCGACACGCCCTGCTTCCTGCGCCACCAGTACCCCTCGACCCTGCCGCCGCAGGTGATCGGGCAGCTTCACGACGTCACACAGCGGGTGATGCGTCAGATCGGCTTCGACTCGGCCACCTTCAGCGTGGAGTACTTCTACGACCCGCAGAGCCACGAGATCCGTCTGCTGGAGATCAACCCCCGGCACTCCCAGTCCCACGCCGAGCTGTTCCAGTACGTCGACGGCGTACCCAACCACCACTGCATGCTCGGCCTCGCCCTCGGCGACGACCCGCACATGCCGCATCGGCAGGGACCGTACGCCATGGCCGCGAAGTGGTACTACCGCTGGTTCACCGACGGGGTGGTGGGCCATGTGCCCTCGCCCGAGGACCTCGCCCGCATCGAGCGCGAGACCGACGGCGTACGCGTGGACGTCACACCCAAGGAGGGGCAGCGGCTGTCGGAACTCCCCCAACAGGACAGCTACAGCTTCGAGTTGGCCCACATCTTCACCGGCGGCAGCGACGAGGACGACCTGCGGGAGAAGTACGACCACTGCGTGGCCGCACTGGGATTCACCTTCGACGAGAGCCCGCGAGAGTACGACGAGAGCCCGCGAGAGTAAGGAGCGCGTCGGCCTTATGCGTTACGTGACCAACCTGCCGTACGACACCAAGGAAGAGGAGCACGTCCGCATCCCGATGTCCGACGGCGTACAGCTGTCGGCACGCCTCTGGCGTCCCACCTCCTCCGACGACGAGCCCGTGCCCGCGGTGCTGGAGTACATCCCCTACCGCAAGCGCGACCTCACCTCGGTACGTGACTCCGTCCACCACCCGTACATCGCCGGGCACGGCTACGCCTGCGTCCGCGTCGACGTGCGCGGCACCGGTGACTCGGAGGGGGTGCTGAAGGACGAGTACCTGGAACAGGAGCAGGCCGACGCCGAAGAGGTCCTCGCCTGGCTGGCCGAGCAGCCCTGGTGCGACGGCCGCACCGGCATGATGGGCATCTCCTGGGGTGCCTTCGCCGCGCTCCAGGTGGCCGCCCGGCAGCCACCGAGCCTGCGCGCCATCGTCATCGCGTCCTTCACCGACGACCGGCACGCCGACGACATGCACTACATGGGCGGGGCCATGCTCTCGGACAACCTCGCCGAGGCGGGCACCATGTTCGCCTACGCCACCTGCCCGCCCGACCCCGCCGTGGTCGGCGACCGCTGGCGCGACATGTGGCACGAACGACTGGAGAACACCGGCCCCTGGGTCCTTCCGTGGCTGCGCCACCAGCGCCGCGACGACTACTGGCGCCACGCCTCGGTCTCCGAGAACTACCAGGACGTACGCTGCCCCGTCCTCGCCTCCAGCGGCTGGGCGGACGGCTACTCCAACGCCGTGACCCGTCTGCTCGGCAACCTGGACGTGCCCCGCAAGGGGCTGATCGGTCCCTGGTCGCACAAGTTCCCCCACCTCGGGGAACCCGGCCCGGCCATCGGCTACCTGCAGGAAGTGGTGCGGTGGTGGGACCACTGGCTCAAGGGCGTCGACAACGGCGTCATGGACGGCCCCATGCTGCACACCTGGATGCAGGACAGTGTCCCTCCGTCCACCTCGTACGAGGAGCGTCCGGGCCGCTGGGTCGCGGAACCCGCCTGGCCGTCTCCGCACATCCGCCCGGTCACGTATCCGCTGACGCGGCACCGGATCGGCTCCCCGGACCCGCCGAGCGAGGAAACGGCGGCCGGCGAGGGCGACGGCGCCGCCATGACGGTGCGCTCGCCGCTGTCCGTCGGCCAGTTCGCGGGCAAGTGGGCCTCCTACAACGCGCCCCCGGACCTGCCCTACGACCAGCGCGAGGAGGACGGCGGCTCACTCGTCTTCGAGACCGAGCCCTTGACGGAACGGCTCGAGATCCTGGGCTCGCCGAGCGTGGAGCTCGACCTCTCGGCCGACGAGCCGGTCGCGATGGTGGCCGCGCGTCTGTCCGATGTGAGCCCCGACGGCGCCGCCACCCGTGTCACGTACGGTCTGCTCAACCTCACCCGGCGGGACAGCACCGAGGACCCCGAGCCCCTGGAGCCGGGCCGGCGCTACCGCGCGACCGTCCACCTGAACGGAGTGGCGCAGGCCTTCCCGCCCGGACACCGCATCCGCCTCTCCCTGTCCACGTCGTACTGGCCGCTCGCCTGGCCGCCCCCCGAAGCGGCCCTGCTCAGCGTCCACGAGAGTTCGAGCACCCTCACGCTCCCGGTCCGCCCGACCGACGAACCCGACGAGGTGCCGCCGAACCCGTTCGACGAACCCGAAGGAACGGCGCCCCTGGCGGTGACCCGGCTGACACCCCTCGAGCAGCGGTGGGACGTGAAGCGGGACCTGATCGGCTACCACGCCGCACTGGAGATCGTGAAGGACCAGGGACTGATCCGCTTCGACGGCATCGGGCTCGATGCCGGCCGTCGCGCCTACGAGCGCTACGCGACCGTCGCCGACGACTTCACGTCCGTCAGCGGCGAGTCCACCTGGACCATGCGGTTCCGCCGCGAGGACTGGGACATCCGCGTGGTCACGCACACCCGGCTCAGCTGCGACGAGCGGGACTTCTTCGTGGACGCCACCCTGGACGGCTACGAGGGCGACCGCCGGGTGTTCTCCCGCACCTGGAACGAGACGGTGCCACGCGACCTGCTCTAGGCGCCTCGGACTGGTACCGCGGTACCAGTGGACCGCCGAAGAGTCTCCCGTGGTCCCAGAGCCGGGAGGGGATGCCCTCATAGCGTCGAACACAGGTGCCGCGGTGTGCCCGTGGCCGAGTTCGAGGCGAGGAAGGCCCACTCCCATGATCGAAGCGCGTGAGCTGACGAAGCGGTACGGGGACAAGACGGTGGTCGACCACCTGAGCTTCACCGTCAAGCCCGGTGAGGTGACCGGCTTCCTGGGCCCCAACGGCGCGGGCAAGTCCACGACCATGCGCATGATCATCGGCCTGGACTCCCCCACCGGAGGCTCGGTGACCGTCAACGGGCGTCGCTACGCCCAGCACGCCGCGCCGTTGCACGAGATCGGCGCCCTGCTGGAGGCCAAGTCCGTCCACCCCGGGCGCACCGCGGTCGGTCACCTTATGGCGCTCGCGCACACCCACGGCATCTCCCGCCGCCGGGTGGACGAGGTCATCGAGCTGGCCGGTCTCGGCAGTGTGGCCGGCAAGCGGGTGGGCGCCTTCTCGCTCGGCATGGGCCAGCGGCTCGGCATCGCGGCGGCCCTGCTCGGCGACCCCGCGGTCGTCATGCTCGACGAACCGGTCAACGGCCTCGACCCGGAGGGCGTGCTGTGGGTGCGCCATCTGCTGTCCGGGCTGGCCGACGAGGGCCGCGCGGTGATGCTCTCCTCGCACCTGATGAGCGAGACCGCGCTGATCGCCGACCATCTGGTGATCATCGGGCGGGGGCGGCTGCTCGCGGACACGACGGTCGACGACTTCGTACGGGAGGCGGGCGGCGGCGGTGTGAAGGTCGCCACCACCGAGGCCCAGAAGCTGCGCTCGCTGCTGGCCGGCCCGGATGTCACGATCAGCTCCTCCTCGGCCGAGGAACTGCTGGTCTCCGGGCGTGACGCCCGTGAGATCGGGGCGATCGCCGCTCAGCACGGGGTGCCGCTGTACGAACTCACCCCGCAGTCCGTCTCCTTGGAGAAGGCGTTCATGGAACTCACCAGCGACGCCGTGGAGTACCACAGCGCCCCCGCCGCCACCGCCCGAGAGGCCGCCTGATGACCGTCACGACCCTTCCCACGGTGTCGGTCCGCACAGTGACCGGCCGCCGGGTGCTGCGCTCGGAGTGGGCCAAGTTCTGGTCGCTGCGCTCCAGTTGGATCACCCTGGGCGTCGCCCTGCTCCTGCTGATCGCCATCGGGGCGATCGCCTCCGCCACCTACAGCCCCGACGCCACGAACGACGGGCCGCCCGGCCCTGGTTCCGGCGGCCCCAGTGACGCGATCAGCGTGGCCCTGACCGGTTCGACCTTCGCGTCGCTGGCCATCGGGGTGCTCGGCGTGCTCATCTCCGCCGGCGAGTACAGCACCGGCATGATCCGCTCCACGCTGGCCGCGGTGCCACGACGGCTGCCGGTCCTGTGGTCGAAGAGCGCCGTGTTCGGGACGACCGCGTTCGTCCTCGCCACGATCGGCGCGCTGGCCGCGTTCCAGCTGGGCAGTCTGGGCCTGGACGGCGAGAAGATCGCGCTGTCCCTGGGCGACGACGGAGTACTGCGCAGCCTGGTCGGCGCCGGCCTCTACCTCGGCCTGGTCGGCGTGTTCGGCGTGGCCCTGGGAATCCTGGTCCGGTCCACCGCGGGCGGCATCGCGATCCTGGTCGGCGTCCTGCTCATCCTGTCCGGCCTGACCAGCCTGCTGCCCAACTCGTGGGAGGACACGATCTCCCCCTACCTCCCCGGCAACGCGGGGTCCGCCATGTACGCCCTGCACGAGTCCTCGGACGCCCTTACGCCAGGAGCCGGGCTCGCGGTGTTCGCCGGCTGGGTGGCACTGACGCTCGCCGGAGCGGCATACCGGCTGGTCCGAACCGACGCCTGACCAGCGAACCGATGACAATGGGTGCCATGAATCCGGAACCGTCGGCAGCCGGCGCGGACACGGCCCGGGGAACCGCACTCCCTGCGCCCTCTGGGCTCGACGCCGCCTGGGCGCACCCGCTCCTGGGCCGTCTGCTGCGCGGGCAGAGCCGCCAGCAGCGGCTGGACCGGCGGCATCCGTGGCTGCTCGACACCGTGGTCGTGCTGGCCATCGCCCTCGTCAGCCTGCCCGACGTGTTCTCCGGCGGCCGCGGCGACGGCCCCTTCGGGGACACCGGCAACCGCAGCGACCTGCCGATCGCCGTCGTCCTCGGATTCGCCACCGCAGCGATCGTGCCGCTGTGGTGGCGTCGCAGGGCCCCGGCCTTCACGTTCTTCGCAATCGCGCTGGTGTCCCTCGCCCAGTGGTCGCTGGGGATCTGGCAGCAGTCCAGCATCAGCATTCTTGTCGCCCTGTACAGTCTCGCCCTGCACGGTTCGCTGCGGATACTGGGCTGGGCCGCGGCGGTGACTCTCGTCGAACTGGTGCTGGCCGTCTGCTTCCTGGTGCCCGTCGAGCGTCCACTGCCCGGCATCTTCTTCCTGATGGGAACGGCGACCGCGGCCGTCGCCATCGGACTCACACTCCGTATCCGCCGGATGTATCTGGCCACGCTGGAGGACCGGGCCGCGCGGCTGGAGATCGAGCGCGACCAACGCGTCCGGCTCACCGCCGCCGCCGAACGCTCCCGGGTCGCACGCGAGATGCACGACATCGTCGGCCACAACCTCTCCGTCATGGTCGGACTCGCCGACGGCGCCGCCACCCTCGCCGCCAACAGGAACGAGCACTCCGCCGAAGCCCTGCGGATCATCGGCGACACCGGGCGGCAGGCCATGGGCGAACTGCGCCGCATGCTGGGCGTTCTCCGTGCGGAGCAGCAGGAGAACGTACGGCTGCTCAGCCCCCAGCCGGGCATCCGTGACCTCGACGCACTGCTGGGCCGGGTCCGCGCGGCCGGACTGACGGTGACCTACCGGACCATGGGGGATCTCGACGCTCTGGGCAACGGCGTACAGCTCACGGTGTACCGCATCATCCAAGAGGCGCTCACCAACACGATCAAGCACGCCGGTACGGGGTCCGCCGCCGAGGTCACCGTGGCCGCCGACACCCGGGAAGTGCGGATCCGGGTCGCCGACACGGGAGCACCGCCCGGGGCGGGCGGGCGAACGGAGCCGAGCACCGGGACCGGCGAACCCGGGCACGGCCTGGTCGGCATCCGCCAGCGGGCCGCCATGTACGGCGGTGCCGTCACCATCGGCCCACGCGACACCGTGGGCGGCTGGATCGTGGACGTGGTCCTCGACGTGCCCGCCGCACCCGCCCCGTCGGCATCAGGAGAACATCTGTCATGACCACGGTGCTGATCGCCGACGACCAGCCGTTGCAACGCCTCGGCTTCCGCATGCTGCTGCAGGGCACCCCCGGCATGACTCCGGTCGGCGAGGCCGAGCACGGGTCCGAAGCCGTCCGCCTCGCCGCGGAACTGCGCCCCGACGTGGTCCTGATGGACGTACGCATGCCCGGCATGGACGGCATCGAGGCGACCCGCCGGATCGTCGCCGGCGGGGGCCGTACCCGCGTGCTCATCGTGACCACCTTCGACCTCGACGAGTACGCGTACGAGGGCCTGCGGGCCGGTGCCAGCGGATTCCTGCTCAAGGACGCCCGCCCGGAGGAACTCGTCGCGGGCATCAACGCGGTGGCCACCGGCGACGCCGTCGTGGCGCCGAGCCTGACCCGGCGGCTGCTGGACGCCTACGCCCACCAGGTACTCGCCCCGACCGACGCTCCCCCGTCCCCGGACCCCCGGCTGCACACGCTCAGCGACCGCGAACACGAGGTACTGGTCGCCATCGGCCAGGGCTGGACGAACGCCGAGATCGCCGAACGGCTCGTGCTCACCGAGTCCACGGTGAAGAAGCACGTCGGCCGGGTCCTCGCCAAGATCGGGGCCCGGGACCGTATCCAGGCCGTGATCATGGCGTACGACGCGGGACTGGTCAGGGCCAAGCCCTAGCCGATACCCGCGGCCTCCTGGAACCCGCCCATGATCTGCGCGCACTGACGCCGAGCAGGACCAGGGCCAGCAACGAGACGCCCCCGACAACCGCGCCCAGCCGCAGACCGGGCGGGCGGAACGTACAGGTGACGTGGGTCGAGGTGCCGTCGAGAGGCACGGCGATCAGTCCGTAGTACTCCCCCGCGGGTACGGGCGACGCGTCACCCGCGGCACACCGCCAACCGGCGGTCCGGGGGGCCGCGACGACGGCGGTTCCCGTGCTCCCGGCGGGGAGTTCCGCCCGGATCGTGCCGCCGGAGACCGTCACCTCGGTGGCGCCGGTGGCCTCGAGGCGCCCGACGGCGGTGCGCAGCCGTGCGGTGTCCAGGCAGCCGACCGCGCCGTCCGGGACGGTGCCCGTCCGCTCGGGGGACAGCTCGATGCGCAGGCGGCCGGACGGCGGGACCGTGCCGAGCCGCTGCATGGCGGCCAGCTTGGCGACGGGGTCGGACCTGAACCGCCCGGTCAGGCCGCGCGCGGAGTCGCCGGTGAGCCGTGCGGTGCCCGCGAACCGCGGCGCCCACAGGTACACCTCGCTGTCCGCCGGGCACTGGGCCGTGATCGTCCGCTTTCCGGCACCGGTCCGCGCCGTGAGACGAGGGACGGTGTAGACACGGGTGCCCAGCAGCAGTTCCTGGTTGCGGTACGGCGACGCCCCGAAGGCAGAAACGTTCGTGCGTGCGGAGGGCCCGGACGGTCGCACCGTGACCAGGGGCGGTACGGCTTGCCGGGACACGGTCACCTGACCGCCGTCCTGCGGGAACCAGCTCTGATGCGGGTCCGGCGGGGAGTGCACCCGCGCGCCGACGGAGAAGATCACGTCCGTGACGGCGTTGTCCAGGCTCTGCAGACTGCGTCCCCCCGAGGTCCAGCCGCCTCCGAGAGCGGTGAGCGTACGGAAGAGCACGTCGGAGGTGTGGCTGCTGTAGTACTGGGCGCCCTGGCCGCCCACCAGCAGCGGGTCGTTGCCGACGGTCTGCTCCCGGCCGGGATCGGTACGGTACTCGGGCCAGCCGTCGGTCTTCGCGATCGCCTCCGCCTGCTGCTGCCGCCGGTCCCCCCACGGCGCGTAGTCGTCCATGTGTCCGAGCCGCATCCGGGTGGCCACGGCGGAGGTGGCGGTGGCCTCGCCGAGTTGCGTGCCGAGGAGCAGCACCACGGCGAACACGGCCGGCGCGGTCGGGCGCCCGTTGCCGGCGGGACGCCTGCCGTCCGTGCGGGCGAGCAGGGCCAGCCCGGCGAGTGCGCCCACGGCGGCCACGAGCAGCACCGGCCAGGCCAGCGGGCGCACCAGGTCGCTTCGGCTCGCGAGGGCGGCGATCAGTGCGAGCAGCGCGCCCGCCGCGCACAGCGCGCGCCGGTCGGGCGGGCCGTACGACAGCGAGTGCCAGGCCGCCATCACGAGCAGCGCGCACAGCACGAAGGCCTGGCGGTACGAACTGCCCTGCGGTGCGGCGAAGGCGTGCCACAGCAGTTGGGTCGGGCCCCACTGCATCGACAGCGTCACCCCGATCACCAGCAGGGTCCACCCGGTGCGCACCTCCCGGGGAGCTGCCCGGTGGAAGGGCAGGGCGAGGGCGAGCAGCAGCGCCGTGGTGCCCACGTAGAGGGCCGGGGAACCGAAGCTGTACGTGGTCGGCAGCAGGCGGGCCAGCAGGTCCTCCGTCGCCACCGGCGTGAAGTCCTTGAATCTGCCGGGGGAGGCGTGTGTGGTGCCGAAGTACACGACCGCCACCAGCGGTGCGGCCAGGCCCATGCCCAGGGCGACGGTCAGCCCTGCCCGGCCCGCCGCGCCGAGCCTCTGACGCCGCGGGAGTCCTGAGACCCACAGCCGCAGGAGCAGGACGAGGCCGGCGGCGAGGGTGGCCATGTACGCCGTGTAGAAGTTGGCGATCCAGACCGCCGCCACGACCACGACCCCGAGAACCGGGCGCCGTCCGCTCAGGATCCATTCGCCGACCAGGCACAGCAGCGGCAGGGCGATGAGGCCGTCGAGCCACATCACGTTGTACACGGCGCTCGCCACGGTCCAGCCGCACAGGGCGTAGGACGCGCCCAGCAGTCCCGCCGCCCACCAGCGGCCGGGCCGCAGGCTCAGCAGCAGCCAGGCCATGGCGGCGCCGGCGGACGCGACCTTCAGCACGGTGATCACATACACCGCGAGGTCGATCTCGTCCCGCGGAAACACCGCCACGAGCAGGGCGAAGGGGCTGGTGAGGTACGTACCGAGGTCGGGGAGGAAACTCGCGCCGAATCCGGACTGCCAGTTGACGAGGAGACCGCCGTCGGCCCTTCCATGGAGCAGATCCCACAGGTGTGCGTGGAACGGCACGTACTGGTTGCCGAGGTCGTTGACGCTCCTGGTGCGGGGGCCGAAGGGGTAGCTGCGGGCGATGGCGTCGGCGGCGCAGAACGCGGTGACGGTGACCAGCGCCGCGAGCAGGGCGGCGGCCTGCCTCGGTCTGGCCGGGCGAGGCAGACGTAACAGCCCGGGGCGGTCGTGCGCCCGGCCGGACGGCGGATCGGGCAGATGAGGAGCGGGTAAGGGAGGCCGGTCGCCGCCACTGCCGTCGGCAGAGGTCTCGAGCTCCGGACGGGTTGTCGGTCTCACACCCGGCCCCTGTCCGCTCGTCGCTGTGCGTTCCAGTGGGCACAGCC
Source organism: Streptomyces sp. NBC_01352 (assembly GCF_036237295.1). Lineage (NCBI taxonomy): Bacteria > Bacillati > Actinomycetota > Actinomycetes > Kitasatosporales > Streptomycetaceae > Streptomyces > Streptomyces sp. NBC_01352. Next base: position 1,225,250 of record NZ_CP108354.1, read on the forward strand.
ACTGTGTAATTCGGCCGTGTGCACGGTCGAGCAATTCATTGGCGGCAGGCCCCCCAGAGCATTCGCGCGTCGTTGATTCCCCCGACTTAGACGGGTCGTTTTTACGGCTGGTTGTGCCGCCTCCGGAAATAGATGAGCGAATTCCGAATACGTTTTTCAGCGCATTGCACGCTGTTGATTACCTACAGGGAAACAAAAGTCGTCCTGCGCATTACCCGAGAGTTAATGATCAGCAGGCGGCGTGACTCGGGTGGCGGTGTGCAGCTTCGCGGCAGTGACCGCCGTGATGGCCTCGGCCGTGACGCCGGGGGCGGTCTTGCCGGACAGGCCGAAGCCGCCGACTGCCAGCGAGGCCCCGTCGGGGATGTCGGCAACCGCCGCGGCGGCGCTCGCGCTGACCTTGTTCACGTATGGGTCCGTTCAGCCGGAGGTTCAGTCGGATTCAGTCGGAGGATCAGTCGGAGGCCGGCCGCAGGGCGTCGGAGATGGACTTGGCGCCGCCGTGTGCGGTGAAGCCGCCGTCGACGGGGATCTCGGCGCCGGTGACGAAGGAGGCGTCGTCGGAGAGGAGGAAGACCACCAGCGGGGTGACCTCGTCGACGGTGCCGGTGCGGGCCAGCGGCGTCTCGCGGATGTTCGCCTCGCGGAAGGCGGGCGCGGCCGAGGCGGTCATCTCGGTCTCGATGAAGCCGGGATGGACGGTGTTCACGCGGATGCCCCGCGGGCCCAGCTCGACACAGGCCGCCTTCGACAGGCCGCGCAGCGCCCACTTGCTGGCCGTGTACGCGACCGGGTAGTGCCCGGTGAGCCCGGCGGAGGAGCCGACATTGACGATCGACGAGCCCGGCGGCATCAACGGCGCAAGGTGCTGGATGCCGAGGAGTGGGCCGGTGACGTTGACCGCCTGGACGCGGGCGAAGTCCTCGGGCGTGACCTCGTGGAGCCGCGCGCGCCAGGTGATGCCGGCGTTGTTGACCAGGCCGTGGACCTCTCCGTACTGGCGGCGCAGCCCTTCGGCGAGCGCCGCCCACTCCTTCGCGTCGGTGACGTCCAGGCGCAGACAGCCCGGAGCCTGAGTCACATCGGTGGCGACGACCACCGCCCCCGCCCGGGTCAGCGCCTCGGCCTCGGCCGCGCCCTGCCCGCGCGCGGCTCCGGTGACGATCACGACCTTGCCGTCCAGCCTGTTCACGGCCACGCCGTTCACGGGCGCAGCCGCGGACGCCTGCGGGCCCGGGGAACCGGTACCGGTCCGGCGCCGGGCACGACGGTGTTGGAGACGGTGCCGATGCCCTCGACGGAGAGGGTGACGGTGTCGCCGGGCTTCAGCGGTGGCGGATCCTGGCGGCCGCGTACGCCCCACAGCTCGGCCAGGCAGCCGCCGTTGCCGCAGGTGCCGGAGCCGAGCACATCGCCGGGACGGACGTATGTGCCGCGCGAGGCGTAGGCGACCATCTCCTCGAAGGTCCAGCTCATGTTGGACAGCAGGTCCTTGCCGACCACCTCGCCGTTCACCGAGGCGGTCAGCGCCAGCCGCAGGAAACCGTCCGTGTCCCGGTACGGCTCCAGCTCGTCGGCGGTGACCAGGTACGGGCCGAGGGTGGCGGCGGTGTCCTTGCCCTTGCAGGGGCCCAACCCCACCTTCATCTCCGCGGATTGAAGGTCGCGGGCGGACCAGTCGTTGAAGATCGTGTAGCCGATGATGTGGTCGCGGGCCCGTTCGGGCGTCAGGTCGCGGCCCTCGCGGCCGATGACGGCGGCGACTTCGAGTTCGAAGTCCAGGACCGAGGAGCCGGGCGGCACGGGCACGTCGTCGTGCGCGCCGATGACGGCGTACGGATTGGTGAAGTAGAAGGTCGGCGCGTCGTACCAGGCGTCGGGGACCCCGGCCTCGTTGTCGATGCTGCGTCGTACGCCCTCGACGTGTTCCTCGAAGGTGACGAAGTCCCGCATGGACGGCGGCTGGAGAGGCGGCAGCAGCCACACCTGAGAGACCTGCGGGCCGCCCGGCACGGCCGACGCGGCGTCGCCCGCCTCGCGCAGCGCCGCGGGGCCCGCCCGGAGCAGGTCGAGCAGCGAGGCGCTGCCGGGGAAGGGGTGGAGGGTACCGTCGTCCTCGACGATGGCGACGCTGCGGCGGCCGTGGTGTTCGTACGTGGCGAAGCGCATGGCATTCCTGAGGTCCGGGGGCCTGCGGTGGGAGTGGACCGGGGGCGCGGGAGGAGCCAGGGCATGGGCCGTTCCGCGCCCCCGGAGCCGAGAGGGATCAGACCGGCGGGGCGACGAAGACACCGCGGTCGACGTCGTTGAAGGACTCCTTGGCGACCAGTTCGTTCATCGGGTTCGCCGTGCCCCACTGGTCGGTGACTTCGGGCCGGGAGAAGTCGTAGACGTGCGGATGCCAGGTGTCCTCGTCGAGCTCCTCCAACTCCGTTGTGTACTCGACGGTGTTGCCGTGCGGGTCGAGGAAGTACGTGAAGGTGTTGTCGCCCGCCATGTGGCGGCCCGGCCCCCAGACCTTGCGGGCACCGGAGCGCATCACGCGCCCCGAGCCGCGCATGTACTCGTCCAGGCCGCGCATCTCGAACGAGACGTGGTGCAGGGAGGTGTGCGGCCCCTTGGAGAGGGCCATCGAGTGGTGCTGGTTGCTGATCCGCATGAAGTGCATGACCTCGCCCATGTGCGGCGAGCTGAGCGTGTCGGACAGCCGGAAGCCGAGGTGGCGCTCGTACCAGGCGCGGGTGGCGTCCAGGTCGGGTGAGTTGAGGACGACGTGCGAGAGGCGGACCGGGATGGCCTCCTTCTCCTCGATACGCCGGTGCCGCCGGGCCTCGACCTCCGCCGAGACCTCGATGGTGCGGCCGTCGACGTCGAAGAAGCGGAAGCCGTAGCCCCCGCCGGGGGTGTCGACCTTGCCCGGCTGCGAGATCAACCGCACGCCGTCCGCGAGGAGTTGCCCGGCGAGCGTGTCCACGTCGGCGGCCGACGCGGCGCCGTAGGACACGAGGTCGAGCCGCTTCTCCTCGGCCTTGCGGAGCCGTACGACGTACTGCTCGGGGCTGCCCTCGGCGGCCAGGAAGGAGACGCCCGAGTCCTCGGCGACCTTGGTCAGGCCCCACACTCCGGCGTAGAAGTCGAGTTGCTTGTCGTAGTCGGGCACGGCGAGATCGACGTGGCGCAGGTGGGTGAGCAGGCGGTTGGGCAGGTCGTTGGTCATGTCGTGGCTCCTCGGGAGAGGCGCAGCAGCGCTGCCGCGTTGCCGCCGCGTACGGCGTGGAAGTGGGGGTCGGGCAGGTCCGTGGCGGCGCGCAGCGCGCCGACCGGGTCCTCGGTGCCCATGTCGAAGGGGAAGTCCGAGCCGAGCAGGACCCGGTCGGGGCCGGCCACCCGGATCAGCTCGCGCAGGACGTGCGGGTCGTGGACGAGCGAGTCGAAGTACAGCCGCTTGAGGTAGCTGCTCGGCTCGGACGCGCAGCCCCGCGTGTCCGGTCTGGTCCGCCAGGCGTGGTCGGAGCGGCCGATGTGGGTGGGCAGGTAGCCGCCGCCGTGGGCGGCGATCACCTTCAGTCCGGGGTGGCGGTCCAGGACGCCGGAGAAGATGACGTGGGAGAGCGCGACGGCGTTCTCGGTGGGCTGGCCGACCGTGTTGGACAGGTACCAGCGGTCCAGGCGCTCGTCGAGCGTGCAGCCGAAGGGGTGCAGGAAGAGCACGGCGCCGGTCTCCTCGGCGCGCGTCCAGAAGGGTGCGTAAGCCGGGTCCGACAACTCCAGGCCGGGCGCGTGCGAGGAGATCTCCACGCCCCGCAGCCCCTGCGCGAGGGCGTGGTCCAGTGCCTCCACGGCCAGCGACGGATGCTGGAGCGGCACCAGACCGAGGCCGAGGAGCCGTTCGGGGGCCTGGGCGACGTGCGCGGCGGTGCCGGAGTTGGCCAGCTCCCACACCGTGCGGGCCAGGTCCTCGTCGGCCCAGTAGTGGTAGTGCGACGGGGACGGCGAGACCAGTTGGACGTCGACGCCGGAGGCGTCCATGGCGGTGAGCCGGGCCTTGACGTCGGTCAGTCGAGGGATGCGGTCGCGGACCATCGGGCCGCTGACGGCGAGCGCCTCGGGGCCGTTGCGGCGGGCGTCGAGACTGCGGGCGGCGGACAGCCCGGGGTGTCCGGCGACGGCCTCCTCGACCTGCGGAAGCAGGACGTGCGCGTGGACGTCGATGGTGGGGATGGCCAGGGAGTCCAGGGAGTCCGGGGTCGTCACGGGGTCTCCTTCAGGGCGGACATCGTGCGGCCGATCAGGCCGGGCACGTCGGCGTCGCGGACGCCGTCCAGCTGCCACTGGCCGAGCTGCACCGAGGCCTCGACGACCATGCGGACACGGTCGATGCGGCGCTCGTGGTAGCGGGTCAGCAGGTCGTCGAGGGAGTCGAGGGAATCCCACGACTCCTGCGCGCTCAGCAGCTCGGCCAGTACGGAGGCGTCCTCGATCGACATGGCCGCGCCCTGCGCGAGGGTGGGCGGGCAGGCATGGGCGGCGTCACCGACCAGCACGACCCGGCCGCGGTGCCAGGAACCCTCGACGAGCAGCCGGTCGAACCAGGTGTAGTTGACCTTGGCCGGGTCGGTGATGCTCGCGGCGATCTCGGGCCAGGCGCCGCCGTACGGGGCTGCCAGGCGCCGCATCTCGTCCGCGTACGAGGCCGGGTCGATGGAGGCGCGGTCGCGGTTGGCCTCGACGAGATAGGCGTAGATGGTGTTCTCGCTGGTGGGGCAGTAGCCGGCGATGTAGCAGGGCCCGCCGAAGGCCAGGTCCGTGCGTTCCACGTCCGCCGGGCGGGGTGCCGCGACGCGCCAGATGGCCATGCCGGTCGGCTCGGGCTTCTCGCCGATGCCGATCATCGCGCGGGTCAGGGAGTTGAGACCGTCGGCCGCGATGACGAGGTCGTAGCGGCCCTCGGTGCCGTCGCCGAAGCGGGCGGTGACGCCCGTCTCGTCCTGGACCAGCTCGTCGGCGGTGGTGCCGAGGCGGACCGTCGCACCGCTCGCCCGGACCGCCGCGCACAGGATCTCCTGGAGCCGGGGCCGCTGCATGCCGATGGTCGCGGGCAGGTCCTCGCCGCCGGTACGGATATCCTGCTGGACGTGGAACACGTGGCCCTCGGGCGTGGCCAGGCCCACGGAGTCGAAGGCGTAGCCGCTCTCCTGGACCTTGTCCCACACTCCCAGCTCGCGCAGCACGCGCAGCGCGTTGCCCTGGAGGGTGATGCCGGAGCCGAGGACGTTCCAGTCGGACTTGGCCTCGATCAGGTCCACGGTGATGCCCGCTCGCCGCAGCAGCACGGTCACGGCGTTGCCGGAGGCACCGCCGCCGATGACGAGGACGGTGCGGGGGCGGGGGTCGGTCATGGGGTCTCCCTGCGGTGCGGCCGCGCGACTTCGAGCGGCAGGGGTGGTGGTGCGAGCCGGACGGGTGTGGCTGTCGGGGCGGCCCACTCGGCCGGTCCGGGGCGTTACTTGACGGCGATCGGGTTCACGGGGGAGCCGACGGCTCCGGTGATGGGCAGCGGAGCGGCGGTGAGCCAGAACTCGTACCGCCCGTCGGCCGCGCAGTGCTCGGCCAGGGCGTCGAGATCCCACATCTCGCCTATGAGCAGGCCCATGTTGGGGATGGCGACCTGGTGCAGCGGCTGGAAGGCGTGGTCGAACTCATTGGGCCGAACCTCGAAACCCCAGGTGTCGGTGGCGATCCCGGCGATCTCGCTGCCGTGCAGCCAGCCGGCGGTGGTGAAACTCAGCCCGGGCGAGGGCCCGCCCGCGTACTCGCCCCAGCCGTCGCGCTTGGCGCGGGCCAGGCGTCCGGTGCGGACGAGGACGAGGTCGCCGCGGCCGACGGTGACGCCGTGCGCCTCGGCGGTGGCGGTCAGGTGCTCCTCGGTGATGGCGAAGCCGTCGGACAGTTCGCCGTTCCGGCCGACGACCAGGCCCACATCGAGGAGGACGCCCCGCCCGGCCACGTACGGCGCCATGTGCTCGATGCCGGTGACGAGGTCGCCGTCGGAGGTGACGACCTTCTCGGCGGCCCGCCCGTTCCATGCCTTGCCGTGGTCGAAGATGTGGCCGAGGCCGTCCCACTGGGTGGAGCACTGCAGCGGCATCGCGATCACGTCGTCGGCGCCGCCGAGGCCGTGCGGGAAACCCTGGTTGCCCAGGGCGGCGTCGGTGCCGGTGTCGAGCATGGTGTGTACCGGATTCGTACGCCGCCGCCAGCCCTTCTGCGGGCCGTTCATGTCGAAACGCTGGGAGAGCGAGAAGCTGACGCCTTCGCGGACGAGGGCCGCGCCCTCGCGGCGCTTTTCGGCGTCCAGGAAGTTGAGGGTGCCGAGGACGTCGTTCTCACCCCAACGACCCCAGTTCGAGTACCTCTTGGCGGCCTCGGCGATCGCGCCCTCGGCGTCTTTCGCGTCAGGCACAGTCGTGCGGTCGATCACGACGCGTCCTCCGCGACGCAGCGGGTGCGCTGGGCGCCGAGCCCCGTGACGGATCCGTCCATCACGTCGCCGTCGCGCAGCAGCCGACCCCAGTGCATGCCGTTCCCGGCCGGGCTGCCGGTCAACACCAGGTCGCCGGGCAGGAGTTGGGCGGTCCGGGAAATGTACGAGACCATCCGGGCCACGCCGAAGATCATGTCCTTGGTGGACTCGTCCTGCATCGTCTCGCCGTTGAGCTTCAGGGTGACCCGCAGGTCGGACGGGTCGGCGACGGACCCGGCCGGGACGATCCAGGGGCCGAGCGGGGTGAAGCCAGGAGCGTTCTTGCAGCGCAGCCAGTCGGTGCCGATGGCGGGCATGTCCCGGCGGAAGACGGTGGCCCGGTCGGTGAGGTCGTTGGCGATGGTGTAACCCGCGACGTACTCCAGGGCCTCCTCCACCGCGACCCGGTGGGCGGGGCGGGAGATCACCGCGGCCAGCTCCAGCTCCCAGTCGGGCTTCTTGGCCCAGGAGGGCAGTACGACGTCGTCGTAGGGGCCGGTGATCGTGGTCGGCAGGCCGATGAAGACGTACGGGAGGTCCTCGGCGGCCCGCCTGTCCATGATCGCCGCGATCTCGGCGCGGGCCTCCTCGACGGTGCGCGGGTCGTCCGGGGATCGGTGCGCGACCTCCAGGTCGATCACGTGCTGCCGGTAGTTGGCGCCGGACTGGAAGATCTGCCGGGGCTGGACGGGCGCGTGCACGAAGAGGTCGTCCAGCGGCAGCCAGTCATCGGCCGGCTCGTCCGCGAGGCGCCGCAGGCGAGGCAGTTCCTCGTCCCAGCGCTCCAGGAGAGCGAGGGCGGTCAGCGCGGGTTCGCCCAGTGCCGTACGCAGGTCGAGCACGCGGCCGTCCGGCACCACGAGGCCGGGGAACGCGGCCCCGCCCGGAGCGGAGAGAGTGCCGATGGCGAAGGGGCCGGCGAAGAGGGGCGCCGACGTGGCTGCGGATTTCACGGAGATGTCCTCCCGATTGCGGTGCCACTAATCTGGCCCGTACCCTGCGATCAGGGAAATCGATTCTCTGGATGCCGGACATCCAGGCGGCGAATACCCAGGCGCAATCTCCTACTCCGTACAGGGATCTCGCGTGAACCTGGCCAGCCTGGACCTCAACCTCGTCGTCGCCCTGCGTGCCCTCCTGGAGGAGCGCAACGTCACCAGGGCGGGCCGGCGGATCGGGCTCAGCCAGCCCGCCATGAGCGCCGCCCTGGCCCGGCTACGCCGCCACTTCGACGACGACCTGCTCTCCAGGGTCGGCGGACGCTACGAACTGACCGCCCTCGGCCTGGCCCTCCTCGACCGCACCGCCACCGCCTGCGACCTGCTCGAACGCGTCTTCACCAGCCAGGCGGTGTTCGACCCCGCCCATGAGGAGCACGAGTTCACCCTGCTCGCCTCCGACTACGCGGTGGCCGTCTTCGGCGCCGAACTCGCCCGCGTCGTCCACACCGAGGCACCGGGGATCAGGCTGCGCTTCAAGCAGCCCCCGACGGACATCACCGAGAACACCGGGGCGCTGCTGAGCACCGCCGACGGGCTGCTGCTGCCGCACGGCATCATCGGCGACTTTCCCGCCGTGGAGCTCTACCGGGACCGCTGGGTGTACCTCGTCGCCGACGACAACCCCGAGGTCGGCGAGCAGCTCACCCTCGACGACCTGGCCCGGCTGCCGTGGGTGACGTACCAGCGCACATACGACGCACCCGCCGCCCGTCAGATCGCCATGCTCGGTATCGAGCCGCGCGTCGAAGTCTCCGTCGACAGCTTCCAGTTGATGCCCCTCCTGGTCGCGGGCACCCGCCGCGTCGCCCTGATCCAGGGGCATCTCGCCGACCGGCTGGACGGACTCGTTCCCGTCCGGGTCGTGGAACCGCCCTACGACGCCGTGCCGCTCCGGGAAGCCCTGTGGTGGCACCCGGTGCACACGCATGACGCGGCGCACATCTGGCTGCGGGAGACAGCGGCCCGGGTCGCCGAGAGCATCCACGGCAAGGATGATCGCGATCCGGGAGATCGATCGGACAGAGGCTAGGCAGGGCCTGGCCGCTCACTCATAGTCAACGCCAGATCCTCCGCACGCTCCTCTCCCCGGGGCTCCGTGTCCCGATGGCGTGTCGTCCCTCCCCTCGCCACATGGAGTTCCCGCATGCCCGCTTCCGTGCCATCGCCATCGCCATCGTCCCCGCCCGCTTACGCGGAACCAGTGCCGCCGTCCGGTGCGATCCTTCCGACGTCCGGTGCCGCGCACCGGCTGCGCGTCGCTCTCCTCATGGCCGGCAGCTGTCTGCCGATCCTCGGGGCCGTCCTGATCGCCCCCGTGCTGCCCAAGATGCAGGACCACTTCGCCGACGTGCCCGGCGCAGGCGCCCTGGTCCCGATGGCCCTCACCGTCCCGGCCCTGGCGCTGGGCCTGCTGGCACCCTTCGCGGGCGTCATCGTCGACCGGCTCGGCCGCAAGCGCCTGCTGATCGCCGCGACCGTGCTGTACGCGATCTTCGGAACCGCCCCGCTGTGGCTGGAGTCGCTGGGCGCCATCGTGGCCAGCCGTGCCCTGGTCGGTGTCGCCGAGGCCGCCATCATGACCTGCTGCACCACACTGATCGGCGACTACTACAGCGGTCGGGTACGGGACCGCTACCTCGCCCTCCAGACCATGTGCGCCTCCGCCTCCGCGACCGCGTTCTTCGTCATCGGCGGTGCCGCGGGGTCGGCCGGCTGGCGGACCCCGTTCTGGATCTACGCCGTCAGCCTGCTCATCGCCCCGCTCATGGCCATCGGGCTGCCGAGGCCGACCGCGGCCACCGGTGCCGCCGCCGAGGACGGGGAGAGCACGGACACCGCGGGCGCCCCGAAGCGCTCGTTCCCCTTCCGGCAGCTGGCCGGAATCTGCGGACTCACCGTGTTCGGGGCCCTCGTCTTCTACACCGTCCCGGTGGAGATGTCCTATCTGCTGGACGACCTCGGCGTGACGGCGACCAGCGCGATCGGGCTGGCCACAGCCATCGCCAGCGCCGCCACCGTGGCCGGCGCGATCACCTTCGCCAAGCTGCGCGGGGCACCGGCGCCCCGGCTGCCACACGTCTTCGCCCTGTGCGCGGCCGGGTTCGCGGTGATGTGGCTCGCCAACAGCGCGCCGCTGCTGATCGTCGGCGCCGTACTCAACTGTCTCGGCACCGGTCTCCTGCTGCCTTCCCTGCTCACCATCGCCATGTCCAGGCTGGACTTCGCCGACCGCGGCCGTGGCACCGGCCTGTGGACCGCGTCTTTCTTCATCGGCCAGTTCATCTGCCCCCTGGTGCTGATCGCGGCCGAGTCCGCCCTCGGCACCCTGGCCGCCGCCGTCGGCCTGCTCGGCCTGGCCTCGGCCGTCGTCGCGGCAGGCCTCTTCCTGACCGCCCGGCGCAGTGCCGCGGCAGTCGCAGCATTGCCCCAGTAGCAGGAAGCCGCCCGCGACGGGCGAGTCGAGGGCGGCGCTGTCCGGTACGGATCAGGTCCAGGTGGTGAGGCCGGTTTGCAGAACAGGGGGAAGCCGACCTGATGCGCGGCTTCCAGGGCCTGATCGTATTCGTCCACATGGACAGCCGCCGTGGTCCACTCCGGCGCGGTAGAGGCAAGGAGCGCCGCGATATCGCTGCGCCCTGTGGCTGCTCCGTGCATCCCGGAGGCCACCGTGCGGATGGGCACCGCTGAACGAAAATTCGCCGACGCCGAACCCCTGACCCCGGTGCTGCGGGAGGTCTTCGACACCGACCGCAGCAAGAATCCGTACCCGGCCGGCAAACGCTGGCGCAGCTCTCGGACATGCTTCGGCGCATGCCCGCCTACATGCGCCGCCGGACACGACCTGCGAGCAGGCAACCCTGGAGCACGCGCTGGTCTCCGGCTCATCACCTGGGGGACCTGACCTCGGACACCGGTGCCGACCGACGCGGCCAGCGGATGCCGGGCACACGGGAGTTGTACGCCACCGCAGCGCTCTGCTCAGACGACCGGTTCACCGATGCCCAGCATGTTGCCCTCGCTGTCACGGAACCAGGCGGCCCGTTCACCCCGGGCTCCCTTGCTCGGGTAGTTCCCGTCGATGTCGGCGATTCCGTCCTTCGTTCGGAGCCCGGGCAGGTCGACCTCTTCGAACACCACGCCCCGCTCCCTGAGTTCGGACACGACGGTCTCGATGTCGTCGACCTCCCATCCCATCTGGGTGAAGGTGCCGGGCGAGGCTCCCGCCGACTTGAACAAGGCGAAGTCCGTGCCTCCGCACCGGTACAGCAGCCCACCGGGCCGTTCGTCGACGGGCTCCAGACCGAGCTGCTCGGCATAGAAGCGCCGCGCCCGCTCAAGGTTCTGGGCTGGAAGCCTGGTCGCCACGCGTCCCCGGGCCAGGATGTTCCTGTCGTCTGCGTTCACAGTTCCACTGTGCCGTGCGCCGCCCCGCCTCGGATCCGCCGTCCGGACGACACCGGGCGCGGCTGAACGGGGGCAACACGCCTCCACGCCCTACGCATTGACATGTCCTCATCCCAGCGCCACCCTGAGAGCGCTCTCAATAGGTACGGACCAAGCCGCTTCTGCTCGATTCCCCCCACTCGCACGGAGGTCGAGAGTGCTCCACAAACCCACAAAACACCCACTCGCAGCCCTGGCCGCGGTAGCCGCCCTGCTGGGCGCGCTGCTTGCCTTCGCGGCGCCGTCGCCCGCGCAGGCGGTGCCCGCCACGATCCCTCTGAAGATCACCAACAGCTCCGGCCGTGGCGAACCGGTCTACATCTACAACCTCGGCACCCTGCTCTCGACCGGCCAGCAGGGCTGGGCCGACGCGGGCGGCACGTTCCACCCCTGGCCCGCCGGCGGCAACCCGCCCACACCGGCACCGGACGCAGCCATCCCCGGACCGGCCGCAGGACAGTCGATGACGATCCAGATACCCAAGTTCTCCGGTCGGATCTACTTCTCCTACGGGCAGAAGCTCGTCTTCAAGCTGACCACCGGCGGCCTGGTGCAGCCCGCCGTGCAGAACCCGAGCGACCCCAACCGGAACATCCTGTTCAACTGGTCGGAGTACACGCTCAACGACGCCGGGCTGTGGCTCAACAGCACCCAGGTGGACATGTTCTCCGCGCCGTACGCGGTCGGTGTGCAGCGCGCCGACGGGAGCACCGTCAACACCGGTCATCTCAAGGCGGGCGGATACAACGCGGTCCTCAACGGCCTGCGCGGGCAGTCGGGCGGCTGGGGGAACCTGATCCAGACCCGGTCCGACGGGACGCCACTACGTGCGCTTGCACCCGGGTACGGGCTGGAGACCGGGGCCCTGTCCGCCTCCGTGATGGACGACTACGTCAACCGCGTCTGGCAGAAGTACGCGTCGACGACACTGACGGTCACGCCGTTCGCCGACCAGCCGAACACCAAGTACTACGGCCGGGTCTCCGGCAACGTCATGAACTTCACGAACGGTTCCGGCGCCGTCGTCACCAGCTTCCAGAAGCCGGACGCGAACAGCATCTTCGGCTGCCACCGGCTCCTCGACGCGCCCAACGACGCGGTGCGCGGGCCGATCTCGCGCACCCTGTGCGCAGGCTTCAACCGCTCCACGCTGCTGGCCAACCCCAACCAGCCCGACGCCTCGGCGGCCGCCTTCTACCAGGACGCCGTCACCAATCACTACGCGCGGCTCATCCATGCGCAGATGGCGGACGGAAAGGCATACGCCTTCGCCTTCGACGACGTCGGCCATCACGAGTCCCTCGTCCACGACGGCAACCCCCGGCAGGCCTACCTCACACTGGACCCGTTCAGCTGACCCGGTGCCCCGCACGCGGTCCCGGCCGCGTGCGGGGCACATGCGGCTGTGCATGCGCCCGCCGCCACGTGCACTCGCGTCACCCGTAGAGGTTCGAGGCGATGGTCAGGAAGAGGAGGAGATTCGGCACCTTCTTGACCTCGACAACCGCCCAGGCTTTGGGCTGACCGTGCCGGCGCACGACCACGAAGCCCTCGCGGACGTCGATCGACTCGACGGCCGACCAGGGCAGGGTCCCTTGGCGTTCGGTGGAGATACCGGTGGCGCCCAGGCCGAACGGGCCGTAGTCCACCCGCCGCCCCTCCCGGACCGCGTCCCACACCTTCTGGGCTTGGGCGCGGGCGATGGCCTCGGAGATCAGGGGCAGCCAGGTCCCGAAGCCGGCGAAGGAGCTCGTGATCTCCACCTTGGTGCCGTCGGGCGCCACCAGGGTGGAGTTGTGCACGGTGTTGAAAGGGGTCTTCGTCCCTTTGTAGTTGATCACTTCCTGCACGGTTACCTGATAATGGATCGCCTGGTCCCATCGGACCGCGAACAGCCGCCCGCCGCCCCTCTCCACGAGCAGCCCCTCCTCGAAAAGGTGCAGGCGTCGGTCGCCGAGTCTCTTCCGGAAGTTCGGGCTGTTCAACAGGGCACCGATGGCCAGTGCGCTGAAGAGCAAGGGGTACGTACCCAGCGCCCAGGTCACGAAGACCCACAGCAGGACGCCTCCGGTCGCAAGGCAGGCGATGCCGGTCACAGACGCGGCGATGAACAGTCCCCGGTACTTCTCCTGCACGTTGACCTCCCTCCTTGGCGTGAAGGTGTGTTCGAGCCGGCCGAAGCCCTTACGGGACGCCAGTCGGGCGACTTCAGAGGATGGGGAAGCCGGCACGCTCATACAGAAGCCTCGGTTTCGTTTCGGGGCGGCACTCGTCAAGGCCGCTTCAGCCGGTCGTGTGATCAATGAGGTGGGCGAGCAGCCGGGTGCGGGGGATCATCTGCGCGACCTCGACGTACTCGGTGTCCGCGTGCGCGCCACCGCCCACGGCGCCCAGGCCGTCCAGCGTCGGACAGCCCGCCGCCGCGGTGTAGTTGCCGTCCGAGGCACCGCCGACGGCGCTCCCCCGCAGCGGTTCCTGGTCCAGTTCCGCGGCGAGCCGGGAGGCGAGGGCGAACAGTCCGGCGGAGGACTCCGGTTCCATGGGCGGCCGTTGCCTGCCGCCCAGCACTTCCAGCCGGGCTCCGGGCGTCCGGGCAGTGAGCCCTCGCATGAGCTCGTCGATACGGTCCTGTGCCGCCTTGGTCGGCGCTCGCACGTCCACCGACACCCGCGCCAGCGCGGGCACCGTGTTGCGCGCGCTGCCGGCCGACAGCAGGGTGGGCGTGACGGTCGCGAAGCCCAGAGCTGAAGGGGCGACACCGACGGCGCCCGTCGAGTCCCCGAGGCCGACGACGGCCAGCACCTGGTGAGCGGCCTCGACCGCGGCGTTGACTCCCTTGTGCGGTTCCAGACCGGCGTGCGCGGCTCGGCCGTGCACCACGACCTCGTATCGCGAAGTGCCCTTGCGGGCAGTCTTGAGGGCACCCCCCTCGTCCGCGGACGCCTCCAGCACGAAGGCGGCCGCGCATCCCCGCACGGATTCCTCGATCAGCGGCCGGGAGGTCGCGGAGCCGACTTCCTCGTCCCCGTTGACCAGTACGCACACTCCGTCCGGGGAGGGCAGGGAGGCCAGCGCGTGGAACAACTGCACCAGGCCGGCCTTCATGTCCAGGACCCCGGGGCCGCGGGCGATCCCGCCGGCAACCGACCAAGGGTGCTTCTGGAGCGAGCCCATGGGCCACACCGTGTCGTGGTGCCCCATCAGCAGGACCCGCGGAGTGCCGAAGCTCCACCGCAGATGGGTCACACCGTCGATCACGATCGTCTCCGGCGGGGCCCCCAACAGCCTCGTCCCGAGGGCACCGACCACCTCGGCGCTCCGCGCCAGCGCCGCATGGTCCGCTGAGAAGGACTCGCACAGCACGAGGTCCTCCAGATCGGCCAGCATCGCCGGCAACGTGAGCGCAGGCCCCCGGTTCACCGGTCCCGCCCCATCCCAACTCCCCCGCACAACAACACACTTGGCCCCTCGGGTCTCATCGGCCATTGGGTGCGGCGGAGCTCGCTCCCCCTCCGAGGCTCCGCCGCGTGAACGACGTTAGGGTGAGGCAAGGCATTCCACCAGCGACTGGATTGCATGGGATCTATGCGCTTGAGGAATGTGTCGGGCACGATGGTGGTGGCCGGATGAGGACCTTGAGGGAGGGAGGAACGTGTTCGAGATCGACGCACTGCGGCTGCTCGTGGCCGTTGCCGAGACCGGATCGTTCACGAAAGCAGCGGTCCGGCTCAACTACACGCAGTCCGCGGTGTCCCGACGGATCGCCACGCTTGAACAGCAGGCGGGCGGACCGCTGTTGGAACGGCTTCCTCGGGGCGTACGGCTGAACCCCGCCGGCCGTACGCTGCACCGGCACGCCATGGAGGTGCTCGACCGGCTGTCGCGGGCGGAACGGGAGCTCGCCGTGCTGCACGCGGGGCACGGCGGGCTGCTGCACATGGGCGCGTTCGCCACCGCCAACATCTCGCTGGTGCCCACCGCACTGCGGGCCCTCCGGGACGCCCGGCCGGATGTCGAGGTCGTCGCGGTCGAGGGCCCGACCCACACGCTGGTGGAGCGCCTCACGGACGGAGCGCTGGATCTCGCCGTCGTCAGCGACTACCCGTCCGGTCTGCCGCCGGCCGACGGTGTCACGACGACGATGCTGTGCGAGGACGAGCTCCTCGTCGCTCTCCCCCGCGAGCACCGCCTCGCCGACGCCAGGACGGTCGACCTGTGGGAACTGCGCGACGAGCCCTGGCTCCAGAACGCGTACGGCGACCGTCCCACGATGCTCGCCGACGCCTGCTCGCGGGCGGGCTTCACCCCCAGGAAGATCATCCGGATCGCGGAGTGGTCCGCGAAGTTCGGCTACGCGGCTGCCGGACTCGGGGTGGCACTGGTCCCCTCGCTGGCCGCCTGGGCGGTCCCCGACGAACTCGTCCTGTGCCGCCTCACCGACCCGGCCCTGCGCCGGACCGTACATGTGGCGCTGCCTGCTGCCCCGCTACCGGCTGCGCTCACCCTGCGGGACCTGCTGCGCGACTCCTTGACCACGACAGAGCCGCACGCCGTCCCGGGCCGGAAAGAAGATCGGCGCGGCGCGGCGGGCATGGGCGAGCACCGCGGGATTCGACATCACCGATCGACACCCTGATCGCCTCGGACCTTGGTCGGCGATGAACGCCGAGGTTCGGGTGGTGGGCCTCGCAGCACGGGAGAGCGGTGAGTTCGTCGGCCGCGTCGGCCTGGACGAGGTGGACGAGGACATGCCGTTCACGGGGGTGGACATCGGGTGGCGGTTGCCACGACCGTCGGCAACCGACGTTCCCGGGCAGTGATGCGCCGGATCGGCATCGTCCGGGACCCGGCCGACGACTTCGAGGATCCGGGCGTGCCCAGGGCCTCACGTGCCGAGGGCGCCCTCGTCCGGCCGTCGCACCATGTACACGTCGATCGGGTCCTGAGCCTCCACGGTGAACCCGTGCCGCTCGTACAGTCGCCGGGCGGCGCTGCCCCGCAGGACGTTCAGGCGGACGAGCGCGCCGTCGGCATCGGCCCGGCCCAGCAGGTACCGCAGGACGGCCGAACCGACCCCGCGGCCCTGCAGATCCGGAGCGAGATAGAAGTGCTCCAGCCACCGCCCGTCCTCAGCCGGACGCACCGCGACACAGCCCGCGAAGGCGCCGTCGGCCACGATGACCGACGTGTGCCTCGGGGCGAAGGAGTCCCGCAGCCGCTGTCGGACTCGATGCTCGTCGAACCGTCCCAATCGCTCCAGGTCCGGGCGCATCACCGTCGCCCGGAGCTCCGCGATCGCCTCGACATCCGCCGGTTCCGCCGACCGCAGCGCCCATTCCACGGGACGGCCCGCTCCGATCGCAGGCGCCGCCCGATCCGGTCGAACCGGCCGGAGCCCGTCTGTCCTCGCACTCGTATCCACGGCCGGAGTATTTCAATGACGCGCGGTGATCACACACGCATCGGGATCATGCGTGGAGATGCCTTGCATGCGGCTCACCTATGCTGCTGGAAGATCCACTCGCGGATGCCCTCGATGTTGTAGGCGATCGTCCAGGTGCTCAGGTGGTTGCTGATGGAGTTGTCGGTCTCGCCGGCAGGCACGACGGTGCCCTTCTTCAATGCCGCGTAGTTGATGGATGTGCCCTTGGCGGCCATGGCCGCCACGTCGGTGGCGAACTGCGCGGCGGTGGCCCCTCCGTCCCAGACGGCGCGGCTGACTTCGGCGCCCTCCTTCTCCAGCGCGGACGTGATCTTGTTCTCGCCGGGATAGGCGTTGTCGTCGACCTGGGCCACGACGATCCGCAGCTTGTCGTCGGCCAGCGGCTCGACCTTCGTGAGATCCCACTGGCCGGCGACGATGTAGGAGGCGGCGAACAGGTCGGGGTACTCGATGGGGTGCGGCTCCTCACCGGACGGCCGACGCGGCAAGTCCTCATGCACCGGAACGCTATGGACGTCGCTGCCGTATCTCGCTCCGGCGGTCCCCCGGCTCTGTCCTGGAAACAGCCCCCTGCCTGACCGGGGGACAGCCGGAACGTCAGCACGGACTGATGTTTTCCCGATGGGGCACTCGTCCGTCACCAACGAGTGAGGGGTGACGGACCGCTCATGGAGATCTCAGGCGTCATCAGCGCAATTGTCATCGGTATCGTGATCGGTGTTCTCGGCCGACTCGTCGTCCCCGGCCGTCAGCGGATAGGCATCCTCTGGACGATCGGGATCGGCATCATCGCGGCGTTCATCGGAACCGGCATCGCGTCCGGCCTCGACGTCGCCGACACCGAGGGCGTCGACTGGGTCGAGTGGATCATCCAGATCGCACTCGCGGCCTTCGGTGTCGCCGCGATCAACAAGGTGAAGCTGCGCCGCTGACCGGCAGCCTCACCACGCCCGGCGGAACCCGGGCAGGCCACGCGCCGGGTGAGCGGCGGCTGCCGCTCACCCGGCCGATTTCGGCCGTGCGAGCGGCAGCCGCCGACGACCTACTCGGAACCGACCACTTCGGTCTGCGCCTTCGTCTCGGCCGCCTGCGGCATCCGGTCCGCGACCTGCGTCCCGTTCACGTCGCCGCTGTGCCTCTTGGCTCGCTGGATCTGTTCGTAGACGTGGGCGCGGAGTTCGGCGAAGCGGGGGCTGGAGCGGGTGTGCAACTGGTCGCGTTCGTCGGGGAGGTCGATGGTGAGGTCCTCCTGCACGACGGTCGGGGACGTGGACAGGATGAGGGTGCGCTGTCCGAGGTAGACCGCCTCGTCGATGTCGTGGGTGACGAACAGGACGGTGACGCCCAGTTCGCGCCACAGGCGCCGGATGAGGTCCTCCAGGTCGGCGCGGGTCTGCGCGTCGACCGCCGCGAAGGGCTCGTCCATGAGCAGCACCTTGGGCTCGTACGCGACGGCGCGGGCGATGGCGACGCGCTGCTGCATCCCTCCGGACAGCTGCCACGGGTACGCCTGGTGGGCGTCGGCGAGACCGACCACTTCCAAGGCGTGGTCGACCAGCTCGCGCTCACGTGCCTTTCCGAGCTTCTTGCGGCGCAGCGGCAGGGCGACGTTGTCCCGTACGTTCATCCAGGCGAACAGGGAGCGGCCGTACTCCTGGAAGACGACCGCCATACCGGGCGGCGGCCCGTCGACCGGGCGGCCGTCCAGGCGCACTTCGCCACTGGTGGGAGTGAGCAGTCCCGCCATGCACTTGAGCAGGGTGGTCTTGCCGCAGCCCGACGGACCGACCAGACACACCAGTTCGCCCGCGGCTATGTGAAAGGTGAGGTTGCGCAGCGCCTCGACGTTGCGGTGGCGGCCGGTGTAGATCTTCTGCAGGTCCTGTACGTCGAGCATCGACGTCTCCTTGTCAGGGGTTGCGCTGTGCGCGGCGCAGGCCGTGGTACCAGGCCAGGGCGCGGTTCTCGGCGAATCGGAAGAGCAGGGAGAGGAGGAAGCCGAGCAGGCCGAGCAGCAGGACGCCGCTCCACATCTCGGGGATGGCGAAGGAGCGTTGGAACTGGACGATGGTGAACCCCAGTCCGTTGCTGGAGGCGAACATCTCGCTGATGACCATCAGGATGATCCCGATCGACAGTGCCTGCCGCATGCCCGTGACGATCTGCGGGCTCGCCGACCTGAGCACCAGGTGCCACAGGCGCGTCGGTCCCGTGATGCCGTAGGACCGGCAGGTGTCGCTGAGCACCTCGTCGACGGCGCGGACGCCCTCGACGGTGTTGAGCAGGATCGGCCACATGCAGCCGCTGACGATGACGATCACCTTCATGGTGTCGCCGATGCCGGCGAACAGCATGATCACCGGTACGAGTACGGGTGGCGGGATGGCACGGAAGAGTTCCAGGACCGGCTCCAGTACGTCCCGTACGACCCTGCCCATGCCCACCACCAGCCCGAGTCCCACTCCGGCGACCACGGCGAGGAGGTAGCCGGCGGTGAGCCGGAGCAGGCTGGGCAGGACGTCCGACCGGAGCCGCTCGGGTGTCCAGACCTCGCCGAACTTTCCGAGGGTGGTGGAGAGCGGCGGGAGATAGAAGTCGGTGCTGCCGGCGCTGGTGAACCACCACAGGGCGAACAGGGCTCCGGGCAGGCCGCCGGCGAGCAGGGCGCGCCGGATCACGGTGTGGACGGTCATCCCTCGGCCCCTCTCCTGCGGTTCGACTGGTGCCAGTGCAGCGCCCGGCGTTCCACCGCCCGTGCGATGAGGTTGATGGCGACCCCGAGCAGCCCCGTGACCAGCACCAGGGCGTAGACCTGCGGTACGGCGCCGGAGGACTGCGCGACGGCGAGCTCGCGCCCCAACCCCGGGGAGCCGATGACCAGTTCGGCGGTGACGGCGAGGACGAGAGCCACCGTGGCAGCCAGCCGTACGCCCGTCATCACGTAAGGCAGCGCGGTCGGCCACATGACGTGCCGTACCCGCCCCCACCTGCCCAGCCGGTAGCTCCGGGCCGTGTCGTCGGCGACCGGGTCGACGTCCTGCATGCCTGCCAGCACCTGGACGAGCACCTGCCAGAAGGAGGCGTACACCACCAGAAGCAGCTTCGACCGCAGGTCCGTCCCGTACATGAGCACCGCGACGGGGATCAGGGCCACGGACGGGATCGGCCGCAGGAACTCGATGGTGGAGGCGGTCGCGGCACGCAGC
Source organism: Streptomyces sp. NBC_01352 (assembly GCF_036237295.1). Taxonomy (NCBI): domain Bacteria; kingdom Bacillati; phylum Actinomycetota; class Actinomycetes; order Kitasatosporales; family Streptomycetaceae; genus Streptomyces; species Streptomyces sp. NBC_01352. The sequence continues at coordinate 1,244,867 of NZ_CP108354.1, forward strand.
AGGGGCACGGAGCCGATGGCCACCCCGGCCACCACGCCCGCCCCGACCGCGATGGCCAGGCCCAGCGCCCAGCCCGTCAGAGTGTCGCCGAGCGCGGTCCAGAACGGGTCCTCGGCGAGCAACTGCCACAGGGCACGACCGGTTTCCGAGGCCGGGGGCAGGTAATCGGCGGACACCAGTCCGACGTGCGGCAGTACCTCGAGTACGGCGACCAGGCCGGCCAGTCCGGCCAGGCCGCGCAGGGCAGCGGTGGGAAACGGGCGGCGCCGGCCGGAGGCGCTGCCGGAACCGATGGCCGGCCCGGCAGCGGGCGCCATCACAGGGGTGAGGTCGTGGTGGCTCACTTGAACAGGGCGTCCAGATCGGGCTTCTTGTCGCCGAAGAGGCCGTCCTTCTCACTCAGGGAGGCCAGCTTCTGCAGGGAGGCCATGTCGACGCTCGCCGGCCAGCTGGGCAGCGTGAGCTTCTGCTGCACATCGCCGCTGATCTTGGTGTAGGTGGCGAGGATCTGACGCGCCTCGTCCGGGTGGTCGGAGGCGTACTGCAGCGACTCGGCCATGGCCTCGGTGAACTTCTTCACCAGGTCGGGGTTCTGCTGCTGCACCTGGGTCGAGGTGAAGTACGTCGCCACGGTGAGCTTGGGGTCCGTCTCGGCGAACGGCGAGGCCACCACGCGGGCACCCTGGCCCTTGGCGATGGTCATCGCGGGCTCGCCCATCCAGGCGGCGTCCACCCGCCCGCCGTCCAGCGCGGCCGGCATCTGGTCGAACGGGATCTCGACGAACTTGACCTTCGACGGGTCGCCGCCGGCCTGACGGACCGACTCGCGCACCGTCGTGTCCCCGATGTTCTGCAGGGTGTTCACCGCGACCGTGCGCCCGGCGAGGTCCTTGGCCGACTTGATCGAGCTGTCCTGCTTCACGGCCACTCCGGTGACGTCGCCACCGACCTTGCCGTTGGAGGCCGCGCCGTTGGCCACGGACTTGACCGGAACTCCCTTGACCTGGGCGATCATCAGCGACGTGGTGTTGCTGAACCCGAACTGGAACTGGCCGCTCACCACGCCGGGGATGATGGCCGCGCCGCCCTGGGCGCTCACCATCTCCAGCTTGATGCCGCGGCTGTCGAAGAAGCCCTTCTTCTGTCCCAGATAGAGCGGCGCCACGTCGACGATGGGGATGATGCCGACCTTCACCGTGGCGGTCTTGTCCCCGCTCGAGGCCGACGGCCCGCTCGATCCCGAGTCCGAGGACCCGCAGCCGGCTGCGCCGACGATGGTGATCAGTACTGCGGCAAGCCCGAGAATGCGCCTTTGCATGGGCTCCTCCTGACGGAAGGCAAACGGGTGGATGGCGTGAGTGGCATGAACTGCCCTGGTCACGAGGTGTGCGGACGATGAGTGAGGCAGCTGAACGGCGAACGGGCCACGGCTGCTCGACCACGACTCAGCACTGAATGTTGTGCACTTTCTTGACGGCGGCAATCTACACACCTACCTTCGCGCTGTCAGCACTCCGGACAAGCGAGGTTGCGACAGCTTCGCCCCCTCCCCACTGCCACCGGGAAACCCGCCGAGCGGGCACCCGATGGCGCCCACGGCCCGCCCACCCGAAAGGGAGCCACGCCCGTGAAAACCCGCACCAGAACCCGCACCCTGGTCGTCCTGGCCGCTCTGCTCCTGTGCGGCCCCATCTCCCCGGCCGCCCGCGCCGCCGACTCCACCGCTCACGTCGAGGGCACGCTGCCGTCCGGCGCCGCCTACCTGATGGACATACCCGCGCGCTGGAACGGCACCGTCCTGCTGTACAGCCACGGCTACCGCCCGGCCGGGTCGCCCAACCCCGCCCAGAACGCCCCGGACGACGCCACCAAGTCCCTGCTGCTGAACGCCGGTTACGCGCTCGTCGGCTCCTCGTACGCCACCACCGGCTGGGCGGTCACGGACGCGGTGCCCGACCAGCTCGCCACCCTCGACGCCTTCACCGGCCGGTTCGGCCCGGCCCGCGAGACCATCGCCTGGGGCACCTCCTACGGCGGGCTCGTCACCACCGCCATCGCCGAACGCCACCCGCAGCGCATCAACGGATCCCTCTCCATGTGCGGCCTGGTGCAGGGCGGCGTCGCGAACTGGAACAGCACCCTCGACCCGGTGTTCGCCCTGAGGACCCTGCTCGCGCCCGACTCCGGCATCCCGCTGACGGGACTCGGCAGCCAGAGCGAGGCCGCCGCGGCGGCGAACACCCTGTCCGCGGCCGTGACCGGCGCACAGTCCACCAGCACCGGCCGGGCCCGTATCGCACTGGCCGCCGCGCTCCACAACATCCCCGGCTGGAACAACCCCGCCCAGCCCCGCCCGGCACCCACCGACTGGGACACCCAGGAGGCCAACCAGTACCAAGGGATCATGGGCCTGATCCTCTACCCCGCGTTCTCCTGGCGGCAGGAGGCGGAAGGCCGCGTGGGCGGCAACATGTCGTGGAACACCGGCGTCGACTACACGGCGATGCTCCACCGCTCCCCGCTCCACAAGGAGGTCACGGAGCTCTACTCCAAGGCCGGCCTGTCCCTGCGCGACGACCTCACCGCGCTGAACAAGGCACCCCGCGTCAAGGCCGACCGGGGAGCGGCCGAGAAGATGGCCCGTACGAGCTCCTTCACCGGCCGACTGACCAAACCCCAGTTGGACATCCACACCACCGGCGACGGACTCATCCCCGTCCAGGCCGAAAGCGCCCTGCGCCGGGCGGTCGCCGCCGCGGGCGCCGCTCCCCTGCTGCGGCAGTCCTACGTCGAGAACGCGGGCCACTGCACCTTCAGCCCCGGCGAGCAGATCGCCGCCCTGCACACCCTTGAGGACCGCATCGCCAGCGGCCGTTGGAAGGCCGCCGACCCCGACGCCCTCAACGCCCGCGCCACCGAGGCCGACCCCAGCACGCCCGCCCGCTACGGGCACTACCGCCCCGCGTCCTACCCGCGTCCCTATGACCTCGCCCACCCCGCCGACCGCGTCCGCGGCTGACGCCCGGTCGCCCGCGGGGGCTCCGGCGGGCGACCGTACCCTGGTCGACGTGCACGAAGAACTCCGGCAGACCGCCGTCGACGCCCCCAGCGGACCGCAGCTGCGCCCCCAGTCGCTCATGCTCGCCTTCTTCGGCAACCACGTTCTGGACGAGGGGCCGCTGTGCGTGTACTCGGGCAGCATCATCGACGTCCTCGCCCGGGCCGGAGTCGGCGAGCAGGCCGTGCGCTCCACCCTCTCCCGTATGGTCAACCGCGGTCTGCTGCAACGCCAGCGCGAGGGACGTCGCATGTACTTCGGCCTCACCCCGCAGGCCGCCGAGATCCTCCGGGACGGAAGCAAGCGCCTGTGGGACACCGGCGCCGTCAACGACGACTGGGACGGCTCCTGGACCCTCCTCGGCTTCTCCCTCCCCGAGTCCTGGCAGCGCCAGCGTCACGACCTGCGCTCCCGGCTCACCTGGTCGGGCTTCGGCGCGCTGTACAGCGGCCTGTGGATCGCACCCGGTGACGTCGACGTCTCCGGCATCGTCGCCGAACTCGGCCTCGCCGCCCACGTCAAGATCTTCCACGCCACGGCCGACGACGCGACCGACGTCGGCCTGATGATCCGCGACACCTGGGACCTGGACAGCGTCGCCGCCCGGTACGCCGACTTCGACAAGCACTGGACCGCCTGGCTCGACACCGGCTCCGGCGACCCGGTCGGCAACCGGCTGCGTCTGATCAGCGAGTGGCTCGACATCATCCGCACCGACCCACGCCTGCCCGCCCGGCACCTCCCCGCCGACTGGCCGGCGCAGCCCGCGCACGACACCTTCCACCGCATCGCCGACCGGACCGCGGCGCCCGCCCGCGGGATGGCCGCCGAACTGCTCGACACCATTCCCCTGCGCTCGTCCTGAGCCGGCGCACGCTCGTCTCCACCCACACCCAGGGGTGGAGACGGTGCTCGCACGCGTCCGTATGCGATCAACGCGTTCAGGAGCGACCGTGGTACCCATGGGCCCGTCCCGGCGCGACGTCGGTCGGGAGGGCGTCGGCAGCGCTGCGGCCGGAGCTGTCGTGGCGCCCGGTCCCTGTGTCCGCCCCGGTCCTCTCGCGTCTCGACCTGCCTCGGAGGTGATCGCCATGTGCCGGTGGCTCGTCTACTCAGGGACTCCGCAACTCCTCGAAACCATCCTGTACAAGCCCACGCACTCACTCATCGACCAAAGCCTGCACTCCCGGATGGGCGTGGAGACGACCAACGGGGACGGCTTCGGTATCGGCTGGTACGCGCAGGACGCGGACCTCGGCAGCCCGGCCGTCTTCCGCGAGACCGGACCGGCGTGGAACAACCGCAATCTGCGGGAGATCGCCGGGCACGTCAGGTCCTCGCTCTTCTTCGCCCACATCCGCGCGTCGACGGGCACGGCAGTGCAGCAGACCAACAGCCACCCCTTCCGGCACGGCCGCTGGATGTGGATGCACAACGGAGCCATCGCCGGCTTCCCCGCCATGCGCAGGGACCTCTGCCTGGCCGTGGACCCCTCGCTGTTCGCCGCCATCGAGGGGTCCACGGATTCCGAGGTGATGTTCTTCCTGGCGCTCACCATGGGACTCGAGGACGACCCTCCGGGGGCGGTCGCCCGGATGGCCGGGCTGGTCGAGCGCACGGGTCACGCACACGGCATAGCCGCCCCGCTGCAGATGACCATCGCGACCACCGACGGCGAGAGTGTCTGGGCGTTCCGCTACGCCAGCGAGGGCGACGCCCGCTCGCTGTACTACAGCAGCCGCGTCGACTCCATACGTGCCCTGCACCCCGACGTGTCGTACCTCAAGGAGCTGTCCGAGGAGACACGTCTCGTCGTGTCCGAGCCCCTGGGCGACCTGCCCGGAGTCTGGAACGAGGTGCCGGAGCACAGCTACGGCGTGGTGCGGGAAGGCGCGGACGAACTGCGCCCCTTCGCGCCGGCCTGAGATCGTGGTGGTATGACCATCGACGTTCGCCCGGCTTCGGTGTTCGAAGACGTCCGCACCCTGCTCGGCCCGAAGTCACCCGGAGCCAACGTCTGCTGGTGCCTGAGCTACCGGATCCCCTCCAGGCTCAACAACGAGCTTCGCGGACCGGCCCGCGGTGAGTACGTCGCCGAGTTGTGCCGTACGGGCCCCCCTCCGGGGGTGCTCGCCTACGACGGCGACGAGCCGGTCGGCTGGGCCGCCGTGGCACCGCGCTCGGACACCTCCTTCGCGCGCAACCGCAAGATCCCGCACGTCGACGACCTGCCGGTCTGGTCGCTGTGGTGCATCCGCGTGCGCCCCGGTCACCGGAAGAAGGGGATCTCCCACGCCCTGATCGCCGGCGCGGTCGAGTTCGCCCGCGCCCACGGCGCACCGGCGATCGAGGCGTACCCCCTCGACAACGGCGACGCCAGGGTCGACCTGACGATGGCGTACGCCGGACTGCGGAAGAACTTCGAACGCGCCGGGTTCACCCACGCCGCCGACACCACGTCGGTGCTGGCCGGACACCCCCGCGTCCTGATGCGGCTCGACCTGCGCTGAACCGGCCCTCGCCCGGCCTCACGCTCGCTTCAGCATCACCACGAGGCCGGCCGCCACCAGCCACAGTGCCAGCAGCATGGACGTCAGCCAGGCGCTGAAGGGCCCGGCCAGGCACAGCACACCCACGACGAGTGCGGCCCAGGTCAGCCACGAGGGCAGCACCTTGATGTCTTCCGTGCCGCGGGTGGTGCGCCAGATGGCGAGTAGCAGCACGGCCGCGCCCACCATCGCCGCGATGAGACCCCCGTACGCCACCTCCAGCAGCAGGATCGCGATCAGGGCCGTCTCGGGTACGACCCGGAAGACGTCGACGTTGCTCGCGGTGATTCCGTAGGCGTTACCGGCGATCGCCGAGATCATGAGGAGCACGACGAAAACGATCCCGCCGGCGAGCGCGAAGGTGGAGCGCCTGCCGGCGGCGCGTACCAGGACCGGCAGGAAGCACAGGAACGCCAGCCCGGCCGCGAGCAGCAGCAGGGCGGAGGTCACGGACAGTGCCTGATTGCTGTCCTTGGAGTAGAAGGTGACGATCTCCCGGATCGCGTCGTCGTCCTGGGTGTCCGGCGTCCGCCAGGTCAGGACATGGCCGGCGATCATCAGTGCGCCGGCCAGGATCCCGGCGATCCCGGCCCACAGGGGCCTGCCTTCTCCCGCCCGGGTGGTTTCCCCGCTCTGCGACGCCGTCATGGTGGCCTCCCGTCGGAGAGTCCCCCGAGATGGTCGTTTCCTCATCCCATCCTGCGCCGGAAACGGACCTGGCGCCCCTCAGTGAAGGACGTCCGGCCGGGGCGTCGAGGTGCTGTCGGCGTCGACCAGTCCGGCGATGTGGGCGGTGACCGTGTCGAGGATGTCGGTCCAGGTGGTCGCGTCGCCGAGTACCAGGTAGTTGAGGGTCAGGCCGTCGGTCATGGCGGCCAGGTAGCGGGCCAGTACCGGGACGGGGACGCGGAGTCGGAGGCGCATGTCCTGGCGGAGCTGGTCGATGAGCTCGGTGTAGGCGTCGGCGTACAGCTCGTACTGGCGTCGCGCCAGGTGCTCGAAGCCGGGTTGGCGCAGGGCGTACTGGGTGAGCTCGTAGGTGAGCATGTGTTCGTCGGGATGGGCGCGGACGTGGTCCCAGTACGCCTGGAAGCCGGCCCGGACGGTCTCTTCGAGCGTGGCTCTGGGGCGCAGGGCCTCCTTCACCAGGGTCACGTAGTGGTCGGTGATGGTGGTGATCACGGACTCGATCAGGGCCTGCTTGGAGTCGAAGCAGTAGTGGAAGACGCTCAGGGACACGTCCGCCTCGGCGGCGATGGACCGGGTCGTCGTCTTGGCGACGCCGTCCCGGGCCATCGCCCTGATCGCCGCTTCCGTGAGCTGTCGGCGCCGTTCCACCAACGGCATCCGAGCCATATGCGCGTCCTGTCCTCGTGCTCTCGTGCTCTCGTGCTCTTGCCGGGCTCTTGCCGGGCGAGGTCGGCCGTCAGCTGCTGTGGACGCCCACCTCGTGGAGCGAGTATCCCCAGTCGGTGCCGCGGTCGAGGCCCAGGACACGGACGTAGCGGGCGGGTGTGCCGGCGAACCGGGCCGTGTCCAGACCGCCGTCACCGGCGGTCGTGGACCAGGCGGTCCGCCAGCTCACACCGTCGGTGGAGAGTTCGACGCGGTACGACTTCCCGTACGCGCGTTCCCAGTCGAGCGTGACGCGTCCGACGCGGTGGGTGGCGCCCAGGTCGATCCGCAGCCACTGGTCGTCGCTCCAGTCGCTGGCCCAGCGGGTGTCGTCGTCGCCGTCCACGGCCCGGCCGGGCGCGTAGCTGGTGACCGGGTTCGACTCCGCCGAACTGGCCGTGGCCGCGGCGCCCTTGGCGAGGTTGACCCCGGCCTGGTGCTGCTCGGACCCTCCCCAGGTGTCGAGGTAGGACTCCGCCCCGCCGAAGAGGTCGTCGACCACGTCCTGGCCGCCGACGCGGCGGATGTCCTCGATCCAGTCCGGGACGAGGCCGACGTGGGCGGCCCCGTCGGTGTTCAGGTCCCAGGTGCGTTGACCGGTGGTCTGCTTGTCGATGACGGAGCCGCCGTCGACGCTCTTGAACGGGTACGTGACCTTGTCGGCGGCGTCCGCGCCGCGCGGGGCGGGATGGTCGCCGATACCGTTGAAGTCGGTGCCGTAGCCGTATCCCACGCCGTACTTCTCACGCAGCGCGTCCGTGCGCTTCGCCTCCGCGCTGAACTCCTCGGAACCGTGCATGTACTGGGCGACGAAGCCGCCGAGCGCGTAGACCCGCTCGGTCCAGTTGAGGTCCATCCAGCTGTGCGAGGAGAGCACGCCGGGATACGAGGCGGCCTCGAAGATGTCGAGCACCCGGCCGGTGGCCTTGACGCTCATGTGGTCGATCTCCAGCATCATCTTGCGTTTCATCATGCCGCGCACGGCGTACTCGCCGAGGTCCGTGAGGCCGCGGACGTTGCACTGGGCGTCCGCCTCGTACTCCGGGACCTCGACGCCGTCCGGGAGGTCCGCCTCGGCCTCGGTCGCCGCGCCGCCGATGGGGTTGTCCTTCTGCGGTCCGGTGCACTTCTCCGTCCGCCAGAAGGTACCCGTCGACAGGAACTGGCCGACGTTGATCGCCGTACCGAGCCCGTCCTCGTCGAAGCGGACCCCGCACAGCGCGTTGTCGAACTTGTGGCACAGGAACATGCTGCGCACGCCCAGCCCGTACAGCTCGTCCAGCCCGGCGTCGATGTCGGCCTTGCTGCACTGCGCGATGTCCAGGATCTGCTTGCAGCCGAACGGCTCGGACGTCTCCACGCCCAGGATGACCGCCAACTTGCCCTGCTCGATGACCTGTCGGGCCTGAGCGCTGTCGAGGACGATCCGGAACCAGCCCTTGCCGGGGCCGCCGTACATCTTGTCGATGTGGGCCTGGAGGTCGTACGTCAGCTTCGCCTGGAGCCGGATCGAGGTCATCTCGTCGCAGCCGCGGTCCTTGAAGGGGTACACCGAGCAGATCATGCCGTTGGTGACGAGGTCGTTGACGAGGACGCGCTGTCCGCCGCGCCAGGCCCGCTCCACCCAGGCGTAGTAGTTGGCCTGATGGGTCATCGAGTCGTACGCCGGCCAGTCCTTGAACGTGGGCCAGCCGACCGGGTCGTGCCTGCCGTCACCGCCGTGGGTGATGTAGTCGAAGATCGCGAGCGTGCCGTCCGGGTAGTGCTCGGGACAGTCCTTGAGCGCGTCGGCCACGCCGGCCTCGGAGAACGTCTTGCCGCAGATGAGCCGGCCGCCGAAGGCCTCGTTGGACATCAGGTGGTTGTGCGCGTCGACGAACCCGCGCACCTCGCCCTCGGCGTTGGTGCCGGTGAACGGCTCGCCGCTGACGTTGATCTGGGAGTCCGGCGCGGGCCGGGCGGCCGGCACCCACCAGTCGGTGCCGGCCGCCGAACTCGGCGTGGGGCCGAGGGCCATGGCCAGCACGAGGAGGAGCAGCGAGACGACGGTGACGTCTTTGCGCCTGCGGTACGGGCGTCCACTCATGGTCACTGCCCTCGTCCCTCGGTCGGCGGGGTGGCGCGGTCGAGGAGCCCGACGATCCCGGGACCCGAAGGCGGGATTGTCATGACCGGCGCAAGATATGCGACGAGGATCGCGACTGGATGGGCTCCGAGTCAAGGGTCCGGGACAAGTGACCTGATGAGGCGGTGGCACCGCGGGACGCCGATTCTCACCTCAGCGCGCATCCGTCCTGACGGCGTGCGCCTCGGTGAACTGTTCGGCGGCAGCCCAGAGTTCGGCTTCGCGCTGTGGGTCGTAGGACTCCCGCGACGAGCGGGCCACCCGGGCGCGGTCGACGTAGGAGCCCGTCGGCGCCCGGGTCGTGCCGAGGACGACGTCGGCCAGGCAGCGGCCCGCGGCGCTGCGGCCGGTGGCGAACGGGGTGAGGGTCAGTGCCGGCAGGACGCGGCGCATCGCGAACCGGGAGACGGGGTCCGCGTTGCGGGCGAGACCGGTGCCGGGGACGAAGCCGGGATTGTAGGCAACGGCGTCGATCCCGGCCGGCAGGCGGCGCGCGTACTCGTGCACGAGGCAGAGGGCGGCCAGCTTGCTCGTCGAGTACGCGGTGCGCCCGGCGGCGGTGGTGTGCGGCTCGGGGAAGGCACCCGTGCGGGCCAGGACGTCCGGGGACCTCCAGACCGGGCCGGGCACCATGCCCAGGTTGTGCCGGAAGTCGCCGAAGTGGGTGTCGCTGACGGTGATCACGATCCGGGCGGGAGCGGCGAAGCGGTCCCGGAGCAGGCGGACGAACAGGTGGTTGGCGAGCACGTTGACGGCGAACGTGGACTCGAACCCCTCGGGTCCCTCGGTGAGCGCGTTCGTGTACTGGATGCCCGCGTTCCCCACGAAGCCGCGCAGCGGCGGCAGTTCACCGCGGTCGAGCCGGTCGCGGATCCCGATGGCCGCCGAGCCGACGCTCTCCAGCGAGCCGAGGTCCGCCGCGACGTACGAGACCCTGTGCCCGCCCGCGCCGAGTTCCGCGACGAGCCGCGCACCGGAGGATCCGCGGGCCACGACGCGCAGGTGCGCGTCCGGAGACCGGCGCAGGATGTGCTCCGCGGCGACGCGGCCGATCCCGCGGCTCGCGCCCGTCATCACGATGGTGTGGTTCATGGGACTCCTCAACTGGTCAGCTGTGGGCGCCCGGTTCAGGCGCATCTCCACACTCGCCGCCGCTGACCACCCCAACCAGTGCCGTCCCCGTCACCAGGACTGGCAGTACCCAGGCTGATGCGGCGCCGGGCGGCGAGAATGCACCCATGGCTGCCTCCCGTTCCGACTTCTCCGCACTCCTGCGTGCCTGGCGCGACCGCCTCTCCCCGGCCGACGCGGGCTTCACCGTGACGAACGGCCGTCGTGCTCCGGGACTGCGCCGCGAGGAACTCGCGCAACTGGCCGGGCTGTCCGTCGACTACGTCCTGCGCCTGGAGCAGGGACGCGCGAAGAACCGTTCCTAAAGACTGAGTGGGAGTGAGTCCTGTTGCCAGGACTGCTGCTCAGCCGGGTGCGCCGAACGGTGTTGGGCACCCTGGTCGCCCGCTTTCGCTCCGCCCTGCACGGCGACCCCACCATGGTCCCGGCCGCCGAACGCAACCTCGCCCGCGCCCTGTTCGGCAACGGCCTCGCGCACGCCGCGATGCTGCCCACGCAGTCCGAGCGCGGACAGGACGCCTTCGAGGCGTCGATCGTCGCCGACCTCAAGGACGCCGCCTCCCGCTGTCCCGGGGACGCCCAGCTCGATCGTCTCGTGACGGAACTGCGGGAAACGTCCGGCACCTTCGCCCGTCACTGGGCCACGCAGACGGCCGCCGTGCAGCACACCACCGACCGCAAGACGATCCGGCACCCGGAGACCGGCGACATCCTGCTCGACTGCGACGTCCTCGTCGTCCCCGGCGCGGACCTGCGCATGGTCACCTACACGGCAGCGACCGGAAGCAGCGACGCGGGGAAACTGGACCTCCTGCGCGTCACCCGCGGCCGTACCACCACCACGCCCTCCTGACCGGCGGCCGCGGGCCGACTCGCCGAGCCGACTGGGCGAACGGCGCCGCTGCCGCCGACCGCGACAGATGAGGCCGACGCCTTGCCGGCGAGCGTGGTCGGGATTGCCGCGGCCGCTGGAGTCAGCCCTCGCCTCGCTCGACTCGGTGGGCGGTGTGCTCGATGCGGCCGGTCTCCCCCGGCCCTTGGCCGCTGTCGTGCGCCGCTGCGGGTCGGCTTCCACCGCGGCCGACTCCCGCAGGAAGACTCTGCGGCACCCCCCGGTCGCCCGGCGGGAGGCGGGCGGGTCCAGCGCATGCTTCCGCCCGTTCCCGTTCCCGTGCCCACGGCTCGGCCACCACGCCCTCACGCACCGCGGCACCACGGCACCGCGGCACCGCGACCGACCGTGGCGTGTTCGGGCGTCACCATGGCCCTGCCCCTGGGCGGGCCGAACGCGCCCCTGCTCAGTCGTCCCAGCGGGCCGCCGCGAGGACCGCGGCCGCCGCACCTGTTCCCAGTACGGCGCCGGCGACGACGTCTCCCGGGTAGTGCACGCCGGTGTGGATCCGTGAATAGCCCACCGCGCAGGCCAGCAGGCCGAGGGGAACCGTGGCGGCCGGGAACGCGGGTCCCACGGCCGCGGCGAAGGCGACAGCCGAGGCCGTGTGGCCCGAGGGGAAGGACGCGGAGGCCGGCATGGGCACGTGCCGCCACGGAAACGGCGAGTCCTCGGCGCGGTGGGGCCGGCGCCGGCGGACCAGACGTTTGCCGAGCAGGTTGGCGGTCGTCGAGGCGACGCCGACGGCAGCGAGGCCCAGGACGGCGGCGCGGCGCGGCCGACCGGGGCGCAGCGCCAGGAACCCGGCGACCACGAAGGAGATCTTCGAGTGGTCCGCCGCCGCGGACAGCCGCCGCAGGGCGGCGTCCAACGCGGGCGTCCTGGTGACCGTCACGGCCTCGTAGAGCGCCTGGTCGAGGGCGGCGAGATCACGCATCAGACCTCGCTGTGACCGGTCGTGCGGCAGCGGGCGGTCAAGCATCGCTCTGCTCCTGGTTCGTGCGGATCGGAAGGGGATCGTGGCCGAGCGCGAGGCGGACCACCCGCCGCCAGTCGACGGACGGGGCGACGTACGAGGCGCCGGGACGATGTCTGGGCACGCGCACGCGCAGTGCGCCGGGACGCACCGTGCACACCACGGGAGGGGGCAGGGTGAGCGCTTCACCGTCGACGGCCACCGGAATGAGCTCGTCGTCGGCGTTCACGACCACCCGACGCGACGTCAGGGAGGTGATGCTGCTGGCCCGTTCGCCGCGCAGCGCCAGTTCGGCGGCCTGCGCCGCGCCCTCCACCCGGATCGCGATCACGCCGAGCTTGCCCCCGTCGAGCCGCGGTCTGCGCCCGCCGCCGAGGGGGTCGGCCCGTCCGTAGGGGTTGTTGCTCACCAGCAACGTCTGAGGGGCGTGCACGCGCGCGTCGTCGGTCTCCACGTCCAGGACCGTGCCGGTCTCGCCGACCAGCAGGCCCGGCAGGTGGTCGAGCGCGGTGGCGGCCTTGGCGTCCCGGTAGTCGGGGCTCTGGACGATCTCCGCGTACGCCCCGAAGGAGACCGTGTTGACGAACGGCCGCCCGGCCACGTCGCCCAGGTCGATACGGAGTTCCACGCCGTCCGAGAGGGCGTCCAGGCCGCTCACCGGGTGGTCGCGGTCCAGGCCCAGGTCCATGGCCAGGTGGTTGCGGGTCCCGGCCGCCAGGACGACGAACGGCACACCGTGCTCGGCCGCCACGCCCGCCACCAGGGCCTGCGTCCCGTCACCGCCCGCCACGCCGAGCAGGTCCGCGCCCTCGGCCACGGCCCGCCGAGCCAGCGTCACCGCGTCCGGTCCGGCGTCGAGGTCGAGCATCATCACGCGGGCGCCCAGCGCCTCGGCCCGCTCGGCCAGCCCGTGCCGGGAGACCTTTCCGCCCCCGGACCTCGGGTTCATGATCAGTACCGGGCGGCGGGGCGGCCGGACCGAACGGGAGCGTACGCCGTGCGGCTTGCGCAGGCGCCGCAACGCGCTCCTGGCGCAGGCCAGCGCCGCCGCCCACAAGGCGAGCGCGGTCACCGCCACCGGCCACAGGCCCGATACGGCGTACAGGATCAGGACACCGACGGGTGCGGCCAGCGCCAGCAGGGCACCGAGCAGGCGCGCCACTCCCCGGTGCGCGAGAGCCCACCAGATGCCCGCGCCGGCCAGGGCGAGTCCGGCCAGGCCGAGCAGCAGGATGAACCACTGGCCGGCGCCGGCGACCACTGACGCGACGGCGCCGGCCACGCACAGCAGCGCGAGCCGGGCCAGCGCTCGCGCGGACCCCTCATGTCTGTCGGAGCCGTCCGGCTCGGCCTCGCTCGTGGTTCGTCGGTTCGCGTTCATGGTGCGTCGGGCGGCCCTCGGGGTTCCCGCGTTCCGCATACACGATGTGATCGGTGTACCCGGTGTCATCGGTCTCCCTGCGTACCTCGGGTCCCTGCCCTGGCTCTCCCTCCATGGTCATAACGGCCGACAGGCTCGGCATCCCGACGTCCCTGACACCGGTGCCGCGCGAACGGGCGCGCCGGTGTCTCGGTGGTCGCAGGGCCAACGATCTCATGCGGGCCGCCGACCTCCGGGACCAGGTTTTCGCCAGGGGTTGACGGAGACCTGAGTGGCGGTCACTTTCTATAGAACGGAGGTCATGGGAGCGCTCCCATGATCTCCAGCCCCACGCCGCCGTCGCCGAGGAGGCCCACATGCACACGCCTGGCCGCTTATCCAGAAGGACGTTGATGACCGCCGCCGGTGCGGGCGCCGTCGCCGCGATCGCCCCTCCCGCGCAGGCATCCGGCGCGCGGGCCCGGTACCACACGGTGGGCCGGGTCAAGAGCGCCGCCGACGGGTGGGTGCGATACACCTGGCCCGGCATCTGCTTCGAGGGCCGGTTCCGCGGTACCGGCGTCGGCATCGCCCTCGACGACGCCGACAACGACTACGACGTCCAGATCGACGGAACGACCCTCGTCACGCTGGTCACTCCGGGCCGGACCCTCTCCTGGGTCGACGGCCTCTCCGACGCCGAGCACGGCGTGCGGCTCGTCAAGCGCACCGAAAGCCCGTGGGCGGCGGGCCGGTTCGGCGGGTTCGTCGCCCCACCTGGGGGCACCGTCCTCCCCGGGCCGCGGGCGCGGAGCCGGCAGATCGAGTTCATCGGTGACTCCTTCACCGCCGGATACGGCAATGTCTCCGGCACACGCGACTGTTCGACCAACGGAGGAGTGAACCGGAACAGCAACGCCGATCTCGCCTTCGGTGCCCTCACCGCCCGGAAGCTCAATGCCGACTACCAGATCAACGCCTTCTCCGGCCGGGGCATGGTCCGCAACTACAACGGCAGCAGCCCCGATACCGACTTCCGCACTTATTACGATCGGGCGCTGCTGAACGTCGAGGGCGATGTCTGGCGGAATCCCGGCACCTGGCGGCCCCAGGTCGTCGTGGTCGGTCTGGGCATCAACGACTTCTCCACCCCGCTCAATCCCGGCGAGCGCTGGAGCACGGAGGACGAGCTGGTCGCCGCCTACGAGACCGCGTATCAGGGCTTTCTCGACAAGCTGCGCGCCCGGTACGGCCCGAAGACCTTCCTCGTGGTCAGCGCCGCCCACCTCTCCAACACCACGGCGTTCGCCCGGGCCACCCTGCGCATCGTCCAGGAGCGCAACCGGCAGGGCGACGACCGGGTCCGCCACTGGTACTACGACGACCCCGGCCTGGACCACGTCGGCTGCGACTGGCACCCCTCCCTCAACGACCACCGGATCATCTCCGGCCTGCTCGACGACTGCCTCGCCGGCCTTCCGCTGCACTGGTAGCCGGACGGATGGCGACGTCCGAATTCCGTCAGCCGACGGGCGGAGTGCGAATTGCGGCGATGTCGAATTGGAGACGCACCTTTTCACTCACCATGGCGCCGCCTTCGGCCAGTCTGGTGCTGTACGTCAGGCCCCATTCGGAGCGGTCGATGGTGGTGGTGCCGTCGAAGCCGACACGGTCGTATCCGAAGGGGTCGGTGACGTGGCCTATGTAGGTGAGTTCCAGGACGACGGGGCGGGTGGAGTTCTTGATGGTGAGGTCGCCGGTCATGCGGTAGACGTCGGTGTCCGCGAGTTCGACCGAGGTACTGGTGAAACGCATGCGCGGGTAGGCCCTGGCGTCAAGGAAGTCACGGCCCACCAGGTGGGCGTCCCGTTGTTCCACGCCGGTGTCGACGCTGGCGGTGTTGATGATGATTTCCGCCTGCGAGCGGGCCGGGTCGCGGCCGTCGAAGTACAGGCGGCTCTGGTATTCCGTGAAGGCTCCGCGCACCGTGGTGACCATGGCGTGGCGCACGGAGAAACCGATCCTGCTGTGGGCGGGGTCGATGACCCATTCCCCGGTCAGCGTTGCCAGTGCGGGATCCAGAAGGGCTGTGGTGGCGGCAGCCGGTGACGCTGTGGGGGGCTTGGGAGCGGTGGCCGGTTCCGGGCGGCGGAACGGCGTGCCCCGGCTGAACAAATTCATGATTCACCTAAGTACTGCACATAAGTTGTTGCCGCAAGCCCGCATCGAGTGACCGAGCTTTCCGGAGCCGCACCGCACAACCTGCGCACCTCCTGCGCATGGATGAGGAACGAAAACTCCACACATTCACCATCCGGCCTCAAAGGGACGGAGGAATGGACCGACCGTCTGTTGACCCACGCTGCTACGACTTGTCGGTCCAAACGCCTCGAACACCTCTAGTCGACTCCGACGAGGGTGCGGACCTCGAAGTCCTCGTAGGTCTCCGGGGTTTCGGGCCGGCTCAGTACCGATCCGAGCCAGCCCAGCAGGAAGCCGGCCGGGATGGAGACGAGACCGGGGTTCTGCAGCGGGAACCAGGCGAAGTCGGCGGCGGGGTAGAGCGAGGTGGGGGTGGAGGAGACGACGGGCGAGAAGACGACGAGCAGGACGGAGCACAGGAGGCCGCCGCAGAGGCTGAGCAGGGCGCCCTGTGCGGTGAAGCGCCGCCAGAAGAGCGTGTAGACGAGTGTCGGCAGGATGGCGGAGGCGGCGATGGCGAAGGCGAGGAAGGCCAGGGTGGCGGTGTTGGCGCCCCAGGAGACGAGGGCGAGCAGCATGCCGAGGACGCCGATGACGACGGCCGAGAGCCGGGCCACGGCGAGTTCCTCCGTCTCCTTCGCCCTGCCCTTGCGGATCACCTCGCCGTAGAGGTCGTGGGCGAGGGAGGAGGCCGCGGCCAGGGTGAGGCCCGCGGCGACCGCCAGGAGGGTGACGAAGGCCAGGCAGGACAGGAGGGCGGTGAGGACGGCGCCGCCCAGGTCGTGCGCCAGCAGCAGAACGGCCGCGTCGCCCTTGCGGTCGGTCTGCGCGATGGTGTCCCGGCCGACGATGGCGGTGGCGCCCAGGCCGAGAATGCCCGCTGCCAGGCAGACGAGGCTGACCAGGCCCATGGCCCACACCACGGAGGAGCGCAGGACGCTGCTCGACTTCGGGGCGAGCAGCCGCATCATCACGTGCGGGAGCGCGGCCAGGCCGAGGACGATGGCCAACTGCAGGCTGAAGAAGTCGAGTTTGCTGGTGGTGCTGGCGCCGTAGCGGAGCCCGGGTTCCAGGAAGCGGGTACCCGAGCCGCTGTTGTCCGCCGCGGCGGCGAGCAGGGCGTCGATGTTCCAGTCGAAGCGGTTCAGCACCATCACCGCGGTCACCGTGACACCCGAGATCAGCATCACGGCTTTGACGATCTGGATGAACGTGGCGCCGGGCATGCCGCCGATGGCCGCGTACACGATGACGATGGTGCCGATGACGACGACGCACAGGGTGCGGGTGGTGGCGCTGGGTTCGCCGGTGAACTGGGTCAGCAGGGCGACACTGCCGACGAGTTGGGCCACCAGGTAGAGGGTGGTGATGGCGAGCGTGCACAGGGCCAGGGCGAGTCGTACCGGCCGCTGCATGTGCTTCAGGCGCAGCGCCAGGGTGTCGCCCAGCGTGTACTTGCCCGCGTTGCGCAGGGGTTCGGCGACCAGCAGCAGGACCATCATCCAGGCGACCGCGGTGCCGCACAGGTACAGCAGTCCGTCGTATCCGGTCAGGGCGACCAGGCCTGTGCTGCCCAGCAGGGTTGCGGCCGACAGGTAGTCCCCGCACATCGCCAGCCCGTTGCGCAGCGGGGTCATGGTGCGGTTGCCGAGGTAGAACTCACTGATCTCGTCGCGTTGCGGTGCGGTCAGCAACGCGGTGAACAGGGTGACCACCACCACGGACAGGAAGAGCACGAGCGTCAGTTGCAGGCCGAAGCGGTCCACGACCGCGGCGCCGGTCGTCACCACGGGCGGAACTCCCCCGCCCCGGGGGCCACCGGCGGTTGGGCCGCCGCCCGTCCTCGTGCCGCGACCTCGTCGTGGTGGCGCGCGAGTCCGCGCAGGCCGCGGGTCACCGGTGTGACGCGGGTGCGCATGTGGACCAGGTAGCGCCACACGATCACCGCCATCATCACGAACTGTCCGAGCCCCAGGGCCAGTCCGAGCGTGAGGTGACCGCTCAGGGAGCTGTTCATCAGGCCGGGCGCGAAGCTGGACAGCAGTACGTAGAGAAGAAATCCACCGACGGCGAGGGCCGTCGAGCGGCTTCCGAATCTGCGGTGGGCGCGGCGGAGGGACCGGTACGCGGGATCGTGGGACACCGATCGTTGCCCGGCACGTTCGGGAGTCGACAAAATGGCACCTTCATGCTCTGCGCGGACTTTGTGGGGGGTTCGTGAATCCGAAATTCGCGTGATTCGAATTTCCGCTGGACTGCGGGCCCTGTTCGGCGACCGGCTCATACGTCGGTGGGTGACGACGCTGCCGGGAGGGGATTGTCGCAGCGCGCCCGTTGAACAATCAACCGGCAGAACTATTCGATTTCCGAGGCTGACTCATTCACACCTTCGGCATATGCCCTCGACGCCGGGCAACCTGGGGGAAGCGGGCCGCCCGGAATAGGTCTGCACCTTTTCTCCAGTCAGGTTGTCTCAAATGCAGTGCACAACTGCATTTGCACACCTCAGGCGGAGAGCAGATCGAGGGTGAGGGCCGCGGTCCAGGAGAAGCGGCGGGCACCGCGGCCCCCGCCGGTGACGGGGTCGACGTACTCGGCGAAGTCGGAGCGGCCCGCCTCCGCGAGGAAACCCTGCCGCAGGCGCTCGGCCTGCGCTGTCAGGCCGTGCGTGCGCAGGCCCCGGTGGATCAGCCAGGCCGTGTTGAACCAGGCCGGGCCGCGCCAGTAGCGGTGCGGGTCGAAGGCGTGGCCGGTGACGTCGTAGCTGGGGATCAGCTGCGTGGCCGGTGCCTTGAAGTGGGGGCCGTCGAGCGTCTCGTGCAGGCGCTTGACGACGTCCCGCGAGAGGTGCGGGACGGCGAGCGGGACGAGGCCGGTGACGCTGCGTTCGTCGACGAGGGCGTCGGTGGCGAGATCGCGGACGCGGAAGAGGCCGGACCTGTCGTCCCACAGGCGGCTGACGAGCCGTCGGGTGAGCTCGGCGGCCCGTGCCGTGTGCGGTGCACCCGACCTGCCCAGCTCGCCGGCCATGTCGGCGAGCGCCGACTCGCTGACGATCAGCAGGGCGTTGAAGCAGGGGTCCTCCACCGCGAAGCGGTGCCGTGCCGCGTGGTCGTCGTACTCGGCGTCGCGGTAGTCGGCCGCCAGCCGGACGTAGCGGCCGTAGTCCAGGTCGGTGGGCCGGTCGGCGGGGTTGCCGTGGTTCAGGTCGGCGCGGTGGTAGGCGTCGGGTGCCGCGGGGTCGACGCGCTGCAGAGGCCCGTCCCAGCAGGGGCTGTTGTCCATGCCGGGCTCCCACGGGTGGACGACGGCCGCCAGTCCCCCGCCGCCGAGGTCGCGGCGGGTGAGCAGGTAGTCGTGCCAGGCGACGAGCCGTGGGTAGGCACGGGCCAGGAAGCCCCGGCGGCGCGATTCCGCGGGGTCCGCGCGGTGGACGAGCCAGGCCGCGAGGGCGTGCACGGGCGGTTGGACGATGCCCGAGGTCTCCGGCGTCGACGGGGCGCCCGCGGTCCGCCCGGCGCGGGAGGACTGCCAGAAGTCCGGGCTGGGGAAGTACGCGTCGGGCGGCAGGGCCGGGTTGAAGACGATGTGCGGCAGGCGTCCGTCGGCCCACTGCCCGGCGAGCAGCGATTCGAGTTCCCGCTGGGCGCGGCGGGCGGACAGGTGGCGCAGGCCGATGGCGATGAAGGCGGAGTCCCAGCTCCACTGGTGGGGGTAGAGGGTGCGGGAGGGGACGGTGGAGGTGCCGGTCCAGTTGTCGAGAAGGACCCGCGCCGCACCGCGCCGCAGTGTCAGGGCTGCGGACGCGGTGGGCGCGGGCCGGTCCAGGAGGCCCCTCACGCGCCGGACCTCTGCAGGAAGGCGGGGATGGAGCGGACGGCCTCGACCGGGTCGCCGGTGAGGCGGCATTCGGCGACGAGGTGGCCGTCGTAGCCGATGGTGTGCAGGGCGCTGAGCCAGGCCGGCCAGTCGAGATGGCCGGCGCCGGGCTGGAGGCGGTTGGAGTCGGAGACCTGGGCGTGGCCGATCAGGTCGGCGTGGGCGAGGATCGCGGCGACGGGGTCGCTCTCCTCGATGTTCATGTGGTAGCTGTCGATGCCGATCCTGATGCAGTCCATGCCGGTCGCGCGGATCAGGTCGGCGGCCTGGTCGAGCCGGTTGACCATGTGGTCCTCGTACCGGTTGAGGGGCTCCAGGAAGAGGGTGACGCCCTCCGCCCGCGCGTGCTCGCCGAGTTCGGTCAGACCGGTCAGCAGGATCTCGCGGTCCTCCTGCTCGGTGCGCGGGGGTTCGAAGGGCGGCAGGCGGCGGGAGAACATGCCGTAGGCGGCCGGGGTCTGCACGCCGAGGCCGCCGAGTTCCGCGATCACGGTGAGCTGCGCCTTCAACTGGGCGATGGCGTCGCGGCGTTGGTCCTCGTCGAAGGCGCCGAAGAAGTGCGGCATGTCGACGCACACCGTCGGCATGACCACGCCGTCCTTGCGGGCCTGCCGCAGTTCGTCGAGGCGGGCCGTGAAGTGGAAGTCGCCTCTGGCGCGCAGTTCGATGGCGTCGTAGCCGGACTCCTGGGCGATGTCCCACTTGGCCTGCAGGGTGTCCCCCGGAAGGAGTTGCTCCTGGACGGCGGTCCTGAGGGTGCCCCTCGGAATCGGGCGTAGGTCGGCGGGCTGGACAGCGCATTCCACGGATGGCTCCGAAGGGGGTGCGGGTGTCGGTTGAGTCGACAATAACCCCCACTTATGTCTTGTCAACACGCAAAACTGGTGCTGAGATGCGTGCTGACCAGACGTAAGTCGATTTGAGGACACGCCATGCGCGCCAAGAGCCGGCGGTCGAAGCTGATCGCGGTGGGCATCACGGCAGTTCTGGGGTTAGGGCTGCTGACGGGCTGCTCCAGCGGTACCGGGCCGGGAAGACCCGACCGGGAGATCACCGTCTGGTCCCAGGAGAGCCTTCCGGACCGGGTCGCGGCGACCCAGAAGATCGTCGACGCGTTCGAGCGGAAGACCGGGATCACCGTGCGTCTGGTCGGTGTCGCCGAGGCCCAGTTGCCCCAGCTCATCATGTCGGCGGCGGCCTCCGGCACGCTCCCCGACGTCATCGGGGCCACCACGCTGAGCCAGATCTGGCAGATGTACACGAACGAGTTGCTCAACACCGACATCCCGAAGCGGATCGTCGACGAACTCGGGCGCGGCACCTTCAATCCCAACGCGCTCGCCCTGACCTCCGACGGGAGTACGAGCCTGGGCGTTCCCTCCGACGCCTGGCTGCAGCTGCTCGTGTACCGCAAGGACCAGTTCGACCGGAAACAGCTGGCGGCCCCCGACACCTACGCGAGGGCCGTGGCCGCCGCCGAGGCGCTGACCACCGACGGCCACGACGGTGTCTCGGCGGCCACCGACCCGGGTGACGTGTTCACCTCGCAGAGCTTCGAGAGCCTGGCCCTGGCCAACGACTGCCAACTCGTCGACGACCGCCACGAGGTGGCCCTCGAGTCCCCCCAGTGCGAAACCGCCTTCCGTACGTACGACCAACTCGCCCGCGTCCACGGCGCCCCGGGCACCCAGACCGTCGACTCCACCCGCGCCACCTACTTCGCGGGCCGCTCCTCCATGGTCGTCTGGTCGTCGTTCCTGCTGGACGAACTCGCCGGTCTGCGGAAGGACGCCCTGCCCAGCTGCTCCGCGTGCGAGGCGGACCCGCGGTTCCTGTCCCGCAACAGCGGCATCGTCACCGCGATGAAGGGCCCCGACGCCACCGAGGCGGCGCAGTTCGGCGAGATCACCTCGTGGGTGACCACCAGGACGGCCGAGACGGCCGCCTCCCGCGAGTTCGTCGAGTACATGATGGGCACCGGCTACGAGCCCTGGTTCGGCATGGCGCCCGAGGGCAAGATCCCCGTCCGCGAAGGGACGGCCGCGCAGCCCGACCGCTATCTCGACGCCTGGCGGCACAGCGACATCGGGGTCGACACCCGCGAGCCGTTCGACGAGGTCTTCCCAGCCAGTCTGCTCGACCAACTCGCCGCCGGCGTCGGCAGGATGCGGCGCTGGGGCATCACCCAGGGCGAAGGGGCCCTCGTCGGCGCCACCAACGGCGAACTGCCCGTGCCCAAGGCCATCAGCGCCATGACCGGCGGACAGACCTCGCCCTCCGAGGCGGCACGCGAAGCCGCCGACGAGGTCGCCGCCCTGAAGAAGTCCCTGCAGTAGTCCCTGCAGTAGCCGCCCGCCCGGACGTCACGAAGGGCTCCTCATGACCACAGCCCCCGCCGGCGCACCGCAGCGCCGGGAAGCCGGCCCCAAGCCCAACGGGCCGCCCCCGCCCCGGGCCCGCCGCCCGATGACCGCCGAACGCCGCGCCAACCGGGCGGGCCTCGCCTTCGTCTCCCCCACCTTCCTCGTGGTCCTCGTGGTGGTCGTCCTGCCCATCCTGTGGACGGTGCTGCTGGCGTTCCAGGACGCCAGACTCGTCGACATCCAGGGCATGGGCCTGTTCGGCAACTGGTCCCTCGACAACTTCGCCCAGGTCTTCGACTCCGCCGGCTTCTGGTCCAGCCTGACCACCACGCTGCTGTACACCGCCGGTGCCACGCTGGGCTCCGTCACCCTCGGTCTGGTCGCCGCGCTCGCCCTGCGCAGGCCCTTCCACGGCCGCGGACTGCTGCGCGCGGCGATGCTGCTGCCGTACGTCGCCCCCGTCGTCGCCGTGGCCTTCACCTGGCAGGTCGCCCTGAGCCCGCAGTACGGCGTGGTCAACGACTGGGGGCGGCGCCTGTTCGGCTGGGACGACCCGATCGCCTTCCTGTCCGCGCGCACCTACGAAGTCCACCTGGCCGGCGTGCACTTCGACATCCCGCTGGCCCTGCTGACCGTCATCGCCTTCGAGTGCTGGCGCTACTTCCCGTTCGCCTTCCTGTTCCTCCTGGCCCGGCTGCAGGCCGTGCCGGACGGACTGGAGGAGGCCGCCCTGGTCGACGGGGCGACCGTCTCGCAGCGGTTCCGCCACATCCTGCTGCCCCAACTGATGCCGGTGATCGCCCTGTTGTGCGTGCTGCGGTTCATCATGACGTTCAACAAGTTCGACGACGTCTACCTGCTCACGGGAGGCGGCGCGGGCACCGACGTGGCCGCCGTCCGCGTCTACGACTTCCTCACCGCCCGCTACGACGTCGGCGCGGCCGCCGCCCAGTCACTCGTCCTGGCCGTCTCGCTGGTCTTCCTGCTGGGCCTCTACTTCAGGTTCTTCGGCGCCAGGGTCCAGGAGGAGTCATGACGCACAGGGCCACCCTGACCAGGGCCCGCTTCGAGGAGCAACTCTTCGGCGTGCTCCGCCGGCTGGTCATCGCGTTCCTCGCCGTGATCACCCTGCTGCCCTTCTTCTACATGCTGCTGCTGTCGGTGAAGCCCATCGACGCGCTCCTGCTCGACCCGGGCTCGTTGTGGGTGTCGGCCGGGGACTTCACCCTGTCCACCTACCGCGACGTCCTGCGGTCCACCGACGACGGCGGCCAAGGCTTCCTGCGGTTCCTGCTCAACTCCGCGCTGGTGTCCCTCGGCACGGTCGCCCTGACCCTGCTGGCGGCCGTGCCGGGCGCCTACGCCGTCAGCCGGCTGAAGTTCTTCGGCCACCGCCAGGTCAGTGCGCTGTTCCTGGCCGTGTACCTGTTCCCGGCGACCCTGCTCGCCGTCCCGCTGTTCGTCATCTTCGCCAGGCTCGGACTGTCCTCCAGCCTGATCGGGCTGGCCGTGGTCTACGTCGCCCAGACCGTGCCGGTGTCGGTCTACATGCTGAAGAACTACCTCGTCACCATCCCCCGCTCCGTCGAGGAGGCGGCGGCGCTCGACGGCTGCAGCCGCCTGCAGACCGTCCGCAAGGTGATCCTGCCGCTCGCGCTGCCGTCCCTGATGGCGACCGGCCTGTACGTGTTCATGATCGCCTGGAACGAGTTTCTCTTCGCGCTGCTCTTCCTGGCCGCCGATCCCGACAAGTGGACCGTCTCCCTGGGCCTGGCGCAGCTGTCCGGCGGCGTCGAAGTGCCCAAGACCGTCCTGATGGCGGGCTCCGTGGTGCTGACGATCCCCGTGGTACTCCTGTTCTTCGCCGCCGAACGCCTGCTCACCGAAGGCCTGACCAGCGGCGCGGACAAGAGCTGAGCGATGGGGGCACTCATGACGACGCCGAGCCAGGTCAGCGCGGGGGACGTGCTCCAGCTGATCCGCGACGGTCGCGCCAACACCCGCGCCGACCTGCAACGCGCCACGGGGCTGTCCCGGTCGACCATCGGACAGCGCCTGGACCTCCTCAACCGGGCCGGCTGGCTGCGCCACACCAGCGGCGCCTCGACCGGCGGCCGGCCCTCCCACCGGATCGTCTTCGACCCCTCGCACGCCTCGGTCATCGCCGTCGACCTCGAAACCCGGCACGCGCGCGCCGCGGTCCTCGACCTCGCGGGCACCCTCCTCGCCGAGCACACCGGCCCGCTGCCCATCACCGACGGCCCGGACGAGGTGCTGGACCGGCTCGCCCGCTGGTTCCCCGGCCTGATCGCCGCGGCCGGCATCGACGCCGCCCACGTCTGCGGCATCGGGCTGTCCGTGCCGGGCCCCGTCGACTGGGAGACGGGACGGGTCGTCGAGCCGCCGATCATGCCCGGCTGGGACCGGTACCCCATTCGGGAACGCCTGCAGAAGGCGTACGCCGATCATGTGGGGGCCGGTGCGCAGGGCGGCCCCGTCCCCGTCTTCGTGGACAACGACGCGAACCTCATGGCGCTGGCCGAGCACCAGGCAGGCCACCGCGACTGCTCGGCGTTCGTCCTGGTGAAGGTGTCCACCGGCATCGGCGCCGGTGTCGTCGTGGGCGGCAAGCTCTACCGCGGTATCGACGGCGGCTCCGGCGACATCGGCCACATCCGGCTGCACGACCGGCCCGACGCGTTGTGCATGTGCGGTTCGCACGGCTGTCTGGCCGCCGTGGCCAGCGGCCGGGCCCTGGCCAGACAGCTGTCCGACCTGGGCGTGGCCACCGCGTCGGGCTCCGACGTACGCCGGCTGCTCGCGGAAGGCCACCCCGACGCCATCCGGCTGGCCCGGGAGGCCGGGCGCCGCGCGGGCGAGGTCCTGGTCACCGTGGTCACCCTCCTCAATCCGGGGGTCCTGATGCTCGCCGGGGACCTGTCCGGAGCCCCGTTCATGACCGGCGTCCGCGAACTGCTCTACCAGCGCGCGATTCCCCGTACGACCGCCAACCTCCAGGTCGTCACCTCACGGCTCGGTGAGCACGCCGGTGTCATCGGGGCCGGGGCGATGGTGGTCGAGTTCCTGTACTCGTCCGCCCGGGCCGACGCGCGCCTCCACCGCGTCGCGCCCTGACCGGCGACCGCGCCCATCGCCCTCGCGTTCCGGCCCACCGGCCGTACCCGCACCGCACCCCCAGCCTGGCCTGCCCCTCGGGCCCCGCCTTGACCACGCTGCCGCCTTTCTCCCGACATCGTCTGCATCGCGCCGATCGTCCGGCACACGTCACAGCTGCTGCCCGACTTCACGCGTGGCACACGGACATACCCGTCAAGGTCAAGGAAAGCGCTGGCCAATCCCAAGAGGAGGCCATGATCCGCTGATGACTTTCCCGCATCCGGCCATGGTTGGGTAACGCCAGGGATCAACCCCGGACTCGGACATACGTTCATGTCCGTGAACTCTGAAGACACCCCCCTCAGACCCTCGGGTCTCCAGCCGGCCGCCGCCACCCGCACCCGCTTCGGCGCGGCCCGTCCCGCCCGCCGTGGCTTCCTGCGCGCCGGTCTGACCGGTGCCGCGGTCCTCGGCACCGGCGTCACCCTGGGCGCGGTCCCCGCCTCCGGCGCGAGCCGTGGCACGAGCCGCAGGCCCAGCACCCCCCAAGAGGCCCTACGGGAGCTGACCGCGGGCAACGAGCGCTGGCGCACCTACCGGGAGAAGCACCCGGACGAAACACCCGCCGTCCGGCAGACTCTGACGTCGGGCCAGCACCCGTTCGCCGTCGTCCTCGGGTGCGTCGACTCCCGGGTACCGCCGGAGCTCGTCTTCGACCAGGGCCTCGGTGACCTGCTCACCGTGCGCACCGCCGGGGAAGTCCTGGACGAGGCCGTGCTCGGCAGCATCGCGTACGGCGTCCTCGAACTCGAGATCCCGCTGGTCCTGGTGCTCGGCCACCAGTCGTGCGGTGCCGTGCGCGCCGCCGTCGAGGCGGACATCTCCGGCGAGGAGCTGCCCGCCCACATCCAGTATCTGGCCGACCAGATAGCACCGAACATCGACCGCGCCAAGGAAGGCGACGCCCGCGTCGACTCGACCATCGACGCCAACATCCGGGCCGTCCACGCGCGGCTCGCCGCCGAGCCGGATCTCGCCGCGAAGGTGAGCGCCGGTCAACTGGCCGTCGTCGGCGCCCGCTACGAGCTGTCCGACCAGCACGTCCACCGCCTCGCCTGACCGTCGCACGCCGGCGCGCGGGCCTGCGGTCCGCGCGCCGGACCATGGAGTTCGCGCGTGCCCGGACCTCCCGACGACGCCGCCCTTACGGGCCCGAAGGTCCACGCCGCCCCCGACCGGGCCGTACGCCCGGCCAAGGATCCGGCCACCGGGTCGCGGTGACGCGTCGCCCGGCGAAAACCCGTTGCGGCGGCCACTCCACCCGCCGGACCCTGACCCCATGTCCTCTCCGCTGCGCCCCGCCTCGCTCGCCGACGCCCCGGTCATCACGGACCTGCTCAACGCGGTCGACCTGATCGAGATCGGCCGGGGCGAGACCGATCTGCACACGGTCGAGGCGGATCTCAAGCATCCGGAAACCGATCTCGAGCGGGACTCCTGGCTGGCCTTCGAGGGGGAGCGGCTGGTCGCGTACGGGCTGCTGTGGGACGAGTCGAAGGGCGAACGCATCGACGCCGACCACTATGTGCTGCCCGATCACCAGCCGGCCGGGGAGCGGATTCTGGACGCGATGGCGGCCAGGGCGCTGGACAAGGCGCGTGCGAACGGTGCCGAGCGGGCCGTGGTGCATCTGCATCTCAACGTGGCGCCCACGCTGGACACGGGACTGCTCCGCGCACGGGGATGGACGGTCGTCCGGCGGTATCACGTGTTGCGGCGGGCCCTGCGGCCCGCCGAGCACCTGCCGCCCACACCGCCCGCCGGGGTGCGGGTGCGCTCCTGCGAGGCCGAGGCGGACCGGGTGCGCGTCCACCAGCTCTACCAGGCCGGGTTCGCCGAGCACTTCGACTTCCAGCCGCGCGCGTACGGCCAGTGGCTGCACGACATCGACGCCGACAGGCTCGACTGGTCCCTGGTGTGGATCGTCAGCGCCGAAGACCTCGGGGACGTGGGGTTCCTGATCGCCCGTGACGACCGCGAGGCCATGGGGTGGATCCGCAGTATCGGCGTGTTGCGCGAGGCCCGGGGGCGGGGGCTGGGCGGGTTCCTGCTGCGGCACGCGTTCGCCGCGTTCGCCACGCGGGGACGGGACGCGGTGGGGCTCGGCGTGGACACCGCCAACGCCACCGGGGCGCCCGAGTTGTACGCGCGCAACGGGATGAGCGTCCACTACGCCGTCGACACCTGGGAAGCGGTCCTGAGGTGAGGCCGAGACCACGTCTGCGCCACCGCCGTTCGCCCGAGTGAGCCTCTGGAGTGGTGGGATCCCGAAAGCTGACTGACGGTGGATCACGTCGAGGCCGGGTTACGTCAGCTGACGAAGTGGCAGCTGTCCCGGCCGAGGCGGAAGGAATGCAGATGCGCTCTACACGCATGCTCCTGGCCGCGGCGGCGGCCGCGGCCGTCGTCGGGATCGCCGCCCCGGGCGCCCAAGCGGCCGACGGTGACTGGGGCCAGAAGTCCTCGGACAGCCACGAGAGCTCTTCGTACGGCAAGGAGAAGGAGCACGACAAGGACGGCAAGCACGACAAGCCGTACGGCGGCATGCACACCGGCGGCGGCGCGCTGACCGTCGCGGACGACGAGGAGTGGGGCACCGCCAAGGACCCCAAGCACGACCCGGAGACCTACAAGGACTCGTCCGACAGCGGTTACTCGAAGGGGGACCACAGCAAGGGTGACTACGGCAAGGGCGACCACGACAAGCCCCGTGGCGGGATGCACACCGGAGGCGGCGCGCTTGCCTCGCCGGGTGTGACCGCCGGCGGGCTGGCCGTCCTGGCGGTCGCCGGCACCGGTCTGTACGCGGTGCGCCGCAACAGGTCGGCCGGAAACGTGGCCTGATCCATGCCGGACGCGATAGCGGCCGCGGCCGCCACTCGTGCGCCGGGTGGCGGCCCGGCCGGCGGTTCCCTGTCCCCCATCCCCCGCGCTGCCGTGCCCGAGTGAGGTGGTGTCCGATGGCAGCTCCCTCTTCCTCCCCCGACAACACCGACCCGGCACCCGGCGCCGACCCGGCACCGGCCGGGCAGAAGCCCCGGTCGAGCTGGCTGGTGCTGTGCGCCGTGGCCCTTCTGGCCCTGGCCCTGACCATGATCGGCAACCGTGACACGCCGGACGACTCAGCGCCTCCGCCCCGTGTCGCGCAGCCGCGTGCCGCGCAGCCGGGAGCGTCGGCCCAGCCGGCCGAAGAGCCGCCCGAAGAGCCGGCGGGAAAGCGGCTGCCGCGGGCGACACCGCTGCGCCTGATCATCCCGGAGATCTCCGTCGACGCCCCCTTCACCGCCCTCGCCATCGGCCCCGACGGGCAGCTCGAACCGCCGCCCGCCGACGACGTCAACCTGGTCGGCTGGCACGCCAAGGGAGCCTCTCCCGGCGAGCCGGGTACGGCGATCATCGCCGGGCACGTCGACACGGCGACGTCTCCCGCAGTCTTCGCCGACCTCCGTGAACTGGACGAAGGGGACACCTTCCGGGTCACGCGGGCGGACCGGCGTACGGCGACCTTCGTGGTCGACAGCGTGGAGACCTTCCACAAGAAGAACTTCCCCGACCGGCGGGTGTACGCCGACACCCCGCAGGCCCAGGTCCGGCTCATCACCTGTGCGGGCGACTACGACCGCAGGGTCAAGGACTACACGGAGAACCTGGTCGTCTTCGCCCACCTGGCCTGACCGTCGGCACGGCGCCTCGCCACCCTGACATGTGTCAGGTACCTCTCGGCGTTCCCGCCTCCTAGGGTCCAAGACGAGTCGCGGACGGGGGAAGCCGGTCGGCGACCGCACGTCAGGACATCGCCGACACAGGGAAGAGGGCTCATGAGCCGTCGATCGTTCACCACTCTGCTGGCCACCTCAGGCGCCGCCGCGGTGCTGGCGCTCACCCCGGCCTCCGCCCAGGCCGCGCCCTTCCAGGGCGGGAACTACGGGGCCTACGGGATGGAGGGTCAGTACCCCACCATCTCCAGCTGCTCGGGCACCTTCGGGCAGGTCGGCGCCACCCGGTACGCCGAGGGGATGGCGCTGAAGTACTTCTACTCGAGCAAGTGCGGGTCCTTCGCGCGGATCGAGAACTCCCGGGCCAACTGCGCCGCCGTTCTCGAACGGTCCAACTCCGGTGCCGGACGGGCCGACGGGTGGGTCTCGGAGACCGTCGACCCGGGCATCACCTACGCCTACACGAAGATCGGCAACAACCTCAACGGCCGTGTCTCGCGCGCCCTGCTCGCCTGCGACGGCCATGTCCTGGCCCAGACGGGCTGGTACTGACGCCGGACACGGGCCGGTTGTCACAGCGGGACTAACCGGCGTCCCCGCGCACTCACCTCAGGCAAACGCACCGCCGATCCGCCCGGGCCGCCTCCTGGTCGCTGCCATATTCGAAGGCGACTTCGGAGGTGGCTGTGACGACAGAGGTGACGACACCCGAGGCGGCCGAAACGGCCGAGACGGCCGAGACGCCGTGTTTACCCGACCGCACCGTCGACCGTGTCGCCGAACTGGAACGCCGCCGAGCGGCGGCGCTGGCGCCGGGCGGGCCGAGAAGACGCGGGGAGTTCGGGGCCCGGGAACGGATCGAGCGGCTGCTGGACCCGGGGTCCTTCACCGAGACGGGGCAGTTCGTCCGGGCCCGGACGGCCGACGGCACAGGACGCCGGCCGTACGGTGACGGGGTCGTCACCGGGCACGGCACGGTCGACGGCCGTCCGGTGTGTGTGTTCGCCCAGGACTCCACCGTCTTCGGCGGCAGCATGGGCGAGGCCTTCGGGGAGAAGACCGTCGCCCTGATGGACCTCGCCCTCAAGACCGGCTGTCCGGTCGTCGGGCTCAACGACTCCGGCGGCGCCCGCATCCAGGAGGGCGTCGCCTCCCTCGCCCTCTACGCCGAGCTGGTGCGCCGCAACGTGCAGGCGTCCGGGGTGATCCCGCAGATCTCCGTCGTGCTCGGGCCGTGCGCGGGCGGGGCCGCGTACTCGCCGGCCATCACCGACTTCACGGTGATGGTGGACGGCGCCTCGCACATGTTCGTCACCGGGCCCGACGTCATCAAGGCCGTGACCGGCGAGCGCACCACCGCCGAGGACCTGGGCGGCGCACGGGCCAGCAACGCCGTCAACGGCAACGCGCACTTCCTCGCCGCCGACGAGGGCGACGCCCTGGAGACCGTACGGGACCTGTTGTCGTATCTGCCCGCCAACAATCTCGAACGGCCGCCGGACTACGCCCCGGGATGCGCCCCCGCCGCGGACTGGCTCGACGAGATCGTCCCCGACCGGCTCGCGCAGGTCTACGACATGCGCGACATCCTGCGGGCGGTCGTCGACGACGGTGAGCTCCTCGACGTGCAGGAGCTGTTCGCGCCGAACATCATCTGCGCCCTGGCCCGGGTCGAGGGCCGTTCGGTCGGCATCGTCGCCAACCAGCCACTGCATTCGGCCGGGGTGCTCGACATCGACGCCTCCGAGAAGGCCGCGCGGTTCGTGCGGTTCTGCGACGCCTTCGGCATCCCGCTGCTCACCTTCGCCGACGTGCCGGGCTATCTGTCCGGCGTGCGGCAGGAGCGGGGCGGGATCATCCGGCGGGGCGCCAAGCTGTTGTACGCCTACGCAGAGGCGACCGTTCCCAAGGTGACCGTGGTGGTACGCAAGGCGTACGGGGGCGGCTACGCGGTGATGGGCTCCAAGCATCTGGGCGCCGACGTCAACCTCGCCTGGCCCACCGCCCGGATCGCCGTCATGGGCGCCGAGGGCGCGGTCGGGGTGCTGCACCGGCGTGAACTCGCCGCCGCGGACGATCCCGAGGCGCTGCGTGCCCGTCTCGTGGCCGCGTACGAGAGCACGTACGGCACCCCTTATCTCGCCGCCGAACGCGGATACGTCGACGCCGTCATCGCCCCGCGCGAGACGCGCGCCCACGTCTGCCGCGCCCTGCGCGCGCTGAAGGGCAAGCGGGCGCCGATGCCGCAGCGCAGGCACGGCAACATCCCGCTCTGAGCCCCCATCAGCCCCCGTTCCGTTCGACCGTGCAACGCCTCCGCCCCGCAAGACGTTTCCGCGACGTGAGGAGCCACCCCCTTGAAGGACAGCCGCCCCCCGCTCACGCCCGTCTGCCGGACCCTGCCGGAATACGTGCGGCACTGGGCCGAAGTCGCCCCCGACCGCCGGGCGTTCACTTTCGTCGACCACCCCGCCCCGCACTCGCGTGGCGTACACCGCACCCTGACCTGGCGGCGCCTGGACCTGCGGGTACGGGCGCTCGCCGCCCGGCTCTTGGAGGAGGCCGAACCGGGAGCCCGGGTCGCGCTGCTGTGCCCGCAGGGCGTCGAGTACGTCACCGCCTTCCTGGCCGCACTGACGGCCGGGATGGTGGCCGTACCCCTGTACCCGCCCGGTCTGCCGGGACATGCCGACCGGCTCGCGGGGGTTCTGGCCGACGCCTCTTGTGCGGTCGTGGTGACCACCGGTCGCGAGCTGGAGTCCGTACGGGAGTTCTGCGCGGGTGACTCCGTGCGCGTCGTCACCGCCGACCAGGTCGCCGACGCCGCCGCCCAGCACTGGCGGCCGGTCGCCGTGGACGAGGGGGAGGTCGCCTATCTGCAGTACACCTCCGGGTCGACGCGGGCGCCCGCGGGCGTGGAGATCACCCACGGCAATGTCGTCGCCAACGCGCGGCAGGCGCTGACCGCCTACGGCGCCGACGCGCATCCGGTGACCTGCGTCGGCTGGCTGCCGCTGTACCACGACATGGGGCTGGTGCTGAGTGTGGCCGCTCCCGTCGTGCGGGGGCTGCTGTCGGTGCTCATGGATCCGGCGGCGTTCCTGCACCAGCCGGTGCGCTGGCTGCGGCTGCTGGCCGCGCATCCGCGGGCGCTCACCGCCGCGCCCAACTTCGCCTACGACTACTGCGCCTCCGCCGTCACCGCCGAGCAGAAGGCGGATCTGCGGCTGGACGCTGTCGCCGCGCTGATCAACGGCAGCGAGCCGGTACGCCCCGGTACCGTCGACCGCTTCCACGCCGCCTTCGCGGAGCGTGGGCTGCCGGCGGACTGTCACTGTCCCTCGTACGGGCTGGCCGAGGCGACGGTCTTCGTCAGTGCCGCCCGGCCCGGTGAGCCCTTGCGCCGGTTCGCTCTCGACCGGGACGCCCTCGCCGCCGGCAAGGCCCTGCCCGCCCGGCCGGACGATCCCCGGGCCGTGCTGCTGGCCGGCTGCGGTACGCCGGCCGGGCAGCGGGTGCGGATCACCGACCCCGCGACGGGTGTCGTCCTGTCCGAGGGCGAGGTGGGTGAGATCCGGGTGCAGGGGCCCAACGTCGGGCGGGGTTACCGGAACCGGGACGCGGAGAGCCGGGACGTCTTCGGCGGTGAGGTGGCGGATCCGGACGCCGGTGGCCGCTGGTTGCGGACCGGCGATCTGGGGACCGTGCTGGACGGGCAGTTGGTGGTCACCGGGCGGCTCAAGGACCTCATCGTCGTCGACGGGCGCAACCACTACCCGCAGGACGTCGAGGCCACCGCCCAGGAGGCGCACCCCGCGGTGCGCCGCGACCGGCTCGCCGCGTTCTCGGTGCCCGGTTCGGGGGGTGAGCGGGTCGTGGTCGTGGCCGAGCACGCGCGCAGCACGCGCCTCGACGCGATCGACGTACCCGAGTTGGTCCGTGCGGTGCGCGCGGCGGTGTCCTCACGGCACGGGCTGCGACCGGCGGACGTGGTGCTGGTGGCTCCGGGGACCGTGCCTCGCACGTCGAGCGGCAAGGTGTCGCGGGCGCTCACCCGGGCGCGCTATCTGGAGGGCGCCTACGGGCGGCCCGTCTGGGTGTCCGGAGGCGTGGGATGACGGGCGTCGACGCGGCGGCGCTGCGTCGGCTGATCGCCGAGCGGGCGGCCGCCTGGAACGACATGGCTGCCGAGAACGTCCCACTGGACCGGCCGCTCGCGGATCTCGGCATGTCCTCGCGGGACGCGGTCGTCCTGGCCGGGGAACTCTCGCACCTGCTCGGTCGTGAACTGCCCTCCACGCTGCTGTGGGAGACGCCGACCGGCGACGCGCTGGTGGCCCGGCTGTGCCGCGGTGCGGAGGAGGTCGTCTCCGTCCCGGTGCCTGTCACCACGGCGCCCGGTGAGCCGGTCGCCGTGATCGGGGTCGGTTGCCGGCTGCCCGGCGGGGTGCACGGGCCGGCCGACTACTGGCGGCTGCTGTGCGAGGACGTCGACGCGATCCGGCGGGTGCCCGAGGACCGGTGGCGCGACTTCACGGCGTTTCCGCCCGCCGACGCGCCCTCGTACGGCGGCTATCTCGACGACGTCGCCGGGTTCGACGCGGACTTCTTCCATGTCACCCCGCGTGAGGCGGCGGTGATGGACCCGCAGCAGCGGATCCTGCTGGAGGTCGTCCACGAGGCGCTCGACCATGCCGCCGTCCCGGCCGCGTCCCTGGCGGGTACCGCGACCGGTGTCTTCGTCGGCATCTCCGCGCCGGAGTACGGGCAGCTCACCGGGGCCGACCCGGCCGCCGTCGATCCGTGGGCACCGGCCGGTGCGGCCCTGAGCGTCGCCGCCGGGCGGCTGGCGTACGTCCTGGACACCCATGGGCCGAGCGTGGCCGTGGACACGGCCTGTTCGTCCTCGTTGGTCGCCGTGCACCAGGCCTGTGTCAGTCTGCGGACCGGCGAGAGCGACACGGCGATCGCCGCCGGGGTCAACCTGCTGCTCTCCCCCACCGTCGGTGTCGCCTTCGGGCGGGCGGGGGCGCTGGCGCCGGACGGGCGGTGCAAGCCGTTCTCGGCGGGGGCCGACGGGATCGGCCGGGGTGAGGGGTGCGCGGCCGTGCTGTTGAAGCGGCTGTCCGACGCCGAGCGGGACGGTGACCGGGTGCTGGCGGTCGTCCGTGCCACCGCCGTCAACTCCGACGGCCGGTCCGGCGGCCTGATGGCGCCCAACCCCGCCGCCCAGCAGGCCGTGCTCAGGAGCGCGTACGCCCGGGCCGGGCTCGATCCGGCGGGTGTCGACTACGTCGAGGCGCACGGGACCGGCACTCCGCTCGGCGACCCGATCGAGGCGGGCGCCCTCGATGCCGTCCTCGGCGCCGGCCGCGACCCCGACCAGCCGCTGCTGCTGGGCTCCGTCAAGGGCAACCTCGGCCACCTGGAGTCCGCCGCGGGCATCGCCGGCCTGGTCAAGACGGTCCTCGCCCTCCACCACGACCGCATCCCGTCCTCCCTGCACTGCGCTGACGGCGGCGCCCTGGGCGATGCCCGCCTTCGGGTGGTGACCGAGCCGGAACCGTGGCCCCGTTACGGCGGCACCGCCACCGCCGGGGTCTCCGGCTTCGGGTTCAGCGGCACCAACGCCCATGCCGTACTGGAGGAATGGCGGCCGGGAGGCCTGGTTGCCGACGCCGGGGCGGAACCCGCCGCCCGCCTGTACCCGCTCTCCGACGTCGACACCGAACGCGTCCGCGACACCGCGGCCCGGCTCGCCGACTGGCTCCGCACGGGCGAGGGCGGCACCGCGCGCCTCGCCGACGTGGCCCGCACCCTCGCCGGGCGCACCGGTCGCGGGCCCGTGCGGGCCGCCGTCGCCGCCCGCGACCAGGGCGAACTCGCGGACGCGCTCGGTGCGTTGGCGGCCCGGCGCCCCGACGCACGGGTCGTCACGGGCGAGCGCGGTCTCGTCGGACCTGGGCCGGTGTGGGTGTTCTCCGGGTACGGCAGCCAGTGGGCCGGCATGGGCCGGCGGCTGCTGGACGAGGAGCCCGCGTTCGCGGCCGCCGTGGAGAAGCTCGATCCGCAGCTGGCCGCGGAGTGCGGTCTGTCCCTCTACGACCGGCTGGCGTCCGGCGACGGCCTGGACCGCCTGGAGGTCGCGCAGCCCGTCCTGTTCGGCCTTCAGGTGGCGCTAGCCGAGTTGTGGCGCTCCTACGGTGTCGAACCCGCCGCCGTGATCGGCCACTCCATGGGCGAAGTGGCCGCCGCCGTCTGCGCGGGCGCCCTGGACGTGTCGGACGCGGCCCGCGTGATCGCCGTACGGGCCCGGCTGCTGAGCCGGCTGAGCGGGGGCGCGATGGCGGTCGTGGACCTGGACGACGACGAACTGGACGCCCTTCTACGGGAGTTGCCCGGCGTCCAGGTCGCCGTGCACTCCTCGCCACGTCAGAAGGTCGTCACCGGGGACGAGGCGGAGGTGGGTCGGCTCGTACGCCGGCTGGAGCGGGAGGGCCGGGCGGCGCGGGCCATGCGGGTGGTGGGCGCCGGGCATTCGCCGCAGGTCGACGCGCTGTTGCCGGAGCTGACCGAGGCGTTGTCCGGGATTCAGGGGCGGCGGCGGCGCGTGCCCGTGTACTCCACCGTCCTGGACGACCCGCGCGGGGACTGCGAGTTCGACGCGGCGCACTGGGCGGCCAACCTGCGGCGGCCCGTGCGCCTGGACCGGGCGCTGGCGGCGGCCGCCGCCGACGGCCACACCGTCTTCGTGGAGATCTCGCCGCACCCGGTCCTGACGCGGGCCGTGGTGGACACCGTGCCCGAGGCCCTCGCCGTCGGCACCCTGCGCCGCGACGCGGACGGCTCGACCGGGTTCGTGCGGCAGCTCGGGGCCCTGTACGCCGCGGGGCTCGCCCTGCCCCTGGCGCCCGGCCGGGTCATCGACCTGCCCGCACCGCGCTGGCGGCATGAGCGGCACTGGTGGACGGACGGGGCTCGGGACCGCGGGAAGGCGTCCGCGGAGGCACCCGTCGCGCCCCCTCGGGCCAGGTCAGCCTCCGTTCGGACCGAATCCACGTCCGTCGTCGCCCGGCTCAGCCAGCACGTGGCCGCCGTCACCGGGCACCCCGCGGCCCGGATCACACCGGACGCCGCGTGGGCCGACCTCGGGCTGGACTCGCTGATGGCCGTCCGCATCCGTACGGCCGTGGAGCGCGAGTTCGGGATCGAGCTGCCGCTGCGCGACCTGCTCGGCACCGCCACCGTCGAGGAAGCGGCCGGGCGTATCCGGCGGGTGGTGGGCGAGGGCTCGCCCGTGACGGTGCTGCGGGACGCCGGTTCCGGGTCCCCGCTCTTCCTCGTGCACGCCGCCGGCGGACCGACCGACGTCTACCGGGCGCTGGCCGAACGGCTCGGGGACGACCGGCCGGTCCACGGGCTGGAGCGGGTGGAAGCAGCGCGGACGGTGGCGGAGAAGGCCCGCCGGTATGCGGAGGTCATCGCCACCACCCGTCCCGACGGGCCGTGTGTGCTGGGTGGTTGGTCCTTCGGCGGGTTCGTCGCGCAGGAGACCGCCCGGCACCTGACGGCCGCCGGGCGGGACGTGGAGCTGGTGGTGCTCATCGACTCCGTACGGCCCCTCCCCCAGCCGGGGCGCTCACCGGCCGACCGGATCCGCGCCCACCTCGAGGGCTTCGCCCGGCACGTCGAGGAGACCTACGGTGCCCGGCTGGAGTTGCCCTACGACGAACTCGTGGCGACGGCCGACGACGGCGACCGTATCGACGCCGTGCTGCGGGCGCTGCGCGAGGCCGTCGACGTGCCCGCGGCGGCACTGGACCACCAGCGGGCCTCCTACCTCGACCTGAGGGTCGGCGAGGCGCACCGGCCGGGCACCTACGACGGCCCGGTGGTGCTCTACCGGGCCACCGAACCCGCGCCGCACACCGTGCGCGACCCGGCGTACGACCGGGACGACGAGGCGCTGGGCTGGGACGAGGTGTGCTCGCGCCTGGAGGTCGTCCCCGTGCCCGGGCACCATCTGTCGCTGCTCGATCCGCCGCACGTCGACGAGATCGCCGTCCATCTGCGGCGGCTGCTCGGCGAGCGGGCGCACGCCGGCGGAGGAGCCCAGCAGAACCACTGAACCGAGAGCCGAGGAGCCGCCATGCCCCACCGCCCCACCGAAGTGCCCCGGCGTACCGTCGCCAAGGCGGCCGCCGTAGCCGGTCTGGCCGTCCTGTTCGGAACCGGGGCCGCCACCGGCCGGGCCCGGGCCGCGACCCGGCTCGGGCCGCGCACCCTGGACCTGTCCGTGAACTCCGCCGCGCTGGGCCGCGACGCGGCGGTGCGGCTGATCCTGCCGTCGGGATTCGACACGCGGCCGGACCGGACGTACCCCGTGCTGTACCTGCTGCACGGTGCCCACGACGACTACACGTCCTGGACCCGGGAGACCGACATCGAGGCCTTCACCGAGGGCCGGGACCTGATCGTGGCGATGCCGGACGCGGGCCCCACCGGCATTCCCACCGCCTGGCGCGACGGGCGCGACTACGAGAGATTCCAGGTCGAGGAGGTGCCCGCGCTGCTGCGCCGCGACTACCGGGCCTCCGGCGTGCGGGCCGTCGCCGGGGTGTCCACCGGCGGGTACGGGGCCATGGCGCACGCCGCCCGGCACCCGGGCGCCTTCACCGCCGCGGCCTCCTACAGCGGCATCCTCGACACCACCGCGCCCGGCGTGCCGGTCATCATGGACGCCATCGTGGCCCGCGAGAACCTGTCGCGGCACTCGCTGTGGGGCAGCCCGATCCTGAACCTGCTCACCTGGCGCGACTTCAACCCGCGCGCCCGCGCGCAGGGGCTGCGCGGCACCTCCCTGTACGTGTCCAACGGCAGCGGGCTGGCCGGCGGGAGCGGTGATCCGCTGCCCGGGGCACTGGAGAGCGCCCTGTGGCCCTCCGCGCACAGCTTCACGGACACGCTCGCGCGGCTCGGCGTCCCGGTCACCACGCACTTCTACGCGGGAGGGGGGCACAGCTGGGCGTACTGGAAGGG
Organism: Streptomyces sp. NBC_01352; assembly: GCF_036237295.1. Lineage (NCBI taxonomy): Bacteria > Bacillati > Actinomycetota > Actinomycetes > Kitasatosporales > Streptomycetaceae > Streptomyces > Streptomyces sp. NBC_01352. The sequence continues at coordinate 1,282,729 of NZ_CP108354.1, forward strand.
GGAGTTCGCGGCGTCGTGGCCGATGCTCGCCCATGCGCTGGGGCTGCCCGAGTGATGTCGGAGCCGGCGGGGCACGGAACGGAGCGCAGGGATCGTCCGTCCAACACAGGACGTCCCACTCGCCTCACGGGAAACAACCCGCGGGTGAGTCGCTTCCGGGTGAAAGGAGTGTCCGCGATGGCTGTCCCCGTCCCGCACGGCGTGCCGGCCGGCCCCGGAGCACCGCAGGTGCCGCCCGACCTGGCCGAGTTACTGCGCGCGCAGCTCGAATCCGTCGCCGACGAGGTGGAGGAGGAGGTGCGCAGACAGGTTCCCGAGTACCTCCGCCTGGCCGACGGCAACGACCGGCGCAACCTCAGAGCCGGGGTGGTGCAGGCGCTGACGCTGTTCGTCGACCACATCGCCGACCCGCGCGGCCAGGGCGACGCGATCGCCGCGACGTACTACGAACTCGGGCGCGGCGAGGCCCTGGAGGGCCGCAGCCTGGACGCGCTGCAGTCGGCGCTGCGGGTCGGAGGGCTGCACGCCTGGCGGCTGATGGGCCGTACCGCAGAACAGCTCGGGCTGGACTCGGCGGTCGTGACGGCACTGGGCGAACTCGCGTTCCGGACCGTGCACGAGGTCGCGGAGGCGGCCGCGGCCGGCTACGCGGAGGCCCGGTCGCACAGCACGGACGAGGTGGAACGGCGTCGCAAGCGCCTGCTCGACCTGCTGCTGGGCGAGGGGCCGGTCGCCTTGGAGGCCGTGCAGGATCTCGCGCACGGTGCGCGGTGGCCGGTGCCGCGGCAGGTCGCCGTCGTGGCGCTGGCGGCCGGGCCGGAACAGCGCGAGGAGGAGCGGCCGCTGGCCGCCGCGGGCGCGCTGGTGGACATGGCGTCGCGGCCGCCGCGCATGCTGGTGCCCGACCCGGACGTGTCCGGTCGTTTCGGCGGCCGGGCGTTCGCCCTCGCGCTGCGCGGACGGCCGGCCGCGATCGGCCCGACGGTCGGCGTGACCGAGGCGGCGCAGTCCCTGCGCTGGGCCACCCGGGCCCTGGGCCTGATGGGCCGCGGGATCCTGCCCCGGCAGGGCGTGGTGCACTGCGCCGACCATCTGTCGACGCTGCTGCTGCACTGCGACGAACCGCTGCTCGCCCGGTTGCAGGCACGGGTCCTGGCCCCGCTGGACGCCGTCTCCCCGGGGCAGCGTCCCCGCCTCGCCGAGACCCTGCTGGCCTGGCTGCTCAGCGGCAGCAACGTGCCCGACGTCGCCGCCCGGCTCCACATCCACCCGCAGACGGTCCGCTACCGCCTCCGGCAGCTGGAGAAGCTCTTCGGCGAGGCCCTGCACGAGCCGGACACCCGCCTGGACCTCGTGCTGGCATTGCGCGCCGAGGCATTGCGCGAGCAGGCGCCGGACAGCCAATGAAATTCCCGTCGGGAACGCTGCTCACGAGAGCACAAAAAGCCGCGACAATTCCATAATCCTCTGCATAACACTCCGCTGGAAAAGCGAATACGTTCGGGGCCGTTCCATTTCGCAGGCGCATCACGCGCCCCGCACGCGGAGGATTCCCCATGCGTATCCGCTTGTGCCTCGCCGCGCTCTCATTGGCCGGCGGGGCCGGACTGGCGACTGTGTCGGCCCCCACCGCAACAGCCGCGCCCTGCACCGACGTCGAGGTCGTATCGGCCCGCGGCACCTTCGAGCCGGGCACGCTCGGCTTCATCGTCGGAGACCCGGTGTATTCCGAACTCCAAAGGAAAATCACCGGCAAAACCCTGTCCAGCTACAGCGTGAACTATCCGGCGAACCTTTCCCTGACCTCAGCGGCGCAGGGCAACAGGGATCTCGTCAACCACGTGACAAGCCAAGCGGCCACGTGTCCGAACCAGCGTTTCATTCTGGTGGGATATTCGCAGGGCGCGAACGTCGTCGACAACTCGATCGGTATCAGCAGCGCGGGTGCGGTGGTCGGCAGCCCCATCGTCGCCTCGATCCCCGCCGCCCTCGAACCGAAGGTCTCCGCCGTGCTGCTGTTCGGCAACCCGATCCGGGCCATCGGCAAGAGCGTCACCGGCACCTACCAGAGCCGCACCTTCGACATCTGCGCAGAGGGCGACCCCGTCTGCGAGTCCGGAGGGGGCGACACGGGGGCCCACCTCAGCTACCGCGACGACGCCGACGAGGCGGCCACGTTCGCCGCCGGCAAGGTCTGAGCCGTACACGTGCCCGTGGGCCCGGGAGGAATCCTCCCGGGCCCACAGCCGTGCGAGGACCGCTATGCGGGGTTCCCGGCGAATCCGGCGAGGCTGGTGGAGACGGGCTCGGGAAGTCCGTTGTTCTGTACGGGCGCCGCGGTCAGCACGTCGAGGTGCTGGTAGCCCTCGGCGATCACCGGGTCCAGGTCGGCCGGTGCGCGGCCCGCCAGCAGTCCGTCGCCCGCGAGCACGGTGAGCGTCGGGTTGGCGGTGAGCCCCTCGGGATGGACGACGAGCCGCTTCACCTGCGGCGAGGTCGCCAGCTGGATGTCGGTGACCAGCTTGGTCGGGAAGTACTGCTCGGTGAAGTCCAGCGGCTGTTCGGCCATGCTGCGGGCCAGCTCCTGGATGTCGGTGACCTCCTTGGCGGCCGAGGTGAACGGCGTGCCGTCGGCTGACCGGTGTCCGGGGTCGTCGGGGTCGCCGACACGGTCGTAGTTCCGCCATGTGTACAGCGGACCGTTCGGCTGGGCGGGGATGGCCTTGTAGTCGGTGCCGAACAGGCCCGCCTGCTGGTCGCCGCCGTTGGCGGCGGGGAAGTCCTTGTCGACGACCGGCCCGCCGTCGAAGAAGCCCACGCTGCTCTGCAGGAACGCGAGCGGTACCGAGTTGTCGTCCATCAGGGCCCCCAGCATCGCCTCGTTGGTGAGCCGGAAGTCCTTCACCGTGGGTGAGCCCTTGAGGAAGGTCGCGGTGTCCTTGGAGAAGAGGAAGCGGTTGGTGGCCTCGATGTTGACGTTCGACGGCAGATAGCGGGGCAGGTCGGCCTCGCCGCCGGGGTCCCGGAGCGCACCGAGGCCGGCGATGGCGAGCACGGTCATGGTCTCGGGGTTGAGCAGCACCGGAGCGGACAGGGAGCGGGGCAGCACCCCGCTGTCGAGCCCGGCCTGCACCGCGCCGTGTCCGAGGCCGATGTCGGGCAGGTTGGTGTCGTCCGGGATGCTGCCGCTGAGGTCGGCCAGTGAGGTGGAGACGGTGGTGTCGAGGGCGAAGTAGCCGACGCACTGGTTGTAGCCGGCGTCCGAGGTGGTGGCCCGGTCGCCGTCGAAGTCGGCGGCCGCGAAGTAGCCGGTGATCACACCGCCGAGCGAGTGGCCGCCGCACAGCACCTTGCTCTTGCGCAGCCCCTGGTCGGGCAGCTCGGCGGTGAGCAGGTCGTACTGGTCGCGGACGGTCTGCTCGATGCCGAGCTTCGCCATCCAGCCGAGGCGGTCGTCGGTGACGTATCCGGCGAAGGTCCGGCCTTCGACCTGCTTGCCCCGGTAGTAGTAGTCGACGGCCGTGTGCTGGTCGCCGGAGGCGATTCCGGTGCGGTCCTCCAGGCAGTTGGAGCGGCGGTCCAGCGCCCAGAACTCGATGTGGCTGCCCTGCTCGGCGGCTCGTGCCACGGTGTTGCGGGCGACGCTGTCGAAGGCACCGGCCCCTTCAAGGATGCCCGGCTGGGCCACGAGGATCCGGTCGGCCTCGGCGGAGGCGGCCGGCCCGTCGGAGGAGCGGTAGCGCAGGTACGACAGCCAGTCGCACGCCGCCGGACGGACCCCGGCGGACGCGGGCAGCGGCACCTTCACCCGCACCAGCGACTCGGTCACCCCGGCGGCCGGGGACGCCGAGGTCACGGGCGTCTCGGTCCGCTCGGCGCGCGCCTGCGCGGCGCCCGGGGAGGCGGCCGTGAGCGCCCCCGCAATCAGCAGCACCGCAAGGGCGGCACTGCGCCACGTTCTTTTCCCACTGCGATTCTTCTTGCTGCGACTCAGGTTCATAGCCGGACGGTAGGGCCGTGAACGCTGGGTATTCAGGCGGTGCTCACGGGAACGCAGTGGCTTTTCGGGCCTTTGTCATCCGGTGACAGAGCAGTCAGCGGGATCCCCGGGTGTGGAATGGGGATCCCGCTGAGAGTGTGGTCGAGTTTCGGTCGGTTCAGGCACCGTCAGTGCTTGAAGGTGTCCTTCCCCTTCTCCTTGGCCTGACGTGCGTCACCCTTCGCCTGGCCGCCCCGGCCCTCGGCCTCCATCTGCTCGTTGCCCGTCGTGCGGCCGATCGCCTCCTTGGCCTTTCCCTTGGCCTGTTCCTTCTTCGCCTTGGCCTTCTGGTCTCCGGCCACGTTCCATCACTCCAAGCCGCGTTTGACTGCGGGTGTATCCACGGGTCGGGTAGCCGTCGCCGTGATTTCCAAACGCGGACACCAATTCCCGGCCCTTATGTACGTCGGATCCGCCAGACGTTGTCCTCGCGGTATCCCTCGACCCCCTCGGGCGAAACGCTTTCCCTGCGTACCGCGCCCATGGTTTCCACGCACCAGCTCTCCTCGGGCAGCGCGAGTTCCGCGAGGGTGCCCTCCAGCGTGGGGAACTCCGCCTCGAAGGGCGGTTCGCTCTGCCACGACGGCCACCCGGCGTGCATGACGATCAGGAGCGTGCCGCCCTCGGCGACCGCGGCGGCGGCCTGCCGCAGGACGCCCCGCTGGTCCAGGTGCACCGGGGACTGCAGGAACTGGGCGTTGACCAGGGCGAAGGAGCCCCGGGGAAACGTCGTGCCCAGCTCGTGCCGTTCCCATGCCGTACGGTCGCCCACCCCGGCCTCGGCGGCGTGTGCGGCGGCACGTTCGAGGGCGGTGGACGAGATGTCGACGCCGGTGACCTGCCAGCCGCGCGAGGCCAGCCACACCGCGTCGGCCCCCTCACCGCAGCCGAGGTCCAGGGCGGTACCCGGTGGGAGGTGGCTCGCCTCCCGTACGAGGAGCGGATTGGGGCGGCCGCTCCAGACTCGTTCGCTGTCCTTGTAACGGGCTTCCCAGAACTCGGAGGCCTGCGTCGTCGCGTGGATGTGGGTCATGAGGCCCAAGCCTGCGTCGCGCCCGGTCGGCGGCCAAGGAGAGTTGCCGGTACGGCAAGATTTCGGTCCCGCCGTACCGGGTCCCTACTGCGGCTGCGGACGGCGCACGGCCGCCCGGACGTCCGTCTCCACCTCCTGGCGCGGCCGGCCCTGCTCCTTCGCGTACTCCGCCACCGCGGTCCGGATGTCGCGATCGAGATCGCGCCAGGCACGGAACGCGGTCTCGTACGTGGTGGTCTGTTTCATGGACCACTTGTGCTCGGCGGGCGGACCGTAGGCGTGGCTCAGGTCCTCGACCCGATGGTGTGCCTGGTCCGCCGCGCGCTGTTTCTCCACGAGCTCTTCGAATGCGTGTCCCACGTCAAGTGATCGTAGGCAGGGGTGCGCCTTTCCGCGCGTCGAGCCGGGCCGGCCTACAGGGAACCGCGCCGGGTGCGCCGCAGCAGTACGAAGCCGCAGATGAGAAGAACCGCTCCGGCCGCGGCGGGCCACAGCTGGCTGCCGGTCTCGGCCAGTGAGCCACCGGCCGTCTGTGGCTCGGTCCCGGCGCCGGCGGGCGGCTGGGCCACGGCTCCGGTCGTCGGGGTGCCGGAGGCGGTGCTGTCGTCCTCGCCGGTCTCGACCAGGTCGTTCGACCAGGCCTCGGGGAGGGTGGCGGAGGCGCTCGGTGCCGGCGTGGGCTTGGTGTCGCTCTTGGGCTCGTCCTCGGGTTCGTCGCCGGCCGGTGCCGTGGGCGAGGCGTCGGGCTTCGCCTGGCCGTTGTCGCCCTGCTCGCCGTTGCCGCCGTTGTTGTTGTCACCGCCGTTGCCGTTGTCGTCGCCGTTCGAGGGGGCGGGAGCCGCCGTCGGCTGCTCGGTCGGCTTGTCGGACGGCTGCTCGGTGGGCTGCTCGGACGGCTGGTCCGCCGGGTCGTCGGCCGGCGGGTCCTGCGGGTCCTCACCGTTGCCGGGGTCCTGGTCCGCGCCGGCGCCGCACTGTCGGCCCTCGTTGATGCAGTCGACCATCTCCCCCATCAGGTCCTCGTCGAAGACGTTGATGAAGTCGCCGTGGTCGGTGACGGGCTTGTGCAGCTGCTCCGGGAAGGAGTCCACCGCGAAGAGCGGGGTGGTACGGCCGCCGTCCTGAAGGCTCGGCGCGTCGACGTCGTAGACGATGCGCTGCACGAGCTGCGGGATGGCCGTGAATCCGGCCGGGCAGGCGCCGTCGGCCTGGGCGAACGCCACATGGGTGCGGTGGTTGGCGCTGTCGATGTTCCGGCCGTCCCAGCAGCTCTGGAACTTGAACGTGCGCACCACGTCGCTGCCCTGCGGACACAGCGGGTACTTGTCCTTCAGCTGCCGGTCCTCGAACCCGGTGCAGCTCCAGGAGGCGTTGGCGTTCGCGGTTCCGTTGACGAAGGCCTTGGCGTCGCCGGTGATGATGCGCAGGAGCCTCGGCATGGCCGTGACCTCGCCGCGCGGGCTGCCCACGAACGTGAGGGTGACCTGCCGGGGCGTGACGATCTCGCCGGCGTTGCCCTCGATGCCGCCGCCCGGGGCGGCCGCGTCCTGCTCCTGCGTGCCGTTCTGCAGCCGCAGCACGGGCCAGTAGTACGACGACCTGTCGCCCTGGTCCACGCAGCTCGTCTCGCCGTTGGCGAGGTCCTCATCGCTGGCGAAGGCGTCGTTGGCCTGGTTGCCGACGTAGTCGTGGAAGTGGTGGGCTCCGTTGGAGACACCCGGGGCGACGATCACGTTGTCCGAGTTGAACAGGCCGCCCTCGTTCACCCCGCAGCTGGTGACGAAGGTGCCACCGGAGGCGTCCGCCTGGGCGTTCGCCGCGCTGGGCTGGACGGTCGTGATGTCCGCGTAGTCGGCGGCCACGGGGCCGTTGCCTGCCTGGCCGCCGTTGCCCGGCTGCTGGGCACCGCCGTCCTGGTCCTGGCCGTCTCCCTGGTCCTGGCCGTCGCCCTGCTGCTCCTCGCCGCCGTCCTGCTCGCCGGTCTGGTTCTGGGGCTCGCGCAGTGTGCAGGCCGCCAGGGCGTCGAGTCCCTCGGGGCGGTCCCCCACCCGCTCGATGGCGGCGTTGATGCGCTCGATCGTCGCGGCGCGGTCCTCCTTGAGGGGGTCCATGATCCCGCTCTCGGGCTCCGCGTTCTGTGCCGGGTCCTGGAGTTTGCGGTAGGCCTCGGCCACCTGCTGGTCCAGGGCGGCGAGTTCCGTGTCGACCTCCGTCCCCGCCTCGTCGGGCACGGTGGTCAACTGGGTGCCGACGTCCGGGCAGTCGATCGTCGCGGCTCCCAGCACCCGCGTGCGGCCGTCCCCCTCGTCGCCCGGCCCACCGCCGTCGGTCGCCGAGGCGTACACGTTGACCGCCATCAGCCCACCGCCGCCCAGCATCAGTGCCACTGCGGCAAAGGTCGCACGTCGTGCGCCTGTTGGGCGTCTGCGCCTGTTGTGTCCCACGGAAGTACTCCTGCGCGTGTCGTCCGTACGGGCATGGAAATCCCCCGCCCCTATACGGAGCCGGGACCGCGGGTGTTCAACCGTCTCGGAAATTCACAGAAATCTCTTACGAGCCGGGGGGCCGTGCCCGTGTCGGGCCACGTTCCCCGCCGCGCTACGCGGTCCGTACGGGGGTACCCGGGAAGCCCACACACCTGTGAGCGAAGGGAGCGAACCGTGACACTGCGAGGCGCAGCGGACAGTTCCGGGCTCGGCGATCTCGAACCGGGTACGAACCAGCGGGGGCAACTGCGCAGCCGTATCTCGGACATCGCGTGGACCGCGCTGTGCACGGTGCTGGCCCTCTGGGCGATCTGGAGCGCCGTCGGCGTGGCGCGGGGCGTGACCGCGTGGGCGTACTGCGTCGTGGCCTGGGTGCTGTTGGCCGTGGCGCTGGCCCTGCGGGTCGTCGCCATCCGGCGCAGGACCGGGATCCGGCCGAGCTACCGGACAGGGAGGTACTCACAGCGCTGACGGTCGGCCCGACCCGGCCGGTCGGGCCCGGCGTCAGCCCGCCGCGTTGTCGACGCGCAGGCGGACCTGCTCCTCCAGGCGGCGCAGGCTGCTGTCCAGGGCGTCCTGGACGGTCTGGTGGCCGGGGTCGTGGCTGTCGTCGAAGAACGACAGGTGCACGGTCACCTCACTGGCCCCGCTGTCGAGCCCGGCGACCTGCAGCCAGCCGGCGTAGCTGCCCTGCTCGCGCGTTCCCCACTCGAGCCGCATCTGATCACGACGCGACTGGAGCAGCGCCGGGGTGTCCTGGTCGCTGTGGTCCTCGTGCACGGTGACGGCAGGCGGGTCGTCGACGCGCACGTGCAGGGCGCCGGGCAGCCAGGCGTCCAGCTGCTCCACCTGACTGGCCTGGTCGAAGACGTGCTCCGGCTGAGCCGGCATCGTGCGGGAACGTTCGTACTCGGTCATCGGCGCACCGTTTCTTCCTCGCCTCGGGTCCTGGCGTACGCCGGACCGCGTTCCCGGCCTGTGCGAACTGAACCAGGACGACGCGGGCGGAGTGGCCGGCGTCGAATGAGCCGCCACCGGTCGGGAACCCGGGGAGCGCAGCTTGCCCCCACACCCCTGGAGAGGCCTCATGAGTCTTCTGCGTCTGGTCGGCCGCCCGATGCTCGCCTCGATGTTCGTCGCCGGCGGCCTGAACTCACTGCGCGATCCCGAGGCGGTGGCCCCCGTGGCCGAGCCCGTCGTCCAACCGGTCACCGAACGCGTCGAGGCGCTGCCGGACCGCACCGAACAGGTCGTACGTCTCAGCGGCGCCGTACAGGTGGCGGCGGGTGTGCTGCTCGGCATCGGCCGTGTCCCGCGGGTCGCGGCGCTGGCCATCGCGGGCACCCTCGTGCCCACGACGATCGCCGGGCACCGGTTCTGGGAGGCCGAGGATTCCGCCGAGCGCGAGCAGCAGCTCATCCACTTCCTGAAGAACCTGTCGATGCTCGGTGGGCTGCTCATCGCGGCGGACGACACCGCCGGGCACCCCTCGCTGTGGTGGCGAGGTCGCCACACCGCCCATGACCTGCGGCGGGACGCACATCTGGTGCGCCGTTCCGTCCGAGCCACCGCCGGGCCCGCCGCGACGGCCGGCCGCCTGCGGGCCAAACTGCCCGCCTGACCGGCCCTGACCGGCCCTCCTGACCGGTGCGGACGCCGGTGCCGGGCGGGTCGTCCAGACCGCGCCCGGCACCCGGCACCCGCCCGGTCACGCCGGTCACCTGGTCACGCGTTCACCTGGTCACCACGTGCCGCTCGTTGGGGACACAGTGGGTCATGGTGAGGCCCTCGACGTCCCGCGGCGGGTTCTTGCCGAGCCTGGCCAGGCGCTCCCGGTCCTCGTCGGTCAGGTCCTGGGAGGCCAGTGGCTCCAGGCCCGAGACGTCGTCAGGGCTGATGCCCAGGGCGTCGCCGACCCGCAGACCGAGGTCGTTCTCCACCAGCAGGAAGTGCCAGACCATGCGTTCCTGCACCGGCCGGTCGCACTGGGCGAGCAGGTCGGTGAAGTTCTTGACCAGGTCCTCGCGTTCCCACTCCTCCAGCAGCAGGTAGCGCTGGCCCGCCTGCAGATAGTCGTTGGTGCGGGGGATGCGCCTGCGGGTGAGCCGCCCGTGGATCTCCGGTCCCTGTTCGTCCTGCGTGGGGTACTCGGCCTCGCGCAGACCGCCCCTGATCGAGGGCTCGTAGTTGACGTCGGCCCGCTCGCCCGCGCCGTCCACGTGGTAGGTCATCTGGCCGTCGCGCTGGTTGGTGCGTACGTCGGCGTTCTTCGCGTGGTTCACCGGCAGCTGGAGGTAGTTGGGGCCGACGCGGTGGCGCTGGGTGTCGCTGTAGGAGAAGGTGCGGCCGACGAGCATCTTGTCGTCGGAGAAGTCCAGACCGTCGACGAGGACGCCGGTGCCGAAGGAGATCTGCTCGTTCTCGGCGAAGAAGTTCTCCGGCATGCGGTTCAGCACCATCTTGCCGACCGGCTTGGGCGGGAACTCCTGCTCGGGCCAGGTCTTCGTGTCGTCCAGCGGGTCGAAGTCGAGCTCCGGGTGGTCGTGGTCGTCCATCATCTGGACGAGGAGCTCCCACTCCGGGTAGTCGCCGCGCTCCACGGATTCGTACAGGTCCTTGGTGGCGTGGCCGAGGCCCTCCGCCTGGACGTTCGCGGCGTCCTCCTCGGTCATGCTGCGCACGCCCTGCTCGGGCATCCAGTGGTACTTGACCAGGACGGTCCGCCCCTCGTCGTTGACCCACTTGTAGGTGTTGACGCCGAACCCCTGCATATGGCGGTAGTCCGCCGGGATGCCGCGCGGGCTGAACAGGTTGACCAGCATGTGCATGGACTCGGGTGTCTGCGACATGAAGTCGAAGATGCGCCGCGGCTGCTGCTCGAAGGTCACCGGGTCGGGCTTGAGGGCGTGGATGACGTCCGGGAACTTGATCGCGTCCCGGATGAAGAAGACGCCCAGGTTGTTGCCGACCAGGTCCCAGTTGCCGTCCTCCGTGTAGAACTTCACCGCGAAGCCGCGCGGATCACGGGCGGCCTCGGAGGAGTCACGGCCCCCGATGACGGTGGAGAAGCGGACGGCCAGGTCGGTCCGCTTGCCGCGCTCCTGGAAGAGTTTGGCCCGGGTGAAGCGGCTGATCGGCTCGTCGCCCCAGGCTCCGTAGGCCTCGAAGTAGCCGTACGCGGTCACGCCCCGGGCGTGGACGACCCGCTCCGGGATCCGCTCCCGGTCGAAGTGGCTGATCTTCTCCAGGAACTGGTAGTTCTCCAGGGTCGCCGGGCCGCGGGCGCCGACCGTGCGCTGGTTCTGGTTGTCGTGAACGGGGTGGCCCTGTCGGTTGGTGAGCACCTTCCGGTCGTCGTCCGGAGCGGGCCCCTTGCTCGACACGTCCGTCATGTTCGTTGGGCTCCTTCGACTCGTGGCTGCTGCGACACGTGGACCGGGCTGCGGGGCGGCCGCCGCCGGTCGGTCACGTCCGTGCGGCCGCTCGGGTACCCGGCCCCTCGAGTCCGTCACCCCGGCCGGTGATCCTGTTGCGGCCGCCGGCCCGTCACGTGTGCCGACGGGACGACCGGCGCACCCGGGGCGGCATGGCCACTGACGACGGACGTTACGACGACCAGGACGAGGTGCCTCTCACGGGCTATGCCACGCTCGCCACGGCGTTCGCCTCCGGTGCGGTGCTGTTCTCCGTTGCGGCACGGCGTCGTGGTGTGCGGCTGCCCGACCGTGTACCGCCCTGGGACGTGGCACTGCTCGGCACCGCGACGTTCAAGGCGTCCAGGCTGCTGTCCAAGGACCGGATCACCAGCTTCGTACGGGCGCCGTTCACCCGCCGTGCGGAGGAGGGGGCAGGCGGCGAGGTCAACGACGCGCCCCGCGGCAGCGGTGTCCGCCGGGCCGTCGGAGAACTCGTCTCCTGCCCCTTCTGCACCGCCGCCTGGGTGGCCGGAAGCCTGGTCGCCTCCTACGCCGCCGCACCGCGGGCCGCCCGCCTGGTGTCTGTCGGGTTGAGTGCTCTGACGGTGGCGGACTGGCTGCAGTACGCGTGGACGTGGACCGAGCAGAAGACCGAGGGCTGAGGACGGCGTCCGCGCTCTCGATACTGCGTAGGTGCGGGCGGCCGCGGAGTCAGATCCGGTGGCCGTGTGCCGTCAGCCAGCGGTGGACGGTCTCCTTGTCCGCGGGGGTGATCCGGACGGGGCCCTCCACCTGCGGGCCTCCTCCTCGTTGAAGCCCGTGTCGGTGACCCGGGCGGTGACCCAGTGGGCCAGGTCCTGGGCGGACCGGTCCGACAGCGAGCCCCGCTCCCAGCCCGTACGGGCCTCACGGGCCGCGGCGCTGTCGTGCCGCTCCGTCTCCTCCAGCCAGACCGGCACCAGTCGCTCGACGGTGCGGCGTTCCTCCGGGGAGGTCTGCTGCTGAGTGTCGTTGCCGTTCATGGGAACCGGGTGCCCCGAAACGGACGGCCGAGTGACGCCCTCGCGTCCCCGCGTGCGTGCGGCGTTCGTGTCGATGGCGGCGCGCCGGGTACTCGGGGCTCGCCGTCGACCAGGAAAGTCGACCAGGAAAGGGGGAAGCGATGACGCGGCACGCGGACGACGACGCTCTGGACCAGCGCGCAGGCGTCGCGGAACTGCGTCTGGCAACGGGAGACCCCGAACTCGTCCCGCAGAACGACGTGCTCGCCGACGACCTGCCCCTGGATCGCAATCAGGCGATCCTGCAGGCCACCAAGCAGGTCGGCTCGATCCTCAAACGCAAGGGACACGCCTTCGCGCTGGCGGGCAGTGTCGCCGTGTACGCGCACGGAAGCACCCAGAACCTCCAGCACGACGTCGACTTCTGCTTCCGGCCCGAGGACGCGGACGCCGTTGCCCAGACCCTGCGCGAGGCCGGACTGCCGGTGTACACGCCGCCCGAGGACTGGCTGCTCAAGTCCAGCTGTCTGGGACAGCAGGTCGACCTGATCTTCGAGCTGGCGCACCAGCCGGTCACCACGGAACTGCTGGAGCGCGCACAGGAGTTGTCGGTCGACTCGGTGTTCATGCCGGTGCTGTCGCCGACCGATCTGGTGCACAGTCTGGTGGCCGCCTTCTCCGAGCACCACTGCGACTTCGGGGCGGTGCTCCCGATCGCCCGGACGCTGCGGGAGAAGGTCGACTGGGAGCGGATGCGGCGGGCGTGCGGCGACGACCCGATGCCCGACGCGTTCTTCTACTTCCTGGAGCGGCTCGAGGTCATTCCGCCGAGGCCGAAGGAGGAACGGCGATGAGCGAGACCGGCGCGGGGCGGGCCCACGGAGTGGGCCATGCCCCGGCCACGGAGAACGTCGAGTACCGCGTCGCCCACCTGCGCGACCGGCTCGCCGCCGAGGAACTAGGTGAACTGGGCGTACGGGCGGAGGTGCGGGCCGGATCGGTCGTGGTGACCGGCACGGTGCCCTCCACACAGTGCCGCGAGACGGTACTGCGGACCGTCCGCGAGGAGCTGACCGGGATCTCCGTGCACACGGACGTCGTGGTGGCGGAGATTACCTCCCCCGACCATGCGGAGGACCTGCCATGATCCGCGTCGCCGCCGTGGGTGACATCCACATGGGGCCCGACAGTCAGGGCCTGCTGCGGCCCGCCTTCGACACCCTGCCCGACTGCGCCGACCTGCTGCTTCTGGCGGGTGACCTGACCCGGCACGGCACGCCGGAGGAGGCCCGGGTGGTGGCCCAGGAGGTGCGGGGGCTTCCGGTGCCGGTCGTCGCGGTGCTCGGCAACCACGACCATCACGACGAGCAGCCCCAAGAGGTCACCGCCATCCTCCAGGACGCGGGTGTGAGGGTGCTGGAGGGCGAGGGCACGGTCGTCGAGTGCGACGGTACGCGCCTCGGCGTAGCCGGAGCCAAGGGCTTCGGCGGCGGGTTCGTCGGACGCAGCGCCGGCGAGTTCGGCGAGCCGCTGATGAAGGAGTTCGTCCGCTACACCCGGCGCAGCGCGGACGCGCTGCACACGGCACTGGAGGACCTGGCGGACAAGGGCTGCGAACTGCGGATCGCGCTCACCCACTTCTCCCCCGTCGCCGACACCCTGGCCGGCGAGCCGCCGGAGATCTACCCGTTCCTCGGCAGCTATCTGCTGGCGGAGGCGATCGACACGGCCGGTGCCGACCTCTCCGTCCACGGCCACGCCCATGCGGGCACCGAGCACGGGATGACGGCCGGTGGCGTACGGGTGCGTAACGTGGCCCAGCCGGTCATCCGGCGAGCGTTCAACGTGTACCAGCTGCACCCCGCCGAACTCCTTGCCGAATGACCCGCTGTGCCCGGTGCGACCCCGCGTGAACCCCTGCCTCACAGTGCCGCGGCCGTGAGGTCCTGCCACGCCCGTTCCCGCACCTCCGGGCGCAGGAGCACCTCGGCCGCCGTGCAGGCCAGTGCCTCCGCCGCCGCGAGCATCGCCTCCCGGCCCCGGTCGGAGGCCGCCGCGGCGGCGAACTCGGGGGTGTGGTCGGAGCCGTCCGGATCCATGATCGCCACGAAGGGGTGGATGGCCGGGACGCGCCCGCTGACGTTGCCGATGTCGGAGGAGCCCAGGTACACGCCCGGTTCGGGGGGCGTGATGCCGTGGCCCGTGCGGATGAGGTGACGGGCGAACCGTTCGGACAGCACCGCGCTGTCGCGGAAGTGCTCGTAGCGCGGTGTGGCGCGTTCGACGGTAACCGTCGTGCCCGTCGCCCGGGCCACGCCGTGCGCGCAGGTCAGGAGCTCCCCGGCCAGGTCGTCCAGGGCGGCGGTCGTCGCGGCGCGCAGCCCGAACAGGCCCTCGGCGTACTCGGGGACGATGTTCGTCGCCCGGCCGCCGTCGGTGACGATGCCCTGGACGTGGGAGCCCTGGGGCAGCCGTCGCCCGACCACGGCGAGGGTGTTGAACAGCTGGATCAGCGCCGCGAGGGCGTCGATGCCCTCGGTGGGGTTGCCGGTGGGGTGCGCGGCCCGTCCATGGAAGGCGACCCGGTACTGGGCCTGTGCGGTCAGCGGCGCCCACCGCCAGCTGTACACGCCGGGATGGAACATCAGCGCGGCGTCGACGTCGTCGAACAGCCCGGCCTCGACCTCGGTGACCTTGCCGCCACCGCCTTCCTCGGCGGGCGTGCCCACGGCCCACACGCTTCCGGCGTCGGCGGGCAGGGTGGCCCGCACGGCCAGCGCGGCGCCGAGACCGGCGGCGGCGATCAGGTTGTGGCCGCACGCGTGCCCGAGGCCGGGCAGGGCGTCGTACTCCAGGAGCAGGGCCACCGCGGGCCTGGGCCGCGCGCCCGAGCGTGCGGAGAAGGCGGTGGGCAGTCCGGCGACGCCCCGTTCGACGACGAACCCCTCCCAGGCGAGTTCGCCGCAGAGCAGTGCCGCCGCCCGGTGCTCCTCGAAGGCGTACTCGGGCTCGGTGTGCAGGGTCAGCGCGACGTCCCACAGCCGCTCGGCCCTGGCGGCCACTTCCCCGCGTACTCGCGCGAGCACTTCGTCCAGAGCGTCGGTCACGTCGGCCTCCCGGGGCGTCGTACGCCTGTGTCCCGGTGCGAGTTCCTTCGAGTGCCCCACCCACACCCGTTCGGCAGGGGCTTTGACCGCGCGTAGTGGGGGCGCCGGTGGGCACTCGGGGGCCGTGGCGGGTCTGCCCCGGAGCCGCTGCGTCTGGCTGGAGGTGGAGAGCATGGGACACGGCGGAAACGTCATCGACGAGCTGGTGACCGATCACCGGGAGGTCGAGGACATCTTCGGTCGGATCGAGGCCCTGCCGTTCGGTGACAAGGACCGCAAGGTGTACGCCGAGCAGGCCACGATGGAGCTGGTACGGCACTCGGTGGCCGAGGAGGAGTACCTCTACCCGGCGGTGCGCGAGCACTTGGTGAACGGGAACACGATGGCGGACAAGGAGATCGAGGACCACTCCAGGGCCGAGCAGATCATGAAGGACCTGGAGGGCTGCGAGGCGGAGGACCCCGAGTTCGACCGGCTCATGGGGATGCTGATGACCGAGATCCGCTCCCACATCGCCGACGAGGAGCAGAACCTCTTCCCGCAGCTGCGGGCGGCGTGTCCGCCGGAGGCCCTCGACGGCCTGGGGGACAAAGTGCGGATGGCCAAGAAGATGGCGCCGACCCGGCCGCACCCGTCCGCCCCGGACACGCCTCCGGCCAACAAGCTGCTGGCACCGGGGGCCGGCCTCGTCGACCGGTTGCGGGACGCGCTGACGGGCCGCGGCAAGCACGACTGACCGTCGGCCGCCTCAGGCGATCAGGGCCTGGCCCGGCTTCAGGTGGGCCACGAGCTGGGAGTGGTGGAGTTCGGCCACGGGAGCCAGCAGGTCGGGGTGGCGCAGGAGGGCCGCCGCGCGGCGGTCCGCCTCGTCGGGTGCGAGCAGGCGGCGGAACTCGGCGGACACACCTGCCGTGTGGCTGCCTTCGGCGAGTGCGGCCACCGCCAGGTCGGCCAGTTCCGGGTCGGTGAGCAGACAGGCCGCCCAGCTCGCCACGACCTCGTCGACCCAGGTGCGCCAGGCGTGCTCGTCCGTGTCCCGGGCGCCGGTCCCGTCGGCGCCGGTGATCCAGTCGAGCCGGGCCGAGCCGCCGGGCCCGGCCATGCCGACGAGCGCGGCGTCCATCGGCGTGGGATACCGGAGCCAGGCCGCGACCGTCACGGCCTGCCGTGCCTGCACTTCGCACAGGGCGGAGGACAGCGCGCCGCCGCCCGACGGGTAGGCGCAGGTCAGCCACTGGGCGGTCGCCGCGATGACCGGGGAGAGATCTGCTTGCACTGCCGGGCCGCCCGATGTGTGTGGTGAGACAGGGGGACTGCGCGAACGGTAGCCCGCGGGTCCTGCCGGACGACATGGCCCGGGCCTCCTCGGTGACGTGGCTTCGGCCACATCAGTGACGTGGCTTCGGCCACATCGGCCGGGAGGCCCGGGCTCTGTCGGGAGCGGGGCCAGGGCGGTCAGGACGCCGTGCAGGAGCCCAGCACAGGGGCCGCGGTGCTGCCGTTCTTCATGACCGTGAAGCCGAAGCTCGTCGACGCTCCGGCGGCCAGGCTGCCGTTGCCGTTCGGCTTCATCGTCATGACGTTGCCGCTGCCGTCCCAGGTGGGTGTGCCGTTCCAGGTGGTGGAGATCTTCTGCGGGGCGGTGACGGTCACCGTCGTCGTCCAGGTGGTGATCGCGGAGCTGCCCGCGGTGACGGTGACCCTGCCGTTGAAGCGGTCGCCCCACTCCTCCTGCTTGCTGTACGTCACGGAACAGGCGGCCGTACCGCCACCGCCGGAGCTGCTGCCGCCCAGCGCGGTGAGTACGGCGGTGTAGGCGGCCTTCTTGTTGTAGTTGCCGTCGAACAGCAAGGGTGTGCCGCTGGCGCGCCAGGAGTACTTGTCGGTGACGCCCCAGACCGTGATGCCGGTGCAGCGGGAGACGGCGAGACAAGCCTTCACCGCGTTGCCGTAGCTGGTGGCCTGGGCGGTGCCGGAGCCCTCGATGTCCAGCTCGGTGATCTGGACGTCGACGCCGAGGTCGGCGAAGCGCTGGAGGTTGGCCTGGTAGTCGGCCGGGACCGGGGAGGCGCTGTTGAAGTGGGACTGGAAGCCGACGCAGTCGATGGGCACGCCGCGGGCCTTGAAGTCCTTGACCAGGTTGTAGACGGCATTGCTCTTCGCGTTGACGCCGTCGGTGTTGTAGTCGTTGTAGCAGAGCTTGGCCGCCGGGTCCGCCGCGCGTGCGGTGCGGAACGCCTCCTCGATGAAGCCGTTGCCGAGCTTGTCCTGGAACGGCGAGCTGCGCCGGGCTCCGCTGCTGCCGTCCTGGAAGGCCTCGTTGACGACGTCCCAGGAGTGGATCTTGCCCTTGTAGTGGCCCATGACCTGGTTGATGTGGTTGTTCATCGCCGTTCTGAGGTCGGCGGCGGCGAGCGTGCCGACCCAGCTCGGCAGTTGCGAGTGCCAGACCAGGGTGTGTCCGCGGACCTTCATACCCTTGCTCTGGGCGTGGCTCACGATCTGGTCCGCGGCGGCGAAGTTGAAGGAGTTCCGGGTGCTCTCGACGGCGTCCCACTTCATCTCGTTCTCGGGGGTCACCGAGTTGAACTCGGTGTCGAGGGTGGAGACGTACGCGGATTCGCCCAGGTGGTTCGCGGCGACGGCGGTGCCGAAGTAGCGGCCCTTCTCGGCCGCCGCGGCACCGAGGGTGCTCGCGGCGTCGGCCGGTGCCGACAGGGCGGTGACCCCGGCCATGGCGAGCAGGCTCGCCATGCCGAGGCGGATGGACGTGCGGGTGACCATCTCGTCCCCTTTCTTGATACCGAAAGTTTCGAGCAGATTTCGGAATGGCGTCGCAGACCATATGAGCGGCCCCTGAAGGCGTCAACGGGTCGAACACCGAGTCAGCGCAATTGGCTCAGAAAGCTCTGCGAGAGCAAGGGGCACTGAACATTCGTCAGAATTCTCGAATGTTTCGAGAGGTGGGTCTAATTTCACGGCGAATAGTGCAACCTTTCGGCCAAGTCGGATGTCTCACCCGATAACAGACACATCAACGTCTCGGGGGACATCATGAGACGAAGCAGAACAGCATGGGCCGCGGCGGTCCTCATGAGCGCCGCCTGGACCCTCACCGCGATCCCGGCCGACGCGGCCACGGCGTGCCCCACCGGCTGGGGCAGCCTGGACAAGTCCCGCGCCTCCGGCACGACGGCGCCGGTGAAGAACATCAGGACCGGCAGCCACGCCTGCTACGACCGGCTGGTCGTCGACGTCCCCGGCGGCGGCACCCGCCTCGGCTACTGGGTCCGCTACGTCGACCGCCTCCGTCAGGACGGATCGGGCCGTCCGATATCCGTCGGGGGCGGAGCCGTCCTCGAGGTACGGGTCGCCGCACCCGCCTACGCCCCCGAGACCGGAGCCCCCACCTATCCAGGGCGGGTGGCACGCCCGCTGCCCGGCGTGGACCTGTCCGACCACCGCACCTTCAAGGACACCCGGTTCGCCGGCAGCTTCGAGGGCGAGACGCAGGTCGGACTGGGAGTCCGCGCCCGGCTGCCGTTCCGGGTGCTGCAGATCTCGGACCGGGTCGTGGTGGACGTGGCCCACAACTGGACCGGCAGCCGCTGACGCCGCCGATCACGGAGGGAGCACGGGTTCCCCACTGGATTGCTGTCGCCTCCCAGGTGCGGTCCGGGCCCGTCGTGGCGCATTCTTGCTGTGTCGCCCGCGTGACGGCGCACGGACGAGGTAGGGCCGATGACTGGGAGCTCCCAGGACGCACAGCCGAAGCCCGCACGGCTGGCGGCGCTGCTGATCGACGCCTCGATGGAGGCGGTCAGCACGGCCGGCGGCCACGCGGGAGGCGTCTACCTGCGCTCCTCCACCCCCGGACTGCTGCGCCTGGCCGTGCTCGCCGGACTGCCCGGCCCCTTGTTCCGCCCCTGGTGGCGGCTGCACGCGGACCGTCCCTTCCCCGTCGCGGACGCCCATCGGCTGGGCGTCCAGGTGGTGCTGCCGAACGCCACGGAGACGATGCGCCGCTACCCCCAGTTCGCGGCCGGCCTGCCCTTCCAGTTCGGCTCCCTGTACGTGCCGGTGGTGGCCGGTTCCGACATGTACGGCGTCCTCACCGTGCTGCGCCCCTCCGTCCAGGACGCCGCCGAGGTGCTGCCCGAGCGTGACCGGCTGGCCCGGCTGGGCCAGGACCTGGGTGCGGCCCTGCGGAACCTTGACGACGAGGCGGCCCCGGTCGCCTGGGACGACGAGCCGCTGTGCGTCCGGCCACCGGCCCCGCGTCCGCCGCTCGCGCGCATCGGGCGATTCGTGTGGACGCCCGAGACCGGTCTGGTGACCGGGGACGAGGGTCTGCACACCCTGCTGGGCGTGCCGCCGACGGAGTTCACCGGAGCCGTGGAGGCGTTCGCGGACGCCGTGGCCCCGTCCGAGGCGAACCGGATCCTGCTCGCCCTGCGGGACACGGCCGTCGGCAGGCCTCCGACCCTGCCGCTGTACCTGCGGACCACCGACGGCGAACTGCGGCTGATGGACCTGTGGAGTCCCTACGAGGCCACCGGGTGGCACCCCAACGACCCGGCGGCCCCGGCCGCCCCGCCGACCACGCCGCCCGGCCCGGGCCCGGTGCGCGGCATCGTCCTCGATCCGGGTCTCCACGCCACCGCGGACGCGGCGGCCGACCTGCTGCCGGACGGGGTGTTCTGCCTCGACCGGGAGGGCCTGATCGTCTACGCCAATCCGCGCGCCGCGCAGTTGCTGCGCCGGCCGCCGACCGAGCTGCTGGGCCGGGCCCTGTGGGACGCCGTGCCGTGGCTCGGCCGGCCCGACGTCGAGGACCATCTGCGCGGGGCCCTGCTGTCGCCGGACCCGGTGCACTTCCACGTCGAGCGACCCGCCGCGAACGCTGCCGAGCCCGTGTCGCTGCCGTCCGAGGGCGACTGGCTCGCGCTCGCCGTGCATCCCGGCCCGGACCGGCTGACCTGCACGGTCCGTCCGGCGAGCCGGGTGGCGGACACCGCCCCCGCCGAGACGCCCGCGGACGGCCTCGCCACGCCGGCGCCGGTGTACCGCCCCATCGTCCTCGCGATCGCGCTGACGGAGGCGGTCACCGCCCGCCAGGTGTCCGCCGTCGTGATGCGGGAGCTGCTGCCCGCGTTCGGCGGCCGCCGGCTGGCCATCTATCTGCTCCAGGACCGGCATCTTTGGCTGGCCTGGGAAAGCGGCTTCCCCCCGGGGTTCCTCGCCCCGTTCGAAGGGGTGGGACTCGACGAGCGGCTGCCGGGCGTCGAGACGCTCACCACCGGCCGGCCGCTCTTCTTCGACTCCATGCAGCAGTTGGCCGCCGCCTACCCCGGAATCCAGCTGGACGCCTCCGAGGGCGCCCGCGCCTTCCTGCCGCTGATCGCCTCCGGCCGCTCGGTCGGCTCCTGCATCCTGGGCTTCGACCGGGCGCGCAGCTTCAGCGGCGAGGAACGCACGGTGCTCACCGCGCTCGCCGGACTCATCGCCCACGCCATGGAGAAGGCGCAGCGCTACGAGAACGAGGCCGCCCTCGCCCGCGGGCTGCAGCAGGCACTGCTCCCCCGACGGCTGTCGTCGCACCCACAGGTGGAGACCGCGGGGCGTTACCTGCCCGGCACGCAGGGCATGGACGTGGGCGGCGACTGGTACGACGTCGTGGAGTCCGGCGACGGCATCGCCCTGGTCATCGGGGACGTCCAGGGGCACGGCGTGCAGGCGGCGGCGACCATGGGCCAACTGCGCACCGCCGTAAGGGCGTTCGCGCTCAGCGACCGGCCCCCCGATGAGGTCATGAGCGGCACCAACCACCTCCTCATGGACCTCGATCCCGGGCTGTTCGCGAGCTGCTGCTACATCCGGCTGGACCCCGCCACCGGGGTGGCCCTGGCGGCCCGCGCCGGGCACCTGCCGCCGCTGCTGCGCCAGGCGGACGGCCGTACCCACGCCCTCGATCTGGCCGGCGGGGTGGTGCTCGGCGTGGACGGGCGGGCCCGCTACCCGGTGACGGAGCTGCGCATGGAGCCCGGAGCCATCCTCGCGCTCTACACCGACGGGCTCGTCGAGAAGCCCGGCGACGACATCGACGACGGCATCGGCGCGCTGCGCGTGGCCCTCGCCAGGGCCGGTGCCCCCGCCGTCCGCCCGGGCGGACGCGCGCTGGCGGGCGTGGCCGACCGCCTCACCACGACGGCCCGCCACGCCGTCGACCGCCCGGACGACATCGCCCTCCTGCTCGCCACCCGCCGCACCGCGCGATGAGGCCCGAAGTGGGAGGTCACCGCGCATCCCGGCGACGGCAGGCGTCCGAAGCCATGGCTGTCACGCCCGGTGACGCCCTCGCCTCCTGAGGCGCGGCAGTGTAGACATGGGCACATGGTCCGGCTCTTGGGTCGATCCGGGGCCCGGTCGACCCGTCGTCCCAGCGGTCCGCGCCCCTCCCATGCGCCCGACCGCGCCCTTGGAGCGCCCGACGGGCATCCGCGGCGGCCCGGGAAGCAGCCGGGCCATCCGCTCACCGGAAACCGGCGCGGCACGGGCCGGTCGGGCCTGCGGTCGGCACTGGGCGGACGCAGCGTCGCCGGACAGGTGTTCGTCCTGCAAGTGGTGATCGTGCTGCTGCTGGTCGTGGCCGCGGTGGTGGCCCTGGTGCTCCAGGTGCGCCACGACAGCACGCAGGAGGCCCGCAACCGTTCGGTCGCCGTCGCCGAGACGTTCGCCAACGCGCCGGGGACCGTCGAGGCACTGCGCGCCCCCGATCCGTCGGCGGTGCTCCAGCCGCGAGCCGAGGCGGCCCGCAAGGCCACGGACGTGGACTTCATCGTCGTCATGAACACCGACGGCATCCGCTACAGCCATCCCAAGACGGACCGCATCGGCAAGAAGTTCGTCGGCACGATCGCCCCGGCGCTGGCCGGACGGACCGTCACCGAGGAGATCACGGGCACGATCGGCCCGCTGGTGCAGGCCGTCGTACCCGTCAAGGCGGACGACGGCAAGGTCGTGGGTCTGGTGTCGGCGGGCATCACCACCGAGAGCGTCGGCGGCACCGCAGACCGGCAGCTCCCGCTGGTGCTGGTCGCCGCGGCGGCGGGCCTCGCCCTCGCCACGGCCGGCACCGCGCTGGTGAGCCGACGGCTGCTGCGGCAGACACACGGCCTGGGCCCGCACGAGATGACCCGGATGTACGAACACCACGACGCGGTGCTGCACGCCGTGCGGGAAGGCGTACTCATCGTCGGCGGCGAGGGCACCCTGCTGCTCGCCAACGACGAGGCGCACCGGCTGCTCGACCTGCCCGACGACGCCGAGGGACGGCATGTCTTCGACCTCGGCCTCGCCCCCGACACGTCCGGCCTGCTGGCCTCCGGACGGGTCGCCACGGACGAGGTGCACCTGGTCAAGGACCGGCTGCTGGCGATCAACCAGCGGACCACGGACAGCAAGGGCGGCCCGCCCGGCAGCGTCGCCACCCTGCGCGACTCCACGGAACTGCGCGCCCTGTCCGGGCGGGCGGAGACGGCGCGGGAGCGCCTGAACATGCTGTACGACGCCGGGGTGGCCATCGGCACGAGCCTGGACGTGACCCGTACCGCCGAGGAGTTGGCGGAGCTGGCCGTGCCCCGGTTCGCGGACTTCGTCACGGTGGACCTGTTCGACGCCGTACTGAGCGGCGGACAGCCGCAGGCGGCGACCGCGCTGCGCCGCACGGCCGTGAACGGGATCCGCAAGGACGCCCCGCTGTACCCCGTCGGCGAGCGGATCCGGCTCGTCGACACCTCGCCGCAGGCACGCTGCCTCGCCGCGGAACAGGCCGTGGTCGAGCCGCGGCTGAGCGAGGCCGCGGGCTGGCAGGCGCAGGACCTGGAGCGCTCCGCGCAGGTGGTGACCTACGGCATCCATTCACTGATCGCCGTGCCGCTGCGGGCGGGCAGCCTGGTGCTGGGGGTGGTCAGTTTCTGGCGGTCCGAGAAGCCCGAGCCGTTCGACGTGGACGAGGTGGCCCTCGCCGAGGAACTGGTCGCCCGGGCCGCGGTGTCCATCGACAACGCGCGCCGCTACACGCGCGAGCACAACATGGCGGTGACACTGCAGCGCAGTCTGCTGCCCCGCAACCTGCCCGCGCAGGACGCCCTGGAGATCGCCTACCGCTATCTGCCCGCGCAGGAGGGGGTCGGCGGCGACTGGTTCGACGTACTGCCGCTGTCCGGTGCCCGCGTCGCGCTCGTGGTGGGTGACGTCGTCGGGCACGGACTGCACGCCGCGGCCACCATGGGACGCCTGCGTACGGCGGTGCACAACTTCTCCGCCCTGGACCTCCCGCCGAACGAACTCCTCGCGCTGCTCGACGAGTTGGTCGGGCGCATCGACCAGGACGAGGCGGCGGAGGGCGCCAACGCCCCGGTCACCGGGGCGACCTGCCTGTACGCGATCTACGACCCGGTGTCCCGGCTGTGCACCATCGCCCGGGCGGGACACCCGCCGCCCGCACTGATCCACCCGGACGGCAGCGTCGAGTTCCCCGAGGTGCCGGCCGGCCCCCCGCTCGGCCTCGGGGGCCTGCCCTTCGAGACGGCCGAGCTCGAACTGGCCGAGGGCAGCCGTCTCGTGCTCTACACGGACGGGCTCGTCGAGGACCGGGAGCGGGACATCGACGAGGGTCTGGAACTGCTGCGCGGCGCACTGGAACGGGCCGGCCGCTCACCCGAGGAGACCTGCCGGGTCGTCCTCGACGACTCCCGGCTCACGGCCCGCGCCGGCGACGACATCGCCCTCATCGTGGCGCGCACCCGGTCGCTGACGCCCGACCGGATCGCCGAGTGGCAGGTGCCGGGCGACCCGGCGGCCGTCGGGGAGGTACGAGCCTCGGTCAGCAGGCAGCTCGCCCGGTGGGGCCTGGACGAGCTGACGTTCACGACCGAGCTGATCCTCAGCGAGCTCGTCACCAACGCGATCCGCTACGGCGGTGACCCCATCCACGTCCGGGTGCTGCACGACCGCACCCTGATCTGCGAGGTCTTCGACAGCAGCAGCACCTCGCCGCATCTGCGCTACGCGGCCATGACCGACGAGGGCGGGCGCGGCCTGTTCCTCGTCGCGCAGCTCTCCGAACGCTGGGGCACGCGCTACACGCCCGACGGCAAGGTGATCTGGGCCGAGCAGTCGCTGCCGTGAACAGTGGCCGGGAACGCACCGCGCCCACCGGCCCGGGTCTCGGCCATCAGGGCGTCGGCCGCCTAGGTGCCGAGCCGACGGGCCGCGTACCGGTGGATGTCGTCGGCGTAGCGGTTGCACAGTTCGGCGAACGCCTCCGGTTCGGCCCAGGACCACTCGATGACCGAAGCGTCCGAAGCACCCTGGTCGGGCGGCCCACTCATAAAGTGACCTTATGGGCTCATAGACCGGACCCGCGTACCGACTAAGGCTTGCCTTAGTTTAGGCTTCCCGTCGAGTCGATCTATCGCCGCTCGAAGGGAACCTGATCATGCCCCGCCCCCTGCGGGTAGCAATCGTCGGAGCCGGCCCCGCCGGAATCTACGCCGCCGACGCCCTGCTCAAGTCCGAGGTGGCCGCCGAACCTGGTGTGTCCATCGACCTCTTCGAGCGGATGCCGGCCCCGTTCGGCCTGATCCGTTACGGCGTGGCCCCCGACCACCCCCGCATCAAGGGCATCATCACCGCCCTCCACCAGGTGCTCGACAAGCCGCAGATCCGTCTGTTCGGCAACGTCGACTACCCGACCGACATCAGCCTGGACGACCTGCGGGCCTTCTACGACGCCGTGATCTTCTCCACCGGCGCGACGGCCGACCGCGAGCTGCCCCTCCCCGGCATCGAGCTCGACGGCTCGTACGGCGCCGCGGACTTCGTCTCCTGGTACGACGGCCACCCGGACGTGCCGCGCACCTGGCCGCTGGACGCCGAGAAGGTCGCCGTGCTCGGCGTCGGGAACGTCGCGCTCGACGTGGCGCGCATCCTCGCCAAGACCGCGGACGAACTGCTGCCGACGGAGATCCCGCCGAACGTCCACGACGGTCTGAAGGCCAACAAGGCGCTTGAGGTCCACGTGTTCGGCCGCCGTGGCCCGGCACAGGCGAAGTTCAGCCCGATGGAGCTGCGGGAGCTGGACCACTCCCCCACCATCGAGGTCATAGTCGACCCCGAGGACATCGACTACGACGAGGGCTCGATCGAGACCCGGCGCGGCAACAAGCAGGCCGACATGGTCGCCAAGACCCTGGAGAACTGGGCGATCCGCGACGTCGGCGACCGCCCGCACAAGCTGTTCCTGCACTTCTTCGAGTCGCCCTCGGAGATCCTCGGCGAGGACGGCAAGGTCGTCGGTCTGCGCACCGAGCGCACCGCGCTGGACGGCACCGGCAACGTCAAGGGCACCGGCGAGTTCAAGGACTGGGACGTCACCGCGGTCTACCGCGCGGTCGGCTACCTCTCCGACAAGCTGCCCAAGCTGCCCTGGGACCTCGACTCGGGCACGGTTCCGGACGCGGGCGGCCGGGTCCTCCAGGAGAGCGGCGAGCACCTGCAGTCCACGTACGTCACCGGCTGGATCCGGCGCGGCCCCGTCGGTCTGATCGGCCACACCAAGGGCGACGCCAACGAGACGGTGTCCAACCTGCTGGACGACTACGGCAACGGCCGTCTGCAGACGCCGGGTTCGCCCGAGCCCGAGGCGGTGGACGCGTACCTCGCCGAGCGGGGCGTCCGCTTCACCACCTGGGAGGGCTGGTACAAGCTGGACGCCGCGGAGAAGGCGCTGGGCGAGCCGCAGGGCCGCGAGCGCGTGAAGCTGGTCGAGCGTGAGGACATGCTCAAGGCGAGCGGCGCGTAGTACGCCGGCGACGGCCTCGACGGTGCCGGACTTCCTCCGGACCGTCGGGGCCGTTCTGCCGTCGCCCCGCTTTCCGTGGTAGCGATGCGCCGCGGCGTTCTCGTCCAGGCGGAACACCCGGTCCACGACGGCGGCCGGTCTCGGCAGCGCACGCACCGGACCGCGTTCACCTGCGCTTGATGGTCGCCGTCGATCTCCTGCGACCCGCTCCACAGGACAACCTCCCGGGCGAGGACTTGAATAGGAACATGGGTGTTCGGTGCAGGACGACACACCACGTCAGGACGGCAGCCGTCGCGGCGGCCCTGGCTCCGCTCCTCCTCGCCGCCCCCGCCACCGCCGCTCCCCCGCCGCAGCCGCCCCCGCAGCTCACCCAGGAGGACGTGGACGAGGCCGTCGGTAAACTGGACGGCATCGTGCGGGAGGGGATGGACGAGACGGGCGTGCCGGGCGTCGCGGTGGCGGTCGTGTACAAGGACCGGGTCGTCCATCTGACGGGATTCGGGACGCGGGAGGCCGGGCGGTCCGCGGCGGTCGGCCCCGACACGGTGTTCCAACTGGCCTCACTGTCCAAGCCGTTGGCGTCGACCGTGGTGGCCGGGGCTGTCGGCGACAAGGTGATCGACTGGGACGACCCCGTCGCCGGCCACCTCCCGGGCTTCGCGCTCAAGGACCGGTGGGTGACCGAACACGTCACCGTGGCCGACCTGTTCGCGCACCGCAGCGGACTGCCGGACCACGCCGGTGACCTCCTCGAAGACCTCGGCTACGACCGGTCGTACATCCTCGGCCACCTGCGCCATGAGCCGCTGACGCCCTTCCGCGCGAGCTACGCGTACACGAACTACGGGGTGACCGCGGCCGGCGAGGCGGTCGCGAACGCCAAGGACACCACGTGGGAGAAGCTCTCCGAGGACACGCTCTACGACCTGGCCGGCATGAACGCCACGAGTTCGCGTTTCGCCGACTACGCCAGGGCCGGTGACAAGGCTCTCACCCACGTCCGGGGCGCCGACGGCACCTGGGAGGCCAGGTACGTCCGCGACGCCGACGCCCAGTCACCGGCGGGCGGCGCGAGCTCCACGGCCCGCGACATGGCCGCCTGGCTCCGGCTGCAACTGGCGAACGGCGAACTCGGCGGCGAGCGGATCATCCCGGCCGAACCACTGGAACGCACCCACGTCCCCGCGATCGTCTCCCAGCCGCCGCCCGCGCCCGCCGGCCGCACCAGCTTCTACGGCCTGGGCTGGAACGTGAGTTACGACGATCTCGGCCGCCTGCGGCTGAGCCACTCCGGCGCCTTCGCCCTCGGTGCGAACACCAACGTGACCATGCTGCCGGGCGAACAGCTCGGGATCGTCGTCCTCACCAACGGCCAGCCGGTCGGTCTCGCCGACGCCATCGCCCTGGACTTCTTCGACACCGCCCAGCACGGCAGGCCGACGGCGGACTGGCTCGACCTGGTCGCCAAGGTCTACGAGCAGCAGGAACAGGAGGAGCGCTCCCCCACCGACTACGCCGAGCCGCCCGAGGATGCGTCCGCGGCCCGCGCCGACAGCGCCTACACCGGCACCTACGCCAGCGACTACTACGGCCCTCTGACCGTCACCGCGACGGACGGCACCCTGACCATGCGACTGGGCCCGGAACCGAAGACGTTCCGCCTGACCCACTACGACGGCGACACGTTCAGCTTCGAGACCACCGGCGAGAACGCCACCGGCCCCTCCGGCGTCACCTTCCGCGACGTCAAGGACGGGAAGGCGACCCGGGTGACGATCGAGGCATTCGACGAGAACGGCCTGGGGACGTTCACGCGCGAGTAGCGGTGTGCCGTGGTGAACAGGGCCCGCCCCAATGCGGATGGTGGGCGGGCCCTGTTCGGGGAGTCATTGTGGTGGGGGCGCAGCGGTCGGGGCAGGAGTGAACGGCTGCTGATGGGTGCGCAAGGTTCGCGCCCCGAGTGCGCGCGCTACGGGAGGATCGAGTCGACGTAGCCGCCGTCCACCCGCACGGCGCCGCCGGTCGTGGCGGAGGCCTGCTCGGAGCTCAGGTAGACCACCATGTTGGCGATCTCCTCGGGCTCGATGAGGCGCTGGAGCAGGGACTGGGGACGGTGGTCGCGCATGAACACACGCTGGGCGTCGTCCCAGGGCAGGTCGCGGTCGACGAGTTCGTACACGAAGTCCTCGACGCCCTCCGTATGGGTGGGCCCGGCGATCACGGAGTTGACGGTGACGCCGCTGCCGGCCGCCTCCTTGGCGAAACCGCGGCTGACCGCGAGCAGCGCGGTCTTCGACATGCCGTAGTGGATCATCTCGGCCGGGACGACGACGGCCGAGTCACTCGCGATGTAGAGGATCCGGCCCCAGCCCCGGTCCCTCATCCGGGGCAGGTACGCCCGGGTCAGCCGGACGCCCGCGAGGACGTTGATCTCGAAGTAGCGGCGCCATTCGTCGTCGCTGATCTCCAGTGCGGGCCTGGGTCCGAAGATGCCGAGGTTGTTGACCAGGATGTCGACGTCGGGCAGCGCGTCGACGGCGCCGGCCGCGCCCTCCTCGGTGCCCAGGTCCGCCGCGACCGGCACGAACTCCCCGTCCGGGACCTGCGACCGCAGCTCGTCGACGCTCTTGTCCAGGCGGTCCGCACGGCGTCCGTTGACACCTACGCGCGCACCGGCGCGGGCGAGACCTGCGGCGATCGCCGCGCCGATGCCCTGGGAGGAGCCCGTCACCAGTGCGGTGCGCCCGGTCAGGTCGAGGTGCATGAGGTCACTCCTTCTCGCGCGATACGGTCGGCCGCTGTGCTCCTGCCCACGATCGCCGACGATCCACGTGACCGCAGGCGGGAACAGCACCGCCGTACGCCGCGTGTGTCCACGGGCCGGACCCCCGGTTGATCTCCACCCACCCGCCGCGACGATACTGAAACCCGCACCCGCCCCCACTCACAGATGGATCCATGCCAAGCTCCCCCACCGACCGTCCCACCACCCCCTCCACCGTCTGGGCGGCCCGCGGCCGCCATGTCGGACCGGACGCTGACGACGTCCTCCGGCACCATCTGCGGCGCCTGAAGGACGAGGACACCCTCGACGACTTCCAGGAACTGCCCGCGGCCGAGGACTCCCCTGAACGGATCCTCGAGGCCCGATGGCGAGTGCCGGGCGAGGTGACCGTGCGCGCCCGGCTGACACTCGTACCCGCAGGGGACGACGGCTCCGAGTGGACGCTGGTGGCGGAGGCGGAACAGCCGTGGGACCAGTCGTGGCCCTCTCCCGCCACCCTGTTCTGGCCCGACACGCCGGACGCGGCCTGGGACCACGAGGCCGTCACCGGCCTGCCCTTCCGGGACCTCACTCCACTGCCCTCGGAGGACAAGGCCATACGGCGCCTGTTCAAGGAGGCCGTGCGCGGCTGGGCCGTCCACGTGGTCGTCCACGAGGCCATGACCACCGACGACCGCGGCCGCCGCCCGCTGACCCGGTGGCTGCCGCCGGGCCTGCGGCACCGGGTGGTCGAGCACCGGGCCGCCCCGGACCAGCTGCGGGTCGTGAACTGGGCCCTGCGGAGCCTCGGGGTGGAGGTGCCGCGCGGCGGGGCCGTGGTCCTGCCCGGGCATCCGGTGCCGCCCGGCTACGACGGCGGCGACTTCGCCGTCCGCAGCGTCTTCCTCGACGGCTCGGAGCCGACCGAGCTGATCGAGACCGTGACCCGTTACGCCGTGCTGCCCAAGCCCCTGCCGGACGGCGCCGACGAGGCGCTCACCGCGCTGCGGGAGCAGTGGCAGTTGCTGACCCCGGAGGAGGAACTCGCCCGGGAGCGCGCTCTGGTGGCCATGTACGCCGACGCGCTGGAGGCCATGACCAGGTCCCGGGACCTGTACCGGGAGGCCGCCGAGCGGGCCAACGAGGCGCTGGCCGCCTACCGCGAGGCCGTGCCGGGCCCGGCAGCCGACGGGCCGGCCGGTGCGCCCGCCGGATCGCCGTTCCAGCAGCTGACCCGGACGTTCGAACGCCTCAAGGGCTCCACCAGGACACTCCGCCCCACCCGCGCCGAAGACGACGACCAGGACCCGCCGGACACACCCGGACGCGAGGTCGGCTGACGAACAGGAGACGGCCGCCGTCGGGCTCCGGGGCAGGCGTTCCACGTCCGCGAAGGGTGCGCGGTGGGTTCGGGTCAGTCGGCGACGCGGCTCGCGCCGGCCATCTGCCGTTCCGCCGGGACGCTCCGGTGGGACTGCGGCACCGCCAGGCGGGCGAGCAGGGCGGTGAGGGCGGCCAGGGACGCGCACACGGCGGCCGTACCGACGAGCCAGTCCGGGGCGAGGGAGAGGTCCATGGCACGGGAGAGTCCCGCCGAGTGGAACCGGTTCTCGAACAACTGGGGCGCGGCCACCCCCGCCGGCACCAGCACCGCCGCGACGAGAACCGGCACGGCGGGCCGCATCGTCAGCAGCAGCCCCAGGGCCAGGCAGAGCACCGACACGCCGAGGGCGAAGCCGTAGACGCGCAGGGACTCGCCGTCCCGGTGCGGCGGAAAACCGAGCAGTCCGCAGACGACCAGGACGAGCGCGGCGAGCCGGGCCGGCCAGGACGCCGGCCGCAGGGTCTGGCCCGGGGCGCGGGCGGACCGCGGTCCGGCCAAGTGGTCTGGCGCGGGAGTGTCATCGACGGATACGGCCTCGTCGGCAGGGCCCCAGTCCGGCCCGGACTGCTCCGCCGGCGCCCGGGGGTGGGCCGGTTGCTCCTCGGCGAGCCGGCCGATGAGCTCCACGAGTTCCTCGACGGGCCGGCCGGTGGCGGCCGCCCGGACGGCTTCCTGGCCGCAGTGCGGTTCCAGCGGGGTCCGGTGCAGGAGGGCCACCAGCCGGGTCACGTCCTCCAGGGGACGGCACTCGGCCGCGGCGCGGATCGCCTCGTCCGCGCTGTCGGCGTCGCGCGGCGGCCGGGTCAGCAGGGCGATCAGCCGGGCGACGTCGTCCACGGAACGGTCGACGCCGACCGCGCGCAGGGCGGCGACGGTGGCCTGGGCGTACTCCGGCGACCGTTCGAGCAGCGTGACCAGGTGGACGATGTCCTCCAGGGACCGGTCGGCCACGGCGGCACGCACGAGTTCACCGACCGGATCGCCGTACGAGGACACGACGACGGGATCGCTCGCGGGCACGGTCGGCTCGGTCAGGGGTATGTCGGCTGCGTTCGATTGGGCTTCTGATGGACGGATCGTCATCCTCGGCTCCAGGGGAAGAGTGCGGTCGCTCCTGCGCCACCGATGTGCGACGGGCGACGTTACGGTGACCATTACTAGGCGCCCCCGGCGCCGCGTGCCACCCGGGTGACCCACAGGTATGAGCGCCGCGTTCGGCAGGCCATACCGGGGCCGTAACCGGGAATCCGACAAGGGACGGGCGCGCGCTGCCGCCCGCTGGAGGAGGGGGCGGGCCGTGGACTCGACCACAACGGTGATCGTCGTCGCCGCGGTACTGGCGGCTCTGCTACTGGCCGTCGCGGTGACGCTGCTGGTGCGGCTGGTGCGGGCCCGGCGCAGTCTGCGGCGGGCGGGACTGCCGACCGGGCCGCGCTGGGTGTTCTGGGGCGCGCTGCTGTACTTCGTGCTGCCGACCGACCTGTTGCCCGATCCGGTGTACCTGGACGACATCGGCGTACTGCTTCTTGCACTGCGCACCCTGCGCGCCTCCCCCGGCGGACGCGAGCAGGAAGTCCGCCCGGGCCATGACTACGCACCGTAAGGAAACCAATCACCCGTTCGATTCGTATAAGTCTCTGGAAGCCCGAGGAAGTCGGCGGACCGAGCGAGGCCGCGGGGCGACCGTCGTTTGATCGAGCAGCACCGGCGAGGGAGAGACGATGCAACCGTTCGCGCTCAACTACGCACGTCCGGCAGCGGAGTTGGAATCCACGACTCCGTACGTCTATGACTACGGACTGCAGTTGAACGTGCTCTTCGACGGGCGGATAGCCGCCCGCGACCACGGCCTGATGAGGGAACTGGGGACCACGACCTCCACCGCGGGCTCCAAGACGCACTTCGACGACTGAACACGGCGCGGCCGAAATGACCGTGTTGATTCTGACCTGTGAAGAGGACGTGACCGCCGACATGGTGGTCGTGCACCTCAACGCGACGGGGGTTCCGGTGGTCCGGCTCGACCCTGCCGACCTGACCGGCGGGGTGGCGCTGTCCGGCGAGTTCGTGCACGGGGCGTTCCGGGGCCATCTGTCGTCCGGGGGGCGCCTCGTGAGCATCGACGGGCTGCGCTCCATCTGGGTGCGCAGGCCGGGCGTCCCGGCCGCGCGGGCGGCCGCGCCCTCCGCCTGGCTGACCGAGGAGGCCTCGCAGGCCCTCTACGGCATGCTTCGTGGCTGCGGCGCGCGCTGGATGAACCATCCCGACGCCGCGCGCCGGGCCCGCCACAAGCCCTGGCAGCTGCGGCTCGCGCAGCGCTGCGGGCTGCCCGTGCCCGCCACGCTCATCACCACGTTTCCGCAGGCCGCCCGCGAGTTCGCGGATCGCTACCCGGACCTGGTGGTCAAGCCGGTCTCCGGTGCGCATCCGCAGAACCCGCCCCGGGCGGTGCCGACCAGCCGGGTCGCCCCGGACACCGACTTCTCGGCCGTCGCGTTCGGTCCGACGCTGCTGCAACGGCGGGTCGCCAAGCGGGCCGACATCCGCCTGACCGTCGTGGGCGAGCGGATGCTGGCCGCGCGCAAGGCCGTCGCCGAGGACGCGGACCCCGACGCGGTGGACGTCCGTTTCGCGCCGAGCACCGCGCCCTGGTGTCCCGTCGAGGTCCCGCCGCGCGTCGCCGCGGCGGTCCAGGCATACGTCAGTGACGCCGAACTGGCCTACGGCGCCTTCGACTTCGCGGAGGACGCGGACGGGATGTGGTGGTTCCTGGAGTGCAACCAGTCGGGGCAGTTCGGCTTCGTCGAGGTGGACACGGGCCAGCCGATAGCCCTCAGCGTCGCCGAGTGGCTCGCCCGACCCCGCCCGCAGCCGCGAGCTCGCGTCAACGGCGCCGACTCGGCGGTGCGCTGAGTCCGGGTCAGTAGGACCGCGGGCCGGGCAGGGCCGCTCGCTGCCAGCCCGCGCCCGGGGCGGCCTGACGGTCGGTGGGGAGGGAGGAGCCGAGGGAAGGGCCGAGAGAGGACTGCAGCGGGCGCATGACGTACTCCAGCTCCCTGCTCACCCGCTCGGCCTCCCTGCGTACCTGGGCGGGAACGTCGCCGCGCTCCGCGACGAGCCGGTCGTAGATGGGGGAATCCTGGAACACCCGTCAACGCGCCTTTCGTGTCATGGCCCATGCACTTGGGCACGACTGTCGAGTGTAGGCGCCCCCGCACACCAACACGCACATTCCGGTGGAGGGCTTGACGTCAACGCCGGTTGCCGTTAGCGGCTCAAGCGCCGGTCGTGGAGCCGGGCCGGACGATCATGAGGACGGTGACGGTCGCCCACAGCAGGTTGAAGATGCCGGTGAACATGGCGAGTTGGACCGTGCCGCTGCGCTCGACGGCCCTGTGCTCGGTGAGCTCGCCGAGGAGTTCCTCCTGGCGGGGCAGCACGAAGGCGACCAGGACGCCGGCCGCCGCGGCGGTCAGGGCCATGGACGTGGTGAGCCAGCCGTCGCCCAGGACGCCCATCGCGGCCGCGGTGGCGAATCCGAGGAGGGGGACCGCCAGGCCGATGCCGGAGTAGACGCGGCAGATGCGGTGCAGCAGCCGTACGGTGCCGATCCCCGCCGTGTCGGGTTCGTCCGCGTCCACCCGGACGCGTCTGGCGGCGGGCGGGAACATGCTGGCCGCGACGGTGACGGGGCCGACGGCGACGATGGCGGCCAGGACGTGCAGGGTCAGCAGGAACTTGGTCATCGGGTGGGGTGTCCTTCGGTGCTGCGGTCGACGGTGCCCGCCCAACCTAGGAAACCTGCGAGTGATCACACAGGGGCGGAAACGACAGGTTCCAACGGATTCCCGCCAACGCCCTGTTCAGGGCCCCACCGGGTGGCTTCCGCGCTCAGCAGGGGTTTACGGCCCTGGCGGGAATCCGCCTATCGTTGCGGTTATGCACACGGTGGCGATCCTGGCTCTCGACCATGTGGTGCCGTTCGACATGGCGGCGCCCATGACGGTGTTCGACTGGACGCGGCTGCCCGACGGGCGCCGTCCGTACCGGGTGCGCCTGTGCGCGGAGTCACCCGAGGTGCGTTCCGACGGTGGTTTCGGCCTGCGGGTCGAGTGGGGGCTTCAGGCGCTGGCGGACGCCGACACGATCATCGTGCCGGGCTGCTCCGAGGAGGCCGGGCCGCCCTCCGCCGCCGTACTGGCGGCACTGCGGCGGGCCGCCGAGGCCGGGACACGGATCGCGTCCGTGTGCGTGGGGGCCTTCGTGCTGGCGGAGGCCGGACTGCTGGACGGGCTCGGCGCCACCACGCACTGGGTGGCCGCCGATGCGCTGGCCCGCCGTTTCCCGCGCGTCGACGTGCGGCCGGACGTGCTGTACGTCGACAACGGGCAGATCCTGACGTCGGCCGGGGCTGCCGCTGCCATGGACATGTGCCTGCACATGATCCGCCGGGATCTGGGCTCGGCCGTCGCCGCGCACTCCGCCCGGATGTCGGTCATGCCGCTGGAACGGGAGGGCGGGCAGGCCCAGTTCATCGTGCACGAGTTCCCGCCGGTGCCGCGGGGCTCGACCCTCGAACCGCTCCTGGAATGGATCGAGGACCACCTCGCCGACGACATCACCCTGGCGGCGCTGGCGGCCCGCACGGGTATGAGCGAGCGCACCTTCAGCCGTCGGTTCCGCGAACAGACGGGCACCACGCCCTTGCAGTGGCTGCTGCGGGCGCGGGTCCGGCGTGCCCAGTACCTGCTGGAGAACAGCGACCACCCGGTGGAACGGATCGCGCGGCAGGCGGGGTTCGGTTCGCCCACCGCGTTCCGCGAACGGTTCCGCCGGGTGGTCGGCACCACCCCGCAGGCCTACCGCGCCGCCTTCCACGGGAAGACGGACACCGTCCCGGCGGCACGCTCCTAGCCCTTCGGCCGCCGGGACGGTACGGCGTCACACCGCGAGCCGCAGACCGTTCTCCCCGTCCGCGTCGGTGGTGGCCGGCGTGCGCCCGGCCTCGGCGAGCAGGGCGTCCGCCCTGCCGACCGCGTCATGGATGTCGGTGGTGCCCATCATCACGCACAGCGTGTAGCTGACGTCCTCCAGTTCACGTGCCGTGGCCTCCCTTTCCCTCTCCGCCTGAGCGATACGCAGCGATGCGTAGCGAGTCAGCAGCTTCCTGACGACCTTCGGGTCCGGAACGAGCACGTAGCGCCCCTCTCTCGATTTTTCGCTGCGTATGCCCGAACAGCGCAAGACCATTCGTCTTCGGGGCCATTGGGGGCGCATTTGGCGGGATTTTGTTACGTTCCGGCGCACGACCCGTGTGCGCGGCAGTCCGCGGCCCGTGCGCCGTCAGGCGACCTGGCCGCTGTGCAGGGCCGTGTACGCCCCTCCCCTGCGCAGGAGTTCCTGGTGCGTGCCGATCTCCTGGATGCGGCCGTCGCCCATCACCACGATGCGGTCCGCGCCGCGCACGGTGGACAGGCGGTGCGCGACCACGAACGTGGTGCGGCCGTTCAGCAGCCGCGCCAGCGCCTCCTGGACCAGCGCCTCCGACGTGGTGTCCAGCGCCGAGGTGGCCTCGTCGAGGATCAGGACCCTGGGGTCGCGGATCAGGGCGCGGGCGATGGCCAGGCGCTGCCGCTGCCCGCCGGACAGGCGGGCCCCGCGCTCGCCGACCAGGGTGTCGAGTCCCTGCGGCAGCCGGTCGACGAACTCCAGCGCGTTGGCGTCGCGCAGAGCGGCCCGCACCGTCTTCTCGTCGGCGTCGTCCATGCCGTAGGCGACGTTCTCGCGGATCGTGCCGTCGAAGAGGATCGACTCCTGCGGCACCACCGACACGAAGCGGCGATACGTGCGCAGGTCGAGGGTGTCCATGTCGGTGCCGTCGAGCAGCAGGCGTCCCGAGGTGGGCCGGATGAAGCCGATGACGAGGTTGAGGACGGTGGACTTGCCCGCGCCGGACGCGCCGACCAGGGCGATGGTCTCGCCGGCCGTGACCGACAGGGTGAAGTCCCGTACGGCGGGCCGGCCGCTGTCGTACGCGTGGCCGACGCCCTCGAAGGTGACGGCGCCGCGCAGCGCGGTGAGTTCGGCCTTGCCCGCGTTGTCCTCCAGTTCGGGTGCCTGGAGGACCTCGCCGACCGAGCGGACGGACTCAAGCCCCTTGGTGATGACCGGGGCGAGGCCTGCCAACGTTGTCGTGGAGTTGGTGAGGGTGGTCAGGAAGGCGCTGAGCATGACGACGTCGCCGGCGGTGACGCCCCAGACGCGGTAGTACGACACCAGCGCGGCGCCCGCGAGGACGAGCACGCCGACCACGTTGAGGACGACCCAGGCCAGCGAGCCGAAGCGGCCGTTGACGAGGTCGAGGCGCATTCCGGAGGTCAGGACCCGGTGCAGGGTGCCGTCCATGCGGCGCAGCGCCTTGCCCTCCAGGCCGTGGGCGCGGGTGACCGGGATGAGCCGGGTCATCTCCGTGACCTGTGAGGAGAGGGTTTCTACCTCGTGGCGGAAGTGCTCGTTGTGGGTGCGCAGCCGGGACCTGAGGCGGGCGACGACGAGAGCGGCGGCGGGTACGACGACGAGGAAGACGGGGACGAACTCCGGTGTGCGGACGGCGATGATGACCAGGCCGCCGACGAGCACGGTGGTGGCGCCGAGCCCGGTCTCCGCGGTCTGCTGCACCATCTGCTCGACGGTCTCGACGTCGCGCACCACCTTCGCCTGCAGCACGCCGGCGCTGACGCGGGAGTGGTAGCCGATGGAGAGCTGCTGCATGCGCGTGCACAGCGCGGACCGCAGCCCGGTGCCCATGCGGCGCACGCTGCCGTACAGGAGGCGGACGTAGAGGATGTGCAGCGGGTAGTTGACCAGCAGGATGAACAGGATGATCCCGGTGCTCGTCCAGAGTTCGGAGATCGGCCGGTGCTCGACGACGGTGTCGATGATGGACGCGGTGATCAGCGGCAGCAGCCACACGGGGCTGTGCTTGACCGTGAAGATGCCGACCGCCGCCGCCAGGCGGTGTCGGTCGGCGTGGAACAGGTAGGCGAGGGTGCGTATCGGGTGTTCGCCTCGGTAGCGATGGTCGAGGGGTCTCTCGAGCGACGACGCCATCGGCGGTGGTCCTTCCCGGTTTCCGACCTTGGGGCAAG
Source organism: Streptomyces sp. NBC_01352 (assembly GCF_036237295.1). Classification (NCBI taxonomy): domain Bacteria; kingdom Bacillati; phylum Actinomycetota; class Actinomycetes; order Kitasatosporales; family Streptomycetaceae; genus Streptomyces; species Streptomyces sp. NBC_01352. The sequence continues at coordinate 1,319,977 of NZ_CP108354.1, forward strand.
CGCTTTCTTCCCTGGCCGGCCAGGACTACACCGGGCAGGGGAAGGCGCTTGCGGTCAGGGGACGGTCGCGGGTTCGCGGACCGGTCGTCACTCGCCGAGCGCGCGGGCCAGTTCCGTGGTCGCCCGGGCGACCTCGGTGTCCTCCTCGGCCATGAGCCGCCGCAGGGCGCCGCGCCGGTCGCGGACGGCCTGCCGCGCCTCGCGCTCCCACACCACGGGATTCTCGCGGTGGTTGAGCAGTTTGGGGTAGACGGCGGCCGTGGACTCCCACTGCCGGGCGTCCGCGATGCTCCTGAGCAAGTGGATGATCTCCGCGCGGCAGGTCACCTGGGGAAGCTGGGCGAGTTCCCACAGGAAGGGGACCGTGGCGGCGGTCGCCTGCTCCACCACGAAGCCGTACTGGCAGATGCGCATCCGCAGGTCGGCGAGGGCGGCCCGGGCGGTTTCGGGGTCGCCCCAGGCGACGCTGCTCAGGAGCAGGGGGATGGCGGCCGCGCAGCCGGTGGAGTCCTTGATGTCCCGCCACGGCACCCGTTCCAGCGCCATGAGGGGCGTGGTCCTGGCCACTCCGGTCGGCGGCAGGTGGTCGTCGGTGCGCTCGGTGCTCGGTCGGTGCGTCGGAGCGGTGCGCATGGCGTGGGGCCTTTCCGCGGCGGTCATGTCGGACGGTGGTCTCAGGGGGGAGGGCAGGTCGACAGCCTGGCCCAGACGGTCTTGCCGGCCGGGGGCTTGAGGGTCCAGCCCCATTCCTCGGCCAGGGCGTCGACGATGCACAGCCCTCGGCCGTGCTCCCGCAGGTCGGTGGCGTCGGCGCCGGTGAACTCGGGCACGTTGTCACCCGGGTCGGAGACGCTCAGCACCACGTGCGCGGGGTCGAGCAGGAGCCCCAGCCACACCTCCGTCTCGCCCGCGGGCGCCCGGGGCACCGCGTGGGCGACGGCGTTGGCGGCGAGTTCGGTGATCACGAGGACGGCGTCGTCGCTGTGGTGGTCGAGGGACCAGCAGCGCAAGGTGTCCCGGGTGAAGGTGCGGGCCAGGGCGAACCCTTCCCCGCTGCATCTGATGCGCAGCGCGGCGGAGTCCGTGGCCTCACCCAAAGGCGTGAGCCTCAAGGCCGGATGTTCACCGAGGTCCACCGGCCGGGGCCGCGGCGGAGGACCGGTCATGTCCGCTCCACCTGCTCCCGGCGCAGCCCGACCCGGCTCCCTGAGCACGTGGTTCGCAGGTGACGACACGGCATCTCCCTGATGCGACGTCAAGACGGGGCGTCTCCCCGGGGGTTGACGCCACAGCTATTATCCACGCTGAAAGCGCCCGCGTGCAATTGCACGAGAAATTGCACGAAATTCGGGTGGGGCGGGAGGGGCCGGTGACATCCGGCCCGGCCCACCCGGGCAGCCGGGCACAGTGCCCGGCGCATGGAACGTGAGCAGCAAGGAGAATGCGGTGCCACCAGTGCAGAACGGAGTGCGGGCCAGCTCGTTGGACGCCCGCTGGATCAAGAGCCGTCACAGCAATGCCGAGGGCAACTGTGTCGAAGTGGCCCCTCTGGTCGACGGGGGCATCGCGGTGCGCAACTCCCGTTTTCCCGACGGACCGGCGCTTGTCTACACACCGGCCGAGGTGGCGGCGTTCGTCGCGGGGGCCAAGGAGGGCGAGTTCGACCATCTGCTGTGAGGTCCCGGGGCGAAGAGGGTCCAACTCCCTTGTGTGTTCGGACGGATGCGCTGCGAGACGATGGAGTGCGATAATGTAAGTCGTCTCTATGCCGGTTCACTGGGAGTCTGGATGTCCGCCGATTCGCAGCGCATCTCCCGACTGCAGCCGTATCTGGACCGGCCCGAGCCGGCCCCGACCCTGCTGAAGATGCTGGTCGGCGTGCAGTTGGCCGGTTTCCGCGAGGACGCCGGGCTTGCTCAGGAGCAGACGGCGCGGCGCCTCGGGTTCAGCGCCGCGAAGCTGTCCCGCATCGAGTCGGGCAAGGGCCGCCGGCCGCCGGCCGAGGGCGACGTCCGCGCACTGCTGGAGTTGTACGACACCGATGAGTACGAGGCCTCGGTGCTGCTGAAGTTGCTGCAGCGTGCCGGTGAGCCCGGCTGGTGGCAGCGCTACGACAAGCGGTTGATGCCCGAGTGGTTCGACCGGCTGGTCGGCCTCCAGGAGGCGGCCGCGGCGATCCGTACGTTCGAGATCCAGTACGTTCCCGGCCTGTTGCAGACCCCGGACTACACGCGGGCGGTGGTCGAGCGCGGTCTGCCCGCCGCGGCCTCCGCCGAGGTCAGGCGGCGCGTGGAGCTGCGGACCCGGCGGGCGGAGTTGCTGCTGCGCGCGGACGCCCCGCAGCTGTGGGCGATCATCGACGAGTCGGCTCTGCTGCGGGTCATGGGCAGCAAGGACGTGATGCGGGCGCAGCTCGAACACCTCGTCGAGATGTCCCGGCGCTCCAATGTGACCGTGCAGATCGTGCCGTTGGACGTCACCAACGCCTCGGCGCCGTCCATCCCGATCACCTATCTCCGCTTCGGCGGCCTGGATCTGCCCGACGTCGTCTACCTCGAGCACATCAAGAGCGCCAACTTCCTCGAGGACCAGGACGAGACCGAGGAGTACCGGTTGGCGCTGGACCGGCTGGCCGACGAGGCGCTCGAACCGCGGGCCTCACTGGAGCTGCTGCGCGAGACGATGGAGCGACGCTACGGCGCCTGAGCCCGGGCACCGCATGGCAACGCCCCTCACGGGGATGTCTCGTGAGGGGCGTTCTCGCGCTCTGCCGGGGATCAGCGAATGCGGCCCACGCCGCCGAACTCGATCCACTCGTGGGTGAGCTGACGGGGTGCGACCTCGGAGTCCGGGCGCCAGGTGGAGACCTCGACCAAACCGGGGTCGAGGATGTCCAGGCCCTCGAACCACTCGGCGACGTCCTTCTCCTCACGCACCCGGCCCCAGTGGCCCTGGGTCGCCTGGTCCATGAAGTCGGTGACGAACTTACGGACCTCGGGGTCCTCGCTGACCAGCTGGCACATCACCATGTAGCTGCCGGGCACCAGTCGTTCCGCCACGCGGCGGGCCACGGCCAGGGGGCCGTCCGTCTCGCTGTCGGGGATGCAGTGCATCACCGAGTTGAAGAGCACGGCGACCGGCTGGTCGAAGTCGATCAGCCGCTGCGTCTCGGGGTGCGAGAAGATCGCGTCCGTCTCCCGCATGTCGGCGTGGATGACGGCGGTGCGCTCGTCCTGCTCCAGCAGGGCGCGGCCGTGCACCAGCACCATGGGGTCGTTGTCGACGTAGACCACGTGGGTGTCCGGGTCGATGCGCTGGGCGACCTGGTGGACGTTGTCCTGGGTGGGCAGGCCTGAGCCGTGGTCCAGGTACTGCCGGATGCCGTGCTCCGCCGCCAGCGTCTTGACCACGCGCTGGAGGAAACGCCTGTTGTTCACGGCCAGCCGGCGCGTGCTGGGCACGACCTTGTCGAGTTCCTCGCACGCCGCCCGGTCGGCCGCGTAGTTGTCCTTACCGCCCAGGTAGTGGTCGTACATGCGCGCGGCCGTGGGTACCGTCGCGTCGATCGACGTGGACAGCTTGTTACCGGTCTCCATCGTTCCCCCAGCTTCGTGCCACGCCAACTGGCCTGGCAGGACAGGGAGTCCATCCTAGAGACCGGACGTTCGCGGATGCCAGTCCGCGCCCCCACCCGGTCTCAGGCGGCGTCGAGTTCCGCGAGTTCGTCCGCGGTGAGGACGAGGTCCACGGCGGCTGCCGAGTCGCGGATCGTCTCGGGGCGGCTCGCGCCCGGGATCGGTACGACGACCGGCGACTTGGCGAGCATCCAGGCCAGGCACACCCGCTGCGGGCTCACCCCGCGCGCCTCGGCGATCGTTGCGAAGGCGGCGTGGGCGGAGCCCAGCTCGCCCGCGCGGGAGATGCCGCCGAGCGGGCTCCAGGGCAGGAAGGCGATGCCGAGTTCGTCGCAGCGACGCAGTTCCGGCTCGCTGGAGCGGAAGGCCGGGGAGAACTGGTTCTGCACGGCGACCAGTCGGCCGCCGAGGATCTCGTTGGCCAGTGTGATCTGTTCGGGGTCGGCGTTGGAGATACCCGCCATGCGGATCTTCCCCTCGTCGAGGAGGTCCCGGATCGCGCCGACGGACTCCGCGTACGGCACCCTCGGGTCGGGGCGGTGGAACTGGTAGAGCCCGATGGCCTCCACGCCGAGCCGGCGCAGGGAGGCCTCGCAGGCCTCCTTGAGGTGCCGGGGGCTGCCGTCGAGCGTCCAGCTCCCGTCCCCGGGGCGCAGATGGCCGCCCTTGGTGGCGACCAGGACGTCCCGGCCCCGGTCGTGGGAGGCGAGGGCCTTGGCGATCAGGGTCTCGTTGTGTCCGACGTCGTCGGCGTGCAGGTGGTAGGCGTCCGCGGTGTCGATCAGGGTGATGCCGGCGTCGAGGGCGGCGTGGATCGTGGCGAGGGAGCGGGCCTCGTCCGGGCGTCCCTCGATCGACATGGGCATGGCGCCCAGGCCGATGGCGCTGACGTCGACGTCACCGATGCGGCGAGTGTCCATGGGTTCGTGACCTCTTTCGGCTGTCGCGCGGTACTGAGCCGTCCGACGCGCCTGTGGACCGGGGTGCGCGGCGGCGCCGGACGCCCTCCAGCGTCGCCGGACCGGGCCCCGAAGGTCCAATAGAAGAACGAGAACGGATTCAGCAGCCGGGGCGCTGAATCCGTTCTCGGTCAGGAGCTACGCGAAGTGCGGCAGCTGTCGGTAGGTCAGGAGCCGCTCGACGTCAGGTACTCCTCGACTCCGGGGGCGCTGTGCGCGTCCTCCACGCCCACCAGCCCGCCGACCGCCTTCGGGTCGGGCCGCAGCACGTAGGTGGCCAGGCTCGCGGGCCGGGCCACGTCCGAGAAGTCCTGCGGTGAGCCGAGGCCGGTGTCGGCGTTCTTCTGTGAGCGGTGCGCCTTGACCACGTCCTCCCGGGCCAGGCTGCCCCCCTCACAGGCCTTCTTCAGGTCGGCGCCCAGGAGTTGGGCGGCGTTGTACCCGGACAGCACGCCGGAGTCGACCGGGGAGCCGGGGTACTTCTTCTGGTAGTCGGCGACCATGCTGCGTACCGCGGGCAGGTCGGAGCTGACGGCCGGGGCCGCACTCACGACGTGCAGCATGCCTTCCAGCGCGGCCGCCGCGGGCGTCTTCATGAGCTGGGGTGCGAAGCCCGGGGCGCTGCTGACGATCGGCACGCGCAGCCCGCGGGAGGCCGCCACGCCGGTCAGGGAGGCCGTCTGGGCCGGCCCCGCACTGATCAGCACCGCCTTCACGCCCGCCTTGCGCAGCGCGGACACCTGCGCGGACAGGTCCGTGTCGGTCGCCTTGATCTTCTGGTCGACGACCTTCATCCCCGCGCGCCCCGCGGCCCAGCGGGAGCCTTCGAGCGCGTTGGTCCCGTAGTCGCCCTCGAAGTACACATGGCCGATCGTGTCGCCCTTGCCCAGCCCCTTGGTGCGGGTGAGGAAGTCGACGGCGGCGATCATGTCCACGTCGTAGGTGGTGCCCAGGACCTGCACGGAGTCCTTGCCGAGCAGGGAGGCCGCCCAGGCCTGCGGGAAGGTCAGCAGTTGGTCGCGCTCGATGTCGTCGAGGAGCGCGGCGACCACGGGCGACCCGATGACCTGGGGCAGCGCCACCACGTCCGCGGCGATGTCGGCGTACGCGGCGACGGCCTTCTGCACGTCGTAGCCGTGGTCCTTGACGACGATCTCGACCTTCCGGCCGCAGATGCCGTCCTTGGCGTTGGTCTCGTCGGCCCACATTTTCTGGGCCTGCACGATGCTCTTGCCGAGGGTGGCGTAGGGGCCGGTCAGGTCGGTCAGCGCGCCCAGCCTGAGGGTGCTGTCGGTGACGCCGGGGCCCGTCTTCACGCCGTCGGCGCCGTCGCCGGTGCTCTGGTCGCCGGCCTTGGAGCTGCAGCCCGCCATGAGCAGGGCCACGGCTGCGGCGGTGGCGATCCCGGTGAGGCGGTTCCTGTGGTGCTTGACGTTCACGGGGTGTGCTCCTTGGCTCGTACGGCTGGGGTGGATTCCCGGGAGGAGGTCGCGGTGGCGGGTGGACGGTCGGGGCGGCGTCGGGTGCGCAGGCGCCGGGTCAGGCCACGCAGTCCGTCGGGTGTGTACAGCAGGACCAGGACGATCGCCGCGCCGTAGAGGTAGCGGGCCGCCTCGGTCGGGCCGACGACGCCGTCCGCCGCCCCCGGTGCCGCGACCAGCGGCAGTTGGTCGGCGTAGCGGGTCATGAGCAGCGGCAGCGCGGTGACGAAGACGGCTCCCGCGGTGGCTCCGGCCACGGAGCCGAGACCGCCGATGACGATCATCGCGAGGTAGTCGACCGAGAGCGCGAGGGCGAAGTAGTCGGGCACGACCCGGCGGAAGGCGAGGGCCAGCAGCACCCCGGCCAGGCCCGCGTACATCGAGGACACGACGAAGGCCGTCGAGCGGTACCGGGCCACGTGCACGCCCATCACCGCGGCCGCGGTCTCGCTGTCGCGCAGCGCCGTCAGGGCACGGCCGGGGCGTCCGCGCAGCAGGCCGCGTGCCGTGAACCAGGTGAGGGCGAACAGTGCCAGGCCGAGGTACCACAGCCGTTCCGCGGATCCGAACGGCACGCCCAGCAGCACCAGTTGGGGATCGCTGTCGGTGAAGCCCGGCAGCGGGGGGACCGAGCGGCCGTTGAATCCGCCGGTGACGGAGTCCGCGGTCAGCAGGACGTGGTGACCGAGGAAGACGAGCGCGAGCGTGGCGACGCCCAGGTAGATGCCGCGCACCCGGCCGGCGACGGGACTGAACAGTCCGCCCGCCGCTCCGGCGAGGAGCACCGCCAGGACGAGGGCGAGCACGGGCGGCAGTCCCGGTCCGGGCTCGCCGGCCAGCCACACGTATCCGTACGCGCCCACGGCGAGGAAGAAGGCGTGGCCGAGGGAGAGCTGTCCCGCGGTGCCGGTCAGCAGGCCGAGGCCGACGGCGCCGATGGCGGCCGCCAGGGAGAACAGGCCGATGCGCAGCCAGAAGGCGTCCAGGTAGAAGGGCAGGACGCACAGGAGGACTAGGGGAAGGACTCTCCGTCCCCAGTGCAGCGCCCGGGTGCGGGCCGTGGGCTCAGACACGTGCCGCTCCCCTCGCGCCGAACAGTCCGGTGGGCCGTACGAGGAGCACCAGCACCATCACGGCGTACGGGGCGACGTCGCCGAACCCCTCGCCGAGGACGTGCAGTTCGGACTGGTATCCCACGACGAAGGCCTCGGTCAGGCCGATCAGCACGCTGCCGGCGAGGGCACCGCCGGGTGAGGTCATCCCGCCGAGGATCGCGGCCGGGAAGGCCTTGAGGGCGATCTGGCCGGTGGTGCGTTCCAGTCCGGGCGCCGGGAAGGCGACGAGGAAGACGGCGGCCAGGGCGGCCAGGGCGCCCGCCAGGCACCAGGCGAGGGTGCGTACCCGCACCAGCCGTACGCCCATGAGGGAGGCGGCCTCCAGGTCCTCGGCCGCCGCCCGCAGGGACAGCCCCCAGGCGGTGTACCGGAAGAGGGCGAAGACCGCGCCGATGACCACGGCGGACACGACGATCGCGGCCAGCCTGCTGTCGGCGACGGTCACCGGCCCGAGGTCGTGCACCGAGTCGCCCCAGGGGTCTCCCAGGGACAGCAGGTCGCCGCCGATGCGCCGGGACAGGTCGGTGACCAGGATGATGTCGATGCCGATGGTCACGATGGTCTGCACGTGGGCGGCGTGCGGATCCGGCTCGCCGCGCTGCAGCAGGAAGCGGTCGAGCGCTCCGGCCACGGCCGCCGTCACCACCACGGCCAGGGCCAGGGCACCGGCGAAGCCGAGGTCGTCGTGCAGGACCGCGATGAGGTAGCCGCCGAGCAGGAGCAGGGAGCCGTGGGCGAAGTTCAGTACGCCGGACGCCTTGAAGATGACGACGAAGCCGAGAGCCACGAGGGCGTAGACCGAGCCGAGGGCGAGGCCGCTGAGGAGGTTGTCGAGGAGGCCGGTCATGCCACGTCCTCCTGCGGGGTCTCGGTGCCGAGGTAGGCGCGCAGCACCTCGGGGTCGCCGCGGACCTCGTCGGGTGTTCCGTGGGCGATGCGGCGGCCGAAGTCGAGGACGGTGACCTCGTCGGCGAGGCGCATGACCAGGCCCATGTCGTGTTCCACGAGGACGACGGACAGGCCGAGTTCGGCGCGGACGTCCCGGACGGTCTCGGCGGTACGGGCGCGTTCGGCGGCGTTCATCCCGGCCACGGGTTCGTCGAGCAGCAGCACGCTCGGTTCCAGACACAGGGCGCGGGCGAACTCCACCCGCTTGCGGTCGCCGTACGACAGCAGCGCGACCGGTGTGTCGAAGTGCCGTTCCAGTCCGGTGAGTTCGGCGATCTCTCGGGCCTTGGCGAGGTGCTCGCGCTGTTCGCGTACGGCTCGCGGCAGGCGCAGGGCGCTGGCCGTGAAGCCGGCGCGGGAGTGCACGTGCCGGCCGAGCATGAGGTTGTCGGCGACGGTTCCCTCCGTGGTGACGATGTTCTGGAACGTGCGGGCCACGCCCAGGGCGGCGATGCGGTGCGGGGCGAGCCGGGTCAGTTCCGCGTCGCCGAGCCGGACGGTGCCGGAGGCGGGCCGGCACAGACCCGACAGGACGTTGAAGCAGGTGGACTTGCCGGCGCCGTTGGGTCCGATGAGCGCGTGCACCGACCCCGGGGAGACGGTGAAGGACACGTCGTCGAGCGCGGTGAGCCCGGCGAAGCGCACGGTGACCTCCTGTACCCGCAGCTCGGGGGGCTCGGTGGCCTGCGGACGTGGTGCGGAGGTGCTCACGCGACCCCCTGGCCGGCGTCGGACGGGTGGTCGGTGCCGGTCTCCTCGCCGAGGTAGAGGCGCCGCACCGCGTCGGTGCGGGCGAGTTCGTCGGCGGGTCCGGACAGCCGGATCTCCCCCACCTCCAGGACGTGCGCGTGGTCCGCGAGCGCGAGCGCCATGCCGGCGTTCTGTTCGACGAGCAGGACGGCCGTGCCCTGGGCGTTGATCTCGCGGACGACCTCGGCGATCCGGGCCACCATCAGGGGAGCGAGGCCCAGCGAGGGCTCGTCGAGCAGGAGCAGTCGGGGGGCCGCCATCAGGGCACGGCCGATGGCCAGCATCTGCTGTTCTCCCCCGGACAGCAGACCGGCGGCCTGGTGGGGGCGTTCGGCGAGCCGGGGGAAGAGGGTGAACACCCTCTCGCGGCCCTCGCGCACCAGTGCCGGGCTGCGCCGGCCGAGGCCGAGGCCGCCGCTGCGCAGGTTCTCGTCGACGGTGAGCCCGGCGAACACGCGTCGGCCCTCGGGCACCTGGACGACTCCGGCGCGGACCGCGGCGACGGGGTCCCGGCCGTCGAGGGCGGTGTCGCCGTAGCGGATCCGGCCGCCCGTGATCGCCCCGCGGTGCAGCCGCAGGGTGCCCGACACCGCGCGCAGCAGGGTCGTCTTGCCGGCGCCGTTGGCGCCGAGCAGGGTGACGACGCCGCCGTGCGGGACGGTCAGTGACACGGAGCGGAGTGCGGACAGGGCCCGGCCGTAGGCGACGTCGAGATCCTCGACGTGCAGGGCGGCGCGTTCCTCGTCCGGTGGGCTTGCGGGCATCGCGGCTCCTCGGATCCGTGCCGGGCGGCACGGGCTGCGGGGTAAGGGGAGCTCACGACAGCACGCGCGTCGGCCGCCGGTACAGGACTTGGAGCGCGGTCGGGGCGCCGTCCCAGTGCCCGCCCGGTGAGCCTGTGCGGATGCCCAGGAGGTACGGGGACGGCGGGTGTCCTCAGTCGCGCAGCAGCCTGCGCGCGGTGAGGGCCAGGCTGATCTCCACCACGTCCGTGGGGCGGGCCAGCGAGCGTCCGGTCAGGTGCTCGCAGCGGCGCAGCCGGTTCAGCACGGTGTTGCGGTGGCAGTAGAGCCGCTCGCCGGCCCGCTGTGCGGAGCCGTCGCAGGCCAGCCAGGTGGCCAGGGTCTCCAGCAGGACGTCCCGGTCCCCCGGCTCCAGGCTCAGCAGCGGGCCGAGCACCCGGTCGGCCAGGGCCCTGCCGAGCTCCGGGCTGGAGACGACGAGGGCGGCGGGGAGGTGGTCGGTCAGCCGGACCGCGCCGCCGCCCGCGGGACAGATGCGGAGCGCGGTGTCGGCCTGCCTGCGGGCGTCGCCGATGCCGGCCAGCCCTTCGACGGCGCCGCCGACGCCGATCCTGATCCCCGCGCCGGGGCCGTCCGGCCGGGGCGCCGGCTCCGGCGGTTCGGTGGTGCCGACCAGGACGATTCCGTAGTCCACCTCCACGCCGGTGTGCCAGTGGACGCGCAGGCCGTCGGGCACCGCCGCGGCCCGGGCGGCGGCACATCCGGCGGGGTCCTCGCCTGCGACCGCGACGACGGCGTACCGCCCGTGTTCGGGCAGGTCCAGCACCTGGGCGGTCTCGGGCAGGTCGGCGATGCGGCTGGTGCCCTCGAGCAGGGCGGTGGCCAGCAGCCGCACCCGGTTCTCGCGGCGCCAGGTCAGCTGCCGCTCGACCTGCCGGTAGGCGTCCGCGACGAGGGTGCAGTGCTCGTCGACGAAGTTCCAGACGTCGGACGCCACGTGGACGAGGAGGCGTACGTCCTCGGGAGCGGTCCTGGAGGTCTCCTCGACCAGCCCCTGCCACACCAGCGACCCGCCGAGGCGGAACGCGTGCAGCAGGGCGTCCAGCGGCAGCCCCTGTTCGGCGCGGGTGGCGCCGATCTTCCACGAGCAGCGGCGGGCCGCGTCCCGGGCGCTGCGGGGGTCGATGAGCGAGGTCACGCTGTGCCGCAGCGACCGCTGCACCTCCTGCCAGGTCCCGACGGGGTCGCTCTCCACCGCGGCCCGGTAGGCCGGTTCCTGCTCCTGCAGGACGGCCAGCAGCCGGTCGGTCAGGTCGGGCAGGTCGTCCAGCAGCACGCGGGCGGCGCGATGAAGGACGTGCAGCGCGTCGGCGTCGATCAACGACCGCACGCGCCGGGTGCGCGGCTGCGGGGCGGGCACCGGTCCGGGGCGGTGCGCTGGTCGTGGCCGTACGGCGTGGTGCATCACGGTCCTCCCCCACGTTCGGCGGCGCGGCAGCGCGCCCGCGGCGGACCACTTGCCGGTCCACGGCCCTTCTCGCGGCGCCTGCCACCCGAGGCGTCCTGCCCCGAAGGATGGCATACCGTCCGGTCGGTCCCTAGGGTCGTGCACCGGTCGGTTCCGTCTGTTCGACCATGCGCGCCAGTTCGACCCGGGAACGCAGGCCGAGGACGGCGAAGACGTTGCGCAGGTGGTAGTCGACCGTGCGGGTGCTCACCGCGAGGCGCTGCGCCACCTCCCGGTTGGTGGCGCCCTCGGCCACGTGGCGTGCGATGCGCAGCTGCTGCGGTGTCAGGCGGGACAGGGCGTCCGTCCCGGTGGGGCAGGAGGCGGTCCCGTTCGCCCGCAGCTCCGCGCCGGCCTGCTGCGCCCACACCCGGGCACCGCAGCGGTCGAACCCGACGAGGGCGGCCCCGAGCCGGTCCCGCGCCTCGCGCAGCCGGCGCCGTCGGCGCAGCCACTTCCCGTACAGGAGCTCGGTCCGGGCCCGCTCGAAGTCACCGCCCGCCTCGTCGTGCAGGGCCAGCGCCCGGCGGTGGAGGGCGTCGGCCTCGTCCGGGGCGGCGAGCAGGGCGCGGCAGCGGGCCAGCTGGGCGGGGGCGTGCGGATCGGCGCCGAAGGCGGCCCACAGGGCGAACTCCTCGACGACCGTGCGGGTGTCGTCGGGGCATCCGGCGAGCACCGCGGCCTCCACGTAGCAGGGCACGGCGAGCATCCACACCGCGAAGTGCCCGCGCCGGGGGCCGGGGTGGACCAGCGGGCCGAGCCGGTCGGCGGCGTCGAGGGGGCGGCCACGTCCGAGATCGGCGCGGGCCGCCGCCCACTGCGCCAGGGTGGCCGCCTGGGCCAGGCCGTGCCGACGGGCGGTCGCCAGCGCGGCCGTGACATGCCCGGCGACCGCGGTCGTGTCCCCTTCGATCGACGCGGCCAGGGCGAGCACGGCATGGTGGTGGGCCGCGGTGTTGCGCTGTCCGGCCCGGAGCGCGGCGCGCAGCCCCTGCCCGGCGTGCGTGCGGGCCTGCGCGTGCCGTCCCGCGCGCAGTTCGGCGTAGGCCAGGTACTCCAGGGCCTGCGGTACGAGCGCCACCGCGCCCCGGTTGCGGGCGGCGGCCAGGGCCCGGGCGCCGGCCCGGCGGGCCGCGGCCGGGTCACCGAGCAGGAGTGCCGCGGCCGCCGACCGCAGCAGCCCTTCCGGCTTCTCACCGGTGCGGGCGTGCTCCACCACGCGTCGCAGCGGCGGGCCCGCCTCGTCGAAGCGTGCCTCCAGTACGGCGCGCATGCCGAGGGCATGGTCCCGCACCGGGTCGTACGGCTCGCGTAACTGGGGCTCCCCCGCGCCCGCCGACGAAAGAGCCGCTGTGGTGTCGCTGCCGAAGGCCTCGCACGCGAGGACCTTGAGGCAGGCCGCCCGGTCGCCCGCGGCCCACGCGGCGTTCGCGGCGGCGAGAGCGGCGCGGGCGGACTTCTCGGGGGCGTCGGCGGCGAGCAGGGCCGCGGCGAGCAGGAGGGAGGCGTGGGCGTCACCGACGGGGCCGTCGCGCAGCTGCGCCAGTCCCCGCACCAGTTCGGCGCGGCCGCGCAGTGCGGGCGGTGCCGCGGCGCCGCCGGCCGCGGCGAGGAACCCGAGCGCCCGGTGCGGGCGCCCGGCCAGCAGCGCCTGCTCGGCCGCGACGGTGCACCGCTCCGCCCGGTTCGGCCCGTCCGTCGTCGGCACGGTCCTCTGTCCGGTCATTCCCGCGACGTTACTCAGCCGTAATGAGAGGCGGAAGCCGCAGGTCCGAACGGGGAGACGGCTTGTGCCGGTGCCCAGCGTCCCCGGCCGGGACCCGGGCACCGGCACAACGCCACCGGCGCCGTCAGGAGCCGTGCGGGCAGTTGCCGCGGTACTCCTCGATCGTCAGGCTGGGCCGGGGCAGGGGGCACAGGAACTGCTCGTAGCGGGTGTCGTTGTCGATGAACCGCTTGAGCCAGGAAACGCTGTACTTGGCGATCGTCGTGTTCGAGGAGTTCGGCGCGAAGTGGTTGGCGTTGTTCAGCTCCAGGTAGGCGCGGTCGAGGGACGCGGGCAGGCTCTCGTAGAAGGGTTCGGCGTGGCTCGCGACCGATGCGACGCTGTCGCCGTCCGCGCCGACGATCAGCGTGGGCGTGCTGATCTCGGGCCAGGACTTGTCGAGGTTCCAGGGCGTCAGGGGGATCGCCGCCTGCAGGGCGGGCCGGGACTTCGCGGCCTCCAGGCTGCCGCCGCCGCCCATCGAGTGGCCCATGACGCCGAGCCGGCTGCCGTCGATGCGGCCCCGCACCGAGCTGCGTTCGGTGAGGTGGTCGAGGGCGGCGAGCAGCTGACGGCCGCGCGAGTCAGGCTGGTCGAGGGTGCTGAGGGTGTCGATGGTGAAGACCACGAAGCCCTGGGAGGCCAGGCGCGGGCCCAGCCAGGCGATGGAGGACTGGGTGCCGGTGTAGCCGGGCGAGACGACCACGGCGCCGAACGTTCCGTCGCTGGTGCTCGTCGGGTAGTAGATCGTGCCGCCGCCGAACTCGCTGACGGCGAGGCGCGAGACGGTCGTCTCGGAGACCGCGTAGGGGCCGCGCGACGCCTCGATGGAGGCGTTGGTGGGTGCCGGGCCGCGCTCGTACGGGTTGTCCGCCGCCTGGGCGCCGGGGACGGCGAGGGTGCCGAGCCCCACGGTCGCGGCGATCGCCGCCAGGACTCCGGTGAACCGACGGGCCCTCGGGCGGTCGGCGCGGTGCGGGGACGGGCGGGATGCCCGGGCGGGGGCGCTGTGCTGCGGGTGCTGGTGCACGACGAGTCGTCCTCTCGGTCGTGGCGGGCGGCCCGGCCTGGGCACGGCACCCGCGGGTGCCGCACCGGCGGGCGCCGCCGACTGCTGGCCGTGCCACTGTCGGCGGGCGACCCCGGAACGGGGACCGGCAATGTCACCGGTCTCGTGACCCGCCGCATCCCACCGGCGGGGCAAGGGCCTTGGGGGGCTTGCGCGTCCGACGGGCCCGTGTGACACGCTCACCCCGACCGGTCGGACCTCCGGCACGGTCGTGACGAGGTCGTACGGCATGGAGAGGCGACGGCATGCGCATCGGACTGCTCGGCACCGGTCCCTGGGCCCGGATGGCCCACGCCCCCGCCCTCGGCGGACACGAGGGACTGGACTTCGCCGGAGTGTGGGGCCGTCGTCCGGAGGCGGCCAAGGAATTGGCCGACCTGTACGGCACGCGTGCCTACGACGATGTCGACGCGCTGTTCGCCGACGTGGACGCGGTGGCCGTGGCCCTGCCCCCGGCCGTGCAGGCGCCGCTCGCGGTGCGGGCGGCGCGGGCGGGGTGCCATCTGCTGCTGGACAAGCCCCTTGCCGCGACCGTCGAGGACGGGCGGGCCGTCGTCGAGGCCGTCGAGGCGTCCGGTGTCGCCTCGGTCGTCTTCTTCACCGCGCGCTTCCAGTCCGAGCCCGAGACGTGGATCGCCGAACAGGCGGGCGCACAGAGCTGGTTCACCGGGCGGGCCGAGTGGCTGGGCTCGGTGTTCACCGATGACAGCCCCTTCGCCGATTCGCCGTGGCGGCAGGAGAAGGGCGCCCTGTGGGACGTGGGCCCGCATGCGCTGTCCGTACTGCTGCCGGTACTCGGCGACGTGCGGCGAGTGGCGGCGGCCGCGCACGGGCCGCGCGACACCGTGCACCTGGTCCTCGACCACGCGGGCGGCGCGTCGAGCACGCTGACGCTGAGCCTCACGGCACCGCCCGCGGCGGCGGGAGTCACCGTGGAGCTGAGGGGCGAGACGGGGGTGACGCTCCTTCCGGAGAGCTCCGAGGAGGTCCTCACCGCCTTCTCCCGGGCCGCGGACGCCCTGCTCGACGCCGCCCGCACCGGCCGCCCGCACCCCTGCGACGCCCGCTTCGGACTGCGGGTCACCGAGATCCTCGCGGCGGCCGAAGGCATGCTGGACGCCGGTTGACCCACAGCCGCAAGGTGCCCGCGCTCACTCCTCGTCGGCGAACGGCTCGTCGCTCCACCGGAACCAGGCCCGCTCGCCCTCGATGTGCAGCAGGAACTCGGGCACCGGGCCGTCCGGCGAGGACAGCGACACACGGCGCCGGATCTCGTCGTGGACCGTCTCCCATTCCTTCCAGTGGTCCTCGTCGTCCCGTTTGGCCAGGGCGAGTTCGCGGGCGAACAGCTCCTGGACCGCGCCGTAGGCCGGACCGGCCGTGAACCGGCCCTCGAGCCACGGAAAGTCGGCGTCGTCGATCAGGATCTCCCCGACCGCCTCGTCGCCGCTGTGCACCCGCCAGACCTCACCGTCGAACCCCACCGCGCCTCCGTCGCCCAACCGCCGGTCCACCCGACGATCAGCATGCCACCCGGCACTGACAGACGGCCAAGACCGCCTGCCGGTGCCGGGAGGCCTCGATCACCTCAGCCGATGCGCGGAGCCTGGAAGTTGATGCGCTCCCGCACCACGGGGAAGCCCGCCTTGGCGAAGTTGGCGGCCATCGGGAAGTTGCCCTGGTCCGTGGCGGCCGAGACGAACTCCGCGCCCTGCTCGACCAGGAAGTGGGTGCACTCCGCCAGCAGGTCGTAGGCGTAGCCCCGTCCTCGCTGCTCCGGCAGGACCCCGATGAAGCCGATGCAGGGGCCCGCCGGGTTGTGCGCCGGGATGTGGATGCCGACCGGGTCTCCCTGCGGGGTGTGGGCGACCTGCCACCACTCCCGCGGCGACGGGCACCAGTGGAAGAAGTCGAGTTCCTCCTGGGCCGCCTGCTCGACTCCGCCCTCCTCGATGGCCAGCAGGGAGTGCGCGTCCAGGGTGGCGGAGTGGATGCGGCGCAGGGCGTCGAGGAAGACCTCGTCGTCCGGTTCAGGGCCGAAGACCAGACGGCCGGGCCGTTCGGGCAGGCCGCACTCCGGTGTCCAGCGGTACAGGAAGCGTTCCACCAGGAGCTCGTATCCGGCCTTGCGGGCGGCGGTGAAGCGGGTTTCGGCGGCGGCCCGCAGGGCGGGGTCCTCGCGCCAGCCGCCGGGCAGGTTCAGTTCGAGTTCGACCTGCCAGGGTGCGGTGCGCAGGAGTTCGGCGCCGGCCTCCTCCTCGCCCTCGGCCACGTCGAACCAGTTGACGTTGACGGGTTCGGTGTCGTCGGGGCCGCCCCACCAGGCGCCGCGAGCCACGACTTCGCCGTCGCGCAGGGCGATCCGCTTCCAGTCGGGGCGGTGCCGGGTGTGCCGGTGTCCCTCGCGTGCGCCGAGCGGGTCGGGCAGGGCGTCGAAGAGATGGGTGTCACGCTCGTCGAGCGCGCGGATGACCATGTCGGTCATGGGTGTGTCCTCCGGGATGCGTACTGCGTGATGCGCTCCCGGTCAGGCGAAGCACGCCGGGGCAACGGAGAGGGAGCGCTGGGTGGTTGTGGACTGCACGGCACTCGCCTCCTTCCGTCGGTCTCGGGGCGTGGCGCCTCACGCTACACCGATGGGGCGGTCCTCAAGGCGGAATTAGAACGGCCGACCCTCACCCGTTCCAGGAGGATCCGTCGGCCCCCGCATGCGGTGCGGGGGCCGAGGGAGCAGCGTAGGGGTGTGAGCACAGTGCGCGGCCGGTGGTCGCGCCCCGACCGGGACCGGCGTGGCTGGCTGCGGGGCGCGCCTCCGCCGCGCTGGGTGCGGGTGCTGCCGGCCGCTCTGCTGGCGGCGGTGTGCGGGGCGACGCTGGTCAGCTCCGAGCCGCTCGACATCGGGTTCGTGCTGGGCGCCATCCCGCCGTTGGCCGTCCTGTCGTACGGGCCTGCGGCGACGGCGGTGCTCGGCGGTCTGGTGGTGGCGGTGCTGTTCGTCCCGGCCTTCCACCTGAACGATCCCGGCAGCACCGATCTGCTCACCGTCTGCTTCGTGGCGGCATTGAGCGTGTTCGTGTCGTTCGTGCGCAGCCGCCGGGACGCCCAGCTGGTCACCGAGCGGGCCGTGGCGCAGGCCGCGCAGCACGCCGTGATGTCGCCGCTGCCGCCGAACGTGGGGCCCGTGCGGTGTGCGGGGCTGTACCGGGCGGCGCAGCGCGGGACGCTGGTCGGCGGTGACTTCTTCGACGTGCGCGACGGGCCTTTCGGTGTCCGGGCGGTCATGGGTGACGTGCAGGGGCACGGGCTGTCGGCCGTCGCGACGGTCGCCTCGCTGCTGGGCGCGTTCCGGGAGGCGGTCCTCGACCAGCCGGACCCGGAGTCGGTGGCGGCCCGGCTGGACCGCAGGCTGGTGCTGGACTCGGCCGACGTGGCGAACTCGGAGCTGTTCGCCACGGCCGTGCTGCTGGAGTTCGCCGCGGACGGGCGGGCGGTGCGGATCGTGGCGTGCGGGCATCCCGCTCCCCTGCTGCTGCGGGGCGGGCGGGTCGTCGAGCTGGAGGTCCCGGCCGGCAGCCCGCTCGGTCTCGGGCTGTCCGACGCCGTGCCCCCGGTCGGCCGCACGGTGCCCCTGCGGCCCGGGGACCGGCTCTTCCTCGCCTCCGACGGGGTCAGTGAGGCCAGGGACACGGCCGGCGTCTTCTACCCACTCACCGAGCGGCTCACGGGCTTCACCGAGGACGCCCCGGACGCCCTGGCGGGGCGTGTGTGGGCGGACCTCACCCGCTACAGCAGGGCCCTCCACGACGACGTCACGATGCTCGTCCTGGCGCCCGGTCCGCGGGAGCGTCCCTGACACCCGGGGCCCCCTGGTGCTCCCCCTCGGTGTCGAAGTGCGGGAGGATCCGGTCGAGCGGGCGGGGTGTCCACCAGGCGTGCCGTCCCAGCAGGGTCAGCACCGCGGGGACCATCAGCAGGCGTACGACGGTGGCGTCGATGAGCACGCTCACCGCCAGGCCGAGCCCCAGCATCTTCACCACGATGTTGTCGCTGACGATGAAGGCCGCGAAGACACTCACCATGATCAGCGCGGCGCAGGAGATGACCCGCGCGGTGATCTCCAGCGCGTGGGCGACCGAGGCCTTGGCGTCACCGGTGCGCAGCCATGCCTCGTGGACGCGGGAGAGCAGGAAGATCTCGTAGTCCATGCTGAGCCCGAAGATGATCGCGAACATCATCATCGGTACGTAGCTCTCGATGGGCACCTTGCCGGAGACACCGAGCGCGGGCCCGCCCCAGCCCCACTGGAAGACGGCGACGACGACACCGTACGAGGCGGTGATCGACAGCACGTTGAGGACGGCCGCCTTGAGCGCCACGAGCAGACCGCGGAAGACGATGAGGATGATCAGGAAGGAGAGGGCGACGACGACGCCGATGATGAGGGGCAGCCGGCTCGCGACGATGTCCCGGAAGTCGACCTGGGCCGCGGTCGTCCCGGTGACGTAGCCCTTGGCGTCCGTGCCGGAGACCGCGTCGGGGAGGGTGTCGTCGACGAGACGGTTGGTCAGGTCGGTGGTGTCGGCGCTCTGCGGGGACTTCTTCGAGTAGACGGTGGCGATGAGCACGTCGCCGTCCTGGGTGGCGGTCAGCGGGGTGACCGTGGCGGCCCCGGCGACGGCGTTGAGGTCCTTCTGTGCCGTGGAGCTGAGGGTGTCGCGCTGTGACGACGGTACGGCGGTCTGGTCGATGACGACGGTGAGGGGGCCGTTGGAGCCGGGACCGAAGGCGTCGGTCATCAGGTCGTAGGCCCGCCGGTCGGTGAAGGACGTGGGATCGGCGCCGTCGCCGATGTGGCCGAGCTGGAGGGACAGGACCGGGATGGCGAGGACCACGACGGCCGTGACGCCCGCCGCCAGGAAGCGCCACGGCCGCCGCTCCACCCGTTGGGCGTAGCGGTGCCAGGTGCCCTGGGACACGGTGCCCGCGGCGGCGGCCTCGGCCTCGGCGACGGGGCGACGCACCCGGTAGCGGTCGATGCGGGTGCCGATCAGGCCGAGCAGCGCCGGCACCAGGGTCAGCGCGCCCAGGACGGCCGAGACGACCGTGACGGCGGCGGCCAGCCCGAGTTTGCCGATGAAGGACACCCCGGACGCGGACAGACCGGCGAGGGCGACGATCACCGTGCAGCCGGAGACCAGGACGGCGCGCCCGCTGGTGGCGGCGGCCTGCCCCGCCGAGCGGACGGGGTCCTTGCCGTCCATGAGGTTCTGCCGGTGACGGGTGATCAGGAACAGGGCGTAGTCGATGCCGACGCCGAGCCCGATCATCGTGGCCAGGGTCGGTGAGACGGTGGCGAAGGTGAAGGCCGCCGCCAGCAGGCCGAGGCAGGCCAGCCCGCCGATGACGCTGATCAGCGCGGTCAGCAGGGGCAGCCCAGCGGCGAGGACGCTGCCGAAGCCGACCAGCAGGACGACGATCGCCACCGCGAAGCCGATCAGTTCACTCACCCGGTCGTCGGCAGCGGGCCGGGCCAGTTCGCCGAGCGGTCCGCCGTACTCGACGTCCGCACCGGCCGAGCGGAGCGGCTGCACGGCGTCGTCGACCCCGTGCAGGTAGTCGTCGCCGAGGGTCGAGGGCTGGACGTCGAACCGGACGGTGATGTACGCCGTCTTCCCGTCCGAGGAGAGCGGGCCGACGCTCGACGACGAACCGGACAGCGGGTTCTGGACGGCGAGGACGTGCGGGAGCTTCTGCAGGTCGCCGACGGTCGTCGACATCTGCGAGCTCAGCGAGGTCAGGGCTTTCTGCCCGTCGTGCAGGACGATCTGGCTGCCGTAGCCGCCCGCCGCCGGGTCGTGCTGCTTCAGCACGTCGAGGCCCTGCTCGGACTGCACGCCGGGGAGGGAGAAGTCGTCGGAGTAGGTGCCGCCGTGGGAACGGTTCAAAGCCTGCAGGGCCACCAGGGCCACGAGCCAGGCCACGATGACGATCACGAAGTGGCGTGCGCACCACTCCCCGAGCCGCCGCAGTACCCCCGGAGCGGCGGTTTCCCCTCCCTCTTCGCCGGTGTGCGTAGGTGGCATGGCCCTGGTCTTCCCGTCCGTCGAGGCGCCCGATATCCCCATTGGACGCCCTGGTGATCGTTCGGGCATCCCGGGCCGGGCGGGGTGGCGGACCGGTCTTCCGGGACGGGTCGGCAGTCCCTCGGGATGCAGGGTGCGTCCAGGCGATGAATGGTGATATCGGGACCGGTGAGGGAAACCGGGACCGAGGAACGATCCGGATCCGAGGAGCAGACATCATGCCGACGTCACAACCCGACGCGACCGGGCCGTCCGAGGACCGTGCCACCCCGGACGCCCTGCTCCACGCCCGCACCGGCACGGACGTGTCACCCGAGGACGTGGTCCTCGCCTCGGGCAAGGACATCACCCCGCGCAACCTGGAATGGGCCCGGCGCAAGCTGGAGGCCGAGGGCCCGGCCGCGCTGGACAAGCTGCTGCCCTAGCGGGCACGCGGCACCGGACGCCCGTGGGGGCGAGTCGTCGTACGGTCGGCCGCCCCGCGGTGATCACCACTGCCGTGATCACCACTCCGGCGATCACAACTGCCGCCGGTCTGCCAGGAGTTCCCCCGCGCCTCCGTGATCCCCCGCGTGGCAGGGCAGTTGACCGTTCGCCCTTACGCGGCGGGCACCGGGACTGACACACTCCGGAGCGTGCCCGACTTCGACATGCTTGTCATCGGATCAGGTCCCGGCGGCCAGAAGGCCGCCATCGCCGCGGCCAAGCTGGGCCGCCGGGTCGCCGTCGTCGACCGCCCCGACATGGTCGGCGGGGTCTCCATCCACACCGGCACCATCCCCTCCAAGACCCTGCGCGAGGCGGTGCTGTACCTCACCGGTCTCACCCAGCGCGATCTGTACGGCCAGAGCTACCGCCTGAAGGAGGACATCACCGTCGGCGACCTGACCGCCCGCACCCAGCATGTGGTCAGCCGCGAGGTGGACGTCATCCGCAATCAGCTGTCCCGCAACCACATCTCCCTCTTCGCCGGCACCGCCCGGTTCGTCGACGCCCACACCGTCGCCCTGCGCGAGGCCACCGGCCACGAACGGCTGGTCAACGCCGAGCACTTCGTGATCGCCACCGGCACCCGGCCCGCGCGGCCGGACAGTGTCGAGTTCGACGGGCGGACGATCATGGACTCGGACAACGTGTTCGCACTGGAACGGGTGCCGCGCTCCATGGTCATCGTCGGTGCCGGTGTCATCGGCATGGAGTACGCGTCCATGTTCGCGGCGCTCGGCAGCAAGGTCACCGTCGTCGAGAAGCGTGCCGGGATGCTCGACATGTGCGACGTCGAGGTGATCGAGTCGCTCAAGTACCACCTGCGGGACCTGGCGGTGACGTTCCGTTTCGGGGAGACGGTGGCCGCCGTCGAGCACCACCCGAGGGGCACGCTCACCATCCTGGAGAGCGGCAAGAAGATCCCGGCCGACACGGTGATGTACTCGGCGGGCCGGCAGGGCCTCACCGACGAGCTGGACCTCGACAAGGCGGGGCTGTCGGCGGACCCGCGGGGCCGGATCACGGTGGACGAGCACTACCGCACCGAGGTGCCGCACATCTATGCCGTCGGTGACGTCATCGGGTTCCCCGCGCTGGCGGCGACCTCGATGGAGCAGGGCCGGGCCGCGGCCTACCACGCGTGCGGGGAGCCCGTCGCCCGGATGCACAACCTCCAGCCGATCGGCATCTACACCATCCCCGAGATCAGCTTCGTGGGCCGGACCGAGGACCAACTCACCGAGGACCGGGTGCCGTTCGAGGTCGGCATCTCCCGCTACCGGGAACTGGCCCGCGGTCAGATCATGGGCGACTCGCACGGCATGCTGAAGCTGCTGGTCTCCCCCGAGGACCGCACCCTGCTCGGGGTGCACTGCTTCGGCACCGGCGCCACCGAGCTCATCCACATCGGACAGTCCGTGATGGGCTGCGGCGGCACCGTCGACTACCTGGTCGACGCCGTCTTCAACTACCCGACCCTCGCGGAGTCCTACAAGGTCGCCGCCCTGGACGCCACCAACAAGCTCCGTCTCATCGACCGGATCGGGGACTGAGCGGCCACTCAACTCTGCTCTTCGTCCGGAAGCACGTCTCCGAGTTCGTCCTGCGGTCCGTCGGGAAGGATCGTGTCGTCCTCGACGACATGGACGGCGGCCTCCTCCGCGCCGGCGGCTCCCGCATCGATGCCCACGTCGGAGGCGACGACCTCCTTCGTGGTGTCGGTGTGAGCGCCCTCGTCGGGGGCGACGAGGCGGCCGGCGCGCGTGGTGCCCGCCTCGGGGTCGACCGGTTCGCCCTCCCCGTCGGGGGCGTCGCCGATGCCGTCACCGGCGGTCCCGGGTGCGTCGGGGACCTCCTGGGCCAGACGCTGGTCGAGGGTCTCCCCGTCGTGCTGTTCGGCGGCGGTGGTGCCGTGCTTGGTGACGCCGAGCGGCTTCTCGGGCGGCGAGTAGCCCTCGGCGAGGGTCTCGTCGTACGTCCGCTCGTCGACGGCGTCCTGCAGGTCGAGCGGGGCCGCGTCCTCCTGCTCCTCGTTGGTTCCGGTGGGCTGGTACGCGTCGTCCGCCATCGATTCGGGGTTCGACCGCTCCGTGTCCATCGTCGCCTCCTCGCGCGTCGCACTCGTCTGTCTCGGGTGTCCTGAACCGCGTTTCCCGGTACGGGATCTCCAACCTCAAAACAGCTGTGGGAGTGGGGCCTTCGAGGGCCCGGGGAGGTTACTTCCGGGTCAATCTTGAAAGGTCAACGAGTGCCGCTATCATCACACGCACACACGGTGTGACCGTCTGTCTACACAGCGATTGCGCGGTATCCGCCACCCCTTCTTCTCGTCACCGCCCCTGACCCGAGGCCATCCCTGCGTCGTCCGGGGCGCAGCCACCCCCCACCCCCTTTACGCCGCCTGGGCCTGCCCTCGCGTCGTGCACGACGGAAAGCAGCGCAACCATGAGCAAGTTCAGGGGCAGAGGGCTGCAGGCCGATGCCCTCGGTACGTTCGACACGGTGGTGATGGCCGTCGCGGGCAGCGCCCCGGCCTACTCGCTGGCCGCGACCACCGCGGTCCTGGTCTCCGCGGTGGGCCTGGCGAGCCCCGCGGCCCTGCTGTACTGCGCGATCCCCATGCTCGGCATCGCGCTGGCGTTCAGCTATCTCGGCCGGATCGACGTGAACGCGGGCGCCAGTTACTCGTGGGTGGGACGTACGCTCCATCCCTTTCTCGGGTTCATCAGCGGCTGGGCTCTGGTCATCTCGGCGACCATCTTCATGGTGGCGGGTTCGCTGCCCGCCGGGTCGATGACGCTCGCCCTCTTCGACGAGAACCTCGCGGACGACACCGCGCTGTCCACGGTGGTCGGCGCGGCCTGGTTCCTGGCCATGCTGGGCGTCGTCCTCGGCGGGGCCCGGCTCACCGTCCGGGCACAGCTCGTCATGTCCGGGGTGGAGCTGGCCATTCTGGCCGCGTTCGCGGTCCTCGCCCTCTTCCACACCGACGGCGCCCGTGCCTTCGACTGGTCGTGGCTCGGCTTCGGCCACTTCGACGGCATGGCGGGCTTCGCGTCCGGCGCGCTCATCGCCGCGTTCTACTACTGGGGCTGGGACGTCACCAGCAACCTGAGCGAGGAGACCCGCAACAGCCGTCGTACGACGGGACTCGCCGGCCTCGTCGGCATCGGCATCGTCTTCCTGCTGTTCGAGGCGTTCACCATCGCGGTGAACGTGATCCTCTCCTCGCGGCAGATCGAGGAGAACAACGCCAACGTGCTGGCCGTGCTCGGTGAGGAGGTCTGGCCGGGCTGGGGCGGCAAGCTGCTGATCGTGGCGGTGATGCTGTCCACCATCGCCACGCTGGAGACCACGCTGATCCAGGTCACGCGCTCGCTGTTCGCGATGGGCCGCGACCGTACGATGCCGTCCGCACTCGGCCGGGTCCACCCCCGCTGGAACACGCCCTGGGTGGCCATCCTGGTCGTCGGCACGGTGGCGCTGGTCATGCTGATCGCCTCCAACGCCCTGGGCACGGTCGGCGACATCCTCTCCGACGCCATCTCGGCGATCGGACTGCAGATCGCCGTGTACTACGGGCTGGCCGGCTTCGCGGTGGTCGTCGCCTACCGCAAGACGCTGCTGAAGTCGGCGGCGAACTTCGTCTTCGGCGGGCTGTGGCCGTTGCTGGGCGCCCTGTTCATGTTCTGGGTGTTCGTCGAGTCGCTGAGCGGACTGAGCACCGCGGCGGTCGCGATCGGCATCGGCGGACTGGCCGTCGGCCTGATCCCGATGCTCTGGTACTGGCGGCAGGGCAGCGACTACTACCGGCCCGCGAAGCTCGACGCCACCCGGACCGTCGAGTCGGACTACCTCCCCGACGACCGCGTCGGCGCGCACTTCCGTGTCCACGAGGGTCTGCCCACCGACTTCTGAGGGAGACCCCGATGACGCGACACCGCTTCGCTCCCCGTTTCGACCCCGACTGCGGGGACACGGCCCTCAGCTCGACCCGGCACGACATCGTCATCGGCCGCTGGCAGGGACTGCGCGAACTCCTGCGCGCCACCGGCCCCCACTGGCTCGCCCGCGGCCATCGCGTCCGGCTGCTCGCCCAGGCCTGCACGAGCAGTTCCACCGCCGAGACCTGGCTCGCGGCCGAGCCGCACGGCGCCGACGCGCTGGTGCTGTACGCGGCGACCGAGACGGCCCGGGCGTTCAGCCTGGCCATCGCCGCGGGCCGGGGCGTGCCGATCGACCGGCGCCGCGTCGACAGCGCGGTCATGGCGTGTCTGCGGGCCGCGGAGGCGTATCCCGACGATCCCACGCCGTGGATCTCGCTGATCTCCGTGGCGCGGCTGTACCCGTCCGGGGTGCGCCGACAGGAACTGGGGCGCTGGTGGGACGAGTTGCACGGACGGGACCAGTACAGCGTGGAGGGCCACCTCCAGGTGCTGCACTACTACTCGGCCCGCTGGCACGGCTCCCACGGCCTGATGTACGACTTCGCCCGCGACGCGGCGGGCGTGGCGCCGCCCGGCTGCGCACTGCCGGTGCTGGTGCAGTACGCGCGGGTCGAGGAGTACCGGCAACACCTGGACGCGGCGCAGGACAGCCGGGCGTCCATGGGCCTCGGCCAGCACTGGAACAACGACGGCGCGGCCGGCGACGTACGGCGCACCTGGCAGCGCTGGATCATGGGCCGGACCGAGAGCGCGGTGGAGCCGGGAGAGCTGCGTGACGTCAACTACCTGGCCCACGGGGCCTGTTCCGCGGGACTCCAGGATGTCGCCGCGTCACTGCTGCGGATGCTGGGGGAACGTGCCACGCGTACGCCGTGGTCGTACACCGGGGATCCGGAGAAACAACTCGTCAAGTGGCACAAGGAGTTCAGGCGCGTTCGTGAGTGAGCGGGGAAAACACGGAGTGCTCCGTACCACCCGCGGCCGGGTGGTACGGAGCACTGCCGGGAGAGCGTTGGTCAGCAGGTGCGGCCGACGTAGTGGGCGCCGGTGATCTTGCTCGCGGAACCCAGCCAGGACTTGCCTGGGCCGACACAGCGCTCGTAGTCGGGCGCCAGGGCGACCTCCACCTTGATGACGACCTGTGAACCGTCGGACGTGCAGTGGTTGTAGAAGGCGTCCGAGCCGGTCTCGTAGAACCCGCAGGGGTCGGCCGCCGCGGGGGTCGCGGTGGTGGTCACCGCGCCCATGGACGTGAGGACGAGGGCGGCGGAACCGAGGGCGCTGGTCACCATACGACGAACACGCAAGGGAATCTCCCAGGTCGGTGGAGGGTGGGACTGCCGCTCCAGGATCGCCGGTACGCCCCAGCGGTTGATCGTTTGCCGTGGTCGTTCACCCGGCGAATCGTTCTGTCGCTGGGCCGATCGGGTGAGGGTGGCCGGTTCCTCCGATCAGGCGTCCCGGGCGGCCAGGCCCGCCGTCCACTTCTCCTCGATGCGGCCCACCTTCCACACCACCAGGGCGACGATCCACGTGGCGGCGAACAGGCCGACGACGACGAAGCCGAGGACGTTCAGGTCGAGGCCGGCGATCCAGTTCCAGAAGGCGCCGTGCAGGTGGAGTTTCTCCGCGAGGAGGCCGAGGAGTTCGACGGTGCCGATGAGGAGGGCCACGGCGACGGACAGGCCGGTGATGGTGAGGTTGTAGTAGACCTTGCGGACCGGTTGGGAGAAGGCCCAGCCGTAGGCGAAGTTCATGAAGGTGCCGTCGATCGTGTCCAGGAGGGACATGCCGGCTGCGAACAGCACGGGCAGGCACAGGATCGCGTACCAGGGCAGCCCGGAGGCGGCGCCGGAGCCGGCCAGGACGAGCAGGGCGATCTCGGTGGCGGTGTCGAAGCCGAGGCCGAAGAGCAGGCCGAGCGGGTACATCTGGCCGGGCTTGGTGATCGACTTCATGACGCGGCCGAGGAGGCGGTTCATGAGGCCCCGGTTGTTCAGCTGCTCCTCGAGGGCGGCCTCGTCGTAGTGGCCCGAGCGCATCCGGCGGAAGACCTGCCAGATACCGGCGAGGATGACGAGGTTGATCGCCGCGATGACGTAGAGGAAGGTCCCGGAGACGGCCGTACCGATCAGGCCGGTGACGTCGTGGAGCCGGGAGTCGCCGTCGCGGACCGGTCCGGCGAGGGTCTTCACGCCGAGCGAGAGCAGCAGCGCGAGGACGAAGACGACGCTGGAGTGGCCGAGCGAGAACCAGAAGCCGACCGACAGCGGCCGCTGCCCCTCGCCCATCAGCTTGCGGGTGGTGTTGTCGATCGCCGCGATGTGGTCGGCGTCGAAGGCGTGCCGCATGCCGAGCGTGTACGCCGTCACGCCGATCCCGATACCGAAGGTCTTCTCGCCGATGCCGTAGTGGTGCGGCGCGACGATCACGACCAGCGTGAACCAGCCGATCACGTGCAGGGCCACGACCACGGCGGCCATCCCGCCCACCCTGATCCACTCCTGCCGCGTCATGGAGCCGCGGACGCGGTGCCGGGCCGGGCCCCTCTCGGGGGCGGTGGCGGGGAGGAGGGGCGGAGTGGAGTCAGGGGCGGCCGTCATCGGGGGGAGGATCTTTCTTTCCGTCGTACGGCCGCGTCGAGCAGCCTCGTGCCATCCTCCGGCAGCTGCAAGTCATGTGCAGTAAAGCCCGTGACAGGTCTTCACCACGAGTGGGAAAAGCCCCCTGTCAGAGGGCCGCGGTCACGCGGTCGCGTTGGGCCCGTCCGGCCGGCCGCTACGCTGTTCGACCATCTCGCGGCTCAGTTCCTCGGTCTCCGGTTCGGTCAGCCGCTCGAAGCCGTCCTCGGTGATGACCGACACGATCGGGAAGATCCGGCGGTTGATGTCGGGGCCGCCGGTCGCGGAGTCGTCGTCGGCCGCGTCCCACAGCGCCTGGAGCGCGGCCAGGGCGGCCTCGCGCCGGTCCATGCCCCGGTGGAACAGCTTCTTCAACGCGCCCCGGGCGTAGGGCGATCCGGATCCCTCGGCGTGGAAGTCGGTCTTCTCGTACAGTCCCCCGGCCAGGTCGAAGCTGAAGATGCGGCCCCGCTCGCCCTCGGGGGCCAAGGGGTCGTAGCCGGTGAGGAGCGGGACGACGGCGAGGCCCTGCATGGCCTGACCGAGGTTCTGCCGGATCATGCCGGCCAGGCGGCGCGCCTTCGCGTTGAGGGTCATCGCCGTGCCCTCGATCTTCTCGAAGTGCGTCAGCTCGACCTGGTAGAGCTTCACCATGTCCACCGCGAGTCCGACGGTGCCGGCGAAGGCGACCGCCGAGTAGTCGTCGGCGGGGTGCACCTTCTCCAGGTCGCGCTGGGCGATGAGGTTGCCCATGGTGGCCCTGCGGTCGCCGGCGAGCAGCACGCCGTCGCGGAAGGTGAGGGCGAGCACGGTGGTGCCGTGCGGGACCTGGCCGGGTGCGGCGACCACGCCGTCCGGCAGGACGCGGCGGGTGCTGAGGAGTTCCGGGCGGTGCGCGGCCAGGAACTCGGTGAAGGACGACGATCCCGGGGTGAAGAACTCCTCCCCCAGCCGTCCGCCGTTCTCGTTCCACGTCATCGCGTTCCCCCTCGCCTCCGGACCGACAACCGGACTCCTACCAGATGCGGGCGGCGCGGAAACGCCGCCCGGTCACAGCGCCTTGCGCCGGATCAGGATGCCGAGCACCAGCAGGCCCGGGACCAGTGGGAGCCACATCGTCAGCAGGCGGTAGCCGAGCACGGCGGAGGCGGCCGCGGCCGGGGGCGCTCCGGCGGCCGCGAGGGCGAGGCCGAGCGCGGCGTCGAGTGAGCCGAGGCCGCCCGGGGTGGGCAGCAGGGCGGCGGCGCAGCTCGCGGCGAGGTAGAGCAGGGCCACAAGGGCCGGGGCCAGGGGCAGTCCGACGGCCCGGGTGACGGCGATCAGCACGAGGGCGTGCAGCAGGGCGAACGCCAGCGAGCCGCCCCACAGGGCCGCCGCCCGCCGCGGTCGCGCGTGGACGGCCCGGATGTCGGCCAGCACCACGCCGAGGGCGCGTCGGCATCGGGGCCACCGCCGCACGCCGAGCAGAACGGTGCCGCCGAGCGCCGCGCCGACGAGGGCCGCCCAGCCGCCCCAGCCGGACGGGATCCGCAGGACGCCGGGGCAGGCGGCGGCGAGTACGGCGATCAGGGCGCCCCGCGCGATCCCGCCGGCCGCGGCCTTGACCGCGACCGCGGTCGCCGAGCGGCCGGCGGGCATCCCGCAGCGCATGAGGAAGCGCAGGTTCACGGCACCCGCGCCGAGCCCGGCGGGCAGGACGTGGCCCGCGGCGGAGGCGGCGAACTGGGTGGCGAAGAGCCGTCCGGGGGGCAACCGCGAGGTCACGGCGCCCTGTTGGGCGAGCGCCGCGCACGGCCAGGTCAGGCCCGCCGCCGTGGCCCCGACCAGCAGCCAGCCCTGGTCGGCCACGGCGAGCCGGAGGGCGCCGGTCTCCAGCACGGGCCAGTGGCGCACGGCCAGACAGACGGCGGCCACCAGGACGGCGAGGGCGATGACGGTGTGCCGGCAGGCGCGTCTTCGGGTGGGCGTGACGGCGACCTGCTCGGACGTCGTACGAACCCGCCCTGGCGGGCCTACGTCGGCGACCCGCTCCGACGTCATCCGGGCCCGTCCCGGCGGTCCGGCGCCGGTGCGATGTGCAGGTCCAGTCCCGCGGAGCGGTGCGTCTCCCAGTCGCGGGCGTACGCGGGCGGTGCGGCGCCGGGCCGGGTCAGGGTGGCGGTCGGCTGGCGGCGGGCGGTGCGCAGGATGTCCGCGGGGGTGCTGTTGGCGTTGGGGCCGCCGGTCGCAGCCGAGGAGCAGCCGGTGTAGTAGCCGACGGGGATGGACTCGCGGCCGGTGAGCAGGCAGGGCGGGCTCACGCCCAGGCGGTGCAGTTCGGCGGCGTTGCGGGCCCAGTCGCGGCGGTCGGCGGTGGTGCGGTCCACGGTGCGGTCCAGGACGGCGTACTGCACCGCCAGATGCCCGGCCAGTCCGACCGCCAGCAAGCTCGCCACCGACGGACGCCACCGGCCGCCCGGCGTGGCGACCAGGCGGAACAGGGCGTCGGCGACCGGGATCGCGAGCAGGGCGTAGGCGGGCTGCAGGAAGCGGGGAGCCGCGTATCCGATCATGAACAGATAGGGCACGGCGGCCGTCGTGGCGCAGGCCAGCGGCAGCAGCGTGGGCGCGGTGCGCCGGGCGCGTACCGCGACCACCAGTCCGACGGCGGCGAGCAGCGGCAGCACGAACCACCAGGCCATGACCGCCGGGTTGGGCAGCGCTCCGGCGCACGGGCGGCACAGGGCCCGTCCGGCCAGGCTGCGCAGTTGGTCGTCGACGGCGAAGTTCCAGCCGAGTCCGCCCTGGATGTCGGAGGCGTCGGACAGCCGCCGGCCCAGTCCGCCGTAGCCGACGTACGCCTCGATCACCCACTCCGCCGCGCCCGCGACGAGCCCGCCGAGGAGCGCGACCCCGAGCCGCCACCGGCGGGCCGCCACCACCAGGACGAGCAGCGGCAGGGTGACCCACACGGCGTCGGTGGGCCGCATCCACGCCATGAGCGCGGCGCCCGCCGCGATGCCCCACAGGGCGGCCCGGTCGGTGCGGTCGGCGCGGGCGCGCAGGAAGCAGCCGACGCCGACCAGGGCGCCGACCGCGACCCAGTAGTTGGGCATGGCCTGCGGGCCGTAGAAGAGGGTGATCCACAGGGAGGCGAAGAGCGCGCCGCCCACGGCCAGGACCCGGGTGGGGAACAGGCCGCGCCATACGCGCAGGGCCAGGTAGAGGCCGAGACCGGAAAGCAGGGCGAGGTAGACGCGGAGCAGTTCGGTGGAGGTCGACCAGGACGCGATCGGCGCGACCAGCAGGGACACGCCCCGGGCGCGCGGTGCGCTGAAGAAGGCCGCCGGGGCCTGGGTGCCGACCTGGCTGACATACACCGTCTCGTCCCAGCCGAGGCCCAAGCCCGGGCGTACGAGAACCAGTTGGGCGAGCGTGAAGGCGCCGGCCACGGCCGCGAGCAGCCACTCGCCGCGCGTGCGCCAGGACGTGCCGGGCACGGGTGCCGGTTCGCCTCGCCGAATACCGACGAGCATGGCCTTCGTGCCGTGGGCCATCGTCCACCCCTCACCCCTACGTGTCGTAGGGCTTCTAAGACTCCGCGTCCCGGCGGGCGGGAGGCGGTTTCGGGCAGCAAGGGAAACAAGGAAAACAAGGAAAACATGGACAAACTAACTCGCTTCGGACTGGTGTGCAGGGTCGGGTTCGGCCACGTGCCTGACGCCCTCGCGGGTCAGTCGGCCGCCCCGCGGGCCACGAACACGGCGCCCGCGAGCCCCGCGGCGGCGAGGGTCGCGGCGAACGCGGTCGTCGCCGCGGACAGCCCCACCGCGTCGCCGAGGTAGCCGACCGTGACGGGCAGCACTCCGGCGGGGACGTACCCGCCCACGTTCAGGGCCGCGTTGGCCTCGGCGAGGCGGTCGGCGGGGACGTGCGCGCCGATGAGGGTCAGGCCGCCGAGCTGCCCGAGCCCTTGGCCGCCGCCCGCCAGGATCGCGGCGGCGGCCAGCAGGGGCGCCGAGGAGAGGTGGACGGCCGCGGTCAGCAGCACCATCGCCGCGACGACCGAGGCCGCGCCGGTGAGCAGGATCGTGCGCACCCGCAGCCGCCGGACGGCGAACTGGACGGCCGTGGCGGCGGTGAACATGACGAACGCGGTGGCGCCGGCCACGATCCGGCTCGTCGTGTCGAGCACGTCGGCGAGCAGGGACGGCCCCAGGGACAGCACGAACGACGTGGAGGTGATGCCGGGCGCGAACACGGCGACGCCCATGAGGAGTCGGGTGCGATGCACACGTGGCACGGACGGCACCCGGATCCACGCCCCCGCCCGCGGCCCGGCCGGAGGGTCGAGCGGCAGCCGCCACACGACCAGGACGGCGAGCGCGAGCAGGACGATCTCCAGCAGGAACACGGTGACCGTCGCCCCGGGCAGGGTCTCGGAGAGGACGCCCGCGAGCAGCGGGCCGGTGCCCGCACCCAGGACCATCGCGGTCGACGCGAGCAGTGCGGCGAAGCGCCTGCGCCCCGGTCCCGCGACATCGACGACCGCCGCCATGCCCGCCGAGACCACGGCCCCCACCGCGATCCCGCTCAGCAGCCGCGCCGCCACCAGCGTGAGCACGGACCCGGCGGTGGCGAACAGCACGCTCGCCACGACCCCCAGCACCAGGGCGGGCAGCAGCACCGGCTTGCGCCCGACCCGGTCCGAGACCACGCCCGCCACCAGCAGCGCCGCGAGCAGACCGACGATGTAACCGGCGAAGACGACGGTCAGCATCCCGGACGAGAAGCCGAGCCGGTCCCGCCACACCACGTACAGCGGGGTGGCCGTGTTGGACAGCACGAACACCGCGGTCACCGGCCAGGCGGCCAGCCACACCGCGCGCCGCGAGGGGCCGGGAGGGCGCGCCACGGCTGTGGACGGGACGGCACGACGGGTGGCACGCATGTGCACTCCTCCGGAACAGTACGAGAAAAGTCGAACTATCAGTACGACTGAAGTCGAACATGGATGGCTGTACGATTCAACTCGTACTGAGGCTCGTACCGAACCCGCGAGGTGATGGAGATGGCGCCGGCCACCAGGGCCCACCGTTTCGCCGGACCGTTCCCGGCGCCCGCCGGCCTGCCCGCCCCGCTGCCCGAACCGGCCCGCGGGGAGCTGCGGTTGGAGGCGGTCATGGGAGCGCTGAGCGACCCGCTGCGGATGGGGATCGTCCGGACACTGCTGCTCGACGCGCAGGCGTACGACCATCCCTGCGGCTGGTTCGGTCTGGACCGGCCCAAGTCGTCCCTGACGCACCACTTCCGCGCGCTGCGCGAGGCCGGGCTGATCAGACAGCGGCAGTACGGCCTGGAGCGGCGCAGCCACGTACGCGTCGAAGACCTGCAGGCCCGGTTCCCGGGCCTGCTGGAGCTGATCGCCGACTGGACTCCCGCGTAGTCAGCGGGCGTTGGGGCGGCGGTGCGGGGGCTGTTCGGGGGCGGGGCGGGGCTTCTGCGCCGGGACGGGGCGGACCACGGGGCCCTCGCCGTTGATGGTCAGCGTGTTGCCGTGGTGGCGGATGGTCAGGGGATCGCCCGACACCAGGGTGTACGTGGCCTTGTCCGGGCCGATCTCCACACGCAGGCGGCGGCCAAGAAGTTGGACGGTGAAGGCGAGGCGGCTGAACCGGTCGGGCAGGCGGGGCGAGAAGCGGAGTGAGTCGCCGTCGCGGCGCAGCCCGCCGAAGCCGGCGACCAGCGCTGTCCAGGTGCCGGCGAGGGAGGCGATGTGCAGCCCGTCGCGGGTGTTCTGCTCCAGGTCGGCGAGGTCCATGAGCGCCGCCTCGGCGGTGTACTCGTAGGCGAGGCCGAGATGGCCGGCCTGGGCGGCGACGACGGCCTGGCAGCATGCCGAGAGCGAGGAGTCCCGTACGGTCAGGGGCTCGTAGTAGGCGAAGTTGCGGGCGATCTGCTCCTCGTCGTGGAACTCCTCGAACCAGCCGCTGCACATGTACATCGCCAGGACCAGGTCGGCCTGCTTGACGACCTGTTTGCGGTAGAGGTCGAAATAGGGGAAGTGCAGGAGCAGCGGGTACTGGTCCGCCTTCGTGCCGGCGAAGTCCCAGCGCTGGTAGCGGGTGAAGCCGGCGTGCTGTTCGTGGACGCCGAGATCCTCGTTGTAGGCGATGTGCACGGCCTCGGCGGCGTCCCGCCAGGCGGCGCTCTCCTCCTCGTCGACGCCGAGCCGGGCCGCCTCCTCGGGGTGGCGTTCGCAGGCGTCGGCGGCGGACAGGAGGTTCGCCCGGGCCATGAGGTTGGTGTACAGGTTGTCGTCGGCGACCGCGCTGTACTCGTCGGGGCCGGTGACGCCGTCGATGTGGAAGACGCCGTGGTGGTCGTGGTGGCCGAGCGAGCGCCACAGGCGGGCGGTCTCCACCAGGAGTTCGACGCCGGTGTGGCGCTCGAAGTGGGTGTCGCCGGTGGCAGCCGTGTAGCGCACGACGGCGTCGGCTATGGCGGCGTTCACATGGAAGGCGGCGGTGCCGGCGGGCCAGTACGCGGATCCTTCCTGACCCTCGATGGTCCGCCAGGGGAACGCCGCTCCGCGCAGGCCGAGTTGGGTCGCGCGTTCCCGGGCGGCGGGCAGGGTGTTCTGCCGCCAGCGCAGCGCCTCGGCGACGGAGTCGGGCGCGGTGTAGGTGAGCAGGGGCAGGACGAAGGTCTCGGTGTCCCAGAAGGCGTGCCCGTCGTAGCCGGAACCGGTCAACCCCTTGGCGGGGATGGCGCGTTGCTCGGCGCGGGCGCCGGCCTGCAGGACGTGGAAGAGGGCGAAGCGGACGGCCTGCTGGATCTCCTCGTCGCCGTCGACCTCGACGTCGGCGCGGGCCCAGAAGTCGTCGAGGTAGGCCCGCTGTTCGTCCAGCAGTCCCTGCCAGCCGCTGTGCGCGGCCGCCGCCAACGCCGCCTCGACCTGGTCGCTCATCGCGGGGCGGGAGCGGGCGCCGGACCAGCCGTGGGCGACGAGCTTCTCGACGCGCAGCAGCTGCCCCGGTTCCAGGACGGAGGTGACCGTCAGCCGGGACACGTCCACGTTGCTCTCACTGCTGGTCGTCGTCCGCTCGGGTCCGTCGACGACGTGGTCGGCGGCCACGGCGACCCGGAAGCCGCTGCGGCGGGTGCGGTGCACCAGGCGCAGCCGGGACCCGGAGGCGAAATCCTCCTCCGGCTCCAGGGGCGACTTCAGGGCCCGCGCGGCGCGCGGGTCGCCGTTCGGCTCGGGCAGGCTCTCGTTGGCGACCAGTTCCGACTGGATCACCACCCGGGTCCGGCTGTCGACGGGTTCCACCTCGTACGCCACGGCCGCGATCGCCCGCTGGGTGAGGGACACCAGCCGCGTCGAGCGCACCCGTACCCGGGAGCCGGCCGGCGAGACCCACTCGCACGTCCGCTCCAGCACTCCCCTGCGCAGGTCCAGCGTTCGTTCGTGGGCGACGAGCCGGCCGTAGCGCAGGTCGAACGGCTCGTCGTCGACCAGCAGCCGCAGCACCTTGCCGTTGGTGACGTTGATGACGGTCTGGCCGGACTCCGGGTAGCCGTAGCCGGCCTCGGCGTAGGGCAGCGGGTGAAGTTCGTACACGCCGTTGAGGTAGGAGCCGGGCAGGCCGTGCGGTTCGCCCTCGTCGAGGTTGCCGCGCCAGCCGACATGGCCGTTGGACAGCGCGAACACGGACTCGCTCTGGGCGATGACGTCGAGGTTGAGGTCGGTCTCGCGCACGGCCCAGGGTTCGACGGTGTACGCCCTGTGGGTGATCACGCCTTGCCTCCCAGTTCGGCGAGGTCCTTCACGACGACGTCCGCGCCGTGCGCGTACAGGGCCTTGGTCTGTCCGACGCGGTCGACGCCGACGACGTATCCGAAGTGGCCGGAGCGGCCCGCGTCCATGCCGGCCAGGGCGTCCTCGAAGACGGCGGAGCGCGAGGGGTCGACGCCCAGGTCGTGGGCGGCGGCCAGGAACGTGTCCGGGTTCGGCTTGCCCGGCAGCTTCCGCTCGGCGGCGACCACGCCGTCGATGCGGACGTCGAAGCAGTCCTCGGCGTCGATGGCGCGCAGGACGTCACGGCAGTTGGCGCTGGAGGAGACGATCGCGGTGCGCAGACCGTGGGCGCGGACCGCCTCGAGGTAGCGCAGCGTGCCGTCGTAGGCCTCGACGCCGTCGGTGCGGATCTTCTCCAGCACCAGGACGTTCTTGCGGTTGCCCAGGCCGTGGACCGTCGGGGCCGCCGGTGGGTCGTCCGGGGCGCCTTCGGGCAGTTCGATGCCGCGGGAGGCGAGGAAGGTGCGGACGCCGTCGGCGCGCGGGCGGCCGTCGACGTACTCGTCGTAGTCGCCATCGCTGAACGGCCGGAAATGCTCGCCCTCGCGTTCGCGCAGGAACGCGTCGAACATCTCCTTCCAGGCGGCCGCGTGCACGACGGCCGTCTTGGTGACCACACCGTCGAGGTCGAAGAGGCAGGCCAGGATGTCTTCGGGAAGACCGAGCTCCGTCATACAGGACACGGTTCCCCAGAAGACCGCTTCCAGCGGGTGGCGCACGCCACACAGGGCGCACTTCACGACAAGTTCTCACCCCTCCCGCGCCTCCGCACGCCCTCTGGTCCGCCGGTGCCGCTGCGAGACCCGCGGTCAGGGACGTGGCAGACGGGCGTGGTCGGGGCTGCGCAGCTGCCGGAAGGCCCGGTCGTGGTAGACCAGCGGCTCGCCCCGGCCTGCTTCGCCCCGGCCGGAGAGGACATGCCGTACGGCGCCCACCAGGATGATGTGATCGCCGGCGGGATGACGGGCGTGCACGGCACAGTCCAGGACCGCCAGCGCGCCCGCCACGGCCGGGAGCAGGCGCGGGGTGGTCACGGTGTCCTCGGCGCGGAACTTGTCCGCGCCGGTGGTGGCGAAACGGGTGGCGAGGACGCTCTGCTCCTGGTGCAGCAGGCTGACCGCGAACCCCCCGCAGTCCATGAACGCCGCATAGGAGCTGGAGGTCTCGGCGAGGCAGACCAGGACCAGTGCCGGGTCCATGGAGACGGAGCAGAACGAGGTGGCGGTGAAGCCGTGCGGACGGCCCTCGGCGTCGTCGGTGGTGACGACGACTACTCCGCCGGCGAGCTGGGCCATGGCGGCCCGGAACCCCTCACGGACCTGGGAGGGCTCGACGTCGGCGACGGCCCGCCGATCGGTGCGGTTCACGGCAGAACCACCACCTGGGCGGCGAAGTTGAGGCCGGCTCCGAAACCCACGAGGAGCGCGGTGTCCCCGGCGGACGCCTGCTGGGAGGCGAGCAGCGCCTCCAAAGCGAGCGGTATGGACGCGGCCGAGGTGTTCCCGGAGCGGACCACGTCGCGGGCGACGGCGGTGGCGGCGGTGAGCCCGAGCCGCTCGGACATCAGCTCGATCATGCGGAGATTGGCCTGGTGGGGAACGAAGGCACCGAGCCCGCTAGGCGTCACCCCGGCCTCGCCGAGCGCACGGGCGGAGGCGGGGGCCACCTCGTCCATGGCCCAGCGGAAGACCCGGCGGCCGTCCATGCGCATCCAGGGCCGTTCGGGGGCGGCGCCGTCGGCCGAGGCCCAGGGGGCGGTCATCCTCAGCGCGTCGCCGTGGGCGCCGTACGCGCGCCGTACGACCGGGCCGATCCCGGGCGTGACGGAGTCGCCGACGACGACCGCGCCCGCGCCGTCCGCGAAGAGGAAGGAGATCGTGCGGTCGGTGGGTTCCACGAGGTCCGTCATGCGCTCGGCACCGATGACCAGCACCCGGCGGGCACTGCCCGCACGGACCGCGTCGGAGGCCATGGCCAGCGCGTGGCAGAAACCGGCGCAGGCGGCGGACAGATCGACGCCCGCGGCGGAGCCCGCGCCCAGCTCGTGCGCCACCCGCACCGCCAGCGGAGGGGTCTGCACCAGGTTGGACATGCTGGCCACCAGCACGAGGTCGACCTCGGCGGGTGTGGTCCCGGCCTGCGCCAGGGCCTTCTCGGCCGCCGCCGTGGCCATCATCGGCAGCGTTTCGTCGTGGTCCGCGAAGCGGCGTTCGACGATGCCGCTGCGGGTCTCGATCCACTCCTCGGTGGAGTCGATGAGCCGGCAGATCTCGGCATTGCCGACCACCCGGCGCGGCCGGTAGCCGCCGATCCCGAGAAGCGCGCTGTGGCGGGCCTCGGCTGTCATGACGGTCCGTGTCATCACCGTCTCCTCCGTATCGGCTGCGGCATCCTGAACGGATACGTCCATCGCGCCCAGCGTCGAGGGGGGCGGTGGAGAAGCCCTTGAGCTCAGCTCAGGGCATGGGCCGCGGCCGTGATCCGCACACCGGGCGCACGATCTCTGCACAAATGGCCGTGTTTTGACCCGGTTTCGCCGTGACTCGCCCATGTCGAAGGCGGAGAGATATCCGCCGATCGCAAGAAAGTTCGGACTACGATGACGGCGGCTCGATGACTGACCTGCCTTCCGGCTTGCCCGGACAGGCGAAGAGTATCCGGAATTGGTGGTGTTGAAGCTCGTTCGGCCCGGGGGGATCGCCGTGCACACCGAACCGGACACTCTCCTCATCGCGCTGTCCGTCGAACCGGACGACGGCATCACGCCCTCGCGCTGGCCCTGTTCGGGACCTGGTCATCCCTTGCAGAGGACCGACGACGGGGAGCCGGCGCGCCCGGCACCGGCCCGACTCCCGCCATGGTTCGACGACGAGCGGCTCCGGCCGCACCCCGCCCGGACTCCGGTCGGTCCGGTCCGCCGCGACGCCTCGCGTCGGCGGGCGAAACGCTCCGGCACGGCCAAAGGGGCCGGCTGCGGGCCGCCTCGAGCCGCCGGCCGGCGAACAGAAGCAGATCAACCATGTGGGGGGAAAGGCTCGTGATACGGCTGATCATCGCCGAGGATGTGCCCATGCTTCGTGGGGCGCTGGTGGCGCTCCTACAACTGGAGCAGGACCTCAGCGTCGTGGCGGAGGTGGGCAACGGGAACGACATCCTGCCCGCCGCGCTGCAATTCCGGCCCGACATCGCCGTGATCGACATCGATCTGCCCGGCACCGACGGACTGACGGCCGCCGCGAAGCTCCGTTCCTGTCTCCCCTCCTGCCGGGTGCTCATCATCACGAGCCTCGGCAATCCGGCGGCCCTGCGGCGGGCACTCGCCGCCCAGGTGGACGGATACATCCTCAAGGACGCGCTGCCGAGCGAGCTCACCCAGGCGATACGCAAGGTGGCGGCCGGGCAGCGGGTCATCGATCCGCAACTCGCCCTGCTGGCCTGGGAGGGCCCGGCGCAGCAGCTGACCCCGCGTGAGGTGTCCGTACTGCGCCTGGCCGCCGCGGGCGAGGACGTTCGCGCCATCGCGAAGGAACTGCACCTGAGCGTCGGTACGGTGCGCAACTACCTCACGACGATCGTCCACAAGCTCGGTGCCCGCAACCGGGTCGACGCGGTCCGGATCGCCCGGGACAACGGGGTCATCTGACCGCCCTGCCCGTCAGCTCGCATGGTGCGGAGTGGGCCGTCGCCCAGCAGTGGGCCACGGTCCGGCGAGCCGGGTCGGCACGACGACGCGCAGGTGGAACCAGCCCCACTCGGTGGTGCTGATCAGCCCGCCGCCGACGGCACCCAGCCGGTAGGCGAGATTGCCGAGGCCACCGCTGCAGCGGTCGGCCTCGACGGGTGACGCCTCGGCCTCGACGCCGTCGTTGGAGATCGCCATCCACAACCGTCCGTCGGTCTCGCCGAACTCGATACGGCAGCGCCTCGCGGCGCTGTGGCGCAGCAGATTGGTGACGGCCTCCCGCAGCACGATGGCCAGGATCGTGCCGGTTCGCGGGTCGAGCTCACCGGGCTCGCCCTCGATCGCGGTCTCCACACCGGCCGCGTTCAGCACTCCGGTCACCGAACGCAGTTCCGCCACGACGGACATCTCCCGGTAGCCGTGGGCGACGGCCCGGACGTCGGCCAGGGCCTGCCGGGCGATGTTCAGGGTCTCGACCAGCTCCTTCCGGGCGTGATCGTCGTCCACTCCCACCTTCCGCAGCGTCAGTTCGCTCTTCAACGTGATGGCGGAGAGGCTGTAGCCGAGCAGGTCGTGCAGATCGCGGGCGAAGCGCAGGCGCTCTCCGGAGACGGCGGCCCAGGCCGCCCGATGGCGCAGCCTGTACTGCTCGACGACGATGTCGCTCAGCCGGGTCAGCCCATGGACCATCAGCCCGATGACCACGGTGGCGAGCGTCAGATAGAGCGACTCGACGAGGGTGAACCGGGCGACGGCGAGCCCGAACACGGCACAGGCGTTGAGGACGAACAGGATCCAGGCGAGCACCGAGCCCCGGAGCACGACCAGTACGGAGCCCGAGAGGAATCCGCCGAAGCCGCCCCACAGCACGCCGAACATGGGGAGCGGGGCATAGGCCAGTGCGGCCTGGAGAGCGAGTGTCCAGGGGCCGATCCTGGCCCTGAGGTGAGCGGTATAGGGATTGCAGTGGAACAGCTGCAGTCCGAAAAACGCGATCAGTATCAGTACGGCGCTCACGAGACCCAAGGATTCGTGGTGCCACTTGAGCAGATTCAGTATGGCCATCAGCGCGTAGCCCAGCTGGACCGCGGCGGTGAGAAACAGGGCCAGGCGCGGCCCCGTTCTGTCCAATTCCACACCGATTCCCGGTTCACGGTCATCGAAGTCGGCGTCGTCGTGGAGTCGATTCTCTGCGTAGACCACGTAGCTTTTCCCCCTGCGCATACATGGACCGACCCCCGCAGCCGTTCACGGGGGCGTGCGAACAATCGTCGCGTCACAGGAATGGCCGGCCCGCCCAAGGGTGGACCGTTCCCGCGAGAGGCGCGCCACGGCGCGCGCCTGCGGACGTCGATCAGTCTGCGGTGGTGGCGACCGTCTGTCGCTCCTGCGCGCCCATGAGCTCCCGCTCGTAC
This sequence comes from Streptomyces sp. NBC_01352, assembly GCF_036237295.1. Classification (NCBI taxonomy): domain Bacteria; kingdom Bacillati; phylum Actinomycetota; class Actinomycetes; order Kitasatosporales; family Streptomycetaceae; genus Streptomyces; species Streptomyces sp. NBC_01352. Next base: position 1,360,023 of record NZ_CP108354.1, read on the forward strand.
GCACGCAGGGTGTCGATGAAGGTCCGTCGTTCGGCCGGGCTCAGCGGTTCGAGTGCGACCCGCCAGGCGCGGACCCCGTTCTCCAGCCAGGAGCGCACCGCGTCCCGATAGGGCTCGGCGATGCTGACGATCTTGCGGCGCCGGTCGGCTTCGTCCTCGTTGCGCTCCACCACGCCGTACCGGTTCAGCTCCCCCACGAGCAGGCTGACGGTGGCCGGGACCAGCTCCAGCCGGGTGGCCAGCTCGTTGACGGCGAGCGGTCCGTCGAAGAACAGATAGGCCAGCAGGGACAGGTGGCGTGGAGCGAGGTTGTACTCCTCCAACTGCCGGGGCACCGGTGTGCGCTTGGTTCGTGCGACGACACGCGGCATGAGGAGCAGGAGCGTACGGACTCCGTCGTCGACGCTCAGCTCTGTCCCCTCATGACCATCGCTTGACATGACACAGCCCCCGCAATAGCTTTGCTTTGAAAGCAAAATAGATTTGTCTTGCTTCCCGTGCTGGTCCCGAGCCTACCGGAAGGGCCGTCCCATGACGGTGGAACAACAAGCTGATACGACGCCCACGGCGGAGTACAGCCCCAAGCGCTGGGCGACGCTGGCCGTCACCCTGTTCGCGGTGTTCATGGACATGGTGGACAACACCGTCCTCAACGTGGCCCTGCCCGCCGTCCAGGAGGACCTGGACGCCTCGTCCGCCCAGTTGGAGTGGTCGGTGGCGGGGTACACGCTGGCCTTCGCCGCCGCCATGATCACCGGGTCCCGCCTCGGCGACCAGCTCGGACGCCGGCGGATCTACCTCATCGGCCTCGGCTGCTTCGTCGCCACCTCGGCACTTGCGGGCGCGGCGGTCAATCCCGAGATGCTCATCATCTCCCGCGTCTTCCAGGGCGTCGCGGCCGCGCTGATGGTGCCGCAGGTCCTGGCGATGCTCCAGGTGGACTTCCCGAAGTCCGAGCGCCCGAAGGCGATGTCCCTCTACGGCATGTCGCTGGCCGTGGGCGGCATCGGCGGCCCGCTGCTGGGCGGTGTCCTGCTGGAGGCCGACCTCTTCGACCTGGGATGGCGGCCGGTCTTCTTCATCAACGTCCCCGTTGGACTGGCGGCGCTGATCGCCGCCGCCGTCCTCACCCGCGAGTCGCGCGTGGAGACCCGGGAGAGCTTCGACATCCGCGGCACCCTGATCGCGACGGTCGGCCTGATCAGCCTGCTCTTCCCGCTCGTGCAGGGGCGGGAACTGGACTGGCCCTGGTGGACCTTCGCCCTGATGATCGCCTGCCCGGTGATCCTCTGGCTGTTCGTCCGCTACGAACACCGGGTGATCGCCCGCGGCGAGTCACCGATCATCAACCCGGCACTGCTGCACCACCGCAGCTCGCTCGGCGGTCTGCTGGTCGCCATCCTGTTCTTCTGCGGAATGGCCTATCAGCTGGTCCTCACCGTCCACCTCCAGACGGGCGAGGGGTACTCCCCGCTGCGCACCGCGGTCGCACTGGTCACGTTCACCGTGGGCGTGGGTATCGGCTCGTCCGTGGCCCCGCAACTGATGCCGCTCGGCCGCCGGGTGGTGCTCCTGGGCTGCGCGGTCATGGCCGTGGGCATGGGGGTCATCACCTGGACCGTCGACCACTACTCCGGCTCGCTGGAGTGGTGGCACCTGGCACCCGGCATGATCGTCTCCGGTATCGGCCTCGCCATGGTCGCGGGGACACTGCTCACCATCGTGCTGGCACAGATGCCCAAGTCCGCCTCGGGCGCCGCGTCCTCGCTGATCAACACGTCCATCCAGGTCGGAGTGGCCACCGGCGTCGCGATCGTGGGCACCGTCTACTTCACGTTCCTGGAGGACGGACACTCGCCCACCGACTCGGCGGTCGTCGGCCTGCTGACCGTCGTCGGACTCTACGTACTGGCCGGACTGCTCGCCTTCGTGCTGCCGCCGGGACGCGTCGACGTGAGCGACGCCGACGACACCGATGACGAGACCGACCACGACCACGCGGCGGCGACCGCCGGCCCGGCCCTGCCCCCAGAGGCCGAGCCGAAGGCGCGCGTCGCGCCCTGAGAGGGACACCCGCCCTCGCCAGGGGTGCCCCGTCGCGAGCGATCGCGGCGGGGCACCGGCATGTCCGGCCCCGGGCACCCTCGACCGATCCTCGATCATCACGGACCACAGTGTGCGGCACAGGACCTTCACGGGTCCTTCAGAATCTCCATGAAAGGGACGTGCCCATGCTCTCCACTTCTTCGAGGCGGCTCACCCGAGGCACCCTGGCGACCCTCGCCGGCGTGCTTGTGCTCCCGCTGCTCGGTTCTGCCCCCGCCGGCGCCCAGCAGGCCGCGAGCGGGACGGCTCCGGCGGTCTCCATGACCGAACTCGACTTCCTGCTCGGCGAATACACCTGCGCGTACACCGACCTCACCCTCGAGGAGCCCACCACGGTCACCCTTCGCTGGGACACCGAGAAGACACTCGAGGGCAAGTTCTACGAGATGCACCTCAGCAGCCCCGACTTCGAGGGACGCTGGGTCTTCGGCGAGAACACCGTCGACAACCAGTACACCTCCTTCTACTGGGACACCTGGGGCAACACCGGCACCGCATCCTCCCCCGGCTGGAAGCGCGGCATGCTGCGCTTCCAGGGGCCGTACATCACGCCCGGCGGGCACGCGGACAGCAAGGACGAGTTCCGGGTGATCAACGGCGACCGGTACACCGACGACGCCTACATCCGGTTCGAGGGACAGCCGTGGAAGCAGATCAGCCATGTGGACTGCCGCCGGTCCTGAACCGAAGGCGGCGCCCCGCCGCCCCGGAGCCGCTCAGAGCACCGCACACAGCCCCGCGCCCGCCCTCGGGCCGGGGCTTTTACATCCCGGCCTACAGCACGACAAATTTACGTTACATACGCTTGTTCACGCCGACGAAACTGTGCCAGAATTCACATCCCCCGGTCCGGCGGCCGGCAGCGCAGCGCCACGGGATATTGGCTTGATTTCGCCCTCCCCACAGTCCGTGCGCCCATCACCCCTGCCCGGGTATGAGGAATTCATAGGCACACCCATGGTGGATTCACTATGGCGATCCGAAATCCTCTGCGAGGCTCCCGACTGGAATTCCCAACAGGGGGGCTGGGTATGGATATCGAAGTATTAGGACCGCTCGACATCCGTCTGGACGGCACATCGATCGTGCCGAGCGCGGGCAAACCTCGACAGATACTGGCACTCCTCGCGCTGCGAGCCGGACGGATCGTGCCCGTCCCGGTTCTCATGGAGGAGATCTGGGGTGACCGAATACCCCGCAGTGCGCAGACCACCTTGCAGACCTACATCCTGCAACTCCGCCGCAGGATCAGCGCCGCCCGGCCGGACGTCCGACGCCCGACGGCGAAGGACGTACTGTCCACCCGGTTCGGCGGATACCAGTTGTCCGAGCCGGTGCACAGCAGCGATGTCGGCACCTTCCAGCGACTCACGGCGGAGGGCAGCGCCGCACTGGAGAGAGGCGAGGCCGGCCGGGCCGCCGAGGTGCTCGGCCGGGCCCTTGCCCTGTGGCACGGCTCGGCCCTCATCGACGTGCCGACGGGACATGTGCTGAACACCGAGATCCTCGGCATCGAGGAGGGCAGGGCACGGGCGCTCGAACTGCGGATCGAGGCCGACCTGCGCCTTGGCAGGCACGCCGAACTCATCGGCGAGCTACGGATGCTGGTCGCCCAGCATCCGCTGCACGAGAGCTTTCACGCGCAACTGATGATCGCCCTGTGCCGTTCCGGGCACACCTGGCGGGCCCTTGAGGTCTACCAGCAGCTGCGCTCCACACTCGTGGGCGAACTGGGCGTCGAACCGTCCGCCAAAATACAGCGGCTGCACCAGCAGGTCCTGGGCGGAAACATGGGCCGGCCGCGCAGCACCCACGTGGAGCGCGACCTCTCCCTCGAACTGCGCTGAGCGCTCCGCGGGACGTGCCGCGACAGTCCGGTCGATCGTCTGCGGGTCCGTCGTGGCATGGTCGCGCAGTTCCCCGCGCCCCTGCGGGGCGCTGCCGAACCGCAGTCGACCTCACCAAGGCCGCTCAGCGCACACGGCACACAGCAGCGGGGCCGTCCTCGTCCTGGACGGCCCCGCTTGGTCGTGCCCGGTGTGCCCCTGGCCCGGTCAGGGCCTGCGGACCACCTTGGTCCAGTCGATCTTCATCTCGGAGCCCTGGCCGAAGAGCCGGTTCTCGATCCGGCTCTCGTCGTCGAGGAACCGCTGTTCCACCGGCTCACCGCGCCGCGGATCGAAGTAGAAGCCGTCCTTGTTCTTGAGCCGCACCAGCGCCCCGCCGTCGGCGGCACCCGGCTTGGCGCCGTCCAACAGACTGCCCAGCCCCATGCCGCAGGTGATCTGGTTCAGCGTCACCGGCTCCTCGACGCCGCCGTGGTCGAGCGTCATGTACTTGCGGTCGAAGGCACGCGTGCCGATCTTGTCGGTCTGGAGCTTCTGCCGGCCGTCCACGAACCAGGTCACCCGCTTGCCGCCCTGGTCTATGCGGACCTCCAGTTCGTGCATCGCTCCCCGGTCGGTCCTGGCGATCGGGATCGCGTAACCGTACGAGGCGTAGTCCTCGGTGTCGCTCGGCAGGCGCTCGTAGATGGCGTAGACGGTGTCGTTGGTCACCGAGAAGTCGGCGATCGCCCGCGACTCGAAGTCGGCGGTGATCAGCGCGATCGAGGCGAGCCGGATGTCGGACGCCGGGTCCTTGACCGTGGCGCCGAACGGGTTCTCGGTACCGAAGGTCCGGGCCGCCACCTTGTGCATACAGCTGATGGAGCCGGTGTCCGGCACCTCGAAGCCCGGGACGTTCTCGGCGGTGAACCGGTTGGGGAAGGCGATCCACTTGATGTGGTCGTCGGAGTCCGCACCGCCCTCCGGTCCGGTGCTGCGGGCGTAGGCCGGATCCCCCGTCTTCGGGTTGACGCCGGTGGGCACCACGTTGAGCACGCCGCCCGGCGTGGTGACGACGGCGTCCCCGGCCGGCCACTCCGCATCGCCCTGGAGCAGCCAGTTGCCGTCCTCGCCGGTTCTGAACCCGGTGTCGTACCCGTCCTGGAACAGGACCGTGCCGCCGCCGGACCGTGCCTGCCCCTCCGTCTGCGCGGACTGCGCGGTGGCCGGCAGAAGCGCCACCACGGCCGCTGCGGCCACCACTGCGTACGCGGCCTTGTGCCTCATCGTTCCCCTTGCCACAACTACCCCCTGTTTCGGCGGTTTCCGGTGCCCCGACCGTGCCGGAGGGCACCGGAGTTTCTCTTGAGGCCCACTGCGGCACGAGCTTCGACAGCTGCTCGACCGGGGCTCCAGTGGGGGCGGGGATGGTGACCGCGAGTCAGTTCCCGCACCTCAGGAAGGACACCCCGGACATGGAACGACAGCCCGATCCGCTGCTAGAGGTCAGCGAGGAGATCGCCACCGCGCTCGCGGAACGACGTCCGGTGGTGGCGCTGGAGTCCTCGCTCATCACCACCGATCCCTCCTCCGAGACCGCCTCGCTGATCGAGAAGGCGGTACGGGGCGCCGGGGCGGTACCCGCCACCATCGCGATCGCCGGCGGGAAACTCGTCGTCGGTCTGACGGACTCCCTCATCGAACGCTTCGCCACCACCAAGGGCATTCCGAAGATCAGCGCGCGGGACATCGGCGGCGCGCTGGCGGGCGGCGGCCTCGGGGCGACGACGGTGGCCGGCACCATCGTGATCGCCGAGCGGGCCGGCATCGAGGTCTTCACCACGGCGGGCATCGGCGGTGTGCACCGCCGGGGCCAGGACACCCTCGACATCTCCCCCGACCTGCTCCAGTTCCGCCGGACCAGGATGACCGTGGTCTGCGGCGGCGCGAAGAGCATCCTGGACCATCGGCTGACCGCCGAGTACCTGGAGACGGCCGGCATCCCCGTGTTCGGTTACCGCACGGACAAGCTCCCGGCCTTCGTGGTGCGCGAGGCCGATGTGCCCGTGACCCGCATGGACGATCTGCACGTCGCCGCGCGCGCCGCCGAGGCGCACTGGCAGGTCAACGGAGCCGGCACGGTGCTGCTCACCAGTCCCATCGACGAGCAGGACGCCGTGGACGAGGCCATCGTCGAGGCGGCGATCACCGAGGCCCTCGCGCAGTGCGACGAGGACGGCATCGTGGGCAACGCGGTCAGCCCGTATCTGATGAAGGCGCTCGCCCGGGCCTCCGGCGGCATGCTGCCCAAGGCCGGTCGCTCGCTGCTGCTCAGCACCGCCCGGGTCGCGGGAGAGTTCTCCGCCGCCCTGAGCGCCGTGCAGGCCGAGCGGTGACCGGCGCCCCCACCGCGGCGGTCCGTGGCGTGATCCTCGACCTCGACGGCACGCTCGCCGACACCCCCGCGGCCATCGCCACCATCACCGCCGAGGTCCTGGCGACGATGGGCACGGCGGTGTCCCGGGAGGCGATCCTCGCCACGGTCGGGCGGCCGCTGCCGGCCTCTCTCGCCGGGCTGATGGGCCTTCATGCGGAGGACCCCCGGGTCGCGGAGGCGACCGAGGAGTACGGGCGGCGGTTCGGGGCCCACGTCCGCGCGGCCGGTCCCGAGCTGCTCTTTCCGGGGGTCCTCGAAGGGCTCGACCGGCTGTCCGCGGCCGGTTTCCGGCTGGCCATGGCGACCTCGAAGGTCGAGAAGGCCGCGCGCGCCATCGCGGAACTCACGGGTCTGGACGACCGGCTGACGGTCATCGCGGGCGACGACAGCGTGGAGCGCGGCAAGCCGCATCCCGACATGGCCCTGTTTGTCGCCCGGGAGCTCGGGCTCCCTCCCGAGCAGTGCCTGGTGATCGGTGACGGGGTGCCCGACGCCGAGATGGGGCGGGCCGCCGGAATGACGGTGCTCGGCGTCTCGTACGGCGTGTCCGGGCCGGACGAACTGAAGCAGGCGGGGGCGGACGCCGTCGTGGACTCCTTCCCGGCGGCGGTCACCGCCGTACTGGAGGGACACCGGTGAACACGCCACGCACACCCCGCACCGCGCGCCCGCGCACAGCGCTGCTGGACACCCCGAGGAAAGGAGCGGCTCCGATGCCGCGCAGAACGTTCGTCTCCCGGCACGGCCTGCTGCTCGCCGTCGCCGCACTCGGCACCGTCATGACGACGGCGGGGACCTCCACCGCCAAACCGGGCAGCCGCGCCTACCGGCTGGTCTGGGACGACTTCGCCGACGGTTTCCGCACCGAGGGCGAGGACGCCCGCTGGTTCCACGTGGCCGGCGGCCCCTACCGGGCCGACGACGGCATCGTCACCACCCGCCGGGGCGAGCTGTCCGTGCGGGCGCGCGGCAGCCACCCCGTGACCGGCGAGCCGGCGTTCACGCAGACCATCCCCGCCGAGAACCCGGTCGGCATGCCGGGCTCCGGGGACCACGCCAAGTTCATCGCGTACACCAGTCACACCGCGACGAGCGGCCACCCCGGTTTCGACGCCCACGACGGCTACGAACTCCTCTTCGAGACGCGGCTCTCCGGCCGGACGTACGGCACCGCGGGCCACCCCTTCGGGGACGCGGTGCAGGATCCGGACGACGATCTGCGGCTGGCCTCCGCGATGATGCTGACCACCGACCCGGAGACCTCCGTCTCCTTCGACTTCGTGGTCACCAACAAGCGGATCTACGCCTGGTACGGGCGCCCCACCTTCCTCCGCGGCCAGTTGGGCGACTACGCCTCGTTCGCGCACACCGTGCCGCTGGCCACCCGGCAGCCCGGCGACAGCCACGACTTCGGCATCGCCTACGACCGCGCCGCCGGGGTGGTGCGCTGGATCGTCGACGGCCGGGAGCTGTTCCGGGTGGACCGCATCGGTCACCGTCTCGACCGGTCCACCGCCACCCTGGACGAGGGCGGCGAGGAGACGCTGGTCAGGCCGCGGCAGCTCAACGCCGGGCTGGGGCTGCTGACCCTGCTGGACGCGTCCTGGCCCACGGACAAAGGCCTCGTACGGCTGTCCGCGCGCAAGCACACCACGTACTACCGGCCCTCGGTCGGCGCGCCGCAGGAGCAGACCTTCGCCGACGAGGACAGCACCGACGCCGGGCGGCTCTTCGGACAGGGCGCGGCCGTCCGGCTCGGTTCCTACCGCGTCACCAGCAGGCGCTCGCGGTGACCCCGGAAGAGGTCGTCGGAGTGTGGCGGCTGGCCTCGTACACGGAGGTGGACGAGGACGGGACCACGGCGCCGGGGCCGCTGGGCGAGGCACCGGCCGGGCTGCTGATCTACACCGCGGACGGCCATGTCGCGGTGAGCATGATGAAGACCGGTGACACCCCGGCCCTGGAGACCTACATGGGCTACTCCGGGCACTGGCGGCTGGCCGGGGACCGGATGACGCACCGGGTCCTGGTCAGCGCCCACCCGCGGATGGCGGGGACCGAACAGCTACGCCGTGTCGCGCTCGACGGCGACACGCTGACGCTGCGCGGCACGGCCGTGACACCGGTGGGAGGCCGCGCGCCGGAACGCCTGCTCACCTGGCGGCGCGCGAAGCCCGACGACACGGCCTCAGGCAGCACGGCGTCCGATCACACAGCCTCCGACGACACGGCGGCACAGCAGGAGAAGGAGACGGACTGATGCCCAGTTACGTGGACGCGCCCGACGGCTGGTGGCGGGAGTTCATCATGGCCGATCCGCCCAGGACCGCGAAGGCCTCGGTGGTCCGCAAGGACGGCAGCCCCCATGTCGTCCCGGTCGGAGTGATCATGGACGGCGACGACATCATCTACACGTGCCAGAAGGACAGCGTGAAGGGCCGCTCCCTGCAACGGGACGGCAGGATCGCGATGTTGTGGGACGACGAGCGTCCGCCGTTCTCGTTTGTGCTGGTGCGCGGGCGGGCGACGCTCAGCGAGGACATCGACGAACTGCGCGCCTGGACCGCCCGGATCGGTGGCCGGTACCACGGCAAGCGGCGCGAGGAGGAGTTCTCCGAGCGGTTCACCATCCCCAACGGCGTGGTGGTCCGGGTGAAGGTGGAACAGATCGTGGCCAAGGTGAATCTGTCGGAGACCGTGAACGTGAAGGAGTCGTAGCTCCCTCGGGGGCCGACGCGGTGACGCGACAGTGCGGCGGAGGGGGCCGGTTGCCCCCTCCGCCGCACTGGCGTGTGATCCCGCGTGATCCCGCGTGATCCCGCGTGATCCCGCGTGTTCCCTTCGGGTCCCTGCTTATCGGGCGGCCCCGTACTGGTCGTCGGCCGGCACCCGTCGTACGGTCGTCCGCCGGTCCTCGACCTGCTGCCAGCCGTCGCTGTAGATGGCGTCCCGCATCGCCGGGAAGCGCAGGAAGTCGTGCGGGAAGCCCGGCTCCACCCGGCTGACCCGGTCCAGGCCCGCCAGCCACTCGTCCTCCAGCAGCGCCTCGGTGGCCCCCAGGTTGTCGGCGAGCTGCTCGGGCTTCGTGGCGCCGAGGATCGGCACCACGTTCCCGGGCCGGGACAGCAGCCAGGCCAGCGCCACCTGGGCGGGGCTGCGGCCGGCGGCCTCGGCGACGCGGACGGTCTCCTCGACGACGTCGTCGCCGGGACCGGTGCCGCCCTGCCCCCAGGCCACGTGGTCCAGCCGCCCCTCCTCGGACCGCAGGTACTTGCCGGTGAGCCGCCCGTCGGCCAGCGGGCCCCAGGCGAACACCGGCAGGTCGAAGGCGTGGGCCATCGGGAGGAGTTCACGCTCGACGGTGCGCTCCAGCAGGTTGTACCTGATCTGGAGTCCCGCGAAGGGCGACCAGTCACGCAGCTCGGCCAGGGTGTTGGCCTGGGCCACCTCCCACGCGGGCCAGTCGGACACACCGACGTAGAGCACCTTGCCCGCGCGCACCTGGTCGTCCAGCGCGCGCATCACCTCGGGCACCGGGGTGAGGGTGTCCCGGGCGTGCACCCACAGCATGTCCACGTGGTCCGTGCCGAGCCGACGCAGGCTCGCCTCCAGCGAACGCACCAGGTTCTTGCGGTGGTTGCCCGCGGAGTTGAGGTCGCCGGGCAGCATCTGCATCGTGTACTTGGTACTGAGGACGAACTCGTCGCGGCGCCCCGCGAGCAGCTTGCCGAGCGTCGTCTCCGCCGAGCCGTCGCCGTACTCGTTGGCGGTGTCGAGGTAGTTGCCGCCGGCCTCGGCGTACTGGTCGAAGAGCTGCGCGCGCGTCGCCTCGGGGAGTTTCCAGTCGTCGCCGAAGGTCATGGTGCCCAGCGCCAGCCGGGAGATCCGGACGCCGGTCCTGCCGAGGAGCGTGTAGCGCACGGCGATCAGTCCTTCCGGCTGAGCAGGACAAGGGGGATCTTCCGTTCGGTCTGGGCCTGGTAGTCGGCGAAGGCCTGTACCTCGGCGGAGGCCTCGGCGAAGAGGCGGTCGCGCTCCTCGCTCCCGGGCGGCACCTCCGTCGCGATGGCCGAGTAGGTCTCCTGGCCGGTCTCGACGGTCACCCGGGGATTCACCCTGATGTTGTGGTACCAGGCGGGGTGGGTGTCCGCGCCGCCGTTGCTGCCGAAGATCAGCAGGCTGCCGTCGGGCTGGGCGAAGTAGAGCGTGGGCACCGTGCGCGCCACACCGGACTTCGCTCCCTTGGTGGTGAGCAGGATGAGCGAGCCGCCCTCGAAGGGGCCGCCGACCTTGCCGCCGTTCTCCCGGAACTGCTGCATGACCGGGAGGTTGTAGCTGCCCGGGTCATCCTCGGCGGGCGTGGTGGGCGCGGGGTCGAACTGGTCCAGAGCCACGGGGACTTCCTCTCGGCGAGACAAACGGAAACTTCTCCATATCGGTGCGCGTCGAGACTAAGCGGAGAGACTTCCGTCTCGCAAGCAACGTCCTCGCACGCCGCTGGAGCAGCGGCGAACTATGCTCACGGCCATGTCCGCAGCCCCCGCCGAACGCGCCGACGCGGCGCGCAATCGACAGAAGATCCTGGCCGCGGCCGCCCGTCTGGTGGCCGCCGGGGCGGCGGAGCGACTCTCCCTCGACGAGGTGGCCCGGGCGGCCGACGTGGGCGTGGGCACGGTCTATCGCCGCTTCGGCGACCGCGCCGGGCTGGTCTTCGCGCTGCTGGACGAACAGCATCAGCTGTTCCGGACCCGGGTGCTGGAGGGCCCGCCCCCCTTGGGGCCGGGAGCCGACACCGGGGACCGGCTGCGGGCCTTCCTGCACGCGCTCGTCGACCTCTCGGTCGGGCAGCGCGAACTGCTGCTGCTCGCCGAGTCCAGCTCGCCGCCCGCGCGCTTCGTCAGCGACTCCTACGCCTTTCAGCACGCGCATGCCACCGGCCTGATCGCCGAACTGCGCCCGGACGCCGACGCGGCCTTCCTGGCCGACGCGCTGCTGGCCCCCTTCGCGCCCAGCCTGATCGACCACCAGTGCCGGGCCAGGGGCTTCTCCCCGGAGCGGATCAAGAGCGGCTTCGACCAGTTGCTGCACGGCACGCTGCCGCCGGAAGCGGCGGTGCCCCCTGTCGAGCAGGCCTCCAGGCGCCTTCCAGCGGACGACGGCAGCGTGGCGGACGACGGGTGCGCGAACGCACGCCGCTGACGGCATGGCCGCCTGGAGCGCGACGTCCATGCCCACGGCTGCTTCCCCGCACGAGGCGGTCCATGGGAGGCGCAAGGATGCTGGACACCGAGGAACTGGCCCAACAAGCCGCCGAATCCGCGCGACGGGCCGAGGAAGCCCGCGGGCTGGAACCGGACGTGGTCAAACTGCTGGTCGAGGTCGGCTTCGCCCGGCACTTCGTACCCCGGGAATGCGGCGGCGCCGAGGGCACCTTCGCGGAGCTCACCGAGGCGGTGGCACGGGTCGGCGCGGCCTGTCCCGCCACCGCCTGGTGCGCCTCGCTGGCCGCCAACCTGGCCCGGATGGCGGCCTATCTGCCCGCCGACGGCTACCGGGAGGTGTGGGCGCAGGGACCCGACGCGCTGGTCGCCGGGTCCCTCTCCCCCTTCGGGAAGGCCACCCCCGCCGCCGGCGGCTGGACGCTGTCCGGGCGCTGGCCCTACATCAGCGCTGTGGCGTACGCGGACTGGCTGCTGCTGTGCGGCACGCTGCCCGACGGAGCCGGGCCCCGGGTCTTCGCGGTGCCCCGGGACGCGGTCGAGGTCGTGGAGAGCTGGGAGAGCGTCGGCATGCGGGCCACCGGCAGCCACACGGTGGTCGCGTCCGACGTGTTCGTTCCCGAGCGGCGCGGCTTCGCCCGCGCCGACCTGCTGACGGGCCGCCCCACGGCGTCCGCGGCACCCTGTCACACCGTGCCGCTGGAAGCGGCCAACGGCCTCTCCTTCGCCGGGCCGCTGCTGGGCGCCGCCGAGGGCGCACTCGCCCAGTGGTCCACCTACGCGGAGGCCAAGGCACGCGCCGCGCTCGCACGGCCCCAGGCGCCCGGCCCCAGCCGTGAGGCGCTCGCGGGCGTGCTGGCCCACTCGGCCGGGGAGACGGACGCCGCGCGGCTGCTGCTCGAACGGTGCGCGCGCGTCGCCGACCTGGGCGCGGAGGTGACGCCCGAGCAGACCCGGCGCAATCTCCGTGACACCGCCCTGTCGGTGCGAATGCTGGCCTCCGCGGTCAACCGGCTCGCGGCGAACGGCGGGACCACGGGTTACGGGGAGGGCGCCCCGTTGCAGCGCTACTGGCGGGATGTCAACACCTCGGCCACCCACGTGGCTCTCCAGTTCGAATCGGCGGCACTGGCCTACGCCGAGGGCCGGTTGTGGACCACGGAGACCGGCAGTTCGGCAGTGGCGGCGCGGTAGCGACCACGCAACGCGGAAGAGCCGGCCGGGCCCTGGAGGGCTCGGCCGGCTCTTCCGTCGGAGGGCCTCGCGGACGCAGCGGCTCTCAGGCGTGCGAGAGGGGAAGTACACCGCCGTTGTACGCGACCATCTCGCCGAAGACCGACACCACGTCGAGGGCGCTGCCGAGCGCTTCGCCGGCCAGTTCCGCGTAGGCGCGGTGCAGGTTGGCCACCAGCCGCTCCGGATCGCGCAGGTCGCCGAAGGGACCGGGCCCCGTCTCGCGGGCGAGCTGGAGGGGGGTCAGCCCCGCCGCCCTGCCCTCGGCGGCCCGCTCCGTCAGCCAGCGGAAGTACTCCTCGGTCTGCGTCAGCGACTCGGGGCCGCTGACGGGTCCGTGGCCGCCGACGACGGTCCGTGGCTCCAGCTTCCGTATGAGCTCCAGGGTGGCGAGGGACCCGGCGACGGAGCCCATCAGCACGAAGGGCGTACAGCCGGGAAGCACGACGTCGCCGGCGAACAGCACGCGTTCCTCGGGCAGCCACACCAGCGTGTCGTTGGTGGTGTGCGCGGGGCCCGGATGGATCAGCTCGATCCGGCGCTCCCCCTGATGCAGGGTCAGCGATTGACGGTACGTCAGGTCGGGGAGCCGCAACTGGATGCCGCCCCACTCGACGTCGGGCCACAGTCCGGTCAGTCCGAGTCCGGCGGCCTCCATCTCGGTACGGGTGTCCTCGTGGGCGACGACGACGGTGCCCGGGCCCGCCAATGCGGCGTTGCCGAAGGTGTGGTCGCCGTGGAAGTGGGTGTTGACGATCAGCCGGGGAGACTCGGGCGTGAGTTCGCCGAGGGCGGCCCGCATGGCACTCGCCCGAGCCTGGGTGGCGGCCGTGTCCACCAGCACGGGCCCGCCGCCGCGCCCCGGTTCCAGCAGGATGCCCGCGTTGCTGACGCACCAGCCGCCGTCGGGCTGTATGTACGCGAACACGCCGTCGGCCAGCTCTTCCAGCCTCGCCGGGGCAAAGGGCCGGGTTGCCCCGGTCACGGTCCGACCGCTCACTCGGCGGCCCCCTGCTCGAGATGGCTGCGGGCCGCCCGAAGGGTGCCCCGGCTGTTGGCACCGATGATGTCCCGGGCCTTGCGGAGCGCCTCGGCCAAAGTGGTGCCCGGTCCGAACACGCTCTCCACCGCGGTGGGGTCGAGGGCCACCGTGTGCCAGGCGGTCACCCGGGTGCCCTCCGGCCGGGTGCTGAAGAGCCACTCGCCGGAGTGCGCCAGCAGTCCGCGCGGCGGGGTGGTCTGCTTGTAGACGATCCGCTCGTCCGTGAAGCACAGCCGTACCGACTGGGTCAGGTGCGTACTGCCGTCCGCGGCGGAGGTCTCCATGTCCATGGTCTGCACCTCCGCACCCGCGGTGGCGGCGTCGGCCGGGGTGGTCTCCACGTCGAGCCCGGCGACATGCGGGAGCCGCTTCGGCCACAGGTCGGCGCGGTACAGGAAGTCGTAGACCTCCGGGACCGGCGCGGCCACGAGCTCGTCGTCGCTGAAGCTGAGGATCAGCTCGTCCGGCCCCTCGGGGCGCTCCGCCCAGGTGCGGAGGGCGCCGATCTCCGCGGTGCTGTTGGAGTCCAGCGCGGCGGCGATGCGGTCGGCCGCGTGCGGATCGCCGGCGGTGGTCCAGCGGTGGCCGAGTTCCAGCCGGCCGGGGCTGTCCGGCGAGGGGTCCTCGAACCGCCAGTGACCGGTCATCTCCGTGAGCGGCGCGGCCGGGTTCTCCTGTGCGAAGTCGATGCGGTTGCTCGCCGGGTCGAGCACCCGCCGCGAGGTCCAGCTGCGTACCTCGCTGCCGACCACCGCCCACAGCCGGATGCGTTGGACGTCCCCGGTGCGGTCCAGCTGCTGGGACCAGATGCAGGGCGCGAAGAGCAACGGCCAGCGGCCGACGTCCTCGATGAGCCCGTAGGCGCGGCGCGCCGACGCGGCCAGCTCGGTCACGTGCTCGGCGGACCGGGTGGGGCCCTCCGCGGTCCTTACATGCGTCTGCGTGTCCACGCGGTGGTTCTCCTCCATGTCGGTGATGGCCGAGGCGTCTCGGTGACGGCCGGGGTGAATCAGTAGTTGCCGAGGCCGCCGCAGACGTTGATCGCCTGCGCGGTGACGGCCGCCGCGGCGTCCGAGACCAGATACGCCACCATCGCGGCGACCTCGTCGGGGTCGGTGTAGCGGCCGAGGGGGATCTTGGCGTTGAACCGCTCGAGGACCTCGGCCTCGGTGGTGTTCCAGATGTGGGCGTAGTGCTCGCGCACGTTGCCCGCCATGGGCGTCTCCACATAGCCGGGGCAGACCGCGTTGACGGTGATGCCGCTCTTGGCCAGTTCGAGGCCCAGGGCCTTGGTGAACCCGACCACGCCGTGCTTGGAGGCCGAGTAGGGCGCCCCGAACACGACGCCCTGCTTGCCGCCCGTGGAGGCGATGCTGACGATCCTGGCCCGCTTGAGCTCACGCATCCGGCCGGTGGTCAGCACCTGCTTGGTCACCAGGAAGACGCTGTTGAGGTTGGTGTTGATGACGTCGAACCAGAGTTCGTCGGAGACCTCGGCGGTGACGCCGCCGCCGCTGCGCCCGGCGTTGTTCACCAGGACCTCCACCGGACCGAAGCGGTCGACGGCGGACTGGACGAACTGCCGCACGCTGTCGGCCGAGGTCACGTCGCACACGGTTCCGTCAGCCGTCACCCCGCTCTCCTGGAGCTCCTTGACGGTCTGGGCGAGGGCCTCCCCGTCCCGCGCGCAGAGATAGACGGGATGCCCGAGCGCGCCCAGAGAAGCCGCGACGGATCGTCCGATGCCCCGGGTCGCGCCGGTGACGACGGCGGTGCCCCGCAGGGCCTGTATCTGCTCCATGGTGTCGGCCCGCTCTCTCAGGCGGCCTGGGCCGCGGCGTGGTTGACCCGGTCGAGGAACTCCCGGGGCGTCTCGATCTCGGTGACGTCCTCGTCGGTGAGCGTGGCCCCGAACCGCTGCTTCATCAGGGCCGCCGTCTCCAGCAGTGCCAGCGAGTCGTAGCCGAGGTCGGTGAAGGGGACGTCCAGCTTCTGGGCGGTGAGCGCGACGTCCTCGTCGGCGCCGGCGCACTCGGTGAGCACACGGACCAGGTCGTTGAGGGTGATGGTCATGAGGTGAACTCCTCGCGTAGGAAATGCGGTTGGGGTGGGATCGGAGCGGGGGTGGGGCGGGGATCGGACATCAGGCGGCTTCGGCCGAGCGGACCACCACGGCGGCGTTGAAACCGCCGTGCCCCCGCGCCAGCACCAGGGCGGTGCGCAGCGGTGCGTCGCGGGGTGCGCCGCGCACCAGGTCGAGACGGTGCTCGGGCACCGGCCGGTCGATTCCCGCGGTGGGCGGTATAACGCCGTCGCGCAGGGCGAGCAGGGCCGCGGCCACGTCGAGCGGGGCCCCACCGCCGTAGAGCCGGCCGGTGAGGGTCTTCGGGGCGGTGACCGGCACGCCGTAGGGGCCGAACAGGGAGCGCAGTGCCGCGGCCTCTTCGTCGTCGGCGGCGGGCAGCCCCGCGGCGTCGGCGAAGACAACGTCCACGGCCTCCACGGGCAGCCCGCTGTCGGCGAGGGCGAGCCGTGCGGCGCGTTCGAGACCGGGAGGGCGTCCCGAACCCGGCCGGGGGGAGAAGGTGGCGGCGTACCCGGCGATCTCGCCGTACACCCGGGCGCCGCGCGCGCGGGCCGCCGTCTCCTCTTCGAGGACGAGCATCGCGCCGCCTTCGCCGGGCACCTGGCCGGCCGCGCGGGTGTCGAAGGGCAGGTAGGCGGTGGCGGGGTCGTCGGAGCGGGAGAGCCTGCCGCTCGCGAGGTGGGAGACCAGGCCCCAGGGGTCGAGGGAGGAGTCCATGCCGCCGGTCAGGGACAGCTTGACGCCCTGGCGCAGGGTACGGCGGGACTGGCCGATGGCATCGAGGCCGCCCGCCTGTTCGGAGACGAGGACGCCACTGGGTCCGCGCAGTTTGTGGCGGATGGACAGCTGGCCGGTGTTGACCGCGTAGAACCAGGCGAACGACTCGTAGACGCTGACCTGTTGCGGGCCCTGGGTCCACAGTTTGCGGATCTCCCGGTGGGTGAACTCGAATCCACCGGTGGCGTTGGAGGTGACCACACCGCAGCCGTACTCGCCGTATCCGTCCTGTCCGGCCAGTTCGGCGGGGTCCGCGTCGGCGTCGGCCAACGCCTCGGCCCCCGCGACGAGGGCCAGCCGGGTCACCCGGTCGGTCTGCGGCAGCAGTCGGCCCGGGATGTGCTCGGCCGCGTCGAACCCCGCGATCCGCCCGACCAGCCGGGACGGGTAGCGCGAGGCGTCGTAGTCGACGACCGGTCCGATACCGCTCGCGCCGCTCAGCGTGGCCTGCCACCACTGTTCGGTGCCCAGGCCGTTGGGGGCGGCGACGCCGATGCCGGTGATGACGGCGGTCGGCCGTTCGGTGCGCTCAGGGGTCTCCTGGGCCGCGGACGTGGCCAGTGTCATCGCGCGGTCTCCTCTCGGGTGAGGACCATGGCGGACTGGAAGCCGCCGAAACCGCTGCCCACGCTGAGGACGGCGTCCACGCCGTGCTCCCGGGCCTCGTTCGGCACGTAGTCCAGGTCGCATTCGGGGTCGGCTTCGTGGAGGTTGGCGGTGGGCGGGACGACGCCGTTCTCCATGGCGAGCGCGCAGGCGGCGATCTCGATGGAGCCGATGGCGCCCAGCGAGTGCCCGACCATGGACTTGATGGAGCTGATCGGCACCTCGTAGGCGTGCTGCCCGAGGGTCTCCTTGAAGGCGGCCGTCTCGTGCCGGTCGTTCTGCTTGGTGCCCGAGCCGTGCGCGTTGACGTAGTCGACGAGAGAGGGGTCGAGCCGCGCCTGGTCGAGTGAGTGCCGGATGGCCTCGGCCATCTCGTGGCCGTCCGGCCGCAGGCCCGTCATGTGGTAGGCGTTGCAGCGGGTGGCGTAGCCGCCGATCACCCCGTAGACATGGGCGCCCCGGGCCCGTGCGTGCTCCAGCTCCTCCAGGACGAACATGGCGGCGCCCTCGGCGAGTACGAAGCCGTTGCGGGTGCGGTCGAAGGGCCGGGAGGCGTGCTCGGGGTCGTCGTTGCGGGGGGTGGTGGCCTTGATCGCGTCGAAGCAGGCGACGGCGATCGGGGAGATCGGGGTGTCGGCCGCCCCGGCGATCATGACGTCGACGGTGCCCTCGGCGATGAGGTCCCGCGCGTAGCCCACGGAGTCCAGCCCGGAGGTGCAGCCGGTGGAGACCACCGTGGCCGGGCCTTCGGCGCCCACGGTCCAGGCCACCTCGGCCGCCAGCGAACTGGGCACGAAGGCGTCGAAGAGGTGCGGCGACACGTAGTCGCTGTCCACCTCCCACAGCCGGCCGCTGTCGCTGAGGACGAGGTATTCGCGTTCGAGTCCCGTGGTGCCGCCGACCGCGCTGCCGACGCTCACCCCGGTGCGGTGCGGATCGAGTTCGACGAATTCGAGGCCGCTGTCCGCCATGCATTCCCGGGCGCTGGCCACGGCGAACTGTGCGGCCCGGTCCAGGCGCCTGGTCTCCCGCGGGCTGAGTCCGCTCCGCCGGGGATCGAAGTCGACTTCGGCGGCGACCTGGGAGCGGAAACGGGAGGGGTCGAAGAAGGAGATGGTGCGGGTGGCGGTACGGCCCGAGACCAGGAGGTCCCAGAAGGCCTTCTTGCCCACCCCGCCCGGCGCGACGACGCCTATCCCGGTGATTGCGACACTTCGGTTCACTGTCCTGCCCCTCGTTCGGCTGCCTCCGACTGTCGGCGCAGCTCCTCGACCACCGCTCGAATTCGGCTGGCGGCCCCGCGGCGCCGGTCCAGCGGCGGTCCACTCCAGGTCGAGACGGGACGGACAGGCTCGGCCCGCCCGCCGGAGGTGCCGGCGGCCGAGGGGAGGGGGGTTCCGTGGAGCACCGTCGAAGTGTGCTGCTGCTGCCCGGACAGGGCGCGCAGCGGGAACGCATGGCCGCCGGGCTGTACGGGGTGGAGGAGGAATTCACCGCGCCCATGGAGGAGTTCTTCGGCCGGCTCGGCGCGGCGGGGGCCCGGCTGCGGTCGGCGTGGCTGCGCCCGGCGCCCAATGGGGAGCTGGACGAGTCCGCGGTGGCGCAGCCGCTGCTGCTCGCCGTGGGACACGCACTGGGACGTGCGGTGGGGGCGGCGACGGGGCCTCCCGGGCTGCTGCTCGGCCACAGTGTGGGCGAGTTGGCGGCGGCCTGCCTGGTGGGCGTCTTCGATCCGGCGGACGTCGGCGCGCTGGCCGCCGCCCGCTCCCGGGCGCTGGAGGACAGCGGGCACGGCGGGATGCTCGCGGTGGCGGCCCCGGAGGGGGACCTGCCCGAGGATCTGGGCCCCGGGGTGGCCGTCGCCGCGCTCAACGGACCGCGTCAGACGGTGTTGGCAGGACCCGCCATGGCGCTGGCCGCCTTGGAGCGACGGCTGCGGGACGGCGGGTTCCTGGTGCGCGCGCTGCGTTCGGGGCACGCCTTCCACAGCCCTGTCATGGCAGGGGCCGCGCTGCGCTTCGGTGCGGCGCTGGCGGAATTCGGGCCGCGTGCTCCGCGGCCGGGCAGCACCGTGGTGTCCACCCGTACGGGGGTCGCGGTGACCTCGGAGCAGGCGCGGGATCCGCACTTCTGGGGCGGGCAACTGGCCGCCCCGGTGAGGTATTGGCCGGCTCTGCGCGCACTGCTGGACACCTGGGGAAGGCGGCCGGGGCTGGTGCTGCTCGACGGCTCCGCGGACCGGAGCCTGAGCGCCCCGGCGCGGCACCACCCCGCGGTGCGGGATGGCGCCAGCGAGGTCGTCCCCCTGCTGGCCGCCGGCCGGGACGCCGGTGGCCCGGCCGACGCGACGGTCTTCGCCGAGGCGGTGCACCGGTTGGGGGACCAGCGCGATCACACGGCGGTGAGCTGACCTTGGACGTACTGGATGAGGGCGGCGGGGGTGGTGAGTTCGTCGAGCTGTTCGTCGGGGACGGTGACCGCGTAGTCGTCCTGAATGCGGGTCACGATCTCGTAGACGGTGAGCGAGTCGAAACCCAGGTCGGTGAACTCGGTGTGCAGGGTGGAATCCTTGATCTCCTCAGCTGTGGTTCCGTCGAAGCAGGCGTTCACGATGCCCTGGAACTCGGTGATGGTGAAGGTGGCCATGCGGCACACCCTGTGCGGTCGCACTCGACGGGGGCTGGAGACCGGCTCGACGGCAGCCGGACGCCGTCGGCTCCGCCACCGCTCGATCCTGCCTCCAGTCGGCGACCGCAGCATCGGGCCATGACCACTGACGAGTTGGTGAACGGTCCCAAGCTTCCCTCCGCCGAGCTGTACGTGGAGGTGACACAGTTCTACGCCCGGCAGATGCACCGGATGGACACGGACGACTTCGGCGGTTTCGCCGCCACGTTCGTCGCGGACGCGGTGTTCGCTCTCGCGGGCGGCACCGAGCTGATCGGCCCGGAGGCGATCGAGGCAGGCGCGCGGGCGGCGGCGGTCCGGTTCGACGGCGCGCAGCCGCGGCACTGGTTCGACATGATGACGGTCGAGGAAGCCGACGACGGCACGGTGTCGACCAGCTACTACGCGACGGTGACGGTCACTTCCGCGCAGGGTTCCGTGCTGGTGGAGCCGACCTGCTTCGTCCGGGACACCCTGGTCCGGGTGGGCGGGGTGCTGCGCAACCGCTCCCGGGTCATCGAGCGGGACGACCTCGTGCTGCGCGCGCGGGCGCAGGGCTGAGCACGTGTGGTCGGTGGTGATCCCGGTCAAGCCGTTCAGCAGGGCCAAGTCCCGGCTCGCGGCGGGGCTGGGCCCGTGGCGCCACGAACTGGCCCACGCCTTCTTCCTGGACACGCTGTGGGCGGTCCGCAACACCGAAGGGGTCCGTACGGTCGTGGTGGTGACGGCCGATCCGCTGGCCGCCGCGCAGACCCGCACCCTGGGAGCGGTGGTCTGCCCGGACGCACCCGGTGTCGGTCTGAACGCCGCCGTGCGCCTCGGGGCCGCCAAGTGCCGTGCGGTGGGCCCGGAAGGCCCGGTGGCGGTGCTCACCGCGGACCTGCCGGGCCTGCGTCCGCAGGAGCTGGACCATGTCCTGCGGGAGGCACGCCACCATCGGCGGGCCTTCGTCGCCGACCACACCGGTGAGGGAACCACTGTCCTGACGGCGCTCACCACCGCCGGCCTCGCGCCCGCCTTCGGTTCCGGCTCCGGACACCGGCACGCCCTGAGCGGGGCGTTCCCCCTGGAGATGCCGAGCGACTGCGGTGTCCGGCTCGATGTGGACACCCCGGAGGACCTGGCGCGCGTGGCGCTGCGAGGGGTGGGGCCGTACACGGCGGCGCTGTTCCGTCTGCGGAAGGCGCGGTACCCGGTGGCCGACCCCGTTCAGGGTGCTTCCTCGACCGCTTCCTCGTAGCTCTGGATGGCGCGCACGATGGTCGCGCGATCCTGCGGGCTGAGATCGTCGAAGACCTTGCGCCAGGCCCTGGCCCCGCTGGCCAGCCAGGCGTCGACGGCCGCGCGGGTGCCGGGGTCCTCGGAGAGCGAGACGATGCTGCGCCTGCGGTCGCCGGGATCGGAGTGACGCTCCACGACGCCCTGGCGCTGGAGGTCGCTGACCATCAGGCTGACCGTGGTCGGCGCGACCTCGAGCCGGGCCGCGAGGTCCTTGACGGACGTGGGTCCGTCGAAGAGCAGACAGGACAGCAACGACAGGTGCCTGGGCGCCAGCCGCAGGGAGCGGAGCTGTTCGGGCACGGGGGCGCGTTTGGCGCGGGACACCAGCCGGGGCAGGCTGACCAGCATGGCCCGTACCGCCTCTTCGGTGGTGAGGCGGTTCCCCGCGTCCGGCTCCTCTGACATCGCTTCGACCTCCAGGTCAGCCACGGTACCGGACCCTGGTGCGGTGCCGTCCTACGAGGTGGGGCCGGGCGCGGTCACCCCCAGGGCGGGCAGCAGGTACGTCTCCTCGTAGACGAAGTGCTCCTCGAGGCCGGCCACTGTCCGCTCCAACTCCGCGCGCAGCCACGTCAGGTCCTGGCCCTCGTCGTTCTCCACGAGCTTGCTGAGCCGGTCGAGGCCCGCGGCCACCTGCCGGTGTTCCTCGCGCAGCCGCTCGATGACGGGGGCGATCTCGGGATAGCGCTGCTCGAAGACGGGGAAGGCGCCGTCCTCCATGGTGTGGTGGTGGTGCAGTCCCACGCAGTACTCCAGGCAGCGGGCCCGTAACTGCTGGACGAGCAAGGCGCCGTCGCCAGCGCCGCTCACGGCGGCCGTGAGCCCGTCCTCCTCGTCGAGCGCGGCCCGCAGCGCCGCGAGCTGCGCGCGCAGTTCCCGGTGTCCGATGAGCAGCTGCCGGCCGGCGGCGCGGCTGTCGATGTCCTGGGGAACGGGCATGGAGACCTCCGAGAAAAGTTTGTTTTCAAAGCAAACTCATCTGTGAGGCTACAGACGTCCGCGGACTCCCGTCAATCACGTGCTGTCCCCGCCGCGGGCTGCACGCGGGCGGTCAGTCGTGCGGGAACGAGTGGTGCTCGTGGGCGACCAGCCAGCGGCCCCGCTCCTTGCGCAGGCCGAAGGTCAGTCTCAGGCGCAGGGTGGGCTGTGCGGCGAGTTCCTCCGGTGAGGCGCAGCGCAGCAGCGCGTGGGCGTAGGCGACGTCGGTCCCGGCCGTGATGTCGAGGGTCTCGATGTCGAAGCAGGCTCCCTGGGCCTGCCACGCGAAGAACGGCGGCCAGCTCGCACGGTAGGCGGCCAGACCATGGATGCCCTCGTGGGGCGGCGGTACGTCGAACATCACGAGGTCCTCGGCATGGTCCGCGAGGACACCCTCGAGGTCGCCCCGGTGGACGGCTTCGGCCCACTTGGTGATCAGCGTGCGGATCTGCGCCTGGTCGTCGGACATGGAGTCGGCTCCCTACTCCCCCTGGGTCCAGACTGCCCCGCACATCCGGAGTCATCGACTCGACGCCGGGTGACACACTCGGACACGTGCCGCTGACCTTCGACGACCTCCTCATCCGTGCCCGGGCCCTCACCCGCCACGGCCGCCGTGCGCTCCTCGGCATCGCGGGCAGTCCGGGCGCGGGCAAGACCACGCTCGCCGAGCGCCTCGTACGGGCGCTCAACGCGGGCGGTGCCCCCTGGGTGGCGCACGTTCCGATGGACGGCTTCCACCTCGCCGACGCCGAACTGGACCGGCTCGGTCGACGTGACCGCAAGGGTGCCCCCGACACCTTCGACGCGGCGGGGTACGCGGCGCTGCTGCGGCGGCTGCGCTCGCCGGAGTCGGACGGCGAGGTCGTGTACGCGCCCGGCTTCGAACGGGTGCTGGAGCAGCCGATCGCGGGCGCGATTCCGGTGCCGCCGACCGCCCGGCTGGTCGTGACGGAGGGGAACTATCTGCTCCTGGACACGGGCGTGTGGGCGCGCGTCCGGGCCGAGCTGGACGAGGTGTGGTTCTGCGACCTCGACGAGGACGAGCGCGTGCGCCGACTGGTCGCCCGGCACGAGGAGTTCGGCAAGGGGCACGACGAGGCGGTGGCGTGGGTGCTCGGTACGGATCAGCGCAACGCCGAGCTGGTGGCCGCGACGCGGGAGCGGGCGGATCTGGTGGTGCGGGGCGCCGTAGGGTGGCCGGATGGGGCTGGACATCACCGTGCTGGCGGTGGACTGGGGGCGGTTGGAGCGGACGCCGGCGGGTGAGCGGGAGGGCCTGCTGTACGAGGCCGTGGACCCCGACGACGAGCCCGGCCCGCGGCTCGGGCCCGAGGCGGGCTGGGTGTTTCCCGCCTCGCCGAAGGTGCCGTGGAGCGGACGGTACGAGTTCCGCCTCACTCTTGGCTCGTACAAGCCGCATTTCTGGGCGGCGGACGGCTGGGACAAGGCCCGGGAGTTCGCGGACCCCGCCCTCCGCGAGCCCCTGGACGGCTTCCTCCGCGGCCTGATCTGGTGGGGACCGTACCTGGACGACGAGGACGACGAGGACGACGAGTCGGACGGCCGTCTCTTCCCCTCGGATCCCGAGCCCTTTGGGCCACGCCGACTGCTCGTCCGCCCCCCGGCCTCGGTACGGGCGCTCGCCGCCCACTGGACCCGGGCCGAACCGCGGGTGGCCGCGCTCCGCGCGACCTACGACGCCCACGCCTCGCACCCAGGAGGCTGGATCCCTGACTTCGACGCGTTCGACGCCCTGGTGCGCCAGTGGGCCGAGGTGGTCGCCGAGACCGCCCGGCGCGGATGGGGCCTGCTCGGTCTGACCGCCTGACGTCGGCCCCGTGGTCAGCGCCGCAGCGTCAGTTCCGGCTCCGCGTGGGCGTCCCCGGCCAGGTCCCCGATCACGGCGGTGAAGGCGTCCGTCCGCACGGTCAGCCCTTCCCCGCCCCGCTCGACCGACACCGTGAACGGCTCCTCGGAGCCGTACCGCACCGCGAAGACATGCAGGTCGTCCGGCGCGTCCTGGATCGGTCCGGTTTCCAGGGCCGTGGAGCTGACCAGGTGCCGCCAGCCCTGGTCCGGGTTGCCGTAACCGCGCGGGTCCTCGGCGAGGGCGAACGCGGCCTGCTCCTGGGTGAGTTCGGCGCGGGCGTCGAAGTGCTCCGGGCCCTGCCCGTCGGGGTGGGTCAGGCGCAGGGTGCCCGCCGAGAACACTGGAGCGTGGGCCGTGCGGCGGACCCGGTCGCCGTCGTCCTCGGCGTAGGGCAGGCCGGCCAGCAGGTACGGCGTTCCGTCGAGGCGTTCGACGGCGACCGTCGTCCACAGCAGCGTGCCGTCGGTGACGTACAGGGAGCGCACATGGCGCAGGACGTGGTCGCGGCCGACGACCGGCTTGGTGACCAGCTTGGCCGTCAGGCCGTCGGCGCGGACGTCGCGGACGCGGACCTCGCCCATGGGGCGGCACAGCAGGAAGCCGTCGGTGACGGGGCCGAAGCCGTGCTGGCGGTTGACGGCGGCGGGCAGGCAGTACGTGCCGCCCGCCTCGACCACGGCCGGGGTCATGCGGTCGTCGAAGGCCACCGAGACCGTGCCCGCGCGCAGTTGGTGCCGTGCGGTCGCCGTGGACGGCTCGCGGTGCCAGCGGGTGGGGTCCTGGATCTGCCAGACCAGCATCCACGCGAAGTGGCCGTCGACCCCGCCGTCCGCCTTGGCCGCGTGCCGGGCCCAGCGGCTGTCGCCCCGGTAGCGGCCCAGGTCGGAGCCGATGCGGGCGCCGAAGTAGCGCAGGCCGAGGACCGACTCGAAGGCGGAGTGCTGTTCGCTGTAGCGGGGGCCGCCGTTGTCGAAGCCCCCGCTCGTGAGGCGGGCGTCGATGTAGCGGGCCAGCGCGTCGCCGTCCTCGGCGAAGATCTCCTCGCCGCTGACCCGGTGGGCCTGGGCGAGGAAGGACAGGGAGATCGGGCCGTAGTTGTTGTCGTAGGCGCCGCCGTGCTCGGGGGGCAGGAGGGCGCCGCGGTCGCGCACCCGGTGGGCGCGGATCTCGTCGGCGTACAGCTCCAGCGCCCGCGCGCGGACCGGCTCACCCTCTTCCGGCGGCAGATGACCGGCCAGCATCAGGCCGCCGACCACGCAGCCGATCGCCTGGTTGCCCGCCTCCTGCGGGTTGAAGAACGTCGCCTCGGTCAGCCAGTGCCAGTAGCCGTGCGCCAACTCCAGGAGACGGGTGCGCTGTTCGGCGTCGACCAGGCCGTCCGCCGCGTCCAGCACGTTGACCGCCTGGAGCAGCGCCCACACCGTGCTCGGCCAGTCGCCGATGGGGTGCGCGCCCGTCGCGAGGGTGTAACGGGCGTACGGCAGGCGGGAGTTGCGGGCCCGCAGGTTCGGGTAGCCGGGGTTGTCGTCGACGTACACCCGCTCCCGCAGGTGGAAGGCGAGGCTGCGGCGTACGGCCTCCGGCAGACGCGGGTCCTTGGTGCGCTGCCAGGCGAGGGCCAGCAGGGAGGTGACGCCGAGTGAGGTGTCGCCGATGTCGTCGACGCAGTCGGGGTGTTCGAGGTTGCCCTCCGGCGTGAGCCGGGCCAGGGCCTGCTCGACGACGTCGGCGAGGACGGCGTCGTACGCCTGCGGAGTGTCCGGCAGGTCGTGCAGCGGGCCGCGCTGGTGCGCGAGGTGCACGGGAGGGGGCGTGAGGTGCACGGGGATCAGCCCTTCATGCCTGAGGTGGCCATGGTGTGGGTCGTCTGGGTCACACGACAGATGCGGGCCGGCGGGCGTGCAGTGCGACGGTCAGTGTGTGCGGGCCGTGTCCACCGAGGTAGACGCGGTTCCCGGTCGTCGCGTCGGTGCCGCCCACCACGGTGTAGTCCTGACCCGGGTCGTAGCGCAGTACGTCGCTCCGGTCCGGCCCGGCGAGGGGTTCGCCCGCCTCGACGTCGGCCTCGACCCGGATCTCGTCGTCACCGACCCGGTAGGTCATCGGCCCGTTCGTCAGGCACCAGCGTCCATCGCCGATCGGTACGGCGCCCTCTGTCACGCCGCCCGGCCGGAAGGTCAGTTCGAGGGCCCAGGGGACCGGTGGTCCGCTGATGTCGATCCGCAGGTCGGCACCGTCTTCCCGCAGGTCCACTTCGACGCGGGTCGTCTGGGAGACCTCGTCCCTGGGCCGGTCCGGGAAGGCCATCGCTGCCGAGAAGCGTCCCTCGTCCGCCATCCGGTAGGCGCCGTCGTCCCGTCGCCGGTCCGGCGGGAGCGGCTGGTAGTAGGCGGCCGTGAGGGTTTCGGTGAGCCGGTACCGGTTGTCGGCGAGCTGTTGCATGTCGGCGGCGCGGAACGGGCCCAGGTCGAAGAACCCCCGTGAGAGACGGACCGCGTCGAGGACGGCGTCGCCGGCGAACAGGCGCAGGAAGGTGGGGTTGCAGGCGAGGCCCGAGCGGATGCGCCGGTGCTCGGGCACGTCGGAGCCGCCGTACACCACCGTGTGCGCGGTGGCCGAGGCGCGGGCGGCGAGGCGTGCGGTGGTGAGGTACCGGTCGCGCGGAAGGGTCTGAGCGGTCGGGACCGGCAGGGCGAGGCACAGGTCCGGGGTGAGGAGCGTCTCGGCGAGCAGGTCGGGGTCGTCGATACCGCCGGCGGCCGCCAGCCGCGCCACCCGGGCGAAGTCGCCCCGGCCGGTGCGGATCGCGAGCAGCCGGTAGTGCGGCAGGTAGGGCGCCAGCGGGAACGGGTGGTTCTGGTCCTGCCGTCGCGAGTGGACGGTCTCCACCGTGCCGTCCGGCCTGATCAGGTCCAGGGTCGTGGCGAGATTGCGTTCGACGGCGTACAGCAGGTCGGCGCGGCCGAGCACTTCGGCCAGCAGCAGCAGCGACGGGTTGGACACGTGGGCCGCGTAGTTGGCGCTCCGTTCCGAGTACTGGCCCTCCGCGTCGATGTCGACGCCCTCGGCGAGCCACTCCTCGACGCGGTCGAGCAGCCGGTCGTCGGGGAACGAGCGGTGCAGCCGGGCCAGCGCCGCGCACAGCTCCCAGCGGTGGTTCGGGGTGTGCACCCCACCGGTCAGGAGACTGCCGGAGGCGGACCGGGCGATCTCGGCGAGGGCGGCCGCGGCGTCCCCCAGTTCCGGCCCCGCGCCGACGGCGAGGACGTGCGCGTCGCACACGTCGTTGACCGTGAAGCCGGAGTCCGGCGGCGACTGCACGTTGTCGCCGCCGGCGAAGAGGCCGGTGGTGGTCTGGGCGGCCCGCAGGGCGCCGAGGTGGGTCATCGTCGCGGCGACGGCCTGCCTGCTGCCGTGCAGTGCCGAGTCCGGGGAACGGTACGCCGCGACCAGGGTCTTCACCCGGCGCGCCAGACCACGGTGCGGCACACCGGCGGGTTCCTCGTCCGGGCGGGCCGCCAGCGGGACGGCCTGCCGGTCGGCGGCGCGGGCCGCCGCGCGGACGAACTCGTGGTCGAGCGCGGTGGGCACGATCAGTCCTTCAGTCCGGCGTTGATGTCGGCGTTCATGACGTAACGCTGGAACACCAGGAAGACGACGATCAGCGGAACCATGGAGATGACCGATCCGCCGAGCAGCACCGACCAGTTGATGTTCTGCGCGCCGACGAGGCTCTGGATGCCGATCTGCACGGTGAACTTCTCGGGGTCGTTGAGCATCAGCAGCGGCCAGATGTAGTCGTTCCACCGCCACTGGAACGACAGGATGGCGAGCGTCAGCATGATGGGCCGGGAGATCGGCACCATGATCCTCAGGAAGATCTTCAGCTCGGGCGCGCCGTCGATACGGGCGGCCTCGATGAGCTCGTCGGGGACCGTCAGGAAGAACTGGCGGAACATGAAGCAGCCGGTCGCGGTGAGCACGGCCGGGAGGATGATGCCGGCGAGCGAGTTGTAGAGGCCGAGGTCGCGGACCACCAGGAACTGCGGGGCGAGCATGACCTCGGACGGCAGCATCGTGGTGGCCAGGATGCCGACGAAGAAGACCTTGAGCCACTTGTTGTCGTACTTGGCCAGCGCGTACCCCGTGCAGCAGCTGACTCCCACCGTGAGGATCGTCGCGATCACACACACGATGGTCGTGTTGATGAAGTACTGGGCGAAGTTGGCGCTGCGCCACGCCTCCGTATAACCCGACAGCGTGGGGTTCTGCGGAAACAGCGTCAGCGGAAGGGAGAACAGGTCTCCCGCCGGTTTGAAGGAGCTGAGGACGAACCACAGCACCGGCACCGAGTAGAGGGCCGCCAGGACCCACAGCAGAGTCGTCGCGGGCACCGCGCGCCGAAACCCACCGCCGGCCGTGCTGCGGGGCCGCTTCTTGGGAACGGCCCGTCCGGGCCCGGCGTCGACCGGGCGTGGCATGTCTGTGGTTGTCATCGGTTCTCCACCCGCCGGTTGACCATCAGCTGGATGAGCGCGACGCCCATCAGGAAGAGCATGAGCACGAACGACGCGGCGCTCGCGTAGCCGATCTGGCCTGATTTGAAGCCGGTCTGGTAGATGTACTGGACGAGCAGGTTGTTCGAGGTTCCGGGTCCGCCGTTGTTGAGGGAGGCGAACAGCGGATATTCCTTCATCCCGTGGATCGTGTTGAGCAGGATGACGATGAAGGAAGTGGGCGCGATGCTCGGCAGTGTGATGCTGATGAACTGGCGCCACGGACCGGCGCCGTCGAGCGCGGCCGCCTCGTAGTACGACGTCGGTACGTTCTTGATCGCCGCGATGAACAGCAGCATGGAGAAGCCCGTCCAGGCCCAGGATGCCGCCACCACGACCACCATCAGCGACAGGTCCGCGTTCGACTGCCACGGCACGGCGCTTCCGCCGAGCTTCTCGATGAGGTAGTTGACCAGTCCGAAGTTCTCACCGAACAGCCACCGCCACAGGACACCCACGACGATGGGCGACAGAAGCCACGGGATGAAGAAGAAGACGCGGGCGACCGACACGCCCTTGGCGTGCTTGCTCACCAGCACGTTGGCGATGAGCAGCGAGAACACGAAGTTCAGCGGAACGAAGAGCACGGTGTACAGCAGCGTCCGGATCCCCGCGTCGTAGAACGTGGAGTCCCCGAGCAGCTTGCTGTAGTTGTCCAGTCCGATGTACTGGAACGCCCCCACACCCGTGTAGTTCGTGAACGAGTAGACGAGCCCGATCACCGCCGGCCAGACGAAGAACAGTGCGAAGAGCACGACATTGGCCGCGATGAGAACGAGCGGCGCAAGGGTGTACTTACTGCGTCTCCTGGGCGGGCTCACGGACACGGCGGACACGTCCGAGGCGCGTTTTGTCATCTTCCTGACTCCGTGCTGGGGGATTGGATTGCGGTGGGCTCACGCCATGAGCCCGGCATGACGTGGGCTCCCAGGTCCGGGCGGCGGAGTCTCGACCCGCCGCCCGGCCCGCCGGCCTACGATCAGCCGCCGACCTGCTGGTTGTAGCCGGCCACGATGTTCTCCAGGGCCTTGTCGGCCGACTGCTGGCCGTTGATCGCCTTGCCGAGCTCCGTCTTGGTCGGGTCCTCGGTGAGGCTCTTGCCCTTCAGCACCCAGTTCGTCTGCGCACTGTTGAAGTAGCCGGAGATCGGGTCGTAGAGCGGGATCGACTCGTTGTACAGCTTGAACGCCGCCTGCGCCGCCTCGGACTTGAAGGGGTACTTCGGGTTCAGACCGCTCTCGACCGGCAGGAAGCCGGACGCCTCGCACAGCGCCTGGTAGTGGGCCGGCTCGTACAGCCAGGTCAGGAACTTCGTCGCGGCGGTGGCCGCGTCGGCGTTGTTGTTGAAGCCCACCGTCATGCCGCCGCTGTTGACGTCGCTGGCCTGCACCGGCTGGGCGGGAGTCGGGACGCTCGCCCACTCGAACTTCTTGATGCTCTCCGCGAAGGCGGGGACCTGCCACACGCCGGACCAGTAGGCGACGACGTCACCGCTCTGGAACATGGCCGACGGGTCGGCGCCGCTGGTCCACACCGACTTCGGCATGGTCTTGTCGTCGTTCAGTCCGACGAAGTAGTCCACGGCCTTCTTGGTCGCCGCGTCCACCGAGAACTTGCCGGAGGAGTCCGCGTGGACGTACTTCCCGCCCATCTCGTACACCATGGCGCGGAGCCGGGACGGCGACTGGTCGAACGTCAGGGAGTACTTGGCCTTGGTCTTCTCCCGGACCTCGTCCGCCGCCTTGATGAAGTCGGTCCAGGTCCAGGTGTCCTGGGGCGAGGTCGGGACGGCGACGCCGGCCTTCTCGAACAGCGTCTTGTTGATGAACATGCCGGACGCAGTGACGTCCGAGGGGATGGCCAGCACCTTCCCGGACGAGTCCTTGGCGAGGAAGTTGGCGTTGATCTTGTTGCTCTTGTTGTTGGCGATGTCGCTGAGGTCGATCAGCTTGTTCGACCAGATCGGGTCCAGCGCCGGCACGGTCGCCACGTCGGGCAGCGAGTTCGCCTGCGCTGCGTTGCGCAGCTTCGGCGCGTAGCCGTCGTAGGGGATGTTGACGAGCTTGACGTCGACGCCGGTTTCCTTCTTGTACTGCGCCACCATCTTCTTCCAGCCCGCGTCCTGTCCCGGAACCGTGGAGATCCAGAACGTCAGCGACTTGGAGTTCCCGCCCGAGTCGGATCCCGACCCACCGCAGGCGGAGAGCAGAAGGGCACCTGCCGTGGCCACGGCAGCGAGGGGAACCAGGCGGCGTATACCGCCGCGGCCGAGTCGGCGGGAGCGCCGCACACCCACACTGGTCATGTTCGATCCCTTTTCGTCGTAGCAGAAGAAGCACGGCGCCAGCCGAGGCGGCACGGGTGCATTGTGCAGGGGATTTCGCTTTCCGGGGGCACGGCCTCGCCCGGCCGTGTCGCCTTGACGGGTGGGGTCCCCGGCCATGACGGCCGATGTCGCACAAGCACGCCCTCGTGCGGCTGCCGTACTTCGCGTACGGGCGGGAGGCTCACCCCGAGTCGGCGTCCCGGCCGACTTAGAAAGCGCTTGTCCGGACATTGGCAGACCGAGTCGGAAGCCGTCAATCCTTCGCCCGCGCGGGCTCGGTCACGGTTTGGACTCCCCGGGCGACGGCGAGCCTGGAGGCGCCGACGACCGTGCCGAGTTCCCCGACCGTGCTGCTGACCACTTCGGTGGGCCAGCTCAGCCGGTCCAGTTCGGCCCGTACCCCGGGCAGGAGCTGCGGGTCGGCGCCGGTGCTGCCGCCCAGCACGATCAGCCCCGGGTCGAGCACGGCGGTCACCGCGGCGGTGAGGCGGCCCACGTCCGTGGCATGCCGGCCGACGACCGCGCGGGCCGGGGCCCGGCCCTCGGCGGCGAGGGCGAAAAGCTGCTCGGCGGTGCGGGGGCACGGTCCGTCGGTGCCCTGCCAGGCCTCGGCGGCCCGGCGCAGCAGCGAGCGGGCGCCGATGTACTCCTCCAGGGCCTCCTGGCGCGGCTCGCTGCCGTCGTCCCAGGGGTAGGGCAGCCGGGCCAGCTCTCCGGCGGCGCCGTTGGCTCCCCGCAGCACCTGGCCGCCGATCACGATGCCGAGGCCGATGCCCACGCCGATGCGCAGGTAGCCGAAGGTGTGGTGACCGCGCGCGGCGCCTTCGTGCAGCTCGGCGAGGGCGGCGCAGTTGACGTTGTTCTCGAGGTGGAGGGGAACGCCGGACGGCAGTGCGACGGCCATGGCGTCGAAGACGGGACCGGCCTTGGCGGTCGCAGGGCGCATACCGGCGCCTTCCTTCTCCCGCGCGGTGACATCGCCGACGGCGACGACGACCGTGCGCAGCGGGGCGTCGGCGGGCAGCGCGAAGAGGGCCTCGCGCACGACGTCGGCGGCCTCCGCCCGGGAGCCGGTCGCCTGGGTGAGCAGGCTGCCGTCCAGGGCACAGCCGCGCACCCGGGTGAGGGCGGGTCCGAGGTCGACGGCGAGCACGGCGCCGGCCGCCGGGCCGAGACCGTATACGGCGGCGGAGCGGCCCGTGCCGCTGGAGGAGGTGCCCGAGCAGGCCGCGAGCCGGGCGCCCTCCAGTTCCGCCACGGCGGAGGACACCGTCGGCTTGGACAGTCCCGCCAGGCTCGCGAGCTGCGGCCGGGTCGCGCTGCCCGCCCCGGCGAGCACGGCGAACACCGCGCTCGCGCTCTCGGTCAGGCGGGGCGCTTTCGCCACGTCGTGTTCCACAGTTCTCCCACACAGGTCAAGGCCGCTCTCCCGGGTCGATCGTCTTCGCGGGAAGCGGCGATGGGATGCCCTGGCGTCGCGGATTTCCCCACCGCGCCGGCCGGGCGGGCCCTTGGGTGGTCGAGTGTGCGATGCCTATTGACACGCACTGTACTTCGTTAGTTAACTTCCTAACGAACGTCACGGTACTCGCCTGCCGTGGTCCGTCAGAGGCCCGTCCCGGGGCTTCCCTAGCTCTTCGATTTCCCCAACTCCCCCTGCCCCAGGCACGGTTCGCCCACCGTCGCAGCCAAGCGCAACGACGAAAGAGGATCCGTGCAGGACTCCCCCTCGTGCCCTCTCGTGGTCGGCATCGACGTGGGCGGCACCAAGACGCACCTGCGCGCCTTCGCGGGCGAGCGGGCCGTCGCCGACCACGTCCGGCCGAGCAGCGGCTGGCGGCCGCACGACCCCGTGGCCGCGGCCGGCTGGCTGGCCGCGCTGGTCGCCGAGGCACTGCCGGCGGGCGCACGCCCGTCGGCCGTCGCCGTGGGCGGGCACGCCTGCGAGACGCCCCGGCAGTGCGCCCAGATCCGCACCGCGCTGCAACTCCACTTCGACGCGCCCGCGAAGGTTCTGGGCGACGCCGAGCTCCTCGTACCCGCCGCGGGACTGGACCGTGGCGTCGGCCTGGTCGCCGGCACCGGTTCGGTCGCGGTCGGCCGGCTCGACGACGGCAGCCCCGTCCAGGTCGGCGGCTGGGGTGCGTTGCTCGGCGACGAGGGCGGCTCGGCCGGTCTGGTCCGTGAGGCCGCGCGGGCCGTGTGGGCGGCGCACGACCGCGGCGAGGAACCCGACGAACTGGCCAAGGGCCTCATCGCCGCGTTCGGCGTCGCCGAGGTACCGGCGCTCGGGGCGGCGCTGGAGAGCGCCACGGACGTCTCCGCCGAGTGGGGCCGGCACGCACCCGTGCTGTTCGCGGCCGCCGAGGCGGGCTCCTCTCTCGCCCGTACGGTCATCGCCGAGGGCGGTCGCGCGCTGGCCTCGCTCGTCGGACGACTCGCGGCACGCGGGGTCGCCGTCGACGACGTGGTGGTCGCGGGCAGTACCGTCCTCGCCCAACCCGCCCTGTACGACGCCTTCGTGTCCTCCCTGGCCGCACGGGTGCCGGGGGCCCGGCCGAGGCCGCTGACGGTGGCGCCGGTCGAGGGAGCGGTGGCGATGGCCCGTTCACTCGTATGACAGGTGGCGGACGCCGGATCATCCCCGATCCGACACAACTCGCCCGTAGATCTTCGCTCGTACGGCTCGGGAAAGCGCATTCGGCCCTCATGTCACGCGTCGCCCCGCGAGCCGCCATCGATCGCACCACCTTCTTCTTACTCCCGGCCGCAGGGCCGATGAACTCAAGAGAGGCAGACGCATGCCGTCACCAGCCGGGCACCCCTCCCCCTCGTCGGTCCGTGACCGCGCCGTGAACCGAAGGGGGTTCCTCAAGACGTCCCTCGGTGCCTCGGCCGGTGTACTGGCCGCTCCCACGCTCGCCACCTGGCTGGCCGCCACGGACGCGAAGGCGGCCACGGCCTTCGCCGCGTTCGTCGACGACTACAAGACCAACATCGTCGCGAACACGACGCCCGAGACCAACGCCGTGGTCCGCATCCTCGGCGGCTTCGCCAAGGTGTGGAAGACCGGCGACGCCTGGAACACCGGCACGCCGCTGATGCCCGAGGTGCTGCGCGCCAACATGCGCTACTGCGCCCGCATCACGTCCGCGCGCACCGAGGAGCAGGCGAAGGAGGCGTTCGTCTACGACCGCCAGCACCAGAGCTACGCGATGATCGGGGCCCTCGGCCCGCTGGCCGACCTGTACCGGGCGGGCGCCAAGGCGGTCACCTCGATCACCAGCGCTCCCGAGGGCACGCCGGCCACCACGATCAGCGACGCCGTCCCGGCCGGCGCCCCCGCGGGCTCCGCGGTCGGCGCGGGCTCCTACGACTCGGCGCTCGGCCAGGTCGCCAAGCTGGTCGACACCGTGCGCGGTCCGTTCGCGTCGGGCAACCCCGCCAAGTTCACGTTCCAGTACCCGCGTCCGTGGCGCATGAACGAGGACAGCGAGGTCGTCGACACCGGCGTGAAGGACGCGCTCGGCTACCCGGTGTACGACTCCGAGGTGGTCGTCGTCACGCAGTTGCTGCGCCAGCGAAGCACCAACGCGGCCGAGGACGGCGGCTTCCCGAGCGGCCACACCAACGCCTTCCACCTGGCGGCCCTGGCCTTCGCGTACGCGGTGCCCGAGCGGTTCCAGGAGCTGGTGACCCGCGCCTTCGAGCTGAGCCACACCCGGATCATGTCGGGCATGCACTCCACGGTCGACGTCCTCGGCGGCCGCATCATGGCCACCGCCCTGGCCGCCGCCGCGCTGGCCGACCCGGCGAACGCCGCCCTCAAGGCCGCGGCCCGCGCCCAGGCCCTGGCGTACTTCCAGGAGAAGACCGGCACCACGGCCAACACGCTGTACGCGTACGCCCACTCGGACGGCTCCGACCCGTACGCCGACCGGGACGACAACGAGCGTGCCGTAAAGCCCCGGTTGACCTACGTGCTCACCCGGCGCGGCCGCAACGAACCGCTGACCGTGCCGAAGGGCGCCGAGGTGCTGCTGGAGACGCGGCTGCCGTACCTGGACGCGGCCCAGCGCCGCGAGGTGCTGCGGACCACCGCACTGCCCTCCGGGTACGTCCTGCTGGACGGCTTCGAGCAGTGGGGGCGTCTGAACCTGTTCGCCGCGGCGGACGGTTACGGCTCCTTCGACGCCGACGTGAGTGTCACGCTCGACGCCGCGGCCGGCGGTTTCCGGGCGGCCGACAGCTGGCGCAACGACATCGACGGCGACGGCGGTCTGACCAAGGGCGGCACCGGCACGCTGACCCTGACGGGCCACAACCGGTACACGGGCGGCACCGTGCTCAAGGACGGTGTGCTGGTCGCCGGTTCGGCGCACGCGCTGGGTCACGGTGATGTGCGGGTGACCGGCGGGACGCTGAGGCTGGGCAAGTCGCTGCAGGTGCACGGCACGTACGCGCAGGAGTCCGGCACGCTGGAGGTGACGCTGCGTTCGGGGCAGGAGCCGGTCCTGGAGGTGACGCGCCGGGCGGTGCTCGGCCGGGGCAGCACGCTGTCGCTGAGCCTCGACGCGAAGCGGCCGCCGGCCGCGGGCAGCACGGTCCGGGTGCTCGGCGCCCCGGTGCTGCGCGGCCAGTTCGACCGCGTCGAGCTGAACTCCGACACCCTGCGGGCCGTACCCGTCCACACGGCGGAGGGTCTGTCGGTACGACTCCTGAAGCGGTAACGCCCCCGGTGGCGGGAGCTGATGCAGAGTAGGCGCATGAGACGCCCCTGTTTCGCTCCCGCCACCGCCCGCCCGGTGTCACCGCGGGGCGGATGATGACGCACGAACGGCACCCGGTCCTGACGCCGGCCCCTGGGGCGCCCGACGTGTGGCCGGCGCTGCGTTCACGGTCCCGCACACGGTGGCTGGTGCCGCTCCTCGTGGTCGTGCTGCTCGTCCAGATGGCCGCCGCGATGGTGTCCACCGCCGTCCAGCAGACCCCGACCATCGACGAGCCGGTGTACGTGGGGACGGCCGCCGACTATCTGCACGAGCACCGCCTGCGCTTCAACCCCGAGCACCCGCCGCTGGGCAAACTGGTCATCGCCACCGGCGTGGCACTGGCCGACCCGCACGTCGATCCGTCCTTCACCGGCGGCCAGGGCCGCTTCGGGCAGCACCTCCTGTACAAGTGGGGCAACGACCCCTGGGAGCTGATGCTCTGGGCCCGTCTTCCGGTGATCGCGCTGACGTTGCTGTTCGGCCTGGTCGTCTTCGCCTTCGCCCGTGAACTCGCCGGTCCGGTGGGCGCGTTGGTGGCGCTCGCCCTGTACGCCTTCTCCCCCGACGTCATCGCCCACGGCTCGCTGGCCACGCTCGACGTGCCGATGGCCGGGTTCCTGCTGACGTCGGTGTGGCTGCTGTGGCGTGCGCGCCGCCGGCCTCGGCTGTACCTGCCGCTCGCCTCAGTGGCGCTCGGGGCGGCTCTGGCCACGAAGATGAGCGCGCTGGCGGCGTTTCCGGTGCTGCTGGTGCTGGCCGCCGTGTCGATGTGGTGCGCGAGCGCGGGTTCGGCGGATCGGCGGACGCGGCTGCTGCGGGCGGCCGGGGGCGCCGCCGTCGTTGCGCTGGTCGCCGTGGCCGTCGTATGGGCGTCGTATCTGGCCGTCGATCCGCTGCTGCGCTGGTCGCCGCAGCAGTATGTGCCCGTCGTGCGCGGGCGGCGGGGGCTGCTGGTGGAGCTGCTGCCGTTCCCGGAGGCGTTCCGGGACGGGATGCGGATCCAGTTCGCTCTGGAGAACCGGCCGTGGGAGGGCTTCCTGTTCGGCCAGGTGTACACCGGGTCCCTCTGGTACTACCTGCCGGTCGCGTTGCTGGTGAAGACGCCGCTCGGGATGCTCGCGCTGTGGGCGGCCGGTGCCGTCGTGGTGGTGGCGGTACGGCGGCTGCGGCCCGTGGCGCCGTACCTGCTGCTGCCGTCCGCGGTGCTGCTGGCGGCCTCCATGGAAGGGGCGCGGGACTTCGGCACCCGGTACGCCCTCTTCCTACCGATGTTCCTGGCGGTGGCGGCGGGCTGTGTCCTGGTCCTGCGGTGGCGGTGGGCGCCGGTGCTGACGGCGGCGCTGGTGCTGTTCGTCGCGGTCAGCTCCGTGCGGACGTTCCCCTACTATCTGCCGTACTCCAACGAGGCGTTCGGCGGGCCGTCGAAGACCCGGCTCAGGCTGCACGACTCCAACGTCGACTGGGGGCAGGACCTCGGCCGGCTCGCCGACCGGCTGCGCGAACGGTACCGGAGCGAGCGGGTCTGGCTGGTGTACAAGGGCAGCGGGGTGCCGTCGTACTACGGCATCGACGCGTCCGATCCGCTCGCGGTACCCCGCGGTGCGGTGCGCGGACTGCTGGTCGTGTCGGACTCCTCGGTTGCCAAAGCGAAGGGCCGGCTGGCCGAGTTGATCGAGAGCAGTCGTCCGATCGACCAGGTCGGCCATTCGATCACCATCTATCGCCGCTGACCTCCGCTCCTAGTGGGCCGCGTACTGGAAACCGTCGGCGCTCACATGCGACATCACGCTGCTGGCCACGCGATAACGGCCGTTGGGCACGTACGCCGACCTCGTGATGTGCACGGCGAGCGGGCCCGCCCACTCGTAGCCCTTGTGTTCGGCGTGCCGTATCAGGCTGTCGGTGAGCGCCTGGCCCACGTTGGTGCCCCGGCGCGTGAGTTCGTCGTGGACGGAGTCGGCGAGTTCGATGTCGTAGGCGTTGGGGACCACGACCCTGCTCTCGCTGCACACGACCACGTTGCTGTCGCACTCGCGTCGCAGCGCGTCGACGAGTTCGACGGGTTCCTTGTCGAAGACCCGCGCCCACAGCGCCTCCCACCGGTTCTCCAGGGCCTGTTCCACCGCGCTGAGTGCGCTCATTCGCCTCTCACCTGCCGAAGGGTCTGGTTGCGGGGTGCCGCCGGTTTCGCAGCGCGTCGCCGGTCGTCACCGAATGGCTTTCGCGGGGGCGGGTTCCCGTACGGAACGCGCGTATCCGTCCTTTCGGCGGGTCCGTCCGTCGCCCGGGCCGGTCGTCGGGCCCTTGCGCGCAAGCCCTGGTCGCCACGGTGTGTGAGCTATGTTGAGGCACTGTGGGAGACAAAGGAGGCGCAGACGTGCCATCGCCGCAGCAGGCACGCGCCCAGGCGTCCGCGATCACCTCGGGCAAGACCGCACCGGAAGCGGAGGCCTCCCCGACTTCCCAGCTCAGGGGCCTGTTCGACCGGCCACGGCTGTCCCCTGGGCAGCGTCGCATCGCCCAGTACCTGATCGAGCACATCACCGAGGCGGCCTTCCTTTCGATCACCGATCTCGCGGAACGCGTCGGTGTGAGCCAGCCGTCGGTGACGCGTTTCGCCGCGGCGGTGGGCTTCAGCGGTTACCCCGCGCTACGGGAGAAGCTCCAGACGATCGCCCTCGGCACCCTCGCGGGCGGTCCCTCCGCGGCGGAGGAGAACGGCAGCAACGAACTCCAGGCGGCGGTCGACGCCGAGATCGACAACCTGGAGAACCTGCGACGCGACTTCGCCGACCCCGACCAGGTGATCGACATCGGCCGCAAACTGTCCCGGTCGACCCCGCTGACCATCCTGGGCCTGCGCATCTCGGCGTCCCTGGCCGAGTACTTCGCGTACGCCGCGCGCCGGGTCCACCCGGACGTGCGGCTGGTGACCCGGGGCGGCAGCGTCGCCTACGACGCCCTGCTCCAGTCCCGCGAGGCGGGCGGCACCTGGGTCCTGGCGTTCTCGATGCCCCGGCACGCCCAGGAGACCCTGACCGCCGTACGGGTCGCGCGCAGCGCCGGACTCCAGGTCGCCCTGATCACCGACCTGGCACTCGGGCCGGTGGCCGACGAGGCGGACGTCGTCTTCGCCACCGGCACCGGGTCCCGTCTGGTCTTCGACTCCTACGCCGCGCCCGGCGTGATGGCCGCCGCGCTGCTCCAGGCCATGACCGACGCCGACCCGGAACGCACCCAGGCCCGGCTCGAGGACTACGAGCACATCTCCGACCAGCACCAGTTCTTCCTGCGGGACTGAGACCCACTTCCCTCACATGAGGGCACAAGGGGGTCATCCGTCACATATCCCGCATGAATGTTTTCATGCGTCTTGCAAACCGGACGGCATATATAAATACTGCTCAGGGATCACACCCCGGCCATTCCGGGACACACGTTCCACTACCCCGCATCCGCCCGCACAGAGACGACGGTCCGCCCATGCGCACGCTGCACCACACCTCGCGCGGGCACCGTCTGACCCCACGGGCCCTTGCACGGACACCTGAAGCCGCCGTCTCCTACCCGCGTCGGCGCCCAGGGTGTTCGGTCGGGCATCGCCTGCGCGAGCGCCCGTGGCGGCCCCGGTCATCCCCTAGACCGGGGCCGCACCAAACCGTCGGACCACCCCCCACGACGCCGCACACCCGGGAGCGATGACCATGCCCCTGACGACCACGCGAACCACCACGCGGATCAGCCCGGACTGGCCGTGCCAGGTCAAGAACCCCGGCAGCTACGACTGGGAGCGCTCGGCGGCCAAGTGGCTGCGCGAGCTGGTACCGGCCCGCTACGCCAGCTACCCGGCCCTGATCCGCCACCCCGTGCTGCTCGCCCGGCACGCGCAGATCCAGGTCCAGCAGGAGGTCCGGGTCGCCCGCACCGCCCTGCAGACCGCCCGGGCCGACCTGCCCGGTCTCGGCATGCCGGAGTCGGTCATCGAACACACGATCAAGCTGTACGCGGCGGAGGTCCTGCAGCTGCAGCACATCGCCCGCAGCGTGCGGGCGGTCACCCAGGCCCTCATCGAGCACGGGCACGGACGCTGACCCTCCCAGGGGCATGAGGCGCGTCTGCCGTGGCACTCGTGGTGAGCATGAGCACCACCGATGTACGGCATGGCGATCCGGTCACCACGGTCCTCACCTGGCGAGTACGCCCCGGCCACGAGCACGAGTTCGAGCACTGGACCCACGGGATCACCCGCTGCGCCAGAGCCTTCCCCGGCAACGAGGGCGTCTCCTGGCTGCGGCCCGAGGACGGTCACCTCTTCCACGCGGTGCTGCGCTGGTCCGATCCGCACCGGCTGGCCGCCTGGCTGGAGTCCGAGGAGCGGGCCGCCTGGCACGGACGGATCGAGGGCATCGCGACCGAGATCGGCAGTGAACGGCAGTCGACGACGGGACTGGAGACCTGGTTCGCCCTGCCCGGCACCACCGCGCAGGCCCCGCCCCGGTGGAAGATGCTGCTCACCACCTTCCTCGGCGCCTATCCGCTCACGTTCCTGATCCAGTGGCTGGCGGCGCCCCACACGATGACCTGGGCCCTGCCGCTGCGCGCCGCGGTGTTCCCGGTCGTGCTGCTGCCGACCCTGACCTACCTCGTCATGCCTCGGCTGAGCCGCCTGCTGCGGCTGTGGCTGTACCCGCCGCCGGACCACTGACGGGGACACGGGAGGACAGCGCGGCAGCGGGGGTCGACGAGCCCGCCGACCCGGCTTCACCGGTGCGTGCGATCTCCGTCCACAAGGCCGCGATCGAAGCACCCCTGATGTGCGATGCTCAACGCGTGACCAGCGAGCCCGCCAGCCCCGCCGAGTCCGGCGCCGCGCCCGACATGGCAGCGCTGGCCAAGGTCGTCGCCCGGCAGCGTGCCGAGATGGACCGGCTGCGTGACCAGGCAGCGACATCGGCCGTCCTGGAGCGGGCCAAGGGTGCCCTGATGGCGCTGACCGGCTGCACGCCGGACGCCGCGGGCGAGGAACTGCGGCAGCGCGCCAAGGCCGGGAACCGCACCCTGCTGGAGGAGTGCTGGATCACCCTCGGCGGGCTGGTGCCCCCGCTGCACCAGTCCCCACCGCGGCCCGAGCCCCCACTCGACGAGCCCGCCGGTTTCCCCGTCGTCGTTCCCAGGCCCGGCATGCCCGCCACCAGGGACACCCTCGACGCGGACGGCACCGACGGTACGGACGACGCCTTCGCCGCACTCGGCCGGCTCGGCGAGGCCCTGGTCCGCGTCGGCACCCCGCAGGACCTCGCCCGGTGCCTGCTGGACCACCTGGCGCCCGAGGCGGGCGCCGAAGCGGTCATGATCTTCCGGCGCCTGCCCACAGGCGGGCTGGAACTCGTCGGGCACGCCGGCATCGAGGACACCCTGGCCGCCCAGTGGCGTCAGGTGCCGCCGCTGACCGGGATCGCCGCCCTGGAAGCGCTGGTGGCGCGGGAGCCGCGCTGGCTGGAGGACATCGACTCGGACCGGGAGCGGTACCTGCTCATCGGGGACCCGCCCGAGCGCTGGCGCTCGCGCGCCTGGCTGCCGGTGCCGGCCGGGGACACCGCCGAGGCCTGCATCGGCGTCCTGCGCGGCCGCGGGGGGCCGTTCACCCCGCCGGTCCGGCAGCTCCTGCGCGCCGTCGCCCGGCTGTGCGCGGGCCGGCTCCGGGCGTTCGGCGTCCGGCAGGAGTACGCCGCGGACGGTGCCGCCCAGGCGGTGTTCGACGCGCTGCCGGGCGCGGCGATGCTGCTCTCCCCGCTGACGGCGCCCTCGGGGGAGGTCGAGGACTACCGCATCGACGCGGCGACGGCGGACGCGGTCGACATCGTCGGCCGTACCGGCCGCGAGCTGGTCGGGCACCGGATCCTGGAGTGCTTCCCCGGCATGGCGGGCGAGGAGCTGTGGCACGGGTGCCTGCGCACGCTGCGGACCGGGGAGCCGTTCGAGGGTCCGCCGTTCGCCCATCAGGAGGTCGTGGCCGGTTCCGCGGAGCTCTCGACGTACTCGGTGCGGGTGGCGCGGCTGGGCGGCGGGCTGGTCCTCGCCTGGGTCCGGCAGGACTCCTCGGACCGGCAGGAGCAGCGGCTGGCGGACGTGCAGCGGCTGGGCAACCTGGGCTGGGCGACCTGGAACCTGGTCACCCACGAGGTCAACTGGTCGTCCCAGGTCTTCGACATCCTGGACCGGGACCCCGCACACGGCCCGGTCCAGCTCGCCGACCTCCCGGGTCTCGCGCTGTCCGAGGACGTGCCGGCGCTGGCCCGCGCCGTCCGGGAACTCGCGCGCGACGGGCGTCCGTTCGACGTCCCGTTCCGGATCAGGACGGCGGACGGGGTCCGGCATCTGCGGGCCGTCGCCGAGGCGGTGCCGGCCGCCGACGGCACGCCCGTCGAGGTGCACGGCTTCGTCCAGGACCTCACCGCACAGCGCAGCGCGGAACTCGCCCTCGTCAAGAGCGAGCAGGAGATCCTGACCCAGCACGTCGTGCTGCGCGCCGAGCGGACGCTCGTCGCCCGGCTCCAGCACGCGCTGCTGCCGCTGCCCACCCGGCCGGTGCGGCTGGCCGGCCTGCGCGTCGAAGTGGCCTACCTGCCCGCCCAGTCGGGGATCCATGTCGGCGGCGACTGGTTCAGCGCCATCGAACTCCCCGACGGCGACGCCCTGTTCGTGGTCGGCGACGTCGCCGGGCACGGCATCGACGCCGTCGCCACGATGGCGCAGCTGCGCTTCACCGCGAAGGGCATGGTCATCACCGGCTCGTCACTGACCGGTGCGCTCGCCCGTCTCAACGCGCTGCTGCTGCACTCCCGCGACTCCCACGGCACCGCGACCATGGTCCTGGCCCGTTACACCCCCGCCGAGCGCCGGCTGGTCTGGGCGCAGGCGGGCCATCCGCCGCCGTTGCTGCTGCGCGACGGCGAGGTGCGCTATCTGGGCCGGCCGGGCGGGATGCTGCTCGGGGCGAGCTCCTCGCCGGTGTACCAGGAGGCGGAGTGCCGCCTGGAGCCCGGCGACCGGCTGATGCTGTACACGGACGGGCTGGTCGAGCGGCCCACCGAGGGCATCGACCTGGGCCTGGAGCGGCTCGCCGAGGCGGTCGTCGCCCACCACACGGACGAGCCCGGCTCTTTGAACCCGTTGCTCGCGGCGCTGCTGGAGGGCGAGCGGCGGGACGACGTCTGCGTGGTCGACGTCCGGGTGCCCACCGAGCCCGAGTGACACGCGGCGAAGGAGCGGCAAGGGGGTAGCGGCCCTGTCGCCGTTCAGTCGTCCCGCGGTGCCGGCCTTCAGTCGTCGCCGCGATGGCGCCAGTACCAGAACGCTCCCACCACGAGGGCCAGCAGGAACACGGCGGGCATTACCAGGCCCGGGATACGGGAGGCGCTCATCGGCGTGGCCTTCGGCTCGGGGAGTGCGGGGTCCCTCGCTCAGGGAGCTGCCCATGCTGACGGCGGCCACGCCCTGGGCGCCGCCACTTTCCCGATGTGTTGCCGGGTGTTCGAGCAGCGGGGCGGAACCTCACTCCACCGGGTG
This sequence comes from Streptomyces sp. NBC_01352, assembly GCF_036237295.1. Classification (NCBI taxonomy): domain Bacteria; kingdom Bacillati; phylum Actinomycetota; class Actinomycetes; order Kitasatosporales; family Streptomycetaceae; genus Streptomyces; species Streptomyces sp. NBC_01352. The sequence goes on from NZ_CP108354.1 coordinate 1,403,377, forward strand.
ACCTGGTGCGATGGTGCGGGCGTCGTCGAGCCGCAGCAGCGGTCCGTCGTCGGCCTGCTCACGCCCGCCGCCGGCCACCGGCTCGAGGACGAAACCGACGTGATCGCCTCCGTCGGCGCGCAGCACGACCGCGCCCACGAACCAGGCCGCCGCGTCCTCCAGGACGAGCGCCCCGCCGTGCTCCTCCCGCACGCCGACATGCTGGAACTTGTCCGTCGTGTCGCCGGTGCGCCCGCCGAACAGCTCGGCCAGGTCCCGCTGTCCGGGGGTGAGCAGATGCACGGCGAGGAACGGAGCGTCCTGTGCGACGCGGTAGGTGTGGTTCACCTTGGACAGCCATACGACGAAGCGCACCGGCCGGATGGAGCACTGCGAGGCGAACCCGACCAGACAGCCCGCCCGCTCCCCGTTCGCCGTGGCGGTGACCACGCACATGTCCGGGTCCAGCCGGTCGATGAACGCGTCGATGCCCGCCATGCTCACCTCGCTCCCGTTCGCCGGACGTCCCGCGACGGGTACCCCGGTTCCGGACGGCCTCCCGTCAGCCGCCCGTACGGGATTCCAGGGCGAGCCGGGTGTCGTCGCCGTAGACGCCGGTCTCGTCGCCGCGGATGCCGTACCAGACCTGGAAGCGGGCCACCGCCTCGGTCAGGGTGGCGTCGTAGCTCCCACTGGTCGAGCCGTGGTCGTACACGTTCGGGATGCGCAGCAGGCGTTGCTGGAGGTCGGTCACCTCGGGGCCGGCGGCTCCTTCGCGGAGGGTGCCCGGGCCGTCGGGGTCGGTGGCGGCCGAGGCGGTGGGAGTGGGCGTGGCGGAGGCGGGCGTGGACGGGAGGGCGGGCTGCGCCGCGCTGGCGTCGCCTCGGTCGGGCAGCAGGAAGGCGCAGCCGAAGCCGATCAGGGCCGCCGCTGCGACGGCGCCCACGACGGCGGTGCGACGCAGGCCGGGCACACGGCCGACGGAACCGCCGCCGCGTACGGCGTAGTGGCCGCTCGCGGTCGGGTGGCCGGCGGAGGTCACCTGTGCGTTGTCCGCGACGGGAGGCAGTTGCTGCGTCTCCGCCTCGACCCGAGGCAGCGGCACCACTTCATAGTCCCCGGTGTGGTCCCTGCGTTCCTGGTACGCCCCGGTCTGCTCCCGGAACTCCCTGATCAGCTCCGCGAGGGCGTCGGTGTTGCGCGGGCGCAGCACCCGGACCGGTTCGAGGGGCGGGCCGTCGGGTCGCTCGGGCGGCTGCCCGCGATCGGTCGGCTTCGGCATACAGCGTCTCCTCCCGTCCCCTGCGCAGGGACCTCCGGCATCCCCCGGGGAGTGATACGCACCTGCCGCACGAGGAGTTCAGTCCCTGCGTCGTTCCGCGGCGAGGAACCGGTGCAGGGATGCCTTCATCGCCGTGACGAAGGTGTCCCTTTCCTTGTCGCTCAGGGCGTCCAGGGACAGGTAGGGGTTGAGGTCCTCCAGCTCGACGAGCAGGAGCTGCCCGTCCGGGGCACGGCAGGCGTCGACCCGCTGGATGCCGTGGTCGATGCCGTTCCAGTCGATGAACCGCCGGGCGAAGGCCAGGTCCTCGGCGGTGGGTTCGTACGGTTCCAGCTGCCAGCGTCGCTCGGGGTGCGGAGCGTAGAGGGCGTACTGGACGTCGTCGTCGACGAAGTAGAAGGACACCTCGTAGGCGAAGTCGACGCACGGCTGCACCAGGACCTCTCCGTCGACAAGGTCGCGCACATCTTCCGCGGAGACGATCCGCAGGCCCACGGAGTCGGCGCCGAGCTTCGGCTTGACGACGTACCGGTCCGTTTCGGGCAGCCGGTGCAGATCCTCCGCGCGGTCGACGGTGGGGATGACCGGGTACCCGGCGGCGCTCAGGTCGAGCAGGTACTGCTTGCCGGCCGTGTCGGCCTTGCCGGACAGCGGGTTGTAGACGCGGGTGCCGTCGGCGATCGCACGTTCGCGGAACGCCTCGTACGCCTCCCGGTGGCCCAGGACCGGACCGCTGTTGCGGACGACGACGCCGTCGAAGGCGCCCATCAGCGCGGCCGCGTCCCGCGGATGGCACAGGGCGAGGTCGAAGTCCTCGCGCAGGCGGGCGGTGAGGAAGATGTCCTCGTCGCAGTAGCGCCGCCCGCGCGCCTGGTAGGCCAGGTCGGTGACGTACAGGAGGCGGGGACGGGCGAGTGACACGCGGGCTCCTCGGCAGTGCGGAGGGCCGATCGTATGCGACGCACGTTCGACGCCCGAGCGGGGGACACCGTGACCACAGAGAGCACTGAGTTCCCCTCAAACGATGCACTGAGTGCCATCAGCCCCGGTCAGATGCTACTTTCCCGTCCATGAGCTCCAGCAGCGCAGCGCCCACGCCCCGTCGCGGTGAGAAGGCGCAGGCGGCGGCAGCGAAGCCGCCCATGCGGGACGCGCTGGTCGCGGCGGCCTTCCAGCTGTTCCTGGAGCGGGGATACGAGCAGACCACGGTCGACGACATCGTGGCGCTGGCCGGGGTCGGACGGCGGTCCTTCTTCCGCTACTTCCCCTCGAAGGAGGACGTGGTCTTCCCCGACCACGAGCGGTGCCTGGCCGACATGACGGAGTTCCTCGCGGCCGGCGACGACGGGGACGAACCGGTGGGCCGGGTCTGCGACGCGGCCCGGCTGGTGCTCCGGATGTATGCCGAGAACCCGACGTTCTCCGTGCAGCGCTACCGCCTCACCAAGAAGGTGCCCGGCCTGCGCGCGTACGAACTGTCCGTGGTGTGGCGCTACGAGCGGGCCCTCGCCGAGTATCTGCGGGGCCGGTTCGCCGGCCGGCGCGACGGGACTTTGCGGGCCGACGTGATCGCCGCCGCCGTGGTCGCGGCGCACAACAACGCGCTGCGCTCCTGGCTGCGTTCGGACGGAGAGGGCGACGCCGACACCACGGTCGACCACGCCCTCGGATACGTCCAGTCCGCCTTCGGCGACCCGCCCGCGTGCCCCGGCGGCGAGCAGCCCGAGGACGTGGTGGTCGTGGTCTCCCGGCGCGGGGCGCCACTGTGGCGGGTCGTCCAGGAGATCGAGACCACGCTCGGTCGCGACTGAACCGGCACTCGGACGCGCACACCCACTCGATGTTCCGAGATTGAGGGGTACGGAGTGCCTTTACGAGTGGCACTGAGTGCCATACCCTGAGGGCGTGCACGGTGGCACGGCCAACCGGGCACGTGCGTGCACGGTGACCCGCGCACGCGGATTCCGGCCGAGTGCAGGGAGTTGACCAGCGTGTACCACCCCTCAGGAAGCGTCGTTCGTCAGACAGCCGGCTCCGCGACGGGCCTCCTGGATCCCGGATTTCCGGATCGCAGGAGCGCGGACACGGACGCCATCCTCTTCCAGCGCTGCACCTGGTGCGGCACCGCCATGTACCACCGGCTGCTGTGTCCGGTCTGCCAGGGCAGCGACCTGCGCACGGAGCGCAGTGAGGGCGCCGGGACGGTCCGGCACTCCACGGTGGTGCACCGAAACACCCCCGCCGCGCGGAACGTGTCCCTGATCGAGATGGCCGAGGGCTTCGTCGTGCGCGGCCGCGTCATGGGCCCGCCGATCGGCATCCACAGCGGTGACCGGGTCCGGCTGTCCACCGCGAAGGACCCGGTCCGGGGCGAGCCTGTCTTCCAGCTGGTCGACGAGCCCTACCGGGCCTGGAGCTGACGAGGACCGCACCTCCCCGCCTCACCCCTCCCCCACCCCGGGCACCAGCTCCCGCACCCCCACCGGCCGCCCCGTCTCGAAGCACCGGTTGGCGGCCAGCCCGACCGCCAGCGCGAGCGCCCCGTCGCGCTCGGTGGCCGTCGGATGCCCCTCGGCGCCGAAGTCGGCAGGCGCACCCCCGTCCACGCTCCCGAACAGCGCGTCGAGCATGCGCGGGTCACCCCCGCCGTGGGCCTCGTGGGCGGTCTCGAGCGGGACGTCGACCGGGGGCCGCCACAGCGGGCGCAGGGTGAGGCGAGCCCCGCCCGCGTGTTCGGCGGCGGTGTCGCCGTGCAGCGCGCCGCTGCCGGAGGTGATCCGGATCCGGGGCGGCTGCCAGCGGCTCTCCTCCACCTCGAGTTCAAGGCGGCCGGCGCTGCCGTTGAACATGACCCGGTAGCCCTCCCACGGGGAGTAGGCGGTCAGGTGGTACGTCATCGTCGCGCCGCGGGTGTAGCGGACGAGGACCGCCATGTCGTCCTCGATGGTGACGGGGCCGTCGAAGACGTTGCGGTCGCGCAGGTAGCCGTCGTCCTGTTCGGCGTCCAGGTAGAGGGCGCGCAGGGTGTCGTCGGCCGCGAGGTCCAGGGCGAAGGGGTCGTCGGCGGCGGGGGCGGCGCCGTGGGCGCGGTCGTAGGCGCGGCGCAGTCCGTGGCGTTCGCCCGCCTCACGGCCGTAGAAGCCGAGCCGTCCGTAGCCGAAGACCTCCTGCGGCCGGTCGGCGAGCCACCAGTTGACCAGGTCGAAGTGGTGGCTCGACTTGTGCACCATGAGGCCGCCGCTGTTCTGTTTCTCCCGGTGCCAGCGGCGGAAGTAGTCCGCGCCGTGCCGTACGTCGAGCAGCCACTCGAAGTGCACGGACAGCACCTCGCCGATCGCGCCCTCGGCGAGCAGGGCCCGGACCTTCTCGTGCACCGGGTTGAAGCGGTAGTTGAAGGCGACGGTCAGGGTGTTGCCGGTCTCCCGGACCGTGTCGAGGATGCGGGCGCAGCGCTCGGCGTCGACGGTCATCGGCTTCTCGGTGACCACCCGGCAGCCGGCCTTCAGGGCCGGGACGATGTAGCGGTCGTGTGCGGCGTCGACGGTGGTGACGACGACCTCGTCGATGTCCTCCTTTGCGAGCAGGTCGGCGAAGCGGTCGGGTTCCCACGGGGTGGCGGCGGGTTCACCGGCCTCGGTGAGCAGCCGGTTGTGGAAGGCCATCCGGGTCGGGCTGGGGTCGCAGAGGGCGGCTACGCGGTGGCCGGGGCGTTCGGCGAGGGCGCGGGTGAACATCTGGGCTCGGTGGCCGGTCCCGACGACGGCCGCGCGGTGGTGGGCGGTTCGGCTCATGGAAAGCGCTTCCCCCGCCGCGGTCCCGACTAGTCCTGCGCGCCCTGCTGGCTTGATCGCATCGCCCGGCTCCGGTCATTTCCTCTGCACAGACAACCCACAGCACCCTCCTTTCCGTCCTTCGTGACGCGAGAGGCGTCCGGGACCAACGAGGCGTCTGCGCTTGGGTTTTGAGGAGGGGAACCATTGATCCGTGCCCGGCGAATATGTGTGACCGCCGTGGCGGTGCTGGCGGCCCTGGCGAGCTCGCCAGGACTGGCACAGGCCCAACAGCCGCCCGAGGCGGGGCGGCCGACCGCGCATGCCGACAACGGGCTGCCGCCGGGCTGGCGGCTCACCGGTCAGGGCGAGGCGCGTGAGCTGGTCTGGCGTGCGCCGAAGACCGTGCCCATGGGGGACGCGCGCGTCGAGTTCCATGCCGAGGGCCGGCTGCTCGGGGTGCCGCAGGCCGGGAAGGACGGCCGGACGTTCCGGCTGAACCTCGGCGAGGCCCGCTCGGAGGAACTGACCGACCTTCAAGTCCTGGCCGGAGGAAGACGGTTGGACGCGAAGGAGACCGACGGGGCCGCTCGGCCGCGGGAGCGGGACTCCCGTGCCGCCGAAGAGCCGCCGGCCCCGCTGCCGGCGGGCGGTGTCGACCCCGGCAAGCCCGGTTCGTACCGCACGGTCACCGGCGAGTACGACCTCGACCCGGTGAAGCTGCCCGGGTTCCCCGCCCCGATCGAGATGCGCGCCGAGGTGGTGGCCCCGCAGGGCGCCACCGGCAGCCGCCCGCTCGCGCTGTTCCTGCACGGCCGGCACTCCACCTGCTACAAGCCGGGCGCCGAGGACGACGTGACCGGCGACTGGCCCTGCCCGGCCGGGACGAAGCCGATCCCCAGTCACAAGGGCTACCTGCGCGACCAGAAGCTCCTGGCCTCCCAGGGCTATGTCACGGTGTCGATCTCGGCGAACGGCATCAACGCCCAGGACTCGGACGCCGAGGACGCCGGTGCGCAGGCGCGCTCGTCACTGGTACGGCAGCATCTCGCCCGCTGGGCCGACTGGTCGGCCCGCCCCTCCACCGCCCCGGCCGCCGTACGCGAGGCACCGAAGGCGGACCTCTCGCGTGTCCTGCTCGTCGGCCACTCGCGTGGCGGTGAGGGCGTGAACCGGGCCGCCATGGACAGCCTCTACCCGCCGCCCGCCGCCCAGGACGGCTACCGGGGCCCGGTCCGCTGGAAGGTGCGCGGCACCGTGCTCATCGGACCGACCATCTTCGGCCAGAATCCGGTCGCCGACGTGCCGTCGGTGACGATCCTGCCGGGCTGCGACGGCGACGTGTCCGACCTCCAGGGCGAGGTGTACGTCGACGGGACACGCGGTGTCAGCAAGGGCACCGCGCTGCACAGCGCCGTCTACATGGTCGGCGCCAACCACAACTACTTCAACAGCGAGTGGACCCCGGGCCAGGCCGAGGCGCCCGCCTGGGACGACTTCTGGGACGACGAGGAAGCACCCGACCCGGTGTGCTCGCCGAGCGCCGCGACCCGGCTGACCGCCGACCAGCAGCACCAGGCGGGGGCCACCTACATCGCCGCCGCGGCCCGGCTGTTCGTCGGCGGCGACGACCGGGTGCTCCCGTTGCTCGACGGCTCGGGCAGGCGGGCGCCCTCGGCGGACCCCGCCCGCGTCCTGACCCACGCGGTCGGTGCGCGCCGCGGTGCCGGACTCCTGCCGGACGGCCCGGTGACGGTGACCGGCGCGGAGCTGTGTTCGGCGATCGACCCCGACCCGGCCGTCGCCTGTCTGGACCCCGAGGCCGCCGGGTCCTCGCCGCACTTCGCGTGGTGGGAGACGGAACGGGAGGCCGGCCGCCGCGCGGTCGCGCTGAAGTGGTCGACGCCGGGAACGGCGGCGCGCGTCAGCCCCTCCCAGCCGCTCTCCCTCGCCGGTTCCAAGGACCTGGCGCTGCGGGTCTTCGTGCCGCCGAACACGACCGGCACGAAGCTCGACGTCGCCGTCACCGACGCCTCGGGACGCCGGGCCGCACTCGGCCAGGTACAGGTGGACGGGCTGCCCGGCAGCGACCGCACCTCCTCGTACTGGGCGCGCGAGGTCCGCGTCCCGCTGACCGCCGCCGCCCGGGCCGGTCTCGACCTGAAGCACGTCAAGTCCCTTGAGCTGACCCCGCGTTCGCCGTCGGGGCAGGCCTGGCTGATGGACGCCTGGGGCTGGGCACCCGGCACTGCGGCGGTGCGGCCGGCGGCGCTGCCACGCGTCGACATCGGCCGCACGATCGTCCAGGAGGGCGACTCCGGCACCCGCACCTACCGGGTTCCGGTCGAGATCTCCGGGCGCGGCAGCGGTCAGGTCCGCGTGTACGTCCTGGACCCGGACACCGGTCTCGGCACGGACAAGCTGGTGACGGTACGGCGGGGCAGCAACGCCATCGACGTACCGGTCGAGGTGAAGGGCGACACGCGCTTCTCCTACGACGTGCAGCACGACATCGTCGTCAAGGCGGTGCGCAACGCGGTGGTCGGCTCGCACCGGGGCGGGGTCACCGCCCAGAACGACGATCCCGAGCCCGCGGTCACCCTGACGCCGGTGACGGACCGGGTGACCGAAGGGGGGACGCTGACCTGGCGGATGTCCGTGGACGAGGCGGCGGACGTGGAGATCTGGCAGCCGGTGCGGGTGCTCGGTGTCCTGGAGGGCGCCGAGCTGTCCACCAAGGACGTGGATCCGCAGTGGCTCCTGGACTACTCGGGTGACTCGCCCGACCCGGAGCGCCCGCTGTCCGAGGCGAACCTGTGGGTGTGGATGGGGATCCCGGCCGGGACCACCAGCGTCGAGTTCACCGTGCCGACGGTGCGGGACCAGGTGGCCGAGCCGACCGAGTCGATGCGCCTGGCGCTGACCGACTGGGACGCCGAGCCGCTGCCGGACCGTCCGGTGCTGACGGGCACGGTGCTGGACGCGTCGTAACCCGCTCGCGTACGGGGGCACGGACCGCCCGGTCCATGCCCCCGTGCGTCACAGTGTCACGCGGATCCCGACGGTCCCGTCCAGTCCCCGGCGCAGCCGGCTGCCGAGCAGGCTGAGACGGCCGACGATGCCGTACTTGCGGGCGAGGAGCCTGCGGTAGCGGGCGGTCGTCTCCGCGTCGGTGATCTCGGCGGTGGCGGGCACCTGGTCGCCGGTCGGGTTGCCCCGCAGGTCGCAGGGGCCGACGAGGACGTCACCGCGCGCCCGGATCCGCTTCACCTTCCAGGCGTCGGCGGCCGACCAGGCTCCGAGCGTGTCCCCGTCCCGTACCACCCACACCGGGGTGGCGACCGGTGTGCCGTTCTTGCGGTAGCTGGTGAGCAGCAGGTACTTGCCCGCGCCGAGCCGCTCCAGCGGCGTGTCGTCCATGGCGGGCAGTCTAGGCAGCCGCACGGCACCCGAGGGAGGGCGGGGCGGCCCGAATTACCGCGCCGCCCCGGCCGCCGTGCGTGCTCGGGTCAGCGCAGCGCCGCCGCCATCCGCCGTACGCCCTCCTCGATGATCTCCGGCGAAGTCGCCAGATTCAGGCGTACGTGCCCGGCGCCGCCGGTGCCGAACGGGAGCCCGGAGTTCAGCGCGACCCGGCCGCACCGCAGGAAGACGTCCGCCGGGTCGTCGCCGAGATCCAGTGCACGGCAGTCGAGCCAGGCCAGGTACGTGGCCTCGCCGGGGCGGTACCCGATCGCGGGCAGGTGCTCGGCCAGCAGGTCGGCGAGCAGGCGCCGGTTGTCGTCGAGGCCGGTGAGCAGGGCGTCCAGCCAGGCGGTGCCGTCGCTGAGGGCGGCGGTGTGGGCGATGACGCCGACGTGGCTGGGGCCGTGCCCGACCTCCTCGGGCAGCCGGGCGAGGTCGGCGGCGGCCGCGGGGCCCGCGACGGCGAGCGCGGCCTTGAGACCGGCGAGGTTCCACGCCTTGGACGCCGACATCAGGGACAGGCCGCTCTCGCCGCCCGGCACACTCAGGTACGGCACGAAGTCCACGCCCTGGGCGACGAGCGGCGCGTGGATCTCGTCGGCGACGACCCGCACGCCGTACCGGTCGGCGAGGGCCGCCACTGCGGCCAGTTCACCGGCGGTGTGCACCGTGCCGGTCGGGTTGTGCGGGCTGCACAGGAGGTGGGCGGCACGGCGGCCGCCCCCGACCGCCTGCCGGAAGCTGTCCTCCAGGATGCCGAGGTCGAGGCGCCCGTCCGGGCCGAGCGGGGCTTCGACGACCTGTCGGTCCATGTGGTCGACGAACTGGAAGAACGGCGGGTAGACGGGCGGGTTCACGACGACCGGGTCGCCGGGTCCGGTGACCAGTTTGATCATTTCGACCACGCCGAGCATCACGTCCGGAACGATCGCGGTGCGTTCCACCGCGAGCCCGTTCCAGCCCCACCGTTTGCCGGCGAAGGCGGCGAGCGCCTCGGCGTACGCGGTGCCGGCCGGGTAGCCGGTGTCGCCGAGTTCCAGGGCGTCGGTGACCGCGCGGACCACGGGCCGGGCGAGCGGGACGTCCATCTCGGCGACCCACAGGGGAAGGACGTCCTCGGGATAGGTACGCCATTTCATGCTCGTACGGCGTCGGAGGCGGGCGGGGGCGAGTGCGCGCAGGGGATTCGGTTCACCGGACGTGGCGTGCGGGATCCTGGTCATGGGGCACAAGATAGGGGGCTGTGGTGTGACCTGGAAACGTGAGGTGGCCTGCGACGAGTCGGGGTCGGACGGCGAGAACCTCACCGGCGGGAACACCGACGTGTTCGCGCACGCGAGTGTCCGGCTGTCCGTGGAATCCGCCGCCGGGCATGTGCAGGAGATACGGGACCGGATCCGCTCGCCCGCCGAGGAGTACAAGGCGAACCACCTGCTGCGGGAGAAGCACCGGGCCGTACTGGAGTGGCTGCTCGCGCCCGCCGGTCCGATCCACGGGCACGCGCACGTACATCTCACCGAGAAGACGTTCTTCGTCGTGGACCGGGCCGTCGACCTGCTGCTCGGCGAGGGCGACGGCGCCGGCGACACGTCGGGCGAGGCCGTCACGCTGTTCCGGGAGGGGCGGCGGACCTTCGGTGCCGAGCGGTGGCGCGAGTTCCTCGCGGCGGCCAACCAATTGCTGCGGGTCAGGAACGACGGCGAGCCGCAACAGCCCGTGGACGCCTTCTTCCGGAGCGTGGACAGCCTGCGGCGCGCGGAACCCCGTCCGCCCGTGTCGGGCATCCTCGACCGGCTCGCGGCGACCCGGTCCCGTGCCGACTCCTACCGGGCGGTCGTCACCGGCGGCCCCACCCTGATCCCGGTCCTCAACCCCCTGCTGCCGGCCATCGTCGCCACGGCCGCGCACTGGAGCGCGGACGGCCGGCCCGTCCGGCTGGTGCACGACCGTCAGAACATGCTGACGCCGGAGCGCATCGCGTGGATCGAGGAGACGGCCCGGCGGGCCGGGGCCGGCCTCGACGGGTTTCGGCTCGTGGTCGCGCGGGAGGATCCACGGGTGCAGTTCGCCGACTTCCTCGCCGGTGTCGCCCGCAGGATCGCCTCGGACGAGCTGAACGGACGCGGCGATCCCGTGCTCACCGCGCTGCTGCGCCCCTACGTCGACACGGCGTCCGTGTGGGGCGACGCGCCCAGCTGGGCGCGGCTCGGTCCGGCGCCCGGCGGCACACCGGTCGACTCCGGCGTCCGGTCCGCCGGATGACGCCGGTCGACGCGCCTGTCGACGCGCCGGTCGACGCCGGTCGGGCAGGGGCCCGGCCTCGGCGGATTCGCAGAGATCGCCCGTGCCGTGAACATGCCGGTCCCCGGCCACGTATGGATGGTGGGCGCTCAACGACCGGAGGGCCCCGCGGTGTTCACACCGCGAGTTCGGGTTCGGGAGCCATGCATGAGGCACGCACGACGACGGGTCGTCCGGCGAGTGACACGGCTGGCGGCCGTCGGCGGACTCCTCCTGGGAGGCACGATGGTGACGCGGGCCATGGCGAGCGAGCCGCCCGCCGCCTCGGCCGTCCCGCGGACGTACGCCCAGGAGTCCACGGACACCGGGGCCGGGCTCGTCTCACGGCTCGGCAGTTCCCGTACGGCGGGCACCTGGATCGGTGACGACGGCCGGCCGGTCGTCGCGGTCACCGACAAGGAGGCCGCCGCCGAGGTCCGGCGCGCGGGCGCCGAGGCCAAGGTCGTCTCGCACAGCATGAACGAGCTCAAGTCGGCGACGGCCACGCTGCGTTCGGCGCCCCGGGTGACCGGCACGGCGTGGGCGATGGACTACCGGACCAACCAGATCGTGGTACGAGGGGACAGCACCGTCTCGGCCGACGACTGGTCCCGGATGACGCAGGTCGCGGACGGCATCGGCACGTTCGTCCGCATGGAACGCACCGAGGGCACGTTCACGCCCCGGCTCAACGGCGCGCTGCCGTTGCTGTCGACCGCCGGACGCTGTTCGGCCGGCTTCAACGTGACCGACGGGCAACGCGACTTCATCCTCACCGCCGGGCACTGCGGACCCACCGGTTCCGTCTGGTTCTCGGACACCGGCGGCAGGGAGCAGGTGGGCAAGACGGTCACGCAGAGCTTCCCGGGCAACGACTTCTCCCTGGTGCAGTACGCGAACGGCAAGGCCGGCGACGGTGCCGCCGTGGTGGCCATCGGTGACGGCAAGGGCGTGCAGATCACGGGCGCGGCCGATCCGTCCGTCGGCCAGCGGGTGTTCCGCAGCGGCAGTACGAGCGGGCTGCGCGACGGTCAGGTGACGGCGCTGAACGCGACGGTGAACTATCCCGAGGGAACGGTCACCGGCCTGATCGAGACGAACGTGTGCGCCGAACCCGGCGACAGCGGGGGGCCGATGTTCTCCGAGGGCATCGCGCTCGGCGTGACCTCGGGCGGCAGCGGGGACTGTCAGTCGGGTGGTACGACGTTCTTCCAGCCGATCACCAAGGCCCTGACCGACCTCGACGTCCAGTTGCTCGTGGCGGCCCCTGCCGCGGGCGGCAGCGCGGCACCCTCGCCGACGCCGTCTGCCTCGGCCACGCAGAGCGCGATCGCGCCCGGTGCGGCCACGCCCGGGACGTCGGGTCCGGTGGCGGGCGCTACGGCCGGCGAGCCGCTGCTGACCCGGCTCACCGACCCCAGGAATGTCGGTCCCGGGTTGCTGGTCATCGCGGGCAGCCTGGTCGCGTTGGTGGCCACCCGGTACATCCGGGCGGAGCAGGACCGCAAGGCGTATCGGCGGTACTACTCGGCGACGTGGGGCTGACCGGCCGGGGCTCCCGAGGGGGCTCATCCGAGGGTCAGCAGCACCGTGGCCACGGCTGCCCCCAGCAGACCGGCCGACTGTCTCCGGGTGACCCTCTCGTGCAGCAGGGCGAGTCCGAGGACGACCGGGAGGGCCGGACAGAGGGAGGCGAGCACCACGGTGACGGCCGGCAACTGCCGTTGGGCGGCGAGCAGATACAGCACGAGTCCGAGGGCCGCCCCCGCCCCGACCAACAGCGCCTCGGCGCATCGCCCCGCCGGTATCCGCAGGCGCCGGGCGTGCCGTACCGCGCCGGGCAGCAGGACGAGGACGGCGGCGACCCGGCCCGCGGCCACCGGCCACAGCCCGCTCGCCGCGTCCGCCTGGGCGAGCGCGATGTACTGCACGGCGACGCCCGCGCTGGCGAGCAGGCCGTCCGGCACTCCCCCGCCGCCGTCCCCGTCACCCCCGGCCACGAACCAGAGCCCGGGCACCGTCACGGCGATGCCCACCCAGGCGAGCGGCGTCGGCCGGTCGCCGAGCAGCAGCACCCCGCACAGCACGGACAGCGCGACCCCCGTGACCGCGCTCAACGGCACCACGACGCTCATCGCGCCGCGGCTGAGCCCCCTGTTGAGGCAGTGCATGGCGGTGCCGCTGCCCACGCCGGACAGCGCACCCCACAGGAGGTCCGCCGACCGGACGCCGTCGGCGGGAAGGAGGAGGGCTGCCGCGAGGGCCGGCAGCAGGCCGCCGATCTGGCCGAGGAAGGTGACGGCGGCGAAGTGGGTACGCCGGGACAGCAGCCCGCCGGCGATGGGGGCACCTCCCGGCTCGAGCGAAGCCGAGAGTTGGGGGACGACGATGCCCTAGCAGACGGCCGAGGCCAGTGCCAGAAGGGGGCCCATCCTGTCGGGGATGCCCCGGGACGGCGCCATGAGTCATGGCGGGCTGCGTCGGGATGCCGGGCCCAGCGGCCCGGCTCGGAACATAGCGGCAGGATTTCGGAAAGCAGCGGTGGTACTCGGGAAACGGCGGTGGGATTCAGGAGGTGACGGCGGGGTCTTCGAGGAGCACTCAGGCTGCTTCCGCCGACGGCGGGGCCGCGGCGGCCCACTCCATGACGAGCCGCCGGTACTCCTCGCGCTGCTCGCCGTTCAGTGTCCCGCCCGACCGGAGCCACAGGGCCCTGATCTCCTCGTTGACCTCGTCAGCCGACCGTTCGGTAGCGGGTTCAACACTGGTGGACATGATGTGAAGCATACGGCTCCGGACGTGAAGGCCACGTGAGTAATCGTGAGCTAAATGGACATTCCGGACCGTGTTGCTGATCACGTCCATCCGTCAAGACCCGTGTCCCAGTTCACACTTCGCCTGCTCCCAGCACCAGCACCTGGATCGCCAGCACGGCGGCGCCGCGTGCCCAGTCGTGAAAGTCGGACACCTTGGTCTCCAGGTCGATCGGGGCGGCCAGCGGGTGCCGGTGGGCGCGGACGGTGTCCTCGACCGTCTTGCCGGCCACGTCCATCAGGCCCACGCCCTCGCCGGCGAGCAGGATCTTCTGGGGCATAGCGAAGTTCGCGATCTGGGCGACCAGGGTGCCCAGGGCGCGCGCGGACTCGTCGATGACGCGGGTGGGCATGGGCTCCCCGGCGGCGGCGAGGGCGAGGATCTCCTCGTAGGTGTGGTCGCGGCCGGTGGCGGCCTGGACCTGGTAGCGGATGTTGCCGATGGTCAGCAGGGAGACGGCGCTGCCGCGTTCACCGTCGGGGGTGAGGGGGCCGTTGGGGTTCACGATCCAGTGCCGGCCGAAGCCGCGGTCCTCCTCGGCGTACGGCACCCGCTTGCCGCCCAGGACGAGGCCGTAGCCGATGCCCGCGCCGATGGTGAGGACGACGAACCGGTCGAGGCCGCGCCCGGCACCGAACCAGCTCTCGGCCTCGACGAGGGCGGCGACGTCGTTCTCGACGACCACCGGCAGCCCGGTGCGCTCCTCGACGAGCGCGGCCAGCGGGACCTCGCGCCAGTGCAGGAACGGTGACTCCCCGACCACGGCCCGGTCCTGGACCAGGCCCCCGACGCCGATGCCGACGCCCGCGATCCGGGGGTGGCTCCGGGTGAGTTCATCGGTCATCTCGGCCAGCAGGTCGGCGACCCGGGCGGGGTCGTGGGTGGTGAGCGGGCGGTCGTGGCGGGCGACGATGTCGCTGCGGAGGGTGGTGACGACGCCGTAGACCATGTCGTCGGTGATCTTGAAGCCGAGGAAGGAGCGGGACTCGGCGACGACGTCGAGCGGCTGCGAGGGACGCCCCTGGCGGACCTCCGCCGGGGTGCCCGCCTCGGGGACCTCGACCAGCAGGCCGGACTCGATGAGCGGCTTGGTCAGCCGGGTGAGGCTGCCCGCCGAGAGGTCGAGGCGCCGGGCGAGCTCGGTGCGCGACAAGGGGCCGTGGACGAGCACCTCGATCGCCACCGAGCGTTCGCCGGAGCTCAGGGGAAGCCAGCTGGCGGCACCTGCGGTCATGTAGGCAAGACTCCCACAGTGATTTCTTTCGCTGTAAAAACAATGTGACCACTCTACGGCGTTCCGGGCGTCCCGGAAAAGATGTTTGCACGCCCCTTGACGGCTGGATTCTTCCGCGACAAAAGTAAATGGCCCGAGGACGAGCCGCCGTAGACGAGGGAGTCTCCCGATGACTATCGCCTCCAGCAGCCCTCCGTCGCGTCTGCCAGTGGGCAGCGCCGAGGGGGTACGGACAAAACCGAGGACGGGCCGGGCGGGGGCCGGCGAGAACCGGGGCGACGGGCGTCTGGCCGCGGTGTTCATCGCGCCGGCGCTCCTGGGATTCGTGGTCTTCCTGCTCTGGCCGACGCTGCGGGGCATCTACCTGAGCTTCACCCGCTTCAACCTGCTCACGCCGGCGGAGTGGGTGGGCCTGGACAACTACACGCGGATGGTCCAGGACCCGATCTTCTGGGACTCCCTGACGGTCACCGTCGAGTACGTGATCATCAACATCGGTGTGCAGACGGTCTCGGCCCTCGCCATCGCCGTACTGCTCCAGCGGCTGACGCAGTCCGCCCTGCTGCGCGGCATCGTGCTCACCCCCTATCTGATGTCGAACGTGGTCGCGGGCATCGTCTGGCTCTGGATCCTGGACACCCAGCTCGGCATCGGCAACGAGATCATCGCGGCGGTCGGTGCCGACCGGATCCCGTTCCTGGCGGACGAGACGTGGGCGATCCCGACGATCGCCCTGATCAATGTGTGGCGGCACGTCGGCTACACCGCGCTGTTGCTGTTCGCGGGGCTGCAGGCCATCCCCGGCGACATGTACGAGGCCGCGCGGGTGGACGGCGCGAGCGAGTGGCGGATGTTCTGGCGGATCACGATGCCGCTGCTGCGGCCGGTCCTGGCGGTCGTGTTGATCATGACGGTGATCGGTTCGTTCCAGGTGTTCGACACGGTCGCCGTGACGACCGGCGGCGGACCGGCGAACGCCACCAACGTGCTCCAGTTCTACATCTACGGCGCCGCCTTCGGCCGCTTCCAGTTCGGCTACGCGTCCGCGATGTCCGTGGCCCTGCTCGTGGTCCTGAGCGCGATCACCGTCATCCAGTACCGGCTCACCCGGGCCGGCCAGTCCGACCTCGGCTGAGCGGAAGGAGTCCGACATGGCCACTGTGACCGCCCCGACGACACGGACACTGGAACGACCCCTCAGGCGCCGGCCCTCCCCCGGGCGGATCGCGGCCTGGGCGGTGATGGCCGCGATCGTGCTCATCACCCTGCTGCCGTTCTACTGGATCCTGCGCACCGCGCTGTCCTCGAACCCCGGGCTCGCCGCCAACCCGGCCGACCCGCTGCCGGTCGACGTGACCACCGGCGGTTTCGAGCGAGCGCTCGGCCTGCAGTCGACCCAGGAGGCGATCGCCCAGGGCGGTGCGGGCGGCGGGCTGAAGTTCTGGCGCTATCTGCTCAACTCGCTGGTCGTCTCGACCCTTGTCACCGTCTGCCAGATCTTCTTCTCCGCCATGGCCGCCTACGCCTTCGCGCGGTTGCGCTGGCGCGGCCGGGACAAGGTGTTCGCGCTGTTCCTCGCCGGGCTGATGGTGCCGACCATCTTCACGCTGCTGCCGAACTTCGTGCTCATCAAGGAACTCGGCCTGGTGGACACGCTGCTCGGGATCTCCCTGCCGACGATGTTCATGACGCCGTTCGCGGTGTTCTTCCTGAGGCAGTTCTTCATGAACATTCCGAGGGAGGTCGAGGAGGCCGCCCTCCTCGACGGCGCCGGGAAGGTGCGGATCTTCTTCCGGGTGCTGCTGCCGATGGCGTCCACACCGGTCCTGACCCTGGCCGTGCTGACGTACATCACCTCCTGGAACGACTACTTCTGGCCGCTGATGGTGTCCTACAGCGACAGCTCGCGGGTGCTGACCGTGGCCCTGGCCATCTTCCGGGCGCAGACCCCGCAGACCGGCATCGACTGGTCGGGCCTGATGGCGGCCACGCTCATCGCCGCCCTGCCGATGCTCGTGCTGTTCGGGTTCTTCGCGCGCCGCATCGTCGGCTCCATCAGCTTCACCGGAATCAAGTAAGGGGACGACATGCGAATTCGTACGGTCGCGGCACTGGCCGGAGCGCTGGCGCTCTCCCTGGTGAGCGGATGCGCCCAGGGCGCCGGCACGGGGGCGTCGGCGAACACGGTGACGTACTGGCTGTGGGACGCCAACCAGCTGCCCGCCTACCAGGCGTGCGCCAAGGACTTCGAGAAGCAGAACCCCGGGCTGAAGGTGAGGCTCACCCAGCTGGGCTGGGACGACTACTGGACGAAACTGACCGCGAGCTTCATCGCCGGCACCCAGCCGGACGTGTTCACCGACCACATCCAGAAGTTCGGCCAGTTCGCCGACCTCAAGGTCCTGGAGCCGCTCGACGATCTCGGTATCCAGGACGCCGACTACCAGCCGGGCCTCGCCGCCAACTGGATGGGCCAGGACGGCCACCGCTACGGCGCCCCCAAGGACTGGGACACCGTCGCCCTCTTCTACAACCGGAAGATGGCGAACGACGCGGGCCTCACCGCCGACCAGCTGAACGACCTGGCCTGGAACCCGAAGGACGGCGGCACGTTCGAGAAGGCCATCGCCCACCTGACGATCGACGACAAGGGCAGGCGGGGCGACGAGCCCGGCTTCGACAAGAACAACGTCAAGGTGTACGGCCTGGCCACCAACGGCGGCGGGGACGGCGACGGCCAGACCCAGTGGAGCACCTTCACCGCCTCCGCCGGCTGGTCCTACACCGACAAGAAGCGCTGGGGCACCCAGTACCAGTACGACAGCGACACCTTCCAGTCGGTCATCAAGTGGTACTTCGGCCTGGCCAAGAAGGGCTACCTGGCCCCCTTCACCGACTACAACTCCGCGTCCAACCAGGCCAACACGCAGGTCGCCGCGGGCAAGGCGGCCGCCGCCTTCGACGGGGCCTGGATGGTCTCGTCGTACGACGGCTTCAAGGGGCTGGACATCGCCACCGCCGTCACCCCCCTCGGCCCGACCGGCAAGCGCGCCACCATGATGAACGGCCTCGCCGACTCGATCACCAAGAACGCCCACAACAAGCAGGGCGCGAAGAAGTGGGTGACGTACCTGGCGTCGAACGAGTGCCAGAAGACGGTGGGGAGTTACGGCATCGTCTTCCCGGCCACGCCCGACGGCACGAAGGCGGCGGTGGCGGCGTACGAGAAGAAGGGCATCGACGTCTCGGCGTTCACCGAGCCGGTCGCCGACAAGAAGGAGTTCACGACCTTCTCCTATCCGATCACCAACTACGCGGCCGACGTGTACGCGTTGATGCACCCGGCCATGCAGGACGTCTACGGCAACGGCAAGCCCGTGAGCAGCCTCGACGAGACCAACGACCAGATCAATCTGATTCTCGACCAGTGAATCGACCAGTCAATCGACCAGTGAAGGGCACGCCATCCATGACGTTCTCCCTCGGCATCGTCGGCGCCGGACAGTTCTCGGGCCAGTTCGCCAAGCTGTTCCTGGCCCATCCCGGCGTCCGCGACGTCTACGTCACCGACCTGCTCCCCGAGCGGGCCGAGCAACTCGCCGCCGCCGAAGGCCTCGCCGGCACCTTCCCCTCGTACGAGGCCATGCTGGAGTCGCAGGCCGTCGACGCGGTCGCGATCTTCACCCAGCGCTGGACGCACGGACCGCTCGTCGTCCAGGGCCTGAACGCCGGCAAGCACGTGTACTCCGCGGTCCCGATGGCGATCACCGCCGCGGAGATCGCGGCGATCATCGACGCGGTCAAGGCGACCGGGCTGACGTACATGATGGGTGAGACCAGCCAGTACAACCCGGCGACGGTGCACGCCCGCAACCAGATCGCCGAGGGCGCCTTCGGGCGGATCTTCTACGCCGAGGGCGACTACGTCCACGACATGGATCTCGGGTTCTACGAGGCGTACCAGTACAGCGGCGGGGAGGGCTGGAAGGCGACCGCCAGCTATCCCCCGCTGCTGTACCCGACACACTCGATCGGCGGCGTGCTGGGCGCCTGGCAGACGCACGCGGTGAGCGTGTCGGCGATCGGAGTGGTCGACGACCGCGGGGACGGGGTGTTCGACAAGGACGTCAGCCAGTTCGGCAACGACGTCTCCAACGCGACCGCGCTGTTCGAGGTGGCGGGCGGCGGGTCGTTCCGTACCAACGAGTTCCGGCGGGTCGGCTATCCCTCCCACATAAGGGAGTCGCGTTTCCGGTTCTTCGGGACGGAGGGGAGCATGGAGCAGCTCGCCACTGTCGCCCTGTGGCAGGACAAGAACGGGGTGAAGGACATCAGCGAGCTGCTCGAGCCCAAGCCCACCATGTCTCCTGACGATCCGTCGCTTCAGCACATCGCGCCGGACCTGCGGGCCGCGTTCACCTCGGGATCGGCGCCGGTGCACGACCGGGCGCGGCTGCCGCGGGAGTTCGACAACCTGCACAACGGTCACGAGGGCAGCCACCACTTCCTGGTGGACGACTTCGTGACCGCCGTGAACACGCGGACCCTGCCGTCGGTGAACGCGTGGGTGGCGGCCCGCTACACCCTGCCGGGCATCGTCGCGCACGACTCCGCGCGGCAGGGCGGGGCCAGGCTGGAGATCCCGGACTTCGGGGACGCGCCGGGGGCCTGAGCGTCCCGTGCCGGCCGGGTACCTGGGCTGCGTCAGGTGCCCGGCTTGCGGCCGTACACGAAGACGTCGTCGCCCTTCTTCAGCAGCGACCAGTACTTCTTGGCGGAGGTCTTGGTCATGTTGACGCAGCCGTGCGAACCGGGCGGGTTCCACATGCTGACGCCGACCGAGTGGAAGGCCTGGCCGCCGTCGAAGAACTGGCTGTAGGGCATCGGCACGTCGTAGATGCTGGAGACGTGGTCGATGTTCCGCCAGTAGATCTTCTTCAGGCCGGTGCGGGTCTCGTAGCCGTTGCGGCCGGTGCGGACCGGGACGGGGCCGTAGACGAGCTTCTTGCCGTCCTGGATCCAGCTCAGCTGGAGGGTCAGGTTCACGCAGGCGATGCGGCCCTTGTTGACCGGGCACTTGCCGGCCTTGTTGGGGTTGGTCCCGACGGCCTTCTGCTTCAGCATCAGGTCCATCACGCCCCAGGTGACGGGGCCCGCGTAGCCGGCGTTCGGTGTGATGCCGTGCTTGTTCTGGAAGCCCTGGATGGCCTTGCAGTCGGCGGCGGACTGCTTGCCGTCGACCGGCCGGCCGAGGAACTTCTCCACCTGCTTCTGGTAAGGGCCGGTCTGTGTGGTGCAGCTCGCCGCCTGCGCGGGCGTGGCGCCCAGCGCGAGCGTGAGCGGAACCACCAGTCCGGTGATCCCGAGTGCGACGGCGCCCCGTCTGCGTATGTCCCCCATGGCCCGACCTCTCCCTGCGTGTGACGTTTCTTCGACTGCTAGACCGGTGTGCGGGGGTGTCGGTTGTAGGGCTGGTCGGGCTGTGACAAAACGGTGAAGTTTCGCGTACTGCGGCCTGCGCCCTCACCTCGGCTCCGGTTCTCCGACCTTCGGCTCCGGCTCCGCCTCCGTGTGCTGACGCGGGAGGTCCCGGCGGGTGCGGACCGGCGAGAGGAAGACCGGCAGGAAGGCCACCGCCAGGAAGGCTCCGCCCACCCAGAGCGCCGCCCGCACACCGGCCAGTTCACCGAGCAGGCCCGACACGGCGGCACCGATGGCCAGCGCGCCGGTCAGCAGGAAGCGGAACGTGGCGTTCATACGGCCGAGGAGGTCGTCGGACGTCATCCTCTGGCGCAGGCTCACGCCGAGGACGTTGTCCACGCCGGTCTTGAACATGGCCAGCGTCCAGCCCGCCCCGGCGATCCACAGCCAGGGGCCGGGGCCGATCAGCGGGACCAGAAGTCCGGCGGGCGCCAGGACGAGGCCTCCGAGGCCCAGCGTTCGGCCGTGGCCGAGGCGGGCGGCGAGGGGGCGGGCGCAGCGGGCGCCGAGCAGGAGGCCGAGGCCGCCTGCCGCCCAGTACAGGCCCAACGCGCCTGCGGAGAGGCCGAGTTCCTGCACGAACAGGATCGGCAGCATGGTGTTGACCAGCTGGGAACCGTGGTTGGTGAGGGCCCCGGTGAGAGCGAGCGCGCGCAGTTCCCGGTTGCCGAGGACGTGCCGCAGGCCCTCGGCGATCTGCGCGGCCAGCCCCGTGCCCCGTGCCGGTCCGGACGGGGCCTCCTTGCCCCGGACGAAGACGAGTTGGACGGCCGAGGCGAGATGGGCGACCGCGGTGCACAGCACGGCCACGGGCGCGCCGAGGAGCTGGACGAGGCCGCCGCCCGCGCCGCGCCCCGCGACGTTGCCCACCGCCTGCAGGCCGACCATGGCGGCGTTCGCCGGCACCAGGGCGTCCCGGTCGACCAGTTGGGGCAGGGCGCTCTGCGAGCCGACGTCGAAGAACACGGTCGCGCAGCCGCTGAGCAGCACGACCGCGTACAGCTGGCCGAGCGTGAGCGCGTCCAGCCACCAGGCGAGCGGTATCGAGGCGAACAGCGCGGTACGTGCGAGGTCCGCCGCGATCAGCACCCGGCGGTGCCGCATCCGGTCCACCCACGCCCCGGCCGGCAGCCCGATGAGCAGGAACGCCAGGGTGCCGAGCGTCGCCAGGGCACCGACCTGTCCCGGGCCGGCGTCCAGTGCGGCGACGGCCAACAGGGGCAGGGCGACGTAGCCGATGTTCGTGCCGAGCTGGCTGAGCGCGGTCGCGGCGAACAGGGCGCGGAAGTCGGCGGTACGCCAAGGGGATTCGGGCTGCACACGAGAACGCTGCCCCGCACAAGGCGTAAGGACAAGTGAAAAGATCTACAGGGACACTTAAGCATCCCTACCTAAACATCCTCACCTCCTTGAACAGCGCGACGAAATCCCGTGTTGACCGCCATGAGTCCGCCGTCGACCGTGAGGGTGGTGCCGGTGATCCAGGACGCGTCGCGCGAGGCGAGGAAGGCGACGGCCGCCGCGATGTCCTCGGGCTCGCCGACCCGGCCCAGGGGGTAGAGGCCGCGCACCGCTTCGAGGTCGTCGTCGCGGCCCTCCCAGGCCGAGGTGCGTACGGTGCCGGGTGCCACCAGGTTGACGCGGACGCCCCGCGCGGCCGCGTGTCCGGCGAGGGTGCGGGTCAGGGACACCAGTCCTGCTTTGGCGGCGCTGTAGGCGTGGTTGCCGAAGTCCTGGAGGCCGTTGACGGAGCCGACGCTGACGATGGCGCCGCGGCCGGAGGCGACCAGATGCGGGAGCGCCGCACGGCAGCAGCGGTAGGCGCCGGTCAGCGTGATGTCGAGGTCGCGCGCCCACTCCTCGTCCGGCTCGTCCTCGAAGAGCGGGACGTCGGGCGTGCAGCAGGCGGCACTGTTGACGAGGACGTCGAGTGCGCCGAAGGTCTGGACGGCGTGCGCGACGGCCGCCTCGACCGCGTCCCGGTCGGCCACGTCACACGGGTGGGCCTCGGCGGTGTGCCCTTGTCGGCGCAGGGCGGCGGCGGTCTGCTCCGCCGCGGGCGCGTCCACGTCGGTGACCAGGACCTGTGCCCCTTCCTCGGCGAACCGCCGGGCGACGGCCGCGCCGATGCCGCGGGCCGCGCCGGTGACGAGAACGCCGTATCCCTCGAAGCGCTGTGTGTGCGTCATGGTGCCGAAGGTAGTGCCGGAACGATCAACCGGGCAGGTACCGTGCCGCCATGTCCGCGTCGGCTCGTACGTCGCCCTCGTGCGCAGCGACCGGGCCAGGTTCCACCGTGCGCAGGTGGCCCCGCTGATGGCCGAGGCGACGGAGGCCCGGGATCCGTCCGGGGAGGCCGCCGGGCACGTTGGCCAGACGTACTCCGGCGGCTGCTCCCCGGCCGTTACGCCGCCGTGCGGGAGGATCTGGCGCTGCCGCCGCCGGGGCATGCGGCGAGCTGGCCGCTGCCCTCGGGCGACGCGACACCTCAGCGGTAGCCGGTCGTGTCCGCCGGCTTGTCCGCGTCCTGCACCTCGACGAGGTAGCGCCAGGCGTCCGGGCGGCTGCCGTCGAGGTCGGTGAAGCCGTACACCTGGGCCAGCCCGCCGCTGGAGAGGGACTGGCCGTTCCATCGCGCCACGTCGGGGTCTGCGGCGAGGGCGGCCACGGCCCGGCCCACGTAGCGGGGTGTCTCGGAGATGGCGAAGTGCGGGACGCGGGTGGTGGCCTCGCGCCAGTTGTCCTCACGTACGCCGAAGTTGTCGAGCATCATCTCGGACCGCAGCCAGCCGGGGGTGAGGGCGACGGCGGTGGCGCCGCGAGGTCCGAGTTCGTGGGCGAGGGCGAAGGCCATCCGCAGCACGGACGCCTTGGCGAGGTCGTAGAAGAAGTTGACGCGGTAGGTGTCGCGGTTGTATTCGGCGGTGCCGTCGGTCATCTCGACCACCAGCCCGCCGGGGTGGCGCAGGAGCAGCGGCAGGGCGTGGTGGCTGGTGATCGCGTGCGTCTCGACGGCGAGCCGGAGCAGTCTCAGGCCCTTGTCGAGGTCGTGCTCCCAGACGGGGGTGTCCCAGGCGAAGAGGGTCTCGCCGCCCCAGACGTCGTTGACGAGGACGTCGAGGCGGCCCTGTTCGCCCGCGATGCGGTCGACGAGGGTGCGGACCTGGGCCGGGTCGAGGTGGTCGGTGGGTACGGCGATGCCGTGGCCGCCGGCCTCGGTGACGAGGTCGGCGGTGTCCTCGATGGTCTCGGGGCGGTCGTACTCGGAGCGGTGGGTGCGGGTGCTGCGGCCGGTGACGTACACCGTGGCGCCGGCCGCCCCGAGCTCCACGGCGATGCCCCGCCCGGCTCCCCGGGTCGCCCCGGCGACCAGTGCGACCCTGTCCTTCAGCTCTTCCGGCATGTCCGGCCTCCCGTTTCCCTGTCCGTACGATCGTTCTCGCTACGAGGGTGCCGGGTAAGCCGGACATCTTCTGTCGTCTTTCCGGGCGAGGTCACCCGGCTTTCAGGGCGACTTCACCCAGCCGCGCGGAGCGTGGACGAAGTCCCGCAGCCCACACCGTGCAGGCGCACGATGTCGTCGGCGGGCGCGGCGGCCTCGTCAGTGGCCACGGGCGATCCACTCCTGCAGGTGCGGTGCCTCCGCCCCGATGGTCGTCGGGTCGCCGTGGCCGGTGAGGACCTTCGTCTCGGGCGGGAGCGCCAGCAGGCGGTCGCGGATCGAGTCGATGATCGTCGGGAAGTGGGAGTAGGAGCGGCCGGTGGCGCCGGGGCCGCCCTGGAAGAGGGTGTCGCCGGTGAAGACGGTGGCGAGGCCCGGGTCGTGGAGGCAGACCGCGCCGGGCGCGTGCCCGGGGGTGTGCAGGACGCGCAGGTCGGCGCCGGCGGCCTCGATGACCTGGCCGTCCTGGAGCCAGGCGTCGGGGTCCCGGTCCGGGTGGGTCTGCTTCCACAGCGGCAGGTCGTCGTGGTGGAGCCAGATGGTGGCTCCGGTGCGCTCGGCGAGGGCGGGCGCGGCGTCGATGTGGTCGTTGTGGGCGTGGGTGCACACGATGGCGGTCAGCCGGCGGTCGCCGACGGCCTCGACGATGGCGTCGGCGTCGTGGGCGGCGTCGATGACGATCACTTCGTGGTCGTCGCCGACGATCCACACGTTGTTGTCGACGTCCCAGGTGCCGCCGTCGAGCGTGAACTGTCCGGAGGTCACGAGGCGTTCGATGCGGGCGGCCATCACAGCACCACCACCGAGCGCAGGACGTCGCCGCCGTGCATCCGCTCGAAGGCCTTCTCCACGTCGGTGAGTGCGATCGTCTCGGTCACGAACGCGCCCAGGTCCAGGCGGCCTTGGAGGTGCAGGTCGATCAGCATGGGGAAGTCGCGGGAGGGCAGGCAGTCGCCGTACCAGGACGACTTCAGCGCACCACCGCGCCCGAACACGTCCAGCAACGGCAGTTCGAGCTTCATCTGAGGGGTGGGCACGCCGACCAGGACGACCGTGCCGGCCAGGTCGCGGGCGTAGAAGGCCTGCTTGTAGGTTTCCGGGCGGCCGACCGCCTCGATGACCACGTCCGCGCCGAACCCGCCGGTCAGCTCACGGATCGCCTCCACCGGATCGGTCTCGCGGGAGTTGACCGTGTGGGTGGCGCCCATCGAGCGCGCGGTCTCCAGCTTGCGGTCGTCGATGTCGACGGCGATGATCTTCGCCGCGCCCGCCAGGTTCGCCCCGGCGATCGCCGCGTCGCCGACGCCGCCGCAGCCGATGACGGCGACCGTGTCCCCGCGGCCGACCTGGCCGGTGTTGATCGCGGCACCGATCCCGGCCATCACGCCACAGCCGAGCAGGCCCGCCACCTGTGCCGAGACCGACGGGTCCACCTTCGTGCACTGGCCGGCCGCCACCAGGGTCTTCTCGGCGAACGCGCCGATCCCGAGCGCCGGGGACAGTTCCTGGCCGGTCGAGGCGAGGGTCATCTTCTGGTCGGCGTTGTGGGTGTCGAAGCAGTACCACGGCCGACCGCGCAGACAGGCCCGGCACTGCCCGCACACCGCACGCCAGTTGAGGATCACGAAGTCGCCGGGGGCGACGTCGGTCACCCCCTCGCCGACCGACTCGACGACACCGGCCGCCTCGTGCCCGAGCAGGAAGGGATAGTCGTCGCTGATACCGCCCTGCTTGTAGTGCAGGTCGGTGTGACAGACCCCACAGGCCTGCACCTGCACCACGGCCTCACCGGGGCCGGGATCCGGCACCACGATCGTCTCCACTCGCACCGGCTCGTCCTTGCCCGGTGCGATCACGCCGCGTACTTCCTGCGCCATGGTGCCGGCCCCTTCCATCGACTCGTGTCCGTCCCTGCTCCGACCCTACGCACAACTGATCAGTAACGGCACGACATCCTTACAAAGCAGGTGCCGGCCTTGGGCCGGGAATCCGTCCGGGGCGCCGACGTAGCCTGAATGCCCCGCCCGCCGCAGGCCAGAAGGAGTGCCGTGAGCATCGCAGAGACCGAGACCGGACCGCCCGCGTGGCGGCTGATCCTCGGATACGTACGGCCACACCGGTGGGCGCTGCTGGCGGGCGCCGCGCTCTCGCTCGTCACGGGGGCCACGGGGCTGATGCTTCCGTTGGTGGCACGGGAGTTGATCGACGACCTGTCGCACGACCGGGCCATCACCGGCTGGCTGGTCCTCATGTCGGGGCTGGTGATCACCAACGCGGCCCTGGGGGCGCTGGGTTCGTTCGTGCTGCGCCGTACCGCCGAGTCGGTGGTGCTCGGCGCGCGGCGCAGCCTGTCGTCGTATCTGCTGCGGCTGCGGATCACGGCCGTGGACCGCAGCGAGCCGGGCGACCTGATGGCCAGGATCACCTCGGACACCACCCTGCTGCGCGAGGTCACCACGGACTCGCTGGTGGGCCTGGGCACCGGCGGGCTCACGCTGGTCGCGACGGTGGTCATGATGGGCCTGGTGGATCCGGTACTGCTCGGCGTGACGATGGCGGTGATCGCGGGTGCGGGCACGGTTCTCGGAGTGATCGTGCCGCACATCAACCGGGCGAGCCGGCAGGCGCAGGACGCGGTCGGCGTGATGGGGGCCTCGCTGGAGCGGATACTCGGCGCGCTGCGCACGGTGAAGGCGTCCGGCGCCGAGCACCGGGAGGAGCGGACGCTGCACGAGGCGGCCGAGGAGTCGTGGCGGCAGAGCGTGCGGGCCGCCAAGTGGTCGGCGGCGGCGGGCAACACGGCGGGGCTGGCCATGCAGATCGCGTTCATCACGGTGCTCGCGGCCGGCGGGGCGCGGGTGGCGACCGGGGCGATCGACGTGGGCACGCTGGTGGCGTTCCTGCTGTTCGTGTTCTACCTCATGTCGCCGATCCAGCAGGTCGTCGGCGCCATCACGCAGTACCAGACGGGCGCCGCCGCCCTCACCCGCATCCAGGAGGCGATGCGGCTGCCCGCCGAACCGGCGGCCGAGCCCGCGCCGCTGCCGTCCACGGGCGCGGAGCCCGCGTCCGTCGCCTTCGCGGACGTCCGGTTCCGGTACGCCGAGGACCTGCCGTACGTCCATCACGGGGTGACCTTCGACGTGCCCGCGCAGGGCATGACGGCGTTCGTCGGGCCGTCCGGGGCGGGCAAGACCACCGTCTTCTCGCTCATCGAGCGGTTCTACGACCCGGAGTCCGGGACCGTGACGCTGGACGGCCGGGACCTCGCGGACTGGGATCTGCCCCGGCTCCGTTCCGCCATCGGCTACGTGGAACAGGACGCCCCCGTCCTGTCGGGTTCGCTGCGGGACAATCTGCTGCTGGGCAACCCGGAGGCCGACGAGGACGCGGTCGCACGGGTGGTGAAGACGACCCGGCTCGACGCGATGGTCGCCCGGCTGCCCGCCGGTCTCGACACGCTCGTCGGGCATCGCGGGACCAGGCTGTCGGGCGGCGAGCGCCAGCGGGTCGCCATCGCCCGCGCCCTGCTGCGGCGCCCGCGGCTGCTCCTCCTGGACGAGGCCACCTCGCAGCTGGACGCGGTGAACGAGGCGGCGCTGCGCGACACCGTCGCGGACGTCGCCCGTACGACGACGGTGCTCGTGGTGGCGCACCGGCTGTCGACGGTGACCATGGCGGACCGGATCGTCGTGATGGACGCGGGGCGGGTACGGGCCGTGGGCACCCATCGTGAACTGGTCGCCGCCGACCCGCTGTACGCGGAGCTGGCCGCCACGCAGTTCCTGGCGACGGCCGGGTGAGCCGTCCGGCCGCTCAGTTCTCGAGTCGGCGCAGCCGTTCCGCGTCGCCGGTGCGGGGGCAGGTCACGCAGGCCTCGGCCGGGCGGATCGCGTAGAACATGCAGCAGCCGGCGCGGGTGCGGGTGACGTGCCGTCGGCCGTCGTCGCCGACCAGCTGGCGGAAGTCGGCGCCGGAGGGGTACGGCGGCACGGGGGCCGGCAGGACCTCGGTGGCGGCCCGCAGGGCGTCGCCCTCCTGGCCGAGCATCCGGCCGAGGTACCAGATGCCGGAGACGAGGTCGTCGGAGACCATGCCCCACAGGGTGCGCGCGCCGCGTCGTACGGTCGGGCCGATCGCGGCCAGCAGCGGGCGCATGTGATCGGCGACCGCCATCCTCAACGCGGCCCGCAGCTGCTCCTCCTGAGGGAGCGTCAGCACACCGGGCAGAGCGGCCGCGGGGTCGCCGGCGAGACAGGCGAGCTCGCTGCCGGGGGTGATCACGAAGCTGCCGGAGGCGAGGTCCAGGCGGAGATCCTCGGGGCGGATCCGGGGCACCCGCCGGTCGAGATACCAGACCCCGCCCATCAGCAGCCCGACGGACCAGGCGTAGTCGTGCAGGGCGCGGGAGGCGGCGACATGGCGGCGCGGGACGATCCCATAGCGGTCCTCGATCCGGGCTGCCTCGGCATCGACGAAGGCGTCCAGCGCGCTGGGATCCGACGTCAGTTCCGCTGCCGACACGCCTGCTTGAGCGCCCCCGTCGCCCGGTTCCCCGATCCGTACGGCGAGCGCCTCGCAGGCGTCGGACAGTCGCCGGTACGCGTCGGCGAGGGCGTGGGAGACGGCACGGTCCGGCGGGATCGTCAGGGCCACGGACATCGGCGCTCCAGAGCAGGAAATCGGCGGATCGAGATAGGCAAGGCTTACCTTACCCATAAGATCATGGCGAGCTGATCAAAGGGGTCCTCCTGCCCCGACCCGAGAACCCGCACGTCACAGGGGCGCCATGGCCATTTGAGAACTAAAGCAAGCCTCACCTAAGCTCACGCCTCGTGACTGCGACCCACCCGGGCGCACCCGACACAGGTGTGCCCTTTCGTGCCCTCAGGCACATGCCTCTCTTCCCGGCCGGTTTCGGAGCCCTTGCGCGGGGCGCGGATCAGATGCTCGCGGACGCGGCTCGCCCCGGCCCCCGCCCGCTAGCGGAAGTTGTTCCTCAGTCATGCGTCTGTACCTGCTCGCCCTCAACCCGACCGACTCCGTCACCGAGGGCTTCCTGCCCGCCGCCGCCCGGCTGGGCCTGGACGTCACCGTCCTCACCGACCAGCCCGCCGCGCACCGTGCCACGTATCCGGACGTCGAGATCCTGGGGTGCGACGTCCGTGACTTCCGGGCCGTGATCACCCGGATCTCCCCGCACCACCGGCCCGACGCCGTCTTCACCAACAGCGACCACCTCCAGACCCAGGCCGCCCTGGCCGCCGCCTACTTCGGCCTTCCCGGCAAGGACTGGCGGGCCACGCTGCGCACCAAGGACAAGGCCGAGATGCGCCGCCGGCTCGCCGCGGCCGGCATGGACCGCGTGTGGTCGGCCGAGCTCACCGAACCCGCCGCGCTCGACGCGCCGTACCCCTGTGTGCTCAAGCCGCGCGAGGGCGTGGCCAGCGAGGACGTCGTCCTCGTCGAGAACGCCGAAGAACTGGTCGCCTGCTCCAAGGAGATCCTTGACCGGCGCCCGGGTGCCGTCCTGGTCGTGGAGGAGTACCTCCCCGGCGAGCTGTACACCCTGGAGACCCTCGGCGACGGCGCCGCCCGCCATGTCCTGGGCGGCTTCCACACCCAGCTGTCGGCGCCGCCGTACTTCGTCGAGGAGAGCATGACCTTCCTCCCGGCCCACCCCGAGCCGGTCGTCACGCAGGTCCTGGCACAACTGGACGCGCTCGGCGTCGGGTTCGGAGCCTGTCACACCGAGTTCGTGCTGGACGCGGGCCGGGCGCGGATCATCGAGGTCAACTACCGTGCCATCGGCGACCAGTGCGACCTGCTGCTGGCCCGGCTGCTGGAGGTACCGCTCTTCGAGCACATCCTGCGCACCCACCTGGGCGAGCCGCTCCCCGCCGACCTGGGCGCCCGCCGTGACGGGGCCGCGCGCGTGGAGTACCCGTGCGCCGACCGCGCCGGAACCCTCGTCGGGGCCCCCGCCGCCACCGAACTCACCGTCGGCGACGTGCATCTGACGTACCGTCCACTGCGTGCGGTGGGCGAGCGGCACGAGCTGTACCGCACCAACCGGGACTATCTCGGTGTCCTGCGGGCCGCCGGCACCGACCAGTCGACGGTGGACCGCGTCTCGGCCGAGTTCCTGGCCGCCCGGCACTGGGAGATCCAGCCGTGACCGCGCCGACGGCCGGTCCGGCCGCGCCCGCTACGCCCCCTACGACCGCTGCGACCTTTGCGACCACCGATCCGCCCGCAACCGCGCCCGCCCCCACGGACCCCTGCGCCGCGGAGCTGCTCACCCGCGTGCTGAGCGCCCTTCTGCGCGAGGACGTTGTCGGGCTGCGCACCCGGAGCACGCTCGCGCACCGGCCGGACGGCGACTGGCTGCGCCTTGCGACACCGGAGGGCGACGCCCTGCTGCTGCCGGTCGCCGAGGACGGCTACCAGTGCGTGTACGCCGCCCGGCTGCCGCTCCTCGTGCGCGAGTCGGACGGCATCGAGCTGACCTCGTACGACAGCGTGCTCGGCGCGCTGCGTGCGCTCGCCGAGCCCGAGGACCGGGGCGGCTTCGACGCGTTCGCCGAGGAGTGCCGGCAGACGCTGGCCACACTGCGGCTGCACGCGGCGACGCGGACGCGGGTGGCCGGGCTGCTGACCGCCCGGCACGGCGCCGACCCGGCACGCTGGACCGGCCTGACCGCCGGACTGGCGTACGACACGCTCGCCGCCCGGCTCGACCACCCCGTCTACCCGACGGCACGCGGACGTGCGGGGCTCACCGATGCCCAACTGCGCGCGTACGCACCCGAGTTCCATCCCCGGTTCGCGCTGCGCTGGCTCGCCGTGCCCCGGGACGCGGTCACCCTGACGGGGACGCTTCCGGAGGTCTGGCCGTCACCGGCGGTGCTCGGTCTGCCCGAGCTGCAGAGCACCCATCTGACGTTACCGGTCCACCCGTTGACGCTCGGCGCCCCGCTCGACGAGGCGCTGCGGACCACCGGCCTCGCGGACAGCGCCGTGCTCGTCGGCCGGCCCCACCTCGACGTCGTCCCGACGCTGTCGATGCGTACCGTGGCAACGGTCGCGGATCCGGCCCTGCATCTCAAACTGCCCCTGGCCACGGCCACGTTGGGCCTGCGCAACAAACGGTCCGTGAAACCCGGGACGCTCGTCGACGGTGCGGTGGGGCAGCGGCTGCTGGAGGCGGTGATCGCCCGTGAACCCCGTTTCCGGGACACCATCCTGCACGCCGACGAGACCACGTACGCACACGCCGGGCACGAGCTGCTCGCCGTCCTGTGCCGCCTGTATCCGGCCGGGCTCGACGACTCGGTGGTCGTACCGATGGCGGCGCTCCTCGCCGAGGCCCCCGACGGACGGCCGGTCGTCGACCACCTCGCCGACCGCTTCCACGACGGGGACCCCCTCGCTCTCCTCGACGCCTGTCTGACGCTGCTGTTCGACTGGCAGACGACCCTGTTCGGGTACGGGATCGCGCTGGAGTCGCATCAGCAGAACATCTCGCTGGTGCTACGACCGGGCAGTGTGCGGCTGCTGTTCAAGGACAACGACGGTCCCCGGGTCAACACCGAACGGCTGGACGCCGTACTCCCCGGGCCGTGGGGCTTCGACGACGTACGGACCCTCGGCCGGGGCGACGGGCCGGTCGCCGACCTCTTCGCCACCATCACCGTCCATCTGTGCGCGGGCGCCTACGCGTTCGGGCTCGCCCGGCGGGGTCGCGCCCCACTGACCACGCTGCTGGGGCTGGTGCGGGAGCGGCTGACGGAGGCCGTCGACAGGCTCGCGGCAGAGGCAGAGGCAGGGGACGCCGGGGCGGCGCTGCGCGCCCGCGTGCTGGACGCGCCGACGCTGCCGGTGAAGGCGATGGTCACGGCCGGGACCCTGCTGTCCAAGGAGCGGTCGGGCGCCGCCGACATCAACAAGCACTACACCACCGGCCCCAACTACCTGCTGAACGCCCGGGATCGCGCATGAGCGCCGAAGCCCTGCGCCTGGCGCGGTCCTCACCCGGCCGGGGCCGGGTGCACGCGGTGGCGGGCTGCTGCTTCGTGTCGTCCTTCGCGGCGCTGGGGCCACCGGCCGGCGTGGCCGTGGCGGCGGACAGTGCCCGCTTCGGTCCGGCCGCACCCGTACTGACCGGCGGTGCCGCTGCCGCCGTCATCGTCCTCGCCGTCACCTTCCCCCCGCTGAAGTTCCGCACCCGCTGGAGCCGTTGATGCCCTCGCTGACCCACTCGCCCGCGAGCTCCCCGAAGCTCTCGACCTCGTTCGAGCCCGGGCGGACGCCCGTCGCTCCCGCCGCACTGCCCACCGCCGACGAGGCGGTGGCCCATACGCTCCTCAACTGTCTGCTGCGCGAGGTGTCTGGCCCCGAACGCCAGTCCGTCGTGACCGACGGCCGGCTGCTGCTGCGGCTGCCGCGCCGCGGTGTCCTGCTGCGCGTCGCGCTGCGCCGCACCTCGCTGCTGGGCGCACACCGGTTCACCGGCCCGGTGAGCGAGCGGCGCGAGGGCGGCTGGGCGGAGATGGACTGGCGACGCCTGGCCGAGTGCACCCACGACGAGCTGTGGCTGCGCACCGGCGTGCGCAACGAGGAGTTCCTGGAGCAGATCGCCTCCAGCCACTCGGCGATCAGGACCGCCCTGACGGCCGTACGGGCCGACACCGCCGTACATGCCGACCGAGCCCCGGAGGACCGGCTGTCGGCCTACCTCGCCTCCGAGCAGTCGCTGCTGTTCGGGCACCGCTTCCACCCGACACCCAAGGCCCGCACCGGCGACCCGCGCGCCTGGTCCGCGTACGCCCCGGAGGCGGGCGCCGCCTTCCCGCTGCGCCACCTCGCGGTCCGCAGCCACCTGATCGCCGAGGAGTACACCGACCCCGCGGCCGTCGCCCCCTTGGACCGGCAGCGCGAGGACGTCCCGGACGGCTACCGGCTGCTGCCCGCCCACCCCTGGCAGTACGAGACACTCGGCGAGCACCCCGCGCTGCGCGCCGCCCTCGCGGCCGGTGACATCCTCGACCTCGGACCCGGCGGACAGCCCTTCGCCGCGACCGCCTCCGTGCGCACGCTGTACGACGGCGAGACGTTCCTGAAGTTCAGCCTCAACGTGCGGATCACCAACTGCGTGCGTAAGAACAGCAGTTACGAGCTGTCCGGCGCGGTCGCCCTCACCCGCGCCCTGGCCCCGGCACTCGCCGACCTCGCCGAGCGTTTCCCCGGCAGCGCCGTGCTCCGCGAGCCCGCCTACCGCTCGCTCGCCCTCCCGGGCCCCGACGGGACACCGGACCGGGCGCTGTTGGAGGGCTTCGGCGTCATCGTCCGCGAAGGCCTGCCGCGCCGGCTCGCGCCCGGCACCACTCCCCTGCTGGCCGCCGCGGTCGCCGACGAGTACCCGACCGGCGCCGCCCACATCTCCCGCCTCCTGGCCGGTGCGGACGAGCGGCGGGCCCTGGACTGGTGGTCGGCGTACCTCGGCCTCCTCCTCCCGCCGGTCCTGGCCGCCTACTTCGACCACGGACTGGTCCTGGAGCCGCACCTGCAGAACGTCGTCATCGGCGTCGACGGCGACGGCATGCCCGTCCAGGTCCTCTTCCGCGACCTGGAGGGCGCCAAGCTGGTCCCCGAGCACCACGCGGACACGCTCGCCGCGCTGCCGCCCGAGGTCGCGGGTCCGATGACGTACGACGCACAGCGCGGCTGGGACCGGGTGGTGTACTGCCTGCTGGTCAACCATGCCGCCGAGCTGCTCGCCGCCCTCGCCGACCTGCACCCGCGGGCCGAGGCCGCGCTGTGGGGCCGGATGCGGGACACCCTGCGGGCGTACGCCGACCGGAGCGGCTGTCCGCCGCGCCTGGCCGCCCTGCTCGCCGGGGTGCCGCTGCCCGCCAAGGCCAACCTGCTCACCCGCTGGGAGCGCAAGGCCGACCGCGCGGCCGGATACGTCCGGCTGCCGTCCCCTCTCGCCGAGGGCATCCTGCGCGACACGACCGGGAGCACCCGATGACCGATCCGACGCCCGCGGTCCGCGACCGCGTTCTGTCCCTGCCGTCCAGTGAACTTCCCGCGTACGTCTACGATCTGGCCGCACTGCGCACCCACGTCGCCGCCGTGCGGGCCGCGCTCCCGGAGCGGGTCGAGCTGTACTACGCCGCGAAGGCCAACCCCGAGCCGGAGATCCTCGGCGCGCTCGGTCCGTACGTCGACGGCTACGAGGTCTCCTCGGGCGGTGAACTCGCCCACGTCGCCGGGGCGGTACCGGGTCGGCCGCTCGCCTTCGGGGGTCCCGGCAAGACGCCGGACGAGGTGACGGCCGCGCTGGAGCAGGGAGTCGAACGCTTCCACGTGGAGAGCATGTACGAGCTGCGCATGCTGGCCGAGTTGGCGCGGCGCGTCGCTCCGGGGCGGCGGGTGCCGGTGCTGCCCCGTGTCAACCTGCCGGTCGCCGACGGCTCGTTGGCGGGCAGCTCGCTGGCGATGGGCGGCAGGCCCACACCCTTCGGTATGGACCCCGCCCAGGCTCTCGAAGCAGTCCGCGCGCTCGCCGACGGCACCTACCCGCACCTCGAACTGCGCGGCGTCCACGCCCACTTGGCGAGCGGCCTGGCGGCGGTCGAGCAGCTGGCCGTGGCCGAGTCCGTCGTCTCGTGGGCGACGGACCTCGGTGTGCCGCTCGCCGAGGTGAACGTCGGCGGCGGCATGACCGTCGACTACACCCGTCCCGGACACCGCTTCGACTGGGCCGCGTACGGCAAGGGCCTCGCCCGGCTGACCGAGGCGCACCCCGGACTCACCCTGCGCATCGAGCCGGGGCGGGCCCTGACGGCGTACTGCGGCTGGTACGCCACGGAGGTACTGGACGTGAAGCGCAGTCACGGCGAGGAGTTCGCCGTCGTCCGGGGCGGCACCCACCATCTGCGCACCCCGGCGACGAAGGGGCACGACCAGCCGTGTTCCGTACTTCCGGTGGACGCCTGGCCGCATCCGTGGCCGCGATCGGAGTCCGTGGGCGAGCGGATCACCCTGGCCGGACAGCTGTGCACACCGAAGGACGTGCTGGCCCGACGCGTGCCCGCGCCCGGGCTGAAGGCCGGTGACCGGGTGGCGTTCTCGCTGACAGGTGCCTACGCGTGGAACATCTCCCACCACGACTTCCTGATGCACCCCCGGCCCGGCTTCCACTTCCTGGACGCCCCTCCCGCGCGATGAGACGCAGACACGCGTCGAGGGCCGCCCGGAGAGATCCGGGCGGCCCTCGGGGAGCAGGCGGGAACGGTCAGGCCTGGACAGCGGGCAGCAGCCCGGTGACGGGGGCGACGAGGTCGGTGACCTGGTGCAGCTCGTTCAGCTTGTTCAGCTCGTTGACCCGGTTGAGCGCGGCCAGCTGCTCCGAGATCCGCGGGACCTCGCCCTTGTGCTCCGCGGGAAGGTCGCTCACGACGAGCGAGTCGAGCGTGGCGATGGGGTTCAGCTGACCGGTACCCGGGGCAGCCGCGTCGGCCGCGTTCGCGAGGGGAGCGGCGAGGCCGGTGACCCCGACGGCAAGACCCACGGCGGCGACGATACGTCGTGTTGAGATCATGCCCTCAGCAACGCCTAAGGAGCCCTGCCGGACACGGGCGGCCGCTGCCGCTCACCCGTGAGGCGCAGCGCGCGGACTGCGCTTGCCGAGCCCGCCGGGGCGGAGGAGCCTCGAAGGGAGAGGCCCCTCGCCGGCCCGCTCCGCGCCGGGCCGCGGCCTTTTGAAGGAGGTCACACCATGGGCAGTGCGGCACGCTCCGGCTTCGACGCCGAAACCCTGCGTCAGGCCATCGAAGGACACACTGCGGCGAATCTTCTGTCGCTCTACGCGGACGACGCGGAGATACGCGTCGTGGACCGCAACACCCAGCCCAGCCACCCCAAGGTCCTGCACGGCCGGGACGAGATCGGCGAGATGCTCGAGGACGTGTACAGCCGCGACATCAAGGCGCACAAGCTCGAGCAGTGCGTCGTCCAGGAAGACCGCGTCGCCTTCACCGAGAGCTGCGAGTACTCCGACGGGGTACGCGTGTTCTCCGAGTCGATGGTGTCGCTGCGGGACGGGAAGATCGCCGACCAGACCATGGTCCAGGCCTGGGACGAGTAGCCGAAGCAGGAGGTCAGGCTGTCGGCGGGCCGTGACCGGCGCTGAGGTTGAGCACCACCGGGGAGCGGCCCGCCGTGAACGAATGCCGTGCGCCTGGGCGATCCCGTGGACTCAGCTCAGGAGTGGATCGTCAGGACGGCGGCCCTGGCTTTGTTACTGACGACGCCGCAGCGCGATCCTCGGCAAGCCGGTCGGCATGCTGCTGCTCGCCAGGCAAGCCCGGCGCCGTGGTGGTCGACGCCGGGTACAACGTCGACGTCGGCTCCGCCGTGGAACGGGCCTGCCTGATCACGCCGGTGCCGGGCGGTGTCGGTCCGATGACGAGCGCCACGCTGCTGGAGCAGACCGTGGACGCGGCCACCCGGCAACTCGGGGTGTGAATCAGCGCATCCAGGCGCTGTACTCCATGACGTCTCCGGTCCTGAGGCCCCACTCGGGCTCGGCGACGGTGGCGGTGCTCTCCAGCCCGAGGACGGCCCCCGTGGCCGGGTCCATGATCAGCATGCGGCGGGCGCCGGAACCGTCGTACACATACGCCTGACCACGCCGACCGAGGCGGTCGGTCACCTGACCGACCGGCCGCAGCCCCTCGGCATCCGCGAGGAGCCGGACGAGCGCCGCGTTCTCGCGGGCGCCGAGGGTCCAGTGATCGAGCAACACGTCGACGGCGTCGAGCAGTTGGGGCGTGCTGAGCGGCGTATCGCGGTACCCCGCCTCCTGCAGATAGGCGCGCAGCCGCGTCGGGTCGTGCGGCGGCGCCGACTCGGGTGGCGCGTCGCTCCAGCTCGGCCCGAAGGTCTGTCTGCTGATGACGTGTCCGTCCGCCACCAGGCGGGGTTCGCCGTCCTCGTCGGACAGGACCGGCCGGCCGGGATGCCTCGGATCGGTCGCCACGACCAGTTCCGTGTGCGTGTCGTCGGCCTTCCAGCGCACGATCCGCTCCTCGGCGAACGTGACCGGGGGCTTGTCCTGCGACATCCCCATGCTCCACGTCAGGACGTGCGTGCCCTTGCGCAGCCCGGGCGAACCGTCGGCCGCGTCCTGCCCGGCACGCTCGGCCAGCAGCTGAAGGGGTACGGGGGTGGAGTCGGCCCGCACGACCAGCGGGCGGGGGGCCGCGACCGCGGGGGGTGTGTTGGGGCCGCCGAGTACGAGGGTCAGCGCGAGGGCGGCCACGACGGCGGTGGCGACCAGGCCCCAGGCCAGCCGGGCGCGGCTGCGGGGGCCGGGGGTCTGCCCGTGCAGGAGCCGGTTCAGCTGCCGCTCGGCGTGATGGTCCAGGGGCCCGTCGCCGAAGTGGGGGGCGTCGACCGGGACCGGGTTGGCGCGGCGCAGGAGTTCCAGTTCGTCAGCCATGGCCGTGCTCCTTCGACGGGTTGGACGGGTGTGCGCCGGCGGCGAGCGGGGGGTGGAGGCGGTCGATCTCGGCTCTCAGCCGGCGGCGGGCCCGGTGCAGCCGCATCGACGCGGCCCGTCGGCCGCAGCCGAGGGCGACGGCCACCTCGTCGATGCCGAGTTCCTCCCACGCCGTCAGGCGCAGCACCTCCTGGTCGGCCGGGGAGAGCCGGGCGAGCGCGTCGTGCACCCAGCCGCCCGGTGTCTCGGCGTCGGGGCCTGCCGCGATGTGCCGCCCGTGCACGGTGTC
Organism: Streptomyces sp. NBC_01352; assembly: GCF_036237295.1. Lineage (NCBI taxonomy): Bacteria > Bacillati > Actinomycetota > Actinomycetes > Kitasatosporales > Streptomycetaceae > Streptomyces > Streptomyces sp. NBC_01352. The sequence continues at coordinate 1,440,923 of NZ_CP108354.1, forward strand.
GTCGTTGCCGAGCCGGTCGACGAGCCGTCGGCGGCGCCCGCGGCCGCGTACCGCGTTGGCCAGGCAGTTGCGTGCCACGCCGTACAGCCAGGGCAGGGGGGACGCCGGAAGGTCGGCCCGGCGGCGCCAGGCGACCGTGAACACGTCCGCCACCACTTCCTCCACCTCGCTGGTACGCCCGTCCAACCGCCGCGCGACATAGCGGCTGACCGCCCAGTAGTGCTCGCGATAGGCAGCGGCGAAGTCCTCGTCGTTGCTCATGTTCCGTTCGTGTCCGGCACCTTCGTGATCGTCACACCCGTCCTGGGTGACGCTCGTCGCTCCCGTCCCGGGGGCGAGCGCGGCCGTCAAGTTATCTTGCTCGGACACAGGCCCGTCTCTTCGGCCCGACCGGGGCGCCGCAGGCAAGGAGTTGACCATGGACGCGCAGGACACGGCCAAGAGACTGCGGGTGATCAGCGATGAGTTGTCGGACCGTTTCTACGAGCGGGCCGACGTGGTGCGGACGCTGGTGGTGACGCTGCTGGCCGGACAGCACTCGCTGGTGCTCGGCCCGCCCGGAACGGCGAAGTCCGAGTTGGCCCGGGAGCTCACCGGCCGGGTCGAGGGGGCGTCGTACTGGGAGATCCTGCTGTCCAAGTTCACCGCGCCGACCAGGATGTTCGGTCCCGTCGACGTCGCCGCGCTGGCCCGGGGCGAGTACCGCCAGGTCTACGAAGGCCGTGCCACGACCGCGCATGTCGCGTTCATCGACGAGATCTTCAAGTGCTCCACGGCGGCGCTGAACGAGACGCTGGGCTTCCTCAACGAGCGGATCTACCACCCGGAGAGCGGCGGGGAGCCGATCCGCTGCCCCCTGATCGGGGCCATCACGGCGAGCAACGAGCTGCCGAGCGGGGAGGACACGGCCGCGATCTACGACCGGCTGCTGGTGCGGATCGAGGTCGGGTACCTGGCGGATCCCTCGAACTTCGCCGCGCTGGTCCGCTCCGCCGTCAGCCGCCCCGTGGCACCGGCCCGGACCACCGTCGAGCTGGCCGCGTTGCAGCACGCCGTGACCGAGGCCGTCCCCGCCGTGGACGTCCCCGAGGGAATCGTGGACGCGGTGTGCACGCTGCGGGCCGCCCTGCGCCGCAAGGAACTCGTCGCCTCCGACCGCCGCTGGCGGCAGGCGGTGGGCCTGCTCCAGGCGTCCGCGTTCCTCGACGGCCGCCGAGCGGTCGCCTTGACCGACCTGCCGACCGTCGAGCGCGAGGTGCTGCACCTGGTCAACCGTTCCTGGGGACTGAGCAAGAGTGAGCCTACTCAGCCGCACGCCCCGAACGGTCTTGGGCGCACTGGTCCCCGGCGTACTCAGCCCCGGAACGGCGACACGGATCCTGTCCGTGGTCCGGGCCCGGGAGGCCGGTTCCCTCACGACCTGGCTACATGGGTGCGGCCAGAGGCGACGGGGAGGCCCCGAACCATTACTCCGATGGAGCGGGGGCCCCGCACGCTGGCGCCGTACCCGGCGTCCCAGATCGCGCGATCAGCGTAGCCCGAACGGCTCAGGAAGCCGCAAGCCCGGGAGTCGACCATCACACGATCGAGCCAATACTGCATGGTGCAGGCCCAGCTTTGAACACCGGGGATCAGGGCGATGGGCGAGACACCGAGCGAACTCAACGAGCTGGCGAGCCGGGCCGGGAGGTGGCTGGGCCTGTCCACCGCCGCTCCCGAACGGCACACGACGGTCGTCGTCGCGGACCGGTTCGACCGGATCACCTGGCGCGACACCTACGAGCGGTCGGCCGGACTGCGTGAGCTGGCCGAGGAGCTGAACGAGCGCTACGACCACACCAACCACACCACCTACGCCACTGACCTCCTGACCGACGCGTTCCTGGCCGCCTACAAGGTCAACCCGCGGTTGCGCGAGCGCGCGGAGATGGACCCCTCCCGGCTGGTCAACCACCAGGTCGTCACCGCGCTGGTGGAGTCACCGGAGTTCGCCGAGCTGCACCGCGAGACGGCCGGCGATCCCTACGCCGCCGCCATGGCCGTGCTCGCCCAGGCCGCCACGCTGCGCGAGATGGTGGAGCGCTCCCGGGATGCCCAGGAACAGGCCGAGCGGGCGAAGAAGGCGCAGCAGGACACCGAAGGCGCGGCGAATGCCGTGGGAGAGGCGCTCCAGCGGGCCGCCGACCAGGCCGACGAGGAAGGCGAGGAAGGCGCTGTGCCGGCCCCGGCCGCCGACGCCGTGCAACAGGCGATCGAGGCCGCGGAAGCCGCCGAGGCCGCTGCGCGGGAGGCCGCCCGGGACGCCGCGCAGGCCCTCGCGGCGGCGGCCCCCGGCATCCGGGCCGCCGCGCGGAACGCGGCGGCCAAGGCCGCCGAGGCCGTGCGGGAGGAGGCCGCGCTGATGCGGGCCTGGGGCGTCGGTCCCGGCGAGCTGGAGCGGCTGCCGTTCGACCGGCGCGCCCGCCTCGCCGAGCGGCTGCGCACCGGTCGTCTCGCCCAGTGGGCCGAACTGATCGGCCGTTTCCGGCAGATGGCCGGCGGTGAGCGCGCCCGCAGGGTGGAGAACGCCACCGGGGAACTGGTCGGCGTCACCCTCGGCGACGACCTCTCCCGCGTGATCCCCTCCGAGCTGGCCAACCTCGGCCTGCCCGAGCTGCGTGCGGTGTTCGCCGCGCGCTACGCCGCCGGGGAGCTGATGCTCTACGACAGCCAGGGAGAGCAGACCACCGGCCAGGGGGCCATCATCGCGTGCGTCGACACCTCGCACTCGATGTACGAGGCGGGGCCCGGCGGAGTCACCCGGGAGGCGTGGGCCAAGGCGTGCGCCCTGGCGCTGCTGGATCAGGCCCGGCACGCGGGGCGTGACTTCGTCGGCATCCTGTTCTCCGCCGCCGACAAGCTCCAGGTCTTCCGTTTCCCGGCCGGCCAGCCGGCCCCGATCGCCCGGACCCTGGAATTCGCGGAGACCTTCCTCGGCGGCGGCACCAGCTACCAGAGGCCGCTGTCTGCGGCCTGCGCACTGCTGGCGGAGGAGTTCAACGACGCCGCCCGCATGCGCGGCGACATCGTGATGCTCACCGACGACGACTGCGGCGTGACCGAGCAGTGGATGCGCGGCTGGAACGACGCCAAGCACCGGCTGGGCCTCCGCGTCTTCGGCGTGGCCATCGGCGCCCCGCGGGTCGCCGAGGCCGACTCGGTCCTGGACGCCCTGTGCGACAACCTGCGCTGCGTCGAGGACCTCACCGACGTCCACGCGGCCGCCGATCTCTTCCGCGTGATCTGAGCAGGCGGCGCCGCCTGTTGGCGGCGCCGCGGTGGCCGAGGTGGTGTGTCTCGTCCGGGGCGGACGTTACGTCAACGTCCACTTCTGGTTGGCGCCGCCGTTGCACGTCCACAGCACGAGCAGGGAGCCGTTGGCCGTGCCGTTGTTGTTCGCGTCGAGGCAGAGACCCGCGTTGACGTTGACGAGGGTGCCGTCGCTGCCCACGTTCCACTGCTGGTTGGCCTGGCCGTTGCAGTCCCAGATGACGACCTTGGTGCCGTTGGTGGTGCCGAGGTTGTAGGCGTCGAGGCACTTGTTGCCGTACACCACGAGTTCCTTGCGGGAGGTGTATGTCCAGGACTGGTTCTGGCCGCCGTTGCAGTCCCACAGCTCGGCCTGGGTGCCGTTGGTGATGGTGTTGTCGTAGATGTCGAGGCAGCGTCCGGACTCCTGGCCGACGGCCAGTGTGCCGTTCGTGCCGGGCAGGGGTCTGACGGTGATCGAGTCGATGCCCGACGCCCCCGAGAAGGCCAGTGTGTTGGCGGAGCCCTTGGACAGGGAGGCCGCGACGGAGATCGTGCCCGGGCTGGATCCGGTCGGCGGGAAGGAGACCTTGGTGGGCGTCTGGCCGTTGACCTGGAGGGTGCCCGTCCGGGCGGTGGAGGTGTTGTTGGTGTAGGAGACGTCGACCGTCTTCAGGCCGGTGCTCCCGGCGACCACGCCGGTGAAGCTCGACGTGCCGGTGTACGTGCTGCTCGCCGCCTCGGTGCCGCCGGTGACCTTGAGCATCACCGAGCCGCCGGCCGGGACACTCGTCGTGTAACTCGTGCCGTACGTACCGATGTTGGACCGCGTCCACAGGTCACGGACGGTGGCGTTGGCGTTGGTCAGGCCGAGGTCCGACCAGCGCACGGTGATGTTCTTGGCGGCGGAGGTGCGGTTGAGCAGGACGACCGCGCGGTTGCCGGCGCCGGACAGGACCTTGCCGTAGACCTGCGCCCCGGTGGTGTCCTCGGCGACTTCGACGCCCTGGAGGCCGCGCGGGTCCTGGTCGACCGCGATGACCTCGGGGTTCTTCAGGATCTCGGCGGTCTCCGCGGTCATGGTCGCCAGGTTGTTGCCGGCCAGGAGCGGGGCGCCGGAGATCGCCCACAGGTTCATGTGGGTGCGGTTCTGGGCGGCGGTGAAGCCGTCCATGCCGACCATCAGCATGTCCGGGTCGTTGTAGTAGCCGGTGTGCTGGGCCGTGGGATGCAGGTTGGTGTCGTAGTTGGTCAGCAGGCTCGACATGGAGGGCTGGTTGCCCCAGTAGATGATGTCGGTGTTGGTCCGCCACATCGCGCCCTGGCCCGGGGCCCAGTTCCACGGGTTCTGGTAGCCCCAGTTGCACAGGGAAAGGGTGAGCGGGCGTCCGGTGGTCGCCGTGGCCTTCGCGACCGCGTCACTGACGGCCTGGTACGTGGACTTCGCGTCGAGCCCTTCCGCGTCGCCGCCGCACCAGTCGACCTTCACGAAGTCGAAGCCCCACTTCGAGAACTGGAGCATGTCCTGCTCGTAGTGGCCCTCGCTGCCCGAGCCGGGTGCGGCGGGCCGGCCCGTCGGGTAGTAGTAGCCGCAGCCGTCCTTGCCGGCGTCGGTGTAGATGCCCGCCTTCAGGCCCTTGCTGTGGATGTAGTCGGCGATGGCCTTCATCCCGCCGGGCCACTCCGTCTCGTCGATCGTGATGTTGCCGGCGCCGTCCCGGGTGCCCTGCCACCAGCCCTCGTCGATGTTGATGTACTTGTACCCGGCCGCGGGCAGGCCCGCGGCGACGAACGCGTCGACCTGCTGCTTGATCACGTTGTAGTCGATCTTCGCGGCGAAGCTGTTCCAGGAGGCCCAGCCCATCGGGGCGGTGGGCACCGGTATCTGACGGGCCGTCGCCGCGAGCGCAGGAGCCGGCTGGACGAACAGCAGGGCGGCCGTCGCGGTCAGGGCGAGGACGAGGGCGCGTACGGCCGTGGCTCTGCAGCGCTGCATCAGGCCTCTGACGGCCGATCGGGGGGAACGCGGTGGGGGGTACATGCGGCTCCTTCGTGCGGGAAGAACACCCGAGACGGTCGGGATTTCGAACGGAGATCGGTTCTTCGAACGGTGTGCGCGCCGAACGTAGAGCCACCGGAGGAGCAAGTCAACGGATGTGACAAGGGTGAACTCGCCGTTGTGCACGGGTCGTTCGCCCGGTATGGCGCGCCCCCTCCGCCATACTGGCCGTCGTGCGCGTAGCGATCATGACGGCGGGATCCCGGGGTGACGTGGCCCCCTACACCGGCCTGGGGCACGGCCTGGCCCAGGCCGGACACGAGGTCACCCTGGTCACCCACGCCCGGTTCGAGCCACTGGCGGTGCGGGCGGGGCTGCGGTTCCATCCGCTGCCGGTGGACCCACGGGCGGAGCTGGAGTCAGCTCGCGGGCGGGGGCTGCACCGCAGCGCCACCGGCGTGGGCAAGCTGGTGCGGGTGGTGGCGATGGCGCGGGCGCTGGCCGGGCGGATGACCGACGATCTGGTGGCGGCGGCCCGCACCAGCGACGCGCTGCTCCTCGCCGCCTCCCTCGGCCCGCTGGGGCACACCATCGCCGAGGGGCTGTCCCTGCCGAGCATGGGCGTCCACCTCCAACCCCTCTCCCCCACCCGGGAGTTCCCCCCGCCGATGCTGGGTGTCGGCTCCTGGGGGCCCCTCGGCAACCGGGTCGCCGGGGTGGGTGTGAGCCTGGCCGTCGAGCAGGTCTTCGCCGCGGCCGTACCGCCCGTGCGGGCCCGGCTGGGGCTGCCCCGCGCACGTACCACCGCGGGGCTGCGGACCCGGGAGCGGCAGGGCTGGCGGGTGCTGCACGGTTTCAGTCCGCTGGTGGTCGCCCGGCCGCGCGACTGGCGGGCCGGGCTCGACGTGACGGGCTACTGGTGGCCGTACGACGGTCGGACCCGGCTCCCGTCCCGGCTGGAGGAGTTCGTCGGCGCCGGGCCGCCGCCGGTCTTCGTCGGGCTGGGCAGCGCGACCGTGCCCGATCCGCGGCGGCTCGGCGCCGAGATCGTGCGCGCCCTGCGGGCCGCCGGACTGCGCGGGGTGATCCAGCGCGGCTGGGCCGGGCTGGAGGCGTCCGGCGACGACATGCTGACCATCGACGAGGTCCCGCACTCCCTGCTCTTCCCGCGGATGGCGGCGGTCGTCCACCACGCGGGGGCGGGCACCACCGCGGCCGGGCTGCGGGCGGGGGTGCCGGCCGTTCCGGTGCCGATCCAGTTCGACGAAGGGTTCTGGGCGGCGCGGCTGGTCGGCCTGGGCGTGGCCCCGCGCACGCTGCCGCTGCGCCGCCTCACGGCCGACGCGCTGGCCTCGGCGCTCGTACGGGCCACGCGTGAACCCGGGTACGGGGAGCGGGCGCGGGCGCTGGGGGTGCGCATCCGGAGCGAGGACGGGGTGACGCCGGTGCTCGACGCGGTGAACCGGCTGGGCGGCTAGGGCCTGTCCGGCGGATCATGCCGCAGACGCGGGGCCTGGCACGCCCATCTGCGTTGAGTACGCGCCGCCGATTTCCTGCGACCTGATCCGCCGGACAGGCCCTAGGCGGGCTGGTGCAAGGAGCCGCCCGGCACCCACCCCGGCGGCTGCAGAATCCCCAGCAGTTGCCGGACCAGTTCGTCGACCACCTCGTCCAGCGTGGCCTCCACCCACCCCGCGTTCCAGTCGTGCAGCAGGCCGTTGACGCTGCCGATGAACGCCGTCGCGGCGAGCCGGTAGTCACGGGGCGCCGCCTCCCCCCGCGCGACGAACGCCTCCGCCTCGGCACACACGAGGTCGACCCAGCGGGCGCGGCGGGCCAGGCGCTGCTCCTCCAGGCGGGGACTGACGCCGATGATCTCGACGAAGGTGATGCGGACGCGGCGCGGGTCGGCGGTGACGTTCGCGGCGTACGCGCGGAAGATGGCGGCGGCTCGTTCGGCGAGGGGCAGGTGCTGCGCGCCGAGCACCGCGGCGAGGACGGCCTCCTCGGCCCAGTCGTTGACCTGGAGGTGCAGCGCGGCCAGGACGTCCTCGAGGGTGCGGAACTCCTCGTAGAACTGGCGCGTGGAGAGCCCGGCGGCCTCGCTGAGCGCGGCGACGGTGGTGCCGCGGTATCCGGGGACGTCGCCGAAGAGCTGGAGTGCGGCGTCCAGGAAACGGCGGCGCCGCTCGGCCTGCCGTTCCTCGGCCGATTTGCCGCCATAGCGGCCGCTCGGCGCCTTGAGCCTGCCCGCCACCGTGCCCTCCTCACTGCCTCGCCCGTCGTGGGACACCAAGTTTGTCGTGTACGCGGTCTTGCCGAGAAGGCCGCCCCCTCCTTACTTTCGAGTAAGTCAACTCTGAATGCACCCGTGTTCAGATTTCGTCGCCACCCCCGGCACCCGCCCACCCCAGAGGAGAGAGCAGTCATGCCTGCTATCAGACCCAGGCACCTTTGCTCCATGGCCGCCGCCCTGGTCCTTGCCGTCACCGCCCCCGCGACCGTCGCCGGCGCCGCGCCGGACTCCTCGACCGCGGCCCTGCGCGAGGTGATGTTCGTGGGCAACAACTGGGAGGGCACCGCCGACGTCATCAAGTCGTCCGGGGACTTCGCGAAGGTCGGCCGGATCAACGTGATTCCCGACAAGGACCAGCGGATGGCGGAGATCAACGCCGATCCGATCCGGTGGATCGCCTTCATGACCATCCGCAACAGCGTCGGCGAGGGCCACGACCAGTTCGTCGACGACATGTACTCCACGCCGGACGGCAGGTCGGTGGTGGTCTCGCGGCCGAGCTTCGCCGACGTCGTCTCGATCGACCTGGCCACCGGGAGCATCAACTGGCGTTTCCCCGTGTCGGGTTACCGTTCGGACCACATGGCGGTCTCCCCCGACGGCAAGCGGGTCGCGGTGTCGGCGTCGACCGGGAACACCGTGCACGTGCTGGACATCGTCACCGGCAAGCAGCTCGGCTCCTTCGCCACCGGCGACAAGCCGCACGAGAACATCTTCAGCAACGACGGCAAGTACATCTGGAACATGTCCATCGGCGACGTGAACACCGCGACCGACGCGCCGTGGCTGGACTGGACGAAGGGCAACCGGCTCATCACCGTCGTCGACGCGACCACGTACAAGCAGGTCAAGGTCATCGACATGCGGCAGCGGCTGGACGCCATCGGCCTCAAGGAGTACTCCGACGCGGTACGGCCCGCCGTCTTCTCGCCGGACGAGTCCAAGCTGTACTTCCAGGTGTCGTTCTTCAACGGGTTCTTCGAGTACGACATCGCCACCGACAAGATCACCCGGACGAAGACCCTGCCGAAGAACCCGGCGACCAGCGACGACCGCACCACCTTCGTCAACGACTCGCGCCACCACGGCATCTCGATGAAGCCGGACGGCTCCAAGCTGTGCGTGGCGGGCACGATGGACGACTACGCGACCGTCGTGGACCGGGCCACGCTCCAGGAGGGCCCGCTCGTGCCCGTCGCCAAGCCCTACTGGGCGACCGTCAGCGGCGACGGCAAGAGCTGCGTCGTCTCGGAGAGCGGCGCCGACCAGGTCACGGCCATCGACTTCGCCACCGGCAAGAAGACGGTGTCCGTCCCGGTGGGCGACCACCCGCAGCGCGTACGCCTCGGCCACGTGACAGCGGGCTGGACGGGCACGGCCTCCTGAGGCTCAACCCGTCAGCCGCTCAAGGGCCTTGACGGCCTGACCCGCCCCGTCCTCGGTCGCCAGGTGCCGCGCGGCGACCGAGGCGGCGCGCGCGTAGGTCTGCCGCCGCACGACCGGGCCGAGGGCGTCGGCGAGCCCTTCGGCGCTGAGGGATGTGAAGGGGATCGGGGCGGCGGCGGCACCGATCGCGGCCGGCCGACTCGCCCAGAACGGCTGGTCCGCCGTCACCGGCACGGGCACCGCGGGCACCCCGCCCGCAGCCCGGCCGCCGCGGTGCCCGCACCGGCGTGGTGCACCACCGCGGCAACCCGCGGGAAAGGAAACGCGTTCGGGACTTCCCCAATCGTCGGGACGTCATCCCCGTCGGCCGCGTCCGGCGCTGAGGATCTGCTGGAGCCGGGCCGGATCTGCCTCGTCGTAGAGGCGGTATCCGGCCCGGCTGCGTGCGCTCGGCGTGAGCAGGTCGGCCTTGTCATAGTGGTGCAGCGTGCCTACCACCACTCCAGGGCGCGGTCAGCCGGCCCGCTGTGCCGCCCACGCCGACAGTTCGGACTTGGCCGCGGCGAGCAGGTCCGCCGGGGGCGAGGTCGTCCCGTTGGTCACCAGCGCGTAGTGCAGAACGCCGTTGTCGGGTGCGGTGAGCAGGAGGCGGCGGCTGCCCGTGCCGCCCGGCTCGTGGGCCGCCGCGATCGGGGTCGTCCGGGTGTAGGCCGGCGGGGCGTAGGACGTGCCCAGGTCGGAGACGACCGTGGTGGTCGCGGTCGGGAAGGTCGCCGGCAGGTGCAGTTCGGTGGGCGCGGACGTGCCGTCGGAGCGCCACAGCAGCAGTCCGTACTGTCCGGATCCCACCAGCCGGGAGACGTTCGGGAGCGAGCTCGGTACCGGGTTCCAGGTCAGGGTGGTGGAGCCGTCGCGGGAGCGGTCCTCGTAGGTGAAGGCGACGGTCGTGCCCGCGGTGGCGCTCGGGTAGAGGCGGTCGAGCAGCCGGGCGTCCTGGCGCAGCACGGCCGTCCCCGAGTCGTTCAGGCGTACGGCCGACAGGTCCTCGTCGTTCCAGGCGTCGCCGGCGGTGAGCACCTTGTCGGGGTTGCCGTTCATCAACTCGTGGTGACGTCCGTTGTAGATGTCCCACTGCCACTGCGAGCCGGAGAGCACCGGGCCGGACGCGGTCGGGTTGGACCACCAACTCGACCCCGGCAGACGGGAGTCAAGGGCCTGGTACATCCCCTTGAGGACGGTGGGTGCCTTGTCGGAGACGTTGCCCGCCAAGGGGTGGCCGAACTCGCTGATGATCCCGGCCGTGTCGGTGGCCGCGGCGCGGTCGCGGACCGTGCCGAAGTCGGTCGAGTACTGTCCGTCCCCCGCCTTGCCCGGCATGAAGATCCCGGAGATGGCCCTCTGGTCGTAGAAGTGGGTGTTGAACACGTAGTCCGGGCCGAGGGTGCCGGCGTCCAGCAGTCCGCCCTCCTGCTTCTGGAAGCTGATGTTGGCGTTCCAGAACAGGTTCGGCTCGACGAAGACGGGCTTGTCCTGCCAGCCGGCCGTGTCCATGCGGGCGCGGAACTTCTCGTAGAAGGGCCACAGCACGTCGCGTTCCCAGGCGCGGCTGGTCTGCCCGGAGTCGTACACGCCGGCGTGCGGCTCGTTGTAGGGGTCGAAGCCGACGACGCCCGCGAACTGGGCGGCGCTGACGTGCTGTTTGACGTACGCCATCGTCTTCTGGGCGGTGGTGAGGAACGCGTCCTGGAGGCCGTACGCGTTGTGCCAGAAGTCGTACGACGCCTGCTTCACTGCCTCGTTCTGGGTGATGTTCTGGCCCCAGAACAGGCAGATCCCGCAGTTCTCGTCCGGGTAGTTCCCGGCGTCCACGGCCCACTTGGGGGCGCCGTCGCCCGTGTACCAGCTGTCGGGGTCGAAGAGGTGGCGGGAGTAGAGGTCCTGGTGGAAGTCGGGGTAGACGCGGATACCGGCGTCGAGGAAGGCCCTCATCTGGGCGGTGGCGGCGGCCAGATAGGCCTCGTCGACCTGGCCGCGCACGGGTTCGGCGTAGGCCCAGGAGAGCAGGAAGCGGACCGAGTTGCCGCCGCCGAGGGCGCGCAGCGCGGTCGCGGACTTCTTCGCGTCGGCGACGGAGGCGAAGGGCAGGCCGTTGTTCTCGGCCAGTTTGGTCTCGCCGGAGACGTTGTAGCCGCGCAGGACGACCTCGCGGCCGAGGCCGTCGGTGAAGCGGCCGTCCTGCACGGTGACGGGGGTGTCGTCGAACCAGAGGGAGTCGGGGAGGGCTTCGGCGGTGGCGGGTCTCACGCCCGTCGCCGTCAGGAATCCGGAGAGGACAACCAGAACAACGAGCAGACGCGCGCGTATATTCGGCATGTCCATTACAGTCCGGTGATTTCGTGACAACGTCAACAGTTCTGACTGCTGAGTAAGTTTCTACTTTTGGCATCCGCTTCGGCGGCCGGGCCTCACCCGCCGACCCGGCGCGTCACGTTCAGCAGGTACTCCCTGCGGTTCAGCGGGTTGCTGTCCGTGCGTGGCCTGCACGGCAACGTGCCGTGCGTGACGGGCGCGTAGTGCTCGAAGGCGCTCTCCAGTTCTCCCTCGCCCCGGGTGAGACCCGGAAGCCGCTGCTCCAGTTCATGTACCCGGTCAGCCGGAACCACACCCTCCAGTCCGCAGGTGTCGCCGCGTGTCTCGGTGGTCTGCGGTACGGCCCGCAGTGCGGCCAGCACCGGCAGCAGGGCGCCGAGCGTGTCAGCCGGGGCCTCGACGCGGAAACGGTGCATCGGCTCGTGCACCTGGGTGCCCGCCCGCCTGAGCGCCTCGACGAGGACCAGCGGGGTCAGTCCGCGGAAGTCGGCCCCTGTGCTCGACATGCTCTTGTCGAAGCCCTGGTGGGAGTGGCTCTGCCGGGGCCAGTAGCCGCAGTGGGTCATCGTGACCGTGCAGTCGGTGACCTGCCAGCCGTGCAGACCCTGGCCGAGGGTGTCGCGCACGGTGTCCTCGACGGCCTTGAAGAAGGCGTACGGCATGGAGCCGAGCTCCACCTCGAGGCGGAATCCGACCCCCGTGCCCGGCGCCGCCGGGTCGACGCGCAGTCCGACGGTCGCGAGGAAGGGGTTGGCGTCCTTCTTGATGAACTCCGCCGCCGCCCCGGCGCCGGCCGGCCGCTCGATGCACAGGGGCGTGGTCTCCCGGAAGGTGACATCGAGTCCGAACTCGTCGGCGAGGGTGGCCTGGATGACCTCCTTCTGCACCTCGCCGTACAGGGACACGGAGGTCTCCCGCCGTACCTCGTCGTGCCGCAGGCCGATCAACGGGTCCTGTTCGGCGAGTCGGGTGAGCGCGAGGTGGAGGGCTCTGCCGTCGGTGCCCGGGCCGGGGACGACGACGGTTTCGAGGGTCGGCGGGGCGAAGACCTGGCCGTAGGCCTTGCGGGGTTCGCCGAGGGAGTCGCCGATCCTGATGTCGGCGAGTCCCCGGAGCTTGGCGATCCGGCCCGCGGGAACGGTGTCCCGGCGGACGTCGGTGCCGTGTTCGAAGACGCTGATCGCGGTGATCCTGGCGTCCTCGCGGGCGTCGCCGAAGGGAATCCGGTCGCGGGTGCGCAGGGTTCCGGAGAACATCCGCGCGTAGGCGACCTTCTCCCCCGCCGGGCCCCGTTCGACCTTGAAGACGGTGCCGGACAGCGGGCCGTCCGGGTCGCCGTCGGCGGCGGGCAGCAACTCCTTGATCCCCTCGATCAGTTCGTCCACACCCGCGCCCGTGACGGCGGAGCCGAAGTACACCGGGTGGACCAGAGCCTGCCGCGTCCCGTCGACGAGGGCGGCACGCAGCCGGGCGTCGGAGACGGTGCCCTCGACATAGGCGGACAGCAGGCCGTCGTCATGGTCGGCGAGGACGTCGAGCGCGGCCGGGCCGAGCCCTGGGACGAAGTGGGCGCCCGGGGTGCCGAGTCCGCCGGCCGTACCCATCGGTACGGCGGAGGGCGTGAGCCGTTCGGAGATCGCCCGCAGCACGCCCTCGTGATCGGCGCCCCGACGGTCGATCTTGTTGACGAAGACGAGGGTGGGAATGCGCAGGCGCTGCAGGGTCCGCATCAGCACCCGGGTCTGCGCCTGGACGCCCTCGACGGCCGAGACGACGAGCACGGCGCCGTCGAGGACACCGAGCACCCGCTCCACCTCGGCGATGAAGTCGGGGTGTCCGGGGGTGTCGATGAGGTTGACGGTCACGTCGTCGATCGCGAAGGAGACGACGGCGGACTTGATGGTGATGCCGCGCCGGCGCTCCAGCGCGAGGGTGTCGGTCTGCGTGTTCCCGTCGTCGACACGGCCGATCTCGTCGATCACCCCGACCGAGTGCAGCAGCCGCTCGGTCAGGCTGGTCTTACCAGCGTCGACGTGCGCGAGGATTCCGAGGTTGAGCAGATGCACGAAGCGTCATGTCCTTTGAAGAGGAGGTCATTCCTTCCGGGGCGGACATGAACGGTGCGCGCATTGGTGCTCCTGGCTCGTGCGGTGACGCGTGACAAGGTCACCTGAAGTGCAGCAGGTCCGGGGCCGCGGCCGCAACGGATTAACGCTCGACCAGTGGCGTCCGGGAGGTTCTCGATCAGCGCCCGGCTCACCCGGGTGACAGGGTGAGAGGAGCCGACGCGGCTTGCGTGGAAGGAGCGGATCGTGCGTGACATTCTCCCGGCACTGAGCGGCTGGTACGCGGCCCGCGCTCCCTTCGGCCTGGCCACGGTGGTGGCGGTCAGCCGCAGCGCGCCCCGCGATCCCGGTGCGGCCATGGCCGTGGGTCCCGGGGACGAGGTCGTGGGCAGTGTGTCCGGCGGCTGCGTGGAAGGGGCCGTCTTCGAACTCGCCCAGGAGGTGGTGGCGAGCGGGGAGGCCCGCCTGGAGACCTTCGGGTACAGCGACGCGGACGCCTTCGCGGTCGGGCTCACCTGCGGCGGCGAGATCACGCTGCTGGTCCGGCCCGTCACCCCGGAGTCGGATCCGTCCTTCGGCGCGGTCGCCGAGTCGGTCGCCGCCGGCCGTCCGGTGACCGTGGCCACGGTGACCGACGGGCCGGCGCCACGCGGAGCCACCCTCGCGGTGTGGCCCGACCGGGTCGCCGGCACGCTCGGCACGCCGGGCCTGGACGTGGCGGTCACGGCCGACGCGCGCGGCGAACTCGCCCTGGGCGCCACGGGACTCAGACACTACGGCCCGCACGGCGAACGCCGTGAGGACGCGGTCACCGTCTTCCTGCACTCCTTCGCGCCCCCGCCGCGCATGCTGGTCTTCGGCGCGATCGACTACGCCGCGTCGGTCGCCCGCATCGGCGACTTCCTCGGCTACCGGGTCACGGTGTGCGACGCCCGCCCCCTCTTCGCCACGCCGAAGCGCTTCCCCGAGGGCGTCGAAGTCGTCGTGAACTGGCCGCACCGCTACCTGCGGGACACCGACACCGACGACCGCACGGTGATCTGCGTCCTCACCCACGACCCGAAGTTCGACGTGCCGCTGCTGGAGGAGGCGCTGCGCCGGCCGGCCGCGTACATCGGGGCGATGGGCAGCCGCCGCACCCACGACGACCGCATGCGACGGCTGACGGAGGCCGGCCTCACCCCGGGCGAGCTGTCCCGGCTGCGCTCCCCCGTGGGCCTGGACCTGGGCGCCCGTACGCCCGAGGAGGTGGCCGTGTCCGTCGCCGCGGAGATCGTCGCGCTGCGCTGGGGCGGCAGCGGCGCCCCGCTGACGGCGACGGCGGGGGCGATCCATCCGAACGAGTCCTGACCCCAGTCCTGGTCCTCGTTCCTGGTCCTCGTCAGTCCTGGTCCTCGTCCTTGAAGGACCATGACGGCAATACGGTGACCGGCACGCTCGAAAGGCCTCTCGACCGGGCCTGAGCCGTCAGGAGCCGTGGCGGCGGTGGTCCTCGACGACCGCGTGGAGGTGACGCAGGGCGGCCGTCACCCGGGCGTGGTCCGCCTGGAAGAACGGGTCGTCCGGCACCGGCAGCGAGCCCGCGACGGCCCAGCCGCGGCCCCGTGCCCAGGTGGCGTCGTCGAGGCCGACCGCCTCCCGGAAGGCGTCCCGCGCCGGGCCCGGCAGGACCTTCCAGGCGGGCAGCAGGTCCACCGCCGGGTCGGCCACGGCCAGCGTCCCGAAGTCGATGACCGCGCTGAGCCTGCCCTGAACGGTCAGCAGGTTGCCCGCGTCGAGGTCGCCGTGGATCCACACCGGCGGCCGGTCCCAGGCAGGGGCCGCGAGGGCGGCCTCCCAGACCTCCGTCACCGCGTCCGTGTCAACCAGGCGCGTTTTCTCCAGGGCGTCGATCCTGCCCCGTACGAGTGAATCCGCGGCCAGAGAATCCGATGCGTCGCCCATCGGTACGCCACGGAAGGCGTTGCTCGGCTCGGGCCCGGGACCGCCGGTGGCATCGATCGACCGCAGAGCCTTGATGAACCCGGCGAGGTCACATGCGGTGCCGACGGGATCGACCAGTCCTTCGGTCGTCGCCGTGTCCCCCTCGATCCACCGGTACACCGACCACGGGTACGGGTAGTCCTCGCCCGGTTCGCCCTGCGCCACCGGCTCGGAGACGGGCAGGGGCAGGTGCGGGGCGAGGTACGGCAGCCAGCGGTGTTCGCGCTCCACCTGGCCCGCCCAGTGGGCGTAGCGCGGCAGCCGTACGGACAGGCCGGTGCCGAGCCGGAAGGTGGCGTTGTCCATGCCGGACTGCCGAACCGGGGACAGGGGAAGCCGCGCCCACCGCGGGAACTGGGCGGCGAGCAGACGGCGTACGAGGGTGGCGTCGATCAGCACGCCGTCCAGTCCAGTGGGGCGAGGGCGCGGATGTCCAACGAATTGGCGGTGTGGTGCCGCTGCCCGGGGGTAGGCGCGGCACGACGGATGACGGAACGGTCGCCCGGTTCCTTACCGCGGGGGCAGGCGGTGCAGATGTACGTCCATGAGGCTGCCGTCGGCCACCGTGGCGGTCATGTAGGTGCAGTGCGGCTGGCGGCGGCGGTCGGTCGGCGAGCCGGGGTTGAGCAGGCGCAGCCCCGTGGGGGCGGTGGTGTCCCAGGGGATGTGGCTGTGCCCGAAGACCAGGACATCGGTGTCGGGGAAGCGCGCGGCACAGCGTGCCTCACGGCCCTGGGCGGCGCCCGTCTCGTGGACGACGGCGAAGCGCAGGCCGCCGAGTTCGGCGTACGCCACCTCGGGGAGCCGGGCGCGCAGCTGAGGTCCGTCGTTGTTGCCGTACACGGCGACGAGCCGGGCGCTGCGGGCCTCCAGCAGGTCGAGCGTGGCCGTGTCGACCCAGTCCCCGGCGTGGAACACGACGTCGGCGCGCGGGAGTTCGGCGAGCAGCGGCGCGGGAAGCTCCTTGGCCCGCCGTGGGAGGTGGGTGTCGGACATCAACAGCAGGCGCACCGCGCCAGGTTACCCGCGCGACGGCGACGGGATCCGCAGGCCCGCCGCGACCCCGTCGCCGGGACACGCCACGCGTCCTCGACGGTGGGCCGGAGATGGACAAAGGGCTCGGTGGCGTTAGCATCTGCCAACGCGTACCAGCGACACCCACGGCAAGCGAACTGAGGGGGCCTGGAGCCCGATGCCGGTGAAGGTCAGCGTCATCGTTCCCGTCTACAACCCCGGGGCCTACATCGAGGACTGCATCGCCTCGTTGCTGAGACAGTCACTGCCTCCCGACGAGTACGAGGTGCTCTTCGTCGACGACGGTTCCACCGACGGCACGCCCGCCCGGCTCGACGCGGTGGCCGCCGAGCACCCCCGGGTGACGGTCGTCCACCAGGAGAACTCCGGCTGGTCCGGCAAGCCCCGCAACGTGGGCATCGCCGCAGCCGAGGGCGAGTATGTGATGTTCGTCGACAACGACGACTACCTCGGCGACGAGGCCCTTGAACGCATGTACGACTACGGGGTGGCCAACGACGCCGACGTCGTCGTCGGCAAGATGGCCGGCAAGGGCCGGGGGGTTCCGGTGGAGTTGTTCCGCCGCAACCATCCGCGCGCCACCGTCGAGAACGCCCCCCTGATCGACAGCCTCACCCCGCACAAGATGTTCCGCCGGAAGTTCCTCGACGACATCGGGCTGAGGTTCCCGGAGGGCAGGCGGCGCCTCGAGGACCATGTGTTCGTCACAGAAGCGTATTTGCGCGCGAGTAACGTTTCCGTGCTCAGCGACTACGTCTGCTACTACCACGTCAGACGGGACGACGCGTCCAACGCCGGGTTCCAGCGCTTCGATCCGGGCGGGTACTTCAAGAACCTCCGCGAGGCCCTCGACGTCGTCGAGGAGTACACCGAGCCGGGACCGCTGCGCGACCGGCTCCTGCGGCGCTGGCTGCGCAACGAGATGGTCGAGCGCATGCGCGGCCGACGACTGCTCAAGCTGCCCGTGGACTACCGCAGGGAGCTGTTCGACGAGATCCACAAAGTCGTCGTCGAACGCTTCGGGCCCGGTGTCGCGGCGGGGCTCCCGCCGACACAGCGGATCGTCGCCGCGCTGATCGCCGCCGACCGGTACGAGGACGTGGTGGCGTTCGCCGAGTGGGAGGCCTCCGTCGCCCTCAGGGCCGAGCCCGCGGGCGTGCGGTGGGAGGACGGGACGCTGCGCGTCGACTTCGCCGTCGAATACACGGTCGGCGGTGAACCGATGACGTTTCCGTCCGACCCGGCCGGTACCCCGTCGGCCGATCCGCCCCGGGACGTCGCCGACGCCATCTCCCGGGTGGCGGCCGACAGCGTCGCCCGTTTCCACACGGCCACGGCGGACCTGCTGCTGCGGGAACGCGCCACCTCCGCACAGTACTTCCAGCCGGGCGAGGTCACCCGGGAGATCGTCCCGGTCGGGGACAACGGCGAGCGCGTCCGCCTGGTGCTGCGCAACTCGGCCGTCGTGGACCCGGCGACCGCCGCCGACGGCGTCCCGCCGGGCGCCGGGCTGTGGGACTTCTTCCTCCGGGTCAAGCTGGGCGGCTGGACCAAGGACTGCCGCCTGGGTCCGGTCCGTCCGGGCCCCCGCAGGGACCGGACGGCCGCGTCCGCCGGTGTGGTGGCCGGCCGGGTCGTGCTGCCGTACTGGACCGACCCGCACGCCAACCTGGCCCTGGCCGTCGACAACGCGGACAAGCGGGTGGGTCTCGGGGGCGTGTCCGCCGAAGACGTCACCGTCACCCGCGACCGGC
The DNA here is from genome assembly GCF_036237295.1 of Streptomyces sp. NBC_01352. Taxonomy (NCBI): domain Bacteria; kingdom Bacillati; phylum Actinomycetota; class Actinomycetes; order Kitasatosporales; family Streptomycetaceae; genus Streptomyces; species Streptomyces sp. NBC_01352. Next base: position 1,459,100 of record NZ_CP108354.1, read on the forward strand.
TCCGCGCGCCCCTGCCGCTGCACCTGCCCGGCAACACCGATGTGCTGCTGCGGCTCACCGGCCCGGCCCGCCACGAAATCCCCGGCACGCTGTCGCCGTCCCCGGACGGCTCCGGGGCGCTTCTGGAGGCCGTACTGCCCGTCGCCGACCTCAAGCGCGGGCTCTGGCGGATCGCGCTGAGCCCGGCCCCGCCCGCCGACGCCGAGCCGCGCTTCCTGGCACTCCCGCCGGCCCTGCGCGTGAGCGGAGGCGGAGTACAGGTGGTGCGCCCGCCCGGTCCCAGTGCCGTCCAGCGGCTGTCACGCGGGGCACGGCACCTACTGGGCCGGGTCCGCAGGAAAGCCGCCTCCCAGGTCAGGGCCTGGAGGACCTGACAGCGCACGAACACTGAAGACCGAGAGTTCCCGGAAGCCGGGACCCTCGGTCTTCGCCTACCCGCACGGGCATCGCCGAGGCGGACCGATCCGGTCCTGCGCCCGCACGGTCCCATCGCCGTACAGCGACCGCCGCGCGGGGCACGGCGCATGCCGGGCGGGTCCGCTGGAAAGCCGCCTTCCGGGCCAGGGCCTGGAGGATCTGACAGCGCACGAACACTGAAGACCGAGGTCGTTCGCGGAGGCGGAGCGGGCCGGGGCGTTGACTGTCGTACCGGACCTGCTCCGCCTTCTACGAGGGCCTGTGCGGCCCGGGCGTCAGCGGCTGACGGCGACCTTCTCCAGGGCCGTGCGCAGCGGCTCCCAGCCGCGGGAGCGGCCGACGCCGAGGTTGCGGGCCTTGGCCAGCGCGCCCCAGAAGGGCGCCTGCAGCAGGTCCTTCGGCGGCACCGCCCGGACGCGTTCCAGGATCGCCTCGGGGACCTTCTGCGGGTCCGGCACGTCGAACTCGGCCATGATCTCGTCGTACTTGTCGTGCAGCACCGTGTTGTCCGGGTCGGCGCCGAACACGACGAGCTGACCGGTGGGCTGGGTGTCGACGAAGACGGTGACCAGGTCGGGGCGGTAGCGGCCGAGGATCTCGGCGACCTTGTAGACGTCGCCCGTCCACGCGCCGGTGTGCCGGTCGCGGGCGGCCTCGTCGATGTTGCGGGGCAGCATGTCGTCGAGGACGATCACGCTCGACCAGTCGGAGTGCTTCTCCACGTTCATGAAGTCGCGCAGCGCGAACTCGAACAGGTGCATGCCGTCGATGAACGACAGGTCGAGGGTGGTGCGCCGCCAGTAGCCGATCGGACTGCGGCCGCGGCGCAGGTTGCGCACCGGGTGACGGCCGCCCTTGAGGTGGCCGAGCGGGTTGGCCCGGGCGAAGAAGTCGTCGCTGGTGGCCTTCACCAGGTGGACGTCGCACCGGATCTCGGTGACCACCTTGAACGCGGGGTCGATCGCGATGCTGGGGACGCGGGACAGGGCGAGACTGCGGCCGTCGTTGACCCCGATTTCGAGGTAGTTGCGGTTGGCGCTGACCTTGTGCAGCTCCCGCAGGAACTCATGGCGTTTCACGCAGGGGACTCCTTGCGGATCCGGGGAAGGGCGTTGTGCAGGGTGATGCGGGGTGCGGGCCCGGGGGCCTCGCTGCCGACGGGGCGCACCCGGTCGGGGTCGGCGCCGAGGAGACGCAACGCCTCACGGGCCGGGTCGTACCAGGTGGCCTCGCCGGAGTCGGTGGGGTGGGGTATGCCGCCCGCGCCGGTGAGCGGCCGGCTCATGACGCGCCCTGGAGTGCGGCTCGCCGTTTGAGCGGCTCCCACCAGGCGCGGTTGTCCCGGTACCAGGCGACGGTGGCGGCGAGGCCGACCGTGAAGTCGTGCCGGGGGTGGTAGCCGAGTTCGGTGCGGGCCTTGGACCAGTCGACGGCGTAGCGCAGGTCGTGGCCCTTGCGGTCGGCGACCCGGTCGACGCGGTCCCGGTCGGCCCCGCAGGCCTCCAGCAGCAGGCCGGTCAGCTCCGTGTTGCTCAGTTCGGTGCCGCCGCCGATGTTGTAGACCTCGCCCGCGCGGCCCTTGGTGCGCACGAGGTCGACGCCCTGGCAGTGGTCCTCGACGTGCAGCCAGTCACGGACGTTGAGGCCCTCGCCGTACAGCGGGACGTTCTTCCCGTCGAGGAGGTTGGTGATGAAGAGCGGGACGACCTTCTCGGGGAACTGGTGCGGGCCGTAGTTGTTGGAGCAGCGGGTGACGCGGACGTCCAGGCCGTGGGTGTGGTGGTAGGCGAGGGCGAGCAGGTCGGACGACGCCTTGGAGGCGGAGTACGGCGAGCTGGGCCGCAGCAGGTCCTCCTCCGTGGCCGCGCCGGTCTCGACGGAGCCGTAGACCTCGTCGGTGGAAATGTGTACGAAGGGTGCCGCGTCGTGCCGCAGGGCCGCGTCCAACAGGGTCTGGGTGCCGACCACGTTGGTGAGCACGAAGTCGTCCGCGCCGGTGATCGAGCGGTCGACGTGCGACTCGGCGGCGAAGTGGACGACCTGGTCGGCCTCGGCCATCAGCTTGTCGACGAGTTCCGCGTCGCGGATATCGCCCTGGACGAACTCCAGACGGGGATGGTCGAGTTCGAGGTTGTCGAGGGTGCCGGCGTAGGTGAGCTTGTCGAGCACGGTGACACGGGGTGCGTCGGCCGCTTCGGGCGCGTCGCCTGCCAGCAGCGTGCGCACGTAGGTGGAGCCGATGAACCCGGCGGCACCGGTGACGAGGAGGTTCATGAGTGGATCTGCACCTTGCTGTGGTCTCCGAGGACGAGACGGTGGGCGCTGGGGACGCTGGGTGCCGGGGTCACCTCGACGTGGCGGCCGATGAGCGAGGACTCGACCCGGCCGACACCGTCGATCGAGGAGTCCCGCAGCACGATGGAGAACTCCACCTCGCTGTCGGTGACACGGCAGTTCTCCGCGATGGAGGTGAAGGGTCCGACGTAGGAGTCGCTGACCAGGCTTCCGGCGCCGACGACGACGGGGCCGACGACACGTGACCGCACGATGCGCGCCCCCTCCTCCACCACGACTCGCCCGATGGTCTCGGACTCGTCGTCCACCTCGCCGTCGATCCGGGGGTCCATGGTCTCCAGGACCCTGCGGTTGACCTCCAGCATGTCCTCGACGTTCCCGGTGTCCTTCCAGTAGCCCTGGATGACGGTGGAACGTACGTCGGCGCGGACGTCGATGAGGTGCTGGATGGCGTGCGTGATCTCCAACTCGCCGCGCCAGGACGGCTCGATGGCGCGCACCGCCTGATGGATGGCGGGAGTGAACAGGTACACCCCGACCAGGGCGAGATCGCTCCTGGGGTGTTCCGGCTTCTCCTCCAGACTCATCACCCGGCCCTGCGGGTCGAGTTCGGCGACGCCGAAGGAGCGGGGGTCCGGGACGTGGGTGAGCAGGATCTGGGCGTCGGGCCGGTGCGCGCGGAACTCGTCGACGAGGCCGGTGATGCCGCCGACGATGAAGTTGTCGCCCAGGTACATCACGAAGTCGTCGTCACCCAGATAGTCCTGTGCGATCAGCACCGCGTGGGCGAGGCCGAGGGGTCTTTCCTGGGGGATGTAGGTGATGTCCAGCCCGAACTTCGAGCCGTCGCCGACCGCTTCCTCGATCTCGGCGGCGGTGTCGCCGACGACCACTCCGACGTCGGTGATACCGGCCTCGGCGATCGATTCCAGGCCGTAGAAGAGGACAGCTTTGTTAGCAACGGGCACCAGCTGTTTGGCCGACGTATGTGTGATCGGCCTCAACCGTGTACCGGCGCCGCCGGACAACACGAGAGCCTTCATCTGCGTCACCATAGCCCGGTCGAACGGACCATGGCGACCGCGTGGCGCGCGCGTTACGGCCACAGCACAGCGGTCAGTCCTCGCCCCTGAAGATGTTTCCCTCGGCTCCCGGCTGCGCCACGCGCTGGGTGCTTTCGTCCGCCAACGCGGGCAGGCAGGTTCGCAGGATGCGCTCGCCGCGCAGGCGGCGGGCCCTCGACCAGCCGGTCTCGGGCCTACGGGCAACGGGCTTCTCACTGGTCTGCGCACTCACGGCGTTTCATCTTCTTTCTGCGTCCGGTACTGCCCTCACCCTCCCGCGGGGCCGGGGCGCTCCGTCCCTCCGTGCTGAGCCACCGAGTCCCCTGCGGCCGTACGAGCAAACCGGTGCCCCCCCCTTGCGGGGCACCGGTCGCACTTTTGTGCGGGCTGTCGTCCTCAGGTGTTCGGACGGGCGGCACTGATGTCGCCCAGGGCCGAATCGGGGTCGCGTTCCATCGCCAGGTCGGCCAGGGCGACGATGCCGACGGGGCGGCCGCCCTCGACGACCGGGAGGCGGCGTACGGCGTGCTCACGCATGAGCTCGACGGCGTGGTCCACGTCGTCCTCGGGGGTCAGGATGACCAGGTCGTCGCTGCAGGCGCCGGCCACGGTGATCTGCTCGGGGTCGCCGCCCTCGGCGAGCGAGCGGACCACCAGGTCGCGGTCGGTGACCAGGCCGCGCAGTTCGTCGCCGTCCGTGACGATGACGGCTCCCAGGTCCCGGTCGCGCATGATCCGGGCCACCGCCGTCACGGAGGTCTGCGGTTCCACGGTGACCGGAGCGCTGGTCATGATGTCGCTGACGTGCTGGGTCATGGCATGCCTCTCTGCTCGGGGTTCCCTGCCCCGGGTACCCCGGTGAGCGGGCCGTCGTCACCCCTCCAGCGGGATCTCGCTCCACACCTGCTTGCCGCCGCTGACGGGCACGGTCCCCCACGTCGTCGACATGGCCTCGACGAGCAGGATGCCGCGGCCGCCGGTGGCCTCCCAGCCGATGCTGGTCGGCTTGACGGGGGTGCGCGCGGAGGAGTCGGCGACGGCGACGCGCAGCCGGTGGTTGATGCGCATGAGGTCCAGGCGGACCCTGCCGTCGGTGTGGACGAGGGCGTTGGTGACGAGCTCGGAGACGACGAGCAGGACGGCGTCCATGGCATCGGCCGGGACGCCCCAGCTGCGCAGGGTGCGGCGGGTGAAGCGGCGGGCCTGCCCGACGGCCTGGGGGACGCGCCACACGGTCCAGCCCTCGCGCTGCGGGCGCACGGCCATGCCGTCGTAGCGCAGCAGGAGCAGGGCGACGTCGTCGCTGCGGCGGGCGTTGCCGAGCAGGGCGTCGGCGACGAGTCCGAGGTGGGCGGGGTCGGAGACGGCCAGTTCGTGGGCGAAGCGGTCCATGCCCTCGTCGATGTCGGCCTCGTGGGACTCGACCAGGCCGTCCGTGGTCAGGGCGAGCACCGTGCCGGGTGGCAGCCGCAGCGGGCTCATCGGGAAGTCTGCCTGCCGCACCACGCCGAGCGGCGGGCCACCGTCCGCCTCGGGGATCTCGGTGCCGCCGTCCGGGTGACGCAGCACCGGCGGGAGGTGTCCGGCGCGCACGTACCAGGCGGAGCCCTCCTCCAGGTCGACGTCGACGTAGGCGCAGGTGGCGAAGAGGTCGGTCTCCATGTCCATGAGGAGGCGGTTGGCGTGGGAGACGACCACGTCCGGGGGGTGGCCCTCGACGGCGTAGGCGCGCAGGGCGGTGCGCATCTGGCCCATGAGGGTGGCGGCGCCCGCGCTGTGGCCCTGGACGTCGCCGATGACGAGGGCGACGTGGTTGTCGGGCAGCGGGATCACGTCGTACCAGTCGCCGCCGAGTTCGAGGCCGGCCGTGCTCGGCAGGTAGCGGGCGACGGCGACCGCGCCGGGCAGTTTGGGCAGGCGGCGTGGCAGCAGCTGGCGCTGGAGCATGCCGACGAGTTCGTGCTCGGCGTCGAAGGCGTGGGCGCGCATCAGGGCCTGCCCGGCGAGGCCCGCGGAGGCGGTGAGCAGGGCGCGTTCGTCGGGGCCGAAGTCGTGCGGGGTGTCCCAGCCGATGAGACAGGCGCCGGCCATGCGGCCGACTCCGGGCAGCGGCAGCACGGCGAGGCCTCCGGGGCCGACCTCGGCGAGGGCGGGTTCCAGGGCGGTGCCGGCGGGCCAGATCTGGGCGCGGCCCTCGCGCAGGGCGGCGGCGAGGGTGGGCATGGAGCGGACGGGCGCGTCGGGCCATTCGGAGCGCCACTCGGTGCGCCACAGCTCGGGCCAGAACTCCGGTTCGGGCGGGTCGAGGACGGTGACGACGAGCCGGTCGCCCTCCAGCTCGGCGAGGGCGATCCGGTCGGCCCGCAGCGGTCCGCGCAGGGCGGAGACGACGGCCTGGCTGACGTCACGGACGGTGCCCGCGATGGCGAGGGCGGCGGCCAGGCGCTGGACCCGGGCCACGTCGGTGACGTCGGAGCGCAGTGTGGAGGCGTCGGCGACAGTGCCCACGAGCCGTGCCGGGCGGCCGTCGCCGCCGGGCAGGAGATGGCCGCGCAGCCTGAGCCATCTGGGTGGTCCGGTGGGCTGCAGGACCCGGAACTCGAGTTCGCGCTCGCCGATGGACATGTGGTCGGCCTCCACCACGGACATCAGCGAGGGGAGGTCCTCCGGCACGGTCAGGCCGAGCAGGGTCTCGACCTTGCCGTCGAACTCGTCGGGGCCGATACCGAACAGCTCCAGGATCTCGCCGCCGACCTCGACGCGGCCGGTGTCCATGGCGAGGCTGAAGGCGCCCGCGGACAGCTCGCCGCCCTCGGTTCGCTCGCCCGGGGCGGGGACGTCGACGGCGTCGGCGATCAGTTCGAGGCACTTGCGGCCGTCGGTGTCGAAGCCGGCCGGGTCCTCGCTGACCGCGAGCAGGCAGGCCGCGGGGGCGTCGCCGTGCGTGGGGAGGGCCGCCAGGTGGAACTCCCGCGCGGGTGCCCGCCGGGACTCGGCGCAGGCCGCGAGCTCCTCGGGGCCGAGCCACACGGGCCGTGCGTCGCGCAGGGCGTCGGCCGCCGGGGAGCGGCCGGAGCGGGCGTAGGTGTCGCGCAGCCCGTACAGCCTCCTGGGCACGCCGGCCGACTCGACCAGGCAGAGCTGGTCGCCGCCCTCGCCCGGGGTGTACACGGCGGCGAAGGTCGCCCGCGCGAAGACGAGCGCCTGTTCGAGGACGCGACGCAGCCGTTCGGGGGAGTCCTGCTCGTCCCTGAGCGAGGCGAGGGCGATTTCGGCGCGCAGCGTTCTCGTTCCGCGTCCCGCCGCGCCCTCACTGACCACGTCCGCCATTACAACGCTTATGGGGCACCTGCGCAGCCCCTGTGACCGTTCGGTGCAGCCACGGGCGGCTCCGTGCTCGAAACTCCTCGAACAAGTCTTTACGCATGCGTTCCGCACGGTGAGCTCGTGACAGGCGTGACTGTCCGTGCCCGCGGACCCACTGGAAGGCTCGGTGCCGGTTCCACGGAGGGGGACGCATGGACAAGCGCTACGAGGTGTACGCACTCGCCGACAGACACTTCTACGAGACGCCGGACCGGCTGTCCGCGGAGGGCCGCCGGGCGCCGCTGTACGAGTCGGCGCGGCGCGCGGTGCCCGAGGACTGGGACGCGGCACGGATCGGCGACTGGCTGACCCTGACGCCGCTCGGCCCGGACGGCTCACCGATGGCGGGCCCGGCCCAGGGCTGGAAGATCCACGCCTCGGCCACCGGGGCGAACGCGGAGAAGATCGCCGCGATCGTGTGGGACTACTGCGTGCCCCGCCGCATCCCGTTCAAGTTCGTACCGGGCCCGCAGCTGCTGCACCTGCGCAACACCAAGTACGCGGGCCGCGACAGCAGCGGCAAGTTCGTCACCGTCTATCCGGCCGACGAGGCGCGGCTGCACGAGGTGCTGCGCGAGCTGGGCGAGCTCCTGGAGGGCTTCGAGGGTCCGTACATCCTGACCGACCTGCGCTGGTACGACGGTCCGCTCTACGTCCGCTACGGCGCTTTCGCCCGCACCTTCGTCGTCGACGAGCGCGGTTCGCTGGTGCCGGCGGTGCGGGACGGCGAGGGGCGGCTGGTGCCGGACCGGCGGGCGCCGTCCTTCCAGGTGCCCCAGTGGGTGACGCTGCCGGCCTTCCTGGAGCCGCATCTGGCGGCGCGCAACACCACCACGGTGGGCGAGCTGCCCTACCGGATCGAGAAGGCGCTGCACTTCTCCAACGGCGGAGGGGTCTACGCGGGCACCGACATCCGGGACGGCAGCAAGGTCGTCCTCAAGGAGGGGCGGCCGCACGCGGGGCTGGCCTCCGACGGAGCCGACGCGATCGCCCGCCTCGAACGGGAGAAGTACGCCCTGGAGCAGGTGTCGGGGACCGGTGTGGTGCCTGAGGTGCGGGACTGGTTCACGCTCGGCGACCACCGTTTCCTGGTGATGGACTTGCTGGAGGGGCGGACGCTCAACTCCTTCTTCGCCGAGCGGCATCCGCTGCTCACCCCGGACCCGGATCCGGCGGCGGTGGCCGCCTACTCGGCGTGGGCGGTGCGTATCCACGGCGCCGTGGAGCGGGCGGTGGAGGCGGTGCACGCGCGCGGGATCGTCTTCAACGACCTGCATGTCTTCAACATCATGGTCGGCCCCGACGAGGAGTCGGTGTCCCTGCTCGACTTCGAGGCCGCGGCCCCCGTCAGCGAACAGGGCCGGCAGGTCGTGGCCCACCCCGGATACTTCGCCCCGCCGGACCGCACGGGCCTCGACGTCGACCGGTACGCACTGGCCTGCCTCCGACTCGCCCTCTTCCTGCCCGTCACCACGCTGTTCGTGGTGGACCGCGGCAAGGCGGCCCACCTGGCGGAGGTCATCGCCCACCAGTTCCCGGACGTACCGAAGGAGTTCCTTGACGAGGCGGTCACGGAGATCACGCGGGACGTGGCGGCGCGGCCGTCGTCGCCACCGGTCTCCTTCGTCGAGCCCGGCGACTGGCCCTACAGCCGCGACTCCATGGTCAAGGCACTCCTCGCCTCCGCCACCCCGGAGCGCGACGACCGGCTCTTCCCCGGCGACATCACCCAGTTCTCCGACGGCGGCGGGCTCGGCCTCGCGCACGGTGCGGCCGGTGTGCTGTACGCGCTGGAGGCGGTCGGCGCCGAGCGGTACGAGGAGGGCGAGCGCTGGCTGCTCGACCACACCGCCCCGGCGCCGGTCGGCACCCCGCTCGGCCTCTACGACGGTCTCGCGGGCGTCGCCCACGTCCTGGACCGGCTCGGCCACCGGCAGCGGGCCCTGGACCTGATCGACGGCATCCTCGAGGAGCGCTGGCAGAACCTCTCCTCCGACCTGCACGGCGGACTGGCCGGGCTCGGCCTGGTCCTGGCCGACCTGGCCCGCGCGACCGGGGAGAAGGAGCTCGCCGAGCGGGCCGCCGAGGCCGCGCGGATTCTCGTACGACGACTCGCTCAGCCGCCTCCCGCCACGCCTCGGCGTCGGGCCGGGCTGCTGCGGGGGTGGACCGGGCCCGCGCTGTGCCTGCTGCGGCAGTACGAGCTGACCGGCGAGCCGGAGCTGCTGGCGGCGGCCGGCGCTGCGCTGCGCCGGGACCTGGAGTGCTGCGTGACCCACGAGGGCGGTTCGCTGGAGGTCGACGAGGGCTGGCGGACGCTGCCGTACCTCGGCGAAGGCAGCGCGGGTCTCGGGATGGTCCTCGACGACTACCTCGCCCACGCCGTCGACGACACCGGGGCGTTCGACAGGGCCCGCGCCGGCGTCCTGACCGCCGCCACCTCCCGCTTCTACGCGCAGCCCGGTCTCTTCCAGGGCCGCGCCGGAATGATCCTGCACCTCGCCCGCACCACCGCGCCCGGCGCCGACCACGAACGGCTCGGCGAGCAGATCGCCGGGCTCGGCTGGTTCGCGATGTCCTACCAGGGCCAACTGGCCTTCCCCGGGCACCAGATGATGCGGCTGTCGATGGACCTGGGCACCGGAACGGCAGGGTGCCTGCTCGCGCTCGGCGCGGCCCTCGACGCCCGGCCCGCCGCACACCTGCCGTTCCTGCCGCCGCTCGGGCGGCCCACCGAACGCGGCTCCGCGACCTGACGGAGTCGTGACCCAACCCCGTCCCCACGGGTGGACGACCTAGAGGAAGGACACGAGATGGCACTTCTCGACCTGCAGACGATGGAGCCCGAAGAGCGCACCGACGGCGCCGGCAACAGCACACTCAGCCTGCTGTCCTGCGTCAGCGCGGCCAGCATCACGCTCTGTCTCTGACGGACACCGCGCGCCCCGGCCCCGGGCGGTCCGCTCCCGCGAGGGAGAGGCCGTCCGGGGTCCTGCGCACCGCCCCGGATGTGAGGCGCAGCCGTATGACGACCCATGCCCAACCCGACCCGGCGACACCGGCCGCCCGGCACATCCGCGTCCACTGCGTGGCCCTGTGCCTGGTGAGCACGGCCGCGACCGGCGCCGGTCTGCTGCTGCCGGCGGCCCTGGGCCGGGCCCTGGACCTGCTGCTGGCCGAGGCCACGGCGACCCACTGGGTGCTGTACTGCGCCGGGCTGGTCCTGCTGCTGGCCCTGCTCGACGCGTGCCAGACCGTGCTGAGCGGCACGGTCGACGCCCGGACCACCGCGTGGCTGCGCCGACGGCTGACCGGGCACGTCCTCGATGTGGGCCCACGGGCCGCCGCCCGCTTCGGGCCCGGCGACCTCGTCGCCCGTCTCGTCGGCAACGCCGCGCAGGCCGGGACGGCACCGGCCGCGCGCGCCACGCTGGTCGCCGCGCTCGCCGGACCGGTCGGCGGCGTCGTGGCCCTGGCCCTGATCGACCCGTGGCTCGCGGGGGTGTTCCTCGCCGGCATGCCGGTGCTGGCGCTGCTGCTGCGGACCCTGTCCCGGAACACCTCGGAGTGCGTGACGCGCTACCAGGAGGTGCAGGGGCGGATGGCGTCCGCGCTCGCGGAGGCGATCGGCGGACATCGCACCGTCGCGGCGGCCGGTACGGCGGACCGGGAGACCGCGCGGATCCTGCGGCCGCTGCCCGAACTGTCCGGGGCCGGCCACCGCATGTGGCAGGTACAGGGCCGCGCGGCCGGCCAGGCCGTCGCCGTGGCACCCCTGCTCCAGCTCTCGGTCGTGGCCGTGGCCGGCGTGCTGCTCACCCGGCACCGGCTGTCTGTCGGCGAGGTGCTCGCCGCCTGGCGCTACGCGGTCCTCGCGGCCGGGGTCGGCGTGCTGGTCGGACAGCTGGCCGGGCTCGCCCGGGCCCGCGCGGCGGCCGGACGCCTCGCCGAGGTCCTGACCGAGCCCGCCCCCGCCCACGGCCCGCTCCGGCTGCCTCCGGGGCCGGGCCGGCTGGAACTGCGCGGGGTCACCGCCCGGCGCGGCGGGCGGGCCGTGCTCGACGGGGTCGACCTCGTCGTACCCGGCGGGACGACACTCGCGGTGGTCGGCCGGGCGGGCGCGGGCAAGTCGCTGCTCGCCGCGGTCGCCGGGCGGCTCGCCGACCCGGACGCCGGAGAGGTCCTCCTCGACGGGATGCCGCTGCGCGAACTGACCCATGACGAGCTGCGCCGCGCGGTCGGCCACGCCTTCGAACGGCCCGCGCTGCTGACGGGCACCGTCGAGGACGCGATCGGTCTCGGCCCGGCGTCCCCCTCCCCCGCCCGCATCCGGGAGGCCGCCCGCACGGCCCACGCGGACGACTTCGTCCGCCGCCTGCCCCGGGGCTACAACACGCTGTGCGCCGACGCTCCGCGCTCCGGCGGCGAGTCCCAACGCCTCGGTCTGGCACGGGCGTTCGCCCACGGCGGCCGCCTGCTGATCCTCGACGACGCCCTCTCCAGCCTCGACACGGTGACGGAGGCGCACATCACGCAGGCGCTGGTGAGCGGCGGCCGGTGCGGCACCCGGCTCCTGATCGCCCACCGGGCGGCCACGGCGGCCCGCGCGGACGCGGTGGCGTGGCTGGACGGGGGGCGGGTGCGGGCGGTGGGTCCGCACGAGGAGCTGTGGCGGGACGCGGGGTACCGGGCGGTGTTCGGGGAGAGCGGGCAGTCCACCGAGGAGGGCCCGTCGTGACCGGACAGATCTCCCGGCTCGGGATCCGTTTCCTGCGAGGTCGGTGGCGGGTCCTGGTCCGGCTCGGCGGCTGGTCGGTGCTGGAGACCGGGCAGACCTTCCTCACCGGGTACGCGCCCGCCCGCGCCCTGGACGAGGGCTTCCTGGCCGGTCGCCCGGAGGCCGGGCTCGGCTGGCTCGCAGTGGCCGGGCTCGGGGTGGTCCTCGGTGCGTACGGCACGGCCCGGGTGTACGCCGCCGTGGCCGCGCTGGTGGAACCGCTCCGGGACCGGCTCGTCGCCCGGGTCGTCGCGCGTGGGGTGCGGGAGGCGGACGGCGGGGCGCTGTCCGGGCTCACCCAGCAGGTGGAGATCGCGCGGGACACGTTCGCCGGGCTGGTGATGGTGTCGCGTTCGTTCCTGTTCACCGCCGTCGGCGCCCTGGTCGGCCTGTTCTCGCTCGACCCGCTGCTCCTGCTGGTCGTCGGGCCTCCGCTGCTGGCCGGGGTGGCCCTGTTCGCGGCGACGCTGCGTCCGCTGGCCCGTCGGCAGGAGGCGTTCCTCGTCGCGGACGAGGCCCTGGCCGACGACCTCGGCGCCGTCTGCCCGGGCCTGCGGGACATCACCGCGGCCGGCGCGGAGGCACGGGTCGCCACCGACACCGGGCGCCGGATCGACGCGGAGTTCCGGACCGCCCGGTCCCTCGCCCGCTGGAACGTCCTGCGCGTGGCCTCCCTCGCGGTCGGCGGCCAACTCCCGATCGTCCTGCTCCTCGTCGCGGCACCCTGGCTCCTCGCCCACGGAGTCACCACGGGCGCTCTGGTCGGCGCCCTCGCCTACGTCACCCAGTCCCTGCTCCCCGCCCTGCGCAACCTGGTCCACGGCCTGGGCACGAGCGGCTCACGGCTCGTGGTGGTGCTGCGGCGGCTGGTGCGTGAGCCGGCCGGCACGTCGGACGCCGCACCTTGTGCGCGGTCCGGTCCGGAACCCACCCCCGAGGCCCCCGCCCTCTCCCTCACCTCCGTCACCTTCGCCTACGGCCCCGCCGCCGCCCCCGTCATCGACGACCTCGACCTCACCCTGCCGACCGGCGCCCACCTGGCCGTCGTGGGCCCCAGCGGCATCGGCAAATCCACGCTCACCGCGCTGCTCGCCGGGCTGCTCCAGCCGCGGGACGGCACGATCAGGGTCTGCGGGCTGCCGGTGGCGGAGGCGGCTGCCCGGCGGGTGCTGATCCCGCAGGAGGCGTACGTCTTCACCGGCACCCTTGCCGAGAACCTCGGGCATCTGCGGCCCGACCCCGTGCCCGAGGCGGAGCTGCTCACCGCGGCGGAGGCGGTCGGGCTCACTCCGCTGCTCGAAGCTCTCGGGGGGCCCTCGGCGCCGGTGGACCCGGCGGCCCTCTCCTCGGGTGAGCGGCAGCTGATCGCGCTGACGCGGGCATATCTGTCCCCCGCCCCGGTCGCCCTGCTCGACGAGGCGACCTGTCACCTGGACCCGGTGGCGGAGGAACGCGCCGAACGGGCCTTCGCGGCCCGGCCGGGCGGCACGCTGGTCGTCGTCGCCCACCGGATCAGCTCGGCGCGACGGGCCGACCGGGTGCTGGTGATGGACGGCAGGCGCACGGCGTACGGGACGCATGACGAGCTGGTCCGGGGCTGCGCGCCGTACCGGGATCTCGTCGGCGGCTGGACGCCCGTACCGTCCGCGAGGTCACAGCCAGCCCTCGCCCTGCGAGATGCGGATCGCGTCGACGCGGTTGCGGGCCCCGGTCTTGCGGGTGATGGCCGCCATGTAGTTGCGCACGGTCCCGTGGGACAGGTGCAGGCTCCCGGCGATCTCCGCGACCGAGGCCCCCTCGGCGGCCAGGGATAACACGCTGAGTTCTCTGCGGGTCAGCGGCATCTGCGCGGCCTTGAGGAAACCGAAGCCGAGCGAGTCGTCGACGAAACGTTCCCCCTCGGCGACGCTGCGGATCCCGCGCACCAGGCTCTGCGGCGAGCCCTCCTTGCCGACATAGCCGAGCGCCCCCGCCTCGACGGCGCGTTTCAGCAGGCCGGGCCTGTTCGCGCCGGCCAGCACGAGCAGCCGGGAGTGCGCCGGGTCCTGCCCGCGAGCGCAGAGGTCGCCGAGCGGCGGGATGCCGTAGGCGTCCGCGCACTCCAGGTCGGCCGCGCAGACGTCCGGCCGTACGGACCTGACGCGGCCGGATGCGCCGCGCCACGGGGTGTCGTACACCCTCAGGTCGGGTTCCCCGCGGAGCCACTCCGCCAGGACCGATCGGACCAGACACTCGTCGTGGACCAGAAGCACCCGGATCACTGCCGCCCCTTCAGCTCGCCGTACACCGGTTCCATGTGTTGAGCGCGTGCCCCATTGTTCGCGTCCGTGACCGTTCGTGGGCGCGGAGAACCGGCCATCGGGATGCGCGGGGGCGCACGCGCGGCGCTCGTTCGCCGCCTCGCGCATCGACTGTGGGGGCATGGGCGGGGGCGGACGGGGTACCCGGGCGGCTTCACCGTGCCGCGGGCATTCCTGTGCCGTACGCGAGCCGGCGCCGATGGGCCCGGACGCCGCTCGCCGTGCGGGATGGGCCTCCAGGGGGCAGATTTGAGCCCTGGGGAGCCGTCGCTCGGCCGGGCGAGGAGGTGGTCGGCGTGACCGACGGGCAGACGTCCGCGCAGCCGGTGACCGCGAGGACCCGCGTCGGCCGGCCCCTCCTGTCGCTGGCGCTGGCGGCGATGATGGACGAGGTCCACGCACACTCCGGGGCTGTGTATCTGCTGGCGGACGACGCCTCGGTGCTGGAGATGGCGGTGATGGCGGGGCTGCCCCGGGCGTTCGCGGCGCCGTGGGAGCGGGTGGGGGTGAGCGCGCCGATCCCGGTGGCCGAGGCGGTGCGCGAGCGGCGGCTTGTCTGGGTGGGCGGCGAGGAGGACATGGCGCGCCTCTATCCGCGGATCGCGGTCGTGCTGCCCTACCCCTTCGCGCTGGCCGCGGTGCCCGTCGCCACCAGGACCACCCAGTACGGCGCGGTCTTCGTGACCTGGCCCGGTTCGCATCCGCCGGAGCTGTCCGAGCGGGAGCGGGACCACCTGACCGCGGCCTGCGACCGGCTGGCGGTACGGCTGGAGCGGGCCGTCGAGGACAGCGTCCCGCTGCACTCCGAACCCGATCTGCTGGCCGCGCCGACGGTGGGCGGCGCGGCCGGCACCCTCGGCACGGTGGAGGCGGCGCGGATGGTGGCGCGGCTGCCGTACGGACTGTGCTCGCTCGATCTGCACGGGCTGGTCTCCTTCGCCAACACGGCCGCCGCCGAGCTGATGGGCGTGCCGGTGAACCAGTTGCTGGGATCCACGCTGTGGGCGTCGGTTCCCTGGCTCAACGACCCGGCGTACGAGGACCGCTACCGGGCCGCGCTGATGAGTCAGCACACCACGTCGTTCGTGGCGCTGCGCCCGCCGGACGACTGGCTGTCGTTCCGCCTGTATCCGAGCACGACCGGGCTGAGCGTGCGCATCAGCCGGGCTCGGGCGGTGGCGGAGATGAGACGGGCGGGTCCGCAGCCCGGTGACGCCCCGTCCCGGCTCGTGACCATCTCCCAGGTGCTGAGCCTGGCCGGGGCGCTCACCGAGGCGGTGAGCGTGCAGGACGTGGTGCAGCTGGTCGCGGACGAGATCGCCCCGGCCGTGGGCAGCCAGGCGCTGGTCGTCCTCGGTTCCCGGGCCGGCCGCCTGCATGTGCTGGGGCACCGCGGATATGAGGACCCGCACCTCGTGGAACGCTTCGACGGGCTGCCGCTGACCGAACAGACGCCCGGCGCGCATGTCCTGACCAGCGGGGTGCCCGCCTTCTTCGACTCCCGGCAGGAGCTGGAACGGCTGTATCCGGCGCGGCACGCGACGCCGGACGGCTTCGCGTCCTGGGCGTATCTGCCGCTGATCGCGTCCGGCCGCCCGGTGGGCACGTGTGTCCTCGCCTACGCCGAGCCGCACCCCTTCCCCACGGACGAGCGGGCGGTCCTGACGAGCCTGGGCGGGCTGATCGCCCAGGCACTGGAGCGGGCCGTGCTCTACGACGTCAAACACCAGTTGGCGCACGGCCTGCAGCAGGCCCTGCTGCCGCACTCGCTGCCGCGGCTGCCCGGCATCGACGCGGCGGCGCGCTACCTTCCCGCCACCCGGGGCATGGAGATCGGCGGCGACTTCTACGACCTGGTGCGGGGGCAGGGGCCGGCGGCGGCGGTGATCGGGGACGTGCAGGGCCACAACGTCACCGCGGCCGGGCTGATGGGGCAGATCCGTACCGCCGTACGCGCGTACACGACCGTGGGCCAGGCTCCCGAGGAGGTCATGCGCAGCACCAACCGGCTGCTGATCGACCTCGGTTCGGATCTCTTCGCCAGCTGTCTGTATCTGCGGCTCGATCCGGAGCGGGGGCGGGCCGTGATGGCCCGGGCGGGACATCCGCCGCCGTTGCTGCGCCGTCCCGACGGGCGGGTGCGGGTGCTGGACCTGGCCGGCGGGCCGCTGCTGGGCATCGACGGCTCGGCGGTGTATCCGACCACGGAGGTGGACCTGGCTCCCGGCAGTGTGCTCGTCCTCTACACCGACGGGCTGATCGAGTCGCCCGGCGTCGACATCGAGGACGCGCTCGCCTTGCTGGGCCGGCGGCTGGCCGAGGCCGGCGACCGGCCCCTGGACGAGTTGGCCGACGAACTCGTCCGCCACAGCGCGGCCACGCAGGAGCGGAGCGACGACGTGGCGCTGTTGCTGCTGAGGGCGCGGGCGGAGGGCTGACGCGGGACGGACCGGTCCGGCCCTCCCGCCGGAGGGCCGGACCGGTCCGTGTCGTCGCGCGTCGGGAGCGGCTCAGTGGGGGCGAACCGCTCCCGACGCGTGGCTCAGTTGGTCTCGGTCAGGCCGGAGCCGTCCTCGACGCCTGTGCCGGTGTCGTCACCGGTACCGGCTTCCTCACCGCCGACCGCTTCGCCGCCGGCCTCTTCGCCGCCGACTTCCTGACCGGCGCCGGCCTCCTCGCCAGCTCCGGCTTCTTCACCGGCACCGGCTTCTTCACCCGCTCCGGCTTCTTCACCGGCACCGGCCTCTTCGCCCGCTCCGGCCTCTTCGCCGCCCGCCGCGTCGCCCGCGCCGAGCGTCGCGCCGACCGCCGCCAGTGCGGTGGTGACCGGCTGGAAGAAGGTCTCGCCGCCGACCGTGCAGTCGCCGCTGCCACCCGAGGTCAGGCCGATCGCGAGACCGTCCTGGGTGAACAGGGAGCCGCCGCTGTCGCCGGGTTCGGCACAGACGTCGGTCTGGATGAGCCCGGTGACGGTGCCCTCCGGGTAGTTGACGGTGGCGTCGAGTCCGAGGACCTGGCCGTCGCTCAGCCCGGTGGTGCTGCCCATCCGGAACACCTCGAGGCCGACCTCCGCGTCCGCGGCCTGGGAGATCTGCACGGTCTGGTCGCCGAGGTTGACCTCGCTGGGCGCCACCGTCGCGGGGTCGTCGTACTTGACGAGCGCGAAGTCGCCGTCACCGGGGAACGTGGCCTGGTCGACGGTGGCGATCGGCTCACCGTCCTGGGTGTCGGACCAGGCGGCCTCCGCGACCCCGCAGTGACCGGCGGTCAGGAAGGCGGGGCTGCCATCGCCCGCGGTGACGTTGAAGCCCGCCGAGCAGCGTGCGCCGCCGCCGAAGATGGCGTCACCGCCGGAGAGGAACGTCTTGAAGGTACCGGCCGACTTCTTGATGGTGGCCATGCCGGAGCCGAGGCTCTCGACGGTCGACTCCAGGGTGTCCCACTTGGCGCCGGTGACCGTGCTGTCGGCGGTGACCAGGATCTTGTTGGTCCTGGGGTCCACGGCCCACGCGGTGCCGGGGATGGTCGCCTCGGACTTGAGGGTCTGGGCGCCGGCCTCGAGTTCGCGGATGCTGTTGTCGACCTCGCGGATGGCGGCGCCCGCCTTCTTCGCCTGGACGATCACGTTGTTGTTGTCGCCGGATATGACGTTGACGACGAGCTGCTGCTGGTCGGCGTCGTAGTAGGAACCGGCGAAGGCGTCACCGAGCAGTCCGGCGAGTTGCGAGGCGAGATCCGAGGCGTCCCCCGCCTTGAGGGTTCTGGGCGCGGCGGCGGTGTCGGCCGAGGAGCCGTCCTGGGAGGCGTTGGCGTTCGGCAAGAGGATCGCCGCCGCTCCGAGCGCCACCACACTGCCCGCCGCCAACGCGGCCTTGCGCTTCGGAATTCGCTTGTGACTCAAACTTCTCGACCTCCTGAGGGACCGGAGTCTGCTGCCGGTGTGCGGCAGTTGTTAAGGGCGCCTGGATGGCAGTGGGTACGCACGGGGCTCACGGCGCGTTCAATTCCGTTTCCGTGCGCCCCGCGTGAAACACCGAATCGGCCACGACCGCGCCCGACGGCCCGGCGCGGGGAACAATCCCCCATATGACGATGACCACCGCCGAAGCCGACAAGATCCTCGCCGACAACTTCGCCCCTTGGGTCCTCGAACTGGGTCTGCGGGTCGAGGCGTTGGGCGACGACCGCGCGACCCTGCGACTTCCCTGGTCGGACCGCCTGTCCCGGGAGGGCGGCGGGCTGTCGGGGCAGGCCCTGATGGCCGCCGCCGACACGGCCACCGTGATCGCGGTGTCGGCCGCCCGGGGCGCCTACGGGCCGATGACGACGGTGCAGCAGTCCACGTCCTTCCAGCGGGCGGTGACCGGTTCGGATGTCCTGATCGAAGCGGTCCTCACCAAGCTGGGCCGCCGGATGGCGTTCGCCGACATCACGCTGACCGACGAGCGGTCCGGACAGATCGCGGCACGGGCGAGCACGGTCTACGCACTACTGGGCTGACACGTTCAGCTATCGGTCAGCAACGGTCTGTCGCGAACACCGGGTCGAATCCTTGCTCCAGGGAATCTGCACATCGAATGCCCAACGAGGTCACGGCACGCGAAGGATCTGCACAAGCCGGGGGGTCCCGCACGTCATTGGCGCGGAGTGTCGGATTCGCGCCGGGGAGCGCAAGAGCCCGTACTGGCACACAGCCGTGTCAGGTGTGAAGAAGTCGCCGTCAAGCCGTGCCCACTCCTGCACGGATGGGTACTCCTGGGGCACAAGTGCCCTGGTGAGGCGGTTGGTTGATTGGATGCCCGGACCCGCAGCGTGCTTTGATCCATCGCACCGCAGGGGCCGCCAAGGGCTTTCCGGAAACGGGCGCCCGGTGCCTGCGGTCGCGGCCGTCCGTCTGTCCCCAGAGGGGTGCCGCTCCCCCCTTGTGAATATCCATATGAAGGGAAGTTCCATCATGAACTCCACCCCCCAGGTTGAGACCGTCGAGATCTCCGACGCCGACCTCGACAACGTCTCCGGCGGCCTGTCCGTGAACGCCCTGGGCACCGTCACCGGCCTGGTGGACGGCATCGCCCCGGTTTCCGGCCTGGTCAACACGGTTGTCGGCACGGTTGAGGGTGCCACCGGCCTGAACACCGCCCCGGTCACCAGCCTGGTCGCCGGTCTCTGATCGCACCTTCTGTGATCGTTGAGTCCCGGAGCCGTACACGGCTCCGGGGCTCTCGGTTGTCGTGAACCAGCCGGCTCGCGCGAGCCGGTCCTTACTCGTTCGCAGGTCTCGTTCGCAGGTGAGGGAAAGTTCCGTGCAGTTCCGCCAACAGGCCCTCGCCAAGCTCCAGTCGCCGGAGGAGCTCGACCTTCCGGTGCGTTTCGCCCGCCCGCAGGGCTGGCTCGTGCTGTCCGTGACGGTGGTCGTCATGGCCGCCGCGTCCGTGTGGGCGGTGACCGGCTCGGTGGCCTCCACGGTCGGCGCGCCCGCGATCCTCACCCACGGCGAGGGCAGTTACATCCTGCAGAGCCCGGTGGCCGGCCAGGTCACGGCGGTCGTCGCCGAGCAGGGCGAGCGGCTGCCCGCCAACGCCCCCGTCCTGAAGGTGCGTACGGCCGAGGGCGACACCGTCGTCCGGACGGTCGCCGCGGGCCGGGTCACCGCGCTCGCCGCCACCATCGGCCAGATCATCCAGACCGGCGCGAACGTCGCCGCCGTCGAGAAGGTCGCCCGCGCCACCGACCCGCTGTACGCCACGGTGTACGTCCCCGCCGAGAACGCGGCCTCCATCCCCGCGAACGCCGCCGTGGACCTGACCGTCTCCTCGGTGCCCACCCAGGAGTACGGCGTGCTGCGCGGCCATGTGAAGACGGTGGACCGCTCCGCCCAGTCGGCCCAGCAGATCGGCGCGTTCCTCGGGGACAGCCAGCTCGGCGAGCAGTTCACCAAGGACGGCCGGCCGGTGGCCGTGCTGGTCAGGCTGGACAAGTCGTCCGGCACGAAGAGCGGCTACAAGTGGTCCTCCGCGGACGGGCCGCCGTTCTCCCTCACCTCCATGACGACGGCCAATGCCTCGATCCGGCTGGCCGATCAGCGTCCCGTCGATTGGCTGCTGCCGTGAGTGCCGCCCAGGACACCAGAAGCAGGCGCAGAGCCGCCCCGCCCAAACGACCGGTCCCCAAGGGCAGGGTCAAGACGGTCCGTACCCCCACCGTGCTCCAGATGGAGGCCGTGGAGTGCGGCGCCGCCTCCCTGGCCATGGTGCTCGGCCACTACGGCAAGCACGTTCCGCTGGAGGAGCTGCGCATCGCCTGCGGTGTCTCCCGGGACGGCTCACGGGCCAGCAACCTGCTCAAGGCGGCCCGCAGTTACGGCCTGACCGCCAAGGGCATGCAGATGGACACGGCCGCCCTCGCCGAGGTGCGCACGCCGGCCGTCCTGTTCTGGGAGTTCAACCACTACGTCGTCTACGACGGCATGGGGCGCCGCTTCGGGCGGCGCGGGGTGTACATCAACGACCCCGGCAAGGGCCGCCGTTTCGTGCCGATGGAGGACTTCGACGGCAGCTTCACCGGTGTCGTCCTGGTCATGGAGCCCGGCGAGGGCTTCACCAAGGGCGGGCGCAAGCCGGGTGTGCTGGGCGCGATGCCGGCCCGGCTGCGCGGCACCGCGGGCACCATGCCCGCCGCGGTGCTGGCGAGTCTGCTGCTGGTCGTGGTCGGCGCGACGGTGCCGGCGCTGAGCCGCCAGTACATCGACATGTTCCTGATCGGGGGCCAGACCTCCCTGCTCGGGGTGCTGTTCGCGTCGATGGGCGCGTCCGTGCTGCTCACCCTGGTGCTGACCTGGTTGCAGCAGGCGAACCTGCTGCACGGCCGCATCATCTCCTCCACGCTCTCCAGCGCCCGCTTCCTGCGCCATCTGCTGCGGCTGCCGGTCACCTTCTTCTCCCAGCGCAGCCCCGCCGACCTGGTGCAGCGCCTGCAGTCCAACGACCAGGTGGCCGAGACGCTGGCCCGCGACCTGGCGGCGGCGGGCGTGGACGCCGTGGTCGTCGTCCTCTACGCGGTGCTGCTCTACACGTACGACCCGCAGCTCACCTATGTCGGCATCGGCGTGGCCCTGCTGAACGTGGTGGCCATGCGGGTCGTCATCAAACTGCGCGCCACGCGTACGGCGAAGCTGCGCGCCGACAGCGCCCGGCTCACCAACACGGCGTACACCGGCCTGCAGTTGATCGAGACGATGAAGGCGACCGGCGGCGAGGACGGCTACTTCCGCAAGTGGGCCGGGCAGCACGCCACCACGCTGGAGGAGCAGCAGCGGCTCGGTGTGCCGAGCGCCTGGCTGGGTGTGGTCGCACCGACGCTGGCGGCGCTGAACAGCGCGCTGATCCTGTGGATCGGCGGGATGCGGGCGATCGAGGGCGGGATCTCGGTCGGCCTGCTGGTCGCCTTCCAGTCGCTCGTCACCCGCTTCACCGCTCCGATCACCCGGCTGAACGGCGTCGCGGGCCGCATCCAGGACTTCGCGGCCGACGTGGCCCGCCTGAAGGACGTGGAGAACTTCCAGGCCGACCCGCTCTACGGCCGTCCCGGCGCCGGCGAGTCGACGCGCCGCCTGCAGGGGCATGTCGAGCTGCAGAACATCACCTTCGGCTACAACCCGCTCGACAAGCCCCTGCTCTCCGGCTTCGACCTGACCGTCGGCCCGGGCCGGCAGGTCGCGCTGGTCGGCGGTTCCGGCAGCGGCAAGTCCACGGTGTCCCGGCTGATATCGGGCCTGTACGCGCCCTGGGAGGGCGTGATCCGTATCGACGACCAGCGCATCGACGACATTCCGCGCGGGGCTCTGGCCGCGTCCGTCTCCTTCGTCGACCAGGACGTCTTCCTCTTCGAGGGCTCGGTCCGCGACAACATCGCGCTGTGGGACCCGTCGATCCCCGACGACGCCGTGGTGGACGCGCTGCGGGACGCCGCCCTGTACGACGTCGTGATGCGCCGCCCCGGCGGCATCCACAGCAGGGTCGAGCAGGACGGCCGCAACTTCTCCGGGGGACAGCGTCAACGCCTGGAGATCGCCCGGGCGTTGGTGCGCAGGCCCAGCATCCTGGTCCTGGACGAGGTCACCAGCGCGCTGGACGCGGAGACCGAGCTGACCGTCATGGACAACCTGCGCAAGCGCGGCTGTGCCTGTGTGGTGATCGCACACCGGCTCAGCACCGTGCGCGACAGCGACGAGATCGTCGTACTCGAGCACGGCACGATCGTGGAACGCGGACGGCACGAGGAGCTGGTGGCGCGCGGTGGCGCGTACGCCGAGCTGGTCAGGGAACGGTGAGATGACGACCGCACACGAGCCGGACCTCGTGCTGGGCGCGCTCGGGACCATGGGCACGCCCGTCGACTGCGTCGGCCTCAGCCGGATCGACCTGGAGGGGCCGCAGGTGCTGTGGCTGGTCGCGGCGGGTGCCGTGGACCTGTTCGCGGTGGACGCCGAGGGGCAGGGCCACTGGCACCACCTCGGCCGGCTGGAGGCGGGCTCGCTGCTCCTCGGCCCGGTCCCCGGGCCCCAGCACACCCTGGTGGCCCGTCCGCTCCGGGACTGCGTGGTGCGCCGCATCAACCTGCGCGAGCTGTACCAGCCCGCGAACACCCAGACGTGGTCCTACGACGAGTACGGCAATCCCCAGTACGTGCCGCCGACGACGAGCCCGCTGGAGTACGCCCTCGCCCTGGGCGTCGGCCGCAGTCTGTCCATCCTCTTCCAGGCGCCGATGGCCACGGACCGGGCGGCCGCGCCCACCGACGACGACGTCTTCTGGATGCAGGTCCCGCCGGGCAGCGTGCAGTACGGCTCGCTGTACGGGGCGGAGGCGGCGGCCGACCTGTTGATGGACCCGGCCGTGTGGCAGAGCATGGTCGACCAGCAGTACCGGCTGCTGACCACGCTGGACCGGTGGATCGAACAGCTGGAGCACACGCACGAAACCCGGACGGCCGCCGGCATCAAGGCCGGTGAGGCGGTCCGCGCCCAGGCCGACCGGACCCTGCTCGCGTCCATCGGGAAGTCGTCGAAGCGTGCGACGGCCGCCGACGCCGACGCCAGCTACGCGGCCTGCAAGCTGGTCGCCCGGGCGGCCGGGATCCCCCTTGCCGATCCCGCGCAGTCCGGCACCGAGAGCGACCGGCTCGACCCGGTCGAGCGGATCGCGCTGGCCTCCCGGGTGCGCACCAGGTCGGTACGCCTCGACGGCCGCTGGTGGCGGGACAACGTCGGCCCGCTGGTGGGCCACCGGGCCCTGTCCGGTGCACCGGTGGCGCTGCTGTGGCGGCGCGGCGGCTATGTGTCCGTGCACCCGGCGACCGGTCGCGAGACACCGATCGAGAAGGCGAACGCGGAGGAGTTCGAGCCGCGCGCGGTGATGTTCTACCGTCCGCTGCCCGACCGGCCGCTCACTCCGCTCGGGCTGCTCCGCTTCAGCATGCGCGGCACGGGCGGCGACCTGACGAACCTCGTGATCAGCGGTCTGGTGACGGTGGCGATCGGGGCGCTGGTGCCCATCGCGACCGGCAAGGTGCTCGGCGAGTTCGTGCCGAAGGCGCAGACCCACCTGATCGTGCAGGTCTGTCTGGCGGTGATGATCAGCAGCGTGGTGGCGGCGGCCTTCATGCTGATGCAGAACCTGACCATGCTCCGCCTGGAGGGCCGTATCGAGTCGACGCTCCAGCCGGCGGTCTGGGACCGCCTGCTGAGGCTGCCGACCAAGTTCTTCACCGAGCGCTCGACCGGCGAGCTGGCCAGCGCGGCCATGGGCATCAGCGCGATCCGCCGGACGATGGCGGGCCTCGGTCCGGTGATCGCCCAGTCGGTGACCGTCGGCGCGATGAACCTGGGACTGCTGTTCTGGTACAGCGCCTCGATGGCGTTGGCGGCGATCGGGATGCTCGTCGTCATCGCCGCGATCTTCCTCGGGCTCGGGCTGTGGCAGGTGCGCTGGCAGCGGCGCCTCGTGGTGCTCGGCAACAAGCTGAACAACCAGGCGTTCCAGACCCTGCGGGGCCTGCCGAAGCTCAGGGTCGCGGCGGCCGAGAACTACGCCTACGCCGCCTGGGCCTCGGAGTTCGCGCGCAGCCGCGAGCTCCAGCAGAAGGTCGGCCGCATCAAGAACCTCACCACGGTGATGGGCGCGGTCTACCTGCCGCTGTGCACCCTGCTGATGTTCATGCTGCTGGCGGGTCCGGCGCGCGGGGCGATGTCGGCGGCCGCGTTCCTCACCTTCAACACCTCGGTGACGATGCTGCTGACGGCGGTGGCCCAGCTGACCGGCTCCTTCGTCTCGGCGGTCTCCGCGCTGCCGCTGTTCGAGGAGATCAAGCCGGTGCTGGAGGCCGCGCCCGAGGTGCGGACGGCCAGCACCCGCCCCGGCCCGCTGTCCGGCGGGATCGAGGCCCGCAGGCTCTCCTTCCGTTACTCGGACGACGGTCCGCTGGTCCTCGACGACGTGTCGTTCGACGTACGGCCGGGCGAGTTCGTGGCGATCGTCGGCCCGAGCGGCTGTGGCAAGTCGACCCTGCTCAGGCTGCTGATCGGCTTCGACCGGCCGGTCTCGGGCAGTGTGCTGTACGACGGCCAGGACCTGGCCGCCCTCGACCAGTCCGCCGTACGGCGGCAGTGCGGGGTGGTGCTCCAGCACGCGCAGCCGTTCACCGGGTCCATCCTCGACGTCATCTGCGGCACCGAGCCCTACACGCCGGAGGAGGCCCTCGCGGCGGCCGAGATGGCGGGGCTCGCCGAGGACATCAAGCGGATGCCGATGGGGCTGCACACCATCGTCTCGGGCAGCGGGGCGATCTCCGGCGGCCAGCGCCAGCGCCTCATGATCGCCCAGGCCTTGATCCGCCGTCCGCGCATCCTCTTCTTCGACGAGGCGACCAGCGCCCTCGACAACGAGACGCAGCGCACGGTCATCGAGAGCACCAGGGCCCTCAACGCCACCCGGATCGTCATCGCGCACCGCCTGTCGACGGTGCTGGACGCGGACCGCGTGATCGTCATGGAGGACGGCAAGGTCGCCCAGCAGGGCCCGCCCGCGCACCTCCTGGCGGACACCGGCGGGCGGCTGCACGAGCTGGTGCGGCGGCAGATGGCGTAGCGCCTCCCGGGCGCTCCAGCGAAACGTTGCCGTTTCGCAGAAAGTGGTCTAGCCTCCAGGTGTACGAAACAGTTTCGTTTACCAGTACGTTACCTTCGGACGACTTTCCCTGGAGTGGTTCCCCGATGTCCCAGAAGACCTTGACCGAGAGCGATCCGGCGGGCGGCGTCCACGCCCCCACCGCGTCCGCCTCCAAGCGGTGGTGGATCCTCGCCGTCGTCGCCCTCGCCCAGCTCATGGTGGTGCTGGACGCCACCATCGTGAACATCGCCCTGCCCTCGGCCCAGGCCGACCTCGGGTTCTCCGACGGCAACCGGCAGTGGATCGTCACCGCGTACGCCCTGGCGTTCGCCTCCCTGCTCCTGCTCGGCGGCCGGATCGCGGACCTGTTCGGCCGCAAGCCCGCCTTCCTCGTCGGTGTCGTCGGCTTCGCGGCCGTCTCCGCGCTCGGCGGCGCCGCGACCAACTTCGAGATGCTGGTGACCGCGCGTGCCCTCCAGGGCGCCTTCGGCGCGCTGCTCGCGCCCGCCGCGCTCTCCCTGCTCAACACGACGTTCACCGACGCCCGCGAACGGGCCAAGGCGTTCAGCGTGTACGGCGCCATCGCCGGTGCGGGCGGTGCGGTGGGCCTGCTGCTCGGCGGCATCCTGACCGACGCGCTCGACTGGCGCTGGACGCTGTACGTCAACGTCCTCATCGCCGTCCTCGCCTTCGTCGGCGGCTGGATACTCCTGTCCAACAAGCGCGACGCCGCCAACTCCAAGCTGGACGTGCCGGGCACCGTTCTGGTCGCCGCCGGTCTGTTCTCCCTGGTCTACGGCTTCTCCAACGCGGAGACGCACGACTGGAACTCCCCCGCGACCTGGGGCTTCCTGATCGCCGGCGGTGCCCTGCTGACCGCGTTCGCCTGGTGGCAGACCCGCGCCGCGCACCCACTGCTGCCGCTGCGCATCCTGCTGGACCGCAACCGCGCGGCCTCCTTCATGGCCGTACTGATCTCCGGCGCGGGCATGTTCGGTGTGTTCCTCTTCCTCACCTACTACCTGCAGCTGAACCTGGCCTTCAGCCCGACCAAGACCGGCGTCGCCTTCCTGCCGATGGTCGCCGCGCTGATGGTGGCCGCGCAGATCAGCACCACGGTCCTGGTCCCGCGGATCGGGCCGAAGGCGGTCATCCCGCTGGGCTTCGCGGTCGCCGCGGTCGGCATGGCCTGGCTGACCGGGATCGGCGTCGGCTCCGACTACACGACCGCGGTGCTGCCGCAGCTGATCGTGACCGGCTTCGGTCTGGGTCTGGTCATGCCGCCGGCCATGCAGCTGGCCACCGGCGGGGTCGCGGCCGAGGACGCGGGCGTCGCCTCGGCCACCGTCAACGCCATGCAGCAGGTGGGCGGTTCGATCGGTACCGCCCTGCTGAACACGCTGGCCGCGAGCGCCGCGACCGACTACCTGGCGGGCAAGGACCCCAGCGACAAGCTGGTCCAGGCGCAGGCGACGATCGAGAGCTACACCACCGCCTTCTGGTGGTCGGCCGGCTTCTTCGCCGCCGGCGCGCTGATCGCCTTCCTGCTCTACCGGCGCGGGGTGCCGGAGCAGGACCCGGAGGCCGCACCGGTCGTCCATATGTGATCCGGCTCGAACCGAGCCACAATCAGACCGAGGGGCCGCCGTCTGCAGGGAGACGGCGGCCCCTCCTCGCACGGCTGACGTTGGACGATCCCGCGACGGGGTACCCACGGTGCATGCGAATCAGCGTGGTTGACGTGGGATCCAACGCGGTCAGACTCGTCGTCGCGGACGCGGAGGGCGGCGTGCCGCTGCCCGTCCACACCGCCAAGTGGCGCCTGAGGCTGTCCGATCATGTGAAGCCCGGCGCCCCGGTACCGGAGGAGGCGGTCGAACGGCTCGTCGATGCGGTCGCCGAGGCGGACAGGACCGCGGCCCGCTGGGGTGCGGCGAGTCCCCTGGCCTTCGCGACCGCGGTGGTGCGCGGCGCCCCGAACCGCCAGGAGGTGCTGCGTACCGTACGGACCCGGACGGGAGTCGGGCTGTGCACGCTGCCGGGCGAGGTGGAGGCCGAGCTCACGTTCCTCGGGGCGCGGCGCTGGATGGGCTGGCGGTCGGGGCCGCTGGCCCTGCTGGACATCGGCGGCGGCTCGCTCGAAGTGGCCTTCGGCCGCGGCCGGTTACCGGACTTCGTGGCCTCGCTGCCGCTCGGCGCGGGCCGGCTGACCCACGAGTTCTTCGAGGGCCAGGACCCGCCTCCGCCGGAGCTGGTACGGGCGCTGCGCCGCAAGGTCCGCCATCAACTGCGGGACGTGGCGGCCCGGATCCGCTGGGAAGGACCGCACACCGCGGTGGCCACCTCCCGCACCTTCCAGCAGCTGGGCCGGCTGTGCGGGGCCCCTCCCGGCCGGTACGGCCCGTTCACGGAACGGCAGTTGCACCGCGAGGACCTGCGGGAGGCGGTCGCCCGTCTGGCCGTCCTGCCCGCCGCCCAACGCGCCGCGCTTCCCGGCATCTCCGCGCCCCGCGCGGCGCAGAGCCTGGCCGGCGCGGTGGTCGGGCACACGGCTATGAAGCTGACCGGGATCAGGACGCTCACGCTGTGCCCGTGGGCGATCCGCGAAGGGGTGCTGCTGCGTCACATCGAGGACGGGGCGCCCTGGTGGGCGGAGATCATCCGCCGCAACGAAGAGGCGGCTTTGCCGGATCCGGTGCCGCTGCACCTCGCGACGGCGAGCAACTGAACCGAGGAAGCCGGGGGAACCGGGGGCACCGGAGGAACTCTGAGGAACCCGAGAAGGGAGACAGCCGTGTCCGACGCCAAGAACCCCGAGAAGAACTCCGAGAAGAACGACAGGAACAGCGGCCGGACCGATGGACCCGAAACCGCGCTCGAAGAGGTCCTGCGCGAGACCGAGGACGCCGAGACGCGTACCCGGGACTCCGCCGAGCAGCGCCGGCACCGGGGGGAGGCCTCGGAGGCCATCACCCCGAACACCCGCGCCCAGGAGGAGTCCGAGGGCGACTGACTAGCCCGGCGGCGCGCTCACGGGGCGTGCCGCCAGGGCGCTCGCCACGCCGAAGAGGTTGGCCGCCATGGCCCTGCCCGTCCGGTGCGACCAGTCCCGGCCCCGCTCGTCGTCGAGGTGGTCGGGACCGGGCCCGGGCCCGAGGTGCCAGTAGGTCCACGCCTGGCCGGGGATCGTGCAGCCGAGGTCGGCGAGCGCGCCCGAGATCTCGCTGATGACGTGGTGCGCGCCGTCCTCGTTGCCGGTGACGACCACGCCCGCGACCCGGTTGTAGGCGACGGGCCTGCCCTCGTCGTCGGTCTCGGACATCAGCGCGTCCATCCGCTCCAGGACCCTCCCCCAGAGGGGGTGCCCCCAGGCGACGGAGGACGGCCGGCCGAGCCGGGTCGGCGAGGCCGTCACGAGGATCTCGGCGTCCAGCAGTTTGTCGTGGACCCCCGGCCAGACGTCGCCCTCGCGTACGGGCTCGCTGGTCACGCCGGGTTCGATGTTCAGGTCCACGGCCCGCAGGACCTCGACCTCCACACCGTCCTTCTCGAGCCGTTCGGCGACGACGCCCGCCAGCGCCCCGGTGTTGGAGGGTTCCGGCGCCCTCTTGAGGGTGCAGTTGATCACGAGCGCCTTCATGTCGGCCCGGAGTACCCCTGCGCGCCGACTCCAGTCAGGGAGTGGCAGGCCGCACGGCCTGGGTACCCGGGGCACATGCCACACGAGAGTCAGGAACCACGCCTGCCCTCCGCCCGGGGGCCCGTCTCGGCAGCCGTGACGGAGTACCTCCGCGGTGCCGGGCCGCTGCCGCGCCCCGAGGAGGTCGCGAGCGCGACCGCGTACGGCGACGACCTCCAGCTGGCCCTGTATCTCTGCTACGAGCTGCACTACCGCGGTTTCGAGGGCGTCGCCCCGGACCACGAGTGGGACCCGGACCTGCTGCGCACCCGCGCCGCGCTGGAGCAGCGCTTCCTGTCCGCCCTCCGCGCGGACACCGCCGTGCACGAGAGAGCGGCGGACGCGCTGGCCGAGATCCTGGTCGAACCGGTCGACGGGACGGGCGTCACCCACTACCTGCACAAGGAGGGCGAGCTGTGGCAGGTGCGCGAGTACGCCGCGCAGCGCTCGCTGTACCACCTCAAGGAGGCCGATCCGCACGCCTGGGTGCTGCCGCGGCTGTGGGGCCGGGCCAAGGCGGGGATGGCGGCGGTGGAGTTCGACGAGTACGGCGGCGGCCGCCCCGACCGCGTGCACGCGCGGCTGTTCGCCGACCTGATGACGGACCTGGGCCTCGACACGACGTACGGCCGCTACCTCGACGCGGCGTCCGCGGAGGTGCTGGCCACGGTGAACCTCATGTCCCTGTTCGGCCTGCACCGATCCCTCCGGGGTGCGCTGGTGGGCCACTTCGCGGCGGTGGAGATCACCTCGTCGCCGGGCTCGCGGCGGCTGGCCGAGGCGATGCGGCGTACCGGCGCCGGGCCGGCCGCCGAGTTCTTCTACGACGAACACGTCGAGGCCGACGCGGTGCACGAGCAGGTCGTACGCCATGAGGTCATCGGCGGGCTGCTGGCCGAGGAGCCACAACTGGAGGCCGATGTCGCCTTCGGTATCGACGCCACCGGACACGTCGAGGACCGCCTGGCCGCCCGTCTGCTCACCGACTGGCGGGCCGGACGGTCGTCGCTGCGCACGCCCCTCGCTTCCGAAATGCCCCATAGCTCCTGATTGCCGGGGTACCCGGTCGAGGTGAATCCACTGGTACTGCCGCTGGTCCTGCCGGGCGTCTATGCCCCTCAGGAGGACACCGCCCTGCTCGCCGAAGCCCTGTCGGAAGAGCCGCTGCCACCGGACGCGGACGTGCTCGACGTGGGCACCGGGTCCGGTGCGCTGGCGCTCGAGGCCGCGCGCCGCGGCACCCGGGTGACCGCGGTGGACGTGTCCTGGCGGGCGGTGTGCACGGCACGGCTGAACGCCTGGCTGGCGGGAGTGCCGGTGCGCATCCTGCGCGGGAACCTCTTCGGTCCCGTGCGGGACCGGTCGTTCGATCTCATTCTGACCAACCCGCCGTACGTGCCGGCGCCTCTGGGCGCGCGGCTGCCGCACGGGCCGGCCCGGGCCTGGGACGCGGGCCGTGACGGTCGGTTCGTGCTGGACCGGATCTGCCGGGAGGCGCCGCCGCTGTTGCGCCCCGGGGGTGTCCTGCTGATCGTGCACTCCGCGCTGAGCGACCCCGGCCGGACGCTGGAGCATCTGCGCTCGGCCGGGTTGAAGGCGTCCGTGACCCGGCGGCAGCGGATCGACTTCGGTCCGGTGCTGCGGGGACGGGAGGGCTGGCTGCGGGAGCGGGGGCTGCTGTCGCCCGCCGAAAAGAAGGAAGAGCTGGTGGTCGTCCGTGCCGAACTCCCCGTCTGACAAGCCCCGCCGGATCACCGTGCAGCGCCGCGGCCCCCTGCTGGTGGAGGGCCCGGTGGAAGTGGAACTGGAGGACGGCACCACGGTCGTCTCCGACCGCTTCCTCGTGGCCCTGTGCACCTGCCGCCGCAGTCGGCGGTATCCCTGGTGCGACACCAGCCACCGCGACCGGGGCTAGACAACGCGCGATCGTCAATCGAACCGGCGGAAATTCACCTGGTCGAGTGAACCAGGGCGTACGGGACCCGTAGCGGGGATGGTTCGTGCCGCGGCCGGGTAGCTACCGAGATCGAATGCGCCCCTGCCGAGGTGGAGCGGACATGCCGGACGCGGACGACCGCGCCTTCGAAGCCCCTGCGGCGAACCCCCATGCCCACACCCGGGCGAGCGGACACTTCACGGTGGTCGAGGTCGCGGGCGAGATAGACCTGGCGTCGGCCGGCTTCCTGGTGGAGCACCTGGACGCGGCGACCGCGGGCCCCGAACCGGACGTGCTGGTGGACCTGAGGCGCGTCGACTTCTTCGACTGCTCCGGACTGCGCGTGCTGTGCCGGGCCGAGACCCGGGCCCGGCAGCGCGGCGGCCGGCTCCGCCTCGTCAGCGACCGGCCGCGCATCCACCAACTCCTGCGGGCATCCGGCCTGTTGGGCCGCTTCCCTCCACTGCCGGACGTTCCCGCGGAGAAGGAGGCCGTGGAGAAGGGGCCGGTGGCGAAGGAAGACGAATGACCGGAGGAATCGGCGGGCGGCCCCACTCCGCCCGCCGACCCCCGGTGCGGGATCACAGGTCCCCGTGACAGGGGTACGCACTCCCCTACTGCGGGCCCCCCGGGACGTTCACGGGGACCATGCGATCCCGGTCCCTCAGAACGTGAAGACGCTGTCCCCGTGGAAGCTCTTCACGCACTCGTTGGCGAAGGTGCGCTCGTAGGAGACGCGCTGGCCGCGCCAGACACCGTCGACGGTGACGACCACCGGGTCGTACTCCTTGGTGCACAGGACGTCGCCTCTGACCGTCAGGGCGTCGAAGTCCCCGTCGGCGGCGCGCAGTTCCGCGCAGGCGGCGGAGGCGGCGGGGTGGGTGCCGGAGGCGGTCGGGGCGCAGGTGAGGGTGACCGCGCGTTCCGGGGTGACGGTGGCGGCGCTGTCGCCGTGGCCCAGGGTGAGCACCAGGGCCGAGGGGGCGTAGAGCGCGGACGGGGTGGTGGAGGGTTCGGCGAGGGCGGCGCCTGTCAGGGGTCCGCAGACTGCGGTGGCCGTGAGGCCCAGGGTCGCTGCCCAGCGCGCGGTGTTCCGCATTGTGTGCATCCTTCCGCTTCGATTCGACGAGATGTCGCTGCGCCGCGATCCGGCTCGGTCGGTGCCGGTGCGGCGAGCGCGAGTCTGCCGAGTCCGGCACCGGAACTCACATCGACCCCATGGGTTTCAGTAACCTTGCGTATTGAATCAGTGGCGTGAAGTAACGGAATTCGAACGTTTCAACTCGGGAATCGCACGGTTCTTGATCGCCCTTTCCGGCCGGATGGCCTGATCCCCTCCGCCATTTAATAGTCCTGAAACATTCCGCTTCAGCCCTCAGCGCACTTCCGGTCCGCCCCTTGTGCTGACGTCCCAGCGGAGTAATGGTGATTACATGATTACGACAGAGCAGCAGGAGAAGCTGCGCGGCTGGTTCGCCGGCCGCGTGCCGGACGACCTCTTCGAGGCGCTGGTCGAGGTGACAGCCGACCGCGAGGAGATCACCGTGATCGGCCGCATCCTCGAACCCCGGCTCGCCGAGGACGTCTCGGCCGCCGAGCGGGAAGCCGCCGTGCAGGGCAGGGTCCAGGAGTTCCGGGAGCGCACCCGGGAGACGCGCATGGAGGTGGCACAGGAGGCCCAGCACAAGTTCCGCCGGAAGGTGTCCTGGGGCGTGGAGTGCGGCGGGGAGCGGGTCCTGTTCACCCATGTGGCGGCGCCCGTGATGACCCGGCTGCGCCAGCCCGAGCGCCAGGTCCTCGACACCCTGGTGGCCGCCGGTGTCGCCCGCAGCCGCAGCGACGCCCTCGCCTGGTGCGTCCGCCTGGTGCAGCGCCACACCGACGACTGGCTCGCCGAACTGCGGGACTCCCTCGAGCACGTCCAACGGGTGCGGGCCCAGGGACCCGACGCCGAGCCCGAGGAGCCCGCGGCGGACGGTGAGTGACCGGGAGGCGGATGATTCGTCCAGTCACGCCCCGAGGGATGGATGAACCGTCCTCTGGTGCGGATCTTTCGCACGGCCTTACGGTCGGCAGATCCCCAAGAGGACGGCATCCGTTCGCATCCCCCACCCCGGCGACAGCGAGCGGCCGTCCTCGCCCCCGCGCCACCACGCGCTCCACCGCCGTCCCCTCGCTGGAGCCCCCTTGTCCCCGCAGCCCGACTCCTCCCCCGCGCCGTCCCTGACAAAGGTCGAGACGCACGGCGTCGACCGCATCCCCGACGCGGACCGCAGCGCGAGCCCGCTCGATCTGTTCCGGCTCGCCTTCGGCGGCGCCAACACCTTCTCCACCTGTGTGCTGGGCGCCTTCCCGATCCTGTTCGGCCTGTCCTTCTGGCAGGGGCTCGCGGCCACCCTCCTCGGCGTCGTGGTGGGTGCGCTGATCCTGTGCCCGATGGCGGTGTTCGGTCCGGTCAACGGCACCAACAACGCCGTCTCGTCGTCCGCGCACCTCGGCGTGCACGGCCGGGTGGTCGGCTCCTTCCTCTCCCTGCTCACGGCGATCGCGTTCTTCTCCATCTCGGTGTGGAGCTCCGGCGACGCCCTGGTGGGCGGCGCGCACCGGCTCTTCGGCCTGGAGCGCGACGACGTGACGTACGGCGTCGCGTACGCGCTGTTCGCCGGTCTGGTCCTCGCGGTGTGCGTGTACGGCTTCCGGTTCATGCTGTTCGTCAACAAGGTCGCGGTGGCCTCGGCGACCGTGCTGTTCCTGCTCGGCGCGATCGCCTTCGCCGGTGACTTCGACCCGTCCTACGCGGGCGTGTTCACCGACTCGGCCAACGCGGCGACCGACGCCCTGTTCTGGCCGTCCTTCATCGGCGCGGCCCTGATCGTGCTGTCCAACCCGGTGTCCTTCGGGGCGTTCCTCGGCGACTGGTCGCGCTACATCCCGGCGAGCACCCCGCGCCGGCGGGTGGTCGGCGCCGCGTTCCTGTCGCAGATCGCGACGCTGCTGCCGTTCGTCTTCGGCCTGGCGACCGCGAGCATCATCGCCAAGAAGGCACCGGAGTACGTCGATCCGGCCGCCCCCGACTTCGTGGGCGGGCTGCTGGCCGTCTCGCCGGGCTGGTTCTTCCTGCCGGTGTGTCTGCTGGCGCTGATCGGCGGCATGTCGACGGGCACGACCTCGCTGTACGGCACCGGGCTGGACTTCTCCTCGGTGTTCCCCCGGCTGTCCCGGGTGCAGGCGACGGTACTGGTCGGCGTGTTGTCCATCGCGTTCATCTTCGTCGGGCGCTTCGGGCTGAACCTCGTACAGTCGATCTCGACCTTCGCCACGATGATCATCACCTGCACCACTCCGTGGATGGTCGTGATGATCCTGGGCTTCTACGTCCGTCGCGGCTGGTACGACCCGGAGGCGCTCCAGGTCTTCAACCGCCGTCAGCGCGGCGGACGTTACTGGTTCGCGCACGGCTGGAACTGGCGGGGCATGACCGCCTGGTGGGTGTCGGCGCTCGTCGGCGTGCTCTTCACCAACATCCCGGGCCAGTTCGTCGGCCCGCTCGGCGACCTGGCGAACGGCGTCGACATCAGCCTGCCGCTGTCCCTGGTCGTGTCCGCGGTGCTGTACCTGGCGATGCTGCGGCTGTTCCCCGAACCGCGGGCCGTCTACGGCCCCGAGGGCGCCCGGCTGGCCCGGACCGTCGACACCCCTGTGCCGCCGGTCACCGGTCCCGGTGCGCCGGCCGGGGAGACGGCTCTGCCGGACCCCTCCGCCGCGTCGCGGGCTTGACCGGCTTCGTACCGGTGGCGGTACCCCCCGGGCTCGGGGTGGGCGTGGAACGAGACGGCGGCGGACGTCGCCGGCGAGGTCGAGCGCCTCGATCGGCGCGAGGTCGACCTGCCCGGGGCGGCCGTCGTGGACCGCCGCCTCGGCGAACTCCCCGCCCCCTACGTCCGCGCCTGCCCGGCGGCGCCGAGCCGACGCCGGCGGCCTGTACGAGTCGGCCGCCGGCTCCTGACGCCTCGTCCGCCCCCGCCGGGCGGACCCGCGCCTACTCGCCGGTATCGTCGGGGCGACGCTGCTCGACGAGGAGAGGCGGGGCGGTACTGATGGGCAAGCACTGGGCGGACTTCCAGTACGAGATCTATCTGAACGGGATGTCGGGCGCCGTACCGCGCCTGCCCACGGATCTGACCCGGCTGGAGGAGCTGACCGAGCAGCGGCTCGGCCCCGGGCCGGTCGGCTATGTGGCGGGGAGCGCGGGCGACGGCAGTACGGCCCGCGCCAACCGGGCCGCTCTGGAGCGCCGCCGGATCGTGCCGCGCATGCTGCGGGACGTCCACGAACGGGACCTGTCCGTCGAGGTGTTGGGCCGTTCCCTGCCCGCGCCGCTGGCCCTGGCACCGGTCGGCGTGCTGTCGATCATGCACCCGGACGCCGAGCCGGCCGCCGCCCGGGCCGCCGCCGAGCAGGGCGTGCCGTACATCCTGTCCTCGGCGTCCAGCACGCCGATGGAGCAGGTCGCCGAGGCGATGGGGGACGCCGAGCGCTGGTTCCAGCTGTACTGGCCCAAGGACCCCGAGGTGGCCCGGAGTTTCCTGAACCGGGCGAAGGCGGCCGGGTTCAGCGCGCTGGTCGTCACGCTCGACACACCGCTGCTGTCCTGGCGGCCCCGCGACCTCGACCAGGCGTATCTGCCGTTCCTGCACGGCGTGGGCACCGCCAACTACTTCTCCGACCCGGCCTTCCGGGCGGGCCTGGCCAAGCCGGTGCACGAGGATCCGAACGCGGCGGTGATGCACTTCGTCGGCATGTTCGCGGATCCCGCCAAGACCTGGCCGGACCTGGCGTTCCTGCGGGAGAACTGGGACGGACCGATCGTCCTCAAGGGCGTTCTGCACCCGGACGACGCCCGGCTCGCCGCCGATGCCGGGATGGACGGGGTGGTGGTGTCCAACCACGGCGGCCGTCAGGTGGCCGGGTCGGTCGCGGCGGCCGACGCGCTGCCGCGGGTCGCGGCAGCGGTCGGCGACCGCCTGACCGTCCTGTTCGACAGCGGCGTCCGCACGGGCGACGACGTCTTCAAGGCCCTCGCCCTGGGCGCCCGGGCTGTACTCCTCGGACGGCCGTACGTCTACGGCCTCGGACTCGACGGCCAGCCGGGCGTCGAGCACGTGATCCGCTGTCTGCTCGCGGAGTTGGACCTCACCCTGGCCCTGTCCGGACACGCCACCCCGGCGACCGTCGGCCCCGCCGACCTGGTGGAGGGGCCGGCGTAAGGCCGGACGGACTCCGGCACTAGATACGGTCCGACAGCCCCACCACCCGCGCGCCGGGCGGCTTGGTCCCGGTGTCCGACAGCGAGCCGGGGGTGGCCGTCGACGCCGGGTCGGTCAGCCAGCGTTGCCCGGGGGAGCCGTCGCGGACCTTGACGACGATGTCGGCACCCGCGTCGTCGGTGGTGGAGGTGAGGGCGAGCTGTTCGTCCCAACGGGGCAGCAACTCGCCCTGCACGGTGAGGTCGTACCGCACGTCGTCGGCCCGCTTCGTCTTCTCCCCGGCGCAGGTACCGAGGATGACCACGCCGGCGTCGGCGTGCGAGTCGAGACACAGGTCGGGCTCCGCCACGCTGCGCAGCAGCCCGTCGCTCTCGTACGTCCACTGCTGTGTCGGGGCGGACGAGCAGGCCGCCAGCTCGGTACCGGCCCCGGGCTTCGGTTCGCCCGTGATGTCGAGGCACAGGTCGGCGGCGACATTGCGCAGTCTGGTGCGTCCCGGCACGGTGGGGAGCTGGGCGGTGCCGGAGGACGCCGTCGGCGGGGTCGGGGTGTCGGCGCCCGGGGCCGCGCCGACGCCGCCGCTCGCGCTGGTGGAGGCTGCCGGGTCGACGCCGTCCTCGTCCGACCACAGGCCGGCGACGAGCGCGGTCGCGAGCAGCCCCGCGGAGGCCAGGCCCACGCCCGTCAGGAGCGTCCTGGAGGAGCGCAGACCGACGCCCGGGAGCCGGCGGCCGGGCGCCGGGATCCCCGGCAGCAGTCGACGGCGCCCGCCGCCGTGCCGGGAGGAACCGCGCGGGCGGGGCGGCTGCTGCGTGCGGGCCGGACGGGTCTCCAGATAGCGTCGGCCGCCCCAGCCGAGCACCGCCTCGGCGAGCAGCATCCCCAAACCGCCCTCGAAATGGCTCAGTTGTTCGGCGGCGTTTCGGCAGTGGCGGCACTCCCCCAGGTGTTGCCGGACATCCGGCAACAGGGCCCCGCCGCGGCGAATGGGAACGTCGAGGAGACGGTTGTAGAAGCGGCAATCCTTGGTCGGCGCGAGTTCCCGATGGGCATGTACACATCCTTCGCGGAGTTTTTCACGCGCTTGTTCGAGAGCCGCCGACGCGGTGTCGGTATCCATGCCGAGGAGGGCGGCGGGGACGGCAATACCCTCCGCCTCGACCTCGACGTGCCACAGCAAACACCGGGCGAGTCCGGGGAGCGTATGGAATGAACGCTCCGCCAACTTGCGATTTTCCGGCGTCAGTGACTTGGCCGCGCGCATACCGCGGCCTCCGGAGGGTTTCCCCAATTCCGGCAATACCGCCGATATGTACTCCTCGGCCGACCACTGTCTGACGGTGTCCCGCACTGTCACGAGTAACCGCGGGCGCAACGCCACGGCCGGCTCGCCGAGGGTGAGCCGGTCGAAGACCTGGTGGAAGGCGGCGGCGGTGACCATCGAGGCGGTGTCCTCGGGCGAGGCCAGGCAGATCGCCGCGTACTCGTGGACCGGCTGCCAGTGCCGCGCCATGAGCAGCGCGACGGACTTGCCGACCTCGACGTCCGGGCGGCCTCTGAGCGCGGCGCCGAGGCTCTCGTCGGATTCTTCGGGGACCCCGCCTGCCGGAGGATAGGGAGGGCGAGGGGGGTGGGGGGTGGGCACTGAGCGGATTCCTTCCCACGCGCATGGGGACACAGAAGTTCTGGTCGCCGGAAAGAAGCCCGGACCGGCTCTCGCCTTTCGGGCGCGAGCGTGAGGAGCGTGAATTCTCCGGCTTCCGTCCGTCCCGGTTCCCCACGGGACGAATGCGAGCCGGCCCTTACCCCCCACACCGGTTCTTCACCCTTGCACAGTCACTCATGACCAACAAGACACTTGGGAAACATCCACACCATTGAAAGAAAGTCAGATACCGCGCCGGGACAGCGGGCAACTCACCGAGCCCGTACCGGTTTTCGCCCTCGCATGCGCCCCGTGTGATTCACGCGCACATACCGGAGCCGTGCGCACGCTCCCGGCACACCCGGCCGCGCAGTGCACTGGAACCGGCCTTTTCCTCGGAGGCCCCCGCGCAGGGTGGGGGTCCCCCCGGGCTCGAGCGAAGCCGAGAGCTTGGGGGAGGCTCTTCTGCGCGCAGTCGGCCGCCGGCCCCGTTCCTCCCGCCCTCGGCCGGCGGCCCCGAGGGCGGACGGCGGATCGACGCCCGGGAGCCTCAGATCTGCCAGGACCGCAGCCGGTCCGCCGCGCCGTACACGTCCGTCTTTCCGGAGATCAGGTCGCGGGCGAGGTCGACGAGGGCGCCGTAGGGCGGGTCGATGCCGACGCCGCTGACGAACATGTACGCCACCGCCGTCGCGCAGGCGAAGCGGGCGTTGGCCGACGGCAGCGGCTTGAGCAGGGCGAGGGTGTGCAGCAGGGCGGCGGCCCGCCAGGCCGGGTCGGAGTCCACGCCGAGGCGGGGCGGGTCGACGCGGTGCCGGGCGACGGCGGCGACTAAGGCGGAGAAGTCGTTGATCGTGGGCTGGTCGGGCAGGACCTCTTCGTGCCGCTGGAGCAGCCAGGGCACGTCGATGTGGACGACGGGAGCCATGGGTCAGGCGACCCGCCCCT
The DNA here is from genome assembly GCF_036237295.1 of Streptomyces sp. NBC_01352. Classification (NCBI taxonomy): domain Bacteria; kingdom Bacillati; phylum Actinomycetota; class Actinomycetes; order Kitasatosporales; family Streptomycetaceae; genus Streptomyces; species Streptomyces sp. NBC_01352. The sequence continues at coordinate 1,497,959 of NZ_CP108354.1, forward strand.
CGCCCTTGACGGCCGGTTCGTCGTCCGGGAAGGCCTCCGCGAACTCGTCGGCGTGGGCCGCGAAGAACCGGCGGAAGGCCTCCGCGCCCTCCTGCAGGGCTCGGTGCCGGGCGATGTCGGCGGCGGCCGCCTCTCGCACGAGGGCCTTCATGGACGTTCCCCGCTCCTTGGCGATCTGCCGCAGGTCCTCTAGCTCGCGGTCGCTGAACTCCACGTTGAGAGCTGGCATGCCTTCACGGTACCGCGCGGGTACTTACTCGTAAATATCCCCAGGTCAAGCACGTAGTTCAGCGGTACCGGGCGGGTACCTGGCGGCCACCCGGGGGTGAGGCGTGGGTCACATTCCACCGGCCTGATGTCACATTCCGGCACCCGCCCGCCGTCGCAGTGGTGAGCGCGCCACTGGGGAGGCCCACACATGTCCGAGCACACCGTTTCCGACCGTTCCGAGACCGGCGGGCCGCCGGGCGATGCGACCGGTGTGTTCCTCGGGCATCGGGAGCTGTTGTTCGGCGTCGTCTACAACATGCTGGGCAGTGTCGCCGACACCGAGGACGTGCTCCAGGAGACCTGGCTGTCGTGGACGGGGCGGCGCGGCGGCGCCTCGCTGGACGGCATCGACAATCCCCGGGCGTATCTGGTCCGTATCGCCGTCAACCACGCGCTGGCCCGCCGCGCCGCGGTCAGCCGCCGCCGGGAGACGTACGTCGGTCCGTGGCTGCCCGAGCCGTTGGTCGCGGGCGACGACGGCGGGGCCGAGGATCCGGCGCTGCGCACCGAGTCGGTGTCGATGGCGCTGCTGGTGGTGCTGGAGTCCCTGACGCCGCTGGAGCGGGCGGTGTTCGTCCTGAACGAGGTGTTCGGCTACGCCCACACCGAGATCGCGGAGATCATCGACCGCACCCCGGCGGCCGTACGGCAGCTGGCGCATCGCGCGCGGGGCCATGTGCACGCGCGGCGGCCGCTGTACCGGGCGCATCCGCGAGTGCGGCGGGAGGCGACGGAGCGGTTCGTGCGGGCCGCGCTCGGCGGGGACATCGCGGAGCTGATGGAGATCCTGGCGCCGGACGTCACGGTGTGGACGGACGGCGGAGGCCTGCGCAAACCGGCGGGACTGCGCCCGGTGCACGGCCGGGACAAGGCCGTCCGTCTCATCACCGGCTACGCCGGCCGACGCACCCCGCGGAACCTGGACCTGCGCTACCGGCGCGTCAACGGCGACGACGCGGCCGTGCTGTTCGAGGGCGACTCGCCGTACGCGGTGATGGTCATGGACCTCACCCCCGAGGGCGACCAGGTGTCCGGCGTCTACATCGTGACCAACCCCGAGAAGCTCACGCACGTGCACCGGGAGGAGACGTGACAAGCAAGGGCGAGCGGGTGGCCGACTGGTTCGACGGCCGTCTCGGCATCCACACCCTCGGCAGGCGGTACCTGCGCAAGGTCTTCCCCGACCACTGGTCCTTCCTGCTCGGCGAGATCTGTCTGTACAGCTTCGTCGTCCTGATCCTCACCGGCGTGTGGCTCACGCTCTTCTTCCATCCGTCGATGAACGAGGTGACATACCACGGCAGTTACACCCCGCTCAACGGCGTCCGCATGTCCGAGGCGTACGCCTCCACGCTGGACATCAGCTTCGACGTGCGCGGCGGGCTGCTGATCCGGCAGCTGCACCACTGGGCGGCGCTGGTGTTCGTGGCCGGGATGTTCACGCACATGATGCGGCACTTCTTCACCGGCTCGTTCCGCAAACCGCGGGAGATCAACTGGCTGTTCGGCTGGTCCCTGCTCTTCCTCGGCCTGTTCGAGGGCCTGTTCGGCTACTCGCTGCCGGACGACCTGCTGTCCGGGACGGGCCTGAGGTTCGTCGACGGCGCCCTGCTGGCGGTCCCGGTCGTGGGGACGTACCTCTCGATGTTCCTGTTCGGCGGCGAGTTCCCCGGCGACGACATCGTGGCCCGCTTCTACGCGCTGCACGTCCTGGTGATCCCGGGCATCATGGCGGCGCTCGTGGTGGCTCACATCCTGCTGGTCGTGTACCACAAGCACACCCAGTTCGCGGGTCCCGGACGGACCGAACGCAACGTCGTCGGCGCCCCGTTCATGCCGGTGTACCTGGCGAAGGCGGGCGGCTTCTTCTTCCTGGTCTTCGGGGTGCTGGCGCTGATCGCGGCCGTGGCGACGATCAACCCGGTCTGGGCGTACGGTCCCTTCCGCGCCGACCAGGTCTCCACGGGCGCCCAGCCCGACTGGTATCTGGGCTTCGCGGAGGGACTGGTGCGGGTCATGCCGGGGTGGGAGATCACCCTGTGGGGCCACACGCTCGTCCTCGGGGTGCTGATACCGATCGTCGTCTTCCCGCTCCTCCTGCTGTTCATCGGCGTGTATCCGTTCCTGGAGGCCCGGATCACGGGCGACAGGCGGGAGCACCACCTCCTCGACCGCCCGCGAAACCGGCCCGTCCGTACGGCGATCGGCGCGGCCTGGATCAGCGCCTACCTGATCCTGCTGGCGGGCGGGGGCAACGACATCGTGGCGACCCGTCTCCATCTGTCGATCAACGCGGTGACGTGGGCGGTGCGCATCGCGGTGTTCGTCGTCCCGGTAGTCGTCTTCGTCGTCACCCGGCGCATCTGCCTCGGGCTCCAACTCCGGGACCGGGAGCTGGTGTTGCACGGTCGTGAGACGGGCGTGATCAAGCGGCTGCCGCACGGCGAGTACGTCGAGGTGCACCAGCCGCTCGACCAGGCCCGGCTCCACACCCTGACCGCCCATGAGCGGCCGGGGGAACTGGTGGAGCGTGAGCGCGTCAGCCTTGATCCGCCACGAAGGACGCCATCCGGGTCAGGGCCGAGTTCCAGTTGATGGTGTGCTCGTTGGTCGACCAGGACTGGATGTCGTCGATGTAGCAGAACTGGCCGACGCAGCCCTGGAGTTTGCTCTGTGCGTAGGGGTCCTGGATGCTCGAGTTCGGTCCGCCGGCGAGGGTTCCGTCGGGCGGGGCCGGGTGGCTCGGGTCGAGCTGGCGGGCGTACCAACGGCTGTGCTGGTTGTGGGAGTTGACCTCGCCGTAGCCGGTCACGTACGACATGTTCAGCGCGTTGCGGCCGAAGATGTAGTCCATGCTCTGGACGGCCCCGTCACGGTACTTCGAGGCGCCGCTGATGTCGTAGGCGGTGGCGATGACGACCGCGTTGTGCAGGATCTGGTGGTTGGAGCCCCAGTCGTAGAGGTTGTCGGCGGGGGCGTACGGCATGCCGTAGGCCTGTGACTTCAGGGTGGCCAGGTAGCGGTCCGCGCCCTTGATCACCGACTGCCGCACCTTGTCCCGGCCGGGCAGCCTGCTCGGCACGGTCGCGAGGTCGAGGCGGGCCGCTGCCGCCGTCCTGGCCCAGTCGTAGCCGAGGGGGCCGAAGATGTCGGCCGTGTGGACGGGCGAGGCGAGGACGTGGTCCGCGAAGGCCTTCTCCCCCGTGGTGAGATACAGCTCGGCCGCCGCCCAGTAGAACTCGTCGGTGGCGTCGGAGTCGGCGTAGGCGCCGCCGCCGATGCCGTCGTTCGGGTCGGCGTACCTCTCGGGGTGGGCGAGGGCGGCCGTCCATGCCTTGCGGGCGGCGGCGAGGGCCTTCGCCGCGAAGGTCGTGTCGTGGGGCCGGTAGAGGCGGGCCGCCTGTGCCGCCGTCGCCGCCAGGTTGAGCGTCGCCTGGGTGCTCGGCGGGTGCAGTTCGCGCTTCTGCGGGTCGTCACTGGGCAGCAGCGGCAGGCCGGTCCACTGTTCGTCGTGCATCTTGTGGTGGGCCATGCCGGCCAGCGGCTGTCCGTCCGGTACCTGCATCTTCAGCAGGAAGTCCAGTTCCCAGCGGACCTCGTCGAGGATGTCCGGCACCTTGTTGCCGCTCTCGGGGATGGCGAGCGAGCCGTCGCCCAGCTTGGCCGGCTGTCCGGTGCGGGCCGTCAGGGCGCGCTCGTGGGTGCTCAGCAGCTCCCAGGTGGAGATGCCGCCGTTGACGACGTACTTGCCGTGGTCGCCGGCGTCGTACCAGCCGCCGGTGACGTCGAGCGTGTAGTCGCAGACGCCGGGCTGGCAGGGGACGGCGGAGTCGCCCTGGTTGGGCGGCACGTCGACGTGGCCGGCGGGGCGGGCGTAGCCCGGGCGCAGGTCGTCGCGGATCGCGATGCCGCTGCGCTGCGTGTAGTAGTACTTCGCGGCGTCCAGGCGCAGCTTCTCGTAGGCGCCCGTGCCGATGTCGAAGGGCCGGCCGGTCTCGCCGTCGACGACCAGGGTGAAGCCCGTGCCCTGCTTCTTGTAGGCGCCGAAGTCGATCGAGTGGACGTTCTGCCCGGAGGAGGCGTCGGTGCCTCGCGGCACGGTCCAGCCCCGGGCGACCACCGCGCCGGTGGAGTTCTTGAGCTCCCAGGGCAGTTTCGTGGTCGCGCTGGTGACGAGCGTGGCGTTCTTCGGTCCCGCGGGCAGATAGGCGACCTGGTTGACGCGCACCCGGGGACCGGTGTCGGGCTCGTAGACCTCGGGCGGCACCCCGCCCAGCAGCGACACGTCGTCCATGCAGAAGCGGAACGGGTCGGCGCCGCCGCCGAGTTGGAAGCCGACCTGCCCCTGGGCGGTGTCGACGGGCGAGGTGAAGGTGTAGGAGTACGAGTTCCCCGACACGCTCAGTTGCGGGGTCACCTCGAAGTAGGTGTCGTACGGCGCCGCCGACAGGCCCACGATCGCGCGCACGGCATGTCCGTCCGGCGAACCGTTCGCCGTGAAGGCGAACCTGTACGACTCCCCCTTGACCAGGGCGAGGTCGTTCTGGCCGACGGCGGCATCCCAGCGGTTGGCGGTGCCGCCCGGCACGTCCGCGCAGAGCTGTCCGTCGGACAGGGCCGCGGTGACGTTGCTGGTGGTCCACCAGGGGGCGGTGGTGGTGTCGAAGGTGCCGTTCTTGACCTGTTCGACCTCGTCGGCGGCGGCCCCGGAGGCGGGGAGGCCCACCAGTGCCGCCCCTATCAGGGCCGTCAGGGAGAGCAAGGCGGTTCTGCGTCGTTTCACGTCTGGGCTCCTCGGGGGAGGTGCGGGTGACGCTCCTCGTGGGAGCGCTCCCAGATGCGGACGCAGGCCATGTTTGTGCGATACATGACACCGCGTCAACGGTCCGGACGGGACTGGCACCCGTCCGGACCGCTCCGGGAGCCGCTCAGCCCGCCGGAACCTCCAGCCTGCTGATGCGCACCGCGCCCCGGGCCTCGCCCGGATGGCTGCTGGTCAGGGTGAGCCGCAGACGCGAGCCGCGGACGGCGTCGAAGGTGACGACCGTCGCTTCGTCCGAAGCGGTAGCCCAGTCCACGGCCGCTCCCTCGACCGGCGCATACGCCTTGCCGTCCCACACCTCGGCCACCACGGAGGCGGGCAGGCTGTGGGTCGTACTCAGGGTGAAGGAGATCTCCACGCGGTCGAAGGTGCGGGTCCGCCCGAAGTCCACGCAGACCCAGTCCTCGGCCCTGGCGCCGTTGAACGCGGGCAGCAGGGCGGTGGCCGCCTTGGTGAAGGCGTTGGACCAGCCGGTGGCCGGGTCGCCGTCGAGCATCGCGGCGGGGAGGGTGTCGGGGCGGCCGGAGTAACTGGCGTCCGCGTGGGGGTAGTTCACGGGCGCCGGATGGTCGGGCGCGAAGGCGGCGGCCGGGGTGGTGGCCGCCGACCGGGTGGGCGTGGCCCGCACGCTCACGGTGTGCGACCGCAGGCCCTCCACCCGTGCGGTCACCTTCAAGGGCCCCGGCTCGGTGCCGGACCGCACGATCGCGAGTGCCTTGCCGTGGAAGGCGGTCCGGGTGCTCGCCTGGTAGCGCTCGGCGCTCTCCTCGCGGCCGTTGTCGAGACCGGCGAGGGAACCGCCCCTGACCTCGAACGAGATCAGGTGCTCGGCGTCGGGCACGATCACCCCGCGGGCGTCCACGATGTCCGCGGTCACGAAGGCCAGTGAACGGCCGTCGGCGGCGAGGGACCTGCGGTCCGCGGTGAGGCGTACGGCGTGCGGCTTCCCGGCGGTGCGCAGGACGTCGGTGGCGACCACCTTGCCCCCGCGGCGGGCGACCGCCTTCAACTCGCCGGGCCTGTACGGCACTTTCCAGGTGAGGTGGAGCTTGCCCGCGCTGCCGTTCGGGCTGGTGTAGCTGCCGGGGTAGGGGCCGTCGGTGAAGGTCTTGTCGTCACCGGTCGCCTCGGTGGTCTCCAGATACGCCCGGCCGTCGGTGGTCTTCTTGGTGTCGAACCGCCGCGTGCCGAGCGACCTGCCGTTGAGGAACAGCTCGACGGTGTCGACGTTGGAGTACGCCCACACCTCGACCGTGTCCCCGGGCCGGTGGTTCCAGGTCATCGGCAGCAGGTGGACCATGGGCTCGCCGACCCACTGGCTCTGGAAGAGGTAGTACATGTCCTTCGGGAAGCCGGCCGTGTCGACCGCGCCGAAGAAGGACGCCTTCACCGGGAAGACGTCGTAGGGCGTGGGCTCGCCGATGTAGTCGATGCCCGACCACAGGAACTCCCCGGTGAACCACTTCCGGTCCCGGTCCTTCTTGTGCCCGTACTCGCCGCTCATGGTCCAGGAGGCGAGGTTGTTGTCGTACGAGGAGGTCTCCCGCTTGCCCGGGGTGTGGTTCTCGCCGGTGTTGAGGCGTTCGGGCTCCTGGTAGGTGCCGCGGGTGGAGGTCTCGGAGGACGACTCCGACTCGAAGAGGAACAGGTTCGGGTAGCGGGCGTGCAGGGCGTCCACCGACTTGGCGGTGTTGTAGTTGAGGCCCAGGCCGTCGAGCTTGGCGAGGATCAGGTCGCCCGGGGAGCCCACGGCGGGCAGGCTGCGGTGCCGGTGGGAGCCGATCACGATCGGACGCGTGTCGTCGGACGCCTTGACGGCGGCGATCAGGCGGTCCGCCATGGCGAGGCCGGAGGTGGAGGTGAACTCGGAGATCTCGTTGCCGATCGACCACATGATGACGGCGGGCGAGTTGCGGGCCGCCAGCACCATCTCCGTGATGTCCCGGTCGGCCCACTCGTCGAAGAACCGGCCGTAGTCGTAGCGCGTCTTGGGGCTGCGCCAGCAGTCGAACGCCTCCACCATCATCACGATGCCCAGTTCCTCGCAGACCTCGATCATCTCCGGGGAGGGCGGGTTGTGGGAGGTGCGGAAGGCGTTGACGCCCATCGACTTCATGATGGTCATCTGTCTGCGGATCGCGTCGACGCTGACGGCGGCGCCGAGCGCCCCCAGGTCGTGGTGCAGGTCGACGCCCTTGATCTTGGCGTAGCGGCCGTTGAGGTGGAAGCCCTCGTCGGGGTCGATGCGGAAGGTGCGGATGCCGAAGGGGGTGCGGTAGGTGTCGACCGTTCTGCCGCCGACGCGGAGTTCGGTCTCCAGGGTGTAGCGGTGGGGCGAGGCGAAGTCCCAGAGTTTGGGTCTGGTGACGGTGAGTTCGTGGGTCTCGGTCGCCTCGGTGCCGACGGTGACCGTGGTGGCCGTGCGGGCCACCGTGCGGCCGGCCGGGTCCTTGATCAGTGAGCGGATCTCGGCCTCGCTCGCGGTGCCGGACTCGTTCAGCACGGAGGTCCGCACCCGGACGAGCGCCCGCTCCTCGGTGATGTCCGGCGTGGTGACGTACGTGCCCCAGCGCGCCACGTGCACCGGATCGGTGACCACCAGGCGGGCCTCGCGGTAGATGCCGCTGCCGGAGTACCAGCGGCTGCTGGGGAGCCGGTTCTGCACCTTGACCGCGATCACGTTCTCGGTGGTGCCGTCGGTGTGCACCAGGTCACTCACGTCGAAGGCGAAGCCGGTGTAGCCGTAGGGGTGGCGGCCCACCTCCGTGCCGTTGCAGTGGACGTACGAGTCCATGTAGACGCCGTCGAACTCCACCGATATCCGCTTGCCGGCCAGGGTGGGCGGCAGCGTGAAGGCGAGGCGGTACCAGCCGAGGCCGCCGGGGAAGAACCCGGTGCCGCTGGTGGTGCCGTGCTGCGTGGTCGGGGCCAGCTCGATGCTCCAGTCGTGCGGCACCGCGACCTCGCGCCATCCCGAGTCGTCGTACCCCGGGGCGGCGGCGTCGGCGTATTCACCGGTCGGGTCGGTGATCCCGCCCGGATCGACCAGCGCGAAGCGCCAGCCGTCGCGCAGCGCGACCGTCCGGCGACCGGACGCGCCCTGGGCGGCCTCGGCGGCCCAGGCCGCCGGGGTGCCCACGAGCGCGCCGGCCGCCGGCGCCGCCGCGGAGGCGAGGAGAAGCGATCTGCGAGTGACCGTCATGGCGGCTCTCCCTCATTAGGGCCCAGAAGTACTCACAACTGATCGTGACCAAACAGATTCTGACGGTGCGCCACGCGCGCCCGTCAAGGGTGCGGTGAGCTGCTTCTGCCCCGGGCGTCACAACGGCCGGATTTCCCCCTTGACCACGGCTCGAAGGCGGCCACTGCCCGCACTGCGGTTCCCCGTCCGCGCGCGAGCGCGACGCACTAGGCTGGGACCGATGTGGCGCGCCTGTTCACTGTGAGTGTCCGCGATGGAGTGGCGACGATGAGCCCGGTGTATCCGATCGACGATGCCGCGACGGCGCGGGCCGTCGTCGACGACGCGGGCACGGTGGTCGAGTGGAACGAGGGCGCCCGCCTGCTCCTGGGCCGGCCGGCCGCCGAGGTGGTGGGCCGCCCCGCCGTCGAGCTGCTCGCCGACCCGGGCGAGTTCCCCAAGCCGGACAAGACCCGCTGGGACGGGACCCTCCTGCTGCGCCACGGCAACGGATCGACGGTGTCGGTGTGGCTGCTCGCCCACCACAGACGGCCCGAGGACGGCCCCGCCCACTGGCTCGTGGTCACTCCGCTGGCGGGCGACGGCCCGCACGCGCCCGACGACCCGCTGGACCGGGCCGAGCTCGTGCAGTCCCCCTGCGCCGTCGCGATCTACGACGAGCGGCTGCGGCTGCGCCGGATGAACTCCGCCATGGCCGAGGTGCTCGGACTGCCCGAGGAGCGGGTGCGGGGGCTGCGGGTGCCCGAGATGAGCGGCAGACCGCAGAGCGAGGACATCGAGCAGCATCTGCACCGCGTGCTCGCCACCGGCCGGGGGCACGACGTGCGCACCTACGTGCCGATCGGCGGCGACGGCCGGATGAACGCCTGGCTGGCCCGCATGGCGCCGATCACCGACACCAAGGGGCGGGTGCGGGGGGTGTGCGTCGCCGCCCACGACTTCACCGACCAGTACCTGGCCCGGGAACGGCTCCAGCTGGTGAACGAGGCCAGCATCCGCATCGGCACCACCCTCGACGTCACCCGAACGGCTCAGGAACTGGCGGACGTGATCGTCCCCGCCCTCGCCGACTTCGTCAGCGTCGACCTGCTGGACCCGCCGGAGGCCGGGGGCGAGCCCTTCACCGCCCGGCTGACCGCGCCGGTCAGGCTGCGCCGGGCGGCCCACCAGTCCGTGAACCCGGGCACCCCCGAGGCCGTGGCCAAGCCGGGCCAGGTCGACGTCTACCCCGCGCCCTCGCCCCAGGCCGACTCCCTCGTGGTGGGCCACACCATCGTGGCGTCGACCCAGACCCGCGACATCGCCGAGTGGCTCGCCTGGGACCCCGTGCGCAAGGACCGCATCAAGGAGTACGGCATCCACTCCACGATGTCCGTGCCGATCCAGGCCCGCGGCCAGACCCTCGGCGTGGCCGTCCTCACCCGGTTCCGGCGGCCGGACCCGTTCACCCCGGACGACGTGCTCCTGGCCGAGGAGGTCACGGCCCGGGCCGCCGTCTGCATCGACAACGCCCGCCGCTACTCCCGCGAACGCGAGACCGCCCTCGCCCTGCAGCGCAGCCTGCTGCCCCGTTCACTGGCGCGCACGGCCGCCGTGGAGGCGGCCTCGCGCTATCTGCCGGCGGCCCGCGCGGGGGTGGGCGGCGACTGGTTCGACGTGATCCCGCTGTCCGGGATGCGGGTGGCGATGGTCGTCGGGGACGTCGTCGGCCACGGCATCCAGGCCTCGGCGACGATGGGCCGGCTGCGCACCGCCGTCCGCACCCTCGCCGACATCGACCTGGCCCCGGACGAGCTGCTGACCCACCTCGACGACCTCGTCGTACGGCTGTCCTCGGAGGCCGGCGGCGAGGGCCGCCCCGGTGAGGTCGGCGCCACCTGTCTGTACGCGGTGTACGACCCGGTGTCCCGGCGCTGCACGATGGCCCGGGCCGGGCATCCGGCGCCCGTCATGCTCCCGCCGGGCGGCGCGCCCCAGGAGGTCGACGTGCCGCCGGGGCCGCCGCTCGGCCTGGGCGGCCTGCCGTTCGAGAGCGCGGAGCTGGAACTGACCGAGGGCACCGTGCTCTCCCTGTACACCGACGGGCTGATCGAGACCCGGGAGCGGGACGTGGACGCCAGCCACGCCCTGCTCTGCGAGGCCCTCGCGGTCCCGTCCTCCTCGCTGGAGGAGACCTGCGACCGCGTCCTGCACGGGCTGCTGCCGGCGGGCGGCGCGCTGGACGACGTGGCGCTGCTGCTGGCCCGCACCCGGGGGCTGCCCGCGTCCCAGGTCGCCACCTGGGACATCCCTGCCGACCCGGCGCTCGTCGCCCCGATCCGCAAGCAGGTCGTCGGCCAGCTCGGCCGATGGGAGCTGAGCGAGGCGGCGTTCACCGCCGAACTGGTGGTCAGCGAACTCGTCACCAACGCGATCCGGTACGGCTCCCACCCCATCCGGCTGCGCCTGATCCACGACGACACCACGCTGATCTGCGAGGTGTCCGACACCAGCCACACGGCCCCGCACCTGCGCCGCGCCAAGACGTGGGACGAGGGCGGCCGGGGTCTGCTCCTGGTCGCCCAGCTCACCCAGCGCTGGGGCAGCCGGCACACCACCGACGGCAAGACGATCTGGTCGGAGATCAGCCTGACCGACGAGGAGTGAGCGGCGCGCGCTTCAGGAGGTGGCCGACAGCCAGGGCCGGACCTGCCTGCGGGCCTCGTGCAGCCGCGACTTGAACGTGCCGAGCGGGACGCCCGCCCGTTCGGCGGCCTCCGCGTACTCCAGCTGGCAGATGTCCCGGTACACCAACGGCGCGACCAGGTGCGGGTGTTCGCGCTCCAGCCGCTCCAGCGCCTCCAGCAGGTCGACGCGGGATCCGGCGATCACGCTGGTGGTGCGCGGGTCGACGAACTGGGCGGCGTCGATCGGCGCCGGCTGTTCGGCGGCCCGCCGCCTGAGCTCGCGGTACTTCTGGCGGGCGCAGTTGGCGACGACGGTGTAGAGCCAGGTGCTGAAGCGGCTGCGGCCCTCGAAGGTCCCGATCTTCCGGGCGACTTGGAGGAGCACGTCCTGCGCCGCCTCCTCCGCGTCCTCCCGGCAGGGCAGGAACCGCCCGCAGCGGCGCAGGACTTCGGGCCGGATCGCTTCCAGCAGCTCGTCCAGCGCGCCCCGGTCGCCCGCGGCCGCCCGCCGTGCGAGGTCCTCGATCGGTGCCGCGTCCGGCACGGGCTGCTCCCCTCGGGCTCGTCTCGGCGGGATCACGGCGGATCCCGGGCGGAATCCGGTGGACTCCGGCGGAACACCGGTCAACCCCGGCGGATCCCGGGGGACCCCGGTGAACCCCCGCGGATCCCGGGCGGACCCCGGTGAACCCCCGCGGACTCCTGGCGGACCCCGGTGAACCCCCGCGGACTCCTGGCGGACCCCGGTGAACCCCCGCGGACTCCTGGCGGACCCCGGTGAACCCCCGCGGACTCCTGGCGGACCCCGGTGAACCCCCGCGGACTCCTGGCGGACCCCGGTGAACCCCCGCGGACTCCTGGCGGACCCCGGTGAACCCCCGCGGACTCCTGGCGGACCCCGGTGAACCCCCGCGGATCCCGGGCGCACCCCGGTGAACCCCCGCGGATCCCGGGCGCACCCCGGTGAACCCCCGCGGATCCCGGGCGCACCCCGGTGAACCCCCGCGGACTCCTGGCGGACCCCGTGGACTCCAGCGGAACACCAGTGAACCCTGGCGGACTCGATGCGGAACCCGGACGAATCCCGGTGAACTCCGGCGGACTCCGGACCGGAACCCGACGGTCCCCGGGCGGACTCCGGTGAACCCCAGTGAACCCCCCAGAACCCCCGCGGACTCCAAGCGGACGCCGGCGAACCCCGCCGGGCCCCGGTGAACCCGGCGGATCACCCCGGCCCAGGCATGATAGTCGTATGCACTCCGTCGAGCGGATCGGGCGCTACCGACTCGAACGGCGCCTGGGAACCGGCGCGTTCGGCACGGTCTGGCTCGCCCACGACGACGAACTCGACGCCCCGGTGGCCGTGAAGGTCCTCGCCGACAACTGGTCGCAGCGGCTGGACGTGCGCGAACGGTTCCTGTCCGAGGCGCGGATGCTGCGCCGGGCCGGGTCCGAGCGGGTGGTGCAGGTCCACGACCTCGGTGAACTCCCGGACGGCAGACCGTACTTCGTCATGGAGTACGCCGACGGCGGCACCCTCGCCGACCTGCTCGCCGCCGGTCCGCTGCCCGTGCCCCGGGCGCTGCGGCTGACGGCGCTGGCCGCCCTGGGCGCCGCCGCGCTGCACGAGGCGGGGATCGTGCACCGGGACATCAAGCCGACCAACGTGCTGCTGGCCGGCGCCCCGGACGGCAGCGTCCGGGTGCTGCTCGCCGACCTGGGGCTGGCCAAGAGCCTCGCGCAGGCCTCCGGCCTCACCCAGGCGGCGGGGTCGGAGGGGTACCGGCCGCCCGAGCAGGCCGAGCCCGGCGCGGGCATCGACGAGCGCGCCGACGTGTACGGTCTCGGCGCCGTCGGCTACCACCTGGTCACCGGCACGGTTCCGGGCCCGCCCGGCAAGGTGGTGCGCCCGGACCGGCTGCGTCCGGGCCTGGATCCCGGTGTCCGGCGCGCCCTGATGCGGGCGCTGCACCCGGACCGGGAGCGGCGCTGGCCCGATGCCCGGGCCTTCGCCGGGGAGTTGGAGCGGCTGGCGTCCCAGGTGGCCGGCCGGCCTCGCCGCGTGTCCGCGAAGGGCGTCGCGTCGGCCGCCGTAGTGCTCGCGGTCGTGGCCGCCGGTGTGATCACGGCGCTGGTGAGCCGGTCCTCCGGGGACACCGACGTACGGGTCGAGGACGCGACCGGCCGGATCGCCGCCGAGGTACCCGGCGCGTGGGGGCGGCAGCTGCGCGACTCGGGGTGGGATCCGCGGGTGCTCGGTCTGCCCGCGGGGCAGGAGCCGGGGCTCGTCGTCGCGGACCACCTGGACAGGTGGCAGGATCTCGGCGCGGACGTGAACGGCGTGTTCGTCGGCCTGAGCGAGCAGGGCGACGTCACCGCCCGGATCGCCGGCCTCGCCCACCCCGGCTGCCACTACGACGGCGCCCGCGCCTACACCGGCCGCGTCTGGCACGGCAGGGTCCGCGGCTGGAGCGACTGCCCGGGCGGCGGGTCCGTCACGGAGGCCGGGCTCACGTCGGCGGACGGCGGCGGACAGCCACAGGTGTATGTGCAGATCCGGCAGAGCGGCGGTGCGACCGCGACCGACCGTGTCCTGGATTCCGTACGGCTGGCAGACCGCCGTGATTCCCTGGGATGACGGGCGAACTTTTCGGTCCCCGGCCGCATCGGACCTCAGTGACGGGGCACAAGGCGCCGTACGCACGTGTGTCACGCGTGCGAGGAGTTTCCGGGAGTGTGGACAGACATGGCGAAGACGTCCCAGGGCGTGCCGCGGGCGGCCCGGCTCGCCGGCGCGGTCGCGGTGCTCGGCCTGCTGACCGCCTGCGGCGGCGGTGACGGCACGGCGAGTCCGCCGCAGAAGGTGGCCGGTACGGCCGCGCCCGCGACCGAGGGCCGTACGACTGCTTCGGCCGCCCCCGCCGACCCCACGCCGAGTCCGGTTCCCAGCGGGTCCGCCGCCCCGCCCACCACCTCGCCCCCTGCCTCGCCCACGGCCGAGGACTCCCCCACCGCCGTGAGCACCCGCTGCCACACCTCCGAGCTGCGCGCGTCCGTCGGGCGCAACGACCCGGGTGCCGGGCAGTGGAACTTCCCGGTCGTCCTGACCAATGCCTCCGACCGGACGTGCACCGTGCGCGGCTATCCGGGCGCCGCCTTCCTGGACGCGTCCGGCAAGCAGCTGGGCCCGGACCCGAGGCGCTCCGCAGACACGCCCGTGACGGTCACGCTGGCGCCGGGGAAGAGCGCCTGGGCCGGGCTCTCGTTCTCCAATCCCGAGGTCAGCGGGGCGCGGGCGGCCACTCCCGAGTCGCTGCTGGTGACCCCGCCGGACGAGCGCGACCCGCTGAAGGTGGCGTGGACGGCGGGGCGGGTGCCGGTGTCCGGCAACACGTCCTCGGTGTTCCTGACGGTGTTCGCCGCCGGGACGGCCCCCTGAGCGGCCGCCTGTCGGGGTCCTCGCCTGCCTCTTACCGTCGCCTGCTTCGATGGCCGGGCAGCATCTGACCACGTTCCGAAGGATCCGCCCTGAACACCCCGCTCGCCGAAGCCCTGTCCGTCGCTCTGCTCGTCGCCGTCCTCGCCTGGGCCGTCCTTCGCCCCAACGGATGGCCGGAGGCGGTGCTGGCCGTCCCGGCGGCGGGGGTGGTGATCATGACCGGGGCGATCTCGCCGGCGCACGCGCGGGCGGAGGCCGAGCAGCTCGGGCCGGTGATCGGATTCCTCGCCGCGGTGCTCGTGCTGGCCCACTTCTGCGACGTCGAGGGGCTCTTCCAGGCGTGCGGGGCGTGGCTGGCCCGTCGGTCGGCGGGCTCGCCCGGGCGGCTGCTGGCCGGGGTGTTCGTGCTGGCGTCGACGATCACGGCGGTGCTGAGTCTGGACGCCACCGTGGTGCTGCTGACGCCGGTGGTGTTCGCCACCGCCGCCCGCATGGGAGTCCGGGCCGGGCCGCACGTCTACGCGTGCGCGCACCTGTCGAACACGGCCTCGCTGCTGCTGCCGGTCTCGAACCTCACCAATCTGCTGGCGTTCGCGGCGAGCGGGCTGAGCTTCACGCGGTTCGCGGCACTGATGGCGCTGCCCTGGCTGGTCGCGATCGGCGTCGAGTACGCGGTCTTCCGGCGCTTCTTCGAGCGCGACCTGGACGAGGTCACCCACTCCCCCGTGACCGCCCAGACGCCACAACTGCCGCTGTTCGCGCTCGTCACGGTCGCCTGCACGCTGGCGGGGTTCGCGGTGACCTCCGCCCTCCACGTCGAGCCGGCCTGGGCCGCGCTGGCGGGGGCGCTGGTGCTGGCCGGTCGGGCTCTCGTCCGGCGGCGGGCCACCCCGCTGACCGTGGTGCGGGCGGCGGCGCCGGCCTTCCTGGCGTTCGTGCTCGCGCTCGGCGTCGTCGTGCGCGCGGTGGTCGACAACGGCCTCGCCGACGCGCTGCGGCACGCACTGCCGGAGGGGACGGGACTGGCCGCGCTGCTCGGCATCGCCGCCCTGGCCGCGGTCCTGGCGAACCTGATCAACAACCTGCCCGCGGTCCTGGTCCTGCTGCCGCTGACCGCCCCGGCCGGCCCGGGCGCGCTCCTCGCGGTGCTGCTCGGGGTGAACATCGGGCCGAACCTGACCTACGCCGGGTCGCTGGCCACGCTGCTGTGGCGACGCATCGCGCACGGGCAGGGGTACGAGGTCGGGCTCAAGGAGTTCACCCGGCTCGGTCTGCTCGCCACGCCGGCCGCGCTGGTGCCCGCGGTGGTGGCGCTGTGGGCGTCGCTCCAGGTCGTCGGGGCCTGAAGCGTCCGGTTGCCGTCGCGGGGCGGGTCAGTTGCGGTCGCGGCCGTCGCCGCCGTAGCCGTAGCCGCCATAGCCGTAACCGCCGTACCCGGGCCAGCCGCCGTACTGGCCGTTCCCGGAGCAGTAGTACGGGTTGTAGTAGCAGTTGCCGTCGGTGGGATACGGATACGTCGGAGTGGGGGCGGGCGTGGGCGTGGCCTGGGGCGTCGACGGAGTCGCGGACGGCGTGGGCGTGGGCTTCGGGCTCGGTGTTCTCGACGGCTCGGGCGTCGGCACGGGCACCCTCGACAGGGTGCTGTCCGCGCCCCAGTTGACCACCTCCATCTGGAGGTCGGTCTTCGAGGTGTCGATCACCCAGCGCTGCGCGGGGCTGTCGTCACGGGTCTTCACGACCAGCGAGCCCGCTCCGTCGGTGGCGGAGGGGCTCAGGGCCAGGTCCTGGTCCCAGCGCGGCACCAGCATGCCCTGGAGGGTGAAGTCGTAGCGGATGCTCTTGTCGGCTGCCTCTTCCGCGCCCGTGCACAGGGCGAGCCGCACCGAGTAGCCGAGGTGGGAGTCCAGGCAGAGATCGGGGTCGTCCGCGTTGCGCAGCAGCCCGTCGGCGTCGTACGACCACTGCTGCGAAGGCTCCGCGGAACAGTCGGTGAGCTCGGTCTCCGCGTCCTTGACGGCCTTCGCACCGACCACGCCGACGCACAGCCCGGACGCCACGTTGTGCAGCCGGCCGCGCATGGTGCCCTGCTCGCCCTCTCCGGAGCCGGCCCAGGACGGGTCGGAGGTCTCGGTACCCGCGTCGGGGGCGTCGGACGTACGGCCGTCGTCGACCTGGGCGTTGTCGTCGGAGGAGCCGAGGGAGGACCACAACGCCAGCGGGAGGACGATCAGCCCGCTCACGGTCAGGACGGCCGCGGTGAGGTTGCGGCGGGACGCGCGGCGGGCGGCCTTGTGGGCGGAACGGCGGGAGGCGGGGCGCGGGCCGACCCGGGGTGCGGAGGTCGGACGCGCGGGCGCCTGGAAGGCCACACCCGCGACGGCGGGTGGCCGGGCGTCCGGCGCCGGGACGAAGGCCTCGCCCGGGGCGGCCGGGGGCTGGGCCGGCGTCGCGCTCATGAAGGACTCGCCCACGACGGCCGGGCGCTGGGCCTGCGCTTCCTCGGGAGCGTCGTCCACGTGTGCGCGCGCCTCCCGGTAGGCGTGCGCGCCCCAGCCGAGCACCGCCTCGGCGAGCGCGCCGCCGAGGCCGTGGTTGAACTGGTGCAGCTGGTCGGCGGTGTACCGGCAGTGCTTGCACCGCTCCAGGTGTTCGCTCAGGTCGGCGTCGAGGCCGGCACCGCCGCGCCGATAGGTCACGTCCAGCAGCCGGAGGTAGTGACGGCACTCCTGCTCGGGAGCGAGTTCGCGGTGGACCTGGAGGCACTCGTCGCGCAACCGCTCGCGGCCCCGCTGCAGTTCGATGCCCGCGTCCTCCTCGCCCAGGCCGAGCAGTGCGGCGGGCAGGCCGAGCGGTTCGGACTCGACCTCGGTGTGCCACAGCAGGCAGCGGGCCGACTGGGGCAGCCGCTGGAACGCCCCGGACAGCAGGCGGCGGTTGGCCGGCGGCAGCAGGCGGGCGGCGATGCGGTCCCCGCCGCCCTCGGTTCTCAACTCCGGGTGCAGCAGCTCGCGTCTGCCGTCGGCGTCCCATTCCGCCGCTATGCGGCGCACGGTGACGAGCAGTTGGGGCCGCCAGGCGGATGTCGGCCCGTTCTGGCGCAGCGTTTCACCGAAGAGCCGGGTGAATGCGGCGGTGGTGAGCATTCCCGCGGGGCGGGCGCCGTCGGTGCACAACCGTGCGTAGGCGAAGGCCGCTTCCCAGTGCCGGTCCAGGAGTTCACCGACTGGTTGGAGCGCCGGCGTCGCCCCGCTCCACTTCTTGAGCTCGGCGCTCAGTTGCTCGTCCGTGGCGTCGGAGGGACGAGCGGGAGTCGGGGAATTCGACAGGCCTGCGTCTTTCACAGCGGCATTCCTCCGAGGGCGTTCTGCACAAAGTCCATACCAATGGGTATGCGGTGCCGCCGACGAGGCGCCGGAGTCCGTCCGCACAGGGTTCGGCATCTCGAACGCCCGCCAGGGGAAGCTCTTTTGGAGCATGAGGAGCGCACGGGAGAGGCCTCGCGCACACGGCAAAGCAAGATTGTCCGTGCGCCGACCAGGCCACTTTTGCACAGGTCAACGAGGTGTAACAAGTCGTCCCGTGGTTTTGTGCATTGCGTTCGGGTCGCCCATATTCGACAACGGGTCAATAGCGGCCCTTTGCAGCAGCTTTACCGTGCCGCGGTATCAGGGGCCGCAAACGGGAATGGTATTCACTTGCTTCGGGCGTCGACTTCGCGCCAACCATTGAACGGCCACTCCACCGCACCTGAGACCGTTCTTCGCCACTCATCCGCCAACCATTGGGCCGACAAAAACCGGAGGGCGGGGATCCGTGCGGCACGTGGTTCGCACCGCGCGGATCCCCGCCCTGGGCCGACCCCTCAGGAGTGACCGACAATCGGGTGCGGGCCGTAGGGCCTCTCCAGCTCCTCGATCTCCTTGTCGCTGAGCTCGAGTTCGACGGCGGCCACGGCGTCCTCGATGTGCTGCGGCTTGGCCGCGCCGACGATGGGTGCCGCCACCGTCTCCTGGTGCAGCAGCCAGGCGAGGGCCACCTGGGCGCGCGGGACACCCCGGTCGTCCGCGATGCGGGTGACGGCCTCGACGATGGTGCGGTCGCCCTCGGAGTAGAGGTTGCTGCCGAAGTTGTCGCTCGCGCTGCGCTCGGTGACCGTGCCCCAGTCACGGGTCAGACGACCGCGGGCCAGCGGGCTCCAGGGCAGGGCGCCGACGCCCTGGTCCGCGCACAGCGGCAGCATCTCGCGCTCCTCCTCGCGGTAGAGGAGGTTGTAGTGGTTCTGCATGGAGACGAACTTGGTCCAGCCGTGCCGCTCGGCCGTGTACTGCATCTTCGAGAACTGCCAGGCGTACATCGAACTCGCCCCGATGTAACGCACCTTGCCCGCCTTCACCAGATCGTGCAGGGCCTCCATCGTCTCCTCGACCGGGGTGTGCGGGTCGTAGCGATGGATCTGGTAGAGGTCCACATAGTCCGTGCCGAGGCGACTCAGGCTGTGGTCGATCTCGGTCATGATCACTTTGCGGGACAGTCCGGCGCCGTTGGCTCCGGGCCGCATCCGGCCGTGCACCTTGGTCGCGAGCACGAACTCGTCACGGCGGGCGAAGTCGGCGAGCGCCTTGCCGACGATCTCCTCGCTGGTGCCGTCGGAATACACGTTGGCGGTGTCGAAGAAGTTGATCCCGGCCTCCAACGCCTGCCGGATCAGCGGACGTGACGCCTCCTCGTCGAGGGTCCACTCGTGCACGCCGCGGTCCGGCAGGCCGTACGTCATGCAGCCCAGACAGATCCGCGAGACGTCCAGGCCCGTCGAACCGAGCTTCACGTACTGCATCGTTGCTGCTCCTGCCTTCGGGATGGGTACGAAAAGGAGCGTACGACTTCGCCCGCGCTCCAGGTCCGACAGCGGCTCCCGTCGGCCACGTCCACCACAGTGGTCCCGTGTCCCGTTGTTCCGCCGCCCGCGGTGTCCGTTCCTGTTTGAATGAGGCATCTTCACAACAACTACAGAGGAACCTCACAACACGGGTTCTTCCAGGGGGAGTTGGCGTGGGCCTCATCGGACGCACCGGAGAGCGGGAACGGATCGGCACACTGGTCACGGCCCTGCGCGAGGGACTGAGCGATGTGGTCGTGTTCCGCGGTGACGCCGGCATCGGCAAGACGGCACTGCTCGACCACGCGGTCGGCCAGGCCGCCGACCTGCGGGTACTGCGGGTGGCGGGCGTGGAGCCGGAGGGCGGGTTCCCCTTCGCGGCACTGCACCGCCTTCTCGTACCGCTCCTGGAGGGCCTCAAGCAGTCGGACGGGCTGCCGTCGGCCCAGCACGAGGCGCTGCGGGTGGCCTGCGGGCTGGCCGACGGTCCGCCCGCCGACCGGTTCCTGGTGGGGCTCGCGACGCTCAACCTCCTGGCCGAGACGGCGAAGGGCCGGCCGGTACTGGTCTGCGTCGACGACGCCCAGTGGGCCGACGAGGAGTCCCTCGCGGTGTTCGCCTTCGTGGGGCGGCGGCTGCACGCGGAGGGCGTCGGGCTGCTGCTGGCCGCGCGCACCGGGTTCGAGGTGCCGGCGGGACTGCCCGTCGCCGAAGTCGCGGGCCTGGAGGAGCCGTTCGCCCTGGAACTGCTCCGGCATGCCATCACCCGCCCGCTCGACGCCCGGGTCGGGGCGCGCATCGTGGCCGCGACCGCCGGGAACCCGCTCGCGCTGGCCGACCTGGGGCAGGAACTGTCCGCCGACCAGCTCGCCGGCTCCCTCGCCCTGCCCGAACCGCTGCCAGTGGGCAGCCGGTTGGAGACGCTCTACCTCGACCAGGTCCGGGGGCTGCCCGCCCCGGCCCGGACCTGGCTGCTGCTGGCCGCCGCCGAACCGGGCGGCGACCTCGGCTACATCACGAGCGCGGCCCGGCGGCTCGGGGCCGGGCCGCAGGACTCGGGGCCGGCCGAGGCCGCGCGGCTCATCGTGCTGCGGACCACCGCCGAGTTCCGGCATCCGCTGGTGCGGTCCGCGGTCTACGGCGGTGCCACCGGCGTCGAGCGGCGGCGCGCGCACCGGGCGCTGGCCGAGGTCACCGACCGCCCGGTCGACAGCGACCGGCGGGCCTGGCATCGGGCGGCGGCCGCGCTCGGCCCGGACGAGGACATCGCCGCCGAGGTGGAGCGAGCTGCGGACCGGGCGGGCGGTCGGGGCGGGTACGCGGCCCGGGCCACGTTTCTGACCCGGGCGGCGGAGCTGACGCCGGAGGGGGCGGTCCGTACGGAGCGGCTGCTGGCGGCGGCCGAGGCCGCGCTGAGTGCCGGCGCGCCGCTGCAGGCCGAGTCGCTGCTCGACGCGCTCGACGTGGGGCTGCTCGGGAACGTCGGCCGGGGCCGGGCGCTGCTGGTGCGCGCACACGCGGGCACGCTCCTGGGGGACGCCGGTTCGTTCGCCCTGGCCCCGGCGCTCTGCCTGCGGGCCGCGCGGGCCCTCGCCGAAGGGGCACCGGACCTCGCCCGGGAGGCGCTGCTGCGGGCGGTCGACCGGGCCATCACCGCCGAACACCTCATACGGGACACGACGGTGGCCGAGATCGCCCGGGCGGTGGACGACCTGCTGCCGCGCACCGCGCCCGCGACCGGCGTCGACCTGGTGCTGCGCGCGTTCGCGGTGCTGGTCACCGACGGCTACGAGCGGGCGGTCCCGCACATGCGGCGGGCCCACGCGATGCTGGTGGACCCCCAGACGCCGGACGAGGACGTGCTGCGGGCCTATCTGCCGACGGTCACGCTGTCGATGATGCTGTGGGACGAGGACGCACAGAGCGCGGTGATGCAGCGGGCCGCGGACGTCGCCCGCGCGGTCGGGGCCCTTCAGCAGCTGGACAGCGCCCTGTACTGCACGGTGATGCACGAGACGATCCTCGGCAGGCTGGCCGTCGCGGACGACCTGCACCTCCAGGGCCACCAGATCCGCGCGGCGATCGGTGCCACCAACGAGATGTGGGAGCTCTACCGGCATCCCGAGCTGCTCGCCTGGCACGGCGAGGCCGAGAATCTGGAAGCGGTGCTGCGCGGATCGATGGAGGCCGGCACCTGGCTGGGCAACGGCGCGGTCGAGTCCATCGCCCGCATCGGCATGGTGATCGTGGCGCTCGGCAGCGGCGACTACGCCCGGGCCCGCTCCGTCACCCACGAGCTCGTCGGGCACGACGTGTTCGCGTACCACTCCCGCCTCCTCCCCCACCTGGTCGAAGCCGCCGTACGCTGCGGCGACCGCGTCCTGGCCACGTCCGTCCTGCGCACGCTGGAGTCCCGGGCGCGGGCCACCGGAACGCCGTGGGCGCTGGGCCTGCTGGCGCGCTGCAGGGCCCTCCTGGCGGGCGTGACCGACGCCGAACCGCTGTACCGCGAGGCGCTCGACCTGCTCCGCAGCACTCGGGCCCGCGCGGACCTCGCGGTCGCCCACCTGCTGTACGGCGAGTGGCTGCGCCGCCGCAAGCGCCGCAAGGACGCGCGGGAGCAGCTGCGTACGGCGCTGGAGCTGTTCGACGGCATGCGGGCCGCCGGGTACGCGACGCGCGCCGCGCAGGAACTGGCCGCGACCGGGGAACGCCCCCACCGCGGACCGGCCCGGGAGACGAGCGCGCTCACCCCGCAGGAGCTGACCATCGCGCGCCTCGCCAAGGAGGGCGCCACCAACGCCGAGATCGCCGCCCGGCTGTTCATCAGCGCGAGCACCGTCGACTACCACCTGCGCAAGATCTTCCGCAAGCTCGACATCACCTCCCGCAGGCAGCTGGCCCAGGCGCCCGGGCTCTGAGCCCGGTCACGACTACGCGCTCCACGGGATTCGGGACGGTCCCGCTCCGGACGACGATGCGCGGGTCGACAACACGTCTCGCAGACGGGAGCACTTCCATGCCGTACGTCACCGCAGGCGACGGAGCCGAGATCTTCTACAAGGACTGGGGGACGGGCCGTCCCGTCGTGCTCAGTCACGGGTGGCCGCTGAACGCGGACAGCTGGGAGGCGCAGCAGCTGTTCCTCGCCTCGCACGGGTTCCGGGTGATCGCCCACGACCGGCGCGGCCACGGCCGGTCGGCCCAGACCTGGCACGGCAACGAGATGAACACCTACGCCGACGACCTGGCCGCCCTCGTCGACACCCTCGACCTGCGCGACGCGACGCTCGTCGGGTTCTCCACGGGCGGCGGTGAAGTCGCCCGCTACGTGGGCCGGCACGGCACCGCCCGCGTGGCGCAACTGGCGCTGGTGTCAGCCGTACCGCCGTTCATGCTCAAGACCGACGACAACCCGGGCGGGGTGCCCGTCGAGGTGTTCGACGCGATCCGCGCCGGTTCGCTCGCCGACCGCTCGCAGCTGTACCGCGACCTGGCCGACGGGCCGTTCTTCGGCAACAACCGGCCCGGTGCCAGTGTCTCCCAGGGCGTGCGGGACTCCTTCTGGCTCCAGGGGCTGCAGGCCGGGCACCGGGGCGCCTACGAGTGCGTCGCCGCCTTCTCCGCCACCGACTTCCGCGCCGACCTGGACTCCTTCGACGTGCCCACGCTGGTGATCCACGGCGACGACGACCAGGTCGTGCCCTTCGAGGTGGGCGGCAAGGCGTCGGCGGCCCGGATCAAGAACGCGGCGCTGAAGGTCTACGCGGGCGCCCCGCACGGCATCACGGACACGCACAAGGAACAGCTGGGCGCCGACCTGCTCGAGTTCCTCAACTCCTGAATTCCTGAACTCATCTCGTGAACTCCCCTGATTCCTAGGAGCTCTCGCATGGTCCCCGAAAGTCACCCCCGCCGACGCGTGCTCGGCGGTCTCCTCGCGGCGGGCGCCGCCACACTCGGCGCCACCGCGGCCGCCACGGGAGCCGCCGCGGCCGCGGAGGCCTCCGACGCCGAGGCATCCGATGCCGCCCGCACGACCGCCGGCACCAGACCTACCGTGGTCCTCGTCCACGGCGTCTTCGCCGACGCGTCCGGCTGGAACGAGGTCATCGCCCGGCTGCTCAAGGCCGGCTTCCCGGTCATCGCGCCCGCCAACCCGCTGCGCGACCTCGCCGAGGACTCGGCGTACGTCGGCAGCGTCGTCGACACCGTCCCCGGCCCGGTCATCCTCGTCGGGCACTCCTACGGCGGCGAGGTCATCACCAACGCCGGGCGCGGCCGCGCGAACGTCAAGGCCCTCGTGTACGTCGCCGCGTTCGCCCCCGACGAGGGCGAGAACGCGCTCGGTCTGGCCGAGATGTTCCCGGGCAGCCGGTTGCCGGGTGCGCTGCTGCCCCGCCCGTACCCGGTCCCCGGCAGCCCCGATCCCGGGATCGACGGCTACATCGACCCGGCGAAGTTCCACGACGTCTTCGCCCAGGACCTGCCGCCGTCGCTGACCAGGGTGATGGCGGCGGCCCAACGGCCGGGCAGCGTGGTCGGGCTGGGCGGCCCCAGCGGCGTGCCGGCGTGGCGGACCGTGCCGTCCTGGTACGTCGTCGCGACC
Source organism: Streptomyces sp. NBC_01352 (assembly GCF_036237295.1). NCBI lineage: Bacteria > Bacillati > Actinomycetota > Actinomycetes > Kitasatosporales > Streptomycetaceae > Streptomyces > Streptomyces sp. NBC_01352. The sequence goes on from NZ_CP108354.1 coordinate 1,521,843, forward strand.
GCCGACCGCGTCATCCCGCCCGCCGTGCAGCGCTTCATGGCCGAGCGGGCGGGGAGCAGGGTCGTCGAGGTCAGGGGCGCCTCCCACGTCGTGATGATGTCCCGCCCGGACAGCGTCGTCCGGCACATCGAGGCCGCATACCGCGCCACTCGCTGACACCCCCGCAAGGAGGGGCCATGAGCACACCGGACACCATCGTTCTGATCCACGGCTTCTGGGTCACCCCGAGGAGCTGGGAACACTGGATCTCCCACTACGAGAAGCGCGGCTACCGCGTACTCGCCCCCGCCTACCCCGGTTTCGAGGCGGAGGTCGAGTCCCTGAACGCCGACACCACGCCGATCGAGAAGGTCACCGTCCCGCAGATCGTCGAGCGACTGGAAACCCTGGTCCGCGGCCTGGACAAGCCGCCCGTCCTGATCGGCCACTCGGCCGGCGGCGTGTTCGTCCAGCTCCTGCTGGACCGCGGGTACGGAGCGGCGGGCGTCGCCATCAACTCCGCGCCCACGGAAGGCGTCGCCGTACTGCCGCTGACCCAGGTCAAAGCGGCCTTCCCGGTGCTGAAGAACCCGGCCAACCGGCATCGCGCGGTCGCCCTGAACTTCGAGCAGTGGCACTACGCGTTCACCAACACGTTCCCCGAGGACGAGTCCCGCGCGTTGTACGAGCGGTACGCGATCCCCGCCTCCGGCAGCATCTTCTTCGACAGCGCCCTGGCCACCCTGCGCCCCGGCCACCAGAGCACGTACGTGAACTACCACAACGACGACCGCGCTCCGCTGCTGTTCGTCGCGGGCGAGCACGACCACCTGATGCCGCCGAAGGTGCAGCAGTCCAACGCCAAGCACTACAAGTCGAACACGGTCACCGAGGTCAAGGAGTACGCGGGCCGCCCGCACCTGCTGCCCGCCGCGCCGGGCTGGGAGGAGGTCGCCGACTTCGCCCTCGACTGGGCCGTGTCGCACGCCAAGTGATCCGCGCGCCCGGGGCGGAGCACGAGTGCCGCCCCGGGTTTCCGGAAGGGACCACCACATGACCGAGGCCCGTATCACCCACATCGGCGGCCCGACCACGCTGATCGAGGCGGCCGGTTGGCGGCTGCTCACCGACCCGACGTTCGACCCGCCCGGCCGCCGCTACTCCTTCGGCTGGGGAACCTCGTCCCGCAAGACCTCCGGCCCGGCCCTCAAGACGTCCGAACTCCCGCCGCTGGACGCCGTGTTGCTCACCCACGACCATCACGCCGACAACCTGGACACGGCGGGTCGTGCCCTGCTGCCGTCGGCGGACGTCGTCCTGACCACGCGGTCCGGGGCGGTCCGGCTCGGCGGCACCGCGCACGGCCTCGCCCCGTGGGACACCTGGCGCCTGGAGTCCCCCGGCCGCCCGGCGATCGAGGTGATCGCGACCCCGGCCCGCCACGGCCCGCCCCTGTCCCGCCCGTTGGTCGGGGAGGTGACGGGCTTCGCGCTGCGCTGGGAGGGGCAGCGGCACGGCGCGCTGTGGGTCACGGGAGACACGGTCCTGTACGACGGTGTCCGCGAGGTCGCCCAACGGGTCGACGTAGGAACGGTGTTGCTGCACCTGGGCGGCGTGCGGTTCCCCCTGACCGGTCCGCTCCGTTACACGATGACGGCGGCTCCGGCACTGGAACTGTGCCGCCTGCTGCGCCCGCGAACCGTGCTGCCCGTGCACTACGAGGGGTGGTCGCACTTCCAGGAGGGACGGCGGGCCGTGGAGGCGGCGCTGGCAGCAGCCGACGCCGATCTCAGCGCACGCTTCACCTGGCTGCCCGCCGGAACTCCGCTGGACGTCACCGTCTGACTCACCCCAGAAGATCCAGCGCCCGCTCCCACTCGAACTCCGGGCGCGTACCGTCCTCCCCCGGCTCGCCGGAGTACGGCTCGCCGAACCGCACGCCCATCGCGCGCAGCCGTATGAGGCTGTCGTTGTAGGCGGGGTGGGCGGCGAGCGCGTCGGACACGCACGGCAGCGCGACGACCGGGACGCCCAGGCCGTACGTCTCGCACAGGGTCGCCACGGCGAGGGTGTCGGCGAGTCCGGCGGCCCACTTGTTGACGGTGTTGAAGGTGGCGGGAGCGACCACGACCGCGTCCGGCGGGGGAAAGGGACGCGGGTCGCCCGGGCTGCGCCAGGCCGAGCGGATCCGCCGCCCGGTCTGCGCCTCGACGGCGGCGGTGTCGAAGAAGCCGTTCATCGCGAGGGGGGTGGCGATCACGCCGACCTCCCAGTCGCGCTCCTGGGCCGCGGCGATCAGCCGGCTGACGTCCGCCGCGATCCCGGCGGCGCAGACGACGACGTAGAGGAAGGGTTTCCCGTCCGGTTCGGTCATTCCGCGCACCCTACTCAAGCGGGAAGGGCCGCCCCCGTTCGGCTTCCGGCCGCGGGCCGAGGATGCGCCGCTGCTTCTCCTCGATGGGCACGTCGTTGATGCTCGCCTCGCGCCGGGTCATCAGCCCGTGCTCGTCGAACTCCCACAGTTCGTTGCCGTACGACCGCCACCACCGGCCGTCCGAGTCCCGGCACTCGTACTGGAACCGCACGGCGACGCGGTCGCCGTCGAAGGCCCACAACTCCTTGCGCAGCGCGTACTCGTGCTCGCGTGCCCACTTCGCGGTCAGGAATTCGACGATCTGCGCGCGGCCGGTGACGAAGGTGTCGCGGTTGCGCCACACCGAGTCCGGCGAGTAGGCGAGCGCCACCCGGTGCGGGTCGCGGGTGTTCCAGGCGTCCTCGGCCGCCTGGACCTTCTGGGCGGCGCTCTCACGGGTGAAGGGCGGCAGGGGCGGGCGGTCGGTCATGTCTTCCTCCGTGGCCGACAGGGAGAACGAGCGTTCTCCGGTACGATCGTCACCGTAGGAGAACGCCCGTTCTCGCGTCAAGGAGTGATCGTCCATGGACAGCGCGGTCGCCCGGGAGCGGGTGCTGGACGCAGCGGAGGAGCTGTTCTACGGGCGGGGTATCCAGTCCGTCGGGATGGACGCCGTCCGGGGCGCGTCCGGGGTCTCCCTGAAGCGGCTCTACCAGCTCTTCCCGGCGAAGGAACAGCTGGTCGAGGCCTATCTGGAGCGGCGGGACGAGCGCTGGCGCGGCCGGCTGGCCGCACATGTGGAGCGCGAGGCCGATCCGGAGCGTCGCATCCTGGCGGTCTTCGACTGGCTGGAGGAGTGGTTCGGCGAGGAGGGGTTCCGCGGGTGCGCGTGGATCAACTCGTACGGCGAACTGGGTGCCACCTCGGAGCGGGTGGTGGCCCAAGTACGGGCGCACAAGCGGGCGTTCGGCGACTACCTCGCCTCGCTGGTGGCCGACGCGGGGCGGCCCGCCGCACTGGCCGCCCCGCTGTTCCTGCTGGCCGAGGGCGCCATGGTCACGGCGGGCATCACCAGGAGCACCGGGCCGGCCGCCGAGGCGCGCGACGCGGCGCGACTGCTGCTGGAGTCCCGCTGAGGTCGGGCGGGGCCGGCGAGCTCAGTACGCCGTGCGTCGGCCCACCGTCTCCGACACGATATGGCCGGAGATCGCCGCTGCCCGGACACGAATCGGAGGGCCGGATTCACCGCCCGGCCGGGGCCGGTCGTCGCACCTCGGAAATTCGCTTGTCCCCGCACGGCCGCCACCCCCAGGATCTGGCCATGCTGAAAACCGATGCCCCGCTGCCGCTGACCGCCACCGCCGTTCGTCCGGTGCGTGTCCAGCAGCAGCCCGGCCGTCCATGGAGGCCCGCGCCCGCGCGCTCATGAGCGCCGCGCTCGTCGCGGGACTGCTCGCGGGGTACGGCATCGCCATCCCCGTCGGTGCGGTCGGCGCCTATCTCGTCTCCCTCTCCGCCCGTACGTCCCTGCGGACCGGTGTCTGCGCCGCGCTCGGTGTCGCCGCCGCCGACGGGCTCTACGCCCTCCTGGCCACGGTCGGCGGCTCCGCCCTCGCGGGTGCGCTGCGACCGGCGCTCGGGCCGCTGCGCTGGGCCTCCGCCCTGGTGCTGGTGGCGCTCGCGGTCCTCGGCACCGTCACCGCCTTACGGCAGTACCGCGGCCACCGGCTCGCCACCCGTGTCGACCCGCCTCCGCCGAGCCCCGCGCGGGCCTTTCTGACGCTGCTCGGGATCACCCTGCTCAACCCCACCACCGTGATCTACTTCGCCGCCCTGGTGCTCGGCAGCCGTGCCGAGGAGTCCGTGCGGCCCCTGGAACAAGGCGTGTTCGTCCTGGCGGCCTTGGTCGCGTCCGCGAGCTGGCAGCTGCTGCTGGCGGGGGGTGGCGCCCTGCTGGGCCGGGCCCTGACCGGGCGTCGTGGGCGGCTGGCGACGGCGCTGCTGTCGAGCGGCGTGATGACGGCGCTGGCCGTGCGGATGCTGGTGTCCGGGTCGTGAGCGGGCCGGCGGTCACGGTGCGAAGGCGCGGGCCACCGCGAGGCTGTCCTCGTAGACGTGGTGGCGGACGACCAGTCCGTCCTCGACGGTGAGATGCAGGGCGAACCTGGCGCGATAGGCGCGCCCGGTGCTGGCCGCGGTCTGCCGGATCTCGCCGAGCACCACGGCGTCGGCGCCGTCCACCAGGATGCGCTCGATCTCCGTCGCCGCCTCTCCCGGGACGTGGTGCGCGGCCAGCTCCCGGTAGTGGGCGGCGGCGTCGGCCCGGGTGGCGCGGTGCCGGATCCAGGGGGTCGCGCCGCGGCCGTGCTCGTCCTCGGGCCAGTCCAGCCTCCAGTCGGCGGGCTCGGCGTACAACTCGGCGATCCGCTCGGGGTCACCCCGGCCGATCCTGAGCAGCAGTTCCTCGACCACGGCGCGGGTCGTCGTGGCGGGGGTCGTCGTGGTCATGGGGCCCTCTCCCTCGGACGGACGGCTGTCGTGCGGTGCCGTCCCGACTGTGCCGTATGTGCTGGACCGGGGCGATTACCCGTGAAGTAATGGCAGCGCGACGCATTTCGGGGCCGTCGGGGAACGTGGTACGGATGAAAGCCGTTCGTATCGATGTTGAACCCCGGTACGAGCAAGGCCTGATCAACGACGATGGGACGGATGCCATGCCTCTTGAGGGCGACTACGAACCCAGCCCGGAGCAGTGGGTGCGCGACCAGGTGGAGCTGTACGAGAGCTCCGGCGGCACCAAGGGAACGACGCTGATGGACACGGGAATGCCCGTCATCCTGCTGACGACCCGGGGCGCGAAGAGCGGCAAGCTCCGCAAGACGCCGCTGATGCGCGTCGAGCACGAGGGAAGGTACGCGGCGGTGGCGTCGCTGGGCGGGGCGCCCAAGCACCCCGTCTGGTACCACAACGTCAAGGCCGATCCTCACGTGGAACTCCAGGACGGGCCGACCAAGCGGGACATGACGGCCCGTGAGGTCACCGGAGCGGAGAAGGCCGAATGGTGGGAGCGCGCCGTCGCGGCCTACCCGGCGTACGCCGACTACCAGAAGAACACAGACCGGGAGATTCCGGTCTTCGTGCTGGAGTCCTCGGACGGGAACTGAACCTCCCGGAAAAAATTCTCGCCCGGGGTGGCATGGACCGGCATCGGCCGGGCACCCGAGCGTCAGGCCCCGCCGCGTTCCCCCGTCGCGGCGGGGCTTTCCCCTGCTTCGGCGGCGGGCCGGTCGGTCACGTCGAGGAAGATCTGGCCGGTCTCGGGAACGGTACTTGCGATGGACCGCTTGATCCGCACCGCGACCTCCTCGACCCGCTCGCTGTCCAGTCCGGGCACCAGGTCGATGCGGGCCGCCACCAGGAGCGAGTCCAGCCCCATCTTCATCGTGAACAGCGCCTCCACGCTGTCGATCTCGGGCTGCGCCTGAAGCAGCGCCCGGATCCTGCCGCTGGACTCCGGGTCGGCGGCCTCCCCGATCAGCTGGTCCCGTGCCTCGCGGCCGAGGCGGTAGGCCACGTACACGAGCAGGGCGCCGATCGCCAGGGACGCGGACGCCTCCCACACCACCTGCCCGGTGACCATGTGCAGGGCCATGCCGGTGATCGCGAGGGTGACGCCGAGTACGGCCGTGCCGTCCTCGGCGACCACCGTGCGCAGGGCGGGGTCGCGCAGACCGTCCATGCCCCGGCCCTGCCGGCGCACCTGGTACAGGGCCCTGAGCAGCGAGAGTCCCTCGGCCACGAAAGCGACGCCGAGCACCACCAGGCCCGCCACATACCCGCTGAACTTCTCCTCGGCACCGTTCCTGAGGGCCTCGAAGCCCTGGAAGAAGGAGAAGCAGCCGCCCATCACGAAGATCCCGACGGCCGCGAGGAGCGACCAGAAGTACCGCTCCTTGCCGTAGCCGAAGGGGTGACGCCGGTCGGCGGGGCGGCGGCTGCGGCGCAGCGCGGCGAGCAGGAAGACCTCGTTCATGCTGTCGGCCACGGAGTGCGCGGCCTCCGACAGCAGCGCCGGCGATGCCGCCAGGAGCCCGCCGACGGCCTTGGCGACCGCGATCACGAGGTTGGCCGCGAGCGCCACGAGCACGGTGACGCGCGTACTCCTGTCGGGCTTCCGCTCCGCCTTCAGGTCCGCCTTCTCGTCTGCCCTCTCGTCCGCCTTCTCGCCTGCCTTCTGCTTTGAGGATGTCCCTGTCACCTCCGCCGACTGCCCCGGTCGATGAGGCTCACACCGTGCCGTCGGCGGAAAACGGGGAACGCGTTCACCAGGGAAGGCACACGAAAGGCAGCCGGACAGGCAAGGAGGAACCATGGGTGCCGGAGACGACGGCAACCGCGGGTACGGCCAGAAGGCGTTCAAGCGGTCCAAGAGCCACTTCACGGACCGGATCACCGCGGACGGCCAGGACGGCTGGCCGGTGGAGGCCGGCCGCTACCGGCTGGTGGCCAGCCGCGCCTGCCCATGGGCGAGCCGCGCGGTGGTCTCCCGGCGTCTCCTCGGCCTGGAGGACGCCCTGTCCCTCGCCGTCGCCGACCCGATCCAGGACGACCGCAGCTGGCGCTTCACCCTCGACCCCGACGGCCGCGATCCCGTCCTCGGCATCCGTTACCTCAGCGAGGCCTACGACCGGCGGGAGACCGACTACCCGGGCGGCGTGAGCGTGCCCGCGATCGTGGACGTGCCCAGCGGCAAGCTGGTCACCAACGACTACCAGCGGATCACCCTGGACCTCGCCACCGAGTGGACGGCCCTGCACCGGGAGGGCGCACCCGATCTGTATCCGCGGGCGCTGCGCGACGAGATCGACACGGTGATGGCGGAGGTCTACGAGGACGTCAACAACGGCGTGTACCGGGCGGGCTTCGCGACGGACCAGGAGGAGTACGAGGCCGCGTGCGCGGGCGTCTTCCGGCGCCTGGAGCTACTGACGCCCCGGCTGGCCCGGCAGCGTTATCTGGTGGGCGACACGATCACCGAGGCGGACATCCGGCTGTTCACCACCCTGGTCCGCTTCGACGCCGTCTACCACGGCCACTTCAAGTGCAACCGTTGGAAGCTGGCCGAGAACGAGGTCCTGTGGGCGTACGTCCGCGACCTCTACCAGACGCCGGGCTTCGGAGACACCGTCGACTTCGACCACATCAAGCGGCACTACTACCAGGTGCACACCGGCATCAACCCGACCGGCATCGTGCCCCTCGGACCGGACCTGTCCGGCTGGCTGGCACCCCATCACCGTCAGGAACTGGGCGGCCGGCCGTTCGGCGACGGGACGCCGCCGGGTCCGGTACCCGTGCACGAGCAGGTCCCCCAAGACCACCGACCCACCCGCTGACCAAGGAGATTCACGTGGCCAAGAAGAAGAAACTGCCCTTCGCCTACAAGCCGGTCGGCTTCGTGCTGGGCTGGACGAGCGGAACGCTGGCAGGACTGGCCTTCCAGAAGACCTGGAAGGCCATCCGGCACGAGGACGACGCGCCCGACGCCCTGGACCGGGACCGCGGCTGGGGAGAGATCCTGCTGGCCGCCGCGATCCAGGGCGCGATCTTCGCCGTGGTACGCAGCGCGGTGGACCGCACGGGCGCCAAGGCCATCGAACGTTCGACCGGTGTCTGGCCGGCCGGCGAGAAGGGCGGCCGGGACTGACGGCGGCCCCCCGGCCCCGCCCGGCCGCGAACGCGCCCGGGCGGGGCTCAGCCGCGCTTCGGTACGGACGCCGCCCGGCGGGCTCAACCCGGCTTCGGTGCTGACGCCGCCCGGCGGACCTCACCCCCGCTCCGGCGCGGTCGCGCCCACAGGACCCAGCCCCACTCCGACACAAACCCGCCCCACAGCCCTCAACCCCACCCCGGCGCAGACACACCCACGGGGCTCAACCCGGCTTCGGCACGGACGCGCCCCACAGCCCTCAACCCCACTCCGGCACAGACACACCCACAGGACCCAGCCCCACTCCGACACAAACCCGCCCCACAGCCCTCAACCCCACCCCGGCGCAGACACACCCACGGGGCTCAACCCGGCTTCGGCACGGACGCGCCCCACAGCCCTCAACCCCACTCCGGCACAGACACACCCACAGGACCCAGCCCCACTCCGACACAAACCCGCCCCACAGTCCTCAACCCTGCTTCGGCGCAGTCGACGGCACGAGGCGCAGGGTGAAGGAGTGGCCGGCCGGGTCGGCGTAACCGCGTTCCTCGTACGGTCCGCCGGCGTCCTTCGTCTCCAGGGGCCGCCCGCCGAGGCCGACCACCCTGCGTTCGGCCTCGTCCATGTCCTCGACCACGAAGTCGAGGTGGGCCTGGAGGGCGTTCTCGGGCCGGGGCCAGCTCGGCGGCGTGGCGTTCACATCGCGGCGGAAGGCCATGCGGATCCCGTCGGCGCCCCTGATCTCGACCCGGTTCGCACTCTCGTGCGTCTGCTCGGCGCCCAGCAGTTCCTTGTAGAAGACGGCGAGCTTCTCGGGCTCGGCGCAGTCGAGCACGACCACACCCGTTTTGACCAGTGCCATGTCTCCTCCGAGGGTCCGGGGCGCGGAACGGAGGTGTTCCGCCGCCCTGTACCTACCGGATATCCCGGCCGGGCCGATTCAGTCGGCCGCCGGAGCTCAACTGGCGTGAGCAGTAACGGAGATCACGGGCCAGGACCCGGCGTAGATCATTTACGCTGGCAGCCTCGTACTGCTTCTCGGTTCAACTTACGGCCGTAGAAGCCCAGTTCGAGTGCGAGGGCGGTCGCGGCGACCGCCCGCTCGCAGGGGCGGGGGGCTCTGCGTCACGTCGCCCGAAAGGAAGCACATGCCTCAGGACGTCCGGTTCGATCTCCCCTTCGACACCCCCGTCAGCGAGCACCTGGAGTACGCCCGGGCACGCCATCTTCGCTGGATCTGGGACATGGGGCTGATACGCAGCCTGGCCGGTTTCGAGGAGTACAAGTCCTGGGACCTCCCCCAGGCCGCCGCCCGCACCTATCCGCACGCCACGGCGGAGGACATGGTCGTCCTGATGAACTGGTTCTCGCTGGCCTTCCTCTTCGACGACCAGTTCGACGCGAACCGGCCGGACCGCGCGGACCGCATAGCGGAGGTCGCGCGCGAGCTCATCGTGACCCCGCTGCGGCCGGCCGGAGTCCGCCCCCGGGTGGTCTGCCCCATCACCCTGGCCTGGGCGGAGGTCTGGAACCACCTCTCCGATGGCATGTCCCTGACCTGGCGGACCCGGTTCGCCGCCTCCTGGGGGCGCTTCCTGGTGGCGCACTGCGAGGAGGTCGACCTGGCGGCCCGTGGCCTCGCGGGAACGCTGGGCCTGGCCGAGTACGCCGAGTTCCGCCGCCGTACGGTCGGCATCCACCACAGCATCGACGCGGGCGAGCGCAGCCGTGGCTTCGAGGTGCCGTCGCAGGCGATGGCCCATCCGCTGATGGAGCGGATGCGCGATCTGGCCGCGGACACCATCGGGTTCATGAACGACATCCACTCCTTCGAACGCGAGAAGCGCCGGGGCGACGGCCACAACCTGATCGCCGTCCTGCACCGGGAGCGGGGGTGCTCCTGGGAGGAGGCGGCCGCCGAGGCGTACCGCATGACGACCGCCTGCCTCGACGAGTACCTGGAACTGGAGGCCCGCGTCCCGCGGATGTGTGACGAACTCCGTCTCGACGAGGACGAGCGGGCCCGGGTGCGCAGCGGCGTGGAGGCCGTCCAGCACTGGATCAACGGCAACTACGAGTGGGCGCTGGTGTCGGGCCGCTACGCGGCGGCCAAGGAGGGCCCGGCGGCCGCCGCCGAACTGGCCGGACGGGGCTCGGTGGACGACCTGCTGGCCGTGTGACGGGCCGGCGCTGCCCGGTCGGTGCTCCGACCGGGCAGCGGGGAGGCGGGCACTACACGGGGAACTCGACCGGCAGGCTGTCCAGCCGGGACTCCCAGGTGGAGGCGGTCGAGCTGAGCTCCTCAGGCGATACGGCCAGCCGCAGACCCGGCAGCCGGTGCAGCAGGATGTCCACGCCGATCTCGACGATGGACTGGCCGATGTTCTGCCCGGGGCACTCGTGCGGGCCCGCGCTGAACGCGAGATGCGACTGGTTGCCCTGGACGGACACCTCGGGGTCGGGCCGGACCTCCGGGTCGGCGTTGCCCGGCGCGAGCCCGAGGACGAGGAGGTCGCCCTCCTTGATGAGGTGTCCGCCGAGTTCGAGGTCGGTGGCGGCGAAGCGCCCCGGCAGGACCGCCAGCGGCGGTGCGTTCCACATGACCTCCTCCACCAAGGCGGAGATGTTCAGCTGACCGCTGACCAGGCCGACGAGCCGGTAGTCGTCGGTGAGGACGAGTTGCAGCACGCGGGCCAGCAGGTTGCTGGTCGTGGTGTGCGCGGCGATCAGCACCAGCCGCAGATGGCTGACGACTTCGTCCGGGTCGAGGCCGGCGGGATGCTCGAGCAGGGCGGTCGTGAAGTCCGAGCCCGGCTCGACCCGCCTGCGTTCGGCGAGTTCGCCGAGGATGTGGACGATGCGGTCGTTGTGGGCGAGTGCCCCCTCGCCGCCCTTGAGGACCTGGGCGCAGGACTCGACCAGGCTGCGGCCCTCCGCCGCGGGCAGCCCGAGGATGCGGGTGAGGACGAGCATCGGCAGGTACTCGGCGTAGTCCGCCACCAGGTCGGCCTGTCCGGCGTCCGCGAACGCGTCGATCTGCTGGTTCGCGAAGTGCGTGGCATGGCGGCGCACCCCGCGAGCGGACGCGGCCAGCAGCCCGTCCGTGACGGCTCCGCGCAGCCTGCGGTGCGGTTCGCCGTCCTGGGAGACGCAGTCGGGGCGCCAGGCGAGCATCGGCACCAGCGGCGAGGTCTCCTCGACGCGGCCGGCCTGCCAGTCCCGCCAGATCCGGGCGTCCCGGCTGTACTGACGGGGGTTGTCCAGCACCCGCCGGTTGTCCCGGTAGCCCAGGACCAGCCAGGCGGGCACGTCGCCCTCCAGCAGAACCGGGGCCACGGAACCGTGTTCCTTGCGCAGCCGCTCGTAGATGCCGTGCGGGTCGGTCGCCGCCTCCGGACCGTACAGCCGGGCGGCGTCGGTCCCGCCGTGGGCGACGGGGCAGCCGCCCGGGGCGTCGGGACCGTTCGGGGCGTCGGGACCGTTCGGGGTCTGGTCAGTCATCGGAGCTCCAGTGCCACGGCGGACCGTTCCATCAGGTGACCTGTCAGGGCGATGAGTACGTCACGGCTGGAGGCCCGGTCGCGGGCGTCGCAGGCCACGACCGGGATGTGCGGGGAGATGTCCAGCGCGTCGCGGATCTCGTCGACCGGGTGGTCCGTGGAGTCGGGGAAGACGTTCAGGGCGACCACGAAGGGGACGTTCTGCCGCTCCATCTCCTCGATCGCCCGGAAGCTGGAGGCGAGCCGGCGGGTGTCCACCAGGACGACCGCGCCGAGCGCGCCCTTGCACAGGCCGTTCCACAGGAACCAGAAGCGCTCCTGGCCGGGCGTGCCGAACAGGTAGAGCACCAGCTGCTCGTTGATGCCGATCTTGCCGAAGTCCAGACTGACCGTGGTCTCGGTCTTGTCGGTCACGCCGATGAGGCGGTCGACGCCGACGCCGGCCTGGGTGAGGGTCTCCTCGGTGGTCAGCGGCTTGATGTCGCTGACCGAGTGGACCATCGTGGTCTTCCCGGTGCCGAACCCGCCGGCGATCATCACCTTCACCGAGCGGGTGCCCCCGCGGTCCGGTCCGCCGGGATGGTCAAAGCCGTTGAAGTCCACTGAGTACCTCCTCAAGGAGCGCGAGGTCCGGCCCGCGACCGGCATGGTGCGCCGGGATGGGGTCACGGGCTTCGACGCGGCCTGCCTCGAGCAGATCCGCCAGCAGCACCGCGAGAATGTTGAAGGGCAGTCCGAGATGGGCGCCGAGTTCGGCCGCCGACAGCGGATCGCGGCAGCGCCGCAGGATCTCCTCGTGCTCGTGCTGCATACCCGGTACGGGGGCGGTACGGGAGACGATCAGTGTCGCCACGTCGAGACTCGACGCCGAACCGCCCGGTCCACTGCGTCCTCCGGTCAGGACGTAGTAGCGCTCGAGACCTTGGGGGTCCCCCCTGCTCGGGCGAGGGCGAGAGCTTGGGGGAGGGTCCGTGGGCCGGCGGGGAGCACTCATCCAGAGTGCTCCTCCAGGCGCACAGTGGTGCCGAGCAGCTCACCCATCCGGCGGGCGAGATCCCTCATCTGATGTCCGAGCAGCCCCTGGTCGAGGCCTTCTCTGGCGAGGACGCCGAGGTACGTCTCCACACCCGCGCGTACGACGAAGAGATGGCCGCCGTCGACCTCGATCATCGCCAGCCGCAATTGGCCCGGCTGTCCGCCGGATCGCGAGAACTGCTCGGCGACCGGATGGGCCAGCGCCTGCAGGCCGGCCACCACGGCCGCGAAACGGTCCACGTCGTCGGGGTCTTCGGCACCGAACGAGGTGATCGCCTTGCCGTCGCTGGAGGCCACGAGGGCGAAGCGGATCTCCGGGATGGATTCCACCAGATCGCGCAGCGCCCAGCTCACGTCGGTTCCATGTTGCGTCATGTGGACTAGTCGCTCTCTTCAGTGCGGTGCTCTGCGGACGCGGGGCCGTCGGCCGCTCCGTCGTTCGCCTCGATGGGCTCGCGCCCGGCGGTGGCGAAGGCGGCCAGGCCGGTGAAGGACGCGTCGGGCGGGACGGCCGGGACGCCGGTCTCCTCGGCCGGCTCGGCCGGCTGGGGCCGCGCCGCCTCGTTCCGCTTGCTCCTGCGCTTGGGCAGTCCGCCGGGCGTGGTGTCCGTGGCGTCGGTCTCCTGCGCCGCGGACCCGGCGGTGGCCGGGGCATGGGCGGGGGCCGCCGTGGCGGACTGGGCGACAGGGGGTGCGGGGACGGCCGCGGGCAGGGGGCTGAAGTACGTGTGGGGGACCACGACCACGACCGAGGTGCCGAGCCAGGGCGAGTCCGCGAAGGTGACGCGGATGCCGTAGCGGCGGGCGAGGGCGCCGACGACCCGCAGGCCGAGGTTGGCGTCCTCGGAGATGCCACCGAGGCCCGGTCCGGCCGCGCTGCCCGCGAGGGCGTTCTCGGCGTCGCGCTTCTTCTCCTCGCTCAGGCCCTTGCCGGAGTCCTGAATCTCGATGCCGACGCCGTTGGGGACCTCTTTGCCGGAGACGAGCACCGGCTCGGTGGGCGGCGAGTAGCGGGCCGCGTTGTCCAGCAGATGGGCGAAGATCAGCGTGAGATGGTCGACCAGACCGCCGTCGACGCCGAGTTCGGGCAGGTGGCGCACCTCGACGCGGTGGAAGTCCTTGATCCGGCCGATGCCGCCGCGCACCACGCTCAGCAGCCGCTGCGGCTCCTGCCACTGCCGGCCGGGCCGGTCCGAGCCGCCGAGCACGCCGATACTGGCGGCGAGGCAGTCGGCGGGGCCGATCTCCTGGTCGAGCTCCATCAGGCCGCGGGCGACGGCCGGCAGCCGGCCGTGCTCGCCCTGCATCTCGTGCAGCCGGCCGCGGAGCTTGCTGGTCAGCACGTGGATGCGGTTGCCGATGCTGATGACGGCCTGCTCGGCGGAGGTCGAGCGGTTGAACTCCTCCTCGACGCCGATCAGGGCGGTCCTGAGGATCTTGCGGAGTTCGGCCTGGAGGTCGGCGTCGACCTTCGCGCACTGGTTGGCGGTGGGCAGCAGGTCGTCGACGGCCTCGCCGGCACGCAGCCGCTTCAGCGCGTCGGGCAGCTGCTCGCCGGCGAGGCGGGCGACCGCGTCCTGCTGGTGCGTCAGCTGCTCCTTCCAGACCTCGGCCTGGTCGGCGAGCTGCGCCTCGTAGGACATGGCCTGGTCGGCGAGCCGTGCCTCGTACGCGGCGGTCTGCTCGGCGATCCGTTCCTCGTACGTCCGGGACAGCTCGGCCAGTTGCACGTCGTAGGCGACTGCCTGGTCGGCGAACTGGGCTTCCTGCGAGGCGCGTTCGGCGGAGAACTTCCGCTCCAGGCCCGCGACGTGCTGCTGCCACTGCTGGGAGTGCTCGGCCTGCGAGGTACGGAAGGAGCCCTCCGCCCGGCGTAGTTGGCCGCGGGTGCGGAGCAGGAGGCGAACGCACACGACGCCGACTGTCGTCGCGGCGGCGCCCGCGACGACGGTGGTTATTCGGTCCGCGCTCATGAACGTGGCGGCAACCGTCCCGCCTCCTAAGGCCAGCGGCATGAGCCACCAGCTGTACCAGGCGACAGGGGCCCGCGCCGCCGACGGCGGAGTGGCGAGTTCCATCTGCATCCTTCGAAGCAACACGATCGAACAGAGGGGGGTTGAGGGAGTGTTCAGGGGGTGGCCAAAGGGGACCGCGCTCATGAGTACGCACCGCGCGACGATCGGTCGGATCGCGTCAACTCGCAGTGTCGAACGGGAGCTTATCGGGTTTGAACCCGAAAGGATCAACCTCGGCCACCCGGCGGAGGTGAGGGTTCCGTCACTCTCCGAACAGGAACCCACACATCGACAAATCCCTTTACGCACCTTCGGGGCCGCGCGATTTCCTGGACAGCTGTCCAGCTATAGTGGACACCCGTCCAAGAAACAGAGGCAGCTCATGGAGATCCTGGCGAACGTGCTGGTCGGCCTGGTGGCCGCGTTGCATGCGTACATCCTCGTGCTGGAGGTGTTCCTGTGGCAGAAGAAGCCCGGCAGGGCACTGCACGGGTTCGACCGGGAGATGGCCGCGGCGACCGCGCCGATGGCCGCCAACCAGGGGCTCTACAACGGGTTTCTCGCGGCGGGGCTGGTGTGGGGGCTGATCGCCTCGGATCCCACCGGGTTCGGTGCGCAGGTGTTCTTCCTGGTGTGTGTGGTGGTCGCCGGTGTCTTCGGCTCGGTCACCGCGAACCGGCGCATCCTGTTCGCGCAGGCCCTGCCGGGCGCACTCGCCCTGGGCGCCGTCCTGCTCACCCGGTGAGCCGGGACACCCCGCAGGACCCGCGGGCCGCGCGCACCCGGGCGCGGCTGCGGCAGGCCCTGCTCGACGAGTGCGCCGACCGCCCCTTGGAGGAGGTCGGCGTGGCCGCGCTGGTGCGCCGGGCCGGCATCGGTCGGGCCACGTTCTACGTCCACTACGACGGCCTGGAGGCGCTGGCCGTCGACGCCTGCGCGGACGTCGTACGGGAGGCCGTGGACGCGCTGCACGCCTGGCGCGGCCGGCCCGACCCGGTGCACGCGCCGCCCGCGCTGGCCGAGTTCTTCGACTCGCTCGCTCCGCGCGCCGCGCTGTACCGCACGCTGCTGACCCCGGGTGGCGGTGGCCCCCTGGGCCGGGTGCTGCACCGGGATCTGCGCGCCTACAGCCTGCGCGAGCGCGAACTCGCGGGCGCGGCCGACGCCCCGCTGGTCGCCTCGGCCGTCGCCGCCACCTTCGCCGGTGTCCTGGCCGACTGGCTGCACGGACTCCTCGAAGCCGACACCCGGGACATCGCCGACCAGGTCTGGCAGTTGCTGGTCGCCCTGCACGCCAGCAGGTGAGCGGTCACATGCACCCCACCATCTGCTTCGTGACGGGCCAGGCCTCCACGCCGTCGGGAGTGCGGACGTGGGCGACGGACCGATCGTCCGTGAGCCACAACTCCTGTTCAGCCAGGCGGTATCCGGTGTCGCGGGCGCCGTCGGGCATACGGACGTCCCCGTCGTACGGGGTGGTCAGCGCGTCACTCTCGAACGCCGACTGTGGATCGCGGACGTACTGCCGCCGGTCCTCGCCCCGGCCCAGGTACAGGAAGTGCGCGCTCTGCCAGTCGCAGTGTTCCGGGCCGGCGTGGCTGCTGATGGTGGTGGTCGGGAGCCGCCGCCCCTGCCGGTCGGTCCAGATCTCGAATTCCTCGGAGTCGGTGAAACTCGCCGGGAGTTCGGCCGGGTCGCAGGAGGCACTCGTCTCCGGGCCCCAACCCGGCCGGTGCTTCTGGTCCTTCGCGACGACGACCGCGACCTTGGTCCTGCCCTTCACGTCGAAGGAGAAGAGCGCGCGGTCGCCCTCAGCGCGCTCCAGGCGGTAGCCGGACCGGGGGATCTCCGGCTGCTCGATGTCGAAGTACAGCTTCAGCCCTTCCTCGGGTGTCGAACCGCCGTCCCCCTTGCCCCACGTCTCACCCTGACCGCCCGAGTAGACCTCCCCGTCACACTCCAACGCCCGTCCTGCCGCGCCCGACTCGACGAGGGCCGCTTCCTCGCTGTTCTCGTCCAGGTCCCGTGTGGGCACGTACAGCGGTCCCTCGTAGGGCGTGGCCGGGGCTGTCCCCTCGACGACCACGTCCTTCACGTCCTTCTCGGCACCGCACCCCATGGCCGCCGTCGCCGCCAGTACCGCCACTGCCACCAGCCTTGCGCGCATCCCCGCCCCTGTCCGTCCGCCGTTGTTCCTGATCTCCGACGCGGCAGCGGTACGGAACGTTCAGCGCGCCGCCGTCTGGAACGTCCGCCGGTATGCCTGGGGCGAGACACCGATGGAGGCGTGCAGGTGCTGGCGCAGGGAGGCACCCGTGGCGAAGCCGACCTGTCCGGCGATCTGGTCCACGGACAGATCGCTGGCCTCCAGCAGGTGGCGGGCCCGGGAAAGGCGCTGCTGGATGAGCCAGCGGCCGGGGCTGAGGCCGACCTCCTCGTTGAAGCGGCGGGCGAAGGTGCGCAGGCTCATCCGGGCGTGGCCGGCGAGGTCGGCCAGGGTCAGGGGGTCGCCGAGGCGCTCCAGGGCCCAGGCGCGGGTCGCGGCGGTGCCGGCCGCGCCCTGTTCCGGGACCGGCTGTTCGATGTACTGGGCCTGGCCGCCGTCCCGGAACGGCGGGACCACGCAGCGGCGGGCGACCGTGTTGGCCAGTTCGCTGCCGTGGTCCCGGCGGACCAGGTGCAGGCAGACGTCCACGCCGGAGGCGGCTCCGGCCGAGGTGAGGATCCGGCCGTCGTCGACGAAGAGCACGTCGGGGTCGAGGGCGATGTGCGGGTACATGCGCCGGAAGCGGTCGGCCAGCTGCCAGTGGGTCGTGGCCATGTGGCCGTCGAGCAGACCGGCCGCGGCGAGGACGAACGCGCCCGTGCAGATGGAGACGATCCGCGCGTCGGGGCGGATGAGGGCGAGGGCGGCCACCACCTCGTCCGGGAGGTCGGTGCCCACGTGCGAGGGGTCGACGGGCGCGATCACCACGGTGTCGGCCGTGGCGAGGATCTCGGGGCCGTGTTCGACGCCGATGGTGAAGTCCGCGTTGCTGCGCACCGGGCGGCCGTCGACGCTGCAGGTCAGCACCTCGTACCGGCCGTCGGCCGCGCCGAGGATCCGGCTCGGGATGCCCAGCTCGAACGGGTACACACCGTCCAGGGCCAGCACCACGACCCGCTCGGCCCGCTCGGCCCTTTCGCCCTGCTCCCGATGCGTCATGGCACGATCTTATCGAAGGTTGGCAATCATGCCATTTCCCGGACCGGAGGCTCCCGGCAGGCTGTTTCACCATGAGCACTGTGAACACGATGCGAGCGATCAGCCAGGACGTCCTCGGCGGTCCCGAGGTCCTGAAGCAGGTGGAGGTCGAGCGACCGCGCCCGCGCCCGAACCAGGTACTGATCAGGGTCCGCGCCGCCGGCCTCAACCCCACCGACTGGAAGCACCGGGCGACCGGCGGCTTCCTCGGCGAGCCGCCCTTCGTGCTCGGCTGGGACGTCTCCGGTGTGGTGGAGGCGGTCGGCATCGGGGTCGCCACCTTCAAGCCCGGCGACGAGGTGTTCGGCATGCTGCCGTACCCCTACGGCCACGGCGCGCACGCCGAGTACGCCATCGCCCCGGTCCGCGCCCTCACCCACAAGCCGTCCGTCATCGACCACACCCAGGCGGGCGCGCTGCCACTGGTTTCCCTGACCGCGTGGCAGGCCCTGGTCGAGAACGCGGATCTCCAGCCGGGGCAGCGGGTGCTGATCCACGCGGCGGCCGGCGGAGTCGGCCACGTGGCGGTGCAGATCGCCAAGGCGCGCGGCGCGTACGTGATCGGCACGGCCAGCGCGGGCAAGCACGACTTCCTGCGCGAGATCGGCGTGGACGAGACGATCGACTACCGGGAGACGGACTTCGCCGAGACCGTGAAGGACGTCGACGTCGTACTCGACACGCTCGGCGGCGAGACCTCCCTGAAGTCGCTGCGCGTGCTGCGGCCGGGCGGGCTTGTGGTGTCGATCCTGCCGGTCGGGTCGGACGACCTCTACCAGGAGGCCGAGCGGCTCGGCGTACGGGCCCTGAGGATGCTCGTGGACGCCGACCGGGCCGGGATGCGCGCGATCGCGGACCTCGTGGCGCAGGGGAAGCTGAGGCCCACGATCGCACACACCTTCCCGCTGGCCGATGCCGCCGAGGCGCATGCGCTGGGCGACACCGGCCGGACCACGGGAAAGCTGGTCCTCACGGTCGACTGACCCAGGGGGTCAGAACGTGAGCACGGAGGTCAGAACGTGAGCACGGGCTTGATCGCCTTGCCCGCGCCCATGTCCCGTACCGCCTGGTCGATGTCCGCGAACGGATAGGTGCTGATCAGGCGGTGCAGCGGGAGCCGCCCCTCCTTCACCAGCTTGACCAGGGCGGGGATGAAGGTCTGCGTCTCGGCGTCGCCGAGGGTGAGGCCGACGACGTGCTTGCCGCCGAGCATCCCGTTCACGTCCAGGGCGACCTCGCTGCCGAACGGCGGGGCGCCGACGATGACGAGGGTGCCGCGGGCGGCGAGCGCGTCGACGCCCTGGCGCAGGACGCCGACGTTGCCGGTGGTCTCGACGACGCCGTCGGCGCCCTGGCCGCCGGTGATCCCCGCGAGTGCCTCGGCGAGGTCGGTCTCACCCGCGTTGACGGTGTGGGTGGCCCCCAACTCCTTGGCCAGCGACAGGCGTTCGGCGACGCGGTCGACGGCGACGATCGTGGCGGCGGGGGTGAGGGCGGCGGCCATGACCGCCGAGAGGCCGACGGCACCGGCGCCGAGCACGACCACTGTGGAGCCGAGGGTCGGCTTCAGTACGTTCCACACGGCGCCGACGCCGGTCTGTACGCCGCAGCCCAGCGGGGCGATCGACTCCAGCGGTACGTCCGCGTCGACCTTGACCAGGCTGCGCTCGTCGACCAGGGCCCGCTCGGCGAACGAGGACTGACCGAAGAAGTGCCCGCCGAGCGGCTCCCCGGCACGGCTGATGGTGCTGCTGCCGTCGGCCCGGCGGCCCCCGATGAGGTTCATCGGCAGCCAGGTGGCGCAGTACGCGGGGTGGCCGTCCCGGCAGTTGCGGCAGTCGCCGCAGGAGGTGAAGGACAGCACGACGTGGTCGCCGGGCGCGACCCCGGTGACGTCGGAGCCGACGGCCTCGACGACCCCGGCGCCCTCGTGGCCCAGTACGCCGGGCAGCGGGAAGGGCAGTCCGCCGCTCGCCACGCCGAGGTCGGTGTGACACAGACCGGCCGCCACCATGCGGACGACCGCCTCGTGCGGGCCGGGCTCGTCGAGCTGGACGTCACTGAGGGTGAAGGGCGCTCCGCCGGACTCGACGACGGCGGCGCGGGTGGTGATGGACATCGTGGGAACTCCCTGGAGTGCGCGCTCAGTCGAGCGAGACGACGACGGACTTGACCCTGGTGTACGAGGCGAGCGCCTCGGTCCCGTACTCGCGGCCGAAGCCGGAGTCCTTGACCCCGCCGAACGGGACGGCCGGGTCGAGCATCGCCCAGTCGTTGACCCAGACGATGCCCGCCTGGAGCCGGTCGGCGATGCGGTGGGCGCGGGCGAGGTTCGAGGTCTGGACGCCCGAAGCCAGGCCGTACGGTGTGGAGTTGGCGAGCTGGACCGCCTCCTCCTCGGAGTCGAAGGGCTGCACGGTCAGGACGGGTCCGAAGACCTCCTCCTGGACGACCCGGGAGTCGTTCGGCAGGTCCGCGATCACGGTGGGCTTGTAGTAGTAGCCGCCGTCGAGGTCGAGGCGTTCGCCGCCGCAGACGATGCGGCCGCCCTCCTTGCGGGCGAGCTCGACGTACTCCTCGACCTTCTTGAGGTGCCGCTCCCCCGCCATCGGGCCGACGACGGTCTCGGGCTGCCGGGGGTCGCCGAGCGGTACGCCGGGGACGGCCTCGGCGAGGATGCCGAGCATGGTGCTGTACACCGGGCGGGAGACCAGCAGCCGCGGTCCGCCCATGCAGAACTGTCCGGTGTTGAAGACGAAGCCCTTGATGACGGCGCCGACCGCCTTCTCCAGGTCGGCGTCCTCGAAGACGATGTGGGCCGCGTTGCCGCCCAGCTCCATGGTGACCGGCTTGAGGTTCTCGCCGGCGACGCTCGCGGCGTGCCGGCCGACGGCGGTGGAGCCGGTGAAGGCGATCTTGTCGACGCCGCTGTGCCTGAGCAGGGCCTCGCCCGCCACCGGGCCGGAGCCGGTGACGACGTTGACCACGCCGTCCGGGACGCCGGCGTCCCGCAGCAGCCCGGCCATGTAGAGGGCGCTGAGCGGGGTCTCGTCGGCGGGCTTGTGGACCACGGTGTTCCCGGCGGCGAGCGCCGGGGCGATCTTGGAGCCGGCCAGGATGAGCGGGAAGTTGAAGGGCGTGATCGCGGCGACCACACCGAGGGGCTCCCGCTTGGTGTACGCGAGGGCGTTCAGGGGTGTGTCGCGGGTCGCGCCGTCCAGGGAGTGGGCGAGGGCGGCGAAGTGCTCGTAGTCGTTGGCCGCGTTCGTCACGTCGACGGCGTGACACAGCGTGATCGGCTTGCCCACGTCCAGGCTCTCCAGCGCGGCGAGCTCGTCGGCGTTCTCCCGGATCAGCTGGGCGACCCGGTACAGGATCCGGCCCCGCTCACGGCCGCTCAGCCCCGACCACCGGCCGTCGTCGAAGGCCTCGCGGGCGGCGCGTACGGCCGCGTCCACGTCGACCGCGCCGGCCTCCGCGACGGTGGTGACGACCGCGCCCCGGGACGGGTCGACCACCTCGGTGCGGGCGCCGTCGGCGGCTTCCCGCCACTGCCCGCCTATGAAGAGCCGTCCGGGTTCGATCTCGATGGTGGTCATCGCCACTCCTCAGCCTCATCGCCAAGATTTCAACCAACAGGATTCCTGTCTGTTCGCAGTCTCATTACAGACAGGTTTCCTGTCAATGCTCTAACCTGAAGTCATGCTCGACACCCAGGCAGTCAAAGCACCTCCGTCTCTCCTCTACATGGTGAAGCAGCTGGAGCTGGTCGTGCGATCGCACCTGGACGACCTGGTCAAACCCTCCGGGATCACCGCACTGCAGTACACCGCGCTCACCGTGCTGGAGCGACACGACGGGCTGTCGGCGGCTCAGCTGGCACGGGACTCGTTCGTCACCGCCCAGTCCATCGCCGATCTCGTACGGTCCCTGGAGAACCGCGGACTGGTGCGCCGGGAGCGCAATCCCCGCAACCGCCGCGAGCTGCTGATCCTGCTGACCGACGCGGGCCGGGAGCTGCTCGCACAGCACGCGGGGCCCGTGCGGGAGCTGGAGGAGCGGATGGTCCGGGAGCTCACGGCCCACCAGAGCGAGCAGTTCCGCCAGGCGCTCTCCAAGGCCTGGCACGCCTTGTCGTAAAGGCTCCGTCGCATTTCGAAGACATATGTCAATCGAACATGCTCAAATTCACTCCATCGAGGGTAACTTGCAGGGCGGGGAACGGATTTGGGCGCACCCCTGCCCCTTCAGGAGCCGGTTGGAGGCGAGGTCGTCGTGGAGCAGGTACCCACACCGCTCACCCGGCATCTGCGCGTCCATCAGGACCGGGGACACACGGTGCTGGAGTTCCGCGGGGAGATCGACATCGCCTCGGCGATGGAGATCATCCCCTATCTCGACCGGGTGACCGGGCGGTCCGACGCCCGCGTGGTGATCGACCTCAGCCGGGTCGAGTTCTTCGACTGCTCGGGGCTGCGGCTGCTGTACCGCGCCCGCAGCCGGGTGCTGGACAACGACGGCCGGCTGCTCCTGGTCTGCACGCATCCGCTCACTCTGCGCGTCCTGCGGGTCACCGGCCTGGCCAGGCTGCTGCCGCCGATGCCGACGCTGGACGCGGCCCTGGACCAGCCCGAGGCCACGTCCGGCTCCGTGTGACCGCACCTGGGTGACGGCGGCCAGGTGACCGGGGCTAAGTGACCGCGGCTAGGTGATGATCTTCGTGACCTGCCCCGCGCCGACCGTGCGACCGCCCTCGCGGATGGCGAACTTCAGCCCTTCTTCCATGGCGATGGGCTGGATCAGCTCGACGTGCATGGTCGTGTTGTCGCCCGGCATGACCATCTCGGTGCCCCTGGGCAGGGTGACCACCCCGGTCACGTCGGTCGTGCGGAAGTAGAACTGCGGGCGGTAGTTCTCGAAGAACGGCGTGTGCCGGCCACCCTCGTGCTTCGACAGGATGTACGCCCGCGCCTCGAAGACCTTGTGCGGGGTCACGGAGCCCGGCTGGATGACGACCTGGCCGCGCTCGACCTCCTCCCGCTTCACTCCGCGCAGCAGCAGACCGACGTTCTCGCCCGCCCGGCCCTCGTCGAGGAGCTTGCGGAACATCTCGATGCCGGTGACCGTCGTCCTCGTCTTCTGCTCGTGGATGCCGATGATCTCGACCTCCTTGTTGACGTGCAGGACGCCGCGCTCGATCCGGCCGGTGACGACGGTGCCGCGGCCGGTGATGGTGAAGACGTCCTCGATCGGCATCAGGAAGGGCCGGTCGATGTCCCGCACCGGCTCCGGCACGAACTCGTCGACGGCGGCGAGGAGTTCGAGCAGCGAGGCACTCCACTCGGGGTCGCCTTCGAGGGCCCTGAGCGCGGAGACCTTCACCACCGGCACGTCGTCGCCCGGGAACTCGTACTCGGTCAGCAGCTCGCGGACCTCCAGCTCGACGAGCTCCAGGATCTCCTCGTCGTCCACCATGTCCGTCTTGTTGAGGGCCACCACGATGTACGGGACGCCCACCTGCCGCGCCAGCAGCACATGCTCCTTGGTCTGCGGCATCGGCCCGTCGGTGGCCGCGACGACCAGGATCGCGCCGTCCATCTGGGCGGCGCCGGTGATCATGTTCTTGATGTAGTCCGCGTGCCCGGGACAGTCGACGTGCGCGTAGTGCCGGCGTTCCGTCTGGTACTCGACGTGGGCGATCGAGATCGTGATCCCGCGCTGCCGTTCCTCGGGCGCCTTGTCGATCTGATCGAACGGCGTGTACGGGTTCAGGTCGGGGAACCGGTCGTGCAGCACCTTCGTGATGGCCGCCGTCAGCGTGGTCTTGCCGTGGTCGATATGACCGATGGTGCCGATGTTCACGTGCGGTTTCGTCCGCTCGAACTTCGCCTTCGCCACTGCGAGCCCTCCTGAGCATCCGGGTGATGCCGAGCCTTGCCGCGCCGTGCTGCGAGCCGTGCCGTGCTCCTTCCTGTCTATTCGGTTCGCGGCGCGTCGAACAGGGCGCTGACGGACTCACCGTTGTGAATGCGGCGCACGGCCTCGGCGAGCGCCGGGGCGACGGTCAGGATCCGCAGCTTGTCCGTGCGCTCCTGCGCGGCGACCGGCACCGTGTTGGTGCACACGATCTCCAGTACGTCGGGCTGCTCGCCGATCCGCTTCAGCGCACCGTCCGCGAACAGTCCGTGCGTGCAGGCGACCCGGATCGAGCGCGGCCCCAACTCACGCAGCCGGTCGAGGAGTTCGAGAACCGTACTGCCCTTGGCGATCTCGTCGTCCAGCACGATGACGTCCCGGTCGGTGACGTCGCCGATGACCGAGTTGATGCTGACCCGGTCGTCCGCGAACCGCTGCTTGGCGCCGGCGGCCACCTGGGCGCCGAGCATCCGGGCGAACGCGGCGGCCTCCTTGGCGTTGCCGAGGTCCGGCGAGACGACGGTGGTGCGGGACAGGTCGTAGCGCCGGAAGTGCGCGGCGAGCTCGCGCAGCGCGTGCAGGTGGTCGACCGGGACCGAGAAGAACCCGTGGACCTGCGGCGAGTGCAGCGTCACCGCGAGGACGCGGCTGGCACCGGCCGCCACCATCAGGTCCGCGACCAGCCGCCCGCCCAGCGAGATGCGGGGCGCGTCCTTCTTGTCGGAGCGGGCGTAGGAGTAGTGCGGCATGACGACGGTGATCCGGCCGGCCGACGCCCCGCGTGCCGCATCGCACATCAGCAACAGCTCGACCAGGTGCTCCTGGACCGGCTTGACCAGCGGCTGGATGAGGAAGACGTCCCGTTCCCGGCAGTTGGCCTGGAGCTGTACCTCCAGACAGTCGTTCGCGAACCGGCTGACCCGGGTGGGGCTGAGCGGCACTCCGAGATGCGCACAGACCTCCTGGGCCAGCTCGGGATGGGCACTCCCGCTGAACACGGCGATGTCTCGCACGATCCCGCTCCTCGCATGATCATTCCGGCTGGCGGGGCTCATGCTACGCACGAAGCGAAAACCGGTTGCGGACCGTCCACAGGGGCGGGTCATGATGGGCTCGCCCGTGTTCCCTCACGTCAGGACCCCTCGCATGCGCCGACTCCTCGACAACCCCCAGCGCCCCTACTGGACGACGGTTCTCGAGGACACGACCCCGCATGCACACCCTGAACATCGGAATTCTGGCCCACGTCGACGCCGGTAAGACCAGTCTGACCGAGCGGCTGCTGTTCGACCACGGCGTGATCGAGCGGCTCGGCAGCGTGGACGCCGGCGACACCCGCACGGACGACGGGACGCTCGAGCGGCAGCGCGGCATCACCATCCGCTCCGCCGTCGCCGCCTTCACCGTCGGCGACACCCAGGTCAACCTCATCGACACCCCCGGGCACTCGGACTTCATCGCCGAGGTGGAGCGTGCCCTCGAGGTCCTCGACGGCGCGGTGCTGCTGCTGTCCGCCGTGGAGGGCGTGCAGGCGCAGACCCGGGTGCTGATGCGGACCCTGCGGCGGCTGCGGCTGCCCACGCTGGTCTTCGTCAACAAGATCGACCGGGCGGGCGCCCGCTCCGACGCCCTGCTCGCCGACGTCCGGCGCCGGCTGACCCCGTACGTCGCGCCGCTCACGGACGTGACGGGCCTCGGCACGGCCCGGGCCCGTGCGGTGCCCCTCCCGGCCGACCGGCGGCTGGCCGAGGCCCTCGCCGAGGTCGACCCGGGCGTCCTGGCCGCGGTCGTGGACGGCCCGGAGCCGACGCCGGACGACCTGCGCGAGGCCCTGGCCGCGCGCACCGCCGACGGCTCCTTCCACCCCGTCTTCTTCGGCTCGGCCCTCGGCGGCCAGGGCGTCGCCGAGCTGGTCGAGGGCGTGACCCGGCTGATCCCGCCGGCCCCCACGCCACGGGACCGCGCACCGCGCGGCACGGTCTTCGCCGTACGGCCCGGTCCCGGCGGCGAGCGGACCGCGTACCTGCGTCTCTACGACGGTGAGGTGACCCGGCACCAGCGCCTCACGTTCCTGCGGCGCGAGGCGGACGGCCGCACCACCGAGGTCCCCGGCCGGGTGACGCGCCTGGACGTCGTCGGCGGGTCGGAGCGGCTCACCGCCGGGAACATCGCGGCCCTCACCGGTGTCGCCGGCATCCGGGTGGGCGACCGCCTCGGCGATACCCGAGGCGACCGCGCCCCGCAGTTCGCGCCGCCGACCCTGGAGACCCTCGTCAGGTCCCGCCACCCCCACCACGCGGCCCCCCTCCGCAAGGCCCTGCTCGCCCTCGCCGACCAGGACCCCCTGATCCACGCCCGCCCCGCGGCCTTGGGCGCCACGGCACTGCTCCTCTACGGCGAGGTCCAGATGGAGGTCCTCGCGGCGACGCTCGCCGAGGACTTCGGTGTCGAGGCCGACTTCGAGCCGGGCCGGGTCCGGTTCCTGGAGCGGCCGGCCGGCGTCGGCGAGGCCACGGAGGAACTGCCGTGGCACGACCGCACCCGCTACTGGGCGACGATCGGGCTGCGCGTGGCGCCGGGGCCGCGCGGCTCGGGCGGGGTCTTCACCTACGAGACGGAACTCGGCGCGCTCCCCCGCGCCTTCCACCAGGCCATCGAGGAGACGGTCCACGCGACCATGGCCACCGGCCTGTGCGGGGCACCGGTCACGGACTACCTGGTCACGCTGACCCGGTCCGGTTTCTGCGCGCCGGTCAGCACCGCCGCCGACTTCCGCGGTCTCACCCCGATCGTGCTGCGCCGGGCGCTCGAGCAGGCGGGGACCCGGCTGTACGAGCCGTACCACGCCTTCGAGGCGGAGGTCCCACTGGACGCGCTGGCGCCGGTCACGGCTCAACTGGCATCTGTCGGGACGGAGTTCACGGGGACCACGGGCGGGTCCACGGCCTGGCTGATCACCGGGGAGCTGCCGGCCCGGCGAGTGCGCGAGATCGAGCTGCGGCTGCCCGGGCTGACCCAGGGCGAGGGCGTGTGGTGGTCGCGGCCGTCGGGCGACCGTGAACTGAAGCCGCATTAGGCACCAGTGCGCCCTCCGTGCCTCCGTCAACGGTCTCAATCGGCCAACAAGACGGTCTGCCAAGGGCTTTGAGGGGCATTCGCACAGTAGGAAGGAGGGCCGTCGCCATGACTGCTCCCATCAGGCGCGTGTCCACACGCATGCCGGGCTGGGCGAAGGTGGTGAGCGCCGTAGTGCTGGTGCTCGTCGTGTTCTTCGCAGGGATCCGGCTGAGCGTGCTGCCAGGTCTCAAGGACCTGTTCGGCACGGAGACGCACGACCGTTCGGGCCCCGCACTCCTCGAGTCCATCCAGGACATCAGCCGTTACGACGCCGCCTCCGGCAACTTCCAGATCGTCGTCGACCTGGAGAAGGACACCAAGTACCTGCCCGACGCGATCCGCGGCTCCCGCACCCTGTACGTCGGGGCGGGCACCGTCGACGCCTACGTCGACCTCGGCAAGGTCGGCAAGAACGACGTGACGGTCAACGACGACCGTACGTCCGCCACCCTCCGGCTGCCGCACGCACAACTCGGCAAGGCGGCCCTCGACGCCGACCGCTCCTACGCCGTCTCCAAGCAGCGCGGTCTCCTCGACCGACTCGGCGACCTCTTCGCCGACAACCCCAACAGCGAACAGGCCGTGCAGAAACTCGCCGTACGGCACATCAGCGAGGCGGCGAAGGACAGCGAGCTGACCAAGCGCGCCGAAACGAACACCACGACCATGCTGAAGGGCCTGCTGGGTTCCCTCGGCTTCAAGAAGGTGGAGGTCAGCTACGGCACCTGATCAGGCGCCGAGGATGTAGTCGCCGACGTGCCCGGACTGCAGGCGCCTGAGCGGCAGCGCCCAGTCCGGTGCGCGGAGCGGCCACGGCCGGGTGACGGCCGTGGCCGCGAGGCCGGCCGGAGGGCGGCGATGGCGACGCGCGCGGGTCTCAGCCGGGGTGCCCCGGCCGCACGAAGGAAAACGGCGGGCGGACCGGCCCGAGGCCGCTCGGCGGCATTCTCGGCCGGTTCGCGGGTAATCGCCTTAGGACGCAGGGAAGTTGAAGACTGGAGGACCGCATGGCCCGTACAGCCTCACGTCCACGTACCGCCCGACGCCTGCGTATCACCAAGTCCGGCAAGGACACGAAGCCGGAGAAGGTCGCCAAACCCGACAAGACGGCCGAGGCCAAAGCCGCCAAGGACGGCAAGCCTGCCAAGCCCGGCAAGGGCGCCAAGGCCGAGCGCGGGTCGGCCCGGCGCGAGCGGCATTCCGTGCCCTTTCCCCTCCGCCTGCTGGCGATGCTGTGCGCGTTCGCGGTGATGGTGGCGTTCGCCGTCGTGCTGGCCCGGCTGACCCTGGAGCCCTCCCCGGCCTCGGAGGCACTGACGCACACCAACATGCGGCCGGGGCGCTCCCTGCGCGCCTATCTGGACCAGCCCGCGCTGCGGGACGCCGTCAAGCAGATCGGGGGGAACCTGCTGCTGGGCGTGCCGTTCGGCGTCCTGGTCCCCGTCGTCGCCCCGCGGACCCGCGGGATGCTGCGGGTGCTCCTGCTGACGGCGACCGTGATGCTCCTGGTGGAGTTCGCCCAGGGCGCGCTCATCACCGGCCGGGCCTTCGACATCGACGACGTCATCCTCAACACGACCGGTGCCCTGGTGGGCTACCTCCTGCTGGGCCGGCGGCTGAGCCGGGCCGTGCACAGCTGAGAGCCGAGAGAGGCCCCGCCGGTCAGTGCCGGGTCCAGGTGAACTTGTCGCCGCCCACCCAGCGGACCACCTCCGGGTCGTCCAGGTCGTGGACGGTGATGCCGAACGCGGCGGCGGCCTCCAGGACGTCGGTGACGGCCCTCGCCTCACCGACCACCTGGCCGTCGATCTCCACGATCCGGAAGGGCGGCGTGGTCGGCTGGACCCCGAGCACCAGGATCCGCGGATGAGCCATGTGAGGTGTCGCGCTTTCGGTCATGTATCGAGCGTAGAACGCAACCCGCGGAAGGGCTGTGTGCGTGTCACCCGCCCAGCAGGTCGAGCACCGCCGCCTCGACCGCTCCTTGGGTGGCCGGCCGCCCGAAGTTCCCGTGCTCGCCCAGCCGGGTGAGCACGGGCGCGATCGTCCTCCCCTCCTCGAACAGCTCGAAGACCCGCGGGTCGATGGAGGAGGCCCGGCACACCGCGGGGGTGTTGCCCAGGTAGTGGCTGACCTCGCGCACCGCCCGGCTCGTCTGCCGCCGCCGGGCCGCCGGTGTGGCGCGGGCGGCCTCGGCGGTGACGGAGAGCGCGACGGCGGCCAGGACGGTGGCGTGCCAGGTGCGGAAGTCCTTGGCCGTGACGTCGGTGCCGGCCAGTCGGCGCAGCGCCTCGTTCAGATCCCCGCCGTGCAGGTCGCGCCAGGCGCCACGCTCCCAGTACGCGAGCAGCCGGTCCCCGCCGCGCGTCCGCCGCAACAGTGCTCGTACGACGGCCAGTGCCTGGTCGTCCACGAGCGCCCGGACGATGTCGGTGCCGCCCTCGGCCGGATAGCTGAAGGTGATCTCGTCGCGGTGGCAGGTGACGTGCTCGCGCAGCATCGTGGTCAGGCCGTAGGTCTCGCTGTAGCGGGTGTGCCGGTCGCTGCCGATCCGGAAGAAGCCGAGGTCGAGCAGGCGCACCGCGCAGGCCGTGACCCGCTCGCGGCTCAGCCCGCGCCCGCCGAGGTCGGTGGCGACCCGCTCCCGCAGCTGTGGCAGGGCGCGGGCGACCTCGCGGACGGTTCGTGCTTGGCCTGCTCCTGCTGGGCGCGGATCCGGGCGAGCTGCTCGGGGTCGGTGAGCGGCTCGCCGGTCGTGTCCCGGTAGCGGAAGCCGCGGCCGCGGCGATGGGGGTCCCCCCGCTCGAGCGAAGCCGAGAGGGGGAGGGTGAAGCCGGGACGGTCGCAGGAGCTGGTGCGCAGCCTCACGGGCGCGCTCTCAAGGACGCCGCCAGTCGTCGCTGCCCAGGTGCGAGCCGGCCTGGGGGCCCATGCGGAGCATGCCGCCGTCGACGCTC
Source organism: Streptomyces sp. NBC_01352 (assembly GCF_036237295.1). Lineage (NCBI taxonomy): Bacteria > Bacillati > Actinomycetota > Actinomycetes > Kitasatosporales > Streptomycetaceae > Streptomyces > Streptomyces sp. NBC_01352. Next base: position 1,551,672 of record NZ_CP108354.1, read on the forward strand.
CAGGAGGCGCCGGTGACGTACGAGGCGTCGGGGCCGGCGAGGAAGGCGATCACCGCCGCGACCTCACGGGCGTCGCCTGGTCGGCCGAGCGGGACGCCGGGGCGTTCCTCGGTGTGCGGGTCGGTGTCCTCCTGGCCGGTCATGGGCGTGGCGATCTCGCCGGGGGCGACCGCGTTGACCGTGATGCCGTACTCGGCGAGTTCCAGGGCCATCACCTGGGTGAGCAGGCCGAGGCCGCCCTTGGCCGCGCAGTAGGGGGCGGCGCCGACCCGCGGCTGGTGTTCGTGGACGGAGGTCACGTTGACGATCCGGCCTCCGCCGCCCTGCTGGATCATGTGCCGGGCCGCCTTCTGACCGCACAGGAACGGGCCGATCAGGTCGACGTCGATGACCTCGCGGACGGCGTCGAGCTCCAGGTCGAGGAACGGTGTCATGGTGCCCGTACCGGCGTTGTTCACCAGGACGTCGAGGCGGCCGAGCCGGTCGCACAGCTCGTCGACGGTGCCGGCGGCGGTGGGCAGCCGGGTGAGGTCCATCTGGGCCACGGCCGCCCGCTGCCCGTGGGCGCGGACCTCCTCGGCGGTCTCCTCGGCGCCCTTGAGGTCGCTGTGCCAGGTGATGCCGACATCCATCCCCGCCCGGGCCAGGCGGACGGCGGTGGCCTTGCCGATGCCGGAGTCGGACCCGGTGATCACGGCCACCTTGCTGCGGGGTGCGATGGGGGCGGACATGACAGGCCTCCTCGTGGACGCGGCGAGGGCGATGAGGCATCGCAGTACCCGGCCACGTACCGGACAAACCGCCCGCAGGTCGGACGGCCGTGGCTTTCGGTGTGCGGCCCACCTCGCCCTGGGGAACTCTGGAGGAGCCGATGGCCGATCTGATGCAGGAGGTGGCGATGGATCCCGTGGCGGCCCTGGAGCGGATCGGCTTCCTGCTGGAGCGGGGCCGGGCCCCGACGTACCGGGTGCGCGCCTTCCGCACCGCGGCCCGGGTGCTGGCCGCGCTGCCCGAGGGCGAGATGCGCGAGCGGGCGGACGCGGGGACGCTGGAGACCCTCAAGGGCGTCGGCCCCAGGACGGCACAAGTGGTGCGCGAGGCGCTGGACGGCCGGCTGCCCGGCTACCTGGAGCAGCTGGAGAGCGAGGCCGCGGCGCCGCTGGCCATGGGCGGCGAACGCCTGCGGGCGCTGCTGCGCGGGGACTGCCATCTGCACTCCGACTGGTCGGACGGCGGCAGCCCGATCGAGGAGATGGGCCGGGCGGCGGCCGAACTGGGCCACGAGTGGGCGGTGCTCACCGACCACTCGCCGCGGCTGACCGTGGCGCGCGGGCTGTCGCCCGAACGACTGCGCGAACAGGTGGAGGTGGTCGCGGAACTCAACGAGACCTGGGCGCCGTTCCGCCTCCTCACCGGCATCGAGTGCGACATCCTCGACGACGGCTCGCTCGACCAGGAACCGGAGCTGCTGGATCGGCTCGACGTCGTGGTGGTGTCCGTGCACTCCAAGCTGCGGATGGACGCCCGCTCGATGACCCGCCGCATGGTGGCCGCCGTACGCGATCCGCACGCCGACATCCTCGGACACTGCACGGGACGGCTGGTGACGGGGCGGGGGCGGCCCGAGTCGGAGTTCGACGCGGACGAGGTGTTCGCCGCGTGTGCCGAGTCCGGTACGGCCGTGGAGATCAACAGCCGGCCCGAACGCCTCGACCCGCCGCGGCGGCTGCTCGGCCGGGCCCTGGAGGCGGGGGTGCTGTTCTCGGTCGACACCGACGCGCACGCACCCGGCCAGCTGGACTGGCAGATCCACGGATGTGCGCGCGCCGAGGAGTGCGGCGTGCCCCCTGAACGGGTCGTCACCACCTGGTCCGTGGAGGAGCTGCTGGCGTGGAGCCGGCAGGGCCGGGTGCCGGACCGAGTGGCGAACACCTGAGGTGGTACTCGTGCGCTCCTCGTGCGCCGAGCGAATACCGCGAATACCGCGAATACAGGAAGGACTGGCGGATGGAACGGGCGGCCGTGTTCGACGTCGACGGGACCCTCGTCGACACCAATCACCTCCATGTGACGACCTGGTGGGAGGCCTTCCGGCAGGCGGGCCACCGGGTGCCGATGCACGCCGTCCACCGGGCCGTGGGCCTCGGCTCCACCGACCTCGTCGCCCATCTGCTCGGCGACGACCGGGACAAGGACCAGGACGCGCAGCTGAGCGCCGCCCACAAGGCCCTGTACGGCCAGTACTTCGACCGGCTGCCCGCCCTCCAGGACGCCGGGCGCCTGCTGCGGCGCCTGGATCAGCGCGGCTGGCGGGTGGTGCTGGCGACGTCCGCGAGCGGCGCGGAACTCGACGCCCTGCGGCGGGCGATCGACGCGGACGACGCGATCGCCGCCACCGCGAGCGCCGACGACGTCGAGGAGGGCAAGCCCGCCCCCGAACCCGTCCAGCATGCCCTGGACCTGGCCGAAGTACCCGCCGAGCGGGCCGTGTTCGTCGGTGACACGGTCTGGGACATGCGCGCGGGCTCCCGGGCCGGGGTGCGCTGCGTCGGCGTCCTGTGCGGCGGCATTCCGCGCGCGGACCTGGAGGAGGCGGGCGCCGCGGCGATCTACGCCGATCCGGCCGACCTGCTGGCGTCGTTGGCCGAGAGTCCCCTGGGCTGAGCTGCCGGCATGTGAGGGGCCACGCCGCGGGGATACCCACCCGGCATGATCCGTGTGAGAGATGGGGTCCGCGTGCGCTCCGCCCGCCCGGCCGACGCCCTGCGGCGGGAGGCGCACGCCGTGAGCGGGGCCGTCCTGGCGGCCTGGCGCGGCCCCGGCCGGGAACGCGACCTGGTCGTGCAGTCACTGAAGGCCGCCGCGGCGGCGCTGCTCGCCTGGTACGTGGCGAGCGACTGGCTGAGCGACCCGATGGCCCTGATGGCGCCCTGGGTGGCCCTGGTGCTGGTGCAGGCCACGGTCTACAGCTCGCTCAGGCAGGCCGCGCAGCAGTTCACGGCGATCTGTGCCGGGACGCTGCTGGCGTCGGCGGCCCAGTGGCTCACCGGCGACACACTGGGCGCGCTGGCACTGTCCGTACCCGTGCTGATGCTCCTGTCGAACTGGCACCGCTTCGGCGACCAGGGCATCTACGGGGCGACCACCGCGGTGTTCACCCTCGCCACCGGCACGGTCACCGCGTCGGCGGTCGGTCACCGGGTGGGACAGGCGGCGCTGGGCGCGGTCATCGGGGTCGCGGTCAACGCGCTCGTGCTGCCGCCGATCCATCTGCGGGACGTACGGGAGAACCTGGCGGCGCTCGCCGGGGAGACGGGCGACCTGCTGCACACCGTCGCCGCCGATCTGCGGGAGAACGAGTGGGACGCGCAGTCCGCCGCCGACTGGTCGAGTGGCGCCGCACGGCTGGAGCGGCGCCTGGACGCGCTGCGGTCGGCCCGCGGCTGGAGCCGGGAGAGCCTGCGCTTCACCTACGGCCCGCTCCGGGCCCTTCACCGGGTCCCGCCGAGCGTCCCGCCCCTCGAGGAGGACGAGCGCTGGAGCCGTATCACCGGGCACCTCGGAGCACTGACCCGGGCGCTGGCGGTGGCGGCCGACGGCGACCGGACGCCCGCCCCGCCCGACGGCTCCGTCCTGCGCTCGTACGCCCGTCTCCTGGAGCTCATCGGGGACGCGTGCCACGCGGAGCGGGACCGTCTGGTGGGCACCGGCGAGCAAGCACGTTCGGCCGACGAGAACGAGGAGGCGATGTGGGAGCTGCACGAGCGGCTGCGCAAAGGGCTGCGCGAGCACGCCGAGCAGGACCTCACTCGTACGGTCGTCCTGGGCACCCTGCTGCTTCAGGCGGAGAACCTCTGGGACGAGGCCGTTCCGGGCGCCGGGCGCTCGTGACACGGATCACCCCGCCACGCGGCGAACGACGGAACATCCATGGGTGGTTGCCCGTTGAACAGACCGTGGGTGTGGATGGGACAGTGTCCCCGGGCCTCACCTTTTGCCCACAGGGACGATCGTTCGGCTGAAGCCCTGTGGAGCCTTTCGCCGAGAGGCGACCGCCATCCGCGCCCACACCTGAGCCAGCCCCGACCGTGATTCCCCCGTCCGGTCGGGGCTTCCCCTTTTTCTCAGCGAGCCCGGTCGGGATGCTCAGCGGGCCCGGTCGGGATGCTCAGTGGACCCGCCTTCGTCACCGCCGTCTGCTCCGGCCAGGCCGGCCTGGGACGCGTCGAGTTCCCCGGGCCCGTAGAGCGCGGCCGGAGCACCGGTCGCCAGGGCCCAGCAGCGGTCCCCGTACGACCAGTGCCACCACTCGGTCGGGTAGTTGACGAGCCCGGCCGCGCTCAGGGCCGCGCCGAGCACGGCGCGGTTGGCGCTGGCCTCGTCGGTGATGCCGTCGGCCGCGGTGTAGCAGGCGCCGGCGCTCTCTTCGGGGCTGGCGTTCATGGGGGTGCCGAGGTCGAGTTCGCGGCCGTCGGTGTCGGCGAGCGTGAGGTCGACGGCCGCGCCCGCGGTGTGCGGGGCGATCTCCGGCGGAGACACGTAGCGGCTGGCCGCCGAGCGGATCCGGTCGGCGGGCCAGTCCGGGTGCCCGGCGCGCAGTTCGTCCGCGTACTGCTCGAAGTAGGACCGCTGGAGGGCCGGCGGCCGGTATCCCTCGACGAAGAGCAGGCGCAGGCCCTCGGGCAGCAGGGTCTGCGCCCGCAGGACCCGGTCGAGGACGCCGCGCCGCAGGTGGACCTCGGCGCCCCGGGAGTCCTGGTGCTTGCGGTCGTCGACGAGAAGGGACCCCCTCACGTCCACGAGAGCGTCACCGCACTCGTCGATCCGAACGGCGGCGACCCTGGGGTCGGACATCAGGATGATCTCGCTCATGACGTGATCCTCTCCCGTCCGGAATCCGGGCCGTGCGCCGCGTGCATCACCGGTGGCCGGGTACTCGGGCAACCCCGTCGGACCCGCGGTCGAGAGGAGCCGAAGGTGAGCAGTGCAGCGGGCAGCAGGATCGTGGTCACAGGAGCCACCGGGAACGTGGGCACCAGCCTGGTGCGCCTCCTCTCCGAGGACTCGAAGGTCGGGTCGGTGCGGGGGCTGGCCCGCCGGCTCCCCGACTGGGAGGTCTCGAAGACGGAATGGTCGGCGGTCGACCTGGCGTCCGACCAGTCCGATCTGGTCAGGGAATTCGAGGGCGCCCACGCGGTGGTCCATCTCGCGTGGGCGTTCCAGCCGACGCACGACCCGGCGGCGACCTGGCGCACCAACGTGCTCGGCTCCATGAGGGTGTTCGACGCGGTGGCCACGGCGGCCGTGCCGACCCTGGTGCACGCGTCGTCCGTCGGCGCGTACTCGCCGGGGCCGAAGGATCACACGGTGGACGAGAGCTGGCCGACACACGGCTGGCCGGACGCCGCGTACTGCCGGGAGAAGGCGTATCTGGAGCGTGCCCTGGACACGTTCGAGCGGGTCCACTCCGACGTCAGGGTGGTGCGGATGCGGCCCGCCTTCCTGTTCAAGCGGGAGTCGGCGAGCGAGCAGCGCCGCATCTTCGGCGGCCGCTTCCTGCCGGGCCCGCTGGCGCGGCCCGACGTGCTGCCCTTCCTCCCGGACATCCCGGGCCTGCGCGTCCAGGCGCTGCACACCGACGACGCGGCCAAGGCGTACCACCTCGCCCTGCGCACCAATGTCGACGGCGCCTTCAACCTGGCGGGCGAACCGCCCGTCGACGCCGAGCTGCTGGGCGAGATGCTCGGCGCCCGCCCCGTACGGCTGCCGCGCACCGCGGCCCGCTCGGCGATCGCCGCCGCGTGGGGCCTGCACCTGCTGCCCGCCTCCCCGCACCTCTTCGACGCGGTCCTCAGGCTCCCCCTGATGGACTGCACGCGCGCTCACACGGAACTCGGCTGGCACCCGGAGCACACGGCCCCAGAGGTGCTGGAGGAGTTCCTGCTGGGCCTGCAGCAGGGGGCCGGGGCGAAAACGGAACCCTTGCAGGGCCGGAAGGTCGGCTGACCCAGGGGCGCGCCCCTGGGTCAGGCCGATCGGTTCGGTCAGGCGGAGGGTTCGTCCGGAACCGGGTGCTCCGGGTGCACGGCGCCCGATTGCGGCGCGCCCCGCCTGCCGGTTCCCGACTCGTCCGTGTCGGGGACGTCGGCGGCGGGCTCGTCGGACTCCTTCGTCTCGTCGGTCTCCCTGGCCTCATCGGCTTCGTCGGGCCTCCCGGCGGACTCCGCGGCCTCGTTGGTGTCGACGGTGTCCCCCTGCCCGCCACCGGCGCCGACCTCCCAGGGGTCCTCGCCGTCGTGGGCCTGCTGGTCCGGCAGGTCCCGGGGTACGGGGACCCCGTTCTCTCCGGGTCCTTCGTCGCGGTGCGCGGCCACGGCGTACTCCCTTCGCGTGGTTCGGGCGCCACGCGAGTACCTCCGCCATGACCAGCGAAACGTCAGTGCGGCGCCCGCTCCTCCAGCGCCGTGCGCCGGACCGGCGTACGGCGGGCAGGAACCGCGCCCGGCCGGAGCCCGGCCCAGCCGCCGCCGGTCAGAACCGTTCGAGCCGGAACGCGGCCAGGGCTTCGCCGAGCACCTCGGCCGCGACCAGGTCGCCGGCGTGCACGCTCAGGGTGGCACCGCTGCGCGAGACGGCGAAATGGAAGTTGGGCAGCTCGACCACGCGTCCCAGGACCGGTAGGCCGTGCAGCAGCAGCCGTCCGGCGCCGTCCGGGCGCGTCTACGCCGACCCGGTAGGGCCTAGACGGGGGCCGGCTCCTCGATCTCCTCCAGCGCCGCGACGAGTTCCGGAGCGACCACCTCCTGGACCCATCGCTCCTTGTCGGCGTCGACCGCTCGCGGAACCGTCTCGGCCAGCATGATCAGGTAGAGGTAGGCGCGGTAGAGGGCGAGGCGGAGTCGGGCCGGGGCGTCGAACTCAAGCCGCCCGCCGGCTTCCCGGTAGCCCGCGAGGAACGCCTCGTCCTTCTTGATGTCGCCCAGCAGCGCCAGGGAGACGAAGTCGGCGAGAGGGTCGCCCCAGAACATGCGCTCGCCGTCGATGAGCCCGCCGATGCGCGGCTGTTCCCCCACCGGGCGTTCCAGGAGGATGTTCCCGTCCCAGAGGTCGAAGTGGACCAGGCAGGGGGTGGTGACCTCGTCGAGCGCGGGGAGGGCGGCCTGTATGGTCCGGGCCACCTCGTCGGCGGGGCGGGGCAGTCGGGCCCGGTAGCGGCGGGCGTCGTCCAGGACAGCCTCGATCATGGCGGCGAAGGCGGTCCGCCAGTCGGGGACGAGCGGTCCGAGGGCGCCCGACGGATAGCCGAAGCCCGGCCCGGTCACGCGGTGCAGGCGAGCCACCTGGCGGCCCAACTCCGTGCGCAGGGGCGCCCGTTCGAGCTCGGTGAGGGATCCGTTCCAGGGGTCGCCGGGGCAGGCCGTCATCAGCAGCCGCGGTGCGGCGGTGTCGCCGCCGAACGCCACGACGTGCGGGGCCGTTACGCCGGCCTCGGCGGCCGCCCGGTAGAACTCCACCTCGGAGACCAGAAGGCGGCTCTCGTACCGCAGCCCCGGCACGGTCGGCGCGGGGGCGACCTTCAGCACGTAACGGCTGCCGTCGGCGAGCAGGAGCTCCTCGACGGTGTTGTAGGTGCCCCCGGTCAGCGGGCGGACGCGGGTGAGAAGGTCGGCGGGCAGGCCCGCCTCTTCCAGGACCTGCCGGGCCCGCTCCCAGCTCTGCGTCGACTCCCCCACCCGCACCCGCCCCTTCCCCGTTGAGCCACTGAGCACTGAGCCACCGTTCGCCGTGTGCTCCCGGTACAGCGTACGGAACGCCTCCGGCGCACACGGTGCCCATGGAGCAGCGCGGCCCTCACCCGCGCACTGACCCGACGTCCCGGAAATCCACTGGCCCCTCCCGCAACCGCCTGCCTACCCTGACCGCAACCTAATACCCCTAGGTTTCAGTGCGCGATCCCCCAGGAGGCCCCCATGAGAGCACTCTCCGAGCACGACATCCGCAGCTCGTTCGTCAACTGCTCGAAGGGCGAGGCCAAACGCCTGGCCATTCCCCGCGACCTCGACCAACGCCCGTGGGACGACCTGGACTTCCTGGGCTGGCGCGATCCCGGAGCACCCGATCGCAGCTATCTCGTCACCGAGCGGGAGGGCCGGGCGGTCGGCGTCACCCTGCGTTTCCCGTCCTCTCAGCGCGGCTTCCTGCACCGCAGCATGTGTTCGCTGTGCCTGACCACCCACCCGGGCGGCGGCGTCTGTCTGATGACCGCCCGAAAGGCGGGCACGGCGGGCCGCGAAGGCAACTCGGTGGGCATCTACATGTGCACCGACCTGGCCTGTTCCCTGTACCTGCGTGGCAAGAAGGCCGTGAAATCCGGGTTCCGCTTCGAGGAGAGTCTCACCCTGGAGGAGCAGATCGCCAGGACGACGGGGAACCTGACGGCGTTCCTCGACAAGCTGTACGTCTGACGGGTAGCGGAATCAGGGAGTACGTTTCCTTGCGGACAGTTACGGTCCTCGATGAGTACCTTCGGTACATCTGTGGAAGGGGACTGCCCAAGGATGCGAGACGTACGTGAGTGGACGGCGTCCCTGGTGCGCTTTGTGAAGTGGCGCCGGGACCCGGTCGTCGTACAGGCGCTGCGGTCGTCGGCCGCGGCGACGATCGCGTATGTCATCGCGCTGCGCCTCAGCCCCGAGGCGGCCCCGCTCACCGCGCCGCTGACCGCGCTGCTGGTCGTCCAGGTCACCCTCTACTCCACGCTCACCACCGGTATCCGCCGGGTGAACTCCGTGGTGGCAGGGGTCCTCGTCGCCATCGCCTTCAGTCTGCTGGTGGGTCTGACCTGGTGGAGCCTCGGGCTGCTGATCATGGCCGCGCTGGCCGTCGGGCACCTGGTCCGGGTCGACGAGTTCGTGCCCGAAGTGGCGATCAGCGCGATGCTGGTGCTCGGGGTCACGACCGTCGGGGACACCGCCTGGGCGCGGGTGCTGGAGACGCTGATCGGCGCGGTCGTCGGCCTCGGCTGCAATCTGCTGTTCGCCCCGCCGGTGTGGGTGGGCGAGGCCGGGGAGTCGATCGAAGGGCTGGCCCGCCGGGTGCGGCAGTTGATGCTGAGCATGGGTGAGGAAGCGGCGGGCCGGACGCCCGTCGAGCATGCGACGGCCCGGCTGCACGAGGCCCGGCGGCTCGACCACGACATCGTCGAGGTGGACGCGGCCCTGCGGCAGGCCGAGGACAGCCTGCGGTTCAATCCCCGCGTGAAGGAGGGCCTGCTGCACCGAGTGGTGCTGCGCACCGGCCTGGACACGCTGGAGATCTGCACCGTCGTGCTGCGCGTGCTCGCGCGCACCTTCACCGATCTCGCGAAGGAGCGCGAGTCCGAGCCCCTGCCACGCTCGTTCGCGTCGGAGACGGGCGCCACCGTGGAGCGGCTGCTGTCGGAGATCGCGGATGCCGTGGTCAGCTTCGCGGTCCTGGTCACCACCCCGGTGAGCCTGAACGCCGATGCGGCTGAGTCCCGGCTGACCGCCGAGTTGCGACAGGCCGCGGCCACCCGCGACAAGCTGGCCCAGCTGCTGCTGGAAGAGGTCCAGCGCGACGCCCGCCAGTGGCAACTGCTCGGTGCCGTCCTCACCGAGGTGAACCGGATCCTCGACGAGCTCGACACCGAGCACCGCTCGCGCCGCCTCCTGGAGGAACTGGACCGTGTCTCCCGCGAGCAGCGCGAACGCATGCCCCGGCTCACCCGGCTGCGGGAGAATCTGCGCGTGCCCGCGCAGCTGCGCCGGAACCGCGCGACCGCCGAGAGACGTTCAAGGTGACGAGGTCACCTTGAGGCGGCAAGCCTGGGGGGCCGGGGCGAAGGGGGCGGGCCGATGACCGACACCACCGTGCGGATCGACGGAAACACACTGCGGCTGCCGGGCGGTGCGGCGGTGCGGTTCGTCCGTACGCTGCGGCTGCCCGAGACAGGCACCCATCCGCTGCCGCCGGGGCTCGGCGAGTTCCCCGTCCGCCGGGTCAGCGACTACCCGGACACCGTCCCGGAGGGATGGCGGGCGCGCGGCGGGGTGATGCTGCCGGTGTATCTGCGCGAGGCGATGTGGCTGAGCTTCTCGGGCACCAGGGAGCCGGCCGCGTTGCAGGTCGGAGTAGGCAAGGTGTGCGCGGTCTCGGGCCGGCCCTGGAGCGAGAGGCTCTCCCGTGACCCGCAGAACTACGTCGTCCTGCCGCGTCAGCCGTGGCTGGACGGCATCAACTCCGGGAAGGGCACGGTCCGCCAGTTCGTGGCGGTGCCGCTGGGGCTGGGCGCGACCGTCGAGGGCCAGGTCACGGGCGAGGAGGTCTGGGGCGGCGTACAACTGCAGGCGTTCTCGCTGAAGGACGGGCCGCTGGCCCGGTGGCGCGAGGAGGAGCGGCTTCGGGCCGAGCGGGCCAGGGCGATGCCTTCCCCGGGCAAGGGCTACGGAGCGGCGATGCCCATGGCCGCACCGGCAGCCCCTGCCGCGGCGCCCGCGGGAGGCCGGCCGCGGGCCGCGGCCGCCATGGGCCTCGGCGTGGGCGGCTCGATGCGTCAGGAGGTCTACCGGGACGACCGGCCGCCGGCGGACTGGGCCGAGCAGCCCGCGGGCCGGGTGTTCGTGCACCTGGTGACGCCTCCTGAGTGGCGCCGCATCACCGGCGAGGCTCCTCCGCCGTCGCCCGTGGACCGCGCCGCGTACACCCGCGCCGGGCTGCCCTGGTTCGACTACTACGACCAGGACGCCGAGGACCTCACGGCCACGGACACCCTCCAGGACGTCAAGCCGGTCGGCGACTGGCTCGGGGACGACCACGAACCCTGGCAGGAGCCCTCGCCGCAGCAGGTGCAATCGCTGAAGGACGCGCCGGGGAAGCCGGTCGAGGACGGTGACTGGTAGGCGACAGGCCGACGGGCCTGTTGCGCTGTGCGCAACGCGGGATGCCCTTGTTGCACCTGAGCGCTGATCCACGTCAGGGTGGCAGTCGTGACGGGACGAGCGACGACCTGAGGTGTGCACATGGGCAGTGAGGGCTGGAGCAGGCGCCGATTCGTCGGCGCCCTGACAGGGGCGGGTGCCGCGGCCGTACTGCCCGGGTGCGGCGACGCGCCGCCGCCGACCGACCCGACGGCGGCGGAGGCGAGCGCGAGCGCTCCTGAGGCGAGTGCGAGCGCTCCTGCGCGGAGCCGTGCGCCCTCCGGCCCCCGTCCGCTCTACCTCGGCACCTACACCTCTGTGGAGGGCGGCGGCACCGGCATCGGTCTGGCCACCTACGACGCCACGAGCGGCCGTATCACCAAGACCGGCACGCTCACCGGCGTCGGCGACCCGTCGTACCTCGCGGTGCATCCGAACGGGCGCACGCTGTACGCGGTGAACGAGCGCGAGGCGGGTGCCGTGACCGCCGTGCGGCTGTCCGACCGCAAGGTTCTGGGGAGCCACAGCACCGGCGGCGGAAGCCCCTGTCATCTGTCCGTGCATCCGGGCGGGCGCTGGCTGCTCAGTGCCAACTACGGCTCGGGCAGTGTGGCCGTGCACCCGATCGACGCCTCGGGCGCGCTCGGTGAACGCGCCGATCTGGTCACGCACTCCAGCCCGGCGCCCGGGCCGGGTCAGGAGGGGCCGCACGCCCACCAGTTCGTGACGAGTCCGGACGGCGGCCATGTGCTCGCCGTCGACCTGGGCACGGACACCGTGTACACCTACCGCCTGGACGAGCGGACCGGCCGGCTCGGCGAGGTCGCGCAGGCGCACACCCGGCCGGGCGCCGGGCCGCGGCACCTGACCTTCCACCCCGGGGGCCGGTACGCGTATCTGGCCAACGAGGTCGACAACACGGTCGCGGTCTGCGCCTACGATCCGGACAGCGGCCGACTGACCGTAGGTGACGCCCAGTCGACGGGGACCGGCTCGGGGACCAATGGGACCAACTACCCGGCACAGATCCTGGTGACGTCGAACGGCGCGTACGCCTATCTCGCCAACCGGGGCCACAACAGCCTCACGCGTTACGCCGTGGAGGCGGACGGCGCCCGGCTCAGGCTGCTCGACACGGTTCCGGTCTCCGGCGACTTCCCGCGGCAGGTCGCCTTCTCGCCGGACGGGACGCTGCTGTTCGCTGCGAACCAGAAGTCCGGCACGGTGAGCGTCTTCCACGTGGACGAGGACAGCGGTGCACTGCGGCTCGCGGGCGAGCCGTTCGCGTCACCCGTCGCCGTCTGTGCGCTGCCGCTGTAGCGCCCGCGGGCAGGTGGCGGCACTGGCCTGGGTGAGCAGGACGTGCATGCGCTCCGTGAGCTGGGAGACGTCGTCGGCGGGCCGGTGGAACGCCAGCCGTACGTCGCCGTTGCCGCGGGCGCGCTCGATGCGCAGCGTCAGCCCGTGCCGGTCCACCGCGAGGGGCTGGACGCGGACCGCGCCGTGCAGGCTGTCGGAGTCGACGAGGCGGGTGAGCCGCTCGACCGCGTCGGCGTGGCAGTCGGCGAGGTGCGTGAGCAGCCGGGCCTCGGCGGTGGCCAGCGGGTCGGGTGCGGCGGCCGCGAACTCGCCGAGGTCGACGACCACCGCGCCGGACGGCCGGCGCAGCACGACACGCGTGGGCCGGAACGCCAGGTGGCCGTCCTCGGGGACGAACCAGCCGGCCATCCACAGCCGGGCGCGGATCCGGTTGCGCACGGGGACGGGCGCGACGTCGGCGAACTCCAGGACGGCCGACGGCTCCCCGCGAGGCGCGCAGATCGCGGCCGCGAGCAGGGCGCTGTCCTCGGGCACGTGCAGCAGCACCCGCCCGTCCTCGGCGACGGTGTGCGCGCCGACCAACTCCTCGCGTCCGCCCTCCGCGGTCACCGCGCAGGACCATGCGGCGGCGAGCACCGAACGGGCCCACTCCGCCGCGGAAGGAGCCGCCGTCCAGGTTTGGCTGTCACCCATCCCAAAACCTCCTTAGGTAAGCCTTGCCTAACCTATCGAAGATCGGGGCCGAAGCCAACCACGAGCGGACATGAATGTCGCCTGGACGACTCGAACGGCAGGGCGGTCCCGGTCAGATGACGCCCAGCAGCGCCCTGGCGCACAGGTCCCGCACCTGCTCCCGGGACAGCTCCGAGCCGCGCAGCCACTCCAGGCAGACGGCGGTGGTGAACGCCAGCCAGCCCCGGACGGCCAGCCGGAGGTCGGGCCGCTCCTGTGCGAGCGGGCCGAACTCGGGATCGGCGGCCAGGGCCGCGAGGATCTGCCGCTCCTGCGCGGCCAGCGCCGTCCGATAGACCTTGCGGACCGACTGGTCGCCCGCCGCGTCGGCACGGTGGAAGGCGCGGTAGCCGTGCGCGTGCGCCCGGACGTACTCGAGATACGTGTCCAGGCCGGCGGCGAGCTGCTCGCGCACCGGCACACCGGGCACGGCCGCCGTCATCCGCAGCATCCGCTCGCTCTCCCGCTCGACGACCGCCGCGAAGAAGTCCCGCTTGGTCGGGAAGTAGTGGTAGAGCAACCCGCGCGAGACACCGGCGATCTCGGCGACCTGCTCGATCCACACCTCGTCGTACGGGCTCTCGGAGAACAGCCGCGCCCCCACCGACAGCAGCTGCTCCCGGCGCTCCTCGGTGCTGAGCCGACGGCGTGCGCGTTCGCCCTGGTTCGCGGCCATGGGCCGCACTTTACTTGACGTCGATTCAACAGCGGGACCAGACTGGAGCGCGTTGTTGAACCGACGTACAACACGCTCGACCTGCCGCCGCACCAAGGGAGACGGTCCATGGCGGACACGACGAAAGGGACAACGCTCCCCACCGGATTCCGCGGTGCCGAGCAGGGCTGGCCGGAGCTGCGCCGCATCCCGCATCCGCCGCACCGGCTGCCCCTGCTCGGTGACGTGATCGGCGTCGACCGGCACACCCCTCTCCAGGACACCGTCCGGTACGCCCGGCAGCTGGGGCCGATCTTCCGGCGCAGGGCCTTCGGCAGGGAGTTCGTGTTCACGTGGGGCGCCGAGCTCGTGGCCGACCTGGCGGACGAGTCGCGGTTCGCCAAGCACGTGGGGCTCGGGGTCGCGAATCTGCGGCCGGTCGCCGGGGACGGGCTGTTCACGGCGTACAACCACGAGCCGAACTGGCAGCTGGCACACGACGTCCTCGCCCCGGGCTTCAGCCGGGAGGCCATGGCGGGCTACCACGCGAACATGCTGGCGGTGGCCGGGCGGCTCACCGACCACTGGGACCGCGAGCTGGTGGCGGGCCGGGCGGTGGACGTGCCCGGCGACATGACCAAGCTGACCCTGGAGACGATCGCGCGGACCGGCTTCGGGCACGACTTCGGCTCCTTCGAACGCGACCGGCCGCACCCCTTCGTGACGGCGATGATCGGCACGCTCACCTATGCGCAGCGGCTGAACACGGTGCCGTTCCCGCTGCTGCTGCGCCGCGCCGCGCGTCGCAACGAGGCCGACATCGCCTACCTCAACCGCACGGTCGACGACCTGGTCCGCGCCCGGCGTACGGCGGGCGGGGACGGGGACGGGGGCGGAGACCTGCTGGACCGGATGCTGGAGACGGCCCACCCCAAGACCGGGGAGCGGCTGACCGCGGAGAACGTCCGGCGCCAGGTCATCACCTTCCTGGTCGCGGGCCACGAGACCACCTCGGGCGCGCTGTCCTTCGCCCTCCACTACCTCGCCCGGCATCCGGACGTCGCCGCCCGGGCCCGCGCCGAGGTGGACCAGGTCTGGGGCGGCACGGCACTGCCGGGCTACGAGCAGGTGGCCAAGCTGCGGTACGTGCGCCGGGTGCTGGACGAGACACTGCGGCTGTGGCCGACGGCGCCCGCGTACGCCCGGGAGGCGCGGCAGGACACGGTGCTCGCGGGCACGCATCCGATGCGGCGGGGCGCGTGGACGCTGGTGATCACGCCGATGCTGCACCGCGAGCGGGCGGTCTGGGGTGCCGACGCCGAGGAGTTCGACCCGGACCGCTTCGAGGCGAAGGCCGTACGGTCCCGTCCCCCGCACACCTTCAAGCCGTTCGGGACCGGGGCGCGGGCCTGCATCGGGCGGCAGTTCGCGCTGCACGAGGCCACGCTGGTCCTCGGCCTGCTGCTGCGCCGCTACGAGCTGCGGCCCGACCCGGACTACCGGCTGCGGGTGACCGAGCGGCTCACGCTGATGCCGGAGGGGTTGCGGCTGCACCTGGAGCGGCGGGCGGGCACCACCGCGGGCCCGGCTGCCCCCACCGTCGCCGCCGAGGCTCCCTCAGAGCTGCGCTGTCCAGTGCACGGGACGGGTGACTGACCCCGGCAGCCGGGTGCCCGCGCTGCCCCGGGCCGCGTTCAGCTGCGGCTGGGTGAGGAAGAAGGCGTCGGTCAGATCCGCGTCCGTGAGGTCGGCGTCGCGCAGGTCGGCGCCGATCAGATCCGCGCCACGCAGGTCGGCGCCGGTGAGGTCGGCGGCTATGAGGTAGGCGCCGCGCAGATTGGCGCCCCGCAGGTCGGCGCCCTTGAGACGGGCGCCCATCAGGTCAGCGCCGCGGCGGTTCTTCTTCTTGCCGCGGATGCCCGCCCGGGCCAGCTCGCTGGTCTTCAGGAGGAGCACGTTGACCTCCTGTCGGTGTGCGCCGACGTCCAACGCGCCGAGTTCCTCCGGGGTTTGACGGGTGAGCGCCTCGGTCCGCTCCAGCGCCCGGCCGAGGTCGGCGTGGATCGGGCGGGCGGCCGGCAGGGTGAGTGCCTCGGTGAGGTACCAGAGCAGTTCGTGGAGCTGGCGGACGACCGGGAAGACCTCGACCATGCGCCGGGCGTCCTCGGGCGGGCCCGTGCGCCGGTCCCGGCCGCCGAAGGTGATCTGCGAGACCTTCTGCCCGGCGCCGAAGCAGTCGTACACCGTGCAGCCGTTGAAGCCCTTCGTCCGCAGCTCGGCGTGGATGCCGCAGCGGTGGTCGCCCCGGAGGTTCGGGCAGGGCGTGCCGGCCGGCTTGTCGATGGCGAAGTCCGCCGAGGCGGCGAAGGGCAGGGCGACGCAGCACAGGCCGAAGCAGCGCTCGCAGTCGCCGCGCAGCTCGGCCCGGTCGGTCATATGGTCTGGCATGACCTCCAGCCTACTTTCCCGCAGGTCATGCCCCGGGTCCGCGTCCCTCCGGCGTGGGGCGGACGCGGCCGTGGGCCGGAAACTCACCGATGAGTTTCCGGCCTTGTGGGGGTCCCCTCATCCAACCGAAAACAACCTCCGCTACCACTGAGGTACGAGCCGAACCAGGCAGGAGCCGTACCCGGATCGAGGAGACGCCATGTGCAGCCACCAGCCCCCGTGTCCGACCGCCGACAGCCCGGACCACCCCTGCGCCGTGATCGTGTCGGCCCACCCCGAACAGGGCTGGAGCCTGCTGTGCAACGGCACCATCGTCTTCGACGAGTCAAGGATTCAGTTAAAACGCCTCTAGCTTCAGGACCGCAGCCTTCCTTTCCCTGGGGCTCCTGACCAGCGAGGACGCGGATTTACGGTCGCTAATCCGGCCCGATCCGGCGAGCACGGCACACCAGGGATTCGCTGGCGTTCGCCCCGACTCGCCTACGGATCACAGAAGCCCAGGTCAGAGGGGTGGTTGAGCAGGGGACGCCTACCGGTTCCGGAGCGTAACTGCCCAGTGAAGCAAGGACTTGCGGCGTCAACTCGCTCGCGGGTTAGGTGGTCGGCATGACACAGAACAACCCGGCCGGGACAGAAACCCGGCCCACCATCAGCGTTGACCAGTTCAACCAGCTCACCGAGACCATGTACAAAGCGCAGCTCGGCGTCCCGGCCTCGCATGAACTCCGTGAAGATCAGAGGCCACGACAGCCGCACCGTGACCTGGCCCTTCGGGTGCTCCAGACGCTGGGGCTCAGCATCCGGGTGGATGACCCCGACGAGTTCAAGAAGGCCCTCGGCCTCGGCCCGGACGGCTGGTTGTGAGCATGGAGCCCCGGCACCGCCGGGGCTCCATCGAGTTCAGTCCCGCCAGGGCGCGATGACGCGGGACATCGCCCCTTGCTGAAGCCGGACGCGCAGCTCCGGCGGCCAGGTGGCGATGGCCTCCGCGTCCGGGTCGGCCGCCGGGGCAGGCTCGGGCGCCGGGCGGGCTGGGGGCTCCGGGCGGGACAGGCGCCGCAGGGCACCTTTGAGCCGCTGCACCTCGGCCGCTGCACCCGGCTGGCCGGGGTCGGCCGCCAGCTCACGCAACCGTCGCTTGATCGTCTTCCGGTCCATCGTCGTCCTCCTCGTCGAGCAGATCTCCGAACTCGTCCTGGATCTTCGCCAGTTCGGACAGCACGGCATCCGCGCTGTCCGGCTCGCGGTAGCGCGGAGGGGCCGGAGCGGCGGACGCCCCGGGCGGCAGGGCGAGTTGCGGCCGGGGTGCCTCGGGGCGCGGGGCGCCGGGGTCTTCGCCGTCCAGGGAGCGCAGGTGCCACCCGGCCAGCTCCAGGGCGAAGGTGGTGAGCCGGGCCCGGAAGCCGCCGTCCAGGTCGGCGGCCTCCAGCACCTCGGGGATCACCTTGAGGAGCACCTCGGCGATGTCGGTGGCCTCGTCGTCCACCCGCTTGGCCAGCGCGATGTTGAGCTGCTCCGGGGCGTCCAGGCCGAACAGCTTCCGCCATGACTCCGAGATGCGCACGAGCTGTTCGTTCGCCTTGAGCACGGGGCCGTCGTCCCGCAGGGGCTTGCCGTCGTCGTCCTTGACGACCTTCCCGCCCTGGACCACGTAGTGCACGCGTGCACGGACGCCGGAGGCGGCCCGGCGGGCGTCGTCCAGCCGGTCGGCCTCCATCTGGCGCAGGGCCTCGGCCCCGGGTGTCAGCAGGTCCCGGCGGCCCTTGTCGATGATCCCGTGCACCGTGGAGACCGCCAGGTCGAACCGGTCGGCTATGGCCCGCTCGGTCAGCCCGGCGACCTTGAGCTTGTAGATCTCGGCGTCCCTGACGGCGCGCTCATCCCGGTCCCGGTCGAGCTGCGGGGGTCGGGTCATGTTCGCTCTCCTGTGTTCGGATCGGAGGGGCCGGGAGTGTCCGGCCCCTCGGGGGTGTCGGCTAGGCGGCTGGAGCCAGGGGGCAGTCGGCGCAGTGCAGGATGCCGAACGGGTCAGGCTCACAGCAGGGGGCCCCGATGCACGAGCCGTTGACCTGGTCTGTTTCCGCAGTTTCGGGTGCTCGGTTAACCCTCACGAGAGGAGTCGTCTTGGCGTTTGTCGGAGAACCCGAAACTCCGGAAACATGATCTTGTTTCGGCCCTTCGGTGGCGGTGCGGAACCGCACCCCGATCCACGCCTTGTACGCCGGTCCGACGTCCCCGCCGAACGGGTCGCCCGCCGCGCTCCCGTCCGGCCGGGACAGCCTGTCGTTCCGCCGCTGCTGCTTCTTGATCACGCCGTGCTGGCTGAACTCGTCGTGATTGCCGAACCGGGACGACACCGTCTTGTCGTTCCAGACGTGCATCTCCCGGCCCCGGAGCCAGTCGTTCAGGCTCGCCAGCAGGTCACTGCACCTGATGTGCCGCTCCGGGTCGAACTCCAGGTGTTCGCCGATGTAGGCCAGCACCACATCCGACTCCTTGCGCCACTCCATCGTGGCCATGGCCACCCGGTCCGGCAGAGGCGGCATCTCTCGGTTGCGCTGGTACCAGCGCCGGGCCCCCTCGACCATCCAGGCCAGGGCCGCCTTGTGGACCTCCGGGTCCCGCTTGCAGCGGTCCCGCAGGCCGGGGTCCCCGATGCGGTCATTGGGCCCCACGATGTCCTCGGGCCCCTTGCGGTAGGTGTACGGCCACACCAGCAGCGCCAGCCGCTCCCACGATGCGTGATCGGTCTCGGTGATCTCCGGCCGGTGGTTCGTGTTGACGAACAGGCTGTGCGTCGCGTCGAATGTGACGCTGTCCTGCCGGATGTGACGTGCCGTGATCTGCTCCGTGCCGACCGTCTTCTTGAGCCGCTGGGTGTCCAGCCGCCGGGCCTCTGGCGTCTCCTCCAGGGCCGCGTAGCGCACGCCCTTGAGGTCCATCAGCTCCGTGGGGTGGGCGTCCGGGTTGGCCATCAGCACGCGGTCCGACAGCAGCCGGTAGTAGTCGCCCGCCGCTCGCGATGTCGCCGTAAGGACGGACGACTTGCCGTTGCGGCCCCCGCCGTGGTTCACGAGCAGGATGTCGTCCGGCGTCATGTGCCCGGTGATCCCCTGCCCCAGCCGGAGCTGGAACCAGCCGCGCACGTCCTCCGGCAGCGCCTCCAGGGCCTTGTCCCAGTCCGGGTGCGTCGCACCCCGGACGAAGTCGGCCCGGGTCACCTTGGTCATGAGCAGGTCCGGGTCGGACGGCCGCAGCTCGCCGGTCGTCAGGTCCACCACGCCGTTGGCGCAGTTGAGCAGGTCCGGGTCGGCGTCCATCTCTGTGGCCTCCACCCGCACCACGCCCTTGGCGTACGCGAGGATGGCCGTTCCCCGGCCCCGGGACAGCAGGCGGCCCCAGTTGGTGACCTCGTTGCGCTGCCCGGCCGCCGCAGCGGCGGTGTACCTGCCGAGAACGAACTGACGGATCATCTCCATCGGGACCGTGTCGTCAACGGCCTTCCAGACCCGGCCCGTCCACTGCATCCAGCCGAGACCGTGAGCCCAGAGGATCTTGCCCCGGAACACCTCGTCCGCCACGACACCGGCCATGGCCATGTCGGAGAACTGGTCACCCTCCTCGATCTTGGGGATGAGCACAGCGTCCGCGACCCACGCCGCAACGGCGGCCTCGCGCTCGTCCTCTGGCATACGGGCCAGGACGTCATCCGGGCCGTCGTTCTCCTTGACGATCACCTCGGCCGGGAGATCCCAGACGCGCACCTCTTCGGCCCCAGCCTGGTACAGGTGCCGGGCCGCCGTCCGGGCCGCCGCGCGCACCTTCGGGTTGGTGGTGTGGTCGGCGTCCAGCCCGAGGACGATCCGCTTGCCCTCGGCCCAGTCCAGGTCGGTCTTGTCGTGCACGCCGTTGCACCCGTTGAGGCCGAACACGTCGTACTTCTCCGGTGCCCAGCTCGCCACCGCGAGGTGCTGGCAGAAGCCCTCGATCAGCAGCACGTCCGGCGCCCCGTTACGGCGGGCCATGCTCAGGTTCGTCGTCACGCCCTTGCGCCAGTCGATCTTCCGGGTGTCCTTGCCCTTGGCGTCCTTCGGGCGCTTGTCCTTGTCGATGCGCCCGGCGGGGTTGGTGCCGGAGTCGTCGGCCCAGTCGATCAGCACGCCCCGGGGGTACTCCCGGGCGTTGACGGCCTGGAGTACGTCCATGGTGATCGCGTGACCGTCCATAAGGTCGATCAGGCGCTCCGGGGAAAGGGCGGTCGAGGTAATTCCGGAGCTGTTCGGGGTACCATCGTCATAGACGAGGTTGGTGCCCGCGTCTCCTTCAGAGCCCCCCGGCTTGAGCCCCCGGGGGGTTTCGTTTGTGCTCATTCCGCCGCACCCCCGGAAACCGGGCGCAGCAGCGTGCGCAGCTTCGCGTAATCGGCGTCGGTGAGTTCGCCCGCGTTCTCCACGATCTTGTTGACGTAGTGCCTGACGGAGAGCTGAGCGGCGCGCGCCTTCTTGGCGCGTGCTCGGGTGAACTCAGGATCCAGCGGCTTGCGCCGGGTGTACTGCCTGGCCACTGCGGGCCTCCAAGGATCGGTGTGATCACCGGATTCCTTGGTCACCCCGGCACGGGGCCCCGAACTCCCGGGGCGCCGATTCATTCCGCACCCGGGCTACTGCAAATGTAGCCGCTTATTCCATAGCCGCCTAATGTGCAGCTCAGAGGCCCATTCCTGATTTAACAAATTCAGGTCCCGCAGCCGACTCTGATTTAGACAAATCAAGGGGCGCACTCCAGTCATGATCCCCATTCTTTGGAGTGCGCCCAATTCCAAGCTAGCATGCCGGTTAACTAACCGGCCCTCGCAGCTAAGGGGCGTATTTGATGGGCGAAATACCCGTCGCCGAGGCAGCCCGGCGGCTCAGCATTTCTGACGTGGCCGCGTACGAGGCGTTGCGCGCCGGGCGGCTGGTCCGGGTACAGGGCTCCAGCCCGGCCCGGGTGACGGCCGAGTCGGTACAGCGCATGGCCACCCAGCGCCGGAGCGAGGCCCTGCGCCGTCGCGACGGCGACGCCGTCTCGCTGGCCCGGTACGTGGACGAGCGGCTGCACGGCCTGCCGGGCGCCGTCGGCTTCCCGCAGCCGTTCGCCGTCTCGCCGACGCGCGGCCGGGCCGCGCTCCGGCTGCTGCCCGACGACGCTCGGGCGATCTTCGGCGCCGACGTGCTGGAGGCGGCGGCCAGCCGCGACCGGCTCCGCAAGGACGGCGCCTGTCCCACCTGCTGGGCGCACGCGTCCGCCCGGGTGCACCAGACCCGCCCACCCGAGGACGATCAGGCGTACCGCCTGCTGCTCGGGGAGCCGTGCCCGGCGGACCGGCAGCGCTGGGCGGCTGAGGCCATCGCCCGGCGACGGGCCATGGAGGAGCTGACCCGGCGCGAGGCGGCCAGCCGCCAGGCGGCCGAACAGGAGCGCGTCCGGGCGGAGTTCCGCGCAGCCCAGCAGGAATCCGAGACGGCCGCTCAGCGCGTCCGGACGGCGGCTCGGGCCTACGCCGCGCTGGACCCCTCCGTCGCCCGTCAGGCGGGCGTCCAGGCCCGGCGACGGGCCGGGTTCACGGCGTCGGGTGACATGGCCTGCGGCTGCACGGCCGACCGCTACGTCTGCCGGGAGCACACCCAGATGTTCGGCACCACCGACCGCAGGCAGGTCCGGCGATGAGCGGCGAGGGCAAGTGCGCCTGCACGGGTCAGGGCCGCAACTTCCGCCCCTGTCTGGCCCACTACATCGAGCTGCCCCCGCTGACGAAACGCCACGTGCTGGCCCGGCTCGGCATCAACAACCCCCGGCCGGTGCGGAGGACGGTATGAGCGCCCGGTACCGGTGGCCCCGGCCGGGGGCCGAACTCTCCCCCGCTGCTCGCGCGTTGACCCTGCTCCGGGGCAACGGGGACACCGGCATGACTCCGGCGTCGGTCGGCGTGGTGCTGGGGCTGCCCGCCGCTCAGGCCCGGCGCCTCCTGGAGACGCTGGTGCGCCGGGGCAAGGTCGTCCGCGTAGACGACAACTACCGGGCCGCTCCCGCTCCAACTGACGAGACTCCGGGAGGCTTTGACCATGTCCGGTGAACTCGACGCACAGCAGGCCGAAATCGTCGCCGCCGGACGCGCGGCGCTGGCCGACATCCAGCAGGCATCCGACGAAGCGACGGCGGCCGTGGTGCGGGTGGTCGCGCAGCAGACCGGAGTAACGCTCGCTGTCCCGCCCCCGAGCATCATGGACGCAACCCGTCAGCAGCTCATGGGCGCCGACCGCCGGGCGCGAGCCGCCGTGGCCGCGATGGACATCGTCCTCCGGGGCTGGTTCTGGGGCGACGCGCAGACCCTCGGTCAGCTCATGCCCGACCTGCCGGAGGACGTACGGGAGGCCGTGGCCGATCACCTGGTGCAGGCGGGCCTCTCCTGATGGGCGGCGAGGTCGACAGCATCAGTCCGTTCCTGCGCGCCAGGGCGCTGCGTCACATCCAGACCAACCCCGGCCGCACCGCCGACGAGCTGACGGCGATGCTGTCGGTGTACGACCGGAGCCTGTTCGGCGGGGCACTGCGGAGCCTGCGGGAGTGCTGCCAGGTCCGCGTGGACGGCGACGGGCGCGTCTGGCCCGCCTGAGCTGGGGCGACCACTGCCGGCTGATTTCCTTAAATGAGGCTCGGCGGCGGCACAATCTGCGTATGACTCTCGCTGCCTCGTCCTTCTGGGACGACTGGCCCAAGTTCGTGCCCGGGTGGCTCGCGTTCGTCGCGACCGTGGGCACGTGGATCTACAAGGCGTGGACTCGTCGTCACACGGTGGCGCTCGGAGCCGCCGACGATGAGCTACGCGAAGCCCTGGAAGCCGCCCGGACCCGCTTCGAGGACATCATCGCCCAGGGCCGCCGGGCGGACTGGTTCATGGACGAGAAGCGGCGCGAGACCGCCCGCAAGATCCGGGACCTGTCCGAGCGCCGGAAGGACGAGGCCCTGCGCGTGGAGCTGACCAAGGTGGCCGACGCGTGGGACGAGACGTTCGCCCTCGCCCCTGGCGCTGGGGGTCCGTGGGTCCGGTTCATGGACCAGCCTTCGACACCTCAGGAGCGGGCCGAATCGGCTCGCGTCCAGGCGCAGTTCGGCAAGGAGGCGGACGTGGCCCGTACAGCCCTGGAGCACATCAAGGCGGCTGTCGCCCGCCTCAACGAGCTGGAGCGCAAGACGCTCGGCCGGTCATGACGGAGCCCCGCCGGGTACGCCCGGCGGGGCTCGTGTCTGTGCGTCAGAGGGAACCGAGGATGTTGGTCGCCGTGGCCCCGAGTTCGCCGAAGCCACCCATCAGCACGACCGTCGCCGCGATGGCGATCAGGGCGGGGACGCGGTGCTGCTTGGCTGCGGCCACGAGGACCACCAGAGCGATCAGTGCACCGAACTGGATCATGATTCCTCCCGGGCCTTGGCCAGTCGGCGGGCGGCGGTGGCGTACGACCGGCCCGTCAGCGTCATGACCTCTTCCGCTGTGACCTTCTTCGGATCTCCGCGCTCGGCGATGAGCTGACGGACGGCGGCAACCTCGTCCTCGGCGGACGCCCCCGCCGAGAAGCCGAACGCCTGTGTCGGGGGCTGGGTCTCACTGAGACTCGACTGAGACTCGCTGAGACCCAGGTGAGACGCAGTGAGACTCGGCTGAGACTCCGCGCGGTCCTCGGGCAGCGTCTCGCCGGACTGAGTGGTACGGATCCGATCCGCCGTGTCCTCCATCTCGGTCCTCAGCCGGTCCGCCGTCAGGCCGTCGGTGGCCGGGGTGCGCCACTCCAGCGCGGTGACGGATCCGTCGGAGGCGATGGCGGCGGACTCCTCCCGGATCCGCGCCCGGGTGCGGTGGAGCTGCCGCCGGACGGCGACCGTGGCCAGCTCGGCGTGCACCTCGGCGCGCTCGGCGGCGGCCCACTGCGCGGACGCCGGGTCCAGCTCCGCCCCCGTGGCCCGCATGACGACGTGCCAGAAGCCCTTGGCCACAAGGCTGACGGCGGCCCCCGCCAGACCCACCCCGAGGGAGCCGCTGACGGCCCCGTGAGCGGCTATCAGGCCCATGGACAGTGCCAGGGCCGCCCACCCCGCCCGGCGGGGCGTACGGGCGCGCTCCGGGTCGTAGCGGTTGATCCACTCCAGCACCAGGCAGCCGATCCATGCGGCGTCGAACACGAACGCGATCAGGTACGCGACCCACACGGGGGAGGTCAGCGCGAGCAGTCCGCCGATGGCCACGGTGGACCACACGACCGCCCCCAGCACGATGAGTCCGGCGAGCGCCGTGACCGCCTGGAGCGCCTGTGCGTCACGGTCCGCTGGGGGCACCGGCACGTCGATCGAGTACGTCTCGGTGACGTCGTGGGTCTTGCCGTCGATGGTCTTGGGCACCGTCCTTGTGCGGTGCTCACTGCGGGTCTTCACTGGGAGGTCCCTTCTTCCTGAGCAGGGGGGAGGGTGAAGCCGTCCGGGGTCGCTTCGACCTGGCCCCGGGCGGCGAGTTGGGTGATCTTGCGGTGCACGGAGCCCGGGTTGCGGCCGGTAGCGCGGGCGATCTCCCGCACGCCCGCCGGTCCCCCGAGCAGCGCGCGTTCGATCTCCTCCGCGAATGCGTCCGTGCGGGTGTTGCCTGTTGCGTGTTGCGGGCGTCCCCCCAGGTCAGAGGCGTGCGCAACGGGGGCAACGCCCTTGTGCAGGTCCACGGGCGGGGCGAACTCGGGGGCGGTGTACGGGCCCCGGCGCTCCAGGGCAGCCAGCCGCCCGGCCGACAGCCACAGCCCGTAGACGACGCGGGGCGTAGCCATGGCCCGTTCGGGCGTCCAGATGAGCATCTGGCCCGAGCGCATCAGGCGGTGCGGAGCCCACCCGGCGGCCACCAGCTCCTTGAGTGCGACGCGCGCGGCCTCTTCGGTCTGGAGCTGGTGCACGAGCTTGGCGCTGAACTGGTCGCGGATCTCGGACGGGATGCTGTCGGTCTTGGGGTCCTGGAGGCCGAACCACAGGTGCACGCCGAGTTCCCGGCCGGTCTGGATGACCGTCACGAGGTCGCGCATACCGGCGGCCGACAGCTCGTTGAGGAGCCGGGACTCGTCCATGATGATCGCCAGGTGCGGGGGCTCCGCCATCAGCGCGCGGGCGGGCAGCTCCCGGGTCACCAGGTCCCGCAGCCGGGCCTCGATCGCCTCCATGGTGTCGAGCACCGGGCACTTGCCCCGGTAGGCCCGGACCGAGGCGCCCCACTTGCCGTCCCAAGCCTCAAGCGACCAGGAGGAGTTGGACAGGGCCCAGGCCGCGAGCACCCGCAGCGCCGACGACTTCCCCGACCCCGTGAAGCCGACGACCATGATGTGCTGATCCGGCCGGATCCGCTCGTACCGGCCGAAGAATCCCCGGCGGGCGATACGGACCGTGGGGCGGATCCGGCTGTCCGGCGTCCAGCGGAACAGCCGGGCCAGCGTGGCATCCGGCAGGACGGCGTGCAGACGCTGCGCGAGGGTCCGGCGGGCGGCCTCACGCTCCTTGGCCGCCTGTCCGGCGACGATGGCCCGGCGGGCGTCGCGGGTGGCCTTCCACAGCCGGTAGCGGTACCGGAGGTAGAACCAGGCCCCGGCGGCAGCGGCCAGGCAGAGAACGACGGTCACGACGCACCCCCGTCCGCCTCCAGGTAGCGGATGAGGTCGGCGGTGCGTACGCGGTAGCGGAAGCCGACCCGCAGCACCGGCACGGGGAACTGTCCCCGGCGGCGCAGGTCGTAGGCGGTGGTGGTGCCGATGCCCAGAGCGCGGGCCGCCTGAGCGAGTGAGACGAGCGGCGGCCAGGTGCGCACCTCGCCGAGTGTTGCTGGTTCGCCCATGTGGGCTCCTCCGGGACAGGACCCGGACCAGCACACGAAAACGACCACAGACCGCGTACTGGTCCATGGTCGTTGGTCGTCTTGCTCTGCTCCCAGAGTACGGCCACTTACGGCGGATTACGAGGGGTTACGAGGGCGTACGGCACCCAATCTGACCTGGGTGAATTCGTTAAATGATCTGGTGTGACTCACGGGACGCATGGTGAGCCGGCAAAGGGTCGGGTCAGTCCAACTCGCGAAGAGCGGCGATGAGTTGTTGTCCCTCGGAGGCGCCCCGGCGCAGCAGCACGGCGGCTGTGGTGTGCAGCTCGTTCCAGGAGTGGGGGCGGCCGATAGCGGCGGCGTCGGGCACGGCCTCCAGCGCCACAGCGAGAGCCTGTGGCGCCTCCCCGGCTCCGGCGTAGGCGTGCGCCAGGCAGGTGCGGTACCAGGTCTTGTCCCGGCGGTAGTCGTCCGGCAGGGCGGCCAGACCCACCGTGAGGTGATCGACGGCCGCGCGCCAGTCCCGCAGGTGCAGCGCCGCCATGCCCCGCTGGAGGGTGAACCAGGTCTCGCCGTAGAAGTACATCCAGACCGGCTCGTCCTCCGGGTGCTCGGAGGCCCGGCCGATGAGCGACTGCGCCTCGTCCAGGAGGCGTTCGGCGTCGTCGCCGTCGCGGTTGAGGGCGTGACCCCGGGCGGCCATCTGCGCGGCCATGCCCTGCACTCCGAGGGACGCCCCGGGGGCCGACCACCGGGCCGCCTCAGCCAGCCGGACGGCCCTGTCTCCCCGGCCGCCGGACCACGCCATGTGCGCCTTCATGCTCAGCGTGGTGGCGGCCATGTTGGCGTCCCCGGCCTCCAGGGCCCATTCGTGCGAGCGGTCGTACCAGGCGAGCGCGGCGGCCGTCTGGCCCTGGTCCTGCGCCATCCAGGCGAGGAACTGCGCGTGCTCGGCGGCCAGGCGGACCACCCGGTCAGCCAGCGGGCCCCGGGCGGAGGCGTACAGGTTGACGACCGTGCGGAGCTGCTGCCGCATGACGTCCACCAGGGGGCGTGAGCCGATCTCGTCCTCGGCCCGGCGGTGCTCAGCCAGCAGCCGGTCAAGCCAGTCCAACGTGGGGGCGTCTACGCGGTGTTCGGACTCGACCACGGAAGTCACCCGGGTGAGCAGGTCGTCATCTGGCCCGGGGCCGGGGAGCACCAGCCCGGCCACCGGCGGGGCCGGAGCCTCAGCACGGACGCGCACAAGCTCGGCCGGGATGTCCAGGCCGGTCACGATGCGCTGCCGCACCTCGACCGAGGTGACCCGGCGGTGGCCGCGCTCGATGGCGGAGACGTCAGGCTGGACCAGGCCGACGCGTTCGCCCAGCTTGGTCTGGCTGATGCCGGTCAGGCGCCGGTACGTACGCAGCACCGTGCCCCAGTCCTCGGCGGTGACGGCGGCGATGAGCTGCGGGTGAGACCAGAGGTCAGGTGCGGAATCCCCCATGAATTCAACGATATAGGGCCGGGCTATAGGGCGGCCCAATTGTGACGGGTGGGACAGCGCACAAGGGTTGACAGGAATGGACCCCGGCGACCGCAGCGAACGGCCCCGGGGCGTGGCCGACGCTTGAGGGAGCGACGACATGACGGAAGCTACCGCCCCATCCGCCGCCGTGGCAGAGCCGGATGGGCTGGACCTGGAGACCATGCGGGAGAGCGCGCGGCGGCTGCTGGCCGACGACGCCGAACTACCCACGCCGGAGGAGCTGGAGACGCTGACGCTCCTGTTGCGGGGGCACATGATGCTGCTCATCCCGGCCGTGGAGGATGCGGCCCGGCTTCTGCCCGAGGACGCCGTACCCCGGGCGTGTGCGCTGGCGTGCGTGGGTGAGGCGCGGATGCGGCTCGGACTGGAGCCCGGCCGGACGCTGCCCGCCGGGATCGCCCACGCACAGAGGCTGGCACGGTCCGTGAACGCGCTGTGCGATCACGCGGTGAACCTGGACGGGGTGCACCGGTGACGGCGAGCGTGCACGTGTGCCGGGCGTGCGACGAGGAGATCACCGACCCGGCGGATGCGGTGGCCGTGGCCCACGAGCTGGGCAACAGCGGCCCGGGGTGGACGGTGTGGGCCCACCGTGAGCACGTGGACGACGTGGAGCTGATCGACTCGGACCTGCTGAGGATCATGACGAGGATCTGGACGGTGCGCCTCGGCGCGTAGCCCCAACAGCACGGAGCCCGGCCGGTGAAGCAGCCCGGCCGGGCTCCGTCGTGTGCGTGGATCAGCCCCAGGTGGGGTCGAAGGGCGTGAATCCCTCGGCGTCTCGGGTGAAGCAGTACGCGTCGTGGAGGGCGCGGTACGTCCCGCACCGCCGGGGGTAGTCGCACGAGTCGCACGTGACCAGGTGCTCCATGAACACGTCGAAGGCGGCTCGGGCCGGGGAGGGGACCATCCCGGCGAACTGGCACAGCGCCTCGTGCTTGGCTTCACGGGGTGCATCGCGCAGGGACCACAGGAGTATGCGCACCTCATGCTTGCGGGCGGGGTCGGCCTGCGAGACGTTCCACACCGGGCCCTCGGTCCGTATGGCGGCCGTCTCTGCTGCGGCGGCCTCGGCCCGGGTGGGGTGCCAGTCCACCACCTGACGGGAGATGGCGAACGACCAGGGCTGATCGGCGTGATGCTGCCTCAGCCTGTTCGCGGGGTCGATGGCGATGCCCACGTACAGCAGCAGGCCGGGCATGTCGTACAGCCGGTACAGGGCGGTGGGGGCGCCGGGGTCCTCGTAGCTCATGCTGCGGCCCCCTTGAGCCAGTAGAGGTCCACGGACGCCGGGTTGAAGTACTTCGACCCCGGGCGCCACCCAGCGGGGCGGCCCTGCTCTGCGGGCAGGATGGTCACCTTGACCCAGGTGGCGATGATCCTCCGCTTCCGCTCGACGTCGTAGCCCGGCCATGCCTCCTCCGGGCTCAGGCTCCAGTCGACCGGGTCGCTGTCCGCGAGCACGGCTGTGGCCTGCTCCGCGATCTCGCGCTCAACTGCGGCGATTTTGTTCCGGAGTGCTCGGCTGTCGGCCTTGAACTCCGCCGGGTCGGCGTCGTCGTCCACGGCGAATGCCTGGCGCAGCGCCTCCAGCCGGGTGCGCAGGCCCGTCAGCCGGGCCGTGAGCTGTGCGGTGGAGTCCCCGGCCGGGGCGTCCGACGCAGCGGCCGAGGTGTCGACGGCACCCACCCGGGTCAGGTGCTCGATGAGCTGCGCCTCTACGTACGTGTCCACGGCGGCGACGCTGCGGGACACGTGCCCTTCGGTGCGGCACGTGTAGACGGAGCCGTTACGGGTGTTGCCACGGCCCTTGGTCTTCACCGGGGACTGGCAGATGCCGCACACGTACAGGCTGCCGCCCAGGTACTTGCGGGCCGGGCCGGGCGAGGTGCGGCGGTCGGAGTGCTTGAGGACGGCCCGGCAGATCTGCCAGGTGTCCTCGTCCACGAGGGCGGGCCAGGCGCCCTTGCCGGTGATCTCTCCGCCGACCTCCATGAGCCCGGCGTTCCGGGGCCGCAGCAGCAGCTTGAGGAAGGTGGTCGGCGTCCACTCGCCGGGGGTCGGCTCGGTGCGGGTGCCGTCGGGCAGACGCTTGCGGCGGGCCGGGGTGCGGACGCCCGCCTCGTGCCACTTGCGCAGCTCGGAGCGGTTCGACGCTCCGTCAGCGACGGCACGGACGGCGGCCTCCAGGTGCCAGGCTTCGGAGCCGGGGGCGTTGACCGGCTGCGCGGCGCAGCCCTGGGGGCACGTGACCGTGACGGCCTCGATGGGACAGGGCGTGTCGTCGTCGTGCTCCGGGTGCTTGTCGTGCTCCTCGCGGACGACCGTGACGACGAACCCCTCGGTGGTGTCGCACTCGGGGCAGACCAGGGAGCGCGGCGTGATGCCGTCCGCCTCGAACCCGAACGGACGGCCACCGCCCCGGAACTCCCCGCGCTTGACGTTGTCGGCCTTGGCGTCGGCCACGCGCTCGCCGATTTCTTCGGACTCCTCCTGTGCGTCGATGGCCTTGCGCCGGGCGATGCCGCGCCCCTCGGCGGTGTTCATGTTGATGGGGCCGCCCTTGGTGAACTCGACGGCGATGTCGCGTTCCTGGATCAGGTCGAGCAGGGCGAACGCGTTGCGGTAATTGCGGTTCAGCCGCTTGTCCGACACGGCCAGGATGGCGTTCGCGCTGCCGTCCCGGAGCATGTCGAGCAGCCGGTCATAGCCGGGGCGCTGCTTGCGGCCGGTGCCGGTGATGTCGTTGTCGACCAGCACGGCGACGACGTGCCAGCCGCGCCGGGCGGCGAGCTTGCGGCAGTGTGCTTCCTGCCGCTCGACGCCGTACTCGCGGCCTTCGCGGTCGTCGGAGATCCGGCAGTAGATGATCGCTTGTCGTGGCTGCTTGGCGGTCATGTGACCCACCCCCTGTAGGCGCTTCGGTGTGTGCGCCTAAGAGGGTCCTACCCAAATACCCGACGACACGGGTGAACTCCTGCCCGACGGACGGGTCGTGAGCCCGCACCGCAGCCTCGGCGCGCCGGCTCTCGCCGCCTGACTCAGCCCGACGCGCCGGGCAGTTCGAGACCGGCGAGGCGGTCGGGATCGGCCAGGATGTACATCTCGGTGATCCGGCCGTCGACGACGGTGACGCCCATGACCGACTGCAGCCGTCCGTCGGGGGCGTTGAGCAGGCCGATCTCGCCGTTGACGAGAGCGACTTGGGCGAGCGGCGCGAACTGCCGGAACATCAAAGCCTGTTCGGCCACCGCCTTCGCGCCGCGCACCAGCTTCGAGGCGGCCGCGCCGGCGACCAGCGCCCCGGAGTCGACCCGCAGCACGATGTCGGGATGCAGGACGGCGAGCAGCGCCTCGAAGTCCCCGGCGCGGCTGGCGGCCAGGAAGGCGTCGACGACCTGGCGTTGCCTGCCGAGGTCGGGTTCGGCCGAGGGCGTGGCCCCCTGGACCCGGCGCCGGGCCCGGCTGGCCAGTTGGCGGGTCGCGGCCGGACTGCGCTCCAGGATCGAGGCGATGTCGTCGAACGGCACCGCGAACATGTCGTGCAGCACGAACGCGAGCCGCTCGGCGGGTTCCAGAGTCTCCAGGACCACCAGGAGGGCGAGACCGACCGAGTCGGCCTGGAGGACCTCCTGTTCCGGGTCGGTCCGCGTGAGCGGCCGGATCACCGGATCGGGGACGAACGTGTCGTCGAGGGGGTCCTCGCGGCGCACGGTGCGCGAGCGCAGCAGGTCGAGGCAGACCCGGCCGACGACGGTGGTCAGCCAGCCGCCGAGGTTGTGGATGTCGCCCGCGTCGGTGCGGCTCAGCTTCAGCCAGGTCTCCTGGACGGCGTCCTCGGCCTCGGCCAGCGAGCCGAGCATGCGGTAGGCCACCGCCCGCAGGTGCCCGCGGTGTTCTTCGAAGCGGTCCGCGAGCAGTTCCGTCTCGTTCATGCCGTCCCCCCCCAAGACGATCCCGGTGCCGTGTGAAGGCGTGTTGATCCAACCACGCCCGTGCCGGGCTGTGAACGTCTCGCCTCAATAGCGCTGTGCCTTGGCCAGTTTCGGTGTGAGGACCGGTTCGGCGGGCTTGCGGCTGACGGCGAGGGGCTGGGCCTTCTCGCCGGGTTCGAGGTCCTCCGCGCCGACGTACCGGGTCTCGACGGCCTTGCCGGAGTCGTCGAGGAAGTCGACCTGGACGGCGTACGACGCGGTCCGGTCGGTCTTGTTGGTGATGGTGACGACGACGGCGAGCAGGCCGCCGGTCTCGGAGCGCGGTTTGCCGGTCATGGCGACGTCGGACATCGCGTTGCCCTGTCCGTCGACGTCCTTGAGCTCGGCCGCGGCGGCCTGGTTGGCCCGCTCCACCTCGGCCGACACCGAGGCCTCGAAGGAGGCCGCGGCGGCCGACGCGGAGGAGGCCGCCGCGGAGGCCGCCGCGCGCGCCGACTCGACGGCGGAGGAGGCCTTGGACTCCAGCGCGGTGGGCGGTGTGCCGGAGAATGAGGCCGTGTCGGGGGCGGTCGGCCGCGCGGTGTTCGGCGTACCGGTGTCGTCGTCCGTGCCGCACGACACCAGCGCGAGCCCGGCGGCCACCACCAGCGCGACGGCGGCCGACCGGGACCGGAGGAGAGGGACGATGGGTTCGGGCATCCGAGCCTCCTGAGCCGCCGAGCCAACGAAACGCACCTTATGCCGGAATTTCCGGCCCGGCATGTCGGCTCGGCGTGGCCTCAGGCCTCGTCGCGGGTGAGTGCCAGCAGCCGGTCCAGGACGCGCGGGCCGCCCGCCCGTACGCCGTCGTGTTCGAACTCGTCGGTCACCCAGGTGCGCAGGCCGCGGACGGCGCGGGCCGTCTGCAGGGCGTGGGAGGTGTCGACGTACATGTCGTCGTGATAGACGGCCGCCGCGACCGGCACCTCGTTGGCGGCGAGGCGGGCCGGGTCGTACAGGGGGGTCCAGTCGGTGCGGGCGGCGAGGAGTTCGGCGGTCTCGCGCAGGGGGCGCAGCGCCGGGTCGCAGTCGAACATCCAGGGGTGGACCGACTCGCCGGTGAACAGGAGCGGTCCGTCGCCGGCGAGGGCCTTGGCGGCGTCGAACCGGGGGAACTCGGCGCGGACGCGTTCGGCCGACCAGGCGGTGGGACGCCGGTCCTGGCCGTAGATCGCCTCGTGGACCAGGGCGTACAGGGGGTGGCTCGCGTACGACAGGAGTGCCTGGGCCTCTTCCTGGAACGCGTCGGACAGGGCGGGGCCCTGCGGGGTGCGCACGAAGGCGTGTTCCAGGAGGAAGTGCAGGCGGTGGCTGCCCTCGCTGCCGCCGAGGACGCGACCGAGGGACTGGAAGGCCTCGGCGGTGAGCCGGTAGCCGTTCGGCAGGACCGGCTCGTGCTGCAGCACGTACTCGGCGATCTGCCGGGCGCGGTCGACATCCTGCGGGTAGCGCTCGTAGTGCGCGGTGACCTTGCGCTCGATGCGCGGGTAGGCGGCCCGGTAGACGTCGTCGGCGTGGGCGTCGAGCGAGGGCAGGCCGCCGGTGACGACGGCGGCGCGCAGGCCCTCGGGGGCGGTGGACAGGTAGGTCACCGTGCAGAAGCCGCCGAAGCTCTGGCCGAGGACGGTCCAGGGGGTGCCGCCCGTGACGGCCGGGCGGATGGCCTCGCAGTCACGGACGATGGAGTCGGCGCGGAAGCGGGCCAGGTAGTCGGCCTGTTCGGCGGGGCCGCCGCGCAGCGGGAGGGTCTGGCGGTTGGCGGGGGTGGAGTGGCCGGTGCCGCGCTGGTCCAGGAGCAGGACGCGGTACTCCTTCAGGGCGCGGCCGAGCCAGGCCGGCTTGCCGACGAAGCGGTTCGCCCCGAAGCCGGGTCCGCCCTGGAGGTAGACCAGCCACGGCAGGTCCTGGCCCGCCTTGTCGCTCGCGACGACCTCGCGGGCGTAGAGCTCGATGCTCTCCCCCGCCGGGTCGTCGTGGTCGAGGGGCACGGTGAAGCGGCGGTCGGTGAGGACGACGCCGGGCTGGCGGTAGGTGAGGGACAACAGGGCTCCCGGGACGGACGGATTGCGGACCGCGTCCCAGTTCAGCACATGTTCCTCCGGCCACCGACCCCCGGGATCATGAAATCCTACTGAACGCGGGGTCAGCGTGCCGAGAGGCTGGAGCGGCGCACCACGAGTTCCGGCTGGAGCACGACCCTGCGGTGCGTGTGACCGCGCGGCGAGGTCTCCTCCTCCGTCTCCTCCAGGAGGAGCTCGGCGGCCAGGGCGCCCATGGTGACGGCGGGCTGGCGGACCGAGGTGAGCGGGACGGCCGCCGCGGCGGCGAACTCGATGTCGTCGTAGCCGACGATCGCCAGCTCGTCGGGGACGCCGACGCCGGCCGCGTACATGGCCTGCAGGACGCCCAGGGCGAGCAGGTCGTTGGCGCAGAACACGGCGGTCGGGCGGTCGGCGAGGCCGAGGAGGCGGGCGCCGGCGTCCCGGCCGGCGGCCACGTCGAGCCGTTCGGTGGGCAGTTCGCGGAGGGCCTCGGGGCCGAGGCCGGCCTCGGCGAGGGCGTTCAGGGCGCCCGTACGGCGGTCGCGGACCTGGTTGAGGCCGGGCGGGCCGCTGACGTACGCGAGGGAGCGGTGTCCGGCGTCGACGAGGTGGCGTACGGCGAGCGCGCCGCCCGCCACGTCGTCGACGGAGACCGAGCACTCGGTGGTGCCCTCGGCGACCCGGTCGACGAGGACGAAGGGGATGCCGTGGCGCCGGAAGGACTCGATGTTGCGGCCGGTCGCGTCCGCGGGGGTCAGCAGGACGCCCCGGACCCGCTGCTCGGCGAAGAGCGAGAGGTAGTCGGCCTCCTCGCCGGGGTTCTGGGCGCTGTTGCAGACCATCACGCCGAGGCCGGCCTCGCGCGCGGCCCGTTCCGCGCCGCGCGCCACGTCGACGAAGAAGGGGTTGCCCATGTCGAGGACGAGCAGGCCCATGATGCGGCTGCGGCCCGCGCGGAGCTGGCGCGCGGACTCGCTGCGGACGTAGCCGAGCCGGTCTATCGCGGACAGCACCCGCGCCCGGGTCTCGGTCGCGACCGTGTCCGGACGGTTGATGACGTTCGAAACGGTGCCGACGGAGACTCCGGCGGCACGGGCGACGTCCTTGATACCCACCGACTGGGCCATCTGGCGGGGACCTCCTGGAGAACGATGAGGAACGAGCGCGGCGGGAAGGGCTTCACATTACGTCATCCCGCCGCACTCCAGACGGGTCAGGCGGGCAGCCGGAAGTCGACGACGTGGAGCGCCGAGGGGGTCGTACCGCTCGACTTCTCCTGGTAGAGGACGGACAGGACGTTGTCCTGCGCGATGCGCGTCTCGTCGATGACGACCTCGCCGAAGGCGTTGAGTCCGCTGCCGTCGAAGAGCACCGTCCAGTCGGTGTACCCGGAGGCCGCCGAGGCTCCGGCGATCCGGCCGAACGGGAAGATCGCGTACGCGTTGTCGTACTTGTCCAGGGCCAGCTTGGTGCGCTGGCTGGAGTTCAGCGGGACCGGTATCTCGGTCTTCTGCCAGGTGCCGGAGGCGTTCTTGCGGACGTGGAAGACACGGCCGTTCGCGGTGCGGTTGGCCACGTAGTTGGTGGTGCACTGCCCGAAGCGGCCCGGTACGTAGCTGATCAGGGCGTGCGGCCGGCCCGCCGAGTCGGTGAACTGGCTCTCCTGGTTCATCAGGGAGTGGTCCGGGTTCAGCGGGTCCACGACGAGCCCGGCGTCGGTGACGGCCACCTTGTCGGATTGGCCGGTGGTGCCGACCAGGGTGCCGGCGTTGTTGCGCCAGGTGCGGCCGCGGTCGTCGGAGTAGACGTAGCCGGTGTCGTGGTTGGTGATGCCGCCGCCGTTGCACATCACGGCGCCGTTCTGCTCGCGCCAGGTGAAGAAGGAGTGCAGCCGGCCGTTGCGGTCGTAGTCGATGCCGTGCAGGTACATGTTGCGGGCCGTGCTGGAGCCGTGCTCGCTGGTGTAGGTGCCGGTGGAGCTGGACCACTCGCCGAGGTTCGTCCACCTGGTGCCGTCGTACTCCGCGAGGGCGTTGCGGCCGTTGCCGGAGATGGCGACCCGGTAGCTGAGCTGGAGCTTGCCGTCGGGGGTGGAGACGAACTGGGGGTACGTGAACTGCGAGGTGAGCGCCAGCCCGTCCAGCGTGGACTGGGGTGCGCCGAAGCGGCTCGCGGTCCAGCTCAGCCCCGCCGGGTTGTCCATGAGGCCGGCCACCGACTTGACGTAGGTGAAGCCGTCGCTGTGGGAGTCCATGTTGAGGTGGAGGCGGCCGTCGACCTTGGAGACGCCCATGGAGATGACGTTGTGGGAGTCGTTGTAGCGCAGCGTGTGGCCGACCTTGACGGTGGACCAGGTGCTGCCGCCGAGGACGCGGCGGCCGACGACGGCGTTGCGGTCGGCGGTGTACCAGACGGCGTACTGGTAGCCCTTGTAGGTCAGCAGGCCGTTCTTCTGGAAGGAGTTGTTGTTGACCAGGCCGTCGTAGGACACGAAGAAGAGGGCCTGGCTGTCGAGAGTGGTGGTGCCGGTCCGGGTGACCGAGGGACCGGGGTCGGCGGCGCGGGCGGTACCGGCGGCGAATACGGGGGTCATCACGGCTCCGGCGAGGGCGGCGCCCAGCAGCGTACGTCTGTTCATCTCGGGGACTCCGTTGTCGGCGAGGTGGAGCGGGAGGGAGATCAGGCGAGGTGGAACACCTCGGTGAGCGGTTTCATGGCCTCGTCGGGCCGGGCGCCGTCCAACGACTCGAAGAACGGCGCCATCTCCGCCTGCCAGCGGGCGTTGACCTCGGTGGCTTCCATGCCGGCCTGGGCGGCGGCGAAGTCCTCGGTCTCCAGGTAGCCGACGAGCAGGCCGTCGTCCCGAAGGAAGAGCGAGTAGTTGTGCCAGCCGGTGGCCGAGAGTGCCTGAAGCATCTCCGGCCACACGGCGGCGTGCCGCTCTCGGTACTCGTCGAGACGGTCCGCCCGGACCTTCAGCAGGAAGCACACACGCTGCGTCAACGCCACTCCAGTGACTAGAAGTTGAACTGGTCGATGTTCTTCGCGTCGAACACGGTCGGCTTGCCGAGGCTGATCACGCCGTCCTTGCCGATGGTGTACTCGCCCATGTCGCCGGCCTTGAAGGTCTCGCCCTCCTTGCCGGTGATCTGACCCGACACCAGCGCGACGGCGGTGCGGGCGGCCAGCTCGCCGAGCTTCGAGGGGTCCCACAGCTCGAAGCCCTCGACGGTGCCGTTCTTGACGTACTTGCGCATGTCGTTGGGGGTGCCGAGGCCGGTCAGCTTGACCTTGCCCTTGTACTTGGAGCCCGACAGGTACTGGGCGGCGGCCTTGATGCCGACGGTGGTCGGGGAGATGATCCCCTTCAGGTTCGGGTACTCCTGGAGCAGGCCCTGGGTCTGCTGGAAGGACTGCTGGGCGTCGTCGTTGCCGTACGCGACCTTGACCAGCTTCATGTCCTTGTACTTCGGGTCCTTGAGTTCGTCCTTCATGAACTCGATCCAGGTGTTCTGGTTGGTCGCGGTCTGCGCGGCGGACAGGATCGCGATCTCGCCCTTGTAGCCGATCTGTTCGGCGAGCAGCTGCACCTCGGTGCGGCCGAGGTCCTCGGCGCTGGCCTGCGAGACGAAGGCGTTGCGGCACTCGGGGTTGGTGTCCGAGTCGTAGGTGACGACCTTGATGTCGTTGCTCATGGCCTGCTTGAGCGCGGTGCACAGGGCGCCCGGGTCCTGCGCGGACACGGCCATCGCGTCGACCTGCTGCTGGGTGAGCGTGTTGACGTAGGAGACCTGGCCGGAGGTGTCGGTGGCGCTGGAGGGGCCGACCTCCTTGTAGCTGGAGCCCAGCTCCTTCAGGGCCGCCTCGCCGCCCTTGTCGGCGGAGGTGAAGTACGGGTTGTTGACCTGCTTCGGCAGGAAGCCGACGGTCAGGCCCTTCTTCAGTTCGGCGTTGGGATCGGCCTTGCCGGCGGAGGCGGCGGAGCCGGTGCTCTCGCTCTTGACGTCCTCCTTGGTGGTGCCACCGCAGGCGGTGGCGGCCAGGGCGAGGGAGGTGACGGCGGCGAAGGCCACACAGGTGCGGCGGAGGGTCGACTTGCGCATGGCGAGGGTTCCTTTACGAGGGTGAACTGAGGGACGAGGTCGGGGCGGAGGCGGCTCGGCGCCCCGCCCTCGCGACGGCGATCTGCCGTGCGACCCGGGGGCCGAGCACGGAGAGGACGAGCAGAACGCCGGTGACGACGATCTGCGACTGGGCGGAGACGTCCTGGAGGCTCATCACGTTCTGCAGCGCGCCGAGCAGGAAGACTCCCGCGATCGCGCCGCCGAGCGTGCCCTTGCCGCCGTCGAAGTCGATGCCGCCGAGCAACACGGCCGCCACGACGGACAGTTCGAGTCCGGTGGCGTTGTCGTAGCGGGCGCTGGCGTAGTGCAGCGCCCAGAAGATGCCGGTGAGGGAGGCCATCAGGCCGGTCACCGTGAACAGGATCAGCTTCTGCCGCTTGACGCGGATCCCGGCGAACCGGGCCGCCTCCTCGTTCGCGCCGATCGCGAACAGCGACCGCCCGAACGGGGTGGCGTGCAGGGCGACCACGGCGATCGCGAGCAGCACCAGGAAGGGCAGGAAGGCCTGCGGGACGAAGGTGTCCCCGACGCGCCCGGCCGCGAAGTCCAGGTACTGGGTGGGGAAGTCGGTCACCGCGTCGGAGCCGAGGACGATCTGTGCGATGCCCCGGTAGGCGGCGAGGGTGCCGATGGTGACGGCGAGGGACGGCAGTCCGAGCCGGGTGACGAGCAGGCCGTTGATGAGCCCGCAGACGACACCGAGCAGCAGACAGATCGGGATGATCGCCTCGATCGTCATGCCCTGGTTCCACAGGGCACCCATCACCGCGCCGGACAGTCCGGCCGTGGAGGCCACCGAGAGGTCGATCTCGCCGGAGACCACGAGAAGTGTCATCGGCAGGGCGATCAGCGCGATGGGCAGGGTGTTGCCGATCAGGAACGACAGGTTGAGGGCGTTGCCGAAGCCGTCCACGGTGGAGAAGGACAGCAGGAGCAGGACGATCAGCAGGGCGCCGACCACGGTGTCCCAGCGGATGGCGCGGGTGAGGGACTCAGGCATGGCCGGCGTCTCCCTTCTTCACGGGGGCAGCGGTGGTCCTGGCCGCGGCCGACTTCTTCTTCAGGGCCGAGGCCACGCGCAGGGCGACGATCCGGTCGACCGCGATGGCGAGGATGAGCAGGATGCCGTTGATGGCGAGCACCCACACGGAGCTGACGCCGAGGGCGGGCAGCACGCTGTTGATGGAGGTGAGGAGGAGGGCGCCGAGAGCGGCCCCGTAGACGCTGCCGGAGCCGCCGGTGAAGACCACTCCGCCGACCACGACCGCGCTGACGACGGTGAGTTCGTAGCCGTTGCCGGTCCCGGAGTCGACGTTGCCGAACCGGGCCAGGTACATGGCGCCCGCGAGGCCGGCGAGGCCCCCGCAGAAGGTGTACGCGATCAGGATCCGCTTGCGGACGGGGATGCCGGCGAGGCGGGCGGCCTCGGGGTTGGAGCCGAGGGCGTACATCTCGCGGCCGCTGCCGTAGTGCTTGAGGTAGTACGCGGTCGCCACGAGCACGACGAGGGCGATCATCGCCAGCCACGGCACGGCCGAGAGGCCGCCGGAGCCGAAGTCCACGAACCCGCCGGGCAGGTCGGCCGCGGTGATCTGGCGGGAGCCGACCCAGATGGAGTCGATGCCGCGGATGATGTAGAGGGTGCCGAGGGTGACGACGAGGGCGGGTACCTGGCCGAGGCTGACGAGCAGGCCGTTCAGCAGGCCGAAGCCGATGCCGAGCAGTACCGCCAGGGCGACGGCGACGACCGAGTTGCCGCCGCCCTGGAGATAGAGGCCGGTGGCGAAGGCGCTGATGCCCAGGGTGGAGCCGACGGACAGGTCGACGTTGCGGGTGATGACGACCATGGCCTGGCCGGTGGCGACCAGCACCAGGATGGTCGCGTTCAGCAGGAGGTCCTTGATGCCCTGCTCGGACAGGAACTCGCTGTTGCCCGCCTGGGTGATGGCGATCATCACCAGGAAGACGGCCAGGATGGCGAGTTCGCGCATCTTGAAGACGCGGTCGACCAGCCGGGTGCCGCTGGACTTGGGCACCTCGGTGACGGGCGCGTGGTCGGGGGCGGTGACCGTCATGCGGCGGCCCTCCAGAAAGTTGTCGGCATCATGCGGCGGCCCTCCCGGTGGCCGCGGCCATCACGGTTTCCTCGGTGGCTTCGGAGCGCGGGATCTCGGCGGCGAGGCGTCCTTCGTGCATCACGAGCACGCGGTCGGCCATGCCGAGGATCTCGGGCAGGTCGGAGGAGATCATCAGAACGGCGACGCCGTCGGCGGCCAGCTGGCTGAGCAGCCGGTGCACCTCGGCCTTGGTGCCGACGTCGATGCCACGTGTCGGCTCGTCGACGATCAGCACCCTGGGGCCGGTGGCGAGCCACTTGGCCAGGACGACCTTCTGCTGGTTGCCGCCGGACAGCGTGTTGACGGTGTCGGCGATCCTGGCGTACTTCACCTGGAGCTTGACGGCCCAGTCGAGGGAGCGGCTGCGTTCGGCGCCGCGGTCGACGAGACCGGCCTTGACGGTCGTACGGAGTCCGGTGAGCCCGATGTTGCGCTCGATGGACATGTCCATCACCAGGCCCTGGGCGCGCCGGTCCTCCGGGACCAGGGCGAGTCCCGCGGCCATCGCGGTGGAGGGGGCGCCGTTGGTCAGCGTGCGGCCGTCCACGCTGACCTCGCCCGCGTCCCAGCGGTCGATACCGAAGACGGCCCGGGCGACCTCCGTGCGGCCGGCGCCGACGAGTCCGGCGAGGCCGACGATCTCGCCGCGCCGTACGTCGAAGGACACGTCGGTGAAGACGCCCTCCCGGGTCAGTCGCCGTACGCTCAGGGCGACTTCACCCGGCTTCACGTCCTGCTTCGGGTAGAGCTCGTCGAGGTCGCGCCCGACCATGCGGCGTACGAGGTCGTCCTCGGTCATGCCCTCGATCGGCTCGCTGGCGATCCAGGCGCCGTCGCGCAGGGTGGTCACCCGCTGGCAGATCCGGAAGATCTCCTCGAGGCGGTGCGAGATGAAGAGAACGGCGGCGCCCTGCTCGCGCAGCGTGCGGACGACTCCGAAGAGACGGGCCACCTCGCTGCCGGTGAGGGCCGCGGTCGGCTCGTCCATGATCAGGACGCGGGCGTCGAAGGAGAGGGCCTTGGCGATCTCGACGATCTGCTGGTCGGCGATCGAAAGGCCGCGGGCGGGACGGTCGGGGTCGAGTTCGACGCCGAGGCGCTGCATCAGGGCCAGGGTCGCGTCGTGCGTGGCCTTGTGGTCGATACGGCCAAGGGCGCGCCGCGGGCGGCGGCCCATGAAGATGTTCTCGGCGATCGACAGGTCGGGGAAGAGCGTGGGCTCCTGGTAGATCACGGCGATACCGGCGTCGCGGGCGTCGCCGGGTCCGTGGAAGAGGACGGGCTCGCCGTCGAGGAGCACCTGGCCGGCGTCCGGTCGGTGCACCCCCGCAAGGGTCTTGATGAGGGTCGACTTGCCCGCGCCGTTCTCACCGGCGAGCGCGTGCACCTCACCGGGGAACAGTTCCAGGGACACGTCCCGCAGGGCGCGCACCGCTCCGAAGGACTTGGAGACGTCCTTGAGCGACAGCACCGGGGCCGGACCCGCTTCGGACGGGTGGGTCATGAGGGGCTCCTCGACAACGCCGGCGGAAGCCGTCACAGCGTCGTGAAAGGTTTCAACTTGGTTGCCGGGACGTTAGGCGCGCCAGACATGTCACGTCAATGGGTCCGGGTCGAAAAAGTTTCGATAGCCAAAGGTCACGGTCAGAGCACGGCCGACGGGGTTTGCCGGAACTCTTGACACCCCTACGGGGGAGCCATAGCTTCGCGCTTTGAATCGATTCATACGGAACGGCTTACAGAGGAGCCCCAAGTGACCGATCTGGCTGCGGTGAAGGCCGCTCTCAAGACCCAGGCAGTCGAGACGCCGTCGTGGGCGTACGGGAACTCGGGGACGCGTTTCAAGGTGTTCGCGCAGCCCGGTGTCCCCCGTGATCCGTGGGAGAAGCTCGCGGACGCGGCGAAGGTCCACGAGTTCACGGGCGTGGCGCCGACGGTCGCGCTGCACATCCCGTGGGACAAGGTCGACGGCTCCGACGCATACGCAGAGCTGGCGAAGTACGCCGAGGAGCGGGGCGTGAAACTGGGCGCGATCAACTCGAACACCTTCCAGGACGACGCCTACAAGCTGGGCAGCATCTGTCACCCGGACGCGGCGGTGCGGCGCAAGGCGGTCGATCACCTGCTGGAGTGCGTCGACATCATGGACGCCACGGGTTCGCGTGATCTGAAGCTGTGGTTCGCGGACGGCACGAACTACCCCGGGCAGGACGACATCCGGGAGCGGCAGGACCGGCTGGCCGAAGGGCTGGCCGAGGTGTACGGGCGGCTCGGCGACGACCAGCGGATGCTGCTCGAGTACAAGTTCTTCGAGCCCGCCTTCTACCACACCGATGTGCCGGACTGGGGCACGGCGTACGCCCACTGCCTCAAGCTCGGTGAGAAGGCCCAGGTCGTGGTCGACACCGGGCACCATGCCCCCGGGACCAACATCGAGTTCATCGTCGCCACGCTGCTGCGGGAGGGGAAGCTCGGGGCGTTCGACTTCAACTCGCGGTTCTACGCGGATGACGACCTGATGGTGGGGGCCGCGGATCCGTTCCAGTTGTTCCGGATCATGTACGAGGTGATCCGGGGTGGCGGGTTCTCCCCAGACGTGGCGTTCATGCTCGACCAGTGTCACAACATCGAGGCCAAGATTCCGGCGATCATCCGGTCCGTGATGAACGTCCAGGAGGCTACGGCGAAGGCGCTGCTCGTGGACCGGGAGGCGCTGGATGCGGCGCAGCGGTCGGGGGACGTGCTGGAGGCGAACGCGGTGATCATGGACGCGTACAACACGGATGTGCGGCCGCTGCTGGGTTCTCTTCGCGAGGACATGGGGCTCGACCCTGACCCGATGGCCGCGTATCGACGGTCCGGGTGGGCCGAGAAGATCGTGGCGGAGCGGGTTGGTGGCCAACAGGCGGGTTGGGGGGCGTGAACGGCTGCATTGCGTCTGCCGGGTGAGACCGGTTGCAGGCTGCGGGCCGTATGTGGCTGGTCGCGCAGTTCCCCGCGCCCCTGGAGGGGCGCTGTCCGAACCCTCGTTTCAAGAAGGACTGAAGAGACATGGCACCCCACCCCCAAGCCGCCGCCCTCATCGCTCGTTCCCATCGGCTCGGCGCCGATCCCCGTAACACCAACTACGCCGGCGGCAACACGTCCGCCAAGGGCACCGATACCGATCCCGTGACCGGCGGCGATGTCGAGCTGATGTGGGTCAAGGGGTCCGGTGGTGACCTCGGGACGCTCACCGAGGGTGGGCTGGCCGTGTTGCGGCTGGACCGGATGCGGGCGCTCGTCGATGTCTACCCCGGTGTCGAGCGCGAGGACGAGATGGTCGCCGCGTTCGACTACTGCCTGCATGGGAAGGGTGGTGCCGCTCCCTCCATCGACACCGCCATGCACGGGCTGGTCGGGGCCGCGCACGTGGACCATCTGCACCCGGACTCCGGGATCGCGCTGGCCTGTGCGGCCGACGGGGAGAAGCTGACGGCCGAGTGCTTCGGCGACACCGTGGTGTGGGTGCCGTGGCGGCGGCCCGGGTTCCAGCTCGGGCTGGACATCGCGGCGGTGAAGGAGGCCAACCCGCAGGCCATCGGCTGCGTCCTCGGCGGGCACGGGATCACGGCGTGGGGTGACACGTCCGAGGAGTGCGAGCGCAACTCGCTGCACATCATCCGGACCGCGGAGGCGTTCCTGGTCGAGCGGGGCAGGCCGGAGCCGTTCGGTCCGGTGATCGAGGGGTACGAGGCGCTGCCCGAGGGCGAGCGGCGGGAGCGGGCCGCGGCCCTGGCGCCGTACGTCCGTGCCGTCGCGTCCCAGGACAGGCCGCAGGTCGGACACTTCACCGACACCGGGGTCGTCCTCGACTTCCTCGCCGCGGCCGAGCACCCGCGGCTCGCCGCCCTCGGCACCTCCTGCCCCGACCACTTCCTGCGGACCAAGGTCCGGCCGCTGGTCCTGGACCTGCCGCCGACGGCTCCGCTCGACGAGGCGATCGCCCGGCTGAAGGAGCTGCACGCGGAGTACCGCGAGGAGTACGCCGCCTACTACCAGCGGCACGCCGAGCCCGACTCCCCCGCGATGCGGGGCGCCGACCCGGCGATCGTGCTGGTTCCGGGCGTGGGCATGTTCTCCTTCGGCAAGGACAAGCAGACCGCGCGGGTGGCCGGCGAGTTCTACGTCAACGCGATCAACGTGATGCGCGGGGCCGAGGCGGTCTCGACGTACGCGCCGATCGAGGAGTCGGAGAAGTTCCGTATCGAGTACTGGGCCCTTGAGGAGGCCAAGCTCCAGCGGATGCCGAAGCCCAAGCCGCTGGCGACGCGGGTCGCGCTCGTCACGGGTGCGGGCAGCGGGATCGGGAAGGCGATCGCCGAGCGGCTGGTCGCCGAGGGCGCCTGTGTGGTGATCGCGGACCTCGACGCCCAGAACGCCTCTCAGGTCGCCGAGGAGCTGGGTGGGCCCGACAAGGCCGTCGCCGTGACCGTCGACGTCACGTCCGAGGAGCAGATCGCCGAGGCCTTCAAGGCGGCGGTGCTCGCCTTCGGCGGTGTGGACCTGGTGGTCAACAACGCCGGGATCTCCATCTCCAAGCCGCTGCTGGAGACCTCGGCGAAGGACTGGGACCTCCAGCACGACATCATGGCCCGCGGCTCCTTCCTCGTCTCGCGCGA
This sequence comes from Streptomyces sp. NBC_01352, assembly GCF_036237295.1. NCBI lineage: Bacteria > Bacillati > Actinomycetota > Actinomycetes > Kitasatosporales > Streptomycetaceae > Streptomyces > Streptomyces sp. NBC_01352. The sequence continues at coordinate 1,596,090 of NZ_CP108354.1, forward strand.
GGCGGCCCGGACGATGATCGCGCAGGAGCTGGGCGGCGACATCGTCTACATCGCCTCGAAGAACGCCGTGTTCGCCGGACCCAACAACATCGCCTACTCCGCGACCAAGGCCGACCAGGCCCACCAGGTGCGGCTGCTGGCCGCCGAGCTGGGCGAGCACGGCATCCGCGTCAACGGCGTCAACCCGGACGGCGTCGTTCGCGGCTCCGGGATCTTCGCGGGCGGCTGGGGCGCGAAGCGGGCGGCCGTGTACGGCGTGCCGGAGGAGAAGCTGGGCGAGTTCTACGCGCAGCGGACCATCCTCAAGCGCGAGGTGCTGCCCGAGCATGTCGCGAACGCGGTGTTCGCGCTGACCGGCGGGGAGCTGACGCACACCACGGGGCTGCACGTCCCGGTCGACGCCGGCGTCGCGGCCGCCTTCCTGCGATGAGCGCGCACGTGAAGTCGTACGCCGCGGTCGACCTCGGCGCGTCCAGCGGACGTGTCATGGTCGGCCGCGTCGGGCCCGACAGCCTGGAGCTGACCGAGGCGCACCGCTTCCCCAACCGGCCGGTCCGGGTGCCCGAAGGGCTGCGCTGGGACATCCTCGCGCTGTACGGGGGTGTCCTCGACGGGCTGCGGGCGGCCGGCCGGGTCGACTCGGTCGGCATCGACAGCTGGGCCGTGGACTACGGCCTCCTCGACGCCGACGGGGCGCTGCTCGGCAACCCGGTGCACTACCGGGACGCGCGGACCGAGGGCATCGCGGAGAAGGTGTGGGCGACCGTGCCCGCCGAGGAGCTGTACGCGGCGACCGGTTTGCAGTACGCCCCTTTCAACACCCTCTACCAGTTGACCGCTGCGCGTTCCTCCGACCAACTGGCCCACGCCAGGCGGCTGTTGCTCATCCCCGACCTGCTCACCTACTGGCTCACCGGCGAGCAGGGCACCGAGCTGACCAACGCGTCGACCACCCAGCTGATCGATCCACGGACGCGCGCGTGGTCGTACGACGTCGCCTCCCGGCTCGGCATCGACCTCGGGCTGTTCGCGCCGCTGCGGCAGCCCGGCGATGCGGCGGGCGTGCTGCGGCCGCAGGTGCTGGAGGAGACCGGGCTGAGCGGTCCGGTGCCGGTGACGGCGGTCGGGTCGCACGACACCGCGTCCGCGGTGGCGGCCGTCCCGGCGGGCGGCGAGCGGTTCGCGTACATCTGCACCGGCACCTGGTCCCTGGCGGGCCTGGAGCTGGACGCGCCGGTGCTCACGGAGGAGAGCCGCCTCGCCAACTTCACCAACGAGCTGGGGCTGGACGGCACGGTCCGCTACCTGCGCAACATCATGGGCTTGTGGCTGCTCCAGGAGTGCGTACGGGCCTGGGGCGACCCCGATCTGGGAGCGCTGCTCCTCGACGCGGCCAAGGTGCCGGCGCTGCAGTCGGTCGTGGACGCGGGGGACGCCGCGTTCCTGGCGCCGGGCCGGATGCCGGAGCGGATCGCCGAGGCCTGCCGGGTCTCGGGGCAGCCGGTGCCCGACTCCCCCGCCGAGATCACGCGCTGCATCCTCGACTCCCTCGCCCTCGCCCATCGCAGGGCCGTCGAGGACGCGCAGCGGCTGGCCGACCACCCGGTCGACGTCGTGTACGTCGTCGGCGGCGGCACTCGCAACGCCCTGCTGTGCCAGCTGACCGCCGACGCCTGCGGGCTGCCGGTGGTGGCGGGTCCGACAGAGGCGGCGGCCTTCGGGAACGTGCTGGTCCAGGCCCGGGCCCACGGGCTCGTCGGTGACCTGGCGGGCATGCGGCGACTGCTCACCCGTACCCAGCCGCTCACCCGGTACGAACCTCAGGGCGATCCCGGGCGGTGGCGCGAGGCGCAGGACCGGCTCGCCATGAGGTGACGGGGACTCCCCCGAGCCCCCGAGCCCGGACTACGCTTCACTCATCCGATGATCGATCACAAGGAGCCGCGATGCGTGTCGCCCTGTTCCTGACCTGTGTCAACGACACGCTCTATCCGGACACCGGGCGCGCCGTGGTGAAACTGCTGACCAGGCTGGGCGTCGAGGTCGACTTCCCGATGGCGCAGACCTGCTGCGGGCAGGCGCACTACAACACCGGGTACCGGCATGAGGCGGAACCGCTGGCCCGGCATTTCTCCGATGTCTTCCGGGATTACGAGGCGATCGTGACGCCCTCCGGTTCGTGCGGGGCGATGGTGCGGGAGCTGTATCCGAGGATGGGTGAGCGGGCCCGGGCCGAGGGGCGCGGGGACACCCTCGCGGCCACCTTGGCGCCGGTGGTGCCGAAGACGTACGAGCTGACCGAATTCCTGGTGGACGTGCTCGGGGTGACGGACGTCGGCGCGTACTACCCGCACACGGTGACCTACCACCCGACCTGTCACGGGCTGCGCAGCCTCGGGCTGGGCGACCGGCCCCGGCGGCTGCTCCAGGCCGTGAAGGGGCTGGAGCTGGTCGAGCTGCCGGGCGCCGACGAGTGCTGCGGCTTCGGCGGCACCTTCGCCCTGAAGAACGCCGACGTCTCGGCGGCGATGGGCACGGACAAGGTGCGCAACGCCGAGTCGACCGGCGCCGAGGTGCTGTGCGCGGCCGACAACTCCTGTCTGATGCACATCGGCGGGACCATGACCCGGCTCAGGACGGGCATGCGGCCCGTGCACATCGCGGAGATCCTGGCGAGCACGGAGGAGGGACCGGCGGCATGAGCGGCACGTTCGTAGGAATGCCTGCGTTTCCCCCACCCGCCCACCCGGCCTTCCCGAAGGCCGCGCACGAGGCGGTCAACAACCCGACACTGCGCGGCAATCTGCGGCACGCCACGCACACCATTCGCGGCAAGCGGGAGAAAGCCGTCGCGGAGATGTCCGACTGGGCGGAACTGCGGGAGGCCGGCAAGCAGATCAAGGACCACACACTCCGTCACCTGGACCGCTATCTCGTACAGGTGGAGGAGTCGGTCACGGCCGCGGGCGGCATCGTCCACTGGGCCGCCGACGCCGACGAGGCCAACCGGATCGTCGCCCGACTGGTCAAGGAGACGGGCGAGTCGGAGGTCGTCAAGGTCAAGTCGATGGCCACGCAGGAGATCGGGCTCAACGAGGCCCTCGAAGCCGAGGGGATCCACGCCTACGAGACCGATCTCGCCGAGCTGATCGTGCAGTTGGGCAAGGACCGGCCCTCGCACATCCTCGTCCCGGCGATCCACCGCAACCGGGGCGAGATCCGCGACATCTTCGCCCGCGAGATGAGCGAGTGGGGCCGCCCGGCCCCCGAGGGCCTCACCGACACGCCCGCCGAACTCGCCGAGGCGGCCCGGCTGCACCTGCGGGAGAAGTTCCTGCGCGCCAAGGTCGGCATCTCCGGCGCCAACTTCATGGTCGCCGAGACCGGCACGCTGGTGGTCGTGGAGTCCGAGGGCAACGGGCGGATGTGCCTGACCCTGCCCGAGACCCTCATCTCGGTCGTCGGCATCGAGAAGATCGTGCCGACCTGGCGGGACCTGGAGGTGTTCCTGCAGACCCTCCCTCGCTCCTCGACGGCCGAGCGCATGAACCCGTACACGTCGATGTGGACCGGAACGACAGACTCCGAAACAGCCGACGGGCCGCAGACCTTCCATCTGGTCCTGCTCGACAACGGCCGCACCGACACCCTCGCCGACGAGGTCGGCCGCCAGGCCCTGCGCTGCATCCGCTGTTCCGCCTGCCTGAACGTCTGCCCGGTGTACGAGCGGGCCGGTGGCCACGCCTACGGCTCGGTCTACCCGGGCCCGATCGGCGCCATCCTCAGCCCCCAGCTCCGGGGCACGGCGAGCGAGATCGACGCCTCCCTGCCCTACGCCTCGTCGCTGTGCGGGGCCTGCTACGAGGTGTGCCCGGTCGCCATCGACATCCCCGAGGTGCTGGTGCACCTGCGGGAACGGGTCGTGGAGGGCGGCCCGGTGACGCGGGAGGGCAACAAGGTGATCCTGAAGCCGGCGAAGGGGCATGCCGCCGAGCGGGCGGCGATGCGCGCGGCGCGCTGGGCGTTCGCGAGCCCCGGGGCGCTGCGCGCCGGCCAGCGGCTCGCCTCGCGGACCCGTCGCTTCCATCCGCGTACGCTGCCGGGCCCCGGCCGCGCGTGGAGCGGGACGCGGGATCTGCCGCCGGTTCCGGCGGAGCCGTTCCGCGACTGGTGGCAGCGTACGCAGGGCGGAAAAGGCGACAAGGGGGCCGCGAAGTGAGCAGCAGGGAGCGGATTCTGGGCCGGGTGCGGCGCGCGCTGGTGGACGTGGGACAGGACGACACGCCGTACGAGCAGGCGGTTTCCCGGGACTATCTGCACGTACACGGTGACCGGGGTGTCGAGCAGACGGTGGAGCTGCTGGCCGAGAACCTGGCGGACTACCGGGCGATCGTGCACCGCTGCACCACCGCGGACCTGGCGGCGACGCTCGCCGGGATGCTGGCCGCGCGGGGCTCGCGGACCGTGGTCGTACCGCCGGGTCTGGACCCCGAGTGGCTGTCGGCGGCGGAGGCCGAGCTGGTCCTCGACCGGGCGGAGAACACCCCGTACGAACTGGACCGGGTCGACAGTGTGGTGACCGCGTGCGCGGTGGCCGTCGCCGAGACCGGCACGATCGTCCTGGACGGCAGCCCCGACCAGGGCCGCCGCCGCATCACACTCGTCCCCGACCACCACATCTGTGTCGTACGGGTCCCCGAGCAGGTCGTGGCCTCCGTGCCGCAGTCCCTCGAACGACTCGATCCGACGCGCCCGTTGACCTGGATCTCCGGGCCGTCGGCCACCAGTGACATCGAGCTGGACCGGGTGGAGGGAGTGCACGGCCCGCGCACCCTGGAGGTGGTGCTGGTGACCGCCTGAGCCGCCGACGTCAGCGGCTGTCCGTCACCGAGTTCGAACCGTCGGGTGACCTGTACCGATGGGCGCACAGGTGGAGTCCGAAACCGGTGACGGACACGGGATCAGGAGTACGACAGGGGCACCCCGCAGCGCAGTGAGTGCTGGGCGGCACGGAGATACAGCGCCGCGTAGAAGGCCGAGTTGAGGTCCTCGCTCCACGGTCCCGGCCGGGTGGCGGCCAGGTCCTTGGCCTGTCCGTCCAGGAACCACATCGTCAGGCCGAGGTTCGGGAACACGTCCGGCACCTCGGGCGGCAGCCCGATCGCCGACGCCAGCCGCTCGGCGGCGGCGAGTACCTGAGGCGCCCCCGCCACCACCGTCATGACCGTGTAGGCACCGCCGACGGGCAGCGTGATCTCCTCGTCGAGAGAGACCGGCACCATCTCCGACCAGCCACAGAGGGTTTCTTCCTCCTCGGGCGTCAGATGCGCACGACACAACGCGCTGAACCCGGTCATGGGAAGGCTCAGCTTCTCCTCGAACCACAGGGCCGGACTCAGCTCCGGGACGGATTCGTACGGCGGCAGCCCACGCAGTCTCAACTCCTCGTTGAGCGCCGAGGCGATCGCGCCCTTCCCCCCGAGGTCCTCGTCGTCACTGAACCATTCCTGCCGACCGACACTGACCAGATACATCCCCATGTCTGCAACGTACAAGGAGCCACTGACAACTCGCCTTTCCATATCCGGCCGTGGGTGTCACTGAGTACACCTCTCCATACGGGTCCTGCGCCCAATGTGCTCCGCCCGCCGTCTCCGTAGCTTCTTGAGCGAGGCACACGGCGTGCCGGACGGAGAGTGATGACGATGTTTCGCGCAGGTTCGCGACGTACGCACGACACGGGACCCGCCGCCGAAGCACTGCGGCTGGTCAAGGTCACCAAGACCTATGGGACGGACGAGAGTGCCGTGACCGCCCTTGACGGCGTCACCCTCACTCTCGGACGCGGCACCTTCACCGCGGTGATGGGACCGTCGGGCTCCGGCAAGTCGACCCTGTTGCAGTGCGCGGCCGGCCTCGACCGGCCGGACAGCGGCATCGTGCGGGTGGACGGCACGGAGCTGACCGGGGGTGGCGAGGCCGAGCTCACGAAGTTCCGGCGCGGGCGAATCGGGTTCGTGTTCCAGCAGTACAACCTGCTGGACACGTTGACCGTCGCCCAGAACACGGTGCTGCCGCTCAGGCTCGCCGGGCGGCGCGTGGACCGCGCGCGGGCCCGTGAGGTGCTGACGTCCGTCGGCCTGGGCGACCGGCTCGGGCACCGTCCCGACCAGTTGTCCGGCGGCCAGCGCCAGCGCGTGGCGATCGCCCGCGCGCTGGTCACCGAACCCAGGGTGATCTTCGCGGACGAACCCACCGGCGCCCTGGACACCCGCAGTGCGCGGGACGTGCTGCGGCTGCTCCAGCAGGTGGTGGGCGTGCACGGCCGGACCGTGGTGATGGTGACGCACGACCCGGTCGCCGCCTCCTACGCCGACTCCGTGCTGTTCCTCGCCGACGGCCGGCTGGCCGGGCGGATGGACGCTCCTACGGCGGACGCGGTCGCCGAGCGGCTGGCGCACCTGGGCGACGACATGACGGCGGGGGTGTGAGCGATGTTCATGCTCGCGATGCGGTCGATCCGGCAGCGGCCCGGACGTTTCCCGGCGACACTGCTGTCCGCCTTCCTGGGCGCGGCGATCATCATGACGTTCAACTCGATGCACGACACGGCGGCGCAGAGCGGCGTCGACTCGGTGAGCGCTCAGACGCTGACCACCGCGGCGAGCGTGGTCGGCGGCTACGGCACCCTCCTGGTGTTCTTCGCCGTCGCCTCGACGCTCACGGTCAACGTCCGTCAGCGTGCGGCCGAGTTGGAGCTGCTGCGCTGCTCGGGGGCGACTCCGGCGCAGCTCAAGCGGATGGTGGTGGGTGAGGCGGTGGCCGTGGCCCTGGTGGGGGCGGTGCTGGCGATCGGCCCGGCGATGCTCGGCGGGCGGGCTCTGCTGGAGGTGTTCCAGGACAGCGGGCAGGTCGCGCGGTCCGTCGACCACTCCTTCGGTGCGGTCGCGCTGCTGTCGGGTGTCGACGTCACGCTGCTCGCGGCGGCGGGCGCCGCGTTCCTCGCCGTACGGCGGGCGACGCACGGGCACGAACGGCGGGGCAGGGGACGGACGTTCTTCGCGTACGCCGCCCTCGTCACCGGCGCGGCGGCGGTGTGCGCCACCTTCGCGATCTCGGCGACGGACGCGGCGCTGATGGCGGCGCCCGCGTACGGGGCGATCCTGCTGTCGGTGGGCTTCGCCCTGCTGTCGCCGCGGCTGCTGAAGGGCGTGCTGGACCGGCTGCCGCTGACCGGTGCGAGCGGCTGGCTGGCGGTGCGCAACCTGCGCCGCCGGGCGGACCACCTCGCCGGGATCCTGATGTCGCTGATCCTGTTCACGGCGGTCGCCACGGCCACGCTGTACATGCAGGCGGTGGAGAGCAACGCGGTCGAGGCCTCGGGGCTGACCAAGTCGGTCGACGCCAAGAACCTGGAAACCCTGAACTTCACCGTGGTCGGCATCATCGTGGTGTTCGTCTGCGTGATGCTGGTCAACTCGCTGTACGCGGCGACCACTTACCGCCGCCGGGAGTTCGGGCAGCAGCGCCTCGCGGGGGCGACTCCGGGCCAGGTGCTGGGCACGGTGGGCACGGAGGGGCTGATCCTGACGGTCACGGGGCTGTTCTTCGGCACGGTGGCCGCGCTGGCCGGGATCATCCCGTTCACCGTGGTCCGCACCGACTCGGTCCTGCCGCATCAGGGCCTCGGCATCTGGCTGGCGGTCGTGGCGGTCGCGGCGGCGGCCACGCTGGGCACGAGCCTGGCGACGGCCCGGCGGGTGCTGCGCACTCCGGCCGTGGGGGCGGTCGCGGTGGCTGCGTGAGCACGTTCGACAGCGGGCGGCCGCCCCGACGCCCGCCCGCTGTTTACGGATCACCGGATTCCTGGTGACACAAGCGCTGAACAAGCGCTTAGATAGTGTGGTCCCAGGTACCCGCCGCCGAGCTGGAGGCTCCCGTTGTTCACTTCCGTCGACGACGTCTCCGCACGTCTGGCCGAAACCGGCTACCTCGCCTCGCCCGCCGTCGCCACGACGGTCTTCCTGGCCGACCGTCTCGGCAAGCCACTGCTCGTGGAGGGCCCCGCCGGGGTCGGCAAGACGGAGCTGGCCAAGGCCGTGGCGCAGGTCGCGGGGGCACGGCTGGTGCGCTTGCAGTGCTACGAGGGCGTCGACGAGTCCCGGGCGCTGTACGAGTGGAACCACGCCAAACAGTTGCTGCGGATCAGCGCCGGCCGGGACGAGACGTGGGACGAGGCCCGCACGGACATCTTCAGCGAGGAGTTCCTGCTCCCCCGTCCGCTGCTGACCGCGATCCGCGGCGACGAGCCCAAGGTGCTGCTGATCGACGAGACCGACAAGGCGGACGTGGAGGTCGAGGGTCTGCTCCTGGAAGTGCTCAGCGACTTCCAGGTCACCGTCCCCGAACTGGGCACGATCACCGCGACCCGGCGCCCCTTCGTCGTCCTCACCTCGAACGCGAGCCGTGAGCTGTCCGAGGCACTGCGCCGGCGCTGCCTGTTCCTCCACATCGGGTTCCCGGAGGAGGAGTTGGAGCGTCGGATCGTACGGCTGAAGGTGCCGGGCCTCGACGAGGCGCTGGCCGGGTCGGTGGTCCAGCTGGTCGGCGCACTGCGGGCCATGGACCTGCGGAAGGTGCCCTCGGTCGCCGAGACCATCGACTGGGCGCGCACGCTTCTCGCGCTGGGCGCCGGCACGCTCGACGAGGCCGTCGTACGCGACACCCTCGGCGTGCTGCTCAAGCACCAGGACGACGTCCTCAAGGCCGGTGCCAAGCTGGACCTGGGAGCTCTGTGAGTACCCCGGCCGGTGTCGCGGAGCGGCTGACGTCCCTGGTCGGCGCGCTGCGTGCGCACGGCATCCGCGTCGGCACCGGCGAGACCGTGGACGCGGCACAGGCGGTGGCGGCCCTGGGGTTCGCGGACCGCGAGCTGCTGCGGGAGGGGCTGGCGGCGACACTCCTGCACGGCACGGCCCAACGACCCGTGTTCGACCCGGTCTTCGACCTGTACTTCCCGCGGAGCGTGGGAGCGCCGGAGACGCAGGCCGCGGACCGGGACGACCTGCGCGAGCGGCTCGCGGCCGCGCTGGCCGCCAACGACCGGGCGCTGATGGCCGGGCTGGCGGCCGAGGCGGTCGACGGCTTCGGCGGATACGGGTCCTCGCCGGCCTCGGACGGCTGGTCGTCGTACCAGGCACTCGACCGGATCCGCCCGCAGACTCTGCTCGCCCGCGTGCGCGACGACGTGCGGGCGCAGGGCGGCGGGCCGGGGTTCACGGACCGGCTGCTGGAGGACGAGATCCGGCGACGCATCGAGGCGTTCCGCCGGATGGTGGGCGCGGAGGCGCGGCGGCGGGTCGCCGAGCGGCGGGGCCGGGACGAGATCGCGCGGCGGGCGGTGGCCCCGACCGCCGACCGGGTGGACTTCCTGTTCGCCGGGAAGGACCGGCTGGCCGAGCTGCGCAGGACGGTGCAGCCGCTGGCCCGCAAGCTCGCCACCCGGCTCGCCGCGCGTCGGCGCCGGGCCGCGCGCGGCAGCATCGATCTGCGGCGCACCCTGCGCGGGTCGCTGTCGACGGGCGGGGTGCCGATGCGGCCCGTGCTGCGCCGGCGCCGTCCCGCCCGGCCCGAACTGGTGCTGCTGTGCGATGTGTCGGGGTCGGTGTCCGGGTTCTCGGACTTCACGATGCTGCTGGTGCAGGCGCTGCACGACCAGTTCAGCAAGGTGCGGGTGTTCGCCTTCGTCAACCGGATCGACGAGGTGACCCGGCTCCTCGTGCACGGCGCGGCCGACGCGGAAGGCCTCGGCGCCCGCATCCGCGCCGAGGCGACGCTCACCGGCTGGCACGGCAGCAGCGACTACGGCGTCGCGCTGGGCGAGTTCGCGGAGCGGTACGGCGACGCGGTCGGCCCGCGCACCACGGTGTTCGTCCTCGGTGACGCCCGTACGAACATGAGCGACCCGAACCTGCCCGCCGTACGCCAGATCGCCCGACAAGCCCGCCGTGTCTACTGGTTGAACCCGGAGGCGCGCTCCCAGTGGGGCACGGGCGACTCCGCCGCCCCCGACTACGCCGAGGTCGTCGAGATGCACGAGTGCCGCAACGCCCGGCAGCTCAGCGCCCTGGTGGGGCGCCTGCTGCCGGTCTGACGCACCGCTGCGGTCGCCCCGGGCGTCGGCTCATCCCAAAGAAGTAGGGCTTGTCCCCGATATCCGTGCCGCCTTTCCTCCCCTTACGCTCCGCAGCAACAGAGGGGGAACCCATGAAGGCAGTGGTCCAGGACAGGTACGGCTCGGCGGACACCCTGGAGGTCAGGGAGGTCGATCCGCCCGTGCCCGCCGCCGGCGAGGTGCTGGTGCGGGTGCAGGCGGCGGCGCTCAACGCCTACGACTGGCATTTCATGCGCGGCGACCCGAAGATCGCCCGCCTGATGATGGGGCTGCGCGCGCCTAAGCAGAGGATCCGGGGCCGGGACTTCGCCGGGCGGGTCGAGGCGGTCGGCGCCGGGGTCGAGGGGCTGAGCCCCGGCGACGAGGTGTACGGCGAGGCCGACGGCGCCTTCGCGGAGTTCGTGTGCGCCGCCGACGACGCGGTGGGCCACAAGCCGGCCGGCCTCGGCTTCGAGCAGGCGGCCGCGATCCCCCTGGCCGCGAACACCGCGCTCATCGGCCTGCGGGACGTGGCCGGGGTGCGGGCGGGGCAAACGGTGCTGGTGAACGGGGCCTCGGGCGGGGTCGGCACCTTCGCCGTGCAGATCGCCAAGGCGTACGGCGCGGAGGTGACCGGCGTGTGCAGCACCCGCAATGTCGACCTCGTCCGCTCGCTCGGCGCGGACCACGTCATCGACTACACGCGGGAGGACTTCACCCGCGCCGGACGTCGGTACGAGGTCGTCCTGGACCTGGTGGGCAACCACTCCCTCGGCGCGTTCCGGCGCACTGTGACCCCCACCGGGACGCTCGTCCTGTCCGGCGGGGGTGTGTTCGAGGGCGGGAGCCTGCTCGGCCCGATGGGGCTCTTCATCAAGCGGCGCCTGACGTCGCCCTTCGTCCGCCAACGCCTGCTCGAACTCCCGGCGAAACCCAGCAGGGCGAACCTCGCGGCACTGCGGGAGCTCGTCGAGTCCGGGAAGATCGCCCCGGTCGTCGACCGCACCTATCCGCTGGGCGAGGTGCCCGAGGCGATGCGGTATCTGGAGGTCGAGCACGCGCGCGCCAAGGTGGTCGTCACCGTGTGAGGCGCGCGCCCTCGACGGGTGTCAGTCGGCCTTCGCGTAGTCCTTCGCCATGCCTCCGGCGAAGTCGTACACCACGACCTGTTCGTCACCCACGACCCAGGCGTCGTGTCCGGGCGGGCACACGAAGGTGTCGTGGGGACCCACTTCGGCCTCACCGCCGTCGTCCATGCGGATGCGCATACGCCCCTGGACGACATAGCCGTTGTGGTGGATCTGACAGCTGTCCGTGCCCGCGATGGGGGCCACGGACTCCGACCAGCGCCAGCCCGGTTCGAAGGTGGCCACGGCGAAGTCGAGTCCACTGAGGTGGACGGCTTCGAGATGGCCCCGGGGGAAATCGCGGCGCTCGTCCGGCTTGTCGAGCGTCTTCACCTCGATCATGACGGCTCTCCCTTCCGGCCGGGCTCTATACGGCCGGGGCCGGTCTCCGCCTCCCGCCCACCGCGAGCGGCACCGACGGGGCCGCGCCCCACCACTCCATGGTCCGCCCGCCGACCGGGAACCGCCATTCGGGTGACGGCCCTTCCGCGTCAGTCCGTGCCCCCGCACAGGCGGGCGAAGCGCTCGGCGTCGACGTTCCCCCCGGAGATGATCACCCCGACCCGGCGGGGCAGGCTGCCCATCCGGCCCGCGAGCAGGGCGGCCAGCGGTGTGGCGCCGCTCGGTTCGACGACGATCTTCAGGCGCTCGAAGGCGAATCGCATCGCCTCCCGGATCTCGTCGTCCGAGACCAGCTCGATCGCGTCGACGAGCAGCCGGTTGACGGAGAAGGTGAGTTCGCCGGGTGTGTGCAGCGCCTGGCCGTCGGCGATGGTGTGCGGCACGGGGATCTCGATGCGCCGGCCCGCCTCCAGCGACCGCTTGGTGTCGTCCCCGGCCTCCGGCTCGACGCCGATCATCCTGAGGTTCGCGTACTGGCCCTTGGCCGCCGTGGCACTCCCGGCGATCAGTCCGCCACCGCCGACCGGAGTCATCAGCGCGTCCAACTCGCCCACCTCTTCAAGGAGTTCGAGTGCCGCCGTGCCCTGTCCGGCGATGACGTGGGGGTGTTCGTACGGCGGGATGACCGCGAGGCCCCGTTCGGCCGCCAGGGCCTCGGCGATGGCGACGCGGTCGCCGGTGTAGCGGTCGTACGTCACGATCTCGGCGCCGTATCCCGCGGTGGCGTCCCGCTTCGAGGCCGGGGCGTCGTGCGGCATCACGATCACCGCGGTGGTGCCGAGCTCGCGGGCGGCGAGGGCGACGGCCTGGGCGTGGTTGCCGGAGGAGTAGGTGGCGATGCCCCGGGCGAGCTGGTCCGGGGTCAGCCGCGAGGCCGCGTTGTAGGCGCCGCGGAACTTGAAGGCCCCGACGCGCTGGAAGTTCTCGCACTTGAGGAAGACCTCGGCACCGACGAGCGCGTCGAGGGTGCGGGAGCGCAGTACGGGGGTGTGGTGCGCGACGCCCTTGAGGCGGGCGGCCGCGTCACGGATGTCGTCGAGGGTGACCGGCGGGGTGGTGGTCGTCACGCGTGTCCTCCGGAAGAGTCGGTGGAGTCGGTGGAGTCGGTGGGGTCCGTGGGGTCGGGGGGCGCCTCCGTCGCGGCCCGGGCCTGGGAGAGGTAGCTGTACGCGGAGGCGCGGGAGATGCCGAGCCGGCCGGCGACCTGTTCGACCGAGCGGCGCACCGCGAACACCCCGCGCTCGTCGAGGCCGCGGAAGAGCTCCAGGCGGGCCGCGCGGTCGAGGCCCGCCCACGCCCGGTCCTGTCTCAGGTGGTGGTCGTCGAGGATGACGTCGACGACGGAGTCGATGTCGTTGCCGAAGGTGGTGACCGGCAGTTCGGCGGGCGGGCGGCCGATGCCGGTCAGCGCTCCGATCACGGTGTGGGCCTCGGTGAGCGTGGTGACGTCCAGGTTCACGCACAGCGCGCCGAACACCGCGCCCGTGGAGTCCCGCAGCACCATCGTGGACGACTTGAGGGTCTGGCCGGTCCGGGTCCGGGTGACGTAGTTCAGCTCGTCGGCCGCCTCCTCGCCCCGGGCGACGATCCGCATGCCGATCTCGCTCATCGCGCCGCCCACCGCGCGCCCCGTCACGGAGCCGGCGATGGCGACCACCGACTGCTCCGGGCGCCGGTAGTCATGGAGCACCACCTCGCACACCGGGCCGAACGTCGCCGCGATCCCGTCGATCACCGGGACCAGGGCGGCGATGACCGCGTCCCGCTCCGCCTCCACACTCGTCTCGCCCACCGACACCCGCCCTTCCTGCCGCGACCAGGTCTTCTAGACTACACGTCCAATGCCTGGACTGACAGTCCAATTCACCCCTCGCACCGATCCCTGTCCGGGATCTTGACGGGCGGGATGTTACCGGTAACATCACAACGGTCGAAGCCAACGAGAGGCGTGCTGTGCCGGGGGAAGAACGAGTTGTCGACAGCAGCAGACCGATGCCGTCCATCGAAGTACGGCCGGACACCCCGGTCTTCAGTCCCGCCGCCGTGGTGGCCTCCTGCGTGGGCTTCGTCCTCATCGGCGCGCTCCAGGCGCTGTACGGGCCGGCCATCCCGGCGTTCCGCGAGGAGTTCGGGCTGTCCCCCTCGGCCGCGGGGCTGGGACTGAGCGCCCACTTCGTCGGCGGGGTGGCCGGTGTGCTGCTCTTCGACCGGCTCTACGGCCGCCTCGGCAACCGGCAGATCCTCGGCGCCTCGTACCTGCTCATGGCGGTCGGCGCGGCGGGCTTCGCGCTCGCTCCGAACTGGCCGGCCGCACTGGTCATGGCACTACTGGCGGGGCTCGGCTTCGGCGGCATCGACTACGGCCTCAACCAGCTGTTCGCGGTCGGTTTCGGCCGCCGTTCGACCGCGATGCTGAACATCCTGAACGCGCACTTCGGCATCGGCGCGATCCTCGGCCCGGCACTGATCGGCATGATCGGCGCCGAGCACTACCCGGCGGTCTTCCTCGCTTTCGCGCTCGCCAACCTGCCGTTGCTGCTGTGCCTGAAGGGCATACGCGACCGTGCGCCCGGGCCGACGGACGGACCCGAGACCGGTGACCGGCGGGTCCTGGGCCGCAGTCTGGGCTCGGTGCTCGCCGTGTTCGTCGCGCTGTACGTGCTGCACGTGGGCATCGAGGCGGGCGTCGGCGGCTGGGAGCCGACCCATCTGGAGACCGTCGGATACGGCGCCGGGGTCGCCGCGACCGCGACCTCCGTGTACTGGCTGATGATGACCGTCGGCCGGTTCCTGGTCGCGCCGATCGCCCTGCGCTTCTCCGCCCAGGCCATCATCACGGTCTCCTGCACGGGCATGACGCTCTGTCTGCTGCTGGCGTCGATCCCGGCGCTCGCACCGTACGCGTACGCCGGTGTCGGTCTGTTCATCGCCCCGATCTTCCCCACCGGCCTGCCCTGGCTGCACCGGGCGGCCCCGAGCGCCCGGCGGGCCGGGGCCCTGGTCATCGCCGCGTCCATGGTCGGCGGGGTCGCGGCGGGGCCGGCGCTCGGCAAGGCGATCGAGGAGGCCGGCGTCCGATCGGTGCCGCTGCTGCTCGGCGGTGTCTCGGCGCTGTGCCTGGCCGCCACGCTCTGGCTCATCCGCAGCACACGCACCCGGTGAACCGGGACCGGCACCGGCTGTCGTACCCGAATCGAAGCGAACCGAAGGGAAGCACCCGCATGCCCGCTCTGACGACCTCGTCCGACGGTTTCCTCCTGCACGGCGAGCCGTTCCGGATCATCTCCGGGGCCCTGCACTACTTCCGCGTCCATCCCGACCAGTGGACCGACCGGCTGCGCAAGGCACGCCTCATGGGCCTGAACACGGTCGAGACGTACCTGCCGTGGAACCTGCACGAGCCCGTGCCCGGCACCCTCGTCCTCGACGGCCTGTTCGACCTGCCCCGCTTCCTGCGGCTGGCGCAGGCGGAGGGCCTGCAGGTGCTGCTGCGCCCCGGGCCGTACATCTGCGCCGAGTGGGACGACGGCGGGCTGCCCGCGTGGCTGGTCTCGGACCCCGGCATCCGGCTGCGCACCAGCGACCCGCGCTTCACCGACGCCTTCGACCGCTATCTCGACCAGCTCCTGCCGCCGCTGCTGCCGCACTTCGCCGCGAACGGCGGGCCGGTGATCGCCGTACAGGTGGAGAACGAGTACGGGGCGTACGGCGACGACACCGCGTACCTCAAGCACGTCGAACAGGCCCTGCGTTCCCGGGGCGTCGACGAGCTGCTGTTCACCTGCGACCAGGCGGGCGCCGATCACCTGGCCGCGGGGAGCCTGCCCGGCCTGCTCGCCACGGCGACCTTCGGCAGCCGGGTCGAGGAGAATCTGGGCGCGTTGCGCACCCATCAGCCCGAAGGCCCGCTGATGTGCGCCGAGTTCTGGATCGGCTGGTTCGACTACTGGGGCGGGCCGCACCACACCCGGTCGGCGGCCGACGCGGCGGCCGACCTGGACCGGCTGCTGTCCGCCGGCGCCTCCGTCAACATCTACATGTTCCACGGCGGCACCAACTTCGGCTTCACCAACGGCGCCAACCACAAGCACGCCTACGAGCCCACCGTCACGTCGTACGACTACGACGCCCCGCTCACCGAGAGCGGCGACCCGGGCCCCAAGTACCACGCCTTCCGCGAAGTGATCGCCCGGCACGCGCCGGTCCCCGACGAGCCGGCCCCGGCGCCGGGCCCCAAACTCCCGGAGACGACCGTCGAGTTGGACCGCCGGGCCCCGCTGCTGCCGTATCTGCGCACACTGGACGGCGCAGTGCGCAGCGAGGACCCGGTGACGGCGAACGACCTCGGGGTGGACACCGGTTACGTCCTGTACCGCACCACCGTTCCCGGTTCGGGCGACGGTCTGCTGCGCTTCTCGGGCGGTGTCGGCGACCGCGCCCAGGTCTTCGTGGACGGGGCCTCCGTCGGCGTACTGGAGCGCGAACGCCACGACGAGACGCTGCCCGTACGGGTGCCGGCGCCCGGTGCCGTCCTCGAGGTGCTGGTGGAGAACCAGGGCGGGGTCAACTACGGGCCGCGGATCGGCGCGCCCAAGGGGCTGCTCGGCCCGGTGTCCTTCCAGGGCGAGGCCCTGCACGGCTGGGAGTGCCGAGCCGTCCCGTCGGCCGACCTGGGCGCGGTGCCGTTCGTGCCGTCCGACGCGGCCACGGACGCGGTACCCGCCTTCCACCGGGGGACGTTCGAGGTGGACACCCCCGCGGACACCTTCCTCGCCCTGCCCGGCTGGACCAAGGGCCAGGCCTGGGTCAACGGCTTCCACCTGGGCCGCTACTGGAACCGCGGTCCGCAGCGCACGCTGTACGTCCCCGGCCCGGTCCTGCGTCCGGGCGCCAACGAACTGGTCCTGCTGGAGCTGCACGCCACCACCGGCACCCGCGCCCAGCTCACCGACACTCCCGACCTCGGACCGGAGAACGACTGATGGCCCACCCGCACCGCCTGCGCGTCCCCTCCCCCGCCGGGCCACCGGCGGCCGGACATCTGCCCTTCTCCGACGCCCCGGGCGTGCCCGACCCGATCGAGGTCAACAGTCGTTGGCTCACCCGCGGCGGGCGCCCCTGGTTCCCGGTCTCCGGCGAGTTCCACTACTCCCGCTACCCGGCCGGCGAGTGGGAGGAGGAGCTGCTGAAGATGAAGGCGGGCGGCGTCACGGCCGTCGCCAGTTACCTCATCTGGATCCACCACGAGGAGATCGAGGGCCGCGTCCGCTTCGACGGCGACCGCGACCTGCGCCGCTTCGCGGAGCTGTGCGCCCGCCACGGCCTGGACTTCATCCCGCGCATCGGCCCCTGGTCGCACGCGGAGGTCCGGGGCGGCGGCCTGCCCGACTGGCTGCTGGCCCGCGACTGCACCCCGCGCACCGACGACCCCGCCTACCTGGAGCCCGTACGCACCTGGTTCGCGGCGATCGCCGAGCAGCTGCGCGGCCTCGACCGCGCGCACGGCGGCCCGATCGTGGCGATCCAGGTCGAGAACGAGCTCTACGACCAGCCCGGCCATCTCCTCACCCTGAAGCGCATGGCCCAAGAGGCCGGAATGAGCGCCCCGCTGTGGACGTCGACCGCCTGGGGCGGGGTCCAGCTCCCGCCCGACGAGCTGCTTCCGCTGTACGGCGGCTACACCGAGACCTTCTGGACCGAGGCGGACGGCGGCTGGCCCGACACCTGCCGCAAGCACTTCTTCTTCACCCACCAGCGCGACGACGAGGGCATCGGCGCCGACCTGAGGCCCACCACCGTGCGCGGCGGCGAGCCGGACGCCTTCGCCGACCGGTTTCCCTGGGCCACCTGCGAGTTGGGCGGCGGCATGGCGGTGTCGTACCACCGCAGGCCGCGCGTGGACCCCGACGACATCGGCGCGCTCGGCCTCACCAAGATCGGCTGCGGTTCGGTCTGGCAGGGCTTCTACATGTTCCACGGCGGCACCAACCCCGCCGGTGAACTCACCACGCTCCAGGAGTCCCACGCCACCGGCTACCCCAACGACCTGCCCGTGCTGACGTACGACTTCCAGGCCCCGCTCGGCGAGTACGGCCAGTACCGGCGGACTTATCACGAACTGCGGCTGCAGCACCTGATGCTGGCGGACTTCGGGCCTGCCGTCGCGCCGATGGAGTCCGTGCTGCCCGAGCGGCAGCCTGCGGCTCAGAACGACCGGGAGACCCTGCGCTGGGCCGTGCGCAGCGACGGCACCTCGGGGTTCCTGTTCGTCAACAACCACCAGCCGCACGAGCCGCTGCCGGACCACCCGGACACGTCGTTCACGGTCGCGTTCCCGGACGGCTCGGACGAGTTGACCCTGCCCAGTGTCCCCGTCACCGTCCCTCGCGGCGCCTACTTCTGCTGGCCGCTGCGGCTCGACGTGGCGGGGCTGCGGCTGGAGTGGGCCACCGCCCAGCCGGTGTGCACGGTCCAGGCGGACGGCCGTACGGTCCTGGTGCTGGCCGCGACCGAGGGCATCGCTCCCGAACTCGCCCTGGACGCGTCGACGGTGGCGTCGGTCGGCTCCCCGACCGGGGAGGTCACGCCCGTCGGCGGCCGGTTGCTGGTCACCGGGCTGCGGCCCGGCACCGACGCCCTGGTCGAGGTGGAGACGGCGGACGGCCGGCGGATCGGCCTGCTGGTCCTGGACGCGGCGACGGCTCGTACCGCCTACCGGGGCGAGGCGTGGGGTGCCGAGCGGCTGGTGCTGTGCGGGGACGGGGTCGTCTTCGACCACGAGGAGGTACGGCTGCACGGCTCGCAGGCGCCCGTGTCGTTCGCGGTGCTGCCCGCGCCGGCGCGGGCGCCGGTGGTGGACGGGGTGCCGGTGAGCCCGGAGGCGGACGGGGTGTTCACCCGTTACCGGGTCCCGTCGCGCGGGAGCGCGGGGGACGTCCCTCGGGTCACCCTGGTCCGGCCCGCCGGTCCGGCGCCCGAGACCACGACCGGTGTGCAGGGCCGGGCGAGCGCGCCCGCGGACAAGTACTTCGACACCGTCGCCGCCGAGTACCGGGTCGAGGTGCCGGACGAGCTGCCGCCGGGGACCCTGCTGCGCCTGCACTGGACCGGTGACGTGGGGCGGGCGTACGTGGGGGACGTACTCGTCGCCGACCAGTTCTTCTCGGGGCGGGTCTGGGACATCGGCCTCGACCGGCTGCCCGCCGACGCCCTGCGCGCGGACGGTCTGCGGCTGAGGCTGCTGCCCCTGCACACGGACGCCCCGGTGTACGTACCGGAGGAGGCGGGCGGCGCCGGGGAGACGGCGGCCGTGGTGCGCGCCGAGTGGGTCACCGCCCGCACCCGGACCGTCCGGGCCGGCTGACCGCCCGGCCGTACCGCCCGAGGGTCCGGCGCCGCCGGGCCCCCGGGACTCCCCCGCCTATGCTGTGGTCCTGCCGGGCGGGACCACACCGCCGCAACGACGTCGAGGAAACCGCCACCATGACCCGAAGCGCCGCCGACGGGGCCGTTCCGAAGGGGCGCAGCAGACGGAACTTCGCGGGCTCGCGTCCCGTGATGGACGACGTGGCCCGGCTGGCCGGTGTCTCCAAGCAGACCGTCTCCCGCGTGCTGAACGACCACCCCTCCGTCCGCCCGGAGACCCGCGAGGGGGTCCTGGTGGCCATGCGGACGCTCGGCTACCGGCCCAGCCGCAGCGCCAGGTCCCTCGCCAGCGGCCGGACCCGGATGCTCGGGGTCATCTCCTTCGACGCCGCCCGCTACGGGCCCGCCGCCATCCTCACCGCGATCAACACCGCCGCCCAGGAGGCCGGTTACCTGATCAGCTCCATCGCCCTCGACACGGCCGACCACGACACGGTCGTCGAGGCCGTGAACCGGCTGTCGGCCGAGGGCGCGGACGGCGTGATCGCCATCGCCCCGCAGCTGTGGGTGGGCCGCGCCCTGGCCGACACCCATCTCGACACACCGCTGGTAGTGCTGGAGAACGGCCTCGACGACAGCACCGAGCTGGTCACCGGCGACTCGCGGACCGGGGCCCGCAAGGCCATCGAGCACCTCCTCGGGCTCGGCCACGCGACCGTGTGGCACATCGCCGGCCCGACCGGCTGGACCTCCGCCGACCACCGCCTGGGCAGCTGGCGGTCGACCCTCGCCGCGGCCGGTGCCGAGATCCCCGAGCCGCTCGTCGGCGACTGGAGCGCCGACTCCGGGTACGAACTGGGCCGCCGGCTCGCCGCGCGCCCCGACGTCACGGCCGTGTTCGCCTCCAACGACCAGATGGCGCTCGGCGTCCTGCACGCCCTGCACGAGGCCGGCCGCTCGGTACCCGGCGACGTCAGCGTCGTCGGCTACGACGACATCCCGGAGGCCGCGCATCTGCTGCCGCCCCTGACCACCGTCCGCACCGACTTCGCGGAGATCGGCACCCGCTCCCTGCGCCTCCTGCTCAACCGCATCGACGGCCCCGCCGAACCCACGCAGCCCGAGTCGCTCGTCCCGGTCGACCTCGTCGTCCGCCGCAGCAGCGGACCGGCGCCGCGCTGAGGTACCGACTGCCGGGTCAGCGCACCCTGCCCCGCGGCTTCATGGGCGTCGCCGGCAGCTCGGGAGCGGGCAGCGGATCCCCGTCGTACCCCTTCACCTCACCGAAGCGCGATCCGGTCATCCAGTCGGCGCGGGCCTGTTCGATCTCCTCCTGGGTGCGCCCGATCCAGTTCCAGAACATGATCAGCTCCTCGTCGAACGGCTCACCGCCCAGGAGCATCAGGTCCGCGTCGGACTCGGCGCGCAGCGGGAGTTCGGTGCGGCCGCAGCCGAGGTAGAGCATCGAGCCGGGCAGCATCGGCACGCCGTCCACATGCGCCTCGCCGGACATGGACAGTACGGCGTACTCGAAGTCGGGTTCCAGCGGCAGGCGTACGTCCGTGCCACGGGCGAGGGCGAGGTCGGCGCCGACGATCGGGGTGTACGTCGTGCCGGGCGAGGTCGCGCCGTCGAGGGTGCCGAGGATGAGCGTGGCCGTCAGGCCCGGTGCCGTGACGTGGGGCAGCTCGGCGTGGTGTTCGAAGTGCGGATCGGTGTGGCGGTGGCCGTCCGGGAGGGCGACCCACAGCTGGGCGCCGTGCAGGAACGGGGCGTGGGACTTGGGGCTCTCCTCGGAGTGGCTGATCGCCCGGCCGGAGGTCATGAGGCCCAGTTCGCGCGGGCGGATCGTCTGGAGGCTGCCGGTGGAGTCGCGGTGCAGTACCTCGCCCTGGTGCAGCCAGCTGACGGTCTGCAGGCCCATGTGGGGGTGCGGCGGCACCTGCATGCCGGGTTCGTCGGCGATGTCGTCGGGGCCGTAGTGATCGACGAAGCACCAGGCGCCGACCATGCGGCGGCCCAGGTTGGGCAGCAGGCGGCGGACCTCGGTGGATTCGCCGAGCTTGACGTGACGAGGGCTGAGGAGTTCCCGGACGGGCTCGGCCACCACGAAGCCGCGGCCGCCGCACAGGGCGGGAACCGCCTCGCGATCAAGATTGCTCATGCCGCTCAACCTAGCTCTGCGCGGGCTCCCGCGTCAGGCCAACGAGCCCCCGTTCATTAGTAGCCATGGATATAATATCCATGTACTGTATTTCTCGAGCCGAGGGCTTGAACCAAGGGGAGAAGAGGAGCAGTCATGACCACCACCGCACCCACCGTCGACGGCCGCGTGATCGCGCTGGCCCACTACGCCGGACGCGCGGTCCTGGAGAGCGTCCTGGTCCGCCACGCCATGACGTTCCAGCAGTCGGTGACCCTCAGGCCCGTCGCGGTCGCCGACGCCGCCGTCGAGCGCGATGCACTCGTGGCGCAGATCGTCGACGCGCTCAAGATCGAGGCGGCGGACGTGCACGGCGTCGTCGAGGAGCTGGCCGCCAAGCAACTCATCACCACCGAGGGTCCAAAGGTGCTGATCACCGACGCCGGACGGGAACTGCAGACCGAGGTGAGCACCGAGACCGGGAAGATCTCCGCCCGGATCTACGACGGCATCTCCGCGCAGGATCTGGCGACCGCGGGGCGGGTGCTCGCACTGGTCACCGAGCGGGCGAACGCGGAACTGGCCGCGCTCGCCGAGTAGCCGCAGAAGTAGTGGAATGTTTGACCATCTCGCGCGGTTGAAGGCGGCGAAGGAGGTCAGCAGTGGAAACGACGTACTACGACCACGGAACGCCGGCCGAGCGCTGGGAGCGGGCGGGGCTGTTCTTCGACGCGAAGGACTACGCCGCCGCGGCGCGGGTGCTGGGTGGGCTGGTCGAGGAGGTGCCGGAGCAGACCGGACCGCGGATGCTGCTGGCTCGCGCTTACTACCACTCGGCCCAACTGCAGCGCGCTGAGAGCGAGTTGCGTGTGATCGTCGAGCGGGACCCGGTGGAGCACTACGCGCGGCTGATGCTGGGCCGCACGTTGCAGCGGCAGGGCCGGCACGAGGAGGCGGAGCCACACCTGCGCCTCGCCTCGGCGCTCGCGGGCGACTTCGAGCAGCTCTGATCCGAACGGACTGTGGCTCGGGCCCGGTTCCCTGTGGGGAGCCGGGCCCGAGCCATGTGTCACGCCGCCCTCGGCTGCGTGGGTCCGCTACGTCGCGTCGGCGCCGCTCGCCGGTGTGGACGGCTTCCGCCGATGGGCGATCTCGCCGAGCACCACGTCCACGGCGATGAACGCGGCCAGCGGAATGCCGAGCAGGGGGACGAAGTAGCCGAGCACGGCGATCGCGGCCACGCACGGGAGCAGGATCTGCGGGGGCACCCGCTGCCAGGCGCCGCGCGGGATCGGCCGCCCGAAGGAGGAGCCTCGGCCGCGCTGCCACCACATGCGGTACCCCAGCACGATCAGCAGGATCAGCGAGAGCGCGAGGAGCATCAGCGCGATCTGGTTGACCAGACCGAAGAGCACGCCGGTGTGCAGGTCGATGCCCCAGCGGGTCAGCTTGGCCAGCACCGGGTAGTCGGCGAAGCGCAGGACGTCGGTGACCTCGCCGGTGGTCGGGTCGATCGCGACCGAGTCCTGTTTCGTGGGCCAACTGCGCTGCACCTGCTTCACCACATACGCCGAGGAGGCGTCCGCGGGCGGCACGATCTCGACGGGGTCCCCGAGCCCCTCCGCGCGGGCGGCGGCCAGGATCTTGTCGAGGCCGACGCCGTGATCCGCGTCCCCGGCCGAGGCGGACGCGCCGTGGCCCGAGTGCTCGCCGCCCGCGGTCGCCGTGACCGACGGGGTGGAATGGCCGAGCGAGGTGCGCAGTTCGTCGATGCTCGCGCCGGCGTAGGTCGACCAGGTCAGGCCGGTCGCCGACAGGAAGATGAAGCCGGCCGCGGCCCACACCCCGACGGTGCCGTGCAGGCCGAGCGTGCGGCGGCGCCCGCTGGTGCCGCGTACCTTGCGCAGGGCGCGGCGGCGGGAGAGCCACAGGACGAGGCCGCCGGCCGCGATCACCCCCAGCCAGCTCGCGGCGAACTCGCTGTAGAGGCGGCCGTTCTCGCCGAGGTGCAGGTCGCGGTGGAACTCGTCGATCCAGGTGCGCAGCGGCAGCGCGCCGGTCGAGCCGTACTGCTCCAGCGCGCCCCGCACCTTCGCGGTGTACGGGTCGACGAACACCGCGAGGCTGTGGTCCGGGTCGACGCCCTGGACGCCGGACAGCAGCACCCTGGTGGTCGCGTCGTCCTCGGGCGAGGGGCGTACGGCCGAGACCGTGCCCTCGGGGTGGGCCTCGCGGGCGGCGGCCACCTGCTCGGAGATCGGCAGCTTGGCGTCACCGACGGCCGAGACGGTCATCTCGTCGGCGTAGACGATCTTCTCGGCCTGGAACGCGCCGGCGTACAGGAAGCCGGTGACGGCGGCGACGAACAGGAACGGTGCGACGAACACGCCGGCGTAGAAGTGCAGACGAAGGATCAGCGGACGCAGGGAGGACCATCTGCTGGGGGACGACGGCGCCGGGGCGGCGGGTTGCGGGGCCTCGTCCGTGGTAGTCGAGGGAGCGGTGGACATCGGCGGGCTTCTCCCGTGGGCAGGGGATGTTTCTCGGCTGTGGCGGTCCAGAAGTCGGGGAGAAGGGGCGCCGAGTTCCCGGGAGTGCGTGTGGCGTGCGTCACGCCGGACGGTGAGAGGTGCTCGCAGGCCTCGTGGCATCCTGGCGCGATGGCTTCTCCCCGTGATCGCGCGCCCCTGGCGGAACTGGTCGAGGAACTCCTCGCCACGGACGGCCCGTTGCCCATCGTCGCCGCCGGTGATCCGGTGCTGCGGCGCGGCACCGAGCGCTTCGAGGGACAGCTGGAGCCCGCGCTGCTGGCCCGTTTCGTCGAGGCCCTGCGGGTCACGATGCACGCGGCGCCGGGCGTGGGCCTCGCCGCGCCTCAGGTGGGCGTGCCGCTTCGGCTCGCCGTCATCGAGGATCCCGCGCCGGTGCCGGAGGAGGTACGGCTGCTGCGCGGCCGGGTGCCGTTGCCGTTCCGGGTCCTGGTCAATCCCTCGTACGAGCCCGTCGGCACCGCCCGTGCCGCGTTCTTCGAGGGCTGCCTGAGCGTGCCGGGCTGGCAGGCGGTGGTGGCCCGGCCCGCCGAGGTGCGGCTGACCGGCCAGGACGAGGCGGGCCGCCCGGTGGACGAGGTGTTCACCGGCTGGCCCGCACGGATCGTCCAGCACGAGACGGACCACCTCGACGGCACGCTGTACCTGGACCGTGCGGAACTGCGCTCGCTGTCCTCCAGCCAGGCGATGGCGGAGCGGTGGACGCAGCCGTCACCGCAGGAGGCGGCCGCGTCCCTCGGGTTCCGGCTGCCCTAGGGCCTGTCCGGCGGATCAGGTCGCAGGAAATCGGCGGCGCCTCATCGACGCAGGTGAGCGGGGCTTGGTGCGTCGAGCTGCAAGGCGGAGGAGGGCGTCGACGCGGTGGGGGTCCCCCCGCGCGAGGTTGTTCGAGCGTGGGGGAGTCGGCAACCGACGACAACGCCGCAGGTCGGCGTGCCAAGCCCCGCGTCTGCGGCATGATCCGCCGGACAGGCCCTAGTTGTCCCGGTACGCCTCCAGCAGCCGCAGCCACACCTCGCTGATCGTCGGGTAGGACGGGACCGCGTGCCACAGCCTGCTGATCGGCACCTGTCCCGCGACCGCGATCGTCGCCGAGTGGATCAGTTCGCCGACGCCGGGACCTACGAACGTGACGCCGAGCAGGATCTCGCGTTCGAGGTCGACGACCATGCGGGCGCGTCCCTTGTAGCCGTCGGCGTACAGGCCCGCTCCGGAGACGGAGGCGAGGTCGTAGTCGACCGCGCGGACACGGTGGCCGGCCTGTTCGGCCTCCGCCAGTGAGAGCCCTACGGCAGCCGCCTCGGGGTCGGTGAAGACGACCTGCGGGACGGCCGCGTGGTCGGCGGTCGCCGCGTGGGCGCCCCAGGGGTCGGACTCCAGGATCGGGGTGCCGGAGGCGCGGGCAGCGATGGCGGCGCCCGCGATGCGGGCCTGGTACTTGCCCTGGTGGGTGAGGAGGGCACGGTGGTTCACGTCGCCGACGGCGTACAGCCACTTGCTGCCGGTGACGCGCAGGCTGTCGTCGACCTCCAGCCACGAGCCGGGCTCGAGGCCGATGGTGTCCAGGCCGATGTCGTCGGTGCGCGGGGCGCGTCCGGTGGCGAAGAGGATCTCGTCGGCCTCGATGCGGTCACCGGTGTTGGTGACGACCACGACCGTGCCGTTCTCGCGAGTGACCGACTCGACGGAGGTGCCGGTGCGCACGTCGGCGCCGGCCTCGACGAGGGCTTCGGCGACCAGTTCACCGGCGAACGGCTCCATACGGTTGAGCAGGCCCTTGCCGCGGACGAGGACGGTGACCTGTGAGCCGAGGGCCTGCCAGACGGTGGCCATCTCGGTGGCGACCACTCCCCCGCCGACGACGACCAGCCTGCCGGGCGCCGCCTTGGCGCTGGTGGCCTCGCGGCTCGTCCAGGGCCTGACCTCCGCGAGACCGGGCAGGTCGGGCAGGACGGCGCGGGTGCCGGTGGAGACGGCCACGGCGTGCCGGGCGGTCAGCACGTGCCGCTCGCCTTCGGGGCCGGTGACCGTGACCGTGCGCGGTCCGGTGAGGCGGCCGTGTCCTCGGTAGAGGTCGGCGCCGATGCTGTCGAGCCATCCGACCTGGCCGTCGTCCTGCCAGTGGGAGGTGTAGTAGTCGCGGTGCGCGAGGACCGCCGCCGTGTCGAGGGGGCCCTGCACCGACTGGCTCAGGCCGGGTGTGCGGCGGGCGTCGGCGCGGGCGATGACCGGGCGCAGCAGGGCCTTGCTGGGCATGCAGGCCCAGTACGAGCATTCGCCGCCGACCAGCTCACTCTCCACGACCGCGGTGGAGAGGCCGGCCGCACGGGTGCGGTCGGCGATGTTCTCCCCCACGGGTCCGGCACCGAGCACAACAACGTCGTAGGCGATGGATTCCGATTCCGTCATGGGGTCAGTCTGGTGGGTGGTGTGCGCGGAGGCCACATGGGTAAGCGCGCGGAATATGTACCAGGGCCGCCGTGTTGTGCCAGCGGCTTCGCCCCCACACCAGGAAGAGGGATCACGCCATGAGCAGCACCGTGGAGCTCACCAAGGAGAACTTCGACCAGACGGTCACGGACAACGAGTTCGTCCTGATCGACTTCTGGGCGGCCTGGTGCGGTCCGTGCCGTCAGTTCGCGCCGGTCTACGAGAAGGCGGCCGAGGAGAACCCGGACCTGGTGTTCGGCAAGGTCGACACCGAGGCGCAGCCGGAGCTGGCCTCGGCCTTCGGCATCCAGTCGATCCCGACGCTGATGATCGTGCGTGACCAGGTCGCCGTGTTCGCCCAGCCGGGCGCCCTGCCCGAGGCCGCCCTGACGGACGTCATCGGGCAGGCCCGCAAGCTGGACATGGACGAGGTCCGCAAGGCCGTCGCGGATCAGCAGGCACAGGCCGAGCAGAACGGCCAGTAACCCGCCGTACGAAGGCACTTGGACGTACTGAACGCCCTTAGAAGGGGTACGGCGCCACGTCCGCGCGCACCGTCGTCCAGCGCACGTCGGTGAAGGCCTCCAGGTTGGCCTCGCCACCGAAGCGGGCGCCGGTGCCGGATGCGGCGACGCCACCGAACGGGGCGACGGCCTCGTCGTTCACGGTCTGGTCGTTGATGTGGACGATGCCGGTCGGGATCCGCTCGGCGAGGTCCAGTCCGCGGGCGGCGTCCCGCGTGACGATGCCGAGCGAGAGGCCGTACGGGCCGGTCGCGGCCAGGGCTGCCGCCTCCTCGGGCGTGCCGAAGGACCGTACCGGCGCGACCGGGCCGAAGACCTCCTCCGCGTAGGCGGGCGTGCGGTCGTCGACGTCGGCGAGGACCGTCGGCCGGTAGAAGAGCTCCTCGTGCGTGCCGCCCGCGGCCAGCTTGGCGCCCTGGGCGGTGCTCGCCTCGACCAGTTGGTGGATCTTGGTGAGCTGACCGACGTCGATGATCGGGCCGAGATGGACCTGACCGCGGTGCGGGTCGCCGACGGCGAGCGAGTCGGCCTTCGCGGCCAGCCGCTCGACGTACTCGCCGTACAGCGACTCGTGCACCAGGTGGCGGCCGGTGGTCATGCAGATCTGGCCCTGGTGGAAGAAGGAGCCCCAGGCGGCGGTGGAGATCACCGCGTCGAGGTCGGCGTCCTCCAGGACGATCAGGGCGGAGTTGCCGCCGAGTTCCAGGTGCGCGCGCTTGAGGTGGCGTCCGGCGGCCTCGCCGACGGCCCGGCCGGCCGCGGTGGACCCGGTGAAGGAGATGACCGGTACCCGCGGGTCGGCGACCAGGGCCTGGCCTGCGTCCGGGCCGCCCGGCAGGACGTGGAACAGGTCCTCCGGCAGGCCCGCCTCGGCGAAGACCGCGGCGAGTGACAGCCCGCCGCAGACCGCGGTACGCGGGTCCGGCTTCAGGACGACCGCGTTGCCCAGCGCGAGCGCCGGGGCGACCGAGCGGATGGAGAGGATCAGCGGGGCGTTGAAGGGCGAGATCACGCCCACGACGCCGACCGGGACGCGCCGCGTGTAGGACAGTCGGGCCGCCTCGCTGGGCAGCACCTGGCCGGCCGGGCGGGAGGCGAGGGCGGCGGCCTCGTAGCACTCCTGGGCGGCGACGTGCAGTTCGAAGTCGGCCTTGCCGGGGATGGACCCGGACTCGCGGACCAGCCATTCGCGCAGTTCGTCGGCGTGCGCGGCGAACAGGTCGCCGGCCTTGCGCAGGACGCCCGCGCGGACGAAGTGCGGCACGCGGGCCCACTCCGCCTGGGCGGTGCGGGCGGCCTCGGCGGCGGTCCCGACGTCCTCGGCGGTGGCGAGGGTGACGGTGCCGAGTGTGTCGCCGGTGGCGGGTTCGGTGACGGCGTGTTCAGGTCCCGACAGGGTGCGGGACTGCCAGGTCTTGGGGTCGAGCAACGGCATGACGGCTCTCCGTTCGGTCACCGGCGGGACTCACAGAGCGAGCGGAAGTCCCGAGTAGTTCGCGGCCAGTTCGGCCGCCGCGTGGCGGGATGCGCTGATCCGGCGCAGCCGCGCGAGCTGCATCCGGTGGTCGAACGCATCCCCGTTTGGTTGAGCGTGCAACATCCTAGTCATGTCGTACGAGAATCGGGTGGCCTGCCACACACGGGCCAGGCACGAGTCCGAATAGCTGTCGAGGAGTCGCGCGGATCCCGTGCGGTGCAGCTCCGTGAGGGCACGGGCCAGGACGCGGACGTCGGACACCGCGAGGTTGAGACCCTTGGCCCCGGTCGGCGGGACGATGTGGGCGGCGTCCCCCGCGAGCAGCAGCCGTCCGTGCCGCATCGGCTCGTGGACGTGACTGCGCATCGGGGTCACGGACTTGGCGGTGATCGGGCCGCGGTCCAGGGTCCAGTCGGCGTCGATCGCGAAGCGGGCGGCGAGTTCGTCCCAGATGCGCTCGTCGGGCCAGTCGCCCGGATCGGTTCCGTTCGGGACCTGGAGATAGAGGCGGGAGACCGACGCGGAACGCATGCTGTGCAGGGCGAAGCCGCGCTCACCGCGGGCGTAGATCAGCTCGTCGCAGGACGGCGGGACGTCGGCGAGGATCCCCAGCCAGGAGTACGGGTAGTCATGCGCGTACGTCCGGCTCGTCTCCGTGGGGAAGCTGTCGCGGGCG
Source organism: Streptomyces sp. NBC_01352 (assembly GCF_036237295.1). Lineage (NCBI taxonomy): Bacteria > Bacillati > Actinomycetota > Actinomycetes > Kitasatosporales > Streptomycetaceae > Streptomyces > Streptomyces sp. NBC_01352. The sequence continues at coordinate 1,624,936 of NZ_CP108354.1, forward strand.
ATGCCGTGGGAGCCGTCGCAGCCGACCACCCAGTCGCAGGTGAGCGTCCGTTCGCGGCCTTCGTGCCGGAAGCGTACGACGGGCCGCTCGCTCTCCGGCTTCTCGACCGCCAGTGCCTCCGCCTTGAACAACAGGGGCGGCCCGTCGGCCAGTTGGAGCGCGATGAGGTCCTTCACGATCTCGGTCTGGGCGTAGATCGTGACGGTACGGCCGCCGGTGAGGGCCGGGAAGTCGATGCGGTGGCGCTCGCCCGCGAACCGCAGCTCGATGCCGTGGTGCACCAGCCCCTCGGCGTCGAGACGGCCGGCGGCGCCCGCCTCGCGCAGCGCGTCGACCGTGCCCTGCTCCAGCATTCCGGCGCGCTGGCGCTGTTCGACGTACTCCCGCGTCCTGCTCTCCAGGACCGCGCAGTCGATGCCCGCCCGGTGCAGCAGACGGGCCAGGAGCAGTCCGGCGGGGCCGCCGCCGATGATGCCGACCGTCGTGCGCATGGGCCGCCTCCCTGGGGGTCAGGTGGAGTCGCGGTGCACCACCGAGGCTCCCAGCACCGTGTGCGTCTCGGGCGCGGCGCCGGGGTTGCGCACCGCGCGGTCGACCAGGTCGGCCAGATCGCGGCCGGACGGCAGCTCGATGTGCACGGTACTCAGTCTGGGCCGCAGCAGCCGTCCGAGCATCAGATCGTCGGCGCCGATCACCGCCGTCTCCTGCGGGATGCCGACGCCCTCGTCCTGCAGGGCGCGCATCAGCAGCATCGCGTACTCGTCGTTGTAGGCGAACACGGCGTCCAGGCCGAGCTCGCGCCAGCGGGCCGCGAGCCGTGCGGCGGCGGCCTCCTCGTAGGCGAGGGGCAGGTCGGTGACGGTGGCCTCGGTGCCGTGCAGGGCCCGTCGTACGCCTTCCAGGCGGGGCACGGAGAAGGCGTCCAGGCCCGGTTCCTCGGGGACGACGACGCCGATGCGGCGCCGGCCGCGGGCGTACAGGTGGGTGCCGGCGCAGAGGCCGACGGCCTCGTGGTCCATGAGCAGGGCATGGGCGCCCTCGACGGCCTCGGAGCCGAGGGTGACCACGGCCCGGGCGCCGGAGCGCTTGAGCACCGCGACGTCCTTGGGGCCGAGGTCGGAGCCGGGCACCAGGACGGCGACCGGGCGCAGCTCGGCCCAGGCCCGGGCGGCCTCGGCGCCGTGCAGGCCGACGGTGCCGAACTGCACGACCGTGTACTCGAGGCGGCCCAGGGCCCACTGGAGTTCGCTGATGAACTGGCTGTAGAGCGGGCCGACCGGGAAGGTGGGCGCGGGCATCAGGACCATCCGGCTGTGCCCGGCGCGCAGGCTGCGGGCTGCCGCGTGCGGCACGTACCCGAGCTCCTTGGCCGCCTCGTGGACGCGGCGGCGGGTGGGCTCGCTGATCCGGACGGCACTGGTGTTGTTGAGGACGTAGGAGACGGTCGCGCGCGACACGCCGGCCAGGCGGGCCACATCGGCGCTCGTGGGCACAGAGCGCGGTACGGGCGACGCGGGCGCGGGCGTTTTCGGTATCTGCACCATGACGTACCGCATCTTTGCAGAACCTGTGCGCAGTGCTTTCGGGTGGGGGAACTTCGCGACCAAAGCGATGGTCAGCGCGGCTACAGGACTGCGGGGGTCGTCACTCGGTCGACCAGGTCGCACCAGCCGGCCTCCAGGCGCTCCATCGGCATCCCGCACTGCACGGTGAGGTGATGGACCAGGACGGGGCTGAGATAGCCCATGAGGGTGTGGGCGACGAGCTCGGTGTCGGTGTCCGGAACCGCCTGCCGCAGCAGCATGGCGACATGGCTGTGCTGGACGCGGCGGGCCGGGACGGAGAACCGGCGCTCCGGGCTCGGTTCGGCCGCCAGTTGCAGGCCGAGTTCGCCGGCCTGGCGGCACAGCTGGGCACGGCCGAACGCCCGCAGCCGCTCGGCGGGGGGTGCCCCGGGTCCCAGCGGCGGGGGGCCGCTGAGGAAGGCGGCCTGGAACTTCTTCTCGGAGTGGTCGAGCAGCGCGGTCAGCAGGCCGGTGCGGTCGCCGAAGCGTCTGAAGACCGTGCCCTTGCCGACGTTCGCCGCGGCGGCCACCGCCTCCATCGTCACGCCGGCCGCGCCGTGCTCCGCCACCAGCCGGGCGGCCGCTTCCAGCAGCCGGGCCCGGTTGCGCGCGGCGTCGGCACGCAGGCAGGGCTCCTCCTCAAGAGGGCCGACCTGGAGCAACTCGGGCTGCGGGTCGGGCTCCTGGGACTGCGGGAAGGGCGGCAGAACGGCGGACATGAAAACAGCGTAAAGCATCGGGAAGAAAACTGGACCGCGGTCCGGTTAGGATGCTAGAAAGTTAAACGGACCCCGGTCCGGATCGTAACGGCAGTGTTTCAGCACCCTGGAGTTTCGTATGTCTGTTCGTATTCTCGCGCTCGTCGGCAGCCTCCGCGCCGGTTCGACCAACCGCCAGCTCGCCGAGGCGGCCGCCAAGCACGCTCCCGAGGGCGCCGACGTGGTGCTGTTCGAGGGCCTGGCGGACATCCCCTTCTACAACGAGGACGTCGACGTCGAGGGCAGCGTCCCGGCCGCCGCCGCCAAGCTGCGCGAGGCCGCTGCCGCCGCCGACGCCTTCCTGCTCTTCTCGCCCGAGTACAACGGCACCATCCCGGCCGTCCTGAAGAACGCGATCGACTGGCTGTCGCGCCCGTACGGCGCCGGCGCCTTCGGCGGCAAGCCCGTCGCGGTGGTCGGCACCGCCTTCGGCCAGTACGGCGGCGTCTGGGCGCAGGACGAGGCCCGCAAGGCCGTGGGCATCGCCGGCGGCAAGGTGATCGAGGACCTCAAGCTCTCCATCCCCGGCTCCCTGACCCGCTTCGCCGAGACCCACCCGTCCGACGACGCCGAGGTCGCCGCGCAGCTCACCGAGGTGGTCGCCCGTCTGCACGGCCACGCGGGCGAAGTGGCCGCCGCCTGACGCGTCCTGGACCTCGCACGGGGGCTGTTACGCGGAAGAGGGCCGGAGCCCGTACAGGGCTCCGGCCCTCCGCTGCGTGTGGTTGTACGTCACGCCACCGCCGTCGGCGCCAGCTCCCGCAGCTCCGCCAGCGCGGCCACCACCGCGGGGCGGCTCCGGCCGCCCCGGCGGGTGCAGGTGAGCAGCTTGCGGTGCGGGTTGCCCGTGCAGGGCACCCGCGCGATCGGCAGGTGCGGGGTGAGGTGGGCCAGCCGTGGGATCAGCGCGACGCCGAGCCGGTTGGCGACCAGGTGGGCGGTGACGTTCCAGTCCAGGGCGTGATGGACCACGTCCGGCGTGAACCCGGCCTCACCGCACGCCGACAGCACATGCGGACGACAGGGGCTCTCCGGCACCGGGGCGATCCAGTCCTCGTGCGCCGCCTCGGCGAGCTCGACGCGGGCGCGCCCGGCGAGCGGATGGTCCTCGGGGACGACCAGGTCGAAGGGGTCGTCCAGCAACGGCTGCTGGTCGAAGCGCGCGTCGCCGAACGGCGGGTTGTGCGGGGTCGCCTCCACGACCGCCAGGTCGGTCTCCCCCTCGAAGAGCAGGTCGAAGCTCTCCGGAACCGGCGCCTCCTGGATGCGGACGACCAGCCGCGGATGCCGCTCGCGCAGCCGGACCGCCATCGGGGCCAGCAGCACCGAGATGGCCACCGGGAAACCGCTCACCCGCAGCGGCCCGGCGGGTTCGCCGCGGTCGGCGCGGAGATCGAGTTCGGCCTGTTCCCAGCGGGCCTGGATGGCGTCGGCGTGCGCGAGCAGGCTCTCGGCGGCCGGGGTGAGCCGTACCCCGCGCCCCTGCGGTTCGAGGAGGTCGACGCCCAGCTCGCGGGCGAGCTGGCGGATCTGCTGGGAGGCGGCGGAGGGCGTGAAGTGCAGCGCACCGGCAGCGGCGGTGACCGTGCCGTAGTGCGCCACCGCCCGCAGGACATGGAGCCGGCGCAGATCAATCATGAAGCCCACGCTTCAAGGTGGGATCCGGAAAGTCAACCTGGACGTGCACGAAGACTCCGACGCACCCTGGCTGTGTCGCGACGGCCCACCAGCCCTTGGTACGAAGGAGTTCCCATGAGCAGCACGACCGGCGCCGTCTGCCCGCACTGCGGTTGGCCCGACGGCGCCGAGCCCTTCCAGGTGGTGTCCCGGCACCGCACGGCGGCGGGCACCACCGTGTGGACCCGGTGCGGCTGCGGTTCGCTTCAGGTCCGGGTCGTCGACGGCCGGGGCACGCGGATCGTCTCCCGCAGCCGCCCGGCCTCGGCTCAGTCCAGTTCGGCCAGCCGCTGAACGGCCGGGGCCACGAAGCGCTCGATCCACTCGGCGGGCTCCCCGATGCGCGGCGCCAGGATCACCGTGTCGATGCCGAGCTTGGTGTAGCCCGCGATGTCCCGGGTGAAGGCGGCGAGGTCGCCGTCGGTGGCCGGTTCGCCCGTGTAGGCGACGGTCTTGCGGATCTCGTCGAAGTCGCGGCTCTCGGCCTCGCAGTGGCCGCGCAGGACGTCCAGCTTGTGCCGGACCTCTTCCGGCGAGGTGGCGAACAGGTTGCAGGCGTCGCCGTAGCGGGCGACCAGGCGGAGCGTCTTGCGCTCGCCACCGCCGCCGATCATGATCTCGGGGCGCGGGCTGCTCACCGGCGCCGGGACGCACAGGGTCTCGGCCAGCCGGTAGTGCTCCCCCTCGAAGGGGCCGTTCGCCTGCGGATCCCACATCTGCCGGCAGATCCGCAGGGTCTCCTCCAGCCGCTCGAAGCGCTCCGCGAGCGGCGGGAACGGCACGCCCAGCCCCTCGTGCTCACGGTCGTACCAGGCCGCCCCGATGCCGAGGGTGGCCCGCCCCTCGGACAGGACGTCCAGTGAGGTGACGATCTTGGCGAGCAGGCCGGGGTGGCGGTAGGTCACTCCGGTGACCAGGGCTCCGAGGCGAACCGTGGAGGTGTGGGCGGCGAGGTAGCCCAGCGTCGTGTACGCCTCCAGCATCGGGGCCTCGGCACCGCCGTTGAACTCCATCTGGAAGTAGTGGTCCATCACCGACAGCCAGCTCACGCCGGCCTCCTCGGCCGCCGCGCCGGTGGCGGCGAGTTCGGCACCGAGTGCGGGGCCGCCCCCGCCGTGGTCGAACCGGTTGATGTGCACGCCCACCCGCATGTCCGCCTCCGCTCCCCGGGATCACCCGGTCCTTCACCGTCCCTGGTGACGCTAGGCCTTGAAGCGCTCTCGAAGTCAAGCGTGACCGCGGCGCCCTCAGGCCACGCGCTCCGCCTCGGCCGCCTCCTGCTTCTTCGCGGCCCGCAGGCTCGTCAGCGTGGTGACCACCAGGACGAGCACGATGAAGCCCAGCGAGAAGGGGATACCGATCTCCGGGACGTGCACGCCGGACTCGTGCAGCGCGTGCAGGACCAGCTTGACGCCGATGAAGCCCAGGATGATCGACAGGCCGTAGCTGAGGTGGACCAGCTTCCTGAGCAGGCCGCCGATCAGGAAGTACAGCTGCCTCAGGCCCATCAGCGCGAACGCGTTGGCCGTGAAGACGATGTACGGGTCCTGCGTCAGCCCGTAGATGGCCGGGATCGAGTCCAGGGCGAACAGGACGTCGGTGGAGCCGATCGCGAGCATCACGACCAGCATCGGGGTCATCACCCGCTTGCCGTTCTCCTCGATCCACAGCTTGGTGCCGTGGTAGCGGTCGGCCACGCCGAAGCGCTTCTCCACCGCCTTGAGCAGCTTGTTCTCCTCGTACTCCTCGTCATGTCCCTCTTTGCGGGCGTCCTGGATCAGCTTCCACGCGGTCCAGATCAGGAAGGCGCCGAAGAGGTAGAACACCCACGAGAACGCGGAGATGATCGCGGCACCGGCCGCGATGAAGCCCGCGCGCAGCACCAGGGCCATGATCACGCCGACCATCAGCACGCGTTGCTGGTACTGGGACGGCACCGCGAACTTGCCCATGATCAGGACGAAGACGAAGAGGTTGTCCACGCTCAGCGACTTCTCGGTGACGTATCCGGCGAAGAACTCACCGGTGGGCCCCGAACCGCCGAAGACGAACAGTCCGACGCCGAACAGACAGGCGAGGATGACCCAGACGACGGTCCAGGTCCCCGCCTCTCTGATCGACACGTCATGGGGTTTTCGGCCGATGAAGAAGTCCGCGGCGACCAGCGCGCACAGGCCTGCGACGGTCAGCAGCCAGACGGTGAGGGAGACGTTCACTGATGCTCCTGGTGCGTGGGGGGGCATCGACAGCGTTGCCAGGCCTTTCGATTCCTTCCACCGCCCGCAGATGAAGATCAGGCCATGTCCTGGCAAAGAACGGCAGGTCACACTGGGACATGGCCGGAAAGCGCGGGAGCCCACCCGCCGAACGGCGGGCAGGTTCCGCCGCACGGCGGTGCCCCGCGCGTCGGCCGGTGCGCGAATCATGGCGCAACGAGCCGCCGCGCCCCGCGTGAGGAGATCACATGAGCCACGTCCCGCCCCCGTTCGACCCGGAACTCGCCGCCGCCCTGGACCTGATCAAGGACGTCCTGTCGCCCGGATTCACCCCGGACGAGATCGACGCCATACGCCAGGGCCCGGGCATCCAGCTGCTCGCCGAGCTGGACCTGACCATGGACGGCCATTTCAAGGTCGAGGACCGTACGGTGCCGGGGCCCGAGGGTGCTCCCGAGATCTCGCTGCTGATCTGCCGGCCCACCACTCCGGAGCCGGCGGGCGTGCCGCAGCCCGTCGTGTACCACGTGCACGGCGGCGGCATGGTCCTCGGCAACAACCGGGTGGGCGTGGACGGCCCGCTGGCCTGGGCCAAGGAGCTGGGCGCGGTCGTGGTCTCGGTCGAGTACCGGCTGGCGCCCGAGCATCCGCATCCGGCGCCGATCGAGGACGTCTACGCCGGTCTCGTCTGGACGGCCGAGCACGCGGCGGAGATCGGCGGTGACCCCGAGCGCATCGTCATAGCGGGCGCGAGCGCGGGCGGCGGTCTGTCCGCGGCGCTGGCCCTGCTCACCCGGGACCGCAAGGGCCCGCGGCCGATCGGCCAGTTGCTGATGTGCCCGATGCTGGACGACCGCAACGACACCGTCTCCAGCCACCAGATGGCGGGCCTCGGCGTGTGGGACCGGACGGCGAACGAGACCGGCTGGGGTGCCCTGCTGGGCGAGGCGCGTGGCGGCCCGGACGTGCCCGCGTACGCGGCACCGGCCCGCGCCGAGGACCTGTCCGGGCTGCCGCCGGCCTTCCTCGACGTGGGTTCCGCGGAGACCTTCCGGGACGAGGTCGTCGCCTACGCCTCCCGGCTCTGGCAGGCGGGCGGAGCGGCCGAGCTGCACGTGTGGCCCGGCGGCTTCCACGGCTTCGACGGCTTCGCCCCGCAGGCGGCGCTGTCGCAGGCGGCCCGGGCGGCGCAGTTGGCTTGGCTGCGGAGGCTGCTGGGGGGATGAGCGGGGGTGGCCGGGAATGAGTGAGGGACGGTTGGGGGATGACCGCGGCGTGAGTGGCGGCTGATCGCCGGGCGATGGGCGCGGACGGGGTGCGATGGGCGGTGATCGTCGCGTCGTACGGCCGACTGGCGGCTGACGGCTGACAGGTCGGTGACTGCGAGGGCTTTCGCGCGACTGTTCCCATGGCCGGCCTCCGGCCGTCCTGGCAGCCGGCCGCACCACCGCGAAGACGTCCGACCGACCGATTCGCGGCCGCCCGAAAACGCCTACGCAGCTTGGCGCGTCCCAGAAGCTCGGGGTGTAGGGGTTTCTGGGACGCCGTCCGGCCTGCGGTGGCATGGCCTCCGGGGTGTCGGCGGCCTGCCGGGCGCAGGCGCATCGAGGTGTCGGTCCGGCTGCTGGGCCGTAACCCGGAAGTCGTCCCTCCCCACAGCTCCACGGAACGTGGCCGCATGGCGCACCATGGACGCATGAAAGAGCTGGCCGGGCGTCTGACCGCGCTCGACCCGGACGCCGGTGCCGCCGTCCAGGTCATCGCCTACTTCGACCGGCTGGCCGAGTCCCGGGCCGGTCTGGAGGCGCTGGTGCGTGGGGCCGCGGTGCTGGCCGGGGTGCCCGCGCGGCTGGTCGACGCCGACCGGCGGGTCTTCGTCCGGGTGGAGGCCGACGGCACCCGCCGGGACACGGCGAACCTGCCACCGGACCCCGCGTGGCCGTCGGCGGCGCTGACGCCGGACGGGGCCGCCGCCCTGTGGCTGGAGCGGGCGGAGGCGGCGCCCAGTGTGGTCGACGCGGTGATCCTGGAGCGGGCCGCCGGTGCCATCCGCATCGTCCTCGACCGCACCCGGGGCCGGGTGCCCGTCGACGATCCCGCGCTGGTCGAGACGGTGCTGGACCGCACGGCCCCGGAACCGGCCCGGCTGCACGCGGCCCGCGGGCTGGGCCTGGACCCCGCGGCGTCGGCGCGTGCGCTGGCCCCGCGTGACGGGCGGCCCCGGATCGTCGCCGGGGAGGCCGAGTTGCCCGTCGGCCGGCTCGGCGTCGGCCCCGCCGTCCCGGTGCTGGACCTGCCGCACTCCTGGGCCGCCGCCCGTACCGCCCTGCGGTTCACCGCGGACGGCACCGCACAGGACCCGGGACCGCGTGTCGTGCACGCCGACGAGCTCGGCGGCGTCGCCCTGCTGGCCGACCTCGTCGCCCCGGGCGCCGAACCCCCGCCCGACGTACGGACGTTGAAGGCGGCGGCCGCGACCACACCCTGGCTGCTGGCCACCCTGCACGCCGTGGCCGCGACGACGAGCCTGCGCGCGGCGGCCGCCGAGATCAACGTGCACCACTCCACGCTCCAGGACCGGCTGACCCACGCCGAGCACCTCCTCGGCTGGCCGCTGCGCACCCCGCAGGGCCGGCTCAGACTCCATCTGGCCCTGACCATGCGGCACTTGGCACGGTCGTAGCGGTCCCGTCCATAGCGGTCCGTTCCTCAGCGGTCACGCCGGCGCTGTCCCGACCGTCAGTGGAACTCGTGGACGACCTGGATCCTGCCGACGATGTGGGCGTTGAACTCGTCCAACTCCTCGGCGGGCACCCACAGTTCGAGGATCGTCCGGCCGCCGGCCTGCTGGACGGGGTAGCGGCCCAGGAACTCCGTGTCGACCTCGAAGCGGGTGACGTAGCCGGCTCCGTCGTGCTTGACGTTCCAGTCCCGGGCGATCCGGACCGCGTAATCCTCGTTGAGGACCGGGTAGAAGATCGGCTGCTCGGGCAGCCGCGGCGGCCAGGCACGCCAGTCCAGCTCGCGGACCAGGGCCAGCTCCTCGGGTCCGGTGGGACGCCAGAGGGTGGTCGTGGCTCGGCGGCCGGTCATGGGTATCGCTCTCCATGCTGGGTGCGGCAGTTGAGGTCTGGACCCTATCGGGGCGCGTGCGGGAGAGCTACGGATTACATGACATTACTTGCATACGCGCGATAAACGCGTTCGCTGGAACTTTCACGGATGCCCTATCCTGGACGGTCAGTACCTCGGGACGGAGGAGCAGGCCCCATGACCGCCACAGACCCCGCACTCACCGCCCTCGCGCAGGGCTGGTGCGCCCTGTCCCTGCTGCACGGCAGGATCGAGGCCCACATCGAGCGGGCCCTGCAGGCGGGGCACGACCTGAGCGTGCGCGAGTACTCCCTGCTCGACGTCCTCAGCCGCCAGCACGACGGCGAGGGCGGCCATCTCCAGATGAAACAGGTCGCCGACGCCGTCGTCCTCAGCCAGAGCGCCACCACCCGCCTGGTCACCCGCCTCGAAGACCGCGGCCTGCTCTCCCGCTACCTCTGCCCCACCGACCGCCGCGGCATCTACACCGACGTCACCCCGGCCGGCCTCCAACTCCTCGGAGAGGCCCGCCCCACCAACGAGACCGCCCTGCGCGAAGCCCTCGACACCGCCGCCCACAACCCCGAACTCGCCCCACTCGTACGAGCCGTCGAGACCCTCCGCACGCCCGCCTGAAGCACCGGCGAGCTCGTCGCCCGGGCCGTCATCGTGCTGAGCCTTCCGGACCGGCCGTCCCGAAACGGTCTTCGGTGCGGCCGAGTGCCGCATTGGTGCGTACAAAGTGCCGACATGACGTCGGGGGTTTCGCCAAGACGTCGGCAGGGTGTCGAAGAGCACAGGTGACAGGCGGGTGGCCGCCGTTGACAGGGTCTGGAATTTGGCCGTACAAATGGGCCGTATGAGCGTCCCGCAGCGGCCCCTGGCCGGGATCACCGTGGTCAGCCTGGAACAGGCCGTGGCCGCTCCCTACGCCACCCGGCAGCTCGCCGACCTCGGCGCCCGGGTCATCAAGGTGGAGCGGCCGGGCGACGGCGACTTCGCCCGCCGGTACGACACGACCGTGCACGGCCAGTCCAGCTACTTCGTCTGGCTCAACCGCTCCAAGGAGTCCCTCACGCTGGACCTCAAGGACCCGCGTGGCATGGAGATCCTGCACCAACTCCTCGACGACGCCGACGTGTTCGTGCAGAACCTCGCCCCGGGCGCCGCCGACCGCCTCGGCCTCGGCACCGCCGCCCTCGCCGAGCGCTTCCCCCGGCTGATCCCGTGCACGATCTCCGGCTACGGCACCTCCGGCCCGTGGGCCGACCGCAAGTCGTACGACCTGCTGGTGCAGTGCCAGACCGGCCTGGTCTCCCTGACCGGAACCGCCGAGGAGACCGCCCGCGTCGGGATCTCCGTCGCCGACATCGCCGCCGGGATGTACGCCTACAGCGGCATCCTCACCGCCCTCTACACCCGCGCCACCACCGGCACCGCACACCCGGTGGAGATCTCCCTGTTCGAAGCGCTGGCGGAGTGGATGGGCCAGCCCGCCTACTACACCCAATACGGCGGCACGCAGCCCGCGCGTCTGGGCACCCAGCACGCCACCATCGCGCCCTACGGCGCCTTCACGGCCGCCGACGGCAAGGACGTGCTGTTCTCCATCCAGAACGAACGCGAGTGGGTCGCCCTGTGCGCCGGTTTCCTCGGCCGGCCCGCACTCGCCGACGACCCGCGTTTCGCCACCGGCTCCGACCGGGTCGCCCACCGCGAGGAACTCAACACCGTGGTGGCCGAACGCTGCGCCCGGTCCGACGCCGCACAGATCCTCAAGGACCTGGAGGACATCGGCATCGCCTGCGCCGGGGTCAACGACGTCGCCGCGTTCCTCGACCACCCGGTCCTGGCCGCCCGCGACCGCTGGCGCGAGGTGGGCGTGCCGGGCGGTGCCACGGTGCGGGCACTGCTCCCGCCGGCCGACCTCGCGGGCATGTCCGCGCGGATGGACCCCGTTCCGGCGGTGGGCGAACACACCCGGGCGATCCTCGCCGAACTCGGCCGCGACCTCGACGACATCGAGGCGCTGCGCGCCGACGCGGTGGTCTGAGGCCCGCCATGGAGGAGACACGAGTGGCTGCCGTGGCGCAGACCCGAGCGACGAGGAGCGTGGCGGTCGCGGTGCGGCCGGCGGAACGGGGTGGGCCGCATGGCTGAACCCGCACAGCGCGAAAGCACCTACCTGCGGCTCGCCCGTGAGCTGCGGGCGGCGATCCTGCGGCACGACTACCCCGAGGGCGTACGGCTGCCCACGGAGGCCGAGCTGGCGCAACTGCACGGGGTCAGCAGGCAGACCGTGCGGCGGGCGTTCCAGGACCTGGTCGCCGAGGGGCTGGTCCACCGGGTGCCGGGCCGCGGCACCTTCGCCGCGCCCCGCGACGAGCAGTACCTGCGCCAGTTCGGCTCGGTGGACGACCTGATGGGGCTGTCCATAGACACCCGCATGAACGTCGTCACGCCCCTGCACCGGCGGGTCGACGTCGACGCGGCGGGCCGTCTCGGTCTGCACACCGACCAGGTGTACAAGCTGGCCTTCCTCCGGCTGCACGAGGACACCGCGTTCTGTCACACCTCCGTCTTCCTGCCGCCCGACGTCGGCCGGCTCCTCGAGCCGGTTCCGGAACTGGCGGAGCCCAGCACCCCCAGCGCCTTCACCGTCATCGGACTGCTCGACGGACGGCTTCCCGAGCCGATCGCCGAGGCCGAGCAGAGCATCACCGTCGCGGACGCCACACCCGAACTCGCCGCGCATCTGGGCTGCGAACCGGGCCGGGCGCTGCTGCGCATCGACCGCGTCTACCAGTCGGTCGCCGGACAGCTCGTGGAGCTGGCGATCAGTCACTTTCTGCCCGAGCACTACTCGTACCGCGTGCGGCTTCGACGCAGCGGTCACTGACATGGAAACAGGAGAGGGTTGTGAGCTTGAGGATCGTTGTCACTGTGAAGTACGTGCCCGACGCCACTGGCGACCGGCACTTCGCCGATGACCTGACCGTCGACCGGGACGACGTGGACGGTCTGCTCTCCGAGCTGGACGAGTACGCGGTCGAGCAGGCGCTGCAGATCTCCGAGAACTCCGATGACGACGTCGAGGTCACCGTCCTGACGGTGGGTCCCGAGGACGCCAAGGACGCGCTGCGCAAGGCGCTGTCGATGGGCGCGGACAAGGCGGTCCACGTCGAGGACGAGGACCTGCACGGCACGGATGCGATCGGTACCTCGCTGGTGCTGGCGAAGGCGATCGAGAAGGCCGGTTACGACCTGGTGATCTCCGGTATGGCGTCCACCGACGGCACCATGGGTGTGGTGCCGTCGCTGCTGGCCGAGCGCCTGGGCGTGCCGCAGGTGACCCTGCTGTCCGAGGTGTCCGTGGAGGACGGGGTGGTGAAGGGCCGCCGGGACGGGGACTCGGCCACCGAGCAGCTGGAGGCCTCCCTGCCGGCCGTGGTGTCGGTGACCGACCAGTCGGGTGAGGCGCGCTACCCGTCCTTCAAGGGCATCATGGCCGCCAAGAAGAAGCCGGTTGCGGCCTGGGACCTGTCCGACCTGGACATCGAGGCCGACGAGGTCGGACTCGACGGTGCCTACACGGTCGTCGACGCCGCGGCCGAGCGCCCGGCGCGTACCGCCGGCACGATCGTCAAGGACGAGGGCGAGGGCGGCAAGCAGCTCGCCGAGTTCCTCGCAAGCCAGAAGTTCATCTGAGAGAGGTCACGGATCCATGGCTGAAGTTCTCGTCTACGTCGACCACGTGGACGGCGCCGTCCGCAAGCCCACCCTGGAGCTGCTGACCCTGGCCCGCCGCATCGGCGAGCCGGTCGCCGTCGCGCTGGGTGCCGGTGCCGCCGACACCGCCGCCGTCCTCGGCGAGCACGGTGCGACCCGCGTTCTCACGCATGAGGCCGCCGAGTACGCCGACTACCTGGTCGTGCCGAAGGTGGACGCCCTGCAGGCCGCCTACGAGGCCGTCTCCCCGGCCGCTGTGCTGGTGCCGTCCTCCGCCGAGGGCAAGGAGATCGCCGCCCGCCTCGCGCTGCGCATCAGCTCCGGCATCATCACCGACGCGATCGACCTGGAGGCCGGCGAGTCGGGCCCGGTGGCCACCCAGTCGGTGTTCGCCGCGTCCTTCACCACCAAGTCCCGTATCGCCAAGGGCACCCCGGTCATCACCGTCAAGCCCAACAGTGCCGCCGTGGAGGCCGCCCCGGGCGACGGTACGGTCGAGGCCCTGGCCGTCACCTTCTCCGCCGCCGCGACCGGCACCAAGGTCACCGCCCGCACGCCGCGCGAGTCCAGCGGCCGCCCGGAGCTGACCGAGGCCGCGATCGTGGTCTCCGGCGGCCGCGGCGTCAACGGCGCCGAGAACTTCGCGGTCATCGAGGCCCTGGCCGACTCCCTGGGCGCGGCCGTCGGCGCCTCCCGCGCCGCGGTGGACGCGGGCTGGTACCCGCACACCAACCAGGTCGGCCAGACCGGCAAGTCCGTCTCCCCGCAGCTGTACATCGCCTCCGGCATCTCCGGCGCGATCCAGCACCGGGCCGGCATGCAGACCTCCAAGACGATCGTGGCGATCAACAAGGACGCCGAGGCCCCGATCTTCGACCTCGTCGACTACGGCATCGTCGGCGACCTCTTCGACGTCGTCCCCCAGCTCACCGAGGAGATCAACACCCGCAAGGGCTGACCGCGTTGGGGCCGGGCTGTACGGGGCACTCACGCCTGGAAACCCGCGTCGGCGCACAGGAACTTGGCCATGTTCGGCGCCAGGCGGCGTTGCGGGCCATGAGCCGGGCCGCGTCGAGGGCGGCCCGGCCCGGGCCCACGGCTTCGTGGGCGAGGAGGATGCGCTCGGGGTCGAGGCCGTCGAGCAGGTGGCGACAGCCCTTGTCCTCCTCGCCGATCCGTTCCGGGGGCTCGCCGGGACCCGGAGGCCGTCGGCTCATGCACCTGTGACCTCACCAGGGAAGGGGGCCCTCGGCGTCGAAATAGCCGCCGGTCGGGCCGTCGGGGCCCGTCTGCGCCATGCGCACGATGATCTCGGCGCCCTCCTCGACGGTCTGCGTGCCCGTCCTCCCGTTGAGATCGGTCGCGGTGAAACCGGGCTCCACGGCGTTGATCCGCATGGCCGGGAACGCCTTCGCGAACTGCACGGTGATCATGTTGACGGTGGCCTTCGACGCCGGATAGGCGACGCCCGGGTAGTGGTACGCGGGAGTGGCCGGGTCACAGACGTTGGTGACCGAGCCGAGGCCGCTGCTGACGTTGACCACGACCGGCGTGGCCGAACGCCGCAGCAGGGGCAGGAAGGCGTGCGTGACGCGGATGACGCCGAAGACGTTCGTCTCGAACGCCGTCCGCATGTCGTCGGCGGTGACGTCCGCGGCGCCGGGCACGCTGTTGTCCTCGCGCCTCGCCTCGATGCCGGCGTTGTTGACCAGTACGTCGAGCCCGCCGTCGGCCTCGACGGTCTTGGCCGCGGCCTGCACGGAGGCGTCGTCGGTGACGTCGAGCTGGACGAGGCGGGCGCCGAGCTGTTCGGCGGCGCGGCGTCCGCGTTCGGCGTCGCGGGCGCCGATGTAGACGGTGTGACCTGCGGCGATGAGTCGGCGGGCGGTCTCGAAGCCCAGCCCCTTGTTCGCTCCGGTGATCAGGGTTGTTGTCATGCGTCCAGGTTCCGGCGCGACGCCGCGGACAGCCAGGAGACCCTTCTTCCTGGGACTCCCAGTACCAGGCATGTACCCGGCCGACAGTGTTCACTGGGGGCATGACGGCGACGGAACTCGGGCAGGCGCTGCGGCGCTGGCGCGACCGGGTCTCCCCCGACACGGCCGGGCTGCCGTCCGGCGGACAGCGGCGCGCGGCGGGGTTGCGGCGCGAGGAACTGGCCCTGCTGGCCGGGATCTCGGTCGACTACGTCACGCGCCTCGAACAGGGCCGGGCATCCAACCCGTCCGGGCAGGTCGTCGAGGCCCTGGCCCGGGCGCTGCGCCTGTCGGGGGACGAGCGGGCGTACTTGTTCCGGCTGGCCGGGCTGGTGCCACCGGGGCCCGAGATGGTGCCCGGGTACATCACGCCCGGCGTCCAGCGGCTGCTGGACAGACTGGTGGACACTCCCGTCGGTGTCTCCGACGCCGCCATGACGCTGCTGCTGGCCAACCCGATGTACGCGGCGCTGATGGGCGATCAGTCGGCCTTGCGCGGCTTCGAACGCAACGGGGTGTGGCGCAACTTCCTCGGCGCGCCCACCCGGGTCCGGCACACACCGGAGGAGCGGCGCGCCTTCGAGGTGGGCATGGTGGGCGAACTGCGCGCGACCGCCACCCGGTATCCCGGGGACCGCCAACTGCGGCGCTTGATCGCGGAGTTGCGCGCCGGGAGTGAGCGGTTCGCCGAGCTGTGGGACGCGGGCGTCGTCGGCCGCCTCGAGGCCTCGCGCAAGACGATCGAGCATCCGCAGGTGGGCCTGCTGACGCTGGACTGCGACCTGCTCCGGGTGGAGGGCAACGACCTGCACATCCTCGTCTACTCGGCCGAGCCGGGCACCGAGGCCGCCGAGAAGCTGGGGCTGCTGTCCGTGCTGGGCACCCAGAGACTGGTCGAGCGGTAGGGCCTGCCTGAGCTTCTCCTCGCCTCCCCGCGTCGAGAATATGGTTCTCTTCGAGTGAAATCGTGAGTCTTCCGCATGCCGTCGAAGGTTCCAGAATGCGGGTGCGGGCCTGCCGCGTCACCGCAATACTGTTCTCCCCATGGCACAGAAGGCGGACCAGCCCGTGAGCGCGCCGATCGAGGAACCGGCCTGGAAGCAGCGCGCCGTCGAGCGTTCCACCCAGGCGGCGAAACGTCGGGCCGAACAAAGGGTCGACCGGTTCCTCGACGCGGCACAGGCGATCATGGCCGAGAAGGGCACCACCGACTTCACGGTCCAGGAGGTCGTCGACCGGTCCCGTCAGTCCCTGCGCAGTTTCTACCAGCACTTCGGCGGCAAGCACGAGCTGTTGCTGGCGCTGTTCGAGGACGCCATGAGCAAGTCGGCCGAAGAGCTGCGCGCCGCCGCGGCCCACCAGACGAACCCGCTGGACCGGCTCCGGATCGTCGTCCAGGAACTGTTCGAGAACTCGCGCCCCGCGCCGTCGGGCGCCCAGCGCCCGCTGTTCACCGACTTCGCCCTGCGCCTGCTCGTCTCGCATCCGGCCGAGATGAGGGTCGCGAACGCCCCGCTCCTCGCCCTGTCCACCGACTTGATGACGGAGCTCGAGGACGCCAGTCTGCTGCGCTCCGGCTTCGAAGCCCGGCGCGCGGCCGCGTTGACCATGCGGACCGTCATGTTCAACGCGCAGTCCAGCGGCCAGGACGGCCCCCACCCGCTGACCGCCGATGAGGTCTGGGACTTCTGCGCCAAGGGGTTCACGCTCAGCTAGGGCTTCGAGGGGCGCAACCAGCGACTGGGCCACCGCGGCCTGTTTCGGTGGGCAGTTGACAGTCCTGTCCGGGCGGCGCACCTCGCCTGCCCGGACAGGACCGTCAAGTCGCTGCACGCACTGTGACCTTGGCCGTGCCCACCGCTCAGTCGGCCTGCGGTGCCGCCGCCGGGAGGACCACCGCTGGGAGTTCCAGCGAGGGGAGTTCCACCGCGGGCAAGGTGGGCATGGCCGGCACGGCGGGCACGGCAGGCACCGCCGTCACCTCAGGCACTTCGCTGAGGATCTCCGTGACCAGTTCGTTCACGGGGGCCAGCAGCTCGGTCATCGAACCCAGGACAGCGCTCAGGTCGAGCGAGGTGAGCGCCTTCACCAGTTCGTCGACGGCCGCATCGATCGAGGCCAGCAGGTCCGAGACCGGGTCGGCGGCCGCGGCCGCGGCCTGCGGGGCAGCGGAGGCCAACCGCTGCTGAACGGCGGTGTGCGCGGTCCGCACGGTGTCCTCGTACGCGGCCGCCGCTGCCGGGTCCAGGCGAGCGTCGTCCGTCGCGGCGATGGAGTCCACCGCCTTGGCGAGCGGGGCGATCACGTCGGCGCGATCCGCCCTCTCCAGCGCGTCGAGCCGTTCCACGACCGCGTCCGCCGCGGGCGCTGACCATGCCACGGCGGTCCGGTCCGCGGCCTCTCCGTGGATGTCGCTCGCGGCAGCGGCGGTGCCGGCCGGTACGAGCAGCAGAGCCGAGCACAGCAGGGGCGGCAGGAGGAGACCGCGGGATACCAGGGGTCGCATGAACGTTCCTTTCCACAACGCTGTTCCTGCGCCCACCGTGGAAAGCCCCCCGACCCGCCGCAACCGCTCCGGAAGCCGGTGCCCCGTCCATTGCCTCGGCGGGGCGGCTCTGACCTGCGTCTTTCCTCGGCCGCACGCCCGGTTTCGGCAGTGCGGGCACGTTCGCCCGTCAGGGTGCGCCCGTCGAGCGGTTGCGGGGTAGTGAACTGTTGGTCTCCGAGGTTGTTTGAGTGAGCGTAACTTCGATTGGGTGAGCATCGTTGTGTGGGTGTGAAGCTGACGGAGTGGGCAAAAGCGCAGGGTGTGCATCCGCAGACCGCGTATCGCTGGTTTCGTGAGGGCACCTTGCCGGTACCCGCGCAGCGGGTCGGCCCGCGCGTGATCCTGGTGAACGTCGAGGCCAACGCGGCGCCTGAGATTGTCGGCGGGGTGGGCCTGTATGCCCGGGTCTCTTCCCGCGATCAGAAGGCTGACCTGGAACGCCAGGTCGCCCGGCTGTCCGCGTGGGCGGCGGGGGCCGGTCACCGTGTCGTCCGGGTTGAGGCCGAAACTGGTTCCGGGATGAACGGGGCGCGTTCTAAGGCCCGGCGTCTGCTGGCTGATCCCGAGGTGACCACGGTCGTTGTGGAGCACCGGGACCGGCTTGGCCGGATGAACACAGAGCTGGTCGAGGCAGCTTTGGAAGCATCCGGGCGCCGCCTCGCGGTGCTGGATGACCGAGAAGTCGAAGACGATCTGGTCCGGGACATGGCGGAGGTGCTGACCTCCTTGTGCGCCCGCTTGTACGGGCGCAAGTCGGCGAAGAACCGTGCCCGTAAGGCGCTTCAGGCAGCCGAACATGGCTGATCTGCGCCCGATCGAGGCGTCGTTCGTCGCGTCCGGTCCCAGTGGTGTGGCCGTCCGGACCCGCCTCAAGCATCTGACGGCGGACGATGAGAAGGTGCTGTGCCTGGTGGGTGCGCATCTGGGGTCGCTGGCCTCGAAGGACCTCAAGGCGCGCTGTCAGGATGGTCTGGAGCACTCCGGTAAGGCGTGGGCGGTGCGCAAGCGGGAGCTGACGCCGGTCTCGTCCTCACGGTGGGCGGACAGCATCAGCAAAGCCACTCATGATCAGTGGGCGCTGGCCCGGCGCTGCCAGTTGGCGCATATCCAGAATCTGCAAGCGGGCATCCGCACGATCGAGCGCCGGCTGTCCCAGCCGATTGGGCAGAAGGGGACCAAGGGGGCGCCGGGGGGTTATCGGTCGCGGCGGGAGTGGCACGCGAAGTCGCGGCGGCTGCGGGTGCTTCAGGATCGGCTGGCTACCGCGCGGGCGGACCGTGAGGCCGGAGTCGTGCATGTCGTACGGGGCGGCAAATGTCTGGCCCGCACTCGCCATCAGCTGGAGGCGGCAAAGCTCACGGAGTCCGCGTGGCGCGGGCGTTGGGAGGCGGAGCGCTGGTTCTGCCAGGCGGACGGGGAGTCCGGGAAGCGGTACGGCAACGAGACGATCCGGGTCAGCCCGGACGGCGAGGTGAGCATCAAACTGCCCGCACCGCTGACGCATCTGGCCAACGCCCCGCACGGGCGGTACGTCCTGGCCTGCCGGGTCACGTTCGCGCACCGGGGCGAGGAGTGGGCGGATCGTGTCGCGGCCAACCGGGCGATCGCCTACCGCATCCACCTCGATACGGGCCGGGAGCGCTGGTGCCTGACCGCGTCCTGGCAGATCCCGCCCTCCCCCACTCTCCCGATCGAGGCCGCTCTCGCCCACGGTGTGATCGGTGTCGATATGAACGCCGACCACCTGGCGGCCTGGCGCCTGGACGCCCACGGCAACCCGATGGGTGCCCCGCGGCGCTTCTTCTACGACCTGACCGGCACCGCGCCCCATCGTGACGCCCAGGTCCGCCACGCCCTCACCCGCCTGCTGCACTGGGCTACAGCCTGTGGCGTGCGGGCGATCGCGGTCGAGGACCTGGACTTCGCCGCAGAGAAGACCCGGGAGAAACACGGCCGCAGGAAACGCTTCCGGCAACTGGTTTCCGGCATGCCGACCGGGAAGCTCCGCGCCCGGCTGGCCTCGATGGCCGACCGGACGGGGATCGCGGTCATCGCCGTGGACCCGGCCTACACCAGCCGCTGGGGCGCCCAGCACTGGCAGAAGCCCCTCACCAGCACGACTCGGAATACCACTCGCCATGATGCTGCTGCCGTGGCGATCGGAAGGCGCGCCCAGGGACACCCGATCCGGCGACGGACGGCACCGCCCCCTGCTCACCGGAGTGATGAGCAGGGGCATCGGACCGTCCAGGCCAGAATGGGTGTTGTTGGGCGTGAGGGAACCCGCCCCCGCGTTCCCGGACCACGGACACGATCCGTCGGCGCCGGGCGCGGAGTGAACGCGGGCAACCAGAACGCCCAACACTGTTCGGGGCGTTCGGCTGAGCATGAGTCCTGGCAACAGGACTCACTTCCGCTCAGTCTTTAGGAACGGTAGGGATGTGCCGTGGACATCGACGAGGGGCTGATGCTCCGTCCGGACGGGCGGCCGGGGAATCCCGTGCGGTACCTGGTTCTCGACGACTGGCACCGCGCCGATCCGAGCAGTGTCGCGGCCGCCGCAGCCCGGGTGGCCGACTCCTTGTCACCGACCGTGGGCATGGCGACCCGACGGCCGCCGGACCGGCTGCTTCCGCTGTTGGACGCCCTGACCCTGACGTTGGCCGCACCGGACGTCGAAGCCGACGCCGCCGACGCCGCCGACGCCCGGCAGCTGGTGTCCGTGGAGGATCCGCGGAAAGCGTTCGAGGAGCTGGCCGACATCGTCGAGCGTCACCCCGGAGCGAGCATCGCCCTGGGGCAGTTGCTGCGTCAGACGCCGTCGCTCGGCACGCTGCAGGGCCTGGCGGCCGAGGCCGCGGCGTACTCGATGCTGCTCGGCGGGACCGAGTTCGCGGCCTGGCTCGCCGGGCGGGGGACGGCCCGACCGGCAGAAACGGATCTGCCCCTGGTGCGCGTGCGGCGGGACGGCGGCAAGCTGTCGGTACTGCTGGACCGTCCGGAGCGGCGCAACGCGGTCAGCTTCCGGATGCGGGAGGAGCTGTTCGAGGCGCTGGAGATCGCCGCTCTCGACGACACGATCGACGAGGTCGAACTGGCCGGTGCGGGCCCGGTGTTCTGCAGCGGAGGCGACCTGGCCGAGTTCGGTACGGCGACGGATCTCGTGGCGGCGTACCTGGTGCGGCTGGAGCGGGCGCCGTGGCGGCTGATCGACCGGATGCGGGAGCGGGTGACGGTCCGGGTGCACGGGGCGGCCGTGGGCGCGGGCATCGAGATGGCCGCCTTCGCGGGCCGGGTGGTGGCCTCGCCCGATGCGTTCTTCCTGCTGCCCGAGGTGGCGATGGGTCTGGTGCCGGGCGCCGGCGGGACGGTGAGCGTGCCGCGGCGGATCGGGCGGTGGCGGGCGGCGTGGATGATGCTGAGCGGGGCCAGGGTCGATGCCGCGACCGCCCTGCGGTGGGGGTTGGTGGACGAGGTCGAGGGCCATGACGGGTGACGTGCTGCTGAGCGGCGTGGAGCTTCGGGGCAGCCTGGTGGACTGCCGGGTCCGTGGCGGTGTGGTGACGGAGATCGGACGCCAACTGCGTGCGTGTTCTGAAGAGTTGGTCGTACGAGGCGACGGCGGCGCGCTGCTGCCCGGTCTGGCGGATCACCATCTGCATCTGGCGGCGACGGCGGCACGTGACGCGTCCCTCGACGTGTCCGCCGCCTCCCGCGACGGCCTCGCGGCGCTGCTCTCGGAGGCGGTGGCGGGCGAGGACGGATGGGTGCGTGCGGTGGGCTACGACGACGTGGCCCACGGGGACCTGGACCGGGACGTCCTTGATGCCTGGCGCCGGACGGTACCGGTGCGGGTGCAGCACCGGTCCGGTGCGCTGTGGGTGGTCAACTCGGCCGGGCTGGACCGGCTCGGGGCGCGGGCAGCCGTGCACGAGGGCGTCGAGCGCGACCGTACCGGCCGGCCGACCGGGCGGCTGTGGCGTGCCGACGCCTGGTTGCGCGAGGCGCTCGGCGGGCGTCCGCCGTCCCTGCGGCCGGTGGGCGCACGGCTGGCCGCCTTCGGTGTCACCCACGTCGCGGACGCCACGCCGGACGCGGGCGCCGCCGAGGTCGTGGCCGATGCCGTACGACGGGACGAACTCCCCCAGCACGTCATGGTGATGGCCGCCGACGCGGACGTACGGTCCCATCCGCGCCTGAGCGTCGGCCCGGTCAAGCTGGTCGTCGCCGACCACGCCCTGCCGGACCTCGACGAGTTGGCCGGTCGGATGAGGCAGGCCCACGCGGGCGGCCGGCCGGTCGCCGTGCACTGCGTGACCCGGACGGCCCTTGCCCTGACCCTGGCGGCGTTCGACCAGGCCGGGGGGATGGACGGCGACCGGGTCGAGCACTGCGCCGTGGCCGATCTGTCCGCGGCGAAGGAGCTGGCGGCACGCGGAATCCGGGTGGTCACCCAGCCGACGCTGGTGGCCCTGCGCGGCGACGACTACTGGGCACGCGGCGAGCCCGGGGACCGCCCGGACCTGTGGCGCTACGCCGGCCTGCTGCGGGCGGGCGTCCGGGTGGCGCCGAGCAGCGATGCCCCGTACGGGGATCCCGACCCCTGGGCCTGCCTACGGGCCGCGTCCGAGCGGCTGACGCCGTCCGGGCGCGTGCTGGGTGCCGGGGAGCGGGTCCCGGCCCGGACGGTGCTGCGCGGCCTGCTCTCTCCACTGCACGATCCCGGTGGGCCGCCACGGGAGATCGCGGTGGGTGAACCGGCTGATCTCGTGCTGCTCGACCGGTCCCTGACGGACGCACTGCGCGCACCGGACGCCGGACACGTCCGCGCCACGCTCATCAAGGGCCACATCGCCCACGAAGCCTGAACACACGTCACCGATCCCACAGCTCGGCGACCACCTCCGGTGTCACGGCCCGGCCCCTGCCGCACGGCACGATCCCAGGCGGCCGCCACGAAACACCACGGTCGGCTGACCGACGAACCTCATACTGCTGAACCGGCCCCTGACGGACGCACCACGCGCACCGGACGCCGGACACATCCGCGCCACGCTCATCAAGGGCCGCATCGCCCACGAAGCCTGAACACACGTCACCGATCCTGCAGCTCGGCGACCACCTCCGGTGTCACGGCCCGGTCCCTGCTGCACGGCACGATCCCAGGCGGCCGCCACGAAACACCACGGTCGGCTGACCGACGAACCTCATACTGCTGAACCGGCCCCTGACGGACGCACCACGCGCACCGGACGCCGGACACATCCGCGCCACGCTCATCGAGGGTCGCTTCGTGCACGGAGCCTGAACACACGTCTGCGGTCCCGCAGTTCGGCGAGTACCCGCCCGGTGTCACGGCCCGAGGTGGCCGCCGTGCCCTCAGGGGTCGGTGCGCAGGGCGGGAGTACCGCCTGCGAGCGGGCGAGCCGTCGGCACTGGACCACCGGCCCGGCCGGCTGCGTCCGTACCGGGTGCGGGCCAGGGCAGGTCGGCCGGGCACCGGCGAACGCCGCGGCCACGTCGCGCATCGAGAGGTCGATCAGCTGACCGCCGCCGCCGGCCAGCGAGGCCAGGGCGCCCAGGGCGGCGACCAGTCCCGTCAGCGGGTCGGCGATCGCGTCGGCGCAGAACACCGGCCCGCCCGCGGACCGGGCGACCAGTCCGCCGGCGACGGAGGCGTCGTCGCCGAAGGCGACCCGGTCGGGTCGGGCGCGGCCGTACCCGGTGATGCCGACCCACACCTTGCCCGGACGGTGGTCGAGCCGCTCCGGGTCCAGGCCCAACTGGGCGAGCGCGCGGGGTCTGGACGCCTCGATCACGACGTCGGCGGCGTCCACCAGCTCGGCGAGTTCCGCACGCCCGGCGGCCGTGGTGAAGTCGACGGCGACGCTCTCCTGGCCGGCGTGCAGCCAGTCGTAGAACCGCCGGTTCCCGGCCCGTGCCCCGTCGGGCCGCCGGGTGCTCTCCACCTTGACCACTCGGGCACCGGCCCGGCCCAGCAGGTGGGCGCACAGGGGTCCGGCCCACAGGGAGGACAGGTCGACGACGAGGGGCCGGTCTGTTGTGTGGGGTGCGGCGATCGCGGTGACCTGCCACGGCGCGTCGGTCACGGGAGTGCCGGTCGGTAGTACGGCCGCGGGGACGCCGACCATGCGGATGCGTGCCGTGAACTCCCGCGCCGATGCGCCGCGTACGGCCGTGGCGAGGTCCTGCCAGGGGTCGCAGACGTCGGCCCGGCCCAGTATCGCGGGGACGAGGTCGATGTCGTCCGGGCGGCTGAGCGTCACCGCCAGCCAGCCGTCCGCGGCGGGAAGCAGCCGACTCGCACCGCCCGCGGACGTGCGGCCCCGCCGGGTCAGGTCCATGGCGCCCGCCCTGCTGCCGAGCAGGAGGGCGGGGTCGATGTCGGCGCCCAGCCACGACAGTGCGCCGCCGACCGCGCCGAGAAGGGACATCATCGGTGCGGGTGACAGTACGGGCGGGCCGGCTGTTTCACCGGTCAGGGCCATGCCGCCGGAGGCCGCCCAGTCGAGGTACGGGCATCCCGCCACGACAGGGGGTGGCGCGAGATCGCCGAGCGCACCCAGCCACCGCCGTACGGTCTCGGCGGGATCGCCCGTCATCGACCGCGCCCGCGGATGTCCGGAAGCAGACAGCGCACCGACCTCCCCCGGACCGCGCCCGCCCACACCCCGGCGCCGTAGGCGAGGTCGTCCAGACGCCGCGCGAGCGTGAAGCGCAGGGGGTCCAGGTCCGGGGCGCAGCGTCGGTGTTCGAGGAGTCCGTCGACGACCGCCGCGAGCAGGGTCGCCCGGCGGACCCGGCGGGACACCAGGCAGCCGGCGGCGCTCAGCGGCCACCAGTGCCGCAGCAGCAGGGCCGCCGTCTGTTCCGCCGTCGCGGCCAGGCCCAGTCCGGTCAGGGAGGCGGCGAGGCGACGTGGGTCGACGGTGCCGGCGGTCGCTTCGCGGGTGTAGCGCCGGCCCACCGTGGTGAGCACCGCGGCCGCCACCGGCACGGACCAGCGCCGCTGGGCGAGCAGCGCGGCGGCCACCCCGGCGGCCCACGGTGTCAGGGCGGCCGGGGCGACGGCACGGCCGTGCCGCAGGGCGAGGGTGTGCGCGCCGGAGCCGTAGTAGGCCTTGCGGGCGAGCCAGGTCGTGAGCCGCGTGCGGTGGTCGTGGCGGACCGTTACGGAGGGGTCGTAGCGGATCCGCCGTCCCTCGGCGGCCAGGCGCCAGACCAGGTCGACGTCCTCGCCCACCCGCAGCGGCTCGGCGAATCCGGGCCCCAGTGCGTCGACGCGGGCGATCAGGCAGGCGCTGGGGACCCAGGACACCCGGGAGCGGGGGTGGACGAGGGCGGGGTCGGGGCCGAGGTCCAGGGAGGACCGGGCCGCCTCGTACCGCGAGATCCAGGAGCCGGAGCCGGCATCGCTCAGGCCCAGGACGCGCGGGGCGACGACGGCCAGGCGGGGGTCGTGGAAGTGCCTGAGCAGTGTGGGAAGGGTGTCAGGGGCGAGGACCACGTCCGAGTCGACGAAGGCCACGTACGGGGTACGGACCTGGCGCAGACCGGCGTTGCGGGCCGCCGCCGGGCCGCGGTTGACGTCGAGGGACACCAGCCGGGCCGAGTGGCGGGCGGCGACGCGCCGTACGGCCAGCTGGTCGTGGGAGCCGTCGTCGACCACGATCACCCGCACCCCTCCTCCCGCGATGCCGGCCAGCAGCCGGTCCAGCTCCGGCGCGCGGTCCCGGACCGGTACGACGACGGTCAGCAGGGCCGTGTCCAGGGCAGGGAGCTCGGCGGTGACCGGGTGGGCCATGCCGAGGGTGACCAGGCGGTCCGCGAGCCGGACGGAGGGTGACCCGTCGAGCAGGATCCTGCGGTTCTTCAGGAGGGGTTCGGTACGCGGGCCGAGGCGTACGAGGCGGGGCGGGGCTCCGCCTACCAGGACGCGTCCGTCGTCGTACTGCCGTACTTGGGGGCCGAGTTCGACCACGGTCCCCGCCGGGAAGGTCATCCGCGGAAGCCTCCCTCGGCGCTCATGACGGCGCCGTTGGCCACGCTGCCGTTCGGGGAGCAGCAGAAGGCGATGAGTGCGGCGACCTCTTCGGGTTCGTTCAGCCGGCCTCTGAGCTGCGAGTCGGTGAAGGACTCGACGTCGTCGAGTCCGTAGAGCGCGGCCGTCGCCTCCAGCATGGCGGTGCGGGTCGAACCCGGGGACACGGCCACGGCGGTCACGCCGGTGTTGACCAGGTCGGCGGCGAGGCCGCGTACCAGTCCTACGACGGCGTGCTTGGCGGCGCCGTAGCCGCTGAGGTGGAACAGGCCGCGGGTTCCGGCGGCCGAGGCGACGGCGACGAAGCGGCAGCCGCTCGGGGCGGGTCCGTCGAGGAGGTACGGCACGCAGGCCGCCGCGGTGTTCCACACGCCCATGACGTCGACGTCCCACAGGGTCCGCAGGTGGGCTTCCGGGGTCTCCCACAGGGGGTGTCCGCCCGTGATGACGGCTGCCGCGGCCACCACGGCGTCGAGCCGGCCGAAGTGCTCGACCGCTCTGGCCGCCGCGGCGTCCAGGGCGGCCCGGTCCCGTACGTCGGCGACCTCGACGAGTACCTGCCCGGGGTGCTCCGCGCCGAGTTTCTCCAGGTCCTGACGGTTCGCCAGCGGGTAATCCACGCCGGCGCCGCGCTCGGGGGCATCGCCCGCGCAGCTGTCCAGCGCGAGCACCCCGTACCCTTCGGCGCACAGGGCCCGTACCGTGGCCGCGCCGATTCCCCGGGCGGCGCCGGTGACGAGGGCGATACGTTTCCGCTCGGTCACCGCAGCGCCCTCTCGACACCGGCCACCAGCTCGTCGAAGAGCCGGGCCCCCTCGTCGGCCGTGGCGGTCGTCGGGTCGCCCAGTACACCGGAGGGCGCCACCGCGCCCACGCCTCCGGCGAGCATCGCGGGCATCAACTCGGCGAGCGGTGCGGTGTTTCCCCGCTCCGCGCGGCTCAAGTGCACCAGCCGCGGCGCGAGATGGAGCATGAGCGAGGTCTCGGTGTGACCGGCGTGCGCGTCGCCGCCCGCCGGGAAGCAGGGGATCCAGGCCACGTCCCGTCCCTCTTGGGCCAGTTGGGCGGCGACGCCGGACAGACAACGGACGTTGCCGCCATGGCCGTTGACGAAGACGACGCGCCCCGCCCAAAGGGCCAGCGAGCGCACGAGTTCCACGAGCATGAAGCGCAGCGCCTCGTTGCCGATGGACATGGTGCCGGGGAAGCCCTGGTGCTCTCCGCTGGCCGCGTAGACGACCGGGGGCGCCACCAGCGTCTTCTCCCCCAGCCGCCGGGCCACCGCGTTTGCGACGGCGTCGGCGATCCGGGTGTCGGTGTCCAGCGGCAGGTGGGGGCCGTGCTGTTCGAAGGAGCCCAGCGGGACGAGGACGAGGGGCCGGTCCGGTATCGCGGTCCAGGCAAGGTGCGACAGTTCCGCTGTCATCCGCGCTCCGTGGCACCTGCGGTGCGGGTGAAGCCGTCAGGGACCAGGACGTCGTCCGGGCCGAGGTCGTGGATCGAGGAGCGGCCCAGGCCCCGCAGCGTCGAGTCGATGCCGCCGGCCATGATGTCGAGGACGTTCTCCACGCCCGCCTGACCCGATGCCGCGAGGCCCCACAGGTAGGCGCGGCCGATCAGGACCGCGCGGGCGCCGAGCGCGAGGGCCTTGACGACGTCGCCGCCCCGGCGGATGCCGCCGTCGAGGAGGACCTCGATCTGGTCGCCGACCGCGCCGGCGATCCCGGGCAGGAGCCTGATGGGGGCGGGGATGGTGTCGAGGTTGTTGCCGCCGTGGTTGGACACGGAGATCGCGGTGACGCCGATGTCCACGGCGCGACGGGCGTCGTCGACGCGGGAGATGCCCTTGAGCAGGAAGGGGCCCTGCCATTCGTCGCGCATCCAGCGGATGTCGTCCCAGCTGGGCGGCGGAGTGCCCATCCACTGCCCGTACGCGCCGAAGAAGGCGGGGGCCACGCCGTCCTCGTCGGCCAGGTTGGGGGTGGTGAGGTCCGGGAGGCTGCCGGAGCGGGCGTAGTCGAGCAGCCAGCTCGGCCGGGTGAGGCCCTGGGGGGCCAGCTTGGCCATCGCCTTGAGGTCGAGCCGCTCGGGGATCCAGGGGCTGCCCCAGTCGCGACCGTGGGAGAAGGTCCAGTCGAGGGTGACGATCAGGCCCGCTGCTCCGGCTGAGCGGGCCCGTTCCATCGTCCGGATCATCGAGTCCTTCGAGCCCATCCAGTACATCTGGAAGAACGTCTTGGGATTGGCCGCCACGACCTCCTCGACCGGTTTGCTCGCGAAGGAGCTGAGCCCCATCGCGGTGCCGCGCGCGGCGGCGGCCCGGGCGACCGCCACCTCGCCGTCGGGGTGGACCGCCTGGACGCCCGTGGGCGAGATGATCACCGGGAGGGCGATCTCCTGGCCCATGACCGTGGTCGCCGTCTGCCGGTCGGCGGACAGGTCCGCCACGTGCGGGGCGAAGCCCAGCTCCCGGAAGGCGGCGAGGTTGTCCCGGTAGGAGACCCCTGCCTCCGTACCGGCGAGCAGGGCCTTGTAGACGGACTTCGGGAGCCGCTTGCGCGCCCGCAGCTGGGCGTGCGCGACGGTCTCGAACCAGCGGTTGCCCATGAGGCACCTCTCACGAAGTGTTACGGGAGTTCGGGTGGCGTGAACCCGGCCAGGGGGTGTTCCGCGCAGGGGGACACCGGTGGGGTCCTGGACGCGCCGGGGCGTTCGCCGATCGTCACGAAGACGGGCTCGCGGGGGGTGACCGGCTTGCGGGTGGTGCGGTGCGAGTGGTCCTGGCCGGGCGCCGGGACCGTACGGTCCGGATGCGCGAGCGCGTTCTCGCCGTGGCCCTGCACGCACTCCGGGTCCGGGCCGTCCAGCGGCAGCCCGGTGAAGAACTTCGCCGCCATGCAGCCGCCCCGGCAGGAGTCGAACGCCGAGCACTTGGTGCACGCGCCGCCGGTCTGCGGACTGCGCAGGTCGGCGAAGAGGTCCGACTCGCGCCAGACGCCGGTGAATCCGCCTTCGTCGCGGACGTTGCCGGCCTTGAAGGTGTCGTGGATGGCGAACGGGCAGGCGTAGACGTCCCCCACCGGGTCGATCAGGCACACCACCCGGCCCGCGCCGCACAGGTTGAGCCCGGGCAGCGCGCTGCCGTAGGCGGACAGGTGGAAGAACGAGTCCCCGGTGAGGACCTCCTCGCCGTGCTCCATCAGCCAGTCGTACAGCTGCCGTTGCTGCGCGGCGGTCGGGTGGAGTTCGTCCCAGACGTCGGCGCCGCGTCCGGACGGGCGCAGCCGGGTGAGGCGGAGCTGGGCGCCGTAGTCGTCCGCGAGTTGCTTGAAGGCGTCGAGCTGGCCGATGTTGTGGCGGGTGGCGACCACCGAGATCTTGAAGCCTTCGAAGCCGGCGTCCCGGAGGTTGTCCATGGCGCGCAGGGCGGTCGCGTACGAACCCTCGCCGCGAACGGCGTCGTTGACCTCGGCGGTGGCGCCGTCCAGGGACAGCTGTACGTCCACGTAGTCGGAGGCGGCGAGGCGGCGGGCCGCGTGCGGGGTGATCTTGATGCCGTTGGTGGAGAACTTCACGCCGACGCGGTGCTCGGTGGCGTAGGCGACCAGGTCCCAGAAGTCGGGGCGGACGGTCGGTTCGCCGCCGCCGATGTTGACGTAGAAGACCTGCATGCGTTCGAGCTCGTCGATGACGGCCTTGCACTCGTCGGTGCTCAGCTCGCGCGGGTCGCGGCGGCCGGAGCTGGACAGGCAGTGCACGCAGGACAGGTTGCAGGCGTAGGTCAGTTCCCAGGTGAGGCAGATCGGGGCGTCGAGACCGTACTCGAAGTGGTCGACCAGGCTGCGCGGGCCCGCGGTGGGGGTGAGGGTGGCGGGGGTGGCGGGGGTCATCACGCCTCTCCTCCTTGAGAGTCGGGCGTGCGCAGCACGATCATGTGGGAGGTCGCCAGGGTCGCCAGCGCGTGGTGATAGCGCGTCAGTTCGTCGTCGCCGATCCCGGCGGACGTACAGGCGGCCGTGGCGCTGGACCGCTCGCCCAGCAGCCGTACGGCCGCGAGCAGTCGGCGGTCCTTGAGGAACGACAGGCGCCGGGTGCCGAAGTGGTAGAGCAGGGCCCCGAAGGACTCGGGCCGGACCGCGACCTGGGGGTGCAGGGTCCAGGCGCGGTCCATGTCGAAGGACTCGTCGGACGCGGAAGACGGCATGGAACGCGGCCGGTTCAGTACACGCCGCACATGCCGTCGATGGAGACCTCCTCGACCAGCAGGTCCTCCTCCACGAACAGGTCGTAGCCGGAGGCCTCCGGCTGCTCGTCGACGAGCGGCGCAGGGGTGTTGTCGCGTGCGGGGGTCTGTGCGGCAGTGCTCATGAGAATCTGCCTCTCCTATGGAGAAATGAACGTTCTCGCTATCAGGGAACATAATGGCACCCCGTGCCGAAAGGAAGAGTGCGTGCCAAAACCACCAAGTCCCCCCGCCGTCGACGGTGTTGCCCGCACCGGGCGCCGGCCGTCGACGTCCCGCGCGCAGCTCGAACAGCACGCGCTGCGGCTCTTCGCGGAACGCGGCTTCGACCAGGTCACCGTCGAAGACATCGCGGCGGCCGCCGGGATCGGCCGGCGTACCTTCTTCCGCTACTACAGGTCGAAGAACGACGCGGTCTGGGGGGACTTCGAGGGCGAGTTGCAGCGGATGCGCGCGCTGCTCGGGGCGTATCCGCGCGAGACGCCGATGATGGACGCGCTGCGAGAAGCGATCGTGGACTTCAATCGCGTCGACCCGGCCCAGGCTCCGTGGCACCGTCTGCGGATGCGGCTGATCCTCGACGTGCCCGCGCTGCAGGCGCATTCCACCCTGATGTACGCCGAATGGCGGGCCGTCGTCGCGGAGTTCGCCGCCGGCCGGCTCGGCGGGGCGGCGGACGCTCTGCCGCCCCAGGTGATCGCCCACGCCTGTCTGGGTGCCGCCGTCGCCGCCTACGAGCAGTGGCTGCGCCACGACGGCACCGACCTGGGTGAGTTCCTGGACCGGGCGCTGCGTGCGCTCGCCCCCGGTTTGCAGGAGTACGAAACCGGCTCGGAGGCGGGAGCGCCGGCGCTCAGGCATGGGTCACCGCCAGGCCCGCGAGAGACCCCAGCGTGAGGGCGACGCCGACGGCGAGAACGGCCGGCGCGTGCAGGCTCCACCAGCGCATCCGGCGGACCAACCGCCTCGGCACGGTGGCGGGTTCGACGTGCCGGTCGGCCAGCAGCAACAGGGTCACGCTCAGGGCCGCGACGGCACCGAGGATCGCCAGCCGGCACAGCAGCGGCTCCAGGATCGCGGTGTCAGCCACGTCCTTCCCCCGCTCGGCCGCGCAGCTCCCGCGGCAGCCCCAGCCCCCGCTCCGCGATCTGCGTCCGCAGGACCTCGTTGGCGCCGCCGGCGATCGTGTAGGCGCGTGCGTACAGGTGCGCGTCCTGCCACCAGCCGTCCGCCGCGACGTCCGGGTCGCCCTCGGTGAGCAGTCCGTCCGTGCCCTGCAGCCGCAGACCGAAAGCGACGAGGTCGTGGTTGAGCTCGCTGAAGAAGATCTTGCCGAACGGGGCGTCGGCGGGCTCCTCGGTGCCGTGCAGCGTCCGTGACTGGGCGAGAGCGGTCATCGCGGCGTTGACGTACACCCGGGTGGCCAGTTCGCCGATGTCCTGCCGGGTGGCTGAGTCGTCGAGGGCGGGCCGGCCGCCGACCGAAGTCCCCTCGGCGAGCCGCAGCAGGTCGTCGAGCGCGGCGAACAGCTCCACACCGCGCGCGGCCACGCCGGATCGCTCGTGGCCGAGGCTGCTCATCGCCACCCGCCAGCCCGCGTTCACCTCGCCGATGACGTGGGCGGCCGGGATCCGGACGCCGTCGAGGAAGACCTCGTTGAAGTCGGTGGTCCCGGTGATCTCGCGCAGCGGCCGTATGTCGACGCCCGGGCTGCGCATGTCCAGCGCGAACGCCGTGATGCCGCGGTGCCGCGGGGCGTCCGGGTCGGTGCGCGCGAGGAGGTAACCCATGTCGGCGTACTGGCCGTTGGTCGTCCAGACCTTCTGGCCGTCGACAACGTACACGGCCTCGTCGCCCTCGCCCTCGCGGCGGGCCCGTGTCCGCAGCGCGGCCAGGTCGCTGCCCGCGCCCGGCTCGCTGAACAGCTGGCACCACACATCCGCACAGGTGCGGATGCGGGGCAGGAAGCGCGCCCGTTGCTCGTCGCTGCCGAAGTCGATCAGCGCGGCCGAGGCCAGCGCCGCGGCGCCGACGGGCGGCCAGGTGCGGGCCCGGGCGATCTCCTCGGCGACGACGAAGGGTTCGAGGGGATGGGCGTCGGGCCGGCCGCCGTACTCCTTGGGCCAGTCGATGCCGAGGAAGCCCGCCTCGTACAGCTTCGCCGTCCACTCCCGGATCGCCGGCATCAGCGCGGGCTCGGGTGCGCGCACCCCCGCGTGCTCCTTGACGCCGGGCGCGTGCTCGGCGACGAACGCCCGCACCCGCTTCCGGAACGCCTCCAGCTCCGGCGTGGACTCCAGCCGCATCGCCATCCGCCCTTCATGGAGAGCCACGGTCGCAATCCGTGATGGGGCTACTCTAACCATGTGATCGAACTGGACGTAAGCCCTTTTCCCAGGGAAGCAGCTCGACCAGGACCATAAAAGAGGATACTTTCTTCACGCGACACCGTAATCGGCACGGCAGCGTTCCGACCTGGGTGGTGACTGGTGGACTTCGAACTCAGCGAGGAGCAGGCGATGCTGCGCGCGGCCTCGCGCGACCTGCTCCGCGACCGTGCCCCGGCGGATGTCCTGCGGGCACAACTGGACCAGGACGCGGAGGTCGACCCGGCGCTGTGGCGGTCGGCGGCCGAGGTCGGGTGGCCGGGGCTCGCCCTGCCGGAGGAGTACGGCGGCGCGGGCCAGGGGGTGATCGAACTCGCCCTGGTCGCCGAGGAGATCGGCCGGGCCGCGGCACGGGGGCCGTTCCTGCCCACCGCACTCGTCGGACAGGCGCTGGTTCGCGGCGGTTCGGCGCGGCTGCGGGCCGAGGTACTGCCCTCTTTGGCCGAGGGAACCGCCTGGGCCACATGGGCCTTCGCCGAACACCGCTCGCCGTGGACGCTCGACGGCGGGCACACCGCCGCGCGCACCGATGCCGGCGGCGTGGTGCTCGACGGCGTCAAGACGGCGGTGCAGGACGCGGACGGGGCGCGCTGGCTGCTGGTGACCGCACGGCACGAGGGCGCACCGGCATCGTTCCTCGTCGACCGTGACGCGCCGGGCGTCACGGTCCGGCGGCAGCGGGTCCTGGACCTGACCCGGACGTTCTGCGAGGTCCGCCTGGACGGCGTCCGGGTCCCGGCGGACCGCCGCCTGCACGGTGGCCCCACCGACGTGCAGCGGCTGCTCGACGACGCGTCGGTCCTGCTGTCGGCCCAGACCCTCGGGGTACTGGACCGGCTGCTCGCCATGACCGTCGAGTACATGAAGACGCGCGTCCAGTTCGGCCGGCCGCTCGGTACCTTCCAGGCCGTCCAGCACAAGTGCGCCACCATGGCGCAGCTCGTCCACGGCATCCGGGCCGCCACCCACCACGCGGCGATGGCCGCCGACGCCGGCAGCGCGGACGCCGCCCGGGCCGCGTGCGTCGCCGCGTCGTACACGAGCGCGGCGACCGGGCACGTCGCGGGCGAGTCGCTACAACTGCACGGCGGGATCGGCTTCACCTGGGAACACGACCTGCACCTCTATGTGCGCCGGGCGCAGACCGACGGGGTGCTGTACGGCGACGCCGCGGTCCATCGGGAGCGGCTGTGCGAGCTGATACGGCGGTCGCCCGCACCGGTCTGAGCGGGGACGACGGTGACCATCGGCCCCCGGCGGGGCGTTCGCGGAACGAGAGGAACGAAAGGAGCGTCAGTGGAGATCAAAGGCAAGAAGGCGGTGGTGTTCGGCGGGGCGTCCGGCATGGGCCGGGCCACCGCCGAAATGCTCGCGGCCCGGGGCGCCGACGTGGCCGTGCTGGATCGCCCCGGCTCCGCCGGTGCCGAGGTCGCCGCCGCGTTCAGCGGCAGCTTCCATCCGGTCGACATCACCGACTTCGACGGCACCGAGGAGGCGCTCGGCTCGGCCGTCGAGGGCCTCGGCGGGCTGCATGTCGCCGTCACCACCGCGGGCGGCGGCAAGGCCATGCGCACCCTCACCAAACAGGGTCCGCACGACCTCGCGACCTTCCGCCAGGTCCTCGACCTCAACGCGGTCGCGACCTTCAACATCAGCCGGCTGGCCGCGGCGCACATGAGCTGCAACGAACCCGAGGACCCGGAGGAGACCGGTGAGCGCGGGGTCATCGTGAACACGGCCTCCATCGCCGCGTTCGAGGGTCAGATCGGCCAGGTCGCCTACGGCGCCGCCAAGGCCGCCATCGCCGGCATGTGCCTCACGATGGCCCGTGACCTGGGCTCGCTGGGCATCCGGGTGCTGGCGATCGCGCCGAGCCTGTTCGACACGGGCGCCCTGGAGCGGGTCCCGGCCGAGGCCAGGTCCGCGCTGGTGAAGGACGCCGCGTTCCCCAAGCGCATGGGCCGCCCGGAGGAGTACGCCAAACTGGTGCTCGCGGTGGTCGACAACCCCATGCTCAACGGACAGTGTCTGCGCCTGGACGCGGGGCAGCGCTTCGCGCCCCGATGAGCCGTCCTTCGCGAACAGGGGCCGGAAAACAGTACCCCCAACCCGACATTTCAGCCCGGCCGACGTGTCTGACGTGCGCGGCGGCGTCAGGACGGCCACATATACTGAGGATACGCAACGTCTTCTGAGGAGTTGGCCCCATGGCGACTGCCGCCGACCTCGAACCCGCCGACGGCGAGCGGGAGTCGGACCTCGCCGCGAGCGGGAGCGACGCCCCGGTCGGCAAGCTCGCCGCGCAGATCGCGCACCGTATCGAGGCGGACGTGATGCGCCGGGGCTGGCCCGTGGACGAGTCGCTCGGGTCCGAGCTGGAACTGCGCGAGCGCTTCTCGGTGAGCCGTTCGGTGCTGCGCGAGGCGGTGCGGCTGGTCGAGCACCACCAGGTCGCCCGGATGCGCCGGGGACCGGGCGGCGGTCTGATCGTCTGCGCTCCCGACGCGGGCCCGGCGACCCGGTCCATCGTGATCTACCTCGAATACGTCGGCACGAGCGTCACCGACCTGCTCCACGCCCGCCTCCTGCTCGAACCGATCGCCGCGGGACTGGCCGCCGACCGGATCACCGAGGAGGGCATCGAGACGCTGCGCGCCACCCTCGACGACGAGCGCGCGCACCGGGAGGACCTGGGCGTCGAGTCGCACGACCCGCTGCACCCGGTGCTCGGCAGACTCTCGGGGAATCCGGTGCTGCACCTCTTCATCGACGTGCTCACCCGCCTCACCGCGCGGTACGCGCACACCTCCCGCCGGATCGCCAGGGCGGAGGTGGTGGCCTCCGCGGAGGAGTCGTACGAGGCGCATCAGGCGATCGTCGACGCCGTGGTGGCCGGCGACGGTGCCCGTGCCCAGACCGCGCTCACCGCACACCTGGAGTGGGTGGCCGCCTGGATCGAGAAGCACCGGGTACGCCGCACGCGGATCGCGGGCAACGTGATCGAGCCCGAGGTGGCCGAGGGCCCGCGGGCCAAGCTGGCCGAGGTCGTCGCCTCCTGGATCCACGACGACATCGCCGCGCGCGGCTGGCAGGTCGGCTCGGTGCTCGGCTCCGAGGCCGATCTGCTCGCCCGCTACGGCATCAGCCGGGCGGTGCTGCGTGAGGCCGTGCGGCTGCTGGAGTACCACGCGGTGGCCCGGATGCGCCGCGGCCCCGGCGGCGGGCTCATCGTCACCGAACCGGAGCCGCAGGCCAGCATCGACACCATGGCGCTCTTCCTCGAGTACCAGGGCGTCACGGCCGACGATCTGCGGACCGTGCGCGACGCCCTCGAACTCGGCACCGTCGCCCGGGTGACCGCCCGGCACGCCGAGGGCGACCAGGAAGTGGCCGAGCGCCTGGCCGCGGCCGTCCGGTGGACCACCGAGGGCCCGGCCGACGATCCGCGCAAGGCCGACCTGTTCCACTCCGAGCTGGCCGAGCTGGCCGGCAATCCCGTGCTTTCGCTGTTCCTCGGCATCATCACCGAGCTGTTCCGCAGGCACGCGGACGGACAGGACCGCCGGTTGCCGGGCGACGCGGCGGCCGAAGAGGTCCAGCACGTGCACCAGCGCATCCTCGACGCGATCCTCGCGTCGGACCCCGGGGTCGCCCGGCACCGGATGCGACGCCATCTGGACGCGCTCGTTCCCTGGTGGCACTGACCGACCACGTGCCCGCGGAACAGTTCGGTGGCACTGACCGACCGGTGGCCGTGCCCGCTCAGTCGGTGACGCTGAACCGGGCCAGTTCGTGCGCCACCATGCCGGGCAGGTCCGGGGCGGGAGGCGCCGGCAGTTCCACGGCCTGGTCGCGGGCCGGCAGGAGCACGACCGCCGTGCCGGGCGTGGTCACCTCGCCCCGCTGGTTCTCGCAGCGCACCGCCAGATGCACCTCGGCCCGGCCGTCGACCTGCTTCTTGTCCACGACCTCGCCGCGCACCCAGGTGGTGTCGCCCAGGTAGTTGAACTTGCGGTGCTCGCAGCGCAGTTTCCACAGCCACCCGTCGTCGCCGATCCAGTCGGTGAGCAGATGGCAGAGCCAGGTCTCGCGCATGCCGCCGTAGTCGTAGGGGTTCGGCAGGCCGAGCTCCCTGGCGCGCTCCGGTTCCCAGTGCAGGCGCTGGACGGTGTCCGGGATGTTCAGCTTGTTGGGCGGGTAGAGCCCAGGGGCCTTGCGGCGGACGCGCGCGGCGATCCCGAACGCTCCGGGCGGGGTCAGCTGCATTCCCCAGCCGAGGTGCCAGACCACCACGTCCGTGGTGGTCAGCGGTCCCTTCACCTTGGCCGGCAGCGCCTCGCCGATCTCGACGTCCTCCCAGTACCGCGGCTCGGCGCCGCGCCTGGTCTCGGCCGCGTACGCCGCGTCGATCTCGGCGAGTTGGCCGGGCGTGTAGGGCGGCTGCTGGAGCGTTTCCTTCGCCCGCTTCCTCGACGTGTGCCGCTCGGCGTTGATCCACGTACCCCGCCTGAGGGCGTGCATCTCGCCGTCGCCGTTGGTGTAGAGGTAGTCGTGGGTGACGTGCGCGGTGCGTCCGCCGAAGCTGCTGCGCTTGGGCTGCACGCCCACCTGGGTCTGCAGCATCCGGCAGCGGTCGCCCAGCCGCAGCGGCCGCCACCACTCGAACTCCATGACCGCCTGGTACGACCCGAGTCCGGCGAAGGGGTCGCCCTTGAGCAGCGCCTTGGTCGCCGGGTCGGGTTTCGGGGCGGCGTCCTCGCCCATCGTGTAGAGGAAGGCCGGCGGCGCGACGAGTTCGCCCCAGCGGGTGCCCGAGGCGTAGCCGGGGTCGCAGTAGAGCGGGTTGTCGTCGCCGTAGCCGTACGCGAAGTGGCGTACGCCGTCCCAGGTCACCTCGTAGTTGTGCGGCGGGTTGCGCTGCGGGTTGGGGATGCCGAGGCGGCGGCGGGACCGCTCGATCGCCTCGTCGCTCAGCACGCCGAACCCCTCGGCCGGCTTCTCCTCGATGCTCGTCATCGCAGATCCTCCTCGATTGCTCAGGCCTGGGTGCGTTCCGCGAGCGGGGCTCGCACGATGTCGGGCGGGGTCGGCGCCCCTCGTCACTCACGTCCGGGCGCGAGCCACGGGACGACGGCTCCCGTCGGGAATCCGGCGGGCACTTCTGGCTCTCGGAAACACGGGTCAAGCCGTTTCACCAGGTCGACCGCCGCCGCGGGAGGCTCAGGTACTCGGGACCGACCGGGACATCGGGCCGCTCATCCACGTCGGGTCGATTCATACGCACCATGCCTCGTCGAGAAGAGGTAACTGAATGTGAGTTCGGGTGAGCGACACCGCGGCGTCAGGCGCCGAGCATCTGCAGCCCGCCGTCCACGGCGATGAGCTGACCGGTCATGAACTGCGCGCCGGTACCGGCCAGGAACACCATCACGGGGCCCAGGTCCGTGTCCGGATCACCGAGTTCACCGCGCAGTGGCATGGTCGTCCGCAAGCGCTCCTGGAACGCGGCGGCACGCTCCGGGCCCAGGTGCTCCCACAGCCGTTCCGCGCCCGGCGTACTGACCGCCGGCGCCAGAGCGTTGACCGTGACCCCGTGCCTTCCCCACGCCGCGGCCACCGACCTGGTCCACGCGTGGACACCGGCCTTCGCCACGGCGTAGTGCGGCGCCAGGGGATTCCCGCGGACCCCCTCGGCCGATCCGAGGTTGATGATCTGCCCGCCGCTGTGCCGCATGCGCGCGAACGCCGCCTGGTTGGTGAGGACCGTCGACCGGAGATTGGTGTCGAGGACCAGGTCGAGTTCGTCGTCGGACAGTGACTCCGGCGTACCCGGCCGCCAGGAACCCGCCGCGTGCAGCAGGACGTCGAGACCGCCCAGGATCGACGTGGCCTGCTCGAAGGCCGTGTCGACCGAACCGCGGACGCGCACGTCGCAGGACACCCAGTCGCAGGCTTCCTTGAGGCCGTCCGGAGGCGGCGTGGTGTGGAACAGGCCGACGACCTCCGCCCCGGCGGCGAGGAACGAGGCCACGGCCGCCGCACCGATGCCACTGGCCGCCCCTGACACCACGGCCCGCCGGCCGGCGAGCGGCCCGCCCACCGTCGCCGCTGCACTGCTCGTCGTCGAACTCACCTGGCCTCCATGTCGAGGACGATCTTTCCGGTGGTGCGGCGTTCGGCCACGTCGGTCAGTGCGGCCGCGACCTCGGAGAGGGGATGCACGCGGGAGACGAGGGGGCGCATCCCGTCACGGACCATGCCGGCGAGGGCGCGTGCGGCCGCGGCCGCGGCGTCCGGGTCGGTCCGGCGAATGGTCCGCGCCTCGAATCCCCGTACGACCAGGTTCTTGAGCAGGACGAGGTTCAGCGGGATACGGGGGATCCGCCCGTCGGCATAGCCGACCGTGACGAACCGGCCGTCCCGCCGCAACGCCCGCAGGGCGGCCTCCGCGTGGTCGCCGCCGACGGGGTCGACCACGAGGTGGGCGCCTTCGCCTCCGGTCAGTTCCCGGATCCGGGACTTGAGGTCCTCACGGACGTAGTCGATCCCGGCGTCGGCGCCGAGCTTGCGCGCGGTCGCGAGCCGCTCCTCGCTCGACGCCGCCGCGACGACCCGCAGGCCCAGCCGTTTGGCGACGTCGACCGTGGCCGAGCCGACCCCGCCCGCGGCGCCGAGTACCGCCGCCCACTCCCCCGCCGTGGCGCCGCCGACGGTCACCAGGGCGTGGTAGGCGGTGTTGTAGGTCACGTGGAACGCGGCGGCGTGCACCATGTCGAGGCCGTCGGGAATCGGGCGCAGTGCCGCGAGGGGCGCCACGACCTGCTCGGCGAACGCGCCGCTGAGCACCGCCCCGGCCACGGGTGAACCCACCGCGGGCCCGGCCACCCCGGGCCCCAGGGCGGTGACGACACCCGCGAACTCGCTGCCGGGCGTGAAGGGCAGGGGCGCCGAGACCTGGTAGCGGTCCGCCACGATGAGCACGTCGGGGTAGTTGACCGCCGCGGCGTGCACCCGGACCACGACCTCTCCCGGGCCGGGCTCGAGGTCGTCGAGTTCGACGACCGAGATGCCGCTCGGCGGCCCGTACTCCGTGCAGCGCGCCGCCCTCATCGCGACCTCACCACGTCGGGCACGGCCGGATCGCGGGGCAGGCCCAGGAGTTGCTCGGCGATGGTGTTGCGCTGGATCTCCGCGGTGCCCGCGCCGATCGTCGATGCCCGGGTGCGCAGGAAACCCCAGACCCAGCGGCCCCGTTGCACGGCGTGCGGGTCGTGCCGGCCGAGTACTCCGTGGGAGCCGAGCATGTCGACGGCGAACTCGTGCAGGTCCTGCTCGAAGGTCACGGTGAACAGCCGCGACGTCGAGGACGCCGGACCGGGCTCGCCCTTGGCCAGGATGTCGGAGATGGTCCGCATGCCGGTGTAGCGCATGATCCGCACCCGCACCTCGAGGTCCGCGAGCCGGTCGCGCACCAGCGGATCGGCGGTCGTCCCGCGCTCGTGGGCCAGTTCGATCAGCTCGTCGAGCACGCGCCGGTACATCGCGGCCTGGTTCATCGTCCCGGCCGCGCGTTCGTGGCCGAGGCTCGTGCGCACGAGCGGCCAGCCGCCGTTCTCCTCGCCGATGCGGTGGGACACCGGCACCCGTACGTCGTTGAAGAAGATCTCGCAGAAGTGCGCGTCCCCGGTCAGGTCGCGCAGCGGCCGCACGGTGACGCCGGGTGCGTGCGCGTCGACGAGCAGATAGGTGATGCCCTGCTGCCGTGACTCGCGGGTGCCGGTGCGGACGAGGGTGAAGATGATGTCGGCCAGGTCGGCGGCGCTGTTCCACACCTTCTGTCCGTTGACGACGTACTCGTCGCCCTCCCGCCGGGCCGTCGTACGCAGCGCCGGGAGGTCGGAGCCGGCCTCGGGTTCCGAGTAGCCCTGGGCCCACACCGTGTCGCCGCGCAGCATGGGGCGCAGGAAGCGCTCCTTCTGCTCCGCCGTGCCGTACGTGATGAGGGTGGGGGCGGCGATACCGAGCCCGGTGCCCAGCGGCCCCGGCACCCTGGCCTTCGCGTACTCCTCCTGGTAGATCACCTGCCGGGCGAAGCTCAGCTCCATCCCGCCGTACTCCCGCGGCCAGCTCGGGCCGGCGTACCCGGCGTCGAACAGCGTGGCCAGCCAGGCCTTGCGCCAGGCCAGCCGCTCGGCGGGGTCCTTCGGCCGGCGGCCGGGGTGGTGCCCGGTCAGGAAGGCTCGCAGGCGCGCCCGGAACTCGTCGTCGGTCTCCAGCGCGTCGTCGCGTCGGCTGTGCGCGGTCGTCGATGTCACTCGGCCCACCTCAGATCCCGACCAGGTCGGCCAGTCGGGCCCGGTGCGCCGCGGGCGCCCCGAACAGCTGCTCGGACGACTTGGCCCGCTTCAGGTACAGGTGCGCGTCGTGTTCCCACGTGTAGCCGATGCCTCCGTGGATCTGGATGTTCTCCTTGGCCGCGTGGGTGTACGCCTCCGAGCAGTACGCCCCGGCCAGCGCCGCCGCCACCGACAGCTCGGCCCGGTCCTCGGCCGCCACCGACGCGGCGTGGCGGGTGGCCGACCGCGCGGCCTCGACGGCGAGCAGCATGTCCGCGCACTTGTGCTTGACCGCCTGGAACGACCCGATCGGCCGGCCGAACTGCACCCGGACCTTCGCGTAGGCCACCGCCGCGTCCAGGCACGCCTGCGCCCCGCCGACCTGCTCGGCGGCCAGCGCGACCACCGCGAGGTCGAGTGCCGTGCACAGGAACGCCGTTGCGGCGCCCGGTCCGTCGTCCGGTCCGACCCGCACGGCCGGGGCGCCGTCGAGGTCGACACGGCCCAGTCGTCGCGTCGGGT
This sequence comes from Streptomyces sp. NBC_01352, assembly GCF_036237295.1. Taxonomy (NCBI): domain Bacteria; kingdom Bacillati; phylum Actinomycetota; class Actinomycetes; order Kitasatosporales; family Streptomycetaceae; genus Streptomyces; species Streptomyces sp. NBC_01352. Next base: position 1,666,048 of record NZ_CP108354.1, read on the forward strand.
CGAGGGTGTCGAGGCGGGTCCGGGTCACCCCGGGCGACGTGGCGTCGACGGCGAACAGCCCGGGTCCCGTGTCGGTGCGCGCGACCACGAGCAGCAGGTCGGCCGTGTGACCGTCGACGACGAACATCTTGGTGCCCAAGACGGTCCAGTCGCCGTCCGCGGTCACCGTCGCCGCCGTCGCGACGTCCTCCAGGCGCCAGGAGCCGCTCTCCTCCGCGACGGCGACGGTCGCTGTCAGGGAGCCGTCGGCGATACCGGGCAGCCACCGTGCCTTCGCCGCGTCGTCGTCCGAGACCGTGAGGGCCTGGCCGGCCAGTGCCACGGTCGCGAAGAACGGCGAGGGCAGCAGTGCCCGCCCCATCTCCTCCAGGACGATGCCCAGTTCGACCGCGCCGCCGCCCGCCCCGCCGTACTCCTCCGGCAGCGCCAGGCCCTGCAGTCCGAGCTGCTCGGCCATCTGCCGCCACACCGCTGGATCGTGGCCCTCCTCGGACTCCATCCAGTGACGCACGGCCTCGCTCGGCGACTTGTCCGTCAGGAAGCGTCGCAACGAGGCGCGCAGCTCTTCCTGCTCCTCGGTGAACGTGAGGGTCACCTGGCTCCTCCACGATTGCGGTCGACTCGGCCGGGCTCTGCCGGACACGATACCCGCCGGAGCAGAAAGAGGACACTCTATTCGGGAGGGATCCTGGTGGCGGATTCAGACGGTCTGCGGCTGCGGTGTCCTCTCGCGCAGGTAGGCGGCGAAGTCCGGGATCCGTGCGCGTTCCACGATCTCGACGCGGATACCGGAGGGGGCCAGGTGGTAGGCGAAGACCGACGGGGTGCCGTCGACCGTGGCGCAGGCTTCCAGGGCGAATCCCGCCGCTTCGAGCCGTTTCGACGTGGTCGGCACGTCGTCGCAGAAGTAGCCGAGGTGGTGTGCCGCGCCCTGCGGGGCCGCCGACCAGGGTGTGCCGGGGATCTCCTGCACGAGTTCGAGGTGCGGGGCGTCGAGCGAGTAGGCGAAGCGCAGAAGCAGCACGCGCTCGCCTTCCGCCAGGCGCACCGGCATTTCGTAGGCCACAACCTCGGTCCACCGGTGTCCGGCGACCTCGCTCATGCGGGCCATGGCGGCCTCGAGATCCGGTACGACGATGCCCGTGTGGTAGAAGTCCGCCGCGCTGAGGAGCTGTGTCGTCACCGCGCTCACCACTCGAGGCGGAGCGACTTGATGCCGTACATGTTCCCGGTCTGCTCCAGGCCCTGGCCGTCCGCGATCCGGTAGTCCGGGATGCGCTTGTGCCACTCCTCGACCGCCACGTTCAGTTCGAGCCGGGCCAGGTGCGAGCCCAGGCAGCGGTGCGGGCCGGAACCGAACGCGATGTGGTTGCTCACCTTGCGGTTGAGGTCCACCTTCAGCGGGTCCTCGTAGCGCTCCGGATCACGGTTGCTGACCGCGAGCGGCAGCATCACCATCTCGCCGGACCTGACCGGGCAGCCACCGATCTCGACGTCCCTGGTCGCCTTGCGGGCCGGGACGACGAACGAGTAGACGCGGAGGGTCTCCTCGACGGCCGTGGGGATGAGGGAGGGGTCGGTGACGATCGCCTTGCGGTGCTCCGGATGGCTGGCGAAGTGGTACAGCGCCCAGCCGATCGAGATCGGGACCGTGTCGAGGCCGGCCTGGAACATCAGCACGCAGAACGCGTGCATGTCCCGGTCGCTGATCGGCTCGCCGTCGATCTCCCAGCTCATCGCGCGGGACAGCAGATCGTCGCGCGGGGTCTGACGCCTCAGTGCGATCTGCTCCTCGAAGTAGGCGGACACGGCTTTGATCGCCGCCAGTTGCCTGCCGCGGTCCGGGTCCTGCTCGTAGGACAGGTGCAGCATGTTGTGCACCCAGTCGAGGAACAGGCTCAGATCCTCCTCCGGCAGGCCCATCAGGCGCATGAAGATCAGGGTGGGAAACCTGCGCGCGAACTCGTCGAGCACATCGGCGCCGCCGCTGTCCCTGAGCCCGTCGATCATCTCGACCGCGACCCGCCGGATCTCCGGCTCACGGGCGGCGATCGACTTGGGCGAGAACTCGCGGCCCAGCAGGCGCCGCCACTCGGTGTGCAGCGGCGGGTCCAGCATCTCCGGGATCCACAGGAACTTCGGGTTCGGATCGAGCGCCGTCACCGAGGTGTTGGAGAAGGTCCGCCAGTCCTGCAGGGCCTCCTGCACCGCTCCCCCGTCGGTGACGACCCAATAGCCGTGCGCGATGCTGCTCCTGAACCCGGAGTGGGTACGGGCGATCTCGTCCCATCGGCGCTGGTGGCTCAGGACCGGGCCGCCGGCTGTGTTGTCGAAGTAGTACGCGGGCACGCCTTCGTAGGTGCCCTCGGGCTCGAGCGTCGCGCTCATCGCGGTTCCTCTCCGGGAAGGATGGTGCGGCGGGTGGGCCGTCTCCCGGGGGCTCCGGCGACCATGCGTTCCCCAGTCCCGCCCAACGCCGGGCTCTCCGCCCTCGCGTCCTATTGAGGCTCCTCTTTCGAGGTTTCCTTCACCATGCCATCGCATGGCTGAGAACGGCAATCCCCGAGCACAGGCCGAATTTGGCGGGCACCGGCGAGGACGCGTCAGACCTCGACGTCCGTCAGCGGCCCTTCCAAACCGGTGCCCGCTTTTCCGCGAACGCCCTGGCCCCCTCCTTGGCGTCCTGCGAGGCGAACACCGGGTCGGTGATCTCGGTCTGCCGCGCCCAGCCCTCGTCCAGCGTCCAGTCGGCGCTCGAGCGGGCGATCCGCTTGGTCGCCGCGACGGCGAGGGGGCCGTTCGCCGCGATGGTCCGCGCGAGATCCAGCGCGCCCCTCAGCGCCCCGCCTTCGTCGGTCAGCCGGTTCACCAGGCCGGCCTCGACCGCCCGTTCCGCCCCGAACGGCTCCCCCGTGAGCAGCAGTTCGAGCGCGACGGCGAAGGGCACACGCCGCGGCAGCAGCAGGGCCGCGCCCCCGGCCGCCACCAACGACCGCGTCACCTCGGGCACTCCGAAGCGCGCGGTACGGGCCGCGACGACCAGGTCACAAGCGAGGAGCAGCTCGAACCCGCCGGCCAGCGCCCAGCCCTCGACGGCGCCGATCAGCGGCTTGCGCGGCGGCGTGATCGTGATGCCGCACACCCCGCGGCCCTGGATCAGCGGACTGTCCCCGCGCAGCCACGCCTTCAGGTCCATTCCGGCGGAGAAGGTCCCGCCCTTGCCGGTGAGCACGCCGACCCGCAGGTCGTCGGACTCGTCGAGTTCGTCGACCGCCGCCGCCACCCCGGCCGCCACGGCGCCATTGAGTGCGTTCTTCGCCTCCGGGCGGTTGATCGTGATGACCTGCACGGCGCCGTGGCGCTCGACAACTACCTCGTCCGACACGCTTCCTCCTCCGAGCGGGCGGCCTCTCCAGCAGTCTTGCCGTGGACCCGCGAGATAAAAGAGTATACGTTTTACAGGAAGCGATCGAGATGGACGGAGCCGGCATGCCCGACGGACGACCAGCGATACGCCCGCGGATCGGGATCGCCGATCCTTCCGACGTCGTACGTCGAGCGACGAGAGCGGTCGGCCGTCCCGTGCGTGACCTGGCACCGCTGCCCGGCGGCAACTCCAGCCTCACGTACGCCGCCACCATCGACGCGGCCGTCCGCGTCGTGGTGAAGGTCGCCCCGCCCGGCCTCCCCCCGGTCCGCAACCGGGACGTGCTGCGCCAGGCCCGTGCGCTCACCGCGCTCGCCGAGGTGACCGACGTGGCGGTACCCGAGGTGCTGGGGACCGACCCCGGCACGCCGCCCGACGTACCGCCGCTGTTCGTCATGTCCTTCGCGGACGGCGAGAGTTACGAGCCTCGTCACACCGCGCTCGTACAACGGCCGCCTGCCACCGAGGTGCGCGGCCGGGCCGCGGCGGCCGCCCGCATGCTGGCGGCCCTGCACGCCGTCGGCGCCGCCGAGTTGGGCATCGACGAGGAAGCCGTGTCGCCGCGGGCCGAGGTCGAGCGATGGCGTGCGGCGCTGGCCACGTGCGAGCTCGAACCGGCCGCGACCACAGCCGCGGCGGAGTGTCTGCGGCGGCTCGCCGAGGCACTCCCCGCGCCGCTGACACCCGCCGTGCTGCACGGTGACTGGCGGCTGGGCAACATGCAGTGCGTCGGCACCGGGATCCGTGCGGTGATCGACTGGGAGATCTGGTCGGTCGGCGATCCGCGGCTGGATCTCGCGTGGCTGCGGCTGATGTCCGACCCCGGGCATCCGACGGCGGTCGCACCCGATGCCCCCACGCTCGAACCCGACGAACTGCTGGCCGTCTACGAGTCGGCGAGCGGCGCACCGGTGGCGGAGCTGGACTGGTTCGACGCCCTCGTCCGCTACAAGCAGGCCGCCGCCTCCGCACTCCTGGTCAAGAACGCCGTGCGCCGCGACCAGGTCACCGAGCGGGTGAAGCGGATGCGCCACGGCATTCCGCTGCTGCTCGCCGCCGCGCTCACCCGTCTCACCCGCTGATCCCCTTCGGAGGAGCGATGCTCGATTTCTCGATCGAACCGGAGTTCCAGGCCAAGCTGGACTGGGCCGCGGCCTTCGTACGGGAGGAGGTCGAACCCCTGGACCTGCTGTTCCCGCACGGCGGCGATCCGTACGACACGGGCAACGAGAAGGCCCGCGCGATCCTCGGACCGCTGCGGGAGCAGGTCAGGGCGCAGGGCCTGTGGGCCTGCCATCTCGGACCGGAATGGGGCGGGCCGGGCTACGGCCAGGTCAAGCTCGCCCACCTCAACGAGATCCTCGGCCGCTCCTACTGGGCGCCCACCGTGTTCGGCACCGCCGCCCCCGACACGGGGAACGCCGAGATCCTGGCGATGTTCGGCACCCAGGAGCAAAAAGACCGCTATCTGGAACCGCTGCTGAACGGCGACATCGTCTCCACCTTCTCGATGACGGAGCCCCAAGCCGGCGCCGACCCCAAGGAGTTCGAGTGCCGGGCCTGGCGGGACGGCGACGAGTGGGTGATCGACGGGGAGAAGTGGTTCTCCTCCAACGCCCGCTTCGCCTCGTTCCTCATCGTCATGGCCGTCACCGATCCGGACGCGCCGCCGCACACCCGGATGTCGATGTTCGTCGTGCCGTCCGAGACGCCCGGCATCGAGATCAAGCGCAACGTCGGCACGATGGACGAACGCGAGTCCCTCGACGAGGGCATCCACGCCTACATCCGCTACCACCAGGTGCGGGTGCCCCTCGACGCCATGCTCGGCGGCCCCGGCGAGGGCTTCAAGGTCGCCCAGGCCCGCCTCGGCGGCGGCCGGGTGCACCACGCCATGCGCACGGTCGGCAAGTGCACGCGGGCCTTCGACATGATGTGCGAACGCGCGCTGTCCCGCCGGACTCAGGGCACCCTTCTCGCCGAGAAGCAGGCCGTGCAGCAGTTCATCGCGGACTCCTGGATCGAGTTGCAGCAGTTCCGGCTGCTGGTGCTGCACACCGCGTGGATCATCGACACCCAGCCGCACGGCGCCGCCCGCACCCAGATCGCGATGTGCAAGGTCGCCATGGCCAGGGTGCTGCACGACGTCATCCAGCGGGCGCTGCATCTGCACGGTTCGCTCGGCACCACCGGCGAACTGCCGCTCGCGCAGTGGTGGATGTCCGTGCCCAACCTCGCCCTCGCCGACGGCCCCACCGAGGTGCATCGCACCACGGTGGCCAAGCAGCTCCTGAAGAACTACCGCCCGGCCGAGGGGCTGTTCCCCAGCGAGCACATCCCGCCGAAGCTGGACGCCGTGCGCAAGCGGTACGCGCACGTCATCAACGACGACAGCCTCTCGGGCCGGGTGAACGCATGACGGGAGAACGCGTGACAGGCGAACGCGTGACGGGAGAACCCACCCGGTTCGCCGCGTCGGACCTGTTCGACCTGACCGGCAAGGTCGCCCTGGTCACCGGTGGGAGCCGGGGCCTCGGCCTGGAGATGGTGCGGGCCTTCGCCACCGCGGGCGCCGACGTCGTCATCTCCAGCCGCAAGCAGGACGTGTGCGAGGCGGCCGCCAAGGAAGTCCGCGATCTGGGCCGACGCGCCCTGCCGGTCGCCGCCCACGTGGGGCACTGGGAGGACCTCGGGCGGCTCGCCGACGCCGCGTACGAGGCGTTCGGCACGGTCGACGTCCTGGTCAACAACGCCGGGATGTCACCGGTGGCCCCGTCGTCGGCCGACACCAGCGAGGAACTCTTCGACAAGGTGATCGGCGTCAACTTCAAGGGGCCGTTCCGGCTCGCCTCTCTGATCGGCCGACGGATGGCCGAGGGCGACGGCGGCTCGATCATCAACGTCTCCTCCTCGGGGGCACTGATGCCACAGCCCAGGTTCGGGCCGTACGCGGGCGCCAAGGCCGCCCTCAACGCGCTGACCACCGTCTTCGCCCTGGAGTACGGCCCGAAGGTGCGGGTCAACACCATCTCGGCCGGCCCCTTCCTCACCGACATCTCCAAGGCCTGGCCGGAGGAGAAACGGCAGAGCACCCGCAGCGCGCTCGGCCGGCCCGGCAGACCGGAGGAGATCGTGAGCACCGCGCTCTACCTCGCGAGCGACGCGTCGAGTTACACGACGGGGGCGCTGATCCGGGTGGACGGCGGGCTGTACTGACGCTCGGTCGGGCCACCTGCTCGCCCGCTTCGGTCAGGCCACCTGCTCGCCCAGATAGGCCCGCTCCAGCAGCCCCGGATCCGCCGCGAGCCGCGCGGTGGATCCGCTCAGTGCCGTCTCCCCGTGCACCAGGACCACCGCTCGGTCCGCCACCTCCAGCGCCAGTCGGACATGCTGCTCGACCAGTACGACCGCCGTGCCGGTGCCGTCGGCGATCCGCCGGACCACCGGCAGCAGTTCCTCGACGATCACCGGCGCCAGTCCCATGCTGAGCTCGTCGACGAGCAGGATCCGCGGGTCCTGGACCAGGGCCCTGCCCAGTGCCAGCATCTGCTGCTCACCACCGGAAAGCATCCCGGCCGGTACCTTGAGCCGTCGCCCCAACCCCGGGAAGTATTCGAGCACTTGGTCCACGGTGCTGCCGCCCCGCCGACGGGCGATCGTCAGGTTCTCCCGCGCGGTGAGCTGGGTGAACAGGGACCGGTCGTCGGGTACGAGGACCAGTCCGCGCCGGGCGGCCGCCCGGGCCCGTCCGCTGCGGAGCTGTTCGCCGCCCAGGGTGATCGTTCCGCCGAGACCCGGCAGGAGGCCCGCCAGCGTGAGCAACAGCGTGGTCTTTCCGGCCCCGTTGGGCCCGAGCAAAGCGACGACCTCGCCCGGCAGCAGCTCCAGGTCGAAGCCACGCACCACCGGTCGTCCCTTGGTGTAGCCGGCGTCCACGCCTTCACAGGTCAACACGGTCACTGCACACCCTCCTTGGGAGCTTCGGCCGTGCCGAGGTACGCGGCGGCGACCCGTGGATCGGCCTTGATCTCGGCGGGGGTGCCCTCCGCGATCACCTGTCCGAGGTCCAGTACGACGATCCGGTCGCACACGTCGAGCACCAGCCCCATGTCGTGGTCGATGAGCAGGACCGTCACGCCGGCGGCCCGGACAGCCCGCAGGCGGTCGCCCAGCCAACGGCTCTCGGAGCTGTCCAGCCCGGCCGCGGGCTCGTCCAGCAGGAGCATCCGGGGGCGGCCGGCCAGGGCGCGGGCGACCGACACCAACTGCCGTCTGCCCTGGGACAGTTCGCGGGCCGGCCGGTCGCGGAAGCGGCTCAGGTGCAGCGCCTCGAACCACTGCTTGCTCGGGGGGCCGACGTGGTCGCCGCCGTGCCGGGCGGCGGTCTCGCCGACCAGCACGTTCTCCTCCACGCTGAGATCCTCGTAGAGCTCGATGCCCTGGAAGGTGCGGCCGAGGCCCGCCCTGCTGCGCCGGTGCGGGGCCAGCGACGAGATGGGCCGCCCGTCGAACTCGACGGTCCCGGTGCTGCGGTGGTATCCGCTGATCGCGTCGAGCAAAGTGGTCTTGCCGGCGCCGTTCGGGCCGATGACGCCGACGATCTCGCCCGCGCGCACCTCGAAGGAGACCGCGTCGACGGCCACCACACCGCCGTAGCGCACCCCGACCTCGCGCACCGACAGGACGACCTCGCCCGGTTCGGGAACCGGCGGCCGGATCTGCGGTGCGGTATCGGCCGGCACCTCGGCGTCCTGGTCGGCCGCCAGGGGCCGGCGTCCGCGGCGCAGCTTCGCCGTCAGTTCGTGCGCGGGACCGACCAGGCCCTCCGGGTTGGTGATCACGGTGAGCACCAGGCCGATGCCCATGATCACGCCGTACCAGTCCCCCAAGGACAGGGCCCGGTCCAGCGCGACGGCCACCAGCCCGCCGGCTCCCATCACCCCGGCCACGACGCCACCGGACAGGGCGGTGATGCCCGCCAGGTACGCGGTGGCGAACAGGCCGAGGCCGCCGATCGCGGTGAACATCTCGGCGTCGGCGACGGTCTGCTGGTACCCGATGAGGGCGCCGCCGAGCCCGGCGACGAACGCCCCGATCGCGAAGGCGATGATCTTCGTACGGGCCACGTCGATCCCGGCCGCGGCGGCCGACCGCTCGTTGGCCCGCACCGCCAGCATCGCCGCACCGAGCCGGCTGCGGCGCAGCCACGCCACGCCCAGTCCGACCAGCAACAGCACGGCGAGGCACAGCAGTCCGAACGGGATGCGCGGGTAGTCCGCGCCGGCGCCGATGCCCAGGTCGATCCCGAACAGGTGCGGCGCGGAGACGGTCGCGCCGTCCAGGCCGCCGTTGAACTCGGTGTTGCGGAACCAGAAGGCCTCCAGGGCCACCGCGAGCGCGACCGTCACCACCGCCGCCGGCAGCCCGCGGATGCGCAGGGCGGGCAGCCCGATCACCACGCCGATCACCATCGCCACCACGGCCGCCAGCAGCGGCGCCACGGGGAACGGGACGTCCCATTGCGTGGTCAGTCTGCTCAGGCTGAACGCGCCGACCCCGGCCAGGGTGAGCTGGGCCAGCGAGATCTGCCCGGCGAAGCCGGTCACCACCACCAGCGACAACGAGATCACCCCCAGCGTCAGCGAGGTGATGACGGCGGCGCGGATGCTGCCCCGGGTGGCGAAGAGGAGGACGACACCGAGGAGCGTGCCGCCGACGGCCGGGATCAGGAGGCGGTCGGGCCGGGGTGCGCGCCCCAGCGTCTGGCGGATCAGCATGCCCCGGGTGGGCAGCGGCCGTCCGCGGACCACGAGGTAGGCCAGGATCACGGCCAGCGGCACCAGTTGGGCCAGGCCGCTCTGCGGCAGCCACGACCAGGTGCCCTGCAGGAACTGCAGTTCCGACTGGAGCATCCCGATGGCGAGTCCGGCGCCCACGGCGGGGAGCAGCGCGGTGAAGTTGCCGACCAGGGCCGCGGCGAGGGCCGGCACGATGAACAGGGTGTAGGAGATGGGGACCAGGGGCACGATCGGCGCGATGAGGATGCCGGCCAGGCCGGCGATGGCCGAGCTGAGCGCCCAGTTCGTCGTCGCGATGCGCTCCGGTGACAGCCCGCTGACGAGGGCGCCCTTCTCCGACTCCGCCGCGGCGCGGGCGGCCAGCCCGAACCGGGTCAGCCGGAACACCAGCGCCAGCAGCAGGGTGAGTACGACGACGACCGCGGCGAACCACAGCCGGTCGCCGGGGATGCGCGTCCCGCCCCACTCCAGCGGGTCGTTCGGCAGGATGGCCTCGACCGACACGGACGCGGTGCCCACGCGTGCCACGAGCACGGCCTGGATCACCAGCATCACGCCGATCGAGGCGACGGCCTTCGCCACCGGCGGCGCGGCCCTCAGCGGCCGGAAGACCAAGCCGTACAGCACGACGCCGAGGAGGGCGGCGAGCAGCAGCACGAGCACCGCGGCCGGGACCAGCCCGAGGGGTTCGCCGAGGCCGACCGTGTGCGGCAGGCCCGGTACGGGCACCAGCAGCTCACCCCGGCGCAGGAACGCGTAGGTGTAGGCGCTGTACAGGGCGATCGCCCCGGTGGCGAAGTTGACCACGCCCGAGCTGCGGTAAGTGAGGACCAGTGCCAGCGCGAGTGCGGCGAACACGGCCCCGTTTCCCAGTCCCAGCAGCAGGAACACGACGTACTGGCTCATCGGCGCACCCGTTCCTTCCCGGTGTTCCGGCTACTTCGCGAACAGCGAGCTGGGATCGACGGTGTGCACGTCCTCGAGCTCGCCGCCGGTGAGCGTGCCCGTGACCGACTTCGCCGAGCAGGCCGCCTTCAGGCCCGGTACGGCCGTGGCGTCACAGGTGAACGTGGTGCCGTGGCCCGCGGGCAGTACGACGTCCTTGGCCGACTGCAGCGTCTTGGTGACGGCTGCCGGCGTGACGTCGCCCTTGAGGTCGTGCAGTGCGCGCACCAGTCCGAGGACGCCCTGGTATCCGACCGCCGCGTAGCCCTCGACGGGTGTGTCGGGGCTGTACTGCTTCATCACCTGCCGGTACAGCTGGGCCTCGGGGTCTTCGCTGGCCGCGTCGAAGCTGCTGAACACCTGGGCGCCCTCCATGCCCGCGCCCACGGCGTCGACGACCTCGGGTGCCATGCAGGGCTGGAGGACCATGCGTTCGGTGCTGCCGCCGAGTGCGGTCATCGCCTGGAGCACGGAGGTGCACACCGTCGACTCGCCGACGATGCCGATGGCGTCGGGCTTGTTCCGCAGCGCGGCGCTCACCTGGGGAGAGGCGTCCGGGGTGCCCGGTGCGATCTTCACGATCCGCAGGTCGACGCCGGCCCGGGCGAAGACCGGCTTGCCGATGGCCTCGGCGCCGCCGATGGCCGACGGTACGTCGATGACGAAGGCGGCGACCTTCTTGTAGCCCTTCTCCTTGGCGTATTCGGCCATCGAGGTGAGGGTCGCCGGGAAGCCGCCCGTCCAGGAGAAGGAGCCGGTGCTGGTGCCCTCGGCGCTGCTGGTGGCGATGGCGGTCGCCCAGGGAATGCCGGCCTGGGTCACGATCGGCACCATGGAGCCGCCCAGACCGCTGCTGGTGAGGACGACCGCGGCGACCTTCTGCTCGACCATCCGGTTCGCGCAGTCCCGTGCCGTCGCCGGTTCCTCCTTCGTCTTGCAGACGACGAACTCGACCGGTCTGCCCGCGATGCCGCCGAGGTTGTCGTTGGCGTACTTCCGGGCCGCTTCGGCGGCCTCCCTGGTCTCGGGCTGGCTGATGCCGGCGCCGCCCTCGTTGGTGATGAGGCCGACCTTCACCGGTGCGCCGGTGGCCGCCGTGCCCGGGAAGGCACTCGCCAGCGCGGCCGGTACCTCCTTGCTCTCGGTGGCGTCCGAGCCACCGTCGTTTCCGCATCCGCCGAGCAGCAGTCCCGCACCGGTGACCAGCGCGACGGACAGTTTCACCCGAGGTGAGGAGATGACACGCCTGACCGACTCGTCCATGTCTGTGTCCCGAGGTGTCGGAGCGAAGTGGGGGGATCGCGCGTCAGGTGACGGCGCCTTCGATCTTCAGCTGGAGGAGTTCCTCGTCGGAGAGGCCGAGTTCGCGCAGGATCTCGTCGGTGTGCTCGGCGAACTGGGGCGCGCGGGTCAGGGACACCGGTGTCTCGTCGAACTGGACGGGGTTGGCGACCAGTTCGCGCCGCTGCCCGTCCGCGTCCTCGATCGGTGCGATCAGGCCGTTGGCCCGCAGCGACTCGTCCTGCCCCACCTCCCACGCGTTCTGTACGGCGGCCCACTGGCCCTCGCCCCGGGACAGCACCTCGGTCCACTCGGCGAAGGTCCGCCCGCCGATGATCTCGGCGACGATCTGGGCGGCCTCACCGGCGTTCGCCATGATCTTGTCGACGGTGTCGAAGCGTTCGTCGGCCGCGAGGTCCTCCCGGCCGGCGAGCCGGCAGAACTCGGGCCAGTAGCGGCCGGGTTGGAGCATCGAGAACTCCAGCCACCGGCCGTCGGACGTGCGGTAGGCGCCGACCAGCGGATTGGTCGCCGAACCGTGCTTGGGGTACTGCCGCGGCGGCACCGGCCCGCCCAACATCAGCGCCTGGTTCACCGAGTACTGGGTGGCCCACGCGCCGACACCGAGCAGCGACACGTCGACCACCGACGGCTCGCCCGTGACCCGGCGTGCGTAGAGCGCCGCGGCGATTCCGCCCGCGATCGTCATTCCGCCCAGCGAGTCGCCGTAGGCACCGGCCGGCATCCGCGTCATGCGATCGGCTCCGGGCGGGGTCACGCCGGCCGCGCTGCCGCCGCGGGACCAGAACGCGGTGCTGTCGTAGCCGCCCTTGTTGCTCTCCGTGCCTCGGACGCCGAAGCCGCTTCCCCGTACGTAGATGATGTCCGGGTTGACGGCCCTGACATCGTCGAGGTCGATCTTCAGCTTGGCCCGCGCCTCGGGCAGGAAGTTGGTGAGGAACACGTCGCTCGACCGGACCAGTTCCTCGAAGACCCTCCGTGTGGACGGCTTCTCCAGGGACAGCCCGACACTGCGCTTGCCGCGGTTGGGCCCCTCCATGATCGGGAAGAACGACGAGTCCTCGCTCGCCACCGGCAGCCCGAGCACCCGCGTCAGTCCGCGCTGGCCGTCGCCCCGCTCGGCGTGCTCGATCTTGATGACCTGGGCTCCCCAGTCCGCGAGCACCGCACCCGCCGCGGGCACGAAGGTGAACTGCGCGACTTCCAGGACCCGCACGCCCTCCATCGGTCGGTGCATGCCACCGGCCTCCTTGTCTGCTTGCTGGAAAAGACGGCCGTACGTCACTCGACGGTGATGGCTCGCTCCGGGCAGGCCCAGGCCCCCTCACGGGCTTCCTTCTCGCGGCCCGCCGGGACCTCCCCGTCGAGGGGGACGGCGTATCCGCTGTCGTCGAGTTCGAACAGCTCCGGGGCGGTGGCCGCGCACCGCGCGTGCCCGGAGCACAGTTGCGTGTCAATGGTGATCTTCATCGAACCACTCCGTTCTCGAGGGCGGTGACCTCGCCGAGGTCCATCGGCCCGTCCTGCGCCGCGGCCAGCAACTCCGAGAGATCCAGGCCCGCTTCGGCGGCGGTGGCCCGGCAGGCCGCCAGGTCCTTGCGGAGGAAGGGCGCGACCGCGGCGGTGTACGGCTCTGCTCCGCCTCGTGCGGCGATGTACCGCCCTGCGGTGCTTCCCCCGCTGCTGACCGCGAGGGCCTCCAGCAGGGTGTCCTCCGCGACGCCCAACGCGCGGCCGGCTGCCAGTCCGCGCAGGGTCACCTGGGTGATCGCGGCGAACAGCAGGTTGTTGAGCAGCTTCACCCGCAGCGCGGAACCGCGCTTGCCGGTCGTGACCACGGGGTCGGCGTAGGCGCCGACGATCCGACGTGCCGTCACCAGGTGTTCGCCTTCACCGCCGAGGAAGACGGTGAGGCGGCCGGCGCGGACCGCGTCCGCCGTTCCGCTGAACGCGGCGTCGACGATCGCGGCCCTGCCGCCGGGCGCGAACGCGTCCAGGCGGTCCAGCGTCTTTGGGGCCCCAGTGGTGTGCGACAGCAGCACCGTGCCGGCGTCCATGGCCGCGACCACCTCGGGCAGCACGTCGAGCATCTGGTCGTCGCTGTACAGGCAGCTGACGACGGCGTCGCAGGCGGCGATGTCCCGTACGTCGTCGACTAGTTCCGCGCCGGCGGCCGAGAGCCGGTCGCGGACCTCGGCGCGGCGGGCGTGGAGGCGGACCCGGTGACCGGCCGCCAGCAGGCGTTCGACCATCGGCTCGCCGATCTGCCCGGCGCCGAGGAACCCGACCGTGTGGACTGCGCTCATCTTCGCCCCTCCGCCCCTTCGCACGAGATGCCGTCAGCTGCCGTGGTATGCCGGTGGGATGCCGTCGCTACGGCTTGTTCGTCGAGCCCGCGTCGACGGTGAACTGCAGGCCCGTGACGTACCGCGCCTCGTCCGACGCCAGGAACAGCACGGCGTTCGACACGTCCCGCGGTTCGACGTACGGGGCGAGGGGGTTCATCGCGGCCAGGGCGAAGAGCGGTTCGCGCGCCGCGAGTTCTTCGATGGGCTCGCCGACGGTGATCCCCGTGTCGCTCACCCCGGTGGGGTGCACGGTGTTCACGCGGATCGCGTGCGGGGCGAGTTCGTTGGAGAGCGCCTTCATCAGGCCGACCACACCGTGCTTGCTGGCCACGTAGTGGGCGTAGGGCACATGGCCCCGGATTCCGGCGGCCGAGCTGGTGATGATGATCGATCCGCCCGACCCGGCCTCGATCATCCCGGGAATCGCGGCCCGTGTCGTGTTCCAGACGCCCTTGAGGTTGACGTCCATGACGACGTCCCAGGCCTCTTCGGACAGTTCCCAGGCGCTCCCGATGGTCATGATGCCGGCGTTCGCCACCACCACGTCGAGCCGGCCGAATGCGGTGGTGGCCGCGTCTACGGCGGCCCGGACCTCGGCGACCGAACGGACGTCGGCCTGCACGGCGACGCACCGGCGGCCGGTCGCCCGGACCAACTCCGCGGTCTCTTCCAGTTGGTCCTTCGTCGCGAGCGCGTACCGCAGTTCGTCGCTGATGTCATGGCAGACGTCGGTGACGACGACGTCCGCTCCTTCTTCCGCCAGCCGCACCGCGTGCGACCGGCCCTGGCCGCGGGCCGCTCCTGTGATGAGTGCGACCTTGTCCGCTACCCGCCCCATGGTCAGCCTCCGTTCGGCCCGGCCAGTTCGTCGACGGCCTCGCGCAGGGCCCGCAGCCGGGGCTCGAGGAGAGCGCGCTCCGCCCGGTCGCCGTCGCCGAGTTCGGCGAGGCGCGTCTCGGTCTCGGTGATCTCCGTGCGGAGCCGCTCGGATGCCTCCTCGCGGGTCAGCAGGTCCAGGTCCGTCCAGTCCGAGCGCTCGGACTCCGGCCGCCTGCTCATGCGGGGAGGTTGTAGAGACGGCGGGTGTTCAGTTCCACGATCTTGTGCACCTCGTCGTCCGGCACCTCGGCGAGGACCTCCGCCGCGTAGGCGCGGCTCTTGGGCCAGTACGAGTCGGAGTGCGGGTAGTCGCACTCCCAGGTGATCTTGTCGACGCCGACGTGGTGCCGTACCTCCACACCGAACCGGTCGTCGATGAAGCAGCCGTGGAAGTGCTTGTGGAACAGCTCCGAGGGCCGCACGCTCTGGTTGACGTTCTGGTAGAAGCGGTGCCGCTCCCAGGTGCCGTCGGCGCGCTCCAGCAGGTAGGGGATCCAGCCGATCCCGCCCTCGGACAGGCCGATCTTCAGCTTGGGATGCTTGTGGAGCACCGGGGAGAACAGCAGGTCGGCCGTGGCGAACATGGCGTTGCAGCCGAACAGGGTGATCGTCACCGCGAACGGGGCCTCCTCGGCCGTCTTCGGCGGCTTGCCCGAGGTGCCGAAGTGCAGGCACAGGGGCATGTCGGTCTCCTCGGCCGCCGAGAACATGGGGTCCCAGTAGTCGGTGTGGAAGGACGGCAGGCCGCGCGGGGCGGGGTTCTCCGGGAAGGAGATCGCCTTCGCCCCCTTGGCGGCGGTCCGGTGGATCTCCGCGACGCAGAGCTGCACGTCCCACATCGGCATGATGACCAGCGGGATGAGCCGCCCCGGCGCGGTGGCGCACCACTCGTCGAGGACGAAGTCGTTCCACGCCTGCACGCACAGCAGTGCCAGCTCACGGTCCTTGCCGTCCAGGAAGACGTGGCCTGAGAACCCCGGGAAGGACGGGAAGCAGAGCGCGCCCCACACCCCGTCGAGGTCCATGTCCCGCAGCCGGGCCTTGGGGTCGTAGCACCCGGGGATCATCTCGTCGTAGCGGGTCGGCTCCATGCCGAACTCCTCGGGCTTCTTGCCCGCGACCGCGTTCAGTCCGATGTAGGGGTAGACGCGGTCCTCGTAGACCCACACCTCCGCCGGGGCCTGGCCCTCGCCCCGCGGTCGCTCCACGCTCCGCGGGCCCGCCTCCCGGTACTTCGCCGGCAATCGGTCCGACCACAACCGCGGGGGCTCGATCAGATGGTCGTCGGTCGACAGGAGTTTCATCCAAGGCTGCAACGGCATCGTCGCGCTCCCTCGTCGTGATCGCCCCGAACACACGCAGTGCACAGCCGCACACCAGGCGCGCTGGCATCCAGACTCTACATCCGCCGCTGCATTGCGTATACTGTTCTGACTCCGACTTTCGAGAAAGACCGGCGTTCCGTGGGGACTTGGGCCATATGCTGCGTCCATTAAGGTCACCCATATCGTGAACGACTCGAAGGGTCTCGACATGGCCGTCCCCGCACCGGTCCGCCCGCTGCCCCAACCGACGCTCGCCAGCGCCGCGTTCTGGAGGGCCGGAGCCGACGGCGGCCTGCGGATCTCCCGGTGCGGCGACTGCGGGCGCCGCTTCCATCCGCCGTTGCCGGTGTGCCCGTCCTGTCGCGGCCGCGAGGTGTCGCTCGCGCCGGTCTCCGGCAAGGCGGTGGTCGTCGGATTCAGCGTCACCCACCAGAGCTGGCTGCCCTCGTTCCCGCCGCCGTACGTCGTGGCCGTGGTCGCCCTGGCCGAGGACGACCGGGCTCGGCTGACGACCAACATCGTCGGGTGCGAGCCGGACGCGGTGCGCGTCGGGATGCGGGTCCGGGTGCGCTTCGAGCGGCACGACGACCTGTATGTCCCGCTGTTCGAGCCGGACTTGGAGACCGAGGCCGCCGAGGGCCCCGGTCCGCTGCCCGCGCAGCGCGAGGTCCGCTCGGCCCTGCGGCCCATGGCCTCGCCCCACAAGTACGAGGACCGGGTGGCGCTGACCGGCGTCGGCCAGTCCCGGGTGGGCCGGCGGCTCATGGCCGACCCGGTCTCGATGGCCGTCGACGCGTGTCTGGCCGCGGTGGCGGACGCGGGGCTCGAACTCGACGAGATCGACGGGCTGTCCACGTATCCGGCGGTGAGCCCGACGGGCCTCAGCGAGGGCGGGATCACCGCGCTGTCCGAAGCGTTGCAGCTGCGTCCCACGTGGGTCAACGGCGGCAGCGAGGTGCCCGGGCAGATCGGCTCGATCACCGCGGCGATGCTCGCGGTCGCCTCGGGGCTGTGCCGGCATGTGCTGTGCTTCCGTACGGTCTGGGAGTCCTCGCACGCCGCGCTGGTCCGGTCCGGCCAGTGGGAGCCGGCCGGCGGCCGCGCCACCGGGATGTTCGAGTGGCGCAGCCCGTTCGGGGCGGTGTCGGCCGCGCAGTGGATCGCCTGCAACGCCTCGCACTACATGCACCGTTACGGGGTGGGCCGGGAGGCCCTCGGCGCGATCGCCGTCACCACGCGGGCGGGCGCGGCCCGCAACCCGGAGGCCCTCTACCGCGAACCGCTGACCCTGGACGACTACTTCGACGCCCGCATGGTGTCCACGCCGTTCGGGCTGTACGACTGTGACGTCCCGTGCGACGGCGCGGTGGCCGTCGTCGTCTCGGCCGTGGAGACCGCCGCGGACCGCCCGAAGCCGCCCGTCCTGGTCGAGGCGGTCGGCACGGCGATCCTGGAACGGCTCAGCTGGGACCAGGACACCCTCACCCACACCCCGCAGTCGTTCGGCCCCTCGGCCCACGTGTGGAGCCGCACCGGCCTGACGCCCGCCGACGTCGATGTCGCCCTGCTCTACGACGGGTTCACGTTCAACGCCCTGTCCTGGATGGAGGGCCTCGGATTCTGCGGGCCGGGCGAGGCGACCGACTTCATCGCCGGAGGCAAGACGATCGCGCTCGACGGCAGGCTCCCGCTCAACCCGCACGGCGGGCAGCTCTCGGCGGGCCGGCTGCACGGATACGGGTTCGTGCGCGAGGCCATGCTGCAACTGCGCGGCGAGGCCCACGGGCGTCAGGTCGAGGGCGCCCGGGTCGCCGTCGTCACCTCTGGCGGCGGGGTGCCGTCCGGGGCGATGCTGCTGAGGAACGCGCGGTGACCCGCCGTTGGCAACGGCGGGTCTCCACATCCTTGCGCGAGCGGCGGGTCGCACCGTCACGAAGCCGCCAGCTGTGCCGTCGCCTCCGGCTTCTCCTTCGCCTCCGCGAGCTCGGCCTCCTCGTGCTTGATGGCACGCAGCAGCATGGCGGGCGTGGCGATCTTCCAGATCGTGTACACGATCGTCGGGATCAGGTACGCGAGCAGTCCGTTCCACGCGAACGGCCCGGTCTTGTTGAGGTAGACGAAGGCGCCCGGGATGAGGGCCACCCCCAGCACGATGTTCAGCCAGCCGAACCAGCGGGGGAAGATCGGCTTGGCGCGGCGGTCGATGAGTGCTCCGTATCCGATGCACCAGACCTGCAGGACGAAGATGCAGGCGTTGCCCACCAGCATGAGCCAGTAGATGTCGACCATCGCGGACAGGACGTCGGCGGAGTGACGCTCCGGTCGATAGGCCGCGGCGGAGAGGATCGCGAGCGGGAAGAAGAACCCGATCGGCGCGACCACACCGGTGAGGACCTGGGTCATGGACAGCAGGCCCCAGCCGCCCTCGATCCTCTTGAGCTGCAAGCTGGTCACGACGACGAACGGGTACTCGAACGGGACGGTCAGGACCATGATCGCGACGCAGGCGAGGATCCCCGTCTGGTTGTCCTTCAGCCACTCGACGACTTCGTCGGAGCTCAGTGTCGGGTCCATGGGCGTGATGAGGCCACCGGTGGTGTAGGCGGCCATGAATCCCACGAGCAGGATGAAGCCGCACCACGCCGAGAAGCGCTGCAACTTCATGTACCTGTCTTGATGCATGACGGATCTCCTTTGATCTCGTTCCGGTGAGTCAGACGACCGCGTCGGCGAGGTCGAGCACCGCGAGATACGCGAAGGCGACGCTCGAACCGATCGGGGTCCCGGCGCCCGGGTAGACGCGCCCCGACATCGCGGCCGCGGTGTTCCCGGCCGCGTAGAGCCCGGCGATCGGCTGCCCGTCCGGGCGCAGCACCCGCGCGTGCTCGTCGGTCTTCAGGCCGCCCTTGGTGCCGATGTCGGACGGGACGATGGTCGCGACGTAGTACGGCGGGGTGTCGAGCGGAAGCAGCAGCGCGTTCGGCCAGTCCGGGGTGGGCGGCGCCGGGTGGTTCAGCTCGGGTATGTAGGGGAAGGGCAGCACGTACTGGAACATCTGGTCCCAGGGCGTCTCGCCACGATGGAACTTCTCGTCGACCCCGGTGTGCGCGTAGCCGTTGTACTCCTCGATGGTCTTGCGCAGCGCGTCGAGCGGTACGTCGATCAGCTTCGCCAGTTCCTCAAGGGTGTCGGCCTTCTTCAGCGCGCCCGACTCGAACCACTCGGGGGCCACCGGCTGGTCGGCCGGGCCGCCGAAGCTGTCCCGGTCGAGCTGGCGCTGGTCCAGAACCCAGTGCACGGGGACGTGGGAGACACCCGTCGTCGTGTGCAGGCGGACGATCTCGTGCCCGGCCTGGTCGTAGGGGGCCGCCTCGTTCATGAAGCGTTCGCCGGCGCCGTTGACCCATATCCCGGCCCGCATGCCGGACTGGAAGGTCGGACGGCCGTCCGGCTGCACGAGGCCCGGGACGTACCAGGCCTCGTCGAGCAGGTCGGTGGCGGCACCGATCGCGATCCCGGCCAGGAGCGCGTCGCCCGTGTTGCCCGGGGCGCCGTGCGACCACTGACTGGCCTGGTCGAACGGCTGGTGCTTCGCGCGCAGTTCGCGGTTGCGCTCGAAGCCGCCGGCGGTGAGGATCACGCCGCGTTCGGCGCGGAACCTGACCCGTTCGCCGTCGCTCACCGCCTCCACGCCGACGACCCTGCCGTCCTCGACGAGCAGGCTCTGCAGCGCGGTGTCGAGGCGGAGCGAACCGTGACCGGTCTCCAGGAACGCCGAGAGCGCCCTGCCGATCAGCGCGCGGCCGCCGCTGAGGACCGGGCCCTCGTCGACGCCCCACCGCTCGGCGGGGATGGAGGTGCGGACCAGCCGGGTGTTCTCTCCGAGCTCGGCGACGGGGAGCGGCGGCGGGAAGACGGTGTGTCCCGTGGGGGACGCGCCGGGGACCGACGCGTAGTACTCCGGCACAGGGGCGTGCACGAACGACTGGAACCACGGGTTCTTCTCGAGTTCGTCGATCAGCTGGACGCCGGCCCGCAAGTAGGCGTCCTGGAGCGGTTCCCGGGAGCTGTCGTCGACGATGGTGCGCAGATACGTCCTGGCCTCCTCGACGCTCTCGTCGAGACCGGCCCGCCGCACCGGCGCGGAGCCCGGAAACCACAGACCCGCACCGGAGTAGGCGGTCGTGCCGCCCACCAGGTCGGTCTTCTCGATGACCAGCGTGCGCAGGCCGCGCGACGCCGCCACATAGGCCCCGACCAGGCCTCCGCCCGATCCGACGACGATGACGTCGTACGTCTCGTCGTGGTTGTCCTCATTGAGAGTCACCATTGACCTCCACGTAGGGAACGGACCCGCGGAGGCCGTCGGCCTCGCTCACGGTAATTAGTGATCCGGAATCCGACTGGCTCGTCGTGAAGCACGGCGCGGAGTGACAGCGCCGCGACTGGGCCGCTCCTTGCCCCATCCCTGGGCGGAGCCGCCTGTCACCATCGCGTACTGCACGGATGGTGGCTGCCATCCATCGCAGTGTCAATGGCTATTAGGGCTACTGATTTCTCGTACTGGGGGGCACTATGGGTGTCAGTCGTCCGATTGGCGGCACAAGGAGGTGCCGCAATCGGCCGGCGTGAGGTGTGCACAAGGAGGTCGCACATGTCCGATGGTCCGGCGAGCATGGTCGATCGGGTCGTCCTGATCCTCGGCGTCTTCGAGCGCTCCGGAGGGATGCTGACGCTGGGGCAGATCAGTTCGCGCAGCGGCCTTCCCCGCTCCTCCGTGCACCGGATCCTCCAGCAACTGGTCAGCGCCCGCTGGCTCCAGCGGCACGACAACGAGTACACGCTCGGTCTGCGCATGTTCGAGATCGGCAGCCTGGTCGTGCACCGCACCCGGCTCACCGACGTGGCCCGGCCCTTCATGCAGCAACTGCGCGCGTCCACCGGGCATGTGGTGCACCTCGCGCTGCTCGACGAGCACGACGTCGTCTACCTGGAGAAGGTCGGCGGGGCGTTCGGCAGCACGTTGCCGTCCCGCGTCGGCGGCCGGCTCCCCGCCCACTGCACGGGGGTCGGCAAGGTGCTCCTGGCGTACTCCCCGAGGCCGGTGGTCGACCAGTACCTCAAGGAGGGTCTGTGCCGCCGGACGCCCGCGAGCATCGCCACCCAGGAGGCCCTGGAGGCGGCGATGGTCAGGATCCGCAACTGCGGATACTCAACCGAGGTCGGTGAGGTGGTCCCTGGCGTGGCGTGCGTCGCGGCGCCGATCCTCGAACTCGACACGGCCGTGGCGGCGGTCTCCGTGTGCGGTCCCCGGGAACGGGTGCGGGTCGAGGAGCTCAAGTACCGGGTCATGTGGACCGCCGCGGAGATATCCCGGCGTCTGACGGCCACCGCCCACCCGGTCCCGGCCGCGTGATCGATGCTGTCCCGCTCAGCGGACGCGCCCCGTCCGCCGTCGGGTCGCAGACGGAACGATGACCCCGTGATGGACGAAGACGTGGGAAGTGCAATGGACCAAGTCACCCTGGTCGCGGACGCGAAACGGCTGGTGAACGCCGTACCGCAGGAGCCCGGCCGCCCGGCCGCGTCCGTCCCGTACAGCGGCAGGATCCCCGGGAGGACCTCGTGAGCGCGCGGGCGGACGCCGTGCGCGCGGCGGCCGATCGCCTGGAGGGGGCGAGCGGTTCGGGCCGGGCGTGCCCGCCCGTCGTCGACCTGATCGGCCCGGGCGACATCGGGCTGGCGTACGAGGTGCAGCAGGCCGTGACCGCACGCCGCCTGTCCGCCGGGGGCCGTCTGATCGGCCGTAAGATCGGGCTGACCTCCGCAGCGGTCCAGTCGCAGGTCGGGGTCGACCGGCCGGATTTCGGTGTACTCTTCGCCGACATGCGGTACGCGGACGGCGAAGTCGTCCCCTACCGCCGGCTGTTGCAGCCGAAGGCCGAGGCCGAGATCGCCTTCCTCCTCGGCAGCGACCTGACCACCGCCGAGGACCCGGCCGAGGTGCGCGCCGCGGTCGAACTGGCCTACCCCGCCGTGGAGATCGTCGACAGCAGGATCGCCGACTGGCGGATCGGCATCACCGACACGGTCGCCGACAACGCCTCCTCCGGAGTGTTCGTGCTCGGCGACCGCGGACTGCCCCTGGACTCCTTCGATCCCGCCGAGGCCCGCATGACCATGCGACGGGACGGCGAGGTCGTGTCGAAGGGCACCGGGCGCGACTGTCTCGGCGATCCGCTCAACGCGCTGACCTGGCTCGCGGCCACGGCCGTCGAGTTCGGTTCCCCGCTGCGGGCCGGGGACCTGGTGCTCTCGGGCGCCCTCGGCCCGATGGTCGCGGTGCGGCCGTCCGACGTCTTCGAGGTGGCGATCGAGCCACTGGGCACGGTCACCGCACGCTTCTCTGGAGAGGACGACTGATGACGGATCGCGTGGGAGTCGCGATCGTCGGCTCCGGCAACATCGGAACCGACCTGATGATCAAGATCAAGCGCACCTCACCGACCCTGGAAGTGCTCGCGATGGTGGGCATCGACCCCGCCTCCGACGGCCTCGCCCGGGCCGCCCGGATGGGCGTCGCGACCACGTCGGACGGTGTGGCGGGGCTGCTGAAGATGCCCGAGTTCGAGGACGTGCGGATCGTCCTGGACGCCACCAGCGCCGCCGCGCACGAGGCGAACGCGCGGCTGCTGGAGCCCCACGGGCGGCGGCTGGTCGACCTGACCCCGGCGGCGCTCGGACCGTACGTGATCCCGCCGGTCAACCTCGACGAGCACCTCGACGCCCCGAACATCAACATGGTCACCTGTGGCGGGCAGGCCACCATCCCCGTCGTCGCGGCGGTCTCGCGGGTGACCGAGGTGCCGTACGCGGAGATCGTCGCGTCGGTCGCCTCCCGCTCCGCGGGACCCGGCACCCGGGCCAACATCGACGAGTTCACCGAGACGACCGCACACGCCATCGAAGCGGTGGGCGGTGCCCGCCGGGGCAAAGCGATCATCATCCTCAATCCCGCCGAGCCACCCCTGATCATGCGCGACACGGTGTTCTGTCTGATCGGCCGGGCCGACCACGACGAGGTGCGCGCGTCGATCGAGCGGATGGTCGCCGAGGTGGCGGCCTACGTGCCCGGCTACCGGCTGGTGCAGGAGGTGCAGTTCACCCCCGTCGAAGCGGACGACATGGCGACCCTCCTGCCACCGGGGACCGGTCCGGTCGACACCAAGGTGTCGGTGTTCCTGGAGGTCGAGGGGGCGGCACACTACCTGCCCGCCTACGCCGGGAACCTCGACATCATGACCTCCGCCGCCAAACGCGTCGCGGAACGGATCGCCGAACGGCCGGCGGAGGTGGCGGCATGACCACGGACACGAGCGCGCCCGCGACCACGACCACGAAGGTCTACGTCCAGGACGTCACCCTCCGGGACGGAATGCACGCCATCCGCCACCGGATCGCGCCCGAACAGGTCGGCCGGATCGTCGCGGCCCTGGACGCCGCCGGCGTCGCCGCCATCGAGGTCAGCCACGGCGACGGCCTGGCCGGCGCGAGTCTCAACTACGGGCCCGGCAGCAACACCGACTGGGAGTGGATCGAGGCCGCCGTCGCCAACGCCTCCCGGGCGGTCATCACCACGCTCCTGCTGCCCGGGGTGGGCACCATCGCCGAACTGCGCCGGGCCCACGAGCTCGGCGTGCGCTCGGTGCGCATCGCCACCCACTGCACCGAGGCCGACGTCGCCGCGCAGCACATCGCCGAGGCCCGCGCGCTCGGCATGGACGTGTCGGGCTTCCTGATGATGAGCCACATGACCGGGCCGGCCGAACTCGCCGCCCAGGCCCGCCTCATGGAGTCGTACGGGGTGCACTGCGTGTACATCACCGACTCCGCCGGCCGGCTCACCACCCAGGACGTCCGGGACCGGGTCCGCGCCTACCGGGACGTGCTGGACCCCGCGACGCAGATCGGCATCCACGCCCACGAGAACCTCTCCCTCGCGGTGGCCAACTCGGTCGCCGCGGTCGAGGAGGGCGCCTTCCGGGTCGACGCCTCGCTCGCCGGCCAGGGCGCGGCGGCGGGGAACGCGCCGATCGAACCGTTCGTCGCGGTGGCCAACCTGCTGGGCTGGGAGACCGGTTGCGACCTGTTCCAGCTGGAGGACGCGGCGGACGACCTCGCCCGTCCGCTGCAGGACCGCCCGGTGCGGGTCGACCGGGAGACCCTCACGATCGGCTACGCCGGTGTCTACGGCAGCTTCCTGCGGCATGCCGAGCACGCGGCGCAGCTCTACAAGGTCGACACCCGCGACATCCTCGTCGAGGCCGGCCGACGCGGGCTCGTCGGCGGCCAGGAGGACATGCTCACCGACATCGCGCTGACCCTGCGCGCCGAGGCATGACCCCGCTCCTGCCCGAATCCCCTGCTGACTATCGACTCGAAGGAGAGCGCAGATGACTCAGCCCGAATACGACCCGGGTCCGCAGATCGCCTACGCGGGCATCATCAACCTCGGCACGCCGGACCTGGAGCGCTCGCTCTGGTTCTTCCGGGACCTGCTCGGCATGGAGGTCGTCGAGCAGGTGGGCGGCAAGGCCTATCTGCGGGGTTACCAGGAGCTCGTGCACCACTCCCTCATCCTCACCCAGCAGGCCGAGGCCACGGTGAACGCGTACGGCTTCCGCGTCAAGCGCAAGCAGGACGTGGAGCTGTTCCACAAGGAGCTCACCGAGCAGGGCATCCAGACGCTGGAGCTGGCCGCCGGTCACGAGGCCGGCCGGGGTGAGGCCGTCCGCTTCCTGGTGCCGGGCAGTGAGCATCCCTTCGAGCTGTACTACGAGATCGACAAGCCCGAGGCCGAGGAGTCGCTCCGCTCCAAGGTCCCGAGCAACAGCTCGCGCCGCCGCGGACTCGGCGTGCGCCGCCTGGACCACATCAACCTGCAGACCAGCGCGAGCACGGTCAACCAGGCCGAGGGGTGGCTGCGCAAGTCCCTGGGCTTCAAGCGCCGCGAGTTCGCCCGGATTCCGCAGGCCCCGGACATCCTCATGGCGTCCTGGCTGTCGGTGACACCGCAGGTGCACGACCTCGCCATCGGGGTGTGCGCCGACGACGCGCCTGGCCAGTTCCACCACGTGGCGTTCAACGTCGAGAACTTCCACGACATCCTGACGGCGGCGGACCAGATCCGCGATCTCGACATCGCCTACGGCGCGGGACCGGGCAAGCACGGCATCGGCCAGGCGATGTACCTGTACATCCACGACCCGGGCTCCGGCCACCGCATCGAGCTCTACTCCGGCGGCTACCACATCTTCGACCCGGACTGGGAAGCGCTCGAGTGGAAGCTGCCCGAGCTGGAGTTCGGGCAGACCTGGTACGGCGACGTCCTCGACGTGGGCCCCGGCGGTCAGTTCCTGTCCACCTCGCCGTCGGCCGGCCTGACTCCGTGACCCGGTGACGGCCGCGGGGCACGCGGGGCGCCCTGCCCCGCGGCCGTCACCGGACCGACCTCTTCTCTGCCTGAAAGGGCCACGACGATGACGAGTGCAACCTACGAATCGACGTTGGTGACGAAGGACGTCGAGGGTCTCACGTTCGCCTACCACGAGGCGGGCGAGGGCGAGCCGCTGATCATGCTCCACGGGTCGGGGCCCGGTGTGAGCGCCTGGTCGAACTTCGGGGACAACCTGCCCGTGTTCGCCGAGCAGTTCCGGACGGTCATGCCGGACCTGCCGGGCTTCGGCGGGACCGGACTCCCCGAACTCGACGAGGTCTACCCGGTGGTCGCGGCCCGGTGGATCGCCCGCTTCATGGACCACCTGGGCATCGAGTCCGCGGCGTTCGTCGGCAACTCCATGGGAGGCGCGGTCGCCGCCGAACTCGCCGCCCAATTCCCCGAGCGCGTACGGCGGATGGCCATCATGGGCTCGGGCGGACTGTCCGTCGGAATCTTCGCGGCCGAACCGAGCGAGGGCTTCTCCCGCCTGTTCGAGTTCCTCGAAGACCCGACCCGCGAGCGCATGGTCGCCTGGATCAGGACGATGGTGCACGACCCCCGCCTGATCACCGACGAGCTGGTCGACGAACGGATGCGCAACGCCACCGCCGAGGGCGTGATCGGGCGTATGAAGGCGATCTTCGGCTCGATGTTCGACCCTCGCCGGCGCGAGACGTACACGCCGCTGTGGACGCGCGCGGCGAGCTTCACCACCCCGACGCTCATGCTCTGGGGCCGCGACGACCGCATGCTCCCGTACGACCAGGCGCACTTCGCGAACCGGTGGCTGCCCGAGATCGAGCTCCACAGCTTCGCCCACTGCGGGCACTGGGTGCAGGTCGAGCGGAAGTACGACTTCGAGCGCGTCGCGATCGAGTTCCTCACCCGCAAGGCGCCCGGCCCGGACGCCCGTTCGTGATCCACGAAGTAGCAGGAGGTATGCGACATGGCGCATGAAGTGGTGAACCGGATCGAGGAGATCGGGCCGAAGCTCGCGGCACTCGCCGACGAGAACGAGAAGCTCGGCAAGCTGAGCGACGAGACCGTCGCGCTGCTGCGTTCGTCGGGCGTGATGCGGATGCTGCAGCCCGCGAAGTTCGGTGGTGACGTCGCGCATCCCCGGGACTTCGCGGAAGCGGTGATGGCGGTGGCGCGGCACGACGGCGCGGCGGGCTGGGTGTCCGGCGTCGTCGGGGTGCACCCGTGGGAGGCCGCGCAGATGGATCCGCGGCTCACGCAGGAGATCTGGGGCGAGGACCCGGACACCTGGATCGCGTCGCCGTACATGCCGAACGGGATCGCCGACCCGGTGGACGGCGGGTACGTCCTCAGCGGACGCTGGCCGTTCTCCTCGGGAGCCGACCACTGTCAGTGGGACTTCCTGGGGGCGCTGCTCGGTGACGGCAAGGGCAAGCCGGCGCAGCCGATCACCGTGCTGCACGTGGTCCTGCCCCGCTCGGACTACGAGATCATCGACGACTCCTGGGACGTGGTCGGCCTCTCGGGCACCGGCAGCAAGGACGTCGTCGTCACCAACGCCTTCATCCCCGAGCACCGGGCGATCAGCCAGGAGGACGTCCAGGACGCGGTGGCCGCGGAACGCAACGGGGCCGACGAGACCGTGTACAAGCTGCCCTTCACCTCGATGTTCCCGCTCGGGATCACGTCGGCCGTCATCGGAATGTGCGAGGGCGCGCTGGCCACTCATGTGAACCAGCAGCGCGACCGGGTCTCCGTGACCGGGACCCAGATCCGTGACGATCCGTACGTGCTCTCCGCCGCCGGAGAGGCGGCCGCGGAGATCGCCGCGTCCCGGGTGCAGCTGATCGACGGCATCAGCCGGATCTACGATCTCGTCGACGCCGGAAAGCCGGTGAGCGTCGAGGACCGGTCGGAGATCCGGCGCAACCAGATCCGCTGTGCCTGGCGGGCCGTCTCGGCCCTCGACGAGATCGTCGCACGGTCCGGCGGGAACGCGTTCCGGCGCGGCAACCCACTGCAGCGGCTCTGGCGGGACGCGCACGGGGGACTCAACCACATGATCCACGTTCCCGGCTCGACGTATCACGCGAACACCCTGGCCCGGATGGGTCTGGAGCTGTCGCCGCCGATGCGGATCGGGATCTGACCTCCGGTCCGCACCGCGACAAGAGTTGGGAGACGTCGTATGAGCCAGCCGGACGGGGAGATCGACGGACTGCGCTTCCGTGACGTGCTGGGCCACTTCCCCACGAGCGTGGTCGCCATCACCACGGAGGGTGCCGGTCAGCGGCCGGAGGGGATGGTCGTCGGGTCCTTCACCTCGGTCTCCCTCGATCCGCCCCTGGTGTCGTTCCTGGCGGACCGTTCCTCGGGAACCCTGCCGAAGATCCTCGGCGCCGGGCGCTTCTGCGCCAACGTGCTCGCCGCCGACCAGGAGCTGCTGAGCCGAAAACTGGCGGCCAGGGGCACCGACCGGTTCGACGGCGTCGCCTGGAAGCCGTCCGCCGCCGGAAATCCCGTGCTGGACGGGGTCGTCGCCTGGGTGGACTGCGGGATCGAGCAGGTCGTCGAGATCGGCGACCACTTCCTGGTCGTGGGACGGGTCCGCGATCTGCGCGTCGAGTCGGCGAAGACACCGCTGCTGTTCTTCCGGGGCGGCTACGGCGACTACTTCTCGACCACCTCGCTCCTGCTGGACCAGCTCATCGGCTGGTAGGGGCCGGACCAACGCCGGACCGACACCGGAGCAGCACAGCCGGAGCATTCAGAGAGGAGACCCGCATGGGCCGGGTACAGGACAAGGTCGTCTTCATCACCGGAGCCGCTCGGGGGCAGGGCCGCGCCGAAGCGGTGCGGCTGGCCGAAGAGGGCGCGGACATCATCGCGATCGACGTCTGCGAGGGGATCGACAGCGTCGACTACCCGCTGGCGAGCCGCGCCGACCTGGACGAGACCGTACGTCTGGTGGAGAAGCTGGGCCGCAGGATCGTGGCGCTGCCGGCGGACGTCCGTGACCCCGCCGCGTTGCAGGCCGCGGTCGCCGAAGGGGTGGAGCGACTGGGCCGGCTGGACTCCGTGGTCGCGCAGGCGGGGATCGCCCCGATCGGCCGGGCCGAGGCGCAGGCGTTCATGGACGTCGTCGCGGTGAACTTCAACGGTGTGGTGAACGCGGTCCAGGCGGCGCTGCCGCATCTGCCCGACGGGGGCTCGGTCATCGCGACCGGTTCGACCGCGGCGCTGATGCAGTCCTCCGACATGACGAGCAGGCCGGACTTCGGGAAGCTCGGCTACTCGTTCGCCAAGCGGTCGGTGGCGGCGTTCGTCAACGACCTGGCGGTGGCGCTCGCCCCGCGCAGGATCAGGGTGAACGCGGTGCACCCGACGAACTGCAACACCGACATGCTCAACAGCGAACCGATGTACCGGGAGTTCCGCCCGGATCTGGAGAACCCGACGCGGGAGGACGCGCTGCCCGCGTTCCACGTGATGACCGCGTTCGGACTGCCGTACGTGGAGCCGCGCGACATCGCCGACATGGTGCTGTTCCTGGTGTCCGACGAGTCCCGCTACGTGACGGGCATGCAGATGCGCGTCGACGCGGGCGCGATCGTCCAACGGCGGCCGCAGCAGCCGCAGTTCTGAGCGCGAAGAGGCGGTGGCGTACCCCGACGGGTACGCCACCGCCTCTTCGCGTGCGAGCGGGTGTCAGCTGGTCTCAGCTGGTCTCAGTGGAGCAGCTCGATGATCGTCGCGTTCGCCGTGCCGCCGCCCTCGCACATCGTCTGCAGCCCGTAGCGCAGGTTCCGCTGCCGCATCCGGGCGAGCATCCGGGTCATCAGGATGGCCCCGGAAGCGCCGAGCGGGTGCCCGACCGCGATGGCCCCGCCCAGCGGGTTGAGCCGCTCGGGGTCGGCGCCGGTCTCGGCCAGCCAGGCCAATGGGACCGGTGCGAACGCCTCGTTGACCTCGAAGACACCGATGTCGTCGACGGACAGCCCGGCTCGGCCCAGCACCTTCTCGGTCGCCGGGATCGGGCCGGTGAGCATCATGACGGGGTCCGCGCCGCTGACCGCTCCGCTGTGGTAGCGCGCGATCGGGGTGAGGCCCAGCTCGCGGGCCCGCTCCGGGGTGGTGATGAGGAGTGCGGCCGCACCGTCGGAGATCTGGGACGCGTTCCCGGCGTGGATCACGCCCTCGGGGCTGAACGACGGCTTCAGGCCGGCCAGCGTCTCGACGGACGTGCCGCGCCGCAGCCCCTCGTCCACCGCGAACTTGGTGCTGTCGGCCTCGATGGGCACGATGTGGTCGTCGAAGAGGCCCTCGTCGATCGCCGCGGCGGCCTTGGCGTGCGAGCCGGCGGCGTACTCGTCCACTTGCCGCCGGGTGAGGCCCCACTGCTCGGCGATCAGCTCGGCGCCGATGCCCTGGTTGAGCTCGGCTCCCTCGTAGCGGGCCAGGACGGCGGGCCCGTACGGCTGGCCGGTCGTCCGGTGCGAGCCGAGCGGGACCCTGGTCATCGTCTCCACACCGCCGGCGACCACCAGGTCGTACTGCCCGGCCATGACGGCGTGCGCGGCGGAGTCCACCGCCTGCTGGCTCGATCCGCAGGCCCGGTTGATCGTCACGCCGGGGACGTGGTCGGGCCAGCCGGCCGCGAGCACCGCGAACCTGCCGATGTTGCTCGACTGGTCGCCGATCTGGGTGACACAGCCCCAGAGCACGTCGTCCACGGTCCCGGGGTCCACCCCGGTGCGGTGGACGAGTGCGTTGAGCACCTGGGCCGACAGGTCGGCGGCGTGCACCTCGGCCAGTGAACCGTTGCGCTTGCCGATCGGTGTACGCACCGCGTCGACGATGACGGCGTCCCTCATGAACGGATCCTCTCGGTCGGTGGTGGGTCTAGTCGGCGGACGTCTGTACGGCGGCGCCCTCGGCCACGAGTTCGTCGGCGCCGCCGACTCCCCAGTCGTCGAGCACCGCCCGGGTGTCGGCGCCGAGGACCGGTGCCGTGGTCCCGGGGTGCGCCGCAGTCACCGAGAACCGCGGTGCCGCGGCCGGCTGTACGACGCCGTCCCGGGCGACCAGGCTCCCGCGTGCGGCCAGGTGCGGGTGGGCGGCCGCCTCGCCGAGGTCCAGTACGGGTGCGACGCAGGCGTCGGTCCCTTCGAACAGCACCGCCCACTCGTCCCGTGTGCGCTGCGCGAACCGCTTCTCCAGGCTGAGCCGCAACTCGGGCCAGGTGGACCGGTCGTACTGCCGGTCCGGGTCTGCGTCGAGCTCCAGCAGGCCGACCAGGCGCCGGTAGAACTTCGGCTCCAGCGCGCCGACCGCCATGTGCCGGCCGTCCTGCGTCTCGTAGACGGCGTAGAACGGCGATCCGCCGTCCAGTTGGTTGACCCCTCGCTCGTCGGTCCACGCGCCGCGGGCCAGCTTCGCGAAGGTGCTCGCCAGCAGGTGGGCGGTGCCGTCGACGATGGCCGCGTCGACGACCTGCCCCCGGCCGCTCCGCCCGACGGCATGCAGGGCCGCCAGCACGCCGATCACGAGGTAGCAGCCGCCGCCCCCGTAGTCACCGAGGAGGTTGAGCGGAATCTGCGGCGGCCCGCCCGCGGACCCGATCGCCCCCAACGCCCCGGTGAGAGCGATGTAGTTGACGTCGTGTCCGGCCGCGGCGGCCAGCGGTCCGTCCTGTCCCCAGCCGGTCATCCGGCCGTACACCAGCCGGGGATTGCGTGCCAGGCACGCGTGCGGACCGATGCCCAGCCGCTCGGTCACCCCCGGACGGAATCCCTCGATCAACACGTCGGCCCGCCCGACCAGTTCGAGTACGGCAGCCAGTCCGGCCGGGTGCTTCAGGTCCAGCACCACCGACCGTTTCCCGCGGTTCAGTACGTCCGTGGGCCCGCCCAAAGGGCCGCCCACGCCCACCTCGTCCATACTTTCCGGCCGGTCGACACGGACCACCTCGGCCCCGAGGTCGGCGAGGAACATCCCGGCGAACGGGCCCGGGCCGATGCCGCCGAACTCGATCACCCGGCAACCCGCCAGGGGTCCCGCGGCCATGTCAGCGTCCCTTCCAGACCGGCGTCCGTTTCTCCTTGAAGGCGGTGGCGCCCTCGCGGGCGTCCTCGGAGGCGAACACGGGGTCGGTGATCTCGGACTGCTTCGCCCA
Source organism: Streptomyces sp. NBC_01352 (assembly GCF_036237295.1). Taxonomy (NCBI): domain Bacteria; kingdom Bacillati; phylum Actinomycetota; class Actinomycetes; order Kitasatosporales; family Streptomycetaceae; genus Streptomyces; species Streptomyces sp. NBC_01352. Next base: position 1,697,725 of record NZ_CP108354.1, read on the forward strand.
GGCCTCCTCCAGGGTCCAGTCGGCCGTGGAGCGGGCGATCCGCTTGGTGGCCGCCACCGCGAGCGGGCCGTTCGCCGCGATCGTCCCGGCGAGTTCGAGCGCGCCGTCGAGGGCGCCGCCCTCCTCGGTGAGCCGGTTGACGAGGCCGATCTCGGCGGCCCGTTCGGCGCCGATCGGCTCGCCGGTCAGCAGCAGTTCCAGCGCGATGGCGAACGGAACGCGTCGCGGCAACTGGAGGGCCGCTCCCGCGCGGGCGACGAGGGCGCGCTTGACCTCCGGCACGCCCAGCCTGGCCGTGCGGGCCGCGACCACCAGATCGCAGGCGAGCAGAAGCTCGAAGCCCCCGGCGAGCGCCCAGCCCTCGACGGCGGCAACGAGCGGTTTGCGCGGCGGAGTCATGGTGATCCCGCACAGTCCCCGGCCCTCGATCGACGGCCTCTCGCCCCGCAGGAACGCCTTCAGGTCCATCCCCGCGGAGAACGTCCCCCCGCTGCCCGTGAGCACGCCGACCCGCAGGTCCTCCGACGCGTCGAGTTCGTCGACCGCGTCGGCCACGGCCCGGGCCACGGCGGCGGTCAGCGCGTTCTTCGCGGTGGGCCGGTTGATCGTCACGACCTGGACGGCGCCACGGCGTTCGACGAGCACCTCGTCCGACACGTCCCCTCCCCTCCTCCGTACGGAAGTTGTGGTCAATTCAGTGCACCAGTCTCGCCGAAGGAGGCGGCACATCGCTTAGAGTAGCTCGCATAGAGGCAAATGCGTATACTCAATTCGTCCACGCTGGAGGGGGAGGCCGATGCGCCGCACGCTGTTCACCCAGGACCACGAGGACTTCCGGCTCCTGGTCCGCGACTTCCTCGCCCGCGAGGTGGTCCCGGTGTACGAGGAGTGGCGACGGGCCGGGCTCGTCCCCCGCGAGCTGTTCACCTCGCTGGGCAAGCTCGGCATCATCGGCACCGCGATACCGGAGGAGTACGGGGGCGGCGGTCAGGACGACTACCGCTACAACGTCGTGATCCAGGAGGAGTGCGCCCGCGCGTGCGTGACGCTGGGCGGTCTGCGCACCCATCTGGACGTGGTCGTCCCGTACTTCACGGGCCTCGCGAACGCAGCGCAGCAGGCCCGCTGGTTCCCGGGACTGGCCTCGGGCGAGCTCTACACGGCGATCGCGATGAGCGAGCCGGGCACCGGCTCCGACCTGGCCGGCATCGCCACGACCGCGGTCCGCGACGGCGACCACTACCTGCTCAACGGGTCCAAGACCTTCATCACCGGCGGTCATCACGCCGACCTGGTGATCGTCGTGGCCCGCACCTCCACCGATCCGGAGAACCGGCGGGCCGGCCTGTCGCTGCTCGTGGTGGAGAAGGGCATGCCCGGGTTCACCGTGGGGCGGAAGCTGGAGAAGATCGGGCTGGCCACGCAGGACACCGTCGAGCTGTCCTTCGCCGATGTCCGGGTCCCCGCCGCCAACCTGCTCGGCGAGGAGGGTGCCGCGTTCTCGTCCCTCGGCCGCAATCTGGCGCAGGAGCGACTGGCCATCGCGGTGGGCGCGGTCGCCCAGACCCGGACCGCGATCGACCTCACCGTCGCCTACGTCCGCGAACGCACGGTGTTCGGCAAGCCGGTCGCGCACTTCCAGAACACGAAGTTCGAACTCGCCGCCATGGCCGCCGAGTCGGAGGCCGCCCAGGCCATGCTCGACGCGGCGGTCACCGGGCTGGTCGCGGGCGAGCTGAGTGCCGTGGACGCGGCGAAGACCAAGCTGTTCTGCACCGAGGTGCAGGGCCGCGTGGTCGACCGGTGTCTCCAACTGCACGGCGGCTACGGCTACATCCTGGAGTACCCGATCGCCCGGCTGTACGCCGACGCTCGCGTGACCCGCATCTACGGCGGCACCAGCGAGGTCATGAAGACCATCATCAGCAGGTCCCTCGGTCTGTAAGGAGCAGGTATGCGCATCGACGGTTCCTCCGCGCTGGTCACCGGCGGCGCCTCCGGGCTAGGCCTCGCCACCGCGCGCCGGATCATCGACCGCGGCGGCCGTGTGGTCATCGCCGACATCTCCGAGGAACAGGGCGCCAAGGCGGTGGCCGACCTCGGCGACGCCGCCCGGTTCGTCCGCGCGGACGTCACCGACGCGGCCGCGGTCGAGGCCGCGCTCGACGCCGCGCGGCAGCAGGGTCCGCTGCGCTGCGTCGTGCACTGCGCCGGACGCGGTGGCGACCGTACCCGGATCCTGGACAAGGACGGCGCCCCCGGGGACCTCGACACCTTCGCCGAGGTCGTCCGGATCAACCTGATCGGCACCTACAACGTGCTGCGCCTGGCCGCCTCCCGTATCGCCGAGAACGACGTCCTCGACGACGGCGACCGTGGTGCCCTCGTCCTCACGGCGTCCGTGGCCGCGTTCGACGGCCAGATCGGGCAGACGTCCTACAGCGCGTCGAAGGCGGGCGTGCACGGCATGACGCTGGTCGCCGCCCGGGACCTGGCGAGCCGGCAGATCCGGGTGAACACCATCGCCCCCGGCATCATGGACACCCCCATGCTCGCCCGGCTGCGCGACGACATCCGCGAGGGCCTCGCCGCCACCGTGCCCCATCCCAAGCGGCTCGGCGCCCCCGACGACTTCGCCCGGCTGGCCCTGGAGATGCTCGAGAACCCGTACCTGAACGGCCAGACGGTCCGGCTCGACGGGGCGATCCGGATGGCCCCGCGCTGACGCCCGTCCTGCGGCCGGGTCAGGCCAGCAGGTCCAGCGCCTCGTCGAGGAGCACCGGCAGTGCGGGCAGCATGCGCCGGTGCATCTCGGTGAACCGCCCTGTCTTCCGGGCCCTCTTGATGAGCAGCGCCGTCGCGGCGGACTCCTTGTACTTGGTCAGCGCCTCGAACCACGCCAGGTCCCGCAGCCGTTCACCTCGCGCCTCCTGATAGGCCTCGACCAGCTCCGCCTTTCCCGGCATGCCCGTCGGCTCGTCCGACACCGACGCCGGGTGGCGGGCCTCGTCGGTGAAGAAGGTCAGCCAGGTCACGTCGATGCGGGGGTCGCCCAGCGCCCAGATCTCCCAGTCGATGAGCGCGGTGACCCGGTCCGCCTCGCACAGCGCGTTGCCGAGCCGGTAGTCGCCGTGGGTGATCACCGGTGCCACCGGGGCGGGCAGGGTGGCGTGCAACCGGTCGGCGACCGTCTCGTGTCCGGTGCACAGGTCGTCGGGGACGGTCGTGAACGCCCGTGTCCAGCGGTCGACTTCGGCGGCGAGCGGGACCAACGGCTCCGCCGCGAGCGAGGTGTCGCGCGGCTCGACCCGGTGCAGGGCCGCGAGCATCCGTACGGCGTCGAAGGCCCGGGCCCGTACCCGGTCGGCGGGCACCGTGCCGCGCGGCGCGAGCACCGGCTCGACGCACTGCCCGGGCACGAGCTCCATGGCCACGAACGGCGGTGCGCCCGCGTCGCAGAACAGCACCGCCGGTACGCGTACCCCGGGCCGGCCCGCCAGGGCCCGCATGAGCCGCGCATGCCGCAGCACGTCCCGGTTGCGGACCGGGGCGAGTCCGGGCGGGGCCACCTTGAGGACCACCCGCTCGTATCCGGCCGGAACACCGGACAGTTCGGCCACGTACGTCAGGCTCGACGTGCCGCCGGTGAGCGGCTCGACCCCCCGCACCGCCGCCTCGGGGATCCAGTCGCGGACGGCCGTCGCCGTGCGCGTGGCCAGGTCCGGTACCAGTTCCGCGCTGCTCGCGGCGATGCTCACGATCGGCTCGCTCCTGTCGTGGTCAGGCCGTGGTGCGGGGGGCCGGCTCGAACAGTGCCTGCACGTCCGGTCGGCTGACCTTCATGGACGGGGTGCGCGGCAGCTCGCCGACGACCTTGATCTCGGTGGGCAGGTGATAGCGGGCCAGCCTCTCGGCCAGCCACTGCCCCAGCTCACTCGCGCCCGGCACGACGGCCCCGTCCCGGATCGTCACGGCGGCGACCGGCACCTCGCCGAGCCGCTCGTCGGGAATCCCCACGGCGGCCGCGTCACGCACCGCCGGATGCGCCCGCAGCGCGTCCTCGATGACACTCGGGACGATCTTGAAGCCGCCCCGGTTGATGGCGTCGTCGGCGCGTCCGTGGATGTAGAGGAACCCGTCGTCGTCGAGGCTCGCGAGATCGGTCGTACGGACCCAGCCGTCACCGGGCAGTTGGGCGCCCTTCGCCTCCAGCACCCCCACGGCGCCGGCGGACACCGGCTCGCCCGTCGCCCGGTCGACGACGCGCAGCGCGATGCTCGGGAAGGCCCGCCCGACGCTGCCCCGCTTCGCCGTCCACCACTTCCGGTGCAGCGCCAGGTCCCAGCCCGCGATCGCTCCCGCGAACTCCGTGGCCCCGTACACCGACAGCACCGGGACCCCGAACCGGGCGGTGAACCGTTCGGCGTCCTCGGGCGGCAGCGGAGCGGTGCCGGACGACACCGTCTCCACCCCCTCGAACACGTCGGCCGACAGGTCCGACTGCAGCACCATCCGCAGCGGGGTGGGCGCCAGCCGGACGCGCCGCGGCCGGGTCCGACGGACCAGCGCGGCCCACTTCTGGACGTCGAACCGCTCCAGCAGCGCGGTCTGCAGCCCGGCAGCCACATTGGCGATCGCGAAATACAGCCCCCCGATGTGGACCAGCGAGGTCCACAGGATCGCGGGATGCGTGCGCAGCCGCACCTCGGACGAGGCGACCGGTGTGCCCGACGCCTCGAACGCGGCGGTGAGTTTGCGGTAGGTCAGCTCGACACGCTTGGGACGACCGGTGGTCCCGCTGGTCTGCATGAGGACGGCGACATCGCCGCGCTCCGCCGCACCCGGCGCGGGCGACCAGTCGGCGGCGCGGCCCCTGAGCGGCCGGTCGTCCTCACCGGTCTCCAGGGGTACGGCCGCCACCTCGGCGGCCGCGGAGGCCACTCCGGGGCGGGCCCAGTCCTCGCCGCCGGCCACCACGACCTGCGGGGCGAGGGTCCTGATGTCCTCCGCCAGGGCCACGTCCCCGTGGAACGGACTCAGTGTCACGACCTGGCGGCCGGTGGCGAGCACCGCCACCAGCGCGGCCAGGTGTCCCGGCCGGTTCCGCAGGACGATGCCGATCCGGTGCGCGTCGGGTGCGCCGGCCTCGGCGAGCAGGCGGTCGAGGTCGTCGACCGCGCGCCGCAGGAACGCCCAGGGATAGCCGCGGTCCTCGAAGATCAAGGCGGTCGCTTCCGGCACTGCGGAGAGCACCCGGCGCAGCCGGACCGGAAGCGGTCGGTCATCAGGGATCGGCACTGCCTTGTCCTTCGGTCGGGTCCATGGGCGGGGCGAGCCGTCCGGGGCGGCTCCGGACGACGGGCGTGGCGGCAAGGCCGGGTCAGGAGCCGCTGACGGGCTGACCCTCGGCCGTCAGCCCCGCCACGATGTCGCGGCGCACCAACTTGCCGGTCGGGGTGCGGGGAAGTTCGGGCCAGCAGGCGATGCGGTCGGGCGTCCGGGACCCGCGCAGGGTGGCGCGGATCGCCTCCCGCAGTTCCTCGGTGTCGACCCGCGCGCCGCCGCGGGGCACGACCACGGCCTCGATCCGCTGGCCCCACTCCTCGTCCGGGACACCCACGACGACGGCGTCGAGCACGTCCGGGTGCCGCAGCAGGACGTCCTCGATCTCCGCGGGGGCGATGTTCTCCGCGCCGCGGATGATGGTGTCGTCGACCCGGCCCTCCACATGGAGGTAACCGTCGGCGTCGAGACGGCCCTGGTCGCGGGTGTGGAAGAAGCCCCGCTCGTCGACGGTCGGGCCCTGGCCCGCGTACTCGCCCGAGACCTGCTCGCCCCGCACCCAGATCTGCCCGGGCTCCCCCGCCCCGACGACCGCGCCCATCTCGTCGCGGACCTCCAGCTCGACCGACGGCACCGGCCTGCCGACCGACCCGAGCCGGGAGCGCACCACGGGATCGTCGCTCGTGACGGCGGCCCGGTGTTCCTCCGGGCCCAGCACGGCGACGGTGGACGAGGTCTCCGTCAGGCCGTAGGCGTTGACGAAGTCGACGTGCGGCCAGGCGCGCAGCGCCGTCTCGATCACCCGCACCGGCATCTTGGCCCCGCCGTAGGCGAGCGCCCGCAGCGAGGGCACCGACCGGTCGAGTGCTTCGGTGTCCATGATCCGGGCGAGCATCGTCGGCACGACCATCGCGTTGGTGATGCGCTGCTGCCGTACGAGGTCGAGCCAGCCGTCCGGGGTGAACTGTTCGAGGGTGACGACACGACGGCCCGCGTACAGGTTCGTCAGCACGTTCGACACGGCGGCGATGTGGTACGGCGGCACGCTCATCAGCGCCGCCTCCTCGGCGTCCGCCCCCGCGAACTCGACCGTTCCGAGCACGTAGGAGACCAGGTGGTGGTGGCGCAGGACCACGCCCTTGGGCGCCGATGTCGTACCGCTGGTGTAGATCAGCACCGCCGGGGAGTCGGGGTCCGCCGGTTCGGCCTCGGTGGCGTCGACGCCATCGGCATCGCTGTCGGCGGCGGCCGCCAGCCACTCCGCCGGGCTTACCGCCGGCACTCCGGCGCGGCGCAGGGCGTCGGCCTGTTCCGGTTCGGCGATGCCCAGCGCGCGGGGGTGGTTGGCCAGCAGGGCGTCGAGCTGCTCGCTGCCCAGGCGGTAGTTGACCGGGACGAGCGGCACCCCGGCCCGGGCCGCGGCGAACAGCGCGACCGGGAAGGCGGGACCGTTGACCGCGAGATGGAGGATCGCGTCGGCGCCGGCCGCACGCACCAACCGCGCGCCCCCAACTGACAGTTCACGAAGCCGGGAGGCGGTCAGTCCGTCCTCCGCCCGACCGACCAGGACCCGCTCGCGGAAGCCCTCGGCGGCCATGTCCAGCAGCATCGCCACGTTCATCGCCGGATCGCCCCCGCTCAGTCGGAGGCCGGCAGCGGTTTGGCGGCCTTCAGCGGCAGCGGTACGCCGTTCAGCGCCAGCGTGCCCTGCCCCGGCTTCGTGCAGAGCACTTCCACGCCGAGTTCCTCGTCCGCGTAGCGCTTGCCGAGCTGTGAACCGCCCAGCTGCGAGGGGTCGGGGGTGCCGGTCGCTCCTGCCTCCGCTCCCCGTGGATCGACCATGGCCGCCCCGCCGCAGGTGACCTCCAGGTCCTTCTCCGGCCAGCGGACGACGACCACCGTCGTCGCGTCGACCGTGCTGACGAGCGTCTGCCCCACGCGCGGCTTCATCGCAGCTCCTCCGCGGATCCAGTAGTGACTGTCCCAACCCGAGACCGTAAAAGAGTATACGTTTTATCGTGATCGAGCAGCACAGTCACAGTTATCCTCCCTCTCATCGGGAATAAAGGCGCTCTAATTCACCTCGGGTTCGGGTTGAGGCTGGGGCTGGGGCTGGGGCTGGGGACGCCGCCAGTACACCGCCAGCTGAGTGGCCGCCGCGGCGAGTCCCAGCCCGGCGGCGAGCGCCGCGCGTCCCGGGCCGCCGAGCCGTTCGTCCAGCCCGAGCGCCCGGTCCACGCTGAACCGTCCCGGACCGAGCGCGGCCAGCGCCACGGACGCCGTGCCCAGGTTGAGGACGAACTCGTAGCCCTCGTTCACCACGAAGAACCCGTTCGGCAGGTGTACCGAGCGCGCGGCGACGCCCATCGTGCCGACGACCGCCGAGGCCGCCAGCGGGGTCGCCGCTCCGGCTACCAGGGCGGCGCCCGCGCCGACCTCGACGACGGCACTGGCCGCCGCCTGGAGCCGGGGTCTGCTGAACCCGACGGACCCGAACCAGCCCGCCGTGCCGTCCAGGGTGCGGCCGTGCCGCACTCCGTGCGCGATCATCGTGCCGCCGATCACCGCGCGCAGCGCGTACCGCGCCACGTCTACGCCGTTCATCGGTCTCCTTCCCGGGGGCCGGACCCACGCCGGCCCGTCAGAGTGCGTCGCGCCGCCCGGTGCGGGCCGCGAACCGGCGGGCCACCTGGGCCACATCGGTACGCCGGCGCAGCTTCGCCTCGGCCTCCAGGGCGAGGGCGTGTGCCAGGGTCGCGCCCTCGCCGGCGGCGAGCAGTTCGAGGGTGGTGTCGGCGGCGGTCGGCTCGGCGGCCAGGATCCCGTCCACGATCTGCCGCACCCGTACCGCCAACCGGTCGTGCGGCACGACCTCGTTGACCAGCCCGACGCGCAACGCCTGGGCGGCGTCGACGGGTTCGCCGGTCAGCATCATCTGCCGGGCCAGCCGTACACCCACGGCCCGCGGCAGCAGGGCGCTCATCCCCCAGCCCGCCGACAGGCCGACCGCGGCATGCGTGTCGGCGAACCGTGCCCGTTCCGAGGCGACCAGGAACGCGCAGGACAGCGCCAGCTCCAACGCCCCGGTGTAGCAGGGCCCGTTGATCACCCCGAGCACCGGTGTGCGGGCCGCCCGCAGCGCCGCCGCCGGGTCGGTCCGGGCGCCGGGCGGCGAGCCGTGGCCGCCCCCGAGCGACTCCTTGAGGTCGACGCCCGAGGAGAACGCCGGGTCGGTGCCGGTGAGGACGACCAGCCGGGTCGCGGGGTCCGCGTCGGCTGCCCGGATCGCGGTGATCAGGCCGCGCCGCATCGCGATCGTGAGGGCGTTGCGGGCCTGCGGACGGTCCAGGGTCAGCCGGAGCACGCCGTCCGCCCAGCGGCACCGCAGTCCATCGACGCCGAGATCCTCGATCACGGCCGGTCAGGCCGTCAGGACCAGGGCCGCGCCCATGCCGCCGCCGGCGCACATCGCCGCGACCGCCGTACCGCCGCCTCGGCGGCGCAGTTCATGGGCGAGGGTGGTGACCATGCGCGCCCCGGTCGTCGCGATCGGATGGCCGAGGCTGCAACCGCTGCCGAACGGGTTGACCCGCTCGGGGTCGAGTCCCAGCTCGTGGGTGGTGGCCACGGCGACCGCCGCGAAGGCCTCGTTGACCTCGAACACGTCGACGTCGGCGACATCGAGCCCGGCACGGTCGAGAGCCTTGCGGATCGCCCGGATCGGGGCGAGGCCGGTCTCCACCGGGTCGACTCCGACACTGGCCCAGGAGCGGATCGTCGCGAGGGGAGTCAGGCCGTGTTCGGCCGCGAGTGCGGCATCGGCGACGAGGACCGCGGCCGCTCCGTCGTTCACGCCGCTGGAGTTGCCCGCGGTGATGGAGAAGCCCTCGATCTCGGGGTGGAGCGCCTTCAGAGCCGCCAGCTTGGCCATGCTGGTGTCGCGCCGTGGGTGCTCGTCGACGTCGAAGACCGAGGCCGATCCGTCCCGGCCGACGACCTTGACCGGGATGATCTCGCCCGCGAACCGCCCCTCGTCGACGGCCCGGACGGCGCGCTCGTGCGAGCGCAGCGCCCAGGCGTCCATCTCCTCGCGGGAGATGCCGAGCAGCCGGGCGGTGTTCCAGCCGACGAGGATCGACATGTCGTCGTGAGGCGCGTTCGGCGTCGACACGTGCGACGGCGAACTCCAGGGGTCCTGCCAGTCGTCGGTGCCGGGGATCCGCCGCCGCATGACCGGGGCCGTCGACGTCGACTGGGTGCCGCCGGCGATCACCGCACGGTCCATCCCGGCCCGCACGCTCGCCGCGGCACTCGCCACGCTCGCCAGGCCCGACGCGCAGTGCCGGTTCAGCGCCAGGCCCGGGACATGCGTCAGCCCCGCTTCCAGCGCCGCGTAGCGGGCGATGTCCCCGCCGCCCGCCAGCGACTCCCCGAGCACGACGTCGTCGATCGTCTCCGGCGGCAGGCCCGACCGCTGGGCGGCCTCGCGGACGACGACGGTGGCGAGGTCGAACGCGCTCACCTCGCGCAGCGCGCCCTTGCGAGCGGTGCCGATGGCGGTACGGCAGGCAGACAACAGAACGGCTTCGGTCATGGAATTGGTTGTACTCTATTTCGGGACCGACGGGAAGTGTGTACGGATCGGCCGAGCCGCCAGAGGGCCAGAAGAGGAGGTGCCGGATGGAGCCCAAGACCGTCCTGTACGAGGTGACCGACCATGTCGCGACGATCACCCTGAACCGACCGGAGGTCATGAACGGCTTCAACCAGGCGATGCTCGACGACTTCGAGCAGATCTGGCGGACGGTCAAGGCGGACGACGACGTACACGTGGTGGTGCTGCGCGGGGCGGGCGAGCGCGCCTTCTGCACCGGCATGGACGTCAAGGAGGGCATCGACCGCCACCCCAACGTCTGGAGCCGGAGCGACCCGGGCGAGTATCTGTCGCCCAAGCTCAACCAGGTGTGGAAACCGCTGGTGTGCGCGGTGCACGGGATGGCGGCCGGCGGGGCGTTCTACTGGCTCAACGAGGCCGACATCCTCATCTGCTCCGACGACGCCACCTTCTTCGACCCGCATGTCAGCTACGGCCTCACCGCCGCCCTCGAGCCGATCGGCCTCGCCCGGCGCATCCCCCTCGGCGAGACCCTGCGGATCGCACTGCTCGGCCTCGACGAACGCCTGTCCGCCGCCCGCGCCCTGCAGATCGGCCTGGTCAGCGAAGTACTTCCGCGCGCGGAGCTCTGGGAGCGGGCCGACGAGATCGCCCGCATCATCGCCGCCAAACCGCCCGCCGCGATCCAGGGCACCGTCCGGGCCGTCTGGGAGTCGCTCGACGCCACCCGCACCCAGGCGCTGCGCACCGGGCTGTCGTACACCCAGATCGGCAACCCGGTCGGGAAGGCGGCGGTGGATCGTTCTTCGGTGCCCCGCAGACAGTGGACGCTGCGATGACGCTCCCGTACGCTCCCAAAAAGAGTGCACTTTTAAGGAGGCACTGATGCGCTTCGGCATGCCCTGGCCCGGCGCCGGCCTCGCCCGCGAGGCCGAGCAGGCCGGTGTCGGCGCGTTCTGCACGGGGGACTTCGTCGACCACGACGCGTACCTCACGCTCGCCGAGATGGCCGCGCACACCGAGCGGGCGCTGATCGGCCCCGCCATCGCCTACGCGTTCGCCCGCACCCCCTACGCCCACGCCACCGCACTGCGGCAGGTGCACGCGCAGGCACCGGACCGGCTGTTCCTCGGGCTCGGCAGCGCGGCGTACCGCATCAACCGCGACTGGTTCGGCGTACCCGCCGACCGGCCGGTGGACCGGATGGCGGAGACCGTCGGCGCCGTGCGCGCCTGGCTGCACGCGGAGAACGGCGAACGGGTCCGCTACTCGGGCGAGTTCCACTCGATCGACGCCGACGTCCGCGCACCCGTGCTCGGCCGCCTCGACATCCCGGTGCTGCTCGCCGCCTTCAACAAGGGCATGGCGCGGACCGCGGGCCGGGTCGCCGACGGCGTGATCGGCCACGGCCTGTTCACCCGCTCCTGGTGGAACGACGTCGTGCGCCCGGCGGTGGAGAAGGGCACGGCCGACAGCCCGCGCCCGGCACCTCCCGTCGAGCACGGCTGGATCATCACCGCCGTCGACGACGCCGCTCCCGAGCGCGCCATCGCCGACGCCCGGCGGATGATCGCCTTCTACCTCACGGTGAAGACGTACGACCCCTTCGTGGCCCATCACGGCTGGGAGGAACCGGTCGCGCGCCTGCGCGAGGCGTTCCGGACCGGCGACACCGACACCATGGCCGCCGCCGTCACCGACGAGATGCTCGCCGAGATCGCCCTCTGCGGCACCACCGCCGACGCGAAGGCCGCGCTCGCCCGCCGCGCCGGCTCACTCCCCCGCGACGTCGGGTACTTCGCTCCCCCGAGCTTCCTGGTGAGCGGCAGACGCCGCGCCGCCTACGCCCGTTCGAGCCTCGCCCTGATCGACGCCGTGCCGACAGCCGCCTGACCCCGCCGCGCCGGCCCACCGCTCGACACCACGTACTCCGGACCAAGACAACCGCAGGAGACGGCCCATGACGACGGCGTACTCGTTCTCATCGCAGCTCTACATCGACGGGCGCCGCACCGACGGCCGCTCCGACGCGATCGACGTCGTACGGAATCCGGCCACCGAGGAGACGATCGCGGAGGTTCCCCAGGCCTCGGTCGCGGACGTGCGCCGCGCGGTCGAAGCGGCGCGCACGGCCTTCGACGAAGGGCCCTGGCCGCGGATGAGGCCGGCCGAGCGGGCCGCGGCGCTGCTGCGCATGGCCGAGGAGATGGAACGCCGGCTCCCCGAACTCGTCGCCCTCAACATGGCCGAGGCGGGCTCGGTGCACTGGCTGGCGGAGAGCATCCAGACCGGGATCCCGGTGGCGCAGCTGCGCGACATGGCCGAGCGGGTGATGCCGGCCTTCGCGTGGGAGCGGCCGATGGATCCCACCGTCACGCCGGGCAGGGGCATCTCCCAGGGAGTGCTGCGGCGCGAGCCCTTCGGGGTCTGCGCCCTGATCCCGGCCTACAACTTCCCGTTCTTCCTCAGCATGATGAAGCTCGCCCCCGCCCTGGCGGCGGGCTGCACCGTCGTCCTGAAGCCCGCCCCCTCGACTCCGCTGGAATCGCTGCTGATCGGCGACTTCGCCGAGGCCGCCGGGCTGCCGCCGGGCGTGGTGAACGTCGTGACCGGTGACATCGAGGCCGGCCGGGAACTGACCACCAACCCCATGGTGGACCTGGTCAGCTTCACCGGGTCGGACACGGTCGGGCGCATGGTCTACGCGCAGGCCGCGTCCTCCATGAAGAAGGTGGTCCTGGAACTCGGCGGCAAGTCCGCGAGCATCGTCTGCGCCGACGCCGACCTCGACGCGGCCGCCCGGGCCGCCCTCGCGGGCATCACGACACATGCCGGCCAGGGCTGCTCGCTGCTCACCCGCACACTCGTCCACGCCTCGGTCCACGACGAACTGGTCGAGCGGATCCGCGCGGGCCTGGCCCGGGTCAAGGTCGGCGATCCCGCGGACGAGTCCACGACGATGGGCCCGCTGATCAGCGAGGCGCAGCGGGCCAAGGTCGAGAAGCTGATCCGCACCGGCGAGGAGGAGGGAGCGCGGATCGTCAGCGGCGGCGGACGCCCGGCCGGTCTCGACAAGGGCTACTTCGTGGAGCCGACGCTCTTCGCCGGGGTGGACAACGCGATGACGATCGCGCAGACGGAGTTCTTCGGCCCGGTCGGCGTCGTCGTCCCGTTCGGCACGGTCGACGAGGCGGTCCGGATCGCGAACGACAGCCCCTACGGCCTGTCCGGCGGCGTCTGGAGCGCCGACACGGCGACCGCCTACGAGATCGCGACCCGCGTCCGCACCGGCAGCGTCGCGATCAACGGCGGCGGCACCGGGGTGAACCCGCGCGCGGCGTTCGGCGGGTACAAGCAGAGCGGACTCGGCCGCGAGTGGGGCGAGTTCGGGCTCGACGAGTACCTGCAGACCAAGAGCGTCAGCTGGGCCGCCCGCTGAGGCGGGCGGCCCACTGAGGCAGACGGCCCCGCGGTCAGAAAGCCAGGGTCAGCAGCACCACATTGAGGGCGATGATGACGAGGCTCGCGCCGGTGGCGAGCGCGGTCGTGAGCCTGCGGTTCATCCAGTCGCCCATGATCTCCGGCTTCCGCGTCAGCAGGACCAGCGGGACGAGGGCGAAGGGGATGCCGAAGGACAGCGTCACCTGGCTGAGCACCAGGGCCCGGGTGGGATCCACGCCCATCGCCAGCACCGCCAGCGCGGGGACGACGGCGAGGGACCTGCGCACGTAGAGCGGGATACGGCGGCGCAGGAAGCCCTGCATGACGACCTGACCGGTGTAGACGCCGACGCTGGAGGAGGCGAGTCCTGAGGCGAGCAGGGCGATGGCGAACAGCAGGGCGGTCAGCGCACCGGAGCTCGCGGCGAACTGGGCGTGGGCGCCCTCGATGGTCGGCTCGGCGCCCGTTCCGCGCAGGGTGGTCGCGGCGACGACCAGCATCGCCATGTTGATCAGTCCCGCCACTCCCATGGCCAGCACGACGTCAACGCGCTGGGCCCGCAGCAGGGTTGGGCGTCGAAGGCCTTGCCCCGGGGCGAAACGCTCCTGGGTGAGGGCGGAATGCAGGTAGATGGCGTGCGGCATGACGGTCGCTCCGACGATCCCCGCCGCCAGCAGCACGCTCTCGCTCCCGTCGAACCGCGGGACGAAACCGGACGCCACGCCGCCCAGCGGGACGTCGGCCGTCAGCGTCTGGTAGAGGAAGGCGCACGCGATCACGGCCAGCATCGCGGTGATCAGCGCCTCGAACCTGCGCTGGCGTGCCGTGCGGACGGCCAGGATGACGAACGACGCGGCGGCGATCAGCAGACCGCCCTGCAGCAGGGGCAGGTCGAAGAGCAGGTTCAGGGCGATCGCGCCGCCGATGAGCTCGGCGAGGTCCGTCATGATCACCACGATCTCCGCCTGGAGCCACAACAGCCGGACGACCGGCCGCGGGTAGTGGTCACGGCACAGCTCGGCCAGGTTCCGGCCGGTGGCGATCCCCAGCTTGGCGGACAGGTACTGCAGCAGCATGGCCACGACGTTGGCCGCGAGGACCACCCAGAGCAGCAGGAACCCGAAGCGGGTACCGCCCTCCACGTTGGTCGCGAAGTTCCCGGGGTCGATGTAGGCGACCGCGGCCACGAACGCCGGGCCGATCAGGGAGACAACACGCCGCCTCCCTATGCGGAGAGGGACCTCCGGGGGAGCGTCGGACGAGATCCGAGCGGGAGAGTTCACAGCACCACCTTCGCCGAGGATGGCTCATAGAGTGTACTGTATTCGCTTGGGCAGCAAGGGTGGAGGTCGAGATGAGAATCGGTATGACCCTGAACTACAGTTGTGGTTTCCGGGAATCCGTGGCCGCGCTGGGTGACTACGAGAAGGCGGGACTGGACATCGTCTTCGTCCCCGAGGCCTACTCTTTTGACGCGATCAGCCAGCTCGGGTTCGTCGCCGCCCGCACCGAGCGCCTGGAGATCGCCTCCGGCATCCTGCAGATCTACACCCGCACCCCCACGCTGACCGCGATGACGGCCGCCGGCCTGGACTACGTCTCCGACGGCCGGTTCACCCTCGGTATCGGCGCCTCCGGGCCCCAGGTCGTCGAGGGCTTCCACGGACAGCCGTACTCCGCTCCCCTGGCCCGCACCCGCGAGATCGTGGAGATCTGCCGGTCGGTCTGGCGCCGGGAGGAGGTCGTGCACGAGGGCACGCACTACCGGATCCCGCTCCCGCCCGAGCAGGGCACCGGCCTGGGGAAGCCGCTGAAGCTCATCAACCGTCCGGTGCGGGAACGCATCCCGATCGCGCTCGCCGCCATCGGCCCGAAGAACGTGGCGCTGGCCGCGGAGATCGCGGAGGGCTGGATGCCGATGTTCTTCCACCCCGAGAAGGCGGACGAGGTGTGGGGCCCCGCGCTGGCCGAGGGCTCGGCCCGGCGGGACGCCGCGCTGGGGACACTGGACGTCATGGTCTCGGCGCCGCTGGCCATCGGCGAAGACATCGACGACCTGATCGACCTGGCCAGGCCCCAACTCGCCCTGTACATCGGCGGAATGGGGGCGCGCGGACGCAACTTCTACAACGACCTCGCCCGCCGCTACGGCTACGAGTCCCAAGCGGCCGCCGTCCAGGACCTCTACCTGTCCGGCCGCAAGGACGAGGCCGCGGCCGCCGTACCCGCCGACCTGCTCCGCGCGACCGCCCTGATCGGCCCCGCGTCCCATGTCGCCGAGCGGCTCGACGCCTTCCGCGCCGCCGGAGTCACCACCCTGCGGGTCAACCCGGTGGCCCCGGACCCCGCGCGGCGGCTGTCCGACGTCGAGGCCCTCAAGGTCATGGCCTCCTGAA
Organism: Streptomyces sp. NBC_01352; assembly: GCF_036237295.1. NCBI lineage: Bacteria > Bacillati > Actinomycetota > Actinomycetes > Kitasatosporales > Streptomycetaceae > Streptomyces > Streptomyces sp. NBC_01352. The sequence continues at coordinate 1,713,460 of NZ_CP108354.1, forward strand.
CGGCCGGAGCTGCTACCCACGTCCGTGCGCGGTCGCGGAGAACGCGGCCCCGGAGAAGAGGAAGGTCGAGTAGTCGTCCTCGACGACCTCGGCCATCATCCGGCTGCTGCGCGGGAAGGAGAACGTGGTGTCGTTCACCATGTCCGTCCACTGCTTCTCTGCGACGGGATCGACCTCGATGACGTCGTGGCCGTAGTCACGGGTGTAGACGAGGGCGTCCATGACGAGATCCACCTGATCCCCGGAGTAGCACGGGTCGTTGCCCAGACCGCCGTCCGGGCCGCCGGGGAAGAAGAGGTTCGGGAAACCGGCGGTCGCGACCCCGAGGTAGGTGCGCGGTCCGTCCGCCCAGTGCTCCGCCAGCGGGACGCCTCCTCGGCCGCGTATCTCCAGGCCGGCGAGCGCGCCGGTGGCCGCGATGAGGAAGCAGGTACGGAACGTGGTGCCGTCCTCGGCCCGCACGGTCCACGTCCCGGACCGCTCGTCGTAGACGACGGAGGTCACCCTGGTCCGGAGAGTGATGTCGCACCGCAGACCGAACCGGTCGACCACGTAGTCGAAGTAGCGGTCGTCCTGCGACCGGCGCGCGATCCGCTTCGACCGCTCCCACTCCTCCCTCAGCTTCTGCGACAACAGGTAGGAGCGTGAGCGGCGGGTACCGCCGACGGTGCTGCCCGCTTCCAGCAGCTGCGCCGAGAATCCCGCCTCCCGGGCCAGACGGAGCTGGTAGATGCCGGTGACCCCGGCCCCGATGACCAATATGTCCGTCCGGCCTCGCGGGCTCGTGCCCGGTACCCGCGCGACCCGCGCTTCCGTCCCGACCGGCGCCTTCGTCGATTCGCTCATCTGCCCTCCCGCGTGACAGGCAGGGGCCGCGGCTCCCGCATGAGACCCATTGATTATGTCGACCGGTCAGTCGAATAATCAGCCCGAGACTAGGCGAGGGGATGGGCGGGATCAATGGTCGTGACAAACCTCGCCGGATCGCGGGCCTTCCGGAATCGCGGCAACCTTTCCCGGAGCGGTGGCGACTGGTAGGTGACGCGCTCCACGAACTGCCGAACGAAGGTCACCCCGTGAGTCAAAGAGCAGCCCTGCACCGCCGGTCACGGCGCGGGAGAACGAACCGCCGCACCGTTGCGATCGGCGTGGTGGCCACCGCATTGGTCGCAGGCGCGATCACCGGCGGCATCCTCATGAGGTCATCGGACTCCGGGCCGGAGGCGGGCAAGGCGGTCAAGGGACGGTTCTCGCCGACCACTTCGGCGTCGCCTTCGGGTTCGGCATCGTCCCCGTCCCCTTCCCCGTCCCCGTCGGTGTCGACGTCGGCGTCGGCGTCGGCCTCGACGTCGGCTTCCGCTTCGGCGAGCAAGTCCGCTGCCGCTTCCGCCGCCCCGCCCCCGTCCCCCGTCTCCGCCCTCGGCTCCTGGCCCACCACCACCGGGGGCAGGCCGGTGACCGCCACCATCCAGGTCTCCGGCAGCTACGACGGCGGCCTGCGACGCTACTACGGCTCGGGCGCGCTGGGCGGCGACGGCCAGGACGAGGACCAGGACCCGGTCTTCGAGCTCGCCGACGGAGCCGTCCTGAAGAACGTCGTCCTCGGCGCGCCGGCCGCCGACGGCGTGCACTGTCTGGGCAGTTGCACCCTGCAGAACGTGTGGTGGCAGGACGTCGGCGAGGACGCGGCCACCTTCAAGGGCACGTCTGCCTCGGCCAGGTACCTCGTGGTCGGCGGCGGCGCGCGGAAGGCGGACGACAAGGTCTTCCAGCACAACGGTGCCGGAACGCTGACGATCAGGAACTTCCAGGTCGCCGAGTTCGGCAAGCTGTACCGCTCGTGCGGCAACTGCGACACGCAGTACGAGCGGCACGTCGTCATCGACAACGTCAGGGTGACCAGCCCCGGGAAGGTACTGGCCGGCGTCAACGCCAACTACGGGGACACCGCCACCCTCTCCGGTGTGACGATCGTCGGTGACAGCGGCAGGGACATCACCGTCTGCGAGCGCTTCCAGGGCAACACCAGCGGCGCGGAGCCGGACAAGATCGGCAGCGGTCCGGACGGCACGTACTGCCGCTACAGCGCATCGGGCATCACCTACAAGTGACCCGGGGCCGCGTTCCTGTGAGGCTCGGTGTTATGGCCATGCAACCGAAAAGCTGTGGCTAGACTCGCGCCCCATGCGTACCTCCAGTCCCGTCAGGCAGTGGAAGAAGACGTCCCCTCGCACCGCGCGCCCCGACGCGCACGACTGGAGAAGAAGGGCCCGGAACGCGGCCTGTCGGGGCGACCGGGCGCGCCTCAACTCGACTGGGGCACACGCCACTTGCGACCTGCTCGGCGCGTCGGCCGAAAGGGGGGACGAGGTCCCGTGAAGGCTCGGCACAAGCAGTCCCGCGACCCCCGCGGACACTGGCTGTTACTGATCCTCGTCCTCCCCGCGATGTTCGCGGCCCTGCTCTTCGAGGGCTGGACCAACCACGAGGTCGACGCGGCGACGACCCGGTCCGCCTGCACCGCGCCCGCCCCCGACGCCGTGGCGGGCGGCGGCCCCGTGGTGGGCATCAACCGCAACGGCATACAGACCGGCTCGATGCCCGCCCGCACCGTCGCGCTCACCTTCGACGGCGGCCCCGACCCCGTGTGGACCCCGCGCCTGCTCGACCTGCTGCGCCGGCACCAGGCGCGCGCCACCTTCTTCCTCTTCGGCTCCCAGGCGGCCCGCCATCCGGACCTGGTACGGCGCATCCGCGACGAGGGGCACGAGATCGGCTCGAACACCTACACCGGTGGCGCCCTGGGCGAGGCGTCCCCCGTCCGTTTCTCGGCCGAACTCGACCTGACCCAGAGCGCGTTGGCGGGGACCGCGGGTCTGCGCACCAATCTGCTGCGGATGCCGCGCACCACCTCGCCGGACACCCTGTGCGGCCGCGAGTGGCAGGCGGCACGGCGCGCCACCGCCGAGGGCTATGTGCTCGTCGCCGCCGACAAGGCGTCCCGGAAGCCGGCGCAGGGCCTGGTCCGGCAGCTCAGCCAGACGGCGACCGCCTACCGGGAGGCGAAGAAGCTGCTCGAGAACCGCGGCGTCGACCGCTTCACCACCGTCTCGGCGGGTCTGAGGCTCACCCCGTACGCGCCGGTGTCGGCCCTCGACAGGTGGGGCGGCACCGCTCTCGTCCGGGCCACCGCCGTCGGGCGGGCGTTCTCCAACGCCATGACCTGGACGCTGGGCATCGCGGGCGCTCTCGGGGTGCTGCGCCTGCTGCTGCTCGCCGTCTTCGCGCGTGCCCACGTCCGGCGTCTGGAGCGCTCCCGGCCCGGCGCGCCCTGGCTGCGGGAGGTGACGGAACCGGTGACGGTGCTCGTGCCCGCCTACAACGAGGAGGCCGGGATCGAGTCCACCGTCCTCTCCCTGCTGGCCTGCGACTACCCCGAGCTGCAGATCATCGTGGTCGACGACGGCTCGACGGACCGAACGGCCGAGCTCGCCAAGGGGATCGGCGATCCGCGCGTGCTGGTGATCCGCAAACCCAACGGGGGCAAGGCGGCAGCCCTCAACACCGGTTTGGCCCAGGCCAGTCACGACATCGTGGTCATGGTGGACGCCGACACCGTCTTCGAACCGGATGCCATCCACCATCTCGTCCAGCCGCTCGCGCACCCGGCCGTCGGCGCGGTCAGCGGCAACACCAAGGTCGGCAACCGGCGGGGCCTGCTGGCCAAGTGGCAGCATCTCGAGTACTGCTTCGGCTTCAATCTCGACCGCCGCATGTTCGAGGTGCTGGAGTGCATGACCACCGTCCCCGGTGCCATCGGTGCCTTCCGCCGGAACGCGCTGGTGGGCGTCGGCGGGGTCAGCGACGACACCCTCGCCGAGGACACCGACCTCACCATGGCGCTGTGGCGGGCGGGCTGGCGGGTGCTCTACGAGGAGTCCGCCGTCGCCTGGACCGAAGTGCCCACCTCGCTGCGCCAGTTGTGGCGCCAGCGCTACCGCTGGTGCTACGGCACCATCCAGGCCATGTGGAAGCACCGCCGTGCCGTGGTGGAGGTGGGCGTGGCCGGGCGCTTCGGCCGGCGCGGACTGACGTACCTCGCGCTCTTCCAGGTGGTCCTTCCGCTGCTCGCGCCGATCATCGACGTGTTCGCCCTGTACGGCGTGCTGTTCCTCGATCCACTGAGCGCGGCCGCGGTGTGGTTCGCCTTCCTGGGCGTCCAACTGGTCTGTGCCGGTTACGCGTTGAAGCTCGACGGGGAGCGGAAGCGGGCCCTGTGGTCGATGCCCTTCCAGCTCTTCGTCTACCGGCAGCTGATGTATCTCGTCGTCATCCAGTCCGTGGTCGCCGCCCTGCTGGGCAGCCGGCTGACCTGGCAGCGCATGAAGCGTTCCGGTACGGCCGCTGAACAGATCGGTGGCCCCGCCCCGTATAAGAGCGTGCCGACGAGGTGATCCCGATGTGGTGAGGGACTGAGCAGGCTGATGAGTGACGGGACCGACCGCCCGGCGGGCCACTACGACCGAAGCGGTGGGGTGGCCGAGCCGCCGCGCGTCGCCGCGGGCCGGGCGGCGCGCGGGACCGGGGCCCTGCCCACGACCCGTACGGCACCGCTGCCGGGCATGCCCTCCCCCGCCACTCCGGGCCGCACGGGCCACGGACGCAGGCCCCCCGGCGACGCGGGCGGCCGCCGCCGTCCCAAGCCGCCCCCCACCCGGCGCCGCAGGATCGTGCGGCTGACGGTCCTCGTGGTCGGCGCGCTGCTCGCTTCGTCCGTCGGCACGTACGTGTGGGCCGACACCAAGCTCGACCAGGAGGTCGACCTCGGCGCGCTCCCGGACCGCCCGGCGGACGGGAGGGGAACCAACTACCTGATCGTGGGCTCGGACAGCCGCGCCGGGCTGTCCGAGCAGGCGCGGAAGGATCTGCGCACCGGCTCGGCCGAGGGCCGCCGCACCGACTCGATGATCCTGCTGCACACCGGCGCGAACGGCACCACGATGCTGAGCCTGCCGCGCGACTCGTGGGTGACCGTCCCGCCGTACGTCCGCCCCGAGACCGGCAGGAGTTATCGCGCCGAGCCGGACAAGCTGAACGCGGCGTTCTCCCTCGGCGGCCCCGATCTGCTCGTCAGGGCCGTGGAGCGCAACACCGGGCTGCGCATCGACCACTACGCGGAGACCGGCTTCGCGGGTTTCGTCGGTGTGGTGGACGCGGTCGGCGGTGTGGACCTGTGTCTGGACCGGGCCGTCAAGGACGAGAAGTCGGGCGCGGACCTGCCGAGGGGCTGCCAGACCCTCGACGGCGCCGAGGCGCTGGCGTTCGTCCGGCAGCGCAAACAGGAAGCCCAGGGCGACCTGGGCCGCACCCGCAACCAGCAGAAGTTCCTGACCGCGCTGGCCAAGAAGGCCGTCACGCCGAAGACCCTCCTCAACCCGGCCAAGTCCTTCCCCACCCTCGGCGCGGGCCTCGACACGCTCGTGGTGGACAAGGACACGGACCTGCCGGATCTCATGTCGCTGTTCCGGGCGATGCAGGGCGTCACGGCGGGCGGCGGCAGGCAGCTCAACGTGCCTGTCTCCGACCCCGCTCTCGCCACCTCCAAGGGCAGCGCCGTGAAGTGGGACGACAGCCGGGCACGGAAACTCTTCGCGGAACTGCGCGACGACCGGCCGGTGACTCTCCCGCAGGGGAGCTGACCTCGACCGGTCGCGGATGCGTCAGGCCGGCCGTGCGGCGGAGTGCCCTGCCAGGGCGAGGGCCTCGGGGACGTGGGGGTAGGCGGCGGCCCGGTGCTGGAAGGACAGGATCTTCGGGTTCCGTACGACGCCGTCGCGGATCTCGATGGCCTTGCTCACCGTGGCGTCGGCCTCCCAGGCCGCGGGGCCGCTCATGACCTTGCGCAGGTACGGAAGGAGCGCCTCGCTGATCTCCCAGGTGGCCGAGTTCCACAGGTGGGACGGGCTGTGATCCACCGCGTAGTAGTGACAGCCCGGTCCGACCGTGGACATCGGCTCGCCGAAGGTGCTCGGCTCGGCCCATTCGAAGCCCATGCCCTCGTCGCAGGAGACGTCGACGAAGAAGGTCCCCGGCCGGAACAGCGCGAGGTCCTTCTCGGTGACGAACATCAGCGGCGCGTCGGTGTCCTGCAGGACACAGTTGACGATGATGTCGAACCCGGCCAGATACTCCGCCATCGGCACGGAACCGGCCGCGGTGACTGCCCACAGGCGCGACGGATCGTCCTCCTGCTCCTCGAAGTGACCCATCACGACCGACGGCATCGGCGAGGCCACCGCCGCCGCGGCGCGCTGGGTGAGCACCGTGACGTCGGACACGCCCATGGCGCCCAGACCCGTCACCGCTCCGCGGGCCGTGGCGCCGAAGCTGATGACCACCGCGCGCAGGCGGCGACCGTAGCTGCCGGTCAGTCCGCCGAGCTGCAGGGCGTGCAGCACCGAGCAGTAGCCGGCGAGCTCGTTGTTCTTGTGGAACACATGGACGCTGAAGGCGCCCGTGGAGGTCCAGTGGTTCATGGCCTCCCAGGCGATGAGGGTGAGCCGTCGGTCGATGCCGATCTGGGTCATCCTCTCGTCCTGCACGCAGTGCGGCCAGCCCCACAGCACCTGGCCCTCGCGCAGCGCGGCGGCGTCCTCGTGCATGGGCTTGGGCAGCAGCAGCACGTCGCACTCGGCGAGGAGTTGCTCACGGGAACGCAGACCCGCCACCAGCGGCCGCAGCGCGTCGTCGGCGACGCCGAACCGGTCGCCGTAGCCCTGCTCGAGGAAGATCTTCTCGCGTACGTCCGGGTCGATCCGGTCGAGGTGGGCGGGGTGCAAGGGCAGCCGGAACTCGTTTTCCTTGCGGGAGGAGGCGAGTACTCCGAGGCTCAAAAGGCTCATGCGCTTCCTCATCGTCCCGAGGGCGACGCCGTGACGGATGACGGCATACGAAGTGCGCTCGGTGCCTCAACCGTACTCCCGTCCGGCCCCCGAAGCCGACCGTCAGGGCGTCGCCGAACCCTCCCCGCCGCACCGGGAACCCTGCCGGCGCCCCGGACGTTGAGAGCAGTGGTTGTAGTTGAAGTTTGCGAACGTGGAAGCGCCCGCGGAGTTCTGACAGCGGGCGTTTCGTCGTTCCGGGGGTTTTCTTCGACGGCTGGCGACCAGCAGCCCGCAAATGCGCGAGCGCGCGTTCTGCGACCTCTCGCCATCTCGAAGGAGACATCCATGACTCAAGGCACCCAGGGCCCCACGGGCCCGCGCGCGGACCGAGTCCGCGCGCTCTGAGGTCACGTTCCGAGGCAGGCCCGCGCCGCGGGCCTGCCTCGCGCTGCCTCCCTACGGGCCACCCGCATCCGGCGCCCTGCCCCCGCGCCGTCGACACCGGCCCGCATCCTCCCCGAAAGGAAAACCGTGACCACTGAAATCATCAACCGGGGCATCGAACCGGCGGATCCCACCGGGACCCCGGAACCGGCGCCCGGCAGCCGGGGCAGCGACTACGCCGTGCTGTCCCGCGAGGTGCGAGAGAGCGGGCTGCTGAAACGGCGCCCGGGCTACTACTCCGTGAAGGTCGGGGGGAACCTCCTCCTGCTGGCCGCCGGGTGGACCGCGTTCGCCCTGATCGGGGAGTCCTGGTGGCAGCTGCTGACCGCCGCCTTCCTCGCGGTGATGTTCACCCAGACCGGGTTCATCGGCCATGACGCCGGGCACCAGCAGATCGCCGCCTCCAAGCGGGTCAACAACCTGCTCGGCCGCGTGCACGCCGACCTGTTGATCGGCCTCAGCTACGGCTGGTGGATCGCCAAGCACAACCGGCACCACTCCCACCCCAACCACGTCGACCGCGACCCGGACATCGCCGACGGCGCGATCGCCTTCACCGAGGACCACGCCCGCGTCCGCAGCGGAGCGTATGCCTGGCTGGCCCGTCACCAGGCCTGGCTGTTCTTCCCGATGCTGCTCCTGGAAGGGCTCGCCCTGCACGTCGCCGGTGTGAAGGCGCTGTGGGACGGCACCGCTGCCCGTGCCTCCCGCATGAGCAAGGTGGCCCAGGGGGGCCTGCTGACGGCGCATCTCGTCGGCTATCTCACCGCCGTGTTCTGGGTGCTGCCTCCCGTCCAGGCCATGTGCTTCCTGCTGGTGCACCAGGGACTGTTCGGGCTGTACATGGGGTGCTCCTTCGCCCCCAACCACAAGGGCATGCCCATCTTCGCCAAGGACGACAAGATCGACTTTCTGCGTCGGCAGGTACTGACCTCACGCAACATCCGTGGCGGCCGGTTCACCGACTTCGCGCTCGGCGGGCTGAACTACCAGGTCGAGCACCACCTGTTCCCGTCCATGCCGCGCCCCAGCCTGCGCCATGCCCAGCAGATCGTGCGCACGTTCTGCGCCCGGCACGGCGTCGCCTACCACGAGACCGGGCTCCTCGACTCCTACGCCCAGGTACTGCGGCACCTCCACGCGGTCGGCGGCCCGCTCCGCCCGGAGCTGGAGTACTGACCGGCCCCCTTGCCACGCCTATCGAATATCGATAGATTCCCATCGCGCCTCGATCGAAGGAGAGACGATGGGAAAACTGCCCGTGCTGGCGCTGCGAGCCGTACTCGTGGCGCTGCTCGCCGGTTCCCTGTTCGTGCAGACAGTGATGGTGCCGCTGCTGGCCGAGGACCTGGACGGGCTCAACGCCGACTACGCGTACCTGCGGACCCCGTTCCTCGTGATCACGGTCCTGGGGATCGTGACGGTCCAGGTGGTCCTGGTCTGCGTGTGGCGGCTGGTGACGATGGTGCGACGCGGGACGGTGTTCTCCCACGGCGCCTTCCGGTACGTGCACATCGTGATCGGCGCGATGGTGGCGGCCGCGCTCCTGGTCTTCGCGCTCGGAGTGGTCCTGGCGCCGGGCGAGGCCGTGGCCCCGGGCGTCGTGCTCCTGCTGGGCGGCGTCGCCCTGGCGATCCTGGGCATCGCCCTCATCGTGCTCGTCCTGCGCTTGCTGCTCGCCCAGGCCGTCGCGCGCGACGTCGAGGCGACGCAGATGCAGGCCGAGCTGTCCGAGGTGATCTGATGCCGATCACCGTCGACATCGACGTGATGCTGGCCAAGCGCAAGATGTCCGTGGGCGAGCTCGCGGACCGCGTCGGAATCACCCCCGCCAACCTCGCCGTCCTCAAGAACGGCCGCGCCAAGGCGGTGCGCTTCACGACACTCGCCGCGCTCTGCGAGGTACTCGAGTGCCAGCCGGGAGACCTGCTGCGCTGGGAGACCGAGGACGCCACGGACGGCTGACGGCCAACGCCCGGGATCCTTGCCGTCACGGAGCGACGATGACCCTCAGCGCCTCCCCGTCGTCCATGGCCCGGTACCCCTCGGGTACGGCCTCCAGGGAACGGCGCGGGCGAGGACACGACCCGGCTCGACGGTGCCGTCCAGGACCGCGAGCGGCGGCTCGTCGATGCAGGCGCGCACCGGCGCGGGACCACCGGTCAGGGGACGTTCGAGCCGAAGAGACTGCCGAAGCCGACGGGCGCGCCCTCGCACGGCGGGACACCGACCCGGCCGATCGCCCCCGGCCATCTCGTAGGCGGGCATGTGCCCGACGGCCTCCAGTACGGCGCGCGTGCCGTCCCGGTGCCGGCGCACTCCGGTGCCGGTCGCGTCGACGGTGGTCATGTCGTGCGGCAGCGCGGACGCGAAGCCGCGCAGCGCTCCGCAGCCGAGCGGCACGCCGGGCGGGGCGATAGGAAGCGGTCGTCTCCCGGCTCGGTCAGGAGTCGAGGTCGTCGGCGAAGTGCCGGAACCCCTGCCTGTCGCGGTGGATGGCCCACAAGGTGTCCGCCAGTACGGCCGGGTCCTTGCGGTGGTGGCCGGGGACGATCGCGCCGGGGATGATCAGCTGTGCGACGTGGATGCCCTCGGGGGCGAGGGTGTCGTGCAGCAGCCGGCCGTAGGCGCTCTCGGCGGCGAAGGCGATCGAGGTGCCCGCACGGTCGGGGTGCGGGACGACGGCGGTGCCGCCGTTGACGAACAGGACGGTGCCGCGGCCGAGCGCCCGCAGGTCCGGCAGCACCTGCCGCACGGCGGCGACCGGGCCGTGGACGGAGAACGCGAGGGGACCGACGAGGTCGGCCGGGGTGGTCTCCAGCACGGGCCGCATGAAGTCCCGGTGCGGGACCGGGCTGTACTGGAGGATCTCGATCGGGCCCAGGGTGGCGTGCGCCGCGTCCAGGGCGGCCTGAAGGGCATCCGGGTCACGTACGTCGGCGGCGAAGCCGCGCGCCGTGACGCCGTCGCGCAGGAGGTCGCCGGCCAGGGTGTCCAACCGCCCCTGGTCACGGGCGATCAGCGCGATGTCGTGGCCCTCGCCGCCGAACCGACGGGCGACCGCGGCGCCGAGGCCCGGTCCCGCTCCGATGATGGCCATGGTGGTCATGAGACGTCCTTGAGGGTGGAGGTGTCGATGGCGAAGCGGTGGCGCACGTCGGAGGCGAGGACGCGCTCGTACGCCTCGTTGATCCTCTCGGCGGGATGACCTCCGCTTCGGCGCCCACACCGTACTCGGCGCAGAAGTCGAGAGCCGCCTCGTCGAGGCCCCTCACACCGACCGACTCGGTTACGGATGTGTTCCGAACTCTTGACGCCCGTCTTATGACTGCGTAGACATGACAGCGCAGTCAGACAAACGGCGTCTGACATCATTGGGCTCGATCGTGCGGCCGTCGGGAGGCGTGATGACGCGAGGGACAGGGCGGGAGCAAAGCCCCGCGGCGCCGCGCAGCGTGGACGTGGCCCGGCTGGCCGGGGTCTCGCAGAAGACGGTGTCGCGGGTCTTCAACGACGAGCCGTACGTCTCCGCCGAGGTGCGCCGGCGCGTCCTCGAAGCCGCCGAACAGCTCGGTTACCGCCGCAACAACGCCGCCCGCGCGCTGGCTTCCGGACGGACCCGCTCGATCGGCGTGGTCACGCTGGGCACGGCCCTGTACGGACCCGCCTCGCTGCTCATGGGCGTCGAACGGGTCGTCAGGGACACGGGCTACGCGCTCCGCGTGGTCAACACCATGGAAGGTGACCCGGCGGGCCTCGCCGGCGCCGTCGGCTCGCTCCTGGACCAGGGCGTGGACGGCATCGTCATCTCCGAGCCGATCGAGGAGGAAGGCGCCGAAGGAGACCTCACGGTCCCCGTCAACGTGCCGGTCCTGGTCCTCGGCGCGCCCCCGCCCTTCACGGCCTCCACCGTGCTGTACGGGGCGGGCGGCGCCGACCTGATGGCACGGGCGGCCATCGAGCACCTGCTGGACCTGGGCCACCCGACCGTTCATCATCTCGCCGGTCCCCAGCGGTGGTACGCCGCCAAGGACCGTCTCGAGGGATGGCGGGCGGCGCTGGCCGCCCACGGCAGGGACCGACCGCCGGTGATCGAGGGCGACTGGTCGGCCGCCTCCGGCTACGCGGCGGGCCGGGAACTGGCCGCCGACCCCGAGGTGACGGCGGTGTTCGCCGCCAACGACGACATGGCCATCGGCCTGATCCGCGCCCTGGCGGAAGCCGGCCGACGGGTTCCGGAGGACGTCAGCGTCGTCGGCTTCGACGACATCCCGGTCGCCGCCTATGTGACTCCTCCGCTGACCACGGTGCGGCAGCAGTTCGACACCGTGGCGCAGGAAGGGCTCAAGCGACTCGTGCATGCCATCGAGAACCCGCAGGCAGAGGCGCTGCCCGCGAGCGACCCACCGGTGCACCTGGTCGTCCGTGCCTCGACCCAGCCCCCGCCGCCCCGGCGGCCCCCGGGACGTCGACGACATACCGCCTCCCGACCCGGTGGCGGGCCGCACGATCCCCCGCCCGCGAACGGAGGTTCGTCCACCCACCACTGAACAGGGCCGACCAGTCCGGGCCACCGAGCTCGGACCGGGCCTGTGATCCCGGGGCGAGCCGCCGAACCGGCCATCGCTCAGCCCTGTTCCTCCCGATCGCGTCCCCGCCGCTGCGGACGACCCCGCACCACGGACGACGCGCGCGTTCCCCTTCGCCAGGCGGCCGTCGGGCCGCATGCCGCAGCGCTCTGCGGCTCTCCGCTTCACGCACCTGTGTGCCGCATCTCGGTCGCAGCCCGCGCAGCCGGGCTCCCCAACCCGTCGGCCTCGACGCCCAGTCGTCACGTCCGCGCGTTGTCTCCCCTTCGTCATCCCCCTTCGGCACGCCCTCGCCCGGCGTGCTGACCCCTTCGCCATCGGCGGGAGTTCACCATGCCCATATCCGGATCCTTCGCCGGCTCCTCCTCCATGAACCGTCGGCTCTTCCTCACCGCGACGGGAGCGCTGTCGCTGAGTGCCGCGCTGTCCGCCTGCGGTGGCGGCGGTTCCGACGACTCCTCCGCCGCCGCCGACCCGGTCGGCCAGGCCGACATCGACAAGGCGATGAAGACGCCGACCGAGCTGACGTTCTGGACCTGGGTCCCGAACATCGCCAAGGAGGTCGCGCTCTTCGAGAAGAAGTACCCGGCCATCAAGGTCAAGATCGTCAACGCCGGCCAGGGCACCCCGCAGTACACCAAGCTGCGTACGGCGCTGAAGGCCGGCAGCGGCGCTCCGGACATGGTGCAGATCGAGTACCAGGCCATCCCGACCTTCACGATCACCAACAGCCTGCTGGACCTGCGGCCCTACGGTGCCTCCGCGCTCAAGGAGCAGTTCGTCGACTGGACATGGGGCCAGGTCAGCGGCAGCGACGGCGAGGTCTGGGCGATCCCCCAGGACACCGGCCCGATGGGCATGCTCTACCGCAAGGACATCTTCGACAAGCACGGCATCGAAGTCCCAGGTACCTGGGACGAGTTCGCCGCTGCGGCGCGCAAGCTGCACAAGGCCGACCCCGAGGTCTTTCTCACCAACCTCGCGGCCAACCAGCCCGCCGCCTGGCACGGCCTGCAGTGGCAGGCGGGCGCCAAGCCGTACGTCACCTCCGGCAAGAGCGACATCACCATCAGCGTCGACGACGCGGTCTCCAGGAAGCTCGGCGAGTACTGGGGCGGGCTCGCGAAGGAAGGCGTCATCGGCGTCGAGCCGGACTTCACCGACGCCTGGTACGCCGCGCTCAACAAGGGCAAGTACGCCACCTGGATCACCGCCGCCTGGGGCCCCGTCTTCCTCTCCGGCTCCGCCAAGGACACCGCGGGCAAGTGGCGGGCGGCCCCGCTGCCCCAGTGGGACACGGCCAAGCCCAGCTCGGGCAACTGGGGCGGCTCGACCACCGCGGTCATCCGCTCGACCAAGAACCCGATCGCGGCGGCGATGTTCGCGCAGTTCCTCAACACCGACCCGGCCAGCGCGCGGATGTTCGCCACCGAGCAGTTCTTCTTCCCGGCGACCAAGTCCCTGCTCACGGACGCCGAGTTCGTCGGCGAGGCGTCCTCGTTCTACGGCGGCCAGAAGGTCAACCAGCTGTTCGCCGACATCGGTTCCACGGTCAACGCCTCCTTCCAGTGGCCGCCGTTCCTCGACCAGGCGGCCACCGACTGGACCGAGACGGTCGGCAAGTCCCTCGCCGACAAGACCGACCCCGTCCGCGCGCTCGGCACCTGGCAGTCGCGGCTGACCACGTACGCCAAGGACCAGGGCTTCACCGTCAAGGGGGGCTGAGATGGCCGTCACCACCGCGACCTCCGCCAAGGGGAGGCGCCGTGCGGCAGGACCGCTGTTCGTCGCCCCGTTCATGGTGCTCTTCCTCCTGCTCTTCCTCGCCCCGCTCGGCTACGCCGCCTACCTGAGCCTGTTCCAGGAACGCCTCATCGGCGGGACGGCGTTCGTGGGGCTGGACAACTACGTCAAGGCCGTCCAGGACCCGCTGCTCATCCACGGTGTCGGACGCGTCGCGCTGTTCTTCGTGATCCAGGTCCCGGTGATGCTGCTGCTGGCGCTGCTGTTCGCCCTCGCGCTCGACAGCGGGCTGCTGCGGCTCGCCCGGGTGATCCGGCTGGGCATCTTCGTGCCGTACGCCGTGCCGAGCGTGGTCGCCGCGCTCATGTGGGGCTATCTGTACGGTCCGGACTTCGGCCCGTTCGCCCAGCTGAGCCGGAACCTGGACCTGCCGGTCCCCGACTTCCTCAGCGAGGGCTGGATGCTCGGCAGTCTGGCGAACATCGTGACCTGGGAGTTCGTCGGCTACAACATGATCATTCTGTACGCCGCGCTGCGCACGATCCCCCAGGAGCTGTACGAGGCGGCCGCGGTGGACGGGGCCGGCGCCTGGCGGACCGCCTGGTCCGTCAAGCTGCCCGCGCTGCGACCCGCGCTCATGCTCACCCTGCTGTTCTCCATCATCGGCAGCTTCCAGCTGTTCAACGAACCGAACCTGCTGATGAAGATCGCCCCGGACGTCATCAGCAGCTCCTACACCGCCAACCTCTACGCCTACTCACTCGCCTTCACCGGCCAGCAGGTCAACTACGCGGCCACGGTGTCCTTCCTCCTCGGCCTCGTCATCGTGATCGCCTCCTACGCCGTCCTGCTCACCGCGAACCGCAGGAGGACACCGTGACGACGACCGCCCCCGCGGCCCCGATCACCACGGACCGCTCACCCACCAAGCCTCCCGCCAGGCGCGGGCCGTCGTCCTCCCGGCGTCGCAGTACCCCCCTGACGATCGCCATGCTGGCCGTCCTGGCCTACTTCCTCCTCCCGCTGTTCTGGCTGCTGATCGCCTCGACCAAGAGCACCCAGGACCTCTTCAACAGCTTCGGCCTGTGGTTCTCGGACGCCCCGCAGCTGCTGGCCAACGTCAAGGAGACCTTCACCCAGGACGACGGGGTCTTCGTGCAGTGGCTGCTCAACACACTGCTGTACGCCGTCGTGAGCGCCCTCGGCGCCGCCCTGCTCGCGGCCGCGGCCGGATACGGCTTCGCCAAGTTCCGCTTCCGCGGCGACCGGGCCGCCTTCAACCTGGTCCTCGGTGCCGTCATGGTCCCGACCACCGCCCTGGCGATCCCGACCTATCTGCTCTTCGCCGAGGCGGGCCTGGTCAACACCCCCTGGGCGATCATCCTGCCCTCGCTGGTCAATCCGTTCGGCCTCTACCTCATGCGCGTCTACGCCCAGGACGCCGTCCCCGACAGCATCCTGGAGGCCGCCCGCATCGACGGCGCCGGGGAAGCCCGGATCTTCTTCACCATCGCCCTGCGCCTGCTCGCGCCGGGCCTGGTGACGGTCCTGCTGTTCACGCTCGTGGCGACCTGGAACAACTACTTCCTGCCGCTGATCATGCTCAACGACCCGGACCTGTACCCCATCACGGTCGGGCTCTCCTCCTGGGCCGCCCAGGCCCAGAACGGCGGGGCCGGCGCCAGCAGCGACATGCTCGCGCTGGTCGTGACCGGCTCCCTGATCTCGATCCTTCCCCTCGTCGCGGCCTTCCTGCTGCTCCAGCGGTACTGGCAGAGCGGCCTGGCCGCGGGCGGCGTCAAGCAGTAGGCACGCAGCCCTCGTTGTCACCCCACCTTTCCCCGGAGGTTTCCTTCATGGCGGCTCTGCCTGCCCGCGTCCTCTTCGGCGCCGCGTACTACCACGAGTACCAGCCGCCCTACGGCACCGAACGCCCCGACGAACGCCTCAAGACCGACCTCGACCTGATGGCCGACGCGCATGTCACCGTCATCCGGGTCGGCGAGTCGGTGTGGTCGACCTGGGAATCGGAGAACGGGCGGTTCGACCTCGACTGGCTCCAGCCGGTCCTGGACGGCGCCCACGAGCGCGGCATCTCCGTCGTCCTCGGCACCCCGACCTACGCCGTCCCGCCGTGGCTGGCCCGCCAGTACCCGGAGATCACGGGCGAGCGGCGCACCGGCGAGCGCATCGGCTGGGGCGCCCGCCAGGAAGTCGACTTCACCCACCCCGCGTTCCGGTTCCACGCCGAGCGGGTCATCCGCAAGATCGTCGCCCGTTATGTCGACCACCCGGCGGTCATCGGCTTCCAGGTCGACAACGAACCGGGCCTGGAACTGTTCCACAACCACGGTGTGTTCCAGCGCTTCACCGACCACCTGCGCGCCAAGTACGGCGACGTGGAGACCCTCAACCGCGAGTGGGGCCTGGTCTACTGGTCCCACCGCCTCTCCACCTGGGCCGACCTGTGGACACCGGACGGCAACGCCCAGCCGCAGTACGACGTCGCCTGGCGGGAGTTCCAGGCCCGCCAGGTCACCGAGTTCATCGGCTGGCAGGCCGACATCGTCCGCGAGTACGCCGGCCCCGAGCAGTTCGTCACCACCTGCATCTCCTACAAGCGTCCCGGCGTGGAGGACGACGAGCTGACCGACCGCCTCGACATCGCATCCGGCAACCCGTACTACGACATGCAGGACGGCCTCCTGCTCCCCGACCCCACGCCCGACGACCACCGGCAGACCTGGAAGACGACCGGGGTGTGGTCCCTCTACCAGACCGCCGACTGGATGTTCTCCTCGCGCCAGGAGCCGTTCCTGGTCACCGAGACCAACGCCGGCTCGATCGGCTTCCCCTGGGAGAACCGGCCCGCCTACGACGGCCAGTGGCGGCAGGCGGCCTGGGCGCTGGTCGCACGCGGTGCCCGCATGATCGAGTACTGGCACTGGCACACGCTGCACTTCGGCGCGGAGACCTACTGGGGCGGCATCCTGCCCCACACCGGCCGGCCGGGCCGCACGTACGCCGAACTCGCCCGTCTCGGCGCCGAGTTCGAGGCGGCCGGTCCGCTCGTCGCCGGGCTCGAACCGGACGCGGACATCACGATGGTGTACTCGACGCCGAGCAAGTGGCTCATGCAGAAGTACCCGCCGCTCGCGACACCCGACGGCGAGCCGGACCCGGAGGCCTACCACCGCATCTTCGACCCCCTCTACCGCGGCGCCTTCGACGCCGGCCGCCAGGTGCGCATCGTGCACGCCCGCCAGCTGCACGACCCGCGCGGCGAGCGGGAGGGCCTGACACCCGAGGAGGCCGTCGGCCGCCACCCGGTCCTCGTCGTCCCGGCGTTGTACATCGCCGCCGACTCGACGCTCGACTGGCTCGCGGCCTACGCGGAAGCGGGCGGGCACCTGGTCCTCGGCCCGCGCACCGGCTACGCCGACCACGAGGCCCGCGCCCGGCAGGAACCGGCTCCCGGACGGCTGGTGGAGGCCGCGGGTGTCCACTACGACGAGTTCAGCAACCTCGTACGGGAGGTCCCCGTGCGGTCGGAGTCCGGCGGGCCGCTCGACCTGCCCGAGGGGGCGACGGCGACCCGCTGGGCGGACGGCCTCACCGTCACCGACGCCGACGTCCTCGTCACGTACGACCACCCGCACTTCGGCCGCTGGCCCGCGGTCACCACCCGCCGTCACGGCGCGGGCCGCGTCACCTGCGTCGGCACCGTCCCCGGCCGCGACCTCGCCCGGGCACTGGCCGCCTGGATGGCACCGGCGTCCCGCAGCGCGTGGCGGGACCTCCCGGCCTCCGTCACCGCGACGACCGGCACGTCACCCGACGGGCGCCGCGTCCACGTCGTCCACAACTGGAGCTGGGAGCCGGCGAGCGTCCCGGTCCCGGTGGACCTCTCCGACGCCCTGGACGGCACGTCCCTGCCCGCGGGCGCGGCGCTGGAGCTCGGCGCCTGGGACGTCCGTGTCCTCGTCTCCTGATCGAACCCCTGTGACCATGGTCGTCCCCCGAGGAGGGGCTATGCGGAGAAGAAGAGTGGGCAAGGCGCTGGGAACGTTCGTCGCGGCCTCCGCGATGCTGGCGATACCCATGACCGGTGCGCAGGCGTACAACCCGACCGGTGGGATCCTCTACCAGCTCGGAAGCGAACCGTGTCTGAAGGGGCGGGGCAACTGCGCGGTCTACCCGAAGTCGGCGCAGCTGCCGAGCGGACGTCTGGTCGCGTCGTTCGAGAAGTCCACGGTCGTGACGGCGACCGGCAGCGCCGACAGACAGACGCTCCCCGTGCACAAGAGCGACGACCACGGAACCTCGTGGCAGCCGCTGTCCGAGGTCAAGGCGCCGGCGTACCTCTCGAGCGACCCCAAGTACGCGAAGTACACGAGCAACTGGACGAACCCGTACTTGTACACGCTGCCGCAGGACGTGGGGGATCTGAAGCAGGGCACGCTGCTCCTCGCGAGCGTCGTGTCGGGCGACGACTACTACTACAAGGAGCACAAGGCGGCCGACCCGAACTGGACGCCGTCCAACGACGGCGACCGCAAGGACCTGGCGATCGCCCTGTACTCCAGCACCGACGAAGGCGCGACGTGGAAGGTCCTCAACATCGTCGCGACGGGCGGCTGGCAGGGCGGCAGTGCGGGCGCGGTCGGCCAGAACATCGCGAACGCCAACACGAACAAGCAGGTGGATCCCCTGTGGGAGCCGTACCTGATGGTCTACAAGGGCAAGCTCGTCTGCTACTACTCCGATGAGAACGACTACATCGGCTTCAACTCCGCCACCGGTGTGCCCACCCTGGACCCGGCGAACGACACCGCGCCCGACTCGCACGGCCAGATCCTCGCCCACAGGACCTGGGACGGCCGCAGCACCCAGTGGAGCTCCCCCGTCCTCGACATCGCCGGACTGACCCAGAACATGGGAGGCGGCAAGACGGAGATCGGCGGCGGCCGGCCGGGCATGACGAACGTCGTGCGCACGACGGACGGCAAGTGGATGCTCCCCTTCGAGTACTGGGCCGGCGGAGCCAACACCAGGTACGTGCTCGCCGACAGCCCGTTGGAGTTCTACCGGGGCTCCGCCACCGGAACGGACGTCGGCTCTCTGCCGGTCGCCACCGGCTCCCGTCCCCTCTCGGGGGGCGGCAGTCCGGTCATCATCCGGCTTCCCGGCGGGCGCCTGGTCTACAACGCGGCCGGCAGCGGCAACGTCTGGGTCAACGAGAGCGGGCGCAGCGACGGCACGTGGAAGGAGTACCAGACGACCTCACCGGCCGGATACAGCCGCAACCTGCAGTACGTCGAGGGCACCGGCCGCATCGCGATCCTCAACAACCAGGGCACCTCGACGCTCGCCTTCGCCGAGGTGGACCTCGGCAACTCGGACGGCGCCTACCACCAGGTGGTGAACCGGAAGACGGACCAGGTCATCGGCACCGGGAACAACACCACCGACGCGAACATCGGCAACGCGGACGTGCCCGATGTCGTCCTGGAAGAGCCCGGCGCGGCGGCGAACCCGGCCACCCAGTACTGGCACGTGGTGACCGAGCCAAACGGCGGCACGACCCTGCTGAACAAGTCGGGCGGCCGGGCGGCGGCCATCTGGACGGGGAACGCGACGGCCGGTCAGCGGATCGGCCAGTGGGTCGACAACAGCGCCACCGGCAGCTGGAACCTGATCAGGACGAGCGACGGGTTCTACAAACTGCAGGCGGTCAAGAACACCAGCCTGTATCTGACCGGGGCGTCCGACGGGGCGGCGCTCACCCTGCAGACCGCGACCACGGACGGCTCGCAGGACTGGGAGCTCGTCCAGTAGGCCGCTCGCCGTGCCGCCGCCCTCACACGTCGGTGTCCGGCCAGCCCAGCAGTCTGGCGCCGATCACCGCGGTCTGCAGGGTGTAGCGGTGAACCGGGTCGGCCGGATCGGCGCCGGTCAGTTTGTGGATGCGCTCCAGCCGGTAGGTGAAGGCGCGCACGCTCAGGTTCAGGCGGCGTGCCGCCTCCGCGGCGACGCAGCCCGAGTCGAAGTAGGCGGTCAGCGTCTCGACGAGCGGGCGGGCTCCGCCGCGCGCGGTCCGGAGCGGGCCGAGGGTGTTGGCAACAAGGTCGGCCATGGCCTGCCGGTCGCGGGTCAGGACGGGGTAGACAAGGAGGTCCGCGGCGCGCAGCACCGGCTTGTCGAGGTGCAGCCGGTCGGCCAGGTCCAGGGCGTTGAGGGCCTCTTCGTAGGAGTGGACGACTCCCCCGGCGCCCGGGTGGGGGCGCCCGATGGCGACCTGACCGCCGTCGGTGGCCGCGTGCGCCTGTTCGGCGAAGAACACCAGCACGTCGTCCTGGTCGCCGGGCGCGATACAGACCAGCCGCCCGTCCTTCGTGGTGAGCAGGATGCTTCGCTCGCCGAACCGGCCGGTCACGGCACTCTCCACCTGCCGGGTGGCCGGGTCGATGTCCTCGACCGGCTTGCCGCCCTGAGCGACGGCCACCGCATGGGCACGTGACAGGAGCAGCCCGAAGCGTACGGCTCGTTCGGCCAGGCGGCCCAGGTCACTGCGGCCGTAGAGCAGGTCGTCGATGAACTCGCGGCGTACGGCTTCCTCCTGCCGCACGGCGAGCGTCTGCGCGCGTTCGTGCCCTTCGGCGAAGGCGTCGATCGCCTGCTCCACGGCGGCGAGCAGGCGATCGCCTTCGGCCGACGACAAGGTGGGCCGGCTCTCGCGCGTCACGGACAGATGCCGACGGACCAGGGCCCGCAGACCGAGGCCGGCCTCGGCGGCACGCTCTCCCCTGGACCTCAGGGCCTCCAGTTCGTCCCGGGTGAGGCGGCGGCCGGTCGCACACACCTCGGCCAGCATCTGGGCATACCCCTCCAGATACTCGTCGGGGATCTCCCGCCCTGCCACCTGTCCTCCTGTGTCCTCGACTGTGTCCTCGACTGTGTCCTCGACGTGCTGCCGCGGCCGGCCAGGACATTGACGCGCAACTTACGCGGCGCGTTCCCCCGGGCGCACACTGGTGGTGTGCTGTCGGTGCTCACAAGGGGGTGTCGGCCGATGGCCGCGTCACGGTGTGCGCGCGTGCGGTTGTGGCGGTGGCGGCGCAGCCCGCTTCGGCGGCGCAGCGACGTCATCGAGGCCTGGGTGGTGCTCGCGGGGTGGCTGTTCGCCCTGGTGGGTGGGCTGCTCGTCGGCCAGGTGACGGCGGACGCGGTGGAGCGGTCCGCCGAACGGCAGCGGGCCGAGAGCCGCGAGGTCGCGGCCGTCCTCGTCGAGGACGCGGACGACCAGGCGCCCGCGCGGGTGGGGAGCGACTACCGGGTGCGGGCCACGGTGCGCTGGACCGCGCCGGACGGCTCGACACGCACGGACGAGGCGCGGGTGCCTGCCAAGACCCGGGCCGGAACGACGGTTGCCGTGTGGACGGACCGGAACGGCAAGATCACGGACAAGCCCCTGGACCAGGGGGAGATCCGGTTGCACGCGGTCTCGGGAGGCGTCCTCGCGGCGCTGAGCGCGGGCGGGGCGGTCCTGGGCACGGTGTGGGTGGCGCGCCTGGGGCTCGAGCGAGGGCGTATGGCGCAGTGGGCCGCGGAGTGGGAGCGGATCGACACACGGCGGGGCTGGAAGACGGGCTGATTGTACGAGCCACTCTCGACGTCAGCCGGTGACGTCGATCTTCCCGTTGGCTTCGGCGGGAGCCGTGGTCGGGGACATGGTCACGGGCTGCGCATCGCTGCCTCGCCCCTGGGTGAGGTTCTTCAGCAGTTCGGCGAGGTCGACTCCGGTGGTGGAGCAGCCGAGGAGTTCGACCCCCTTGGCGACATTGTCGGCGACGGTTCGCGACAGCCGGCTCGCGCCGTCCGTCGAGATCACCTTCATCTTGTCGATGGCGCTCAGCGGCTCGGACACCTCGGCGGCACCCCTCGCGCCGATCGCCGCCGCCTCGGCCTCGCGCTCGATGCGTACCGCGTCGGCGAGCGCGGCGCGGTGCGCCTTCTCGCCCTCACCGGTCAGACGGGACCTCTGGGCGTCCGCCTCGGCCTGCTTGACCAGGGCGATCCGGCGGGCATCGGCCTCCTGCTCGGCCTGGTAGCGGGCGGCGTCGGCGGGCTTGCGGCGCTCGGCGACCTTCTCCTGTTCGGTCAGGACCTCCTGGCTGCGCGCGGCCTCGGCCGGCGGACCCGCGGCGCGCGCGGCGGCCTCGTCGGTCTCGGCCTTCAGTCGCGCCTGCTCGGCGGCGCGCCGGGCCATCGCCTCGGCGATGTCGGCCTCCTGCGCTGATGAAGGCATGCCCACATGCGGGAGTCCCCCCCCATTACATTGCCTGCTTCGGCCCGTCGGTCAGGGGTGCCGAACGCTCCCCATTTCGGCGCTGAACGCCACGGGATCGCAGTCGAAGCCCCGGATCCTCTCGTGGAACTCCCATCCGCCGGAGGAATCCCTGGCGAATTCCGCAACCGTCGCAGCGGTGGCTCCGGCGACCCGCGTGAAGTCGTCGTTCAGCAGCTCCTTGTACGCCTGGACGACGACGACCCCTGTGTTCGTCAGGTCGCCGAAGGTCTTGTGACCGCCGGTCTGATGGATGGCCACCCCTACGACCACGCGCGCGAACGAGGGTGCCAGCCGGTCGAGTTCCAGCACCATCACCTCGACGAATCCGAAACCCTGGCCGGTCTCGCTGTGTCGGCTCATGTTGATGGTGCCGTCCGGCGAGCGGCTTTCGGTGTGCACCACGTATGCCGGTCGCCCGTAGGGGTCGTCGACGGAGTAGGTCGCGGCCATGATGTCGAGATGGTGAGGTGGCTGGTCCCAGGAACTGGGATCCCAGCGGAGCCTTACTTCGACCTTCTCGAGCCCTTTGCCGACGCTGCTCACCGAAAGCTGCCTCTCCCGCATGGTGCCACCACTGGACGATCCTGCCTGGTCAAGTATGGCTCTTTGACGCCCCGTTGATGCCGACCGAGAGCGCCTGATCGGGTAAAGCGGGGGTGATGAGACGTCGACAGAGCCCCCACCGGCAACTTAGGTTAGGCTAAGCTAATACGCCTTGGAGGCTCTGTTTCGCGGGCGCGTCACGCAGAGGGGAATCGCCCATGGGCTTGCCGGCCATCGACTCGTATCCCATGCCGGGCAGCTCCGTTCTCCCTCGGCCGCACGTCTCCTGGAGGATCGATCCGGCGCGTTGCGCACTCCTGGTCCACGGCATGCAGAACCATTTCGTCGGCGCTTTTCCGGCCGGGCGTTCTCCCGTGGTGGAACTCGTCGACAACATCGTCGCGCTCCGGGAGCTCGCCGGAGCCCTGGGCCTGCCGGTCGTCTTCAGCGCGGAGTCCACCGGACAACGGCCGGGCCGACGTGGTCTCATGGCCGAGGTCTGGGGGCCGGGTACCGGCCATGGGCCGGATGCCGCCGCGATCATAGAGCCGCTCGTACCGCGCCCCGGCGAGCATCTGTTGAGCAACGTGCGCCACAACGCCTTCCTGCGCAGCCATCTCGGCCGGCTGCTGCGCTCGGAGGGCCGCGACCAGCTGATCGTGTGCGGGGTGTACGCGCACCGCGGCGTCCTCCTGACGGCGGCGGACGCCTTCATGAACGACATCCAGCCGTTCATCGTCGCGGACGCCGTGGCCGACCTCTCCGCCGAGGAACACTCCATGGCGCTTCGGTGGGCGGCGCGCAGTGGCGTGGTCTGCTCGACGGCCGCCCTGCTGCGCGATCTGCTCCTGCACCGCGGGCGCCGGAACACCTGACCGGGCTGGACATCACACACTCCCAAGTGGCCGGCAACCGCTCGGCCTTGGGGGTCGCCGGGTCGCGCCTACGCGCACGGGCCGCCCGGATACTCGTCGGTCTCCGGTACGCCCGCCTCCCGCATCCTGCGCAGAACCTCGGGCTGGACCGTCTCGTCACCCCCGTCCACAGGGCAGTTGATGTCCCTGTCGAAGACCAGGGTCTCCCCGGCCGTGTTCCAGATCACCCAGCGGTGCCGGTGCCCGTCGTCCTCCCAGAGGTGGGCGTAGCTCTCGACCGGTGCCGTCTTCCCGCTCATGATGCCGCCTTCCAGGTGTCACGGCCGTCGACGTATGTCGCCACGACCTCGATGTCTCCGATCCGCGACGTGTCGACGCGCCGGGGGTCGTCGCCGAGCACGACCAGGTCGGCGAGCTTGCCCGGGGTGAGGGTTCCCACGCGGTCCTCCCAGTGGCAGGCGAAGGCGCCGGCGACCGTGTAGGCGTGCAGGGCCTCGTCGACGGTGATGCCCTCGTCCGGTCCGATCACCCGGCCGGACTCGGAGGCGCGCTCGACCATGAACTGGACGGCCCGCAGCGGGGATCCGTCGGTGACGGGGCGGTCGGAGCTGCCGACGAGGGTGATGCCGTGGTCCAGGAACGCCCTGCCGCGGTAGAGCCACGGGGCACGCTCCTCCCCCATGATCGCCGCGTAGTCGTCGCCGAAGTAGCGCAGGAAGTTGGGCTGGACGACGGCGCTGACGCCGAGTCGGGCAAAGCGCGGGAGCTGGTCGGGGCGGATCAGTCCGGCGTGCTCGATGCGGTGCCGGGCGCCGGGGCGCGGGCGCAGCCGTTGGGCCCGTTCCAGAGCGTCGAGGGCGACGTCGGCCGCGCGGTCGCCGATCGCGTGGACGGCGAGCTGCCAGCCGGCGAGGTGGCCGGCCACGATGGTGTCCGCGAGCACGTCCGGGTCGTCCTGCAACTGGCCCGCGCCGTCCAGCCCTTCGTACGGGCTGCTGAGCGCGGCGGTGCGGGCCATCATGCCGCCGTCGGTGAAGACCTTCAGCGCGCCTACCGAGAGCCGGTCGTCGCCGAACCCCGTACGCAGGCCGAGGTCGAGTGCCCGGGGAATGCCGTCGTCCGTGTGTGCGGCGACCGGGTGCAGCCGGTCGGCGGACACCATGAGCTGCACCCGTAGCGGCAACAGACCCATCTCACGGGCGAGTTGGTAGGCGCCCAGCTCGACCGGGCTGTGGCCCAGGAGGGTGCCGCCGATGCCTGCCTCGGCGCAGGCGGTGACTCCCTCGGCCAGGCAGGCCCGGGCGGCGCGCCCGATCGCCTCGGCCAGCTCCTGCTGGGAGTGGGGCAGACGCAGTGCGCGGGCGGCTCCCATGGCGCCCTCGGCGAGGAAGCCGTTGTCGTGCGGGATGTCGGCGGGGAGCAGGTCGAGCACGGCGGAGTTGACGACGCAGCCGTGCCCGGAGTCGTGCAGCACGAACAGCTTGTGCCCGTGGCTGACCTGGTCCAGTTCGGCGGCGGTCAAGTGGCGGCCCAGGGCCCGCTGGTCGTAGCCGGCGATGCTCACCCAGGCGCCGGGCGAGCCCTTCCGGGTGACGGCCTCCTCCACGACGGCGAGCACGTCGTCGACCCGGGTGCGGCCCGCGATGCTCGGGGTGTGCTGCTTGAACCCGGTCCAGGCCAGGTGCACATGGGCGTCGATGAAGCCGGGCAGCACCGTGGCGCCCTGCAGGTCGATCACCTCGCGCGCGGGCAGGGAGGTCACGGCCTCGTCCAGACCGACGATCCGGCCCTGCCAGATGCCCAGGTCGTGGGCGACGGGATGGTCGGGGTCCATGGTGAGGAAGCGGGCGTTCGTCAGCCTGGTGGAGAGCATCGGGCGTCAGGCGTCCATGGACTCGGCGAGGGAACGGGGGCGCAGATCGGTCCAGTTGGCCTCGACGAACTCCAGGCAGGCGTCCCGCGTGTTCTCCGCGAAGGCGATCGTCCACCCCCCGGGCACCTCCGCGAAGGACGGCCAGAGCGAGTGCTGGCCCTCGTCGTTCACGAGGACGAGGAAACGGCCGTCGGCGTCGTCGAAGGGGTTGGTGCTCATGCGCGGTGCCTCCTGGGGAATAAGGTTAGGCTCGCCTAATCAGCATGAGCTTAGCCTTCTCACTTTCCGCTCCACAAGGAGACGTTCATGAGGTTGGTGGGGGACGACACCTTCGCCGCGTTCGGACTGCCCGGCGCACCCGGCACCGACGAGTTCTGGGCGGCCGCGAGCACACCCGCGTCGATACCCGACGGCGACGGCTGGGTGACCCTGTTCCTGCGGCGCGGGTCCGACGCGGCGAGCATCGCCTTCGAGAGCTGGTCGGATCCGGTACCCCTGCGCCGGTGGGGCGACACGGACTGCTGGTACGCCGAGGTGCGCATGCCCGCGCGGCTGCGGGTGACCTACCAGTTCCTGGCGGGCGACGCGGCGTACGCCGACCCGCTCAACCCGGTCGGTGCGGGCGGTGACCGGTCCATCGCCGCGACCCCGGACGCCCCGGCCCAGCCGCACTGGCCCGTCGTCGGCGCCGATGTCGTCCTGCCCCTCCCGCGCACCCGGATCCGCTGGACCAGTGAACGGCTCGGCGGGCGGCGTACCGTACGCGTCCACCCGGTGGGCGGCGGCGGACCGGTGGTCCTGCTGCTCGACGGGGACGACTGGCTGTACCTGCACCCGGCCATGACCGCGTTCGACTCCGCCGTCGCCAGTGGCGACATGCCCCCGGTCACCCTCGTCTTCCTGCCGGCCAAGGACAGGAAGGCCGAGTTCGGGTGCAGGCCCGAGCTGTGGGAGGCGGTCCGGGACGAACTGCTGCCCCTGGTGGCGGAGTCCGGCGTACCCGCCGACCGGGACCGGCTGGTGGTCGCCGGGCAGAGCCTCGGCGGGCTGAGCGCGCTGTACGCGGCAATGGAGTTCCCGGACCTGGTGTCCCGCGTCGCCTGCCAGTCCGGGTCGTTCTGGTGGACACCCGACGCCATGGACCTGGCGGACCCCTTGGGCGGCCCGGTCGGCGGCGCCGTCGCCGCGCGCCTGCGGACCCTTGGGCCCGGCCTGTCCGGTCTGCGGGTCGCGTTCGACGTGGGGGAACACGAGACCCGGATGCTGCCCCACTGCGAGCTGACCGAGACCCTGACCGAACAGGCCGGTGCGACCGTACGGGTCGCGCGGTCGGCGTCGGGCCACGACCGCGCGGGCTGGCGGCACGCCCTGCTCAGGGATGTCGCCTGGGCACTCGATCACAACGGCTGACGCAGTGAGGTGAATCGGCGCTGCGGCCTTCGTCACCCAGGCTGCTGCGGGATCAACGCCGACGCGGGCGCCAGAGTCCGGCCGCCGTCCTGGTCGCCGGGGAGCGCCGCGTCGTGCACCGGCATGTCGTCCCGTATCAGGTTCTCGGGGATGAGGACGGCCGCCGTGGCCCCGCCGCTCGCCGAGGAACGCAGTTCGACGCTCAGACCCTGCCGGGCGGCGATGCGGTTGACCACGAAGAGCCCGATCTGCTTGGCGTCGAGCAGATCGACGTTCTCGGACTGGATCTTGCGGTTGGCCTCGGCCATCGCCTCCTCGTCCATGCCGAAGCCGCTGTCCTCGATCTCGATGACGAGGCCCTCGCGCATCCGGGCGGCCCGCAGCCGGACATGGGCGCTGGGCGGTGAGAAGGAGGCCGCGTTCTCGACGAGTTCGGCGAGCAGGTGGATGACGTCGGCGACGGAGCCGCCGTGGACGGAGACGCGCGGTACGGCCCAGATCTGGACCCGGCCCGGCTGCTCGATCTCCGCGACGGCGGCCCGCAGGACGTCCACCAGCGGGATGGGGTCGCGCCAGCCGCGTCCGGGCGCGATGCCGGACAGGATGAGCAGGCTCTCGGAGTGGCGGCGCATCCGGGTGGCGAGGTGGTCGACCTGGTACAGCTCCTGCATCTCGGCCGGGTCGCGCGGGCGCTGCTCCAGTCGGTGCAGCAGGTCGAGCTGGCGGTGCAGCAGCACCTGGCTGCGGCGGGCGAGGCTGACGTACACCCCGGAGATGCCGCTGAGCAGTTCGGCGCGCTCGGACGCGGCCTTGAGCGCGGCCCGCTGCACGGCGGTGAGCGCGGAGCCCACCTGGGCGAGTTCGTCGCCGACGAGGCGGCGCATCGGGGCCTCGGCGTCGATGTCCACGCCCTGCCCGGCGTGCAGTCGGCGCATGGCCTTCGGCAGCCGGCGCCCGGCGACCTCCAGGGCGGAGTTGCGCAGGTCGAGCAGTTCGACGATGAGCCCGCGTCCGACGCCCACGGACACGAGCAGCGACAGCAGTACACCCACCAGACCGAGGACGACGGCGATGCCGGATGCGCCCAGCGTGTCCCAGCCGAACGGGTTCGCCTTGGCCGTGGCCCCCGTGCCGGCGTCCGACTCGGCCGCGGCGAGCCCCTTCAGCACGGCGTCGGCGGCCTGGTCCCAGTCCCTCAGGAAGCCCGCGGAGACGACCGAGGCGCCGGGCCCGGCGCCGCGCACCCGGTCCTCGCCGGCCGCGAGCCCGTCGTAACCACCGCTGTCCAGCACCGCGTCGTACGCCGCCCGGTGCGCCGGCTTCAGGTCGGCGACCGCGGGCCTCAGGAGCTCCCGCTGGGTGGCGACGGCGCCGACGAACTGCGTGTACTGCTGCGTGGTGAGGTTCCCGGCCGCACTTGCCGCGGCGAGAACGGCCTGCTCCTGGGCCACGGCCTCGCGGGCGCGGGCGAGTTCGAGGACGACCCGTGCCTCGGATGCGGCGTCGGTGCCGTTCTCGCCGGTGAGCGCGCCGGTGACGGCGAAGGCGTGCTCGATGACCGTCGAGTACCCGGTGAACGCCGCCTGGGCGGTGCCCTTCCCGTCGGTCCGCTCGCGCAGCGCTGTGAGTCCGCGCGCGTCGGCCTCCAGACGGTCGATGCGGGCGGGCAGCCCGGCGTCGAGGAGCTCGGCGTCCGCGGTGGCGGCGTTGGCGCCGTTACGGAAGGCGGCGGCGGCCCGGTCGGTGGCCCTGCGTGCGTCTTCGATCGCGTCGAGTCCGGCCGGGTCCGGCGCGGCGGCGCGGCGCGCGACGGCGGTCCGTTCGGTCTGCAGCGCCGAGACGAAGTCGTCGAGGGGGGCGAGGAGTTCGGCGTTGACGTCCTTGACCCGCTGGGTGTCGTCGATGCTGGAGGCCGTGGTCACCGCGGCGAAGCCCCACAGCGCCATGAGGGACACGATGGGCAGCATGAGCAGGGCGACGATCTTGGCCCGGACCGACCTGGGGCGCAGCCGTTCCGTTGTTCGGGTG
The DNA here is from genome assembly GCF_036237295.1 of Streptomyces sp. NBC_01352. Lineage (NCBI taxonomy): Bacteria > Bacillati > Actinomycetota > Actinomycetes > Kitasatosporales > Streptomycetaceae > Streptomyces > Streptomyces sp. NBC_01352. Next base: position 1,742,199 of record NZ_CP108354.1, read on the forward strand.
ACACGCATGGAATACCTCGAGGGGGTGTGGTGCGGTGCTGCGGACGTACGGCTCAGACGGTCGCCGTGGTGGCGGGCTCGGTGACGGTCGCGGTGGAGAGCTCCACCTCGCGCAGCAGTTCGGCGGCGACGGACTCGGCACGCTTGCCGGTCGGGGAGAGCGCGACGTACGCGGACGTGAGGAAGAGGAACGAGCCGAGCACGACGGCGAGCGGGAAGAGGAACTCGGTGGCCGTGGCCCCGGACAGTTCCGCGCTGCTGGGCGTGAGGCTGACCCCGACGGCGTACATGGCGGTGTAGTGCATGCTGCTGACCGCCAGCCCCATGACGAGCGCGGCGACGGCGGCGAGGACGGGACCGCGCACGATGAGGGTGAGGGTGAGCGCGGCGGTCGCGGCGACGACGGCGATCACGACGGAGACGGCGACGAGGAGCGGGTCGTAGTCGACGGTGCCGTGCAGGTTGAGGGCGGCCATGCCGGTGTAGTGCATGGCCGCGACGCCCAGTCCGGTGCCGAGCCCGCCGAGCGCCACCGATACGACGCGCGAGCGCCCGTACCCGGCGGTGAAGACGCCCGCGCTCACCACGGCGATGGCGATGACGAGGCTGAGGACGGTGAGCGGGACGTCGTAGCGGATGGGCGTGCCCTCGACGCCGAAGCCCATCATCGCGACGAAGTGCATGGTCCAGATGCCGGAGCCGATCGCGAACGAGGCCAGCGTCAGCCAGTTCCGTTTCGAGGCGCCGTCGGCCTCCAGGGCCCGGACGGTGCACCGCAGTCCGAGCGCCGAGCCGACACAGGCCATGGCGTAGGAGAGGACGGGTGTGACCCATCCGGCGCTGAAGTGGTCCATGTGCCCCACGAGGAAACCCCTCTCGCCCGCCGGGCGGAGAGCTCAGCGCGCACGTAGGTACCGCCGGTAACAGGGGCTCGGAGGAACGAGATCGCGCCACTGCCTGCCGGAGGTCGGTGAGGGTTAAAGTACTGCGGTGTGGGTTACGGACCCGTTTGCACGCAAGTGCTTCACATACCCCTTACGGGGCCTGTACGTTCGCCGCCGACACGGCTCGCCCGCGCCACAGGCCACGGGAACGGCCGCAGATCCGGGCGGAAAGACGTCCAGGACGGCAGCGCTCCGTACACCCCGAGCATGGCCGAAAATTGACCAACGAGTGGTCATCCAGACCCGGTTGGCCGCGACGACCGTCCGCCGCGGCGCGTCACCGGGCCACCGCCAGGCAGTAGTCCTCGTCGGTGGCCAGGAGGTTGCGATGGGTGTCCTCGGCCGTGATGACGCCGTCGTCCAGGACGAGGACACGGTCGGCGGCGTCCAGGAGGGCCGGGCTGCTGGCGATCACGATGGTGGTGCGGCCCCGGCGCAGCTCGGCGAGGTTGCGCGCGATGAGCTGTTCGGTGACCGCGTCGACGGCTGTCGTCGGATCGTGCAGGACGAGGACGTCGGTGTCTGCGGCGAGGGCGCGGGCCAGGGACAGGCGCTGGCGCTGCCCGCCGGAAAGGTTCGCGCCCCGGTCGCGGACGGCGTAGTCGAGACCTTCGCGGCGGAGGGCGACGACGTCCGTCAGCATGGAGGCCTCGACGGCCTCCGGGACCGTCCGGCTGGTGCCCGACGGGTCGATGTTCGTGCGGAGAGTACCGGCGAAGATCTCCCCGTCGTACGGGTTCACCAGCATGTGCTCGCGGACCGCCTCGACCGACAGGTCCGCCAGCTCCTGCCCGCTGACCCGCACCACTCCCTCGTACGCCCCGGGCGGGACGTTCACGGCCAGGATGGACGCCAGGTCGGCCGCCGCACGCGGCTGATAGACGGCGATGGCCACGAACTCACCGGCGGTCACGTGGAACTTCAGTTCCCGCAGGGACCCGTACCGGATGCCGTCGATCTCGAGGTCTCCGCCCGCGGCCGGACGCTCCGGGCCCGGGGTCGTCACCGGCGGCGCGGCCAGCACCAGCGCCATCCGCTCGGCCGACGCGCGCGCCATCATCACGTACTTGGGCATGTCCGAGAACAGCTTGAGCGGCTCCATGATGAACTGCGCCAGCCCCACGGCCATGACGAGCTCCCCGATGGTGATCCGGCCCTCGAACGCCAGCCAGCCCGCCGTCAGGGTCACGGCGGCGGCGAGGACCGCGTTGAGGGCCAGCGCGGTGCCCGCGTACACGCCGTTCACCCGGGCGACGGTGATCGCCTGGTGCTTCGCCTCCGTGCTGACCTTCCGGTAGGACCGGAACGCCGCGTGGTTGCCGCCGAAGCCGTGCAACGGACGCAGGCCGATGATCAGGTCCGCGACCTTCGCGCCGGCCCGCGCCACCCGGGCCTGCTGTTCCTGGGTACTGGCGCCGATCCGCTTGGACATCACGCTCAGGATCGACAGGATCGCGACGGTTCCCACGATCACCAGCAGGCCGAGCCGGATGTCGGCCAGGCCCAGCGCGACGGCCGCGACCAGCACCGCGACCAGCGAGCTGATCAGCAGCGGCACCACCTCGATGATGTCGGCGGTCTGGTCGGCGTCCTCGGTGGCGATGGTCAGCACCTCACCGGACTTGAGGTCGACGTCCCGGGCCACCGGCTGCAGTCCGCAGGCCGCGACCCGCACCCGCCAGCGGTGCGCCTCGGTCGTGTTGGCCTTCTGCAGGACGCGCATCCCGAACCGCCACGACAGCGACACGGTCGTGATGATCACGGCCAGCGCGCCGATCGACAGGCCGAGCGAACCGAGGTTCCGGTCCCCCTTCATCGTGTGTTCGACGATCAGGCCGAGCGCGATGGGGAAGGCGGTCTCCCCGGCCTGGTACAGGCCCATGAGGACGGTGCCCCAGACCATGGCGCCGACGTTGCGACGCAGTGCGGTCCGGATGATGTCGGCCCCCGGGCGGGGCCGCTGCGTGTCAGGAGTTGTCATCGAGGTGGTCATCGAGGTGGCGGGCAATCGCTTCCGGGGTTCGCAGGGTGAACAGGTCACGGATGGTGATCACTGGACCGTACTCCCGGCGGAGCAGCCCGATCAGCCGCACCGCCAGCATGGAGTGCCCTCCGAGGGACACGAAGTCGCTCACCGCGCTCACCTCGTCGTCGTCCAGGTCCAGTGCCTCGGCGAAGAACTCGCACACCGTGGTCTCGGTCTCGGTCTCGGGGCCGCGCTCCTGCGCCGTGGTCAGCGCGCCCAGCGGCTTGGCCTCCGGCAACGCCTTCGTGTCAGCCTTCCCGTTCACCGTCAGCGGGATGCCGTCGACCTGGGCGTAGTGCGTCGGGCGCAGGAAGTCCGGCAGCCCGGTGCCCACTTCGGCGGCGACCGCCGCCAGGTCGGCGGAGCCGTCGAGCACGAGGTAGGCGGCCAGCCGGTAGGCCCCGTCGACCTGCGGGTCGGGCTGGGCGACCGCGGCGACGAACCGCACCGCCGGATGCGCCGCGAACGAGGCCTCCACCTCGCCGAGTTCGACCCGGTGACCCCGGATCTTGACCTGCTGGTCGGTGCGGCCCAGGTACATCAGGTTGCCGTCGGGCCGCCGGATCACCAGGTCCCCGGTGCGATACATGCGCTCGCCGGGTGCGCCGAACGGGCAGGCGACGAAGCGGTGCGCGGTCTGGGCGGGCTGCCCGAGGTAGCCGCGCGCGATGCCGATGCCCGACACGTACAGCTCGCCCGGAACCCCGTCCGGCAGGGGCCGCAGCCACGGATCCAGTACATACACGTCCGTGTTGTCGATCGCCACCCCCACCACCGGGTCCTGGCACTCGAAGGTGCCGACGCCGAGGGTGTTGATGGTGTACTCGGTGGGTCCGTACAGGTTGTAGCCGACCGTCCCCTCGGTCTCGGCGAGCCGCTGCCACAACGTCGGGGTGACGGCCTCGCCGCCCAGCAGCACCAGTGCGGGGCGCCGTGCCGGGTTGTCCAACAGCCCTTCGGCGACCAGCTGTTGCGCGTAGGTCGGGGTCACGTTGATGACGTCGATCCCGTGCTCCAGGCAGTACTCGACCAACCGGGGCGCGTCACGCCGCAGTTCCTCGTCGCAGATGTGCACCTCGTGGCCGTCGGCGAGCCACAGCAGCTCCTCCCACGACATGTCGAACGCGAACGACACGGTGTGCGCGATCCGGAAGACCCGATGCTCGTGCTCCGCCAACACCGGCTCGAAGATGCGACGCTGATGGTTGATCAGCATGTTGGTGAGCCCGGCGTACTCGGTCACCACTCCCTTGGGCTTGCCGGTCGATCCGGAGGTGTAGATCGTGTAGGCGGGGTGCCGCAGGCGGTCCGGGTCGTCCGGCGCGAACGTCCCGAACGGGTCGGCCTCCGGCAGGGGGCGGTCCAGCTCGATGAGGTCGCCGGTCAATCGGGGCGACACGGCGCTCACGGTGAGGATCACCTCCGGGCGGGCGTCCGCGACGATCGCGGCGATCCGCTCGTCCGGGTGGTCCAGCTCCAGCGGCACGTACGCGGCACCGACGCGCAGCACGGCGAACAGCGCCACGATCGAGTCGAGGGAGCGGGGGATCGCGAGACCCACGGTCGTCTCGGGGCCGATGCCGCGCCGGGCGAGCACACCCGCCACCGCACGGCTGCGGTCCCGTAGCCCCGCGAAGGTCATGGTCGAGCCCTGGGCGACGAGCGCCACCCGCTGCGGGTCGCGGTCCGCCGCCCGGTCGAACCGGTCGACGACGGTGTCCGTGCCGACGTCCGTCCGCGCCTCCTGCGAAGGCTGCGCTCCCACCCCCCGCAACGCACCGACCGGCCCGGTCGACCTGGCGAGGTCCTCGAGTACGCGCAGATAGTCGTCGAGGAGACGACCGGCACCCGCGGTGTCGTCGTCGCGGTACTCCAGCTTCACCGTGAGCCGGTCGCCGGGCGTCACGACCCACGTGAACGGATAGTGGGTGGAGTCATCGGCCTTCACCGAGGTGATGCCGTGCCGGGCGTTCATCTCGGCGAAGGCGTCCATGTCCAGGAAGTTCTGGAGCACGAACAGGTTGTCGAACAGGGTGTCGTGACCGCTGGCCCGCTGGATCTCGCCGAGCCCCAGGTGCTCGTGCTCCATCGCCTCGACCCTGGCCGCCTGTACGGCCGTCAGGTACGCGCGGACCGTGTCGCCCGGCCGTGCCCGCGTCCACATGGGCACGGTGTTGAGCAGCACGCCGACGATGTCGCCCAGTCCCTCGCCCTCCCGGCCGGAGACGGTCACGCCGAACACGGCGTCGCTGCGGCCCGTGTGCGCGCCGAGCAGGAGACCGAACGCGCCGGTCAGCACGGAGTTCAGCGTGACGCCGTGCGCTTTGGCCGCTTCCCGCAGCAGGTCCGACTGTTCGGCGGACAGGGTGTGTACGAGCGCGCGCGGCAGGTCGTCCGGAAGGGACGGCGCCGGTCCGGCGAGCAGCGTCGGGCCGGGGAGGCCGGCCAGGTGCTCCGCCCAGAAGCGTTCCGATACGACGGGGTCCTTGGCGTCGAGCGCCCGGGCGTAGTCCTCGAAGCTCGGCGTGGCCGGTGCCGCTGCCGCTGCCGGCGACTCGCCCGCGAGGACGGCCTGATAGGCGTCGAACAGGTCCCGCAGCACGATCTCGCGGGACCAGCCGTCCCACAGCAGCAGGTGGTAGCTCAGCAGCAGACCGTCACGGTCGTCGGGCAGCCGCACCACGGTCAGCCGGATCAGCGGCGGCTCACCGGGGTCGAATCCGGTGTCGCGGTCCCGGGCGCGCAGGGCGTCGACCTCCGCCTCCGTCGCCAACTCGACCGTGCGGACGGCGACCTGCCGCCCCGCGCCGAGGACCTGGACCGGGTTCCCGTCGTCGTCGGTGGTGAAGCCGGCGCCGACGACCGGGTGCCGCGCGATCACGTACGCCATCGCCTCGGCCAGTGCGTCGGTGTCCAGGCGCCGGTCGAAGGTGAACCAGCTCTGCGCGACGTAGTGTCCGGCCGTGCCGGCCATCTGGGCCTGGAAGAACAGGCCCCGCTGGAGCGGGGTGACCGGTGCCGTGCGCTCGGCCGTCGCGGAGACGTCCGCGATGTGCTCCAGTGCGCCGCGCCAGTGCTCGGTGATCTCGTCGGGGATGCCCTCGGCGAGCGTGAAGGCCGCGTGCAGGCTTCCGGTGGCCGCGTCGGTCCACGCGTTGACCTCGACGGCGTACGGGCTGCGGCTGCCCTGGTCGCCGCCGGTGATGTGCAGCGCCTGGGACTCGCTGCCCCGGCCGAGGTAGTTGAACAGCACCTGCGGGCGGGCGTTCAGCAGCGGGGCGGTCTGCGGGTTGAGATACCTGAGCCGGCCGTAGGCGACGTGCCCGCACTCGTCCGGCTGGCGTTCGGCGACCTCGCGCGCGGCGGCGACGGGGTCGGTGTGCGCGGTGAGCCGTACGGGCGCGATGGAGGTGAACCAGCCGACCGTGCGGGTGTAGTCGTGGTCTTCGAGGACCGGGACCCGGCCGTGCCGCTCCAGCTCGATGGCGAGATCGCCGGGTGAGGGCTGGATGTGGGTCAGCGCGGTGCGCAGCGCGCCGCACAGCAGCTCGGTGAGACCGACGCCGAGTGCGGCGGGCGCGGTACGCGTCAGGCGGTCGCTCGCTTCGGGGGCGAGTACGACCGTGGTCTCGCGCAGCCCCTCGACCGAGGGGAGCAGCGCGGGTGCCTGGAGGGTGGTGACCCAGTGGCCGAGATCGTCGATGGCCTCCGCGGACCGGAGCGTCAGCGCTTCGGCGTACTCGGCGTACGACGTGGTCGGCGGCGCCAGGGTCTCCCCGCGCAGTACGGCGGCCAGGTCGTCCAGCAGGACCAGCCAGGACACCGAGTCGACGGCGAGGTGGTGCACGGTGACCACCAGGGTCCGGCTCGCCTCCAGCCACGAGAACGCGATGACGTCCCCGGACTCGGGGTCGAGGCGCCCGGCGGCCTCGTTCGCCGCCGTTGCCGCATCGGTCGTGTCCGGTCGTACGACGGTGACCTCGCGGACGGGTTCGGTGCGCAGTGCCCACACCCCGTGCTCGACGCGCAGCCGCAACCGGAGGGCCGGGTGCGCGGCGGCTACGGTGTTCGCGGCGCGTTCGGCGTCGGCGAACCCGGTGCCCTCGGGGGCCACCAGCGTCCTGGCCTGGGCGAACCGGGCGAGCGATCCGCCCAGTTCCCGCTGGCGCAGGATGATCGGCGTCGGCGTCAGCGGGCCGTCCTCGCGGCGGGCGGCTGCGGACGCGGAGGCCTGCGGGGTGCTCGTTCCGAGGTGCTCGGCGAGCGCGCGCGGTGTCCTGAGCAGGAACACGTCCCGTGGCGCGATCGGCAGGCCGAGCGCCCTGGCCCGGTTGATCACGGTGATGGCGACGATGCTGTCGCCTCCGGCGCGGAAGAAGTCGGTGTCGGCGTCCACGGCGGTGCCGGGCAGTGTGTCGGTGAAGATGTCGATCAGTGTGGCGAGCACGGAGTCGGTCGCGGCCACCGGGGCGTCGTCCTGTGCGGCCCGCTCGATCAGCGCCTTGCGATCCAGCTTGCCGTTGACCGTCAGCGGCAGGGCGTCGACCCGCAGCACCCGGCCCGGCACCATGTGTACGGGCAACTTCATGGACAGCGACTCGACGAAGTCACCAGGCACCCGGCCCACGACGTGCGCGACGAGGTGGTCGCCGCTGTCCGCGACGGTGACGGCCACGTCGACCACACCGTCGAGTTCCCTGATCGCGCCCTCCACCTCGCCCAACTCGATCCGGAAGCCCTTGAGTTGGACCTGGTCGTCGGCACGTCCCGCGAACTCCAGCTCGCCGTCGAGCGTGCGGCGGGCGAGGTCGCCCGTGTGGTACATGCGGGAGCCGTCGCCCGCGAACGGGTTCGCCACGAACCGTCCCGCGGTGAGCCCCGGCCTGCCCAGGTAGCCCAGCGACACCTGGTCGCCGGCGACGTAGATGGCGCCCACCCGGCCCGGTGGCACCGGGCGGAGCCGGTCGTCGAGCAGGTAGGTGGCCAGGCCGGGTATGGGGCCGCCGATCGGACTGACGTCGTCGCCGAGCCCGAAGTCCTCGTCCGTCAGCACCCGGTGGGTGACGTGGACGGTGGTCTCGGTGATGCCGTACATGTTGACCAGCTCGGGCGAGCCGGTGCCGTGCCGCTCGACCCAGCCGCGCAGCCGTCCCAGATCCAGCGCCTCGCCGCCGAAGATGATGCGGCGCAGTGACGTGACCGGCTCGTCGGCATGCCGGTCGGCCTCGACGAACTGGTAGAACGCCGACGGTGTCTGGTTGAGCACGGTGACTCCGCGTTCGCGGACCAGCCGGTGGAAGTCGACCGGGGAGCGGGTCAGCCCGTACTCCGGCACCAGCAGCTCACCGCCGTGCGCCAGTGCGCCCCACAGCTCCCAGACCGCGAAGTCGAAGGAGAAGGAGTGGAACTGGACCCACACGTCGTGTGGGCCGAAGTCCATGTCGGGCCGGGTGTTCGCGAGCAGGCTCACCACGCTGGAGTGCGGGACGACGACGCCCTTGGGCCGGCCGGTCGATCCGGAGGTGTAGATCACGTACGCGGCGTCGTGCCAACTGACCTGGGGCTCCGGGGCATCGGTGGCGGCCGGCGACAGCTCGTCTCCCTGCACGAGCACCCGCGCCGACACGCCCGCCCGGTCCAGCAGTGCCGTGAAGCGGTCCCGCTGCTCACGGTCCACGAGGACGACCTGCGGGGCGGCGTCGGCGAGGATGTACTCCAGCCGTTCGTCCGGGTACGCCAGGTCCAGCGGTACGTACGCGCCGCCCGCGCTGACGATCGCGACCAGGGCGACGACCTGCTCGACGGAGCGCGGGACGACGACGGCGACCCGCTTGCCCGGCCCGACCCCGGCCGCGCGCAGGGCCGACGCCAACTCGTTCTTCGTGTCGGCCAGTTCGCCGTACGTCAGGGACCGGGTACCGCCGTCGAGGGCGCACTGGGTGACGGCGGTGGCGGCCGGGTCGCGGTGCGCGGCGGCGTCGAACAGGCCGCCCAAGGTCGTCGGTGTGATCCGCGCGGGACGCCGCTCGTCCTCCCGCGCCAGGTCGTCGACCAGGGCATCCGGCCGGGTGAGCAGGCCGGTGAGGGTGCGGGTGAACGTACGCAGGATCGCCTCGGCACTCGCCTCCCGCAGCAGCTCGCCGTCGTAGATCAGGTTGAAGCGCGGACGCCCGTCGAGCGCGCGCTCCACCACCAGCGTCAACGGGTAGTGCGGAGCACCCTCGTTGACGATGTCGGTGATGACCAGCTCATGGTCGGGCCCCCGCAGACCCTCCACGTCGGTGGCTACGTCGAACACCACCAGGGTGTCGAAGAGGGAGCCGGCGCCGGCCTGGCGGCCGATCCTCGCCAGGGAGACGTGCTGGTGCGGCAGCACCGCGCTCTGGTGTTCCCGCACGGAGGCGAGCAGGTCACGGGACGTGGTCGTGCCGGCCCACCGAGCGCGCACGGGGATCGTGTTGATGAACAGACCCACCATGTTCTCGATGCCGGGGACATCGGCGTCGCGCCCGGACACGGTGGAGCCGAACACCACGTCCGTGCCGTGCAGGAGGCCGCCCAGCGTCACCGCCCAGGCGCTGTGCACGGCCACGCTCAGCGGCACGCCGGCCGTCCGGACGGCCGCGTCGATGTCGTCCTCCGGCTCCACGGCGGTGTCGTCGAACCGGTCGGACGGGGTGTGCCCCTCGGCCACCAGCGAGGGGCCGGGCAGCTCCGCGAGCTGCTCGCGCCAGACGCGGTCGCTCTCGTCGTCGCGTTCGGCGAGCCAGCGCACGTAGTCGGGGAAGCCGCCGAGCGGGTAGAGGGTGCCCGGCGCGTGGTACTCGGCCAGCAGCGCGCGGAGCATCGGCGGCACCGACCAGCCGTCGGCGATGATGTGGTGCACGGTCTGCACCAGGACGTTCCGCCCCGAGCCCGCGCGGATGAGTGTGTACCGCATCAGCGGGCCGGTGGCCAGGTCGAACCCGGCGCGGCGGTCGTGCTCGGCGAGCTCGCGTATCTCGTCGTCGGTGATGCCGGGGCGGTCCAGCGTGCTGAAGGGCGCTTGCACGCCGCTCTCCAGGACGGAGACCACACGGCCGTCGGCGAGGGCCACGAACCGCGCGGCCAGGTTCGGGTACAGCGTGAGCAACCGGGTGGCCGCCGCCGCGAGCCGGCCGGCGTCCACCTCGCCGTCGAGCGTGAGCAGTTGCTGCTCGACGTAGGCGCCCGCCGAGTCGTCGTCGAAGACCGAGTGGAAGTACAGGCCCTCCTGCAACGGCGTCAACGGCAGGATGTCGCGCAGCGCCGGGCCGTCCAGTGCGTCGACGTCGGCCTGCGTGAGCGGCACCAGGCCGAAGTCGCTGGGAGTGTGGCCGCCCTGGTCGAGCGCGGCCAGCCCGGCCAGGGCCACTCGGAAGTACTCGCCGAGCGTCGCGATGTCCTCGTCGGTGAACATCCCGTCGGGCCAGGAGATAGCGGTGACCAGCTCGAACTCGCCGCCGGTCGAGGCGGGTTCGGCGATCGCGTTGAACTCCAGGGCGCGCGGCAGGCGCATCCTCGGGTCGCGCCTCTCGCCCAACTGGCCAGTCGTGCCCGCGAGTTGCCAGTCCCCGGACGCGCCCGCGTCGAAGCGGCCCAGGTAGTTGAACAGCACCTGCGGCGCGGGCGCGTCGAACTCGACCTGGGTCAGGTAGCGCAGAGCACCGTAGGAGACGCCGTTGTCCGGCACCCGGGCGAGGTCCTCCTTGACCGCCTTGAGCGCGGCGGCCAGGTACTCGGGCGCGGTGAAGTCCGTCGCCGCGCCGGGGTCCACGGTCACCGGGAACAGGGTGGTGAACCAGCCCACGGTCCGCGACAGCTCCGGTTCGAAGCCGGCACTGCCCGCCACGAACTGTCCCTCGCGGCCGTGGCCTTCGAGTTCGATGTGCGCGAACGTCTGCTCCTGCCCGAGGTCACGGCGCCACCGGGCGAGGGTGACGGCGAGCGCGGTCAGCAGGACGTCGTTGACGCCCGCGTGGAACTTCGCGGGAATCTCGCCCAGCAGGGCGGCCGTGACCTCGGGGCCGACCGAGACGGTCCGCACCCGCTCCCCCGCGACGGTGTCGGCTTCGGACAGCGCGCGCCTGCCCACCGGCCCGTCCGCTCCCGGCAGGGGGCGCCAGAAGTAGGAACTGTCCGCGTCGAACGCGGCCCGCTCCAGCAGCTGCGTCCAGCGCCGGAACGACGTGCCTACCGCAGGCAGCTCGATCGGCGCTCCCGAAGTGAACTGCCGCCACGCCGTGGCCAGATCCTCCATCAGGACCCGCCAGGACACGCCGTCGATCACCACGTGATGGGCGACGAGGACCAGCTGTCGTGCCTCGCGGCGCCAGACGGCACGCAGCATCACGCCGCCCGCCGGGTCCAGTCCCTCGGTGGCGAGCGCGATGCACTCGTCGAGCGGCCGGTCGCTCTCACTCCATGCCCCTGCGGCCCGGTCCGCCTCCGGGATGTCGAAGCTCCAGCGGTCACCGCGCACCAGCTTGGCGCGCAGCATGTCGTGCCGCCCGACCACGGCGCCGAGGATCTCGTCGAGGGCCTCGGCGGTCAGGTCCGCCGGGGTGTTCAGCACCACCGACTGCACGAACCCGTCGATGGCGTCCGTGGTCTCGCCGAGCCACTGCACGATGGGCGATCCCACGACGGAGCCGGTCGCGACATCGCCGTGGTCCACGGTGGAGACGTCCTCACGGCTCGCCACCGCCGCCAGCGCCCCCGCCGTGCTGTGGGCGAAGATCTGCCGTGCCGTGACATGGAGACCCGCGTCGCGCAGCGCGCTCAGCAGGGAGATCGCCAGGATGCTGTCTCCGCCGAGCTGGAAGAAGTCCTGGTCGACGCCGACCTCGTCCAGCCGCAGCACCGCGGCGACCGCCGCGCACACCGCTCGCTCGTTGTCGGTGGTGGGCGGTATGAGGGAGCCCGTCGCGATCGTGGGTTCCGGCAGCGCGTTCCGGTCGAGCTTGCCGTTCGCGGTGAGCGGGAACTCCCGCATCACGACGATGTGGGCGGGCACCATGTACTCGACCATGTGCAGGGTGGCCCAGGCCTTGACCTCGTCCGCCCGCAGGTCCTCGTTCCCGGCGGCCGGGATCACGTATCCCACCAGGTAGGTGCCGCCGGCCGCGTTCTTCTTCGCGACGACGCAGGTGTGCCGTACGCCCGGGTGCTCGGCGAGACCGACCTCGACGTCCTCGATCTCCAGCCGCATACCGCGGATCTTGATCTGGTTGTCGGCGCGGCCGAGGAAGTCCAGGGACCCGTCCGGGGCGAACCGTGCGAGGTCGCCGGTCCGGTACAGCCGGGACCCGTCGTCGGCGAAGGGGTTCGCCACGAACCGGGAGGCCGTCAGGCCGGGCGCGTTGACGTACCCGCGCCCGAGGAGGAATCCGCCCACGTACAGCTCCCCGCCGACGCCGACCGGGACCGGGCGCAACTCGTCGTCCAGCACGTACAGTTGCGTGTTGGGGTTGGCCTTGCCGATCGACGTCGACAGGCGTTCCGCCGCGCCCCGGTAGATGACGTGCGAGACACCGATCGTCGTCTCGGCCGGGCCGTAGCCGTGGTACATGGGGATGTCGAGCCGGGTGCGGAACCGCTCGTACAGCTCCGGGGTCAGTACCTCGCCGCCACACCAGACGTGGCGCAGGCTGTCCAACTGCCCGGAGTCGCCCTCGATCTCAAGGAGCACGTCCAGCATGGACGACACCAAGTAGGTGAAGGTGACGCGGTGTTCGGCGATGACGCTCAGCAGGTGGTGCGGGTCGCGTTCGCCGCCGGGCCGCAGGACCACCAGTCTGCCGCCGGACACCAGCGGCAGGAAGATCTCGTTGATGGAGATGTCGAAGGACAGCGGTGCCTTGAAGAGCGAGGCGTCGTCGTGGCCGAAGCGCAGGATCTCGTCGACCTGCCACAGCAGGCGCTCGCTGATCGCTTCGTGGCGGATCATCGCGCCCTTGGGTCGCCCGGTCGAACCGGACGTGAAGATGACGTAGGCCAGGGCCGCGCCGGGGACGGTGATCCCGGTCCCCTCGGTGGGGCAGGAACCGAACCGCCAGTCGCCGAGGTCGACGGCCACGGCTTCCGGTTCACTCGGGTCGTGCTCGCCCGAGTCGTTGAGCTGTACGACGACCCGGGCGTCGTCGATGACGACGGCCCGGCGCGCGGCGGGCCACTGCGGGTCGAGCGGCACGAACGCGCACCCCGCCTGGAGCACGCCGAGCAGCCCGATCACCATGTCGGCGGAGCGGCCCAGGGAGATGCCGACGACCTGTTCGGCGGTGAGCCCGCGTTCGATCAGGTGGTGGGCCAACTGGCTGGACAGCTCGGCTGCCTGACGGTACGTCAGCGAGCGGTGCTCGTCGATGACGGCGACGGCGTCCGGCCTGGTCCGCGCCTGCTCGCGGAACATCTCCACGATGGTCGGGCGGACCCGGTCGGCCTCGGTGTCGTTCCACTCGGCCAGCGCTTCGAGCCTCGCCGCCACTCCGGACGGGCTGATGGTGCCGATGGGCCGGTCGGGGAAGTCGGCCAGGTCGTCAAGGGCGAGCTGCGCGTCACCCACCGCAACGCCTTCCGGGACGGCGATGCTCCGGCCGTCCGCGCCGATCTCCCAACCGGCCGGTCCGGTCCCGCCGTTGTCGACCCACCCGAGAACATCGGCGAACAGCGTGCCCGGGGCGAGGTCGATACCGTCGGGGCTGTGGCCCGTCGCCCAGTACGACAGCCCGATGGCACACGCTTCGGCGATGGTCCGGTCGGAATGGTCGCCGGTCCGCCGGCGCACGTCGGCCAGGCGTGCGGGAGACAGCAGTACGTGACGAGCGCTCGGTTCCATCATCGAAGACTCAACGCCCTTTCCAGGTGCGAAAGTTAGCCTAGCCTAACTTAGGATTACCTAACTACCTTCTCGCCAAGCCCGCCACAGTCGCGCGTACCGGCCGCCCAGAGCGACCAATTCCTCGTGCGTCCCCTGCTCCACGACGCGTCCCGCGTCCAGCACGGCGATCCGGTCCGCCGCCATCGCCTGGGTCAGCCGGTGCGCCACGAACAGCGTGGTCCGGCCCGCGCACGCGGCCAGCACGGCCCGCTCCAGCTCGGCGGCGCCCTCGCTGCCCGCCTCCGCGGTCGACTCGTCGAGCACCACCACCGGCGCCCGGCTCAACACCAGCCGGGCCAGGGCGATCTTGGCGACCTTGGTGACGTCCAGGCGCTCGCCGCCCTCGCCGACCAGGGTGTCCAGCCCGTCGGGCAGCGCGTCGACCCAGCCGTCGGCGCCGACCGTGCGCAACGCGTCCATCAGCTCGGCGTCGGTCGCCTCCGGCGCGGCCAGCCGCAGGTCGTCGGCGAGCGAACCGGAGAACACGTGCGTCTCCTGCGTCAGGATGCTCACCAGGGCCCGCGCCCCGGCCTCGTCCAGACCGGCGAGATCAGTCGGACCGACACGCACCGACCCGGCCTGCGGGGTCCCGATGCCCGCGATCAGCGCGGCCAGGGTCGTCTTGCCCGCACCCGTCGCCCCCACCAGCGCGAGCGAACCCCCGGCCGGAATCGTCAGGTTGACATCCCTGAGGACCGGCTCCTCGGCGTCGGGATAACTGAACGTCAGCCCCTCCACCGTCACGGGGTACGCCCCGGCGTCCGCCGGCGCGACGGAGGTGTCGCCCACCAGCCGTTCCTCCGCGGACTCCCCGAGCACCCCGACCAGCCGGGTCAGGCTCGCGCCCGACTTCTGCGCCTCGTCGAAGGTGAACATGATGGCGCCCAGCGGCGTGAACAGCCGGTGGAACAGCAGCGGGGCCGCCGACACCTCGCCCAGGCTGGCGGCGTCGGCCTCCAACAGGGCGTAGCCCACCACGAGAATCAGGACAAGGCCGATGAACTCGGCACGGTTCTCCCGGCCGACGAACCGGCCGAAGAACCGGAACACCTCGATGCCGAGATCGCGCACCCGCCACGACTCGCTGGTGACCTTCTCGCGGAAGGCACCTTCGAGGCGGTACGCCCGGACCGTGTCGATCCCGTTCAGACCGCTCATCAGCGCCTGCGCACGGTCGGCCTGGGCCACCCGCTGCTTCCGGTAGAGCGGGGCGGACCGGGGCAGATACCAGCGCAGGGCCAGTGCGTACGCGGGCAGCGCGCCGGCGCCCGCCAGGCCGAGCCGCCAGTCGAGGCCGAACATGCCGGCCGTGGCGATGACGACCAGCACGCCCGCCGAGAAAACCGTGGGGACGGCCGTGCGGATGCCCTTGGAGATCACCGCCACGTCGTCACCGACCCTGGACAGCACGTCCCCGCGGCCGACCTGCTCTATCCGTGCGCTCGGCATCCCCAGCACCGCCCGGACGGCGCCTTCGCGCAACCGCGCGAGCAGATCCGCGCCCAGCCGTCCGATGAGGTAGGTCGACACCGCGGTGGCCGCCGCGCCGAGCAGCGCGGCGGCCACCATCAACACCCCGATCCTGACCAGGATCGAGCGCGACTCACCCTCGACGACCCCGTCGACCACCCGGCCGAGGAGGAGCACCGGGAGTACCTGGAGCGCCGCCCCGGCCACCGTGGTGAGCACGGTGGCGACCGTCAGCCAGGGCACCTCGCGGCAGTGCACCGCGACCCATCGGGTGGCCTCGCGTCCGGTCGCCGTGCGCAGGGTCGCCGGGGCGACGCGCGTGTCGGTGATGCTCACTACCTACTCGGCCGACTTGACGAGCTCGTCGATCGCGTACGGCATCGACAGCAGGGTGCCCTGGGAAATGGCCGCGCCGACCGCCGGACCCTCGCTGTCCAGCAGGTACGACACGTTGCCCTTCTTCACGGCGTCCAGGTTCGCGAACAGCTTGAACTTCTTCAGCGCCTCCGTGTCCGCCTTGTCGTTGATGACGAAGATGTGGTCGACGTCGATCAGGTCGATGCGCTCAGGAGAGAGCTGGGTGTAGAAGCTGCCGTCCGCGATCTTGTCGATCTCGGTCTGGTACTTGAAGCCGATGCCCGTCACCAGCCGTCCGCGCACGTCGGTGGAGGTGAACGGCGCCACGGAGTCCTCGTACCAGGACAACGCGACGGCGGTCTGGCTCGCGAACGCGGGGTGCGCCTTCTTGGCGGCGTCGAGCCGGCCCTGGATGTCCTCGACCATCTTCTCGCCCTCCTCGGCCTTGCCGAGCGCCTTGGCGATGTGCAGCGCGTTGTCCTGCCAGGGCGCGCTGAACGGCTCCTTCTCGGCCTTGGTGCGGCCCACCGTCGGGGCGATCTTGGAGAGCTTGTCGTAGGCGGCCTGGTCGATCTCGGAGTAGACCGCGATGATCAGGTCCGGTCGCAGGGCGGCGATCTTCTCGTAGTTGGGACCGGAGTCACCGTTCTTCATGATGACCTCGGGCTGGGTGCTGCCCCACTTGTCCTTCACCCACGGCCACTGGGTGTTGATGTCGGGGGTCTTGCCCGGCGGGTTCGGGTACTGGTCGACCATGCCGACCGGCTTGATGCCGAAGGCCAGGATGGTCTGGTCGTCCGTGTAGCCGACGGAGACGACCCGCTGGGGGGCCTTGGTGACCTCCGTGGACCCGAACGCGTGCTCCACGGTGACCGGGAACGCGCCGGCGGCGGCAGCCGGGGTGGTCTCGCTCGCCTTGTCCTCCGAGTCCGACGAGTCGGAACCGCATCCCGCGAGGAGGCCGACGCCGAGTGCCGCGACGGACAGAACCGCCGCCAGTCGCCGTCGGGATCTCTTGAACGTCGATCGATGGAGGAGCATCCCAAGTCCCTTGCTTTCGCGCTGTCCAGTGCGCCCCCGTCTAAAGGGCAGGCAAACCTTACCTTGGACAAGTGAGGTTAGCCTAGCCTAACTTCTGTAACTTTATGGGGAACTAGTCGAGTTGGACGTGTGTGCGACCGATCGGGACGATGAGCGGCCGGTTGCCCACCGGGTCGTCGATCACTTTGGCGCGCAGTCCGAACGCCTCGTGCAGCAGTTCGGCGGTGATCACGTCCCGCGGGTGGCCCTGCGCCAGGATCGACCCCTCCCGCATCACGATGAGGTTGTCGCTGTAGCGCGTGGCCAGGTTGAGGTCGTGCAGCACCATGACCACCGTGCACCCCGACTCGTGCAGGTCGTCCACCAGATCGAGCACGTCGACCGCGTGCGCCAGGTCCAGGTAGGTGGTCGGCTCGTCGAGGAGCAGCAGGTCGGTTCCCTGAGCCAGGGTCATGGATATCCAGACGCGCTGGCGCTGTCCGCCGGACAGGGAGTCGACCGGACGGTCGGCGAGGTCGGACACCCCGGTCATCGCCAACGCGCGCTCCACGACGGCCACATCGTCGGACGACCACTGCCGCAGCCAGCTCTGGTGCGGATGGCGGCCCCTGGCGACCAGGTCCGACACCGTCAGCCCCTCCGGCGCGACCGGCGCCTGCGGCAGCAGGCCCAGCTTCTTCGCCACGTCCCTGGTCTTGAGCTTGACGATGTCGTCGCCGTCCAGCACGACCGTCCCCTTGGTCGGCTTGAGCAGCCGCGACAGGGTCCGCAACAGGGTCGACTTCCCGCAGCCGTTGGGGCCGATGATCGTGGTGATCACCCCTGGCGGGATCTCCACGTCCAGATCGTCGATGACGATCCGGGCGCCGTACCCGACCGTCACCCCTCTGGCTGCCAGCCGCGCGGCGTCGACGACCCCGGACTCGGTCTCGGTGATGTACTGAGCGCCCACGAGGCCCCCCTGTTTAGGTATGCCTAACTTTTGTACCATCTATCGGCGGTTCGCCCGCACCAGCAGATAGACGAGGAAGGGGCCGCCGATCGCGGCGGTGACCACGCCGACCGGAAGACTGATCGGCAGCGCGGTGCGCGCGACCAGGTCCGCGCCGATCAGCAGCAGCGCTCCCACCAGCCCGGAGGCCACCATCGGCGGCGTCGGGTACCTGGCCAGACGCATCGCCACCTGTGGTGCCACCAGCGCGACGAACGGGACCGGGCCCGCCGCGCTCACCGCCACGCCGGCCAGCAGGACCGCGCACAGCAGCAGGATCGCCCGCACCATCGAGTACCGGACGCCCAGGCCGGCCGCGACCTCGTCGCCGAAGTGCATCGGCTTGAACTGGAACGCGACACAGGCCACGACGGCCAGGAGGGCCAGCGTGCCCCACAGCGCGATCCAGACCTCGTTCCAGGACCGGTTGTCCAGCGAGCCGACCAGCCACGCCTGGGCCCGGGCCACGTCCCTGATGTCGGCCGTGACCAGCAGCCAGGTCGTGATCGCCTCCATCACGGCGCTCACCGAGATGCCGATGAGGATGAGCCGGAAGCCGTCGATCCCGCGCCGCCAGGCCAGGAAGTACACCAGCAGACCCGTGCCGAGACCGCCGGCCAGCGCGGCCGCGGACAGGCCCACGGAGTCGATGATCGCCGCGGAGGCTCCGCCGGACACCGTCACCAGGAACACCGAGACCGCGCTGGCACCCCCGGTGATCCCCAGGATGTCCGGGCTGGCCAGCGGATTGCGCGCGATGGACTGCGTAATCGCCCCGGACACGCCCAGCGCGATGCCGACGACGAGCCCGGCCAGGGCACGCGGCATCCGCAGGTCCATGATCACGAACTCGTCGACCTGCTCGCCCCGGCCGAGGATCGTGGCGATCACCCGGGACAGGCCGATGGGGAAGTCCCCGACGCCGATGGACAGGCAGAAGAGCAGGAAGGTGGCCGTCGCCAACAACAGCGTGACGAGCGCCATCCAGGGCCGCCATACGAACGACACCCGGCCGAACCGCACGCCCGGCGCCACCGACGGCTTCGCGTCTGTCGGCTTCACGTCTGTCGGCTTCACGCCTGTCCCGTTCATGCGCTCCTGAACTTTCCGCGCCACACCAGACCCGCGAAGAACGGGGCGCCGAGCAGAGCGACGACGACACCCGCGTCCAACTCGCCCGGCCGCACCACCAGTCGCCCCACGATGTCGCAGACCAGCAGGACGACGGCGCCGAGCAGACCCGCGTACGGCACCAGCCAGCGATAGTCCGGCCCGGTCAGATACCGGGCCACGTGGGCCACCATGAGCCCGAGAAACGCGATGGGGCCGCAGGCCGCCGTCGCCGCGCCGGCGAGCAGGGTGATGGCGAGGATGCCGATGATCCGGCTCCGCGCGATGTTCAGTCCCAGCCCCCGCGCCACGTCGTCGCCCAGGTTGAGCAGGTTGATGGCGGGCAGCGTGGCCAGCGCCAGCACCAGCCCGACCGCGATGAACGCGGTCACCGGCCAGATGACGTCGAATCCGACACCGGCCACGGAGCCCGCGTTCCAGAACCGCAGCGCGTTCAGCGACGCCTGGTTCGACAGCGCGACCGCCGTGGTCATCGCCATGAGGAAGACCGTGATCCCCTGCCCGGCCAGTGCGAGCGCCAAGGGGTTGCCGGCTCCCCGGCCGATGCTCGCGAGACCGAACACGACGACACCGGCGAGTGCCGCCCCCAGGAAGGCGAACCAGACGTACTGGAAGGGGTTGGAGAACCCGAACACGGCGATCACCGACACCACGGCGAACGAGGCGCCCGTGTTCACCCCCAACAGGCCCGTGTCGGCGATCGGGTTGCGGGTGTACCCCTGGATCAGCGCCCCGGCGACCCCCAGGGCGACCCCCGCCACGATTCCGAGCACCGTCCGCGGCACCCGGACGGTCTGCACGATGAGTCTGATCTCGGTGAGCCGCTGGTCGGAGTCCGGCGCCGCGAACAGCCCATGCCACACCTCGGCGGGACTCAACGCGCGCGCACCGACGGCCAACGACACCGCGCCCGTGACCACGAGGATCACCACCAGCGTGCCCAAACCCACAACCCGCCGCCGACGGGCCTCTGTTGTGCCCCTGGGCGCGGGGCGCTCAACTGCAGTCGTGCCCATGTCGACGTACGTTATCCCTTTGATCAGCTCGGTACGCATGGCCGGTCGGGCACGGCACGCTCAGGAAGCGGTGTGCCGCAGGTTCCTTTCCCGGGGTCCCACACAGGTGCCGCGCCTGCCGGGTGCGGTTCCACCAGGCGGGGCGCGGCGGTGTGGGGGCTGGACGGGTGGGCGGACTAGCGGGCGGTGCTGGCGATGCCGTCGGCTACCGGACGGGCCTCGTCGGAGGCCGACTTGACGCCCCGGTCGAGGAGCGAGTCCAGGATCTCGCCGACCCTGATCGCGGTGTTGGACAACAGAGACGACGTGATGCCGTGGGTGTGCTCCGTGCCGCCCTGCAGGTAGATGCCGCAGTGCAGGTCCGGGTCCGTGGCGATGCGGTAGTCCCGCTCGACGCGGACGCGGCCCTCCTCGTCACGGAGGCAGCGGTCCGCGACCTCACCGAGGAGACCGATGGGGTCGGCGGGGCTGTACCCGGTGGCGAAGACCACGATGTCCGCGTCCATGGAGCTTTCCTCGCCGGTGACGAGGGACTTCACGGTGGCGCTGACCTTGTCCGGTGTCTCCTTGACGCCGGTGAGCCGGGAGACGTTGACGAAGCGCAGCCGCTCGGTGCCGAGGACCTTCTCCTGGTACATCTGCCGGTACAGGTCGTCGATGAGGTCGATGTCCACCACGGAGTAGTTGGTGTTGCCGTGGTAGTCCATCAGCCGGCGTTTGACGTCGTCCGGTGCCGCGTAGTACTCGTCGACCGCCGCCGGGTCGAAGATCCGGTTGGCGAAGCTGCTGTCGTCGGCGGGGCTGTAGCCGTAGCGCGAGAAGACCGCGCAGACCTCGGCCTGGGGGAAGCGGCGGTGCAGGTAGGCGACGTTCTCGGCGGCGCTCTGTCCGGCGCCCACGACGATGAACCGGGAGGGCGAGGTGTCCTCCAACTCGTCGACCTTCGCCAGCAGTTCGGAGTTGTGCCAGACGCGGTCGCCGCGCTCCACGCCCTCCGGCATGAGAGGACGCAGCCCGGTACCGATGACGAGGTTGCGGGCCCGGTGCACCGCGAGCCCCTCCCCCGACCGGACCGTCACTTCCAGGTGCTCCACGGCTCCGTCCCGGACGACGGGCGCGACGCCGACGACCTCATGGCCGTAGGAGACCATGCCGTCGACCTTGGCCGCGGCCCACTCGAAGTAGTCGTGGAACTCCACCCGCAGGGGGAAGAGGTTCTTGTGGTTGATGAAGTCGATCAGCCGGTCCTTGCTCTTCAGGTAGCAGAGGAAGCTGAACTCGCTGGTCGGGTTCCGGAGCGTCACCAGGTCCTTGAGGAAGGACACCTGCATGGTCGCGTCGTCGATCAGCATGCCGCGGTGCCATCCGAAGCACGGCTGCTGCTCGAAGAAGTGAGCGGTGATCGCCTCCTGCCCGCCGACGCGTGCGTTGTGCTCACTGAGTGCGATCGCCATGGCCACATTGGACGGTCCGAAGCCGATGCCAATGAGGTCGTGGACCGGTGATGCGTCATCAGGAAGAACCTGTGACATGTCACTCCCATCGTGCGGGGCAGTTGCCTGTCAGGCGTGGGGAAAGTACGACAGGTGGGCACACCGACGGAGCGGCCCGCCGGGAACTTAGGTGAGCCTAAGCTAATCCTGTGGAGCTGTCGATAGGGCGAAACGGACAACCCGTCGGCGACGCCTGTCAACTAGGGCCCCGTTTGCACCCGTTGTAAACTAAGGTAAGCCTTGCTTTACTGTCCTCTGGTCATTCCCTGCCTTGAGGAGGAACCCCATGCGGGTCGCCATGTTCGGTTACCAGACCTGGGGGCACCGCACCCTGCAAGCCCTTCTCGACTCCGACCACGACGTGGTTCTGGTCGTGACGCACCCCAAGAGCGAGCACGCGTACGAGAAGATCTGGAGCGACTCCGTCGCCGACCTCGCCGAAGAGCACGGCGTCCCGGTGCTGATCCGCAACCGCCCTGACGACGACGAGCTGTTCGAGCGCCTCAAGGAGGCCGCCCCGGACATCATCGTGGCGAACAACTGGCGGACGTGGATCCCCCCGCGCATCTTCGACCTGCCACCCCGCGGCACGCTGAACGTGCACGACTCGCTGCTGCCGAAGTACGCCGGTTTCTCCCCGCTGATCTGGGCCCTGATCAACGGCGAGCCCGAAGTGGGCGTCACCGCGCACATGATGAACGACGAACTCGACGCCGGTGACATCGTCCGCCAGGAAGCGGTTCCGGTCGGACCGACGGACACCACCACCGACCTCTTCCACAAGACCGTCGACCTCATCGCCCCGGTCACCATCGGCGCGCTCGACCTCATCGCCACCGGGCAGACGGAGTTCACCAAGCAGGACCGGTCCCAGGCCAGCTTCTTCCACAAGCGGTCCACCGAGGACATCCGTATGAACTGGGACTGGCCCGCCGAGGACCTCGAACGCCTCGTCCGCGCACAGTCCGAGCCGTACCCCAGCGCCTTCACCTTCCACAAGGGCAAGCGCCTCGAGGTCCTCGCCGCCGTGGTGTCCGAGGGCCGTTACGGCGGCACACCCGGCCGCATCTTCTATCGCGAGGGCGACGGTGTGGCCATCGTCGCCGGAGCGGACGCCCGTACCGGCCGCAACCGCGGCCTGGCCATCACCCGCGTACGGACCGAAGACGGACGGGAGTTGGGTGCGACCGAGTACTTCACCTCCATGGGCGGATACCTGACCAGTCGTCCCTGACCACCGGGGAACGGTCCCGCGCGGACCGTTCGGTGTTCACAGGCGTCGACCCCACCACGGTCCCGGGGGCCGGCAGACCGCCGCCGCGCGGATCCCAGTCCGCGCGGCGGCGCACCCCGCCTAAGGTGAAGCCGTGATCACGTCGGCCTCCACGCTGCTCCCGGTGAACCCGGCTCTGGGCATCGCGCTCGCGGTACTGCTCGTGGCGGCGGCCGCGGTGGCGGCACTGGCCAGGCTGGGACACACCCGCGCGATCGTCACCGCCGGGCTTCGGGCGGCGGTGCAGTTGGCCGCGGTGGCCGTCGTCATCAGGTGGGCGCTCGACTCGCGTCTGCTGCTCTTCGTCTTCATCGCGGGGATGTTCGGTGTGGCGACGTGGACGGCCGGCCGCCGCATCACCGACAACCGCACCTGGTGGTGGTCCGCCGTTCCGATCGGCGGCGCCGCGTTCCCGGTCGTCGTCCTGCTCGTGGCCATCGGGGTGCTCCCGGTCAAAGGCATCGCCCTCATCCCCGTCACCGGCATCCTCATCGGCGGCGCGCTGACCGCGACGGTGCTCGCCGGCCGGCGTGCGCTGGAGGAGCTGGAGACGCGCCACGGAGAGGTCGAGGCCGCGCTGTCCATCGGGCTCCTGGACCGGGAGGCCCGGCTGGAGATCGCCCGGACCTCGGCCGCCGGAGCGCTGATCCCGGCCCTCGACCAGACCAGAACGGTCGGACTGGTCACCCTCCCCGGCGCGTTCATCGGCATGCTGCTCGGCGGCGCGTCACCCCTGCTGGCCGGAGCGGTCCAGCTGTTCGTGCTGATCGCCCTGCTGGCGGTGGAGGCCGTCGCGGTCGCCGTCGTACTGGAGTTGATCGCCCGCAACAAGATCAGCAGACGGTCACGCGGCACATGACCCACCTGACGGCCTGTCCCCCGAGTCGTCACTTCCTGCTGGGGAGCTCACCGCCGCGATCGGCGTCGTGCTGGGCGAGGAGATAGAGAAGTCCCGATACGGTCAGCCCCGAGTCGGCGGGATGACGCAGGATCGTCCCCTCTTCGATGCGATACATGTTGGACCGCCCCTGACGCGTGCGGCTGATATAGCCGTCCGTCTCCAGATCGGAAACGATCTTCTGGACGGCTCGCTCGGTCAGCCGGCATCGCGCGGCGATATCGCGGATGCGCGTGGTGGGATCGTCAGCGATCGCGGCCAGCACGCGAGCGTGATTGGTCAGGAAAGTCCACCCCATGTGCCGTTCAGGTACATCACCCATGCCTACAGAGTAGGAGCCACGATTCGCGCGTTCAAAAGCCTGAATGAGATTTCCTGAATCTCTTGACGTACGAGATTCGCCGGGCTCACGCTGGATCGCAGGACGCACGTCGCCTCGGGGAGTGGCCACGATGTCTGAACGTACGCTTCCTTCGCAGCTCACAGCCGAAGACGAGACCGCCTCCGCGGACACCTGCCCGGTGAGCGGTCACCAGCAGCCCACGCTGGGTATCGAAACGCGGCCCGAGGGCGACCGGACGGCCGTGGTGGTGACCGGCGAGATCGACATCGCCGGCGTGCAGGAACTCGGCGATGCCCTGTTCGGGGCCCTCCGCCGATCGGTCCACGGAATCGATCTCGACCTGAGCGGCGTCGATTTCTGTGATTGCTCCGGCCTCAATGTCCTGGTGCGTGTGCGTCGGCACGCCCGGGAGAGTGGCAAGGACCTGGCCGTTCGGGCCACCAGTGCCGCGGTGCGCAGACTCCTCGCGGGCACCGGAACCCTGTCGCTCTTCGCTGTGTCCGGTGCGCGGGCGGCACGCCCGGAGACCGAGCCGGAGCTGCGTGCCGAGATCATGCACCTGGAGCGGGCAATGCAGACCCGGCCTGTCATCGACCTGGCCCGCGGAGTGCTGATGGCCTCCTTCGGACTGAGCGCCGAGGAGGCCTGGACGGTTCTGGTCGAGGCCTCTCAGAACACCAACACCAAGCTGCGTGAGGTGGCCCACGACCTGGTCGACGCCGTCAACGGAGAGGGACTGCCGGAACCGGTCCGGCAGCAGGTGGCCGCGACGGTGACCCGACTGCGTACGTCACCAGCGGCCGCCGGCGACAAGGAGGCGTGAGCAGCACAGACACACCGGACCAGCCCTCAGGCAGCGGCCCTCAGCGCTTCCTGCCCCACCACGTCGCCCGGCTTCGACGGCAGGGCCACCGGCTCCGGGGTCCGGCGTGCACGCAGGACGAGGCCCGCGCCGATCGTGCCGGCGATGAGCAGGCCGCCGGTCACCAGAGCGCCGCGTGCTCCGGCCGTTTCCATGAGCAGGCCCAGCGCCGGAGGCCCGCCGAGACCCCACACGGTGCCGATGCTGCTCCACACCCCGAGCACCCGTCCCCGCAGGTGAGCGGGCGGATCGGTCTGCAGTACGGCGGTTCCGGCGGTGTCGCAGACGGACTCCACCACGGCCATGGGCAGGACGAGCACCAGCAGCACGGCCAGCGACGGCGACAAGCCCGCCGCCACCTGCAGCAGCCCACCCGCGGCGGCCAGTGTGCCCACGAGCCGGACCGAGGGCCT
Organism: Streptomyces sp. NBC_01352; assembly: GCF_036237295.1. NCBI lineage: Bacteria > Bacillati > Actinomycetota > Actinomycetes > Kitasatosporales > Streptomycetaceae > Streptomyces > Streptomyces sp. NBC_01352. Next base: position 1,767,353 of record NZ_CP108354.1, read on the forward strand.
GCGCAGCCGGGCACCGAGGACCGCCCCGAGGATGCCGCCGACGGCGAGGACGGTGGAGACCGTGCCGAACGCGCCGGCGCCGCCCGCGAGCGGCCCGGTGACCAGCACGGCGAGGGTGAGTCCGTAGTTGCGTCCGAAGACCGCGCTGATGCCGGTGACGCAGGCGAGCGCGAGCAGGCGGGGCCGACGCGCGAAGAAGGCCAGCCCCTCTCGGACGGACATGTCGTCACGCTTGTCGCGCGGCTCCGGAGCAGCGCGGTGCTCCTTCGTTGTTGCGGCTGGCCGGCGTCGGACGGATCGGCGCCGAGGCCGACGCCGACAGCATCGACCGTTCCGGCCGTCTCCTCGACGTACGTCATCAGCGGCTCCCCGGCCGCCACGAGGCCGAGGCCGCGCTCGACACCGCCGCCGCGATGGGTTTCCGCCCGCGTCCCGGGGACGACGGCCGGCTGCGCGTTCTGCCGCCTCCCGACACGATCGCCCTGACCGGCAACGGCCCGTATCTCGTCGTCCACCCCGGAGCCGACGCACCCGACCGTGCCTGGAGTCCCGAACGCTGGGCCGAGGCCGTGGCCCTCCTCGTCGAGGCGGGCCACCGCGTCGTCGTCACCGGCGGCCCCGGCGAGACGGAGCTCACCCGGCGGGTCAGCGGGGACGTGGCGGTGGACCTCGGCGGCAGGACCGCGCTGCGCACCCTGGCGGGCGTCCTGCGCTCGGCCGACGTCGTGACGAGCGGCACCACCGGCCCCGCCCACCTGGCCGCGGCCGTCAGAACACCGGTGGTGTCCCTGTGCACGCCCGTCGTTCCGGCGGAGCCGTGGGGGCCGTACGGCGTCCCGAGCCTGCCTCTCGGCGATCGGGCCGTGCCCGGCGCGGACAGCCGGGCCCGGCACAGCGACGTCCCCGGTCGTCCGGGCCTCGACGAGGTCACCGGCCAGGACGTGGTGTGCGCGGTGCAGAAACTCATCACGGAGCATGCCTGACCCGTCGCATGCCTTGCCCTCGACCTGACTTCAGGACCCGGGCTCGGCAGGCTGAGCACGGCTTCACCCAGCTCAGTACTGGCTGCTGCGCAACCTGTCGAAGAACGACCTCTCCCCCGACGGCCACGGCAGATGATCCGGAACACCGGCAAAGCCATGAGCTGAGAGCACAAAGTAGGACGGAGTAGGTTGGCCACCGTGGTGGTGGGCACGGAAGGGACCCGGCTGATCGTCCTGCGGGGCAACAGCGCTTCGGGCAAGTCGAGCGTGGCGGCCGGCATCCGGGACCGTTTCGGCCGCGGCCTGGCCATCGTCGGCCAGGACAACCTCCGCCGGATCGTGCTGAGGGAGAGAGACCTGCCCGGCGCGGCGAACATCGGCCTCATCGACACCGTCGCCCGATACGCCCTGGACGCCGGATATCACGTCGTCCTGGAGGGCATCCTGTACGCCGACCGCTACGGCGAGATGCTCGCGCGGCTGCGCGCCGACCACCGCGGCCCGACCCACGGCTACTACCTGCACGTGCCGTTCGGCGAAACCCTCGTACGCCACGCCACCAAGCCGATCGCCGAGGAGGTCGGCGAGAGGGACCTGCGCGACTGGTACCGGGAACTCGATCTGCTGCCCGGCGACGTCGAGACCGTCATCGGCACCGACAGCACCCTGCCCGAGACCGTCGACCGCATCATGCTCGATACCGGCCTGGCCGGCCGTCCCGCACTCGATCGCTGAACTCCCCGGCCCGGCACCGGTCGCGAGCCGAACACAGGTCGATCAGGAGGCGGCTCGGGGCAGTACGCCGACACGGGCGAGGCCGCCGAGCCAGGCCGCGGAAGGCTTGGGGGTGCGTTCGAAGGTGTCGGGGTCGACGGAGATGAGGCCGAAGGTGGGTTTGTAGGAGCCCCATTCGTAGTTGTCGAGTGCGCTCCAGTGGAGGTAGCCGCGTACGTCGAGGCCGTCCTCCAGGGCGGCGGAGACTGCCTGGAGCGCGCCGGTGGTGTAGTCGATGCGGCGTGTGTCGTCGTCGGTGGCGATGCCGTTCTCGGTGACGATCAGGGGTACGTCGCCGACGATCCCGGCGGTGTGGCGCAGGGCGTATCCGATGGCTTGCGGGTAGTACTCCCAGCCGGTGAGGGTGCGTTCGGCGTCCTCGGGCCCCGGGATGGGACCGTCGGTGGTGATCCTGGTGCGGGTGTAGGACTGGACGCCGATCCAGTCGTCGTCGCGGGCGGCTTCGATGAAGACGTCTTCGCGGGGGTGGCTGTAGGCGGCGGTGGCGGCTTCGGCACCGGGGAGGGCCTGGTAGACCTGGTTGGCGATCGACCAACCGACCTGGATGTCCGCGGAGATCGCCTTGACGGCGGCCGTGGCGCGGTGGTGGGCCTGGATCAGGGCGTCGGTGGTGGCCTTGTCGGGCAGCGGGAGGCCCGCCGCGGGCGGTGCCTCGGTGCCCAGTTCACGGACGGCGCCGGCGACCGCGATCATGTTGGGCTCGTTGATGGTGCACACGTGCCGTACGCCGGTGCCGATGACCGGCGCGGTGGCGCGCACGTACCGCTCGAACAGGTCCACCGCCCCGTCCGCGGTCCAGCCGCCGCGCTCGGCGAACCAGCGCGGGACGGTGAAGTGGTGGAGGGTGACCATCGGGCGCAGGCCGCGTTCGATCGCCCCCTCGACCATGCGCCGGTAGTGGGCGATCTCGGCCTTGGAGAAGTGGCCGGGTGCGGGTTCGATGCGGGCCCATTCGATGCTGAAGCGGTAGGCGGTGAAGCCGAGTTCGGCGAGCAGGTCCATGTCCTCGCGCCACCGGTGATAGCTGTCGGCGGCGTCACCGCTGGGCTCGGCGACGGAGCCGCCGCTGTGTTCCGTCTGCCACCAGTCGCTGTTGACGTTGTTGCCCTCGATCTGGTGGGCGGCGGTGGAGGCCCCCCACAGGAAGCCGTCGGGGAAGCGGAGACCGTCGGCGGTGACGTTCACGGCGGGCATGACTGGGCCTTTCCGGAGGGGAGTTCGGGTCAGCGCGGTGACGGGCCGGGCCAGATGGCCGAGGCGTCGTCGCGGTGCGGGTCGGGCAGCCGGATCGGGCGGACGGGGACGGTGCGTTCGCGTCCTTCGCTGACGGCCGTCCACGGGGCGGGGTGCCCGGAGTAGCACAGGGTCGTGAGGGCGAAGACGTTGTCGGCGTAGACCTCGACGTACTCACCGATGGTGAGGATGCGCAGCGTGGCGGCGGGGTCCGTCAGGACGGTCTCGCCGAGCCGGGTCCCGTCGGGGCCCGTGACCCAGAGGTTCTTGCCGTCGCAGCCCACGGTGAGGGCGGGACGGTCGCTGTCCGGGGTGTGAGTGCGCAGGGTGATCTCGACGGGCCCGGTTATGCCGATGTCGCCGACCGCGTGCAGGGCGGGGCGGTCGGTCTCCTCGCCGAGCCAGGCGTTCAGGCCCGGCCACCATTCGAGGCGGGGGGCCGAATCGCCCTGCACCACAAGTGACTTCGGCTGGGTGAGCATGCCGCGGCAGCGCTCCCCGGTGTCGCTGAGGCCGACCTTGCGGGGCGTGGTGTGCAGTACGACGCGGGTGCCGTCGGGGGCGGGGATGACCCGCGGGGCGTAGGACCCAGTGGGTCCGAGGGGGCCGCGACGCGTCCAGGGACCGCGCAACCGAGGGGCCGTCCACGCCTCGAAGCCGCGGGTGGCGCCGATGGAGCCGAGCAGCAGCCAGCTGCCGTCGTCGAGGCGTTCGAGGACCGGGCACTCCAACTCGTCGATGTCGCCAGGTGAGATGAGCGGCGGGTGGACGGTCCAGTGCTCCAGGTCGTCGGAGGTGGCCCAGGCGACGCAGCCGCCGACCTCCACCGGGAGGGAGGCATCGCTGGCGCAGACGGCCATGACCCAGCCGTCCGACGCGTCGTCACGTACGACGAACGGGTCGCGCCAGCCCATGCGTTCGCCGGTGCGGTACCAGCGCGGGTCCGCCTCGACGACCGGCGCGGTGCCGTGGCGCCGCCAGCCCGTGCCGTCGGTGCGGTCGGAGTACGCCAGTCCGACCGACTGGAGCGGCCAGCCGCCCGGTGTGAGACCGGAGACGCCCGTGTAGAACATCGCCATTCCGTCGCCGTGCCGGAAAGGGTGCATCGTCCACACCGCCTGCTGGTCGAAGCGACCGGGCAGGCCGTTGCCGAAGGCGGTGCCCTGGGGCTGCCAGTGGACCAGGTCGGCGGAGGTGGCCCGGCCGTAGGAGGTCTCCATCCGCAGATGGTCGAACTCCGGTGTCCAGGGGCCCTGCAGGTGCAGCACCGCGTACGTGCCGTCCTCGTCGCGCAGGAGGGCGAAGTCGTTCACGCAGAGGCCGGGCGGGGCGTATCGCATGCACAGGTCCTGTCGGCTCCACAGCGCCCAAACGTGTGCGCTGACGCTTGATAACAAAGAGGTCTCTTGCAGATCGGCCCAAGTAAATATGAACGCAAACGCTTGCGCAACAAGATGGTCGGGTTTACGGTCACGTCACCCACAGATCACACCGAAGTGAAATCAACGGGAGGAATGCGCCGTGACGGCCAGCATCACCGATGTCGCCCGCGCCGCCGGAGTCTCGGCGTCCACCGTCTCCCGCGCCCTGCGCGGCCGGCCGGGGGTGTCCGAGGAAGTGCGGGCGCAGATCGCCGCTGTCGCCGCCCGGCTCGGCTACACCGCCTCGCGTTCCGCGTCGAGCCTGGCCAGCGGGCGTACCTTCACCATCGGCATCGTGGTGCCGTACGTGGGCCGCTGGTTCTTCGGCACCGTGGTGGACGCCGCCGAGAAGGAGTTCAGCGCCGCCGGGTACGACGTGCTGCTGTACAACCTGGGTTCGCCGGAGACACGCAAGCGTTTCTTCACCAGGCTGCCGGTCCGCAAGCGGGTGGACGCTGTGCTGTCGCTCCTCATCCCTGACGAGGAGGAGTCGGCCGCACTGCGCTCACTGGGGGTGCCGATGGCCTCCACGGTCGGCGGCACCCGGCCCGGCTTCACCGTCGTCGGCATCGACGACCGGGCCGGCGCCGAGAGCGCCGTACGGCATCTGGTCAACCTCGGCCACCGCCGGATCGGCATGATCAGCGGAACCAGCGGGCCGCTGCACTGGACCACCCCCATCGAGCGGCGCAACGCCTACCTGGACGTCCTGAGCGACGCAGGCATCGAGCACGACGCGGCCCTGGAGGCGGACGGCGACTACACCGTCGAGGGCGGCGAGCGGGCCATGACCGAACTGCTGGCCGTCTCCCGTCCGCCGACCGCCGTGTTCGCGCAGTCCGACGAGATGGCGATGGGCGCCCTGCGGGCCCTGCGGCGCCACCGGCTGAGGGTGCCGCAGGACGTGTCCGTCGTCGGCTTCGACGACCACGAACTCGCCGACGTGGTCGGCCTGACCACGGTCGCCCAGCCGGTCGCCGCGCAGGGCGCCGAGGCCGCCCGGCTGCTGCTGCGTCAGCTGGACGAGCCCGACGCCGAACCACCCGCCGAGCAGGTGCAGATGCCCATCCGCCTCGTCCTGCGCGAGACCACCGCCCCGCCGCGCCCGCGCGGACCGCAGTAACTCCCCGAGCCCCACATCCGCATGTCCGGACAGTACGTCAGCACGCCGAACCCTCGCCACAGCACGGAGGCACAGCCATGAGCTCGACCAGCAGAAAGTACCGCCGCACCGCCTGTACGGGCCTGGCCCTCCTCCCCCTGGTGGCGCTGGCCGCCTGCGGCGGAAGTGGCGGCACCGATGCCTCCGCCGAGGCCGGGAGCGGCAAGGGCACCATCAGTGTCTGGGCCCACCAGGGCCAGAAGAACGAGACCAGCGCGCTGCAGGACGCGGTGAAGTCCTTCAACTCCTCGCAGAGCGAGATCAAGGTCGACCTGAAGCTGATACCCGATGCCGACTACACCAAGGTCATCACGGCCACCGACGCCTCCGAACTGCCGGACGTGATGGAGTTCGACGGCCCGACCATGGCCAACTTCGTCTACAACAAGAAGCTGGCGCCGATCGACACGTACGTCTCCGCCAAGACCATGGACAACGCCACCGACGCGAACAAGGCGCAGGGCGAGGTCGACGGCAAGCATTACGGCCTGGGCATGTTCGACTCCGGGCTCGGGATCTACGGCAACAGGAAGCTGCTCGACGCGGCCGGGGTGAAGTACCCGACCGGCCTGTCCGACGACTGGACGGCCGCTCAGTTCACCGCCGCGCTCAAGGCCCTGAAGGCCAAGGACTCCGACGGCAAGACCCTCGACCTCCAGGAGAGCGGCGGCTACGCCAACGAGTGGGGCACCTACGGCTTCGCACCGATCGTCTGGTCCGCCGGAGGCTCCCTCCTCAAGGACGGCAAGGCGGAGGGCGCCCTGGACACCCCGGCCGTGGTCTCGGCCATGAAGACCTTCCAGTCCTGGAAGACGTACGTCGACCCCAACACCGACGGCAACGCCTTCGCCAAGGGCCGCGTCGCCCTGAGCTGGGTCGGCCACTGGATGTACCCCGCCTACAGCGAGGCTCTCGGTGACGACCTCGTCGTGCTGCCGCTGCCCGACTTCGGCAACGGCCCCAAGACCGGTCAGGGCTCCTGGGCCTGGGGCATCGGCGCCGACACCAAGAACGCCAAGGCCGCCGGCACCTTCCTGGACACCCTCCTGGACGACACCAACGTCACCGCCATGACGACGGCCAACGGAGCGGTGCCCGCCACCAGGACAGCGCTCGCCAAGAGCAGCCTCTACAAGCCGGGCGGCCCGCTCCAGCTCTACGCCGACCAGCTCGCCAAGCCGTGCGGCGACAAGGACATCACCAAGTCCTGCGTCGCCGTCACCCGCCCGGTGACCGCCGGCTACCCCGTGATCACGTCGAAGTTCAGCGAGGCCCTGAACTCCATCTACGGCGGCGCCGACCCGAAGAGCGCCCTGGAGAAGGCCGCCCGCGCCATCGACCAGGACTTCTCCGACAACGCCGGCTACCAGATCCCGTAGGACCCATCGGCCGGGGCGGGAGCGCGCACACCGCACCCGCCCCGCCGGGAACAGGACCCTCCCGTGACATCCGTGGAACCCGCGCACACCGCGCTGCCCGGCCCGGAGCAGGCCCCATCCACCTCCGTGAAACCCGCGCCGTCGACGCGATCGACACGGCCGGGCCGCAAGAACCGCGACTGGCTGCACGGACTGCTCATGTCCGCCCCGGCCGTCGTCGGACTCATCGCCTTCGTCGGCGTCCCGTTCGGCTACGCCGTCGTCCTCTCCTTCTACAACGTCCGCCTCGGCTCCCCGCTGGAACCGACCTGGTTCGGGATCGAGCAGTACCGGCGGCTGTTCACCGACCCGGACCTGTCCGGCCCGTTCCTGCGGGCGCTGCTGAACAACCTGACCTTCGCCACGGTCGTCGTACCCGTGCAGACGGCTCTGGCGCTGGCCCTGGCGATCCTGCTCAACCGCAAGCTCAAGGCCATCGGATTCTTCCGGTCCCTCTTCTTCATGCCGGTGGTCTTCCCGATGGCGCTGGTCGCCGTGATCTGGCGCCTCATCCTCGCCCGCAGCGACCAGGGCATGCTCAACTCCGCGCTGGACGCGGTCAGTTTCGGCAACTGGGGTGCCTTCGACTGGCTCGGCGACGGCGCCACCGCGATGGCCTCGATCATCGTGCTCTCCATCTGGCAGGGCGTCGGCTTCCAGATGGTCATCCTGCTCGCCGGCCTCCAGCAGATCCCGGGCGAGCTCTACGAGGCCGCCGAACTCGACCGCGCCTCCCGCTGGCAGCAGTTCCGCCACGTCACCCTGCCCGGCATCCGCGGCACCCTGGTCTTCGTCGCGATGCTCACCTCGGTGCTCTCCTTCCGGGTCTTCGACCAGGTGTACGTCCTCGTCCGCGGCGGCGGCCTGGACGAGGACGCCACCCGCACCGTGATGTACCAGGCCGTCACCACGGCCTTCGACCAGAACAACATCGGCCAGGCGTCCGCGATCACCGTCGTCTTCTTCCTGATCGTCGTCGTCCTGACGCTCATCCAGCGCCGCGTCGTCCGGCCCGGAAACGAGGACTGACCCATGGGCACGACCCCTACGGCCCTGCGCCGCTTCCTGGACTACGCCGTACTCAGCGTGCTGGCCTTCGTCTTCGTACTGCCGGTGATCTACCTGTTCCTGGGCAGCCTCAAGCCGTCCGACGAGGTCCTGAACGGCCTGTCCGGATTCCTCCCGACCAACCTCTCCTTCGACAACTACACGGCCGTCCTCGACAGCCTCGACTCCGACAGCACCGGCTACTTCTGGCGCTTCATGGGCGTCTCACTGCTGCTGGCGTTCGTGGTGGTGACAGGCGGCCTGTTCGTCAACTCCATGGCGGCGTACGGGCTTTCACGGCTCAAGTGGCGCGGCCGGAACGCCGTCTTCACGCTCGTCCTGCTGCTGATGCTGGTCCCGTTCGAGTCGGTGGCCGTACCGCTCTTCTACATGTTCAACGACCAGCGCAACACCCTCTACATCCTGGCGCTCCCGTTCATCGCCAACGCCTTCTCGGTCTACCAGTTCCACACGTTCTTCCGCTCGATCCCGCCGAGCATCGAGGAAGCGGCCCGGATCGACGGCGCCGGCCCCTGGCGCACCTTCTTCGCGATCATCGTCCCCATGTCGAAGCCGGCCTTCGCCTCGGTCGCGATCCTCACCTTCCTCATCCAGTGGGGATCGTTCCTGTGGCCGGTGCTGATGGTCTCCGACCCGTCGGTCCGCCCGCTCCCCCTGGAGATGAGCGTCTTCCAGGGCCAACAGCCCCCGGACTGGGGCCAGATCCTCGCCTTCGGCGTCCTCCTGGTCCTGCCCGTCCTGATCGTCTTCGCCTTCTTCCAGCGGTGGTTCGTCCAGGGCGTCGCCAGCTCCGCCGTCAAGGGCTGAGCGAGAGCCGGCGACGTGCGCGCCTCGGCAGGACCGCATCGGTGTGCGGTCCGGACGGGCTCCGACGCGCCGGGCAACTCCTCGACCCGGGACTCGTCGAGCTCGGCGGGTCTGGACGAAATGGGCTGGTTGCCGCCACCTTCGACGACGGCAATCGACTGGGCCGGGGTCTCCTCTTGAACCCGAGACGGCGCACGGGAAGATGGCCCTGGACCTGACGTGGTTGCGGGCGCCTCCTGGGGAAGTGAGCGGCAGAGTCCCAAGTCCCCTTGGTACGGTGCACCGATGTCAGCGATCAAGAAGTTCCAGGTCACCTTTGACTGCGCGGAACCTGAGCGTCTCGCTCGTTTCTGGTGCGAGGTGTTGGGGTACGTCGTCCCACCGCCACCGGAGGGGTTTGCCACTTGGGACGATTTCAAGCGTTCGCAGCCACCTGAGGAGCGGGATTCATGGTTCGCCTGCATAGATCCCTCAGGTGTGGGCCCGCGGCTGTACTTCCAGCGCGTCCCCGAAGGGAAGACCGTCAAGAACCGGGTGCATCTTGATGTGCGGGTCGGCACCGGACTCGTGGGTGAAGAACGCCTCGCCGTACTCGAGGCCGAATGCGCACGCCTGATCCCGCTCGGCGCGGTACACGTGCGAACGCTGTATGACGGCAATGATTCGTGCATCCCGATGCTGGACATCGAGGGCAACGAGTTCTGCATCGACTGAGCGTATGCCGGTACTCCGGTAGCCGCCGTTCGATCCCCTCCAGGTGCGGGTGCACTGCCGACTGACCTGGTTGTCACGCGGCAGCCGGAGCCGTTGAGGCGATCGAGCCTTGGATCGACATCGCCGTTTCGGTGTTCACCGCCTCGGCGCCCCAACTCGCCTGTTCCAGCCGCTTCAGTATCAGGTCTTCGACGATGAGCTGGTCCTGCTGCATGAGCCCTCTTCCCGTTCCCGCCGGTGTCGGCACCGGCGAACTGCTGACTTGCCCATCAGGAAAGTCAAAGATAACTTTCCACCTAGGAAAGTAAAGCGGTGACGGGAGGGCAAGGGACGTGAGTGCGCCGGTGGATGCCGAACAGGCATGGAGAGACCTGCAGCGCATCCGAGTGCCGCAGGAGCGGGTGTACGACGAGGTGGAGCGGTCCGCTGCGGGCGGCTCGGGAACCCTCTGGGCCACGGCCGCGCTCATGTGGCTCTTCCTGGCCGGGCTGGGCCTGGACCTGCCCGGGTGGGGCGTGGGGCTGGTCATCGTCGCGTACGTCGCGCTGCTGAGCGTGCTGGCCGTGCTCCACAACCGTCGGAGCCGGGTGCGCCTGCACCACACCCGGTGCACCCGGCGGATGTTCGCCACCTTCGTCGCGGGAGCGGTGGTGACCGGCGGGACGACCCTGCTGTCCGGCCGGCTGGTCGATTCGCTGGAGCCGATGTCCGGCAGCCTGATCCAGGCCACGGTCTCGGCGACGGTGTTCGTGCTGTTCGTCGGGCCGACGAGCCGCTGGGCGGCCGGGTCGGCGCGGGGTCACGGCACGCGGACGGCAGGCACGGGAACAGCGGGCACAGGGGCGGACCGATGAGCATCCCCGCCGGCTTCGACGAACTGATCCACCCCGCCACCCGGCTGTCTGTGGTCGCGCTGCTCGCCGCCACCGAATGGGCGGACTTCGCGTTCGTCCGGGACAGCCTCTCGCTCAGTGACTCCGCGCTCTCCAAACAGCTGCACACCCTGGAGGAGGCCGGATATCTGGAGCTCCACAAGGAGGGCGGCGGCCGCAAGCGGCGCACCAGGGTACGGCTGACCGACCGCGGCCGCACCGCCTTCGAGGGGCACGTCGCGGCACTCCGGGCGATCGTCGAGGGCGCCGGTCCCCCGGCGTCGACCGAAACACCTCCTCAACAGCGACACCCGTCGGGGGCCGGACGATGACGCCGAAGGACACACACGCCCAGCCCGTCGTCCATGCGCGCGACGTGACGATGACGTACGGCGACATCGACGTCCTCCGCGGCGTCGACCTGGACATCCACCGCGGCGAGGTCTTCGCTCTGCTCGGACCCAACGGCGCCGGGAAGACCACCACGGTCGAAATCCTGGAGGGCTTCCGGCGGCGTTCCGCCGGTGAGGTGAGCGTCCTCGGTACGGACCCGGAGCGGGGCGGAGACGCTTGGCGCGGCCGGATCGGACTGGTCCTGCAGTCCTGGCGCGACCACCGCCGCTGGCGGGTCGCCGAGCTGCTGACGCATTTCGCGACGTACTACCCCGACCCTCGCGACCCGGCCGAACTGCTGGCCCTGGTCGGCCTCACCGACCAGGCCGGCCGGCAGGTGGGCCGGCTGTCCGGTGGCCAGCGCCGACGGCTGGACGTCGCGCTCGGCATCGTCGGCCGCCCCGAACTCCTCTTCCTGGACGAGCCGACCACCGGCTTCGACCCTCAGGCGCGGCACGAGTTCCACGTCCTGGTCGAACGGCTGGCCCGCGACGAGGGCGTAACCGTCCTCCTCACCACCCACGACCTGGTGGAGGCCGAGCGGCTCGCCGACCGGATCGCCATGCTGGTCGGCGGCCGGATCCGGGCCTGTGGCACGCCCGCGGAACTGGCCCGGCGGGCCGCCGCCCAGGCCGAGGTCCGCTGGACGGCCGACGACGGGACGTCCCGACGCGAACGCACCGAGGACCCCTCACAGCTGGTCTGGGAACTCCACCGGCACGCGGACGGCCCGATCGCCGACCTGGAGGTCCGCCGCCCGACGCTGGAGGACACGTACCTGCACATGGTGCACCGGGAAGCCGACGGCACGGACGGGGACGCGGACAGGGACGGGGACGCGGACGGGGAGGCACAGGCCGCATGAAGGGGACACCCATGACGAACGGTTGGCCGCGTGCCGGCCTCCAGCGCGGCGGCATCGAGCTGCGGCATTTCCTGCGCAACGGCAAGGAGATGTCCGGCCACCTGACCAACGTGGTCGTCGCGCTGATCGTCGCCGCCTACATCAGCGACGACGTGCCCGGCACCCGGACCCCGATGGCCCATCTGGTGCTGGCGGGCTTCGCCGCCTACCTGCTGTTCCAGATCGGGCTGATCAACCTCCCGCAGATACTCGTGACCGAGCGGGAGGAGGGCGCCCTGCTGCGGCTGCGCGCCACGCCCGGCGGGATACCGGCCTACCTCGTCGCCAAGTGCCTACTGGTGGTCGTCGTGGCGGTCGGCACCCTGGCCCTGCTCCTGGCGGCCGCGGCGCTGCTGCTGGACGGGCCACTGCCGCACGGACCGGACGACTGGCTGACGCTGCTGTGGGTCACCACGCTCGGGCTGCTCGCCGTCGTACCGCTCGGCGCGGCCATAGGCGCCGTACTGCCCAACCCCCGCGAGGCGCTGGCGTTGATCATGCTGCCGACGATGGGGCTCCTGATCACCTCCGGAACGGTGTTCCCGATCACCTCGCTGCCCGTTCCGGTCCAGCAGGTGGCCGCGGTCTTCCCGCTCAAGTGGATGGCACAGGGCCTGCGTTCGGCGCTGCTCCCCGACACGGCACGGACCGCCGAGGCGGCCGGTTCCTGGGAACTGCCCATGGTCGCCCTGGTCCTGACCGCCTGGGCGATCCTCGGGTTCCTCCTCGCGGTACCCCTGCTGCGCCGCGCCGCCCGCCGCGAGTCCGGCTCCCGCCTGTCCGCGCGCCACCGCAAGGCGGCAGAGAGCGGCGTGCTGCCCGGGTAGGCGGTCGACGCCACCCCCGACGACATACGGACCGGCGCTGCTGCGCTTCCTGATGCGGCTGACCCACGGCGACGTTCACCGCACCGAGGACGCAGCCGGGTATCGAGAGCCCCGCCTGTCAGGGCGCAGCCGGTGTCCTCATGGGCTGCGCGGGGATCCGGCGATGAATGTCCTCGAGGAGGTCCCGCATCGCCATGTGGAAGATTTCTGCCTGGTGTTCCACGACCGGCCCACTCAGCCCTTACGCTGCCTGCATTCGCCCCGATGCCGTGACTTACTGATTTCGGCGTTCAGGGTCCGGGGTCGCGCCTGGCCTGGCTTCGGCCACAGGGGTGAGCCGATCAGGCCGGTCGCCTGGTCGGCCTCGGTCTGCGCGGCCATCAGTCGAGCGCACGCAGCACCAGCCGGACAACTCCCGTAATACCTCGCGTGATCCACCCGAGCAGTCCTGACGCCACGGCGAGGTCGCCGGCGTCCGCGGCCGCGGACGCCCGGTCCGACTCCGAACGGCACCCAGAGCAGGAACGGGGCCAACGGCGCTTTCGCGCACCGCACTTCTCGCACATCCTCATGCCCCATTCTCCCCTGCCGCCGCCAGGCCCGTCCGGTAGGCGATGACGACGAGTTGCGCCCGGTCGCGGGCCTCCAGCTTCGTCATGGCGCGCTGCACGTGGGCGCGGACGGTGAAGGGGCTGAGGAACATCCGCTCGGCGATCTCCTGGTTGGACAGGCCGGTCGCGACCAGGGCCACCATCTCGCGTTCGCGCGGAGTGAGCACGGCGAGTTGTTCGGCGTGGTGCGGCTGGGCGTTGTCCGGTGTGGCCAGGAAACGGGCGACCAAGGAGCGGGTCGCGGCGGGGGACAGAAGCGTGTCGCCGTCGGCGATCGTACGGACGGCGTCCGCCAGTTCCTCGGCCCCGATGCCCTTGCCGATGAAGCCGCCGGCCCCAGCGCGCAGCGCCTGAGCGACGTACTCGTCGGTCTCGTACGTGGTGAGGATCAGGATGCGGCTGGCACGCAGTTCCGGGTCCGCGCAGATCTCCGACGTGGCGGTGAGACCGTCCGCTTCGGGCATACGGATGTCCATGACCACCACGTCAGGGCGCAGCTCCCGGGTGAGTCTCACCGCCTCCCTGCCGTCGCCGGCCTCACCGACCACGGTGATGTCGTCGGCGCTGTCGAGAAGCATCCGGAAGGCACCGCGCAGCAGGGCCTGATCGTCCGCGAGCAGAACCCTGAGCGTCACGGCGCATCCCCGGCCTCTCCGTCGCCCGTACGTCCGCCGCCCGCACGTCCGTCGCCTGTCGCTCCGTCGGCCATCCGCCCCTCCTCGGTGGTTGTCGCTCCGTCAGTGCTCGTGTCGCTCCGTGTCGTGTCCTTGACGGGCGGGAGGGGCAGCTGGGTGGAGACGAGGAAGCCGCCCTCCGGGCGCCTGCCCGCGGAGAGTTGTCCCCCGACCGCGGTGGCACGTTCCCGCATCCCGATCAGACCGTAACCGGGCGGACGGTCCGACAGCGCGGCCGCACTCGGTCCCGTGGACGCGGTCGACGCCGTACGGGCAATCACTCCGTCGTCGGCGACGGTGATGGTCACGCGATCGCGGTTCCAGGCGAGGTGCACCCGGGCGCTGCCGGTACCGGCGTGCTTGGTCACGTTGGTCAGGGCCTCCTGGACGATGCGGTAGGCGGTGAGGTCCACTCCCGGCGGCAGCGGCCTGGCCGTGCCCTCCTGGTGCACCGACACCTCCAGACCCGCGCGGCGGAAGGACTCGAGGAGCGTGGGAAGGCTGGAAAGGCCGGGCGCCGGTTCAACGGGCCCAGCCGCGTCCCCGGACTGACGCAGCAGACCGACCGTGGCCCGCAGTTCGTCGAGCGCGTGACCGGTGGTCTCGACGAGCTCCTTCAGGCTCTTGCGGGTCTGCTCCGGGCGGGCGTCGAAGAGGTGGGAGGCGACCGTGGCCTGCGCGTTGGCCAGGGTGATCTGATGGGCCACGAGGTCGTGCAGTTCCCGGGCGATGCGCACCCGTTCCTCGGCCACTCTGTGGCGCGCCTCGCTGTCCCGGCTCTCCTCGGCCCGCCGGGCCCGCTCCTCCACGGCCGCCAGGTAGGCCCGCCGGTTCCGCACCGAGTGACCGAGAACGCCGGCCACCAGCGGGAACGCCGCCACCGCTCCCACCCTGCTCGCGTCCTTCCACGAGAGGGCCCCGAACAAGGGGGTGGAGGCGACCAGCAGTGCCGCGGAGATGAGCAGCACCGCGCTCGCCGCGCGCCGTTCGTTGCGCACGGTGAGCGCGTACGAGTAGGCGGTGATCACGGCGGGGGCCACGATGAGCGGGCTCAACAGGAGGCCGAGTACCGGCCCCAGCACGCCGCACGCGGTCGTGACCACCATGGTGGCCAGGGGCGCCCGGTGCCGCACCGGCAGCGCGGCACAGGACACCACGGCGATGAGGTAGGCGGCGGCAGACGGCGGTGACAGCGTGCTGCCGTCGTCCTGCACCACGCCGCCGAGCAGGCAGAGCGCGAACGCCGCCGCCGTGACCGCTGCCTCCCGCCACCACGTGCCGCGTGATCGCGGGCCACCGCCACCCGTGTCCGTCATGGTCGGCTCAGAGCTGATGCCGGCCGACGGGGAGCCGCCGCACCGCCGCGTCCGGGTCGGCGGCGGGGGCCAGGACATGCCTGCTCAGTTTCTCGCCCTCGATATCCACATTCGGCAGCACACGGTTCAGGATACGAGGCAGCCACCAGGCCCGGTGGCCGAGCAGTGCCAGGACCGCGGGCACGATCGCCATCCGGACCACGAAGGCGTCGAACGCGACGGCGGCGGCCAGCCCGACGCCCATCGTCTGGATGGTCGGGCTGTTCATGCCCACGAATCCGGCGAAGACGCTGATCATGATGATCGCCGCCGCGGCCACCACACGTCCGCTGTGCCGGAAGCCGCTGACGATCGCCTCGCCGGGGGACGCGCCATGGACGTAGGCCTCCCGCATCCGGGTGAGGAGGAAGACCTCGTAGTCCATGGCGAGGCCGAAGACGATGCCGATGATGAGAATCGGCATCAGCGACATGACCGGTCCGGTCTGTTCGATGCCGAGCAGGCCTGCCGCCCAGCCCCACTGGAAGACGGCGACGAGCACGCCGAAGGCGGCACCCACCGACAGCAGGAAGCCGAGCGCGGCCTTGACCGGGACCAGCACCGAGCGGAAGACCACCGTCAGCAGGAGCACCGCCAGGCCGATGACCACGGTCAGATAGGGGATGAGGGCGTCGGACATGGCTTCGGAGATGTCGATGTTCATCGCGGTGGTGCCGGTCACCAGGACGGCGGCGCCGGTGTCGGCCTCGACGCCGGAGACCTCGCCCCGGATCGCGTGGACCAGGTCCTTGGTCTCGCCGCTGTTCGGCGCGGTCCGCGGGACGGCGGTGAGGACGGCCGTGTCCTTGGTCCGGTTGAGGACCGGCTCACCGACCGACGCGACCCCGTCCACTCCCCGTACGGTTTTGACGACCTGGTCCGTGGTGGCCCGGGTGTCCGCGGGGTCCGAGGATGCCGACATGTCCACGACCACGGTCAACGGGCCGTTGAAGCCGGGGCCGAAGCCCTCCGACAGCAGGTCGTAGGCGCGGCGCTGGGTGGTCTCCACCGACTTCGACTCGTCTCCGGGCAGCCCGAGTTCGAGGCTCAGCGCCGGCAGTGCGAGGGCCCCGAGACCGAGTACGGAGGTCACCAGCACGGCCGCCGGTCGACGCAGCACGAACCGTGCCCAGCGGGTGCCGAGCCCAGGCCGGTCGGCGGTGGGCACCCGGCGCGGGGGCTCGCTTCCCGGCCGGCCGGCCTTGCGGACGGCGCGGGGCAGTACGCGCCGGCCGAAGAAGCCGAACAGCGCGGGGACCAGGGTCAGTGCGACGAGTACGGCAAGGGCCACGGCGCCCGCGCCGCCCATGCCCATCTTGGTGAGTTCGGGGATTCCGACGACCCCCAGCCCGACCAGGGCGATGAAGACGGTCGCGCCGGCGAAGACGACGGCGGATCCGGCCGTGCCCACCGCCCGTCCGGCGGCCTCCTCCGGCTCGCTGTCCTGGGCGAGTTCGTCGCGGAAGCGGGAGGTGATGAAGAGTGCGTAGTCGATACCGACCGCCAGCCCCAGCATCAGCGCCAGGATGGCGACGGTGGACGTCAGGCCCAGCGGAACGGCCAGCGCGGAGACCAGGCCGAAGGCTATGGCCACGCCCACGAAGGCGGTCAGCAGCGACAAACCGGCCGCGACCAGTGACCCGAGGGCGAGGACAAGCACCACCGCCGCCACCGCCACCCCGATGAGCTCCGTCGTACCGCCCAGTTCCTCTTCCGCGTCCAGGGCCGAGCCGCCGATCTCCACGGTCAGCCCCGCGTCCCGGGCCTGGCTCGCGGCGTCCTCGAGGGCGCTCTTCGTCGGCTCGGTCAGGTCGACGGCTTCCACGGCGTAGGTGACCGTGGAGTAGGCGATGGTGCCGTCCTCACTGACAGCGCCGGTCTCGAAGGGGTCGGTGGTCGACGCGACCTGATCGCCCCCGTCCAGCGAGCCGAGCGTGTCCTCGACGGCCGCCTTGTGTTCCCTGGCCGTCACCCGCTGCCCGTCCGGGGCCTGGAACACCAATCGGGCCTCGGCACCTTGGGAGTTGCTCTGGGGGAAGCGCTCGTCCAGCAGGTCGAACGCCTTCTGCGACTCGGTGCCGGGCATGGAGAGGTCCTCTTCCTCCCCGGCCGGCGCCAGAGCGGCGGCGGCGACGGCCAGCACCAGGGCCCCCAGCCACAGACCGCCCACGAGCCGGCGCCGCCGGAAGGCCCACCGTCCGATCCGGTAAAGAAATGTCGCCATTTGCTGATCACTCCAGACGCCGTGAGGCAAGGGGAATGCGTGAGATTCACGCGCCTCCCACACTTGCCTCCGGCGCCCTGCCGGACATCGTCTGCCGCCGCCGTCTTCCCCTGGTGCATCCGGACCAGCCACTCATGTGTCCTGGTGCCCACGCACTACAGGCCGACTTGAGCCGGGCGGGGCTCGATCTGAAGTTCAGTCACCTGAGCTGCAGCCGGACTTCACGCTGTGGGCGGCCTTGGCCAGGAAGAGCCAATCAACCCGACCTGGGCACTCTTCACGGGCTTCACGCTGGCGATTCGGTGGCGGTCAGGAACCCGCGAACATACCCGGCGACGGTGTCCAGGTGGCTTTCGAGCAGGAAGTGCCCACCTCCGGGAACCAGGTGGATCTCCGCGTCCGGCAGGTCCCTTCTGAAGGCACGTGCTCCGTCCGGGCCGAAGATCTCGTCGCGTGCGCCCCAGACCGCGAGGAGAGGAACCTGGCGTTCCCGGAAGTAGGCGTGCACCTGCGGGTAGAGGGGTGGATTGCTGGCGTAGTCGCGAAACAGGGCGAGCTGTACGAGGTCGTTGCCCGGCCGGTTGACCTCGCGGTGGTCGGCGGCCCAGGTGTCGGGATCGATCAGTTCGGGTCGGTCCACTCCGTGCACGTACTGCCAGCGGATGGCGTCGAGCGAGAGGGCGGTACGGACGGCAGGTTCGGTCGCGGGGCCCGGATTCTCGCAGTACGCCCATACGGGCTTCCAGAAATCCGGTACGAAGCCGTCCTCGTAGGCGTTGCCGTTCTGCGTGATCACCGCGGTGATCGCGTCCGGGGTGCGCAGGGCCAGGCGCCAGCCGATGGGTGCGCCGTAGTCCTGGACGTACAGGGCGTAGCGGGTGACGTCGAGCTGGGCCAGCAGGGCTTCGGTGATGTCGGTCAGGGAGTCGAAGGTGTAGCTGAACGCGTCCACGGGCGGGGCGTCGGAGTTGCCGAAGCCGAGGTGGTCGGGGGCGATGACGTGGAATCGATCGGCCAGCGCCGGAATGAGGTGGCGGAACATGCGTGAACTGGAGGGGAAGCCGTGCAGGAGTACGAGCGTGGGTGCCTCGCGGGCTCCTGCCTCGCGGTAGAAGACGCGCTGTCCCCGCACCGTCGCGTATTGATGGCGGACCTCAACCATACCTAACCCCTTCAATGGCTTTTGAGGGTTACCTCTCGGCGTCCAGTAGTGTAGACCTCCCTTGGGGTAACCTGTCAAACCACTTGATGGAGTTAGCCGGGAAGGTGAGGTCCGTGCTGGACGACCAAGCCCTGATGCAGGCGCTGAACAGCACCCCTGTCGTGGATGGCCGACGCCAGGACCTGTGGCGGGACGACCACGAGGTGGACGGATGGGCGCGGGAGCACGGGGGTCTCGGCAGCGATGAGGAGCGCCGGTGGCTGCGCACCGCCCGGGACGCGCTTCAGGCGGTGGAGTCGGACACGCCTGCGGAGCCCCGTCTGCGCCGAGTCCTCGCAGGCGTTCGCAAAGTCCCGCAGCCCAGCGCGTCGGGCATCGAGTGGCACCTGGAGGTGCCACCGGAGCGCAGGCTCGCCGTGGAACTCGTGCTCGCGTGGGCGGACGTCAAAGAGCGCATGCCCGGCCGTCTGCGGCCGTGCGAGAACCCTGAATGCCGCCTCTTCCTCCTGGACCGCAGTCGTGCCAACACCGCACGGTGGTGCTCGATGAAGACCTGCGGGAACCGGCTCAAAGCCCGCCGGCACCAGGCTCGAGCACGGGAGGCCCCACACCCCGAGTAGAGCGCCGGCGAGTCGGCGCCGGCAGCGAGGACGAAAGGCAGTGAACCGGAACCCCGGTATGCCTGTCGACCGGAGGGATGTCACCCACCGGCCCGCTCGCCGTCGCCCAAGTCGCGATGCGCTACCGGCTGCTGTTCGCCCTGGCTCTCGTCATCGTCGTCCGGGCCGTCCGCAGGAGGTCGACGGCACCGCCTGGCTGAACGACTTGGGGCTGTCGCCCAAGCACCGGGAGGTGCTGTACGAGACCTGCTGCACCGGCAGGTCGACGCGCGTGGCGGCCCTCGCACGGCCCTGAGTATCGTCGAGACCGCCGATGAGGAGGTCGGGGGTAAGCCCGCCTGGTGGTACCCGTCCGCGGCGTGGTGCTGCGTGCCTGTCAGGCGTCGAAACGGCCGCGCGCGCCCTCGATGTGACCGAGGTACTGGTGGGTCCAGCCACAGAGGGCATCGACCGTGGCGCGCAGGCCTTGGCCCGGCTCGGTGAGGGTGTACTCGACCCGCGGCGGCACGGTGGGGTACACCTTCCGGTCGACCAGGCCGTTGCGCTCCAGCATGCGCAGGTTCTGGGTGAGCATCTTGTGACTGACGCCCTCGACCTCGTTGCGCAACTCGCTGAAGCGCAGGGTGCGCTCGCCGAGCGCCTCGATGATCAGGAGCGCCCACTTGTTCGCGACGTCCGAGAAGATCTCCCGCGCCAGGGAGTCCGCGCGCCTCAGGTCCGCGTCCTCGGGCAGGCCGTTGAGCAGCTGCTTGGTCACCATCACGTTCCTCAGTCACCGAAAAGTGCGTTCTTCCAGGTCAGCGTTTACTCTCCTACAGTTTCCGAGTAACTACAAGAGAGCAAACCGGAGGGGCGAGCGCCATGGCCACCATCGATGCCTTCAACCACAACGTGCCGGCCGAGAGCGACTTCGGCTACTCACAGGCGATCAGGTCCGGCGAGCTGATCCACATCTCCGGACAGCTCGCGTTCGACGAGGCGGGCGAGTTTCTCCACGCGGGCGACTTCACCGCCCAGCTCAAGCAGACCTACGCCAACACGGACAAGGTCCTGGAGCACTACGGCGTCACCCGGAACCAGGTCGTCTCGCAGACCCTGTACGTGGTGAACCTGCGGCAGAACGCCGCGGCGACGGCCGAGGGCAACCTGGCGTACTTCGGCGACCACCGCCCGGCCAGCACGGTCTTGGGCGTCACCGAACTGACCTTGCCGGGCCAGGTCATCGAGATCAGCTTCGTCGTCGACACGAGGCTGCCCGCCTGAGCTCGCCCGCAGAGACCGCGACTGGCCGGCGTCGGGGCGTCGAGAAGCGGGAGAAACACCCCGCCCGGTGACGAGGTCACACCGACGGCAAAGGCACCCGGTTCACGAGGCCTTCCACCGCCCTCATGTCGAGGTACGCGCTGACCTCGACTCGATCCCTCTGTGAGGAACTGCTCGCGACTGGTGTACTGCCGTGCTGGGACGGCGCCGATCGACGCCCTGACCTGGCCCGATACCAAGCGCCCCGGCGAGTAGCCGCCCATGGAGCGGCACTCCCGCGACGGTGCACGCCGAGACCTGATGGGCCGCCGATGCCCGCCTGGCCGGCTACGGTCCCGACTACGGCCCCGACTCACCCTGCCGCTCCGATCGTGGGCACCACCGGCCTGCACCCGCCGGCCGACCTCGCCGAGAGGTATTCCGCAGCCGTCGGCACAACTGCCCAGGCCGGCAAAGCCGCAGCTCAGGCCCAGGCGGCCACCGGCACGAACGAACTGTCTCCCCGGAACAGATCCGTCCCGTCGGTCCGTTCGACCCGGAGTTGGTAGTTGTAGTGGCGCAGGTAGTAGCCGGGGTAGTTGTACGACTCGAAGCGCAGGGAGCCGCTCGTCGTGCCGGTGCGGGCGATGAACGTGGCGTCCTTCGCGAAGGTCGACGTTCCGTTGTTCGCGTCGAAGCGGGCGCGGAAGTCCCAGTGGCGCAGGTAGTTGCCGGAGGCGTCGCGGAAGGAGTAGCCGTTCGCGTCGGCGAGGCCGGCGACGACCGTGAAGGTGGAGGCCTGCTTCTCGGTGGTGGGGCTGGAGCCGCTGACCACGGGGAGATTGAGCAGGGACGACTGGGACTGCCAGTAGCGGGTGGAGAAGTTGGCCGACTGGAACGAGCGCGTCACCCCCTTCGCCAGGCTCGGCCCGCCCGACACCGTCTCCTTGACCACCGTGAAGTGCCGGGCCGTACCGGAGACGACGGGCAGCGCGGCCGGGGCGGACCAGGTGGCGAAGGTGTCGTAGCTGTCGCTGTAGTAGTAGGTGCCGTCGCCGTAGCCGTCGAAGAAGATCCGCCAGCCGCCGTTGTCGAGCTGCACCAGCGCCGCGCCCTCGCGGTAGCTGCCCCAGCCCGCCCAGTTGCCGGTCCGGCGGATCGTGTAGGGGCCGGCGAGGCTGGAGGCCGTCGCGTACTCGATGTACTTCGTCGTCTCGTTCTTCGTGAAGGCGTGGTAGGTCGAGCCGATCTTCACGAGGTACGTGTCGATGTGGTTGGCGCCGATGCCGGACAGGGCGACCGGTGAACTCCACGCGGTGAGGCCGGAGTTCGTGGCCTTCAGCAGATACGGGGTGAAGATCCACTCGTCGTTGGCCGTCGAGCAGGACACGATGACGTTCACGCTGCCGTCGCTGTCGACGAACCACTCCGGCGCCCACGCCCGGGACAGGTTGGCGATCGGGACCGTGTAGTCGTACAGGAAGGTCCAGTTGACCCGGTCGGAGCTGCGCGCGAAGCCGATGGTGGTGCTCGGGTCCTGCCAGGTGTGGGTCGTGTAGGTGATGTAGTAGTAGCCGTTGGTGTGCTTGAAGATGCTCGCGTCGCGGATGCGGTTGCTCGGCGGCGTGTAGGCCGACGACTTGGCCAGGCGGAAGTCGGTGGCGTCGTCGGACTGGTAGACGTTCACGGTGCCGTCGTTGCTGTCGAGGAACGGCACGATGGTGTAGCGGGTCGCGGAGCCGCTCGGCGGGGCGGCGGCGGAGGCGGTGCCGAGCAGTCCGGGCGCCTCGCCCAGGACGAGCGCCGAGGCGGGCAGGACGGTCATCGCCCGCAGCAGTGTGCGGCGCGACGGCATGGGGGGTCGAGTGGTCACGGGCGGCTCTCCCTCGGACACAAGCACACATGCGGCTCTGACGTTCGATATTCCGAACTCGGTTCGGAAAGTCGATCAGAAGGTAGGGGTGAGGGTCGGGGGCGTCAATGGTTTGCGCACGAGTCCGTGGGCCCCGTGGGAAAGCTGTGGCGTGCACCGATGCCGACCGTGCGCCGGCTCTGCCGCGCGGGGCGTTCCGTCGCGCCCCGCCGGACGTTACCGTTCGGTAGACAGTGCCGTCCCGGAGGTGCCCCGCATGACGTCCGACCGTTCCGCAGGCCTCGCGGAGTCCGCCCGTGCGCTCGCCGACGGGGAGGTGACGTCCCGGTCGCTCGTGGAGGCGGCGCTGGCCCGGATCGAGGCCACGCAGACCTCGCTGAACGCCTTCCGGATCGTACGGACCGAGTCGGCGCTCGCCGAGGCCGAGGCCGCGGACAGGGAACTGGCCGCCGGGGTGCGCAAGCCGCTGCTCGGGGTGCCGGTGGCGGTCAAGGACGACATGGACGTGGCGGGCGAGCCGACCGCGTTCGGCTGCCGGGGCGAGTTCCCGCCGGTCGCCAAGGACGGCGAGGCGGTACGACGGCTGCGCGCGGCCGGAGCCGTGATCGTCGGCAAGACCAACACCTGCGAGTTCGGACAGTGGCCGTTCACCGAGGGGCCCGCCTTCGGCGCGACGCGCAATCCGTGGAGTACAGAGCACACGCCGGGCGGCTCCTCCGGCGGTTCGGCCGCCGCCGTCGCCGCCGGTCTGGTGCCGGCCGCGCTCGGTTCGGACGGCGCCGGCTCGGTGCGGATCCCGGCCTCCTGGACCCACCTGATCGGCATCAAGCCGCAGCGCGGCCGGATCTCCACCTGGCCGCGCGGCGAGTCCTTCCAGGGCATCACGGTCAACGGCACGCTCGCCCGTACGGTCGCCGACGCCGCCCTGCTCCTGGACGCGGCGGCCGGCAACCACGACCTCGACCCGCACCGGCCGCCGGCCGTCGACGCCCTGCAGGCCACCCGGCGCGACCCCGGCCGGCTGCGCATCGCGCTCTCCCTGAAACCGCCGTTCACCGCGCTGCCCGCGCGACTCCAGCCGGAGGTCCGGGCCAGGGTCGTCCAACTCGCCGAGGAGCTCGGCGACTTGGGGCACATCGTCGAGGAGGCCGATCCGCCCTACGGGCAGATCGGGCTGACCTTCGTGCCCCGCGCCACGGCCGGACTCGCCGAGCGCGTCCGCGAGGCGCCCTTCCCCACCCTCCTCGACCGCCGCACCCGCGACGCCGCCCGGCTGGGCGGGCTGCTCGGCGGGGTGCCGCTGCGGGCGGCGCGGCGGGCCGAGGCGGTCCTGCACCGGCGTATCGGCACGTTCTTCACGACGTACGACGTGATCCTCGCGCCGACGACGGCCGCTCCCCCGCCGCGCATCGGCGCGCTGCTGGGCCTCGGCGGACTGGCCACCGACCGTGCGATGATCGCGGCCTGTCCGTACGCCTGGCCGTGGAACGTGCTGGGCTGGCCCGGGGTGAACGTCCCGGCCGGATTCGTCGGCGGCGGTCTGCCGGTCGGCGCCCAGTTGCTCGGTCCGGCGAACAGCGAGCCGCTCCTGATCTCCCTCGCCGCGCAGTTGGAGGCGCGACTGCGCTGGCACACGGCCTGGCCGCCGGAGCACGCGGTCACGGATTCCCCGGCCGCGTAACGGCGTTCGGCCCGTACCCTGTGACCATGGACGACGCGTCGATGGTCGGGCTGATGGGGCGGGTCACGGGGGCGATCGGGCCCGGGCTCGTCGGCGAGGTGATCGTCCGGGTGCGCGGCGGCGCCGAGCACTTCCTCGCCTACCCCGCCACCGGCACGGACCGCATCGAGCGGGGCACGGTGGTCATGGTCGTGGAGTACCTGCCGCCGAGGACCGTCTACGTCCAGGCGGCGTACGACAGTTGAGCCCGCTTCCCCGCAGGTGAGACTGGTTTGTATCAAGGTTTCGACAAGGATGCGCCAGCGTCTGTACCCCGGCGTCGCACAGGCGCACACTCCCTTTCGTTCGGTGCCGAAAGGGCACCATCACAAGGGGGCGTATGCCGATGGTTGTCGGCGTCGTTGCGGGGGTGGCGGTTGCCGCCGTCCTCGTTCTGATCGGTCTGTTCAAGATGATGTGGCGTGTCGCGGAACCGAACGAGGCACTGATCATCTCCGGCTCCAAGCACAAGACGGAGGGCCTCGAGGCGGGCATGGGCTTCCGTATCGTCACCGGACGCGGCACGCTCGTGCTGCCCGGAGTGCAGGCGGTGCGCAAGCTCTCGCTCGACCTGAACGAGACCGAACTGCATGTGGACTGCGTGACCCACCAGGGCATTCCGCTCAAGGTGCGGGGCGTGGTCATCTTCAAGGTGGGCGACGACTTCGTGTCGATCGCGAACGCGGGCCGCCGTTTCCTCGACCAGCAGAAACTGATGTCGGAGCGGGTGCACAACGTGTTCGCCGGTCATCTGCGGTCCATCGTGGGCGGGTTGACGGTCGAGGACATGATCCGCGACCGGGAGAAGCTCACCGGGCAGACCCGGGCGGCCTGCGGCACGGAGATGGAGAAGCTGGGTCTGATCGTGGACTCGCTGCAGATCCACGAGATCGAGGACCCGACCGGGTACATCCAGAACCTGGCGATGCCGCACGCGGCGGCCGTCCAGCGGGACGCGCGGATCGCGCAGGCGGAGGCCAACCGCCTGGCCACGGAGGCCGAGCAGCAGTCGTACGCGCGGATGGCCGAGGCGACCCGGGACAGCGAGATCCTCCAGGCCGGCTACCAGGCCGAGCGGGACAAGGCGGGTGCGAAGGCCCGCCAGGCCGGACCGCTCGCCGACGCCGCCGCCCGGCAGGAAGTCGTCGTCCAGGAGACGCGGGTCGCCGAGCTGGAGGCGCAGCGGCGTGAGCAGCAGCTCCAGGCGGACGTCCGCAAGCCGGCGGACGCGCAGGCCTACGAGAAGCGGACGATGGCCGAGGCGGAGCGCGACGCACGCATTTCGGCGGCCCAGGCCAAGGCGAAGGAGACGGAGCTCGCGGCCGCGGCCGAGGCGACCCGGGTCAAGACGGCCGCGGGCGCGGAGGCCGAGGCCACCAAGGCCCGGGGCACCGCCATGGCGGCGGCCACGCGTGCCACCGGTGAGGCCGAGGCGGCCGCGGCGCAGGCCAGGGGTCTCGCCGAGGCCGAGGCGGCCAAGGCCAAGGGACTCGCGGAGGCGGACGCCATCAAGGCGCGCGCCGCCGCCCTCGCCGAGAACCAGGAAGCCGTCGTCGCCCAGCAACTCGCCGAGAACTGGCCGGAGATCGTGCGGGCCGGAGCGTCCGCCTTCGACAGTGTCGACAACATGGTGGTCCTCAACGGCGCCGACGGCATGGCCGACATGCTCACCAAGGCGCTCACCATGGGCGGCACGGGCCTCGGTCTGGCCCGGCAGCTGCTCGCCTCGATGAACCAGAACGGGCAGGCCCTGAACGGGACTTCGTCCCTCAACGGGGCTGTCCCGCCGCCGGTGCAGAAGGTGCCGGTGGACAAGGACGGGGGATGACGGACGAGGGGTGAGAGAACCGGGCGAGGGGTGAGAGAACCGGCTCGGGGACGCGGGCTCCAACGTTCGGCGGCGCGGGCTCTAACGTTACGCCCGTGACTGCGTCTATCGATGAGAACGTCCCCGGCCGGTTCGGCCCCTCCGCGACCACCCAGGCGGACCCCCGTGAGGTCGGCCGGGTGCGCACGGAGTACTCGCCCGCGCACGACGGGGACCCGGATCCCGGCGAGATCGTCTGGACCTGGGTCCCCTTCGAGGAGAACGACGGCCGGGGCAAGGACCGCCCCGTGCTCGTCGTCGCCCGCGAGGCCGGCGGCACCTTCCTCGCCGTCCAGCTGTCGAGCAAGCGGCACGACGGCGACCGGGAGTGGGTGCCGATCGGCAGCGGGCCCTGGGACCGGACGGGGCGGGACTCGTGGGTCGACGTGGACCGCGTACTGCGCCTGCACGAGGGCGGTATGCGCCGGGAGGCGTGCGCCCTGGACCGCATGCGGTTCAACCTGGTCCGGCACCGGTTGGGGGAACGCTACGGCTGGAGCTGACGCTCCGGAAACGCCCGTACGAACGCCTCTCGGACCACGTTCCCCGTCGTCCGGTCCAGGATTCCGAACGCCACGTGCTCGAAGGCCCCGGCGAACCGGCCGCCGGGGCCGAGCAGCGCCCGGAACGCGCCCGCCACCTGCGCCGGATCGTTCTGGAACACCCCGCAGCCCCACGCACCGAGGACCAGCCGCCGGTAGCCGTGGGCGGCCGCGACCTCCAGCACCCGCTCGGCCCGTACCGCCAGGGCCCGCGGCAGCTCGGCCGCGCGCTCCGGTGCCGTACGGACGATGACTCCGGCGTTGGGTGCGGCAGCCGTCAGGAAGCCGGCGGTGTACGGCGCGTCCAGAAGGCGGCCGCGGTCGTCGCGGAAGACGGGCACGGCCGGGGAGTGGATGACACGATCCGTGTAGAACGGGTCGCGGTGGGTGCGGTGGTGGTCGTAGAACTGCCGGACCTCGACCAGGCAGGTGTACAGCGCGGAGGCCCGGCACAGGGCCTCTTCCTGAGCCTGGGCGCCGTTGAGATAGCCGCCGCCCGGATTGCGGGCCGAGGAGAAGTTCAGGACGGCCACCCGCCCGCCCAGCCGACGGGCCGCCTCCAGGCTGCTTTCGCCCGTGACCTGGAACAACGTGTCAGCCGTGGAGATCTCCGGCACCCGCACCGGCTCCGGCCCGTACATCCGCGTGCCGTCCCGGGCCGCCTCGATCTCGGCGGCGACGGGCACCTCGCGGCCGTCCGGCGCGCGGTAGCTCCCCGCCGCCACGATCTGTTCCGTGTGCTGCGCGACGGCACGCAGGCGCGCGCTCATGGCGCGACCCCCGTGCGCGCCACGACCGCGCGCCGCGCGATCTCCCCCGTCATCTCCCCCGCCCTCTCCCCCGTCGTGCTCATAGACGCATCCTGAGCGATTCTGGTCCTGCGGTGCAACGGAGTTTCCGGGGTCTGTCCGCCCCCGGAAACTCCTGGAGAACACCCAGGAAACGGAGATTCCCGGCCCCGATTGCGATGATGTGCACCCTTGTGCGAACGGACGCGAGGGTCTTGGGTGGAACGAGTGACGTCGGCCCGCCTCACCAGATCCCGGGTCGACGGCATGGTGGAATCTCAGGAGGATCCCGACATGTCCGATACGCCGAGTGACTGTACGGAGCCCCGTACCGCGGTCACCGAAGCCGAGGTGGAGGCCCTGGTCCGGGGCATCTGCTTCAAGACCGGTCCACCCCGAAAACTCGGGGTCGAAGTGGAATGGCTCGTCCACGAGCTGCGCACTCCGCAGCTCCCCGTGACACCCGAACGACTCGCGGCGGCCTACGCCGCACTGCGAACCGTGCCTCTGAGGTCGGCGCTCACCACAGAGCCCGGCGGCCAGCTGGAACTGAGCTCGCCGCCCGCCGCCTCCCTGATGGAGTGCATCGGTATCGTCTCCGCCGACCTCACCGCCGTCCGTGCGGTACTGGCCGAGGACGGCCTCGGTCTCGTCGGCATCGGCCAGGATCCCTGGCACACGCCCCGCAGGTTCCTGCGCGAGCCGCGCTACGACGCCATGGAGGCCTGCCTCGACCGCACCGGCCCGGCCGGCCGCGCCATGATGTGCACCTCCGCCTCCGTCCAGGTCTGCCTGGACGCCGGTCACGAGGAGCCCGGTCCGCTCGGTCTCGGGCGGCGCTGGTGGCTGGCGCACCAGCTGGGCGCGGTCCTGGTGGCCGCGTTCGCGAACTCCCCCGCCGCCGGGCACGAGCCCACCGGCTGGCTGTCCAGCCGCCAGCTGCTGTGGATGGAGATAGGCGCCGGCCGGGCGGGCGCTCCCCCGCTCGACGTGGATCCGCGCACCGCCTGGGCCCGGCATGTGCTGGACGCCCCGGTGATGTGCGTACGCCGCGACGGCGGCCCGTGGGACGTGCCCGAGGGGCTGACGTTCCGGGAGTGGACCAGGTCCGGGGCGCCCGAGCCGCCGACCCGGGAGGATCTCGACTACCACATCAGCACGCTGTTCCCGCCGGTCAGACCCCGCGGGCATCTCGAACTGCGCATGATCGACGCCCAGCCGGGCGACGACGGCTGGATCGTGCCGCTGGCGGTGACGACGGCGCTCTTCGACGACCCGGAGGCCGCCGAGACCGCCTACCGGATCGTGAAGCCGCTGGCCGAGCGGTCCCTGTCGCTGCCCGCGCCGCACAATCCGCTGTGGACCGAAGCGGCCCACCGCGGCCTGAACGACCCCGAGTTGCACGAGGCGGCCGTCGCCTGTTTCGCGGTCGCCCTGGAGGCCCTGCCCCGGCTCGGCGCCACCACCGAGGTCGTCGACGCCGTGCGGGAGTACCGGGACCGGTTTGTGGTCCCCGGCCGCTGCCCCGCCGACGACCTGCTCGACCACATGCGCGACACGGACCAGAGCCCGCGCGACACGGAACGACACCTGCGCGGTACGGACCACTCCGGGCCCCGGCTGCACGCCACCGGAGGGACGCCCACCGCCCACGGGAAGGACATCCGCACATGACCGACCCCGCCCCCTCCCTCGACGCCGACGCCTCCCTCGACGCCGAGGCCTTCCGCGACCGGGCGCTGAGCACCCTCGTCACCGCCCGGGAACGCACCACCCTCCTCACCAGCTGCGTGGAGGGGCCGGACCTGACCGCGCAGCACTCGCCTCTGATGTCGCCGCTGGTGTGGGACCTCGCCCACATAGGCAACCAGGAGGAGCAGTGGCTGCTGCGGACCGTCGCCGGGCAGGAGGCGATACGGCCCGAGATCGACAGCATCTACGACGCCTTCGAGCACCCGCGCTCCGAGCGGCCCTCGCTGCCCCTGCTGGCGCCCGCCGAGGCCCGCTCGTACGCGGCGGACGTACGCGGCCGGGTGCTGGACGTACTGGAGCGCACCGCGTTCCACGGGACGCGGCTGACGGAGGCGGGCTTCGCCTTCGGGATGATCGCGCAGCACGAACAGCAGCACGACGAGACGATGCTGATCACCCATCAGCTCCGCAGGGGCCCGCAGGCCCTGACCGCCCCGGACCCGGACCCGGTACCGCTGTACACCGGCCGGGCCGAAGTCCTGGTCCCCGGCGGCCCGTTCATGATGGGCACGTCGTCGGAGCCGTGGGCACTGGACAACGAACGCCCGGCGCACCCGCGCGAGGTGGCACCGTTCCACATCGACACGACTCCGGTGACGAACGGCGCCTATCAGGCGTTCATCGAGGACGGCGGCTACGACGACGAGCGCTGGTGGACGGCGGCGGGCTGGGCCCACATCCGGCAGCACTCCATCCACGCGCCGCTGTACTGGCGCCGTGACGGCAGGCAGTGGCTGCGGCGCCGCTTCGGCGTGACCGAGGTCGTCCCGCCCGAGGAGCCGGTCCTGCACGTGTGCTGGTACGAGGCCGACGCGTACGCCCGCTGGGCCGGACGCCGGCTGCCCACCGAGGCCGAGTGGGAGAAGGCCGCTCGGTACGACCCGGCGGGCGACCGCTCGACGCGCTACCCGTGGGGCGACGCCGACCCGGGGCCCGAGCACGCCAACCTGGGCCAGCGGCATCTGCGCCCGGCGCCGGCCGGCAGCTACCCAGAGGGCGAATCCCCGCTCGGCGTACGGCAGTTGATCGGTGACGTGTGGGAGTGGACGGCGAGCGACTTCCTGCCGTACCCGGGGTTCCAGGCGTTCCCGTACAAGGAGTACTCGGAGGTCTTCTTCGGCCCCGACCACAAGGTGCTGCGCGGCGGCTCGTTCGCCGTGGACGCGGTGGCCTGCCGGGGCACGTTCCGCAACTGGGACTACCCGATCCGCCGGCAGATCTTCTCCGGGTTCCGCACGGCCCGTTCGGGAGCCGTCTGATGTGCCGTCACCTGGCATACCTGGGCCCGGCGGAGCCGCTCGGCCGGATCCTCGTGGAGCCGCCGCACAGCCTGTACCGGCAGTCGTGGGCGCCGCGGCGGCAGCGGTACGGGACGGTCAACGCCGACGGTTTCGGCGTCGGTTGGTACGCCGAGGGCGATCCGGTGCCGGCCCGCTACCGCCGGGCCGGGCCCATCTGGGCGGACCAGTCCCTCGCCGACCTGGCGAGGGTGGTCCGCTCGGGGGCCGTGCTCGCCGCCGTACGGGACGCGACCCTGGCGGGCGCGGACGCGGAGGCCGCGGCGGCACCGTTCGCCACCGGCCCCTGGCTGTTCAGCCACAACGGCGCGGTCACGGGCTGGCCGGGTTCGCTGGCGCCCCTCGTGGCGGGCCTGCCCGCCACGGACGTGCTGTCGCTGGAGGCGCGCAACGACTCGGCGCTCGTGTGGGCGCTGGTCCTGGCCCGGCTGCGCGAGGGCGACGAGGCGGGCCAGGCGCTCGCCGAAGCCGTCCTGGAGGTCGCCGCGGCGGCCCCCGGCTCCCGGCTCAACCTGCTGCTGACCAACGGCGAGAGCATCACGGCGACGGCCTGGGGCGACACCCTCTGGTACCTCTCGGAGCCCGGCCGCCGCACGGTCGTGGCCTCCGAGCCCTACGACGACGATCCGCACTGGCAGGAGGTCCCCGACCGCACCCTGCTCGCCGCGAGCCGCACCGACGTGCTGCTCACCCCGCTCAAGGAGCCGAGCGACGCACTGGCACCCGCACTTCCGAAGGAGCCCCGCACGTGAGTCCGTTCCTTCTCACCCGCACCCTGCCCGAGGACGCCACGGACGCCGCCCTGCGCGCCGACGTCCTCCAGGGCCTGACCCACACCCCCAAGACACTGCCGCCGAAGTGGTTCTACGACGCCCACGGCAGCGAGCTGTTCGAGCAGATCACCGAACTGCCCGAGTACTACCCGACCCGCGCCGAGCGGGAGATCCTGGTCGCCCGCTCCGGGGAGATCGCGGCGGCGACGCGCGCCCACACCCTGATCGAGCTGGGCTCCGGCTCCTCGGAGAAGACGCGCCACCTCATCGAAGCGCTGAACAACCTGAGCACGTACGTCCCGGTCGACGTCAGCGAGAGCGCCCTCACCCAGGCCGGGCACGCGCTCATCGACGAGCACCCCGGCCTCCAGGTGCACGCCCTCATCGCCGACTTCACCGCGCGGCTCACACTGCCGGACACGCCCGGCCCGCGGCTGCTGGCGTTCCTCGGCGGCACGATCGGCAACCTGCTGCCGGTGGAGCGGGCCGCGTTCCTGGCCTCCGTGCGCGACCTGCTCTCCCCGGGCGACGCGCTGCTCCTCGGCACGGACCTGGTCAAGGACGAGAAGGTCCTGGTCAGGGCGTACGACGACGCGGCCGGCGTGACGGCCCAGTTCAACAAGAACGTCCTGACCGTCGTCAACCGTGAGCTGGGCGCCGACTTCGACCCCGCGGCCTTCGACCACGTGGCCCTGTGGGACGCCCGGCACGAGTGGATAGAGATGCGGCTGCGCTCCCGTACGGCACAGACCGCGAAGATCCCGGCGCTCGACCTGGCGGTCGACTTCGCGGCCGGCGAGGAACTGCGCACCGAGGTGTCGGCCAAGTTCCGCAAGGAGGGCGTGCGCGCCGAGCTGTCCGCGGCGGGTCTCGACCTGGCCCACTGGTGGACCGACGAGGAGGGCAGGTTCGCGCTGTCGCTCAGCGTGGCGCGGTGACGTGTGTGCCCCAAGCCGTCTCGCGCTCCGCCGCGGCTTGGGGCACGGTGGAATGACGCGCCCGACTCACAGGTGACACGGCCGTCACCGCGGAGAGGAGCCCCGCATGTCGAACCACACGTACCGGGTGACCGAGATCGTCGGCACCTCGCCCGAGGGCGTCGACCAGGCCGTCCGCAACGGCATCTCCCGCGCTTCGCAGACCCTCCGCCACCTCGACTGGTTCGAGATCACCCAGGTGCGCGGCCAGATCGAGGAGGGGCAGGTCGCGCACTGGCAGGTCGGCCTGAAGGTGGGCTTCCGCCTGGAGGAGTCGGAGTAGGGGGCGGACCGGCAGCCCCGGCGTTCCGTCGCCGAAGCCTCAGGTCCGGCCCTCCCGCTCCTGCGCCACCTTGAGCTCCGCGGACTGGGCCGTCCAGCGCGCCCGTACGACCCTGAACCCCGCCCGCTCGGCGTCCTCGCACACCAGCTCGTCGTCGTCCACCAGCACCCGGATCTCGCGGGTGCGGGCGAGCCGGCGGAGGATCTCCAGCTTGGTGCGCCGGGCGGGCCTGCGGTCGTCGTTGCGCCGCATGTACACGCGCCCCTCGGGCAGCCCCTGCGCGGCGAGCCAGGCGAGCGTGTCGCGCCGGCAGCGCTCGGGCCGCCCGGTGAGGTAGACGACCTCGCACTCCCGCGCGCTCTGAAGGACCAGTGCGATGCCCTCGGCGATCGGCGGATCCTGCGGCGCGGCCGCGAAGAAGCCGTCCCAGTCACGGGGCTTGGTCTCCAGGAACCGCTGCCGGTGGGCGGTGTCGGCGAGAGTGTTGTCCAGGTCGAACACGGCGAGCGGGAGGCTGTTGCTGTCGGTCACGCTCCCCACCCTAGACACCCGGCAACACCCGGCAACCTTCGCGCCCCCGGCGGCCACTGCTGTGCGACATGGCATGCACGGCAAGGGCAGGAGACCTCATGCGCGACAGGCGCAGCACAGCGATCTGGACGGCGGCACTGGTGAGCGCGGCACTGCTGGGGACATTAGGCCCGGCCGGTACGGCATCGGCCGCCCCCAGGACCCTGATCGTCGCCACGAGCGGCAACGACTCCGCACCGGGGACCCTCGCACAGCCCCTGCGGACCGTTCAGCGGGCCGTCGACCTGGCCGCCCCCGGCGACACCATCGCCGTACGCGGCGGCACGTACCCCCTCACCGACAACATCACCATCACCACCTCGGGCACCTCCTCCGCGCCCATCACCCTCGGCGCCTACCAGGGCGAGCGGGTCGTCATCGACGGCGAGCAGCTGCCCGCGAGCCACACCCCCGTCGGCGGGAGCATCGCGCGGCCCGATCGCGGGGCGATCCACCAGGAGGCGTCGTACTGGCGGATCTCGGACCTGGAGATCGTGAACGGTCCGTACGGCGTGTACTGCGACGGCTGCAACGGCAATGTCTTCGCGCGGCTGAAGACCCACGACAACTACGAGTCCGGCTTCCAGCTCCAGGGCGCCTCCAGCAACAACCAGATCCTGAACCTGGACAGTTACGCCAACCGCGACCCGCGCAAGAACGGCGAGAGCGCGGACGGCCTCGCCATCAAGGAGGGCAGCGGCACGGGCAACGTGGTGCGCGGCGCCCGGCTGTGGAACAACGTCGACGACGGCTTCGACAACTGGAAGTTCACCTCGCCGGTCGTCGTCGAGAACACGGTCGCGTACGGCAACGGCTTCAACCGCTGGGGCTTCCCGGACTTCGCGGGCGACGGCAACGGCTTCAAGCTCGGCGGCGGCAGCCCGGCCCCGGCGGTGGCCCACACCCTGCGCAACAGCGTCTCGTTCAAGAACGCGGCGCACGGCATCACGGACAACAGCAACGCCGGCGCCCTCGCGCTGACCCGCAACTCCACCTTCTCCAACGCGGGTACGGGCTTCGACGTCGACGTCTCGGGCGGCAAGGCCGTCCTCACCGCCAACCTGTCCGTGGCCGACGCACGTGCCGTGGCGCTCGGTTCGGCGACCGTCTCCACCGGCAACTCCTGGAATCTCGGCGGCACTTGGAACGCCGCCTCGGTCCTGAGCACGGACCCGGCTCCCCTCACGGGCGCGCGGGCGGCGGACGGTTCCCTGCCGTCGGCACCGTCGTTCCTCGTCCCGCGGAACGGGGCGAACATCGGGGCGCGATTCTGACGCGAAGGGCACCCCGGCGGCGACGGGTGATCGGGGGAGGCCGCATGCTTCTTCCATGCCTTCGACGCCCCGTACGCGCCTGACCGGCTCCGGTTCCGGTTCCTGCACCCTCGTCGTCTGCCGGGGCTGCTGCTGCGGCAACGCCCGCAAGCAGCCCGGCACCGACCCGGCCTGGCAGCTGGAGCTGCTGCGCGCCGGCGCGGCCGAGCACGGCTTCCAGGTGCGTACGACCGACTGCCTGGGCCCGTGCGACCAGGCCAACGTCATCGTGGTCCGCCCCTCGGCCGCCGGACGCCGGGCCGGCGGGCGGGCCACGTGGATCGGGTTCGTGAGGGACGACGACAGCACGGAGGAGGTCATACGGTGGGCGGCCGCCGGCGGCCCGGGGGTCGCCGAGCCGCCGCTCACGCTGGAGATGCAGTTCATCCGGCCGCCGCGGGACGCGCGCGTGCGATCCCGCCGCTGAGCGGCACGGGTCGTCCGCGCGCAATTGTTAATGGGATCCATTTTCATGTAGCGTCCTCGGTGCTCACCCCATCGAGGAGGACCGTCATGGCCGTACCCAAGCGGAAGATGTCCCGCAGCAACACCCGCCACCGCCGCGCGCAGTGGAAGGCCGCCACGCCGACGCTGGTGCCCGTCACGATCGACGGCGTGCGTCACCTCGTACCGCAGAACCTGGTCAAGGCGTACGAGCGCGGGCTGCTGCGCCCCGAGGGCTGAGCGCCGGTGTCGTACGACCTGTTGCCCGTGACCGTGCTGTCCGGGTTCCTCGGGGCGGGCAAGACCACGCTCCTCAACCACGTCCTCGCCAATCGGGAGGGCCTGCGCGTCGCGGTCATCGTGAACGACATGAGCGAGGTCAACATCGACGCGGCGCTGGTGCGCGGCGGTCGGGCGGCGCTCTCGCGGACCGAGGAACGCCTGGTCGAGATGACCAACGGCTGCATCTGCTGCACCCTGCGCGACGACCTGCTGGAGGAGGTCGGCCGGCTGGCCCGCGAGGGCCGCTTCGACCACCTGCTGATCGAGTCCAGCGGGATCTCGGAGCCGATGCCGGTGGCGGCCACCTTCGCCTTCGCCCGTGACGACGGCGCCACCCTGGGGGAGGTCGCCCGGCTGGACACGATGGTCACGGTCGTGGACGCCGCGAACTTCCTGCCCGAGCTGGCGAACGGCGACGAACTCGCCGAGCGCGGGCTCGCCCCCTTCGAGGACGACGACCGTACGGTCAGCGATCTGCTGGTGGACCAGGTCGAGTTCGCCGACGTCATCGTGCTGAACAAGCTCGACCTCGTCGACGAGGACTCCGCGGCCCGGCTGAGGGCTGCCCTCGGCCGGCTCAACCCGGTCGCACGGATCGTCTCCGCCACGGAGGGACGGGTGGATCTGCGGGAGGTGCTGGGCACCGGCCTGTTCGACCTGGACCGGGCCCAGCAGGCGCCGGGCTGGGTGCGGGAGCTCAACGGCGAGCACGTTCCGGAGACCGAGGAGTACGGGGTCTCCTCCACCGTCTTCCGCTCCGAACTCCCCTTCCATCCTGCCCGGTTGTGGGACTTCGTGACGGAGGAGCTGGACAGCGGACGGTACGGGCGGATCCTGCGGTCGAAGGGGTTCTTCACCCTGTCCAGCCGCCCGCATGTGACGGGTCTGTGGTCGCAGGCCGGGGCGGTGGCCCGGTTCGAGCCGTCCGCCGCCCGCGATCACGACGCCCCGTTCGCACAGGAACTGGTCTTCATCGGCACCCAGTTGGACGCCGACGCCCTTCGGGCCGCCCTCACCGCCTGCCTTCTGCGCCCGGCCGAACCCGCCCCGCCGGCCGACCCGTTCCCCGCCTGGGACACCTACGGCATCGACGAGGCCTGCGAGCACGAGCACGAGGCGGAGGTCTCCGCGGTGTAGAACGCACCGCGGACCCTGTGCAGCCACGCCTCGACGGCCGCCTCGTCGGGCCGCTCGGGCAGCACGGTGGGCGTCTCGTCGAAGGCGGCCTCGTAGTGCCTGAGCAGGGGCAGCGCGGCCGACGGGTCGGCGGCGACGCGCTCGCCGAAGGCGTGGTAGTCCTCGGGGTCCTCGACGCGGATCTCCAGCCGGCCGGTGGTGTACAGCGCCAGGCCCTGGTGGCACAGCCGCTTCAGGTGCCGGGCGTGTTTCGCGGTGCGCTTGCGGGTGTCCGCGGAGAACGAACCGTCGCCGCGGCTCTCCAGCCGCCGGAACTGCTGGGTGGCGTAGCCCAGATAGGCGTCCCGGACCCGCCCCGCGCTCAGGAACGACGTGCGGATGCCGATCAGTTCCTCGCCGAGGGGGGTGCGCACCTCGTACAGGTCGTCCGGGAGCCACACCAGCTCCATGGCGGTCGGATTGCCGCCGAGGGCGAGGCGGCACCACTTGGCGGCCTCGTGCAGGGTGCGGTCCGGTGCCGTGCTGACGTGGGACTCCTTCGGCGTGCGGAGCCCGTGCAGGGCCTTGGTGGGCGCGGCGAACATGCCGAGCCGGTCGATGTCCGAGCCCTCGTGGGCAAGGCCGTACGCGGTCGAACCGACGATGCCGGACAGCAGGATGTTCGCGACGGCCATGGCCGGTCCCCCCTCTTCACGCGCCGCACCCGGCGATGCCGGGCCGTGCCGCCCCATTGTCCTGACGTGCGGGGACGCGGTCACCGGGTTTTCGGCGAGGCGGCACCGGCGGGAAACCGGCGGGAATGCCACGACCCGTCACGCGTTGAACCCGGTGTGAGTTCCTCGATCGCCACCACCCGCTTCTCCGTCCTCGACCGCTCCCGCACCCGCGAGGGCCACCCGGACGCCGAGGCACTGCGCGACACCGTGCGGCTCGCGCAGGAGCTGGAGGGGCTCGGCTATCACCGCTTCTGGGTGTCGGAGCACCACGGCGTGCCCGGGGTCGCCGGTTCCGCGCCGACCGTCCTGGCCGCCGCCGTGGCCGCCGCGACGCGGACGATCCGGGTCGGCACCGGCGGCGTGATGCTGCCCAACCACCAACCTCTCGTCGTGGCCGAGCAGTTCGGGGTGCTGGAGTCCCTCTTCCCGGGTCGGATCGACATGGGGCTCGGCCGTTCGGTGGGCTTCACGGACGGGGTGCGCAAGGCGCTCGGGCGGGACAAGGACGTCGCCGAGGACTTCGAGGGTCAGCTGGACGAGCTGCTCGGCTGGTTCCGGGGTACGTCCCCGACCCGCGTGCACGCACGGCCCGCCGAGGGTCTGCACGTGCCGCCCTTCGTCCTCGCGATGGGCGAGGGCGCCGCCATCGCGGCCCGCGCGGGCCTGCCGATGGTCATCGGCGACCTGCGCAACCGCGACAAGATGCAGCGCGGCATCGACCACTACCGCTCGCACTTCCGCCCCTCGCCCTGGGCGCCGGAGCCGTACGTCGTCATCTCGGGCACGATCGCGGTGGCCGCCACGCCCGAGGAGGCCCGGCGGCTGCTGGTCCCCGAGGCCTGGTCCATGGCGTACTCGCGCACCCACGGCACCTTTCCGCCGCTTCCGCCCGCCGAGCGTGTGGAGACGCTGACGATGAGTGCCAAGGAGCGCGGCTTCTACGAGTCCGGGCTCGCCGGGCAGCTCGCCGGCACCGAGGAGCAGGTGACCCACCAGTTGGAGACCCTGCTGAAGGAGACGGGAGCCCAGGAGGTCCTGGTCACGACCAGCACCTACGACCGCGAGGCCCTGCTGGACTCCTATCGGCGGCTCGCCCGGATCACGACCGGCATGTCACCCGCGTAGGAGACCTGCGGCCGTCACCGGGCTCGTCCTGATCTTCGTCGGGGTGGTGGCCGTGCGCCTGCGGCGCGCGAGGACTCGCGGAGTGCACGACGGCGACCGCCCCGAGGGAGACCGCCAGTCCGGCGGCGGTCTGCGGGGTGAACGGTTCGTCGAACATGGCGGCGCCCCAGACGGCCGTGACCGGGGCCATCAGGAACATGAGCGTGTTGACCTTGGTGACGCCGGAGCGGCGCAGCACGAGCCAGTAGAGCCCGTATCCGCCGAACGTCGACAGCGTCACGAGCCACCCGATCGCGATCCAGAACGACGACGTGGAGGGCGGCGCGGCCGACCCGGTCGCGAGGGCGGCGCCGGTGAAGACGAGCGCACTGGTGACGCAGTGGACGGTCATCGACACCGCGGGCGTGACCTGCGTACGGGAGCGCTGTTCGAGGAACGTGGCCGCCACGAGCGAGAGCATCCCCGCGAACGGCACGAGATAGGTCCACCAGGCCACCCCGCTGTTGGCCCCGGCGTCGGCCGTGGTGACCAGGGCGACGCCGGCGAGCCCCAGGCAGAGGCCGAGCCACTGCCGGCCGGAGACGTACTGGCGCAGCAGCGGGCCGGCGAGGGCGCCCGCGACGAGGGGCTGGGTGCCGTCGATCAGGGCGGTGGTGCCGCTCGAGACGCCGAGCTGGATCGCCCAGTAGACGGTGAGGAGGTAGCCGCTCTGGGAGAGCAGCCCGATCAGGGCCTGCCGGCCGAGATCCCGCGCGGTCAGTCCTCGCCACGAGGCCCTGCCCAGAGCGAGGGCGGCCACCGCGAGCACAGCCGCCAGTGGCAGGAACCGCCACATCAGGATCGTCACGGCACCGGCGTCCTCGGTGCCCAGCTTGGCGCCCACGAACCCCGAGCTCCAGCACAGCACGAAGGCGACGGAGAGCAAGAGGTTCACGACTCATCACCCCACCACAGTGACTATACAGATCGGTATACCTGTCTCCGTGAGCCACTATACAGATCGGTATAGCATTGAGCCATGGGCACCACGCGGATCACGATGACCCCCGGCGCACGCCGCGCCCTCGCGGCCGCCTCGCGGCTCTTCTACGAGCAGGGCATCCACGCGGTCGGAGTGGACCTGATCGCCGCCGAGGCCGGGGTCACGAAGAAGACGCTCTACGACCGGTTCGGGTCCAAGGAGCAGATCGTCGTCGAGTACCTCGCCGACCGTGACGACCGCTGGCGGGCGTTCGTCACCCAGTGGCTGGAGCGGACCGAGCCGGGATCCGTCGACCGGGTACTGGCGGTCTTCGACGCCTCGAAGGCATGGATGACCGAGAGCAGCCCGAAGGGATGCAGCATGGTCAACGCGCACGCCGAGATCAGCGATCCCGCCCACCCGGCCTACGCGATCATCACCGGCCAGAAGCAGTGGATGCTCGCACTCTTCACCGACCTGGTCCGGGCCTTCGCCCCGACCCGGGCCGACGAACTGGCCCGCACGCTCATGCTGATCCACGAGGGGGCACTGGTCGCCCACGGTCTGCGGATCTTCCCCGACCCGATCGGGCACGCGCGCGACCGGGCGGGCGAACTCCTCAAGGACGCCGACGACAGACCTTAGGCCGCGTGGGCATGCTCCGGCTCGGGCAGCGCTTCCCACTGCGCCGCCCGGGCCAGCGCGCGGCGGTCCGGGTGACTGCCCGCCGGGATCACGGCCCGTACCTCGACCTCGGCCACCAGCCCGCGTGCCGACGCCACCCGCCACAGCGAGGCGAGCAGGGTGTCCTCGCCGACGAAGGCGGGCGCCGTGCTGGCCGCTCCCCGAGCCGTGCGGTAGTGGATGCGAACGGGCTGGACGGGCGCCCCCGCGTCGAGCGCGGCCTGGAAGACGGCCCGGCGGAAGTGCCCCTGGGCACGGCCGCACCAGGTGCTGCCCTCGGGGAAGGCGACGACCGCGGAGCCGTCGCGCAGCGCCCGGGCGACACCGGCGACCGTGGCGGGCAGCGCGCGCAGCCGGTCCCGCTCGATGAACAGCGCGCCCCGCGCGGTCAGCGGCCCCGCCACGGGCCACCGCCGGATCTCGGCCTTGGCGAGCATCTTGGCCGGGCGTACGGCACCCAGCAGCGGTATGTCCAGCCACGAGATGTGGTTGGCGACCAGAAGCAGTCCGCCGGCGGGCGCGGCGGCGCCGGTCATCCGGACCCGCACCCCCGCGGCCCGCACGACCGTCCGGCACCACCACCGCACCACGGCGGTGGGGACGAGCCCGCCGATCGGCGACAGCAGGACCCCGGTGACCACCAGGACCGTCACCGCGGCCAGCCGCAGCACGGCCAGCGGTACGGCGACGGCGGCCCCGGCCGGCTCCACGCACGCCCTGGGGGTGCAGGGCGCGCCCGGCAGCCAGAC
This sequence comes from Streptomyces sp. NBC_01352, assembly GCF_036237295.1. Lineage (NCBI taxonomy): Bacteria > Bacillati > Actinomycetota > Actinomycetes > Kitasatosporales > Streptomycetaceae > Streptomyces > Streptomyces sp. NBC_01352. Next base: position 1,807,692 of record NZ_CP108354.1, read on the forward strand.
GCTCATCAGGCGGGGACGAGGGAGAGGAAGTGCCGCAGGTAGCGCGGGTTGACCCGGCGCATCGACAGCAGCACGTACAGGTCGGCGACCCCGAAGTCCGGGTCGTGGGCGGGCTCCGCGCAGACCCAGGCGCCGAGGCGGAGGTAGCCGCGCAGGAGCGCCGGGAGTTCGGTACGCGCCGGGACGCTCACGTCCTTCGGCACCCACGGCAGCAGCGGCCGTACCCGGAACTCCTCCGGGGCCAGGTGCTTCTCCCGTACCCGGTCCCAGGTACCGGCCGCGACGGTGCCGCCGTCGGCCAGCGGGATGGAGCAGCAGCCGGCGAGCCACTCGTGGCCGCGGTCCACCATGTAGCGGGCGATGCCGGCCCAGATGAGGCCGATGACCGCGCCGTCCCGGTGGTCGGGGTGGACGCAGGAGCGGCCGACCTCGACGAGCCCCGGGCGGATCGGGTCGAGCGGAGTGAGGTCGAACTCGCCCTCCGAGTACAGCCTTCCGGCGACCGCGGCCCGCTCCGGCGGCAGCAGCCGGTACGTCCCGACGACCTGCCCGGTCGTCGTGTCGCGCACGAGCAGGTGGTCGCAGTACGCGTCGAAGGCGTCGACGTCGAGTCCGGGCTGCGCGGAGGTCAGGAGGGCGCCCAGCTCCCCGGCGAACACCTCGTGCCGCAGCAGCTGCGCGGCCCGCACGTCGGCCTCGTCGCGGGCCAGGGTGACGGTGTAGCGGGTGGGGGCGGTGGACTGCGGGGGACGGTCGAGCGTGGAAACGCCGGTCATGGCACTCTCCTGGTCACAGGCCGGAGGCGGCGAGCGGTGCCGCCGCTCCTGTTGTGCCGACGCCGGCTGTCCGGCGCGTGACCCGCGCAGAGAGACCTGATGTGGGCTTGTTGAATGCCAGGGGTGCCTGGCGGGGCCGGGGTTGAGCACCACGGCGGCCCCGCCCGTCCGCACCTTGTCGGCGAACGTTCTTGAGCAGCGGCGTCTAGGGGGTTTCTGATGGATATCCGTGGAAGAAGGAGCGGCGTTCGGTGCGGCGAGAGTGCGTGCCGGGCGTCGCGACGCCGCGGAGATCCATCAGAAGCCCCCTAGCGCTTCGCCACCTTGCGGGTCGCGCGCAGCCACTCCTTGTTCATGCCGGTGATGGACACCAGCGGGATGCCCTTGGGGCACGCCGTCGCGCATTCACCGGCGAGCGTGCACCCGCCGAAGCCCTCCTCGTCCATCTGCGCCACCATGTCGAGCACGCGGGTCTCGCGCTCGGGCGCGCCCTGCGGCAGGACGTTCAGGTGATTGACCTTGGCGGAGGTGAACAGCATCGCCGCCCCGTTGGGACACGCGGCCACGCACGCCCCGCACCCGATGCACTCGGCGTGCTCGAAGGCGAAGTCCGCGTCCGGCTTCGGTACCGGCGTGGCATGGGCCTCCGGCGCCGCGCCCGTGGGCACGCTGATGTACCCGCCGGCCTGGATGATCCGGTCGAAGGCGGACCGGTCGACGACCAGGTCCTTGATCACCGGGAACGCGGACGCCCGCCACGGCTCGATGTCGATCGTGTCGCCGTCCTTGAAGGACCGCATGTGCAGCTGGCAGGTGGTGGTGCGCTCCGGGCCGTGCGCGTCACCGTTGATCACCAGGCTGCACGCCCCGCAGATGCCCTCCCGGCAGTCGTGGTCGAAGGCGACCGGGTCCTCCCCCTTGAGGATGAGTTCCTCGTTGAGGGTGTCGAGCATCTCCAGGAAGGACATGTCGGAGGAGATCTTGTCCACCTCGTAGGTGGACATGGTGCCTTCGGCGTCGGCGTTCTTCTGCCGCCATACGCGCAGGGTGAGCTTCATGCGTAGCTCCGCTGAGTGGGGTGGACGTACTCGAAGACCAGGTCTTCCTTGTGCAGGACGGGGGCGTCACCGGTGCCGGTGAACTCCCAGGCGGCCGCGTACGCGAACTCGTCGTCCCGGCGGGCCGCCTCGCCGTCGGGGGTCTGGGACTCCTCCCGGAAGTGGCCGCCGCAGGACTCGGCGCGGTGCAGCGCGTCGAGGCACATGAGCTCGGCGAGCTCCAGGTAGTCGACGACGCGGTTGGCCTTCTCCAGCGACTGGTTGAACTCCTCGCCGGTGCCGGGGACCTTGATGCGCCGCCAGAACTCCTCGCGGATCTGAGGGATCCGCTCCAGCGCCTTGCGCAGTCCGCTGTCGGTGCGGGCCATGCCGCAGAACTCCCACATGAGTTCGCCGACCTCGCGGTGGAAGGAGTCGGGGGTGCGGTCGCCGTCGACGCTCAGCAGCAGGTTCAGCCGGTCCTCGGTCTCCGCCAGCACCTCCTGTACGACGGGGTGTTCGGCGGTGACGGCCTCGTGGTGCGGGTTGCGGGCGAGGTAGTCGTTGATGGTCGCCGGCAGCACGAAGTAGCCGTCGGCGAGGCCCTGCATGAGGGCGGAGGCGCCGAGCCGGTTCGCCCCGTGGTCGGAGAAGTTGGCCTCACCGACGGCGAACAGGCCGGGGACGGTGGTCTGGAGGTCGTAGTCCACCCACAGCCCGCCCATGGTGTAGTGCACGGCGGGATAGATCCGCATCGGCACCTCGTACGGATCCTCGTCGGTGATCCGCTGGTACATGTCGAAGAGGTTGCCGTACTTCGCCTCGACCGCCTTGCGTCCCATCCTCTTGATGGCGTCGGCGAAGTCGAGGTACACGCCCTGCCCGCCGGGTCCGACGCCCCTGCCCTCGTCGCAGACGTTCTTCGCGGCGCGGGAGGCGATGTCACGCGGGACCAGGTTGCCGAAGGACGGGTAGATGCGCTCCAGGTAGTAGTCGCGCTCGTCCTCGGGGATCTTGTTCGGAGGCCGGTCGTCGCCCTTGGCCTTCGGCACCCAGATCCGGCCGTCGTTGCGCAGCGACTCGCTCATCAGCGTCAGTTTGGACTGGTGCTCGCCGGTGCGCGGGATGCACGTGGGGTGGATCTGTGTGAAGCAGGGGTTGGCGAAGTAGGCACCGCGCCGGTGCGCCCGCCAGACGGCGGTGGCGTTGGAGTTCATGGCGTTCGTCGACAGGTAGAAGACGTTGCCGTAGCCGCCGCTCGCCAGGACGACGGCGTCCGCGAAGTAGGTGTCGACGCGCCCGGTGATGAGATCCCGGGCCACGATCCCGCGCGCCTTCCCGTCGATGACGATCAGGTCGAGCATCTCGGTCCGCGGGTGCATCTCGATGTTCCCGGCGGCGATCTGCCGGGACAGGGCCTGATAGGCGCCGAGGAGCAGCTGCTGACCGGTCTGCCCTCGGGCGTAGAAGGTCCGCGACACCTGGACGCCGCCGAAGGAGCGGGTGTCGAGCAGACCGCCGTACTCCCGCGCGAACGGCACGCCCTGCGCCACGCACTGGTCGATGATCTCGACGGAGATCTGCGCGAGCCGGTGGACGTTCGACTCGCGCGCCCTGAAGTCGCCGCCCTTCACCGTGTCGTAGAACAGACGGTGGACCGAGTCCCCGTCGTTGCGGTAGTTCTTCGCCGCGTTGATGCCGCCCTGTGCGGCGATGGAGTGGGCGCGGCGCGGGGAGTCCTGGTAGCAGAACTGGACGACGTGGTAGCCCTGTTCGGCGAGGGTGGCGCCGGCGGAGCCGCCCGCGAGACCCGTGCCGACGACGATCACGGTGTGCTTGCGCCGGTTGGCCGGGTTGACCAGCTTGGCCTCGAAACGGCGCTTGTCCCAGCGCTCGTTGACGGGTCCGGCGGGGGCCTTCGTGTCGACGACCGGTTCTCCGGTCGTGTAATCCACGTACTCAGCAGTCATCTTCAGCTCACCACTCCGGTCATGACGCCCACGGGTACGGCGATGAAGCCGGCCGTGAGCAGCAGCGCGAGGACGTTGGCGACGGTCTTCAGGGCGCGGTCACGGGCCCGGCTGCCGACGCCCATGGTCTGGGCGGCGCTCCAGAAGCCGTGCCGGACGTGCAGGCCGAGGGCGAGCATCGCGACGATGTAGATCACGTTGCCGTACCAGGTGGAGAAGGTGTCCACCACGTTCTGGTACGGGCGCCCCGCCTGGAAGCCGGGGTGCACGGTGCCGGTCGTCAGGTCCAGGATGTGCCAGACGATGAACAGACCGAGGATGATCCCGCCCCAGCGCATGGTGCGCGTCGCGTAACTGGCCCGCGGCTTCTTGTGGACGTACTTGCTGGGGCGCGCCTTGATGTCGCGGCGGCTGAGCTGGTACGCGGACGTGGCGTGGGCGACCACCGCGACCACCAGCACCACGCGGATGAGCCAGAGCGTCCACTCGTAGTGCATGAACGGCTCGCCGACGGTGCGCAGCCAGTGCGCGTAGTGGTTGAACTCCCCCGCGCCGAAGAAGATCTTCAGGTTGCCGATCATGTGGGCGACCAGGTACAGCAGCATGATCAGGCCGCTGACGGCCATCACGGACTTCTTGCCGACGGAGGAGTCCCACACGGTGCGTGCCATGGACGGTCGTCGGTCCGTCCGCGTTGCCAGAGCCATGTCACAGCACGCTACGGGCGCGCCGCTGATCGGTCCAAGACATGGTCCGGCTTGATTCCATAGCCTGCGGCTATCGTAGGCCCATGCAGTTCCAGCAGCTCCAGTACTTCGTGGCCGTCGCCGAGACCCGGCACTTCACCCGCGCCGCCGAACTCGTCCATGTCGCCCAGCCGTCCCTGTCGCAGCAGATCAAGGCGCTGGAGCGGGAGTTGGGCGCGGATCTGTTCCTCCGGGCGCGCGGCAACATCACGCTCACCGACGCGGGCGAGGCCCTGCTGCCGCTGGCCCGGCGCATCCTCGCCGACGCGGACACCGCCCGCCACGAGGTGCTGGAACTGGTGCAGCTGCGCAGCGGCCGGGTCCGGCTGGGCGCCACCCCGAGCCTGTGCACGGGTCTGCTGCCGGACGTGCTGCGCGCCTTCCACGACCGCTACCCGGGCATCCGGCTGCTGATCGAGGAGGGCGGCTCGCACGATCTCGTACGGGAACTGGCACGCGGCGCCCTCGACCTGGCTCTGGTCGTCCTCCCGCTGCCGACGCCCTCCCCCGCGCTGACGACGGTGGAGCTGCTGCGGGAGGACCTGGTGGTCGTCTCGTCTCCGGAGGCACCGGCGCCGGGCGGCCCGGGCCGGCGCACGGTCCGGATCGCCGACCTGGAGGGCGAGCGCCTGGTGATGTTCCGGCACGGCTACGACCTGCGCGAGCTGACCGTGGCGGCGTGCCGCGCCGAGGGCTTCGAGCCGGACTTCGCGGTGGAGGGCGGGGAGATGGACGCGGTGCTGGGGTTCGTACGGGCGGGGCTCGGCGTGGCCGTCGTGCCGCGGATGGTGGCGACCCGGTCCGGGCGCGGGCTGCGGGTCACTCCGCTGGCCCGGCCCGGACTGCATCGGATCATCGCCCTCGCACACCGCAGCGACGTGGCTCCGCCGCGGGCGGCACGGGAGCTGCAGCGGATGCTGCTGGAGCGCTGAGGCGGCTCAGCCCCGTACGACCGGCCCGAACACCTCCTCGCACCACTCGCGGAAGCCGGTGGGCGCGGACTCGGGGGTGGTCGGCGCGTCGGCGCCGTAGAAGCCCTGCTCGTTCAGGGCGTCCACCATGTCGGCCAGACCCCGCGCCCAGGCCTCGGTGGCCCCGAAGCGCCGCAGCGTCTCCCGGTGCTCCGCGCTGCTCGTCCGCTCCACGCGCACCGGCCGGCCCAGTACCTCGGAGAGGACCCCTGCCATGCCCTCGGGCGTCAGGTCGTCAGGTCCGGCCAGCGGGACGTCGCGCCGTCCGGTCCAGTCGGGGGCGAGCAGCAGCCGGGCGGCCTCGGCGGCGATGTCGCGGGTGGCGCAGGTCCGCAGGACGCGGTCCGGGGCCAGTGCCACGCGTAGCACCCCCGCGTCGCGGATCGACTGTGCCTGGTGGAGCAGGTTCTCCATCAGGAACGGCGCACACAGCGCCCGGTAGTGCACGCCCGTGGCCGCGATCGCGTCGTCGGCGGCGAGCGACGCCGAGATCTGCCCGGCGTTCTTCGCCACACCCCGGCCCAGGGTGGAGACGCCGACGACCCGCTCGACGCCCTGCTGTCCGATCACCTCGCACATCGGCTCGGTGAAGGCGCGGAAGTGGCCCTCGACGGTGTCGGCGCCGGGCGTCGGCGGTACCAGCCAGAACACGCGGTCGGCGCCCGCGCACGCCTCCTTCAACGCGGCCGGGTCGGCATGCGAGCCCTGCACGACCTCGACGCGGTCCCGCGCCCGCGCGGACAGGCGGGCGGAATCCCGGACGATCACCCGGATCCCCCCGGTGTCCTCCGGGGCGTCGAGGAGGCGGTCGAGGACCTGGCTGCCGATCTGGCCGGTCGGAGTGGTGACGACGATCATGAAAAGTAACTCCCTCGAGGAACGCTTCACTTGACGTCGTCGAGCCTGCGGCCCGGCCTGCCCGAACTGAAGGACCGCTTCCCTCTCGCTTGTTACCCTCAGGGCAATACCGATTCCAGAGGGGCACCTGTGGACTCCCGCCTGCTGCGCTACTTCGTCGCCGTCGCCGAGGAACTCAACTTCGCCCGCGCCGCCGAGCGGCTGGGCATCTCCCCGCCGCCCCTGTCGCGCGCGATCCGCCAACTGGAGACGGAGCTCGGCGCCACCCTCTTCGAGCGGACCACCCACACCGTGGTCCTCACGTCGGCCGGCACGGTGCTGCTCGACGAGGCGCGGTTCGCCCTCGAGGCGCTGGAGGCGGCCGGTCGGCGGGCCCGGCGCGCCGCGGCCCCGGAGCCGAAGCTGGTCCTGGCCGTCAAGGCCGACGGGGACGCGGGCCTGCTGGAGCCGATCCTGGCACGCTACGCCGACGAGCCGGCGGCCGTACCCGTCGCCGTGCGACTGTGCGGGTGGCACGAACAACCGCGGCTGCTGCGCCAGGGCGAGGCCGACGCCGCCCTGGTCCACGAACCGTTCGACCGCACCGGCCTGGACGCCGAGACGCTGGCCGCCGAACCCCGCGTCGCGGCTCTCGCCGCCGGGCACCCGCTCGCCGCCCGCGACCACGTGACACTCGCCGATCTCGGCCTGCACCCCGGTGAACTGCGCCGCCACCTCAGGGAGATCCGCAGCGAAGGCCGCGACCTCGCCCAACTGCTCATGCTCGTCGCACTGGGCGACGTCGTCCCTCTGCTGCCTGCCTCGGTCGCCGCCCGCTATCCGCGCCCGGGCGTCGTCTACCGCCCGGCCCCGGACGCGCCGCCCGCGGTCCTGACCATCGCCTGGCCGCAACAGTCCCGCTCGACGGCCACGGCCGCACTGGTCCGCGCCGCCACGTCGGTGGCCGACACCGTACGGGAGCGGCAGTCGGGTTGAGATCCGGTACGACCGCCTCGGCTCAGCCCGTCGCGTCCACCAGCGCCAGCTCGTGCAGCCGCTCCGGTGGGCCCGGGCGGGCGTAGTACCAGCCCTGGGCGGTGTCGCAGCCCAGTATCCGCAGTTGCTCGGCCTGGGCGCCGGTCTCCACACCCTCCACCGTCACCGCGAGGTTCAGGCTGTGGGCGAGGGAGACGATCCCCTCGACGATCTTGAGGTCGACGGGGTCGGCCGGGAACTGCTGCATGCTCTGGGTGAAGGAGCGGTCCAGCTTGAGGATGCTCACCGGCAGACGGCGCAGGTTGGCCAGGTTCGAGTAGCCGGTGCCGAAGTCGTCCAGGGCGATGTCGACGCCCATCTCGGCTAGCCGCCGCAACGGCTTCAGCAGATCGTCGTCGGCGCCGATCAGCGCCGACTCGGTGACCTCCAGGCAGAGCGCGTCGGGTTCGACGCCCATGCGCTCCAGGATGTCGACGGTGTCCTGCACCAGGCCGGGATGGGTGAGCTGGCAGGGCGAGAGGTTGACGTTGATCCGCATCGGGACCGCCGCGTCGTACCGTTCCCGCCACTCCCGGGCCTGGCGCACCGACTGCTCCAGGACCCAGCGGCCCAGCGGAACGATCAGCCCGGTGTGCTCGGCGAGCGGGATGAACCGGTCGGGCCCCAGCACTCCGTGCTGCGGATGCAGCCAGCGCACCAGCGCCTCGGCCCCGCGCACGCTGCCGTCACCGAGGTGGACCAGCGGCTGGTACTCGATGAAGAACTCGCCCCGGTCCAGAGCCGTCGGCAGCGCCGTGGTCAGCCCATGCCGGGTGATGGCACGGGCGTCGGCCTCCGGGTCGGCGAGCTCGAAGCGGTTGCCGCCCGCCGACTTGGCCCGGTACATGGTGATGTCGGCACTGCGCAGCACCTCGGCCGGGCTGCGCTCCCCCGCCGGACCCTCGACGATGCCGATACTGCCGCGCACGGTCAGCTCACGGCCGTCGACGCTGATGGGGGCGATCATCGCGTTCATGATGCGCGCGGCGAGCTCGTCGACCTCGCGCTCGGTGTCGGCCCCGGTGGTCAGCGCCACGAACTCGTCGCCGCCGAGCCGGGCGACCATCTCGCCGGGTGCGGTCGCGCAGGACTGCAGCCGGTCGGCGACCTCGACGAGCAGCCGGTCGCCGGCCGCGTGCCCGAGGCTGTCGTTGATGGTCTTGAAGCCGTCGAGGTCGAGGTAGCACAGCCCGAACCGCTGGCCCTTCCCGGCGCCCAGTGCCTTCTCCAGGCGCTCGAAGAAGAAGGTGCGGTTGGGCAGGCCGGTGAGCGCGTCGTGGGTGGCCTCGTAGCGCAGCCGCAGATTGAGCAGGCGGCGCTCGGTGGTGTCCTCCATGAGGGCCAGCTGATACTGCGGGTTGCCGTCGGCGTCGCGCAGCAGGGAGACCGTCAGGTTGGTCCACAGGACCGTTCCGTCGGGGCGGTGGAAGGCCTTCTCCGTGTGGTAGTGCTCGCGCTCGCCGCGGACGAGTTCCTCGTAGAGCTTCCAGGTCTGGGGCGCGTCCTCGGCGTGCGTCCACTCCATGACGTTGCGGTCGCGCATGGTCTGCTCGGAGACGCCGAACATGCGCAGCAGCGCGCCGTTGACCTGGAGGACGTTGCCTTCGAGGTCGGCCATGCCGATGCCTATGGCCGCACCCTCGAACACGGCGCGGAAACGGGCCTCGGTCGCGTGCAGCGCCTGGGCGACCACGCCCTGCGCCTGCAACGCCGCCTGCGCGATGGCCTCCTGCTCGGCCAGCGTCCGCTCGCGCAGCGCCGCGGCGAACCCGGCGGCCATGGCGTGCTGCAGCCGAGCGGCGCGCGCCCGCAGATCCTCCTGGACGCCGTCCTCGCCGCAGTAGAGGACCAGGTAGGCGTCCACGCAGTCCAGGGTGCGGCTCAGCGCCTCCGGGTCGGTGCAGTGCACGTCGACCAGGGCGGCGCCCACCGCCTTCGCCTCGTCCGCGTCGTAGGTCCTGGCCTTGAGCGCCTCGCTCAACCGCCGGGCCAGCGGCAGCAGTTGCTGCTCGAACTCGGGCCGGGTCGCGGACGTCGAGGTCACCGGGAACACGGCCCGGCTCCAGATCGTCGCGAACCGCCGCAGTCTGTCCTCGGGCCCGTCCGGTTCCGCGCTCACGCCGTACGCCCCACGCCCGCGAACCCGGAGAACGCATACGGATCCTCGTCCTCCGGTGCGGTGTCCGGCCGCCAGTGCGGCATCGCCACGAGTCCGGGCTCCACCATGTCGTACCCCTCGAAGAACCGCGCGATCTCCTCGCGCGAGCGCATGATCAGCGGATTGCGAATGTCCTTGTACACGTCCACCGCGCCCTCCGCCCGTTCCGCCGGCAACGGGACTCCCTCGTACGAGGCATGCGTCAGGAGCAGCAGGCTGCCGGGCGCGAGCGCGTCGCGCAGTTCGGCCACCGCTGAGTACGGGTCGTCCGCGTCTTCCACGAAGTGCAGTATGGCAACGAGAAGCAGCGCCACTGGCCGGTTCAGGTCGATCAGCCGCTGCACTTCGGGGCTCGCGAGGATCTCCTGGGGCTTGCGGAAGTCGGCCGCGACCACGCCCGCGCCCTCGTTGCGCGCGAGGACCGCCTCGCTGTGCGCCACCGCCACCGGGTCGTGGTCCACGTACACCACGTGCGCGTCGCCACACGCCGCCTGGGCCACCTCGTGGACGTTTCCGAAGGTCGGGATGCCCGAGCCGATGTCCAGGAACTGGGTGATGCCCTCGTCGACGGCGAAGCGCACCGCGCGGCGCATGAACGCCCGGTTCGCCTGCATGATCTTGGGCAGACCCGGCATGAACTCCATGGCCTTGCGGGCCGCTTCCCGGTCGACCTCGAAGTTGTGCGAACCGCCCAGGTAGTAGTCGTAGATGCGCGAAACGCTCGGCACCGAGATGTCGATGCTTCGTGGGGCCCAGGCGGGACGCTCCATCTATCTCTCCAAGGCGTAGGCGATCCGGTGTTCGAGCAGAGGCTACTGATCGCCCGCCAATGGAGCGAGCAGAAACGGAAATTGACCGTCCGTTCCCGGTCACTGCCTGCGGCACGTGCCGATTTGATGCCCGGCCGCATCCGTCACGAAAAGTGCGGTGAACGACGGCAAACCGGTCCGCCCCCTCCGTGCGGCGCGGAGGGGGCGGACCGGTTGATCGGATACGCCGTTGCTACTGCCCGGGCGCTCCGACCGGCTTGCCGTCGGGTGCCACGGCGTACCAGGTGCCGCCGACGCCCTGGCCGTTGGTGTCACCGGGCTTCTTGTCGCCGGCGAAGGTGTAGATCGGCACGCAGTCGATGGACTGCTGCTTGATGCCGTCGGGGCGGTCGAAGACCACATAGCCCCGGTTGGGCGTGGATCCCTGCAGATCGATGCCCTTGGTGTCGTTCGCGTCAACCGGTGCGACGACGGGCCACTTGTCCAGGCAGTCGCCGGTGCACTTGGTGGACATCGGCCACTGCGTGTCCTTCATGAAGCGGTAGACCGTGTGGCCGTCCTTGTCGATGACGATCTCACCGAGCTTGGGGTCCTTGCGGGTGGACAGCCCGGGCAGGTCGGCGGCGGCGGCGTTCTTCGCCTTCTTGCCGTCGGGGGCCAGCGCGTACCACTTGCCGCCCACGCCCTGGCCTGCGACATCGCCGGCCTTGGTGTCCTTCGCGAAGCGGTACGCCGGCCAGCCGCCGATGGTCAGCTGCTTGGTGCCGTCGGCGCGGGTGACCTCGCCGAGCTGCGACGCGTCGACACCGGCACCGGCCTCCGCGTCGTCCGCGGGAACCGGCGGCCAGGCGGTGGCACAGTCGCCGCTGCAGTTGGACTTCGGCGGTTCGGCCGTGTCCTCGTCGAAGCGGTAGAGAGTAAGGCCGGCGCTGTCGGTCAGCACATTGCCGAGTTCCGCGTTGGTGGACACGTTCAGTTCGCCCGCGGTGGACGCCTGGGCCGCTGCGCCCTGCCCGGCCTCCGGAGTGCTCGTGCCGGAAGCGGTACCGGTACCGATGCCGCCCACGGTGTAGTCGCCCGCCGCGGCCGTCGCGCCGACGTTCTGGCTGCCGGTCGACGGTGTGCCGCCTTCCTGGCCGCACGCGGTCGTCAGCGCCAGCACGGCCGCAGCGCTCGCCACGAGTGAGGCGCTCCGCCAGGAGGTCTTCATCGTCAACTCCCCATACTTTCAAAGGTGTTGCAACGCCCTGCTGCGCCGCTGCACGACCATGGGTACGCACGGGGGACACGGTTGTGTTCAAACGCCTCGAACATTTCTTTTCGAAACCTGTGACTCCGGGGGTTCCCTCTTTCGGGGCAATCCCCTCGTGGCCGGGCGTGCGAGGGCGCGCCAGGCCTCATGATCTCCGTCGTGCATCGACCCGAACCGACCCAACCCGCCCCTGCCATACGGGCGTTTGCCCTGTTGGCACTGACGTGGCTGCTCGTGGGCGCCCCGGCCGAGGTGGCCGTGGCCGACGCCTGCGCCTTCGCCTCGACGGGGCCGGGCGGCACGCAGGCGGTGGCGGTCGCCGGCGGCCTCACCTGGCCGACTCCCCCGGCCTGCCCACCGCCTCCCCCTCCGCCGTGCCCGACCCCCACGCCCACACCCACACCCACCCCCACTCCGACGCCCACCCCCACTCCACCGAAGCCCACCCCCACTCCTACGCCCACGCCGCCGAAGCCGACCCCGACGCCCGAGCCGCCGCCGGCGCCACCACCGGCACCGCAGCCCGCGCCACCCCGTCCGCAACCGACCCCCACACCGACTCCGACTCCGACTCCGCCCCCGCCTCCGCCGCCCCCGACCCCGACTCCGACTCCGTCGGCGAAGCCCACTGAGCGCCCCTCCGCCGCCCCGGTCACCTATCCGCGGTACACGGCGCGCCACCCCCGCGAACGCACGGCCCACGGCGCCACGTCGCCGGTCACCTACGTCCTGCTCATCACCGTCCCCGCGGTGATCGCCGTCGCCGCGCTGCGGCCGCGCTAGTACTGATCATGGAGGCACCCCTTGCCGGAATGGCTTGTTCTCACCCTCGCGATGCTGGCCGCCTGCGTCGTGGTGGTCGTCATCACCGTCGTACGGGATCGCAGGGCGCCCGAGGACGAGGACCCCAGCGAGACGCCGGACGTCATCGAGTACATGACGATGTGGATCGGCGTGGTGTACGCCATCGTCCTGGGTCTGGCCATCGCGGGAGTCTGGGAGGCGCGCAGCGCGGCGCAGGACCATGTCCAGGCGGAGGCACAGGCGCTGCACGAGATCTCGGAGCGGGTCCGGGTCTACCCGGCCGACGCCCGTGACCGTATTCGGGACGATGTCAACGCCTATGTCGGACACGTCGTCACCACCGAGTGGGAGTGGATGGCCGACAACGGTCAGGTCACCGAGCGGGGCACCGAGCTCCTGCAGCAGGTCCGCGCGGACGTCACCGACTACCAGCCGAAGACCGACTTCGAGGCCCAGGCCTACCAGCCGGTCCTCGACCAGATGGCCGCCGCGGACCAGGCGCGCAACGCCCGGGCGGACTCGGCCGCACCGACCATGCCGGGCGTGGTGTGGTTCGGACTGATCGGCGGCGGTGTCGTCACGATCGGGATGATCTTCGCGCTGCAGATCCGGCGTACGGCACGGGAACTGGTCCTCGCCGGGCTGTTCTCCGCGCTGATCGCCTTCCTGCTCTTCCTGATCTGGGACTTCGACGCGCCCTACAGCCGGGGCATCACCGCTTCGGCCGACCCGTTCCTGAGTCTCTTCCCGGGCATCAAGGGCTGAGGGCACCGCCGCGCCCGCCGACAGGTCCTCACCACAGAGTCGGCCGGGGGAGCGCCCGGCACGCCGCCGCCGTCCCCCGGCCGCAGGAACGCGGTCGCCCGAGCGGCCCACACGCTTGCCCCATTCGCGCTACTGCGATCGCCAAGACGCACACCTGTTCTTAGCGTTTCGGTCATCGAGGTGCATTTCCGGCGCAAGCGGAAAAGGTCCGCGCCTGCTCCTCGGGGACCCGGAGGATTCATCATGCGCGCGATACGCGTCGCTTCGGCCGCACTGCTGGGCGTGAGCGCCCTGACCGTCACCGGCTGCGTCGCCCAGGCGAGCGCCGAGAGCTCCGGCTTCCGGGTCGCCGTCCTGCCCTCGACCATCGCGGCCGGCGGACAGGTGGCCCTGCGGGCGACCGGCTGCGACCAGGACGTGCTCGTCACCTCCGGCGTCTTCGACGACATCACCATCCGCAGGGGCCAGACATCGGCCACCGCCATGGTCGACTGGGACGCCAAACCGGGCGCCCTGTACGAGGTGACGTTCCACTGCGGCACCTTCTGGCAGAACGCCACTCTGACCATCGCCAGTGACCGCCCGGTCCCGCCGACTCCGGTGCCGGTGCACCCGAGCCGGGGTGTGCACGCCGGTGAGGGCGGCAGCTTCGCCGGGTTCGACCTCAAGGAGATCGGCCTGGGAGCCGCGCTCATCGCGGGGTCGGTCGGGGCCGCGTACCACTTCTCCCGTCGCCGCACCGACGAGGACGGCGCCTGAGCGCACCGCCCGTCCGCGTGATCCGCGCAGGCCTTCGCCCCGGATCCCTGAAGAAGGGACCGGGGCGAAGGCCTGCGCACGTGCGATCCGTTGTCTCCGAAGGGGGGAGGCCAGATCACGTGTCGGACTCGCGGACCGTCAGATCCGCTTCTCGGACCGGCGGCGCATCCAGAACACCCCGCCGCCGACGACGGCCGCGGCCACGAGCCCGCCGCCGATGGCGATGTCGGTCGGGGTCGCCCCGGTGGAGGTGCTGCCGCCGATACCGCCCTGGACACCGCCGATGACGGTGAAGGCGGCCGGGTTCGTCAGCGTCCGGCCGTTGCAGTTGACCGTGATGCTGTGCGAGCCGGGGCGGGCGTTGTTGTTGATCGTCGCGGTTCCCTTCGCCGTCTGGTTGGCTCCGTGGACCGGCGTCAGCGTGGTGCTCGGGAACGCGTCCGAGGTCATGGTGCCGCCGGTGGGGCAGTTGTCGACGGTGACGGTCAGCTGCCCACCGCGGGCGATGACGCTGGGCAGGGCGACGATGTTGCTGGGACCGACGCCCATGCCGTCCCGGGCGACGGCCGCGGGGGCGGCGAGCCCGAGAGCGGCGACGGCGGCGCCTGCGGCCGCCAGGGCACGAGTAGTACGCATGTGATCCTCCGCGGGAGGCGCCCCGGGAACCGTCCCCGGTCGATCGGCGAGAAAACGCCTCCCAGACAGACCCTCAGATGCCGTGCGCGGACCCGCATTTCGGGAATGGTCCGTCCTGGTGAGCGGACACGCCGAGCGACAAGCACACAATCGGATATCACCGCAGGTCACGGACCGTCAGAAAATTCCTTTCCGCGGCAACTCGGATGGCGCACCAAGGGCTGCGCGGGCCACCCGTTCGCGTCCGTCCCGTCGCCGGTTCGGCGCGCGGCACTTAGCGTTCTCGTATGCGCGAACAGACGTGGCGACGGCCGCGTCGAGAGGGGAAGTCGAATGTCTGCGTCCGAGCTGGCCGAACTGGCCGAAGAGGAGGAGCGGCGCAAGAAGCGTGCTCCCTGGGGCGTGATAGCGCTTGTTCTGCTGACCGGCCTCGCGCTCATTCGCAATGGTTCGGGGGAGTTCGACGTCGGGCCTCCGCAGCCCGCGTCGGCGGCCGCCGCGGACAGCCGGCTGCCCGGCGGCACCTTCGCCGCGGCACCCGAGCCGCTGCCGTACTCCATCCCCGACCGGGTCAGGCTCCCCGCGATCCAGGTCGACGCGCCGGTCATCCCGGTGGGTCTGGACGCGGACGGCTGGGTGGCCGCGCCACCGCCGGAGGACCCGAACCTGGCCGGCTGGTTCACCGGCGGCGTCTCTCCCGGCGAGAAGGGCACCGCGGTCGTCGTCGGCCACGTCGACAACCAGCAGGGCCCGGCCGTGTTCTACGGACTCGGAGCCCTGAAAAAGGGAAATGGCGTCGAGATCGCGCGCAAGGACGGAAAGACGGCCGTGTTCGAGATCTACGGCATCGAGGTTTTCGAGAAGAACAATTTCCCCGGCGACCGTGTCTACGGTTCCAAGGGCAGCCCCGAATTGCGGGTCATCACCTGCGGGGGCGGTTTCTCCAAGCAGAGCGGTTACAACGGCAATGTCGTCGCCTTCGCCCGCCTGGTCGAGGTCCGCTGAGCGTTCCCCGACCCGGCGGGCGATGCGGCCCGGTCAGGTGAGCTGCCGCCGCGGGACGGTGATGTGGTAGCCGGAATCCAGCAGATTCGGCAGATAGTCGCGCAGCGCTCTGACACTCTGGGTGCGGTCGCCCCCGGCGTCGTGCGAGAGCACCACGACCCCGGGGGCGGCGCCGTGCTCCACGCGCTTGACGATGCTCCGGGTGCCGGGGGTGGTCCAGTCGAGGGTGTCGACGGTCCAGGCCAGCGGTTCCATGCCGAGTTCGGCACCGAGTTGGAAAGCGGCGCGGTTCCAGGCTCCGTAGGGTGCGCGGAACCACACGGGCCGCTCGCCGTACGCCTTCTCGATGACGTCGCAGGTGCGTTCCATCTCCGAGCGGATCCGCCCACGGCTCAGGCGGGTGAGCAGCGGGTGGGACCAGGTGTGGTTGCCGACGGCGTGCCCCTCGTCGGCCATGCGGGCCAGCAGGTCCGGATGGTCGGCCGCCATCTCCCCGCACACGAAGAACATCGCGCGGACCTCGTACTCCGCCAGGGTGTCCAGGATGTCCGGGGTGTAGCGGGGGTCGGGCCCGTCGTCGAAGGTCAGCACCATGGAGCGGCCACGTCCGGACACGCGCAGGAGAGGCTCGTGCCGTACCAGGAGCCGGTGGGAGGTGGTCCGTGGCGGGCCGTAGCCGGTCAGGGGCTGGAGGCGGTAGGCGGAGGGCTTGAGCGCGCGGCGGGCCGGGGGGCCGGCGGCGGGGGCCGCGGGCCGGGCCGGCTCCTCGCCGGTGACCGCCGCCAGCACTCCGGCCGTGCCTGCCGCCGCGCAGGCCGCGGCGCCGGCGAGCAACGCCCGGCGCCGGGTGAGCAGCCGGGTGAGCAACTGATCCTTCGTCATGACTCATCAGTCGCCCAAGGCGGACCCGACGCACCACAGCAACACCGGGGCGGCGGCACGATTCCACCCGCCCGGCCCACGGGCGAGGGGGACGGCCTCACCCACTCGGCGGAGTCGTGACACCTCGGCAGCGGCGGCGTACCCGTGAGAAGGACAACGTCTCATGGGCCGTCAGGGGGCCTGGATCCGAACGGATGCGGACCTGTTCGGGCAGGTCCGCATCCGGTTCTCCGGGCCCGGCCCCGTCCCCTCCGTCGGGGCCGAGCGCCGAGGGCGACGGCAGGCCTTGGCCGGCGGCCGGCCGATGCCCGCCCTTCGGGTGCCCCTTTCCCCGGACTTTGCGCAACGACGGTACGGGGACGAAGGCTTCGGCGGTCGCGGGCGGCCGGAACGGTGAACACGCGTGGCCCGACTGCGGGAACAGTCCGGCCCGCTCGCCCGTCGAGAAGTCCCGGCGGGGGTGGGACCTGCGGTTTCCGATAGCCTCACAGCCGTGACGGAACAGCAGCACTCGCAGGGGTTCGAGCGGGGAACGGACGGCCCCAAGGTCATCGTGGTCGGCGTGGACGGCTCCGACTCGTCGCTCCGCGCCGCGGCATATGCCGGCGGCCTGGCCCGGCGCCAGCACGCGTTGCTGGCGGTCGTGTACGTGCAGCCGATGCTCGCGGGAGGCGCGGCGCTCGGGGCGCCGGTCGCCGACACGACCGACGCGATCGCCGAGGACCTGGTGGCGCAGATCCGGCACGCGACCGAGCAGACCCGCGGGATATTCGACGTGCGCTGGGAGTTCCACACCTTCCGCGGCGACCCGTACAACGGTCTGGTGAAGGCGGCGGACGACCTCAAGGCGGACGCGGTGGTGGTGGGCGCCTCCGAGCAGGCCGGCCACCGGATCGTCGGCTCGGTCGCGGTGCGGCTGGTGAAGGCGGGGCGGTGGCCGGTGACGGTGGTGCCGTAGGCGGACGCGGGGGCTCAGGCCGGCGCGCCTTCACGGAGCCGGTCCAGGATCTTCAGCCGTCCCTCGGCCTCGATACGAGCCGTGGTCACCCGGTTCGGGTAGCACCGCATGAACATGTTCGTGAAGTGGGTGCCGTAGTGGATGAAATCGTCCGTGCCGGCGTCGGTGAGAGGGCGGGCCACCGCGTTGAAGGCCGGCTCGTGGAAGTAGGCGAGGGTGTAGCGCTCGCGGTCGGCCAGGCGGACCTTGTGCGGGGTGGACAGCAGGGCGCCGCCGGTCATGAACTGCATGATGTCGCCGGGGAAGACCGTGAAGACGGCCGGGATCGGGGCGACATAGGTCCAGGGCTCGGCGTGTTCGTACCGGCCCGCCATGGACTCGCCGGGCAGCCAGTTCCGGCCGCGCTCCTCGCCGGGGACGGGCGGGCGGACGTAGAGGCCGCCGACGTCGTCCTGGGCGGCGATGACCAGCAGGCCGTAGTCGGTGTGGGCACCGATGCCGCGCTCGGAGGTGGCCGCGGCGGGCGGGAAGCGCAGCACGCGCATGTGGTGCCAGCCGTCCTCGGTGAGGCGGGTGAAGCGGTCGGTGTCCCGCAGGCCCAGGCCCAGGGCCGTCAGCCGCAGCAGGCGGTGACCGATCTCCCCGACGGCGGCCAGGTAGTCCTTCATGGCCCGGGCGTAGGCGGGTGAGGGCCAGGGGGCGGGGCCGTGACAGGGCCACCGCTCGATGACGCGCGGGTCGTCGGCGGGGATGTCGGGGCAGACGGTGAAGATCTCCGAGCCGTCCCGCTCCCCCGCCGTCTCCTCCTCGCCGGATGCCACGTAGCCGCTGTAGGTGAGGTCCGAGACGTGGGCGGCCTTCTCCTCGAGGGGTCTGCCGCAGAAGGCCCGGGAGGCCGCCAACGCCCGTTCGGTGGCGGCCTGTTGGGCTGCGGTGGCGCTGATCTGGAATATGCCGTCCGACTGCCAGGCCGCGACGAGGGCCCTGCCGAGGGTGATGTCCGCGTCGTTGCCGTCGACAGCGGGCGGCAGGCGGAATGTCCTCAACGGCGTCGGGATTCGTTGGTCGCTGCTCATGAGCGTGCTCCGAGAGCCGTGCGATGGGGTGCGCTATCGGTTCGGCGCCAAACTACTGCGGGCCCGTCCTCCTGAACAGCCGTTCAGTTACGTGAGTCCGCCACGTATGTGCGGGGTGTCCGCCGCCGAAGAGACGGCCGCGTGGGGTGCGCCGCTAGAGGCTGCGGAGGAAGTCGAGAAGGATCTCGTTGAAGACCTCCGGCTGCTCCAGGTTCGGGTAGTGGCCGACGCCGTCGATGATCCGGGCGCGGCCGTCACGGACGGTACCGGCGAGGCGCTCGGCCGCGTCGGTCATGTCGGCGGGTTCGAGGCTGCCGTTGAGGGCGAGGACCGGGACGTCGATCTTCGGCAGGCGGGTCCAGGAGTCGGTCACGCGGACGTGCCAGTCCTTCTCGCCCGGCTCGTGCTTCGAGATCGTATGGACGGCCATCTCCCGCAAGCGGCGCAGGATGTCCTGGTCGATGTCGTCGGCGGTGCGGTGCTGACCGTGGATACCGCGCACGTACGCCCTGAGCCAGCCCTCGATGTCGCCGGCGCCCAGCGTGCGCGCGTACTCGGCCTGGATCTCGCGGTGCCAGGAATCCGTGTACTGGAAATCGCCGGTCGCGGCGCCGCAGGTGACCACCGCACGGACGAGCTCCGGGTATTCCAGCACCGTGTCGGTGGCGATCAGCCCGCCCATCGACAGTCCGACGAGGACCGCGGGCCCCGCGTCGAGGTGGCGCAGCAGACCGGCGAGGTCGTCGGCCCAGCGGAAGGGCGCGGTCGCGTTGGCGGAGGAGCCGTGTCCGCGAATGTCCGGGACGATCACGCGGTGTTCGGCGGCGAGGGCCGGGATCTGGTCGTCCCAGAACCGGTGGTCGACGTACCCGGCATGGAGCAGGACCACCAGGTCCCCGGAGCCGGTGTCGAGGTAGGCGAGATCGCCGTCGGCAGACGGGAAGAAGCGAAGGCCCGAAGCAGCATTCATGACAACCAAGGTGTCATCTTCGACGGAATTTGACAACCACGGTGTCATGATGGCCTGGTGAACGACAGCCAAGAACCCCTCGCCCCCGACGAACTCGGCCAGCGCCTCACCGAGGTCTTCGACCTGGTCGGCCCGCTCTACCGGCGCGCCGCGCGCAAGGTCGAGCAGGCCGAACCGGTCGAGGGCGCGTCCGCGGGCGTACGCGCGGTACTGAACCTGCTGCGGCAGAACGGGCCCATGACGGTTCCTCAGATGGGCCGCGCACAGGCGCTGAGCCGGCAGTTCGTGCAGCGCATGGTCAACGACGCGGCGGCCCGCGGCTGGGTGGAGGTCACGCCCAACCCCGCACACCAGCGGTCCTCGCTGATCCGGCTCACCGAGGACGGGCAGGCCACCATCACCGCCGTCCTGGCCCGGGAACACACCCTCAACCGGCAGGTGGGCGGCGATCTGACCGACGCCGAGGTGCGGGCGTGCGTGCGGGTGCTGACCGAGATGGTGCGCACCTTCGACCACGTGGACGTGGACTGACCCGGACTACCGCCCCATCGTCAGCCCGTCCTGCGCCGCACCCCGGCTGAGGACCACGTCCCGGATCCGGTCGCGCACGCCCCGCACGTCGGCGCCCTGGGCGAGCGCCCGGTTGAGGTTGACCACCCGGCCGGCGTCGACGTCGAAGAGCTGCGGCACGAACTCCGCCTTCGTCACCTGC
This sequence comes from Streptomyces sp. NBC_01352, assembly GCF_036237295.1. Taxonomy (NCBI): domain Bacteria; kingdom Bacillati; phylum Actinomycetota; class Actinomycetes; order Kitasatosporales; family Streptomycetaceae; genus Streptomyces; species Streptomyces sp. NBC_01352. The sequence goes on from NZ_CP108354.1 coordinate 1,827,811, forward strand.
CAGCGCTCCCCCGGCCGGGCGGGCGGGGCGAAGGTGAAGCGGCCGAGGGTGGACTGGTTGCCGCGCGGGTCCTGACCGCCCTGGTGGTTGAACATCTCACCGGCGACCTGGTCGCCCATGCCGTAGATCACCCAGGTGCCGTTGACCTTCTGGTACGCCTGCGGGACGTGCGCGTGGGTGCCGAGGATCAGGTCGATGTCGGGGCGGGTGCCGGTGCGGGAGGCGGTGAGTGCCTGGGCCAGCGCGAGTTGGCGCTCGTCGGGCGCGTCCTGCCATTCGGTGCCCCAGTGCAGGGACACGACGACCACGTCGGCGCCCGCCGCCCGGGCCGCCCGGGCGTCCGCGACGATTCTGTTCTCGTCGATCAGGTTGACGGCCCAGGGCTGCCCGGGCGGGAGCGGGAAGCCGTTCGTGTCGTAGGTGTAGGCGAGGTGGGCGACCTTCGCGGGGCCCGCGCGCAGCACCGTGACCGTGCGTGCCTCGGCCTCGCTGCGTGCCGAGCCGGCGTGCCGTACGCCCGCGCGGTCGAGGGCGTCCAGGGTGCGGCGGATGCCGTCGGCGCCGTCGTCGAGGCTGTGGTTGGAGGCGGTGGAGCAGCCGTCGTAGCCGGTGGCGGCGAGGCCCGTGGCCACTTCGGGCGGGGACTTGAAGGCGGGGTAGCCGGTGTAGTCGCCGTTCGCGCCGTAGACCGTCTCCATGTGGCACAGCGCCAGATCGGCGCGGGAGACGAGCGGCTCGACGCCGGCCAGTATCGGGCGGAAGTCGTAGCCGGTGCCGCCCGCGTCGAAGCGGGCGCGGTCGATGATGGAGCTGTGCGGGAGGACGTCGCCGGAGGCGACGAGCGTGAAGCCGTCGGCGTCGGCCGGCGCGGGATGTCCCGGCCGGGCGGGCGCGGCCTGGTCCTGGGCCTGACAGGCGGCGCCCGCGGCGAGGAGTGCCGTGAGGGCCAGGGCCACCTGCCGTCTGCGTGCAATCATCAGCTCACCCCACTGTGATCATATTTACGCATAAATAGGTACGGTGCTGAAGGCGCCCGCAAACAACCTGCCCGCCCTCTTTAGCCCGTCCGGAGCGCGCGGACAGCCGGAGGGAACCGTTCGTCGAACCGTTCGTCGACGCGATCGACCGTCCGCCGCAGACATCTGCGCCCGCCCTGTCCAGGAACGGCCCCCTGATGTGCCATACGGCCATGACGGCCGGAACCACTCTCACGAACGGGACGACCGCCGAGCACGAGCTCGCCGCACTGCAGCGCGAGCACGGCCGGCCCCTTTTCGCGCTCTTGCTCCGGCTCTGTGACGGTGACCGGCAGCGCGCCGAGGACCTGGTGCAGGAGACCCTCGTCCGCGCCTGGCAGCATCCCGAGGCCCTGCGCGCCGACGCCTTCGAGTCCGTACGTCCGTGGCTGCTGACCGTGGGCAGGCGGCTCGCGATAGACGCGCGGCGGGCCCGGCAGGCGCGGCCCGCCGAGGTCGGCGACGCGATCCTGGAGAACGTCCGGGTGTGCGCCGACCACGCCGAGCGGGCCGCCGCCACCCTCGATGTGCGCGAGGCTGTGAAGACACTCACTCCGGAGCACCGTGAAGTCCTGGTGCTGGTGTATTTCCAGGGGGCGAGTGTGGCGGAGGCCGCGGAAATCCTCGGTATCCCGCCCGGTACGGTGAAGTCCCGCGCGTACTACGCGCTGCGCGCCCTGCGCCGGGTGCTTCCCGGATATGCGGCCGACCTGCGGTGAAACCCATGGCCGAGTCAAACCTCCGTAAAGCGCCTTGCCCCTGACCCCGGTTGAGTAATCGGCTGTCCTCATCCGTGTTCCGCACTGGGGCCCCGCAACGGGCGATGCGCACGCACCGGAGGAAGGCAGGAAGGAATGCTGCACAGAGGTCAAGAGAGCACGGACGGCGCCGGCGGCGGCGAACTCACCGTCCCCATGGCGTGGTTGTACGCCGAGTACATCGCCGACGAACTGCTGCGATCGGGGGATCTGATGCCCCCGACGTCGTTCGAGTTCCGCGCCGGGCGGGACGCTCTGGCACTGACCGTCTTCCTGTCCGACACCGACGGGGAACTGTCCGGCATCCAGGTCGTCTCCCAGCTGGAGAACTGGCTGTCGCTGACGGCGTACGACCAGCCGTGGCAGGTCTGGGTGGACGAACGGATGACCGAGCTCGCCGCCGACGCGGCAGCCGCCGGCGGGCCCTCACCCGACCTGGACCTCGCCCGGGCGGCCTGGCGCTGGCTGGAGGAGACGGAGCTGCTCGCGCCCGATCTGAACGCGGTTCCGGGAGGCGGTCCGGTGATCGGTGAGGACGAGGGGCCCAAGGTGTGGACGCCTGCCTGGCAGCTCGGGTTGCCTCTGGGACACCTCGCCATCCACCTTTTTTAGATTCGTCTCGACTCGGACCAATCCGCGGGTGTGGCCGCTCCGAATCCCTTGGTTGCGATTCTGTGGGTGCCTTGAGTGATTCGGCGGCTTGGTGCGTACCGGTGGGAGCAAGGAGTGACCCCACCCGCACCCAACGGCACGAGGATTCGTCATGAGGTCCCTGGAGAGGCATCGCGACGTCGGCGCGTACGCGCTCGGCGTGCTGGACGAGGCGGACGCGTTCCGCTTCGAGGACCACCTCATGGAGTGCCCCCGCTGTGCGGCATCCGTGACCGAATTCGGGCCCGCGACCCGGCAGTTGATGCTGTACCGGCGGGCGACACCGCGCGTGGTGCACCCCACCGCGCAGCCCGGTCCCCGGATGCTGGAACGGCTCCTCGGCGAGGTCGCCGTACGGCACCGGGCACGGCGCAGGCGGCTGTGGTACGTCGTCGCCGCGTCGGTGGTGCTCGCGGTGGCGGGCCCCGGAGCCGTGCTGATGACGAACGGCGCCGACGGGGCCGTGCGGGTCACCGCGACCGACGAACGGACCGGCGTCTGGGCCGAGGTCACCGCCGAGGACGAGGCCTGGGGCAGCGACATCGAGGTCAAGGTCAAGGACGGCGCCGGTCCCCGCACCTGCCACCTCGTCGCCATCGGCCACGACGGCTCCGAACAGACCATCGCCACCTGGGGCGTCCCGGGCCACGACGCCCGCCCCAACACCATGCGCGGCGGCTCGACGATGCACCCCGACCAGATCGCCGGCTACGAAATCCGCACGGCGACCGGGGAGCACGTGGTGACGCTCGAATCCCGCCAGGACTAGGACCTCTCCTCGCGGCGCGGGCCGGGCACGGTCACTTGAGCAGCCGTGACAGTCTGCGGTCCGCGAGTGGCTTGCCGCCTGTCTGGCAGGTGGGGCAGTACTGGAGCGAGGAGTCGCTGAAGGAGACCTCGCGGATCGTGTCGGCGCAGACCGGGCAGGGTTCGCCGGTGCGGCCGTGGACGCGCAGGCCGGACTTCTTCTCGGCCTTGAGGCGGCCGGCCGCCACGCCTCGGGAGCGCTCGATCGCCTCGGTGAGGGTGGTGCGGAGGGCTCCGTAGAGTCTGCTCGTCTCCTCCGGGCTGAGGGACGACGTCGGCTTGAAGGGGGACATCTTCGCGGCGTGCAGGATCTCGTCGCTGTAGGCGTTGCCCACGCCCGCGATGAGGCTCTGGTCGCGCAGGGCGCCCTTGATCTGCCGGCGTTCGCCCTCCAGCAGGGCGGCGAGGCGGGCCTCGTCGAAGTCTTCGGCCAGCGGGTCCGGGCCCAGCCGGGCCACGCCCGGGACCTGCTGGGGGTCGTGGACGACGTATACCGCGAGGCGTTTCTGGGTGCCCGCCTCCGTCAGGTCGAAGCCCGCGCCGGTCTCCAGGGCCACCCGCAGGGCGAGGGGGCCCTTGCCGGGGCGGGGCGGGGCGTCGCGGAGCTTGTCCTTCCAGTGCAGCCAGCCGGCGCGGGCCAGGTGGGTCACGAAGTGCGGGCCGCCGTCCGTCTCCAGGTCGAGGAACTTGCCGTGCCGGTGCACGGCGGTGACCTCGCGGCCCTCGACGGCGGCGAGCGGAGGGTCGTACGTCTTCAGGACACTGATCGCGACGGGCAGCACCCGGACGATCTCGTGGCCGACCAGGTTGTCGGTGAGGAAGTCCTTGAGCGCTTCCACCTCGGGGAGTTCCGGCATACGTCCAGAGTGCCACCGGTCGCCGAAGTGCTCAGGTCCGCTCCGGCACCACGAACTCGCACCACACGACCTTGCCGCCGCCCCGCGCCTCCACGCCCCACACGTCGGTGAGCAGGTCGACGAGGAGCAGGCCCCGCCCGGACACGCCCGACTCGCCGGCCTCGCGGCGGCGTGGCAGGGCGCTGGAGGAGTCCTCGACCTCGACGCGCAGCCGGCGGTCGCGGCCGGTGAGGACCCGCAGGGTCACGATGGCGGAGCCCTCGGTGTGCATCAGGGCGTTGGTGATCAGCTCGTCGGCGACGAGTTCGATCTCGTCGGAGAGGCCGCGGGCGCCCCAGGCACCGACCGCGGTGCGGATCATGTGCCGGGCCTCGGCGAGGGCCTCGGCGTCGCCCGGTGCCACGTGCTGCTGGAGCCGGCCCCCGGCCCGGGGGGCGTCCACGCCGCGGCGGCGCAGCAGGAGCAGGGCGACGTCGTCGTCACCGCCGCGTTCCTCGGCCACGTCGATGAGGCGGTCCGCGAGGTCGCGGACGTCGTCCGGGCCGGTGGCGATGAGGGTGGTGAGGAGCTGCATGCCGTCGTCGAGGTCGGCGCCGGGCTGTTCGACCAGGCCGTCGGTGCACAGCAGCAGGGTGTGGCCGGGATCCAGTTCGAGGGTGGCGACGGGGTATTCGAGGCTCCCGAACTCGGCGGACAGACCGAGCGGCAGTCCGCCCTCCACGGAGATCCGGCGGCAGCTCCCGTCGGGGCGGCGGACGAGGGGGTCGATGTGACCGGCCCGGACCACCTGGACCACGCCGGTGGACAGGTCGGCCTCCGCGTACAGGCAGGTCGCGAAGCGGTCCGTGTCGAGTTCGTGGAGGAAGACCGAGGCGCGGGCCATCACCACGGCCGGGGTGTGGCCCTCGGCGGCGTACGCCCGCAGCACGATGCGCAGCTGGCCCATGACGGCGGCGGCGTGTGTGTCGTGGCCCTGGACGTCTCCGATGACGGCACCGACCCGGCCGCCGGGCAGCGGGATGACGTCGTACCAGTCGCCGCCGACGTCCCGGCCGAGGGAGCCCGTGGCGTTGCCGGCGCGGTAGCGGACGGCGACGTCGGCGCCGGGGACGCTGGGGATGGTGCGCGGCAGCATGGCCTGCTGGAGGCCGGTGGCGAGGTCCATGTCCTGCTCGTAGAGCATGGCCCGCATGAGGCTCTGCGCGATGCTGCTGCCGAGGGCGATCAGGACGTTGCGGTCCTCGGGCGAGAAGCCGTGCCGGTCGCTGTAGAGCAGGCCCATGGCGCCGATCGGGCGGGCCTCGGCGATGAGCGGGAGATAGGCCGCCGAGGTGATGTTCAGGTCGGTGATGTGCGGCCAGAGGACCGGGTACCGGGCCGCGAACTCCTCCGGCGACTCGATGAAACGGGGGGTGAGTGTCCGGACGGCCTCGCTCATCGGATAGGGCTCGTCGATCCGGGTGATGTCGGTACCGGGGACGAAGCTGCCCGCGGGGCCCTCGGCGACCAGCCGGATACGGCCGGCCTCGACCAGGCCGAAGACCAGGCTGGTGGCACCGAGATGGGTGAGGCCGTGGGTGTCCTTGAGGACGTCGATGACGTCCTGGACGGTGCGGGCGTGGGCGAGCGCGGCCGTGGTGAGCTGCACGACGTTGGTCTGGTCCCGCAGGGCCGCGTCCAGGGCGGCCTGCTCCCGGCGGACCTCGCTCTCCCTCAGTTCCCGGGTGGCGTCCCGGACGATGCCGATGATCCGACGCGGGCGGCCCGTCTCGTCGCGCCGGATGTAGCCCTGGGTGTGGGTCCAGCGCAGGGTGCCGTCGCGGCGGCGGAGACGGAAGTAGGCGCCGTAGTTCTCGCTGCCGTCCTTCATGGCCTGGGCGACCAGGGCGTCCAGGCGGTGGGCCTCGGCCCGCGGGACCCGGATACCGAGGGACGTCGGGTTCCCGTCGTACTCGTCGGGGCGCAGGTCGAAGACCTCGTGGGCCTGGGCGTCCATGTGGAACACACCGTTGTCCAGGTCCCAGTCGAAACTGCCCATGCGGTTGAGCGCCAGGATCGGATCCGGGTGGGCGGGCCAGTCGTCCGGGAGTGACAGGGCGCTCGCTCCCCGATCAACCATGGGGCCACCTTGCCAGGATTTGTCCGATACTTCGACCGGGGAGGCGGACGGGGACGCGGGCTGTCGGGCGCGTGCGGTCAGCTGCCGAAGACGTCCGTGGGACTGCCGAGGACGCTGTCCGTACCGGCCGGGTCGTCGGGGATCAGGCCGCCGCCGTCGGGCAGGTCGGGGGTGTCCGGCACGGCCTCGGGGCCGACCTCGTCCGGGGAGTCGTGGAGGGTGCCGGGGGCCTCCACGGTGGGATCCTCGGCGGTCGGTCCGTCCGGGATCGTCGTCCCGAGGCCGGGCACGCTCGTGTCGTCCGACGGGACGAGCGGGCTCTCCGGGTCGCTCGTCGGGGGCGTGGCCGTGACGGCGGTGGCCGTGGGGCAGTCCGTGGGCTCGCTCGCGGACGTCTCCGTGGACGGGTCCGTGGGTTCGTCGGACGGCACCGTGGGTTCGTGAGACGGGTCCATGGGTTCGTCCGTCGCCACATCGGTCAGTACATCCGTCGGTACGTCGGTCGGCCCATCCGTCGGTACGTCGTCGGTGGCGTCCGGTGTGACGGTCGCGGTCGGCGTCACGCAGTCGGACGCCTCCGGGGAGGAGCTCTCCGTACGCTCGTCCGTCGGGGAGATGGACGCGCTGTTGTCGGGGATCGGGGTCGGCGGCACCGGGTCCGGGGCGGGCACCACGCGGTCGTGTCGGACGTCGTGGCCGATGCGTCGCTCGATCCAGGTGTTGGTGACGACGTCGATGATCGTGATGTCGGTCATGGCCTGGGCGGTCGGGGCCACCATGATCACCTGGGCGGGCCGGTATCCGGCCCAGGGGTGCCCGCTGGTGCCCGGGCTGCCCTGCGTCGCGACCGGCGGCTTCAGCGGGTTGCCGCAGGCGCACCGGACCCGTGGCACACCCCGGTCGTCGACGAGGACGGCGGTGCCCGCCTGAAGGACGGACTGGTAGCTCGTCGCCCGTCCGCCACTGAAGCCGTGGTTGGTGACCCGCGTGTCGGCGCGCAGCGCGACCGGCGCCAGTCCGCGCAGGTAGGCGGGGATCGACGCCTGGGAGATGCCCTCGACCCGGGCGAAGGCGCGGGCCTTGGCCGGGTCGCGGGTCAGGTGGTCGATCTGCCGGTCGACGTCGCAGCCGCCGACCCGTGCGGCGCCGCCGTAGAGTCCGGGCGTCTCGCCGGACACGGACCGTACGGCGGTCGGGCCCGACCCGTCGTCCGGTTGCGGCGTTCGGGTGACCGGGGACGGCGTGGCTGCCGAGGTCGCCGTGGAGTCCGTGAAGGGATCAGGCCCCTGGGCCGCGACCGGCTGGAGGAAGAGTTCCCCGCTCGCCTTCGTGTCCTGGTCCCCGTCGCCGCCGCAGCCGGCGACGAGGAGCGCCACCGAGAGCGCGCAGGCCGTGACGAGGGTTCCGGTGGGTATGCGCACCACACTCTCCCGTCGATCCGGTCGATCCCGTCCATCCCGTGCAGCGCCGCCGTCCGGGGCGCGACAGTTCGTCACTATTGTCTGCTTCACTCACTTGGGTTACGCAAGCGGAGACCTTGGTACACGGAGAGTCACCCGGGGTTCCGGCGCGAGAACGTTCCGGCGCGAGAATGGGAGAGGAGGAGCGCACGGCCGTGGACTGGTTCACCGCATCCGAGTACTGGCTGAGCCGGCTGGTCTTCCAGCGGGCTCTGGCCGTCCTGTACCTCGTGGCGTTCCTGACGGCGGCCCTGCAGTTCCGTGCGCTGATCGGCGAGCGCGGCATGCTGCCCGTGCCCCGGTTCGTGGCGCGGATGCCCTTCAAGCACGCCCCGAGCCTTTTCCAGCTCCACTACTCGGACCGGTTCTTCGCGGCCTGTGCGTGGACGGGCTGCGCGGTATCGGCGGCACTCGTCGCGGGGCTCGACTCGTATCTCCCCCTGTGGGCCGGGATGGTGCTGTGGCTGGTGCCGTGGGTGCTGTACCTGTCGATCGTGAACGTCGGCCAGACCTGGTACGGCTTCGGCTGGGAGTCCCTGCTGCTGGAGGTCGGCTTCCTCGCCGTGTTCCTCGGCAACGACGAGGTGGCCCCGCCGATCCTCGTGCTGTTCCTGCTGCGCTGGATCCTGTTCCGCGTCGAGTTCGGGGCGGGTCTGATCAAGATGCGCGGCGACGAGTGCTGGCGGAAGCTGACGTGCCTGGACCACCATCACGAGACGCAGCCGATGCCCGGCCCCCTGAGCTGGTTCTTCCACCATCTGCCCAGGCCCCTGCACCGCGTGGAGGTGGCCGCCAACCACGTCACCCAACTCGTGGTGCCCGTCCTGCTCTTCACCCCGCAGCCGGTCGCCACGGCGGCGGCCTCGCTGATGATTCTCACCCAGCTGTGGCTGGTGCTCTCGGGCAACTTCTCCTGGCTGAACTGGATCACCATCGTGCTGGCCCTGTCGGCGGTGGAACTCCCGAGCGATCCGCTGTCGGTGCCCGACGCGCCGCTCTGGTACGAGGTCGTGGTCCTCGCGGTCGCCGCGCTGCTCGTGGGGCTCAGCTACCAGCCGGTCCGCAACATGCTCTCCCGGCGCCAGGTCATGAACCGCTCCTTCGACCCGCTGCACCTGGTCAACACCTACGGCGCCTTCGGCAGCGTCAGCCGGATCCGCCACGAGGTGGTCGTCGAGGGCACGTCCGACGACGTACCGCGCGAGGACTCCGACTGGCGGGAGTACGAGTTCAAGGGCAAGCCGGGCGATCCCCGGCACTGGCCGCGCCAGTTCGCCCCGTACCATCTGCGGCTCGACTGGATGATGTGGTTCGCCGCGCTGTCGCCCGCGTACGCCGGCTCGTGGTTCGGCACCCTGGTGGAACGGCTCCTGGAGAACGACCGCGACACGCTGAAGCTGCTGCGCCGCTCCCCGTTCCCGCCCGACGCCCCGCCCCGCTATGTCCGCGCCCGCCTCTTCCGCTACCGGTACACGACGTGGCAGGAACTGCGCGAGACGGGCGCGTGCTGGGAGCGGACGTACGTGCGGGAGTATCTGCCGCCCACGCGGTTGGCCGGGGTGGCTCAGAGGTCGTAGACGCGGGTGGCGGTGGTCTCGAAGACCTGGGTGTGGTCCTGCGCGCCGATCAACTGCCGTGCGAGGTCCAGCACTTCACCGTACGTCGTCTCCGTCGTGCACACCGGCCAGTCCGAGCCGAACATCAACCGGTCCGGACCGAAGGCGTCCAGCACCGTGTCGGCGTACGGCCGCAGGTCATCGACGGTCCAGGAGCCGGGGGCCGCCTCGGTGACCATGCCGGACAGCTTGCAGACCGTGTTGGGCGCCGCGGCGAGAGAACGGACGTCGGACTCCCAGGGTTCCAGCGCGCCGGAGGCGATGGGCGGCTTGCCCAAGTGATCGAGGACGAAGGTGAGTTGGGGCAGGCCGGCCGCCGCCTTGGCGCACGCGGGGAGCTGGTGAGGCAGGACGACCAGGTCGTAGACCAGGCCCGCTTCGGCCACGGCGGTCAGGCCGCGTCGTACGTCCGCCCGCAGCAGCCACTCCGGGTCCGGCTCGCCCTGGACCTGGTGGCGGATGCCCTTGAGGTACCGCCCACCGGGGAGTTCCCGCAGCCGGGCCAGTTCGTCGGCGACGTCGGGGCGGGTGAGGTCGGTCCAGCCGACGACACCCGCGATCAGGTCGTGGCCGGCCGCGAGGGCGAGGAACTCCGGGGTCTCCTCGGGCACAGTGACGGTCTGGACGAGGACCGTGCGGTCGACTCCTGCCGCGCGGGCCTCGGGCGCGAGATCCTCGACCGTGAAGTCGCGCCGGAGCGGGCTGCCCCGGTCGATCCAGTCCTGGTCACGGACGGACAGGTCCCACACGTGGTGGTGCGCGTCCACGGTCACGGCAGCTCCCACACCACGGGCAGGCCGGCGTCCGCGCCCTTGCCGGAGTAGTCGTGGACCACGTCAAGGAGCTCGGCCATGCGGGCCTGCCAGGCGATGTTGACCGGCAGCTTCTCCAGCTCCGCGAGGAGGCGGGCGTAGTCCTCGCACTCCAGGACGTGGAAGAGGTCGGTGCCGCTGCGCCAGATCGTCCAGGAGGTGGCGCCGGCGGCGCGGATCGCGTCGGTGAGCTCGGCCGGGACCTCGCGGTGGGCGGCTTCGTACGCGTCGATCCGGTCGGCGCGGACCTTGGTGTGCAGGGCGACTCTCATGACGGCTCCTCTGACGGTTCCTCCGCGGGGACGGGGGCGTCGGCGGGCAGGAGGCCGGTGTCCCTGACCTCCTGCCAGAAGGCGGCGGGGACGGCGGCCGCGAACTGGTCGGCGCAGTCGTGGACTTCGGCCGCCGAACGGACGCCGACGAGAACGCTCGCGACCGCCGGATGGGCGGCGCAGAAGGCCAGGGCGGCGGCCCGCAGGGTGGTGCCGTGGCGGTCGGCGACGGACTTGAGCCGCAGGGCCCGGTCCAGCACCTCGGCCGGTGCCTGGACGTAGTTGTACGTCGCCCCCGGCTTCGGGTCCGCCAGGAGACCGGAGTTGAAGGCGCCGCCCACCACCACCGACGTGCCGCGTTCCACCGCCGCCGGGAGCAGTTCGGTGAGCGCGCCCTGGTCGAGCAGGGTGTAGCGGCCGGCGCACAGCACCACGTCGACGTCCGTGTCGCGGACGAAGCGGGTGAGCATCTCGGACTGGTTCATGCCCGCGCCGATCGCGCCGACCACGCCCTCCGAGCGGAGCTTCTCCAGGGCCGGATAGCCCTCCCGGAAGGCCTGCTCGGCGTGGTCGTCGGGGTCGTGTAGGTAGACGACGTCGACGCGGTCGAGGCCGAGACGTTCGAGGCTGGCCTCCAGGGTGCGTCGTACGCCGTCGGCGGTGAAGTCCCACACGCGGCGGTGGGTGGCGGGGACGGCGAAGCCGTTCGCCAGGTCGTCGCCGGTCTCCGTGGTGGGTTCCAGGCGGCGGCCCACCTTGGTCGAGATCGTGTACTGGTCCCGCGGATGCTCACGCAGGGCCGCGCCGAGGCGGCGTTCGGACAGGCCGATGCCGTAGTGCGGGGCGGTGTCGAAGTAGCGGATCCCGCGCTGCCGGGCCGCGGTCACGGCCTCGTGCGCCTGCTCCTCGCCGACCTCGGTGAAGAGGTTGCCGATCGCGGCGGCGCCGAAGGCGAGTTCGCTGACCTGGACGCCGCCGCGGCCGAGTGTGCTCACTGGCCCGCCGGCCGCAGGCGCAGGCCCTGCATGCCGCCGTCGACGGCGAGTGAGGTGCCCGTGGTGGCGCCGGACAGGGGGCTGGCGAGGTAGGCGATGGCGCCCGCGACCTCGTCGGCCGAGACCAGGCGGCCGGTGGGCTGGCGGGCCTCCAGGGCGGCGCGTTCGGCGGCCGGGTCGGGGGCCTTGGACAGCAGGCGGCCGATCCACGGGGTGTCCGCGGTGCCGGGGTTGACGCAGTTGACGCGGATGCCCTCGCGGACGTGGTCGGCGGCCATGGCGAGGGTGAGGGAGTACACGGCGCCCTTGGTCGCGCTGTACAGCACCCGCTGCGGCAGGCCCGCGGTGGCCGCGATGGACGACGTGTTGACGATCGCCGCGTGCGCGGACTGCCGCAGGTGGGGCAGGGCGGCGCGGGCGACGCGCACCATGCCGACGACATTGACGTCCAGTACGCGGTGCCACTCCTCGTCGTCGTTGTCCGCGACGGTGCCCTGGGCGCCGATGCCCGCGTTGTTGACCAGGACGTCAAGTCCGCCGAGGTCGGCGGCGGCGGCCGCGACGGCCGTGCGTACGGAGGCGTCGTCGGTGACGTCGGCCCGGTAGGCGAGCAGCGGCTTCTCCACCGACGACGGGTCCAGATCGAGTACGGCGACCTGGGCGCCGCGCGCGGCCAGGAGTTCCGCGGTGGCCCGGCCGAGGCCGGAGGCGCCGCCGGTGACCAGGGCCTTGAGGCCCTCGAAGTCGCTCATGCCGCCTGTCCCTTCTTGTTCTCGTCGTTGTGCGTCTCGAGGTCGGCGGCCCAGAAGGCGCCGTCGGGGAAGGTGTACCGCGCGATGGACTCCGGCCGCATGGCGGCCGAGAAGCCCGGCGTGGCGGGTGCCGTGTAGTGACCCTCGCGGATCACCACCGGGTCGAGGAAGTGGTCGTGCAGATGGTCGACGTACTCGATGACGCGGTCCTCGGTGGTGCCGGAGAGCGCCACGTAGTCGAACATCGACAGGTGCTGGACGAGTTCGCACAGGCCGACGCCGCCCGCGTGCGGGCAGACCGGCACGCCGAACTTGGCCGCGAGGAGCAGCACGGCGAGGTTCTCGTTGACGCCGGCGACACGGGCCGCGTCGATCTGGACGACGTCGACGGCGCCGGCCTGGAGGAGCTGCTTGAAGACGACCCGGTTCTGCACGTGCTCGCCGGTGGCGACCTTGACCGGGGCCACCGCCTTGCGGATGGCGGCGTGGCCGAGGACGTCGTCGGGGCTGGTGGGCTCCTCGATCCAGTACGGGTCGAACTCGGCGAGTGCCCTGGTCCAGCGGATCGCCTCGTCGACGTCCCAGCGCTGGTTGGCGTCGATCGCCATGCGGATGCCGGGGCCGACGACCTGGCGGGCGACGCGGCAGCGCCGGATGTCGTCGTCGAGGTCGGCGCCGACCTTGAGCTTGATCTGCCGGAAACCGTCGGCGACCGCCTCGGCGGCGAGCCGGGTGAGCTTCTCGTCGTCGTAGCCGAGCCAGCCCGGGGAGGTGGTGTAGGCGGGGAAGCCGCGGGCGAGGAGGTCGGCGGTGCGCTCGGCCGCTCCTTCCCGGCCCTTGCGCAGCAGCTTCAGCGCCTCCTCCGGGGTGAGCGCGTCGGTGAGGTAGCGGAAGTCGACCTGGGCGACCAGCCACTCGGGGTCGGCCTCGGCGAGCAGCCGCCACAGCGGCTTGCCGGCGCGCTTGGCCGCCAGGTCCCACACGGCGTTGGTGACCGCGCCGATCGCCATGTGCATCACGCCCTTCTCGGGCCCGAGCCAGCGCAGCTGGCTGTCCCCGATCAGGTCCCGGAAGAGCGAGCCCGGGTCGGCGCACACCTCGTCGACGGACCGTCCGACCACATGGTGGCGCAGCGCGTGGATCGCGGCGACCTGGACCTCGTTGCCCCGCCCGATGGTGAAGGTGAAACCGTGCCCCTCCGGACCGCCCTCGGCATCCGTACGCAGCACGACGTACGCGGCCGAGTAGTCGGGGTCCGGGTTCATCGCGTCGGAGCCGTCGAGCTCGCGCGAGGTGGGGAAACGGATGTCGTGGGTGTCGAGCGCGGAGATGCGGCAAGGGGGGCCGGGCGTCGGGGACACAGAGGGCCTTTCGGTCGGGAGCGGGGGCGGGGGTGGTCAGTCCTGGGCGCGTCCTGTCGTCACTCTGGCGATCATGAGGGCGACGAGGATGATTCCGCCGTAGATGGCCTGGATCCAGAAGGACGGCACCTGGGCGAGGGTGAGCAGGTTCTGCACGACACCGAGCAGGAGTACTCCGGTCAGGGCGCCGAACATGGTGCCCTTGCCGCCGTCGAGGCTGATGCCGCCGATCACCGCGGCCGCGAACACGGTGAAGATCATGTTCTGGCCTTGGTTGGCGCTGATCGCGCCCACGTAGCCGGTCTGCATGATGCCGCCGACGGAGGCGAGGACGCCCGCGACGACGAACACGCCGAGCATCACGCGCTCGACGCGGATACCGGCCGCGCGGGCCGCGTCCGCGTTGCCGCCGATGGCGTACAGGGCCCGCCCGATGCGGTGGTACTTGAGGACGAACCCGGCGGCGCCGAAGGAGAGCGCGGCGACCCACACCGACATGGGGATGGTGAGGAAGGTGGTGGTGGCCAGCGAGTAGAAGCTGTCGGGCATGCCGAAGAGGGTCTTGCCCTTGGTGGCGCCGACGAGCAGACCGCGCAGGACGATCAGCATCGCGAGCGTCACGATGAACGCGTTCAGCTTGAACTTGACGACCAGGACGCCGTTGAAGGCGCCGATCGCCCCGCCGACCACGAGGATCGCCAGCATGGCGAGGACGGCCGGGAACTCGGTGCCCCAGCCGGACTGGGCGACCGGCAGGACGAGGAGCGCGCCCACGGCAGGCGCGATGCCGACGACGGATTCCAGGGACAGGTCGAACTTGCCGGTGATCAGCACCAGCGACTCGGCCAGCACGACCATCGCGAGGGCGGCCGAGGCGCCGAGGATCGAGATCAGGTTGCGTTCGGTGAGGAACGAGTCGTTGACCACCGCGCCGAGCACCATCAGCAGCAACAGGGCGGGGACGAGGGCGAGTTCGCGGGCGCGGCGCAGCAGGACGGTCTTGGCCGCACGCGGGTCGGGCACCCGCGGGGGCGTGATCGGCGGGGCCTTCGTCTCAGTCACCCCGGCTTCCCCCTTCCGGGCCGGGGGTCCGGGGGTTGTCCCCCGGGGAGATGCTGTAGCCATGGTCCACTCCTTCGATGGAGGCGATCAGCTCGTGGTCGCGCCAGCCCGCCGGGTGCTCGGCGACCACACGGCCGTGGAAGAGGACGAGGACGCGGTCGCAGCGCCTGAGGTCGTCGAGTTCGTCGGAGACGACGAGGACGGCGGTGCCGTCCTCGCGGGCGCTGTCGACGCGGGCGAGCAGGGACTCCTTGGACTTCACGTCGACGCCCGCGGTCGGGTTGATGAGGACCAGCAGGCGCGGGTCGGAGGCGAGGGCGCGGGCCATGACGACCTTCTGCGCGTTGCCGCCGGACAGGTCGGAGACGGGCTGGTCGGGCCCCTCGGTGTGCACGTCGAGGCGTTCGATCAGCTCGGTGGCGACGGCGCGCTTGCGTTCGGTGCCGACGAAGCCGAAGCGGCCGAGCCGGTCGAGGACGCTCATGGTGGCGTTGTCGCCGACGGTCATGCCGATGACCAGGCCCTGGGCGTGCCGGTCACGGGGGACACAGCCGACGCCGGCGTTCAGAGCGGCCTGGACGTCGCCGAACGGGAGCCGTTTGCCGTCGAGTTGAGCCGTGCCGCTCGTCGGGGTGTGCAGTCCGGTGAGCGATTCGGCGAGCTCGATCTTTCCGCTGGCGCTGGATCCGGCGAGGCCGACGACCTCGCCGCGACGGACGGTCAGATCGACGTTCTCGAAAGACTCGGAGCTGAGACCGCGGGCGTCGAGGAGAACGGGGGCGGTGTCGTCGACGATCCTTTCCTGTACGGCCTGTTCGGCGATCGTCTCGAGGGACTCCCCCGCCATGGCCTCCACCAGCGCCGCCCTCGGCAGGTCGGCGACCGGAGCCGTGGTGATCCAGCGGGCGTCGCGCAGCACGGTCACGGTCTGGCACACCTCGTACACCTCCTGGAGGTGGTGCGAGATGAACAGGAAGGTGACCCCGGACTCCTGCAGGGCGCGCATCCGGCTGAAGAGCCGCTCTATCTCGCGGTTGTCGAGCTGGGCGGTCGGCTCGTCGAGGACGATGAAGCGGGCGCCGAAGCTCAACGCCCTCGCGATCTCCACCATCTGGCGGTCCTCGACCTTGAGGTCGGCGGTGCGTGCCTCGGGGTCGACGTGCACGTCCCAGGCGTCGAGAAGCTCGGTGGCCTCGGCCTTGAGGCGGCGCCAGCTGATGAACCTCCGCTTGAGCGGCTGGCGGTTGATGAACAGGTTCTCGGCGACCGTCAGCTCGGGGACGACCGTGGGCCGTTGGTAGACGCAGGCGACCTTGCGGCGCCAGGCGTCCCGGTCGGTGAGCGGGGGCGCCGGTTCGCCGTCGAAGCGGACCGTGCCCTCGTCGGGTGCCTGGAGCCCGGTGAGCAGGGTGACCAGGGTGGACTTGCCCGCGCCGTTGCGCCCGACCAGGGCGTGGGACTCGCCGGGCAGGACGGTGAGCCTGCCGTCGGCGAGGGCGGTGGTGGGGCCGTAGCGCTTGACGACGCCTCGCGCTTCCACAAGTGGCGTGCTCATCAGACCGTGTTGCCCCACAGCTTCGGGTCGTCGACGTTCTCCTTGGTGACCAGCGGCGCGGGCAGTTGGTCCTCGAGGATGCCGCTGGGCAGCTTGACGATCGTCGAGTCGTGGTCGGTCGGGCCGGGCTCGAAGGTCTTCCCCTGCATCGCCGCCTTGATGTAGTACATGCCGTACTTGGCGTACAGGTCCGCGGGCTGGGAGACCGTGGCGTCGATCTCGCCCTTGCGGATGGCGTCGAACTCCTGCGGGATGCCGTCGTTGGAGACGATGGTGATGTGGCCCGCCTGGCCGGCCTTCTTCAGCATCCCCTTCGACTTGAGGGTCTGCAGGGTCGGCGCGAGGTAGACGCCGCCGGCCTGCATGTAGATGCCCTTGATGTCGGGATTGGCGTTGAGGAGCGTGTCCAGCTTCGAAGCGGCGGTGTCGGACTCCCACTTGGCGGGGATCTCCAGCACCTTCAGCTTCGGGAAGTTCTTCTTCACGCAGGAACGGAAGGCCTCGGAGCGCTCACGGCCGTTGACCGAGGCGAGGTCGCCCATGATCTGCACGACCTTGCCGGAGGAGATCTCCTTGCCGAGGTACTGGCAGGCCTTCTCGCCGTACGCGACGTTGTTGGCCCGGACGACCATGGCGACCTTGCCCTTGTCGGGCGCCACGTCGACCGCGACGACCGGCACGCCCTTGCGCTCGGCCTGGTCGAGGCCGGCCTCGATGGCGGCGCTGTCCAGGGGCGCGACGACGAGGCCCTTGATGCCCTGGTTGAGCACGTTGTTGATGTCGGTGATCTGCTGCGAGGGATCGCTGTTGGAGTTGACCGTCTTCATCGCGTCCACGCCTTCGGACTTCGCCGTCTTGGGCACGTAGTCGTTGTACGACTGCCAGAACGGCGAGGTCAGCAGAGGCAGGATCACGCCGACCTTGCCGGTCCCGTCGCCTCCCCCGCTGCCGGCCGAGTCGGCGGTGTCGTCCTTGGTGCTGCCGCATGCGGCGAGCACGAGCGTGGCGCCGGTGACCGCGGCCACCGCACCGAACATCCGAAACCTGTTCCGCTTCTCCACTGTCCTGCCGGGCATCTGGCGGCTCCTCATCGAGCGTGTCGAGCAGATGTCCGCATACTTATCAGACCACTCGGCCGAAAGAACACCCTTCGGCGGCACATTTCCCCGAGTTTTGGCCGTAGTGGTCCGACCACTCGGGTGGTTAGACTTCGGGCGCACCTGGTGAGTGGAGGAATGGCGTGGACGAGACAGCCCCCCAGAAGGGCACCGTGACGCAGCGCGCCATCGAGCGGATCAAGGCGATGATCGGCGAGGGGCGGCTGGAGCCGGGCCAGCGGCTGCCCACCGAGCGCGATCTGGCGGTCCAGCTGGGCATCTCCCGCAGTTCGATGCGTGAGGCGATCCGCGCGCTCACGGTGCTGGGCGTGCTGGAGGCCCGGCACGGTTCGGGCATCTACGTCACGCAGTTGGAGGCCGGCGACCTCCTCGAGACCTTCGGCGTGGTCGCCGACCTCTCGCGCGGCCCGCAACTGGTGGAGCTGCTCGAGGTGCGCCGCATCCTGGAGTCGACGGCGACCGCGCTGGCCGCGGCCCGGATCACCTCGGACCAGCTCGCCGAGGTCGAGAAGCACCTGACGGCGATGAACGCCACCGAGGACCCGGAGGTGATCCTCGCCCACGACCTGGCCTTCCACCGCGAGATCGCCACGGCCGCCGGCAACGAGACCATGGCCGCCATCCTGGACGGCCTGTCCTCCCGCACCTTCCGCGCCCGCGTCTGGCGCGGCTACCAGGAGGAGGGCGCCTTCGCCCGCACCCGCCGCGAGCATGCCGCGATCCACCGCGCGCTGGTCGCCCGCGATCCGGAGGCGGCGCGGGCGGCGGCGGCCGCGCATGTGGGCGAGGTGGAGCAGTGGCTGCGCTCCCAGGTCGTTGACGAGGTCCGCTGATCACCTCACGCTGCGGTATGCAGATCGAGCCGGTCACCCTGTCCACGCCACGGCCCGTACGGCGGCCCACCCTGGTGCAGGGCTGGCACGAACTGACCTTCCTGCACTGGCCGGTGGAGCCGGACCGGGTCGCGGGACTGCTGCCCGCCGGCACCCGCCCGGACACCCTGGACGGAGTGACCTATGTCGGTCTGGTCCCGTTCCGGATGCGCGGCGTGGGCCTGGGACCGGGGCCGGGCCTGCCGTATCTCGGCACGTTCTGCGAGACGAACGTGCGGCTGTACTCGGTCGACGACCAGGGCCGCCGCGCTGTCGTCTTCCGCTCCCTGGACGCGGCCCGCCTGCTCCCGGTACTGATCGGCCGGCTCGGGGTCCGGCTGCCCTACACGTGGTCGGCGATGCGCCTGCGCCGCGAGCGTGATGTGATCACCTACAGCTGCCGCCGACGGGGCTCCCGAGGCAACGGCCCCGCGAGCCGCACGGCGGTTCGCATAGGCCACCCGATCGCGGAACCCACCCCGCTGGAGCGGTTCCTGACGGCACGGTGGGGTCTGCACGTCTCGTGGCACGGCCGCACGATGCACCTGCCGAACGAACACGACCCGTGGCCGCTGTTCCGGGCCGAACTGCTCGACCTGGACGACGGTTTGTTGACGGCCGCGGGCCTGCCCCAGCCGACCGGGCCGCCGGTCAGTGTCCTCTACTCGCCGGGCGTCGCGGTGCGGTTCGGAAGCCCCTCCCCGCTGTCGGCGCCGGCCGCTCGGGGCCGATAGCCGGGTTCGTGTCCGCATCGGCCCCCGCGACCGTTCTCATGCCCGGCGCAACCGGAGCGTCATCAACTCGAACGGCCGCAGCCGTACGGCGATCCGCTCGCCGTCCCGCCGGGGCGCCGATGCTTCGGGCAACGGGCGTTCCAGCAGGTCGGTGACGGTGACGCCCGCCACCTCGAAGCCGGCCGTGAGCGTGGCCCGGGCCCGGCCGCCGTGTGCCTCGTGGAACCGGACGACCACGTCACCGCTGCCGTCGTCGGCCAGCTTGACGGCGGTGACGACGACGGCCTCGCTGTCGACCGTCACCAGCGGCGCGACCTCCTGAGCGCCGCTGATCCGCCGCTCGGGCACATTGATCCGCCAGCCCTCGCGGACCGCGTCCCCGATGCCGGCGCCGGGCACCAGGGCGTGCCGGAAGCGGTGGACGCCCTGGTCGGTCTCGGGGTCGGGGAAGCGCGGGGCGCGGAGCAGGGAAACCCGGACCGTTGTCGTCGTACCGCGGTCGCCGTCGGTGCGTACCGTGCGGGTCACGTCGTGGCCGTACGTCGAGTCGTTGACGACCGCCACGCCCCAGCCGGGTTCCTCCAGGTGGACGAAGCGGTGGTTGCACGCCTCGAACTTGGCCGCCTCCCAGCTGGTGTTGGTGTGGGTGGGCCGGTGGAAGTGCCCGAACTGGGTCTCGGACGCGTACCGTTCGGCGTGCACGTCGAGCGGGAAGGCGAGCTTCAGGAACTTCTCCGTCTCGTGCCAGTCGACCTCGGTGTCCAGGACCAGCCGCCGCTCCCCCGGCGCGAGCGACAGCAGCTGGGTGACGCGGGAGGCGCCGAAGGACCGTACGACCCGCACGCCGTCCCCGTCCGGGGCGACCTCGTCCGCGTCGGTCAGGTCCGTGACCGTGTTGCGGTAGAACTCGTCGACGTCCCAGGCGTCCCACATGTTCGGGAAATCCGGGTGGAGCTGGAGGAGGTTCGCGGCCCGCCCGGGGGCGATCGTCTCGCGGTCGGCCTCGGTGTCGTAGGCGGAGACGACCAGGCCACGGGCGTCGATCTCGACGCGCAGGAGGCCGTTGTCGAGGACGTGTCCGCCGCCGGGGCGGTCGGTGCGTGCCGTCCGGGCCCCGGTGGCGGGGGTACGTGCGGCGCCCGCCGGAACGCCGTCGCGGGTGTGCGGCGCCGCGTTGAAGACGAGCGGGGTCGCGCCCTCGCCGGCCAGGGCGCGCTGGGCGGCGTCGATGATGCCGGTCAGCTCTCCGGCGATCCGCTCGTAGGTCCTGCGGGCCTCCCGGTGCACCCAGGCGATGGACGACCCGGGCAGGATGTCGTGGAACTGGTGCAGCAGTACTGTCTTCCAGATGCGGTCCAGGTCCTCGTAGGGGTAGGGGGATCCGGTGCGTACGGCTGCCGTGGCCGCCCACAGTTCGGCCTCGCGCAGGAGGTGTTCGCTGCGCCGGTTGCCCTGCTTGGTCTTCGCCTGGCTGGTGAGGGTGGCGCGGTGGAGTTCGAGGTAGAGCTCGCCGACCCAGACGGGCGGCTCGGGGTATTCGGCCTCGGCCTTCTCGAAGAACTCCCCCGGGGTCTCCCACACGACCGTCGCCGAGCCTTCGAGGTCCCGCAGCCGGGCCGCCTTGGCGACCATCTCCCGGGTGGTGCCACCGCCCCCGTCGCCCCAGCCGGTGGGGGCGAGGGAGTGGCGGGCGACCCCCTTGTCCTTGAAGTTGCGGGCCGCGTGGGCGATCTCGCTGCCCTTCATCGAGCAGTTGTAGGTGTCCACGGGCGGGAAGTGCGTGAAGATGCGGGTGCCGTCGATGCCCTCCCAACGGAAGGTGTGGTGCGGGAACCGGTTGGTCTGGGACCAGGAGATCTTCTGCGTCAGCAGCCACTTGGAGCCGGCCGCCTTGATGATCTGCGGGAGTCCGGCGGCGAAGCCGAAGGTGTCGGGCAGCCACGCCTCGTCGTTCTCGATGCCGAACTCGTCGAGGAAGAACCGCTTGCCGTGCACGAACTGACGGGCCATCGCCTCGGAGCCCGGCATGTTGGTGTCCGACTCCACCCACATCCCGCCGGCCGGTACGAACCGCCCGTCCGCCACCGCCTTCTTCACCCGCGCCCACACCTCGGGCCGATGTTCCTTCACCCACGCCCACTGCTGGGCCTGCGACATGGCGAAGACGAAGTCGGGCTCGTCGTCCAGGAGGGCGGTCATGTTCGAGGTCGTCCGGGCGACCTTGCGTACGGTCTCGCGCAGTGGCCACAGCCAGGCCGAGTCGATGTGGGCGTGGCCGACGGCGCTGATCCGGTGGGCGGAGGGGACGGCGGGCGTGGACAGTACCGGCCCGAGATGTGAACGGGCCTGTGCCGCCGTGCCGTTGACGTCCTGGAGGTCGATCGCGTCCAGGGCCTTCTCGACCGCCCGCAAAATCTCCCAGCGGCGCGCGGACTCCACCGGCAGCTCCGCCATCAGCTCGCCCAGCACCTCCAGGTCGATCACCAGCTGCCACACCGTCTCGTCGAAGACGGCCAGTTCCATGCGGGTGAGGGTGTACTGCGGCTCGCTGCCGGCGGTCTCCTTGTCACCCAACTGAGTGGGCAGGAAAGGGTGGTAGTCGAGGATGACCGGGTTGGAGGCGGCCTCGACGTGCAGGCGCACCTCCTCGCCGCCCTCGACGGGCGCACCGACGCGGACCCACTGGTTGCGCGGGTTGAGACCCTTCACCGGGGTGCCGTCGGGCCGGTAGACCAGGCCCTCGCACTGGAAGCCGGGCATGTTCTCGTCGAAGCCGAGGTCGAGGATCGCCTCGACGGTCCGGCCCGCCCACGCCTCGGGCACGGTCCCGGTGACCCGGAACCAGCTCGTGCCCCACGGGGCACCCCACCGGGCGCCCACCTCGATCGGCTCGGGCTCGGCCGCGAGCCCCTCGGCCACCGGCACCGGTTCGCCGGGCGCGTGCCACACCGCCACCTGCAGCGGTGCGGACTCGGGGTACACGGCGGGGCGGACGCGCTCGTCGAGGACGCGCTTGAGACGGGCTTCGACCAGGCTGCGGTCGTCATGCATGCGGAGTGCTCCGTAAGGGGTCCGTGGGCGGGTGGTGGGGCGGGTGGTTACCAGGGGTGGGTCACGGTGACGGGGGCCGACGACGTGTACAGCTCCCCCACGGCACGCAGTTCGAACCGCGCGGCCCGCTCGCCCTGCTCGGGCTGGAGGCCGGCGACGAAGTAGGCGTGCTGGCAGGTGCCGCCGAGGAAGCGACGGGTGCCGTCGGGGAGGAGGCGGTGGAGGGTGTAGTGGCGTGTGGCCGGCGCCGTCGCTTCGTTGACGGCACCGGGGGCGGGGTGCCAGGCGAGGCGCAGGTCGCCGCCGTTCGCGGCCGTGACGCGGAAGCCCTGCGGAGGAGCGGGAGTCGGCCGGGCGTCGCGTACGGCGAGGCCGCCGAGCCGCCACTTCACGGGTCCCTCGTCGGCGGTGAGCCGGACGCCGATGGCGTGCACGGTGCCGGACAGGCCCGTGAGCGGGACCGTCACGGTGTGCCAGCCGTTGACCGAGTTCACAGGCAGATATGTGTACGGCGGTGGCGTGCCGACCTCGCCGGGTTCGGCCGTCGCGATCGCCAGCTCGACGTTCACACGCCCGACGTCCGTCCGATGCGTCAGCTCGACAACCGTGTCCACAGTGATCGGGAGCCGTGAAGCGTACAGATCCACCGTGACGGGCGCGTCCGGTTCACCGTCCACCAGCACACTGCTGCCGCCCCGCCACGCGTCCGCGAAGTCGAAGGAGACGGCCGGCCGCTCCCCCTCCGTCCGTACCACCCACCGCCGCGACGGCAGCCGGTCCTGCAGTCCCAGATGGTTCCAGGGCGCGTCCGAGGTGACGACGCCCTCCTCGTACCACCGCAGCCCGTGCCCGGTGTTGAACACGCTCGCGAACGGCACCGAGGTCACCGTCGACCGGTCGGCGACCGACACCGCCGGGGCCCGCCAGCTGTCCGTGCCGTCCGGCCGGGACGGGTCGAGGGAGCGCCCGGTCCAGAACCGGTCGTCGGCGGCGTGGAAGGCGCCCGGAGCCCGGCCGTCGGCGGGCAGCTGGTTGCGCGTCCACTCCGGCCGGTACAGCCCGAGCGACGTGACGTGCGGCCGGTCGCCCGGCACGATGGCGTCCCAGTTCTCGGACGTGTTCCAGCCGCCCGCCTCCACGTCCACGCCCGCCCACAGCTCGTAGCGGCTGCGCCCCAGTTGCTCGGCGCGCGTCCCCGACGCCGCCAGGCCGCTCGCCGACCAGCGGAAGTCGACGAACATGTCGTCGGCGGCCTGGAAGAACGCCTGGTTCTGTGCGTTGAGGGCTCCCTGCCAGCTCACCGCCCCGTTCACGGTCATCGAGTCGTACCAGGTCACCCGCTGCCCCGCGGCCGCGGCCAGCGACTTCAGCTCCCGCATGAACCCCTGCATGGCCGTCCCGAGGGCGGTGTCCCCGCCGCCGGTCTCGGCGTTCACGAACCACCCGTCGAAGCCGTACGCGGACGCCACCGCGACGAGCTGTGCGGCCAGCGGGTAGCGCCCCGCCGTGTCCCTCTGCACCAGGTCCCGGGTCCACTGCAGCTGCCCGCCGTAGGCGGCCGGCGGCAGGAAGACGTTGCCGAGCACGGGCACGCCGTGCCGGTGGGCGGCGTCCACGATCGGCGCGTTCGGAGCGAGGATCAGCCCTTCGCCGGAGGAGCCGCCCCAGAAGACCAGCTCGTCGATGTACGCCCAGTGGGTGAGGGCGTAGTAGTCGGCGGTGGCCGAGCCCTGCGAGGGGTTGCTCGCCGTGGGGCCGAAGGACACCAGCGACTGGATACGGGCCTGGCCGGTACGGGCCGTCGCGTTCGCCGGGGTGGGGGTGAAGCGCGCGGCGAGCGGCACGGACGCCGCGTTGAAGGCGAGGTCCGGGTCGTCGGTCGCCCGCCAGGACTTAAGACCGCGCCAGGTGATGCCGGTGCCCGGGGTGCCCGGGGGCAGCGAGTCCGGATACCAGTAGGAGGCGTAGGGCTGGAGCGCGGCGGCGGCCTTGGGTGCTGCCGCCGCCGGCAGCGAGGGGAGCAGGGCGGCAGCGGCGCAGGCTCCGGCGAGCAGGACGGTGCGTCTGGTGGGCTTCACGAGCGGGTGCCTCCGTGGGGTCCTTGTGGGAGAGGGAGTACCTGGTCGGGAGTGAGGACGTCGGTGATGCCGCGCGCGGCGAGATGCTGCCGGTCCTCGGCGCGCGTGTCGAGGACGGTGGTCGGGCGGACGCCGTCGGCGACCAGTCGGAAGAAGGCGTCGAAGACGGGGCCGCCCGGTGCGCAGCGCGACCGGGTCGAGGGGTCCGCCGGAACGACGAGCGCCGTGGTGCGGGGTGCGGGCGGCGCGTACGTGCGCTCGCTCGCCGCGCGGGCCAGCACCCGTGCCGCGTCCTTCGGTTTGCGGTCGTTGGTGAGCAGGCCGAGGCCGTATTCGAGTTCGGGGAAGTCGGCAAGGTCACGGGACACGTCGTGGGAGCACCACCAGGTGATTCCCCACAGGTCGGGGCAGTCCAGGGCGTTCGCGACGGTCGCCTCCGTGAAGGCGGCGGCGTGCTCGGCCGGGATCAGGGGCGCGGGCGCGCCGACCTCCTGGAGCCAGACCGGCCGGTGCGGGTCGTCGGCCCACGCCTTGCTCAGCTCGACGAGGTACGCGGCGTGGTGCTCGGTCGGCACGGAGGTGCGGCCGTGGCGCTGGGCGGTGCCGTTGAAGACCCAGGAGTGCACGGCCGTGACGGCGCCGCGGCGGGCGGCCTGGGCCGGGGTGAAGGGCTGGTCGTCCTGGTACCAGGTGGCGTCGTACTCGGCGTGCAGGTGCAGCCGGCCCGGGGCGCCCTCCTCGCAGGCGGCGAGCATGCGGTCCAGCCAGGCGTCGATCTGCGTCACGGAAGCCCGGTCGGGGTCCGGATGCGGGCCCGCGGAGAACTGGTTGACCTCGTTGCCGAGGGTCATGCCGATGAAGTTGGGCCGGTCGGCGAGGGCGGCGGCGAGCGTGCGCAGGTAGGCCGCCTGGCCCTCCAGCACGTCCGGGTCGGTGAAGAGGTTGCGCCGGTGCCAGGTGCGGGTCCAGGCCGGCAGGAAGTCGAAGCTGCTCAGGTGCCCCTGCAGACCGTCCACGTTGACGTCGAGCCCGCGTTCGGCGGCGGCGTCGGCGAGCTGCACCAGCTGGTCGACGGCCCGGGTGCGGATCAGGGACCGGTTGGGCTGGAAGTACGGCCACAGCGGGAACACCCGGACGTGGTCGAGACCCAGCTCGGCGATCGAGTCGAGGTCGGCGCGCACGGAGTCGAGGTCGAAGTCGAGCCAGTGGTGGAACCACCCTTCGCTGGGGGTGTAGTTGACGCCGAAGCGCACGGCAGGAGGCATGCAGTGTCCTTGAAAGCGGTGTCCTTGAAAGCGGTGTCCTTGAAAGCGGTGTCCTTGAAAGCAGGGGGTGGTTCAGCCTTTGACCGCGCCCTCGCCCACCCCGCGGAAGAAGTACCGCTGCAGACAGGCGAAGAGGGCGATCAGCGGTGCCACGGCGATCACCGTGCCCGCGGCGACGAGCCGCTCGTCGTTGGCGAAGGTGCCGTGCAGATAGTTGAGGCCGATCGTGAGCGTGAACTTGTCCGGGTCGCTCAGCACGATGAGGGGCCACAGGAAGTCGTCCCAGGCGCCCATGAAGGCGAAGATCGCCACGACGGCGAGGGTTCCCTTCACCGACGGCACGGCGATCCGCAGGAACCGCTGCCACACGTTGGCGCCGTCCACATAGGCCGCCTCCTCTATCTCGTAGGGGAGGTTGAGGAAGGCGTTGCGCATCAGCAGGACGTTCATGGCGCCGATGCAGCCCGGCAGGACCACGCCGACGAGCGTGTTGTTGAGGCCGAGCTCCCGCATGGTCGTGAACTGGGCGATGATGATGCCCTCCACGGGCACGAGCATCGCCAGGATGAAGGCGAGGGTGGCCGCGCGGCGGCCGCGGTAGCGCAGCCGGGCCAGGGCGTATCCGGCGAGGGCCGCACCGACGCAGTTGGTGACGACGTTGGCGGCGGCGACCTTCAGCGAGTTGAAGGCGTAGTCCCACACGGGGATGGTGTCGGCGACCCGTTCGTAGTTGTGCAGGGTGGGATGGCCGGGCAGGAAGGTCGGCGGGGAGCTGTAGATGTCCTCGGTGGGGCCTTTCAGCGAGGTCGACAGCTGCCAGAGGAACGGGCCGACGGTCAGGGCGAGTACGGCGAGCAGGAGTGCGTAGCGCAGGGCGAGTTCCCACACCCGTACACGGCGGCCGTGCTCGTCGGTGACACGGGGTTCGCGGGGGACGGCCGGCGTCGAAGCGGGCCGTACCTTCTCCATGACGCTCATGACTCCTCCCTCCGGTCGGCCCGCAGCACGAGCAGCATCAGGGCGACGGTGACGACGAAGACGACGACGGAGATGGCGGAGGCGTAGCCGACACGGCCGGTCAGGCCGGTGCCGGTGCGCTGGACGAGCATCACGAGGGTGGTGTCCTCGCCCGCCGGGCCGCCGGTCGGGCCGGCCATCAGGTAGACCTCGGAGAACACCTTGAAGGCGGCGACCGAGGAGAGGGCCCCGACCAGGACCATGGTGGAGCGGACGGCCGGCACGGTGACCGTCAGGAAGCGGCGCACCGCGCCCGCTCCGTCGACCGCCGCCGCCTCGTGCAGTTCACGGGGTACGTTCGCCAGCGCGGCCAAGTAAATGATCATGTAGTAGCCGAGGCCCTTCCAGACCGTGACGGTCATGGCGCTCAGCAGGAGCAGCCACTGGTCGCTGAGGAAGCCGATCCGGCCGACCCCGACGGTCTCAAGCAGCGAGTTGACCAGACCGCGTTCGTCGAGCAGCCACACCCAGATCAGTCCGACCACGACGATCGACGCGACGACCGGGGTGTAGAAGGCGGACCGGAAGAAGGCGATGCCGGGGATGTTCTTCTGCACCAGCAGCGCGAGCAGCAGCGGCAGGATCACGAGCGCGGGGACGACCCCGAGGACGTACAGCGTGCTGTTGCGCAGGCCGATCCAGAACATGTCGTCGTGCAGCAGTTCGCGGAAGTTGGCGAGTCCGACGAACTCGCCCGGGATCAACGTGCGGCGGTCGGTGAAGGCGTTGACCAGGGTGGAGACGAACGGGTAGAGGATGAACGCGCCGATGATCAGCAACCCGGGGGCGGCGAACAGCCAGGGACTGGTGGGCAGTTGGCGCCGCACCCGGGAGACGGCGGACGTGGCCATCGCGCTCTATCCCTGCTGCTGCAGAAGCCGGTCGCAGGCCTCGACAGCGTTGTCAAGCGCTTCCCTGGGGCTCTCCTTGCCCTGCAGCGCCTTGGCGATCTCGTTGCGCAGCGCGGTCTTCATCTGCTCGCTGAACAGCACGGGCGTGTAATTGACGGCGTTCTTCAGCGACTTGGCCGCCGCCACCCGCACCCGTGTCTCGTCGGTCCCGTCCTCCTTGGTGAAGTACGGGTCGTCGAGCGAGCCCGCGGTGCTCGGGAAGATGGCGACCTGCTTGGCGAACGACATCTGGTGCTCGGCGTCGGTGACGAAGTGCGCGAAGGCGACCGCGGCGGGCGTCTTCTTGGTCTGCGCGTTGACCATCACACCCATCACGTACATGTTGACGTGGCCGGTGCTGGTGATCTGGTCGGTGATGCCGATGTTCTTGTACAGGTTCGGCGCCTGCTTCTTGAAGTTGCCGAGGTCCAGGGCGCTGCCGGGGTTCATGGCGACGGCCCCGGTGAGGAACTTCTTGCCGGAGGACTCGGGGGTCGCGGTCAGCGCCTGCGGGTCGAGCGCCTTGGCGTCGTACAGCTCCTTGTACTTGGTGAGGAGTTCGACTCCCTTGGCGTCGTTGAAGGAGAAGGCGGTGCCCTCCTTGTTCATGAGCTCGACGCCGTAGCGGCCGAAGTCCTCGATGGTGGGCACGTTGGCGAGGGTGGCGACCTCGCCGTCGCTCTTGTCGGCCAGGTCCAGGGCGTCGGCGAAGAGTTCGTCGTACGTCTTCGGCGGCTGGTCGGGGTCGAGTCCCGCCTCCTCGAAGAGGGACTTGTTGTAGAAGAGCGGGCCGGTGTTGAGGTACCAGGGGAAGGCGTAGGTGCCGGTCATGCCCGGTATCTCGTGGCTGGCCCAGGCGCCCGCCAGGTACTCCTTCTTGTACTGCGGCGCCGCCTTGTCGAGGTCGAGCGCGAGGCCGGCCTTGGCGAGCGGGGCGACGAGGTCCGGCGAGACGTTGACGACGTCGGGCAGGGTGCCGCCGGCGGCGTCCGCGCTGATCTTGTCGGCGTAGCCCTCGGCGGGCTGGTCGACCCACTTGACGTGGGTGCCGGGGTACTTCTTCTCGAAGTCGGCGATCACGCCCTCGAAGTACGGCTTGAAGTTGGCTCTCAGGTTCCAGGTCTGGAAGGTGATGTCGCCCTCGACCTTGCCGGAGGCGTCGGTCGAGCCACCGCCGTCGTCTCCCGAGCCGCAGGCGCTCAGTGACAGGGCGAGACAGGCGGTGAAAGCGACAGCGAGGGTTCTGCGGGAAACGGGCACCGTGAACCGTCCTCCTTTGCGGCGGAATTGGTCGACGTGGCAGACCCTGCACGCCGCTCCACGGGCCCGTCAACAACTTCCGCGCAGCTAATTTCTTTAGTTACTAATGCGCTTAAGGTCGCGAGTGCTGAAGCGCATTAGTGCATACTGGGCCGGGAATGCGTCGCAGGAATGGAGAAGCACCTTGTCAGGCAGGCGATCGCCGGCCCGTCGGCCGACGATGAAGGACATCGCGCGGCACGCCGGGATCTCCCAGAGCGCCGTCTCCTTCGCGCTGAACGGCCGGCCGGGGGTCTCCGAGGAGACCCGCGACCGGGTGCGGCGGGTCGCGGAGGAGCTGGGCTGGCGGCCCAGTACGGCGGCCCGCGCACTGTCCGGGGAGGGCGCCGCGACGGTCGGTTTCGTGCTCGCCCGGCCCGCGGAGACACTCGGCCTGGACTCCTTCTTCCTGCAACTCGTCTCGGGCATCCAGGAGGTGCTGGCGGAGCGCCATCTCGGACTGCTGTTCCAGGTGGTCGAGGATGTCGACGACGAGTGCGCGGTCTACCGGCGCTGGTGGGCCGAGCACCGCGTGGACGGCGTGCTGGTGGTCGACCCGCGCACCGACGACCCCCGGCCCGACCTGCTCGACGAACTGGGCCTGCCCGCCGTGGTGATCGGCGGCGCCCCGGACGAACGGCACCCGGGGCTGTCGACCGTGTGGGCGGACGACGGGGGCGCCATGGCCTCGGTCGTGGACGAGCTGTACGCGCTCGGCCACCGGCGGATCGTGCACATCGCGGGCCTGGCCGGCCTCGCGCACACCGAGCGCCGGATCCGTACGCTGCGGGCCGAGGCCGGGCGGCGCGGTCTGACCGAGGTGGAGTCGGTGCCCACCGACTACTCCGACGCGGCGGGCGCGGCCGTCACCCGCCGGGTCCTGGAAGTGCCCACTCCCCCGACCGCCCTGATCTACGACAACGACGTGATGGCCGTCGCCGGGGTCGCCGCCGCGGTCGAGCTGGGCTTCTCGGTGCCGGCCGACGTCTCGGTGGTGGCCTGGGAGGACTCGGCCCTGTGCCGCATGGTCAAGCCCTGGCTGTCGGCGCTGTCCCGGGACAGCGTGGAGTTCGGGCGTACGGCGGCCACGGAGCTGACGGCCCTGCTGGACGGCGGCCCGGCCCGGACCGTGCGGGTGCCGGTGCCGCGGTTGATCGGCCGGGACAGTACCGGGGTGGCACGGGGAGGCTGAAGGCTCGGGAAACGGGTGCCCGTCGTCGCCGCTCGGGCGACAATGGCCGTATGCGGTCATGGAGTACGGCCTGTGTCGCCGCCGCGCTGGTGCTGGTGGCCGCGACCGGCTGCAGCGGAGACGGCGACGGCGAAGCGGCGCGCACCAGCCCGCCTGCGCCCACCCGCTCCCCCTCCGTCTCGCCCTCCCCCACCCGCACCCCCGTGAACCCGGTGTCCATCCCGGGCCTGATCCAACGCGAGCACAAGGGCTCCGGCCTGCGGCTCGGCACCGTCCTCGCCCGGACCGACGCCTACACCAGCTACCGGGTGACGTACGAGGCGAACGGGCTGACGATCTCGGGCCTCATGAACATCCCGACCGGCAAGGGACCGTTCCCCGCGCTGGTCCTGGCCCACGGCTACATCGACCCCGCCGTCTACACCACCGGCCGGGGCCTCGCCCGCGAACAGGACCTCCTCGCCCGCAACGGCTATGTCGTCCTGCACACCGACTACCGCAACCACGCGCGGTCGGACAAAGACCCCGACAACAACGTCAACCTCCGGCTCGGCTACACCGAGGACGTCATCGCGGCCGCGATGGCCCTGCGCTCGTCCGGGCGGCCGGAGATCGACGGCGACCGCATCGGACTCCTGGGCCGGTCGATGGGCGGCGGCGTCGTCTACAACACCCTGGTGGTCGCCCCGGGCCTGTTCGACGCCGCCGTCGCCTTCGCACCGGTCAGTTCGCGCCCGGAGGAGAACATCGACCAGTTCCAGCGCCCCGAGGGGGACCCGATCGTCGCCGAGATCGAGGCCGCGCACGGCACCCCCGAGGAGAACCCCACCTTCTGGAAAGAGGCCTCGCCGATCACCTACCTGGACCGGGTCACCGAGCCGCTGCTCATCCACCACGGCACCGCCGACGACACCTGCCCCATCGCCTGGACCCGGCAGACGGTGGCCGCGTTCGAGAAGGCGGGCAAGGACGTCCAGCTGCGCACCTACTCCGGCGAGGGCCACACCTTCTACTCCCAGTGGCCGCGCTCGATGGACACCACGATGGCCTTCTTCGAGCGCCACCTGCGCTGAGCCGCCGGGGCCCGCTCAGACCCGCGACCGGTACAGCCCGAACTCCGCGATCCGTACGGCCGCCCGCGCCCCGGTCACCCGTACCCGCCACCGCCGCGCCCGTACCGGAGCGGCCAGCAGCAGGATCCGGCTCGCGCCGACGGTCCCGGCGCGCGTCACCTCCGTCCACGCGCCTTCGAGCTGCGCCTCGACCACGAAGCTCTCGACCTGCTGCCCCTCCCGGATGTCCTCCGCCAGCCGGATCCGGTCCACCTCCCGCTCGACCCCCAGGTCGAGGGTGACCCGCCCCGGCACGACGGTGGTCCGTGCTCCGGCCGCCAGGTCCTCGGGCAGCTCCCGGTCCACCCGTTCGCGGAACTCCCGCAGGCGGACCACGTCGGCTGCGGGCAGCAACCCGTCCGTGTCCGGCGGGACGTTGAGCAACAGCACGGAGTTGCGCCCCACGGACCGGAAGTAGATGTCCGTCAACTGCTCGACGCTCTTGGGCTGTTGGTCGGCGTGGTAGAACCAGCCGTCCCGGATGGACACATCGCTCTCGGCGGGCCACCACTGGAGGTAGTCCGCGACCGGCCGGGCGGCCACCAGGGCGTCTCTGCCGCCCATGTCGGCCGCGTCGTAGGAGAGCGCGAAGTCGGTCCGCCCGTAGTCCTTCTCGGTGACCGGTACGACACTCCACTCGTCCTCGCGCGCCGAGCCGCCCTCGTTGCCGACCCAGCGCACATCGGGCCCGGAGACGGCGATCGAGGCGTCCGGCGCGAGCGTGCGCACCAGGGAGTACCAACTGTCCCAGTCGTACTTCTCGACCTTGTCCGGCGGGATGTGCCCCTGGGCACCGTCGAACCAGACCTCGTCGACCGGGCCGTACTCGGTGAGGACCTCGTAGAGCTGGTTGAGCATGTGCGCGCCGTAGTCGGTGGCCTGGAGGGTGTACGACCGCTGGGGTGTGCGGTCGTCGCCGTCGACGAGGGTGGGGATGGTGTGCGCGGACCGGGGGCTGCCGTTGGCGTACACGCCGTGCAGGTACTGGTTCTCGTCGGCGGGCGAGATGTAGACGCCGACCTTGATGCCGTGGCGGCGCATGGAGTCGGCGAACGAGCGCAGTACGTCGCCCTGTCCGCCCCGCCAACTGCTGGACGCCACGGTGTGGTCGGTGTAGCGGGAGGGATACAGGACAAAGCCGTCGTGGTGCTTGACGGTGAGGATGGCGAGTGTGAAGCCGCCGTCGCGCAGGGCTCCGGCCCACTGGTCGGTGTCGAGACCGACCGGCTGGAAGACGTCGGGGTCCTCGTCGCCGGTGCCCCATTCGAGGCCGGTGAAGGTGTTCACGCCGAAGTGCAGGAAAGCGGTGCGTTCCAGGCGCTGCCAGGCGATCTGCCGTGCGGTGGGCTTCACTTGGGAGGCCTTGCGGACCAGGTCGGCCTCGGTGTCGTCCGGGGAGACGGGGATGAGCTGACGGGGGCCGTCCGCCGCGGCGGACGCCGGCGGGGCCGCCACTCCGGTCACGGCCAGTGCGGTGGCGGCGGAGGTGGCGGTGACGAAGAGGCGTCGGGACACGGCCATGGTGGATGCTCCTCGCGTCAGTGGGCGGTCAAGTGCCAGAGGGCGGGCGGGCGTTGGTCGGGCGGGTACTGCACGAGCGCACCGTCGGCGTCCGCGCTCACAGCCATCCGTGTGATCGCGATGACCAGGTGGTAGCCGCCCTGGGCGGGTTCCAGCTCCCAGCGCTGCAGGGTGTTCGCGGCGTCGCAGGCCTGCGGGGCGGCTGCGACACCCGGCTGGAGCGGCACGTTGAGCGTGAGCTTGCCGCCACGTATCTCCAGGCAGCCTTCGTCGGTCCGCAGGGTCACATAGCCGTCGGCCGTGCGCCGTACCTCGGCGTCGAAGGACCGGCCGTCCGCGTCGAAGGTGTACGTTCCGTCCGCCACCGGCACCCGGGTCAGGTCCCGCCACCCCGGTGCGTGCCCGACGGCGGTGCCGCGCGCGGTGAACGCGGCGTACGTGGCGTCGGGGTGCGGATCGCCCCAGGTGGCCTGGGCGACGTGCCGCAGCGCGGGCCACAGGCCGACGGAGACCTCGTTCTCGGTCTCGCCGCGCCCGTTGTCGGGCCAGAGGCTGATCTTCGCGCCGGTGATGCCGTCGCTGGAGGCCAGTTTCTCGCCCTCGAAGCTGCGCGGGTCCCAGCTCTGGTCGTACAGCCCCTTGGTGTCGCTGTGGAAGCCGCCGCGGACGAGGTACAGCGCGTAGGCCGCGTTCATCAACGGGTAGCCCTGTGCGAGGAGTTGGCTCGGCTTCGTCGCCACGTTCAGCCAGTGCTCGACGGTCGTGCCCGCCGTCACCGGCACGGTGTTGGCACCGGTGAGGCCGTCGTTCCAGATACGCAGCTTCTTGCCCTTGGCCGCCGCGTAGGCGTGGACCCGGTTGACGAAGTCGATGAACGCGTCCTGCGGTGTGGCGTCGGGGCCGTACTTCTCCTGGGCGTACCGCAGGACCTGCGGGTACTTGGCGAAGTCGGAGCCGAGCATGTACTCGTCGGCTCCCATGTGCCAGGAGCCGGCGGTGAAGACCTGGGCGTACTCGTCGATCAGACTCGTGTAGTAGTCGAAGGCGGCCGGCTGGGTGATGTCGAGGCGCGAGGGCTGCTTGGCGCCGTCGGAGTCGGTGAGCTGCAGATCCGGCCGGTTCTCTATCCACGGGTCCATGTGTCCCGGGGAGTTGATCTCGGGGATGATCTCCACGTGGTACCGCTCGCCGAGGGCGACCAGGCGGCGGATCTGGTCCTTGGTGTAGTAGCCCCAGGTGTTGGCCTCGGGGTGGGCGTCGCTCTTCACCTTCAGTTCGAGGAGCAGCTGGTTGAGCTTGTGGTACGCCATCTCGCGGACGAGGTTCTCCAGCCAGGGCAGCGAGATGTTGATGTAGCAGGCGCAGACTCCGACGCCGCGTTCCTTGTAGCGGGGCACGTCGACGGTGCGTCCCGCGGGGATCCGGTCGCCCTGCGCGAGGAGCTGGAGCAGGGTCCGGGTGCCGTAGAAGGCGCCGGTCTCGGTCGCGCCGGTCACCGACAGCCGCTCCCCCGCACGCAGTTCGTAGCCCTCGTCACCGAGCGCCGCCCGGCCCGGCCGTACGTCGATAACGATGTCACCGGCGCGGGCGCCGCCGGTCACCACCGGGACCCGGCCGTGGCCCGCCGCCCTGAGGTCGTCGGCCAGGGTGCCGGCGACACGGCGTTCGGCGGGGCTGTCCGCGACCAGACGGGAGCCGGGCCGGAAGGCGTAGCTGCCGGAGGCGGGCGTCCAGTCGGAGAGGGCGGGCACGGTGACCGGCGGAGCCTGCTCCTGCCGCGCGAGGGCCGGAACCGGTGCCAGGAGCACCATCAGCACCGCCATGACGCCGACCAGTCTCAGCCGTTTTCTCATCAGCGACTCCCATTCATCGGAGGCCTGATGATTGGCTTGCCCTCTCGGCCTGTCAATGGGGCTCGATGGCACGGAAGTTGGGCCATTGATCGGATGACCTGCCGGGTCGGTCGCCGGTAGCGATCGCCGGACCTCGAAAAGTCCAAGAAGACCGTTCCGAATGTCCAAGCGCGAACGCTCTCGACGCGGCGTCCGGTCACGGGCAGAGTTCTCCCTACGTACCCACCAGTAGCCTCCCGAGGAGCGCCCGTGACCAACTGGGTCGGCCGGACCGCCACCGAGATCGCCGCCGCCGTACGCGAGAAGCGCGCCACTCCCCGGGAGGTGGTGGCCGAGCACCTCGCCCGGATCGAGCGGCTCGACGGTCGTGTCGGGGCGTTCCGGGTGGTCCGGGCCGAGGCGGCGCTCGCCGAGGCCGACGAGGTGGCCGCGCGGGGCGACCTGGGCGAACTGCCCCTGGCGGGCGTGCCCGTGGCGATCAAGGACAACCTCGCCGTGCGCGGCGAGACGATGCGCGTCGGCTCCGCGGCGACGCCCGAGACGCCCGCCACTGAGGACCATGTCACCGTGGCCCGGCTGCGGGCGGCGGGTGCGGTGGTGGTGGGGCTGACCAACGTGCCGGAACTGTGCGTCTTCGGCACCTCGGAGGGCGTCCACGGCACCGCCCGCAACCCGTGGGACACCTCGCGCACCGCGGGGGGCTCGTCCGGGGGCAGCGCGGCCGCGGTCGCCGCCGGCCTGGTGCCGGTCGCGCTGGGCAACGACGGGATGGGCTCCCTGCGCATACCGGCGGCCAACTGCGGCCTGGTCACCATCAAGCCGGGCCCCGGGGTGGTCCCGGCGGGCACCAGCACCTGGTTCGGCATGTCCGAGAACGGGCCCCTCACCACCACGGTCGAGGACGCGCGCCTGCTGCTGTCGGTCCTCGCGGACACCGAGGTCGTACGGAAGGACCCGTCCGCCGCACACCGGGTCGCCGTCTCCCTGCGCAGCCCGATCGCCGGCGTCGCCGTCACCAAGCCGTATACGACCGCGGTGCGGGAGGCGGCGGAGCTGCTCATGAAGGCAGGTCACCGGGTGCGCCGGGCCGATCCGCCGTACCCCCTGTCGCTGAGCCTCACCTCGCTCGCCCACTGGACGGCCGGCACCGCGGTGGACGCGGAGAGCCTCGACCGGCGGCTGCTGACGCGGCGCACCCGGGTGCACGCGGCCGTGGGCCGGCGCTTCGTGAACACCGTCCAGTCCGGCGAGGCGCGTCAGGCGCTGCGCCGGCGCCTGGAGCCGTTCTTCGACGAGTACGACGTGCTGCTCACCCCGGCGCTCGCCCGCCGCTCCCCCCAGGCCGCGGCCTGGCACGAGCGGGGCTGGCTGCGCAACGTCCTGGCGAACACGAACTACTCGCCGCTGACCCCGCCGTGGAACCTGACCGGCTGGCCGGCGATGTCGGTCCCCTTCGGCACCCTGCCCTCCGGCGCCCCCTGCGCCGTACAGCTCGTGGGGCTGCCGGGGTCGGAGGCGGATCTGCTAGCGGTGGCGGAGCAGTTGGAGGAGCGGCACCCGTGGCAGCGGACGGCGCCTCTCGAGTAGAGGTGCTCTGGAGCAGAGGTGTGCTAGAGGGCCTTGTACATGATGTGCAGGCCCACGCGCCCGTGCCGGGGGTGTTCGTAGGCGTCCGGGACCGTGCCGAGGATCGTGAAGCCGAAGGAGGTCCACAGCTTCACGGCCGGGTTGGTCTCGACGACGGCGTTGAACACCATGCCCCGATAGCCCTCGGCCTTCGCCGCGTCCAGGATGTGCTCGGCGAGGGCGCGGCCGAAGCCCCGGCCGCCCTGGTCGGGGTCGACCATGAAGCCCGCGTTGGCGATGCGGGCGGCGGGGCCGCCGTAGTTGGGGGTGAGGTAGGCGGAGGCGACGAGGGCGCCGGTGTCGTCCTCGACGACGTAGACGCGTTTGGCCGGGGCCATCCACAGGGCGCGGGCCGCCTCTTCGGAGGTGTCCGGGTCCCAGGCGTAGGTCTCGCCGGCGGCGACGATCCGGTGCCAGAAAGGCCAGATCCGTGGCCAGTCCTCGGCCACGGCTTCTCTGATCAGCATGGGCGTGAGTTTCGCACGCCCATGCCTTCGGCGATCGCGACGGGTCCTGTCCCGGTCGGTCAGTCCACGCTGGGCAGGATGTGGGGCTCGGCGAGGTCGTCCTCGTAACCGGCCAGGCGGATGGGGGCGGACCGGGCCCACACGTCGAGGCTGCCGAGCTCTCCGGGCCGGCGGCCCGCACGCTCCGGGCGTTCCTTGGGGCGTTGCTCGCGATTCGTCTTCTCCGGTGTCACCGCGCACTCCTTATGTGTCGGGTCACCCTCGGGGCATGCCTGCCAGTCAACGACCTGGTCCTCGGCGCCCGCTCGGGTGTGGCTGGAAGCAGTTCGGACGCGGTGGCGCCGGTTGGTCGTACGAGGTCAAGCCGTGGTGAACGGGCGTGTCCCATGACGGACCTTGGGTGTGGGTAGGACCCCGTGCTGCCGTCCGTCGCCTACAGATTAACCAAATGAGCGGGAGGCCGCTCGATAGGGCTGAAAACAAAGGGTAACTATCCGGAGTCGTCCCGTGTTCGACCAGGCATGATATGTGCCTGTTCGTAACATCATGCACCGTTTGGGACTCCCCCGTATGGCCTACGCCGCCGGACAGGCGACGCAGTTCAGATCCCGTTGGCCGATTCGCAAGCCGGCCATGATCTGCTGGCGGACCATACGGCTTGTCCGGCGGGAGGACTGGCGCATGGAGCTGCGCAGTGTCGAAGAGCTGATGGATCTGCTGAACGCCTGCCGGGGCGCGTGGGCCGCGCCCCCTCTCGGCGGCGGCCGAGTCGATCTCCACCAACACGCGCTGCGGACCGCCGCCCTGCTGCGCCGCACCCGGCCCGCCGACAAGGAGCTCCAGGTGGCGGGCCTGGTCCAGGCGATCGGCCCGCTGCTGCGGCCGGGCGACGAGGCCGCGCAGGCGGACTGCGCCGCCGACGCGGTCCGCGCCCTGCTCGGCGAACGCGTCTTCGCCCTCGTCCGCGGACACGCCACGGGCGACGCTGCCACCGACGACGACCTGCTGCGCCTGCGCCAGGCCGACGAGGAGGGCTGGTTCGCCGGGTTCGACGCGGGTGTCCTGGAGGACTGGCGCACCGTGCTGGAGCTGGTGGCGGCGCGCAACTCCCGTCTCGGGGCTGTCGACTGACGGTTCGTCATGAGACGGTACGCCGATGACGTCGTCGTACGGACTTGAGGGCAGGGCCGCGATCGTCACCGGCGCCACACGCGGCATCGGGCGGGCCGTCGCGGGGCAGTTGGCCGGCGCCGGGGCGCTGGTGTGCGTGACCGCCCGCGACGCCGACGACGTGCGACGGACCGCCGGGGAACTGGGCGGCATCGGCCTGGCGGGCAGCGTCGCGGACCCGGCCCACCTCTCACGGGTCACGGAGCTGGTCCTGCGGGAGTTCGGGCGGATCGACGTGCTGGTCAACAACGCGGCGACCAACCAGCCGTACGGACCGCTCATGGAGGCCGATCCGGACGCCTGGCGCCAGGCGTTCACGGTCAACGTGGAGGCGCCGCTGCGGCTGGTGCGGTGCGCCTGGCGGGCCTGGATGGGCGAGCACGGCGGCGCGGTGGTGAACGTCTGCACGGAGGGCGCCGGGCATGTCGGGCCGAGCGTCGGGGCGTACGGCACCAGCAAGGCGGCCCTGCTGCACCTGACCCGGCAGCTCGCGGGCGAACTAGCCCCGAAGGTACGGGTCAACTCCGTCTCGCCCGGCCTCGTCCGCACGGACATGGCGCGATTCGTCTGGGAACCGGGCGAGCGCGAGGTGGCCGCAGGGCTGCCGCTCGGGCGGATCGGCGAGCCGGAGGACGTGGCGCGGGCCGTGGTGTGGCTGGCCTCGGACGCGGCTCAGTGGGTGACCGGGGCGGACCTGCTGGTGGACGGGGGGACGCGGGTACGGGCCGCGTACACGTCGGCGCCGTACGCCGTGCACGAGCGGCTGCGCGGACACCGCTGAGCACCGAACGGTGAGCACGGGTGCCCGAGACCGGGCGCGGCCGCGCGATCGCCCATTACCTTCGTCGTAGAGCCCGGTTCGGGTTCGTGGCCATCGGGGCCGGCGAATCAGTGTCCTACCACTTGCCCGGCGCGTAGTCCTTCAGGAAGACGCCGTACACGTCCTCGCCCTCCTCGCCGCGGACGATCGGGTCGTATACACGGGCCGCTCCGTCGACCAGGTCGAGCGGGGCGTGGAAGCCCTCCTCGGCGAGGCGCAGCTTGTCGTAGTGGGGGCGCTCGTCGGTGATCCAGCCGGTGTCGACCGAGGTCATGAGGATGCCGTCGGCCTGGAACATCTCCTGGGCGCTGGTCCGCGTCACCATGTTCATCGCGGCCTTGGCGGCGTTCGTGTTCGGGTGGCCGGCACCCTTGTAGCCGCGGCCGAAGACGCCTTCCATCGCCGAGACGTTCACGATGTGCGCGCGTTTGCTGGTCGCCTTCGTGGCGGCGACGGCCATGACCGGGCGGAGCTTGCTGATCAGGATGAACGGCGCGGTGTAGTTGCACAGCTGGGTCTCGAGGAGCTCCACCGGGGAGATCTGCTCGATCGTCTGCACCCAGGTGTTGCTGTCGACGACGTCGGGGACGAGCCCGCCCGCGTCGATGGCGGTGCCGTCGAGGTGCCGGGCGACGCTGGCGTTGCCCGCGACCAGGGCGAGGTCGGCGACCTGCTGCGCGTCCATGCCGGAGATTCCGGCGGGTAGCGCGGCCAGACCGTCCACCGCGCCGGAGCCGAAGGCGCCGATGACGTGGTGGGCGGGCAGCTCACCGGCCGGCAGCGGGGCGCTCTCGCCCTCGACCAGGGCGGCGTAGGCGGAGGGCAGGCGGCGCACGGTCTGTGTCGCGTTGTTGATGAGGATGTCGAGGGGGCCCGCCTCGGCGACCTGGTCGGCGAGGGCCACGGCCTGCGCCGGGTCGCGCAGGTCGATGCCGACGACTTCCAGGCGGTGCATCCAGTCCGCCGAGTCGTCCATGGCCTTGAAGCGGCGGATGGCGTCCTTCGGGAAGCGCGTGGTGATCGTCGTGTGCGCGCCGTCGCGCAGCAGTCGCAGCGCGATGTACATGCCGATCTTGGCGCGGCCGCCGGTGAGCAGGGCGCGCTTGCCGGTGAGGTCGGCGCGGGCGTCGCGCTTGGCACGGTTGAGGCCGGCGCAGTCGGGACAGAGCTGGTGGTAGAAGTAGTCGACCTCCACGTACCGGGCCTTGCAGGTGTAGCAGGAGCGCGGGCGCTGGAGTATCCCCGCGATCTTCCCTTCCCCGGTGGCCGACGAGGGCAGGATGCCCTCCGTCTCGTCGTCGATGCGCTGGGCGGAGCCGGTCGCCGTGGCCTCCGTGACCGCCTTGTCGTGCGCGGTCTTGGCGGCCCGGCGCTCCTGGCGGCGGCGCTGCTTGACGCTGCGGTAGATGCCCGCGGTGGCCCGGCGCACGGTGATCGCGTCGGGGTGGTCGACGTCCAGCTTGTCGAGCTCCTCGAGCACGCTGAGGCAGACGGCGAGCCGCTCCGGGTCGATGCCGGGACCGTAGACGATCTCGTCCGTGGTCGCCGAGCCGTTGTCTGTCACCGTCATGGCCGCTGCCGTTCCCTGGGGTGTTTCGCGCGGCGCTCCGACGACGACCGCTTTCGAACAGGGCATTCTACGGAGCGCCGGTCCCAGCACCAAACCCGCGACGATCATGGGTCGCAGGCGGTGATCAGCGTCTGCACCTCCTCGGTCACGGCGAGGGCCAGCCGGTCGAGATCCGGTACGGCCTCGGCGTCGGCGACGAGCCCGTAGTGCACGCGCCCGCGGTACGTCGAGATGGCGACCGCGAGGGACTGCCCGCGGGCCAGCGGGGCGAAGGGGAAGACCTCGGTGACGGGGTTGCCGCCGAGCTTCAGGCCGATGCCGGGCAGGGGCACGCTGGTGACCAGGATGTCGAACCAGAGCCGGGCGGCCTGACCCACGAAGGGGCCGCCGAGCCGGTGGCCGAGCGCCGGGACGTGGTCGGCGAGCAGGGCGACGGCGCCGGCACCCCGGTTGGGTCCGGCGTCCTTGTTGCGGTCCATGGCCGTACGCACCGTGGCCAGGCGGCCCAGCGGGTCCGGGTCCGCGACGGGAAGCCGCATCAGGTACCCGGAGAGCCGGTTGCCCTGTGGGTGGGCGGTGCGCGGGCGGCGCCTGGACACGGGGATCAGGGCGCGGGGCGCCACGCCCTCACTGCCGTCGCCGCGCTCGTCCAGCCAGCGGCGCAGGGCGCCCGCGACGACGGCGATCAGGACGTCGTTGACGGTGCCGCCGACGGCCTTGCGGACGCGGTGCACGTCGTCGATGTCGACGACCACCCCGGCGGTGCGGCGGGTGCCGGTGGACCGGGCGGTGAGGGCGGCGGACGTGCGCACGTCCAGGGTGGAGCGGGCGACCGAGGCGCCGATGTCGAGGGCTCGGCCCACGTCGGACAGGGCGCCGCGCACCAGCCCCGGCAGTCTGCGGACGTCCGGGAGGAGGCCGCGGGGCGGCTCGAGGGGGCGGGGACGGCGGGCCGGCACGTCCATCGGGTCCAGGATCGCGGCGGCGAGCGTCAGCGCGCGCAGACCGTCGGCCAGGGCGTGGTGGAACTTGAACAGCACGGCGAACGAGACACCGTCCTCCCCGGGCAGCACATGCGCCTCCCACGGGGGCCGCTCGCGCTCCAGCGGCCGCTGCATCAGCCGGCCGGCCTCGGCCTGGAAGTCCGCGGTGGGGGCGTGCAGGGTGACGTGGGCGAGCGGGTCGAAGTCCGGAGCGGGCTCCCGCGCCGCGCCGCCGAAGGCCCCGGGGAAGCCCAGGGGCCACACGTCCCGGATCCGCATCCGCAGTCCGGGCACCGCGGCGGCCCGGGCGGACAGCAGATCGGCCGCGTGGGCGCCGGCGGTGGGCGAGTGTGCCGTGAAGACACCGAGGGCGCCCAGGTGCATGGGGTGCTCGGCGGATTCCATGTTCCAGAACGCCAGGTCGAGAGGTGCGAGCAGGTCAGAAGTCAATGGCTTGCCTCGCGTCGACGAAGGGTGAGTCAGCAGTCAACCGCCCAGAGGCGATTACGGTCAAGTACGATCAAGCTACGCACAGTTAACAACGGATTAAGTCCCGCCTCCACGAAAGAGGCGGGACTGGTGTGGCACATGGGGCCAATCAGCGCACCCCGGGCGCTGACGACACGGAACGCACCGAGGCTCTACGGCACCCGCTGGCCCTTGCCCAGCGCGATCACTCCACCCTTGGACACCGTGTACAGCTCGGCGTCCCGCTCCGGGTTCACGCCGATCGTCGCGCCGGGCGGCACC
The DNA here is from genome assembly GCF_036237295.1 of Streptomyces sp. NBC_01352. Lineage (NCBI taxonomy): Bacteria > Bacillati > Actinomycetota > Actinomycetes > Kitasatosporales > Streptomycetaceae > Streptomyces > Streptomyces sp. NBC_01352. The sequence goes on from NZ_CP108354.1 coordinate 1,869,292, forward strand.
TCGACGTTCTTGTCCAGGACGGCGCCGCGCACCACCGCGCCCCGCCCGATGTGCACGTTGTCGTGCAGCACCGAGCCCTGGACGACGGCTCCCGGGTCGACCACGACACCCGGTGAGAGCACCGAGCGCGTGACCTGGCCGCGGATCAGGCAGCCCGCGCTGATGATGGACTCGCTGGCGATGCCGCCGGAGTTGAAACGGGCCGGGGAGAGCTGACCCGAGTGGGTGTAGATGGGCCAGCTGCGGTTGTAGAGGTTGAAGGCGGGGCGCTCGGCGATGAGGTCCATGTGGGCGTCGTAGTACGCGTCGAGCGTGCCGACGTCCCGCCAGTAGCCCTGGTCGCGGGTGGTCTCGCCGGGCACGTGGTTGGCGCTGAAGTCGTAGAGCTGGGCCTCGCCGCGGTCGGTGAGCTGCGGCAGGATCGAGCCGCCCATGTCGTGCACCGAGTTCACGTCCTCGGCGTCCCGTTGCAGCGCCTCGATGAGGGCCTTGGTGGTGAAGATGTAGTTGCCCATCGAGGCGAACACGCACTCGGGATCGTCGGCCAGGCCGGGCGGGTCGGCGGGCTTCTCCAGGAAGCGCTCCACCGCCTGGCCGTCGGAGCCGGGACTGATCACGCCGAAGGACGACGACTCGCCGCGCGGGACGCGTATCCCGGCCACCGTCACGCCCGCGCCGCTCTCGATGTGCTGGGCGAGCATCTGACGCGGGTCCATGCGGTAGACGTGGTCGGCGCCGAAGACGGCCACGTACTCGGGTCGCTCGTCGTAGATGAGGTTCAGGGACTGCAGGATCGCGTCGGCACTGCCCAGGTACCAGCGGGGGCCCAGGCGCTGCTGGGCCGGGACCGGGGTGACGTAGTTGCCGAGCAGGCTGGACATCCGCCAGGTGGTGGTGATGTGCCGGTCCAGCGAGTGCGACTTGTACTGCGTCAGCACGCAGATGCGCAGGATGTCGGCGTTGACCAGGTTGGACAGCACGAAGTCGACCAGGCGGTATGTACCGCCGAACGTGACCGCGGGTTTCGCGCGGTCGGCGGTCAGCGGCATCAGACGCTTGCCCTCTCCGCCCGCCAGCACGATTCCGAGCACCGAAGGACCACCACGACGCATGGCCGCTCCCCTCACCCTGGTTGATCCATTCCTGCCCCTGGGCAGGTCGCGCTACGCCTGTTCGAGGAACTCCTGTCGCACTAATCCGGCTTGAGGATCTCCTCGTAGAGCCGGACGATGCGCCGGGCGACCGCGTCCCAGCCGAACTCGCCCACCGCTCGCTGCCGTCCGGCCTCACCCATGTCCCGCGCGGCCGCCGGGTCACCGAGGACCGAATCCAGCGCCTGTGCCAGACCCGTCTCGAAGTCGTCGTCCACCGGGACGAGCAGCCCCGTCTTCCCGTCGTCCACGACTTCGGGAATGCCGCCGACCCGGGAGGCCACGACGGGGGTTCCGCACGCCATCGCCTCCAGGTTGACGATGCCGAGGGGCTCGTACACCGAAGGGCAGACGAACACCGCCGCGTGCGTGAGGAGTTGGATCACCTCGGGGCGCGGCAGCATCTGCGGGATCCAGTGCACCCCCTCGCGGACCCGGCTCAGCTCCTGGAAGAGCTCGCGGAACTCCTGGTCGATCTCGGGGGTGTCGGGGGCGCCGGCGCACAGCACGACCTGCGCGGCCGGGTCGATGTCCCGCACCGCGCGCAGCAGATGCGGGACGCCCTTCTGGCGGGTGATGCGGCCGACGAACAGGACGTACGGGCGGTCCGGGTCGAGGCCGATGCGGCGCAGGACGTCGGTGCCGTGGTCGGGTCGGTAGAGGGTGGTGTCGATGCCGTTGTGCACGATGTGGACCTTGGCCGGATCCAGCGCCGGATAGCAGCCGAGGATGTCCTCGCGCATGGCGCCGGACACCGCGATCACCCCGTCGGCGGACTCGATCGCGGTGCGCTCGGCCCAGCTGGACAGGGCGTAACCGCCGCCGAGTTGCTCGGCCTTCCAGGGGCGCAGGGGCTCCAGCGAGTGGGCCGTCATCACGTGCGGGATGCCGTACAGGAGTTTGCCGAGGTGACCGGCGAGGTTGGCGTACCAGGTGTGGGAGTGGACGAGTTCGCGGCCTTCGAGGCCGGCGGTCATCGCGAGGTCCACCGAGAAGGTGCGCAGCGCGTCGTTGGCGGTGTCCAGCGCGGACCAGGGGCGGTGGCGGATCACACCCTCCGCGCGGCCCTCCCCCCAGCAGTGCACGTCAAGGTCGACGAGGGACCTCAACTCCCGGGCGAGGAACTCGACGTGAACACCCGCACCGCCGTACACGTCCGGCGGGTACTCCCGGGTCAACAGGCCCACTCGCACCCGGAACCCCCTGTCTCAGCGGCTGGTTGCCTTCATGGTCACCCAGATGCGGCGCGCGGGGAAGACCGCGGGGGTCGTGTGAAACAACAGTCACCACAGACGCCTCCGCCGGGCACACGGTAGTAGAGGCAGCAGCTGCGCCGCCGGAAGGCGGTTCCGGTGAGGGTGCCGGTGCCCGCGAGGAGGGGGTGGGCGAGGAGTTCCGCGGTGCGGGCACGGGCTCGGGCGGCCACGTCCGTACGGCCGTGCGCCCGCGCCCAGCCGTCCAGCTGCCGGGCGGCGCCCGCCAGCGCGGAGGCGGCGTTGCCCCACAGCAGGCCTTCGGCGACTCGGTAACGGGAGTGCAGGTGCTCGGTCAGTGGCCGCAGGTGGGCGTGCAGTACGACGTCCGCGAGGGTCTCCGCGTCCGCGGGCAGCGGTCGTACGGCGGACAGCCACAGGTCGTCGGGGGCGCTGCCGTCGGGATCCCAGTGCAGCAGCCGGGGGTCGAGGTCGGGGATCCGGTCGTGGAGGGCGGCGCAGCCGAGGGCCACCGACCACAGGCGGGCAGCGAGTCCCTGCTGGGCGACCGAGGCGGCGATCCGCACCTCGGGAGACCGAAGGACATCCCCTACTTTCCGTACACGAAAAGTCATAGGATTGCCGTAAACATCCGCCGAACCCTTCGCGTACACCTGCGCGAGCGTGGGCAGGGAGGCCTGCGGGGCTGCTGCCGGGCTCGGTGCGGTGCGCAGGGCGAAGAAGCCGCCGAGCTGGCGCAACGCGGCGAGGTCAGGGTCGAGGTCCACGAAGAGCAGTAGTACCAAGGCTTCTGGGGGCTGCGACCACTAGGGGTCCGCCCAGGGTCACCCACCTTGGGGATGATGGCGACCGATTCGTACTCCATCGGCAGTAGGACCCATTGCCTGCTCAGGTACGACGACGGGAAGAAATTTTCGCGGGATCGTATTGGTTATGGAAGCCGACCGTACGCAGCGCCGGGCCCAGCGCCCCCGCCTCACGCAGAGGAGTCGCTCATGAGTGCCCTCGCGTTGTCCGTGCTGCTGTCGTTCGTCTCCGCCGTGGCGTATGCGGGCGGGGCGATCGTCCAGGAGCAGGTGGCGGTGTCCTCCCCCGGTCAGCAGTACGCACCGCTGCGCCGGCCCATCTGGTGGGCGGCGGTCGCGCTGAACGGCCTGGGCGGACTGCTGCACGTGGTGGCACTCGCCTACGGCCCGCTGAGCCTGGTCCAGCCGCTGGGCGCGCTGACCATCGTCTTCGCCCTGCCCATGGCCGCTCTGTTCGTCGGCCGCAGGGCCGGCGCGACGGCGTGGCGCGGCGCGATCATGGCGACGGTCGGTCTCGCCGGTCTGCTCTCCCTGGTCGGCGCGTCCGACGCGCAGTCGCTGGACACCACGCAGCGGGTGGGCGTGGCCGTCGTCACCGCCGGTGCGGTGATCGCGCTGATGATCGCCGGCCGGGCCGCACACCGGCACCCGGCGGTGCGCAGCATCCTGCTCGCGGTCGCGTCCGGCATAGCGTTCGGCATGTCCTCGGTGTTCACGAAGACCGTCGCCGTCGACTGGACGGGCGGGGTCTCCACGGCCGACGTGCCGTCCCTGGCCGTGATCGGCGTCCTGGCCACGGCCGGCATGCTGCTCTCCCAGGCCTCCTACCGCGGCGCGGGCCTCGCGGCCCCGCTGGCCACGCTCACGGTCGTGAACCCGGTGGCGGCGGCCGCGGTCGGCATCACGATGTTCGGAGAAACCTTCCGCTACGGCACGACGGGCACCGCCCTCGCGCTGAGCTGCGGCGTGGTCGCGGCGGGCGGCCTGATCCTGCTGACCACGGAGCGGATGGAGCGTACGCACGCGGAGCCCGTGGAGCCGCAGCCCGAGCCCGCGGCCCAGCCGGTGGCGCCGCTTGCCGAGCCGGTCCCCGCCGAGGGACCGTCGGCGCGGGTGCCCGAGCAGCCGGGGGTGCGGGAGGGCGTGCTCGTCCCGACCCCGTCGACCACGGCGGTTCAGGAACCCGTGCCCGCCCCGGCTCCGGTGGCTGCCGCGGTCCCGGAGGGCGTGCTCGTTCCGGCCCCTGTGTCGCCGTCGGTGCCCAAGAGCGTCCCGCCGGTACCGGACAGCACACCACAGGGGCTGGAGAGCGTCCCGCCCGTCCGGCAGGACGCCCCCGAGGACGCGGAGCCGTCGGGGACCGACGTGCCGCCGTATCTGTACGGTCCCTTCTACGGCGGCCCGTTCATTCCGCTGCCGGTGCGCGGCCGGGGCCGGCGCCGGACCCGCGTCAGATCCTGACGCCCCCGGCCCTCAGATAGGCCACCGGGTCGATGTCCGTTCCGAAGCCGGGCCCCGTCCGCACCTCGAAGTGCAGATGCGGGCCCGTGCTGTTGCCGGTGGAGCCCGAACGCCCGAGGCGCTGACCGCCGCCCACCGTCTGCCCGGCCTTCACGGAGATCGCCGACAGATGCGCGTACTGGGTGTAGCGGCCGTCGGAGTGCCGGATCACCACCTGGTACCCGAACGAACCGCCCCACCCGGAGGTGACGACCTTGCCGGCCGCGACCGCCTTCACGGACGTGCCGGTGGGCACGGCGAAGTCGACGCCGGTGTGGTAGCCCTTCGACCAGGAGGAACCCGTCTTGCGGTAGGGCGTGCCCAGGGTGGCGTTCACCGGGGAGACCAGGGAATGGCCGGTCGTGGCCTTGTCTTCGGTGTCCTGGGTGTTCTGGGTGCTCTGGGTGCTCGAAGAGGCCTTCTCGCTGGTGGACCTGCCGCTGCCGGACTGTGTGGTCGTGGTGGTGCCGACGGTCTCCTGGCCGCCGCGCAGCTTCAGCCGCTGGCCGGGCACGATCAGGTCGGGATCCGAGCCGATGGTCTTCCGGTTGGCCGTGTACAGCCCGCGCCAACCGCCCGGGATGCGCTCGGCGTCGGCGATCTCGGAGAGCGAGTCGCCGCGGACCACCGTGTACATCTCGGCGGTCCCGGCCCGGGACTGGGGCGTGGTCTGCGGCTGCACGTCCGCCGCGGAGCCGCTGCCCGACTTCTTCGGAGTGCTGTCGCCGGTCCCGGCGGGACGGATGTCCGGGGTGTCGCCGCCCCGCGTCAGCCCGGCCCGCACCGAGCACGTCGGCCAGGCTCCCGGCCCCTGCCCGTCCAGCACCTTCTCCGCCACGGCGATCTGCTGGTCCTTGGTCGCCAGATCCGCCCTCGGCGCGTACCGCGTGCCGCCGTACGCTTCCCAGGTGGACTGGCTGAACTGCAGTCCGCCGTAGTAGCCGTTGCCGGTGTTGATGTTCCAGTCGTTGGTCGACTCGCACGCGGCGACCTTGTTCCAGGTGTCCACGTCGGCGGCCTGCGCGACCCCGGCCCCGATGAGCGGCATCGCCATCCCGGCGCCGCCCGCCGTGACGGTGAGCGAGGCGCGGTTGATCCTGTTCGGCTGATACCGGCGGTGCCGGCCGCGTACGGCCATGAAGAAGCCCCCCTCGACATGCGTCAGGAGGGGCAAAAGTAAGCGCTGCGAACAGGCCATGACAAGGCGGCAATCGGCCGCGCTTCCGCGCAAGCAGTCCGGAATAACCGGCAGTTGTGCGGTGGCTGAGGCAGGTGGGGCCTTCCGTGCGTATCTGCCTGCGGAACGCCGCACACCCCGGACGCGCGGTCGGCGTACCGGCACGTCAGGATGGTCGAGGGGCGATACTGACGAGCACGACCGGCACCACCGACAACCGGATCCCCGGATCCTTGAGGAGCCAACCGAATGAGCACTTCAGCCCAGATCGGCGTCACGGGACTCGCGGTCATGGGCCGCAACCTGGCCCGAAACTTCGCGCGCAACGGCTACACGGTCGCTGTGCACAACCGGACGGCGTCGCGTACGCACGCGCTGGTGGAGGAGTTCGGGAGCGAGGGCGACTTCGTTGCGGCCGAGACCGCCAAGGACTTCGTGGCGGCGCTGGAGCGCCCGCGGCGGCTCGTCGTCATGGTGAAGGCCGGGGAGCCGACCGACGCGGTGATCGAGGAGTTCGCCCCGCTCCTGGAGCCCGGCGACATGATCATCGACGGCGGCAACGCGCACTTCGCGGACACCCGGCGCCGGGAGCGCGCGCTGCGCGAGCAGGGCATCCACTTCGTCGGCACCGGCGTCTCCGGCGGCGAGGAGGGCGCCCTGCACGGGCCGAGCATCATGCCGGGCGGCTCGAAGGAGTCGTACGACTCGCTCGGTCCGATGCTGGAGAAGATCTCCGCGAAGGCGGCGGACGGGGCGCCGTGCGTGACGCACGTGGGCCCGGACGGCGCCGGGCACTTCGTGAAGATGGTGCACAACGGCATCGAGTACGCCGACATGCAGCTGATCGGCGAGGCGTACCAACTGCTGCGCGACGTCGCCGGATACGAGCCCGCGCAGATCGCCGAGATCTTCCGCACGTGGAACACCGGGCGGCTCGACTCCTATCTGATCGAGATCACCGCCGAGGTGCTGTCCCACGTGGACGCGGCGACCGGCAAGCCCTTCGTGGACGTGGTGGTGGACGAGGCCGAGCAGAAGGGCACCGGACGCTGGACCGTCCAGATCGCCCTCGACCTCGGCGTCCCGGTCTCCGGCATCGCGGAGGCGGTCTTCGCCCGCTCGCTCTCCGGGCACGCCGCGCTGCGGCAGGCCTCGCGGGGGCTCGCCGGGCCGAAGGCGTCGCCGCTGAGCGAGTCCGAGGCGGGGGCCTTCGCGGACCGCGTGGAGCAGGCGCTGTACGCCTCGAAGATCGTGTCGTACACGCAGGGCTTCCACGAGATCGCCGCGGGCAGCGAGGAGTACGGCTGGGACATCGACCTCGGCTCGGTCTCCTCGATCTGGCGGGGCGGCTGCATCATCCGCGCGGCCTTCCTGGACCGGATCCGTGCGGCGTACGACGCCCGGGCCGACCTGCCGAGCCTGCTGTCCGACGAGACGTTCGCCCAGGAGATCGCGGCGGCCCAGGACGACTGGCGTGAGGTCATCATCGCCGCGACCCGCCAGGGCGTGCCGACGCCGGGCTTCGCGGCGGCCCTCGCCTACTACGACGCCCTGCGCGCGGAGCGGCTGCCCGCGGCGCTCACGCAGGGTCAGCGGGACTTCTTCGGTGCGCACACCTACCGGCGGACGGACCGGGACGGGTCGTTCCACACGCTGTGGGGCGGGGACCGGTCGGAGGTCTCCGAGTAGGAGACTCGCTACGGAGGTTCGACGAACGGCGGTGGGCGGCCCAGTGGTCGTCCACCGCCGTTTTGTGCGCCGGGGCCCTGGGACCGGCGGTGCCGGCTCAGGACAGGGGCGGTCCCGGCTCCGGGTTCGGAACCGGCTCCGGGCCCGGGGGGATCGGGGACGGAGAGGGCTCCGGGGTGGGGCCGGGCGCGGGTGGCGTCGGATCCGGGTCCGGCGGGGGTGGCGTCGGGGCCGGACCCGGCGGGGGCGGCGTCGGAGTCGGGCCCGGCTGCGGGGGCTGGGGGTCCGGGCCGGGTGTGGGCCCCGGCCCGGGACCCGGCGTGGGGTCCGGGTGGACGGGATCGGGGTACGGGTTGGTCATGGCGTCCTCCGGCCAGTCGGTCGACATCGGCTCTGGACTACTCCCCCGCGTACCCGACGGCGGCGCCACCACTCACCCCGCCGCGTGAAGGGGCTGAGCCGGGTGGGTCCGCGGGCGTGCGCCCCGCGTACCTCGGCCCCGCTCAGAACCGGCCCGGATGCTCCACCAGCCACCGCTTCGCCGCCCGCAGCAGTTCCGGGTCGGCCGGCGGAGCCTCGTCGGGGTGCCGCTCGGCCCACTTGACGACGTACGGACACAGCGGGGCGACGACGATGCCCTCGCGCTTCGCCGTGGCGTACAGCTCGCGCGCCAGGGAGCCCGCGATGCCCTTCCCCTCGTGGGCCGGTTCGACGATCGTGTGGACCGGGACGAGCGCGCCCTCGGGCGACTCGAGGACGAAGTACTCGATGTGGCCGACCACTTCGCCCGAACCGCCGCCGATCGCCTCCAGGCGGCCAGCCGCCCGGTCGTCGCGGATCTCGATGTCGCTCATGGGCACGCTCCTGGTCCGGAGTTCGTCGAAAGTCGGGGCTCAGGCCACCACGGCCTGCGGGCTGCGCTCCTGGTCCGAGCCCGGCACCGGCTCGGACGGGTCGGCCCCCAGGGCCACGACACGGTTGTCGCGGTCCACGTGCACGACCCGGGGTTCGAGTGCCCGTGCCTCGGCGTCGGTCACCTGAGCGTAACTGATGATGATCACCAGATCGCCGGGGTGGACGAGGTGGGCGGCCGCTCCGTTGATGCCGACGACACCCGACCCGCGCTCGCCCTCGATGACGTACGTCTCGAGCCGGGCGCCGTTGGTGATGTCGACGATGTGCACGAGCTCGCCGGGCAGCAGGTCGGCGGCGTCGAGCAGGTCGGCGTCGATGGTCACCGATCCCACGTAGTGCAGGTCGGCCTGGGTGACGGTGGCGCGGTGGATTTTGGACTTGAACATGGTGCGCAGCATCGAGGTACTCCCGAAAAGTAGGCTCCCTGCCCGCGTCTATGCAGGTCAAGGGCGTTTGCCCACTTTACAACGGGTACCGGTTCCTGGTCTGCGGTCTGGCCCACACCGCCGTGCGCTGTGGGGTCGGCACCGGTGCGCTCCTGGGCAAGACAGGTCGGCCGCGCGGACCTAGCGTGCTGAGCGAGGAACCCGCGGTGGATGAAACCGCGGTCGACGCACAACGTCTGTCGACGCACAACACTTCAGGAGAGCCACATGTCCGACGCCGTCGAGCCGGTCCAGCCGGTCCTGGAGCCGGCGGCCGCCGCGTTCGCCGAGGCGACCGCGAATCCGCCCTACCTCTTCGACCTGGCGCCCGCCGAGGGCCGCAAGGCCGTCGACGAGGTGCAGTCCGGCGAGATCGAGAAGCCGGAGATCGACGAGGAGTGGATCACTGTCGAGGGCGGTCCGACGGGCAGTGTCCGGGCCCGCATCGTCCGCCCGGCGGGCGCCACCGGGACCCTGCCGGTGATCGTCTACATCCATGGCGCGGGCTGGGTGTTCGGCAACGCCCACACCCACGACCGGCTGGTCCGCGAACTCGCCGTGGGCGCGAACGCCGCCGTGGTCTTCCCGGAGTACGACCTCTCGCCCGAGGCCCGCTACCCGGTGGCCATCGAGCAGAACTACGCGGTCGCCCAGTGGGTCGTGCAGCACGGCGCGTCCAAGGGCCTGGACGCCACCCGCATCGCGGTCGCCGGTGACTCGGTCGGCGGCAACATGACCGCCGCGCTGACGCTGATGGCCAAGGAGCGCGGCGATGTGCCGCTGGTGCAGCAGGTGCTGTTCTACCCGGTCACCGACGCCGCCTTCGACACCGGCTCCTACCACCAGTTCGCCACCGGCTACTTCCTGCGCCGCGACGGCATGCAGTGGTTCTGGGACCAGTACACGACCGACGAGGCACAGCGCGCCGAGATCACCGCCTCCCCGCTGCGGGCCACCACCGAGCAGCTCACCGGACTGCCCCCGGCCCTGGTCATCACCGGCGAGGCCGACGTCCTGCGCGACGAGGGCGAGGCCTACGCCAACAAGCTGCGCCAGGCCGGCGTCCCCGTCACCGCCGTCCGCTACCAGGGCATCATCCACGACTTCGTGATGCTCAACGCGCTGCGCGAGACGCACGCCGCCGAAGCCGCGATCTCGATGGCCGTCGGCACCCTGCGCACCGCGCTCCACGGCCACTGAGACACCTGGCCACTGAGACATCCAGAGGGAGAACCCAGCATGTCCCGCACCCCCACCGTCCTTCTCGTGCATGGCGCCTTCGCGGACGCCGGCAGCTGGTCCGGCGTCATCGCCGAACTGCAGAACCACGGCATCCCCGTGATCGCGCCGCCCAACCCGCTGCGCGGCCTGGCGTCCGACGCCGCGTACGTCGCGGCCGTGGCCGCCCAGATCGACGGCCCGGTCGTGCTCGTCGGCCACTCCTACGGGGGTGCGCTCATCACCGTGGCCGGCACCGCGGAGAACGTCGTCGGCCTGGTCTACGTCGCGGCCTACGTCCTCGAAGAGGGCGAGAGCCTCGGTGAGTTGCAGGGCCGCTTCCCGCTCTCGCCGCTCGTCAGCAACCTCAAGGAGTGGACGTACCCGGTCGAGGGGGCGAAGTCCGCGGTCGAGGTCAGCATCAAGGCCGAGGCCTACCCGGAGATCTTCGCCGCGGACGTCCCGGCCGCCGTCACCAAGGTCCTCGCGGCAGCCCAGCGTCCGCTGGCGGCGGCCGCGTTCGAGGAGAGCGCCGCCGCGGCCGCGTGGAAGACGAAGCCGTCCTGGGCGCTCGTCGCCGGCTCGGACCAGGCGATCAACCCCGAGGTGGAGCGCTTCGGCGCCAAGCGGGCCGGGGCCACGATCGTCGAACTCGAAGGCGCCTCGCACGCCGTCGCCGTGTCCCGTCCCAAGGAGGTCGCGGACCTGATCCGCGAGGCGGTACAGGCGACGAGCTGACGCGGGGGCTCCCGCCGGCCGCCGCCTGCCGTGCGTACCGCTCGCTCACGTCCAGCACACAGCACCCCCATACAATCCTCGTGATCATGTCCGGGCGTTCCGCTCGCGCATGGTGGGCACGAGGGGGGCGGGTTGGCCGAGGAGAGCGCGGCGTTCGGGGCGCTGCTGCGGGAGCTGCGGCTCGCCGCGTCGTTGACGTTGGAAGGCCTGGCCGAGGCCTCGGGGGTCAGTGTGCGGGGCATCGGAGATCTGGAACGTGGTCGCCGGGCGGCCCCGCAGCGCCGTACGGTGGCCGCCCTCGCCGACGGCCTGGGCCTGGCCGAACCGGCCCGCGAACGGCTCCTGGCCGCCGCCCGGGCCGGACGCAGTCCCGGCTACAGCCCCGTAGGCGTACAGGCCTTCCCGCGCGGCATCGACGACTTCGTGGGCCGGGAACGGGAGCTGGTGCGGCTGAGGGAGCTGGCCGAGGAGGCGGGCATGGCCGAAGCGTCCCCGGCCGGGACCGCGACCGAGCCCTCCGTCCCCGCACCCCGCCCGCCCGTCGTCGCCGCCGTGTCCGGTCCGCCGGGAACCGGCAAGACCACCCTCGCGCTGCACACCGCCCGGAAGCTGGCCGACCGCTTCCCGGACGGGCAGTTGATGGTGGAGCTGCGGGGGATGGACGACGTTCCGCCCGAGCCGCTCGAGTTGATGCTGGGCGTGCTCAAGGCCCTCGGTGTGGCCGACCGGGACCTGGCGAAGGCCGGGCCGCAGGGGCATCCCGGGCTGTACCGGCAGGTGCTGGCCGACCGGCGGTGTCTGCTGGTGCTGGACAACGCCCGTGACGAGGCGCAGGTCCGCCCGCTGCTGCCCGGCGGCGGCGCGGGGATCGTGCTGGTGACCAGCCGGCGGATGCTCACCGGGCTGGAGAGCGTGCACCGGCTGCCGCTCGGGGAACTGAGCGCGGAGGAGGCAGCCGTGTTCCTGACCGCTCTGGTGGGCGAGGAGCGGGCCGCGGCGGATCCGGCCGCTCTGGCCGAGGTCGCCGAGCGGTGCGCGCATCTGCCGCTGGCGCTGCGGGTGGCCGGCAACTGGCTGGCCACCCGCACCGGTTGGAGCGTGCGCCGGCTGGCCGACCGTCTCGCCGTCGAGGAACGCCGCCTGGACGCGCTGACCGCCGGGGACCTGCGGGTGTCGGCCGCCTTCGACCTGTCCTACCGCCAGCTCACCCCCACGGCGGCCCGGCTGTTCCGGCGCCTGGCCCTGGTGGACGGCCCGGACGTCGGTGCGGCCTGTGCTTCCCGGTTGACCGGGCAGCAGCTGTTCGACGCCGAGGACACCCTGGAGGAACTGGTCGAGGCCGGTCTGCTGGGTACGCAAGGGGACCGCTACCGCCTCCATGACCTGCTGTGCCTGTTCGCCCGCGGCCGGCTGGCAGCGGAGGAGAGCGCCGAGGACGCGGCGCGGGCCCGCGCGGAGATGGACGGGTGGCTGCTCAGGACCGCGATCGTGGCCGGCCGCTGGTACGAGCCCGGCCACGGTGCCCCGCCGCCGACCTGGCAGGGCACCGTCGACCTGTCGACCGCCGGAAAAGCCAGGGCGTGGCTGCAGGCCGAGGGCACCAACTGGCTGGCCGCGCTGCGCCGGGCCGCCGCAGCGGGCGAGCACGCCACCGTGGTGGAGGTGGCCGAGTCCCTGCACTGGTTCTCCGACCAGTGGATCTTCTGGGGTCACTGGCCCGAGGTCTTCGGTACCGCTGCTCTTTCCGCCCAGGCGCTCGGCGATCCGCTCCTGGAGGCCACCCAGCTCAACTACCACGCCTGGGCGCTGCTCGTGTGCGAAGCACGCCACCACGACAGCATGGCCCGCTCCGCCCAGGCCCTCACAGCCGCCGAGCACGCCGACGACGCGGTCCAGCAGGCATGGGCGCACTTCTACACGGGCTGGGCCCTGCGCTGGCTCGGCGACTACACGCCGGCCGCGGAACACAACCGGCGGGCCGTCGAGTTGTTCCGGGCCGCCGACGACATCCACGGCACCCTCCAGGCCATGAGCGGCCACGGCAGCGTCCTGGTGGAGGCCGGCCGGGCGGAGGAGGCCATCGCCGCCAACCTGGACGTGCTCTCCTTCGTCGACAGCGCCGAAGGCCGCCTCGAACCGCACATAGCCCTCTTCACCCGGATCAACAGGCACACCGGCAACGGTCGCGCCTACGCCCTGCTGAAGCGCTGGGACGAGGCCGTCGACCATCTGCGAACCTCCGTCGGACTCAGTCACGACAGCGGCAACACCGGCCTGGAGAGCCGCTGCCTGGTCGACCTCGGCCAGGTCCTGCTGGCCGCGGGACGTGAGACGGAGGCCTGGGAGGCGTTCACCCGCTGTCTGGCCCTCGGCGCGGGTGCTGATCCCAGTGCCGTCGCCCAGGCCCGCGAACAGCTCGCGCTCCGCGGCGGCTGAACCCACCGGACTTTCTGCCTGTGTTCTGCCTGGAGCCCGCACCCTGCCCCTGATTGGCTGCTGTTGATCCACAGCACAGGCAAGAAGGGGGAGAGCCGGTTGAGCCCGGTACTGACGACCGCGTCGGTTCCCGACGGGGACAAGGTCACCTACTGGCGCGACGCGCTGGGACGAGCGCTCGTCCCCACGACCGTCGCCCCGCACGGCACCGGGCCGTTCCACGGCCGGATCACGACCAGCCTCCTCGGCCATCTGCGGGTGTCCACCATCGAGGCGGACGCCCATCGGATCAGCCGTACGCCGTCACTCGTCGCGCGCTCCCCGGAGGCGTTCCTGGCCGTCGGCATCCAGGTGTCGGGCACGGCGACCCTCACCCAGGACGGCCGCAGGGCCCAGGTGCGCGAGGGCGACCTCCTGGTCTACGACACGACACGGCCGTACTCCCTCGACCACCCGGCGCGGTTCACCACCCATGTCTTCCTCCTCCCCCGTCGGGCACCGGGCCTGCCGGACCCCGACCTGAGCCGGATCACCGGCACCGCCATCGGCACCTCGGACGGCTTCGGCACCGTGCTGCTGCCCTTCCTGGCCTCGCTGGCGACCTCGGCCCACTCCTTCGCACCGGCCGTCGCGGGCAGGCTGGCCGGCAGCGTCGTCGACCTGGTCGCCACCCTGCTGGCCGAGCGGACCCGTCAGTCCGGCACGCATCAGGACGACACACGCGCCCACCTGGTGCTGCGCGTCCGCGAGCACATCGACCGGAACCTCGGCGATCCGGCCCTGTCGCCCGAGGCCATCGCGGGGGCGCACCGGATCTCCGTCCGGTACCTGCACCGGCTCTTCGAGGGCGAGGGCGTCACCATCGGACGGCTCGTGCAGCAGCGCCGCCTGGAGGAGTGCGCCCGCGAACTGGCCCGCCGCGGCGGGAGGAACGCCACCGTGTCGGCCGTGGCCCGGCGTTGGGGCTTCGTCAGCCCCACCCACTTCAGCCGGGCCTTCCGCACGGCGTACGGCGTTTCCCCGAGCGAGTGGCGCGATCCGCGCACCCACGAGATGTCCGGGGCCGACCCCCGCACCTGAGCCGTCGGCCACGTCTACGCCGCCGACCCGATCTCCGTGATCTCCGTGATCTCGCCGTCCGACCGCTGGGTGAACTGCGTCCGGTACAGCTGGGCGTACCGTCCGCCGGCCGCCAGCAGCTCCTCGTGCGTGCCGCGTTCCACGATCCGCCCCGCCTCGACCACGAGGATCAGGTCCGCCGTGCGCACGGTGGACAGCCGGTGGGCGATCACGACCGCCGTCCTGCCCTCCAGGGCCTCGGTGAGCGCCTCCTGGACGGCCGCCTCCGAGGTGTTGTCCAGGTGGGCGGTGGCCTCGTCGAGGATGACGACGCGCTGGCGGGCCAGCAGCAGCCGGGCGATGGTCATGCGCTGGCGTTCGCCGCCGGAGAGCCGGTAGCCGCGCTCGCCGACCACCGTGTCGAGGCCGTCGGGCAGGGACCGTACGAGAGCGTCCAGGCGGGAGCGGCGCAGGGCGTCCCACACCTCCTCCTCCGTGGCCGTGGGCCGGGCGAGGAGGAGGTTGGCGCGGACGGTGTCGTGGAAGAGGTGGCCGTCCTGGGTGACCATGCCGACGGTGCCGCGCAGTGACTCGGCGCTCAGGTCGCGGACGTCGACGCCGCCGACCCGGACGGCGCCCTCGTCGACGTCGTACAGGCGCGGCAGCAGCTGGGCGACCGTCGACTTGCCGGCGCCGGACGAGCCGACGAGGGCGACGGTCTGCCCGGGTTCGGCGCGGAAGGAGATGCCGTGCAGGACCTCGGCGCCGCCCCGGGTGTCGAGGGACGCGACCTCCTCCAGGGAGGCGAGGGAGACCTTGTCGGCGGACGGGTAGCCGAAGCGGACGTTCTCGAACTCGACGGGGACCGGGCCGTCGGGGACCGATCGTGCGTGCGGCTGCTCCTTGATCAGCGGCTCCAGGTCCAGTACCTCGAAGACGCGCTCGAAGCTGACCAGGGCGCTCATCACCTCGACGCGGGCGCCGGCCAGTGCGGTGAGCGGGGCGTACAGGCGGGTCAGGAGCAGGGCGAGGGCCACGACGGCGCCCGGGTCGAGGGTGCCGCGCAGGGCGAACCAGCCGCCGAGGCCGTAGACCAGGGCCAGGGCCAGGGCGGAGACCAGGGTCAGGGCGGTGATGAACAGGGACTGCGCCATGGCCGTGCGGACGCCGATGTCCCGTACCCGGCGCGCGCGGAGCGCGAACTCCTCGGACTCCTGCTCCGGGCGGCCGAACAGCTTGATCAGGGTGGCGCCGGGCGCCGAGAAGCGCTCGGTCATCCGGGTGCCCATCGCCGCGTTCAGGGCCGCCGCCTCCCGCTGCATCCCGGCCATGCGGCTGCCCATGCGCCGCGCCGGGATCACGAACACCGGCAGCAGCACCAGCGCGAGCAGGGTGACCTGCCAAGACAGGGTGAGCATCACGGCGAGGGTGAGGACCAGGGTGACCAGGTTGCTGACCACTCCGGACAGGGTGTTGCTGAAGGCGCGCTGGGCGCCGATGACGTCGTTGTTGAGACGGGAGACGAGTGCTCCCGTACGAGTACGTGTGAAGAACGCGACCGGCATCCGCTGCACATGATCGAACACCGCTGTCCGCAGATCGAGGATGAGGCCCTCCCCGAGCGTCGCCGACAGCCGTCGGCCGAGCACGCCGAGGGCCGCCTCCGCGACCGCGATGAGCGCGATGAGCAGCGCCAGGCGTACGACGGTGCCCTCGCCGCGGCCCGACACGATCGCGTCCACGACCTGTCCGGCGAGGACCGGGGTCGCGACGGCGAGCAGCGCGGTCACCACGCCGAGTGCGACGAACCGGGCGATACGGTGGCGGTGCGGGCGGGCGAAGTCGCCGATGCGGCGCAGGGTGGCGCGGGCGAGGGGGCGGCGTTTCTGCTCGGCGTTCATGACGCTCTGCAGCTGGGTCCAGGCTGTGGTCTCCATGCTCATGGGAAGGACCGTAGGACCTCAAGCATGATTGAGGTCAATGTGCTTCCGTCGTCCTCCCGCCCGTCGTCCACCCCCGACGTCCCCCACCCCTCGTCCCCCCACCCCTCGTCCCCCCACCCCTCGTCCCCCGCGCGAAGGATCCGATGACCGTACGCAATGCCTTGTCCCCGCTTCCGCAACCCGCAGTTGGTACGGGGTGGGAAGCCTCTCCGGATGTGACAGCGGTACAAATCCCCGAGCTCCCCAAACTCCCCCGTCGCCTCCCGGTCCGCAGGATCCGCCAGATCCTGTGCCTGCTTCCGCTCCTGCTCGTCACCGTCGTCGCGGTGGAGCACCGGTCCGTGCTCGCCGAGGGCTTCGGTCATCTGCGCAACGCCGCGTGGCCCTGGCTGCTGGTCGCGGCCGGCGCCACCTGTCTGACGTGGGTCGCCGCCGCGCTCACCCGGCAGGGTGCCGTGGTCGAGTCGCTGCCCAAACGGCGGCTGGTGGCCACGCAGTTCGCGGCGGGCGCGGCCAACCACCTGCTGCCGACGGGCCTGGGCGCAAGCGCGGTCAACCTGCGCTTCATGACGGTGTGCGGGCTGCCGCTCGCCCGATCCTCCGCCGCGCTCGCCCTGTATCTGCTGGCGGAGTCGATCGGCCGGCTCGGTCTGCTGGCCGCGCTGCTGATCGCCTTCCCGGACGCGCTGCGGCTCGGGACGCTCCTGCCCGAGGGGGCCGTGGGCCCGCTGCTGCTGGCCGTCGCGGCGGCACTGGTCGTGGCGGCGGGCGTGCTCGCGTGGGTACGGCGGCTGCGCACGGCCGTGCTGTCCTTCTTGCGGACCGCGCTGGGCGAGGCCCGGTCGGTGCACACGCGTCCGGCCCGGGCGCTCGCCCTGTGGGGCGGCTCGCTGGCCTTCCCCGCGTTGCAGGCGGCCGGGCTGGTCGCGGTGGGACAGGCGCTCGGGCTGCCGGTGCCGCCCGCGCACATGGCCCTCGCCTATCTCGCGGCGACGGTCGCGGTCGCCCTGGTGCCCACGCCGGGCGGGATCGGCTCGGTCGAGGCGGCGCTGATCGTGGCCCTGGTGGCGGCGGGCGGCCCGGTGGCCGTGGCCACGGCGGTGGTCCTCGCCTACCGGATCATCACCGTGTGGCTGCCGCTGCTGCCGGGAGCCTTGACGCTGGGCGCGCTGGTGCGGCTGAAGGTGATCTGACTCAGCGTTCCGACAGCTCCACGCGCACCGGACCGCCCTTGGCGTCCACGCCCCGGGTCCAGCGTGCCGTCAGGGTCACCGTGCGGTTCGGTACGGCGCCGCGGAGCCGTTCGCGGTGCAGCAGACGGCCGTCCTGGGTGACCCGCAGGACCGGGCGGGACAGTTCGGCCGCCGTGCGCAGGACGTACGGCAGCCGGTCGGCCGGCGTGACCCGGTTCGGGGCGATCCAGCGCAGGGGCGGGTCCGCGATCAGCGGGACGCCGTCCGGCGATTCGGCTCCGGGTTCGGCCCCGGCTTCGGCGAGCGCCTCCAGGACGGCACCGGCCGCGTGCGCGCCCTCGCGGGCCGCGGTGGCCGCGCTCTCCACGGGGTGCAGCACGCTGCCGACGGCGAAGACGCCGGGCCGCGAGGTGCGCAGGGAGCCGTCGACGGCCGGGCCGCGGGTGCCGGGGTCGAGGAGCAGTCCGCCGCGCCGGGCCAGTTCGTGATCGGGCACGAAGTCGCCGGTGAACACGACGGTGTCGCAGGGCAGCGTGGCCGTCCTGCCGTCGCGGTGGCGTACCCGCACGCCGGACAGGCGTCCGTGGCCGACGAGTTCGGTGACCGTAGTGGCGGTGAGGAGCGGAATGCCCTGGCGGAGGCGGGCGTCGAGGGCGCGGGCGGGCTCGGTCTGCGGGCGGGGCAGGTCGGTGACCATCGCGACGACCGCGGCTCCGGCGGCCCGTACGGTGTCGGCGGCCCGGTACGAGACGTCCTCCGCGCCGACGACGACCGCGCGCGTGCCGATGTGCTGCCCGTACAGGCGCACGGCCTGCTGGAGCTCCCCCGTGGTGTACACCCCGGCGGGGCGGGTGCCGGGCACCAGCCGTGCGGCGCGGGGTCGTTCGCGTGCGCCGGTGGCCAGGACGACGGCCCGCGCGCCCAGGGTCTCCGGCCCGTGCGGGCCGACCGTGCGCAGGGCCAGCGGCCCGGCCCAGTCGAGGGCCGTGACCCCGGTGCGTACGACGGCTCCGGCGCGCTCGGCGGCGGTGACGAGCAGGCGGGCGTACGACGGCCCGGTCAACGGGCGCAGCCAGGTCCCGTAGCCGCCGTGGGCGCAGTGCCGCGGGACTCCCCCGGCGTGCTGCTCGCGGTCCAGGACCTCGACGCGGCCGACGCCGGAGGCGGCCAGGCGGGCGGCGGCGGTGAGTCCGGCGGGGCCGGCTCCCACGACGAGGACGTCGATGGCCCTCACGCCCCGGCCTCCTCGAACAGCTCCCGTACCGCGGCACCGCAGTAGAAGCCCTGGCAGCGGCCCGCCCGGGCCCGGGTGCGGCGGCGCAGGCCGTCGAGGCCGGCCGGGGGGATCGTACTGGCGAGGGCGTCGCGGATCTCGCCGCGGGAGACGCGTTCGCAGTGGCAGACGAGGGTGCCGTACTCCGGGTCGGCCGCGATGAGCTCGGGCCGCTGGTAGGGGCGCGGGAAGGCCTCGCCGAGGTTGGGCATGCGGACCGGCGCCAACGCGCGGACCGGGCCGGTCTGTTCCAGTCCGGCTTCGGCGAGCAGTCCCGTCACGTGGTCGGCGATGGCGAGGGACGCGGTGAGGCCGGTGGAGCGGATGCCGCCGACGGTGACGTATCTCTGGTCGGGGTGGGCGGCGACGCGGTAGTCGTCGTGCTCGGTGGCGGCGCGCAGGCCCGCGTAGACGGCGGTGACCTCCTCGTCGAGCAGGTCGGGCAGGATGCGGCGGCCCTTGTCCCGCAGCAGGGTCAGCCCGTCGGCCGTCGAACCGGTGGCCTGCTTGTCGTCGAGGTCCTCGGCGGTGGGGCCGAGCAGGACGTTGCCGTAGACCGTGGGGGCGACCAGGACGCCCTTGCCGAGCGCCGTGGGAACGGGCAGCAGGATGTGGCGTACGAGGTCGCGGGCGAGCTTGTCGAAGACGAGGAGCTGGCCGCGGCGCGGGGTGACGGTGAAGTCGTCGTGGCCGAGCTGCCGGTCGAGGGTGTCGGCGTGCAGGCCGGCCGCGTTGACGAGCCAGCGGGCGCGCAGCGGGCCTCGGGTCGTGCGCAGCACGTGCGTCTCGTCCGGCCGGCTCGCCTGTTCCACCCGGCAGTCGAGGTGCAGGTCGACTCCGTGCCGCACTGCCTGGGTGGCGTAGGCCAGGGTGGTCGTCCAGGGGCAGATGGTGCTCTCGCCGGGTACGTGCAGCGCGGCGAGCGCGCCGGGGCCGAGGTGCGGTTCGCGCTCGTACAGCGCGGCGGGCCCGATCAGGCTGGTGTGCCAGTAGTCGTTGCGTTCGGCCTTCTCGGCGAGGCGGGGCAGCGCGGCGAGCTGCTCCTCGTCCCAGGCGACGAGGAGCGCGCCGACGGGTTCGACGGGGATGCCGGACTCGGCAGCGTAGGCGGCCAGCAGGCGGGCGCCCTCGCGGACCAGGCGTGCCTCCAGGGAGCCGGGCACCGCGTCGAAGCCGGTGTGCAGGATCGCGGTGTTGGCCTTGGAGGTGCCCTGTCCGATGTCGTCCTGCGCCTCGACGAGGGCGATGCGCAGACCGGGGTGGCGGGCGAGGGCGCGGGCGATCGCACAGCCGACGACTCCGGCGCCGACGACGGCCACGTCGTACGTGACAGATGGCAGCGGTCCTCGGTCGGTGACCGTCATGCGGGCGTCCCGTCCAGCAGCGCGGTCACGGCCGCGCGGAAACGGCCGAGGCGTTCGGCGGCCTCCTCGGGCGACACGCGCGGCTCGTACACCGCGGCCGGCTTCCAGTCCGGCAGCGCGTCAGCGAGGCTCAGGCCGGGTTCCGCGCCGAGCCGGGCCAGCGCGCCCACCCCGAGTGCGGTCGCATCAGGCAGCGCGGACACCTCGACGGGGCGTTGCAGCAGGTCGGCCTGGGTCTGCATGAGCAGGGCCGAGCGGGTCAGGCCGCCGTCGACGCGGAGGACTTCGAGCGCGTCGCCGAGGTCCGCCGCGGCGGCGTCCGCCAGCGACACCACCTGGGCGGCCAGCCCCTCGCAGAGCGCGCGCACCAGGTGCCCGGGCCCGGTGTCCAGGCCCAGTCCGGTGAGGGACCCGCGCAGGTCGCCGCGCCACCAGGGGGCGGCGAGCCCGGCGAGGGCCGGTACGAAGGTGACGCCGCCGCTGTCGGGCACGGCCCCGCCCACGGTGTCGAGGTCGGCGGCGCCCCGGATGACGCCGAGGTCGGTGAGCCAGCGGACGGCGGAGGCGGCCGTGTACACCTGGCCGTCGAGGCAGTAGCTGGTGTGTCCGCCGAGCCGCCAGGCGACACAGCTGACCAGTCCGGAGGTACCGCGCCGGGGCGTGTCGCCGGTGTGGGCGAGGAGGAACGCGCCCGTGCCGTAAGTGCACTTGGCGCCGCCGGGTGTGGTGATGCGCTGAGCGAGCAGGGCGGCCTGCTGGTCGACGACCAGCCCGGTGAGCGGAATCGGCGGCATCCCGGTGCCGAAGGCGGTGGTCGTACCGACGAAGCCCGCGTTGTCCACGACGTCCGGCAGTCGCTCGTCGGACAGGCCGTAGATCTCCAGTGCGCGCGGCGACCACTGGGCGCGGTCGAGGTCCAGGAGCTGTGTACGGCCGGCGGTGGCGGCGTCCGTGACGTAGGCGCCGGTGAGGCGGTGGACCAGCCAGGCGTCGCTGGTGGTGACGACTCCCTCGGCGGTGCGGTGCCGTCGTATCCAGGCCATCTTGGGGGCGGAGAAATAGGGGTCGAGGGGCAGACCGGTCAGCTGCCGCAACTCCTCCGCGTGCTCGGCGAGTTCGGCGCACACGCTCTCGGCCCGGCGGTCCTGCCAGACGAGGGCGTCGGTGAGCGCCCGGCCCGTCGCCGGGTCCCAGGCGAGCACGGTCTCGCCCTGGTTGGCCAGGCCCAGCGCGACGACGGGCTCGCCCGCCTGGGCGAGGGCACGGGTACCGGCCTCGACCACCGAGTCGTACAGCTCGGCCGGGTCGGCCTCCACCAGTCCGCCGGGCAGGTGGCGGGGCCGCACGGCGGCGAAGCCGGTGCCGATGACGCCGCGTTCGGGACAGACCACCAGGGCCTTGGTGCCGGACGTGCCCTGGTCGACGGCGAGTACCGGACCCGTCATCACGCCCCTTCCTCGGTGATCACAGCCCGACAGCCTGCCGCCGTCCGCGGTGCCGCGTCAAGGGTGCGCCGACCAGGCACTACGCGCCGCCGTGTGCTGGCTGATGGCCAGTCAAATGACCTTTACATCAAAGAAGTCCGGGAACCGCGGGTGGCGCACATGCGGCGCCCCTATAGTGACCGCCGACCAACGCGATCTCCTCAACCGCCGCCCCGAGGAGGGCTGTTGTTACTCCACCCTGCCGTCCTGCCCGACCCGTTCCCGTTCCCGGGGGCGAGCGGCTGATGGCCAGAGACGGAGCGCGTCCCGCCTACGACCCCGCAGGCCACGACACCGACCTGCGCGCCGCCCTCCAGGAGGTGCGCACCGGACGCTGGATGTCGATGCGCACCCTGCTGGAGCGGACCGTGACCTGGTGGCAGTGGACGCAGCGCACCCAGGTCCTGGCCGCGGCCGCCGCCGGCACCGACGTGGTGCGGACCTGGCTCGCCGAGGAACCGGACAGCGTCCCGGCGGCGGTGATGCGGGCCCGGGTCGCCGTGGAACGCGCGTTACGGGCCCGGCGCGAGGAGCACCTCCGCACCCACGAACTGTGGATCGAGGCGTGGGACCTGAGCGACGCGGCCACCCGGACCGCACCGAAGGACCCGGTGCCCTGGGTGTGTCTGCTGGCCCTCGCCCAGCTGGACCGCAGACAGCTGTGGGAGGAGCACCGGGCGGCGCCGCCCGAACCGATGCTGCC
This sequence comes from Streptomyces sp. NBC_01352, assembly GCF_036237295.1. NCBI lineage: Bacteria > Bacillati > Actinomycetota > Actinomycetes > Kitasatosporales > Streptomycetaceae > Streptomyces > Streptomyces sp. NBC_01352. The sequence continues at coordinate 1,891,580 of NZ_CP108354.1, forward strand.
GCCCGGGCCGTGGGGCCTGCTGGCCGAGGCCGAGCGGCGCGACCCGTACAACCGCGAGGCCCACCACCGCATGCTGCAGTTCCTGTACGCACAGGCGGCGTCGGAGCAACTGGCGGAGGCGGTCGGCTACGCGCACTGGGTGGCCGACACGGCCCCGGCGGGCTCCGCGCTGCACGTCCTGCCGCTCCATGTGCGGGTCGAGCGCTACCGGCGCGGCGGCGGGCGCTCCGCCGCCCTGGACCTGCACTGGGTGGCCGAGGAGGCCACCCGCGAGGCCCGCCGGGCGTACCACTCCTGGTTCGAGCAGTCCCTGCCGGTCGAACAGTCCCCGCTCGACCTCAACCACCTCGCCCACGCCCTGTGGGGGGCGCTGCGGTTCGAGGAAGCGGCCCGGGTGTTCGACGCGATCGGCCCGTACTACACGCCGGTGCCCTGGACCCACCGCACCGCGGATCCGGGCGACCAGGCCCAGGCCGTACAGATCTTCCTCCAGGCCCGCGCGCGCAGCCGGTCGGCGCCCCGCGAGGCCTGACGCCTGCCCGTTGATGTCCCGGTACGTCCGTCCCTTCCCCGGAGGTCCCCGCATGTCCCCCACTCCCGGTCCGTCGACGTCCCCAGGAGTCGAGCCGCACGACGAGGAGAAGCGGCTGCGCGAGCTCGGCTACCGGCCGGTGCTCGCCCGCCGCATGGGCGGCTTCGGCAACTTCGCGATCAGTTTCTCGGTGATCTCGATCCTGTCCGGCTGCATGACCCTGTACGGCTTCGGCATGGGGGCGGGCGGCCCCGCCGTGATGCTGTGGGGCTGGGCGGGCGTCGGCCTGTTCGTGCTGTGCGTGGGACTCGCGCTGGCGGAGGTCACCAGCGCGTATCCGACGTCCGGAGCCCTGTACTACATGGCCGACCGGCTCGGCGGGCGCCGCTGGGGCTGGTACACGGGCTGGCTGAACCTGCTCGGTCTGCTCGGCGCGATCGCCGGCATCGACTACGGCGCCGCCCTGTTCGCGGGGGCGTTCGCCAACCTCCAGTGGGGCTTCGAGCCGACGCCCGAGAAGACCATGCTGATCTTCATGGCGATCCTGCTGCTGCACGCCGTGCTGAACCTGTTCGGCGTGCGGCTGGTCAGCGTGCTCAACTCGATATCCGTCTGGTGGCATCTGGCGGGCGTCGCGCTCATCGTGGGCGCCCTGGCGATCGTCCCCGACCACCACCAGTCGCCGTCCTTCGTCTTCACCGAGTTCGTCAACGACACCGGCTGGTCCAACCCGGTCTACGTGGCCGCGATCGGCCTGCTGCTCGCCCAGTACACGTTCTCCGGCTACGACGCCTCGGCGCACCTGTCCGAGGAGACCTCCAACGCGTCGGTGTCGGCCGCGAAGGGCATCGTCCGTTCCATCTGGGTGTCGTGGCTCGCGGGCTTCGTGCTCCTGGCCGGTCTCACCTTCGCCATCCAGGACTACGACGCCACGCGGGCCACCGAGACCGGGGTGCCGCCCGCGCAGATCCTCCTCGACGGCCTGGGCACGGACGGCGCGAGCGCGCTGCTGCTCGTGGTGATCGTGGCCCAGCTGTTCTGCGGCAACGCCGAGGTCGCCGCGGCCAGCCGCATGGTGTTCGCGTTCAGCCGGGACAAGGCCCTGCCGGGTTCCGCCCTGTGGCGCAAGGTCAGCGACCGCACCCAGACCCCGGTCGCGGCGGTGTGGCTGTCGGTGGTGGTCGCCGGTCTGCTCGCCCTGCCCTCCCTGTACTCGGCGACCGCGTACGGCGCGGTGACGGCCATCAACGTCATCGGCATCACCCCGGCGTACGCCATTCCCGTGCTGCTGCGGCTGCGCGCGGGGGATCGTTTTCAGCCGGGTCCGTGGAGCCTGGGCCGGTGGAGCAAGCCGATCGGATGGGTTGCTGTGGTGTGGGTGGCCTGTGTGACGGTCCTGTTCTGCCTGCCGCAGTCCTCACCGGTCACGGTGGACACGATGAACTACGCGTCCGTGGCCCTCGCCGTCGTCCTGCTCCTGGCCACGGTGTGGTGGTTCGTCGCCCGCCGCTCGTACGGAACGCCCACCACGGCCGCGTACTCCGACCGGGAACAGGCCGAACTGGCCGAGGGAATCGTCTGAAACACCGCGATCCGGCACCGCTCCAGGTACGAACTCCTGTACCCGATGCGGCAGGATGAGCGGTCGCGTCGGCCCTGGGGGGCTTCCTGGCCGACGCGGCCTCTCATCCCGGAATCGAACAGGTGGCAACGTGACGCAACTTCACATCCGGCCGTCGGCGAAGGCCTTCGCCGCAGGACTGCTCTGCGGAGGTGACCGGTGAAGCGGGACCTCACCATGGACGACCTGGTGATCGCCGGCATCGCGGTGATCGCGGGCCTGCTGGCGGCGTTCCTGCTGCGGATGCTGCTGCGCTGGCTGGGCAAGCACGCCGACCGCACCCGCTGGAGCGGCGACGACGTCATCGTGGACGCGCTGCGGACCGCGGTCCCGTGGGCCGCGGTCGCGGGCGGCGCGGCCTCCGCGGCGGCGGCACTGCCGCTGACCGCGACGGTCCAGCACAACGTCAACCAGGTCCTGACCGTCCTGCTGATCTTCGTCGTGACGGTGGCCGTGGCCCGGGTCGTCGCCGGCCTGATGCGGTCGGTCACCCAGTCCCGCCCCGGCGTCGCCGGATCGGCCACGATCTTCGTCAACATCACCCGGGTACTGATCCTGGCGATCGGCTTCCTGGTGGTGCTCCAGACGCTGGGCATCTCCATAGCGCCGATGCTCACCGCCCTGGGCGTCGGCGGTCTGGCGGTCGCCCTGGCCCTCCAGGACACCCTCGCCAACCTCTTCGCGGGCATCCACATCCTCGCCTCCAAGACCGTCCAGCCCGGCGACTACATCCGGCTGAGCAGCGGCGAGGAGGGCTACGTCGAGGACATCAACTGGCGGCAGACGACCGTCCGCTCGCTCTCCAACAACCTGGTCGTCATCCCCAACGGGGAGCTCGCGAAGACGAACATGACCAACTTCATGCGTCCCGAGCAGCAGTTGACCATCCTGGTGCAGGCGGGCGTCGCCTACGACAGCGACCTGGAGCAGGTCGAGCGGGTGACCATCGAGGTCGTCGCCGAGGTGATGACAGAGATCACCGGCGCGCTCCCCGACCACGAGCCGCTGGTCCGTTTCCACACCTTCGGCGACTCCCGGATCGGCTTCACGGTGATCCTGGGCGTCGGCGAGTTCAGCGACCAGTACCGGATCAAGCACGAGTTCATCAAGCGCCTGCACAAGCGCTACCGCGCCGAGGGCATCCGCATCCCGGCGCCGACGCGGACGGTGGCGTTGCAGCAGGGCGCGGTGGTGATCCCGCAGCAGCGCGGCGCGGAGATCGGAACCGAGCCGGGCGAAGTCCCCTCCGCCCGGCTCGACTGATCGCCTGGCTCGACTGATCGCCTGGTTCGGCTGATCCCTTACCTCGGCCGATCCCTTACAGGGTGGCCGAGTTGTCGTGGTAGTGCCCGCCCGTCCGGCTCTCCGGCTGCCGCAGCGACGAGCTCACCGGCGTGACCGTCCAGTCCGGGTGGCCGGGCATGCGCGGGGTCTTCGTGCCGTACAGCCAGTCCCGCAGGAAGCCGGACTGGTCCTGCCCGGAGACCTCCGAGGCGACGGCGATGTAGTCCTCCGTGGACGCGGACGAGTTGCGGTACCGCTCCAGGAAGGTCCGCTCGACGGCGTGGAAGACGTCCTCACCGACGGCCTGCCGGAGCGCGTAGAGGACCAGGACGCCGCCCAGGTAGCGCTGACTGTCGAAGAGGTTCGCCGCGTTGGGCGACGCGACCGGGCCGGAGGTCCTGCGCCACTGGTCGCCGCGCGCGTACGTGTCCTTCATCCGGGCTTCCATGGTGGTCAGGCCCAGTGAGTCGGCCCAGCCGCGCTCGTAGCGGTACAGCAGTCCGTAGAAGTCGGCGTGACCCTCGTTCATCCACAGGTCGGCCCAGGTCGCGGGGCTGACGCTGTTGCCGAAGTAGGAGTGGACCAGCTCGTGCATCATGTGCGAGCCGATCCGCGACTCCTCCTGGAGCAGGTAGTTCGGCTTGTACAGGGTGAGCGTCTGGGTCTCCAGGCCCGTGAAGTCGAAGGCGGCCGGGTCGTCGGTGTTGCAGGGCAGAAGCCCGTACGTCTCGAAGGGGTATGCCCCGAGCCGCTGCTCGACCCACTCGACGAGCCGGGGAGTGAGCGCGAGCGCGGGCTCCAGGGCGGCGGCGCGGGCGACCGGGACGACGTCCCGGAGCGGCAGCCCGTGCGGGCCCTGCCGGTCCTTGATCACGTAGTCGCCGACGGTGATCTGCACCAGCTCGGTGGCGATCGGCGAGCGGGACCGGTAGGTGTACGCGGTCCGGCCGCCGTCGAGGCTCTCGGTGCGCACGAGCGCGCCCGTGGCGACGCCACGCAGGCCGCTGGGCACGGTGAGGCGGAAGGTGAAGCCGGCCTTGTCCGCCGGGTGGTCGTTGCAGGGGAAGACGGTGTGCGCGGAGTTCGGCTGGGGGCACACCGCGAAGCCGTCCGGGGTGGCGACCCAGGCGGTGTGCGCCAGCTCCCGGCGCGGGTCGGCCGTGTACTCCACGCAGACGGTGACGGGCGCGTTCGCCGGCAGCGGGCGCGCCGGCGTGATCCGCAGCTTCTCCTCCACCTGCTCGTACGTGGCCGGGCGGCCGGCGACACGGACCGTGCGTATGTCCAGGCCGAGGGCGTCGAGGGAGAGGCGGGTCAGGGCCTGGGTGGTGTGGATCCGCAGGGTCGCCGTCGCGTCGACGAGCTGCGTCGTCGCGTCGTAGGCCAGGTCGAGGTGGTAGGCCAAGGCGCGGTAGCCGTCGTTGCCGAGGCTCGGGAAGACGGGGTCGCCGAGGGTCTCGGGGCCCGGGGTGCCGGTCTCCTTCGGGGCCGCGTGGGCCAAGGGTGCCGTGGTCAGGGCCGCGGCCGTGCCGATCAGGGCGGTGGCCGGGGCCGTCACTCTGGTGCGATATCTCATGGTCAGCTTTCGCTCGGGCAGCCGGGTGGTCAGGTCCGGCCGCCGCATCCGATGGGTGATCGTGGGTGATCACCCTCCATGACCGCATGATCGGAAGCATCGGTTGCCTGGGAGCGGATATTTCTCACGGGACCGCACGACTGTGCGGACCCCTGTCGAGCCGAGGTCGATCAGGAGATATCTTGATGTCGAGCAATGTTGCAGACGTGGAGCGGAGCACCCGGTGACTGACTCGACCATCATCTATACGCACACTGACGAGGCCCCGGCCCTGGCGACGTATTCCTTCCTGCCGGTGGTCCAGGCGTACGCCTCGCAGGCGGGTGTCGCCGTCGAAACCCGCGACATCTCCCTGGCCGGGCGCATCATCGCGCTGTTCCCGGAGTACCTGGAGGAGGGTCAGCGCATCGCGGACGCCCTCGCGGAGCTCGGCGAGCTGGCCAAGAAGCCCGAGGCCAACATCATCAAGCTGCCGAACATCTCGGCGTCGATCCCGCAGCTCAAGGCCGCGATCGCCGAGCTGCAGAGCCAGGGCTACGCGCTGCCGGCCTACCCGGACGACCCGAAGACCGACGAGGAGCGGGACATCCAGGCCCGCTACGACAAGGTCAAGGGCTCCGCGGTCAACCCGGTCCTGCGTGAGGGCAACTCCGACCGCCGCGCCCCCGCGTCGGTCAAGAACTACGCCAAGAACCACCCGCACCGCATGGGCGCCTGGTCCGCCGAGTCCAAGACGAACGTGGCGACCATGGGCGTCGACGACTTCCGCTCCACCGAGAAGTCCGCCGTGATCTCCGAGGCGGGCTCCCTGAAGATCGAGCTGGTCGGCGACGACGGCTCCACCACGGTCCTGCGCGAGTCGGTACCGGTCCTCAAGGACGAGGTCGTCGACGCGTCCGTCATGCACGTCGCGCCGCTGCGCGAGTTCCTCACCGCGCAGATCGCCCGGGCCAAGGCGGAGGGCGTGCTGTTCTCCGTGCACCTCAAGGCCACGATGATGAAGGTCTCCGACCCGATCGTCTTCGGTCACGTGGTGCGTGCCTTCTTCCCGAAGACGTTCGCGAAGTACGGCGAGGCCCTCGCCGCGGCCGGCCTGACCCCGAACGACGGTCTGGGCGGCATCTACAAGGGCCTGGAGGGCCTGCCCGAGGGCGCCGAGATCAAGGCCTCCTTCGACGCCGAGCTCGCCGAGGGCCCGGCACTGGCCATGGTCGACTCCGACAAGGGCATCTCCAACCTGCACGTGCCGTCCGACGTGATCGTCGACGCCTCGATGCCGGCCATGATCCGCACCTCCGGCCACATGTGGGGCCCGGACGGCCAGGAGGCCGACACCCTCGCGGTCCTGCCGGACTCCAGCTACTCCGGCGTGTACCAGGCCGTGATCGACGACTGCCGCGCCAACGGCGCCTACGACCCGTCGACGATGGGCTCGGTCCCGAACGTCGGCCTCATGGCGCAGAAGGCCGAGGAGTACGGCAGCCACGACAAGACCTTCGAGATCCCCACCACCGGCACGGTCCGCCTCGTCGACCAGGCCGGCAACGTCGTGATCGAGCAGACGGTCTCCGCCGGTGACATCTTCCGCGCCTGCCAGACCAAGGACGCCCCGATCAGGGACTGGGTGAAGCTGGCCGTCACCCGCGCCCGCGCCACCGGCAACCCGGCGGTGTTCTGGCTGGACGAGACGCGCGCCCACGACGCCAACCTGATCGCCAAGGTCAACGCGTACCTCACGGAGCACGACACCGAGGGTCTGGACATCCGGATCCTGAACCCGGTCGAGGCGACCAAGCTGTCGGTGGAGCGGATCCGCCGCGGCGAGGACACCATCTCGGTCACCGGCAACGTGCTGCGCGACTACCTCACCGACCTGTTCCCGATCCTGGAGCTGGGCACCAGCGCCAAGATGCTGTCGGTCGTCCCGCTGATGGCGGGCGGCGGCCTGTTCGAGACGGGCGCCGGCGGCTCCGCGCCGAAGCACGTCCAGCAGCTGGTCAAGGAGAACTACCTGCGCTGGGACTCCCTGGGTGAGTTCTTCGCGCTGGTCCCGTCCCTGGAGCAGTACGCCGACTTCACGGGCAACTCCCGCGCCAAGGTCCTCGCCGACACCCTCGACCGCGCCACGGCGACCTTCCTCAACGAGGACAAGTCGCCGACCCGTCGCGTCGGCGGCATCGACAACCGCGGCAGCCACTTCTTCCTGTCCCTGTACTGGGCGCAGGAGCTGGCCAAGCAGACCGACGACGCCGACCTGGCGAAGGCCTTCGCCGCGCTCGCCGAGACCCTCGCGGCGAACGAGCAGAAGATCATCGACGAGCTGAACGCCGTCCAGGGCAAGCCGGCCGACATCGGCGGCTACTACCAGCCCGACCCGGCCAAGGCCGCCGCGGTCATGCGCCCGTCCACCACGTGGAACGAGGCGCTCGCGTCCCTGAGCTGACGCGACGGCCCAGGACAGGCCCGTACGTGACTCCGCCCCGGCCGGCAGCCGCCCGGCCGGGGCGGAGCCGTGTCTCACCAGTCCCGGGTGGCGATCAGCTCCTCCACGTCCGCGTCCGCGAAGCCGTAGGCCTGTGCCACGAACCAGAAGTCCTCGGCTATCTCCTCGCGGGCCACGGTCTCGATGTCGCTGTCGGCCTCCTCGAAGGCGGCCTGCAGGTCGTTGAACTCCTCGGTGGCCGCCTGGGTCAGGGCGTACAGCGCCTCCAGGTCGGCGGGCCGCTCGGTCTCGACGCGCTCGCACAGCCGCAGCAGGATCTCCCTGCCCCGGTCCACCACGTGGTCGGGGTAGTAGTCGTCCCGGTAGAGCCCCTTGAGAAACGGGTGTGCGGTCACCTGCTGGTTGCTGACGGGCATGCTGCGCCCCGCCCTTCCTCGACGTTCCGATGTGGCACCTTGATCGTGCACCACGCCACTGACAACGCCCTCCGGGAGCCGCCTCATGACCTCCGCCGCACCGTCCTTCGAGCTGCTGCCCGGCGCGGCGGACTCCCCGGTGATCCTTCATGTGCCGCACTCGGCGCGGGAGATACCGCCTGCGGTGCGGGCGGGGATCGTGCTGGACGACGCGGGGCTGGAGCGGGAGCTCGACCACATCACCGACGCGCACACCGCGGAGATCGCCGCCGAGGCCTCCCAGTTGTCCGCGATGGTTCCCTGGCGGTTCGTCAACCGGCTCTCGCGGCTGGTCGTGGACCCGGAACGGTTCCCGGACGAGCGGGAGGAGATGCTCGCCGTGGGGATGGGCGCCGTATACACGCGGACGACCCATCGGGCACCGCTGCGGCCCGCGGACACCGACCCGGAGCCGTTGATCGCGCGGTACTTCCGGCCGTACGCACGGGCGATGACGGCGGCCGTGGCCGAGCGGCTCGCGGCCGCCGGACGGGCCGTGATCATCGATGTGCACTCCTATCCCACCCGCGCGCTGCCCTACGAGCTGCACGGCGAAGGGCCGCGGCCGCCGGTCTGTCTGGGCACCGACTCCTTCCACACGCCACCCGAACTGCTCGCCACCGCACGGGAGGCGTTCGCGGAGTGCGGGGAGATCGGGCTCGACAGCCCGTTCGGCGGGGCGTACGTGCCGCTGGAGTTCTACGGGACGGAGCGGAGGGTGAGCGCGCTGATGGTGGAGATCCGCCGGGACACCTACATGAGCGAGCCGGGCGGCCCGGCCGACCCTGGACTGACGCGCCTTACGTCCGCCCTGGCCAACCTCGTCGACGCCCTGACCGGCTGACCCCCCTGAACTACCCCGGCACAAAAGGCAGACGGACAGACAGGCGGCTGATGGTAGAGATCCGCCGAGACACCTCCATCAGCGAGCCGGGCAACCCCGCTGCCCCCCCGACTGACCCGTCACGCACCCGCCCCGGCCCGCCTCCTCGACGCCCTGACCGGCTCACCACCTGAACCACCCCGGCACAAAAGGCAGACGGACAGACAGGCGGCTGATGGTAGAGATCCGACGAGACACCTCCATCAGCGAGCCGGGCAACCCCGCTGCCCCCCGACTGACCCGTCACGCACCCGCCCCGGCCCGCCTCCTCGACGCCCTGACCGGCTCACCACCTGAACCACCCCGGCACAAAAGGCGGACGGGCAGTGGTGAGGGTGGGGCACGACCCAGGAGAGCTCGGCGCCGACCGGGCAGGTGCCGCCGCCGGTACAGGGCCGGTCGACTCGGTCTGGAGGGGACGGAGTTCGATGCGTCCTCGTGGAACCTCTTGGGTAAGGGCCCTCTGCTCCGCTCCCGCACCGGCGCCGTCGTCGCCCGGCTGCAGGCCGGGCTGCTGGTCGGCACACTGCTCGACCGGATGCCCGGGGTGCGGGCTCGCGGTCACCGCCGGCCAGGTCGTCCGGCGCCGGAAGGCGATGATCCGCGGGCCTTGCTCGTCCCGTGGTGCGAAGGGGCCGTCGGCTCAGGCCCGCAGCCACTCCGTGACCACCACCTCCCCGCCGGCCCGCAGCCGCAGTGCGAAGGGCCCGGCGGGGGCCACGTCGGAGGTGAAGCGCCCCATGTCGTCGGCCGTGAGCGAGGCGCCGGTGCGGGGTCCGCTGAGCACCTCGATGTTGGCCGGCTGCGGGGGCAGTACCTGCCCCATGAGGCCCTGTGCCGTCACCTCGACGTCGACCGTCACGTCACCGGTGTGGAAGGTCAGCATCCGCGGCGGATCCGTCGCTCCTCTGACCGGGATCGCGTCGACCAGCGAGTCGAAGGTCAGCTCGGCGAGCCGGGCGTCGAGGTCGTGTAACGCGTAGGCCTCGACGGCGAGTTGGCGCAGCTCGGCCGGCACCGGGTCCAGGATGCCGGCGGCCAGGCGCAGATCGTCCAGGAGGCTGTCGTCGAACCCGGCGTCCCCGGCGTCCGATCCGTCGCCGAACTCCTCGTCGCCGAGGTCGTTCAGATCACTCATGTCGTTCATGTCGTTCATGTCGTTCACAACGCTCCCCGTGCGTCGAGTCGGGCCCGCAGGCGGCGCAGACAGCGCTGGCGCAACGGCCCGATACTGCCCACCGCGATCCCCAGCGCGCCGGACACCTCCTGGTAGCTCGGCGGCGGCGAGGCCATCAGCACCCGCAGCAACTGCCGGCACCGGTCGCCGAGTTCCTCGAACTCCTGCCACACCCGCCGGATCCGCTCGGTCTCGGCGGCGGCTTCCTCCGAATCGAGGAACGACTGCTCCGGCGTACGGTCCTCACTGATCCGGTCCAGGACCTGCGGGTCGTCCGTCGGCATCAGCCGCCTTAAGCTCTTGAGCACCTTCAGGCACTCGTGCCGCGCGGTGCTGGCCAGCCAGGAACCCGCCTTCTCCGGTTCGCGGATCCGGCCCAGATGCTGGGCGAAGCGGAACCACACGGTCTGGTACACCTCGTGCGCGTCGGCGTCGGACAACCGATGTGCGCGCACCACGGACCACACCAGCGGGCTCAGCCCTTCCACCAGCGCCTTCCAGGCCGCCGCGTCGCCGTCGACGGCGGACTGGACGAGCGCGCCGACCTCTGCACGGTCCACGGTCCCACCCCTCGTGTACGGCAAGTCATCGTACGCCGTGGAGTGGGCCGTTCCGGCCGTCATGCGCCCGCCGGGGGCTGCCCGCCCGGGACCGGCCGCCAGGTGGCCGGCCGCAGCGCCGGCACGTGCGCCCCGCGCACCTCCGCGAACTCGGTGTTGGAGGCGAGCAGTTGCTGCCGGGCGACGCGGGGGTCGGTCTCCTTGTGGGCGGTCATGTGGGCGGCGATCAGGCCCGCGACGACCGGGGTGGCGAAGGAGGTGCCGCTCCACTGCGCGAGCCCCTCGAACGTCACCTGGTCCGGCGTGACCGTGTCGCCCTCCTCGCTCAACACACCGGCGTGCTGCGGGGACTGACAGGTGCAGGCGTAGGTGAAGCCGTAGCGGCAGTCGTCGTACGTGGAGTGCTGGTACACGTACGGGACGGGTGCGTCGAAGCCGGTGAGGGGGCTGGTGAGGCGCTCGCCGGGGGCGTAGGCGTTCACCCAGGCGCCGTGGTTGCTGAAGCAGGCGCCGTGCTCGCCGTCGCCGCGCAGCGCGCCGACCGACAGGACGGCGTCGTGGTAGTCGGGCAGCGAGGCGTAGGCGGCGGGCCAGAAGGGCGTGGCGCTGGCGTTGTTGCCGGCCGCCGCGACCAGCAGGGTGCGCTGCTGACGGAGTTCCGTCATGAAGGCGTCGATGCCGAGCAGGCCGTCGGTGCGGCCGTTGGAGGTGCCGGCGGAGAGGCTGATGATGTCGGGCCAGCCGTGCTGTTCGACGGCGTCGAAGAGCCGCTCGCCGAACTCCGACTCCAGGATGGCGCCGGCGTCGGTGAGGCTGCTCAGCACGGTGATGTCGGTGTTGGGGGCGACGGCCGCGACCAGGCCCGCGATGAAGGTGCCGTGGCCGATGTACTGCAGGAGGTTGCCCTGGCTGTCGGTCTCGGTGCCGTGCAGGTCGCCCTGGACGTGGGCGAGCAGGGAACCCGCCGCCGGGTAGTCGTGCGTGAGGCCGTTGTCGATGACGAGGACGCCGACGGCGGTGTCCGGGTCGTGAACCGCCTCGGCCGGGGCCGGGTTGGTGCCCTGCGCGCGCGGGGCGGGCACGGGTTCGTCGCCGGGGCAGGAGTTGACCGCGATCGACACCACGTGGTTGCGGCTGACCAGCCGGCGTCCGGCGCGTCCCTCGGGCGCGCGCAGGGCGCGCAGGGCGTTGGCGACGGCCGGGTCGCCGCGCCGGTCGCCCTGGCCGGGGTCGCCGACCCGGATACGGGTGATGCCCGAGCGGTTGGTCTCGGGGCTGGCCCGCCGCACGTGGTCGGGGGTCAGGTCGGGCGCCTCCGTGAAGTGGGCGCGCACGCTGTCCTCGACGAGCCGTGCCTCCTCGCCGTCGCGGGCGAGGATCACGCCCTTCTCGTAGACGAACTCGGCCGAGTCGTCCGGGCCCAGGGCCAGCGGAACGTCGGGCATGGAGCGTTGGATCTGGTCGAACTGCTCGCGGAAACGCTGTGGTGCCATGGCATGTCCTCCCGTTGAGGCGGCGGTTCGTCAGTCAGAGCCGCCACCGCGCTGCTTGATACAGCACCAAACTCGTGTGGCATGCAACCGGGACCACTACCATCCATGGAGTGACAGCGGGAAGCGACTCGGTTCTCGAACTGCTGCCGATGGTGTTCGCCGCACCGAACGAGGCTCTCGCACGGGCGCGGGCCGTGCTCGACTCAGACCCGTCTCCGTGGTGTGCCTCTGTCGCCCACCAGGTGATCGGGATCTGGCAGCGGGACTGGGGCGATCTCAGAATCGCGCTGCACCATCTGCGCCTGGCCCGCGATCTGGCGGTGCGCGCGGAGTCTCCCGACCGGGAGGCGGACGTCCTGGCCGCCCTCGGTGTGGCCCTGGTGCACGCGGGCCGTACCCGGGAGGGCCTGAAGGCGCTGGAGCGGGGTGTCGCGGTGAGCAGCGGGCACACCCGCGCGCGGGTCCTGTTCCGGCGGGCCTACGCCTCGTGGGTGCTGGGGCATCACAGGGAGGCGCTGGAGGACGTACGCCGGTCGGTCCCCGTACTGCGGCAGGCGGACGACGTCATCTGGACGGCGCGCGCGCTGACCCTGCGCGCGACGGTGCATCTCGCGCTCGGCGCGGTGGACCGCGCGGAGGCCGACTTCACCGCCGCCGAGGCGCTGTGGGACACCACCGGCCAGGAGCACGACAAGGCGGACGCGGTGGAGAGCCGGGGACTTGCCGCGTTCCGGTCGGGCGACATCCCGGCGGCGCTGCGGCTGCTCGACGAGGCCGAGGAGCGGTACGCCAAACTCGGCACGCCGACCTTCATGCTCAACATCCGGCGCTGCGAGGTCCTGATGGCGGCCGGGCTCGCCCCGGAGGCGCTGGCCGAGGCGGACGCGGCGATCGCGGTCCTGGACGGCATCGGCGGGCAGTCCACCCGCAAGGCCGAGCTGCTGCTGGCCGCCGCGCGGGCGGCCCGGTCGGCCGGTGATCCGCATACGGCGATCGCGCGCGCGGACATGGCCGTACGGCTGTTCGCCGGGCAGCGGCGTACCTGGTGGGAGACGCACGCCCGGCTGGTGCTGATCGAGGCGCGGGTCGCCGCCGGGCGCGGCTCGGGGCGGCTGGTCGCGGACGCCGCCGCGGTGGCCGACCGGCTGGCCTCCTTCGGCGCGCCGGCCGCTCCGGAGGCCTCGCTGCTCGCCGGGCGGATCGCTCTCGGCCTCGGCTGGACGGCCGACGCCGAACGGCACTTGACGGTCGCCGCCCGCAGCAGGCACAGCGGTCCGCCGCTGGCGCGGATGACGGGCTGGGCGGCACAGGCGCTGTGGGCCCGGGCCGCCGGTTCGAGCCGGGGTGTCCTGGAGGCCTGCCGGCACGGTCTCGACGTGCTGGACGACCACCGGACGACGCTCGGCGCCTCGGAGCTGCGGGCCCGGGCCACCGCGCAGGGCGCGGAACTCGCCGCGCTGGCCCAGCAGGCCAGTCTCGACTCGGGCGGCCCGCGGCGGCTGCTGGTGTGGAGCGAACGCTGGCGGGCCACCGTCCTGTCCGCGCCGCCGACCCGGCCCCCGGCCGATCCCGCCCTGCTCAGCGGCATGACCGCCTTCCGGGAGATCGCCGCCCGCGCCGAGGCCGCCCGGATGGAGGGCCGTCCGGTTCCCGCACTGGAGCGTGAACAGCGGCGGCTGGAGCGGGAGATCCGCTCCAGGACCCTGCACATCCGGGGCGACGCACCGGGCGACGGCGCCCGGTTCGACCCCGCCCGGCTGCTGGAACGCCTGGGGGACGACGTACGGCTCGTGGAGTTGGCCGTGCTCGACGGGCGGGTGCAGGTGCTGCTGTGCGGGCGGGGGCGGGTGCGGCGGTTCGAGGCCGGGCTGCTGGCCGAGGCGGAGACCGAGGCCGAGCATGTGCAGGCCGGGTTGCGGCGGCTGGCCCACCCAGGGGCGGAGGCGCGGCTTCCGGTGGTGGAGGCCGCGGGGCGCCGCCTGGAGGAGCTGCTGTTCGGTCCGGCGGCCGCGCATCTGGGCACGGGCCCGGTCGTGGTGGTGCCGCCGGGACGGCTGCACCGGGTGCCGTGGGCGTTGCTGCCGTCGCTGCAGGAGCGGGTGTTCAGCGTGTCGCCGTCGGCGAGCAGCTGGCTGCGCGCCCGGAACACGGCACCGCCGCCGGGCGGCCGCCAAGTGCTGGTCCGCGGGCCCGGCTTGGCGACCGGCGGGGCCGAGGTGCCCGAACTGGCCGACCGGTACGGCGGATCGACCGTGCTGGAGCACGAGGAGGCCCGTGTTCCCAAGGTGTTGGAGGAGCTGGACGGCTCGGCACTGGCCCATATCGCCGCGCACGGCACCTTCCGCGCGGACAGCCCCCTGTTCTCGTCGCTGCGGATGGCCGACGGTCCGCTCATCGTCCACGACTTCGAACGCCTGGACCGCAGCCCGTACCGGATCATCCTGTCCTGCTGCGACACCGCCCGGTTCGCGTCCGTCGGCGCCGACGAGCTGCTCGGCCTGGTCACCGCGCTGCTGCCGCTGGGCACGGCGGGCGTGGTGGCGTGCAGTGCGCCCGTCAACGACGCCGCGGTGGTGCCGCTGATGCTCGCCCTGCACAAGGGGCTCAGCGCGGGGCTGTCCCTGGCGGAGGCCCTGCGCGACGCGCGTGCCGCGGTGCCGGGTGACGCGACCCACCAGGCGACGGGGTGGGCCTTCTCGGCGTTCGGGGCGGCCTGAACCTGTGCGCGTGGCCGCCTGATCCGGTGCGTGTAGCCGTCTGGTCCTGTGCATGTGGCCGTCTGGTCCTGTGCGTGTGGCGGTCTGACCCCTCCCCCGATGACGGGGGTCAGACCGCCGGTCCGGTGGGTGCGGCTCAGGCCGGCTGCGCCTGCGGCAGTTCGACGAGCCACGGCAGCGCGCCGCGGTCGCTCGCGCCGAGGCGGACGTACGCGCTGTAGAGGTGATTGCCGACGGTACGGATCGACAGGGTGAGCTTCTCGGCGATCTGCCGGTTGCTCAGGCCGGCGGCGGCGAGCGTGACGATCTGCCGCTGCCTGGCGGTCAGTTCGCCGAGGACCAGGCCGGACAGCGCCGGGGTGCGGGCGCCCTGGCAGCGGCGGGCGAGGGCGACGGCACGGGTACGTGAGGTGCGGGCGGCGCGCGGCTCGCGGTGGGCGCGTACGGCCTGGGCGTGCGCCTCGGCCGCGAACAGCAGGAAGCCGCGCTCCTCCAGCTCCTGGGCCGCCCGGTCCAGCGCGGGACCGTCGCCGCGGGCGAGCGCGTCGGCGTGCCCGCGGAAGACGCCGGACAGCGGGCCGCCGGCCGCCTCCGGGACACCGAGCCGGACGGCGTCGTACCCGTCGTCGGTGATCGCCGCCACGGCCCCGTCGAGGTCGCCGCCCGCCGCCGCCAGCCAGGTGGCCGCCCCACCCCCGTGGGAGCGGCCACCCAGGATCTCGTGCGCGGTCGTCGCGTCGCCCGACTGGGCGACGGCGAGGGCGAGTTCGTCGCGGCAGGACACCCGGTCGCCGGGCCCCCGCAAGCCCTCCCTCGCCCAGGCCGCCGCCTCGCGCAGTTCTCCCCGCAGCCGCGAGAACCGCGCGCGGACGGCCGCGTATCCGGCCGGCACCCAGGCGCCCTCGTCCAGCAGCCACTCCCCCACCGGTGCCGGGATCGCCCGTACGTCCGCCCGCTCGATGCCCCTGGTCAGCGCGGCGGACTCGGCGGCCAGGGCGGCCCCGCAGCTGTCCGGCGTGCGGGACAGCCGCCGGGCCCGCAGCCGTCCGGCCGCCGCGCGCAGGACCGGGCCGTACAGGGGGTGGGCGAGGCGGACGGCACCGTGGTCGTCGACGTGGACCGGGCCATCGGCCTCCAGGTGTTCGAGGGGACGCAGGTCGAGGTCGTCGAGGTGGAGCGGGAGGGGCTCGGCGAAGGCCAGTCGTTCGAGGGTCTCGCGCTCGTCGGGGTCGGTGCGGTCCAGGAGGTGCGCGGTGCGTTCGCGGACGGTCGCCGTGATGGGCACCGGGCCGCGCCAGGCCCACTCGCCCGAGGAGCCCGGTACGGGAGCGAGCAGCCCGCGCACGGCACCCAGCAGGTCGCGCAGCAGCCGCAGGTCGCCCTGGCACAGGCGGTACAGGCGATTGACGGTGAGCGGCTCCAGGCCCTCACCGGCGCCCGCGGCGAGCAGCTGGGTCGTCTCCTCGCGCGGCAGCGGCTCCAGGGCGAGGCGCGGCAGCAGCTCCCCGGTCCACAGCCGGGAGATCGCGCCGGGCACCGGGGCGCCCTCGGTGGCGACGACGAGGAGGCGGGTGCGGCCGTGCACGGCCAGCTGGTGGACCAGGGCGG
Organism: Streptomyces sp. NBC_01352; assembly: GCF_036237295.1. Lineage (NCBI taxonomy): Bacteria > Bacillati > Actinomycetota > Actinomycetes > Kitasatosporales > Streptomycetaceae > Streptomyces > Streptomyces sp. NBC_01352. Next base: position 1,907,929 of record NZ_CP108354.1, read on the forward strand.
CCGAGGCGTCGTCGAGCAGATGGGCGTCGTCGACCAGCAGCAGCCGGGTGCCGGACAGGAGTTGGACGGCGCGGTGCAGGGAGACGGACTCGGGGAGCAGGTGCGCGAACGCGGCGAAGGAGATCTGCCGGGTCTCGGGCGTCCCGGCGACCTTGGCGCAGTCGGTGCCGCGGACCGCCTCGGTGGCGAGGCGGGTCTTGCCGCTGCCCGCCGGACCGGTCACCACGATGCCGGGGCGGGCGGCGGTCAGGGCCCCGCGGACCAGGTCGAGTTCATCCTCCCGGCCGGTGAACGGCCAGGGCAGCTCCAGCGTCTTCGCGTCCCGTTCGAAAATCGTCACGACAGCAAGAGCCGCCATACTCACGCCTGATACAGGGGGACTTGAGTAGCCCCCGACTCAGGCGCCCCGGAGCGGCCCGGGGCAGTCTGTTCGCCATGACCGCACGCTACTGCTCACTCGCGCAGCAGCCCGCCCCGGCTTTCACTCCGGGACTGGCCGCCGAGCGGCACAGTGCGCTCATCGCGGGCGGCCGGATGTGGGCCAACCAGACCGTGCTGCACTACTACTTCTTCGACGACGACACCGACGGGTCCGTCATTCCCGTGCCGGGATCCGGCGCGACCAAGCGGGTGTCGTGGGTCGGCGCCAAGGATCAGCGGGACGTCGTGCGCGAGTGCTTCCGCGAGTGGCAGGACCTCGGCATCGGGGTGTCGTTCACCGAGGTCGGCGACCGCTCGGAGGCCGAGCTGCGGATCGGGTTCCAGCTCGGCGACGGCTCCTGGTCGACCGTCGGCAAGGACGCCCTCCAGGTCGGTCTGCACGAGCGCACCATGAACTTCGGCTGGGACCTGACCGCGCCCGGGGAGCGCGGTACGGCCCTGCACGAGATCGGGCACGGGCTCGGCATGCTGCACGAGCACCAGAGCCCGTTCGCCGGCATCCACTGGGACGACGAGGCCGTCTACGCCGATCTGGCGGGCCCGCCGAACTTCTGGAGCCGGGACCGGACGTTCTTCAACATCCTGCGGAAGCTGGACTCGCGGGAGGTGAACGGCTCGGTCTGGGACCCGCAGTCGATCATGGAGTATCCCTTCGAGGCGGGGCTGATCCTGGAGCCTGAGCAGTACCGCGCGGGCCTCAACCCGCCCGGCACGCTCTCCGCCGCCGACAAGGAGTACGTCCTGCGCTGGTACCCGTCGGCCGAGGCCCGGCCGGCGCCGGCGCTGGTGCCCTTCCGTTCGGTGCCGCTCGGGCTCGCCCCGGGCGAGCAGGCCGACTTCGTCGTCGAGCCGCCGGAGACCCGCGAGTACACCGTGGGGACCTTCGGGGAGAGCGACGCCCTGGTGGTGCTCTTCGAGGAGCGGGACCAGGAGCCCCGTTATCTCACCGGCGAGGACGACGGGGGCACCCCGCGCAACGCCACGATCAAGGCCCGTCTCGTCAAGGGCCGCCGATACTTCGTCCGTGTGCGCCTGTACTCCAGCTGGGGTTCGGGGGAAACAGCGGTCATGTGCTGGTGACAGCACATGCGGGCCGCACACGGGCGAGGCTGGACCACTGTCCGGCGCCGGGGGAGCGGTCGGGGGGCAATGTCACCTTCGGGGGAGGGTGACATTGCCCCCCGACCCACGCCACTTCCGTCAGCCGCCGAGCTCCGCAGGCAGCGCGGGATCCCGTACGGATGGCAGGTCCCGGGTGAAGACGACACGAGGCCGGCCGGGGCCGTCGTAGTCCTCCACGACGCGGGCGTCGAAGCCGAGGCTGCCGTGGAAGGCGACGGAGCCCTTGTTGGTGACCGAGGTGATCGCCTTGAGGCGGACCGCGCCCTGTCGCCGCGCGGCCTCGACGAACTCCCCGTACAGACGGCGGCCGAGGCCGGTGCCGCGTGCGTCGTCCCGGGTGGCCACGAGATGCACGTACCCGGTGCGGTCGGGTGTGACGAAGCCGATGAGGTAGCCGCGGATGCCGTCGTCGGAGCGGGCGACCAGACAGGTGGACCCGAACTCCCGCACCAGCGCCGTCAGATGGAGCGCACGAAGGTCACGGTCACCCCAGTAGCGGGCGTGGTCCTCCAGGACCTGATGGAGATCCGTGACCTCTGCGGGGACGATACGAAGAGCCATGGCGTCGATCATGGCAGGGAGCCGCCCGGCTGCTGGTAGCGGGCGGCGGTGCGGCGGGCGGTCTCGGCCAACTCCTCCCGGACCTGCGACGGTTCGAGAACCTCGGCGTCGGGGCCGAAGCCCAGCAGGCGGCGGCAGGCGGCGCGTGCGCAGTCGAAGTGGAGGACCAGGCGGTGCCAGCCGGGCTCCGGGTCCGGGGTCGCGCGGGCGGCGGACGTGGTGTCGCCGAGCACCTCGGGCAGGGCGGCGAGGGCCTCGGTCGTGAGGCGTACGGTGACCGGGAGTTGGTCCAGGCTCGCCTCGAAGTCGGCGGTCCAGCGGGCCCAGTGGTCCGCGAGGTCGAAGTCGGCGGGGCGGGGGAAGGGATCGGGGAGCAGCTCCGCCGCCGCGATCCGTGACGCCCGGTGGGCGCGGATTCCGCGGTCCGACCGCACGACCACGTACCAGACGCCCGCCTTCGCGACGAGCCCCAGTGGGTCGACGATCCTCGCCGTGGTCCGGCCGTCACGGTGCGCGTGGGTCAGGCGCAGGCGTCTGTCCCGCCGTACGGCATCGACGAGAACGGCGAGGTGCGGGACCGGTTCGGGCGGTCTGAACCATGCCTGGGTGTCGATGTGGAAGCGGCTCGCCGCGGTGTGCGCGTGCTCCCGCCCGCCGGCAGCGACGCCAGCAGTTTCAGCCTCGCCTGCGCCAGCGCGTCGCCCAGCGCGATCCGCTCCAGGGGGCCGCCCGTGGAGACCGCCAGCAGGGCCGTCGCCTCCTCGGCGCTGATCCCGAGCAGCGGACTGCGCCAGCCGTCCATGAGGCGGCACCCGCCGCCGGGCCCGCCGCTCGCCACCACCGGCACTCCGGCCGAGCCGAGCGCCTCCAGGTCCCGGTAGACGGTACGGACCGACACCTCCAGCTCCTCCGCCAGTTGCCGGGCCGTCATCTGTCCGCGGGACTGCAGGCAGAGCAGCAGCGACAGCAGCCGGTCCGCTCGCATCGGGCGCTCACTTCCTCCCGTAGGCCCGTATGCCCGAATGACTGACACAGGATGTCAGCCATGGGGTCGTAGCGTCATCCGCACACAGGACACCGACCTCCAGGGAGACGGCACATGATCACCGGATACGTCATCGGCGAGAGCCTCCGCCCCGGCGCCGTGTTCGAGCCGCACGGACTGCGGCTGCGCAAGGTGAGCCGGGTCGATGTCGGGGCGAGCGCGACCGACGGGCAGCCGCGGCTGTGGACGTTCGTCGAGTGGGAGAGCGACGCTGATGACGTCGCCGGGCTCGCGGACGCGCTCGCCGACGTGCTGGAGCCGGCGAACGGCTGGTACGCCGACTTCACCGCCGGGGACGAGCGGGTGGTCGCCTTCGCCGGGACAGTGTTCCGCTACCGCCTCGGCGACGAGGCCGGCCGCGCCGAAGCGATCGCGTACGGACGGTCGGTGGGGACTCCCGAGCATCAGCTCGACTGGAAGGAGTGACCGTCCGGGTGCGCGAGGCCCAGGTGGTGGCGCAGGGTCGGGCCCTCGTACTCGGTGCGGAACACGCCCTGTTCCTGGAGCAGGGGGACGACCTGGTCGGCGAAGACGTCGAGGCCGGTCGGGGTGATGTGCGGGACGAGGATGAAGCCGTCACTGGCGTCGGACTGGACGAAGTCGTTGATGGTCTTCGCCACGGTGGCCGCGGAGCCCACGAAGTTCTGGCGGTTGCCGGTCTCGATGACCAGGTCGCGGATCGACCAGTTGTGGGCGGCGGCGAGCTCGCGCCACTCGCGGGCGGTGGCCAGCGGGTCGCGGTACATGCGCACCTGGGCGCGGCCGCGGGCGATGTGGTGCTCGCCGAGGTCCGGATCGATGTCGGGGAGCGGGCCGTCCGGGTCGTACGAGGACAGGTCCCGGTTCCAGACGAACTCCAGGTGCTTGAGGGCGGTGGCGCCGCTGACCTGCTGGCGGCGGACGTGCCTGGCGATCTCCTCGGCCTCTTCGTCGGTGTCGCCGAGGACGAAGCTCGCGGCGGGCAGGATCTTGAGCTGGTCGTGGCTGCGGCCGTACTTGGCGAGGCGGTTCTTGACGTCCGTGTAGAAGGCCTGCCCCTCCTTGAGGGTGGCGTACCGGCTGAAGATCGCGTCGGCACTGGAGGCGGCGAACTCGCGGCCCTCCTCGGAGTCGCCGGCCTGGAAGACGACCGGCCGGCCCTGCGGGGAGCGCGGGACGTTGAACTGCCCGTGGATGTCGAAGTGTTGCCCGGTGTGGACGAAGGAGCCGGCTTTGGCGTCCCGCAGGAAGGTGCCGGTGGCCTGGTCGGCGAGGATCTGGTCGTCCTGCCAGGAGTCGAAGAGCTCGTTCGCGGTGGCGAGGAACTCCTTGGCGCGGGAGTAGCGCTCTTCCTGCGGGAGGAAGCCGCCGCGGCGGAAGTTCTCGCCGGTGAAGGCGTCCCAGGAGGTGACGACGTTCCAGGCGGAGCGGCCGCCGGAGAGGTGGTCGAGGCTGGCGAACTGACGGGCGACCTCGTAGGGCTCGTTGAAGGTGGAGTTGATGGTGCCGGTCAGGCCGAGGTGCTCGGTGACGGCGGCGAGCGCGGCGAGGACGGTGAAGGTGTCGGGGCGGCCGACGACGTCCAAGTCGTAGATTTTCCCGCCCTGTTCGCGCAGCCTGAGTCCTTCGGCGAGGAACAGGAAGTCGAACCTGGCGCGTTCGGCGGTCCGCGCGAAGTGGGCGAAGGAGCTGAACTCGATGTGGCTGCCGGCCTCGGGGTCGCTCCAGACGGTGGTGTTGTTGACGCCTGGGAAGTGGGCGGCCAGATGGATCTGCTTCAGGGGCTTGCTCATGGGTCTGCGGTCCTTCCGGCTCAGGCTGCGGCGTAGCGGTTGGCGGGGTGGGCCAGGCCCAGCAGTCCGCGCAGGGTGTCGGCCTCGTAGGCGCGGCGGAAGGCGTCGCGGCGCTGGAGTTCGGGGACCAGGCCGCGGGTGATCGCCGGGAGGTCGTGGCCGAGGACGGCGGGGCGGAGCCGGAAGCCGGTGAGGCCGACTGCCGCCAACTCCTGAAGCAGGTCGGCGAGTTGGGCCGGGGACCCGGTGAAGATGCGGGCGTCGCTGGTGTACGGCTCCCCCGCGAGGGCGTCGAGACGGTCCCGGCGGGCGGCGGCCTCGGCCGGATCGTCGTCGAGGAAGACCACCAGGTCACCGAAGACGTGCAGGAGTTCTTCGGCGCGGCCGGCCGCCGCCTGCTCGGCGCGGATCTCGGCGACGATCGCGCGGGCCTGGTCGGTGTCGTGCGGGGTGACATAGCCGAGGTCGGCCGCCCGGGCCACCAGGCGGTACGGGACGGTGTCGTGCGCGAGGGCGCTGACCAGCGGCTGACCCTGCGGCGGGCGGGGCGTGATGGAGGGACCCTTGACGCGGAAGTGCCTGCCCTCGAAGTCGATGTAGTGGAGTTTGTCGCGGTCGACGAAGCGGCCGGTGGCGACGTCCCTGATCTCCGCGTCGTCCTCCCAGCTGTCCCAGAGCCGGCGCACGACCTCCACGTAGTCGGCGGCCTCGTCGAAGAGGTCGGTCACCAGGCCCCGGGCGCCCGGGCTGTCGTAGGCGTCGATACGGGGGATGGTGCGGCGGCCGAAGTGCGCGGCCTCGTTCGGGCGAGCGGTGATCTGCACCCTGAGGCCCGCCCGGCCGGTGCTCACGTAGTCGAGGGTGGCGATCGCCCTGGAGATGTGGAACGGCTCCGTGTGCGTGACCACCGCGGTCGGGACCAGACCTATGTGCCGGGACAGCGGGGCGATGCGCGCCGCGATCAGCACGGCGTCCAGACGGCCGCGGACCTGGTCGGTGCGCTCGTCCGGTTCGAAGGGGCGGGAGGACTGCGGGCCGAGGCCGTCCTCGATGGTCACGAAGTCGAGCAGACCGCGTTCGGCTTCCGCGACCAGGTCGGCCCAGTAGCCGGCGCTGAACAGCTCGCGGGGACGGGCCACCGGCTCGCGCCAGGAGGCCGGGTGCCAGCCGGTGCCGTCCAGGGCGACGGCGAGGTGCAGGGGGGAAGCGGGAGATGGGGACACGGGTGGGTGCCTTCCTGAAGGTCCGTACGGGATCACCGGCCCTCGTCGGCAAGGGCACCGGTGGCGGGCGACGGGTCAGGAACAACAGAGCGCGCCGGCAACGCGCTGCAGATCGATGTGCGGCCGGGAATGGAGGAGGACACGGCGGCGCGGGTTCAGCACACGGGGGTGGGGCATGCGGGGCATGTCCTCCACCTCCGTCCGGCGCGCCGGGGTCGTCGTACACGTGTCGTCGTGCGCGTGTAGTCGTGCACGTGTCGTCGTCAGTCACAACGGCCCGGCCATGCGGTCTGTTCCGGGTCCGGCGGCTCTTCTCGAGGAACGGTCAGGTGCTTCGGCTCTCAGGGCGCGGTCAGGCGCTCCGACCGGCGTGGCCCGCCCAGTCCAGGATCTGCACGGCCGATCCGGCGGCCTCCAGGCCCTGGCAGTGGGCGTGGTGGCGGCGGGCGATGCCGTCGAGGTCGAGGTGGACGCCGAAGGCAGGGTGGGCGGCCAGGCGGCGGGCGTACGCCCACAGGACGGGGTGGTCGGCGATGCGGTGCACCACGGCGGCGTCCAGGTGGTGGCGGTGCACGGTGTCGAGTTGGACCAGGGCGACCCACAACTCGACGTCGGCGGCGGTGATCTGGTCGCGGATCAGGTACTCGCGGCCGACGAGCCACCGCTCCAGCGCACCCAGCGTCTCCAGCAGCCTGTCGAGCCCCTCGCCGGGCGCCAGTTCCGGACCCGCCGTCCCGGCCGCCTGTGCGGCCTGCTCGATGCCCTGTCCGCACATCCGCTCCACGGCCTCGATCTCCGACTCCGCCCCGCACGGGTACGGCGCCGTACGGCCGCCTCCGAAGTGCCGGGCCAGGTCGCGGGTGATGTCGGGCGCGTGGGTGCTGACGATCCGCCCGGACCAGTCGTCGCTGAGCACCGGTCCCACAGCCGCCCCGGCATACCGGTGCGCGCTCGCCTCGTACAGCGGGCGCAGCACGGAGTGTCCCCCGTCGGGGCCGTCGGGGACCGCGTCCAGGAACGTGACGGGACAGGCGTCGTCGAGGCCGAGCAGGCTGTGCACGACGGCGATGCGCAGCCCGTTCGGACAGGCGGGTGCGAGATGGAGTCGGTAGCGGCGCGGCACGGCGTAGTGCCCGCTGCGCGCGTCCCGGCCGATCCGGCCCCGGAACGCGGGCGCGGGCTGGGCGGAGCGGACGGTGGCCAGCGGCGTGACGGACATGGTTCTCCCCGGGGTGAGTGCGTGGACGTACGCGCGGCGGAAGCGACGTCGGGCGGTGAGCGGGCGGCCCTCCCCGCGGGCGACGGCGACGGCAGCCGTCGGGGCGTGAAGGTGGGCCGGGCTCAGCCCAGGGGGCCGATCGCGCTGCACACTCGCAGCAGATCGATGTGACGGCGGGAGGTCAGAAGGGATGACGGCCCGGACGTACGGCTCGCGTCGGCGGTGACCGGTCCAAGGCGTCCCATGTTTCCCTACCTGTTCACTAGGATTCCTGTCTGGAGTGTCGGCCGAGCTCCGGTCGGCGTCAAGGGGCAGTCCACAGGGCGGGCGTCACCCACCGCTCCGCAGCCGCGGTGGACGTGGCTCCGTTTCCACTCACCGGGACAGAATCGCGCCGCTCCCTGCGGGCCAGCCCGTCGGCGGTGGGACGAAAGCGCAGCTCACAGGGCTGGAAAGAGCCCCCTCGCGGGACTTCCCCACCGCGCGGGCCTCATTTTCTGCGCACTTCATTGATTGTACCGACCGTTAGGTCTACCTTACGCGTCAGCCGCACCGGAGCCGCAGACGGGAGGCACGTATGCCGGCGCTCGTGACCGCCCCGCACTGTCTTCGGACCCCGCTCCTTCCGGACCAGTAGCCGCCCGTGCCGGCGCGACCGGCACGAGCCCGTCTGCGCCGTACGTCCCCCCACGCCGCCTGGACCAGAGCCACGCTCCGCACCTCCGCTCACCCATGGAAGGCCGCCGATGTCCCAGACACAGACCCCACAGATCCCACCCCCGAAGCGCGACGAGGCGTCCCGCTCCACCTCGCGCAACGTGCTCGTCGTCATCGCCCTCGTGTGGACCGTCCAACTGGTCGCGCTCATGGCCGCGTTGTCCGGCATCTCACAGGCCGACGTGGCGATCCACTTCCGGACCACCGAGATCGCGTGGTTCACCCTCATGACCCTGCTGACCGGGACCTTCTTCCTGCCCTTCGCGGTCAAGGCCGCGGCTCTCTTCGGCAAGAAGCGCGTCCTGCTCGTCGCCATCGGACTGGGCTTCGTCGGCGACCTGATCGCCGCCATGGCCACCGACTACCGCACCCTGCTGATCGGGCGCGGCATCGCGGGCATCTACGCGGCCACCGCCCCGCTCGCCTACGCGATCACCCGGGACGTGTTCCCCCGCCAGTGGGTGGGTCTCGCCAGCGGGATCCTCGCCGGCGGTGTCGGCCTCGTCGCCTTCGGCGGGCCGTTCCTGTCCGGCTGGCTCCTGGACGACTACGGCTTCCGGGGCGTGCTGTGGTTCATGGCCATCAGCACCGCCGTGAGCTTCGTGCTGGTGGCCGCCTTCGTGCCGGAGAGCCCGATCCGGGCGGCGGGCGGACGCATGGACTGGATCGGCGGAATCCTCCTCGGCGGAGGGGTGACGGCCATCGTCTACGCCGTCGGGCAGGGCTCGCACTGGGGCTGGGGCAGCGGCAAGTTCGCCGCCTTCGTCGCCGGGTCACTGGTCACGCTGCTCGCCTTCGCACTCGTCGAGCGCCGGGTCGCCGAGCCCCTGTTCCCGCCGGCCATGACGCGGCGTCGCCCGGTGTGGACCGTTCTGCTGGCCACGTCCGTGGCGGCCGGGTCCCTCAGCGCGGTCGGCGTGGTGATACAGATGCTGATCCTGATGCCGAAGATCCCCGACGTCTCCGAGGGCCTGGGCTGGTCCGGGACCCACAACGCCATCGTCACCAGCCCGATCAGCGCCATGATCATCATCGCGGCCGTCGGCACCGGCTACCTCGCCCGCCGGATGGACGCGCGCATCCTCCTGGGCATCGGCTCCGCGCTCACGGTCCTCGGTTACGGCATCGGCACCCAACTGCACCACAGCGCCGAACAGATCGTGGGGATGGGCGTGATCGCCGGTACCGGAACCGGCATGGTCATGGCCGTCGTACCCATCATGATCATCGAGGTGGTCACGCCCGAGGAACAGGCGCTGGCCAACGGCGTCCAGACGCTCGGCCAGGGCGTCGCGCAGATCGTCGTCTCCCAGGTGGCCTTCGTCGTGATGGCTCAGCACGGGAGGATCCTGGAGGGCACCCAGTTCTACCTCGACGCCGGCTTCACGAACGGGCTCTGGCTGGTCGTCGGTTGCTGTGCCGTGGGCACGATGCTCGTGTTCCTGATCCCCCGGAGCAAGCGCCTCGACGAGGCGGAGGTCGGCCAGGCGGCCTGACCCGGCGGCCTCGGCGCTCGTCACACGGCACCGGCTCGGCCGGCTGCCATCCCCCGATCCGCCGACGGCTCCCGCCCGCACCCCCGGATCCGCCGACGGCTCCCGCACGCATCCCCGGCGGGAGCCGTCCGCCTCCCCACCATCCCCCTGCGTGAACCGCCCTGCATGAACCGGCAGAAGGAGTCACCCGCATGACCACGATGAAGTCCGTCCGGACCGGCGCCGCCGGCAAGGTCGACGTGGTGGACGTCGAGCGTCCGGTGCCGGGTCCCAAGGACGTCCTCGTCAGGATGCGCGCCTGCGGCATCTGCGGCACCGACACCTACTTCGTCCACCTGGGCGGCACCCCCTACAGCCCGGACGGCCCCGCCGGTTCGGTGGTCCCCCTGCCGCTCGGCCACGAGCCGGCCGGTGAGATCGTCGAGGCGGGCGCCGGGGTCACGGACCTGAAGGCCGGCGACCGCGTGGTCGTCAACCCGCAGGGCGTCCCCTCCGGGATCATCGGCTGCGGCGGTGAGCACGGCGCCATGAGCGAGTACCTGCTCCTCGAGGATGCCGAGATCGGCAGGACCGTGGCCGTCTTCCCCGACAGCGTGCCCTTCGACGTCGCCGCCCTCAACGAGCCGATGGCGGTCGCCCGGCACTGCGTCAACCGCTCCGAGGCCAAGCCCGCCGACAAGGTCGTCGTCTTCGGCGCCGGACCCATCGGACTCGGCGCCACCATCTGGCTCAAGCTGCGCGGCGTCGAGCACGTGGTCGTCGCCGACGTCATCCCCTCCCGCCTGGAGACCGCACTGGCCGTCGGCGCCGACGCCGTCGTCAACTCCGCGGAGGAGGACGTGACCGCACGTCTGACCGAACTGCACGGCCAGGCCGCCGACTCTCTCGGCCGGCCCCGGGCCGGCACCGACATCTACATCGACGCCGCCGGTGTCGCGGCCGTCTTCCACGCCACCGTCAATGCCGCCAAGTGGGGCGCCAAGCTGGTTATGGTCGGCGTCCAGAAGAAGGCCGACATCGACCTCGGCGGCATGCTCCGCAGCGAACTCACCCTCATCGCCTCCCAGGGCTACCCCACCGAGATCTTCGAGGTCACGCCGGAGATCGTCGAGCACCACGAGCGCTTCGCCAGGCTGATCAGCCACCGTGTGCCCTTCGCCGAGGTCGAGCGGGCCTTCGCCCTCGCCGTCACGCCGGGAGCCTCGGAGAAGGTCGTCGTCACCTTCGACGACCCGGAGTAGGCCGTGGCGGGGGCACCGACGTCGGCCGTTCCCGCCGCGCGCACCGCAGGTACGCTGAGCGCGAGCTGACCGTCCTCGACGAACGGGCCCTGACCTCATGCAACTCGCCTTCACCGGCCGGGTGATCGAATGGCGCGGGCCGGCGCCGTACTACTTCCTGCCGGTGCCGGACGAGGAGTCCGCCGACATCCGTGAGGTGGCCGCGATGGCCACCTACGGCTGGGGCGTGATCCCGGTCGAGGCGAGGATCGGCGAGGTCGTCTTCGAGACGTCGCTCTTCCCCAAGGACGGCCGTTACCTGCTGCCGCTCAAGAACGCGGTGCGCAAGCCGCAGGGTCTCTCGTCAGGTGACGACGTGACGGTGCGGATGACTGTCCGCCTCTAGGGTCGGCCGTGAATTCGGTGCAGTGTCACACTGCCTGTCGGGTCGTCATCCATTTCTCCAGCCCGGCCGCGTCCAACGGCAGCGCGCCGGACAGGACTTCCGGCCCTTCGGAAGTGATCAGGATGTCGTCCTCGATGCGCACGCCGATCCCCCGCAGCTCCGGGGGCACGGTCAGGTCGTGGGCATGGAAGTACAGGCCGGGTTCGACCGTCAGCACCATGCCGGGAGCCATCGCGGCGCCCTGGTACGCCTCGTCGGCGGCCCGCGCGCAGTCGTGCACGTCGAGGCCCAGGTGGTGGCCGATGCCGCACACCAGGTAGCGGCGATGGTGCTGGCCGGTGTCGGAGAGCGCCTCGTCCACGGAGACCGGCAGCAGCCCCCAGTCGGCGAGGCCGTGCGCGATCACCTCCATGGCGGCGTGGTGGAAGTCGGTGAACCGGCGGCCCGGGCCCACCGCCGCGAGGCCGGCCCGATGGGCCTTCTCCACCAGGTCGTGGACCTGCCGCTGGGCGGCGGAGAACCGGCCCGAGGCCGGGAACGTGCGGGTGACGTCGGCGGTGTAGTGGCTGTCGACCTCCACGCCCAGGTCGAGCAGGAGCAGTTCGTCCGGGAGGACCGGGCCGTCGCACCGTACCCAGTGCAGCGTCGGGGCGTGCTTGCCGCTGCCGACGATCGACGCGTAGCCCGGGCCGTTGCCGTACGCGCGGGCGTACCGGTCGAAGGTGCCCTGCAGCCAGCGCTCCCCCGGGCCCTCGATCGCGGCCGGGATCTCGCGGACGACGGCGGCGAAGCCCTCGACCGTGCGGTCCACGGCCCGGCGCAGTTGGGCGACCTCCCACTCGTCCTTGTACATGCGCAGTTCGGCCAGGGCCCGGCCGGCCTCTTCGTCGGCTCTCACGTGCTCGCGCAGGTCCGAGAGGGGGCGTACGTCGATGCCCAGGGCCTGTGCCCAGTCGTCGAGGCCCGGTGCGGCCCCGACCCACAGCTCGCCGTACTGGGCATCGCGCCAGAAGGCCTGCTCGCCGGGGTGGGCCGGGGGTGGCAGGTAGAGCGTGGCGTCGCCGGCCCGCAGCACGACCACGGCGTTCTCGACCGCGCAGCCCGTCACCCAGTAGAAGTCGCTGTCCGGGCGGAAGTCGTACGTCGTGTCGTTGCTGCGGACAGGGGCCTGGCCGGCGCTCAGCACCACCGTCCGGTCGGGCAGCGCGGCGGCGAGCCGGGCGCGATGGTCGGCGGCGGCCTCGGCGGCGCCGGGGACGACACGGGGCGTGCGGTCGGGGGTTGCCCAGCCCGTGCCCATGTAGGCGTTGAATGCCGGGATGTCGGTCAGTTTCGGGAGCTTGCCGTGAGGGAGCTTGCCGTGAGGGAGCTTGCCGTGAGAGAACGTGCCGTCACGCACCGGTGATTCCTCCTCCTGCGTACTGCACCAGTTCGGTCAGCCGGTCGAAGACCCGCTCGTCGCCGATGCCGTCGTGTTCGTACTCGTTGGTGACCCAGATCCGGACGTTGCCGACGCGGGAGGCCGTGTCCAGTCGCAGGCCGGCGTCCATGTACATGTCGTCGTAGATCATCTCGCCGGAGAACAGCAGGGGTCTCGCGTCCTGGGCGAACCGCGGATGCCGGGCGTGTGATGATCGGCGCCCTGGCTTGCGGCGGAGTGCTGGTTCAGGTCCTCCCCGTCGCCTCTGGCCGTGCCCATCCGGCCAGATCGCGCAGGGAGCCGGCCTCCCGGGATCGGACCACGCACAGGATGCGTGTCGCTGCCCCGGGGTTGAGTACGCCGGGGACCAGTGCGCCCAAGACCGTTCGGGGCGTGCGGCTGAGCGGACTCACCCCTGCTCAAGGAAGTCCGCGCCCTCCCTCGCGGTCGCGAACGCGCTCATCCGGGGCCCGTCGATGCGCGTGCTGCGGCTCGTGCCGCGCTGGTCGACCAGGATCACCCGGTACGTCGTCAGCGCCTGCCCGAGCCACCCGCTCCGGTCGAGCGGGCGAGGGCCCCTTCCGCCCGGACCGCCCTGGAGGTGGACCAGGCAGGGCAGGTCCTCGTCCCTGCGCGCGGGAGCGGTGAGGTCGCGGGCGAAGAGCTGGATCGTGCCGCGTGCCGGGTCGGACCGGTCGAGCAGGACGTCCACGAGGTGCTCGCGCACGTGCGTGCCGGGAATCGTGTGGGCGACGGTACGGGTCATGCGGTGGCGGCCCTTCTTCGGCGGTCCCACTCGGGGTTGATGCGGGGGATCGCGGCCAGCAGCGTCCGGGTGTACGGATCACCAGGCTCGTCGAAGACCTGGGCGCACGGCCCCTGTTCGACGATCTTCCCCTGGTTCATGACCGCCACCCGGTGCGCGATCCGCCGGACCACCGCCAGGTCGTGGGCGATGAAGACGTAGCTGAATCCACTCTCCCGCTGGAGGCGCAGCAGCAGTTCGACGACCTGCGCCTGGACGGACACGTCCAGCGCGGAGACCGCCTCGTCGCAGATCACCAGTTTCGGATTGACGGCCAGCGCCCGGGCGATGCCGATCCGCTGCGCCTGGCCGCCGGAGAACTGCGCGGGATAGCGCTGGGAGTGGCCGGGGTCGAGGCCGACCCGCTCCATCAGCTCCCTGGTGTACGTCCGCCGGCCTCCCGGGGGTGCGATGCCCTGGTAGTCGAGCGGTGCCATCAGGATGCGCTCGACGGTGTGCCGGGGGTTGAGCGAGGAGAACGGGTCCTGGAAGACGACCTGTACGTCGGCGCGGTAGCGGGCGAGCCGGGCGCCCGTGGCGTGGGTGATGTCCTCGCCCTCGAACTCCAGGGTGCCCGCGCTCGGTTCCATCAGCTTGGCGACGATCCGCGCGCTGGTGGACTTGCCGCTGCCGGACTCCCCGACCACCGCGAAGGTCTCGCCCCGCCGTACGTCGAAACTGACGCCGTCCACGGCGGTGAACTCGCTCTTGCGGCCGTACACTCCGCGGACGGTGAACCGCTTGGTCAGGTCGCGGGCGCTGAGCAGTACGTCGCTCACGCGATCACCTCGTCCGTGGGAAGGTCGTCGGCGGGAAGGTCGTCGGTGACACGCGGAATGCTGTCCAACAGCTTGCGGGTGTAGGCGTGTTGAGGCGCCGAGAAGATCTGCTCCGCGGTGCCGTACTCGACCTGCTCGCCCCGGCACATCACGAGCACCCGGGTCGCGACGGAGCTGATCACGGCGAGGTCGTGGGTGATGAAGACCGTCCCGGTGCGGGTCCTGCGCTGCAACTCGGCGAGCAGGCGCAGGATCTGGGCCTGGACGGTGACGTCCAGGGCCGTGGTCGGCTCGTCGGCGATGAGCAGCGCGGGCGAACAGACCAGCGCCATCGCGATCATGACGCGTTGCCGCTGTCCGCCGGAGAACTGGTGGGGGTAGTGGCCGGCCCGCCGCTCCGGTTCCGGGATGCCGACCCGCGCGAGCGCCTCGACGGCGATCTTCCTGGCCTCCTTCCGCGAAGCGCCCCGGTGGGCCCGGTACATCTCCTCGATCTGCAGGCCGACCGTGTAGTACGGGTTCAGCGAGGACAGCGGGTCCTGGAAGACCATGGACGCCTGTGCGCCCCGGATCCGGCGCATCTCGCGGTCCGTACGGCCGAGCAGTTCGAGGCCGCCCAGCCGGACGCTGCCCCGCGTCACGGCCCCGCGCGGCAGCAGGCCCATGACGGCCAGGCTGGTCATCGACTTGCCCGAGCCGGATTCGCCGACGATGCCGACGGTCTCGTTCCTGCCGACCGTGAACGACACGTCTTTGACGACGTCCACGGGGCCGCGCGTGGTCGGCAGGGTCACGGTGAGGTTCTCCACGACCAGCAGCTCGCCCGTCGGATCCTCGACCGGCACCTCGCTCCCCGGATCCTCGACCACTGACTCGCTCATCGGATCCTCACTCGCGGGTCGAGGGTGGTGTAGACGAGGTCGACGACGACGTTGCCCACCACCACGAAGAAGGCCGCGAGGAGCGTGACCGCCATGATCACCGGCTGGTCGTTCTTGGCGATCGAGTCGGCGGCCATCTTGCCGATGCCGTTGAGTCCGAAGACCGTCTCGGTGATCAGCGCGCCGCCCAGCAGCGCGGCGAAGTCCATGCCGAAGATCGTGACGATCGGCGTGAGCGCGGGCCGCAACGCGTGCCGCCGCATGGTGAGTACGGGGGCCAGGCCCTTGGAGCGGGCGGTCCGGAAGAAGTTCTCGGCCAGCGTGTCGATGACGTTCGCCCTCGTCAGCCGGGCGTACAGACAGGCGGCGCCGGTGGCGAGGACGATCCACGGCATGAGGTACGACTGGAACCACAGACCGGGGTCGTCCGTGAAGGCCACACTCGACGGGAACGGCAGGACCTGCAGCTTGACCACCAGGACGTACTGGAGGGCGAGCGCGAGGACGTAGTTGGGGACACTGGCGCCGCCCAGGGCCAGGTTCATGGCGGCCTTGTCCCACCAGGTGCCCTCCTTGACGGCGCTGAGCAGTCCAGTGCTGATGCCGGCGAGCAGCCAGAGCGCGGCCGCGCCGATCGCGAGGGTGGCGGTGACCGGGAGGCGGCTCAGGACCATCTGCCACACCGATTGGTTGGTCTGGAACGAGTAGCCGAGGCAGGGTGCCGGGCAGTGCACGAGGTTCGCGCCGGAGCCGTAGTCCCGCCCGGCGAACAGCCCGCTGAGGAAGTTCCAGAACTGGGTGAGGAACGGCTGGTCGATGCCGAGGATCGTGCGGATCTGCGTGACCCGTTCCGGTGTGCAGGTCTTGCCGCAGATCATCACCGCGGGGTCCGGCGACAGCTCGAAGAAGATGAGGTAGGTGAACAGGCAGACCAGGAAGAGGATCAGCACGAGCCCGGCGATCCGGCCGGCGAGGTAGCGGGCCATCAGGCGGCCTCCCCCGCGTCGGTGGCGGCCCGGATCCGGTCGCCGAGCACGGTGAGGGACAGCACAGTCAGGAAGAGGAAGAGCCCGGGGACGGCGAAGTACAGCGGGTCCACCGCGTACCAGCTGACCGAGCTCGCGATCATCTGGCCCCAGGAGGGCGTCGGCGGACTGACGCCCACGCCGAGGAACGACAGGCCGGCCTCGGTACCGATGTAGCCGGGCACCGCGAGGGTCGTCATCACGATGAGCGAGCTGCGCAGGTTGGGCAGGATCTCCTTGAACACCAGGTCACGCCGGGAGGCACCGGAGGCGCGGGCCGCCTCGACGAAATCGCGGTTCAGCAGGGTCAGCGTCTGGCCGCGCACCACGCGCGCGAGATAGGGCCAGCCGAACACGCTGATCACGGCGACCAGCAGGAACGACCGGTTGCCGGCGGGCAGCGACGACAGGATGGCGATCATGAAGATGAGTGCCGGAAAGGCCATCAGGAAGTCCATGACCCGGGAGACGACCTGGTCGACCCAGCCCCCGTAGAAGCCGGCGACCATGCCGAGGACCACGCCGAGCAGGGTGGTCAGGACGGTCGCCGACGCGGCGATGAGGAACGACACGCGGGCGCCGTACGCGATGCGCGCCAGGACGTCGCGGCCGTTCAGCGGTTCGACGCCCAGCAGGTGATCGGTGCTGATCCCGCCGAAGTCCCCCTTGGGCAGGCCGCCAGCGTCGACGTCGATGGCCGCCGTGTCGAACGCGGTGGGTCCGTGGCCCGTGAGGGCGGTGATGAGCGGTGCGCAGATCGCCATCAGCAGCATCAGGGCGATGAACCCGGCGCTGAACAGGGCGCCACGGTCGTGCAGCAGCACGCCCATGATCCGACGGCCCGCCGTGGTGGGGGCACCGGGTGCGCCCACCGGCGGCGCGGGCTGCACGTCGTGCACGAAGGCAGTCGTCATGAGCCGCCTACTTTCCCGAGTCCTTGAGGCCCACGGAGACCAGGTCGATGCCACCGCTGAACGAGGCGGACAGATAGGTGCCGGCGATGTTGGCGCCGGGAACGGTGAGGGTCTTCTCGTAGGCCAGCGGCACGACCGGGGCCTGCGCCATGATCTGCTTGTCCAGTTCGCCGTACGCCTTGTTGGCGGCGGCCACGTCCTTCATGGCCGCGATCTCGTCGATCCGCTTGTTGATGGCATCGTTGTCAATCTGGGCGATGTTGGTGTTCGCGGTCGGGGTGATCCTGCGGCCGTCGAACAGGGGCGGCAGGAAGGTCGAACCGGAGGCCCAGTCGGGGCACCAGCCGGTGATGGCGAGATCGTTCTGCTTGGCGGTGGTGCCGATGACCTCGTAGTACGACGAGGTGTCGATGGTGTTGATCTTCACCTTGATGTTCAGCGGCTTGAGAGCTTCCTGGATCGCCACCGCGAGCGCCGTGTTCTTGGCGTCCGGGCGGTTGTCCAGGGTGAGGGTGAACCCGCCCGACAGCCCCGCCTCGGCGAGCAGTTGCCTGGCCTTGGCCACGCTGTGCGGGTAGAGGTCGTAGTCGGTGCGGCCGAGCATGGTCGGCGGCTGGATCGCGGTCGCCTTCGTGGCGAGCCGGGAGCCGCCGAGCGCGGCGACGACCGTGTCCTTGTCGACCGCGAACTCGATGGCCTGGCGCACCCTCAGGTCGGAGAGGTACCTGCGGGACGTGTTCATCCCCATATAGGTGGTGCAGCCCCCGTACCCGGACAGCGTGCGCGCCTTCAGCTGCGGCGTCTGGATCCGCGAGAGGGTCGCCGGCTGAATGCTGCCGGCGATGGCGTCGACGTCCGCGCCCTGGCCGGCGAGCATGCGCTCGTCGATGGTGGCGCCGTCGAGCCCGAAGGTCCACTCGAAGGCGTCCGGTTTGGCCGCGCGGACCTTGTCGGTCGACGCCTTCCACTCCGGGTTGCGGACCAGCTTGAGCGAGGTGCCGTGGACGTAACTCGCCACCTTGTAGGGGCCGGAGGCCACCGGCTTGGTGTCGAAGGCGTGCGCCGCGCCTGTTCCCTTCGGGAACGGGGTGAAGTTGGGCATGGTCAGCGCGCTGGGGAAGTCGGGGAAGGACTTCTTCAGGCGGAAGACGACGGTCTTGGCGTCGGGCGTCTCGATCGAGTCGAGGTCACCGGACTGGTACGGCCCCTTGTAGTCGGCCGGCGCCTCGATCAGCTCCTTCGGATACGGCGAGCCGCCCATCTCGGGGTCCCAGGCGCGCTCGATGCCGAACTTCACGGCCACGCTGTCGATGGGCGACCCGTCCTCGAAGGCCAGGCCGTCCTTGAGGCGGTACGTCCAGGTCTTCGCGTCGTCGGTCGGCGTGCCGAGGTCGGTCGCCAGATCCGGGACGATCTTCGTGCTCTCGGCGCCGGGGCCGGCGCCGACCGTGGTCAGGCCGCGGTAGATGAGCCGGTAGAAGTTGTTGACGCCGCCGTCCCAGCCGAGCCCGGGGTCCAGATGGGAGAAGTCCGCGGCGGCCAGGACGTGGACGGTGCCGCCGGTGGCCGGGGCCGACGAGGATCCGGCACCGGTGCCGTTGGACGAGGTTCCCGACGCGCCGGTACAGGACGTGAGTGTCAGCGTGCTGAGCAGCGTGACGCCGATGACGGCGGTTGATCTCCTCATGAGGCTCTCCTTGGGGCGATGCGGGTCGACTCGGGTGGAGGCGGGTCGACTTGAGGGGGAGGTCGGTCGATGAGTTCGATGGACGCGGTCACTGCGCCCTGACCCACACGCGCATGGCGCCGGGCCTGCGGTTGCCCCACAGGAAATAGGGCACGAGTGCCACGGGTACCGTCGAGGTCGCCTCAGGGGTGCGGCGTTCGGTGGTGAACTCCGGGTAGAGCTCCGGCGACCGAGCGGGCCGGATGTCAGCCATCAGCCGGAGGACGACGGCACCGGGCAGTTCCTCGATCGGCGAGGAGACCTCCGCGGCCGCGATGCGGTCGGGCGACAGGACCAGGTCGTCCACGGGGGCCGGTGAGTCCTGCTGCTCGACGCAGTAGACCAGCGGACCGCGGGCGACGCCGACCGCGCCGCGGGTCGCGTCCAGGTGCGGGTGGGAGACGTGGCCACGGACCGGCATCGGCAGGTGGAGACGGAGGCTGTCGCCCTCGGTCCAGTTCCGTTCGACGGTCAGCCAGCCGTCCTCGGCCGTGACGGGCACGCCGTCGAGCGTGCTGTCGCGCGCCCAGGCGGGGATGCGGAGTCTGATCGCGTACGGCCGGCGGGGCGCGCGTTCGATCGTCAGCCGCACGTCCCCGTCCCACGGGTAGGCGGTCTCGACGTTCACCGTGAGAGCGTCCGTCTCGATCCGGCTCTCGGCGTACAGGGCGACGTACAGGGCGTCTTGGCGTTCGGCGGCCACGTGGTCGCCGAGCTGCGCCATCCAGCGGACGATGTTCGGCGGACAGCACGGGCAGGTGAACCACGGCCGCCGCAGCGGCTCGCCCCCGGCCTCGGCCCCGCTGCGCTGCTC
This sequence comes from Streptomyces sp. NBC_01352, assembly GCF_036237295.1. Taxonomy (NCBI): domain Bacteria; kingdom Bacillati; phylum Actinomycetota; class Actinomycetes; order Kitasatosporales; family Streptomycetaceae; genus Streptomyces; species Streptomyces sp. NBC_01352. The sequence goes on from NZ_CP108354.1 coordinate 1,927,515, forward strand.
GTGATCGGGGCGGCGCTGGAGCGGGTTGTCGTAGAAGAAGGCCGTCCCGTCGGCGGACAGGCCCACGGCGTAGGCGTTGAAGAGGACGCGTTCGAAGACGTCGAGGTACTTCGCGCCGCCGGTGGCCACGAACATGCGCCAGGCCCACTGCATGGTGGCGATGGCGGCGCAGGTCTCGCTGTACGCGCGCTCGGACGGCAGTTCGTAGCGGTCACCTATGGCCTCGTCCGAGTGCCGGCTGCCGAGCCCGCCGGTGAAGTAGAGCTTGGTGGCGACCATGTCGTCCCAGAGCCGGTCGAGCGTGTCGAACAGGGTCCGGTCGCCGGTCTCCCGGTAGAGGTCGGCAGCTCCGGCGGCCAGGTAGGCCATGCGGACCGCGTGTCCGGTGACCGAGGGCAACTGGCGGAAGGGCAGGTGGTCCTGGAAATACTCCGGGGGAAAGACGCTGTGCTTCAGATGCCCGTGGCCGCGCCGGTCCAGGAACAGGCCCGCCTGGGTGAGGTAGTCGCGGTTGCCGGTCTCCCGGTACAGCTCGACCAGGGCCATCTCCACCTCGGGGTGGCCGCAGGTGGCCTCTTCGCGGCCCTCGCCGAAGCGCCGTACGGTCAGGTCGGCGAATTTCACGGCCACTTCGAGCAGGCGGCGGTCACCCATCCGCCGGCCGGCCGCGACGGCGGCCTGGATCAGATGGCCGAGGTTGTACAACTCGTGTCCCCAGGCCAGGTCCTCCCAGGGCTTCTTGGCCGCTTCCGGGTCCTGGAAGAACGAGTTCAGGTAGCCGTCCTCGGCCTGCACCCGCTCAAGGAGGCCGACCACTTCGTCGAAGAACTCCCGTACACCGTCGTCCGCTTCGCCCGCGCCGAGCTCGTAGGCCAGACCTTCGAGCGTCTTGTACAGGTCGGTGTCGAGGAACGGGTAACGCCCGCGATAGGCCGGAGGGTCGTTCACGAGCAGCCGGCTCAGGTTGTCCACGTTGCCCGCGGCGCGCAGTTGCCCGATGGCGTGCGGGACGGTCGAGCGCCGGTTCCGGTCCTGCCAGTGGCGGAGCAGGCCGCCGGTGATGCGCACGGTGGACAGCGGGATGACCTGCTCTGATGTCATGGAAACCCCAGTAGTATGTGCTATTGCACAGTGCAATAGCACTGATGGCATTGCGCTGACGGTAGGGCTTCGACCGGGCGGACGGCAATGGGGGTTTCATGGAATTAACGTGGGGCTTTGTGCGGCGCGAGAGGCTTCGTGGAGCCGGCCGGACCGCCGTCTGACGCTCTATCCGACGTACGCGACTGCCCGGATCTCTACGCGCATCGCCGGAGTGGCGAGTCCCGGAAAGATCAGGAGTGACGCGTAGGAGCGCTCGTCGAGCAGCCGGGGTGCGTGCTGGGAGAGCCAGGCGTCGCGGGCGCGCATGTACGCCATGCGTTCCGCGGGATCGGCCACGTACTGGTCGAGCTGGACGATGTCGTCCATGCCGGCGCCGGCGTCGGCGAGCAGTGCTCGCACTCGGTCGAGGGTGACCTTCGTCTGCGCGGCGACTCCGTGGACCGGCCTGCCCTGCTCGTCGGTCACGCCGTCGATGCCGCTGAGGAAGACGAACCCTCCTGCCGCCGCTCCGCGGCCCCACGGTTGCGCCACGCTCCCGTACGTCAGCGGGCCGAGACCTCGCTTCCTCATGAGGTGGTGGGGCGGTCGGGCCGGAAGCGGGCGCATTCGCGCAGGGCGGCGGCGTTGGTGGCGATCGCCGCGTCGACGAGCTTTCGGCCGAGTTCCGGTGTCGCGCCCGTGGGGTCACCGATGACGCCGTTGCCGGTACCGAAGTCGTCGCTGGTCCAGCCGAAGGAGACCGGTTTGCCGAAGCCGATGTGTTCGTACTCCGTGAGGTGCTCGGGGACGCTGCGGCGGGCCTGCGCCATCTCCACCAGGTCCGGGTGGAGGTGCAGCATGGCGGCTGTCTCGTTGAGTCCGCCGTGCACGCCCAGCCCGAGCTCCGAAGCCGGGGAGGTTCCGCCCTGGTCGGCGGGGAGCGAGGCATGGAGCAGGAAGGTGCGCAGGCCGTGCCGGGTACGCAGTTCGCGCAGGGCGACGCCGAGCAGGGCGCTGTTGCCGCCGTGGGCGTTGAGGAAGGCGAGTCTGCGCACGGGACCGACGGCCAGCGCACGCCCGATATCGTCGAGTACGGCCAGCAGGGTGCGGGCACTGAGCCACAACGTGCCCGCGGACCAGGCGTGTTCGTCGGACTTGGTGTACGCGAGGCCCGGCAGCAGCGTGATGTCGCAGGCTTCCCCGGCGGCGCGCGCGGCTCCCTCGGCGACGGCCTCGGCCATGTAGTAGTCGGTGGCGACGGGCAGGTGGGGCCCGTGCTGCTCGATCGCTCCGACGGGCAGTACGGCGACGGTGTCCTCGTCGAGCCGCTCGATGCCGGGGCCGCTGAGGTCGATGAAACGGGTGAAGGTCACGGGGTCTCCTGCCTCGGGCCGGTGTCGGGGACCTTGCCGGGGATCTTGCCGGGGTTGAGCAGCCCCAGCGGGTCGGCGGTGCGGGCCGCTTCCCGCACGAGGTCGAGACGGCGGTCGACGTACCAGTTGTGCGGGCTGTGCACGCCGACGCCGAGGGCCTCGAGGGCGGCGATGCCTTCGTGGACGGTCTGTTCGTCCTCGTACCGGGCCATCAGCATGCCGACGGTGCCCGAACGCATGCCCTCCAGGTGCAGCAGTGTCCCGGGGAAGACCTTCCTGATCTCGGCGATGTCGCCGTCGCCGTCTCTGTTGCCCAGGAGGACATCACCGCCGATCTCCAGGTGGAACCAGCCGTCCTCGGCCTTCATCAGGTGGTAGGTGGGGTGGTTGAAGGACAGGGAGCTGATCAGCGCGGGCCCGTCCGGCGCCGGCCGGACCTCCAGAACCCTTCCGCCGTGCGCGCGGACGATCGCCCGTGCCGCGTCGACGGCGTCGTCCTCCACGATGGCACGCACGTTCAGGGCGGTGGGGTCCAGGGCCGGGTCGACCTGGTAGACCCGGACCAGATCCGCCTCGTCCAGCGACACCAGGCGCGGTGCCGGCTCCAGTCGTACCAGCGCGGACAACCCGGCGGTCGCGGACGCCCAGTCGTCGAAGGCCGCGAACAGACCGGTCCAGGTGCGGGCCCGCTGGAGCCGGACGGTCGCGGTGGCGGTGATGCCGGTGGTGCCGTAGGCATGGATGTACGGCAGCGCGTCGGTGTCTCGTACGGTGAAGGGCTCGGCGTCCACCGTACACGGCACCACCGTCAGCTCTCGTACGAAGCCGTCGCCGTTGGTCCTGTGGACGAGCGAGCCGGTGCCGCCGCTGCCGCCGGACAGGAACCCGCCGACCGTGGTGCCGAACGTGGACGGGAACATCCACAACTCCTGGCCGAGGGTGCGGGCGTGCGCTTCGAGGTCGGACATCTTCGCCCCGGCCTCGGCGCGGATCCAGCCGTCGCCGGCGTCGAGGACGCGGCCGCATCCGGTGAGGTCGAGGACCGCACCGTCGTACAGCGGGATCGCCTGTCCGTAGTTGCCGGTGCCCTTGCCCCGGGGGGTCAGGGGGATGCGGTGGCGGTGGGCCAGGGCCATGATCCCCGGGAGCTGTTCGTGCGAGGTGGGGCGCAGGACGACCTCGGCGTGCCCGGCGGGCAGTTTGGCGGACAGGATGGGCGACATGTGCGCCCAGTCGCAGGATGCCTTTTCCCGTGCGGCGGCGTCGCGGATCACCGAGCCGGGGCCGAGGAGGTCGGCGGCCGCGGCGCAGAACTCCTCGATGCCGGGGGTGGGCCGGCGCTCGGCCGCCGCCGAAGGATTCCGTGCGTCGTCGACGAGTTCCGTGGGAGCGGTCGGGTTGCTGGTCATCACTTCATCCCGATGGAGCTGTCGATGAACTGGTTGGTCGCCAAGTCCTCGGCGGCCAGGCCCTCTTGGACCTTCGCGCCGCTCTGCTCGATCAGCGGTGCGAAGGTCTTCAGGGACGCGGCGACGCGCTTCATGTCGAAGCTGCCGATGCTGCCGTCCGCCTCGTCGCCGAGGATGCCGAGCTTGACCATCTGCTCGGCGGCGAAGGTGCCGGTGCCCTCCGAGTAGACCCAACCAGTGTTGTACTGCTGCACCAGGTCGCTGATGAGCTTGACCGTCGCGGCAGGCTCGGCGGCGTAGTCGACGGCCGACTGCTGGAGGACGGGGACGAGTTTCTTCAGGCAGGGGCTGAGCTTGCCGACCTCGCCGGTGCGCACGGACAGGGACTCCGGGTAGACGTTGTAGCCGACGTCGGCCAGCAGCTGGTACTTGATCGGCTTCTTCCAGGCGGCCACCTCGTTTTCGTAGATGTACGGCTCGGCGGTGGCGAAGCCCTGCTGGGCGATGGAGGGATCGGAGACGAAGCGGGCGGGCGCGCCGTCGTAACTCCCGTCCAGCTGGCTCTTCTTGATCAGGCCCTTGTCGACGAGCAGGGAGGCGTAGGTGCTGCCGTCCACGTAGACGATCTTCGCCTTGGACTTGCCGATGTCGGCGATCGTCTTCCAGTCCGGGTGGGTCTCGGGGTCCCACATCAGCACCTGCGGGCTCTTCTTCATCAGCGCCGCGACAGCCGTGACCGGCTGCTTGACGGACCCCGTGATGGCCGCGTCGGTGGTGACCGTGCCGAGGGTGATGCTCTTGTCGACGTACATCTGCGAGGAGACGCTCTGGTAGCCGATCGCCGAACCCCCGGCGCGCACCTCGATCTTGACGCCGGTGTCCTTGCCGCCGATGACCAGCGGACCGGTGACCCGCTTCTTCGCGGTGTCGACCGTGTACCCGGGGCCGACCAGGTTGTACAGGGGACCGTGCTCGGCCTCGGGCTCCCAGTCGACCTGGACGACGACCGTCTTGGGACAGACACCGGCGAGGTTCTGCGCGGCGGGTGCGGTTCCCAGCTTGTCGGCCGTGCCGGCGGCACCGGCCGTGCTGGTCGAGTCGCCGCCGCAGGCGGTGACGGTCACCAGGGCGAATGCGGAGGAAACGCCGACGAGGGCGATGCGTCTGGCGGAAGCGGGCATGACTGTCTCCCTGAAGGGCGGATGGCCCGGAGTCGAGGGGCGGGATACGGAGTGGGCTAGGGCCGCTCGCCCGAGGCGTGCCAGGAGCCGATGGCGAGCCGGGCGACCAGGGTGAAGAGGGCGAAGACCACTACGCCGAACAGCGAGGCGAGGATGATCGCGGCGAACAGGTCCTCGGACTGGAGCCGGGAACGGTAGACGTCGAGCAGGGTCCCGATACCGGGGTCGCCCTGCTTGAAGAACATGTCACCCACGATCGCGCCGATGACGGAGAGACCGGAGGAGGTGCGCAGACCGGTGAAGATCGCGGGGAGCGCGGCGGGCAGTTCGAGTTTGGACAGGCGGGCCCAGCGGCTCGCCCGCTGGAGGGTGAACAGGTCGTGGTGGGCGCGGTCCACCGACTGGATGCCGAACAGGGTGTTGGCGATCATCGGGAACAGGGCGATGAGGACGCAGACCACCACGCGGCTGGTGAAGCCGAAGCCGAACCACAGTCCGATCAGCGGCACGATCGCCAGGATCGGCACGGTCTGCAGGATCACTGCGTAGGGGTAGAGGGAGCGCTCCAGCCAGCGGGCCCTGCTCATCAGCACCGCCGCCGTCACGCCGAGCGCGGAGGCGATGAGCAGGCCGACCAGGGCGACCTGTGCGGTGAGCCGCAGCGCCCGCAGCATGGGCTCCAGATGGGTCCAGTCGAGGAACGACACGCTGAGGACCTGATGCGGGGGCGGTACGAGGAAGCGCCGGTCGGCGTCGAGCAGCAGATAGCTGACGGCGTACCAGACGCCGACCGCGGCGGCGAGCGAGCCCACCGGCGCGAGCACCGTGACCAGCCGTGCCCGCCGGGGGCGTTTGTCGGCCGGGCGTGCGGCGGGCGCGGAGCCCGTCGCACGGGCGGGTCCGTCGACCTTCGCGCCGGCGGTGGTGTCGACGGTCACTGGGAACCTCCTCGCAGTGTCGCCGAGACCTCGCCGGCGATGCGGCCGAACTCGGGGTCGTAGCGCAGCTCGGCCGGACGGGGATGAGGGAAGGGCACGTCGAAGGAGGCCGTGATTCTGCCGGGGCGGGCCGACATCACGACGACCCGGCCGGCCAGGAAGACGGCTTCGGTGACCGAGTGGGTGATGAACAGGGCGGCGAATCCGGCGTCGGCGAAGATCCGTTGGAGCTCCTCCTGCATGCGCAGGCGAGTCATCTCGTCGAGGGCGCCGAACGGCTCGTCGAAGAGGAAGAGCGACGGCTGGGTCATCAGGGCGCGGGCCAGTGAGACACGCATCCGCATCCCTCCGGACAGCTGCCCCGGAAGCTGTTTCTCAAAGCCGTCCAGACCCACCAGCCGCAGGGCGTCCAGCGCCCGTGCGCGGCGTTCGGCCTTCGGTGTTCCGGCGAGTTCGGCGGGGAGTTCGACGTTGGCGAGGACCGTACGCCAGGGCAGCAGGGTCGGATCCTGGAAGACGTATCCGACGGAGTCGGCGGGGGCGTGGACGGTACCGCCCGTCGCGGAGTCCAGGCCGGAGGCGAGGCGGAGCAGGGTGGACTTGCCACAGCCCGAAGGGCCGACGACGGCGACGAACTCGCCCGGGGCGATGGACAGATCGAGTCCGGTGAGGGCGGTGGTCCCGTTGTCGAAGTACTTGTCGACGCCGTCGAATCGCAGCGCCGCTTCCACGGAGGTCGGCACGGTCGGCACATCGGCTCCCTTCAGAGCATCGCCGAGAATGTTGATAGCATGAACATTGATTGTTTCCGGCCAATATCCCGGCGGTATCAGTTCGTCAGGACCTTTGCGCTCTCAGAAGACTTCGCGGACCACTGACGTACGGCTGACCAGCCGTCCGCCGGCGAATACCAGCCGCGGCGGGCAGGACGCCCCCAGCACCTCCGACACCGAGTCGGCACGCACCGCCAGGAGATCGGCGACAGCACCCTCGTACGGCCCGGCCTCGGGCAGCCCGAGGACGGCGCGAGCCCCCGCGGTCACGGCGTGCAGCGCCTCGTCCGGGGTGAGATGACCGGCGGTGACCATCAAGGAGGCGGTCTCCAGCGGATCGCCCCGGCCCACCGGGTTGAAGGGATCGCGGATGTTGTCGCCGCCTGCCGCGAGCCTGACGCCCGCGTCCAGCAGCGGGCGTACGGCGGTGAGGCCGCGCGGGGTGGCCGAAGGGTGGTCGCGGCCCTGGAGGTAGAGATTCGTCAGCGGGAGGGTGACGACCCCGATCCCCGCGGCGGCGACCTCCTTGGCGGTACGCGCCGCCTCCTGCGGGTCCACGCTGCCGAGGCTGACGCAGTGGCTGGCGGTGACGCCGAGGGCGAAGCCCCGTTCGCGGACGGCTGCGGCGAGCAGGCGCAGGTCCTGGGCGCCCGGGTCGAGGGTCTCGTCCGCGTGCAGGTCCACTCCGACGTGGTGCTCGGCGGCGATCCGCAGAGTGCGCTCGATGGCGGCGGCCGGGTCGGCGGACAGATGGGGGCAGTCGCCCAGCAGATCCGCGCCGAGGCTGAGCGCGCGGTGCAACAGCTCCTCGGGGGCGTCGACATGGAGGACGGCGATCTGGAGCCGCACCCGCCCGCGCATCTCCTTCCGCAGCCGCAGCAGGGCGCGCAGGCCTCGCAGCGGATCCTCGCCGGTAAGGATGTCCACGTGCGTCCGGACCGCGGTGACGCCGTTGGCGCACATCTCGTCGACCGCCCGCCGGGCACGCTCCAGGACGTCCTCCTCGGTGATGCCCTCGGCATGGGCGCGCCAGGCGACGATGGCGGACGGCAGGTCGCCCGGCAGTGCTCCCGCCAGGTCCCAGGTCAGGGCCTTGTCCAGGTGGGCATGCGGTTCCGCGGGGGCCGGCAGCAACAGGTGTCCGGTCAGGTCGAGTTCGGCCGGGCCGACGGGCAGCAGACCGGGGGCGGCGACCCGTCCGACGAGGCCGCTGTCGCTGTCCAGCAGTACGTCGCGGACGGTGCCGTCGGGCAGCCGTGCGCCTCGCAGGAGGAGAGGTGGCATGGTCTCAGGTCCGTTTCGTGCGAGGCGGTGGATACCGGGAAGCCGTCGAAGCCGCGACGCGCGCAAGACGCACCGGGAACCGGTCGGGGTCGGTCACGCGGCACCGAGCATGTGGTACCGGCGGTCGTGATGGACCAGGGCGGTCGGGCCGCCCGAGCCGGTCACGATCCGTTCCACGGCGGATACCAGCAGGTGGTGGTCGCCGGCCGGAATGTCCTGCACCACGCGGCAGAGGACCGTGTAGGAGCAGTGGGCTACCAGCAGGGGCACGCCGGTCGCCTCCTCCGCCGACCACTCGAGCCCCACGAAGCGATCGGCGGGGCGGTCGGCGAAGCGCCGGGCCATGTGCTCGCCACCCGCGTGCAGGATGTTGAGCGCGAACCTCCGGCCACCACCGAGCAGAGCGGGCAGGGTACGGCCGGTACGGCCGACGCCGATGGCCAGCAGCTGCGGATCCCGGCTCAGGCTCATCACCGCGGTACTGGTGAAACCGGCCGGGTGCCCTTCGGCTGTCAGGGCGGTGACGACACAGACCCCGCCGGCGAGTGCCGCCATGGCGTCCAGGAACCCGGGGTCTTCCGGCGAGGCGTCGGCGGGACGGGCGGATGCGGAGGTGGCCGCGGTCATAGGGGCTCCCTGGGGGCTTGGCGGCGAGCGGGGACGCGGATCGAGTAAAATGTTCACGCCATCAACATTGAGCGTAGGGGCCTGGTGTTTCGATGGCGTAAAACTCCCCCCATCGCCTCCCGCGGCCTCCCGTGACCCCCAGAACCCGCTCGGCCCGCCGACCCCGACCGCTTAGGATTCCCGCCATGCCGGCCCCCTCCGCCAACAGCGCGTCACCCGCCGACCGCCCGTCCGCAGCCCAGTCCGCGGCCGAGCCCGAAGGCCAGTCAGCAGCCCAGGAGACGGACGCGCACCTGCGCGCCGAACTCGGCGCCTCCATCCGGAGGCTGCGCAAGGAGCGGGGCCTGACCCTGGTGCAGGTCGCCGAGCTCGCCGGACTCTCGCACCCGTTCCTCAGCCAGCTGGAGCGCGGTCTGACCCGGCCGAGCATGCCCTCTTTGCACCGGATCGCCCGAGCCCTCGGCACCACCCAGCAGGCCCTCATGGCCACCGCGGCGGTACCGCACCCCGGCACCCCGGCCGCATCCGCGCACCTGGTGCGCTTCGGCGAGGGCCTGCCGGTGGTCAACTCCGGTGGCGCGGCGCGCATGCTGGGGGCCGCCTCCTACTCGATCCACCCGGTCGAATACGCGGGGGCGCCCCCGGAGTTCGAGGAGTACTACGACCACCCCGGAGACGAGTTCCTCTACGTCGTCACCGGCGGGATCGAAATCGACCTGCAGACCCTCGACGGCCCTCGCCTCCACGTACTGGGGCCGGGAGACTCCATCTGCTACCCGGGCGGAACCCCCCACCGCTGGCGCGCTGTCGGCGACGGCGAGCCGATACGCATTCTCACGGTCCAGAGCGCGGCAGGCACCACCGACCAGCACCACTAGCGGGCCCCCGCACACACGACACAGGCCGCCTTCTCGTTGCCGAGAAAACAACTCCGCGCTCCTCGCGCAGGTGATCCGCCGCTTCGAAACTCAAGCGAGCAGCCCACCGCGCCGCATGCAGGGCCTCGACACCCGCGAGTGCTGCCGCACATCCAGGCTGCTGCCCACCCCTATGTGAGTACGGTCATAATTCCAAGCCTGCCAGAACCTTGCGAGGAGGCCCCGCGACTCATTACCGTATGGTCGTAATCCAAAAGGCCGGGGAGGCCATCAGCTCCCTCATCCGAAGGGACATCCCATGAAGTCGCTGGTCTCGCCGAAGCCGGGGACGACTGACCAGGCCCGGGATGAGGAGCGAACGGCGACCGACCCCGCCGCGGCACGACGGACCCCGGCCGCCGCCGGCCCCCTCGCCTCCTTCGCCCGGTTCGTCCTGCTCGGCGGCGGAGTCGGGGTGGCTTCCAGCGGCGTCGTGCCGGTGCTCGCCGCCCTGATGCCCTGGGCTGCGGCGAACGCGCTGATCACCGTCGCCTCCACGCTGCTCAGCACGGAGCTCCACGCACGCTTCACCTTCGGGGCAGGGCATGCCGGATGGCGCCAGCACTGGCAGTCCGCGGGGTCGGCCACGGCCGCCTACGTGGTGACCTCCACCGCGGTTCTCGTCCTGCACCTCGTGCAGCCGTCGGCCGGAGTGCTCTACGAGCAGGTCGTCTACCTCACCGCCGCCGGGCTCGCCGGTATCGGGCGTTTCCTGGTACTGCGCCTGTTCGTCTTCGCGGGCAGCCGGACCCGGACCACGGTGCGGGCCGTGAACTCGGCGCCGACTCGGGAAGCGGGCGCGAAGGTGTCCGTGCTCTTCCCTGTTCCGGCGCTGTGACCGACAGGGCCCGCCGACCCGTTCGATGCGAGCTTGTGGCGGGGCGGTCGCCGAGATGGCCTCGGCCGGTCAGCCTGCGGACGGGCTCCGCGGGTCCTCCGCCCGCGTGAACCCGTGGCTCCGTTCCACCTTCGCCACGTGCAGCGTGTAGCTCTCGTACCACTCGGCTTGCCCGCGCTGTTGCGCCGCGCGGTGCTCGGCGTTGGTCCGCCACTCCGTGAGGGCGTCGGCGTCGCGGAAGTAGCCGACGGTGATGCCCAGCCCGCCAGGAGTCTGCGCGTGGTCCATCCCCAGGTACCCGGGGACGTCCTTCACCAGGTCTTCCATGCGTGCGTTGGTCTCGCTGTAGTCGTTCTGGTCCTGGGTTCGCACCGTGGTGAAGACAGCCACGTAGTAGGGGGGTTCATAGGCCTCGACGGGCGCGACGGGCGCGCCAGGCGCTTCGGAGACCCGCCGAGCGTCCACCTCGATCTCGATCTTCATGCGGGTGTCGGCGAGGCCACAGACGAGCATCGAGGCGGCCGGCCGAACTTCGCCGAAGCAGCGGCGCAGAACCGGCCAGCAGGGCTCGAAGTCTTCGCGGTCAGGCAGCAGGTAGCGGACCCGCACCACGTCGGCGAAGGTGCACTTCGCCTCGGCCAGCGCGGCCTCGACGTTGCGCAGGCACTGCTCGGCCTGCTCCACCACGTCGTCGGAGATCGTCATCGTGGCGTAGTCGAACCCGGTCGTTCCGGACACATGCACCCAGTCTCCGTCGACCACGGCACGGGCATATCCGATCCGCTCCTCGAAGGTCGAGCCGCTGAGGATCGCACGTCGCTCTGTCATGCGCCGAACGCTAAGTGACCAGCACTGATACGTCTAATACAGCTGCAGGCATGGTCTGATATCTCTAGGAGTATGGAGCGCCCCGAACTCCCCCTGCCGCAGCTGCACGCTTTCGTCGTACTCGCGGAGGAACTCCACTTCGGCCACGCGGCCGCCCGCCTGGGCATCGCCCAGCCACCGCTGAGCCAGCAGATCCGCCGACTGGAGGACAAGGTCGGCCACGCGCTGTTCAGCCGCGAACCAGGACGCGTCACCCTCACCCCGGCAGGCCGCGAGCTGCTGCCCGCCGCACGGCGGGCCCTCACCGACCTCGCGGACGGCCTGGACGCCGCCCGCGCCGTTGGCAGCGGCCGGGCCGGACGCCTGCGGATCGGGTTCGCCGCCTCCCTCGCTTTGACCGTCCTGCCCGGCCTGCTGCGCACCTTCCGGCAGCAGTTCCCCGACGTGCGCCTGGACATCCACGAGATGACCACCGCACCGCAGATCGCCGCCCTGCACGACAGGACCATCGACATCGGTCTGCTGCGCGAACCCCCCGCCGACGAAACGGAGCTCGGCTTCAAGACGGTGTTCAGCGAGCCGTTCGTGGCCGTGCTGCCGTCCACTCACCCTCTGGCCGCCCAACGGACTGTCAACATCGCGCAGTTGGCGGAATCACCCTTCGTGCTCCTGCCCCGCACGGTCGGCCCGCAACTGCACGACCGGATCACCAGCCTCTGCACCGCAGCGGGTTTCACACCCCAGGTGGCCCAGCACGCAGTGGAGTGGCAGACCGTGTGCGCCCTCGTGGGAACCGGCCTGGGCGTCTCCCTCGCTCCGGCGAGCATCCGACGCATCCGCCTCAAAGGCGTCGCCTTCCGCGGCATCAAGCCCGCCGCCCGCACCCGAGTCGCCGTCGCTTGGCGAAAAAACGACCAAAACCCCCTGGTCGCAGAGCTACTGGCGACGGCCGGCCAAGATCCGGCGGGACAGCACCACGAAAAGGGCCCCCGCAGGTGTTCACCCGCGAAGACCCTTCACACCGTCGGGACGACAGGATTTGAACCTGCGACCCCTTGACCCCCAGTCAAGTGCGCTACCAAGCTGCGCCACGTCCCGGTGCGCTCTCCACAGTCGGCCGCTTGAGACCACCCGTGTGAGCGCGCAGGTCAACCCTACCCCATGGGGGCGGGCCGACCCGCTGTGCCCGCGTCAGCCGTGCGCCACGGTCTCCTGCTCCACGGCTGTCACCTCATGGGCGGCGCGGGCCTTGCCCGTCGTACGGCCGCCGCGGCGAGTCGGCACCAGCAGCGCGGCCAGGGCGGCGGCCAGGCAGAGCAGGGCCAGCAGGGTGAAGCCGTGGGTGTAGCCGGAGGCGTACGGCAGGCCCGAGGGCTGGAGGTGGCCGGTGACCAGGACGCCGGTGACGGCGGCGCCGATGGATCCGCCGATGGTGCGGATGTTGGCGTTCATGCCGGTGGCGGCGCCGGTCTGGTCGGCGGGGACGCTGCCCACGATCAGGTTGGCCATGGAGGCGAAGGCGAGTCCGATGCCGAGCCCGAACAGGCCCGCGACCAGGGCGACTTGCCACTGCTCGTCGTGCCACAGGGCGAGGAAGCCGCAGGCCACCGCGCCGAGCGCGGCACCGGTCGTCAGGAGTGTCTTGGCGCCCAGGACCGGCTCCAGTCGGCCGCTGAGCACACCGGACAGGAACATCGCGACCAGCATCGGCAGCATGAGCAGTCCGGCGGCGGTGACGCTCGCGCCGAAGCCGTACCCGGCCGACGAGGGCGTCTGCACGAAGCCCGGCAGGAAGGACCAGATCGAGTACATTCCGGCGCCGAAGAGGAGCGCGGCGGTGTTGGTGGTCCACACGGCCGGCAGTCGCATGACGCGCAGGTCGATCAGCGGGGTGCGGGAGCGGGCCTCGCTGTACAGCCACAGCGCGAACAGCGCGACGGCGGCGGCGAACAGGCCGAGCACCCGGGCGGAACCCCAGCCCCACACGCCCGCCTGACTGAGCGGCAGCAGCAGGGCCACCAGCCAGGCCGACAGCAGTGCGGCGCCGGACCAGTTGACCTGGCCCTCGGCCCGGCGGGGCGACTCGGGGACGTAGCGCACGGCGATGAGCGTGGCCAGGGCGACGATGCCGACCGGGATCCAGAACAGCCACCGGTAGTCGAGCGCGGTGACGATGGGCCCGGCGGCGACCATGCCGACGCCGCCGCCCGCGGCGATGACGGCGGACAGGTTGCTGATGCTGCCGCTCACCTCGGACGGGGCGAACTCGTCCCGGATGATGCCGAAGGAGAGGGGGAACAGGGCGCCGCCGACGCCCTGGACGACCCGGGCGACGATCAGTACGCCGATGCTGGGCGCGAGCGCGGCGAGCAGACAGCCGACGGCCACGGTCACCAGGACGGCGACGAGGGTGCGTTTCTTGCCGATCAGGTCGCCGACGCGGCCGAGGATCGGGGTGAAGACCGAGGCGGACAGCAGATAGGCCGTCATCACCCAGGTCGCGGTGGACTGCGAGGTGTGCAGGGCGTGCTGGACGGTCGGCAGGGCCGGCGCGATCAGCGACTGGAGCATGGAGAACACGCCGGCACCGGTCGCGAGGACCGCGAAGGTGAGGCGGGTGGACTTGCGGGGCATGAAGAGCCTCTCCGAACACAGGGTGCGGCCGAAGCCTCTGACCGCGGTCGTCGGTGCGGACCCGGTGCGCCCTGCGGGCGGGCACGGGGACGCCGGCGGCCGCGGTGAGCGGTCGCGGAGGGGATGTATGGGCAGGAGGACGCGTGCGGCCGCACGCGTCCACGGCGAACGCACCTCGCACTGCTAAAGTGGAGGTACACCTCCACTCTAGCGGAGGCATCCCTCCGCTTCAACCGAGCCAGCCCCGGGAGGCAGCCGTGACCGCCCAGCCGTTCCCCGTCAGAGAGATCGTCGCGGCCCGCCGACCGCACCGGAAGGACGCGGCCCGCAACTACGACGCCCTGCTCGCCGCCGCCCGCGAGGCCTTCGCGGAGCACGGCGCGGACGCCTCGCTGGAGGACATCGCGCGCCGCGCGGGCGTCGGCATCGGCACGCTGTACCGGAACTTCCCCACCCGCCGCCATCTCTTCGAGAGCGTCTACGCGGACGAGGTCAACGCCCTGTGCCAGGTCGCCGAGGAGGTTGCCGACCGAGAGCCCTGGGACGCCCTGACGGCCTGGCTGGACCGGTTCGCGGGCTACATGGTGACCAAGCGGGCCGTGCGGGAGGCACTCAACGACGAGTCGGAGATCTTCGCCGCCTGCCGCGCGTCCATGTACGCGGCCGGGGGCCCGCTGTTCACCCGGGCCCAGCAGGCCGGCGAGGCGCGCACGGACATGGACTTCGTGGACCTGCTGCGCATGGTCTCGGGCATCACCGCGACGACCTTCGACGACGACGCCCAGCGCGACCGGGTGCTGTCCGTCGCCCTCGACGGCGTGCGGACCACCCGCTGAGATCGACACCCTAGCTTTGCATTGCCTGACTCAAGTAAATTCCTCGCGTCAGGTGCAGCCCCTCCCCCCGGGCCGCCGCAGTCCCAGCGAACGGAACCGCATGTCCCTCCTGGCCCGCCCGGCGGTGGCCACCCTCGCCGCCAAGACGATGCAACGGATGACCCTGCTCGCCGACCGGCGCTCCAGCGGGCGCGGCTCGGCGGCGGCCTCGCACGCCCGCTTCCCCGAATACCCGCGCACCGTGAAGGAGTTGACCATACCCACGTCCGTCGCCGAGGCCCGGGTGACGGTGTACCTGCCCGCGCCCGAGGAGGCCGGCGAGGCGGCGCCGCCGGTGCACGTCAACTTCCACGGCGGCGGCTACGTCATCTCCCTCACGGAGATGGACGACCCGCTGTGCCGCTTCCTCGCCGCACAGGCGGGGATCGTGGTGATCAACGTGGATTACGTGGTCGCCCCGCAGCACCCGTTCCCGGCCCCGCCGAGGCAGGCGTACGAGGTCGTCCGCTGGGTCGCCGAGCACGGCGCCGAACACGGCTGGGACGGCGGTCGCCTCACCGTGGGCGGGCAGAGCGCGGGCGGCGGACTCGCCGCGGCCGTGGCGCGCCAGGCCCTGGAGGAGGGCGGTCCCGCGATCGCGCTCCAGGTCCTGCACTATCCCCCGCTGGACCTCGCGACCGGTGCCCGGCACAAGCGCGCCGCCGTCGACCGGCCGATGCTGCGGCCCTGGATGGCCGACATCTTCGACACGTCGTACGTCCCCGACGTCCGGCTGCGCGCCGACCGGCTGGTGTCGCCCGCCCACTCCTCCGACACCGCGGACCTGACCGGCATCGCCCCGGCCCTCGTGATCACGGCCGAGTACGACCTCCTGCGGGCGGAGGCCGAGAGCTACGCCGACCGGCTGCGGAAGACGGGCTCCCTGGTCGGGCATCACGACGTGGCCGGGGCCGACCACGGGTACGACGGCTCGGACGACGAGAAGGCGCGGGAGACCTACGCCCTGATCGCCCGCCATGTGCGCGAGGCCGTCCGCTCCTGAGGAAACAGAAGCCGCCGACCGTCCCCTCCGACGGCCGGCGACATCGATCCCCGCGCTCCTGTCAGGCGACCGGCGTGGGCGGGGTGATTCCGAACTTCTCGGCGTTCTCCGTTAGTTCGCGCCACACCTTGGGCGCCACCGGAATCCCCTGCCCGGCCCGCTCCACGGCCACGGCGGCGCTGCGCTCGCCCGGGTAGTGCACGCCGTCGGCGCCGTCGGCGACCGGCAGGCCCTTGAGTGCGGACAGCGTCGCCTCGACCCCCTCGGTGAAGCCCTCCGCTCCGCCGAAGGCGGCCGGATCGACGGCGATGAGCAGGGCGTTCTGGCGGTGCTTGCGACCCTCCGGGTCGTCCGAGTGGAACGCGGCGAAGATCGGCGCCCCGACGAGCACGCTGGTGAGCAGCTCGAACGCGAGGGACATGCCGGACCCCTTGGCACCGCCCAGCGGCAACGGCATGACGGCCGTCGCCGGGTCGGTGGTGGGGGTGCCGTCCTCGGTGGCGGCCGCGCCCTCCGGCAGGGGGGTGCCGCTCGCCTTGGCCTGGCGGATCTTGCCGAGCGCGATGGTGGCGGTCGCCATGTCGAGCAGCAGCGGCGCGTGGCTCGACGACGGATCCGTAGGTACGGCGATGGCGAGCGGGCTGGTCGCCACCGCGGGGCCTTTCACCCCTGTGTAGCCCATGTTGGGCATGCCGGCGACGAAGCCGAGGCCGACCATGCCCTGTTCGGCGATCTTCGAGACGTAGTAGCCGATGGCGCCGGTGTGCACGGTTCCGCGCACGCCGACCGAGGCGATGCCGGTGGTGCGGGCCCGGCTCACGGCCTCCTCGGCCGCCGCGCTGAGCGCCACCGGGCCGGGGGCGCGGTCGGCGTCCAGGACGGCGGCGGCCGGCGTGGTCGACTCGACCCTGATCTCGGCCTGCGCGTTGGCGACGCCCTTGGCGAGCAGCTCCAGGTAGGCGGGGACGCGGGCGATGCCGTGCGAGTCGACGCCGCGCAGCGCGGCCCAGACGAACACGTCGGCGGTGGTGGCGGCGTGCTCCGGGCTGAGGCCGCCCTTCTCCAGGAGCGCGGCGGAAAAGGTGCGCAGGTCCTCGGCGCTCAGGCGTACCTTGCCCGGCGTGGGGGTCGGTGTGTCGGTCATGGTGGCAGGTGCCTCCTGGTCTCTTGGCTCGTTCGCCTGCGCCGGATCAGCGGGTGACGAGGACGTCGACGACGGCCGTCGTGCCCTCGGAGACGGCCTTGAGGGCGCGCTCCAGCGCGGGCGCGAGGGCGTCCGGGGCGTCGACGGTCTCGGTGTGCATGCCGAACGGCTCGGCGAACGCGGCGAGTCGGGGCAGCCGGTGCAGATCGGTGCCGAGCCACTCCCCCGTCTCGGCGGCGGCGCCCTCGGGGTAGAACCTGCGGTGGTTGAGGTTCATCGACTTGTAGACGCGATTGTTGAACACCACGATCAGCAGCGGGAGTTCGTACGCCTTCGACGCGTCGTACGACGGGATGACCGGGTTGTAGGCGAACGCGCCGTCGCCGATCGTGAGCACCACCGGGCGCTCGCGTGCGGCGAGTTTGACGCCGAGCGCGACCGCGATGCCCTGGCCGAGTCCGCCCTGCACGTAGAAGTACGAGTCGGGGGCGTCGGTCCGCACATGGCGCTTGACGATGCGGCTGTGGGTGATGGTCTCGTCGACGACGATCCCGTCCCGGCCCTCCAGCAGCGTGCGCAGGGTCGCGGCGACGAGCACCGGGTCGATGCCCTCGGCCCCGACCGAGGCCTTGGCCTCCGCGGCGGCGATCGCAGCCTGTTCGGCGGTGTGCCGCTCCTCCTGCGCCGTACGGCGCATGGCCACGGCCCTCTCGTCGAGGTCCTTGGCCCGCTTGGCGAGCTGGCGCAGGGTGTTGGCGACGTTTCCTTCCAAGTACCTGTCGGCGTACAGGACTTGGTAGACGACGTGCGGGCGCTGCGGCACCTCGTCGATGACGACGATCTGTGCCTTGGAGGGGCGGCGCGACGGCGGGTAGAAGGGGGCGCGGCAGTTGACGAGGAGGATCAGGTCCGCCTCGTCCATCCACGGTCCGATGTCGCTGCCGGCGTGCAGCGGGTGGGTGCGCGGGAAGTTGCCGCAGACCGCCGAGTCGGGTTCGACGACCGGGATGTGCCACGCCTCGGCGAAGGCGACGAGCGCCTCGAAGCCGCCCGCCTCGCGACCGGAGGTCTCGGTCACGATCACGGGATTGCGGGCCTCGCGGATCAACTGCGCGACCGGGTCGACCTCTTCGGGCGAGCTGTGCGTGGAGCCCGGCGGCACGATCGGCTTGGCCTCGCGGCCGTCCCACTCCTCCAGGAGGATCTCCAGCGGGATGTTCAGGTACGCGGGGCCCGCCGGGGCACGCCAGGCCAGTTCCGCCGACCGCGTGATCATGGTGGGCAGGGTGTGGACGCTGGCGGCCTCGTTGGACCACTTGGTGAAGGGCTGGGCGACGCCGTGCGGGCCGCCCACGACGGACAGGTTGCGGTACCACTGGCCGCCCGGGTCCTGCCCGGGGCCGTCGCCGTAGGTGGTCGACTCCGAGGAGCTGACCACCATCGGGACGCCCGCGAGCAGCGCCCCGTGGACGGCCATCGAGCCCTGGAGCAGGCCGGGGGCCGCGTGCAGCAGCACGCCCTGCGGTCTGCGCTCGACCAGTCCGTAGCCGGTGGCCATGCCCACGGCCACGGTCTCGTGCGTCAGGTCCAGGTAGCGCGGGCAGGGCAGCCCGTCCCGGTGGCGCCGGGCCAGGGACTCCCACACCGGGGCCCACTCGGAGCCCGACGAGCAGAAGAGGTAGTCGGCGCCGACGGCGCTGAAGGCGGAGACGAGAGCATCGCCGCCGTCGGCCCCCGGAGGGTTGTTGGTGTCGGTCATCTCTCGTGCTTCCTCAGCCCTCGATCGGCCAGTTCAGGACCTCGGAGATGCCGCGGCCCATGATCCATTCAAGCTCCTCGGGCGTGAAGTCCCAGTGCTTGGTGAACTGCTCGATCGTGTCGGTGTAGGTGATGCCGTGGCCGAGCAGCCGCGTGATGTCGGTGCCGTAGAAGCAGCGCTGCGGGCCCATCTTGTCGACCATCTCGCGCACGTACTTCTGGATGTTGTTGTTCGGGAAGGGCTGCGTGGAGTAGCCCGGGAGCGCCGAGACCTTGACGTAGATATTCGGGTGGGCGGCCAGGTCGGCGGTCTCCTGGACCCAGTAGCCGATCGCGTCGTCGACGCAGCGGGCCATGATGCCCATGTGGTCGATGATGATCTTCAGCTCGGGGTGCTTGGCGGCGATCTCGCCGAGCTCACGCTTCCAGATCGGGGCGTGCACCATGGTGGGGATGCGGAGTTCCTCGGCGATCGGCCAGTACCAGTCGTTGGTGCCGTCGATCATCCAGTTGCGGTCGATCGGCCGGTGGAAGGTCAGGCGCGTGCCCTTGACGTGCGGGTTCTCGGCGAAGTCCTTGAGCATGGCCTTGCCCTCTTCGGGCTTGTTCTGCGGGATGCGGGCCATGATGCCGAAGCGGTCCGGGTGTGCCTCGCACGCCTCGAGGGCGTAGTCGATACGGTCACCCTCCCAGGACGGCGGCAGGATCAGGGCCCGGTTGACGCCCGCCTCGTCCATCAGCTCCAGGGCCTCCTCGTACGAGAAGGGGTCCTCGCGGTGTCCGTTGAGGCGGATGCGCTCGCGCGCGCCGGGGACCCAGGGGCGGTCCGGGGTCTCTTCCTTCCAGATGTGGATCTGGGTGTCGACAACGAACATGCTTTCAACTCTTTCTCTCAGGGGGCGTGGTGGTGTGGTGTGGGAGGAACGCTAGGCGGGACGGGAGGCCTTGCAGAGCTCTGGGGATGCAAGCTGTTGTTGCGCGAAACACCGCTGCACGCAGGGCATTTACTGTGTGCGCGACACGTCGTCACGCCTCGCCGAAGACGGCGTCGACGATGTGGCCGGCGATCGCCATCGAGGCCGTCGCGGCCGGCGAGGGCGCGTTGCGGACCGCGGTGACCCGGCCGGCCTGGTGGATGCGGAAGTCGTCCAGGAGCGTGCCGTCCCGGTCCAACGCCTGGGCGCGGACGCCCGCACCGCCGCGGACCACGTCACCGACGCCGACGCCGGGGACGTACCGCCCCGCGTCCTTCATGAAGGCGGCCGTGGAGAACGAACCGCGGTACTCCCTGATGCCGGTACGCCAGTGCCGGGCGGCCATCTTCCAGGAACCGGGGTAGCCGGCGAGACCGATCAGGTCCCTGGGCGAGACGCGGCCGCGCGTGTAGCCCTCCCGGGCCAGGGCCAGGACGGCGTTCGGGCCGACCTCCACCGAGCCGTCGACGCGGGGTGTGAAGTGCACGCCGAGGAACGGGTAGCGCGGGTCGGGCACCGGATAGATCAGCCCTCGTACGAGGTCCGTCTTCTCCGGCCTGAGCAGCATGTACTCGCCCCGGAACGGGATGATCCGCGGCTCCCGCCTGTCCTGGGCGAGCCGGGCCACGGCGTCCGAGTGCAGACCGGCGCAGAGGATCAGCCTGCCGACGCGGACCCGGTCCTGGCCGGAGGCGACCTCGATGCCGCCGGGGACATGGGTGATCGAGGTGACGGGGAAGCCGAGGCGTACCTCGCCGCCGGAGGTCTCGATGTCCCTCGCGAACGCGCGGGCGACCGCCTTGTAGTCGGTGATCGCGGTGCGCGGGGAGTGCAGGGCCGCGATGCCGCCCGCGTTGGGCTCGATCTCCTTGATCTCCTCCCTGGAGATCTTCCGCAGGTCCGGCACGTGGTTGTTCCTGGCCCGCCGGTAGAGGCTCTCCATGCGGTCCAGTTCGTCCTCGCGGACGGCGACGACGAGCTTGCCGATCTCCTCGTACGGCAGTCCGCGCTCGCGGCAGTACTCGCGCAGCAGGGACACGCCTCGTACGCACAGGTCGGCCTTGAGGCTGCCGGGCGCGTAGTAGATGCCGGCGTGGACGACGCCCGAGTTGTGGCCGGTCTGGTGGACGGCGACCTCGTGCTCCTTGTCCAGCACCAGGACCCGGGTGCCGGGGCAGCGCAGGGCGATCTCCCGGGCGGTGGCCAGGCCCACGATGCCGGCGCCGACGATGCCGATGGTCTCGTCAGCCATGGCGGTGCCTCCTTGGAGTACGGGCGTCACGCGCCGAAGTGGACGGCGACGGTCTTCACGCGCGTGGAGAAGCGCAGGACCTCGTCGCCCTGCTCCTTGTAGGCCGTGCCGGAGTCGCGGAAGCCGCCGAAGGGCAGGTGGACGTCCCAGCCGGTGGTGGTGGTGTTGACCGCGACCTGCCCGCACTCGGCCTCGTCCGTGAAGCGGTGGGCGGCGGCGAGGTCGCGGGTGAAGACGGCGGCGGCGAGGCCGAAGTCGGAGTCGTTGACGGCGTCGACGGCCGCGGTGAAGTCGTCGACGGCACGGACGGCGAGGACCGGACCGAAGACCTCCTCGCGCCAGACCGCCGTCTCGGGGGTGACCTGGGCGAGGACGGTCGGCCGGACGTAGCAGCCGTGCGCGCGCTCGCCCTCGGTGTCAGCCGTGCCGCCGGTGAGGACGACGGCACCCTGCTCGACGGCCTTGTCGATGTCGGCGAGGACGCTGTCGCGCTGCTTGGGGCTCGACAGCGGGCACAGGGTGGTCGCCGGGTCGCTGCCCGGGCCGATCGTCAGCGCCGCCACCTCCAGCACCAGCAGCCGGGCGAACTCCTCGTACACCGGCTGCTCGACGACGACCCGGCTGGTGGCGGTGCAGCGCTGGCCGGCCTGGCCGAAGGAGGCGGCGACGACGGCCTTGGCGGCGGCCGGCAGGTCGGCGTCCCTGAGGACGACGGAGGCGTTCTTGCCGCCGAGTTCACCCTGGAAGCGGACGTTGCGGTCGGCGAGGCGGCGGCGGATGCGGCCCCCCACGGCGTTGGAGCCGGTGAAGGTGATGCCGACGATCCGGGGGTCGTCGAGAAGGGCCTCCTCGATCTCCGCGGTACGCCCGGTCACCACGTTGAGCACGCCCGCCGGCAGGCCCGCCTCGTGCAGGGCGCGGGCGAAGTGCAGGCCCGACAGCGGGGTCTCGGTGGCCGGCTTGAAGACGGCCGCGTTGCCGGCCGCGAGCAGCGGGGCGAGCTTGCGGGCCGGAGTGATCAGCGGGTCGTTCCAGGGGCTGATCACCAGGATCACGCCGATGGGCTCGCGCTGGGTGTGGGTGCGGTGGTTCGGGCGTACGTCGTGCAGGAGGGTGCCGTAGCCCTGGCGGGCGAGACCGGCGTAGTACTCCAGGAAGTCGGCGGCCTTGAGGGTCTCGCCGGTCGCCTCGGTGAGCGTCTTGCCGTTCTCGGCCGTGACGTCGGCGGCGATCTCCTCGACCCGCTCGCGGATCAGGCGGGCCGCGTCGGTGAGGATCCGGGCCCGCTCGAAGGGGCTGGTGCGCTTCCATCCGGCGAAGGCCCGCTCGGCGTGGTCGAAGGCGCGGGTGACGTCCTTGGCGGCGAGGGCGGGGACGCGGGCGATCGGGGCGCGGACGTCGGCCGGGTCGTGGACGTCGATCCAGTCGCCGGTCGTCACCCACTCCCCGCCGGAAAGGGCTTCCACAGTACGCATGAAGATCACTTCCTTCGTCCGCCGCGGTGACGCGGTCTGCACAGAGAGCGGCCGTGCGGGCCGGATGCGACAACACACCATGCCGGGACGGGCCACCAGCCCCACGGCGGCAGGCATTGCTTGCGCCGCGCGCAGGTCGGCGGGCGGCTGATCCGTGCTGGAATCGGCAGGCCGGAGGGCCCCGGGCCCCCAGGAGCCGCACACCCGCCGAGGAGAGACACACATGGCCTACGCCGTCATCGCCCGCTACTACTGCGACCCCGCCGACGAGGCCACGGTGCGCGCCGCGCTGCTGAAGGTGCGTGAGCACACCCGTGCGGAGCCGGCGAACCTGGCCTACGAGGTGCACGCGGAGGCGGGCAAGCCCGGCATCTTCGTGCTCTACGAGCAGTACGCCGACCAGGCCGGCTTCGAGGCGCACAAGGCCGCCGGGCACTTCAGGGAACTGATCGTGGAGACGGTGTGGCCACTGCTCACCGACCGGTCGGTGACGTTCGCCGAGGTGCTGTGAGACGAAAGGCCGCTGCCGAGACGAAGGGCCGCTGCCAAGACGAAGGGCCGCTGTGAGACGAAAGGCCGGGCAGTCGCTGCCCGGCCCTCTGGGATTCCAGACGTCGTCAGAACTCGTTGCCCCAGCAGTACCGCGCCAGCGTCTCCACCAGGACCAGCTTCCTGCGCTGCTCCTCGGCGCTCAGCAGCGGCCGGCTCGCCACGTCCGCGAAGCCCCGGGACGGTGACACGGCCGCGTCCTCCAGGTCCTTGAACGCGCCGACCGCGTCGATGCGGGCCATCACCGTGTCGATGTCCTCCAGCTCGGGCACGGTCGCGTCGACCACGCCCAGGCAGACGTCCCGGTCCTCGGGCAGCGCCCGGATCAGGTCGAGCTCGGCCTCGGTGCCCTGGAGAAGCGGCAGGATCCAGCGGTCCGCGGGGATCCCGGCGTAGAGGTGCTCGGCCGCCGTACGGTCCACCCGGGCCGGCGCCTCCCATCCGGGGCAGACGCCGATACGGACGCCCTCGGGGCGCTCGTCCAGCCGTACCGCGAGCGCCTCGACGGCCAGGGTGTCCTCGAGGGGCAACACACCCCCGGCGGAGTCCAACTGGCCGAGCAAGAGCGGGTTGTTGAGCTGTATCAGCCGTACGCCCTTCGACACCAGCAGTTCGATCTCCGCGTGGATGACGACCGCGAGGGCCTCGCCCAGCTCACGGGCGGAGGACGGGCCGAGGCCGGGTTCATACGTCGTGGCGGCAAGAAAGGCCGGGGAGGGCAGCGAGACCTTCGGCGCGATCGCCGTCAGCGAGGTGAGCCGCTCGGCCCAGTCGGCGACCAGCGGTCCGTCGGCCTTGGGCAAGGCCTCCGCGACCCAGCGGACCAGGCCGTCGGGGCCCGCTTCGTCCGTGCGCCGAAACCCTGAGACTCCGTCGAGGACCGCGCTGCGGAAGTCCTCCCGAGGGAAGTCACCGTCGGTGACCACCGTGGAGCGCAGCTTGCGCTGGAAGATTACCGCGTCCTCGACCGCCTGCCGGGCGCCGATCGTGGCGAGGTCGGCGGGGCGGACCAGGCTGCCGTGGTGGTCGATGCGGTAGTTGAAGGTGTCCGCCATGGTTCACGCGTCCTTTCCGGCGGGCTTGCCCGCGACACCCCAGGCGGCGAACTCCAGCTCGTAGCCGAGGGATTGGAGGACCTCCTCGGCGATCTGCTGGTCCTCGTCGGCGGTGCCGCCGGCGATGCCGAGGCCGCCGATGATCTCGCCGTCCTTCTTGATGGTGAGGCTGCCCTCGGTGGCCATGATCGGCATGGCCGCGCCGGGCAGCTGGGAGAGCTGGGAGAAGAAGACCGGCTGGCTCTCCTGCCATTTCTTCAGCATCGTGCCGGGGCGCTGCATGATCGCCGCGGTGTAGGCCTTGGCGCGGGCGATGTCCGGGGTGAGCGGGCGGGCCCCGTCGGGACGGCGGATGGCGATCGGGAATCCGCCCGCGTCCACCACGGCGACGCTCACCGCCTTCCCGATCGCCTGGGCGCGCTTGTGGGCGGCGGCGATGATCTCCTCGGCGGCGTCCAGGGTCAGGCTGCTCATGCTGCTTCCTTCGGTACGGGGCTCATGCGGCTTCCTTGCGGGCGGTGAGGGTGCGGCGCAGGCGGGCGATCGCCGCGTTGTAGGGGCCCGGCGTCTCCCAGTACATGGAGTGCGGGGCGCCCTCGACGATCTCCAGGTGGGAGCCCGGCAGCAGTTCGTGGGCGCGGGTGACGGTCTTGACGCTGAGTACGGCGTCCTTCTCACCCGCCAGGAAGGCGACCCTGACGCCCGAGTTCTGGATGTCCTCCAGGGAGGGTCCGTCGGTGTCGAGGTTGCGCAGGTCCTGCATCCTGGCGACGTTGAAGGTGCCCATCTGCTGGAACAGGAAGGTCAGGTCGGCGCGTTCCTGCTGGAACCGTTTGGTCAGCAGGCGGTCGATGACGGGCAGCTTGACGGCCTCGGCGCGGTCGGCGGCGGCCAGCTCCTTCAGCTCGGGGTGGCTGATGCCGCCGAGGGAGTGGCCGAGGACGACCGAGCCGACGCGCTCGGGGCGCAACAGCCCGGCGCGCAGGGCGGCGACGGAGCCGATGGACTGGCCGACCAGCATCGCGTCGGTCAGGTCCTCCTGGTCGAGGACGGCGACGACGTCACCCGGGAAGTCCTGTCCGTCGAACTCCGGCCTGGACGAGTGCGGAGAGGTGGGTGCGTCGGACTTGCCGAAGCCACGCAGGTCGACGGTGACGACCGTGAACTCCTCGCGCAGTCCGGACACTTGCTGCCACCAGGCGGCGTGGTGGCCGCCGCTGCCGTGCACGAACAGGATCGCCGGACCACTGCCGTGGCGCTCGTAGTAGATGGAGGTGCCGTCGGAATCGGCGATGGGCATGAGGTCAACTCCCGTACGGGCTGGACTAGTTGGGGCGCTTGCCGTGCCAGACCAGTTCGATCATGGTGTGGTCGGGGTCGTGGATGTAGCAGAACTTCGACTGGTTCTCGGGGCGCTGGATCGGGCGGGTGTGCCGGATGCCCAGCTCCCCCAGGTGCTCCAGGAAGTCGTCCCAGTCATCGACCTCGACGGCGAAGTGGTAGGGCGCCATGCGCTCCATCTCCTCGACCGGCGTGAAGTGGAGGTCGAAGTTGCCCCGGGTCATCAGCACCACTCGGGTGTTGGACTTGGGCATGATCCGCTTCATCCCGAAGACCTTCGTGTACCACTCGGCGGTCCGGTCGGGGTCGGTGGTGGGGAAGTTGACGTGGTGGATGTAGCGCGGTTCCTTGCTCATGCTCGATTCCCTTCGAGGTGTACGGGGTTGGACAGCACACCGATGCCGCTGATCTCGATGTCCACGGTGTCGCCCGGCTCCAGCTGGCAGGTCGACTCGGCGCCCATCCACAGCACGTCGCCCGGATGCATGGTGATGTGCCTGGTGATCTCGACGATGTGGTCGAAGGGGTCGAAGACCATGTCGCCGGTGGGGAACGCGGCCCGTTCCTCGCCGTTGACCCACAGCGTCGTCGTCTGGGCCAGGGCCTCGACGTCCGTCTCGATCCAGGGCCCCATCGGTTTGAACGTGTCGCTGTTCTTGCTGCGCCAGAACGTGCGGTCCTGGTGCTGCCAGGTGCGGGCGCTGACGTCGTTGCCGATGGTCCAGCCGAAGACGGCCGTGCGGGCCTCCTCGCGGGTGGCGTGCCGCAGCGTACGGCCGATGACGGCGACGAGTTCGGGCTCGGCCTCGAACCGGCCCTCGACCTCGGCGGGCTTCACGATGGGCGAACCGTGCCCGGTCAGCGCGTTGTTGGCCCGGTAGCCGACCTCGGGGCGGTCGGGGGTCTCGGCGCCGGCGTGTTCGATGTGCCGGGGGTAGTTCATGCCGACGGCGTAGAAGACGGGCGGCACAACAGGGGGCAGCCATACGGCCGCCCCTCGCGGGACCGTACCGATGACGTCCGGAGCGCCCTCCAGCGGGGAGCCGGACAGCAGCTCGACGTCCTCCTCCCCGACGCGGCCCCACACCGCCCGGCCGTCGACCGAGACTCGCGCGTACCTCATGGCGCCAGCAGGTGGGAGACGCGCTTGGTGACCAGATAGGCGTCCAGGGCCTCCGGCCCGCCCTCCCGGCCGTAGCCGCTGTCCTTGACGCCGCCGGAAGGGGCCTCGTGGACCGAGCCGCCGCAGTGGTTGATCGACAGGATCCCGGCCTCCAGTTCGCCACAGAGCCGCTCGGCGGTGGCGGCGGACCGGGTGAAACCGTAGGCGGCCAGGCCGAACGGCAGCGCGTTGGCGGTCGCGAGTGCCTCGTCCAGTTCGGTGAAGGGCACGAGGGGTGCGAGCGGTCCGAACGGCTCCTCGTGCAGCAGCTCCGCGTTGGCCGGTACGTCGGTCAGGACGGTCGGCGCGAAGAAGTACCCGGCGCGGTCGAGCCGTTCGCCGCCGGTGAGGACCTTGCCGCCACGGGCGACGGCGTCGGCGGTGAGGCGTTCCATCGCCTTCAGCCGGCGTTCGTTGGCGAGCGGTCCCATGGTCGTGCCCTCGGCGAGACCGTCACCGACGACGACCGCCTCGGCGGCCTTCACGAACTCGGCGGTGAAGTCCTCGAAGAGGCTCTCGTGGACCAGGAAGCGGCTCGGTGAGGTGCACACCTGCCCGGCGTTGGCGAACTTGGCCTGCGCGGCCTTGCGGGCGGCCTGCACCGGGTCGGCGTCGGCGCACACGATCACCGGGGCGTGGCCGCCCAGTTCCATCAGGGAGGGCTTCATGACCTTGCCGGCCTCGGCGGCGAGGAGCTTGCCGACGGGGACCGAGCCGGTGAAGGCGACCAGGCGGGTGACCGGGGAGGCGATGAGGTGGGCGGAGACCTCGGCGGGCTCGCCGAAGACGAGGTTGAGGACACCGGCCGGGAGGCCCGCGTCGGCGTAGCACTGGACCAGGGCGGCGGCGGTGGCGGGGGTTTCCTCCGAGCCCTTGATGACGATCGAGCAGCCGGCCGACAGCGCGGAGGAGATCTTCCGGTTGGGGCCGCCGACCGGGAAGTTCCACGGGACGAACGCGGCGACGGGGCCGATGGGTTCACGCCGCACGCTCAGCACGGTGCCGGGGGCCGAGGGGATGATGCGGCCGTACGCGCGGCGGGCGTCGTCGGCGTGCCAGCGCAGGGTCCCGGCGGTGCGGCGGGCCTCGCCGGTCGACTCGGCCAGGGGCTTGCCCTGCTCCAGGGTCATGACGCGGCCGATCTCGGCGGCGCGCTCGGCGATCAGGCCGGCGGCGGCGTGCAGGATCGCGGTGCGCCGTGCGACGGGCGTCTCGCGCCAGACGCGGAAGCCCTCTTGGGCGGCGGTGAGCGCCCGGTCCAGGTCGGCGGCCGTGGCCAGCGGTACCTCTCCGATCACCTCCTCGGTGGCCGGGTTCACGATCGGGGCGGCGGTGCCGGTGCCGCCCTGGCACCACTCGCCCGCGATGTACATGCGGACGGCGGGGTAGCCGTGGTCGGTGGTCATGGGTGGGTGCCTCCCAGGCTGGCTCTCAGGCTGTTTCGCGGTCCGCGGGTGGTGGTTCAGGAGGCGGGGGCGTCCTGGTCGCGGTTGGTGCGCAGGGCCCAGATGTGGTGCGGCGGGGTGGTCTCGTGGACGCGGGTCTCGTAGCGGTCGTCGACCCGGTCCATGTCGGCGGCGTACTCGACGCGGCCGCCGCACGGGGCGTGCAGGAAGCGGAAGACGTTCGAGCCGATGGTGTGGCGGCCGAGCCTGCGGGCCTCCCGCCAGCCCTGCTCGATCATGTGGTTGCCGCCCTCGATGACGTCGTCGAAGCCGGGGACCTCGTAGGCGATGTGGTTGATCCCGGCCCGGTCGGGGCGGTGGCACAGCAGCATGGTGTGCTGGTCGTCGTCGTCCGGGGCCTGCATGAAGACGCCCATCGGCTCGACCACGTCGGTGGGCCGGAAGCCGAGCCGCTCGGTGTAGAACGCGACCGCGTCGTCCTTGCCCGGCTTGGGGATGTTGAGGGCCACGTGGCACATGCGCAGCGGACGGGCCCGCTCGATCGGTTCCAGGGCGGTGTTCCAGCGGTTGACGTGGCCGAGGGCGTTGGCGGGACGCGGGGTGAGGGGTGCGGCCTTGGGCCGGGCCAGGGTCAGTCCGACGCCGAAGCCGGTCTCGTCCACGGTGTGGTGAACGCCGTCGGCGCTCTCGCGGACCTCGCGGTCCTTGCCGGCCGCGGCCACCAGCCGGTGCACCTCCTCGGGGCTGTCGACGCCCCACACGACCTCACGCAGGGTGGGCCCCTCCTCCACCGCGGGCGGCAGCAGCGGACCCGGCCGGGTGTCGAGCCGGAGGGTCTGGCCGGTGAGCGTCTCGAACACCGCGTGCTCGTCGGTCCGCTCCACCAGGAACAGCCCGAAGTCGTCGAAGAACCGGACGCATTCGTCGAGGTCGTCGATGCCGTAGGTGACCGATTCGATTCTCTGGATTCCCATGGATGCCTCGTTTCCGGGTCGCCTCGTGAGCGTAGGTATCGGGACGTGACAGCCTCAATGGCCCGAGCTCTACGAGGTACGCAAACGTTTCTTGCGGTGCGGACCGGTCTTAGGGCCGGATCGCCGGGATGGGATTCTGTGAGAACCACTCGGCGAGGAAGTCCAGGAACACGCTGACCTTGCGCGGGGTGTCCTTCCCGGGGCCGTGGATCGCGTACAGCGGACGGTCCGGGACGGCCAGGTCGGGAAGCAGCACCTGGAGGGCGCCCGAGACCAGGTCGTCGTAGACCGGGCGCTGCGGGAGCAGGGCGATGCCCCGGCCGTGGACGGCCGCCTTCTGCAGGGCGATGTAGGAGTTGGACGAGAAGGCGATGTTGCGGATCTTGTGCAGGGTGCTCGCGTGGCCGTGACCGATGCGCCAGACCGGGTCGTTCACGTGCACCAGGCAGTCGTGGGTGGCGAGGTCGTTCGGGTGGGCGAGGGCGCCGTGCCGGTCGATGTACGTCTTCGAGGCGCACAGGACGAACGGCAGCGAGGAGATCTTCTTCAGGCGGACACTGGAGTCACGCAGGTCCCTGGTGTGGAAGGCGACGTCGAATCCGCTGTCCAGGAAGTCGTAGGTCCGGTCGGACATCCCACCGAGTTCGAAACGGACCTGGATTTTCGGATGCGCGGCGGAAAACGCGGCGATGGCGTCGCCGAGGTCCAGGCTGCCTATCCATTTCGGGCAGATGATGCTCAGGGTTCCCTCGGCGCGGTCGTGGAGTTGGGCTATGCCGGCGTCCTCGGCCTCGATTTCGTCGAGAATGCGGGCGGCGAATTCCGCGTACCGCTGACCCGGTTCGGTGAGGCTGACGGACCGGGCCGTGCGGTTGACCAGGCGGACACCCACCTGCCGTTCCAGTTCGGCGACGTGCCGTGACACCAGCGAGCCGGACGAACCCAGCTTCTTGGCGGCCCCACTGAAACTGCCGACCTGCGCGACGGTGACGAAGCTGTGCATGAGGAGCAAGCGATCCATGTTTTCCTCCGGGGGCTCCCGCCCTCTGGGGCCCGCTACTCGGGGCAGTACTGGGGGGCGTCGCTCACGTTGTCCTTGGTGACCAAGACAAGAGGAATGTCGGCAATCTTGTCAACAGTTTTGTCCTTGTCCAGCAGGCCGATCGTGTTCTTCACCGCCGTCTGCCCGATCGTCATCGCCGAGTTCGCCACCGTGGCGGACAACTGGCCGCTCTTGACCGCCGCGATCCCGTCCTCGGTGCCGTTGGCAGAGACGATCTTGACGTCCTTGGCGCCGGCCGCGTCGAAGGCCTTGCGGACGGCGAAGGCCATCTCCTCGTTGGCGACGAAGGCGTAGTCCAGGTCGGGCTGGGCCTGGATCATGTTCTCGGCGACGTCCTGCGCCTTGGCCGGATTGAACATGCCGGGCTGGTTGGCCACGACCTTCGCGTTCGGGGGCAGCGCGTCCTTGAAGCCGCCCACCATCAGGTCGGAGGCGGCGCCGGGGGCACCGGCGACGATGCCGACCTTCACGTCCTTGCCGGCGGCGTCCTTCGCGATCCAGCCGGCGTCCAGCGCGCCGAGCTTCTTCAGGTCGACCTTGGCGACGCCCAGCACGTCCGACAGGTCCGAGGTGGCCACCGAGGTGAGGTAGATCGGGATGCCCGCGCTCTTGGCCTTGGCTATGTCGCCTTCCAGGGCGTCGACGTTGACCGTCTGGACGATCAGGGCGTCCACGTTCCGGGCGATCATGTCCTCGATGTTGGACAGCTCGGTGCCCGCGTCCTGCTTGGAGTTGGCGGAGTAGACCGTGGCCTTCCGTGCCTTGCCCGTCTCCTCGACGGCCTTGAGCAGACACTGGTGGAAGTGCGTGTTGGCGCCGTTGACGAACCCGAGGGTGACCGAGCCGCCTGCGGCACCCGCCCCGTCGTCCTCGGTGCCGCATCCGGAGAGCACCAGGGCGGCGGCGCCGACGAGCGAGGCTGCGGCGGTGCGGCGGGAACGGGTGGTGGGCTTCATGGGGTTGGCCTTTCCTGCGTCTTTGAAGAGAAGGGGGCGAATGGGGGGCCTGGCGCTGCGCGGATTGCGTGGGGCGCCGCGGATTGCGTGGGGCGCCGCGGATTGCGTGGGGCGCCGCGGATTGCGTGGGGCGCTAATGCCCCGGCGCGGACTTGCGCTGGAACTCGTTGATGACCGCCGCGACAAGCAGCACTCCGCCGGTCACGACGAGCTGGTAGTAGCTGTTGACCTGGAGCAGGTTCAGCGCGTTGGCGACGACGCCGAGCAGGACCACGCCGAGGACGGTGCCGACGACGGTGCCGTGGCCCCCGGCCAGCGAGGTGCCGCCGATGACGACCGCGGCGACAGCGGTCAACTGCAGTTGCAGACCACCCGTGTTGGGGGCGGCGGCGCCGAGCCGCGACAGCAGCATCAGTCCGGCCAGACCGGCGAGGCCGCCGGCGAGGGCGTACAGGGCGAGCTTGCGTCCGGAGACGTTGATGCCGCTGAGGCGGGCCACGTGCTCGTTGCCGCCCATCGCGAAGGCGTCCCGGCCGAAGGTGGTGAACCGCATGGCAAGGCCGATCACCGCGAGTACGAGGATCGCGACGACGCACAGGTAGGGAATGCCGAGCACCTTGTCGTTGCCGAGGGCCCACATCCGCTGGCCGATGGTGATCGACTCGCCGTCCAGGACGAGCAGGGCGACGCCGTCGAGGAGCATCGCGGAGGCGAGGGTGGCGACGAACGGGGCGACCCGGGTGAAGGTCACGACCAGGCCGTTGACCAGGCCTATCAAGGTGGCGAGGAGGAGCGTGACGACCACGGTCACGGCGGTGGGGCGGCCGTCGTGCAGCAGGGTCGCACCCACCGACACGGTGACGGCCGCGTTGCTGCCCATGGAGAAGTCCATGCCGCCCGCGGTCATCAGCAGGGTCAGCCCGGCCGCGATGACGGCGGTCACGCTGATCTGCCGCAGCACGTTGAGCAGGTTCTGCGAGCTGGTGAAGGAGTCCGCCTGGAGGGCGGTGAACAGCGCCACCAGGACGAGGACCACGACAAGGCCGCCGTGCGGGACCCGCAGCAGGGCCCGCGGAGACATCCGGGACGCGGTGCGCTCGTGCGGGCCCGCGGCGAGGTCCGGGGTGGCGGAGGGGGTCTTGAGGCTCACTGCGGCTGACCTCCGAGTGCGGTGGCGACGAGCTCGTCGCGGGTGATGGCGGTGATGTCGTGCTCGGCGACCGTGCGACCGGCGCTGACGACCACGACCCGGTCGGCGAGGCGCATGACCTCCTCGGCGGAGGAGGAGGCCAGCAGCACGGCCACGCCGCGCGCGGCGAGCTCGTCGACCAGGGTGTGGATGTCGGCCATGGCGGCGACGTCGACACCGTTGGTGGGGTCTTCGAGGAAGCAGGCGACCGGGTCGGTCTCCAGCCACTTGCCCAGCAGGACCTTCTGCTGGTTGCCGCCGGACAGCGCGCCCACCGGCGGGTTGCCGCTGAGGGCGACCACGCCGTAGCTGCTGCGCAACGGGGCGGCGCGGCGGGCGAGTTCGCCGCGCCGGTGCAGTCGGCGGCGGGCGAAGCGGTCGCCGGCCAGCATCAGGTTCTCGTCCAGGGTCAGGCCCTGGACCAGGCCGAGGGCGCGGCGGTCGCCGGTGACGCAGCGCAGCCCGCTGGCGAGCGAGGCGGGGACCCTGCCGAAGGGCACCGCCCTGCCGTCGACCCACAGCCGGCCCGCGTCCGGGCGCTGCCGTCCGGACAGCAGGTCGAACAGGCGGGACTGGGCGTCTCCGGCGGGCCCGAGGACGGCGACGATCTCGCCCTTGCGCACCTCGACGGTGAAATCCTGGACGGCCCGGCCGTGGCTCAGCCCGCGCACCGTCAGGCCGCTGTCGTCCTTCGGGGCGGGGCGCTCCGGGCGCCGCGAGACGACGTCCCGGCCGACCATGCTGCGCACCAGCGAGGCGGGGTCCATCTCCGCGGCCGGGGCGCTGGTCACCACGGCACCGTCACGCAGGACGGTGAGGCGGTCGGCGACGGCCATGACCTCGTCGATGTAGTGCGAGATGTAGACCACGGCGACGCCGTCGTCCCGCAACGTCCGCACCAGCGAACGGATCCGGTCCGCGTCCTTGGCGCTCAGGCAGGCGGTCGGCTCGTCGAGGATCAGGATCCGGCCACCGCGGCGGACCTCGCGGGCCACTTCGACCATGGTCTGTTCGGCGACGGTGAGGGTCCCGGCGACGCGCGCCACGTCGATGTCGATGCCGAGGCCGGAGAGTGCCTCGCGGGCCCGCTGTTCGACGGCCTTCCAGCGCACGGTACGGCCCCGGGTGGGCAGGTCGCCGAGCAGGACGTTCTCGGCGACGGTCAGCCCCATGGCCAGCTCGCGGCGCTGCGGGACACAGGCGATGCCGAGCCTGCGCGCCTTGCGCACGGTCAGCCCGGAGTGCGCCTGCCCGGCCACCTCGATGGTGCCTTCGTCGGCCTGGTGCACGCCGGAAAGGACCTGCACCAGCGTCGACTTGCCGGCGCCGTTCATGCCCATCAGCGCGTGGATCTCACCGGGGTACAGGTCGAGATCGACGCCTTTGAGGGCGGCGGCCCCGCCGAAGGTCTTGGTGACGCCCCGGACGCGGAGAACGGCTCCGGGGACCAGGTCG
The DNA here is from genome assembly GCF_036237295.1 of Streptomyces sp. NBC_01352. Taxonomy (NCBI): domain Bacteria; kingdom Bacillati; phylum Actinomycetota; class Actinomycetes; order Kitasatosporales; family Streptomycetaceae; genus Streptomyces; species Streptomyces sp. NBC_01352. The sequence goes on from NZ_CP108354.1 coordinate 1,961,031, forward strand.
GTGCGGGCTGTCACGGCCGCGGCCCGTCGCTGTCGGCGACGACCCGCCCGTAGCCGCGGACGTCCGGGAACGGGGGCTCCTTGTCGGCCTGCAGGTCCACCTGGAAGGTGTTCAGGCACATGCCGAGCATGGTGAAGTTGCCGAGCGCGCCGATGGTGTCGACCAGGCCCTTGGGGCCGAAGTGCGCGAGGGCGCGGGCGAAGGTCTCGTCGGTGACGAAGTGCTCCTCCAGCACCTCCCGGCAGAACTGGTAGAAGGCCTGGTCCGCCTCGTTGTCGAAGACCGCCTCGCGCCTCTCGGCGACGGCCTTGACGGCGGCCTCCGGGATGCCGGCCTCGATCGCCTGGTGGACGTGGGCGTTCCAGGAGTACTGCGCGTCCCAGTTGCGGGCGGCCATCAACAGGGTGAGTTCCCGCAGGTGCTCGGGGAGGCTGCAGTCGAAGCGGGCGAAGGCGCCGAGGGACTCCGCGCGCTCACACATCTCAGGGCTGTGCAGCCAGACCCGGAAGGGGCCGCGCACGGCACCGCGACGGCCGGCGATGCGGGCGGCCAACTCCTGCTGGCGGGGGTCCATTTCCTCTTCGCTGAGAACGGGGAGCCTCATCTGGCCGATACCTGCCTTTTCTTTCCGGCGCGTTTCCGGCACGGATCCGAAAGCCGTGCGGTGCGAGCCGACCGTACAGCCGGGCCGGAAAAGCACACCCCTCCCGGAGTGCAAGGTAAAACTGCACGCTGGAGGGCACCCATTCGCGCGGGCGCGACCTAACGTCGTTCGACGCAACAGCGTGAAATGGAGAGGAATCCCGGATGACCACGATCATCAAGGTCGCGTCGGTGCCGCTGCTCGACCGAGGCGGGGCCGTGCTGACCACACCGCTGATCACCACGCCCTCGGCGGGCGGGGAGAACCGGATCACCAGCGGGATGAGCGTGTACCCGGTCGGCTCCGGGGCGCCGTTGCACTCGCACAACTGCGACGAGCACGTGACGGTCCTCGAGGGCGAGGCGGAGGTGTGGGTCGACGGCGAGGTGACCAAGCTGGAGCGGTTCGACACCACCTACATCCCGTCGCCGATCCCGCATCTCTTCCGCAACATCGGCACCACCCCGCTGCGCATCCTGTGGGTGTACTCCTCGGGTCATGTGACACGGACCTTCACCGAGACCGGCAAGACCGTGGAACACCTCTCGGCCGAGGACCAGATGGGCAAGGACTGAGCAGCAACCGGCGTTCCAGCAAGCGCCGTTAGGGTTCTGCCATGAGACTGACGGTTCTCGGCGGCTGCGGCGCCTGGCCCACCGCCGCCCAGGCGTGCAGCGGCTACCTCGTCGAGTACGCGGGATTCCGGCTGCTCGTCGACCCCGGTTACGCCACGCTGCCCCGGCTGCTCCTGCACACCACGGTCGACGCGGTCGACGCCGTCCTGGTCAGCCACGGCCACCCCGACCACTGCGCCGACCTCAACCCCCTGCTGCGCGCACGGGGTTTGAGCGACACCCCGCCTCCTGCCCTGCCCGTCTTCGCGCCCCACGGCGCCGTGGACGCCGTGCTGGCCCTCGACAAGCCGAGCATGCTCGCCGGTGCCTACCGGGTGCACGGGTTCCACCCCGGCGAGCGGCTGGAGATCGGCCCGTTCGCCGCCGACACCCGGCTGTTGCCGCACTTCGTGCCCAATGCCGGCATCCGGCTGCGTACTCCCGAGTCCGTGCTCGTCTACACCGGCGACACCGGCCCCAGCGACGACATTCCGCGCCTCGCCGAAGGCGCGGACCTCTTCCTGTCCGAAGCCACGTACGTCCACCGGGTCCCCTCCCCCACCGACGCGCCGTACCTGCTGACCGCACGGCTGGCCGGCCAGTACGCCCGACAGGCGGACGCCGCCCGGCTGTTGCTCACGCACCTGTGGCCGGGCACGGACCCTGTGGAGGCCGCGAAGGCAGCCACGGAAGCCTTCGCCCGTCCCCTGGACGTCGCCACTCCGGGCCTGGTCATCGACCTCTGACGCCGGACGCCGGCCCCGCGTTCCGCTGCGGTGGCCGGCGTCCGCCCTCCCTGAGGCTCCCTGCTCAGTGGGCGCTGACGAGCTCCGGCCCGGCGGTGCTCTTCGGTGTCTGCCGGGCGCCGCGCACCGCGGCGATGCCGATGAACACCATGGACGACAGTCCGGCGAGGGCGAAGGCGGTGAACCCCCAGTCGCCGTTGCCCGCGGCCAGGAGCTGGCCGCCGAGCCACGGGCCGAAGACGGCACCGAAGCGGCCCATGCCGGAGGTCCAGCCGACGGCGGTGGCGCGGTTGTCCGCGTTCGAGCGGATCGACACCGTCGCGTAGATCATCGTCTGGGCGCTGTTGAGGAAGACGCCGGTGAGGAAGACGACCACCATGGTCGCGGTCATCGGCATGTGGACGCTGAGCAGGAACACGCCCGCGGCGGTCAGCGCGAACCAGATCGCCGAGATGCGCGGGGCGCCGAAGCGGTCCGCGGCCCGGCCGGCGACGAGCATGCCCACGATGCCGCCGAGGTTGAAGACGACCACGAAGGACAGGGCGGAGCCCAGTTCGTAGCCCTCGGCGCGCATCAGGGTGGGCAGCCAGGTGGCGACGCCGTAGACCAGCAGCAGACCGCCGAAGGAGGCCAGCCAGTACAGCAGGGTCTGGATCCACTCGCCGCCGCGGAACAGGTTCACCAGGTTGGTCCAGCGGTCGGCGGCGCCCGGCTTGGCGGACTTGGCGGCGGGCAGCTCGACGTCGTAGCGGGCGGCCAGCGCACGGGCCTCGTCGCCGCGCCCCTTGGCGACCAGGAAGCTCAGCGACTCGGGCAGGAACCTGGCGAGCACCGGGGCGAAGAGCAGCGGCAGTACGCAGACCCAGAACGCGGCACGCCAGCCGACCGGGTCCACCAGCCCCTTGGCCACGTAGGCGGAGAGGATGCCGCCCGCGTGGTGCGCGGTCATCAGCAGGCCGATGACGATGGCGCCGCGGCCGCGCGGGGCGTAGTCGGAGACCATGCTGATCGCGGTGGGCAGCAGGCCGCCGAGGCCGACGCCCGCCAGGGTCCGGCCGAGGCCGAAGACCGCGACGCTGTCGGCGATCGCGCACACGGCCGAGGCCAGCGAGAACAGGACGACGCAGGACACCATCAGCTTCTTGCGGCCGATCCGGTCGGCGATCGTGCCGGCGGCCAAGGCGCCGACCAGCATGCCGAACGTGGCGTAGCTGCCGAGGTCGCCGGCGGTGTCGGCGGTGAGGCCGAAGGTCTTCGTCTCCAGCAGGTGCGGCAGGACCGAGCCGTAGATGAACATGTCCAGGCCGTCGAAGAGGACGGCCAGCCAGCACAGGCCGACGACCAGAAGGGCCAGTCTGCTGCCGCGGGCGGACAGGGGGGAGGGGGAGGAGGACATCCTTGTTTTCCTCTCGTGCGGGCGGGGTGCCCCGACGCTAGAGACCCGCGAGGATGTTCGTCAACGTTTTTGTCAACAATCTCATCGACAATCAAGCTTCGCGTCGGGGCGACAGACGGGGGCGCTACGCGACCGGCGGCGTGCCGTGCGTATGGAAGGACTCGATGGTCTTCAGCCCCCAGGCCTGCCCCTTCTTCCGCTCCTCCTCGGTCCAGGTGATCAGCGGCCAGTCGGGCGCCAGCACCAGCCGCGTGAGAGGGTTGCACAGCTCGATGCGGTTGCCGCCGGGCTCGTAGACGTACAGGAAGAACGTCTGCTGGATGGCGTGCTTGTGCGGGCCCGTCTCGATGAACACACCGTTGTCGATCGCGAGGTCCGCCGCGCGCAGGATGTCCTCGCGGGTGTCGGTCGCGAACGCGATGTGGTGCAGCCGGCCGGCCGAGCCGGTCCAGTCCGAGGTGTAGACGACGTCGTACGACTTGTTCGTGTACGTCAGCCAGCGCGCCGCGATCGTGCCCGTGTCGAGCCGGATCTGCTCGGTGGGCCGGGCACCGAGAACGTTCTGCTGGAACTCGGCGTTGGCGAGCACGTCGGCGGCGAGGAAGTTGATGTGGTCCAGGCGCCGCACCCCCACGCCCCGGTTGGGCTTGGCCTGCGGCTGGTTCTTCAGCGCGGGCTTCAGCTCCTCGGGGGCCCGGTAGTGCTCGCTCTCCCAGTACAGGGCGTGCTCGTGACCGTCCGGGTCGGTGGTGACGTAGAGCTTGCCGAGGCCGGGTTCGTCCTCGACCCAGTGGCCGGTGCCGCCCGTCTCCTCGATCGCCTTGACCCGGCGCTGGAGGGCCTCCTCGCTGGAGGTGCGCAGGGCGAGCCGGCCGAGGCCGGGCTGCTCGCGGGCGGTGAGGACCAGGCTGTGGTGCTCGTAGTCGTCGAAGGTCCGCAGGTGAACGGTGTCGCCGTCCTGCCCGTTGACGGTCAGTCCCAGATAGTCGGTGAAGAAGGCGACGCTGGCGTCCAGGTCCGGGGTGAACAGCTGGGCGTGGCCGATGTGGGCGATGTCGCCGAGCGGCGGGGTCATCGTTGACCTCCTTGGGTGCGCGGGGGAAGGGGTGCCGTCTCGGCGGACCTGGGGAAGACGGTGCCGTCGAAGATCTTGCGGGCCGTGCGGACCACGGCGGTACGGCGGGCGCGGGGCAGGCCGTCGGGGGTGGCGTCGAGGCTGCTCTCGATGTCCAGGAACCCCGTGGGATGTTCGATGCGGACGCGGTCGCCGCCCGCGTCGAGTTCCGCGAGGCCGGCCCCCACGCTGCCGTCGATCCGCAGTCCGGCGGCGACACTGGCCGCGCCCAGCACCCCGATGGAGGTGTGGCAGCGCACCGGGATGAAGGTGCGGGTGGTGACCGCGCCGCCGTCCCTGGGCGGGGCGAGCAACGAGAGCTTGGGCACGGTGGCGTTCGTGACGTCACCAAGGCCCATCAGGCGGCCCGCCTCCAGGCGGATCGTGCGGAGCCGGCCGGTCAGCTCTTCGTCGGCCTCCAGTTCGGCGGGCGACTCGTAGCCGGTGATCTTGAGCGAGGCGGCCTCGATGAGGACCGTCGGCATGCCGTTGTCCACGCAGGTCACGGGTACGCCGTCGATCTCGTCGCGGACGTGGCCGGTGGGCAGCAGCGGGTTCGCGCTCGGCGGGAACTCGATCACGACCGGCGCGGCCGTGCCGGGCACGCCCGAGATCTCGGCGTTCCCGGTGTAGCGGACCCGGCCGCCGGGGGTCGGGAAGGTCGCCGTCGCGTGGTCACCGGTGTTGACCATGCGGATGCGGACGGAGGTCTCCTCCTCCCCCGCCGCCACCAGCCTCCGTTCGACGGCGAACGGTCCGATGCCGGCGAGGATGTTCCCGCAGTTCTGACGGTCACTCACCTCGGGCTGGTCGACGGCCACTTGGAGGAAGAGGTAGTCGACGTCGGCCCGCGGGTCGGCAGAGGGCGAGACCACGGCCACCTTGCTGGTCAGCGGGTGCGCCCCGCCCAGGCCGTCGATCTGCCGCTCGTCGGGGCTGCCCATGATCCGCAGCAACAGCTCGTCGCGCAGGGCCGGTTCGGCGGGAAGGTCGCCGGCCAGGAAGTAGGCACCCTTGGAAGTGCCGCCCCGCATCAGCAGACAGGGCACCTCCTCCGGCACGGGGGTCACGACCGCTCCTCCGTGTACTCCTCATACGTCCGGTACTCGACGCCGAGCCGCTTGAGGGTCTCGCGCAACCCGTAGCGGTCCAGGCCGAGTTGACCGTCGATGAAGGCGGCGCGGGCCATGGCCTCCTTGGCCTCGCGGGCCTCGGACGCCTCGACGGTGGCGCGTACGCGCTCCCGGGGGACGACGACCACGCCGTCGTCGTCGGCGAGGATCACGTCGCCGGGGCGGATCACCTGGCCGTCGACGGCGACCGGCACGTTGACCGAGCCGCCGGTGGCCTTGACCGTGCCTTGCGCGGAGACCGCCCGGGACCAGGCCGGGAAGTTCATCTCGCGCAGTTCCTGGGTGTCTCGGATACCGGCGTTGACGACCAGGCCGCGCACGCCGCGCCGCTGGAGCGCGGTGGCGAACAGCTCGCCGAACATGCCGTCGGTGGACGGGGAGGTGGTGGTCACGACCAGGATGTCGCCCTCGCCGCACTGCTCCACGGCGGCGTGGATCATGAGGTTGTCGCCGGGCCAGCTGAGCACGGTGACCGCGGTGCCCGCGACCCGTACGCCCTGCTGGATCGGGCGGATCTCCGGCCCGAGCAGACCGGTGCGGCCCATGGCCTCACTGACGGTGGCCACGCCGTACTGGGCGAGGGCGTCGACGTCCTTCGCTTCGGCCTTCGGCGGGTTGGTGACGATCACGCCGCTCATGCCAGCTCCTTCGCGATCTGCGGGTACGGGCGCATGAACGCCTCGGCCATGGTCCTGTGTGCGAGGCCCAGGTTCGGGCCGGCGTTCCGCTTGAGCTGGACGCCACGGCGGACGGCCAGGTCGGTGTAGTAGTCCCACAGGTGCTGCTGTGCGCCCAGGCACTCCATGGCCTGTCGCTTGGTCTCCCACACCTCGGTGATGTCGAGGAGTACCTCGGGCCTGAAGCCGCTCATCTCGGGCTGGTGCGGCTCGAAGTAGAAGACCGGCGGGGCGCCGATGATCTCGCCGGGGCCGGGGTAGCCGATGGCCTGGGCGAGGACTCTGGCTTCCAGGGCCATGCGGTTGGCGGCCGGGTGGTCGCCGTTGTACGGGTCCTCGGCCGGGTGGGTGAGCACGATGTCGGGCTGGGTGTCGCGGTAGACCTCGACGAGCCGGTCGGTGAGTTCGGGGGTGACGAGCAGCGGATAGTCGCCGGCGTCGAAGAAGCGGACCTCGGCGCCCAGGGTGGCCGCGGCGCGCTCGGCCTCGTCCCGGCGTATCGCCTTGATCTCCTCGAGCTTCCTGCCCTCGCGCCAGGCCTTGGCGGACTCGCCGCGCTCACCGAAGGTCAGACAGGCGATGGTGACCTTCTCCCCGCGGGAGGCGGCCAGGGCGATGGCTCCGCCCGCTCTCCATACGAAGTCCCCGGCGTGCGCGGTGATGACGAGTGTCGATCGTGGGACGGCGGGCGCGCCTGGGTGCGTCATTGCTCTCATCGCTCTCTGTTCGGGCGGTTCGCCTCCGGGGCGCTCCAGCCGCCGTCGAGCCGCCGACCGTGCTCGGCCCTTCGGGCCTTCGCGCGGTCGGGCTCTCGACACCGGCGCGCCCCTTCGGCTCACTCGCCGGGAGTGGACAGGTGTGCGCCCGCCTCGCGCGGCTCAGCCGCGCAACGCCTCGATCACGCTGGTGAGGTGGGCGCGGACGGCCGTCTCGGCCGCCTGCGGGTCCCTGGCCCTGATCGCTTCGATCATCGCCAGATGCTCATGCAGGGACTGCTGCGGACGCCCCGGCCTCAGCGCCAACTGGAAACGGTGACGCACCAGTTGGGCGTTGAGCCGCTCCAGGAGCTCCAGGGCGGTCTGCTGCCCCGAGAACTCCCGGATCCTGGTGTGCAGTTCGTGGTTGAGGTCGGAGTAGGTCACGGGTTCGCCGTCGGCCACGGCCTTGGTCATCGCCGTGCCCAGGTCCGTCAGTTCGGCGAGCTGCTCGTCGCTGGCCGCGACGGCCGCCTTCGCCGCGCACAGTCCTTCGAGGACCATGCGGCACTCGGTGATGGCGACCGCTTCCTCCACGCTCACCACCCGCACCCGCGAGCCGCGGTTGCGGATCCGCTCGACGAGTCCCTGGGACTCCAGATCGATCAGCGCCGCCCGGATGCTGGCCCGTGTCACACCGAACTGCTCGGCGAGCTCGTTCTCCACCAGCCGCTGTGCCGGTGCCATGTCGCCGTGCAGGATCGCCTGCCGCAGCTGCGCGAACGCGTGCTGTTTGGCCTGCTCTCCGGTGCTCGGACGGGCTTCTTTCGGCATCGTTGCCCTCCCTGAGTGAGTGCCTGTCAAACCTAAATCTAGCCAAACAAGATTGTCAACAATTTTGTCCGCTGTATTGCAGGCACAGGTTTCTCACAGAAATGTCCCACAGGACGCTCCGAGCCGGTTCAGCGGGAGGTGCAGCCCAGCCAGTAGCCGAAGCCGCGGCGGGTGTGAATGAGGTTCGGGTCCTCCTGGTCCACCTTGCGCCGCAGCCGGGAGACGAGCTTCTCGATGGCCTGGTCGGCGCGGTACTCGCCCCAGACGTGCCGGCAGATCTGCTCCTTCGACAGCACATGCTCGGCGTTGGCCAGCAGGTGGTGCAGGAGGCGGTACTCGGCGGGCGTGAGGTCGAGGGGGCGCGGCCCGCGGCTGGCCCGGCACGTGGCGTCGTCCAGGACCAGATCGCCGTAGCAGGGCACGCCCGTGGGCGCCGCGGGGCGTCGGCCGCGCAGCAGGACCTGGACGCGGGCGAGCACCTCGGGGATGCGGACGGGCTTGGTCACGTAGTCCTCCCGTCCCGGGCCGAGTTCGGGGACGAGGTGGTGCAGCGCGTCGCAGCTGGCCAGGAAGAGCAGCGGTGGGCGGTCCGCCGGTGGGGTCCGGCGGCCCCGGGCGAGCCCCCTCAGGCCCGGCAGTCCGGTGTCCCACACCACGAGGTCGAACCGGTGCCGGGCGAGGCGGGCCATGCCCTCGGCGCCGGTGCCCGCGGTGCCGACCCGGTAGCCGGCCAACTCGAGCGTGGTGGCGAGCAGTTCGGTGTCGCCGGGATCGTCGACGACGACCAGGAGGTGCTGACCGTCCCCGCGGGGAGGCCGCGTGCCGGTAATCCCGTACATGGCGTGACCATTCGTGTGGGGAGTGCGTCTCACGGCCTCGGCCGGGGGCGGTTCAGCGGGCGACGGGCGGGAGGTCGAGCCGGTCCTCGGCCCGGGCCACGAAGTCGTCGACCATCCGGCGGAAGAGCGCGGCGAGATGCTCGAGATCCCCCTCGGACCAGTCGGCCAGGGCCATCTCCATGCCCCGGCGGCTCACCTCACGGATACGCTCGACCGCCGCCGCTCCGGCGTCCGTGAGCTGGACGCGCTGGGCGCGCCGGTCGTCCGGGTCGGCGACCCGGATCACGTACCCGCCCTGCTCCAACTGCCGTATCTGCCGGGTGACATGGGACGCCTCCACCGACAGACGCACGGCCAGCACTCCGGGACGCAGCGGCTCGCTCTCCCCGATGTGCCGCAGGATGGCCACGGCGGCCCGGTCGAGCTCCAGTCCGGCCGTCGCCATCAGGCGCTCGTGCTGCCGGGCGCGTCCGGCGAGGTACGTGACGCGGGTGAGGACGCTCTCGATCTCGGCCACGTTCGCGGAGACGGGCGCTGCGGTGGACGGCTGTACGGACATGCGATCACCTTAGATGTAGTTGCCTAACTTAAGCAATATGCAGATGGTTGCTTGACTTAAGTAATGCGCTTGTGCTTGCCTAAGTCAAGCAAGACGACCTCGGACCGGGGCCGCAAGCGGACCGCCGGTCGGGTCACTGCCCTCCCCCGCCCGTCAGACCGCGCACCAGCCCGGCAACACCTGCCACACCGCACCCTCAGAAAGTGAGACCTTCCATGGCCACGATGAAGTCCGTCCTGACCGGCGCCCAGAACAAGATCGACGTGGTGGACGTCGAGCGCCCCGTCCCCGGCCCCAAGGACGCGCTGGTCCGGATCCGCGCCTGCGGCATCTGCGGCACCGACACCTTCTTCCTGCACATGGGCGGCATGCCGGTCGATGCCAAGGGCTCGATGCGCGCCATCCCGCTGGGCCACGAGCCGGCCGGCGAGGTCGTCGAGGTGGGCGCCGAGGTCACGGACCTGAAGGTCGGCAACCGCGTGGTCGTCAACCCGCAGGGCGCCCCGACCGGCATCATCGGCTGCGGCGGCGACCTCGGCGGCATGGACGAGTACCTGCTCATACGGGACGCCGAGGTGGGCAAGAGCGTCGCCGTCTTCCCCGACCACGTCCCCTTCGCCGTCGCCGCGTTGAACGAGCCGATGGCGGTCGCCCGGCACTGCGTCAACCGCTCCGAGGCCAAGCCCGCCGACAAGGTCGTCGTCTTCGGCGCCGGACCCATCGGACTCGGCGCCACCATCTGGCTCAAGCTGCGCGGCGTCGAGCACGTCGTCGTCGCCGACGTCATCCCCTCACGCCTGGAGAAGGCCCTGGCCGTCGGCGCCGACGCCGTCATCAACTCCGCCACCGAGAACGTCACCGAGCGCCTCACCGAACTGCACGGCCAGGCCGCCAACGCCCTCGGCCAGCCCCGCGCCGGCACCGACATCTACATCGACGCCGCCGGCGTCCCCGCCGTCTTCCAGGCCGCCGTCGACTCCGCGAAGTGGAAGGCCAAGCTGGTCATGGTCGCCGTACAGAAGAAGGGCTCGGACATCGACCTCGGCGGCATGCTCCGCAGCGAACTCACCCTCATCGCCTCCCAGGGCTACCCCACCGAGATCTTCGAGGTCACGGCGGAGCTCGCCGAGCACAAGGACCTCTTCGCGAAGCTGATCAGCCACAGCGTCCCGTTCTCCGACGTCGACCGGGCCTTCGAGCTCGCGCTGACGCCCGGCGCCGCGGAGAAGGTCGTCGTCACCTTCGACGAGTGACGGACCCGCCCGGGCTCCTGCCGCCGCCCCCGGCCGGCAGGAGCCCGTGGTGGTCCGCACCGCGGTGACCGCACCGGACGGGAACGCCCACACCATGATCGACAACCTGCAACGCCTGCCCTCGGCCCGCCCCCACGCCGTCGACGCCGGACTCGCCGCCGCACTCTTCGCCTGCTCGCTGCCGGGCAGCCTGGTCACGCTCCCGGGCCACGACCCCGGCATACCGTGGTGGCCCGGCGTCCTCCTCACCGGGGTCGCGTGCGCCGCGCTGCTGTGGCGCCGCTGCCGGCCCCGCACGACGACGGCGGTGACCATCGTCTGCGCGACGGCCGTCGCGGCCCTCGGCTACATCCTCACGGTCCTGCTGCTCGGCCCCCTCATGGTCGCGCTGCACTCGCTGGCCGTCCGCACCGACCGCAGGACCGCGAACACCTTCGCCGGCACCGGCATCGCCCTGCTGGTCGGCGCCTCCCTCCTCGTCGGGCCCGGCAACGAACCCCTGGTCCTCAAGCTGCTCGGCCCCACCGCCTGGCTGCTGCTGCCCACCTCCCTGGGCACCGTGACCCGGCTGCGCGGCGCCTATCTGGAGGCCGTGCAGGCCCGCGCCGAGCACGCGGAACGCACCCGGGAGGAGGAGGCGCGACGACGCGTCACCGAGGAGCGCATGCGCATCGCCCGGGATCTGCACGACGTCGTCGCCCACCACCTCGTCCTGGCGAACCTCCAGGCCGGAGCGGTCGCCCGGATGCTGCCCGCCCGGCCCGACGAGGCCGAGCGGATCGTGCGGGACCTGTCCGGCACCACTTCATCGGCGCTGCGCGAACTCAAGTCCACCGTCGGCCTGTTGCGGCACCAGGTGGACCCGCCGATCCCCTCCACCGACGCCGAGGACCGTGCGGCCCATCCGGCCGACGGCCAGGACGGTACGACCCACTCGCCCGATGCGGGAGACCGTACGACCCACTCGCCTGGTGCGGGAGACCGTACGACCCACTCGCCTGGTGCGGGAGACCGTACGACCCACTCGCCTGGTGCGGGAGACCGTACGGCCCAACCATCCGGCGCGGGAGGCCGTACGGCCGCCCCGTCCGACGCCGACAAGCCGCCGGCGCCCACCCCCGGCCTCGCCCAGCTCCCGGACCTCGCGTCCTCGTTCCAGCACGCCGGTCTCGCGGTCAGCCTGGCCACCGACGGCGACCCGCGTCCCCTGTCCGCCGGCGCCGCCCTCACGGCATACCGGATCGTGCAGGAGGCCCTGACCAACGTCACCAAGCACGCCGTGACCGGCTCGGCCGAGGTACGGCTCGCCTACACCCACGACCGGCTGGTCGTCACGGTCGTCAACGCCGACGCCGTGAGACGGTCCGACTCCTCCTCCCCCGGCGGCGGCGGTTACGGCCTCATGGGCATGCGCGAGCGTGCCCACTCGGTCGGCGGCCGCATCCGGATGGGCCACCGCCCGCAGGGCGGCTTCGAAGTCGTCGCCGAGCTGCCGGTGCAGCCGTACCGGCTGGAGGAACCCGCGGCCACCTGAGGCCCGCCCCATCCGTGGCGTGGCGCGCACCACACCCTGATTCCGCTTGCTTAAGTCAATCAATTACGATTAACTTGAGTAAGTCAAGCAATGCAGTTGGTCCCCACCCCCTTGTGCCCTGACGGAGGCTCTTGCCATGTCCGACGCCCTTGCCCGACCCACCGCGGCGGTGAAGCCCGCCCCGCCGAGGTCGAACGCCGTCGTGGCGGTGCTGGCCTTCGCCGGAATCGTCGTCGCGTTGATGCAGACGCTCGTCATCCCGATCGTCCCCGAGCTGCCGAAGCTGCTTGACGCCTCGGCGTCGAACACGGCCTGGGCGGTCACCGCCACCCTGCTCGCCGCCGCCGTCGCCACCCCGGTGGTCGGCCGCCTCGGCGACATGTACGGCAAGCGCCGCATGCTGCTCGTCAGCATCGTCCTGCTGATCGCCGGCTCGGTCGTCTGCGCGCTCAGCGACTCCGTCATCCCGATGATCGCCGGACGCGCCCTGCAGGGCCTGGCCGCCGGTGTCATCCCGCTCGGCATCAGCATCATGCGCGACGTACTGCCCAGCGAGCGGCTCGCCGGGTCGACCGCCATGATGAGCGCCTCCCTCGGCGTCGGCGGCGCCCTCGGACTGCCCTCCGCGGCCTTCATCGCCGACAAGTGGGACTGGCACCTCCTGTTCTGGACCTCCGCCACCCTCGGCGCCGTCGCCTTCCTGCTCGTGCTGACGGTCGTACCCGAGTCCAAGGTGCGGGCCGGCGGACGCTTCGACCTGGTCGGCGCGCTGGGTCTGTCGGCCGGACTGGTGACCCTGCTGCTGGCCGTCTCCAAGGGCGGCGACTGGGGCTGGACCAGCGCCACCACCCTGGGCCTCGGCCTGGCCTCGGTCGTGATCCTGCTCGCCTGGGGCCTCTACGAGCTGCGCAGCAGCCAGCCCCTGGTCGACCTGCGCACCACCGCCCGCCCCCAGGTGCTCTTCACCAACCTCGCCTCGGTCGCGCTCGGCTTCTCGATGTTCGCGATGTCCCTGGTCCTGCCGCAGCTGCTCCAGCTGCCCGAGGCCACCGGCTACGGCCTCGGCAAGTCCATGCTCACCGTCGGCCTGGTCCTGGCCCCGCAGGGCCTGGTGATGATGGCCATGTCCGCCGTCTCCGCCGCCATCACCAAGGCCAAGGGCCCCAAGCTCACCCTGATGATCGGCGCACTGATCGTGGCCTCCGGCTACGCCCTCAACATCGTGCTCATGTCCGAGGTCTGGCACCTCGTCCTGGTGTCCTGCATCATCGGCGCCGGCATCGGCTTCACGTACGGCGCCCTGCCCGCACTGATCATGGGTGCCGTCGACCCCACCCAGACCGGCGCCGCCAACAGCCTCAACACCTTGATGCGCTCCCTGGGCACCAGCTTCGCCAGCGCCCTCGCCGGCGTCATCCTCGCCCAGATGACCACCGACTACGGCGGCTTCCCCCTGCCCTCGGAGAACGGCTTCAAGGTCGTCATGGCCATCGGCGCCGGAGCCGCCCTGCTCGCCCTGCTCTTCGCCACCTTCATCCCGAAGCACCGCGCCCCGCAGCCCGCACCGGCCACGGACGGCCCCACCGAAACCGCGGAGGTCACCACGGCCAAGGCGTAACCACACCCGCCAGGCCCAGAACGGCCGCCTCCCCTCCGGGAGGCGGCCATCCGGCATGCACAGGACCCGATGCGCACCACCCGAACCACCAGACCCCACAGCCCGCACCGGCCACCCACGGCCCCGCCAAAACCACGGAGGTCACCACCGCCAAGGCGTAACCACATCCGCCAGGCCAGAACGGCCGCCTCCCCCTCCGGGAGGCGGCCATCCGGCATGCACAGGACCCGATGCGCACCACCCGAACCACCAGACCCCACAGCCCGCACCGGCCACCCACGGCCCCACCGAGACCACGTAGGCCGCCACCGCCACCGCCACGGCGTAACCAGCCCTACGAAACCGAGGCGAGCCGCCCCGCGTGCACCGCGCCTTCATAGCCGCATTCGCCACCACGACGGCCACGCGAGCATCGCGGCACCACTCCGATGAGGACAAGGACGGCCCGCGAGCGGTGCGACCCTCCAAAGCGCCCCTCGACCACCAGGGCGTGCCCGACGTCCCGGCGACCCTGCGAGGCCCGATCGGCGATGAACCGGGCGTAGCCATGCGCGAGGGCGGAGGCGGCGACGCCGTCATCAGCGGCCATCGGGCCTCATGGCGGCGAGTGAGCCCGGCGACCGTGAAGCACGGCCAGGACGGCTCCGTTGAAACCGCAGAACACCCCGCCAGCATGCAGCATGGCCTCGCCCGCTGTTGGTGCGGCTCGGACGTGGCCGCCGGGCCCGACGATCATCCGAGCCCGGCGGCGCCGCACATCCGCGCACGCCACGACGATGTGTCCTCCCACCTGCGCCGATCCCCCACACTCTGTCGGCAGCCGAAGACCCTCCCGCCTGCTTAGGGTCGCCCCATGACGCACAGCTTCGTCCTCCGTATCCCCGACGCCGAGCTCGAGCCCGAGCCCCTCGACCCGGAGCGGATCGTGTCCGGGACGCCCGAGGTGACCGGGAAGGTGGTCTGGGAGTCGGAGGACGGCAGGCAGCTGCGTGGGATCTGGCAGATCACGCCGGGTGTGGTCACCGACATCGAGGCGGACGAGCTGTTCGTCGTGGTCAGCGGGTCGGCCACCGTGGAGGTCGAGGGCGGGCCGACGCTGACGGTCGGGCCCGGGGACATGGCCGTACTGCGCGCGGGCGAGCGTACGACGTGGACGGTGCACGAGACGCTGCGGAAGGTGTACGCGATCAGTCTGTGAGCGGCGGGGCCGTGGTGCCGCGGATCTCCAGTGTCGGGGCGGCCAGGTGGAGCCGCCCCGCTCCTCCGGCCGACTCGAAGCGGTCGAGGAGACAGCGGGCGGCGCGGCGGCCGACCTCGTGGCCGGCGTTGTCGACGGTGGTGAGCCACAGGTGGCGCAGCCGGGCGATGCTCGTGTCGTCGTAGCCGGTGACGGACAGGTCGTGCGGGACGCGCAGGCCCAGTTCCGCGGCCGCCGAGAGCACGCCGACGGCGGTGATGTCGTTGACGGCGACGACCGCGGTCGGCCGCCCGGGCCGGCCGAGCAGTCGTACGGCGGCCCGGAACCCGCCCTCCTCCGTCATGTCGCCGGTCTCGACGAGTGCCCGGTCGGCGAGGCCGTGGGCGCGCATGGCCGCCTCGAAGCTGCGGCGGCGCAGGTCGCCCACGGCTCCGTAGCCCGCGATGTGCGCGATGCGGCGGTGGCCGAGGCCGATGAGGTGCTCGGTGACCAGCCGGGCGCCCTGCTCGTCGTCGCCGGCGACCACGTCGACGCCGTGCGGGACGGGCTCGCGGGCGCCCGCGACGACGACCGGTATCCGCTCGGCGACGGTCCCGAGTGCGGCCGGGTCGGGCAGGGTGCCGACCACGACCAGGCCGTCGGCCTGGAGGTCCAGGAAGGGCCGGGCGAGGTCCTGGCCGGTGCGGCGGTTGAGGCGGGCGTCGCCCAGCAGCATGTGCAGGCCCTGGTCGTGCAGGAGGGCGTTCAGGCCGTCGAGCAGGTCGATGAACCAGGGGTTGCGCAGGTCGTTGAGGAGGACGCCGACCGTGCGGGTGCGCTGTTCGCTGAGGCTGCGGGCGGCGGCGTTGGGGCGGTAGCCGAGTTCGTGTACGGCCCGCAGCACGGCGTCCCGCTTCTCGGGGCGGACCTGGTCGGAGCCGCGCAGCACGAGCGAGACCAGCGACTTGGAGACGCCGGCCTGCTGGGCCACGTCCCGGATCGTCGGCTGTCTCATGCTCTGGACCGTTCCATGTGACGCGCTGCCTTGTCAAAGGGGTTGACACCTGTCGAAAGCCCGCTCAGGGTGGCTTGGACAGTTAATGGACCGGTCCAAAGAGGGGCTCATGGTGGATACGCTCGGTGTCGCCGTCGTCGGATTCGGCTGGATGGGCCGGGTGCACAGCCAGGCGTACGCCCGCGTCCCGCATCACTACCCGCGACTGGGCCTGCGCCCGGAGCTGGTGACGGTCGCCGACGAGGTGCCCGGGCGGGCCGAGGAGGCCGCCGCTCGGTTCGGCTTCGCCACGGCCGTCCGGGACTGGCGCGAGGTGGTCGCCGACCCGCGGGTGCGGGCCGTGAGCATCACCGCGCCGAACTTCCTGCACCGGGAGATCGGTGTCGCGATGGCCGAGGCCGGCAAGCACATCTGGATCGAGAAGCCGGTCGGTCTGACCGTGACGGACGCCCGGGCGGTCGCCGACGCCGTCGCGAAGGCGGGTGTGCAGGGCACGGTCGGCTTCAACTACCGCAACGCACCCGCCGTGGAATCGGCCCGGCGGCTGATCGCCGACGGCGAGATCGGCACGGTCACGCACGTCCGCGTCCGCCTGTTCAGCGACTACGCGGCCCATCCCGAGGGCGCGTTGACCTGGCGGTACGAGCGGGAGCGGGGCGGCAGCGGAGTGCTGGGCGACCTGGCCTCGCACGGCGTGGACCTGGCCCGGTACCTGCTCGGCGACATCGCCTCCCTGACCGCCGACACGGCGGTCTTCGTCCCGGAGCGGGCCCGGCCCACCGCCGCGACGGCCGGTCACAGCCGTGCGTCCGGCGGCGAGCTCGGCCCGGTCGAGAACGAGGACTACGTCAACTGCCTGCTGCGCTTCGACTCCGGCGCGCGCGGTGTCCTGGAGGCCTGCCGGGTCTCGGTCGGCGAGCAGAACAACTACGGCTTCGAGGTGCACGGCACCAAGGGCGCGGTGTTCTGGGACTTCCGCCGGATGAACGAACTCGGCGTCAGCCGCGGCGACCGCTACCAGGACCAGCCGGTCAGCACGGTGTACATGGGTCCTGGCGAGGGCGAGTACGAGGCCTTCCAGCCCGGTTCGGCCAACGCCATGGGCTACGACGACCTCAAGGTGATCGAGGCGTACCGCTTCCTGAGCTCGATCGCCGAGGGCGCCTCGCACGGGGCCACCCTCGCGGACGCGGTGCAGAGCGCTGCCGCACTGGACGCGATGGCGCGGTCCGCCGAGAGCGGTGGCTGGGCGGACGTACACCGGGGAGGGTGACCGTAGGACCACCCACGATCCGGTTCTTGGGCCCAGGGACGGCGCGCCCCCGGGACGGCAGGCTTCTGGGTGTCGGCACAACCGCCGACGCCGAGTCCGCCCACCGACACTCGGGGGAACCCATGAACGAGACCTTCGCCAGGCGCCTGACGGGCCTCGCGGGCATCGCCGCCGCGGCCGCACTCATCGTCGAAGTGCCGCTGTACTTCATCTACTCGGGCCCGCCGCCGGACGCCAACGTCCTTACCCGGCTGCTGATCGGGATCGTCGCGCTCGCGCTCATGGTCGTGTTCGTGACGGCCTTCCGCGAGCTGGTCCGGCGGGTGAGCCCCGCCCACGAGTGGGTCGGCTCGATGGCCTCCGCCACCGGACTGGTCTACGCGACGATCACCCTGGTCTCCATGGGTCTCGAGGCGGGCGCGGTCATCGCCGCCGACCGTCCGATCGATCCGACCATCGACGTCAGCGGCACGTACGTCCTCTACGGGTCGATCTCCCGCGTCATGCTGGCGCTGTTCCTCACCGCGTTCGGCCACGCCGTCTCCCGCACCCGGCTGCTGCCCCACTGGACCGGCCGGTCGGCGTACGTCCTCGCCGCGATCAACCTGGCCTTCGTGCCGTCCCTGTTCTTCGGCAACACGCCGGCGGACTTCTACGCGGCGAACGGCTGGGGCACCACCGCGCTGATGGGCGCCGTCCTCAGCTACTGGCTGCTGGCCGTGGGCATCTGCGTCCACCGCAGTGCCGGACGGGTCGCCCCGACCGGATCGCCTGCCCTGCAGCCCTGACGCTCCCCCTCGCACGGCCCGCCCCAGGCCGCCGGTGTCAGCCGGTCGTCGCCTGGGGCGGCATGTTGTACGGCGTGACCACCTGGATCGCGGACGGCAGCGTGGGCCCGGCGGGAGGCAGGGCGCCGTGGGCGCGCATGACGAGGCGGCAGGCCTCGCGCAGGTCCTGGCGCAGGTCGTGGTGGAGCACGGCGGACAGGCGGTGCTCGCGCAGCAGCCGGGTGTTGTCGTGGTCCAGGTCGTGGGCGACGAACACCGCGCACTCCCGCCCCGCGTCCTCGAAGGCGCGCAGGGTCGCGATGTTGCCGCCGCCGATCGAGTAGACCGCGCGGATGGCGGCGTCGCGTTCCAGCGCGGCCCGTACGAGGTCGTACTGGGTGGCGTCCAGGCCCTGTCCCTCGGCGATCTCGACCAGGATGTGCTCCGGGTGGTGGGTGCGCATGGCACTGCGGAAGCCCATCTCGCGCTCCTCCTCGTTGCGGAAGAAGCCGCTGCTGAGGCTGGTGAGCACATGGCCGGGGCGGTCGCCGAGCCACTGGCCCATGAGGTACGCGGCGGTCGCGCCGGCCGCCCGGTTGTCGATGCCGACGTAGCCGAGGCGGGCGGTGGCGGGCAGGTCGGTGACCAGGGTGACGACGGGGATGCCCGCCTCCACGAGCCGCCCGACGGCCGCGGTCGCCTCGGGAACGTCGGGGGCCTTGAGGACCACGCCCTGGGAGCCGCGCCGGGCGATCCCGTCCAGGGTCCGGGCGAGCTCCTGGACCGGGCCGGTCTCGCGGAAGTGGAAGCGCGAGCGCACGACCGCCGGGTGCAGGGACGGCAGCTCGGCCTCCAGGGCGGCGCGGACGGCGGTGGAGAACCGTTCCGGTGCCTGCATCACGATGTCGATCATGAAGGTACGGCCGACCAGGCGAACCTGGGTGCGCTGCCGGTCGAGGTCGGCGATGGCCTGCTGGACCTCCCGGGCGGTGCTCTCGCGCACGCCGCCCCTGCCGTTGAGGACCCGGTCGACGGTGGCCTCGCTCAGGCCCGCCTGACGTGCGATCTCCCGGATCGGGAAGGGATGGCCCACGTGAGGCTCCTTGAAGGGTTTTTGATGGCTCGCTGCCGGTTGTTCGAGGGGTTTGTACTGACAAGAATGACAGCGCCGGGTCACCCCTGTCACCGAGCCGCTTCCTCGACCGAAAGGACGACGATGTCCTTCACCTCCGTACAACGCCGTGCCTGGCTGTCCGAGCAGGACTGCGACCTCGCCGATCTGCGCGGGCTCGTCGAGCGCTCGACGGACCTCGCCGACTACCCGTACGCCGCTTCCGTGGAGCGCGACGTCCTGATCTACGACGGTGCGCGGCTGCGCGAGGCCGAGGACCGGCGTGAGGTGCAGGCCGAACTGGTTCGCGCACTCACCGACGGTCCCGGCATCGTGGTCTTCCGGGGCGCCTTCCCGGATCCGGCGGTCGTCGACCGGCAATCCGCCGTGTTCGACGCGCTGATCGCCGAGCAGCACGCCTCGGGCGCGACGGCCGGCGACCACTTCGCCGCGCCCGGCGCCAACGACCGGGTATGGAACGCCCTGGAGAAGGCGGCCCTGTACGACCCGGAGGCGTTCGCCGACTACTACGCCAACGACCTCCTGGCGCTGGTCTCGGCCGCCTGGCTCGGTCCGGGCTACCAGGTCACCTCGCAGGTCAACGTGGTCAACCCGGGCGGCGCGGCGCAGACCGCGCACCGCGACTACCACCTGGGCTTCCTGTCCAACGAGGTCGCGGCGGCCTACCCCGCGCACGTGCACCGCCTCTCCCCCGTGCTCACCCTCCAGGGCGCGGTCGCGCACTGCGACATGCCGGTCGAGTCCGGGCCGACGCTGTACCTGCCGTACTCGCAGACCTACGAGCCCGGCTATCTGGCGTGGCGACTCCCTCAGTTCCAGGCGTACTTCGACGAGCGGCACATCCAGCTCCCGCTGGCCAAGGGCGACGCGGCCTTCTTCAACCCGGCGCTGTTCCACGCCGCCGGCACCAACCGCTCCACGGACATCCGGCGCACGGCCAACCTCCTCCAGGTGTCCTCGGCGTTCGGGCGGGCGATGGAGACGGTGGACCGCGAGGCGGTCGCCAACGCCGTGTTCCCCGTCCTCCTCAGGCGCCGGGCCGAGGGCGCGAGCCAGGAGTGGCTGGAGAACGTGATCGCGGCGAGCGCGGAGAGCTACCCCTTCCCCACCAACCTCGACAGCGATCCGCCGGTCGCGGGCCTCGCCCCGCCGTCACAGGCGGACGCGGTACGGCGGGCCCTGCGCGAGACGTGGACGCCCGAGGACCTGCGGGACGAACTGCGGGCCGGCGCCGAGCGCCGCTCAAGCTGAAAGGACCCGAAACTTATGGGACTTCTCGACGACAAGGTCGTCCTGGTCAACGGCGGCAGCCAGGGCGTCGGCGCCGCCATCGCGCGGGCCGCCGTCCGCGCGGGCGCGGTGGTCGCCGTCAGCGGCCGCCGCCCGGAACCCGGCGAGGCCCTGGTGGCGGAGCTGGCGTCCGCGGGCGGCAAGGCCATGTTCGTACGGGCCGACCTGGCCGACGCCGAGCAGGCCAAGGCCTCCGTCGCACAGGTCGTCGCGGCGTACGGCCGCGTCGACTGCCTGGTGAACTCGGCCGGCCTCACCACACGGGGCACGCTCCTGGACACCACGCCCGAACTGTTCGACCAGCACATCGCGATCAACCTCAAGGCGCCCTTCTTCGCCATGCAGGCCGCCGTCGCCGACATGGTGGGCCGGAAGGCGCCCGGCACGGTCGTCAACATCATCACGTCCTCGGCACACGGCGGACAGCCGTTCCTCGCCCCGTACGTCGCCGCGAAGGCCGGACTGATCGGCCTGACCCGCAACGCGGCGCACGCCCACCGCTTCGACCGGGTCCGCATCAACGGCCTGAACATCGGCTGGACCGCGACCGAGGGCGAGGACGCGACACAGAAGGCCTTCCACGGCGCCGGCGACGACTGGCGCGAGCAGGCCGCGGCCCGGCTGCCGATGGGCAAGCTGGGCCAGCCGGACGAAATCGCCGACTTCGTGGTCTTCCTGCTGTCGGACCGGTCCGGTGTGGTCACCGGCTCGGTGATCGACTGGGACCAGAACGTGCTCGGCGGTCTCGACTGACCTTCCCCTCCCCGCACCACATCCGCTCAGGCATCCGCACCCAAGGAGCAGCAATCCCCATGCGCATCGGAATCCTCGGCCTCGGCCGCATCGGCGCCTTCCACGCCGAGACCCTCTCCGGACTCGACGCGGTCGCCTCGCTCGTCGTCGCCGACCCCTTCGCGGACGCCGCCAAGACCGCCGCCGAACGGTTCGGCGCCGAGGTCGCGGACTCCCCCGAGGCCGTGCTGGCCGCCGGGGTGGACGGCATCGTCGTCGCCGCGGCGACCGACGCCCACCCCGCGCTGATCCGCGCCGCCGTGGAATCGGGCGTGCCCGTGTTCTGCGAGAAGCCCGTCGCCCGCACCATGCGGGAGGGCGTCGAGGTGCTGAAGTCCGTCCAGGGCAGTGCCGTGCCGATCCAGATCGGCTACAACCGCCGCTTCGACGCCGGGTTCGTCGCCGCGCGGGCCGCCGTGCAGAGCGGCGAGCTGGGCAAGCTGCACACCGTACGGTCGACCACGCTGGACCCGGCGCCGCCGCCCGCCGCGTACATCGCCGCCTCCGGAGGCATCTTCCGCGACTGCTCGGTGCACGACTTCGACATCATCCGCTGGGTGACCGGCCGCGAGGTGACCGAGGTGTACGCCGTCGGCGGCAACCGGGGCGCCGACTACATCAAGGAGGCGGGCGACGCCGACACCACCGGCGCGATCCTCACCCTGGACGACGGCACGATCGCGGTGGTCTCCAACTCCCGCCACAACGCCCGGGGTTACGACGTCCGCATGGAGATCCACGGCTTCACCGACTCCATCGCCGTGGGCCTGGAGGACAAGCTGCCGCTGCGCTCGGTCGAGCCCGGCGTGACCTTCCCGGCCGGCACCCCGCACGACTTCTTCATGGACCGCTTCACCGAGGCCTACCGCGCCGAACTGACCGCGTTCACCGAGGTCGTGGCCGGCACCCGCACCTCCCCCTGCACGATCGAGGACGCCCTGGAGGCCGGCTGGATCGCCGAGGCGTGCACACTGTCGCTGGGCGAGCACCGTCCCGTGACGATCGAGGAGGTACGGCAGGCATGAGCACACCGGGCCGGGAACCACTGCGCATCGGAGTACTGGGCGCGGCACGCATCACCGAACGCGCCCTCGTCGACCCGGCCCGGGCGACCGGCCACCGCCTCGTCGCGGTGGCCGCCCGCGACCGTTCCCGCGCCGAGGCCTTCGCCGCGGCGCACGGCGTGGAGCGGGTGGCCACCTCGTACGCCGACCTGATCGCCGACCCCGAGGTCGAGGCCGTCTACAACCCGCTCGCGAACGGCCTGCACGGGCCGTGGAACCTCGCGGCCCTCGCGGCCGGCAAGCACGTCCTGACGGAGAAGCCTTCGGCGAGCAACGCCGAGGAGGCCGCCGAGGTACGGAAGGCGGCGGAGAAGGCCGGGACCGTCTTCATGGAGGGCTTCCACTACCTCTTCCACCCCCTCACCCTCCGTCTGCACGAGATCCTCGCGAGCGGCGAGCTCGGTGAACTGCGGCGGGTGGAGACGCTGGTCGCCATCCCCGCCCCGGACGACTCCGACCCGCGCTGGTCGCTGCCGCTGGCCGGCGGAGCGGTGATGGACCTGGGCTGTTACAGCCTGCACGCCGTACGGATGCTCGCGCCCTGGGCGGGCGGTGCCCCACGACTCGTCTCCGCGCGCGGCGGCGAGCGCGCGGCCGCCCCCGGCGTCGACGAGTGGCTGGACGCCGAGCTGGAGTACCCGGGGGGCGCCACCGCGTCGGCCCGCTGCCACATGGCCTACGACGAGCTGGAGATGAGCTGCCGGATCATCGGCACCCGCGGCGAGGCGAGCGCCCCGAACTTCGTGCTGCCGCACCTCGACGACCGGGTCGTGGTGCGTACCCCGGAGGGCGAGCGGACGGAACGGCTCGGGACGCGGTCGTCGTACACGTACCAGCTGGAGGCGTTCGCGGACCGGGTGCGGGAGGGCACGCCGTTGCCGCTGGACGCGGACGACGCGGTGGCGACGATGACGCTGATCGACGCGTGCTATCGGGCGGCGGGGTTCGAGGTACGGCCCCGGATGACGGCCGGGCGCTGAGGCACGAGGCTGCACGCCCGCCCGCGGAAGGAGCGGGCCGGCGTCGCCGCCTCCACGGCTTCGGTCACCGGTACAGCGCGGGCCTCTCCACAAGATCGACCTCCACCCGGCCGCCCTCATCCAGCGCCCGCACCCCCGCCTCGCACACCGCCGCCGCGGCATAGCCGTCCCAGACGCTCGGGCCGGTGACCTCGCCGCGGCGGGTGGCGTCGACCCAGGTCTGGATCTCGCGGTCGTAGGCGTCGGCGAAGCGCACGGTGTAGTCCTGGTCGATGGTGCCGCCCCAGCGGCCGGCCATGTTGGTGACCATGGCGTGGCCGTCGCCGACGCGGGCGGTGCCGCGTTCGCAGACCATCTCGGCCTGGACCTGGTAGCCGAAGCCGCAGTTGACGAAGATCTCGACGTCGGACACCGCTCCGCCGTCCGTCTCGAAGACGACGAACTGCGGGTCCTGGAGGGCGTCCGGCGCGCTCGCGGAGGGGGTCGGGCGCCACACGGTGACGGCCGTGATCTCGTGGCCGAGCAGCCAGCGGGTCACGTCCGTCTCGTGCGCCACGGAGTCGCTGATGAGCATGGCGCTGGTGAAGCCGGGCGGGCTGGCGACGTTGCGGTGCCGGTTGTGCAGCATGAGCGGGCGGCCCAACTGCCCTGTCTCCAGGAGCGCCTTGAGCCTGACGTACTCGGCGTCGTAGCGCCGCATGAAGCCGACCTGGACCAGCCGCCGGCCCAGCGTCCGCTCGGCCTCCAGTACGCGCAGCGCGGAGGCCGCGTCGGGGGTGAGCGGCTTCTCGCACAGCACCGGCAGGCCGCGCTCGAAGGCGACCAGCAGGGCGGCCTCGTGGGCGGGGCCCGGGGAGGCGACCAGGACGGCGTCGACGTCGGCCGCCGCCATCGCGGAGGCCGGGTCGGTGTACGCGGTGCAGCCGTCGACGCGGGCCGCGACGGCCTTGGCGCGCTCCGCGTCGACGTCGACCACGGCGGTCACCCGGGCGCCGCTGGTGACCTGTTGGATACGGCGGACATGATCGGCGCCCATCCGGCCGGTGCCGATGACGGCGACGCGGAGTTCCTCGCTCGTGCCACGGGTGGTCATGGTCGTCCCCTTCAGGCGCCGCAGGACCTCAGGAACTTGCGGGTACGCACGGCGATCGGCAGCGGCTTGTCCGGCTCGCACGGGTACATGTCCTGCTCGACGATCGCGAACAGCTCCACGCCGAGCCGCTGCGCGGCCACCAGGACCGGCTCCAACTCCGGTACACCGGACGGCGGTTCGCACATCACTCCGCGCTGTACGGCCGGCCCGAACGGCACGCCGTTCTTGACGACGTCGGCGAGGATCTCCGGGTCGACCTGCTTGAGGTGGAGGTAGCCGACGCGTTCGCCGTACGTCTCGATGAGCTTGACGCTGTCGCCGCCGCAGTAGGCGTAGTGCCCCGTGTCCAGGCAGAGGTTGACCAGGTCGGAGTCGGTCGAGTCGAGGAACCGCTCGACGTGGTCCTCGGTGTCGAGGTGGGTGTCGGCGTGCGGGTGGACGACGATGTCGAGGCCGTACGTCTCCTTGACCTCATGGCCCAGCCGCTCCATACCCTTGGTCAGGTGGGCCCACTGCTCGCCGGTCAGCTCCGGCGGCTCCAGGATCTCGGCGGTCTTGTCGTCGCGCCAGAAGGACGGGATGACGACGAGGTGCTTCGCTCCCATCGCCTGGGTGAGCGCGGCGACCTGGCTGACGTGCTCCCAGGTGGCCTCCCAGACGGAGGGGCCGCGGTGCAGGCCGGTGAAGACCGTGCCCGCCGAGACCTTGAGCTCGCGCCGGGCGATCTCGTGCGTCAACCGGGCCGGGTCGGTGGGCAGATAGCCGTACGGTCCCAGCTCGATCCAGGAGTAGCCGGCCTCGGCGACCTCGTCCAGGAAGCGTTCCCAGGGCACCTGCGCCGGGTCGTCCGGGAACCAGACGCCCCAGGAGTCGGGTGCCGAGCCGACCCGGATACGGTCCAGCGCAGAGGCCATGTCAGGACTTCCCTTCGCCGGTGGTCGCGACGGGTGCGGTGAGGTCCTTCTCCTCGGGGAGTTCCTCGACGTCGACGCCGCGGACCTGGGCCAGCTCGTGTTTGAGGGCGGCGAGTTCGGTGCCGCCGGCCATGTGGTTGGTGAGCTCGTCCAGGCTGACCTGGCTGCGGTCGGCGGACAGTTCCATGGTGCCCAGGCGCAGGACGCTGAAGTGGTCGCCGACCATGTAGGCGTGGTGCGGGTTGTGGGTGATGAAGATGACGCCGAGGCCGCGGTCGCGGGCGGCGGCGATGTATTTGAGCACCACGCCGGACTGCTTGACGCCAAGAGCGGCGGTGGGCTCGTCCAGGATGAGGACGCGGGCGCCGAAGTAGACGGCGCGGGCGATGGCGACGCACTGGCGCTGGCCGCCGGAGAGGGTGCCGATGGGCTGTTCGAGGTCGTCGAGGACGATGCCCATGTTGCGCAGTTCCTCGTCGGCGGTCTTCTTCATTCTCTCGATGTCGAGGCGGCGGACGGGCCAGGGGCCGCGGGTCATCTCGGAGCCGAGGAAGAAGTTGCGCCAGACCGGCATCAGGGGGACGACGGCGAGGTCCTGGTAGACGGTGGCGATGCCCTTGTCGAGGGCCTCGCGCGGGGTGGAGAAGCGCACGGGGGTGCCGTCGACGAGGAAGTCGCCCTCGGTGTGCTGGTGCAGCCCGGAGATGATCTTGATGAGGGTGGACTTGCCGGCGCCGTTGTCGCCGAGCACGCAGGTGACCTTGCCGGGGTGCACCTGGAGGTCGACGCCGTGCAGGGCACGGATGTTGCCGTACGACTTGCCCGCACCGCGCAGTTCGACGATCGGCGCGTCCGTGGCGGGCGCGGCGTCGCTCTCGGGCAGGACGGCGCCGTGGGTGCCGGTTCCGTTGGTGGTTGTCATGGGGGTCACCTCCGGGTCGCCGACTGGCGGACCCACAGATTGATCAGGACGGCGCCGAGCAGCATCACGCCGAGGAACGCCTTGAACCAGTCGGGGTTCCAGCCGGCGAAGACGATGCCCTGGTTCACCATGCCGAACATGAAGGCACCGAAGACCGGGCCGATCGCCGAGCCGTAGCCGCCGGTCAGCAGACAGCCGCCGATGACCGCCGCGGCGATGTAGATGAGCTCCTGGCCGACGCCCTCGCCGGACTGGACGGTGTTGAAGGTGAACAGCTGGTGCATGCCGACGAACCAGGCGCCGAAACCGACCAGCATGAACAGGGAGATCTTGGTGAAGGTCACGGGCACACCGACGGCCCGCGAGGAGTCCTTGTTGCCGCCGACCGCGAAGATCCAGTTGCCGTACTTGGTGCGCAGCAGGACCCAGGTGGCGATGGCCGCGAAGACCAGCCAGTAGAAGACCGTGATCTTCACCTGGACGCCGCCGATGTCGAAGGACGAGGCGAAGATCTTCTTCGCCTGGTCGAAGCCGGCCATGTCGCTGATGTCGTCGGTGGCCACGTTGGTGGTGACCAGCTTGGTGACCGCGAGGTTGGCACCCTGGAGGATCAGGAAGGTGCCGAGGGTGACCAGGAAGCTGGGCAGTCCGGTCTTGACGACCATCCAGCCGTTGAAGAAGCCGACCGCCAGGGACACGACCAGCGCGGCGATCACACCGACCCAGACGTTCATGGTCAGTTGGTAGCTGAGCATGCTCGCGGTGAGCGCCGAGGTGAGCACCGCGACGCCGGCCGAGAGGTCGAACTCGCCGCCGATCATCAGCAGCGCGACCGGCAGGGCCATGATGCCGATGGTCGACGACTGGTACAGGATCGTGGACATCGAGCTGCCGTCGCGCACCGGCGGTGCCGCGATCAGGAAGAACACGTACACCGCGGCGGCGCCGAGGAAGACACCCACCTCGGGCCTGGCCAACAGCCGCAGGGCCAGGGGGCGTTGAGAGGTCCGGCCGTCGGTCTTGTTCGGGCCGGAGGCCGGCGGTGTGGTCACCGCCGGCTCGGCATGCTGGGTCATACTCATCACCGGGTGCCCTTCGCGGCGAACGCGGCCACGGCGTCGACGTTCGTCTTGTCGACGAAGGCCGGCCCGGTCAGCACCGGCTGTTCACCGCCGCCCATGTAGTTGCCGTTGTTCTTGTAGAGCCACAGGGAGTCGATCGCCAGGTAGCCCTGGAGGTAGGGCTGCTGGTCCACGGCGAACTCGATGGAGCCCTGATCGATGGCGCTGGTCAGCTGCTTGTTGAGGTCGAACGTGGCGATCTTCGCCTTGCTGCCGGCCTCGGACACCGACTGCGTCGCGGTCAGCGCGAAGGGGGCGCCGAGGGTGACGATGTAGTC
Organism: Streptomyces sp. NBC_01352; assembly: GCF_036237295.1. NCBI lineage: Bacteria > Bacillati > Actinomycetota > Actinomycetes > Kitasatosporales > Streptomycetaceae > Streptomyces > Streptomyces sp. NBC_01352. Next base: position 1,988,504 of record NZ_CP108354.1, read on the forward strand.
GATGGAGCTGTCCTGCTTGAGCTTGGCGGTGATCGTCGACTTCACGGACGGCATGTCGGTGCCGTTGACGAACAGCGTCTGCAGCTTGCCGGAGAAGGTCTTCTCCACGCCGTCGCAGCGCTGGGTCAGGCCGATGTTGCCCTGTTCCTGGACGACACAGACGGCGCTCTTGGCGCCGGCCGCGTTCAGCCGGTTGCCGAGTGCCTCGCCGGCCACGGTCTCGTCCTGGCCGAAGAACTCCATCAGGCCGAGCTTCTTCCATTCGCTCACACCGGAGTTGAGTCCGACCACGGGGATGTTCGCGGCCTTCGCCTTGCTCACGACGTCCTTGAGGGCGTCCGGCTTGGCGAGGGTGATGGCGATGCCGTCGACCTTCTGGTCGATCGCGTTCTGCACCAGGTTGGCCTGGTTGCCCGCGTTCGGGTCGGCGGAGTAGATCAGCTTGATGTTGTCCTTGGCTGCGGCGGCCTCGGCGCCCTTGCGGACGATGTCCCAGAAGGTGTCGCCGGGCGACTGGTGGGTCACCAGCGCGACCGTCATCCGGGGCGTGGTGGCCTTGCCCGCGGAGGCGCCGGCCTCGCTCTCCTCGGCCTTCTTGCCGCCGGAACTGCTGGAGCAGCCTGCGAGGGTCAGGGCCGCGGCCGCGGCGAGAGCCACGGCGGGGGCGAATCTGCGGGAGCGGAAGCCAGAAATGCGGTCCATCTTTCCTGCACCTCACTGTGCTACGGGGGAAAGGCAATCACGGGATTGTCAGGGGCCCGGGACCTCGGAAGACCCGGGTCGTACGCCGTGGGAACACGGCTTGTTCGCTGGGTCCGGATCCAACTCCTTCGGCTTGCCCGCTGTCAATACTTTGTTAAGACATCATTTCACAAGCAGGTCCGAATGTAAGTACAAACTATTGACAGTGTCACCCTCCGCGGCCTACACCTGGGGGCGGTAGGTCCTTCGGGATCCACCTCCCCCCGCAGCTCGAGGAGGTCGCGCATGGCCGGATCAGCCAAGTCCTTCGACCTGATCACTATGGGCCGTATCGGAGTCGATCTCTACCCCCTCCAGTCCGGCGTGCCCCTGGCACGTGTGGAGACCTTCGGGAAGTTCCTCGGCGGTTCGGCCGCGAACGTGGCGGTCGCGGCGGCCCGGCTCGGGCGCGCCACCGCGGTGATCACCCGCACCGGTGCCGATCCGTTCGGAGTCTATCTCCACCAGCAACTACGTGAGTTCGGGGTCGACGACCGCTGGGTGACCCCGGTGGACGGCCTGCCCACCCCGGTGACGTTCTGCGAGCTCTTCCCGCCGGACGACTTCCCGCTGTACTTCTACCGCCGGCCGAGCGCCCCCGACCTGGCCGTCCACACCGACGAGCTGGACTACTTCGCCATCCGCGCGGCCCGGATCTTCTGGATCACCGGCACGGGGCTGAGCCAGGAGCCGAGCCGCTCGGCGACGCTCGCCGCCCTGAAGTGCCGGGACAAGGCGGGCACGACGGTGTTCGACCTCGACTGGCGGCCCGCGCTGTGGAGCGACACGGCCTGGGGAGATCCGGAGGAGGCCCGGCCCTACTACGCCGAAGCACTCCGGCACGCGACCGTCGCCGTCGGCACCCTCGACGAGTGCGAGATAGCCACCGGCGTGCGCGAACCCCACGCGTGCGCCGAGGCGCTGCTGGCGGCGGGCGTGGAACTGGCGGTGGTGAAGCAGGGGCCCAAGGGAGTGCTCGCCGTGCACCGCGACGGTACGACGGCCGAGGTCCCGCCGGTCCCGGTCGAGGTGGTCAACGGCCTCGGCGCGGGCGACGCCTTCGGCGGCGCGCTGTGCCACGGGCTGCTCTCCGGCTGGGAACCGGAGCGGACCATGCGGTACGCGGGCGCGGCCGGCGCCCACGTCGCCTCCCGCCTCGCCTGCTCCTCCGCGATGCCGACCGCGGCCGAGATCGAGACCTTGCTCGCGGCGGCATCGGAACCGAGTACGACCGTCTGAGACGGAGTGGCGCCCCACGAGCCGGCCGTACGGGCACGGGAGGAGTACGACCGCCACGCCGCCGCCCGCCACCCCCACCTCCGAACCCCCGCTCCCGACCCTCCGAGGGAGGTACCCCATGGCGAAGACCGGCGGCTACTCACGTGCCGCGACCACCCCCGCACTCAGCTCCCTGGACTTCGCCCTGGACCGGGGCAGCCCGGTGCCGCTGTACTACCAGCTGGCCCAGCAGCTGGAGGCGGCCATCGAGCACGGCCAGCTGGCCCCGGGCAACCTGCTGGGCAACGAGATCGACCTCTCCGTACGCCTCGGGCTGTCCCGGCCGACGGTCCGCCAGGCCATTCAGTCCCTGGTCGACAAGGGGCTGCTCGTGCGGCGGCGCGGGGTCGGCACGCAGGTCGTGCACAGCCAGGTCAAGCGCCCCCTGGAACTCAGCAGCCTCTACGACGACCTGGAGGCGGCCGGACAGGCACCCGCCACCCAGGTCGTGCGCAACGAGACCGTCCCGGCCTCCGCCGACGTCGCGGCCGCCCTCGGCCTCGCGGAGGGCGGCCAGGTCACGGTCCTGGAGCGGCTGCGCTCGACGTACGGCCAGCCCGTGGCCTTCCTGTGCAACTACCTCCCGGCCGGCCTCCTCGACCTGGACACCGCGCGGCTCGAGTCGACCGGCCTGTACCGGCTGATGCGCTCCGCCGGCATCACCCTGCACAGCGCCCGCCAGACCATCGGCGCCCGCTCCGCCACCACCGAGGAGGCCGCCCTCCTCGACGAACAGGAGGGCACCGCACTGCTCACCATGCAGCGCACGGCGTACGACGACACGGGCCGGCCGGTGGAGTACGGGACGCACATCTACCGCGCTTCCCGGTACGCGTTCGACTTCCAGCTGCTGGTCAGACCCTGACGCCGCGATTCCGGGCGCCGGGCGGCCCCGGTTTCTCTTGACGCGGGGGGCAGAGGGGCGGAGAGTCGTATGTATACGTCGTAAACGTACGGCATCTCCGCAACCCGCGGGAGCGTCCTGCCATGGCACGCAGCGAGCCGGTACCGTCGACCGTCCTCGTCACCGGCGGGGCCGGTTTCATCGGCAGTCATGCCTGCGTGGACCTCCTCGACCACGGCTACGAGGTCATCGTGGTCGACGACTACTCCAACAGCACCCCCCAGGTCCTCACCCGGGTGGAACGGATCGCCGGCCGCTTCGTCGGCGCCGTCTACGAGCTGGACATCCGTGACCGGCGCGCCCTCTCGGCCGTGTTCGAGCGCCACGCCGTGGACGCCGTCGTGCACTTCGCCGCGCACAAGTCGGTCAGCGGCTCGACCCGCACCCCCGTCGAGTACTACGACACCAATGTCGGCGGCACCACCGCACTGCTGCGCACCATGCAGGAACACGGGGTCCACCGACTGGTGTTCTCCTCCTCCTGCTCGGTCTACGGCGACGCGGACGACGGCCCCCTCGACGAGTCCACCCCGGTCCGCCCCACCAACCCGTACGCGGCCTCCAAGTGGCTCTGCGAGCAGATCCTCGCCGACGTCTGCCGCCGCCGCCCCGAGTACACCGTGATGTGCCTGCGCTACTTCAACCCCACCGGCGCCCACCCCAGCGGGCTGCTCGGCGAGGACCCGCGCGGCGAGCCCGACAACCTCATGCCGTACATCGCCCAGGTGGCCGTCGGCCGACGGGAGCGGCTGCGGGTGTTCGGCCACGACTACCCCACCCCCGACGGAACCGCGATCCGCGACTACATCCACGTCATGGACACCGTCCAGGCCCACCGCGTCGCGCTCGACCACCTCGCCGACGCACCGGGCATGCACGTGTACAACCTCGGCCTCGGCAGGGGCAGTTCGGTCCTGGACGTGGTCGCAGCGTTCTCCGCGACGTGTGGCAGGGCGGTGCCCTACGAGTTCGCGCCGAGACGTCCGGGCGACGTCGCCGAACTCGTCGCCGACGCCGGCGCGGTGGCCCGCGCCTGGGGCTGGCGGCCCGCCCTGGACCTGGCCGACATGTGCCAGGACGCGTGGCGCTTCCAGCGGCTCAATCCGGATGGGTACGCGGGGTCGGCGCGGGGGCCGAAGACGAAGGACGACTGAGGGCTGATGACTGATGGTTGAGGGGCGTCAGTGCGAACGCCGTCTCGACCAGGGCGATGTGGCTGAAGGCCTGCGGGGCGTTGCCGAGCTGGCGGCCGGCGTCCGGGTCCCACTGCTCCGACAGCAGGCCGACGTCGTTGCGGACGGCGAGGACGCGCTCGAAGGCCTCCCGGGCCTGCCGCGGCCGGCCGGTCGCGGCCAGGGCCTCGGCGTACCAGAGGGAGCAGGCGACGAACGTGCCCTCGCCGCCGTGCATGCCGTCCACGCGGTGCGGTCCGGTGCCGCCGTGCGCGTACCGCCGTACGAAGCCGCCGCGACGGAGCCCGCGCATGGCCCGGACGGTGGCGCGCACCCGCTCGTCCCGGGCGGGCAGGAAGCCGAGGCGGGGCATCAGCAGAGCGGAGGCGTCCAGGGCCGAGGAGCCGTAGGACTGCACGAAGGACTGTCTGGCCGGGTCCCAGCCCTCCTGGCAGACCTGGCGGTGCACCTCGTCGCGCATGGCCCGCCACTCGCCCGAGGAGCCGTTGCGGCCCAGCAGTTCGCCCATGCGCAGGGCGCGGTCGGCGGCCACCCAGGCCATCACCTTGGAGTGGACGAACTGCCGCCGCGGTCCGCGCACCTGCCACAGCCCCTGGTCGGCCTCGCGCCAGTGCCGGTGCAGGAAGCCCATCAGTTCCTGGACCAGGTCCCAGACATGGGCGGGCATGGGGATCCCGGCCCGCAGCGACAGCCACAAGGTGTCCAGGACCTCCCCGTACACGTCGAGCTGGAACTGCCCCACCGCCGAGTTCCCGAACCGCACCGGCCGCGATCCCGCGTAGCCGGGCAGCCAGGGCGCCTCGGTCTCCGGCAGCAGCCGCTGCCCCTTGACGCCGTACACGGTCTGCAGGTCGGCCGGGTCACCGGCGATGGCCCGCACGAGCCAGTCCAGCCAGGCCGTGGCCTCGGCGTGGTAGCCGCTGCGCAGCAGACAGGACAGGGCTGCGGTGGAGTCGCGCAGCCAGCAGTGCCGGTGGTCCCAGTTGCGTTCGCCGCCGATGCAGCCGGGCAGCGAGGTGGTCGGCGCGGCGACGATGCCGCCGGTGGGGGCGTAGGTGAGCGCTTTGAGCGTGATCAGGGAACGCACTACGGCCTCCCGCCAGGGGCCCTGGTAGCGGCACTGGCCGCTCCAGCGGCGCCAGAAGTCGACGGTCTCCTTGAGCACCGTCTCGGCGGGGAGGAACAGCGGCGCCGGCGGTTCGGGCAGGTGCGAGGGCGCCCAGGCCAGGCTGAGGGCCAGCCGGCGTCCGGCCGGAACCGTGACCTCCCAGGACGTGGCTCTCCCGTCGCCGTCCGCCACCCGCACCGGGCCGTCCGCGCCGAGCCACACGGCGTCGGGCCCGGCGACCGCGACCGTGCAGGGTGCGATGTCGCGCACCCAGGGCACGACACGCCCCTGGTGGAACCGCAGCCGAAGCTCACTGCGGACGGTCACGGCACCCTTCAGCCCCTCCACCACCCGCACGACACACGGCAGTTGCCCCCTGGGCGGCATGAAGTCCGTGACGCGCACCGTCCCGGCGGCCGTCTCCCACACCGAGTCCAGAACCAGCGTGTCCGACCGGTAGGCGCGCCGCGTACAGGCGCCACCGGAGACGGGCGCGACCCGCCAGAACCCGTGTTCCTCGGTGCCCAGCAGGGCGGCGAGACACGCCGGGGAGTCGAAGCGCGGCAGGCACAGCCAGTCGACGGAGCCGTCGCGGCCGACCATGGCGGCGGTTTCCAGGTCGCTGATGAGGGCGTAGTCCTCGATGGGGGCGCTCATGACAGGACCCTCATGGGGAGCGCTCTCCCCTGCTCGGCCCGGCGCAGCAGCGGCTCCCACCAGGAGCGGTGTGTCCGGTACCAGTCGACGGTCTCGGCGAGTCCCGAGGACATGTCCTTGGCCGTCATGAAGCCGAGCTCGGTGCGGATCTTCGTGAAGTCGACCGAGTAGCGCCGGTCGTGGCCCTTGCGGTCCTCGATGAACCGCACCATGTCCCAGTCGGCGCCGCAGGCAGTGAGCAGCAGCCCGGTCAGCTCCCGGTTGGACAGTTCGTTGCCCGCGCCGACGTTGTAGACCTCGCCGGGGCGGCCGAGGGTGCGGACGAGTTCGATGCCTCGCACATGGTCGTCGACGTGGATCCAGTCGCGGACGTTGTGCCCGTCGCCGTACAGCGGCACCGGTCTGCCCTCCAGCAGCCGGGTGATGAACAGGGGGACGAGCTTCTCGGGGAACTGGTGGGACCCGTAGGTGTTCGAGCACCGGGTGACGCGGACGTCGAGGCCGTGGGTGCGGTGGTAGGCCAGCGCGATCAGGTCCGAGGCGGCCTTGGACGCGGAGTAGGGCGAGTTGGGCCGCAGCGGGTCGGTCTCCGGCCAGGAACCGTGGCGGATCGAGCCGTAGACCTCGTCGGAGGAGACGTGCACGAACCGCTTCGGCCTGTGCCGCAGGGCGGCGTCCAGCAGGGTCTGGGTGCCCTGCACATTCGTCCGGACGAAGGCGGCGGCGCCCGAGATGGACCGGTCGACGTGGGACTCGGCGGCGAAGTGCACCACCTGGTCGTGCTCGGCGAGCAGGGCGTCGACTAGGTCCGGGTCGCAGATGTCGCCGTGGACGAAGGCGAAGCGGTCCGTGTCTCGAACATCGTCGAGGTTGGCGGGGTTGCCGGCGTAGGTGAGGTTGTCGAGGACGGTCACCGAGACGTCCGGCGGGCCGTTCGGGCCGAGCAGCGTCCGGACGTGGTGGGAGCCGATGAACCCGGCTCCGCCGGTCACGAGGATGCGGGTGGCGGTCATGACGGGATCTGCGCTCTGCTGTGGTCGCCGGGCAGCAGCCGGTGCATGGCGGGCGGGCGCGGGGCGGGGGTCACTTCGACGTCGTGGCCGATGAGCGAGACCAAGCCGTGGAGCGGCACGGGCTTGTCGGCGACTGGGACCAGTCGCTTGGCCGAGGTATGGGTGGCGGGGCGCAGGCGGGTGCCCGCTCCGCCGCACAGCACGAGTGTTTTCATGATGGCCGCCCCACTGCGGATCGGTCCGACGGCGGTACGCGGGGCTCGGGCTGCTCGGCGCACCAGGCGAGGGTGCGGCGCAGGCCTTCGTCCAGCGGCACCTGCGGGTGCCAGCCGAGTTCTGCGTGGGCCCGGTCGATGACGGGGCGGCGGCGGACGGGATCGTCGACGGGCAGCGGGAGGAAGCGCAGTCCTCCGGGCGACCCGGTGAGCAGCAGGACCAGTTCCGCGAGTTCCCGAACGGTCCGCTCCCTCGGGTTGCCGAGATTGAAGGGGCCCGGGTGGGGTGAGTCGATCATGGCGGTCAGGCCGCGGACCATGTCCTCGACGTAGCAGAAGCTGCGGGTCTGGCTGCCGTCGCCGTACAGGGTCAGGGCCTGTCCGTCGAGGGCCTGCCTGACGAAGGTGGAGACCACGCGGCCGTCGTGCGCCCGCATGCGGGGCCCGTAGGTGTTGAAGATCCGCACGATGCCGGCATCCGCGTCCCGGGTACGGCGGTAGGCCATCGTGAGGGCCTCGGCGTAGCGCTTGGCCTCGTCGTAGACGCTGCGCGGGCCGATGGGGTTCACGTGCCCCCAGTAGTCCTCGTCCTGCGGGTGCACCTGGGGGTCGCCGTAGACCTCGCTGGTGGACGCCAGTACGAAGCGCGCCCGGTGCCGAAGGGCCAGCTGCAGCAGGTTCTCCGTGCCCCGGCTGCCGGCGGCCAGCGTCTCCAGGGGGTGGTTGTGGTAGTCGTACGGCGAGGCTGGGCTCGCGAGATGGGCGACGGCGTCGACGTGGCCCAAGACCCGGAAACGTGCGGTGACGTCGCAGGTGATGCACTCGAAGCCGGGCGCGGCCAGCAGGTGGGCGATGTTGGCGGCACGGCCGGAGGAGAAGTTGTCGAGGCAGCAGACACTGTCGCCCCGGCTCAGCAGGGCCTCGCACAGATGCGATCCGAGAAAGCCGCTTCCGCCGGCCACTACGACACGCATGGTTCCTCCTCCCGGGTCAGCCGAGCCGGGGTCGGCCCGGTGCGCGCAGCGTCCAGCCCGCGGAGCGCCAGGCATCCGGGTCGAGAGTGTGGCGTGCGTCGACGATGGCGGGGGTCCGTACGACCGTGGCCAGGGCGGCCGGATCGAGGTCCCGGTACTGGGGCCACTCGGTGAGGTGCAGTACGACGTCGGCCTGCTCGCACGCCTTGTTCACGTCCAGCGCGAACTGCAGCGCCGGGTGGCAGGCTCGGGCGTTGTCGACCGCCTCCGGGTCATGGACGCGGACCTGCGCGCCCCGACGTCGTACGGCCTCCGCGACCGCGAGCGCGGGCGAGTCCCGCACGTCGTCGCTGCGGGGCTTGAACGCGGCACCGAGGACCGCGACGCTGCGGTCCGTGAAGGAGCCGCCGACCACCTGCTCGGCGAGGTCGACCGTCCGCCGCCGCTGCCGGGTGTTGATCTCGTCAACCTGCCGGAGGAAGGCCACGGACTCGCCCAGCCCCAGTTCCTCGGCGCGGGCGGTGAACGCCCGGATGTCCTTGGGCAGGCAGCTGCCGCCGAAGCCGAGGCCGGGTGCCAGGAAGCGGGAGCCGATGCGGGGGTCCGCGCCCATCGCCCCGGCCAGGGTGAGAACGTCGGCGCCGGTGGCGTCACAGATCTCCGCCATGGCGTTGATGAAGGAGATCTTCGTGGCGAGGAAGGAGTTCGAGGCGAGCTTGACCAGTTCGGCGGTGGCGGTGTCGGTGACGATGAAGGGGGCGCCGGCCGCGGTCAGGGGTGAGTAGATCTCCCTCAGCCGGGCCTCGGCGTGCGCCGTACGGACGCCCGCCACGATGCGCTCCGGCCGCAGCGTGTCCTGGACCGCGCAGCCCTCCCGCAGGAACTCCGGGTTCCAGGCGATGTCGACGTGCCCGGCGGTCACACGCAACCGCCTGGCCAGCCGGTCCGCCGTGCCGACCGGCACGGTGGACTTGCCGACGACCAGGGCCGGCTCGTCCCCTCGGCCGGTCCGCTGCGCGGCCAGACCGTCCACGGCGGCCTCGACATGGCGCAGGTCGGCGGCGCCCGAGTCGGGCAGCTGCGGAGTGCCGACACAGACGAAGTGCGTGTCGGCGAACCGGGCGGCCTCGTCGAGTGAGGTGGTGAAGCGCAGCCGGCCGGTGTCCACGGTGTGCTGGAGCATCGCGGCGAGACCGGGCTCGAAGAACGGGGGCCGGCCGGCGGCCAGCGCGGCGATCCGCTCCGGGTCGAGGTCCACGCCGAGGACCTCGTGTCCGATGTCCGCCATGCAGGCGGCGTGGACGGCTCCTACGTAGCCGGTGCCGATGACTGTCAGGCGCATGGTGGTCTCCGTCGTGGGCGCATTGTCGGAGGCGTAACACCGATGGACGCCCGGTCGGTTCAGGGATCGAGAAGGAAGGACCCCGGCACTCGGGTCAAGGGCCTGAGGCGGCCCCCTGGGTACGGCTCGGGCCGATGGCCGACGGCCCAGGGAGGGGCGGCAGACCGAGCAGGTCGCGGTAACAGGCGTCGACGGCCGCGCACATGGCCTGAGGATCGAAGGACGTACGAACCCGGCGACGGCCCTGCCGCCCCATCTCGGCGGCCTCCCTCGGGTGGTCGAGCAACCAGCCGACCGCCTGTGCCTCCCGCTCCGGGTCGGCCGGTGGTACGAGCAGGCCGGTGGCACCGTGCTCGACCAGGTCGGGCACACCGTTCACGGCCGTGGTGACAACCGGGCGACCGGTGGCCAGCGCCTCGGTGAGCGCCCGGCCGAGGCCTTCGTAGAGCGACGTCATCACGAAGACGTCCAGCCCGGCCACCAGCCACGCGGCGTCCGGCCGATACCCCGTGAAGGTGATGTCGACGTCCAGTTCGGCCGCGAGCCGCCGGGCCTCGTCCTCCAGCGGCCCGTCGCCGATCACGACGAACGCGGTGTCGGGGCGAACGGCACGGATCGCGGCCGCCATGCGGATGAAGTCCCAGGGTGCCTTCTGGTAGTCGAGTCGGCCGACGGTGCCGATGAGGGCCTTCTCACGGGGCACGCCCAGCACACGGCGGGCGACTGGGTCGAACCGCTCGGGGATGTGCCCCAGATCCACTGCGGACGGCACCACGTGGACGTGGCCCGGCGGGGCGAGCCGCTCTTCGACCGCCTCTTCGGCCACGCGCGGCGCGACGGCGAGGAACCCGTGGGTGAAACGCCGTGTCGCCCGTTCCAGCCAGCGGTACGCCATGCGCCTGCGGCGGGACATGTACGGGTGGAAGCTGAAGCCGTGGAAGGTGTGCACCACCACCGGCGTGCGGCACAGCCGTGCGGCGGCCCGCCCCAGGAAGCCGCCCTTGCCCGAGTGGGTGTGCACGACGGTGAACCGCTCGCGTCTGATGAGGCGCGCCAGCCGCCACAGCACCAGCAGGTCCATGGGGGTCAGGGTGTGCCGGAACCCCGGTATCTCGACCGTGCGCAGCCCGGCGGCACGTGCCCGGTCCCAGAGGTCGCCCCCCGGGACGCCCGCGATCCACACCTCGTACCGCTCGGGGTCCATTCCCTCGGCCGACAGCAGTGTGTTGCCACCGGCTCCCGCCACGAAGCGGGTGATGACGTGCAGGACCTTGATGCGGGGCAGCACCGGCGGTGTCGGCAGCGTCGCCGCCGGTGCTACCTGCGGGGGCGGCGCGGGCCAGTTCACGGCATTCCTGGCCGACTGCCCCGAACCGGTCACACGCGTCGCGTTCAGCATGGTCGATCATCCCGTCCAAAGCCGTATGTTTACGACGTATACGTACATCATCGCTCATCGGGCATTGCAGGTCAATTCATCGGAAGATGGTCCATACGGGATGACCGTGGGAGACCGCAGGAGGAACGCACATGGTCCTGGCCGACAGGAAGGCGATCGAGCATCTACTGGTCTGCCCGCGTTGCAGGTCGCCGCTGGTGGCGCGGCTCGGCGGCTTCAACTGCACCGCGACCGACTGCCCCTGCCACGCGCCCTCGTCCTTCCCCGTCGCAGGCCGGTGGCCGGTCCTCGTCGACTTCAAGCGCAGCGTCGTGGACCGCGAGGCAGTCATGGCGAGGGCCGACGGCACGGATTCCAGGAGGCCGCCCCCTTCCACCGGCGCCGACGGTCTTCCGGCACCCCTGCGCCGCGCCCTCAAACCGCCCAACCGCGTCGCCGCCCGTAACGTCGAGCTCCTGCTGCGCAGCCTTTCCGGTCGCGCGCCGCGGCTGCTCGTCGTCGGCGGCGCCACCGTCGGAAACGGCGTGGGCGCGATCTACCGCGATCCGCGTGTCCAGGTGATCGGCTTCGACATCGTCGGCAGTCCCGTGACGCAGTTGATCGCGGACGCCCACCAGATCCCGCTGCCCGCGGCGAGCGTCGACGCGGTGCTGGTGCAGGCCGTTCTGGAACACGTACTCAATCCGGCCGGGGTCGTCGCGGAAATCCACCGGGTCCTGAAGGAGGAGGGGCTCGTCTACGCCGAAACCCCATTTCTGCAGCAAGTGCACGCCGGCGCCCACGACTTCACGCGCTTCACCGCGAGCGGCCACCGCTACCTCTTCCGCCGCTTCGAGGAGCTCGCCGCCGGCCCCGTCAGCGGCCCCGGCACCCAACTTCTGTGGAGTGTCGACCACTTGGTCCGCGGCCTGGCCCGCTCCCGTCGCGCGGGCCAGGCGGCGCGGGGGTTGCTGTTCTGGCTGCGTACCCTCGATCGTCTGGTGTCGGCGAGGTACGCGATGGATGACGCCACCGCCTACTACTTCCTGGGTCGCAAGCAGGACGGTGAGATGTCGCCCGGGGAGATCCTGACCTACTACCGCGGAGCTCAGGTCTGACACCGCCCGGACGTCAGGCGGCCGACACCGGCCGGCCCACCCGTGCGGCCTCCACCATCGCCGCGAGGCCGTCCCGTACGCCCGTCGTGGGCCGGAAGCCGAAGGCCTCGCGGGCAAGCGTGATGTCGGCGGCGGTACGGCGCGCGTCACCGGCCCGGCGCGGTACCCGCACCACACGGACGGAGGCACCCAGCAGCCGGAGCAGGGAGACGGCCTGGTTCATCGTCACCTCGGAACCACCGCCCACGTTGGCGACGCCGGTCCACGAGGAGAGCGCGGCCTGGCGCATGGCAGTGACCACATCCGCGACATACGTGAAGTCACGGCTCTGTTCTCCATCTCCGTAGAGCGCGAAGGGACGCTGCGCCAGCGCAGCCGTGACCAGCCTGGAGAACGCCATGTCGGGTCGTTGCCGGGGGCCATAGACGCTGAACAGCCGGAGGGAGACGGCCGGCACGCCGAAAGCGGTGCGATACGTCTCGCACAGATGCTCCGCGGCCAGCTTGGTCACGCCGTACGGGGACACAGGTCTGGGCCGCGCCGTCTCCCTGGTCGGGTACGTCTCGGCGTCCCCGTAGACCGACGAGCTGGAGGCGTACACGAGCCGACGCAGGCCGGTGGCACGGGCCGCCTCCAGAACGCGCTGGGTGACCAGGACGTTGCGTTCCACGTAGACGGCGAACTCCGGTCCCCAGGAGCCTCGCACGCCGGGCTGTCCGGCGAGGTGGTAGACCGCGTCGGCGTCGGCGAGGAGCGGCTCCAGGGGGGCCGCCAGCAGATCGTCCTGCCGGAAGGTGAAACGGTCCTGGTCCAGCAGGTAGTGGAGGTTCTCCCGTTTCCACGCGGGATCGTAGAAGTCCGTCAGGGCGTCGACGCCCGTGACGTCGTCGCCGCAGGACAACAGATGCTCACACAGGTGGGAGCCGATGAATCCGGCTGCTCCGGTCACGACGGCACGCATCAGGATCGGCCTCCTTCGGTGCACCGGCCCGTATCCCCGCCCACTCCCCCTGAGGACCTCCCGGACCCGTCCCAGGCGGCGGACAGGAGGTACCACGGCGTGCGCGCGACGAAGAGCGCCACGGTGGCCGGGGTGAGGTGCGCCAGGAGTTCCTCGTCCATCGCGGCGCGGCGCGGGACCATGACCTCGAGGTAGTACTCCTCGGGGTCCGGCCTCCCTTCGAGCAGCACCGCGTCGGAGCGGGAACGAAGCTGACACGGTCCTGTGAGGCCGGGGCGATGACGGAACACCCAGTGGTATTGGGGCGGGTAGCGGTGAGCCAGGTCGGCCGCCTCCGGGCGCGGGCCGACCAGCGTCATGTCCCCGCGCAATACGTTGAACAGCTGCGGCAGTTCGTCAAGGCCGAAGCGCCTGAGGAGCCACCCCGTGCCGGTCACGCGCGAGTCGGAGGAACAGGTGAGCCCGGGACCCGAGGCGTCCTGCCGCATGGTGCGGAACTTGTAGAGGGTGAACTCGCGTGCGCCTTCCCCCATGCGCCGCTGCCGGAAGATCGCCGGCCCGCCGCTCGTGGTGCGCACCAGGACGGTCAGGAACAGCAGCAGTGGTGACAGGAGCGCGAGCAGCGCCAGCGACACGAAGACGTCCAGGGCACGACGAGGCACAGTGAGACGCACCGGAGTCATGCGCGGGAGAGCGTGGTGCCGCAGATCGTCAGTGGTGTCCATGGAGGGTGTCCCTTCCTTGCTTGCCGCCGTCATGACGGCGGCCCGGGGAGTTCCAGAGCCGCCGTCCATCGAGAGAGCCAGGCGTCGTAGGAGTACCGGCGGCTCACGACGGCGCGGGCTGCGCGCCCCAACCGCTCCCGGACCGCGTCCGAGCCGTCCAGCAGTTCCTGGACCGCTTCGGTCCATTCAGCGCCGTCGCGGGCGGCCGGCATCCGGAACTGGCGCAGGATGTCGGCGTTCACCCCGATCGGCGTGGCCACCGAGGGCACGCCCGCGGCGCCGTACTGGAGCAGCTTGTAGCCGCACTTGCCCAGGCTGTAGGCGGTCGAAGGCAGAGGCATCAGGCCGATGTCGAGGCCGGCCAGGGCGGTTCGCTCGTTGTGCGGGCTCCAGGCGACACGGTCGATGAAGGCTTCCAGACGGCCCAGCGAACGCTGCGTCGTACCGACGAGGGTCAGGCGGGCGCCGCTACGGCGGTGGAGCTCTTCGAGCGCTCCTGCCAACAGCAGCAGGTACGCCTCGTTGTCGCGCGAGCCGATCCAGCCGAGCCGTGGTGGGTCGTGCAGCGCGTAGGAGGTCTTCGGCGTGTAGTCCTCCGGCGCCACACAGCTGGGGATCACCACGACATCGCGATGATGCTGCGCGGCCCAGTCCCCGAGGACGTCGTTGCCCGCGATGACGCGGTCCGCGTGACGCACGGCGGTCCGCGCCTTGTCGGCCTTGGGTGCCAGCCTGCGCGCCAGGCCTCCGTCACCCCGGTCCCACTGCAGGGCGTCGTCGAAGTCGTACACGGCGAACTCGGCGCTCGACAGCAGGCGGCGCTCCCACCAGCCGCGGCTGAGCGGGGACGCCTCCCGGTGCAGCAGCAGACGGCTCGGTCGCGCGGTCGCGAGCCGGCGCAGTCGCAGTTCCGCCCGCGCCACGGCCATGGGATGCCGGGCGAGACGGGACGGGGCGGCATCGGCGAGCGAGGCATAGCTGCTGACGGTGAAGTCGGTGTCGACACGGTCCAGCCATTCGAAGACGCGGACCCGCGAGCTGCCTGCCTTCCGGTTGTAGGGAGTGACAGCGCAGTGATCCGGGTGACGATCCATGGCTTCACATCCGACGCTTAACGCTGATACCGTACATTTACGTTGTAAACAGGAATATGCCTTGATGTCCGTCAGGAGTCAAGGTGGCAGTACGGGCAGTTGGAGGAGCTCGCATGGATCTCCGCGAATTCATCGATGTGCTGCGCCGACGCTGGCGGTTCGTCGTGGTGTGCGTCCTGCTGGGACTTGGCGCGGCGGTCGCTGTGACGGCCGTGACGCCGCGCACGTACACGGGGAGGGCGCAGCTCTTCGTCGCCACCAACGACAAGGACAGCTCCAACGCGTACGCGGGCGGTCTGTTCACACAGCAGCGGGTGAAGTCCTACACGAAGATCGCGAACAGTCCCGCTGTGCTTCAGGGGGTCATAGCGAACCTGAATCTGAACATGACACCCGAGCAACTCGCGAAGAAGATCAGCGCACAGGCGCCCCTGGACACGACCCTGGTCGACATCCGGGTGCAGGAGCGATCCGCCGCACGCGCGCAGGCGATCGCCGACGAGACCGCAGTCCAGTTCACGAAGTACATCGACGACATCGAGAAGGCGTCCACGAACGCCCCACCGCTGGTGAAGGCCAGCGTTATCGGTGACCCCGGACCGCCGTCGTCACCCACAAGCCCCCGCCCGGCACTGAACCTGGTGATCGGGCTGCTCTGCGGTCTCGTCGTCGGCACCGCAGGCGCCGTACTGCGTCAGTCACTCGACGCCACAGTCCGCTCCGCGGGCGACGTCCGGCGCCGTCTTGGCATCACCACCCTGGGTGCTCTGCCGAAGCCCCCACGGGGTCACGCCCTCTCCAGCCAGGTCGTCGGCACGACAAGGCGAGACGAGGCGCTGAGCCAGCTGACCACTCGTCTTCGCTTCTCCAGCGACGGGCGCATGCCGAGCTCGCTGCTGATCACCAGCGCCTTGCCCGCCGAGGGCAGAACCGAGACCGCCATCGACGTGGCGGCCAACGTCGCGCGGACCGGGCGGCGTGTCGTGCTCGTCGAGGGGGATCTGCGCCGACCACGTCTGGCCAGGGCACTCGACCTTCCTGACACGCCCGGACTGACCGACGTGGTCACCGGTGAGGCAGTACTCGACGTCGCGCTCCAGAGCTGGGGAAACGGGCTGATGCGGGTGCTGCCAGGCGGCACTCCGCCACCGGACCCGAGCGCACTGCTCCCGTCCCCGTACATGACGCACCTGCTGCGCACCCTTGAGGCGGACGCGGATCTCGTGGTCGTGGACAGCCCTCCGCTGCTCCCCTACGCCGATGCGGCGATCCTCGCCTCGGAGGCGGAGGCCGTACTTCTCGTCGTCCGAACCGGCAAGATGCGCTACGACCTGGTCCGCCGTGCGCTCGAAAGCCTGGACTCCGTCCACGCACGCGTCCTCGGCGCCGTTCTCACCGGCCTGCCCGCCGAGAGGTTCAACGGCCGCCACCCCGGCAGCGAGGCGACGAGGGCGGCCGACGCCCCGGTCCCCGGCCGCCGGCCGACACCTCAGGGTGAACCGGCGCCTGTGTCGACCGGCGTCCACGCCCGGGCCGGCCACCGCGACTAGGTACAGGGAGGCTGCGCATGCCGCAGGAGCAGTCCACCTCGGTGCTGATCATCGGGATCCTGGCCCTGCTGGCCCTGATCCCCTGGGCGGTGGCCTTCCGCAGAGCCCACGCCTTCAGGGACTGGGACCTCACCGCGACCCTGGTCCTACTGGTCGGCGCGCTGGCCAACGCGGAGACCGCCGCATACGTGATCAGCTCGGGCCGGAAGGAGCGGTTGGATCCCCTCGGTCACGCCGTGATCGGATTCCCCGAGTCGGTGCACAGGATCGGCGTGGTCTCCAACGGCCTGCTGTTGGTCGCATGTGTGGCGTTCATCCTCTACCGGCTGCTGGTCGCCCGTGCCCGCCTCAACGGCGCACCGCTCATCGCCTTCGTGATCGTCCTGACCCTCTGTGCGTCCGACGGTCTTCACGGTCAGCCCTTGTGGACGCCGAGACAGCTCACACTGCTGGCGGTCCTGCTCGCGGCGGCAGTCGGGCGTCCAGGACGCTCCGCGTTCCTCGGCGGCGCCGCGGTCGCCATGCTGTTCACCGTGCTGGGCGGGGTCGAGGCGCTGATAGAACCGGCCAGCGTCATACGCTCGTGCCGCGCCGACAACGCGTGCAATGTTCTCGGAGTCCACTACGCGGGTGTCTTCACCAACGAGAACATCTTCGGCCTGCTGCTGATCATGTGCGTGCCCTTCGTCTGGCTGGGGCTGCGCGGAAGAGTGCGGATCTTCCTGGCCTGCTACCTCGCCTTCCTGGCAGCTGCCACCGGGAGTGTGCTCGCCGGCGCGGCGGCGGTCGCCACAGTGATACTGCTGGCTGTGCTGCGCCCGCGGCTCCCGGACGAGGAGCCCGGAGACGTCGTACGAGGTACACCCGGACGCAACCTCCTTGCCATGGCCGTCCTCCTCCCCACGGCCGTCATGGGCGTCGTCGTGCCGCTCCGCCATGAGTACTTCGGCGACCTGCGGCTACGCGCCGCCATCTGGGACATGGCGAAGGAGGAGTGGGCCCACTCGCCACTTCTCGGGTACGGAGGCAAGGCGTGGTCGGCCAAGTACCCGGAGGGACAGATTCCCGCCGCCGTATCCCCCTCGCTGCACAATCAGTGGATCGACGTGCTGTACGCGGGCGGAGTGGTCGCAGTCGTCCTCTTCGTCGCGCTGCTGGTGTATCTCCTGTTCCGGGACGGCGCCAGAGGGGTGCCCGCCGCGGCCTGTGTCCTGCTCCCTGTCCTGCTGGGCTCGGTTACGGAACGCCCCTGGGCCTTCGACATCAGCAATTCGCTGACCTTCGCGCTCCTCGCGGCCACGCTCATGCCGATCGGTGCCTGCCGCAGCGCCACGGCAAAGATGCCGGAGAGACACACGGCCGAGCCGGCCCCGGTGGCAGGCTCGCGCCCGGAGACATAGATTCGCAAGGAGAGCTGAACACCTACGGTGAGGGTGAATCATGTTCGACTCCTACTACTTCTCGGATGAGCACCTGTCGGACCTCGCCGACCTGCATCGCGACCGTTTCCGCACGGCCGAGCCGTTTCCCCACATCGTTCTTGACGACTTCCTGCCCGAATGGGTCCTGGACACGGTCCTGTCGGAGTTCCCCAAGCCCGGCGAGGTCCCCTGGAAGACATTCGAGCGAGCGACCTCGAAGAAGCTGGCAAGTGAAGGGGACGCATTCTTCGGGGAGTTCACCCGACACCTGCTCACTCAGTTCAACTCGGCCACCTTCCTTGGCTTTCTCGAGCGGCTGACCGGAATCGACGGCCTCGTGCCGGATCCGTATTTCGAAGGCGGGGGCCTCCATCAGATCGAGCGAGGTGGGTTCCTCAAGGTGCACGCGGACTTCAACTGGCACGAGAAGCTGCGCCTGGACCGCCGGTTGAACGTCATCGTCTATCTGAACAAGGACTGGGAGGAGTCCTACGGTGGCGCCCTGGAGCTGTGGGACAGGAAGATGACGCACGCCGTGGCGGACGTCCTTCCCGTGTTCAACCGCTTCGTCGTCTTTGCGACGACGGACTTCTCCTACCACGGCCACCCGGACCCGTTGGCCTGCCCGCCCGATCGGACCCGGCGCTCGCTCGCGCTTTACTACTACACGAACGGCCGCCCGGCGGAGGAACGCAGTTCCCAGCACAGCACCGTCTACCAGGCACGGCCGGGGGAACGCCAGGGACGCGCCCGCAGGGCCGTGGAGCGCGTGACCCCACCCGTCCTGCTGGACGCCGCGCGGAACGTCCACCGACGGGCGGGCTCTCGCTGAATGGTCAGAGCGCTCCTTGGTGCGACACATCAAGGGCACGTAGATGGTTGCTGTAACGCGGCGAGAGGTAGTCGTCATATGCGCCGTTCATCATCGCGTCGCGGATCTCGCGTACGCCGTCGACGACACGGAAACTGTTCGTGAACGAGAGCGTCTGTCGGATGAGGGAGAAATCCACTCGGTAGTTCCGCAGGTCCTGTACGTCCCCGAGGATGTCGGTCACCGATCCGGGGACCTCGTGCCGAATCAGTTCGGCGAGATCCTTGATCAGGTAGTTCTCCTCGTTCGAGCCGCAGTTGTACACCACGGCCTGCGAACCCGGCCTTCGTCTGAGGCACTTGAGGATGGCCGAGGCGGCGTCACGAACGTGGATGAAGGGCCGCCACTGAGATCCTCCCTGGACCACGATGCGGCCCTGTGCGAGGGCGCTGGCCGTCATGATGTTCACGGCCAGGTCGAAGCGCATGCGGGGCGACAGGCCGTGCAGGGTCGCGAAGCGCAGAATGCAGGGCTCCGGTCCGCCCCCGTGCGGCGAGAGGAGATAGTGCTCCGCCAGCACCTTCGTCTGCGCGTAGACCGACTGGGGGTTGAGGGGGGACCAGACGTCGACCTGTTCGCCCTCGGTGCTCCCGTAGTTGCTGCAGGTGGACGCGAAGACGATCCGCCCCACACCGAATTTCCTGCATGCCTCCACGACTCGGATCGTGCCCAGGTAGTTCGTCCTCATCGCCAGGTCCTCATCGACCCCGCACGCGGGATCTCCGACGATCGCGGCGAGGTGGACCACTGCCTCGACATCCGCCAGAGCTGTCTGCCAGGACGCCGGATCCAGCACGTCCCCCTGCACATACGTCACATGAGGCAGAGCGGCCCGCGTGTCCGTCACATAGCCGCTGTCCAGCGACACGACCTCGAATCCGCTGCGGGACAACAGGTCGACTACGACAGAACCCAGATACCCTTGCCCCCCGGTGACCAGAACCCGTGTGAATCTCATTGCCTTGCCTTCCGAGCGTTCCTTGCGTGCGCAGGGCGCGCGCGCTGTGATGTCGCCGTCTGACGAAGCCGTGCCGCAGCGGGCGGTGCCGACGGCGGGCCCAGCTCGTGATCGCGACGGAGCCACCGCAGGAACTCCCGGTGAACGGCGAGCGTGGCCCGCAGTTCCACGCGTTGTCCCCGCAGCGCCGCCCCGACCATCCGGGCCACCGGTTCCACGGACAGGCTCAGGGCCGTGATCAGCCACGCCTGGTACTTCGGCCAGTGCCGGAACATGTAACGGGTACGGCTGCACAGCAGCAGGTAGTGCCGCCACGGTCCGAGTTGAACCGAGCTGACCTGGCCGACGTGATGGACCCGTGCTTCCTTGATGTAGTACGAGGGCCAGCTCAGCCTCCGAGCCCGCAGGGCGAAGTCAACCTCTTCCAGGTACAGGAAGTAGCCGTCGTCGAAGCCGTTCAGTTCGGTGAACAGGGGGCGGCGTACCAGGAAGAACGCGCCTATGACCTGATCGACAGGACCGGAGCGGGGCACTTCCTCCGGTCGCATGTGATGAGTCGGGAAGAGAGCGGGCGCCAGCCGGTCGAGCCCTGTCATCCTGCCGACGTAGATGCGCGGGTTGGGGAACCTGGAGCAGGAGACCTGCGGGCGTCCCTGCTCGTCCACCATGTGTGCCCCAAAGATCCCGAAGCCTGCCGCGCCGGGCGTCCGCAGAGCCTCACCGGTGATCCGCAGGGTGTCCGGACAGAGCTCGGTGTCCGGATTCAGGAAGAGCAGGAACTCTGAGTCGCACAACGCCGCGCCCTGGTTGCATGCCCGGGCGAAACCATGGTTCTCGGTGTTCCTCACCCACCGGAGCGGCAGGCCTGTGACGTGAAGGTTCCAGTCGGAGCCGTCGCTCGACGCGTTGTCGACGACCACCACCTTGCCGACATGCAGCACGGACTGGTCGGCTCGGGCGATGGAGCGCAGACAGTTTCCGAGGTGGTGACCGGCGTTCCAGTTGACGATCACGATGTCGACGGTGAGGCGTCCGGGTGCGGTGCTCATGGGGACTCGGACCTCACTGCCGCCGCGGCTTCCCGCTCGGGTCGCCCGAGCGATTCGTCCAGCAACCGTCGAAGCGGCTCCAGGGTCCGGTTCCAGTCCAGTCGCCGTCCCTGTTCGTATGCCTCGTGGCTGACCGCGTTCCACCCGGCCTCGTCGTTCAGCGAGTCGACGACGGTGGTGAAGTTCTCCTCGGTGTAGGGCACCGATCCTCGGAGCAGGTCAAGGTGGCGCCGCCAGGCCGGGACCAGGACGGGCAGACCGTATGCCAGATAGTGCAGGTGTTTGGCCGAGAAGCCCTCTTCCCGGATCGGATCCCTCGTGCAGGTGATCAGTCCGAACTGATACTCGCTCAGGACCTCGGGAGACGCATAGCCGCGGTAGCGGATGCCGAGGGACGGGTTCGGCGGCGGGCCGCCGTAGACGTCGATGTGGGGGTACAGCCGACTGAGCCGTCCGAGCAGGGGGAGGTTGATGAACTGGCCGCTGAGGGACCCGACGTACGCCACGCGCGGCGGACTGGCGAACCGCACCCGTTCGGCCGCAGGGGTGCAACCCCAGTTGAGCTGGAGGAAGTTGTCCCCGCTGAGCCCGTAATGTGCCTGGGCGTACCGGCCGTAGGTCTCCCAGGAGAACGACAGGTGTTCCATTCCTTCCAGAAAGTCCTTTTCCCAGCGGCGGAACTTCCGGTGCTGCCGAGCGGTGAGCCGGCCTTCGTAGAACACCTCGTCGGCCCAGGGATTGGGGCAGTCATAGAGGGTCTCGGCCGCTGTGCCCGTCGTGAGCACACCGGCGTCGAACGGGGTCTCGCAGATGACGAGGTCGAAGTCGTCCAGTGCCAGATCGGTCTTGAGGATGCGCCGGCGCAGATGGTGGTCCGTCAGCAGCACGTAGTACGAGAGGTGACGTCGTCCAAGGCGCCACCGCCGGGTGAGCACTTTGGACACGACGTCGTTCGCGTACAGCGCCAGCTTTGCGGGGCGCGCGGATCCCGGGAGCATCCGGCCGAGGGAGCCAGCGGTGCTGGATGCCCGGGCCAGGCAGTTGGTGTCCGCCAGGTGCACGTCGTGACCGTGTTCGCGCAGGAACCGTTCGATGGCCAGGGGTTTGACGCTGTTCGCGTACCCGTCGAGCTGAGCGACGATCAGGACACGCTTGCCTTGCCGAACCCCGGGCCTGTCCAGGGTGGTTGGGGTCATGATGCCTCCTCCTTGACGGGCACTCGTTCCGGCGTGTGCGGAGCGTGGATGAGTTCGCGGGCCATGAGCGACCACGCGATACCGAGGCCGACCAGCACCGGGAGACCGGCCAGCAACAGCGGCAGCGCGCCGTGCCATCCGAGCCTCAGCATCAAGAGCTCTCCGAGACCGGCGGTGATCACGGCCGTCACGGTCGCCGACACCCATCGCCTCGGCAGGTGCCGGTCCCGCAGACCCGCCAGCCGCCGGCACAGAACGACGAGGTACAGGGAACCCGCGACGAGTCCGATCGAGGTCGCCATGACGACACCGACGACCCCGAACAGCAGGGTCAGCGGCACCGTGAGCGCCAGGTTCACCACCGTCGAACACCAGGAGTACCGGGTCTCCAGCCCAGGTCGGCCGATCGACCGGACGAAGCAGGTACGCATCCCGGTGAACGCCACCTGCACGACGTAGCCGACCAGCAGAACGGCGGCCACCGCTCCACTGAGGGCAAGCTCGGGGCCCAGCCACACCAGGACCGCCGGCCCCACCGCCGTGATCGTCACCGCCCCGTAGGTGAGAACCACGGGCAGCCAGCGGGACTGCAGGACGTGGAACTCCCGTATCGCTCCGGTGAGTCCGTGTGCCGCGTAGACGTGGGTCATTCGAGTCAGGATCGGGGGGAAGGCGTAGAGCGGCAGGCTGCGCAAGGCGTTGGCGGCCAGGTATCCGGCGGCGTAGATGCCCACGTACCGCACCGGCAGCAGCGCGGCGACCACCAGGGCGTCGATCTCTCCGTTGAGGAAGACGGTGAAGCCCGACAACTGCATGCGGGAGGCGTATCCGACGAACTCACGTCGTTCGGTCGGCCGGGGCAGCAGCGGTCGCCGGATGCGGATGTGGCGTGCCCCCGCGCAGAAGCCCCCGACCGTCACCAGCAGGTACCTGATCGTGGTCAGCACCGCGAGCAGTACCAGGTCCTGCCCGTCCTTGACGAACATCGTCACGGCGACGCCGTAGGTCAGACACGATCCTGCACTGACGGCCGCCAGGCTGCGGAAGCGGGTGTTCGCCTGGAGCAGTGCGATGGCGGAGTTGGAGATCAGGGCCAGGGTGAGGAGCGGGCCGAGAGCCAGCAGCAGGTGCTCGGCTTCCTCTGTCAGCGCTGGTGGAACGCTCAGTACGGATACCACCGCGGGGCCGATCAGCGCGGCGAGCCCGGTGACGAGCGCGCCCAGCGCGAGGAAGACCGCTACCGACCCGACGACCAGTCGACCCGTTCCCTCTCGGTTGCCGCGGGCTCCGTGGTAGGCGTAGAAGCGGGCCAGTGAGGCGCCGATTCCGCCGTCCAGCACGGTGAGGGTGGCCAGGAAGACCAGGACCAGTGACCAGACGCCGAACCGGTCCAGTCCCAGCCGATGGATCAGGTACGGCGTCAGCGCCAGGTTGGTCAGCAGCGGCGCTATCTGAGCAAGCGCGCTGAAGCCCATGCCGGAGGCGAGGCTCCGGGCCGGGCCGGCGGACACGGTGGCGCACACGTCCGCCGGTTCGCCCTGCCCCGCCGGGTTCGACGTGGCCGACTGGTCCGGGAATCGCTTCATACGGTGACGGAGGCGCACGGGACGGCCTCACTTCACGATGCCGGGCAGGCGCCCGGTCTCGAACTCTTGGCACAGCTGTCGCAAGCCGGCCCGGTCGAGAATCAGGACGTACTGGCGGTCGATCATGTCCGACCGGACGATCGGCGCGGTGGTGAAATGGGCGTCCGCGGAGTCCAGGTGGCGCAGTCCGAACACGAGGTCGCGCAGGTCGCCGTTGGACAGCCGGTGGTCGACGCTCACGGTGCGGGTGACGGCGTCGAGCATCCGGTCGACCTTCAGCGGGTCGGTGACGCTCACCTCGCCGCGGATCTCGTCGACGAGGGCCCGCAGGAACTGCTGCTGCCGTTTGATGCGGTCCAGCTCCCCGCCGGGCAGGCCGTGGCGCTGCCGGACGTAGGAGAGTGCCTCCTCGCCGTTCATGGTGTGGGTCCCCGCCTGGAAGCGCCGCCCCTGCTCGGGGTCGTAGGAGTTCTCGGACACGGCGATGGGCACCCCGCCGACCGCGTCGGTGAGTGACCTGAAGCCGTGCCAGTCGATGACGGCGAAGTGGTCGACCCGGGCTCCCGTGAGCTGCTCGACCGTCTGGATGAGGAGCGGAGGACCGCCCCAGGAGAACGCGGCGTTGATCTTCGCGTGTCCGTGTCCGGGGATGGGCACCCAGCTGTCTCGGGGTATCGACACCGTGTACGACGTGTGCTCCCCGGGGCCGAGATGAACCAGCATCAGGGTGTCGCTGCGTTGGGCGCCGACCTTCCACAGATCGGCTGTGGCGTCGTCCCCGGTGGTGGGCTTCGCGGAACGGCTGTCGACACCGGCGAGCAGAAACGTGGTGCCCTCGCCGGCCTCGGGCCGCGGGCCCTGCGGGAAGACGTGGGGTATCCGCTTGACCTGGTCGCCGTAGTGCTCAGTGGCCCACCATGTGCCGCCGACACCGAGTCCCAGCACACCGAGCGCCGCCACCACCACGCATATCAGCAGGAACAGCAGCCCACGGTGCCGTCGGCGGCCTCTCCGGGGAGCCTGCCTCGGCGTCCACTGGTGCCACTGGCGGCGCGCGAACATCAGGGGCCCTCCGAGTATGGATGGACCATGACGCTGCGTGGCCGAGCCGGTCGGCTCACCTGCTTACGTGCTGCAGCGACCCTTCGAGGCGTGAGTCGGGCCAGCTCAGCGCAGACCCGGTCGACGGCTTGCTCGGTGAGGAGCGGGTGCAGTGGCAGGGACAGCAACTGTGGGAAGAGGGCGTCGGCTCCCGGAAGGCCGCCGAGCGGCATGAGAGCGGTGCGCCGGAAGTACGGCATGTGATGCAGGGGGATGAAGTGGACGGAGGTACCGATGCCATGCCCTGCCAGCCTGTCGACCAGTTCGCCGCGGCCGGTCGCGTACTCCTCCAGCACCCGCACCACGTACAGATGGCGGGCGTGCCGCCCCAGGGTGGGGACGTCAAGCGGCTCGATCCCGGGAACGGCCGCGAGCCTCGTCTCGTACTGTGCGGCCAGGGCGTGCCGCCGTCGCTGCCAGTCGTCGAAGTGACGGAGCTGGGCTCGCCCGATGGCGGCCTGTACGTCCGTCATGTTGGCCTTCAGGCCTGGCTCCTCGACGGTGTACTGCCAGCGGCCACCCGGCAGCGTTCGTCGCCAGGCGTCGGCGGACATTCCGTGCAGCCTCGCGCGGCGGATCCGCACGGCGAGTTCCGCGTCGTCCGTGGTCACCATGCCGCCCTCACCGATGGGCAGGTTCTTGGTGGCGTAGAAGCTGAAGCAGGTCGCTCTCGACAGACTTCCCACGGACCGGTCGCCCACGGACGTCCCCAGAGCGTGGGCGGCGTCCTCGACGACGTGCGTGAGGGGCAGTCCCGCGGCCTCCGCCAGCTCGGCCACCGGCGCCGGGGCCCCGGCGTAGTGCAGGACCATCATCGCCTGGGGATCGCCACAGGCGACGACAGCACGGGCGACGGTGGCCGGAGTCGGTGTCGCCGTGCGTGGATCGACGTCGACCAGCACAGGCCGCAGTCCGGCGTGCAGGATCGCGTGTGCGGCGCCACAGAAGGTCACGGCCGGGACCAACACTGCCCCACCGGCCGGCAGCCGCAGGGCACGCAGCGCCAGTTCGAGCGCCGCCGTGCACGAACTCACCGCGATGGCGTGCTCGGCCTCGACGTGTGCCGCGAACTCGCTCTCGAAGAGTTCCGTCTGATGACCGGTGGTCACCCAGCCGGAGGCAAGCACGTCCTGTGCTGCCCTCCGGGCCTCCGGGCTGATCCAGGTCACGGCGAAGGGCACGTCCGGCGCACCCGTGGGCTCCGCTGTGCGGGCATCGGTGGGAGGCGCACCGTTCAGGGCGGGCCGGGCACGATCGGCGGATTCTTGCCGGGGCCGGAGACGGTGGACTGTCATTTCTCGCTCCCGGTGGCTCGCGCGGCGGGATGGCGCCGCCGTACCTACATAAGACGTATATTTACGACGTATACGTACACTCTCCACCTGCGGGTGTATAGAGTCAACACAAACGGGACATGGCGCAGGTCGACCACTTGGAGGCGGGGCATGGCCAAGGAGCAGGCGAAAGCGCGCGGGAAGGGTGCCGGAGCCAGTCCGGCACGCCGCGCCAGCGACCGCGGCCGTTACGGACGGCTGAGCCGCGAACGCGTGCTGGCCAGCGCCCTGGAGCTGGTGGACCGGGAGGGCCTGTCCGCGCTGAGCATGCGGAGGCTGGGCGCCGAGCTCGGCGTGGAGGCGATGGCGCTCTACCGGTACGCGGAGGGCAAGGACGCCCTTCTGGACGGCCTGGTGGAGGCGCTGTACCTCGAGCTGGAGGAACGGCTGGCCGCCGTGCCGGGCACAAGCGCGGGGAAGGCTGCTTGGCGCAGCGAACTCCATCGCATCGCCACGGCGACGTACGACGTCTGCCTCTCCCATCCCCAGGCGGTCCCGCTGCTCACCACGCGCATGCTGGCGGTCCCGCTGGCCCAGCGCCCCCTCGCCGTCCTGAAGGACCACGAGAGGGTGCTCACCCTGCTCAGTGAGGCCGGTCTGGACGAGGCCCGTGTCACGGCCGCGTTCCGCGCCTACACCGCGTGGCTTCTCGGCTACGTGTCCGCGGAGCTGCGGCTGATGGTGGACAACCCCGAGGAGCCGGACCCCGGCTTCCGTCTCGGACTGCACCGCATGCCGCCGCACGAGTTGCCCCGGCTCCGGGAAACCGCCCCCGCACTCGCCGCACGGGGCGGGCCTGAGGGCCTGGCGACCGGGCTGGACGCGCTGCTCGACCGCTTCACCGCAGCGGCGGAGTGACGGGCACTGGACTTCACCGGCTCCGCTCGGTTGCCGATGCCCATGATGTCTGATCGCTCTCGTCGGTAACTGCCGTACAGACAGGCGGCCTTCGGCCGAGTAATTGGCCGGCGGAAAGACGTGGAAGCCGCCATCTCTGCGACATGTTCACGGTCCCCGAAGAGACAGCACCGATAAAGATCAATTCAGGGAAAGCACCTGGGAAACCCGGACTGGCGCTTTAGAAGACGTGAGGTAGAGTGCGCCATCGAGCAGCGCCGACCGTTATGATTGTTCCAGAGGCATGGAGTTCTTGGTTTGTTCGGAGCACAGAGATCACCGGTGGAGATACTCTCCAGTTCCAGCCCCATCTCCCGAAGGTCCATGTTGGCGATAGTGTCAATTCCCCTTCTGGCCGCAGGACTACGCCCTTCCCGCGACAGCGGCAAAGTTCTCGTGGCGGACTACCCCACGCCCCAACTGGCAGCCAATGCCGCCGCCGGCAAGCGCCTTGTCTTCCCGGCGGGCAAGACGTACACGGTCACTTCGCTGTCGATTCCGGCGAACTG
The DNA here is from genome assembly GCF_036237295.1 of Streptomyces sp. NBC_01352. Classification (NCBI taxonomy): domain Bacteria; kingdom Bacillati; phylum Actinomycetota; class Actinomycetes; order Kitasatosporales; family Streptomycetaceae; genus Streptomyces; species Streptomyces sp. NBC_01352. The sequence continues at coordinate 2,015,677 of NZ_CP108354.1, forward strand.
CTACGTCGAGGGCAACGGTTCCACCCTTCGGTTCCCGGACAACTCCACCAAGTCGACCACTCAGAGCGATGAGATCCTGACGGTGCGTGGATCGGGCGTCACGATCGACAACCTCAAGTTCGACGGGCGTGCCGCGAACCAGGGAGCCACCTGGTCCCAGTTCCGCCACTGCGTGCGGATCCAGGGCAACGTCAGCAATGTGATCGTCAAGAACTGCGAGTTCAGGAACATCATCGCTGACGGCGTCTACGTGAACATCGGGAGTTCCGGCAAGAACTGCACCATCGGACCGAACAACAAGTTCACATCCGACTACTTCAATCGGAACGGTGTTTCCGTTATCGCCGGAACGCACATCGAGGTGCACAACAACACCTTTACCAAGTGCTCGCGTTCCGGAATGCCCGGTCCCATCGACCTTGAGCCGAACTCCTCCACAGACACCCTTTCCGACGTATTCGTTCACCACAACACGATCGTCGGCGGCTCCACGACCGGTACGGGCACGTTGCCTGGCATCGTTTACGGCGGCTTCCAGAACGCGGCAGCCAACAACATCAATATCCACGACAACGACGTCAGCGGAACCAGGTTCACGGACGGCATCCTGATCATCGGCATCAATGGCGGTCCGTTCAACGCCGCGAGGAACGTGAACGTCTTCAGCAACAACATCCACGACATCGGAAGCACGAACAAGTTCGGCGTCGGCATCAACTACTACATCGGCGCGAATGTGTACGACAACACGTTCAGCGGCATGCAGTGGGCTATCTACAACTACAAGGGTGCTCTGGGCGCTTCGACCGGTAACACATTCATCGGAGTGGCGACAGGCATCACCAATGACGATCCGCACCTTGCCTAGCTGAACACCTCGGGGAGATTTCCGGGCCACGCGGTCACCCTGGCGGGTGACCGCCGGGCCCGGTGAAAGGGTGCAGGTGTCGCCCTCAGTGCACCCCGTCCAACCGCCCCCGCTGCTCCTCCGTGAGCTCCAGCTCCACCGCTGCCAGGTTCTCCTCCAGTTGTGCCACCGACGACACCCCGACCAAGGGAATGATCGGCAGTGCCCCGCCCATCTGCCAGGCCAGGACAACCTGGTTGACGGTCGCGCCGGTTTCCCGGGCCACCTCGCGCAGGACCGCGAGTCGGGCCGGGGTACCCGGGTGGTCGTAACCCGGCAGAAGCGGTCGGTCGGGGCGCACGTACGTGCCCTTCAGGAGGGGTGAGTAGGCGACCATGGTCATGCCGGGCTCGGCCCTCAAGTAGCTGAGCAGGTCCGGTCCCGCCGCGCCCAGCGTGCCGTCGGGGAAGAGATCGCTTGGTACGTCGGTCCGGGGCCGGAGGTAGCTGTGCTCGTACTGGAGCACCTCGTACCCGGGCAGGCCGTCCGCGACCGCCAGCGTGCGGGCCCGTTCCACTCGCCAGACGGCGTGGTTGCTGACGCCGAGCAGGCCGACCGTGTCCTCCGCGACCAGGGAGGCGAAGCCTTCGACGGTCTCCTCCAGGGGGACGGTGTGGTCCTCGATGTGGGCGTAGAGGAGGTCCAGCTTCTCGACGCCGAGGCGCTCGCGGCTGCGCTCCGCCGACTCGCGGATCACCTTCGCCGAGAGGCCCTCCGGGTTGTCGACGTAGCTCGTGCCGGGGGCGAGGGGGCGGGCGCCGAGCTTGGTGGCGATGACGATCTCGTCGCCGATGCCGCGGCTGCGCCGCCAGCGGCCGAGGAGTTCCTCGCTCTGGCCGCCCTGGCCGCCGTCGACCCAGAAGGCGTAGTTGTCGGACGTGTCGATGAAGGTGCCGCCGGCCTCGACGTAGCGGTCGAGCACGGCGAAGGAGGTCTCCTCGTCGGTCCGGGAGCCGAAGAGCATCGCGCCGAGTGCGAGCACGCTGACCTCACGGCGGGTGTTCGGGTCGCTACCGATCGTGCGGTACTTCATGGTGTCCTCCCGTTCGTGCGCCCGCCTTCGGGCGGCACGAACGGGAGTCTTCATCTTCGTGCGCACTTCAAGTCAAGGGCTCGGTCCTACCGGTCTACCGCTCCTACCGGTCTACCGCTCCTACTTGCTGAACGGCCCCTCCAGTGCCGCCCACTGCAGCAGCATGATCGTCTTCGCGTCGGCGATCTCTCCGGTGCGGATCATCTCCAGGGCCCGGCGGAAGGGCAGTTCGAGGATCTCGATGTCCTCGCCCTCCTCGTCCAGGCCGCCACCCTCGTGGGTGTGGGTCGAGGGGCCGTAGGTGGCGGCGTAGAAGCTGACGCGTTCGGTGACCGAGCCCGGGCTCATGTAGACGTCGAAGACGTGCTGGACGTCGCCGATGGTGTGGCCGGTCTCCTCGACGACCTCGCGGCGTACGGCGATCTCGGGGTGCTCGTCCTCGTCGTCGAGCAGTCCGCCCGGGGTCTCGACCAGCAGGCCGTCGGGGTGGCCGTTGACGTAGACCGGGAAGCGGAACTGGCGGGTGAGCAGCACGGTTTCGCGTTCGGCGTCGTACAGCAGCATGGTGGCCCCGTTGCCGCGGTCGTGCGTCTCGCGCTCCTGGGTGCTCCAGGTGCCGTCGGCGTGCTGGAAGTCGAACGTCGTGGTGCGCTCGACGTACCAGTAGCTGGACAGGAGGGTCACGTCCCGCACCCTGACCCGCGGGTTGCCGGTGAGGTCCCTGCCGGTGCGGTCGAGTCCGGTGCGGCCCCGGCGGTCGGGGGTGTCGATTCCGGCGGTCATCGGACGCCCGCCGAGGAGGAGGGAGAGTGCAAGTTGGTCATGCCTGCTTTTACCATCCGGCACCATCCGGCACCGCCAGGACGTTCCGCAACGCCGGGCGCCCGAATCCTCGATCATCCGCTTGGCCTGCCCGTAGGCTCAACCACGTTGATCTGCAAGGGGTTTGACGTCGGCCGTGCTGCAACACGGGCCGGAGGGGCGGGTACATGACGCGCGACGAGCTGATCCGGCCGCTGCCGGAGCTGCTGAAGGACCACGCCGAGAAGTGGCCGTTACGGGTGGCGTACGTCGACGACGTACGCGGTGTCACCTATGCCGAGCTGGAGCGGCGCACCGGCCGGCTGGCCGCCCATCTCGCCCGGGCGGGAGTGCGGCGCGGGGACCGGGTCGCGATCTGTCTGGGCAACTGCGTGGAGATGGTGGAGAGCGTGCTCGCCACCGTCCGGGCCGGGGCGGTCGGCGTGCCGCTCAATCCCCGGTCCTCCGACGCCGAGCTCGGCCATTTCCTGGCGGACAGCGATGCTTCGGTGGTCGTCACCGACCCGGCGCACCTCGCCCGACTGGACCGCGTGACCCCCGGTCATCGCCGTACGCGCGTCCTGCTCACCGGCACGGGACCAATCCCGGAGGACGCTCCCGAAGGCACGGTCCTCTTCGCGGACGCGGCCGAGACCGAGACCGAGCACTCCTTACCGCCCCGGGACGACCTCGGGCTCGACGAGCCGGCCTGGATGCTCTACACCTCCGGGACCACCCACCGCCCCAAGGGCGTGCTGTCCACGCAGCGCGCGGCCCTGTGGTCGGTGGCGGCCTGTTACGCCCCGATCTTCGGCCTCTCGCCCGAGGACCGGCTGTTGTGGCCGCTCCCGCTGTTCCACAGCTTCGGGCACTCGCTGGCGATCCTGGGGGTCACCGCCGTCGGCGCGAGCGCGCGGATCACCGGCGAACTCCTGCCGCCCGGCGGCCTGTTGCGGGAGCTGCGGACTCCTCACGCAGCTCTCGGCGGCTCCTACACCGTGCTGGCCGGTGTGCCCGCCGTCTACCACCAGCTCGTGGCGTCGGCGGCCGAGGACGCCTCGCCCCTGCCGAGTCTGCGGACGTGTGTCGTGGCGGGCGCCCCGAGCGCGCCGGACCTGCGGCGGGCCGTGGGTGACCTGCTGGGGGCGCCGCTGCTCGACGCGTACGGCAGCACCGAGACCTGCGGCATGATCGCGGTGAACCGGCCGGACGGGCCGCGGGTCGACGGGTCCTGCGGGCCGCCGGTCCCGGGCATGGACGTACGGCTCGTCGATCCCGGTTCTGGCAACGATGTCGCGGACGGCGACGAGGGCGAGATCTGGGCGCGCGGGCCGAGCCTGATGACCGGGTACCACAACCAGGCCGAGGCGACGGAGGCCGCGCTGCGGGACGGCTGGTACCGCACCGGTGACCTCGGCCGACGCGTCGAGCACGGCCATCTCACGCTGACCGGCCGGGTCAGCGAGCTGATCATCCGGGGCGGGGAGAACATCCACCCGACGGAGGTCGAACAGGCCCTGCTGGACTGTCCCGGTGTGCGGGACGCGGTGGTGGTGGGCATGCCGCACGACGTCCTCGGCGAGGTCCCGGTGGCCTACGTCGTCCCGGGACCGGACGGGTTCGAGCCGCGGCGGGTGCTGGCCGCGTGCCGCACCCGGTTGGCCGACTTCAAGCTGCCCGTCGAGATCCGCGAGATCGCGGCCGTTCCGCGGACGGCGTCCGGCAAGATCGCCCGCCACGCGGTCCTGCCGGATCTGGCCCGGCCGGCCCCACTCTCCCCTGCGGCAGCGACAGCGACGGCCGCCGACGGAGCCCTGCGCCGGCGGCTGCTGTCCCTGCCACCCGAGGGCCGGGAACGCGCGCTGCGCGAGGCGGTGCTCGCGGAGACGGCCGCGGTCTGCGGCGGACCGTACGAACAGGTCGGCAGCGGAAGGTACGAACAGGTCGACGCCGACAGCCCCTTCACCGATCTCGGGCTGACCTCCGCCGGCGCCGTCACGCTGATCGAACGGCTCGGCGAGGCGACCGGCCTGCGGCTTCCCTCGACGCTGGTCTTCGACCACCCCACCCCGGCGGCCCTGGCCGAGCACGTGCACAGCACCCTCTTCACGCCGGTGCCCACCGTCCCGGCGCCCTCGGCCGCAGCGGCGCGCACGGACGATCCCGTGGTGATCGTCGCCATGGGCTGCCGCTATCCCGGTGACGTGCACTCCCCCGAGGACCTCTGGCGGCTGGTGTCGGAGGGCCGGGACGCGATCTCCGGCTTCCCCACCGACCGGGGCTGGGACCTGGCCTCCCTGTACGACCCCGACCCGGACCGCATCGGCACCTCGTACACCCGCAGCGGCGGATTCCTGCACCGGGCCGCGGAGTTCGACGCGGGCCTGTTCGGGATCTCGCCGCGCGAGGCGCTGGCGATGGACCCGCAGCAGCGGCTGCTGCTGGAAACCTCCTGGGAGGTCTGGGAGCGGGCAGGCATCGCCCCGGCGGCGATGCGTGAGAGCGACACGGGCGTGTTCGTCGGTGTGATGCACGGCGACTACTCCGCCCGCCTGACCCGGAGCGAGCTGGAGGCCCATCTGGCGCTGGGCTCGGCCGGCAGCGTGGCCTCGGGCCGGATCTCGTACGTGTACGGCCTGCGCGGGCCGTCGATCACGGTCGACACCGCGTGCTCCTCCTCGCTGGTGGCACTGCACTGGGCGGCGAAGGCCCTGCGCTCCGGGGAGTGCTCCCTGGCCCTGGCCGGCGGGGTCACGGTGATGGCGACACCCAAGCCGTTCACCGCGTTCAGCCGCCAACGCGGCCTCTCCCCCGACGGCCGCTGCAAGTCGTTCGCGGCCTCGGCGGACGGCACCGCCTGGGGCGAGGGCGCGGGACTGGTCCTGCTGGAGCGGCTGTCCGACGCCCGGCGCAACGGCCACCCGGTGCTCGCCGTGCTGCGCGGCTCCGCCGTCAACTCGGACGGCGCGTCCAACGGCCTCACGGCCCCCAACGGCCAGGCCCAACAGCGGCTGATCACCCTGGCGTTGGCCGACGCGGGGCTTCGCCCGGACGACCTGGACGCGGTGGAGGCGCACGGCACGGGCACCACCCTCGGCGACCCCGTCGAGGCGCGGGCCCTGCTCGCCACCTACGGCAAGGAACGGGCCGCGGACCGGCCTCCGCTGTGGCTGGGCTCGGTCAAGTCCAACCTCGGGCACACTCAGGCGGCCGCCGGTGTCGCCGGGGTCATCAAGATGGTGCAGGCCATGCGGCACGAGGAGCTCCCGCGCACGCTGCACGCCCAGACACCCACCCCGCACGTCGACTGGTCGGCGGGCCGGGTGGAACTGCTGACCGAGGCCCGCCCGTGGCCCGCCACTGACACCGGGCCGCGCCGGGCCGGCGTCTCGGCCTTCGGCATCGGCGGGACCAACGCGCACGTGATCCTGGAGGAGGCTCCACGGCCACCCCGCACGCGCGAGGCCCCACGGCCGCCCCGCACGGGCAAGGCTCCACGGGCGCCCCACGCAGGCGAGGCCCCGCGGCCACCCCGTACGGGGGAGATTCCGCGCCCGCCCAGTACAGGCGAGGCTCCACGCGCGCCCCACACAGGCGAAGCTCAACAGCCACCCCACCCGGGATCGACCGCCGAAGAGCTGCCCCTGGAGCTGCCCCTGCCCTGGCTGCTCTCCGGCGCCGACGAGAGCGCCCTGCGGGCCCAAGCCGACCGCCTGGCGGCCCACTTGGCGAAACACCCCGACCTGTCCGCGACCGACGTCGGCTTCACCCTCGCCGTGTCGAGGTCGCCGCTCCCCCACCGGGCTCTGGTGCCGTCCGGCGACCGGGCGAGGATGCTCGCCGCGCTGGAGGCGCTCGCCGCCGGCGCGAGCGCGGGGCGGGCCGTCGCGGATCCCGGTCTTCGTACGGCCTTCCTGTTCACCGGCCAGGGTGCTCAACGGGTGCGGATGGGCACGGAGTTGCGCGCCGCGTTCCCCGCTTTCGGCTCGGCCTTCGACGAGGTCTGCAGCGAATTGGACGGGCGTCTTGAGCGACCGCTGGGCACGGTGCTGTCCGCCGAGCCCGGTTCGCCGGAGGCCGCCCTGCTCGACCGTACGGACTTCACCCAGGCCGGTCTGTTCGCCTTCGAGGTGGCGCTGTTCCGGCTGCTGGAGTCCTGGGACGTGCGCGCCGACTTCCTGGCCGGCCACTCCGTGGGGGAACTGGCGGCGGCCCATGTCGCCGGAGTGCTGGACCTGGCCGACGCGGCGGAACTCGTCGCGGCCCGGGGCCGGTTGATGCACGCCCTGCCCGAGGGCGGGGCGATGGTGGCACTGCACGCGACGGAGGAGGAGGTCCTCGCCGCAGCCGCACTGCCGGAGCTCGGCGGCCTGCGCGACCGGGTGGCGATCGCCTCCGTCAACGGGCCGCGTTCCGTGGTGATCTCGGGCGTCCGGGAGGCGGTGCTCGCCGTCGCGGCCGGGTTCGAGGCGCGCGGTCGAAGGACCGTACGTCTGCGGGTCGGCCATGCCTTCCACTCGCCGCTGGTGGAACCGATGCTCGACGACTTCCGCCGTGTCGCCGAGGAGCTGTCCTTCCGGCCGCCGCGGATCCCGGTGGTCTCGGCCGTGTCGGGCCGCCTGGCCGAGGCCGGGGAGCTGTGTTCGCCGGAGTACTGGGTACGGCACGCCCGCCTGCCGGTGCGGTTCGGCGACGCCGTGCGGTGGCTCGGGGATCATGGGGTGTCGGCGTTCCTGGAGGTCGGCCCGGGTCCCGCGCTCACCGCCGCGGCCGAGGACTGTCTGACGGGGTCGGACGACGAGGGCCCGGCCCCCCTGTGCGCCGCGGCGACGCGTGGCGGCGAGCACGAGCCCAAGACGCTGCTGTCCGCCGTGGCCCGGCTGCAGGTGCGCGGGGCGCGCGTCGACTGGCCCGCGGTGTTCGCGGGCACCGGTGCCCGGCGGGTGGACCTGCCGACGTACGCCTTCCAGCGCCGGCGGTACTGGCTGGACGCACCGCGCACTCCCGGCCCCGCCGCGAACCCCGACGAACACCCGCTGCTGGGCCCGGCGTTCGCCGTGCCGGACACCGACCGGACGGTGTTCCCCGGTCTGCTCTCCGCCGCGACCCACCCCTGGCTCGCCGACCATGTGATCGCCGGTACCGGCCTGGTCCCGGCGACCGCGTTCGTGGAGATGGCCGTACGGGCGGGCGACGAGGTCGGGTGCGGCGCGCTCGACGAACTCGTCGTCCTGGCCCCGCTGATCCTGCCCGCGGCCACGGGCGTACGCGTCCAGGTCGTCGTGGGCGCGGCCGACGAAGGCCGGCGCCAGGTCGACATCTACGCCCGGCCCGCCTTGGACGACGCCGAACCCGCCTGGACCCGGCACGCCACCGGGGTACTCGGCGGGACTCAGACCCCTCAGCCGGAGCCGGAGCTCGCGGTGTGGCCGCCACAGGGCGCCGTCGAGGTCGACCTCGACGGCGCGTACGACAGTCTCACGGACGGCGGCCTCGCCTACGGCCCGGCCTTCCGGGGCGTACGGGCGGTCTGGCGGCGCGGCAACGAACTGTTCGCGGAAGTCCGCCTGGCCGAGGCGGAGTTGGCGTCCGCCGACCGGTTCGGCCTGCACCCGGCGCTGCTGGACGCGGCACTGCACGCCCCGCTGCTCGCGGGCTCCGCATCCGAGTCCGACGCGCTCCGGGTGCCGTTCGCGTGGAACGGCGTACGCCTGTACGCGGCCGGTGCGTCGGACGTACGCGTACAGGTCGTCCCGGACGGGACGGACACGGTCTCCGTGACCCTCGCCGACCCGACCGGGCGCCCGGTGGCGCGGGTGGGCTCCCTGACCACCCGGGAACTCCCGGCCGACACGGCCCTGCCGGCGGCCGAGGTGGTACGACGCGCTTTGCTGCGCCCCGAGTGGACCACCGTCGAGCCGCCCGGCGGTGAGCGGCAGCGGGTGGACACCCGGCGCTGGGAGCTCGCGGGCCCGGACGACCTGGATCTCGGCGAGCTGCTGCCCGACGCCGTGGCTGCCGGGGCTCTCGAGCCGGACACCGTCGTCGTCACGGCTGTCGGCGGCCCGGTGACCGATGCCGATCCGCCGGCCGCCGTCCGCCTGCTGACCGGCAGGGTGCTCCGTACCCTCCAGGACTGGCAGGACGACCCGCGGACGGCGGGCTCCCGCCTGGTGGTGGTGACGCGGGACGCCACCGCGCCGGACCCGGATCCGGCCGGGGCGGCCGTGTGGGGGCTGGTGCGTGCCGCACAGGCGGAGCTGCCGGGGCGCGTCGTGCTCGTCGACGTGGACGGTCGGCCCGAGTCACTGCGACTGCTTCCGGCGGCGGTGGCCACCGGAGAGACTCAACTCTCGTTACGAAGCGGGCAGTTGACGGTGCCGCGCCTCGTCGGGCTCGGTGAACTGCCCCTCTCTAGCGGCGCCTTCGGCCCGGACGGCACGGTCCTGATCACCGGCGGTACCGGGGCGCTGGGCGCGGAACTCGCCCGCCATCTCGTCACCTCGCACGGCGTACGGCACCTGCTGCTCACCGGGCGTCAGGGGCCCCAGGCGCCGAACGCCGAGGAACTGCGCCGCAGCTTGGAGGAGTTGGGCGCCGAGGTGCGGATCGTGGCCTGTGACGCGGGTGATCGCGCCGCGCTGGCCGAGGTGATCAAGGGCTGTGCGCCCGCGCTGACCGCCGTGGTCCATGCCGCCGGGGTACTGGACGACGGCGTGCTGGCGGCGCTGACTCCCGAGCGGATGGCCGCGGTGCTCCGGCCCAAGGCGGACGCGGCCTGGCATCTGCACGAGCTGACCCGGGATCTGGATCTGTCGGCGTTCGTCCTGTTCTCCTCCGTGTCCGGCCTGCTCGGTCGCGCCGGTCAGGGCAACTACGCGGCGGCGAACTCCTTCCTGGACGCCCTGGCCCGCCACCGCGCCCAACTCGGCCTGCCCGCCGTGTCCTTGGCGTGGGGGCCGTGGGAGCACGGGGGCGGCATGGCCGGTGCGGGCTCCCCGAGCCGAAGTACCGGTGACGTGCTCCGGGCGGTCTCCGTGCGGCAGGGCCTGGCCCTGTTCGACGCGGCGCTCGGCGCGGGTGAGCCCGTGCTGGCGCCGATTTTGCTGGACCGGGACGCCCTCCGGTCCGCCCGAGGGCCCCTGCCGCCGCTCCTGCACGGACTGCTGCGCCCGCGCAGGCCTGCCGCCGGCACCGGGGACGCCGGTACTGGGGATGCCGGTACCAGTTCCGCGCCCGGTACGGAACAGACCTGGGAGCCGGGAGCCTGGCGCATGGTGCTGTCCGCGCTGCCCGCCGCCCAACGGGAGGAGAGGCTCGCGGAGTTGATGAGCGCCGACGTGGCGGCGGTGCTCGGATACCCGAGCGCGGACGCGCTTCCGGTCGGCAAGTCCTTCGCCGAGCTGGGCTTCGATTCGCTGATGGCGGTCCAGGTCCGCAACCGGCTGAGCATGGCCCTGCGGCTCAGGCTGTCCGCCGCCGTGGTGTTCGAGCACCCGACGGCCCAGGGACTGGCCCGCCACGTACTGGGTCTGCTCGACGACCTGCCCGAGGCCGCACCGGACCACGACCAGGACCAGAACCCGGACCCGGACCCGGACCAGAACCCGGACCCGGACCGCGCATCGGCGGACGACCGACCCCCGCAGACCCTCTCCTCGCTCTACCGGCGGGTCTGCGAGGCCGGTCAGGTGGTCGCCGCGATGCACATGCTGGTCACGGCGTCCTGGGCGGTGCCGACCTTCGACCGGGCCGACAGCCGGAAGCACGCCCTGCCTCCGCTGCGGCGCGCCGAGGGCTCCGGGGAGCGTCCGGTGCTGGTCTTCTTCACCGGGTACCACCCGCCCTTCGCGGCCCCGGGTGGTGAATTCGCCCGGTTCCACGCTCACTTCCAGGGAGAGCGGGACATCCTCGAACTCCCGCACCCGGGCATCGGGGCGGGTCCTGCCGTGCCGGCCGACCGGGACACGCTCGCCAGGACCCACGCGGAGACGGTGCTGCGGCACGTCGGCGACCGGCCCTTCGCGGTCGTGGGCATGTGCACCGGGGGCGCCGTCGCCCACACGGTGACCCGGCGGCTCGAAGCCATGGGGAGGGCTCCCGTCGGTCAGGTGCTGCTCGACACGTACCTGATCAACGACGGCAACAGCGACAAGGACTGGCTGCTGTCCCTGCCGGCCGTCATCGCGCCGCGCCTGGGCGGCAACCAGTTCACCGGCGACGAGGACACCGGGGTGGCGGCGCTGGGCGCGTACACCCGCATGTTCCTCGACTGGGATCCGGAACCGGTCGGCACCCCGACCCTGCTGGTACGGGCCACGCAGCCGACGCCCGAGATGGTGGCGAGCGCGGACCCCGACGAGTGGCGGACGTCCTGGCCGCTGCCGCACGCCCACGTCGACGTTCCCGGCGACCACTTCTCGTTCATGCAGGACCACACCCCGACCACGGCGGCGGCCGTCCGCACCTGGATCGACTCGCTCGACCGCACGGACGCTCCGCCGACGCCGACGCCGACGCCGACCGCAGAAGGAGAACAGTGAACCCCACCGATGAGCGGACGGCGGTCGAGGAGTTCGACGTCGTCGTCGTGGGCGGCGGCCCGGCCGGGTCGACCGCCGCCACGGCCGTCGCCCTGCGGGGCCACCGTGTCCTGCTGCTGGAGCAGCAGACGTTCCCCCGCTACCAGATCGGCGAGTCACTGCTCCCGTCCACCGTGCACGGGGTGTGCCGGATCCTGGGCGTCGAGGAGGAGGTCGCGCGGGCGGGCTTCAAGACGAAGCGCGGCGGAACCTTCCGCTGGGGCCGGAACCCGGAGCCGTGGCAGTTCTCCTTCGCGCTGTCTCCCCGGCTGGCCGACCCGACCTCCTTCGCCTACCAGGTCGAACGGTCCCGGTTCGACAAGATCCTCCTGGACAACGCCCGCCGGGTCGGCGTCGACGTACGGGAGGGCTGCCGCGTCAAGGGCGTGCTCGCCGACGAGGAACGCGTCCGGGGCGTCAACTGGACCGGCCCTTCCGGGGAGATCCGCGAGGCCCGGGCCCGGTACGTCGTGGACGCCTCCGGCAACGGCAGCCGGATCCACGGCGAGGTCGGCGGCAGCCGGACGTACTCCGACTTCTTCCGGAACATCGCGGTGTTCGGTTACTTCGCCGGAGGCGCGCGGCTCCCGGAACCGAACGACGGCAACATCTTCTGCGCCGCCTTCGACGAGGGCTGGCTCTGGTACATCCCGCTCCGGGACGACCTCACGAGCGTCGGAGCGGTGGTGAGCCGGGAGAGCGCCGCCGCGATCCAGCGGGACCCGGTGACGGCCTGGCGCCGGCTGATCGACTCGTGTCCCGAGGTCCGCGACCTGCTCCCCGGCGTCCCGCAGGCCACCGAGGCGCCCTACGACCAGGTGCGCGTCCGCAAGGACTGGTCGTACTGGAAGACCCGGCTGTGGCGGCCCGGCATGGTGCTGGTCGGCGACGCGGCCTGCTTCGTCGACCCGGTCCTGTCGTCCGGAGTGCACCTCGCCACGTACGGCGCCCTGCTCGCGGCCCGATCCGTCAACAGCGGCCTCGCCGGGGCGCCGGACGAGAGCCGCCTCTTCGACGAGTTCGAGGCCCGCTACCGGCACGAGTACGGCCTGTTCCACGAGTTTCTGGTCTCCTTCTACGACATGCACCAGGACGAGCGGTCGTACTTCTGGAAGGCGCGCAAGGTCACCCACGTCGACACATCCGAACTGGAGGCATTCGTCGAGCTGGTGGGCGGTCTGGCCTCCGGCGACGCGTCCCTCGGCGGGCCCGGGCAGTCCGTGCAGTCCGGGCAGTCCGGGCAGTCCGGGCAGGCGGGCGCCCGGCTCGCGGCCGCCTCCTCGGAACTCGACGAGGCCGTGGCCCGGCTCCCGGACTCCGCCGGCCTGCGCAATCCGCTCTTCGAGGCCGCCACGATCCGCCAGGTGTTCCAGGAGGGCGCGGTTCTGCAGGAACGGGGCGTCTTCGGCGGCCCCTTGGAGGACGAGACCCCGCAACGCCCCGGTGGTCTCGTGGCCTCGGAGGACGGGCTCACGTGGGTGGATCCCGGCCGCTGAGGCTCCAGGGGCGGGACGGCGGGACCTGCGCCGGTTCCGGTCACGCCGGTTCCGGGAGGCGGACCTCCCGGAACCGGCGCCGCGCGGGACGGCATCGCCGCAGATCTCACGGCAGCTGCGCCGGCTGCGACAGCTGCCCGAGGTGCGTCAGACCGTGGCGCCCTTCACCAGGCGCGTGTTGCCGCCGCCGTCGTGCCAGTCGATCTCGACGCCGTCCAGGAAACCCGAACTGACCACGGTGTAGGCCGAGTTGGTCACGGACACCCCGCGCGCCGGGGAGGCCTGCAGTGCGCCGTCGTCGTCGTTCCCGGCGGTGACGAGGAGCCCGTCGGCCAGCACCTTGGCCGTGGTGCCGACCACCTTAAGGCCGGCGTAACCCCCGCCGCCGGCACCGCCGTTGCGGCCGTCGCGGGTCAGACGGCAACCGCTGAGCTGGAGGATGCCCCGGGCGTCCTTGTTCTCCACCTTGATGCCGTCGTACCCGTTGCGGTCGGTGGAGCAGCCGGTGAACTGGATGACTCCCGTCCAGCCCTGCAGCAGGAAGCCCTCCTTGGCCGTCCATTCGGCCCGGCAGCTGACGAAGTTGGAGTTGCCCGAGCCGGCGATCCACCAGCCGGGTCCGTCGCCTCCGAGGACGTACACGTCATGGAGGACGGAGTCGGTGCAGTTGTTGAGTGCGATGCCGAAGCTTCCCGACCACTGGACGGAGACGCGTTCGAAGTGAAGGCAGAACGGCGCCTGCGGCCCCTTGGGGACGTCCGTGTTGAAGGTGTTGTTGATGCCGACGCCGGTGACCTTGCGCACCTGGACGTCCCGCAGCTGGAAGTGCTGGATCTGACCGACGGCCCGGATGCCGTCGACCTCCGCCCCGTCGCGGGGCAACGCGCTGCCGTCGATGGTCAGTTGAAAGATCCTCGGCTCCAGCGCCCGGCGCGGATAGCCGCCCCTCAGCTGGTCGAGGATCAGCACCACGGCCACCCCGGTGAACCCCGGCAGCGGCTTCAGCCCGAACTCGGGGTCCTTCACGTCCCATTCGTTCTCGCCGGAGCCGTGGGTGCCCTGCAAGGTGACGGACGGCGGTATCCGTATCGGTTCGCTCGTACGGTACTGGCCCGCGGGCAGATACACGGTGTTGCCCGGCTCGCAGGCGTCCAGGGCCGCCTGGATGGCGGCCGTGTCATCGGTGGTGCCGTCGCCCGTGGCCCCGTAGGCGCGCACATCATGCCAGCCGAGGTCGTTCGGTCCGGGTTCGGCCGCCTCCGCCGCCGTCGCGCTCCCCGCCCCCGAGGCAACGGCGACGACCCCCGCCGCGGCTCCGCCCATGAACAGTCTTCGTGTGGGCTCCATGCCCATCCCCCTCTGGATTGATCTCTGGGTTGATCACTGAATTGATCTCTGGATTGATCAGAATCGATCAGAGTCAACCAGAAGCCAGCCTCCCGGGGGGCGCACTCTCCACTACCGAACCGGCGCACAAAAGAGGGCCGGCACCTGTCGGTGCCGGCCCTCCTCATGCGATCAACTGCGGCAGGTCGGGCCTGCCGAAAGACGCGTGATTACAGCGGGCGGACGCGCGAGGCCTGCGGGCCCTTGGGGCCCTGCACGATCTCGAACTCCACCTGCTGGTTCTCCTCGAGGCTACGGAAGCCGGAGCTGTCGATCTCCGAGTAGTGCACGAAGACGTCCGGCCCGCCCTCGGCCTGGGCGATGAAGCCGAAGCCCTTCTCGGCGTTGAACCACTTGACGGTTCCCTGAGTCATTGCTGCTCCCTTACAGGGGCTGGGTGAGGGACTCGCACCGTGCGAGACCCCGGCCGGTTAACGACGCGGCTCCTCCAGCAACCTGAAGGTAAGCTTCGCGCCCGCAACATCGTTCTCTGCGAGCATGCGACTGACACAAACACACAAGTAAAACTGCGACCGCCTCGTACAACGGGGCCACCACCGGAATCATTCCCGAACACCAGAACTCTTTTTTTCCCGATCGATGCGACCGGCCCTCCCGCGGCTTCACCAGCCCAGATCGGCACCAGCCCAGATCGGCCACCACGGCGTAGTGGTCCGACGGCGCCGGATCGGCGGTGCCGGCCAGGGCAGCCGCCTGAACGCTGACCGCACGGCCGGGTGTGCCCGGGCGGGCGAGGATGTGGTCGATCCGTCCGTCGGCGAGCCACTCGTGGGACCCGACGAAGCCGTTGCCGGTGGTGAAGGTGAAACCGGGCTGTCCTGGACGGACCGCATCCCAGGCGTCGACGAAGGCCCGGGCCAGCGGCCGGAGCTCCGGTGTGTCGGGGCGCGCGTTGAGATCGGCGGCGAGGACGACCGGCAGCGGGCCGTCGAGAGCGGGGTCGGTGAGCAGCGCCGTCAGCCCGCGGTTCTGGGCGAGCCGGGCGCCACCACGGTCCGCCTGCCAGTCCGGGCAGGCCGTCGCGATGTGCAGGGGACCCGCCGGATGCTCGAAGGTGACGACGAGAGCCATCGAGGGGGCGCGGTCGTGCAAGGGGCCGTCCGGGCCGTCGGGCAGCCGGTGCAGCCGGTACTCCAGAACGGGCCACCGGCCGAGGACCGCCAGACCGAGAACGGGGGCGTCGGCGGCCGGCTGCGGCCCCGGACCGGGCCCCGGCTCGGGACCCGGCTCCGGCTCCGGTCTCGGGCCCCGGCCCCGGCTCCGGTCTCGGCATCCGGCTTCAGCCGAAGACCGCATGCAGACCGAGCCGCGCGGCCAGCTCGTCGGCCTGGGTCGTGCCGTGCGTGCTCCAGGCCTCCTGCAGGCAGACGATGTCCGCTCGCAGCTCGTCCAAGGTCGCCAGGATCCGTGGCTCTCGTTCGCGCCAGGGCCCGAAACGGCCCCAGACGTTCCAGGTCACCACCCGCATGCCAGGCTCCACCCTCGCAAGACGCGACGCTTCCGCCGCCACCACATCGACGTATTCTTCGGCCGTGGCTGAGACCGACCTGATGCGACTTCCCGACATGCCGCTGCACGATCCGTACATCGTCGCCGACAAGAAGACCCGCGCCTACCACCTCTACACGTCCAACGACCCTTCCGTGTCGGGCGTGGACGGCACCGGCACGATGGTCTACCGCAGCCGCGACCTGCGCGACTGGACGCGCCCCGTCGTGGTGTTCCTGGCCGCCGAGCAGCAGGGGATCTGGGCGACCGACGGCGGATGGGCGCCGGAGGTGCACGCGTGGGGCGACAGGTACTACTTGTTCACCACGCTGCACGACCAGGACAAGCCGCTTCCGGTACCACCGCCGAACCAGTGGGGCGCGCCGTTCCGGACCCCGAGCCACATGCGCGGCACGATCACGGCCGTCTCGGACTCGCTGCTGGGTCCCTTCACCGCCGTCGACCCCTCGCGCCCCACCCCGCCCGAGCGCCTCATGACCCTCGACGGCACGCTCTACGTCGACCCGTCCGGGCAGCCCTGGATGGTGTACGCGCACGAGTGGCTGCAGACCATCGACGGAACCATGGAGGCGATCCGGCTCGCCCCGGACCTGTCCCGGTCGATCGGGGAGCCGATCTTCCTGTTCAAGGCCTCGGACGCGTCCTGGATCAGCGAACAGATACCCGGCGGCGTACCGCACCAGCTCCCGCCCTACATCACCGACGGCCCGCAGCTGTACCGCACCCCTGACGGCTCCCTGCTCATGCTGTGGTCGACGTACGAGAAGAACACGGCCGGCCAGGACGGCACCGTGAGCGGCGGCTATGTGCAGACCTACGCCGTCTCCAAGTCCGGCGATCTCACGGGACCGTGGCAGCAGCAGAGGCCGTTGGTCCGCGACGACAGCGGTCACGGCATGCTGTTCGAAACCTTCGACGGCCGCCTGATGATGGTCCTGCACCGCCCCTTCGACAACGCGCGGGGAAAGCTGTACGAGATGCAGCTCCTCGGCGACGAGCTGCGGGTGCTCCGCCGACGCGCCGACCTGGACGGTGGTGGATGACGGCGCCGTCACCTACCGCACAAAAGCAACCAGCGGGTCTGCCGCTGTCGGCAGACCCGCTGGTCAACACCGTCGGGACGACAGGATTTGAACCTGCGACCCCTTGACCCCCAGTCAAGTGCGCTACCAAGCTGCGCCACGTCCCGGTGCGCGCCTGCCGCAGTGACCCACGGGATCGCGCGAAGAGCACTTTACCCCACGTCGGAGGCCTCGCCGAAGGCGGGGCGGGGCGAGGTGGGGGGCGGTGCGCGGGACAATCGGCGTATGGGCAGTGCATCCTCAGGACGACAGGCCGACGCACGGGACCGGGACGACGAGGGGCGGGCGCGCAACGCGCGGCCCCGGGACGGGCTCGGGCAGCCGCTGCCGTACGGCTCGGACGGTGTGGAGCGGCAGCCCGAGGGCGTCGTCCGCACGCCGGACGAGAGCGTCGCCGAGGCCCAGGAGCTGTTGGACGCGGGGAAGCCGTTCCACGCGCACGAGGTGTTCGAGGACGCCTGGAAGTCGGGGCCCGAAGAGGAGCGCGGGCTGTGGCGCGGGCTGGCGCAGCTCGCCGTGGGGCTCACCCATGCGGCCCGGGGCAATGTCACGGGCGGCGCCCGGCTGCTGCGGCGCGGCGCCGGGGCCGTGGAGGAGTGGGCGTCGGCGGCGGGGCGGGAGCGGCCGTACGGAATGGACCTGCCGGGGATCGTGGGCTGGGCGCGGCGGCTGGCCCACGACGTGGAGCGGGACGAGCGGACCGTCGACGCGCGGGCGCGGGCGCCGCGGCTGCGAGGGGACACGGGCTCGTAGCAGCCGGGCCGGCGTGGACGCGGTGTCCGCGGTGTCAGTGCCGTGCGGCAGACTCGGGGCGTGCGAAAGATTCATGTCATCGGTATCGGCGCGGGCGACCCCGACCAGCTGACCCTGCAGGCGGTCAGGGCGTTGCGGAGCACGGACGTGTTCTTCGTCCTGGACAAGGGCGAGGTGAAGTCCGACCTCGTGCAGCTGCGCCGGGACATGCTCGACGCGCACGTACCGGAGGGCACGTACCGCGTCGTCGAGGCGCGCGACCCGGAGCGCGACCGGGCGGCCGGCGGGGCCGCGTACTCCCCCGCGGTCGGTGACTGGCGCAGTGCCCGCGCGGAGATCTACGCCCGGCTGATCGCCGAGGAACTGGGCGAGGACGAGAGCGGCGCGTTCCTGGTGTGGGGGGATCCCGCGCTGTACGACAGCACGATCGGAATCCTGGACGAGATCCTCGAGCGGGGCGCGGAGGCGTTCGAGTACGACGTCGTGCCGGGCATCAGCAGTGTCTCCGCGCTCGTCGCCCGGCACCGCACCGGCCTGAACCGGGTCGCCCGCCCCGTGCAGATCACCACCGGCCGGCGGCTCGCCGAGGGCTTCCCCGAGGGCGTGGACGACGTGGTCGTGATGCTCGACGCCCACCAGACGTTCCGGCAGTACGCGGACCAGGACATCGACATCTACTGGGGCGCCTACATAGGCACGCCGGACGAGATCCTCGCCGCCGGCCCGATCGCGGAGGCGGCGCCCCGGATCGAGCGGCTGCGTGCGGAGGCCCGCGAGCGCAAGGGCTGGATCATGGACACGTATCTGCTGCGCCGGAATCGGCAGGAGTGAGGCACGGGTGGTCCGGGCACTCGTGCGGACCGTCCCCGCATGCGGGAGCAATCCACCGGTGTGAAGGTGACCTCGTGACAGTCGTGGAGGAAACCGCACTGCCCGCCGCCGCCCAACCCCCCGTGCTGGACAAGCGCCGCCGCAACGTCGTCTTCGTGACGATCATGCTGGGCATGCTGCTCGCGGCGCTCGACCAGACCATCGTGGGCACGGCGTTGCCGACGATCGTGTCGGACCTGGGCGGCGCGGAGCACATGTCGTGGGTCGTCACGTCGTACCTCCTCGCGGAGACCGTGGCGACCGTCCTGGTCGGCAAGTTCGGCGACATGTTCGGCCGCAAGGTGGTCTTCCAGGTCTCCGCGATCGTCTTCATCACGGGCTCGTTCCTGTGCGGTCTGGCCTCCAACATGACGCTGCTGATCCTCTGGCGGGCGATGCAGGGCATCGGCGCCGGCGGGCTGATGGTGACGTCGATGGCGCTGATCGCCGATGTGATCCCGCTGCGGGAGCGCGGCAAGTACCAGGGCGCGATCGGCGCGGTGTTCGGGGTGGCCACGGTCATCGGGCCGCTGTTGGGCGGCCTGTTCACGGACCATCTGACCTGGCGCTGGGCGTTCTACGTCAACGTCCCCATCGCGATCGTCGTGGTCATCGCGGCCGCCCGCACCATCCCGGTGGTGAAGTCGGCGATCCGGCCGGTCATCGACTACCTGGGCATCGCGTTCGTCGCGGTCGGCGCCAGCGCGCTGATCCTGGCGACCAGTTGGGGCGGCAACGAGTACGCGTGGGGTTCCGGCGTCATCATCGGGCTGTTCGTGGGCGGTACGGTCGCGCTCGGGCTGTTCTGCTGGGTGGAGACGCGGGCGACCGAACCGATGCTGCCGATGCGGCTGTTCGGCAATCCGGTGTTCACGGTCTGCTCGATCCTCAGCTTCATCGTCGGCTTCGCGATGCTCGGCGCGCTGACGTACCTGCCGACCTACCTGCAGTACGTCGACGGCGACTCGGCCACGGTCTCCGGTGTGCGCACGCTGCCGATGGTGCTCGGTCTGCTCATCGCGTCGGTCTTCAGCGGCAACGTGGTCAGCAAGACCGGGCAGTACCGGTTCTTCCCGATCGTCGGCTCCCTGGTGATGGGGGTCGGGCTGTATCTGATGTCGCTCATGGACCCGTCCACCGGTGCCTGGCTGGAGTCCCTGTACATGTTCGTGCTCGGCACCGGCATCGGGCTGTGCATGCAGGTGCTGACGATCGCCGTGCAGAACACCGTCGACTACACCGACCTCGGCACGGCCACCTCCGGTGTCACCTTCTTCCGTACGCTGGGCAGTTCCTTCGGCACGGCCGTCTTCGGCACGATCTACACCAACTCCCTCACGCCCAACCTCAGGGACGGGATCGCGTCCGCCGTCGAGGTGGGGTCCGTGGACGCTGCCACCGTGACCAGGGCCGCCACCAGCCCCGAGGGCCTGCACGAGCTCCCCTCCGAGGTCGCCGCCCCGATCATCGGAGCCTACGCCGACACCATCCAGACCGTCTTCCTGTGGACGGTGCCGGTCGCGGCCATCGGCTTCGTGGTCGCCCTGTTCCTCAAGCAGGTCGAGCTGCGGGACAGTGCGCGGGCCGGCTCGACCGACATGGGCGAGGGGTTCGCCCAGCCGTCCGGCGCGGACTCGCAGCGCGTGCTGGAGGCGACCGTCGGGAAGATCATCGGCAGTACGGACCTGGACACCGCCCGCCGGCTCATGACGGAGGCGGACACCCGGCTCGACATCGCCGGTGCCTGGGCGGTCATGCAGGTCGAGCTCTTCACGCGCATGGTGGGCCACGCCGGCCTCGGCATGATCGCCGCCCGCCGCCACGTGCCGCCGGAGGTGCTGCTGCCGGTCTTCGACCGCATGGTCGACGAGGGCTATCTGACCCGCGACGGCTCCCTCCTGTCCCACACCGAGGCGGGGGCCCGGGAGGCCCGGGTCATCAGCCAGGCCTGGGGCAGCTGGCTGGCGGACCGGGTACAGCAGGACATCGGGCGCCCCTCGGGGACGGATCTGCGTGCCGCGGTGGACACCATCGCGAAACGGCTGCTGGTGGAGGACCTCACCCATGGAGTGACACAGCATCAGCCGGCGGAGTTGGCGTCGAGCACGGCCCGCTGATAACCAGGTGCGGGCGGTCGGCGCGATGGCCATACTCGCGGCATGTCTCCGGAACCGACCCGCTTCCGTGATCCGCGCAGCACCACATACGACTTCATCGGCTCGGTACTGGTGACCTGCCCACGCTGTACGCGGATCGCGCACGTCGAGGCCTACAGGACGACCGAAGAAGCGCTGCCCACGCGGCTGTTCGCGCCCCGCCGTCTCGTCTGCCGCGCCTGCGGGCTGTCCCGGACCTGGCAGGGCCGGTCGATCGAGTTCTCCGGCGGCCGCCACTCGCCGGCCCGCGATCCGTACTTCCGCCTGCCGCTCTGGCTGCAGTTCGAGACCCGGCACGGCGGACTCTGGGCGTACAACCTCGAACAGCTGGATCTGCTCGGGCGGTTCGTCGGCGCCTCCCTGCGCGAACGCGCGCCCTGGTACGACACGGGTCAGAAGATGACCTACGTCGCCCGCCTGCCCACCTGGATCAAGAACGCCAAGAACCGCGACGAGGTACTGCGCGCCGTCGACCGCCTCCGCGCCTCCGTCGTCACGGCGGGCTAGGCCCTGTCGTCTTGAGGCCGAGCCAGGCCAGAGCCGCCGCCACGTCGGGGACCGTCGTCACGCCGTGAGGCAGTGGCGGGCGGGCCACGATCACGACGGGCAGCGCGAGGTGGCGCGCGGCCGTCAGCTTGGCCGACGTCGCCTCTCCGCCGCTGTCCTTGGTCACCAGTACGTCGATGCAGTGGTCGTACAGCAGCGCGGACTCGTCGGCCACGGTGAACGGGCCGCGCGCCAGCAGGACTTCGGTGTGCGGCGGCATCGGCGGGTCGGGCAGTTCCACGGACCGTACGACGAAGTGCAGGTCCGTCAGGTGGGCGAAGGCGGCGAGGCCCAGGCGTCCGGTGGTCAGGAACACCCGTCGGCCGAGGCTCGGCAGCAGGTCCGCGGCCGTGTCCAGCGACGCGACCGTGTGCCAGCGATCGTCGGGGCCGGCCTGCCAGGCCGGGCGGTGCAGCACCACCGCCGGAACGCCGGTCGCCGCCGCGGCCGCCGCCGCGTTCGCGGTGATCCCGGCGGCGAAGGGATGCGTGGCGTCGACGAGCGCGTCCACGCGCTGCTCGCGCAGCCAGTCGGCGAGACCCTCCGCCCCGCCGAAGCCCCCGATCCGTACGTCCCCCGCGATCACCCCGGGCCGCGCCACGCGTCCGGCGAGCGAGGTGGTGACACGAAGACCGCGGCGAGCCGCGAGCACGGCGGCCAGCTCCCGGGCCTCGGCGGTACCTCCGAGGATGAGGACGTGCGAAGGCATGGCGCCGAGCCTACGAGGCCCGGACGGAGGACAGCACGCCGGGTACGAGCCGACTTCCCGGGCCCGGGTGGCTATCGTCCGGACATGGAACCGGACATGGAATCCGTGCGTGCCGTCCTGATCGACATCGACGGGGTTCTCACCGTGTCGTGGCAGCCGCTGCCGGGGGCGGTCGAGGCCCTGCGGGAGATCCGGGAGGCCGGTCTCGTGGTGGCCCTGGTCACCAACACGACGTCCCGGACGCGGGCGTCGATCGCCGCGACCCTGGCGGACGCGGGGTTCCCGGTGACCGCCGAGGACATCCTGACCGCGCCGGCCGTCACGGCCGCTTATCTCGCCGAGCACTGGCCCGGCGCGCGGTGCGCCCTGCTGAACAGCGGTGACATCCGGGAGGACCTGGATCTGGAGGGTGTCACCGTCCTCGACGCGGACGACACCGACAGTGTCCCGGATGTCGTGGTGGTGGGCGGGGCCGGTCCCGAGTTCGACTACGCGGCGCTCGACCGGGCCTTCGGCCAGGTGCAGCGCGGTGCGCGGCTGGTGGCGATGCACCGCAATCTGTACTGGCGCACCGACGCCGGGCTGCGGCTCGACTCCGGTGCCTTCCTGGTCGGCCTGGAGCAGGCCGCGCGGGTCGAGGCCGAGGTGACGGGCAAGCCGTCGGCGGCCTTCTTCGCGGCGGCGCTGGCGCACCTCGGCGTCGGCGCGCAGGACGCGGTGATGGTGGGCGACGACATCGAGTCCGACGTACTGGCGGCGCAGCGCGCAGGTGTCACCGGGGTGCTGGTGAAGACCGGCAAGTACCTGCCTCAGACCCACGAGGCGGCGAGCGGCACGCCGGATCACGTCATCGAGTCCTTCGCGGAGCTGCCCGCCCTGCTGGGACTAGCGCAGCAGGAGCTGTAGGCCGCCCAGGATCGTCGCCCCGATCACCAGTTGCTCGAACAAGCGCTGGTTGATCCGGTTCACAGCCCATTTGCCGATGAACGCGCCGGGCACGACGAACGCCACGAGCGCCGCGTCAAGGAGCAGTGAGCGGCCGTCGATCAGGCCGAGCCCCACGCTGAAGGGCACCTTGGACACGTTGACGATCAGGAAGAAGAAGGCGGAGGTGCCGAGGAAGCCGAGCTTGCGAAAGCCGGCGGACAGCAGGTACATCGACATCACCGGGCCACCCGCGTTGGCGACCATGGTGGTGAAGCCGCCGAGGACACCGTACGAGCGGGCCTTCACGCGGCCCGATCGGGTGGCGACCGAGTCGGGTTCCTCCTCGGTGTCGGCCCTGCGGCGGCGCCAGACCGTGACCCCTGCCATCAGCAGCAGGATCGCCCCGATCGACGTCCGTACGATCTCATCGTCCGCCCACACCAGGAACAGCGTGCCGGCGACCACGCCGACCGCGACCGCCGGGAACAGTCGCCACAGCGTGGGCCAGTGCGCGTGCCGCCGGTAGGTGAGCACGGCGAGCAGGTCCCCCGCGATCAGGACCGGCAGCAGCACGCCGGTGGAGGCGCGGGCGGGCAGCACGGCGGCGAAGATCGCGAGGCTGACCGTGTTGGCCCCGCTCACGGCGGTCTTGGAGAAGCCGACGAGCAGGGCGGCGAAGGCGAGGGCGGCGAACTCCCAGCCGGTGATGTGCCAGAGGGTCATGGTGTTCATGCGGAGACCGATGCTATGTGCAAGCAACCAGGTCGCGTAAGGAGCGTCTCGCCAGGTGACCAGTGTTGCAGTGGCGACGTCGGGGCGGGCTTGGTGTGGGTGGCATCAGGGCGGTGGCCGGTGGGGGCGGCGCCGGGCCGGGTTGGTGGTGACGGCTTCGAGGCCAAAGGCGCACAGCCGGTTGACCGTGGCGCCGGGCACGGTCTCGGGCAGGCCGGCGAGCAGCGCGGCCATGCGGGCCACGTGGCGGTTGTCCCCGCCGGCCGGGTTGGCGGCGGCGCCCCAGCAGACGTCGTCGGTCGTAGGGCCGTACGGCGGACAGGGCGCCGCGCGGTCTGCCGCCCTGCCCGTGACTCCTGGGGAAGATCCCCGGCGAGGCGTTTGCACCGGTTCGCCCTGGGCACCCGCGCCGCCAGGAGTGGTTGCCGCGAGGAGGAGGGCGAGACGCACTGCTCCGCACCACCACAGACGACGCCGCAAGGAGAAGCACCGTATGACTGTCGTGAAGAGCACGATTCCCGAAGCCGCCCGTCAGGTCACCGGGGACGCACTGCAGAGCACGCTGGTGGACCTTCTCGGGCTCTCCCTGATCGGGAAGCAGGCGCACTGGAACGTGGTGGGCCCGCGCTTCCGTTCGATCCACTTCCAGCTCGACGAAGTGGTCACGGCCTCACGCGAGTTCGCCGACACCGTGGCGGAACGCTCCTCGGCGCTCGGTCTGCCGCCCGACGGCCGGCCGGAGACGATCGCGTCGGCGTTCACCCTGCCCAGCCCGAAGGACGGCTGGGTCCGTGACTCGGACGTCGTCGAGGTGATGGTCGAGGCCCTGGAGGCGGCGATCGGCCGGCTGCGCGAGCGCATCGAGGCGACCGAGAAGGCCGACCCGGTCACCCAGGACCTGCTGATCACGGTCACCGCCGAACTGGAGAAGCAGCGCTGGATGTTCGATGCGGAGAACTGGCCCAAGGACAGCTGACCAGCGCCCGAACGCCCGAACCCATACGTACGAAGGGGCATTCGATGACCGACGCCCTCGAGCTCGACGCGCTGTGGGAGGACTTCCACCGCGTGGTGAACATGACCTCGCAGGAGCTGGCCGCATGGCTGCGGGTCCGCGACGCCGACGAGAACACGGAGCCGCTGCCGGAGAACGCGGGTACGCCCACGGGGCAGCACGTCCTCGCGATCCTGCAGAAGCGGCGCACGGATCTCACCGACAACGACCTCAGGGTGATGCACGAGGTCGTCGACACCGTCGTCGAAGAGACGGATATGGAGAACGAGCCGGCGGCCGAGGACACGGCCCGCCGCCAGCGCCTGATGACGATCGGCCACGACCCGCTCAAGCCGTGACCGACCGGCCAGGACGGCCGATCCCGTTGGACCGGTCGAAGTGGCCGAACCGGCCGTGCCCGCCGCCGCGTTGACGCGGCAGCGCTTGGCCGAACAGGTGGCCGAAGACCGCCTCTGCCACGTCGCATGATCGTGCCAGACTGCTCGAACAGCCTGCCGGGTGTTGCGCGGGCCTTGTCGAGCAGAGGAGTACGGCGTGACCGAGCCGGCCGTCCACCGAACCGACACGAGCCGGACCGATGCGAGTCAGACGGCTATGAATCGGACGGCTACGGCTCGGACCGGTCCGAGCCGGATCGACACCACCAGACCTCATCCGGCACGGGTCTACGACTGGTTCCTCGGCGGCAAGGACAACTACCCAGTCGACGAGGAACTCGGCCGACAGATCATGGCCATCGAGACGGGAGCCCCGCGGGCGGCCCACGCCAACCGCCGGTTCATGCAGCGGGCCACCCGCCGGCTCGCCCGTAAGACGGGCATCCGCCAGTTCCTCGACATCGGCACGGGCATACCCACCGAGCCCAACCTCCACCAGATCGCCCAGTCCGTCGCCCCGGACGCCCGGGTCGTCTACGTCGACAACGACCCGATCGTCCTGGCCCACGCCGAGGCCCTGCTGCACGGCACCCCCGAGGGCGTGACGGAGTATCTCCAGGCGGACGCGCGCGATCCGCGAGGCATCCTCGAACAGGCCCGCCGCGTCCTCGACTTCGACCGGCCCATCGCCCTGTCCCTGATCGCCCTGCTGCACTTCGTCGCGGACGAGGACGGCGCGTACGAGCTGGTGGACGCTCTCGTCGAGGCCCTCGCGCCGGGCAGTTGCCTGGTGCTGTCGGCGATGACGGCGGACTTCGAGCCGGAGCACGTACGGCGGGGCATCGCCGCCTATGCGGCGGGCGGGGTGACACTCGTGGCCCGGTCGCAGGCCGAGATGGGCGGATTCTTCAAGGGGCTCGAGGTGATGGAGCCGGGAATCGTGTCGGTCGCCGACTGGCATCCGGAGCTCACCGCGGAAGGCGAGAAACCCGACGGGCAGGGGCCCGTGTCGCTGTACGGCGCGGTCGGCCTCAAGCCCTGAAACCGACGCCCAAGAACCGACGCCCCGACACCGACGCCCTGATGCCTTGACGCCAGCCCGTTCACTACGCCTTGCGCGACAGTCGTGCGCACCCTCCGATCCCCTCACGTCGGGAACACCGCCCGCACCTCCCAGCCGTACCCGCCGCGCGGCCCCGCGTGCAGGTCGCCCCCCAGCGCCGTCACCCGCTCCTTCAGGCCGACGAGGCCGAAGCCACCGCCGTGTGCGGCGTCCGGGAGCCGGCTGCCGCCGCGGCCGTCGTCAGTGACCGACACCTCCAGTCGGCCCTCGTCGTGGCGTAGGCGGACGGTGACCTGGGTGGCGTCGCCCGCGTGGCGCCGTACGTTGGTCAGCGCCTCCTGGACGACGCGGAAGGCGGCCGCCTGCACCTCGTGCGGAAGGTCGTCGTGGACGGTGGGGTCGCGGAGCAGAGCGACCTTCTGAAGGGGGCCCGCGAAGCCCTCCGTGAGGTCGGCGATGCCGGCGAGGTCGCCCACCGGGCGGCGGTCGGCCGGGTCGGTGCCGGCGTCGCGCAGCACGCCGACCGTGCGGCGCATGGACGCCAGCGCCTCGGTCGCGGCGCGCTCGATGCCGGCGAGGACGGGGTCGAGTTCGTCCTGCCTCGAGTCGGCCATCATGCGGGCCACCTGGCTCTGGACGAGGATCCCGGTGACGTGGTGAGCGACGAAGTCGTGCAGGTCGGCGGCGATGGCGAGGCGCTCCGAGCGGCGGGTCTCACTCACGGCCACGGTCCGGCGGTAGTCCATGGAGCGCAGATAGGCGGCGAACCCGGCGGTGAGTCCGATCAGGACCAGTGCGATCAGCATGAAGCCCTGCATGGTGTCCGGCTCGCTGCGCAGGGCCCGCACCGGCAGCGCCAGGACGGCACCGCCGACGAGCGCGCCGCACGCCACGACCGATCCGCGCGGACAGTGCCGTACCGCGATGAAGAACAGGCACAGCAGGATGCTCAGCTCGCCCGGGCCGAACAGCGCCTCCGGGTACTCCACCGTGGCCAGTGTGCAGAGGCCGGAGACCACGGCGGGCACGACCGTGCGCACCTGGGGGGTGAGCCAGGCGGGGCGCCGGTCGGCGGGCCACAGCACGGCGGCGCCGCCGACGAGCAGCACGACCGCGGTCGGCCAGGCGCCGGCGTCCTGGCCGGCGGCGTAGGCCAGGTCGACGGTCGCCGCGCTGAGCAGGGCGCCGACGCCGAAGCCCCTGGCCAGGCCCCGGGGAGAAACGGATCTCATGCCGCTCACGGTATGCGGCGCGGACGGCGGCGGGATCGGCCGAACGGTCGAGGCGGCACCGCGTGAACCCTGACCGTATGGCCGAGGCGCGCGGCCGGGTGCGCGGGCGAGGGTGGAGCCACTTCCTCAGCAGGCGGAGCCGCAGCCTGCGCCCCAGCCATCAGAGCCCTCAGGAGTACGTGATGCAGCGCAAGTTCCTCGTCGGTGCCGTCGGCGGTGCCGCCGCCGTCGCGGCCGTCTTCGGTGTCGGCACCCATCTGCTGTCCGGAACACAGTCGACCACCGGGCTGAACGACGATTCCGGGGTGTCCGTCGGCGGACACCGGGCACTGGCCGCCGACATCGTCGCGGGCCGCACCGAGAGCAAGTACCACCCGCTGCCCTGGGTCGGGGCGAAGGTCTCCGGGGTCACCTGTCCCACCGGCCTCAAGGCCGTCGCCGGGGCCACCGTCACCTGCACCGGCAAGAAGAGCGACGGCGAGACCGTCGACATACCGGTGACCGTGGTCAAGGCCACGGCCCACTCCGTCACCTGGAAGTTCGAGCGCTAGAAAAGGGCCCCGCCACATCATGAACACCGTTCTGGCCGGTCACGGCCTCGTGAAGAAGTACGGCTCCACCACCGCCCTGTCCGGCGTGGACGTCGAGGTCGGCGAGCGCGACTCGCTGGCGATCATGGGCCCGTCCGGGTCCGGCAAGTCCACCCTGCTGCACACCCTGGCCGGGATCGTCCGCCCGGACGGCGGGCAGGTGCTGCTGCGCAGCGAGCGAAGCGAGACGGGGGTCCCGCCGGGCGAAGGCTGGGAGCGCATCGACAAGCTGGGCGAGAACCGGCTCAGCGCGCTGCGCCGGAAGCGCTTCGGGTTCGTCTTCCAGTTCGGCCAGCTGCTGCCGGAGCTGCCCGCCGAGGAGAACGTGGCCCTGCCGCTGATGCTGGAAGGCATGCCCCGTGGGCGGGCCGTCGAGAGGGCCCGCCGTTGGTTCGCCCCGCTCGGCATCGACGGGCTGGAGAAGCGCCGGCCCGGCCAGCTGTCCGGCGGTCAGACCCAGCGGGTGGCGATCGCCCGCGCCCTGGTCGTCGAACCGGACGTCGTCTTCGCCGACGAGCCGACCGGCGCCCTGGACCAGACCACCAGCACGGAGGTCGTCCGACTGCTGACCTCGGTCACCCGCGAGCAGGGCGCCGCCCTGGTCATGGTCACGCACGACGCGGATGTCGCCGCCCACTGCGACCGCGTCCTCCAGGTCCGGGACGGCCTGATCACCCACTACACCCAGTACACGGCCGCCTGAGACCCTCGCGCCCAGAACCTCCGGAGACTCCGATGCGTTCCCCCGTCCTGCCCCTGACCTGGCATCTGGCCCGGTCCTCCGGCCGCCGCGGCCTGCAGAGCCAGTTGCTGGCGGCCGGGGCCGCCGCCGTCGGCGCGTTCGTCATGCTGGTGATGATCGCCGCCACCTCCGGCGCCGGCATCCGCGCCGACCACACGACCTGGCGCACCCCCGACGCCGTACCGGCGAAGCGGGCCACCGCAGTCCAGGCGCTCGCCACGACGTACGTCCGCCACGAGCCCGTGACCGTCGTCTCGCTGGCTCGACTGCCCGGCCGCGGGACGACCCCCGCCCCGCCCGGCCTGAGCGCCTTCCCCGAGAAGGGCGAGGTGTACGTCTCCCCCGCCCTGGCCGCGCTGCTGCGCGGGCTCCCCGCGAACCAACTGGCCGACCGCTTCCCGAAGGTGACGTCGTACGGCACGATCGGCGCCGCCGGTCTCGCCTCGCCCGACGAACTGGTCGCCGTGGTGGGACGGGCGCCGGGCCACCCGGCGGTGTCCGCTGCGGCCGAGGGCAGCACTCCGTGGTTCGACGAGGGGCAGAGTGCCCGTGCCGAGATCTCCGGGTTCTCCGGAACGCAGAAGCCCCTGCTCACCGGCTTGGACAAGGGGATGGTGCTGCTGGGTCTGGTGCTGCTGGCGATGCCCGTGGTCGTGCTGTCCTCGGCGGCCGGGAGGCTCGGCGCGGCCCGCCGCGAGCAACGGCTGGCCGCGCTGCGTCTGGCCGGGGCCACGCCCCGGCAGATCCTCACGATGACCGCGGTCGAGGCGGCGGCGGTCGGCGCGGCCGGGGCCCTGACGGGCGCGCTCGCGTACGTGGCGCTGCTGCCGATCCTCGCCGAGGTCCCGTACGGCGTCGGCGGCTGGTACACCGATCAGTTGTGGGTGGGCCTGCCGTGGTGCGCCGCCGTGGTGGCCGGTGTCACGGTGCTCCTCACCGTCAGCGCGGTGTCGATGCTGCGCCAGGTGGCGACCGCGCCGCTGGGCGTGGCCCAGGAGGCGAATCCGCGCCGCACCCGCTGGATCCGGTTCGCTCTGTTCGCGGTGGCCCTGCTCTACATATGGCAGTCCGCGGGCAGCGGCGAGCTGTCGTCCCGGCAGGCGCTGGTCCTGCTGGGGCTGTTCTACGGCACGTTCTGGCTGTTCGGGCCGTGGGTCGTGGACCGGCTGGGCCGGATCGTGGGCCGCTTCGCCCGCCGCCCGGCGACCCTGCTGGCCGCGCGGCGGCTCAGCGACGACCCGCGCGGCGCCTGGCGCACCGTCAGCGGTCTGGTGCTCGCCGGATTCGTGGCCGGATTCTTCTCCGTGAGCCAGCTGGGCAGTCAGCTGGGCGGCTCGGACTACGGGAATCAGGTCGCCGTGGTCTCCCCGAGCGCCGCCGAGGCCCGGCACACCGCCACCGAGGCCCGTACACTGCTCGACCGCGCGGGCGTCACCGCGACCGTCACGACCGGCGGCGCCGACGACTCCGGCAATCTGCTGGGCGGCAACCCGGGGGTGATCGCCCATGTCGTCGGCGGTACGGAGCGGATCGACGCGGCCGTCACCGCCCTCACCGCCGTCGCGGCGGGCACGCCCCCGTACACCGAGGACTACGCGACGGCGCCCGACCGCATCGCCATCGACCGCGTCTCCGACGTCAGCACCGCCACCCTGGCCCTGAGCTTCGCCTTGGCGACCGCCTCCGCCGGACTCACCGCGGCGGCGAACGTCCTGGACCGGCGGCGGGTGTACGGCCTGCTGCGGCTGGCCGGCACCCCGTTGCGGGTGCTGAACCGGGCCCGGGTGCGCGAGACGGTCCTGCCCCTGGTCGTCCTGGCCGGCGGCACCACCGCGATGGGGGTCTACGGCTCCTACCAGCTCAACAAGGCGGCCGACGTCACGATCAACACCACCGGGGCCCTGCAGCTGGCCGCGTGCGTGGTCGTCGGCGCGCTGGCGATGTTCGCCGCCATCGCCGGCAGCAGACCGCTGCTGCGGAAGGTCACGGACGGTCCGGCCCCGACCGCGGACTGAAGAGCGCCGGGGCCCGCCGCACCTGCCGGCGGGCCCTCACCCTCCAACCCCTGAGGCATGATCGAGCCATGACGAGCCCCACCCCGCCCGGCGCCCCCATCCGCGTCCTCATCGCCGACGACCAGGAGATGGTCCGTACCGGCTTCCGCTTCTTCCTGGACGCGCAGCCCGACATCACGGTGGTCGCCGTGGCCGCCGACGGCGAGGAGGCCGTCGCGCTGGCCCGCGAGGTGCGACCGGACGTGTGCCTGCTGGACATCCGGATGCCGAAGCTGGACGGGCTCGAGGCCACCCGCATGCTGGCGGGGCCTCAGGTCGCCGACCCGATGCGGGTGGTCGTGGTGACCACCTTCGACCTCGACGAGTACGTGTACGGGGCGCTGCGCGGCGGCGCGTGCGGGTTCCTGCTCAAGGACTCGGGGCCGACCCTGCTGGCGGAGGCGGTCCGCGCGGCCGCGGCCGGCGACTCCCTGGTCTCCCCGTCGGTCACCGTCCGTCTCCTCAGACACGTCACCGAGACCCCGCAGCCGAGCGCCCCGGCCCGTCCGGCGCCCCCCGCCGAACCCCTCACCGACCGCGAACTCGACGTGGTCCGCCTGGTCGCCCTCGGCCGCACCAACGCGGAGATCGCCGCCGAGTTGTACGTCTCCCTGTCCACGGTCAAGACGCACCTGTCCAGCGTCCAGCTCAAACTGGCGGCGCGGAACCGGGTGGAGATCGCGGCCTGGGCGTGGCAGAACGGGCAGGTGCGGGCCGGAACTTGACCGCCGCTCAGCCGTCCGAGCGGATGAGGCCCGTCAGGTACCGCCACAGCGACGACCGGCGCTTGGCTGCCTGGTCCGGTACGTCCGCGGCGGGCGTCTCGGCCTCCGGGAGCGCCGGGACATACCGTGCGGGCGATGCGGTGAGCTCGTAGCGCACGGGCAGCGAGCGCAGCCCTCGCATGAACGGCGAGGAGCGCCAGGGCAGTTGGTCGACGGGGAGGGCGAGTTCCAGGTGCCCGAACCGTTCGAAGAGGCGGCTCACTCCGGCCGCCGCGATCGTCGACGCCAGCTCGCGGGCCGGACACTGGCGGGGCCCCGCACCCCACGAGAGGTGCGCCCGGCTGCTGATGGTGGAGGAGCCCGGTGTCATCTGCCCGGAGAAGAGGGGGTCGGCGTGCGCGGCGGCGGAGGACACCCACACGGGGTCGCCGGCGTGGATGGTGTAGTTCCCGAGCCGGGTGTCCGCGGTCGCGAACCGCGGGACGAAGTTGACCAGGGGCGGCTTGCGCATGACCACCCGGTTCATGGTCTCCCGGACCATTCCCGCGGACAGGGTGGTGCGCACTCCGCCCTCGCGCTCTCCGGAGATCACCTCGACCACGGTGTTGGAGATGAGGATGCCGACGTGGTCGGAGGTCATGCCGAGCAGCATGAACAGTTCCCGGGCCAGCTCGTCGACCGAGAGGTCGGGATGTGCGGCCAGCAGGTGGGAGGGGAAGTCGTCCCCCGGTCGCTCGAGCTTGGCGGCGGCCAGCTCCGAGAGCGTCTTCAGAAGCCGCTCCAGGGCGGGTTCGGCGTCCGGGCCCGCGTCCAGCACCCGCCACATGTCCATGAGGGCGTCGTCGCCCTGGGAGCCGGGGAAGCCGAGCAGGTGGCTCGCCGCCATCAGCGGGAGCGGTCGGGAGAACTGCGCCGACAGGTCGGCCATGCCGGTGCCGCCGCCTTGGGCGAGCAGAGTGATCAGCTCGTCGGCGTAGACCGTGACGGCCGACTTCAGCCGCTTGGCCTGGGGGTGCCGGGGATCCTGGAAGGGCCGGAGTGCCGCGTCCCAGGCGGTGCGCAGCGCGGGGTAGCCCGGACCGCCCTGGATCAGCACGTGGTTGACCTCGAGGGAGGGGCCCAGTGGCCAGTCGGCGGGCACCCGGCCCTCCGACCGGGCCCGCCAGTTCTCCAGGCCCTTGGGCCACCCGGCGTCGTCCTGCAGCACCTCGAGCGACTCGCGGTAGCCGAGGACGAGCCACGCGGGCACGCCGAGCAGGTCGACCGGCGCGACCGGACCGTGGCGCTGTCGCAGCCGCTCGTAGACGAGCCCGGGACGCGTCTCGTAGTCCCGGGTCAGCAGGGGCTCCGGGTCCAGGTCTTCGAGCCGCGCGCCGTTCGGCGCCGACTCCCCTTGGTCGACCAGGTGGAACTCCATGGTTCTGCCGCCCCTTCGCCACCGCGCGTAGCGGTCTGCAGCCTGTGAGTGCTTGCGGACCGGTGAGACCGTACCTCAGGTATCGCGCGCATCACACAGCGGGGTACTCGTCGGTAATGAGAAACGCGCTCTCTCTCCTCAAGTCGCGAAGTCGCGCCACCCCGTGGCGCCCCTCACTCGAACAGGCCCGTGCGCTGGTGGGCGGAGAGGGCCGGTGGTGCGCTGAGGAGACGTACCCCGTTCTCAGGAGGCACCCTCGATGACCGCTCGTCCGTCCTCGCGTTCCGTCCGGTTCCTCGCCTCGGCCCTGGCGGCGGGCGCGCTGATGGCCACCGCGGCCTGCTCGGACGACGACGGCGACAGCGACGGCGGTGCCGCGGCCGCGGAAGTCGCCGCCTCGCCGTTGGCCGCGAAGTCGCCCACCGCCTCGCCGACCGCCTCGTCGGCCGGCCGCCTCACCGCGGCCGGGGCCCGGGCCGCGCTGCTCACCGAGGCCGACATGGAGGACGACTGGGCGCAGGTGGGCGACAAGGAGGCCGCCTCCTGGCGCGAGAACATGCTCGTCGGCGAGGTCGACGTCGCGGAGTTCCTGACCGCCAAGACCGACGCCGCCGACTGCCAGCAACTGCTCGACACCCTCTACAGCGACGACCTGCTGGGCAAGCCGTCCGGGGCGGGCGCGCTCAGGGGCTTCGAGCAGGGTGACTCCCGCCTTCTCCAGCAGGTCGCCGCCTACGACAAGGTGGCCCTCGACGAGTCCCTGGCCTGGCTGAAGACCCTGCCCGCCGAGTGCGACCAGTTCACGGCGACCGATGACACAGGCGACGAGCGCACGGTCCAGGTGACCGAGACCTCCGTGCCGAACGTGGGCGACGCCCGCCAGGGCCTGCACGTGACCGTGCAGGGCACGGCCGCCGACACACCGGCGACCCTCACCCTGGACGTCGCCGTCGTCCGGGTCGGCACCGACGCGATCACCGTCACCGCCGGCGGTCTCGACGGAGGTGAGGACGACTCGGTCGAGCGGGCGGTCGAGCAGGGCACCCAGCGGCTGAAGGACGTACAGGCGGGCCGGACGCCCGCCGCGGACCCCGGCGAGATCGACTGACCGCCCGCTCCCGCCCCTGCGAACCGCCTTTCGGCTCGGCCGTTTCCGGGACAAGCTGATCATCGGACGGCACAATGGCGGCGACGGCAGCAGGCGCGAGAAGGAGCGAAGACGTGAGCGAGAGCCACACCCCGCCCGGCGGGTCGGCGAGGCTGAACACCGGTGTGGCGCACAACGCGCGCGTGTGGAACTACTGGATCGGCGGCAAGGACAACTACGAGGTCGACCAGCAGGTCGGCGAGCACGTCGCCGGGATGTTCCCGATCATCCGGGAGATCGCCCGCGCCGACCGCTGGTTCCTGGGCCGGGCGGTCCGGTTCCTCGCCGAGGAGCAGGGCGTCCGCCAGTTCCTCGACATCGGCACCGGGCTGCCGACGGTGGACAACACCCACGAGATCGCCCAGCGGATCGCACCCGAGTCGCGGATCGTCTACGTCGACAACGACCCCATCGTCCTGGTGCACGCCCGCACCCTGCTCACCAGCACCAGCGGGGGCGTCACCGACTACATCGACGCCGACGTGCACGACCCGGACGCCATCCTCGAACGGGCCGCGCAGACCCTCGACTTCAGCAAGCCGGTCGCGGTCATGATGCTGGGCATCCTCAACTTCGTCCTGGACACCGCAAAGGCGCGGGACATCGCGCGTCGCGTCATGGCCGAGCTGCCCTCCGGCAGTTACCTGGCCCTGACGCACCCCACCTTCGACGCCGACCTCGGCGGCGAGGGCCAGATCCCGGCGATGAAGTTCTGGAACGAGAACGCCACGCCGCCGATCTGCGCCCGCAGCCGCGAGGACATCGCCGCGTTCTTCGAGGGACTCGAGCTGCTGGAGCCGGGACTCGTGTCGTGCTCGCAGTGGCGTGCCGAGCCCGATTCCCCCGTCGTGGTACCGCAGTTCGGCGCGGTGGCCGTGAAACCCTGACGCAGGCGCCGATCCGGCCGAGCTCGTCATGGAGTCATGGAGGACGTATGACCACCCTTGCCGACCCCGTCCCCGGCGGACGTCCCGGAGAGGCCGAACGGGCCGCCGCGCTCGCCGACGAGCTGGCCGACCGGGGCGTGCACGGCATCGTCCTGTCCTACGTCGACACCGCGGGCGTCACCCGGGTCAAGACCGTCCCGACGAAGCGACTCGCCGCGGCGGTGACCTGGGGCGTCGGCATGTCGCCCGTGTTCGACACCTTCCTCGCCGACGACTCGATCGTCGCCACCGACGTGCTCGGCTCACCGGACGGCGATCTGCGGCTGTATCCCGACCTGGACCGACTGGTGGCGCTGGCCGGGCAGCCCGGCTGGGCGTGGGCGCCGGTCGACCGGATCACGCAGGAGGGCGAGCCGCATCCGGCCTGCGGGCGTACTCTCCTGCGCCGGATCGTCCGGGAGGCCGCCGAGCGGCACGGCCTGGCCTTCAAAGCGGGCATCGAGATCGAGTGGGCCGTCGGTCAAGGGCCGTCGGCCGCCGGGGACTTCGTGCCCGCGACGACGGGACCGGCGTACAGCGCCACCCGGCAGGTCGAGCTCGGTGACTACACCGCCGACCTGCTGGCGTCCCTGGCGGCGCAGGGGGTTGAGGTCGAGCAGCTCCATCCCGAGTACGCGGCCGGGCAGTTCGAGGTCTCGGTGGGCGCGCTGGACCCGGTGGCGGCGGCCGACAGCAGTGTGCTGGTCCGGCAGACGATCCGCGCGGTGGCGGGGCGCCACGGCTTCGTCGTCTCCTTCGCCCCGGCGGTCTTCGCCGAGGGCGTCGGCAACGGCGGCCACATCCACCTCTCCGCCTGGCGCGGCGGCACGAACCTGCACTCCGGGGGCGGTGGCCGGTACGGCATGACGGCCGAGGCCGAGTCCTTCGCGGCCGGGTTGCTCGCCCACCTGCCCGCTCTCACGGCCGTGACCGCGCCGAGCCCGGCCAGCTATCTGCGGCTCAAACCGTCCCAGTGGGCCGGGGTGTTCACCGCCTGGGGTCGCGAGACCCGCGAGTCGGCGCTGCGCGTGATCACGGGCACCGCGGGTGTCCGTGACCGGGCCGCGAACCTGGAGGTCAAGCCGGTCGATCTGGCCGCCAACCCCTATCTCGCGCTCGCCGGTCTGATCGCCGCCGGTCTGGACGGCCTGGCCTCGTCCACGCCGCTGCCCGAGGAGACCACCGGGGATCCGGCCCGGCTCGACGCCGAGAAGGCGGCGGCCCGGGGTGTACGACGGCTGCCGGCCACCCTGTCCGAGGCGGTCGAGGCGTTCCGCGCCGACGAGGTGCCGCGGACCGCGCTGGGCCCCGTCCTCGCCGACGCGGTGATCGCCGTACGCCTGGGGGAGATCGCGGCCGTCGCCGGGTTTGACGACGAGGGCGTGGCGGCGGCGTACCGCTGGAAGTACTGACATGGGCGCGGGTCCCGTGCATGAAGAACTCGCCGCCCTGCGGCTCGTGGACCACCACTGCCATGGGGTCATCACCGCCGACCTCGACCGGGCCGGCTTCGAGTCGATGCTCACCGAGGGCGAGGCGTGGCCGGGGATCTCACCGTTCGACAGTCCGGTCGGCGTGGCCGTCCGCCGCCACTGCGCTCCCCTGTTGGACCTGCCGCGCCACGCGCCCGCCGAGGATTACCTGGCCCGGCGGGCCGAGCTGGGCGCGCGCGAGGTGAACCGCCGGTTCCTCGCCGCCGCGGGCACCGAGGTGTTCTGCGTCGACACCGGGTTCACCCCGGACCGGCTCACCGCGCCACGGGAACTGGCGAAGGCCGCGGGCGGCCGGGCGTACGAGGTCGTACGGCTGGAGGCCGTCGCCGAGGCGGTGGCGGCGGGCGGGGTCGAACCCGACGCGTACGCGGAAACGTTTCGCGCTGCCGCGCTGGAGGCCGTACGGCGGCCCGGTGTGGTGGCGGTGAAGTCCGTCGCCGCCTACCGCACCGGCTTCGACCTGGACCCGGCGAGGCCCTCGGACACGGACGTCACCGAGGCGGCCCGGCGCTGGCTCGCCGAGGGCGGCGGCCGGCTGGCCGATCCGGTCCTCGTACGGCAGCTGCTGTGGACCGCCGTGGACCTGGGACTGCCCCTCCAGCTGCACACCGGCTTCGGGGACGCGGACATCCGGCTGCACCGGGTGGATCCCACGCACCTGACGGACTGGCTGCACCTGACCGCCGGCACCATCCCGGTGCTCCTGCTGCACTGCTGGCCCTACCAGCGCCAGGCGGCCTATCTGTCGGCGGTGTTCGAACAGGTGTACCTCGATGTGGGGCTCATCCTGCACCACGTCGGTCCCGCCCGGGCCGGGGCGGTCCTGGCGGAGGCGACGGAGATCACGCCGTTCCGCAAACTGCTGTACAGCTCCGACGCGTACGGTGTGGCGGAGTTCTACCACCTCGGCGCGCTGGCCTTCCGGCAGGGCCTGGCCGGCCTGCTCCAGGAGCGGGTGGACGCCGACGAGCTGAGTCTGCCGGACGCGCTGCGGATCGCGGCGTGGGCGGGCGGTGACAACGCCCGCCGCCTCTACGGACTGCCCCCGACCGACACCGATCCCCACCCGCCCAGCACCGACCGCCACAGCGACTGAGCGTTCGCGATTCCCGGAAAGTATGATCAAGCAATGTCTGACATGACCGATACCACGCCCGGCTGGCTCACTTCCGACGAGCTCGAGATGGCGCGCGCCCGGATGCCGATCCTGTACGTCGAGGCGGTGCCCGTGCGCGTCGACGACAGCGGCGAAGTCACCAGCGTCGGCCTGCTGCTGCGCATCGGGTCCGACGGAACGGTCAGCCGG
This sequence comes from Streptomyces sp. NBC_01352, assembly GCF_036237295.1. Taxonomy (NCBI): domain Bacteria; kingdom Bacillati; phylum Actinomycetota; class Actinomycetes; order Kitasatosporales; family Streptomycetaceae; genus Streptomyces; species Streptomyces sp. NBC_01352. The sequence goes on from NZ_CP108354.1 coordinate 2,053,274, forward strand.
ACCCTGGTCTCCGGCCGCGTCCTGCACCACGAACGGGTCCGCGACGCCCTGCTGCGCAACCTGGAGAAGGACCTCGGCCCGATGGCGCTGCCCCGGGTCCCGGCCTCCCTGCAGCCCTTCACCGTCGCCGAGTACTTCCCCACCCAGGGCATCACGCCGTACCACGACCCCCGTCAGCACGCGGTGTCCCTCGCCTACGTCGTCCCGGTCAGCGGCGACTGCCGTCCCCGCCAGGACGCCCTCGACCTGGTCTGGTTCAGCCCGCAGGACGCCCTGTCGCCCGCGATGCAGAGCGAGATGCCGGGCGGGCACGGGGTGCTGCTGAAGCAGGCGCTGGCGCACGTGGGCTGCTCGGTCTGAGCGGTCCGACGGCGGCAGTGCCGGTCGTGGTTGGTCGCCGGTGCGGGGATCGTGGTGGATCCTTCGCCGGCTTCGAACCGGCGCCGAGTCGTGCGGGGCTCACTCCGGATCTTCGGTCCTGCGCTGGGTGGTGCCGGGCTCGCCCGTGTCGCGTCGCCACTCGACGACCAGCTCGTCCTTGGTGCCGAAACGGACCAGGTGCCGGCCGACGACGTCTTCGAGCAGGTCGAGGTGTTCGGCCTCCGACTCCACGGAGAGCAGCAGGGCGCCGTCGACGGCGGTGAGCGCGCCGGTGCCGTTCTGGAAGACCAGGCGGCCCTCGCCGGTCTCCTCGTCCCAGCTGGTCCGACTGCGGCGGCCGAGGTGGGAGGCGAGTTGCTTGGCGTAGCGCTGCGGTCGGTCGGTGACGACGCGGGCTTCGGAACGGGGCATGGCGTACTCCGGGGATCGCGGTGTGCGGCGAACGTCTCGATGGTGCCGGAGCGGCGCGCGGAACACGCACCTTCCCAGGCGTCACACGCCGCAAAGTATGGATGCCTTCCGCGTCACTCACACCCCGCTTGAGGTCGGCTTGACCTGGGGGAGTCGGCGACCGAGCAGCGGCCTGAGGCAGCGCTCCCCTCAGAGGGCCGAACCGGCAACGGGCCCCGCAGCGACGGACCGGGGACCCTGCGGGTGCTGGAGCGGTACGACTCCTACGCTGCGGCCGTCGTGGTCGAGCAGCCGCCCCATGTGCTTGACCGTGCGCAGCACGACGGAGCGGTCGGCGACGGTCAGGCGCGGCAGCTTGCGTGAGAGGTGGGCCTCGAAGGCGTGCACGTCGTGCAGGTCGCGCAGCCAGACGTCGACGACCAGGTTGTACGGCCCCGCGGTGATCGCGCAGGAGCGGACCTCGCGCACCCCGGCCAGCACCCGGCTGGTCTCCGCCACGAACCGGCCCGGCACCGAGGCGAAGTACACGGCGGACAGCGGCCATCCCGACAGCGGCCGGGCCAGGTCGCAGCGCAGGCTCAGCCGGGCGGCGAGCAGGGACTGGAGTCTGCGGCGCACGGTGGTGAGGCTGGTGTCGGTCCGTGCCGACAGCTCGCGCAAGGACATGCGCCCGTCCGTGCTCAGCAGTTCCAGCAGGCCCGCGTCCAGGTCGTCCCAGCGGGCCTCGGCGGCGGGCGCGGGCAGAGCCGGTGAGGGGGCGGCCGCCTCGATCCGCGCGCTCTGTGCCGCGTCCAGGCTCCGCAGCCGCCATCGGCTGCCCTCGGTGGGGACGCCGGTCGACACATGGGTCCGGGTCGCCCGTATGCCCGGTGTGCGCTGGAACAGGAGCGTGGTGAGGCGGGCCAACTCGTCGAGGCTGCGGGCCTGTACGGCGGCCACCAGGTCCCGTCCGCCCGCGGTGAGCTTGATGTTCGGCACCGCCGGGTCCGCGGCGAGCGCCTGCGCCACGTCCTCGGCGACGCCCGGCTCGGTGTCCACCTCGATCACGCCGGTCACCACGATCCGCGAGTTGTCCAGCCGGGGGTAGGCGGTCACCCAGGCCAGACCCGCCTCCTGGAGCCGGTGCCAGCGCCGCGCGGCGGTGACCGGGTTGACCCCGAGCACCTCGCCGACGAGCGTCCACGGGGCTCTGGGATGGATCTGCAGGGCGTGCACGACACCCCGGTCGAGTTCGTCGAGTTCGAGGGCGGCGCCCTCCTCACCGGTGTCCTCCGCGGCACTTTCCTGCGCGCCCTCGGGTGGCACTTCCCTGCGCGCGTCCGGGGATTCCGGCTCGAAAACTGCATCGTCACATCGGGTTTTCCTGCGCACTCCACACTCCCCTTCGCCAGTTGCCGACACCGAAGGAGCGACCGCGCCCCATGACGGAAGCCACCACGCCCGAGACCACCCGGACCGCTCTACGGGTCCACCGTGCCCGGCTCATCGACGGCACCGGCTCGTCCCCAGTGGACGACGCCGTCGTCACCATCGATGCCCAGGGCACCATCACCTACGCCGGTCCCGCCGCGACGGCGCCCCCGGTCGCCGAGGACGACTCCTCGGTCCGGGTCGTCGACGCCGGTGGCCGCACCGTACTGCCCGGCTTCTTCGACTGTCACGTCCATCTCGCCTACGCGCACGGCTCGCCGCCCGGCCGCCGCGCCGAGCTGGACCCGGTCCTGGTCACCCTGGACACGGCCACCCGGCTGCGGCAGACCCTCGACGCCGGCATCACCACCGCCCGTGACCTGGGCGGGCTTTCGGCGGGCTTCCGTACGGCCGTCGCGTCCGGCCGGATCGTCGGTCCGCGGCTGCACACGGCCGTACGGATCATCAGCCACACCGGCGGCCACGCCGACGTCCGGCTGCCCGACGGCACCGACCTGAGCGCCGGGATGTCGGAGATCGCCGACGACACCGACGCGGCCCGGCTCGCGGTGCGCCGGGTTTTGCGCGACGGCGCGGACCTGGTGAAGGTCTGTGCCACGGGCGGCATGGGCAGCCCCTACGACGACCCGGACGACGAGGGCCTGTTGGAGGAGGAGATCCGTGCCGTCGTGGACGAGGCCCGCCGGCACGGCGGGAAGCCGGTGGCCGCCCACGCCCAGGGCAACGCGGGCATCCTCAACGCGATCCGCGGCGGCGTCACCAGCATCGAGCACGGATACGGCCTGGACGAGCGGGCGTTGGACATGGCGGGCGAGCGGGGTGTGTTCGTCGTACCGACGCTGTCCACCGTGTACGCGGGCATCAACAAGGAGACGATGGCGGACTACCACTACCAGAAGAAGGTCCGCTGGTCCGGCACCACCAAGGAGAACATCGCCCGGGCCATCGAGTTCGGCGCCCGGATCGCGCTCGGCACCGACGCCGCCGTCGGCCCGCACGGCGTGAACCTGATGGAGCTCGCCTATCTGGTGGACCTGGGCATGGACCCCATGGCGGCGATCGTCGCCGGGACCCGTACCTCCGCCGAACTCCTCGGCCTCGCCGACCGGTTGGGCACCCTGACGGCCGGCCGCACCGCCGACCTCGTCGTCTGCGACGGCGACCCCCTCCAGGACATCGGCGTCCTCGGCGACCCCGCGAACATCGTCTGCGTCGTCCAGGACGGCGTCGTACGCAAAGACCTGCTGCCGCCGGCCGCCGACACCGGAAGGCGCCCCTGATGTCCTCGCTCACCGACCTCCCCGCCCCCGACAGCAAGTCCCCGCACACGCGTCGCCCCGGACGCGTCGACCGCGCGCTCTCCCTCATCGAACGGGTGGGCAACGCGCTGCCGAACCCGATCGTCCTGTTCACCGCCCTCTTCGTGATCCTGGCCGTCGTCTCCACCGCGCTGGCGCTCGCAGACGTGCAGGTCACCGTCCCCGGCACCGACGAGACGAAGGCCGTCACGGGCCTGTTCACCGGCGAGGGCGTGCGCTGGCTGGCGGAGAACATGGTCACCAACTTCGCCACCTTCCCGCCGATCGCCGCCGTACTGCTCATGATCATGGCGGTGGGGGTCGCGGAGAGGGCCGGCCTTCTGGAGACCGTCATGCGGGCCACGCTGGCCCGCGCACCGCGCGCGGCGCTGCCGTATCTGGTGGCGCTGATCGCCTGTCAGGCGCACATGGTCAGCGACGTCGCCTCGATCGTGCTGCCGCCGCTGGCGGCCGTGGTCTTCAAGAGCGCGGGCCGCCATCCCGTGGCCGGTCTGATCGGCGGCTTCGCCTGCGTCGGCGCGGGTTACGCCGCCGGCTTCACCATCGGCTCCCTCGACGCCCTCTACATCGGCATCACCCAGCAGGCCGCCTCGGTGCTCCCGGCCGCCCAGGGCCTCGACCTCAACCTGCTCGTCAACTACTTCTTCACCGCGTCCAGCAGCCTCGTCCTCGGCCTGCTGGGCGGCTTCCTGATCAGCCGCGTCCTCGAACCCCGCCTGAGCCCGTACGACGCCGCCGCGGCCTCGGCCGACGAGCCCGAGGAGCAGGACCTCACCCTCACCCCGGTCCAGCGGCGGGGCCTGCTGCTCACGGCCCTGGTCGTCCTCCTCTACACGGGCGCGGTCCTGTCCCTGTGGCTGCCCGAGGGCGCCCCGCTGCGCGGCGAGGGCGGCGCGCTCGTGCCCTCTCCCCTGCTCGCCGGCATCGTCCCGGTGCTGTTCGGCGCGTTCCTGCTGGCCGGGCTCACCTACGGGTTCACCGTCAAGGCGCTGACCGGTTCGGAGGGCGTGGTCACCGCCATGTCCGACTCGGTGCGGAACATGTCCGGCTACATCGTCCTGATGTTCGTCGCCGCCCAGGTCATCGCCCTGTTCAACTGGTCCAACGTGGGCATCCTGCTCGCCGTGAAGGCGGCGGCCGGACTGGACGCCATCGGCCTGACCGGCTTCTGGGCGCTCGTCGCCTTCGTCCTGCTGGCGGCCTGCCTCAACCTCTTCATCGTGTCCGGGTCCGCCCTCTGGTCGCTGGTCGGTCCGGTGTTCGTCCCGGCGTTCATGCTGCTCGGCATGAGCCCAGCCCTCAGCCAGGCCGCCTTCCGCATCGGCGACTCCGCGACCGGCATCATCACGCCGATGAACCCGTACGTCTTCCTGCTGCTCGCGCTGCTGCGACGGTACGAGCCCGAGGCACGGCTGGGGACGCTCATCGCCCGGCTGTCGATCTTCGTCGTGCCGTTCCTGGTGGTGTGGCTGGCGATCCTGGGGATCTTCTACGGCTTCGACCTGCCGCTGGGACCCGGGGCGCACATCGGTCTGAAGTGAGGGTGGAGGTTGTCGGCAGGCGCGGGACCGCACCCACCGGGCTCGTGTTCAGTGCAGGTCGGCCCGCGCGGGGCTGTCCTCGGCGGAGCTGTCGTCGAGGAAGCCGCCCGACTGGTGCTGCCACAGCTTCGCGTAGGCGCCGCCCGAGGCGAGCAGTTCGTGGTGCGTGCCCTGCTCGATGATCCGTCCGCGGTCCAGGACGACGAGTTGGTCCATGGTGGCGACCGTGCTCAGCCGGTGCGCCACCACGAGCGCCGTCCGCCCCTCCATGAGCCGCCACAGCGCCTCCTGGACGAGGATCTCGCTCTCCGAGTCCAGGGCGCTGGTCGCCTCGTCGAGCAGCAGGATCGGCGCGTCGCGCAGGATCGCCCTGGCGAGAGCGACCCGCTGCCGCTGTCCGCCGGACAGCTTGACACCGCGCTCGCCCACCATGGTGTCGAAGCCGTCCGGCAGGGCGTCGGCGAACTCGGTGACGTGCGCCGCTTCGGCCGCGCGGCGGATCTCGGCGTCGGTGGCGTCCGGCCGGGCGAACGCGATGTTGTCCCGCAGCGTGCGGTGGAACATGGCCGGGTCCTGCGGCACGTAGGCGATCATGCCGCGCAGGTCGGTCTGGCGCAGCCTGCTGATGTCCTGGCCCCCGATGAGGATCCGGCCGGCCTCGATGTCCGTCATCCGCAGCAGCAGCCGGCTGAGCGTGGTCTTGCCGCCGCCGGACCGGCCGACGAGACCGATCTTGGTCCCGCTGGGCACGGTCAGGTCGAGGCCCTCGAAGAGCGGCTCCGAGCCCGCGTGGGCGAAGGTCACCCGGTCGAAACGGACGTCGGCGGCCCCGGGCAGCAGCGGCTCCGGCACCGCCGGGTCGAGCACGGTCGGCGGCGTCAGCAGCAGTTCGGTGAACTGCGCGGCCTCCGTCATGGAGCTCTCCAGGCGGCGGTAGATCTGGTTGAACTCGAACATGATCCGCGTCGCGTTGGTGTAGTACGTGAAGGCGACCACGACCGCCTCCACGCCGAGGCTGCCCCCGCCGAGCGCGACCGCGAGCAGCAGGCCCAGCGCGTTGGTGAGGATCGACATCGGCGCGATGAACGTGTCGATGCGCAGGTTGCCGTAGTCCCACGACCTCAGCGAGAGGCGTCGCGACTCCGCGACGCGGGACCGGTGTTCGGCGGCCTCGCGTTCCTCCGCGGCGAACGCCCGGACGGTGTCCATGTTCATCAGGCTGTCGGCGACGTGGCCCGACACCCGGGCGATCGCCGCCTCGCGCTGGTCGACGAGTGCCTGGCGGCGCCGGATGAGGGGCGTCACGCACAGCGCGGTCAGTGCGATCATCGCCAGGAGACCCACCACGAGCAGCGGTTCGTAGCGCCACAGCACCACCGACCCGAACAGCAGCGGTACGAGGCTGCCCACGACCGAGAACGTCAGGGTGTCGACGAACTGCTCGAATCGGGAGGCGAAGCTCAGGACCCGCTTCGTCAGCGACCCGGCGAAGTTGTCGTGGAAGAACGCGGCGTCCTTGGCGAACAGCTCGTCCATGCCGATCACGTACAGATGCTCGATGCCGAGGGCGTCGAGCCGGTTCAGGCAGTGCACGCCGACCCGCCACAGCGCCTCCGCGAGCAGCAGGACGCCGGCGAAGCCGAGGACGTAGGGCAGCGTCGAGCCGATGGCGATGCCCGCGTCGTCGGCGATGCGGCCGACGAGCTTCGCGACGACCAGCGGCGCGACGTAGTTGAGGCCGATGTTGCCCAGCGCCGACAGCAGCATCGCGGGCACCGTCAGCCACCGGAGCCGGGACAGCTCCCGTCCGTAGTAACGAAGTGCCAGGAGCACCGAGCCCCTGCGCGGCGGAACCTCGCGCGATCCAGGCGTTCCCATCCCCACCCCGTGTTGTCGTGCGCCGGCCCGCCGAACGCGGGGCGCGACGACTGGGCCCCCGCGCGGCTCGCGCCGACGTCGACGCCGAAGTGCGAGTACGGGAGGGCCAGGAATCGCAGTGTCCCGTGACGGTGCCCGGGGAATCCAGGCGTTTTTCCCGGCCGGCGGCAGGCGCACGGAGGCGCGGACCGAGGGCCGGCGAGCGCCCGCCACGCCGTCACCGCTGCCGACAGGGCCCGCGCATCGGCCGTCGTGTCGCGACAACGCGTGCCGCAAAACGCATCCAGCGGGCCTGCCACTGTCGGCAGACCCGCTGATGAACACCGTCGGGACGACAGGATTTGAACCTGCGACCCCTTGACCCCCAGTCAAGTGCGCTACCAAGCTGCGCCACGTCCCGGTGCCGTCTGACCTGGGATTTCCCCTGGCCGAACACGCATGGAAACAATACCGCACTCGGCTCCGTGGTCGCGCACTCGTTTATCCGCGGACACGCTTGACCTCAACCTTGCTCGAGGTTGCACGATCGTTCACATGACGATCACCGAGGAACGCGGCCGTACGTACGGGTACGGCGACCTGTCCCGGCTCATGGGACTGATGACGGGCGACGAGAAGCACGGTCCGGCGGCGACGTCCACGCTCGACGCGCTGTGGGTGCTGTACGACCGGGTGCTGCGGGTCGCGGCCGAGGGGGTGGACGATCCGGGGCGGGACCGGTTCCTGCTGTCCAAGGGGCACGGGCCGATGGCGTACTACGCGGTGCTGGCGGCCAAGGGCTTCGTACCCGTGGACTGGCTGCCGGGCTTCGGCGCGTACGACTCGCCGCTCGGCCACCATCCCGACCGGGTGCTCGTGCCGGGGGCCGAGATCGGCAGCGGGTCACTGGGGCACGGGCTGCCGATCGCCGTGGGCACGGCGCTGGGGCTGCGCGCCCAGGGCCTGGACGCGCCCCGGGTGTGGGTGCTGGTCGGGGACGCCGAGCTGGACGAGGGCAGCAACCACGAGGCGATCGCCTTCGCCGGGCCCGCCGGACTGGACCGGCTGCACACCGTCGTGATCGACAACGCCTCCGCCAGTCACGCCCGGCCCGACGGCATCGCCGCCCGTTTCGAGGCGGCCGGCTGGTCCGCCGTCACGGTCGACGGCCGTGACCACGAGGCCCTGTACGCCGCCTTCACCGCTCCGCACCCGGGCCGCCCGCACGTGGTCGTGGCCCGGGTCGAGCCCAAGTCCGCCTGAACGTCCGCCACTTCTGACACCTCCGGAAAGGCCCGATCCTCCATGGACACCATGCGTGACCGTCTCGCCCCCGTCGTCTCGCGCCTGCTCGACGAGGATCCGCGCGTCGCGGTCGTCCTCGCCGAGATCGGCAGGGACGCCTTCACCGAGGCATGGCACCGGCACCCGGACCGGGTGGTCAACGTCGGCATCCGCGAGCAGCTGCTCGTCGGTGCGGCCGCGGGAATGGCCCTCACCGGGCTGCGGCCCGTCGTGCACACCTTCGCGAGCTTCCTCGTCGAGCGGCCCTTCGAGCAGGTCAAGCTGGATCTCGGCCATCAGGACGTGGGCGCGGTGCTGGTGAGCGCCGCCGCGTCCTTCGACTGGCCCGCGGGCGGGTACACCCACATGTCCCCCGGGGACGTGGCGCTGCTCGACACCCTCGACGGCTGGACCGTGCATGTGCCGGGGCATCCGGACGAGGCCGAGACGCTGCTGCGGCACGCCGTCGCCGCGGGCGACGACAAGGTGTACGTACGGCTGTCCGTGCAGGCCAACCGGGACGCGCTCCCGGTCGACGGGGAGCACTTCCGCACCGTCCGCGAGGGCCGTTCGGGCGTGGTCGTCGCCGTCGGGCCCATGCTGGACGCGGTGCTCGCCGCCGTGGAGGGCCTGGACGTGATGGTGCTGTACGCGACGACCGTACGGCCCTTCGACGCGGCCGCTCTGCGCCGGGCCACGGAGACGGCCGGAACCGACGTCGTGCTCGTCGAGCCGTACCTCGCGGGCACGTCGACCGCGGCGGCGAACGACGCCCTCGCCGACCTACCCCACCGGGTGCTGGGTCTCGGCGTGGGCCGCCGTGAGCTGCGGCGCTACGGCCGCGTGGAGGAACACGCCGCCGCGCACGGCCTCGACGCGCGGTCCCTGCGGGAGCGGATCGGCGGGTTCATGGCGGGTGAGGGTGGCGGGGGGTCGTGAGGCGGGGCGGCGGCTCACCTTCTCCGAGGTCGGTGGTCCACCCGTCAGCCGTGCTCGGTCAGCCATGCTCGGTCAGCCGTCCTCGGTCTGCCGCGCCGGCTCACGCGAACCCTTCACCGTCGCCGAACCCACCGTCGGTGGATCGACCCGCACCAGGTCCCGTATCGCCGGCACGGCGAGCAGCGCACCCGCGACCACGAAGCTCATCGCCCCGGCGACCAGCAGCACCTGGTCGGCGCCGAGCAGCCCGGCCGCCGGGCCGGCGAGGGCCTGGCCGACCGGCATCATCGCGAGGGAGCCGGCCACGTCGTACGCGTGGATGCGGTTGAGGACGTCGGACGGGACCTGGGTCTGCACGCTGGTCGCCCACATCACGCCCCAGAAGGACATACCGGCCCCGGCGACGGCGGCGCCGACGGCCATGGCCGGTATGCCGAGACCGGCGCCCACCGTCGCCGGGAAGCCGACGAAGCCGAAGAGGGAGAGCGCGCCGGCGCGGAGCATGCGGCGGGGGCGCAGGCGCAGGGCGAGGAACCCGCCGACGACGGTGCCGGCGCCGAGAGCGGAGTTGATCAGGCCGTAGACGCCCGGGCCGTACTCCTGCACCACCTCCGTCGCCACCAGCGGGACCGTCGGGCCCCACACCGCGATCATGTAGAGGCACCAGACGGCGATGACGGCCCACAGCCAGGTGCGCGATCTGAACTCCCGCCAGCCTTCGAAGAGATCGGCCCTGAAGGCGCTGCCGCCGCGCCCCGTCATGTGACTTCCCGGAGTGAGCGGCGGCAGGCGCATCAGCAGGAGACACAGGGCGCTCACCGCGTACGTGGCCGCGTGGGCCACGAAGACGCCGCCGGGCGAGGCGAGTCCGACGAGGACGCCCGCCGCCGCGGGGCCGGCGAGCTGGGCGACGGACTCGGCGATGCGTATGGCGCCGTTCGCGCCCTGGACGTCGGCGGCGAGCCGGGGCACCGTGCTGGCGACGCCGGGCTGGAACACGGCGCCCGCGACGCCGTTGACGAAGCCGATCACGCAGATCTCCCAGAGCACCACATGTCCGGAGTAGAAGAGCGCGGCGGCCAGGGCCTGGGTGACGAGTCGCACCAGGTCGGCGCCGATCATCAGTTTGCGGGTGCTGAAGCGGTCGGCGATGACCCCGCCGAAGACGACGAGACCGGCGAAGGCGGCGGCCGTCGAGGCCATGGCGAGGCCCACGGCACCCGCTCCGTACCCGTGCTGGAGCAGGCCCGCGGCGAGGGCGACGGGCAGGATGGTGTCGCCGAGCCGGGCGACGGCCCGGGCGGCGAAGAACAGCGTGAAGTCCCGCGACCAGAGCGACCGCGAGCCCTTCCGCGACGCCGCGCCCGTCGCCCCCACCCCGCCCATCATCTCTCAGCGCACCCCTCGCCCGCCGGCCCTGCCGGTCCCTCGTCCATCCGTGGGAGCCGGAGCCCCCTCCGCCCCGGCTCCCACGTTCGCTTCGGATCATGGCACGCGGCACTGACAACGCCCGAGGGGATTTCACTCCGCGGTCGGCAGCCCCAACTCCGGGTGGGCGTCGAGCAGTCGGGTCGGTGCCGCCTGGCGCCAGGAGTCGGCGAGGATGTCACGCAGCTCGTCCTCGTCCTCCACGGCCGCGAGGCGGGCCCGCACCCAGGCGAACTGCGCCTCGTGGTCGGCGATCCAGAACTTCTCCGGCTCGGCCAGCACCAGTTCGTCGCGCTCCTCCTTGGGGCAGCGCACGGCGAGGGAGGTCTCGTCCTCGGGCAGCGTGGCGAACATCTTCCCCGCGACCCGGAACGTGGGCATGCTCCAGGCGATCTTCTCCGTCGTGTCCGGCAGGGACAGGGCGATTCGGCGTACGTCTTCGGCGTCCGGCATGACAGGCACCGTAATGGCTCCCACTGACAATCACCTGGTGAGAGCCTCGAGTCCGCTTCCTGCGGCCGCCCCGACCTGCTTGTAGTAGAGCGTCGTCGGCCGCAGCACCCCGGCCGGGTCGGCCGCGTAGTCGGGGATCACTCCGGCCCGCGTCCACCCGGCGGTCGTGTAGAGGCGCTCGGCGGGGCTGTCGGTCTCCGTGTCGAGGTGGAGGAGCGTGACGCCCGCGGCGACGGCCGCCTCCTCGGCGGTCGCGAGCAGCCTGCGGCCGAGGCCCCGCCCGCGGGCGTCCCGGTGGACCATCAGCTTGACCAGCTCGGCGCGATGGCGGCTGTTGGGTTTGCCGGGGAAGGCCAGGCTGACGGTGCCGACCGTCCGGTCGCCGTCCCGTGCGACCCATACGGCGAGCTGCCGGGCCGCCACGCCCGCCGCCCGCTCCTTCCACCAGGAGGCCGCCACCGCCGGGTCGAGCGGAGCGAGGAAGCCCACCGAGGCTCCGCCGTCCACGGTGTCGACCAGCAGGTCGGCCAACGCGTCGACGCAGTCGAGTACTTGAGTGCCGTCCAGTCGGCTCACGATCACGGCAGCACCACCGCCAGCGCGTATCGCACCCGCTCGGGGCCCGGGCAGCGGAACCGCGTCGGCCCCCACACCCGCAGCCGCAGGCAGTCACCGGCGTCGAGGTGGTGGTCGGTGTCCTGTGCCGTCACGTCGAGGGCCCCTTCGAGGACCCAGATGTGCTGCTCCAGGCCGGGCACGGGCGGCCGGTCGTAGGCGATGTCGGCGCCCGGGGCGAGCCGCCCCTCGACGAGTTCGCCGCGCAGCCCGGAGTGCGGCGGGGACACGGAGCGTCGTACGAAGCCGGAGGTCCGGTCCTCCCACACCGGCTGGTCGGCGGCCCTGACCAGGAGCGCCGGCTCGGCCTCGACCTCGCTGAGCAATTGGGACATGGTCCGCCCGTAGACACCGCACAGCCGGTTCAGCAGCGAGGCCGTGGGGCTGATCTCCGCCCGCTCGGCCCGGGACAGGGTCGACTTGCTCACCCCGCTGCGTTCCGCCAGCTCCCCCAGTGACCAGCCGTGTTCGGCCCTCAGCTCGGCCAGACGGACGCCGAGCCGGGCGTCGACGGGGTCAGGTCCGGTCTCCATCCCACCTTGTTTCATATTCGGGATTCTAGACCGAATATGAAACAAGAGAAACGGTTACTCCCGTCCCCCGAACGCCGCCAGCGTCCGTTCCAGCGCCGGCAGTGCCCGCACCACCCGTTTCGACCGGATCAGCAGGTCCCACGCGGGCTCGAACTTCTTCCAGCCGCCGGAGTACGCGAGGTGCCGCATCCGCTCGTGCGGTCCCGGCTGGGCCGCCGACCCCCGCCAGATGTTGGACCAGCGGTAGAAGTCGCGGTACGCCCGCCAGTAGCCGTCCTCCAGCTGACGGGGGGTCATGTTCCTGGGCTCGTAGACGACATGACGGGTGTCGTAGAGGTCCCAGTCGCGGTGCACGATGCGGTTCTCGGACTCCAGCTGCTTCCACAGTCCGGTCGACGGGTACGGCGTCATGATGTGGAAGGTCGCCGTCTCGATGCCCTGCGTCACGGCCCACTCCACGGTGCGGTCGAAGACGTCGGGACCGTCCTGGTCGAGCCCGAAGACGAAGCTGGCGTTGACCATGACCCCGGTGTCGTGCAGCCGCCGTACCGCCGCCGCGTAGTCCGTGCCGATGTTCTGGTTCTTGCGGCGCTCGGCGAGGTTCGCGTCGTTGACGGTCTCGAAGCCCACGAACAGGCTGCGCAGCCCGGCCTCCACCGCCCGCTCCAACAGGTCCGGCTGCAGTGCGGAGTTGACCGTGCCGGCCGCCTGCCACAGCCGCCCCATTCCCTTCATGCCCTCGAACAGGGCCTCCGCGAACCGTCTGTTGCCGAGCAGGTGGTCGTCGAGGAAATAGAGGTGGCGGCCGGGCAGGCGGTCGATCTCGGCGAGGGCGTCGTCGACGGCCTGGGTGTAGAAGGACTTGCCGCCCTCGAAGAAGGCGTCCTTGTAGCAGAAGTCGCAGTGGTGCGGGCAACCGCGCGACACCACGATCGAGTTGGGCACGAGATAGAGGTGACGCTTGATCAGGTCCCGTCTGATGGGCGGCAGTCCGGCCAGGGTGCGCAGCGTCGAGTCGTAGCGGCGGGCGGGCACGCCGTCGCGGAAGTCCTTCAGGAACAGCGGCCAGACGTCCTCACCGGGGCCGGCGAAGATCGTGTCGGCGTGGGCGGCCGCCTCGTCGGGGAGCGAGGTGACGTGCAGGCCGCCCATGGCGACGTGGACGCCTCGGGCACGGAAGTGGTCGGCTATCTCGTAGCCGCGGCGGGCCGAGGTGATGTACGGCTGGACGACCAGCAGGTCGGGGGTGTCGAGGGCTTCGAGGTCGAGGCGCTCCACGTGTTCGTCGTGGAGGGTGACCTCGTCGTCGGGGTCCAGGTAGCCGGCCAGGGTGGCGAGGCCGAGTGGCGGGAACAGCGAGTACTTGATGGGCCGGAACAGCGGGCTCGTCGCCTCGGTCAGGGCCGGAAGGATCATCGTCACACGCATGACAATCCAGACAGCGTGTGACAGGTGGCCGGTTCCCTACCCCTGGGCGGCTTCGCCGAGTGCGTCGAGGACCGGCCGGATCAGCGGGTGCTCCTCGGCTCCCCGGCGAACGGCCGCGAAGACCCGGCGGGTGGGAGCGACACCGTCGACGGGCCGTACGACCACACCGGCGAGGTCCATGCCGATGAGCGCCGAGCGCGGTACGAGCGCCACGCCCGCGTCGGCGGAGGCCAGGGCCACCACCGCGCGGAAGTCGTCCGAGGAGTGTTCGAGGCGGGGCTGGAAGCCGGCGCTCTCGCAGGCGAGGACGACCACGTCGTGGCAGGGGTTGCCGGGGTAGGGGCCGATCCACGGGTCCTTGGCCAGGTCGGCGAGGTCCACCTCGTCGGCGTCGGCGAGGCGGTGGGTGACGGGGACGACCGCGTCGAAGGGCTCGGCGTAGAGCGGTACGTGGGTCAGCCGGGGGTCGTCGGCGGGCGGCGCCCCGCGGTACTCGACGGCCACGGCGACGTCGACCTGCCGGTCGAGGACCATCGGCAGGCTGGCGTCGCCCTCGGCGTCCTGGACGCGGAGGTGGATACCGGGCGCCGACCGGGCGAGGCGGGCCACCGCGGGCGCCACGACCAGGGCGATACCGGTCGCGAAGGAGGCGACGGTGACGGTGCCGGCGGCGCCCGAACCGTAGGCGGCGAGCTCCGCCTCGGCCCGCTCCAGCTGGGCGAGTACCACGTGGGTGTGGCTGAGCAGGATCTCGCCGGCCGGGGTCAGCCGTACGCCCTTGGCACCGCGCTCGACCAGCCGGTGGCCGGTCTCCTGCTCCAGGGCGGTCAGCTGCTGCGAGACCGCCGAGGGTGTGAGGTACAGCGCGGCGGCAGCCGCGGTCACCGTGCGGTGGTCGGCCACCGCACGGAGGATGTGGAGCCGCCGCGCTTCGATCATGCGAACGATTATCGCAATATGTCCGGCCGGTCCGTACCAGTCGCCGTCAGCCTCCCGAGTTCCGTGTCAGCCCTCGAGCTCCGCGCGCGCCGACACGAACGCGTCGACCGCCCGGTTCACGTCCTCGGTCGAGTGTGCCGCGGACAGCTGCACGCGGATGCGTGCCTTCCCCTGCGGCACCACCGGATACGAGAAGCCGATCACGTACACCCCGCGTTCCAGGAGCAGTTCCGCAAGGCGTGCCGCCTTCGCCGCGTCGCCGATCATCACGGGTGCGATGGCGTGGTCGCCGGGCAGGACGTCGAAGCCCTCCTCCGTCATCCGGCGGCGGAACAGGGCGGTGTTCTCGGCCAGCCGGATCCGCAGGTCGTCCGCCGATTCGAGCAGGTCGAGCACCTTCAGGGAGGCGGCGGCGATCACCGGGGCGAGGGTGTTCGAGAAGAGGTACGGCCGGGAGCGCTGGCGGAGCAGGGCGACGATCTCGGCGCGGGCGGCGACGTAACCGCCGGAGGCGCCGCCGAGTGCCTTGCCCAGCGTGCCGGTGATGATGTCGACGCGGTCCATGACGCCGTGCAGCTCGGGGGTGCCGCGGCCGCCGGGGCCGACGAAGCCGACCGCATGGGAGTCGTCGACCATGACCATGGCGTCGTGGCGGTCGGCGAGGTCGCAGATCTCGCGCAGCGGGGCCACATAACCGTCCATCGAGAAGACACCGTCGGTGACGATCAGCTTGCGCCGGGCCCCCGCTTCGGTGGCTTCCTTCAACTGCCGTTCCAGATCGGCCAGATCACGGTTGGCGTAGCGGAAGCGGCGGGCCTTGGACAGGCGGATGCCGTCGATGATGGAGGCGTGGTTCAGCGCGTCCGAGATCACCGCGTCCTCGGGGCCCAGCAGCGTTTCGAACACACCGCCGTTGGCGTCGAAACAGGAGGAGTACAGGATCGTGTCCTCCTGGCCGAGGAAGGCGGACAGCCGCGCCTCCAGCTCCTTGTGCACCTCCTGCGTGCCGCAGATGAAGCGCACGGAGGCCATGCCGTAGCCCCAGCGGTCCAGGGCCTGGTGGGCGGCGGCGATCACCTCGGGGTGGTCGGCGAGGCCGAGGTAGTTGTTGGCGCAGAAGTTGAGCACCTCGCCGGGGCGGCCGCCCCCGGTGACGTTCACGGTCGCTGACTGCGGGCTGCCGATCACGCGCTCGGGCTTGTGCAGACCGGCGGTGCGGATCTCGTCGAGGGTGGCGCGGAGGTCGTCGCGCACGGAGTCGAACATGGGGAAACTCCTAAGAATCCGGGAAAGGCCGGGAAGAATCCGGGTGACTTACGCGGTCCAGTCGAGGATGACCTTGCCGCCGCGGCCGCTCGCCGCGTCGGCGAACGCCGCCTCGAAGTCGCGGTAGCCGTACCGTCCGGTGATCACGGGGGCGAGGTCGAGGCCGCCCTCCAGGAGCACCGACATCGCGTACCAGGTCTCGAACATCTCACGGCCGTAGATGCCCTTGATCGTGATCATCGAGGTGACGATCCGGGCCCAGTCGACCGGGAACTCCGCGGCCGGCAGACCGAGCATCGCGATCCGGCCGCCGTGCGTCATGTTGGCGATCATGTCGCGCATGGCCTCGGGGCGGCCCGACATCTCCAGCCCGATGTCGAAGCCCTCGCGCAGGCCCAGTTCCCGCTGCCCGTCGGCGATGGCCGACTCGGCGACATTGAGCGCGAGGCTCACACCGATCTTGCGGGCCAGGTCCAGCCGCTCCTCGCTGACGTCGGTGATCACGACGTTCCGCGCCCCGGCGTGCCGGGCCACGGCGGCGGCCATCAGTCCGATCGGCCCGGCACCGGTGATCAGGACGTCCTCGCCGACCAGCGGGAAGGACAACGCGGTGTGCACCGCGTTGCCGAACGGGTCGAAGATCGCGGCCACATCGAGGTCGACGGGGACGCGGTGCACCCACACATTGGCGGCGGGCAGGGCGACGTACTCGGCGAACGCCCCGTCGCGACCGACGCCGAGCCCGACTGTGGCCCGACACAGGTGCCGCCGTCCGGCGAGGCAGTTGCGGCACCTGCCGCACACCAGGTGGCCCTCACCGCTGACCCGGTCGCCCGCCTTGAGGTCGGTGACGTCACGGCCGGTCCCGACGACCTCGCCGACGAACTCGTGCCCGAGCACGAGCGGCGTGGTGATCGCCTGCCGCGCCCAGCCGTCCCAGGACCGGATGTGCAGATCGGTGCCGCAGATCCCGGTGCGCAGCACCTTGATCAGTACGTCCCCGGGTCCGACCACGGGCTCGGGCACGTCCCTGAGCCACAGTCCCGGCTCCGCCTTCTCCTTGACCAACGCCTTCAACGCTACGGCTCCTGTGCGTGGGTCCCCGGGACCGGGCATACCGAAGCGGCCCGTTCCGGGGAGAGGGGTGGAATCGCGTAGCAATCTGCCGTACGGCGGCTCCCCGGTCCATCGAGGATTTCTTAAGCGGCGCCACAGCTCCGCTTCACGCCCGCCGCCCCGCTCGAAGTACGCGGCCAGTTCCCATCCAACGAGGGCACCTCTCGTACGACGCCTCCCGCGCGCAGCGACTCGGTGGCCCCGAACCCGGCCGCCACCACCGTCCGGCGCATCGGTGTCCGCACCGCACGGCCCTCGTGCGACACTCGGCCCCGGAACGGCGGCCCGCACCACCCGTGGGCGACAGCCCCGGGCGGACCGGACCTGACGTCGCCGCCCCGAGTCGGCCGAGACATAGGGAGCCACCCCATGAGCACAGCACGGGACCTGTTGATCGTCACCATGGACGTGGAGACGGACCGTCCCGTCGAGCAGGGCGATCTGTCACTCGCCCTCGCGGGCGCCGAACTCGTCGACCTCCTCGGAGCGAGCGCCCTGGCCCTGGACGGCGACCGGATCGTGCCGGGTCCGCAACCGGCGCCGGGCGACCGTCTGCTGGACGAGGCCGCGGCGTCGGTCGTCCGGCAGGAGCCGTACGAGTCGGCCGAGGAGTGGCTGTGGCGACGCGGCCGTGGACTGTCCGCGGCCTATCTCGCCCAGTTGGAGACGGAAGGACTGATCAGCCGCGAACGCGGTCGCCTGCTTCCCGTCCGCACCGGCCGCAAGACGTTGGTCGATTCGCCGGACCGGCGCCGCGCCGAGGACCGCCGGGTGTCGGACGAACCCGTGCTCGCCGCCCTGACGGCCGCCCTCGGGATCCGCGACGAACCGGCCGAAGGCTTTCCCGAGCTCACCGACGAGGCGGTCGTGACCGTGCTGGCCACGGTCGGTGACGCGCTGACGGAACTGGACGGCGTGCGGCAGCGGCGGACCGTCGAGGACGCGGCCTTCGACAACATCTGGCGCGGACTGTGAGAGCGGACATCCCCCGGTGGAGAAGCCCGTCCCCCAGGACCCCTAGGAGAGCAGCCCGTCGGCCTCCCGCCGCTCCAGCCGGCCCACCAGGTCCGCCGCCGTCCACTTGATGGCCTCCAGGCCGGCCTTCCCCCAGGCCCGCGGCGCGATGTCGGCCACGCACACAGTGCCCAGCACCATCCCCGTGGTGTCGATGAGGGGCGCCCCGAGATAGGAACGGATCCCGAACTCGTCGACGACCGGATTGCCGGCGAACCGCGGATAGTCGCGGACGTCCTCCAGCACCAGCGCCTTGCGCCGGACGACGACATGGGGGCAGAAACCGTGGTCACGCTCCATGGAGCGGCCGATCTCCGGCTTCGCCTCTTCGTCGGTGTTCGCACGAGGTCGGACGTCCGGAACGCGCAGGCCCGCGAAGAACTGCCGGTGCTCGTCGATGAAGTTGACCATGGCGTACGCCGCTCCGGTGCGCTCCGCCAGATGATCCGCGAAGGCGTCGAGCGCGGGCTCCGGATGCTCTCCCAGCCCCAGTCGGCGCAGCCGTCGCACACGGGCGGGCGCCTCCTTGTCCTCGGGGGTGAGCAGCAGTCGACCGGCCGGGCGGGGCAGGTCGTAGCTCATGGGCGGGCTCCGTCGCTGTGGACGTACGTCATATGCGGCTCCGTTGCGGGGTGTGCGAGGGTCACATGTGGGCGCCGTGGCTCGGCGCGATGGCCGGGCTGTGGGCGATGAGGTGCCGTACGAGGGTGAGCAGGGTCTGCACCCCCGAGCTGGAGATCCGGGCGTCGCAGCGGACAACGGGGATCTGCGGGTCGAGATCGATGGCGGCTCGGACCTCCTCGGGGTCGTAGCGGTACGAGCCGTCGAACTCGTTGATCGCGACGATGAAGCCGAGGCCGCGCTGTTCGAAGAAGTCCACGGCGGCGAAGCAGTCCTCCAGGCGCCGGGTGTCGGCGAGGATGACCGCGCCGAGGGCGCCCTCGGAGAGCTCGTCCCACATGAACCAGAACCGCTCCTGTCCGGGAGTGCCGAACAGGTACAGGACGTGTTCCGGGTCGAGGGTGATGCGGCCGAAGTCCATGGCCACCGTCGTCTCGACCTTGTTCTCGATGCCGTCGAGGCTGTCGGTCGCGGCGCTGACCGTGGTGAGCAGTTCCTCCGTGCTCAGGGGCGCGATCTCGCTGACCGCGCCCACGAAGGTCGTCTTGCCTACTCCGAACCCTCCCGCCACCAGGATCTTCAGTGCGGTGGGGAAGGGGTCAGAGCTGTCGTCGTAGTCCATCGAGCACTGCCTCCAGAAGGGCCCGGTCTGTCGGGTTGTGGGTGAACTCGGGGGGCTTGGTGGTCAGCGCCCCGCAGTCGACGAGGTCCGACAGCAGCACCTTGGTGACCACCGCCGGCAGCTTCAGATGGGCGGCGACCTCGGCGACCGAGACGGGCGCGCGGCACATGTCGAGCACCTGCGCGTGCTCGGGGCCGAGGTAGCCGAGGGGGGTGGCTCCGGTGGCCATCACGTGCGACAGCAGGTCGAGCGCGATGGTGGGCCGGGTACGGCCGTTGCTGACCGTGAAGGGGCGCACCAGCCGTCCGGCCGCGTCGTCGAGCCAGGGCCCGTCGCCGGCCGCCGTCACGCTCAAGACCTCAGCGCCGACGGTTCGACGGCGTGCTGCCGAGGAGCGGTCACCAGGTAGGGGCGGACGCTCTTGACCAGCATCGCCATCTCGTAGCCGAGCACCGCGGCGTCGGCCTCACGGCCGGCCAGCACGGCGAGACAGGTGCCGGATCCCGCGGTGGTCACGAACAGCAGGGTCGCGTCGAGTTCGACGACGACCTGGCGGACGTCACCGCCGTCGCCGAAGCGGACGCCGGCGCTGCGGCCGAGGGAGTAGAGGCCGGAGGCCAGGGCGGCCATGTGGTCGGCGCTGTCGGGGTCGAGGCCGTGGACCGACTTCACCAGCCCGTCGCAGGAGAGGAGGACCGCACTGGTGGTGTGCGGTACGCGCTGCACGAGGCCGCTCATCAGCCAGTCGAGATCGGATGCATGGCCGGTCGGCGCTTCGCTCGCCATGGTGGATCGACTCCTTGAGGTACGAAGGTCTGCGGGAGCGCTGGGGGGTGGGGTGAATGCGGGGATGGTCATCCGGCGGGTGCGCTCCCGTCGTGCCGGGTGGTGTGGTCGAGGTCGAGGCCGGGTGCGGACCCGCCGTCCCGCAGGCCACGTAGGCCGTGCGACCCGGGTCCGTGCGCGGGGCGCGCCTCGGTTATGGGGGACGGATCCATGGGCCGTACGTCCATGGAGGGCGGAGCGGCCATGTCGGTGACGTCCGTGTGGCCGAGGTCCAGGGGCGCGAGGGGCACGGCCCCGGGAAGCGGCACAGGCGTGGGGGCGGGGTGCATGGGGGCGGGGTCCATGGGGGCGGGCGCCATGTGGGGCGGCTCCATGCCGGTCCGCTCCATGTGGGCCGAATCCATGTGCGCGGCCTCCATGTGCGCGGGCGCTGTGTGCGCGGGCGCTGTGTGCGCGGGCTCCACGGTGGCCGAGCCCAAGGTTGTCGACCCCATGGGCGACGCCGTGGGCGGTGTGCTCGGGTCGCCGGACACCGCCTCCAGGTGCTGCTGGGCCTCGGCCAGGCCGATGCCCCGCTGGAAGGCCGCCATCAGGCCCGGGTTGTGTCCGGCCAGGTACTCCGATTCCTGGCGGGGCGCCGGCCCGTCGCGCAGCTGGGGCGCGATGTGCTCCTGCGCCCGGCGCCGGGGCAGTTGAGGCTTGCCCATGGTTCCGCGCACGGCGCCGTTGCGCGGGGTGGGCGGCGTGGCTGTGTGCTCCGCGACGAGGTGCCGGTGGTCGGGCCGGACCCCGGGTACGGCCTCCGCCGGGGTGGGCCGCTCCTCGCGGGCCCCGCGCACGGGCAGCGGCGGCGCCGGTGCACCGCCGTTCTTCATGGGCGGCGCGGTCTCCCCTTGTCGGGGCCGCGGCGTCCCCCGCTGCTGAGGGCGCGGCGGGGCCGGTGGCGCGATCGGGGCGCCCGGCGTGATCCGGTGCCCTGCCTCGGGCGGCGCGGGCCGCGGACGCTGCTGCGGCTGCGGCACGGACGGCCCGGCCCCGCCCGCCGGGGCGTCCGGCGGGCGGGGTACGGCTCCGGGGGCTCCCGGTGTCGTGCCCAGCAGCGCCTGCGGCACCACGAGGACGGCCTGGACACCGCCGTAGATGTTGGTCTGCAGCCGGACGTGGATGCCGTGTCGCTTGGCGAGTTGCGAGACGACGAACAGCCCGATGCGGCCGTCGGCCAGCAGGCTGGCCACGTTGACCTGGTCCGGGTCGGCGAGCAGGGCGTTCATCCGGCTCTGCTCGCCGACGGGCATGCCGAGCCCGCGGTCCTCGACCTCGACGGCGAGCCCCGAGGTGACGAGGTTGGCGCGGAGCAGCACCTGGGTGTGCGGGGCGGAGAACACCGTGGCGTTCTCGACGAGTTCGGCCAGCAGGTGGATCACGTCGGCGACGGCGTGCCCGCGCAGCGTGCCGTCGATCGGCGGCACGAGTTTGACCCGCGAGTACTGCTCGACCTCGGCGATGGCCGAGCGCAGCACCTCGGTCATGGAGACCGGGTTGCTCCACTGACGGCGGGAGACGGCCCCGCCGAGCACGGCGAGGTTCTCGGCGTGGCGGCGGATGCGGGTGGCGAGGTGGTCGACGTGGAAGAGGCCCTTGAGGAGATCGGGGTCCTCGATCTCGTTCTCCAGCTCGTCCAGGATCGAGATCTCGCGGTGCACCAGCGACTGCAGGCGCCGGGCGAGGTTGAGGAAGACCTCCAGTTTCTGTTCGCTGCCCGCCTGGCTGGAGAGCTGCGCGGCCTGCACGACGGCGGTGACGGCGCCGTCGTGGGCCCGGGTGAGGTCGGTGGCGAGCAGTTCGAAGTCGTCGGCGTCCTCGGGCGGTCCGCTGCGCGGCTTGCGCTGCGGCGGTCCCTCCCCCCGGCGCAGGGCCTCGACCAGCGCCCGCAGGTCGGCCTCGCCGCGCGCACTGCTGCGTCGCAGGGCACCGATGCGGTCGCTCACCGAGTGGGCGGCGCGGTCGGCGGCCACGGCGGCGATCAGGATGCCCGCGCAGGTCACCGAGACGGCCCCGGCGAGCACGCACCACAGGGTCAGGCTGGGCCGGGCACCGGTGGAGCGGACGGTGAACAGGACGGCGGCGCTGGCGCTGAGGGCGACGGCGACGGGCGGCAGCACGGCAAGACGCAGCAACTGGGACCGTATGTGGATGTCGGGCACCACGGGAACGGCTCGGGCGGCCGGCCGGCCGTGCCGCCCGCCCTCACGGCGGTCTGCGCGGGCGGCCGGGGCGCGGAGGTGAGACATCGGTGTCCTCGTCGTACTGGTCCGTCGGGCCTGATTGCCCTGCTGCTGCACATGTCGGAGGCGTACGCGGGCACGCCTATGCGGGTGTCGACCGACAGAACCGAACGTTCCAGCCCTGCGTCGCCCGACGGACACTGACAGTAGTCGGCAGCGCATCATGTGCGGTGGGCAGTTGACAAACTCCCACGGACAGCATCCCGCTCTGGTATGAGGCCTCGTACGACAGACCGATAACCCCCTCCTCGACCCGCCCTCATCAAGTCCAGAGTCGATCGACACTGGTCAGAGCCGGTCACAAACGGACTGCGGGGTCGAGGGGCTCCTCCCCTCGACCGAAGCCGCGTGCGTCGACCGGCGGTCGCCCTCGATCCGGGAATCGACCGAAGAGGGCTGCGTGAGCACCCCCAGGAGGTTCACGCTCCGTAGCGAATGCGCCGCCCGCGAGGCACTTCTCGTCGTGGATGTACCCAGACGGAATTGTGGGCGAACGCGCCACTTCGCGACCGGACAGGCACGGAATGTCGATCGCCTCGCGTCCGACGAAGTCGCCTGCCCCTGCCCTCGGTTGACCGCACACCGAACCCGGACCTGCCAACAGGCCACTGGTACCGCTGGTTTCGCTTCATCCCGCGAGCCCTGGAACGACGGCAGCGGTGTCACCGTCGCCACTGAGGACGCGCCCCGCAGGTGGCCCCGTCGCCGGTGAACACGGCGCGGCGGCCGCGTCTCCACACGTCTCGGCAACCTGCACTGCGAAGACCAGCCGCCATCCCGAAGGGCCCGGGCCCGTGCCGGAGGGCCCCGGCCCCGTGCCGACTCGCCCTGCACCCGGCCCGCTCAGCCCCTGCGCAGACCGGCCACCCACCCCGAAGGACCCCGCCTCACACACCGGCTCGCCCTGCACCCGGCCCTGCCCAGCCCCTGCACAGACCGGCCACCATCCCGAAGGGCCCCGGCCCCGTGCCAGCTCGCCCTGCACCGGGCCCGCTCAGCCCCTGCACAGACCGGCCACCCACCCCAAAGGGACCCAGGCCACCCCGAACGGCACCGCCTCACACACCGGCTCGCCCTTCACCCAGCCCTGCCCAGCCCCTGCACAGACCGGCCACCATCCCGAAGGGCCCCGGCCCCGTGCCAGCTCGCCCTGCACCAGGCCCGCTCAGCCCCTGCACAGACCGGCCACCCACCCCGAAGGACCCCAGGCCCCCACCCCGAACGGCACCGCCTCACACACCGGCTCGCCCTTCACCCAGCCCTGCTCAACCCCTGGGCCGAGTCGGCCGCGATGTCATCCAGCGACCAGGCCCCGCCCATCCCGACCAACCGGGCCTACCCGCCGTCGGCGGGCAAGCCGCGGCAGCCATATGTCGGCGCGAGCCGCCCGCGGTCGTCCCACCCCCGCCCCTCAGCCCGCCGGAACAGCCTCCGGCTCGCCGCTCCCGTCACCCTTGCCCTCCGGCACCTCCGGCACATCACCGGTCGTACCGGCCTGGTCCCGGGCGGCCGAGTCGGCCGAGGTCTTGATCGCCGCCTCGGTCAGCACGTCGGCTGCGGGCCAGCCGCCCGCCGGTGCGGTGGCCACACTCCGCCACCACGGCTCGGTCGGCACGGTCTCGGCCGTGGGCTCGAAGGGCTCGCCGGGCCGGGGCAGGGCGATCGGGGCCTGCACCGCGCGGGCGGACGCGACGGTGCCCTCGCCGGGATCGGCCCACGCGTGCATGGCGAGGTTGAAGGTGGCCCAGTGGATCGGGAGGAACACGCCGTGCGGCCGGCCGCCCTGGAGGTCGAGGTGGGCGCGCATCCCCTCCTCGGGAGTCATGTGGATGTCCGGCCAGTACTCGCTGTACGCGCCGATCTGGATCATCGTGGCGTCGAAGGGGCCGTGCTCGGCGCCGATGTCCCGGAAGCCGTCGAAGTAGCCGGTGTCGCCGCTGTGGTAGATCCGGTGCTCGTCGCCGGCGACGACCCAGGAGGCCCACAGCGTGTGCTGGGTGTTGCGCAGACCGCGGCCGCAGAAGTGGCGGGCCGGGGTGGCCGTCAGGGTGAGGCCGCCGACCTTCGTCGCCTCGTTCCAGTCCAGCTCACGCAGCCGGTCGGCGGACACCCCCCAGTGCTCCAGGTGGGCGCCGACCCCCAGCGGCACGGCGAAGAGCGTGTCGGTGCCGGCCAGTGCCTTGATCGTGGGCATGTCGAGGTGGTCGTAGTGGTCGTGGGAGATCACGACGACGTCGACCGGGCCGAGCGCGGCCAGCGGCAGGGGCACGGGGTGCAGTCGCTTGGGGCCGGCGAAGGGGAACGGGGAGCAGCGCTCGCCCCAGACGGGGTCGAAGAGCACCCGCTGCCCGTCGATCTCCGCGAGCACGCTGGAGTGCCCCATCCAGGTCAGCCGCAGCCCCGTGGCCGGGGGCTTGGCGATGTCGGCGAGCGTGGTGGCGTGCACCGGCACGGTGCCCTTCGGGGCGCGGCGGGGGCGCTCGTCCTTGTCGAAGTAGCCCTTCGCGAGCTCCACCGGCGAAGCGGAGGGCCGGGTGCTTGCGGTGCCCCCGGGATTCTGGAAGACCCCGTCCTTGAAGTGGGGCGATCTGCGGATGCGCGCCAGGCGCTCACCGCTCGGGTCCGCACCGAACGCCGCGGGCCGCAGCGCGCGAAGCCCGGAGCTCGGGGAACGGAAACCGGTCACGGTGTACCTCCAAGGTGGAGTCGGTGAGGCCTTCCATTATGGGCACCCCCTCTGACAGCCGGATTACCACCACCGGTCCAGTGTGTGCGTTGACAGGACACGGCCATCCTTCGGATACTGACTCACCGTTCAGTTGAGGAGACCGCATGACCACCCCCCTGATGTCGCTCACCTGGACCGACCACCTCACCGGTCGCCAGGGCTTCCTGGTCGTCGACCGGCTGGTGCGCGGCGTCTCCAGCGGCGGGCTGCGCATGCGCGCGGGCTGCACCCTGGACGAAGTCACCGGGCTCGCCCGCGGCATGACGATGAAGGAGGCGTTGCACTACAACCCCGAAGGCCGCTACATCCCCCTCGGCGGCGCCAAGGGCGGCATCGACTGCGATCCCCGGGAACCGGGGGCGTACGACCTGCTGGTCCGCTATCTGCGAGCCATGCGGCCGTACGTCGAGAGTCTGTGGACCACCGGCGAGGATCTCGGCCTCACCCAGGACCTGGTGGACCGGGCGGCCACGGAGGCGGGGCTGGTCTCCTCCATCCAGGCGGTGTATCCGCTGCTCGATGACGAGGCCGCGGCCCGGCGGCGGCTCGCTGACGCCTTCGCGGTCGAGGTGGACGGCATCGGCCTCGACGAGTTGGTCGGCGGCTGCGGGGTGGCGGAGTCGGTGCTCACGGCCCTGGACCAGGCCGGGGTGGCGTATGCGGGAACGCGGGTCGCGGTGCAGGGCCTGGGCACCATGGGCGGGGCCAGTGCTCGCTTCCTCACGCGCGCGGGGCTCACGGTCGTGGCCGTCGCCGACATCAAAGGAACCATCGCCAATCCGGCGGGCCTCGACGTCGAAGCCCTGCTCACGGCACGGGACGCCTACGGCACGGTGGACCGGTCCGTCCTGCGCCCCGACGACCGTGAACTGCCGGGCGACGCCTGGCTGTGCGCCGGCGCGCAGGTGCTGGTGCCCGCGGCGGTCTCGTACGCGATCGACACCACCAACCAGGAGCTGGTCACGGCCCGCTGGATCGTCGAGGCGGCCAATATGCCCGTCCTCCCTGAGGCGGAGGAACTGCTGTCCGCGCGCGGGGTGACCGTTCTGCCGGACGTGGTCGTCAACTCAGGAACGAACGCCTGGTGGTGGTGGACGCTCTTCGGTGACATCGACGCCGACGCGGACGCGGCGTTCGCCCACACACGCCGCTCGATGCGTGCCCTGGTCGAGCAGATGCTGGCCCGTGCGGAGCGGGACGGCACGACCCCGCGGGCGGCCGCGCACGCCATCGTCGCGGACCGGCTGCCGGTGATCGCCGAGCGGTTCGGCTGGTACCGGTAGCGAGGTGCCCGCCCCCCTAGGCGCGAACGGTCGTTTCAGGTGCGCTACCAGGTCGCGGGCGGTTCGGCCGGTAAACGACCTCTCTCCGGCGGCGCACAGGACCACGGATTAGGGTGACGGCGTGGCGAGAGTGCGGTTGAGCGTGGCCGAGCGGCGCGAGGAGCTGCTGCGGGCCGCCATCGAGCAGATCGAGGCGCGGGGCGTGGCGGCGGTCAGGATCGCCGACGTGGCCTCGGTCCTCGGTGTGAGCAACGCGCTGGTGCTGTATCACTTCTCCACGAAGGAGAAACTGGTCGCCGCCGCTTTCACGTACGCGGCCGAGGACGACCTCGCCCATCTGTCAAAACTGCTCGCCCGCCGCACCACCGCACTGCGCCGGCTGCGCGCGGCCGTGCGCTGGTACGCCCCGACGGGCCAGGCCAAGGGCTGGCGGCTGTGGATCGAGGGCTGGGCGGCCGCGCTGCGCGAGCCCGCGCTCCAGGAGGTCACCCGTGACCTCGACCGCCGGTGGAAGGCGGCCCTCGCCGAGGTGATCGCCGAGGGCGTGGCCGCGGGCGAGTTTCCCTGCCCGGACCCGGGCGGCACGGCCCTGCGCCTCACGGCCCTGCTGGACGGGCTCGCCGTACAGCTCACGTCGTACCCGGGCGCGGTGTCGCGGTCCCGGGCGCAGGAGTGGGTGGACGAGGCGCTGGCCCGGGAACTGGGGCTGACGCGGGAGGCGTTGACCACGTAGGCGCGCCGAAGCCCGGCAGCCCCCTGCCCCCCACAAGGCCGCCTCGGGCCACAAAGCGAGTGCCCGGAGCACGCCGCCCGTAGGCCGACCCGCACCGGGCTCCCAAACACCCGCACCTCCGCCAACCCTTCCGCAGACCTTCCGCAGGCCTTCAAGCCACCGAAGCGATCCGCGTCTTGATGTCGTCCGGCGACAGCGTGCCCTTGGCGGTCACATGGTCGCCCGACGACTCCCCGCGCAGCCGGCGGCCGATCCACGGCACCAGGTACTCGCGCGCCCAGTGCACGTCGTCCCGCCGGACCTCCAGCGTGCCGCGCGGCGGAAGCGGCGGCCAGGGCTGCTCCGGGTCGGCCGGGATCTCCAGCCCGAGGACCTGCCCCGCGCGCAGCGCCACGCGCGTGTGCCCGTCCGCCGACAGGTGGAGCCGGTCGCCGTCCCAGGCCCGCCGGTCCTGAATGCTCTTCAGGGACCACAGGTCGAGCACCGGACAGCCGTGGCGGTCGGCGATGGCCCGCACGTGTCCGTTGTAGGTGGCGATCTTGCCGCGCAGACGCTTGAGCACGGGCACGCCACGGGTGTCGAATCCGGTCGTCACCATCACCGTGCCGGCGACGGCGGTGAGCCGCACCACCGCCTGCTCGAAACGCTCGGCGACCTCGTCGGGGTCGGTGCCGGGCCGCAGGATGTCGTTGCCGCCGGCGCAGAAGGAGACCAGGTCGGGGGCGAGTTCGAGAGCCTGCGGAAGCTGGTCCTCCACGACCTGGTCGAGAAGTTTCCCGCGCACGGCGAGGTTGGTGTAGTCGAAGTCGCCCTCGGGCCGCCGGTCCGCGAGCAGTACCGCGAACCGGTCGGCCCAGCCGACGAGCGACCCGTCGGGACCGGGGTCGCCGACGCCCTCGGTGAAGCTGTCCCCCACCGCCACGTACGACCCGATCACTGATCTGTTGTCATTCTTCGAATCGTCTGCCACGTCGGCCCATGATTCCCCTTCGGATGTGAGCTACGCGACCGTAGGAAAGGGTTGACGTTCGGTGAGATAAGCCACTCTTCAAGGATTGGTCAAACCAGGAATAGCCCTCTTCTCAGCGCTGTTGAGGCGGCAACTGCCACACCCGGAATCCACTGATCCGGAAATGGCTCCACGTGGTCCGGAAGCCGAAGTGCCCGCTCGTATACGGCTGAGGATCGCTGTAGTCGAAGACGAGCCGCCCGTTGTCCCACCACCGGACTCCCGAGCCGTCGGAGACGATCCGGACCCGGTTCGGTTCGTTCGCCACGAGCAGCGGCTCGGTGTAGTCGTACACCAGCGGCCGGACGCCCGCCTCACCGACGTAACGGCGCAGCCGGGTCGTCGTGTTGGTGTTGGCGCCGTAGCCGACGTAGTACGTCTTGAGGTGGTCGTACTCCGCCAGCGCCCCGCTCCGCCGGGTGGCGAAGAGGTCGCCGGGGGAACGGACGTCGACGGCGTTCCAGAAGTTGTTGAGGTCGGAGACCCGGTCGTTGACCCCGCCCGCCGACACCGGCGTGGCGGTGTACTCCAGGACGTACGGCCCTTCGAGCCGCTTCTTGAACCAGACCGTCGCGCCGGCGGGCACGTCGACCTCCAGGGTCCCGCGCAAGGCGGTGACGATGCCGCCCTTCTCGAGTTCCACCGCCCACTGGCCGAGCCCGTGACGGAAGTCGTCGTGGGCGATCAGCCGGCGGTGGCGGGGCGTGGCGCTCGCGTCGGTCGCGGGGGCGAGGGCGGCCAGGGCGGCGCCTGCGGCCAGGGCTCCGAATGCTCTACGCGTGCTCGTCACGGGAGACGGCTCCTTCCGGGAGGGCGATCGAGGCTGTTGCGTCCCCACTCTCCCGTCACGAGCGACGCCCTGGGCACGCTTGCCACAAAACCGCAATGAAGCGATCACCATGAACGAGCACAGATCGACACACCGAAGGCCGGACCCGGGGATCGGGATCCGGCCTTCGGCAGCTGTCGGACGAGCAGTCGGGGAATCAGCCGACGGAGACGCCCTTCGTACGGAGGTAGGCGACCGGGTCCACGTCCGAGCCGTAGTCCGGCGAGGTGCGGATCTCGAAGTGCAGGTGCGGACCGGTGACGTTGCCGGTCGCGCCCGAGAGACCGACCTGCTGGCCGGCCGTCACGGACTGGCCGTTCGAGACGGAGAGCGAGGACAGGTGGGCGTACTGCGCGTAGTAGCCGTCGGCGAGCTTGACGACGACCTGGTTGCCGTACGCGCCGCCCCAGCCCGCGGAGACGACGGTGCCCGCGCCCACGGCCTTGAGGGAGGTACCGGTGGGGACGCTGAAGTCGACGCCGGTGTGGTAGCCGCTGGACCACATGCTGCCCGCCGTGCGGTAGGCGGTGCCGACGGCGCCGCTCACCGGGGCGCTGAAGCCGCTGGCGGTGTCGGCGCTCTGGGTGGCCGCCTCGGTCTTCGAGGAGGAGGACCCGGAGGAGGACGACTTCGACGAGGCGGATGAATCCGACGAATCAGACGAAGAAGACGACTTGGACGAAGACGACGAAGGAGATGAAGAGGACGAAGAGCCCGAGGACGACGAGGACTTGGGCGTGCTCGTCGTGGCCTTCTTGCCGATCGAGAGCTTGAGACCGGGGTGGATCAGCGACGGGTCGGCGCCGACGGCCTCGCGGTTGTCGGAGTAGAGCTTCTTCCAGCCACCGCTGACATTCTGCTCGTCCGCGATCTTCGCGAGATAGTCACCGGCCTGCACGGAGTAGGTCTTCGTGCCCGAGGGCTTCGCGGAGGTCGTCTTTTCGGCCGTCGTCTTTTCGGCCACGTTCTTCACGGTGGCCGGAACGGACGACTGAACGGCCTTTTCCGAGACGGACTGCGGGGTGGCGGCGTTGGCGCCGGTGGCCCCGAGAAGCGGCAGAGCAAGTGCGGCGCCGCCGGTTCCGGCAACGGCGATGGATCGGGTGAAGCGCTGGGTCTTCGGTCGGCGATGCTTACCCTTGGCGGGCATGGCGAATTCCTCTCCGGCGCCTGCGAGGTGAGCTGTCGGGTGCGGACTGGAGATGCCCGGCCGTACCGAAGTACGGCTTAACCCCTAGCCGTTCCGGAGACCGGAACAGGCGGTTCTACCTGTGGGTCCCCCGCTCCTGCCATGGACGGGTGATTGGTGTGCGGGCTCCGGGCGGCGGCAGGATTGGGCGTCCGTCCGGATCGGTGGTGAACGTAAGCGACCAAGACGCAAAGGGACAAGTAAGTGGTTGCCCTTGAATGTGTTTCTGTTTGGTACCTGAGGGAATTCCCGGTCACCCTCCGTGCTTTCAGGAGGCTCTCTTTGACCAAACACCCTTGAAAACCGCATTGATTACGTGAACATGACGGGCGACGCACGGTCACGAATATGACGCTCCTCACGTGGCACACGCACAGGCCCCTCTATTCCAGACGGAGTTGGAATGAAGGGGCCAATTCAGACAGAAGCCCTAGATGCGACGGAGCCGGAGAACCGTCGCATCGAGGTCACCGCGCAGCCCCGTCCGCAGTCCGTGATGCAGCAATACGGCACCTCGGTGAACTTCGCCCGTTTCGAGGCATTCGTACGCTGCTGTCGGGTCGAGGCCGCGCAGCCGCAGCACCGGCACCGGCTCGCCGTGATGCTGCGCCTGGAGCCAGGCGAGAACGACGGCCTCGTCACCGAGCACGTACTGCACCGCACTCAGCCCGCCCTCCGGGGGCCGCAGCCGGTAGAGGTCGCCGCGCTGCACGAGGGGCCGGATCTCCTTGTAGCGATCCACCCAGTCGCGGGCCTCGGCCAGCTCCTCCTCGGTCCACTCGGCGAGGTCGCCCCCGACGCCGAGCACCCCGGCCATCGCGCTCACGAAGCGGAACCGCAGGGAGCTTGCCCGGCCGTTGAGCTGGGTGTTGGGGCTGTCGGTGACCCAGGCGGCCATGACCCGGGCGGGGTGGATCTGGCTGAAACCGTGCTGGATGGCGAGCCGGTCGAGCGGGTCGGTGTTGTCCGAGGTCCACACCTGGTCCGTACGGCTCATCACGCCGAGGTCGATCCGGCCGCCGCCGCCCGAGCAGGACTCGAAGGCGACGCCCGGGTGGGCCGCCCGCAGCCGGTCCAACAGGCGGTACAGGGCGTGCACGTGGTCGACCCACAGGCGCTGCGGATACGGCTCTCCGGGCCAGCCCGCGTCGGTGAAGCAGCGGTTGAAGTCCCACTTCACGTAGTCGATCGGAGCACTGGAGAGGAGCTCGTGGAGCTGCCCCCAGAGGTACTCCTGGACGTCCTCGCGGGCGAGGTTCAATACGAGTTGATTGCGGAGTTCCGTCCGCTTTCGCCCCGTCTGGTGCTGGACCCAGTCCGGATGGGCCCGGTACAGCTCGCTGTCCGGGTTGACCATCTCCGGTTCCACCCAGATGCCGAACTGCATACCGAGGCCGTGGACGTAGTCGCCGAGCGGCTTGAGGCCGCCGGGGAAGCGGTCGGGGTTGGGCTTCCAGTCGCCGAGCCCGGCGCGGTCGCTGGTACGGGCCCCGAACCAGCCGTCGTCCACGACGAACAGCTCGACGCCGATCGCCGCGGCCCGCCGCGCCAGCACCTTCTGCTGCTCCTCGGAGATGTCGAACTCCGTGGCCTCCCAGGAGTTGAACAGCACCGGCCGGTCCTGGTCCGCGTCCGGGATGACGTACGCGCGCTGGTAGGCGTGCCAGGCGCGGCTGGCCCCGCCGAAGCCGCCGTCGCTCCACAGGCCGGCGAAGACGGGCGTCGTGAAGGACTCCCCCGCCGCCAGCCGCAGCAGCCCGGAGTCGTCGTACCCGGCCCCGCCGGTGATCTGCACACGCGCGTCCGGGAGTTGGGCCACGGCGATGCGCCAGGACCCGGACCAGCCGAGGGCGCAGCCGTAGACCTCGCCGCGCTCCTCGGTCGCGTCCGTGTCGAGCGCCACCCAGGGCAGGTGCTGGTGCCCGGTGTGGCCGCGGCGGCTGCCGATGACCTTCTCACCGTAGGTGAGGGAAGAGCGCACGAGCCGGGACTCCGCGGCCCAGCGGCCGTGCAGCTGGGACAGCCGCCAGCCGTCACGGTCGGGCAGCGTCCAGGTGGCGGAGTCGGCGCGCAGGAGTTCCACGGCGGCGGGCCCGTCGTTGTCCAGGGTCACCCACCGTTCGAGTACGTCGCCCCGCATCCGGTAGTGCAGCGTGATCGCCAGTCCGCCGTCGCGGAACCGCAGCCGCAGCTCGTCGTCCTCGGTCTCGTGCGCCTCGAAGCTCCACTCGGTGCCGCGCCCCTCGGACGTGCGCACCGACAGGGCGGGCCGGACGAAGCGGGCGCCGCCCTCGACGGGGTACTCCTCGCGGCCGTCGAGCGGGGACTCGAAGGGCCAGTAGTCGGGCAGCGGGCGTACGGCGAGGGCCTCGGCGTCGACGAGGGCGATGCGCGGCCCCCAGTGGAGGTGCAGGAGCTCGTCGTCGGCGGTGAGGTGAAGGGCGTAACTGCTGGTCGGTCCGGACAGAAGCCACGTGCGGCCGTTCTCGGCGATCTCCGGCATGCGTCCCTCACAGATTCGAACAAGCACGAACAGGTCCACTCAAGCGCCAACATCATCAAGGGCGGTGAGCCCTCGGTGCAACGCCTGTGGACAACTCGTTGCCCCAGGAACGCATGTCGTATCGTCGAGGGCGTGCCCGTCGTCGAGCCGCGGCGGCGGGACCGATTGGGGGGAGCCCTAGTGACGCAGCAGGTCCCGTCGACCGAGCCCGAGCTGGCCGCCGTGCGCAACTTCCGGGACGTGGGCGGACTGCCGACAGTGGACGGCCGGCGGGTGCGGCACGGCGTGCTGTTCCGCAGCGGCCACCTCGCGCACGCGACCGAGGAGGACGCGGCGTTCCTCGCCTCCCTGGGCCTGCACACGATCTTCGACTTCCGCAACGCCGCGGACCAGAAGTTCGAGGGTCCCGACGTCGAGCTGCCGGGCGTGCGCAATGTGAACCTGCCGCTGAGCGACCCGGCGGACGGCGCCGAGTTCTGGAAGATGGTCCGCGACGGCGACCTCGACCAGCTGCGCGAGCTGCTTTCCGACGACAAGGGCGCGAAGCGGATGATCGCGTCGTACCGCATGCTCATCAAGGAGCGCACCGGCGAGCACTCCCGGGTGCTGCGCTCGCTCGCCGAGGACAGCGTCCCGGCGCTGATGCACTGCGCCGCGGGCAAGGACCGCGCCGGCCTGTCGATAGCCGTGACGCTGCTGACCCTGGGCGTGGAGCGGGAGGCGATCGTCGCCGACTACCTGAAGTCGAACGCCAGGCACCGCCGCTACAAGGTGCGTCGCAGCAGCACCGCTGCCTCGGCCTACTCCCCCGAGGTCATGGAGCTGCTCAGCCCCCTGTTCGACGCGCGCGCCGAGTATCTGGCGGCGGCCTTCGAGACCATCGAGGAGACGTGGGGCAGCGTCGAGGCGTACCTGGAGCAGGGCCTCGGGGTCACTCCACAGATCCGGGAGCGGCTGCGGGAGCGGTTGCTCGACTGACCCTCATACGGCCCTCACTGCTTGGCCCCGAGCGCGAACAGCAGGTAGATGAAGGCGGCGAAGAGGTGCCCCACCGCGAGGTAGATGATCAGCCGCACCCACAAGGCGCGGGGGAACTTCTCCTCCATGTTGCTCATGGCATGTCTCCAGTCGTGGGGCCGGGGCCCAGGCACAGCGTGGCCGTGGGACTCTGCAGCAGGGTGTGGACGAAGAGGAGCTCGACGCCGCCGCGGTCCTCGGCCACGATGCGGTGCGGGGTCAGCGAGTCGAAGTGCGCGCTGTCGCCCGGGGCGAGCCGGTGGGTGGTGTCCCCGAGGCGCAGCCGCAGCCGTCCCTCGAGGACGTACAGCCACTCCTCGCCGGGGTGCACGCGCACGATGTCGCCCTGGGAGCCGTACGGCACGTGGACGCGCAGGGCCTGCATGCCGCGGCCGGGTGCGCCGGCCGGCCAGTACGTCCAGCCGCCCGCCGCGGTCGGTTCCATGTCGGCGGCGCGGATCACGGCGTCCCGGTCGGCGACCGTCTCGCCGAGCAGCTCCGAGACGGTCGTACCGTAGATACGGGCGAGGCCCAGCAGCATCGGCAGCGAGGGCTGGCGCTGCCCGGTCTCCAGACGGGAGAGGTGGGCGGGCGACATCCCGGCGGCGCGGGCCGCGGCCTCCAGGGTGAGGGAGGCACGGCGGCGCAGGGCACGCAGCTGTGGCGCGACGGCGGGCAGGTCGGTGACCGGCCCCGCCGAGGGCTCGGACTCGGGAGAGCTCATGCCCTCCATTCAGCCGGAGGCTTGCCTCTGCGGCAAATTTATTGCCTCAGAGGCAAAATCCTGCCTCCAGATCGGGCGGGCCCTCACCGATTGGCGACCGCCTGCTTGATCAGCGTCTTGCCGAAGTCCCACATCAGGCCGCCGCCGCTGTGCGCGTCGTCCATCACGTCCGTGAAGGCGTCGACGAAGCGGTCCACCTCCCGTTCGCCGATGACCAGCGGCGGGATCAGCTTGATCACCTCCATGTGATCGCCGGAGACCTGGGTGAGGATCCGGTGGCGTTGCAGCAGCGGGACGACCACCATCTGCGCGAAGAGCCCCTTGCGCGCGGCCTGCAGCATGGTCCAGCGGCTGCGCAGCTTCAGCGACTTGGGCCTGCCGAACTCGATGCCGATCATCAGGCCCCGGCCGCGGACGTCGGCGAGCAGCTCGTACTTGTCGACGAGTGCCGTGAGCCGGGACTTCAGCAGCTCTCCCATGGCCCGGGCGTTCGCGACGATCTGCTGGTTCTCCATCACCGACAGAACGGCCAGCCCCGCCGCCATGGCCTGCGCGTTGGAGCCGAAGCTCGCCGAGTGGACCAGCACGCGGTCCATGGACGAGTAGACCTTCTTGAAGATCCAGTCCTTGCCGAGGGTGGCGCCGACCGGCACATAGCCGCCGGAGAGCGCCTTGGCCACACAGACCAGGTCGGGTTCGACGCCGTCCTCGTGCTGGTAGGCGTAGAAGTCGCCGGTCCGGCCGAGGCCCGTCTGCACCTCGTCCAGGATCAGCAGCGCCTTGTGCTTGTGCAGCAGGTCCTGGGCGGCGCGAAGGTATCCGGGCGGGGCCTCGTGCACGCCCTTGCCCTGGATGGGCTCGACGACCAGGGCGGCGACATCGCCCTTCTTCAACTCCCTTGCCAGGGCGTCGAGATCGCCGAGTGCCAGGGCAGTGTCGGGCAGCAGCGGGGCGAAGCCGTCCCGGAATCCGTCCTCGCCGTTGACCGACAGGGCCCCGGTGGTCAGGCCGTGGAAGGCGTGGTCGCAGTACAGGATCCGCGGCTTCCCGGTGGCGTAGCGGGCGAATTTCAGCGCGCCCTCGACGGCCTCGGTGCCGCTGTTGCCGAAGAACACCCGGTCCAGGTGCGTACTGTGCGCGAGCAGCTTCTCGGCCAGCAGCCCGGGCAGCGGCTGGCAGTCGAAGCGGGTGAGGTCGGCGAGCTGGGCGTCGAGGACGTCGTGCAGCGCCTTGCGGACGACGGGGTGGTGGCGCCCCAGGCCCATCACCCCGAAGCCGGCGAGCATGTCGAGGTACTCGTTGCCGTCCGCGTCCCAGAAGTACGGGCCCTCGGCACGCTCGTAGACCTTGTCGAAGCCGATGGTGTGCAGCATGCGCGGGAGCTGGTGGTTGAGGTGTCTGGTGTGCAGCTCGTAGCGCTCGGCCCCGCGCTCGGCCAGCAGCGCGCCGAGGTCGAACTCCCCGGCCTGCGAGGAGGACGACGCGGGCTTGGCGGTGGTCATTCCTGTTTCTCCTTGGACAGCTCTTCCTGGACGGCCAGGCTCGCTTCCTTGACGGCCAGGCTGGCGCTGATCCGTCCGGCGACCTCGACGGGCGTGAGACCGATGTCGGCGAGCACCTCACCGCGCTTGGCGTGCGCGAGGAACTGCTCCGGGATGCCGAACCGCCGTACGGGGACGTCGACTTCGGCGTCCCCGAGGGCGAGCGCGACCGCGGCGCCGACCCCGGAGGCCCGGCTGTTGTCCTCGACGACGGCGACCAGCCGGTGCTCGGCGGCGAGGCCCGGCAGGGCGGGGTCGACGGGCTTGACCCACCGCGGGTCGACCACCGTGCAGGTGATGCCGCGGGCTTCCAGCAGTTCGGCCGCCTGGAGGCAGACGGGCGCCATCACGCCGACGGCCACGAGGAGCACCTCGGGGGTGTCCGAGCCGCGGTGCAGTACGTCCAGTCCGCCCACCCGGTCGATCGCCGGGACGGAGGGCCCCACCGACTCCTTCGGGAAGCGCACCAGCGTCGGCGCGTCGTCCACCGCGACCGCCTCCCTGAGCTGCGCCCGCAACTGGTCGGCGTCGCGCGGCGCGGCGATCCTGAGGCCGGGCACGACCTGGAGGATCGACATGTCCCACATGCCGTTGTGGGAGGCCCCGTCGACACCGGTGACGCCGGCCCGGTCCAGCACGAAGGTGACGCCGCAGCGGTGCAGGGCGACATCCATCAGGAGCTGGTCGAAGGCGCGGTTCAGGAACGTCGCGTAGACGGCGACGACGGGATGCAGCCCGCCCGTGGCGAGGCCGGCCGCGGACACGGCGGCGTGCTGTTCGGCGATGCCGACGTCCCACACCCGGTCCGGGAAGCGGGCCGCGAACTTGCCGAGCCCCACCGGGTGCAGCATGGCCGCGGTGATCGCCACGACGTCGTCGCGCTCCTCGCCGATCCGCACGATCTCGTCGCCGAACACCGAGGTCCAGGACGGCCCGCCCGAGGGTGCGAGAGGCTCGCAGGTGAGCGGGTCCATCACGCCGACCGTGTGGAAGTGGTCCTCCTCGTGGGCGACAGCGGGTTCGTAGCCGCGCCCCTTCTCGGTCAGGCAGTGGATCAGCACCGGCCCGTGGAAGCGCTTCGCGCGCCTCAACGCGGACTCGACGGCCCCGATGTCATGTCCGTCGATCGGGCCGACGTACTTCAACCCCAGGTCCTCGAACATGCCCTGCGGCGCGAACGCGTCCTTGAAGCCCTTCTTCGCACCGTGCAGGGACTCGTAGATCGTGTTGCCGACCACGGGCGTCCGCAGCAGTACGTCCTTCCCCCAGGCCAGCACCTTCTCGTAGCTGTCGGTCGTACGCAGGGTCGCGAGGTGGTTGGCGAGCCCCCCGATGGTCGGCGAGTACGACCGCTCGTTGTCGTTGACGACGATGATCAGCGGCCGGTCCTTGGCGGCCGCGATGTTGTTGAGCGCCTCCCAGGCCATGCCGCCGGTCAGCGCCCCGTCGCCGATCACCGCGACGACATGGCCCTTCTCGCCCTGCACCTGGCGGGCCTTGGCGAGCCCGTCGGCCCAGCCGAGCGCGGTGGAGGCGTGGCTGTTCTCGATGACGTCGTGCTCGGACTCCTCCCGCGAGGGGTAGCCGGACAGGCCGCCCTTGCCGCGCAGTTTGGAGAAGTCCTGACGTCCGGTCAGAAGCTTGTGTACGTAGCTCTGGTGGCCGGTGTCCCACAGGATGCGGTCGACCGGTGACTCGAAGACCCGGTGGAGGGCGATGGAGAGTTCCACCACCCCCAGATTGGGCCCGAGATGACCGCCGGTCCTGGCCACCGCGTGCACCAGGAACTCCCTAATTTCTTCGGACAGTTCGCCGAGTTCCGCCTCGGACAGCGCCTTCAGGTCGCGTGGTCCCCGGATGTTCTCCAGAATCGTCACGTCGGGCCCCCTATCGGTCCGTGCTGTTCAGCTCACGGTGACGGCCGGCTCCCCCGCCGCGACGCCGTCCTGCTCCATCTGCTCGGCGATCTTCATCGCCTCTTCGATCAGGGTCTCCACGATCTTCGACTCGGGCACGGTCTTGACGACCTCGCCCTTCACGAAGATCTGCCCCTTGCCGTTCCCGGAGGCGACGCCCAGATCGGCCTCGCGCGCCTCTCCCGGGCCGTTCACCACGCACCCCATGACGGCGACCCTGAGCGGCACTTCCATGCCCTCCAGGCCCGCCGTGACCTCGTCGGCCAGTTTGTAGACGTCGACCTGGGCGCGCCCGCAGGACGGGCACGACACGATCTCCAGCCGACGCTGCCTGAGGTTCAGCGACTCCAGGATCTGGATGCCGACCTTGACCTCCTCGGCGGGCGGGGCGCTCAGCGACACCCGGATGGTGTCGCCGATGCCACGTGACAACAACGCCCCGAAGGCCACGGCCGACTTGATCGTCCCCTGGAAGGCGGGACCGGCCTCCGTGACGCCCAGGTGCAGCGGGTAGTCGCTCTGCTCGGCGAGCAGCGTGTAGGCGTTGACCATCACCACGGGGTCGTTGTGCTTCACGGAGATCTTGATGTCCCTGAAGCCGTGCTCCTCGAAGAGCGAGGCCTCCCACAGGGCCGACTCCACCAACGCCTCGGGCGTGGCCTTGCCGTACTTCTGCAGCAGTCGCCGGTCCAGCGAACCGGCGTTGACCCCGATCCGGATCGGCGTGCCGTGATCCTTGGCGGCCCGCGCGATCTCCTTCACCTTGTCGTCGAACTGCTTGATGTTGCCGGGATTGACGCGTACGGCCGCGCAGCCGGCCTCGATCGCGGCGAACACGTACTTCGGCTGGAAGTGGATGTCCGCGATCACCGGGATCTGCGACTTGCGGGCGATGGTCGCGAGGGCGTCCGCGTCGTCCTGCGTGGGGCAGGCGACGCGGACGATCTGGCAGCCGGACGCGGTGAGTTCGGCGATCTGCTGGAGGGTCGCGCCGATGTCGGACGTACGGGTCGTCGTCATCGACTGCACCGACACCGGGGCCCCGCCCCCGACCGCCACCGGCCCGACCTGGATCCGCCGCGACACGCGTCGCTCGGCGATCGGCCGGACCGGTACCTCGGGGACGCCCAAGGACACGGCGGTCATGACGTCACTCCCGGTTTCCGGAGACCGTCTCGCGCATGGCGCGCAGCGACTCCTTGAGGGACCCCATGGTGGCGAGGACGGCGGTGGGCTCGTAGCCGCAGTGCGCCATGCAGTTGGCGCAGCGCGGGTCCTTGCCGCGGCCGTACTTGTCCCAGTCGGTGTCCTCGATGAGTTCGCGGTACGTCGGGACGTACCCGTCGCTCATCAGGTAGCAGGGACGCTGCCAGCCGAAGAGCGAGTAGTTCGGGATCGCCCAGGCCGTGCACGGGAAGTCGACCTTGCCTTCCAGGAAGTCCAGGAAGAGCGGGGAGTGGTTGAGCCGCCAGCGCCGCCGGTTCCCGCCCGCGAAGGCCTTCTTGAACAGCTCGCGGGTCTGCTCCACGCCCAGGAAGTGCTCCTGGTCGGGCGCCTTCTCGTAGGCGTAGGCGGGCGAGATCATCATCTCGTCGACGTGCAGGTCGTCATTGAGGAAGTTGAGCACCTCAATGATGGTCTGCGGGGTGTCGGTGTTGAAGAAGGTCGAGTTGGTGGTGACCCGGAAGCCGCGCTTCTTGGCCTCCTTGATGGCCTCCACGGCCTCGTCGAACACACCCTCCTTCGCCACCGACTCGTCGTGCCGCTCCCGCAGCCCGTCGATGTGCACGGCGAAGGCGAAGTAGGGAGAGGGCTTGAACTTGTCCATCTTCTTGCGCAGCAGCATGGCGTTGGTGCAGAGGAAGACGTACTTCTTCTTCGCCACCAACTGCCGCACGATCTCGTCGATCTGAGGGTGCATCAGCGGCTCACCGCCGGCGATGGACACCATCGGCGCACCGGACTCCAGCACCGCCCCGACGGCCTGGGCCACCGGCATGCGCTGCTTGAGCACCCCGGCGGGATGCTGGATCTTGCCGCAGCCCTCGCAGGCGAGGTTGCACGCGAAGAGGGGCTCCAACTCCACGATGAGCGGGAACTTCTCCCGCTTGCGGAGCTTCTGTTCGGCCAAGTATGTAGCGACCTTGATGGACTGACGCAGCGGCATGGCCATCTGGCTCACCTCCTGGGGAGCAGCAAGGAACGGTGCCATTCGTAGAAAGCAGGAAGGACGGAACGAAGGACGCGGAAGGCTGATATTCCACCGCGCACCGTGCCGATCCGGACGAGTTCATGTTCTGGAGCGTCCACGACCACCCGGACGGCCGCAACGGGGCGTTCGCCCACGCGCACGGCGCTCAGAAGCGTGGCCGCGGACTCCATGTCGACCGCGATCGCGCCGGTCGCGAGCAGATCCGACCGTTCGTGACCACGTACCACGTGATCGGAGCCGGTGAGGGGCCCGGTGTGGACGGTGCGCCCGGGCAGGGTCCGGACCAGCTCCTTGACGAGCCGGTCGGTCCCGACGCACCGCACGGTGCCACGCGGATCCCGGGTCTCCTCGGCGACGACCAGGTCGCCGGGGTGCATGCCGGGGGCCAGCCCCGCGCAGAAGCCCGTGGCCAGTACGGCGGCCTCACCGAGCGCCGGGTCGGCCAGCACCCGGGTGACGGAGCGCTCGGCCGCGGCCGGGCCCATTCCCGTGCGCAGGACCGTGACCGGCCCGTCGGTGCCGCCGCGGTCGCCGCTGCGCAGCGCGAGGTGCTCGATGCCGAGCGCGCAGGCGATGAGCAGCGGGGCCGGGGCGGGCTGAGGACTCATCAGCCCCCCTTGACCCCGGAGAAGGGCTCTCCGTGGACGTACCGGCCGAGTGCGGTGAGCGGGAACACCTGCCGGTAGAGGTGGTAGTTGATGGAGAAGTCCCAGGGGAAGCCGGTGCCGGTGAAGTAGGGCTCGTCCCAGGAACCGTCCTCGCGCTGGGTGCTCGCGAGCCACTCGATACCGCGCTCGACCGCCTTGGAGTCCCGCTCCCCGGCGGACAGCAGCGCCATCAGCGCCCACGCGGTCTGCGAGGCGGTGGAGGCACCCCGGCCGCTCCATTCCTTGACGTACTTGTAGGAACGCAGGTCCTCGCCCCAGCCACCGTCGTCGTTCTGCACCGACTCCAGCCAGCTCACCGCGCGGCGGATCGACGGGTGCGAGGCGGGAATCCCGGCGGCGGTCAGGGCGGGGACGACGGACCCGGTGCCGTAGACGTAGTTGACGCCCCAGCGACCGAACCACGAGCCGTCCGCCTCCTGTTCGGCGAGCAGCCACTCGATGCCGCGCCGGGTGCGCGGGTCGTGCGAGAGTCCCTCGACGGCCAGCATCTCGACGACGTGCGCGGTGACGTCCGCCGACGGCGGGTCGATGACCTCACCGAAGTCGCAGAACGGCAGCCGGTTGGGGAACGGGCTGGTGTTGTCGACGTCGAAGGCGCCCCACCCGCCGTTCTTCGACTGCATCCCGAGGTTCCAGCGCACCCCGCGCCCGATCGCCCGCTCCAGCCGCTCCGGGTCGTGGTGTCTGACGCGGCGCAGCGCGAGGACGACCTCGGCGGTGTCGTCGATGTCGGGGTAGTTGTCGTTGTGGAACTCGAACGCCCAGCCGCCCGGGGGCAGTCCGGGCCGCTTGACCGCCCAGTCGCCCGGCCGGACGATCTCCTCGCCGAGCATCCAGTCAGCCGCCTTGACGAGCTGCGGGTGGTC
The DNA here is from genome assembly GCF_036237295.1 of Streptomyces sp. NBC_01352. NCBI lineage: Bacteria > Bacillati > Actinomycetota > Actinomycetes > Kitasatosporales > Streptomycetaceae > Streptomyces > Streptomyces sp. NBC_01352. Next base: position 2,094,761 of record NZ_CP108354.1, read on the forward strand.
GGCGGGAAGGCCCGCGTCGGCGAGCGCGATGGTCGCCAGGCAGGTGTCCCACACCGGCGACTGGCAGGCCTCGATCATCCGCGCCCCGTCCTCGCGCCACACCGCGTACCGGTCCAGCGACTCGAGTCCGGCCCGCATCACGGGATGCTGGAGGTCGTAGCCCAGCAGGTGCAGGGCGATGACCGAGTACACGGCCGGCGGCTGGATCCCGCCCCAGCAGCCGTCGTTCTCCTGCCGTTCGACGATCCAGCGCGCGGCCGTGTTCATTGCGGCCTTGCGCAGGCGGCGCACGGCGACCGTGCGGTAGCCGCGCACGACCTTGTCGAGCCGCTGGAAGAGACCGTCCCAACTCGTCGGCGGAGCCAGGGGCTTGGGCGGGTTGGGGTTGGCGGCGTCGGTGTGCAGCTCGTCGAGCACGAACGGCGCCGGACGCACCGGACGCTTCGCCGAGACGACGGTGAGCGGCACGATGGTCTGCCGCGCCCAGCACCCGAAGTTGTAGATGTTGAGCGGGAACCACTTGGGGAAGTAGATCAGCTCGGGCGGGAGTTCGGGCAGGTCCTCCCATTTCCACCAGCCGAACAGGGCCAGCCAGATCCGGGTGAACACGCGCGAGGCGGCGATGCCGCCCCGCTCACGGACCCAGGCGGACGCCTTCGCCATGTGCGGGGCGTCCGGTGCGTCACCGGCGAGGCGAAGGGCGACGTACGCCTCGATGGTGGTGGAGAGTTCGCCGGGTCCTCCGTAGAAGGAGGCCCAGGCGCCGTCCTCGCGCTGCTCACCGCGGATGAACAGCGCGGCGGCCTGGGTGGTGGCCTCGTCGCGGATGCCCAGGAACTGACGCAGCAGCAGATCCTCGGCGTCCATCGTGACGTTGGTCTCGAGGTCGCCCTTCCACCAGCCTTCGGCGTCCTGCCTGGCCAGCAGGAAGTCGGTGGCGCGCTGGACGGCGCGTACGGCGGCGTCGTGCACCCCGGCCGCCACGGGGGTGTTGATGTCGGTTTCGCTGGCCGCGGCAGCGCGGGGCGGCAGGGCCCCGGTGCTTCCGTCGGTCGTCGCTGTCATGGCTTCCCCTTCGTGCAGTGTGCATACGGTGCGTCTGCTGTGGGTCCGCCGTCGGCCGGTGCGTTTCTTCCTCGCAACACCGGCCGGCGACTACGCGAGGGCTATTCGACCGATAATGATCATCTCTTTCGTACGACGACGAAGTCGGCGAGTGCCGTGAACTGCGCCCGCACCCGGTCGGGCATGTCGACGGCATCGAGGGCTTCGATGGCGATGGTGTGCTGACGTCGTGCTTCCTCGGCGGTCCACTCGCGGCCGCCCGCCTTCTCGATGAGGGCGGCACGGGCCGCGAACTCCTCCTCCGAGAAGTTCTCGAAATCGCTGCTCTTGGCGTCGGCGGCGAGGAGCTCGCCGAGCCGCTCGGAGGCGGCACCGCTCGCCGCGAGCGCGGCCACGACCGGCAGGGACTTCTTGCGCTGGCGCAGGTCGCTCCAGGTCTGCTTGCCGGTGGCGACCGGGTCGCCCCAGATGCCGAGCAGGTCGTCGACGGCCTGGAAGGCGAGGCCCAGGTGGTAGCCGTACTTCTCCAGGGTGTCGGCGGTGCGGTCGTCCGCGCCGCCGAGCACCGCGCCGATGGAGCTGGCGCAGGCCAGCAGGGCGCCGGTCTTGTTGCCCTCCATCTCCAGGCACTCCTCGACGCTGACGCGGTCGCGGTGCTCGTAGGAGATGTCCTGCGCCTGGCCGTCGATCAGGGCGCGGGTGGCGGTGGTCAGACGGCGGGTGGCGCGGCCGGCCTCGACCGTGCCGAGCTCCAGCAGGACCTCGTTGGCCAGGGCGAACAGGGCGTCGCCGACCAGGATCGCCTGGGCCGGTCCGTGCACCTTCCAGACGGTGTCGCGGTGACGGCGCTGTTCGTCGCCGTCCATCAGGTCGTCGTGCAGCAGCGAGAAGTTGTGGACCAGCTCCACGGCGACGGCGCCGGGGATCCCGGCCTCGGGCGCGGCACCGGTGACCTCCGCGGAGAGCACCGCGAGAGCGGGGCGTACGGCCTTGCCGCCGTCCCCGTCCGCGGGGTTGCCCTCAGCGTCGATCCAGCCGAAGTGGTAGGCGGCGACCGTGTCCATGGGAGATGCCAGGCGGTCGATGGCCGCCCGCAGTACCGGTGTGGCAAGGGTCCGGCCGCGCTCCAGGAGCGCGGTCACGTCCACCGCGGTCCTCCGAGCGGCCGTCGAGGCCGGGGGCACAGTGGGCACAGTCTCTCCTCTTGTTGCGGTACCGAAGGTGCGGGGGCCTGATGTGCCCTGCTGATCGAGCATCACGCCGCCTCCTCGAACTCGAAGAGGTGACGGGGGCGGGGCCGGCCCAGGGCGCCGAGCACGGCGTCCGCCGCACTCACACCACTGCGGACCGCACTCTCCATGGTCGCGGGCCACCCGGTGGCGGTCCACGCTCCGGCCAGGTAGAGGCCGGATGCCTTGGTGCGGGCGCCGGGCCGCAGTCGTCCGACGCCGGGAGTGGGAGCGAACGTCGCCGTGCGTTCCCTGGTCACGAAGAAATCCTTCACCTCGGCCCCCCGCGCGCGGGGCAGCAGCCGCTCCAGCTCGGGAAGGTAGCGCTCGCGCAGCGCGGCGACCGGTTCGTCGATCTCGTCCTGCGCGGCCGACTGGGACAGGGCGAGGTACTGGCCCTGGTGGAGCCCCGATGCCTCGGTCCGGTCGAACACCCACTGCACCGGGCTGCCGAGGGCCGCGAAGAACGGCCTGCCGAGCACCTTGCGGTCGTAGACCACATGGACGTTGAGGATCGGCGCGGTACCGATCTCCAGCAGCCGTTCGGGGGCGTCCAGCGCCCCCGCGGGCAGCAGGTCGTGGGCCTCGCGCTGCGGGACGGCGAGGACGACCGCGTCCGCCCGGAGCGTCTCGCCGGGAACTTGAACGCTCCAAGTCCCGTTGTCGTCAGTAGAGATGGAGGTGACGCGTGTACGGATCTCGGTACGCACGCCCGCGGAGTCGAGCGCCTTGCGGGCCAGCCGGTCATGCAGGTCGCCCAGCGGGACGCGCGCCCATCCGATGTCGGCCGCGCCCGGGTCGGACAGCAGACCGGTCTTGAACACCATCGCGGCGAGCCCGAGTGAGCACTCGCCCGCGACCGCGTTGAGGGTGGCGACCCCGACCAGGTCCCACAGGGCCTCGACGGCACGCGCCGACTGACCGTGCGCGGTCAGCCAGCTGCCGAAGTCCTGCGTGTCCAGGTTCGGATCGGCGAGGTCGAGCCCCTTGAGCGCGAGCGCGGCACGCCCCACCCTGGCCCGCTCGGCGAGCGAGAGATGCGGATACGTCGCGAGGCTGCGCCCCAGATGCAGAGGCACCGGCAACGCGTCGCGCCGCAGTCTGCCCAGCCGCCGCCCCTCGGGCCGCGCCACGTCGAGTACGGGCACGTCGAGACGATCCTGCAACGGAGCCAGCGCCGCGCCCTCGATGCGGTCGAGGAACCAGCGGTAGGCGGTGCAGCAGCGCAGGTACACGTGCTGTCCGTTGTCGACGGTGAGTCCGTCGCGCTGGAAGGAGAAGGCGAGCCCGCCCAGCCGTGGCCGCCCTTCGAGCAGGGTCACCCGGACTCCGGCGTCGGCGAGCGCGAGCGCGGCGGTGATGCCGGCGAGCCCGCCGCCGATCACCACGGCGTCCCGCCCGAGCCGTCCCGCCGTGTCCGCGAGCGACGCGCCGGGCTGCGTACCGTCGGTCATCGTGCACCCTCCCCCGAGCGCCCGCCGTGCGCTGTGATCCGTGCATGGCAGGCCGTTGCAGTCAGGGACGCCGTGTCCCACCGGAGGGTTGCGTGCCACTTTTCGCCGACGGCATCACCTTGGACCGAATTGTCCATCAGGCGCGCCTCCTGACGGTCCGCCGCGTCACATGCCGGGCGTCGAGGCCCGACAGGCCCCGCACCGCGACGTACGCCTTCTCCCGTCCGGGCAGCGAGACCCGGCCGCGCAGCACGGCTTCCGGGTCGCGCTCGATGCGGTCGAGGAGACGGCGGTAGATCCCGGCCATGGCGGCCACACACGCGCCGCTGCGCCGGTCGAGCATGGGGAGCAGCCGGTAGCCCTCGGCGAAAAGGGCGCGGGCCCGACGCACTTCGAAGTGCACGAGGCCCGCGAAATCGGCGCCCTCCGGTGGTTTCGGCCCCTTGAAGCCCGCCGAGCAGCCGAACTTGGCGAGGTCGTCGGCGGGCAGATAGGTGCGCCCGCCCTCGGCGTCCTCACGGACGTCCCTGAGGATGTTGGTGAGCTGAAGTGCGAGCCCGAGCGTGTCGGCGTACTCCGGCGCGCGCTCGGCGCCGCGCGCCCCCGGCTGCGTACCGAACACGCCGAGCGAGAGCCGCCCGATGGCGCCCGCCACACAGCGGCAGTACACCTTCAGGTCGTCCCAGGTCTCGTAGGTCTCGCCGCGTACGTCCATCAGCACGCCGTCGATGAGTTCGTCCAGGCCGTCGAGCGGGATCGGGAAGGTCTCGGCGGCGTGGGCGAGGGCGACGGCGACCGGGTCGGTGTCGTCCTCGGCGACCGCGCCGTCGCGCACCCGGGCCAGCATCGCCCGGGTGTCCTCGAGTCTCGCGCTCTTGACATCACCGGCCAGCGCGCCGTCGCCGATGTCGTCGACGCGCCGGGAGAAGGCGTAGAGCGCCGACATCGCGCGCCGCTTGGGCGTCGGCAGCAGCCTGATGCCGTACGCGAAGTTACGGGCCTGCTGCCCGGTGACGGCCTCGCAGTAGCTGTAGGCGGCGAGTACCGGTGCGGGCACGTCCTGTTCCGACTCCACGGTCCGGATCACCCCTTTCCTCGCAGAGTCACGCCCACTTCGCGCAGCAACCGGAGCTTGCCGGGCTTGGGCGGGCCGGGAAGTACGTCGTATTCGGCGGCGGCGATCGCGTGGATCGCCGCCCTTCCCCCCGCCACGAACCCTGCGAGCAGCAGCCTCAGCCTGCCGTGGACGCTACCCACCAGGGGGGCGCCTTCATTCAGGAGATCGCGGGCGCGTTGCGCTTCGTATGCAACCAGTGTGCGCACTGATGCGCCCCCGATTTTCGTGGCGAGATCCGCCTCCTGGACGTGAAAACGCTTCATGTCCGCGGCGGGCAGGTAGATGCGGTCGCGGCCGAGGTCCTCGGCGACGTCCTGGAGGTGTTCGACGATCTGGAGGGCCGTGCAGATCGCGTCGGAGTGACGGATCCGCTCCGGGGTCGAGGTGCCGGTGACGGCGAGGACGAGACGCCCGACGGGGTTGGCCGACAGCTCGCAGTAGGCGAGCAGGTCGTCGTAGGTCTCGTAGCGCGTGACGAGCTGGTCCTGGCGGTTGGCGGCGATCAGGCCGAGGAAGGGCTCGGGGGTCAGCGCGCGGCGGCGGACGGTCGGCTGCAGGTTGCGCAGCAGCGGGTGGCGTGGCCCCGAGCCGGCCGTGTCGAAGACCCGGTGGAGGTCGGCCTCGAAGGCGTCCAGCATCACCAGGCGGTTCTCGGCCTCCGCGGGCGGCACTCCGAGCAGACGGGCGTCGGCGCCGCCGGGGGCGAGGTCGCCGTCGCCGATGTCGTCGACGAGGCGGGCGAAGCCGTAGACGGCCATCAGGTCGACGCGCCAGTCCCTGGGCAAGAAGAAGGGGGCCACGGGGAAGTTCTCCGCCGCGGCCTTGTCGAGCGTCCCGCGCTCCGTACGGCCGGGGCGCGTCGTGCCGGTTCCCGTCACCGTCGGCTGCCCGCGCCGGGGACGGCACGTGCTGCGTGGAGCTGGGGAGTTTCCGTAGCCATTGCCGTCACATCTCCCGTTCTACACCGCCGACCCAATACCCACTATTTCGGACACGCCGCCCGGCCGTCCGCGCGGCCGCCTCGTCAGCGGATGTCGCGCATTATCGCCCCACTTGCCGCGATTCGGGACCGCCTCAGCTTACGTTGTACAACGCGCCGAGGATCTCCGGGGTGTCCTGCGCATCACAAGAACACACCGATTGGCCCCAAGATTCCTAAGGCGGGCCGAAGTTGACGTTTCCTTTGCAGACGCGGAGCCCCGCCGGAGCAGTTCCGGCGGGGCCATGGGAAGCGGGGTGGGCTCTTTCGCCCGGGTCCGGGTGGACTACTTGCCCGTGAACTTCTCGTACTCCTTGAGGACCTCGTCGGTCGGGCCGTCCATACGCAGCTCGCCGCGCTCCAGCCACAGGACGCGGTTGCAGGTGTCACGGATCGACTTGTTGTTGTGACTGACGAGGAACACCGTGCCGGCCTCCTTGCGCAGCTCCCGGATGCGCTCCTCGGAGCGCTTCTGGAACTTGCGGTCGCCGGTGGCCAGGGCCTCGTCGATCATCAGGACGTCGTGGTCCTTGGCGGCGGCGATGGAGAACCGCAGGCGGGCGGCCATACCGGAGGAGTAGGTGCGCATCGGGAGGGTGATGAAGTCGCCCTTCTCGTTGATGCCGGAGAACTCGACGATCTCCTCGTAGCGCTCCTTGATCTGCTCCCGGGTCATTCCCATGGCGAGCCCGCCCAATATGACGTTCCGCTCGCCGGTGAGGTCGTTCATGAGGGCCGCGTTGACGCCGAGCAGGGAGGGCTGGCCGTCGGTGTAGACCTTGCCCTTCTCCGCGGGGAGGAGACCGGCGATGGCCCGCAGCAGGGTCGACTTGCCGGAGCCGTTCGAGCCGATCAGGCCGATGGCCTCACCCCGGTAGGCGACGAAGGAGACGCCCTTGACGGCGTGTACCTTGCGCACCCCGCGTTCCTCGCTCCGCTTGAGTATGCGGCTGAGGGCCGCGGTCGCGCTGCCCTTGCCGGCCTTGGTGCCGTTGACGCGGTAGACGATGTGCAGCTCGTCCGCGATGACGGTGGGGATCTGCTCCTCGAAGGTGTGCTCAGCCACGGCCGTACCTCTCCTCCGCCTTCCAGAAGTACACGAAACCGCCGACCGCCACGAGCAGCGCCCAGCCGCCCGCGGCCGCCCAGACGTGGTCGGGCAGGTTCTCGGAGCCGTAACCGTCGATCAGCGCGAAGCGCATCAGGTCCATGTAGATGGCGGCCGGGTTCCACTGCAGGACGGACGCCATCCAGGCCGGCTTGTCCTCCAGCATGATCGGGATGGAGAACATCACGCCGGACGCGTACATCCACGTACGCATCACGAACGGCATGAGCTGTGCGAGGTCCGGGGTCTTCGAGCCCGCCCGGGCCATGATCAGGGCGAGGCCGGTGTTGAAGGCGAACTGCAGGACCAGGACCGGGACGATCAGCGCCCAGGACAGGTCGGGGTAGCTGCCGAAGGCGGCCGTGACCGCGAACAGCACGATCATCGAGGCCAGCAGCTGCTGGAGCTGCTGGAGCGCGAAGGAGACCGGCAGCGAGGCGCGTGGGAAGTGCAGGGCGCGGACCAGGCCGAGGTTTCCGGAGATCGCGCGGACGCCCGCCATCACCGAGCTCTGCGTGAAGGTGAACACGAAGACGCCGGTGACCAGGAACGGGATGTACACCTCGCGGGACATGCCGCGGTCGGCCTCGAGGATCACGCCGAAGATGAAGAAGTACACGGCCGCGTTCAGCAGCGGCGTGACCACCTGCCACAGCTGGCCCAGCTTCGCCTGGCTGTACTGGGCGGTCAGCTTCGCCCGCGAGAAGGCGAGGATGAAGTGACGCCGGTCCCAGAGCTGGCGGACGTACTCGACGAGGGAGGGGCGGGCGCCGCTCACGGTCAGCCCGTACTTCTCGGCGAGCCGTGCCGCCGTCAGGCCCTCGTCGGGCGGTACGGGCGCGCTCACCGCGACCGAGCCGTCGTGCGTTGTCTCACTCACTAGTGGAAACTTTCGTCTTCGGGATGCGCAGCCTGTGCGGGCATGGCATGAGCCCGGAACCTCGGTACGGCCCCGGTGCACTCAGGAACGAGCTTGTCAGATGACAGGGGGCCGGCCCAGTCGAGTCAGCCGCCACACCGTACGCCACTTCATGGGCCGGCGCGGTCCGCAGGGCGTCGTCCAGCCTTCCCGGAATCCGCCGAACCACGCTTTCAGGGCGGAGCGCGAGGGACGGCGCAGCAGGGTGAGCAGCAGCCAGACACCCAGGTAGACCGGGATCAGGAGCCTGGGCAGGTTGCGGCGGGCGAGCCAGACCCGGTTGCGGGCGACCATGCGGTGGTAGACCGCGTGCCGGGAGGGCGCGGTCGTGGGGTGGTACAGCACCATGTCGGACCGGTAGTCGATCATCCAGCCCGCGTCGAGGGCCCGCCATGCCAGGTCGGTTTCCTCGTGTGCGTAGAAGAATTCGTCCGGGAGACCGCCGACTTCCGCGAGAACCTGGGTGCGTACGGCGTTGGCGCCGCCGAGGAAGGTGGTGACCCGGGAGGAGCGCATCGGGTCGGAGGCGCGCAGCCGCGGGACGTGGCGGCGCTGGGTGATCCCGGTCTCGGGGTCGGCGATGCGGAAGCTGATGATGCCGAGTTCGGGGTCGGCCTCGAAGGCCCGGCGGCACAGTTCGGCGGTGTCGTGGCCGGCGAGGAGGCCGTCGTCGTCGAGGAACAGCAGTACGTCGACGTCGCGGCCGCTGGGGCCGAAAGCCTCGATGCCGACGTTGCGGCCGCCGGGGATGCCGAGGTTCTCCGGCAGTTCGATGGTGCGGACGCCTTCGGGGACGTCCGGGACGGGCGAGCCGTTGCCGACGACGACCGCCTCGACGCGGTCGCCGTCCTGCTTGGCGACCGAGTCGAGCAGGGCGCGCAGTTCGTCGGGGCGGTTGCCCATGGTGATGATGACCGCGCCGACCTTCATGCCACTCATCGCAGCCTGCTCGACGCGAGGATGGACACGAGGTGCAGCAGGGTCTGCAGGAGCGCGATGCCGGCCAGGACCGCGACGCCCAGGCGGGAGAAGAACAGGTCGTCCCGCACCGTGTCCAGGATCGCCAGGACCAGGATCAGCAGGGACGCCTCGATGCCGAGCACCAGGCGGTGGAACTTCAGTGCCGCGGCGGCCCTGCGTGCCAGTGCCATGCCGGACGAGCGCGGCTCGGCGGCCGACTCCTTGACCGGTGGCAGGCCGCCCTGGTGGCGGGCGACGCCGACGAGGTCGGTCTCGGCCTTGATCAGGATCGCGCCGAGCGCGGCGAGCGTGCCGAGGAAGGCCCACAGCCAGTCGATGCGCCCGCTGCCCCACAGGTCGGCGGCGCGCAGGCCGAAGCCGACGAGCACGGCCGCGTCGGTCAGGTAGGCGCCGACCCGGTCCAGGTAGACCCCGCCGAGCGAGAACTGCTGCCTCCAGCGGGCGATCTCGCCGTCGACGCAGTCCAGCAGCAGGTACATCTGGACGCACACCACGCCGAGCACGGCGCCCGGGATCCCCGGCACCAGGAGTGCCGGGGCCACCAGGACGCCGAAAACGGTCATCAGGTACGTGAGCTGGTTGGGTGTGACCCTGGTGTTGACCAGGTAGCGGTCGACCCGCAGGGACACCTCGCGCATGTAGAGGCGCCCCATCCAGTGCTCACCGCTGCGCCGGTCCTTCACCCCCGCGGGGTGGACGACCGGCCGGAGTTCAGCTACCGATGGCCTTGACATAGTCGGCGTAGATGTCCTTGATCTGTTCGGTCTTGAGGTCGAGGTGTTCGAGGATCGTGTAGCGGCCTGGCCTGGTCTCCGGAGCGAACTCCACGACCCGGACGAACTCGTCCACCGTGAAGCCGATCTCCTCCGGGAGCACCGGAAGCCCGTGCCGACGCAGCACCTCGGCCATGTAGGCCGACTCCTCGTGGGCTCCGCGCAGGTACATCGCGAAGGCGGCGCCCAGTCCGCACTGCTCTCCGTGGGCGGCCGCCCGCTTGGGGAAGAGCAGGTCGAAGGCGTGGTTGATCTCGTGGCAGGCCCCGGAGGAGGGCCGGGAGTCGCCGGACACCGACATCGCGATGCCGCTGAGGACCAGCGCCTCGGCGAGCACCTGGAGGAAGTCGGTGTCCCCGATGCCGCCCGGGTGCCTGAGGACCGCCTCGCCGGCCTGCCGGGCGATCGCGGCGGCGAGGCCGTCGATCTTCTCGCCCTTGACGCGGTTGGCGAGCTCCCAGTCGGCGATCGCGGAGATGTTGGAGACGGCGTCGCCGATTCCGGCGCGCACGAAGCGGACCGGGGCCTCGCGGATGACGTCGAGGTCGATGACGACCGCGATCGGGTTCGGGACGCCGTAGGAGCCGCGGCCCGCGTCGTTGTCGAGGGTGGCGACCGGCGAGCACAGGCCGTCGTGCGCGAGGTTCGTCGGCACGGCGACCAGCGGGAGGCCCACGCGTGCCGCGGCGAACTTGGCACAGTCGATGATCTTGCCGCCGCCGAGGCCCACGACGGCGTCGTAGTGGCCGGCCTTTATGTCGCCGGCCAGCCGGACCGCGTCGTCGAGGGTGCCGCCGCCGACCTCGTACCAGGTCGCGCCGGGCAGCGAGGGGGCGATGCGCTCACGCAGCTTGGCGCCGGAGCCGCCGCTGACGGCGATGGCGAGTCTGCCGGAGTGCGAGATGCGCTCGTCGGCGAGGACCCCGACCAGGTCGTCCAGGGCACCCGGGCGGATGTCCACGACGACCGGCGAGGGGATGAGCCGGGTCAGTAGAGGCACGCGATCTCCCGTCCACGGGCGAGATCGTCGTGGTTGTCGATCTCGACCCACTTGACGTCGCCGATCGGCGCCACGTCGATCCGGACGCCGCGGTTCACGAGCTCCTGGTAGCCGTGCTCGTAGAACTGCTGCGGGTCCGTCTCCCACACCGTCTTCAGCGCGTCGGCCAGCTCCGGGGCGGCGTCGCCCTCGATGAGGGTGACGCCGATGTACTCGCCGGTGGCCTCGGCCGGGTCCATCAGCTTGGTGATCTTCGTCATGCCCTTGGCGGGATCGACGACGACCTTCATCTCCTCGTCCGCCAGGGACTTCACCGTGTCCAGGGCGAGGATGATCTTCTTGCCGTCGCCGCGGGCGGCGAGCAGCGTCCTCTCGACGGAGACCGGGTGCACGGTGTCGCCGTTGGCGAGGATCACGCCGTCCTTGAGGGCGTCACGGCCGCACCACAGGGAGTAGGCGTTGTTCCACTCCTCGGCCTTGTCGTTGTCGATGAGCGTGAGCTTGAGGCCGTACTTCTGCTCCAGGGCCGCCTTGCGCTCGTACACGGCTTCCTTGCGGTAGCCGACGATGATCGCGACCTCGGTCAGACCGATCTCGGCGAAGTTGCCGAGGGTCAGGTCCAGGACCGTCGGTTCGCCCTCTATGCCCGCGGACCCCACCGGCACCAGCGCCTTGGGAAGGCTGTCGGTGTAGGGGCGCAGACGCCGTCCGGCGCCGGCCGCCAGCACGAGGCCGATCATGCGGGTTCTCCTTCATCGTGTACGGCGGGCGCGCCACCCTGGTGGGCGGACACCCAGAAGCGGATGCTCTCGACGAGCACCACCAGGGCGACGGCCACGGCGAGGACCGTGAGCGCGACCTTGAACTGCGAGGCGGAGAGCACCGCGGCCAGGACGGTGACGAGCAGCGTCCGCCCTTCGTGCCCCCCGATGGCGCGCACCAGCCAGGCCGGGGGCGCCCCGGCGTTGCCGCGGATGCGGTACACCGTGTCGTAGTGATGGTAGGCGACTGCCCCCACCAGGCCGAAAGCTGCAGGAAGGGCCCCGTTCACGTCCGCTTGGGCCGCCAGTACCAGGACGGTGCCGTATTCGGCGGCGCGGAAGAGCGGGGGGACGAGCCAGTCCAGGGCGCCCTTGAGGGGGCGGTACAGCGCCTGGCCGGCGGTGACGGTGTACACGACGGCACCCACGACCGGCGCCCAGGTCACGCCGGAGAAGAGGGACACGGCGAGGACGGCCGTCCCCGCGAGCGCGACCAGCAGCGGGGCGCCGAGGCGGGCGCGGGTGGCCCGGGCCACGAGGGAGGCGAGCGGCCCGTTGTCGGCCAGGTCGGCCAGTGCCTGCGCCGCCCGGTCCGTCCTCTTGGCCTTCCGGGTCAGCGACCGCAGCACGCGGCCCGCCGTCGTGTACGTCGCAGCGAACGCGCACCCGATGAGCAGCGCGTAGAAGGTGATACGGGGAGTGGTCACCGCCGTGAGGACGGCGATCATCGCCCACCGTTCGCCGATCGGCAGGACGATCATCCGGCGCACCCACACCGTCCACCCGACGCTGTCCAGCTTGTCGGAAAGGGCGGCCGTGGGGCTGGTGTTGGCGGTGGCGTCGTGGTTGGCCTCGTTGAAGGAGAAGTCCACGATGTGCCGGCAGCTCTGCAGGACCATCGCGCCGAGGGCGAGGGCCCACACGTCGTCGCCACCGCGGGCGGCCCCGAGGGCCAGGCCCGCGTAGTAGGCGTACTCCTTGGCCCGGTCGAAGGTGGCGTCCAGCCAGGCGCCGAGCGTCGAGTACTGCAGGGAGTAGCGGGCGAGCTGTCCGTCGGTGCAGTCGAGGACGAAGGAGAAGATCAGCAGGAGGCCCGCGGCGATGAACCCGCCGCGCGTTCCGGTGGCCGCGCAGCCCGCCGCTATCAGCGCGGTGATCAGGGAGGCGGTGGTGACCTGGTTCGGGGTCAGGCCCCGGCGGGCGCACCAGCGGGCGAGGTAGCGGGAGTACGGGCTGATGCAGTAGGTGGTGAAGAAGCCGTCGCGGGCCTTCACGGCCGACTTCAGGCGTACGGCCTCGTCGTCGACGGCGGCCACGGCCTGCCGTGCCTCGTTGCGGGCCTGTGGGTCGGCCGGGACCTCGGCGACCAGGCTGCCGAGCTCGGGGCGGTGCACCTCGGTGCCGTCGGCGGCCAGGGCGGCGACTACGCGGTCGGCGAGGCTGTCGACGGCGAGTGCCGTACCGCCGCCCGCGGAGTTCTCGCGGGCCACGGCCCGGGTCAGGGCCTGGCGGCCGGCCGGCTGGGCGGTCACCGCGCCCGGCACCGCGGCGAGCGGGAAGCGGGGGTCGGTGAGGCCGAGGCGCAGCGCGTGGACGTGACCCACGAACCGGGCGTCGACCACGGCGACCCGCTGGTCACCCGGCACCCGGGCGAGGAGCGCCTCGGCGTCGGCGGCGTCGGCGGCGGTCCGGACGTCGAAGCCGAGGGACCGCAGATCACCCTCGATCGACGATCCGGGGACCGGCTGACCGGTGAGGATGGCGGTCGACAACCGAACTCACTCCCTGAACTCCGACGTGTGGGCGCCGGGCATGTGCATGGTGGGGCGCCCCTTGGCGTGGTGGGACTGCACCAGCCGGGCGGCGTGTCGGCAGAGGCTATCGGATCCCCGGAAGCTGGTGTTCACCGCCCGTTCACGGGCAGATCAACACCGTCTCCACCGGCCTTTGCCGCGATCATCATCGGTGATCGCGGGCCCCGCCCACAAACCTGCCCTCCCAGACCGGGCATCTGGGACATCGCGCGGGGTGTCGGGGCGTGCGCATAGGGTGGACGACCATGACATGGCTGATCACCGGCGGTGCCGGATACATCGGGGCACATGTGGCGCGGGCCATGACCGACGCCGGGGAGCGCGTCCTCGTCCTCGACGACCTCTCGGCCGGGGTGCCCGCACGGCTGCCGGCGGGCGTTCCGCTCGTCCACGGCTCGTCGCTGGACGCGGGCCTGCTGAAGCGGGTGTGCGCCGAGCACGGGGTGACGGGCGTGGTGCATCTCGCCGCACGCAAGCAGGTCGCCGAGTCCGTGGCGCAGCCGACGCGCTACTACCGGGAGAACGTCGGCGGTCTCACCACGCTCCTGGAGGCGGTCGCCGAGGCCGGGATCAAGCGCTTCGTCTTCTCCTCCTCGGCGGCCGTGTACGGCAACCCCGATGTGGATTTGATCACGGAGGACACTCCGTGTGTTCCGGTGAACCCGTACGGCGAGACCAAGCTCGCCGGGGAGTGGCTGGTGCGGGCGGCGGGCCGGGCGCACGGCATCTCGACCGTGTGCCTGCGCTACTTCAACGTGGCCGGGGCGGCCGCGCCCGAGCTGGCGGACACCGGGGTCTTCAACATCGTCCCCATGGTCTTCGACCGGCTCACCCGCGACGAGGCGCCGCGGATCTTCGGCGACGACTATCCGACACCGGACGGGACGTGCGTCCGTGACTACATTCACGTCGCCGATCTCGCCGAGGCCCACCTCGCGGCGGCCCGGCGGCTGACCGAGGACATCACGCCCGGCGACCTCACGGTCAACATCGGTCGCGGCGAGGGCGTGTCCGTACGCGAACTGATCACGGTCATCGGTGAGGTGAGCGGCGACCGGCGGCCCGCCCTCGTCGAGGCCAGGCGGCCCGGGGACGCGCCCCGCGCGGTCGCCTCGGCCGCCCGGGCCGCCGAGCAGTTGGGCTGGACGGCCCGGCGCGGGGTGCGCGAGATGATCGGGTCGGCGTGGCAGGGGTGGCTGCGGCACCACGGCGGGTGAGCCGGGCGACAGATCGCCGCCGCCCTGACCTGCGGATCGTTTTTGCAGGTCAAGGCACATGACAACGGTGTTCAGTGCCGCGTTGCCCCATACCCCCCACCCGTAGTTCACTGTGGTCCCGGGCGGAAAACAGGAGGCGCTTTTCATGGGGGCTGGGCACGATCACGGGCATACGCACGGTCCGCCGGCGGGTACGGCCACCGCGGCGTACCGCGGGAGGCTGCGGGTCGCGCTGTCCATCACGCTCGGCGTCATGGTGGTCGAGATCATCGGCGGCGTGGTCGCCGACTCGCTGGCGCTGGTCGCCGACGCGGCGCACATGGCGACCGACGCGCTGGGCCTCGGCATGGCCCTCCTCGCGATCCATTTCGGGAGCCTCCCGCCCAGCGACCGACGGACCTTCGGGCTGGCCCGCGCCGAGATCCTCGCCGCCCTCGCCAACTGCCTGCTGCTGCTCGGGGTCGGCGGATACGTCCTGTACGAGGCGATCCAGCGGTTCGTCACACCCGCCGACACGGAGGGCGGGCTGACCATCGTGTTCGGCGCGATCGGTCTGGTCGCGAACATGGTGTCGCTGTCGCTGCTGATGCGCGGCCAGAAGGACAGCCTGAACGTGCGCGGCGCGTTCCTGGAGGTGGCCGCGGACGCGCTGGGCTCGGTCGCGGTGCTGATCTCGGCGGTGGTGATCCTGACCACCGGCTGGCAGGCCGCCGACCCGATCGCCTCACTCCTGATCGGCCTGATGATCGTGCCGCGCACCTGGAAGCTGCTGCGCGAGACCCTGGACGTCCTGCTGGAGGCGGCTCCCAAGGACGTGGACATCGCGGACGTACGGGCCCACATACTGGCCCTGGACGGTGTCGAGGACGTCCACGACCTGCACGCCTGGACGATCACCTCCGGGATGCCGGTCCTGTCCGCGCACGTGGTCGTGCGCTCGGACGTCCTGAGCGCGATCGGCCACGAGAAGATGCTGCACGAGCTCCAGGGCTGCCTCGGCGACCACTTCGACGTGGAGCACTGCACCTTCCAGCTGGAGCCGAGCGGGCACGCGGAGCACGAGGCGCGGCTGTGCCACTGACACACGCGTTCGAGCACTGAAACCGGGGTTCGGACGGAACGCATCGGTCCGGTGGACGGCTGCGTCCTCATGCTCACAGCCCCGCCCCGAACGGTTCCTCGGCCGCCGCGCCGGGCACGATCAACTGCCGGGAGTGCCGGATTCGTACGGCACACTTGGGGCGCGAAGACCAATGCGAAGGATGGGTATGCCGATCACACCTGCCACCGCGACGCACAGTTCGTCGAACGGCACCGTGGACGCGATTTTGCTGGAACTGGTCGACGAGAACGGTGTGACGATCGGCACCGCGGAGAAGCTCGCCGCCCATCAGCCGCCGGGGCACCTGCACCGCGCCTTCTCGGTGTTTCTCTTCGACGAGCACGGCCGGCTGCTGCTCCAGCAGCGGGCGCTGGGCAAGTACCACTCCCCCGGCGTCTGGTCCAACACCTGCTGCGGCCACCCCTATCCCGGCGAGGCGCCCTTCGCGGCGGCCGCCCGGCGGACGTACGAGGAGCTCGGTGTCTCCCCGTCGCTGCTCGCCGAGGCGGGCACGGTCCGCTACAACCACCCCGACCCGGCCTCGGGCCTGGTCGAGCAGGAGTACAACCACCTCTTCGTCGGGCTGGTGCAGTCCCCGCTGCGGCCGGACCCGGAGGAGGTCGGCGCGACCGCCTTCGTGTCTCCCGCCGAGCTGGCGGAGCGGCACGCGAAGGACACCTTCTCCGCCTGGTTCATGACCGTCCTGGACGCGGCCCGCCCCGCCGTCCGGGAGCTGACGGACACGTCCGCCGGCTGGTGAGCTGCCTTACGGCACGCTCGCGGGCTTGAGCGGCAGGGCGGCCCAGATCACCTTGCCGCCGCTCGCCGTGTGCTCGACGTCGCACACCCCGCCCGCCTCCCGGGTGATCTCGCTCACCAGGAGGAGTCCGCGGCCGCCGGTCCGGCCGTGGTCGGCCTCCAGGGCGGTCGGGCGGTAGGGGTGGTTGTCCTCCACGGACACCCGCACCCACTCCGCGCCGACGGCGATCTCCACAGCGAGCATCGGCGACAGCAGCGCCGCGTGCCGCACCGCGTTCGTGACCAGCTCCGAGACGATCAGCAGCAGCCCCTGGACGAGATCGTCCGAGACCGGCACTCCCTGGCGGTGCAGCAGGTCCCGTACGGCATGCCGCGCCTGCGGGACCGAGGCGTCGACGGCGGGAGCGGTGAACCGCCACACGCCCTCGTACGGCAACGGTTCCGGTGGCCTCGGGTCGCCGGGCTCGTCCGTGCCGTCTGCTGGGCGTGGGCCGGACCCGCGCCCATGGTCTTCCATCGTCCGGTCGCCACCCTTGCGCTCGATTGTCACCACATCTCGAGTGTTGGTAACGAGCCCCTCCACCCCGAAGAACTGAACACAAGTCAGCGCCTATCGAGCGGTTCTGACCGTTGGCGTATGACAGCGTCAGTTGTGGGACCGCTCTTGTCCGCCTCTCACCGCCTTCGCGAACCATTCGGGTTGTACGGGTTTGCCCGCCCCCTTGTCCGATTCGTTCCGCCGGTCGCTCTCACCGGACCTCTTGATCGCCTGCGCGGACCGGGCGGATAGCATCCGGCGCATGGAGCCGCAGCTGTTGCACACCGTCGCCGACTCGGTCGCCACCGTCGTCGTCCACCATCCGGCCAAGCGCAACGCGATGACGGCCGCGATGTGGCGGGCCCTGCCGCCGCTCCTCGACACGCTGGCCGCCGACCCGGACGTACGGGCGCTGGTGCTGACCGGTGAGGGCCCGACGTTCTGCGCGGGAGCCGACATCTCCACGCTGCGGGGGTCGCCGGACGAGGCGCAGGGGTTGGCCGTGCGTGCCGAGGAGGCCCTCGCCGCCTTTCCGAAGCCGACGCTCGCGGCGGTCCGCGGGCACTGTGTGGGCGGCGGGTCGCAGCTCGCGGCGGCCTGTGATCTGCGGTTCGCCGAGGAGGGCGCGCTGTTCGGGGTGACCCCGGCGAAGCTCGGAATCGTGTATCCGGCCTCCTCCACCCGGCGGCTGGTGTCGCTGGTGGGGCCGGCCGCCGCCAAGTACCTGCTGTTCTCGGGTGAGTTGATCGACACCGGGCGGGCGCTGCGCACGGGTCTGGTGGACGAGGTGCTGCCCGGGGGCGGACTCGCCGAGCGGGTCGCGGAGTTCACCCGGATCCTGGTGTCCCGCTCGCAGCTGACGCAGGCCGCGGCGAAGGAGTTCGCGGACGGGCGCGCGGACCGCGACGCGTTCTGGGCCGGGCAGGCGCGCGGCAGCGGCGACACCGCGGAGGGGGTCGCCGCGTTCCTGGAGCGCAGACAGCCGCGCTTCACCTGGAGCGTGTCTACGTCGGGCTGAAGCGGCTCTTGGCGCGGAACTCCTCGACGAGGTGCGCCGGGGCCTTGTGCGGGGATCCGGCGTCGTAGGGCGGCTGCGGGTCGTACTCCGTCAACAGCTGGACCGCCTTGGCGTGTTCGTCGCCCGCGATCCTGCCGAGCAGGGTCAGGCCCATGTCGATGCCGGAGGAGACGCCGGCCGCGGTGACGTACTTGCCGTCGAAGACGACCCGCTCCTCGGCCGGCTCGGCGCCGAACCGCTTCAGGAAGTCGAGCGCCAGCCAGTGCGAGGTCGCTCGGCGCCCGGTGAGCAGGCCGGCCGCGGCGAGCAGCAGGGAGCCGGTGCACACGGAGGTCGTCCAGGTGCTGGTGGCGTCGGCGGTGCGCAGCCAGTCCAGGAGGGTGTCGTTCTCCATCTGCGGGGTCTGGCCGGGGCCGCCGGGCACGACCACGAGGTCGGGACTCGGCACCTCGGCGAGCGTCCGGTCGGCGGTGAGGGCGAGGTTCCCGGTGTCGGTGCGCACCGGGCCGGTCCGCTCGGCCACGAAGACGGTCTCCGCGTCCGGAAGGCGGCCCAGGGTCTCGTACGGGCCGACGGCGTCCAGGGCGGTGAAGCGGTCGAAGAGGACGATGGCGATCTGCATCTGCGTTCCTTTCGGCGGGCGGGCGGGCGGCGGGCGGGTGCGAGGCAGGGGGGTGGGTGCGGGCAGGGGGCGGGTGCGGGCAGAGGGCGGGCGGGGGCGGGCGTCAGCGGACGGGTGCAGGGCAGCGGGCGAGTGCGGGCAGGGGCTGCGGGCGTCAGCGGACGGGTGCAGGACAGCGGACGGGTGCAGGACAGCGGGCGGATGCGGGCAGGGGGCGCGTGCGGGCAGGGGGCGCGTGCGGGCAGGGGGCGCGTGCGGGCAGGGGGCGCGTGCGGGCGTCAGCGGGCGGGGGCGGGCAGGTGGCGGGTGCGGGCGTCAGCGGGCGGGGGCGGGCAGGTGGCGGGTGCGGGTGTCAGTGGGCGGGGGCGGGCAGGTGGCGGGTGCGGGTGTCAGTGGGCGGGGGCGGGGTGGAAGCGGCGGCGGTACTCGGCCGGGGACGCGCCGAGCGCCTTGAGGAAGGCGCGGCGCATGGCCTCGGGGGTGCCGTAGCCGCTGGCCCGGGAGATCTCCTCGACTCCGTCGCCGGTGTCCTCCAGGAGGCGGCGGGCGTGTTCGAGGCGGACCCGGTCGACGTAGCGGCCGGGTGTCATGCCGGTCTCGGTGCGGAAGGCGCGGGCGAAGTGGCGGGGTGACAGCCGGGCGCGTTCGGCGAGCGACTCGACGCTCAGGTCTCCGGCGGGATGCTCGGTGATCCACTGCTGCACCTCCCGCAGCGGCTCGCGCTGAGCGGTCTGGGCGGCCAGCTGGGCGCTGAACTGGGCCTGGTTTCCGGGCCTGCGCAGGAAGACCACCAGGTGGCGGGCGACGGTGAGCGCCGCTTCCCGGTCCAGGTCCTCCTCGACGAGGGCCAGGGCCAGGTCGATGCCCGAGGTGACGCCCGCCGAGGTGGAGACCTGCCCGTCCCGTATGTAGATGGGGGCCGGGTCGACGTCGATGGCGGGGTGGTCGCGGGCGAGTCTGTCGCAGTACGCCCAGTGGGTGGTGGCGCGGCGGCCGTCCAGCAGGCCCGCCTCGGCGAGCAGGATCGCGCCGGTGCACACGGAGACGAGGCGCCGCGCGCGGGGGCCGTGCTCGCGCAGCCAGCCGGTCAGCCGCGGGTCGGGGGTCCGGGTGCCCTGGCCGCCCGGGACGAGGAGGGTGTGCGGGCGCGGTGTCTCGGCGAGGGTCGCGTCCGGTAGGAGGGTCAGGCCGCTGGAGGTGCGCACGGGAGCGCCGTCCAGGGAGGCCGTACGCACGCGGTACGTGCCCGGGGTGTGGTTCTCGGCCCCGGCGAAGACCTCGACGGGGCCGGAGACGTCCAGGCTCTGGACGCCGTCGAAGAGGACGACGAGAACGGATCGCTGCGGCATGGGGCCGATTCTTCGCCGAGGGCGGCGTGGCGGCAATGACGAGTACCCCACCTTTTCTGCCATGCGCCTGCCTCGGCCGGGCGGGCTGCCGGGACCGCTGGGACGGCGGGCATGGCCCGCGATCGCCGAGGTACTCGGTGATCCCGGCCGCAGTGGCCGGGAGTCGAAAGGGGAATGACGTGTTCCGTGCGATCGCAGACGTACTGCGCCAGATCGGTGGGGCCATCGCCACCGTCGTGACGCTGCCCTTCCGGGCGCTGGCCCGGCTCTTCGGAGGTGCCTCGGGTTCGACGCGCAGCCGCAGGGTCTGACCGCCCGGCCCGCCGGGATTCCGCCCTGGACCCCGACTGTCGGTGCCACCTGCCACAATTGCCGCGCAACCTCAGTGGAGAAGGCGGTACGGCATCGTGACGACACCCCTCGTAGGGTCCATCGAAGGCAGGATCGCCGAGGAACTCGGCGTACGGGAGCGGCAGGTCAGAGCTGCCGTGGAACTGCTCGACGGCGGTTCGACGGTGCCCTTCATCGCCCGCTACCGCAAGGAAGCGACCGAGATGCTCGACGACGCGCAGCTGCGCACGCTCGAGGAGCGGCTGCGCTATCTGCGGGAGCTGGAGGAGCGGCGGGCGGCGATCCTGGAGTCGGTGCGCGAGCAGGACAAGCTGACGCCCGGGCTCGAGGCGCAGATCCGCGGCGCCGAGACCAAGGCGCGGCTGGAGGACATCTACCTGCCGTTCAAGCCGAAGCGGCGCACCAAGGCGCAGATCGCCCGCGAGGCCGGTCTCGAGCCGCTGGCGCAGGGGCTGCTCGGTGACCCGAGCGTGGAGCCCCTCGCCGCGGCCGCCGCGTTCGTCGACGCCGACAAGGGTGTCGCCGATCCGCAGGCGGCTCTCGACGGCGCCCGGGCGATCCTCACCGAGCGGTTCTCGGAGGACGCCGACCTGATCGGTGAGCTGCGCGAGCGCATGTGGGTGCGCGGGCGGCTGGTCGCCAAGGTGCGGGAGGGCAAGGAGGAGGCGGGCGCCAAGTTCTCCGACTACTTCGACTTCGCCGAGCCGTTCACCGCACTGCCCTCGCACCGCATCCTGGCGATGCTGCGCGGCGAGAAGGAGGACGTCCTCGACCTCGTCCTGGAGCCGGAGGAGCCGACGGAGGGCCCCTCCTCGTACGAGGGGATGGTGGCGCACCGGTTCGGGATCACCGACCGGGGCCGACCGGGCGACAAGTGGCTGCAGGACACGGTCCGCTGGGCATGGCGCACCCGTCTCCTCGTGCACCTCGGCCTCGACCTCAGGCTGCGGCTGCGGACGGCCGCCGAGGACGAGGCCGTCAACGTGTTCGCGGCGAACCTGCGCGACCTGCTGCTCGCCGCCCCGGCCGGCACCCGCGCGACGCTGGGGCTGGACCCCGGGTTCCGTACGGGCGTCAAGGTCGCCGTGGTCGACGCGACCGGCAAGGTGGTGGCGACGGACGTCATCTACCCCCATGTCCCGGCGAACAAGTGGGACGAGGCGATCGCCAAACTGGCCCGCCTCGCGAAGGAGCACGCGGTCGAGCTGGTCTCGATCGGCAACGGCACGGCGTCCCGGGAGACCGACAAGCTCGCCGGTGAACTGATCGCCAAGCACCCGGAGTTGAACCTCACCAAGGTGATGGTGTCGGAGGCGGGCGCCTCCGTGTACTCGGCCTCCGCGTTCGCATCCCAGGAGCTGCCCGACATGGACGTGTCGCTGCGCGGCGCCGTGTCGATCGCGCGGCGGCTCCAGGACCCGCTCGCCGAGCTGGTGAAGATCGACCCGAAGTCGATCGGGGTCGGCCAGTACCAGCACGACCTGTCCGAGGTGAAACTGTCGCGTTCGCTGGACGCGGTGGTGGAGGACTGTGTGAACGGCGTGGGTGTCGACGTGAACACCGCCTCGGCGCCGCTGCTCGCCCGGGTCTCCGGCATCTCCTCGGGGCTCGCCGAGAACATCGTGGCGCACCGCGACGCGAACGGGCCGTTCAAGTCCCGCGCGCAGCTCAAGGGCGTGGCGCGGCTGGGCCCCAAGGCGTACGAGCAGTGCGCGGGCTTCCTTCGGATCCGCGAGGGCGACGACCCGCTGGACGCGTCCAGCGTGCACCCGGAGGCGTATCCCGTCGTACGGCGGATGGTGAAGACCGCCGGGCAGGAGGTGGCGTCGCTCGTCGGCAACACCGGTGTGCTGCGCTCGCTGAAGCCGCAGGACTTCGTCGACGAGACGTTCGGTCTGCCGACGGTGACCGACATCCTCAAGGAGCTGGAGAAGCCGGGGCGCGACCCGCGGCCCGCGTTCAAGACGGCCACCTTCAAGGAGGGCGTCGAGAAGATCGGCGACCTGTCCTCCGGGATGATCCTGGAAGGGGTGGTCACGAACGTGGCGGCCTTCGGGGCGTTCGTCGACGTCGGCGTCCACCAGGACGGCCTGGTGCACGTGTCCGCGATGTCGAAGACATTCGTCAAGGACCCGCGGGACGTGGTGAAGCCGGGCGACATCGTCAAGGTGAAGGTGCTGGACATCGACATCCCGCGCAAGCGGATCTCGCTGACGCTGCGCCTCGACGACGAGGCGGCACCGCAGGAGCGGCAGCCCGCCTCGGGCGGCGGCGAGCGCCGGCAGCGGGGCGGACGTCCGCCGCAGCAGCGGCAGAACCGCGGCGGCGGCAGTGGCGGCGGTGGCGGTGGCGGTGCCTCGCGTCAGGCCCCGCCGCCTTCCAACAGCGCGATGGCCGACGCCCTGCGCAAGGCGGGTCTCGTCGACCCGAAGAAGGGCAGGCGCTGACCAGGCGGCGTCCGAGCGGTCCGGCCCGGATCCTTCGGTATGCCACGAAGGATCCGGGCCGGTTCGTCCGTAGGGTGGCGGCATGCGGACCTCACGTGTGCTCACCTGGGACGTCTCCGAAAGCGGGGGCTACGAGACGGCCTGGGTCGACCTCGACGAGAAGGTGCTGCGGGCCCGTGGCCGGGCGGTCGGCACCGTGCCCGAGACGCACTGGATCTCGTACGCGCTCGACACGGCCGACGGCTTCGTCACCCGCCGTCTGCTGGTGGAGGCCGCCACCCCGCACGGCACCCGCTTCCTCGACCTGCGCCGCGACGACGGGGGCCGCTGGACGAGGAACGGCGAGCGGATCCCCCAGGTCGACGGGGCCCTCGACTGCGACCTCGGGCTGTGTCCGCTCACCAACACCATGCCGGTACTGCGGCACGGCCTGCATCGGGAGCCCGGTGAGCGCGAGTTCCTGATGGCGTGGGTGCGGGTCCCCGAGCTGACCGTGGAGCCGTCCCGGCAGACCTACACCCACCTCGGCCATGGACGGGTGCGCTTCGCCTCCGGCGACTTCCGCAGCGATCTGGAGTTCGACGAGGACGGCTGCGTGGTCGACTATCCGGGCCTGGCGCGGCGTCTCACCTCGCGTTAGCGCTCGGTCACCTTGCCGTCCGCGACCTCCAGGCGGCGGCTCACCTGGACCGCGTCCAGCATCCGGCGGTCGTGGGTGACCAGCAGAAGCGTGCCCTCGTAGGCGTCCAGCGCCGACTCCAGTTGTTCGATGGCCGGCAGGTCCAGGTGGTTGGTCGGCTCGTCGAGGACCAGGAGGTTCACGCCCCGGCCCTGGAGCAGGGCCAGCGCGGCCCTGGTGCGTTCGCCCGGAGAGAGCGTGGCGGCCGGGCGCAGGACGTGGTCCGCCTTGAGGCCGAACTTGGCCAGGAGCGTGCGGACCTCGGCCGGTTCGGTGTCCGGGACGGCCGCGCCGAAGGCGTCCAGCAGGGCCTCCGGGCCGTGGAACAGCTTGCGGGCCTGGTCGACCTCGCCGATCAGGACGCCCGAGCCGAGGGAGGCGCTGCCCGCGTCCGGCTCGATGCGGCCCAGGAGGACGGCGAGGAGCGTCGACTTGCCCGCTCCGTTCGCTCCCGTCACCGCCACCCGGTCCGCCCAGTCGATCTGCAGGGACACCGGGCCGAGCACGAAGTCGCCACGCCGGACCTCGGCGTCCCGCAGGGTCGCGACGACCGCGCCCGAGCGGGGGGCCGACGCGATCTCCATGCGCAGGTCCCACTCCTTGCGGGGCTCCTCGACGACGTCGAGGCGTTCGATCATGCGCTGGGTCTGGCGGGCCTTGGCGGCCTGCTTCTCGCTGGCCTCGCTGCGGAACTTGCGGCCGATCTTGTCGTTGTCGTTGGCCGCCTTGCGGCGCGCGTTCTTCACGCCCTTGTCCATCCAGGAGCGCTGGGTCTGGGCCCGCTCCTGGAGGGCGGCCTTCTTGTCGGCGTACTCCTCGAAGTCGCCGCGGGCGTGCCGGCGGGCGACCTCCCGCTCCTCCAGGTAGGCCTCGTAGCCGCCGCCGTAGAGGGTGATCTGCTGCTGGGCCAGGTCGAGTTCGAGGACCTTGGTGACCGTGCGGGTGAGGAACTCGCGGTCGTGGCTGACGACGACCGTGCCGGCGCGCAGGCCGCTCACGAAGCGTTCGAGGCGCTCCAGGCCGTCCAGGTCGAGGTCGTTCGTCGGCTCGTCGAGGAGGAAGACGTCGTAGCGGGACAGGAGGAGGGAGGCGAGGCCGGCCCGGGCCGCCTGGCCGCCGGACAGTGACGTCATCGGCTGGTCCAGGTCGACGGCCAGGCCGAGGGAGTCGGCGACCTCTTCGGCCCGCTCGTCGAGGTCGGCGCCGCCGAGGTCGAGCCAGCGTTCCAGGCTCGTCGCGTAGGCGTCGTCGGCGCCCGGTGCACCGTCGACCAGGGCCTGAGTGGCCTCGTCCATCGTGCGCTGGGCCTCGGCGACACCGGTGCGGCGGGCCAGGAAGTCCCGGACGGACTCGCCGGGCCGTCGCTCCGGCTCCTGCGGCAGATGGCCGACGGTCGCCGTCGGCGGGGACAGCCGCAGCTCGCCCTCCTCCGGGGCGGTGAGGCCGGCGAGCATCGTGAGCAGCGTGGACTTGCCCGCGCCGTTGGCTCCGACCAGCCCGATGACGTCTCCGGGCGCGACCACGAGGTCGAGCCCGGAGAACAGGGAGCGGTCGCCGTGGCCGGCGGCGAGATTCTTGGCGACGAGGGTGGCAGTCATCAGACCGCCGATGATAGTGGCCCGCCGCGGCGGCCCGCGTCCGGGCTTTTCAGTGCGCCATCGCCTCCACCAGCACACTCCCCGAGGTGCGCGCCACCACGAAGGACTCCCCCTTGACCGCTTTGGAGTCCAGGGCGATGCGGTGGCGGCCCGGTTCCAGGATGCCGTCGAAGAGCTCGTGGGCGTGGGTGCGGTAGAGGCGGTCGAGGCGGTACGCGGTGAGACGGACCCGGCACGGGGAGGTGACCTCGACGCCCGCCTCGCCGTCCGCGGCCACCAGGCGGGTGAGGCGGCGCCGTTCCACGGGACTGCGGTCCAGGGCGTTCTCGATCTGGGCGACGAGGAGGGGGACGATCGGGGCGAGGCCGTCGACGTAGGCCACGTCGACTCCCGCGCGTTCGAAGGAGTGCCGCACGGAGGCACGTTCCTCCTCGGTGACCGCCCGGCCGAAGGCGACGGCGCCGTAGGCGCGCAGTTCGTCGGCGGGGACGTCCTGCGCGTCCCGGGTGATGTCGGCGCCGATGCCGATGGTGCGCAGGGCGGCGGCGAGCTTGGCGAGGAGGGCGACGCGGGCGCCGATCAGCAGCACGCGGCGCCGTCGGGTGTCGGCGGAGGTGTCCAGGAGGGAACTCAGCGCCGCCCGGTACTCGGCGCCGTGGAAGCGGAACGGACCGATGCCGTGGTAGCCGTTGAGCTCCAGGTCGGCGTGTTCGTCGGTCTGCCAGGCGAAGTCCCGCCAGATGTAGTCGTCGCCGTCCCGGTCGATCACGGCGGTGACCGCGCCGCAGGCCAGGTCCTCGCAGTCGGGGCAGCCGTAGACGACGTAGCGGCCGTCGGGCAGCGGTGCGTCCGTCTCCCGGAGCAGGCTGCGGACCTGGGCGGTGAAGATCGCGGGCGGGATGTCCGAGGCGAGCGGGGAGACGGCGTCGAGGTCGGAGAGCTGGAAGAGGAGAGGGCGTCCGTCGACGATGAAGTCCACGAAGTCCCGGTGGCTGTGGTATTCACCGTTGGCGAGGACTTCACCGGCACGCATCGCCGGTGCCAGGCCGAAGGTCGCGTACTCGGCAGACATGGTGTGAGTATCCCCAGAGCGGGCGCTGTCTGAGCACGGCATGACATATTCCGCTACTGTCCGTCGATGGAAAGCGAGCGGCAGGACGCCGTCGTCGTGGTCGGCGGCGGTGTCATCGGACTGACGACGGCCCTCGTGCTCGCCGAGCGCGGCCGGCGGGTGCGGGTGTGGACGCGGGATCCTGCCGAGCGGACCACCTCGGCGGTTGCCGGGGCGCTGTGGTGGCCGTACGCGATCGAGCCGGTCGAGCTCGCCCGCACCTGGGCGCTGCGCTCGCTGGACGTCTACGAGAAGCTGGCGGCCTCCCCCGAGGTGACCGGCGTACGCATGGTCGAAGGGGTACTGGGCGAGGCGGACCTGGACCAGGCCGTGGCCTGGGCGGGCGCTCGGCTGCCGGGGCTGCGGGCCGCGACGGCCGAGGAGTACGCCGGGACGGGGATGTGGGCCCGCCTCCCGCTCATCGACATGTCGACTCATCTGCCGTGGCTGCGGGAGCGTTTCCTCGCCGCGGGCGGGGTGATCGAGACGCGTACGGTGGCCGGCCTGGCGGAGGTCGACGCGCCCGTTGTGGTCAACTGCACGGGACTGGACGCCCGCGAGCTGGTGCCGGACGCTTCCGTGCGCCCCGTGCGCGGGCAGCTGGTCCTCGTGGAGAACCCCGGCATCCGCACCTGGCTCGTCTCCACGGACGCGGCCGGGGAGACGGCGTACTGCTTCCCGCAGCCCGGCCGGCTCGTGCTGGGCGGCACCACGGACGAGGACCAGTGGTCTCTCGAGCCCGATCCCGCGGTGGCGGAGGCGATCGTGCGGCGGTGTGCGGCGCTGCGGCCCGAGATCGCCGGGGCGCGCGTGCTGGGGCACCTGGTGGGGCTCAGGCCCTCTCGGGACGCGGTCCGGCTGGAGCGTGAACTCCTGCCCGACGGAAGGGTGTTGGTACACAACTACGGTCACGGCGGTGGCGGTGTGACCGTGGCCTGGGGGTGCGCGGAGGAGGCGTCCGGACTGGCCGCCCCCTGAGAGCCTCCGTGCGCGAGTGATCAGCCGTGGTCGTGGCCGAGTGGGTCACCCACCGTCTCCGTGCCCGACCCGGGACCGACCCTGATCTCGAACTCGCCGTCGTACCGCTTGTGGCCCTCGATCACGGCGAGTTCGACGGCCTCGGAGCCCATCTCGCCGCGCACGATGACCGGGTCCTGGCGCAGATCGCGCATGAGGGCGACGCACATGCCGATCATCACAAGGACGAAGGGCGCGGCGGCCAGGATCGTGAGGTTCTGCAGCCCGGTGAGCGCGTCGCCCTGACCGCTGCCGACGAGCAGCATGATGGCGGCGACAGCTCCGGTCACCACACCCCAGAACACGACGACCAGTCGGCCCGGCTCCAGCGCGCCCTTCTGGGAGAGCGTGCCCATCACGATGGACGCGGCGTCGGCGCCGGAGACGAAGAAGATACCGACGAGGATCATCACGAGCAGGCTGGTGACGGTCGCGATCGGGAACTCCTGCAGGACGCCGAAAAGCTGTCCCTCGGGGGTCGACTCGCCGCCGAGCGCGCCGCCCTCCTTCAGCTTCATCGCCGTACCGCCGAAGACCGCGAACCAGACGAGGCTGACGGTGCTGGGCACGAGGATGACGCCGCCGACGAACTGCCGGATGGTGCGGCCCCGGCTGATGCGGGCGATGAACATGCCGACGAAGGGCGTCCAGGAGATCCACCACGCCCAGTAGAAGACGGTCCAGCTGCCGAGCCAGTCCGCGACGCCCGCGCCGGCACTGGCCTCCGTGCGGCCGGCGAGTTGCGGCAGGTCACCGAGGTAGGAGAAGACGGAGGTGGGCAGCAGGTCGAGAACGATGATCGTGGGGCCCGCGACGAACACGAAGAGGGCGAGCACGAGGGCGAGCACCATGTTGATGTTGGACAGCCACTGGATGCCCCGCTCGATGCCGGAGACCGCCGAGGCGACGAAGGCCAGGGTCAGCACGGCGATGATCGCGACGAGCAGGCCGGTGCTCACGTCGTCCATCCAGTCCAGCTCCTGGAAACCGGAACCGATCTGGAGCGCGCCCAGGCCCAGTGAGGCCGCGGATCCGAAGACGGTGGCGATGATCGCGAGGATGTCGATCACCCGGCCCGGGATGCCGTTCGCGTGCTTCTCGCCGATGAGCGGCGTGAAGACCGCGCTGATGGTCTGGCGCCGGCGTTTGCGGAAGGTGCTGTAGGCGATACCGAGACCGACCACCGCGTAGATCGCCCAGGGGTGCAGCGTCCAGTGGAACAGCGTCGTGGCCATCGCCGTCTCCATGCGCTCGGCGGAGTCGGCGGGGCTGGTGCCCGGCGGTGGGGTCGTGTAGTGCGAGAGGGGTTCGCTCACGCCGTAGAACATCAGGCCGATGCCCATGCCGGCGCTGAACATCATCGCGACCCACGACACCGTGCGGAACTCGGGCTCCTCGCCCTCCGCGCCGAGGTGGATCCGGCCGTAGCGGCTGACCGCGAGCCACAGCGCGAAGACGACGAAGCACGAGGCCGCCAGCATGAAGGCCCAGCCGCCGTTGTGGATCAGGCCGTTGAGCATCTTCGTGGAGGCGCTCTCCAGCGAGTCCGTCGCCACCGCGCCCCAGAGCACGAAGGCCACGGTGATGACGGCGGCGACGCCGAACACCACTCGGTCCGTCGAGTGGCCGGAAACGTCCGAAGGACCTTCCCGGCCACCCCTCTTCTTCAGGTCTTCCGTCATTTGCGGCACCTTCCCCTGTAAGCCCGTGGGTACGCATGTTCCGCACGCGCCCTAGGACCTACCACAGGTGCCGTGTGCATCCCCCGCTTCAGCAGTCGGTGTCGGGCTCCCCGGCCGTGAGGTGGTACGGGGCGCGTTCGTCGAGGAGCAGCGGGACGAGGGCGCGCAGGGGCTGGCGGAGCGGGACGTAGGTGCCCTTCGTTCTCACCCCGTGCAGGGCGAGTTCGTCGCGCACCTGCGCGTACTGGTCGGTGGTGAGCCGGTAGCCGCAGGGCGGGTCCGGGATCACCTCGGCCGGTTCGGGCGGGTCGTTGTCGGCGCCGCCGACGTAGACGGGGCCGGTGTCGGCGTAGCCCGCGAGCCGGGCCGTGTTCGTCGCCGCCTCGACCTGCGCCCGGCGCTCGCCGGTGAACCCGAACAGCCCCTTCAGGGCGGCGAGTTGGGAGTCCACCCGGCGTTCGTTGTTGACGGCCTCCCCGACGTCCGTCAGCGGCTCGACCCGGCTTTCGATGAGCAGGCCGAGCGAGTGCTTGATTCCGGACATGTTCCGCAGGATGCGTTCCTGACCGTCGCCGGCGACCTGGCGGATCGGTTCACCGGTGACGGGGTCGGTCCAGATGCCGTACGTGCCTGTGGTGTAGCCGGCGCGCTGTGCGGCGGGCCGTACGTACGCCCGGGACAGGGTCTCGGCCTCGTCGTGGACGGCCGCGGCGGTGTTGAGGTTGCGCGGCCACAGGTCGAAGAGGTCCTTGTCGTAGTACGGCGGCGTGGCGCCGTACTCGTGCAGGTCGTAGATGAGGTCGGGGCGTCGGTCGCGGATGACGGCGGCCATCGCGCGGCCCTCGGCGGTCTGGAGGGCGAGGTGGTCGCGGTTGATGTCGACGCCGTCGCTGTTGCCGCGGGTGTCGGCGGCGCGGCCGTCGGGGTTGGCGGTGGGGACGACGAGGACGGTGGTGCGGTCCAGGAAGCGCCGGGTCGGCCCGTCCTGCGCGTACGCCAGGTCGCGGACCGTGGTGAGGCAGGCCTCGCGGCCGGACGGTTCGTCGCCGTGCTGGCTGCACACGAGCAGCACCTTGCTCGGGGCGTTCCGCGCGCCGACCTGGACGAGTTGGAGCGGGCGGCCCTGTTTCGTCGTACCGATGGAGGCGACCGAGACGCGGCTGCTCGCCCGGTCGACGGCCGCCAGGAAGTCCTGTTCCTCGGACTCCCCGGTCCAGCGGGCGCCGTTCGACTCCTCGAAGCCGGTACGGGGCGGGGTCTGGGTGGCGTCGGCCGGGGTCGCGATCAGGGATGCGGCCAGGGCGGCCGTCACGAGGGTCAGGGTGCGGATCACCGGGCTCCCTCCGGGACGCGCTGGGCGGTGCGCGGTGCCTGGACCCCGTCGAGGGGCGTGATCTCGGGGGCGGCGGACGCGGAGCCCGCGGTGGCGCGCGCGAACGCGGCCGCGCCGCCGACGAGCGGGACGCGGGCGGACGTACGGGACAGGTCGACCGTCAGGGTGGGGGTGGTGGACGGCGGGTCGATGAGGTCCTTGTCGGTGCCCGCGACGATCAGTGCGAGGCGGTGTCCGGCCGGGACGACGTGGTCGGTGGCCCCGAGGTCGAGGGTGATGGTGTACGCCTTGCCCGGGGTGAGCGGGACGCCCGTGCCGGAGGCGTGGTTGCCGAGGTCGGCCCAGCCGCGGCTGACGACGGTGTAGTCCACGTCGGTGGTCTTCGCCTGTGTCTCCCTGAAGCAGGAGCTGTCGCCCGTGGTGCTCACGCCCCAGCAGGTGCGGTCGGTGAGCGTGCTGATGCCCTCGCCGCTCGCCGCGTAGTCGCGGATCGTGTCGGGGCCCAGGTCGACCAGGACGGCGGACAGGTGGGCCGTCGACGTGGTCGGGGTGGCGGTGACGGTGACCTTGGAGGAGCCGGAGACGCGCAGGTCGCGGGTGAGCGGCCCAGTGACGAAGCCCGCCTTGTCGGGCGTCGACGTGTCGATCTGCGCCGCCCAGTCGGTCTCGCTCAGCTGCGGGTTGTCGGTGAACGTCTCCGTGCCGCTGCCCTTGCGCAGGCCGAGCGTGCCGACGCCCTCCTGGCCGCCCTCGGCGGGGCGCAGGGTGGTGGTGTCGGTGCCGCGCGGCGGCCAGGCCTTCGAGGTGACCCACTGATCGGGATGGCGTTCGATGTCGGCCATGGGCTCGCGGTCGATGCCGTTGTCGTAGCCGAGGAGTTCGTGGTCGAACCAGCGGTGCAGGGTGTCGACCCAGGCGGTGCGGCGGAAGTCGAAGGGGTCGACGTGGCCGGTCTGGGACAGCCAGATCTTGCGCTCGACACCGTTCTTCGCGAGGGCGTCCCACCACGGACCGACGTGCTGCATACGGACGTTGAGGTCCTGCATGCCGTGGATCAGAAAGACGCTCGCCTTCACCTTGCTCGCGGCCTTCACATAGTCGCGCTCGCTCCACAGCGGGGTCCGGTCGCCGGTGCGCGGGGCTCCCGCGACGAGTTCCTGCTGGACGGCGGCGCACTTGGCGCGGGCGTCGGGGCTGTCGACGTAGTTGGACAGCCAGTCGGGGCCCGAGTCGTAGAGCGGGGCGCCCTTGGAGAAGTAGTAGTCGTACCAGGTGGAGATGGCGCTGATCGGGACGATGGTCTTGAGTCCCTTGACGCCGGTGGCGGCGACGCCGTTGGCGATGGTGCCGTCCCAGCTCTTGCCGATCATGCCGGTCCTGCCGTTCGTCCAGCTCGCCTTGGCGGTGGTGGTGCCGGTGCGGCTGGTGTAGGCCCTGGCGCGGCCGTTCAGCCAGTCGACGACGGCCTTCGCGGACTGGATGTCGGAGCGTCCGCCGACGTCCACGCAACCGTCGGAGCGGTTGGTTCCGGCGAGGTCGACGCCGACGAAGGCGTAGCCGCGGGGCACGAAGTAGTTGTCGTAGAACAGCGGCATCTGGACGACGTTGCCCGCGGCGTCGTACGTCTTCCTCTGGCTCTCGTTGCCGCGCCCGCAGCAGGAGTAGTACGGGCTGGCGTCCATGATCACGGGTATCTTGCGGCCCTGTTGGGCGGGTTCGCGCGGCCGGACGATGTCGACGGCGACGCGGTCCGACTTCCCGTCGCTGTCACCGTCGAGTCCGGTGTCCACCCAGACGGCCTCGCGGACGGCGTTCTCGTACGAGTGGACAGGTCTGCTCTCCTGTGGGGCGGGGTGGGCGGCCATCGGGGTGACGAGGACTGCCACCAGGGCGGCGACGGCGGCCGTGGCGAGCGATCTCCAGGTCGTGAAGCGCATGCGTATCGGCATGCGCGGACGGTACATCGGTCAACTCCTGTGCAGAAGAGGGCGATCGGACACGTGCGGGGCCAGTGATGCTGTGCGCAAGGGTGGGTTCATGACGGCCGAATGGCATTCATGTGACAGCGGTGGCCGTGGACAGACCCGGGCCCACAGGGAATCAATAGGCTCCGAACGGACTTCGTGCCCCTACGACTTGGAGCTTTTGTGCACCGCAGAATCACCGCGCCGGGCGCACTCGCGGCGGCCACCCTGATGCTGGCGATCCCGGCATCGGCCGCAAGTCACGCCCCTGGTGCGCCGGGCATCGGCGACCCCTACTACCCGGACTACGGCAACGGCGGATACGACGTCTCCCACTACGACCTGCGGCTGAAGTACCAGCCGTCCACGGACGAGTTGGAAGGCACGGCGACCCTGCTGGCCCGCACCACCCAGGACCTGTCGCGGTTCAATCTGGACTTTCTGCTGGACGTGAGCGAGGTGCGGGTCAACGGCGCGAAGGCGTCGCTGGCGACCTCCGGCGAGCACGAGCTGGAGATCACCCCGAAGACCCCGCTCGCGAAGGGCACCGACGTGACCGTCGTGGTGCGCTACAGCGGTGTGCCGTCGTCGAAGCAGGCGTACGGCTTCACCAGCTGGCACCGCACTCCGGACGGCGGTGTCGCGGCGAACGAGCCCGAAGCGGCCTGGTGGTGGTTCCCCAGCAACGACCACCCGCTCGACAAGGCCACCTACGACGTGTCCGTGCTGGTGCCGGACGGCACTCGGGCCATCTCCAACGGCACGCTCCAGTCGACGAGTTCGCGCGCCGACTGGACCCGCTACAACTGGCGGTCCAACAAGCCGCAGGCCACCTATCTCGCGACACTGGCGGTCGGCAGGTTCGACGTCACGACCGGCACGACCGAGAGCGGCATCCCGGTCGTCAACGCCTACAGCAAGGACCTCGGCGACAACTACGGTGCGGCGCGGGCGAGCATCGAGCGGACCGGGGAGATCGCGGACTGGCTGACCGGCTATTTCGGGCCGTATCCGTTCAACGCGCTCGGCGGGTACGTGCCGAACACGGACACCGGGTACGCGCTGGAGACACAGACCCGGCCCTTCTACAGCCCGCGCCAGTTCGCGGCCGGTACGAACACCTCCGTCGTCGTGCACGAACTGGCCCACCAGTGGTACGGCGACCTCGTGTCCGTCGCCGGCTGGAAGGACATCTGGGTCAACGAGGGGTTCGCGCGGTACGCCCAGTGGCTGTGGTCCGAGCACGAGGGCGAGGGGACGGCACAGGAACTCGCCGACTACGTGTACGCCTCGCGTCCGGCCGACGACCCGTTCTGGACGGTGAAGCCCGGGGATCCGGGGCCGGAGAACCAGTTCCACCTCGCCGTCTACGACCGGGGTGCGCTGGCCCTGCAGGCCCTGCGCAACGAGATCGGTGACGACGCGTTCTTCGCGATCCTGAAGGGCTGGCCGCAGAAGTACGCGCACGGCAACGCGTCCGTCGCCGACTTCCAGAAGTACGCCGAGCAGGTGTCCGGGAAGCCGTTGGCCGCGTTGTTCGACACGTGGCTGTTCCAGCCGGTGAAGCCGGCGGCGCCCGCGGCACGGGACGACGCCTCCCTGGCCCGGTCCGCGGCGGCTCCCGTGCAGCCGAGGTCGTGGAAGAAGATCGCGGCGACGAACGACGTGCACGAGCACGAGCACGCTCACTGAGGGGCCCCGTTCTGCCCGGCGGTCTACGGTTGGCTCATGCGCCGGACGCGTGAGCCGGCCGGCGCCACCGGGCTGACGGAGGTGTCGGACGTGCGGGACGTGGCGGTCATCGAGGCGCCGTCCGTGCTGGGGCTGCGGCCGACCGGTGTCGAGGAGCTGCCCCGGGCGCTGCTCGGGGCCGGACTGGCCGAGGGGCTGGGGGCGGTGCGGGCGGGCCGGGTCGAGCCCCCCGCGTACGACGCGCGTCGGGACCCGGACACCGGGGTCCTCAACCCGGACGGCATCGCGGCGTACTCCCTCGCGCTGGCCGACGCGGTGGGCGGTGTCCTCGACCACGGCCGGTTCCCGGTGGTCCTGGGCGGTGACTGCAGTGTCCTGCTCGGCAGTCTGCTCGCGCTGCGCCGCCGGGGTCGCCACGGCCTGCTCTTCCTCGACGGGCACACCGACTTCTACCAGCCCGCGGCGGAGCCGACCGGCGAGGTGGCCTCCATGGAGCTCGCCCTCGCCACCGGCCGCGGGCCGGACGTTCTCGCCGATCTGGAGGGCCGAGGGCCGCTGGTGCGGGACGCGGACGTGGTCGCCCTCGGCTTCCGGGACGCGGAGGAGTCCGCGGCGGCCGGGATGCAGCCGCTGCCGGCCGGGCTGCACGCGATGGACCTGTACGAGGTGCGTGCCCTCGGCGTGGACCGCGCGGCGGGCAGTGCGGTCGACCTGCTCGCGGCGGACCGCCCGGGCGGTGCCGACGGGTACTGGATCCACCTCGACGCCGACGTGCTGGACGACGCGATCATGCCCGCGGTCGACTACCGCCTGCCCGACGGGCTGGCCTGGCAGGAGCTGGAGACCGTGCTGCGGACCGCGCTGTCCGGCCCGGGAGCCGTCGGCTTCGACGTCACGATCTTCAATCCCCGGCTGGATCCGGACGGGAGCATTGCGGCACGCCTCACCGAGTGTCTGGTACGGGCGTTCCGGGCCGTCTGACGGGGGGCTCGGTCAGTCCCCGTGGTCGTACACCGTCACCGCGATGTCCCGCTTCGCCAGCCGCTCGGTGACCAGCGGCTCGACCCGGGACCACTTGCCGCCGGCCAGGCCGCACCCTATGCGGGGCATGTGCACGGAGGCGCCAAGCACTGGTACGGGCGCTCCAGGCCGCCTGACGGGGGCTCGGTCAGTCCCCATGGTCGTACACCGTCACCGCGATGTCCCGCTTCGCCAGCCGCTCGGTGACCAGCGGCTCGACCCGGGACCACTTGCCGCCGGCCAGGCCGCACCCTATGCGGGGCATGTGCACGGAGGCGCCGAGCACTGGTACGGGCGCTCCAGGCCGCCTGACGGGGGCTCGGTCAGTCCCCGTGGTCGTACACCGTCACCGCGATGTCCCGCTTCGCCAGCCGCTCGGTGACCAGCGGCTCGACCCGGGACCACTTGCCGCCGGCCAGGCCGCACCCTATGCGGGGCATGTGCACGGAGGCGCCGAGCTCGGCCGCCTTGTCGGCCACCCCGCCCAGGGCCGCGTCGATCGCCTCGTACCGCACGGGCACGCCCTTGCTGCCCGTGCGTATCCCCCGCTGACCGACCATGTTGGCCACCCACACATATCGTTCCACCTGCACGAACTGGACCGCACCCAGACCGAAGTCGTTCGCCGCGCGGTCACGGTGCCAGGCCCGGAACGCCGCCTCCGGCTCCGGCCAGCGCCGCGAGACGGCCAGGACGAAACCCTTCCCCCAGCCCCCGAGGTCGTTGCAGACATGGGCGATCAGCTTGACGCCCTTGACCGACGGAACGGTGGCGTCACCCCGGACGTACGTGATCTCCGACATGACGCCACCGTAGAGGCCGCCACTGACAGTGGCCCCGCGTTATCCGGTGAACCCCGCCGGTTCCTGGTCGGCCGCCCTCGCGACCCTGCGCCGGATCCCGAACCAGCCGCCCACCAGCAGGACCGCGATCACCGGGATGAGCAGCAGTGTCCTGCGGCCCACCTCGGGGTCGTTCCACATCATGCCGAGGCAGGCGAGGAGGAAGGCGATCGTGGTGATCTCCGTGGCCGGGCTGCCGGGCAGGCGGAAGGACGGGCGGACCAGCAGGTCTGCCCGGGCTCGGCGGACGAAGAGCAGGTGGCAGACCATGATGATCACCCAGGTGCTGATGACGCCGAGGGCGGCGATGTTCAGCACGATCTCGAAGGCCCGGCTCGGCATGAGGTAGTTGAGGCCGACGCCGAGGACGCAGACCGCGCAGGTCAGCAGGATGCCGCCGTAGGGGACCTGGCTGCGGTTCATACGGGCGGTGAACTTGGGGGCCGAGCCCGCCATCGCCATGGAGCGCAGGATGCGGCCCGTGGAGTACAGGCCGGAGTTCAACGACGACATCGCGGCCGTCAGCACCACCAGGTTCATCACGTCGCCCGCCGCCGGGACACCGATCTTCGACAGGACCGTGACGAAGGGACTCTCGTCGGCCGAGTAGACCGAGCCGGGCAGCAGCAGGGCCAGGAGGACAACCGAGCCGACGTAGAACAGGCCCACCCGCCACATGATCGAGTTCACCGCGCGCGGGACGACCTTCTCCGGCTCGGCCGTCTCGCCCGCGGCGACGCCGACCAGCTCCAGGGCGGCGTACGCGAAGATCACGCCCTGCATGACGAGGACGACGGGCATCAGGCCGTGCGGGAGGACGCCCCCGTTGTCGGTGATCACGCCCAGGCCGGGTGTCCCACCGCCCACTTCGTGCCGGGTGGCCAGCAGGAAGATGCCGATCAGCATGAAACCGACGAGGGTGGCGACCTTGATGATCGCGAACCAGAACTCCATCTCGCCGAAGTACTTCACCGAGATCAGGTTCACCGCCAGGACCACCGCGAGGGCGATCAGGGCCAGCGTCCACTGCGGGATGTCGGTGAACAGGCTCCAGTAGTGCGTGTAGAGGGCGATCGCGGTGATGTCGGCGATGCCGGTCGTCGACCAGTTGAGGAAGTACATCCACCCGGCGACGTAGGCGCCCTTCTCGCCGAGGAACTCCCGCGCGTACGACACGAAGGAACCGGACGACGGGCGGTAGAGGACCAGCTCGCCGAGGGCCCGGACGACGAAGAAGGCGAAGACGCCGCAGACGAGGTAGGCGAGTGCGAGCGCCGGGCCCGCGTCGTGCAGGCGGCCGCCGGCTCCCAGGAAGAGTCCGGTGCCGATCGCGCCGCCGATGGCGATCATGTTGACGTGACGGGCCTTGAGGTCCTTGCTGTAGCCGGCGTCGCCCGCGTCCACGGGCGTCGTGGCCGCCCCGGTGCGGGAGCCGGTCTGTGCCGATTTCACGGCGTCCTTGCTCACGGGTGGTTCCACTCTCTGGTGCGCCCCGGCGGGTCCCGCTCGGGTGTCCGGACGTGATGCGGCCCGTGCCGGTCGGTTTGCCGCTCGGTTTGCCGCTGGGGTTGCCGCTCGGTGAACAAGGCACAGGCCGAGGGGTCGCCTGCCCCGGAACCCACCTCACACGCGGTGGCACATGTCACATAGGTGCACATCACACACAGGTGGGCCAGAGGGCGCCCAAGAGGTTTCACACCATTGGTGAGACAGCGATACTGCTGCACATGACGACCGACACCACAGCTGCCGGGGAGCCGACCCTCACCATCGACGAACTGGCCGCGCGGGCGGGTGTCACGGTCCGCACGGTCCGCTTCTACGGCACCAAGGGTCTGCTGCCCCCGCCGGTGATCGGTGCGCGGCGGGTCGGTCACTACGGCCGGGTGCACCTCGCGCGGCTCGCGCTGATCGAGGAGTTGCAGCAACAGGGCATGACGCTGGCGGCCATCGAGCGCTATCTGCAGCAGCTGCCGCCGGACCTGAGCGCGCACGACCTCGCCATCCACCGGGCCGTGGTCACCTCCTGGGCGCCGGACACGGTGGAGACGCTGTCGCGGGAGGAGCTTCGCCGGCGGGCGGGGCGGGAGCTGGACGACGGGGACGTGGCGCGGCTCGCCGCGATGGGCGTGGTCCGGGCGGACGGCGGCTCGTACCGCGTCGATCTGGGCCTGCTCCGGCTCGGTGTCCAGCTGCTCGACGTACCGCTGTCGCAGGAGGCGATCCTGGCGTCCCGGAACGTCCTCGTCGAGCACTCGCGCGCGGCGGCCCGCGAGCTGGCGGAGCTCTTCCGCGGCGAGGTGTCGGAGCGCGACGCGCAGGATGTGCGGTCGCTGTCCGCGCACATGCATCCGCTGGTCGTGCAGGCGCTGCTGACGACCTTCCAGCGGTCGTTGAGGGAAGAGCTGCGCGAGTCGCTCACGCAGTGACCGTCCGTTCAACAGCGGTTCTCGCCCCCGCCGCCCCTACCCGTCCCGTCCCTGGGGGCTGCGCCCCCAGACCCCCGCTTCGGCCCGAAGGGCCTCGTCCTCAAACGCCGGACGGGCTGGAAGTCAGCCCCTCCGGCGTTTGAGGAGCGGGGTCTGGGGCGGAGCCCCAGAAGGACGGGACGGGTAGGGGCGGCGGGGGCGAAAACCCCCGGGGGCTGGGGTCACCCGTCCCCGAACCGCTCCCCCTTCTCCGCCTTCTCCACCAGCAGCGCGGGCGGCGCGAACCGCTCCCCGTACCGCTCGGCCAGCTCACGCGCGCGTGCCACGAAGCCCGGCAGACCGCCCTCGTAGCCGTTGATGTACTGCAGGACACCCCCCGTCCACCCCGGGAAGCCGATGCCGAAGATCGAACCGATGTTGGCGTCCGCGACGGACGTCAGGACGCCTTCCTCCAGGAGCTTGACCGTGTCGAGCGCCTCGGAGAAGAGCATGCGTTCCTGCATGTCTTTGAAAGGCACAGTCTCGAAGGGGATCTCCGCGTCCTGGCGCGTGAAGTGCTCCCGCAGCCCCGGCCACAGGCCGGTCCGCGCACCGTCCTCCCCGTACTCGTAGAAGCCCGCTCCCCCACTGCGACCGGTGCGGCCGAACTCGTCGACCATGCGGTCGATGACGGCCTCGGCCGGGTGGGCCGTCCAGGTGCCGCCCGCCTCCTCCACGGCCCGCCTGGTCTCGTTACGGATCTTGCGCGGGAGCGTGAGCGTCAGCTCGTCCATCAGGGACAGCACCTTGGCCGGGTAGCCGGCCTGTGCCGCCGCCTGTTCGACCGACGCGGGCTCGACGCCCTCGCCGACCATGGCCACGCCCTCGTTGAGGAAGTGCCCGATGACGCGTGAGGTGAAGAAGCCGCGCGAGTCGTTGACGACGATCGGCGTCTTCTTGATCTGCCGGACCAGGTCGAAGGCACGGGCCAGGGCTTCGTCGCCGGTGCGCTCGCCCTTGATGATCTCGACGAGCGGCATCTTGTCGACGGGCGAGAAGAAGTGCAGGCCGATGAAGTCGTCCTGGCGCTCGACGCCTTCGGCGAGGGCGGTGATGGGGAGCGTGGAGGTGTTGGAGCACAGCAGCGCGTCCGGCTCGACGAGGTGCTGGATCTCCTGGAACACCTTGTGCTTGAGCGAGGTGTCCTCGAAGACGGCCTCGATGACGGCGTCGCAGCCCGCGAGGTCGGAAGGGTCGGCGGTGGGCGTGATGCGGGCGAGCAGCGCGTCCGCCTTGTCCTGCGTCGTACGGCCCCGGGAGACGGCCTTGGCGCACAGCTTCTCGGAGTAGCCCTTGCCCTTGAGGGCCGCTTCGGGAGAGACGTCCTTGAGGACGACGTCGATGCCCGCGCGGGCGCACGAGTAGGCGATGCCCGCACCCATCATCCCGGCGCCGAGGACGGCGACCTTGCGGACCGGGCGCGGCTCGATGCCCTTGGGGCGGTTCGCGCCGGAGTTGACGGCCTGGAGGTCGAAGAAGAACGCCTGGATCATGTTCTTCGAGGTCTGCCCGGCGGCCAGCTCCACGAAGTAGCGGGCCTCGATGACCTGGGCGGTCTCGAAGTCGACCTGGGAGCCCTCGACGGCGGCCGCGAGGATGTTGCGCGGCGCCGGGTAGGGCGCGCCGGCCGTCTGCTTGCGCAGGGTGGCCGGGAAGGCGGGCAGGTTCGCCGCGAACTTGGGGTGGGCGGGCGTACCGCCGGGGATCCGGTAACCCGGCCTGTCCCAGGGCTGCTGCGAGGCGGGGTTGGCCTCGATGAAGGCGCGGGCCTTGGCGAGGAGTTCCTCCTGGGTGGCGGCCACGTCGTCGACGAGACCGTTCTCCAGGGCGCGCCGGGGGCTGTACTGGGTGCCCTGGAGGAGGACCTTGAGGAGCGCGTCGGCGATGCCGAGCAGGCGGACGGTGCGGACGACGCCGCCGCCTCCGGGGAGCAGGCCGAGGGTGACCTCGGGGCAGCCGATCTTGGAGCCGGGGGCGTCGAGGGCGATGCGGTGGTGGCAGGCCAGCGCGATCTCGTAGCCGCCGCCCAGGGCCGCGCCGTTCATGGCGGCGACGACCGGCTTGCCGAGGGTCTCGATGCGGCGCAGGTCGCGCTTGATGGCCATGCCGCCGTCGAACAGTTCCTGCGCGGTCTCGGGCGTGACGCGGATGAGGTCGCGCAGGTCGCCGCCGGCGAAGAAGGTCTTCTTCGCGGAGGTGATGA
Organism: Streptomyces sp. NBC_01352; assembly: GCF_036237295.1. Lineage (NCBI taxonomy): Bacteria > Bacillati > Actinomycetota > Actinomycetes > Kitasatosporales > Streptomycetaceae > Streptomyces > Streptomyces sp. NBC_01352. Next base: position 2,134,973 of record NZ_CP108354.1, read on the forward strand.
TGATGCCGCGGATGGTGTCCTTCTCGGCCTCCAGGCGGTCGGTGATCACCGCGAGGGAGTCGCGGAACGCCTGGTTCATGGTGTTCGCGGACTGGTCCGGGTCGTCGAGGACGAGGGTGACGACGCCGGTGCGGTCCTGTTCCCAGCGGATGGTGGTGCTCTGTGTCATGACAGGGTCTCCGTAGAGGTCTCTTGGATCCGGATCAGAGGTCTCCTGGGTCCGGATTTCCGCCGGGGATTCAGATGCGTTCGACGATCGTGGCGATGCCCATGCCGCCGCCGACGCACAGCGTGGCGAGGCCGTACCGCTTGTCCTGGCGCTCCAGTTCGTCGACGAGCGAGCCGAGGATCATGGCGCCGGTGGCGCCGAGCGGGTGACCAAGGGCGATGGCGCCGCCGTTGACGTTGACCTTGTCGAGGGACAGGCCCATGTCCTTCACGAAGCGCAGGACGACGGCCGCGAAGGCTTCGTTGATCTCGACGAGGTCGATGTCGTCGATGGTCAGCCCGGCCTTCGCGAGGGCCTTGCGGGTGGCGGGGGCGGGGCCGGTGAGCATGATGGTGGGCTCGGAACCGGAGACGGCGGCGGAGACGATCCGCGCGCGCGGGGTGAGCCCGTAGCGGTCACCGACCTCCTTGGAGCCGATCGCGACCAGCGACGCGCCGTCCACGATGCCGGAGGAGTTGCCCGCGTGGTGGACGTGGTCGATCTTCTCCACCCAGTGGTACTTCTGCAGGGCCACGGCGTCGAAGCCGCCGAGGTCGCCGATGTCGGCGAAGGACGGCTTCAGCCTGCCGAGTGAGTCGGCGGTCGTCCCTGGGCGCAGGTGCTCGTCGTGGTCGAGGACGACGAGGCCGCTGCGGTCCCTGACCGGGACGACGGACCGGTCGAAGCGGCCCTCCTTCCAGGCGGTCGCCGCCCGCTCCTGCGAGAGCGCCGCGTACTCGTCGACGTCCCGCCGGGAGAAGCCCTCGATGGTGGCGATGAGGTCCGCGCCGATGCCTTGCGGCACGAAGTTGGTGGCGAGGTTCGTCATCGGGTCGTTGAACCAGGCGCCGCCGTCCGAGGCCATCGGCACCCGGGACATCGACTCGACGCCGCCCGCGAGGACGAGGTCCTCCCAGCCGGAACGCACCTTGGCGGCGGCCATGTTGACGGCCTCCAGACCCGAGGCACAGAAGCGGTTCTCCTGGACGCCCGCCACCGTGTCCGGCAGTCCCGCGGCGACGGCGGCGATCCGGGCGATGTCGGAGCCCTGGTCGCCGACCGGGCCGACGACGCCGAGCACGATGTCGTCGACCGCGGCCGGGTCGAGGCCCGGGAAGCGGTCGCGGATCTCGTGGATGAGCCCGACGACCAGGTCGACGGGCTTCGTGCCGTGCAGGGCGCCGTTCGCCTTGCCGCGGCCGCGCGGGGTGCGGATCGCGTCGTACACGTACGCTTCGGTGCTCACATCAAGCCTTTCGGGGAGGGGCAGCCCAGCAGGGAACGGCCGATGATCTCCTTCATGATCTCGGTGGTCCCGCCGTAGATGGTCTGGATACGCCCGTCGGTGAAGGCCCGGGCGACGGGGTGGTCGGTCATGTAGCCGTAGCCGCCGTGGAGTTGGAGGCAGCGGTCGGCGACCCGCTTCTGCAGCTCGGTGGCCCACCACTTGGCCATGGAGGCGTGCACGGCGTCGAGTCCGCCGCTGGAGTGGTCCTCGATGCAGCGGTCGAGGAACGACCGCGTGACGGCACACTCGGTGGCCATCTCGGCGATCTCGAAGCGGATGTGCTGCTTGGTCGCCAGGGGCCGGCCGAAGGCCTCGCGTTCCTTGACGTACTCCGTGGTGATCTCCAGGAGGTGCTCGGCGGCGGCGATCGCGGCGACGGCGATGCTCAAGCGCTCCTGGGCGAGGTTCGTCATCAGGTGCCCGAAGGCGCCGTGGAGCTCGCCGAGGAGGTTCTCCTTGGGCACGCGCACGTCGTGGAAGAACAACTCGGCCGTGTCCTGCGCCTTCTGGCCGATCTTGTCGAGGTTGCGGCCGCGCTCGAAGCCCTCCATGCCGCGCTCGACGACGAGCAGCGACAGGCCGTGCGCGCCGCCCTCCGGTGTCGTCTTCGCCACGACGATCACCAGGTCGGCCAGGATGCCGTTCGAGATGAACGTCTTCGAGCCGTTGAGCAGCCAGTGGTCGCCCCGGTCCGCGGCGTGGGTGCGGATGCCCTGGAGGTCGGATCCGGCGCCCGGCTCGGTCATGGCGATGGCGGTGATGAGCGTGCCGTCGCAGAAGCCAGGCAGCCAGCGCCGCCTCTGTTCCTCGGTGGCCAGGCCGGTCAGGTACGGGCCGATGATGTCGTTGTGCAGCCCGAGGGCGAGCCCTGGTGCACCCGCGCGGGTGAACTCCTCGGCGAGGACGGCGCTGTAGCGGAAGTCGGCGGTGCCGCCGCCTTGGTACTCCTCGTCCACGGCGAGCCCGAGCAGGCCCTGTTTGCCGGCCGCCCGCCAGGCCTCGCGGGAGACGATGCCGTCCTTCTCCCACTGTTCGTAGTACGGCAGCACCTCCCTGGCCAGGAAGCTGCGCACGGTATCGCGGAACGCGTCGTGTTCGGGGGCGAAGATCTGCCGCTTCATCCGAGGCCCTTCAGGAGGTCGGGTACGTCCCAGTCGCGTGCCACGTCCGCGGTGTCGGCGCCGGGCCGGGCAGGGCCGGTGCGGACCTGGGTCGGGGTGGCGGAGAAGCGGGGTGCGGGGGCGGGCTGGGTGATGCCGCCGTGGTCGGTGAAGGTGCCGCGGGCGGCGAGGTGCGGGTGCCGCGGGGCCTCGCGCAGGGTCAGTACGGGTGCCACGCAGGCGTCGGAGCCCTCGAAGACGGCCGTCCACTCGTCGCGGGTGCGGGATTTGAAGCGGGCGGCGACGGCCTCGCGCAGCTCGCCCCAGCGGGTCCAGTCCTTGCGGGCCCCGGCGTGCTCCTCGATGCCGAGGAGGCTCAGGAACTCCTCGTAGAACTGCCGCTCCAGGGCGCCCACGGCCATGTACTTCCCGTCGGCGGTCTCGTAGGTGCCGTAGTAGGGGCAGCCGCCGTCGAGGAGGTTGGCACCGCGCCGGTCCTGCCAGCCGCCGGCGGCGAGCATGCCGTGGATCATCGCGGAGAGGTGGGCCGTGCCGTCGACGATGGCGGCGTCGACGACCTGCCCGGTGCCGGTCGCGCGGGCGTGGTGCAGGGCGGCGAGGACGCCGACGACGAGGTACAGGGAGCCGCCCGCGTAGTCCCCGAGCAGGTTGGCCGGGACGGCGGGCGGCCGGGACGGTTCGCCGATCATGCCGAGGGTGCCGGTGAGCGCGATGTACGCGATGTCGTGCCCGGCGCGCGGGGCGAGGGGGCCTTCCTGGCCCCAGCCTGTCATCCGGCCGTAGACGAGCTTCGGGTTGCGGGCGTGGCAGTCCTCGGGGCCGACGCCGAGGCGCTCGGCGACCCCGGGGCGGTAGCCCTCGACGAGGACGTCGGCGCGGGCGGCGAGGTCGAGGACGCGGGCGGGACCGTCGGGTGCCTTGAGGTCGACGATCACCGAGCGCTTGTTGCGGTTGGTGACGTCGAACTCCGGATCGACGGCGAGCCCGGACCCACCGGGCCGGTCCACACACACCACGTCGGCGCCCAGGTCGGCCAGGAGCATGGCGGCGAACGGGCCGGGCCCGATCCCGGCCAGCTCGACCACGCGTACGCCGGAGAGCGGGCCCGGCCTCGGCGTCGTTGCCATGCAGCCCCCATAGGTATGACACACATGATGTAACACCAGCGATGCTAAGAACGCCGCCCAACGGACACAAGACCTGAAGAGCAAGCGCTTAGTCGGATTGTGCCCCGTGGACCGGCTCAGCGACCGTCGAGCTCGGCCGTCAGCCGCTTCGGCGCGATCGTGCGGTAGCTCTCCTCCACCCAGTCGCACAGCAGCTCGGCGGCCGGGGCGCCCGGCGGCTCCAGCGGGACGCTCACCCAGCCGGACTTCCCGAGGCCGTACCCGGCGGGTTCGGCGCCGGGGCAGGTCAGCGCGTGGGCGTGGGCGGCCTCGTCCTTGAGCTTCACCGTGACGCCCAGCGGATAGCTGCCGTCGTCGACACCGAGGAAGACGAACACCTTCTTGTTGACCTTGGCGACGGTCTCGCCCCAGGGGAACTCCTCCGTGGCACCCGGCATCCCGAGAGCGAACTCGCGCACTTTCTCCCACTTCTTCAGGGCGTTCTTCGGCACGGCCACCTGCACACCTCCGGCCTCGTCGGCGGGCTCCGCACTCCTCACGCTAGCCTCGGCCACCGACAACGGCGCGTGCGGCGAACCCGAGAGGTGTCATGAACAGGCTGAACAGGACGGATCGTCCCTACGACATCGTGCTCTTCGGAGCCACCGGCTTCGTGGGCACGCTCACCGCCGAGTACCTGGCCGCGCACGCTCCCGAGGGGCTGCGCTGGGCGATCGCCGGCCGCAGCGAGGAGAAGCTCCACCGGCTGCGGGAGGGGCTGCCCGGCGGCTCGGAGGTCGGGGTGCTGAGGGCCGACGTGTCGGATCCGGCCTCGCTGCGTGAACTCGCGGAGCACGCGCGCGTGGTGGCCACCACGGTCGGCCCCTATGTGACGCACGGCGAGGAGCTCGTCGCCGCCTGCGCGGACTCCGGAGCGGACTACCTGGACCTCACCGGTGAGCCGGAGTTCGTGGACCTGATGTACGTCCGCCACGACGCACGCGCGCGTGAGACGGGCGCCCGGCTGGTCCACGCGTGCGGTTTCGACTCGGTGCCCCACGACCTGGGGGCGTACTTCACCGTCCGGCAGCTCCCCGAGGGCGTGCCCCTGAAGGTCGACGGGTTCGTGACCGCGGACGCGACCTTCTCGGGCGGCACCTTCGCCTCGGCGCTCAACCAGTTCGCGCGCGGACGGCAGATGCTGGCCGCCGCCCGGGACCGCGGCCGGCACGAGCCCCGCCTGGTGGGCCGGCGCGTCAGCGCACCGACCGGCACGCCACGGTTCGCCCCGGAGATCGGCGCCTGGGCGCTGCCCCTGCCGACGATCGACGCGCAGATCGTCCGGCGGTCCGCGCAGGCGCTGGAGCGGTACGGCCCGGACTTCCGCTACCGCGAGTACGCGGCGGTACGGCACCTGCCGGTCGCGGTGGGCGGAGTGGCGGCCGTGGGCGCGCTGATCGCGGCGGCCCAACTGCCGCCCGCGCGGCGCTGGTTGTCCGACCGGCTCAAGCCCGGCGAGGGGCCCGGCCCGGAGAAGCGCGCGAAGAGCTGGTTCAAGGTCCGTTTCGTCGGCGAGGGCGGCGGCCGGCGGGTGTACACGGAGGTCGCGGGCGGCGACCCGGGATACGACGAGACGGCGAAGATGTTCGCCGAGGCGGCGCTGTGCCTGGCCTTCGACGACCTCCCGCCGACGGCCGGTCAGGTCACCACGGCGGTCGCGATGGGCTACGCGCTGACCGAGCGGCTGCGGCGGGCCGGGATCACCTTCCGGGTGGCCGGGAGCCGGTGAGCGGGCCCTACAGCGGCCACTGGGCGACGGTGTAGATCATGCCGACGATCCAGCCGAGCCCCGCGAGGGTGGCGAGGACGAGCGCGGCGGTCACGGCACGCTCGACGGGGCGGTCCGGGTCGGCGAGGGGCTTGGGGGCACGGTGCGAGGTCATGCGCCACAGCCTGCCGAGCGAACCGCCGGCCCCGCATCCGTACAGGTACTCAGACGACGTACTCAGAGCAGTACGCAGAGCAGTACGCAGAGCAGTACGCAGACGCAGTCCTCGCGCCTTCTCAGGGAGTTGCTTCCCGCAGCGCCCGTCGGCACAGCGCGTCCGCCCTGCGCGTGGTCTCCGGCAGCCGGTACTCGGGGGTCAGCGCGAGGGTGTGGGCGCAGGCGTTGTCGAGGTCCACGCGGTGACCGACCGAGACGAAGACCGGCTTGACGCCCGCGCGGGTGCGCAGGGCGCGGCCGACCTCCTCGGTGCCGGCGAGCAGGGGGGCCGTACTGCCGCGCGCGAGGCCCGGGTCGTCGTACGTGAAAGTGAAGGGGTTCTTGGCGACCCCGATGGTGGGCAGCCCGGTGAGGACGCCGAGGTGGCTGGCGAGGCCGAAGCGGCGCGGATGGGCGAGGCCGTAGCCGTCGCACACGACCAGGCCGGGCGGGCAGGGCAGGGCGTCGAGGGCCGCGAGGACCGTGGGGATCTCGCGGAAGGCGAGCAGGCCGGGCACGTACGGGAAGGAGATCCGGCCGACGGCCGTGGCCTCGGCGACGACGTCGAGGCTCGCCGCGTCCAGCACCACCGCGGCGGCCGCGACGACATCGTGCTCGTCGTCGTAGGCCACGTCGACACCGGTCACCCGGCCCGCGCCGGGCGGCGGTCCCGGCTCGTCGAGCACCACGCGCCCGCGCAACTCGTCCTGGACCGCGCGGGCCTGCTCCTCGGTCGCGGGCCAGTCGGGGGGAGTTCTTACCGTCGTCATGATGGGACGAGCCTACGGCCCCTCCCCCGGACGGCGTAGCCTCGCGATCATGTTCGTACTGGAGCTGACCTACACCGCCCCGCTCGATGCCGTCGACGCCGTGCTGGAGGCGCATGTCGCCTGGCTCGACGAGATGTACGAGCAGGGTGTCTTCCTGGCGTCCGGGCCCAAGAACCCCCGCGAGGGCGGGGTGATCCTCGCCGTCGCGGGGGACCGGGCGTGGATCGAGGGGATCGCCGCGGGCGATCCCTTCGTCACCGCCGGGGTGTGCGCGTACCGCATCGCCGAGTTCGCCGCGACGAAGACGGCACCGGGGCTGGAGCGGTTCCGGGAAACGCCGGCCTGAGGCTCAGCTCTTGCCGCCCAGCGCCCGCTGCAGCTGGCTCTTGTCCATGTCCGAACGGCCCTTGACGCCCCGCTGCTTGGCCTCCTGGTAGAGCTGGTCGTAGGTGGGGCCCTGGGAGCCCTTGCCGGACCGCTGGCCGCCCCGCTTGCCGGACGACATGTCCTGGGTCGAGGTGCGGCTGGCGGTCTTCGACTCGCCGGACCGGGCGCGTTCCTTGTTCACCGTCCGAGCGGCGATCTCCTTGGCGCGTCCCTTGCTCTCGCCCCGGTCCTCGGCGCTCTCCTTGATGTGCTCGTACTGGCGCTCCCGCTTGGGGCTCGAACCACGTGGCATGTCCGCTCACTCCTTTCCCGTTCGGGGAACGGGTACCCGCATTCCGGACCTATGCGGCACGCCCTGCGGACTCAGCTCTCCAGACGCGCCATGCGCCCCTGTTCCCCGGCCGCCCAGCACGCCAGGTCGGGCGTGCAGTCCACGGTGTCGTACGAGCCCGTGTCCACCGTCCGCCAGGTGCGGCCGCCGTCCGTCGTCAGGTCCGTGCCGGTCGGTCCGACCGCGAGGGCGGCATTGCGGCTGTACGGGAGCCAGGCGACGCCCGAGCGGTAGGCGGGCGGCGGCTCGGCGGCGGGCCGCCAGTCGCGGCCGCCGTCGGCGGTGCGGGCCGCGGGGCCGGTGGACGTCTGGTCGGGGCGGTAGTCGCCGCCGACCGCGAGGCCGTGCGTACGGTCCCGGAAGGCGAGCGCGAAGACTCCGCGGGCCGGGTCGCCCGCCGGGATCGGCGTGTCGGAGGCCGTCCAGGTCAGGCCCCGGTCGGCGGAGTGCAGCACGCGCGCGCGTGCGGCCCCGCCGGTGGCCAGCCACACGTCCCGGGACCCGGCGGAGACCAGGCACTGGCCGCTGGCCGCGAACCCGGCCTCGCCGGGCAGCGCGGCCGGCATGCCGGCGCTGGGCAGCACCGTCCAGGAGCGGCCGCCGTCGCTCGTCGACAGGATGCGGAACTTCCCGTCGACCGGGTCGCTCATCGCGAGGCCGTGGCGGCGGTCGAAGAAGGTGAGGCAGTCGTAGAAGGCCCGCGCGTCGGTGTTGCGGAAGGACTCGGTCCAGGTCGCGCCGCCGTCGTCGGTGCGGTAGACGCGGGACGCCTCGCCCTCGCCGATGGCCAGCACCACCGCGCGCCGCGCGTCGAACGCCTCGATGTCCCGGAACTGCAGCTCCTCGGCGCCCGGCGGCGAGACGTTCCGCCAGCTCGCCCCGCCGTCCGTGGTGCGCAGGACGGTGCCCTGGGTGCCGGACACCCAGGCGGTGTCCCGGCCGACGGCCGCGAGCCCCCGGAACCGCACACCGGTGCTGCCGGTGTCCTTCAGCTCCCAGTGCGGTGTCCGCTGTCCGGACTCCTGCGCCTGTGCGGGTACGGCGGTCAGGGCGGCCAGCGCCGCCGCGCACGCCACCCCCGCGCCCACCGCTCGCCTCGTCCGTCCGGGCCGTCTCGTGCGTCGCGTGATCCCCAAGCGCCTCATGGCGGGCGAAGCTAGCCCACCGCCCGGGTGTCGTCCAGAGGGCCCCCGACCGCCCTGCCCGGAGGCTGCGTTTGCCACAAGTGCCTTTCACACCCCAGGAGAAGAGCCTGGTCACTCCCGTGAATGAAGACGGTGACAGAGGTCACTCGACATCGGTGTGCACGGAAGGGCTCATTCCGACGTCTCTTCCCATGCCCGGCCTCATCCCCGGATGTCCGTTCAGCCGTCACAAGGGAGCAAGGCGTTGTCCATCGTCATCGAGCAGCAAGTCGAGGCCCGTCTCGTCGCCGCCGCGCCGCGGATGCCGAGCATTCCCGCCACGCTGCACTACGACCGCCGCGACCCGTTCGCCGTCCGCATGACCTTCCCGGCCCCGGCCACCCTGGAGGGCGTGGAGGTCTGCTGGACCTTCAGCCGCGAACTCCTCACGGCCGGCCTCCAGGAGCCCGAGGGGCACGGCGACGTGCGGGTGCGGCCGTACGGCTACGACCGCACCGTCCTGGAGTTCCACGCCCCCGAGGGCACCGCCGTCGTGCACGTCCGCTCGGGCGAGCTGCGCCGGTTCCTGGAGGCGACCAGCGAGCTGGTGCCGGTCGGTCTGGAGCATCTCCAGCTGGATCTGGACCACGACTTGGCGGAGTTGATGCGGGACGCCTGCTGAGCCCGGCCGGCGTCAGCGGCCGAGCAGCGTGTTGAGCTCGCCGTAGCCGAGCCCGTCCGCCAGCGCGTCGTACGTCCCCGCGCCCAGCAGTTCCCGGGCGGCCCGGCGGACCACGGCGTGCGCGGCCTGGGCGATGCCCGAGCCGACGCTCACGCGCTCCCCCACTCTCGACTTCGCTCGAGCGGGAGGGACCCCCATCGCCGAGCGCGGCCAGCTCCGCGACCGGCGGGGCGCCGGGACCGGCCATCACGTTCAGCGGTCCGTCCACGCCGTCGGCGAGCAGTTTCACGGTCCCCGGCTCGACGGCCCCGGGGACGAAGATCCCGTCGGCGCCCGCGGCGAGGAAGGCGGCGGCGCGCTCCAGGGTGAGGTCGACTCCCCCGGCGGCGCACAGGAACGTGTCGATGCGGGCGTTGACGAACAGCGGCACGCCCTCCGCGTCGGCGGCCCCGCGGGCGGCGGCGATCCTCCCCCAGACTCCGTCCGGGGGGACCCCCATCTCGCTTCGCTCGCCTGTTCGGCCACCGGACGCAGCGGACCGCGGTCGCCCTCGTACAGCGCGTCCTCGATGTTCACGCCGACCACGCCCGCGGCGAGCACGGCACGTATCGTGTCGGCCACCTCGGCGGGGTCCTTGGCGTAACCGGTCTCGACGTCCGCGCTGACGGGCACGTCGACCGCGGCGGCGATGTCCGCCACGGCCGCCAGGGCCCGGTCGCGGTCCAGCGTGTCGCCGTCCGCCGCGCCCAGGGCCCAGGCGAGACCCGCGCTGGTGGTCGCCACCGCGGCCGCGCCCGCGTCCTCGACGATGCGCGCGCTGGCGGTGTCCCAGGCGTTGGGCAGGACGAGCGGGCTGCCCGGCACGTGCAGGGAGCGGAAGGCGAGAGTGCGGTCGCGCAGGATGCTCTGGTTCGTCATGCGCCTCACTCAACCAGCGGCCGCGCAGGGCGGTCTGGCAGGAATCCGACAGGGACGTGCGGCGGATCAGTCGACGGCGGACGCCGCCGCCCTCGCCGTCCGCACCTCCCGGACGACCGTCCGCAACACCGGTGCCGCCACCCCGCCCCGCTCGGTGAGTTCTTCGAGGCGCCCCCGGTCGCGCGCGTCGTCGGACACCAGCCCCGCGGCGTCCGTGAGCACGGCGAGGGCCGCGTCCCGCTCGGAGACCTCCGCGACCGGCACCGGCCCCAGCACGACCGCCCGCGCCTGCGCACGCAGCGCGTCCACCACGGCGACGCCTTCCAAGACGTACTCGACGGTCGGGAAGACCCCGAGGACCCGTCGCTTCTCGGCGTGCAGGAAGCCCCCGGCGGCCAGCTGCTCCCGTACGGCGTCCAGGGTGATCCGCGCACGCAGGGTCACCCAGGTGCGCCACCGGTGCGGCCGGGACTCCCGGACCAGTTCGAGCAGGCCGTCGAGGACGGGGTCCCCCGTGTCGGAGTCCATGTCGGCCGGCGTGGCGACGCCGTCCTCGTCGACGAGCAGACCGCGCCGGACCAGCTCGACCAGGGCGCCGGCCCGGACCAGAGCGGGCAGCCGGCCGGCGTCGGCGGCCTCGGTCTCCGTGCTGTCCCAGGCCAGCAGGCACAGCCGGGCCGGGAGCGAGAGCGAGCCATGGGGCGCGGGGTGCACGGGGTCTCCTTCGGGCGGTGGGATCGGGGCTCAGTTAATGCGTTGACAGCCCCCAGGGCCGCTCATACGGTGTACAGCGGTCCTGTTGCCGTCGATTGGAGAAGGACGTTGCTCGTCTGAGGTCCTGAGACACCGCGTCACACACGTGCAGTGTGTGCGTCGCGTGCGACCTCGGCGTCCGAGCCGTCCTCCGGAACAGGGCTTTTCTCATGCCCCTAAGTCTCCGGGGCCTCTCCCCCTTGGTCGCAGGTGTCTCGATACGCGTTTGCCCCCGACCACCTCAAGCAACCGCGGAGACCCCGTATGTCTACTTCCATCACCTGTACCTCCCTCGCCTTCGCCTGGCCCGACGGCACCCCCGTCTTCGAGGACCTCGACGTGGCGTTCGGCCCCGGCCGCACCGGCCTCGTCGGCGTCAACGGGTCCGGGAAGTCGACCCTGTTGAAGCTGATCGCCGGGGAGCTCCCCCCTGCCGACGGCGCCGTCCGCGTCGCCGGCGAGGTCGGCTACCTCCCGCAGAACGTCACCCTCGACACCCGCCTGAGGGTCGACGAGGCGCTCGGCATCGCCGCACAGCGGACCGCGCTGCACGCCATCGAGGCCGGTGACGTGGCCGAGGAGCACTTCGAGACGGTCGGCGACGACTGGGACGTGGAGGAGCGCGCGCTCGCCACGCTCGGTGAACTCGGGCTCGGTCACATCGAGCTGGACCGGACGATCGGCGAGGTGTCGGGCGGCGAGTCGGTGCTCCTGCGGCTGGCCGCGCTGCTGCTGCGCCGCCCGGACGTCCTGCTGCTCGACGAGCCCACCAACAACCTGGACCTGTACGCGCGCAGGCGGCTGTACTCGGCCGTCGAGTCCTGGCCGGGCGTCATGGTGGTGGTCAGCCACGACCGCGAACTCCTGGAACTGGTCGACCAGATCGCCGATCTGCACTCCGGCGAGGTCACCTGGTACGGCGGCAACTTCTCCGCCTACGAGGAGGCGCTCGCCACCGAACAGGAGGCCGCCGAGCGGATGGTGCGGGTCGCCGAGTCGGATCTGAAGAAGCAGAAGCGTGAACTGACCGAGGCCCAGGTCAAGTTGGCCCGGCGCAAGCGGTACGGCCAGAAGATGTGGGACCAGAAGCGTGAGCCGAAGATCATCATGGGGGCACGCAAGCGCGCGGCACAGGAGTCCGCGGGCAAGCACCGCATCCTGCACGAGGAACGGCTCGCCGAGGCCAAGGAGCGGCTCGACGAGGCGGTGGAGGCCGTACGGGACGAGGACGAGATCCGTGTCGAGCTGCCGTACACGGCCGTACCGCCGGGCCGTAACGTCCTCACTCTCATGGACCTCCGACTCGCCTACGGGGCAAGCGTTGCGGGCGGCTTCGACCTGCGCGGGCCGGAGCGGATCGCGCTGATCGGGCGCAACGGCGCGGGCAAGACGACGCTGCTGCGCACGATCGCCGGGGAACTGGAGCCGGTGTCGGGCGAGGCGACGACCCACGTGCCGATGCGGTTTCTGCCGCAGCGGCTCGACGTCCTGGACGAAGAGCTGACGGTCGCCGAGAACGTGGCCCGGTTCGCGCCGGGCGCCACCAACAACCGGGTCCGGGCACGGCTGGCCCGCTTCCTGTTCCGGGGCGCCCGCGCCGACCAGAAGGCGCAGACCCTGTCCGGCGGCGAACGCTTCCGGGCGGCCCTGGCCGCGCTGATGCTGGCCGAGCCCGCGCCGCAGCTGCTGATGCTGGACGAGCCGACCAACAACCTCGACATGGCGAGCGTCCGGCAGCTGACGACGGCCCTGGAGTCGTACGAGGGGGCGTTGATCGTGGCCAGTCACGACCTGCCGTTCCTGGAGTCGATCGGCATCACCCGCTGGCTGCTGATGGAAGAAGGAGAACTCAGGGAAATCAAGCCAGAAGCTGTCGGGTATCCCGCCTAGCGTCGGGTGCATGCCCGATTTCATCACCCTCACCGGAGCCCGCGAGAACAACCTCAAGGACGTCACCCTCCGCATCCCGAAAGGCCGGCTGACCGTGTTCACCGGCGTTTCGGGGTCGGGGAAGTCGTCGGTCGTGTTCGACACGATCGCGGTCGAGTCCCAGCGCCAGCTGAACGAGACGTTCACCTGGTTCGTACGCAACCGGCTGCCCAAGTACGAGCGGCCGCACGCGGACACGCTGGAGGACCTGTCGCCCGCGATCGTCGTCGACCAGCGGCCGGTCGGCGGCCACTCCCGGTCCACCGTCGGCACGATGACCGACGTCTACTCGGTGCTGCGGGTGCTGTTCTCCCGGCACGGCACCCCGAGCGCCGGACCGGCGACGGCGTACTCGTTCAACGACCCGGCGGGCATGTGCCCCGAGTGCGACGGCCTCGGCCGGACGGTACGACCCGACTGGGACCGCATCCTCGACCCCGGCCGCTCGCTCGCCAACGGGGCGGTGCGCTTCCCGCCGTTCGCCGCCGGGACCTGGCAGGGGCAGGCGTACACCAACACCGGGGAACTGGACCCCGACAAGCCGGTCGGCACCTTCACCGCCGCCGAGCGGCGGTTCCTGATGCACGGCCGCCCCGGCAGCAAGGTCACCGTCAACGCCACCGGCGGCAGCTGGACCACCGAGTACGAGGGCCTCGCCGACCGCTTCGAGCGGCTGTACCTCAAGCGCGACCTGTCCGCCATGAGCCAGAAGACCCGTGACCTGGTCCAGGAGTTCCTGGCGGAGGGCACCTGCCCGGCCTGCGCCGGCGCCCGCCTCAACCGGGCGGCGCTCGCCACCCGGATCGGCGGCCGGAACATCGCCGACTGCACCCACATGCAGGTCAGCGATCTGATCGGGGTACTGAAGGAGATCGACGACCCGGTCGCCCGGCCGATCGCCGGGGCCGCCGTCGCCGCCCTCGAACGCATCGACGCGATCGGCCTCGGCTACCTCAGTCTCGACCGCGAGACCTCCACCCTGTCCGGCGGCGAGGGCCAACGGCTCAAAACGGTACGGCACTTGGGCTCCAGCCTGACCGGGATGACGTACATCTTCGACGAACCCACCGTCGGCCTGCACCCGCGGGACGTCGGCCGGCTCGGCGACCTGCTGCTGCGGCTGCGCGACAAGGGCAACACCGTGCTGGTCGTCGAGCACGACCCGGACGTCATCACGCTGGCCGACCATGTCGTCGACATGGGGCCGGGAGCCGGTGCCGCGGGCGGGCGGGTGGTGTTCGAGGGGACGCCGGCGGAGCTCGCCGAGTCGGGGACGCCGACCGGGCGGTGCCTGCGCCGCCGTACGGCACTGAAGGAGCACGTGCGGGACGCCACCGGCGCGCTGTGGGTCAAGGGTGCCGACCGGCACAACCTGCGGGACGTGACCGTCGCCTTCCCGACCGGGGTGCTGACCGTGGTGACCGGGGTCGCCGGGTCCGGGAAGAGCACGCTGGTCGCGGAGTTCACCGCCGCCCACCCCGACACGGTGGTCGTCGACCAGTCGTCCATCGGGATCTCCGCGCGGTCCACCCCGGCGACGTACATCGGGATCATGGACACGGTACGGAAGATCTTCGCGCGCGAGACGGGCGCCGAGCCGGGGTTCTTCAGCTTCAACTCGACCGGTGCCTGCGCCACGTGCGAGGGCCGCGGGATCATCTACACCGACCTGGCGTTCATGGACCCGGTGACGACGACCTGCCACGACTGCGAGGGGCGCCGTTTCAAGGACGAGGTGCTGCGGCTGACCGTCGGCGGCAACTCGGTGGCGGACGTCTTGGAGATGACGGCCGACCAGGCGCTGGAGTTCTTCGACGACTCCGGTGTACGACGCCGCCTGAGCGCCCTGCGGGACGTCGGCCTCACCTATCTCACGCTCGGCCAGCCCCTCTCCACGCTCTCCGGCGGTGAACGGCAGCGCATCAAGCTGGCGACCCGGCTGCACCGGACGGGAGCGGTGTACGTCCTCGACGAGCCGACCACCGGGCTGCACATGTCGGACGTGGACGGGCTGCTCGGACTGCTGGACCGGCTGGTCGACGCGGGGAACACGGTCGTGGTCGTGGAGCACAACCTGGACGTGGTGGCACACGGCGACCGGATCATCGACCTGGGCCCGGACGGGGGCCGGGACGGCGGCCGGGTGATCTTCGAAGGGACCCCCCGGGAGCTGCTGTCCGCACGGGACTCCAGCACGGCGGAGCATCTCAGGAGGGCCACAGGCTGACGACAGGGGTTTTGCCCGCGCGCACCGGCCCTGCATGATGGCGGACAGGCCACCATCCTGTCCCACCGATCCGGAGATCCCTCGTGCCCAGCAAGAAGGCCCTCGTCCGCCGCCCCAGCCCGCGCCTCGCCGAAGGCCTGGTGACCCACATCGAGCGCGAGAAGGTCGATGTCGACCTCGCCCTCGACCAGTGGGAGGCGTACGTCGAGGCCCTGCGCACGCACGGCTGGGAGACCATCGAGGTGGATCCGGAGGACGACTGCCCCGACTCGGTGTTCGTCGAGGACACGGTCGTCATGTACAAGAACGTCGCCCTGATCACCCGGCCCGGCGCCGAATCCCGGCGCGAGGAGACCATGGGGGTCGAGGAGGCCGTGGCCCGCCTGGGCTGCTCGGTCAACTGGATCTGGGATCCGGGCACGCTGGACGGCGGTGACGTGCTCAAGATCGGCGACACGATCTACGTCGGCCGGGGCGGCCGCACCAACGCGGCGGGGGTCCAGCAGCTGCGGGCCGCCTTCGAACCGCTCGGGGCGCGGATCGTCGCCGTACCGGTGAGCAAGGTGCTGCATCTGAAGACCGCGGTCACCGCGCTGCCCGACGGGACCGTCCTCGGACGCATCCCGCAGTTGGACGCGCCCTCGCTGTTCCCGCGCTTCCTGCCGGTGCCGGAGGAGTCCGGGGCGCACGTGGTACTGCTCGGGGGCGACAAGCTACTGATGGCGGCGAGCGCACCGAAGACCGCCGAACTCCTCGGCGACCTCGGCCACGAGCCCGTCCTGGTCGACATCAGCGAGTTCGAGAAGCTCGAAGGCTGTGTGACGTGCCTCTCGGTGCGCCTGCGGGAATTGTATGCGTGACCCGGGAGAGCAACTCGCCCTTCCGGCCCCGGACCTGCGGTTCCCGGGGCCCTTTGTCATGCTCGGGGAACACCTCTGATCAGGGATCTTTACACGGCTCTTAACCTACGGTCTCGTAACCTACGGATACGTAGCCTACGATTCCGTAGGTACCGGTTCGGCACCGCTCGCCGGCTTCCTCATAACTGTTCCGCGTCCCCCTGGAGTACCCGTGACGATCACTTCCCCTCACCTCGGCAGCCCGTCCTCCGCCTGGACCGACGCCCGCCTGCTGTACGCGCTGGAGGAAGTCGTCGAGCAGGAGCTCAACCGGCACCTGAAGGTCGCCAAGGACTGGATGCCGCACGAGTACGTCCCGTGGAGCGACGCGCGCAACTTCCCCGGCCTCTTCGAGGACGGCGAGGCGTGGGACAAGCAGCAGTCCAAGGTCACCGAGCTGGGCCGGATCGCACTGGTGGTCAACCTTCTCACGGAGGACAACCTCCCCAGCTACCACCACGAGATCGCCTCCCTCTTCGGCCGTGACGGCGCCTGGGGCACCTGGGTGCACCGCTGGACCGCGGAGGAGGGCCGGCACGGCATCGTGATGCGCGACTACCTGCTCGCCTCGCGCGCGGTCGACCCGGACAAGCTGGAGCAGTTCCGCATGGCCCACATGGCCGAGGGCTTCGAGTCGGACAACCGGCACTCGATGCTGCACTCGGTGGCCTACGTCGCCTTCCAGGAGCTGGCGACCCGCGTCTCGCACCGCAACACCGGCCACCAGTCCGGCGACCCGGTCTGCGACCGCATGCTGGCGCGCATCGCGACCGACGAGAACCTGCACATGGTCTTCTACCGCAACCTGCTGAAGGCGGCCTTCGACCTCGCGCCCGACCAGACGATGGAGGCGGTGCGCGACGTGATCGTGAACTTCCGGATGCCCGGCCACGGCATGCCCGGCTTCGAGCGGGCCGCCGCGCAGATGGCGATCGGCGAGGTCTACAACATGCGCATCCACCACGACGACGTCATCCAGCCCGTCCTGCGCTTCCTGAAGGTCCTGGAGATCGACGGCCTCGGCCCCGAGGGCCTCAAGGCCCAGGAGGAACTCGGCCTGTACATGAGCGGCCTGGACGCGGAGGCGTCGAAGTTCGACGAGAAGCTCGCCGCGCGCAAGGCCCGCATGGCGGCTCGCGCGGCCGGCTGACAGCCACGTCGTCCGGAGGGGGCGGGGCGGCTGGATTCGAACCAGCGTGTTCCGGTTCTGGAGACCAGCGCGCCTGCCTCTGCGCTACGACCCCGCCCTTGACGTCAGACACTAGGGCCTGTCCGGCGGATCAGGTCGGAGGAAATCGGCGACGCCTCATCGACGCAGGTGAGCGGGGCCTGGTCCGTCGAGCTGCAAGGCGGAGGAGGGCGTCGATGCGATGGGGGTCCCCCCGCTCGAGCGAAGTCGAGAGTGAGGGAATCGGCAACCGACGACAACGCCGCAGATCGGCGCCCGCCGCGGAGCGGCTGATGTCACTGCGGCCCCGCGTCTGCGGCATGATCCGCCGGACAGGCCCCAGCCCCCCGGTCACGGCCGGGGGGCTGTTCTGTGCACGCTGCGTACGGCTGCCACGTCGGCCGGGACCGCCGGGAGCGGGACGTGGGCGCTGAGGGCCTCCAGGCGGCGTTTGACGCTGGTGGCGATGGACCGGCCGAGGACGAAGCGGGTGGCCGTGGCCGCGCGGGGTGCGGTGTCGAGGAGGCGGTGGGCCTCGCGGCTGCGCATGCCGGTGTGGGTGAGAACGAGGTGGGTGAGGCGGTGCGTGGTGCCCGCGAGGGCTTCCGCGATCGTCTCTGCGGCCGGCATGTCGATGTGGTTGTCGGCCGCGCCCAGTACCGCCGCCGCCCGGACCCGGCCGAGGTCGAGCAGGGTGACACCGGCCGTGGTCGCCGCCGCCACCAGCCGGGCCGCGGCCCGCGGACCGATGCCGTTGGCGGCGACGGACAGGCGGGTGAGCCGTCCGTACGGTGCCCGCTCCAGGGCGTGGGCAAGGTGCTGGGCGCCCGCGTCACCCAACCCGGCCGCGGAGACGTACAGTTCGTCGATCGCTCCAGCCGCGAGCACGGCGGCCAGCGCCACCGACCCGGCCTCACCCAGTGGGTTGCCGCCGACGAAGAGCCGTTCGATACGGCGTCCGTTGCCGGCGGCCGCGAGCAGGGCCTCGGCGAGGACGGCGGTGCCCGCGGCGTCGAGGCCGGTCTGGACGAGGTCGAGGGTGCGCAACGACCGGGCCGACTCGACGAGTTCGGCCGCTGCCCGGCCGCCCCCGCCGCCCAGCGGGTTGCGCTTCAGCCAGACGCCGGTGACCACCTGCGGGGACGCGCGCAGCTGGTCGGCGATGCGGCAGGCGCCGCCCGCGGTGATGTTGTTGCATCCGAGGTAGAGCGTCTCGACGCCGGTGTGCGTGCCGGCCGCGGCGATGGCGCCGGTGTCGCCGAGCGCGTCCGTCCCGAGCAGCAGGTGCCGTACGGGAGAGGGGCCTTGGGAGAGGGCTTCGGCGACCAGGGCGGCGCCCTGGGCACCCAGTCCCTGCTTGCACAGGTCGAGGCGGCCGTCGGGCAGCGCCGTACCGGCCGTGAAGTCCAGGCGCTCCCCGGCCGGGCGACCGGACCGCAACCAGTCCAGGAGCGGAGCGAGTTCGGCGCGTGGGCGCGGCGCGACGTGCGGGACTCCCGCGAAGCCCGTCACGGGTTGTTCGCTCACCACTGTGCCTCCCGGTAGTCCTTGAGGAACACCCCGGACACGGGGTCCCCCGCCTCGCCGCGCACGATCGGGTCGTACACGCGGGCCGCGCCGTCCACGATGTCCAGGGGCGTACGGAAGCCCGCGTCCGCCATCCGGGCCTTCTTCGGCGCCGGGTTCTCGTCGGTGATCCAGCCGGTGTCGACGGCGCACATGTGCACGCCCTGCTCGGCGAGTTCGGCGGCGCTGGTGCGGGTGAGCATGTTGAGGGCGGCCTTGGCCATGTTGGTGTGCGGGTGGCCGGGCATCTTGTTGCGGACGGCGAACCGGCCCTCCACGGCGGTCACGTTGACCACGTACCGGCGCGGGTGCTGCGAGGCGAGCAGGAGGGGCAGCAACCGGTCGCACAGCAGGGCCGGGGCGAGGGCGTTGACCAGCTGGGTCTCCAGGACCTCGGCCGGGTCGAGGGCACCGAGCCGGGCCGACCAGGAGTTCTCCGGAGAGGGGTCGGGCAGCAGGCCGGCCTCGTCGGCCTCGCGCAGCGCTGCCGGCAGGGACGCGGCACCGCCGCCCAGCATCCGCATCGGGGTGAAGCCGGGCGCGTGCCGGGCGCCCTCGGGCAGCGCGTCGTACTCGCCGGCCGCGAGCAGCGCGTACGACTCGGGCGGGCGGCGCACGGTCTGCGCGGCGTTGTTGACGAGGACGTCCAGCGGCTCTCCCTCGCGCCGCAACTCCTCGCACAGGCCCAGCACTTGGCGCGGATCGCGCAGGTCGACGGCGAGGACGGTCATCCGGTCGAGCCACTTCTCGCTGCCCGGCTCGGCACGGAAGCGGCGCACCGTGTCGTGCGGGAAGCGCGAGGTGACCAGCAGCTCCGCGCCGTCGCGCAGCATCATCAGCGCCAGCTGGAACCCGATCTTCACCCGGCCGCCGGTGAGCAACACCCGGCGTCCGCTCAGGTCGGTGCTCAGGGCGCGGCGGGCGGTGTTGTCGGCGGCGCAGCGCGGGCACAGGCGGTGGTAGAAGGAATCGACCTGTCGGTAGGGCGACTTGCAGACGTAGCAGGTGCGCGGCTTGCGGAAGACCCCGCCGGTACCGGCGACGGCCAGCGGGGCGTCCTCGCGCCGGTCGGGCGCGCCGGTCGCGGTCGCTGCCATCACCTCGGCGTCGGCGGCCGACAGTTCGGCACCGCGTGTCCTGCGCCGGCGCAGGCGTCCGTCCCTCGCGAAGGACGCGGCGACCTGCTCGGCGTGCAGGCGTACCGGGTCGTCGACGGGCAGCGCCCGCAGTCTGGCGACCGTGCGATGGAAGGCTGCCAGCTCCTCCTCGCCGAGTGCGTCACGCATGAGTCCCCGCCCGTCCGGTGCCGTGCTGTGGGTGGGCCGGACCGGATTCGAACCGGCGTTTCCGCCCTGACAAGGCGGTGCGCCTGCCTCTGCGCTACCGACCCACCCGCGCGGGCCCGGACGACCGGATTCGAACCGGCGTATCCGCCTGAGCAAGGCGGCGCGACTGCCTCTGCGCTACGCCCGGCCGCGCACCCGGATCCTATCCGCGCCCCCTACGACCGGTCGCACGAATTTACGACCCGCCCGGCGAGGAAGAGCGACCGAAGCCGCCCCCCTCCTCCTCCGCCTTGCACCCGACGCACGGCGCCCCACTCACCCGCGTCGATCAGGCACCGCCGATTTACTCGGGGCTGACCCACCGGTCAGGCACTAGTCGTTCGTCCGCCTCAGGTGCAGCCGTTCCTTCTCGGACAGGCCGCCCCAGACGCCGAAGCGCTCGTCGTTGGACAGTGCGTACTCCAGGCACGCGGTGCGCATCTCGCACATGCCGCAGATGCGCTTCGCCTCGCGCACCGAGCTGCCCGGTTCGGGGAAGAAGAAGTCCGCCCCGGTCTGCGCGCACAGGGCCTGCGTCTGCCAGCCGAGATCGGCCGGGGTGATGGTGTCGATGTGCATGCCCGAGATCGTGCCGGGGCGCGAAAAACATTCCATCAACGCGCGATCAACGCGGTGCCCGCACGGCCTCCGCCCGAGCGATGATGACGCGGCCGGACCCCGTGACGCACGGCGGCGCGCGGAACGCCGTACGACAAGATGAGTTCCCGCGGTCACTCAGGGTGACCGCATTTGTGTCGGGTCACGCCCGCGCGATTGTCAGTGGGCGGTGCGAGACTCGGCAGTGCAGGCAACGGGACCCTTCAAAGGAGTGGCAGAGATGCTCACCACCCGTTATGTCACCGGCGCCCCGAACTGGCTCGATCTCGGCACACCCGACATCGAGGGCGCCTCCTCCTTCTACGGCAGCCTCTTCGGCTGGCAGTTCCGGTCGGGCGGGCCCGAGGCCGGCGGCTACGGCTTCTTCCAGCTCGACGGCAGGACGGCCGCGGGCGGCATGCAGACCACCCCGGAACAGGGCCCGCCGTCCTGGACCGTCTACTTCCAGACCCCGGACGCGGACGCCACCGCGAAGGCGGCCGAGCACACGCACGGCTCGGTGCTGCTGCAGCCGATGGACGTCATGGACCGGGGCCGGATGGCGATCCTCGCCGACCATGCGGGCGTGACCTTCGGCATCTGGCAGCCCGCCGCCACCAAGGGCCTGGACGTGGTGCAGGAGCAGGGCTCGCTGTGCTGGCTGGAGTTGTACACGCCGGACCTTCCCGCGGCCGCCGGGTTCTACCACGGGCTGTTCGGCTGGGAGACCTCCGCGCTCACCTTCGCCGGGGGCACCTACACCACCGTCCACCCGTCGGGGACCGAGCCGGACGCCATGTTCGGCGGCATCGTGCCGCTGGAGGACGACCCGACCAAGGCGGCGGCCGGGGCCTGGCTGCCGTACTTCGAGGTCCCGGACACGGACGCGGCCGTCAGCACGGCGCAGGAGCGGGGCGGTACGGTCCGGCTGCCTGCGACCGACCTGGAGGACGTCGGCCGCATCGCCGAGCTCGCCGACCCGTACGGGGCGCGCTTCGCGGTGATCAAGAGCGCGCCGCCGCAGCAACAGGGGTAGGAGGGAGCAGCGGGTCAGGCCGAGGCGCGGCGGACCAGGGTCGTCGGCAGGACGACGCCGGACCGCGGCGCCTGTTCGCCGGGGTGAGGGCCGTCGGGGCCGCGCAGGAGCAGGCGGGCCATCAACCGGCCCATCTCCTCTATGTCCTGACGGACCGTCGTAAGGGGTGGGTCGGTCTGCTCGGCGACGGGCAGCATGTCGTCGAAGCCGATCACGGCGACGTCCTCGGGCACGCGCCGCCCGTGCTCGCGCAGCACGCGCAGGGCGCCGGCGGCGGTGAGGTCGTTGGCCGCGAACACCGCGTCCACGTCGGGGCGGTGGTCGAGGAGTGCACGCATCGCCCGCTCACCGCCGGCCGGGGTGAAGTCGCCCGGCACCACCAGCCGCGGGTCGGCGTCGGCCATGACGTCCCGGTAGCCGTCGAGCCGGTCGGCCGCCGAGGTCTGGTCGAGCGGGCCGGTGATGTGCGCGACGCGGGTGCGGCCGAGGGCGACGAGATGGCGTACGGCGTCGCGGGCGCCGCCGCGGTTGTCGCTGTCGACGTAGACGACGTCACCGCCGTCGCCGTCGCTCCAGCCGGGGCGGCCGCCGAAGACGGTCGGGATCCCGGCCCGGCGGATCAGGCCGGGCAGCGGGTCGTCGAGGTGCAGCGAGAACACCAGCGCCCCGTCGACATGGCCGCCGGCGAGATAGCGGCCGACCCGGGCGTGGTCGTCGCGGCCCTCGGTGAGCAGGAGCACCAGCTGGTTGTCGTGCGCCGTCAACTCCTTGCTGATGCCGCGCAGTTGCAGGGCGAAGAAGGGGTCGGCGAAGACCCGGGTCTCCGGTTCGGCGACCACGACGGCCACGGCGTCGTGCCGCTTCGTCACCAGGCTGCGGGCGGCCTGGTTGGGCACGTACCCGAGTTCGTCCACCGCCCGCCGCACCCGCTCCACGAGAGGCTCCCGTACCCCGTCCCCGCCGTTGACCACCCGCGAGGCGGTGGCCCGCGAGACCCCGGCCCGCGCGGCCACGGCCTCCAGCGTGGGACGCGGCGCTGTCTCGGTCACTTCGGGGCTCCTCATCGGCGGGGTGCCGATCAGGATAGCCCTGGGCATCGGGCGGGGGTGAGAGCGCTCTCGGAGCGCGAAAGCCCGCGATCGGCTCAGTGCGACTCGTGCGATCGTTGCGACTCGTGCGGCCCGTGCGGCTCGTACCCAGGGATCGTCCCGTCCGTCTTCTTCACCAGGAACAGGCCGACCATCCCCATGTCGGAGTGGCTCTGCACGTGGCAGTGGTACATCCACGCCCCGGCGCCCACCCCCTCCCCCGCGATCACCTGGAAGCCGAAGGAGTCCGCCGGGCCCACGATCTTGTTGTCGACGACCTGACTGGGATCGTCGGGCCCGGTGAGCATGCCCGTGCGGTTGTCCGCCCAGCGATGACCGTGCACATGGAAGGTGTGGTAGTACTCGCCGTGCGTGATCACCACGAACTCGACCCGGTCGCCCACCGTGGCCTCGAAGTTCGGGCCCGAGTGCGCGGGCTTGTTGTTGATCAGCATGTCGTTGAAGACGATGGTGTGGGTCCGGTCCGGCAGGACATCTCCCTTGCGCCGCACGATCACCGGCCCGTACAGGCCTTTGCGGATACCGCCCGTGCCGTGCTCCGTCCCCACGACGTGGTCGTGGTAGTGCCAGTAGCCCGCGCTGCCCGCCCGCCAGGTGCCGTCCTTGCGGCGGCCGGGGGCGTGGGTGCGCCAGGTGTAGGTGCGGGTGCCGCCGGGCTCGACATCGCTCTTGTTCAGCTTCGTGCCGTCGCTGGAGATCTCGTAGTCCAGGCCGTGCACGTGCAGGCTCGCCGCCACGTCCATGGTGTTCTCGAACTCGATGTGCAGGGTGTCGCCCTCGTTGAGTTCGATCAGCGGTCCGGGGATCGTCGCCTTCCCCTTCTCGAGGCCGTAGCCCATCTGCCCGTCGGCGAGCTTCTCAGCGTACAGCTTGATGCGTTTCACCTCGCCCCCGGCCGGGGCGGTTCTCGCCGGCACCTCGGCACTCATGGCCTCAGGTCCCAGGGACAACGATGTCGCGACAGCAGCGCCGCCCAGCAGTACTCGTCGGTTGAACCCGCGTCTGTCCATGCGGAACTCCCCACCCTGATACGGAATTTGCGGAGACGTACCTGTGATGAACCGGTGAGACGGTACCGGCCGTGCGGGCGTTTATCCACACTCAGGACAAAGTTCGTCGCAACTCGGTCATAGGTATTGGCGAGTTGCGCAAAGAGGTCTAGCTTCCATCGCGCTGTTGCTGTGACCGAGGAGGTGCCCATGCACTTACGAGGCTTGAGCGCGAGAAGCACGAGGAACAGAAGAAGACGGGCCTGGGCGGCGACCGTTGCCGCCGGGGTCGTCGCCGCCGGACTGATGTCGGGGCCCGCCGCGAACGCGCGTCCGGCCCCGGAGCCGTCCCCGACAACGATGTCCGTCAAGTCGCCGCCGGGCGGCGCGAACGTACGGGTGCTGATCTTCCACGGGTCCGCGGCCGCCGGGGACGAGTCGCCGGTCGTCAACGCCGGAATCGAGGCGATCGAGCAGATCGGCCTGTCCGGACCGGCGAGCGGGCGCTTCAAGGTCGAGGCCACGGGCGACCCCTCGGTCTTCACCAACGAGACGAAGCTGGGCCGCTTCAACGCGATCGTCTTCCTGACCGGCGGCGGGGACGTCCTCGACCCGGAGCAGGAAGCGGGCCTGGAGGCCTACATGGAGGCCGGGGGCGGTTTCCTCGGCATCCATGACGCGGCCCGCGCGGAGCCGTACTCCGACTGGTTCACCGGCCTCGTCGGCGCCCGTCCGGCCGCGTCCGGCCCGGCTGCTGTGCAGCGGGCGACCGTGGAGGTGGGCGACCGGCGGCACCCGGCCACCACGGACCTGCCGCTTCAGTGGAAGCGGCCCGACCAGTGGCTCAACTGGGTGAAGAACCCGTCGGGCGATGTGCATACGGTCGCCCGTGTACGGGAGTCGACCTACCAGCCGGGTACGAGCGCCAACGGCTGGGACCACCCGGTGAGTTGGTGCCGCGACTACGACGGCGGACGTTCCTTCTACACCGGCATGGGCGGCACGGTCTCGTCGTACGACGAGACGGACTTCCGTACGCATCTGCGCGGCGCGCTGCTGTGGACCACCCGGCTGGCGCAGGCGGACTGCAAGGCGACGATCAGCGGCAGCTACAAGGCGGAGCGGCTCACCCAGCCCAACCAGCCCGGGCAGAACGACCAGATCGGCGAACCGCACGGCCTGGTCACCGCGCCCGACGGCCGCGTGTTCTACATCGGCCGGGGCGGCGCCGACTCCTCCCAGCCCGTGATCACCGACTGGAACAACCCCGACATCGGCAAGGGCAAGGGCGAGATCCACGTCTACGACCCCGCGACCAAGAAGGTCACCCTGGCGGGCGCGTTGACCGTCTTCGGCAACAAGGGCGGCGGCGACGAACTGGTCAAGGTCGAGGAGGGCCTGCTCGGCATCGAACTCGACCCGCGCTTCGAGCAGAACGGCTGGGTGTACCTGCACTACACGCCGCACGCGCAGATCAACCGCGACACCCGGATGGCCGAGCGGCGCGTCTCCCGCTTCACCCTCGACCTCGCCAGCAACAAGCTGGACCTGGGCAGCGAGAAGGTGCTGCTCAAGTGGCCGGTGCAGATCCACAGTTGCTGCCACTCGGGCGGCGGGATGGCCTGGGACTCCCAGGGCAACCTGTACATCGCCACCGGCGACAACAACTCCAGCGGATTCAGCGGCGGTTACTCCGGCAACAACCCGCAGCCCAACTACAAGGGCGTCTCCTTCGCCGACGCGCGCCGCACCGCCGGCAACACCAACAACCTCAACGGCAAGATCCTGCGCATCCACCCGGAACCCGACGGGACGTACACGCTCCCGGAGGGCAACCTCTTCACCGGCAAGGAGACCGACGAGGGCGGCGGCAAGACACGCGGCGAGATCTATGTGATGGGCGTGCGCAACCCGGCGCGCATCTTCGTCGACAAGCAGACCGACACCCTCTACGCCGGCTGGGTCGGCCCCGACGCGAGTGCGCCCTCGACGACCTGGGGGCCCGCCAAGTACGACACCTTCGCCGTCATCACCGAGGCGGGCAACCGCGGCTGGCCGTACTGCATGGGCAACAAGCAGCCGTACCGGGACCGCAACCTGCCCGACCCCACCCAGCCGCTCGGCTGGTACGACTGCGACCAGCCGAAGAACGAGTCGCCGAACAACGACGGCCTGGTCAACCTGCCGCCCGTCACCGGTAACAACATCTGGTACTCGCCCCAGGGCGGCGCCCCGGACTACCCGCGCGACGCGAACGGCGTCCCCTCGTACAAGCAGGAGGAGGCCACCTACCTGCTGCCGTGGCTCAAGGGCGGCGGCCAGGCCGCGATGAATGGTCCCGTCTACCGGTACGACGCGGCGAGCACGAGTGCGGCCAAGTGGCCCTCCTACTGGGACGGCAAGTGGTTCGTCGGCGACTTCTACGACGCCGACCAGCCGCGCAACGCGGTCATCACCGATCCGAAGAACCAGGGCGCCGGCGGCCTGCCGGTCCACTCGGAGTCCCTGAAGAAGATCGTGCCGGTCGGCAACGACGGCATCAGGAACCTCATGGACTGGAAGTTCGGTCCGGACGGCGCGCTGTACGTCCTCGACTACGGCCGTGGCTTCTTCACCTCGGACGCCAGGTCGGCGCTGTGGCGGGTCACTTACACGGGCGGCGGGGCGACTCCGGCCGCCGACCAGCTCGCGAGGGGGACGCAGTGACACGGCAACGAAGAATCTGGACCGCCCTGCTGGCCGCGCTGCTCGTCATCCTCGGGCTGCAGGCACTGCCCGCGGCGGGGCAGACCCAGCAGCAGGCCCGGCAGGCGCAGCAGGCGAGCCTGCAGCCCGAGGAGCAGGCCGCGGCCCAGGTGCTCACCTGGACCGCCGGAAACGACATCGACAAGTACACGTCGGCGCCCGCGACGGCCGTGGCGGGCGCGGCGACGATCGTCTTCGAGAACAGTGTGGCGACCGGCAACACCATCGGAATGCCGCACACGTTGACGTTCGTGACGAGCGACCCGGAGTTCAACAGCGACGTCCAGCTCAACATCCTCGCCAACCCGGGCGACGACCAGGGCGGCCGTCACACCGCCGAGGTCACGCTCACGCCGGGCCGCTACTTCTACCACTGCACGATTCCCGGCCACGGCCAGATGCAGGGCATCCTCGTGGTGACCGAGGGCGGCGGCGAGGACACGACACCCCCCGAGACGGCCGCGCAGGTGACCGGCACGCAGAACGCGCAGGGCGAGTACGTCGGCTCGGCGAGTGTCGCGATCAGCGCGACCGACGAAGACGGCGGGTCCGGGGTCGACGGTATACAGTATGCGGTCGGCGACGCGGGCGCCTGGATGCCGTATACCGCACCGGTCGTCGTCGACCAGGTCGGCAGCCACTCGATCCGCTACCGCGCCCTCGACAAGGCGGGCAACGTGTCGGCGGAGAAGAGCGTCGCGTTCACGGTCGTCCCGCCGGCCTCCGACGACACCGCACCGCCCGACACCTCGGCGACGGTGAGCGGCGAGCAGAACGCCGACGGGACGTACATCGACATGGCGACGGTCACCGTGAGCGCCTCCGACACCGGCTCCGGGGTCAACACCATCGAGTACGCCGTCGGGTCCGGGGCCTGGCAGCCGTACACCTCCCCCGTGATGGTGCACCAGCTCGGCACCCACACCGTGCGCTACCGGGCCACCGACAAGGCCGGCAACGTGGCCGCCGAGAAGAGCGTGCAGTTCACGGTCGTCGCGACGCCACCGCAGGACACGACCCCGCCGGTGACCGGCGTGACCGTGGACGGCACGCGGAACTCCGACGGGGCGTACGTCGGGAACGCCAAGGTGACCGTGAGCGCGACCGACGAACACGGCGGGTCGGGTGTCGACCGGATCGAGTATTCACTCGACGGTGGACCGTACATCGCATACAGCATTCCCGTGGTGGTCGACCGTGCCGGCGCACACACTCTCGCGTACCGGGCGATCGACAAGGCGGGCAACACCTCCGCCGCACGCACCGTCAGCTTCACGGTGGTGGCCGGCGGCGGGGTGCCCGCGCCCAACTGTTCGGAGTACGACGAGCGGTTGACGGTCATCGTCGGCACGGTCGACTCGGGCGTGCCGAACCGGGTCACGAACAACCGGTGCCGGATCAACGAGTTGATCGAGGACGAGAAGGAGTGGACGTCCCACGCGCTGTTCCTCAAGCACGTCAAGGCGGTCCTCGACGGGCTGCTGAAGGAAGGAGTCGTCGACCAGCGCGAGTACAACGCGATCCAGAAAGCGGCCCGCCAGTCCGGGATCGGCAAGCCCGGCCAGACCGAGGGCTACCGCACGATCCTCGACGGCAGCGCGGAGTCGTTCGCCAAGTGGCAGCAGGTGGGCGGTGGTTCGTTCGCGCCGAACGCCGACGGGTCGATCACCTCGGGCACCACGAAGGCCGGGCTCGGGATGCTGTGGTACCCGCAGCGCAAGTACGGCGACTTCTCGCTCAGGCTCCAGTGGCGTGACGACGCTCCGGGCACCGGCAACGCCAACTCCGGTGTGTTCGTGCGGTTCCCGGGAGTGCACGACCATCCTGAGGAGCCGCGGCCGGAGTGGGTCGCCATCAAGTACGGGCACGAGGTGCAGGTGCTCGACCGGCCGGACGGGGACATGTACAAGACGGGCTCGGTGTACGGCTTCGACCGGGTCGGGCTCGCCGGGGCCGGCGTCACCCAGAAGGGCACCTGGAACGACTACGAGATCCGGGTGGTCGACCAGCACTACTCGGTGTACCGCAACGGCGTGCTGATCAACGAGTTCGACAACATCGGCGGCCAGGACTTCACCCCGCCCCGCTCGGACGACCCGGGCACGGACGGGCGACGGTTCGCCTCCGGCTACGTCGGGCTCCAGGTACACGGCACGACGGACGTGGTCTCGTACCGGGACATCAGGATCAAGGAGCTGTAGTCAGGACTGCAGGTCAGGAAGGCGGCGCCTCCGGCGGGGGCGCCGCCTTCTTCGCCTTGCTCGGCTGGACCCGCTTGGGCTCTCCCGGCATCTTCGGATACTCGGGCGGGTACGGCAGGTCGCCGAGCCCGTGATCGTGCTCGTCGCGGCGCGCCAGCTCCAGGAGCGGCTCGAGGGAGAAGGCGTGCTCGTCCATGTCGGCGTGCACGTCGCCGAGTTCGGCGAAGCGGGCCGGCATGGACGCGATGTCGAAGTCCTGGGGATGCGCCTCACCCACCTCCTCCCAGCGCAGGGGCGCCGAGACGGGGGCGTGCGGGCGCGGCCGTACGGAGTAGGCGGAGGCGATCGTGCGGTCCCGGGCGGTCTGGTTGTAGTCCAGGAAGATGCGGCGGCCCCGTTCCTCCTTCCACCACTTGATCGTCACGTGGTCCGGCATCCGGCGTTCCATCTCCCGCCCGACCGCGATGGCGGCCCGCCTCACCTGGGTGAAGGTCCAGCGCGGCTCGATCGGCACGAAGACGTGCAGGCCCCGGCCGCCGGATGTCTTCGGCCAGCCGCGCAGGCCGCCGAACTCGTCCAGTACCGCGCGCAGTTCGTGGGCGGCGCGGACCGCGTCGTCGTAGTCGGTGCCGGGCTGCGGGTCGAGGTCGATGCGGAGTTCGTCGGGGCGGTCGACGTCGTCGCGGCGCACCGGCCAGGGGTGGAAGGTGAGGGTGCCGAACTGGGCCGCCCACAGCACGGCGGCCTCCTCGGTGGGGCACATCTCGTCGGCGCTGCGGCCGCTGGGGAAGGTGATGTGGGCGGTCGGGATCCAGTCGGGCATGTTCTTGGGCGCCCGCTTCTGGAAGAAGGACTCGCCCCCCACGCCCTCCGGATAGCGCTCCAGGGTGGTGGGGCGGTTGCGCAGGGCGCGCAGGATGCCGGGGCCGACGGCCTGGTAGTAGCGGGCGAGGTCCAGCTTGGTGAAGCCGCGCTCCGGGAAGAAGATCTTGTCCGGGCTGGACAGCCGTACGGTCCGGCCGCCCGCCTCCAGTTCCACCGCTTCGCCCATGCGAGCCACGGTAGGCGTACCGCGCATACCTCGCACACCGGGCGTATCCCGGCATGCGAGGGCAGAATCGGAGCATGGATCTGCCGGTGATGCCGCCCGTGAAGCCCATGCTCGCCAAGTCGGTGGCGACGATTCCGCCGGACATGCAGTACGAGGCGAAGTGGGACGGGTTCCGGGCGATCGTGTTCCGCGACGGGGCCGAGGTCGAGCTGGGCAGCCGTACCGGAAAGCCGCTGACCAGGTACTTCCCGGAGCTGGTGGCGGCGCTCAGGGAGCGGTTGCCGCAGCGGTGCGTGGTGGACGGGGAGATCGTCATCGCGCGGGAGGGACGGCTGGACTTCGACGCGCTGACCGAGCGCATCCACCCGGCGGACTCCCGGGTGCGGATGCTGGCGGAGCGGACGCCGTCGTCGTTCGTCGCCTTCGACCTGCTGGCGCTGGCGGACGAGTCGCTGCTCGACGTGCCGCTCGCCGAGCGCCGGGTGCTGCTGACCACCGCCCTGGCAGATGCGACGGCCCCCGTGCACGTGGCGCCGGCGACGACCGACATCGACGTGGCGCGGCAGTGGTTCGAGCAGTACGAGGGGGCGGGCCTGGACGGTGTCATCGCCAAGCCGCTCACCGTGCGCTACCTCCAGGACGAGCGCGCCATGTTCAAGGTCAAGCACGAGCGGACGGCGGACGTGGTCGTCGCGGGCTACCGCCTCCACAAGAGCGGCCCGGTGGTCGGCTCGCTCCTGCTGGGCCTGTACGACGACCGGGGCGCCCTCCAGCACGTGGGCGTGTCGGCCGCCTTCCCCATGAAGCGGCGCGCCGAGCTGGTCGAGGAGCTGGAGCCGCTGCGCATGGACGACGTCACGGGACACCCGTGGGCGGCCTGGGCCGAGGAGGCGGCGCACGAGACGGCCCGGCTGCCGGGGGCGCCCAGCCGCTGGTCCGGCAAGAAGGACCTGTCCTGGGTGCCGCTGCGGCCGGAGCGGGTGGCCGAGGTGGCGTACGACCACATGGAGAACGGCGCGCGCTTCCGGCACACGGCCCGCTTCCGCCGCTGGCGCCCGGACCGGACGCCGGAGAGCTGCACGTACGCGCAACTGGAGGAGCCGGTCCGCTACGACCTGGAGGAGATCCTCGGCACCTGAGTCACCAGGCCCTGCTCACTGGGCTCTGCTCACTGGGCCTGGCTCACGGCGTCATCAGCACCTTCACCGCGCCCTCCCGCTTCCGCTGGAACATCTCGTACGCGTGCGGTGCCTCGCTGAGCGGCAGCCGGTGGGTGGCGAAGTCGTCGACGCCGAGGGGGTCCTCGTCGGTGAGGTAGGGGATGATCTCGTCGCTCCAGCGGCGCACGTTGGCCTGGCCCATCCGCAGCTGGATCTGCTTGTCGAACATGGTGAGCATGGGCAGCGGGTCGGCCATGCCGCCGTACACGCCGGACAGCGAGATCGTGCCGCCCCGGCGCACCAGCTCGATGGCGGTGTGGAAGGCGGCGAGCCGATCGACGCTGAAGCGCTCCGCGAACGGTCCGCCGATCTTCCGCGGCAGCAGCGACGAGGCCTGCTGGGCGAGCTTGGCGGCGGCACTGCCGTGGGCCTCGGTGCCGACGGCGTCGATCACGGCGTCGGGGCCGCGGCCGTCCGTCTCGTCGCGGATCGCCTGGACCAGCTCCTTCTCGTTGTCGAAGCTCCTGAGGTCGTACGTCTCCACGCCCCGCGACCGCGCCCGGCGCAGCCGCTCGCCGACCAGGTCCACTCCGAACACCCGCCCGGCGCCGCGCAGCTGGGCGATGCGACAGGCCATGTCACCGATGGGCCCGAGGCCGAGGACGGCGACGCTGCCGCCCTGGGGCACGTCCGCGTAGGCGACCGCCTGCCAGGCGGTGGGCAGGACGTCGGAGAGGTAGACGAACCGGTCGTCGGGCGGGCCCTCGGGGACCTTGATGGGCCCGAACTGCGCCTGCGGGACGCGCAGGTACTCGGCCTGGGCGCCCGGCACCGCGCCGTACAGGCGGGTGTAGCCGAAGAGGGCGGCGCCCATGCCCTCGCTGGTGACCTGGGTGGTCTCGCACTGCGTCGGCAGCCCGGTCATGCACAACCAGCAGCTGCCGCAGGCGATCTGGAACGGCACCACGACCCGGTCGCCGGCCGCGAGGTCTGGCACCCCGGCGCCCACCTCCTGGACGATGCCCATCGGCTCGTGACCGAGGATGTCGCCCGGCGTCATGAACGCGGTGAGCACCTCGTACAGATGCAGGTCGGAGCCGCACAGCCCGGTGGAGGTGACGCGGATGACGGCGTCCGTCGGCTCCTGGATCGTCGGATCGGGCACGTCCTCCACCCGCACGTCCCGCTTGCCCTGCCAGGTCACTGCCTTCATCGCACGCTCCCAGTTCGCGTCGGCGTGTCCGGTCTGCGGTGGCGTCCGGGTACCCGGACGCCACTCGGTGAACCACCGCACCTGGGCCGATCGGCCTATTCAACGCCGCGAATCAGATTCGATCGGGTATGGCCATCAATGAACTTATAAGCGCACAATCAATAACAAGAGACAGGTGGCCACGGTGGGCATGGGACACAGGGCGCGCACGCGGCGTGCTGCTACGGCGGTGGCGCTGCTCGCCGCCACGGCGGCCGCCTCGCTGGCGGCGGGCTGCACGGGCGGGCGTGGCAGCGACGACGGGCGCGGACAGTTGCGGACGCCCGCAGAGAGCCGGAGCGAGGGCGAGGTCGAGAGCCCGGGCGAGAGCCCGAGCGAGAGCGCCGCCGCCGGTTCCGTGCTCGCCGTGAAGATCGACAACGCACGCGCGGCCCGGCCCCATACGGGCCTGAACTCCGCCGACATCGTGTACGCCGAGCAGGTCGAGGGCGGGATGAGCCGGCTGATGGCGGTCTACGCGACCAAGCTGCCGAAGGCGGTTGGCCCGGTGCGCAGCGCCCGCGAGTCGGACCTGGAGCTGCTGCGGCAGTTCGACCGGCCCACGCTCGCCTTCTCCGGGGCCCAGGGCAAGCTGATGCCGCTGATCAACGAGGCGCCGCTGGTCGTGCAGACCCCCGGCAAGGTGTCCGGCGCCTACTACCGCGGCACCGACAAGCCCTCCCCGCACAACCTCTACCTGCGCCCGGACCGGCTGCTGTCCGCCGCGCCGGGCGCGGACGCGCTGACCACCGGGTTCCGGTACGGCGCCGCACCCTCCGGCGGGCAGAAGGAGACCTCGCGGACCGTGCGCTTCCCGGCGGCGCGCTTCACCTTCACCTGGTCCGCGGACCGGGACCGCTGGCTGGTCTCGATGGACGGGACGCCGACCGTGACGACGGACGGGAAGCGGGTGGCACCGGCGACGGTCGTCGTGCAGTACGTGAACGTGCGCAAGTCCGGCTTCCAGGACTTCCTCGGCAACAACACGCCGTACACCGAGACGGTCGGCGAGGGGACGGCGGAGGTGCTGCGCGGCGGGCGGGCCTACGACGTGAACTGGTCGCGCCCGAAGGCTACCGAGGGCACCGAGTTCACGACGAGCGACGGTACGCCGGTGAACTTCGCCAAGGGGCAGGTGTGGGTGGTGTTCGCGAAGGCGTCATGAGCGGCTGAACGGGCTCAGGGCTGGATGACGAGGGGTTCCGTCGGGTTGCGGAGCCCCTCGGCCGCGTCCGAGACCCGCCGGATGAGGTCGAAGAACACGGACTGCTCCTCGGCGGACAGCGGGGCCAGGAAGACCTGGTTCATCCGGGCCGTGCGCACGGTCAGCTTGCGGTGGGTGCGCAGGCCCTCGTCGGTGAGGCGCAGCAGGAAGCGGCGACCGTCCTGCGGGTCACGCACCTTGTCCAGGAGCCCGCGGCGCCCGAGTCGGCTGATCACCTCGGCGATGGTCGACCGGTCCAGCCCCACCCGCTCCCCCACCGTGCGCTGATCGAGGCCGGGCTCGGCGACGAGCGCGTTGAGGACCGCGAACTGCGGCGAGGTGATCTCCTCGGAGACCATCGTGTTCCACAGCAGGTAGTGCGCCTGCTGGAGCCGCCGGGCGAGGTGCCCGGGGTGGGTGGTGAGGTCCACCGCGGCCATGTGCGCTCCCCAGATCTGATTCGTTGGTGCACTGAACAATACCGGTGCGGTACGGCACCTGTCTGCGGCGCACATATGACGAGCTGACCTCGCATTTCTCCTGGGTCTTGACGCCCCGCAGCTCCGGTGGCAGCGTGAGGGACACCTCGCTGAAATAATCAGTGCCCTGACTAATTCCTCGGGACGGGCGCTCGGACGGGATGGGGCTTCACGGATGGACAAGGTGGTCGCCACGGCCCTACCGCCCGCCCGGCTCGTCGGCACGGTCGCCCGCCGGCTCGCCCGCCCGGGCGGCGGTGTCGGCGTCGCCACCCTCTGTATCGGCGTGGGCCAGGGCCGCGCCCTCGTCCTCGAGCGCTAGGAAGCGTAAGGAACCCATGACTCTCACCCAAGCGGACATCGACCTGGAGATCGCGGCCGAGCGCGCCGCCTACGAGAAGCGCCTCGCCGACGGTGCCCCCGTCGAGCACCAGCCGCGCCGCGACTACGCCCCCTACCGCTCCTCCGTCCTGCGGCACCCCAAGCAGCCGCCGGTCGCGATCGACGTGAGCCGGGATCCGGAACTGGTGGAGCTGTCCGCCCCCGCCTTCGGGGAGCGGGACATCACCGAGATCGACAACGACCTGACCCGGCAGCACAACGGCGAGCCGATCGGCGAGCGCATCACCGTCTCCGGGCGGCTCCTCGACCGGAACGGGCGCCCGATCCGCGGCCAGCTGGTGGAGATCTGGCAGGCGAACTCGGCCGGCCGCTACGCGCACCAGCGCGAGCAGCACGACGCCCCGCTGGACCCCAACTTCACCGGCGTCGGCCGCACCCTGACCGACGACAGCGGCTTCTACCACTTCACGACCGTCCAGCCGGGCCCGTACCCCTGGCGTCAGCACGTCAACGCCTGGCGGCCGGCGCACATCCACTTCTCGCTGTTCGGCTCGGCGTTCACGCAGCGCCTCGTGACGCAGATGTACTTCCCGAGCGACCCGCTGTTCCCCTACGACCCGATCATCCAGTCGGTGACGGACGACGCGGCCCGGCAGCGGCTGGTGGCGACGTACGACCACAGCCTGTCGGTGCCGGAGTTCTCCATGGGCTACCACTGGGACATCGTGCTCGACGGGCCGACCGCCACCTGGATCGAAGAAGGGCGCTGACCTGCCATGACGAAGATCGACCCAAGTCGTCCGGAAACCGTGCTGCCCACCCCGTCGCACACGGTCGGCCCGTTCTACGGCCACGCCCTGCCGTTCCCCGGCGGCGGCGACATCGCCCCGGTCGGCCACCCGGACACGATCGCCGTGCACGGGCACGTGTACGACGGCGAGGGCAGTCCGCTGCCCGACGCGTTCGTGGAGCTGTGGGGTCCCGACCCGGACGGCAACCTGCCGACCGTCGACGGCTCGATGCGGCGCGATTCGGCCAGCGGCGGCTTCCTCGGCCGCAACGGTGTGGAGTTCACCGGCTGGGGCCGCATCGAGACGGACGCGAGCGGCCACTGGTCCGCGCGCACGCTCCGGCCCGGCGCGCGCGGGCAGAGCGCCCCGTACCTGAGCGTGTGCGTGTTCGCGCGCGGGCTGCTGGTGCACCTGTTCACCCGGATCTACCTGCCCGGCGACGAGGCCGCGCTCGCCGCGGACCCGCTGCTCGCGCGGCTGGACCCGGAGCGACGCGACACGCTGATCGCGACCGACGGGGGCAACGGAACGTACCGTTTCGACATCCGCCTTCAGGGCGAAGGCGAGACGGTCTTCCTGGAGTTCCAGTGACATCAGCCGAACCGGACGCCGGACTGCTCGCCCCCGGGTGGTCCGGCTCCCCCGTCGCGGCCGCGACGGGCGACCGCGCCTTTCTGCAGGCCCTGCTCGACGCGGAGGCCGCGCTGACCCGCGCCCAGGCCGCGCTGGGGCTCGCCCCGCAGGAGGCCGCGACGGCGGTGACCGAGGCGGCTCGCGCGGACCGCTTCGACGTGCGCTCCCTGGCGGAGCGGGCCCGTGGCGGCGGGAATCCGGTGATTCCCCTGGTGGCCGACCTGACCGAGGCGGTCGGCGCCGAGTACGGCCCGTACGTCCACCGGGGTGCGACCAGCCAGGACATCATGGACACGGCGATGATGCTGGTCGCCGGGCGCGCCCTGGACCCGGTCCTCGCCGACCTCGCGCGCACCGAGCGTGCGCTGGCCCGGCTGGCGGCCGAGCACCGTGACACCGCGATGCCCGGCCGGACCCTGACCCAGCACGCCGTACCGACGACGTTCGGTCTGAAGGCGGCCGGATGGCGGTCGCTGGTGCTGGACGCCCGGGACCGGGTGACGCCCGTACGGAACTCGCTGCCCGCCCAACTCGGCGGTGCCGCCGGGACCTTGGCGGCCTTCACGGCGTACGGCGCGGCCGACCCCACCGCGCTGCTCGCCTCCTTCGCCCGGGAGACCGGCCTCGACGCACCGCCGCTGCCCTGGCACACCCTGCGGACACCGGTCGCCGATCTCGCCGGGTGCCTGGCGTTCACGGCGGGGGCACTCGGCAAGGTCGCCGCGGACGTGCTGACGCTGTCGCGGACCGAGATCGCCGAGCTCGCGGAGGGCAGCGGGGGCGGTTCGTCGGCCATGCCGCACAAGGCGAACCCGGTGCGTTCCACGCTGGTCGCGGCCGCCGCCCGGCGGGCGCCTCAGCTCGCGGCCACGCTGTACGGCTCGCTGGTCGCCGAGGACGAGCGGCCGGCCGGGGCCTGGCACGCCGAGTGGGAGCCGCTGCGGGACCTGCTCCGGCTGGTCGGCGGCGCCGCCCGCGACGCGGCCGAACTGACCGATGGGCTGCGGGTCCACGCGGACGCCATGCGTGAACACCTCGACCTCACCCACGGGTTGGTGGTCTCCGAGCGGCTGTCCGCCGAGCTGGCGCCCGTCCTGGGCCGTGCCCGCGCCAAGGAACTGCTCACGGACCTCGCCGGGCGTACGTACGCCGAGGGGCGGAGCCTGCGCGAACTCCTGGCCGAGCAGCCCGAGTTGAAGGACGTCGACCTCGACGAGCTCACCGACCCCGCCCGCTACACCGGCTCCGCCGGAGTCCTCACCGACCGTGCTCTGGAGCGACGTTGACCGACACACTCCTCAACCACCGTGCCGAAGGGCCCACCTCGGCTCCCCCGCTGCTGCTCGGCCCCTCGCTGGGCACCTCGTACGCCCTGTGGGACCGGGTCGCTCCCGAGCTGTCCGCCACCCACCGGGTGATCCGCTGGGACCTGCCGGGGCACGGCGGTTCGGCGGCCGGCCTGATCGGGGCCGGGGCGACCGTCGCCGATCTGGCCGACCTGGTGCTCGCGCTCGCCGACTCCCTCGGCATCGAGCGGTTCGCCTACGCCGGGGTGTCCCTGGGCGGCGCGGTCGGGCTGCATCTCGCCGTGCACCATCCGGAGCGGGTGTCGTCGCTCGCGGTGATCTGTTCCTCGGCCCACTTCAACGGCTCCAAGCCGTGGGAGGAGCGGGCCGCGCGCGTCCGCGTCGAAGGCTTGGACCGGCTGGCGGAGAGCGCCGACGCGCGCTGGTTCACGTCCGGGTTCACCGTGCCGGAGCTGGTCCAGGACCATCGCGACGCCGACCCCGAGGCGTACGCCGCCTGCTGTGACGCGCTGGCCGCGTTCGATCTGCGGGAGCGGCTGGCGGAGATCTCCGCGCCCACCCTGCTGATCGCCGGCCGGGAAGACCCCGCGACCCCGCCGGCGCATCTGCGGGAGATCGCGGACGCGGTGCCGGGCGCCGCTCTGGTGGAGATCCCGGGCGCCTCGCACCTGGCCCCCGCGCAATGCCCCGAGGCCGTCCTGACCGCCCTGCGGGCGCACTTCGGCGGCGGCGCCAAGCGGGGCATGGAGGTGCGGCGCGAGGTCCTCGGCGACGCGCACGTGGACCGGGCGCAGGCCCGGCAGACACCCTTCACCGCCCGCTTCCAGGACTTCATCTCGCGCTACGCGTGGGGCGAGATCTGGACCGACCCGACGCTCAGCCGCCGCGAGCGCAGCATGATCACGCTGACGGCACTGGTCGCGCACGGCCACTACGACGAGCTGGCCATGCATGTGCGGGCGGCCCGGCGCAACGGGCTCACGCCCGAGGAGATCGGCGCCGTGCTGCTGCAGACGGCCGTGTACTGCGGGGTCCCGGCGGCGAACTCGGCGTTCGCGACCGCCCAGCGGGTGCTCGCGGAGGAGGACGGCACCGCAGGGTGACCCTGGCGGTAGTAGCGTCAAGAGCACCACGCCGAGGGCGGCGCCACGTGCCTACGGTGGGGGCATGTCCACCATCCTGATCACCGGTGCCACCTCCGGTCTCGGCCGGTACGTCGCCTTCGAACTGGTCCGCTCCGGCCACCATGTCCTCGCCCACGGCCGCGACGCCACCCGCACGGAGCGGCTCGTCCAGGAGCTGCGCGGCGAGGGCACGGCCGAGGGGTTCGTCGCCGATCTGGCCTCGCTGGCGCAGGTGCGCGAGCTGGGCGCGAAGGTCGCCGGGGCGCACCCCGAGCTCGACGTCCTGGTCAACAACGCGGGTGTGGGCAGCGGTTCGCCCGGCTCGGGGCGCGAGGTGAGCGCCGACGGGCACGAACTGCGGCTGGCGGTCAACTACTTGGCGCCGGTCGCGCTGACCCGCGCCCTGCTGCCGGTGCTGCGCTCGAACCCGCCCGCGCGGATCGTCAACGTCGGCTCGGCCGGACAGGAGCCGCTCGACGCCGACGATCCCGGGCTCACCCGCGGCTACAGCGGCGTCTCGGCGTACTGCCGCAGCAAGTTCGCGCTGGCCGCGTACACCTTCGCCCTGGCCGAGGAGCTGGACGGCACCGGAGTCGCGGTGAACGTGCTGCACCCGGCGACCTACATGGACACGGCGATGGTCCGCGCGGCCGGCGTCAGCCCCTGGAGCTCGGTCGCCGACGGCGCCTCGGCCGTCCTCGCGCCGGCCACCCGGGAGCTGGGCAGCGGCCGTTACTTCGACGGCACGCGGCCGGCGCGGGCGCACGAGGCGGCGTACGACCGGGACGTACGCACACGTCTGTCGGCGGTCACCGACCAGCTGCTGGACGGCTGAGCTACCGCAGCCCGCGCCCGGTCTCCAGGACCGCCCTCGCCTGCGCCACCAGCCCGTCCGCGCCACAGGACCGCGCCAGCGCCAGGCCCCGGTTGAGTTCGGCGACCGAGCGGGCGAGGATGCCGTACTCGACGCGGGCCGCCGCGTGTTCGTACTGGCAGGGCGAGGCCTCCAGGTAGGCGACCGCCTGCGCGGCGAGCCGGACCGCGCGCTGGCCGGTCTCCAGGGCGGCGGCGCAGCGCAGGGCCTCCCCTATGGCCGTGTCGGTGCCGAGGCGTTCGGCGTGCCGGCGGACGTCGGTGGCGAGCCGGGCGGCACGGCCCGGGTCCTCGGTGGCGAGGGCGCGGGCGAGGTCGAAGGCCCAGGGGACGAGCACCGGGTTGTGGTGACCGCGCACGGCCGCCGCCTTCTCCGCGGCCTCCAGTTCGTTGATGCCGTCCTTGGTGCGGCCGACGGCGAGCAGGAGGCGGCCGCGCACCGAGCGGGGATCGGGCAGCACGATGGTGGAGGGGTAGGGCGGGGCGAAGCCGTGCTGTTCGGCGATGGCCCAGGCCTCCTCGACGTGGCCGCGGGCCAGCAGGGTGTCGACGAGGTTGCAGGTCGCGGTCCAGTACAGGGGCAGTCCGCGGCCGACCCGCTCGGCCAGGCGCAGGGCCTCGCGCAGGGACGTCTCGGCCTCCCGGAGCCGGCCGCGCCTGCGGTGGCCGACCCCGACGTAGGCGTGGGCCAGGGCGAGGTGACCGCCGCTCCAGCCGGCCGACTCGTAGGCCCGCAGGGCCTCGGAGTAGAGGGCGTCGGCGCGGTCGAGGCGGTCGGT
Source organism: Streptomyces sp. NBC_01352 (assembly GCF_036237295.1). Classification (NCBI taxonomy): domain Bacteria; kingdom Bacillati; phylum Actinomycetota; class Actinomycetes; order Kitasatosporales; family Streptomycetaceae; genus Streptomyces; species Streptomyces sp. NBC_01352. The sequence goes on from NZ_CP108354.1 coordinate 2,174,431, forward strand.
GTAGGCGTACGCGTTGGCGAGCATCAGGAGCAGTTCGACGCCCCACTCGGTGTCGGTCCAGCCGAGTCCGGGGGCGAGCCGGCCGTTGACCAGGGCGCGGTCGCACAGGTCGACGACCTCCTCGGCGCTCTCGCCGTGGGTCATGGCGTCGAAGCCGCGCAGCATGAGCAGGGCGCGTTCGGAGTTGTCCCGGCCGGTGCAGGTGCGGGCGAGTTCGGCGAGGCGCTCGGAGCGGCCCGGTGAGGTCGCCTCGCCCGCGTAGATGCCCTCCCACATGTACTGCACGGCCTGCAGCCGCATCCGGGCGGGACCGGCCCGGTGCCGGGCGGCCTCCGCCTCGACGGTGCGGACGGCCTCCTCCAGCTGGTCGTTGTGCAGCAGTGCCTGGGAGAGGCGGAAGACGGCGTCGACGCGTGCGTCGCCTTCGAGGCCCGGCATGGCGAGCGCGGTCTGGAGGTGGTCGATGGTCCGCGCGGGCGCGGTCAGGAGGGTGGCACAGCCGAGTTCGAAGAGCACGTGCGCGTGCACCTCGGGCTGCGGGGGTTCCAGCAGGGCGCGTTCCAGGCAGCGGCGGGCGGCGTCGGGGGCGCCGACCGCGAGGTGGTCGCGGGCGGCCTCGCGCAGTTGCTCGACGAGTTCCTCGTCGTCGTCCGGGTGGACCTGGAGGAGGTGGCGGGCGGCGGCCGCGGCGCCGAGCCCGGAGTCGGTGACGACCTGGGCGGCGATGCCGTGCATCGCGGTGCACAGGGCGGGCGGGATGGAGTTGTAGACGGCGGTGGCGATCAGCGGGTGGACGAACTCCAGGTCGCCCTCGCCCGTCTGGCCCGCGGCGGGGTCGGGTGCGGTGAGGATGCGGGCGCTGCACAGCAGTTCGGCGCAGCGCACGGCGTCCTCGCGGCCGAGGGTGGCGAGCTTGGCCACGAGGTCGACGGAGATGCCGGTGCCGAGGATGGCGGCCGCCCAGGCGAACCGGGTGGCGTCGATGCCGAGTTCCTCCAGGCGGGCGACGAGGCCGCCGCCGCGGGCCGAGCGGTTCAGGGCCCGCAGTTCGCCGGCCGCGCTCTCGGTCGGCTCCAGTTCGCTCTCCTGGACCTTGGCGAGGAGTTCGACGGCCTCGTAGGGGTTGCCCGCGGTGACGGCCCAGACCTCGCGGCAGAACGCGGCGTCGGCGTGCTTGCCCAGGGTGGCGCGGGTGAGTCCGGCGGTGGCGTCAGGGGTGAGGGCGCTCAGGGTGGTGGCGGGGCGGGCCGCGGTGGCGGCGACCGCGTCGAGGAGCCGGGCGCTCTCGCCGGTCATCTCGCCGGGGCGGCGGGCCACCACGACCAGGACGGACAGGTCGTCCAGGCGCTCGGCGAACGCGGCGAGCCAGCGCAGGGTCTCCTGGTCGGCCCAGTGGGCGTCGTCGATGAGCAGGACGAGCGGCCAGTCGCGCCGGGACAGCCGGCGCACCACGGTGACCAGGCCGTCGGTGACGCCCTGCGGGTCGGCCTGCCGCTCACCGGGGTCGGCGAGGCCGAGGGCGGGACCCGCTATGTCGTACCAGTCGCCGAGGTACTCTCGGGCCTCCTCCGGCATCAGCGACATCAGGGCGGGCTGCAGCAGTTGCCGTACGACGTTGAAGGGGACGGACCTGAGGGTTTCGCCGCCGCGCGCCGACCACACCGTGCAGCCGCGTTCCTCGGCGAGGCGGCGGGTCTCGGCGAGCAGGGCGGTCTTGCCGAAGCCGGCCTCGCCGCGGATCATCAGCAGGCTGCCCGAGGAGGCGCTGTCCACGCCCAGGGTGTCGATGGCCCGTACGACGGCGGCGACTTCCTCGTCGCGCTCCCACAGCGAGGCCGGGGCGGCCGCCAGGGGCCGTACCTCCGTCATCGCGCTACCTCCCCAAGTCGCCCGAACGACGTACAGACCTTGAGCGTAGCCGTCCCGATGCCGAAGCGGAGGCGGGTCGGGGCACCAGTTGCCGTGACGGGTGACGTCGAGTGCGCGAGGGCGACGCGCCCTGCCCGCGACCGGCCGTCACGAAACTTGACCATCAGTCAGAAAGCCCGGCGGATCACCGGCATCGGGAGATCGGGAGGGACCCGACATGTCCGGGCCGACCGTGAACTGTGCGAGGCGCGGGCGGAGTTGGTTCGCACGGGCAGAGCCTGCAGCTCGGGCAGCCCGCCTGCATCCTCGAGGCGACCGGGCTGCCCTTGGTCGCCGACTTCCCTGGAACCCTGCCCGGGTGCGCGCTGATCGACGGGGCGACCCGGGGTTCAGCGGCGGCCGGCTCGCGTACCACGTCGACGGGGCGCCGGCCGTGCGGGGGGGGGCCGCGAACTGCTGGAGCGGCTGCTGGAGCGGCTGCTGGAGCGGCTGCTCGCCGAGCCGTATCACGCGCGGCCCGCGCCCAGGACAACCGGAAGGGGTCGGTCCTGCCTCGGGTGTCCGCACGACGCGCTCGCCGGATCCGGCTCGCTGCCCGGGCGTACGCCTTGCCGTCCTGGGGTTTTTGACGGTGCACGGCGGGCCCGGCACCGAACCGGCGAGCACCGGCGCCCGGCGCGCGAGCCCGCTCGGTTCGGCCGCTCCGGGCCAGGACGGATTGCGGCTTGTGCCGCCCCGCGAGGGAGTGCCTCGTACGACTCGTCCTGGAATGAGGGGAATTCACGGCACTCCCCTCTCATGCCTCTTTCACCGAGGCCTCATACGGTGGGGACATGACGCAGGCGACTCCCCCCGGGTGGTATCCCGACCCCGGACAGACAAGTGACGGTCCCGCCACCGAGCGCTGGTGGGACGGCAAGGCATGGACGGACCAGACCCGCCCCGCGGGATCGGCCGCCGCGTGGGGTCCCCCCGAGGCACCGGCGGGCGCCGGGCCGTACCCGGTGCATCCGGGGTATCCCGGGTACCCCGTCCAGCCGCCGGGCGGCTCGCGGCGCGGACTGCGCACGGGCATAGCCGTCGCGGCGGCCGTGGTGGTCCTCGCCTGTATAGGCGTGGGCGTGTACGCGCTCTCCGGCGACGAGGGCGGCAGCGGCAACACCGCCAACTCGCAGGGGTCGGGCGGGCAGAGCGGCGGCCCCGGTGGCCAGGACGGCTCCACGGGCGGCCAGGGCGGCCCGGGTGGCGGCGACGGCGGCTCCGGGGGCGACGGGGGCTCCGGAGGCCAGTCACCGTCTCCCGGCCAGTCCGAGGCGCCGAAGATCGAGAGCGGTTCGGTGACCGACCCGATCGACGGGATCAGCCTGCCCATACCGGACGACTGGTACGGCCAGCAGATGGCGGCGGGCGCGATCGTCACGTCGAACGACTCCTACGACTGCCCCGGCGACACCTCCAAGTCCTGCACGAAGGGCGGCGCCTACTCGACGCCCGCCATCGCGCTCGGCACCAAGGGCACCACGGCCGAGGAGATCGCCAAGGCGGACATCTCGGCCAACGCCGAGGAGTCCTACGGCGGCACGACCTACGGCGAGATCACCTCGCACGAGGTGCTGGCCTCCAAGGCCGTGACCGTCGCCGGGCAGAAGGGTTACCTGGTCCGCTGGAAGGCGGTCACCAGCAAGGGCTCCGACGGCTATGTCCAGTCGCTGGCCTTCCCCGCCCCCGCGAATCCCCAGCAGATGGTCGTCGTCCGCTTCGGTGTCGACGTCGAGGAGACGCAGGCCGTGCTCGACGAGATCACCAAGGGCATCAAGGTGTCGACGGACGGCGGCAGCGGCCAGGACGTGTGACGTCCTGGTCCCGGAAAACCTGGCGGCCGGGTGGGGCGCCTCTCCGCTCAAGAGGAACCCCACCCGGCCGGGGGGTGCGCGCCGCCCCCGTCCCCACGGTGCGGCGCGAGCAGGTCGCCGTCCGGTCATCCGCGGACGGCGGCCTGGGTCCTAGGTCAGGCCCAGCGTGGGCAGTACCGCGGCGTCCACGAACCGGACCAGGTAGTCCGGGTCGGCGTACTTGCCCTCCAGGACGGGCCGCGCGCGCAGCACACCGAACATCTGGGCCGGGATGTACTCCAGCGCCGGGTGATCGGCGGCGACCTCGCCGCGTTCCACGCCGCGCCGCAGGATCTCCTGGAGCGCGGCGATCTCCGGTTCGACGAGCGCCTCACGCAGCGCCAGCGCGAGTTCCTCGTCCTGCGTGACGGCATGGCCGAGCGCCTGGACCAGCTTGGTGTCGTTCATCGACCAGGCGCCCGCCGCCCGTGCGGCCCCGCGCAGGTCCTCGGCGAGCGAGCCGGTGTCGATGCCGGCGAAGCGCACCCGACGGCTGCCCCTCAGGGCCGCCGCGACGAACTGGGGCTTGGTCTTCCACTGCCGGTACAGCGTGGACTTGCTGCAGCGCGTGCTGGAGGCGACGCCGTCCATGGTGACGGAGTCGTAGCCGCATTCGCGGATCTGTTCGAGCACGGCGTCGAAGAACTCCCGCTCACGCTCCGGCGTGATCTTGGAGCGGCGCGAGGCGGCGACCGTCTCCGGTCCGTCCGCGGCCTGCGACGTCATCTGCCCTTCTCCTCACTCGGTCCCGCGGGCGCAAGTCCCGCTCTTCCAGTGTGTCGTATGTCAATCGAAACGCCAGTGTACCGGTACGGCAACGTATCGGTACACTGGCGTTTCGGTACTCACTCGTATCGATGAGTTCCGGCCGTTCTACGAGTCACAAGCTCGTCCGGCATCAGCACACGCACCACGTCAGCGAAAGGGCCGGGGGATGAATGCCCGCACCGAGCCTTCCCAAGCGGCGACCAGCGCGACAGCGCGGCCGCCGCTCGTCCGTGAGCTCCTGCTCGTCGTAGGGCTCTTCCTCGTCTACAAGTTCGGCCGGCAGCTGGCGACGGGCCACACCGGCGAGGCCTTCCACAACGCGCACCGCGTGTGGGACCTGGAACGGACCCTCCGGCTGCCCGGCGAAGGCTCGGTGCAGTCCCTGCTGCTGCACGGCGACACGCTCGCGCACCTGGCGAACACCTACTACGCGACCGTCCACTTCCCGGCGACCCTGGCCTTCCTGACCTGGCTCTACCTGCGTCGCCCGGCGCACTACGTGTGGGCCCGGCGTGTGCTGGCCGCGCTCACCACCGCCGCGCTGGTTCTGCACCTGGTGTTCCCGCTCGCCCCGCCGCGCATGCTGGCCGCCACCGGCCTGGTGGACACCGCCCGGGTCTACGGCCCCTCGGTGTACGGCCCGCCGCAGACCGACACCCTGTCGAACCAGTTCGCGGCGATGCCGTCGCTGCACTTCGGCTGGGCGCTGATGCTGGCGATCGGCCTCATCGTCGCCACCCGCTCGCGCTGGCGCTGGCTGTGGCTGCTGCATCCCCTGCTGACGCTGCTGGTGATCGTCGGGACGGCCAACCACTACTGGCTGGACGCGTTCGCCGCGGGCGCCCTGCTCGGCCTCGCGCTCGCGGTGATCCACCTGCCGCACCGGACGGCGACCACCGCCGGACGCGCTCAGGACACCGCCCTGGTACCCGCCCCCGCCGAGGAGCAGGTTCTCGTGGGAGCCGGCCGATGAACGCCACCCTGCTCGCCGTCGTCCTGTCCCTCTTCTCCTCCGTCGCCTACGCGGCCGCGGCCGTCGCCCAGGAGCGGCTGGCCGCGCGCGACCCGGGCTCGGGCATGCTGCGGCTGCTGCGCTCTGGGGCCTGGTGGGGGTCGGTCGTGCTCAACGCGTCGGCCGCGCTGCTGCACGTCGTCGCCCTGAAGTACGGGCCGCTGACCGTGGTCCAGCCACTCGGCGCGCTCACCCTGGTCGCGGCGGTGCCCATGGGGGCGCGGGTCGCGGGGCGGCGGGTCAGCCCGGTGGAGTGGCGGGGCACCGCGCTGACGCTCCTCGGCCTGTCCGCAATCCTCGTCACGGCGTCCGGACCGGCGCCCGAGCGCGTGCTGAGCGCGCCCGAGGCGGTGGCGGTCGCCGGCGTGACGGCGGCCCTGATCGGCGTGCTGGCACGCCCGGGCACCCGTCCGGGCCTGCGGCACGCGTCCGCGTCCGGCTTCGCCTCGGGTGTCGCCTCGGCGCTCACCCAGACCGTGACGGTGGCCGTGACGGACCGCACACAATCACTGCTCAGCGTGCAGGTCGTCGGGGTGGCGCTGCTCGTCGCCGCCTTCGCGACCGGCGGACTGCTGCTGTCCCAGACGGCCTACCGGGGCGGCCTCGGCGCCCCGCTCGCGGTGGTGACCCTGGCGAACCCGGTGGCCGCCGCCGCGATCGGCCTCGCCCTGCTCGGCGAGCGGCTGCAGGGCGGCGCGGCGGGCGTCCTGCTCGCGCTGGCGGGGGCGGGGCTCGCGGCGTGGGGCGTGGTGCTGCTGTCCCGGGTTCCGCGCGCCGCGGACCCGCACGCGAACGACGACGAGGAACACCCCGTCGCCGCGGTCCTGGCACTGAAGCCGGAATCAGCGACGGCCGAACCGGCACTGGTGCCCCGGCCGTCCGCGCCGGGACACCTCACACCCCTTTGAATCCTCCCCCAGCTGAAGCAGGGGGATTCCTGGCTCACGCTGCCTGCGGGTCAGCGACCCAACAGGACTTCCACGATCAACACCAGCCGGGTTGAAACCAGCCCGGTTTGATACCCGGCCTGAAGGCCGAGGCATCCTCGGAGGAACCCCGGTGAGCGCTTTCGCCGGCAGACTCAGCCGAGTCCCCGCGAGTCCTGCTTGAGCGCCGTGTCGACGGTCAGCGCCGTTGCCACGACCAGGCTCAGCAGCGGCTCGGGCAGCTGGTAGTGGATCTGCAGGACGTAGTTGTCCGCGGTGGTGAACATCGTCTTGGCGAGGCCCTCCCAGGTCTTGGTGATCCGGGCGACCTCCTTGTCGGTGTGGTCGACGATCGCGAAGTTCCACGCGCGCCAGTTCTCCGCCTTGATCGCGCCGACCTGTTGGCCGTTCACGTTCATCGCGAAGTTGATCTTGCCGATCATGTTCTGCTGGACGATCTCGCCGACCGGCTGACCGTCCGGCCGCGCCACGATCACCCGCGACTTCATGAACTTCCGCGGCCGCGTCAGCAGCAGCACGGGCTGTCCGTAGGCGTCGCGGATCTCCAGCTTGTGCGTCATGAACTGGTCGATGCTGGCGACGAAGCGCAGGATCTTCTTCAGCGCGCTCTGCCCGACCTGGACGACCGAGCCGAGCTGGTTGCCGTTCTGGTCCATGACCGTGTACTCGTTGGTCAGCTCGATCAGCTTGGCCTTCTGGTTCACCACCAGGACGGGCTCGCTGAACAGGCTGCCGCCGCCGGGGCCGCCCGCCGCGACCCCGGCCTGCTGCTGCACCTGATGCTGGACGCGCTGGTCCGGGCCGGCCGGCTGCTGCGGCATCTGCGGCGCCGCCTGGGCCTGCTGGTTCGGGTTCGTGTGCTCGGTCCACTGCGCGCCGTCCCAGTAACGGAGCGTCTGGGCCGCTCCGTGCGGATCCGGGTACCAGCCTGCAGGTGTGTTCGATTGCGTGGTCACCGAGGCACACTATCCCGAGCATCCCGGTCCCTGACCAGACCGGATCTTTACCCTCGGGAAGGCTTTACCCAGTCATGACGGCCGGGTCGCTCACCCCCGGACGCCCGTTCTCCACATGTCCCGCGCACCTTCGCAGAAACGCCGGGTCCGCCTCGGACGTGACGGTCAGGTCGTACCAGCGCCTGCTCGCCGTGAGGTCGAAGGTGTGCCGCACGGTGGCTCCGGCGCGCACGGTGAAGGTCCTGGCCCGGTCGCCGTATCCGCTGGTGACCTTCAACCGGGCCGTGCCGGAACCCTTGTTGGTGAAGGTCAGCTCGACGTCGTCGCCGGTGTGGCGGGCGGTGACCTCGGGTCCCGCGCTCTTGTTCGGGCCCTTGAAGACGCGCAGGAAGCCGTTCGGGCCGTGCACGGCCAGGTCGTAGGAGCCGTTCGAGTACGCCGAGTTCCAGGTGTCGGCGATGCTCTTGCCGGCTTCGGTGGTGTACGTCCACGGGCCGTCGGTGCGGTTGCCGGAGGTGACGTGGAAGGCGGCACCCGCCTTCGGCCCCGAGGCGAAGGCGAGCGTGTACGTGCCGGCCCTCACGTCCACCGAACCGGACACGAGCGGGGCGTACTTCAGCGGGCGGGCCGGGCGCAGGCCGCGCTCCTGCACGGGCATGTCCGGGTCCGCCGGGGGCGTCGGGCTGTAGTCGGGGTGCCGTTCGCGGTCCGGCGGCTCGTAGCCGTCGGTGTCCGGCAGCGCGGCCGGCCTGGTGTCCTTGCGGGAGAAGTCGAAGGCGGACGTCAGGTCGCCGCAGACCGCGCGCCGCCAGGGCGAGATGTTCGGCTCGCGGACGCCGAAGCGGCGCTCCATGAACTGGAGGATCGAGGTGTGGTCGAGGGTCTCGGAGCAGACGTAACCGCCCTTGCTCCACGGCGAGACGACCAGCATCGGCACGCGCGGGCCGAGGCCGTAGGGGCCGGCCGGGCGCTTGCTGTCACCGGGGTAGACGTCGAGGGAGACGTCGACCGTGGACTTGCCCTGCGCGGCGGACGCCGGCGGCAGCGGCGGCACCACGTGGTCGAAGAAGCCGTCGTTCTCGTCGTACGTGATGAACAAAGCCGTCTTCGCCCACACCGCCGGGTTGGAGGTGAGCGCGTCGAGAACCTGCGAGATGTACCAGGCGCCGTAGTTCGAGGGCCAGTTGGAGTGCTCGGAGAAGGCCTCGGGGGCGGCGATCCAGGAGATCTGCGGCAGCCGGTCGGCCTTGACGTCCGCCTTCAGCCGGTCGAAGTAGCCGTCGCCGTTCTTGACGTCGGTGCCGGTGCGGGCCTTGTCGTACAGCGGGTCGCCGGGCTCGGCGCCCCGGTAGGTGTTGAAGTAGAGCAGCGAGTTGTCGCCGTAGTTGCCGCGGTAGGCGTCCTCGATCCAGCCCCAGCTGCCCTTCGCGTCGAGGCCGTCGCCGGTGTCCTGGTAGATCTTCCAGGAGATCCCGGCCTTCTCCAGCCGCTCCGGGTAGGTCGTCCAGCCGTAGCCGAGCTCGTCGTTGCCGAGGACCGGGCCGCCGCCCTGGCCGTCGTTGCCCGTGTAGCCCGACCACATGTAGTAGCGGTTCGGGTCGGTCGAGCCAATGAACGAGCAGTGGTAGGCGTCGCAGACCGTGAAGGTGTCGGCGAGCGCGTAGTGGAAGGGGATGTCCTCACGGTCCAGGTACGCCATGGTCGTGGTGCCCTTCGCGGGCACCCACTTGTCGTACTTGCCCCCGTTGTAGGCGGCCTGCCCGTCGGTCCAGCCGTGCGGCAGGCCTTCCAGGAACTGCATGCCGAGGTCGTCGGCGTCCGGGTGGAAGGGCAGCACCTCCTTGGTGCCGTCCGACTGGTGCCATACCGACTTGCCGTTGTCGAGCGCGACCGGACGCGGGTCGCCGAAGCCGCGGACGCCCCTCAGCCTGCCGAAGTAGTGATCGAAGGAACGGTTCTCCTGCATCAGGACGACGATGTGCTCGACGTCCTCGATCGACCCCGTTCGGTGGTTCGCGGGCAGGGCGGCGGCACGCTCGATGCTGGCCGAGAGCGCGGAGAAGGCCGTGGTGGCACCCGCGAGTTGGAGGAATCTGCGCCGGTTGACTTCGGACATGGCTGAGGGACCTCTCGCCTGGAAGGTGTTCGACCGGCCGGATGGTGACGGAATGCGCGCGAAAGGAGTGTTCCAGGAGCACCAAACGTCAGGGAAGGGTGTGATGGCGCTCATGTGAAAGTCGTCGGTACGTGGGGTGCTCGGGGCCGGGGTGAGGGCAGGTTCGCGATCACGGCGGACACCCACACCTCGCTGTCCGCCCCGCCGAAACGGCCCGTACGCCGGCTCCTCGCCGCCTCCGTGGGCGGCCGGTCGGCGGGCCGCTGATGGGCGCGATCGCGGACCGGCAGGGGCGGCGCGCCGCGCTGACGGTCGCGACGGGCAGATGAACGGGTGGGGCCGGCGCATCCCGTTCGTGCTCGGGGCGGTACGGAGCGCACCATAAAGTTGGGGTGCACCGGGCGCTTCCCCTGGTACGTCGCCGTCCTCTGCCTCGGGTCGTCGCTGGTGTATCTGCGGCTGCCGGAGACGGCCCACACGGAGCTACGGCGCTGAGGCCCAGCGTTGCGCCACGGCCTTGCCCGCCCGCAGCGCGGCCACGGGGTCGGCCGCCTCGTCCAGTTCGACGAGTACCGTTCCGGCACCGGGCGTACGGGACATCGCGTCGGCCCAGCCCTGCCAGTCCACGATGCCCGTGCCCAGTGCGGTCATGTAGGGCTGCTGCTGGGCGAAGACCGTGTCGTCGATGGTGAGTTCCACGTCGATCGGCCTGACCGCGTCCTTCCAGTGCGCCAGCGCGATGCGCGGGGTGTGGCGGCGGGCGACGGCGACGGGGTCTCCTCCGCCGAGGGCGATGTGGCAGGAGTCGGGGCACAGCCACACGTAGCGCGGGTCGGTGAGGGCCATGAACAGGTCGATGTCGCGCTCGTACCAGAGGGTGCTGTTGGACTCCGTGTGGAAGGCGAGCCGCACGCCGTGCCGGGCCACCGCCTCGCCGACCGCGTGCGCGATGTCGGCCATGCGGGTCATGTAGGCGGCGTCGACGAAGAAGGGCGGGCGGGTCCCGTACGTCGTCCGCATGGGCAGGCCGGTGACGAGGAGGTCCGCCCCGACGTCGGCGAGGAAGGCCGCGCGGCGCTCGGCGTCGGCGACGATGGCGGGCAGGTTGTCGCCGTGCCGCCAGTCGGGGGCGTCGCTGCCGGCGATGAAGGCGCTCACCACGGACAGGCCCCGGCTCGCGAGCTCGTCGCGGAACGCGGCCGCGCTGCCGAAGGCCCGCAGGGCGGAGTCGAGGTCGCCGGGGGCGAAGGTCAGCTCGATGCCGGTGACTCCGGCGTCGACCAGGGCGTGCATGACCCGCTCCCAGAAACGCTCCGGGTTCGCCGCGGCCCAGTCCCGCACGGCGTCAGCCGACTCGAGCCCCCAGAAGTCCGGGTGGTAGAAGGTGATGATGTCGGTGGCGAAACGGGGCGTCATTCGGCACCGCCGCGGGCGTTGTAGACGACGATGCCGTCGGCGGAGTCGACGGCCTCGCGGTAGGCCCGGAACACGGTGAGCGCCTCGTCCCGGAGCACGTCCTGCACGACCTCGATGCCGCGTGCCTCGAACTGTTCGGCCCAGTCGGCGCCGAGCGGGCCCTCGTCGAAGGTGGTGATCTCCTCCAGTTCCGGGCCCTCGCCGGCGACCACGAGTCCGCGCACGCCGGACCACAGGGTGGCGCCGTAACACTGGATGCAGGGACGCCAGTTGACGACCAGTTCGTGCGCGGGCAGCCCGTCGCCGCCGAGGTCCCAGCCGCCGGTCGCCGTCTGGGCGAGGCCGAGCGCGACGACCTCGGCGTGGGCGCTGGAGATGCCGGAGGCGAGGACGACGTTCACGCCGACCGAGACGATCCGGCCGCCGGCCCGCTCGGCGACGAGGGCCGCGAACGGGCCGCCGTTGCCCTCGCGCCAGTTGCGGTCGGCGAGGCGGTGCACGAGGCGCATGCGGTCGTCGCGGTCGGGAACGGCGGCGGGCACGCCGGCCAGTTCGTCGTCGATCCAGGACGGCAGGGCCACCTGGTACCGCTTGGCGACGTCGATCATGATGAGGTTCCTGTCAGTGGGTCAGTGGGTCAGTGAGTCAGTGAGTCAGTGGGCGGCGAGCGCGGTGTTTCGTACGGCTACGGCACGGGCCGCCCGGACGGCGGTCACCGTGCCGGTCAGGGTGACGTTGGCGGCCATCGCGGTGGGGATCACGCCGTTGCCCGCGAGGTACAGGTTGTCGTAGCCCCACACCCTGCCGTCCGGGTCGCACACGCTGGTGCCGTCGTCGGCGCTGCCGCAGCGGACGGTGCCGGTCTGGTGCAGCGACGAGCCGGGCGGGAGCAGGGCGCTCTCGGTCGCGGAGTCGAAGGGGCCGAACTCCTCGGCCAGCGACCGTACGTCGTCCAGTGCCCGGCCGATCAGGGCGCGGTCCGCGTCGGAGTAGTCGAAGTCGACGGTGATCCGGGGCATCCCGGCGAGATCGGTCCCGGTCTCGGAGAACACGAGCCGGTTCTCGGGGCGCGACTCGACGGGGACGTACAGGGAGAGGCCCACGGAGTGGGCGAGGGGCCGGCCGCCCTCGTCCACGTAGGTGCGGTCCATGATCTGACCGTGGAACGGCTGGGCCGCCCCGTTCTGCGGCAGCCACAGCGAGTCCGTGCTGAACTCGCCGGGGCGTGGCAGGGGCAGGGCGTCGACGTCGATGCCGAAGCGGTCGAGGTCGAGCAGGACCCGGGCGGTGACGAAGGCGTGCTCGTTGAGGTGACGGCCCAGCGCGTGGGGCCGTATGCCCGAGGCGAACAGCAGTTGCGGGGTGCGCAGCGCGTCGGCGCACACCACCACGGTGTCGGCTAGGAGTTCGGACTCGGCGCCGTCGGCGACGCGGCGCAGCCGGGCGCCGGCGACACGGTGGTCCGAGACCAGGAGCGAGGTCGCGAGCGTGCCGGTCACCAGGGTGAAGGCCGGGTCGCCGCCGGTCGCGAGCGCAGGGAAGATCGTGCCCGGAGCCGTGCGGGGCATGGGGCCCGACGGCGTCGGGGTGACGGCCATGGGCATCGGCTGCGGCCCCCGGTCGTGCGGCCCCACGCCGTCGAAGCGTCGGCGCAGGACGTCGAGCACCGTGCGGCCGACCTCGGTCGGGCCGATCGCGGCGGGGGTGACGGCGAGGATCCGGTGCGCGGTGTCGAGATCCGCCGCCCAGCGGGCCGGATCGCCGAAGTCGAAGACCTCGTGACCGGCGGGCCAGGGCGTGGCGGCGGTCCAGTGGACGCCCATGCCGCCCGCGTTCCACGCGAGCGCCGTCGCGGGCATCGCCTCGGCGTCCTCGCCGAAGGCCAGGGCGTGGAACATGCCGGGCGTCAGGTCGGTGAGGTCGCCCGCGACCTCGCGCACCACCTCGGCGCCGGTGTACATGCCCTGGATGCCGGTGGCGACCTGTTCGTTGTAGCGCGCCCACAGGTCCGGGTCGTCGAGGTCGTGCAGGTGCAGTCCGGGGGCCTCGCCGATCGCGCTGCCGCCGTCCACCATCGTGATGTGCAGCGCCGGGTCGCCCTCGCGCAGCTGCCGGGCCACGACGGATCCCATGATGCCGCTGCCCACGATGAGGACGTCGGTGCGGGGGGTGTCGGTCAAGGTGAGACTCCATGTGTTGTGCCACGGGTGCGGGAAGGTGGGGGGCGTTGGTGTCACGCGCGCGGGACGAGCGGGCCGAACAGCTGGGTGTCCATGCGGTCGAGGGCCAGCTTGACGGCGCCGACGAGGGCCGCGTCGCGGCCCAGGCGCGTGGCCCGCAGCTCTGTCTCGGGGGCGCGGGCGTCGAGCATCGCCTCCCGCACCCGGGGCAGCAGCACGTCGGCCGCGTCCTCCAGACCGCCGCCGAGCACGATGAGCGAGGGCGCGACCGTCCACGACAGGATGGTGAGGATCGACGCGATGTTCTCCACGAACTCGTCGACCTCCGCGAGCGCGGCCGGCTCGCCCGCCCGGGCGGCCTCGCAGCGGGCGAGGGCGACGGCCCGTTGGGCGGGTTCCGGTGAGCTCAGCCAGGCCACCGGGTGGTTCTCGACCGAGGCCGTCGGTATCGACCGCGCCTCGACGATCTCGCCCGCCGCGCCGTCGAGACCGCGGTGCACGGCGCCCCGGATGAGGATGCCGAGACCGGTGCGGTTGCCGAGGATCGCCCAGACGACGTTGTCGTGGTCGTCGGCCACGCCCCGCCAACGCTCCGCGAGCGCACCGAGGTTGGTGTCGTTGTCCGCGAACCAGGGCATCGGGATGCGCCGGCCGAGTTCCTCGGGCAGGTGCACGCCTTCCCAGTGCGTCGTGTGCACCAGGCGCCGTACGACTCCCTCGTCGTCGATCGCGCCGCCGCTCGCGACCGCGCCCGCGCGCAGCCGGTCCACGGATCCGCCCGCGTCGTCGAGTGCCTCAAGGACCAGGTCCGCCGCGTCGTCGAGGGTGACCTGCGGGTCCTGGTAGGCGCGCAGCGGCCCGTGCGCCCGGCCGAGGATGCGGCCGCGTACGTCGGCGACGACCGCGGTCGCGCCGGAGGTGGTGATGCACACGGCCGCCAACAGGGCGTGTTCGGCGCGCAGTTCGTAGCGTCGGGCGGGGCGCCCGGCGGAACCGCTGACCGGCACCCGGTCCAGTTCCGCCACCCAGCCGGCCTCGACGAGCGAGTCCAGGATGAGTTCGATGGTGCGGCGGGACAGGCCGGCCTGCTCGGCGAGCGCGGTCAGCGTCGTCGGCCCGGCGGACACCGCCAGGGCACGCAGGATGACCGAGGTGTTGACGCGTCGGACGGCGCTCTGGTTCATCCCGGACATCAGCACGCCCCCGCCGCCTCGGACCCCGGCCCCGACCCCGGCCCCGGCCCCGACCGTACGACGGGGTCGAACACGCCCGTGGTGTCGGCGACGAGCGCACCACCGGGCCGGCCGTATTCGCGCGCCGGGTCGCCGACGGCCCCGGTCGCTCTCGCCCAGGCCGGTTCCCGGCCGTGGACGAACGCGGTCAGGTCGGCGTGCATCGACGTGGCCAGTTCGCGGGGCGGGTTCGGGCCGAGCGCCTGGGCGACTCCCGGTGCGTCGAGTACGTCGAAGAAGTACGGGATGTCGACGCAGTGCGCGGCGCCGCCGAGCACGGGCGAGGGCCACTCGAAGGAGTACAGCCAGGTGCCGGCGGCGGCGTCGCGACGGGCGGCCGCGGCGCGCGGACAGGCGGCGCGGAACAGTGTGTCCGTGCGGCGGGTTCCGGCGAGGCGGCCTTCGTCGGTGGAACCGGCGCCGCTGTCGAACTCGTCCCCCGTCGCCCCGAGCAGCAGGGGTACGTCGTGCCCGTGCGCGGCGAGTCCGTCGGCGACCGGCACCGGCAGGATGTCGTCGCCGACGAACGGGGCGAGTACGAGCGTGCCGTCGCCGCCCCTCTCGTCCCGCAGGTCGAGCACAGCCCGCTGGAGCTCCTCCACGGTGCGGTCCCCGAACCCGGCGCGGGTTGCGGGAACGCCGAGCCTGTCCCCGAGTTCGTCGAGGAAGTCAGGTACGGCGCCCGCCTCGAAGAAGCCGCCGGACAGGCTGACCGCGCGGTGGAAGCGGCCGTCGCGGGCGGGCGAGGAGAGCAGCGCGAGGACCGCCGCTCCACCGGCCGACTGGCCGGCGACGGTGACCCGGTCCGGGTCTCCGCCGAAGGCGGCGATGTTCTCCTGTACCCAGTCGAGGGCGAGCAGCAGGTCCCGCAGCCCTAGGTTGGTGGGGACTCCGTCCAGTACGGCGAAGCCGTCGACGCCGAGACGGTAGCCGACGGTGACGCAGACGACGCCGTCGCGGGCGAAGCCGCGGCCGTCGTACCACGGACTGGCCGGGCTCCCCGCGAGGAACGCGCCGCCGTGGATCCACACCAGGACCGGGAAGGGCCCGCGGTCCTCGTCCGCGGCCGGGGCGACGACGCCGAGGTTCAGCACGTCGTCGCCCGGCACCGACGGCTCGGGCACGGTGGTCGTGGCGAAGAGGGGAACGCGCTGGGAGGTGGGGCCGTGCCGGGACGCGTCGTACGGCTGCCGGAACCGGCCGCGTCGGACCGGTGCGGCGAACCGCCGTGCGCCCGTGGGCTGTTGGGCGAAGGGGATGCCGAGGAAGCGCCGGGTACGGCCGTCGCGCCGGCCGACGATCGTGCCGGCGGGGGCGTGCACGGCGTCCGGTTCTCCGGGTGCGTCGAGGGAGTTCATCTCGGTCACCGCATTCCCGTTCCGGAGATCCCCTGCACGAAGTAGCGCTGCAGGAACAGGAAGAGCAGCAGCACCGGCAGCATCACGACGATCGCACCGGCGAGCAGCAGGCCGTAGTCCGTGACGTGGGCGGCCGCCTGGCTGGTGGCGGCGAGGCCCACCGGCAGCGTGTAGGTGGACATGCTCTGGGCGACGATGAGCGGCCAGATGAAGTTGTTCCACGAGGCGAGGAACGACATGATCGTGATCGTCGCGACGGCGGGGCCCGCCAGCGGAAGAAAGATCCGGAAGAAGATCCGGAACTCGCCCGCGCCGTCGATCCGGGCCGCTTCGAGGAGTTCGTCGGGGATCGACGCCGCGTACTGCCGCATGATGAAGACGGACAGCGGCATCGCCACACCGGGCAGGGCGATACCGGTGAGGGTGTCCGCCAGGCCGAGGTCGACGGTGATCACGAACTGGGTGACGAACACCGCGGTGAACGGCACCATCATCGCCGCCATGACCGCGCCGAACGCGATCCGTCTGCCCGCGAAGTCGAGCTTGGCGAGGGCGTACCCGGCGGCCGACGCCGCGACGATGTTGCCCGCCACCACGATGACCGCGACCACGACGCTGTTGACCATGAACTGGCCGAAACCCTCCGTTCTGAACAGCCGCAGGAAGTTGTCGAAGGTGACCTGCTGCGGGAGCCAGGCACCGGGGTCGGAGCGGATCTCGTCGAGGCTGCGCAGCGAGCCGCTGACCACCCAGAAGAACGGGAGCGTCGTGAGCAGCGCGCACAGCACCAGCGCGGCGTACAGCAGCGGCCGGGCGACGGACCGGCGGGGCGCGGCGAGGCGGTCGGTGGTGGTCGCGGTGTTCCGCAACGCGGCGAGAGCGGTCATGCGCGGGGCCTCAGCAGTCGGAACTGGACAAGACTCACCACGGCCACCAGGACGAGCATCACGAAGGACGCGGCCGAGGACATCCCGAACTCGCCGGCCCCGAACTGGTGGTAGGTGTACAGCGCCACGGACTCGGTGGAGCCCAGCGGGCCGCCGTCCGTGAGCAGGTACGGCTCGTCGAAGACCTGGAGGTAGAACACGGTCAGCAGCACGGACACCATCAGGGTGGTCGGCAGCAGCAGCGGCAGGGTGATGTGCCACAACTGCCGCCGCTTTCCTGCCCCGTCGAGGGAGGCCGCCTCGTACACGTCGTCCGGAATGGCCTGCAGCCCGGCGAGGAACAGCACCATGGCGGTGCCGAAGTTGCGCCACACGCCGAGCAGGATGACCACGGGCATGGCGAGGTCCGGGTCGTCCAGCCAGTTCGGTCCGGCGAGGCCGACGGCGCTGAGCGCCTTGTTGACGGTGCCGTCGGCGTAGAAGGCGTACTGCCAGATCAGGGCGACCGCCACCACGTTGGTGACGACCGGCGCGAAGAAGAGCGTACGGAAGGTGCCGCGCAGCCGGCGGATGCCGGAGTTCAGCGCGACGGCCAGTCCGAAGCCGATCAGCATGGTCAGCGGCACGCCGACGGCCACGAACAGGGCGGTGTTCAGGATGTCGCGCAGGAAGCTCTCGTCCTGGAACAGCCGGACGAAGTTGTCCAGGCCGGTGAAGTCGACCGCGAGCGGGTGCCTGAGGTCCGTGCCCCGCAGGTCGGTGAAGCTGAAGCCGAGCGCGGCGACGGTGGGGACGGCCGTGTAGAGCAGGAACACGAGGGCGAACGGTGTGAGGAACAGCCAGGCGACGGCCGTATGACGGGTGCGCCGCCGGGCGCGCTGCCGAGTGCCCGCAACGGGCGTGGTGGTGGTCATGGGCGGCTCACTTCGCGCCCGTGCCGAGGCTTTCGGCGTACGACTGGATGTTCGCGGCGGCCTTCTCGGCGCTCGACGTGCCCTTGACCACGGCTTCCGTCTCCTTGCCGATCCGGGTCGCGACCTGCTGCCAGGTGGTGACCTGCGGGAAGGTCCGGGTGTTCTTCAGCTGCGTGAGGAAGGCGTCGAGCAGCGGCTGGCCCTTGATCGCGGGGTCCTCCCAGGCCGAGATGACCGCCGGGAGCGAGCTGTACGCCTGGTACTGGGCGACCTGGGTGCTCGGCTGCGCCATGTACCGGACCAGCTTCCACGACGCGTCCGCGTCGCCGCTGCCCGCGAGGACGCCCCAGCTGCCGCCGGCGGAGAAGGAGACGTTGCCCGAGGACCCGGCCGGCAGGGGGGCGGTGGCCACATGGGACGCCGTCCAGCCCTTCTTCTTCGCGGCGGTGTCGAGTTGCCCGATCACCCACGGGCCGGTGATCATCGTGGCGGTCTTGCCGCTGACGAAGTACGGCTGCGCGTCGAGGAACGTGGGCGTGGCGGTGTCGGCGATGCCCGAGGTGAAGAACGACGCGTTGTACTTCAGCGCGTCGACCATCGCGGGTGTGTCGAGTGTCCAGGTCCCGTCGGAGGAGAGCAGCGAGCCGCCGGCCTGCCAGGCATACATCGCGACGTCCTGGCCGTTGAAGATGTCCCACCCGTTGTCGGCACCCAGGCCGCGCTTGGCACCGGCGCCCTGGAGCGCCTTGAAGAACGGCAGCATCTCGTCCCATGTGGCAGGCGCCTCGACACCTGCCTTTTCGGCCAGGTCGGCGCGGTAGACGAGGGCGTACGTGTAGGCGTACCAGGGCACGGTGTAGGCCACGTCGTCGACCACGCCCGCGTCCCACAGGCTCTTGAAGAAGCCGTCCGGGTCGACGAGGCCGTCCGGCACGGCCCGCAGGATCGACGGGTCGAGGAACTGCGCCTGCGACTCGGGGAAGAACTGGGCGACATCGGGCCCCTTGCCCGCCGCGACGGCCGACTGGAGCTTGGTGTAGTACTCGGCGTTCGGGATCAGCGTGACCTTCACGGTGACGTCCGGGTTCGCCGCCTTGAAGGGCTCGATGACCTTCTCGAGCACGTCGGCGTCGCCCTGGGCGGCCCAGACGGTGACGGTGCCGGTGGCCGGGGAGTCGTCGATCGGCTTGGCGGAGGCTTTCGCGGCGGCGGCGGTGTCGTCCTCACGCCCGCAGCCCGTCAGGCCGAGCGTGCCGAGGACGGCCATGCCGGCGGTCAGCTTCAGGGCACCGCGTCTGGAGAGGTTGGGCACCTTGGGCTCCTGGGATTTCAGGGGGAAGTAGCGTTTTCGGTCCGACGGACCCAGGAGCGAAGCTATGAGCGATGCATTTCGGCCATATACACGGGGCCGTCACGAATAATTTCGGAACTTGTAGCGAAATCGGTATGGGGGGATTCGGGGTGAGATGCCCGACTGGCGGGGCGCGTCGGCCGACTGCGCTGCGGTACCTCCACAGGTACCGCAGCCGGTGTGTTCGTCGCTCGGCGTCAGTCGGTCAGTCGGTCAGTCGGTCAGTGGAGCCGAACGGTCAGGTGGTACGTGCCGGACGGGATCCAGTAGGACGACACCCCGTCCGCGTGGCCGAGGAAACGCACCCCGTCCGCGCGCGCCAACGGAGTACGCCCTTCCCGCACCGCGTCGGCGGAGACGGCCGGAAGGCGCAGGGTCGCCTCGCTGTTCGCGGGCACGACCGCGTCGTACACCAGCGTCCGGCCGTCGTCGTCGACGGCCCACTCGCTTCTGATCTCGCCGTACGGCGACTCGTAGGAGCCGGACACCCGCGTGACGCCGCCGGTGGGATCGAGGTGGGGTTGCAGCAGGAAGCGCTTGAAGCCCGGACTGTCCGGGTCGCGGGCGATCCCGGCCATGTAGGCGTACATCCACTCCATGATCGCGCCGTACGCGTAGTGGTTGAAGGAGTTCATGCTGACCGGACCGAAGCCGTCGTCTGCGGAGTAGGAGTTCCAGCGTTCCCAGACGGTGGTGGCGCCGTTCTTCACCGAGTACAGCCAGGACGGCAGCGCGTCCTGGTGGAGCAGCTTGTACGCGAGGTCCGCACGGCCCTCCTCGGTGAGGACGGGGGCGAGGACGTTGACGCCGAGGAAGCCGACGGACAGGGTGTTCTCGGCGTACCTGACGCGGCTGCTGTCCGGGTGCGCGGCCTTGTAGGCGGCGTCGTTGCCGATGTTGTCCGCCAAGTGACCGACGAGCTCGCGCCGTTGGGCCTCCGTCTCGTAGAACCCGAGTTTGAGGACCCACAGCAGTGCCGCCTGGCTGTTGTCCTCCGTCTTCTGGTTCGGGTCGGCGCCCGGTTCGATCGGGGAGGCCTCGCCCAGACTGGACCTGACCGTGACCCGGCCGCCCTCGGTGCTCAGGTACGTGGCGATGAACGCCTGCTTGATGCGTCCGAAGAGCCGCTCGTACGCCGTTCCCTCCGCCGTCCGGCCGGTCGCGCGGGCCATCTGCGCCATCAGGCGGGCGACGTAGCCGTAGTAGACGTCACTCATCAGCTGGGCGCTGGTCTTCTGCGGGGCCAGCCAGTCGCCGGTGAGGGAGCCCTGTCCGGCGAAGGTGTCGCCGGTCTGCTCCCGGATCCAGTCCAGGTAGCGGGTCATCGCCGGCCAGTTGTCCTCGACGACGGTCGCGTCACCGGTCATCTGCCACACGGTCCACGGCACGATGACCCCGGCGTCCGCCCAACCGCTGCCGCCCCCGGGCCAGTTGTAGCGCCCGCCGGGCGCGACTCCGGTGAACTGGGCCTTGTCCATGCCGTAGATGGTCTGGGAGTCGACGACGGTGTCCTGGAAGTGACTGAGGAAGACACCGGCGTCCGCGTTGTAGAGGCCGGTCGTGGCGAAGACCTGGGTGTCGCCGGTCCAGCCGAGGCGCTCGTCGCGCTGCGGGCAGTCGGTGGGCACCCAGAGGTAGTTGCCGCGCTGACCCCAACGGATGTTCTGAGCCAGCTTGTTGATGTCGGGGTCGTCGGTGGTGACGGTGCCGGTCTCGCGGATCGCGGACGTGGCGACCTTGCCGGTCAGGCCGGTGATCGTGACGGTCCGTGTCGCGGTGACGGAGACGTAGCGGAAGCCGTAGAAGGTCAGGGAGTCCTGACGGGTCTCGCCGTTCCGGTCGCCCTTGAGGACGTAGGTACTGGTGGCCTTGGCGCTGCGGAGGTTGGCCCGGTACACGGAGCCCTCGGGGCCGTCCGCGCCGGCGCTGTCATCGTTGAGCATCTCGCCGAACCGGAACTCGACCCGGGCCCCGGCCGGACCCCGCACGGTGTACCGGGCCACTCCGACCATGTTCTGGCCGAGGTCGAAGACGGCGGTCTCGCCGCTGCCGATCGTGACGGGGGCCAAGGCCGCCTTCGCGGGATCGGTCACCGTCCGGGCCGGGTCCACGACGATGCGCCCCTTGCCATTGGGGCTGCCCTCCTGTCCGGTCACCCCGGTGGCGACGGTGATCGACTCCGGCCGCCGGTCCCACTTCGACATCAGGCGTGCGGTCTCGCCCGGGTAGGCGAGGAGCCGCACGTCCGGGTACTTGTCCTCGAAGGCGACGCGTTCCACGTCCGACCAGGCGGAGTCGTCGAACCCGTGGGCCGTCCAGCCCGGCAGCTCCATCCGGGCGTCGTAGGTCTGGCCGTCGTAGATGTCGTCGGCGCGGCAGGGGCCGGTGTCGGTGGCCTTCCAGCCGCCGTCCGGATCGGTGACGACCGTCTGCGAGGACCCGTCGGCGTAGCGGACCAGGAGTTTGGCCTTGACGGCCAGGGCGTTGCCGTCCTTGGAGTAGTACGTACTGCCGTCGGATATGCGGCCGTTGTACCAGCCGTTGCCCAGGACCACCGCGAGGGTGACGTCCGGCTCCCGCGTCACGAGGCCGGTGACGTCATAGGTCAGATAGTTGACGCGGGCGTCGTAGTTCGTCCAGCCCGGCGGCAGCAGTTCGAGCGTGGTGCCGCCGTCCTGGGGGACGCTCACGCGGCGGCCGTTCACGTAGGCCTCGTACACGCCGAGGGCCGAGACGTACAGCCGGGCCTCGCGGACCTGGGACCGGTTCTTCAGGGCTGCTTCCTTGCGCAGCATCGGCGCACCGGCGGAGTTCGGGGTCTTGCCCTTCATCCCGATCCACTGCGCGCCGTCCCAGCCGGCCACGCCGTCGGTGCTCATGAGGCCGGTCTCGAAGAAGGACGGGGGCGCGGTACCGACCGTACGGCCTTCGGCGTCCCAGACGGTGACGGTCCAGTGGTAGCGGGTCGAGGCGCTCAGCGGCTTGCCCTTGTAGCGGACGGCCACGGAGTCGGAGGAGAGCACGCGGCCGCTGTTCCAGAGGTCCGCGCGGGCGGTGGTCAGCCTGTCCGGAGAGCTCGCGACGAGGATCCGGTACGTCCCCTGGCTCCGCCCGCGGGCTGCCGACCGCATGCGCCAGCCGAAGCGGGGCCGGGCGGCGTCCACACCGAGCGGGTTCGTGCGGTGTTCCACGGTCGGCCCGGACACCTCGGCGTCCGAGGTACCGCGGGCGGGTGCCGCGTGTGCGGCGGTGCTCCCGCCCAGGGCACCGGCCACTACCGGCACCGCCGTCGCCGCGAGGACGGTCCGACGGCGGACTCCCCCGCCGTTTCCGCCGGCCCGGTCGCTGTTCTGAACCTCACGGTCGGCTCCCTCCGCGTCGTGTTGTGCATTGCTCACACCGTCGTCCCTTCGGGTGTTCGGGGGTGGCGGATGGTCAGGAGCCGGCCTTGTAGTCGGCGTCCATGTCGGCGAGCAGCTCCCCGGGCGTGGACTGCCCGCTGAAGATCTCCTGGAGGCCGCTGAGCATGGTCTGCTGGACCTTGGCGTTGGGCCACAGCTGGTCCATGAACGGCACCGTGCGGTCGGCCCCGATGAACGTGGACAGTTCGGCCAGCGACGGGTCCACGGCGTAGCCCGTGTCGGGCAGCGAGGGCAGACCGCCCTGCTTCGTGACGAACAGGTTCATGCCCTCGGGCGACATCACGAAGTCCACGAACTTCAGGGCGAGTTCCTCGCTCTTCGCCTTGGCGTTGACGCCGTAGCCGGCGCCCGCGGCGGCAGGTATGAGAGTCGCGGCCGGGTCGTCGGTGGCCGGGAGCGCCTTGAGCGTGAACGTGCCCTTCGGGTTCTTCTGCTTCAGGAGGGCGATCACCCAGTTGCCCTGGACGATGCCGAGGGTCTTGCCGGAGGCGGCAAGTGCCTGGCTGGCCTCGTAGTTGGTGCCCAGGGGGTTCTTCTGGAAGCAGCCGGTCTTCTCCATCGTCAGGTACTTGTCCAGGGCGTCCGTCCACGGCGACTCGGCGAAGGTGGCCTGCCCCGCCTGCATCTTCCGGTCGAAGTCGCGGTCGTCGCCGTGGACGGTCGTGGCGACCAGCGCGTACAGGACGAGCTGGGTCACCCAGTTGTCCTGGTTGCCCAGCGCGAAGGCGGGGGTTCCCTTGGCCTCGGCGGCCCGGCAGAAGGCCAGCAGCTTCGTCCAGGTGTCCGGCGGGGTGAGCCCGGCCTTCGCCATGGCCTGCTGGTTGTAGACCGCGCCGATGCCGTTCTGCCCGAAGATCGCGTTGTACGTCTTCCCCTCGTACTGGGCGACGCTCTTGATGGCGTCCGGCATCCTGCCGGCCCACGGCTGGTCCGAGAGGTCGCGCAGGTAACCGGGCTCGGCCAGGACATGGGTGGCGCCGGGATTCCCGTTGCCGGGCCAGACCGACATCACGTCGGGTGCGGTGCCCGAGGACAGCTGGGTGCGGATCTGCTGCTGGTACTGGTCGGCGCCGCTGGTGGTGTAGCGGACCTTGACGCCCGGGTTGGCCTTCTCGAACGCCTTGACGACGTCCTCGACCGAGCCCTGGTCGACGGAGGCGAGCGTCAGGGTCGTGGAGCCCCCGCCGGAGCCGCCGGAGTCCGCCTTCGTGCCGCCGCTGCAGGCGGCCAGCACCGCCACCGACGTCACCGCGGCGACCAGGACCGGGAGTGTGCGTGTCTTCATGAGGTCCCCCTCGGGGAAGTGCGACCGGGCATGAGGGACGGGTGAGCGGCGCGGGTCATCCGCGCAGCCCTCCCGCGAAGCCGTTGATGATGCTGCGCTGCAGCACGAAGTAGACGAGCAGGACGGGCAGGATGCTGATCACCAGGGCGGCGAAGATGAGGTTCCAGTCGGTGACGTACTGACCGACGAAGCCGGCGATCGCGACCGGCATGGTCTGCTGGGCGCTGCCGCTGAGGTACAGCAGCGGGGTGAAGAAGTCGTTCCAGACGGCGACGGCGTTGAGCACCAGGGCCGTCACGGTGACCGGTTTGAGCATCGGCAGGACCACGTGACGGAAGCCCTGCAGCGGGGTGCAGCCGTCGATCAGGGCCGCGTCCTCGAAGTCGCGGGGCAGCGCGCGCAGGAAGCCGACGTAGAGGAAGACGGTGAACGGCACCTGCAGGCCCGCGTAGAAGAGGATCAGCGCCCAGGGAGTGCCGAGCAGGCCCAGGTCGCGCATGGTCTGGTACAGGGGCAGCGAGGCGAGCTGGAAGGGCAGCACGAGGCCCAGGAGGAAGGTCAGGTACGTGCCCCTCGACCAGCGAGCGGTGATGCGGGCCAGCGGAAACGCCGCGAGCGACGACACGGCCAGCACGATGACGACGCTGACGGCCGTCACCAGCGCGCTGTTGGCCAACGCCCCGCCCAGGGCGCCCTGTTGCCAGGCCTGCGAGAAGTTGTCCAGCGTGGGCGAGGTGGTCGGGCTGATCGGGGACGAGGTGTCCGACGCCGGCCGCACCGCCAGGTTGACCAGGACGTACACCGGGAAACCCACGACCAGGGCGACGGCGACCATCGACAGTTCCAGCGCGAACGTGCGCCCGCGGTACCGGTTCACGAGGCGGCCCTCTCGTTGCGGGCCAGCACGAGGTACTGCCCGGTGGAGACGACCGCCACGATGATCGTGAGGACGACCGCGAGCGCGATGCTGTAGCCGAACTCGCCGAGCGTGAAGGCGTCCTTGTAGATGAGCGTCGAGATGGTGTCGGTGGCGTGTCCCGGTCCGCCGCCCGTCAACGCGTAGACCTGGTCGAAGAGTTTGATCCCGCCGATGATCGACAGCATCAGGTTGATGGTGAGGGCCGGGGCCAGCAGCGGCCGCGTGACCGACCAGAAGCGCCGCACGGGACCCGCCCCGTCGATGGCCGCCGCCTCGTGGATCTCCTTCGGCACCGACTGGAGTCCCGCCAGGAAGATGACCATCGAATAGCCCGCGAACTGCCAGACGACGACGCCGACGACCGCCCACAGGGCGAGCCGGGGACTGCCCAGCCAGTCCTGCCGCAGGCCGTCCAGTCCGACAGCGCCCAGCAGGCCGTTGACCGCGCCGTCGGGGCCGAGCAGGTTGCGCCAGAGGTAGGCGGTGACGATCGGGGTGATCACGGCCGGGGCGAACAGGAAGACCCTGAGCACGTTCCGGGACTTGAGGGCCGAGTTGACCCCGAGGGCCAGCAACAGGCCCAGCGCGTTCTGGATGACCGTGATCGACACCGCGATCAGCAGCGTGTGCCCGATGGCCTGCATCGCGTCGGCGTCGCGGAGCATGGTGGAGAAGTTGTCCAGGCCCACGAACGAGAAGTCGGGATCCAGACCGTCCCAGTCGGTGAAGGCGTAGTGGACACCGCGAGCGCTCGGCACCAGGACGACGAAGGCGAACAGCAGCAGTGCGGGCAGCGCGAACCACCAGGGCGGCGTGGAGCGTGCGCGCCGGACGCGCACGACGGGGTTCGCGTCCGGAGCCCGGTCGTGGTCGTCATGGTCCGGAAGGTGCTCGTGCTGGGCGAGGATCACCGACGCGCCTCCTTTCCTGAAACGTTTCAACGTGACTGCCGGGCCTGGCTTGCAGTGAGTTCGTCCGGTGAGTCGGAGCAGTGAGAGGTGCCTGCCGGCTTCCACGAACCGGGCTGATCGGTCCGATCGGGCCGGGAATCCCCGGCCCTGATGGGTAACGTTTCCCAAAGGGTGTGGCCAGACCCTAGGGACGCTCCCGCGTGACGTCAAGATGCCGCACAGGCTGCACGATTGTTACGACGGTGTCCTCGCGCGGCCTGACCTGGCGCCTGCCGAGCCGCGGGCGGCGTCCGTACACTCGGCGGCAACGTTCCCCAACGGGAGAGGACCCGGATGGAACCGTCCGCACCACGCCGCCGCGTCACCATCGTCGATGTCGCGCGGCACGCCCAGGTGTCCACGACCGCCGTGTCCAAGGTGCTGCGCAACGCGTACGGAGCCAGCCCCGAGATGCGGTCGAAGGTGCGCCGCGCGATCGACGAGCTCGGCTACCGGCCGCACGCCGGTGCCAGGGGGATGCGCGGGCAGACGTACACCATCGGCGTGATGCTGCCCGACATCCGCAACCCGTTCTTCCCCGAGGTCCTCGACGGCATCACCCACGCGCTGGAGGACACGGAGTACCAAGTGCTCCTCGGGCCCGGCTGCAACGGCGAGAAAGCCGAGGCCCGGGTCACCGAAGCGATGATCGACCGCGGCATGGACGCCCTGATCCTGATCGCGCCCGTGTCCCGGCGCGACCACCTCGAGAGTGTGGCCGGCGCCGTACCGACGGTCGTCGTGGGCCGGCACGGGTCCTCTCCGGTGTACGACACGGTGGTCAACGACGACGTCGAGGGCGCCTGCCTGGTCGTCGGCCACCTCGTCGGCCTCGGGCATCGGCGGATCGCGCACATCGACCACCTCGAAACCGACCCGACGCGCCTCGCGGAGATGCCCAACGCCCGGCGCGCCGACGGATACCGGCAGGCCATGCGCGCCCACGGTCTAGCGGAGTCGATCGACGTCGTCTCCACCAGCTACACCCAGGAGGGCGGGTATCTCGGCGCCAAGCAGCTGCTGGACCGCCCCCTGCGCCCCACGGCCGTGTTCGCCGGAGCGGACGTCGTCGCGATGGGCGTGCTGGAGGCAGTGGCCGAAGCCGGGCTGTCCGTGCCCGGCGACATCTCGGTGGCCGGCTACGACAACACCGCGTTCGCCGCGCTCGGCCCGATCTCCCTCAGCAGCGTCGACCAGGCGGGCCACGAGATCGGCAGCAACGCCGCCCGTCTCGTCCAGGACCGGATCGCCGACCGGAGCCGGCCCTCGGTCCAGGTCCGCCTCTCTCCCGCCCTGGTACCACGCCGGACCACCGGCCGGCCACCGGCGGCGGCCTGCGACGGTTCCGCCTGACTGCCCGAGTCTCCGCTCTCAGAGGCCGATTTCGCGCGACCCCTCCGTGGACGGCAGAGGCTCCGCTCGGTGACGACGGGCTACCGTTGTTTGCGTTTGATGAGGTAGGCGGCGGTGAGACAGCCGATCGCCACGAAGACGAACACGATGGCTGTCGTCGTGCCGCCCGGAAGGCTTCCACCGCGGGCGAGAAGCCAGTGACCGGTGTCCTGGCCCCCGCTGTCCATGGGGTACATCGTTCTCCTCCGGAGTGTGTGGTCAGGGCCGGTTCCGGCCTCGTCCCGCGAGCCGGGGAAGCAGGATCACCACGCACATCGCCAGGGCGCCGATGGCCACGACGACCCACCCACCGCGGTTTCCTCCGGCCACGATGATCAGCCCGAGGACGACGGCCAGGCTCCCACGGCGACGGCGCCGGCGGCGTTGCGTCGCATGGCGGCGCGGGAACCGTACAACTCACGATGGAAGAGCGGCACTTCCCTCTTCCGTCCTTCCGCAGACGCTCTGGGGCGAGCCTCGTGCCGCCCGCCCCACAGCACTTCTCGTTCGGTTATCCCACCGCACTGCTCGCAAGCTGCCCGGCGGCGAAGCCGGCAGCAGTGCATCCCGCGGCCACCAACGCTCCGCCCACGCCCGCCGTGGGCAGAGCGAAGAAGCCGGCCGCGAAGTAGCAGGCGAACTCACCGGCCGGCCCCGCGGCGGCACCGGCCAGATCGCCGACGAGCCCCTCGGCGTCCCCCAGGGCGAAGTGGCCGAGGGCCGTACCGGCGTCGAACCCGGTGCGGAAGGTGTCTCGCAAGCCGCGTGCGGGGCAGGGACTCCTCCACGGAGCGGTCGTAGCGCTCGATCAGGCGGTCCGTGCACGTCAGCAGTGTGTTCACGACGGTTTCCACCGCAGACCGGCCAACGCTGTGACCTGGCTCTTCGTGGAAGATCTTCCGCCTGGCAGAAGCCGCCTTGCCAAGCCGCGGCTACCGTCACGACTCTGGGTCCAACCACGGCACGCGGGGCGACGACGCCCCGCCGACAGGGACGGGAACGCCATGCCGCACACGACCGCCTTCGCCAGGAACCAGTGGTACGTCGCCGCCTACAGCCACGAGGTGGGGCGCGAGGAGTTGCTCGGCCGTACGATCCTCGGTGAGCCGCTCGTCTTCTACCGCACCGAGGAGGAGGGCACTCCCGTCGCGCTGCACGACCGCTGCGTGCACCGGCGCTACCCGCTCTCGAAGAGCGGCCTCGACGGCGATCGCATCGTCTGCGGCTACCACGGCTTCACCTACGACCAGACCGGCGCCTGCGTGTACGTGCCGGGCCAGAAGCGCATCCCGCGCACCGCCCGCGTCGCCTCCTACCCGGTCGTCGAGCAGGACTCGCTGATCTGGGTGTGGATCGGCGACCCGGCGCTCGCCGACCCGCAGACCATCCCGCGCGCCCGCCACCTGGACTCCCCCGGCTGGGTCACCGTGCGCGGCATGGAACCGATCGACGCCGACTACGGGCTCCTCGTCGACAACCTCCTCGACCTGTCCCACGAGACGTATCTGCACGGCGGCTACATCGGCACCCCCGAGGTCGCCGAGACGCCGATCACCACCGAGGTCGACGAGGGCGCCGGGATCGTCCGGGTGAGCCGGCACATGGACGACGCCGAGTGCCCGCCGTTCTACGCCAAGTCCACCGGCATCCAGGGCCGGATCACGCGCTGGCAGGACATCGAGTACCACGCGCCCTGTCTCTACCTGCTGCACAGCCGGATCGCGCCGGTCGGTGTGGTGCCCGAGGCGGACGGCAGCGACCCGAACGGCTTCCACACCGAGATCACGTACGCCATCACGCCGTCCGCCGACGGCAAGGTGTACGACTTCTGGATGGTCTCGCGCGACTGGGCGACCGAGGACCCCGAGGTCACGGAGTTCCTGCGGGGCAACAACCACACCGTCGTCATGCAGGACGTCGACGCGCTCAACCTGCTCCAGGAGACGCTCGGCAGCGAGCGCACCGGCTACCAGGAGCTGAGCATCAACATCGACACCGGCGGCCTCGCCGCCCGCCGTATCCTCGCCCGCCTGGTCGAGGAGGGCGCCAAGCCGATGGAGAAGGTCCAGTGACCAGCCCCACGGGCGAGGTCTACCGCATCGACTGGCTGCCGGGCACGGACCTCCTGCACGGCACCTGTCACTGCGGCCGCGAGCACACCTCGCAGGATCCCATCGAGATGTGGGAGTGGATGCTCGCCCACCCCCAAGGACACGAGCCGCAAGGACACGAGCCGCGAGGAACCAGCTCATGAGCCTGTACGAAGCCGAACTCGTTGTCGACCGGCGGGAGTTCGCGGCCGACGGCGTACTCGCCCTGACCCTGCGCCACCCGCTGGGCGAACGGCTTCCGGACTGGGAGCCCGGCGCCCACATCGACGTCGTGCTCGGACCGGACCTGGAGCGGCAGTACTCGCTGTGCGGCGACCCGGGCGACCGGGACGCCTGGCGGATCGCCGTGCTGCGCGAGCCGGACGGGCGCGGTGGATCCGCCCATGTGCACGGGCAGTTGGGGCAGGGCGACAAGGTGCGGGTGCGCGGGCCCCGGAACCACTTCGCTCTGCGAACCGCGCCCCGCTACCGGTTCGTCGCCGGCGGCATCGGCATCACGCCGATCCTGCCGATGCTGGCGGCGGCCGAGGCGGCGGGCGCCGAGTGGACGCTGCTGTACGGCGGGCGCAACCGTGAATCCATGGCGTTCACCGAGGAGTTGGGCCGCTACGGGGACCGCGTCACGATCGCGCCCCAGGACGAGACGGGCCTGCTGGACCTGGGCTCGGTACTCGACGACGTCCCCGAGGGCACGCTCGTCTACTGCTGCGGGCCCGGGCCGCTCCTCGACGCGGTGGAGGCGCGGTCCCCGGCCGGTGTGCTGCATGTCGAGCGGTTCCAGGCCAAGGAGCAAGTGACCGGCGAGAACACCGAGTTCGAGGTCGAGCTGGCGCAGAGCGGCCGCACGCTCACCGTCCCGAAGGACGTCTCCGTGCTGGACGCCGTGCGCTCCGCGGGCGTCGAGGTGCTGTTCTCCTGCACCGAGGGCACCTGCGGGACCTGCGAGACCGACGTCCTCGAAGGCACCCCGGACCACCGGGACTCGGTCCTCACGGACGAGGAACGGGAGGCCGGGGAGACCATGCTCATCTGTGTGTCCCGGTGCCGCGGGAAGCGGCTCGTCCTCGACCTGTAGACAGGGCGAGGTCGGCCTCGATCCCGGCGACCGCCGCCAGCAGGTGCGGCAGCAGGTCCCGGCGTACCGACGCCAGGGACTTGCGGCTGGCGTGCACCGGGATGTTCACCGCCGCCACCACCGCGCCGCCCCGGTCCCGCACCGGGGCGGCGATCGACCGCAGCCCCTCCTCCAACTCCTGGTCGACGAGGGCGTATCCCTGCCGGCGCACCCGGGCGAGCTCCGTCCGCAGCGCCTGGGCCGACACGATGGTGCGGGCGGTCAGCGGACGCAGGTCGGTGCGGGCGAGCCGCGCCGTGAGGTCCTCCTCCGGCAGATGGGCGAGGATCACCCGGCCCACCGAGGTGACATGGGCGGGGAAGCGGGTGCCGACGGTGATCGCCGCGGCCATGATGCGGCGCGCGGGCACCCGGGCCACGTACACGACGTCGTCGCCGTCCAGCACGCACAGCGACGACGACTCCCTGGTGCACTCGACCAGTCGCTCCAGATGCGGTTCGGCGATCTCGGGCAGCGAGGCGCTCGACAGGTAGGAGTAGCCGAGTTCCAGCACGCGCGGGGTGAGCCGGAAGGCGCGGCCGTCCTGGTGGACGTATCCGAGGTCGACGAGGGTCAGCAGCAGCCGGCGGGCCGCCGCGCGGGTCAGGTCGCAGGTACGGGCGACCTCGCTGAGCGTGCACACCGGATGCTCGGCGTCGAAGGCGCGGATGACGGCGAGCCCGCGTTCGAAGGACCTCACGAAGTGCGCTGCGCGGACCGGCTCGGGCATCGAGGCCTCCAGCACTGTCAACCATGTCGTCGGCCATCCCCCAATTGACCCTGAGCCGTTGCGAGTTCTACCTTCCCGCTGAGCACGCTTGCGCACTAGTGTGCGGTCTGCGCACAACCTGTCGGAACACCGCTGCACCGATGTCTGCACAGGAGGAGCCATGCGTCGTCTGTTCGCCGGTCTCACCGCCGGCACCTTCCTGCTCGCCGGGACGGCCTGCGGCTCGTCCGACGACGGTTCGTCGGACGCGGGCGCGTCATCCGGCGGGACCACCACCGTCAAGCTGGGGCTCATCCCCATCGTCGACGTCGCACCGATCTATCTGGGCCAGAAAAAGGGCTTCTACAGCAAGCACGGCCTGAAACTGTCGATCTCCATCGCCCAGGGCGGTGCGGCGATCGTGCCCGGAGTCACCAGCGGACAGTTCCAGTTCGGGTTCTCCAACGTGACCTCGCTGCTGGTCGCCCAGTCGACGGGCGTGCCCGTCAAGGCGGTGGCCAACGGCATCGCGTCGACCGGCGTGGAGGGCAAGGACTTCAGCGCCCTCATGGTGAAGAAGGGCAGCCCGATCAAGTCGCCCAAGGAGCTCGAGGGCAAGAAGGTCGCCATCAACTCTCTGAAGAACATCAACGAGACCGCGGTGCGCGAGTCGGTGCGCAAGGCGGGCGGCGACCCCGACAAGGTGAACTTCGTCGAGCTGGCCTTCGACCAGATGCCCGCGGCCCTCGACGGCGGCCGGATCGACGCGGCGAGTGTGGTGGAGCCCGCGCAGGCCACCGTCAAGAGCCAGGGCGGCACCGTGATCGCCACACCGATCGTGGACGTGGCGAAGGACACCACCGTCGCGCTGTACTTCACGTCGGCGCAGTACCTGCAGCAGAACCCCGACGTGGTGAAGAAGTTCAAGGACGCCACCGCCGAGTCCCTCGCGTACGCCGAGGCCCACCCGGACGAGGCCCGCGAGATCATCACGACGTACACGAAGATCCCGGCATCGGTGCTGACGCAGGTGACTCTCCCGAAATGGCCGGCCGAGCCGAACCGGGCCTCCATCGAGGCGCTGGCGAAGCTGGGCGAGCAGGACGGTCTGTTCAAGAAGACCCCCGACGTGGACGCGCTCCTGCCGTGAAGGGGGAGAACGCGGCCCTCGGCGCCGCCGGGCTCGCGGCCTTCCTCGCCCTCGGCGAGGCGGTGCCGCGGCTCGGCCTCGTCAAGGAGGAGTACTTCCCGCCGACCAGCCGCATCGCCGACGCCCTCGCGGACGAACTCGCCGACAGCGCCTTCTGGTCGGCGCTCGGCGACACCCTCACCGGCTGGGCGCTGGGCCTGGCGATCGCGGCCTGCGCGGGCGTCGTCGCCGGGGTGGTGATCTCCGTGGTCCCGTATCTGCGCGAGGCGACGGCCTCGACGATCGAGTTCCTGCGCCCCATCCCCTCGGTCGCGCTGATCCCACTTGCGGTACTGCTGTACGGCTCCGAACTGCGCTCGGTGCTCCTGCTGGTCGTGTACGCCTCCTTCTGGCAGATCCTCATCCAGACCCTGTACGGCGTCCAGGACGTCGACCCGGTCGCCGAGGAGACGGCCCGCTCGTACGGCCTCGGCACCTGGGCGCGCGTGCGGCACGTCCTGTGGCCGACCGCGCTGCCGTACGTCATGACGGGCCTGCGGCTGGCCGCCGCGGTCGCCCTGATCCTCGCCATCACCGCCGAACTCGTCATCGGAGCACCGGGGTTGGGCGCCCGGATCGCCGTCGCGCAGAACTCTCAGGCGGTGCCCGAGATGTACGCGCTGATCGTGGTCACCGGTCTGCTGGGGCTGCTCATCAACGTGGGCGCGCGTACCGTGGAGCGACGGGCCCTGGCCTGGCACCAGTCGGTGCGCGGGGAGGTGGCGGTATGAGGCGCGTCCTGCTGCGGCTGTTCTTCGTGCTCGCCCTGCCCGCGCTGCTCGTCGCGGCCTGGTGGCTCGCGTCCGACGACAGCACGGACGTGTTCTGGCCGCCCCTGCGCACGATCATGCAGACCTTCCCCGACGTGTGGACCGCCCAGCGTCTCGAGGACGACGTCCTGCCCAGCGTGCTGCGGCTGACGGGCGGTTACGCCCTCGCGGCCGTGGTGGGCGTGGCGGCCGGCACGGTCATCGGCTCCTACCGGCGCGTGCGCGCGGTGTGCGAACCGGTCCTGGAGTTCCTGCGGGCCGTGCCACCGCCGGTGCTCGTGCCGGTCATCATGCTCTTCGCGGGCATCGACGACACGATGAAGGTCACCGTCATCGCGAGCGGCTGTGTCTGGCCGATCCTGCTCAACACGGTCGAGGGCGTCCGCGCGGTCGACTCCGTGATGGCCGAAACGGCACGCTCGTACGGGATCAAGGGGCCCGCGCGTCTCACCCGCCTGGTGCTGCCCTCCGCGAGCCCGCAGATCTTCGCGGGCCTGCGCCAGGCCCTGTCCATCGGCATCATCCTGATGGTCATCAGCGAGATGTTCGCGGCCAGCAACGGCCTCGGTTTCACCATCGTCCAGTTCCAGCGCAGTTTCGCGATCCCCGACATGTGGACCGGGATCCTCGTCCTCGGTCTGCTCGGGTTCCTGCTCTCCGTCGTCTTCCAGCTGGTCGAGCGGCGGGCTCTGGCCTGGTACCACGGCCTGCGCGCCTCGGCCCGGCGGTCCCCGTGAGTCCCGTGAAAGGGCGGTCCATGCACCCGCTTCTCGCCGTATCCGGCCTGAAAAAGGTCTACGAAGGTTCCGGCCGCCGCGTCGAGGCGGTGCGCGACCTCACCTTCAGCGTCGATGCCGGCGAACTCGTCTGCCTCGTCGGCCCGTCGGGCTGCGGCAAGACGACCCTGCTGAAGTGCATGGGCGGACTGCTGACGCCCACCGACGGCGAAGTGCTCCTTGAGGGCCGGAAGGTGAACGGCCCGCCGCCCGGGATGGCGTTCGTCTTCCAGGAGTACGGACGCAGCCTGTTCCCCTGGATGCGGGTCGCCCAGAACGTCGAACTCCCCTTGAAGCAGAAGGACTTGAGCAAGTCACGGCGCCGGGAGCTGGTCGCGGACGCACTGGAGTCGGTCGGGCTCACGGACGCCGCCGACGCCTACCCCTGGCAGCTGTCCGGCGGCATGCAGCAGCGCGTCGCCATCGCCCGCGCGCTGGCGTACGAGCCCCAGGTCCTGCTGATGGACGAGCCGTTCGCGGCGGTCGACGCGCAGACCCGCGCCGACCTGGAGGACCTCGTACGGGGGCTGTGGCGGGAGCGCGGGATCACGATCCTGTTCGTCACCCACGACATCGACGAGGCCGTCTACCTGGGCCAGCGGGTGATCGTCCTGTCCTCCTCCCCCACCGTGGTGCGGGAACAGCTCAAGGTCGATCTGCCGGAGGAACGGGACCAGTTGCACACGCGCGTGGCCCCGCGCTTCGCCGAGTTGCGGACCCATGTGTACGAGCAGATCCAGGCGGCCAAGCGCGGGGTGGGTGCCGTCAAGACGGATACGCCTCCGTCTCGCTGATCTGGGCGGCGGGGCGAGCACGGTCGCGTCCCGCGTTCGTCTCAGCCGCGGGCCGCCCACAGGCCGCGGACGTGGCCGATGTGCCGGGTCATGACCTCGCGTACCGCGTCCCCGTCGCGGGCCAGCAGCGCGTCGAGGAGTTCGAGGTGCTCCTCGGCGGAGGCCAGCAGGCGGCCCCCTTCCAGCAGCGCGGTCAGGCCGTAGAGGCGGGAGCGCTTGCGCAGGTCGCCGACGACCTCGACGAGGTGCGCGTTGCCCGCGAGGGCGAGCAGGCCGAGGTGGAAGCGGGTGTCGGCCTCGACGTACGCGATCAGGTCACCGGCCACCGCGGCCTGGACGATCTCCCGGGCGGCCGGCCGCAGCGCCTCCAGCGAGACCGGGTCGGCGGCCTGCGCCAGCTCCACCACCGTGGGGATCTCGACGAGGGCGCGGATGTGGGTGTACTCGTCGAGCTGCTTCTCGGAGACGGCGGTGACCCGGAAACCCTTGTTGGGGACGGTGTCGACGAGGCCCTCCTTGGCCAGGTCCAGCATCGCCTCGCGGACCGGCGTCGCGGAGACGCCGAAGCGGGCGGCGAGCGTGGGCGCCGAGTACACGTCGCCGGGGCGCAGCTCACCGGCGATCAGCGCGGCCCGCAGCGCGTCCGCCACTCGCTCGCGGTAGCTGCTCTTCTTGCCCCCCAGCGTGGGCAGGGCGGGAGCGGCGGCGGACGGGGCGCTGGTGCGCTGGGCGGCCATGGGGTGTCTCCTAGCTGTGCAATGTCACGCGACAGCCGTCATTGTCCTCGACGTCCGGAGCGTCTGCCGAAGCGTCTAGAGGACGAATCCGGCCGGGAACGGGTCGGTCGGGTCGAGCAGGTACTGGGCGGTGCCCGTGATCCAGGCGCGGCCGGTGAAACTGGGCAGGACGGCCGGGATCCCGGCGACCTCGGTGGTGCCGAGGAGCCGGCCGGTGAAGTGCGTGCCGATGAAGGACTCGTTCACGAACTCGGTGTTCAGGGGAAGTTCGCCCCGTGCGTGGAGCTGGGCCATGCGTGCGCTGGTGCCGGTCCCGCAGGGCGAGCGGTCGAACCAGCCGGGGTGGATCGCCATCGCGTGCCGTGAGTGGCGGGCGGTGGCGCCGGGCGCGACCAGGTGGACGTGGTGACAGCCCCGGATGGACGGGTCCTCGGGGTGGACGGGTTCCTCCTCGGCGTTGATCGCCTCCATGAGGGACAGGCCGGCCTGGAGGATGTCGTCCTTGCGGGCGCGGTCGAAGGGCAGCCCGAACTGCTCCAGCGCCAGGATCGCGTAGAAGTTGCCGCCGTATGCCATGTCGTATGTCACGGTGCGCCCGTCGGCGAGGGCGATCTTGCGGTCGAGGGCGACGGAGAAGGACGGGACGCTGTTCAGGGTGACCGCCGTCGCGGCGCCGTCCTGAACGGCCACCTCGGCGACGACCACCCCGGCCGGGGTGTCGAGCCGGATCGTGGTGACCGGCTCGACGACCTCGACCATCCCGGTCTCGACGAGCACGGTCGCGACCCCGATCGTGCCGTGCCCGCACATGGGCAGATAGCCGGAGACCTCGATGTAGACGACACCCCAGTCGCAGTCGGGGCGGCTGGGCGGCTGGAGGATGGCGCCGCTCATCGCCGAGTGTCCGCGCGGCTCGTTCATCAGGAGCTGCTTGATGTCGTCGCGGTGCTCACGGAAGTACAGGCGCCGCTCGTTCATGGTCGCGCCGGGGATCGTGCCGATGCCGCCGGTGATCACGCGGGTGGGCATGCCCTCGGTGTGCGAGTCGACGGCGTGCAGGACGAGTTTGCTGCGCATGACGCTCCTGGTGGACGTGGGATGCCGACGGGGCCTGTCTACGCGAGTCCGGCCGCGACCGCCTTCTCGGTGGCGGCGCGGACGGCGGCCTCCTGCTCGGGCAGCAGCGGCACGCGCGGCGGGCGCACCGGGCCGCCGTGGCGGCCGACGATGTCCATGGACAGCTTGATGGCCTGCACGAACTCGACCTTGGAGTCCCAGCGCAGCAGCGGGTGCAGCTGCTCGTACAGCTTCCGGGCCGTGCCCATATCGCCGCTGACGGCCGCGCGGTACAGCGCGACGCTCGCGGCGGGCAGCGCGTTCGGGTAACCCGCCACCCAGCCCTTGGCGCCCGCGATCGCGAGCTCCAGCAGCACGTCGTCGGCACCGATCAACAGGTCCAGTTCCGGGGCCAGTTCGGCGAGCTGGTAGGCGCGGCGGACGTCGCCGGAGAACTCCTTGACGGCGTGGATGTACCCCTCGCCGTGCAGCCTGGCGAGCAGTTCGGGCACCAGGTCGACCTTGGTGTCGATGGGGTTGTTGTACGCCACGATCGGGACGCCCGCCCCGGCGACCTCGGCGTAGTGGGCGAGGACGGAGCGTTCGTCGGCGCGGTAGGCGTTGGGCGGCAGCAGCATCACGGAGGCGCAGCCCGCGTCCTTGGCCTGCTCGGCCCAGCGGCGGGCCTCGGCCGAGCCGTAGGCGGCGACGCCCGGCATCACGCGCTCCCCGCCGATGGCGGCGACGGCCGTCTCGACGACCTTGGCGCGCTCCTCGGGGGTGAGCACCTGGTACTCGCCGAGCGAGCCGTTCGGTACGACGCCGTCGCAGCCGTTGTCGACCAGCCAGGTGCAGTGTTCGGCGAACCTGGCGTGATCGACGGAGAGGTCGTCGTTCAGCGGGAGGGCGGTGGCGACGAGAACGCCGCGCCAGGGGCGGGGCTCGGTGGTGGTCATGCGGGATCCCATCCTCATAGGGTGTGACATTTTACTGGGCTCGGGCCTCCTCGGACTCCCCGGCGTGGGCCAGCACCCCCAGCGGCACGGGGACCGCGAACGGCCGCCGGGACGGCGTGGGCTCGCAGCCGGCGAGTCCCGCGACCGCGGGCCCGCACACCCGGCCCTGGCACCAGCCCATCCCGGCGCGCGTCAGCAGCTTCACCGTGCGCAGGTCCCCGGCGCCGAGTTCCGTCACGGCCGCGCGGATCGCGCCGCCGGTGACCTCCTCGCAGCGGCAGACGACGGTGTCGTCGGTGACCTGCTCGGTCCAGTGCGCGGGCGGCGCGTACACGCTGTCCAGCGCGGCGAAGAAGGCCCGCAGCCGGGCACGGGCCGCTGCGGCCGCCGCCCACGCGCGCGGGTCGGGTTCGGTGCCGCGCAGACGGGCCGCGGCGGAGCGTCCGGCGATGTGCCCCTCGGCGAGGGAGAGGGCGGCGCCGCCGATGCCGGTGGTCTCGCCCGCCGCCCAGACGCCGGGGACGCTCGTGCGCTGTTCGTCGTCGACATGGACGTCCGTCCCGTCGAGGCGGCAGCCCAGTGTGTCGGCGAGATCGGTGTGCGGCAGCATGCCGTGGCCGACGGCGAGGGTGTCGCAGGGGATGCGCCGCGCGGTGCCGGGCCGCACCCGCCCGAGGGCGTCGAGCGCGGCGACGGTGACCGTCTCCAGCCGCTCGCTGCCGTGCGCCTCGACGAGGGTGTGCCCCGTAAGGAGCCGCACGCGGTGACGCAGCAACCGGGCCGCGTACCGGGCACCTTCGGCGACCTTGCCCGGCTGGGCGGCCAGCGCGCGGCTCCGCCGTACGAACGCCTTGGGGCCGGCGGACTCGACGAGCGCGGCCACCTCCACCCCGGCCGCGGCGAGGCCGGTCGCGACGGGCAGCAGCAGCGGTCCGGTTCCGGCGACGACGGCGGTGCGGCCGGACACCGCGAGGGTGCCCTTGAGCATGGCCTGGGCGCCGCCGGCGGTGACGACACCGGGGAGGGTCCAGCCGGGGAAGGGCAGCACCTTCTCGTAGCCGCCGGTGGCGAGGAGGACTGCGTCGGCGCGGACCTCGACGGGCTCCTCCTGTTCGGGGCCGAGCAGGGCGTGCACCGTCCATCCGTCGTCGTGCCGCTCGACGAACCAGACATGATGATCCGCCAAGTGCCGTACGGCGCCTGCCTCCACGTGGCTGCGCAGGCCGTCCCGCAGCCGCTCCCAGGCCCGCCACTGGTGGTGCAGGGCCTGCGGACGGCCGGCGCGCAGTTCGCTCGCCGGCTGCCGGTAGAACTGGCCGCCCGCCCGCGCGGCCGAGTCGAGGAGCGTGACGCGTACGCCGTGCGCCGCCGCGGCGACGGTGGCGGCGAGACCGGCCGGCCCCGCGCCGATCACCGCGAGATGCGGTACGGCCGCTTCCCGTTCCCGGTCAGTCATCGTGGCCCGTCCCCTCCTGCGTACGGATGGCGTCGCCCGGGTGCAGGGGCACCAGGCAGGCCCGCTGGTTCGGGCGGTCGTTGACGGTGACCAGGCAGTCGAAGCAGACGCCGATCCCGCAGAAGATCCCCCGCGGGCGGCCCGCGCCGCGGGTGGTGCGCCAGGAGGTGACGCCGGCCGCCCAGAGCGCGGCGGCGACCGTCTGGCCGGGGAGCGCCTCGATCTCGCGGCCGTCCAGGGTGACCGTGAAGGCGGGGCCGGGCCGGGCGTCGGCCAGGTCCAGGGGGGAGCTCACGCGGCCTCCTCGGTGAAGCGGTCGGGCCGGAACGGCGTCAGGTCCAGGTCGGGGGTCTTCGCGGTGAGCGCCTGCGCGATCAGGTGCCCGGTGCCGGTGGCGAGGCCGATGCCCGCGCCCTCGTGGCCGCAGGCGTGGTACAGGCCGGGGACACGGGGGTCGGGGCCGATGGCGGGCAGGTGGTCGGGCAGGTAGGGCCGGAAGCCGAGGTAGGCGCGCAGGGCGCGGACGTCCGAGAGGAAGGGGAACAGCCGGGTCGCGCCCGCCGCCAGGGCGCGTACGACGGGCAGCGAGAACGTCCGGTCGAAGCCGACCCGTTCCCGGCTCGCGCCGATCAGGACCGGCCCGGCCGCCGTGCCCTCGACGACCGGCGAGGTCTGCAGCGCGGCCGAGTCGCTGGCCACGTCGGCCACGTAGTCGGCGGCGTACACCTTGTGGCGGACCATGCGCGGGAGCGGTTCGGTGACGAGGACGAAGCCGCGGCGCGGCAGGACGGGGAGAAACGCTCCGGCGAGGGCGGCCAGATCCGAGCCCCAGGTGCCCGCCGCGTTGATGACGGCGGGCGCGTGGATGTCCCCCTGGTCGGTCCGGACACCGCGCACGGCTCCGGCCGCGGTGCGCGCTACGCCGGTCACGGTCCGGCCGGTGAGCAGGCGGGCGCCCGACGCGCGGAGCAGGTGGGCGGCTGCCAGGGCGGGCATCACCTGAGCGTCCTGGGGATAGTGGACGGCGCCCGGCAGCCCCGGGGCGAGGTGGGGCTCGAGCTCGTACAGCGCGTCGGCCCCGACCGGTTCGGCGACCACTCCGGCGCCGCGCTGTTCCTCGGCGAAACGCTCCAGTGCCGCGAGCGAACCGGGCGAAGTGGCCACGACGACACCACCCTTTGCCTCGTACTCGACGAACGTCCCGAATTCCTCGGCCAGTTCGCCCCACAGACGCCCGGACAACAGCGCGAGGTCCAGCTCCGGTCCCGGCTCCTTGTCGGACACCAGCAGGTTGCCCTCACCCCCGCCGGTCGTACCGCCGGCCACCGGGCCGCGGTCGACGACGGTCACGTCCAGCCCGGCCCGGGCCGCGTACAGGGCACAGGCGGCGCCGACCATTCCGGCTCCGACGACCACGACATCGCAGGTCAGTCGCTCGCTCACGCCAGTACTATGTCACATGCTTCTCTTTCTGGGAACGGCGCCGCACCACACAGGACCCGACGGAGGACATCGCAGCAGGACGGGGCGGAAGACCGCTGTTGACGAGGCGCCGTCGGCGACCTGAACGCCGACGGTGCCTGTCAGACCTCGGGGGCGGGCACCACGCTGAGGTGGCCCGCCGTACGGCGCGGACGCACCGTCCGGCGCGCCGGCGCCGCCGGGCGGCGGGCGGGGCGCAGGACCAGCGTCAGCCGGGTGTAGCCCATGTCGGCCAAGGTCCTGGGCGTCTCGTCGACGACCCGGCACTCGGTGGCGCCCCAGCGCGGGTCGGGGTGCGTCAGCGGGCGGACCGCGCCGTCGTGCTCGACGGCCTGCTCGCCGACCGCCCGGATCCAGTGCGGCAGGCCCTGCCGGTAGGCGGCCTCCATGATGGGGTCCTGGGCGATGTCCCGGCGGATCGACTGGAGGCCGTGGTCGTGGCCGTGCCGCTCCACGGCGGCGGCGAAGTGCGCCAGCATCGGCAGGCACCAGCGCGACTCGTGCTCGCCGAGGACGGTGCTCGCGTCCGGGTGGAAGAGCACGAACCGCAGGAAGTTCTCACCCGGCATCGCCGTCGGGTGCGGGCTCACGCCACGGAAAAGTGACGCGAAAGCCGTGTTGGCCAGGACGACGTCCCAGCGGTGGTCGAGAACGACGGACGGGAAGGGGACGGATTCCAGGAGGGTGGCGTAGTCCTGGAGATACGCCTGGGCCTCAAGACTCTCGGGGACGGGCCGCGGTACCGACCGCTGCCCACCTGCCTGATATGCCATCGGGAGGTCACCCCTCTTGCCTATGCGGCCCACTCGCGGCCTTGTTGATCCTGGTGCCCCGACGCAAGTCGTGTCAACTATCGTGGCATTCCATGCTTGTTGACGGCTGAAATTGGCCACAGTTGTGGCGAGACCTGGATGTAAGTTCGAACAACCCGCTACTCTCCGGGAAGTTCACGGCAACCGCTTGTGAGAAGCCAGTGAGAAACGTAGGAGATCTGTCGGTGTCGGAAGGCTTCGAGGGTCCGGGCGACGTGGCGTCGACGGTGCTGCCGGCCGTCGTCGCCCGTGTCACCGCGCTCGCGGACCGGCTCGGGGTGCCGCACGCGGAGGTCTTCGACACCGGCCGGCTGTCGGTCGCCTCCGGCGTGACCGAACCCGTGGTCAAGGCCCTGCTGAGCGGCCGGCCCGCGGGCGAGCCCGATGTCCAGGCCCGTTTCCTGCAGCGCCTGGACCTGCTGCGCCGCACCCGGCTCAAGCCGAACGGCCGCAAGTACACCCAGCAGGAGATCGCCGACGGCGCCGGCATGTCCCGGCAGCAGGCGGGGGCGCTCATCAACGGCGACCGGCGTCCCACCATGGAGCACTGCGACGCCATCCAGCGCTTCTTCCGGGTGCACGCCGGCTTTCTCACGGCCGAGGACCCCGAGGCGCTGGCGGGCACCCTGCAGCGGACCGAGCAGGAGCTCCTGCAGAAACTCGCCGACCGTGAACGCGAGGCGGCGGCGGTCGCCGACGATCCGCTGGAGCGGCTGTTGCAGGACCACGGCGTCCGCGGGATCGCCTGGCGGGCCGCACAGCTGCCCACCGACCAGCACCGCGACAAGGTGGCGGAGTGGCTGGACATGCTCTTGGAAAGCGTCAAGCGGCCCGAGTCGTGATCCCGGGGAGAACTGTGGGCATCGGTAAGGAAATGCGCCGCCTGAGCGGCGAGCTGGTCGCGGAACTGACCCTTCCGGCACCCGCGCGGCCCGCGGACCTGTACGGCGCCCTGTGCGGCGCGATGAGCAGACGGCGCGGCCGCCCGGTCCACTTCCGTACGTCCGCCTTCCCGCCCGGCACCGCCAGCGGGCTGTGGCTCGACATGGCCGACCAGGACCTCGTGGTGATCGAGGAACGCACCGCGCCCGACCACCAGTTGGTGATCCTCGGCCACGAGCTGTGGCACATGAAGGCCGGGCACTGCAGCCACCACGTCGAGGGTGCGGCGGTCGCCGCCCGCTTACTGTGCGACGACGCGGACCTGCAGGCGACGGTACTGAAGGTCGCCGCCCGCAGCCGCTTCGACCGGACCGACGAGAAGGAAGCCGAACGCTTCGGCCTCCTCCTCGCCAGCAAGTGCCGCACCTGGCTCGCCGGTTCGTCGCTGCGGGGCCCGGTGCAGCGCGATCACCTGGCGGGCCGCATCGAGGCGTCGCTGGGGTATCTGGGACCGCAGGGCTGACGCCCCGGGACCGCTCACGTGGCGCTGCGTTCGCTCGCCTCGCGCAGATCGCGCTCCACCGCGCGGTTGCGGGCCGAGTCCGGGCGACCCGCCGAGCTGCCGGGGCGGCCCGAGCAGAGCAGGTCGCGCCAGTGTTCGCGGCTCCAGTGGGCCGGTTCGGTGCCGGCGGTGAACTCCTCTACGAGGGCGACGAAGCGGGCCGGGTCGGTGTGGAACGGGAAGTGGCCGGCCTGCTCGAAGATCTCCAGGCGGCTGCCCGGCATCGCCTCGTGCGCCCCGTAGGCGTGCCGTACGGGCACCACGCTGTCCCGGTCGCCCCACAGCAGCATCGTCGGCATGCCCTCGGTCAGGTAGCAGCGGTCGAGCATGGTCACGACCTGTCCGCGCCAGTCGACGACCGCGCGCAGGGTGCGGATGAAGGCGTTGCGGGAGGTCTCGTCGGGCAGCGCGTCGACGAGGGTGAGCAACTCGGGCGCGTCCTGGCCGAGGTCGGTGTCGAGGAGCTTCATCAGGCGCACCGCGAGGCCCACTTGGAGGCGCATGCCGGGCAGGCGCAGGCCGGAGAGCATGAGGTGGGCGCCGGGCAGGGACACCAGCCGCAGGACGGGGTTCACCTCGCGGCCGACGCCTCCCGCGCTGACCAGGACGAGCCGTTCGGTGCGCTCGGGGAACTGGTAGGCGAACTGCATCGCCACGCCCCCGCCGAGCGAGTGTCCGAGGAGGGTCGCGGACTCGATGCCGAGGGTGGTGAGCAGGTCGCGCACTCCGTTGGCGTACGCGGCCACCGAGTAGTCGGCGCGCGGCTTGTCGGAGTCGCCGTGGCCGAGGAGGTCGGGGGCGATCACGGTGTGGGTGCGGGCGAGGTCCGGGATCAGTTCGGCCCAGGTCGCGGAGGAGTCCCCTATGCCGTGGATGAGCACCAGTACCGGCCCTTGGCCGGCCATGCGGAAGGCACGGCGGTAGCCGTGCACGACGCGGTACTGCAACTCGAGTTCTGTGTCGCTCACCGAGCGCAGCCGTACGGTGCGCGCGGGGCGATGTCGCGGGGCGTCGACCACGCGCTCGCCTCCCGTTCCCATGGCCGCGGCCTGGCGGCCGAGAGCCCTTCCCTCCAGCGTAGGGGCGCATTCCCCCGGGGGATTTCGGTGAGGTTTCGCCTCCGCTAAGCGGGCGAACCGACGCGCACCGCGGCCCGATTGTCAGTGGCGGACGGCAAGCTGGAGGGGCGCCGCCGATGTGGAGGCGCACGACCGACGACGCCGACCCGGGGGAGCCGACCGATGCCCACCGCCGTACTGACCGACCGCGAGCGCACCGCCGTACAGGCCTATCTGCGGCTGCTGCACACCGTGCGCGCGGCTTTCGACGTGTCGTCCGGCTCGCCGGAGGCCGGCCGACCACCCGTGGTCCCGCCCGCCGTGCTCGCCGAGGCGGAGCAGGCCCTGGCCCGCGCGGGACTGGCGGGCAACGAGGAGGCGTTCTTCCGGCTGCTGCACACCTGGTGCCCGCCGGACGCGTAGTGAAGGGGTCAGCCGTGCCGCGCGAAGGCCGTCAGGCGTGCGGCACGGCGACCGCCGTCGCCACCAGCCCTCGCCCGGCGGTCCAGCGGCCGTCGAAGTGCCCGAGCCGCCGGCCGCCCACCCATGGCCCGGGTACGAGGAGTTCCGCGCGGAAGGTGCCGCCCAGCCGTGCTCCGGGGGCGACGAGGATCTCGATGTCGGCCTCGCTGAAGTCCAGCCACTGCCCGGTGAGGGGGAACCACGCCTTGTAGACGGATTCCTTGGCGCTGAACAGCAGCCGGTCCCAGTGCGTGCCGGGGTGGTCCCGGGCGAGCCCAAGCAGCCGGTCGCGTTCCGCGGGCAGCGACACCGAGGGCAGGACGCCGTCCGGGAGCGGGCCGTCGGGTTCGGCGTCGATGCCGAGTGAGGCGAGGTCGGTGGCGCGGACCAGGGCGGCGGCGCAGTAGCCGTCGCAGTGGGTCATGCTGCCGGTGAGTCCGGCGGGCCAGCGCGGGGCGCCGCGTTCCCCGGGCAGGACGGG
Source organism: Streptomyces sp. NBC_01352 (assembly GCF_036237295.1). Lineage (NCBI taxonomy): Bacteria > Bacillati > Actinomycetota > Actinomycetes > Kitasatosporales > Streptomycetaceae > Streptomyces > Streptomyces sp. NBC_01352. Next base: position 2,218,704 of record NZ_CP108354.1, read on the forward strand.
CTGCGGCGGCACGCCGAGCTTCTCCATGGCCCGGCGGGCGCAGCCGCGTACGGCGGTGAACTCGCGGCGCCGTTTGGGCACCGCCTGCGTCAGGACGGCCTCTTCCTCGGGGTACAGCCGCGTGTTCCCGGCCTCCTCGTGGCCGTACGCCTCCACGGCCACCACCGTGGCCGGCACCAGTTCCTCGATCACCGGGCCCCGACCTCCCCGGGCACGATCCGGCGCAGCCGCCCCGGCGGCTCCTGGCGCTTTCGCCACTCGCGGGGGTATCCCACGGACACCTCTTCGAAGCGGACGCCCTCGTGCCAGGTGGTCCGCGGGATGTGGAGATGGCCGTAGACCATGGTCTCGACACGGAATCTGCGGTGCCAGTCGGCGGTGCCGGTGGTGCCGCACCACATGGCGAACTCGGGGTACCACAGGACGTCCGTGGGGTGCCGGTCCAGGGGGTAGTGGTTGACGAGGATCGTCGGCAGGTCGTCGGGCAGGGCGGCGAGCCGGCGTTCGGTCTCGGCGAGGCGGGCCCGGCACCAGGCCTCGCGGGACGGGTACGGGTCGGGGTGCAGCAGGTACTCGTCGTTGCACACGATGCCCGTGCCGTGCGCGTACTCCAGTCCCTGTTCCTTGGTCGCGCAGCCGGCCGGCAGGAAGGAGTAGTCGTACAGCAGGAACAGGGGGGCGACGACGACCGGGCCGCCGGGGCCGTCCCACACGGGGTAGGGGTCCTCGGGTGTCGTCACGCCGAGTTCCCGGCACAGGGCGACCAGGTGCTCGTAGCGGGCGACTCCGCGCAGGGTGACCGGGTCCTTCGGATGGGTCCACAGTTCGTGGTTGCCGGGGGCCCACAGGACCTTGCGGAAGCGGCCGGCGAGGGTTTCCAGGGCCCAGCGGATGTCGGACACGGTCTCCGAGACGTCGCCGGCCACCAGGAGCCAGTCCTCGTCCGTCTCGGGGCGCATCCTCTCGACGAGTGCGCGGTTCTCCTCGTACCCGATGTGCAGATCGCTGATGGCCAGCAGCTGCCCGGCACCGGAGACCGTCGACGTCACTTGCGCCCCCTCAGAGCACCTGAATGAGGACCACGACAACACAGCGGCCCTCCCGAGGACAAGACCGGATCGAGCCGACCGATCTTCGGCGCACCCCGCGGCACGCCCCGATCATGCCCCTCACCACGGTGTCAGCATGATCGGAGAATCCGTAACACGCACGTTGCACGCGGCACCCCTTCAAAGCCGTATGATCGCCCCAACACCACCCGCCCATGAACGCCCCTCGCACGGGGCGGTTCGGTGTTCCTCCAACCACCCTGCCCGGGCACGGGCGAGCTCCGCCCTGCCCGCGAACCGTGAAAGGCGGCCTGCATGGTCTCTCGCGTACGCGTCTGGCTCAACCGCACGTACGCGGAGAACGTGTTCTTCATGGATCAGCTGCGGCGAAATCCCAGCGACCGCGCCGTCGAGATCCATGCAACGCACGGCGACGCGGACTCCCCCGTACTGGCCGCGGCCGACACCGCCGACCTGGAGCCGGAGGGCCTGTCCCCGGCCGCGTACGTCGAGTACGCGCTCGACCAGTGCACGCGGCGCGGCATCGACGTCTTCGTGCCGCGGCTGCACCAGTCGGCGATCGTGGCGCACCGCGCCGATTTCGAGGCGGCCGGTACGGCCCTGCTGGCACCGCCCCCGGAGGCGGTGGCCGTCTTCCACGACAAGGTGATCGCCTACGAGGCGGTCCAGGCGATCGGCGTGCCGGTTCCGCCGTGGTGGCGGGTCCGCGACGCGGACCAACTCGTCGCCGCCGTCGAGGAGTTGGAGGCGGACGGCCACAAGGCGTGCTTCAAGCCGGCGTCCGGTGCGGGCGGGGTGGGCTTCCGCGTGATCACGCGCGCCCCCTTCTCGCTCATGCACCTCAACGGCTTCCCGAGCCCGTACGTCCCGCTGGACCTGGTCCTGGAGGCCCTCAAGCAGGCCGACACGGAGGGCGAGGAGCCGGTCGACTGGCTGGTCATGCCGCGGCTGGAGCAGCCGGAGGTGTCGGTGGACTGCCTCACCGGCCCCGACAACCGACTCCGGCTGGCCATCGGCCGCACCAAGAACGGCCGCCGGCGCGGGTTCACGCTCGCCGAGCAGTGGCTGGAGCCGGCGCGGCGGATCGCGGAGGGCTTCGGGCTGCACTACCTGTCCAACATCCAGTTCCGGATGTTCGGCGGGACGCCGGTCCTGATGGACGTCAACACGCGCCCGGCGGGCGGGCTGCACCAGCTGGCGCTGTGCGGGGTGAACGCCCCTTGGGCGGCTGTGCAGTTGGCGCTGGGCGAGGACCCGGGCGAGATCGTGCCGCCGTTCCTGGGCCAGGACTACACGGTGGTCTCGGGCCCGCGCCAGCTGCGGCCGGTGTCCATCCCCCAGCAGCGCGCGGAGGTGCATGACCCGCTCCCGGCGGTCCCCGCACCGGTCCCGCAGCAGGCGGAGCCGGTCACCGCGGAGACCGACGCCACGGCTTCCGCCACAGCCTCGGCCTCGGCTTCCGCTTCGGCCATCGCACCGGCCTAGCCGCCGGCGTTCCGCACTCACCTCGCCCACCTCACCCGCGCCGACCGCGCCGACCGCGGCTTCGGCGGCACGGGTGAGGACCGGTGCGAAGCCCGTCGTCCGGATGGCCGAGGCTGCGGGCGCGGGCGCGGGCGCGGGTTCGGGTTCGGGTTCGGGTTCGGTTCACTCGGCCGGGTAGCCCCATTCCCTGGCCAACTCGCCCAGCCGGGGCGGCAGTTCGACCCCCGGGTGGGAGGCGCGCGCGGGCCGGATGCGGCCCGACTTGATGGTGCTGGACCAGTCGCCCAACTGCGGGCGGAAAGCGCCGTGGTCCTTGCTGCCGTAGTCGAGCATCGCGCTCTCCCACGGGACACCGAGGTAGTCGCACAGGCCGCGGGTGGTCCGCTCCGGGTCGGCGGTGAGGTCCTCGTACCTGACCACGTGGGCGTCCAGGCTCTGCCTGGCCTCCTCCAGCCGCTCGCCGTAGTCGAGGACTTCGGCGCGGATGGCCTCGTGGTCGGGATCCGCGCGGCGCTTGGTCAGGGACGTGATGACCGCGCCCGGGTGGCGCAGCAGGACGATGTAGCGGGCGTCGGGCCAACATCGGTGCAGCCGGGGCCAGATGAGGGTGTTGGCGGGCGTCTTGTCGACGATGACGTCCTTGCCGCTGCGGACGAGTTCGAGGTGCAGCACCCGGTCCCACAGGACGTGCTCCAGCTCCTCCCGGTTCAGTCCGAGCGCCTTCATGGCCTCCGCGGTGAAGTCGCGGGTCAACTCGACGTGCAGCGTGCGCAGATGCATCTCGTGCGGGGCGCGGACGCGGCTGTGGCTGTTCAGCAGCACCCTGAGCAGGGTCGAGCCGGAGCGCTCCGAGGACAGCACGAACACCGGCGACTCCACCAGGCGCGGGGCGCGCGGAGCGGTGTACTGCTCGTCGGCGGGCCGGGAGCGGGGCGCGGGTACGGCGTTCAGGTTCCGGCGCGGCGGGCTCACCGCCTCCCTCATCAGCCTCCCCCGACGCCTCAGCCCCTTGCCGATCGCGGACATACGCGGGTCTCGCACCGTGACACCTTTCTCTTGCGCTGTGCGACCGCATCCCAGAGGGAGCAGGCGAACTCCAGGTGTCGCGCAGGCGAAGCACCGTGGTCACGGAACCGCCGATTCCGCCCGTGACCAGGTGATTTACCGTTTTCTTAATTCTTCATGGGAACTGCCCCGGGAGGGCGATCTCAGAAGCGTCCCGACCCGCGGTACAGCTCCACCTCCCCGTCCAGCTCGACCGCGAGGACCGTGGCGTGCGGGTCGAGGTCGGCCGCGGCGGGCGGGTCGATCCACAGCACGCCGACGGCCTCGTGGAGTCCGCCGACGACCCGGTGGGCGAGTTCGGTGCCGGTACCGAGGACGGTGACCCTGCGGACCGGCGTGACCAGGCCGCGCACACCGATCTCGGCGCGCGGGATGTCGTACAGCGTGAGGTAGAGGGTGCGGCGGTCGGCGGAGAGGGTGCTGGGCCCGTAGTGGTGGCCGGCCGGCAGCCCGCGCACCGTCCCGTACACGGCCTCGGAGTGCTTGCGGATCCACTCCCCCAGACCTTCGAGGCGCTCGACCTGCGGCTCGGGGATGGTGCCGTCCTCCATCGGGCCGACGTCGAGGAGGAGGTTGCCGCCCCCGCCGATGGTCTCGGTGAAGTAGCGGATCAGCTGGGTGAGCGACTTGTGGTTGTGGTCGTGGTGCTGGTAACCCCACGAGTCGTTGATCGTCAGGCACAACTCCCAGGGGCCGTCCGGGGGCTCGATGGGGGCGCCCTGTTCGGGGGTGGCGTAGTCGCCCTCGCTGAGCATGCGGGCGTTGAAGACCACGTCGGGCGAGTACGAGCGGATGAGCGCGGCGAGTTCCCTGATGCGCCACTGCTCCTCGCTGCGGTCCCACTCGCCGTCGAACCACATGAGGTCGGGCCGGTAGCGGGAGGCCAGTTCGCGGATCTGGCCGTCGCGGTAGGCGATGAACCGCTCCCAGGCGTCGAGGTCCTCGAACTCGGCCGCGACCTCGGAGTAGCGGTTGTCCTCCTGCTCGGGCGGGCGGCCCGGCTTGCGGGTGGAGGCGTAGTCGGGGTGGTTCCAGTCCGAGTGGGAGTAGTACAGGCCGACCTTGAGGCCCTTCTCGCGCAGGGCGTCGGCGTAGGGGCCGATGTAGTCGCGGCCGAGGTTCAGGTCGCCGTACGCGCTGTCCCACAGGGCGACGCCGTCGTGGTGCCGGCTGGTGAGGACGGCGTACCCGGCGCCTGCCCGGGCGAAGAGGTCGGCCCAGGCGCGCGGGTCGTAGTTCGCGCCGGTGAAGCGGGCGAACTGGGACATGTACTGGTCGTGCGGCACGATGTCGTCGTAGAACGACCAGGACTCCTGGACGCCGTCGACGGCATAGATCCCCCAGTGGACGAAGATCCCCAACTTGGCGTCGGTGAACCACGGCTGCATGGGCACGGCTGAACTCCTCGTCAGGGCAAGGTCGCTTCGGGAAAGGGGCGGGCGCGGCGAGCGTGCCCGCCCCTGGGGGGCCGGTCGCTACCGGCCGGTGGCGCCGCGCCGCAGACGGAGCGTCAGGACCTGGAAGGGGCGCAGCGAGACCGCGATCCCGCCGTCGTCGTCGATCTCCGCTGCCTCGTCGGGCAGCGGCCGCTCCAGCAGGTCGGTGACCTGCGCGCCGGCGAGCGGGAATCCGGTGCGCAGCACGCCCCGGGCGCGGCCGCCGCTCGACTCGTACAACCGCACGACCACGTCGCCGGACTCGTCGTCGGCGAGCTTGACCGCCTCGACGGTCACGCCGTCGCCGTCCACGGACACCACCGGCTCGGGTGCGCCCGCCGCGTCCGCCACGCGCAGCGGCAGGTTGAGGGCGTAGCCCTCGGCGACCGCGTCGCCGATCGTGGCGCCGGGGAGCAGGGAGTACGTGAACCTGTGCTTGCCCTGGTCGGCCTCGGGGTCCGGGATGCGCGGGGCGCGCACCAGGCTGAGGTGGACCGAGGTGGTCGTACCACCGTCCTCGCGGACCGTGCGGGAGACGTCGTGGCCGTAGGTGGAGTCGTTGATGACCGCGACGCCGTAGCCGGGTTCGCCGATGTGCACCCAGCGGTGGCCGGAGACCTCGAAGCGGGCCGCCTCCCAGCTGGTGTTGGTGTGGGTGGGGCGCTGGACGTGGCCGAACTGGATCTCCGCGGAGGAGTGCGCCGCCCGGACGTCCACCGGGAAGCCGGCCTTGAGGATCTTCTCGGCCTCGTGCCAGTCGATCTCGGTCTCGAAGTCGACGCGGGGGCTGTCGGCGCGCAGGGTGATGGTCTGGGTGAGCGTCGAGCCCTTGCCGAAGGACCGCGTGACGCGGATCGCGCCGAGCAGGGGGTCGGCCGAGACGACCTCGACGGAGTCGGGGGACAGGAGATCCGTGAAGCGGTTCTTGTAGTGCTTGTCGATGTCCCAGGCGTCCCAGTAGTTCGGGAGGTCGGTGTGCAGGCGGAGCAGATTGCCCTTGTCGGCCAGCACTTCGCGGTTCGACCGCAGATCGTAGACAGAAGACAGTGTGCCGTCTTCCGCGACCTGTACACGGACCAGACCGTTGTCGAGGACCAGACCCTTTGCCTTCACCGGCTGCGCGGGTTCGGCGTCGGTCAGGGGCGCGCTGCCGCCCGCGGGGACCTCCACGTACGCCGGTGTGCCGTCGGCCGTACGGACGACCTCCGCCCGGTCGCAGGGGCTGGTGTTGAACACGCGGGTGCCGCCGGTGCCCAGCGCCGCGACCGCCTCGGCCGTCAGCGCCTCCAGCTCCTCGGCCACCCGGGCGTATTCGGCCTCCGCCTCGCGGTGCACCCAGGCGATCGAGGAGCCCGGCAGGATGTCGTGGAACTGGTGCAGCAGGACCGTCTTCCACAGCCGGTCGAGCTTCTCGTACGGGTAGGCGTAGCCCGGCGCGTGCAGCGCGGCTGTCGTCGCCCACAGCTCGGCCTCGCGCAGCTTGTGCTCGCTGCGGCGGTTGCCCTGCTTGGTGCGGGCCTGGGAGGTGTAGGTGGCGCGGTGCAGCTCCAGGTAGAGCTCGCCGTTCCAGACCGGCGCCTCCTCGTACTCCTCGCGGGCCTTGGCGAAGAACGCGTCGGGGTGCTCGATGACGACCTTGGGCGAGCCCTCCAGGTCGGCGAGCCGGCGCGCCCGTTCCATGATCTCGCGGGTGGGGCCGCCACCGCCGTCGCCCCAGCCGAAGGGTGCCAGCGAGCGCGTACCGCCGCCCTTCTCACGGTAGTTGCGGACCGCGCGGTCCATCTCCTCGCCGCTGAAGCGGGCGTTGTAGGTGTCGACCGGCGGGAAGTGGGTGAAGATACGGGTGCCGTCGATGCCCTCCCACCAGAAGGTGTGGTGGGGGAACTTGTTGGTCTGGTTCCAGGAGATCTTCTGGGTGAGGAACCACTCGTTGCCGGCGAGCTTGGCGAGCTGCGGGTAGGCCGCGGTGTAGCCGAAGGAGTCCGGCAGCCAGACGCCCTTGGTCTCGACGCCGAAGTGCTCGATGAAGAACCGCTTGCCGTGGATGAGCTGACGGGCCATCGCCTCGCCGCCGGGCAGGTTGCCGTCGGCCTCGACCCACATGCCGCCGACCGGGGCCCACTGGCCCTTCTTCACCGAGTCCTGGATGCGGGACCAGACCTTCGGATAGTTGTCGCGCACCCACTCGTACTGCTGGGCCTGTGAGCAGGCGAAGATGAAGTCCTCGTACTCGTCGGCCAGGGACGTCACGTTGGAGAACGTGCGGGACGTCTTGCGCTTGGTCTCGCGGATCGGCCACAGCCAGGCGGAGTCGATGTGGGCGTGGCCGACGCCGGAGACGGTGTGGGCGCTGGCGTGGGCGGGCCGGGCCAGGACGGGGGCGAGCACCTCGCGGACGGCGGCCGCGCTGCCGGAGACGTCGTCCAGGTCGAGGGTGTCCATGGCCCGGTCCAGGGCGTGCATGATCTCGTGGCGGCGCGGCTCGTGCTCGGCGAGGTGGACCATGAGCTCGGTCAGCACCTGGAGGTCCAGGTCGAGGTGCCAGACCTCCTCGTCGAGGACGGCGAGGTCGGCCCGCTGGAAGGTGTACAGCGGCTTGTCGCCCGCCGTCAGGATGTCGCCCATCGGGGTCGGGGCCGAGAAGTTGTTCGCGAGGATGTCGGGGTTGGAGGCCGCCTCGACCAGGTAGTCGATCACCTCGCCGCCCGTCGCGGGGTTGGCGATCGCCACGTACTGGTTGAGCGGGTTGACCGCCTTCAGGGGCGTCCCGTCCGTGAGGTGGACCAGCGCCTCGGCCTGGTTGCCGGGCCAGTCGCCCACGAAACCGAGGTCGATGACCGCCTCGACGCGCTTTCCGGCCCACTCGGCGGGGACCTGCCCGCGCATCCGGAACCAGGTGGTGCCCCACGGCGGACCCCACGGGGTGTCCATCGCGAAGGGCTCGTAGGGCGCGGCCGCGGCCTCCGCGAACGGGACCGGCTCCCCCGGCGCCTGCCAGGCCTCGACCTCGAAGGGGACGGTGGCCGCGTAGATCGCGGGCTTGATGCGCTGGGTGTGGACGCGCTCGACGCGCTCCTCGATCCGGCGGCGTTCGTCGTGCATGAAGATCTCCAGGAACCAGGGAAGCCAGAAAGGGTGGAAAGCGCTTACCGAGCGCGTTCAGTCAAGGTACGCGAGACCGGGGTGGACGTCGGTGTACCCCTCGACCAGGCGCCGGGCCACGTTGACCGAGTCGACCAGCGGGTGCAGCGCGAAGGCCTTCACGGCCGTCGCACGGGAGTGGGACTCGGCGGCGGCCAGCACCTCCCGCTCGACGGCCTTGACCGCGCAGACCAGGCCGGTGGCGTGGTCGGGCAGCGGGGCGACGGCGACCGGGTGCGCGCCGTTGGCGTCGACCAGGCAGGGCACCTCGATGACGGCGTCCGAGTCGAGCACCGAGAGGGTGCCCTGGTTGCGGACGTTGAGGATCAGGGTGGTGCGCTCGTCGCGGGCGATGGCCCGCATCAGGGCGAGGGCCACCTTCTCATAGCCGCCGGACAGGTCGTCGGCGTCGCGCTCGCCGGCGCCGGCCGTCTCCCGGTTCTCGGACATGTAGGTGGCCTCGCGCTCGGCGCGGGTGCGGTCCCAGGCGGTCAGGGCGGCCGCGTCGGGGCGCTTCATCTCTTCGTAGAAGCGGGCCTGCTGGTCGGCGAGGAAGGCGCCGCGGGTCTTCTCGGCCTGCTGGTAGGCGCGGACGGCTTCCCTGTTGAAGTAGTAGTAGTGCAGGTACTCGTTGGGGATCGCGCCCAGGGACTGCAGCCAGTCGACGCCGAAGAGCTTGCCCTCCTCGAAGGAACCGAGCAGATCGGGGTCGGCGAGCAGACGCGGGAGCTCGTCGCGGCCGGCGACGCGCAGGCCGCGGACCCAGCCGAGGTGGTTGAGGCCGACGTAGTCGATCCAGGCCTCGCGCGGGTTCGCGCCGAGCACGCGGGCGATACGACGGCCGAGGCCGACCGGCGAGTCGCAGATGCCGATGACGCGGTCGCCGAGGTGGCGGGACATGGCCTCGGTGACCAGTCCGGCCGGGTTGGTGAAGTTGATGAGCCAGGCGTCGGGGGCAAGGCGGGCCACACGGCGCGCGATGTCGACGGCGACGGGGACCGTCCGCAGACCGTAGGCGATGCCGCCCGCGCCGACGGTCTCCTGGCCGAGGACACCCTCGGCCAGCGCCACCCGCTCGTCGTGGGCCCGGCCCTCCAGACCGCCGACGCGGATCGCGGAGAAGATGAAGTCGGCGCCGCGCAGGGCCTCGTCGAGGTCGGTGGTGGCGGTCACCTTGGGCGCGTCGGGTACGCCGGCGGCCTGCTCATCCAGTACACGGGCGACTGCATACAGTCGGCTGTCGTCCAGATCGTGCAGAACGACTTCCGTGACCCGGCCCTCGGCGTGGTCCGTCAGCAGCGCCCCGTACACGAGCGGTACGCGGAATCCGCCGCCGCCCAGAATCGTCAGCTTCACGCTGCGCCCGCCTTTCCTGGTTCTCCTGCCAGGACCACGTCGACGCCGGCCTCCTCCAGGGAGGACCGCGTCGCCGCGTTCACCGGCGCGTTCGTCACCACCGCGTCCAGGTCCTCGGGACCGCAGACCTTCGCCATGCCGGTACCCGGGAACTTCGCCGAGTCGGCGAGCAGGACGACCTTGTCACTGGCCTTGATCATGGCCCGTTTCACCGGGACCTCGACGACCGTCGTGTCCATCACCTGCCCACCGGGGCGCACTCCACTGGTGCCGAGGAAGAGCCAGTCGGCGTGCAGCTGGCGCAGGTTGTCCTCGGTGAGGAAGCCGACCAGGGAGCGGTACTCGCGGCGGACCATGCCGCCGAGCAGCACCAGCTCGATGCCCTCGTCGTCGGCGAGCTCCTCGTAGACCACGAGGTTGCTGGTGATCACGGTGAGGCGGCGGCCGTGCAGCTGGCGGGCCAGGCGGTAGGCGGTGGTGCCGATGTCGAGCAGCACCGACTGACCGTCGGCGACCATGGCGGCGGCGTGCGCGGCTATGGCGTCCTTCTGGGCCACGCGCACCTCGGCGACCTCGGCGAAGGGCTGGTCGCCCTCGTCGGCCACGGCGCCGCCGTGCACCCGCGTCAGCAGGCCGTCCTCCTCGAGTTTGACGAGGTCACGTCTGACCGTGGCGGGGCTCACACCCAGCTGCTCGGAGAGATCGGTCACGGCCGCGGGCCCGCCGGAGCGAAGGACCCGCAGGATGAGTTGATGTCGTCGTTCTGCCAGCACGACGTGAACACTACTCGTCATCTTCAATCATTTCCATGCTCACTTCTGCTGAGGTCTTGACCAATGTCGCCGAGCAGCGCACGATTCCGGTCACGAAATGAAGAGTTTTGACGAGCTCTCCCGACGAGAGGATGTGCGCGTGGACGACGACCGGCCCGACGTGCTGCTGACCGGGCTGCTCTTCTACGACCTCGTCCTCACCGGTCTGGACAGGCCGCCCACGCCGGGCGAGGAGATCTGGACGGCCGGCATGGGCTGCGGCCCCGGCGGCATCGCCAACCTGGCCGCCGCCGCCGCCCGCTTCGGCCTGCGGACCTGTCTGGCGACGGTCTTCGGCGACGACTTCTACGGCGCGTACTGCCGGGAGATCCTCGCCGGCCAGGAAGGCGTCGACCTCTCGCTGTCCCGCGTCGCCCAGGGCTGGCACACCCCGGTCACCGTCGCGCTCGCGCACGGCCAGGACCGGGCCCTCGTCACGCACGGCCAGGAACCGCCGTACTCGCAGGACGCACTGATGGGCGACCCGCCCGAGGCGCGCACGGCCCTCGTGCACCTCGAGGCCGAGCCGCGCGCCTGGCTCGCCAAGGCCGCCGCGAACGGCACCCAGATCTACGCCGACGTCGGCTGGGACCCCACCCAGGAGTGGTCCACCGCCCTCCTGGACCAGCTCTCCCTGTGCCACGCCTTCCTGCCCAACGAGACCGAGGCGATGGCCTACACCCGCACCGACAGCGCGGTCGCGGCCCTCGGCACGCTCTCCGAGCTGGTGCCGGTGGCGGTGGTGACCCGCGGCGGCGACGGCGCGGTCGCCGTGGACCAGAGCACCGGCGAGTACGCCGACGTCCCCGCCCTCGACCTCGACGTCCTGGACGCGACAGGCGCCGGGGACGTCTTCGGCGCGAGCTTCGTGGCGGCCTCGCTCGGCGGCTGGCCACTGGAGGAACGGCTGCGGTTCGCCGTACTGGCCGCCGGCCTGTCCGTACAGCACCACGGCGGCGCGCTGGCGGCGCCCGGCTGGTACGGCATCGACCGCTGGTGGCGCTCCCTGACCGATCCCGAGCTGAAGCGGACGTACGGCTTCCTGGCCGAGCGGCTGCCCGCCGATCCCGGTCCGCCCGTCCAGTACGCCCCGGTGACGCCTCCCGCACGGCAGCACTGACCCCCCCCACCGGGCTGGTAAGACCCCCGACATCCCCCCTCGTATGCGAAGTCACGAACAGATCCGAAAGGCGGTGGGAGCTGTGCGGCTCTCACGAAGAGGCCTCCTGCGCGCGGGCCTGGCCGGCACGGCCGCCACCGCGCTGGGCGGCCTGGCGTCCGGCTGTGCCGTTCCGACCGGCTCGACCGGCCGGAACATGGTCCTGTGGTACTGGGACGGCGGCCTGGGCGACTCGGTCATCAACAAGGCCAAGGCCCGTTACGACAGCACGGTCGACCTCAAGGCCGTCAAGATCGGCGGCTACTACCGTTCCAAGCTGATCACCACGATGGCCGGCCGCGCCCACATCCCCGACATCGCCGGCCTCAAGGGCGAGGACATGGCGTCCTACCTGCCCAACGCGGACCAGTTCGTGGACCTGCGGACCCTGGGCGCGGAGAAGTACAAGAGCCAGTACCTGTCCTGGAAGTGGGACCAGGGCATCGCCGACGACGGCTCCATGGTGGGCTTCCCCATCGACTGCGGGCCGGTCGCGCACTTCTACCAGTACGAGGTCTTCCGCAAGGCGGGACTGCCGTACGAGCCCGCCGACGTGTCCCGGGAGCTCGACACCTGGGAGAAGTACTTCGCGGCGGGCGAGCAGCTCCGGCAGCGGATACCGGGGACCTCCCTGCTCACCGACGTCAACAGCGTCTTCGAGAACGTGGTGCAGCAGGGCAGCAAGCGGTACGTCGACAAGGACCGCAACTTCATCGGCGACCAGGAGCATGTGCGGGCGGCCTGGGCGCTGGCCGTGGAGGCCAAGCGGCGCCGGATCGTCTCCAACCTGGTCACCGGCACCCCGGACCAGATCTCGGCGGTGGACTCCGGCAAACTGCCCAGCCAGCTCGGCGCCTCCTGGGCGACGTACGACATCAAGAACGGCAACCCGAAGACGAAGGGCAAGTGGCGGATCGCCGACATGCCGGTGCGGCCCTCCAACAACGGCGGCTCCTTCCTGTCGATCACCAAGGAGTGCCGGGAGCCCGAGCGGGCCTTCGAGATCATCGCGTGGATGCTCAACGCGGCCAACCAGGCCTCGGGGTACGTCGACGCGGGACTCTTCCCCTCCACCCCGGCCTCGTACGGCCTGCAGCAACTGCGCGAACCCGACCCGTTCTTCGGCGGCCAGGTCACGACGGACGTCTTCGGGCCCGCAGCGCAGAAGATCGTGGTCGCCTACAACAGCCCCTTCGACGTGGCACTCGGGCAACCCATCAAGGACGAGATCAAGAACGTCGGCGTCCTCGGCAAGGACCCGGAGAAGGCCTGGAGTGACGCCATGAGCAAGTGCCGGCGGATCGCGAAGCACCTGGGGGTGAGCTACTGATGGCCACCGTCCCCGCCCTGGACAAGCCCCCCGTGGTCCTGGCGGACCCGCCCGCCGTGCGGCCGAGGAACGGGTGGCGCAAGTACTGGCACCTGTATGCCGCGATCTCCCCGTTCTATCTGCTGTTCATCGCCTTCGGTCTGATCCCCGTCGGCTTCTCGCTCTACCTGTCCTTCCACCGCTGGGACGGCCTCGGCTCGATGGAGTGGGCGGGCCTGTCGCAGTACCAGTACCTGGTGAGCGACAGCGACTTCTGGAGCTCGATCGGCAACACGATCATCATCTGGGCGCTGGCCACCTTCCCCATGATCTTCCTGGCGATGGTCACGGCCGTGATGCTCAACGCGGCGGTCCGCTTCAAGAACGTCTACCGGTTCGCCTACTTCCTGCCGAACGTCACCTCGGTGGTGGCGATCGCGATCGTCTTCGGCTCGGTGTTCTCCACCAACTTCGGCCTGGTGAACGCCCTGTTGCAGGCCGCGGGTCTGGACCAGGTGGCCTGGCTGAACACGCCGTGGGGCATCAAGGTCGCCATCGCGACGCTGATGACCTGGCAATGGGTCGGCTACAACGCGATCATCTTCCTCGCGGGTCTGCAGACCATCCCGAGCGAGCTGTACGAGGCGGCGCGCATGGACGGCGCCGGGCCCCTGCAGACGTTCTTCCGGATCACGCTGCCCCTGCTGCGGCCGACCCTGCTGTTCGTGCTCGTGGTCTCCACGGTCACCGGCCTGCAGAGCTTCACCGAGGCGCAGGTCCTGCTGCAGAACACCTCGAACGACTCGACGTTCTCCGGCGGTCCGGACCACGCGGGCCGGACGATGGTCCTCTACTTCTTCCAGCAGACCTTCGACAACAACGACTTCGGCTACGGCGCCGCCGTGGCGTGGGGCATCTTCCTCGTCGTCGTCATCTTCTCGATCATCAACTGGCGGCTGGTGCAGCGCCGCGACGAAGACTAGGGAGGCCGGAACACCATGGCATCCATCCAGGGCACAAGGCGCCCCAAGGGCATACAGGGCGTCCGGCGCCGGGGCATCGCGCTGCACGCGGTCCTCGTCATCGGGCTGCTGCTGTCGGCCTTCCCGTTCTACTGGGCCATCATCATGTCGACGCACACGTCGACCGAGATCTTCTCCTACCCGCCGAAGCTGCTGCCCGGCTCTCACTTCCTCGAGAACGCGCGCAGTCTCTTCGACAACATCGACTTCGTCGGCTCGATGTTCAACTCGCTGCTCGTGGCGTGTGCGGTGACCTTCCTGGTCCTGTTCTTCGACTCGCTGGCCGCGTTCGTCTTCGCCAAGTTCGACTTCCCGGGCCGCAGGCTGCTGTTCGTCGTGCTGATGGCGATCTTCATGGTGCCGACACAGATGGCGATCATCCCGCAGTTCGTGATCATGGCGAAGATCGGCTGGATCGGGTCGATGACAGCGCTGATCGTGCCGGCCGCGGCCAACGCGTTCGGCATCTTCTGGATGCGCCAGTACATGCAGAGCGCGATCCACGACGAACTGCTGGACGCCTCGAAGATCGACGGGGCGAACTTCCTGCGCCAGTACTGGCACGTCGCCCTCCCGGTCGTCCGCCCGGGTCTCGCCTTCCTCGGCATCTTCACCTTCATGGCCCAGTGGAACGACTACGCCTGGCCCCTGATCGCCCTGACGAATCCGGACAACGTCACCCTCCAGGTCGCGCTGTCCCAGCTCAACGGCGTCCACGGCACCACCGACTACGGCATGGTGATGACCGGCGCGCTGCTCGCCCTCGTCCCGCTGCTGATCGTCTTCGCGATCGGCGCCAAGCAGATCATCGGCGACCTCGGCAAGGGAGCCATCCGCTGATGGACCCCTTGCTGGCGCTGCGCCCCTGGGAGACACCCGAGGTGACGTCCTGGGGGCGGCTGCCGATGAACGCCACGGACCGCCGCCCCGGGGCGCTGAAGCTGGACGGCGACTGGCGCTTCCAGCTGCTGCCGGCCCCGGACGCGCCGGTCGCGGAGGTGTGGTCGTCGGCATACGTTCCGGGTGTCTGGACCATGCAGGACACCGACGACCTTCCGCAGTACACGAACGTCCGTATGCCGTATACAGAATTCCCCCCACTGTCGCCCGCCGACAATCCGACGGGTGTGTACGAGCGCACGGTGGACGTGCCCGCCGAGTGGGCGGGGCGGCGGATCGTGCTCCAGGTCGGGGCCGCCGAGAGCGTCCTCCTCGTGCACGTGGACGGGCGGCCGGTCGGCATCTCCAAGGACTCCCATCTGGCCGCCGACTTCGACCTGACGGGGCTGGTGCGGGCCGGCGAGCGGGCCGTCGTACGACTGACGGTCGTGAAGTGGTCGGACGCCTCGCACATCGAGGACCAGGACCAGTGGTGGCACGGGGGCGTCACCCGGTCGGTGCTGCTGTACGCGACGGATCCGCTGCACCTCGCCGACGTGAGCGTGCGGGCGGGCCGGTACGGGGAGCTGCGGGTCGACTGCCGGGTGCGGGAGGCGGGCGGCGGCGGTGCGCTGCCCGAGGGCTGGTACGTCAGCGGCGAGCTCGACGGTCACCTGCTCACGCAGGACACCGAGTTCGACCGGGCCAACACCGACGACGACCGCGTCTCCGACTTCCTCGGTGAGGCCCGGCTGCAGACCACGGTCGCCGACGTGCGTACCTGGAACGCCGAGACGCCCGAGCTCTACGACCTGACCGTGCGGCTGCACCGCGCCGACGGCACGGTCGCCGACGCCTCGCACCACCGCGTCGGCTTCCGGGACGTCGAGATCGTCGGGCGGGACCTGCTGGTCAACGGCGAGCGGGTGTTCGTCCGGGGCGTCAACCGGCACGACTTCCATCCGCTGACCGGGCGGACGGTGTCGTACGACGACATGCGCGCCGACCTGGTCGTGCTGAAGCGTTTCGGCTTCAACGCGATCCGCACCTCCCACTACCCGGGCGATCCGGCGCTGTACGACCTCGCCGACGAGCTCGGTTTCTATGTCGTCGACGAGGCGGACATCGAGTCCCACGACCACGCCCACGAGATCGCCGACGACCCGCGCTATCTGAACGCCTTCGTGGACCGGGTGTCCCGGATGGTGCTGCGGGACAAGAACCATCCCTCGGTGATCATCTGGTCGCTGGGCAACGAGTCCGACTACGGCGCCAATCACGACGCGGCGGCGGGCTGGGTACGCCGGCACGATCCGACCCGGCCGATCCAGTACGAGGGCGCCGCCAAGCTCGGCTGGGCCGACCCGGACCTCGCCTCCGACATCGCCTGTCCGATGTACGCGGCGCTGGAGGACTGTGTCGCGCACGCGCTGTCCGGCGAGCAGACCAAGCCGCTCATCCAGTGCGAGTACTCCCACGCGATGGGCAACAGCAACGGCACGCTGGCGGACCACTGGGCCGCCATCGAGTCCACCCCGGGTCTTCAGGGCGGCTTCATCTGGGAGTTCTGGGACCACGGCATCCTTCAGCGTGTGAACGACGGAAGACCGGTGGGCCGCGGGGGCGCCGGACTCTATGACAACGGTGTCGCCGCGCCCGGCCACCGCTGGGCGTACGGCGGCGACTTCGGGGAGCGGATCCACGACGGCGCGTTCATCGCGGACGGCGTGGTCTTCCCGGACCGCACCCCCAAGCCCGTGATGTACGAGCACCGGGAGATCGCGGCGCCGGTGCGGCTGGAGTGCTTCCGGCACGAGGGCGTCGTCGTCGGCAACCACCAGCACTTCCGCGGCACGGACTGGCTGTCCGCCCGGTGGGAGCTGGCCCTGGCCGACGGCGGCACGCTGACCGCGCCCGCCGAGCTGCCCGATCTGCGCCCCGGTGAGACGGCGGCGGTGCCGCTGCCGTTCGAGCTGCCCGAGGACGGCGGCGAGGCCTGGCTGACGCTGCGGGTGACGACCGCCGACGACGAGCCGTGGGCCCCGCGCGGGACGGTGGTGTGTCTGCCGCAGGTGCGGCTGCGCGCGGCGGCGCCCTTCGAGAGCTCTGCCCCGGTGATGCAGAACCGTTCCGTCGAGGTCGACGGGGAGGGGCTGCTGGTACACCCCCTGCTCGCCTCCGCACCCGTTCTCTCGCTGTGGCGGGCGCCCACCGACAACGACGAGCTGGGCGGGACGGCGCTGCGCTGGCGGACCTGGGGGCTGGAAACGCCGGTGCGCAAGGTCGTCGACGTACGCCGGGTGGCGGGGCAGGTCACCGTGCACGCCGAGTACGCGACGGAGCCGGGTGTCGTCCGCCATGTGCAGGTGTTCACGCCGGTCGAGGGCGGCATCCGCGTCGAGGAGCGGGCCGAACTGCCGGACGGGCTCGCCGATGTGGCGCGGGTCGGGTCGGTGTTCGAGACGGTGGCGGGTCTGGACCTGATGGAGTGGTACGGGCAGGGCCCCTGGGAGTCGTATCCGGACCGCGGTTTCGGGGCGCCCGTCGGCCATCACTGCGTACCGGTGGACGAGTTGTTCACCCCGTATCTGCGTCCGCAGGAGAGCGGCGGGCGGCACGGCGTACGGCGGTTCACGCTGTCCGCGCCGGACGCCACCGGTCTCACGGTCGCGCTGGACGAGCCGCGGCAGGTGTCCGTGACCCGTTACCGCGCCGACGACCTGACCGCCGTGACCCATCATGACGAACTCGTCCCGAGGGCGGGGTGCGTGGTCCATCTCGACGCGGCCCACCGCGGGCTGGGCACCGCCTCGTGCGGACCCGACACCTCACCGTCGTACCTCATCGCACCGGGTGTCCACCGCTGGAGCTGGACCCTGCGCGCCCTCTGATCTCCCCCCACGCCTTCTCTGTCACCTTTTACGCAGTGTTACGGAGCACACGTGTGCGTTTCGCATGAGCACGACCAGGGTGAGGCCGCGCAGGCCGGTGCCGGAAGACGCGGTTTCCTGCGGGCGACGGCGCTGCTGGGTGCCGCCGCGACGGCCTCTCTCGCGCTGCCGACTGCCGCCGAGGCGGCCCCGGCTTCCGCGGCTTCCGCGGCGAGTTGGCGGCCGGACCCGGACAGCCGTCGCTTCACGCTCGCCGTCATGCCCGACACGCAGTACCTCTTCGACGGGCCGAGCATCGACAAGGCACCGTTCGAGGCGTCCCTGCGCTATCTGCTGGAGCACGGCAAGGACGAGAACATCGTCTTCCTGTCCCACCTCGGCGACCTCACGGAGAACGGCGCCCAGTCCGAAGTCACCGCGATCAGCGAGGCGTTCCGGCTCCTGGACCGGCGCGGCGTCGGCTACAGCGTCCTGGCCGGCAACCACGACGTGCGGTCGTCGACCGACGACCAGCGGGGCCCGACGCCGTACCTGAACGCCTTCGGGCCGCAGCGGTTCCAGGGCGGGCCGACGTTCGGCGGCGCCTCCCCGGACGGCTACAACACCTTCCACCTCTTCAAGGCGGCCGGCCGGGAGTGGATGGTGCTCGCACTGGACTGGCGGCTGTCGGCGAAGGGGTACGCCTGGGCCAAGCAGGTCATGGCCCAGCACCCGAAGACTCCGGTGATCCTCACCACGCACGAGCTGGTCGTCGAGGACGACAGCCTGTCGGCGTACGGGCAGCAGCTGTGGGACAGGCTGATCGCGGACCACGACCAGATCTTCCTCACCCTCAACGGGCACTACTGGCCCGCCGGTCGCGCGACCCGCAAGAACGCGGCGGGGAACGACGTCCACCTGCACCTGACGAACTACCAGAACCGCTACTTCGGCGGCGCGGCGATGATCCGCCTCTACCACTTCGACCTGGACCGGGACGTCATCGACGTCGAGACGGTCTCCCCGTGGATCCTGGGCCGGGCGGCGGAGGGGCTCAACGAGCTGGAGCGGCAGGAGATCGAACTCAGCGGCGACGCCGACCGGTTCTCCGTCGACATCGACTTCGCGGACCGCTTCTCCGGCTTCGCCCCGGTGCCCCCGCGCCCGGCACGTCCCGCGTCGAGGATGCTGGTCCCCGGCACGGTGGCCTACTGGCGCTTCGACGGGCACGACGACGGAGCGGCCGCCACCGGCACCGTCCGTGACCTGTCCGGGCGTGGCAACGACCTCACCCCGTTGTCGGTGGGCGGTGCCACGCTGACCTGGTCCTCGGACCACCACCCGGACCAGCCCGGCCACGGCAGCCTGGAGTTCCACGGCTTCAAGTCCCCGCTGAAGGGCGCCTACCTGCGCACGGTCGACGGCGCGCCCCTCAACTCGGCGACCTTCAAGGCCGGTTACACCATCGAGGCCTTCTACCGCGTCCCCGCCGACTGGGACCCCTCCCACAACGCCTGGGGCGGGCTGGTCAGCCGCACCGGCACGGGCGGCGCCGCGGGAAAGACCGAGGACGACCCGGACGAGCCGCTGGCCACGCTCTCCCTGTCCGACGGTCCCGGCCCGCAGTGGGCGGTGCGGCCGCTCAACCAGGAGGGCATCGCCACGAACTGGGGCGACGAGACGGCGCGTGAGGTGTGGTGGCACGTCGCCGTCGTCAACGACGGCTCCCACACCACGATGTACGTCCAGGGCTGCCCCGTCGCCCGCAACCCCACCGCGCGCTCCGTGGGGCTCACCTCGGTCGGGCTGCCGTGGCTGCTCGGCGGCTACGAGTACGGCGGCCGGATCGACCAGATCCTCTACGGCCGGCTCGGCGACGTCCGGATCGTCGAACGGGCGCTGCCCGTCACGTCGTTCATGAACCACTGACCCACCCTTCAGAGGACAGACACGATGAACGAGCAGCAGCTGCCCGTCTGGGCCGACCCGTCCGTCTCCCCCGCAGACCTCGATCCGCAGGGCGTTTCCCGACGCCAACTCCTTCGCCGCGCGGGCCTGTTCGGCGCCGCGTTCGCCCTCGGCCCGGCGGCCGTGCCCGCGGCGGCCTCCGGGCAGCGTTACGGCGGCGACGATCCGCATCTCGCCTACCTGGTCGGCGACCACCACGTCCACTCCGTGTACAGCCACGACGCGAAGTACACGTTCCACCAGATCACTCAGGGGGCCGCCAAGTACGGCCTCGACTGGATGGTGTTCAACGAGCACTCCAACTTCGGGCACGCCCGGTACGGGGCGAAGCTGGAGCACGAGGAGATCCTCACGGCCCGCGCCCGGAACCCGCGCCAGCTGATCTTCCAGGGCCTGGAGTGGTACATCCCGGGCGCCGAGCACTGCACGATCTTCGCGGCGCCGGGTCCTCACGAGGTCGACCTGCTCACCCGGTTCGAGCTCGCCTACGACGGCAAACTGCTCGGCTACACGGCGGGCGGTCCCACGGATCCCGACACCCCCCGCAACGAGGCGCACGCCGTCAAGGCCATCCAGTGGCTCGCCGAACAGCGCCGCACCGGATACGTCGACGACGTGCTGGTCTTCGCCAACCACCCGTCCCGCCTGGGCATCGACTCGCCGCACGAGATGCGCAACTGGCGGGACGCGGCCCCCGAGATCATGATCGGCATGGAGGGCGCGCCCGGTGCGCAGGGCGGCGGCATCCCGGGCTGGGTCGGATCGGGCCAGCAGCGCGGCGAGTACACCAACAAGCCGTCCGCGAACTCCTGGCCCGGCTATCCGGAGAACGCCTACGTCCTGTACGGCGGCTTCGACTGGATGACGGCGACGGTCGGCGGCATGTGGGACGCGATGCTCGCCGAGGGCAAGCTCTTCACGATCACGACCAACTCCGATGTGCACCGGGTGGTCTTCGACACCTGGAAGAACGGCGACTGGGCGCCGGGGCAGAACTTCGACAACACCGGGCACATCCCCGACCCGGTGAACACCGACACCGAGCAGCCGGGCGGCGACTTCTGGCCCGGCCAGTTCAGCCGCACCCACGTGGGCGTGACCCGCTACGGCTACCGCGCGGTGATGTCCGGCCTGCGCGCGGGCCGGGTCTGGCTCGACCACGGGCATCTGCTGGACGGTCTCGACGTACGGCTGAAGCGGACCCACGACGCCGGCCGGGGCGTCACCCTGGGCGGCCGGCTGCGCGTCCGCAAGGGCGACAGGCTCAGCCTCGATGTCACCGTGACGACGGCCTCGCGGCCCAACGCCCAGGGAATCCTGCCCGAGTTGGCGCACGTGGACGTGATCCGGGGCGCGGTGCGCGGCCCGGCGACCGACCGGGACACCTGGCGGGCGCCCGACACGAAGGTCGTCCGGACGACGGACGTCCTGGGCCGCAAGGGGACGTACACCCTGCGCATCCCGGTCACCGCGGGCGACGAGTCCTTCTACGTCCGGCTGCGCGGCAGCGACGGCAACCGCAACGGCACCGGCTACCTGGGCGCCTCCGTCGACCCGCACGGCCCGATCCCCCACGAGCCCGGAAACGGTGACCCGTGGGCCGATACGTGGTTCTATTCCAACCCCATCTTCGTCGACGTGGCAGGTGCCTGATGAAGCGTCAACTGCTCACCCTCGCCGCCTTATTAGGTACCCTCACGCTCGGCGTGAGCACCGCGTCCGCCGCCGGAGACCCGCACTGGGAGCAGACCGGCACGGCGTACACCGACACACTCGGCGGCGGCCAGGGACTCGCCAGCCGCGCGGACGGCTCACTGCTGTACCGAGGGCCGGCCACCATCCCCCTGGACCTGCGCATCAAGGGCTGGAACCACGTCGGCGACCCGGACATCGCGCGCGGGTACGTCTTCGACGCCTACCAGGGGCCCGACACGGCCACGTCCAAGATGTTCGCGGTGACCACCCCGTCCGGGAAGCGCTACGAGTACGTCCACCGGCTCAACCCGGGTGAGAAGCTGAACAGCTCCTTCGCCACCGTGTCGCCCGACGGGCAGTGGCTGGTGTCGGGCGAGTGGGGCGAGCAGACCAGACTCCAGGTCTTCCCCGCCCCCCTGCTCAACCCGGCCACTCCCCAGACGGGCGGCGACCTGAAGGAGGCCTGGCAGATCACGCTCGACAAGCCGGTGCGCGACATCCAGGGCTGCGACTTCGCGACGGACACCCGCCTGCTGTGCGCCTCGAACGACGCCACCGGCACGCTGTTCCCCGAGATCCGGCCGCTCCTCCAGGTCGACCTCCCGCGGAAGCTGGACGGGCAGCCGGTCACCGGCTCGGTGAAAAGCCTGTTCGCGCTACCGCAACGCAGCGTGTGCACGGGCACGTTCGAGACGGAGGGCGTCGACTACGACGTGAACAGCGGCACCCTGCGGGCGGAGATGATCCCGCCGGGGGTGTGCGCGGTGGCGACGGCTGTCCACTCGTACCGGCAGGTCACGGACTGAGCGACCGGAGACACGGTGAACCCTCAGGCGTAGAACCGCGACAGACTCTGCAGCACCGCCGCCGGCTTCGTCCCGCCCTCGATCTCGATCGCCCCGTCGACGGCGACCTGCACACCGCCCGGCACGTCCTCGACCTCCACCAGCTTCGCCACCAGCCGGATGCGCGAGCCGACCTTCACCGGGGAGGGGAAACGCACCTTGTTCAGGCCGTAGTTGACCTTCGTGGTGACGCCCTGGACGTCCAGCAGCTCGGTGAACAGCGGGATGAAGAGGGAGAGGGTGAGATAGCCGTGCGCGATGGGGGCGCCGAAGGGGCCCGCCGCGGCCTTCTCCGGGTCCACGTGGATCCACTGGTGGTCGCCGGTCGCGTCGGCGAAGGTGTTGATGCGCTCCTGCGTGACCTCGATCCACTCGCTGGTGCCGAGGTCGCTGCCGGCGAGCTTCTTCAGTTCGTCGAGGCCGTTGACGGTGATGCCCATGTGGCTTTCCTTAGCTGGGAGGTCGAAAGCTGAGAGGTGAAGGTCAGGAGTGGGTGCCGAAGCGCTTGCGCACCCGGGACTTGAGGAGCTTCCCGGAGGCGGTGCGCGGGAGTTCGTCCGCGACGACGACCGACTTCGGGATCTTGTACTTGGCGAGCCGGCCGGCGAGCGAGGCCAGTACCTCGTCGGGATCCGGCGAGGCGCCCTCGCGGGGGACGACGACCGCGCGCGGCACCTCGCCCCACTTGTCGTCGGGCACGCCGATGACCGCGCACTCGACGATGTCCGGGTGGGCGAGGAGCAGGTCCTCGATCTCGGCGGGGTAGATGTTCTCCCCACCGGAGATGATCATGTCCTTTATACGGTCGACGATGTACACGTAACCGTCCTCGTCGACCCGTGCCGCGTCCCCGCTGCGGAACCAGCCGTCCGCGAAGGAGGCGGCCGTCTCCTCGGGCAGCCCCCAGTAGCCGGGCATGACGTGCGGCCCGCGGACCACGACCTCGCCGGTCTCGTCGATGTCGACGGGAGCCAGGTCCGGCCGTACCACCCGTACGTCGCTGAAGAAGTGCGGCACCCCGGCCGAACCCGCCTTGCTCACCGCGTGTTCGGCGTCCAGGAACAGCGTCCCGGGGGACGCCTCCGTCATGCCGTAGCCCTGGAGGAAGGTCAGGCCCCGCTCCTGGTACGCGGCGATCAGCGGCGACGGCACCGGGGAGCCGCCGCAGGTGAGGATCCGCAGGGAGGACAGGTCGGCGTCCTGCCAGCGGGGGTGCCGGGCGATCTGGTCGAACATCGTCGGCACGCCGAACATGAAGGTGATCCGGTGCCGTTCGACCAGGTCGAAGGTGGCCTCCGGGTCGAAGGCCTCGACCAGGACGCAGGTGCCGCCCTTGAGGAGGACCGGCAGGGTGAGCATGTTCAGGCCCGCCGTGTGGAACAACGGGGCGGAGACCAGGGCGCGTTCGTCGGCGAGCAGATCGTGGTCGATGAGGACGTTGATCGCGTTCCAGGTGAGGTTGCCGTGGGTGAGCATCGCGCCCTTGGGGCGGCCGGTGGTGCCCGAGGTGTACATGATGATGCAGGTGTCGTCGGCGCCGACCGGCTCGTCGATGGGTTCGTCCTTGGCCGAGCTCAGCGCCTCCTCGTATTCGGCGCCGACCTCGACGTACGTCCGCACGTCGGTGCTGCCCGGCAGTCCGGCGACCAGTCCCTGGAACGACGGGCCGTACACGAGCGCCTTGGCACCGGAGTCGGCCAGCTGGTAGGCGATCTCCGGGCCGGCGAGGCGGGTGTTCAGCGGCACGAACACCGCGCCGAGGACGCCCGCCGCGAACAGCGTCTCCAGATAGGAGGGGTGGTTGGTGCCGAGGTAGGCGATGCGGTCGCCGCGGCGGATACCTCGGGTGCGCAGGGCGTGGGCCAGGCGAGTGGTGCGTGTATGCAATGTGCGGTAGTCCGTCGACTGCTCACCGTGGACCAGGGCCGTGCGGTGCGGGGTCTTGCGGGCCCGGCGTGCGGGCCACGACCCCAGTCCCTCGTTGCGCATGTCACGCCCCTTACGGTTTTGTCAGCCCGAGCAGGCGGGCGGCGTTCTCCTTGAGGATCTTCGGCCTGACCTCGTCCTTGATCGGCAGCTTCGCGAAGTCCGCCATCCAGCGGTCGGGGGTGAGGACGGGGAAGTCGGAGCCGAAGAGCACCTTGTCCTTGAGCAGGGTGTTGGCGTACTGCACCAGCTGCGGCGGGAAGTACTTCGGCGACCAGCCGGACAGGTCGATGTGCACGCCCGGCTTGTGGGTCGCGACCGCGAGGGCCTCGTCCTGCCAGGGGAAGGACGGGTGCGCCAGAATGATCTTCAGATGCGGGAAGTCGGCGGCCACGTCGTCCACGTGCAGCGGGTTCGAGTACTTGAGCCGGATCCCGCCCCCGCCGGGCACGCCGGCGCCGATGCCGGTCTGGCCGGTGTGGAAGAGGGCGATGGTGCCGGTCTCCTCGATCACCTCGTAGAGGTCGTACGCCACCGAGCGGTCGTTGGGGAAGAAGCCCTGGATGCTGGGGTGGAACTTGAAGCCCTTCACCCCGTACTCCTCGACCAGGCGCCGGGCCTGCTTCACGCCCGCCTTACCCCGGAACGGGTCGATGGACGCGAAGGGGATGAGGACGTCCGCGTTGGCCGCGGCGGCCTCGGCGACCTCCTCGTTGGGCACGGGGGCCGTGCCGGTCGCGGACTCGGCGTCCACCGTGAAGATCACGGCGGCCATCTTCCGCTCCCGGTAGTAGGCGGCGGTCTCCTCCAGGGTCGGCTTCCGCTTGCCCTCGACCTTGAAGTAGGCGGAGGAGGCGTCGTGCAGGTCGTCGTCCAGGGAGGAGTGGCCCTTGGAGGACACCTCCGCGTGGGTGTGGACGTCGATCGCGACGAGATCCTCGACATTGAGGGTCGTCATGGTCAGGCCTCCGGGAACTTGGGGGCCGGGATGCCGACCGTCTGGAGCTCGGCGCCGACCGACGTGGGGAAGGCGTCGGCCAGGGTCTCGGGGGTCCAGCCGCCGTCGGCGTAGGCCGCGCTGATCTCCTGCGGATGGGACCAGAGTGCCACCTTGTCGCCGCCGATGCCGATGGCCTGGCCGGTGATCGAGCGGGCGGCCTCGGAGGCGAGGAAGGGGACGAGGGCCGCGCAGTCCTCGGGGGTGCCGAAACCCTCGCCCTTGCGGAGGAAGGCCGGCAGCGGCTCGCCGTTCTTCATCGCCTCGATGTAGGGCGCGAAGGCGGGGATGGTCTCGGTCATCGCGGTGGCGGCGACCGGCACGATCGCGTTCACGGTGATGCCGGCCCGGCCCAGCTCCATGGACCAGGTGCGGGCCATCGCGGCGATGCCGGCCTTGGCGGCGGCGTAGTTCGTCTGCCCGAAGTTGCCGCGCTGTCCGGCCGGGGAGCCGACCAGGATCAGGGTGCCGCCCTCGCCCTGCTCGCGCATGCGCACGGCGGCGGCACGGGCGCAGGTGAAGGTGCCCTTGAGGTGGGTGGTGACGACCGCGTCGAAGTCCTCGTCGGTCATCTTCCACAGGACCTTGTCGCGCAGGATGCCCGCGTTGGTGACCAGGATGTCGAGGCGCCCGAACTCCTCGACGGCACGGCCGACGAGCCGGTCGGCGGCCTCGGTCGTGCCGACCGGGACGACCTCGGCGACGGCGGTGCCGCCCGCCGCGGTGATGGACTTCACGGCCTGCTCGGCCACGGCCTCGTCGACGTCGTTGATCACCACGGACGCGCCGTGGGCGGCCAGGGCGTGGGCGTAGGCGAGGCCGAGGCCCCGGCCGCTGCCGGTGACGACGGCGGCCTTGCCGGTGAGATCGATGCTGGGCACGGGCGGGTCCCTTCACAACATGACACGGGTGATGCGGCCGCGGCTGTGCGGCGTCGAGATCGAAGCTAAGAGCAATAATTGGTGACGTCAATAGTTGTTGCCGCCCGTCCGGTGCGTCAGACTGGACCCAGCACCGATCCGGACACCACGCATCCACCGCTCAGCACGTCGAACCGCCCCGCCCGGGGCCTCTCCCAGGGAGCCCGCCATCGCCCGCCAGCCACACGCCCCCGACCACGCCGCAGGCCCCGCCCCGATCGACGCCGACGAGCCGTGGATGCGCGGGCTGCACGCGGACACCGGCTACCTCCTGTACCGACTGGGCCTGCGCTCCGGGCAACTGTTCAACGGCTTCCTCCAGGAGTCCGGCCTGCGCCTGCGCCACTACGCGCTGCTCCGCTTCCTCGCCACGTCCGGGGGCGCGCTCCAGCGCGAACTGAGCACGACCCTCGGCTACGACCCGAGCGCGATCGTCGGCCTGGTCGACGACCTGGAGAAGCTGGGCTTCGCCGAGCGGCGACCCTCCCCGGACGACCGCCGCAGCCGCATCGTCGTGCTCACCGAGGGGGGCCGCGGCTTCCTGCGCGACACCGACGAGGCCGGCCTGCGCGTGACCAACGAACTCCTCGGCCCGCTCGACCCGGCCGAACGGGACGCGCTGCACACACTGCTGCTGCGGATCGCGGAGGACGGCCTGAGCTGAATATTGTGCAACTTATTGACGGCCGCATGATTGATGCCTAACTTCGCCGGGGTCGCACCGGTGAAGTCCCCCACCGGTGACACCCCCACGGCATCGGCACCAGGGAGCTCATCGTGCAGCCACCGCGCACGTCCGCCCGTCAACCATCCCCGGATCAGCGGCAGTTGCGCCGCGTCGCCCTGTCCGGCCTGCTCGGCACGGCAGTGGAGTTCTACGACTTCCTCGTCTACGGCACGGTCGCCGCACTGGTCTTCGGCGACCTGTTCTTCCCCGGCGCCGACCCCGCGGTCGGCACCATCGCGGCCTTCGGCACCTTCGCCGCGGGCTATGTGGCCCGCCCGCTCGGCGGCATCGTTTTCGGCCACTTCGGCGACCGTCTCGGCCGCAAGTCGATGATGCTGCTGACCATGGCCCTGATGGGCTGCGGCAGTTTCCTGATCGGCGTGCTGCCGACCTACGACATGATCGGCGTCTGGGCCCCCGTCCTCCTCGTCACCCTGCGCGTCGTGCAGGGTCTCGCGATCGGCGGCGAGTGGGGCGGCGCGACCCTGATGGTCGTCGAGCACGCCGAACGCGTCCAGGGCTCCCGGCGCGGCCTGTGGTCCAGCTTCACCCAGCTCGGCGCCCCGCTCGGCTCCGTGCTCTCGGCCGGCGTGGTCACCCTGGTCTCCACCCTCCCCGACGACGACTTCCGCTCCTGGGGCTGGCGGGTGCCGTTCCTGCTGAGCATCCTGCTGCTGGCCGTCGGCATGTTCGTCCGCCTCAAGGTCGCCGAGAGCCCGCTGTTCGCCGAGGTGAAGCGCGAGCCGTCGGCGAAACCCCCGGTCGTGGAGGTGCTGCGGCGACCGAAGCCGGTGCTGCTGGCCGCGTGTGTCGGCATCGGCGCGTTCACCGCCCAGTCACTGCTGACCGGATTCATGATTTCGTATGCGGTCGACCACGGGTACAGCCGCCCGCAGGTGCTCACCGCCGTGACCGTCGCCTCCTGTGTCGCCCTGCTGGTGCTGCCCGCCGCGTCCGCGCTGTCCGACCGGGTCGGCCGCCGCCCGGTGGTCCTGGCCGGCGCCGTCGCCTCGGCCGCCCTCGCCTTCCCGGTGCTGGCCCTGGTCGACTCCGGCTCCCCCGGGCTGCTGATCCTCGCCCTCGTCCTCGGCCACGGCATCGCCCAGTCCACGATGTACGGCCCGCTCGGCGCCCTGCTCACCGAGATGTTCGGCACCCGCGTCCGCTACACCGGCGCCTCCCTCGGCTACCAGGCGGCCACCCTGGTCGGCGCCGGGTTCTCGCCGCTGATCGCGAGCAGCCTGCTCGCCTCGAACGGCGGCGGCAGCACCCCCGTCTCCCTGCTGCTGTGCGGGGGCGCGGCGATCACCGCGCTCACCGTCTGGCGGATGCGCGAGACCCATACCGACACCCTCGACCCGTCCCCGTCCCGCACCACCACCCCCACACCGGAAGGTGCTCCCCGATGAGAACCCGCACCCCCGTCGCCTTACTGACCGTCGCCCTGTGCGCGACGACCGCCCTGCCCGCGCAGGCACAGGCCCCGACGGACACGCACATCGAAGGCCGACTCCCCTCGGGCGCGGCCTACTTGATGGACGTACCCGCCGACTGGAACGGCACGGTCCTCCTCTTCAGCCACGGCTACCGCCCCGCCGGCTCGCCCAACCCGGGCCAGAACTCGCCCGATTCGGACTCCGGCGGGGCCACGACCGCCCACCTCCTCGCGGAGGGCTACGCCCTCATCGGCTCCTCGTACGCGACGAACGGCTGGGCCGTCACCGACGCGGTGCCCGACCAACTCGCCACGCTGGACCTGTTCACGAAGAAGTTCGGCCCGGCCCGGCGGACACTCGCCTGGGGCAGGTCCTACGGCGGCCTCGTGACGACGGCCCTGGCCGAGCGGCACGCCGACCGCTTCGACGGATCGCTGTCGATGTGCGGGCTCGTCCAGGGCGGCGTCGCCAACTGGAACAGCACCCTGGATCCGGTGTTCGCGCTGAAGACCCTGCTCGCGCCGGACGCCGACATCCCGCTCGCCGGGTTCGCCGACCAGGCGTCCGCGGTCGACGCGTCGAAGGCCCTCACCGCGAAGGTGGCCTCGGCCCAGCAGACGCCGGCGGGCCGCGCCCGGATCGCACTGGCCGCCGCCCTGCACAACATCCCCGCCTACAACGACCCCGCACAGACCGAGCCGGGCCCGGCCGACTGGGACGGGCAGCAGGCCAACCAGTACGCGGCCGTCACCGGTCTCC
Organism: Streptomyces sp. NBC_01352; assembly: GCF_036237295.1. Classification (NCBI taxonomy): domain Bacteria; kingdom Bacillati; phylum Actinomycetota; class Actinomycetes; order Kitasatosporales; family Streptomycetaceae; genus Streptomyces; species Streptomyces sp. NBC_01352. The sequence goes on from NZ_CP108354.1 coordinate 2,247,581, forward strand.
TGACCAGGCCCGCCTTCTCCTGGCGGCAGGAGGCGGAGAGCCGCGCCGGCGGCAACCCGTCCTGGAACACCGGTGTCGACTACACCGCCATGCTCGGGCGCTCCCCGCTGTACAAGGAGGTGACGGAGCTCTACAAGGAGGCGGGCGTGTCACTGCGGAAGGACCTCACGGCCCTCGCCCGCTCGCCGCGTGTCTTGGCCGACCCCGCCGCCGTACGCTGGATGCGACAGACCAGCACCTTCACGGGCCGGCTCACCGATCCCCAGCTGAACATCCACACCACCGGCGACGCGCTGATCCCCGTACAGTCCGAGAGCGCCTACCGGCGGGCCGCCACCGCCGCCGGCGCGGGACCGCTGCTCAGCCAGGCCTACGTCGACGGCCCCGGCCACTGCACCTTCACCACCGGCGAGATGGTCGGCGCCCTGCACACCCTGGAGCACCGACTGGACACCGGCCGCTGGGACACCTCGCCCGCCACCCTCAACTCCCGCGCCCAGCAGGCGGATCCGACCACCCCGGGCCGTTACCTCGCGTACCGGCCGACCGCCTACCCCCGCCCCTACGACCTCGCCCATCCCGGAGACGCCCGGCCATGACCACCCGCTCCGCGCCCGACCGACTGCTGTCCGTCCTCGCCGCGTTCGACCACGAACACCCGGCGCTGAGCCTGACGGACATCAGCCGGCGGGCCGGGCTGACCCTGACCACCGCGCACCGGCTCGTCGGCGCGCTGACCGCGTGGGGCGCCCTGGAGCGCGACGAGTCCGGCACGTACCACGTCGGCCTGCGCCTGTGGGAGGTCGCGGCGCTCGCCCCCCGCGCCCTCGCACTGCGGCAGGTCGCGCTGCCGTACCTGGAGGACCTGTACGAAGCCACGCACGAGAACGTGCAGTTGGCGGTGCGCGACGGGTCCGAGGTCGTCTACATCGAGTGGATCTCGGGGCGCTCCGCGGTCGGCGTCCACATCCGCGTCGGAGCCCGCTGGCCCCTGCACGTCACCGGCGTCGGCCTCGCCCTGCTGGCGTACGGCGATCCGGACCTCCAGGAGGAGTACTGCGCCCGCCCGCTCGCCTCCTACACCCCGCACACGATCACCGACTCGAACCGGCTGCGCCGCGTCCTGGCCGAAGTACGCCGCTCGGGCGTCGCGGTGAGCGACCGCCAGGTCACCGAGGACGCCCTCTCGGTGGCCGCGCCGGTACGCGGGCCGGACGGGACACTGGTCGCGGCCGTGTCGGTCGTCGTCCCCCAGGAGGGTGCTCAGGTACCGGCCCTGATCCCGGCGGTGCGGCTGGCGGCGCGGGGGATATCGCGGGCGCTGGGGTGGCAGCCGGAGGGGAGCCGGCCGTAGGCGGGTCACCGGCCCCGCGGCCCGGCTGGTCGGCCTCCGACGCCCGTATGCGATCTTCAGCGGAATCTCAGACAGCCGTCCGCGCTTTCACAGGGTCGTCCAAGGTACGAGGCGCACGATGCACCCGCAAAGGTGGATATCTCAGGAAGGTGTGCCGTGGGCGTCCCGCACAGGTCGAACCGGTCCGAGCAGCAGTCGCGGGGGTGGTCCCGGCGGGGGCTGCTCGGGGTGCTCGGAGCGGTACCCGCCGCGGCCGTCCTGACCGGGTGCGGCGGCGGCTCGGCAGACGCCTCTCAGGGAGCGACGGCGGCGGCCTCCGCGCGGGCCGCCACGAAGAAGGCGGTCATCGCCGTCACCCCCGCCGACGGCACCAGGAAGGCCGACTTCACCAGCCCCGTCGAGGTGACCGTGACCGACGGCACGCTCTCCTCCGTGCAGGTCACCGGCAACGACGGCGCCACGCTGCCCGGCACCCTCGACGAGTCCCGGACGAGGTGGACCTCCGCCGAGAACCCGTACTCGGGGACGAAGTACCAGGTCACGGTCGAGGCGGAGGGCGGCGCCGCGGAGACCGCCACCTTCACCACGAAGTCACCCGGCGAGACCTTCGTCGGCTACTTCACGCCCGAGGCGAACTCCACGTCCGGCGTCGGCATGCCCGTGTCGATCAACTTCACGCACGCGGTGACGGACAAGGCGGCCGTGGAGAAGGCGATCACGGTGACCGCGGAGCCGGCCGTCGAGGTGGTCGGCCACTGGTTCGGCGACACCCGGCTCGACTTCAGACCCGAGACGTACTGGGCGGCCGGCACCACGATCACGCTCGGTCTGCGGTTGAAGGACGTCGAGGGAACGGATGGTGTCTACGGTATACAGTCGAAGGACGTCACCTTCCACATCGGCCGCGAGCAGATCAGCACGGTCGACCTCGCCACCAAGCAGATGACGGTCCGTCGGGACGGCGCGATCACGGCCACCTACCCGGTGACCGGAGGCGACGCCGACCACACCACCTGGTCCGGGATCATGGTGATCAGCGAGCGGTTCAGGCAGACCCGCATGGAGTCGTCGACCGTCGGCCTCGGCGACGAGTACGACATCGCGGACGTCCCGCACGCCCAGCGGCTGACCACGTCCGGCACCTTCGTCCACGGCAACTACTGGGCGTCCACCTCGGTGTTCGGCAGCGAGAACACCAGCCACGGCTGCGTCGGTCTGCACGACGCGAAGGGCGCGAACGACAGCTCCGTGGACGGCTACAGGTTCTACGAGAGCTCGATGCTCGGTGACGTCGTCATCGTGAAGAACTCCGGCGAGGACACCGTCGATCCGGCCAACGGGCTCAACGGCTGGAACCTGTCGTGGCAGGACTGGAAGGCCGGCAGCGCACTGTAGCACATTCATGTCTTCATCGGGTTAACTCACCTGGGGCAGAAGGACTTTCACTGTTACACCTCTTGACGGCCGCAGTGGCCGGGAGCACATTGGGCGCACTTTGAGAGCGCTCTCAGAGCAGTCTCAGGGCGGTCTCGAAGTGTCTTCACAGCACACGCGCACTCCCTTCCGTACCCGAGAGGCACCCCCATGAGTGATTCCTCCGGCATACCCCGCAGACGGCGCCCGTTCCGGCGGGCGGTCGTCGCCGTCGTCAGCACACTGGCCCTCGCGGCGGCCGCGGCCACGGTCGCCTCCCCGTCCGCGAACGCCGACGCGCCCACGCCCCCCGCAGGCTGGTCGCAGGTCTTCCTCGACGACTTCACCGGTGCCGCGGGCACCGGCGTCAACACCTCCAACTGGCAGTACGCGACCGGTACTTCGTATCCCGGCGGGCCCGCCAACTGGGGCACCGGCGAGGTCGAGACGATGACGAACAGCACCAGCAACGTCTCGCTCGACGGCAACGGCAACCTGCGCATCACCCCGCTGCGCAACGCGGCCGGCAACTGGACCTCGGGCCGCATCGAGACCAACCGCACCGACTTCCAGCCCCCGTCGGGCGGCAAGCTGCGCGTCGAGGCCCGCATCCAGATGCCGAACGTCACCGGCACCGCCGCGGAGGGCTATTGGCCCGCGTTCTGGATGCTGGGCGCGCCCTACCGGGGCAACTACCAGAACTGGCCGAGCGTCGGCGAGCTGGACATCATGGAGAACGTCCAGGGCCGCAACACCGTGTGGGCGACGATGCACTGCGGCACCAACCCGGGCGGCCCGTGCAACGAGACCACCGGCCTCGGCGGCTCCACCGCGTGTCCGGGCACCACCTGCCAGTCCGGCTTCCACACCTACACGATGGAGTGGGACCGCTCGGCGAGCCCGGAAGCCATCCGCTTCTACGTCGACGGCGTCAACTTCCATACGGTCAACGCCAACCAGGTCGACGCGACGACCTGGTCCAACGCCACCAACCACGGCTTCTTCATCATCCTGAACGTGGCGATGGGCGGGGCCTTCCCCGACGCGTTCGGCGGTGGCCTGGACGGCGACACCCGGTCCGGCGTCCCCATGGTCGTGGACTACGTCCAGGTGCTGTCGGCCGCCGGCGGCGGTTCCACCACTCCCCCGCCGACCGGCAACCGTGACGCCTACGGCACCATCCAGGCCGAGTCCTTCGACAGCCAGTCCGGCGCCGGCACGGAGACCACCTCCGACACCGGCGGCGGCCAGAACCTCGCCTCCCTCGCAGGTGGTGACTGGGCGCTCTACCGGGGCGTCACCTTCGGCTCCACGGCGGCCACCCAGTTCGTCGCCCGGGTGGCCAGCGGTGCGGGGAGCGGCGTCAGCGGTCTGGTCGAGGTCCGCCTGGACAGCCGTACCAGCGCACCCGTCGGCAGCTTCTCGCTGGCCAACACGGGCGGCTGGCAGTCCTGGCGGACGGTCCCGGCCAACATGAGCTCGGTCACCGGCACGCACGACGTCTACCTCACCTTCACGAGCGGCCAGCCGGCGGACTTCGTGAACGTGAACTGGTTCACCTTCGGCCGCTGACCCGCGGCCCGCTTCCCCGGACGGGGCTCCACGCGCGCGTGGAGCCCCGTTGTCGTGCCGGGAGTGCCGGAAGTGCGGGAAGTGGCGGAAGCCGGAAGCGTCCGACGGGTCAGCGCAGCTCCGCCCGGAACGCCGCCGGGGTCATCTCCGTGTGCTGGTGGAAGAACTTGGAGAAGTTCGCCGCGTCCGGGAAACCGACCGCCGCCCCGACCCGGCCGATCGGCAGGTCCGTGTGGGCCAGCAGCCGCTTGGCCTCCAGGACCACGCGCTTGTCGATGAAGCCCTTGGGGGTCTCGCCCGTGGCGGCGCGGACCGCTCGGACCAGGGTGCGGCGGGAGTAGCCGAGGGTGTCGGCGTAGGCGCTGACGCTGTGGTTGGTGGCGAAGCCCTTCTCGACGGCGTCCCGGAAGAGGGTGAAGGTGGTGTCCGACTGGCGTCTGGCCGCCTCCGCCGAGCTCGCCGCCAGGTGGGCGAGGCGGAGCAGGAACGCCGTGAGCGAGTGGCGCAGTACCGAGGTGTGCAGGCTCAGCGGGAGGGTGCTGGAGTCCTCGTACTCGCGCTGGAGCTGGGCGAGGGCGGCCCGGAGCGCGGCGAGCCGGGGTTCGTCGGGGTGCAGCAGGGGCGGCAGGTCGTAGCGGTACAGCCCGGTGGCCTCGACGACCGCGCGGGGCAGGAAGCCGGGCTGCATGGTCAGGACGGTTCCGCGGTACTCGCAGGTCGACGAGAAGCGGTGGACCTGCCCGGGGCGGATCCACAGCAGGTCGCCGGCCGTCGCCTCGTACTCGGCGAAGTCGATCATGTGGCGTACGGGGCCGCCGCTGAAGAGCATCACCACGTGGAAATCGATGCGGTGCACGCGTTCCAGCGGCGCGTCCGCGTGCCAGGTGCGGCCGGTGCCCATCGGGCCGACCTGCATGCCGACACCGCCGACGCTCAGTTCGACCGGGAAGGGGAACGTTCTGATCCCGTCCATTCCGCCGTCACTGTCTCCGCCTTGGATGGTTCTGTCCGCCATGTCCTTCTCGTGCCGCCTCGGTCGCAGACTCGTCCGCCCTGTGCCGCCTGGGCGTGTCCCACTTTCACCACAGGCTGACACACGGCGACCTTCCCCCGTAAAAGTCAGACTTTTAAGTTTGAACGCGTCAGACCAGCTACTTCGCTCCGATCGAGGACTTCTTGAAGATGAGCACGCAGACACCGGACAGCTTGGAATGGACCGAACTCGACCGGCGTGCCGTCGACACCGCCCGCGTTCTTGCGGCCGATGCCGTGCAGCGGGTCGGGAACGGGCACCCGGGCACCGCGATGAGCCTGGCCCCGGCGGCGTACACGATCTTTCAGAAGGTGATGCGTCACGATCCGGCCGACCCGGAGTGGACGGGCCGTGACCGCTTCGTTCTGTCCCCCGGGCACACCTCGCTCACCCTCTACACGCAGCTCTTCCTCTCCGGGTACGAGCTGGAGCTGGACGACCTGAAGGCGTTCAGGACCCACGGTTCGAAGACGCCCGGCCACCCCGAGTACGGTCACACGGCCGGCGTCGAGACCACCACCGGTCCGCTCGGGCAGGGTGTCGCCAACGCGGTGGGCATGGCGATGGCCGCCCGCTACGAGCGCGGCCTGTTCGACCCGGAGGCGCCCGAGGGCGAGTCGCCCTTCGACCACACCATCTGGGCGATCGTCTCCGACGGCGACCTGGAGGAGGGCATCTCCGCCGAGGCCTCCTCCCTGGCCGGCCACCAGAAGCTCGGCAACCTGGTCTTCGTCTACGACGACAACCACATCTCCATCGAGGGCGACACGGCGACCGCGTTCTCCGAGGACGTGCTGAAGCGGTACGAGGCGTACGGCTGGCACGTGCAGCGGATCGAGCCCGGCGCCGACGGCGACATCGACGTGCACGCCCTGTACGCGGCCCTCACGTCCGCCAAGGCCGAGACCGGTCGGCCCTCGATCATCTCGATGCGCACGATCATCGCCTGGCCCGCACCGAACGCGCAGAACACCGAGGCCGCGCACGGCTCCGCGCTCGGCGAGGACGAGGTCGCCGCCACCAAGCGGGTCCTGGGCTTCGACCCCTCGCGCTCCTTCGAGGTGGCGGACGAGGTGCTGGCCCACGCCCGCCGGGCCCTGGACCGGGGCGCCGAGGCGCACGCGGCCTGGGACAAGCGGATCGACAAGTGGCGCGGCGCCAACCCCGAGCGTGCCAGGCTCTTCGACCGGGTCGTGGCGGGTCAGCTGCCCGAGGGCTGGGAGGACGCCCTGCCGGTCTTCGAGGAGGGCAAGTCCCTCGCGACCCGCGCCGCCTCCGGCAAGGTGCTGCAGTCGCTCGGCGCGGTGCTCCCCGAGCTGTGGGGCGGCTCCGCCGACCTGGCCGGCTCGAACAACACCACCATCGACAAGACGAGTTCCTTCCTGCCGAAGGGCAATCCGCTGCCGGAGGCCGACCCGTACGGCCGCACGATCCACTTCGGCATCCGCGAGCACTCCATGGCCGCGGAGATGAACGGCATCGCCCTGCACGGCAACACCCGTGTCTACGGCGGCACCTTCCTGGTGTTCTCCGACTACATGCGCAACGCCGTCCGCCTCTCCGCGCTGATGCAGCTGCCCGTGACGTACGTCTGGACGCACGACTCCATCGGTCTCGGCGAGGACGGCCCCACCCACCAGCCGGTGGAGCACCTCGCGTCCCTGCGCGCCATCCCGGGCCTGAACATCGTCCGGCCCGCCGACGCCAACGAGACCGCGATCGCCTGGGCCGAGATCCTCAAGCGGCACGCCACCAACCCGGCCCCTCACGGCCTCGCCCTCACCCGCCAGGGCGTGCCGACGTACGCGCCGAACCCGGACGCGGCTCGGGGCGGTTACGTACTGAAGGAGTCCTCCACCGGGACCCCGGACGTCGTCCTGATCGCCACCGGCTCCGAGGTGCAGCTCGCCGTGGCCGCGCGGGAGCAGTTGGAGGCCGAGGGGGTCGGCACCCGGGTGGTGTCGATGCCGTCCGTGGAGTGGTTCGAGGAGCAGCCGCGGGAGTACCGCGAGAGCGTGCTTCCGCCGTCGGTGAAGGCCCGCGTTGCGGTCGAGGCCGGGATCGGTCTGACGTGGTACCGGTTCGTGGGTGACGCAGGACGCATCGTCTCCCTCGAACACTTCGGCGCCTCCGCCGACGCCAAGATCCTGTTCGCCGAGTACGGCTTCACCGCCGAGAACGTCGCCGCCGCCGCCAGGGCTGTACTCAATTCAACGACGGGCCTCGCCGCCGCCCGCGGTTGATCCGATCGCCAGAAAGAAGATGATCAAAGTGACCGAAGGAACCGCGCCCGCAGGAGCACTCAAGCGCCTGTCCGACGAGGGCGTCTCCATCTGGCTGGACGACCTGTCGCGCAGGCGGATCGAATCCGGCAACCTCGCCGAACTCCTCGAGACGAAGCACGTGGTGGGCGTCACCACGAATCCGTCCATCTTCCAGGCCGCCATCGGCTCGGGAGAGGGCTACGAGGAGCAGCTGGGCGACCTCGCCGTGCGGGGCGTCACGGTGGACGAGGCCGTCCGCATGATGACGACCGCCGACGTGCGTGCAGCCGCCGATATCCTGCATTCTGTATACACATCCACCGGCGGTCGCGACGGACGGGTCTCCATCGAGGTCGACCCGCGGCTCGCCCACGACACGACGGCGACCATCGCCGAGGCCAGGCAGCTCTCCTGGCTGGTGGACCGCCCGAACGTCATGATCAAGATCCCGGCGACGAAGGCGGGCCTGCCGGCCATCACCGAGGTCATCGGCGCCGGCATCAGCGTCAACGTCACGCTGATCTTCTCCCTGGAGCGCTACCGCGAGGTCATGGACGCCTACCTGGCCGGCCTGGAGAAGGCACAGGCGAAGGGCCTGGACCTGTCCCGGATCCACTCCGTCGCCTCCTTCTTCGTCTCCCGGGTCGACTCCGAGATCGACAAGCGGCTGACGGTCCTCGGCACGGACGAGGCCCTCGCCCTGAAGGGGAAGGCCGCGCTGGCGAACGCCCGCCTCGCCTACGAGGCGTACGAGAGCGTCTTCGCCGGTGAGCGCTGGACTGCTCTGGCCGGCGCCAAGGCCAACAAGCAGCGTCCGCTGTGGGCGTCGACCGGTGTGAAGGATCCCGCATACAAGGACACGCTGTACGTCGACGATCTGGTCGCGCCGGGCACGGTCAACACGATGCCCGAGGCCACGCTGAACGCCACCGCCGACCGCGGCCGGATCACCGGCGACACCGTCACCGGCGGCTACGCGCAGGCCCGCGCCGACCTGGCCGCCGTGGAGAAGCTCGGGATCTCCTACGACGAGGTCGTGCAGCAGCTCGAGGACGAGGGCGTCGCCAAGTTCGCGGTGGCCTGGCAGGACCTGCTGGACGCCGTGACGAAGTCTCTGAACAGCAAGGGGGTTGACGGGGAATGAGCGAGGAGCTTCCCGAAACGACGGCTCCGGAAACAGCGGAGCCCGAGGAGACCGGGCCGGAGGCGACCGAGCCGGAGCAGACCGAGCCGGAGGCGACCGTCCCGGTCGTCCCGGTCCTCCCCGCGGCCGACTGGTCCAACCCGCTGCGCCATCCGCAGGACCGGCGCCTGCCCCGGATCGCGGGCCCGTCCGGTCTCGTCATCTTCGGTGTCACCGGCGACCTGTCCCGCAAGAAGCTGATGCCGGCCGTCTACGACCTGGCCAACCGCGGCATGCTCCCGCCGGGCTTCTCGCTGGTCGGCTTCGCCCGGCGCGACTGGGAGGACCAGGACTTCGCGCAGGTCGTGCACGACTCGGTGCGCGAGCACGCCCGGACGCCGTTCCGCGAGGAGGTCTGGCAGCAGCTCACCGAGGGCATGCGGTTCATTCCCGGCGACTTCGACGACGACACGGCGTTCAAGCAACTGCGCTCCGCCGTCGACGAGTTGGACGCCTCGCGCGGGACCAGCGGCAACTACGCCTTCTATCTCTCCGTGCCGCCGAAGTTCTTCCCGAAGGTCGTGCGGCAGCTGAAGAAGCACGGCCTGGCGAACGCCCCCGAGGGCTCCTGGCGGCGCGCGGTCATCGAGAAGCCGTTCGGGCGGGACCTGAAGAGCGCGCGCGAGCTGAACGCGCTCGTGCACGACGTGTTCGAGCCGGACCAGGTCTTCCGCATCGACCACTACCTCGGCAAGGAGACCGTCCAGAACATCCTGGCGCTCCGCTTCGCCAACCAGATGTACGAGCCGATCTGGAACCGGTCGTACGTCGACCACGTACAGATCACGATGGCCGAGGACATCGGCATCGGGGGCCGGGCCGGCTACTACGACGGCATCGGCGCCGCCCGTGACGTCATCCAGAACCACCTCCTGCAGCTGATGGCGCTGACCGCCATGGAGGAGCCGGCCGCCTTCGACGCCGAGTCGCTGCTCATGGAGAAGCTGAAGGTGCTCAAGGCCGTGAAGCTGCCGGAGGACATCGGCGCCCACACGGTGCGCGGGCAGTACGCCGAGGCCTGGCAGGGCGGCGAGCGGGTGCGCGGCTACCTCGACGAGGACGGCATCGACGCGTCCTCCACGACGGACACCTACGCCGCGATCAAGCTGAACGTCGACAACCGCAGGTGGGCGGGCGTCCCCTTCTACCTGCGCACCGGCAAGCGGCTGGGCCGCCGGGTCACCGAGATCGCGGTGGTCTTCCAGCGGGCCCCGCACTCCCCCTTCGACTCCACGGCCACCGAGGAGCTGGGCCAGAACGCGATCGTCATCCGCGTCCAGCCCGACGAGGGCATGACGGTCCGGTTCGGGTCGAAGGTGCCGGGCACCTCGATGGAGATCCGGGACGTCACGATGGACTTCGCGTACGGCGAGTCGTTCACGGAGTCCAGCCCGGAGGCGTACGAGCGGCTCATCCTGGATGTCCTCCTGGGAGACGCCAACCTGTTCCCCCGTCACCAGGAAGTGGAAGAGTCCTGGAAGATCCTCGACCCGATCGAGGAGCACTGGGCGAACCACGGCAGGCCGGCGCAGTACGCGTCGGGCAGCTGGGGACCCGAGGAAGCCGACGAGATGCTCGCACGAGACGGACGGAGCTGGCGCAGGCCATGAAGATCGACCTGACCGACACCACGGCAAGCAAGATCAACAAGGCGTTGGTGCAGGGTCGCCGCGCCATCGGCACCCCTGCTGTGGGCATGGTCCTGACGATGGTGATCGTCACGGACGAGGAGAACGCCTACGACGCGATCAAGGCGGCCGAGGAGGCCTCGCACGAGCACCCCTCGCGCACCCTGGTCGTCATCAAGCGGCACGCCCGCACCCCGCGCGACCGCACCAACTCCCACCTCGACGCCGAGGTGCGGGTGGGCGCCGACGCGGGCACCGGCGAGACGGTCATCCTCAGGACGTACGGCGAGGTGTCCGACCACGCCGACTCCGTCGTGCTGCCGCTGCTGCTGCCGGACGCGCCGGTCGTGGTGTGGTGGCCGGTGGACGCGCCGGAGAACCCGGCGAAGGACCCGCTGGGCGCGCTCGCCCAGCGCCGGATCACCGACCTGTACGCGGTGGAGAACCCGCTCCAGGTGCTGGACTCCCGGATCCGCACCTACGCGCCCGGCGACACCGACCTCGCCTGGACCCGGCTCACCCCGTGGCGTTCGATGCTGGCCGCGGCCCTGGACCAGGCCCGCGTGAAGGTGATCTCGGCGGCCGTGGAGGCCGAGGAGGAGAACCCCGCGGCCGAGCTGCTGGCCCGCTGGCTGGAGGCCCGCCTCGGCGTCACGGTCGACCGGATCGTCACCGCCGGACCGGTCGTCACGGCCGTGCGCCTGGGCACCGAGAACGGCGAGATCGTCATCGACCGCCCCGAGGGCCCGCTGGCCACGCTGTCCCTGCCGGGGCAGCCCTCGCGCACCCTCGCGCTGAAGGTCCGCACCACCTCCGAACTCATCGCCGAGGAGCTCAGGCGCCTCGACGCGGACGAGATGTACGCCGTCGCCCTGCGGGGCGAGGCCACCGAGGAGATCCCCGCACATGTCTGACTCCCCCACCGGCTCCCCTGCCGATTCCCCTTCCGACTCCCCCAGCCTCACCCGGCGACCCCAGTGGGCGGCCCTGGAGGACCACCGCGCCCAGTGGCACCCGCATCTGCGTGAGCTGTTCGCGACGGACCCCGGGCGCGCGGAGCGGTACGTCGTGCGCGTCGGCGACCTGCGCATCGACTACTCCAAGCACCTGATCACCGACGAGACCCTGGCCCTGCTCCAGGAACTCGCCGCCGCCACCGACGTGTTCGGGCTGCGCGACGCCATGGCCGACGGCGAGCGGATCAACATCACCGAGGACCGCGCCGTCCTGCACACCGCGCTGCGGGCGCCCGCGAACGCGGTGATCGAGGTCGACGGCGAGAACGTCGTCCCCAAGGTTCACGCGGTCCTCGACCAGATGACCTCCTTCGCCAACCGGGTGCGCTCCGGCGAGTGGACCGGCCACACCGGCAGGCGGATCAGGAACGTCGTCAACATCGGCATCGGCGGCTCGGACCTGGGCCCGGCGATGGCGTACGAGGCCCTGCGCGCGTACACCGCACGGGACCTGACGTTCCGCTTCGTGTCGAACGTGGACGGCGCCGACCTCCACGAGGCCGTCCGCGACCTGGATCCGGCGGAGACCCTGTTCATCGTCGCGTCCAAGACGTTCACCACCATCGAGACCATCACCAACGCCACCTCGGCCCGCTCCTGGCTGCTGCACGGCCCCGGCGGCCTCGGCGAGGACAAGGCCGTCGCGAAGCACTTCGTCGCCCTGTCGACGAACGCGGAGAAGGTCACCGAGTTCGGCATCGACCCGGACAACATGTTCCAGTTCTGGGACTGGGTCGGCGGCCGCTACTCGTTCGACTCGGCGATCGGCCTGTCGCTGATGATCGCCATCGGCCCGGACCACTTCCTGGAGATGCTCGACGGTTTCCGGATCGTCGACGAACACTTCCGCAACGAGCCCGCCGAGGACAACGCCCCGCTGATCCTGGGCCTGTTGGGCGTCTGGTACGGCAACTTCTTCGACGCCCAGTCGCACGCCGTCCTGCCGTACAGCCACTATCTGTCGAAGTTCACCGCGTACCTGCAGCAGCTCGACATGGAGTCCAACGGCAAGTCGGTGGACCGTGACGGCAAGGCGGTGGAGTGGCAAACCGGCCCCGTGGTGTGGGGCACGCCCGGCACCAACGGGCAGCACGCCTACTACCAGTTGATCCACCAGGGCACCAAGGTCATCCCGGCCGACCTGATCGGCTTCGCCCGCCCGGTGGGCGAGCTGAGCGACGAACTCAAGGCGCAGCACGACCTGTTGATGGCCAACCTGTTCGCGCAGGGCCAGGCGCTCGCCTTCGGCAAGACCGCGGACGAGGTCCGCGCGGAGGGCGTGGCCGAACACCAGGTCGCGCACCGCACGTTCCAGGGCAACCACCCCACGACGACGATCCTGGCGAAGGAACTCACGCCGTCCGTCCTCGGCCAGCTGATCGCCCTCTACGAGCACAAGGTGTTCGTCCAGGGCGCGATCTGGAACATCGACTCCTTCGACCAGTGGGGCGTCGAGCTCGGCAAGGTCCTCGCCAAGCGCGTCGAGCCCGCCCTCACCGAAGGCGCCGACGTGCCCGGTCTCGACCCCTCCACCGCCGCCCTCGTGGCCACCTATCGTGAACTGAAGGAAGTGCACTGACATGCAGCTCGGTCTCATCGGCCTCGGCAAGATGGGCGGCAACATGCGCGAGCGGATCCGCCGCGCCGGCCACACCGTCATCGGCTACGACCGCAACCCCGAACTCTCCGACGTGAGCGGCCTGGCCGAACTGGTCGACAAGCTCGAAGCCCCGCGCACGGTGTGGGTCATGGTCCCGGCCGGCGCCCCCACCCAGTCCGTCGTCGACGAACTCGGCGACCTCCTCTCCCCCGGCGACACGGTCGTGGACGGCGGCAACTCCCGCTGGACCGACGACGAGCAGCACGCCGCCGAACTCGGCGCCAAGGGCATCGGCTTCGTCGACGCGGGCGTCTCCGGCGGGGTGTGGGGCCTGAAGAACGGCTACGCCCTGATGGTCGGCGGCGACAAGGAGCACGTCGAGAGGCTGCGGCCGATCTTCGACGCCCTCAAGCCGGAAGGGCCGTCCGGGTTCGTCCACGCGGGCAAGGTCGGCGCCGGGCACTTCTCCAAGATGGTCCACAACGGTATCGAGTACGCCATGATGCAGGCGTACGCCGAGGGCTGGGAGCTCCTGGAGGCGGTGGACTCGGTCACCGACGTGCGCGAGGTCTTCCGCTCCTGGCAGGAGGGCACCGTCATCCGCTCCTGGCTGCTCGACCTGGCCGTCAACGCCCTCGACGAGGACGAGCACCTGCACAAGCTGCGCGGGTACGCGGAGGACTCCGGCGAGGGCCGCTGGACCGTCGAGGCGGCCATCGACAACGCGGTGCCGCTGCCGGCGATCACGGCGTCGTTGTTCGCCCGGTTCGCGTCCCGCCAGGACGACTCCCCGCAGATGAAGATGGTCGCGGCCCTGCGCAACCAGTTCGGCGGCCACGCCGTCGAGTCGGCGAAGGAGTAGTCCGGCCGTGGGGGATCTTCTTCTGGTCCGCCACGGTGAGACGGAGTGGAGCGTGTCGGGACAGCACACCAGCTGGACCGACCTGCCCCTCACCCAGCACGGCGAGGAACAGGCCAAGTTGCTCGCTCCGCTCCTCTCGTCGCGGACCTTCGCTCTCGCCCTGTCCAGCCCGTTCGGCCGCGCGATACGCACCGCCGAACTGGCGGGCCTCACCGGGGTCGTGTCCGACCCCGACCTGCACGAGTGGGACTACGGCGGCTACGAGGGCGTCACCACCGTGGACATCCACCGCACCCGGCCCGACTGGTACCTGTGGACCGACGGCGTGCCGCCCGGCCCCGACGGGCATCCCGGCGAGTCGCCCGCCGAGGTGGGACTGCGCGCCGACCGGGTGCTCGCCCGCGTGGACGCCGCCCTCCCCGACGGTGACGTCATCCTCGTGGCCCACGGCCACTTCCTGCGCGTGCTGACGGCACGCCGGCTGGGACTGGATCCCGCGGACGGGCGGCTGTTCCAGCTCGCGACGGCGACATACAGTCGACTGTCCACGGAACACGGTCGACCGGTGATCGCGGAGTGGAACACCAAGCCGTAGGCCGAGGCAGGACCCGGACCGCAGTAGGTTCCGGACGCGGGCGACGAGCGTTGGCCGCGTCCGGAACCCGCCCACCACGGGGGCGGGTTGACACCCGGGGAGCGGCACGTCAGAGTCCCGGCTGATGGAGATCGACAACTTGACGCCGGCCGAACTGCGGGTGTGGCGTGCCTTTCCCCGGGGCGAGTCCGTGAACTTCCGTGGCTCGGACGACGAGGATGTGGCCCAGGGTGCGGACTGGGGCCCCGAACGGACCGTCCGGGGCGCCGTGTTGCGGACGCTGCTGCTCAACGGCCCGCAGGAGGACGGGGAGATACCCGCCCTCAAACTGTCGGGCGCCCGCATCACCGGCGTACTCGACCTGCGGTACGGGACGAGCGACCACGCGGTACGGCTGAGCCACTGCTTCTTCGAGGACACCCCGCTGCTGTACGCGTCCCGGCTGCGCCAGCTGAACCTCAGCTGGTCCGTACTGCCGGGACTGACCGCCGCCACCATGCAGGTCGAGGGCGTCCTGCGGATGACGGACTGCCGCTTCCTCGGGCCGGTGCGGCTCGGCGGGGCGCAGCTCGCCGGAGCCCTGTTCATGGACCGCGCGGAGTTCACCGCGTCGGGCACCGACGAGCCGGCCCTCCAGCTCAACCAGGTGACCATCGGCGACGACCTGTGGGCTCCCGGGCTGCGGGCGCACGGGGAGGTGCGTCTCAACGGCGCCACGGTCGCCGGGTCGGTCAATCTCAACGACGCGCACCTCAGCCACCCCGGCGAGGTCGTCCTCGACGCACAGACCCTCGTGGTGGAGGGCGACATCCATCTGCGGCACGTGCGCACCCAAGGCTGGATCGGCCTGCGGGGCGCCCGGATCGCGGGCCGCCTCGACCTGTCGTACGCCCGGCTGTCGAACCCGGGAGACGGCGTGCTGCGGGCGAGCAGCTCCACCATCGGAGAGCTGTGGCTGCGTAAGAGTCCGCCCGCGGAAGGCACCCTCAATCTGCTCCGCGCCCAGATCGACGAACTGTTCGTGGAGCCGGAAGCGGTGCCCGCCCGGGTCCTGCTCAACGGGCTCGTCTACACCTCCCTCTCCCCGCACGAGCCCGCCGCGCGCCGCCTGGAGATGGTGGAGCGCGACGACGAGGGCTACGTCCCGCACGCCTACGAGCAGCTGACCGCCGCCTACCTGCGCATCGGCGACGACCACGCCGCCCGGCTCGTCCAGCTCGCCAAGCAGCGCCGGCACCGCACCACGCTCCCCTGGTACGGCCGCCTGTGGGGCCATGTCCAGGACGCCGCCGTCGGCTACGGCTTCCGCCCGCTGCGCGCCTTCGGGTGGCTGCTGTCGCTGCTCGTGATCGGCTCGGTCGCGTACGCGCTGCACCACCCGCGCCCGCTGAAGCCGTCCGAGGCCCCCGACTTCAACCCGCTGTTCTACACGCTCGATCTGCTGCTGCCGGTGATCTCCTTCGGTCAGGAGGGCGCCTTCGCGCCGGAGGGCGGGTACCAGACGCTGTCGTACGCCCTGGTGATCGCCGGCTGGATCCTGGCCACGACGGTCTTCGCCGGCGTGACCCGGACCGTCAGCCGCCAGTGAGCCGCCGCACCGCGTGCTGGGCGGCGAGGCGGACGGGGGCGTTCTGGGCGCCGTAGCCGCGGTAGCCGCCGTCGCGCTGGACCAGTTCGAAGAAGACGCGGCCGATGGTGGGCGTGTAGCAGTGGCGGAACTCGCCGTGCGCGTCGCGGTCGTAGAGGATGCCGAGTTCACGGTACGTCTCCAGCTCGCCGTCGGTGAACTCGTACCGGGCCGCCAGGTCGTCGTAGTAGTTGGCGGGGATCGGCAGCAGCCGGCCGCCGGCCTCGGCGAAGCGGCGGGCCGCGGCGACGACGTCGTCGGTGGCCAGCGCGATGTGCTGGGCGTGGACCGTGTCGTCGGTGGGGGCCGCGCCGACGGTCAGGGCGATCCGGACGCTGCCGTCGTCGGTGGTGACGGCGCGGCTGCGCATCAGCCCGTAGGGGTCGGCGACGTCGACGCTCTCCTGCGCGTGCAGGCCGAGCACGCTGCGGTGGAAGAGGGCGGCCTCGTCGAAGTGGTGCCAGGGCTGGGTGAGCGCGAGGTGGTCGATGCGGGCCGCGTGTCCGGGTGCCGGCGCCTGGGCGATGTCCTCGAAGTCGGCTCGCCAGTTGGGGAGTTCGGGGCGGTCCGTCGCGCAGAAGAACAGCTCCGTGCCGTCGGGGGCGAGCACGGCGTCCAGTTGCGCGTCTTCCGGGGCGCGGCGGCGGGGCAGCACGGGGGCCAGAAGGGCCTCGGCGCGGCGGGCGGCGACCGTCGGGTCCGGTGACTCCAGCCCGATCGCGGCGAGCCCGGTGCCGTCACGGCGTACGGCGGTCCCGGTGTTGACCAGGAGTCGGGCCTCGCCCTGCTGCCACAGGTCGACGGGCTTGCTGCGGTGCCGTGCGGTGCGGGCGAAGCCCAGCGCGCCGAGCACCGCCGAGAGCGGTTCGGCGTCGGGTGTCACCAGTTCGGCGAAGGCGATGCCGGTCGGGGCGACCGAGGCGGGCGGTGCGGCGATACCGACCGTCTCCTGGAGGACCAGGAGGGAACGCCGGGCGTCCACGGCGGTGGGACCGGCCTCGGCCTGGCGGAAGACGTCGTTGAAGATCTCCAGGGAGAGCGGACCGTCGTATCCCGTATGCAGAACACTGCGGACGAGCCCGGCGACGTCGAAGCCGCCCTGTCCCGGGAAGCAGCGGTAGTGGCGGCTCCACTGCAGGACGTCCATCGCGAGCAGCGGGGCGTCGGCCAGCTGGAGGAAGAAGATCTTCTCTCCGGGGATGTCCGCTATGCCTTCGAGGTCCTTGGGGTCCGACCCCCGGGAGAGGATGTGGAAGCTGTCCAGGCAGGTGCCGAGCGCCGGGTGGCCAGCGGTCTCCACGATGTGCCAGGCGTGGTCGTAGGTGCTGACGTGCCGTCCCCACGCGAGCGCCTCGTAGGCGACCCGGATGCCGAAGTCCTGCGCCAGGTCGGCCAGCCGGGCCAGCTGCTCGGCGGCGAGGGCGTCGTCGTCCGCGGCGAGCGGGGAGACGCTGGAGCAGACGAGGACCGTGTCGGCACCGAGCCTGTTCATCAGCTCGAACTTGTGCCGGGCGCGGCGCAGGTTGCGGGCGAACTCGTCCTCGGGCACGGCCTCGATGTCCCGCATCGGCTGGTAGAGGTCGATGGTGAGGCCGAGGTCGGCGCAGCGGGCGCGGATCTCCTCGGGGGTGAGAGGGCTGGCGAGCAGGTCGTTCTCGAAGATCTCCACGCCGTCGAAGCCGGCCCGGGAGGCGGCCGTGAGCTTCTCGGTGAGGGATCCGCTGAGGGAGACGGTGGCGATGGACGTACGCATGTCGGTACCTCTGTCTGTCGGGACGCCCGGTACTACCCGGTACTACTTGGGTGCCGGTACGGCGCCGGCCAGCTCCGCGATGTCCGCGAGCATCCGCGCGCTGTCGGGTTCCCGGCCGGTGAACAGGCGGAACGCGTCCGCGGCCTGGAAGACGGCCATGCCGCCGCCGTCGAGCGTGGCGCAGCCGAGCGCGCGGGCGGTGCCCAGCAGCTCGGTCTCCAGGGGGCGGTAGACCACCTCGGCCACCCACAGGCCGGGGTGCAGGAGTGCGGCGGGGAAGGGCAGGCCGGGGTGGGCGGCCATGCCGGTGGGGGTGGCGTGGACCAGGCCGTCGGCCCGGGCGAGCAGCTCCGCCAGCCGGCCGGGAGTGGCGGCGAGTGCCCGCCCCTCGCCGAAGTGGCGGTTCAGGGAGTCGGCGAGAGCGGCCGCCCGCTCGGGCATCGCGTCCACGACGGTGACCCGCTCGGCGCCGAGGGTGAGCATGGCGTGCGCGACGGCCGCGCCCGCACCGCCCGCGCCCAGCTGCACGACCCGCTCCAGCGGTGCGTCGGGCAGCCCGCGCGCGAAGGAGGCGGCGAAGCCGGTGACGTCGGTGTTGTGGCCGACGGCCCGGCCGTCCTCCTCGAAGACGACGGTGTTGACCGCGCCCAGCGCCTCGGCCTGCGGGGCTAGGGCGTCCAGGTGCCGGATGACCTGCTGCTTGCAGGGGTGCGTGATGTTGAGCCCGTCGAAGCCCAGCTGCCGGGCCGCCCGGACCAGGTCGCCCACCGCCTCGGGCGGGACCCCGAGGGTGTCGATGTCGAGGAGCCGGTACACATAGCGCAGACCCTGACGGTCGGCCTCCCGCTCGTGCAGCGCGGGACTGAGCGAGGGCCCGATACCGGAACCGATCAGACCGACGAGATACGAGTCCTTGGGCACCACGCGGGACCTCCTGAGCGGCTCACAATGTACGAACTAGTACGTTAGCTATATCAGCCTCATCGGTCCACGGGAAGCCCTCGGACGATGACCGAGGTCCTGCGCGGCGCCCGTCCTTCTACAATCTGCGGCACTGACCCGTAAGCCCGAAGGAACGCGATGACCAGCGTCGAAGAACCGGCACGACCGAACGGGCGCATCCGTGACGCCGTCCGCACCCAGGCCGAGATTCTCGATGTGGCGACCCAGGAGTTCGCCCGGGCAGGCTTCGCCGGGGCCCGCGTGGACGAGATCGCGGCCCGCACCCGCACCACCAAGCGGATGATCTACTACTACTTCGGCGGCAAGGAGCAGCTGTTCACGGCCGTGCTCGAGCGGGCGTACGCCGTGATCCGCGAGGCCGAGCAGGGGCTCGACGTCGAACACCTGGACCCGGTCGCCGCCATCCGGCGCCTGGCTGAGGTCACCTTCGACCACCACGAGCAGCACCCCGACTTCATCCGCCTGGTGAGCATCGAGAACATCCACGAGGCCGTGCACATCGCCGCCTCCGAGAAGCTCGGCAAGATCAGCTCGCCGGCGCTCGACGTGATCCGCCGGATCCTGGAACAGGGGCAGAAGTCGGGGCTGTTCACGGCCGACGTGGACGCCGTCGACCTGCACGCGATGATCAGCGCGTTCTGCTTCTTCCGGGTCGCCAACCGGCACACCTTCGGCGCCCTGTTCGGCCGCGACCTGATCGATCCCGCCCAGCGCGAGCACTACCGCGCGATGCTCGGCGACATGGTGATCGCCTACCTGACGGCGGAGCGCGCGACGGACTGAGGGCGGACGGGCAGCGCCTGAACAGGAAGGTCCTTCCGTGGATCCTTCCGTACGACCTCTTGACACGCGGGAAACGTCGGCGCAACATCCCACCCACCGCCACTAACTATCCAGTGGGTTAATTAGCCGAAGATCCGGCCCCTCTCCCCTCCGCTCACTCCGCCTATGGTGGGGTTCCCCCGAAGGAGCACGCCGTGTCCGTCCCCGTCGCCGCGCCCCCAGGCCAGCCGAAAAAAGCCGCCACTGCGGCCTGGATCGGCAGCGCCCTGGAGTACTACGACTTCTTCATCTACGGCAGCGCGGCCGCGCTGATCTTCCCCGAGGTCTTCTTCGACGAGTCCGACCCGGCCACCGCGACCCTGCTGTCGCTGGCCACGTTCGGCGTCGCGTACGCGGCCCGCCCGGTCGGCGCGCTCTTCCTCGGGCACTTCGGCGACAAGCTCGGCCGCAAGAAGATCATGGTCTTCACGCTGATCCTGATGGGCGTTTCGACGTTCCTCATCGGCTGTCTGCCCACCCGCGACCAGGTCGGCACCCTCGCCCCCGTCCTGCTCGTGCTGTGCCGTGTCCTGCAGGGCATCTCGGCGGCCGGTGAGCAGGCCAGCGCCAACTCCATGTCACTGGAGCACGCGCCGCCCGAGCGGCGCGGCTTCTTCACCAGTTTCACCCTCAGCGGCACCCAGGGCGGCCAGCTGCTCGCCACGCTGGTCTTCATCCCCGTCGCCGCGCTGCCCGACGACCAGCTGCTGTCCTGGGGCTGGCGGGTGCCGTTCTGGATGAGTGTCGCGGTCGCCGTCGTCGGCTTCGTCATCCGCCGCAAGCTGGACGAGACCCCGGCCTTCGCCCAGCAGACCGCCAAGGAGGGCGTCGTCAGGATGCCGCTGGCGATCCTGCTCCGCGAGCACTGGGCGGACGTCCTGCGGGTCGTCGCGGGCGCCCTGATCGCCTCGGTCAGCACGATCTTCACGGTGTGGGCGCTGTCGTACGCGACCAGCGACACGGTCGGTATGAGCCGCTCCTCCATGCTGTGGGTGGGCGCGCTCGCCAACCTCGTCGCGCTCGCCGCGATCCCGCTGTGGGCCACCCTGTCCGACCGCATCGGCCGCCGCCCGGTCTTCCTGGTGGGAGCCGTCGGCAGCGCGGTGATGATGTTCCTGTACCTGTGGGCGATCTCCACGGGCTCCTACGCCCTGACCCTGATCCTCGGCATCGTCACCTTCGGCGTCGTCTACAGCGCCGCGAACGGGGTCTGGCCCTCCTTCTACGGCGAGATGTTCTCCACCCGCGTCCGGCTGTCCGGCATGGCCATCGGCACCCAGATCGGCTTCGCCGTGGCCGGTTTCGCGGTCACCTTCGCCGCGCAGATCGCGGGCCCGGACGGCGACGACTGGTCGGCGGTGGCCCTGTTCACCGCCGCCCTGTGCGTCCCGCCGGTCGTCGCCGCCCTCACGGCCCGCGAGACCCACAAGGTCCCAACCGAGCAGCTCGGCGAGCGGTCCCCCGAGGGGGCGCGGCAGCCGGAGAAGGTCACCGCCTGATCCCGCCGTTTCCCGTGCCCCCGGAGCCTCGACGGGTTCCGGGGGCATGTCGTGTGCCGGGGGCAGGTCGTGTGCCGGGCGTGCTCCCCTGCGCCCCGTTGACAGATGACGTCCTGGGCAAGAACATCGGCCGAACCAAGCAGAAAAGGACACCTCTGCGCGCGCTGCGACATCCCTGACCCCGAGGGGGAGAACCTCCGCGCGCACCGGCCGGTTTCAGGGGCGGCCGGTGCGCGCGGAGTATTACCGGTCGCCCACCCCTGCTGCGGGGGGCGTGAGGGGAACGGCGGCCGCCCCCTGCGCGCTCAAGAACAACCGCCCCTGCCACTCATCCCGGGGTCAGCCCTGAGAACTCCTCCGGGGAACCCCGTACGCCCGCTCCACCTTCAGCCGCAGCACCAGCCGGCGGTCGCGGACCATCGCGGCCCGGTAGTCCTCCCAGTCGGGGTGCTCGCCCAGGACGTCACGGTAGAGGCGGATGAGCTCCTCCACCGTCTCGTCGTACGGGTCCTTCGCCACGGGCGTGAGGTCGGCCGTGCCCTCGGCGACCGTGTACGCCCACCGGTCGGCGCTGGTCACGTGGTACGACGCCCTCGGATCGCGGCGCAGATTGCGGGTCTTGGCGCGGTCGTCGGTGATCGAGACCCGGATGATCCGCTCGTCCGGGTAGTAGGCGTGGCTGACGTTCGACAGCTGGGGCCGCCCGTCGCGCTTGAGGGTCACCAGGACCCCGCCGTGGCTTTCGGAGAGCAGGTGCAGCAGCGCGTCCTGAGTCATGCCCTGATCAACCCGGCGGACCGAGCCGTGTATTCCGCGTATTCCCCGTGCTCCGGGTTTTCCGTCGTGGCCGTGGCCGGTGCGACGGCCTGCGGGACGCTGCTTGGTGCGTTCCCTCACAGCGATCGACGATCATGCTGATGCGGGGGACCGTAGAGCCGTTCCTGCGCGACGATGATGTCTGAGGTCGTCACGGCGGGGTATTTGCCGGACCACCTCGACGAACGCGACGGAGGAGAACGATGGCACTGCTGCGACAAGAGGTGGACCCGGGTGAGGTCGGGCTGGACGCCAAGGCGCTGGACCGCCTCGACCAGCACTTCGCCCACTACGTCGACGAGGGCCGCATGCCCGGCTACCTCGTGGCAGTCTCCCGCGGCGGACGCGTCGCCCACCTCACGACGCACGGCCACCGCGACCTCGCGGCCGGGCTGCCCGTCGAGGCCGACACCCTGTGGCGGATCTACTCCATGACCAAACCGGTCACCGCGGTCGCCGCGCTGATCCTGGTGGAGGAGGGTCGCCTGTCGCTGGACGACCCGGTCGAACGGTTCGTTCCGGCCTTCGCGGAGCCTCGGGTGTACGTCAGCGGCTCCGGCGCCGACACCGTGACCCGCCCGGCCGACGGTCCGATACGAGTGCGGCACCTGCTGACCCACACCTCGGGCCTGACCTTCGCCTTCTACCACGCGCACCCCGTCGACGCCCTCTACCGCGAGGCCGGTCTGGAGTCGTCGGTGGTACCGGGCTCGGACCTGGCCCGGACGACCGAGGTGTACGCGAGCCTGCCGCTGCAGTTCGAGCCGGGCACCCAGTGGAACTACTCGGTCGCCTCCAACGTGCTGGGCCGGATCATCGAGGTGGCGTCGGGGCAGCCGCTGGACACGTTCTTCGCCGAGCGGATCTTCGGCCCGCTCGGGATGACCGACGCCGGTTTCCGCGTCACCGAGGACCAGGCGCCCAGACTCTGCGAGTTGTACGGCGAAGCCGACGGCGGCATCGAGCCGATCCCCGGCCTCCCGCTGCACGGCCGCCCGCGCTTCCTGTCGGGCAGCGGCGGCATGGTGGCCTCCGCCCACGACGTCCACCGCTTCATGGAACTGCTGCGCCGCCGCGGCGAACTCGACGGCACCCGTCTCCTCGCTCCCCAGACGGTGGAGCTGATGACGTCGAACCACCTCCCGGGCGGCGCCGACCTGCGCTCCTTCGGCAGCCGCCCCGCCCACGACGAACCCGGCAACGACGGCGTCGGCTTCGGCCTCGGCGTCTCCGTGGTCATCGACCCGGCCCGCACGCAGGCACCCTCGGGGCTCGGGACGTACGGCTGGAGCGGCGTCGCGACCACGACGTTCTGGGTGGACCCGAGCCGGGACCTGACGGTGCAGTTCATGACGCAGGTGCGGCCGAAGAGCTCGCACACGATCTTCCCGGATCTGAAGCGGCTGGTGCACGAGGCGGTCGCCGAGTAGGAACCGGGCCCGGATCGGTCGCGCACGTGCCGTGCCCGCCTACTGATCGACCCGGAGGGTGAAGTGCACGCCCTCCCGGGCGAGTTCGGCCAGCCACTCCTGGGAGCGGGCCCCGGTCTCGGCGGCGCGGCAAAGGCCCGGCGGCAGGGAGCCGTCCAGGATGTGCCGGACGCCGAGGGCGAGGGGGCGGGAGACACAGCGGGCCATCGCGCTCTCCCGCTCGTCACCCACCAGGTCCAGGAGGTAGCCGCCCGACCAGTCCCCGCCGGCCCCGCCGTGCACGTCCAGCGAGACGGCGAGGACGACCCGGTCGCGGTCGGCGTCCGTGGTCGGGTACGTCGCGGCCAACTCCTGGGCCAGGGCGGCGATCCGGGCGTCGTCGCCGGTCCGCAGCTCCGCGAAGACGCCGTCCCAGGCACGCAGCCAGCCGTCCAGACGCAGGGTGCCGCGGACGAAGGTGCGCGGCTTCCAGGCCGTGGGCAGTCCGTACTGCTCGACGAAGGGGAGGCTGTCCCGGTTGGGGTAGACCTCGAAGGTCTCGCCGTCCACGACGTGCCGCCGGGTCGCCTCCCAGGGCCGGTCGGCGGTGGTCTCGGCGCCGTCCTCGAGGTAACGGGCGGGCGAGCGCAGGGCGTTCAGGACTCCTGCGGGGGCCCAGCTGAAGCGGTACCGGAAGTCGTTCGGGACGGCGGGGACGCCGCCGCAGTAGGAAGTGAGGCTGTAGGAGGCCGGCGTGCCGTCGCCGACGGCCTCCCTGGCGCGGGCGACGAGGCTGTGCGCGAAGAGGTGGTCGATACCCGGGTCGAGGCCCGCCTCGGTGAGGACGACGACCCCGGCCCTCGCGGCCGCGGGCACCTGCTCCAGCACCGCGTCGGACACATAGCTGGAGCAGGCGAAGTGCGCCCGCTCGCTCACGCACAGGGCCAGCAGTGCGGCGTGTTCGGGAGCGGGCAGCATCGACACCACCACGTCCCCGGGCGCGAGGTCGGCCGCGAGCGCGTCCGGCGTGTACGCGCGGGGCTCGGCACGGGAGGCGAGGCCGAGCCCGGCCAGGGCCTCGGCGGCGCGTTCCTCGGTGCGGTGCCACAGCCGCACCCGCTCGGCCGCCTCGCACAGCACGGCCAGACCGCTGCCGGTGGACAGTCCGGCGCCGATCCAGTGGACCGTGCCGCTCGCGGGAACCACCTCAGACATCACGCGACTGCCCTTCTACGATGCCGAGTTCACGGCAGGCCTGGTGGAACCGGTCCAGACAGCGCCCCCACGGCCCGCCGACGCCGAGGTCGAGGAGCTGGGGCAGCAGGGCGGCCGAGAAGTCGGTGCTGGACTCCTTCGGCAGCAGGGACGGCAGGTTGTCGATGGCGATCAGGTCCAGCGGCGGTTCCTTGCGCAGCCGGCGGGCCGGGTCCGTCCAGTCGGTGGTGCGGTCGTAGACCGGCAGGACGTTCAGGGGCGAACCCACGTCGCAGGTGACGTCGCACAGGGTGCGCAGGCGGCGGGCCGGAGCGTCGAGGTCCTCCTCGCGGAGGAAGGGCGGGACGGGCGTGGTGGCGAGGACGGCGTTCACCATGACGTCGTGGGCGAGCAGGGCTCCCCGGTCCAGGTCGCGGGTCTCCTCGAGGTCCCAGCAGGTGGGATCGACGCCGGCCTCGCGGAAGGCGACGCGTGCGCCCCGCCCGCTGCGGCCGAGCGCCCCGACGACCAGGGCGGTGAACTCCTCGTCCCCGGCCGCCGGGCGCAGCGTCTCGTCCAGCGCGTCCTTGCCGGTGGGTGTCAACGGCGCTTGGAGCCTGCCCCGGTGCTGGAGGACTGCCAGGGCGGCGCCCAGGTAGCCCGCCCAGAAGCCGAAGGCGGCGAGGCGGCGGCCGTGGTCGTCCACGAGGTATTCGAGGTCGAGCAGTGCCCCTCCCCCGCGCACGAACCGCCGGAGCAGGTCGGCCGCTCCGGGCTGCCGCTTGTAGGCGTGCCCGAAGAAGACGTGCCGGTGGGTCAGATCAGGGGGTCCGTCCGGGAGTTCCTTCAGGCCGAGGACGACGGCGTCGGCGGGCGCCGACACCCACGAGCCCGCGGGCGCGATCCGGCAGCCGACCGCCTCGTACTCCTCCACGGGGAAGATCCGCTGCGGGGACTCCTCGACGGTCAGCGTCACGCCGCTGTCGACGAGCCGGCGCGCGTCGGACGGGACGATCGGGGTGCGCCGCTCGGTGGTGCGGACCTCGTGGCGCAGCCACAGGTGGAGCTCGGTCATACGCGGTTGGCCTCCGGGCGAAGGGCGTCGGCCGCGAACCGGCCGACGCTCAGCGGGCTGACGTCCACGAAGGGTACGCGGCCCAGGTACAGGTCTCGGACGACCTCGCCGACGGCCGGTCCCTGGAGGAAACCGTGGCCGGAGAAGCCGGTCGCATACAGAAAACGGGATACCGAAGTCGCCTCGCCGATCAGGGCGTTGTGGTCCGGCGTGAGCTCGTACAGGCCCGCCCAGCCGCCGGTGCGGCGCAGGTCGAGGAGGGCGGGGGCGCGCTGTTCCATGGCCGCGCCCAGGCGGGGGATCCAGCGGTCGTGCGTGTCGGTGGCGAAGCCGGGCCGCTCCTCGGGGTCGGACATGCCGACGAGGAGGCCGGGGCCCTCGGTGTGGAAGTAGAGGCTGGTGGTGAAGTCGATGGTCATGGGGAGGTCGGGCGGCAGTCCCTCGACCGGTTCGGTGACCGCGATCTGGCGGCGCAGCGGCTCGACCGGCAGGTCCACGCCGGCCATCGCGCCGACCGCCCGCGACCAGGCGCCGGCCGCGCAGATCACCGTGTCGGTGGCGATCCGGCCCCGGCTCGTCATGACGGCCGTGATGTCGTCGCCGTGCCGTTCGATCCCGGTGAGTTCGCAGTGCCGCCAGATCGTCGCGCCGTGGCGGCGGGCGGCGGCCGCGTAGCCGTGGACGACCGCCTCGGGCGTGCAGTGGCCGTCGTCGGGCGAGAAGGCCGCCGCGAGCAGGCCGTCGGTGCTGATCAGCGGGGAGAGCCGTCGGGCCGCGGCCGGGTCGATCAGGCGGCTGGGCACGCCGAGGGAGTTCTGCAGTCGTACGCCCGCCTCGAAGGAGGCCACGTCCTCGGGCGTCGACAGCAGGAACAGATAGCCGACCCGGTGCAGCCCGATGTCGTACCCGGTGTCCTCCTTGAAGCGGGCGAACGCCTCCAGGCTGCGCGCGCCGAGCTGGATGTTGAGCTCGTCGGAGAACTGCGCCCGCACCCCGCCCGCCGCCTTCGAGGTGGACCCGGAGGCGAGTTCGTCCCGCTCGACGAGCACGACGTCCCGTACGCCCGCCCGGGCCAGGTGGCAGGCGATGCTGGTACCCATCACCCCGCCGCCGACCACGACGACACCCGCGCGCATGGTCACCCGTGTTCCCCCTTCGCCGCCTCGGCCTTCGCCGCCTCGGCCTTCGCCGCCTCGACGACGGCCCAGGCGGCCGCCGCGTCCTGCACACCGAGGCCGACGCTGTTGTAGTACACGACGTCCTCGGGCGAGGTCCGTGCCGCGCGACGTCCGGTGAGCACCTCGCCCAGCGGGACGAGGTCCTCAGGGGTCAGCAGCCCCTCCCGCACAGCGTCCACGACCGGTCCGGCGTGCTCGGCCGCGGTCCTCGGGTCGTCGACGACGACGGCCGCGGACCGTCGTACGACCTCCCTGTCCACCTCACGGCGGGTGGGTTCGAACGACCCCACGCTGACGACCGTGCACCCGGCATCCAGCCACGGGCCGCGCACCACGGGGGTCGTGCTGAGCGTGCAGGCCGCGACCAGGGACGCCCCGCGCACGGCCGCCTCGGCGCTGTCGGCCGGCTCGACGGGCAGGCCCACTTCGGCGGCGAGAGTCTCGGCGGCGCGGGCGCGATGCCGCGGGGTCGGGCTCCACAGCCGTACGGACCTCAGGTCCCGCACCCGGGCGATCGCCCGGGCATGGGCGAGGGCCTGGGTGCCCGAGCCGAGGATCGTCAGGTCGGCGGCGTCGGGGCCGGCCAGGGCGTCGACGGCGACGGCGCTCGCCGCGGCCGTGCGCAGGGTCGTCACCGCCGTGCCGTCCATGACGGCGGTGAGGCGGCCCGTCACCGGGTCGAGCACGGTGACGACGGCGTGCACGGTCGGCAGCCCGGCCGCCGCGTTGCCCGGGTTGACGCTGCCGACCTTCGCGACCGCCCCGGTGTCCGCCGACAGCCGGGACACGTACGCGAAGACGACACTGTCGTCGAAGCGGCTGGGATGCATGATCTTCCCGGGGAGGTCGGCGCCGCCCGTGCCGAGCGCGGTGAAGGCCGCGCGCTGCGAGGCGATCGCCGTGTCGGCGTCGAGGAGGCGTGCCACCTGCCGCCCGGAGAGGAAGAGGACGTCGTCGGTCATTCCCTCTTCCTGTCCCCGCGCGCCGCCCGGGAATCAGGACAGGTGCGCCACCGCGTCCAGATGGGGCAGATGGTGGTCCAGCCGCTCCCGCTTCGTCCGCAGATAGGTGATGTTGTTCTCGCACGGCGGTATCAGCAGCGGCACCGTCTCGGCGACCTCGATGCCGTGCCGCACCAACGCCTCGCGCTTGCGCGGGTTGTTCGACATCAGGCGGACCGACTTCACGTCCAGGTCGTGCAGGATCCCGGCGGCGACCCCGTAGTCGCGGGAGTCCACCGGCAGACCGAGCGCCAGGTTCGCCTCGACGGTGTCCAGGCCCTCCGCCTGCAGCGCCATCGCCCGCAGCTTGCCGAGCAGGCCGATGCCCCGGCCCTCATGCCCTCTGAGGTAGACGACGACGCCGCTGCCCGCGGCGACGACCGCGCGCAGCGCGGAGGCGAGCTGGTCGCCGCACTCGCAGTGCTGGGAACCGAAGGCGTCACCGGTCAGGCACTCGGAATGCAGCCGGGTCAGAACGTCGTCCGTGCCGATCTCACCGTAGACCAGGGCCACTTGTTCGTCACCGCGGTCGTGATCGAGGTAGCCGACCGCCTGGAATTTCCCGTACACGGTGGGCAGCGGGGCATTCACCACGCGTTCCACACCGGTGCGCTGTGGCGACTTCGTGCCGAGCACGCCAATTTTTTCTGTCATGATCTGGTTCCTAAGCAGAGACGAAAGGCCGTGAAAAGATGAGTGGTTCGCAAATACGGTCGGCTGCGTACGGTCTGGTGCCGGCGGACACTACGGAAGACGTACGGACACGGGGGGCGGACGTCTCAACGCAGGTCGCCGTCCTTCCGGTCGGGAGCTTCGAGCAGCACGGCGCGTACCTGCCGCTGGCGACCGACACGCTGGTCGCCTGCGCCATCGCCCGGGAGATCTCCGCCGCGTACCCGGTGCACCTGCTCCCACCGGTGACGATCTCCTGCTCGCACGAGCACGCGGCCTGGCCGGGAACCGTCAGCATCTCCTCCGTCACCCTTCACGCGGTGGTACGGGACATAGCGGCTTCGCTGCGCCGGTCCGGCGTCGACACCCTGGTGGTGGTCAACGGGCACGGCGGGAACTACGTACTGGGCAACGTCGTTCAGGAGTCCTCCGCGCGCGGTGAGCGGATGGCGCTCTTCCCGGCCGCGGAGGACTGGGAGACGGCGCGGGAGCGGGCGCAGGTGGCCACCTCGCTGCTCACCGACATGCATGCGGGGGAAATAGAGACCTCCATTCTTCTGCACGCTCATCCCGAATGTGTGCGGCCCGGCTATGAGACCTCCGATTTCGTCGCGGACGACCGTCGTCATCTCCTGACCCTCGGTATGTCCGGCTATACCGATTCGGGTGTCATCGGCCGCCCCTCGCTGGGTTCCGCGGAAAAGGGGAAGGCGCTGCTGGCGAGTCTGGCGGAATCCTTCGGCCCGTATTTCTCGATGCTGACCGGCAGCGGGCCCACGGCGTAACGCGGGGGCGTACGACGGGTTTCCGGGTCCGTCACGACGGTCCCGGCGCCGGTCTCGCCGGTCTCCTCTCCCGCCCCGGCGCGCAGGCCGGCGTACCAGCGGACGACGAGGACGATGACGCCCGGCAGGCTCGCCACGAAGCTCAGCACCCCGTACACCACCGCGACCGCCAGGCCGCTGCTCGCGCCCAGTCCCGCGGCGCCGAACGCCCAGGCGGTGACGCCCTCGCGAGGGCCCCAGCCGCCGACGTTCAGCGGGAGGCTCATGGCGAGCAGGGCGAGGACCGCGAGCGGCAGCAGTACGGCGGCGGAGGCGGCGGAGCCGGCGACGCGGGCGGCGACGACGAACATCCCGAGGTGGCCCGCGAGGACGACGGTGGAGGAGAGGGCGACGCCGGGCAGGTTGCGGCGCGACAGCAGTCCCTCGCGCGCCTCGCCGAGGCTTGCCCGCAGGGCCCGTCCGCGGTGGGAGGGGGCCCGGTTCATGCGGAGGGCGACGACGACGGCGAGCGCGCCCAGTGCGGCGAACGCGGCCAGGGGCGCGAAGTGCCGGGCGTCGGCCAGCACCGGGGACGGCATGGTCAGCAGTACGGTGACGCCGACGAGCGCCAGGACGATCTGCCCCGCGGCCCGTTCGATGACGACCGAGCGGACGCCGCGGCCGAGGTCACCGGCGCTCTGCCCGTGCCGTACCGCCCGGTGCACATCACCGAGGACGCCGCCGGGCAGGGCCGCGTTCAGGAACAGCGCACGGTAGTAGTCGGCGACGGCCGGGCCGAGCGGGAGCCGGATGCGCAGGCCCCGGGCCACCAACTGCCAGCGCCAGGCGCTGAAGACGGTGGTGACGAGGCCGATGCCGAGCGCCACGAGCAGCGTCGGACCGTCGATGCGGCGCAGGCCGTCCAGGAAGACGCCGGTGCCCAGGCGCCAGAGGAGGACGGCGAGGATGGCCACGCCCGCGACGGTCCCGAAGTGGGTGCGGACGGCACGGGAGTTGAAGCGGGCGAAGAAGGAACGGGAGAAGGAGGAGCGGGCGGCACCGGGCCGGGGTGCCGGCACGATCACGCCGATACGGTCCTCGGAGACGGCCGCACCGGCGGGGGCCACCGTCCTGCCGCCGGGCCGGGCGGGCGCCACGGCCAGGTCGGTGTGCCGCTCGCGCGGCTCCACGCCAGGCAGGCCGCCCCAGGTCCGTACCGTCTGCACGCTCATGACGCCCCGCCCGTCGGCCGGGACAGCGCCAGCAGGTCGGTGTGGTGGACCACGACCCGCAACTCGCCCGCCGCGCAGGCCGCGAGGCGCTCGCTCAGATACCGGTCGGCGCGTTCCCGCAGTTCCGGGCGCTGTTCGACGGCCGCGCCGACCCAGCCGCGCAGCCACTGGGCGGTCAGCGCGGACTCGGTGGGGCCAAGACGCCAGGGGCTCGGGTGCAGCCGTACCGTCGCGCCGCGTTCGGAGAACGCCTCGCACGCCGCGGTGACCGCGTCCGGGCCGAGCAGGCCGCCCAGGCGCTGATGGGCGTTGAACGCCTCGGCGATCTCCGCGTCGAGCGGGTGGGACGGGGTGAGGTCGACGCGGCCGGCCACGGAGAGCGTCAGCAGGGCCGGACAGCCCGCTCCGGTGCAGGCGGCGGCGAGGGTGTCGATCTCCTCGCGGGTGAGCACGTCGAGCAGCGCGGAGGCCGTCACCAGGGACGCGCCGGCCAGGGCGTCCGGGGTGAGCCGGCCGACGTCACCGCGACGGGTCTCGGTCGAGACGCGGCTGCCGTCGGCGCCGGAGCGCGGTGCGGCCACGGCGGCGAAGTGCAGGAGGTAGGGGTCGCGGTCGTGCAGGATCCAGTGCTGGGCGCCGTCCAGGCGGGGGGCCAGCCAGCGGCCCATCGAGCCGGTGCCGCAGCCCAGGTCGTGGACGACGATGCCGGCCTTCCCCGGCAGGTTCGCGAGCCGGATCCGCAGCGGATCGAGCAACTCGACGGCCCGCGCGGCGGCGTCGGCGCCCTCCCGCAGCTCCAGCCACTCGGGGGCGTAGCGCGGCGGATCGTCGGGCCCGGTGTCCCGCAGCCGCACCGTGGGCCGCTCGCCGGGGCGCAGCGTGGGGCCGGCGCCGGGGATGACGTGTTCGGCCTCGCCGGGGACTTCCCCGGGTCCGGCCACGGCAGCTTGCACGAACGCTCCTCCAGGACCGGCGACCATGGAACTCCTTGACTCGACGGCCTCGTCGGGGCCGAGTTGCGTCGGGATCTTCCCCGCCTGTTGTGTCATTGCCGTCTTCCTCATGCCGCCCTCCGGGGTTCGCTCGGCAGTCGGCCCAGTACTCCGGCCAGGCTGCGGGCCGTTGCCGCCCAGCCGCCCAGGGCGGACCGCCGGCCCCTGGCGGCGGACTTGAGCCGGCGTCGTACGTCCGCCTCGCCGAACCAGCCGCGCAGCTCCGAGCCGAGGGCGGCGGGGTCCTCCGGCGGGACGAGGATGCCGGGCACCCCGCCGTCGGGGGCGCGGCCGACCGCTTCGGGGAGGCCGCCGACGTCCGTGGCCAGCACGGGGATACCGCGCGCCAGGGCCTCGGTGACCGCCATGCCGTACGTCTCGGCGTACGAGGTGAGGACCATCAGGTCGGCGGCGTTGTAGCTGGCGTCGAGTGCGGCGCCGGACTGCGGGCCCGCGAGATGCAGGCGGTCCTGCAGGCCGTACCTGCGGATCAGCACCCTGAGGCCGGCGACGTACTGCGGATCCTGGGTGAGTCCGCCGACGCAGACGCAGCTCCACGGCAGATCGGTCACCCCGGCCAGCGCCTCCACCAGCCGGTGCTGGCCCTTGCGCGGGGTCACCGCGGCGACGCACAGCAGCCGGGACACTCCGTCGGTGCCGGAGGCGAGCGGCGCGATGTCGGCGCCGGGGGCGGCGACATGGACCCGGTCGGGGGCGAGACCGTGGTGGGAGACCAGGCGCCGCACGGCCCAGTCGCTGGTCGCGATGACGGCGGGGACGGCCCGCAGCACGGCGCGTTCCTTGGCGTCCAGCTCCGCCGCCACCGCCGGGTCCAGCCCCGTCTCGTCGCCGAGCGGGAGGTGGACGAGGACGGCCAGGCGCAGCCGTTCCGCCTCGGGAACGACGACCTCCGGGACACCGCAGGCCACCAGCCCGTCCAGCAGGACGACCGCGCCGTCCGGCAGGTCCCGCAGCGTCTGCGCGAGTTGCGTACGGGCCGCGGCCGCCGGACGCGGCCAGTCGCCGGGCACGGCGTGCTGGTGCACCTGCCAGCCGAAGCCGGCCAGGTCCAGGCTCACGCGCCGGTCGTAGGCGTTGCCGCCGCTGGGGGCGGTCGGGTCGTCCACCCCGCCCGGCAGGACGAAGTGCACGGAGCGCAGTGACATGGGGATGATCTCCGCGTTCTTGAGAGCGGAGTGCTGCACGGGCACGTAGTCGAGCGTGGCGGCCCGCTCCATCGTCGTGTCGGTCACAGGGCACGCTCGTAACTCGCCCAGGCGACGTGCGACTCGTGCAGCGAGACGGTGAGCCCCGCCAGACCCTTGGCGCCCTCGCCGAGCGCGCCCTTGTGGATCCGTTCGGCGAGCCGGTCCGCGATGACCTTGGCCAGGAACTCCGTGGAGGTGTTGATCCCGGCGAAGTCGGGCTCGTTGTCGAGGTTCCGGTAGTTCAGCTCGCTGACTACCGCGCCGAGTTCCTGTGTGGCGAGTCCGATGTCGACGACGATGTTGTCGTCGTCCAGCTGCTCGCGCCGGAACGTGGCGTCCACCAGGAACGTCGCTCCGTGCAGGCGCTGCGCGGGTCCGAAGACCTCGCCGCGGAAGCTGTGGGCGATCATGATGTGATCGCGGACGGTGATGCTGAACAACGGACGACCCTCCAGGTGCGGCGCGTCTTGTCCCCCGCTGATCCCTGCCGGGGGATGCCGTGTAGTACGGCTCCTCGCCCCCCGTTGTTCAGCCTCCTCTCACTCTTTTCTCAGGTCAGGCGCTCTTGCGCGCCTGGGGTGGGTCATACGGGATTGAACCCGTGTGTCGCCTGTTCACTCGTCCGAGTCGTAGCGGACCCGGTGGCACAGCGCGGGAATCTCGCCGGAGGCGAGCCGCGGCAGCACGTCGGGCAGTTCACCGAAGGCGCTCTCCCCGGTGACGAGAGCGTCGAGCGCCGGGTCGGCGAGCAGGTCCAGGGCGAGGGCCAGCCGGTCGGCATAGGTACGGCTGGAGCGGCGGGCCGGCGACACGGAACCGACCTGGCTGCTGCGGACGACCAGCCGCCGGGAGTGGAAGGCCTCGCCGAGCGGGACGCTGACCTGCCGGTCGCCGTACCAGCTCAGTTCGAGGACGGTGCCCTCGGCCCTCAGCAGTTCCAGGGCGCGGGCGAGGCCCTGTTCGGTGGCGCTGGCGTGGACCACGAGGTCGCAGTCGCCGAGGGCGTCCTGGGGCAGGGCGAAGCCGACGCCGAGGGCCTCGGCGGTCTTGGCACGGGCCGGGTCGGCGTCGACCAACTGGACGCGCACGCCGGGGAAGCGGGCCAGCAGGGCGGCCACCGAACTGCCGACCATGCCGCCGCCGACCACCGCGATCCGGTCGCCGACCAGGGGCGCCGCGTCCCAGAGGGCGTTCACGGCGGTCTCGACGGTGCCGGCGAGAATGGCCCGTTCGGCGGGTACGGAGGGGGGTACGGGGGTCACGGCGGTCACGGGGACGACGTACCGCGTCTGATGCGGATACAGGCAGAACACGGTCCGCCCGAGGAGGTCGTCCGGCCCCTCCTCCACCACGCCCACATTGAGGTAGCCGTACTTCACCGGTCCGGGGAAGTCGCCCTCCTGGAACGGCGCCCGCATGGCCGCGTACTGACTTTCCGGTACTCCGCCACGGAACACGAGGGTCTCCGTGCCCCTGCTGACCCCGGAGTACAGCGAGCGCACGACGACCTCGCCCTCGGCGGGATCCGGCAGGGCCATCTCGCGTATGTCGCCATGCCCCGGAGAGCTGAGCCAGAACGCACGTCCGGTGCGCTTCATCGGCATCCTCCTGAACGATCGGGAAGCTGTTCACGTACCGAGGTGTGCACAGGTCGCGCACAGTACGCGGCCTTGATCGACTCTGTCACCTGGCCGGAGGAATGTGCGGTGGCCCTGAACAACACTTACGACGCGAGGCTGGTCCAGCAGGAGACCGCGGTGGGAGCGGGGCTGCAGATCCTGCTGCTGGCCCTGCTCGGCACGGCGATCGGCATGGGGCCGGCGGGCTGGCTCACCGGCCTCGCCTTCGCCATCGCCACCTGGGCGGTGCTCTCCCGAGCCCTGCACCGGTCCCGGCTGCGCTCCTTCGGCCCGGCCAACCGGGTCACCCTCGGCCGGGCGACCCTGGTCGGCGCGGTGACCGCCCTGGTCGCCGACTCCTTCGAGAGCTCACCACCGGTGACACTGTTCGTCGGCCTGACGGCGGTGGCGCTGATCCTCGACGGCGTGGACGGCAAGGTCGCCCGCCGCACGGGTACCTCGACACCATTGGGCGCACGCTTCGACATGGAGGTCGACGCGTTCCTCATCCTGGTGCTCAGCGTGTACGTCTCCATGGCCCTCGGCCCCTGGGTCCTGCTGATCGGCGCCATGCGCTACGCCTTCGTCGCCGCGGCCCGCGCCCTGCCCTGGCTCAACGCCCCACTCCCTCCGAGCACGGCCCGCAAGACGGTCGCCGCACTCCAGGGCATCCTGCTCCTCGTGGCCGCCTCGGCCCTCCTTCCGTACACGGCGACGTTCGCGGTCGCCGCGACCGCGCTGGTGCTGCTGGTGTGGTCGTTCGGCCGGGACATCCTGTGGCTGTGGCGGACACAGCGGGCGCAGGAGGCTTCCGTGGCGAGGGTGCTGGAGCTGGTGCCGGAGCCGGAGCCGGTGGCGTCTTGAGCATGCGGTGTCCTGCATACCGTCGACCACCGTCATACAGAATCCGGTATACGGTCGTCAGCCACCCAGCGGCAAGGGCGTCGACCCTATCGCCGCGGCAACAGCCCGACCGCCGCAGCCGGTAGCGCCGCCAGCACCAGCCACGGCACCGCGGCCGGCAGTCCGCTGTCCAGCAGCATTCCCGTCACCGCGCTGCCGACGAGGACGATCAGGCCGGAGACCGAGGACAACGCTCCCGTGTACAGACCGAGTCGGCCTTCTTCGGCGAGGTCGGGGACCCAGGCCCGGGCGACGGGGGCGACGAGCATCTGGCCGAAGGTGAGCAGGACGACGAAGCCCGCGGCGGGAATCAGGCCCGCGGTGTCCGTCCAGTTCGCGGGGCGGGCGAGGGCCACCACCGTGAAGCCGGCCGCGATCAGCAGCAGTCCGGTCGCCATGGAGCGGCGCAGGGTGAGGCGGTCTCCCACCCAGCGGGTGACGGGGAGCTGGGCGGTCACGACCAGCAGCGACGACAGGGCGAACAGCCAGGCGAGCGGGGCCTGGGAGCCGGCCGCGCGCTGCACCTCGTCGGGGAGGGCGAGGTAGAGCTGGTTGTAGGCGAGCAGGTAGGCGCCGTACGCGCAGCACAGCGCGAGGAAGCCGCGGTTGCGGAGCAACGGCCCCATGCCGCCCCGGACTCGGACGGGTTCCCGGCCCGGGATGCGCTGCGGCAGCAGCCACGCGTGTCCGGCGAGGACCAGGACGAAGATCCCCGCTCCGGCCAGGCACACCGTGCGGAAGTCGACCGACAGGAGCAGTGCGCCGAGGAGCGGGCCGACGAACGCCCCCGCCTGTC
Organism: Streptomyces sp. NBC_01352; assembly: GCF_036237295.1. Taxonomy (NCBI): domain Bacteria; kingdom Bacillati; phylum Actinomycetota; class Actinomycetes; order Kitasatosporales; family Streptomycetaceae; genus Streptomyces; species Streptomyces sp. NBC_01352. Next base: position 2,283,624 of record NZ_CP108354.1, read on the forward strand.
CGGCCACGGTGAACAGGGCCAGGACACGGGTACGGGAACCGCCACCCGCCGACTCCCAGGCCACCGCCTGCCGGGCGACCTCGGACTCCACGGCCGGTGAGAACAGCGCGGCGGCGAACCCGATCAGCAGGACGGCGCCGATGACGGACCAGGTCTCCTCCGCGTACCCGAGCCAGGCGAATCCCGCGATCCGCAGCACGCAGCCCGCGAGCACCACCGGCCGGATGCCGTACCGGTCGGCCAGCGCCCCGCCCACCACGAACAGCCCCTGCTGGCTGAAGGTCCGCAGGCCCAGCACCAGGCCGACGAGCCAGCCGGCCATGCCCATGGCCTGTCCGAGGTGTTCGGAGAGGAAGGGCAGCACGGCGAAGAAGCCGATGTTGAAGGCGAGTTGGGTGAGGATCAGCAGCCGCAGCAGGGGCGAGAGCCGGGTGCGCCCGGATGCCCCGAGTGGCGTCTTGCGTCGCAGGCCGGTCGACGGCGAGGTCATCGGGTTCCCACCAACTCCTTTGTGGGTGACGGTTCTTCGGCCGACGACGGCTCGGGGGTACGCGCCGGCCGGGGCCGCCTCGGCAGCCGCACTCCGCCCGCCGCACTCACCGCGAGCGCCCCGAGCAGGGCGAGTACGGCGGCGGGGGCGAGGACCGCCCAGGGGGCGCGCTCGGCGTAGGGCTGGTTCTCGGCGAGGAGCAGGCCCCACTCCGGGGAGGGCGGCTGGGCGCCGAGGCCGAGGAAGGCGAGGGAGGCGAGCGCGAGGGCGATGCCGGGCAGGCGGAGCAGGGCGTGGCGGGTGACGGACGGCAGGGCGGCGGGCAGGAGTTCGTGGCGCAGCAGGTACCAGCGGCCGGCGCCGAGACCCCGGGTGGCGGTCACGTGGAGGGCGGCGCGTTCCTGGCGCAGCAGCGCGGAGGTGTGCGCGGCCAGGGGCGCCCAGGCGACGGCGCCCACGGCGAGCGCGGGTATGGCGGGCCCACTGCCGACGACCGCGGTGACAAGGAGCGCGAGCAGGACGGGCGGGACGGCGTTGACGGTGTCGACGAGCGGCCCCGAGAGCCGGGGCACCAGTCCGAGCAGCACGCCGGTGAACAGCGCGGCGGCGCCGATCGCGAGGGCGAGGACGAGGGTGTCGACGGCGCCGTGGGCGACCCGGGCGAGGACGTCCCGGCCGAGGGCGTCGGTGCCGAACGGGTGGCTCACGGAAGGGGATCGCAGGCGTTCGCCGGTGTCGAGGGCGAGCGGGTCGCGGGGCAGGCCGAACACGACGACGACCGTCAGCAGGAGACCGTATGCAATAGGCAGGATCCTGCGGACGGGCGGCGGTCGACGGTGGAGTGAGGACAACGCGCCGTCGCGCAGGGCCGGGCCGACGAGGAGCCGCGTCGTGAGGGCGGCGAGTCCCGCCGCGATCCCCGCCAGCAGGACCAGGGCCAGCGTGCCGGCCTGGAGGACGGGCAGGTCCTGGGCGAGGGCGGCCTGGAGGGTGGTGCGGCCGAGGCCGGGGATGTCGAAGATCTGCTCCACCGCGACGGCCCCGCCGGTCAGGCCGACCACGAACAGGCCGAGGTTGGGGAGCAGTCCGGGCAGGCAGCGGCGTACCGCCTGGCGGGCGATGCTGCGGCCCGGCAGTCCGCGCGCGGCGGCGGCCAGTGTCCAGGGTTCGGCGAAGGCGCCGGGCAGCAGGTCGTCGAGGAGCCGCCCGATGACCGCGCCGGCGGGCAGGCCGAGGGCGAGGGCGGGCAGCACCGTCCACTGGGGCCCGTACCAGCCGAGGGCGGGCAGCCAGCCCAGCTGTACGCCGACGACGGTGGCCAGGACTGACGCGGTGAGGAACTCGGGCAGCGCGGCGAGCACCGCCGAGCCGCTGCCTCCCGCGCGGCGGCCGTCGAGGCGTCGGTGCGCGCCGAGCCACAGCGTGCGGGCGCAGATCAGGGCGGCGGTGAGGGCGGCGACCGCGAGGGCCACCGCCATGAGCAGCAAGGACGCGCCGAGGGCCTGGAGCACGGCAGGGGTGACCTCGTCGCCGGAGAGCCACGACCGTCCGGCATCCCCGCGCCACAGCCCGCCGAGCCACTGTCCGAGCAGCCGCAACGGGCCCTCGTCCAGGCCGAGTTGAGCCCGGATGTCCGCGAGTACCCGGGGGGTGGGGTCGCGGTCGGCCGAGCGGGCCTTGAGGACGGTGAGCGCCGGGTCGGTCCGTGTCAGCCAGGGCAGCAGGCCGATGCCGCAGACGAGGGCGGCCGCGAGGGCAGCACGCCACACGAGGGCGGCCACATGTCGTCGCACGGTTCAGCGCCGGGTTCCGGCGCCGACGAGGGTGCGCTCGTACGGGTCGAGGAGCACGCCGCTGACCGGGTCGGCGACGCCGGTGATGATGCGCTGGTGGACCAGCGGGACGACGGCGTCGGTACCGAGGACGGCGGCTTCGGCGGCCATGGCGGCGTCCTGGCGTCGGCCGGTGTCGGTCAGACGCTCGGCCTCGGCGACGGCCCGGTCGACGTTCCGGTCGCAGAGCTGGGCGATGTTGTAGCCCCCGTCGCACGTGTAGTCGCCGGCGAGCACGGCGACGGGGTCGCCGGTGTCGACCAGGGTGTTGCGGGCGAGGACGAAGGCGTCGAACTTCCCCTCCAGCGCGTCGCTCTCGAGGCGCGAGTACTCACGCACCTCCAGCGTGACCTTGAACCCGGCCTTCTCCAGCTGCTGCTTCAACACCTGGGCGGCTTCGGGGAGTTCGGGCCGGTTGTCGTAGGTGGCGAGGGTGATGGCCGTGTCGTCGGGGTCGCCGGCCCTCGCACGTCCGGCCGGCTGTTGCCGCTTGCCCTCGGCCCAGGTCACGGCGGGTCCGTAGATGCCGGTGCCGGGGTCGGCGTACCCCTCGTAGACCCCCTCCGCGAGAGCGGAGGTGTCCACGGCCTCGCGGGCGGCGGCGCGCAGTGCCGCGTCTTTGAAGGGACCCGACGCGGAGTTGAGGAGCAGGCTCGTGGTGCGGGTGGTGGCCGTCTCCTTGCGGGTGGCCTCGTCCAGGGTGGCGGCCTGGGCGACGGGTACGGCCTCCGCGATGTCGATCTCGCCGGTGCGCAGGGCGCTCGCGCGGGCCGTGCCGTCGGGGATGAAGCGGACGTCGAGGCCGGAGGCCTGGCCGCGGCCGGCCCAGTAGTCGTCGTAGCGGTCGAGGGCGGCGGAGGTGGATCCGGTGACCTTCGTCAGCGCGAAGGGGCCGGTGGCGGTGCCGACGGGGTCGACGCGGCCCTTGTCGTCGTAGGCCTTCGAGGAGAGGACGGCGAGGCTGGGTCCGGCCAGGCGCAGGGGCAGTACGGGGTCGGGGGCGGCGGTGGTGATCCGTACGGCGGTGTCGCCCGCGGCCTTGGCGGTGAGCGTGACGCCGGAGAGGGCGGCGGGGGCGGGCTTGGCCTCGGTGGCGTGGGTGAGGGCGGCGGCGACCGCGCCCGGGGTGACGTCCGAGCCGTCCTGGAAGGTGGCCTCGCGCAGGGTGAACAGCCAGGTGCGGGCGTTCTCGCGGCGCCAGGACGCGGCGAGCGCGGGGGCGGCGGCGCCGTTGGCGTCGAGGGCGGTCAGGCCCTCGGTGACGCCGAGGCGGCTGAGGATGGTGGCGTCGGCACCGTACGGCGAGAGGTTCTCGGCGGGCGGGAAGGCGAGGGCGACCCGCAGCCGGGAGCCTTCCTTCGCGTCGCCCGACGAGTCGCTGCCGCCGCCGGAGGCGAAGCAGGCGGTCAGGAGCGGGGCGAGGAGCAGGGAACCGAGTAGGTGACGGCGTCGCATGTTCTCACCGCCCCATCGGGATCTCGACGTGGAGGACCCCGTTGCCGCCGTCGGGATCCTCGCGCTCGTCGTGCACGATCTTGCCGAGCGACCGCCAGAAGGCCTCGGCGCCCGGTACCACCGGGTCGGTGTGCAGGTAGACGCTGCGGTAGCCGCCGTCGGCGGCGGCGAAGGCGAGCAGTTCGTCGACCAGGCGCCGGGCCAGGCCACGCCTGCGGTGCTCGGGGCGGACGTACACCCGGCGCAGTTGTGCGGTCTCGCCGGAGGGGTAGCGGTCGGCGAGGTGGCGCGGGTTCGGCGGGTGCGCCGGGCCGCGGGAGTCTAGCGCGGCGGTGGCCACGACGGTTCCGTCGCCCGCCTCGACGGCGACGAGGAGGGTGTGGCGGGCGGAGGCGAGATAGGCGGCGGCCGGGTCGACGATGTCGGCGTGCCAGTGGGGCACATAGCCGGTACCGAAGTCGCGGTAGACGGTGTCGAGCATCACGGCTCGCGCACCATCGAGGTCGTCGGGGGTCGCTACCCTGATGCTGAAATTACGCACTTGCACATCATATGCATTAAGGCGGAGGGGTGATCAACGGGCCCGCGTCCGCTGTCGGGACGGCCGCAGCTGCCGCATCGGTCGCCGGGGTTCCGGGACTACTGCCCCCACTCCAGGAACGCCGTCACGAACCGCCCCGCATCGTCCAGCCACGGAAAGTGCGCGGCACCGGGCTGGACGACCAACTCGCCGTCAGGGAACAGCCCCGCGTACTCAGCCACCGCGCGCGCCGGCGCCGCCACGTCCACCTCACCGGCCAGCACGAGCACCGGCGCGGCGAACCCGGCGAGGGCCGCGCGGGTGGCGGCCGGGTCGAACGCACCCGTCGACCCGTACACGGCGGCCACCTCGTCGTTGCGCTGCTTCGCCTCCGCCTCTCGTACGGCCTTCGCCTCGTCGTCCCAGCGGGCGAACCAGAAGGGGGCGACGGCCTGCCAGTCGTCGGGGCCCGCCCGGCCGGCGGTGATCGCTTCCAGAGCCGTGTACGCCGGCGTGAACCACGGTTCGTCCCGGCGCAGGCGTGCGGTGCTCAGGCGGTCCTCGGCGGTGATCTCGATGCCGACCGCGTAGACACTCGGCGTGATCAGGGCGAGGCGCGCGACGCGGTCGGGGTGCCGGGCCGCGTACAGGACGGCCAGGTTCGCGCCGGCGGAGTGTGCGAGCAAGTCCGCCCGGTCCAGGCCCAGTTCCTCGCGCAGCGCCTCGACGTCGTCGACCAGGCGGTCGCAGCGGTACGACGCCGGGTCGTCCGGCGTCGCCGAGCCGCCCGTGCCCCTGAGATCCAGGCGGATCAGGGTGCGGTGGGCGGTCAGACCGCCCAGGTCGCCGAGATGGAGCGAGTCCTGCATCGGGCCGCCGGGCAGACAGACCAGGGGCGGGCCGTCGCCGGACACGTGGTAGGCGAGGCGGGTGCCGTCTGGTGCGGAGAAGGTGGGCATGCGGGCGAGCCTTTCAACGGGTGCCCTTCCCGGCAACTGGATTGCGGCGGGGCGCCGGGGGCGCGGGAGCGCGGGAGCCGTCAGCTGTCGTGTCCTGCATGTGAGCCCGGCGCGGCCCCACCCGCGGGTGCGGGTGGGGCCGCCTTGTCGGCATCGCGTCACCGCGTCACCGCGCCACCGGATCTCGCGTTACCGCGTCGGCGTGGCGACCGGTGCCGGGGCGTAGCCGGTGGGCCGGGTGGTGAAGGTGCCGCGGCCCTGGGTGCGACTGCGCAACCGGGTGGCGTAGCCGAACAGTTCGGCGAGCGGCACGGTCGCGGTCACGACCGCCGACCCCGCACGCGTGGCCGAGCCGGAGACCCGCCCGCGGCGTGCCGCGAGATCGCCGAGGACGGTACCGACGGCGTCCTCGGGCACGGTGACCGTGACCTCGACGACCGGTTCCAGCAGGGTCATCGCCGAGGCGCGCAGGGCTTCCCGGAGCGCGAACCGGCCGGCTGTGCGGAAGGCCGTGTCCGAGGAGTCCTTCACATGCGTGGCCCCGTCGGTGAGGGTGACACGCAGCCCGGTCACCGGGTGCCCGCCGATCGGCCCCTCCGTGAGGGCGTCCCGGCAGCCGGCCTCGACCGCCCGGACGTACTCCTGCGGCACGCGCCCGCCCACGACGGCGGACCGGAACTCGAAGCCGGTACCAGTACCGGTACTGGTGCCGGCCTCCGGATCCAGTGGCTCCACGTCGAGGACGACATGCGCGAACTGCCCTGCCCCGCCGTCCTGTTTGACGTGCCGGTACACCAGCCCGGACACCCCTCGGACGACCGTCTCCCGGTAGGCCACCCTCGGCCGGCCGACGGAGACCTCCAGCCCGTGCTCGCGCCGGACCTTCTCCACCGCGACCTCCAGGTGCAGTTCGCCCATGCCGGACAGCAGCGTCTGACCGGTCTCCGGGTCGGTCCGGGCCACCAGCGACGGGTCCTCCTCGACCAGCCGGGCGAGCGCCGTGGCCAGCCGGTCGGTGTCGGTGGACCTGCGCGCCTCGACCGCCACCGAGACGACCGGGTCGGCCACGCTGGGCGGTTCGAGGACGAGCGGGGCGTCCGGCGCGCACAGGGTCGAGCCGGCCCGGGCCGACCTCAGCCCGACCACGGCGACGATGTCCCCGGCCACCGCCCGCTCCAACTGGGCGTGCCGGTCGGCCTGCACCCGCAGGATCCGCCCGATCCGCTCGGTGCGCCGCGTACCCGCGTCCATCACCGTGGCCCCTTTCTCGATCGTTCCCGAATACACCCGCAGATACGTCAGCCGTCCCGTCGGGGTGGCACTCACCTTGAACGCCAGCGCCGCGAAGGGCGCCTGCGGATCGGCGGCCCGCTCCTGTTCCGTTCCGTCGTCGCGCGTGCCGCGTACGGCGGGCACGTCGAGCGGTGACGGCAGGTACGCCACGACGGCGTCCAGCAGCGGCTCGATCCCGCGGTTGCGGTAGGCCGAGCCGCAGAGCACGACCACGCCTTCGCCGGTGCGGGTGAGGTCGCGCAGGGCGTCGACGAGCGTGCGGGTGTCGAGCGCCGACTGGATGCCGTCGACCGGTGACTGGGTGCCCTCGACCGTCGCCTGAATACCGTCTCCCGTAGACCCCGCGTCGCCGGTCGACTGCATACAGAATTCCTCCAGCGCGCCCGGATGCAGCTCGGCGACCGCCTCCTCCAGCAGCCGACGCCGCCTGAGCGCCTCGTCCCGCAGTTCCTCCGGCACCGGTCCCTCCTCGACCGTCTCACTGCCGTCGACCCAGGTCAGCGCCCGCATCCGCAGCAGATCGACGACGCCGACGAACCCGTCCTCGCTCCCGATGGGCAACTGCACGACCAGCGGAGCCGGGTGCAGCCGCTCCCGGATCGACTCGACGGCCGTGTCGAGATCGGCTCCGGCCCGGTCCAGCTTGTTGACGAACGCGAGCCTCGGCACGCCGTGCCGGTCCGCCTGCCGCCACACCGACTCGCTCTGCGGCTCGACGCCCGCGACGGCGTCGAAGACCGCGACCGCTCCGTCGAGCACGCGCAGCGAGCGCTCCACCTCGTCGGCGAAGTCGACATGGCCCGGGGTGTCGATCAGGTTGATCCGGTGACCGTCCCAGGCGCAGCTGACCGCCGCGGCGAAGATCGTGATCCCGCGGTCGCGCTCCTGGGAGTCGAAGTCGGTGACGGTGGTGCCGTCGTGGACCTCGCCACGCTTGTGCGTGGTCCCGGTGGCGTACAGGATCCGCTCGGTGACGGTGGTCTTGCCGGCGTCGACGTGGGCGAGGATGCCGAGGTTGCGGACGGCGGTGAGGGTGTTGAGGTTGGTGCGCACGGCCCGTGGCCTTTCGAAAGGGTCGGTGACAGGGCAGCGCGATTCCCGGACGGAGCACTTCTCCGACGTATCTGACGGAACGTCAGTACGTAAACGAACGCCCCCGAGTTCAGGGCGGACGTCGTGGTCAGGCGTCGTGTGGTCAGTCGTTCGTCCGGGTCATCCGGTACCGGCCGCGCAGCGGGCACCGGACGGACGAGGACACGAGGATCACGTCGTACTGCGACCGGGGGACGACGACAGCGGTGCACTCACGCATGACCGTCTCCCCTCACTCGTCGTTCCACGTCATGGCACCCGCCGCGAACTGGTGGGCGGCGCCTGGTCCTTGGTGAGTGTAGGCAACCGGCGAGGAGCGGAGCACGTGATTTTCCCCGCCCGAGCCTGAGGACCGATGACCGCGCTCAGACCGGCCCCGGCCCCGCCCCACCCTTGAGGCGCTCCAGGTCGGACGGCCGGACCTGGATGACCAGGACGGCGATCAGCGCGGCGACCGCGGTGAAGATGGCCGCCATGACGAACGCGGCCGACACTCCAGCGGTGAGGACCTCGTCGGAGAAGGGGCGCGGGAGCTCCCCGGTGCGCTGGAAGCGCAGGCGTTCGGCCGGGGTGGCCTGCTCGAGGAAGAGCGGGATCTGCTTCTCCGCCTCGTTGGTGTTGGCCGTACCGAACACCGTGACCAGGATGGACAGGCCGAGCGAACCGCCCACCTGCTGCGTGGCGTTGAGGAGCCCGGAGGCCGCGCCGGTCTCGCGGACGGAGACGTTGGAGAGCGCCATCAGCGTCAGCGAGACGAACTCCATGCCCATGCCGAGACTGAAGACCAGGATCGGGCCGAGGACACTGCCCGCGTAGGTGGAGTGGACATCGGTCAGGGTCAGCCAGGCCAGGCCCACCGCGGCGAGGATCGCGCCCACCACCATGAACGGTTTGGGTCCGTAGGTGGGCAGGAACTTCGAGGCCAGTCCGGCACCGACCGCGATGACGGCGCTGACCGGCAGGAAGGCGAACCCGGTGGCCAGCGGGCTGTATTGCAGCACGTTCTGCACGAAGAGCGTGAGGAAGAAGAACATGCCGAAGATCGCGGCGGCGAGGCACAGCATGATGCCGTACGTGCCCGCCCGGTTGCGGTCGGCGAACATGTGGAGCGGGGTGATCGGCTGCCGGGAACGCTTCTCGATCAGGACGAAGCCCGACAGGATGACGACGGCCGCGGCGAACGAGGCCAGCGTGAGCGCGTCCCGCCAGCCTTCCTGCGCGGCCCTGATGAACCCGTACACCAGCAGGACCATGCCCACGGTGGAGGTCAGCGCGCCGGCGATGTCGAAGTGGCCCGGGTGGCGTTCGGACTCTCTGATCCAGCGGGGTGTGGCGAGGGCGATGAGCAGCCCGATCGGTACGTTGACGAAGAGCACCCACCGCCAGTTCAGCCACTCCACGAGCATCCCGCCGGCGAGCAGCCCGATCGCGCCGCCGCCCGCCGAGACCGCGGCGAAGACCCCGAAGGCCCGGTTGCGCTCGGGGCCTTCGCGGAAGGTCGTACTGACCAGGGAGAGGGCGGTCGGGGAGGCGATGGCGCCGCCGACGCCCTGGAGGGCTCGTGCGGCCAGGAGTTGGGCCTCGTTCTGGGCGAGGCCGCCGAGCAGGGAGGCGAGCACGAAGAGCAGCACGCCGAAGATGAACACGCGCCGTCTGCCGAGGATGTCGCCGGTCCGGCCGCCGAGCAGCAGCAGACCGCCGAAGGTGAGGGTGTAGGCGTTGACCACCCAGGCCAGGCTGGTGGTGGAGAAGTCCAGGGAGCGCTGGATGTCCGGCAGTGCGATGTTCACGATGGTGATGTCCAGGACCACCATGAGCTGACAGGACGCGATGACCAGCAACGCCATCGCGTTTCCGCCACCGCCGGATTCCCCGGTGGTGGTCTGCGCTGAGGGGCTTGGCTGGGGGCTCGTCATGGCATGTCGCACTCTCGGGGTGAACCGTCGCGTCAGGTGTGGACCCTCGCGAGGGGAGCAGCGAACGCCTGCGTCCACCGCTGTTCACCGTTCGACGGTACGCCCGTCTCCCGGGGCCTACCACTCGAACCCGTACATGACCTTCAGGCTCCCGTACATGACCTTCAGGCCGCCGCCACGGCACTCCCCTCTCCCCCGTCACGGTGGATCGGCGTCCCCGATCCGGTGAGCGGGACGCCCGTTCCGCCCCGCCGGTGCGCGACGATCTCCGCCGCGATGGACAGCGCGGTCTCCTCGGGGGTACGCGCGCCGAGGTCGAGCCCGATCGGCGACCGCAGCCGCGCCAACTCCCTCGACGTCACGCCCACTTCCCGCAGTCGGCGCTCCCGGTCCGCATGCGTGCGACGCGAGCCCATCGCCCCGACGAACGCGACCGGCAAGCGCAGAGCCTCCTTGAGCAGGGGTACGTCGAACTTGGCGTCGTGGGTGAGGACGCACAGCACCGTGCGCGCGTCGGTCGTGGTGCCCCGCAGATAGCGGTGCGGCCAGTCGACGACGAGGTCGTCGGCCTCGGGAAAGCGGGCCCGGGTGGCGAAGACGGGGCGGGCGTCGCACACGGTCACGTGGTAGCCGAGGAACTTGCCGGCGCGTACCAGCGCCGCGGCGAAGTCGATCGCGCCGAAGACGATCATGCGGGGTGGCGGCACGCTCGACTCGACGAGCAGGGTCAGTCCGCCGGGGCAGTGCGAGCCGTCCGCGGAGAGCTCGACCGTGCCGGTACGGCCGGCGTCCAGCAGCGCCCGGGCCTCGGCTGCGAGGGTGCGGTCGAGTTCGCCGAGGCCGCCTTCGTAGGACCCGTCGGGGCGCACGAACAGGGTCCTGCCCAGGAGCTCGGCCGGTCCTCGGACCACCCGGGCGAGCGCGGTCGGCTCGCCCCGGACGACTGCGGACAGCGCCGAGCGGACGACGGTGCGTGCCGGTCCGTCCGTCCGGACCGGCGTGACCATGACGTCGATGACCCCGCCGCAGGTCAGCCCGACCGCGAAGGCGTCCTCGTCGCTGTACCCGAAGCGTTCGACGACCGTCTCTCCGTCCTGGAGGGCCTGGACGCACAGGTCGTACACCGCTCCCTCCACGCAGCCGCCGGAGACCGAGCCGATCACCGTGCCGGCGCTGTCGACCGCCAGGGCGGCACCGGGGCCGCGCGGGGCGCTGCCGCCGACGGCCACGACCGTGGCGACGGCGAACGCGCGGTCCTCCTCGGCCCAGCGGTGCAGCTCGGCGGCGATGTCAAGCATGCCGGCCTGCCACCAGGACGCGGTCGGGCCGGATGGGCAGGTGGCGGTGGCGTACGCCGGTCGCGTGCCAGACCGCGTTGGCGATGGCCGCCGCCGCGCCCACGATGCCGATCTCGCCGATGCCCTTGATGCCGACCGGGTCGTCCGGATCCGGGTCGTCGACCCAGTCCGCCTCGACGAGCGGGACGTCGGCGTGCGCGGCCACGTGGTAGCCGGCGAGGTCGGCGCCGTAGTGGCCGCCCGTGCCGGCGTCCCGTACCGCCTCCTCGTGCAGGGCCATCGAGATGCCCCAGGTCATGCCGCCGACGAACTGGCCCCGTGCGGTGAGCGGGTTGACGATCCGGCCGGCCGCGAAGATGCCGAGCATGCGGCGCACCCGCACCTCGCCGGTGTCGACGTCGACGGCGACCTCGGCGAACTGTGCGCCGAAGGAGTGCCGTTCCTTCCGGGCGAGAGCGCCGACGGCTTCGGTGGTGTCGGACCGTACGGTGATCCCCTCGGGCGGGACGGCGGCGCCGAGGGCGAGCCGCTCCCGCAGTTCCTCGGCCGCGACCGTGACCGCCCACGACCAGGAGCGGGTGCCCATCGATCCGCCGGCGATGAACGCGGGCCCGAGGTCGCTGTCGCCGATGCGTACCCGGACCCGCTCCGGCGCCGTCTCCAGCGCGTCGGCGGCGACCAGGGTGAGCGCGGTGCGGGCGCCGGTTCCGATGTCGGCCGCGTTGATCCGCACGGTGAAGGTGCCGTCCGCCTCGGCCGTCACGGTCGCCGTGGAGGGTGCGGCACCGGCGGGGAAGGAGGCCGCCGCGGTGCCGGTACCGAGCAGCCACCTCCCGTCGCGGCGCAGCCCGGGACGCGGGTCCCGGTCGGCCCAGCCGAACCTGCGGGCGCCTTCCCGGAAGCAGGCGAGCAGGTTGCGGCCGCTGAACGGCAGCCCGGACACGGGACCCAGTGCGGGCTCGTTGCGGACGCGCAGCTCGATCGGGTCGATCCCCAGCTTCCCGGCGAGTTCGTCGAGCGCCGACTCCAGCGCGAACGAGCCCGGTGCCTCGCCCGGCGCGCGCATCCAGGTCGGCGTCGGCACGTCGAGTCGTACGACGTGGTTGGCGGTGTGGTGGGCGTCGGCGTCGTACATCGTCCGGGCCGGGCCCGCGCCCGGTTCGACGAACTCGTGGACGGTCGAGGTGAGGCTCAGGCAGCGGTGCTCCAGCGCGCGCAGCCGGCCGTCGGCGTCGGCGCCGAGCCTGAGGCGCTGCCGGGTCGGGCTGCGGTAGCCGGCCAGCGAGAACATCTGACGGCGTGTCATGACGACCCGGACCGGGCGCTGCAGGACGGTCGCGGCCATCACCGCGGCCACCTGGTGGGCGCGCAGCCCCTTGCTGCCGAAGCCGCCGCCGACGTGTTCGGACCGTACCCGCACCGAGGCCGGGTCGAGCGAGAACAGGTTCGCGAGTTCGCTCGCGACCCACAGGGTGCCCTGGTTGGAGTCGACGACGTCGAGCCGTCCGCCGTCCCAGCGGGCCGCCGCCGCGTGCGGCTCCATCGGGTTGTGGTGTTCCTCAGGGGTGGTGTACTCGGCGTCCACGACGACGGCGGACGCGGCGAGTTCGGCCTCCAGGTCGCCCTTCTCGGCCACCGCCGGCAGGTGGCTGTCGAGCGGATAGGCGTCGGGGTGCTCGGAGGTGAAGTCGACGTCGTGCGGCTCCTGTTCGTAGTGCACGACCAGCGCTTCGGCGGCTTCCCGGGCCTGTTCGGAGGTGTCGGCGACGACCAGGGCGACCGGCCAGCCCGTGTGCGGTACCCGGTCGTGCTGGAAGAGGGCCGCGGTCGGGTCCGGCGCGGTGCCGAGCAGGCCGGTGTACTCGGTGTCGACGCGCGGGGCGTTGCCGTGGTGCAGGACGGCGACCACGCCGGGCATGGCCAGGACGGGGGTGTCCTCCACCGAGGTGATGCGGCCACGGGCGACGGTGGACAACACCAGCCAGCCGTGGGCGAGTTGTTCGAAGGGGATCTCGCTCGCGTAGCGGGCCGCCCCGGTGACCTTGTCGCGGCCCTCGACGCGGGTGTGCGCGGTGCCGACGGAGTGCCGGCGGGTGGGGGCGGTGGTCATCGGGCGGCCTCCTCGGCGAGTTCGGTGAGCACGGCCACGACGAGGTTGCGCATGAGGGTCACCTTGTATCCGTTGTGTGGCAGCGGTTTCGCGGCGGCCAGTTCGGCGGCCGCGGCGGCCGCGAAGGTCTCGGCGTTCGCCGGTGCCCCGGTCAGCGCGCGTTCGGCCGTCCGGGCCCGCCACGGCCGGGACGCGACCGCTCCGAAGGCCAGGCGCACCTCGCGTACGACACCGTCCTCGATGTCGAGCGCGGCGGCGATCGAGCCGATCGCGAAGGCGTACGAGGCACGCTCGCGCACCTTGCGGTAACGGGAGTTGGCGGCGACGGGGGCGGGCGGCAGGGTGACGCCGGTGATCAGCGCTCCCGGCGGCAGCGCGGTCTCCCGGTGCGGGGTGTCACCCACCGGCCGGTAGAACTCGGCAAGCGACAACTCGCCCGGCCCATCGGCCGTTTCGTACGAGACGACGGCGTCGAAGGCCGTCAGCGCGACACCCATGTCGGAGGGGTGGGTGGCCACGCAGTGCTCGGAGGCGCCCAGGATGGCGTGGTTGTGGTGCTCGCCCTCGACGGCGGGGCAACCGCTGCCGGGGACGCGTTTGTTGCAGGGCTTGCTCACGTCGGCGAAGTAGCCGCAGCGGGTGCGCTGGAGCAGGTTCCCGCCGACCGTGGCCATGTTGCGCAGCTGCCCCGAGGCGCCGGCCAACACCGCCTGGGTCAACGCCGGGTAGCGGCGGCGCACTTCGGGGTGCGCGGCAAGATCGCTGTTTGTCACGGTCGCGCCGATACGCAACCCGCCACTCTCCGTCGACTCGATCCCGTTCAACGGGAGTTCGCGGACGTCGACGAGCCGGGCGGGCCGCTCGACGCCGGTCTTCATCAGGTCGACGAGGTTGGTGCCGCCGCCGAGGAAGCGGGCGTCCGGGTCGGCGTCGAGCAGCGCGAGAGCGCCGGACACGTCGACGGCACGCCGGTAGTCGAACTCCTTCATGCGGCCGCCTCCTGGGACACCTGCGCCTCGGCCGCCCGGGCGACCGCCTGGACGATCGACACATAGGCGCCGCAGCGGCACAGGTTGCCGCTCATCCGCTCGCGGATCTCGTCGGCGGTCAACGGTGGCACTCCCGCCTCGGGGCGGACGTCGTCGGTGACGGCGCTCGGCCAGCCCGCCGCGTGTTCCTCGATCACCGCGACGGCGGAACAGATCTGCCCCGGTGTGCAGTAGCCGCACTGGTAGCCGTCGAGGTCGAGGAACGCCTGCTGCACCGGGTGGAGTCGATCGGCCTCGGCCAGCCCTTCGACAGTGGTGATCTCGCGGTCCTCGGCCGCCACCGCCAGTTGCAGACAGGCCACGGCACGGCGTCCGTCGAGCAGGACGGTGCAGGCACCGCACTGCCCCTGGTCGCAGCCCTTCTTCGTGCCGGTCAGGTCCAGGCGCTCGCGCAGGGCGTCGAGGAGCGTGGTGCGGTGGTCGACGGACAGCGTGTGCTTGTCGCCGTTGATCTTCAAGGTGACGGCGCTGGTCGTCGACGAGGGGGGTGGGGCCATGATCAGCCTTCTTTCGCGTGTCCGGAGCACGTCGAGAGCACGCTCCGGCAGTCAACCGAGTCAGGAGACGTTTCGGGTGGACGCGGGGGAGGAACGCCGTCGCAACGGCGCTAGAGTGGACTCAAATGGACAGCTGTCCGCTTACTTCGAACGTAGTGGACAGCTGTCCGGTTAGCAAGGACGGCTTTCGGCCGCGCCCACCAGGAGGACGAGTGCAGCAGAAGAAGGACGCGCCTCTGCGCTCGGACGCGCAACGCAACCGCGAGCGCATCCTGGAAGTGGCGCTGGCCGAGCTGACGCACTCCGCGGACGCCCCGCTCAGTGCGATCGCGAAGAAGGCGGGCGTCGGACAGGGCACGTTCTACCGGAACTTCCCCAACCGCGAGGCGCTCGTCCTGGAGGTCTACCGCTACGAGATGCAGCAGGTCGCCGAGGCCGCGCCCCAGCTGCTCGAAACGCACGCGCCCGACCGGGCGCTGCGCGAGTGGATGGACCGGCTGGCCCAGTTCGCGATGGCCAAGGCGGGGATGGCGGAGGCGATCCGCCATGCCATGAGCGCGGCGGACGGCCCGGTGAAACCGGGCCACGCCCCTGTGGCGGCCGCGGTCGAGGTCCTGCTCCGCGCGAGCGAGGAGGCCGGCACCATCCGCCCGGGAGTCACCGCGGACGACTTCCTCCTCGCCATAGCGGGCCTCTGGCAGATCGATCCCCGCGGAGAGTGGCGGACGCGCACCGCCCGGCTGCTGGACCTCGTCATGGACGGACTGCGCGCGGGAGCACCCGGAAAAGCAGAAGACCCCCGGTGAACGGGGGTCTCATGTCTCATGTGGTTCTGTGGTGTCCGAGGGGGGACTTGAACCCCCACGCCCGATAAAGGGCACTAGCACCTCAAGCTAGCGCGTCTGCCATTCCGCCACCCGGACCAGGTGTCTGCCGCCTGGCCGGGAGTGTTCCCGGCGGCGACATGGACAACAATACCAAGGTTTCGCAGTGGCTTTCACCTGCATATCCGTCGTCCGAGCGGCGCTCCCGGGGTGACCGGGCCGGTGAAACTAAGGTCTCACCATGAGCGACTGGAAGGTTACGCACAGCCCGTCCGCCGGGCGCAGACCGCGGGCGCTGTCGCCCCTCAGGGAGCATCTGCGGGACACGTTCTGGTTCGCGCCCGCCACGGCCATGGTGGGCGTGTTCCTCGTGTGGGCGGTGGCGTCGGAGATCGACACCAGGATCGTCGAGGCGCTTCAGGACCGGGGCGATTACGACGCGGTCGAGGAGCTGCTGAAGGTCGCGGACGACGCGCGGACCGTGGTGACAACGGTGAGCTCGGCGATGATGACCTTCATCGGCGTGGTCTTCAGCATCTCGCTGGTCGCGGTGCAGATGGCGAGCGGTCAGTTCAGCCCGCGGGTGGTGCGGATCTTCGTACGGTCCCGGATCACCAAGGCGACCTTCGCAGTCTTCCTCGCGACCTTCCTGCTGACCCTGCTCGTCCTGACCGCGTACGACAGCGACCCCGACCCCCGGCTGGTCACCTCGGTCCCCCTCGTCCAGTCGCTCGTCACGCTCGTCATGGTCGCACTGAGCCTGCTGCTGTTCGTGATGTACGTGAACACGACGCTGCGGCTGATGCGGGTCGGGCACGTCATCGACCGGATCGTCGGGGAGGCGTTCGGGGCGGTCGCCCTGCTGCCGGTCGGGGCATCCGCCGAAGGGCACGCGCTCGGGCCCGAGACGGACTGGATCGCGCACGAGGGGCGGGCGGGCGTCCTGCGGGACGTGAACATCGCCCGGCTGGTGCGGGTGGCGCGGCAGCACGACGTCGTGCTGCGGCTGATTCCGCGGACCGGGGACTTCGTCGTGCCCGGCACGCCCGTCCTGGCCGTGCACGGTGGCCGGGTGCCGCCGTACCGCGCGCTGCGCTACTCCGTCTCCGTCGGTGTCGAGCGCACCTTCCACCAGGATCTCGGCTTCGGGCTGCGCCAGCTGTCCGACATCGCGCTCAGGGCGCTGTCCCCGGCGGTCAACGATCCGACGACGGCCGTACAGGCCCTGGACCGGATCGTGCAGTTCCTGGCCGCCCTGGCCCCGCGGCCACTGGACGCCTCGCTGCACCGGGACCGGCGCGGCGCCGTCCGGCTCGTGCAGCCCGTGCCGGGCTGGGCCGCGCTGGTGGATCTGGGGTTCGCCGAGATCCGTGGCTGTGCCGTAGGACATCCGCAGGTCACGCGGCGTCTGCTGGCCGGACTCGACGACCTGGCGCTCCTGGTCCCCGAGGAGCGGCGGGAGCCGCTGCTGCGCCATCGGGCGCTGCTCGCGCAGGCCGTGGAGCGCGGTGTGCTGGAGGCTTCGGACCGGACCTTCGCCCTGCGACCGGACCGTCAGGGCATCGGCTGACGCGCCTGAGGGGCTGGGCATGGTGTCGGTGTGCGCCCTACGGGCCCTGCTGCTCCACTCCTCGTCGGCCTTCGTCGGTTCGACGCATGAACCACCTCGTGCCGAGCCTGCCACGCCCCCCGTCCGCAGAGCGCGGCACGGTGGCCGGCCGGCGAGGTGCTCGCCGGGTGGCGCCCGCGGGATGCGGACACCACCCGGCCGTCGGCCGTCACCTGAGCCGCTCGCCCGCGGGGTGCTGCGGGCGCGCCCCGTCGTGCCGGCCTCGCGCGGTCGGTCTCACGGCATGAGCTGGTACTCCGGGAAGTTGCCGGGCAGCCGCTCCCCCGCCGGGCCGTGGGTCACGGCCCGCACCAGGAGTTCGCCGCCGACGAACGCGCCCCGCCAGGACGCGCCGAACCCGCCGAACAGCTCGTCACGGTCACCGCGGGAGCGGGGTGTGCCGTGCCCGATTTTGAACGCCCGGATCTGCGGGGCGAGTCGGTCGAAGGTCGCCCGGTCGTCCGTGGACAGCGTGGCCACCAGCGCGCCGTTGGACGCGTTCATCGCGGCCAGCAGCTCCGCCTCCGTGTCGACCAGGACGATGGTGTCGACCGGGCCGAACGGTTCCGCGTGGTGCAGCGGGGAGGACGGCGGCGGATTCAGCAGCGTGACCGGTTGGACGTACGCCGACGTGTCCTGGCCGGGCAGGAAGCGCGCGTCGGCCGGCCGGCCGCGGTGCAGCGGGACGGCGCCGCGGTCGACGGCCTCGGCGACCTGGTCGTGCAGCTCCTTGGCCTTGGCCGCGTTGATGACGGGCCCGAAGTCCAGCCGGGGGCAGGGGTCGTCGGGGTGCTCGACCGCGAGCGGATGGCCGACCCTCAGCGTGCGGACCGCCGGGAGGTACGCCGCGAGGAACTCGTCGAACAGCTGCCGCTGGACGACGAACCGCGGGTACGCCGTGCAGCGCTGCTTGCCGTAGTCGAAGAGCTTGGGCACGACCGCCGTGAGCGCGTCCCAGTCCGTGTAGTTCCAGATGCCCCAGGTGTTGAGTCCCTCCTGTTCGAGTACGTGTCGTTTGCCGAGGTCGGCGACGGCCGTGGCCACCGCGGCGCCGGTGTCGCGGCCGCCGACGAAGGAGACGCAGCCGATCTCCGGCGCCCGCACCAGCGCCTCGGACAGCTCGCCTCCGCTGCCGCTGACGAGGGTGACGGGAATCCCCTCGCGGGCGGCGAGCGCACACGCCAGCGTCAGACAGGCCACACCGCCGTCGGTCGGGGCCTTGGCGATGACCGCGTTGCCTGCCAGTGCCTGGACCAGCAATGCGTGAACGAGCACGCTCATCGGGTAGTTCCAGCTCGCGACGTTCGACACCGGGCCGTCCAGCGGGGCCCGGCCGGCGAGCATCGGCTCGATGCCGTCGACGTACCAGCGCACGCCGTCGATGGCCCGGTCGACGTCCGCCTGGGCGAGCCGCCAGGGTTTGCCGATCTCCCAGACGAGCAGCAGGGCGAGCAGTTCACGGTGCTCGGTGAGGGCGTCGAGGGTGGCCGCGACGCGGGTCCGGCGCTCGTCGAGGGGGATGTGCCGCCAGGCCCGGTGCTGGTCGAGCGAGGCGCGTACGGCCTGGTGGGCGGTGGCCCGGTCCAGGCGGGGCGGGCCCGCGATCGGGCTGCCGTCGACGGGGCTGGTGGCGGGCAGGACCCGCCCGTCCGCCCGCCAGGCGCAGTTCCAGAGATTCAGGACGCGGTCGTCGCGGAACGCCTCGGGGGCGACGGCGAGGCAGCGCTGCCAGGCGTCGGTCCAGGACGTGCCTGATTTGAGGGTGAGGGTGGTTGCCATCGGGGTTCTCCGCTCTCGGTGCACAGTCGGGGGCGGGGTGGTGCATGGCTGCGAAGGACGTTAGCGAGGCGCCGCGACCGCGGTAAGTGACCTCGCGTCACCTATGAGTGAGGTCACGCCTCCAGTTGGGCCAGCACCAGGCGGGCCGTCTCGGTGGGGGTGCTGCCGACCTTGACGCCGACCGCCTCCAGCGCCTCCTTCTTGGCCTGCGCGGTGCCGGCCGAACCGGACACGATCGCGCCCGCGTGCCCCATGGTCTTGCCCTCGGGCGCGGTGAAGCCGGCGATGTAACCGACGACGGGCTTGGTGACGTGTGCGCGGATGTAGGCGGCCGCGCGTTCCTCCGCGTCGCCGCCGATCTCCCCGATGAGGACGATGGTCTCGGTGTCGGGGTCGTCCTGGAAGGCGGCGAGACAGTCGATGTGGGTGGTGCCGATGACGGGGTCGCCGCCGATGCCGACGCACGTCGAGAAGCCGATGTCGCGCAGTTCGTACATGAGTTGGTAGGTGAGCGTGCCCGACTTGGACACCAGGCCGATCCGGCCCGGCTTGGCGATGTCGGCCGGGATGATGCCCGCGTTGGACTGGCCGGGGGTGATCAGGCCGGGGCAGTTCGGACCGATGACGCGGGTGCCCTTCTCCTTCGCGTAGGTGGTGAAGGCGACGGAGTCGTGGACGGGGATGCCCTCGGTGATGACGACGGCGAGGCCGATGCCGGCGTCGGCGGCCTCGGCGACGGCCGCCCTGGCGAAGGCCGGGGGAACGAACACGACGGTGACATCGGCTCCGGTCGACTGCATACCGTCGACGACCGACCCGAAGACGGGCACGGCACGGTCGTCGAAGTCGACGGTGCGGCCCGCCTTGCGCGGGTTGACGCCGCCGACGATGTTAGTGCCGGCCGCGAGCATGCGGCGGGTGTGCTTCATGCCCTCGCCGCCGGTCATGCCCTGGACGAGGACCTTGCTTTCCTTGGTGAGGTAGATCGCCATGTCCCGTCTCCTCAGGCTGTGGTGGCGAGTTGGGCGGCGCGGCGCGCGGCGCCGTCCATGGTGGTGGCCTGCTGGACCAGCGGATGGGCGCGCTCGTCGAGGATGCTGCGGCCGCGCGCCGCGTTGTTGCCGTCGAGGCGCACGACGAGCGGTTTGGTCAACTGGACGGTGTCCAGGGCCTGCACGATGCCGTCGGCGACCGCGTCGCAGGCGGTGATGCCGCCGAAGACGTTGACGAAGACGGACTTCACGGCCGGGTCGGACAGGATGACCGAGAGGCCGTCGGCCATGATCTGCGCCGACGCGCCGCCGCCGATGTCGAGGAAGTTGGCGGGGCGGGCCCCGCACCCGGCGACCACGTCGAGGGTCGACATGACGAGCCCGGCGCCGTTGCCGATGATGCCGACCTCGCCGTCGAGCTTGACGTAGTTGAGGCCCTTGGCGGCGGCCGCCGCCTCCAGCGGGTCGTCGTGCGCCGCGCCTTCCGCGCCCCAACGTGCCTGCCGGAAGCGGGCGTTGTCGTCGAGGGTGACCTTGCCGTCGAGGGCGAGGATCTGCCCCTGCCGGGTACGGACGAGCGGGTTGACCTCGACGAGGACGGCGTCCTCCCGGACCAGTACCTCCCACAGCCGGACGAGGACGTCGACGGTCTGCGGCGGCAGTCCGGCGGCTTGTGCGATCACGGCCGCCTTCGCCGAGGTGACACCCTCCACCGGGTCGATGTGTATACGGGCCACAGCCTCCGGTCGACTGGCGGCGATCTCCTCGATCTCCATCCCGCCCTCCGCGGAGGCGATCGCGAGGAAGCGGCCGGCCGCGCGGTCCAGGACATAGGAGACGTAGAACTCGTCCTCGATGTCCACGGGTTGGGCCAGCATCACCTTGCCGACCGTGTGGCCCTTGATGTCCATGCCCAGGATCTGGCGGGCCGTCAGTTCCGCCGCGGCCGGATCGGCGGCGAGCTTGACCCCGCCCGCCTTGCCCCGGCCACCGGTCTTCACCTGGGCTTTCACCACGACACGACCACCCAGTCCGCGGGCGATCTCACGTGCCTCCTTGGGCGAGTCGGTGACCCCTGCCCTCGGCACCAAGATGCCGTGTTCCTCGAAGAGTTCCCTTGCCTGGTGCTCGTACAGGTCCATCTCGGCTCCTGCCTTAAAAGTGCCGCACGCCCCCTGGACACCACCCACCGGATGCGGGATAACAAGCTTCATACAGTATTCGTCGACTGTATGCAATGTACCGCGAGAGCGTTCCAACCCCCTACGAAGGGACAGGACTTCGCCATGCCCGACGACACCCAGGACGTCATTTCCGGTGGTCATCTCGTTGCAAAGGCGCTGAAGGCCGAGGGGGTCGACCGCATCTACACCCTGTGCGGCGGCCACATCATCGACATCTACGACGGCTGCGTCGACGAGGGCATAGAAGTCGTCGACGTCCGGCACGAACAAGTCGCCGCACACGCCGCGGACGGTTACGCCCGCATCACCGGCAAGCCCGGCTGCGCGGTCGTCACCGCGGGCCCCGGTACGACCGACGCCGTCACCGGTGTCGCCAACGCCTTCCGCGCGGAGTCCCCGATGCTGCTGATCGGCGGCCAGGGGGCGCTGACCCAGCACAAGATGGGGTCGCTGCAGGACCTGCCGCACGTCGACATGATGACGCCGATCACCAAGTTCGCGGCGGCCGTGCCGGACACGGCGCGCGCGGCGGACATGGTGTCGATGGCGTTCCGCGAGTGCTATCACGGCGCGCCCGGCCCCTCCTTCCTGGAGATCCCGCGCGACGTCCTCGACGCCAAGGTGCCGGTGGCCAAGGCGCGCGTGCCGAAGCCGGGCGCCTACCGCGCCTCGACCCGCTCGGCCGGTGATCCCGAGGCGATCGAGAAGCTCGCCGACCTGCTCGTGCACGCCGAGAAACCGGCGATCCTGCTGGGCAGCCAGGTGTGGACGACACGCGGGACCGAGGCGGCCATCGACCTCGTGCGGACGCTCAACATCCCGGCGTACATGAACGGAGCCGGCCGCGGCACCCTCCCGCCGGGCGACCCGCACCACTTCCAGCTGTCGCGCCGGTACGCCTTCTCCAACGCCGACGTCATCGTCATCGTCGGCACGCCCTTCGACTTCCGCATGGGCTACGGCAAGCGGCTGTCGCCGGACGCGACCGTCGTGCAGATCGACCTCGACTACCGGACCGTCGGCAAGAACCGCGACATCGACCTCGGGATCGTCGGCGACGCGGGCCTGGTGCTGAAGTCGGTGACCGAGGCGGCCTCCGGGCGCGTCAACGGGGGCGCGTCGAAGCGCAAGGAGTGGCTCGACGAGCTGCGGGCCGCCGAGCAGACCGCGATCGAGAAGCGGCTGCCGAGCCTGAAGTCGGACGCCTCGCCGATCCATCCGTACCGGCTGGTCAGCGAGATCAACGACTTCCTCACCGAGGACTCCATCTACATCGGCGACGGCGGCGACATCGTCACCTTCTCCGGGCAGGTCGTGCAGCCCAAGTCTCCGGGCCACTGGATGGACCCGGGCCCGCTCGGCACCCTCGGCGTCGGCGTCCCCTTCGTGCTCGCCGCCAAGCAGGCGCGGCCCGACAAGGAGGTCGTCGCCCTCTTCGGGGACGGCGCCTTCTCCCTCACCGGCTGGGACTTCGAGACCCTGGTCCGCTACGACCTGCCCTTCGTCGGCATCGTCGGCAACAACTCCTCCATGAACCAGATCCGTTACGGCCAGGCCGCCAAGTACGGCCTGGAGCGCGAGCGGGTCGGCAACACCCTCGGCGACGTCCACTACGACAAGTTCGCCCAGATGCTGGGCGGTTACGGCGAGGAGGTCCGCGACCCCGCCGACATCGGCCCCGCGCTCCGGCGCGCCCGCGAGTCGGGCAAGCCCTCGCTGATCAACGTCTGGGTCGACCCGGACGCGTACGCCCCCGGAACCATGAACCAGACGATGTACAAGTGAGGTGACCCAGGTGACCACCAAGGCACTTGAAGGCATCCGCGTCCTGGACATGACGCACGTCCAGTCCGGACCCTCCGCGACCCAACTCCTCGCCTGGCTCGGCGCGGACGTCGTCAAACTGGAGGCGCCGACCGGTGACATCACGCGCAAGCAGTTGCGCGACCTGCCGGACGTCGACTCCCTCTACTTCACGATGCTCAACTGCAACAAGCGCAGCATCACCCTCAACACCAAGACCGAGCGCGGCAAGGAGATCCTCACCGAGCTGATCCGGCGCTCCGACGTCATGGTCGAGAACTTCGGACCGGGCGCCGTCGACCGCATGGGCTTCACCTGGGACCGCATCCAGGAGATCAATCCGCGGATCGTCTATGCCTCCATCAAGGGGTTCGGGGACGGCCCGTACACCAACTTCAAGGCGTACGAGGTCGTCGCTCAGGCCATGGGCGGGTCGATGTCGACCACCGGTTTCGAGGACGGGCCGCCGCTGGCGACGGGGGCCCAGATCGGGGACTCGGGCACGGGCGTCCACGCCGTGGCGGGGATTCTCGCGGCGCTGTACCAGCGGGAGAACACCGGGCGCGGTCAGCGGGTCAATGTGGCCATGCAGCACGCTGTGCTCAACCTCTGCCGGGTGAAGCTGCGCGACCAGCAGCGCCTGGCACACGGCCCGCTCGCTGAATATCCCAACGACGACTTCGGCGACGAGGTTCCCCGGTCCGGGAACGCCTCCGGCGGCGGCCAGCCCGGGTGGGCGGTCAAGTGCGCGCCGGGCGGGCCGAACGACTACGTGTACGTCATCGTGCAGCCCGTCGGCTGGCGGCCGCTCAGCGAGCTCATCGGCCGGCCCGAGCTGGCCGACGACCCCGAGTGGGCGTCGCCGGAGGCCCGGCTGCCCAAGCTGGGCAAGATGTTCCAGCTGATCGAGGAGTGGTCCGCCACGCTCCCGAAGTGGGAGGTGCTGGAGAAGCTCAACGCCCACAACATCCCGTGCGGGCCGATCCTGTCCACCAAGGAGATCATCGAGGACCGGTCGCTGGTCGCCAACGAGATGGTCGTCACCGTGCCGCACCCCGAGCGGGGCGAGTTCGTGACCGTGGGCAGCCCGCTGAAGCTCTCCGACTCCCCCGTCGAGGTGAGCAGTTCACCGCTGCTGGGCGAGCACAACGAACAGGTCTACGTCGGCGAGCTCGGTCTCGGCGACGAGGAGCTGCGCCTGCTCAAGTCGAACGGAGTGATCTGACGTGATGGCCGAAGACCGCCACCTGAGGGTGCGCACGCTCCTCGACACCGTGCGCGCCGAGGGCCGGACGGCACTGACCGCGCCCGAGGGCAAGGTGATCGCCGACGCGTACGGGATCGCCGTACCGGGTGAGGAGCTGGCCACCGACGTCGACGAGGCGGTGGCGTACGCGGCGCGCTTCGGCGGGCCCGTCGTGATGAAGATCGTCTCGCCGGACATCCTGCACAAGACCGACGCCGGCGGTGTGATCGTGGGCGTCGAGGGCTCGGCCGACGTACGGGCCGCGTTCCACGAGATCATCGCCAACGCGCGTGCCTACAGCGCCGAGGCCCGTATCGAGGGCGTGCAGATCCAGGAACTGCTGCCCAAGGGGCAGGAGGTCATCGTCGGCGCGGTGACCGATCCGACCTTCGGGAAGGTGGTGGCCTTCGGCCTCGGCGGGGTGCTGGTCGAGGTCCTCAAGGACGTCACGTTCCGGCTCGCACCACTGGACGCCGACGAGGCGCTGTCCATGCTGGACTCGATCCGGGCGGCGGAGATCCTGCGCGGGGTGCGCGGCGCGCCCGCCGTGGACCGGTGGGCGGTCGCCGAGCAGATCCGCCGGGTGTCCCAACTCGTCGCGGACTTCCCGGAGATCGCGGAGGTCGACCTCAACCCGGTGATCGCCACGCCGACCAGCGCGGTCGCGGCCGACATCAGGGTCATCCTCGCCGAGTCCCTGCAAAAGCCCCGGCCGACGTACACCCGCGAGGAGATCCTCACCTCGATGCGCCGGCTGATG
This sequence comes from Streptomyces sp. NBC_01352, assembly GCF_036237295.1. Taxonomy (NCBI): domain Bacteria; kingdom Bacillati; phylum Actinomycetota; class Actinomycetes; order Kitasatosporales; family Streptomycetaceae; genus Streptomyces; species Streptomyces sp. NBC_01352. The sequence goes on from NZ_CP108354.1 coordinate 2,308,332, forward strand.
GAGCCCCGTTCGGTCGCCGTGATCGGTGCCTCCAACGAACAGGGCAAGATCGGCAACTCCGTGATGCGCAACCTCATCGACGGCGGCTTCGCCGGGGAGATCCATCCGGTGAACCCCAAGGCCGATGACATTCTCGGCCGCAAGGCGTACAAGAGTGTCACCGACGTTCCCGGTGAGGTGGATGTGGCGGTCTTCGCGATCCCCGCCAAGTTCGTGGCCTCGGCCCTGGAGGAGGTGGGACGCAAGAAGATCCCGAACGCCGTGCTGATCCCCTCCGGGTTCGCGGAGACCGGCGAGCACGAACTCCAGGACGAGATCGTGGCGATCGGCGAACGGCACGGGGTCCGGCTGCTCGGGCCGAACATCTACGGCTACTACTCGACGTGGCAGGACCTGTGCGCCACGTTCTGCACACCGTACGACGTCAAGGGCGGGGTGGCGCTGACCTCGCAGTCCGGTGGCATCGGGATGGCCATCCTGGGCTTCGCCCGGACCACCAAGACGGGCGTGTCGGCGATCGTCGGCCTCGGCAACAAGTCGGACCTGGACGAGGACGACCTGCTGACCTGGTTCGGCGAGGACCCGAACACCGAGTGCATCGCGATGCACCTGGAGGACCTCAAGGACGGGCGCGCCTTCGTCGAGGCCGCGCGGGCCACCGTGCCGAAGAAGCCGGTCGTCGTCCTGAAGGCGGGACGTACCGCGGCCGGCGCGAAGGCCGCCGGCTCGCACACCGGAGCTCTGGCGGGCGACGACGCCGTGTACGACGACATCCTGCGGCAGGCCGGGGTCATCCGGGCGCCCGGGCTGAACGAGATGCTGGAGTACGCGCGCGCGTTGCCGGTGCTTCCCACCCCTCAGGGGGACAACGTCGTGATCATCACCGGGGCGGGCGGCAGCGGGGTACTGCTGTCCGACGCGGTGACCGACAACGGCCTCACCCTGATGGAGATCCCGCCGGACCTGGACGCGTCCTTCCGGACCTTCATCCCGCCCTTCGGGGCCGCGGGCAACCCGGTGGACATCACCGGGGGCGAGCCGCCGTCGACGTACGAGGCGACGATCCGGCTGGGTCTTGAGGACCCGCGCATCCACGCGCTGGTCCTCGGCTACTGGCACACCATCGTCACTCCCCCGATGGTCTTCGCGGAGCTCACCGCGCGCGTGGTGGCCGAGTTCCGGGAGCGCGGCATCGAGAAGCCGGTGGTGGCCTCGCTCGCGGGCGACGTCGAGGTCGAGGAGGCCTGCCAGTACCTGTACGAACGCGGGGTCGTGGCGTACCCGTACACGACCGAGAAGCCGGTGGCCGTACTCGGCGCCAAGTACCGCTGGGCGCGCGCGGCCGGACTGTTGGGGGGCCGTTCATGAGGTGAACCGGTGCGGGGCCGGCCGACGGTGCGCGTCGGCCGGCCCGGGACCCGTGCGCACACGAAAGGCATTGGACAGGGGGCGCTGGCCAGAGCTTTCGACGCAAGGGGTGCGACACACATGACAACCACCGACTTCTCCACACCCGTCCCCTACAGGGAGGTGACGGACCGCAACGGCCGCCTGTACCGGATCGGCGAGACCGACCGGGACATCATGGGCCGGCCACGATGGACCATGGTGCTCTTCCCGTGGATCGGCATGATGGGGATCAGCTCCTCGGAGTACGCGTTCACCTCCGCCGAGGACACCCTGCACGAGGCCCACCTGTGGGACAACGGGCACATCTTCTGGCTGATGGGCGTCTGGGTGTTCTTCCAGGCCGCCGTCGCCTTCCCCGCCGGGCAGCTGCGCGAGAGCGGCAGGCTCCCCGCGCGGTACGCGATGATGCTCGGCGCGTTCGGCACGATCTGCGGCTACATCTCGCTGGCCTTCGCGCCGCACGTGATCGTCGCCTACATCGGTTTCGGCATGTTCAGCGGCATCGGCGCCGGCCTCGTCTACGCGACCTGCGTGAACATGGTCGGCAAGTGGTATCCGGAGCGCAAGGGCGGCAAGACCGGCATGGTCAACGGCGGCTTCGCCTACGGCTCGGTGCCCTTCGTCTTCCTGTTCACCTCGTACATGGACCTGAGCAACTACGAGGTCGTCCTGGTGATGGTGGGTGTCATCTGCTGCGCGGTCGTCGCGTTCGCCGGGTGGTTCTTCAAGGACCCGCCGAAGAACTGGTGGCCCGCGAACGTCGACCCGCTGCGGCAGACCGACGACCCGAAGATCCGCCGGGCACTGGAGAAGAACCCGCCGGCGGTCAAGCAGTACACCCCCAAGGAGGCCGCCCGCACGCCCGTGCTGTGGATGATGTGGTTCTGTCTGCTGTGCACGGCCGGCATCAACATCTTCGGCATCGCCTTCCAGGTGCCGTTCGGCAAGGACATGGGCTTCGCGGGCGGGATCGTGGCCACGGCGATGTCCCTGAAGGCCATCGTCAACGGCACCGGGCGCGGGGTCATCGGCTGGATCTCCGACAAGTTCGGGCGCCGCAACACGCTGATCATCGTGTGTCTGGTGCTGGGGACCGCGCAGTTCGGCGTGCTGATCTCCGGCCAGATGGGCAGCATGCCGTTCTTCCTGTTCTGCTCCATGGTCTCCGGCTTCGGCGGCGGCGCGATCTTCCCGCTGTTCGCGGCGATGACCGCGGACTACTTCGGGGAGAACAACAACGCGTCCAACTACGGCATGGTCTACAGCTCGAAGCTGATCTCGGGGCTCGTGGGATCCGGGATGGGCGCGGTCGTGGTCAACGTGTGGGACTACGAGGGCGCGTTCGTCATAGCGGGCTGCATCGGTCTGGCCTCCGCGGTCCTGGCGCTCTTCCTCAAGGCACCGGGCAGGCCACAGGCCCGGCGCATCGCTCCCAACCCGCACCCGCTCGGCGAGGAGATGGCGTGACATGCCGGCGGACGCCGGAACGGCGTTCACGAGGCCGTGTGGCGGTATGAGCCGGCACGCATGAGGCGGCCCTCCCCGATCCGGGGAGGGCCGCCTCATGCGGGTGCGAGCCGTCAGCACTTCTCGCGCAGTGAGTGCAGATGCGCGCTCGAACGCCGTGCGAAGGTGAAGGACTCGGTCGGGTTGTCGTGCTCGGCCTGCCAGTGGTGGGCGAGTCGTTCGCCGCGCAGCCGGGTCACGGCGGAGATGAACCGCTGGTAGTCGATGTCGCCGTCACCGACGTCGGTCATGCGGTAGCCGTACTGGTTCGCCGGGTCGCTCTCCCCGTCCTTGACGTGGAAGAGCGGGTAGCGGTGGGGCTGCTTGAGCACGTAGTCGAGGGGCTCGAAGGGCGCGGGCGTGCCGTCGGGCCGCTTGGAGAAGCGGAACTGGCCCGAGTACGCCCAGAAGATGTCCATCTCCAGGAACACCAGGTCGGGGTCGGTCTCGGCGAGCAGCACGTCGTAGAGGCGGACCTTGGGGTTGTCGGTGGCGAAGGAGAACTCCTCGGAGTGGTTGTGCTGGTAGAACTTCATGCCGCGCGCCCTCGCCGCCGCACCGTAGGTGTTGAAGTCCTCGGCCGCGCGCTTCCACGCGTCGACGGTCGAGCCGTAGCGGAACGGTCCCGCGGCGGTGCCGATGTGCTTGAGGCCGAGGGCCTGGGCGTCGTCGAGGACCTTGGTGAGGTTCTGGGCGAAGGTGTAGGCGTTCGGGTCGTTGGAGTAGTAGCCGACGTGGCTGCCGATCGGGTTCAGGCCGTGGTTCCGGGCCAGCCGCTTGAGCTGCGCGAGCGTGATCGGGCCGGCCGAGCCCTGGGTGTATCCGGCGAACTCGACCTCGTCGTAGCCGTACTTCTCCAGCTCGGCGAAGACGGGGGCGAAGCCCAGCGTGGAGACCTTGTCCCGCAGGCTGTACAGCTGGATGCCGAGCCGGCCGGGCGGCAGAACGGGACGGCCCCGGCCGCCGGCGGCGGTCTCGGCGGCGGTCGCGGACTCGGTGGCGGCGGTGGCGGGGCCCGCGGCGGCGCCGAGCAGCGCGGCGACGGTGCTTCCGGCGGCGACGCCGAGCATGCCTCGTCTGGTGAGGCGGTGGGTGAGTTCGGGGTCGGTCTGGGACATGCGGCTCATGTCTGGAACTCCTCAAGATCGCGGGGCGTTGTCAGTGGTGAGTGCTTCACTGGTGACCAGTCGCAAGAGACAGGTCGGACGGGGCCGGTCGGCCAAGACCGGCCAGTTGGAGCAGCAGTGCTTTCACATCGGTGGCCGCTACGCGGTCGCCGACAGCGCGGGGGGTGGAGCAGATGAGGAGCGGACCGTCGTCGTCGCTCTCGGGGAGGCGGCCGTGGCTGCCGCGAATAGGTGAGGGGTCCAGGGGCACGACCGCCATGCGGTAACGCATGCCGAGCTTCTTGCGGGCCAGTGCCGTGGCCGCCTTCACCTTCACATAGGGGTCGAGCGGGTCCATGAAGAGTTCGACCGGGTCGTAGCCGGGTTTGCGGTGGATCTCGACCAGTCGCGCGAAGTCGGGCGCGCGGGCGTCGTCGAGCCAGTAGTAGTACGTGAACCAGGCGTCCGGCTCCGCCACGGCGACGAGTTCGCCGGAGCGCGGATGGTCGAGGTGATGGGCCTTCTTGCCTTCGTCGTCCAGGAGTTGCTCGATGCCGGGCAGGCCGTCGAGGGCGGCCCGGGTCGCGTCGAGGTCTTCCGGCCGGCGGACGTAGAGGTGCGCGATCTGGTGGTCGGCGACCGCGAAGGCGCGGGAGGCCATCGGGTCGAGGTACTCCATGCCGTCCTGCGTGTGCACCTCCAGCAGACCGGCGCGGCGCAGGGCGCGGTTGATGTCGACGGGCCGGTCCACGCGGGTGATGCCGTACTCGGACAGGGCGACGACGGTCCGGCCCTCGGCGCGGGCGTCGTCCAGGAGCGGAGCCAGCGCCGCGTCGAGGTCGGCGGCCGCCTTGAGGGAGCGCGGGTCGTCGGGACCGTACCGCTGCAGGTCGTAGTCGAGATGGGGGAGGTAGCAGAGCGTCAGATCGGGTCGGCGGGTGCGGATGACGTGGCGGGTCGCGTCGATGATCCAGCGGCTGGAGACCAGGTCCGCGCCGGGTCCCCAGAAGTGGAAGAGGGGGAAGGTGCCGAGTTTCTCGGTGAGTTCGTCGTGGAGGTCGGCGGGCCGGGTGTAGCAGTCGGGTTCCTTGCGGCCGTCGGAGTAGTAGATGGGACGGGGGGTGATGGTGATGTCGGTGTCGGCGCCCATGGCGTACCACCAGCAGATGTTGGCGACGGTGTAGCCGGGGTGTGCGCGGCGGGCGGCGTCCCAGAGTTTGTCTCCGGCGACCAGACCGTTGTGCTGACGCCACAGGAGTACGTCGCCGAGTTCGCGGAAGTACCAGCCGTTGCCGACGATGCCGTGCTCGCGGGGGTGGGTGCCGGTCAGGAAGGTGGACTGGGCGGCGCAGGTGACGGCGGGCAGGACGGTGCCGAGCGGCGCGCGGGAGCCGGACCGGGCGAGCGCTTTGAGGTGGGGCATGTGGTCGAGGAGGCGGGGGGTGAGACCGACGACGTCGAGGACGAGGAGGGGGGTCGGGCCCGGAGTGGTCCGGTGGGTGCTCATGGGAGCTCCTTCAGGCCGAGGTCCGTCAACAGGTCGCGGGCCAGGGTGAGTTCGGCGGCGATGCCGTCGGCGAGCTGGGCGCGGGCGCGGGGCCGCAGCTCGGGCGGGAGCGCCTGCCAGGTGTAGGTCTCGACCTCGAGGTGGTGGGTGAGCGGGCGCGGGCCGCCGACGAGCCGGGTCAGGGCGGCCTTCAGGACGGGGAGCGTGGAGGTGAGGGGCGCGGTGGGTGCCGCGTGCAGCGGGACGTGGAAGTGGGCGCGCCAGGGGGCCCCGTCGGGAAGCGTGTCGCCCTTGAGGGCCTCGCCCAGGTCGTCGGTGCCGCGCAGGCCTGCGGCGATGGGGGCCCCTCCCGCTCGAACGGAGTTGAGAGTGGGGGACGTGCGGGTCTGGTGCAGGAAGCGGGGTTCGTCGAAGGCTGCCAGGGCCTCGCGGACCTCGGGGAGATGGGGGTGTTCGGCGTGCAGGGCCGCCGAGAGCTGGGATTTGACGACGGGGACGCCGGCGCGGGTGAGCGCGTCCAGGGCGGTGTGCGGGTCTTCGAAGGAGGTGGCGAGGTGGCAGGTGTCGACGCAGATGCCGATGCGGTCGTGGCCGATCGCGGTGAGCGGGGCGATGGCGTCGGCGGTGGTCTCGACGACGCAGCCGGGCTCGGGTTCGAGACCGACGCGGATGGAGCGTCCGGTCAACTCCGCCAGGGCGTCCAGTCGTTGGGCGAGGGCGATCAGGGCGGTGCGGCCCGCCTCGGCGCGCGCTGCCGTGGCCGTACGGTCCGCTCTCGCGGAGCCGGAGGTGCGCGGCAGAGCGGTGCGCCAGGCCAGGGGCAGGGTGGAGATGCTGCCCTCGGTGACGTCGTCGGGGAGGAGGCCGGCCAGGACTCGGGCCAGGGCGGTGGTGTGGTCGAGGCGTTCGGGGTCGGCCCAGTCCGGCCGGTACACGCGGTACTTGACCTCCTCGGCGCCGAAGCCCTCGTAGGGGAAGCCGTTGAGGGTGACGACCTCGAGGCCGCGCCGGTCGAGTTCGCAGCGCAGCGCGCGCAGCGCGGACGGGTCGGTGACGAGGGCGTGGGCGGCGTCCCTGGCGAGCCACAGGCCGATGCCGAGGCGGTCCCGGCCGAGGCGTCGGCGGACGGGCTCGCAGTGGTCGCGGAGCTGGGCGAGGACGCCGTCGAGGGTTTCGGCGGGATGCACATTGGTGCAGTAGGCGAGGTGGACGGTGGATCCGTCGGGATGGCGGAAGCGCATCGCTCACTCCCCGCCGCGCAGCACGGAGTTGCCCTCGTGGGTGGCATCGGGCGGGGCGACGTCCAGGTTCAGCCGGCCGCTGAGGCCGTAGAACGCGACGGGGTTACGCCACAGCACCCGGTCGACGTTGTCCTCGGTGAAGCCCTCGGCCAGCATCAGGTCGCCGACCCCGCGGGTCTTGAGGGGGTCGCTGCGGCCCCAGTCGGCGGCAGAGTTCACCAGCACCCGGTCGGGACCGTACGCGCGAAGGATCGCGACCATCCGCTCCTCGTCCATCTTGGTGTCCGGATAGACGGAGAAGCCCAGCCAACAGCCGCTGTCCTTGGCCTCTTTGACGGTGGTCTCGTTGAGGTGGTCGACCAGGACCCGCTCCGGGGACAGCGCGGACTCCCCGACGACGTCGAGGGTGCGGCGCAGGCCGGCGAGTTTGTCGCGGTGCGGGGTGTGGACGAGCGCGGGCAGCTCGTGGTCGGCGGCGAGCTGGAGCTGGGCGGCGAGAGCGGTGTCCTCGGCGGGGGTCATCGAGTCGTAGCCGATCTCTCCGACGGCCACCACCTGGTCCTTGACGAGATACCGGGGCAGTTCGTCGAGGACGGGGACGCAGCGCGGGTCGTTCGCCTCCTTGGGGTTGAGGGCGAGCGTGCAGTGGTGGGCGATGCCGTACTGGGCGGCGCGGAAGGGCTCCCAGCCCAGCAGCGAGTCGAAGTAGTCGAGGAAGGAGGCGGGAGAGGTGCGGGGCTGCCCGAGCCAGAAGGACGGCTCGACGACGGCCCGCACGCCGGCGGCGCGCATGGCCTCGTAGTCGTCGGTGGTGCGGGAGGTCATGTGGATGTGGGGGTCGAAGATGCGCATCAGAGTTCCTCGCCGTCGTGGTTGCCCTGCGTGGCCGGTGGGGCGGCCGTGGGGTCGGTCAGGGTCAGGACGCGGTACAGGTCTTCGGGGACCGGGCGGCCCGCTGCGGTGCGTTCGGCGGCGTAGTCGCCGAGCATGCGGGCGAGTTCCGCGTCGCCGTGGGCACGGCGGTCCAGGTCGGCCACGACGTCGACGGGCACACCGGTGAAAAGGCACTTCAGGACGGCATGACGCCACTGGTGGACAGGCAGGTGCCGGGCGGCATACGGGCCGACCGCGGCGGCGAGGAGGCTGGTGTCGTTGGTGCGCAGGGCGTCCTCGACGAGCGGCAGGGCGTCCGGGCCGGGTACCAGGTGGGGCAGGGCGTGCAGGACGGCCCGGCGTTCGGCGGCGGTGCCCTGGAGGTAGACCCGGGTGAGGGCGTCGGTGTCGGCGAGGGCCGCGTGCAGGATGAGGACGCGTACGGCGTCGGCGTGCGCGGAGCCGCAGCGGCGTCCGGCCTCGGCGAGCCGCAGCTCCCACACGGAGATGGGGCCGTGCGTGCCGGGATGTGCGGCGGCCTCGTCGAGGGCCTGGTCGAGCCAGGCGCGGGCGGTTCCGCCTAGGTGGGTGGCGATACGGCTGTGCAGATCGGCCGGCGGGGTGCGGGCGAGGGTGGTGCCCTGGATGCCTGCCGCCGGGGTCGCCGGGTCGGCGTGGGTGTGGGTCATGAGGTGCTCCCTTGTGAGGGCGCCGCCGCGTGACGGAGGAACGGAAGGGACAGTTCTGCGAAGTGGGGGCCGGCGTGGGAGTGGCGGGGCAGTTCGACGACGGTCAGGCCCTGGTAGCCGACGGCGGACAGAGCGGCGAGTACCGGCGGGAAGTCGATCTCCCCGGCGCCGAGAGGGAGGTGTTCATGGACGCCGCGGCGCATGTCCTCGATCTGGACGTGGCGCAGCCAGGGGCCGGCGGCACGTACGCACTCGGCGGGCGACAAGGGCTCAAGGCACTGGCAGTGGCCGATGTCCAGGGTCAGGCCCAGGTTCTCCGGGTCGCCGAGGGAACGGCGGAGTCGGTGGAAGTCCGCGAGGGTGGCGAGGAGGTGGCCGGGCTCGGGTTCGACGGCCAGGGGAATGCCGGCCCGGGTGGCGGCGTCCAGGACGGGGGCGAGCGTCTCGGCCAGACGCTTCCATGCCGTGTCCGGGTCCGTCCCCGCCGGCGTGATCCCGCTGAAGCAGTGGACGGCGTGCGCACCAAGGCCGGCGGCCACCCGGACCGCGCGGATCAGCAGGTCGACGCGTCGGGCACGGTCGTCCGGGTCGGGGTCCAGCAAGGAGGGACCGTGTTTGCGCCGGGGGTCGAGCACATAGCGGGCGCCCGTCTCCACGGTGACCGACAGCCCGAGCTCGTCCAGCCGGTGCGCGAGGCGGCGGGTGCGGGTGGTCAGGTCCGGCGCGAGCGGGTCCAGGTGCATGTGGTCGAGGGTCAGCCCGACGCCGTCGTAGCCGAGGTCGGCGAGGAGGGCGAGGGCGTCGTCGAGACGGAGGTCGGCGAGGCCGTTGGTTCCGTAGCCGAAGCGGAGGGGGTGGGCTTCGGAGGAGCGCGGGGTCGTCGCGGGACCGGGCGACGGGAGGTCCGCCCCGGCGTGCGGTCCGGCCTCGCGGTGGAGGGCCTCGGGGTTCATGTGACGCTCACCTTCCTCGCGAACCTCCCGGCGAGCGGGGCCAGGGCCGCCGTGAGCAGCGCGGTGACCGGGGCGCCGGAGCGGGCGGAGAGGGCGGCCTGGAGGGGGATGGTGGCGCGGATGCCACCGCCGACGGCTCGTTGGGTGAGCGGGGGTGACGGGTTGAGGGCGGCGTGGAAGTAGGGGCGGGCCGCGGTCGTGGCGTAGGCGGCGGCGAGCGCGGTACACAGGGCGAGGTCGGACGGGGACGCAAAAACGCCTGGCCCCGGCCTCGTGGAGGGACGTGTCAGGAGCCGGGCCAGTGCGGTGGTCGTGGCCAGGGCCGTCAGGGGGACGAGGGGTGCGCCGCCCTGGGTCTCCCGCCGTGAGACGGTCGTGACCGTGAGGGTGTGCGCGCCGAGGAGGGCGGCGGACGGAAGGGCTCGGCGCAGGCCGCTCGCGGTGCGGGGGGCCGGGATCGTCCCCGCATTCCTGGACGTCCGCGAGCTCGTCGAGGCCGTGGCACCGAGCAGCAGGTCCAGGCCGCGGGCCGCCGCCATGGCGACGGGACCTGCCGGGGTGCGCTTGAGGCCGAGGTCGTACGCCCAGACGGTGGCCGCCAAACTCGTCGCGACGGCGAGGGTGGGGCGGCCGGCGCAGGCGGCCAGGGAGAGGCCGGCTCCGGTGAAGGCGCCGGCCGCCGCGAGAGCCGCGGCGGGGCGGATGCGGCCGGAAGGAAGGGGACGGTGCGGGCGTTCCGCGGCGTCCTCGTGCCGGTCGGCCCAGTCGTTGAGGGCCATGCCGGCCTCGTACAGACAGAGGGAGGAGCAGATGGCGAGCAAGGTGCGCGAGTTCGGGCGCGGGGCGGCCGCGGCCGCCCCGGCGAGGGCGTCGCCCGGGACGGTGAACAGGGCGGGCAGGCGCAGCAGTTCGGCCCAGGCCGCTCTTGCGGACCGGGCTCCGGCCGCGTTGCCGGCGCCACCGCTCGGGCCGCTCATCGCACTTCACCCCGCAACCGCTCCCCGAACCCCACCAGGGCCGCGTACTGCTCCCCCAGCGCCGACGGACCTTCCCCCACCGGGTCCTTGAAGTAGAAGCCCAGCTCGGTCAGCGGGCCGGTCAGACCCCGCTCGTGGGCGCGGGCGGCCAGGCGGGCCAGGTCGAGGACCAGAGGGGCGGCCAGGGCGGAGTCGCAGCCCTGCCAGGTGGTCTGGAGGATCATCCGGGCGCCGAGGAAGCCGTCGAAGGCGATGTGGTCCCAGGCGGTCTTCCAGTCGCCGAGGACGGGGACGTCGTCGATGTGGACCTCGCCCTCGGGGACCGAGCCGAGGGTGTCGGCGAGGACCCGCTCCTTGCCCGCGTTCTTCGCCGCCGCGGCCGCCGGGTCGGCGAGGGCGGCTCCGTCACCGCCGCCCAGCAGATTGGTGCCGGACCAGGCCCGCACGGCGAGCGCCCGCTGCCTGAACATCGGGCCCAGCACCGAGCGGAGCAAGGTCTGGCCGGTCTTGCCGTCCCGGCCGGCGTACGGCAGCCCGGAGGACGCGGCGAGCGGCGCGAGCGCCGGGTGGTGCAGGCCGGTCGACGGGGTGAAGTTCACGTACGGGCAGCCGGCACGCAGGGCCGCCGCCGCGTAGAGGGAGCTGGGGGGCAGGTCGGTGCCGGTTGCCGCCGGCTCCGTGGAGGCGACGTTCACCACGACCGCCCGGTCCAGGTCCCGTCGTCGGACGAAGTCCCGTATGTCCGCGGCGAAGGCGGCGATCAGCTCGTCCTCGCTCCGGGTGTCCCCCGGGGCCGGGCCGCCGGGTCGGATCTCGCGGTCGGCGGCGGTCAGTTCGGCGCCGATCGCCGCGGTAAGGCCGTACGGCAGGACACCGCCGGCGGCCAGTGCTTCCGCCCGTTTGGGCAGCGGGCAGTCCAGGGTGTCGTGGCCGCCGAAGACGAGGTTCGCCAGGGCAGGCAGGCCGCTGTCGGCGAACTCGGGCGTCTCGGTGACCAGGCCGGTCGGTGGGTGCAGGCCGGCGCTCACGGCGGCGCAGCCCGCCACCACGGTGGTGGCGACGGAGCCACGCGCCCCGATCAGCCACACACCGACGCGCGATGCGGAAACGGACGCGGACATGGGCGGCCTCCTTGTCGAACACGTCGTAGGAACACCGGGTCGTGAGAACACCGGGTCGCAAGAACAGCGGGGCATACGACCGCTGGGTCCGTACGACCGCTGGGCAGTCGCGGCCGCTGGGGCAGTCGCGGCTCCGCCTGAGCCGTACGAACACCCGGCGGTCGTACACACTCCGAGGTGGGAAAAGACGGCGGGCGGGAGTCCGGCGTCCCCCGCCCGCCGCCGCTCAGTCGCCCTGCGACGCCGTTCGCGCCGAGGACTTCGCGGGCAGTTCCTTGATCCGGATGTCACGGAAGGACACCCGGTCGTCGGCTCCGTGGTTCTGGATGCCGACATGGCCGTCCCTGAGACTCCGGGCCGGATCGGTGTTGGTGAAATCGTTGATCTTCACGCCGTTGAGCCAGACGCGAAGGCGTTCGCCCTCCACGCGGATCTCGTACGTGTTCCACTCCCCCGGCGGGTTCAGCGCGCGGTCACGCTTGGCCAGGTCGGCGGACCGGAAGCCGTAGACGGAACCGGTGGTCTTCTCCGGCACGTCGGTGGCGTCGATCTGGATCTCGTACCCGTTGTTCACCGCCGACCACGGGTCGGCCGAGGGCGGGAAGCCGACGAACACACCGGAGTTGTCGTCGCCGGACTCGCTCGCCATCCTCCAGTCGAGCTTCAGCGAGTACGACCCGAAGCCCCGGTCGACGTACCAGAGCATGCCCATGCCGCCCGACGAGGTGATCGTGCCGTCGTCGTCCAGGGTGAAGGATCCCGGCCCGGCCTGCTGCCAGCCATCCAGCGAGCCGCCGTCGAAGAGCGGACGGTATCCGGTCTCCGGTCGACAGTCCGCCTGGACATCGCCTATCGCATACAGGATTCCGCCGGCCAGGTGTCTACGGAAGGCGGGATCCGCGTACGACTCCTTCGTGTGACCGCCGCCCGTGTAGAAGGCGCGGCCGCCCTGGTAGGTCTGGCACCAGGCGATCGGGTGGTCGCCGTGCATGGTGCCGCCGGTGTACGACGACTCGTCGAGCGAGGCGAGGACATGGGCCCGTTCCCGGGGATTCGAGCGGTAGTTGTACCACTCGTCGGTGCGTTCCCAGGTCTTCGGCAGGTCCGAGGTCGCCGGGTGGGCGCGGTCCTCCACGGTGACGGTCGCTGGCTGGATCGCCGGGTGCGACTCGAAGTAGGCGCCGGCGAGGCCGCCGTAGAACTCCCAGTCGTACTCGGTGTCGGCGGCCGCGTGGACGCCGACGTAGCCGCCGCCGTGCCGGATGTAGCCCTCGAAGGCCGCCTGTTGGGTGGGTCCGAGGACGTCTCCGGTCGTCGACAGGAACACGACCGCGTCGTACCGCCGCAGGTTGCGTCCGGTGAACGCGCCCGCGTCCTCCGTGGCGTCGACCTTGAACCCGGCACTCTCGCCGAGCTGCTGGACGGCGGCGACCCCGTCGGGGATCGAGTCGTGGCGGAAGCCGGCCGTCTTGGAGAAGACGAGGACCCGTTTGTCGTCGGCCGGCTGTGAGGCGGCCGGTTCCGAGACGCAGCCCAGGAGCAGCGCCGTGCCCACAATTGCCGTGGTCAGACGTCCGGTTGAGTGCATCGTGGTCACCTCCTGTCAGCCGGTCGTGAAGGTGAAGTCGTCCACGTCGTACAGGGCTCCGGAGCCACTGCCCTTGAAGACCAGGTACAGCGTGGTCGTGCCGCGCGGGGCGCGGGACAGGTCGGCGGTGACGTCCTGGAAGGTGTCCCAGCCGCCGGTCACCGGCACGGTCGCCTTCCCGAGCAGCGTGCCCTTCGCGGACCCGGCGCGGATCTCGAGCGTGCCGCCCGTGCCGGCCGAGGAGACCCGTGCGGTGATCTTCTTGGCGTTGCCGAGGGCGTACGGCGTGAATGCGATCCAGTCGCCGTTGTGCACGTCCCCGACCGTCTTCCCGCCGTGCGCGGTGTCCTTGTCGACGACCGTGATGCCGGAGGAGGTGCCGAAGTGCTCGGCCTGGCGGTGCTTGGGCTGGACGACGTTCTGGTCGTGGGTGGTGAGCGGGGCCTGGCCGCCGCCTCCGCCGTCGGTGTACTCGGCGTCGAACACGCCGAAGATGTTGGCGTCGTCGTCGTGGCCGCCGTCGGCGCTGGTCTGGATGGTGCCGGTGCAGCCGTTCGCCGAGGTCACCGGGTGGCCGTGGCTGTCGTGGCCCAGGACGAAGGTGACCTTGACCTTCGAGCAGTCGATGTTCCTGCCGTCCTCGGGGTCGGTGACCCGGACCTTGAACGGGATCGCGTCGCCGAAGCTGAACAGCTGGCCGTCGCGCGGGAGTTCAAGCGTCACCTTGGGCGCGGTGTTGCCCACGACGATCTGCACGCTCGCGCTGCCGGTGCGTCCGCTCGGGTCCTTGGCGGTCAGGGTCGCGGTGTAGGTGCCGTTCTTGCGGTACGTGTGGGTCGGGTTCGCCGCGGTCGACGTGCTGCCGTTGCCGAAGTCCCAGCTGTAGGTGAGGGCGTCGCCGTCCTGGTCGGTGGTGCCCGAGGAGGAGAAGCCCACCTTCAGCGGGGCCTGTCCCGAGGTCCGGCTCGCCGCGGCCTGCGCGACCGGGGAGTGGCCGTCGGTGGCGTTCTCGATGCGGTACAGGGCCGAGTTCTCGTCGCCGCCGAACCAGGCCAGGCCGTAGTCGAGGACGTACAGCGCGCCGTCGGGGCCGAAGGCCATGTCCATGATCTGGGTGCCGGACCACGGCACGTCGTTGATGGACTGCACGGTGCCGCTGTCGTCGCTGACGATCCGCTTGATCCAGCGCCGTCCGAACTCCCCGGCGAAGAAGTCGCCGTCGTAGGCCTCGGGGAACTTCACCGGCGAGTCGAGCGAGGCGTCGTAGTGGTAGACCGGGCCGCCCATCGGGGACTCGGAGCCGGTGCCGAACTCGGGCACGGACCCGCCGTCGTAGGGGATCCACGCCGGCTGGGCGGGCGGCAGGTCGGTGAGGCCGGTGTTGTGCGGCGAGGTGTTCTTCGGTGCGCTGCAGTCGAACGGTGCACCGGATACACCGGTCGCGAAATCGTATGCGATGTACGGGTCATTGTCGCCCGTACAGAACGGCCATCCGAAGTTCCCGGGACCGGTGACCCGCGCGAACTCCACCTGGCCGGCCGGTCCGCGGGCCGGGTCGGCGGCGCCGGCGTCGGGGCCGTAGTCGCCGACGTAGAGGATGCCGGTCTCCTTGTCGACGCTGAAGCGGAACGGGTTGCGGAAGCCCATCGCGTAGATCTCGGGCCGGGTCTTGTCCGTGCCGGGTGCGAAGAGGTTGCCGTCGGGGACCGTGTAGGAGCCGTCGTCGTTCACCTTGATGCGCAGGATCTTGCCGCGCAGGTCGTTGGTGTTGCCGGACGAGCGCCGGGCGTCGAAGGCGGGGTTGCGGCCGTCCCGGTCGTCGATGGGGGTGAAGCCGTCCGACTGGAACGGGTTGGTGTCGTCGCCCGTCGACAGGTACAGGTTGCCCGCCGCGTCGAAGTCGATGTCGCCGCCGACGTGGCAGCACAGGCCGCGCGAGGCCGGGACGTCGAGGATCTTCTTCTCGCTGGCGGCGTCGAGGGTGCCGTCGGTGTTCAGGACGAACCGGGAGAGGCGGTTGACGCCGTCGAAGGGCGCGAAGTCGGCCGCGGTGCCCGTCTCGGGGGCGTCGCCCGCCGGGGTGTTCAACGGGGGTGCGTAGTAGAGGTAGATGAAGCGGTTGGTCGTGAAGTCCGGGTCCACGCCGATGCCTTGGAGGCCCTCTTCGTCGTGGGAGTACACGTCCAGCTTGCCGGCGAGTTTGGTGTTGCCCGCCGCGTCGGTCAGGCGGAGTTCGCCGTCGCGCGAGGTGTGCAGGACCGAACGGTCGGGGAGGACGGCGAGCGACATCGGCTCGCCGACCTCCGGCTCGCCCTTGGCGAGGGTGACCTGCTGGAAGTCCTCGGCGGCCAAGGCGGCCGGGGCGGCGGGTGCGGCTCCCGGGTCGGCGACGGCTGCGCCGGCCTGTGGTGTGGTGAGGGTGAGGGACGCGCCCGCGAGCAGTGCCCCGGTGAAGAGGGCGGCTGCCTTGCGGAAGGGCAGGCGTCGTCTGTGGGTCTCGATTCTGTCGGTGCTGGTGGTGCGGTCGTTCCCGTGCACGGGTGCCTCCAGAATGGGGCCGGTTGTACATGCGGGTGCGCTTCGCCGGGATGCGCCGTCATCCCGGAACTCACTGAAGAGGCAACGAGCTTGCTCTACTCGTTGCCGCCGAACGCCGCGTCGAAGGAAGCCGACGGCGGCTCGAAGTCGTACGCCTTGAGGCGGGCCAGGGCCTCCGGGGCTCCCTGCAGCCGGTCCATGCCGGCGTCCTCCCACTCCACGGAGATGGGTCCCCGGTAGTCGATGGAGCGCAGCATCCGGAAGACGTCCTCCCAGGGGACGTCGCCGTGGCCCGCGGAGACGAAGTCCCAGCCGCGGCGCGGGTCGCCCCAGGGCAGGTGGGAGCCGAGGCGGCCGTTGCGGCCGTCGAGGCGCTTGCGGGCCTCTTTGCAGTCGACGTGGTAGATGCGGTCGCGGAAGTCCCAGAGGAAGCCGACCGGGTCGAGGTCCTGCCACACGAAGTGGCTCGGGTCGAAGTTGAGGCCGAAAGCCGGTCGACGGTCGACCGCATCCAGCGCGCATACAGTCGTCCAGTAATCGTATGCAATCTCGCTGGGGTGGACCTCGTGCGCGAACCGCACGCCCTCCGCGTCGAAGACGTCGAGGATCGGATTCCACCGTTCGGCGAAGTCCTCGTAGCCACGCTTGATCATCGACTCCGGCGCGGGCGGGAACATGGCGACCAGATGCCAGATCGAGGAGCCGGTGAAGCCGATGACGGTGTCGACGCCGAAGGCGGCCGCGGCGCGGGCGGTGTCGGCGATCTCGGCCGCCGCCCGCCGCCGTACGCCCTCCGCGTCACCGTCGCCCCAGATACGGGCCGGCAGGATCGCCTGGTGCCGTTCGTCGATGATGGCGTCGCAGACCGCCTGGCCCACCAGGTGGTTGGAGATGGCCCAGCACTTGAGGCCGTACTTGTCGAGGAGCTGGTGGCGCGAGTCGATGTACGACGGGTCGGCGAGTGCCTTGTCGACCTCGAAGTGGTCGCCCCAGCAGGCGAGTTCGAGGCCGTCGTAGCCGAAGTCGCGGGCGAGGCGGCAGACCTCTTCGAGCGGCAGGTCGGCCCACTGGCCGGTGAAGAGCGTGAAGGTGCGCGGCATGTCGCGGGGCCTCCTCAGGCCGCTATGGGCGTGTAGACGGAGTTCTTCTCGGCGCTCTCCTCCACCGCGGCCAGGACGCGCTGCACCTGGAGCCCGTCGGCGAAGGAGGGTTCGGGCCTGCGGCCCTCGGCGATCGCGTGGACCAGGTCACGGGCCTGGTGGACGAAGGTGTGCTCGTAGCCGAGGCCGTGGCCCGGCGGCCACCAGGCGTCCAGGTAGGGGTGGTCGGGTTCGGTGACGAGGATGCGGCGGAAGCCGGCGTGCGCTCCGGGCTCCGTACCGTCGTGGTACGTGAGTTCGTTGAGGCGCTCCAGGTCGAAGGCGAGCGAGCCGAGTTCGCCGTTGAGTTCGATGCGCAGGGCGTTCTTGCGGCCGGTGGCGTACCGGGTGGCCTCGAAGGAGGCGAGGGCGCCGGAGGTGAAGCGGCCGGTGAACAGGGCGGCGTCGTCCACGGTGACCTGACCGGTGCCGTGGGCGGAGACCGCGGTCAGGCCGCTGCTGGGGCCGGTGGGCAGCGGGCGCTCCCGTACGAACGTCTCGGTGAGCGCGGAGACTCCGGCCAGGGGCTCCCCCGCCAGGTACTGGGCGAGGTCGACGATGTGCGCCCCCAGGTCACCGAGCGAGCCCGAGCCCGCCACCTCCCTGCGCAGCCGCCAGGTGAGCGGGAACTCCCGGTCCACCAGCCAGTCCTGAAGGTACGTCACCCGCACGTGGCGCAGGCTGCCGAGGCGGCCCTCGGCGACCATCGAACGGGCCAGGGCGGTGGCGGGCACCCGGCGGTAGTTGAAGCCGACCATCGCCACCTGGCCCTGCTGGTACGCCGTTTCGGCCGCCCGCGTCATCGCCTCGGCCTCCTCGACGGTGTTCGCGAGGGGCTTCTCGCACAGCACGTGCTTGCCCGCGGCCAGCGCGGCGAGGGCGATCTCGGCGTGGCTGTCGCCGGGGGTGCAGATGTCGACGAGGTCGATGTCGTCCCGCGCGATCAGGGCACGCCAGTCGGTCTCGGCGGACGCCCAGCCGTGCCGGTCGGCCGCCGCGCGGACGGCCACCGCGTCCCGCCCGCACAGCGCGGCCAGGACCGGGGTGCGGGGCAGGTCGAAGACGCGGCCCGCGGTCCGCCAGCCCTGGGAGTGGGCGGCGCCCATGAAGGCGTAACCGATCATGCCGACGCGCAGCGGCGGTTTCTCGGCGGCGGCCGGCTGCGGGCTGCCCGCCTCGGCCCGCTCCGGACGGTCGGCCCCGGCCATGTCCGGCCCCTTCGCCTCCGCTCCTGCTGACTGCTGCGGCTGTGCCATGGGCGATGTCCTCCTCGTCGTGGTGGCGCGGTGGGGGGTGCAGCCCGGTCCGTCGAGGAACCGGGCGCCTTCGGCGGAACGCCTCACTTGAAGCCGGTGGACATGTACTGGTCGACGTTGTCCTTGTCCACGACGGCGGAGTAGAGCGTGATCGACGCCGGGATCTCGTACTCGGCGAGGCCGCTCACGCCCTTGGCCTGGCCGAGGGCGCGGGCGAGGTCGATCGCGGACGCGGCCATGGTCGGCGGGTAGAGGACGGTCGCCTTCAGGACGCCGTTGTCCTGCTTGATGGCCTGGAAGGCGGACAGCGCGCCCGCACCGCCGACCATCAGGAAGTCGTCGCGCCCGGCCTGCTCGATGGCGCGCAGCGCGCCCACGCCCTGGTCGTCGTCGTGGTTCCACAGGGCGTCGAACTTCGACTGGGCCTGCAGGAGTTGGGCCATCTTGGCCTGCCCCGACTCGACCGTGAAGTCGGCCGCCTGGCGGGCCACCTTGCGGATGTTGGGGTAGTTCTTCAGCGCGTCGTCGAAGCCCTGGGTGCGCTGCTTGGTCAGCTCCAGGTTGTCGAGGCCGGCCAGTTCGATGACCCGCGCGCCGGACTTCCCCTTGAGCTTCTCGCCGATGTAGTGACCGGCGCTGAGGCCCATGCCGTAGTTGTCGCCGCCGATCCAACAGCGGTACGCCTGCGGGGTGTTGAAGATCCGGTCGAGGTTGACGACCGGGATGCCCGCGCGCATCGCCTTGAGGCCGACCTGGGTCAGGGCCTTGCCGTCGGCGGGCAGGACGACCAGGACGTCGACCTTCTTGTTGATGAGGGTCTCGATCTGCCCGATCTGCTGGGCGGTGTCGTTCGAACCCTCGGTGATCTCCAGGGTGACGTCGGAGTACTTCTCGGCCCGCTTCTTGGCGTTGTCGTTGATGGCGTTGAGCCAGCCGTGGTCGGCCTGCGGGCCGGCGAAGCCGATGGTGACCTCCTTGCCGGGCTTGTCCTCGGCGGCGGGCTGGTCGTTCGCGGCCGGCTCGTCGTCACTGGAGTCGTTGCTGGTGCAACCTGCGAGGAGGGCACCGGCCGAGACGGCGGCGGTCCCGAAGAGCAGTCCTCTGCGACTGGTGAAGCGGCTGGGGTAAGTCGGCTCTGGCATGGCGGTGAACCCTTTCCTCAGTTCGTGCTCGCGGTACGGCGCTGGACCAGCACGGCGGCGACGATGATCGCGCCCTTGGCGATCTGCTGGACGTCGCTCTGCAGGTTGTTCAGGGCGAAGATGTTGGTGATCGTGGTGAAGATCAGGACGCCGAGCACGGAGCCGGTGATGGTGCCGCGACCCCCGCTGAGCAGGGTTCCGCCGATGATGGCGGCCGCGATGGCGTCGAGTTCGTAGAGGTTGCCGTTGGTGTTCTGGCCGGAGCCGGACAGGATGATCAGCAGGAAGGCGGCGATGCCGCAGCACAGTCCGGACAGCAGGTAGAGGTACAGCCGCTGGCGGCGTACGTCGATGCCGGCGAGCCGGGCGGCCTCCGCGTTGCCGCCGACGGCGACCGTGCGGCGTCCGAAGGTGGTCCGGTTCAGCACCAGCCAGCCGATGATCGTCACGACCGCGAACACCATCACCAGGGGCGGGACGCCGAGCACGTAGGAGTCGCGTTCGCCGAGGTCGAGGATGCCGTCGACGGTGACGATCTGCGTACGGCCGTCGGTGATCTGCAGGGCGAGTCCGCGCGCGGAGGCCAGCATGGCGAGGGTGGCGATGAACGGGACCATCCCGCCGTACGCGATGAGCAGCCCGTTGACCAGGCCGCACCCGACACCGACGATCACCGCGGTGAAGAGGATGCCCGCGAAGCCGTACTCCTGCGTGGCGACCGTGGTCGCCCACACCGAGGCGAGCGCGACGATGGCGCCGACGGACAGGTCGATGCCGCCCGAGGTGATGACGAAGGTCATCCCGACGGTGACGACACCGATCACCGAGGCCTGGGTGAGGACGAGTTGGAGGTTGCGGGTGTCGAGGAACTCGTCCGGCTTGGTGATGCCTCCGATGAGGATCAGCGCGGCGAGCACTCCGAGGAGGGAGAGGGTGCGCACGTCGGCGCGGAACATCAGGGACCGCCAGGCGGGGGCTTCGTTCGTCGACGGCACCTTGTCGGCGCTGTCCCGGGGCGGGGAGACGGGCTGCGTCATGACGCGGGGCTTCCTTCCATGACGAGGTCGAGTACGCGGTGTTCGTCGAGGTCGCGGGCGGGTGCCGTGTGGACGACGCGGCCCTCGCGCAGCACCAGGACACGATCGGCGAGGCCCAGCACCTCGGGGACCTCGCTGGAGACCAGCAGCACGGCGAGGCCTTCGTCAGCCAGTCGACGGACGACTGCATACAGTTCGGCGCGGGCGCCGACGTCGACCCCGCGGGTCGGTTCGTCGAGCAGCAGCACCCGGCAGCCGCGCAGCAGCCAGCGGGCCAGGACGGCCTTTTGCTGGTTGCCGCCGGACAGGGTGCGGATCGGAACGTTCGGGTTGTCGGGACGCAGCGACAGCTCGCGGGTCGCGGCCCGCGCGGCCCCCAGTTCGGCGCCCCGGTCGATCCAACCGGCTCGCGCGAAGCGGGACATGGAGGAGACGGAGACATTGCGGGTGACCGACTCCAGCATCAGCAGGGCCTGCGCCTTGCGTTCCTCGGGGGCGAGTCCGAGGCCGGCGCGGACGGCGGCACGGACGCTGCCGGGCCGCAGCGGGCGTCCGTCGACGCTGACCTGGCCGGCGGTGGGCTTGCGGGCACCGTAGATCGTCTCCAGGATCTCGGAGCGGCCCGAGCCGACGAGTCCGGCGAGGCCGACGATCTCGCCGGGACGGATGCTCAGGTCGAGGGACTCGAACTCGCCCTCGCGGGCCAGCCCGCGCACCTGAAGGACCGGTGTGCCGCCGGGGGCCGACGCCGGCCGCTCGGGAAACACGTACTCCACGTTGCGTCCCGTCATCAGCGCGACGACCTCGCGGGTCGGCGTCGACTTCGCGGGCAGTCCGACCGCGACCGCCCGCCCGTCCTTCAGGACGGTCACCCGGTCGCCGATGCGGCGGATCTCCTCGAGCCGGTGGGAGATGTAGACGACCGCGACACCGTCGGCGGTGAGGTCGCCGACGATCCGGAAGAGGTTGTCGACCTCGTCCGGGTCGAGGGCGGCGGACGGCTCGTCCATCACGATCAGCCGTACGTCGTGCGAGAGTGCCCGCGCCATGGACACGATCTGCTGCTGGGCGGCCGACAACTCCCCCACCAGGCGGGCCGGATCGATCTCCGGATGCCCAAGTCGCTTGAGCAGAGCGGCCGTTGATGCTTTTGCCGCCTTGCCCCGTACGACGAAACCGGCGGCCGTGGGTTCGTGGCCGAGGTGGACGTTCTCCGCCACCGACAGGTGTTCCACCAGGTCGAGTTCCTGGTAGATGGTGGCGATGCCGAGGCGCATCGCGGCGATCGGCGAGCGGAGGGTGACGTCCTCGCCGCGCCAGCGGATGGTGCCGGTGTCGGGCTGGTGGGCGCCGGCCAGGACCTTGATGAGGGTGGACTTGCCGGCGCCGTTCTGGCCGAGCAGGCAGTGCACCTCTCCGGCCTGGACGTCGAGGTCGACGCCGTCGAGGGCCCGGACTCCGGGGAACGACTTGGTGATGCCGGACATGCTGAGCAGCGTTGGTTCGGGTGCCATGTGCGGGTCCCCCTGGCAGGCGTGCGGGCCGGAATCAGGGCAGGGCGGGGTAGGGCGAGGTGCCCCATGAGCTGTATGCAGTCGGCGATATGCCGTATGAAGTCGGTTGGCTGATGGAGGAAGTCGGCTGGTGAGGGTATGAAGTCGGCTGTGGAGCGTATGGGCGTGGAGCGTACGAAGTCGGCGCTTATGCGGGTGAGAACAGGTGGTCGCTGATGAGGCGGGCCGCGCCGATGACTCCGGCGGTGGGACCCAGCTCCCCCAGGACGATGGGCAGGTTGCCGGTGGCCAGCGGCAGTGACTGGCGGTAGACCTGGGTGCGGATGGCGGCGAGCAGGGTGTGGCCGAGGCCGGTCACCCCGCCGCCGATCACCACCAGGCCGGGGTTGAAGAAGCTGACCAGGCCGGCGATGACCTGGCCGACGCGGTCGCCGCCCTCACGGATCAGGTCGAGGGCGGTGGCGTCGCCCGCGGCGGCCGCGGCGGCGACGTCGACGGCGGTGAGGCCGCCGTTCGTCTCCAGGCGGGTCGCGAGTTCCACCGACAGACCCTGCTGGGCCGCGTCCGTGGCGTCCCGGGCGAGGGCTGCCCCGCTGAAGTGGGCTTCCAGGCAGCCCCGGTTGCCGCAGGCGCACGGTCGTCCGTCGGGCACGGCCTGGATGTGGCCGATGTCGCCCGCGCTGCCCGTCACCCCGCGGTGGACGTCACCGCCGGCGACGATGCCGCAGCCGATGCCGGTACCGATCTTGACGCAGAGGAAGTCGCCCACGGAGCGTGCGACGCCCGCGTGCATCTCCCCCAGCGCCATCAGGTTCACATCGTTGTCGACCATGACCGGGCAGCCGAGATCCTGGCTGAGCGCCTCCCGCACGGGGAAGCCGTCCCAGCCCGGCATGATCGGCGGGGCCACCGGCACGCCCTCGGGGAAACGGACCGGGCCGGGGACGCCGAAGCCGGCGCCGTCGTACCCCTCCGCGAGTCCCGAGGCCCTCAACTTGGCGGCCATGGACAGGACTTGCTCGAAGACCGCGACCGGGCCCTCGCGTACGTCCATGGGCTGGTTGAGATGGCCGAGGATCTCCAGTTCGGCGTTGGTGACGGCGACGTCGACCGAGGTCGCGCCGATGTCGACGCCGAGGAACCGCAGGCTGGGGGCGAGCCTGATGTTGTGGGAGCGGCGGCCGCCGCGCGAGGCGGCGAGTCCGTCGGCCACGACCAGGCCGGTCTCCAGCAACCGGTCGACCTCCACGGCCAGCTTGGACCGCGACAGGTCGACCTGATCTCCCAGTTGGGCACGGGAGTTGGGGCCGCCGTCCCGCAGCAGCTTCAGCAGGCGGGCCTGATGCGCGTTCGCGGGTCGAGCCGTCATGCGTCTCACGAGCCCCTCCCCGCCTCAATCGGCCACCGGTTGGCTGGCTTTCGAGGGGAACGTAGCAGTGGCTGCCGAAGGTGGGAAGAAGTCGTGCACGGATTGCCGCAGACTTTTTCTCCTCACAGGACAAAGACGGTCCGCACCCTGGTGCCTCCCGCCCCGGCGCCGCAGGATGGGCACGAGACCCGGGCCGGGCACGGCCCGGGCCGAGAGGGGGACCGTGTGATTCTGGTGACGGGCGCCACGGGGAATGTGGGGGCCGAACTCGTCGGCGCCCTGGCCGAGGCCGGTCGGCCGGTGCGGGCGCTGAGCCGGACCGGCCGGACGGACGGGTTGCCGTCGGGGGCGTCGGGGGTGGAGGCCGTGGCCGGCGACCTGAACCGGCCAAAGACCGTGCGGGACGCGCTGGACGGCGTGACCGCCCTGTTCCTGATGCCTGGTTACGGCGGTCAGCGCCAGGTCCTGGCGGATGCGCGGGACGCGGGAGTGGAGCGGGTCGTCCTGCTGTCGGGGAAGTCGGCGGGCACCGGCGACACGGTTAACGCGGTCGCCGGCTATCTGATCGACGCGGAGACGGCGGTGCGGGAGTCGGGGCTCGCGTGGACCTGCCTGCGGCCGACCAGCTTCATGTCGAACGCGCTGCAACTGGCCGACCAGATCCGCAAGGGCGACACGGTGCGGGTGCCCTTCCCGGACGTGTACACCACCGACATCGATCCGTACGACATCGCGCAGGCCGCCCTGAGTGCCCTGCTGTCCGACGAGTTCGCGGGCCGGGCTCTCGAACTGACCGGCCCCGAGGCGCTGTTGCCCGCCGATCGCGTCCGCGTCCTCGGCGAGGTGCTGGGGCGGGACCTGCGCGCCGTTGGACTGACGCACGAGGAGACGCGCGCCGAGCTGGAGGCGCGCATGCCGACGCCGTACGTCGACGCGTTCTTCGCCTTCTTCGTCGACGGCACCCTGGACGAGTCGGTGGTCCTGCCGACGGTCCAGGAGGTCACCGGCCGGGCGCCGCGCGCCTTCGCCGACTGGGCGAGGGCGCACGCGGACGCGTTCTGAGCGGCGGACGCCGTGAGGTCAGCAGCCCGGGAGGCCGGCAGCTGAGGTCAGCAGGTCCCGGCGCGCACGGTACGTACCGTGTGGATCAAGGCTGTTGGCGGGCGTGGTACGAGCGGCGGGTGTGCTCGGTGTGTTCCCGCATGAGCTCGGTGGCGCGCTGTTCGTCGCGGTCGGCGATCGCCGCGATCAGGTCCCGGTGTTCGATCCAGGACTGGTTGCCGCGCTGCCGGGCGACCGGTGTGTAGTACCAGCGCACCCGCCGGTCGACCTGTGCCGCGAGTTCGGCGAGGACCGCGTTGCCCGCGAGCTCCATGACCTTTCCGTGGAAGCGGGCGTTCAGGGCGACGGCGGCGTCCACGTCGTCCGAGGCGACCGCCAGCCTGCCCTGCTTCAGGATCTCTTCCAGCACCTGGATGCCGGCCTTGTCCGCGTTCGCGGCGGCCAGCCGGGCGGCCTCGGCCTCCAACAGGGTGCGCACGGTGAGGAGTTGGTCGGCCTCCTCCTCGGTCGGCTCGTGCACGAACGCGCCCTGGGCGGGGCGCAGATCGACCCAGCCCTCGGTGTTCAGCCGCTGCAGGGCCTCGCGCACCGGCTGCCGGGAGACTCCGAGATGCCCGGCCAGTTCGCTCTCCACGAGATGCTGGCCGGGCTGCAGGGCGCGGGTGGTGATGAGTTCGAGCAGCGCCTCGTAGACGCGGTCCCGCAGTGGACCCGGCCGTTCGAGCTTGGGCACTGCTCCCTGCGGCAGTCCTGTCGACAACATCGCGGTCCCCCTCCTCTGCGGGCCGTGCACAGCAGCCGTGAAGCCGGTGTCGCCCGTAGACCCAGTATCAATTGTCTTTCGTCTACAGTCTACGGTGCACAGGTGCCAGGGGAACGGCGAGTTGGCCTCGTCACATCCCGTTGTAAGGGCACGTCAGGGACAGCGGACCACCTGTCCGGCGTACGACAGGTTCCCGCCGAAGCCGAAGAGCAGCACCGGATCCCCCGTGGAGATCGCGCCCTGCTCCACCAGCTTGGAGAACGCGAGCGGAATGCTCGCGGCGGAGGTGTTACCCGATTCGGTGACATCGCGTGCGATCACGGCGTTGACGGCACCCAGCTTCTGGGCGAGGGGGTCGATGATGCGCAGGTTGGCCTGGTGCAGCACGACCGCGGCGAGGTCCGCGGGGACGAGGCCCGCGCGCTCGCAGGCCCGGCGGGCCAGGGGCGGCAGCTGCGTGGTCGCCCAGCGGTAGACGCTCTGCCCCTCCTGCGCGAACCGCGCGGGCTGACCCTCGATCCGTACCGCGTGCCCCATCTCGGGCACCGACCCCCACAGCACCGGACCGATACCGGGTTCCGTCTCCGCGGCCTCGACCACCGCGGCGCCCGCGCCGTCGCCGACGAGCACGCAGGTCGTACGGTCGGTCCAGTCGGCGACCTCGGACATCTTGTCGGCGCCGATGACCAGGGCGCGGGTCGCCGCGCCCGCCCGCACGGTGTGGTCGGCGGTGGCCAGCGCGTGGGTGAAACCGGCGCACACGACGTTGATGTCCATCGCGGCGGGTGAGGGGATGCCGAGCCGGGCGGCGACCCGGGCGGCCATGTTCGGCGAACGATCGACCGCGGTCGACGTGGCCACCAGCACCAGGTCGATGTCGGCGGGGGTCAGACCGGCCGCCGCGAGCGCCTTGGCGGCGGCGTGCGCGGCCAGCTCGTCGACCGGCTCGTCGGGACCGGCGATACGGCGGGTGCGGATGCCCACCCGGGACCTGATCCACTCGTCGCTGGTGTCGACCATGCCCGCCAGGTCCTCGTTGGTGAGTACCCTGGCGGGCTGGTAATGGCCGACAGCGGCGATGCGCGAGCCGTTCATGGGCGAATCCCCCTCGTTGCTCAGGTAGCGGGATTCACCAGTCTGATCAATGACTCGCGGGTACGACGGCAGGTGAAGCCACAGGAAACCGGCTCCGGCCTTGTCGGCTTCCATCAGGCCCTCGGACGCCCGAACACTGTCCGAACGGTCACCCGGTGAACAGCTGGGTCGCCTTCTGTACCAGTTCGTACAGCCCGTAGGCGAGCGGTGCCCCGACCCACACCCAGGCGAAGGCGATCAGCCCCCGCCGGCTAGGCGGACTCTGACTGCTGTCGCTGGACATCGACGGCCTCCTTGCTCGGGGCGGGAATGTGGTGACGGACGTGGACGGGCCGGACGAGTTCGTTGGCGACGAAGCCGACCACGAGCAGCCCGATCATGATGACGAACGACAGACCGTACAGTGACGCCCCGTGCTTGCCCGCCTCCTCCTGCCGGTCGGCGATCCAGTTCACGATCAGCGGCCCGAGGACGCCCGCCGTGGACCAGGCGGTGAGCAGCCGCCCGTGGATCGCGCCGACCTGGTAGGTGCCGAAGAGGTCCTTGAGGTAGGCGGGGATGGTCGCGAACCCGCCGCCGTAGAAGGACAGGATCACCAGCGCGCTCAGGATGAACACCGGCTTCGACGAGTCGCCGAACAGGGCGATCAGCGCGTACATCATGGCGCCCACGCCGAGGTAGACGCGGTAGATGTTCTTGCGGCCGATCAGGTCGGAGGTCGACGACCAGCCGATCCGGCCCGCCATGTTGGCCGCGGACAGCAGGGCGACGAAGCCGGCGGCGGCCGAGACCGACACCGGGGTCGAGGTGTCCGCGAAGAAGTCCGTGATCATCGGGGCGGCCTTCTCCAGGATGCCGATGCCGGCGGTCACGTTCATGCAGAGCACGACCCACAGGCACCAGAACTGGGGGGTGCGCACCGCACTGCGGGCGGAGACCTGCGGGCCCGCGAGGACACTCGGTGCGCCTTCGACCGGTTTCGGGCTGCGCGGTACCCGTACGAGCAGCACGCCCAGGGTCATGAAGACTGCATACGAAAGCCCGTGTACGAGAAACGCGAGCGCGATGCCGGAGCTGTCGCTGCCGAACGATTCCAGCATCTGCGCCGACCAGGGCGAGGCGATCAGGGCGCCGCCGCCGAAGCCCATGATGGCGATTCCGGTGGCCATGCCCGGCCGGTCCGGGAACCATTTGATCAGGGTCGAGACGGGCGAGATGTAGCCGATGCCGAGGCCGATACCGCCGACGAAGCCGTAGCCGAAGACGATCAGCCAGTACTGCTCGGTGGCCGCGCCGAGCGCGGAGAGCAGGAAGCCGGACGAGAAGCAGATCAGGGCGACGGTCATCGCCCAGCGCGGCCCGTTGCGCTCCACGAGCGTGCCGCCGAACGCGGCTGACAGACCGAGCATGACGATGCCCAGTTGAAAGGGCAGCGCGCTCTGTGTGCCACTGAGGCCGAGGGCTGATTCCAGGGGCGGCTTGAACACGCTCCAGGCGTAGGCCTGGCCGATGGAGAGGTGGACCGAGAGGGCGGCGGGCGGAACCAGCCAGCGACTCCAGCCCGCGGGGGCGACTGGGGGACTCATGATCCCGAACGGTAGGAAGAATCGCGGTAGTTGAAAAGGCGGCGCGTCGACCGTATGCGATGAACGGTATCCCGCGCGCGCCGAACGGTCCTACCGGCCGGTTTCCCCGACCGCACCCCCATCCTGCGCGAACCCTTGCTGGCACAACTTCCATACTGTAGACAATATTTCGTCGACAGAGTTCGGCAGTTCCTCGGTACCCTCGACCGAACGGAGCTCCCTCGTATGAAAGTCGCAGTACTCGGCGCCGGAGCGATCGGCGCCTACGTCGGTGCCGCGCTCCATCGCGCCGGCGCCGACGTGCACCTCGTCGCCCGTGGACCGCATCTGGCGGCCATGAGGCAGCACGGTGTGCGGGTCCTCAGCCCGCGCGGTGACTTCACCGCGCACGCACACGCCACCGACGACCCGGCCGAGGTCGGCCCGGTCGACTTCGTCTTCCTGGGCCTCAAGGCCAACTCGTACGCGGCGTGCGGGCCGCTGATCGAGCCTCTCCTGCACGACTCCACGGCGGTCGTGGCCGCCCAGAACGGCATCCCCTGGTGGTACTTCCACCGGCACGGCGGCCCCCACGACGGCCATCGCGTCGAGAGCGTGGACCCGGACGGCGCGGTCAGTGCGGTGCTCGCGCCCGAACGGGCCGTCGGCTGCGTGGTCTACGCGGCCACCGAGCTCGAAGGTCCGGGCGTCGTACGGCACTTGGAAGGAACCCGGTTCTCCGTCGGCGAGCCCGACCGCAGCGTCTCGGCGCGCTGTACGGCGTTCAGCGAGGCGATGCAGGCCGGCGGGCTGAAGTGCCCGGTCGAGCCCGACCTGCGCAACGACATCTGGCTCAAGCTGCTCGGCAACATCTCCTTCAACCCGATCAGCGCCCTGGCCCGCGCCACCATGCGGCAGATGTGCCTGCACGGCGGCACCCGCAAGGTCATCGAGATCATGATGACCGAGACGCTCAGCGTCGCCGAGGCCCTCGGCTGCGAGGTCGGCGTCTCCATCGAGCGCCGGCTCGCGGGCGCCGAACGGGTCGGCGACCACCGCACCTCCACGCTCCAGGACCTGGAGCGCGGCAAGCCGCTCGAACTCGACGTGCTGCTCGCGGCCGTCGTGGAGCTGGCGGAGATCACCGGCGTCGAGGTGCCCACCCTGCGCACCGTGCACGCCATCTCGGACCTGCTCGCCCTGAGGAGCGCCGCATGAGGAAACGCGATCGAACCCCGAAGACCTACACCCGGCTCACCCATCCACTGGTCCGGGACTCCCGCGACGAACCGTTCCGTCAGGCCACCTGGGAGGATGCGCTGGACCGCGCCGCCCAGGGCCTCGCGGCGGCCCGCGGCGCGTTCGGCATGTTCTCCTGCGCCCGGGCGACGAACGAGATGAACTACGTGGCGCAGAAGTTCGCCCGAGTCGTCATGGGCACCAACAACGTCGACTCCTGCAACCGGACGTGTCACGCCCCGAGCGTGGCCGGTCTGTCGGCCGCTTTCGGCTCGGGCGGCGGGACGTCGTCGTACGAGGAGATCGAGCACACCGACATCATCGTGATGTGGGGGTCCAACGCCCGTTTCGCGCATCCGATCTTCTTCCAGCACGTACTCAAGGGCATACACAACGGCGGCCGACTGTATGCGGTCGACCCGCGACGGACGTCGACCGCCGAGTGGGCGGAGAGCTGGCTCGGTCTCAACGTCGGCACGGACATCCCGATGGCGCACGCGATCGGCCGCGAGATCATCCACGCCGGCCTCGCCAACGAGGCGTTCATCGCGCGCGCCACCAGCGGCTACGAGGAGTACAAGCAACTCGTCGAACCGTGGACGCTGTCCCTCGCGCAGAAGGTGACGGGCGTACCGGCCGCCGCCATACGGGAGTTGGCGCACGCCTACGCCCGCGCCGAACGCGCCCAGCTGTGCTGGACCCTCGGCATCACCGAGCACCACAACGGCACCGACAACGTGCGCGCGTTGATCAACCTCTCGCTGCTCACCGGCCACGTCGGCCGCTACGGCTCCGGTCTGCAGCCCCTGCGCGGGCAGAACAACGTGCAGGGCGGCGGCGACATGGGCGCCATACCCAACCGGCTGCCTGGCTTCCAGGACATCCTCGACCCCGTGGCGCGGCTGAAGTTCGAGTCGGCCTGGGACACCGTCATCCAGCCGCACTACGGGATGAACCTGACG
The DNA here is from genome assembly GCF_036237295.1 of Streptomyces sp. NBC_01352. Classification (NCBI taxonomy): domain Bacteria; kingdom Bacillati; phylum Actinomycetota; class Actinomycetes; order Kitasatosporales; family Streptomycetaceae; genus Streptomyces; species Streptomyces sp. NBC_01352. The sequence goes on from NZ_CP108354.1 coordinate 2,337,984, forward strand.
GAGATGTTCGAGGCCATGGAGGAGGGCACGCTCAAGGCGGTCTACTGCATCGGCGAGAACCCCGCGCAGTCGGAGGCGGACAGCGAGCAGGCCGTACGGCGGATGCGGCAGCTGGACTTCCTCGTGGTGCAGGACATCTTCCTCACGAAGACGGCCGAACTCGCGGACGTCGTCCTGCCCGCCACGGCCGGCTGGGCGGAGACCGAGGGCACAACCACCAACAGCGAGCGGCGGGTTCAGCGGGTGCGCCGGGCGGTGACCCCGCCCGGCGAGGCCCGCGAGGACATCGACATCATCTGCGACCTGGCCGCACGGCTCGGCCACGACTGGAAGTACGCCGACTCCGAGTCCGTCTGGAACGAGCTCCGCTCGGTCTCGCCGGACCACTACGGGATGACGTACGACCGCCTGGAGGAACACCAGGGCATCCAGTGGCCCTGTCCCGATCCCGACGGGCTCGAACCGACGTACCTGCACGGCCGGTTGTGGGAGAAGGACCCCGCACGGCGCGGCAGGCCGGCCCCCTTCGGGCTCGTCCAGCACGATCCGCCGGTCGACCTCACCGACGAGCAGTACCCGGTCCGGCTGACCACCGGCCGACGGCTCGACTCGTACAACACCGGTGTGCAGAGCGGGAGTTTCGCGTCCCCGCTGCGGCGCGGCGAGTTCATCGAGCTGTGCCCGGAGGACGCCGAACGGTACGGGGTCGTGGTCGGCGAGGAGGTGCAGGTCACCTCGCGGCGCGGGTCGGTCGTCGCGCCCGTGTGGATCGACCCCGCCCTCAGGCCGGGGCTGGCCTTCATGACCATGCATTTTCCCGACGAGGTGGACACCAACCAGCTGACGATCGAGGCGAACTGCCCGATCGCGGGGACGGCGGAGTTCAAGGCGTCGGCGATCCGCATCGAGAAGCTGCCGATCACGACGACCGTCGGCTGACCCAAGCTGCTCAGTCTGCTCAGTCCGCTCAGTGGCTCAAGAGTGAGGTGACCTGGTGGATCTGCACTTCGGTGACAGCAAGCCGACGGACGACGAGCGGGCGGCGGTCGACGCGCTGCTCGGTCCTCCGGAGTCCTCGTGGGAGGGGGCCGACCGCGATGAGATGAGGGCCGCCGACCTGAGGTGGGCCCGTGGCGGGCGCGCGGCCCGGGACCGCCGCGACCTGCTGCTGCCGGGGCTGCACGCGATCAACGACCGGGTCGGCTGGATCAGCGAGGGCGCGCTGGACTACCTGTGCCGCCGGCTGACCGTGCCGCCGGCGGAGGCGTACGGGGTCGCCACCTTCTACGCGATGTTCTCGGTCAAGCCGCGCCCCGCGACCGTGCTGCACGTGTGCACGGACCTGGCGTGCGCGGCCGCCGGGGCGTCCGATCTGTGCGCCGGGATCGAGGCCCGGCTCGGCCTCGGCAGCGGCGTCTCGGTCGAACGCAGCCCGTGCCTCGGCCTGTGCGAACGGGCTCCGGCCGCGCTCGCGGTCAAGGCCGGGGATCCGGTGCGTACGGCGGTCTCGGCGCCGGCGACGGTCGAGGCGGCCGTACTCGCGGCGAGCGCACCGGACTCGGCGCCGGACGAGCCGTCGGCGGCGATGGCGGTGCCCCAGGCGGGAGACCCGTCGCTGACCCTGCTGCGCCGCGTCGGTGTCGTGGACCCGACGAGCCTGGACGACTACCGGGCCCACGGCGGCTACACCGCGCTGCGCCGGGCCTTCGACCTCGGTCCCGGCGGAGTCATCCGTGAGGTCACCGACTCGGGCCTGGTCGGGCGCGGTGGCGCCGCCTTCCCCACCGGCCGCAAGTGGCAGGCCACGGCGTCCCAGCCCGACCATCCGCACTACCTGGTGTGCAACGCGGACGAGTCCGAGCCGGGCACCTTCAAGGACCGCGTGATCATGGAGGGCGACCCGTACGCGCTGGTGGAGGCGATGACGATCGCGGCGTACGCGACCGGAGCGCACCGGGGTTATCTGTATATGCGCGGCGAGTATCCGCGCGCAGTACACCGTATGCAATATGCCGTCGACCAGGCGCGCGCCCGTGGGCTGCTCGGCGACGACGTCCTCGGCCAGGGCTACGCCTTCGACATCGAGATCCGGCGGGGCGCGGGCGCGTACATCTGCGGCGAGGAGACGGCCCTGTTCAACTCCATCGAGGGCTACCGGGGCGAGCCGCGCTCGAAGCCGCCGTTCCCCGTGGAGAAGGGCCTGTTCGGCAAACCCACGGTCGAGAACAACGTGGAGACGCTGGTCAACGTGCTGCCGATCCTGACCATGGGCGCCCCGGCGTACGCGGCGATCGGGACCCAGCGGTCCACCGGGCCCAAACTGTTCTGCGTGTCGGGCAGCGTGGACCGGCCCGGGATCTACGAGCTGCCGTTCGGCGCCACGCTGGGCGAACTGCTGGAGCTGGCCGGCGTGCGCGAGGGGCTGCGGGCGGTGCTGCTCGGCGGGGCGGCCGGCGGCTTCGTACGGCCGGACGAACGGGACATCCCGCTCACCTTCGAAGGCACCCGGGAGGCGGGCACCACGCTCGGGTCGGGGGTCGTGATGGCCTTCGACGACACGGTGCCGCTGCCCCGGCTGCTCCTGCGGATCGCCGAGTTCTTCCGTGACGAGTCGTGCGGCCAGTGCGTGCCGTGCCGGGTCGGGACCGTCCGCCAGGAGGAGGCCCTGCACCGGATCGCGGAGCGCGCGGGTGCGGCGGCGGCCGACGACATCGCCCTGCTCAGGGAGGTCGGCCGCGCCATGCGGGACGCCTCCATCTGCGGTCTGGGACAGACCGCGTGGAACGCCGTGGAATCCGCCATCGACCGCCTGGGGGCGTACGAATGACCGTGACACCGCTGGGGATCCCCCGCCGCCTGCTGGAGTTCACCATCGACGGGGAGGAGGCCAGGGTCCCTGAGGGCTCGACCGTCCTCGACGCCTGCCGGGCGGCCGGGAAGGACATCCCGACGCTCTGCGAGGGCGACACCCTCACCCCCAAGAACGCCTGCCGGGTCTGTGTCGTCGAGGTCGAGGGCTCCCGCACCCTGGTCCCGGCCTGCTCCCGCAAGGCCGAGCCCGGCATGCAGGTGAGGACCGACACCGAGCGGGCCCGCCACAGCCGCAAGATCGTCCTGGAGCTGCTCGCCTCCTCGGTCGACATGTCGACGACCCCGAGGGTGGCGGAGTGGATCAAGGAGTACGAGGCGAAGCCGGACCGTTTCGGCCCGGACGCGGCCCGGCTGAACGAGGAGCCGAGGGTCGACAACGACCTCTACGTCCGCGACTACGACAAGTGCATCCTCTGCTACAAGTGCGTGGACGCCTGCGGCGACCAGTGGCAGAACACCTTCGCGATCTCGGTCGTGGGGCGCGGCTTCGACGCCCGGATCGCCGTGGAGCACGACGGGCCGCTCACGGACTCGGCGTGCGTGTACTGCGGCAACTGCATCGAGGTGTGCCCCACGGGGGCCCTGTCCTTCAAGTCGGAGTTCGACATGCGGGCGGCGGGTACCTGGGACGAGTCGGCGCAGACGGAGACGACCACGGTGTGCGCGTACTGCGGAGTGGGCTGCAACCTCACTCTGCACGTGCAGGACAATGAGATCGTGAAGGTCACCTCGCCGCACGACAACCCGGTGACCCACGGCAACCTCTGCATCAAGGGCCGTTTCGGCTACCAGCACGTACAGAACCGGGGCTGATCAGGACATGGGACGAGTCACGGAACGACGCAAGGTGATCCGCATCCGGGACGGGGTGGTCTCCAGCCGCCCGGACACGCTCGTCGCCGAGGAACCACTGGAGATCCGGCTGAACGGCAAACCGCTCGCCATCACCATGCGCACACCGGGTGACGACTTCGCGCTCGCCGCCGGTTTCCTGGTGAGCGAGGGTGTGCTGGCCGCGGCATCCGATCTGCTGAATATTGTCTACTGTGCGGGGGCGACCGTAGACGGCTCGAACACCTACAACGTGGTGGACGTGCGGACCGCGCCGGGCGTGATCATGCCCGACATCACGCTCGAGCGGAACGTCTACACGACCTCGTCCTGCGGCCTGTGCGGCAAGGCGAGCCTCGACGCCGTCCGTACGACCGCCCGCTGGCCCATCTCCGACACTCCCCCGGTCCACGTCGAACCCGAGTTGCTCGCGAGCCTCCCCGACCGGCTGCGCGCGGCCCAGCGGGTCTTCGACCGGACCGGGGGCCTGCACGCGGCGGCCCTGTTCTCCGAGGACGGCGAACTGCTCGACATCCGGGAAGACGTGGGCCGGCACAACGCGGTCGACAAGCTGGTCGGCCGCGCCCTGCAGAACGGGGACCTGCCGCTGTCCCGCACCATCCTGCTCGTGTCGGGCCGGGCCTCCTTCGAGCTGGCGCAGAAGGCCGTGATGGCGGGCATCCCGGTCCTCGCGGCGGTCTCGGCGCCCTCGTCACTGGCCGTGGACCTGGCGGCGGAGGCGGGACTGACGCTGGTGGGCTTCCTGCGGGGCAGCTCCATGAACGTGTACGCGGGCGAAGGCCGCATCGCCCTGCGGGCCGCGGCCGCCCAGGGCTGACCGGCTCCCCGCGACACGGCGGCGGGGCCCCGACCGGCGGGGAGCGCCCCCTGCGCCGCAGGGGCCCCGTCTCAACCGGCCGTCACAGCCCGCCGTCACAGCCCGCCGCCTCGGCTCGCCGCCTCAGCCCGCCGTCTGTGCGACCTCGGCGAAGGCGGTGATCAAGGGTGAGCGGCGGCTCGCCTCCCAGGCCAGGATCACCTGGTCGGGTTCGGCGTCGCGGACGGGCACGTACGTGATGTCGGGGCGGGAGTACTGCTCGGCGACCGACCGCGGTACGAGGGTGATGCCGAGCCCGCCCGCCACGCGCTCGAACTTCTCCTCGATGGTCCGGATCGGCAGGTCGTGCGGCCGGGGATCGAGGTAGCGCAGCCAGGTCTCGCCCGCCAGGTCGGCCGACGCGAGTTCCGGTTTTCCGGCGAGCCGGTGATCGGCGGGGAGCATCGCCACGCGGGTCTCCGTGTACAGCGGCAGCAGCTTCAGGCCGCGCTCGTCGATGGGCCGTCGTAGATAGGCGAGGTCGACGCTGCCGTCGAGGATCAGCCGCTCCTGGTCGTCCCACTCGACCCGGCGGGCCTGTACGTCGACGTCGGGATGGGCGGCGCCGAAGGCCCGCACGGCGTGGGTGACGACGATGCCCGCCCGGAAGCCGACGACGAGGCGGCGCGGTCCGCGGGCGGCGCGCCGCACCCTGCGCCGGGCGGCGTCGGCGGAGGCGAGCAGGTTCCGGGCGTCGTCGAGGAGTTGGCGCCCCGCGGCGGTCAAGGTCGCGCCGTGACTGTCGCGTTCGAAGAGGGCGGCGCCCAAGTCCTTTTCCAGCGCCCTGATCTGACGGCTCAGCACAGGCTGTGCGATGTGCAGGCGCTCGGCGGCGCGGCCGAAGTGCAGCTGCTCGGCCACCGCCACGAAGTAGCGGACCTTCCGCAGGTCGAGGTCCATGGCCGCCCCTTCTCCCGGTCCGGTGGCGATGCCCTCAGGGTATCGCCGACGCCTGAAGAGGTCTTGGACGGCGGGACGGGAGCGACCGCAGGGTGGACCACGTCAACCAGGACGGCAGTACGGAAGGGGCACGGCATGAGTCTGCGAGGACAGCGGATCGTCGTCATCGGCGGTACGGCGGGCATCGGACTCGCGGTCGCCGAGGCGGCCGCGCGGGAGGGGGCGCAGGTGGTGGTCGCCTCGCGTCGGCAGGAGAGCGTGGCGGCCGCGCTGGAGCGACTGCCGCAGGGCGCCGAGGGCAGGGTGCTCGACGTGACCGACGAGGACGCGGTGCGCGCCTTCTTCGGGCGGATCGGCGGCTTCGACCATCTGGTGTTCACGGCCGGCGAGTCGTTGCTGCTGGAGAGCGTGGCGGAGTCCGACCTGGGGCGGGCCCGGCGCTTTCTGGACGCCCGGCTGTGGGGCGCGTACACGGCGGTGAAGTACGGCGCCCCGTCGATCCGGAAGGGCGGTTCGGTGGTGCTGACCACCGGGACCGTGGCGCGTCGTCCGATGCCGGGGACGACCGTCGCGGCGAGCCTGTGCGGGGCGATGGAGTCGCTCACCCGGGCGCTCGCCCTGGAGCTGGCCCCGCTGCGGGTCAACGTGGTCGAGCCCGGCATGGTCCGCACCGAGCTGTGGCGGGACCTGCCCGAGGAGACCCGGGACGGGATGTTCGCCTCCGCCGCCCAGTCGCTCCCGGTCGGGCGGGTGGGCGAGCCGGAGGATGTCGCCGAGGCCTACCTGTATCTGATGCGCGGCGCCTACAGCACCGGCTCGGTGGTGGTCGTGGACGGCGGAACGGTACTGGTCTGAGGACTCACTCCGCCCCCGGGCGCACCCGCGCCGCGGTCACCACGGTGCCCAGCCGGGGGAAGTCCAGCCGTACGGACGCCGCGTGCTCGGCCGCCGTGAACGCGGCCATGGCGTCCTCGACGAAGACGAGGTCGTAGCCGAGGTCGCCGGCCGCGCGTGCGGTGGACTCCACGCCGAGGTTGGTGGCGATCCCGCCGAACACCAGCGTGGTGACACCGTGTTCGCGCAGGCGCTCGTCCAGGCCGGTGCCCTGGAACGCGCCGATCGTCCGCTTCACGATCTCGACGTCACCGTCGCGGAGCAGGCCGGCCACCAGCCCGCTGCCGGGCGGCTGCTCGGCGACACCGGTGCGCTCGACGCGGACGAGCACGACGAGTGCACCGGCCGCGCGGAACCGGGACGCCAACTCCTCGGCGGCGGCGAGGACTTCGGTGCCCTTCCGGGGTTCCAGGGGCAGCGCGACGATGCGGTCCATCAGGTCGACGAGCACGAGGGCGGTGCGGGCGGCGTCGAGTGCGGGCCCGGATTCGACGGTGCGTGGTGCGTTCATGACGGAACGTTATCCGCCGTCGGCCGTCCGTACCGGGAATCCGGATCAACGGGCCCATGAACTCGTCACGTTCGGTCCCGCGGGGAGCCGGCATGGTGCCGCCACATCTTCATGCCCTCCCGGATGCCCTCCCGGCCGCCGCGGCGGGCGAGGTCCGACCGCCCGCCGCCGGCACTCCGCAGGTTCTGACGTGCGTCACACCCATCCGGAGCAGCGACGCGCCCCGCCTGACATACCTGACAAACCGTCAGACCTAGCATGATCAGATGTTCAGACAGGAAAGGGAAGCCCGTCCCCTGCCGGCATGGTTTCGCGCCCGTCCGGGATCCATCACTCTGACGGCGGTCGTCGCGACGGCGGCGCTGGCCGTGTCGCCCACTCCCGTCCACGCCCAAGTACCCGGCTCCGCACCCGAGTTTGAGCAACAGGTCCTCTTCAAGGCGTCCCAGGACCCCGGCTACGCCTGCTTCCGCATTCCGGCCATTGTGCATACAGTCGACGGCACACTGCTGGCCTTCGCCGAGGGCCGGGTCCTGAACTGCGGCGACGCCGCCGACATCGACATCGTCCTGAAGCGCTCCACGGACGGCGGCCGCACCTGGGGCCCGCTCCAGGTCATCAACGAGGGCAACGGCGACACGCACGGCAACCCGGCCCCGATCGTGGACCGCGACACCGGCCGCGTGCTGCTCGCCGAGACCTACAACACGGGTCGCACGGACAGCGCCGGCTGCTCCGCGCCCTGCGACCGGACCCCCCATCTGCAGTACAGCGACGACGACGGCCTGACCTGGTCGGCGCCGCGCGACCTGAGCGCCGAGATCCGGCCCGCACACTGGAACTCCTGGTACGCCACCGGCCCCGTGCACGGCATCCAGCTCACCCGCGGCGCGCACGCCGGCCGACTGGTCTTCGGCGTCAACGCCGAGACCTGGAACGGCAGTCGGGTCACCGCCAACCACGCCGCGCTCATCGTCAGCGACGACGGCGGCGACCACTGGAAGGCCGGCGCCACCGACTCCTGGCCCGTCGCCGAGGACCGCGTCTTCCGGCAGAAACCGTCCGAGCTGACGCTCACCGAGCGCACCGACGGCGCGGTCCTGGTCAGCGGCCGCGAACAGCACGGCACCGACATCGGCCACCGTACCCAGGCCGTCAGCCTCGACGGCGGCACCAGCTTCACCGCCCCCTTCCGCGAACTCCCGGACCTCTACGCCCCCCAGGTCCAGTGCGCGACGCTCCCCTTCGGCGACCGCATCCTGCTGTCCTGTCCCGCCGACCCCGACCGCCGCCGGACCATGATGATCCGCTCCTCCTACGACGGCGGCGCCACCTGGGACAGTGTCGACCGGGGCACGGTCGTCACCACGGACTGGTCCGGTTACTCCGACCTGGCGCCGGTCGACGACGCCACGGTGGGCCTGCTGTACGAGGCCGGCACCGTCGACGCCCGCGACGAGATCCGCTTCGCCCGCTTCACCGAGGACTGGCTGCAGGCCCGCCGCGGCCCGGATCCGACCACCCTGGATCTCGCCCCTGGCGCCGCGAGCGCGGCCGTGCTGGGCGGCGCCGGGGCGACGGTCGGCGCCTTGGGCGGGGCACTGGAGTTCGACGGCGCCGACGACGCCGTACGCCTGCCGTACCGCGAGCAACTCGCCCTGGGCGCGAAGGAGTTCACGGCATCCCTGCGGTTCCGCTACACCGCCACGACCGGGGAGCAGCCGCTGCTGTGGATGGGCGGGGTCGGCAACACCCAGCCGCAGGTGTGGATGCGCGGCGAGCCCGCGGGCAACCGGCTGCGCGGCCTGATCACCGCGCGGGACGGCGCGACGACCGTGCGCACGGCGACCGTCACCACCACCGGCGCCCACAACGACGGCCGGTGGCACCATCTGTCGCTGCGCCGCGGCGGCGGCCGGCTGACCCTGTTCATCGACGGTACGGCGATCGGCGCCGCGGACGTGCCGGGCTCGGTCAGCCGCAACGCGCCGTTCGGCGTGCACATCGGGCAGCGCATGGACAGCCGGGCCTTCTTCACCGGCGCGATCGACGACGTCCGTGTCTGGGACCGGGCCCTCACCGACGAGGAGATCGAGGACGGGAGCGGCCCGGTCGGGAACGCCGTCCTGTGGCTGCCCATGGACCACGTGAGCAACAGCCGCTAACGTCCGGGAGCGTGCCCGAGGAGATACGAGCACGACAACGGACAGGAGTCGGGGTCGGCCTGCTGATGACCCTGGTTCTCGCGGCGGTGCTGCTCAGCGCACTGCCGGACGACGACAATCAACAGAATTCGGGAGACTGTATACCGCATACCGTCGGCTCGTGGTCGACGGACGACCGCATCACCGCCGAGTTCGCCCGCTACGGCGACGACGCGACCCGTGCCGACGACTGGACCGGCGGCGACGGCACGCACTCGGTGCGGCTGCCGGACGGCCGGCTGCTGTGGCTGTTCTCGGACACCTATCTCGGCCAGGTGCACCGTCCGCCCAACCCGGTCGGCGAGTCGTACGCCTGGCGGGACGGGACGGCGCCGCTCGTGCGCAACTCGGCCGTGCTGATGGACGAGGGGCGGCTGCAGGCGACGCTGCCCGCGCCGCTGTTCCCCGACCCGGGCCCGAACCAGTGGCGCTGGCCGGTCGCGGCCCGTGTCGAGCCCCGCTCCCCCGGCTCATCCGAGCAGGTGCTGCGGGTGCTGCTGTGGGTGCGCACGGCCGGGTCGGCGCCGTGGATCTACGGCGTGCCCACCGCCACCGAGGTCGCCACGCTGTCCCTGCCCGACCTGCGGGTCGAGTCGGTCGTCGAGGTGCTCGACCAGCGGCTCGTCCAGGATCCGTCCCGGCGGGTGCTGTTCGGGACGACGCTGGTCGAGAAGGGCGGCTGGACCTATGTGTTCGGCGGCGACGACGGGCAGGCGGCGTCCCGGCCCGCCTCGCAGGCGTACGTGGCGCGGGTGCCCGAGGGCGGGCTCGGGGATCCGGCCGCCTGGGAGTACTGGGACGGTTCCGGCTGGGCGGCGCGGGCCCGCCCGGGTGCCGTGCTCGGGGACGGGCGGCGCACCGGGGTGGGCAGCGCGTTCTCGGTGGTGCGGGTGGGCGGGACGTACGTGCTGTTCACGATGGCGGCGGGGGCGCGGGGGCTGACCACGGTGACCTCGTACTGGGCCTGCTCCCCCACCGGGCCCTGGCACGGCCCGGCGAAGGACTTCACGCCGTCCCTGCCGCCGGGGCAGGTCGCCGCCTACAACCCCCAGGTGCACCCCGAACTCGGCGGTGACGGAAGGCTGGTGCTGAGCTACGACGTCAACTGGCTGGAGGCGACGGGCGCGGCGGCACAGCTCAACCGGAACGTGTCCCTGTACCGACCGCGGTTCGTGACCCTGCGGCTGGCCCCGACGCGGTGACCTCCTCACGGGACTCGCCGGAGCCGCGGGCCACGCCGGAGTCGTCGGGGTCGTGCGAGCGGCGTTTGGCGATCACCGCGCACACCATCAGCTGCATCTGGTGGAAGAGCATCAGCGGCAGCACGGCCAGCGCGGCATGCGCGCCGAACAGGACGCTCGCCATGGGCAGTCCGGAGGCGAGGGACTTCTTCGAGCCGGCGAACTGGATCGCGATCCGGTCCTCCCGGCCGAAGCGGAGCGCCTTGCTGCCGTACCAGGTCAGGGCCAGCATCACGGCGAGGAGCACGGCCTCCACGCCGAGCAGGCCGGCCAGCCTGAGGGGGCTCACCTGGTGCCAGATGCCCTGGACCATGCCCTCGCTGAACGCCGTGTAGACGACGAGGAGGATCGAGCCGCGGTCGACCAGGCCGAGGACCTTCTTGTGCCGGGCGACGAAGCCGCCGATCCAGCGGCGCAGCAGTTGCCCGGCGAGGAACGGCACCAGCAGCTGGAGCACGATCTCCAGCAGCGAGTCGGCGGAGAACCCGCCGCCGCTGTTGCCGAGCAGGGCGGCCGCCAGCAGCGGGGTGACGACGATGCCCACCAGGGAGGAGAAGGAGCCGGCGCAGATCGCGGCCGGAACGTTTCCGCGTGCCATCGAGGTGAAGGCGATCGACGACTGGATCGTCGAGGGCACGAGGGTGAGGAAGAGCAGGCCCTGGTAGAGCGGGTGGGTCAGGAAGACGGGGACGAGTCCGCGGGCGGCCAGTCCCAGCAGCGGGAACACCAGGAACGTGCAGGCCAGGACGGTGACGTGAAGCCGCCAGTGCTTGAGCCCGTCCAGCGCCTCCCGGGTGGACAGGCGGGCGCCGTAGAGGAAGAAGAGGAAGGCGATGGCGCCCGTGGAGGCGCCGGAGGCCACGTCGGCCGACGTCCCGCGCGCCGGGAGGAGAGCCGCGAGGCCCACCGTCCCGAGCAGCAGCAGGATGTACGGGTCGATCGGCATCCAACTCGGCCAACGCAGGCGTTTCACGGTGCTCCACTTGCTCGGTGCTGTCGGTGGTACGGCGGGGGACGGGCCTTCGGCCGCCGGGTCACGGGTCCCCGCTCCATCCTGCTCTCTCACCCGGCGATCGGGAATCCGGCATACCGCACTCACTGTCATCACGTTCCGCGATAGCCCGCGGTAGGCTGGGTCTCGTGTACGACCCCTCCCAGCTGCGTACGTTCCTCGCGGTGGCCCAGACGCTGAGCTTCACGCAGGCCGCCCGGCGGCTGGGGCTGCGCCAGTCCACCGTCAGCCAGCACGTGCGGCGGCTGGAGGAGGCCGCCGGGCGGCAGTTGTTCACCCGGGACACCCACTCCGTGGAGCTGACGGAGGACGGCGAGGCGATGCTGGGCTTCGCGCGCCGGATCCTGGAGGTGCACGAGCAGGCGGCGGCGTTCTTCACGGGGACGCGGGTGCGCGGGCGGCTGCGGTTCGGCGCGTCGGAGGACTTCGTGCTGACCCGGCTGCCGGAGATCCTGGAGGGCTTCCGGCACGACCATCCGGAGGTCGACCTGGAGCTGACGGTCGAGCTGTCGGGCACGCTGCACGAGCAGTTGGCGGCTGGGAAACTGGACCTGATGCTGGCGAAGCGGCGTCCCGAGGACCCGCGCGGCCAGCTGGTCTGGCACGACGAACTGGTGTGGATCGGCGCCGAGCGGCTGCGCCTGGACGCGGACCGGCCGGTGCCGTTGATCGTGTACCCGCCGCCGGGCATCACCCGGGCGCTCGCCCTGGAGGCGCTGGAACGGCAGGGCCGGGCCTGGCGCGTCGCGTGCACCAGCGCCAGCCTCAACGGGCTGGTCGCGGCGGCCCGCGCGGGCCTCGGCGTGATGGCCCACTCCCGGGGCCTGATCCCGCCCGGCCTGGTCCGCGTCCCTGACCGGTCGGGCCTGCCGGAACTCGGCCGCGTCGACTTCGTCCTGGTCCACGGCGGCCGCCGTACGGCCGCCCAGGCCGGCGCCGACGCGCTGGCGGCGGCGATCCTGGCGGGCGGGGACCGGCTGCACCGGCGTTGACGCGGCAGCGGCGGCCCGGGCGTCAGCGCGACGGCTGCTGGTAGGTGAGCTGCTTCACCCGCCGCAGGAACGGCGAGGCCTCCACGTGCTGGACGCCCTCCAGTCGGCCGAGCGGGCCGCTGAGGTAGGCGTACAGATGCGCCGTACTCCTGACCACGACGGTGGCGATGATGTTGGAGGGGCCGGCCGTGGCGGCGGCGTGGGCGATCTCGTCGTGGGTGGCGAGGGCCTCGCCGACGGTGTGCAGGGCGGCCGGGGTGGTGGTGATCCACAGGACGGCGGAGACCGGGTAGCCGATGCTCTCGGTGTCGTACTCCACATCGATGTAGACCGCGCCGGAGGCGAGCAGGGCGGCGAGGCGGCGTTTGACGGCGGACTCCGAACGGCCGGTGGCGCGCTGGAGTTCGGGGTAGGTGGCGCGGCCGTCCTGCTCCAGCGCGGCGACCAGGGGTTCGTCCTGCGGGTCGATGCGCGCGAGGCCCTCGGCGGCGACCGGTTCGGGCCCAAGGGCGGTGAGCTGGTCCGCGGTGAGCGCGCCGAACCTGCTCAGCCAGCCGCTGGGTCCGCCGAAGAAGCGGTGCAGCAGCTGGTGGGCGCGGATCTCCATGACGCGCGGGGTGCGCGGGAGCTTGCCGAGCAGCAGGTCGTCGCGGTCGCCGACACTGCGCGGCCGGGTGCCGAAGATGACCTCGGTGCCGCCGGAGGCGATGCCGATCCAGCTGGTGTCGGGCCGCTTGGCGAGGGCCTGAGCGATGGGCAGGGCGCTGTCGGGGACGCAGCGCAGCCGCAGGGTCCACTGGTCCTGCCCGAGCCGTTCGGCGTCCCGGACGGCGACGACCCTGAGGCCGCCCTCGGCCCACAGCCTGCGGTAACGGCGCGCGACGGTCTGGTCGGAGACGCCGAGGACCGCCCCGATCCGGCTGAAGGAGGCGCGGCCGTTGACCTCCAGCGCGTCCAGCAACTGCAGATCGAGGTGGTCGAAGGTGTGGGATTCCATCTCCATACGGCTCACCTCTGTCGGATTTCGGCACCAGACGGTCCGCTACCGCTGCGATCGGCCGTGTGGCCCCCATCGTACGGAGGCAGCACACACCACAGAGGGAGTTGGGGACATGCGTACATGGGGGCCGCTGGCGGCGGTGTGTCTGGGCACGTTCATGTTGTTGCTGGACGTGACGATCGCGATCGTGGCACTGCCGGACATGGCACGGGCACTGGGCGCCTCGCTGAGCGATCTGCAGTGGGTGATGGACGGGTACGCGCTGGCGCTGGCGGCGCTGCTGCTCGGGATGGGGGCCGCGGCCGACGTGCTGGGGCGGCGGCGGGTGCACGTCGTGGGCGTGGTGCTGTTCGCGGGCGCGTCGCTGCTGTGCGGGCTCGCGACCGGGCCGCAGATGCTGGTCGCCGCGCGCGGGCTGCAGGGCGTGGGCGCGGCGGCGATGTTCGCCACCACGCTGCCGCTGCTGGGCTCGGTCTACCAGGGGCGGCAGCGGTCGACGGCGCTCGGGGTGTGGGGCGCGGTCAGCGGGGCGGCGGCCGCGATCGGTCCGCTGGCCGGCGGGCTGCTCACCGACGGGCCGGGCTGGCGGTGGATCTTCTTCGTGAACCTGCCGGTGAGCGTGGCGGCGGTCTGGCTGACGCTGCGGGTCGTACCGGAGTCGCGGGGCACGCGGGGACGGCGGGTGGACTGGGCGGGTACGGCGACCTTCGCGGCGTTCGCCGGGGCGGTGACGTACGGGGCGGTGCGGGCCGGGTCGCACGGCTGGACCGAGGGCGGCACCCTCGTCTGGTTCGCGGCGGCGGTCGTGGCGCTCGCCGGCTTCCTCGTCGTCGAACAGCGCGGCGCGGACCCGCTGCTCGATCTGCGGCTGTTCACGAAGCCCGCTTTCTCGGGCGTCATGGCGGGCGCGCTCGCCTTCAACGGGGCGGCGTTCGGTGTGCTGGCGTACACCTCGATCTGGCTGCAGACGATGCTCGGCATGAGCGCGGTGCGCGGTGGCGTGCAGTTCCTGTGGATGTCCCTCGCCTCGTTCGTGGTGGCGGCGGCCGGGGGGCGGCTGCTGCACGGGGTGTCGGCCCGGTTCACCGTCGGGGGCGGGCTGCTGCTGATCGGCGCCGGCCAGTTCTGCATGGCGGGACTGGACGCGAACTCGGGTGCGAACGCGCTGATTCCGGGGCTGGTGCTGGTGGGTGCCGGTACGGGGCTGGCGTCGCCCGGCATCGCGGGCGCCGCGCTGGCCGCGGTGGGGCCGGAGCGGGCGGGCATGGCGGGCGGCGCGGTCAACACGTTCCGGCAGCTCGGTTACGCGATCGGCATCGCCCTGTGCGGCACCGTCCTGACCTCCCGGATGCAGGACACGCTGCCGCACGACGCGGCCCACGCCCTGGCGGGCGGCGGCGCCGAGGCGCTCGGGGGCACGTTCTCCGAGCAGACCCTGCGGGCTGCCTTCACCGCGGGGCTCGACCGGGCGGCGCTCGTCGCCGGAGCGGTGGCCGTGGTCGCCGGCGTGCTGGTGCTCGCGCTGGTCAGGACTCCGCGGCCGGCGCGGGCCCCTGTGACGGATCCGACCGCCGCGACGCTGACACAGGAGAGGGCCGCACAGCACGGCTGAGGCCGGACGGCCCCTCGTCTCGATCGGGTGGTCATGATCGGGTGGTCATGATCGGGTCGTCGCGAGGGGCGGAATCCGGCCACCGCGACGGCCGTCATCAGGTCGTACAGATTCGGTGGAGATTACGGCACCGAAACTTACTCAACCGTCAGGTTTCTGTCCGACCCTTCCCCATGTGGGCGCATTTTCCGCCACTGACCAGTGCATACGTGAGCACTGCTCGATTTCCGCGCCCCTCCCGCCCGCTCCTCGCGTGGGGTAGCTTTCACGGCGCTGTGCGGAGCGTCACCAGAGGCGGGGAGCGGGGATTGCGCGAGTTCACCAACCCTCCGTTGGCGTTGGCACCGCCGGTGGGCGGTCTGGCCGACGTCGTCTTCCGGCATGCGCAGGAGGACCCGCTGTACATCGCGCTCGGCCGCAAGGACGACACCGGGCAGTGGCGGGACGTGACCGCCGCCGAGTTCCGCGACGAGGTCCTCGCCCTCGCCAAGGGCCTGCTCGCCCAGGGCGTCCGCTTCGGCGACCGCGTCGCGATCATGTCCCCCACCCGCTACGAGTGGACCCTGTTCGACTTCGCCCTGTGGACGATCGGCGCCCAGGTGGTGCCCGTCTATCCCACGTCCTCGGCCGAACAGTGCTTCTGGATGCTGTACGACTCCGAGTGCACGGCGGCCGTCGTGGAGCACGAGGACCACGCCATGACGATCGCCACCGTCATCGACCGGCTGCCGCAACTGCGCCAGTTGTGGCAGCTGGACGCGGGCGCCGTCCAGGAGTTGTACGACGCCGGCGCCCACCTCGACGACGAGGTGGTGCACCGGCACCGGCAGGCGGTCACCCCCGACTCGACCGCGACGATCATCTACACCTCGGGCACCACCGGCCGCCCCAAGGGCTGTGTCATCTCGCACGGCAACTTCATGTACGAGGCGGACACGGTCATCGAGCGCTGGGAGTCGGTGTTCCACTCCAAGAAGGGTGACGAGGCGGCGACCCTGCTGTTCCTGCCGCTCGCGCACGTCTTCGGACGGATGGTGCAGGTCGCCGCGATCCGCGGCAAGGTCAAGTTCGGCCACCAGCCGCAGCTCAACGCCGCCGCCCTGCTGCCCGACCTGGCCGCCTTCAAGCCGACCTTCTTCCTCGCGGTCCCGTACATCTTCGAGAAGGTGTTCAACGCGTCCCGCCGCAAGGCGGAGAAGGAGGGCAAGGCCGGCGCCTTCGAGAAGGCCGTCGATGTCGCCGTGAAGTACGCGGACGCCATGGAGGCGAAGGCCTGGGGCATCGGGCCCGGCCCCTCGGCGGGGCTGCGCATGCAGCACCAGCTCTTCGACAAGCTCGTCTACTCCAAGGTGCGGGCCGCGATGGGCGGCCGGATCCGGCAGGCGATGTCGGGCGGATCGGCGATGGACCGCAGGCTCGGACTGTTCTGGGCGGGCGCGGGCGTCCACATCTACGAGGGCTACGGCCTCACCGAGACCACCGCCGCCGCCACCGCCAACCCGCCCGAGCGCACCCGCTACGGCACCGTCGGCCAGCCCATCCCCGGCATGACCGTGCACATCGCGGACGACAGCGAGATCTGGCTGCGCGGCGACAACGTCTTCCAGGGCTACCTCAACAACCCCAAGGCCACCGACGAGACCCTGCACGAGGGCTGGCTCGCCACCGGCGACCTCGGCTCCCTCGACGAGGACGGCTACCTCACCATCACCGGCCGCAAGAAGGAGATCCTGGTCACCTCCGGCGGCAAGAGCGTCTCCCCCGGCCAGCTGGAGGAACGGGTGCGCGACCATCCGCTGGTCGCCCAGTGCATCGTCGTCGGCAACGACCGCCCCTACATCGCCGCCCTGGTCACCCTCGACCAGGAGGCCGTCGAGCACTGGCTGACGATGCGCGGCAAACCGCGGATGTCGCCCGCCGAGCTGGTGCGCGACGCGGACCTGGAGACGGAGGTACGGCGGGCCGTGGTCGCCGCCAACACACAGGTCTCGCAGGCCGAGTCGATCCGCACGTTCCGCATCCTCGCCCAGCCCTTCACCGAGGAACACGGCCTGCTGACCCCGTCGCTGAAGCTGAAGCGCAAGGCGATCGAGAACGCGTACGCGAGCGAGGTCGAGGCGCTGTACCGGGCATGAGGCTCGATACCGGCACACTCCGGCCGTTTCCGCCTGATTCTGCCGATTCCTACTGATTCTCCGGTCAGGAATGCATAACGGCTCGTGATCGTTGACGATGGTGGTACCACCTGACGACAACCGTAAGGATCACGAGCTCGTGAGCAGCAAGGTCCCCCCGATCATCCTCAACAACGGCGTCGAGATGCCCCAGCTGGGCTTCGGAGTCTGGCAGGTGCCGGACGACGAGGCGGAGCAGGCGGTCACCACCGCGCTGGAGGCCGGGTACCGCAGCATCGACACAGCGGCGATCTACGGCAATGAAGAGGGCACCGGCAAGGCGATCGCGGCCTCCGGAGTCCCCCGCGAGGACGTCTTCGTCACCACCAAGCTCTGGAACAGCGACCAGGGATACGACTCCACGCTGCGCGCCTTCGACACGTCGCTGGCCACGCTCGGCCTGGACTACCTCGACCTGTACCTGATGCACTGGCCGCTGCCGTCCGCGGACAAGTACGTCGACACCTACCGGGCGTTCGAGAAGCTCCTCGCGGACGGCCGGGTGCGCGCCATCGGTGTGTCCAACTTCCTTCCGGAGCACCTCGAGCGTCTGATCGCCGAGACGTCCGTCATCCCGGCGGTCAACCAGATCGAGCTGCACCCGCACCTGCAGCAGCACGCCTTGCGCGAGTACCACGCCGAGCAGGGCATCGCCACCGAGGCCTGGTCGCCGCTCGGCCAGGGCAAGGGTCTCCTGGAGGTTCCGGCGATCGTCGCCATCGCCCAGAAGCACGGCCGCACCCCGGCCCAGATCGTGCTGCGCTGGCACCTCCAGCTCGGCAACGTCGTGATCCCGAAGTCCGTCACCCCGTCCCGGATCAAGGAGAACCTCGAGGTCTTCGACTTCAGCCTGGACACCGAGGACCTGGCGGCGATCAGCGCGTTGAACGAGGACCGTCGTCTGGGCCCGGACCCGGCGACGTTCGACGCCGGCTGACCTTTCCCTTCCCGGCTCGCTCGCGCCCCGGGACCGATACCACCTCGGTGGTGCCGGTCCCGGGGCGCGGCCATGTGCGCCACCCGGGCGGGGGAGGCCGCGGCCGGGTCGGCGGACGGCCGCGGACCCACATGGTAGGGACACGTTATTAAACGTCATTAAACGTTATTTAACGGACTTACCTACCGATTCCCCGCAGAAGGGTCCCTCGCAGTGCACCTCCGGACACTGACCCTCACCACACTCTCCGCCGCCGCTCTGCTGGCTGCCGGGCAGCCCCCGCTCTCCGCGAGCGCCCACGGCACCTCGCACCCGACGTCGGCCCGGGAGGGCTCGGTCGGCGCGGCCGACCTGCTCGCGAAGGTGAAGTCCTGCACTCAGATCTCCCACGGCAGGTACCGCACCGACACGGGCAGCCGGGCCACGGTCCCGGTGTGCGGCACAAAGGGAGCGGTGTTCTGGAAGGCCGACATGGACATCGACTGCGACGGCCGGCGCACCGCGAAGTGCAACGAGCGGACCGACCCGTCGTTCCACCCCGACACCGCCTTCCACCAGTCCGACGGCAGGCCCCTGCGCTCCGACACCCTGCCGTACGTCGTCGTCCCCGGGGTGAGCGGCATCTGGAACCATGCCCGCGCGGGCATCAAGGGCGGCGGCGTGG
This sequence comes from Streptomyces sp. NBC_01352, assembly GCF_036237295.1. Lineage (NCBI taxonomy): Bacteria > Bacillati > Actinomycetota > Actinomycetes > Kitasatosporales > Streptomycetaceae > Streptomyces > Streptomyces sp. NBC_01352. Next base: position 2,356,704 of record NZ_CP108354.1, read on the forward strand.
TCGCGGTGATCCACGGCAGGCAGGTGCAGTACGCCGTCGTCGGCGACACCGGCCCCACGAAGATCATCGGCGAGGCGTCGTACGCCACCGCACGCGCCCTCGGCCTCAACCCGGACCCGGCGACGGGCGGCGCGGCCTCCGGGGTGACCTACATCCTCTTCAAGAACTCCCAGGTGTCCCCCATCGAGAGCCACACAGCGGCGGTGACCGAGGGCGAGCGGCTGGCGAAGCGGTTCCTCCGCGACAACTGACAGGCGGATCCCGTCAGTTGGGCTGCCCGATCGGCCGTACGACGACGGTGTTGATGTCGACACCGGCGGGCTGGCCCATGGCCCACACGATGGAGTCGGCGATCTGGTCGGAGGTGAGCAACTGCCCGGGAGGCAGGCTTCCGTAGCCGTCCCAGAACGGGGTCTCCACCCGGCCGGGCGCGATCAGGGTCACGCCGACCCCGAACTCCGTCACCTGCCGACGGGTGTTCTCGGCAAGACCGGTCACCGCCCACTTCGTCGCCCCGTAGATGTTGCCGGGCGTCGGCACGAACCCGGCGACACTGCCGACCAGCACGATCCGGCCGCGGGTCTCCTTGAGGGCGTCGATCGACGCGCGGATGAGCAGCGCGGGGCCGAGGACGTTGGTCAGCACCATCTCGGTCCATCCGGCGGGGTCGCCGTCCGCGACGGAGTCGTGGGTGGCGAAGCCGGCATTGGCGACGACTGTATCCAGTCGACCGTATTCCTTGAGTGTACGGTCGACAGCCGACTGGATACTGTCATACTCCGCCGCGTTGCCGACGAGCGTCAACAGACCGTCGGGACGGCCGAGTTCCTCGGCGAAGCCGCGCAGTCGTTCCTCGCCGCGGCCGGTGACGGCCACGCGGTGGCCGGTGTCGAGCAGCCGCCGGGCGACCGCGGCGCCGATACCGCTGCCGCCGCCGGTGATGAGCGTGACCGGAGAGTCGGTCATGGTTCCCCCTGGGTCTTCGATGGCGCTTGTGTTGGTGTCGCTGCCGGGGAGTCCATCACTTGGAGCACTCTCGAAGTCAAGGGTGCCGGGTGGGGTTCGATCTACGCCCGACCGGGCCAATGTTGATTGCATACAGTCGGCGTCACTCCGTACGCACAGCGGTGTATACCGTATGTGCCGCGAGCAGGAACACATCCGGCCGTCGGTGGACACTCGCCCGGTCCTCGGGGTCGAGGAGCCGGTCGAGCGTGGCTCGGTCGGTGGCGTCGAGGTGGTCGCCGATGACGTCACGGCGGCGGGTCAGCAACGCGGCGACATAGGCGCGGGCCCGGTCCGTGGTCGGTGCGGGCAGATCGAGCAGGAAGCTGCGCGTGCCGGTCGGCCTGAGGCCCGCGGCCCTCATCAGCGCCGGCCAGTCCTCGGTCTCGGCGACCGCGCCGGGCAGGTCCGCGCGCATCTGCGCGAACCACTCCTCCTCCACCGCGTCCAGGCGCGCCTGCAGCCCGGGCCGCCCGACGCCGAGGTCGCGGGGCAGGAACCGGGTGGGCAGGCCGCCCTCCAGGAGTGCGAGCGTGCCGCCGGGCGCGAGCCGGGCCGCGAAGGCGGCGAGGGCGGCGCGCTGATCGCCCAGATGGTGCAGGCTCCGACTGGCCCACAGAAGGTCTGCGGGATAGTCCAAGTCATCGAGGGCGCCAGGGAGTTCACCACCGAGGGTGTCGAAACGATCGGCGACGCCGAGCCGGACGGCCCGGGCGCGGGCCCGTTCCAGCAGCGGTTCGGTGCCGTCGACGGCGACGACACGGGCGCCGGGGAAGGCATCGGCGAGCAGACAGGAGACGACGCCGGGTCCGCTGCCCGCGTCGACGATCAGCCCGGGCTCGGTCTGTTTGTGGCCGAGCCACGCCAGGGCCCGCTCGTACAGGGGCGTGAACAGCTCCGCCTGGTTCTCCAGCAGCGGTGCCATCTCGTTCCAGTCGATGTCGCTGTGGCCGTGAGCGTGGTCCGGACCGTGGTGGTGCGGATCGTGGTCGTGGTCGTGGTGCGCCATGGACGTCAGCCTCTCGTCAGGATGCGGCCAGCGTGCGCCGACGCACCGCGCGAGGGCCACCACTGTTGCCACCACAGCAAAAACGTCGCCGGAATCGGTATCGGAAAAATGGGGTGCGCCCTGCGCGGCGGATCACTCACGATGGCCGTATGGACGACGAGCTGGTGGAGCGTTTCCTCGAGGACGGGTTCGTGAGGATCGAGGGCGCCTTTCCGCCGCGCGTCGCCGAGGACTGCACCCGGCTGCTGTGGCGGGAGACGGGATACGACGCCGAGGACCCGGCCACCTGGAAGGACCCGGTGCGCTGGGTGGCGGGCATGGCGCAGGGGCCGTTCGCGGCGGCCGCCAACTCCCCTGTACTGCATGAGGCGTTCGACCTGCTGGTCGGCGAGGGCCGGTGGGAGCCCCGCTATTCGCTGGGCAGCTTCCCGCTGAGGTTCCCGCACGCGGAGGAACCCGACGACGCGGGCTGGCACATCGAGGGGAGCTACCTCCCCGAGGGCGCCGCGAACTACCACACGAACCTGCGCTCGAGGGACCGCGCGCTGCTGACGCTGTTCCTGTTCAGCGAGGTCACCGAGGCCGACGCCCCGACCCGCATCAGGATCGGCTCGCATCTCGACGTACCGCCGGTGCTGGAGCCGTACGGCGAAGAGGGCGCCTCCTTCATGGAGCTGGGACCGAAGGTGGCGGCGGCCTCCGCGCACCGCCCGCTCGCGTACGCCACCGGCCGCCCTGGCGACGTCTACCTGTGCCATCCCTTCGTGGTGCACGCCGCCCAGCCGCACCACGGCACCCGCCCCCGCTTCATGGCGCAGCCGCCGTTGTGTCCGGCGGTGCCCTACGAGCTGGAGCGGGCGGACGGGGACTACTCGGCGGTGGAGTTCGCGATCCGCCGGGGTCTGGCCCGCGAAGGCTGACCCCGGCGGATCATTTCAGGGTGCTACAGGCGCCCAGGGTGCTACAGCGCCGGGTAGGCGTTCTTCATGAGCTCCTGGAACTGTGCCGAGAACCAGTGCCCCGACAGCGGGGAGTTCGGCAGAGCACCGGAGAGGTTGTTGCCGTTGCGCGGGTTGCCCGTGTAGGTCGGGTCGCACATCCGGTCGAAGCCCTTGCCCTCGTCGTTCTCGATGAACTGGCTCGAACCGTCGGACTCGCCCGGGGGCTTCATCCACACGTACGCGTCGATCCCGGTGGCCGGGTTGGCCTGCGGACGCTCGCCGAGGCCGGCGCCGGACTGGTTGCACCAGTTGCCGATGTGGATGCGACGGTCGTAGCGGCCGCCGTCGATGTAGGTGTCCACGGTGGTCGTGGCACCCGGTCCGGTGGGCCTCGCGGTGCCGCCCCAGCCGTTGCGGGAGGTGTCGATCAGCATGCCGATACCGGAGTTGAAGCCGGTCGTGACCAACTGGTTGCGGAAGCCCTGGGCGAAGGACAGCTCGTCGACGTAGCGGTTCCAGTCGACCCACTTCGACTCGCGGGCCGACTTGCCGGCCACGTTGTCGTTGATGGTGAAGTTGTTCTCCTTCAGGGCGCTGTAGTTGGCCGTGTTGGTGATGAAGCCGTGGACGTCGTTCACGGTGGCGCCTTCGGAGGTCGCCGCCTCCTTCATCACGGTCGCGCTGGCGGCGAAGTTGTCGTCCCAGCCGATCCAGCCGTGGTGTCCGGCGTCGATGTAGTTGTAGACGTTGGGCGCGTCGCCGAGCTTGTTCAGGGCGTAGCCGACGCCCTTCTGGTAGTTGCCGTTGGCCTTCATCACGTCGCACTGCGGGGTGGCCGTGGGCCGGCTGCCGGTGTTGGTGACGAGGTTGGGCAGCGAGTCGATCTCGATGGTCGTGACGATCCGCAGCGCGGCGTACTTGGGGTCGGCGAGGATCGCGGCGATCGGGTCGATGTACTGCGTCTTGTACCGGTCGATCTCCGTCGGGCCCAGTTCGCCGTTGGAGGCGAGGGCTGCGCAGTCACGTCCGGGCAGGTTGTAGATGACCAGCTGGACGACGAGTTCGCCGGAGCCCTTCTGTGTAAGCGCCGTGTCGAGGTGGTCACGCAGACCCATGCCGCCGTTGACGCCGTTGATCGCGGCGATGCGGTCGAGCCAGACGCCGGTCGGCTGGTTGGAGATGCGGCTGCCGCCCGGCTCGGCGGCGGCCTTCGCGGACCACTCCGGGTTCACGTACACCTTGGCGCCGGAGTACGGGTTGTCGACCTTCGGGCCGGTCGGGTCCGGCGGATCGGTGGGGCCGCCGCCGCCGTCGTCGACGTTGCAGGTCACACCGTCGAGGGTGAAGGTGGCCGGGATCGCGTTGGTGCCGCTGTAGGTGCCCTGGAAGCCGAAACTGGCCGAACCGCCGGTGGCGAGCGTGCCGTTGTAGGACTCGTTGGCGGCGGTGACGGCGGTGCCGCTCTGGCTGAGCTTGGCGTTCCAGCCGCTGGTGACCTTCTGGTTTCCGGCGTACGACCACTTCAGCGCCCAACTCGACTTGGCGGCGCCGTTGTTGGTGACGGTGACGGCGGCGGTGAAGCCGGTGTCCCACTGGTTCTGCACCTGGTAGTCGACGGTGCACGGGACGGCGGCGGCGCCGACGTCCCCCGGTACGACGGCGAACGCCGTCCCTGAGGCCCCGGCGACCAGCGCCAGGGCAGCGAGTATCGCGGTTCTGGTACGACTCATGAGTGCGGGTTCCTTCTCGGTTGCGGGTGACTCGGTTGCGGGAGTTGTCAGCCGTTCAGGGCGCGCAGATGGTCGCGCAGCCCGATGCCGTACGCCGTGGGCGTACCGTCGTAACTGGTGATCAGCGCGGGACCCGTGGAGCAGTTCCATGTGTTCCAGGTCCAGCCCAGGTACGACAGACCGCGGTCGTCGAACCACTTCATGACCCGGTCGACGAAGCCGTGTGAGCAGGTGTTCTCGCCGATCTCTCCGGCCACGAGCGGTACTTGGGCGGCGACCGGGGCGAGCGTGGCGTCGAAGCAGCTCTCGTTGGAGCAGGTGTTGAAGTTGTACACATGCCAGGCGGCGGCGAGATTGCCCGCCGGGTCGGTGGGTTTGTGGGCGAGCCACTGACTCAGGTCGTTCGAGTACGCGAGCCCGCCGGCCAGGATCAGGTTCTTGGCACCGGTATTGCGGACACTGTCTACAAGATCCTGCATTCCGGCGACCTCATAACCGATCCCGGGGCAGGTGCCGCCGTCCCGCCAGCACTGCCACGCCTGGCTGGTCGTGGGGGTGGCACGGTCCGGGTAGGGCTCGTTGAACAGGTCGAAGACGACGGTCGGGTCGTCCTTGAAGGTGTTGGCCACCGAGGTCCAGAAGGACGGGGTGTACTGCATGCCGGGCATCGGCTTCTGGCAGCTGGCGTGCACGTCGGCGCAGCCGGCGGAGTTGCCGGTGTACTGGCCGTAGGTCCAGTGCAGTTCGAGCATCGGCGTCATGCCGTTGGCCTTCACCTTGGCCACCAGGTCCTTGACGGCGTTGATGTAGTGGGCGCCGGCGTACTCCGGGTTGATGTTGGACAGGCCCAGCCAGCACTCCTCGTTGAGGGGGATACGGACGGTGTTGGCGTTCCAGTCGGCGATCGCCTTGACGGAGGCGTCGTCGACCGGCCCGTCGAAGATGCCGCGGCCCTGCACGCACATGAACTCGCCGCCGGACCGGTTCACGCCGAGCATGCGGCGGGTGTCGCCCTCGGCGTCCACGAGCTTGTTGCCCACAGCGCTTAGGACAGGTGCCGTGCCGTCACCGGGATCCGGCGGATCGGTCGGGTCGGTCGGACCGGTCGGATCCGGGGTGGGCGACGGTTCGGCGTCGACGTTGCAGGTGGTGCCGTTCAACCGGAACGACGTCGGTACGGCGTTGCTCCCCGACGAGGTGGCGAGGAACCCGGCGCTGATGCTCGCGCCGGTGCCGAGCGAGCCGTTGTAGCTCTCGTTGGCGGCGGTGACGGTCGTACCGGACTGGGACCACTTGGCGTTCCAGCCCTGGCCGACCTTCTGGCCGTTCGCGAGGTCGAAGGTCAGCTTCCAACTGCTCACGGCAGCCGTGTTGTTGGTGATGTTCACGGCGCCCTGGAAGCCGGTGTCCCACTGGCTGGTGACGGAGTACTCCACCGTGCAGGCGGGTGCGGCTCCGGAGGCCGTGACCACCGGCACCGTCACGGACCCGACTAGGGCGACCGCGCCGGCGACGGCTAAAAGTACTGAACGCGGGGGGTGTCGCATGAGCGAGTCCTTGCAGTTCGGGCGCGTCGTGACGGACGCGTCGACTGATGGAATCGCTCCCACTGGTGTCAACGAAGCTAGCGCCAAGTGACGGTAAAGAACAGAGGAGTTACTGACTTTCCCTCAACGCCGATTGTCGAATCTTTTCGACTCTTCAAGCACCTTGACCCCTCTCACCCCCGTCCCCACTATGGGAGCGCTCCCACTGGTTCAAGCCTTGACATCTCCGAGCCGCAAGGAGGAACCAGCACATGCCTCCCAGAGCAAGACGCCGGACCGCTCGGCGGTTATGGACCGCCGTCGTGGCGGCCCTGGCACTGCCTTTCACGATGTTGGGTACGGGTTCAACTCCCGCACAAGCGGCGGCACTTCAGTGCAGCGTCGACTACAGGACGAACGACTGGGGCTCCGGTTTCACCGCGGACCTGACGATCACCAACCGCGGCACGGACCCCATCGCCGGCTGGACCATGACGTACAGCTACGCGGGCAACCAGAAGCTCAGCGGCAGCGGTTGGAACGGCACCTGGTCCCAGTCCGGGCAGGCGATCACGGTGAAGAACGCGTCGTACAACGGCACGATCGCCGTCGGTGCCGCCGTCTCCACCGGCGCGCAGTTCACCTACAGCGGCACGAACGCGAATCCGACCGACTTCGCGGTGAACGGCACCAGCTGCACGGGGGCGCATCAGCCCCCGATCACGGTGCTGACCAGCCCGGCCGCGGGCGCGGTCTACACGCAGGGTGACCCGGTTCCGCTCGCGGCGACCGCCGCGGCCGCGGACGGCGCGACGATCAGCAAGGTGGAGTTCTACGACGACACCACACTGCTGGGCACGGACACGACGGCGCCGTACTCTCTTTCGGCCTCAAGTTTGACCGTGGGCAGTCATTCGCTCCTCGCGAAGGGGTACGACAGTCTGGGCGCGTCCGCGGAGTCCACACCGGTCGGCATCACGGTCGCCGCGGGTCCCACGGTGGTGGCCTCGACCAACCAACTGGCCGTCCAGCAGGGCAAGACGGGCACGTTCGACGTGAAGCTGTCGACCCAGCCGTCGGCCAACGTGACCGTCACGACCGCCCGCACCGGCGGCAATTCGGGTCTGTCGGTGACCGGCGGGGCGTCGCTCACCTTCACCCCGTCGAACTGGAACACCGCGCAGAAGGTGACCATCACGGCCGACGCCTCCGGCACCGGTGCGGCGACCTTCGAGTCGACCGCCGCCGGGCACGGGAAGTCCACGGTGACGGTCACGCAGATCGCGGCGTCGAAGGCGTACGACGCCCGGTTCCTGGAGCTGTACGGCAAGATCACCAACCCGGCCAGCGGCTACTTCTCCCCCGAGGGCATCCCCTACCACTCGGTCGAGACGCTGATCGTCGAGGCCCCGGACCACGGGCACGAGACCACGTCGGAGGCGTACAGCTATCTTCTCTGGCTGCAGGCCATGTACGGCAAGGTCACCGGCGACTGGACCAAGTTCAACGGCGCCTGGGACATCATGGAGAAGTTCATGATCCCGACCCACGCCGACCAGCCGACGAACTCCTTCTACAACGCGTCGAAGCCGGCGACGTACGCGCCCGAGCTGGACACGCCGGGCGAGTACCCGGCGAAACTCGACGCGTCGGTCCCGGTCGGATCGGATCCGATCGCCGGTGAACTGAAGACTGCATACGGTACGGACGATGTCTACGGTATGCACTGGCTGCAGGACGTCGACAACGTCTACGGCTACGGCAACTCGCCGGGCAAGTGCGAGGCGGGTCCGACCGACGCCGGACCGTCGTACATCAACACCTTCCAGCGCGGCGCGCAGGAGTCGGTGTGGGAGACGGTGCCGCAGCCGACCTGCGACGCCTTCAAGTACGGCGGGACCAACGGCTACCTGGACCTGTTCACGGGTGACGCCTCGTACGCCAAGCAGTGGAAGTTCACCAACGCCCCGGACGCCGACGCGCGGGCCGTGCAGGCCGCGTACTGGGCGGACATCTGGGCGAAGGAACAGGGCAAGGGCAGTGACGTTTCCGCGACCGTCGGCAAGGCCGCGAAGATGGGCGACTACCTGCGCTACTCCATGTACGACAAGTACTTCAAGAAGGTCGGCAACTGTGTCGGGCCGTCGACCTGCGCGGCCGGCACCGGCAAGGACGCCTCGATGTACCTGATGTCCTGGTACTACGCCTGGGGCGGCGCCACCGACACCTCGGCGGGCTGGTCCTGGCGCATCGGTTCCAGCCACGCGCACGGCGGCTACCAGAACCCGCTGGCCGCGTACGCGCTGAGCAGTTACGCCGACCTGAAGCCCAAGTCGGCGACGGGGCAGGCCGACTGGGCCAAGTCGCTCGACCGGCAGCTGGAGTTCTACCGCTGGCTGCAGTCGGACGAGGGCGCCATCGCGGGCGGTGCGACCAACAGCTGGGCGGGCCGGTACGCGCCGCCGCCGGCCGGGAAGTCGACGTTCTACGGCATGTACTACGACCAGCAGCCCGTCTACCACGACCCGCCGTCCAACCAGTGGTTCGGCTTCCAGGCGTGGTCGATGGAGCGGGTGGCCGAGTACTACCAGCAGACGGGGGACGCGGACGCCAAGGTGGTCCTCGACAAGTGGGTCGACTGGGCGCTGTCCAAGACCACGGTCAACCCGGACGGCACCTATCTGATCCCCTCGACGCTCCAGTGGTCGGGCCAGCCCGACACCTGGAACGCCACCAACCCCGGTGCCAACAGCGGCCTGCACGTCACCGTCGCCGACTACACCAACGACGTCGGTGTGGCCGCCGCGTACGCCAAGACCCTGACGTACTACGCCGACCGCTCCGGTGACACCCAGGCCGCGACCACGGCCAAGGCCCTCCTCGACGGCATGTGGGACAACTACCAGGACGACCTCGGCATCGCCGTCCCGGAGACCCGCGCCGACTACAACCGCTTCGACGACGCCGTGACCGTCCCGAGCGGCTGGACCGGCACCATGCCGAACGGCGACGCCATCAACGCGTCCTCGACCTTCGACTCCATCCGCTCGTTCTACGAGGACGACCCGGCCTGGTCGAAGATCGAGGCCTACCTGGCGGGCGGTGCCGCGCCCTCCTTCACGTACCACCGGTTCTGGGCCCAGGCGGACATCGCCCTGGCCATGGCCTCGTACGCGGAGCTCCTCGAATAGCCCCCGCCAAGCGCTCCGCGGGAAGGGCGGTGTTCTTCGGCTGCGGGCCGTGTGTGGCTGGTCGCGCAGTTCCCCGCGCCCCTGAAGGGGCGCGGTAGCTCACCGCGCTTCTCCGGAACCGCTTGAAAGCTCCGCGTACGCGGTCTCGTCACCTGACGACGAGGCCATCCGGCCGGGCGGTCCCTACCCGCACTGGGGGCCGCCCGGTTCTCGCACGCTCCCCTCCTGAAAGGAAGGTCCCCCACCGTGCGAAGAACCCGCATCCTCACGACCGTGCTGGCACTGGCGGCCGGCCTGCTCGCGGGCACCCCGCCCGCACTCGCCGCCGACCCCGCGCAGCCGGCGATCGCCGCCGACACCTACACCTGGAAGAACGCGCGTGTCGACGGCGGCGGCTTCGTCCCCGGCATCGTCTTCAACCGGACCGAGAAGGACCTCGCCTACGCCCGCACCGACATCGGTGGTGCCTACCGCTGGCAGGGGTCGACGAAGACCTGGACGCCCCTGCTGGACTCGGTCGGCTGGGACAATTGGGGGCACACGGGCGTGGCCAGTCTGGCCTCGGACTCCGTGGACCCCGACAAGGTGTACGCGGCCGTCGGCACGTACACGAACAGCTGGGATCCGGGAAACGGGGCCGTGCTCCGGTCCTCCGACCGGGGCGCCAGCTGGCAGAAGACCGATCTGCCCTTCAAGCTGGGCGGCAACATGCCCGGCCGGGGCATGGGTGAGCGTCTGGCCGTCGACCCGAACAGGAACAGCGTGCTGTATCTGGGCGCGCCGAGCGGCAAGGGCCTGTGGCGGTCGACGGACTCCGGTGTCACCTGGTCGCAGGTGGCGGGCTTCCCCAACGTCGGCAACTACGCGCAGGATCCGACCGACACCAGCGGCTACGCCAGCGACAACCAGGGCGTCACCTGGGTCACCTTCGACGAGTCGACGGGTACGTCGGGGAGCGCGACGAAGACGATCTACGTCGGGGTCGCCGACAAGGACAACGCGGTGTACCGCTCGACGGACGCGGGCGCGACCTGGTCTCGGCTGGCCGGACAGCCGACGGGATACCTCGCGCACAAGGGTGTACTGGATACCGAAAACGGCTATCTGTACATCGCATACAGCGACAAGGGTGGCCCCTACGACGGTGGCAAGGGCCGGCTGTGGCGGTACGCGACCGCGACCGGCACCTGGACGGACATCAGCCCGGTCGCCGAGGCGGACACCTACTACGGCTTCAGCGGGCTGACGGTGGACCGGCAGAAGCCAGGCACCGTCATGGCCACCGCATACAGTTCCTGGTGGCCGGACACCCAGATCTTCCGTTCCACGGACAGCGGCGGGACCTGGACGAAGGCGTGGGACTACACGTCGTATCCCACCCGTTCGAACCGCTACACGATGGACGTGTCGTCCTCCCCGTGGCTGACCTGGGGCGCGAACCCCTCGCCGCCCGAGCAGGCCCCGAAGCTCGGCTGGATGACCGAGTCGCTGGAGATCGACCCGTTCGACTCCGACCGGATGTTGTACGGGACGGGGGCGACGGTCTACGGCACGGAGAACCTGACCGGCTGGGACAGCGGAAGCCAGTTCACCATCAGGCCGATGGTGCAGGGGCTGGAGGAGACGGCGGTCCTCGACCTGGCGTCGCCGCCCTCGGGCGCCCCGCTGCTCAGCGCCCTCGGCGACATCGGCGGGTTCCGGCACACGGACCTGACCAAGGTCCCGGCGATGATGTTCACCTCGCCCAACTTCACCTCCACGACGAGTCTGGACTTCGCCGAGAGCAACCCGAACACGGTGGTCCGGGTCGGCAACCTGGACTCCGGTCCGCACATCGCGTTCTCGACGGACAACGGCGCCAACTGGTTCGCGGGGAGCGACCCTTCGGGCGTGAGCGGCGGCGGGACGGTCGCGGCGGCGGCCGACGGCAGCGGCTTCGTGTGGAGCCCGGCGGGCGCAGGGGTGCATTACACGACGGGCTTCGGTACGTCCTGGGCCGCGTCCAGCGGTATCCCGGCGGGCGCGATCGTCGAGTCGGACCGGGTCGACCCGAAGACCTTCTACGGCTTCAAGTCCGGGAAGTTCTACGTCAGTTCGGACGGCGGCGCGACCTTCACCGCGTCCTCGGCCATGGGTCTGCCCGCCGGGGACAGCGTGCGGTTCAAGGCGCTGCCCGGCACGAAGGGCGACGTGTGGCTGGCGGGCGGTGCGAGTGACGGCGCCTACGGGCTGTGGCACTCCACGGACGGCGGCGCGACCTTCGCCAAGCTCTCGGGCGTCGAGCAGGCCGACACGATCGGCTTCGGCAAGGCGGCGACGGGGGCGTCGTACCAGACGCTCTTCACCAGCGCGAAGATCGGCGGCGTACGCGGCATCTTCCGCTCCACCGACAAGGGCGCGACCTGGACCCGTGTCAACGACGATGCCCACCAGTGGGGTTGGACGGGCGAGACGATCACCGGTGACCCGCGGGTGTACGGCCGCGTGTACGTGGCGACGAACGGTCGCGGCGTCATCTACGGCGACAGCTCCGACACCGGTGGCGGAACGGATCCGGGACCGGGTCCCGACCCGAATCCGACCGGCGCCTGCACGGTGACGTACAAGGTCACCAACCAGTGGTCGGGCGGCTTCCAGGCCGACGTCCAGCTGGCCAACACCGGATCGACCGCCTGGAACGGCTGGTCACTCGGCTGGACGTTCCCGGACGGGCAGAAGGTCACGCAGGTGTGGAACGCCGAGTACGCGCAGTCGGGTTCGGCGGTGACGGCGAAGAACGTGGGCTGGAACGGCACGGTGGCGGCGGGCTCGTCGGTGGGCTTCGGCTTCACCGGGAGCTGGTCGGGCACGAACACGAAACCGGCGGCCTTCAAGCTGGGTGACCGGATCTGCACGGTGAGTTGACGGGCGGGAGGACCGAGGTGCGGTGGGTGCGTGTTCCCGAGGAGGCACGCACCCACCGTCGTTCACGGGGTGTAGACCGTCGGCCTCGGTGCCGTCGCCATCCCGTTGCCGATGAAGAAGCTCGGGTGCGGCGGCTGGTTGTATGCGGTGTTCTGCCAGGCCAGTGCCGTGCGGTACATCGTGTCGTGCAGCAAGGTCGTGATCTTGGTGCCGGTCTCGATCGGGGTCGAGTAGACGCGCAGGGCCGTGTTGTCCGACGTCGGCCAGACGACCTCCTCGCGCCAGTCGCCGAGGATGTCACCGGACAGGGACGGCGTGGACTTGGTGCCGTTGTTGGAGTGCACGCCGGATCCGGTCAGCAGGCGGGTGTCGCCGGAGGTGCCGTACTTGTCGATGCGGGTGCCGTCGAGGAGTTCGCGGACCGGGTCGCCGTCCCACCAGCTCAGGAAGTTGATGCTGGAGGGCTCGCGGCCGAGCGAGGCGCCGGTCGCCGAGCGCAGCGTGGTGTCGGAGGCGGACCAGGCCTCCGCGCCCGCGCTGCCGGCGTAGACGTCGGCAGCGACTCCGCGGCCGTTGTCGGCGCCGGAGGCCGTCTGCCACAAGAGGGAGCCGGTGCGTGCGTCGGCCATCCAGGAGCCGGGCTGGCCGGTGCTCTCGGAGACCTTGAAGTACTCCAGGCCCGCCCGGGAGGGATTGAGGTCGCCGACGTGGCCCGCGTCGCCGTGGCCGAGTTTCGTCGTCCACAGGCCGCCGCCGTTGTCGTCGACGGTCATCGCGCCGTACACGATCTCGTCCTTGCCGTCGGCGTCGACGTCCGCGATCGACAGGCTGTGGTTGCCCTGGCCGTCGTAGCCCTTGCCGCTGTTGGTGGAGGAGTTGGTGTCGAAGGTCCAGCGGCGGGTGAAGGCGCCGTTTCGCCAGTCCCAGGCGGCGATCACCGTGCGCGTGTAGTAGCCGCGCGCCATGATCAGGGACGGGCGCGAGCCGTCCAGGTACGCCGTACCGGCGAGGAAGCGGTCGACGCGGTTGCCGTACGAGTCGCCCCAGGAGGAGACCGTGCCGCGGGCCGGCACGTAGTCGACGGTCTGCATCGCCTTGCCGGTCTGGCCGTTGAACATGGTCAGGTACTCGGGGCCGGACAGCACGTAGCCGCTGGAGTTGCGGTGGTCGGCCGAGGAGCTGCCGATGACCGCGCCGGTGCCGTCCTTCGTGCCGTCGGCGGTCTTCATGGCGAGCTCGGCCTTGCCGTCGCCGTCGTAGTCGTACGCCTGGAACTGCGTGTAGTGGGCGCCGGAACGGATGTTGCGGCCCAGGTCGATGCGCCACAGGCGGGTGCCGTCGAGCTTGACGCCGTCGATGAACGTGTTGCCGGTGTAGCCGGACTGGGAGTTGTCCTTGGCGTTGGTCGGGTTCCACTTGAGGACGAAGTCGAGGGCGCCGTCGCCGTCTAGGTCGGCGGTGGAGGCGTCGTTGGCCTCGTAGGTGTAGGCGACGCCGTCGGGGGTGGTGCCGCCGGCGGGCGGGGTGATGGGCACGTCCTTGTAGCCGGTGCGGAGTTGGACGGCATGGACGGAGTCGGCCTGCTCCACGCCGCCGACGATCGCCCGGACCGTGTAGTCGGCCTGGGCGGGCGCGCCGGAGTGGAAGTAGTTCGTGGAGCCGGTGATCGGGGCGGAGTTGACCTTGGTGCCGGCCCGGTAGACGTTGAAGGACACGTCGTTCGGGTCGGTGCCGAGCCAGCGCCAGCTGACCAGGTTGCCGCTGTCGGTGTGCACGCTGACGACACCGCGGTCGAGCTTCTCGACCTGGCGGGCGGTGGCGGCCTCGGCGGTGTCGCTGCCGAGTGTCGTGGTGAGTCCGGCGCCGACGAGGGCCGCGACGGCGGTGGCCGCCGAGAGGAGCGCTCGACGTCTGCGGTGCCTGCGCGGGGACGGCTGCGGGTGCGGGTGCGGGTTCTGCACGGTGCGAACCTCCTGGGAGGACGGGCGTGTTCCGTTCCTCCTCAGTCGCCGCCGCGCGCACCGGCGTTGCCGTATGTTTCGGCCAATTCGGCGACCGTCCGGGCCAGCTTCGCGCGCAGCTCGGGCGGTTCGAGCACCTCGATGCCGGTGCCCAGGCGCAGGAACTCGGTGTGGGCGTGGTCGAGGGACTCGATGGGGACCGTGACGACGGTCCAGCCGTCGTCGTCCGTACGTCCACCGGTCTCCGGCTGCCCGGCGAGCCGTACGCCCGGCGCCAGGCGCACCACCGCCTCGCCCTGCCGGAGCCGGGCATGGAAGTCGCGCTGGTACGCCGTCCAGTACGCGGTCAGGTCGAAGTCGTCGGGGCGGACGAACTCCTCGTCGGTGGTGGTGAGCCGGAGGATCTGGTCGACGCGGAAGGTGCGGGGGCCGGGGCCGGCGACGACGTACCAGCGGCCTGCCTTGAGGACCAGGCCGTACGGTTCGAGGAGGCGCTCCACGTCGGTGGGTGTACGCCAACGACGGTATGCAATATGCAGGATGCGGTTGTTCCAGACCGCGTCGGCGACTGCGGACAGGTACGGCGTCTCGTCCTCGTCCGCGTACCAGCCGGGCGCGTCGAGGTGGAAGCGGCCGCTGATCCGGTCGGCCTGAGCGCGCAGTTCCGGCGGCAGGGCCGCGCGGACCTTGAGCTGGGCGGCGGCCAGGACGGAACCGAGCCCGAGGTCGGCGGCGGGACCGGGGGCTCCGGAGAGGAACAGGGCCTGCGCCTCGCCCTCGGTGAGGCCGGTGAGGCGGGTGCGGTAGCCGTCGAGGAGGCGGTAGCCGCCGGCGTGGCCCGCGTCGCCGTACAGCGGGATGCCGGCGGCACTGAGTGCTTCGACGTCCCGGTAGACGGTGCGGACGGAGACCTCCAGTTCCCCGGCGAGCTGGGCGGCGGTCATCCGCCCGCGGGTCTGGAGCAACAGGATGATGGACACCAGCCGACTCGACTTCACTGACACAGGATGTCAGTGAAGTCGCCCTAGCGTCGCGGCATGGCCTTCACGGAGAAACTGCTGACCGTGCCACCGCCGATCGAGGTGGCGGGGCGGCACATCAAGCGCTACCACGTCACCGCGGACCCGGCGGGCATCGCACCCGACGTGGCGAAGGCGGCGTACGAGATCCTGCCGGAGCTGCTGCCGAAGCCGGACGGGACGCCGCCGGCGACCTTCGTCGTCCTGCACCGGGGCGGTGACGACGGTGCCTATCTGAACGCGTACAGCTGGGTGTGGGACAACGTCCTGCACTTCCGGGGCGCCGCGGCGGGTGAGCCCGTCCTCGGCTGCCCGGACAGCGACCCCACGCACTTCGTCACGCCGGACCTGCCGTGGATCGGCTGTGTCTGGGAGCTGCCGCCGATCCTGCACGAACGGGACGCCTGGGTACGGCACCTGCTGACCCCCGAAGTCCCGGACCTGGGCGCCTACTTGACCGATTCACTGCCCGCCGGAACCACTGGAGACCGCTGATGAGCAGCCCGCGCGACTTCGACTTCCTCCACGGCGAGTGGGAGGTCCGCCACCGCCGCCGCACCGACTTCCTCGACCCGGACAGCGGTTGGGAGGAGTTCGGGGCGACGAGCCGCTGCTGGAGCCTGTTCGACGGGGCCGCGAACATCGACGAGATCGACATGCCGCACCTGGGGTCGAAGGGGCTGACGCTGCGGCTCTTCGACCGGGAGAACGAACGCTGGTCGCTGAACTGGTCCTCCAGCCGCAGCGGAAAGCTGTTCCCGCCGGTGACCGGCCGCTTCGAGGGCGGCCGTGGCGAGTTTTACGGCGACGACACGTACGACGGGAAGGACGTGCGGGTGCGGTTCGTGTGGTCCGGGATCTCCGCCACCACGGCCCGCTGGGAGCAGGCCTTCTCGGTGGACGGCGGGGCCACCTGGGTGACCAACTGGTCCATGGACTTCAGTCGGCCTTCCGGAACGCCAGCACCGTGAACACGGGGTCCGGGCGCGGCCGGTCCTGGTCGGGCAGCGCCTGAAGCCGCGCGGCGAACCGTTCGGCGAGCGGATCGCCCGGCGGCAGTCGCGTGAACCAGCCGCGCCGCAGGTCGGCGACCGTACTGCGTGGGCTGCGGCCCTGGCCGAGACCGGGGAAGCGGGCCCGGCCGGCCGAATCCAGTCCGCTGTCGACTGCATACGATGTGACGGTCGCGGTGGCGTCCTGGGCCGGCCGGCGCGGGCGCGGCGCGAGGACCGCGTCGATGTCGCTGCCCACGTCGTGTGCGGCGGCCTTGTCGACGGTGGTGACGTACACGCCGCCGGGCCGCAGTACGCGGGCGCACTCGGCGACGACCGCCCGGACCTCGCCGGGGCCGTCGAGGAGATGCAGCAGCCACACACTGGTGACGGCGTCGAACGTCCCGTCGGGAAACGGCAGCCGACGGCTGTCCGCGAGGACGATCGCCCCGGGCAGCCGTCCCGCCGCCATCCGGGCCATCCCGTACGTCAGGTCCGCGCCCGTCACCCGCAGAGCGGGCCGGGCCGCCGCCAGGCGCCGGGTCACGATCCCCGTGCCGCAGGCGACGTCCAGGAGGCGGCGGGCGGCGGCGGGGACCAGGCCGAGGACCGCGTCGGCGGCCGCGGCGGCTCTGGGCTCGCCGCCGCGGGTGGCGTCGTAGGCGTCGGCCTCCTTGTCGTAGTCCAGCACCTGCGTCACTGGGCTCCGTGGCCGGGGGCGAGCGCCTCCACTTTCCTCGCTAGCTCGAAGTCCAGCTCGGTCACGGCCCCGCCCGCACTGTGGGTGTTCACGGTGAGGGAGACGGTGTTGTAGCCGAGGGTGAGATCCGAGTGGTGGTCGAGCTTCTCCTGGACCTGGGCGATGTGGACGACCATCGCCGTGGCGGCGAAGTGCGTGCCGAGCCGGTAGGAACGGGCGAGCCGGTCCCCGTCGAGCGACCAGCCCGGCAGCTCCGCGAGCCGGTCCTCGATCTCCTTCTGCGACAGCGGTTCCACGGGCATGGCCGCGCTCCTTCCTGGATGCCGGGGTACGTCTTCAGCCTGCCACAGCCGGGCCGCTTGGGCCCTGGTCAAGGCCTGGTGAGGAGGGTTCCCGATGGTCAGCCGGGGACGCACTCGGCCGCGAGGTCGTCGGCCAGCGCGGCGATCCGGGTGCGGCCCTCGACCCGCTCCACCCAGACGTGCGGCAGTCCGACGTCGCCGTGCCGGGCACCGAGGAGGTTGCCGCAGATGGAGCCGGTGGAGTCGCTGTCGCCCGAGTGGTTGACGGAAAGGAGCAGGGCGTCCTCCACGCCGGTCGCGGCGAGCGCGCAGTAGACGCCGATGGCCAGGGCCTCCTCGGCGACCCAGCCCGCGCCGAGGGACTCGACCTTCTCCGCGGTCGGCGCCCCCTCCGCGGCCAGGTCGACGGCCCGGCGCAGCGCGGCCGAGGTCTCCTCGTGACCCGGGTGGCGCTCCAGCTCGCGCAGGGCGCGCAGTACCGAGCCCTCCAGGGAGTCCCCGGCGACCAGATGCGCCACGATCGCGGCGAACGCGCCCGCCGCGTAGTAGCCGGTGGGGTGGCCGTGGGTGATCTGGGCACCGCGGGCCGCCATGGCGAAGGCAGCGTCGGCGGGGGCGGCGAGTCCGAAGGGGGCCGAGCGCATCACCGCGCCGCAGCCCTTGGAGTCGGGGTTGACCTGACCCGGTTTGCCGTCGAGTTCGAGCCACGGGTCGGGGGCGTACATCTGGGCGACTCCGGACAGGCAGGCGTTGCCGGGGGCGCGGCGGGAGTACAGCCAGGTCTCGCTGATCAGACCCCCGGCGGGAGCGCCGCTGTGTGCCGGTGCGGCCTGCTCCGGGCCCGGCTTCGTCTGGGTCTCCAGCCAGCGTTCGTACGCCTGGCGCAGCAGCACGGCCCAGCCGCCGCCGATGCCCTTCTCCCGTTCCCGTGCGTGGGCCTGGATGATGGCCTCGACGGTGAACAGGGTCATCTGCGTGTCGTCGCTGATCCGGCCCAGCACGCCGTGCGCGCCGGGCACGAACCCCGTCACCCCGCGCTCGCCGTGGGAGACGCGGATGCGGTCCAGGGAGGAGAACTCGATGGGATAGCCGAGGGCGTCGCCGACCGCCCCGCCCAGGAGGCACCCTCGCACTCTGGCGCGGTACACCGCGGCGGTCTCCAAGGTCGGCTTCGGCGGCCAGCTCATGCACCCACTCCTCAACTGAACACGGACGACTGTCGATTGCTGATCGTTGATCGTTGATTGTCTACAGTCGCCGGTATCTCGACTACGGTCGTTCGCCTTCTTCGTCACGGTTGTCCGCCGACTGTCGTCGGTCTGCCGCTGCGACTTCTCGTCGACTGCGGCCGTTCCTCGACTACGGTCGTCCGTATGACCATTCTCGCGTCCGGTTCCGCCGCGTCCTCCGGCACCCCCGCCGACCGGGGTGTGGGCCCGCTGTTGCGGGCCTGGCGGGAGCAGCGGCGGGTCAGTCAGCTGGAGCTGGCCTTGCGTGCCGACTCCTCGGCCCGGCACATCAGCTTCATCGAGACGGGCCGTTCCCGGCCGAGCGAGGAGATGGTGCTGCGGCTGGCCGAGCACCTCGATGTCCCCGTCCGTGAGCGCAACGCCCTGCTGCTGGCGGCCGGTTACGCCCCGCACTACTCGGAAACCCCGCTGGACGACCCCGCGCTGGAGGCCTTGCGCGAGGGCATGGAGCGGCTGATTCAGGGCTACGAGCCGTATCCGGCGCTCGTGCTCGACGCGATGTACAACGTGCTCGCGGCCAACCGGGGCATCCTGATGCTGCTCGACGGCATCCCGGAGTTCCTGCTCGCGCCGCCGCTGAACGCGATGCGGCTGACCCTGCACCCGCAGGGCCTGGCTCCCCGCATCCGCAACCTCCGTGAGTGGCGCGGGCATCTGCTGGCGCAGATGGAGCGGCACATCGCCCTGTACCGCTCGGATCCGCTGCGGGAGCTGTACGAGGAGGTCGCCGCCTACCCTGTGCCGGAGGCGGCCGGCGACGGGCGGGACGGACAACCGGCCGAGCCCGTCCCCTACTTCGCGCTGCCGATGCAGATCGAGCACGAGGGCCGGACGCTGTCGTTCATCTCGTCCATCTCCACCTTCAACACACCCATGGACGTGACGGTCGCCGAGCTGGCCATCGAGACACTGCTCCCGGCCGACCCGGCGACGGTCAAGTACCTTCACTCACTGATGTCCTGACGGGCTTTCAGGGCCACGTGCTGCACCAGGGCGAAGCCGCCGACAGTGAGGGCCTGCAGCACGGTCCACACGGCGCCGGCCGTGGTCGGCGACAGCCACAGGCCAAGGGCGACGAAACTCAGCGCCGCCCAGGCCAGGTTGGCCTCGATCACGGCCCGGACCGGCAGCGCGGCCGGGCGGGCACGGGCGGCAAGGAGGCCGACGGCGACCGCGTACACCGTGAGGAAGACACCGAGTCCGAGCAGCAGCCCGGAGCCGGTCCCGAGGAAGCGCCCCAGCGGGCCGGACGCGGCGAGGTAGGCGAGGCCGTTCGCCCCGGTCACCGCCGCGTCCAGGGCGAGGAAGCGACGCAGCATGGTGTGCGGGTCCGAGGTCCGGGCGAGCGCGGCGATCTGGGTCGCGGACATGACGAATCACCCTCCGTCGAGGTCGGGTCGGGGCAGTGGGATGCCGGGTCCCGGACCGGAGTGCGCCGGCCCGGAACCCGTTGCCCTCACGATCCCGTCCGCCGACGCCATCGTCGATTACCCCGGAGGTAATCCCCACGGCGATGAAGGGTCTTGTCCCCGCCCGCTGGGACTGGTGTGACCGACAGCGGAACGTGGCACACTGCACGCAAGCTTCGACGCGTAGGGGAGGCGTGGCGTGAGTGAGCGGCGTCCTGCGCCCACCGTGGGTCAGGTGGTGCTCGGCAGACGCCTGCAGGAA
The DNA here is from genome assembly GCF_036237295.1 of Streptomyces sp. NBC_01352. Lineage (NCBI taxonomy): Bacteria > Bacillati > Actinomycetota > Actinomycetes > Kitasatosporales > Streptomycetaceae > Streptomyces > Streptomyces sp. NBC_01352. The sequence continues at coordinate 2,376,905 of NZ_CP108354.1, forward strand.
CTGCGGGAGGCGGCCGGCCTCAAGCGCGAGGAGGCCGCGCAGGTGCTGCGGGTGGCCCCGGCGACCGTACGGCGGATGGAAATGGCCGAGGTCGCGCTGAAGATACCGTATGTCCAGGTGTTGTTGGAGACGTACGGCGTCGGCGGCGACGAGACGGCCGCCTTCGTGGACCTGGCCGAGGAGGCCAACCAGCCGGGCTGGTGGCAGCGGTTCCACGATGTGCTGCCGGACTGGTTCAGCCTGTACGTGAGTCTGGAGGGCGCCGCCCGGATCATCCGTTCCTACGAACCGCACTTCGTGCCGGGGCTGTTGCAGACCGAGGCGTACGCCCGGGCCGTGATGGAGGCGGGGACGATCGGGCAGGCGGGACCGGAGACGATCGAGCGGCATGTGTCCCTGCGCATGGAGCGGCAGCGGCTGCTGGAGCGCCCGGACCCGCCCCACCTGTGGGTGATCATGGACGAGACGGTGCTGCGGCGGCCGGTGAGCATCCACGGCGAGGTCATGCGCGAGCAGTTGGACAGGCTCCTGGAGTTGGCCGAGCGCGACCGGGTGACGCTGCAGGTCGCGGAGTTCTCGCAGGGCCCGCATCCGGGGACGTACGCGCCGTTCTCGTTGTTCCGCTTCGGCGAGCAGGAGCTGCCCGACATGGTCTTCACCGAGTACCTCACCGGCGCTCTGTATCTCGACTCCCGCAAGGAGGTCGCGACGCACCTCGAGGTCCTGGACCACATGTCGGCGCGTGCCGCGTCGGCCGAGCGCACCAAGAAGCTGCTCCGGGAGCGCCGCGAGGACTTCTGAACCCTCTCGCTTGCCCCCGCCCCCCCTGCCTTCCTCCTGCCCTTCCCCCTGCACGTTTCCGCACCGCCCCGCCTTGATCCCGAGGAGACGACGCCGTATGACCGGATCCGACGCCGCGTCCGCTCGTATCGACACCAGCCGGCCGCATCCGGCCCGGGTGTACGACTGGTGGCTGGGCGGCAAGGACAACTACCCGGTGGTGGCCATGCACATGGGTACTAGGCAATGCGTTACCCGGCATGGGTGCGCATTCAGGGAAAAGGGTCAAGCGCAAGCTGAGAACATCAACGATGATCGCAAAGCGAAAGCACAACGATGATGCGTTCGCAACACGAACGATGATGATGCTGCGCATGGTGGCAACAGCGTGCACCACGCATGGGTGTGCGTGATAAGGAATGCGGTGCAGCAATAGCGTAATCGCAATGCACAATGCGAATAACGCTTAGCGGGAATACGTTCAATTCAAGCCCGGTGCTTTAGGAATTCTGACCCCCGTGCTTCCAGAAAAACAACCCACCCCCCATTCAATACGCGTGGCCGTGAATAGAAGCGAACAGCGTGAATGCACCTATTCAGCCGACGACGACGTGAATACATCAGCCGTCGTCGCAGGTCAGGTACCCCGGGGGGGTAGGGGTATCACCGAAAATCAAGATCAACCGGGACGAGGAGCTGGCCCGCAAGATCCTCGCCGTGGACGACACGGTGCTGCGCGGGGCGCGGGCCAACCGCCGGTTCATGCAGCGGGCGACCAGGGTGGTCGCCGAGGCGGGGATACGTCAGTTCCTGGACATCGGCACCGGCATTCCCACCGAGCCGAACCTGCACCAGGTGGCGCAGGGTGTGGCGCCGGAGTCGAGGGTCGTGTACGCGGACCACGACCCGATCGTGCTGCGGCACGCGGAGACCCTGCTGCACGGTTCGGCGGAGGGGTCGACCGACTACATCCACGCGGACGTGCGCGACCCCGACACGATCCTGCGCCTCGCGGCTCAGTCCCTGGACTTCGGGCAGCCCGTCGCCCTGTCGCTGGTGGCCCTGACGCACTACCTCGGTGACGCGGCCGACGGCGACGACGTGCACGGTCTGCTGAAGCGGTACGTCGAGTTCCTCGCCCCCGGCAGCTATCTGGTTTTGTCGCAGGTCACCCCCGATCTGAACCCGGAGGCGATCCAGAAGGCCGCCGAGCACTTCCGCCGCAGCGGCACCCCCTTCTTCCCCCGTTCGCTCGCCGAGTTCTCGCGCTTCTTCGACGGCCTGGAACTCCTCGGTCCCGGCGTGATCCCGGTCTCCGGGTGGCGGCCCGAGCCGGAGGACGTGGCGGTGCAGGCCGAGGGCATCGTGCCGGTGTACGCGGGTGTCGCCCGCAAGTCCTGACCCGGACGGCGGCCGCCGGCGGGTGCGGGACCCGTACGGGTGCCGTCAGCGGGTGCGTTCCCCTGTCCCGCCCTAGGTTCGAATGAGCCGCCGGCAAGCACGGGAGCAAGGGAGCGCAGGTGACCGACACCCGGAACGTCCACGGCCCGCGCCACCGGCGGACCGCCGGCGGGGCGGGGGATGTCTGATGCCCTCGGACACGGTGCTGTACCAGGCGGCGGCGCTCTGCCTGACCTACCCGGACGACGCTTTCCGCGCCCGGCTGCCGCTGCTGCGCGAAGCCGCCCCGCAGCTGCGGGAGTTCGCGGACCACGCGGCCGTCACGCCCGCGCGGGAACTGGCGGCGCACTACGTCCAGGTCTTCGACGGCGAGAGCCGGCACAGCCTGTACCTGAGTTGCTGGCGGGACGGCGACGTGCGGCGGCGGGGCAGGTCGCCGGCCGGCTTCAAGGACGCGTACCGGGCGCACGGCCTGGAGTTCACCGGCGAGGAGGTGCCCGACTACCTGCCCGCCGTGCTGGAGTTCGCGGCCCGCACCGGCGACACCTGCCTGCTCACCGAACACCGCGACGGCCTGGAGCGACTCCGCGCCCGGCTCACCGACTTCGGTACACCGTATGCATCCGTCCTGGATGCCGTATGCGCGACACTGCCGACTGCATACACCTGAGCGCGTCGACGACCACACACTGCCGACTGCATACACGGGAGCGCGCCGCCGACGACCCTGCTCTGCCGGGGAACTAGGCCGCCCCGCCCTTCTCGTCCCTCCCGTCCTGCCGACCGCCCTGGTCCCTGTCGTCGTCGACGATCTCCGCGTCCACCACTCCCTCCTCGTCCTGCGAGGAGGTGTCCCGGCCGCCGGTGCCCGTGTCCTCCGTGCCGGTCTGGCCGCCGGCGGCCTGGGCGTACATCGCCTGGCCCATCTTCTGGCTGACGGAGGCGAGTTTCTCGACGCCGGTGCGCAGGGCGTTCGTCTCGGCGTTCTGCTCCAGGAGCTGTTTCAGCTCGGCGACGGCGGACTCGACCTCGGACTTGGTGTCCGCGGGGACCTTGTCGCCGTTCTCGCGGACGAACTTCTCGGTCTGGTAGACGAGTTGTTCGGCCTGGTTGCGGGTCTCGGCGGCCTCGCGGCGTTTGCGGTCCTCCTCGGCGTACTGCTCGGCGTCCCGCATCATGCGGTCGATGTCGTCCTTGGGGAGGGCCGAGCCGCCGGTCACGGTCATCTTCTGTTCACGGCCGGTGGCGAGGTCCTTGGCAAAGACGTGCATGATGCCGTTGGCGTCGATGTCGAAGGCGACCTCGATCTGCGGGACGCCGCGCGGGGCGGGCGGCAGGCCGGTGAGGTCGAAGACGCCGAGCTTCTTGTTGTAGGCGGCGATCTCGCGTTCGCCCTGGTAGACCTGGATGCCGACCGAGGGCTGGTTGTCGGTGGCGGTGGTGAAGATCTCCGAACGGCGCGTGGGGATCGTCGTGTTGCGTTCGATGAGCTTGGTCATGATGCCGCCCTTGGTCTCGATGCCCAGGGACAGCGGGGTGACGTCGAGCAGGAGGACGTCCTTGACGTCGCCGCGGATGACGCCCGCCTGGAGGGCCGCGCCGACGGCCACGACCTCGTCGGGGTTGACGCCCTTGTGCGGGTCCTTGCCGGTGAGTTCCTTGACCAGGTCGGTGACGGCGGGCATGCGGGTGGAGCCGCCGACGAGGATGACGTGGTCGATCGCGGCGAGCTTGATGCCGGCGTCCTTGACCGCCTGGTGGAAGGGGGTCTTGCAGCGGTCGAGGAGGTCGGCGGTCAGCTCCTGGAACTGGGCGCGGGTCAGTTTCTCGTCGAGGTGCAGGGGGCCTTCGGCGGAGGCGGTGACGTAGGGGAGGTTGATCGTCGTCTCGGAGGACGAGGACAGTTCGATCTTGGCTTTCTCGGCGCCCTCGCGCAGCCGCTGCAGGGCCATCTTGTCGTTGCCGAGGTCGATGCCGTACTGGCCCTTGAACTTCTTCACCAGGTACTCGACGACCCGCTGGTCCCAGTCGTCGCCGCCGAGGTGGGTGTCGCCGTTGGTCGCCTTGACCTCGATGACGCCGTCGCCGATCTCCAGCAGCGACACGTCGAAGGTGCCGCCGCCGAGGTCGAAGACGAGGACGGTCTGTTCCTCGCCCCGGTCGAGGCCGTAGGCGAGAGCGGCGGCCGTGGGCTCGTTGATGATCCTGAGCACCTTCAGGCCCGCGATCTCCCCGGCCTCCTTGGTGGCCTGGCGCTGGGTGTCGTCGAAGTAGGCGGGGACGGTGATCACCGCGTCGGTGACGTCCTCCCCCAGGTAGGACTCCGCGTCGCGCTTCAGCTTCTGCAGCACCCGCGCGGACAGCTCCTGGGCCCGGTAGCGGTTGCCGTCGACGGCGCCCTGCTCGGGAAAGCGCCAGTTCGCGTCGCCCATGTGGCGCTTCATGGAGCGCGCGGTGCGCTCGACGTTCGTGACGGCCTGCCGTTTGGCGACCTCGCCGACGAGCACTTCGCCGTTCTTGGCGAAGGCCACGACCGACGGTGTGGTCCTGGCCCCCTCCGCATTCGCGACGACCGTGGGTTCGCCGCCCTCCAGGACGGCCACCACCGAGTTCGTGGTGCCCAGATCGATTCCGACCGCACGTCCCATCGCTGTCCCCTTCCGCCAGGGCCTTCCGCCAGGGAGCCTTCCCGCAGCCTTCCCGCAGCCTTCCCGCAGCCTTCCCGCAGCCTTCCCGCAGCCTTCCCGCAGCCTTCCCGCACTCCAGCAGAAAACTTGAGTGCGTTCTTGTCAATGGGTGGGGCTTGTCAGCTCGTCATCGGAGGGCTCCTGTCAAACGTACGGGTACCCCAGGGCGCGCTCGTCCTGCCTGCCGCCCCGGAGGGCGACCGCCCGCCGGGGCCGGTCGGTGATCAGGACGTCCACGCGCGGGTCCGCGAGAAAGGCGCGCATCGGGGCGTCCTCGTTGACCGTCCAGACCATGGTGTGCAGGCCGTGCCGGGCCGCTTCGCGCAGGACGTTCGCGCGTGCCAGCGCCTGGTGCACGGCGACCCCGGTCGCGCCGCAGGCGCGGACCCGACGCATGGGCAGCAGCTCGCTCAGCCGGGTCCGTGCCAGCCGGGCCGGGGCGATCTGGGTGCGGTCGCGGCCCAGGGACAGGGCCGTGCGCACGGCGGGGAACGCGCGCCTGATGGCGGCGACGGAGGCGTCCTCCAGGGTCGTGGCGACGAAGCCGTCCGTGCCGAGCAGGGCGATCGCCCGGTCGATCAGTTCGCGCTCGTGGCCCGTGTCCTTCAGGTCCAGGTGCCCGACGAGCTTCCCGGCGATCAGGGACATGACCTCCTCGACGACCGGTACGGCGTATCCGGCGCGGTCGCTGAGCTCGGCGTGCGTGATCCGTGACAGGAGCGGTCCCAAGTGCGCGACCCGGGGGTCGTGGTAGACGACGAAGACGCCGTCGGCCGTACGCCGGATGTCGAACTCGGCGTACTCGGCGCCGGAGGCGAGCGCGTCCTCGTACGCCGCCCAGGTGGCGGCGGCGGCGCGTTCGGATCCTCCCCGGTGGGCCGACACGGCGGGTCGTCGCGGCACGGTCAGGTCACCTCCCGAGGGACACGGTCGAGTCGCACCGGCACATGGTGGCGTCAGCTCCCGGCCGCGGACCGGGGCGGCGGCACCGGCGCGGGCGGGCGGCCGTCGGGCGGTGACAGGAGCCGGCCGGAGCGTCGGCTGTCCCGCCTGAGCAGGACGTGAGCCGCTCGTTCAGGACGTCGAGGAGCGGTCTGTCGCCGAGGCTGATGCGTGCGCGCTCGAAGCAGGTGTCCGCGAGCCGGGCGGCGAGGGCGGCGGGCTCGGAGTCGGCCGCGAATTGGCAGTCGAGGACCAGGGTCACGTCGCCGCGGGGGGTGGCGGCGAACGCGATGTCGACGGATGCGAGGTCCAGGCCGTGGCCGCCGTGCGGCAGGTGGAGGTCGTCCGGGGTGGCGCGGTGGGCCAGGACCGGTACGGGGAGCACGTTCTCGCTGGTTCTCAGGTGCGGTTCGAAGCGGCCGTAGTCGTAGCGGTCGACGAGGGCGCCCGGCCGGGAGCCGTCCGGGCGCATTCGGCCGACCAGGCTGAACAGCGGTACCGCGCGGGTGAGTTCACGCGTGCCGGAGTCGAGTACCGCCGATCCGCTGGATGTTCGCGGCCCCATCGCGTTCCCTTCGACACCGTCGTCCTGATACCCGTCCGCCCGGTCACGAACCGACCGTCGCGCGGGCCTCCCCGGGTGGGGCGGCCCGCGCGACGGTCGTGGTGTGCCGGTCCGGTCAGGCGAGCTTCGCGGACAGGGTGATCGGTACGGCCTTCAGGGCCTGGCTGACGGGGCAGTTCACCTTGGCGTCCTCCGCCGCGGCGACGAAGCCGTCCTCGTCCAGGCCCGGCACGGTGCCCTCGACGGTGAGGTGGATGCCGGTGATGCCCTCTCCCGGCTGGAACGTGACGTCGGCGGAGGTGACGAGCTTGGTGGGCGGGGTGCCGGCCCCGGCGAGGGCGTGCGAGAACGCCATGGAGAAGCAGCTGGAGTGGGCGGCGGCGATCAGCTCCTCGGGGCTGGTCTTGCCGTTGGCCTCCTGCGTGCGGGCAGCCCACGTCACCGGCTGCTCGGCGATGGCGCCGGAGGTGTCGAAGGTGACGACTCCGTTGCCCTCGAGCAGGTTGCCTTCCCAGACGGTGTGTGCGGAGCGCGTGGTAGCCACGGTCATTCCTTTCCTATGGTCCCGGATCCGGGTTTCGGACTCCATACGATCACACTCCGGCTCAGCTCACCCGGAAGACCGGTCCACGTGCGCTGAACGGCAGTCGTGCCCCCTGCGGGATCAGGTAGGCGTGCTCGCGCCGCACCCGCAGGACGTCGCACCAGCCGTCGGTGATCACGAGGACCGGAGCGGCGGGCGGGAAGTCGTCGGCGCGGTGCAGCAGGTCGATGCCGGGCTGCAGGACGGTGCCGCCCCGGCCGCGGACCCGTACCCGGCCAGCGATGTCGGTGACCGGGAGATAGCCGGCGTCGTGCGGGGCCGCGTCGCAGAACACGACCCGCGCGGCCGGTACGTCCCGGGCCTCGGCGTACGAGGCGATCGCGCCCAGCGCCTTGCCGAGCAGCACCCGGTCCATGGAGCCGGAGGTGTCGAGGACGACGCCGAAGGTGCAGCGGGCGATCTCCTCGGGCGGGAAGTACCGTCCCGCGCGCGGGATGTCGGGCGTGGCCGCCTGGCGGCGGGAGGGGCGCGCGTACGTCCGTACGGGCTGTGGGCTCGGTACGAACTCGTCGAACCAGCGGGCCAGTCGGGCGTCCCAGGGCAGCGGGGGGTGGCTGAGCGCGCGGATCTCCTCGACCAGGCCGCCCGGCAGGTGGCCGCGGTCCTGTTGCTCGTGCAGGTCGAGGCCGCGGGCCAGGCCCCGGCGGTAGAGCTCGTCGAGGTCGACGTAGTCGCGGGGCGCTCCGAGCGGGCCGCCGAGGATGTCGCGGGCGCCCTTGCCGCGCAGGGTGGCCAGGCGGCGGGTGCGGCGCAGGTCGCGGGCGATGCGGTCGTGGACCTCCTCCGCGGACAGGCCGGTCAGCTCCGGGTCGTGCAGGAGGCCCTCGGGCATGGTGCCGACCTGCATCTCGGTCAGCCAGCCGTTGATGACGTAGTCGCAGGCGATGTTGAAGAGGAAGGGGTCGCGGGTGCCGCAGCGGTCGCCGTGGCGCAGGGCGGCGTGCAGCATCTCGTGGGCGAGGACGAAGCGCCACTCCTCGTCGTCGAACCGGCGCAGGGGGTTGACGTAGATCTCGCCGGCCTCCGGGTTCACCGCGGCGACGGAGATGCCGTGGGCGCGGGCGAGTTCGGCGTCGGCGACGAGGGTGATGCCGGCGGCGATGCCGCCGAGCAGCGGGTAGGAGGAGACGAACCAGCTCAGGGCCCGTTCCCAGGGGTGCAGTCGGGTGGGGCCGCCGGTCATGGAGTCGCGGCGGCCGCCGGCCAGGTCCAGGGCGGTGGACATGGTGCGGGTCAGGGCGTGCGCGAACGCGATCTGCCAGTCCGGTACTTGGCCGCCCCACCTGCTCCACGGGAGCAGCAGCTGGTCCGCCTCTCCCGCGGCCGTGCCGCAGTGCTCGTACGCGCCGGGGATCCCGGTCCGCCGCCAGCTCGCGGCGAGTTGCTCCTCGTCGCCGCCGGGGTACGACAGCGGGAGGTCGTCGGGGGGCCGGCCCACGGGGACGGTCAGCAGGAAACGGTTGACGACCGTGCAGCGGGCGGCGAGGTCGTGGCGGTCGGGCTGGACGCGTTCGCCGGTGGCGGCGGGGACGTGTCCGAAGCCGAGGTGGATGAGGGCGTGTGCGAGGGCCCAGGCCCATTCCTCGGGTTCGGCGAGGCGGGTGGGGTGCAGGTGGACGGTGCCGTTGGAGGTGACGCGGGCGAGGCCGTGCCGGGGAGCCAGGGCGCACTCCTTCTCGCGGCACAGCTTGGCCTCGATGGCGGCCAGCGCGGGGTTCGCCATCGCCAGCCGCACGCCGTCGGCGCACGCCTCGGCGGCCGGGTCCTTCTTGGGCTCGTTCTGCTTGCGTCCGCGGCTCATCCGCGGGCCTGCGCGGTCTCGCGTGTACGGCTCACGGGCGGGCCCCTGTGCGCGCGGTGGCCGGGCTCATCGTCGCGCCTCCACCAGCCGGGGCATGTCCCGGGCGGCCTCGATGAGGAACCAGGCGGGCAGGAGGGGGTTGCCGTCGGCGTCGGAGGCGATGACGCTCTGGGCGACCTCGACGGAGATCTCGGCGAGCTGTACGAGCAGTGACTTGGCGCGGTACGCGGTCTGGCGGCCGTTCGCCGACATGTGGTCCTTGCTCGCGGGCAGTTCCTTGACGAGGCGGCCGCGGAAGGACTCGGCGAGGTAGTAGAGCAGGTCGCGGTCTTCCAGGCGGTTCGGCCAGCGGGCGTCGCCCTTGAGGATCGCCTCGATGCCGAACCGGCTGCGGACGATCTTGGCGTAGCCGCAGAACGCGGTGGCGTGCGCGGGCGTCAGCGTGCCGTGCGCCAGCACCTTGAGCGTGTCCTCGTCGAGGCCCGGCCCGAAGGAGTGCAGGGCGTCGGAGAGCATGTGCCAGGAGCGGGGCGTGGAGAACGGCTCCTCGGTCTTCGGGGGCTTGGACCACAGGTGGTCGGGCCGGTCGGTGAGGTGGTCCAGGATCCACGGGTGGATGCCGTTGCCCGCGGCCCAGACGAGCCAGTCCTTGGCGGAGGCCTCCAGGTGCACGTGGGTGAGGCGGTTGACGAGCGCGGAGGCGATCGGGCGGGCGAGGGCGTTGTCCGTGGCGCGGTTGCCGGCGCCGATGACGATGGAGCCCTTCGGCAGTTCGTAGTTGCCGATCCGGCGGTCCAGGATCAGCGAGTAGAACGCCTTCTGGACGTCCGGTGTGGCCGCGTTCAGCTCGTCCAGGAAGAGGCAGTACGGCTCGTCGCGGGCGATCGCCTCGGGCGGGCAGAACACCGAGCGGCCGTCGCGGATCTGCGGGACGCCGATGAGGTCCTCGGGGGCGAGCTGGGTGCCGAGCAGGCTCACGCACTCAAGGCCCAGCGACTCGGCGAACTCCCGTACCAGGGACGACTTTCCGATGCCGGGGGCGCCCCAGACGAAGACCGGCCGCACCGTGGCGAGACCGAGCAGCAGCTCGGGGATGCGGGAGGGTGTGACGGTGACGGCTGCCTGCAAGTAGTGGCTCCTGGGAGTGTTCGAGGGGGCCGGGGCGTACTGGTGCGCGACGCCCGGTACGGACAGTGTGGGCGCGGCGGCAGGCGGGCGCAGCCCATTTATCGCGCCCCGGGTTCAGGCGGCGCGTCGGTCCTGGCGCGCCGCCAGCGGAACCTGGGGGCCGTCCGTCTCGCGCAGCCAGCGGCGCAGCACGCGGTGGATGTGCTCGGCCCCGGCGAGCTGGGTGCCGTCCTCGTCGGGTGCGGACAGGGCGAGCGGCGACAGCAGGAAGGCCTTGGCCTGGGCGCCGCCGAGGCCGCCGTGCGAGCCGATCTGTTCCTCGAAGGCGAGGACTTCGCCCTCGGCGGGGTCGTACCAGGAGTTGACCATGATGTCGGCGGTGTGCGGGAAGGAGTGGGTGCGGCGGACGGCGTCGGCGGCGCGGGGCCCGAAGTCGGCGAGCGGGCCGGGGTCGTCGTCGAGTTCGTCCAGGGGGATCTCGGCGCCGAAGGGGCCGAGGACGACCCCGCCGTGCTCCTCGCTGCGCACCAGCAGGAAGCCGATGCCGGGATGGTTGGCGAGGGTGGTCAGCAGGGCGGGGTGGCGGGCGTCGATCTCCTCCTTGCTCATCCGGTGCGGTACGTCCGGGAAGGACACCAGGCCGAGGTTGCCGGAGGCCAGCACGATCGGCTCCGAGCGGCGGCTGGAGGGGCGGTACTGTTCGCCGCCCTCCTCGACGGGCCGGTGCAGTGCGGCGCGTACGGCGGCGCGGGCCTCGGCGCCGCTGTGGGTGCGTCGCGCCCGGCGCGGCACGGGCAGCCCGCAGCCGGCCCGGACCAGGTCGCCGAGGGTGAGGCCGTAGCGGGTGCGGAAGGTCTCGCCGGGGCTCTGGCCGTGGTCGGACAGGACGACGATGCGGTACGGGCGCGGGGCGTGCTCGGCGACGTTCTCGATGAGGGCGAGGGAGCGGTCGAGGCGTTCGAGGACCTTCTCGGCGTCGCGGCTGAACGGCCCGGAGTGGTGCGCCACTTCGTCGTACGCCACCAGGTCGGCGTAGACGGCCGTGCGTCCGGCGAGCATGTCGCCCATGACCGCGGCGACCACGACGTCGCGTTCGACGACGGTGGCGAAGGCGCGGATGAAGGGGTAGAGGCCGCCGCGGGAGACCCGGGGGCGATCCTTGCGCACCCGGGACCGGGTGGACTGGCCGATCTCGCGGCCGGCTTCGGCGACGAAGGACATGGCGGTGCGCACGGCGTTGGCCGGGTCGGAGAAGTAGGCGAAGTAGCCCGACCGGGAGCGGTTCTCGCGGCTGCGGCGGCGGGTGGCGATGGACAGCACGAGGGCTTGTTCGTCGGCGCCGCCGGAGAAGAGGTTGCCGCGGCTGGCGCCGTCGGCGGTGAGCAGTCCGCCGTCGCCGGTGGCCTCGACGGCGCGGCGCTGGAGTTCGGCGGCGCTGGTCGGGCGGTTGCAGACCATGACCTCGCGGCGGTCCTTCTCGTACCAGCGGAAGGCGGGGATGTCGTGGTTGCTGCCGTGCAGGATGCCGAGCTGGCTGGCGCCGGTCTGGCTGGACCAGTCGGTGCGCCACGGGGTGAGCCGGTGGGTGGGCCCGCGACGGCCGCCGGCGTCGGCGGGGGCGGCGGGGGCGGCGCCGAGCCAGCGGGCGACGGTGGGCAGCAGGCCGCGGCCGACGGCGTCGAGCAGGATGTCGTGGCCGACGCCGTCGAGCTGTATGAAGACGGTGCCGGGGCTGGCCGGGCAGGCCGCGCCGCCGCCCCTGCGGCGGCGGTCGGCGAGACGGTACAGGCGGCGCCGGTAGGCGTCGTCGTCGCGCACGGCCAGGGCGGCGCCGGTGGCGGAGGCCACGGCCGACATCACGGCGGCGACCACGACCGCGGTCTCCGGGGCGGCGTCGCCCCGCTCGGCCGGGTTGAGGCGCAGCGCGATCAGCAGCAGCCCGCCGTTGAGGAAGAAGACCAGCAGCCCGAGCACGAGCGCGGGCACGAGCAGCAGCAGCCGTACGAGAAGCGGCCACACCAGTGCCGACAGCAGACCGAAGGCGCCCGCCCCGAACGCGGCGGTGACGGCGATCCGGGTGGCGCTGTCGCCGTCGACGGACTGGATCCGGAAATCGGGCAGGATGCCCGCCAGCACGAGCATCGTGAGGGTGGACACGGCCCACACCGTGACGCTCCGCCCGACCTGACTGGCGACCCGCCGCCACCGCCCTGCACGCACGCCCAGCACACCTCACGTCCCGGCCCGGCCCGTCATCGGTGCGGGCCCGGGGCAAGCCTGTCATACGGGCCCGGCCGGACAGGTTCCTCGTGGTGCCGCTAGCGCCCGTCGTAGCCGGCCGTCGGCATCGACAGCCTGCGGTGCACGTGGGCCTTCATCTGGGCGTCGTACGCGGGCTCCGCGCGCCCCACGGTCTCGACCCGTACCCCGCGTCTGGCGCACTCGGCGGTGAACTCGTCGACCGACGACAGGGCGCTCTGCAGGACGCGCAGGCTCGGCGCGACGAACACGTCGCGGCCGGGGCGGACGCCCTCCCACAGGACACCGTGGTCGGGACGGAGCCGGTGCACGAGCAGTTCCCGGGTGACGACGTAGCCCCGCTCGGCGGCCCAGCGGGCGCACATCGCGTGCTGGCTGCGGGAGTCCACCAGGAAGGGGTCGTCGTCGAGCTCCTCCAGGGGCGTCAGGCTGGCGATCGCCGTGACCCGCAACGGCGGGCGGCCGACCGGTGCACCGCGGACCTCTCCCATGGAGTCCCCCCTCACTCACCTCCGGGTTTCGCCGCCGACCCTACTCCTGCCCGTAGGCTTCGGGGAGTCGCGCGAAGGAGGCAAAGAGGTGCCGGTGGAGATCACCTGGTGGGGTCACGCCACCTGCACGGTCACGGATTCGGACGTACGTGTGCTCACCGACCCTCTGTTCGTCCGCCGTCTGGCTCATCTGCGGCGCCGTCGCGGGGAGTTGCCGCCGCCCGGTGCCTGGCGCGCGGACGTGGCGCTGGTGTCCCATCTGCACGCCGACCATCTGCACGTTCCCTCGCTGGCGCGGCTCGCCCCGGGCACGCGCCTGCTCGTGCCCCGGGGCGCACCACGGGCGGTACCGGGGCTGCGCCGGCTCGCGCATCTGCGGGTGAGCGAGGTGGCTCCCGGTGACGAGGTCAGGGTCGGTGACCTGGTGGTACGGGTCGTGCCCGCCCGGCACGACGGCCGGCGGCTGCCGCTCGGACCGCACCACGCCCCCGCGCTCGGCTATGTCGTGGAGGGCGAGGGCCGCACGTACTTCGCCGGGGACACCGGCCTGTTCGACGAGATGGCCAAGGAGGTCGGGCCGGTCGACGTGGCGCTGCTGCCGGTGGGCGGCTGGGGACCCTACCTCGGCGAGGGGCATCTGGACGCGGGGCGGGCCGCTCAGGCGCTGGTCCGGCTGGCGCCGCGCAGCGCGGTGCCCGTGCACTACGGCACGTACTGGCCGATCGGGATGGACGCGGTGCGCCCGCACGAGTTCCACGCGCCGGGTGAGGAGTTCGTGCGCCTGGCGGCCGAGCGGGCACCGCAGGTGGCGGTGCACCGGCTCGGGCACGGGGAGAGCGTGCGGCTGGAGGTCGCCCGGTGAGCTGGGTGACCGCCTCGACGGCTGTGACGCCGGAGTCCACGCAGCAGGCGATCGGGTATCCGACGCTGTTCGTGCTGGTGCTGCTCGGGGCGCTGGTGCCGGTGGTGCCGACGGGGGCGCTGGTGAGTTCGGCGGCTGTGGTGGCCTTTCACCAGACGGCGCCGTTCGCGCTGGCGCTGGTGTTCGTGACGGCTTCGGCGGCCGCGTTCCTCGGTGACATGGCCCTGTACTGGCTGGGGCGGCGCGGCATGCGGTCGAAGAACGGCTCGCGCTGGCTGGAGGCGATCCGCTCGCGCGCCCCCGAGGACCGGCTCACGCGGGCGCAGGAGAAACTCGCCGACCACGGGGTGGCGGTCCTGGTGCTGTCCCGGCTGGTGCCGGCCGGGCGGATCCCGGTCATGCTGGCCTGTCTGATGGCGAAGTGGCCGATGCGCAGGTTCGCCCGCGGGAACTTTCCGGCGTGCCTTGCCTGGGCGGTGACGTACCAGCTGATCGGGATCCTTGGCGGGTCGCTGTTCAGCGAGCCCTGGGAGGGCGTGGTCGCGGCGGTCGCGCTGACCGTGGTGATCAGCGCGGCGCCGAGTGCGTGGCGCCGGGTCCGCCGGACCGCGAAGGCCTAGTCGAGGATCCGGGAACCTCCCACGGGCAGGTCCCACAGGTCCTCCCGGGCCAGGCCCGCCTTCTCCCAGGCCGCCCGCACCCGCGTGAGCGGCTCGAGCACCGGCTCCGCCGACAGGACGAACGTCGCCCAGTGCATGGGCGCCATGCGCCGCGCCCCGAGGTCCCGCGCCGCGCGCACCGCCTCCTCCGGGTCGCAGTGGACGTCGCTGAGCCACCAGCGGGGGTCGTAGGCGCCGATGGGGAGCAGGGCGAGGTCGATGCCGGGGTAGCGCTGTCCGATGCGGGCGAACCAGTGGCCGTAACCCGTGTCGCCTGCGAAGTAGAGGCGCTGTCCGTCGGGGGCGGTGAGCACCCAGCCGCCCCACAGGGTGCGGCAGGTGTCGGTGAGGGAGCGCTTGGACCAGTGGTGGGCGGGCACGAAGTCGAAGCGGACACCGCCCAGTTCGGCCGCCTCCCACCAGTCCAGCTCCGTGACCTTGGTGAACCGGCGGCGGCGGAACCAGCGGGCGAGCCCGGCCGGCGCGAACACCGGGGTGTCGCGCGGGAGTCGGCGCAGGGTGGGGGCGTCCAGGTGGTCGTAGTGGTTGTGGCTGATGACGACGGCGTCGACGCGCGGCAGGTCGCTCCAGGCGATGCCGACCGGGGTGATGCGGGCCGGGGTGCCGAGGATGCGGCGGGACCAGACCGGGTCGGTGAGGACGGTCAGGCCGCCGATCCGTACGACCCAACTGGCGTGTCCCGCCCAGGAGACGGCGATCGTGCGCGCGTCCACGCGGGGCAGCGGGGCCGGTTCGAAGGGCAGTCGGGGGATGTCGGCGAGACCTTCCCGGCCGGGGCGGATGGAGCCCTCGCGGGCGAAGCGGGCCATGGACTTCAGGTCGGGCAGCGGGGCGGTCAGCCGGTCGTGGAAGGAGCGCGGCCACACCCGGTGCTCGCCGAGCGCTCTGGGGGCCGCGGCGGGCGTGACGGAGGCGGGGGCCGCGGGAGCGTCGGTGTCGTGGCGGGGCGTGCTCGTGGTCGACTCGGACTGCTGCGTCATCGAGGAGGCTCCCATCGCTGAGCGTCGTCGCGGAGATCGTCGAAGACCGATTCCAGGTGGATCAACGCGCGTTGCACGTGTGGCAGTTCCAACGGTGAGGGGGAACCGAGGCATTCCGCGCGTTCCTCGTCCGTGTCTCCCAGCAGCGGGCCGGTGGACAGCCGCACCCGCAGCGCCCCGAGGTCGTCGCCGAAGCGGTGGCCGCCCGGTGCGGGCATGCCGAGCCGGGCGGTGAGGAAGTCCTCCAGTTCCTGGGCGTCGCCCACCCCGTGCCCGGTGAGCGCGGTCTTCAAAGGTCCCAGGTCGACGTAGAGATGGCGGCCGGCCTGCGGGGGCCGGGCCAGCGCGCCCGCCGTGACGACGGCCGTGTGCGCGGCGGCGGCCACGCGCGCGTGCAGGCGTACGGCGGCCTTGACGCGGGCGGTGAGCGGCTCGGGTTCGGTCAGGGCGTACGCGGCCGCGACGGCGACCGGGGCGGCGACGCGGGCGCCGAGCGCGGTGAGCACGTCGAGCACGCGCGCGCGTAGGGCGTCGCCCATCTCGCCCGCGGGGAAGCGGGCGACGGCGGCCGGCCAGCCGGTCGGCAGCAGGGCGCCGGCCAGGTCGGTGACGACGGTGGCCTTTCCCGGCAGCATCTCGGCCGGGCTGAGCAGGACGGTGCCGTGCGGGTCGTGCAGGGTGTCGCGCCAGGTCTCGTCGCTGACCAGGTGCAGACCCTCGCCGACGGCGGCCTCCAGGGTCTCGTGCAGCAGCTCGGGCGGGGCCACGGTGGCGGTCGGGTCGTCGGCGAGGGACAGCACGAGGAGCCGCGGGTCCCCACCCTCGGCGCGAACCCGGCGGACGGTCTCCAGGAGGGCGTACGAATCGGGGACACCGCCGGACTCCGCCGCTGTCGCCACATGGAAGACGGGTCTGCCCAACAGGCGTGCGTACGGTGCCCACCAGGCGGCGCAGGGCCGCGGCACCAGGACGTCGCCGCCGAGGGCGGCGGTCAGGGCGAGCAGCAGGGAGGGTGAGCCGGGGGCGGCGACCACATGGCCGGGGGCGGTGGGCAGGCCACGCCGGTCCCAGTAGCCGCAGGCGGCCTGAAGGAGGTCGTCTCCGCCGCCGACCGGTTCGCTGCGGGCGCGGCCGGCCGCGGCGGCGAGTACGGCGGACAGCTCGGGCAGCACCGGCAGGCCGTCCTCGGGAAGCGGCGGCCCGAAACGGACGGGGCCGTGGCCTTCCGGGTCCGTCCGCGGCATACGTACCTCCGGGGTGGGGGGCTTGCCTTCTGTGCCGTTGTCTTCTGTGCCGTTGTCTTCTGTGCCGTTGTCTTCTGTGCCCTTGCCTTCTCTGCCCTTGTCGCCGCCCCGGCATGCCCGGTGGCTCGTGTGGTGCGGGTCGTCCCCTCGGGCTCTGAGTGCCCGGACGGCCCTCCCGGCATGGGCGCCGATGCGGGGTGTGCCGGTCACACGACGGCGACGACGGCCGCGGCCGTGTCGGCCCCGGACGGTGTCAGCTCTCGCCGGCGGTCCCCTTGCGGCGCAGCCGGTACACCGCGGCGCCGAGCGCGCCCGTGATCAGCAGGCCGCCGCCGACCAGGGCGGGCACCGAGTCGGTGAAGGCGCCGCCCTCGCCGGCCCGCACGCCGCGCGGGACGGCCGCCGCGTGGCAGGAGTCGGTGGGTGACTCGGTGCAGGGGCGGGTGGTGGCGGGGGTGGTGGCGCAGGAGTCGCCGTGCGCGCCGGTCCCGGTGGCGCACGGTTCGCCGCTCGCGCGGGTCACCGTGAACGTGGCGCTCCACTGCTTGCCCTGCCCGCCGGGTGCCGCCGGGCAGGTGCCGTCGACGGTCCACGCGGTGTCCTTGCCGACCCCCTCCACCTCGCCTTCGAGGTCCTCGGCCGGGGCGATCCGGGCGGTGCCGCTGTAGGCCGGGCCGGTGCCCTTGTCGTCCTTGCCGGAGACCAGCCGCAGGGCGACGGTGCCCTCCTCGAAGGCCAGCGAGGTGGCGTCGATGGTGTCGGGCGGGGAGCCGCCGGTCGGGTCGCAGGTGACGGAGACGGTGACGCTGCCGCCCGGGGAGGCGCTGCTCGGACTGACCTCGGCGGCCGGCTCCGCGAGGGCGGCCGGTACGGCGATGCCCAGGGCGGCAGCCGCCAGGGCGGCGACGGACAGGGCACGGGCGCTCGGGCGCATGGGGAGGGCTCCTTCGGCCGACGGCTGCGGGGGCACGACCGCCGTGTCCCCGCACCCATCACAGCCCGCCCACCGCCGGGGCGCGCGCGGCCGGACACCATTCGCGGGACGGGAACCGCCGAGCGGGTGACACCGCACCGGCCCCCGCCGCGGCGTCAGGCGGCGGCGTCCCGCATGACCTGCTCCCGCACCCGCCCGCAGCACCGGCTGATCAGCCGGGACACGTGCATCTGCGAGATGCCCAGCTGCTCGGCGATCCGGCTCTGCGTCATGTCCGCGAAGAACCGCATGTACAGGATCGCCCGCTCGCGTTCAGGCAGGGCGGCGAGCCGGGGCCTGACCGCCTCGCGGTCCACGACCGTGTCCAGCGCGGGGTCGGCCGAGCCCAGCGCGTCGCTGAGCGAGTACCCGTCCTCGCTGCCGGGCAGCTCCGCGTCCAGGGACAGCGCGGTGAAGCTCTCCAGGGCCTCCAGGCCCACCAGGACGTCTTCCTCGCTGAGGTTCGCGTGCGCGGCGATCTCCGCGACGGTGGGCCGGCGGCCCGGGATGGTCTGGGACAGGTCCTGGCTCGCGAAGCGGACGCGGTTGCGCAGGTCCTGGACGCGGCGCGGCACGTGCAGGGTCCACATGTGGTCGCGGAAGTGCCGCTTGATCTCGCCGGTGATGGTGGGCACGGCGTAGCTCTCGAAGGCGTTGCCGCGTGCGGGGTCGTAGCGGTCGACGGCCTTGACCAGGCCGAGGGCCGCGACCTGGCGCAGGTCGTCGAAGCTCTCGCCGCGGCTGCGGAAGCGGCCCGCGAGGCGGTCGGCCATGGGCAGCCAGGCCTCGACGATCTGGCCGCGGAGGGTGTCGCGCTGTGGGCCGGGGGGAAGCTCGGCGAGCTTGCGGAACGCCTCTGCCGTGTCGGGTGCGTCGTCGTGCGGATGGTGCTTCGCGCTCACTTTGGTCGCCATGGTGCGTCGCAACTCCCTAGGAGTGCTCTGGGATGGACGGTCACCGTGGGGAGAGGGCGTCTGCGGCTCGGACAGACGCGCCCGTGGCGGCCTGGGCCGCTCCCACGGACGTGCCTCCGGTCCGAAGCACTGGACATGCGCCTGCCCCCGGGCCCCGACCGCAAACACGGGCAGGTTTTCCGGGGACGCGCAGGGTGACTCGTAGAGCTGCTGCCCGTGTCACCTGTGTGTCCCCTAGGCCCGGGAGGTCCGTACATGAGCACCAAGGTCTCCGACCACGTCCTTGAGCGACTGCGCGAGTGGGGTGTGGACCACGTCTTCGGCTATCCCGGCGACGGCATCAACGGCCTGCTCGCCGCGTGGGGGCGGGCCGACAACCAGCCGCGTTTCGTCCAGTCCCGGCACGAGGAGATGTCCGCGTTCCAGGCGGTCGGCTATGCCAAGTTCAGCGGCCGTCTCGGCGTGTGCGCGGCCACGTCCGGGCCCGGCGCGATCCATCTGCTGAACGGGCTGTACGACGCGAAACTCGACCATGTGCCGGTGCTGGCGATCGTCGGTCAGACGCACCGCACCGCGATGGGCGGCTCCTACCAGCAGGAGGTGGACCTGCACAGCCTCTTCAAGGACGTCGCCTCCGAGTTCGTGGAGACGGTGACGGTGCCCGAGCAGCTGCCCAACGTGTTGGACCGGGCGATCCGCACCGCGTACGCGCGCCGCTGTCCGACGGCGATCATCATCCCCGGTGATGTGCAGGAGCTCGACTACTCGCCGCCCACGCACGAGTTCAAGATGGTGCCCTCCAGCCTGGACCGCAGTTCCTGGACGGCGACGCCGTCCGAGGAGTCCCTCCGGCGGGCCGCGGAGATCCTCGACGCCGGTGACAAGGTGGCGGTCCTGGTCGGCCAGGGTGCCTCCGGCGCGCGCGCCGAGGTGGAGCGGATCGCCGAACTGCTCGGCGCCGGTGTGGCCAAGGCCCTGCTCGGCAAGGACGTCCTGAGCGACGAACTCCCCTACGTCACCGGCTCGATCGGCCTGCTCGGCACGCGTCCGTCGTACGAGCTGATGCGGGACTGCGACACCCTGCTGACGATCGGGTCGTCCTTCCCGTACACGCAGTTCATGCCGGAGTTCGGCAAGGCGCGGGGGGTGCAGATCGACATCGATCCGCACATGGTCGGGATGCGTTATCCCTACGAGGTGAATCTCGTCGGCGACGCGAAGGCCACGCTGCAGCGGCTGATCCCGATGCTGGACACCGAGCGGGGCGGGCGCGAGTGGTACGACACGGTGCGCGCCAACGTGTCGCGCTGGCGTGAGGTGATGGAGCGGCGGGCCCAGCTGTCGGCCGCTCCGATCAACCCCGAGTACGTGGCCCATGCGCTGGATCCGCTGCTGCCGTCCGACGCGATCGTCACCTCCGACTCCGGCTCGGCGGCGAACTGGTACGCGCGGCACCTGACCATGCGGCCCGGTATGCGCGGGTCGCTGTCCGGGACGCTGGCGACGATGGGCTGCGGAGTGCCGTACGCGATCGGCGCGAAGTTCGCGCACCCGGACCGGCCGGTGATCGCGCTGGTCGGGGACGGCGCCATGCAGATGAACGGCCTGGCCGAGATGATCACCGCGGCGAAGTACCGCGACCTGTGGGAGGACCCGCGGCTGGTGGTCGCGGTCTGGAACAACCACGACCTCAATCAGGTCACGTGGGAGATGCGGGCCATGGAGGGCGCCCCGTCCTTCCCGCCCTCGCAGCAGCTGCCGGACGTGCAGTACGCGGCGTTCGCCCGCTCGCTCGGGCTGACCGGGATCCGGGTGGAGAAGCCGCAGGACGTCGAGGCGGGCTGGCGGGCCGGCCTGGAGGCGGACGGGCCCGCGGTGATCGAGTTCCTCACCGACCCCGCCGTACCGCCGATCCCGCCGCACGCCACCTGGGAGCAGATGGAGGCCACGGCCGCGTCGATCCTGAAGGGCGACGCGGACCGCGGGTCCATGGTCAAGCAGGGATTCAAGGCGAAGTTGCAGGAGTTCCTGCCGGGCCGCGAGAAGAAGTAGCGGCGGCGGCCGGCTGGGGGGCGACAACCGGTTCGTACCGGTCGGCGTCCTCCTCGGGAAGCAGCAGTTCCTCATAGCGGCCCAGTGCCAGCACCACACCGAGCATGAGGAGCGGGATGATCACAGCGAGCAACGCCATGGCCTGTCCTTTTCCAGGGATGTGCGCGGGGGGTGCGGGCCGGGTCTCCCCCCATCGGGAGGGCAAACCCCGTGTCGCTGTCCGGTCCTCGGGTACGCGGGTGTCCACCCCGAAGTTCTGGAGGGAGACATGCAGCGAGGCAGCGACCGGCTGAGTCGTCACCGCGACGACGAGATGAAGCACGAACTGCAGGGTCTGCTCCGGTCCGGCCACCCCACGCGCAGCGAGGAGTGGCACGACCCGGAGCCGACCGCCGAGGACGATCCGGAGATCTGGGGCGGGCCCGTCGCGCCGGCCGGGGCGTCGCTGGAGACGGTCCGGCTGGAGCTGGCCCGGATCCTGGGCCGCAGCTCCTTCCCGGCCACGTCCGTGGAACTGGCCCACACCCTGCGCCGCAAGAACGCTCCCGACACCCTCGCCGAGGCGGTGGAGCGGCTGCCGCGCAAGGAGTCCTACGCCACCGTGCAGGAACTGGCGCGGACGCTGACCCGGAGGGAGGGCGCCTAGTGGCGGCCGACTTCGTGAAGGACGTCATGACCCCGGGCGTCGTCGCCGTACGCCCGGACGCCTCGCTCGTCGAGGCGGCGCAGCTGATGCGCACGCAGGACATCGGCGACGTCCTGGTGGCCGACGGACAGCAGGTCGTCGGCATGCTCACCGACCGGGACATCACGGTGCGTGCCGTCGCCGACGGCGCGGATCCGCTGACGGTGAGCGTCCAGATGGTGTGCACGCCGGATCCGGTGGTGGTCGCCCCGGACGATCCGGTGTCGATGGCGGTGGCGCTGATGCGCGAGCACGCCGTACGGCGCCTGCCGGTCGTCGAGGACGGGCTGCCGGTCGGGATGGTGAGCCTCGGGGACCTCGCCGAGGCCGAGGACCCGGACTCGGCGCTCGCCGACATCAGCCGGGCCCTGCCCGACGACGCGCGGGGCGCCGACGGGCGGGACACCCTGTGAGCCCGGGCCGCGACCAGGCCACGAAGATCGCGGCCTCGGGCACCGTCGTGGACGTCGGCGAGACGACCACGCGCTACCTGCTGTACGGGCTGCTGCCCGGCTGGTTCGTGCCCGGTCTCGCCGACTGGGTCATGCACCGGCGCACCCGCATCGAGGACACCGCCGGGACCAAGGAGTCCCTGATCCACTCGCTGATGATGGCCGAGGTCGGCCTCCCCATCGCACTGACCCTGCGCTACGAGGTCAATCCGCTGCTGCTGAGCGTGCAGCTCGGCGGGGCAGCCGTGCACGAGGCGACCGCACTGTGGGACGTGCGCACGGCCGTCCACAGCGACCGCGAGGTCAAGCCGGTCGAGCAGCACATCCACAGCTTCCTGGAGTCGCTGCCGTTCGGCGCGCTGGCCGCCCTGATGTGTCTGCACGCCGACCAGGTCAGGTCACTGCTGCGGGGCGGCCGGGGCGACCCGGACGCCTGGCGTCTGTTACCGCGCCGGCCGCAGCTGTCGCCCGGCTATCTCGCGGGCATCACCGCCGCCATCGGCGCCTGCGTGCTCCTGCCGTACGGCGAGGAGCTGCTGCGCTGCCGGCGCGCGGCCCGGTCGAGGAAGAAGCGCGCGGGGGGCGACGAGGCCAAGTGGCGTGCCCCGCGCACCAAGAAGCGTTCCGAGAAAGGTCGTTGAACCATCATGCGCATCGCGTTTCTGACCGCGCCCGAAGGCGTCGAACAGATCGAACTCACGGACCCGTGGCAGGCCGCGAAGGACGCGGGCCACGAACCCGTGCTGGTGTCGACGAAGTCCGGCGAGATCCAGGCGTTCAACCACCTCGACAAGGCGGACACGTTCCCCGTGGACGAGGTCGTGGGCGAGGCGTCCGCCGGCTCCTTCGGCGGGCTGGTCCTGCCGGGCGGGGTCGCCAACCCGGACTTCCTGCGGATGGACGAGAAGGCCGTGGCGTTCGTACGGGACTTCTTCGAGCAGGGCCGTCCGGTGGCCGCGATCTGCCACGCCCCGTGGACCCTGGTGGAGGCGGACGTCGTCCGCGGCCGGGTGCTGACCTCCTGGCCGAGCCTGCAGACCGACCTCCGCAACGCGGGCGGCACCTGGGTGGACGAGCAGGTGAAGATCTGCGACCACGGCACCAACAAGCTGGTCACCAGCCGCAAACCGGACGACCTGAAGGCGTTCTGCGAGGCCTACCTCGACGTGTTCGCCCAGGAGGCCGCCTGATGACAGCCCCCGACGACCGCAAGCAGGACCAGCGCGAGGCGTTCCGCTCGGACGACCCGGCCGCCGGTCCGCTCACCACCGACCAGGGGGTGGAGGTCGACCACACCGACGACTCGCTGACGGCGGGCGAGCGCGGGCCGACCCTGATGGAGGACTTCCACTTCCGGGAGAAGCTCACCCGCTTCGACCACGAGCGGATCCCGATGGGGGTCCCCCCACGCCTTTAGGGCAGTGGGGGAGGGTGGTGCACGCGCGGGGCGCGGGCGCGTACGGCTACTTCGAACCGTACGAGTCCTGCGCGGAGTTCACCCGCGCCGGCTTCCTCCAGGACCCTGCGGTGAAGACGCCGGTGTTCGTGCGGTTCTCGACCGTCCAGGGCCCCAAGGGCTCGGCGGACACCGTGCGGGACGTGCGCGGTTTCGCCACCAAGTTCTATACCTCGGAGGGCAATTACGACCTGGTCGGGAACAACTTCCCGGTCTTCTTCATCCAGGACGGCATCAAGTTCCCCGACTTCGTGCACGCGCTCAAGCCCGAGCCGCACAACGACATGCCGACGGGCGCGTCCGCGCACGACACCCTGTGGGACTTCGTGTCCCTGCAGCCGGAGACGCTGCACGCGATCATGTGGCTGATGTCGGACCGGGCGATCCCGCGCAGCTACCGCATGATGCAGGGCTTCGGCGTGCACACCTTCCGGTTCGTGAACGCCGAGGGGCGCGGCACGTTCGTGAAGTTCCACTGGAAGCCGCGGCTCGGCGTGCACTCGCTGGTGTGGGACGAGGCGCAGGAGTGCCAGGGCCGCAACCCCGACTTCAACCGGGGTGATCTGTGGGATGCGATCGAGGCGGGCGAGTACCCGGAGTGGGAGCTGGGTGTCCAACTCGTCCCCGAGGAAGACGAGTTCGCCTTCGACTTCGACCTGCTCGACGCCACGAAGATCATCCCGGAGGAGCAGGTGCCGGTCCGGCCGATCGGCCGGATGGTCCTGAACCGCAACCCGGAGAACTTCTTCGCCGAGACCGAGCAGGTCGCCTTCCACACGGCCAACGTCGTCCCCGGCATCGACTTCACCAACGACCCGCTGCTCCAGGCCCGGAACTTCTCCTATCTGGACACGCAGTTGATCCGGCTGGGCGGGCCCAACTTCTCCCAGCTGCCGGTGAACCGTCCGGTGGCGCCGGTGCGGACCAACCAGCGCGACGGTTACCACCAGAGCGCGATCCACCGGGGCACGAACTACTTCCCGAACTCGCTGGGCGGCGGCTGCCCCGCGCACGCCGGCGCCGACGGGCACGCGTTCACGCACTACGCGGAGCGCGTGGACGGCCACAAGATCCGTCGGCGCAGCCCCAGTTTCCAGGACCACTACAGCCAGCCGGCGCTGTTCTGGAACAGCATGGCGGACTGGGAGAAGCAGCACATCGTCGAGGCCTTCCGGTTCGAGCTCGGGAAGGTCGACGCGAGGACGGTCCGGGCCCGGACGGTCGAGCAACTGGCCAAGGTGGACGGCGAGTTGGCGGCCGAGGTGGCGCGGGGCATCGGCGTGCCGGAGCCTTCGTCGGCCTCGGCGGAGAGGTCCAAGCTCTCCTCCCCCGCGCTGAGCCTTGAGTCCCTGCGGGGCAACGGCTCGATCCGCACCCGGCAGATCGCGGTCCTCGTCTCCGACGGCATCGATGCCGAGCAGGTGAGCTCGGTGCGCCAGGCGCTGGCCGCGGAGGGCGCGATCGTGGAGGCGCTGGCGGCGACGGACGGCGGTATCCAGGGAACCGACGGTGAACTGTATACGGTCGACCGTGCACTGCCGACCGTAGCCTCCGTACTGTATGACGCCGTGCTGCTGCCGGGCGGGCCGGTCGGCACCCCGCCGACGGCCGCCGACCCCGACATCGCCCGCTTCGTCCGGGACGCCTACCGGCACGGGAAGCCGGTGGGTGCCCTCGGCTCGGGCGTCGGGATCCTGTCGGCGCTGGAGCCGGAAGGGGTCAGGCTGTCCACCGAGTTCCACCGGGTCGTGACGGACCGGGGCGTGGTGACGGACACCTCGCCCGGCACCGCGAGCGAGGAGTTCACCCGGGCGTTCGTGGCGGCGATCGCCGGGCACCGGTACTGGGACCGGCCGCCGACGCGCCACTGACCGCAGACGGGCCAGGCACCCCTGGAAGACCGCCCCGGGAAGACCGGGAGACCCTCAGGAGCGGGGAGTCGCCGACTCCCCGCTGCCGCGTTCCCGGGCTCCTTCACGGGTGCGGCCCGCGGCGACCGGGCGGTTCGGATTGCGGCGCAGGAACTCACCCTCGAGCTGCGCCATGCGGTCGTTGTGGGCCCGCAGCGCGTCGTTCGAGGCGTACAGCAGTGTGTCGTGGCGCGTGCGGTGGATGGTCTCCAGCTCCTTCATGAGCTGCTGGTCGTCCAGCCGGGCGGCGTCGACTCCGGTCATGGTCATGTCCCGCTCGTCGTGTTCGTTCATGCCCTCCGGGTACCCGCCCGGTGAGCACTACCCCCAAGCGGCACCCGGGAGGGAGCCATGGATCTCGCGTTTCTGCATCCACTCTACGAACATCCGGGGCCTTGGGCCTCCGTGTACGTCGACACCTCCCGGCACACGGAGGACACGCCCCACGAACGGCATCTGGCCGCGATGGCGGTGTCCCGGGAGCTGTCCGGGCAGGGCGCCGACGAGGAGACGTGCCGAGCCGTGCGGGAGGCGCTGGAGGAGCTCCAGCACTCCTCCGAACCGCACGGGCGGGCCGTGTTCGCACGGGCCGGCGAGGTCGTACTCGATCCGCCGCTGACCAGGGCTCCGGACGGCAACAGCGCGTACTGGGCGCCGCTGCCGCACACCGCGCCGCTGCTGGAGCTGGCCGGTGAGGACACCGTGTGCATCGTCGGGTACGTCGACCGCAGGGGCGCCGATTTCGAGCTGCGCAGCGCGTTCGGACCGCAGGATGCCGGTTCGGTCGTCGGTCGACAGTATCCAATCCACCGTACGCGGTCGACCGACTGGTCGGAGCGGCACTTCCAGCTGCGGGTGGAGAACACCTGGGAACACAACGCGGCCGAGATCGCGGACGCGCTCGCGGTCTGCCAGGAGGAGACCCAGGCCGACCTGCTGATCCTGGTCGGTGACGACCGGGAGCGGCGGACCGTGCACGACCGGCTGCCCAAGCGGCTGCACGACCGGGTCGTGGAGGCGCCGCACGGCACCGGCAGCAGGCTGCTCCAGGAGGACGTGGAGCAGGCACGCGCCGCGCATGTACGCCAGCGGGCGGAGCGTGAGCTGGAACGGTTCCTCGCGGCCCGCGATCCGGGCGACGACGGGCGTGCCGGGGCGGTCGAGGGCGTGCCGGCGCTGGTCGAGGCGGCGCGCGAGCACCGTATCGACGAGCTGCTGATCCGTCCGGACGGCCCCGACGCGCACCGCGAGGTGTGGATCGGCGAGGATCCCGACCAGCTGGCGGTGCGCCGCACGGATCTGAAGATCCTCGGCGAGCAGCACTCCTGGCCGGCCCGGGCGGACGACGCGCTGATCCGGTCGGCGGTCGCGACGGGCGCCCCGGCGATCTCGGTGACACCGGCGACCGGACAGGCCGTCGCGGCCGGTCCCGGCCAGTCCGAGGAGGCCGAGCGGGAGGTCCCGGTGGGCGGCCTGGGGGCGCTGCTGCGCTGGAAGTGATCCCCCTCAGCGGCGCGCGGCGCCTGCCGGGCCCGGTGACCTCTGGTTACCGGGCCCGCTCCACGCGGCGCTCGTCCCACACCGGCTCCGTCGTCTCCCGTACCCGGCCGTCGCTGCCGAAGACCAGGTAGCGGTCGAAGGAGCGGGCGAACCAGCGGTCGTGGGTGACCGCGAGGACCGTGCCGTCGAAGGCTTCCAGGCCTTCCTGGAGGGCTTCGGCGGATTCCAGGTCGAGGTTGTCGGTCGGCTCGTCGAGGAGCAGGGCGGTGACGCCCTGGAGTTCCAGCAGGAGGATCTGGAAGCGGGCCTGCTGGCCGCCGGAGAGCCGTTCGAAGCTCTGCTCGGCCTGGCCGGTGAGCTCGTAGCGGCGCAGCCGGGACATGGCGGCGCCGCGGTCCTGGGCGTGTTCCATCCACAGGATGTCCAGGAGCCTGCGGCCCTCCAGTTCGGGGTGGGCGTGGGTCTGGGCGAAGTGTCCGGGCACCACGCGGGCCCCGAGCTTCCACTCCCCCGTGTGCGCCACGGTGTCGCCGGCCAGCAGGCGCAGGAAGTGCGACTTGCCGGAGCCGTTGGAGCCGAGGACGGCGACGCGTTCGCCGTAGAAGACCTCCAGGTCGAAGGGCTTCATCAGGCCGGTGAGTTCGAGTCCCTTGCAGGTGACGGCCCGTACGCCGGTGCGGCCGCCCTTCAGCCGCATCCTGATGTCCTGCTCGCGCGGCGGCTCGGGCGGCGGTCCGGCCTCCTCGAACTTGCGCAGGCGGGTCTGGGCGGCCTGGTAGCGGGAGGCCAACTCGTGGCTGATGGAGGCCGCCTGACGGAGATTCAGGACCAGTTTCCTCAGCTGGGCGTGCTTCTCGTCCCAGCGCCTGCGCAACTCCTCGAAGCGGGCGAAGCGTTCGCGGCGGGCCTCGTGGTAGGTGGCGAAGCCGCCGCCGTGCACCCAGGCGTCGGCGCCCGCGGGCGAGGGTTCCACGGAGACGATCTTCTCGGCGGAGCGGGCGAGGAGTTCCCGGTCGTGGGAGACGAACAGGACCGTCTTGCGGGTCTCCTTCAGCCGCTCCTCCAGCCAGCGCTTGCCGGGCACGTCGAGGTAGTTGTCGGGCTCGTCCAGGAGCAGCACCTCGTCGCTGCCGCGCAGCAGCGCTTCCAGGACCAGCCGCTTCTGCTCGCCGCCGGAGAGGGTGCGTACCTCCCGGAACTGTGCCTTCTCGTAGGGCACGCCGAGTGCGGCCATGGTGCACATGTCCCACAGGGTCTCGGACTCGTAGCCGCGCGCCTCGGCCCAGTCCGAGAGGGCCTGCGCGTACTGGAGCTGGGCGGCCTCGTCGTCGACGGTCATGATCGCGTGTTCGGCCTTGTCGACGGCCCGCGCGACCTCGCGGATGCGGGGCGAGGCGACCGACACGAGCAGGTCCCGTACGGTCGTCTCGTCCCGTACGGACCCCACGAACTGGCGCATCACCCCGAGGCCGCCGCTCACGGTGACGGTCCCGCCGTGCGGTTTGAGCTCGCCGGAGATCAGCCGGAGCAGGGTGGTCTTGCCGGCGCCGTTGGGGCCGACCAGGGCCACGACGGCCCCTTCGCCCACCCGGAAGGAGACGTCGCCGAGCAGCGCCCTCCCGTCGGGGAGGTAGTACTCGAGGTGTGCGGCTTCCAGATGTCCCATGAGGCCGCATTGTGCGGGCCGCCGGCGAGCCCGGGCAAACCGTTATGCGGTCAGTCCGCGTCGACGGGCCGTCCCGTGGGGCCGCCCTCGCCCGCGGGGACGACCGTCGCGCCCGCCCACGACAGGGCCTTCCAGCCGTCGGACGGCGAGCCGTCGAGGATCACGGCACCGGTGTTGTCCAGGGGGCGGGCGGCGGCGAAGGCCACGTCGACGTTGTCCGCGCGGGCCGCCGTCCACATCCGGATGGCGGCACCGTGGCTGACCATGGCCACGGTCGAGGCTCCGCTCGCGGCGGCCTCGGCGACCACCGCGTCGTACCGCGCGAGCGCCTCGGCTCCGTTCTCCCCGCCCGGCATGCGCAGTGCCGTGTCGCCGGCCGACCAGGCGAACACCGTCTCCATGTACCGCCGGCCGTGCTCCGAGTCCCCCGGCAGCATCTCCAGGTCCCCCGCGGACAGCTCGCGGATGCCGTCCCGGACGCGCACGTCGAGGCCGCGGGCGGCGGCCAGGGGGGCGGCGGTGAGCTGGGTACGGACGAGGGTGGAGGCGTACAGGGCCTCGATGTCCTCGTCCGCGAGGGCTTCGGGCAGGGCGGCGGCCTGGCGCTCGCCGAGCTCGGTGAGGCCGGGGCCCGGGACGGCGGTGTCCAGCAGGAACCGCACGTTGGTGGGGGTCTGGCCGTGACGGATGAGCAGCAGACGCATGAGGGGTCCTCCAGGACGGCCCGCCGGACAAGAAACGGCCGCTTCAGGGTATCCGGGAGGGCATGAGCCCAGACGTCGACCTCACCGTCCCCAAGCCCGGCCCCCATGTGCTGCGCGACCGGCTGCTGGACCTGGACTGCCGACTGTTCGAGTTCGCCGCCGGGCAGCACTGGCCCGCCGCCGAACCGGTCCTGCCACGACTGAGCCGGAGCGCGAACCACGGGGTGCTGTGGTTCGCGACAGCGGCCGCGATGGCCGCGAGCCGCACACCCCGAGCCCGCCGGGCGGCGGCGCGGGGCCTCGCCTCGCTGAGCCTGGCCTCCTTGGCCATCAACACCTTCGGCAAGCGCTCGGTGCGTCGCCCGCGGCCCGTCCTGGACCCGGTTCCGCTGGTACGGCAGCTGAAGCGGCAGCCGATCACCACGTCGTTCCCGTCCGGTCATTCGGCGTCGGCGGCCGCGTTCGCGGCCGGGGTCGCCCTGGAGTCGCCCTCCTGGGGCGCGGTGGTGGCGCCGGTCGCCTTCTCGGTGGCCATGTCCCGCGTCTACACCGGCGTGCACTTCCCGAGCGACGTACTGGCGGGCGCGACGCTGGGCGTGGGCGCCGCCTTCGCCGTACGGGCCCTGGTGCCGACCCGCGCCCAGTCGCTGCCGCCGGCCCGGCCCCGCGCGGACGTTCCCGCGCTGCCGGACGGCGAGGGCCTGGTGGTCGTCGTCAACACCGCCTCGGGCACCGCCGACCGGGCCCGCGCCCTGCAGGACGCCCTGCCCGCGGCCGAGGTCGTCGAGTGCGAACCGGCCGATGTCCCGGCCGAGTTGGAGAAGGCGGCGACCCGTGCCCGGGTCCTCGGCGTGTGCGGGGGCGACGGCACGGCCAACGCCGCCGTCGGGATGGCCCTGCGCCACGGCCTGCCTCTCGCGGTGCTGCCCGGCGGCACGCTGAACCACTTCGCCCACGACCTCGGCGTCGAAGGCGTCCGCGATCTGAGCCGGGCCGTCCGGGACGGCGAGGGCGTGCGGGTGGACGTGGGCCGCTTCACCTGCGGGGACAGGCAGGGCATCTTCCTCAACACGTGCAGCCTGGGCGTGTATCCGGAGCTGGTGCGCGAGCGGGAGCGCTGGTCGTCCCGGATCGGCGGCTGGCCGGCCGGAGTGCTCGCGGCGCTGCGCGTGAGCCGCACCGACCAGCACCCGCTGGAGGCCGGCTTCCGCGGCGAGGCGCGGCCGCTGTGGCTGCTGTTCGCCGGCAACGGCACCTACCACCGGATGGGCCTGACCCCCGGCCGCCGCCGTGATCTGGCGGACGGGCGGCTCGACGTACGGGTCGTGCACGGCGGGCGGCGGCCCGCGCTGCGGCTGCTCGCGGCCGCCGTCGCCGGGCCGCTGACCCGCTCCCCCGCCCACGCGGCGGTCCAGGTGGGCCGGCTGCACCTGTCCGGGGTGGCCCCCGGCACGCTCCTCGCCTACGACGGTGAAGTCACCGAGGTGGCGGGCGAGGTGACGCTGGAGAAACTGCCCCTGGCGCTCACGGTGTACCGGCCGCTGTCCGGGAGCTGATGACACGTCAGTCCAGATGGCAGAACGCGGGTCTCATCATTCGACATGCGCGCGTACGGTGACGTGTACCCGAGGAGACGCCGAACAGGGAGCCGCACCCATGTCGAAGTCGCAGGAGACCGCCGTCTACACGCACGGCCACCACGAGTCCGTGCTGCGCTCCCACACCTGGCGCACGGCCGCCAACTCGGCGGCTTACCTGGTCGGTTCGCTCGAGCCCCACATGAAGATCCTGGACATCGGCTGCGGGCCCGGCACGATCACCGCCGACCTGGCCGCCCTGGTCCCGGGCGGGCACGTCACCGGCGTCGACCACGCGCCGGGCATCCTGGACCAGGCCCGGGCCACCGCCGCCGAACGCGGCCTGGGCAACGTCGACTTCGCGGTCGCGGACGTGCACGCCCTGGACTTCCCGGACGACACGTTCTGCGTGGTCCACGCCCACCAGGTGCTGCAACACGTCGGCGATCCGGTGCAGGCACTGCGGGAGATGCGGCGGGTCACCGCGCCGGGCGGGCTCATCGCCGTACGGGACTCGGACTACGCGGCGATGACCTGGTATCCCGAGTCGCCGGGCATGGACGACTGGCTGGACCTGTACCGGCGGGTGGCCCGGGCCAACGGCGGCGAGCCGGACGCCGGGCGGCGGCTGAAGTCCTGGGCGCTGAGGGCGGGCCTGGCGGACATCACGGCGACCACCGCCACCTGGACCTTCACCACCGCCGAGGAGCGCGCGTGGTGGAGCGGCCTGTGGGCGGACCGCACCCTGGCCTCGGCGTACGCCGAGCGGGCCACGGAGGGCGGGCACGCGACCGGCGAGCGGCTGCGGGCGGTGTCGGCGGCCTGGCGGGAGTGGGGGCAACGGGAGGACGGCTGGTTCTGTGTGCTGCACGGAGAAATTCTGTGCCGAAAGGAAGCCTGAATCGCCGTTTCCGGGAAACCCGGAATGCAGGAGGTTCACACTATGGTTCCCATCCTGCTGGTACTGCTTCTGGTGCTGATCCTTTTCGGTGCCGGATTCGCGGTAGAACTGCTCTGGTGGATTGCGCTGGCTGTTCTGGTGCTATGGCTTCTGGGCTTCCTGATGCGGAGTACGACCGCGGGCGGAGGCAGGGGCCGTTGGTACAGGTGGTGAATTGACCCCGGGGTTCATTCCCGGGGCCCGGGGCTTCATTCCCGGGGAAGCAACGGTCCGAGCGGCCCGAGGTCCAGATTCAGGTCCTCGGGCCGCAGTCCGTACCGCTCGCGCAGTTCGGTCATGCGGTCGTCGAGCAGCATCAGGGTGAGCCCGATGCGCTCCTCCTGCTCCTCGCTGAGGTCGCCTTCGTCGAAGCGGCGCAGCGCCTGGCGTTCCATGAGCTGGCGCAGCAGTTCCACCACGGTCAGGACGAGTTTCACCAGGTCCCGCTCGACGGTGTCGGGGTCGAGGTCCATCCGGTTGTGCCGCTCGGCCCTCCGGTGGTGTCGCTCGGTCACGTCGGGTCGCTCGGTCCGGTCGGTCCGGTCGGGTCGCTCGGTCACGACGACTCCCAGGGGGACGGCACTTGTTCGTTCACCGAGCTGATCAGCGCGTTCAGGTCGATGCGGACGAGGTCGACGTCCGCGATGCGCAGGGTGATGTCGCCGGTGATGACGACCCCGCCGGCGAGCAGCCGGTCGAGGAGGTCCACCAGCGCGACCTCACGGCGCTCGATCACCGTCACCGGTCCCCCTCCCCCGTGAACTCCTCCGCGAAGGAATAGGCGGCCCAGGGGCCGGTGAGTTCCACGCGCATTCCCGGTACCTCGCCCTTCGTGCGGTCCACAAGTTCCACGAATTCCTCGGAATGGACACGCGACACGAGATAGGCCGCGTTGAGCACGTTCCG
Source organism: Streptomyces sp. NBC_01352 (assembly GCF_036237295.1). NCBI lineage: Bacteria > Bacillati > Actinomycetota > Actinomycetes > Kitasatosporales > Streptomycetaceae > Streptomyces > Streptomyces sp. NBC_01352. The sequence continues at coordinate 2,409,064 of NZ_CP108354.1, forward strand.
CCCCGATACACCGGAAAGGGCGGGGTTCTGCGGGGCGTGCAGCCGGGAATCCTCGGCATAGGCGGAAAGCCTTTCGTGCAGCCGGTTCGCGAACTGTTCCGCCTGCTGCCACTTGTCCTCGTGTGCCCGCACGCTCTGGCGTCGCTGACGCAGATAGTCCCGTCCCGAGGCCGCCTTCTGACCGGGCCGGCCGTCGCCCGAGGCCGCCGCCGGTTCCGCTTCCGGTTCCGGCTCGGTGTACACCTTGACGCCCCATTCGACCCGGCCCTGCAGCCGGTCGAGGGTGCGCCGGAAGTAGTCCTCTCGTTCCTCCATCATCGTCCGCAGGCCGCTGTCGTCACGGAAGACGGTGCCGAGCCGCAGCGGCAGCGGGGTGGTGACGACGGTGAGGGCGTCGATCACGCCCTGGTGGGCGCGGGCGGTGGCGGTGAGCCAGTCCAGGTCCTCCAGATGTTCGCGGAGCGGCTTCTCGGCGAAGTCCCGCTCCGGCACATGGCTGACGACCGCGATCAGGCCGTGGTGGTTGAGCAGTCTGGGCGGGTCCCCGGCCACGCCCGTCAGTTGCGACTGCAGGGGCGCGCCGAGCGGACGGCAGATGGCGTAGACGTAGCGCAGTCCGCTCATGACGCCTCTTCCTCCCGCGTGTGGTGGGACCGAGTGCGCTCGGGCTCCAGTTCGGCGAGCCGCTCGCGCAACTCGGCGTTCTCCCGGGCGAGTTCCTTGCGGCGGGCGCCGGAGGACAACGCGGGGTCGTCCTCCCACCAGTCGATGCCCATCTCCTTGGCCTTGTCGACGGAGGCGACGATGAGGCGCAGCTTGATCGTGAGGAGCTCGATGTCGAGCAGGTTGATGCGGATGTCCCCCGCGATGACGATGCCCTTGTCGAGGACGCGTTCCAGGATGTCGGCAAGGTTGGCGCCGCTGCTGTGGCCGTAGGGTTCGGGCAGCCGACTGGGCGTGGTCATCGTCGGCTCCTCCCGCCGTCGGCGTACTCGTACTCGCCCTCTTCCTCTTCCTCTTCAGCCTCTTCAGCGGCCTCGACCTCGGGCACCTCTTCCTCCTCCGGCTCCTCCTCGTCGTACTCGCCGGTCTCCTCGTCGTCCTCTTCGGACTCTTCGGGCTCTTCGGACTCCTCCTCGGCGTACGGGCCTTCTTCCTCGTCCTCGTACGCTTCCTCGCCCTGCTCCTCGGCCGACTCTTCTTCCTCCTCCTCGGCCACGGCGTCATCGTGGCTCTTGACGACCTCGCCGTCGCGGATCTCGCCGCGCCAGCCGTCCTCCGCCTCGCCCTTGAGGGTGATGTGGCGGGCGAAGTTCTTCAGGTCGAGCCGGGCCCGGCGCCCCTGGGCGCGCCAGATGTTGCCGGTCTTCTCGAACAGGCCCGAGGGGTAGTACTCGACGACCAGCAGGACGCGGGTGAGGTTGTCGGCGAGCCGGTGGAAGGAGACGACGCCCTTCGTGGTGCCCTTGGCGCCCTCCGAGCTCCAGGAGATCCGGTCGTCGGCCAGCTGCTCGGTGGTGTGGGCCTTCCAGCTGCGGTTGGACCAGAAGACCTTCAGCTGCCAGTCGGAATGGGTGTCGTCGGCGCGGCTCGCGCTCTTGACGCCCTTCGCGAAGGTGCTGAAGTCCTGGTACTGGGTCCACTGGTCGTAGGCGGTGCGCAGCGGGACGCCGACGTCGATGAACTCGATGATGACGGTCGGCTTCTGGCCGCCGCCCTTCTTGCCTTTGCCCTTGCCCTTGCCGCCGAGGTTCTTGAAGGCGCCGACCACGCTGTCCTTGGCGCGTGAGGCGCCGAGCTCCAGCGCGGACCGCACCGGGCCCTTGCCTTCGGCGAGCTTGCGGCCGCCGTCGAGGGCGAGTTTGGCGAAGCCCGGACTCCTGCCCTCGGCGATGTCGTTCAGCTTGACCGTGGTCTCGCCGAGCTTGCGCCCGAAGTCCATCAGCAGGCGCTGGGTCTGGGCGGCGAGGTACTCCTGCACCTCAGCCTTGAGCCGGTCTGCGGCCTCGCTCTTGGCGACGTCGGTGAGCGGGTTGTTCGTCGCCTGGTCCTTCGCCTTGTCGGTGACGCCCCGCGCGGCTCCGAGGGTTTCGGTCATCGCTCAGCGCCTCCCTTCGGCAGGCGGGCCCGGGCGCCGCGGGCGGCGCTCCTGGCCGAGGTGGTCTTCTTGGCCGCGGTCTTCTTCCCGGCCGTCTTCTTCGCTGTGGCCTTCTTGGCGGGCGCCCTGTCGGACGCCTGCTTCCTGGCCGTCTCCCTCGCCGGTGACTTCTTCGCCGTCGCCTTCCTGGCCGACTTCTTCGCCGCCGGCTTGCGGCGCGGCTCGGCGTCCTCGTCGGCATCAGCGGTCTCTTCGGCCTCTTCCGCCTCGTCCGACTCATCTGCCTCTTGCGCCTCGTCTGCCTCGTCTGCCTCCGGCTCCTCGTACTCCTCCTCCGGCTCCTCGTCCTCGTCGCGCTCGTCCGAGAGCCCGAGGCCCGACGCGTCCGGCACCACGCCCGCGAGCTGGTCGCGGACCTGGGCGGTACGGCCGTGCAGGCGGTCGGCGACCGCGTCGATCTGCCGTTCCACCATGGCACCGGAGGCCGCCTTGCCGACACCGCGCAGGTCCTCGCGCAGCTGATCCCCGATCTCCTTGAACTGCGGGTTGTTCCGCAGCTGCTGGGAGGCCAGGTCCGCGAGGGCCCGCGGGCTCAGGTGCATCCGCTTGCCGGCCACCAGGGTGCCGACCGCGAACGCCAGCTTCATCTTCTTCGTACGCCCGAGGACGTATCCGGCCCCTACCGCGAGGCCCAGTCCCACTCGGTTCACAGTGCCGTCCCCTCGCCAGTCCCCGCGCCACCGCGCAGGCCGATCTCCAGCCGGTCGAGGAGTTCGTCCTCCAGGCGGTCGAACTCCTCCTCGTCGATCTCGCCCGCTTCCAGACGCTCTTCGAGCTGGGCGAGTTCCGCCCGGACCGCGGCCGGGTCGTAGTAGAGGCGCTCCGCTTCGCTGAGCGCCTGTCTGATCGCCCAGGCGCTGCCGCGCACGGGTGCGAACGGCAGCAGCAGCACCTCTGAGATGAGTCCCACGGTCGCCTCACTCCTCCGCTTCCGCGCCCAGCGTGGCGCCCTCGGGCTTGGCGGGGCCGGGTTCCACGAAGCTGTACGGCGGCAACGGGCCGTTGACGCGCAGTTCGAGGTGCGGATGGCCGTCACGGACCTGTTCCACCGCGGCCAGGAAGGACGCCGCGTCGTCACGGCCCACCAGGAACGAGATGTTCGCGAGCCAGCCACTGGACTCGGGGCCCACGCTGACCGCCTCGGCGGCCGGTTCCAGGGTGTGCTGAACGTCGGTCGCGTCCTCGGCCTCGCGAGCCTGGACCGCGGCCACCACCATCTCGCCGAGGTGGAGCCGCTCGTCGTAACTGCCGCCGCCCGACTTCCGGTTGGCCTCGGTCAGGGCGCGGATCTCCGGGTTCTCGGACATCACGCGGTGCAGCACGGCCTCCTCGTTGTGGGTGGCCTTGACGTTGTACTCGACCTTGCCATCCAGTGCGCGCAGGCGCTCCTGGTAGTGGTCGGCGCGCTCGGCGAGCACCCCGGTGACGGTGCCGTCGTCGGGGGCGACGCTGCCGAACCGCATGGGCAGGATGCAGCCGGCCGCTCCGGACTCGCTCAGGACGTTCTGGTGGGCGAGCAGGTCCCTGCGCTTGGGGCGCAGGCCTTCGGGAGCTTCGCTGACGATCGCCGCCAGCTCGCCCTCCTTGAGGATGCGCACGGGACGCGGCGGGTCGCCGACGCCTCCCATGCCGTCGGGCAGCGAAGGATGGGATGCGGCGGTAATGCCGTAGACGTACGTGCTCACTCCTCTTCCTCCTTCCTGCGCGATGCCGTCGACTTGCGGGCACGCGGCCTGGACTCGGTCTGGCCCTGGCCCTCCTCACGGGCCTGCTTGAAGGCTCCGGAGATGGTCTCGGCGGCGCCGGACAGCGCGCCCTTGGACTTGCCGCGGGCGCCGGACTCGGTGATCTCGCCGACCAGGTCGGGCAGGCCGGGGGCCTTGCGCGGCCCTGCCTCCAGGTCGAGGCGGTTGCACGCCTCGGCGAAGCGCAGGTAGGTGTCGACGCTGGCCACGACGACACGTATGTCGATCTTCAGGATCTCGATGCCGACCAGGGAGACCCGCACGAACGCGTCGATGACCAGGCCCCTGTCGAGGACGAGTTCCAGTACGTCGTAGAGACCGCTGCTGCCGCCTCCGCCGCCGCTCTGCTGTGCCGGGACAACGGTCATGCCGACCGCGCCTCCTTATCTGTGGACTGGTGAACGGGTAATGGTTGCGGGCAGGCGCCCTAGCGGCCGCCCGGCCTGTGCGGGTCGGCCCGCCCGCGTTCGTAACGGCGAACGCGCCGGTAGCCGGTGAGCTGTCCCCGGGAGTCGACATCGACCTGATAGCTCGCCAGGAGGCTCATCGTGTCGGGGATCCTCTCGAGCTCCAGGACCTCGACCTCCAGGGACCAGCCGTCCTCCGTCTGCTCGAAGGCCGAGGCGCTCTCGACGGCCATGCCGGTCAGCTCTCCGAGCTGGGCGCACGCGTGCCGCAGCACCTCCATGGGGCTCGGCCGGTCCTCCGCCACGTTACGCTCCGTGTCCTTTTCTTCGCTTTTACGGGAATTCTGTGAAGTCTGTGATTCTGATGAGTTCTTTGTGTTCGACATGGCCACCTCTCACTCCGGGTGGCCGCTCGCCCGTTGACCAAACCTTCGCACGGGCGTGCGACCGGGAGCACTCGCGTCACGCCTGCTCAGAGGCGGTACGTGCATCAGCCACGCAAGGCTTTGAGGCGCCGCCGGGCCGGGCCGAGCGACCTCCCTCTGCTCATCAAACCGGCCCACGGGTCGGTGCGGGCCTGGTCGACGGCGTCGGCGACGGTCCACCGGCGGGCGTCGAGGCCCGGGTCGTCGAGCTGGCTCCAGGCCAGCGGCGTCGCCACGGGGGCGCCCGGCTTGGCGCGGACGGTGTAGGGCACGACCGCGGTCTGCGCGTAGGCGTTGCGCTGCACGTCGAGGTAGAGCCGCTCGCCGCGCTCCTTCTTGCGGGCGGCGGTGGTCAGCCGGTCGGGGTGGCCGGCGACGAGGGTGTCGGCGACGTCCCGGGCGAAGGTGCGCACCTCGTCGAAGTCGTGGTGTCCGTCGACCGGGACGACCACGTGCAGTCCGCGCGAGCCGGTGGTCATCAGCGTTGAGGGCAGTTTCAGCTCGTCGAGCAGCTCCCCCAGCAGTACGGCCGCCTCGCGCACCGCCGCGAAGTCCACGGTGCCCCCGGACGGGTCGAGGTCGAAGACCATCCGGTCGGGCCGGTCGACCCGTCCGACGCGGGACAGCCAGCGGTGCAGGGTGAGGGCGGCCTGGTCGGCGAGGTAGAGCAGGGTGGCGGTGTCGTCACACACGGTGTGGCAGACGGTGCCGCCCTCCTTGGCGAGCTCGACCCGGGTGATCCACTCCGGGTAGTTCTCGGGGGTGTTCTTCTGCATGAACCGGGGGCCGTCGATGCCGTCGGGGTGCCGCTCCAGCATCAGCGGGCGGCCGCGCAGGTGCGGCAGCATGAAGGGGGCGACGGACCGGTAGTAGTCGACCAGATCGCCCTTGGTGTACTCCTTCGCGCCGCCGCCCCCGGGAAAGAGCACCTTGTCCGGGCGGTGCACCTCCACGGTGCGCCGGCCCGCCCGGACGGTGCGTGATCGGTCGCCGCTCACCGCACGACCGCCTCCTCCACCAGCAGCTTCCCGGCCGCCGCGATCGACTCGGCGTCGATGCCGGCGGCGTGCAGCTGCTCGTCGGGGGAGCCCGAGCCGGGCATCGTACGGACGGCGAGGCGCACCAGGCGCGGTACGGGCCGCCCGTCGGCGAAGGCGTCGAGCACGGCGTCGCCGAGGCCGCCCTCCTCGTGGTGGTCCTCCACGGTCACCAGGCAGCCGGTCTCCTCGGCGGCCTGCCGCAGGGTGGGCCGGTCGACGGGCTTGACCGAGTACAGGTCGATCACCCGCACCCGGATGCCCTCGCCCTCCAGCGCGTCGGCGGCGGCCAGCGCCTCCGGCACGGTGACCCCCGCCGCGACGATCGTCATCCGGTCCTGGTCGGAGGCGCGCAGCACCTTGCTGCCGCCGATCGGGAACTCCTCGTCGGGCCCGTAGATCACCGGGCTCTCGCCGCGCGAGGTGCGCAGATAGCGGACGCCCTCCAGGCCCGCCATCTCGGCGACGAGATGCGCGGTCTGGTTGGCGTCGCAGGGGTACAGCACGGTCGAGCCATGCACCGCCCGCATCATCGCCAGGTCCTCCAGGCCCATCTGGCTGGGCCCGTCCTGCCCGATGGCGACGCCGGCGTGCGAGCCGACGAGGTTGATGCCGGAGCCGCTGATCGACGCCATGCGGACGAAGTCGTACGCGCGGGTCAGGAAGGCGGCGAAGGTGGAGGCGTACGGAACCCAGCCGCGGGCCGCGAGTCCGACGGCCGCGGCGACCATCTGCTGCTCGGCGATGTAGCACTCGAAGTAGCGGTCGGGGTGTTCCTTGGCGAAGAACTCCGCGCGGGTGGAGTCGCCGACCTCGCCGTCGAGGGCGACGACGTCGCCGCGGCCGGTGCCGAGGGCCGCGAGGGCCTGCCCGAAGGCGTTGCGGGTGGCGACCTCCTCGCCCTTCTCGAAACGCGGCAGTTCCAGGTGCCCGGTGCGTACGGCGTGCAGCATGCGGGCGGCCGGCGGCTCGTGCACCTCGACGCGGATGTCCCGGACGCCGCCGAGCTCGGCGATCGCGTCGTCGGCGTTCTTCAGCGGCTTGCCGTGCAGACCTTCCCGGTCCTCGACGTCGGCGACGCCCTTGCCCTTGAGGGTGCGGGCGAGGATCGCGGTCGGCTGCCCCTTGGTGGAGATGGCCTCGCCGTACGCCCGGTCGACGGCGTCGACGTCGTGGCCGTCCACCTCGACGGTGTGCCAGCCGAAGGCCTGGAAGCGGCGCGCGTACGCGTCGAGGTCGTGTCCGTGCCGGGTGGGGCCGCGCTGGCCGAGCCGGTTGACGTCGACGATCGCGGTGAGGTTGTCGAGGTGCTCGTGCCCCGCGTGCTCGGCCGCCTCCCACACCGAGCCCTCGGCCAGCTCGCTGTCGCCGCACAGCACCCACACGCGGTAGCCGGTGCGGTCGAGGCGCTTGCCGGACAACGCGATCCCCACGCCGACGGGCAGGCCCTGTCCGAGCGAGCCGGTGGCCGTCTCGACCCACGGCAGCTGCCGCGGCGTCGGATGCCCTTCGAGCCGGCTGCCGAGCTTGCGGAACGTCAGCAGTTCCTCGTCGTCGACGGCGCCGGCCGCCTTGTAGGCGGAGTACAGCAGGGGCGAGGCGTGCCCCTTGGACAGGACGAAACGGTCGTTGCCCGGGTGGGCGGGGCGGTCGAAGTCGTAGCGGAGGTGGTGGGCGAGGAGAACGGCCATCAGATCCGCGGCGGACATCGACGAGGTCGGGTGCCCGGAGCCCGCGGCGGCCGAGGCGCGCACGCTGTCGACGCGCAACTGCTGGGCCAGTTCGACGAGTTCACGGGTGTTCATGAGTCTCCTTCGGCGGGGGTTTCGTCGGTGCGCCGGACGGGGCCGGGGGCCTTGTGGGGCTCGTCGGCGGGCCCTGGCCCGGCGGGTTCGCCGCCGGGCTGGTTCTTCGCCGGCTCACCACCGGGTTGCTGCTTCGCCGGCTCGCCGCCGGGCTGGTTCTTGGCGGGTGGTTCGGACGCCCTCTCCCCCGACTGCGTGTCCCTGGCCGTCGCCGCTCCCGGCCCGGACCGGGCACCGGCCTTCTGCCGCCGCTCCGGTCCGCCCGGCACCCGTGGCAGCTCCGGCGACGCCGTGTCGAGCGGCACGGACCAGGACCGTACGAGCCCCAACTGGACGGCTTGGCGCGGCAGTACGGAATCCAGCAGCCAGTCGGCGGCGACCCGGACCCGGTTGCCGGGCATCGCCGCGAGGTGGTAGCCGCGGGTGACCGCTCCGGCGGCCGGCCCGGACAGGGGGATGCCGAGCGGGTTGGCGGCGGCCTTCGCACCGCCCAGGTCCACCACGAACCCCAGGTCCTTGTGCCGGTAGGGACGCTTGTCCCCGACCCCGAGCGAGGCGGCGACATTGCGGGCCACCGCCTTGCCGTGCCGCCAGGCGTGCTGCGCGGTCATCGGCGTGTACGTCCCGGGGTTGTTGAGATCCGGTACGGCGGCGGCGTCGCCGCACGCGAACACCTCGGGGTGTCCAGGGAGTTGGAGGTAGGGGTCGACGATCAGACGGCCACGCTCCAGCGGCTGCCCGGTGCCCTCGACGAGCGGATCGGGCCGCACGCCCACGCACCACACGAGCGTCCGCGTCTCGACGAACTCCCCGTCCGTCAGCAGTACCCCGTTCGGGGTCGCCTCCTTCACGGAGGTCCCCATCCGCACCTCCACGCCCCGCTCCCGCAGCGTGCGGTCGGCGGTGCGGGACAGGTGCTCGTCCAGTTCGGGCAGGACGCGCGGCGCGACGTCCAGGAGCAGCCAGCGGGGCCGCATGCCCTCCCGCAGCGGGTGCTTGCGCACTTGCGCGTCGGTGTACAGCTGCCCGTGCGCGGCGACCTCGGTGCCGGTGTACCCGGCGCCGACCACCACGAAGGTGCAGCGCGCGGCGCAGCTCTTCGGGTCGTCGGCCGCGGCGGCGAGCTCCACCTGCCGGGTGACGTGGTCGCGCAGGTACAGCGCCTCGGGCAGTCCGCGGAAGCCGTGCGCGTGCTCGGCGACGCCGGGGATCGGGAGCAGCTTGTTGACGCTGCCGACGGCCAGGACGAGCCGGTCGTACGGCAGGGTGCCCTCGCCGCCCTCCGGGTCGGTGTAGTGCACGGTCTGCCCGTCGAGGTCGATGCCGTCGGCCTCGCCGAGCACCAAGCGCACCCGCGGCAGGGTGCCCGACAGGGAGACGGTGACCCGGCGTGGCTCCAGGATCCCGGCCGCGACCTGGGGCAGCAGGGGCAGATACAGGAAGTAGTCGGTCGGGTTGAGCAGGGTGATGTCGGCCTTGCCGCGGGACATCCGGGACAGTTCTCGGGCCGTCCGGTATCCGGCGAAGCCGGCACCGACGATCACTATGCGGGGTCGACTCACGGTTCGCCTCCGGGGCTGTCGCGTACCTCGGGAGCCTTCCGCGTCCCCCTGGTCAGGGCACCCAAACGTCCCCCGGTCTCCGCCGCGGCCGCCACGTGCGCCCGGTTTCCGCCACGACCGCCGGGTACCCGGGACGGCGAACCGTCCGCCCACCTCGTGGAGGCGCACCCCCCATGCCCGAGTACGGCTACTTCCTCTCGTGCGAGCAGTACGGTCCCGCGGAGCTCATCGAGCAGGCGCGGATGGCCGAACAGGCCGGGTTCCAGTCGCTGTGGATCTCCGACCACTACCACCCGTGGAACGACGCCCAGGGCCAGAGCCCCTTCGTGTGGTCGGTGATCGGCGCCCTGTCCGAGGCCGTGTCCCTGCCCATCGAGACGGCGGTGACCTGCCCGACCGTGCGGATCCATCCGGCGGTGGTGGCCCAGGCCGCGGCGACCAGCGCGGTGATGACGGACGGCCGCTTCCGGCTGGGCGTCGGCACCGGCGAGGCCCTCAACGAGCACATCCTGGGCGACGCCTGGCCGCCCGCCCACGTACGGCTGGAGATGCTGGAGGAGGCCATGCAGGTCATGCGCCGGCTGTTCACCGGCGAGGAGGTCAACCACCACGGCCCGCACTACACGGTGGAGAACGCCCGCCTGTACACCGTCCCCGACGAGCCCGTCCCGATCGACATCTCCGGCTTCGGCCCCGCCGCGACCGCGCTGGCCTCCCGGGTCGCCGACGGCTACATCACCATCCAGCCGGACGCCGCGATGGTGGAGCAGTACCGCAAGGGCGGAGGCGGCGCCAAGCCCGTCAGCGGCGGCACCAAGGTCTGCTACGACCTCGACAAGGACGAGGCCGTACGGACCGTGCACCGGCTGTGGGCGAACGAGCAACTGCCCGGCGAACTCGGCCAGGTGCTGCCCTCGCCCAAGCACTTCGAGCAGGCGCAGCAGCTGGTCACCGAGGACATGGTCCGGCAGAACCGGGTGTGCGGCGACGACGTGGACGAGCACGTGGCGGAGCTGAAGCAGTTCGCCGACGCGGGCTTCGACATGGTCTACGTCAACCAGATCGGCCCCGACACCCGCGGCTTCTTCGACTTCTACCGCACGAAGGTGCTGCCGCAGCTTCAGCAGAGCGCCTGAAGGTCCTGACCCGCGACGGAACTCCACCGGCCCGTCGTGTCCGTGTACACCGTGCCGACCGACGCCCCCGAGGCCGACGGCACGCCGGCCTGGGACACCACGACCGTGGTGATCGCCGAGGCGACGGCGGGCGACGCGACCGGCATGGGCTGGACGTACGGCCCGGCGCGAGAACCGTCAGCGCCAGAGCCGTCAGCGGCGCCCGGCGCCACGGCGCAGCCCCGCGGCCACGGCTCCCAGCCCGCCGGCCACCGCCAGCCCCGCCCCCATCCGCCCCCGGTTCCGGGACACCCAGTCCTGCGGGCTGCCGGACGCGGCCTCGTCGTCGAAGCGCCCGTGCGCCCCGAAGTCCCGCCCGTGCGGTCCGTCCGCCGGCACCCACAGATTGCCGGGACCTCCGCCGTACTCCCCTGCGTCCCGCTGGTCCTGCTGCGAGTCGAACCCGGTCCGCGCCAGATAGCGGTCCAGCACGCCGGGTGCGACCGCGTTGGCGATCAGCGTGGCCACCGTCGGCCCGCCGACCCAGTACTCGCGCCGCCGCCCGTGCGAGGCCGCGTACACGATCGCCCGTGCCGCGACCTCCGGCTGGAAGACCGGTGCCACCGGCCGGGCGCGCCCCGGCATCCGGTTCAGCACCCATTCGAACTGTGGGGTGTTGACGGCGGGCAGCTGCACCATCGTGGTCCGGACACCGCTGCCGGAGTGCAGCAGTTCGCAGCGCAGCGACTCGTTGAAGCCCTGGATGGCGTGCTTGGCACCGCAGTACGCCGACTGCAGCGGAACCCCGCGGTAGGCGAGCGCGGAACCGACCTGCACGACCGTGCCCCGGTCGCGGGGCAGCATGTGGTGCAGCGCGGCCCGGGTGCCGAACACATAGCCCAGGTACGTCACTTCGGTCACCCGCCGGAACTCGTCCGGGGTGATCTCGGTGAACGGGGCGAACACTCCGGCGAAGGCGTTGTTGACCCAGACGTCGATGTGCCCGAAGGCGTCGACGACCTGCTGCGCGGCGTCGTCGACCGCCTTCGCGTCGGCCATGTCCACGGTGACGACGAGCGCCTCACCGCCGGCGCGCTGCACCTCGTCGGCCGCCGCGGCGAGGCCCTCGCGGCCCCGGGCCAGCAGGGCGACACTGGCGCCCCGGGCGGCGAAGGCCCGGGCGGTGGCCCGGCCCACGCCGCCGCTGGCGCCGGTCACCACGACGACCTTGCCGTGCTGCGACAGCGGCCCCCTGCGGAAGTCGCGCACCACGCATCACGCCCGGTGGTGCGGCTGCTCGGGGTCGACGTCGTCGGGGCGCGGCGCCGGCCCTCCGGCCAGGCCGGGCGGCGGTGCCCCCGCCCCCGGCGCACCGGTGGCCCCGCCCACGCCGCCGGGCGCGACGGGCGGCATCGGCGGGTACGCCGCGTTGCCGAGGCCGCCGGGCGGGCCGACGGGCGCGGCGGCGCCGTGGGCGCGGTCCCGCTCCGCGGCCAGTTCCGCCTCGCGGTCGTGCGTCGGCCGGGACGCGGAGGGCCGCGCGGCGCCGCGCAGCACGTAGGCCAGGGCACCGAGGATCGCCGCGGTGATCAGTGCGGCGGCCCAGTCCGGCAGACCGATGGCGAGGGCCAGTCCCACGGCGAGCGCGAGAGCGGCGCCCGCGTACAGGGCGACGGCGCCCGAGGCGCCGTACAACATGGCCTTGCGGCGCTGCTTGCGAGTCTGCTCGCGCAGTTCGTCGCGCACGGTCTCGCGCGCCACCTGCGCCAGCTCGTCGACCAGCTGCCTGTCCAGATGCTCCAGATGATCCAAGCGGTCCATGCCCGCCGGGTACCCGCGGTCACCGGCGCGTAACGCTGCGGCCCGGGGGCTGCCCGCCCCGCTCGCAGGCGTGGAGAACCTGGCGGTCGGGACGGGCGGGACGGTCGGATCATGTGAAACGATCTCGCTCTCCCGGCCGCCCCAACTAGGCTCGTCCACATGGACATTCTGGGAGCCACGCTGCGCGTATGCGTCGACGACCTGGAGACAGCGGTCCCCTTCTACGAGCGGCTGGCGGGCGGCAGAGCCCTCCGTTTCGAACGCGGCGGCGTTCAGGTCGCCGCGGTCGGCTGTTTCCTGCTGATGAGCGGGCCCGAGGCCGAGCTGGAGGTGCTGCGCAAGGTCACCGCGACGATCGCCGTGAAGGACGTCGACGAGGCCCACCGGGTCCTGACGGAACTGGGCGCCCGCGTCATCGCGGGCCCGGTCCCCACCCCGGCGGGCCGCAACCTGATCGCGCTGCACCCGGACGGGTCGGTGTACGAGTACGCGGACCGCGGCGGCGTGTAGCTCAGCCCGCCTCGGCGAACGCGGACACGACCACGTCGGTGAGCAGCGCGCCCGCCGTGCCCTCCGGGTCCAGATCGGGGTCGTAGATCGTGACGTTGAGGCCGACGCACTGCGCGGAGGCGAGCAACGGCCGCAGCAGGGCGACGAGTTCGTCGGGCACGAGGCCGTCCGGGTCCGGGCTGTCGACGGCCGGCATCACGCTCGGGTCGAGCACGTCGGCGTCCAGGTGCACCCAGAAGCCGTCCAGTTGAGGCACCGCGAAGGACTGGGCGGTGGCGCGGGCCAGGGCGTCCGCACCCCACTCCCGGATATCGCCGACGGTGACGACGGGGATCTTCAGGGCGGCGAGTTCGGCCCGGGCGTCCTCGAAGCAGTCACGGATGCCGAAGAGCCGTACGTCCTCGTCCTTCAGGTAGGGCCGAAGCCCTTCCAGGTTCGTCAGGTCCTCCTGCCCGCGCCCGGTGGCCAGGGCGACCTCCTCGCCGCCCGCCGCCCCGATCCGCTCGGAGTTGCCGGGGTGCCGGAAGTCCGGCGAGGCGTCCACCGCGGCCAGCCCGTACCGCCCGATGCGGCGCAGCGCGAGACTGGCGCCGAGCTGGATGGAGCAGTCGCCGCCGAGGACGAGGGGAAAGTCCCCGGCGCGGACGTGCCGCTCGATGCGGTCCGCGAGGGCGCGGGTGTACGAGGCGAGGGCGGCGGCGTTGAAGACGCCGTCGCCCTCCTGCCAGTCACCGAGGTCGTAGCGCGGCGGCACGACCACGCCGCCCTCCAGAGCTCCCAGCCGTTGCACGATCCGCTGCTCGCGCAGCGCACCCGCGAGCTTGTAGCAGCCGGGCACGGTCCCGGGGGCGGGCGGACGCAGACCCAGGTTGGAGGGGGCGTCGAGCACGACGATGTTCCGCATGCGGGTCATCCTCGCCGACGCGAGGAGCCACCGGAAGCCCGCATCTCCGTGGTGATCGCCCACCGCTCGTGATCCCGCCAGGCCCCGTCGATGAAGATCATCTTCGGCGAGAAGCCCTCCAGCCGGAAACCGCACCGGCGCGCCAGCGCGATCGACGCGGCGTTGCCGGGCTGCACGTTGATCTCCAGCCGGTGCAGCCGCATCGCCCCGAACGCGTACCCCACGACCAGGTCGAGACCCTCCCGCATCAGTCCGCGCCCGGCGGCGTGCGCGAAGGCCCCGTACCCGAGCGCCCCGCACTGGAAGCCGCCCTCGACGATGTTGTTGATGTTGACGAACCCCGCGACGGCACCCTCCTCCCGCTTCTCGCAGACCAGGAACCCGGCCTTGGACGGATCCTCGATCAGCCGCCCGGCGTACGCGGTGTAGGCGCCGGCACTGTCGGGCGGGAAGAGCCACGGATGGTGCAGCTCCTTGCTCTCCCGGACCCGGGCGGTGAACTCGGCACCGTCCTCGTAGGTGAAGTGACGTATGCCCACGTGGGGGCCTTCGGCGAGATAGGGGGAGTCGCTGTGCGGCATTCCGTCACCCTACGACCGCTCACTCCCCGGCGACCGGCAGCTCCAGCACTCCCGTGTGCCGGGGAGCGCTGACCACGGTCACCGGCTTGATCCCCCGGTTCCCGAAGTACGCGCCGTCGCTCGCCGCGACCACGAACCGCAGTCGGTGTCCCTTCTCGTAGCGGTGCACGATCCCCGGCAGCGTCACCGTGAAGCTCTTGGTCACGTCCGGCACGCGGACGGGCGCGACCAGCCGGTGCACCAGCGTCTTCGTGCCGTCGGGGGCGATGTCGTAGAGCTTGGCGAACAGGACCAGGCGGTCGGCGGCGTTGCCGGAGTTCTGGGTGCGCTCGGCCTTCGGGGAGACCACCTTGAGCGTGGCCCTGGGCGCGCCCACGACGTCGGTGGTGCGCTTCAGCGGCTCGCTGGTCCAGCCGAGGTGGGTGCCCTTGGTGTCGTAGGGCGCCGGGTCCGGCAGCCCGAGGACTCCGTAGAGCGAGTTCTCCGAATGGCTCGTCGCGACCGGCCAGTTGGTGTACGTACGACTGCCTCGCGTCACCTTCCTGCGGTTGTCGACGAGTTTGCCGTCGCCGGACAGGTACAGCGTGCGGCTCGGCGCGGGCAGCCGGTCGGCCGTCGCGTAGGTGCCGTTCGGGTCGGTGATCCAGTCCCGGTAGTAGGCGAAGGCCGGGCCCGTGTCGACGTCCGTGCGCCGGCCCAGATACCGGTCGAACCAGGCGAGGATCCGCCTGCCGACGTAACTGGACTCCAAGTTGCCCTGGGAAAGGTTGAGTTCACCGGCGGCCGGGTCGGAGGTCCCGCCGCTGTGTCCCCACGACTGCCAGATCATCTTGGTGGTCGTGCCCTGTGCCTTGAGGCTCTTGTACGTCGCCGTCGCCTCGTTGAGGTTGAAGAGGCTGTCCGCCTGCCCCTGGACCAGCAGGGTGGGTGCCTTCACCCGGCTCAGGTACGACACCGGCGACACGCTGCGGGCGTAGGCCAGCAGCTCGGCGGTCCGCTCCGCCGGGTAGCTCCCGGAGTTGAGCGTGCGGACGGTCTCGCAGGCCTTGGTGACGAAGTGCAGGCAGGCGAGGGAGTTGATGCGGGACGGGTCCAGGCTCGGCTCCAGCAGCGGCTGGCCCTCGCCGATCAGGTAGAAGCCGTTCGCCCACTGCCACTTGAAGGCGCCGGGCACGCTCCTGTGGCCCGCCACGTTGTTCGGGGCGAGCGAGTAGGACAGGTCGTTCCAGGTGATCATGGGGACGAGGGCGTCGACCCGGTGGTCGACGGCGGCCGTCGCCAGCTGGATGGCTCCCCCGTAGGAGCCGCCCACCATGCCGATGCGTGGGTCGCCCGGCGCGTCGAGGGTCACGAAGTCGGCCTGCGTGCCGTCGTCGGCGGCCCGCTTCCCGCCCAGGAAGTCGACGAGCTGTGCGGCCGCCAGGCCGTCGATCGTCGGGTCGTCGAGCGAGATGAGACAGCCGGACCTGCCGAAGCCGAGCCCGGAGTAGACGAGCGAGACGTATCCGCGCTGGGCGAAG
Organism: Streptomyces sp. NBC_01352; assembly: GCF_036237295.1. Taxonomy (NCBI): domain Bacteria; kingdom Bacillati; phylum Actinomycetota; class Actinomycetes; order Kitasatosporales; family Streptomycetaceae; genus Streptomyces; species Streptomyces sp. NBC_01352. The sequence goes on from NZ_CP108354.1 coordinate 2,424,654, forward strand.
GCCTTGCCGATGGCGTCGGTCTGGCCGTCCGCCTTGCTGCCGCCGAAGCCGTTCGTGGCGAGCACGGCGGGTGCGGGGTGGGCGCGGTCCGCACCGGCCGGCCGGTACAGGTCGGCGTCGACCGTGCAGGTGCGGCCGCCCGTCTGGACGGTGAACTTCAGTGCGGTGACCGTGTACTGGCCGGTCGCGGCGGCGGCCGGAGTGGGGAGCGCGAGAGGTGCGGTGAGCGTGGCGCCGAGCAGGAGAGCGAGCGGGACTCGGGAACGGGGCACTCGGGAACGGGGCACACGACGGGACACGTAGACCTCCACACTGAGGACGGACGACCACACCGAGGACAACCCGACTTACCGACCGGTAAGTACCAGTCGGTAGTCATGGTGTGACACGTGTCAGGCGAGGTCAATCACCGGTACGAGTGTTTCTTGACGGGAATTCAGCGAGCCGGGATCAGCGCAGAGCCGCTTCGTCGAGCGTCAATGTGCCTGTGTCGGCGTCGAGTTCGGCGGCGATGCCGAAGGGTATGGTCAGGGCCCCTTCGCAGTGCCCGAACCCGAACTCCTCGACCACGGGGACACCGAGGCCGCCGAGCCGGTCGGCGAGGACGGCGCGCAGTGCGCCGTACGGACCGCACCCGGCCCAGGAGCCGAGCGCGATCCCCGTGACACCGTCGAGCCATCCGCCGCGCAGGAGTTGGGTCAGCATCCGGTCGACGCGGTACGCCTGCTCGCCCACGTCCTCGAGGAACAGCAGCCCGCCGCGTGCCGAGGTGCGGGCGTGCGGGGTGCCGAGGTCGGAGGCGAGCATGCTCAGGCAGCCGCCGAGGGTGACGCCACGGGCCCGTCCCGGGACCAGGGCGGCACCCGCGGAGGCGATGACGCGGACGGTCTCCGGAGCGAACAGCGTGGCCTTCAGGTGTTCCTGTGCCCCGGCGTTCTTGACGAAGTCGGCACCGGCGGCCGCCGGTCCGTGCAACGTGACCAGATCCAGCCGGGTGGCGAACGCCTGGTGCAGCACCGTGATGTCGCTGAACCCCACGAACACCTTCGGGCCGGCCGCCCGCATCGCCTCCCAGTCGAGCAGGTCGACCATCCGCTGCGCCCCGTATCCGCCCCGCGCGCACAGCACCGCGTCCACGGACGGGTCGCACCAGGCCTGCTGCAGGTCGGCGGCGCGATCGGCGTCCGAACCCGCCAGGTAGCCCAACTCACCGTGCAGGTCCAGCACATGGGGCGCGACCACCGGGTCGAGATCCCAGCCGCGCAGGATGTCGAGCCCGGCCTGCAGCCGCTCCTCCGCCACCGGCCCACTGGGCGCCACCACGGCCACGCGGGCCCCCGGGGCGAGTCTGGACGGCCGTACGAGTGGCTTCACTTGGCGAGCTCCAGGGTCGGGATGCCGGGCGGGTTCAGCCCGAAGACCTGGGCGTACAGGGAGAGTTCCGACTCCAGGGCCCGGATCATGGTCTCCGCCCGCCGGAACCCGTGCCCCTCCCCCTCGAACGCGAGGTAGGCGTGCGGCACCCGCCGTCCCTCCATGCGGGCCAGGAAGCGCTCGCACTGCGCGGGCGGACAGATCACGTCGTCCAGCCCCTGGAGCAGCAGGAAGGGCACGGTGACCCGGTCGGCGTGCTCGGTGGGCGAGCGCTCCGCGTACCGGGCGGGCACCTCGGCGTACGGCCCGACCAGGCTCTCCAGGTACTGCGACTCGAAGTCGTGGGTCTCCCCCGTCGCCCAGCCGGCCAGGTCGAGGATGGGGTAGATGATCGTGCCGCAGGCGTAGACGTCGGTGCCGGCGAGCGAGGCCGCCGCGGTCCAGCCGCCGGCGCTGCCGCCGCGCACGGCGAGCCGGTCGCGGTCGGCGGTGCCCTCGTCGGCGAGGGCGACCGCCACGGCCGCGCAGTCCTCCACGTCGACCACGCCCCACTGCTCGCGCAGCCGGCCCCGGTACTCCCGGCCGTACCCGGTCGAACCCCCGTAGTTGACCTCGGCGACACCGATGCCCCGCGAGGTGAAATAGGCGATCCCCAGGTCGAGCACGAGCGGCGCCCGGCCGGTGGGGCCGCCGTGCGCCCAGACGACGTACGGCGGCAACTCGCCGCCGGGCGCCGCACACCCGGGGTTGTGGGGCGGGTAGATGTGGGCGTGGATGTCCCGCCCGGCGGGTCCGGTGAAGGTGCGGATCTGGGGCTCGGGGTAGTACGCGGGGTCCACGACGTCGTCGTGGGCGGCGCCGATCACCCGGGCGCGGCCGGTCCGGGCGTCCAGTTCGACCACCTCGTACGCACTGCGCGGGCTCGCCCCGACGGCGACGACCCGGTCGCCGTGCACCGCGAGGGTGGGCGCGAACTCGGTCCAGGGTCCCGCCGCGTCGACCACCTCTCCGGTCTCCGGGTCGAGGATCCCGAGCGTGGTGGCGCCGCGACCGTGCACGACGGCGATCAGACCGCTCTCCAGCGGGGCGAACCAGCGGTGGCCCAGTTTCCAGAGGGGGCCGCCGAATTCTTCCTCGCGGGGGCAGAGCGGTACGCCGCGTTCCACGCTCGGTAGGCCGTCTACTTCATTCGGTACTCGGTCTTCTGCATACAGGTTCCACCAGCCCGAACGGTCGGCTGCATACAGTAGACGGCCGTCTGTCGACCACTCGACCTGCGCGATCGACTCCTCCGGCCCGCCGGCCACGGTCCGCGCCCCGTGGAAGGTGCCGTCCCCGCCGATCCCGGCGAGGACCAGTTCCGACCCGTCCCACGGCATGCGCGGGTGGTCCCAGGCGAGCCAGGCCGCGCGCCGCCCATCCGGCGAGATCCGGGGGCCGGTGAGGAAGCGGTGCCGCTCGTCGGTGAGTTCGCGTACGCCGTCCCGGTCCTGTGCCGCCGAACCGTCCAGCGGCACGGCGGCGAGCACCCGCCGCACGTCGACGGGTCCGTCGCCGGTGAACTCCTCCAGCACGCACCACACTTCACCGCGGTCGACCAGCACCTGCGGGTCGGCCCACCTCAGCCCGCCGCCGACCGGGGACACCGGCGTCAGCGGGCGGGGCACGCCGCCCGGGCGGTACCGGTACAGCCGCTGGTCGGCGAAGTGCACGAAGACGACGAGCGGTTCGCCGTCGACCACCGCCCCGGCCCAGGGCTGTCCGCCGTACTCGATGACCCGGCTGCGCACGTTCCACGGCGCGGGCAGCACCGACTCCTCGGTGCCGTCGGCGCCGCGCCGCACCAGGGTGCGCCGGCCTCCTTCGGTGGGCCGTGGCTCGGTCCACCACGGCTCGTCGCCGACGAAGCCGACGTACTCGGGATGCCCGTCGTGCGCGGCGGCGAGCGCCGCGTCGATGGGCGAGGGCCAGGAACCGCACGCCAACGTCCGCACTTCGTCCCCCATGTTCGGCTAGGCCGTGCGCAGGAAGCGGTCGAGCACCCGGACGCCGAAGTGGAGCGCCTCGACGGGCACGCGTTCGTCGACCCCGTGGAAGAGGGCCTGGTAGTCGAAGCCCTCCGGGAGCTTCAGCGGCGCGAAGCCGTAGCCGGTGATGCCGAGGCGGGAGAACTGCTTGGCGTCCGTGCCGCCGGACATGCAGTACGGCACCACGTGTCCCTCCGGCGCGAACTCCTCGACGGCGGCCCGCATCCTCGCGTACGTCGCCGAGTCCACCGGCGCCTGCAGGGCCACTTCCCGGTGGTGGAACTCCCACTCCACGTCAGGTCCGGTGAGCCGGTCAAGGGTCGTGCGGAACTCGCCCTCGGCGCCGGGGAGATACCGTCCGTCGACATACGCCACGGCCTCCCCCGGAATCACGTTGATCTTGTAACCGGCGTCCAGCATGGTCGGGTTGGCGCTGTTGCGGACGGTCGCCTCGACCAGCGCGGCCGCCGGGCCGAGCTTGTCCAGGAGGGCGTCCACGTCGGCGAGGTCTGTCTCGATGCCGTACAGCGCGGCGAGTTCGGTGAGGGCGGCGCGCACGATCGGGGTCAGGCGCAGCGGCCAGTCGTGCTCGCCGATCCGGGTGATCGCGGCGGCCAGACGTGTGACGGCGTTGTCCCGGTTCACCTTGGAGCCGTGCCCGGCCCGTCCGCGCGCGGTGAGCTTCAGCCAGGCCGTGCCGCGCTCGCCGGCGGCGATCGGGTAGAGCTCCCGCCCGCTCCCGTCGTGGAAGGTGAACGCCCCCGACTCGCTGACGCCCTCCGTGCAGCCCTCGAACAGGCCGGGGTGCTCTTCGGCGAGGAACCCCGAGCCGTCCTCCGCGCTGGCCTCCTCGTCGGCGGTGAACGCGATCACGATGTCCCGCCGGGGCCGTACTCCGCTGCGCGCCCAGTCCCGCACCACGGCGAGGATCATCGCGTCCATGTTCTTCATGTCGACCGCGCCGCGCCCCCAGACCACCCCGTCGCGGATCTCCCCTGAGAACGGGTGCACGCTCCAGTCCCGCGCCTCGGCGGGTACGACGTCCAGATGACCGTGCAGGAGCAGCGCGTCGGCCGACGGGTCGGTGCCCTCGATGCGGGCGACCACGTTGGTGCGGCCCTTGGTGCGCTCCAGCAGGGTGGGCTGCAGGCCCGCCTCGGCCAGCCGGGCGGCGGCGTACTCGGCGGCGGGCCGCTCCTGGCAGTCGCCGCCGCCCCGGTTGGTGGTGTCGATGCGGATGAGGTCGGAGGTGAACTCGACGACCTCGTCCAGGGCCTGCTGGTCGGGCTGGTCAGCCATACTGCTCCTCCACCGCGGCCGAGACGATCGTGGTGACCGCCTTGAAGGTGCGGATCCCGTCGTACATGGTGCCGCTGGTGTACGCCACCTTCCGTTCTCCGACACGCGTCACGCCCGGCACGACGGTGGCGGCCATCGCGAGGTGTTCGGCGTCGAATTCGAGGGCGACTGTATACGGTCCGCCGCCGACCGGATCCTGTCGCCTCGCCAGCCCGGCCGCCTCCTTCGCCGCGGCGCGGATGTCGGCGGCGGTCCTGGCCGGCGTGCGGCACACGGCCGCGTACCGCGACACGTGGTCCTTGACGGCGACCTTCAGCGCCTCGGGGGCGTAGCCGAGGGCGTCCTCGCAGGCCACGTCGTCGCCGGTGACGAGGACGACGGGCACTCCGTGCTCGGCGACGACGTGCGCGTTGAGGAGCCCCTCGCTCGCCCGTACGTCGTTCAGCCACACGCCGGTGATGGAGTTGGCGAGGTAGGTGTGGGCGAGGACGCCCTCCATGCCGGCGCCCGCGTGGTAGCCGACGAAGGCGATGCCGTCCACGTCCCCGTGCTGCACGCCCTCCACCATGGACAGCGACTTGTGCCGCCCGGTGAGCATCTCGGCCCGCTCGTCGAGCCGTTCGAGGAGGAGGTTGCGCATCGTCCAGTGGGCCTCGTTGACGAGCACCTCGTCCGCGCCGCCGTCGAAGAAGCCCAGGACGGCGGCGTTGACGTCCGAGGTGAACATCGAGCGGCACCGCTCCCACTGCGGTGTCCCCGGCAGTACGTCGGCCGGCCAGGTCACCCCGGTGGCGCCCTCCATGTCGGCGCTGATCAGGATCTTCATGCCCCGTCACGTTACGCGGGGATGGGACGACCGGCCAGGAAGCTTCCGCCCGGGCGGGAGAGCGGCCCCGTCCTCAGCCCTGGTGGATCCGGTCCACGAGGATGTCGATGACCAGCGGCGTGCGCGGTCCGAAGCTCAGCAGAACACCGTCCTCCGCTGTCACGATCCGCCGGTCCGCCCCGGCCGGTGTCTCGCGGATCCCCGGAATGTCGACCAGGCCGTCGACGCCGCCGACCGAGGCGAGCCCCTTGTCCATCATCAGGATCACGTCGGGCTGGGCGGAGACCAGGGCCTCACTGGTGAGCGGTGTGAACGGTTTGTCCAGGCCCGCCTCGACACCCGCGTCCACGGCACCCGCCGCGTCGATCAGCGAATCCGCACCGGACCCCTTCCCGCCCATGAGGTAGACGGCCGCGCTGCCCCGCATGTAGAGGAAGGCCACCTTGGGCCTGCTGCCCTGCGGCACGGCCGCCTTCGCCGCCGCGAGTTCCTCGGCGATGCGGGCGTTGAGGGCCTTGCCCGCCTCCGGGACGCCCAGGGCCTCGGCGATACGGGTGGTACGCGTTGCGACGTCGGCCAGTTCGGTCGCCGGGTCGAGGACGACGACGGGGACGCCGGCGTCGCGGATCTGGTCGATGGCCTCCCGCGGCCCGGTGTCGGTGTCGGCGAGCACCACGGTGGGCCGCAGGGACAGCACGCTCTCCGCGCTCACGTCGTGCGCCTGGGTGACCTGCGGGAGTTTCTTCGCCTCCGCGAAGGTGGCGGTGATGTCCCGGCCGACGACCCGGTCGCCGAGCCCCAGCGTGAACACGATCTCCGCCACACCGCCGTTGAGCGGCAGGATGCGCGAGGCGTCGTTCACGGTCACCTTCCGCCCGTCGGAGGAGTCGACGGTCACCGGCAACTGCGGTGCGGGCGCCTTGCCCTGGAGGGGCAGGAGGGTGTTCTTCGCGAGCTGTTTCTCGGCCGCCGCGGCCCGCTCGCTCGCGGACGCCGGTGACGCGTCCGCACCCGAGGTTCCCGACGAACCGGTGCCACCGCCGCAGGCGGCCGTCAGCAGCGCGAGCGCCAGGACGACGAGGGCGAAAGCCCGGCGCCGCGGGGATTGTTGGGATCTACCGGACATTCGCATCGCTCGGCCTTTCGAGTCTCCTGGGCCCCCTGCAACGGAGGAGTAGCTTAGGTTAGGTTTACCTTAATAACTTCTGGTGGGGGTGTTGACGTGAATGGGGCAAGTGGCCTGCGGGGCAGGCGAGTTGCAGCATCCGCCGCGCTCGCGGCGATCACTCTGACGCTCGCGACGGCTTCGCCCGCGGTGGCCGCGGGGACGTCGGCGACAGGGCCCGAGGGACAGAAACTCACCGTCTCCAAGGCCTTGGGCCTCGACCCGGCAGGCGAGACGGTGACGGTCTCCGGCACCGGCTACAACACCGAGAAGGGCGTCTACGTCGCCTTCTGCGTGGACAACGGCGCCGGCAAGACGCCCACGCCGTGTGTCGGCGGTGTCGACATGTCCGGCGAGTCGGGGGCGTCGGTGTGGGTCTCCTCCAACCCGCCGTCGTACGGCGAGGGTCTGGCGAAGCCGTACGGAGGCAGTGGACACAAGGGCACGTTCAGCGTCCAGCTCAAGGTGCGCGCGAAGGACGCGAACACCGACTGCACCAAGTCCGGCGTGAGCTGCGCGGTGATCACCCGCAACGACCACACGCGCGGCGGCGACCAGAGCCAGACGGCCCGCATCCCGGTGACGTTCGCCGGCAGCGGCGCGGGCGCGCCGGGCGACAGCACCGCCTCTGCGACGCCCAGCGCCTCGACCGGCGCGAGCACCACGGGCGGCACGACGGGCGGTTCGGGCGACTCCGAAGACCCGACGTCGAGCGGACCGCTGGCCGGCACCGGCTCCGCCGCCCTGACGATCGGGCTCACCGCGGCCGGTCTGGTCGCGGCCGGTACCGGCACCTGGTTCTGGGCGCGTCGGCGCCGGACGGGGCACGCGGGCGGCCCGAGCGCCGACTGAGGCGGGCACGAGAACGCGCTCGCCGACAGCGACCCAACCTCATATCAAGAGGGAGATGGAAGATGGTGAAAAGACCCGGCGCCGCCGCTCTGGCCGGCGGCGTCCTGCTCGCACTGCTGAGCCCGGGCATGGCGACCGCGCAGGACGGCGCGGCGTTCCCCCGTGAGGTGTCCGGAGGGTACGCGAGCTGGAGCACGGCCGACGCCGAACTCGCCGACCGGGGCGTCTCGTTCGACGTCGCCGAGCCCGCCGTACGAGGATCCGCGGACCGTGCCTGGTTCCCGGCCACCGGCGGCGGCGCGAACCCCGAGACGGGCGAGGCGGAGGTCGAGTTGGCCGGTACGGCCCGACTGGCCGGCGCCGCGCGGTCCCTGACGTTCGGCGGCCTGCGGCTGGAGCTGCGGGAGGGCGCGGGCGCGCTGTACGCGCGTACGGCCGTCGGGGGCGAGGCCCGTGAACTGGCCCTGGCGGGAGTGACACCCGGCGACACCGCACCCGCCGTACGTGCGGGCGGCGTGACCTGGACCGGGCTGCGGGCGGCCCTGACGGACGAGGGCGCCCGGCTGCTGTCGGAGTGGAGCGGGCGGCAGTTCGCGGAGGGGGACGGTCTCGGTCGTCTCGATGTGACCGTGGGAACGGGCGCCGCCGACGACGTGCCCGAGGTCCCTGCGCGGCCGGACGAGACGCCGCAGCCGTCCCCGAGCGTCACGACGCCGGAGAAACAGCGGACGGCGCCGCAGCAGGAGGCGGAGCCCTCCGCCGCGGTGGCCCACGCCGGTCTGGAGGCGGGCGGCGAACAGGAAGCCACCGGCGCGGGCTTCGAGCCCGGCGAGGTGGTGCTCGTCGCGATCGACGAGGACACCCGGTACCAGGCGGTCGCCGACGCGCAGGGCCGTGTCGTTCTGGTCTTCCCGGTGTACGCGACGGCCACCGCGGGCGCGCACACCGTCGAGCTCTACACCGTCTCCGGGGAGCGCAGGGCGCTCACGGAGTTCGAGGTCCGGCCGGCCTCGGACTGATCCGGCGTGTTGGCGGGAGCGAATTCGCATCGAGGAGCGGGCCGCACGGTCCGCTCCTCTGCATGCCCAACTCCGTTGGTCGCCAAGGCACTTGAGAACTCTTTGCCTTCTGTTGACAAGCTTCGGGAAATCGTATTTAGGTTTGCCTTACCTAACCCCCCGCGGGGTTCCGCAGCACCCAGAGAGGTGAAGTGCTCACCATGAGAGCCGTTCCTTCCGCCCGTACCTCGGCCCGTGCCGCCCTCGCCGTCACCGCCTCCGCCGCCCTCACCCTGGGCCTGGCGACCTCCGCCTCCGCCGCCACCTCGACGCGCACGATCGTCGACGGCAGCACCACCTACAACCTGTCGGTGACCGCCCCGAACACGGCCGCCACGGCGGGCCAGGTCATCACCGTCACCGGCTCCGGCTTCAACACCGGCCAGGGCATCTACGTCGGCCTGTGCGTGATCGACGGCGCGCCGGGCGTCAACAAGCCCACCCCGTGCCTGGGCGGCCAGGACGAGGACGGCTCCACCGGCGCCTCGCACTGGGTCAACAACACCTTCGGCGGCATGTTCGCCAACAGCTCCAAGTTCGGTACCGGCGGCACCTTCACCGTGCAGATCTACGTCAAGGCCACCCTCGACGACGGCAGCGTCTGCGGCGACGACGTCACCTGCGCGATCGTCACGCGCGCCGACCACTTCGACACCAACGACCGCAAGTACGACGTGCACGTCCCGATCACCTTCCAGTAGGCGCCCGTCGGACCGGGCCCCTCGCACCCGGGGCCCGGCTCTCGCGCGACCGGAGTGCCGGGCGCACCCGACCAGTGAGGAACCCTTCATGAAAGACGACACGACGGCCCGGGCGGCGCGCCCCCGGCTCAGACGCCCGGCGGCGCTCCTCGGCGCCGCCGCCCTGGTGGCGGCCGCGGCGACGGCCGTCACCGTCGGTTCCGCCGCCCAGGCCGCCGACACGCCGAGGACGGCGCTCGGCAAGGACGGCCAGAAGCTCACCGTCTCCGCCTCCGCCGGCCTGGACCCGGCCGGCGAGACCCTCCGCGTCACCGGCGAGGCCTACGACGACACCAAGGGCATCTACGTCGCGGTGTGCAAGGACAACGGCGACAACCGCATCCCCACCCCCTGCCTCGGCGGTGCCGACCAGGAGGGCGACAGCGGCTCCTCGAAGTGGATCATTCCCGTGGGCGCCCCGGACGAGGGCGCCGGCACGGTCGCCATCCCGTGGGGCGAGGGCGGCACCTTCGACGTCGAGCTCGAGGTCAAGGCCAAGGACGGCGGTCTCGACTGCCTCCAGGTCGCCTGCTCGGTCGTCACCCGCGTCGACCACAACGGCACCGGCGACCGCTCCCAGGACGTCCGTATCCCCCTCACCTTCCAGGGCCAGGACCCCGGCGACGGGAACGGCGGCGGGGACGGAGTGGACGTACCGGCCGGCACGGTCAGCTATGCGAGGTCGGCCGAGTTCACCGCCGCGGGCCGGCCTCTGGACCTGCTGCTGCACCCCGACTCGGGGAAGCTGTACGTCGGTTCGGACAACATCGTCGACACCGCGGACGTGGCCGAGCAGGGTCTGTACGTCCTCGACGCGAAGGACGGCAAGGTCCTCGGCCACATCGCCCAGGCCCCCGGCTCCACCGGCACCCTGGCCGCCCGGGTGGTCCGCCAGGTCGTCGCACCGATCTCCGGAGACGGGGTCGTGTTCCACTACCCGCTGCGGGGAATCGGCACCGCCAAGGACGGCGACCCGGCCGCGAAGGGTGTGTGGCTGACCGGCGCCACGATCACCGGCATGGGCCAGGGCACCGACGCCTCGACCGTCCTGGTCGCGCAGGGCCCCGCCCTCTCCGAGCTGGAGATCACCACCGGCGCGGTCGAGCGCACCCTCACCCTCGACGGCGGGGCCCTGCTCGGCGTCGACGCCGCGCACAAGGCCGCCTGGTCCGCCGGCGTCACGGGCGGGCAGCTCCGCCGCGTGGACACCGGCTCCTTCGCGGTCACGGCCACGGCCGAACTCCCGGCGGCGTCCGTGTTCTTCGTCGAGCCGGACCCGGCGACCGGCAACGTCTGGGTGGGCAGCGGGGACGACGTGCTCGTCTTCGACAAGGACGCCAAGCTGCTGACCACGCTGAAGGGCAACGGCAACGACCGGCCCACGGCGGCCGGCTTCGACCGGACCACCGGCGAGGCCTTCGTCCTGCGCGAGGACTACGGCAACGCCGACAACGGCTCGGACAACGTCGGCGCCCTGCAGGTCTTCGACGGCGCCACCTTCGAGCAGGCCGCCGAACCGGTCTCCCTTCCGGGCAGCCGGGCCGGCACCTTGGCGGGCATCGCCGTCGCCCCGGGCGCCACGTCCGTCTACCTCACCCACCAGGCGGAGAGCAAGGTCGTCAAGCTCGACCGCCGCGTCTCCCCCGAGGTCACCCAGTCCCCCACCGACCAGTCGGTGGCCCCGGGTGACGAGGTGACGTTCGTCGCCGCCGCCGAGGGCACCCCGGAGCCCACCGTGCGCTGGCAGGTCAGCCCCGACGGCGGCCAGACCTGGAACACCGTCGAGGGCGCGACGAAGAACGCGTACTCCTTCACCGCGAAGACGGCGCAGGACGGCTACGAGTACCGCGCCGAGTTCACCAACTCCGTGGGCACGACGCGTACTTCACCCGTCACCCTCACGGTCACCGAGGCCGGTGGCGACGGGGGCAACGACGGCGGCGAGGACGACGAGCCGTCCGGCAGCAAGACCGTCACCGGCCCCGAGGGCCAGAAGCTCACCGTCACCCCGGTCAACAACCTCGCCACCGAGGACCAGACCCTGAAGATCACCGGCTCCGGCTACGACGAGGACAAGGGCATCTACGTCGCCCTGTGCGTCGACAACGGCGACGGCGAGCTGCCCACGCCGTGCATCGGCGGCGTCGACATGTCCGGCGCGTCCCACTCCTCGGCGTGGATCTCCTCCAACCCGCCCGACTACGGCGAGGAGTTGGCGACCCCGTACGAGGCGGGCGGCTCCTTCGAGGTCGAGCTGACCGTGGACGCCAAGGACGAGTTCACCGACTGCTTCAAGGCCACCTGCGTGCTCGCCACCCGCGCCGACCACACCCTCTCCGGCGACCGCTCCCAGGACGTGAAGGTCCCGGTCGCCTTCGTCGGCCAGGACCCGGTGGACACCGACCCGGGCACCGGTGACACGGGCGGCACGGGCGGCTCCTCCGGTACGACGGGCGGCAGCACGGGCACCACCGGCGGCGGCACCTCCGGCTCCACGACCGGCGGCACGGGCACGACGGGCACGTCGACCACTGGCGGCAGCCTCGCCTCCACCGGCGTCACCGTGCTGTGGGTCGCCGCGCTCGCGGCGGCGCTGCTGGGCGCGGGCTGGGTGGCGTACCGCCGCGGCCGCACGGCCAACTGACGGCATCCTCAGGGCGATGCGCCCTCCGGTGCCGGTGGCACCGGAGGGCGCATCGCTGTCCGCGCAGGGTCAGAAGGAGACCGCGACGGCGTTGTACGTCGTCTCGGGCGTCGGCGTCGTCGTGAAGCGCGCGTTGACCAGGTAGAGGCGGTCACCGAAGCGGGCGGCCGTGGTGGGCACGTCGAAGCGCGGGTCGGTGATCGTCTTGCGCAGGGTGGCGGTGGTGGCCTTGGCGTCGAGGTCCCAGACGCTGATCAGGTTCAGGCGGTTCTGAACGACGTACAGCGTGCGGCCGATGCGCCACAGACCGTCGCCGTTGACCACGTCCGCCTGCCCGACCAGTGTGATCTTCGTGGCGACGCCGGTCTTGACGTTCACGTTGTACAGCTCGCCCGGCGTGCTCTTGACCACGATCAGACCGCGGCCGTCGGGCGTGCCGACGATGCCGTTGGCGTTGTTGACGCCCGGCAGTTGCGTCCAGTCGCCGGTGAGCGGCAGGGCCCGTACGTCGCCGGACCTGCCGCCGCGCGGGACGCCGTACAGCGCCGCGTCGCGGGAGTCGGTGAACCAGGCGCGGTCACCGAGCAGGGTGACGTCGTTGATGAAGTGGCCGGTGGCCTCGGTGAGTTGGTGGGTGGCGAGGAGTTCGCCGGTGCGGGAGTCGTGGACCCGGGCGACGCCCGTGTTCCCGGCGATGTACAGCAGTCCGTCGTGGTCGATCTTCAGGCCGACGGAGATCAGGCCGGTGCCGCCCGCGAAGAGGACCTTGCCCTCTCCGGTGCGCAGGTCGGTGCGGTAGATCGCGCCGTTGGCACGCGAACCCAGGTAGGCGTACGGCTTGCTGCCGATGGCGATGCCCTCGGGAAGCCAGCCGTTCGGAAGGGGGAACTCCGTCGGCCAGGTCGCCTTCGGGGTCGCGCTCGCCGGACTGGCGCCGACCGTCACGGCCAGGGCGGCCAGGGCGGTGCCGCCGAGGACGGCGCGCCGGGTCGGGCGGGGGTGGGTCGGGGTCATGGTGGGGCCCTCCATGGCATGGTTTTCGTTGACAACTACGACAACAACTACGTTGACAATGCCGTGAGTTGGCAACGTTTTTGCGACGCGTGGAGTTCCCCGTGACCCCGACCGCCACCGGCGTCACGCCGCCCGGGCCGCCACCAGCCACTTCGACGGGAGTTCGATCCGGGTGCCGTCGGGCCGGTACTCCGTGGTGACGAGCGGCAGGTCCCCGCTCGCCAGGACACTCAGCCCGGCCACGTTCAGATAGCCGGGGATCGCGTCGTCGGCGACGTCGCCGGGCGCGATGCCGTGCCGGAAGACGGGCGCCAGCTTGGGCGGCGGCCCTTCGGGGCTCTGCGCCAGGCCCATGAGGACGGGCTTGGCGGCCTCGGAGAGCTCGACGAGGAAGGCCCGGCCGCGTTCCCCGAGGAGTGCGGCGAGCCCGTCCACCAGGGGTTGCCGGTCGTCCGGGTCGGCCTGGTGGAGGACGCCCCGCATGTAGACGTTGGCGTCGCCGAGTTCCGCGTGCAGGGTCTCCGCCTCGCCCTTCCCGGCGGCGTCCAGCAGCCGGTACGTCGCCTGTCCGGCCCGGTCGGCGTCCCGGGCGTGGTCGAGGGCGGCGGCGGACAGGTCGGCGCCGAGGACGTGCGGGAAGCGGTCGGCGAGGAACCGGGTCTGGGTGCCGTTGCCGCAGCCGAGGTCGACCAACGGCAGTCCGTGGTCGATCATGTGGGGTTCGAAGAGGGCGAGGTGGGCGCCGGCCGTCAGGATCGGTTCCGCGTCCCAGAACACGGCCCCCTGTTCGCCGGGAGCCTCACGCCAGAAGCCCTCCCAGGCCTCTCGGTACCGACTCGTCACGCTCATGACCAACTCCCCAGGGTGCGACGCCGCCCGACCCGAGTGACGGGCGAGTACGGTGTATCGCGCCCAGGTCACGCCCACAAGCGCGTGGCGCATTCCTTCACGGGTCTTTCCACCCGGGTGCGCCGTCGTGCGCCCCCTGTGCCCCAGGGGGCGGGGGTCAGCGCCGCGGCAGCGTCAGCTCGAACCACACGGTCTTGCCGGCCTTCGTCCGGCTGGTCCCCCACTCACGCGCGAGGGTGCTCACCACGCGCAGGCCGCGCCCGGCCTCGTCGCCCGGGCCCGCGCTCAGCAGGGTCGGCAGCTCGTGGTCGTCGTCGTCCACCTCGCACAGCAGCGTCTCGCCGCGCACCAGGCGCAGGTCGACGGGGCGGTGGTGGGAGTGCCGTACGGCGTTGGTGACGAGCTCACTGACCAGCAGCTCGGCGGTGTACGAGAGCTTCGCCAGCCCCCAGTCGTGGAGTTGCTCGCGGACCACCGCGCGGGCCCGGCCGACCTCGGCCGGGTCCAGGGGGAGCCGCCATTCGGCGACGTCGTCGGGTTCGATGCCGTTCAGGCGGGCCATCAGCAGGGCCACGTCGTCCTTGCGGCCGCCCCGCGTGTTGAGGGCCCGGATGATCGTGTCGCAGGCGTCGTCCATGGAGGCGGCCGGATGGGCGGCGGACTCGCAGAGCGTCGCCAGTCCTACGCCGATGTCCTCGCCGCGCACCTCCACCAGGCCGTCGGTGCACATCACGAGCCGGTCGCCGGGCTCCACGCGCACGCGTACCGCCTCGAAGGGGACCCCTCCGACGCCGATGGGAGCACCGGTGGGCAGGTCGAGCAGTTCGCTGCCGCCGTCCCGGGCGCGGACCACGACGGGCGGGATGTGACCGGCGTTGGCGAGGTGCAGTTCGCTCGCGATCGGGTCGTAGACGGCGTACAGACAGGTCGCGAGGTAGGTGTCGCCGAGGCGCTGGGCGAGGTCGTCGAGGTTGCGCAGCAGCTGGGCGGGCGGCAGGTCGAGGGCGGCCATGGTCTGGACGGCCGTTCGCAACTGGCCCATCATGGCGGCCGAGTTGAGGCCGTGGCCCATGACGTCGCCGACGACCAGGGCGGTGCGGGCGCCGGGCAGTTTGACGGAGTCGAACCAGTCGCCGCCGACGCGGCCGAGGAGCGTGCCGGGCAGATAGCGGGTGGCGATGTCGCAGCCCGCCATGCGCGGCGGGATGTGCGGCAGCATGCTGTCCTGGAGGGTCTCGGCGACGCTCTCCTGGTAGGTGTACATGCGCGCGTTGTCGAGCACCAGGCCCGCGCGGGCGGCGAGTTCGGCGCCGGTGACCCGGTCCATGTCGTTGAACTCGACGCGCTCGGGGTGCCGCAGCAGGATCATGAAGCCGAGGACCACGTTGCGTGCCTTGAGGGGCACGATCAGCATGGAGCGGCCCGTGATGAGCGGCCGGATGTCCCGCTTCTCGAACTGCGAGGCGATGGCGTGGCCCATCTGCTCGCTGATGCGCGGCACGAGGACGGGTTCGCCGCTGGTCATGCACTGGAAGAACGGCGTGTGCGCGGGGAACGGCATGGCCTCGCCGACCGGCACGACGTCGTCCCAGCGGCCGGGTTCGTCGGTGTGCTCCAGGGCGACCCGGTGCCACATGGTCGTCGTGTCCGGAACGCCCTCGGAGAACTCCTCGCCGGCGACGACCTGTTCGCGCAGATAGGTGCCGGCGACATCGGTGAAGCGGGGTACGACGGCCTTGCTGACCTCGATGATGGTCCTGGCCAGGTCGAGCGAGGTGCCGATACGGCCGCTGACCTCGTTCAGGAACTCCAGACGCTCGCGTACGGCGGCGTACTCGAGGTCCTCGCTCTCCTCGGCGACGTCCTGCGGGACGGGCCGTCCCTCGGCCAGGGCGCGGGCCGCGCGCTCGCGGCGGGCCTTGCGCTCGGTGCGCCGGGGCACGCCCCAGTCGGGGGTGACGGGCACCCGGTCGTTCTGGCTGAACTCCAGGACGGGGTAGCCCAGTTCGAGGACCTGCCCGACGATGCGCGCGCCCTCGTCGACGCTCATGCTGGGCAGGATCTCGGGGAGCCTGCGGGCCAGGTCGTCGGCGCCCGGGAAGTCGGTGTGCAGGGCGAAGCCGGGCGTGATCCGCTCGAACGTCACGTCCTCGTCGGGGTCGTCCTGCCGGAGTCCGCCCGCGTCGGCGGCGAGGACCAGCAGACGCTCGTGTCCGGGGCCGACCAGCGGGTAGGCCCACCACAGCACGTCGGCCCGGTCGTGTTCCGCGACGGTGAGGCGGGCGCGGCCCGCGGCGGGGTAGGACAGCCTGCCGTCGAGGGAGGTCTCGAGGTCGGGGCCGAGTCCGTCGTAGGCCGCGTGCGCCCAGTAGGGCGCGATCTCGTCGTCCTCCGGCAGCGCTCCGGAGACGGGCAGCAGGTCGACCGCGGACCGGCCGATCGCCTCTTCCTTGGCGGCGCCGAAGAGGCGGCACGCACCCGTGCTCCAGTGCGAGACCAGGCCGTCGCGGTCCACCAGGACCACCGCCAGCGGGATGCGGCCGGACGCGGCGTGCTCCGCCGCGCCGTTCCCAGCTCCGGGGCTGGGAGGTGCGTCCCTCTCGGTGCCACGGTCCATGGCCCAGGCCCTCTCTCCCCACGGCTCCGCGAGATCTGTGCCGCCTTCACCACGGTACGGCGCCGGGCGGTCACGATGTGCGGCAATCCAGGAATTGATGCCGTGGGATCACACCGGCGCGCGCCCCCGCGCGCCCCTGCTGAGCTGGGCGAACGACCCGAGGAGGCCAAGTTACTGACAGGTTTTCAGTTCTCGTGTGCCAGCTGCAGATCGCGTTCGGTGCGTCCTGCGCCGGCCACCTGGAGCACGGTGGCGACCGGCGGATAACCCGCGGCGATGACGGTGTACTCGCCATTGGACAGGTCGACGAACCCGAACGTCCCGTCCGGACCGGTGGTGAGGGTGTCCACGACGTTGCCGGCCGCGTCCAGCAGCGTCACGCGCGCGTCCTCGACGGGCCGTCCGCCGCCGGCCCGCACGGTGCCGCGCAACGCGGCTGTGCCGGCGAGTTCGACGTCCTGGCGGGTCTCCCGGGACGCCCGGACGGTGACGGGGACCGCGGCCGGGTGGAAGCCGGGCGCCCCGACGGCGAGGGTGTACTCGCCGGCCACCAGCTCGGTGACGACATAGCCGCCCTCGCGTCCGCTGCGGGTGGTGGCGACGACCTCGCCGTGCGCGTCGGTGAGGGTGACGATCGCGTTCCGGACGGTGGTTCCGTCCGCGGTGACCACGCTCCCGGCGAGGCGTCCGGTGCCGCCGAGGACGATGTCCAGCTCGACGGGATGCTCCCCGACGGTCACGGAGACGGCCTGCGGCTGGTGGCCGCCCGCCGCGGCGATCAGGACGTACGCCCCCGAGCCCGGCGTCGGCAGCGCGTACCGCCCGTCCTCGCCGCTGGTGCCCCGCCCGATCTGCTGTCCCGTGACGTCGATCAGGGTGAGCGCCGCACGGGGCACGACCGTCCCGTCGGGGTGCCGCACCGTGCCGCACACCGGGTTCTGCGAGGCGTACGGCGAACGCGCCTGTGGGACCGGGGCCTCGACGGACGCGGTCTCCGGCTCCGCGGCGGGGGCGTCGTAGGACACCAGTGGTTTCTCCTTGAGGAAGAAGGCGATGAGCAGGCCGAGGACGAGGACCGGCACCAGGTAGAGGAAGATCCGCGGCATGGCGTCGGCGTACGCCCGGATGTAGCCGTCGCGCAGTGCCGGGGGCAGGGCGTGGACGAGCTGCGGGGTGATGGCCTCGGGGTCGGGGAGCCTGGCACCCGCGCGCGCGGGAAGGCGTTCTTCGAGCGAGTCGGTGAGCCGGTCGGCGAAGAGGGTGCCGAAGACCGCGGCGCCGACGCTGCCGCCGATCTGCCGGAAGTAGTTGTTGGCGCTGGTGGCGGCGCCGAGGTCGGCGGGGCGCACGGAGTTCTGCACGGCGAGGATCAGGACCGGCATCACCATGCCGATGCCGGCGCCGAGGACGGCCATCCAGATGCTGTAGTGCAGCCGGGGCGTGTCGGCTTCGAGGCGGGACAGGAGCCACATGCCGATGACGGACAGCAGCCCGCCGATGACGGCGTGGATCTTGTAGTGCCCGGTGTGGCTGATGAGCTGCCCGGAGATGATCGAGGCGCCGACGATGCCGCCCATCATCGGCAGCATCAGGAGGCCCGACTCGGTGGCGGAGGCCCCGTCGACCATCTGCAGGAACGTCGGCAGATAGCTGGCGGCGCCGAACAGGGCGACGCCGGTCACGAGGCCCACCAGGCCGGTGACGTTGAAGACGGAGTCCCTGAACAGCCGGAGCGGGATGAGGGGTTCGGCGGCGAAGTGCTCGGCGACGAGGAAGAGGACACTGGCGGCCACCGCGCCGGCGCCGAGTCCGAGGACGACCCGCGAGTCCCAGGCGTGCTCGGTGCCGCCCCAACTGGTCAGCAGCACCAGGCAGGTGGAGGCGGTGGCGAGGAGCAGCGCGCCGAGGATGTCGAGCCGGGGCCTGGCGGTCGGTTTCGGCAGCTTCGGCACGAGGGCGACGACGGCGAGGGTGACCAGGCCGAAGGGGACGTTGAAGTAGAAGCACCAGCGCCAGGAGAGGTGGTCCGTGAAGTAGCCGCCCAGCAGGGGCCCGGCGACGGAGGCGAGACCGAAGGCGGCGCCGATGAGGCCCATGTGGCGGCCGCGCTCCCGGGCCGGCACGATGTCCGCGATGATCGCCTGCACGCCGATCATGAGGCCGCCCGCGCCGACGCCCTGGACCGCGCGGAAGGCGATCAGCTGGTCCATGGTCTGCGCCCGGCCGGCGAGTGCGGATCCCACGACGAAGACGACGATGGCGAACTGGAAGACGCCCTTGCGGCCGTAGAGGTCGCCGAGCTTGCCGTAGATCGGCAGTCCGATGGTGGCGGTGAGCAGGTAGGCGGTGATCGCCCAGGACATCTTGTCCAGGCCGTGCAGTTCGCCGACGATCTTGGGCAGCGCGGTGGCGACGATCATCTGCTCCAGCGCCGCCAGCAGCAGCGCGAGCAGCAGCCCGAGGAAGACCAACCGGACCTGACGCGGGCTCAGTCCGGTCTCGGCGGCCGTCCCCCTGGGCGGTTCTTCCGGCGGGGGTGCCGCGGCCGGTTCGTCCTTCACCAGAGTGGTCCCGCCCACGTACCGCTCCCCTCGTCGCGCTGCCGCACAATTCCCGCGTAAAGCGACAACTGCAGGCAAGCGCGACGAGTTACGGCGTATCGCCGGGGCATCCGGAGATCCACTCGAACCGGTGAGGCGACCAACGGCCCGTCGCGAGTGGTTCGTTGGGGCTACTTCGCGACCTCGGCGGCGAGCTTGTCGAGCACGGCGTCGTAGATCCGGCCGAGGCCCTTGGGCGCGAAGGTCTTCTCGAAGAAGCCGCCGATGCCGCCGGCGCCCTGCCAGGTGGTGGTGACGACGACCCGGGACTTGCCCTCGCCGGCCGGGGTGACCCGCCAGGTGGTGACCATCGAGGAGTTGCGGTCCTTCTCGACGAGCTCGCCGTCGGTGGGCTCGGTGACCTCCAGGAGGCAGTCGCGCACGCGCTTGCTGGTGGCCTGGAGCTTCCAGTGGACGAGGGTGCCCTCGCCGTCGCCGCCCTCGCGCACCTCGTACTCGCTGAAGTGCTCGGGCAGCAGCTTCGCGCGCGTGCCGGTGTAGTCGGCGAGGGCGTCGAACACCTTCTCCGCGTCCGCCGCGACGATCCGCTCCGTAGTGGCCTCGACCTGCGCCATTGACTTCCTCCAGCACCTTGCGTTCTCGGGGTTGGGGCAAGCCAACCACCCCGGGTCCCGGGCGCCCAAATCGGGGGGCCGCAAGCGATCGGGCGGCGATCGTCGGGGGATCGAACATGCCGGTCGCACGATCAAGGGAACATGTGTTCTATTCTGGGGGCAGTGCTACCGAGGAGGCCTCATGCGCTGGGAGAACCTCACCGAGTCCGGCGAACACAGCCGGACCGACGCCGCGCTGTTCGGCGCGGACGCGGTGACCACCCGTACCTTCGACACGCCCGAGTTCCGCGGGATCACCTTCCACGAGGTCCGGGCCCGCTCGATCATCAACCGGGTGCCGGGCGCCTCCCGCATGCCGTTCGAGTGGACCGTCAACCCCTATCGGGGCTGCACGCACGCGTGCGTGTACTGCTTCGCCCGCAAGACGCACAGCTACCTGGACCTCGACACGGGCATCGACTTCGACTCCCAGATCGTGGTCAAGGTGAACGCGCCGGAGCTGTTGCGGCACCAGCTCGGCTCGCGCCGCTGGCAGGGCGAGCACATCGCGATGGGCACCAACGTCGACTGCTACCAGCGCGCCGAGGGCCGCTACCGGCTGATGCCGGGCATCATCGCCGCCCTGCGCGACCACGCGAACCCCTTCTCGATCCTGACCAAGGGCACGCTGATCCTGCGCGACCTCGACCTGCTGACGCAGGCCGCCGAGGTGACGGACGTTGGCATCTCGGTCTCGGTCGGCTTCACCGACGCCGAGCTGTGGCGCACCGTGGAGCCGGGCACACCGGCGCCGGAGCGGCGCCTGGAGGTCGTACGGACCCTGGCCGAGCACGGCATCGGATGCGGTGTCCTGATGGCGCCGGTCATCCCGTTCCTGAGCGACCACCCGGCCCAACTCCGGGACACCGTACGGTCGATCGCGGCCTCCGGAGCCACCTCGGTCACCCCACTGGTGCTGCATCTGCGGCCCGGTGCCCGGGAGTGGTTCATGGCCTGGCTCGGCCATCACCACCCGCATCTGGTCGGCCGTTACGAGCGGCTGTACGCGGACGGCTCCTACGCCCCGAAGTGGTACCAGCGCCGGATCACCCGTCAGGTCCACGACCTGGCCCAGGAGTACGGCATCGGCCCCACGCGCGCGGGGATGCCGCGGCGGATCCGCGAGCCGGAGCCCGACCGACCTGATCTGACCGAACCGACCCAACTCTCGCTTATCTGAGAGCATCCGAGCGCAACTCTCGACCCGATTGGGTCAAGTATTGACAGAACGCGCTCTTCCGGGAGTGCTTTCCGGGACGATGCGGCGAGGACCGTGACCCTCGCGGTCCGAAACCCTCCGTCCTGGGAGGACTCCATGAGAAAACGCGCAGCCGCGCTGTGCGGTGCCGCCGTCGTCGTGGCCGGGACCTTCACGGCCGTCCCCGCCGGCGCCAGCACTCCACAGACCGCGGAAACCGCACAGGCCGCGAAACTCACCTGGAAGAAATGCGGCACCGCCGACTATCCGACGCTCCAGTGCGCGTCCCTCAAGGTCCCACTCGATCACGCGAACCCTTACGGGCAGCGGATCACTCTCGCGCTGTCCCGCGTCCCGCACACCGCGAAGAAGTACCAGGGCCCGCTGCTGGTCAACCCGGGTGGCCCCGGCGGCAGCGGTCTGACGCTCGCCGGCTTCGTCGCCTCCTCGCTGCCCAAGGCGGTCGCGGCCCAGTACGACGTCATCGGCTTCGACCCGCGCGGGGTGGGCGCGAGCAAGCCCGCCCTCGACTGCAAGCCGGGCTACTTCGACCCGGTGCGCCCCGACTCCGTGCCGAGCACCCCCGCGATCGAGAAGGCCAACCTCTCCCGCGCCAAGTCCTTCGCCGCCGCCTGCGGCAAGAAGTACGCGAGCGTGCTGCCGTACATCAACACGGTCAGCGCTGTGCGGGACATGGACGCGATCCGCAAGGCACTGGGCGCCAAGAAGATCAACTACTTCGGTTACTCGTACGGCACCTACCTCGGCGCGGTCTACGGCAAGCTCTACCCGGACCGTGTGCGGCGCCTGGTCCTGGACTCGATCGTCGACCCCACCGGCGTGTGGTACGACGACAACCTCGCCCAGGACCACGCCTTCAACGACCGCCACCGCGCCTTCATGGCCTGGGTCGCCAAGTACGACGCCACGTACAAGCTGGGCACCGATCCGGAGAAGATCGAGGCCACGTGGTACGCGATGCGGGCCGCGCTCGCCAAGAAGCCGGCCGGCGGGACCGTGGGCGCCTCCGAGCTGGAGGACACCTTCCTGCCCGGCGGCTACTACAACGGCTACTGGCCCTACCTCGCGGAGGCGTTCGCGGCGTACGTGAACGACAAGAACGCCGAACCGCTGGTCGAGGCGTACGAGAACTTCGCCGCCGTCGACGCGTCCGGGGACAACGGCTACAGCATCTACACCTCGGTGCAGTGCCGTGACGCCTCCTGGCCGCGTGACTGGAACCAGTGGCGGAAGGACAACTGGGCGGTGTACGAGAAGGCGCCGTTCATGACCTGGAGCAACGCCTGGTACAACGCGCCGTGCGCGTTCTGGCCGACGGACTCGCTGCAGCCGGTGAACGTGGCCAACGGCAAGCTGCCGCCGGCGCTGCTCTTCCAGGCGACGGACGACGCGGCGACCCCGTACCAGGGCGGCGCGACGGTCCATCACATGCTCGCCCGCTCCAGTCTGGTGGTCGAGGAGGGCGGCGGGAACCACGGCATCTCGCTGAGCGGGAACGCCTGCCTGGACAAGTACCTGGCGGCGTACCTGACCGATGGCACGGTGCCGCGCGGCGGCGGCGAGGCCGACGCGGTGTGCCAGGCACTGCCGGATCCCGAGCCGCTGGCCTCCAAGGCGGCGTCGACGTCCTCGCGCGGCTCGACCCTGCACGGTCTGCTCGGCTTCCGCGGCTGAGCACGGCCTGACGCCCCGTCGGGGGCGACGCCGTCGGAGGCGTTGTCAGACCCATGGTCCACCATGGACGCATGAGTGAGCTGACGAGGATTCCCGCCCCCGACGGAGTCGCCCCCTCCGCCCAGTACAGCCACGTCGTCCTGGGCACGGGCCGCTTCGTGGCCGTCTCGGGCCAGCTCGCCCTGGACGAGGACGGCAAGCTCGTCGGCGAGGGCGACCCCGCGGTCCAGGCCCGACAGGTCTTCGAGAACCTGCGCCGCTGCCTGGCCGCCGCGGGCGCCACCTTCGACGACGTCGTCAAGCTCACCTACTTCGTCACCGACATGGCCCACCTGCCCGCCATTCGCGAGGCCCGCGCGGCCCACATACCCGACGACCGCCTGCCGGCCTCGTCCGCGGTGCAGGTCGCCTCGCTGGTCCGGCCCGAGTTCCTGATCGAGGTCGAGGCGTTCGCGGTGATCGGCGCGTGACGGAGGTACGGGTGCGGGAGATGAGACTCGCCGACTGCGACCGCGTCTCCGAGATCCGCGTCCGGGGCTGGCAGAGCGCCTACCAAGGGCTGATGCCGCAGTCGTTCCTCGACGCCCTCAGCGTGCCGAAGGACGCCGAGTGGCGGCGCGCCCACTTCTCCGCGCGGGCGGAGCAGGGTGTGGTGAACCTGGTCGCCGAGCAGGGCGGCGAGATCGTCGGCTGGGTGGCGTACGGCCCGTACCGCGACGGCGAAGTGCGCACCGAGGAAGCCGAGTTGTACGCGATCTACGTGGATCCGGACAGGTACGGCGGCGGCGTCGGACACGCCCTGCTCCGGGAGTCGCTCAGGCGGTGCGCGGCCGCCGGACACGGCAGCGTCCTCCTGTGGGTCCTCAAGGGGAACGCCCGCGCGCGGCGGTTCTACGAGCGGGCGGGTTTCCGCGCCGACGGCATGGAGGAGCCCTTCGACGTGGAGGGCGTCGCCGTGCCGGAGGTGCGGTACGCGAAGAAGCTGTCCCACTGACGCCTCACCGCTGTCTCGGGATCCGCGCCAGCGCCTGCACCGCCGCCTCCGCGAGCACCGGGTGCGCCAGGGCCTCGTTGAGGACCGGCCTCGCCCGGGTGTCACCGAGCGTGCCGAGCCCCTCCACACAGGCGAGGGCCACGCGCCGGTAGGGGTCGTGCGGGCGCAGCCGCCGCCCCAGGGTGGTGATCAGTGCCGGTACGGCTTCGGGGGCGCGCAGCCGCACCAGGAGCCGCACGGGATGCAGGGCGTAGGCGACACGGAGCTCGTTGGTCGCGAGGGCGGCGGCCGCGCGGGCGGTGCGCGGATCGCCGAGGCGGGCCAGGGCGTGGGCGGCGGAGGCACAGCGCTGCGGGTCGCGGTGGTTCAGCAGCAGGACGAGGGATTCGAAGGCACGCCGGTCGCCCGCGAGGCCGAGCCGGAACGCGGCCAGTTCCCTGGCCCACAGCGGCTGTCCGGGCTCGGTGAGCACGGCCGCCAGTTCGTCGACGTCCTCGGTCGCCACGAGGCGGCCGTAGAGCGGTGTCTCCCCCGACTCCTGCCGTAAGCGTTCCGTGAGTGATCGCAACTCTTCGTCCATGAACCCGAGATTAGGGGGGTGGCCCAGGGCCCGGGAGCTACATCACAAACTCGGGGGCTGGCGCGCTCGTTACTCACGGGTTAAGCTCAGACGAGCGAGTTACCCACTCGTGGATCTGCTCGTGGTGGCCTGGTGACGCAGCCGCCGCGAGAGCAGTCGGTTCGGTACCTCGTGTACCCGAGTACGACCCGGCCCCGGGACAGGGCCGGTCGGTTCAGCCGTTTCCGGGCGTGTGCACGCCCTTCCTGACGGCACTGGGCGTGTGCGCCTGCAGCCCGGCAACAACACCCGCACTCCTCTTCGCACCCCGGTGCGCTCGTGGTTCGGCCCTCTTCCGGGTCTCCCCGGCGCACCCGGGCGCGCTTCCAGTCGTCACCTCATTCCTGGAGTCCGCGATGGCCGCTCCCCTGTCCGACACCCCTCTGTCCCCGTTCAAGACCGTGGCCGTCGTCGGCCTCGGCACGATGGGCACCGGCATCGCCGAGGTGCTCGCCAAGGCCGGCCGCGAGGTCGTCGGCATCGACATCAGCGAGGCCGCCGCCGCCCGGTCGGTCGCCGCCCTGGAGGCCGCGACGTCCCACGCCGTGGAGCGTGGCCGGCTCACCGAGCAGGAGCGCGCCGACCTGCTGGCCCGCGTCCGCACCTCCACCGATCTGCGGACCGCGGCCGACGCCGACCTGGTCATCGAGGTGGCTCCGGAGTCGTACGAGATCAAGCAGCAGATCTTCCGCGAACTCGACGGGATCGTGCGGCCCCGGACGATCCTGGCGACCGGCACCAACGCCCTGTCCGTCACCCGGCTCGCCGCCGACTCGGCCCACCCCGAGCGCGTGCTGGGTCTGCACTTCTTCAACCCGGCGCCGGCCATGCGGCTGGTCGAGGTCGTCTCGTCCGTGCTGACCGCCCCGCAGGCGGTCGCAGCCGTCACCGACCTCGCCATCGAGCTGGGCAAGGAGCCCGTCGCGGTCGGCGACCGGCCCGGATTCGTCGCCGACGGGCTGCTGTTCGGCTACCTCAACCAGGCGGCCGCGATGTACGAGGCGAAGTACGCCTCCCGCGAGGACATCGACGCCGCGATGCGGCTCGGCTGCGGGCTGCCCATGGGCCCGCTCGCCCTGCTCGACCTGATCGGCGTCGACACCGCGCGGACGGTCCTGGAGGCCATGTACGCCGAGTCCCGCGACCGGCTGCACGCCCCCGCGCCGATCCTCAAGCAGCTCAGCGCGGCGGGCCTGACCGGCCGCAAGTCGGGCCGCGGCTTCTACACGTACGAAGCGCCGGGCAGCGCGACGGTCGTGCCGGACGCCCTGACACCGCTCTCCGGCGGCCTCGACGTCCCCGGCCGTCCGGTCCGCTCCGTCGGCGTCGCGGGCTCGGGCACCATGGCGTCCGGCATCGCCGAGGTCTTCGCCAAGGCGGGGTACGAGGTCGTGCTCGCCGCCCGCAGCGAGGAGAAGGCCCAGACCGCCAAGTCCCGTATCGGCAAGTCTCTTTCACGCTCCGTCGACAAGGGGCGGATGACCGCCGAGGCCGCCGCGCAGACCCTGGACCGGATCACTCCGGCGGGTTCGTACGACGCCTTCGCCGACGTCGATCTGGCCGTGGAGGCCGTCGCCGAGGACCTGGAGGTCAAGCAGCAGCTGTTCGCGACGCTGGACAAGGTCTGCAAGCCGGGCGCGGTCCTGGCCACCACGACCTCGTCGCTGCCCGTCGTCGCCTGCGCCCGCGCCACCTCGCGTCCGCAGGACGTGATCGGCATGCACTTCTTCAACCCGGCGCCGGCGATGAAGCTGGTCGAGGTCGTCCGTACGGTGTTGACGGCCGATGACGTCCACTCGACGGTTCGCGAGGTCTGCGTCAAGATCAAGAAGCATGCGGTCGACTGTGGGGACCGGGCCGGCTTCATCGTGAACGCGCTGCTCTTCCCGTACCTCAACAACGCGATCAAGATGGTGCAGGAACACTACGCGTCCCTCGACGACATCGACGCGGCGATGAAGCTGGGCGGCGGTTACCCGATGGGCCCGTTCGAGCTCCTGGACGTCGTCGGGCTCGATGTCTCCCTGGCCATCGAGAAGGTCCTGCACCGCGAGTTCCGCGACCCGGGCCTGGCCCCGGCCCCGCTCCTGGAGCACCTGGTGGCCGCGGGCTGCCTCGGCCGCAAGACGGGCCGCGGCTTCCGCGAATATGCCCGCCGCTGACCGTCCCGGCGACTGGTTCGCGGGGGACGCGGACTGGGGCGGGCTGCTCGACCCGGGCGGGTTCGAGCCGCCCGGTCCGCGCGGCTCGCCCCCACCCGCCCGGCCCGCCGCTCCCCCGCCCGCACCGGGCGGGGGAGGCCGGGGACATGCGCAGCGAGCTGCGCACATGCAGTACGTTCGGGGCATGTCCCAGCCCGCCAAGTCCTCACGTACACCAGCCACGTCCGACGCACCGGAGAGTGCCGCGGGCAGTCGCGCCGCCGCCCAGCGGCTCAAGATGCGCCGGGAACTGGCGGCCGCAGCGATGGAGCTGTTCGCGACCAAGGGGTACGAGGCGACCACCGTCGACGAGATCGCGGCCGCTGCCGGGGTCGCGCGCCGCACCTTCTTCCGGCACTTCCGGTCCAAGGAAGAGGCCATCTTCCCGGACCACGACGACACGTTGATCCGGGCGGAGGCGGTCCTCAACGCCGCCCCCGCGCACGAGCACCCGCTCGACACCGTGTGCCGCGGCATCAAGGAAGTCATGCGGATGTACGCGGCCCGGCCGGAGATCTCGGTCGCCCGCTACAAGCTCACGCGCGAGGTGCCCACCCTGCGCGAGGCGGAGATCGCGTCGGTGGCCCGCTACGAGCGGCTGTTCACCCGGTACCTGCTCGGTCACTTCGACGAGCACGCGCACGACGACGACGCCAACGACGACCCGCTGCTCGCCGAGGTCGCCGCGTCCGCCGTGGTCACCGCCCACAACCACGTGCTGCGGCGCTGGCTCAGGGCCGGCGGACAGGGGGACGTCGAGGCGCAGCTGGACCACGCCTTCGGGATCGTGCAGAAGACGTTCGGGTCGGGCATGGGAGCCGGGCGCACCACGGCGCCGCAGCGGTCCGCCGCGACGGTCTCCACGCACGGCGAGGTGCTGGTGACGGTCGCCCGCACCGACGCCCCGCTCGACCAGGTCATGCGGACCATCGAAGAGGCGCTCAGGGACCGCTGAGCCCTTCGCACCGCTGTGACGACGGCCACCCCTCGGGGTGGCCGTTTTGGCATGTCCGGGGAGCTTTTCAGGCACCTTTCAGCCCCCGTTCGATCGATCATCGCTCATTTGTTACGTAAAGATTTCGCGTGAGCGCAATCTCTGGCACTCAGTGCCTTGCGGGGTGACACGGGGTGTCATACGTTGGAGATGTCCGGGCGGCCGGCGTGCAGAGACCTTTCGTACGCCGGCTGTCCCAGCAAACCAACGGTCTGCCCGCCCGGACGCCTGCGTCACAGGCAACCTCCCGCGCCACAAAGCGCTGCCGAACAGCACCACCGCCGAACCGACGGCACTTCCCCAACCCTCAGCAGCACCGACGTAACCCTCAGCGTCTTTGCTCAAGACGCCATTCGCCGGAGGCAAACCGTGACCGTGAAGGACATCCTGGACGCGATCCAGTCGCCGGACTCGACGCCGGCCGACTTCGCCGCCATGCCGCTCCCCGAGTCGTACCGCGCGATCACCGTGCACAAGGACGAGACGGAGATGTTCGCGGGCATGCAGACCCGCGAGAAGGACCCGCGCAAGTCCCTGCACCTGGACGAGGTGCCGCTGCCCGAGCTCGGCCCGGGCGAGGCCCTGGTGGCCGTCATGGCCTCCTCGGTCAACTACAACTCGGTGTGGACCTCGATCTTCGAGCCGCTGTCGACCTTCGGCTTCCTGGAGCGCTACGGCAAGGTCAGCGAGCTCACCAAGCGCCACGACCTGCCGTACCACATCATCGGCTCCGACCTCGCGGGCGTCGTCCTGCGCACCGGCCCCGGCGTCAACGCCTGGAAGCCCGGCGACGAGGTCGTCGCGCACTGTCTGTCCGTCGAGCTGGAGTCCTCGGACGGCCACAACGACACGATGCTCGACCCCGAGCAGCGCATCTGGGGCTTCGAGACCAACTTCGGCGGCCTCGCCGAGATCGCCCTGGTCAAGTCCAACCAGCTGATGCCCAAGCCGGACCACCTCAGCTGGGAGGAGGCCGCCGCTCCCGGTCTGGTCAACTCCACCGCCTACCGCCAGCTGGTCTCCCGCAACGGCGCCGGCATGAAGCAGGGCGACAACGTGCTCATCTGGGGCGCGAGCGGCGGACTCGGCTCGTACGCCACGCAGTTCGCGCTGGCCGGCGGCGCCAACCCCATCTGTGTCGTCAGCAGCGAGCAGAAGGCGGACATCTGCCGTGCCATGGGTGCCGAGGCGATCATCGACCGCACCGCCGAGGACTACAAGTTCTGGAAGGACGAGCACAACCAGGACCCGCGCGAGTGGAAGCGCTTCGGCAAGCGCATCCGTGAACTCACCGGCGGCGAGGACGTCGACATCGTCTTCGAGCACCCGGGCCGCGAGACCTTCGGCGCGAGCGTGTACGTCACCCGCAAGGGCGGCACGATCGTCACCTGCGCCTCGACCTCCGGGTACAACCACGAGTACGACAACCGCTACCTGTGGATGTCCCTGAAGCGGATCATCGGCTCGCACTTCGCCAACTACCGCGAGGCCTGGGAGGCCAACCGGCTCATCGCGAAGGGCAAGATCCACCCGACCCTGTCCAAGGTGTACTCCATGGAGGAGACCGGACAGGCCGCCTACGACGTGCACCGCAACCTCCACCAGGGCAAGGTCGGCGTGCTGTGCCTGGCGCCCGAGGAGGGTCTCGGCGTGCGCGACGCGGAGAAGCGCGCGAAGCACGTCGACGCCATCAACCGCTTCCGGAACATCTGAGGTCACAGGATGACTGAGCGTCAGAAGGACCGGCCGTGGTTGATGCGGACCTACGCCGGTCACTCCACGGCCGAGGCGTCCAACGAGCTGTACCGGCGCAACCTCGCCAAGGGCCAGACGGGTCTGTCGGTGGCGTTCGACCTGCCGACGCAGACCGGCTACGACTCCGACCACATCCTCGCCCGCGGCGAGGTGGGCCGGGTCGGCGTGCCGATCGCGCACCTCGGTGACATGCGCCGGCTGTTCCAGGACATCCCCCTGGAGCAGATGAACACCTCGATGACCATCAACGCCACCGCCATGTGGCTGCTGGCGCTCTACCAGGTCGTCGCGGAGGAGCAGGGTGCGGACGTCACCAAGCTCCAGGGCACGACCCAGAACGACATCGTCAAGGAGTACCTGTCGCGGGGCACGCACGTGTTCCCGCCGGTGCCCTCGCTCCGCCTGACGACCGACATGATCGCGTACACGGTCTCCCACCTCCCGAAGTGGAACCCGATCAACATCTGCAGCTACCACCTGCAGGAGGCGGGCGCCACGCCGGTCCAGGAGATCGCGTACGCGATGTCGACGGCCATCGCGGTGCTGGACGCCGTCCGGGACTCCGGGCAGGTGCCGCAGGAACGCATGGGCGATGTCGTCGGCCGTATCTCCTTCTTCGTGAACGCGGGCGTCCGCTTCGTCGAGGAGATGTGCAAGATGCGCGCCTTCGGCCGCATCTGGGACCAGGTCACCCGCGAGCGCTACGGCATCCAGGACCCCAAGCACCGGCGCTTCCGTTACGGCGTCCAGGTCAACTCCCTCGGCCTGACCGAGGCGCAGCCGGAGAACAACATCCAGCGGATCGTCCTCGAGATGCTGGCCGTGACCCTCTCCAAGGACGCACGCGCGCGTGCCGTACAACTGCCCGCCTGGAACGAGGCGCTCGGCCTGCCCCGCCCCTGGGACCAGCAGTGGTCGCTGCGCATGCAGCAGGTGCTCGCGTACGAGAGCGACCTGCTGGAGTACGCCGACATCTTCGAGGGCTCGAAGGTGATCGAGGCCAAGGTCGGCGAGCTGGTCGAGGAGTCCCTCGCCGAGATGGAGCGGATCGAGGAGATGGGCGGCGCGATGGCCGCCGTCGAGTCGGGCTACCTCAAGTCGCAGCTCGTCGCCTCGCACGCCGAGCGGCGGGCTCGTATCGAGTCCGGTCAAGAGAAGATCGTGGGCGTCAACGTCTTCGAGACGACCGAGCCGAATCCCCTGACGGCCGACCTCGACACGGCCATCCAGACGGTCGACCCCGCCGTCGAGGCCCGGGTCGTCGCGTCCCTCCAGCACTGGCGCGACACGCGCTACCAGCCGCCCTTCAACCATCCGCGCCCCTGCAAGGCGCTGGAGAAGCTGAAGGAGGCCGCCAAGGGCACCGCCAACCTCATGGAGGCCACCCTGGAGTGCGCCCGCGCCGGCGTCACGACCGGCGAGTGGGCGGGCGCGCTGCGGGAGGTGTTCGGCGAGTTCCGGGCGCCGACGGGCGTGTCGTCCGCGCCGGTCGCCGTGGCCGCCGAGGAGGGCAGTGCGATGGCCGACGTGCGCCGCAAGGTGAACCTGACGGCGGCCGACCTCGGCGTCGGCAAGCTCCGCTTCCTGGTCGGCAAGCCCGGCCTGGACGGGCACTCCAACGGCGCCGAGCAGATCGCCGTGCGGGCCCGGGATGCCGGGTTCGAGGTGGTCTACCAGGGCATCCGGCTGACGCCCGAACAGATCGTGGACGCGGCGATCGCGGAGGACGTGCACGCGGTGGGCCTGTCGATCCTCTCCGGATCGCACGCCCAACTGGTGCCTGACGTGCTGGATCGGCTCCGTGTGGCCGGTGCCACAGATATACCGGTGATCGCCGGTGGCATCATCCCCAATGGCGACGCAGAGCAGCTCAGGGCCGCCGGAGTGGCCGCGGTCTTCACCCCGAAGGACTTCGACATCACCGGAATCATCGGCCGCATCGTCGACGAGATCCGCAAAGCGAACAAGCTCGACCCCCTGGAGGTCCCCGCATGACCGTCAACCGTCTTCGCCCGCGGCGCTCCTGTCTCGCCGTGCCGGGAAGCAACCCCCGCTTCCTGGAGAAGGCCCAGGGCCTCCCCGCGGACCAGGTCTTCCTGGACCTGGAGGACGCGTGCGCGCCGCTCGCCAAGCCCGAGGCGCGGCACACCATCGTCAAGTTCCTCAACGAGGGTGACTGGACGGGCAAGACGAGGGTCGTGCGGGTCAACGACTGGACGACCGAGTGGACGTACCGAGACGTCGTCACGGTCGTCGAGGGTGCCGGCCCGAACCTCGACTGCATCATGCTGCCGAAGGTGCAGACCGCCCAGCAGGTCGTCGCCCTCGACCTCCTGCTGACGCAGATCGAGAAGACGATGGGCTTCGAGGTCGGGAAGATCGGCATCGAGGCGCAGATCGAGAACGCCCAGGGCCTCAACAACGTCAACGAGATCGCGCAGGCCTCCCCGCGCGTCGAGACGATCATCTTCGGCCCGGCCGACTTCATGGCGTCGATCAACATGAAGTCGCTGGTCGTGGGCGAGCAGCCGCCCGGCTACCCGGCGGACGCCTACCACTACATCCTGATGAAGATCCTGATGGCGGCCCGCGCCAACAACCTCCAGGCGATCGACGGCCCCTACCTGCAGATCCGCAACGTCGAGGGCTACCGCGAGGTCGCCCAGCGCGCCGCGGCGCTCGGATTCGACGGCAAGTGGGTGCTGCACCCGGGCCAGGTCGAGGCGTCCAACGAGATCTTCTCGCCCTCCCAGGAGGACTACGACCACGCCGAGCTGATCCTGGACGCGTACGAGTACTACACGTCCGAGGCGGGCGGCAAGAAGGGCTCCGCGATGCTCGGCGACGAGATGATCGACGAGGCCAGCCGCAAGATGGCCCTGGTCGTCTCCGGCAAGGGCCGCGCCGCCGGCATGCAGCGCACCAGCAAGTTCGAGATCCCGGAGGCGTGACGGCCATGCAGTTCGGACGTACGTACGAGGAGTTCGAGGTCGGGGCCGTCTACAAGCACTGGCCCGGGAAGACGGTCACGGAGTACGACGACCACCTCTTCTGTCTCCTCACCATGAACCACCACCCGCTCCACATGGACAGCAACTACGCGGAGAAGACGACCGACTTCGGCAAGAACGTCGTCGTCGGGAACTACATCTACTCGCTGCTGCTCGGCATGTCGGTGCCGGACGTCTCCGGCAAGGCGATCGCCAACCTGGAGATCGAGTCGCTCAAGCACGTGGCGCCGACCTTCCACGGCGACACGATCTACGGCGAGACGACCGTGCTCGACAAGTGGCCGTCGAAGTCGAAGAACGACCGCGGCATCGTCCACGTCGAGACCAAGGGCTACAAGCAGGACGGCACGCTGGTGTGCGTGTTCCGCCGCAAGGTGATGGTGCCGACCGAGACGTACATCAAGGAGCGCGGCGGCGAGCAGCCCGGCCGGCCCCAGCTGAGGGAGCAGGAGAAGTAGTCATGGCGCGACTCGCCCAGACCGCCGGTCTGACCGACATCCAGCAGGAGATCCTCTCCACCGTCCGCGACTTCGTGGACAAGGAGATCCTCCCGGTCGCGACCGAGCTGGAGCACCGCGACGAGTACCCGCAGCAGATCGTGGACGGCCTCAAGGAGTTGGGCCTGTTCGGCCTGATGATCCCCGAGGAGTACGGCGGTCTGGGCGAGTCGCTCCTGACGTACGCGCTGTGCGTGGAGGAGATCGCCCGCGGGTGGATGTCGGTGTCCGGCATCATCAACACCCACTTCATCGTGGCGTACATGCTCAAGCAGCACGGCACCCAGGAGCAGAAGGACCACTTCCTGCCGAGGATGGCGGCCGGTGACATCCGGGGCGCCTTCTCGATGTCGGAGCCGGCCCTCGGTTCGGACGTCTCCGCGATCACGTCGAAGGCGGTCAAGGACGGAGACGAGTACGTCCTGACCGGCCAGAAGATGTGGCTGACGAACGGGGGGACGTCAAGTCTGGTGGCCGTACTCGTCCGAAGTGACGAAGGACACCCTGAGGGCACCGCGCCCCACAAGTCGATGACCACCTTCCTGATCGAGAAGGAGCCCGGCTTCGGAGAGGTCCGCCCCGGCCTCACCATCCCCGGGAAGATCGACAAGATGGGCTACAAGGGCGTCGACACGACCGAGCTCATCATGGATGGCCTGCGACTTCCGGCCGATCGCGTGCTCGGCGGTGCCACCGGCCGAGGTTTTTACCAGATGATGGACGGCGTGGAAGTCGGCCGCGTCAACGTGGCGGCGCGTGGCTGCGGAGTCGCCCAGCGTGCCTTCGAACTCGGCGTCTCCTACGCCCAGCAGCGGCACACTTTCGGCAAGCCGATCGCCCAGCATCAGGCCATCCAGTTCAAACTCGCGGAGATGGCTACCAAGGTCGAGGCCGCCCATGCGATGATGGTGAACGCGGCACGCAAAAAGGACTCCGGTGAACGAAACGACCTTGAGGCTGGGATGGCGAAGTACCTCGCGTCCGAGTACTGCAAGGAGGTCGTGGAAGACGCTTTCCGGATCCACGGCGGCTACGGCTTCTCCAAGGAGTACGAGATCGAGCGCCTCTACCGAGAGGCTCCGATGCTGCTGATCGGTGAAGGTACCGCCGAGATCCAGAAAATGATCATCGGTCGCAGGCTGCTCGAAGAGTATCGGTTCCAAGGCTAGATGTCGGGTTCGGGGTGTTTTCTTCGAGAAGAAGATCACACCCCGTCAACACGCTTCAGCCGCCGACTCGGCTTCCTGGCTTGCCCAGTTGTGGCCCGCGACCGGTACGATCCCGGGAAAGCCGCCGTCCCCCTCCCGCAGCGCGGCATCATCCGCTACGAAGGTCATCCATGCCCCACAGCCAAACCTCTGCACCTCGCGACAGCCTGGCAGGCGTACGCCTGGCGCGCGGAGCATCGCCGTGGCTCCTCCCGACCGTCGCCACCGCAGCCCTCAGCCTGGTACGCGCGCGCAAGTCCGGCGCCGCCAAGGCCGTCGCCGTGCCCGCCACCGCGCTCGCGGCGGGCATGCTGTGGTTCTTCCGCGACCCCGAGCGCGAGATCACCCAGGGCCGGGTCATCTCGCCCGCCGACGGTGTGGTGCAGAGCATCATGCCGTGGAAGGACGGTCGCACCCGCGTCGCGATCTTCATGAGCCCGCTCAACGTCCACGTCAACCGCGCGCCGCTCTCCGGCACGGTGGCGTCGGTCGAGCACATCCCGGGCGGGTTCGTTCCGGCGTTCAACAAGGAGAGCGAGAACAACGAGCGCGTAGTCTGGCATTTCGACACCGAACTCGGTGACATCGAGATGATCCAGATCGCCGGCGCGGTCGCTCGCCGTATCGTCCCGTACGTGCCCCAGGGCACCAAGGTCGAACAGGGTGACCGGATCGGCCTGATCCGCTTCGGCTCGCGTGTCGACATCTACCTGCCCGAGGGCGTGGAGGTGGCGGTCGAGGTCGGTCAGAAGACCGTGGCTGGGGTGACTCGCATTGACCGTGATTGATCCGGAGACCCAAACGGGCTGGGTGCCCGAGGCGGACGAGGTGGACGAAGAGGAGGAGATGCCCCTCTCTCTGCGCCTCTCAATAGCGGACACACTCACCCTCGGCAACGCCACGTGCGGCTTCATGGCGGTGTACTTCACCACCACCGGCATCCTGATCCCGCACCTCACCGGCAGCCAGGAAACCGGCATGGCCCGCCACAGCGCGGCCACGGCGGTCATCCTGATGCTGTGCGCGGCGGTCTTCGACCTCTTCGACGGCCTGGTGGCACGGAAGCTGCGCTCCTCCCCCATGGGCGCCGAGCTGGACAACCTGTCGGACCTGATCAGCTTCGGCCTGGCCCCGGCGTACTTCGTCCTGGTGTACGGCATGGTCGCCGACGACGCCCACCAGCGGGTGGCGGCGGTCGGGGCGATCGTGGTGCTCCTGGCGGTGGTGCTGCGGCTGGCGAGATTCTCCTGCGTGACGGTGAAGGACGGCACCTTCCAGGGCATGCCCTCGCCGTTCGGCGCGCTGACGGTGGTCTCGATCGTGCTGCTCGAGCTGCCCTTCGTGGCGACGCTTCTCGCGATCCTCGGTACCGCCTGGCTGATGGTGAGCCGGGTCGAGTACCCGAAGCCGCGGGGCCGTCTCGCGGTGGCCATGCTCGCCTGGATCGTCCTCTCGATGGGCCTCCTGGCGGCCTGGGCGTTCGACGCACCCAGCGGCCAGCTGCTCCTCCAGACGGGCTGTGCGCTGCAGCTGGTCATGGGCGCGGTGATCCCGCTGTTCGCCACGGCCCGCCGGGTGAACAACTTCCGGGACAACCGGCGCGAGGCGCGGGCGGCACAGCTGCCGTAGCGGTCGTACGACAGACAGGGTGAAGGGCCCCGAGCCGACCGGCTCGGGGCCCTTCACATGTTCCCGGCACCGCTCAGGTCAGGAAGTCCCGCGCGATCCCCTCCGCCACCCGCTCCAGGATCGGCCCGGCCTCGGCGATGCACTTGGCCACGTCCGGCTCGGCGTCGGTGAGCGGGTAGGCCCGGCGGATACCGGCCCGGCCCAGTGCCTCCGGCGGCAGGGCGAGCCGTCCGCAGACCGCGATGACCTCCTTGCCCTGCGCCCGGGCCGCGGCCGCCACGCCCGCCGGGGCCTTGCCGTGCAGGGTCTGCTCGTCCAGGGAGCCCTCACCGGTGATCACCAGGGTGGCCTTCTCCAGAGCCGGCCCGAAGCCCAGGACGTCGAGCATGACCTCGATGCCAGGACGGAAGCGGGCGCCGAGGAGCAGAGCCCCGTATCCGATGCCGCCCGCGGCGCCCGCGCCGGGCGAGGCGGCGTACTCGGCTGCCTTCGCGCCGATCGCCCGCTCCAGCACCTTCGCGTAGTGCGCGAGCGCCGCGTCCAGCGCCTGCACGTCGTCCGGCGAGGCGCCCTTCTGCGGGCCGTACACCGCCGGTGCGCCCTTCGGGCCGGTCAGCGGGTTGTCGACGTCGCTCGCGAGGACGAACTCGACGGAGGCGAGCCGGGCGTCCAGCTCGGTCAGGTCGGCCGAGGCCAGGTCCGCCAGGCCCCCGCCGCCCGGGGCGAGGGGCTCTCCCTCCGCGTCCAGGAACCGCGCGCCGAGCGCGGAGAGCATCCCGGCGCCCCCGTCGGTGGTGGCGCTGCCGCCGACCCCGAACACGATCGTCCGCGCCCCCGCGTCCAGCGCGGCCACCAGCAGCTCTCCCGAGCCGTACGTGGACGCCGTGAGCGGTGCGAAGACGCCCGCGGGCAGCCGCTGCAGCCCGCTCGCCTCCGCCATCTCCACGACCGCGGTGTCGCCGCGCAGCGCGAAGGCGGCCGTCACCTCCTGCCCGAGCGGGCCGGCGACCCGTACCTCGCGCCGCTCGAATCCGGCCGCGACCGCCGCGTCCACCGTTCCGTCGCCGCCGTCGGCCACCGGCAGCGAGTCCACGTCGAGGCCCGGTACGGCCCGGCGCAGCCCGGCCGTCACCCGCTCGGCGACCTCCACGGCCGTCAGCGAGCCCTTGAACTTGTCCGCGGCGATGAGCACCCGCGCTCCGACCCGGGCCTTGTTCACTGCAGCGTTCGCCACCTTGTTTTCCCCTTGCTCTCCGGGCCCCACGCATGTCAAGGGGCCAGTCGCGCCGCTGCGACCTTAACCGGGGGACGCCTGCCCCGTCATGCCCCGGCCGGCCCCTGGGACAAGCCTGAAGGATGCCGGGGCGGACGGCCGAACGCCGCGCGGCCGGCCCCGGAATTGGGTAGACCGGAGCTATGACCCCTGTGGGCACCGAGCAAGAACTCGCCGACCGCGTCCTCGGGGGCTGGCTGGGCCGGATCGCGGGCAACATGCTCGGCAAACCGGTCGAGCAGGGCGACCTGTGGACGCGGGACCGGATCGACCGCTATCTGCGGCAGGCCGCCGCGCTGCCGCTCACCGACTACCTGCCCGAGCCCGTCGGCGAGAGCGACGGCTTCGAACTGCGCCCCGAGTGGCGCCAGTGCGTGCGCGGCCGCATCCACGGCAGCTGCCGCGACGACGACGTCGACTACGCCATCCTCGGCCTCGACCTCCTGGAGACCCACGGCTTCGCCTTCAGCACCGAGCAGGTCGGCGACCTGTGGCTGCTTCGGCTGCCCTATCTGCAGACGTTCACGGCGGAGCGGGCCGCCTATCGCAACCTCGCCAACGGGCTGAAGCCGCCGCTGACGGCCACGTACGACAATCCGTACCAGGAGTGGATCGGGGCCCTCATCCGCGCCGACATCTACGGCTGGACCCGCCCCGGCGCCCCGCGCCGCGCCGCCTCCCTCGCCCGCCGGGACGCCGTGCTGTCCCACTCCGGCAACGGGGTGTACGGCGCGATGTGGGCGGCGGCGCTGGTCTCGGCGGCGTTCACGGCGCACAGCGTGCGGCACGCCGTCGACGAGGCGCTGGCCGTCATCCCGGGCAGCAGCCGCCTCGCCCGTACCGTACGGCGGGTCGTGTCGCTCCACGACACCCGGATGACCTGGGAGGACACGCTCACCACGGTGGCCGAGGAGACCGCCGGGCTCGGCTGGATCCACACCGTCCCGAACGCCGCCGTGCTCACCGCCGGGCTCCTGTACGGCGACGGCGACTTCACCCGCACCATCACGCTCACCGTTCGCGGCGGCCTGGACACCGACTCCAACGGCGCGACCGCGGGCTCGGTGGCCGGCGTGCTGACTGGGGCGGACGCCATCCCGGCCCAGTGGAAGGACCCGCTGGAGGACACGGTGCGCAGCGCGGTGTTCGGCTTCGACGGCGTGCGGATCAGCGAGCTGGCGGAGCGGACACTGCGGCTGGCGCAGGCGGCGGATTCCTAGCGAAGGAGGCTGAGGTGGGGTTGCGCAAGCTGGTTACCCTTCCTTGATGACCTCCACTGAAGACTTCGCCACGTACATCGCGGGTCTCCCGCGTGTCCTGGCCGGCGCCGCCGCCCTCTTCCGCGACGCCGAGGGCCGGGTGCTGCTCGTCGAGCCCAACTACCGCGAGGGCTGGGCGCTTCCGGGCGGCACGATCGAGTCCGACGAGGGCGAGACACCGCGGCAGGGCGCGCGCCGCGAGACGTTCGAGGAGATCGGCCTGGACCGCGAGCTCGGCCGGCTGCTCGCGGTGGACTGGGTGCACGGGACGGCCCGCCCGCCGCTGGTGGCGTATCTGTACGACGGCGGGGTCCTTGGCGAGAACGACTTCAAGGCGATCCGCCTGCAGGAGGAGGAGCTCCTGTCCTGGCGGATGATCCCGCGCGGGGAACTCGCCGAGTACCTGCCCGGCGCCCTCGGCCACCGCGTCCTGACCGCGCTGGAAGTGCTCGCGGCGGGCTCGGGAACGGCGGAGCTGGAGAACGGGCACCGGGTGGGCTGATACGGGCCGTGGGCGGGCCCCGTAGGCCCACCCGGTGCGCCGTTGGAGAGCGCGTCCCACAACTGGCGTTCCGCCGACGTCAGTTCTTCGTACGAGTGCACTGGGGAAGGCCAGTGGGTGGCGACCGGTCCGATATCTGTTCGCCGCGGCAGATCGTCCGGCCTACCCTCGGTGACATGACCAAGCCCCTCGTCGCCATCCTCAGCGGCGCCGGCATCTCGACCGACTCCGGCATCCCGGACTACCGCGGGCCGAACGGGCTGTGGCGGCGGGATCCCGAGGCCGAGAAGCTCGTGACGTACGAGTACTACATGGGTGATCCGGAGATCCGGCGGCGGTCCTGGCAGATGCGGCGCGCGAACCGGACGCTCCGGGCCGAGCCGAATGCCGCGCACCGGGCCGTGGCCGGGCTGGAGCGCTCCGGGGTGCCGGTGCGGGTGATCACGCAGAACGTGGACGGGCTGCACCAGCTCGCCGGGCTGCCGGCCCGCAAGGTGCTGGAGCTGCACGGAACCGCACGGAGCGTGGTGTGCACCAAGTGCCATGCCCGGGGTCCGATGGAGGACGCGCTGGCGCGGGTCGAGGCCGGGGAGGAGGATCCCCCGTGTCTGGGGTGCGGCGGGATCCTCAAGTCCGCGACGGTGATGTTCGGCGAGCGGCTCGACCCCGTGGTGCTCGGTGAGTCGCTCGCCATCACCAAGGCCTGTCAGGTGTTCATCGCCGTCGGCAGCAGTCTGCAGGTGCAGCCCGCCGCCGGGCTCGCCGGTGTCGCCGCCGACCACGGGGCGCGGCTGATCATCGTCAACGCCGAGCCGACGCCGTACGACGAATGCGCCGACGAGGTGATCCGGGAGCCGATCGGCACCGCCCTCCCCGCGTTGCTGCACCGACTCGGCACAGAGGGGGGCTAGAGCCTGTCCGGCGGATCCAGGCTGAAGCGCGGGCCCGTTGGGGGAGACTGGACGACCCGGAAAGTGGGAGGCTGCTGTGCAGGAAGAACGGTCCCAGGACGACGACCAGTTCGAGCGCTGGTACCTCCGCCACGTCTCCCGGCGCAACGACTCGCTCGTCCTCCACGGGGCCGACCTCGACGCCGACCTGCACACGACTGGGCTGTCGGCCCGCTATCTGAGGATCAGAGCTGTGGGCCCGGGCGAGGAGCAACAGGAGACTCTGGCCGAGAACCTCCTGGCCCGCCATCCACGAGTGCTGGTGCGCGGGGATGCGGGCTCCGGCAAGACGACGCTGTCGCATGTGCTGGCAGTCCGGGCCGCCCAGGGTGAGCTGGACAGTGGCGGTCTGCACGGTCTCGTTCCATTCCTTCTGCCCCTGCGCACGATCATGTCAAAGGGCCTGCCCCTGCCCGCTCCCGGGCAATTGCTGTCCGCCGCGCAGGTGTCGCTGAACGAGGGCCAGCCGGCCGGCTGGGAGCAACGAGTCCTGGCCGCAGGACGCGGACTGCTCCTCGTGGACGGCATCGACGAGGTCGACGCGGACCGACGGGAGGCCGCACGGCGATGGCTCGGCGAGCTGCTCGACGCCTACCCCGACACACGGTGCATGGTGACGTCCCGCCCCATGGCCATCCGTGCCGCGTGGTTGGAGGACACGGGCTTCGCGGAGTTCCACCTGTCACCGATGACCCTGGACGACGTACGTGCCTTCATCGAGCGCTGGCACGCCGTCCCACGGCCGTTCGGGGACGACTCCAGGGACGTGGCCGCCATGGGCGAGGCTCTGTTCGTCGCGGTGGCCCAGCGACCGGAGCTCACCCGCCTGGCCACCAATCCCCTGATGTGCGCTCTGCTGTGCGCTCTGCACCTGCAGACCCGCGGAAAGCTGCCGCGTGGGCGCGTCCAACTCTACGAGGCCGCCCTGACGATGCTGCTGGACCGACGCGACCGCGAACGCCGCGTCGAGGGTCCCGAGGGCGTCCTGCTGGGCCGCGAGGAACAGGCGGTGATGCTGCAGCATCTCGCCTACTGGATGCATCGCAACGGCAGGGCGGAGATGAGCCGGGAACAGGCGGTAGCCCTGCTCGAGGAGGTCTTGCGCGGCATGCCGCAGGTGAGG
The DNA here is from genome assembly GCF_036237295.1 of Streptomyces sp. NBC_01352. Taxonomy (NCBI): domain Bacteria; kingdom Bacillati; phylum Actinomycetota; class Actinomycetes; order Kitasatosporales; family Streptomycetaceae; genus Streptomyces; species Streptomyces sp. NBC_01352. Next base: position 2,465,241 of record NZ_CP108354.1, read on the forward strand.
TCCCGGGCCGGCGCGGAGCAGTCCCTCCGGCATCTCCTCAACCGTAGTGGCCTGTTGCGCGAAGCGGCGGCGGGAACGGTGGAGTTCGCCCACCGCGCCTTCCAGGACTATCTCGCGGCCCGGGAAGCCGTCGAGAGCCGCGACATCGGTCTCCTCATCGGGCGGGCGCAGGAAGACCAGTGGGAGGACGTGATCCAGCTCGCGGTCGGCGTTGCCGACAGACGCGACAGCGAAGAACTCCTCCTTGGCATCCTGCGGCGGGCGGACAGGGAACCGCGGTACCGCGTCCGGCTCGTCCTGGTGGCCGGTGCCGCGCTCGAGATGAGCACCCGGCTGGACCCCGCCCTCCGGCAGGAGATCGTCGACAGAATCACCGACCTCATTCCTCCCCGCACCCGCGAGGGGTCGGCGGAGCTGGCACGAGCGGGCGACCTCGTCCTGCAACTGCTGCCCGGCCCGCAGCAGTTCCGCTGGCTGAGCCCCGAGGCCCGGCTGGTCGTGCACACCGCGGAGCTGGTCGGCTCCGGGTCCGCGCAGACCTTCGTGCAACGGTTCACGGCTCTGCCGGTCACTGATCCCGCCCCGGACGACGCCTGGGTCCCGGACCGTCCCGTCTTCTCCCTGCTCCTGACCGACTCCCGGACCACGGGGCCCCCGAGCGCCGACCTGCCCGCCGTCGCGCACCACACCCTGGAATTCACCGGTACGGAGGACGCGCGTGATCTCAGTGGCTCCGCCGACGTCGTACGCAAGGTGATCTGCCGGGGCGACGCCACCGCCCCGCCGATCACCGCCCTGCCGGTCGACGCCCTGCACGGCCTGCCCCTGCTCCACACCCTGGAGGTCGTGAACCATGGCCTCCTGACTCGTCTCGGCGGACTCCGAGATCTGCGCCGACTGCGCACGCTCCGGATACGCGGCTGCCCGGCCCTGCGGGACCTGAGCGACCTCGAGCACAGCAGCGTGATGTTCCTCGAACTCGACCGGGATCCCGGCCTGGCCGTCCTGCGGGGGCTCGCCGCCGCCCGGCGCCTGCGCGTCCTGTATCTCCCGCATCCGACAGGCGAGTTCAGCGCGGATTCGCTGGCGCGTCACCTGCCGGGAGTGCGGATCCGGGCCGGTGCCGGATTCCGCCACTGACGGGCCGTTCCGCAGGGCAGAATGAGCGCCTGACCGTGCCGCTGGAGGAGAGGCGTGTGCTGCAGTACGACAAGGAGTTCGACCCCTCTGCCGACACGCCCGGGGCACGTCATCAGGACGGTGCGGAAGACGGCGGTGGCGCGGGGTACGCGGCGGACGACGAGGTGTACGTCTTTGACGACGAGAAGGTCGTCCTCGCCGTCAACGTCGCCCTCAAGACGGGGCGTCCTCTCCTGCTGTTCGGCCCTCCTGGCTCCGGCAAGTCCTCGCTCGCGCCCAACGTCGCGCGCATCCTCGGCTGGGGCTACTACCCCCACGTGGTCACGGCCAGGACCGAACCAGAGGATCTGCTGTGGCGGTTCGACGCTCTGCGGCGCCTCAACGACGCGCAGGCGCGTCAACTGCACGACAAGATCTGGCACTACTACACCAAGGGCCCTCTGTGGCGGGCGTTCGAGGAGGACGGAGGCCGGCGCAGCGTCGTGCTGATCGACGAGATCGACAAGGCGGACCCGGATCTGCCGAACAGCCTCCTCGGGCCGCTCGGTTCCCTCTCCTTCGCCCTCCCCTGGAGCCTTGACGAGGATCAGGAAGCCGAGACCGGTGTCGTCTCGGTACCCCCGGAGCGGGCCCCCTTGATCGTTGTCACCACGAACAACGAACGCGAGTTGCCCAAGCCCTTCCTACGGCGCTGCATCGTCGTGGAACTCGACGCGCCCGACCGCGAGCACCTCTTGAAGGTGGCCGCTTCCCACCTGGGTGAGCGGTACGACGCCGACCTGGCCGGGCGGGTGGCCACCCACCTGCTCGACGTCCGGGGCACACTGCACGACGCGACCGGCGGCCCGAGCACCGCCGAGTACCTGGACGCCCTCAAGGCCAGCCAGCAGCTGGGGGTGACACCGGGCACGCCCGAGTGGAAGGCGCTGGAGCAGGTCACGCTACGCAAGGGGCGCGACGGGGCGGAGACCGGCGCGTGACGGGAGGGGGCGAGGTGTTCCTCGGCGACCTGGTCCGTGCCGTCGCCGGGTTACGCCCACGGGATGCGGCCACCGCGGCCGCCATGGCCAGGGTCCTGGGGCTCGACGGCGGAGCCGCCGCCGTATCACCGGATGCGTCGGCGCCACGACCACGGACCGTCGGGCCGCGGCGGCGCGACCTGTCACCGTCGTCGTCCGACGGCACGGGGCCCGGTCGCCCGGGCGACGGCCGGTCCGCACATGTCAGCGCCGAGGTCCGCCCGCCCCGAAGCGGCAACACCGACGAAGCCGCACCCACCCGGAGCGCCCGGCACGCGGTCAGACTCACCGAGCGACCGGTCGACTTCTCGCTCGCCGCACTGAACGGCTTCCGTCCAGCCGCCGCTCACACCTCGGACCGCTCCGCCCCGGACGCCTCCGCGTCCGAACTGCTGGGCCGCGGGACAGCCGGGCCCGGGCAGCCGCACGAGCCGCCATGGAAACAGGGCTGGGCCAGAGGCATCATGTTCGCGACGGTGGCCGCCCCTCTCGAGAGCCGGGAACTCGACGAGCGGTCCCTCGTGCGCCGCGTCGCCCGCCTGGACACAGTGCGCAGCGTTCCGCGTCGCCGGCGGCTCAGCACCCGTCGCGGCGCCCAACTGCTGCTGGACCACGGATCCGGCCTCTCCCCGTTTCAGGACGACCGGGTGTGGCTGCACGAACTGGCGGCGAACGTCGTCGGGCGCGACAGGGTCGACGTCTTGCGCTTCCGCGGCACCCCCGACCGTGGAGTCGTACGAAGTGACCCGCTGGCGAAGGAGACGTACCGTCCTCCGCTGCCCGGTACTTCGGTGGTGCTCGTCTCCGATCTCGGTCTGCTGCGCCCCGCCTTCGCCGACCGCTCCGTCGCCTCACCGCGCGAGTGGCGAGGCTTCCTCGACCAGGTCAGGCACGCCGGCTGCCCCGTGGTCTGTCTGACGCCGTACGACGCCGGAGACTATCCGGCGGAGCTGCGCGAGCGGGTCGCCTTCCTCCCCTTCGACCGCCGCGTCGCCCTGCGGCACGCGCAAGAGGCGGCGCGGGTGGCGCGGCGCCGGCTGGAGCGCTCATGAGCGGTGGCGCGGGGAAAGGCCTGAGCATGGCGCAGTACGTCGAACTGCTCGCGCAGCGGCGGCCCGACGTCGTCACGCTCGCCGAATGTCTGTCCCTCGCCGCCGGCGTGGAGCGGGCGATGCTGCGCCGGACCCGCCTGCGTTTCCTCCCCCGGTCCACCGCGGGCGTGGAGGCCGAGCTGTGGTTCTCCCCGCTGGTCGAGGCGGCCGGGGACCACACCCTGCTGTTCGACCCGGAGGCCGCGGAGATCCTGCGCCGCAGGCTCATCAGGCACCCACGTCCGCACGTGGAGGACGTCCGGAGGTTCACGGTGGAGTCCCACCAGGACGCCAGGCCCGTCACGCGGTGGTTCGAGGACATGCTCTGGGCCGACCTGCTTCCGTCGGCCGCCGCGGACCAGCACGTGCGGAGCGAGCTCGCCCGGGTACTGCGCGCCCTGACGACCGGGGGTGACTCGGCCGACGACCTCGGGCGCTGGATCCTGCATTATCTGCCGCGCCTGCCGGCCGGTGTGCGGCGATACGACGACGCCTGGCGCATACAGGTGGCTTCCTCGGAGCGGCTGGGCCTGGAGCCACCCGACGATCCGTTCGTCCGTCCCCCCTCGGTGATCACGGAGGCCCGCGCCCTCGTGCAGCGGCACCTGTCGGTCGGGGTGACTGCCCGTTCCGACGGCGTGGAGTTCAGCAGTCCGCCGACGGACGGGTCCCGGTTGATCACGGCGCCGGGCCTGCGCAGGATCCGGCTGGACGTGGTGAGCGTGCTCGCCGCCGAACCGGATCCCGTCCGTGTCCAGTTGAGAGAGAACCAGGCCGTTCGGCTGCCCATGACCGTGCTGCAGTTCCTGGACGGTGACGGTGCGACCACGATGAGCGTGGCCCACGCCGGTGTCGCGTCCGATGTCGTGGTGGCGCGGTCGGTGGGCTCCGCCGCCTACGACGCGTCCTGCGCGGTGCTGCTGGCGGACGGCAGGATCGCTCTGCATGGCAGGGGCGGTGTGATGACGGGTCAGGTACCGGCCGCGTCGCCCGAGCGCAGGCGCCGGTCACTGACCCTGTCGCTGGACGGGCGGGTGCTGGCCTGGGCGGAGGACGGGACCGCTGTCGTCCGTGATTTGCGGACGGGTCAGGAGCGGCTGGTGAGCGGCACATCGGCACGGGGCGAGCTGGTCCGGGTGTTCTTCACCGGCGACGCGGCGGAGCTCGCGCGGGTGTATGCGGGCGAGAACCGTGTGTCGGTCGTGGCGGGCCGGAGTACGAGTGTGGTCACGCACGGCGAGAGCATGGGTGACCGCCTGTGGAGCTCGGACGACGCGGCGTGCGTCGCGAGCATCGGACTGTCCGGGACGCTGTGGATCCAGGACGGGGACGAACGCGACGACGAGTCGACGAGCGAGGCGCTCTCGGAGGGCGTCACCGCGGTCTCCGGCGCACCGGACGGCAGGATCGTCGTCTGGGCGACGGGGGACGGGACCGTCTGGTACCGAATGCGTGCGAACCGCGCCGGCTCGGGGGTGGCGGGATCGGCCCCCTGGCAGGTGACCGGCCTTGCCGCCGCCCACGACGGTCGAGCGGTCGCAGCGGTGGGAGGCGACTCCCGGCTGCTCGTCTGGCAGCTCCGGGGTACTCCCACGCCCCCGCGGACCGTCGCACTGCGTTTCTGCGCGGACCGGGTGCACGCCCTGTCCGGAGGAGGTTGGGCGGTCTCGGGCACCGGCGGGCCGGTCGAAGTGCGAACGGAGGACGGCCGTCGTTACCACGTCACCCCGGACACCCAGGATCCCCTGTCGGCGGACGAGGTTCCCGCCTGGGCGCGGGGGCGTGTTCTGGCAGAGGTCCGTGAGACGCCTGGTGCCGGCTTCCCGGAGCTGGCGGACGGCATGGCGGACATCAGCGCGCAGGGCGTGGACTGCCTGCTGGTCCGGCGTGCGGTCGGGCACCCTGGCGGCGAGGGCGTGCCGACACGAGGAGGGGATCGATTCGACGGTGGCTTCCAGGCGATGCTGCTGGCGGCACAGCGACACGGGATGCGAGTCGTCGTCGAGGTCGAGGCGGATACAGAGCTGGAGGACATCGCGGTCCACGGACACTCCGGCGGTCTCCTCGAGGACGTACGGGAGTGGCTGGACCGGGATGTCGACGGAGTCTGCCTGGCCCACGAGGGCGATCTCGGCGACGGTGTGCTGAGCGACGTACGGCATCTCCTGGACGGCTACGGCGACCGCCTTCTCATGCGGATGCGCACCACCGCGGCGCCGGCGGACGCGGTGGTCGACTTCGGCGGTCGCAGTGGTGGCGACATCGGCTGCCATGTGGTCGTACCCAGGTGGGACGACCTGCTGGTCCGCGGCGTCCGCGAGGGAGACCTGGGTGCGGTGCGGTGGGGCAGGGACCGTTCCTACGCGGCGGACCTGACGTCCGCTCTCGGCCTGCTGGTGTCTGCCTGTCCCGGTGCGCAATGGGGGCACACCGTGCCCGAGCGCCTGACGGTGGCCCAACGGACGTTCGCCGCCTCGGTGCTGCTGAGTCTGCCCGGCTGCCCGGTGCTGCCCTCTTCCCTGTTCCAGCAGTCCGCGCTCGCCACGATGGCGCGGCTGCGCCGCGATCATCTGGTGCTGAGCAGGGGCACGTGCGAGGTGGCGGATCTCGGGCTGCCCGGGGTCCTCGCCCTGCTGCGCCGCTACGGCGACGAGACCGTGCTGTGCCTGGCCAACTCAGGGCAGCGCGAAGTGAGGGTACACATCCGGCTCGACCACCTCGTCGCCGAGGAGAACGTGCTGCCGCTCGACCTTCTCGACCTTCTGGACGGCACGACGGTGCCCTGCTCACAGGGCTCTCCCGCCGTGTTGGCGCTTGAGCCGTACGGTGTCCGATGGTGGCGGCTCATGCCCGCCGCCCGCACCTCGAACACCGGGGAGTAGCGGACATGGCACGCCCGCGGGTCTTCCTCAGCCACAGTTCGCAGTGCACGGCGGAAACCGGCTGCGAGTGCCTCGCCTACCTGTGCGCCCTGGAAGAGCATCTCGTGGGCCTCGGGTGCGAACCCGTCATCGACAAGGGCGTCCTGACCGGAGGGGACAACTGGCGCGAGAAGCTGCTGCTGGAGATCAAGCGCTGCCAGGGCATGATCATCCTACTGTCTCCGCACGCGCTGAACTCGTACTACGTGCACATGGAGGCGACGGCGGCTCTCACCCAGCAGGCGGGAGACAAGGACGGTTTCCTCATCCTTCCCCTGATGCTGCCCGGCGTCGACCTGGACCGGCTCCGCGGCAGCCCGCTCTCCCAGCTGAAACTCGACGAGTACGACATGGCGAACTGGAAGGGGAACGCGGCAATCGCGAACCCGCCCGCCAAGATCGGAGACAGCTTTCGTGCGGTGCTGGCCAGGTGGGGCGAACTGCCCCATCCGCAACTGACGAAGTTCATCGCCGGGCGGATCGCGGACCTCGACGAGAGCGTGTTGGAGGACAGCGCGAGGATCCTCGGGGTCACTCTTCTCGCGTACGCGCGCGACACCTCGCGGTACTACGTCGCCCAGGGACTCCTGCGTGAGCGCCCCGTGCGAGACGTCGGGGACCGCTGCGATCTGCGCAGCGCGCTGAAACTCATCCTGCCCCAGGTGCGCCTGCCCGAGCATCGCCGGGAGATCGTGGACGTCGCCGTGCCGTTCGCACGCGTGCCCAAGAAGGCTGCCGAGCAGTTGCGCGGGGTCGGGCAGGCGTCGAGCGGCCGTATGGCCCTGCTGCGGTCGGAGCTGGCGGAGACCCCGGGCCTGTACGTCCGCAAGGCAAGCGAGGCTCCGGAGCCGTGGACGCTGTGCAAGGCTGTGCCCCGGCAGGACGGGGCCGACTTCATCGAGGGCGTCGTCGAGGAGATCAGGGCGTTGCTGATCGCCGAGCTCGCCTTCGGTCTCCCCTGCGACGACGACAAGCTTCGGCAGTTGCTGGTGCGGCACGAGGAGGAGTTCGGGCCGGTGACGATCGTGCTCCACCTGTTGCCGGACGCCGCACTGACGAGTCGGCTCCTCGTCGACTTTCCCCGCTTGCTGTTCATCTTCGCTCACCAAGAGGCCGACACCGTGGGCGAGTCCGGGGGAATGATCTCGCTGGAGTCGCTGACTCCCGGCCAGGAGCAGGACATGGTGTTCACCCACCTGAAGTTCTCCGGGCATCCGCTGCCATAGGAGCGGGCCCTAGAACAACGCCGGCCCGCTCTCGAACTCCAGCAGCCGCTGTTTGCGGTCCAAACCGCCGCCGTAACCGGTGAGGCTGCCGTTGGCGCCGACGACGCGGTGGCACGGCACGATGATGCCGACCGGGTTCCTGCCGTTGGCGAGGCCGACCGCGCGGGAGGCGGTGGGGTTGCCGAGGGCGTCGGCCAGGTCGCCGTAGGAGCGGGTCTCGCCGTACGGGATCTTCCGAAGCTGTTCCCAGACGCTGCGCTGGAAAGGGGTTCCGTGCAGACTGAGTTCGAGGGTGAACTCCTTCAACTCGCCTGCGAAATAGGCCTTGAGCTGGTCGGTGGCCGCGCCGAAGGCCGGTAGGTCGTCGCGGGGGCCGAAGCTCTCGTCCGGTGGGCGGTGGCGTTGGCCGGTCATGTAGAGACCGCAGAGTGCGCCCTCGTCGGCGACCAGGGTGAGGGGGCCGTACGGACTGTCGATCACGGTGTGCTGCTTCATGGAGTCGTCCTGCGTCCTTTCGCGTGCTGGAAAGCCCTCATACGGGCAGGAAGTTGATCGGGTGGCTGTCGGTCGCCCACAGGTACTGGACGGCGTACGCCCGCCAGGGCCGCCAGGCCGCCGCCCGGGCCGTGAGCGCCGCCGGGGTCGAGGGCAGGCCCAACTCCTGGGCGGCGCGCCGGATTCCGAGGTCGGTGGGGAGGAAGGCGTCCGGGTCGCCGAGGGCGCGCATGGCGATGACGTCGACCGTCCAGGGGCCGAAGCCGGGGAGCGCGAGGAGTTGGGCGCGGGTCTGGGTCCAGTCGCTCTCCACGCCCAAGTTCAGGGAACCGTCGGCGAGTTGGTCCACCAGCGTGGTGAACGTGGTCCGGCGCGTCCGGGGCATCGCCAGCGCCTCGGGGTCCACCGCGGCGAGTGCCTCGGGGGCCGGGAAGAGATGGGTGAGGCCGCCCTCGGGGTCGTCGACCGGATCGCCGTGCGCGATCACCAGACGGGCCGCGTGCGTACGGGCCGCCGCCGTGGAGACCTGCTGGCCCAGCACCGCCCGTACGGCGAACTCCGCCTCGTCGACCGTGCGGGGGACGCGCCGGCCGGGCGCCTTGTCGACCAGTGGGGCGAGCAGCGGATCCGTGCGCAGCTGGTCGTCGACGGCGACCGGGTCGGCGTCCAGGTCGAGCAGGCGGCGGCAGCGGCTGATGGCGACGGTCAGATCACGCAGGTCGCTGAGGGCGAGGCGGCAGGCGATGTGGTCCGGTTGCGGGCTGAGGGCCACGATGCCGTGGCCGTACGGCAGCCGCAGCGTGCGCCGGTAGGCGCCGTCCCGCCACTCCTCGACGCCCGGGACGGCGGTCGCGGCGAGGTGGCCGAAGAGGTTGTCCGGGTTGAGGGGGGTGCGGAACGGGAGGCGGAGGGTGAGGGCGCCCGGGGCGCTGGTGGAGGTGGCGGTGGAGCTGGTGGTGGAGGTGGTGGTGGTGCTCGCGGACGTCCTCTTCTTCGGCAGGCGGGCGCGCAGTTCGCTGGGCGACAGGGCGAAGACCTCGCGCACGGTGTCGTTGAAGGTGCGGATCGAGGCGAAGCCGGCCGCGAAGGCGATCTCCGCCATCGGAAGAGGGGTCGTCTCGATGAGGATCCTCGCCGTCTGGGCGCGCTGGGCGCGGGCGAGGGCGAGCGGGCCCGCGCCCAGTTCGGCGAGCAGCTGGCGTTCGACCTGCCGGGTGCTGTAGCCGAGCCGGGCGGCGAGCCCGGGCACGCCCTCGCGGTCCACGACGCCGTCGGCGACCAGGCGCATGGCGCGCGCCACGAGGTCGGCGCGCTGGTTCCACTCCGGGGAGCCGGGGCTGGTGTCGGGGCGGCAGCGCTTGCAGGCCCGGAATCCCGCCAGCTGGCAGGCCGCCGCGCTCGGGTAGAAGGTCATGTTCTCGGGCTTGGGCGGCACCACCGGGCAGCTGGGCCGGCAGTAGATCCGGGTCGTCAGGACAGCCGTGAAGAACCAGCCGTCGAAGCGGGCGTCCTTGGACTGGACGGCGCGTACGCAGCGCTCGGTGTCGGTGTGCATCCCCATCTGCATGGATCCAGCATCGTCCACGAGCGGGACCATGGCTGGCGAGAATCCGACATCGACCTCAGCTGTCCTGCACCGGGCCGGATCGCGTGCGCGGTGGTCGTCCAGCCGCGTGCCGGACGGCGTGGGACGCGGGGCGGATCACGGTACGGGACTGATCATTCCGCTGGGCTTCCCGGCGCTGGCGTGTGCCCCTCCGCGGGATCGGCTTGGGCAGACTGGTTGCCGTAGTTGCGGGTGTACGGCGGAGGGGTGCGGCCGGGACTGAGGTGCGGGTGGGGCTCCGCCCGTGGGAGGCCCGGGACGCCTTGGGCCTTTGACCTTGGCAGGCCCGCGCAGATCCGTGGAGACCTGTGGAGACCCGTGGAGACCCCACCCGCCCGGCACTATTCCGTCGCCGTCGGCCGCCGCGAGGCCGCCATCGCCTCGTCGACGTCCGTCAGCGGACGCAGCCGGTAGCTGTACGCGTAGTCGCGGTTGGCGAAGAGCTTGAACTCGTCGTGGGTGTGCGCACCCCAGCTGTTGTCACCGCCCACGCCCATCTGCCGGTGGTTCACCCGGAGTACGACCGCCTCGCGCGGCGTGAGCTGGTAGTCGTGGCGTGCTCCGACCGACAGGTCCTCCGGCGTGAAGTGCGAGGCACTGACCTCGAGGAGGGGCTCGCCGGAGACCAGCAGGCCCACGCCGCGTCGGTCGGTCAGGGCGGCCCATCGCACGTCGGTCTTGTTGCCGTTCTCCTGCGGGCGGATGTAGGAGGTCCACTGCCCGGAGACGGTCCCGGAGTAAATGCCCACGTCCGTACCGTAGTTGCGGTCCCAGTGGTTCTCCTCGGGGCCGCGGCCGTAGTAACGCAGCTGCTCCAGACGCGCGGGCAGGAACAGCAGGCTGCCCACCTCGGGGATGTACGGCAGGCTCGACGCGCCCGGGTGCAGGGTGTGGTCGACCTTGATCTCACTGTTCCCGAAGACCGTGTAGGTGGTGGTGTACGTCGACTCGACGGTCGTCGGCAGCGTGCCGGCGACCTTGATCTCGACCGCCCTGTCGCGCAGGGCACGCACGGTCACATCCGTCACCTTGCGGTTCGCCCCGGCGTCGCGCCAGGTCTGGTTGCGGGTGTGCTGGCCGTTGCCGTGGTCGTTGTCGGTGGGCGCCCGCCAGAAGTTGGGTGCGGGGCCGGAGGTGATGAGCCGGGTGCCACGGACCTCGTACGAGGTGATGGTCCCGCTGCTCTTGTCGACGACGACCGTGAAGTCCTCGCCGGTGACGGTCACTCGGTCGCCTCCGTCGAGGTGGCTGAGGGCGGTCACGCTCGCCAGTGGGACAGTCGTCACCGCCGGGCTTCCCGCGTCGAGGGCGAGTTGCTGCCGCGCCACCTCGAAGCCGGCCTTCGCCCACTTCGTGGATTCCTTGGTGGTGAAGGACAGTTCGAGGAAGTACTCGGCTCCGGGTGACGGTCGGGCCGGCAGCCTCACGGGCACCGTGATGTCCTTGCTCGACAGCGGTGGCACATCGAGCTGACTGCGCGTCAGTTTCCCTCGCTGCACGACCTTTCCGTCCGCGACGAGTGACCAACTCCCCTCGAACTCACGGAGGTTGGTGAACACGTACTCGTTGGTGAGAGTCACCGCTCCGGCCGCTCCGGCCCCTCCGCCCGCGACCGGTGCCGCGTTGACGGCCTGGTAGACCCGCTTGATCTCGGCCGCCTTGCCGGTGTGCCCCCGGCCGGCGGTGACGATGCCGTCCGCGACGAAGTTCCCGTCGTTGGGGTTGTCGCCCCAGTCGCCGCCGTACGCGAAGAAGGTCTTGTCCCTCGGCCGCTTCTCGGTGACTCCGACAGTGGCCGCGTCGAACCAGAACCGCACGCCCTCGTCGCCGGGACCGCGGCTGTCGGAGGCGAGTTCGGCTGCGCTCAGCGCACGGGCGTACACGCGCGCCCGGCGAATGGTGCCGCTGAACTCCCGGGTGATGTTGTCGACGTCGGTGGCGAGCGCGAGGGGCGCGGTGTTGTTGCTGGGGGGCCGGGTGGTGGTCCGGGTGGCCTTCGCCTCTCCGTCGACGTACAGAGTGAGCGTGCCCGCGGCCACGTCGCAGACGCCGGCGATGTGGTGCTCGGTGCCCGTCCAGCCGTCCGGCAGCGCCCAGGTGGCGGTGATCCACTGGCCGCCGCCGTAGATGAAGAACTCCAGGTTCCGGCCCGACTGTTTGAGGGCGTACTGCGTGTCGCCCTTGGCGATGATCGGCTGGTGGTAGCCCGTCACCTGGGGGGTGACCCAAGCCTCCAGGGTCAGGGAACCGGTGAGGTCGAGGCTGGGGTCGCGGGCGAAGACGGTGCCGCCGGAGACTCCCTTGGCACGGTCGAACGTGCCGCTGGGTGCGATGAGTTCGCCGCGCAGCCTGCCGGGTCCGGTCTCGGTCAGCAGTGTGCGCGCCGGGGTGGGCCAGCTCAGGGCCTGGTCGACGAAGTCCCAGATCCAGCCGCCCTGGAGGACGTCGTGGCGCCGGATGACGTCCCAGTACTTCTTGAAGTTGCCATTGGAGTTCCCCATCGCATGGGAGTACTCGATCATGACGTACGGCCGGGTGTCGGTGGTGTCCTTCGCCCGCTGTTCGACGCGCGCGGGGCTCTCGTACATCTCGGAGCGGATGTCGCTGACCGTGGGGCGGTCGTCCCCCTCGTACTGGATGACGCGCGTCGGGTCGTAGGAGCGGATCCAGTCGTGCATGGCGACGAAGGTGCTGCCGCCGCCCGCCTCGTTGCCGAGGGACCAGATCACCACCGAGGCGTGGTTCTTGTCGCGGTGGACCATGTTCTGCGCACGGGCCACGCACGCCTCGGTCCAGTCGGCGTGGTTGCCCGGGTATTCGTCGCGGATGCCGTGCGTCTCGAGGTTCGTCTCGTCGACGAGGTAGAGGCCGTACTCGTCGGCGAGTTCGTACCACAGCGGGTTGTTCGGGTAGTGCGAGGTGCGGACCGTGTTCATGTTCAGCCGCTTGACGATCCCGATGTCCTCGACCATGTCCGCGCGGGTCAGCGCCGTGCCGCGGTCCGGATGCATCTCGTGCCGGTTGGTGCCCCGGAAGGAGACGGGCCGGCCGTTGATCCGCATCAGCCCGTCCTTGAGCGCGAACTCCCGCAGGCCGACCCGGTGCGAGAGCGTCTCGATCACCTTGCCCGCGGGGTCGCGCAGCCGCAGCACGGCGGTGTAGAGGTTCGGGTGTTCGGCCGACCACAGCTTCGGCTCGGGTACGGCCTTCGCCGCTTGTACGGTCGTCTCGGCACCGGAGCCGAGATCGACGGTCTGCTGCAGCGGACGGGACCAGACAGGGTGCCCGTCGGCGTCATACAGCATCGTGTCGACTGTATACCGTCTACCGGACCTCGACCCTGACCCCGCCCCCGACGCCGACCCGCTCCCGTAGTCCCGCACGCTCGCGGTGACCGCCAGCTCGGCGGCCGTGTAGTCGTCGCTCAGCGGGGTGTCCAGCTTGAAGTCGCGCAGGTGGACGGTCGGCGTGGAGTACAGGTACACCGAGCGGAAGATGCCGCTCAGCCGGATCATGTCCTGGTCCTCCAGCCAGTCGCCGTCGGAGTAGCGGTACACCTCCACCGCGATCTGGTTGGTGCCGGGCCTGAGATGCTCGGTGATGTCGTACTCGGCGGGGCTGAACGAGTCCTCGTGGTAGCCCACCAACTCCCCGTTGATCCACACGTAGTGGGCCGACTTGACGCCCTCGAAGTGCAGGAACGTCCGCCGTCCCGACCAGTCGCGGGGGACGGTGAAGGTGCGGCGGTACTGGCCGACCGGGTTGTAGCGGGTCGGCGCGGCCGGGGGCTGCGGCTCCTCGCCCAGGCCGTTGGGGCCCCACCAGGGGTAGGTGATGTTGACGTAGATCGGGAAGTCGTAGCCGTGCTGCTGCCAGGCCGAGGGGACGGGGATCGTGTCCCAGTCGCTGTCGTCGAGGTCGGTGCGGTGGAAGTCGGCGTCCCGGTCGTCGGGGCGGTCGGCGTAGGCGAACTTCCACTTGCCGTCCAGGCCCAGCCGGTACGGCGAGCGGGCGCGGTCGGCGGCCAGGGCCTGTCTGACGTCCTGGTACGGCATGAGGGTGGTGTGCGGGGGCTCGGCGCCCAGGCGGAAGACGGCGATGTTGCCGTTCCACTCCGGTAAGGCGTCCGCGGCCGCCGTGCGCCGGCCGGCGGCCGAGGCGGGGGCGGGCGAGGCGGACAGGGCGAGCGCGCCGAGTACGGCGGCTCCGCCCTCCAGCAGACGGCGGCGGCTGAACACGTGTGGATGCGGGTGCGGCTGCGGGTGCGGGTGCGGCATGACCGTGGCCTTCCTCGGTGCGACTGTGGGGGTGCGCGAACTGAGGGTGCGTCAGGAGGGTCAGGGGTTCAGAACGTGACTACTGGCGACAAAGGCAACTACTGAGCCAGGGGAACCCTAGGACTCGCACACAATCGAAGCAATGTTCCTGTCGGACTTTGTGCGGTCCTGTTGAGCCACGCCGGCTTCGTCACCGGGTCTGCGTGGCGAACGCCTCGTACGCCCGCCCGTCGAAGAGGACGAACCTGATCTCCTCGACCGCCGTGTCCGTCGCCCGTACCGTCTCCACCGCGATACGGGCCGCGTCGTCCATCGGCCAGCCGTAGATGCCCGCGGAGACGGCCGGGAACGCCACCGTGCGGGCGCCGAGTTCGTCGGCGACCCGGAGCGATTCCCGGTAGCAGGAGGCGAGCAGCTCGGAGCGGTCCTCGCTGCTGCTGAAGACGGGCCCCACGGTGTGGATCACCCACCGCGCGTCCAGCTCGCCGGCCGTCGTGGCCACCGCCTGGCCGGTGGCGAGCCCTTTGCCGATGGGGGTCCCCCCGCTCGAGCGAAGCCGAGAGTGGGGGAGCGAGGCGCGCAGCTTGCGGCAGTCCGCGAGGATCGACGGGCCGCCGCGGCGGTGAATGGCACCGTCGACGCCTCCGCCGCCCAGCAGGGAGGAGTTCGCCGCGTTGACGATCGCGTCGGCGCTCTGCCGGGTGATGTCGCCCTGGACGAGGGTGATCGTGGTCATGTCCGGGACGGCCTCCTTCACGCGATGGTGGTGATCATGTCTGCCGCAGTATCCGCCACGCAATGGTCGTGATCATGTCTGCCGCAGCCTCCGCCACACGGCCTTCGCCGCGTTGTGTCCCGACATGCCGTGCACGCCCGGTCCCGGCGGGGTGGCCGAGGAGCAGATGAAGACGGCCGGGTGCGGGGTGCCGTACGGGAACAGGGACAGCTTGGGGCGTAGCAGGATCTGGAGTCCGGTGACCGCTCCGGAGGCGATGTCGCCGCCGATGTAGTTGGCGTTGCGGGCGGCGAGTTCGGCCGGTCCGGCGGTCGCGCGGGCCAGGACGCGGTCACGGAATCCCGGGGCGAAGCGCTCCAGTTGGCGTTCCATGGCGTCGGTGAGGTCGCCTGTCCAGCCGCTGGGGACGTGGCCGTACGCCCAGAAGACGTGTTTGCCGGCCGGGGCCCGGGTGGGGTCGACGAGGCTGGGCTGCACGGTGATCATGAAGGGTCGCTCGGGTGCGCGGCCCTCTCTGGACGCGGCGCGCAGGGCGGCGCCGATCTCCGCGCTGTCCGCGCCGATCTGCACGGTGGTGGCCCTGCGGGCCTCCAGTGCGGTCCACGGCACGGGGCCGTCCAGGGCATAGTCGATCTTGAAGACTCCGGGGCCGTACCGATAGCTCTCGTAGTAGCGGCCGAGGCCGGCGATGCGGGCCAGGGCGGTGGGTGAGGTGTCGAAGACGTACGCGCGCGCGGGCGGCAGGTCGTCGAGGCGCTTGACCTCGAAGTCCGTGTGGATGGTGCCGCCGAGGTCCTTGAGGTACGCGGCCAGGGCGTCGGAGATGGACTGGGAGCCGCCACGGGCCACGGGCCAGCCGCGGGCGTGGGCGGCGAGGGCGAAGACCAGGCCGATGGCGCCGGTGGCGAAGCCGCCGAGCGGGGCCATCACGTGCGCGACGAGACCGGAGAAGAGGGTTTTCGCCCGTTCGTCGCGGAAGCGGCGCATCAGCCAGGTCGACGGCGGCAGGCCGACCAGGCCGAAGCGGGCGAGGGTGACGGGGTCCCGGGGCAGCGCGGTGAGCGGCAGCGACATGAAGTCGCGGGCCAGGGTGTCCCACTTGGGCAGGAAGGGCTCGACCAGCCTGCGGTACGTCCCCGCGTCACGCGGCCCGAACGAGGCGGCCGTCTCCCCGACCGACCGCGCCAGTACGGCCGCGGTGCCGTCGGTGAAGGGGTGCGCCATGGGCAGGTCGGCGTGCAGCCACTCCAGGCCGTAGCGCTCCAGGGGCATGGCGCGGAACGCGGGTGAGTTGATGCCGAGGGGGTGGGCCGCGGAGCACGGGTCGTGCCGGAAGCCGGGGAGGGTGAGCTCCTCGGTGCGGACTCCGCCGCCGACGGTGTCGCGGGCCTCGAAGAGGGCCACGGAGAAGCCGCGGCGGGCCAACTCCACGGCGGCGGTCAGTCCGTTCGGCCCCGCACCCACCACCACCGCATCGAGCATCGACGACACCTTCGGACCCCTTCGTCAGCCGGTGGCCTGTGAGCTTCAGGATATGCCGGAGGGCTGACAGCCCTGGGCCGCGGGGCGCCCTCCGCGAGCTACTGCGCCCTCAGCAGGCCCACCACCCGGCGTGCCGTGGCCGCGTCCCGGGCCGCGGTGAACGGGAGCGTGTTGTGGCCCGTGATACGGAACGGCTCGCCGGTGAGGGTCAGGTGCGCGCCGCCCGCCTCCTCGACCAGGAGCAGGCCTGCGGCGTGGTCCCAGGCCGCCTCCCACGAGAAGGCCGTGGCGTCCGACTCGCCGCGGGCGATGGCGAGATACTCCAGGCCGGCCGAGCCGCACGCGCGCGGTGCCATGCCCTCGGTCCACAGCCCGAGCAGGGCACGCTTCTGCTCCTCGGTCGTGTAGTCCGGGTGGGAGGTGGCTATGCGCAGGTCACGGTCCGCTTCCGGAGCACCGGCGTGCAGCCGCTCGCCGTCGAGGAACGCGCCCCGGCCGCGCACGGCCGTGGCCAGCTGGTCGCGGGCCGGTGCGTACGTCCACGAGGCGAGCACGACTCCGCCCTGGGCGAGCGCGACCAGTGTGCAGAAGCCGGGGTCGCCGTGCACGAACTGCCGTGTCCCGTCGACCGGGTCGATGATCCAGACCGGGGCGTCGCCCTGGATCGCCTCGTAGGACGCCGGGTTGGCGTGCACCGCCTCCTCGCCGACCACGGCCGAGCCGGGCAGCAGGGCACCGAGTTCCTCGGTGAGGTACAGCTCCGCCTTGCGGTCCGCGTCCGTCACGAGATCATGCGGGCCGGCCTTCTGGTCGACCTCGTGCGCGGCGAGCCGGCGGAAGCGCGGCATGATCTCGGCCGAGGCCGCCTTGCGCACCGCTTCCTCCACGTCGCCCGCGTGCCGGGTGAGAAACTCGTCGATGGTTTCCGTGTCTTCGATCATGACTCCATGAGAGCACGCGCCACTGACAATCCCCACCCGGCCGGTGTATCACTGGTGGAATCGGCGTGAAGACCACGATTTCACCTGGGCCCGGTCCGCCTGGGCCCGGTCCGCCTGGGCCCGGTCCGCCTGGGCCCGGTCCGCCTGGGCCCGGTCCGCCTGGGCCCGGTCCGCCTGGGCCCGGATGCGAGGTCCGGGGCGGGTTCCTCAGGCCGGGCGGCATCAGCGGCCCGTCGCGTACCCCTGCATCCCCCGCGGATTCGCCGCCGCCGACAGGATCCCGGTCTCCGGATCCCGTGCGACGGCGCACAGCCGCCCCTCCGACCAGGGATCACCGACGGTCACATCGTGCCCGCGCCGCCGCAGCTCCGCCACCACGTCCTCGGCCATCCGTCCCTCGACGGTGACGCTGCCCGGCCGCATGCCGCGCGGGTAGAAGGAGCCGGGGAAGCTGTCGTTGTGCCAGTTCGGGGCGTCGATCGCGCCTTGGAGGTCGAGCCCGCCCCTGACCTGGGCGCGCAGCGCGACCGCGAGGAAGAAGTGCAGCTGCCACTGGTCCTGCTGGTCCCCGCCGGGCGTCCCGAACGCCATGACCGGCACGCCGTCACGCAGCGCGATCGAGGGTGTGAGGGTGGTGCGGGGGCGACGGCCCGGGGTGAGTGAGTTCGGCAGCCCCTCCTCCAGCCAGGTCATCTGCAGGCGGGTACCGAGCGGGAAACCCAGCTCGGGCACGACGGGGTTGGACTGCAGCCAGCCGCCGCTGGGCGTGGCGGCGATCATGTTGCCCCACCGGTCGACGACGTCGAGATGACAGGTGTCGCCGCGGGTGAGCCCGTCGGGGCCGACCTCGGGCTCACCGGGGACCGGGGAGGTGGGGTGCTTGGCGACGGTGGGCTCCCCCGCGCCCAGGGCGTCGAAGCCGGGTTCGTCGCCGTGCACCACGCGCGCGTGGGCGCTCATCCGAGGAGTGCGGCCTCCGGGACTGCCGGGCCGCAACTCGTACGACGCCTTCTCACCGACGAGCTCCCGCCGCCCCGCGTTGTACGCGTCCGACAGCAGCGCGCCGAGCGGCACCTCGGCCGCGTCGCCGTACCACGCCTCCCGGTCGGCCATCGCGAGCTTGCAGCCCTCGATCAGCAGGTGGACGTACTCGGCGGACCCGTACCGGGGCAGCTCGGGCGGCAGCAGCGCGAGCTGCTGAAGCAGCACCGGGCCCTGGCTCCAGGGGCCGGCCTTGCACACGGTCCAGCCGTTCCAGTCGTACGCCGCCGGCGCCTCGTACGTCGCGGACCACCCGGCGAGATCGGCGGCCGTGAGCGTACCTGCGTGGCGCTCACCGCTGGTGTCCATGGTCGGCCGCTGGGCCTGCCGCACGAGGGCCTCGCCGATGAACCCGGTGCGCCACACCTCGCGGGCTGCCTCGATCTGCGCCTTCCGGTCCCCGGCTGCGGTGATCTCCGCGAGGAGCCGCTTCCAGGTGGCGGCGAGGGCGGGATTACGGAAGAGCTCTCCCGGCCGGGGTGCGTTGCCGCCCGCCAGATACACCTCCGCCGAGGACGTCCACTCCGTCTCGAACAACTCCCGCACGCTCTCGACGGTCGCCCCGACGTTCTCCACGGGCGCGTGCCCGTGTTCGGCGTATCCGATGGCGTACTTCAGCACGTCGGCGAGGGACTTGGTCCCGTAGTCCCGCAGCAGGAGCATCCACGCGTCGAAGGCACCGGGGACGGCGGCGGCGAGCGGCCCGGTCCCCGGAACCAGCTCCAGCCCGAGCCCCCGGTAGTGCGCGACCGTCGCCCCGCCCGGCGCGACTCCCTGCCCGCACAGCACCCGCACCTCGCCGCCCACCGGAGCGAGCAGGATCGGCACCTCACCGGCGGGCCCGTTCAGATGCGGCTCGACGACATGCAGCACGAACGCCCCTGCCACCGCGGCGTCATACGCGTTCCCCCCGTCCTCCAACACCGCCATCGCCGACTGCGAGGCCAGCCAGTGGGTGGAGGACACCATGCCGAAGGTGCCCTGGAGGGTGGGGCGGGTGGTGAACACGGTGAGCTCCTCACTCGACGGCGGCGGTCGACTGATCGTACGAGCTAACTCGGCCGCCTCCCCGCCGTGAGCAGATGCCCGCTGGCGCCGAGCAGCGTCGGCTCGGACTCGATGCGCCGGGTCGCCGCCAGGACGGCCGCGCGGCGTTCCGGCTCGTCCAGCCAGTCTTCGATGCCGCCCATGAGCCAGGCGACGCCCTCGATGCCGTACTGGCCCGCTACGGTGAGCCCCGCGTCGGTGAATTCGGTCGGCGGCTCCTCGGGGCGGGCGAAGTAGGCGACGGTGAACAGGCCGTCCTCGGCGTGGTGGTGGTGTCGGCCGTCCGCCGTGACCGCGTCGGTGCGTCGGCGGTGCAGGGGGGTGAAGTAGCGCTCCTCGCGCAGCACGTCGTGCAGTCCGGCGAACCGGTTGATGGTGGCCGCGACCACCAGCCCGCCCGGCCGGACCACTCGGTACGCCTCGGCCAACGCCCGTACCCGGTCCGGGCGTTCGGGCAGGTGGTACAGCGGTCCGAGGAGCAGCACCACGTCGTACGAGGCGTCGTCGGCGGGCAGGGCGCGGGCGTCTCCGGGGCGGGCGGTGACGCCGGGCAGCCGTGCGGCCTGTTCCACGTGGAGCGGCACCGGGTCGAGGAGGTCGACCTCGTATCCGTCCCGTGCGAGCCATTCCGCGTGGATCCCGCTGCCGCCGCCGACGTCGAGGACCCGCGCGGGCGCCGCCGGCATCAGCCGCCGCAGCACGTCCTGGGTCCGCCAGAACTCCAGCCGCCCGGCGGGCGCACCACCCTCTCTGAGGCGGGCGTCCTCCTTGCCCCGGGCGTAGTAGGCGAGGATCTCCTCGCGTACGGCGGGCTGTTGGTGGCGCGTCGTCTCGGTCATCACCTCAGGGTGCTGATCGCCGCCCTCGGCGCGCAACGGGATATGTGGCGCGGGTCAGTTGCCGCGTGCCGTCACCAGCCCCGACTCGTACGCGAACACCACCAGCTGCGCCCGGTCCCGCGCCCCCAGCTTCGTCATCGCCCGGCTGACATGCGTCTTCGCCGTGAACGGGCTGATGACCATGTGGGCCGCGATCTCCTCGTTGGTGAGGCCGCGGGCGGCGAGGGCGGTGACCTCGCGTTCGCGGCGGGTCAGGCACTCCAGGCCGGGGGCCGTGGACCGGTCGGGAGGGCGGGAGACGAACTCGCCGATGAGGGTGCGGGTGACCGACGGGGAGAGCAGGGCCTCGCCGTGGACCACCACCTTGATGGCCTGGAGGAGGTCGGCGGGTTCGGTGTCCTTCAGGAGGAAGCCGCTCGCCCCGGCCCGCAGTGCCTCGAAGACGTACTCGTCGAAGCCGTAGTTGGTGAGGATGACGACGCGTACGGCGGCGAGGGACGGGTCGGCGGCGATGTGCCGGGTTGCCTCGATGCCGGTCATCACCGGCATCTGTACGTCGATCAGCGCGATGTCGGGGACCTCGGCGCGGACCAGGTCCAGGCCCTGCTTCCCGTCCGCCGCCTCCCCCACCACCTCGATGCCGTCCTCGGCCTCCAGCAGCGCGCGGAAGCCGGCGCGCATCAGTGCCTGGTCGTCGACGAGTGCCACCCTGATCATGCGGTGGCCTCCGAGGGCAGCTCCGCGCGCACCGAGAAGCCGCCCTCCGCGCGCGGGCCGGCGTGCAGTGTGCCGCCGAGGGCCGTGACGCGTTCGCGCATGCCGGTGAGGCCGATGCCGGGGGTGCAGGGGCGGTTCGGGTCGGCCGTTCCGTCGTCGTCCACCTGTATCGCCAACGCCTCCTCGCCGTAGTCCAGTCGGACGTGCACCTTCGCCGGGCCCGCGTGGCGTGCCGCGTTGGTGAGCGCCTCCTGGACGATGCGGTACACCGCCCGGTCGACGGTCGACGGCAGGGGGCTTTCGTCGCCGGTCACCGTCAGTTCGACGGCGAGGCCCGCCGCCCGCGCGCGTTCCACGAGTACCGCGGGGGTGCCGGTCGGTTCGTCGGTGCGCAGGACCTCCAGGGTCGCGCGGAGTTCGCGCATCGCCTCGCCGCCCGCCTCCTGGATGGCGAGCAGGGCGGGTGGCACCTCCTCGCCTCGCTTGCGGGCGAGGTGGACCGCGACGCCCGCCTGGAGCTTGACGATGGAGATGCTATGGGTGAGGGAGTCGTGCAACTCCCGGGCTATGCGCAGGCGTTCCTCGCCCGCTCGGCGCAGCGCCGCCTCCTCGCGGGTGCGTTCGGCCTCCAGGGCGCGCTGCTCGGTCTGCCGCAAATAGGCCTGCCAGTTGCGGTCGGCGAGGCCCGTGACGACCGCGCACAGGAACCAGCCCGTGAGCAGCGCGGCCTTCTCCACGACCTCCCCCGTCGTCGGACCCGTCGCCACGTATGCCGCCAGGTACACGCCGCTCGCGGCGGCGGCCCAGCCCCGGTGTCCCACGCGGGCCGCGGTGTGCACGGCGGCGAGGACGGGGAGGGCGGCGAGCAGGCCGGGGTGCGCGTGCAGGACGTACGCCGCGCCGGTCGCCGTGGCGGCGGCCAGGACCGCCAGCGGGGCCGGCCGGTAGCACGCCAGGGCGGCAGAACCCAGCACGATCAGCGCGTAGTCGACGGCCGTGGTGTCCGCGTCGAACGCGGCCGTGGTCACCACGAGGGCGCCGACGACGACCGCGAGGGCCGCGTCGGCGAGACTCCTGCGTGTGACCAAGTGCCCGCTCATGCACGCACAGTAGCCGTCGGCACCGACACCGGCGTCACCCCTGTGGACAACTCTGCGACTACTCCCGACGTAGTAGACAGCGGCCCCGCGCCGCCCCGTCGGCGCAGCGCCTACTGTCTTCGGCCGTACGACGACCGCGCCCGGCCCCGCGGCGCACGCTTTGGCCCATGCCCACACCTTTCCGCTACACCGAACCCCTGCCGCCCAAGGCGGCCACCGGCCGCGTCGCCGAGGTCTACGCCCAGCTCTCCCGCGACTTCGGCATCGACGAGCCCGTCACCTTCGTGGTCCTGTCCTCCGCACCCGAGATCCTCGCGCCCACCTGGGCGCTGATGCGCGAGTCGCTGATCGCGGGCCCCGGCAGCCGAACCGGCAAGGAGCTGGCGGCGCTCGGGGTGTCGCAGGCCAACAAGTGCCCGTTCTGCGTGGACGCGCACACCGTGCTGCTGCACGCCACCGGCGACCACGCGCTCGCCGAGCGCCTGGCCCGAGGAAGGGTCCCCGAGGACGAGGAGCACGCGCGCGTGGTCGCCTGGGGCCGGCACACGCGCGTGCCGGGCGCCTCGCTGGAGCCGTATCCGTTCCCGCGCGAGCACACGCCCGGCTACGTGGGCACCGTGCTCGCCTTCCACTTCATCAACCGGATCGTGTCGGCCCTGCTCACCGAGCAGCTGCTGCCGGGCAACGCCCAGCGGTTCCGGGCGGTCCGCAGTCTCGCGGGCCGCACGCTCGCCCGGACCGTACGCCGCCCCGCGGTGCCCGGCGAGGCCCTCGTGCTGCTCGACCACCCCGACCCCGGCGAGGCGCCGGCGTGGGCGGGCGACACGGCCGTCGGGCCCGCGTACGCGGCGCTGCTCAAGGCGGCCATGGCCGGCGCCGGCCTCCTCGACGCCGACGACCAGGCCCTCGTACAGGAAACCCTGTGGGGCTGGGACGGGGAGCATCCGCCGCTCGCCCTGGGCGGGTTCCCGGACCGTCGGGAGCGTCCCGGCGCGCGTCTGGCGCTGCTGGCGGCCCTCGCGCCGTACCGCATCACGGACGAGGACGTGGCGGCCTGGCGGCGGCCGGAGCACACCGACCACTGTCTGGTGCACCTCGTCGCCTACGGGGCGTTCGCGGCCGTGGACCGCATCGAGTCGGCGCTCAGTCGCCGCATCGCCCGGACATAAAGGGACACAGGGCGCATCGGCAGCGAGGCGCTGTGACGGCACCGGTACGGAGCGAGTTGGCACTTCCGTCCCACAGGGAGTCATGTGAAACTGGCGCCCCGTCCGCAGTGCGGACTCCCTCCGCACCATCCCCCACGAAAAGTGCGCCGTGCGTTCCAGCTCCCTTCCCTTGCCGCTCGCCCTCACCGCACGCCTGTCGCCCGTCGTCGTGCTCGCCGCGGCGGGCTGGGCGCTGACGTCCGGTCCGTTCGCCGCGACGTCGGCCGGCGAGCACAAGGAGGGGGAGAAGACCGGCACGCCGTCCGCGTCCGCCCCGGCGACGGCGGCCGCGTCGAAGACGTACGCCGCCGCGCCCTCCCCGTGCGGCAGCCTCGCCAAGAAGACGATCACGTCGCTGGTGCCGGGTGCCAAGTCGGCCGGCAAGGAGATCCCCTCGACGGACTCGAAGCTGCGCCGCACCTGCTCGTGGAACGCGCTCAAGGGGTACGACTACCGCTGGCTCGACGTCTCCTTCGAGATCACGGAGAACGACGAGGCGGCACAGAAGTCGTACAAGGAGAACGTCGAGGAGAAGAGCGGCGGCGGGGACGTCCCGGGGGTCGGCGACTCGGCGTACTCCGTCGTGAACCTGACCACCGAGGACAAGCAGCAGACCCGCGAGGGCGTGGTGATGGTACGCGCGTCCAACGCGTTGGTGACCGTCACGTACAACGGCAGCGACTTCGAGACGAAGAAGGCTCCCAGCACGGACGAGATCAACAAGGCCGCCATCAAGGCCGCCAAGGAGGCGGTCGCGGCGCTGGAGGACGGTCAGCAGAGCTGACCGCCCTCCGACCGTCCTCCAGCAGTACTGCCTTCGGCGTCACGCCTCGAGGCGGTCCCTTCCACGGGCCAGCATCAGCACCACGTACAGCACCATCGACGTGCCCAGGCCCACCGCCCAGCCGTAGTCGGCCAGCGGCTCGAGTGCCGGGATGGGGCGCCCGTCGATCAGCGGCTTGAAGCTGGCGCCGCCGATGGCGAGGACACCGCCGGTGACGAAGGCGACGACGGCCCGCCAGTTCCAGCCGCCGTCGTACCAGTAGCGGCCGCCCGCGCGGTACAGGTCGGTCAGGTCGAGCTTGCCGCGGCGCAGGATCCAGTAGTCGGCGATGAGGATGCCGGCGACCGTGCCGAGCAGACCGCCGACCAGGCCGAGCCAGGTGAAGATGTAGCCCTGCGGGTCGGAGTACAGCTTCCACGGGAAGATCAGTACGCCGAGGACGCAGGTGGCGAGCGCACCGGCCCGGAAGGTGATCTTGCGGGGCGCGATGTTGGAGAAGTCGAAGGCCGGCGAGACCAGGTTGGCCGCGATGTTCACGGACAAGGTCGCCACCAGCACGGTGACCAGCGCGAACAGCAGGCCCACGACGTTGTCCGTCTTGGCGGCGAGCTCCACCGGGTTCCAGATCGTCTCGCCGTACACGGCCTGCGAACCGGAGGTGACCATCACCGACAGCAGCGCGAAGAGCGTCATGGTGGTCGGCAGACCGAGCGCCTGGCCCCACATCTGGGACTTCTGACTCTTGCCGTAACGCGTGAAGTCCGGGATGTTCAGGGACAAAGTGGACCAGAAGCCGATCATGCCCATGAGGGACGGCCAGAACAACTTCCAGAAGTCGCCGCCCCAGCCCAGCTTGGAGGGCTGGTCGAGCAGCGGACCGAAACCGCCCGCCTTGTTGCTCATCCAGATCAGCATCACGAAGGCGCCGACCAGCACGAAGGGCGCCGCCCAGTTCTCGAAGCGGCGGATCGTCTCCATGCCCCGGTAGATGATCGCGACCTGGATCGCCCAGAAGATCGCGAACGACAGCCACATCGTCCAGGGATAGCCGCCGAACTGTCCGGCGTCGCTCCAGCCGTTGCCGATCAGCTTGCCGGCGAGGAAGTAGATCGCCTCGCCGCCGATCCAGGTCTGGATGCCGAACCAGCCGCACGCGACCAACGCCCGTACGACAGCGGGGAGGTTGGCGCCGCGGATGCCGAAGGAGGCGCGGGCGAAGACCGGGAAGGGGATGCCGTACTTCGGTCCCGCGTGCCCGGTGAGCAGCATCGGCACCAGCACGATCACGTTGGCCAGGGCGATGGTGAACACCGCCTGCTTCCAGTCCATGCCGACGGCGATCAGACCGGAGGCCAGGGTCCAGGAGGCCGTGTTGTGGGCCATGCCGACCCACAGGGCGGAGAAGTTGTACGTGGTCCAGGTGCGCTTCTCCACCGGAACCGGCAGCAGGTCCTCGTTGGCGTAGCGGCCGCTCGGGGCGGGGCTGCCCGGGGCGAGCTCCACCCGGCCGTCGGCGAGGGTGACTTGGGTGGACGGCGGTATGGCCGTGGGAGCGGTGTCGGTCATGGGCAGGCCAATCAAACGAGGGGCGGATCCGGAAAGGCCGTGCGGGCTCCGGCCCCCTCCCCGAAACGGGACGGTGGGGAGGGGAGAACAGGAGTGGGGGGATGGGGAGAGCGGAGTTGCGGTCAGCCGTTGAGGGCCGGGATCACCGTCGACCCGTACGCGTCGATGGTGGCCTCCTGCGCGTCGTGCATGTCGTAGACCGCGAACTGGTCGACGCCCAGCTCACGCAGTGCGTTCAGCTTCTCGATGTGCTTCTCGACAGGGCCGATGACGCAGAACCGGTCGACGATCTCGTCGGGCACGAACTGGGTGTCGGGGTTGTCGGCGCGTCCGTGGTGGGAGTAGTCATACCCCTCGCGCGCCTTGATGTAGTCGGTGAGTTCGTCGGGGACGGCGGCGGAGTGCTCGCCGTACTTGGAGACCAGGTCGGCGACGTGGTTGCCGACCATCCCGCCGAACCAGCGGCACTGCTCGCGGGCGTGGGCGAGCGCCTCGGGCGAGTCGTCCTCGGTGACGTAGGCGGGGGCGGCGACGCAGATCTTCACCTCGGACGGGTCACGTCCGGCGGCGACGGCCGCGTCCTTGACCGCCTTCACCATGTACTCGGTGAGGTAGAGGTCGGCCAGCTGGAGGATGAACCCGTCGGCCTCCTCGCCGGTCATCTTCAGCGCCTTGGGGCCGTACGCGGCCATCCAGACGGGGAGTTCGGCGTCCTCCTTGATCCAGGGGAACCTGATGACCGTACCGCCGAGGTCCGCCTCCTTGCCGGAGCCGAGTGCCCGGATGACCTTCATGGCCTCGCTGATCCGGGCGAGCGTGTTCGGGGTGCGGCCGGCGACGCGCATGGCGGAGTCGCCGCGGCCGATGCCGCAGACCGTGCGGTTGCCGAACATGTCGTTGAGGGTGGCGAAGGTGGAGGCGGTGACCTCCCAGGTGCGGGTGCCCGGGTTGGTGACCATCGGGCCGACCTTGAGCTTGCTGGTGTTGGAGAGGATCTGGCTGTAGATCACGAACGGCTCCTGCCACAGCACGGCGGAGTCAAAGGTCCAGCCGTAGGTGAAGCCGTTGCGTTCGGCCCGCTTCATCAGGCTGATGACCTTCGAGGCCGGCGGGTCGGTCTGCAGGACGAGTCCGAAGTCCATGGGCGCCACTCCTAGTTGAGGTACTGACAGGTGGAGCGGGGGGTGTAGACGCCGTGCCCGGCGTGCCCGGTGTACTCCCGCTCGGTGATGACGAGTTCGCCGCGCGAGAGGACGGTCTCGACGCGGCCGGTGAGGCACTTGCCCTCGTACGCCGAGTAGTCGACGTTCATGTGGTGCGTCTCGGCGGAGACGATCTGCTCGGCGTGCGGGTCGTAGATGACGACGTCCGCGTCGGCGCCGGGGGCGATGGTGCCCTTCTTCGGGTACATGCCGAACATCCGGGCCGGGGTCGCGCAGGCGATCTCGATCCATCGGCGGCGCGAGATGTGCCCGTCGACGACGGCCTGGTGGAGCAGGTCCATGCGGTTCTCGACGCCCGGAAGGCCGTTGGGGATCTTCGAGAAGTCGCCCCGGCCGAGCTCCTTCTGGCCCACGAAGCAGAAGGGGCAGTGGTCGGTGGAGACCACCTGGAGGTCGTTGGTGCGCAGGCCCTTCCAGAGGTGGGCCTGGTGCTCCTTGGGCCGCAGCGGCGTCGAGCACACGTACTTCGAGCCCTCGAAGTCGGGCTCGGCGAGGTTGTCCGTGGACAGGAACAGGTACTGCGGGCAGGTCTCGCCGAAGACGTTCAGGCCCTCGTCACGCGCCCTGGCCAGCTCGGCGACCGCCTCCATCGCCGAGACGTGCACGACGTACAGGGGCGCCCCGGCGACCTGCGCGAGCTTGATGGCGCGGTGGGTGGCCTCGGCTTCGAGCAGCGCCTTGCGCACCTCCCCGTGGTAGCGGGGGTCGGTCTCGCCGCGGGCCAGCGCCTGCTCGACGAGGACGTCGATCGCGATGCCGTTCTCGGCGTGCATCATGATCAGGCCGCCGTTCTCGGCGGAGCGCTGCATGGCGCGCAGGATCTGGCCGTCGTCGCTGTAGAAGACGCCGGGGTAGGCCATGAACTGCTTGAAGGAGGTCACGCCCTCCTCCACCAGCAGGTCCATCTCCTTGAGCGTGTCCTGGTTCACGTCGGAGACGATCATGTGGAAGCCGTAGTCGATGGCGCAGTTGCCCTCGGCCTTGGCGTGCCAGGCGTCGAGCCCCTCGCGCAGCGAATGGCCCACGCTCTGCACGGCGAAGTCGACGATGGTCGTCGTACCGCCCCAGGCGGCGGCCCGGGTGCCGGTCTCGAAGGTGTCGGAGGCGAAGGTGCCGCCGAACGGCAGCTCCATGTGGGTGTGGGCGTCGACGCCGCCCGGGATGACGTACTTCCCGGTGGCGTCGATGGTGCGCTCGGCCGTCCAGGCCTCGGCGGCGGAGGTGCCGGAGGCGGCCAGGGCGGCGATGCGGCCGTCCTCGATCAGGACGTCGGCGTGGATCTCGTCGGACGCGGTGACGACCAGGCCACCGCGGATGACGGTACGGCTGCTCATGATCCCTCTCCTGCCGTGTTCAACACTGGTGTGGTGCGGGTCGGTCGGTGCCGCCGGTCCGGCCCCCCGTGCGCCGGACCGGCAAACGTGCCCGGCCCGGTTACGGAGCGGTCAGCGGGCCGTAGGCGTCGGGACGGCGGTCGCGGTAGAACTGCCAGCGGTCGCGGACCTCGCGCAGCTTGGCCAGGTCCAGGTCGCGGACGACCAGTTCCGTCTCCTTGTCGCTGGCCACCTCGCCGACGAACTGGGCCTCCGGGTCGACGAAGTACGACGTCCCGTAGAAGTCGTTGTCGCCCAACTCCTCGACGCCGACCCGGTTGATCGCGCCGACGAAGTACTCGTTGGCGGCGGCCGCGGCCGGCTGCTCCAGCTGCCACAGGTAGGACGACAGGCCGCGCGAGGTGGCCGACGGGTTGAAGACGATCTCGGCGCCCTCCAGCCCCAGCGCGCGCCAGCCCTCGGGGAAGTGGCGGTCGTAGCAGATGTAGACACCGATCCTGCCCACGGCGGTGTCGAAGATCGGCCAGCCGCTGTTGCCGGGACGGAAGTAGAACTTCTCCCAGAAGCCCGGCACCTGCGGGATGTGGTGCTTGCGGTACTTGCCGAGGTACGAGCCGTCCGCGTCGATCACGGCGGCCGTGTTGTAGAGGACGCCGGGCTGCTCCTCCTCGTACATCGGCAGGATGAGGACGAGGCCCAGTTCCTTGGCGAGCGCCTGGAAGCGCTTGACGATCGGGCCGTTCGGGATCTGCTCGGCGTACTCGTAGAACGCCTTGTCCTGGACCTGGCAGAAGTACGGTCCGTAGAACAGCTCCTGGAAGCACAGCACTTGGGCACCCTGCGCGGCCGCGTCGCGGGCCGCCTGCTCGTGCACCTGGATCATCGACTCCTTGTCGCCCGTCCAGGCGGTCTGGAAGAGGGCGGCTCGGATCACTGTGCTCATCGGGACCTCCGGTGACTCGGTGTGCGGCGAGCCTAGGAAGTCGTGGGGGCTGGTTTGAGTTGCACGCTGTCACGTCTGCGGGCCCGCGGCGTGTCACCGTGTCACCCTGTCGTGGGCCCATGTTTCACCGCCGTTTTCCCAGGTCGTCGCATGTTTCAGCCCTGTTGCGCGTCGTGTGCGAGGAGCGCGATGTGCACCGAGGCGGCCTGCTCGAAGTCGTCGAGGTCGACACCGAGCCGGCCCTGTATCGCCTCCAGCCGGCGGTACAGCGCCGGCCGGGAGACGTGGTGGAGCTGGGCGGTGCGGGACTTGTTGCGGCCGCTGGCGAGATAGGTGCGCAGGACGGCGAGCAGGTCCTCGCCGGCCCCGCACAGCAGCCCGTCCAGCTCGCGCTCCGCGAAGGACTGCACATGCGGGTCGTCGCGCAGCAGCCGGATCAGGCCGCGCAGGTGTACGTCCTTGAGGCGGACGACGGCCGGGAGGTCCAGGACGGCCGAGGAGTCGGCCACGGCGTCGGCGACGTGCTGAGCCTCGCGCAGCCCGGCGGGGACGTCGTCCCAGACGGTGCGCTCGTCGGCGGCCGCGACCACGGCCTTGGACGACCCGGACTCGGTCCGCAGCCGGGCCGCGAAGTGGGCCGCGAGGGCCGTCGCGTCCTGGTCGCGGGCGAGGCTCAGCAGGACGGCCACGGCTCCGTCGGCCAGCTCGGCGACCAGTCCGGGCATCCCCAACATCCGGAGAACCCGGTCGAGTTGGTCCGGTTCGCCGTCGCGTACGACGAGCGGGACGAAGGTGCGCCGGTTGACGGGCAGTCCGGCCGCGCGAGCCCGGGGCAGCAGCTGCCGGGCCGGTACGACCCCGCTGACGAGGTCGGTGAGCAGGCTCTGCGCGGACTGCTCCTCCCAGGTGTGCGCGGAGTTGCCGCCGAGCATGCGGTGCAGCACGAGGGCCTCGGCGGCCCGGTCGGCGAGCAGCCGCCCGGTGGCGGTGTCGCCGCGGTAGCCGCACAGCGTGATCCGGCCCCAGCGCTCGCCCCGCCCGGCCAGCTCCGCGCGGATCCAGCCGTCGACCTCGTTGCCGCCGGCCTGGCGGGCGATGCGCTCCCAGTCGCGCAGCACGTCGTCCACGGCCGGCCGCTCCCCCGCCGTGGCGAGGACGCGGTGGGCGAGGTTGGTGACGACGACGGGACAGCCGCTGTGCTGGGCGACCTCGTCGAGCAGGCGTTGCAGCGGAGCGTCCGCGGTGATGAGTCCGGTGAGCGCGGTCCGCACGGACTCGGAGAAACTGACGGCGGCGAACTTCCGCCGCACCAGCCGGGACTGGACCTCCTCCGTCAACTCCGCGAAGGGGAAGGGCCGATGCAGGACCACCATGGGCAGCCCGCACCGCTCGGCCGCCCGCCGCATCACGTCCGGCGGCGCGGGGAACGCCCGTCCCAGGCCCAGGACGACGGCCGCGGCCTCCGCGCGGTGCAGGGACTGGATGTACTCGGCCTGCGCGCCCTCGTCGCCGGCGAGCAGCACCCCGGTGGTGAGGACCATCTCGCCGCCGCTGAGCATCACGCCGACGTCGGCGGCCTCGGCGACGTGCACCCAGCGCACGGCCCGGTCGAGCTGACTCGCCCCGGCCACCACCTCGGGCTCCCCGGCGAGGACCCGTTCCAGGCCGAGGACCTGCCGCACCGACAGGGCCGGCTCGGTCGGACCCCAGGTCTTGGAGGTGGTGGTCATGGCGGCGTTTCCCTTGTTCAGAGTGCTGCTACTGGATGCTCCTCAGAGCGTCTTCGAGGATCGCGGCGCCCTCCTCGGCCTCCGCGACGGTCAGGGACAGGGGTGGCGCGACCCGCAGGGCACTGGTGTTGTGGCCGCCGCCCTTGCCGATGAGCAGCCCGCCCACGCGGGCCGCTTCGAGCACGGCGGACGCGGCCGCCGGGTCGGCCTCGTCGGTGCCGGGTTTGACCAGCTCGATGCCGAGCATCAGCCCGCGCCCGCGCACCTCCCGTACGGCCGGCACCTGTGCGGCGGCGGCCCGCAGCCGCTCGATGAGCAGTCCGCCGACGCGCCGGGCGTTGCCCTGGAGGTCGTGCTCCAGGAGGTACGTCAGGTTCGCGAGGCCCGCCGCCATGGTGATCTGGGTGCCGCCGAACGTCGAAATGCTGTTGGCGTCCAGGCAGTTCATGATCTCGCCGCGGGCGACGACGCCGCCGATGGACATGCCGTTGCCGATGCCCTTGGCGAAGGTGAGGATGTCGGGCGGACCGTTCTGAGCGTGGGCCTGCCAGCCCCAGAAGTGCTCGCCGGTGCGGCCCCAGCCGGTCTGCACCTCGTCGGCGATCCACAGGATGCCGCGCTCCTGGAGCACCTCGCGGAAGGCCGCGTACAGGCCGTCCGGCGGCGAGGTGAAGCCGCCGACGCCCTGGATGGGTTCGGCGATCAGGGCGGCGGGCGGGCGGGTGTGGCCGAGCAGGTCGGTCAGGTCCTCGACGCAGGCCGCGATGAAGTCGTCGTCACTGAGCGAGGCGTACGGTCCGCGCGTGCGCACGCCTCCGTGGACGTACAGCGTCTGGAGCGGGGAGAGCGAGGTGGGCGACCAGCCGCGGTTGCCGGTGATGCCGACCGAGCTGAAGGAGCGGCCGTGGTAGCTGTTGCGCATCGCCAGGACCGTGTTGCTGCGGCGGTACGTCGTCGCCAGCATCAGGGCGGTGTCGTTGGCCTCGGTGCCGGAGGTGGTGAAGAAGACGCGGGCGTCCGGGATGGCGCTCAGCTTGGCGATGCGCTCGGCGAGTTCGACCATCGGCCGGTTGAGGTAGAGCGTGGACGAGTGGACGATCCGCCCGGCCTGCTCGCTCACCGCCTTGGTGACCTCGGGCAGGGCGTGCGCGGTCATCGTCGTCAGGATGCCGCCGAAGAAGTCGAGGTACTTGTTGCCCTCGGCGTCCCAGACGTACCGGCCCTCGCCGTGGGTGATCTCCAGCGGGTCCTCGTAGTAGAGGGCGAGCCAGTCGGGCAGGACGGACCGGTGGCGGCCCAGCAGGTCCTTGGTCACGGCTGCACCAGCCCCTCGTAGGCGTCGGGACGGCGGTCGCGGTAGAACGCCCACTGCTGGCGCACTTCCTCGATGAGGTCGAAGTCGAGGTCGCGGACGATGAGCTCCTCCTCCTTGTCGCTGGCCGTCTCCCCCACGAACTGTCCGCGCGGGTCGACGAAGTAGCTCGTCCCGTAGAAGTCGTTGTCGCCGTACTCCTCGACGCCGACCCGGTTGATCGCGGCGATGAAGTACTCGTTGGCGACGGCGGCGGCGGGCTGTTCGAGGCGCCAGAGGTAGTTGGAGAGTCCGCGGTGGGTGGCGGAGGGGTTGTAGACGAGCTGGGCGCCGTTCAGGCCCAGCTGCCGCCAGCCCTCGGGGAAGTGGCGGTCGTAGCAGATGTAGACGCCGACCTTGCCGACGGCGGTGTCGAAGACCGGCCAGCCGATGTTCCCCGGCTTGAAGTAGTACTTCTCCCAGAACCCCTTGACCTGCGGGATGTGGTGCTTGCGGTACTTGCCGAGGAAGGTGCCGTCGGCGTCGATCACGGCCGCGGTGTTGTAGTAGAAGCCCGACTGCTCGATCTCGAACACCGGGACGACGATCACCATGCCGGTCTCGCGGGCGAGCTCTTGCATACGACGGGTGGTCGGCCCGTCGGGCACCGGTTCGGCCCAGCGGTAGTGCTCGGGGTCCTGGACCTGACAGAAGTAGGGGGCGTTGAAGACTTCCTGGAAGCCGATGATCTTGGCACCCTGGCGGGCCGCCTCGCGGGCGTGCTCCTCGTGTTTCGCCACCATGGACTCGGTGTCGCCGGTCCAGGTGGCCTGGACCAGGGCGGCGCGTACGACGTTGGCCATGAGCTGCTCCTTCGACGGGACCTCAGAGCCTCTACGCCCGTAGACACAGGCCGTAGAGGCACGAACGTAAGCCTCCCCGGCGGCCTTGCCAAGACCATCGTCGTTAACCCGCTGAGTCGATCGGGTTTCACACCCCTGTGGGTGAGTGACCGGGCCGACGGCCAGGGGCTTCGGTCCGTCTCAGGCGGTGTGTCCGGCGACCCGCAACGCGTGGACCAGATCCCGGTGGAGCTCGTCCGAGGCACCCCGGGCCGCCTCCAGCAGAAGCGGGGCGAGGGTCTGCGGGTCCGGCTCGACGCTGCGGGCGGCCTCCTCGGCGCTGCGGACGCGGACGTACGCGTCCAGGAGCGCGCGGGCCTCGCGGCGGTGGCCCTCGGTGACCAGCGCGAGCACGGCCTGTCCGATCTCGCCGGCGGGCCGCACCACGCCCTGCCGCAGGACCTGCTCGCCGTCGTTGCCGCGCCCCGCGGCGACCAGGGCGTCGGACACGGCCACGAGCCGGTCGGGCGGCAGTGAGGCGGTCTCCCACAGCAGGGTCGCCCAGTCCGCGCCGAGCCCGGCGCGCTGCATCTCGGCGGCGAGCAGCGGGTAGCGGACGGCGGGCCAGTACGCGATCTCGGCGAGCAGGGCGTGCGCCTCGCCGCTACGGCCCTCACCGCGCAGCCGCACCAGCCGCTCCACGGCCCCGGCACTCTCGCGCCGGGCCGCCGCCGCGTCCGACGGCTCGGCGGTCTGCGGCTCCGGCCGCGCGTCCGTCTCCGCGGCCCCGGCGTACCGGGCCCCGCGCAGGGTGCGGCGGGTGGCGACGGGCGCGACGGGCAGGTCCGGTACGACGGCCGGCGGTACGACGACGGGGGCGGCCCCCTCCTCGTCCACCCCGGCGAAGCGGGCACTGCCGCGGCGCCGCTTGCGTTGTTTGGAGGTGGGGGCGGGCTGCTCCTGCGGGGCGGGGGCCGGCTGTTCCGGGGTGGCGGGCCGGCGGTCGAACTCGGCGTACTCGCTGTCCGCCGCGGTGGCGGAGGCGTCCGGCGCGTGGCGCTGCTGCGGCATGCGGGGGAAACCGGCGCCGTACGGGGCATCGCGCCCGTCCGAGGACTCGGCGTAGGTGTTTCGCGGGTCCGTGGGCTCCGTGTACTCGTGACGCCCGTCCGGGCGCGTGCCGTACGGGTCACGACCGTCCGAGGGCGCGCCGTACGCATGCCGGCCGTCGGAAGACGCGGCGTACTCGTCACGGTACGCATCACGGGAACCCGTGCCCTGCGCGCCACGACCGCCCGACGAGGAGCCGTACCCGTCCCGGCCGTCGGAACGCGCGGCGTACTCGTCACGCCCGTCCGAGAGCGCACCGCGCGCGCCACGACCGCCCGACGAGGAGCCGTACCCGTCCCGGCCGACCGAACGCGCGGCGTACTCGTCACGCCCGTCCGAGAGCGCACCGCGAGCGCCACGACCGCCCGACGAGGAGCCGTACCCGTCCCGGCCGTCGGAACGCGGGGCGTGTTCGTCACGGCCGTCCGAGAGCGCACCGCGCGCGCCACGACCGCCCGACGAGGTGCCGTACCCGTCCCGGCCGACCGAACGCGGGGCGTGTTCGTCACGGCCGTCCGATCGCGCGGCGTACTCGTCACGCCCGCCCGAATCCGCGCCGTAGGCGCCACGACCGTCCGAAGAGGTGCCGTACCCGTCACGACCGGCCGATGGCGAGCCGTACCCCCCGCGTCCCCCGCGCTCCTCCGCCCCCGTGTCGCCGTCGTCGAGGCGGAACACGGTGGCGCCCTGCGAAGTCCGCCCGCGGCGGATCTCCTCCGCCTGGCCGCCCACCGACCGCCGGTCCAGGTCGTCCATGCGCGCCCGGAGTTCGGCGCAGCGGCGGGTCGCGCGTTCGTGGTCGTCGCGGGCCCAGGCGAGGTCGAGGCGGATCGCGTCGGCCTCCTGCTGGGTGGTGGCGGAGGCGAGGAACCGGCCCAGTTCGGCCTGTCGTTCGGCGGCGTAGCGCTGTTCGCGGAGCATGACGTCGAAGCGGTCACCGAGGGCGTCCCGGCCGCCGGGGCGGGCGTCGTGGGCGACGAGTGCGGCGGCGTGCAGGGGGCGGGCGCGGTCCGCCTCCGACGCGGCGACGGCGGGGCCGTATTCCGTGGCGAGGTCCTGGAGGAGCGCCTCGACGACGTCCCAGGGCGGTATCTCACGCCCGTCGAGGCAGGCCTGCATCCCGTCGGGGTCCCGTTGCCAGAACACGCCGCACCAGCCGGCGCCCTGGTCCAGGCGTGCCAGCAGACCGTCCAGGTAGTTCGCGAACTCCCGCACTCGGGCCGGGAGTTGATCCAGAGTCATCGCCCAACTCCCGCCAGACCGGAGCACTCCGGTCCGTAGGCAACACCAGTCGTGTTACAGGACAGCTACAGGCAGTTTTCCGGGGCAGTGCATGACCCTCATTGCGCGATCTTGACCGTTGCGCGGAGACTGCCCGAGAAGCCCGTTGCCGTGGCGCTATACGGCCGCCGGCGCGCACAGTCCCGCCAGCTCGTCCATCGACAGGGCGAGCGCGCGGGCGAGCGCGGCCACCGTGAAGAACGCCGGGGTCGGCGCGCGGCCGGTCTCGATCTTGCGGAGGGTCTCCGCGGAGATTCCGGCACTGGCCGCGACCTCCGTCATGCTGCGACCGCCGCGGGCCTCGCGCAGCAGCCGGCCGAGCCGTTCGCCGCGTTCGCGCTCTTCGGGGGTGAGAGGGGTGCGTACCATACCGTCATTGTAATACCGGTATAGTAATTGGCATGGTAGAGCTGAAGACGGACACATCCATCGACGCCATGTACGAGGCCGGCCAAGTCGTCGGCCGAGCCCTGACGGCCGTACGACAGGCCGCTGACGTCGGCGTTTCCCTGCTGGAGCTGGACGAGGTGGCGCACGACGTGCTGCGCGCGGCGGGCGCCGGCTCGCCCTTCCTCGGCTACCGGCCCTCGTTCGCGACCACGCCGTTCCCGGCCGTCATCTGCGCCTCGGTGAACGACGCGATCGTGCACGGCATCCCGACCGCCTACCGGCTGCGCGACGGCGACCTCGTCTCCATCGACTGCGGTGCGGAACTGGGCGGCTGGGCCGGTGACTCGGCGATCAGCTTCGTGGTCGGCAGGCCCCGCCCGGCCGACCTCCGCCTGATCGAGACGGCCGAGCGGGCCCTGGCGGCGGGCATCGAGGCCTCCGTCGTCGGAAACCGCATCGGCGACATCGCGCACGCGATCGGCACGGTGTGCCGGGCGGCGGGCTACGGCATCATGGCCGACTTCGGCGGCCACGGCATCGGCCGCCGCAT
Source organism: Streptomyces sp. NBC_01352 (assembly GCF_036237295.1). Taxonomy (NCBI): domain Bacteria; kingdom Bacillati; phylum Actinomycetota; class Actinomycetes; order Kitasatosporales; family Streptomycetaceae; genus Streptomyces; species Streptomyces sp. NBC_01352. Next base: position 2,501,171 of record NZ_CP108354.1, read on the forward strand.
GCACGAGGACCCGCCGGTTCCCAACGAGGGCCGCCCCGGCCGCGGTTTCCCGCTGCGGCACGGCATGGTCCTCGCCCTGGAACCCATGCTCATCGACGGCGGCACGGACGGCTACCACGAGGCACCGGACGGCTGGACCCTGAAGACGAACGACGGTTCGCGCGCGGCCCACGTGGAGCACACGGTGGCGATCACGGACGCGGGGCCGCGGATCCTGACGGCACGCTGAGCGGCGGGGCACCCTTCAGAGAGCCCCCCAGGGTTCTCTGAAGGTGCCCCCTCCCGTCCTTCGTGCGAAGGTGTTCTACGAGCGTGCGTCCCGGGGTGTAACCGACTGCCACACGGGTTACCCGACCCCGGCACGTCGATCAGCGAGGGCGTCCCGGGCCCCGCAGGGACGCCGGATGGGAACGCCATGACCAGCGGCTTCACCGGCTCAGAAGGCTACGACCCCTTCGGAGAATTCCTCGCCCGCTTCTTCGGCGGACCGCGCCCCGGTCCCCGCCAGATCGACATCGGGCGGCTGCTCAGTCAGCCCGCCCGGGAACTGGTGCGGGGCGCCGCCCAGTACGCCGCCGAACACGGCAGCAGGGACCTGGACACCCAGCATCTCCTGCGGGCCGCGCTGTCCGCCGAACCGACCAGGAGTCTGCTCAGCCGGGCCGGCGCGGACCCCGACTCCCTCGCCACGGAGATCGACGAGCGGTCCGGCCCGGTCCAGCACCCGCCGGGCGAGGTACCGCCGCCGACCTCGCTGTCCCTGACGCCGGCCGCCAAGCGCGCCCTGCTGGACGCGCACGACCTGGCCCGGGCCCGCGGCGCCGGCTACATCGGCCCCGAGCACGTGCTCAGCGCCCTCGCCGCGAACCCGGACTCGGCGGCCGGGCACATCCTCAACTCGGCCCGCTTCACGCCCTCGGGTCTGCCGCCCGAGGCGGCGTCGGACGGCGGGCAGGTCCGCAGCGAACGGCCGCGCTCCACCGGCACGCCCACCTTGGACAAGTACGGCCGCGATCTCACCGACCTGGCCCGGCAGGGCCGTATCGACCCGGTGATCGGGCGGGACGAGGAGATCGAGCAGACCATCGAGGTGCTCTCCCGGCGCGGCAAGAACAACCCGGTGCTCATCGGTGACGCGGGTGTCGGCAAGACCGCCATTGTGGAGGGGCTCGCCCAGCGCATCTCCGAGGGCGACGTGCCGGACGTGCTCATCGGGCGGCGGGTGGTCGCCCTGGACCTGACCGGTGTGGTCGCGGGCACCCGCTACCGGGGCGACTTCGAGGAGCGGCTGAACAACATCGTCGGCGAGATCCGCGACCACTCCGACCAACTGATCGTCTTCATCGACGAGTTGCACACCGTCGTGGGCGCCGGAGGCGGCGGCGAGGGCGGGTCCCTGGACGCCGGCAACATCCTCAAGCCGGCCCTGGCGCGCGGCGAGTTGCACATCGTGGGCGCGACCACCCTGGAGGAGTTCCGCCGGATCGAGAAGGACGCGGCGCTGGCCCGGCGTTTCCAGCCGATCCTGGTGCCGGAGCCCACCCCCACGGACGCGATCGACATCCTGCGCGGACTGCGCGACCGCTACGAGGCCCACCACCAGGTCCGCTACACCGACGAGGCCCTCGTGGCCGCCGTCGAGCTGTCCGACCGCTACCTCAGCGACCGCCGGCTGCCGGACAAGGCGATCGACCTGATCGACCAGGCCGGGGCGCGGGTACGGCTGCGGGCGCGGACCAAGGGCACCGACGTCAGGGCCATGGAGCACGAGCTCGAGCAGCTCGGCCGGGACAAGGACCAGGCGGTCGCGGACGAGCAGTACGAACAGGCCATGCAACTGCGCGACCGTATGGCCGAGTTGAAGAAGCGGATCGAGGAGGCCGCCGGCGGTGGCGGCGCGGCCGACGAGGGGCAGCACCTGGAGGTGACGGCGGAGGCCATCGCCGAAGTGGTGTCCCGGCAGACCGGGATTCCGATCAGCAGTCTCACCGAGGAGGAGAAGGACCGGCTGCTCGGCCTGGAGGAGCACCTGCACGAGCGGGTGGTCGGCCAGGAGGAGGCGGTCCGGGTGGTCGCCGACGCGGTGATGCGGTCGCGCGCCGGACTCGCGAGCCCGGACCGGCCCATCGGCAGCTTCCTCTTCCTCGGCCCGACCGGTGTCGGCAAGACCGAGCTGGCGCGGGCGCTGGCGGAGGTCCTGTTCGGCAGCGAGGAGCGCATGGTCCGCCTGGACATGAGCGAGTACCAGGAGCGGCACACGGTCAGCCGGCTGGTCGGCGCCCCGCCCGGGTACGTGGGCCACGAGGAGGCCGGCCAGCTCACCGAGGTCGTGCGCAGGCACCCGTACTCGCTGCTGCTCCTCGACGAGGTGGAGAAGGCGCACCCGGACGTCTTCAACATCCTCCTCCAGGTCCTGGACGACGGACGGCTGACCGACTCCCAGGGCCGCACGGTCGACTTCACCAACACCGTCATCGTCATGACCAGCAACCTCGGCTCCGAGGCGATCACCCGGCGCGGGGCGGGCATCGGGTTCGGGCCGGGCGGCGCGGAGGCGGACGAGGAGGCACGGCGCGAGCAGATCCTGCGGCCGCTGCGGGAGCACTTCCGGCCCGAGTTCCTCAACCGCATCGACGAGATCGTCGTCTTCCGGCAGCTCACCGCCGATCAGCTGCGGCGGATCACCAACCTGCTGCTGGAGCGCACCCGCCGGTTGCTGCACGCACAGGGCATCTCCGTCGAGTTCACCGACCCGGCCGTCGACTGGCTCGCCGAGCGCGGCTACCAGCCGGAGTACGGCGCCCGGCCGCTGCGCCGCACCATCCAGCGCGAGGTCGACAACCAGCTGTCCCGGCTGCTCCTGGACGGCCGGATCGCCGAGGGCGGCCGGGTGACGGTGGACGTCGAGGGCGGGCGGCTCGCACTCCGTACGGAGGACCTGCCGCCCGCCCCTGAGCTGTGACCGCTACGGCACCGGGTACACGACCATCGCCGAGCCGCCGCCGCGTCGTACCTTCTCGGCGGCTGCCAGCCACTTCCCGCCCGGCAGCCGCTGCACGGCCGTCGCCGCGCCGATCTCCGGGTTCAGCCTGAAGGAGTGCCCGATGGCCTCCAGCTGCTTGGCCGTCTCACTGCCGTAGAGCCCGGGTTCGAGTTCGGTCTGGGCGGCGTTGCGCTGGCTGGCGCGCGGCGCGGCGATCGCGTCGACCAGCGGCAGCCCGCGGTCGCGGAACTGGGTGAGGGTCTGCAGCACGGTGGTGATGATGGTCGCGCCACCGGGCGACCCCAGTGCCACCACCGGCTTGCCGTGCTGGTCGAGCACGATCGTCGGCGACATCGACGACCGCGGCCGCTTCCCCGGCCCGGGCAGGTTCGGGTCGTGGACGGCCGGGTTGGCCGGGGCGAAGGAGAAGTCCGTCAGCTCGTTGTTGAGGATGAACCCGCGGCCGGGCACCGTGATGCCGCTGCCGCCGGTCTGCTCGATGGTGAGCGTGTAGGAGACGACATTGCCCCACTTGTCCGCCACCGTCAGATGCGTGGTGCTCTCGCCCTCGTACGTCGTCGGCGCCGCCGTCCCCCCGGCGGCGCAGGCCACCGGATTCCGCGGGTCACCGGGCGCCACCGGGCTGGTCAGCACCGCGTCGTCCTTGATGAGACACTCCCGCGAGTCGGCGTACTTCTGCGACAGCAGTTCCTTCGTGGGTACGTCCTCGAAGGCGGGGTCGCCGACCCAGCGCCCGCGGTCCGCGAACGCGATCCGGCTCGCCTCGATGTAACGGTGCAGGTACTGGACCTCGCTCGCCTTCGACAGGTCGGTGCTCTCAAGGATGTTGAGGGCTTCGCCCACCGTCGTGCCGCCGGAGGAGGAGGGCGCCATCGAGTAGACGCCGAGGCCGCGGTACGAGGTCCTGGTGGACGCCTGGAGCTTGGCGCGGTAGGCCGCGAGGTCCTTCTCGGACAGCTCGCCCGGGCGGGCGTTCCAGCCGGAAGCGGGGTCCACGGGCGGCTTGTTCACGGTGTCGACGATGTCCTCGCCGAGGTCGCCGTGGTAGATCGCGCCGACGCCCTTGCGGCCCAACTCGGCGTAGGTGCGGGCGAGATCGGGGTTCTTGAAGGTCGAGCCGACGACGGGGAGCTGTCCGCCCGGCAGGAACAGCTTCGCGGTGTCCGGGAAGTACCGGAACCGGGTCTCGTTGGAGGCGGTCTGCGAGCGGAAGGTGCTGTCGACGACGAACCCGTCACGGGCGATCCGCTCGGCGGGCGCGAGAACGCTGCCGAGTCTCTTGCTGCCCCACTTGTCGAGCGCCGTCTGCCAGGTGGCGGGCGTGCCCGGCGTACCGACAGCGAGGCCGCTGCTGACGGCGTCGGCGAACGCGAGCGGCTTGCCGTTCTCCAGGAACAGGCCGGAGTCGGCGGTCAGCGGGGCGGTCTCGCGGCCGTCGATGGTCTGCACGGTACGGGACTTGGCGTCGTAGTAGACGAAGTAGCCGCCACCGCCGATCCCGGCGGAGTACGGCTCGGTGACACCGAGCGCGGCGGCCGTGGCGACGGCGGCGTCGACGGCGTTGCCGCCCTTCTTCAACACCTCGATGCCGGCGGCGGAGGCGTCCGCGTCGACGCTGGCCACGGCGCCGCCGTAGCCGACGGCGAGCGGAACCTTCTCGACAGGGGTGCTCACGGCGGCGGGTGGCGCTGCCGCCCCTACCGAAACCACGGCGGCCGAGACCGCCAGGACCGACAGTTTCCGTACAACAGGGCGACGCATCCGAACCTCCAGTCAGAGACCGTTCGCGCAGCCTATGCGATCGCCATGCCCCCGTCAGCACACCCTCAACAGGCCCGTTTCGAACACGGGTTTGCGTTGGCCCGCTAGCATGCGCGCCCATGAATGACGACGTGCGCAACATCGTCCTGGGGGTGGTGGCCGCCGGCATCAGTGCCGCGCTCGGCTGGCTGGCCAGGACCTACCTGTGGAAGCGGAAGCTCCGCCGCAAGCAGGCCTTCTTCGGGCTGCCCGACAACTCCGAGTCGCTGCTGGTGGTGAACCGCGACGCGGGCAGCCCCGACCTCGCGGTGCACCGCTTCGACGTGTTCGCGCTCCTGGAACTCGCCGCGCTCATCAAGGACTGCGGCGCGCACGCCGAGGTGATCACCCAGGACGCGGCCCGGCAGGGCTTCGGCGAGCGGACGGAGTTCTGCATCGGCGGGCCGGGCTCGAACCGGCGCATGGCGGCCCATATGCACGCCATGCTGCCCGGGGTCCGGGTGAACACCGATCCGGAACCGGGCCCGGACCGGCTGGCGTTCCAGATCGGCAGTGAGCGCTACCGCATGGAGAGCGGCCTGTCCGAGTACGTGCTGCTGGCACGGCTGACGGCCGGGCAACCGGGCCCGATCCGGCCGGTCTTCCTGTTCTGCGGCCAGCGTGCGATCACCAACCAGGCCGCGACCCGCTACCTCGCCCGCAACCACGAGCGGCTGGCCCGCAAGCACGGCAACAGCTCGTTCGTCCTGCTGCTGAAGGTCGTCAACTCGCAGGCCTACGGCCCCGATGTCGTCGAACTCGTCGCGGACGTCACCCGGGAGGCACAGACACCCCTGCCCACCCCGGCGGTTCCGCGCAACTCCCACCGCGCCTCCTAGGTTTCAGCACATTCCACCAATCGTTACTCCCACGTAACTTACCGACGGGTTACCTACGGTAAGAGGCCGAGGTTACCGTCGGGTCACTTTGCACTTACACGAGTGACCGAGTGAGGAGTGACCCGTGGGAAACCATCGCAAGGCCCTGCGTACGACCGCCGTGGGTGCCGTCTCGGCGACGCTGATCGCCGGCAGCGCCCTCGGGCTCGCACCGAACGCCCAGGCAGCGACCGCCATCCGCTTCGTCGACATCGCCGGCGACGGCGGCACGGTCCTCAAGGCCAACGTCATCACGCCCGCCGGTGCCGACGGCACCCGCCGCTACCCGCTGCTCGTCCTGCCGACGAGCTGGGGACTTCCCCAGGTCGAGTATCTGGCCCAGGCCCAGAAGCTCGCGAACTCCGGGTACATCGTGGTCAGTTACAACGTGCGCGGCTTCTGGCAGTCGGGCGGCGAGATAGAAGTCGCGGGCCCGCCCGACACGGCCGACGCGTCCAAGGTCATCGACTGGGCCCTCGCCAACACCCCGGCCGACGCACAGAAGGTCGGCATGGCGGGCCTCTCGTACGGCGCCGGCATCAGCCTGCTCGCCGCCGCGCACGACAAGCGCGTCAAGGCGGTCGCCGCCCTCAGCGGCTGGGCCGACCTGATCGCCTCGATCTACTCGGGCCGCACCCAGCACGTCCAGGCCGCCGGACTGCTGGACGGGGCGAGCCTGGTCACCGGCCGCCAGAGCGCCGAAGTACGGCAGATCTTCGACGACTTCTACGCCTCCAACCTGGCGAAGGAACCGGAGATGATCGCCTGGGGGAAGAAACGTTCCGCTGCGACCTATGTCGACCAGCTGAACAAAAGCGGCGCCGCCGTCATGATGGCCAACGCCTGGGGCGACACGATCTTCCCGCCCAACCAGTACACGGACTTCTACGAGAAGCTGACCGGCCCCAAGAGACTGGAGCTGCGCCCCGGCGACCACGCGACCTCCGAGGTCACCGGCCTGTTCGGGCTGCCCAACGACGTGTGGACGGACACCGAGCGCTGGTTCGACCACCACCTCCGGGGCGAGGACAACGGCATCGACCGCGAACAGCCGGTCCAGCTCAAGTCCCGTTCCACGGGCGGCTACGAGGGCTATCCGGACTGGAAATCGGTCGGCGCGACGCGGAAGAAGATCGCCCTCGCCGGCACGACCACGATCCGCGCGAACGTCGACTCCGGGGCGAACGGCGGGGTGGTCTTCCTGTCCAGCATCCTCGACCAGATCGCCCGGCTGCCCCCGGTCGCCTCGATCCCCCTGCTCCCCCGCCGCTGGGCCGCCGTGTGGCAGTCGGAGAAGTACACCAAGGCCCAACAGGTGCGCGGCACCGCGAAGTTGCACACCACTCTCACTTCGACCAAGGAGAGCGGCACCCTCGTCGCCTACCTGTACGACGTGGGGCCGCTCGGCCTCGGCAAGCTGGTCAGCAACGCGCCGTACACCTTCCACGGGCGGACGCCCGGGAAGCCGTTCGACGTGGACCTGGAGCTGTTCTCCACGGCCTACGACGTCCCGGCAGGGCACCGGCTGGCCCTGGTGGTCGACACGGTCGACCCGCTCTACATCGAGCACAACCCGTCCGGCGCGCAGCTGACCTTCTCCTCGCCGGCCACCGACCCGTCGTACGTGTCGATTCCGCTGCGCGAGCAGTGATCTCCGGCTGCTGCCGGGCGGGTATGGGCTCTGCGGACTGCCACCCCCTACGGTGTCGGGGCTGCGGGGGGAGCCCCACCCGGCAGCAGCGTCCCCGGTCCGGCCGGGGCGGCGCGCATACGGGTGGCATGGAACACGGTTCGCACTCCCCCGCTCAGTGCTTGAGGATCTTGGAGAGGAAGTCCTTGGCGCGCTCGCTGCGCGGGTCGGTGAAGAACTCCTCGGGGGTGCGGTCCTCGACGATGCGGCCGTCGGACATGAACACGACGCGGTTGGCGGCCGAGCGGGCGAAGCCCATCTCGTGGGTGACGACGACCATGGTCATACCGTCCCGGGCCAGCTGCTGCATGACCTCGAGGACCTCGTTGATCATCTCCGGGTCGAGCGCGGAGGTCGGCTCGTCGAACAGGAGCGCCTTGGGCTCCATCGCGAGGGCGCGGGCGATGGCCACGCGCTGCTGCTGGCCGCCGGAGAGCTGCGCCGGGAACTTGTCCGCCTGGTCGGCGACGCCGACGCGCTCGAGGAGTTCGCGGGAGCGCTGGTCGGCCTGCTCCTTCTTGCGTTTGCGAACCTTGATCTGGGCCAGCGAGACGTTCTGGAGGACGGTCTTGTGGGCGAACAGGTTGAAGGACTGGAACACCATGCCGACCTCGGCGCGCAGTCCCGCGAGGGCCTTGCCCTCGTCCGGCAGCGGCTGCCCCTCCAGCGTGATGGACCCCGAGCGGATGGTCTCCAGCCGGTTGATCGCCCTGCACAGTGTCGACTTCCCGGACCCCGAAGGTCCGATGACCACGACCACCTCCCCCTTGCCGACGGTGAGGTTGATGTCCTGCAGGACATGCAGCTCCCCGTAGTACTTGTTGACGTCACGCAGTTCGATCAACGGATCGACGGCCATGCCCAGCCCTACTCACTCTCAGCTGTGTCGTAGGTGCCGCAACTTATCCGGGCAAGATCGCGGTTGAGGCACGACACGCACTTTTCGGGCATAAGCCGTATTTACGTCATCCCGTGGGCCAGAGATTCACGCTTCGGCCACCTCGGCGTACAGCTGCGAGAGTTCGGGCACCCCGCTGACGGCCCACTCCTGCCCGGAGGCCACGACGTCGAACTCGCGGCCGGAGGCGAGCCGGATGACGGGCTGGCCGTCGGGCCACAGGTCCCACGCGGCGCCGGGAACCGTGCGCACGATGACCGTGCCGAGATAGAGCCCGGCGTCGTTGCCGAGCCACGGCAGGACCTCCTCGTCGTCCCGCCAGCGCGGCACCAGCTGGTCCAGCGCCTCCAACGAGGCAGCCGTGTCGTCGAGTTGGACGCCCTCCTGGGACGCCTGGGAGCGCAGCAGCTCGCATTCGGAGAGGAGTTCGGCGATGCCCTCGGGATCGAGGGCGCCGGGCTTGTCACGCCGGTTGCCCAGAAAAGGGATCTTCATATGCCCAGCGTGTCATTCGTACCCCCGTGCGCACCACAGGCGCGCGGGCCGTCGATTCCGGTCGGCCGCACACCGAGTTCGCGCCTGGCTCGTTGACCCGTCACTGGTGTCTCTTCGGCTTCGCGACGCGTCCGTCTCGTCGTGAGCGGGTGGTGATCGGAAGGAGTCGGTCGTGCGCCGATGCCTGGTGGGTGGTGCGGTCGTCCTGGCCCTGCTCGCGGCCCTCGTGCCGGGGAGCGCCGCGTCGGCGGGCCCCGGGAGCCGGGTGGCACCTGTCCCGCTGGACCGGCTCTTCGACAACACGGCCGTCAGTGACGACGCCCGGCCGGGCGAGGCGGACTTCGACGGCTCGGGCGCCTCCCTGTCGGCGCGGGATCTGGCGGCCGCGGGCTGGACGCCGGGTCGCGCGCTGACCGTGCAGGCGGCGCGGCTCACCTGGCCTCGGCGCGCGGCAGGCGAGCCGGACAACGTGCGGGCCGCCGGCCAGGACGCCCGGGTGGACGGCAGCGGTGACGCGCTCGCCTTCCTGGTCGCGGGCACGGCCGGCGCGCCGGTGACCGGCACGGGCACGGTCGCGTACGCCGACGGCACCCGCTCCCCGTACCTGCTGACCACCCCCGACTGGCGCCGCGGCCCGCTCGCCACCAAGGCGGTGGCACTGCCGCACATCAACACACCTGTCGGCCAACTCGCCGAGCAGGCACGCCTGTACGTCGTGACCGTGCCGATCCTGCCGGGGCGCCCAGTGGTCTCGGTACGGCTGCCGGACGCGACCGACCTGCATGTGTTCGCGCTGTCGGTGCGGGCCGCCGCCACGCCCGGCTGGACGGGGAGCTGGGCGGCCGCGACCTCCGGCTACCCGGCCGTGGGGCCGTGGTCGGACCGGACGCTCAGGCTCGTGGTGCACACGTCGGCGGGCGGGCCGCGGGTGCGGCTGCGGTTCGACAACACCTTCGCCGCGGCGCCGGTACGGATCGGGAGCGCGACGGTGGCGGTGCGCGCGGAGGGCGCGGCGGCGCGGACCGTGCCGGTGCCGGTGTCCTTCCTGGGTGCGGCGGGTGTCGAGATCCCCGCGGGGGCGCAGGCGTTCAGCGATCCGCTCGACTTCGCGGTGCCGGCGGACACCGATCTGCTGGTGAGCTTCCATCTGCCGGACTCCGTGTCCGCGGCGCCGGTGCACCGGCTCGCGGCGCAGCGGTCGTACCTGAGCGAGCCGGGCGATCACGCGGCCGACGGGTCCCCGGCGGCGTACACCTCGGTGGTGACGAGCTGGCCGCTGCTGACCGGTGTGGACGTGGGCGGCGGGCCGGGTTCGGTGGTGCTGCTCGGGGACTCGATCACCGACGGGGACAGGTCCACGGTGGACGCCAACCGGCGGTGGCCCAATGTGCTGGCGACCCGTCTGCTGGCCCAGAATGTGGTCCCGCACTACGGGGTGCTGAACCAGGGGATCTCCGCGAACCGTGTGGTCGCCGACCGGTATCCCGGGGACGGGGTCTCCGCGGACACCGGCGGGGTGAGTGCGCTGAACCGCTTCGACCGGGACGTCCTCGCGCAGACGTCCGCGCGTACGGCGGTCGTGTTCGAGGGCGTCAACGACGTGCGGTGGGGTGCCACGGCGGAGCAGGTGATCGCGGGACTGCGGGAGCTCGCCGCGCGGGGACACGCACGGGGGCTGCGGATGCTGGCGGCGACGATCCTGCCGTGCGCGGGCGAGGCGCGCTGCACGGCCGCCGTCGACGGCGAGCGGGGCACGGTCAACGCGTGGCTCCGCAGCACCGGCGAGTTCGACGGCCTGCTCGACTTCGACGCGGTGCTGCGCGACCCCGCGCACCCCGCGCGGCTGCTGCCCGCCTACGACAGCGGGGACCATCTGCATCCGGGGGACGCGGGGCTGGCGGCGCTGGCTCGGTCGGTGGACCTGAGACTGCTCGCCGGGTGACTACACCTCCAGGTCCACGACCACCGGCGCGTGGTCCGAGGCGCCCTTGCCCTTGCGCTCCTCGCGGTCCACGTACGCGTCGGTGACCGCCTTGGCGAACGGCTCGTTGCCGTACACCAGGTCGATGCGCATGCCGCGGTTCTTCGGGAAGCAGAGCTGGCGGTAGTCCCAGTACGTGAAGGGGTGCTCGTACTTCAGGGGCCGCGGGACCACGTCGGACAGGCCCGCCTCGCGCAGGGAGGCCAGGGCGGCGCGCTCGGCGGGGGTGACGTGGGTGGAGCCCTCGAAGGCGGACCTGTCGTACACGTCGTCGTCCGTCGGGGCCACGTTGTAGTCGCCCAGCACCGCGAACGGGCGGCCGCCCGCCGCGTCGCCCGCGACGGCCGCCTTCAGGGCCTCGAACCACTGGAGCTTGTAGGCGTAGTGCGGGTGGTCCACCTCGCGGCCGTTCGGTACGTAGACCGACCAGACGCGGACCGGGCCGCAGGTCGCCGAGATGGCGCGGGGCTCCGGGGCGCCGTCGAAGCCGGGGTCGCCGGGCAGGCCCTTGACCACGTCCTTCAGGCCGACGCGGGAGAGCACCGCCACGCCGTTCCACCGGCCGGTGGCGTGCACCGCCGCCTCGTAGCCCAGCTCGCGCAGCTGGTCGAGCGGGAACTGCTCCTCGGCGACCTTGGCCTCCTGGAGGCAGAGCACGTCGGTGCCGCTGCTCTCCAGCCAGGCCAGGAGCCTCGGCAGGCGGGCGGTGATCGAGTTCACGTTCCAGGTCGCGATGCGCATGTCCGACAACTTACCGGGCGGGTCTGACAACGCGGCCCGCCCGGGACCCCTGGGGGACCTGGGGCCGTCACACCTCGGCCGACTCCCCCGGCGTCAGCCGCTGGTGGTCCGCGCCGCCGAGGGCGCCGATCTGGTTGTCGTAGATCGGGCGGGCGAGGTCGGTGAGGAGGGCGTCGTGGATGTCGTACGCACGTTGTGGCTTGAGCTCGCGGACGTAGTCGATGACCTCGGAGATCTTGCTCCACGGGGCCATCACCGGGAGCATCAGCGTCTCCACCGCGTGGTCGGGGACGGTCAGGGCGTCGCCGGGGTGGAAGATCCTGCCGTCGTCGACAAGGTAGCCGACGTTGGTGATGCGCGGGATGTCCGGGTGGATCACGGCGTGCAGTTCGCCGTGGACCTGGACGTCGAAGCCGGCGGCGGTGAAGGTGTCGCCGTGTCCGACGGTGTGGACGCGGCCCGGGAAGGCGGCGGAGATCTTCTCCGCGACCGACCTGAGGGTCCAGATCTCGGCGGCCGGGTTGGCCTCCATGGCGGCCCGCAGCCGCCCCTCGTTGAAGTGGTCCGGGTGCTCGTGCGTGACGAGGACGGCGTCCGCGCCGACCGCGGCGTCCTCCTCGCTGAATCCCCCGGGATCGAGGACGAGCGTCCGCCCGTCCTTCTCGAGGCGGACGCAGGAGTGCGACTTCTTCGTGAGCTTCATGGGGTCCATCCTGCCCGCGGCCCGGTACGTGCGGTCACTCGGTCGGGGTCGTCTCCTCGCGGATGACCTGCTGGGCCACCTTGAACGCGCTGTTCGCCGCCGGTACGCCGCAGTAGACCGCCGCCTGCAGCAGCACCTCCTTGATCTCGGCCGGGGTGAGGCCGTTGCGCAGGGCGGCGCGGGTGTGGAAGCCGAGCTCCTCCAGGTGGCCGCCGGCGACCAGGGCGGTGAGGGTGACACAGCTGCGGGAGCGCCGGTCGAGGCCGGGCCGGTCCCAGATCTCCCCCCAGGCGTAGCGGGTGATGAACTCCTGGAAGTCGCCCGAGAACTCGTCGGCCTGTGCCAGCGCCCGGTCGACGTGCGCGTCGCCGAGCACTTCCCTGCGGACCTTGAGGCCGGCGTCGTAAGGGTCGGGGCGCCCCAGGCCCTGGGGGGCTTCCACGGCGGCCGGGGCGATCTCGGCGCGGGGCGCGGGCTGCGGCGGCGCGGCGGACAGGACCGGCTTGGCCGGGGGCGCCACGATCGCCGCCATCTGGCCCGTGGTCGAGTCGAAGGCGGGCTGCCAGGCGGTGGAGAAGTGCCGCACCAGGAGGTCGGTGACGGCGGCGGGCTGCTCCACCGGCACCAGGTGGGAGGCGCCGGGGACGACGGCGAGCCGGGCGTCCGGGATGCCCGCGACCAGTGTGCGGGCCTCGGCGGGGCCGGTGACCTGGTCGTCCGAGCCGACGAGGACGAGGGTCGGGACGCCGACACGGGCCAGCTCGGACCGTACGTCGAACGAGGCCAGCGCCTCGCAGGCCGCGATGTAGCAGCCGGGGTCGGTGGTGCGCACCATCTGCACCGCCCACTCGGTGATCGCGGGCTGCGCGGCGGCGAACCCGCCGGTGAACCAGCGTTCGGGGGAGGTCCGGGCGATGGGGTCGAGCCCGTTCGTCCGCACTATCACCCCTCTCTGCCGGAACTCGTCGGCCGTGCCGAAGCGCGGCGAGGCCGCGATCAACGCGAGCGAGGCGACGCGCTCGGGGTGACGCAGGGCCAGCTCGATACCGACCGCGCCGCCGAGGGCGCAGCCCGCGTAGCCGAAGCGCTGCACGCCGAGTCCGTCGAGGGTGGCCAGCAGCCGGGTGCTCAGGTCGGCGACCGAGCCGGCCGGGTAGGCGGGGGCGCCGCCGTGCCCGGGCAGATCGAACCGGAAGACACGCCACTGCTTGGCCAGCTCGGGGACCTGCCGGTCCCACATGTGCCACGTGGTACCGAGCGAGGGGCCGAGGATGAGCACCGGGGCGTCTTCCGGACCGTCGAAGCGGTACTGGAGGGCAGGGGTCTTCGTCTCACTCACCGCTCCACGCTAACCGCCTTTTCTTACGTGCCGACCGCTGGGCCCCCACTCCCCACACCTGCCTCCCGCACATCAGCGGGGAACTCTCACACGGCCTTCACGGGAGGGGGGCGCGGGGAGTCGGCCGAGGGCGGTCGGGGTCACAGGTCACTCGGCGTGCCGAGGCCCGTGAGGGCGCCGACCGGGTCCAGGTCGGGCGTGCCGCGGGGCCACCAGTCGTCGTGGCCCGGCTCGGACTCGTAGGCGTACCACAGGCCGTCGCGGCCTAGGCGGAGCTGGACATGGCCGCGGGGGTGGGTGAGGTGGTTGTGCCAGGGGCGGAAGGCGGGGAGGTCGGCGGCGAGGAGGAGGGGGCGGGCACGGTCGAAACGGCCGGCCGGCGGGTCCCAGGGCTCCTCGAGGACGGCGAGGCCCTCCAGTCCGCCCTGCCGCCAGGCGGCGACCGCGCGGGCCAGTTCGGACGGGGTACGGCCGGCGGCGGAGGCGAGTGCCGCGTAGAGGGCGCGGGTGCCGGCGGTGAGGCCTGAGCCGGGGCGGGCCGCGGCGAGCCGTACCGCGTCCTGCCACAGCGTCAGTTCGCCGACCGGGTCCCGGCCGGTGGCGAGCAGCGCGTGGGCGCGGGCCGCCGCGTCGGTCGCCAACTGGTCCAGCGCGAAGGGGTCCGGGCCGCCCGGGGCCGCGGGATACACCGGGGGCTGCTCGGGATGCGGGGGCGTGGGCAGGGTCGTCGGGAGGGGCGGGAGTCTGCGGGGCGCGAGGGCGTCACTGGCCCGTACGCCGGGCAGCGGAGCCGGTCCCTGGTCCTGTGCGGCACGGGCCGCGCGGGTGGCGCTCAGCCGGGACAGGGCGTCGAGCAGGTCCCGTTCGCCGCGGCCGCGCAGCAGGAGCAGCACGAAGGGGTCGGCGTCGAGCAGTCGGGCGGTCTGGTAGCAGAGCGCGGCGGCGTGCTTGCAGGGGTGACCTCGGTCCGGGCAACTGCACTGCGGTTCGAGGTCGCCGGGGCCCGGGAGCAGCCGTACGCCGCTCTCGGCGAGCGCCTGGGGCATCTCCTTGTCCAGCAGCGCGGCGATGTGTCCAGGCCGCTCGGCGGCACTGTCCAGGAACCGCTCCCAGTCGGCGTCGTCGAGCGTGCGCAACCGCACCTGCACGCGGTACGGCCGGGGGCGGCTGCCCTGCACGTACGCGAGCACCAGGCCGGGAGTCACCGTGATGGCGTCCACGTTCCCCTGCTCGGCGTATCCCCTGCCGCGCGCCAGCCGCTTGGCATCCAGCGCCCCCTCTTCCAGCGCGGCGACCCACGCGTTGCCCCACCAGGTCTCGGCGAACCCGGTGCCGTCAGAGGGGCGGGGCGTGAAGGCGGGGAAGGTGCGACGCAGGTCGCCGTCACGGCCGGGGGCGGCCATGGAAGGGGGGCGGTTGGGTGGTGGTGCGGGCGGGGTCGCGGGGTGGGGAGCGGGGAGTGGCGGGGGCGGGGGCGGGGTGGGCCTCGTCGTGTCGTCGGCAGAGTCCGCCGGGCTCATGGCAGTTGAGGGCGCGGGCGATCCTGCGCTGTCGGTGCCCTCTTCCGTGAAGTCGCTGTCTCCCGGCTCCTCGGCCGGCATCCGGAAGGCGTCGGCCAGCAACTCCCGTACGTCACGCGCCCGTCGGTCGGCGGCCCGGCCGGACGCGGCGCCACGAGCCGGGGAGACGGCGGGCGGGGTGGTGCGACGCGCTCGTCGTGCGGTCTCCTTCTCCTGGGTCACGGCGTCCGCACGAGCCCGCCGCGCCGTGTCACGGGCCGCACGCAGCGCCTCGCGCGCGACGTCCGCGGGACGCATGCCCGAACGGTCCGCTTCGCCACCGGCCGATGACTCCCGCGCCGAGTTGCCTGGAGTACCGCCGTCGGCACCGGCGAACGCGTCCCGGGCCGGCCCATCGGCCTCGCTGTCGGACGCACTGCCGGTGCCCGCCTCCGGCGCTGCCCTGTCGTCGACTCGGTCCGCGTCATCGGCGTCCGCGGCCCCACCGCGTCTGGCGGCGATCGCCCTGCGAAGCGCCTCACGGGCCACGTCACCCGGCCGCGCCTGAGCCACCGGAGCCTCGTGGGGAGCCGTCTCCGCCCCGGGACCTGCCTGGGTCCCAGGCACCGTCTCCGCCCCAGGCACCGTCTGCGTCCTGGGCACCGCCGGCGTCCCGGACACCGTCTCCGCCCCGGGACCCGCCTCCGTCCCGCGACCCGCCTGCCTCCCAAGCACCGTCTGCGTCCCGCGCGCCGTCTCCGCCCCAGGCACCGTCTGCCTCCCGGGACCCGCCTCCGTCCCGCGACCCGCCTCCGTCCCGGGACCCGCCTGCGTCCCGCGCACCGTCTCCGTCCCGGGACCCGCCTGCGTCCCGCGCACCGTCTCCGCCCCGGGACCCGCCTGCGTCCCAGGCACCGTCTCCGTCCCGGGACCCGCCTCCGTCCCGCGACCCGCCTCCGTCCCGGGACCCGCCTCCGTCCCGCGACCCGCCTCCGTCCCGGGACCCGCCTGCGTCCCAGGCACCGTCTCCGCCCCGGGACCCGCCTGTGTCCCAGGCACCGTCCGCCTCCCGGGCCCCGTCTGTGTCCCAGGCCCGGTCTGCGTCCCAGGTACCGTCTGCGTCTCGGGCACTCCGGCGTCCACCGGCGCCGCAGCGTCCTGCTCCCCAGCTCTCCCGCGTTGCCCCGCCTCCGCGGGTGCCGTGCCTTCCTCGGAGTCCCTGGCCTCCCCCGGCGCCCGTCGCTGCTCGGCATCCGCCGCTCCGCGGTCGGCGGCGCGCTCCCGGGCCTCCTGGAGTGCGCGTCGTGCCCGGTCGGCGGGAGTGGGGGTCATTGGGGCCTCCGGAGGGAGACCAGGTCGGTGAGTTCGCGGTCGGTGAGTTCCGTGAGGGCGGACTCGCCGGAGCCGAGGATCGCGTCGGCGAGGGCGCGCTTGGCCTCCAGCATCTCGGCGATGCGGTCCTCGACCGTGCCCTCGGTGATGAGGCGGTGGACCTGGACTGGCTGGGTCTGGCCGATGCGGTAGGCGCGGTCGGTGGCCTGTTCCTCGACGGCCGGGTTCCACCAGCGGTCGAAGTGGACGACATGGCCCGCACGGGTGAGGTTCAGGCCGGTGCCGGCCGCCTTCAAGGACAGCACCAGGACCGGGGTCGCCCCGTTCTGGAAGCGGTCCACCATGCGTTCGCGCTCGGGCACCGGTGTGCCGCCGTGCAGGAGGTCCACCGGGACCGCTCGGGCGGTCAGGTGGGAGGTGATCAGGCGGGCCATGCCGACGTACTGCGTGAAGACGATCGCCGACCCGTCCTCGGCGAGGAGCGTGTCCAGCAACTCGTCCAGCAGGGCCATCTTGCCGGAGCGGGCGGCCAGTCGGTCGGTGGCCGTCGTCGGGACGTCCTCCTTCAAATAGAGCGCGGGGTGGTCGCAGATCTGTTTCAGCGCGCCCAGCAGCTTGAGCACCAGGCCCCGGCGGCCGATGCCCTGCGCGGTCTCGATGGCCAGCATCGACTCGCGCACCACCGCCTCGTACAGCGCGGCCTGTTCGCGGGTGAGCGGGACAGGGTGGTCCGTCTCCGTCTTGGGCGGCAGCTCGGGGACGATGCCGGGGTCGGACTTCTTGCGGCGCAGCAGGAAGGGTCGGACGAGGCGGGCCAGCCGGGCGACCGCCTCGTCGTCCTCGCCGTTCTCCACCGCGCGCGCGTGGCGGGCGCGGAAGGACTTCAGGGGGCCGAGGAGTCCCGGTGTCGTCCAGTCCAGCAGGGCCCAGAGCTCCGACAGGTTGTTCTCCACCGGTGTGCCGGTGAGGGCCACGCGGGCGGGGGACGGGATCGTGCGCAGCGCCTTCGCCGTCGCCGAGTACGGGTTCTTGACGTGCTGGGCCTCGTCCGCGACGACCATGCCCCACCGCTGCTCGGCCAGGCGCGGGGCCGCCGACCGCATGGTGCCGTACGTCGTGAGGACGAAGCCGCCGTCGAGGTCGTCCAGGGTGCGCTCGGGGCCGTGGAAGCGGCGGACGGGGACGCCGGGTGCGAACCGGGTGATCTCCCGCTGCCAGTTGCCGAGCAGGGAGGCCGGGCAGATCACCAGTGTGGGTTCGGCGCGGGCTCGGCGCAGGTGCAGGGCGATGAGGGTGATCGTCTTGCCGAGTCCCATGTCGTCGGCGAGGCAGCCGCCGAGGCCGAGGGAGGTCATGAGGTCCAGCCAGGCCAGGCCGCGGAGTTGGTAGTCACGCAGGGTGGCGTGCAGGCCGGGCGGCGGCTCGGCGGGCCGGACCCCGGCCGTCAGGCGGTCGCGCAGGGTGGCCAGGGCGCCGGCCGGGACCGCCTCGACCGTCTCGCCGTCGACCTCCGTGCTGCCGGTGAGGGCGACGGACAGCGCGTCGACCGGGTCGAGCAGGCCCAGTTCGCGCTTGCGGGCCTTGCGGACGAGGGCGGGGTCGACGAGCACCCACTGGTCCCGCAGGCGGACGACGGGGCGGTGGGCCTCGGCGAGCGCGTCCATCTCGCCCTCGCTGAGCGGGTCGCCGCCGAGCGCCAACTGCCAGCGGAACTGGAGCAGTTCCTCGCTCTCGAAGAAACCGGTGCCGTCGGTCGCCGAGCCGGGGGCCGGTCGGACCACCGCGGCCGCGGTCAGGTCCTGCGCCAGGTCCCGGGGCCAGTGCACGGCCACCCCGGCCGCCGCGAGCCGGGTCGCGGCCACGCCGAGCAGATCGCCCAACTCCTCGTCGGACAGGGCCAGTACGTCGGGCACGTCCTGCTCGGCGAGGCGGTCCAGGGGCGGCCACACGCGGGCCGCGCGGCGCACGGCGAGGGCCGCGTCCACGCGCGTGCGGGGGCCGAAGGCGGCGTCCGCGTCGCCCGCCCACAGGGCCGCCGCGTCGACCACGAGGGTGGGGTCGGCGAGGCTGTGCACCTGGACGATCGCCGCCCCCGCGTGGCGCGCCCCGTCGCCGCTGTCGTCGAACAGGTTGTACGCCGCCAGGTCCAGGCGGAGTGAGATGCGCACGCCCGCGTCCATGCCGGCGGCGACCTCGGCCGCCCAGTCGGCGGCGCCGGGCAGGCGCTGCGGCTCGCGCGCGGCGAAGGGCTTGCCGGAGGCGTACGCGGCGGCCGGGGTGCGGGGCAGAGTGTCCGCGACCGCGTCCAGGAAGGAGCGCATCAGCGCTTCCGGCTCCGGCAGCCGGATCGCGCCAGGGCCGGGCAGGGGGACCGCGTGCCCTTCGTAGGGCAGGGCGGCCGCCACCGCGCGCAGGTGGGCGATGTCGTCCGGGTCGAGGGGGCCGGCCCGCCAGGCGTCGTGGCCGGTGGCCGTCAGGCCGGGCAGCAGCCGGCCGCGGGCGGTGAGCCGCAGCGCGTGCAGCGCGGCGGCGCCCCAGCAGGCGGTGGCGGGGTGGGCGGCGGGGTCGCGCCGGGCGCGGACGAGCAGCGGCAGGGCTTCGGCGAGGGGGAGCGAGAGCGCGGGGGCGGTCCTGCGGCGTACTCCGGCGCCGTGTCGTCGTACGACGGTGAGTTCGGTGTCGGGGGCGGGCAACTGCCCCTCTTCCGGGTCCCAGAAGGCGATCCGGCCCTCGCGCGGGAGGGGCGCGGGCAGGAACACGGCCGCCAGGCGGAGGGGGACGGACTCCGCCGCTCGCCCGTCCGTCGGGAGCGCTCGGCCCGCGCTGCCCGGCGCTGTCGCCGCCATGCCGCTCATACGTCCTGTCACCTCCCGCCCGTGTGTCGGATCAGTCGTCTTCGACTCTACGGGCGGGGTCTGACAATCGGCCCCGCCGGACCGGCCGGGGCCCGTCTGCCTAGGGCCTGTCCGGCGGATCAGGTCGCAGGAAATCGGCGGCGCCTCATCGACGCAGGTGAGCGGGGGCGATGGGGGTCCCCCCGCGCGAGGTTGTTCGAGCGTGGGGGAGCGTCGAACTGCAAGGCGGAGGAGGGCGTCGATGCGATGGGGGTCCCCCCGCTCGAGCGAAGTCGAGAGTGGGGGAATCGGCAACCGACGACAACGCCGCAGATCGGCGCCCGCCGCGGAGCGGCTGATGTCACTGCGGCCCCGCGTCTGCGACCTGATCCGCCGGACAGGCCCTAGGGAACCGTGCGCGAGACGACGTAGACCATGGGGCTGGCCGGGACGGACAGGTTGACGACGATGTCCTGGCTGGGGGCCGGGTTCTTCTGCGTGTGGACGAGGCCCCACCACGGGCCGCGGCCCTTGAAGTCCCAGCCGGTGATGCTCTGGTCACGCGTGCTGACGGTGATCTTGCCCGGTTCGAGGTCCTCCCGGTTGACGCCCACGCCGGTGAGGAAGGCGTCGAGGCCGGCGTCGCTGGTCCGGAACTGGACGTAGAGGCGGCTGGTCCTCCAGTTGTTGGTCTCGTAGTAGGCGACGCGGTCCGCCGGGTGCGGGACCGGCACCTGGTAGAGGCGGCGCTGGACCTTGGACGGCCAGCCCTCGCTGAGGCCGGTGGCCGAGTACTTCGCTTCCTTGTCCTTGCCGCTGTTGCGGCTCTGGTTGGCGGAGATCACGAGGTAGCCGGCCGGCACGCCGATGAGCAGCACGATGATGATCAGCGTGAGCGCCCGGCGGCGGATCCGGTGCCGCCGGTCCTCCGGCGGTGGAGGCTCGTCCGCGGCCGCGGCAGTGCGCGGCAGCGACGCCGTCACGCGGTGTCCTGGGACGTACGGCGGGCCTCCGCGTACCGCTCGTAACGCTCGTAGCGCTCCACCCGGCGCCGCTTGGCGCGGCGGAAGCGGCGGGCGACCAGGCGGGAGAGGTCGGCGGCGCCGACCATGCCGGCCTCGGGGCCGAGCTGGGCTCGGACGATCCGGGCCTCGGGGCGGTAGCCGCGGCCGGTGAGCTGCCGCTTGAAGGCGTCCCGCGCCGGGCCGATCAGCAGGTCGTCGGCGGCCGAGACGCCGCCGCCGATCACGAAGCAGGACGGGTCGAGGGCGGCGGCCAGGTTGGCGATGCCGACGCCGAGCCACTGGCCGATGTCCTGGAGCAGCTCGATGCACATCGCGTCGCCGTCACGGGCCAGCTCGGTGATCATCGGGCCGGTGATGTCGGCGATGTTGCCCTTGACGTGCTCGATGATCCCGTACGCCACCGGGGAGTCGGCCGCGGCCAGTTCCCGCGCCTCTCTGACCAGCGCGTTGCCGGAGCTGTACTGCTCCCAGCAGCCGCGGTTGCCGCACGGGCAGCGGTGGCCGCCGGGCACGACCTGCATATGGCCGAACTCGCCGGCGACGCCGTACTTGCCGCGCTTGACCTGGCCGTCCTCGAGGATCGCGCCGCCGATGCCGGTACCGAGCGTGATCATGACGAGGTGGTCCTCGCCGCGGCCCGCGCCGAAGCGCCACTCCGCCCAGGCGGCGGTGTTGGCGTCGTTGTCGACGAGGACGGGCACCGAGAGCCTGCTGGTGATGCGGTCCCTGAGGGGCTCGTTGCGCCAGGACAGGTGGGGCGCGAACAGGACGCGGTTGCGGTCGGCGTCGACCCAGCCGGCCGCGCCGATGCCGACCGCGTGCACGTCGTGGCGGTCGGAGAGGTCCAGGACCAGTTCGACGATCGTGTCCTCCACGACCTTCGGGCTCTTGGACTTGTCCGGGGTCTCCGTGCGGAGCTTCTCCAGGATGTTGCCGTCGGCGTCGACGACGCCCGCCATCACCTTTGTGCCGCCGATGTCGATCCCGACGGTGGGCACGCGGGGTGCGGTCAGGTGCGAGCGGCGCTCCCTGGTACCGACCGTGCGGAGCGCCGGCGCGCGGCGGGAGCCGATGGGGGCGCTGAAGTTGCCGTAGGTGCTCATCGGGGCCGATTCTGCCTCACCGCAGGGGTGGATGCCGTACGGGGTGGCAATGGTTCTGGTTCCTGTCGTTGGCCGGGGTGTCGTCCTCTGCTTGCCCTTGGGTGCCGTCAAGCCGGGTCGGTCGCATTGTCCTGACATTGCGACGAAGCGGAACTCCGGCTTCAGGGGCGTACGAGGAGCTGGAACTCGAAGGAGTAGCGGCTCGGCCGGTAGGTGTGGCTGCCGAACTCGACCGCGCGGCCGGTGTCGTCGAAGGTCGTGCGCTGCATGGTGAGCAGCGGGGCGCCCTCCTCCTCGGCGAGCCGCTCGGCCTCGGCGGCGGTGGCCGCGCGGGCGCCGATGGACTGGCGGGCGCTGTGCAGCGTGATCCCGGCGGCCCGCATCATGCGGTACAGGCCGGTGGCCTCCAGCTGCTCGGTGTCCAGGTCGAGCAGTCCGGGTGGCAGGTGGTTGGAGAGGTACGCCATCGGCTCGCCGTGCGCGAGGCGCAGCCGTTCCACCCGGTGTACGTCGCTGTCCTCGGCCACACCGAGGGCGGCCGCGATCTCGGCGGTCGCCGGGACGATCGTGTTGACCAGGACCTTTGTCGCCGGGCGCTGGCCTGCCGCCTCCAGGTCGTCGTAGAGGCTGCTGAGCTCCAGGGGGCGCTTGACCTGGCTGTGCACGACCTGCGTGCCGACACCGCGGCGGCGCACCAGCAGGCCCTTGTCGACGAGCGACTGGATGGCCTGGCGGACGGTGGGCCGGGACAGACCGAGCCGGGCGGCGAGCTCTATCTCGTTGCCCAGCAGACTGCCGGGGGTGAGTGCGCCGTGCTCGATGGCGGCCTCCAACTGCTGGGACAGCTGGAAGTACAGCGGCACCGGGCTGCTGCGATCCACGCTGAGCTCGAGCGTCACGGACGGATGCACTTCTGGTTTCGGCACGGGCCGAGCGTAGCTCTGTGGATGGTTGACGGGAAGTTGTGTAGTTCGATTGTCCGGACATACGCATTGACAGCGTGGCGGGTCGGACCGCAGTTTGGTCCCATGCGCATCGGAGTCATCGGTACGGGCCGCATCGGCACCATCCATGCGAACACCCTCAGCCGACACCGGGAGGTCGGCTCACTGATCCTCACGGATGTGGACCCCGCGCGGGCCCAGGATCTCGCGCACCGGCTGGGCGAGACGGCGGCGCCGGGCGTGGACGAGATCTTCAAATGGGGCGTGGACGCGGTGGTCATCACGACGGCGACGTCGGCGCACGCCGAACTGATCGGTCGGGCAGCACGCTCGGGTCTTCCCGTGTTCTGCGAGAAGCCGATCGCGCTGGATCTGGCGGGCACACTGCAGGCGATCGGTGAGGTCGAGGCAGCCGGAACGATCCTGCAGATGGGGTTCCAGCGCCGCTTCGACGCGGGCTACACGGGGGCGCGGGACGCGGTGCGCTCGGGGCGGCTCGGGAGGCTGCACACCGTGCGGGCGCTGACCTCCGACCAGGCGCCGCCGCCGGCCGCGTACCTGCCACAGTCCGGCGGGCTGTACCGGGACACTCTGATCCACGACTTCGACGTCCTGCGCTGGGTGACCGGGCGCGAGATCGTCGACGTGTACGCGGCCGGGTCCGACGCGGGTCCCGCCATGTTCCGCGAGGCGGGCGACGTCGACACGGGTGCGGTGCTGCTCACGCTCGACGACGGCACGCTCGCCACGGCCACCGCGACGCGGCTGAACGGGGCGGGGTACGACGTGCGCATGGAGCTGGCCGGGGAGCTGGACCAGATCGTGGTCGGGCTGGACGACCGTACGCCCATCGCGTCCACCGAGCCGACGGGGCCGCCGGCCGCGGACAAGCCGTGGACGGGGTTCCTGGAGCGGTTCGGGCCGGCGTACGAGGCGGAGCTGTGTGCGTTCGTCGACGTCGTACGGGGTGAGCGGGCGAACCCTTGTGACGGGCGCGAAGTCTTGCAGGCGCTGCGGGTCGCCGAGGCGTGTGAGGTGTCCCGGCGGGAGCGGCGCGGTGTGTGGCTGGCGGAGATCGCGGGCGCGGCCGGCGCCGCGGCCATGTGAAGGGGCTCCGCCCCTTCACGCTGTCCGGTCAGCACATCTGGGGCCCGCCCTCCCCGGCCTCGTCGAGCAGTCCCGCGTCGTACGCCAGCAGCGCGATCTGTACCCGGTTGTTGAGGTCGAGTTTGGCGAGGATGCGGGAGACGTGGGTCTTGACCGTGGCGACGCTCATGTAGAGCGCCGCCGCGATCTCGGCGTTGGAGAGGCCACGGCCGACGGTGACGGCGACCTCGCGTTCGCGGTCGTTGAGGGCGGCGATCCGGGCACGCGCGCGCGTGCGGCGCGTGTCGGCGGCGGTTCCGGCCGCGTGCTGCATCAACTGGCGGGTCACGGTGGGCGACAGCACGGGGTCGCCGGCCGCGACCCGGCGCACCGCGTCGAGGATCTCGGCGGGCGGGGTGTCCTTGAGGACGAATCCGGCGGCGCCCGCGCGCAGGGCCCACAGCACCTGCTCGTCCGCGTGGAAGGTGGTCAGGACCACGACCTGTGGGGCCTCGGGCCTGCCGCGCAGCCGCTCGGTGGCGGTCAGCCCGTCCACCGACGGCATCCGGATGTCCATGAGGACGACGTCCGGGCGGGTGCGGTCGACCATCTCCTCGACCTCGCTGCCGTCGGCCGCCTCGCCGACGATCTCGATGTCGTCGGCGCCGCCCATCATGAAGGACAGGCCGGCCCGGACCAGCGGGTCGTCGTCGACGAGGAGCAGTCTGATCGCAGTCATGGGGCCCACGTAATCATGGTTGTGCGGCGGGCGAATCACCGTTGTGCCGCGCGAGTTGGGGGCGGCGGCGGCCGCACCGCCCGCCGTGGGAGTCACCTCCATGGCAGCCACGCCCGCACCCCGAAGCCCCCGTTCGCCTCCGGCCCGTGCTCCAGGCGGCCGCCGGCCAGGGTGGCGCGTTCGGTCAGGCCGATCAGGCCCTGGCCGGAGCCGGGGACGTGGGGGACCTCGCCGTCGGGCGGCGGGTTGCGGACGGACATCGTCAGGCCCTCCCCAGGGGCGCCGCTGACGGACACCGTGACCTCCGCGCCGGGGGCGTGCTTGCGGGCGTTGGTGAGGCCCTCCTGGGCGATGCGGTAGGCGGTGCGGCCGACCGAGGCCGGGACGGTGTCGGCGTCGGTGACGCGACTGTCGAGGGTGACCTTCATGCCGGCCTCGCGGGACTCGGCGACCAGCATGTCCAAGGCGGCGAGCGTCGGCTGGGGGCGGCCGGCGTCGTCGGAGTCGCCCGTGCGCAGGACGCCGATGATCTCCCGCAGGTCCTGCAGGGCCTCGTGCGCGCTCTCCCGGATGACGCCGGCCGCCCGGGCGACCTCCTCGTGGGGCGCGTCCGGACGGAACTCCAGGGCGCCGGCGTGCACGCTCAGCAGCGTCAGCCGGTGCGCGAGCACGTCGTGCATCTCCCGGGCGATGGCCTCGCGGGCGAGCCGTTGCGCCTGCTCCGCGCGCAGCCGTGCCTCCGTCTCGGCGCGCCGGGCGCGGTCGCGCAGGCTCAGCATCAGCTGCCGCTGGGACCGTACGAGCAGGCCCCAGCCGACCACGGCGGCGGTCAGGAGCAGGAAGATGGCGACCGCCAAGCCGAACGTCAGCTCGGGGTCGGGGCGCAGCCAGAAGTAGACCGGGAGGAGCGCGAGGTTGATGCCGCCCACCCAGGCCACGTACCGGAAGGGGCGGTGCACGGCGAGCGTGAACAGGGCGATCATGCAGGCGCCGCCCGCGGTGTCCGAGACCATCCCGACGGGGACCGTCGCCACGGCCAGTCCTACCGGCCAGCGGCGGCGCAGCCAGATCGCGGCGCAGGCGAGCGCGCCGAGCCACTGGTCGAAGACGGCGAGGGCGTGCGGGACGTTCGGATTGGAGGTCACGGCGTCCGCGCCGACCAGGCCCACGAGGACGGCGATCAGGAAGCAGGAGAAGTCGACGATCCAGTCGCGCGCGGTGCGCCGGGGTCGTCTGCCGGGCCGCCGTGTGTCCGGGTCGAACTCGTGGATCACCGCGGACGGCAACAGCCAGCGCCGCCCGGGGAAGGCGGGCGTTTCGGGCACCGTCGCGTCGTCGCTCACGGTCGACAAATCTACGCACTGGCAGCCCGCGCCACTGCTCCGCGCACCGGATCGTCGACCAAAGTCGCGGCACCGGAGACTTTCGGCGCGGCAGGCCCGGCGGGACGGGGACTTCCGTCGGACGTGCCTCGCCCCGCGGCCGATGTGGGTGGGGGGTCCGCGGGGCGAGGGTCTTTCCATGAAGCAGCTGCTGGAGCTACTGGGTTTCGTCGCCCTGGTGCAAGGCGTGATGGGCCTCTTGCACGAGTTCACCGACTGGCACGTGGGGCTCGTGCAACGGGTCGGGTTCCTGGACGGCTACGGGATCTACGCGAGCGTCACCTTGGTCGTGCTGGCGTTCGCGCTGTTCGGCGTCGCCGAGAGCCAGAAATGACGCCGGCTCAGCAGCCGTAGTCGACCAGGTCGAACGAGGCGTAGTGGTCGGCCGTGTAGTAGTCCTCCTGGTTCTCCTCGCCGGTGACGATGCGGCGAGCGCCGCGCGTGGACGAACCAGGCGTGATGACCGTGTACTCGTGGTAGTAGCCGGTCGACTGGCTGGGCAGGATGCCTTCCCGGTTCTGGAAGACGGTCCCGTCCTGCGAGTACGGGTAGGGCCCGCCCTGCTCGATCAGGTCGAGCGTGTCGTGGGCCTGGGAGGGCAGGTCGCCGTAGCAGATGCTGCCGACCGCCGCGGCGGCCGCGTTCGCCGAGGTGGCGGTGACGGTGCCGCCCACGAGGAGGGCGGACATGAGAGCTGCTGCGGCGCCGATCCGGGTGGCGCGTGGGGGGAATCTCATGGCTCCATGATGACGCGCGTAGACGATGGCATGTCAATGACAACTTCGAAGATTTTCCCGTCAAGTCCGATGAGTTTTCGGGGAGTTAACCTGTGGGGAGCTCGTAGGAGCCGTACTCCGGGCGGCCCGTCACGTCGTACGTCTGGATGGACACGCCCGCCCCCGTGACCTGCCCTTCGGTGTGCCGGAAGGCGGTCGGTACGGCACCCTCGGCGAACAGCCGGCGGCCGGCGCCCAGCACGACCGGGAAGGTCAGCAGGTGGACGGTGTCGACGAGGTCGAGGGCGAGCAGGGACCGGGCGAGGGCGCCACTGCCGTGCACCTGGAGTTCGCCGTCGGTGCGTTCCTTGAGGGCGGTGACCTCCTTGGCCAGGTCGCCGCCGATCACGGTGGTGCCGGCCCAGCCGGGGTCGGTGAGGGTCGCGGAGGCGACGTATTTCGGCAGGGCGTTCAGCTTCGAGGCGACCGGGTCGGCCGGGTCGGTGTTCTTCGGCCAGTACGCGGCGAAGATCTCGTACGTGCGGCGGCCGAGGAGGAAGGCGCCGACGCGTCCGAAGACCCCGTCGACGAACCGGCCGAAGTCGTCGTCCCAGTACGGGACGGTCCAGCCGCCCTGCCGGAAGCCGTCGCGGGTGTCCTCCTTGGGGCCGCCGGGGGCCTGGTGGACGCCGTCGAGGGTGACGAAGGAGGTGAGGACGAGCTTGCCCATGGCGGGTGCCTCTTCTCTTGGGGGTCTGTTCCGGGTGGGTCTGTTTCATCAGGGCAGACCCCAGCGGCACCCGCAACTCATCGGCGCCGGCGGAGGTCGGTGTCCGTTCGCCGCCAGCGTCCGGGGGCGGCGGCGGCTGGGATGGGTCCATGACTACTTCCAACGGATCCATGACCACGTCCAACGGATTCCTGAACGGCAGGGTGGCCCTCGTGACCGGCGGCAGCCGTGGCATCGGTGCGGCGACGGCTCTGCGGCTGGCGCGGGAGGGCGCGGACGTCGCTCTCACGTACGTGAACGACAAGTCGGCGGCCGAGGACGTCGTACGGTCCGTCGAGGCGCTGGGGCGCCGGGCCGTGGCCCTGCGGGCGGACTCCGCGGACGCGGAGGAGGCGGCGGGGGCGGTGGCGCGTACGGCGGAGGCGCTCGGAGGGCGGCTCGACGTGCTGGTGAACAATGTGGGCGTGGGGCTGCTCGGGCCCCTGGAGAACCTCTCGCTCGCGGAGGTGGACCAGGTCCTGGCCGTCAACGTGCGCGGTGTCTTCCTGGCCTCGCAGGCGGCCGCCTCACGGATGGGGCCCGGCGGCCGGATCATCACCATCGGTACCTGCATGACCCAGCGCGTGCCGGGGCCCGGCGGCACGCTCTACGCGATGAGCAAGTCGGCCCTGACCGGCCTGACGAAGGCCCTCGCCCGAGAGCTGGGCGGGCGTGGCATCACGGCGAACATCGTGCATCCCGGGCCGATCGACACGGACATGAATCCGGCGGACGGGCCGTTTGCGGCGGGGCAGGCGGGGATGACCGCACTCGGGCGATTCGGCCGCGCCGAGGAGGTGGCGTCCACGGTCGCCCATCTGGCGGGGGCGGACTATGTCACGGGCGCGGAGTTCTCGGTGGACGGGGGGCACGCGGCGTGACGCGTGCGGCGGGGGCGGGTTTTTCGCCCCCGCCGCCCCTACCCGACCCATCTCCAGGGGCTCCGCCCCTTCGACCCCACCAGGGGCTCCGCCCCTGAACCCCGGCGGGGACTCCGTCCCCTGCACCCCTCGCGGGGAGGCTGCCCCTTCGCCCCTTCAGCAGCAGCCCCGAACCCGGCCGGGACTACACCCCCCGCGCGGGGCACTGCCCCTACGACCCCGCCAAGGGCTCCACCCCTACGACCCCAGCGAGGACTACCTCCTCTACACCCCCTCGCAGGGAAGCTGCCCACTCGGCCCTTCAGCACCTCCGCCCCGAACCCCGGCCGGGACTACGCCCCCGCACCCCCCGCGCGGAGCGCTGCCCCTACGACCCCGGCCAGGACTGCGCCCCCCGCAACCCTCGCGGGACTCCACCCCTACCGACCCCCGCAGGGGCTCGGCTCCGCCCGGACGCCCCCGGCCGGAACTACGTCCCCTGCACCCCTCGCGGGACTCCACCCCTACCGACCCCCGCAGGGGCTCGGCTCCGCCCGGACGCCCCCGGCCGGAACTACGTCCCCTGCACCCCTCGCGGGACTCCACCCCGCACCCCGCTGAGTCTTCGCCCCAGCCCCCCGTCGTCCCGAAGAACCTCCTCCTCAACGCCGGACGGGCTGGAGGATGCGGGTCGGCGGTGGATGTGTACGCCGGGCCGGTTGAGGGTGGTGCCGCGTTCCTCAAAGGGGCAATGGGCGGGGTTCAGGGGGCGTCAGGTGCCGAGTTCCTGGTGGCGGGCGGTCAGGGTCGACGCGCCTGACTGCGTCAGCGAGCCGAACAGCCGCAGGCGGGAGATGCCGCCGTCCGGGAAGATGTCCACGCGCGCGTGCGTGCCGACGGCGGGCGTCGGGAGGACGAAGCGGTGGTTGGTGTCGGGCTGGAGGCGGGTGCGCGGGAGGATCTCGGTCCAGGCGCCGTCCTCGCCGTCCCGTACGGACACCGACGCCCAGCCCGCGCTGTTGCCCTTCAGGTACGCCGTGTCGATCTCCAGCGCGCGGATCTGGGACTGCGCGGCCAGGCGGTAGCGGATCCAGTCGTTGCCCTGGTCGCGGCGGCGCCGGGTCTCCCAGCCGTCGTCCATCTTGCGGGAGCGGCCCGGCTGGATGGTGTTGGTGGCGGGCGAGTAGAAGAGGTTGGAGGCGTCCTCGGCCTGGCCGCCGTTCTCCAGGGCGACCACGTCGAAGGTGCCGAGGACCTCCAGCCACTTCGGGTCCGGCACGACCTCGCCGTGCACCCGCAGGCGCGCGATGCCGCCGTCGGGATGCTGGTTGACGCGCAGGTGTGTGAAGCGCTGTTCGACCGCCACCGTGAAGCCGTTCGCCGCGTGGCCGCCCACCGCCGTGCGGGGCACGAGCGTCGTCCACTTCACGTCACCGGAGAGCAACTCCTCCGGCGAAGGCGAGCCCGGCACCGACGTGCCCTCGACCGACACCGCCTGCGGGTAGTTGCCGCGGAAGTGGGCCGTGTCGACGACGATGCCGCGAATGACGCCGGGGGCGCCGAGGCGGACCAGCGCCCAGTCGTGGTCCTCGGCCGTGGGCCACGGGTGGTCGGCGGAGGCCCCGCGGCGTCGCCTGGTCTCCCAGCCGTCCATGATCTTGCCCTTGTGCCCGAAGTGCTCGGGGTCGAACTCGGCGGGCCCGGGCACCAGCAGGTTCTCGCGCTGGGCGAAGAACTCGTCGTTGGCGGCGATCACTCCGGCGCCGAGCTGCCGGTCGGCGAGGTTGGCGTACTGGGTGAAGGGGAAGTCGGCGGTGCGGTAGTCCGCGTACGGGTCACCGCCTCCGTAGGGGTTCGCGTCGCCGGTGAAACGAGCCGATGGAAATTCGGGCTGCGCCGTCACGAGGTGTGCCTTTCGGGAGTCGGCCGCTGCGGGTGCGGGTGCGTTTACAGGAATCAGGGATGTGGATCAGGGGGTTCTGGTGAGCAGGTGGCCCTTCGGGGTCGTGAACTCGCCGTCCGCGACGATGCGTTCGCCGCGCAGCCAGGTGGACTTCACGACGCCGGACAGGGTCTTGCCCGCGTACGCCGTGACACGGTTGCGGTGCTGGAGGGCCGCCGGGTCCACGGTGAACGTCTCGTCCGGTGCGAGGACCGCGAAGTCGGCGTCGCGGCCCACCTCGATGGCGCCCTTCTGACGCAGGCCCACCAGGTCGGCCGTCCGCGTGGACATCCAGCGGACCACGTCCTCCAGGTCGTGGCCGCGCCTGCGTGCCTCCGTCCACACCGCCGCGAGGCTCAGCTGGAGGCCGGAGATGCCGCCCCACGCCGTCGCGAAGTCGTCCGTCTTCAGGTCGGCCGTCGAGGGTGAGTGGTCGGTGACCACGCAGTCGATCGTGCCGTCCGCCAGCGCCTGCCAGAGCAGGTCCTGGTTGGCCGACTCGCGGATCGGCGGGCAGCACTTGAACTCGCTGGCACCGTCCGGGACTTCCTCGGCGGTGAGGGTGAGGTAGTGCGGGCAGGTCTCGACCGTGACGCGGACGCCCTCCGCCTTGGCGGCCGCGATCAGCGGCAGCGCGTCGCTCGACGACAGGTGCAGCACGTGCACGCGCGCGTCGAGGCGCTTCGCCTGGGCGATGAGCTGGGCGATCGCCGTGTCCTCGGCGTCCCGCGGGCGGGAGGCCAGGAAGTCGGCGTACTTGGGGCCGCTGTGCGGCGGGGCGGCGTCCAGGTGGTGCGGGTCCTCGGCGTGCACGATCAGCAGGCCGCCGAAGGAGGCGATCTCCGCGAGGGACTGGGCCAGTTGGTCCTGACCGAGGTGCGGGAACTCGTCCACGCCGGAGGGCGACAGGAAGGCCTTGAAGCCGAAGACGCCGGCCTCGTGCAGGGCGCGCAGGTCCTTGACGTTGTCGGGCAGGGCACCGCCCCAGAAGCCGACGTCGATATGGGCCTTGTCGGCGGCGACGTCCTTCTTCGTACGGAGGTGGTCGACCGTCGTGGTGGGCGGGAGGGAGTTGAGCGGCATGTCGACGAGGGCGGTGATGCCGCCGGCGGCCGCGGCGCGGGTGGCGGTCCAGAAGCCCTCCCACTCGGTGCGGCCGGGGTCGTTGACGTGCACGTGCGTGTCGACCAGGCCGGGCAGCAGGACGTGGTCGCCGACGTCCTCCAGGCGGGCACCGGCCGGCACCTCGGCGTCGTACGGCAGGACGGCCGTGATCGTCCCGGCAGAGACCGCGACCGAGGCGGCGCGGGTCCCTTCCGGGGTGATGACGCGCGTCGAGCGCAGCACCAGTTCTACGTCGGACACCCGGACCCCTCTCGCTCTGCCTGTGGCGACGTTTTACTTCCGGGAAACGGGATTTACTTCCACGTAACGGAATTCAACGTTCTGTTGAAGGAGTCTTCACTCCAGCCCACGCGCCGTCAAGGGTGCACTCCTTCAGGGGACCACACAGGCGCACACTCTGGACGTTTCCACAAGACGGAATTAGTATTCCGGTAGACAGAACGTAGCCACGCACCATCAGGGAGTCAACCGACCGACGGGTAGGCTTCTGCTCTTCCCGCCTGTCCCGAAAGGAACGCGCCGTGCCGACGTCCAGCGCCAGCACCACCGACTCCGCGAAGTCCGCCAGCGGCGGAGTCCAGTCCCTCGAGCGCGCCTTCGACCTGCTGGAACGGATGGCGGACGCGGGTGGCGAAGTGGGTCTGAGCGAGCTCTCCGCGAGCAGCGGCCTGCCCCTGCCGACCATCCACCGTCTGATGCGCACCCTGGTGGTCTGTGGATACGTACGCCAGCAGCCCAACCGCCGCTACGCGCTGGGCCCACGCCTGATCCGCCTCGGCGAGTCCGCCTCCCGCCTGCTCGGCACCTGGGCGCGCCCCTACCTCGCCCGCCTGGTCGAGGAGACCGGCGAGACCGCGAACATGGCGCTGCTGGACGGGGACGAGATCGTCTATGTGGCGCAGGTGCCGTCGAAGCACTCGATGCGCATGTTCACCGAGGTCGGCCGGCGCGTCCTGCCGCACTCCACGGGCGTCGGCAAGGCCCTGCTCGCCAACACGCCGGACGCCGAGGTGCGCGCCCTGCTGGCCCGTACCGGCATGCCGGCCGCGACGGAGAAGACGATCACCACGCCGGACGCCTACCTCGCGGCGCTGGAGGACGTGCGGCGTCAGGGATACGCGGTCGACGACAACGAGCAGGAGATCGGCGTCCGCTGCCTGGCGGTGTCCGTGCCCAACTCCCCCACGTCGGCGGCCATTTCCATCTCGGGCCCGGCGGGCCGGGTCACTCAGGCGGTGACGGAGCGGATCGTGCCGGTGCTCCAGCAGGTGGCGGTGGAACTGTCCCAGGCGCTGGCGAGCCAGAACCCGGCCTGACGGCCTTACCGCGCCGGCCGGGCCGGTACACCGACCGGCACGGCGCCGAGCAGGTCGTCCTCGAGTCGGACGGCCGGGAACCGATCCGCACCACGAACAGGGGCGTCCGCTTCGAGGGCGACACGATGGACGATCTCGGCGCGCTGGGCGGTGAGTCGCCCGAGGCGATGTTCGCCTTCTTCGACGGGGCGCTGTGCTCGTGCCTGCTGGAGTGGGAACTGCCGATGCCGGTCGCGGTCGAGGGGCGCGGCGTGCGGACGGGAGTGCTGCACTGCGCCCTGCGGCTCGGCGGACCCGCGGGCCCCGGCCGTGGCCTGGGCGGGGAGACCCTGACCGTCACCTTGCGCCTCGACGGACACGAGTACCGCCCCGCGAAAGACCACGACGACTTCGAGGATGCCCTGCACGACCTCCAGCGCGGGCTGCCGCACGGCTCGCGGATCAAGGCGTGCATCGCCTGCGCCTGGTCCGACTACAACCCGTTCGGTCACGGTCTGATGGCCGGGGCCGGCCTGCTTCCGGGACGCCAAGGACATCTACCGGCGGGTGGACGGCAAGCACGGACTGTGGGGCATCTTCACGCACTGGCCCCCGCTCACCGAGCTGGTCCAGGAGACCTGGCTCTGCGACCAGTTCGAGCACCGGCCCTCGGACCAGGGCCACCGAGGCGCGTTCCCCTACCTCGGGCGGGCGGCGGACGGCGCCTAGAGGGCCTGGCCCCGCCGGTCCGGCGGTTCGCCGAACAGGTCCACGGCCGCCCTGACGTCCGCCAGCCCCCGGGACAGCGCGCTCACCGAGCCGATCGCGCCCGCGATCAGCAGGAGGGACCTGCGCAGTCGTGGCACGTCGGGCGCCCCCTCGATCGTCATCGCGGCCAGCGCCGCGAGTTCGTCCTCGGCGATGCCACGGTCGCGGAACTCGGCTCGGTGCGCGGCGAGTTCGCGGCGCAGCCGGGACACCGCGGTCCGCAGTTCCGCCACTCTCAGGTCCTCGTCGCTGCCGCTCACCGGTCTCTGCCCCAAGCTCTGCAACACAGCCCTCCCCGTCGCACGCCGTTGTGCGCCTGCACGCGCTTCGAACCCTCCGCGCCGTCCCGCGCGCTGGTCGGGCGCCGGGAGACGCGGGTCAGTAAACGCCACCCCGCGCGGGGTGCGCCACTCCTCTGACCGAAATTCAGCCCATGGAAGCCGGGCGCTTCCCGGAACGTCAGGTATGCAGGACGCATGACGCAGAACGCACAGCAGGTGGCCGGGCTGCTCCTCGCCGCGGGCGGCGGGCGCCGGCTCGGCGGGCGCCCCAAGGCGCTGCTCGAACACCGGGGGCGACCGCTGGTCGAGTACGCGGTCGGCGTGCTGCGCGCGGCCGGCTGCGCCCGTGTCCACGTGGTCCTGGGAGCCGAGGCCGCCGCGGTACGGGAGCGGGCGGAGCTCGGTGACTGCGTGCTCGTGGAGAACCCCGGCTGGGCCGACGGCATGGGCTCGTCCCTGCGGGCCGGGCTCGACTCGCTCACCGGCACGGACGCAGGAGCCGCGCTCGTCTCACTCGTCGACCAGCCCGGCATCGGGGCGGAGGCGGTCGGCCGCGTGCTCGCCGCCTGCACGTCACGGGAGTCGCTGGTCTCGGCGGCCTACGACGGCGTACGCGGCCACCCGGTCCTGTTCGGCGCCGCCCACTGGGCGGGGATCGCCGCGACTGCGACCGGCGACCGAGGGGCACGCGCCTATCTGAAGGCGCACGAGGAGGCGATCACGCTCGTCGAGTGCGGGGACGTGGCCGAGCCGTACGACATCGACACGGCCGCGGACCTGGAGCACCTTGAGTGAGCGGGGTGGCACTGAGCGCCACCTTCCCTCGACTCGGAGAATCTCGACATCAACAAACCATTGAAGTTCCACGATGAGGAAACTAGTATCCACTGTTCAGAAGCGCCCGCCCTGCTCCCCGGGCGTCCACCGCCGTACCGTGGTCGACTGGCACCCGGTGCCACGCTCGCTGAAGGAAGTGACAGCTCATGTCCGCACCAGCGCCGTCCCCGCTGGCCATCGTCGACGCCGAGCCCCTGCCCCGGCAGGAGGAGGTCCTCACCGACGCGGCCCTCGCCTTCGTGGCCGAGCTGCACCGCCGGTTCACGCCCCGGCGTGACGAACTCCTCGCCCGCCGCGCGGAGCGCCGCGCCGAGATCGCCCGCACCTCCACGCTCGACTTCCTCCCGGAGACCGCCGCGATCCGCGCCGACGACTCCTGGAAGGTGGCCCCCTCCCCGGCGGCCCTGGACGACCGCCGGGTCGAGATCACCGGCCCCACCGACCGCAAGATGACCATCAACGCCCTGAACTCGGGCGCCAAGGTCTGGCTCGCGGACTTCGAGGACGCCTCGGCGCCGACCTGGGAGAACGTCGTCCTCGGTCAGATCAACCTGGCCGACGCCTTCACCCGGAACATCGACTTCACGGATGCCGGGTCCGGGAAGACGTACGCCCTCAAGGACGACGGCGAGCTCGCCACCGTCGTCATGCGCCCGCGCGGCTGGCACCTGAACGAACGGCACCTTCAGCTGGACGGGGAGCAGGTCCCGGGCGCGCTCGTCGACTTCGGCCTCTACTTCTTCCACAACACCCAGCGGCTGCTCGACCTCGGCAAGGGCCCGTACTTCTACCTCCCGAAGACCGAGTCGCACCTCGAAGCCCGCCTGTGGAACGACGTGTTCGTCTTCGCGCAGGACTACCTCGGCATCCCGCAGGGCACCGTCCGCGCCACCGTGCTGATCGAGACGATCACGGCCGCGTACGAGATGGAGGAGATCCTCTACGAACTGCGCGACCACGCCTCCGGGTTGAACGCCGGGCGGTGGGACTACCTGTTCTCCATCGTCAAGAACTTCCGTGACGGCGGCGCCAAGTTCGTCCTCCCAGACCGCAACGCCGTGACGATGACCGCCCCGTTCATGCGCGCGTACACCGAACTCCTCGTCCGCACCTGCCACAAGCGCGGCGCGCACGCGATCGGCGGCATGGCGGCGTTCATCCCCTCCCGGCGCGACGAGGCGGTCAACAAGGTCGCGTTCGAGAAGGTCAAGGCCGACAAGGACCGCGAGGCGAACGACGGCTTCGACGGGTCGTGGGTGGCCCACCCGGACCTGGTCCCGATCGCCATGGAGTCCTTCGACCGGGTCCTCGGCGACAAGCCCAACCAGAAGGACCGCCTGCGCGAGGACGTGGACGTCAAGGCGGCCGACCTGATCGCCGTCGACTCCCTGGAGGCCAGGCCGACGTACGACGGTCTCGTCAACGCCGTCCAGGTCGGCATCCGTTACATCGAGGCCTGGCTGCGCGGCCTCGGCGCGGTCGCCATCTTCAACCTGATGGAGGACGCGGCGACCGCCGAGATCTCCCGCTCGCAGATCTGGCAGTGGATCAACGCGGGCGTCGAGTTCGAGCACGCCGGAGACACGGTGAAGGCCACGCCCGAGCTGGCCCGCAAGGTCGCCGCCGAGGAACTGCGGAACATCAGGAGCGAACTCGGCGAGGAGGCCTTCGCCGCCGGTCACTGGCAGCAGGCCCACGACCTGCTCCTGGAGGTCGCGCTCGACGAGAACTACGCGGACTTCCTGACGCTGCCGGCGTACGAGCAGCTGCGAGGCTAGGGCAGCCGTAGAGCCTCACTTGTCCGAGTGGCCCAGGGACTTCTCCGGGGCCACTCGGTCGCGTACGGCCTGCTTGACCGCCGTGGGCTCCGGGAAGCCCTGGTCCCGGCGGTCCCATACCACCTCGTCGTTCACGCGGACGACGAAGACGCCGCCCTTGCCGGGCTTCAGCGCCAGTTCCGTCAGTTCGGCCTCGAACGTCGTGAGCAGCTCCTGAGCCAGCCAGGCCGCACGCGGCAGCCAGCGGCACTGGGTGCAGTACTCGATCTCGACACGACCGCTCATCCGAGGTGCACCGACCAATCCTGTTGGGCCGCGGGCTTGCCGTGCAGGTCGGGGACCTGCTTGAGCCACGCGGGTCGTCCTTGCTGGTTCCTCGCCGCCCGGAGGGCCTCCTCGGCGGCGAGTTCCTCCCGGGTGGGAAAGTCGGTGGGGAGCCAGGCCGCGGACGCCCGCACGCGCGCGTGGAGGTAGTCGACGTACGCCGTGCGGACGTCGTCCGGCGTCGCGAAGTCCTCCTCGGCGGCCAGCCACGCGTCCGGGACGGCCGCCGTGACCTCGCGCAGCAGATCGAGCGTCACCCGGGGCGCCAGCTCCGCGTCGGCCGCCCGCACGTCCGGCGCGTAGTGGCCAAGGGCGTGGTGCCGGAAGTCGTACGCCTTCGCGGGGTCCGAGCCGTCCCAGCGGTGGTGGAAGACGAGCGCGGCCCCGTGGTCGATCAGCCACAGGCGCGGCGGTACGGTCCCGAACGTGGGCCAGATCATGAGGTTGGAGCTGTGGACCGTACGGTCCACGTTGACCGTCAGGGCGTCCAGCCACACGACCTCGCCGGCCTCCAGCGGGTCGACGGGGAAGGTCTTGGCGATCTCCGGCGTGAAGTCCTTCGCGTTCGGCAGGTAGTCCATGCCGAGGTTGAGTCCCGCGCTCGCGCCGTGGAGTTCGCGCACTTCCTGGTGCGGTTCGTGGTCGGCGATCGCCGGGTCGAAGTGGACGAGGACCAGCTCGGGGAAGCGCAGTCCGAGGGCGCGGGCCAGCTCGCCCACGATCACCTCGGCGACCAGCGCCTTGCGGCCCTGTGCGGAGCCGGTGAACTTGACGACGTACGTCCCGAGGTCGTCGGCCTCGACGACTCCGGGCACGGAGCCGCCGGACCGCAACGGGTTCACGTATCGAACAGCAGTCACATCGCGCAGCACACCGGCCAGGGTATGTCAGGGCTCATCCCGCGAGGGGGTTGGGCAGGGGCAGGTAGCGGGCGTCGGCGCCGTCCGCGCCGGTCCAGCGCAGCAGGAGGTTGGTCTTGCCGGGCAGGGTGGGCGAGGCGAGCAGGGCGGCGGTCTCGGGGAGGTCGTGCCGGGACAGTTCGCGGCGGACGGCGGGCCAGGGGTCGAGGCCGGGGTGGCGTTCGGCGAGGGCCGCGGCGACCTCGCAGAGGTGGTTGACGACCAGGCAGTACACCAGCCGTTCCCAGCCCGCGGCCCGGGACACGTCCGGCAGCAGTTTCACGCCCTCGGAGTCCCGGAACAGCGCCTGCACGGGTGTTCCGTCGGCGTCGACGGCGATCAGCGTGTTCTGCAGGTGTGCTTCGAGTACGACCCCGTGGTCGGCGAAGGCCGCCAGGGCCGGCGGCACGACCTGGGCGAGATAGGCCTCCCACCAGGCCGCCGGGTCCTTCGCGGCGTCGAGCGGGCTGCCGTCGAAGCCCTCCACGAGTGCGGCGGCCAGCAGCGGGGTCGCACCGGGCGCCACCCGGTCGCGCAGCCCGTCGCGGACCAGGACGGCGAGCTCCTCGAAAGCGAAGTCCGCGGTGCGGTAGCCGTTGTCGCCGAGCCAGGCCGCCGGCCCGTCGATCGCCGCGAAGGCCCGCACCGCGGCCGTGTCGGTCCGGCGCAGTTTCAGCAGGTCGTGGCGCCACAGCCGGCGGATGTCGTTGGTGATGCGGACGTCGAGGCTGAACTTCAGGCAGAGATCGCGTTCGGGCGCGTACAGCGTGCGGATCGCGGCCGTCGGCCAGGCGTCGAAGGCGGTCGTGCCCAGGCGGATCAGCCGGCCGTCGGCGAAGGCCGGGGCGAGGTCGCGGGCGACGAGGTCGAGCTGCCAGGGGTGGGCGGGCAGCAGCCGGTAGCCGGCCGGGGCCTCGCCGAGCGTGTCGAGCGCCGAGGTGTCGCCCTCCTCGACGACCGTGTCCGCGCGCAGCCCGAGCAGCGTGAGCGGGAAGCGGGCGTACGCCTCGGGGGCGTAGGGCAGCCACCCGGCGACGGGGCCGCCGCCGCGGGCCTTGGGGGCGGGGTGGTGGGGGTGGCCGGTGATGAGGGACTGTTCGGAGCGCAGGTACGGGTCCTCGGGCGGCGTCGCCCCGGCGCGGGCGGTGAGCAGCGCGGCCACCGCGTCCCGGCTGTCGATCATCTCGGCGGGCAGCTCGTGGTTGGACAGGCCGGTGTGGCGGACCAGTTCCTCGGCGACGAGTTTGACGAGCTCGGGATGGGAGACGGGCCGCCAGCCGGCCGCCGTGTACACCTCGGGTCCGGCGGGCCGCCGTTCTCCGCGCACGCGCAGCAGTCTGCCCCCCGGCAGCCGGTACACCCGGTGGTCGTCGGCCTCACCGGGTTCGCCGGTTCGCGGGAGCGGCTCGGCCACCTCCCGCACCAGGCAGTTCAGGAGGGGCGCCGCCGCGTACGCGTCGGCGCGGTCCGCCACGTCGTCGCGCGGTGCGGCGTCGTCGGCGGCGGGCGGGGGGATGAGATCCACGCGTTCCACTCGTTCTCTACGGTCCGTTCGGGCGGAGACGATCAGTATGTCTGTCGTCACCGCCTGTCGTGACATCCCCTTCGTACCCGACTCGTACCCGAGGAGCCCGCCCGTGCACCGTCCCTTCACCGCCGAGGCCGAGGTCGCAGGCGAGCTGGCCGCCGTACGCCCCGACCTCGTGCCGCGGTACACGGCCGAGCTGCCCGGTGCCCGTGCGGCCGTGCTGACCCGGCTGTGGCGTGCGCTCACCCATGAACCGCTGCCGTGGCTCGCGGGGCGCGCGGCCGGCCGGGACGGGCTCACCCTGCGTCTTTCGGACGACCGCCGGCTGCACGGCCCGCACCCCGACCCGTACGCCACCTCCGGGTATGTCACCGAGGTGCGGCTCGACCGTCTGGCGTACGACGATCCGGCACGGCTGATGACCGACCTCGCCGTGCCGCACGGTTCGGGTTTCGCCGCCGAACTCGGGCACAGTGTCGCGTCGTTGGCGCTGTCCCGGGCCGGGGCGCCGGCCCATACGTCGCAGTGGCCGGTGGTCGACTGGGAGTGGGAGCAGCGAGTGGTCGACGGGCATCCGTTCCACCCGGGCTGCCGTTCCCGGCCCGGCTTCTCGGTGGCCGAGCAGCTCGCCTACGGGCCCGAGCACCGGCCGGTCGTGCGGCTCGGGCTGCTGCCGGTTCCGGCGGGCGAGTGCCTGGTGACGGGTGAGTGGCCGGGCGGGATGCGGGACGGTGAGCGGTTGTTGGTGCCGGTGCATCCGTGGCAGGCGGAGCATGTGCTCAAGCGCCGGTGCGAGGACGGGCTCCCGGCTCACCCGTTGATGTCCCTGCGCACCCTCGCGCTGCCGGACGGGCCCCATGTCAAGACCGCGCTGAGCGCCCGGCTGACCTCCTCGGTGCGGGACATCTCCGTCTACTCGATCACCCTGTCCGCGACCCTCTCGGCGTTCGCGGAGGCGCTGGCGGCCCGCATGGACGGCCTGCTGCACGTCACCCGCACACTGGGCGCGGTCACGGCCAACTCCCCCGATCTGGCTGCGGTGTTGCGCGAGTCGCCGCAGGACTTCGCGGCGCCGGAGCAGGGCGAACGGGTGCTGCCGGTGGCCGCCCTCGCCACCACCGGCCTGCCCGACTCCCCCGCCTGGCTCGCCGACTTCACCCGCCTCGCCCTCACGGTCGGCCTGCGGCTGCTGGAGTTGGGCGTGGCCCTGGAGGCGCACGGCCAGAATCTCCTCGTCGTCCTGTCCGCGACCGGCGCCCCGCTGCGCCTGGTCTACCGCGACCTCGCCGACATCCGCGTCAGCCCGGCCCGGCTGGCCCGGCACGGCATCCCGGTCCCGGAACTGACCGGGCGGATCGTCACGGACGACGAGACGACCCTGCGCCGCAAGCTGTTCGGCTCGCTGGTGGCCGGATCCCTGGCCGGTACGGCGGGCTCGGGGGCGGCGTTGCGGGGGGCGCTGGGGACGGCCGTACGGGATCTGCCGCGCACGCCCGATCTCGCCGCACTGCTCGAAGAGCCGCTGCCCGCCAAGGCGTTGACGCTGATGCGGCTGTCGCCGGGGACGCCCGGCGACCAGTGGACGCACCTGCCGAGTCCGCTGCTCTGAACGGCCGTTTTGGAGCCCGGCACCCCTGATCAATAAGATCCGCCGATGATCACAAGTAAACGGCTGGCAGCAGGGGTGTGCGCCCTGCTCGCCGCCCTGACGGCCGGGATCGCCTTCCCGGTCGCGGCCCTCGCCGGTGAACCCACGGGCGGGGCCACGCCCCAGGTCGACCTCGTCCTCGACGTCAGCGGTTCCATGCGGACCCGGGACATCGACGGCGGGACGCGGATGGCGGCCGCGAAGCAGGCGTTCAACGAGGTGCTGGACGCCACGCCCGAGGACGTCGACCTCGGCATCCGGACCCTCGGTGCCAACTACCCCGGCGACGACCAGAAGACGGGCTGCAAGGACACCGCGCAGCTCTACCCGGTCGGCCCGCTGGACCGTACCGAGGCCAAGACGGCGGTGGCGACCCTCGCCCCCACCGGCTGGACCCCGATCGGCCCCGCCCTCCTCAAGGCGGCCGACGACTTCGACGGCGACGGCTCCAAGCGCATCGTGCTGATCAGCGACGGCGAGGACACCTGCGCCCCGCTCGACCCGTGCGAGGTGGCCCGCGAGATCGCCGCCAAGGGCATCGGGCTGACCATCGACACCCTCGGCCTGGTCCCGAACGCCAAGATGCGGCAGCAGCTCAGTTGTATCGCGGAGGCGACCGGCGGGACGTACACCTCGATCGAGCACACCGACCAACTCACCGACCGGGTCAATCAGTTGGTGGACCGGGCGGCCGATCCGGTGGTCACGCCGGTGGCCGTGTCGGGTGCCGCCGCGTGTGCCCAGGCGCCGACCGTGAAGTCCGGTCTGTACACCGACCGCGAGGAGTTCGGGCAGCAGCGCTGGTACCGGGTGGACGTCGAGCCCGGCCAGGAGCTGCGCGCCTCGGTGAGTGTGGGGGCCGACCGGGCCGTGAACCCCTCGTACGGGGTGCTGATGCGGGCGGTCACGGTGCACGGCCGGGAGATCGTGCGCGGCGAGGCTGCGGGCGACGGCCGTACGGACGTCGTCTCGACGGGGCTGCGGTACCCCAAGGCGGAGAGCGACGACGACAACGCGGCCGCGGCCTCACAGACGGTGTGTCTCCAGGTCACCAACTCCTTCTCGGTGGCCTCCGGTGTGAAGACCACGCCGGGTCTGCCGCTGGAGCTGACCGTCGACGTGGTGGACGGTCCGTCGCCGGCGAGCGACGTGGCCTCCTTCGGCCTCGGGCGCGGCTGGTGGCTGCTCGGCGCGCTGGTCCTGACCGGCTTCCTCGCCGGTCTGGTCTGGGGCTGGGTGTCACGCTGGCGGGTCGCGGTCTGGAGGACCAACTGATGCGGATCACACGTGTGTTGAGCGCTTCCCTGCTGATGCTCGGCCTGGCGGTCTCCCCGGCCGTGGCCGACTCCACTCCGTCTCCTTCGTCTTCGTCTTCGTCTTCGTCTTCGGCGGACAGTGGCGCGCCCACTCAGGCGGGCACGTCCTTCCGTACGGCGACCGAGGTCGAGCAGGGGCAGACGGCCACCGCGAACGGCTCGGCGGGCGACTACCTGTACTGGTCGTTCCCCGCGGACGCCGGCCAGCGGCCCACCGTGCGGGCGACGGTGAAGCTGCCTGAGGCGCACGCCGCCGAGACCTGGCAGATCGACGTGTACGACGGTCTGCGGCGCCGCCAGGCCTGCCAGTACGGGGCCCAGACGCGCACCGCGGCGGCGGACACCGCCTCCGTGGAGCTGGCCTGCGTCCTGCGCACGGTCCGCGCCTGGTCGGATCCGTGGGCGAACGACCCGCTGCCCGGGACGTACTACGTCCGGCTGACCGTCGTCGACCTGACGACGGCCGACCTGGGCCTGCCCGTCGAGACGGAACTCCGGGTCGACTCCAAGGACATCGGCGGTTCGGCCGCGGTGGACGGCTCGCTGGCCGAGCCGCTGGTGCCGGGGATCGCGGTCAAGTCCGCCGCGGAGGAGGACGGTTCGTCCGCCTCCGCCGTGCTGTCCAGCATCGAGCCGGACGACGGCTGGTCCTCCGGCTGGTGGTCCGACCGGTGGGTGTGGACCGGGCTCGGTGGCGTACTGGCCGCGCTCGCGGGGGTCGGCGGGTACTCGCTGACGCGCGGGGCGGGACGGCCGACGCGGGTACCTCCGGGCGCCTGACGCACCGTCAAGAGGCCCGCTGTGCTTCGGCACGGCGGGCCTTGTCATTTTCAGGCCTCGCGCAGTGCCTTCGCGAGCGTGCCCTCACCCGTCACCTCGATACGCCCCGCCCGCACCGCGGCCGGCACGCTCAACTCCCCCCGCCCGAGCGCCAGGCACGTCCCGGTGTCCAGGACCAGCCGCGCGTCGGGCTCGGCGGGAGCGGGCCCGTCGCCGTAGACGGGACCCTCCTCGGCACCGACGTACAGATGGAAGTCGCCCTCCTCCAGCCGCACTTCCACGAGCCCCTCGCCTTCCAGCGCCCGGAGCAGCGGCAGCGCGAACCAGTGCGCGCGTACGGCGTCCGTGGGCCGCCGTTCGCCCAGCTCGGCCTGACCCCACCGACCCAGGGCCTGGAGCACCGGCAGCAACTCCCGTCCGCGTCCGGTCAGTTCGTACACGTACACCGCTCCGGGCGGCGGCAGCCGACGCCGGGTCGCGAGGCCGTCCCGTTCCATGTCCTTCAGCCGCGAGGCGAGTACGTCCGTGCTGACACCCGGCAGGTCGGCGTGCAGGTCGGTGTAGCGGCGCGGACCGGCGAGCAGCTCCCGGACGATCAGAAGCGTCCAGCGGTCCCCGACGACGTCGAGCGCCCGGGCGGCGGAACAGTACTGGTCGTAGCTTCGACGTGGTGACATGCGACGCAGTCTAGACATGTCGTTGGACTTTCCAAGCTCGAACTTGGTAAAACCAAGCAACACCACAACCGGAGGGGCGTAAGCGCATGGAGTTCCGGCAGTCGAGCAAGCTGAGCGAGGTCTGTTACGAGATCCGCGGCCCGGTGATCGAGCACGCCGACGCGCTGGAGGAGGCGGGCCACAGCGTGCTGCGGCTGAACACCGGCAACCCCGCGCTGTTCGGCTTCGAGGCGCCGGAGGAGATCCTCCAGGACATGATCCGGATGCTGCCGCAGGCGCACGGCTACACCGACTCCCGCGGCATCCTCTCCGCCCGCCGTGCGGTCGCCCAGCGCTACCAGACACTGGGCCTGGAGGTCGGCGTCGACGACGTCTTCCTCGGCAACGGAGTCTCCGAGCTGGTCTCGATGGCCGTACAGGCACTGCTCGAGGACGGCGACGAAATCCTCATCCCGGCCCCGGACTTCCCCCTCTGGACGGCGGTGACGACCCTCGCCGGCGGCAAGGCGGTGCACTACCTCTGCGACGAACAGGCCGACTGGTACCCCGACTTGGACGACATGGCGGCGAAGATCACGGATCGCACCAAGGCCGTGGTCATCATCAACCCCAACAACCCCACCGGCGCCGTCTACCCCAAGGAGATCATCGAGGGCATCCTCGACCTCGCCCGCCGGCACGGCCTGATGGTGTTCGCGGACGAGATCTACGACCAGATCCTGTACGACGACACCGTGCACCACTCGGCCGCGGCCCTCGCCCCCGATCTGGTCGTCCTGACCTTCTGCGGCCTGTCGAAGACGTACCGGGTGGCCGGCTTCCGCTCGGGCTGGATGGTCGTCACCGGTCCCCGGCAGCACGCCCGCAACTACCTGGAGGGCCTGACGATGCTCGCCTCCATGCGGCTGTGCGCCAACGCGCCCGCGCAGTACGCCATCCAGGCCGCGCTCGGCGGCCGGCAGTCCATCCGCGAGCTGACCACGCCGGGCGGACGCCTGCACGAACAGCGGAACGTGGCCTGGGAGAAGCTCAACGAGATCCCGGGTGTGTCGTGTGTGAAGCCGAAGGGCGCGCTGTACGCGTTCCCGCGTCTCGACCCCAAGGTGCACAAGATCCACGACGACGAGAAGTTCGTCCTGGACCTGCTGCTGCGGGAGAAGATCCAGGTGGTGCAGGGAACCGGCTTCAACTGGCCGAGCCCCGACCACTTCCGCATCCTGACCCTGCCGCACGCGGAGGATCTGGAGGCGGCGATCGGGCGGATCGGGCGGTTCCTGAGCGGGTACCGGCAGTAGCGGTTCTCCAGCAGTTCCCCAGCGGTTCTCCGGCGGTCTGCGGGGGTCTCCGGAGGGGGGCAAAAAACAAAGGCAAGGAGGTCAACCACTCCTTGCCACTCTCAACTTATAGCGCACCGGGGGGCTTGCCGCAAGGCCCCGGTCGTGCCGCAGAATCGTCCGGCCGAAGCCCGGATCTGCGGAAATGAGAGTCGCGTATGCGTGTGGTGTTGTCGACCTATGGGTCGCGCGGGGACGTCCAGCCGATGGCGGGACTCGCCGTACGGTTGCGGGAACTCGGCGCCGAGGTGCGGGTGTGCGGGCCGGCGGACGAGGAGTTCGCGGAACTGCTGGCCGGTGTCGGCGTACCGCTGCTGCCCTTCGGCCCGTCGGCGCGCGCGCTGACGAAGGCGGCGCCGCCGCCGTCATCGCTGCCCCAGCGGGCGGCCGAGGTGATCGCAAGCCAGCTGGACGTGGTCACCGCGGCGGCCGAGGGATGTGACGTCGTGGTGGCGACCGGGATGATCTCGGCCGCGGCCGGCGCG
This sequence comes from Streptomyces sp. NBC_01352, assembly GCF_036237295.1. NCBI lineage: Bacteria > Bacillati > Actinomycetota > Actinomycetes > Kitasatosporales > Streptomycetaceae > Streptomyces > Streptomyces sp. NBC_01352. The sequence continues at coordinate 2,546,006 of NZ_CP108354.1, forward strand.
CGGTCGGTGGCCGAGAAACTGGGCATCCCCTCCGTGTCCGTGACCTTCCAGCAGCTCACCCTGCCGTCGCCGCGGCGCCGGCCGCTGGCGTATCCGGGCCGGCCGTTGCCGCCGGAGGTGACCGACAACAGGGTGCTGTGGGACCTGGACGCCGAGAGCATCAACGCCCTGTTCGGTGAGGCGCTCAACACCAACCGGGCATCGATCGGCCTGCCCCCGGTGGACGACGTCCGTGACTACGTCATCGGCGACCGGCCGTGGCTGGCGACGGACCCGGCCCTGGACCCGTGGCAGGAGACGCCGGACCTCGCCGTCGTGCAGACCGGCGCGTGGATCCTGCCGGACGAACGCCCGCTCCCGGTAGAGCTGTCGGCGTTCCTGGACGCCGGTGCGCCACCGGTGTACGTGGGCTTCGGCAGCATGCCGATGCACGCGTCGACGGACGCCGCCCGGACGGCCATCGAGGCGGTCCGGGCGCAGGGCCACCGCGCCCTCGTCTCCCAGGGCTGGGCCGACCTCGGCCTGATCGACCACCTCGCCGACTGCTTCGCCGTCGGCGAGATCAACCACCAGGCACTGTTCGCCCGGGTGGCCGCCGTCGTGCACCACGGCGGCGCGGGTACGACGACCACGGCCGCCCGGGCCGGCGCACCCCAGGTGGTGGTGCCCCAGATCGCGGACCAGCCGTACTGGGCCGGCCGGGTGGCCGACCTGGGCATCGGCGCGGCACACCAGGGTCCCGCTCCGACCTTCGAGTCCCTGTCCGCCGCGCTCGAAACGGCCCTGGCCCCCGAAACCGCCGCCCGGGCGAAGGCCGTGGCCGGCACCGTCCGCGCCGACGGGGCGACGGTGGCCGCGAAACTGCTGTTCGACGCCGCCCGCCGGGAGAAGCCACGCGTGTCCGCGTGAAGCACGCCAGTCCGGACGCCCTTCCGCACGCTGTGATCGCGAGCGACCCCAGATCGGAGCCGATGCCGTGAAACCGCTGACCACCAGCGTGTTCGACCTTCCCGACCACCTCTCCCCCAAGGCCGACCCGGCACTGATCACCGGCGACGAGCAGCATTTCGCGGCCATCGCGGAGTGCCTCGAGCAGACGATCGCCGAACTGTCCGACAGTCTCGACGCCCAGCGCAGGGCGCCCGGCGGCATGGGCCGGCAGGCGATGGACCGGGACACGGAGATCCACCGGCTGACCGCTCGCCTGCGCGCACTGCGCCGCTTCGGTCTGGACCTGTGCCTCGGGCACATGGTCGGCGCGGACGACCCCGAGCCGGTGTACATCGGACGACTCGGTCTGACGGACAGCGCGGGCCGTCGGCTGCTGCTCGACTGGCGCTCGCCCGCGGCCGAGCCGTTCTTCGGGGCCACCCACGCCAACCCGATGGGTCTGGCCAGCCGCCGCAGGTATCGCTGGACCGTCCCCCACTCTCGGCTTCGCTCGAGCGGGGGGACCCCCACCCGGATCAGCGACTACTGGGACGAGGTGTTCACCGCGGACGGGTTCACCGGGCATGCCGCGCTCGACGACCAGTCCGCCTTCATCGCCAGCCTGGGCAACAACCGGTCGCCCCGGATGCGGGACGTGCTCGGCACCATCCAGGCCGACCAGGACGCCATCATCCGCGCGGGTTCCCGCGGCGCCCTCGTCGTCGACGGCGGTCCGGGCACGGGCAAGACCGTCGTCGCCCTGCACCGCTCCGCCTACCTCCTCCACTCCGACCCCCGTCTCGGTCATCGTCGGGGCGGGGTGCTGTTCGTCGGTCCGCACCGGCCGTATCTGGCCTACGTCGCCGACGTCCTCCCCAGCCTCGGAGAGGAGGGCGTGCAGACCTGCACCCTGCGGGACCTCGTCACCGAGGGAGCCTCGGCGGCGGTCGAGGCCGACCCGGAGGTGGCGCTCCTGAAGTCGTCCGCGGACCTGGTGAAGTCGATCGAGAGGGCCGTCAGGTTCTACGAGGAGCCGCCCGCCGAGGGGATGACGGTCACGACCCCGTGGTCCGACATCCGGCTGAGCGCCGACGACTGGGCCGTGGCGTTCGAATCGGCACCCGGTACTCCGCACAACGAGGCACGCGACCAGGTCTGGGAGGAACTGCTCACGATCCTGGTGGACAAGCACGACGGCGACGTCTCGGACGACCTGCTCCGCAGGGCGCTGCGGCAGAACCGGGAACTGCTCACGACCTTCGACCGCGCGTGGCCGCTGATCGAGGCGGCCGACCTCGTCGGGGACCTGTGGTCGGTACCCGCCTACCTGCGGATGTGTGCTCCCTGGCTCGGCCGCGAGGAGGTACGGAAGCTGCAGCGGGAGAGCCCCCAGGCCTGGACGGTGTCCGACCTGCCGCTCCTGGACGCGGCACGGCAGCGGCTCGGCGACCCGGAGGCGGCCCGGCGCCGGCGCCGGCACGAGGCCGTCCTCGCCGCCCAGCGCGAGCGCATGACGCAGGTCGTCGACAACCTGCTGGAGGCCGCGGCCGACTCCGGCGCCGACGGTGACGACGGCGAAGGCCTGGTGACGATGCTGCGCGGCGCGGACGCCCGGGTCAGCCTGGTCGACGAGTCCGAACTGCCCACCCCCGACCCGGACCTGCTCGCCGGCCCGTTCGCGCACATCGTCGTGGACGAGGCCCAGGAACTGACCGACGCTCAGTGGCAGATGCTGCTGCTCCGGTGCCCGTCCCGGAGCTTCACCATCGTCGGGGACCGTGCCCAGGCCCGGCACGGGTTCACCGAGTCGTGGCAGGAACGGCTGGAGCGGATCGGCTTCGACCGGATCAGCCTGGCCTCCCTGAGCATCAACTACCGGACGCCGGAGGAAATCATGGCGGAGGCGGAACCGGTCATCCGGGCCGTGCTCCCGGACGCCAACGTGCCGACCTCCATCCGCAGCAGCGGCGTCCCCGTCGTCCACGGGCCCGCTTCGGATCTGGGCGCGATCCTCGACACCTGGCTCGCCGCACACGCCGAGGGGATCGCCTGCGTCATCGGCGATCCCGGCTTCCGGGCGCCGTCGTCCCGCGTCCGGTCGCTGACCCCGGAGCTGTCGAAGGGCCTCGAGTTCGACCTGGTCGTCCTCGTCGACCCGGAGGCGTTCGGCGAGGGCATCGAAGCAACGGTCGACCGGTATGTCGCGATGACCCGGGCCACCCAGCGACTCGTCATCCTCACGAGCTCCTGACCCCGGCCGCGCACGAGGTGTGCTGCTCGTAGCCTGTGACACATGGGTGATCTCTTCCTCGTCCGGCACGGCGAGACCGAGTGGTCGCGGTCCGGGCGGCACACCGGATCGACGGACGTCCCGCTGACCGAGCGCGGGCGGCAGGAGGCGCGCGGCCTGGTGCCGCTGATCCGTTCGCACCGGATCGGGGCCGCGTTCGTCAGCCCGCTGCAGCGGGCCAGGGAGACCGCCGAGCTCATCGGGCTGCACGACGTACGGGTCGACACGGACCTGCGCGAATGGGACTACGGCGGATACGAAGGTGTCACCACCGTGGAGATCCGGCGCACCCGGCCGGACTGGTTCCTGTTCACGGACGGGGTCGCGCCCGGGCCGCCCGACCACCCCGGAGAGACTCCGGAGCAGGTGGGTGAACGGGCCGACCGGGTGCTGGCCAAGGTGGACGCGGCGCTCGCCAACACCGAGGGCGTCGTGGTGCTGGTGGCGCACGGTCACTTCCTACGGGTCCTCACGGCCCGGCGGCTGGGGCTGCCGCCGTCGGCCGGGGCGCTGTTCCAGCTGGCGACCGGGACCCTGTGCCGGCTGAGCACCGAGCACGGGCGGCCGGTGATCGCCGGGTGGAATGTCAGACCGGGGTCGTAGTCTTCGAAAGGGCTGATCGTGCGGCCGGTCGCGGCGGTGAGGGAGCCCTTCGAGCAGGCTGTTCGCCGGGGAGGAGCACGCCGTGACCAGACCGCCCACCGCCGCGCAGCGGCGTGTCATCGACGCCGCCGATCCGGTCACCGGCCGGCTGAAGGGCACGGAGTCGCAGCTCGCGGCGCTGGTCAAGCGAGGGCTCGCCTTCCGGCATCCGCGGCCGCCGCACGACCACTTCCTGACACCGGCGGGGCACCGCATACGGGAGGCGCCGCCGGAGGCCGTCGCCGCCGAGCCCGCGATCCGGTCGCCCCGGACCGCCGATGTCTTCGCCGCCCGCATCGGCAGTGACGAGGAGGCGGACAGCGGTCCCGGTCGCGTTCGCGAGGTGCACAGCGCCTGGCAGGGGCTGCTGGAGCTGCGCCGGATGACCAACCGGGACGGTGCGACGGACCGGCCGTGCGACTGGGAGCGCGCGCATCTGGTGCAGGCCGCCGCGCTCGCCCTGGAGGCGGCGGGTCACCGTCCGGCTGGGTGGGAGGCGGCGGGCTACCGGGTGCGCCCGACCCCGCAGCCGGAGGCCGTCGCCGTGCACGCGCCGGACACCGCGCTGCTGCGGGCGTGCGCGGCCACGCTGGACAAGGCGGGCTGGCAGGTCGGCGAGCACACGGAGCCGCGGACGAGAGACCGGTATCTGCTGGCGTCCCCACGCCGGACGTGATGACCATGCCAAGATCGACGGATCAGAGATCAAGATCAGAGCGTCCACGACGAGAAGGGAAAGCCGTGACCGAACCGTTTTCCGTCCCCGTGACCGTCCGCGGATACGAGACGGACGTCCAGGGTCACCTCAACCAGAGTGTCTACCTCAACTACGCGGAGCACGCCCGCTGGTCGCTGCTCCAGGCCGCCGGGATCAGCCAGGCGGGCCTCATCGGCAAGGGCGTGGGCCCGGTGGCCCTGGAGACGACCATCCGCTACCGCCGGGAACTCCTGGCGGGCGACGAGGTCGCCGTGACCTGCCGCTTCGACTGGGGCGAGGGCAAGACCTTCCGGATCGAGCAGACGATCCGGAAGACCGACGGCACGGTGGCGGCCGAGATCACCGCGGTCGGCGGGCTGATGAACCTCAAGGAACGCAGGCTGGTGGCGGATCCGCGGGAGCACTTCAAGGAGCTGGCGTCGGATCCGGGCCTGTTCGGGCTGTAGGCACCGCGGGCACGCTCGCACCGACCGTGACCGACGAACCCGGCTCTGGCGGCGGGAGCCCTCTCCCGCCGCCGCTTCCTTCCGTCAGGCCCCGACGAAGACTCCCCTGTGGTCCTCGACCCACTCCCGGTAGGACCGCGCCGGACGCCCCAACGCCTCCTGTACGTCGTCCGTGACGAGCGCGTTGCCGCCCTCGCGGGCGAAGAGGAGGCCGCCCAGGACGCTCTCCGCGGCCGCCGCGTCCAGTCCCGAGGCCGTCAGCTGTTCGCGGATCCGGTCCGGCGAGAGGTCGAGCGTCTCCACCGGGCGTCCCACGACGGCGGCGATCGCGGCGGCCTGGTCGTGGACGGTGATCGCCTCGGGCCCGGTCAGCGTGTACGTCCGCCCGGAGTGCCGGGAGTCGGTCAGCGCCTCGACGGCCGCCTCGGACACGTCACGCGGGTCGACCACTCCCTGCCGGCCGTTTCCGGTCATGTTGGGCACGGGCCGGCCCGCGCGGACCGACTCCGCCCAGCCGAGGGTGTTCGAGGCGAAGGACGACGGCCGCAGGATCGTCCACTCCGACCCGCCGGCCCGCAGGGCCTCCTCCCCGGGAAGATGCCAGGTGCCGAAGGGGCCGTAGTCCGGGTCGCCGGTACCGATGGAGGAGAGTTTCACGATCCGGCGGACGCCCGCCGCCCGCGCCGCCGCGACCAGCCGGGCGTCCCGTCCGCCGTCCGCCGGTCCGAGGACGGCCACCAGGAACACGGCCGCCGCCCCGGCCAGCGCCGCCGTCACGGACTCCGAGTCGAGGAAGTCCCCGCGCACCACCTCCACGCCCTCGGGCACCTGCGCCTTCGCCGGGTCACGGGTCATGGCCCGCACCTTCTCGCCGCGCGCCGCGAGCTGTCGTACGACTTCACTGCCGATGGTGCCCGTGGCACCGGTCACTAGGATCATGGCCTCAACGCTGACGGGCGGCCGCTCCCGGTCGCTAGGAAATTCCGGCACGGTTGTGGCGCCCCCAGCCGTGCGGCGCGCGCCTACCGTAAGAGGGTGACGAATGCCCTGGCCGACCGTGCCCTGACCGTCCCCGACGCTCTTCGCCCCTGGATCACCGGCATCGAGTCGGTGGGCGCCGGGGAGGAGCTGCCGGCGTCGTTCGCCCATGTGCCGGACGCGGCGACGAAGTTGGTCGTACGGGTCGAAGCGGGCGGCCGTCGTGATGCCCTGGTGGTCGGGCCGCGCACCCGTGCCTCGTACTACGCGGAGGCGGACCGGCGAGTGGCGTCCTGCGTCCAGGTGAGCCTGGGCCCGGGTGTGGTACGCCCATTGCTCGGCACCCCGGCGGTCGACCTGGTCGGGCGGGCCGTGCCGTTGGGCGCGTTGCCGACCGGGGCGGCACGTCAACTGTCCCGGAAGCTCGTCGAGTTGGCGCCGGAGGAGATGCTCGCGTATCTCACGGAGCTGCTCCCCGACCCGTTGGCCGCCGACCGTTCGCGCGCCCGGCTGCTGCGGGCCGCCGTCGACGCCCTGTCGACCCGGCCGGACCACGCCCCCGCACAGGTCAAGGACGTGGCCCGGGAACTCGCCGTCAGCGAGCGGCAGTTGCGCAACCTCTTCACGGAGGGCGTCGGTCTCTCCCCCAAGCACTACGCCCGCATCGACCGCGTCCGCCATGTACTGACCGAGGCACCTCGGGCCGACTGGGCCGAACTGGCCGCCGCCACCGGCTACTACGACCAGTCCCACATGACGTCCGACTTCCGCACCCTGATGGGGGTGCCGCCGAGGTCGTACTTCACCGGGCGGCTGCCGGACCCCCAGCCCTGCCAGGCGTTCCGGCGGGCCTGACGACGCTCAGTGCGCGCCGGCCGTCCGGGTGCCCGCGAGCTCCTCCCCCGCCTCCATGGGATGGGTCACGTCCTGGGCGTCCCGGTCCCTGCCGAGGTGGTTGAAGACCAGGTTGAGCAGGACCGCGGCCACACAGCCGGTGGAGATGCCCGAGTCCAGGACGATCTTCGCGGTCTCCGGGAAGGCGTGGTAGAACTCCGGCGCGGTGATCGGGATGATGCCGACGGCGAGGGAGACGGCCACGATCAGGACGTTGTTGTCCCGGTCCAACCCGGCCCGCACGAGGGTCTGGATGCCGCTGGCCGCGACCGAGCCGAAGAGGACGACGCCCGCCCCGCCGAGCACCGGGCGCGGCACGACCGCGATCAGCGAGGCGGCGACCGGGCACAGGCCCATCAGCACCAGGAAGCCGCCGCCGGTGGCGACGACGTACCGGCTGCGGATGCGGGTCATGGCGACCAGGCCGATGTTCTGCGCGAAGGCGCTGCACATGAAGCCGTTGAAGAGCGGGCTGATCGCCGAGCCGAGGGTGTCGGCGCGCAGTCCGGCCGCGATGGTCTTCTCGTCCGCCGGGCGTTCGACGATCTCGCCCAGCGCCAGCATGTCCGCGGTCGATTCGGTCATCGAGACCACCATCACCACGCACAGGGAGAGGATCGCGGCGAGCTGGAACTGCGGTGCGCCGAAGTGGAACGGGGTCGGGAAGCCGACGATGTCCGCGTCCGCGACCGGACCGAAGTCCGTGACGCCGAACGGGATCGCGACGAGCGTGCCTACGACCAGGCCGAGCAGGACGGCGATCTGCTTGACGAAGCCGCGGGTGAAGCGGCGAAGAAGCAACACGATCAGGAGAGTCGCGCCCGCCAGGCCGAGATAGGTGGTCGAGCCGTAGTCGTCGGCCGCGGGATCGGGACCCTGCGCCCAGCCGAAGGCGACCGGGAGCAGCGAGACGCCGATCAGCGTGATCACCGTGCCGGTGACGACCGGCGGGAAGAAGCGGACCGCCTTGCTGAAGAAGGGGGCCGCTATGAAGCCGAGGAGTCCGGCGACGACGACCGCGCCGAAGATGATCGGCAGGGCGTCGGACTTGTCCTCGGTGGCGGCGACGACCGCGGTCATGGGGGCGACTCCGGCGAAGGTGACGCCGTTGACGAAAGGCAGCCGGGCGCCGATCTTCCAGATGCCGAGCGTCTGGAGGAAGGTGGCGAGGCCCGCCGTGAACAGGCAGGCGCCGGTGAGGAAGGTGAGTTCGGTGCCGGTCAGGCCGATGGCCGCGCCGACGATCAGGGGCGGGGCGACGACTCCCGCGTACATGGCGGCCACGTGTTGCAGGCCCGTGGTGGCCATCTTGAGTGCGGGCAGTTTCTCGTCGACGGGGTGGGCGGTCACGGCGGCTCCTCCGGGCGGGTGACACGTCGGCTCTGACGTGGGTTTCATGGAGGTGGTGCGCGGTCGTGCGGGACCGAGGGGACGGAGCCCCTCATATGGGGCAACGGAGGCCGTTCCGGGGCGCACACGTCCATGCGCGCCCCGGAGACGGCCGCCATGGACCCCGCTCGGGTCCACGGCCACCGGTCGAGGGCCGTCCCCCTCGACCGGAGATCTTCACCGGATCAGCCCTGCGCGGCGATCCGCGCCAGACGCTGGGCCTCGGCCCGCGTGGAGCGGGCGATCGCGTCCTCGTCGGCGGTGAGCAGCCGGTTGTCCTCGACGATCTGGCGGCCGTTCACGAAGGAGGCGGTGACCGGGGCCGCCGCGCCGAAGACCAGCGCGGTCACCGGGTCGGCGATGGAGGCGTGGGCCAGCGTGTCGAGCTTCCACAGCACCAGGTCGGCGAGCTTGCCGGGCTCCAGGGAGCCGATCTCGGCTGCGCGCCCCAGGACTTGGGCGCCGCCGTAGGTCCCGAGGCGCAGGGCCTGACGGGCGTTCAGGGCGGCCTCGCGGTGGGCGCCGAGGCGGTTGACGAGGAGGGCGTTGCGCAGTTCGGTGTGGAGTTCGCCGGACTCGTTGGACGCCGTGCCGTCGACGCCGAGGCCGACCGGGACGCCGGCGGCCAGCATGTCGGGGACGCGGGCGATACCGGCGGCCAGTCGTGCGTTGGACGAGGGGCAGTGGGCGACGCCGGTCTTCGTGCGGGCGAAGGCGGCGATGTCGGAGTCGTTCATGTGGACGCAGTGCGCCATCCACACGTCCTCGCCGAGCCAGCCGGTGGACTCGAAGTAGTCGGTCGGGCCCATGCCGAACAGTTCCTTGCAGAACTGCTCCTCCTCCACGGTCTCCGAGCCGTGGGTGTGCAGCCGTACGCCGAGGCGGCGCGCCAACTCGGCGCCCTGCTTCAGCAGTTCGGTCGACACGGAGAACGGTGAGCAGGGCGCCACGGCGACCTGGGTCATCGCGTCGAAGGAGGCGTCGTGGTGCTGCCGCACGGTCTCCTCGGTCGCGGCGAGGGCGCCTTCGAGGGTCTCGACGGCGAAGTCCGGGGGCAGGCCGCCGTCCTTCTCGCTGCGGTCCATGGAGCCGCGGGCGAGGGTGAAGCGGACCCCCATCTCGCGGGCGACGCCGATGATCGCGCCGGACAGGTCGCCGGAGCCGCGCGGGAAGACGTAGTGGTGGTCCATGGCGGTGGTGACGCCCCCGCGGGCCATCATCGCGAGGGAGCCCTCGGCGGCCGCCCGGACCATCTGCTCGTCGATGCGCGCCCAGGTCGGGTACAGCGCGACGAGCCAGTTGAAGAGGTTGTGGTCGGTGGCCAGGCCACGGGTGATCCACTGGTAGTAGTGGTGGTGCGTGTTGACCAGGCCCGGAGTCACGAGGTGGCCGGTGGCGTCGATACGGCGGTCGACGTTCTCCAGGCCCTCGGGGGCTTTGCCCGCGCCGAGCGACTCGATGCGGTTGCCGGCGACGACGACGTACCCGCTCGCGTACTCGGTGTCGTGGGCGTCGACGGTCGCGATCGAACAGTTCTCGATGACGATGCGCCGGTCTGCTGCCATGATGCGTCCTTTTCGCTCAGTGGACTGGGGGAAGAGGGCACGGCAGGACCCTGGGAGATTTGAGTGCCGCGGCCGGAAGACGGGCTCTCCGGCCGCGGGTGCCGCAAAGGGGGGTTGCTCAGAGGTTGGTGAGGTCAGAGGTTGGTGAGGTCAGAGGTTGGTGACGTCCACGGGGATCTTCGCCTCGCAGCCGTCCCGCAGGACGGTCGCCTCGATCAGGCCGTACGGGCGGTCGGCGGCGAAGTACACCTCATTGTCGTTCTTCAGCCCGAACGGCTCCAGGTCCACCAGGAAGTGGTGCTTGTTCGGGAGCGAGAAGCGGACCTCGTCGATCTCACCGCTGCTATCGATGATCCGCGCGCCCATTTGGTACAGGGTCTGCTGGAGCGAGAGCGAGTACGTCTCGGCGAAGGCCTGGAGCATGTCCTTCTTCACCTGCTCGTAGGACTGCTCCCAGTCGGGCATCTCCTGTGCGTCGTCGGACCAGTTGAAGCGCCAGCGGGCGGAGACCTGGGTGGCCAGGACGCGGTCGTACGCCTCGGGAAGCGTCGTGTACTTGTCCTTGACGTAGCCCCAGAACTCGGAGTCGGTCGAGTTCATCACGACGAGGTCCTTGAGGCCCGAGACGACCTCCCACGACTCGCCGTCGTAGCTGATCTGGGTCAGCCGGGTCTCCTGGCCCTTGCGGACGAAGGAGTGCGCTCCCTTCCCGGAGTGCTCGATCCGCTCCCAGGCGTATTCCTCGATACGGATGCGGGCCGTCCCGATCGGCTCCTGGCTCGTGACGAAGTGCCGTGCCAGGTGGATGCCGAACTGTTCGGCGGACTCGATGCCGTGCTCCTTGGCGAACGCGTACACCGTGTTCTTGGTGGTGTCGGTCGGCAGCACGTTGGCGTTCGAGCCGGAGTAGTGGACCTCGTCCATGTCGCCGGAGAGCGACACGGACACGTTCAGGTCCTTGATGTGGTGGGTGGCGCCGTCCCGCGTGATCTTCACGACTCGGTTCTCGGCCTTGCCGTACTGGTTTTGGCCCAGGATCGTAGGCATTCTCTGCTAGCTCCCTCGGTAAACGGAGTAGCCGAACGGGTTGAGCAGCAGCGGTACGTGGTAGTGCTCGCCGGGCTGGACGGCGAAGGTGATCGCTACCTCTGGAAAAAACGCACCGCTGTCCCGATTCGCGGGGGCGTCCTGCTGCGCATCGGCTTGCTTGTTCTCGGAACGCTCGAAATACGCCTCCACGGCGAAGTCGAGCCGTACGTGGGTGGTGCCCTCCGGCAGCGCCGGCAGGTCCTTGCACCGCCCGTCCGCGTCGGTCGCGGAGCCGCCGAGCGCCTGCCAGTCCGCATCGCGCCCGGGGCGGGCGGAGAGCTGGACGGCGACGCCCTGGGCGGGGCGGCCGATGCTGGTGTCGAGGATGTGCGTCGACACCGAGGCGGTGGTGCTGGTGCTCATGGTCAGGCGTCCTCTTCAGTCTTCTTCGACGATACGCGCGAGCCGGATCCGGTTGATCTTGCCCAGCTCGGTGCGGACGATCTCCCTCTCCCGCTCCGGCGCGTTGCCGATCCGCTCCTTGACCGCGTCGCGCATCTGCTCGCCGGTCCGGCCGGTTGCGCAGATCAGGAACACGTGGCCGAACTTCTCCTGGTACGCCAGGTTCAGCTCCAGCATCTCCGTCTTGAGCTCCTCGGAGACGCCGGCCATGCCGCGCTGTTCCCGCGCCGAGGTCGGGTCGCCCGGCTTCGGGCGGCCGATCGGCGGGTGCCCGGCCATGGCCTCGGCAAGGTCCTCGGCGCTCAGCTCGGCCATCGCGGCGTCACTGGCGGCGTAGAGGTCGTCGGGGGTGGCGTAGGGGCGGGCGGCGAGCAGCGCCTCGGCCCATGCCGTGGAGGCGCACGCCTCGTGGAGCGCGGCGAAGGCCGCGTGCTCCTCCAGGGCGTTGAACCGGGCCAGGCCCGGGGGCGTGGATGTCGACGTCACGGGAGCCTCCGTGGCCGCAGGCGGCCTTCGTACTGATCGGGCTGCCGCTAGCTAACGCCCTCCGGAAGACGGCGTCAACAGTTTGTTGAAAATTCCGGGTTACGGAACAGGGGGCCGACCGGAGGGCGCCCGCTCAGCTCTCTTTCTCGCGGTTGAGGTAGTTGTAGACCGTGAAGCGGCTCACCCCGAGGGCGCTCGCCACGGTCTCCACGCCGTGCCGTACGGAGAAGGCGCCGCGCGCCTCCAGTATGCGCACGACCTCCTGCTTGGCCTTGCGGTCCAGGTCGGCGAGGGGCTTGCCCTTCTTGCGCTCCATGGCGACCAGGATGTGGTCGAGGGAGTCGGCGAGCTGGGGCAGGCGTACGGCGACGACATCGGTGCCCTCCCAGGCGAGCACGACGTCGTCGGGGCCGGCCTCATCCGGCGGGAGCAGCTCGCCGCCCATCGCGTCGACCAGCGGCTTCACGGCCGTGATGAAGGGCTCGTCGCCGATGCCGGTCACTTGCCGACCTCCCCGGTCCCGCTCTTCCCGGTCCCGCTCTCACTCTCGCCGATCACATTGAGCTGGAGCGAGATCCGGGTGGCGCCGGACTCCAGGGTCCGGCGCAGCAGGGCGTCCACGGCGGTCAGTACGGCGTCGGCGCCGCCCTCCGCCGTGTTGCCGAAGGGACCGACGTCCACCGCGTCCAGGTCGGCCGCCTCGATGACCTCGCGGGCCACCAGAGCATGCGCCGGTGCCTCGTCGAGGTCGAAGGGCTCGGTCGTGAACTCCACTCTCAATCGCACGCGCACAACCTAACGCGCTGCACGGATTCTCGGGCAGCTCGCCGGCTCCGGGATCCGGGATCCGGGCGACGGACCCGCCGCTCTGCCGCGTAGAGCAGACAAGGGGAGTCCACCGGGAGGGGAACGCGACGTGGCAGGACACAGAGTCAGAGGGGCCAGAGGCGTCAGAGGTACGGCGATCGCGGCGGCGGCGATGGCGGCGCTGACCGCGTCCCAGGCACCGGGGGCGAGTCAGGCACGGGCCCTGGCTCCCGTGCCGCGCACGCCCGCCGCACACGGGCCGAGCGTGTCCGGCGACGCCCCGTACCGCACGGCGCTGCCGCCGCTGCGGACCCGGGAGGGGGCGACGCGGCCGCGGACGGTGGGCGCCGCGCTCCCGGCGAGCGTGTTCCTGGCCTATCGGAGGGCCGAGGCCCGGCTGGCGAGCGAGGCGCCCGGCTGTCGCCTGCGGTGGCAGCTGCTGGCCGCGATCGGCCAGGTGGAGTCCGGGCAGGCCGGAGGCGGCCGGGTGACCGCGGACGGTACGACCGTGCGGCAGATCCTCGGACCGCGCCTGGACGGCGGCGCCTTCGCCCTGATCCGGGACACCGACGGCGGCGCCCACGACGGGGACCCGGTGTACGACCGCGCGGTCGGTCCGATGCAGTTCATCCCGTCGACCTGGGCCCGTTGGGGCGCGGACGGCAACGGCGACGGGCGGGCCGACCCGGACAACGTCTTCGACGCGGCGCTCGCCGCCGGTCGCTATCTGTGCGCGGGCGGAGCGGACCTGTCGGTCCCGGGCGACCTGGACGCGGCGATCCTCGGCTACAACCACTCGCAGGCGTATCTGCGCACGGTCAGGGCCTGGTACGCGTACTTCCTGGAAGGCCATCGGGTGGTGCCGGACGGCGGCGAGGTGGCCTCCGCCCGCCCGGAGGCATCACGGCCGGCGGGCCCGCCGAAGCCCGCACCGACACCGTCCGCCCGGCCCGCCGCTCCCGCCCGGCCGAGCGCCACCCCATCCGGCACCCCGTCCCCACCCACGCCCGCCCCCACCCGTCCGGCGACCGCGACCGAGGTGACGCGGGAGCCGCTGCCGTCCGCGCCCGGGGCGGACGTCGAGCTGCCCACCGACGGCCTGCTGCCCGGTGGCGGTCCGCTGACCAGCGACAGCTGACCTGCGACAGCTGTCCTGTAACAGCGGGGACTCGATGCCCGCCTCCCCCTCCACAACCGCGGCTACCGGGCGGTAATCTCGCCACCCGCCGGACGGCACGGACCGGCGGGCGAGCGCGAAGGGGCCCTCATGGCGACGGACATGCCTGCCGAGGCGCAGACGGACGACGACCGTTGGCAGCGCATGTGGAGTCATCGCGAGCACCTGCTCAGGGTGGCCCGGCGCAGGTCGATGAGCATCGAGGACGCCGAGGACGCCGTGCACGAGGCGATGCTGCGCGCCGCGGAGCGCCCCGGCCTGGACGAGGAGCGGCTCGCGGCCTGGCTGACGACGGTGACGATGCGGCTGTGCGTGGACCGCTACCGGCAGGTCAGCCGCGAGGCCGAGGTCCGCGCCAGTCCGACGCTGATCGCACCCGGACCGGTGCCCGTCGAAGAGGTGGTGTGCGACCGGGCCGAGGCCAAGTGGCTGGCCGTGCGCAGCGGGGAGCTGCCCGCCCGCCAGGCGGAGGCGCTGCGGCTGAGGTCCGAGGACCTCGACGTCGGTCAGGTCGCCGTCCGGATGGGGCTGAGTTACCGGACCGTCGAGTCCTTGCTGGCCCGGGCCCGGCGAACGCTGCGGAACTCGCTGGCGGCGACGCTCGGGCTCGCGCTGTTCCTCATCGGGCGGGGACAGCCTCGCGCGGGTGGGAAGGCACAGGCCGTGGCGGCCGCCTCGACGGCGGCGACGCTGGCGGTGGCCGGGCTCGTGCTGCCGTACGCGTACGACGCGGACGGGCAGGGGTCGGCTCCGCGGCCCGCCGTGTCGGGCCCCGCGGAGGCACTGCGGCCCGACGGCTCCGGACGGGCCGATGCTCCGGACGCGCGGGCGAACGCGGGTGCGACGCCGACTCCCCGGCCGGCGGCGGCACCCCTGTCGGCCGGTGAGGGGTCGCTCGTTCCCCTGTCGGTGCCGCCCCTGCCGGAGGTCGCTCTGTCGCCGCTGCCCGAACTGTCGGCACCGGATGTTCCAGAGGTCCCGCGGCTGCCCGGGACACCGAGCGTGCCCGGGATACCGAGCGTGTCCGGCGTCCCGGAGCTGTCGCACACACCCGGCGAGACGGCCGTACCGGTCGAGTCCGCCGTTTCCACGATCCCGGGCTCCGCCGACGTACCGACGCCGCCCCCGCCCTCGGTCGACGCACCCACCCCGAGCCCGCTCCCCTAGACCGGGACGGACCCGCTCGAAAAAAACTCCACCCCGCAGCGACGGACGCCCCGTCCCTCCCCGTAGAGCAGATGTCAGAGCTGCTCCAGGGGCCGAAGGGTGGACCGGATGGGTGTCGAGATCTGTGTGGAAGGGCTGACCAAGTCCTTCGGTCACCAGGTCATCTGGCAGGACGTCTCGCTGACCATGCCCGCCGGGGAGGTCTCCGTCATGCTCGGCCCCTCGGGCACGGGCAAGTCGGTGTTCCTCAAGACGCTCGTCGGACTGCTGAAGCCGGAGCGCGGCTCGATCACGATCCAGGGCCGGGACATCACGAAGCTCCGCGAGCACGACCTGTACGAGGTGCGGAAGCTCTTCGGCGTGCTGTTCCAGGACGGCGCGCTGTTCGGCTCGATGAACCTGTATGACAACATCGCCTTCCCGCTGCGTGAGCACACCCGCAGGTCGGAGAGCGAGATCCGGCGCATCGTGCTGGAGAAGATGGACATGGTCGGGCTGATCGGCTCCGAGGACAAGCTGCCCGGCGAGATCTCCGGCGGGATGCGCAAGCGGGCCGGTCTGGCCCGGGCCCTCGTCCTCGACCCGGAGATCATCCTCTTCGACGAGCCCGACTCGGGCCTGGACCCCGTGCGCGTCGCGTATCTCAACCAGCTCATCGTCGACCTCAACGCCCAGATCGACGCCACCTTCCTGATCGTCACGCACGACATCGCCTCCGCCCGCCAGGTGCCGGACAACATCGGGCTGTTGTTCCGGCGCGAGCTGGTCATGTTCGGGCCGCGCGAACAGTTGCTGACCAGCGACGAGCCCGTCGTACGGCAGTTCCTGAACGGCCGGATGCAGGGCCCGATCGGCATGGCGGAGGAGAAGGACGCCGCACAGGTCGAGCAGGAGCTCGCCCAACTCGCCGACCCGGCACCCGCCCAGGCTCTGACTCCCCGCCTGCTGCCGGGGCCGGGCATCACCCGCCCGCCCCGCTGGCAGGCGATCGCCGACCGGGAAGCGGCGCTGCACCGAAAGGAGGTGGCCGACGCATGAGCCTGTCACCGACCGGAGCGCTGCGGCACTCGGGAAGTCTCTTCGCGATGGCGCTGGACGTCGTCCGGACCATCTTCCGACGCCCTTTCCAGGCGAGGGAGTTCATCCAGCAGGCCTGGTTCATCGCGAGCGTCACCATCCTGCCGACGGCCCTCGTGTCCATCCCCTTCGGGGCCGTCATCGCGCTGCAGATCGGCAGTCTGACCCGGCAGCTCGGCGCCCAGTCCTTCGCGGGGGCCGCCTCGGTGCTCGCGGTGCTGCGGGAGGCCTCGCCGATCGTCACCGCGCTGCTGATCGCGGGCGCCGGCGGCACGGCGATCTGCGCGGACCTCGGAGCACGGAAGATCCGCGAGGAGATCGACGCGATGCAGGTGCTGGGCATCGATCCCATCCACCGGCTGGTCGTGCCACGGGTCCTGGCGTCGATGCTGGTGGCGGTGCTCCTCAACGGGCTGGTCTCGGTGGTCGGCGTCGCGGGCGGCTACTTCTTCAACGTCGTCCTGCAGAACGGCACTCCGGGCGCCTATCTCGCCTCCTTCACCACGCTCGCCCAGCTGTCCGACCTGTGGGCGGCGGAGATCAAGGCGCTGGTGTTCGGGGCGATCGCGGCGATCGTCGCCTCGTACAAGGGACTGACGGCGAAGGGCGGCCCGAAGGGTGTGGGCGACGCCGTGAACCAGTCGGTGGTGATCACCTTCATGTTGCTGTTCGTGACGAACTTCGTGATGACCGCCGTGTACTTCCAAGTCGTTCCGCAGAGGGGCTGAGGCATGGCGCTGCTGAAAGGCCTGGAGGAGCTGGGCGCCCAACTGTCCTTCTACGGACGGTCGTTGGCGTGGACCGGCCGCACCCTGCGCCGCTACAAGAAGGAGATCCTGCGGCTGCTCGCCGAGGTGAGTTTCGGCCGCGGCGCCCTCGCCGTGGTGGGCGGCACCGTCGGTGTCATCGCCTTCCTCTCCTTCTTCACCGGCACGGAGGTGGGCCTGCAGGGGTACGCCGCGCTCAACCAGCTAGGCACCTCCAACTTCGTGGCGTTCCTGTCGGCGTACTTCAACACCCGCGAGATCGCGCCGCTGGTGGCCGGGCTCGCCCTGTCGGCGACGGTCGGCGCCGGGTTCACCGCGCAGCTCGGCGCGATGCGGATCAGCGAGGAGACGGACGCCCTCGAAGTCATGGGCGTGCCCTCGCTGCCGTTCCTGGTGACCACCCGGATGATCGCCGGGTTCGTCGCCGTGGTCCCGCTGTACGTGGTCGGCCTGCTGTCCTCGTACCTCGCCGCCCGCACCATCACCACCGGCTACTACGGGCAGTCGGCGGGCACCTACGACCACTACTTCGCGCAGTATCTGCCGCCGGTCGACGTGCTGTGGTCCTTCGGGAAGGTGCTCGTCTTCGCCGTCCTGATCATCCTGGTGCACTGCTTCTACGGCTACTACGCGAGCGGCGGCCCGGCGGGCGTCGGCGTCGCGGTGGGCCGCGCGGTGCGGACGTCGATCGTCGCGATCAACGTCCTGGACTTCTTCCTGTCGCTGGCGATCTGGGGCGCCAGCACGACCGTGCGGATTGCGGGGTGAGCCGTATGAGAGTGGTGAGACTGCGGTTGTACGGCGTGGTGTTCCTCGCCGTGCTGGCTCTGTTGCTGTCCCTGTCCGTCGCCGTCTACCGGCAGGCGTTCACGCCGGTCGTGCGGATCACCCTGGAAGCCGACAGCCTCGGCAACCAGCTCGATCCGCGCGCCGACGTCAAGCTGCGCGGGCTGCTGGTCGGCGAGGTGCGTGAGGTGCGCGCGGACGGGACGAAGGCGACGCTCGACATCGCGCTGAAGCCGAAGCACGTCGCGCACATCCCGTCCGACGTGCACGCACGCCTGCTGCCCAAGACGCTGTTCGGCGAGAAGTACGTCGACCTGGTCGCACCGCGCGGCTCCTCGGGACGGCCCATTCGCGCCGGGGACGTCATCACCCAGGACCGCACCCGCGTCGGCATCGAGCTCCAGCAGCTGATGAACGACCTGCTGCCGCTGCTGCGGACCGTGCAGCCCGGCAAGCTCAACGCCACGCTCGCCGCCTTCGCCACCGCCCTCGAGGGGCGGGGCGACCGGATCGGCGACAACCTCACCCGCGTGGAGGCCTACCTGCGCCGCCTCAATCCGCACCTGCCGTCCCTGCGAGAGGACATCGCACGCTTCGCCGACGTCGCCGAGGTCTACGGCGACGCGGCGCCCGACCTGATGGAGATCCTGCGCAACACCGTGACCACCAGCCGCACCCTGGTCGAGGAGCGGCACCGGCTCGCGTCCGCCCTCACCACGACCGCCACCGTCGCCGGCACCGCCGACGACTTCCTCGACGCGAACGGCGACCGGCTCATCACCCTGGGCCGGGTCTCCCGCCCCACCCTCGCGCTCTTCGCCCGCTACTCCCCCGAGTACCCCTGCCTCCTCGCCGGCCTGGTCCGTCAGGAGGAGGCCTCCGAGCAGGCGTTCCGGGGCGGCAAGATGCACATCACGCTGGAGGTCGTCCGCCGGCAGGGGGCGTACGAGCCCGGCGAGGAGCCCCGCTACGGCGAGCGGTCCGGGCCCGACTGCCGTGATCTGCCCGGTCCGCCGGTACCGGCGCCGGGTGCCCACCTCGACGACGGTTCGAGGAAGGGGAGTTCAGCCGGGCCGCCCGGCGTGTCCGCCACCCGGGCCGAGCAGCGTGCCGTCGGATCGCTCGTGGCGCCCGTCCTGGGCGTGCCCGCCGACGAGGTGCCGCCGGTCGCGACACTCCTGTTCGGGCCGATGGCGCGCGGGACGGCGGTGAGCGTCGCATGAGGAGCACCTCAGCCCGGAGGACCCCAGCCCGGCAGACCGCAGCCCGGCAGACCGCAGCGCCGCTGATCAAGTTCAGCCTGTTCGCCGTGGTGACCGTCCTGGCCACCGCCCTGCTGGCCGCCACCATCGTCAACATCTCCCTCACCCCCGAGCACCGGTATCGCGCGGTGTTCAGCGACGTCACCGGCCTGGAGGAGGGCGACGACATCCGGGTGGCCGGGGTGCGGGTCGGCGAGGTCGAGGACATCCGGATCAGGGACCGGACGCTGGCGGAGATCACCTTCACGGTCAGTGAGGACCGGCCCCTGCTCACCGGCACGGGCGCGGTCATCCGCTACCGGAACCTGGTCGGACAGCGGTACGTCGCCCTGAGCGAAGGCGCGGGCGACGGCACCCGGCTGAAGCCCGGCGCCACCATCCCGCTGTCCCGCACCCAGCCGGCGCTGGACCTCAACGCGCTGCTCAACGGCTTCAAGCCGCTGTTCGCCGCGCTCAGCCCGCAGGACGTCAACCAGCTGGCCACCGAGATCGTCCGGACGTTGCAGGGCGAGGGCGGAACCGTCAACAGCCTGCTCGCGCACACGGCTTCGCTCACCACGACGCTGGCCGGCCGCGACCAGCTGATCGGTTCGGTGGTCGACAACCTCAACACGGTGCTGGAGACCCTCGACAAGCGCGGCGGCCGCTTCTCCGGGCTGCTCAAGCAGCTGCGCCGGGTGATCTCGGGGCTGTCCGCCGACCGCAGGCCCATCGGGGAGTCGCTGGTGAGCATCGGCGACCTGACCGAGGCCACGTCGGGGCTGCTGAAGGACGCGCGCCCGCCGCTCAAGGAGGACATCGCCGAGCTGACCGATCTCACCGGAACGCTGAACGACAACGAGAAGACCGTGGAGGGCGTCCTGAAGCGGCTGCCGAACAAGCTGAACGAGCTGACGGGGACGGCGTCCTACGGCTCGTGGTTCAACTTCTACCTCTGCGACTTCGACGGCCGGATCGTGCTGCCGAAGACGCGGGAAGTACTCACTCCCGACCTGCACGTGGCGAGGGCGAGGTGCGGCGCATGACGAGGCGCGTCCTTTCTGTACGGCTCCCCCGCATCCGGTCCGCAGGGCTCCCCCGCGTCCGGATCCGCCGCCCGCGCCTGACCCCCTTCCGCGAGCGCAGCCCCGTCGCCATCGGGGCCGTCGGCCTCACCACGCTCGCGCTGCTGACCGTGGCCGCGTTCAACGCCGACAGCCTGCCGCTGATCGGCGGCGGCGAGACGTACCGCGCCGCCTTCTCGGAGGCGGGCGGCCTCAAGCCCGGCGACGAGGTGCGGATCGCCGGGGTCAAGGTCGGCGAGGTCAAGGACGTCGATCTGGACGGCGACCACGTCCTGGTCACCTTCAAGATCAAGGGCGACCCTTCGTTCGGCACCGGCACCGGAGCGTCGATCCGCGTCAAGACGATCCTCGGCGCGAAGTACCTCGCGCTGCACCCCAAGGGGCCGGGGCAGCTGAGGCCCGGCACCGAGATACCCCTGCGGCGCACAGTCCCGGCGTACGACGTCGTACAGGCCTTCAGTGACCTCACCACGACGACCGAGGAGGTCGACACCGACCGGCTGGCCACGGCCCTGGACACCATCTCCACCACCTTCCAGGACTCGCCCGCAGAGGTACGGGCGTCCATCAAGGGCCTGTCGAAGATCTCCCGGACGGTCGCCTCACGCGACCAGGAGCTCAGGGAGCTGCTCGACCACGCGAACGGCGTCACGGGCGTACTGGCCGAGCGCTCCGAGGACTTCACCGCCCTGGTGAAGGACGGCGACGCGTTGTTCAAGGAGATCAGCAAGCGGCGCAAGGCGATCCACACCCTGCTGAAGAGCTCCGCCGCGCTCGGCGTCGAGCTGTCCGGCCTGGTCGAGGACAACGACAAGGAGATCGGGCCCGCGCTCAAGGGCCTGGGCCGCGTGGTCGAGATGCTCGAACGCAATCAGTCCAGCCTCGACCGGAGCGTCAAGCTGCTCGCGCCCTACGTGCGGCTCTTCACCAACACCCTCGGCAACGGCCGCTGGTTCGACTCCTACGTCCAGAACCTGGTCGCCGCTCCGGTGGTGCCGCGCACGGGAGGCGCGCAGTGAACAACCTGAACAGGCGCGTGGCCCAGGTCACCGCACTCGCCGTCGTCGCCGCCCTCACCTACGTGCTGTGGCCGCGCTCCGAGCCCGTGCGGGTCACCGCGTACTTCCCGCGCACCGTCGGCATCTACCCCGGTTCGGACGTCCGGGTCCTCGGCGTCCGGATCGGCGAGGTCGAGAAGATCACGCCGGAGGGCGACCGGGTGCGGGTGGAGCTGGAGTACGAAGCCGGCCGCAGGGTCCCGGCGGACGCGCGGGCCGCGATCATCAACTCCTCGGTGGTCAGCGACCGTTACGTGCAGCTGCTGCCGGTGTACCGCGGCGGTCCGGCGCTGCGGGACGGCGATGTCATCCCCGAGTCGCGCACGGCCGTACCCGTCGAACTGGACCGCGTCTTCGACAGCCTGCACACCACGGCCGAGTCGCTCGGCCCCGAGGGGGCGAACAAGGACGGCTCGCTGTCCCGGCTGCTCGGGGTGAGCGCCGACAACCTGGACGGGCAGGGCGCACACCTCAACCAGACGGTCGAGGACCTGTCGGAGGCGGTCACCACGCTGTCCGACGGCCGCGGCGACCTCTTCGGCACGGTGCGCAACCTCCAGGTGTTCACGGCGGCGCTGGCCGCCGACGACAAGAGCGTGCGGTCGTTCAACACCAGCCTCGCCAAGGTCGCCGAGCAGCTCGCGGGCGAGCGTAAGGATCTGGCGGCCGCGCTGAAGAACCTGGGAACGGCCCTCGGTGACGTGTCCGACTTCGTGAAGAGGAACAAGAACTCGCTGACCTCGAACGTGAAGGGCCTCAGCAAGGTGACCGAAGTGCTCGTCACCCAACGGGCGGCGCTGGAGGAGCTGTTGGAGGTCGCACCCACCGGCATGTCGAACCTGAACAACGCCTACAACCCGTCCGCGGGCACCCTCGACACCCGCAACAACCCGAATCAGCCCCAGGATCCGGCCTCCCTGCTGTGCTCCGTGCTGAGGACCACCGGGGACGAGACCGACTGCGAGGAGCTGAGGGACCTGTTCGCCTCCCTGCCCGAGGTGCCGCAGGGCCCGGCGGTCACCGGCACGGTCGACCGGACGCTCGGCGGGATCCTGGGGGCGAGCGCATGAGCGTACGACGCGGGGCCGGGGCCCTCGCCTGGGCGGCGGCCGGCTCGCTGCTGCTGTCCGGCTGCGAGTTCAACGGCTGGTACGACGTCCCGCTGCCCGGCGGCGCTGCCGCGGACGGGCGCGCGTACCGCGTCACCGCCGAGTTCCGTGACGTCCTCGACCTGGTGCCGCAGTCGGCGGTGAAGGTCGACAACGTCACCGTGGGCGCTGTCGAGAAGGTGGAGCTGGACGGCTGGCACGCGCGCGTGCGGCTGCGGATCGCGGACTCGGTGAAGCTGCCCGCCAACGCGGTGGCCGAGCTGCGGCAGACCAGCATGCTCGGCGAGAAGTACGTGGCGCTCTCCGCCCCGACGGGCACAGAACCCGTGGGCCGGCTCGGCGACGGGGACCGCGTCCCGCTGTCCCGCAGCGGTCGCAACCCGGAGATCGAGGAGGTGCTGTCCGCGCTGTCGGCCCTGCTCAACGGCGGCGGAGTGGCCCAGCTCAAGACGATCACGGTGGAGCTGAACAAGGCCCTGGACGGGCGGGAGAACCGGGTCAGGTCCCTGATCGAGGAGCTCAACACGTTCATCGGCGGCCTCGACGACCAGCGCCAAGACATCGTCCGCGCCCTGAAGGCCGTCGACCGGCTCGCGGGGCGGCTCGGGAAGGAGAAGAAGACGATCGCCCGGGCCGTCGACACCATGCCGCCCGCCCTGAAGGTCCTCGCCGACCAGCGGCGTGATCTGACGAGGATGCTCACCGCCCTGTCGAAGCTCGGCGAGACGGGCACCAAGGTGGTCAACGCCTCGCACGAGGACACCGTCGCGAACCTGAAGCAGCTCGCGCCGATCCTGCGGCAACTGAACAAGGCGGGCGATGACTTGCCCAACTCCCTTGAGCTGCTGACCACTTACCCCTTCCCCCGCAACGCGGTGGACGCCATCAAGGGCGACTACGTCAATCTCCACCTCACCGCCGACCTCGATCTGGCAGGGCTCTACGGGAACCTGACGGACGAGCCCGGCTCCGGCGGGGGCAACGGTGACTCCGCCGAGCCGAGCACACCCGGCCTGCCCGACCCACCCGACCTCCCGGACCTGCCAGCCGTCCCGACGCCCACCGCCCTGCCGGACGCACCCGGCCTGCCGTCCCCCTCGGCTCCCCCGGGCGGCGGCGACCTGCTGTGCCCGCCGGTGTGCGGCAGCAGTCACCGCACCGGCAGCGGTTACCGCACCGAGGGCGGCCTGCCCGAGGGCATCGACCTGGAGCTCGCCGAGCTGATGCTGAAGGGGGTTCAGCCGTGATCACCCGTACGGTCAAGGCCCAGCTGCTTGCCTTCGCCACCGTCACCGCGGTCGGGGTGTCGTACGTCGGCGCCGAGTACACCGGCCTGGTGGACGCCGTCCTGGACCGCGGCTACACCGTGCGGGCGGACTTCGCCGGCTCCGGGGGCATCTTCTCCGGCGCCGAGGTCACCTATCGCGGGGTGCCGGTGGGCCGGGTCGGTGCGCTGCGGCTGACCGGCGCCGACGGCGTCTCGGTGGCCCTCGACATCGACGACGGGGCGCCGCGCATCCCCGCGGACGCCCTCGCCGTGGTGGCGAACCGTTCGGCGGTGGGCGAGCAGTACGTCGATCTGCAGCCGCGTACCACCCACGGCCCGTATCTGCTCGACGGCAGCACCATCCCCCGCGACCGCACCCGCGTGCCGCTGCCCGCGACGGACCTCGTGCTCGCCCTGGACCGGCTGGTGAACTCCGTCGGCAAGGACGATCTGCGGGTCACCGTCGACGAGTTGGACCAGGCCTTCTCCGGCACCGGACCGAACCTGAGCCGGCTGGTGGACTCGGGCAACGCGCTCGTCGAGGCGGCGTCCGAGTCGCTGCCCGAAACGATCGCGCTGATCGAGGACTCGCGCAAGGTTCTCGAGACGCAGGCCGACCAGGGCTCGTCGATCAAGTCCTTCGCACGTGATCTGGCGGCGCTCACCGCGCAGTTGAAGTCGAGCGACGGGGACCTGCGCAAGCTGATCGGCAACGCGACTCCGGCCGCGCAGCAGGTGAACTCGCTGCTGAAGTCGACCGGGCCGCGGCTTTCGGTGCTGCTGGCCAACCTGATCAGCGGCGGCCAGGTCACGCTGGCGCGGCTGCCCGGCGTGGAGCAGGCCCTGGTCACCTTCCCGGTGATGGTCGCGGGCAGCTACACCGTCATCCCCGGCGACGGCACCACCCACTTCGGGCTGGTCGTCAACGCCGACGACCCGCCCGGATGCACCCAGGGATACGGCACGGTGCGCCGCGACCCCGCCGACACCGGCACGCGCGAGGCGAACACCGACGCGCGCTGCACGGCACCGCGCGGGAGCGGGACGTCGGTGCGGGGCGCGCAGAACGCCCCCGGCGCGACGTCCGCTTCCGGCGACGCGAACCGGGCGGCGTACGTCACGCCGTACGACCCGGAGACCGGCACCGCCACCGGCCCGGACGGAAGGCTCGTCGAGATCGGCTCGACGGGCGGCCAACAGGCCGTATTCGGAAAGGAGTCGTGGCAATGGCTGCTCGTCGGACCGATGGCATGAAGAGGGCCCTCACCGTGGGGCTGGTGGTGGCGGCCGTCCTCACCACCGCCCTGACGACCTGGTTGGGCCTCGGCCTCCACGATCAGCGCGAGGCGGACCAGCGGCGCCAGGACATCCTCGCCGCCGCCCGCCGGTCGGCGCTGAACTTCACCTCGCTCGACTACCGGCACTACGACCGGGACAGCGCGAACGTGCTCAAGGGCGCCACCGGCGACTTCAAGAAGCAGTTCGCCGCGCAGACCGAGCAGCTGACCGAACTCGTCGCCGAGAACAGGTCCGTGTCCCGGGGCCAGGTTCTCGAAGCGGGCATCGTCCGGTCCGACGAGCACTCGGCCCGCGTCCTGGTCGTCGCCGACAGCGAGGTGACCAACACCGCGGTGCCCAAGGGGGAGGCGCGCACCTACCGGCTGCGGCTCGACCTGGTGCAGCGGGACGGCCGCTGGCTGACCTCCGACGTCGAGTTCGTCGGCTGACCGGCATCACCTGTGAGGAGTACGACCATGGCGAAGACGACGACGCGGGGCCGCGGCTCCGGATCGAGCACCCGGCACACCATGACCGCGGCCGCCCGAGCGGCGGCCAAGCGCGCCGAGCGCGGCCACCGCGAACCGGGCCCGGCCACCGACGAGGAAGCGCCGCTCGCCGGGCGCACCGTGCTCGTCGAGGCCCCGGGGGACGGCTGGGACGACCCGCCGGAGCCGTCGCCGGAGGCCTTCGAGGAGGAGGGCGACGCGCCGCGGGAGCGGGGTGGGCGCCGTCGGCGGAGACTGTTCACCGCGGTCATGGGCGCCCTGCTCGTGGCGGGGCTGGTCGCCGTCGCCGTACTGGGGTGGCAGTACCGGGAGGGACGACGGGCGGACGACGCCCGGGGGGAGGCGCTCGCGGCCGCGCGGAAGGCGGCACCGGTCGTGCTGTCGTACGACTACCAGCACCTGGACCGGGACTTCGCGCGGGCCCGCGGCCATCTGACCGGGACGTTCCGGGACGAGTACCGGAAGACCACGGCCACCGTGGTCGCACCGACCGCGGAGAAGTACCACGGGGTGGTGAAGGCGACGGTCGCCACGGCCTCCGTCGTATCGGCTTCCCCGGACAGGGTCACGGTCCTGCTCTTCGTCAACCAGGTCACCCGGAGCACCCAGGTCTCGGGATCCCGCGTGGATCTGAACCGGGTGCGGATGACGATGACCCGCACCTCGGAGGGCTGGAAGGTGAGTGCCGTCGACGCGCTGTGATCAGTCCGTCCGCCCTGCCCCCGTGCCCCCGCGCGGGGGCTTTTTTGCGTGGGCACTCTTGACACTCCTCCCCGGTCCCAGGCAGTCTTCCGTTAAGCAGAAACTAACTTCCGTAATACGGAAACACAACCACGGAAGGGAGCGCCGGCCCACATGCCAGGTTCTGAATGGGGCACAGCCGCAGAGCAGCGCTTCAACGTCAACCTGTCGATCCTCTTCACGGAACTCCCGCTCCTGGAGCGCCCCGCGGCCGCCGCCGCGGCCGGCTTCGGCGCGGTCGAGCTGTGGTGGCCCTGGATCGACTCCCCCACCCCCGAGCGGTCCGAGCTCGACGCCCTGAAGCAGGCCATCGAGGACGCGGGCGTCCAGCTCACCGGGCTGAACTTCTACGCCGGACAGCTGCCCGGCCCGGACCGGGGCGCCCTGTCGATCCCGGGCGAGGAGTCGGAGCGGTTCCGCGCCAACATCGACGTGGCGGCCGAATTCGCCGAGTCCCTCGGCTGCAGGGCGCTCAACGCCCTGTACGGCAACCGCGTCGAGGGCGTGGACCCGGCCGAGCAGGACGCGCTCGCGCTGGAGAACCTGGTGCTCGCGGCCCGGGCCGCCGACCGGATCGGCGCGATCCTGCTGATCGAGGCCCTCAACCAGCCCGAGTCGCCGCGGTACCCACTGGTGAGCGCACCCGCCGCCGTGGGCATCGTCGACAAGGTCAACCAGGCGTCCGGGCTGGGCAACGCGCGGTTCCTCATGGACCTCTACCACCTGTCGATGAACGGCGAGGACCTGCCGTCGGTGATCGAGCGGTACGCCGCGAAGACCGGCCATGTGCAGATCGCGGACAACCCCGGGCGCGGCGCGCCGGGCACGGGCTCGCTCCCCCTCGAAGACCTCCTCGGCCGGCTCGCGAAGGCCGGTTACGAGGGCTGGGTCGGCCTGGAGTACAAGCCGGGCGACCGTCCGAGCGCGGCAGCCTTCGACTGGCTGCCGGCCGCGGCCCGAGCCGCTCGCTGAGCGGCAACTCACAGACGTAGAACAGCAGTCAGAGAGGCACCCTCATGGCCACGAACCTCCCCAAGATCGCCTGGATAGGCCTCGGCATCATGGGCTCCCCGATGTCCGAGAACCTCATCAAGGCGGGTTACGACGTCACCGGCTTCACCCTGGAGCAGGACAAGCTCGACCGGCTGACCGCCGCCGGCGGCACCGCGGCCGGCTCGATCTCCGAGGCCGTCCGGGACGCCGACGTCGTGATCACGATGGTGCCCGCGTCCCCGCACGTCGAGGCCATCGCGTACGGCCCGGACGGCATCCTGGAGAACGCGCGGTCCGGCGCGCTGCTGATCGACATGTCCTCGATCACCCCGCAGACCTCGGTCGACCTGGCGAAGGCGGCCGAGGACAAGGGCATCCGCGTCCTGGACGCGCCCGTGTCCGGCGGTGAGGCCGGTGCGGTCGAGGCCGTGCTGTCCATCATGGTCGGCGGCGAACAGACCGACTTCGACCAGGCGGAGCCGATCTTCGAGGCGCTCGGCAGGACGATCGTGCTGTGCGGTCCGCACGGCTCGGGCCAGACCGTGAAGGCCGCCAACCAGCTCATCGTCGCCGTGAACATCCAGGCGTGCGCCGAGGCCGTGGTCTTCCTGGAGAAGTCGGGCGTGGACCTGAAGGCGGCCCTCGACGTCCTGAACGGCGGGCTGGCCGGCTCCACCGTGCTGACGCGGAAGAAGGACAACTTCCTGAACCGCGACTTCAAGCCCGGCTTCCGCATCGACCTGCACCACAAGGACATGGGCATCGTCACCGACGCCGCCCGCAACGTCGGCGCGGCCCTGCCCGTCGGTGCCGTGGTCGCCCAGCTGGTCGCGAGCCTGCGTGCGCAGGGCGACGGCGGGCTCGACCACTCGGCACTGCTGCGGGCGGTGGAGCGCCTGTCCGGCGCCCAGGTCTGACGCCCCTCTCCCAAGCTCCGGGCGGCGTCGGTGCTGACAACTGTCCTGTCGCGCCCAGGCGTCGGCGCCGCCCGGAATCCACTCCAGCGCACCCGAACTCCCTGCCCGCCCCGACCACCGGCGACCCGGATGAGGGGTGGTCGACCGGTCATACGGACGCGGGCAGGGCCGGGACCGCGGCGGCGTGCGAGCCAGTGCGGTGGTGAAGGACCGGGGACCCTCTTCTCGACCTGAGAGAAGGGCGTCCCGGGCTCCGTCGCAACCGCCGCGGTCCCAGGATCTCCGGTGGGCGGAGGGATACGGAGGCGTACGCCGGGGTGCGGATCCGCCCCGCCCGCAGGAGCCTGAAGGCATGGCACCTCCGGCACACCCCACGCAGCACCCGCACATCGTGGTCCACGCCCCCGCCCTGGACGGCTCCCGGCGCGTGACCTGGGACGACGAGAACCTCGGCGTCGCCTCCCACCTGGACGACGTGGTCGAACTCCTGCGCCTCGCGGACCTCGACCAGGTCGAGGTCGAGGAGAGCGACATCATCGAATGGCAGGGCGGCGGCCCCGACGACTGGCCGGGACTCTCCGAGCACCACGAGCAGTGAGCCCGTCGGACACGACACCTACGCCACCGGTCGTAGGCGGGCTACGGAACCCTCAAAAGAAGCTCTGAAACGGGCCCGGGAGGCTTCACCAGCCCCCGGGCCCGGGCACATTCTCATCACGCGGGGCCCGCCGGCACGGGGGCGGCGGACCCCGTGCGAGGGGGGTGTCATGGACAGCGGTACGACGGTCCGGCCGGCGCCGCACGAGGTCGCGCTGCTGCGGGGCGGTCCCCGCGCCGCCGTCACGGTCGCCGTTCTCGCCCTGCATCTGCGGGGCTTCGCCGACGCCGGCCGACCGGGGACGGTTCGGGTCTCGGGGGAGCCCCAGGGCGCGGGGCAGGCCCTGTCCGACCTCGACCGGGCCGTGTACGCCTCGCTCCAACAGCCCGTGAGCATCGGGGAATTGGTGCGGCATCCTGCCGTACGCCGGGAGATCGCCGCACTGCGCGACCGGCTGACCGCCGCCGGGCTGCTGCGCACCCTTCCGCCGCAGCGGACCCGCGCCGCCCGGCGCACCCTGGACGCCCTGCGTGCCGAGCACCCGGTCCCCGCCCGCCGCAAGGACCTGCCGACCGCCGACGCCCTCTTCGCGGTCGCCCTGCACGGCGACGCGGCCCTCGCCGTGCTGGTTCCGCGCTTCGCCCTGCGGGCGGGACTGACCGCCCGGGTGGAGGTGGCGGACAGGGGGCTTCGGCGGCACTCCCCGCGCAACCTCGGCGGGGGCGGCGGCTACGGCTGCGGGGACGGCGGCGGCTCGGACTGAGCGCGGACACGCCGGCCCAGCGCACCGGAGGCATGCGGCCCGATCCTGCGATCCGTCGCAAGGACACCGCCGTTCGGACCCGGACACAGGCGCGCCGGGCGGCACGGGCCCCGTACGCCGACAAGCCGGCTCCCTGCGCACGGAGACCAGGCCGCTCCGGGTGCGAGTACACGGCCGTTCGGACCGGGCCCCGGCACCGGGCACCCGGCACGTCGTCTCAAGCCGCGCACGTGAAAGGGCGGCCCGTCCCCCGGCCGGGCCGCCCTGAGTGACTGACGGCAGTGCCGCCGTCCGGCGTCAGACCTTCAGTGTCCTGATCGAGGTCGGGGCGTGGCCCGGCTCGGTGGCGAGTTCCTCGAACTCGACGACGTTGCTGATGTCGTTGGTCTTGGACATCGCGATGTTGGTGACGCGTTCCAGGATGGCCTCGACGACGACCGGCACCTGGAACTCGGCGGCGAGCTTCTTGGCCTGCTCGAAGGCGGCGCCCAGTTCGGCCGGGTCGGTCACGCGGAGCGCCTTGCAGCCGAGGCCCTCGACGACCTTGATGTGGTCGACGCCGTACACCCCGAGCTCTGGGGAGTTGATGTTCTCAAACTCCAGGTTGACCTGGAAGTCGATGTCCAGGCCGAGCTGCGCCTGGCGGATCAGGCCCAGGTAGGCGTTGTTGACGAGGACATGGACGTACGGGATCTTGTGCTGCGCCCCGACCGCCAGCTCCTCGATCATGAACTGGAAGTCGTAGTCGCCGGAGAGGGCGACGACCTGTGCCTCGGGGTCGGCCTTAGCGACGCCGAGCGCGGCCGGGATCGTCCAGCCGAGGGGCCCCGCCTGGCCGCAGTTGATCCAGTGGCGGGGCCGGTAGACGTGCAGCATCTGGGCGCCGGCGATCTGCGAGAGGCCGATCGTGGAGACGTACCGGGTCTCCGGGCCGAAGGCCTTGTTCATCTCCTCGTAGACGCGCTGCGGCTTGATCGGGATGTCGTCGAAGTGTGTCCGGCGCTGGAGCGTGGCCTTCTTCTCCTGTGCGGCAGCCGCCCACACGGAGCGGTCGGGCAGGCGGCCCGAGGCCTTCAACTCCCCTGCCACCTGGACGAACAGCTGCAGCGCGGCCTTCGCGTCGGAGGCGATGCCGTAGTCCGGGGCGAAGATCTTGCCGATCTGGGTCGGCTCCACGTCGACGTGGACGAAGGTCCGGCCGGCCGTGTAGACGTCGAGCCTGCCGGTGTGGCGGTTGGCCCAGCGGTTGCCGATGCCGAGGACGAAGTCGGACTCCAGGAAGGTGGCGTTGCCGTAGCGGTGCGAGGTCTGGAGGCCGACCATGCCGGCGTTCAGCTCGTGGTCGTCGGGGAGCACTCCCCAGCCCATGAGGGTGGGGACGACCGGGACGCCGGTCAACTCGGCGAACTCCACCAGCAGTTCGGCGGCGTCGGCGTTGATCACACCGCCGCCGGCGACGATCAGCGGGCGCTCGGAGGCGTTGAGCATGCCGATCGCCTTCTCGACCTGGGCGCGGGTCGCGGCCGGCTTGTAGACCGACAGCGGCTCGTACGTCTCGGGGTCGAACTCGATCTCCGTCAGCTGGACGTCGATCGGCAGGTCGATCAGCACCGGGCCCGGGCGGCCGGAGCGCATGAGGTGGAAGGCCTGCTGGAAGACGCCGGGGACCTGCGCGGCCTCCAGCACCGTGACCGCCATCTTCGTCACCGGTTTGGCGATGGAGGCGATGTCGACGGCCTGGAAGTCCTCCTTGTGGATCACGGCGGTCGGGGCCTGGCCCGTGATGCACAGGATCGGGACGGAGTCGCCGAGGGCCGAGTACAGGCCGGTGATCATGTCGGTGCCGGCCGGTCCGGAGGTGCCGATGCAGACGCCGATGTTGCCCGGGTGGGTGCGGGTGTAGCCCTCGGCCATGTGCGAGGCGCCCTCCACGTGCCGGGCGAGGGTGTGGTGGATGCCGCCGGAGGCCTTGAGCGCCGCGTAGAAGGGATTGATCGCCGCGCCCGGGACACCGAACGCGTCGGTGACGCCTTCACGCCTGAGAATCTCAACTGCCGCGCGGGCAGCGGTCATTCGAGCCATCGAGTACTCCTGCTTCGGCTGTCGGATCCGCACTCCCGTCGCGCCCCGCGGTGAGCACTTCCCGTGTCTTCTCTCTCCACAACGAATTCCGTAATGCGGAAAGTATTTTCTACTATCTGGAAGCAATGTAAGTGGGCGGGCGAAGGCAGTCAAGAGAGGGACAAGCGGGGGTCGCCTGGAGGACGATGGGGGCCATGTCCGAGAGCGTGTCGGTGCGCTGCCCGGCCTGCAGACGCGAGCACGTCTACGAGGCATCGTCGTATCCCTGCGTGTGCGGGGTGCCCGTCGCCCCGGCGCTCGACGAGCACGGGGCGGTCACCGCGGTCGCCCATCGTGCCTGGGACGAGGACTGGGTCGTCGTGCGGTGCGAGGCCTGCGGCCGCCGCACCCAGTGGCCGTACCCGGAGCTGGGCTGCGGGTGCGGGACGGTGCTGCGCATTCCGGTGGCCGGGCCGTCGGCCGCCGCGAGCCCCCGGGCCGCCG
The DNA here is from genome assembly GCF_036237295.1 of Streptomyces sp. NBC_01352. Lineage (NCBI taxonomy): Bacteria > Bacillati > Actinomycetota > Actinomycetes > Kitasatosporales > Streptomycetaceae > Streptomyces > Streptomyces sp. NBC_01352. Next base: position 2,577,740 of record NZ_CP108354.1, read on the forward strand.
CCCCGGCCCGGCGTCGCGTCTTCCAGCCCGTCGCGATCCGCACCGCCCGCGACGCGGTCACCGCGGCCGCCCTCTATCTGCGCTGGCTCGGCTACCGGGACATCCGCCGGGCCGACCAGCGGCCCCCGTCCGGCATCGGCCTCGCCGCGCGCGGCCTGCTGGTCCAGGTCGACCCGACCGTACGCCCGGCGACCCTGCGCGACGTGGAGTGCCTGTGGCTGACGGCCATGACGGAGTCCACGCCCTGCGTCTACTTCTCCCTCGCCGGCTTCTCCCCCGACGCCCGCACCCGCGCCGACGTGCTGGGGATTCCGCTGTTCGTCCTCGACCTCACGGGCACGCCGCAGGCGGTGAACAGTCACGCGGACGACCTGGATGCCGACGGGGCGTGAGGTGCGCGTCATCCGCCCCCGCCGCCCCTACCCGTCCCATCCTCCAGGGGCGCTGCCCCTTCGACCCCGTCCCAGGGGGCTCCGCCCCCTGGACCCCGGCCTCGCCCACCCACCACCCGACTCGGTCGGTTCAGAGGTCACACTTCCAGCGGAGCGCTCAGGCGGTCGCCGTCGGTCCGATGCCCGCGCGCTCGGCATGCAGCTCCGAGCGGACGAGTTCAAGGAGGCGGCCGGTCCAGTTGCGGCCGCGGCCGGCGTTGTCGCCCCAGAAGCGGGAGTCGCCGTCGTCGTAGACGATCGTCGCGTCGTCCGTGTCCAGGAGGACCCGCGCCAGGGCGGGGTGCTGGGCGAACTTGGCCCGCAGCAGGCGGGTCATGACCGCCGTACGCGCCTGTTCCCAGCCCTCGCGTCGGGGGGCGCCGACGGCCAGGTTCCGGGCGGCGGCCGCGGTGTCCGCCTCGGCGATTCCGGCCCTGACCTCGCGGTCGTCAGTCGACAGGGCCCAGTAGGCGTGGGCGACGGAGGGGTAGGTGACGCCGTCGACGTCGACGGGTGCCGGGTAGTTGTTGCGCAGGGCCCTCGTGTCCGGGTCGTCGGACGTCTTCAGCGGATAGCTCTCGTAGAGCTGGATCGCGGGGGCGAGAGGAGTCACCGGTCCGTCCGCCGGGACCTGTGAGGACCGCTGGGCGATCCACTGGGCCCGGTCCTCGAAGTAGTCGACCGCCTCGTCGTACTCCTCCTGCGTGACCGGATCGTCGCCGCCGTACGGCCGGGACTCCGTGCGTGCGCCGGGTCCGGCGACCAGCACCTGAAGCGGCCAGTCCTTGCGGTCCATGTCACCGAGCGCGTAGTGGCGCTGCGTCTCGGGGATGGCGAGGTAGGCGGCACGGGCCACGGCCCGCTTCTCCTCCGTCCGGTCGGCGAGAAACGCGTCGACGGCGTCCAGGCACCGGTCCGTCGAGTCCGGCCGCCCGTTGAGCTGGTCCACGGTGTCGCGCACCTCGGCGAGCAGCAACTCGGGCGTTAGCCAGGTGTGCGGCTCGCTGAACTTCCAGGCGGCCAGCTCATGGCCGGACGCCCTGGCACCGTCCGGCAACTCGGTGGCGACCCATCCGCACCGCAGCTTCTCCTCGAACTGCTCCAGCGTGACCAGTTCCCAGCAGTCGATGAGCCCGTCCGCGTAGATGAACAGGTCGGTGAGGTGGTAGTCGCCGTTGCGGATGAAGACGGGCCGCCAGGTCCCGGGTACTCGTATGCCGTCCGCCATGCGGTGGGTGGTGCGTCTGCCGATCATCGCGACAGTCTGACGGACGGCTCAGCCGCGCGCCGCGTGATTTTCCCGCAGCTCGATCTTGCGCACCTTCCCGGACACCGTCATCGGGAAGGAGTCCAGGAGCTGGAGCCGGCTCGGGATCTTGTAGTGCGCCAACCGCCCCTCGCAGAAGCCGCGCAGCTCCTCCAGCGTCGGCGGGTCGGCCGGGTCCCGCGCGATGACACAGGCGAGGACCTCCTCGCCGTACCGCTCGTGGGGTACGCCGACGACCTGGACGTCCGCGATCTTCGGGTGGGCGTGGAGGAACTCCTCGATCTCACGGGGGTAGATGTTCTCGCCGCCCCGGATGATCATGTCCTTGATGCGGCCGACGATCTCGACATAGCCGTCCTCGCGCATCACGGCCAGGTCGCCGGTGTGCATCCAGCGGCCGGGGTCGACGGCCTCCGCGGTCTTCTCGGGTTCCTCCCAGTAGCCGAGCATCACGCTGTAGCCGCGGGTGCACAACTCGCCTGCGGTGCCCCGGGGTTGGGTGACGCCGGTCGCCGGGTCGACGACCTTGACCTCGATGTGCGGCAGGACGCGGCCGACCGTGCCGGTGCGGTGTTCCAGGTCGTCGTCCCGGCGGGTCTGCAGGGACACCGGGGAGGTCTCGGTCATGCCGTAGCAGATGGAGACCTCCGCCATGTGCATCTCGGCGACGACCCGTTTCATCACCTCCACCGGGCAGGGCGAGCCCGCCATGATGCCGGTGCGCAGGGAGGACAGGTCGTAGGTCGCGAAGTCGGGGAGGTTCAGCTCCGCGATGAACATGGTCGGAACGCCGTAGAGGGACGTGCAGTGTTCGTCCTGGACCGCGCGCAGGGTCGCCGCCGGGTCGAAGGACGGGGCCGGGATGACCATGCAGGCGCCGTGCGAGGTCGCGGCGAGATTGCCCATCACCATGCCGAAGCAGTGGTAGAAGGGCACCGGGATGCAGACCCGGTCCTGCTCGCTGTAGGCGATCAACTCCCCCACGAAGTAACCGTTGTTGAGGATGCTGTGGTGCGAGAGCGTGGCCCCCTTGGGGAAGCCCGTCGTGCCCGAGGTGTACTGGATGTTGATCGGGTCGTCGCAGGACAGGTCCTCGTACCGGGCGTCGGGGACCGCGCGTGCGAGCAGCGCGTCCCAGCTCGGGTCGCCGATGTACACGACCTCGCGCAACTCACCGCACTTGCCGCGCACTTGGTCGACCATGGCCCGGTAGTCGCTCGTCTTGTGGCTGACGGAGGCGAACAGCAGGGAGATACCGGCCTGCTTGAGGACGTACTCGACCTCGTGCGTGCGGTAGGCCGGGTTGATGTTCACCATGATCGCGCCGACGCGGGCGGTGGCGTACTGGACGAGCACCCACTCGGGGCAGTTGACCGCCCAGATGCCCACCCGGTCGCCCTTGGCGACCCCGGCGGCCAGCAGGGCGTGCGCCAGCTTCTCGATGTCCGCGCCGAACCGGGCGTACGTCCAGCGCCGTCCGGAGGGCACGTCGACGAGGGCCTCGCGGTCCGGCCAAGTGGCCACCGCCCGGTCCAGGTTGGCCCCGATCGTGTCGCCGAGCAGGGTCGTCCCGCTCGTTCCGTGCGTGTACGAGAGCTCGCTCACCGGAAGTCCTCCTCGCGGTACTCGGCGTCCGAGCCGGCGGCCGTGGCCTCGCGCAGTTCGATGCGGCGGATCTTGCCGGAGACGGTCTTGGGCAGGGGCGCGAACTCCAGGCGGCGGATGCGCTTGTAGGGCGCGAGTGCTTCGCGGGAGTGCTCGAACAGCACCTTCGCGGTGTCGGGGCCGGGTTCCCAGCCCTCCGCGAGGACGACGTACGCCTTGGGCACGGCCAGGCGCAGTTCGTCGGGGGCGGGTACCACGGCCGCCTCCGCGACCGCCTCGTGCTCGATCAGCGCGCTCTCCAGCTCGAAGGGGCTGATCTTGTAGTCGGAGGCCTTGAAGACGTCGTCGGCCCGTCCGACGTAGGTGATGTAGCCGTCGGCGTCACGCGCGCCGATGTCCCCGGTCCGGTAGTAGCCGCCCGCCATCGCCTCCGCCGTGCGGTCGGGGTCGCCGTGGTAGCCGGTCATCAGGCCGACGGGATGCGTCGAGAGGTCGAGGGCGATCTCTCCCTCCGCCGCACCGGGCGCCCCGGACACCGGGTCGAGCAGTTCCACCCGGTATCCGGGGCTGGGACGGCCCATGGAACCGGTCTTCAGCGGCTGTCCGGGGCTGTTGGAGACCTGGACGGCGGTCTCGGTCTGGCCGAAGCCGTCCCGGATGGTGACGCCCCAGGCCCGGCGGACCTGTTCGATGACCTCGGGGTTGAGGGGTTCGCCGGCCGCCACGGCCTCGCGCGGCGGGGTGCGCAGCTGGGTGAGGTCGGCCTGGATGAGCATGCGCCACACGGTGGGCGGGGCGCAGAAGGTGGTGACGCCCGCCCGGTCCATCTCGGCCATCAGCCGGGACGCGTCGAAGCGCGTGTAGTTGTAGAGGAAGACCGTGGCCTGCGCGTTCCACGGTGCGAACAGGTTGGACCAGGCGTGCTTGGCCCAGCCCGGCGAGGAGATGTTCAGGTGCACGTCGCCGGGCTTCAGGCCGATCCAGTACATGGTCGCCAGATGCCCGATCGGGTAGGAGGCGTGGGTGTGCTCGACCAGCTTGGGGCGGGCCGTCGTACCGGAGGTGAAGTACAGCATCAGCGGGTCGTCGGCGAGGGTCGGCCCGTCGGGCAGGAACTCGGCGGAGGCGGTGTGGGCGTCCTCGTACGGCTGCCAGCCCTCCGGCAGGCCGCCGACGGCGGTGCGGGTGTAGTCGCCGGGCACGTCGTCGAACTTGGCGGTGTCCTCGGCCCGGACCAGGACGTGTCGCACGCGCCCGCGTTCGACCCGGTCGCGCAGGTCGGCGGGGCCGAGCAGCGGGGTCGCCGGGATGACGACGGCCCGCAGCTTCATCGCCGCCAGCGCCACCTCCCACAGCTCGGCCTGGTTGCCCAGCATGACCAGGATCCGGTCCTCGGCACCGACCCCGCGCTCGCGCAGCAGGTTGGCGACGCGGTTGGACCGCTCGGACAGGTCGGCGAAGGAGAGCCGGATCTCGGAGCCGTCCTCCTCGACGATGTGCAGGGCGGTGCGGTCGTTGCCGTCCGCGATGACGTCGAACCAGTCCAGTGCCCAGTTGAAGTGCTGCGGGCGGGGCCAGTCGAAACCCTCGTACGCCGTGGCGTAGTCCTCGCGGTGTTCCAGCAGGAAGTCCCGCGCGCTGCGGAAGAGCTCCGTCGCGGTCGTCATCTGTCCTCCTCGGTACCGGCACCATTGCCGGGCGGCTCTCTGCCATCGTGTAATGCGTGATGCGGGTCTCACTACCCCCGAACGGGGGTGTGTGCCGCGGCGAAGGGACATGTTCGTGACAGCAGACGGGTCGGCGTCGGTGGAGATCCGGCGCGCGCTGGTACGGCTGCGGCGCACGACCGGGCTCCCGGTCGCCTTCGGCGGGCTGGTGGAGTCGGGCAGACCGCGGATCCGCATCAGCGAACTGAACGGCACCGCCACCCCCGCCCTGAGCGCCCTCGCGGTGACCTCGGGCAACGGTCTCGGCGGCAAGGCCGCGGCCCTCGCCCGCCCGTGCGCCGTCACCGACTACTCCGCCTCGCGGCAGATCAGCCACGAGTACGACCTGGCGGTCGCCGCGGAGGGACTGCGCGCGGTGGTGGCGGTGCCGGTCGTCGTACGGCGCCGGGTCCGCGGTGTGCTGTACGGCGCCCTGCGCGACGTGCGGCCCCTGGGCGACCGGACGCTGACGGCGGCGGTGGAGGCCGCGCGGGACGTGGAGCAGGCGCTGGTGCTGCGGGAGGAGGCGCGGGCGCTGATGGCGGCGGCGCGGGTGGAGCCGGCCCGGGCACCGCGGGCGGGCGGCTCCGCGTGGGAGCAGGTGCGGGAGGCGCACGCGGCGTTGCGGGCGCTCGCGCCGAGGATCGCCGACGAGGCGCTGCGCGCCGAACTGCTGGACGTGTGCGGGCTGTTGACCCCGGACGTCCCGCCCCTGGAGGGGGTGAGTCTGGCGCCGCGTGAGGTGGACGTACTGGCGTGCGTCGCCGCCGGGGCGACGAACGCGGTGGCCGCCGAGCGGCTCGGAGTGACCGCCGAGACGGTCAAGGGATACCTCCGTTCGGCCATGCGGAAGCTCGGGGCCCGGACCCGTGGGGAGGCGGTCGTCGCGGCGCGTCGGGCGGGGTTGCTGCCCTGATTTCCGTCGGCGGCTCATTCATGCGCCGATCCCGTGAATTTGTCTATGCCGGCCGTTGTTATTTCCCTCACGACGTGGCCCGGCCGAATTCCAAAGCCCGTTGCCTAATATTGGCCAGGACACGACACACGGAGGGGAGCGGTGACCGTGCGACGGGACTTCGAGGAGCCTGCCAGATGCCGCCCCGACCTGGTGATCGGCAGGGAGGAGCTGCTCGCGGGAGCGCGTGAACAGCTGGCCGGCGGCGGCAGCGTGCTGCTCCACGGTCCGGCCGGAATAGGAAAGTCGACCGTGCTGCGGGCATTGGCCGCGGATAACGCCGGCGCGACCCGGACCGTGTTGCGCTGCTCGGCGACGGAGTCCGAATCCCATCTGCCGTTCCTGGCCCTGGCCGACCTGCTCGGTCTGGTCGTGGACGAGGTGGCCGACCGGCTGCCCGGCGCCCAGCGCACCGCCCTGGAGTCCGCGCTCACCGGACGCGGCGAGTCCACCCTCCAGCGCGACGGGCTGGCGCTGCGGCTCGCCGTCCTGTCGGTGCTGCGCGCGCTCGCCACCGAGGGCCCGGTCCTGGTCGTCGCGGACGACCTGCAGTGGCTGGACCCGGCGAGCGCGGAGCTCCTCGGCTTCGCCGCCCGCCGCCTCGGCGACACCCCGGTCCAGCTGCTGTGCGCGGTGCGGACCGAGGGACAGGAGTACGACCGCCATCTACGCGCGTTGCCGCCGGACTCGCTCGCGGTCCGCCTCAACCCGCTCTCCCGCACCCAGGTCTCCGCGCTCCTGGACCACCGCGGCTACACCGGCCTGCCCCGCTCCACGGTCCGCGACATCCACCGCACCAGCGCCGGCAACCCGCTCTTCGCCCTGGAACTGGGCCGCGCGCTCGCCGAGGATCCCACCCCGCCCCGGCCCGGCGAGCCGCTGCACGTGCCCACCTCGCTGCGGGCCCTGGTGCTCAACCGCCTGGGCATGCTCTCGGACGAGGCCCGCCGCACCCTGCTGGTGGCCAGCGCCGGCGCGCGTCCCACGCTGGCCCTGCTGCACGCGGCCGGCCGGGAGAACGCCGAGGCGGAGACCGCCCAGGCGGCCGCCCTCGGACTGCTCGCGACGGAACCCGAGGGTCCCGCCGTACGGTTCGCGCATCCGCTGATCTCGGCCGCGCTCTACGCGGAGGCGCCCGCGCAGGAGCGGCGGGCCGCGCACGCCGCGCTGTCCACGGCCGCCTCCGACCCCATCGAGCGGGCCCGGCACCTGGCCCTCGCCAGCAGCGGCACCGATCCGGAGGTGGCGGCCCGGCTCGCCGAGGCCGCGGCCCAGGCCCGGGACCGCGGCGCACCCTCGGTGGCCGCCTCGATGGGGCTTCTCGCGGCCCGGCACACCCCGGCTGACAGCGTGCCGGGCGCGGACGAGCGGCGGCTGCAGGCCGCCACGGACGCGATCACCGCCGGCGAGATGGACCTCGCGCGGGACATCGCCCACGAGGTGCTGACCCGGGCCACCGTGCCCGCGGAACGGGTGCGGGCCTGGATCGTGGTGATCGAGTCGGCCGGGCACACCCTCGGCGACGTCGACTCCGTCTTCCCGCAGGCGCTGGCCGACGCCGGCGAGGACCCCGGGCTGCTCGCCCTCGTCCACTACCAACTGGCCTGGCGCGGGCTGATCGTGGAAGGGGACTTCGCGGAGGGCCGGGAGAAGGCCGCGCACTCGGCGGAACTGGCGGCCCGGGCCGGCGACCGGCGCACCGAGCTCCTCGCGCTCGCCTTCCAGGCGCAGACCGAGACCCTGATGGGGCACCCGAACGCCCCCGCGACCATCAAGCAGGCGCTGAAGGAGCCCCAGGATCCGCAGGTCGCCTGCCACCACAACGGCCCTGGCCTCGCCCGGTTCCGCTGGCTGCAGATGAGCGACCAGCTGGCGGAGGCCCGTACCACCGTCACCGCGCTGCTGCGCGAGGTGCGGCGGCGCGGCATGGTCGAGAGCGAGGTGCACTTCCTGCGGCTGCTCGCCGAGACCGAACTGCGCTCCGGGCACTGCGGCCGGGCCCTCGACCTGGCCCGGGAGAGCCTCAGGCTGGCCCGGGACTCCGGCATCGGCGAGGTGGCCTCCGCGCTGCTGACCTCGTTCGCGGAGGCGGCCGGCGGGGACGTGGACCGGGCGCTGGCCCTGGCCCGGGAGGCGGAGGAGCACGCCGAGGGGATCGGCGACCAGATGTACGTCTCCCGCGCCCTGGCCGCCCTCGGCCACGCCCAGTTGGTGGCCGGGGACACCCAGGGGACGGTGCGTTCGCTGCGCCGGGTGCGGGAGCTGGAGCACGGGCTCGGCATCACCGACCCGGCGCGCGGCCGCTGGCACGGCGACCTCGCGGAGGCCCTCGTGCGGATCGGTGAACTCGCCGAGGCGCAGGACGTCATCGACGTGACCCGCGAGCAGGCGCTGCGGCTCGGCCGGGAGAGTGTGCTCGCCGTGGTCGACCGGGCGGAGGCGCTGGTGCGGGCCAGGCGCGGCGAACACGAGGCGGCGCTGGGCCAGTTGACGTCGGTGCAGGACCGGCTCGGCAAGCTGGGCTACGGCCTGGAGGAGGCCCGGGCCGCCTTCGCACTGGCCTCGCTGCGCACCCGCCGGCCGGGACCGACGTCGTACGACGAGGCGGCGCGGCTGTTCCGGCGCTGCCGGGCACTGCCCTGGCTGCGCCAGGTGGAGGCGGCCGCGGTGACGCCGCCGCCCGAGCCGGTGGCGGCCCCCGCCCCGACGCTGGACGCGCTGGACGGGCTCGCCTCGATGGAACGTCAGGTCGCCGCGCTCGTCATGGAGGGCGCGACCAACCGGGAGATAGCCGCGCGGCTGTTCATCAGCGTCAAGACGGTCGAGGCGACCCTGACCCGGGTCTACCGCAAGCTGGGGATCCGTTCGCGGGTCGACATCGTCAGACTCGCGGCGGGCCGTCGTACGAAGTGAGCACCGCGCGGGTGCACCGGCCGAGTTGGTTCGGCGAGGGCCGACCGAGGGTTTTCCCTGCCCAACTCCCTTAGGGGGTTCCCTCATTGGGAAGAGGCTGTTCCGGGTTCTAGCTTAGGGGCGTGCCGCCGGCCCGGGCATACGGGGGTCGGTCCCGCGACCCCCGTGCACCACCCCCACCCCCCACACCCCCATCTCCCCCCACCCCCCACACCCGGCGACCCCCCACCGGTCATCCCCAATGAGGAGACTCATGTTCGGGCTCAACCGCGCCAAGAAGACCGCCGCCGCCCTCGCGGCCACCGCCGCCGCCGCGACCGCGCTCATCAGCGCACCGGCCGCCGTCGCCGCCCCCCAGCCGATCGTCGGCGGTACGACGACCACGACGACCGCGTACCCGTTCATGATGCAGATCACGGACGCCTCGCAGAACCAGTTCTGCGGCGGCACCCTGGTCTCGGCCACCAAGGTCGTCACCGCGGCCCACTGTATGGTCGGCGAGACCACCAGCAGCGTCAGAGTCGTCGGCGGCCGCACCTATCTCAACGGCACCAACGGCACGGTCGCCCGGGTCAGCAAGATCTGGATCCACCCGGACTACACGGACGCCACCAACGGCGACGACGTGGCCGTCCTGACCCTGTCGACGTCGATGCCGTACACCACGGCGTCGTACGTCACCTCCTCCCAGACGGGCGTGTACGCGGCCGGCACCACCGCCCGCATCGTCGGCTGGGGCACCACCTCCGCGGGCGGCAGCTCCTCCAACCAGCTGCGCACCGCGACCGTGCCGACGGTCTCCAACTCCAGCTGCTCCAGCTCCTACGGCTCCGACTTCATCGCGAGCGACATGGTCTGCGCCGGGTACACCTCCGGCGGCGTCGACACCTGCCAGGGCGACAGCGGCGGTCCCCTGCTCATCGGGGGCGTCCTGGCAGGGATCACTTCCTGGGGCGAGGGCTGTGCGGAGGCCGGTTACCCGGGTGTCTACACCCGTCTGACCACCTTCTCCAGCCTGGTGACCACGCAGGTCAACTCGTAACCCAGAAGGTTCTCCTGAGTACCCCTCAGGTGAAATACCAGGGGGCGTTGCGGGCCTCCACGAGCGGCCCGCAGCGCCCCCTCTCCATGTCCCCGGACAGGTGACCCGTCACCGCAGTACCGTCCCGAAACGGATGTCGTACGACGACTCCGGGTGCATCACCGTCAGCATCCGCTCCCCCTCCGTGCGCACCTCGTCGCGCTGTTCCTTGGTGAGCCGGCCGAAGGGCTCGATGACCAGCGCGTCCGCCTCCAGCCTCCACACACCCGCCAGGAAGCCGTCGACCAGGAGTGTGCAGTGGGCCTGGTTGCCCTGCCAGGCGCGGCCCCAGTGTGCGGGCGGTACGACCCGGGTGCGGTCGGCGTGGGAGAGCAGCAGGTTGTCGAACTCGGGCAGGAAGCGCGGCGGGGCCGGGGTGTCCGCGTCGGGGCGGGGCGCGTCCGGGAGGTCGAAGAGCTCGACGCCGTTCTCGTCGCGGAAGGTGACGAGGTCCGGGCGGAGGCGTTCGAAGGCGTCGCGCAGCCGGGTCAGGCCGGCCCAGGTCTGCATGTCCTTGACGGAGGCCGGGCCGAAGGCGGCGAGGTAGCGCAGGACGGTGGCGTCGGGGGCGGGCGTGGGTTCGGCGGGCCGCCCCAGCCAGTGCTCGGCGGTGGTCAGGGCGACCTGGCCGCTACGACCCCACAGCCCTCTCGGGGTCACCTGCACCAGCGGGAGCTTGCAGCGGGCGGCGATCGCGAGGGCCTGCGGGTCGGCGTCCGGCCACTCGACGAGCAGGGCCTCCCGCAACTGTTTCATGGTGCGCGGCTCGGCCTCGACGAGCTCGCGGGCGAGAGCGGCGAGGCGGTCGAGGTCGACGCCCTGAAGCCCCTTGCGGAAAATGGTGAGTTCGCGGTCCCGGGCGGGCTGCACCAGCGGCCGCAGGGTGAGGCAGTCGTCGGCGGTGTGGGTGTGGATCGTCGAGCGCATGCTGACGATACGGACGACCTCGCGCTCGGCCATCAGCCCGGACAGCTCCCCGGGGGCGAAGCCGTCGAGGCGGGCGGCGAGCGCGTAGTACGGCGGCTTCACGTTCTGCGCCTGCAGGCCGAGAAGGTGTGCGACGGCCTCCTCGGCGGACAGCGACGCCGGGCGCAGGAGCAGCTGCCGGTCGAGGGTGGCGCGGTTGAGGGCGCGGGTGGCGAGCACGGGGGCCGTCCTGGTCGTCGACTTCGTCATGCTGCGTACGGTAGCCAGACTTGCGGACACCTTCTGTCCGCGAGGCCGACGCCGTATGCCCCGTATATCCTGCCCTGTGATCACGCAGACGTTGGCTCGACCCGAGAGGCAGCCGCGATGCCCGAGCGACGCGACCGTCCGGCCTCCAAGAACTCCAGGAAGTCCGCGTGGCGGCGCGCTCTGACCCCGCCGCCCGCGCACCCGGACCGGCGGCCGGCGGCCCCCGCCGACCCACCCGCCCCGGAGCCGGAACCGGCGAGCATCGTCCAGGCGGCCCTCTACCGGGACGGCGTGCGGGTCTCCTCCCCCGCCACCCTCGCCGACACCTACCGCGAACTGCGCGAACAGTCCTCCGGCATGGCGTGGATCGGCCTCGCCCGCCCCACCGAGAGTGAACTCCTCTCGCTGGCCGCGGAGTTCGACCTGCATCCGCTCTCGGTCGAGGACGCGATGGAGGCCCACCAACGCCCGAAGCTGGAGCGCTACGGCGACACGCTCTTCGTCGTCCTGCGCGCCGCCCGCTACCTCGACGCCCCGGAGGAGGTCGACTTCGGCGAACTGCACCTCTTCGTCGGTCCCGACTTCGTCATCACGGTCCGCCACGGCGCCGCCCCGGACCTGTCGGCGGTCCGCCACCGCATGGAGGAGGCGCCGGAACTGCTGAGCCTGGGGCCGGAGGCGGTGCTGTACGCGATCCTGGACGCGGTGGTCGACGGCTATGTGCCGGTGGTCGCCGGCGTGCAGAACGACATCGACGAGATCGAGACGGAAGTCTTCCGCGGCGACCCGGAAGTCTCCCGCCGCATCTACGAACTCTCCCGCGAGATGGTCGAGTTCCAGCGCGCCACCCGCCCCCTGGTCGGCATGCTGCACGCCCTGATGGCCGGCTTCACCAAGTACGGCACGGACGAGGAACTCCAGCGCTACCTGCGGGACGTGGCCGACCACGTCACCCACACCAGCGAACGCGTGGACGGCTTCCGCCAGGCCCTCGCCGACATCCTCACGGTGAACGCGACCCTCGTCACGCAGCAACAGAACGCGGAGATGCGAGCGTTGGCGGAGGCGGGGTTCGAGCAGAACGAGGAGATCAAGAAGATCTCGGCCTGGGCGGCGATTCTGTTTGCTCCGACGCTGGTTGGAACGATTTACGGCATGAACTTCGAGCACATGCCGGAGTTGGGATGGAGCTTCGGATATCCCTTCGCGATCGGCCTGATGGGTGTGGTCTGCGTGAGCCTGTACGTGATCTTCAAGCGGCGGGACTGGCTCTAGGACAGGCCGGTGAGCTGCTTGCGCCGCAGGACGGGGCGGTCGGCGAGACTCTCCTGCCGGCCGACGTCCGCACAGTCCTCCTCGGTCGATCCGAAGCCGTGCGGGTCCCGCGCACGGTGAGCGGGAGCCACCGCTGACGAGAACCGACCTCGGCGCACTGGCCGGGCGCCTCACGGCCATCGTGACGCGACGGGCCAAGGCGCGGGAACTACCGCGGCACAGCTGACTGCGCAGGCGACTGGGGCCCTGCAGCCCAGGACCGAGCCACACTCTCCGGCCGCCGCGGGCTCAGCTCGGGGCCGGGGTGAGCAGCACGAAGTCCGCGTTCGCGGGGTCGAGGCAGACGGCCAGACGGCCCACGCCCTCCGCGTCCTCCGGTCCCATCTGCACGCTGCCGCCGTTCTCGGTGACCCTGGCGACCGCGGCGTCGCAGTCGGTGACGTTGAAGACCGGGTGCCAGTACGGCCGCCCGCCGGCCAGGGCGAGGTTCTCCTTGGGGAGCTCCATGAGACCGCCTTGCATGCGCTCCTCGGGAAGCCCGGCGGGGGTGATGAGGGTGTACGTGCCTCCGCCGCCCGGCAGCTCCATGCCGCTGAACTGCCAGTCGAAGACAGCGCCGTAGAACTCCTTCGCGGCCGGGGCGTCGCTCGTGTACAGCTCGGTCCAGGACAGCGAGCCCGGCTCGTCCGCCAGCTCGAAGCCGGCGTTCGTCCCCGGCTGCCAGACGGCGAACTGGCCCCCCGACGGATCGCTGTACTGCGCCATCCGGCCCCAGTCGTCGAGGTCCCTCGGCGCCACCCGCACCGTGCCGCCCGCGCGCTCCACGGCCTGGGTTGTGGCGTCCGCGTCGGTGACGCGGTAATAGATCATCCAGGCCGGGCGCGCGCCCTCCTCGGTGAGCTTGCCGAGCCCGGCGACGGTCTTGCCGTCCTTCTGGAACATCCCGCCTTCCATGCCCTCTTCCATGTCCTCCCCCGCGCCCATGGACTCGTACTCCCAGCCGAGCACCGCGCCGTAGAAGGCCGCGGCGGCCGGGACGTCGGGGGCGCCGAGGTCGAGCCAACAGGGGGAGCCGGGGGTGAGGTCAGTGGTGATCACGGCGATTCCCTTTCGGAGTGCATCGACATCAGCCGGTCAGCCGGCACAGTGACATCAGCGTGACACCCGGCACTGACAATCGCGCGTCGGAGCAGTCACTCCGCGTGCTCGAGTGACTGCCTCTGCGTCGCCCGGCACTACGAGAACAGGCGGCCATCGCAGGTCCGCGCGGCGGCACATCGCGTGGCCGGGGTAGACCCATGACTATTGGGCCGCCGGGGTGAGCCGGTGTTCGCGGGCGTAGCCCTCCAGCAGTGAGCGCAACTGCCCGCGACCGCGGTGCAGCCGGGAGAGGACCGTGCCGACGGGGGTCCGCATGATGTCGGCGATCTCCCGGACGGTGAAGCCCTCGACGTCGAAGAGGTACACGACGATCCGGAAGTCCTCGCGGATGGCCTGCAGCGCCGCTTTGACGTCCGCGTCGGGCAGGTGGTCGAGCGCCTCGGACTCGGTCGTACGCAGGCCCGTGGACATGTGCGACTCGGCACGGGCCAGCTGCCAGTCCGCCGGCTCCGCCGTGCCGTCGTACTGCGGCCGACGCCTTTGGCTGCGGCGGGAGTTGAGGTAGGTGGTGGTGAGAATGCGGTACAGCCACGCCTTGAGGTTCGTGCCCTCGCGGAACTGGTGGAAGGAGGTGTAGGCCCTGGCGTACGTCTCCTGGACGAGGTCCTCGGCGTCGGCCGGATGGCAGGTCAGGCGCAGGGCGGCCGAGTAGAGCGGGTCGAGGAACGTCAGGGCCGGTTCGAAGCGGGCCTGGAGGTCCGCCTCGCGACGCCGTGCGTCCTGCCGGTGCTGCCGCTCCCGCTGCCCGCGCAGTGCGTCCCGGGCGGTTCCGGAGCGGGGATGGGTGGTGCTCATGGTGCCTCCTGACGAATTCACGGTTCCTTCTGGTCGAGCGGCAGCTCGACCACGTGCGCGGCACGTTCGAGCCACGCCGGTACGTCGTGCAGGGCGAGGACGAGGGTGGTGTCGGGCAGGTCCGCGAGGATGCCGAGGACGTGTCGGGCGGTGCGGTCGTCCAGACCCGTGGTCGGTTCGTCGACGATGAGTACGTGGGGGTGGCGGGCCAGGGCGCGGCCCAGACAGACCCGGCGGAGTTCGCCGCCCGAGAGCTGTCTGCCGCCGGGGCCGACGGGTGTGGTGGCGGTCAGTCCGGTGCCGTTCAGCCACAGCTCGGCCAGCCGGGTGTCGACCTCACTGTCGGTCAGGGCGGGGTCGGCGAGGCGCCAGTTGGATCCGAGTGTTCCGGTGAAGAGGTAGTCGTCGGCCGCGACGACCAGGGCGGCGGGCCGGTGGTCGTGGTCCTCGGTCGACTGCCGCAGCGACCGGGCGAGGGCGCGGAGCAGGGTGCTCTTGCCGCTGCCGGAGCGGCCGGTGACGACGAGCGTCGCACCGCGGTCGACGGTGGCGCCGAGGACGCGGCCCGGCCGGAGGGCCGTCGGCGGTAGGCCGTAGTCGGCGAAGCCGATGCCCTGTGCGGTGGACCAGGACCGGATTGCCGGGACGGTGGTGTCGCTCGGTGCGTGCGGCGGCGCGCTCTCGGTCAGTCTGCGGTGTGCGGCCCTCGCGGTACCCCGGGCTTCGGCGGCGTGTGCCAGGTGCCCGGCCTGGACCGGCACACCGAGGGCCAGCAGGGCGACGAACACGAACGTGGCGGGGTCCGGTGCGCTGTCCAGGACGCAGGCGAGCGTGGCGACGAGGGTGGCGGTGCCGACCAGGCCGGTGGTCAGCGCGGTCCGGAGTCTGCGCCGGCCGGCCGCTTCCCGCGCCGCGGCGAGCCGCGTGAGTCTGGTCGTCGTCCGTGCCGCGAGTTCCCCGGCCGCGCCGAGCGACGCCATCTCCGCCCATGCGTCGACCGCGCCGACGAGTTCGGTGCGCAGTGCCTTGCGGGTGGACTGCTCTGTCTCGCGGGCGGTACCGGCCGTGCGGTGGGCGATCGCCGCCGTGATCACGACGCCGGCCGCGAGTACGGCCGCCGGCAGGGCGGACGTGGCCAGTGCGACGGCGATGACGGCGCCGGCGGTCGTCGCGGCGGTGACGGCGACGGGTGCCGTGGACTCGATCAGCGCCATCCCCGCGCTCTCGGCGTCGGCCATGCTGCGGTCGAGCAGGTCGCCCGACCACAGGCGGTCCGGCTGGGCCGGGTCGGTGGCGGCGGCACGGTCGAAGAGGTCGGAGCGAGCGGCGGCGACCCGGCGCAGGGCGGCCGCGTGCAGCACCAGACGCTTGCCGTAGTTGCCGGCCACGCGGGCCAGGGCGAAGGCGCGCACCCCGCCGCTGGGGGCGACGTAGGAGAAGGAGCTGAAGGCGGCCGCGCCGGCCACGGCGCAGGCGCTGATGAACCAGCCCGACAGGCCGAGCAGCCCTGCGGAGGACAGTTCGGCGACGACGGCGAGCACCAGCCCGGCGGCCGCGAGGGAACGCGGCGCTCGGCCACGGCGGACCTGGGTCATGGCGCGTTCACCGACCCCACGGCGTGCAGGCGGCCGTCCTCGATGACGAGCACGGTGTCGGCCGCGGCGGCCAGCGGGAAGGAATGGGTGGCGACGACGACGGTGCAGCCCTCGGTGGCCCGCCGCAGGGCCGCGACGACGGCGCGCTCACTGTCCGCGTCGAGGTGGGCGGTCGGCTCGTCGAGCAGCCAGAGCCGGGCTCCGCGCAGAAAGGCGCGGGCGATGGCGATCCGGCGGGCCTCGCCGGTCGACACACCCCAACCCCCCTCCCCCAGCCGCGTGTTCAGCCCTTCGGGCAGGCGCTCGATCACGGCGTCCAGCCCGGCGGCGTCGACCGCCCGCCGGATGTGCCGCTCGGTGGCGTCCGGACGGCCGAGGCGGATGTTGTCGCGGACGGTCGCGTCGAGCAGCACCGTCTGCTGTCCGACCCAGGCGCATCCGCCGAGGGCCGGGGGCTGCCGTACGGACAGGGTCTGCCACCGGACCTCTCCGCCCGTCGGCCGGCGCAGACCGGCGATCAGCGAGAGCAGCGTGCTCTTGCCGGAACCGGAGGGACCGGTGAGCGCGGTCCAGGTCCCGGGGTCCAACTCGGCGTCGGCGCGGATGGTGTCGTGGTCCGCGCCGCCGTAACGGAACCGGACTGCCGCCAGGGACACGCCGACCGGCTCGGACAGCCCCGGCCGGGCGGCCGGGCGGGGTGTCCCGGCGGGGGTGTCCGTCACGATGTCGCGGATGGCGCGTGCCGCGGTCGTGGCGCGTTCCCGCTCATGGAAGGCGGCGGCCCGGGCGCGCATCGGGGCGAAGTGCACCGGGCAGATGAGCAGCACCAGCAGGCCGCTGAACAGCGTGAGTTGGGGGGCGTGCGGCACCCGCACATAGCCGAGCAGGGACAGGCCGACGTAGGTGGCGTTGACCGCGAGGGAGAACGTGATGACGACGTCCATGATCATCCCGGACAGGAAGGCGCGGCGCAGCACGCTCATCGTCGCCTTGTTCAGCCGCTCGGCGGCCGTCGTCACGGTTCGCCCGCGCCGGCCGGCCGCGCCGAGCTCGCGCAGTGTCCGCATGCCGCGGAAGCTGTCGAGGACGACGGCGTTCAGGTGCCGGGTGGCGCCCAGTTGCCGGTCCGCGCCGTGCTGGGCGAACAGCCCCGCCAGGCGCATGTTGAGGGGAAGCAGTGCGGTGGTCAGGACGAGGACGAGCGCGGCCGGCCAGTGCACCGCGGCGGTGACCGCCGGTACGGCGAGCATGGACAGCGGTGCCGAGCGGTGCAGGGGTGCGGCCTGTGCGTGGTGGTCGGCGACGTCGTCGGCCAGATCGACCATCGCCCATGCCGCCTCGGCCGGTCCGGTCTCGCTGGTCCGCCCGGCGGCCGGCAGCAGAGCGCCCGTCAACCGCCGGCGCAGGTCGGTGGCGACGGCACGCGCACCCCGTTCGGCGAGCGCGCCGGCCGCCCAGCCTGCGCCCACGGCCAGCGCACTCGCGACGGCGAAGACCGCGAGGCCCCGGGTCTCCTGTGTCACGGCCCTCTCCAACACCCCCTGGGCGAGCCATGCCAGGGCACCCCAGCGGGTGATCGTGACCATCGTCTCCAGCGCCTGGAGGGTGCCCGCGAGGCCGAACCAGCGCCGTCCCGGCGCGGCGCACGCGGTGAGCCATGCGTCGTCGTCCCGCCGCTGTGCGGCGCTGCCCGGCCCGCTCGTCTCGTTCCTCGCGTCCCGCGCTTTCCTCTCATTCGCCTTATTCGCCTTATTCGTCGTCATGGGGGCGCCGCTCGTCGATGATCCAGGCGAGGCCACCGGCCAGCGCGATGGCGATCATGCCCAGGGTGGTCAGCTGCTGTGAATGGATCTGCCGGTAGCCACCGAACATCCCCTGGCAGACGAAGTAGGCGAGCAGTCCCAGCACGGTCCAGACGATCGCGGCGAGCAGGCGCCCGACGACTCGGACCGGTGCGGGCAGTGGGCTCCGGGTGGTCATGGGCGTGCTCCTGCGGCAAGGGGGCCTTGGGTGGGCGGGGGTTCGTGGCCTGCGGCTCGGGTGGTGAACTTTCCGGCGAAGGCCCGGTGGGCGAACACGTTGTAGGCGAGCACGAGCGGCATGTTCAGTCCGATGCCGACGAGGATGAAGACCATCGTGGAGTGCGGGCCGGCCGCGCTGCCGAGGGTGAGGTCCGGCGGCAGGAGCACCGGGTAACGGGCCACGCCCAGGGCGAGGAACACGGACACCGTCGCGACCACGAGTCCGCCGAGCGGCAGGGCGTCCGCGGCTCGGGAGGTCCGCCTCCACGCGAACCCGACGAGCGCGGCGCCTCCTCCCCCGGCGGCGAACAGCAGCAGGACGGTGAACGCGACGGCACGCCCAGGAGTGCCGAGGTTCAACGGCGCCGCCGTGGAGCCGACCGCGACGAGGACGGCGACCAGCAGCACTCCCGCGACCGCCGTGGCGACCGCGCCGCGTCGTGCCGCCGAATCCCGCAGCGGCCCGGCTGACTTGTGCTTGGTGTAGGCGTAGCCGAGCGCGGTGTACGCGGCCGTGACGGTGAGCCCCGACAGCACGCAGTACCAGCTGAAGGCCCCGAAGGCCGACCCGGTGTAGACGTCACCCCGCAGACGCACGGCCGAGGTCAGCGTCCCGAGGGCGAAGCCCTGCGCGAACGAGGCCAGCAGCGACGCCACACCGAAGGCGGTGGTCCAGCGGGGAGCCGGGGGCGCCTGGGACGCCATCTCGACGCTCACGCCCCGCACGATGAGGGAGAACAGCAGAACGATCATCGGCAGGTAGGCGTGCGGCAGGATCGTGCCGAAGGCCAGGGGAAAACCCGCCCAGAGCGCGACCCCGAGCAGGATGAGCCAGGTCTCGTTGCCGTCCCAGCCCACCGCGACGGACTCCAGCAGGTGGCGCCGGTGTGCGGGGTCGCGTTCGAAGAGGGTGGCCACGCCGATGCCGAGGTCGTAGCCGTCCAGCACCACGTACATCAGGAGGCAGACGAGTACGGTCGCCGACCAGAGGGTGGTGGTCATCGGGCCGCCACCTCCCGGGAACCGAGCGGCACGGGCACGAGCGGCACGGGTTGTGACGGGACGGGCTCCAGCGGTACGCCGTCCTCGGCGAGGCCGGTGTCCGGCAGGTCCTCCGGTGGAGGTTCCTGCCCCGGGTCGTCGCGTTCCGGGCCGATGCGCATGGTGCGGACGATGTAGGCGACGTACGCCACCAGCATGATCAGGTAGAGCGCGGAGAAGCCGACGACCGAGAACAGGACTTCGCCGGGCGCCAGCCGGGACACCGCGTCCGAGGTGCGCAGTTGCCCGAACACGATCCACGGTTGCCGTCCCGCTTCGGCGGTGACCCAGCCGCCGAGGATGGCCAGGATCCCCACCGGCGTGGTCCACAGGACGAACCGGTGGAAGCGGCGCGCGGTCCACAGGCGGTTGCGCAGGCGCAGGACCGTGGCCGCGAACGTGGTGCCGAACATCAGCACGGCCGCCAGGAACATGACGCGGAAGCCCCAGAAGGTCGCGGCCATGTCCGGCCGGTCGGCCGCCGGGGTGAGCTTCAGGCCGGGCATGGCCGTCTTGCAGGTGAGGTCCTTGGCGATGTAGCTGCCGAGGCAGGGAATGTCGAGCTCGGCGATGTTCCGCGCGGCCTGCTGGTCCGGTATGGAGAACAGGACGAAGCCGGTGTCACCGTTGTTCCAGTTGCCTTCGATCGCCTCCAGCTTCGAGAGCTGATACGGCAGTTCGCGCCCGGCAACGTTGTCGCCGAGGTAGAGCTGGACGGGCATCAGCAGCGCGGCGATACCGAGCGCGATCGACATCGAGCGGCGGGCGAAGCCCTTCGCGCGTCCCTTGACCAGGTACCAGGCCGAGATGCCGGCGACGAAGAAGCTCGCCGAGATCAGGACGGCGGCCAGCATGTGCGGCCAGCGCCAGACGAACGACGGGTTGAAGATGACGCGCATCCAGTCCGTGGGCTCGAACCGGCCGTGGACGACCCTGAATCCGGCGGGCGTCTGCATCCACGAGTTCGCCGCGATGATCCAGGTGGAGGACAGGACGGTACCCACCGACACCATCACGGTGGACACGAGCATCGTGCCCTTGCGCACCCGGCCGTCCCCGTAGAGCAGGACGCCGATGAATCCGGCCTCGACGAAGAAGGCGGTCACGACCTCCATGCCGATGATCGGCCCGATGACCGGGCCCGTCCGCGCGCCGTACACACCCCAGTTGAGCCCCATCTCGAAGGTGATGACGGCGCCGGCGACCACGCCGATCGCGAAGCCGACGGCGAAGATACGCCGCCAGAACCGGAACATCTGCAGGTAGACCGCCCTGCCGGTACGCCAGTACAGGCCGTAGACGACCGACAGGAAGATCGAGAGTCCGACGGTGATCGCCGGGAAGGTCATGTGGAACAGGACGGTGACGGCGAACTGCCATCGCGACAAGTCGAGGAGACTCATCAGGTGCTCCCTATCTGGGGCGGGTTCAGACCTCGACGACCGAAGTGGCGGGCGGCGCGGCCTTGTTGAAGCGCGGCAGGGCGGCGGCTGCGACGGCGAGCAGGGCGACGATGCCCATCTGCGCGTACTCGACACCGGCGAAGGCGTGGACGACCCCGTGCGGCGCCAGGACCAGGTAGAGGGTGCCGAGGGTGGCCACGCCGAGGGCGAGACCGCTCTGCTGCAGGGTGATCAGTACGCCGCTGCCGATGCCCGCCAGGTGCGTGGGGACATCGGCCAGGACGCTGCGGAACAGGCCGGCGAACAGCATCGACTGCCCGGCGCCGACCAGGGCGAGCGGCAGGGCAGTCGCCCACAGGCTGACGTGCGGCCAGTTCTCGAGCAGGATCGTCACCAGGGCGACCAGTCCGGCGAGTTGGACGACGGCGCCGGCCGACAGGGCCGCCCTGCCGAACCGGGTGATCAGGCGGGGCGCGACCAGTGACCCGGCGAAGAAGAGCAGGGCCATCGGCAGGATCGCCAGGCCGCTGTGCAGGGCGTCGACGTGCAGGCCGTTCTGGACGGTGAGGGCGAAGACGAACATGAACGCGCCGAAGCCGATGCTGAAGGCGAACACCATGATCAGGCCACGGGACATCGACGGCAGGCGCAGCAGGGACGGCGGCAGCAGCGGGACCGCGCCGCGCCGCTCGGTGCGCCTCTCCACGACGTAGGTGGCGGCGCCGAGGACGGCCGCGGCGGCGAGCATCAGCCAGGTCCACAAGGGCCAGCCCAGTGAGTGCCCCTCGGTCAGCGGCACCAGCAGGGCGGTCAGGGTGGCGGCGAACAGCACGGTGCCGGGCAGGTCGATGCCGACCGGGTGGTGCGAGCGGGTGTCCGGCACGATCCGGGCCGCCACCAGGAGCACGACGACGCCGATGGGCACGTTGACCAGGAAGATCGGCCGCCAGGAAGTGCCGGCCACATCGGCGCTGACCAGCAGGCCGCCCACCAGCTGCCCGACCACGGCGGCTATCCCGGAGGTCGCCCCGTACAGGGCCACGGCCCGGGACTTGCGCTCTCCTTCCAGGACGTGGTGGAAGGTCGCCAGCACCTGGGGGACGAGGAGGGCGGCGGTGGCGCCCTGGACGATGCGGGCCGCGATCAGCGCACCCACCGTCGGGGCGACGCCGCAGGCCAGCGAGGCCAGCACGAAGCCGACGAGCGCGCCGAGGAAGATCCGGCGGCGGCCGAACCGGTCGCCGAGCCGGCCGCCGAGGACGAGCAGGGTCGCGTACGCGACGCCGTACCCGGCGATGACCAGCTCCAGCGCGGACGCCGAGGCGTGCAGCGAGGCGTCGATGCTGGGCAGGGCCACGTTGGTGATGAAGAAGTCCATGATCGGCAGGAAGGCGCCGGCCAGCAGGATGAACACCCCGACCGGGTGCAGCCCGCCCGCGCGGGCCGTGGCGTGGGGCGAGAGCGTCGGCGCGCCCGCATGCCGGGAGGAGGTGGTTGTCGTCATGACAGCTCCCAGGAGACAGATGTTATGACCTCATAACTATGAAGCCATAAGCAGTATGCGCCCATAACTACTTCGGGGCAAGCCCGTACCCTGGAGCCGTGACGGAGGAGCGAGCAGAACCGACGAGCCCGACGACCGCACCGGACGACGGCCGGCGGTGGGCCGAGCTGGCCGACCTCGTGCTGATCATCAGCCGGGAGATCCAGTTCCGCGGATACACCGACGAGCGGGCCGTCCCGCTGTCCCCGTCCGAGGGCATGGTGATGCGCTACCTGCACCGCGAGCCCGCCGCCCCGCCCAGCCGCATCGCCGAGGCGACCGGGCTGCAGCGCACCAACCTCTCCACCGTCCTGGGCGGACTGGAGCGCAAGGGCCTCGTCGAGCGACGCGCCGACCCGGGCGACGGCCGCGGGGTGACCGTCCACACCACCGAACGCGGACGCGGCAACTACCGCCTGGTGCGCCAGGAATGGGCCGCCGCCGTCTCCGCGGCCGCCGACCACGACACCGACCACCTCGACGCGGCCCTGACCCTGCTCGCCGCCGTGGAGTCCGGCCTGGCCAGGACGCGCCCGCGCAATCGCGCCACGCGTCCGGCGGCCGGGACCTGAACGCCGGTCACCTCACCGGAATCGCCGCCCGGCGGCCGCGCCGGGACAGCACATCTAGAACTGGTGCTTGAGGAACGCGCCGGACCATGCCATCAGGTCCGACGGCACGTAATAGCCCTTCTCGTCGTTGATCGCGTCCCAGTTGCGGGCCACGTCCTCGATGCCGGCGGCGCCGTCCTGATGGACGTACCCCTCGGTCGAGGCGAGGAAGAGGCGGGCGAAGCGGCCGGCGCCGGCCGTGTAGATCTCCCCGCTGACCGGGCAGCTCTCGTGGGCGAGGAACGCGACCATCGGCGCCACCGCGTCCGAGGGCATGTACGGCATTCCCGGCGTCGGCCCGGTGTCCTCGTCCTCGGCGCTCCCGCCGCCCATGCGCGTCATCGCCGCGGGCGCGATCAGGTTGACCTTGATGCCGTGCGGCTCACCGGCCAGTTTCGCGCTGCGGGCGAGGCCGACCGTGCCTGCCTTCGCGGCCGCGTACGACAGGTTGTTGTCGAGGCCGAACATGCCGCTGGAGGTGGTCAGGACGACCCGGCCGTACTGCTGCTCCACGAAGTGCGGCCAGGCGGCGCGCATCGTGTTGAAGGAGCCGATGAGGTGGACGGCGAGGTGCCGTTCGAGGTTCTCGACGTCGACCTCGGGCAGGCCGGCCCACCGGATGATCCCGGCGTTGTTGACCACGATGTCGATGCGGCCGAAGTTCTCGAGCGCGCAGCCGATGATCGCCTCGCCGCCGGCCTGTGTGGACACGTCGTGGGTGTCGGCCACGGCGGTGCCGCCGGCGGCGCGGATCTCGTCGACGACCTTCTGCGCGGGGCCGGCGTCGGCGCCCTCGCCCTCCATCGATCCGCCCAGGTCGTTGACGACGACCTGCGCCCCGCGCTCCGCCAGGAGGCGGGCGTGTGCCCGGCCGATGCCGCGGCCGGCGCCGGTGACGACCGCGACGCGTCCGTCGAAGCTGAACTCGCTCATGGGTGACTCCTGTTGAGGTGCGGGGCGGGTGCCATTGACAGGGGACCGGTTACCGGACCACCGGCTGCCGGACCCCCGGTTACCAGGTGACCGGCAGTTCGCGGATGCCCGCGGCGAGCGAGTCGCTCGGGCGGAACACCAGTTCGTCGCGGTCGACCGCGAGGCGCAGCGTCGGGACGCGCCGGTAGAGCGTGCCGTAGACGACCTGGAGCTCGATCCGGGCGAGCTGCTGGCCGAGGCACTGGTGGATGCCCCAGCCGAAGGCGTGGTGGTGGCGGGCGTCCCGGGTGAGGTCGAGCTTCTCCGGCTCGGGGAAGGCCTGCGGGTCCCAGTTGCCGGCGGGCAGCGGGACGACGATGCCGTCCCCGGCCTTGATGTCCACGCCCTCGAACTCGAAGTCCTCACCGGCGATCCGCCGCTGCCCGAACTGCGCGACGGTCAGGTAGCGAAGGATCTCCTCGACGGCGCCCGCGACGGCCTTCGTGTCGTCGATCTCGCGCAGCCGCGCCAACTGCTCGGGGTTCTCCAGGAGGAGGGCAGTGCCCAGCGTGATCATGGTCGCGCTGGTCTCGTGACCGGCGATCAGCAGGATCATGGCCAGCATGGTGGCCTCGGGCAGGGTGAGGTCCTCCGCCTTGACGCGCGCGGCGAAGTCCGAGAGGACGTCCTCGGCCGGCTCCTCCATCTTGGCCTGGATCAGGTTGGCCAGGTATCCACCCAGCGCCGCCATCGCCCCCCGGTCGTCCTCGGCGGTCTTGTCGCTCCTGGTGGCGAGGGAGGCGTGCTTCTGGAAGAAGTCGTGGTCCGAGTACGGCACCCCGAGCAGCGCGCAGATCATCAGCGAGGGCAGCGGCAGCGACAGCGCGGTGACCAGGTCCGTCGGGTTCGGGCCCGCGAGCATCTTGTCGATGAGGTCGTCGGTGAACTCCTGGATCTGCGGCCGCAGCGCCTCCATCCGGGGGCGGGTGAAGGGGCGCGTCATCATGCGGCGGATCCGCGTGTGGTCGGCGCCGTCGGCGTTGAAGATCGTGAGCGGGTGGTGGTGGGCGGTCTCCGCCATGGCCTGGTTCGGGTAGGGGAACCCGGGCTGCTTGTCGTCCGAGCTGACCCGGGGGTCGGACAGGATCGCGCGCTGCGCGGCGTGTCCGGTGAC
Organism: Streptomyces sp. NBC_01352; assembly: GCF_036237295.1. Taxonomy (NCBI): domain Bacteria; kingdom Bacillati; phylum Actinomycetota; class Actinomycetes; order Kitasatosporales; family Streptomycetaceae; genus Streptomyces; species Streptomyces sp. NBC_01352. Next base: position 2,602,405 of record NZ_CP108354.1, read on the forward strand.
GAGCCACGGGGTGCTGCCGTCCCAGATCCGGCCCCGGGTCACGGGTGCCTTCTCGTTCAGGGCGCGCAGCCCGGGCGGCGGGGCGAAGGGGCACTTGGCGTCCCGGTCGTCCTGGTATTCGTAGATCTTCGCGTCGGGGGCGAGTTCGGTGTCTGCCTCGGCCATGGTCTTTCCTCCAGTTGTGTGGGGGGGGAACGGGGAGGTTCGGGGGCGGGGAGCGGGGAAGTCGGGGTTGGGGAGCGGCTGTTCCTGCCGCTGTTCCCGCGGCTATTCCTCGATGCGGATGGCCAGCGCGGGGCAGACCGCGGCCGCGTTGCGGACGTCGTCGGCCAGCTCGGCGGGCGGGTTCTCGTCCAGCACGACGACGATGCCGTCCTCCTCGCGCTGGTCGAACACGTCCATGGCGGCGGACACGCACTGTCCGGCGGCGACGCACTTCTCCTCGTCGACGACAACCTTCATGGGTCTCTCCTGAGCGTTCGGTGTCAGTGGGTGGGGGCGGCGGCAGGGGCCCGGAGGGCGTCGACGACCTCCTGGCGGCGCAGCCGGGTCTGCTTGGGCATGTTCCAGCCGAGGACGCCGGTGACCCGGCCCTGGCTGCGGTAGCGGGCGACGAAGCGACGGGCCGTCAGGTCGCCCTCGACGACGTCCACTTCGGCGTCGGCGGGGAGGAAGCCGTGGACCATGAGCTTCGCGTCGAACTGGTCGGTCCAGAAGTACGGCACCGGCGCGTACGCCGTGTCCTCGCCGAGGATCGCCCCGGCGACCGCCATCGCCTGCTCGGTGGCGTTGGTCCGGTTCTCCAGGCGGATCGGGCGGCCGAGCCGCTCGTGGTGCCAGCGGGCCACGTCGCCGACGGCGTAGACGCCCTCGGCGGCCCGGCAGCGGGAGTCGCAGACCACGCCGTTGTCGAGGGCGAGCCCGCTGTCCGCCAGCCAGTCCGTCGCCGGGGAGGCGCCGATCGCGACGACCACCACGTCGGCCGGCAGCACCTCGCCGGTCCCGAGCCGCACACCGGCGACCCGGCCCTCCTCGCCGGTCAGCCCCACCACGCCGGTGCCCAGCCGCAGCCGTACCCCCCGCGCGGTGTGCAGGTCCGCCAGCAGCCCCGACACCAGCGGGCCCACCTGCAAGGCCATCGGTGCCGCCAGCGGACCGGTCAGGGTCACGTCCAGGCCCAGGGTCCGCGCGGTGGCCGCGATCTCGGAACCGAGGACGCCTTCACCGACGACCACCAGCCGGGTGCAGGTGAGCAGATCCTTGCGCAGGGCCAGGGCGTGGTCGAGGGAGCGCAGCACATGGACGCCGGTCAGGCCGTCCTGGCCGGGCAGGGTCCGCGCCCGCACGCCGGTGGCGATCACGATCGCGTCGGCCGTGAGTGCCCGCCCGGACTCCGTGCGCACGGTCCGGGCCACCGGGTCCAGCGCGAGGGCCGGATCACCGAGCAGGAACTCGGCGTCCAGGGCGGTGAGTGCCTCCCCGGTCCGCAGCGCGGCCCGCTCCGGTTCCCACGTGCCGGACAGGACCTGCTTGGACAGGGGCGGCCGGTCGTAGGGTGCGTGCGGCTCGTCGCCGAGCACCGTGATCGTGCCGGTGTACCCCTTGCGGCGCAGCGCCTCCGCGGTGGTCAGGCCGGACGCGGACGCGCCGACCACGAGGACGCGGTCCGGGGCCGTCATCGGGACACCTCGCCGGTGCTGTACTGCGGGGTGCGGTCCTTGGTGCTCATGCGCGGCTCCGTAGCTGCGTCGGTGCCAGGTCTCCTCCGAAAAATAGACCTAGCGGTCGGTACACTCAACTCCCGCTCGGGAACAGGCGGGACCGGCTCAGGCGAGGTAGCGCCCGCCGTTCACACTGAAGGTCTGGCCGGTGACATAGGCGGCCTCCTCCGAAGCGAGGTAGGCCACGGCATGGGCGACGTCCGCCGGCTGCCCGGCCCGCTTCATCGGCATCATGACCGCGGCCTTCTCCACGTCGACCGGCCCCTCGCGTACCAGCGGGGTGTCGATGAAGCCGGGCGGCACGTGGTTGACGGTGATCCCCTTGTCGGCGTACTCGACCGCCAGGGCCCGGGTGAGGCTGATGACGCCGCCCTTGGAGGACGCGTAGTGGGCCATGGCGGGCGCACCGGTCTGCGCGGAGGACGAGGAGATGTTGACGATCCGGCCCCAGCCGGCCGCGAGCATGTCGGGCAGCAGCGCCTGGGTCACCAGGAACGGACCCTTGAGGTTGACTCCCATCATGCGGTCCCAGGACGCCTCGCTGATGTTCAGGAAGGGCTCGTAGGCGGTGATCCCCGCGTTGTTCACGAGGACCGCGACGGGCCCGAGTTCCTCGCGGGTACGGGCGGCCGCCGCGGCCACGGCGGTGGCCTCGGCCGCGTCGCCGCCCACGGCGATCGCCCTGCCGCCCGCCTCCTGGATCTCGGCGACGGTCTTCTCCGCTCCTTCGAGGTTGAGGTCCCAGACCGAGACCGCGGCACCCCGGGCCGCGAGCACGGTCGCGACCGCCTGCCCGATCCCACGGGCGCCGCCGGTGACGACGGCGACCTTTCCTTCCAGTGACAAGTAACCGGACATGGCGCTCCTTTGCGCTTCGTGCGTGGTGTCAGGACCGGCGCCGTGCGGGAGCCGGCGGGCGGGACCGCTCACTCGCCCAGCGCCTCTCGGGCAGCGGTGCGGGCCGCTGTCGCGCGGGGGAAGCCGGCGTAACCGGCGGCGTGGTAGATGACCTCGGCGATCTCGTCCTTGGTCAGTCCGTTGGTGAGCGCGATCCGGACGTGTGTCTTCAGCTCGGCCTCTGCGCCCAGCGCGATCAGGATGCCGAGCGTGACCAGACTGCGGTCGCGGCCGCCGAGCCCCTCGCGGGCCCACAGGGCGCCCCAGACGCTGGTGAGGCCGATCTCGACGAGGTCCTCGCCGAGGCGGCCGTCCCTGAGGTCGATGTCGCCCTCGGGAAACACTCCGGGCAGCGCCTCGCGCATGGCCTTCATGCCCGCGCCGCGCAGGTCGGTGGGGTCGGTGACGTCATTGACACTCATGGCGGATCTCCCGGTGTACGACTCGCGTCCATCGCTTGAGCGAAAGTTAGACCAGGCGGTCGGTACAATCAATGGAAACAGCACAACAACGCATTCGCAACCTCCCCATTGCCCGGGCCCACGGCCTCATCTACGCTCGGGCTGAATATTCGATCGACCGGTCGAAATATGAATCAGGCTCACTCGGAGCACCCGCCCCTGTCACGTTGGAGGGCACATGAGCGAATCGACGAAGGCACCGGAGACGGGCCCGGCGGACCAGGACCGAAACCAGGGCCAGGACCAGGTGGACGTGCTGGTCGTCGGTGCCGGCGTCACCGGCATCTACCAGCTGTACCGCGCCCGTGAGGCCGGGTTCTCGGCACGGCTGCTCGAGGCCGGCACCGGCGTGGGCGGTACCTGGTACTGGAACCGCTACCCCGAGGCGCGCTTCGACTCCGAGAGCTACACCTACGGCTACCTGTTCTCCAAGGAGCTGTGGGAGGAGTGGGAGTGGTCCGAGCGGTTCGCGGGCCAGCCGGAGATCGAGCGCTACTTCAACTACGTGGTCGACCGGTTCGACCTGCGGCGCGACATGCGGTTCGGCGCCAAGGTGACCTCGGTCGTGTGGGACGAGCCGTCCGGCATGTGGACCGTGCGGGCCGAGGACGGCTCCGTCCACCGGGCGCGTGTCGTGGTCGCGGCGACCGGCATCCTGTCGGTGCCGTTCATCCCCGACATCCCGGGGCGCGCGGACTTCCGCGGCGAGCAGCACCACACCGGCCGCTGGCCCAAGACGCCCGTCGACTTCGCGGGCAAGCGCGTGGCCCAGATCGGCACCGGCTCCAGCGGGGTGCAGATCGTCCCCGCGATCGCCGACGAGGTGGCCCAGCTGACGGTCTATCAGAAGGTGGCGGACTGGCTGACCCCGCTCAACAACGCGCCGATCAGGCCCGAGGAGCAGGCGGAGCTGAAGAAGAACTTCGACTCCATCCGCGAGACGCTGCACACCTCGCCGAGCGGGTTCCTGCACCAGATCACCATGCGGTCCGGCCTGGAGGACACCCCGGAGCAGCGGCAGGAGTTCTACGAGACGCGCTGGAACGGCCCCGGCTTCACCAAGCTGTCCGAGCACTACTACGACATGACGACGAACCCCGTCGTCAACCAGGAGTGGTGCGAGTTCATCGCCGAGAAGATCCGCGGCATCGTCAAGGACCCGGCCACGGCCGAGAAGCTGATCCCCAAGGGCCACGGCTACGGCGGGCGCAGGCCCCCCTTCGGGACGCGCTACTACGAGACGTACAACAAGCCGAACGTCACGCTCGTCGACATCAACGAGACGCCGATCGTCCGCATCACCGAGACGGGCATCGAAACGTCCGATGGTGTCGAGGAGTACGACATCATCATCTGGGCGACCGGCTACGACTTCGGCACCGGCGCACTCAACCGCCTCGGCGTGCGCGGCCGTCAGGGGCTGCCGCTGGAGGAGTCCTGGGCGGACGGCCCGCACACCTACCTCGGGGTCGCGGCGGCCGGCTTCCCGAACTTCTTCTTCCCGGGCGGTCCGCACGGCGCGACCGGCAACAACCCGCGCTACTCCGGCGACCAGGTGGACTACGTCACGGACGTGCTCGTCCACGCGCGCGAGCACGGCCACGACGTCATCGAGGTGACGAAGGCCGCGGACGACGAGTGGACGGCCCTGGTCAACGACAACTCCGGGCAGATCTCCTTCCTGAAGAGCAGCTACTTCTACGGGGCCAACATCCCCGGCAAGGCGGTCAAGCAGTTGCTGAACCCGGCCGGCCGGTGGAAACTCCAGGAGCTGATCAACGAGTCCGTGGCAGGCGGCTTCCCGGCGTTCTCCTTCGCCAAGACCACCGAGGGCACCACGGCGGCCGAGACGGCCGAGACGGCCGAGGCCGCGGAGCCCGCCGACGCCTGACGACACCGACGCACACGGCGGTGCCGCCCGTAGGATCCGGGCGGCACCGCCGTCACGGCTGTCCGTCGTCCTCCTACGGCAGGAAGGTCGTGACCCGCTTGTGGAAGCGCCATACGCCGTCCCGCCGGCGCAGGACGTCGTCGTAGCGCCCGACGAGCTGCACCGCCCAGCCCGAGTCGCCGCGCTGGAAGAACGCCAGGTTGCTGACAGCCGTCGCCTCGTCCTCGGTACACGAGGTGACGACGGTGTTGGCCACCAGGTGCAACTGCGGCTGCGTCGGCGCGAAGCCGGCGTAGCCCTGCCGTATGGCGTCCCGGCCCTCGAAGGTCGCCATGCCGGCGATCTCGGACACACCGTCAGGCGTGAACAGTTCGGCGAGGTCGTCGACCCGGTTGGTGTCCAGCGCCTGCGCGTACGCGGCGATGGCCGCCTGCACGCCGGCCGCGACCGATGCCTCGACGTCGGGGGAAGTGGTGGTCATGACGCGCTCCTAGGCCTGGTAGGTCGTGGTCCGGTGGTGCAGCCGCCATGCGCCGTCCTGCCGGCGCAGCGTGTCGTCGTAGTGCCCGACGACCTGCACCGTCCAGCCCGTCTCGCCGCGTTGGAGGAAGGCCACGTCGCTCACGGCCCGCGCCTCGCCCTCGGTCGTGGAGGTGACGACGGTGTTGGTCACCAGGTGCAGCTGAGGCTGCGTCGGCGCCCACCCCTTGAAGGCGTCACGGAGCGCGTCATGCCCCTCGATCGGGTCCATGCCCGGCAGTTCGAGCACCCCGTCGGGTGTGTACAGCGCGACGACGTCGTCGGTGCGGCCGGCGTCCTGCGCCTGGGTGTGCGCGCCGAGCACGGCCCGCACGCCCGCCGCGACCCACGCCTGTGTGGATTCGCTCAATTTTCGCTCCCAAGTCGAATGGGTCCGTGCCGCGGCCGCGGCATCCTCCCACATGTTTCGACCACTCAGTCTATTGCCGGGAGGATGAAAAAGGGAGTGCGGTGCGCCCGATTTGTTGACCGGGCGGTACAATCTCAATAACATGCGGGACGACTGTCGACGGGGACTGTCGCACAAGGAGGCGTTATCGTGACGAAGCGTTGGAAGCAGCGTCCGCCGGGCTCGACGTGGGGCGACTGGGGTGAGGACGACGAGCTCGGCCGCATCAACCTGATCACCCGCGAGAAGGTCCTCCAGGGGGTGCGGGAGGTCGAGCACGGGATCACCTTCAGCCTGAGTCTGCCGCTCGACTATCCCGGTGGTACGGCCCTGAACCAGCGGCGGTACCCGCCGATTCTCAGGCCGACCGAGGACCTGGAGCACAAGCAGGACGTCTTCTACAACGTCGTGGCCAGCGAGCAGATCGCGCCGATCTTCACGGACGTGTGGTCCGACGACGTGGTGACCCTCTGGCTCCAGTACTCGACGCAGTGGGACTCGCTCTCCCACCAGGGCGAGCAGTTCGACGCCGACGGCGACGGGGTCGCCGAGCCGGTCTACTACAACGGGTACCGGCCCGGCGTCGACATCGTCGGCCCCCAGGAAGACGCCAAGGGGGACGGCAGCGGCAGCCTCAGCTTCGCCCGCCACCTCGGCATGGAGCACATGGCGGAGCACGGGGTCCAGGGCCGGGGCGTCCTCGTCGACCTCGCCCACCACCTGGGCACGAAGTTCCAGCCGGTGAACCTGAAGACGCTCCAGGAGATCATGGCCGCGGACAACGTGGTCGTCGAACCCGGTGACGTCCTCCTCCTGCACACCGGCATGGCCACCCAGGTCCTCGCCTGGAACAAGGACCCGGACCCGGAGGCGATCCACACCACCGGCTCCTACCTCGACGCCCACGACCCGGCGCTGCTGGACTGGATCGCCGAGTCGCAGATCTCGGCGCTGGTGGCGGACAACTACGCCGTCGAGGGAGTGGGGCCGGGCATGCCGCCGCAGACGGACATGACTCCGCACACGCTGCTCCCGATCCACAACCTGTGCCTCTTCAAGCTCGGCGTCCCGCTGGGCGAGCTGTGGTACCTGGACAAGCTCGCGGCCTGGCTGCGCGAGCACGACCGCAGCCGGTTCCTGCTCACCGCTCCCCCGCTGAACCTGCCGGGGACGCAGGGCAGTCCGCTGACGCCGATCGCGACCGTCTGACGCCTGGCGTGGAGAAGGGCCCCCAGTGTCTGGGGGCCCTTCTCCATGTCCGACTACGCCCGACTACGTCGGACTACACCGCCGCGATCCGCCGCACGGTGTCCGCGATCGTGTCCTTGGACGGCAGCCACGCCCGCTCCAGCGAGGGCGCGTAGGGCGCGGGCACGGCGGGCGGGGCCACCCGCGTGACCGGGGCGTCCAGGTGCCAGAACCCCTCGTCGACGGCGAGGGCGGACAGTTCGGCGCCGACGCCGAAGTCCCGTACCGCCTCGTGCGCGATGACCAGACGGTTCGTCTTGGCGAGGGAGGCGAGGACGGTCTCCCGGTCCAGCGGGGCGATGGTCCGCAGGTCGATCACCTCGACGCTCACGCCCTCCGCGGCGAGCGTCTCGGCGGCGGCCAGGCAGTCCTGGACCATCCGCGACCAGGAGACCAGGGTGATGTCGGCGCCCTCGCGGACGACCTTGGCCTTGCCCAGGGGGATCAGGTGACCGGCCGGCGGACGCGGGCCCTTGAGGCCGTACTGGAGCCGGTTCTCGACGAAGACCACCGGGTTGGGGTCCTGGATGGCGGCGCGCAGCAGGCCGTAGGTGTCGGCCGGGTTGGACGGCATCACGACCGTCAGCCCGGGGACGTGGGCGAGCAGTGCCTCCAGGCTCTGCGAGTGCTGGCTGCCGGAGGAGCGTCCGGCGCCGAACTGGGTGCGCACCACGAGCGGCATGGAGGCCCGGCCGCCGGTCATGAAGCGCAGTTTGGCGGCCTGGTTGAGCAGCATGTCGAGGCAGACGCCGATGAAGTCCATGTACATGACCTCGACCACGGGCTTCATCCCGGCCATGGCCGCCCCCACCGCCGTACCGACGATGGCGCTCTCACTGATCGGCGTGTCCCGGACCCGCCCCGGGAAGGCCTGCGCGAGGCCCCGGGTGAGGCCGAAGACGTTGCCGCCTGCGCCGACGTCGATTCCCGCCACGAACACCGAGGGGTCGGCGGTCAGTTCGTGCTCCAGCGCGAGGCGTACGGCGTCCATGGACCGGAAGATCTCCGCCTCGGCCGGGAACGGGGCGGGTTCGGCCACGGCCGCACGCGGGGCCGAGACGTAGTCGTACAGGGTCTCCGGGGCGGGCTCGGGCAGGCTCCTGGCCCACTCGACGGCCGCCTCGATCTCCTTGTCGATCTCCTCGTCGACCCCGTCGGCCAGCGCCACCGGCACCCCCGCCGCCGCCAGGTGCCGGCGGGCCACCAGCAGCGGGTCGCGCTCCTTGGCCGCGGCGACCTCCTCGGCGGGGCGGTAGCGCTCGGGGTCGCCCTCGTAGTGGCCGTGCCAGCGGTAGGTCTCGGCCTCGACCAGGACGGGTCCGCCGCCCTGCCGCAGCCGCTCGACCTGGTCGGTCATGGTCCGGGCCACTTCGAGGACGTCGTTGCCGTCGACGTGCTCGTAGCCGATGCCGTACCCGGCGGCGCGGGCGGAGAGCGGGGCACGGTGCTGGTCGGCGGCGGGCGAGAACTCGGAGTAGTGGTTGTTCTCGCAGAGGAAGACGACGGGCAGGTCCCATACGGCGGCCAGGTTGACGGCCTCGTGGAACATGCCCTGGGCGACCGCCCCGTCGCCGAAGAACGCCACCACCACGTCACCGGCGGCGCGCAGCTTGGCCGCGGTCGCCACGCCTGCGGCGATGGGCAGCCCGGCGCCGACGATGCCGTTGGCGCCGTAGATGCCGAGGCCCGGGTCGGCGATGTGCATGGAGCCGCCGCGGCCGTGACAGGTGCCCGCTTCCTTGCCCATCAGCTCGGCCATCATCGACGCGGTGTCCAGGCCCTTGGCGAGGACATGGCCGTGGCCGCGATGGGTGGAGGTGATGCCGTCCCGGGCGCCGAGCGGCCAGCAGGCGCCGACGGCACTGGCCTCCTGACCGATCGACAGGTGCAGGAATCCGGGGATCTCGGTGGCCTTGTAGAGCTCGGACGCCCGCTCCTCGAACCGGCGGATGCGGCGCATACGGCGGTACATTTCCAGGAGTTGCTCCGCGTCGACGAAGCCGGTTCCGGGGCCGGTGCCGGTGTACTGCGGTGCCTGAGTCATGAGCGTCCTCGCTATGCTCGCGCGGGCGGCGTGCCGCCCGCGTCCGTCTTTTTAATGTACCGTTTGGTCTAGCAAACTTCGTGACGTCAGCGGGGAGAGAAGCCATGCCACGACCGCCGGGCCACGGGCCGGATTTCGAGGTCAGGCGCCAGAAGATCATCGACACGGCCGCCGAGCTGTTCGCCCGCCAGGGCTACGCGGCGACCTCCGTCAACGACCTGGGCCGCGCGGTCGGGCTCGCCAAGGGAGCGCTGTACTACTACATCGGCTCCAAGGAGAACCTGCTGATCGAGATCCAGTCCCGGGTGATGGCGCCGCTCCTCGCCCGGGCCCGGCAGATCGCGGGCCTCGACGAGGAGCCGCTGCTGCGGCTGCGGCTGCTGTCGGAGTCGCTGCTGACGATCATCTACCGCCGGCTCGACCACATCTGGGTCTACGAACACGACTACCGCAGCCTCACCGGCGACTACCTGCAGACCCTGCTGCGCCAGCGCTCCGACTTCGAGCAGCTGGTCACGGGCCTGCTCACGGAGGCCATCGAGGAGGGCACCTTCCGCCCGGTGCACCCGCGCCTGGCCACCCTGCAGTTCCTCAACCTGCACAACCACACCTACCAGTGGGTCAAGCCGGAGGGCCGCTGGAGCGCCGCGGACCTGTCGCGGGAGTACTGCTCGACCCTGTTCCGCGGGTTCGCGGCCCCCGGCGCGGCCCTGCCGGACGTCGAGGAGCAGGCCGCGCGGTTCAAGCGCGACCGGACCGACCTGCCGCTCGACCCCGAGGCGGTCTGGGAGCCGGCCTCGCTGGCGAGCTGATTTTCGGTGACAGGCCGACGAAGGAGGGCCCGCGGTGCGCTGCGGGCCCTCACGCACGTCACGCCTCCCGGACCAGCGCCCGGGCGATGACATTGCGCTGGATCTCGTTCGTGCCCTCGCCGATCTCCAGGATCTTGGCGTCGGCGTAGAAGCGGGAGATCTCCGACTCGCGGACGTAGCCGTAGCCGCCGTGGATCTGGACCGCCTGGGAGGCGGCGCGGTTGGCGACCTCGGAGGCGTACAGCTTGGCCATGGCGGCCGCCTTGCTGTGCGGGCGGCCCTGGTCGGCCAGCCAGGCGGCGCGGTACACCAGGCAGCGGGCGGCCTCGAACTCCGTGCCCATGTCGGCGATCTTGTGCGCGATCGCCTGGAAGTCGGACAGCGGGCGGCCGAACTGGTGGCGTTCCGTGGCGTGTTTGACGGCGAGGGCGAGCGCCGCCTTGGCCAGGGACAGGCCCAGCGCGGCGACGCTGATGCGCCCCTTGTCGAGGACGGACAGGAACTGGCGCAGTCCGCCGCCCTCGTCGCCGATCAGGTGGTCGTCGGGGATCCAGCAGTCGTCGAAGACCAGTTCCCGGGTGTCCATGGCGTGCCAGCCGAGCTTCTTCAGCTTGTGGCCGACGGTGTAGCCGGGGGTGCCGGTCGGGACGTAGAAGGTCGCGAAGCGCTTGCGTCCGTCGTCGTCCTTGCCGGTGACCGCGAGCAGGGTCACGCCCTGGCTGATCTCGGTGCCGGCGTTGGTGATGAACATCTTGGTGCCGTTGATGATCCAGCCGCCGTCGGCCCGGCGGGCGGTGGTGGCGATGCCGGCCGCGTCGGAGCCGGCCTCCGGCTCGGTCAGTCCGAAGGCGCCGATGGCCTCGCCGCGGGCCAGCGGGGCGAGCCAGCGCTGCTTCTGCTCCTCGGTGCCGTAGGCCAGCAGGGGCAGGGTGGCGATGGTGGAGTGCGCGTTCCAGGAGGAGGCCACCGACTGGTCGGCGGCGCCGAGTTCCTCCATCACGGCCACGTAGGTGACGGTGTCGGAGCCCGCGCCGCCGTACTCCTCGGGGACCAGCATGCCCATCAGGCCGAGTTCGCCCAGCTTGGTGAAGACCTCGGTCGGGAAGTGCTCGTTCTCGGACCACTCGGCCGCGTTCGGACTGATCTCCTTGGCGGCGAACTCGCGGACCATGTCCTTAAGCGCCCGGGTCTCCTCCGGCAGGTCGAAATCCATGTCACAGTCCCTTCGGGGTCAGCAGCACCTTGAGGTGCCGGGCGCGGTCGGCGGCCAGGTCGGCGAAGACGCCGGCTCCGTCCGAGAGCGAGAAACGTCCGGTGATCAGGGCGGAGGCGTCCAGGCGCCCGGTGCTCATCAGGTCGATCACCCGGGGGATGTCGTGGTTGTAGCCGAGCGTGCCGAGCACGGAACGCTCGTAGAAGACGAGCTGTCCCATGTCGAACTCGACGCTGCCGTGCCCGACACCCGCGAGCACGACCCGTCCGCCGCGACGGACGGTGGCGACGGCCTGGGCCGCGAGGGCGGCCACGCCGGTCGCGTCGATGACGACGTCCGGGCCGATCCGGCCGGTGCGCAGGAACACCTCACGGCGTACGTCGCTCTCGCGCGGGTCGAAGGCCTCGGTGACGCCGAGGCCGAGAAGCATCTCCCGGCGGCCCGCGAGGGGTTCGCTCACGTACAGTCCGGCCGCGCCGGCGATGCGGGCCGCGAGGACCACGGCGACGCCGATGGGGCCGCCGCCCACGACGAGAACGTTGTCGCCCGGCCGTACGCCGGCCCGGGTGACGGCGTGCAGGCCGACGGCCAGGGGTTCGGCCGCGGCCGCCATCTCGTCGCTGACGTTGTCGGGCAGCCGGGTCAGCCCGGCGAGCGGCACCGTGACGCGCTCGGCGAAGGCACCGGGCGAGGCGAGGCCGACCGAGCCGCTCCTGGGACAGATGTGGTACTCGCCCCGCGCGCACCAGAAGCAGACGCCGCACCGCCAGACGGGGTCGGCGGTCACCCGGTCGCCGACCGCGACGCCGGGCACCTCGGCGCCGAGCGCGAGGACCGTGCCGCTCAGTTCGTGGCCGAGGGCGAGCGGTGGAGCGGCGCCGGTGAGCGGATGCGGGCCCTCCCGGATCATGTGCGGGCCTTCGAGGAACTCGTGCAGGTCCGTGCCGCACACCCCGCACCAGGCCACCTCGACGACCGCCTCGTGCGGCCCCGGCTCCGGCGGTTCGGGCACCTCCTCCAGCCGCAGATCGCGGGCACCGTGCCAGCGCAGTGCCTTCATGCTCTCCACCCCTCTCGTGTCGTACGGCCCCTGCGCCGTGCCTCGTCCTCTCGTACGGCCTCTCGCACGGCCCCTGCACCGCGCCCAGTGGTCTAGTCGTCGCCGAAGCGCGCCTTTCCGGGCCCTTCCTCGATGAAGGAGCGGATGCCCGTGGTGGCGTCCCGGGTGCCGAACACCCCCGTGAACAGGGCGCGTTCGAGGGCGAGTCCGGCCTCGACACCGATGTCGGCGCCGTGGTCCACCGCTTCCTTGATCGCCTCCAGGGCGGCCGCAGGGCCCTCGGCGAGCTGCCGGGCGTAGCGCAGCGCGGCCTTGTGGACCGTCCCGGCGGGGACGACCTCGTCCACGAGCCCGAGGCCCAGTGCCTCCTCGGCGCCCACCCGGCGGCCGGTCATCAGCAGGTTCTTCGCCCGCGAAGGACCGATCAGCCGCACGAGCCGCTGGGTGCCGCCGGAACCCGGCATGATGCCCAGCTGGACCTCGGGCTGGCCGAGGACGGCGTCCTCGGCCGCCACCCGGTGGTCGGCGGCGAGGGCCAGCTCCATCCCGCCGCCGAGCGCGTACCCGGTGATCGCCGCGACGACCGGCATCGGCAGCCGGGCCACCTCGTCGAAGGTCCGCTGCAGGGCCCGGTTCCAGCCCCGCACCTCCTCGGGTCCCATGGCCGCCAGCGCCTTGATGTCCGCGCCGGCGGCGAAAAGCCGCTCCCCTCCGTAGAGCACCACGGCCCGTACGTCACGGGCGTCGGCCAGCTCCCGCACGCGGGCGGCGAGCTCCGTCCGCTGGGCGGAGTCGAAGGCGTTCATCGGCGGGTGGTCGATGCGGACCGTGACGACAGGCCCGTCGGTGTCGAGGCGAATGCGTGGCACGAGGCCCTCCTCGCTGCGAAAGCGACATCACGGTGCGCGGACGGTTGTCGGCCGGTGCGCTCCGTCGTAAAGTGCGGCTACGTTTTATAGACCAATGGGTACACTAAATCTTGAGAGCGGGCAACCGACCGGTCGGGACACTCCCGGCCGCCGAGCCGGAGAGTCGCCGTGCACAATTTCGCGAGCATCCTCGATTACCACCTGGCCCAGCGGCCCGACGCCGTTGCCGTCGCCCAGGAGGAAGAGCAGCTGACGGTGCGTCAACTGCACGAACGGGTCGACCGGTTGGCCGCCGGACTGACCGAACTGGGCATCCGGCGCGGGGACGTCGTCGGACTGCTCCTCTACAACCGGCCGGAGTTCCTGGAACTCGTCTACGCGACGAGCCGGATCGGCGCGGTTCTCCTCCCGCTGAACTACCGCCTGTCCGAGGAGGAATGGCAGTACATCCTGGGCCACGCCCAGGCCAGGGCGATCATCACCGAGCCGGAGTTCGTGCCCGCGATCGAGCGGAGCGCCGGCTGTCTGACCGACCTGGAGCACCGCGTCCTGCTCGGCGCCGACATCACCCCGGCTCCCTGGGCCGGTTACGAGGAGTTGCTGGCCCGCCACAAGGACGCCCAGGTCGAGCCCGTGGACGTCGGCCTCGATGATCTGCAGCGCCTGATGTACACCTCCGGCACCACCTCACGCCCCAAGGGCGTGCGCATCACCTACGGAAACCTGCAGGCCAAGAACCTGGCTCACATCGTCCACTTCGGCCTGACAGCGGCGGACACCACGCTGGTGTGCGGCCCGCTCTACCACGTCGGCGGCCTGGACATGCCGGCCCTCGCGACCCTGTACGCGGGCGGCGGCGTGGTCCTGCAACGCAGGTTCGACCCGGAGGGCGCGCTGCAGGCGATCCAGAAGCACCGGGTCACCAACGTGTGGCTGGCGCCCGCCATGGTCAACGCGGTCCTGGAGGTCCCGGACCGCGACAGCTACGACACCACCTCGGTCCGCTTCATCCTGGGCGGCGGCGAGAAGACGCCCGAGCCGGTGCTGCGGCGGATCATGACCGCGTTCCCGAACGCCTGGTTCGCCGACGCCTACGGCCTGACCGAGACGGTCTCCGGCGACACCTTCCTCGACCGCGAGCACGCGCTGTCCAAGCTGGGCTCGGTCGGGCGCCCGGTCCCGCACACCCGGGTCCGGATCGTCGACGACACCGGTGAGGAGGTCCCGGCGGGCGAGCTCGGCGAGATCACCCTGCGCGGCCCGAAGGTCTTCGCCGGCTACTGGCGTGACGAGAAGGCCACGGCCGCCGCCCTCAAGGACGGCTGGTTCCACACCGGCGACATCGGGCACGTCGACGAGGACGGCTTCCTCTTCATCGACGACCGCAAGAAGGACATGATCGTCTCGGGCGGCGAGAACATCGCCACGCCCGAGGTCGAGCGGGTGCTGTACGAGCACCCGGCCGTACTCGAAGCCGCCGTGGTGGGGCTCCAGCACCCCCGCTGGGGCGAAGTCCCGCGCGCCTTCGTGGTGTTCCGGCCGGGGACCGGCGCCGGGCCGGAGGAACTGCGGGACTTCTGCCGGACCCGGCTGGCCAAGTTCAAGGTGCCGGTCCGCTTCGACGTCGTCGACGAACTGCCCCGTACCCCCTCGGGCAAGGTTCTCAAGCGGACGTTGCGCGACATCCCGGCGGAGGGCTGAACCATGACGGACATGCGTCTGGACGACAGGACCGCCTGGGTGACGGGCGCCGGAAAGGGCCTGGGACGCGCCATCGCGGTCGCCCTGTCCGAGGCCGGCGCGAACGTGGCGGTGACGGCACGGACCGCCTCCGACCTGGATCAGCTGGAGTCCGAACTGGCCGGACACGGCGGCAAGGTGCTGGTGCTGCCCGGCTCGGTCGCCGACTCCGCCGCCGTACTTGCCATGGTCGAGAAGATCACCGACTGGACGGGCCGGCTGGACGCGGTGGTCAACTGCGCCGGTGTCAGCCCGCACTTCACCCGCAGCGAGTTCGTCACCGACGGGGACTGGCGGCACGTCCTCGACATCAACCTCGCGGGCACCTTCTACTGCTGCCGCGAGGCCGGCAAGGTGATGCTGGAGCAGGGCTCCGGCTCGATCGTCAACGTCTCCTCGGTGCACGCCAGCACCGGCTTCGAGCGGATCGCCGCGTACGCCGCCAGCAAGGGCGGTGTCGAGGCGCTCACCAAGTCACTCGCCGTCGAATGGGCCGACCGCGGGGTACGCGTCAACGCCCTCGCGCCCGGCTACTTCCACACCGACCTCAGCTCCGGGCTGCTGGCCAGTAAGTGGGGCGAGCGGATCGTAGGGAGCACTCCGCTCGGCCGGGTGGGCGATGTCGAGGAGCTCGGCGGCGCGGCGGTGTTCCTGGCCTCGGACGCCTCCCGGTTCGTCACCGGGACGACGCTCACCGTGGACGGCGGATGGACGGCCCGGTGACGAAGAGCCCGGTCAGCCGGTGCGGTAGAGGGCGGTGAGCAGTTCGATCACGGCCTGGGTGGCGGGGTGGGCGTCGCCGCGCCACCAGGCCAGGCGTACGGCGATGGGCTCGGCGTCGCGGACCGGTCGGTAGACGATCCCGGGGCGCGGGTACTGGTGGGCGGTGGACTCCGCGGTCACGCCGACGCCCCGGCCCGTGGCGATCTCGGTGAGCCAGTCGTCGATGTCGTGGGTCTCCTCGGTCTCGGGGCGGGCGTCCGGCGGCCACAGCGCGGCGGTCGTGGTGCCGGTGCGCCGGTCGATGAGCAGGGTGCGCCGGGCGAGGTCGGCGAGCCGGACGGAGCGGCGCCCGGCCAGCGGGTCGTCGGCGGCCAGCGCGCACAGCCGTCGCTCCAGCCCGACGAGGGCGGAGTCGAAGCGCCGGTCGTCCAAGGGCCTGCGCACCACCGCGAGATCGCAGGCGCCCTCCGCGAGACCGGCGGTGGCGGAGTTGACGCGGACCAGGTGCAGGTCGGTGTCGGGACGGGCCTGGGCCCAGCGGCGCTGGAAAGCGGGGGTGTGGCGGCCGAGCGCCGACCAGGCGTAGCCGATCCGCAGCCGGGTGTGCCCCGAGGTCGCCTCACGCACCAGGTCGTCGACCTCGCCGAGCACCCGCCGGGCCTGCGCCACCGCCCGCAGGCCGGTCGCGGTCGGCGTCACCTCGCGGGAGGTGCGGCGCAACAGCCGTACGCCCAGCGCCCGTTCGAGCGAGGCCAGCGCGCGGGACACGGCCGCCTGGGAGACGCCGAGCGCGATGGCCGCGTCGGTGAAGCTGCCCTCGTCGACGATCGCGACGAGACAGCGCAACTGGCGGAGCTCCACATCCATGCGTCCAGCGTATAGATCCGGGAACAGACGCATTTTGCGTATGTGCCCTGCGGCCGCACGATCGGCGCATGCGACCCGCACCCGCCTCAGCGACCGCGCCCATGAGCGCCAACGTCCCGGCGCCCGTACGCGGCCGGCTCGCCGGCGTCGCCACGATGGTCGGCAGCGGGCTGTCCAACCAGACCGGCGCCGCGATCGGTTCCCTCGCCTTCCCGGTGCTCGGGCCGGTCGGTGTCGTCGCGGTGCGCCAGTACGTAGCGGCGCTCGTCCTGCTGGCCGTCGGACGGCCGCGGCTGCGGGCCTTCACCTGGCGGCAGTGGTGGCCGGTGCTGTTGCTCGCCGTGGTGTTCGGGACGATGAACCTGTCCCTGTACAGCGCCATCGACCGGATCGGCCTGGGCCTCGCGGTGACCCTGGAGTTCCTCGGCCCGCTCACCGTCGCCCTGGCCGCGACCCGCCGCCGCCTCGACCTGTGCCTGGCGCTGATCGCGGTGGCGGGCGTGGTCACGCTGATGCGCCCGCGGCCCTCGGCGGACTACGTCGGGATGGGCCTGGGCCTGCTGGCCGCCGCCTGCTGGGCGTCGTACATCCTGCTCAACCGCACGGTCGGCCGGCGCACCCCCGGCGCCCAGGGGGCCGCCGCGGCCGCCGGGGTGTCCGCGCTGCTGTTCCTGCCGGTCGGTGTCGTGCTCGCGCTGCGGCAACCACCGGGCGCGGCGGCCGTCGGGTACGCGGTCGCGGCGGGTGTGCTGTCCTCGGCAGTGCCGTACCTCGCGGATCTGTTCACCTTGCGCCACGTCCCGGCTCGGGCCTTCGGGTTGTTCATGAGCGTCAACCCCGTTCTCGCCGCCGTCGTGGGGTGGATCGGGCTCGGCCAGCACCTGGGCTGGGCGGAGTGGGCGGGCATCGGCGGGATCGTCGCCGCGAACACGCTGAGCGTCGCGCGTGTAAAGCACGGGTGACGAAACCGTTGACGGAAGTATGGCCCCCGCTTATCTTCTGACCGAATTTACGAACGACGTTCGAAATTACGGACAGGGACGGTCCCGCATGCCGAAGATGTCAGAGCAGCCCCCCGCCAGACGCCACAGATCCCTGCTCCTGTGCGTGCTCGCCGTCCTGATCGCCATGGTGTCGGCGACGACCCCGGCCGCCGCCGCCGAGGGCCGCCCGTACACCAACGCGATCAAGTCGACCAAGGGGGCCGACCCCTGGCTCGAGTACTACAACGGCAACTACTACCTGGTCACCACGTCCTTCACCGGCGTGCTGACCATGCGGAAGTCGCCGACTCTCGCCGGGCTCTCCACCGCCCCCAGCGTGCAGGTCTTCAGCGACACCACCGCCACCCGCAACACCAACATCTGGGCGCCCGAGCTGCACTTCCTCGACGGCCGCTGGTACCTGTACTACTCCGCGGGGCAGAGCGGCGTCGCCTGCTGCGACTCCCAGCGCACCCATGTGCTGGAGAGCGCGGGCACCGACCCGATGGGCCCGTACACCTACAAGAACCAGCTCAGCGGCTCCAACCTCACCCCCGGCGGCTGGCTCATCGACGCCACCGTCCTGAAGGCGAACAACAGCCTGTACCTGGTCGGCAGCGGCTTCATCAACGGCAGCACGCAGAGCCTGGTCATCGCGCCGATGAGCAACCCGTACACGCTGGCCAGCAGCACCTTCACCATCATCTCCAGCCCCACCGCGAGCTGGGAGACCTCGGGCGGCGCGGTCAACGAGGGACCCGAGCCGCTCTACCACGACGGCCGCACCTTCCTCACCTTCTCCGCCAGCCACTGCCAGACCGCGGACTACAAACTGGGCCAGCTGGAACTGACCGGCACCAACCCGCTGAACCCAGCCTCCTGGACGAAGAAGTCCACGCCGGTCTTCCAGCGCAATGACGCGGCGAGCGTCTACGGCCCCGGCCACAACGGCTTCTTCAGCTCGCCGGACGGCACCGAGAACTGGATCGTCTACCACGCCAACGACACCGCGAACGGCGGCTGCGGCAACGGCCGTACGACGCGGGCGCAGAAGTTCACCTGGAACGCGGACGGCACGCCGAACTTCGGCACCCCGGTGGCGCTCGGCACGACGCTGCCCGGCCCCGCGGGCGAGACCGCGGCGACGCCGACCGCGTACACCCTGGTGAACCGCAACAGCGGCAAGTGCCTGGACGTCGAGGGCGGCAACACCGCGGACGGCACGAACATCTTCCAGTGGAGCTGCACCGGCGGCGCCAACCAGAAGTGGCGCGTCGAGGATCTCGGCAACGACACCAGCCGGCTGGTCAACGTCGCGACCGGCAAGGTCATGGACACCACGAGCTGCGCGACGGCCGACGGCACGGACATCAAGCAGTGGTCCTGGCTGAACAACAACTGCCAGAAGTTCCGTCTGGTCCACACGGCCACCGGCGACTACGTGCGGATCGTGAACGAGAACAGCGGCAAGGTCGCCGACGTGGCGAACTGCTCCGCCGCGAACGGGGCCGACGTACGGCTGTGGACGTGGCTGAACAACAACTGCCAGCAGTGGCGGATCGTGCCCACGACCTGACCTGCATCCCCTCCCCTTTCTCCCCTCCTGACCCCTCCCCGCACTCCGTGATCTGGAGAAACCCCTTGAGACGCAACGCCGTACGGCTGCTCATGGCCGTCCTCTTCGCCCTGGTGGGCTGCCTCGCCGGGCCCGGCACCATCGCCCACGCGGCCGTGCCCGACTCCCCTGCCGTGACGTACACCAACCCGATCGCCGAACAGCGCGCCGACCCGCACATCTTCAAGCACACCGACGGCTACTACTACTTCACCGCCACCGTGCCCGCGTACGACCGCATCGTGCTGCGCCGGGCGACCACCATCCAGGGCCTGAAGACCGCGCCCGAGACGACGATCTGGACCAAGCACGCCAGCGGCGTGATGGGCGCCAACATCTGGGCACCGGAGATCCACTACATCGACGGCAAGTGGTACGTGTACTTCGCCGCCGGCTCCACCACTGACAAGTGGGCGATCCGGATGTACGTCCTGGAGGGCACCGGAGCCAACCCGCTCACCGCGGCCTGGGCCGAGAAGGGCCAGATCAGGACGACGTGGGAGAGCTTCTCGCTCGACGCCACCACCTTCGTCGTGGGCGGCGTCCGGTACCTCTCCTGGGCCCAGCGCAACCCGGCCGAGGACAACAACACCAGCCTGTTCATCGCGAAGATGGCCAACCCCTGGACGATCACCGGCACCGCGGCCGAGATATCCCAGCCGACGCTGTCCTGGGAGACGATCGGCTTCAAGGTCAACGAAGGCCCCGCGGTGATCCAGCGGGGCGGCAAGGTCTTCATGACCTACTCGGCCAGCGCGACCGACGCGAACTACTGCCTCGGCATGCTGACCGCCTCCGCGACGGCCGACCTGACCAACCCGGCGTCCTGGGCCAAGGGTTCCCAGCCGGTGTTCAAGTCGAGCGACGCGACCTCGCAGTACGGGCCCGGCCACAACTCCTTCACCGTCTCCGAGGACGGCAAGTCCGACATCCTCGTCTACCACGACCGCAGCTACAAGGACATCACCGGCGACCCGCTGAACGACCCCAACCGCCGCACCCGGGTCCAGAAGGTGTACTGGAAGGCCGACGGCACCCCCGACTTCGGCATCCCGGTGGCCGACGGGGTGACCCCGCAGCGCTTCTCGTCGTACAACTTCGCGGACCGCTTCGTCCGCCACTTCGACTACCGGGCCCGGATCGACGCCAACGTCAGCCCGCTCGCGGACTCGCAGTTCCGCGTGGTCACCGGCCTGACCGGCAGCGGCACCGTGTCACTGGAGTCGGCCAACTTCCCCGGCTACTACCTGCGGAGCAACGCGAGCTTCGAGGTCCGGCTGGAGAAGAACGACGGCACGGCCGGATTCGCCTCCGCGGCCACCTTCCACAGGCGCGCGGGCCTGTCGGACTCGGCGGGCGTCTCCTACGAGTCGTACGCCTCCGCCGGGCGCTACCTCCGCCACTACACCTACCTGCTGTACGTACAGACACCCAGCACGGCCACGGACCGGGCGGACGCCACGTTCTACGGTCAGTGAGTCACACCCGGTGAGTGGGGGCGGGCCGGTGTCCCCGGCCCGCCCCGGGGCACCCGGTGGCACATGAGGTTCCTGCTGACCGGGTGATTCAGCTTCCGGGACGGGGAGGCGACCGCCGGAGACGTGCTCGCGCTGCGGCGCGTCGAGGACGTGCTGGGGCAGGCGGGGATCCGGTACGACGTCGTGTGGAGCCCGGGTTTCCGGCCCGGCGCCCTGCACCTGGCCGGGGTCCGGCCCGAAGAGTACTCCTACCTGGTGTTCGTGTGCGGGCCCCTGCACGGGCCGCAGGTCGAGGACTTGCACCGGCGGTTCGCGCACTGTGTGCGGATCGCCGTCGGGACGTCCGTCGTCGACCCCGGCACCCCGGCCGCCACCGGCTTCCACCGTGTGCTGGCACGGGACGCCCCCGGCACGGAGCCGGTGCACGACCTGTCGGCCCACGCCTCCGGCACCTCGGTCCCGCCGGTGGCCGGGGTGATCCTCACGCACGGGCGGCACGAGTACGGGACCTCCCCACGCCCCACCGGCGCAGGCTCCAGCCCCACCCACGGCGCATCCCACACCAGGATGTCGTCCACCCCCGGCAGCAACCGCGCCGCAGGAGCTCCCCGCGGCCCACACAACAAAGTCACCGACTCCGCCCGCGCCGCCACCGCACGAACCGCCAGCAGCACATCACCGAAACCGTCCAAACGCGCCACCAGAGCCTTCACCTCTCCGTCACCACTCGAAGCCACCGGTTCAGGCGGCACCGGTCCGGTCCCGCGCCCCCGCCCTCATGCGGGCCGACCTCCCAGCTGCCCGGGCGGGTTCCCCGCGGCGGTGTCACACCGCGTGGACCGGCCACTCGACCACGGCCATCAGGATCACGGCCTCCGCCTCGGGCCGGCGGAAGGCCCACCCATGGCCCGGATGCCAGAGCGTCGCCGCCCGGCGGGAGACAGGTGCGCCCCCACGGACACCGGTCTGTCCGACACGCGTGTGACGCGGCCGGGCCGTATACGAACGCCCTGCTCAGCGGGGTGCATTCCCTACGATCGTCCCGTGGTCAACTTCCTGCTCGAACGCACCGCCCCGCTCCCTCGCGACGAGGCATGGCGCCGCCTCACCCACTGGGCCCGCCACGGCGACGCGGTCCCGCTCACCCGGATCACCGTGACCACACCGGAGCCGACGCACGAGGGCACGCTTGTCGTGGCCCGCTCGGGCCTCGGCCCGCTCTCCTTCGACGACCCCATGGAAGTCACCGTCTGGCGGCCTCCCACTGACGACCTCCCAGGCCTGTGCCGCCTGGACAAGCGCGGCCGTTTCATCACCGGGTGGGCCGAACTCGAGGTACACCCCGGCCCCGGCGGCCGCACCCGCGTCCTGTGGCGCGAGGAACTGCGCGTACGCCTCCTCCCCCGCCTCTTCGACCCCCTCCTGACGGCCACCGCACGGTACGTCTTCGGCCGGGCGGTGAACGGGCTCCTGAGGCGGCCGTGACGGCGCCCGCACGGGCCGGCCGGGAGGGCGCCGCTTCGTGCTGTCGGCCTGAACCGGCCCGTGCCAGAGTGGGCGCCATGACGGCAACAGACACGCGCGACGCGGGAATTGACGAGGTCGAGGCGCTGGCGGTCGAGGCTCTGCGCTGGATGCTCGCCGCCGCGCGGGACACCGAGGGCGGTGGGCTGGTCTGGCCCGCCAAGCCCTCCGACGACGAGCCCGAGTCCATGCTCTACGACGGTACCGCCGGGGTCGTACCGGTGCTCCTGGAGGCCTGGCGGCACTTCAAGGACGACTCGTACGCCGACACCGCCCTGCGCGCGGCCCGTGGCCTCGTCGCCGCCGTCGAGGACTGCGAGGACAGTTCCCTGTACTTCGGGCTCACCGGAATGGCGCTCGCCCTGCGGGCCGTTCACGACGAGCTGGGCGACCCGGCCTCCGGCGCCGCCGCGAACCGGGCCCTGGAACTCGTGCGGTCGCGTTTCGACGGGACCCGCTGGGGCGAGTTGTTCGAGCTGATGGGCGGCAACGCCGGCATCGGCCTCGGCGCACTGCTCCTCGGCGACGAGGAGTTGGCCGTAGGCGCCCTCGAGCCCTATCTGCGGACCGCCGAGAAGGTCCCGTCGGGCGTGCACTGGGAGTTCCGTACCGGCAGGGAGGGGCGTATGCACCACCTCTCGCACGGCACGCTCGGGATCGTGTACGCGCTGGCCGCCGTCGGCACCGCGACGGGACGGACGGACGTCGTCGAGCTGGCCCGGGCCGGTGTCGCGGGTGTCGTGGCGCGGGACGAGGACGGTCCCGAGGGGTTCCTGGTCGGGCACTCCGACCCGGCACACCTGCCCGACCGGATCGAGCGTTACAGCTACGGCTGGTGTCATGGGCCCGCCGGTGACGCCCAGGTCTTCCGGCAGCTGAGGGACGTGTTCACCGGGGAAGCGGCTGCCTGGTCGGCCCTGGCCGACCGCTGCTGGCACACCGTCACCCACTCCGGCCTGCCCGGCCGGCTGCGCCCGGGTTTCTGGGACAACAACGGCCGCTGCTGCGGCACCGCGGGCGTTCTCGCGCTGGCCTGCGACCGGATGGCCGAGCAGGACGACGGTCACGACTTCGCCCGGGTTCTCGTCGCGGACCTCACCGACCGCGCGATCCGGGACGCCGACGGCGCCCGCTGGTCCAACGTCGAGCACAAGGCCACCCCGAGCGACCTGGAACCCCGCACCGGGTGGGCGATGGGCAACGCGGGCATCGCCCGGGAGCTGATGCGGTACGTCCGGCTGGGCCGGGGCGGCGACCCGGACTACGCGTTCGCCTGGCCCGACCAGCCGGCGGTGCGCCGAGGCGCCCTTCAGGCCACCGACCCGATCCGCCCCGCCGGCACCGACGTCACGTCGTGATGGATGGGCGTGTGGGCGCCGGTCAGTGAGACCCCGCTGCCGCCGCGCCGGGCGGCGACGATCTCGGCGGCGATCGACAGGGCCGTCTCCTCCGGCGTACGGGCCCCGAGGTCGAGCCCGATCGGCGACCTGAGCCGCGCCAACTCCAGCTCGGTGACTCCGACTTCGCGCAACCGCTCGTTGCGGTCCAGGTGGGTGCGCCGGGAGCCCATCGCGCCGACGTACGCCACCGGCAGCCGCAGCGCGAGCTTCAGCAGGGGCACGTCGAACTTGGCGTCGTGGGTCAGGACGCACAGGACCGTACGGGCGTCGACGTCCGTGCGCTCCAGGTAGGTGTGCGGCCACTCGACGACGATCTCGTCGGCCTCGGGGAAGCGCGCGCGGGTGGCGAACACCGGTCGCGCGTCGCACACCGTCACGTGGTAGTTCAGGAACTTGCCGATCCGCACCAGCGCCGACGCGAAGTCGATCGCACCGAAGACGATCATGCGGGGCGGCGGGACGGAGGACTCCACGAGCACCGTGAGCGGGGCTCCGCAGCGGGAGCCCTGCTCGCCGATCTCCAGGGTGCCGGTACGGCCGCCGTCGAGGAGCGCCCCGGCCTCCGCGGCGACCGTGCGGTCCAGCTCGGGATGGGCGCCGAAGCCGCCGTCGTACGACCCCTCGGGGCGGACCAGCATCGCCCGGCCCACGAGGTCCGCGGGGCCGGAGACGATCCGGGCCAGCGCGGCGGCCCGCCCGCGTGCGGCGACGTCGAGCGCGGCCGTGACCACCGGGCGGACCCGGTCGCCCGCCCGTACCGGCGTGACGAGGATGTCGATGACGCCGCCACAGGTCAGGCCGACGGCGAAGGCGTCGTCGTCGCTGTAGCCGAAGCGCTCCAGGACCGACTCCCCGTCCCGCAGCGCCTGTTGGCACAGTTCGTAGACCGCGCCCTCCACGCAGCCGCCGGAGACCGAGCCGATCGCCGTGCCGTCGGCGTCCACCGCGAGGGCGGCGCCGGGCCGGCGGGGCGCGCTGCCGCCGACGGCCACGACGGTGGCCACGGCGAAGTCGCGTCCCTGCTCGACCCACCGGTTCAGCTCCTCGGCGATGTCCAGCATGTCTCGGTCTCCTTTCAACTGCGGTCGCGTGAAGGGCGTTCGCCAGGGGCGGCTAGTGCACGCCCATCCAGCTCTCGATCGGGTTGAGGGCGAAGTACACCAGGAAGATCACCGTCAGGACCCACATGAAGGCCCCGATCTCCCGCGTCTTGCCCTGGGCGGTCTTGATGGCCACGTACGAGATGACGCCGGCCGCGACGCCGGCGGTGATGGAGTACGTGAACGGCATGATCACCACGGTCAGGAAGACCGGGATCGCGGTCGCGCGGTCGGCCCAGTCGACGTGCCGGGCGTTCATCATCATCATGGCACCGATGACGACCAGGGCCGCGGCGGCGACCTCGCCGGGCACGATGGCCGTCAGCGGGGTGAAGAACAGACAGGCCGCGAAGAAGAGCCCGGTGACGACGGAGGACAGACCCGTCCGGGCGCCCTCGCCGACGCCGGTCGCCGACTCGACGAACACCGTCTGTCCCGACGCGCCCGCCACGCCGCCGATCGCGCCGCCGGCACCGTCGATGAACAGCGCCTTGGACAGGCCCGGCATCCGGCCCTGCTCGTCGGCGAGTTCGGCCTCGGTGCCGACGCCGATGATGGTGGCCATCGCGTCGAAGAACCCGGCCAGCACGAGGGTGAACACGATCATGCCGACGGTCATCGCGCCGACCTCGCCCCAGCCGCCGAACTCGACGTGGCCGAAGATCGAGAAGTCCGGCATGGAGACCGCGCCGCCGTGCAGTTCGGGGGCGCCGCTCGCCCACTGCTTGGGGTCGATGACGTCAAATGCGTTGAGGAGCACGGCGAGGACGGTGCCGCCGACGATGCCGAGCAGGATCGCGCCGGGGACGCCGCGTGCCTGCAGCATGAAGATCGCGAGGAGGGTGACGGCGAAGAGGAGCACCGGCCAGCCGGCCAGTTCGCCCGTCGGGCCGAGGGAGACCGGGGTCGCCTCGCCCTGGTGCACGAAACCGGCCTTGTAGAAGCCGATGAGGGCGACGAACAGGCCGATGCCCATCGTGATGGCGTGCTTGAGCGCGAGCGGAATCGCGTTCATGATCATCTCGCGCAGGCCGGTGACGACGAGCAGCATGATGACCACGCCGTAGATCACGCACATGCCCATCGCCTGCGGCCAGGTCATCTGGGGTGCGACCTGGGAGGCGAGGACTCCGGAGACGGAGAGGCCGGCGGCGAGGGCGAGGGGCACCTTGCCGAAGAATCCCATCAGGAGCGTGCTGAGGGCCGCCGCGAACGCGGTCGCGGTGATCAGCGCCTGCTGGCCGAGCGTGTTCCCCGCCGCGTCCTTGCCGGACAGGATCAGGGGGTTGAGCAGGAGGATGTACGCCATCGCCATGAAGGTGGTGGTGCCGCCGCGCAGCTCGCGCGCGAGCGAGGATCCTCGCCGGGATATGTGGAAGTACCGGTCGAGCCAGGACCGTCCGGCGGGGACGCGGCTGCCTGCGCCCGCATCCTCCGCGACGGTCCTCGGCTCCAGTGACTGCTGGGTCATGTGGGCCTGCTCCCAAGGTTCATAGGGACACCCGCGCTTCGCCCTCGGCGACGGGCGGGTTTTGGGGAGGTGCACGACCCGGGGGACGGCCCGAGACGAACGGATGGAGGTCCTGGGGGACGCGGTCCCCCAGGAGAACTCACTGGTTCAACCCCCTGACGGTTACGTTCCGGTGAGGTGCTCCGGACGTACCGGCGTGCGGTTGAGCTCCAGCCCCGTCGCGTTCCGGATGGCCGCGAGGACGGCCGGAGTCGACGACAGGGTGGGTGCCTCGCCGACACCGCGCAGCCCGTACGGGGCGTGGTCGTCGGCGAGTTCGAGCACGTCGACGGGGATGGTCGGCGTGTCGAGGATGGTGGGGATCAGGTAGTCCGTGAAGGAGGGGTTCCTGACCTTCGCGGTCTTCGGGTCGACGATGATCTCCTCCATGACCGCCACGCCGAGCCCCTGGGTCGTACCGCCCTGGATCTGGCCGATGACGGACAGCGGGTTGAGCGCCTTGCCGACGTCCTGGGCACAGGCCAGTTCGATGACCTTGACCAGGCCGAGCTCGGTGTCGACCTCGACGACCGCGCGGTGCGCGGCGAAGGTGTACTGGACGTGGCCGAAGCCCTGGCCGGTACGCAGGTCGAAGGCCTCCGTCGGACGGTGCCGCCACTCGGCCTCGACCTCGACGAACTCGCCTTCGAGCACGTCGACCAGGCCGGCGAGGACCTCGCCGCCGTCGGTGACGACCTTGCCGCCCTCCAGCAGCAGCTCCGCCGTCGCCCAGGCCGGGTGGTACGAACCGAACTTGCGGCGGCCGATCTCCAGGACCTTCTCGCGCACCAGCTCGCAGGAGTTCCTGACGGCGCCCCCGGTGACGTACGTCTGACGCGACGCGGACGTCGAACCGGCGCTGCCCACCTGGGTGTCGGCCGGCTTGATCGTCACCTGGGCGACGCCCAGCTCGGTGCGGGCGATCTGCGCATGCACGGTCACGCCGCCCTGGCCGACCTCGGCCATCGCGGTGTGCACGGTGGCCACCGGCTCCCCGGCGAGGACCTCCATCCGCACGCGAGCGGTCGAGTAGTCGTCGAAGCCCTCGGAGAAGCCGACGTTCTTGATGCCGACCGCGTAGCCGACACCGCGGACGACGCCCTCGCCGTGCGTGGTGTTGGAGAGGCCACCCGGCAGCTGCCGTACGTCGGCGGCCTCGCCGGCCGCGAGCCACTGCTGCTCCGGCGGCATCGGCATCGCCTTGACGCGGCGCAGGAGTTCGGCGACCGGAGCGGGCGAGTCGACGGCCTGCCCGGTCGGCATGACGGTCCCCTGCTCCATCGCGTTGAGCTGACGGAACGCCACCCGGTCCATGCCCACCTTGTCGGCGAGCTTGTCCATCTGCGCCTCGTAGGCGAAGCACGCCTGGACCGCTCCGAAGCCGCGCATGGCGCCGCAGGGCGGGTTGTTGGTGTAGAGGGCGATGGCCTCGATGTCGACGTCGTCGATGACGTAGGGGCCCGCGCCGAGCGAGGCGGCGTTGCCGACGACGGCCGGGGAGGCGGAGGCGTACGCGCCGCCGTCCAGGACGATCCGTGCTTTCAGGTGGGTGAGCTTGCCGTCCTTGGTCGCCCCGTGCTCGTAGTACAGCTTCGCGGGGTGGCGGTGGACGTGCCCGAAGAAGGACTCGAAGCGGTTGTAGACGATCTTGACGGGTTTGCCGGTGCGCAGCGCCAGCAGACAGGCGTGGATCTGCATCGACAGGTCCTCGCGGCCACCGAACGCGCCGCCGACGCCGGACAGCGTCATCCGCACCTTGCTCTCGGGCAGGCCGAGCACGGGCGCGATCTGGCGCAGGTCGGAGTGCAGCCACTGGGTGGCGATGTAGAGGTGGACGCCGCCGTCCTCGTCCGGCACCGCGAGGCCGGACTCGGGGCCGAGGAAGGCCTGGTCCTGCATGCCGAAGGTGTACTCGCCCCTGACGACGAAGTCGGCCTTCTTGGCGGCCTCTTCGACGTCACCGCGGATGATCGGCTGGCGGTGCACGATGTTCGGGTGCGGGACGTGTCCGACGTGGTGGTCGTCGCGGCCCTCGTGGATCAGGATCGCGTCCGGCGCGGTCGCGGAGGCCTCGTCGGTGATGACGGGCAGGTCCCGGTACTCGACCTTGATCTTGGCGGCCGCGCGGCGCGCGGTCTCCGGGTGGTCGGCGGCGACGATGGCGACCGGCTCGCCGTGGTGGCGGACCCTGCCGTGGGCGAGGACGGGGGTGTCCTGGATCTCCAGGCCGTAGTTCTTCACGTCGGTCGGCAGGTCGTCGTACGTCATGACGGCGTACACGCCGGGCAGGGCGAGCGCTTCGCCCGTGTCGATCGAGACGATCTCGGCGTGCGCGACGGTCGACCGGAGGATCTGTCCCCAGAGCATGTCCTCGTGCCACATGTCGGAGGAGTACGCGAACTCACCGGTGACCTTGAGGGTGCCGTCCGGGCGGAGCGTGGACTCGCCGATGCCGCCCTTGGTCTTCGAGCCCTGGGTGACCTTGGTGGGAGTCCCGATGGGGGCGCCGTTGCCGGTCATGCTCAGACCGCCTCTCCCTGTCGGGCGGCCGCCAGGCGGACCGCGTCCATGATCTTCTCGTAGCCGGTGCAGCGGCACAGGTTGCCCGACAGCGCCTCGCGGATGTCCGCGTCGGTCGGGTTCGGGTTGCGCTCCAGCATCTCGTCGGCGGCGACCAGCAGCCCCGGGGTGCAGAAGCCGCACTGGACGGCGCCGGCGTCGATGAACGCCTGCTGCACCGGGGAGAGTTCGGTGCCCTCACCGGTCTGCGAGTCCTGCCCCTCGGCGGCCCACTGCTGGGCTTCCTGAAGGGACGTACCGCAGGCACCGGAGGCACACCCCCCGTGCTCGGCGCGCTGCTTGGCGAAGTCCGCCAGCCCCTCGACGGTGACGACCTCCCGGCCCTCCACCTGACCGGCGGCGACCAGACACGAACACACCGGCAGGCCGTCGAGCCGGACGGTGCAGGACCCGCACTCCCCCTGCTCGCAGGCGTTCTTCGAACCCGGCAGACCGAGCCGCTCCCGCAGCACGTACAGCAGGCTCTCGCCCTCCCAGACGTCGTCGGCTTCCTGCGGACGGCCGTTGACCGTGAAATGAACGCGCATTACGCGACACTCCCCTTCTGATGTGTCTGGCCGTCAGTGCCGCGGTACGACTCCCATGTCCAGGTCAGGGTGCGGCGGGCCATGACACCGACCGCGTGGCGGCGGTAGCTCGCCGTACCCCGGACGTCGTCGATCGGATTGCAGGCGCCTGCACACAGGTCCGCGAACTGCTTGGCGACCGACGGAGTGATGATCTTCCCGTTGTCCCAGAAGCCGCCCTCCTCCAGCGCGGCGTTCAGGAACTCCTCCGCGGCCCTGGCACGCACCGGAGTGGGCGCGGCCGACCCGATGCCCGTCCGCACGGTCCGCGTCCGTGGGTGCAAGGCGAACCCAAACGCACACACGGCAATGACCATGGCGTTGCGCGTGCCGACCTTCGAGTACTGCTGCGGCCCGTCGGCCTTCTTGATGTGGACGGCGCGAATGAGCTCGTCCGGCGCCAGCGCGTTGCGCTTCACACCGGTGTAGAACTCGTCGATCGGGATCAGCCGGGACCCTCGTACGGACTCGGCCTCGACCTCGGCGCCGGCCGCGAGGAGGGCCGGGTGGGCGTCACCGGCGGGCGAGGCGGTGCCGAGGTTGCCGCCGACGCCGCCGCGGTTGCGGATCTGCGGGGAGGCGACCGTGTGCGAGGCGAGGGCCAGGCCCGGAAGCTCGCCGCGCAGGTGCTCCATGATCTTCGTGTAGGGGACCGAGGCCCCGAGCCGCACACTCTCCTCGCCGACCTCCCACTCCTCGAGGTCGCCGATGCGGTTGAGGTCGAGCAGGTACTCGGGCCGGCGGTGGTCGAAGTTGATCTCGACCATCACGTCGGTGCCACCCGCAATCGGCACAGCGGTGGGGTGCTCCGCCTTCGCGGCGAGCGCCTCCTCCCAGCTGGCGGGGCGAAGGAAGTCCATGACCGGCTCTCTTCTTCGTCTCGTGGGTCGTACAGATTGAGCCAATCCGTGTGCGGCGGGCCCGGCTCGTTCATGTGCTGTTAACGCGGATTGACGCCAGTACACAGCGCCGTGCGGCACCCGGGTCAGTCACGGAAACCATGAAGGAGTTGGCTGGCCAGGGCGGTCATCTTGTAGATTCGTATGAACGGAGGTCATCAGTAACCTCCTCGTTTTCCTGGGGAAACGTGAGGCACACCCCATGTGACCTGGAACACGGCCGGAACGCGACTCCGGAGACGGCGGGCACCGCTCGTCGACCGCCGGACGGACTCCTCCTTCACGAGCCCTCAAGATTCATCGTAGATTTCGAGACAGAGAACGGCGGCGACGAGAATGCGGCTGCGCGCACTGCTGGACACCGACGCGCTGGGCCTGCGGCTGCTCGGCGGCGAGGACGAGCTGGACCGCACCGTGCGCGGTGTGATGACCACCGACCTCAGGGACCCCAGCCGCTATCTCTCGGGCGGGGAACTGGTCCTGACCGGTCTGGCCTGGCGCCGGGACGCCGCCGACGCCGAGCCCTTCGTACGGATCCTGGTGCAGGCCGGGGTGGCCGCGCTGGCGGCCGGCGAGGCCGAGCTCGGGGCCGTCCCGGACGACCTGGTCGTCGCCTGTGCCCGCCACCGCCTCCCCCTCTTCGCGGTGCACGAGTCGGTGGCGTTCGCGACGATCACCGAGCACGTCGTACGGCAGGTGTCCGGCGAGCGGGCCGGTGACCTCGCGGCCGTGGTGGAGCGGCACCGGCGGATGATGACCTCGGGCCCGGCGGGCGGCGGCCCGGACGTGGTCCTGGACCTGCTCGGCTCCGACCTGGACCTGCGGGCCTGGGTGCTGTCCCCCGCCGGCCGGCTCATCGCGGGCTCGAAGACCGCGGGCCCCGCCCTGCAGGCCGACGTGTGCGCGAAGCTCGCGGCCGAACACCTCGCGGCGGTCCGCACGGGCCGGCGCGGCCCGCACCGCGTCCTGCTCGGCTCCACCACCTACTCGCTCTTCCCGGTCCGCAGCAGCGGCGGCCGCTCCGCGCAGGGCTCCCGGGACGTGCGCGAGACGGTGCTGTCGGACTGGCTGCTGGCCGTCGAGGCGGACGCCGGGGACTGGCCGGAGGAACGGCTCGACCTGCTCCAGGGCGTCACCCAGCTGATCTCGGTCGAGCGCGACCGGCGGGACGCGGCGCGCACGGTCCGCCGGCGTCTCGCCCAGGAGGTCCTGGAGCTGGTGCAGACAGGCGCCGCGCCCGCCGAGATCGCCGCCCGCCTGCGCGTGGCCGCCCCCGTCCTCCTGCCCGGCCTCGGCGCGGCCCCGCACT
Source organism: Streptomyces sp. NBC_01352 (assembly GCF_036237295.1). Lineage (NCBI taxonomy): Bacteria > Bacillati > Actinomycetota > Actinomycetes > Kitasatosporales > Streptomycetaceae > Streptomyces > Streptomyces sp. NBC_01352. Next base: position 2,633,843 of record NZ_CP108354.1, read on the forward strand.
GGCAGGTGGTCGTGGCCCGCGTCGAATGGCAGGGCGGCGACCTGGAGGGCGGCCCGGTCACCCAGTCCCTCCTGGAGGAGATCCTGGTCGACCCCCTCGCCACCGGCCCCGAACCCTCCGACCGCATCGCCGTGGCCCACACGGACGACGAGGCGATCGCCCTCGTCCCCCTCCCCGCGGTCTCCTCCGAGCACGACGGCTCGGAGGCGGGCATCATCGCCGACCTGCTCCTGGAGTCCGTACGGGCCCCCCTGTCGGCCGGCCTCGACGACGACGGCCGCGTCACCCTCGGCGTCAGCGCCTCGGTCCACTCGGCGGAGGGCCTGCGCGGCGCGCTGGAGGAAGCCCGCCACGCCCGCCGAGTCGCAGCAGCCCGCCCCGGCCGGGTCTGCGCTGCGGGCCACCAGGAGCTGGCCTCCCACGTGCTCCTGCTCCCCTTCGTCCCGGACGACGTCCGCCGGGCCTTCACGGCCCGCCTCCTGGACCCCCTGCGCGACTACGACCGCCGGCACCGCGCCGAACTGATCCCCACCCTGGAGGCCTTCCTCGACTGCGACGGCTCCTGGACCCGCTGCGCGACCCGTCTCCACCTGCACGTCAACACGCTGCGCTACCGGGTGGGGCGGATCGAGCAGTTGACGAGTCGTGACCTTTCCCGCCTCGAGGACAAGCTGGATTTCTTCCTGGCACTGAGGATGAGCTGACACCGAACCCCCCGCGACTCCCCCGACTTTGTGAATTCCTTCACCCACCCCCTTGGCCCGGCCGGTGGATTCGTGCTGAGATGCGGCCACCACTCATAGCTCGATGGCGTGCTCGGGGAGGGCAACGTGGCGCATACCGCCATGTCTGGTAACGGAACGACCGCCGGTGACGATCCACTCCAGACCGCGGTATGGCGGCTACGCTCCCGCGCCTGCTGGGCGGACGCCGCCGCCCTGCTCCAACCGGTGACCGCGCCGGCCGCGCTCCAACGCGCCTCCCTCCTGGTGGAGCGGTGCCTGTACACCGAGCAGGGCTGGGAACAGGCCGAGGACGCGCTGCGCACGGCCGAGGCGCTGGCCCACGGCGACGACGAGCGGGGCGCGGCCGCTTGTGAACGCGGGCAACTTGCCTACGCGGCCACGCTGCACGGCGTACGGGACCGCGCCGACGAGGCACGGGCGGCGCTCGGGCGGGCGGCGGCGCTGATCCCTCCGGGGACTCCGGGGCGGGCGCTGCTCGACTTCCGGCGAGGGCTGCTGGCGGAGAACCTCGCGGACTCCCCGCAGGCCGCGCGCGCGGCGTACCGACGCGCCCACGCCGGCGCCACCGCCCACTCCGATCCCCTCCTGCTGTCCTTCACCTGGCGTCACCTCGCCGGACTCGCCCTCCGGGACGGCGAGTTGGCAGAGGCCCGACACGGCTTCAGCGAATCCCTCCGGATCCGCGAGGAGCTGGGCTACCTCGTCGGCACCGCCCCGGCGCTGGCCTCCCTGGCAGACGCGGAAGTGGAACCCGAGGCCTCACGCCTCCGCGAGGAAGCCCGCCGCCTGTTCCGACTGCTCGGCGGCGTACCGACATGGCTGGCCCGCCAACTGGCCCCGGTGCCTCCCGCGGCGACGGCATAGCCGACCACCCGGCGTGGACACCGACACCGCCTGGGGGCTCCGCCCCCAGACCCCCAACCTATGCCCACCCACCACCCGACTCGGTGGGTCGATGGGTGGGCCTCACCCCTGGGGCTGCGCCCCCAGGGGCGGGCGGGGGCTGGGGATGGTCTCCACGCACCACCCGACTCGGTCGCCCGAGAGATGAACGTCGCCGCCGGGACCGCGCCGCCGGCGGGTGGGTGAGGGCCGGGGAGGGTCTCCACGCACCACCCGACTCGGTTGGCCGAGAGGTGAGCGTGGTTCTGGAGGCTGGACTTCGCCCCTAGCGGGTGGCCGACTCGGTCGGCCGAGAGGTGACGGTGGTCGGTCGGAAGGTGGACGCGCCCGCAGTCGCGTACGGCGGCAAGGGGACGTGTCGGGGGGTGTCCGCCCGCAGCGGTTGGCGCGTCAACGCCGGTACCTCCGTAGCCGACCGATTCCGCGCCGTTCCGAGGACGGACACCCCCCGACACGTCCCCGACCCACCACCCAACCCGCACAGGCCGCCGCAGGCATCCCCCGCCCACCACTCTCAGCGAGAACCCGCACCCGCGAAGTGCTCCCCCACCAGCGACCGCACCACGCCCACATCCCCCGCCATCAACGCGTCCAACAACGCCATGTGTTCGGCCGCGTCCGCCACCAGCTCAGCCGCCCGCCCCCGCGAGCCGGGCCCGCCGACCAGGGGCCACTGGGCACGGCGGTGGAGGTCCTCGGCGATCTGGACCAACTGTTCGTTGCCGGAGAGTGCAAGCATCGCGCGGTGGAAGGCGCGGTCGGACTCCGCGTAGGTCGCCAGGCAGCCGGAGGCCGCGGCGCGGACGGTCGCCTCGGCGAGGGGTCGCAGCTCGGTCCAGCGGTCGACCGGCACGGTGCGGGCGAGGCGCAGCATCACCGGGACCTCGATGAGGGACCGGACCTCGGCCAGCTCCCCCAGCTCACGCCTGCCGCGCTCGACCACCCGGAACCCCCGGTTGGGAACGACCTCGACGGCGCCCTCCAGCGCGAGCTGCTGCATCGCCTCCCGGACGGGCGTCGCGGAGACCCCGAAGCGGTCGCCGAGCGCCGGTGCGGAGTAGACCTCGCCCGGCCTGAGCTCGCCCGCGACCAGCGAGGTGCGCAGGGCGTCGAGGATCTGCCCGCGCACGGAGGACCGCTGGACGGCGGGGCGAGGCCGCGGGATGGGCGTCTCACTGTGGGTGTGCTCACCACGGACGGCGCCGGGGGCTGTGCCCCGCTCCCGGTCCACGTCTACGGCCCGGGCCTGCGGCGGCACCCTGACCGCACCAACCGGAGGCTTCCCGGCCCCAGCCCCAGCAGCCCCAGCCCCCGCCCCCATCTCGGCGGAGCCCTGCGCACCCTGCATCACGGGGTCCTCCTCCGGACGTGTCGGCACTTCGGGTCATTACGGCGGGTTGTTACTCGTCCGTCAAGCAGATTAGGGCATAACCCGACAGTTCAAATGCCGGACACCCCGGGTAAGGTAAGCCTTACCTACAAGCGATCGCGAATCGGTGGTCCCATATGCCCGTCCCGTCACCCACCCCCCGCTCGGCCGTCGCGGACGCCTACGCACGCGTCACCGAGGTCCTCCCGGGGCTGACGGTCACGGAACTGACCCTCGACGACCAGGCCCCGAAGGGCGGCGGCTGGGTCGCCGCCACCGAGCTCGCAGAGGGCGGCCCCGGCCTCGAAGGATTCCTGGCCTGGGACGACGCACAGGTACGGCGGGACCACGGCCGCCCCGGCCGCCCGGACGTGATCGCCAGCTTCGGTCTGCACCGGTACGCCTGGCCCGCCTGCCTCCTGATCACCGCGCCGTGGTTCCTGCACCGCCGGGTCCCGCGCTTCCCCGTGACGCATGTCTCGTACGACCGCACCCAGGGCCCCATGTCCTTCGCCGTACGCCCCGGCCCCTTCGCCTGCCTGCCGGACGACCCGGCCGCAACCCTGCCCGGCGCCCGCGTCGTCCCCGACGAGGAGGCGCTGCGGGCCGAGCTGCGGGCGGCCGTCGCCGAGCACATGAAACCGGTGCTGGCCGGGTTCGGACCGCGCATGCGCCGCCGCGACCGCGCCCTGTGGGGCATGGTGACGGACGAGATCGTCGAGGGCCTCTGGTACGTCGCCGAACTGCTCGGCGAGAGCGAGCAGCGCCGGGCCGAACGCGAGTTGGAGCTCCTGCTGCCGGGATCGACCAAGCCGTACGTCGGCTCGGCGGCCTTCCGCCAGCTGACCGGACCGAACGGCGAGCCGCTGCCCACCCGGGACCGGGCGAGCTGCTGCATGTTCTACACACTGGAGCCCGAGGACACCTGCGTCACCTGCCCGCGCACCTGCGACGCGGAGCGGATCGCCAAGCTGACGGCGGCCGCGGCCAGTTGAGGCACCCTCAGCTCAGGACGGAAACATCCGTCCCGTAGGATCACTCGCGACTGAGACGCCCGCCCGGTTACAGGCAATTCACAACTTCCTCACACCGCGCAGGAACTTTCCGTGGAACCACCCGTACGGGTAGTCTTATTCGAACTCAACTCCCGCCCCTCACGCGGCAGTTCGAGCAGAACGCCGCCCTGGGCATCCCCTTGCACTTCCTTGGCGGCCTCTTGCCCCGAAAACGCCTGAGGGCCGTTGGGATTGGGCCACTATGGCGGGCGTTACGCCCTATCCCAATGCAAGGGACCCCAGATGAGACTGACCGACATATCGCTGAACTGGTTGCTTCCGGGCGCCGTACTGCTCCTGGGCATGCTGGCGGCGGTTGCGGTGCTCGCGCGTGGCAAGCGCACCTCGGGGAAGGACGCGAGCGCGGACGACTCGTGGGAGCGCAGCGAGGAGCGCCGGAGGCGCAAGGAGGCCATATACGGCACCGCCTCCTACGTGCTGCTGTTCTGCTGTGCGGCGGTGGCGGCCGCGCTCTCCTTCCACGGCCTGGTCGGCTTCGGCCAGCAGAACCTCAACCTGTCCGGCGGCTGGGAGTACCTGGTCCCGTTCGGCCTCGACGGTGCGGCGATGTTCTGCTCCGTGCTCGCGGTGCGCGAGGCCAGCCACGGTGACGCGGCGCTCGGCTCCCGGATACTCGTATGGACGTTCGCCGGCGCGGCGGCCTGGTTCAACTGGGTGCACGCGCCCAGGGGCATCGACCACGCGGGCGCCCCGCAGTTCTTCGCCGGCATGTCGATGTCGGCGGCCGTGCTGTTCGACCGCGCGCTGAAGCAGACCCGCCGGGCAGCCCTGCGCGAGCAGGGCCTGGTGCCCCGACCGCTGCCGCAGATCCGCGCCGTCCGCTGGATGCGCGCCCCGCGCGAGACGTACAAGGCGTGGTCGCTGATGCTCCTGGAGGGCGTGCGCAGCCTGGACGAGGCGGTCGACGAGGTCCGCGAGGACAAGCGCGAGAAGGAAGCGGCCCGCATGCGGCGCCGCGACAAGGAGCGGGTCGAGCGCGCGCAGCTCAAGGCGATCAGCCGGGGCCACCGCGGATTCGTCGGCCGTGGCCGGCAGTTGGAGGCGCAGGCGACCCTGGAGCGCGGGCCGTCGGACCGGGCTTCCGCGGAGCCTGCCATAGCGCCGGAGCAACTGCCCGTACGCCAGCGGCCCTCCCTCGAGCCCGTCCGCAGCGGTTCTGACCCCATCACCGTCGACCTCACCGCGGAGGACGACACCATGGCCCTGCCGCGTCTGGACTCCCTGGAGCGCAAGCTCAAGGACCTTGAGCAGCAGTTCGGCTAGAAGCAACGCGCATACGGGACGGGGTGCGGCTCACACGAGCCGCACCCCGTCCCGTTTCAGGCGACGCCCGCGTCCAGCTCGAACCACACCGCCTTCCCCACCCCGTGCACCCGCACGCCCCACGCGTCCGCGAGGGACTGCACGAGGACCAGGCCCCGGCCGTGCGTACCGTCGTCGGCGTTCGGTACGCGCAGTCTCGGTCTGCGGGACACGAAGTCCCGCACCTCCACCCTCAGTCCACGCGGTCCGACGGTGGCCGTCAGCAGCGCGTCGTGGTCGGTGTGGATGATCGCGTTGGTGACGAGTTCACTGGTCAGCAGTTCCGCGACCTCTGCCCGTCCGGGTCTGCCCCAGTGCCGTAACAGCTCGCGCAGTGCTTTGCGCGACTCGGGCACCGCCCCCAGGTCCGCCCGCCGCAGCCTGCGTTTGAGCTGCGGCGCCCGCGCCTCTTCCATGGCGCTGTCGGCCTTGTCCTCCACTGTGTCCGCCGAGAAGGCCCCTGTCGCGATGGGACCGCCTCCTCGTGCCTGCCTCTTCATGACCCCCGCCCGCGTGCCGATGTCGGTTCCCCTCCTGCTCGAACACGTTCACGAGGATCCATGCCCCGTGGGGCACCTGACAGTCATGTCGAATCGTCAACGACCAGGTGTTCGGCCATATTCGGGGCCTTGCGCCACCACGGAGGCGGTGCTCCCGGCCGGGTGAACGCCTCCTGGACCGAGCCCTCCGAGCCGCCGAGGAGCCGTCGTGCACGACGACCGAACGCCGGTGGAAGCCCGCCCGGAACGCGGCGCGCGTGCCGCTGGTCCTGTCCGTGTGGCACGTGCCGGGCGAACCGGTGCCGGTGGACCAGGCCTTGCAGGCCGCCCACGAGCCGTTCGCGTCCGGCACGGTGTGGGGAAAGCCCTGGTCGACGAGCTGGTTCCGGTTGGAGGGCCGGGTGCCGGAGGAGTGGGCATCCAGGCGGAAGGGCTGCTGTACGACTCGGCGGGCGTACCCCTGAAAGGGATTCACCCGCGCAACCGCCACCTCCCGGTCGCGTCCCCGGCGAGCGGAGGCGAGGGGGTGCGTCTGCTCCCGCAGGACGGCCGCCAATCCGGCCGTCCTGCACGGCTTCGAGCCTACGCAACTGGGTGCCGTCCTGACCGCCGGCGATGGGCCCATCTACCGATTCCGCTCTGCCGACCTCGCCGTACTCGACGAACAGGTGTGGCAGTTGGTCCTCGACGTCGAGGTGCTGTTGGAGCTGATGCACGAGATCCAGGCGGCCCGGCCCGCACACATCGACTGGGCGTGGACACGGAGGAGATCTGGCTGCCGGACTCCTTCGGTTGCATGGCAGCGTTCCCCCAGCTCGCGAAACTGGCCGGAATCCGCTGGTTCCTCACCCCGCACCCCGGCGGCCTGGGCACGACCGTACGGCTGACGCTGCTGCGCGGGCCGAGCTGACGCCCGGATTCGCCGTGTCCCGGGCCGAGGGGACCGACCTTCTGGAACGGCCGCTGCACGAATCCCCCCTGGTTTTCGAGCTGCGGCCGTTCCAGATCCTCACGCTGCGGCTACGGCCGGCGCGAGGCGCTGTGACGTCCCGCCGACGCCGGGGGCCACCCGCCCGACCCCCGTGCGGGAGGGCGGCCCCGGTCCGCGGCGGTCGTGCGGTCAGTAGAGCTTGTTCACCGCCGTGACGGTCGTCTTCTTGAATGCCTTCACCGGCGCGTCACCGAAGCCGCCCAACTGTGCCCACTCCACGACGGTGACGGCCCTGCCGTCCCGCCCGACGGAGAGGAGCCGGATGTCCGAGGCACCCCACGACGTGACGGTGTGCAAGCCGTGCACGCGGGCGCCCTCCTCGACGGGCAGGGTGCCATAGCCCTTGTACGCGGCCTCGGTCTCAGGGTCGGCCTTCTCGATGCGCGTCGCGCAGGAGCGGATCTCCTTGTTCAGACGCGTGGCGAGCGCCTTGGCCTTCGCGGCGGAGCCGACGACCACCGTGAGCTGCCGGGCGTTGGTGTCGAGGTCCGTGTGGAAGGCGCGGTACCGGGAGTCGTAGGCGAGGAGCGCCTCCTCCAGACAGGGCCGCAGCTCGTCCGGGACGCCGTCGGTGACCTTGCCCGCGGTCCAGGAGGACGCGGGATGCGGGGGGAGTTGTGCGGCCGCGAGGAATCTGGGCGCGGCGGCGGCCTTCATCGCAACGGCCTTGGTCGTGGCGGTCTTCGTCGCCGCGGCCGGTGCCGGTCGGGCATCGGCCTGTACGGCGAGTGCTGTGCCGAGCGTGAGGCCCGTGATAGCCAGTACGGTGAGCGCGCCTGCTCGGATGCGCTTGGGCATGGGTGTCCCCCGTGAACGAGTGCGTGGGTGTGGAATGCGCCGCCAGGACGCCGGATGGTCGGTCCGGCGGTCGTCGGTGCGACACCAAGAGCATCAGCGGTCACAGCAGACGGGCGCAACAGGGGACGGCCGATTCGCCATGGTGGAACCGTCCCAGCCCTTCTGACGTGCAGGTATATGGAGTGCCTGGGATACGGATCCGGGACGGACGGGGGAACGGTGTCGGCACCAAGGGACGAGGTCGGCGAGTTCGCGGCGCTGCTGACGCGGCTGAAGGAACGGACGGACCGCAGTTACGGTTCGCTCGCCCGCCGCCTGAACATGAACACCTCCACGCTGCACCGCTACTGCGCCGGCGAGGCGGTCCCCCAGGACTTCGCCCCCGTCGAACGGTTCGCTGCCCTGTGCGGGGCGACGGCGGAGGAGCGGCTGGAGCTGCACCGGCTGTGGCTGCCGGCGGTGGCGGCACGGCAACGGCCGCGGGCGGCGGCTACGGAGACCGGGCCGACGGAGGCCGCCGCGGACACCGAGGTCGGCTCCGCGGACGGCGAGCCCGGATCTACTGACAACGAGCCCGCGCCTCCGGCGAGTGAAGCTCCCGCTCCCCCGCTCCGCCACCCCTGGTACCGCCGTCGACGCACCTTGGTGTCCGCGGCCGTCGCGGCGGTGCTGGTCGTCACGCTGGGCAGCATCTCGGCGCTGCCGTCCGGTTCGCCGGGGGCGGACGACTCCGCGCAGTCCTCGCGCGGCCCGTCCGATACGACCGCGCCGGGCACCCCGGGCCGCCACCACAACTCGGCCACCTCGCCGAGCCCCTCCGCCACCACCTCCGGCTCCCCCTCGGCCAAGGGCACCGAAGGCACCGAAGGCACCGGGTCACAGCCCTCCAAAGACCCCGATCAGAGCCGCAGCCCCTCGGGAAGCCACAAGCAGGACGGCTCAGGCACGCCCTCCGTCCCCCTCACCTGGACCGCCGACTCCCAGGTCTGGGCGCTGGGCTGCGGCCACGACTACGTCATCGCCAAGCCGCCCGCCGAGGTTCCCCCGCCGCCCGCCCCGCAGGACGCCGGCACCTGGGCCGGCACCCAGAACGCGGTGCACGGGCGTGACACGAACGTACGGATCTCGGTGCAGGGTCGGACCTCCACGGCCGTGGTCCTGGAGGCCCTGCGCGTACGGGTCGTCGGCCGCACCGACCCCGCCCCCGGCACCGCCTACTCCATGGACCAGGGCTGCGGCGGCGCCGTCACCCCCCGCTACTTCGACGTCGACCTGGACATCGACCGCCCCATCGCCCGCCCCGTCGCGGGCAACGACACGGGCACCCCGATCCCCGCCATGCGCCTGCCGTACCGCGTGTCGGCCGAGGACCCCGAGGTCCTGCTGGTCACCGCGAAGACCGAGGGCTGTGACTGCCGCTGGTACCTCGAGCTGGACTGGTCCTCCCAGGGCCGTACCGGCACGGTCCGCATCGACGACGACGGCCGCCCGTTCCGGACCAGCAGCATCAAGGGGCTGCCGCGCTACTGGTACGACGTCTCGCGCCAGTGGGTGGAGAGGACCGACTGAGCCAGGGGCGTACCTGCCGACGCCGTCACGCCTCCCACACGGCGGCCGCCGTACGGTCGTCCGCGTACCCCTTGACCCTGACCTGGGCGTCGGCGAGGAACTCGGCGAGGCCGGGCGGGGTGGGGCCGGACCATCGGCCGGTGAGATACCCGCACAGCTCGGGTTCGCCGCGCAACGGCTCGGCGAGGCCGCCGGTGCACATCAGGAGCGTGTCACCCGGACGGGCCACGGAGGCGCGGAAGCGGAAGGGTTCGCGGGGCGGCTCGGGGGCGGGTTCGTACGGGCTCGGGGGCGTCGGGATGCCGAGGTCCATGGTGAGGCGGTCGCCCTCGGGGGTCTCGGCGGGCAGTGAGCCGAAACCGACGACCGGCTCGCCGGGGACGTCGAGGACCCGCGGTTCGATGTCCTGCCACTCGCCGTCGCGCAGCCGGAACAGTCCGCCCGCGCCGACGCCGAAGAAGACGCGCGTACGGCACTCGGGGTCGGCGGGCAGGAGCAGACAGCGCAGGGCGGCGGCGTACTCCTCCGGTTCGATGCCCTGCTCGGCGGCGCTGGCGCGGAGTTTCCCGAGGCTGCGGTCGGTGAGGCGGTGCAGACCCGACTTCAGGTCGCCGCGCCGGCCCGCCCTTATGTCCTCGGCGAGCCGGGCGTGACTGCGCCCCACGGCCCGCCCGATCCAGTGACACGCCTCGGCTGCCGCCCGGTGCGCACCGGGCGTGGCGCGCGCACCGGTCGCCATCGCGACGAGGACGAGCGCGTGGTCCCCGGTCCCGAAGCGGGCGGTGAGCAGCGCATCCCGCCGCGGCTCACCCCGGAACCGCGCGGAGTCCCCCCGCACGGAGGCCGCGCGCAACGTGGAGGCCCCGTACCGGGCCCCGTCCAGCACGGTGTCCGCGACCAGATCGTCGAGGTCGTCGGGATCCGCCGGCGGCAACGCGGTGGGCTCGGCCTCGTAGGTGGGCGGCCCGGAGCCCACATGGCCGACGGGGTCGAGCGGCAGCGCGGGAAGGTCGACCCGGGTGGGAGTACGAGAGCTGGGCGAATCGGCCGGCGGATCTGCGTCAGGGCCGGTGTTCCGGGCGTCCGCTGCGGCGGCGGACGAGGCGAGGGGGGCGCCCTGAGGCGGAGCGGATGTGCCGGTGGAGGGCGGCCCCCAGGGGACGTCCTGCGGCACGAGGCCCGCCGAGCCCGGGGCGTCGGCCGCGCCAGCGGGGCCCACGCCCGCCCCGGGCGGACCGTCAGATCCAACGCCAGCCGGCTCCCATGCAGGCCGCCGCGGCACGCGGTCTGCCGAGCCCGGGGCGCCTGCCGCCTCCTCAGGACCCGCGACCGACGCAGGCCCACCGTCAGGTCCGACCGGGCCGCCAGCCCCCTCGGCGAGCGGGGCGGCTGCCCCGTCTCCGGCGGATGCGGCAGGCCATCCGCCCTGCCCGGGTCCGACGTCGACGCCGGGCGCGCCGGAGGGGGCGGGGTGTGGCGGCTCCCAAGGGGCGGCGGCGCGTTGCGGAACTGGGCCGGCGGTGCCCCGTAGCCCTCCCCGCACCGGCTCGTCGTCGACGCCCCGCACAGCGGCCTCGGTGTCCCCGCGTGCGGGGGGAGGTGTGGGCGGAGGGGGCCCGAAGGGCGGAGGCGGCGGAGGGGGTGCGGACGAGGGCCGGGGAGGTGGGTCCGGGGGCGTCCGTGAGTCGGGGAAGGTCGTCGTGGGGGTCTCCATGGAGGCGCGGCCAGGGGACCCTGGCCCTGGCGCCGCGCGTCCCCACGGTGGCGGCTGCTCGGCGAATCCCGGCGGCTTCGGTCCGGGCGGGAAGGTCGCGGGCCCCGTGGGTAGATCGGGCGGCGGCTCCCAGGGAGCGCGCTGCCCCGCGAACTCCGAAGGCCTCGGCACGTCAGGCCTCGGCACGTCCACCGGCCCGGCGCCACCGGCTCGCTGCGTGGGAGCCTCGCCGTCCGAGGCGTCACCGACACCGGACGCCGGCGCGGAACCACCACCCCCCGAGGCATCCCCGACACCCGACCGCAGCGCGGAAAGCCCATCCTCAGGGACATCGCCGGCACCTGACTGCGGCGCCGGAACCGCGTCCTCCGCGACGCCCGCCGTACCGGGACGCGGCGCCGGGATCCCGCCCTCGGTGCCGCCCCGAGCGGCGGCCCGTCCCTCCACCGTCCCCGCCGCCGAGGCGAACCGGTCGTCCAGTGAGTCGGGCGTGGCCGTGGGGCCCGTGTCCTCGGTGGTGTCGTCGTACAGCTGCCCCCACCAGTCGTCCTCGTGACCGCTGGGCTTTCCCCCCTGCTGGCTCATGCCCCTAATTGTCCACCGCGGGAGCGGTATGAAAACGGGGCATCCGGAAAATCCGGCGCCGCACCACCCCTCGAACGGCGTGCCGAGTGCGTCCCCAACAGCCCGGCCTCGGCCTCAGGACCGCCCGGCACCGGGCGCGGGAACGGGCCTGGTGAGCGGCCCTAGCCGGCTTCGCTGACCTGCGTCTTCGCTCGTCCTCCGGCACTCTGGACAGATGGGCGTGGTGGACCTCCTGCTGGTCGGCCTGGTCATTCTGCTGGGTGTGGGCGGAGTGCTGGTGCCCGGTGTGCCGGGTTCCTGGCTGGTGTGGGCCGCGGTCATGTGGTGGGCGCTGAAGGACCCCCAGCCGCTCTCCTGGGCCGTCCTGGTGTGCGCCACCGTCGCTCTGTTCCTCTCCCAGGTGGTGCGCTGGGCACTGCCGCCCCGACGGCTGCGGGCGAGCGGCGCGACCGCTCGCATGGGTGTGTACGCCGGCGTGGGGGCGTTCGCCGGCTTCTTCCTGATCCCGGTCCTCGGCGCGATCCCCGGCTTCATGGGCGGCATCTACCTGTACGAACGGCTCCGGCTCGGCCGCCACGGCGAGGCGATGGCGGCCCTGCGGACGGCGATGCGCTCGGGCGGCTCCAGCGTGCTGACGGAGCTGTTCACCTGCCTGCTGATCATGGGGGCGTGGCTGGGGGCGGTGCTGTGGGGATGAGACCGGCATCCGCACCGAACACCTCATGGCGGCACCCAAGACCTCATGGCGGCGCCGACAGACCTCATGGCTGCGGCGCCGCGACCGTCGTAGGTCCCCGGAACTAGGGCCAGGATCCGATGCGCCGGGCGGGCCCGGAGTGCTTGGCTGACTGCCATGACCGAATTCAGCGAGGCCGAGCGCGCGTACCTCAGGTCCCAGCGCCTGGGACGGCTGGCCACCGTCGACCCGCACGGCCAGCCCCAGGCGAACCCGGTCGGCTTCCATCCGCGGCCCGACGGGACCATCCTGGTCGGCGGCTACGCGATGGGCCGCACCAAGAAGTGGCGCAACCTGCTGAAGAACCCGAAGGTCGCCCTGGTCGTCGACGACATCATCAGCTTGAAGCCGTGGAGAGTGCGCGGCATCGACATCCGCGGCGAGGCCGAACTCCTCACCGGCCCGCACGACTTGGGCCCGCACTTCAGCGAGGAGGTCATCCGCATCCATCCGCGGCGGATCCACAGCTGGGGACTGGAGGACGACGCCTAGCCCCAGCCCTGTCCCACCGCGGGACGCCCTTCGAGAGCGAGCAGCCTCGTCTTGCGCTCCAGCCCGCCCGCGTACCCCGTGAGTGACCCGTCCGCCCCGATCACCCGGTGGCAGGGCCGCAGGATCAGCAGCGGGTTGGCGCCGATTGCGCCGCCGACGGCCCGTACGGCGGCCCTGGAGGCGCCGATACGGGCGGCGATCTCGCCGTACGTCGTGGTCGCGCCGTACGGGACGGTGTCGAGGGCGGCCCAGACCTGCTCGCGGAAGGTGGTGCCCTCGCCGCGCAGCTCCAGGCTGAACTCCTTGAGTTCACCGGCGAAGTAGGCGGTGAGCTGCTCCCCGGCGGCGCGGAAGAGGTCGGGGTCGTGGTGCCACCCCTCCTGGACGGTACGCCCGTTCTTCTGGCCGGGGACGGAGAGCGAGGTCAGCACGCCGCTCGGGTCGGCGGTGAGGAGGAGCTGCCCGACCGGGCTGTCCAGCGTGGCGTAATGCGTGTCGGCTGTCATCGTGTCGGCGGTCATCCTGTCGGCGGTCATCAGTACTCCAACTCCCCTGCTGCACGCAGGTGTTGCAAGGCGTATGAGCGCCAGGGGCGCCAGGTGTCGGGGATGTCCGAGTCGGGTGGGGCGACGTCCGGGTCGCCCAGGGCCCGGGTGCGGACGGCGGCGACGGTACGGGCGTCCAGGCCGGGCACGGCGAGCAGGGCCGCCTCGGCGTCGTCGCGGTCGGCGCCCGGGTCCAGGCGTACGGCGCCGTCGGCCAGGGCGGTGGTGAGGGCGCCCAGGGTGCCGTCGGGTTCGGCCCCGGCGAGGACGGCCGGTTCGGGGAACAGGTGGGTGAGGCTGCCGCAGGGGGCGTCCAGCGTCTTGCCGTACCGCTGGACCAGCCGCTCCGCCTCGGCCCGCCCCACCAGCGCCCGCACCGCGAGTTCCTCCGGGTCGGCGGCGCCCGGCGACCGCAGCCCCGGCCGGGCGGCGACCAGCGGGGCGAGCCGTGGGTCGGCGCCTAGCCGTTCGTCGATGGCGTACGGGTCTGCGTCGAGGTCGAAGAGCCGGCGCAGCCGCTGTACGGCGGTGGTCAGGTCGCGGGGGTCGGTGAGATGGAGGCGGGCGTCCAGCCAGCCGCCCGGATGGGCGCCGGACGCGGACCTCGCGGCGCCGGGCCGCTCGTCGACGGCGACGATCCCGGTGCCGTGCGGCAGGCGCAGGGTACGGCGGTAGGTGCGTCGCCCGCGCGGCCCGCCGACCTCCTCCACACCCGCCACCGCCTCGGCCGCCAGCAGGTCGAAGACGGCCGTGGACTGGTACGGCCCCCGGTGCGCGAGCCGCAGCGGGATCCCGGCGTCCGGGGTGGCCGTACGGCGGGCCGCCCGGCCGCCGTGCGGAGCGGCGGCCCGCAGCTCGCTGGGCGTCGAGGCGTACACCTCCCGCATGGTCTCGTTGAACTGCCGCACGCTGGCGAAGCCTGACGCGAACGCGATCTGGGTGACCGGCAGGCCGGTGGTCTGGAGCAGGACGCGTGCGGTGTGCGCCCGCTGGGCCCGGGCGAGGGCGACGGGCCCGGCGCCGAGCTCGGCGGTGAGCTGCCGCTGGACCTGCCGGGCGCTGTAGCCGAGCCGCGCGGCGAGCCCGGCGACGCCCTCCCGGTCGACGACACCGTCGCCGATCAGCCGCATCGCCCGGCCCACCACGTCCGCCCGTACGTTCCACTCGGCGGAGCCGGGCACGGCGTCCGGCCGGCACCGCCGGCAGGCCCGGAACCCGGAGCCCTGCGCGGCGGCGGCCGTCGCGAAGAAGCGGACGTTGTGCCGCTTCGGCGTCACGGCCGGGCAGCTGGGCCGGCAGTAGATGCCGGTCGTCTCGACGGCGAAGAAGAACTCGCCGTCGAACCGCCCGTCCCGGCTGCGGACCGCCTCGTACCTGGTGTCCTCGTCCATCACGTCATCCAGTGTGGGCCAGGGCCAGGCCCGCGGCTGGCGGAAATCGGACGCCGAGCTGTCCCTCAGTGCCCCTTGGGCCGCCCCACGCCCGTCTCCTTACGCCCAGCGCCCCCTCTTCGCCTCCATCGCCGCCTTCCCCTGCGCTCCCTTCCGCTTCCAGTCCCGCTTGATCTCCGCGCGCAGCCGCGCGTCGGTCTTGGCGACGATCCGCTGGTTCTCCCGGATGAGCTTGCGGTAGCTGTCCAGCCGCCGCTCGGGCAGCACACCGTCCTCGATGGCCGCCAGCACCGCGCACCCCGGTTCGCTCTCGTGCGCGCAGTCGTGGAACCGGCAGCGCGCCGCCAGGTCCTCGATCTCGGAGAAGACCTGTCCGACCCCGCTCTCGGCGTCCCACAGGCCGACGCCCCGGAGCCCCGGCGTGTCGATGAGGGCCCCGCCGCCGGGCAGGGCGAGCAGGTTGCGGGTGGTCGTGGTGTGACGTCCCTTGCCGTCCGCGTCCCGGGTGGCCTGTACGTCCATGACGTCCTCGCCGAGCAGCGCGTTCGCGAGCGTCGACTTGCCCGCACCGGACTGGCCGAGCAGCACGGACGTACCACCGGAGACGACGGCCACCAGGACCTCCAGTCCGGCCCCGTCCAGGGAGCTGACCGGCAGCACCGGCACACCCGGCGCGGTCGTCTCGACGTCCTCGACGAGATGCCCGAGCGTCGCCGCGTCCGGTACGAGGTCCGCCTTGGTCAGCACGACGACGGGCTGCGCCCCGGACTCCCACGCCAGCGCGAGGAACCGTTCGATGCGCCCGAGATCCAGTTCGACGGCCAGCGACACGGCGACGATCGCGTGGTCGACGTTGGCCGCGAGGATCTGCCCCTCGGACCGGTTGGAGGAGGTGGAGCGTACGAAAGCGGTACGGCGTGGCAGATACGTCCGTACGTAGCGCGGGTTGCCCGCGGGTTCGACGGCGACCCAGTCGCCGGTGCACACGACCCGCATCGGGTCGTTCGGGGTGACGAACGCGGTGTCCGCGCGGACGATCCCGTCGGCGGTGACCACGTCGCACTGTCCGCGGTCGACCCGGATCACCCGCCCGGGCAGCAGCCCTTCAGGCTCGTGGGGGGCGAACTCGTCCGCCCATGCGTCGTCCCAGCCGTAGGGAGCGAGCGGATGTGAGGTCGACGACGACGGACTCTGGAGCGATGAGAAAGACAAGGGGTGACCCTTCACAAGGGTGGCCCCGGCACACGCACACAGGCGTGGGAGAAGAAAGAGGTCAGCCGGAGACCACGGAGGTGGAGTGGATGAACTTCCGGATGCGGGCAGCGCCCATCTCAACGACAGCCATCGGTCACACCTCCTGTCTCACTCGGCCGACAACGGCAGCCACCGGCCACCGCGCGATTCGCATTCACCATAGAGGCGTACGCCCTCGGGCGCCACGGAATAAGTGATCCCCTCGCCCACCAACGTGGCCTGGCGGCCGGCGGTCAGCCGGTGGCGACGCGTGCGAACCGCAGCGGCGGTACGTTCGGGGGCGTCTGGCCATGGACGTGGTCACGCACCGGCCCGTCGCCCGTCGCTGTCCTGCCGGGCCACACCGCGGACACCTTTCCCTCTTCTGGGTCCGACTGCGTCGACACAGTGCCCTTGCCGGCGTCGTCGACGCCGGCAAGGGCACTGGCCTGATCCCGGCGCTATGCCAAGCAGCTGTCGGCATGACCATCGCCGACGCCATTTGCCAGGCCACCCTCAAGGTCCCGCCCGCCGCGGCGACGGCGCCTGGGTCGACGAACTCGACGCCCGGGCGAAGAGATGTCCGCCGGGCCCCCTTCGTCAGGGGATGTTGTAGTAGTCGACCATGGCGTCGGCGAAGGCGGCCCAGGCGTTCGTGCTCTGAGGACCCCAGATGCCGTCGACCGTGCCGGCGTTGTAGCCCTCGTAGTTCAGAAAGCGCTGCAGAGCCTTCTTGGTCTGAGTGCCGGGGATCCCGTCGATGTCGCCCTCGTAGCCGTTGTAGAGGGCCAGAACCTGCTGTATCCCAATCCAGCTGTTGGATCCCAATGCGCCGTCGATAGGGCCGCTGTAGAGACCGTGGAACCGCTTGAGCCAGGTCTGTACGCCCTTGGCCTTACGGACGGTCAGACCGAGGTTGACGACGGCCTGCGCCCCGACTTCGCCCTCGGCCATGGCCGGTTGGGTCACCCGCGCGGTGGTGGCGGGCTGTGGGACCGCGTAGCCGGGTGCTGCGCCGGCGAGGGTGCCGACCGCGAGAGCCACGGCGACGGCGGCGGGAACGAACGTCTTTCGGAGAATCCTTGTCCTCATGGCACTTCCTTCTCGTGGGATGGTTGGTGAGCATGGCGACGACGCCGCACCGGCCTCGACCGCTCCCCGCACCCCGCACCCCGCACCCGACAACCCGTCAAGTCACGACGTGTTAGTGAAGTACTGGTCGGCGTTGCTCGAAGGCTCCGGCCCGGGAGCGACGGGCGGGCGCAAAGGCGTCCGTGGCGCCCGCACCCTTCCCCGGATTCCCGTTCCAGCCTCTGATCGTGCGGGCCACACCCTTTACCTTGGGGTGAGTCGGGGCGAGGGCAATCTCGAAATGCGACTCTTTCGGCGTGGTGAAGTCGCCGCCCCATGCGACCGTGCCGCCCAGTTCGGCCAGAATATCCCGGATTACCACCAGTTCGGCTGGATACAGGCCACCGCTGACTCCCAAGGGGTAAGCATGCGGTCGGATGTTGATCGCGGTGCCGGAGAGGTGGTTCGACTCGAAGGGGTGGTTGACGAGCCGCGAGGTGCTGTGACCGTGGAGGTCACCGGTGCGAAGCGCGTCGATCTCGTAGTGGAATCGCCGTGCGACGTGCAGCAGGAGTACTGCCGCGTCCCCGGCTGCGAGACGAATCGCCAAGCCGCTGCCCTCGACGCGATATTCTTCCGCATCAGCTTCGGTCAGCACCCTCCAACCATTCGCCGTGCTGTCCTCCCGCCACTCCCGTCCGGATTTCGGCACAGCAACGGCCGGTGCAGCGGACAGAACCGATCCCAGCGTCACCACACCCAGGATCCCGGCGCCGCCGCCTACGAACCGACGGCGAGATACCTCACGGTCAATCACGCCTGTCTGCCTCTCCTCGTCAGGCAACTTCGCATCTCAGGACTCTCCATTCACTCGGCCCCTCAGGACGTCCAGAAAACCGAGCTCGAACTGCTCCAACTCGGAATAGGGAAGCATAGCGGGCAAGGTTGCGATCCCCCGGCGTGTAATCAGTCCCAGCCGGGCCTCGGTGATCGGAGATCGCTCGGCAGTCAGAACGTTGTGGGTCGCGTAACCGGCGTCGTCCGCATTCCCGATGAAGCGCGATTCCCAGAAGGATGTGAATCTGCGGGCCCCGCTGCCGTTCTCGTAGCGTTCCCTGAAGGCAGTCACAATATCCTGCCCCGCCAGGCACGCCTGCGCGATGAGATATCCATCCGCATCCTCGATGAAGTCGGAGTATCCGAACGTGGTCTGCGCGTCGAGGCTCGCCATGTTCTCGTTGACGAATTCCCGCCCGTTCGGATAGACGTCCAAGGCGTCTCTCCAGTCGGCGTAGAGGGTGATGAGGTCGCCGCCCCAGCCCGCGATATCACCGCTGTTCACGGACCGCCGATTGTCTGACGGCGGGTGGTTGAAGACCCCGTTCGCTGTCGCCAGCAAATGCTCCGCACCCAGGTGCGCTCCGGTGAACGGATCCACGAACTGCTTCGGAACCGCCATACCCCGCGCCTCGGCGTAGGCGACGAAGTCCTTGTCGTAGGATCCGATGAGATATGCCCAGTCAAGACCTCCGTAGGCATCGTGACGTACGAACTCCATGACCAGTTGGTTGGGGTCACCCTTGCCGTACTGCACGGCAAGGCCGTACAGGTCCTCGATACCGGCCATAAAGCCGTCGTATTGCTTGGCGGGCTGATTCACGGAGCTCGACGCTCTGTCTCGGCCGGAGACGGCGTCCCTGTCGAGATCGAAGGAGTCGGCCCCGTTGGTGACCGAAATCTCCTGGATTTGATTGAACGACCAATTTGCCGGTAGCGGGTATCCGAGGTTTCCGGAGAAACCCCACGACATACCCGACACGAAGGAGTACTTCGCGCCCGTCCTCTCCGACACATTGGCGCACACGTTGCGAGACCCGTACACGCCGTGCCGGTATCGCCCTCCTCGCTGGTCGAGAGCGGCGGCCACACCTTGGAAGTAGGGAACGATGGCGGAGTCGATTTCCGCCTGGGTGGCGTCGTAGTCCACGGCGAAGTAGATCACCGTGCCCCAGTTGAATCCATACTCGCGCGCCAGGTCGTGCGCCAGGGCCCCATGGGAATAGCCCTCCATGGTCGTGAAGTCGCCCAGCGTCCGGGCGTTCGCCTGGAAGATCGGGAAGACCTTCAGACCGGCGGCGAAGAGAGTGTCCAGCTCACCCGGCTTGATCTCCTTGTCCAGAGTGGAGGTCGGAGGGTCATACAGGTAGCGGCCCACCACCTCGTACTTCTCGTCGACCAGCCACCGAGCGCGTGCCGGCGTGATCTCGAACCGTGTGTCCGAGCCGCTCACAGGGCGTCCGGGGTCGCCCATGGACACGAGTAGCTGGCACCACGTCCGATAGTCGCCCCCGCTCTGCTCCAGCAGCGAGAATTCCTGGAATTCCCGCACCCATGACGCGAGTTCGGGGCCGAAAACGTCGGTGAACTCAGCGGTCGCACCGCCGGGGAGAGGCGAGTTGAACACACACGCAGCGGAAAACAGTTGGACAATGACTCCGCTGGCTCCCTGCTCCACCGTGTGGCGTCGCAGGGCGGTCTGTGTCCCCTCCCCGAAGTTGCCATTGGGCGCCGCAATGCCCATTTCGTATTGCAGGGCAACCATGAGCGCCTTTTGCACGTCTCGGGAGTAGTTCCCGTCACAGGGCCCTATGGAGTATGCACTCTTCTGCCAGTAGCGGCCGTTCAGCCACTGCTGGACCTGTCGCACGGCATCCGAACCGCCGGCCGTCCGAACGTAGGAATCCATGTTGAGAATGCACTTGAAGATGCGTGCCTGCACCGTGGTGTCGATCGGAAGTCCCATCTGGAACTTCATCTCGCCAATCGCGTCGCCGGTGGCGGGTTCGATCTCGCCGGTGTCGTAGTAGCCGCCCCAGTAACCCTTGCAGAACAGCGCATGCTTGAGGATGCGCGCGATGTTGGCGTTCTCTGCCCATGACACGTGGAGGGGGCCGAGGGCCTCCAGCCGGGACAGGGTGGTGGGGCCGAATGCCGCAACCACCGGGCTGATGCCCAGTTCGTGCTGGAGCCCCATGGTCAGGGCACGCATGGTTCCCCAGCCGGTGAGACCGTTCTCCGCGCACGGGCTGTACCCGGTGACGCTGGAATATGTCCTGTTGACCCACCGTTGGGCCTCGAGTACCTTCTCGTCGGCCATGCGCTTCCTCGGGATTGAGTGTTTTCACAATGTGCAAGACGTTGTGCGGGGCTCTGCGCGATGAGTGCTTCGGCGCCGGCGGAGGCCGCGGTCACCAGTGGTGACCACGGCCTCTGATCTCTCCGTGCCGGGTTCAGCCGCCAGGAACGAAGCAGGTCGCGAAGGGGTCGTAAAGTGCCGTTTCCCACCAATTCGAGCCCACACCCGCCTCGGGGTTCTCAAAGCGGTAGGCGCCACCAGAGCTACGTACGAACGTGACGGCGCGCGCTCTACCGAAATAGGTGACCTCGCCCGTGCTTCCCCGGAGGTGGTTGTCCGCGATGCTGAAGGTCTGGCTGCCTACGGCGCCGTCCGCCTCCACGCCCCACCTCCCCTGCAGTCTCTTCGTCGCATAGGTGGTGTTGGGGCCGAAATCGCAGTCGATGTCCGCGTAGTCGTAGGTGGTGCCGTTCTGTTCTATGGCGCCCTCTGCCCACAGGACGTACTGCCACAGACCGACCGCGTTGGATATCTGGTATCTGCCACCCTCCCAGAGAGGGCCCTCATCCCCCCAGTCATCGGTGATCGTGCCGCTGCCGAAGATGACCCCCTGCGAGACACTTGCCGACGCGGGGCTCGTGCTCAGCGCCGTCACGCCCAGGGCGGCACATGCGGCAAGCGCGACCAAGCCCTTCCCGATGGACATACGTTTCCCCGATTTCTCAGAGTGAGGGGCGGCAGGATTGCTCGCCTCGAACGCCTCTGTACGACGGGGACAGTAGCCGCGCCCGGTCGCTGAGTGTGCCGGTCGTTTGCCCCACAAAGGAACAAGGGACCGAGCAGGCGACGGACTTGCTCTACCTTGATCGAGGGCCAACTACCCTTGTTCCTATGTGGCACGGGGGTGTCTCCAGGTGGCACGGGGGACGCAAGGGGAACGGGGACGGAGCCATCGAGTCGTCAGACGGGCCCAGGTCCAGTGAGCGCCTGGTGATCCTGGCCCTCGAGCGGTTCGGGGTGTGGCTGCGGTCCACCGTGGTCTGTCTGTGTGGTGCGCTGGGCGTCGTCTCGGCGGACGTGGCGGACATTCCCCTGGCGATGTCTCTGCTGGTGCCCGCTCTCCTCGCCTGTGGTGTGCGCCTCTACGCGCTGCGCCGCCCGTGCCTGTTCCCGCTCGCCCTGCTGTGGGCGTTGGACGCGGCCGTGGTGGTGCTGACGGGGCTGTCTCAGCCGGTGATCGGCGGCGATGGCGCGAATGTGATGGTGGAGGCGATTGTCGGCATCAGCGTCATCACTTTCCAGTACGAGTGGGCGACGCGCCCAGTGGCCGCGGCCGCCCTGGCCGCGTTGGGGGCTGTCGTCTTCGTGCTGGGCGACGTCCTCTCCTCGCCCGGGCACAGCCCCGACTTGATACCACTGGTGCGCCTGCTGATCCAAGTGGGCCTGTCGAGGGCCGCTTACCTCATCGTTCGGGCACTGGCCAGGGCGGCTGACCGGTCGGCCGCGGCCAGGGCGGCGGCGCGCCGGGAGGCCGATGTCGCCGCCGCGCGGAGGGCGACTGAGCGCGAGTACCTGGCGACCCTGCACGACACGGCGAGCGCGACGCTGCTGATGGTCTCCCAGGGCGACGGCCGGGACTGGTCGTGGCTGCCTCCACGTGCCAGACAGGATCTGGAGGCATTGTCCGCCATGCCCGGATTCGAGACGGGGAGCGTCGACCTCGGGGCACTCCTCGGCTGCGTGCCCGAGGGTGAGGGACAGGCCAGGGTGCGGCTCAAGACGCACATCGACGGTCCGCTCGCGATGCCGTCCAGCCCTGGGCTTGCGATATTCAACGGGGTCCGGGAGGCCGTCACCAATGTGGCACGCCATGCCGGGGTGCGGGAAGCGGAGCTCAGGGCATGGCCGGAGGGGGACGGCGCCGTCGTCGAACTGTCCGACGCGGGACGGGGCTTCGACCCGCAGTCCGTCCCCGCACGGCGCCGGGGCATCTCCGGTTCCATCATCGGCAGGATGCACGCGGTCGGAGGCTCCGCCACGGTCACCTCACATCCGGGCACCGGGACCCACGTGCAGTGGCGCTGGCACGGCCGGGCCCAGGCGTCACAGGCAGGGGACGGAGCGCACGTGACGGGCGTACCGCGCCCGCCCGGCACCCAAGCACAGCACACGGCTGTCGTCCGCCTCATCCGCGGGAGGCTCCTTTACGGGACCCAACTGGCCGTGCTGCTGATCAGCCTGGTGTGGCAGTTCACCATGTCGCTGCGCCAGCTCACGGCCTACCAGGACGTGTACGACCCTGCGTGGGCACAGACAGCCGCCTTCGTCTGCCTCGCCGCCGTCGCGGCGACCGGGGGCGCCTATCTGCTGCGTGGCAGGCAGATCCCGCCGAGGGCGCGCGGGTGGAGTCTGGGCTCGGTGCTGGCCGTTTCGGCGGTATGTGCGTTCACGCTTCCGCCGGAGCGCTTGACAGGTGCGGCGGACTGGGCGTTCGCAGTGGTCGGCTGGCATGCGCTGTTCCTGCTGGCAGACCTGCGGGTCAGGGTGTTCGCAGCGTTCCTCGGGGCGCATGTGGGGCTCAACGCGACCGCTGTGTTCTTGTCGGGGGCGCCAACCGCCGCCGAGTCGGCCACCATGGGGATCTCCGCGATATCCAACTGCGGTTTCCAGCTCTCCGTCTGTGTACTGATGACGCACCTGCTCCACGGTACGGCGCCGGCAGCGGGGACCGCGACCGCACGGGAGGAGGAACTGCGCACCCGGGAACGCATCCACGAGGACATGCAGCGTGATCACAAGGAGCGCTACCGCGCCCTGACGGCGACGACAGTGCCGCTGCTCGTGGGCCTCGGCCACGGTGTGCTGAGCCCCCACGATGAGGAGGTCAGGCTGCGGTGCGGCGTGGAAGCCGCCCGTATGCGCCGCCTGTTCGCGGAGGGCGACGCCGTCCTGGACCCGCTGCTCAACGAGTTGCGGGCATGCGTCGAGGTGGCCGAACACCAGGGGGTGACGGTGAGTCTGGCCGTACGAGGCCGGCCGGGTGAGGTGCCCGTGGAGGTACGCAGGGAGCTGGTCGACCCGGTGGCGGTGATTCTGGGCCGTACCCGCTCGACAGCGCGGGTGACTGTCGTGTGGACACCCCGCACGGTACGCGTGAGCGTGGTCAGCGAGGACTGCGCCGACGACCGCGACACGGACGAGACCGCTCAGGCACACGGCCGTGCCACGGACGTGAAGGTGACCGTGACGCGAACGACGCGCGGCGGAAGTGTGTGGGTGGATGCCGGCTGGATAAGACCGGCGGCCTCCGGAGTTGACCTGACATGAGTGACAACGCACCGGTCAGCGTGGTCGTCGTTGACGATCACCCCGCCATCCTCTCGGGCGTGGAGGCGTGGTTCGCCGCATCGCCGCGGCCCATCACCGTCGTCGCGGCCGGCGACTCCGTACGGGAAGCCTGGACCGCGCCAGGCAGCACGGCCGATGTCGTCGTCCTGGATCTGCAACTGGGCGAAGGCGGCCCCGCCTTCGGCAGCCTCCGAAGACTCGTCGACGCCGGGCGGCAGGTGGTCGTCTACTCGATGCGGGACGACGAGAAGACAGCGCTCAGCTGCCTGGACCTGGGAGCCGCGACCTATCTGACCAAGAGCGAGGGCCGGGACCACCTGGTCGAGGCGACGCTGGCGGCAGCGGACGAGCGGCCCTACATGCCGCCCGCACTGGCCGGCGCGCTGGGGACGAACACCCGCGCCGACCGCCCCCAACTCTCCGCACGCGAGGAGAACGTGCTCATTGAGTGGTTCCAGTCGGAGTCGAAGGAGTTGGTCGCGCAGCGCCTCGGCATCTCCGTACGGACGGTCAACTCGTATCTGGACCGGGTGCGGATCAAGTACGCGAACGTCGGCCGCCCCGCGCGGACCAAGGCAAGCCTGGTGGCCCGCGCCATCCAGGACGGGCTGGTCGACGTGGGCGACCTCTGAGCGCGGGCGAGTGCTCGTCCGCCCATGCGTCGTTCCCAGGCGTCGGGAGCGAGCGCCTCCTGGTCCCGAAGCTACCGAGGGCGTGGGTTGTCCTGTGCCCGTTGCCCCATCTGCTCCCAGAACTCCCTGAGTTCGCCGACGTCCATGCGCCGCTGCCATGGCGCACCGGGTCGGAGGGTGGAGCCCGACCGCGACAGCAGGGTGGACTGGGCGCGGCAGAAGGCCTGGCTCAGCTCCACCCGGTGTCCGTCGAGGCCCTTGGGCGGGTAGGGACACAGCTCGAAGGCGCAGTCGTCCCTGCAGTTGGAGCCCGCCTGTGAGGCCGCCTTACGGACGATCGTGCGGCTCGGGTCGAGTGGGCTGCGGTCCCGGGTCAGGCAGGGTGGCAGATCGGGCCGGGCCGTGTGCTGAAGGCGACGGAGCCGGTCCTTGGGCCAGTCGCCCCGCTCGGCGAGGTTGAGCAGCAGGAGCACGTCGGCGAGGAGTTGCTGGGCGCGCCGGTGCAGGGTGCTCCAGCCCGTCGAGGACGGGATCCACAGGTGGTGCTTGCGGTCGTCACCCTGTGCGGCGGTCTGCGATCCGACGTGGGCGGCGACGCCGGACTCGTCGATCCACAGGAACCGCTCGGGCCGGCGGGACTCCAGCGCCCAGACGCACAGTTCGGCGGCGGCCTCCACGAAGGGATGCTGTCGCTCCCCGTCGGGGAGGGCGAGCCATTGGCGTACCTGTTCCGCGGGATCGGAGCCGTGTCCGCGCTCGGGTCGTGTGACGGTGCCGCCGTCGGGGAGGTCCCAGAGCGTCAGGGCGTGCAGCAGCGTGAGACGGGTGAACCAGAACCGGGTGCGCTTGAGCATGTCCCAGGCCTGCTCGCTCAGGTACTCGCGCGCCTCGGCGCGGGCGTGCGGATGGCGGTGCCTGCGGTTGGCCGCGTACTTGAACCCCTGGGCCAGAGCCACTTCGAGGGCGAGGTCGAGGGCGGGTGCGTC
The DNA here is from genome assembly GCF_036237295.1 of Streptomyces sp. NBC_01352. Lineage (NCBI taxonomy): Bacteria > Bacillati > Actinomycetota > Actinomycetes > Kitasatosporales > Streptomycetaceae > Streptomyces > Streptomyces sp. NBC_01352. Next base: position 2,658,966 of record NZ_CP108354.1, read on the forward strand.
CTGCTGTTCCGGCTCGCCCACCCGTCGTACCCAGCTCTCGAGGAACTCGTAGGGGGTGTCCTGATGACGATGCGTGGTGACCGAGCCCACGAGGAGGGGGATCAGCCACGCGCACATGGTGTTGTCCCGCCACTCCTTCTCCTCGGCCTCCCGTTCCTCCGCCTCCCGCTTGAACTCCTCGTGGCGTTGCCGCTCCCGCTCCCGCAGCTCGCGCCGGGCCCGGGCGGCTTCGCCCTCCGCCCGGCGGTGCCTCCTGGTTACCTGTTCGGCGAGGAGTTCCGGCTGTTGCCCGTCGTACGTCTCCAGGATCACCTCCTGCTCGTTCCCGCGCTCCATCCGCCGGCCCTGGACGACCTGCGGTCCGCGCAACCGGGGCTGGAGTACCGCGAAGGCGGCGTCGCCACCGGCCCCGATCTCCTGCGCGATGGCCACGCGGAGGGGGTACGACGGCTCCTGGCATGCGATGTCGAACAGTTCGAGATAGGCGGGCCGCAGGGTCCGCCGGTCGGCGACACCCCGCATCGCCTCGCCGAAGCGGGACACCAGCAGGGACTTGGCGACCCGTAGGGTGCGTGGATCCCGGGCGCGCAGGTCGGGCCAGGAGGTGCACAGCCGCATCGCGATGCTGTGCTGCTGCGGTCGGGCGTCCATGCTGTCGATCTCCAGTGCCGCCGCGTACAGCTCGAGCGCATTCGTGTGGAGGGTACGTCCGAAGAAGGCCTGGGTCCGCGCGGCCGCGTCCCCGGCGCCGACCGCCTGCTCGTCGGGGGATTCCGGCAGGTCGCCCCTGGCCATCTGCGCCCGGCAGGCGGCGTTCAGGAGCAGGTCGCGCGCGGCCGCCACCGGGCACCAGGGCTCTGCGCCGGCCTCCGTCTCCTCGTGCACGCAGGAGCCTTCGGCCGTACGGGAGTGGAGCACCATGGCGATCAGCAGCTCGCGTCCCGGTTTCTCCAGCGCCGCGGGGAAGTAGGACCCCTGCCTCGGCTCGGCGGGAACGTCGGGATGGATCACGGCGTTCATGAACCGGGATCCGAGGTGGGCCTGGATGATGCTGTGCTGAAAGCGGACGCGATCCCCGGCGATCTCCACCAGCCCCATGCGCGCCCCCCAGTGCGCGGCGAGGCGAATGTCGAGCCGGCTGTCCTCGACCCTTCTCATCAGTTCCTGGACGATCTCCGGGTAGCGGGGCCGCGAGAGGTCCTGCTCGTCGACCACGTCGGCGAACCGTACCTCCGAGGAGTCCGCTGCCAGCCCGGTGCAGGCCAGTGCCGCCAGATAGTGGATGCTCGCCCGCCGTTCCTCCTGGCTGAGCGGCAGTTCGGGACGGAAGCGACCGCTGGTCAGCGCGTTGAACCAGGTGTCGAGCAGATGGAAGCGGAGGGCGGCACGGTCCCCACCGCGCGTCTCCACCGCTTGCTCCTCGGAGCGCCGCGTCACGGCACGTTCCAGCAGCCCCTCCTCGTGGAGCTCTCTGGCGATCTGCAGATAGGTGGGCGCGTCGGCGATGCCCGCCTTCTCCACGATCCAGTCCAGCCGCTGCCGGTCCTCCAGGCTGCTGCCGGAGGAGATGTACCGCAGAGCGGCCTCCTCACTCAACGGCTCCAGCTCCGTGAGCGATGCCTCCATCCCCCGCAGCGAGTCGTGGGGCCGTGAGGTGACGATCAGCGGCAGCCCCTGGTCGTTCGCCCGGCGGATGGCCAGCCGGATGATGGTGTCGCGTTCCTCCGCCAGTTCCTCACCGGTCAGCGCCTCTTCCAGCCCGTCCGCGAGGACGACGATCCGTCCCTGCTGGCACAACCGCCGCCACACCTTCTCCCCCTCGGCACCGGAGCGGAGGTGGCCCTGTACCTCGCGGGAGAACCGCTCGAACGCCAGCTGCCGGAAGTCCAGGTCGCCCTCGGCCCCCCGCAGGCGCAGCGGCACGGCGACGGCGTTGTACCGGGCGAGCTGCCGGGTCAGCAGCACGACCAGGGCGGTCTTGCCCGTTCCCACGCCTCCGACGACGACGTGCGTACGGCGGAACCGGCTGTCCCGCAGGTCCTCCATGAGTACGGCGCAGAGCTGGTCGCGGCCCACCACCTCGCCGAAGATGCCCCCCGCCGTCTCGACGATCTCGTGCGGGGCCTCCAGGGCCCTCTTCAGATACGCCCTGCGCACCCGGTTGAACCGGAAGAAGAGGTAGGCGACGGTGGCCAGGGCGAGGGTGAGAAAGGGCATGAAGACGGACTGGAGGACGCTGCAGGAGATGTCGCTCTCATCGCACTGGGTGTCGATCCACACCATGGGTGAGTCGAAGTCGGGGTCCTTCTCCCGATGCATGCCGCCCAGCGTGAAAACGGCCGTGACCATCAGGAACAGCAGAAGCAGCGCCCCCAGAAAGGTCAGCAAAAGCAGCGGTGCGTACCACCCGCTCTTGCGGACCCGCCACTTCCGGGCCCGCTCGTACCCGTGCTGCCGCAGCCGCCACGAAACACCCCTGCCACCGATCACCTTGTACTGGTTCCGTGGCGTCGGTGCTTTCGGTGGGCGGCCCGGCGACATTCACCCGCCCGGCGCACTCGTTGCGCCGGGCCGTCAGGCCTTCGTGCAGCTCTGCCCGTTCAGCGTGAAGTCGTACGCCGGTGAGTTCTTCCCCCGCCAGGACGCGAGGAAGCCGAAGGCCAGGCTGCCGTCCGCGGTGACCGTCTTGTTGTAGGCGGCGGCGGTGGCGGTGACGCGGGAGCCGTTCTGGGCGAAGCTCGCGTCCCACATCTGGCCGACCTGCTGGCCGTCCCGGAAGGCCCAGGCGACGCGCCAGGAGTCGAGGGCGCGTTCGGTGGTGACGGTGACGGTGGCCTGGAAACCGTCGGGCCACTCCCCGACCACGTCGTACTTGACCCGGCAGGCCGCGGGTTCGCTCGTGCCCGGATCCGGTTCGGGGCCGCCGGGGGCGGTGGAGGAGGTCGTGCCCTGGGGGGTGGCGCCCGGGTTCTGCCCGGTGGACGCCCGGGAGGTGCCGCTCGGCGAGGCGGTGGCCGTCGGCTCCGGGGAGGCGGACTGCTCGTCGGCGGACGGGACGGACGAGCGCGGGTCGGCCACCGGCTGGCGGTCGGCCGAGTCACCGGGCGACGCGGCGCCGTTGTCGGTGCCGGCGCCCGGCATCATCGAGACGGCCAGCGCCAGCACGGAGACCAGGACGGCCGCGACGAGGAGGCCGTTGCGCACGACGCGCGCCTTGTGGGCGCCCGGGTTCGGCGGCCCGTCCTCGCGGTCCGCCGGTGCCGGGCGCCCGGCACCGAGGCGGACCTCGGCGGCCCTGCGACGGCGTTCCAGATAGGCGAGGCCACCCCAGCCGATCACTCCGCCGGCGAGGGCCGAGGGCAGTCCGCCCCCGTGCAGCCGGAGACAGGCGGCTGCCTCCGCGCAGCCCACGCAGCGGGCGAGGTGCCGGGAAAGGTCGTTCGGGGTGTCGGCGGCAGGCGAGCGGGTGACCGCGTCGAGCAGCCGGGCGTAGCTGCGACACTGCGCGTCCATCGGCGTGTCGAGGTGGTTGCGATGGCTGCGGTCCCGGAACAGGCCGCGTACCTGGGTGAGTTCCTCGCCGACGAGGGCCGGGTCGAGGCCGAGCCGGCGGGCCACCACGGTCAGCGGCAGCGCCTCCACCTCGGCCAGCCACAGCAGGGCCGCGTCCGGTTCCTGGAGGTCGCGCAGGCCGCGCAGGGCGAGCGGGCGCTGCAGCGGGGGGCCGTTGTAGCGGGCGGCCTCCTCGGAGTTGAGCCACAGCCGCAGTTGGGGATCGAGCTGGTGGCCCTGGCCCTGGTTCTCCCAGGCGGCGGCCGTGTTGCGTACGGCGGTCAGCAGCAGCGGGATCCGGGGCAGGCGGGCCGGGCGGCGGCCGGCACCGCGGGCGGGAGCGGACTCCGCGTCGCGAGCTTCGCGCATGCCGAGGGAGAATGCCTCCGTGGCCAGTCGGGTGGCCGCGGTGGAGCCGGACGTGCACAGGTCCGCGTAGGAAAGCACGGCGTCCCAGCATTCTGAGAACAGCGCGGCCTCAGCGGCGTCCTGGGGAGTCGGCAGGTCGGGCATGGGTCTCCTGCGTGGACGAGCGAGGTCAACTCGCCATAATGGCAAAGGAGTTGGGGGGAACCTCGCGGGCAGGGGAGAAGTTTTTCACGCCTCCCACACAACTGACAAGCGCCCTGTTCAGATGTCATGACAGGACGGCCGCGCCCCCGCAACTGCAACTCCTGCCCTGTTGTACGGACGCGACCGCCGGATCACTCACCTGTACCGTCTATACCGTCGTCGATTCCTCAGCGGGTTCCGCCGCCGGAAGACTGTCCATGAACGAGCTGACGGAGAACACCGCGCGGCCGGGGCCAGGCGGGCCGTAGCCGGGGGGCGAGGACAGGCCGAAGTCGTCCATGGTGGCGCGGTAGGCCTCGAGCAGCCGGATGTGGTACTCCAGGGGCGCGCCCTGCGGGTTGGCCTTGCCGAGCGGGGTCGTCGGCTCGGGGCACCAGGTGGTGAAGCGGGGCGTGATGCCGTGCGACATGAAGAAGCGCAGGCCCTCGGTGGTGGAGGCGATCGCCTCGTCGACCGTGGTGAAGCCGAAGGGCTCGGCCATCTCCACGCCCGCCACGAAGTTGGGGATCACATTGCGCGCGCCGAAGATCTCCGCCGAGTCGAGGATGCGCTTGTGCCACTCGTCGCGGCCGACATAGCGCTCCTTGCCCGGGCAGTACAGCTCGAACAGACGGCGGTCCCACACCTCGTAGTTGGGGTGGTAGATCTGCACGCCGTAGTCCTTGAACCGCTGCACGTCGTCGCGCGGCAGCGCCTGGGCCACGACCTTGCCGATCCACCGCCCCGGGAAACGCTCCTCGATGGCCTTGGCGTAGTGCCCGTAGAAGTCGGCCTCGTCGCGCCCGGCGACCTTCGACGTGATCGCGCCGCCGGTGAGCGTGTAGGCGGTGGACGCCTTCGCCGTGTCGTACCGGTCGATGATCTCCAGGGCTTCGAGGACCTCCTCGACGTCCTTGACCCCGGTGTACGGCCGGCCCGCCGCCTTGTGCTGGCGCCAGTTGTGGTTGATGTCGCAGTACTGGCACTCCTCCTTGGCGCCGAAGTACTGGCAGACCCGGAAGACGGTGAGGTAGATCAGATAGCCCCACTGGATGGTCGGGGCGACCTCCATCACCGACTTCCCGCTCGCGAGGGTGTGCCGGTAGTACTCCGGCATCGGCGGCACCCCGACGTCGGAGATCCGCTTCCCGTCGAGGTAGAGCCCGAGGACGCCGTCCTCGTCGGCGGCCACGCGATAGGGCGACGCCGGGTTCACGCGCACCGAGACCACGGTCCGCCGCAGGTCGTACGGCCCGCCCGTGAGGATGATCTCCTCCGGCGGGCGCCGGAGCGCGGCCTCGCCCAGCTCGGGCAGGGTGCCGTGGTCGAAGGAGAAGATGAAGTAGGACTTCGGCTTGACCTCGCCCCCCTCGTTGTCACTGAGGGCAGAGGGATCGAAGGCCACACCACCCCGGAGCAGATCCTCTTTGAAGACGGCTTCCCGCGGTACGTGCGGGAACCGCTCCATCAGATCCTCGACCAGTGCGGTACGGCTGCCCATCCCGTGTCTCCTTCCGGATCGGACGTACGACTCCTCACGGTATGCCCTCGCCTCCGCGGGAACCGTGCCGGGTCCCTCGCGTCGGGCGATACACCCGCAAATGAGAAGGTCAGCGAAACGCACTCTGTGAGAGGGACGACAGGAATGACGGAGACGGTCACCAACTGGGCGGGCAACATCACCTATCTCGCGAAGGAGTTGCACCGCCCGCACTCGCTCACCGCGCTCGGCGACCTCGTCGCCGGCAGTGCGAAGGTGCGGGTACTGGGCAGCGGGCACTCCTTCAACGAGATCGCCGAGCCGGGCCCGGGCGGTGTCCTGCTGTCCCTGGCCGCGCTGCCGGACGAGGTCGACGTCGACACGGCGGCCCGCACGGTACGGGTCGGCGGTGGTGTCCGGTATGCCGAGCTGGCCCGCCAGGTGCACGCTCACGGGCTGGCCCTGCCCAACATGGCGTCCCTTCCGCACATCTCGGTGGCCGGTTCGGTGGCGACCGGCACGCATGGCTCGGGCGTCGGCAACGGGCCGCTCGCCTCGGCCGTGCGCGAGGTGGAGATCGTCACGGCGGACGGGTCGACGGTGGTCGTCGGGCGGGGGGACGAGCGGTTCGGCGGCGCGGTGACCTCGCTGGGCGCCCTCGGTGTCGTCACGGCGCTCACCCTCGACCTGGAGCCCTCCTTCGAGGTCGAGCAGCACGTGTTCACCGAACTGCCCCTGGCCGGGCTGGACGTCGAGACGCTCGAGACGGTGATGGCGGCGGCGTACAGCGTGAGTCTCTTCACCGACTGGCGTGCGCCCGGCTTCCGGCAGGTGTGGCTCAAGCGGCGCACCGACCAGCCGCTGCCCGACTTCCCGTGGGCGGCGCCGGCCGTCGAGAAGATGCACCCGGTGCCGGGGATGCCCGCGGTGAACTGCACCGAGCAGTTCGGGGTGGCGGGGCCCTGGCACGAGCGGCTGCCGCACTTCCGGGCCGAGTTCACGCCGAGCAGCGGTAGCGAGTTGCAGTCGGAGTACCTGCTGCCGCGTCGGCATGCCGTCGACGCGTTGTATGCAATCGACAGTATCCGGGATACGGTCGCCAGCGTACTGCAGACCTGCGAAGTGCGTACGGTCGCCGCCGACGAGCAGTGGCTCAGCCCGGCGTACGGCCGGGACACCGTGGCGCTGCACTTCACCTGGGTCGAGGACACGGATGCGGTGCTGCCGGTGGTGCGGCGACTGGAGGAGACACTGGCCGCCTTCCACGCGCGGCCGCACTGGGGGAAGGTGTTCACCGTGCCGGCGGCGGTGCTGCGCGGGTTCTACCCGCGGTTGGACGACTTCCGGGCGCTGACCCGGGAGCTGGACCCGACGGGTAAATTCGCCAACGCCTTCGTACAGGACGTCCTCGCCGTCTGACTTTATAAAGCCCCTTTCCTAACCCCTTGTCGAAAGTCCCCCGCAGCCCATAGCCTTGCGCCGCGCCGGTGCCGATGTCGTCCCGGCACGATCCGAAGGGATGGGACCGGGCCGGTGAAGCGCACATCACGGGACATCCGCACCGCGAACCGCTACGAGGTGCTGCGCCAGATCATCGCCGAGTCGCCCACCTCCCGGCAGGAGCTGGCGGCCGCCACCGGGCTGAGCCTCGCGACGGTCGCCACGCTGGTCGGCGAGCTGCTCGACCTGCGGATGATCACGGAGGTCGGGTTCGAGGATTCGGCGGGCGGCCGCCCCCGGGGTCTCGTGGCCGTCAACGCGTCGGGGGGCGCGTTGATCGGCGTCGACATCGCGGAGACGTACGTCCATGTCGAGCTGTTCGACCTCGCGCTGAACATCCTGGCCCGCGCCGAGGAGGACGTCCGGCCCGGCGAGAGCCTTCCCGAGCAGGTGGTCGGCCATGTCGCCGCCGCCGTCGGCTCGGTGGTCACGCAGGCCGGGATCGAGGGCGCCCGGGTGCTCGGTGTCGGGGTGAGCGTGCCGGGTCAGGTGGACCGGGCGACCGGCATCTCGGAGTACGCGCCCAACTGGGACTGGCACGACGTGCCGCTGCTCGACCTGCTCACCGAGCACATCGCCTACCCGCTCTACCTGGACAACCCGCTGCGCGCCGGCGCGGTGGCCGAGACGTGGTTCGGGGCCGCGCGCGGGCGCGGGAACGCCGTGGTGGTCAACCTCGGGACCGGCGTGGGCGCCGGGCTGATCCTGGGCGGCGGACTGCACCGCGGGGTGAGCAACAGCGCCGGCGAGTGGGGCCACACCACGATCGTCCTGGACGGCCGGCTGTGCCACTGCGGCAACCACGGCTGTGTGGAGACATATGTCGGCGCCCCCGGAATCATGCTGAACCTGCGGGAGTTGAGCCCCCGCAGCACGCTGCTGCACCCGGAGGACCAGACCGCGACCATCGACGCGCTGGCCCGCGGGATGCTCACCAACGACCCGGTGGCGCTCAAAGTGGTCCGCGACACCGCCCGATACCTCGGCGCCGGCATCGCCGACCTGGTCAACCTGTTCAACCCCGAAGTGGTCGTGCTCAGCAGCTGGGTCGCGGCCACCCTCGGCGAACCGCTGGTCGCCGAGGTGCGGGAGGCCGTGGCCCGGCACGCGCTGCCGCGGCCGATGGCCGCCACCGAGATCGTCCTCTCCCCGATCCCCACCGATCCGGTGTGCCTGGGGGCCGCGACCTTCGCGCTCGAAGGGGCCCTGCAGTCCGTCGGGCAGAGGAACGGCAAGAAACGCACCACCCTCACAAGGAGCCGTACCGCACCACCTTCATGACGACGGAAGGGATGCACGTGACTCACCCCCACCCCAGGAGATCGGTCCTGCTGACAGCCGCGGCCGCGTTAGCCGTCTCCGGGCCCCTCATATCCGCACCGCCCGCTTCGGCCGCAACCCCCACGGTGGCCGAGGTCTCCCCGCACGCCTCCCAGACCATCGACAACATCGGTGCCTCCGGCGCGTGGTGGGTCAACGACCTGAAGAACTTCGACCCGAAGGTCCAGGCGAAGGTCGCGAAGCTGCTGTTCTCCTCCAGCGGTCTCGACCTCAGCAACTACCGCTACAACATCGGCGGCGGCGGTACGGCGGTCACCACGCCCTCCCGTGCCCCCGAGGACTTCCGCAACGACGACGGAACGTACGACTGGAGCAAGGACAAGGGCGGTCGCACCTTCCTGTCCTACGCGGCCAAGTACGGTGTCGAGAACCTGGTCGCGTTCGTGAACAGCGCGCCCGCCGAGTGGAAGACCAACGCCAAGAGCTGCGGCGGTTACCTGAAGGCGGAGAACGAGCAGGACTTCGCGAAGTACGTCGCGGACGTCACCGACCACTTCGCGAAGCTGGGCCAGCGGTTCGATTACATCAGCCCCTTCAACGAGCCGACCAACAGCTTCGACAGCTGCGGCCAGGAGGGCATGCTGGTGAACGTCGACCAGCGTGACGACATCGTGCGCGCGCTGGGCGCCGAGCAGGACGCGCGCCGCCAGAAGACCGGCATCATCGCCGACGAGTCGACGAGCACGGTCAAGTTCAACGAGGAGGTCCCGCAGTGGATCTCGCAGCCGGGCACCGCCCAGTACGTCGACAAGCTGGCCCACCACACGTACGACAACCCCAGTGACGCGAACCGGGCGAAGGTCTACGAGACCTCCAAGGCGGCCGGCATCGAGTCCTGGTCGACGGAGATCTGCTGCTTCGGCAAGGGCGGCACGGGCTGGGCGCAGGAGTACGACCCGAGCATCGACGGCGGTCTGAACCTGTCGCGGATCATCTACAAGGACTTCGCGACCGCGCACGACTCGGCGTTCCACTGGTGGGTCGCCCTGTCGGAGATGATCGGCAGCGACCCGTACGCGAAGAACGACGAGGGCTGGAACGACGGGCTCATCTACTACGACCCGGACTACGCCGCCAACGGCAACCAGACCCTGTACTACACCAAGCGGTACTACGCGCTCGGCCAGTACAGCAAGTTCGTGAAGCCGGGTTCGGTCGCGCACAACGTGACCGGGCTGCCGGAGGGCGTCGAGGTGTCGACGTACGACAGGAACGGCCAGTGGGTGGCGGTGGTCAACAACCACAACGCCACCGAGACGGCCCTCGACCTGCACTTCAACAGCAAGTCGCCGGTGCGGGTGAGCAAGGCGGTGCGCACGTCGGCCGAGGAGAACTGGGCGAACGTCGCCAAGCCGGCGGTCAAGGGCGGCACGGTCTCCGCGTCGCTGCCGGGCCGCTCCGTCACGACCTACGTCCTCGACCAGAAGAGCCACGCCCCGAGTTCGGCGATCACCGGTGCCTGGCAGGGCAAGCAGTCCGGCAAGTGCCTGACGGCCGACGCCTCGGGCGCGGTGATCGGTGCCTGCACGGGCGGGGCCGAGCAGGAGTGGTCGTACGACGCGAAGGGCCGGCTGAAGGGCGCGAACGGCTTTCTGACGGCGGGGAGTTCGGGACTGGTGGCCGCGCCCACGGCCACCGGTGACGCCTCCCAGCAGTGGCTGCTGAACTCCAACGGCCAGGTCGTGAACGAGGGTTCCGGCCAGTGCCTGGACGTCGGCGGTCAGGCGACCGCGGACGGCAGCAAGGTGGGCGTGTACAGCTGCAACGGCGGGGCCAACCAGGCCTGGTCGAAGGTCTGATGCACGACTGAGAAAGGGGGGTGCGGGCCGCTGGTGCGGCGGCCCGCACCCCCGTCATGTCCGGTATTCCGAACGCAACACAACGCTTCGAACAGACTTCGTCCAACCCCTTGCCGAAGCCTTAGCCGAAGGTTAACGTCCCGCACCGCACCCTCATTTGAGCCATCTGACGCTGAGCCGCAGAGCCACAGGCACAGAGCCGCAGCCGTACTCGAGACAAGGACGTCAACATGTCGGCAATGAGCAACACCAACTGGGACCGCCGCAACGTACTGCGAGCCGCGATGGGCCTGGCCGCCGCCGGTGGTCTGGCCGCGTGCGGCGGCAACACCGGCCGCAGCGGCGGGGGGTCGGGCGACGCACTCGTCCAGTACTTCCACGCGTACGGCGAGGCCGGCACCGAGCAGGCCATCAAGAAGTACGCGAAGGCCTACAAGGACGCCAACGTGACCACGCAGTGGATCACCGGTTCCAACTTCGAGCAGAAGCTGTTCGCCGCGCTGCTCACCAAGAACGCGCCCGACGTCTTCGAGTTCCACCCGCAGATCCAGCTCATCAAGAGCGGCCAGGTGGCGGACCTGACGGACCTGATCGACCCGGTGAAGGACGACTTCAACCAGGCCGACATCAAGTCGCACACGGTCGACGGCAAGATATACGGCATCCGGATGATCGACGACCCGCAGTTCTTCTTCTACCGGCCGTCGATGTTCGAGAAGGCGAAGGTCGAGGTCCCGACCACGCTGGAGGAGCTGCTCGAAGTAGCCGACAAGCTCACCACCAGCAAGGTCAAGGGCGCCTACCTCGGCAGCGACCTCACCCCGGTCCAGCACAACCTGATCTGGTCGGCCGGCGCCGACACCCTCACCGCGGACAACAAGCCCGCCTTCAACACCGACGCCGTCGCGGACGGCCTCAAGCAGCTGCGTTCCCTGTTCACCAGCGGCAACCTGCTGCTCGGCGCCCCCACCGAGTGGTGGGACCCGTCGGCCTTCACCCAGGGCCTGACCGCGATCCAGTGGTGCGGCATGTGGGCCATGCCGGCCATGCAGCAGGCGCTCGGCGACGACATCGGCATCTTCCCCTTCCCGAAGGTCGGATCCGCGGGCAAGGAGTCGGTCTACAACGGCGGCTGGTCGATGTTCGTCAACGCCAAGAGCAAGAACGTCGAAGCGGCCAAGGAATACGTGAAGTGGCTGTGGATCGACCAGAAGGAGTACCAGGAGGACTGGGCCACCTCCTACGGCTTCCACATCCCGCCGCGCACCTCCCTCGCCGAGACCGCCACCAAGCTCAAGACCGGCCTGCCGGCCGAGGGCGTCAAGCTCTTCAACGAGTTCGGCCACTTCGACAACATCGGCTGGACGCAGGCCATGATCGCCTCGTTCAACGACGTCATGGCCAACTCGGTCCGTAAGAACGGGGACCCGAAGAAGCAGCTCGACACCTGTCAGGCGAAGGTCGACACCGAGCTCAAGAAGCTCTTCGGTTAGGCCGCGGGACGGACAAGCACATGTCGACCACCACCACCCGCGGGGTCGCCCAGCCCGCCCCGGCCAAGGTCTCCAAGGACCGGCCGCGGCGGGGCCTGAGGGGTTCCAGCACCTTCAACTTCTGGCTCTTCACCGGGCCGTTCCTCATCGGCCTGATCATCTTCGTCTTCGTGCCCATCGGCTGGAGCATCTATCTCAGCTTCTTCGAGGCACGCTTCACGGTCACGCCGAGCGAGTTCGTCGGCTTCGAGAACTACAAACTGATCCTGACCGACGCCGACTTCCGGGGCTCGCTGGTCACGTTCACGGTGTTCGCGGCGTTCATCGTGCCGGCCACCTGGGCCCTCTCGCTGGGCCTGGCGCTGCTGGTGAACCGGCTCACGTTCATGCGGGCGTTCTTCCGGTCGGTGTTCTTCATCCCCACCGCGGTCAGCTATGTCGCGGCCTCGCTGATCTGGAAGATGTCCATCTTCAACGGCGTCCGCTTCGGCCTGGCCAACACCGTCCTCGGCTGGTTCGGTATCGAGAACATCGCGTGGCTGGCCAACCCCGACCCGCCCTGGTACTGGCTGGTCATCGTGACCGTACGCCTGTGGCTCCAGTCGGGCTTCTACATGATCCTGTTCATCGCGGCGCTGCAGAACATCCCGCGGGAGCTGTACGAGGCGGCCGCCATCGACGGCGCCAAGCCGGGCTGGCAGACCTTCTGGTACATCACCCTGCCCCAGCTGCGGGCCACGTCCACCGCGGTGATCCTGCTCCTGCTGGTCGCCGCCTACCAGGCCTTCGACGAGTTCTTCAACCTGCTCTCCAAGGCCACCTGGGGCCAGCCACCGCTGGTCGAGCTGTACAAGATGGCCCTCGGCGAGAACCAGAACTACGGCGCGGGCAGCGCGGGCGCGGTCGTCCTGACCATGCTCATCTGCGTCGTGACCCTGCTCCAGGGCAAGATCATGGGCTTCGGAAGGGGTGAGGAGTCCAAGTGACCACCACAGCACCCGAGGTCGGCAAGACGAAGCCGGTCACGGCCAAGCCGGCCCGGACCAGGCGCGGCGGCGTCATGAGCAGCACCGGCCTCTACGTCGCGACCGCCATCGCCGCCCTCCTCTTCCTGATCCCCTTCTATCTGATCGTCCGCAACGCGCTGATGACGGACCCGGAGATCACGGGCGAGAACTGGAAGTGGTTCCCCACCAGCATCCAGTGGGGCAACCTCACCGAGCCGTTCGACGACACCACCGTGGACTTCGCGCGGTCCATGTGGAACTCCGTGGTCGTCGCCGTCCTACACACCGTCGGCATCCTCCTGGTGTGCTCGCTGGCCGGCTACGGACTCGCCCGTATCCCCTACAAGCACGCCAACAAGGTGTTCTACGCCGTCCTGGCCACCCTGATGGTCCCGACCGCCGTGACTTTCGTGCCCAGCTTCGTCCTGGTCTCGTCCCTCGGCTGGGTGGACAGTTACCGGGGCCTCATCATCCCGGGCCTCTTCAGCGGTTTCACCTGCTTCCTGTTCCGGCAGTACTTCCTTGGGTTCCCGAAGGAGCTGGAGGAGGCGGCACGCGTGGACGGGCTCGGCTACTGGGGCGCGTACTGGCGCGTCGTCGTACCGAACTCGCTGAACTTCTTCGCGGCGATCGCCACGATCACCTTCATCAACGGCTGGAACGCCTTCCTGTGGCCCCTGGTCATCGGTCAGGATCCCAGTGCGTGGACCGTCCAGGTCGCGCTCTCCTCCTACATGACCAACCAGACCGTCAACTACCACCTGATCTTCGCGGCCACGGCCATTTCCATCCTGCCCCTGCTGTTCGTGTTCCTCTTCCTCCAGCGATGGCTGGTGCAGGGGATCGCCCAGACCGGCATCAAGGGCTGACACCCTTCTCGATATCTGGAGACCGATGTCTTTCCGCACCACGACGGCCGTCGATTACGTCGAGGACGTCTCACCGGGCCCCGGGGCCCTCCCGCCCCGCGCCTGGTACTCGTCCTCGGACGCCGCGTCCCTGTCGCTGAACGGCAGGTGGCGCCTGCGGGTGTCGGCGACCGCCGACGCCGAGGACGACTCGTTCGCCGAGGAGGGGTTCGACGCCGGGGACTGGGCCGAGGTCACGGTCCCGGGGCACTGGGTCCTGCAGGGCGACGGCTCGTTCGGGTCGCCGATCTACACGAACCACCTCTACCCCTTCCCGGTCGACCCGCCGCACGTCCCGACCGAGAACCCGACCGGCGACCACCTGCGGGTCTTCGACCTGCCCGCCGACTGGCCCGCGGACGGCAGTGCGGTGCTGCGCTTCGACGGCGTCGAGTCCTGCGCCCGCGTCTGGCTGAACGGCACGGACATCGGCGAGTTCAAGGGGTCCCGGCTGCCGCACGAGTTCGCGGTCGGCCATCTGCTGAAGACTGTGGGCAATGTACTGGCGGTTCGCGTCCACCAGTGGTCGGCGGGCTCGTACCTGGAGGACCAGGACCAGTGGTGGCTGCCCGGCATCTTCCGTGACGTGACGCTGCTGCACCGCCCGGCGGGCAGCGTGCTCGACTTCTTCGTGCACGCCTCCTACGACCACACCAGTGGCGAGGGCACCCTGCGCGTCGACTCCGACGTCGACGGCCGGGTGACCGTGCCCGCCCTGGACATCGATGTCGCGACCGGCGAGCCGGTGACGGTCCCGGTCCGGCCGTGGTCGGCGGAGACGCCGTATCTGTACGACGGCGTGCTGGCGACCGAGGGCGAGCGGGTGCCGCTGCGCATCGGCTTCCGTACGGTCGTCCTCGAGGACGGCCTCATCAAGGTCAACGGCAAGGCGGTCCTCTTCAAGGGCGTCAACCGGCACGAGTGGCACCCCGAGAAAGGCCGCGCGCTCGACCTGGAGACCATGCGTGAGGACGTGCTGCTGATGAAGCGGCACAACCTCAACGCGGTCCGCACCTCGCACTACCCGCCGCACCCGGCCTTCCTGGACCTGTGCGACGAGTACGGCCTGTGGGTCATCGACGAGTGCGACCTGGAGACCCACGGCTTCACCGAGCAGGGCTGGCGGGACAACCCCGTCGACGACGACCGCTGGACCCCGGCCCTCCTGGACCGCGCGGCCCGTATGGTCGAGCGCGACAAGAACCACCCGTCGATCGTCTTCTGGTCCCTGGGCAACGAGGCCGGCACCGGCCGCGGTCTGACCGCGATGGCCGAGTGGATCCACGGCCGCGACTCCTCCCGCCTCGTGCACTACGAGGGCGACTGGGACTGCCGGGACACGGACGTGTACTCGCGGATGTACGCCTTCCACGCCGAGGTCGAGAGCATCGGCCAGGGCCTGGACGGGGGCACGCACAAGCGGCGCGAACTCCCCTTCATCCAGTGCGAGTACGGACACGCCATGGGCAACGGCCCCGGCGGGATCGCCGACTACCAGCGGCTGTTCGAGAAGTACGAGCGGCTGCAGGGCGGCTTCATCTGGGAGTGGATCGACCACGGCATCAAGCACCCCGAGCTGGGCTACGCCTACGGCGGCGACTTCGGCGAGGAGCTGCACGACGGCAACTTCGTCTGCGACGGGCTGATCTTCCCCGACCGCACGCCCTCCCCCGGCCTCCTGGAGTACAAGAAGGTCATCGAGCCGGTCCACATCGAGGGCGACGGCTCGGACGGCACCCTGCGCGTGACCAACCGGCACGACTTCGCGGACCTGTCCGCGCTGGCCTTCGAGTGGTCGTACCAGGTGGACGGCGAGACGGTCGAGGCGGGCACCCTGAACGTCCCGTCGCTCGCCGCCGGCGAGTCCGCCGACGTGAAGCTGCCCGAGCCGCCCGCGGACGCCCGCGGGGCGGAGACGCAGTGGACGGTACGGGCGCTGCTCGCGGCCGACACCGCGTGGGCGCCGAAGGACCATGTCGTCGCCTGGGGCCAGTTCCCGGGCGTGTCCCGCCCGTTGCCGTCCGTGGCGCCCACCGACCGTCCGGCGCTCGGCAAGAAGCTGATCACCCTCGGCCCGGCGTCCTTCGACGCGCGTACCGGTGCGCTGAAGACGATCGGCGGGGTGTCGGTCGTGAGTCCGCGCCTGGACGTGTGGCGGGCGACCACCGACAACGACGACGGCGCGGAGTGGCAGTCCGACACCCGGTACGGGGTGCTGTGGCGCACGCTCGGCCTGCACCGTATGCAGCACCGCCTGGACTCCGTGGAGGCCGGTGAAAACGCGCTGACGGTACGGACCCGGGTGGCGCCCGCCGCCCGCGAGGTGGGGCTGGACACGGTGTACCGCTGGACCTCGGACGGCACCCGGCTGCGGCTGACGGTGTCCGTGACTCCCGAGGGCGAGTGGACGCTGCCGCTGCCCCGGCTGGGCGTCCGGCTCGGACTCCCCGAGGCGGACCAGGTGAAGTGGTTCGGCGGTGGTCCCGGCGAGGCGTATCCGGACACCCGGTCGGCGTCGTTGGTCGGCCGTTGGCAGTCGACCGTGGACGATCTGCAGACGCCGTACGTGCGTCCGCAGGAGAACGGCGCCCGCGCCGACGTCCGCTGGGTGGAGCTCGGCGGCCTCAGGATCGAGGGCGACCCGGAGTTCTGGTTCACCGCCCGCCGCTGGACGACCGAGCAGCTGGACGCGGCCACCCACCTCACCGACCTCACGGCCGACGACACCGTATGGGTCAACCTGGACCACGGCCTGCACGGGATCGGTACCCAGTCGTGCGGTCCGGGCCCGCTGCCGCAGTACTTCCTGCGGGCCGAGCCGACGGAGTTCTCGTTCGTGTTCTCCGTGACCGATTAGTCCGATCCGTTAGTCCAACTCCGTGATCGATTAATCCATTGACCGATTGATCGACATTCTGCGACGGTCGTGAGGTGCCCGCGGCCGGTCGGCCTCTTCAGCCGACCGGCCGCACTCACGTCCAGAGCAAGGGAGTTGGCAGTGTGAGCGGAAACATCGAGGTCCGCGGTCTGTCCCGCACCTTCCACACCACCGTCCGCCGCCCGGGCTTCACCGGCGCACTCCGCTCGCTGGTCAACCCGGAGCGGGTCGCCAAGCACGCCGTCGCCGATGTCACCTTCGATGTCGCCCCGGGTGAACTCCTCGCCCTGCTCGGCCCGAACGGCGCGGGCAAGTCCACCACCATCAAGGTCCTCACCGGTATCCTCACGCCCACCTCCGGCGAGGCCCGGGTCGCGGGTCTGGTGCCGTACCAGGAGCGCGAGCGCAACGCCCGCAACATCGGTGCGGTGTTCGGGCAGCGTACCCAGTTGTGGTGGGACCTGCCGGTGCGCGAGTCGTTCGCGATCCTCAGGGACATCTACGAGGTGCCGAAGGCCGAACACTCCGCCCGGCTCAAGGAGTTCGACGAGCTGCTCGACCTGTCGTCCTTCTGGGACACCCGGGTGCGCCATCTCTCCCTCGGCCAGCGCGTCCGCAGCGACCTCGCCGCCGCCCTGCTGCACGACCCGCGGGTCGTCTTCCTCGACGAGCCGACCATCGGCATGGACGTGGTGGTCAAGGAGCAGGTGCGGGAGTTCCTGCGGCACCAGGTCGAACAGCGCGGCCGTACCGTCCTGCTGACCACGCACGACATGACGGAGGTCGAGCGGCTCGCCGAACGGGTCGTCCTGATCAACCACGGCCGGCTCGTCCTTGACGGCAGCCTCGACGAGATCCGCCGCAAGTTCGGCTCGACCTGGCAGGTGCGGGCGACCCTCGCCGACGCCCACGCCGAGGCCGTACCGCTGCCCGGGATCGCGGTGCTGCGGCACGACGGGCCGCAGGTGGTGTTCGGGCCCGACGGCCCCGACGCCCCCACCGTGCACCAGGCGTTGAAGGCGGTCATCGAACGGTACGAGGTGACCGGCATCGCCATCGACGAGGCGGATCTCGAGGACGTCATGCGCGCCGCCTACGTGCACGCCGGGGTGGCCTGATGGCCGTCCTGCACGCCTGGCGCACCGCCCGCGTCACCCCGCTCGGCGAGTTGCACGCCCCGCCCCGCATGACCGCCGTACTGCTGCGCCTGACCGTGCAGGTCGTGCTGGTGGCGTCCCTGTGGCACGGCCTGTACTCCCACACCGGCACCACCGCCGGACTCGACCGCGACCAGGCGGTAACGTACGCCGTACTGGCCGTACTCGCCTCCCGGCTGCGGGAGTTGGACCAGTACGCGGGCCGGGACACCGTGCTGCAGCACATGCACTTCGGCACGATCGTCTACTGGTACCTGCGCCCGCTGCCGCCCCAGCGCTACCACGCCCTGCGCGCCCTCGGCGAGCAGCTGTACGGCTTCGCGTGGGCGCTCGGCGGATACGCGGTCTGCCTGGCGGCCGGGGTGGTGGAACCGCCCAAGTCGGCGGCGGTCGCGGGGGTGTTCGCGCTCAGCCTGCTGCTGGGTCAGTTGGTCCTGTACCACGTGATGCTCGTCCTGGACCAGCTGTGCTTCTGGACGGTCCGCAACAACGCGGCGATGCTGATCCTGATCTTCGCGCAGAACCTGCTGTCCGGGGTGTACGCGCCGCTGTGGTTCTTCCCCGACTGGTTCGTGACGATGAGCGGCTTCCTGCCCTTCCAGGCGACGCTGAGCGTGCCGCTGTCCCTCTACATCGGCCGTATCCCGCTGTCGGACGCGGCCGGCCAGCTGGCGATCCAGGCGGTCTGGGTCGTACTGCTCGCCCTGTTCACCCGTTTCCTGTGGCGGCGAGCCGCCCTTCGTGTCATGTCCCAAGGAGGTTGATGCCGGTGAACGGCGTCCGGATCGCGTGGCGCGTCACGCTTCTCAACTTCCGTGCGCAGCTGGAGTACCGCACCGAGTTCCTGCTGATGATCGCGATTGGTGCGATCTGGCAGGTGTCGGTGATCGTGTTCGCGACGGTCCTGCTCACCCGGTTCACCGGGATGGGCGGCTGGGACAGCTCGGAGGTCCTGCTGATCCCAGCGACGCGGATGCTGGCGCACGGGCTGTTCGTGCTGGTGCTGGGGCGTATGCACTTCATCGGCCGGCAGATCCAGGAAGGCAGGATCGACATCTATCTGACCCGTCCGATGCCGGTGCACCGCCAGGTCCAGCTCTCCTTCTTCCCCACCAACGCGATCGGCGACCTGACCGTCGCCGCGGGCCTCATGGTGGGCGCGCTCAGCCGCAGCGACCTCGACTGGACCGCGGGCCGGGTCTCGTACCTGATCGCGGCGATCCTCGGCGGCATGCTCCTGGAGGCCGCCCTGTTCACGGCGGTGGCCTCCGCCTCGCTCCGCTTCCCGGCCGCCGACTACTGGGGCCGCTGGCTGGAGGAACTGCTCGGCACCTTCGGCAGCTACCCGCTGAACGTGCTGCCCAAGGCGGTGGGCGGCCTTCTGACGTACGGTCTTCCGCTCGCGTTCGTCGCCTACTTCCCGGCCGCCGTCCTCACCGGGCACGGCCACGACACCGGCGTCCCGTACTGGCTGGCGGCGGCCTCCCCGCTCCTCGGCGTGCTGGCGTACCTGGCGGCGCGACTGCTGTGGCGGTGGAGCCTGAGGCACTACACGGGCGTCAACGGATGACCACCGGCGCTGCCTCCGGCTTACGTCGGCGCCTCGCGGTGAGCCTGGTGTTCGTCGTCCTGCATCGCCACCGCGTGCGCCTGGTCGTCGCCGCCCTCGAAGTCGGTGAGCACCTCGCCGCCGGTGCCGTCGGCGTTGTGGCGCTTCACCGAGAAGTCGGTGAGGGAGGTGGCGCCCCATTCGGTTCCGGCCGTGACGATCCGGCCATCGGGGAGGACGGCCTCCTCGTCCTCCCCAAAGTACTGGAAGTAGTTCTGGTCGATGGAGACCTTACCGCCGGTGCCGATGGAGTGCGTTCAAGAGCGTTGTGGTGAGCGGGAGTGAGTGTGGGTGGTCTGTGTCGTGGCGTGTCTCGGGGGTGGGGTCGGTTTCCGCGGGAACTGGCGTTCTCTCATCGAATGCGTGACCTTCACGGGTGACGCTCGTTTTCCATGGCGACGGGGTCTTCGGGGTGGATGCGGGCGGGGGTGGCAAGGTGGGTGGGTTGAGGGCTGTGGCGGCGCCGTTCGTCGCGTCCGGTCCGAGTGGTGTGGCTGTGCGGACCCGCCTCAAGCACCTGACAGCCGACGATGAGAAGGTGCTGCGTCTGGTGGGTGCGCATCTGGGCTCGCTGGCCTCGAAGGACCTCAAGGCGCGCTGCCGGGACGGACTGGAGCACTCCGCCGACACGTGGGCGGTGCGCAAGCGGGGGCTGACGCCGCTCTCGTCGTCGCGGTGGGCGGGCAGTATCACCAAGGCCACGCACGACCAGTGGGCACTGGCCCGCCGCTGCCAGCTGGCGCACATCCACAACCTGGAAGCCGGCATCCGCACCATCGAGCACCGGCTGGCCCAGCCGGTCGGGCAGAAGAGCACCAAGAAGGCGCCCGGGGGTTACCGGTCGCGGCGGGAGTGGCATGCGAAGTCGAGGCGGCTGCGGGTACTTCAGGACCGGCTGGCCGCCGCGCGGGCCGACCGCGAGGCCGGACTCGTGCACGTCGTACGCGGCGGCAAATGCCTGGCCCGCACCCGGCACCACCTGGAGGCGGCACAGCTCACGGAGTCCGCGTGGCGCCGGGGCTGGGAGGCGGAGCGCTGGTTCTGCCAGGCGGACGGGGAGTCCGGGAAGCGGTACGGCAACGAGACGATCCGGGTCAGCCCGGACGGCGAGGTGAGCATCAAGCTGCCCGCACCGCTGACGCATCTGGCCAACGCCCCGCACGGACGGTACATCCTGGCGTGCCGGGTCACGTTCGCGCACCGGGGTGAGGAGTGGGCGGATCGTGTCGCGGCCAACCGGGCGATCGCCTACCGCCTCCACTACGACATGGGCCGGGACCGCTGGTATCTGACCGCGTCCTGGCAGATCCCGCCCACCCCCACCCTCCCGATCGAGGCGGTGCTCGCCCACGGTGTGATCGGTGTCGACATGAACGCCGACCACCTCGCCGCCTGGCGCCTGGACGTGAACGGCAACCCGACCGGCGCCCCGCGGCGTTTCTTCTACGACCTGTCCGGCACCGCGCCCCATCGTGACGCCCAGGTCCGCCACGCCCTCACCCGCCTCCTGCACTGGGCCAGCACCTGCGGCGTCAAGGCGATCGCTGTCGAGGACCTGGACTTCGCTGCCGAGAAGACCCGGGAGAAGTACGGCCGCCGCAAACGCTTTCGGCAACTGGTCTCCGGCATGCCCACCGGAAAGCTCCGCGCCCGGCTGGCCTCGATGGCCGACCGGACGGGGATCGCGGTCATCGCGGTGGATCCGGCCTACACCAGCCGGTGGGGCGCCCAGCACTGGCAGAGGCCTCTCACCAGCACGACCCGTAAGACCACTCGCCACGATGCTGCCGCTGTGGCGATCGGAAGGCGCGCCCAGGGACACCCGATCCGGCGACGGACGGCACCGCCCCCACCGCACCGGAGTGATGCGGTGGGGCATCGGACCGTCCAGGCCAGAATGGGTGTTGCTGGGCGTGAGGGAACCCGCCCCCGCATCCCCGGACCACGGACACGATCCGTGCCGCCCGGGCGCGGAGTGAACGCGGGCAACCAGAACGCCCAACACCGTCCGGGGCGTTCGGCCGAGCATGAGACCTGGCAACAGGACTCACTCCCGCTCAGTCCCTAGGAACGGTCCAGGTCACCGGGTGCGGCGAACGCGCCGTGCGGCACGGCGACGACGAGCGCCAGCGCCGCGACCAGTGCGGAGGCGGCGCGCAGGGATCCCCGTAGGGATGGGAGGGTGGGCATGCGCCCAGCTTCCGGATGCCCTACGTCCCCTTCACCCGGCTGGCCAGCCGGTGAGCCCACTGGGCCGCAGACTTCCACTCGCCGGGGTGACGTGGCGTTGATAGGACCGGCGGGGGCGGGCGGCCGCCGCCCCGGTCACGCGGCCCGGTAGGCCCGCAGGAACGCCGCGACACCCGCCGTGATCAGCTGCTCCGTCCTCTCCTTGGGCAGCGGGCGGACGCCGTAGTGGGAGAGCTGCACGATCTGGTGGGAGGTCAGGGCGGAGAAGTGCACCCCCGTCAGGGCGGCGTCGCCGTGCACGTCGATCAGACCGGCCGCGGCGAGTCCCGCCATCGCGTCGGCGAGCCCGCGGCCGACCGGGCCCGGCCCGGCGTCCTGCCAGGCCTGGAGAACCTCGGGCGGCACGTGGTCGGCCTCGGCGTGGATGTGCCGGACGAGCGCGAAGTGGTCCGGGAACTCGGCCATGACGCCGACGAAGGCCCGGGCGAGGGCGACGAGATCGCGCTCGAGGTCCTCGGGCCGGGGCGGGTTCGCGGGATCCAACAGGGCGTGGAGGCGGCCGAGTTGGGCGTCCTTGACCTCGCTCGACGTCCAGCTGACGACCGTACGGAAGAGGTCGGCCTTGCCGCCCGGGAAGTGGTTGTAGAGGGTGCGCGTGGACACGCCGGCCGCGGCCGCCAGCGCGTCGACCGAGGCGCGGGTGTAGCCCTCGCGGCCGAAGACCGTGCAGGCGGCGCCCGCCATCGCGATCTGCTTCTGCAGTCTGCGGGGCGGGACCTCGCGCCGGGACCGGTCCATCCAGGCGTCGTTGCTGGTGCCCACGCTCGTCTCCTCGTGCCCTCGTGGATTACAACGAGCGTTGTAATTTTTACAACGCTCGTTGTAGTTTACCGGAGGGAGGCCGCACCGGGCGGTCGCCCCCGTTCACGAGGGGATACCACCATGGACAGTCCGCTGCGCGTCGCCGTGATCGTCGGCAGCGTCCGCGAGGGCCGCGCGGGAGGTGCCGTCACCGACTGGTTCGTCGGCGCCGCGAGGGGAGCCGACGACCTGGAACTGGACGTCATCGACCTGGTCGACGTCGAACTGCCGCTCGCCATGCCGGGCTGGGGCCGGACGCCGAGCCCCGAGGCCGCCGCCGCGCTGGCCGAGGTCACACCACGGCTGGCCGCCGCGGACGCCTTCGTCGTCGTCACCCCCGAGTACAACCACAGCTTCCCGGCGGCCCTGAAGAACTTCATCGACTGGCACCGCGGCGAGTGGCACGCCAAGCCCGTCGGCTTCGTCTCCTACGGCGGCCTCTCCGGCGGTCTGCGCGCGGTCGAGCAACTCCGGCTGATCTTCGCCGAGTTGCACGCCATGACGGTGCGCGACTCCGTCAGCCTGCACGGCCCGTGGTCCGGCCTCACGGAGGACGGGACCCCGCGCGACCCGGCCGTGTGCGAGAGCGCCGCGAAGGGCATGCTCGGCCAACTGTCCTGGTGGGGGCGGGCGTTGCGGTCGGCCCGTGCGACCCGCCCGTACGAGGGCTGACGGGGGTACGGGGGAATGACCGCCACGCCGGCCCTCGAAGCGCCGTCCGAGGACTCCCGGGCCGCCGCGAAGACCCTCCACCGCACCATCGCCGTCGTCGTCATCGGCTCGGTGATGTCCGTGCTCGACATGACGATCGTCAACGTGGCGCTGGGCAGCCTCTCCGAGGCGTTCCACGCCCCGCTGGAGACGATCCAGTGGACCGCCACCGCGTACACGCTCGCCCTCGCGGCCGTCATCCCGACCGCGGCCTGGGCGATGGGCCGCATCGGCGCCAAGCGCACCTATCTGACCGCCCTGGTGCTCTTCACGCTCGGCTCGCTGCTCGCGGCCTTCGCCTGGGACGCGCCGAGCCTGATCGCGTTCCGTGCGGTGCAGGGGCTGGGCGGCGGGCTGCTGATGCCCGTCGGCATGGCGATGGTGATGCGCATCGCCGACCGGGAGCGGCTCGGGCGGTCCATGGCCCTGCTCGGCCTGCCGATCCTGGTCGGCCCGGTGACCGGGCCGGTACTCGGCGGCTGGCTGCTCGACGCCGCGTCCTGGCACTGGATCTTCCTCGTCAACCTGCCCGTCGGAGCGGTGGCGTTGGTGCTCGCGGCGAGGTTGCTGCGCCCCGACGAGCCCCGGGCCGAGCCGCCCGCGCTGGACGTCCCGGGCCTGCTGATGCTCTCGCCGGGCCTCGCCCTGCTGCTGTTCGGGCTGGCGCGGGGCGGTGAGCGGGGCGACTTCACCTCGTACGGCGCACTCCTGCCGACCCTCGCGGGTGTCGCGCTCGTCGCCGCCTTCGTACGGCGTGCGCTGACCGCCCGGGACCCGCTGCTGGACCTCCGGCTGCTGGGCGACCGCACGTTCGCCGTCGGCATCGGCACGCTCGCGCTGTTCACCTGCGGCTACTTCGGGTCGATGCTGCTCTACCCCGTGTACTGGCAGCAGGTGCGGGACACGAGCGCGACGGTGACCGGCCTGCTGGGCGCGCCGGTCGGGCTCACCGTCGGCATCACCATGCAGATCGCCGCGCGCCGCATCGACAAGGTGTCGCCGCGACGGCTGATCGCGGCCGGGACGGTGATCGGGGCGCTCGGCATGGCGCTGACCGCGCTCCAGATCGGCGAGGCCGACGTGCCCGCCTGGCGGCTCGTCGGCGCGGGGATGGTGATGGGCGTCGGCTCCGGCATGGTCCTGATGCCGACGATGACGACGGCGAGCCGTGACCTGCCGAAGGACCGCATGGCCGCGGCGAGCACCGCGCTGAGCATCAACGCGCAGGTGTGGGCCTCGGTCGGAACGGCCCTGATCTCCGTGGTGCTGGGTTCGACGGGCGCCGACCCCGCCGGCTTCCGGGTCGCGTACGCGGTGGCGGCGGGCCTGCTCGCCCTGGCGCTGCTGCCGGCGGCACTGCTGCCGGGGCGGAGGAGGTGAGGGGGTTGCCTGGGCAGTTAGGGCCGCCTGGGCCGTCCGAGCTCCCCGGACCGCCAGATCGGGGCTCGGGGCGGAGCCCCGTGACCGTCGCTTGTGGCGCACCGAGTCGGGTGGTGGGTGGGCGAGGTCGGGGTCGGGGTCCGGGGCGGAGCCCCGGGGGGCCCTCTGGGCTGCCTGGGCCGGTGATCCGGCGGCTCAGGACCGCCGTATCGGCGTGAACAGCGCGACCACCGCGATCAGTACGCAGCTGGCGCCGGCGACCAGGCCGACCGGTGCGGTGCCCCGGCGTTCGGCCGCCCAGGTCAGGACGGCCGCGCCGATCGGGGCCGCGGAGTACTGGAGGGTCCAGAACGCGGCGGTCACACGGCCCAGCAGCGGTTCCGGGGTCACCTCCTGACGCAGTGACATGGAGCAGGTGCCCGCGATGCCGCCGCAGGCGAGGAACGCCGCGCTCAGTGCCGCGACGACGGACACGTCGCGCGCCCAGCCCAGTCCGGCGAACGCGAGCCCGCACACCGCGACCGCTCCGGTCCAGGTCGGCCCGAAGCCGAGCCCGCGGCGGATCCGGGCCACCAGCAGGGCGCCGGTGATGGTGCCGAGGGCGCCGACGGCCATCACGGTGCCGACCGTGCCGTCGTCGTGGCCGAGGTCGTGCTTGACGTGGTAGATGACCAGGTCGGTCATGCCGAGGGTGAGGAAGCTGAACACGAACAGCAGGGCGGTCAGGGAGCGCAGCACGGGGTGGCCGTACAGGAAGGACACCCCGATCCGCAGGTCCTGCCACAGGCTCGCCTTCTCGGCCTTCTCGGCCTTCTCGGCCGGAACGCCGTCGTCACCGGCGCGCGGGGCGAACCGTACGAACAGCATGCAGACGGCCGACACCCCGAAGCTGGCCGCGTCCACCCCCACCGCGGCGGCCGGTCCGGTCCACGCGGCGACGAGTCCCGCGCACAGCGGGCCGAGGACGCCCGCCGCGGCGGCGGTGGCGTTGAGCCGGCCGTTCGCCTCCGTGAGCTGCTCGGTGCCGACCAGGCCGCGGACGACGGTGACATAGCCGACGGCGAACAGCATGCCGACGGCCTCGCACAGCGGCAGCACGCCGTACAGCAGCCAGACCTGCGGCCCGAACAGCCACACCAGCGGAATCACGCCGTACAGCACCATGCGCACCAGGTCGCAGGCGATGAGCAGCCGGCGGCGGTCGACCCGGTCCACCACGGCCCCGGCGAACACCGCCGCCAGCACCGAGGCGGCCCCGCCGACCGCCGTGAGCAGGCCCATCCGGGCCAGGGAGCCGGTGGCCTGGAGGACCAGCAGGGGCAGGGCGATCAGGGCGAAGGAGTCGCCGAGGACGGAGAGGGTCTGCGCGGCCCAGAAGATGCCGAAGTTCCGTTGCCGCCAGAGGGGACGACCGCGGGAGGGCGGCGGGTCGGTGCGTCGTGGGCGTGGAGTCGAGCTGCCCGGTTCCTCCTCGTCGCGCTGCGCCTCGTACGCCAAGCGGCCCCTCCCCCTCGTCCTGGACCCGGCAACCTTACGGCGTCAGTGGTCCGCGCAGCACGGTGTCGGGGCCGGGACCTCGAAGGGGACCAGCGTGCCGCCCACGGCGGGCATGGCGGTGAGGACGAGTTCGCCCTGCTGCCACTGCGGACGCACGTGATCCCACGTCACCAGGCGGGCGTCCGGGGCCGGTTGGCCAGGGACACCGAGCACGGTCACGCGGTCGATCGCGGACATCGTGAGCAGGTCCGCGATCGTCAGCGTGCCGGTGAGGGAGGAGACCCCCGGGTAGATCACCGCGCGGCCCACGGCGTCCGGGGCGCCAGGTGACACGTCGTACTCCCCGGCCGCGAGCCGCTCCCGGGCGGTGCGCAGGAGCGGCTCGGACGGGAAGGTGAACGACAGGGCGACCCGCGGCCGGTCCCCGCGCACCAGGTGCGTGCAGCCGAACGCGCCCTCGGCAAGGGCGAGTTCGGCCGCCAGCGTGTGGACCAGGTGGTCGGCGGCGCGGAGGTCCCTGACCCCCGCGTCCACGGTGAGGGCGTACGACGTCACGACGGCAGGACCCACACGGGGTTGGAGTAGAACCACAGGTCGGCCCACGGGTCGGCGTCGCCGACGACGTCGATGGCGGGGCCCGCCGGGTCGACGGCCGCGCCCCTCGCGCCGACGGCGGACCGGTTGCCGTCGCTGCCGCGCAGGCGGACGTACAGCGGCCGGTCCACGCGGCCGAGTTGGTAGGTGAGGCGGACCGTGCCACTGGCCTTGTCCACCTCGTACGACCGCACGACCTTGGCCGTCGGCGCGGTGAAGGTGTCCTTGTCGGAGACCGGGCCGGTGACGTCGCCCTGGATGACGTCCACGCGGGCCAGCTTCGGTACGAAGCCCGCCCAGTTGGGGCCGCCGGCGAGAGCGATGTCCACCGTGAACGTGACCGCGGCACCCTTCTTCACGTGCAGCGCGCCGCCGAGCGTGGCCCACCGGCCGCCGCCCGACACCCGGGCGTCGAGACCGCCGAGGAGCTGGCCGTGGTCGACCCAGACGCGGCCGGCGCGGATGCCGTCCATGACGGCGGCGTAGGAGAAGCCGTCGGCGCCGACGTGGGTGCGGCTGTACTGGCCGGGCCAGTAGTCGCCCTGGCTGATGTCGATCTTGCCGCCGTAGACCGGGTCCTCGTACCTGCCGTTGGCGTTGAAGTCGCCGCCCGGGCCGCGCACGGCGGTGTCGGCGTAGACCTGGTGGGAGTCGGAGTTGGCGGTGATCCACCAGGGCTTGCCCTCGGCGAGGAGGCTGTCCCACAGGCCGCCGACCGTGGCGGTCATCCAGTCGAAGCCGCCCCAGGTGCGGTAGCTCTCCAGCGGGTAGCCGACGAAGGAGTTGGCGCTCGGGTTGTTGTCGTAGATACCGCGGGCGCGGGCCGGGCCCATGGGCGCGGGAAGACCGGCGGCCTGGTGGCCGGGGGCGCCCTCGAAGCCGACGGCGATCTGCCGCGAGGGGCTCGCGTCGCGCCAGGCGCGGATCTCGTGCGGGGAGTCGACACCGCGCCGCGCCGGGTGGTTGGCGAGCATCAGCGCGTCCTTGATCTTGCGGCGCTGGACCTGCTCACCGAGGAAGGCCAGGCCCGCGACGGCGAGGGCCTCGTTGGCGGGCGTGGAGTCGGAGGCGCCCTTCACGCTGCCGTCGTAGTCGGTCTCGAACTGCTTGAGGACGGAGACCTCGTTCTTGCCGGGGTGCACGAAGACCGTGCCGTGCTCGGCGCCCGGGATGTTCCACTCCAGGCCCTGGAAGACGAGGGTGTCCTCGTACGCGGACCGGGCCGCCTTGATGTCCGGGTTGACCTTGTCCACGCCGATCTTGGCGTGCGTGGTGCTGCCGTGGTCGGTGATGACCAGCCAGTCCATGCCGTGCTTGGCGCCCTGGCGGACCTGGTCGACGACGCGGTACTTGCCGTCGCTGCTGTACTGGGTGTGGATGTGGTGGTCGCCGGCCAGCCAGAGGAAGCCGTTCGTACGGCGGCTGCTGTTGGTGGCCGTGACGGCGGCGGCAGGCGTTGCCTGGCCGAGGACGCTGCCGGCGGTCAGGCCCGCGCCGAGGAGGCCGGCGCGGCGGAGCAGGGAGCGACGCGACTGCTGCTCGGGGGTCAGGGCCTCGTCGGGCACGGCGGTGTCGAAGGCGGCGGGCAGGGCCGACGCCGCCTCGTGGTCATGGCTGTGCCCGTGTCCGTGCTCATGGTCAGGTCCGTGGTGGTGATGCCCGTGCCCCATGCCGTGCCTCCTGGATCCGCTGCCTTCGCGGCACCACTGCGCCGCGTGTGGAGGATCGAGGCGAAACATGAACCGTTCATGACCAGGAGGTGAGCGGCGGCCGACCCGGGCACGGCAGGACACCTCGTCTCTCACTGTTTCCCCAACTGTCCTTGCCGGTCACACTGGTTGACGTCGAACCTGAGCAGCGTTCATCTTCAGTTCCGGCTCACGTCCCCCGCCCTCCGACCGGAGAGACACCCCCCACCATGAGACGACTCATCGGCACCCTCGCGGCCGCCGCCCTGGCCGTGACCGGCCTCGCCACCACCGGCGCGACGCCCGCGGCAGCGGCCACCTCGGGCACGTTCAACGTCCTCACGTACAACGTCGCGGGCCTCCCCGAGGGCCTCAGCTCCGGCAACCCGGAGACGAACACTCCCCTGATCTCCCCGCGCCTGGCGGCGTACGACCTCGTGAACGTCCAGGAGGACTTCAACTACCACGCGGCCCTGTACGCGGGCGACAACCACCCGCACCGCACCGCGACCAGCGGCGGTGTGCCCTTCGGCGACGGCCTCAACACCCTCTCGGACCACCCCTTCGAGGACTTCGAGCGAGTGAAGTGGAACGCCTGCACGGGCACCAACTGCCTGACACCCAAGGGCTTTTCCCTGGCGCGGGTGCGGCTCGCCGAGGGTGTCTTCGTGGACCTGTACAACGTCCACACGAACGCCGACGCGACGGACGACGCGCTGGCGGCGCGCCGCGCCAACGTCGAGCAGCTGTCGGACTTCATCCAGGCGAACTCGTCCGGCAACGCGGTGCTCGTGATGGGTGACACCAACACGCGGTACACGCGCGCGGGTGACAACATCCGCACACTGGTCGAGGAGAACGGCCTGACGGACCCGTGGGTCAAGCTGGTGAAGGGCGGTACGGCACCGGCGCAGGGCGCCGACGCGCTGGTGTGCCCGACGACGGCCCCGACCAATGACTGCGAGGTGGTGGACAAGGTCCTCTACCGCGGCAGCAAGCTGCTGTCCCTGAACGCCACCCGCTACAACAACGAGTGGGCGTCCTTCCTGGACTCCGTCGGCGGCAACCTCTCCGACCACTTCCCGCACACGGTCGACTTCTCCTACACTCTCAACTCCTCCCTGAAGGCGAGCGACTTCTTCGGCGGCCCGCACGGCACGGCCTTCAACGACGCGGACGACCTGCCCGCGACCCCGTCCCCGCGCACGCTGACGCTGCGCGGCGCCTCCCGCCTGGACGCGGTGTCCCTCACCCACGACGGCGGTACGACCCTCACCCACGGCGGCACGGGCGGCACGGCCACGTCCCTGACGCTCGCGTCGGGCGAACACCTCACGTCCGTGAAGCTGACGCAGGGTCAGAAGGACGGCCGTACCAGGCTCTTCTCGGCGGCGTTCACCACGGACAAGGGCCGCACCCTCTCCTCCGGCACGGCCACCACGGCGACGAAGACCTTCACGGCCCCGTCCGGCTGGCAGATCGTCGGCTTCACGGGGCGGGCGGGCACCGAGGTCGACAAGCTTGGAGTGCTGTACGCGCCGATCGGCTGAGGCCGGTCGGCCTCCTGCGCAGGAAAGCGGGCCGTCAGGGGCGTCCCCCCTAGGGCACCTAGGCCATAAGCTAGGTGCCCTAGCCGACGGTCTCGCGGAGGTCCCCAGTGCCCAGAGCCGGCCTCACCCCCGACCGCATCACCGCGGCCGCCGCCGACCTGGCCGACGAGGTGGGCTTCGAGAACGTCTCGCTCTCCGCTCTGGCCCGGCACTTCGGCGTCAAGGACGCGAGTCTGTACTCGCACGTCAGAAACCTCCAGGACCTCCGCATCCGCGTGGCGTTCCTCGCCGGTGGCGAGATGATCGACCGCATCGCCGTCGCCGTGGCGGGACAGGCGGGCAAGGACGCCCTCGTCGCCTTCGCCGGCGCCTATCGCGCGTACGCCCTCCAGCATCCCGGCCGTTACGCCGCCACCCAGATCCGCATCGCCCCGTCCCTCGCCGCCGACTCCCCCGCCCTGCGCCGCACCGCCGAGATCACGTACGGCATGCTGCGCGCCTACGGACTCGACGAACCCGACCTCACCGACGCCGTACGGCTGCTGCGCGCCACCTTCCACGGCTACTGCGTCCTGGAGTCCACCGGCGGCTTCGGTCACTCCCGTGCCGTACAGACCTCGTGGGACAAGGCGATCGACGCCCTGCATCTCACGCTCAAGCACTGGCCTCGCTGATCCCGCGCCGATTCCCCCACGCCTCGACCTCGGCGTACGACGGTGCCGCACCCCGCGGTGAACGGCCCGCCCGGATGTCCCGCACCGTGTCCAGCGCCGCGCCCAACGCCCTCCGGTACAGCAGCGAGCCCAGGCTGACGCGGCGTACGCCGAGGTCGGTGAGGTGGGGGACGGTCGGGCCGGTGGATGAGTAGAGGATGTTGAGGGGGGCGTCGAGGTGGCGTACGAGGGCGGTGATCCGGGCGGGGTCGGTCAGGCCTGGGACGAACACGCCGTCGGCGCCGGCTTGTTGGTAGGCGTCCAGGCGGGCCAGGGTGTCCGCGAAGTCGCCATCCCCCAGCCAGTACGTGTCGGTGCGGGCGTTCACGAAGAGGTCGGGGGCGGCGGACTTCACCGCGGCGATCTTCCGCGCGTGCAGAGCGGCCGACCCCAGACCGTCCTCCAGGTTGATGCCGGCCGCCCCGACCACGGACAGCTCGCGGGCCAACTCGGCCACCCGCTCGGGGTCGCCGCTGAAGCCGTCCGCCGCGTCGACGGAGAGGAGGAAGGGTTCCGTGCCCAGGTTCAGGGCGAGCTCGAGGGTGTGTTCGCGGGTGGCCGGTGATCCGTCGGGCAGACCCACGGCCGCGGCGACGGCGAGGCTCGTCGTGCCGATCGCGCGAAAGCCCTGCGCGGCCAGGGCCGTCGCGGAGGCGTGGTCCCAGGCGTTGGGGAGCAGCAACGGCTCCTCGGTGCGGTGATGGAGCTCGGCGAAGGCGGTCATGTCCGCCACGGTAGGGGCGACTCGGTTCGGTGCCGACCGAAGTGTTCCGGCGAATGCCCCCGCACAGAGACGGCAACCTTTGATCACCCGGCGGCAACCCCCACACATGACATCCGTGAGACGCCCCGTCGGCCACCGCCGAGTCCGTGCCGCCCGCAAGCCCGTCCTCGCCGGACTCGTAGCGGCCAGCGCCTTCGCCGGCGCCTGGTACGCCGTGGCCGGTGCCGTCACGACTGGCACGACCGCCGCACCGACGCTCGCCGTCACCTCCACAGCCGTGAGTCTTGCGGCCAAGTTCCCTTACCTGTCCCCCGGTTACAACAACACACGCGAGTGGACGCGGACGGCGACCGCGGCGGCCCCGAACGGCACCCTGCGCGTCGCCTGGCCCGCCTCGGACGGCATCCACGTCACCCCGCTGACGGCCGCCGGGAAGCGCTCGGGCGCCGACACCGTGGTGAAGGGGGCCAAGGAGGTCGGCGGCCTGGTCGCGCACAACGACGGCTTCGCGCTTCTCACCAGGGTCACCGACACCAACAAGTGGAAGGAGACGGCGGCCGCGATCGTCCGCTACACAGGCGCCAAGCAGACCTTCCGCACCAAGCTCACCTCCACCGCCACCCACGACACCGCCCCGCTCCTCGACGGCCAACTCACCTGGAACGGCAGCAAGTACGGCGCGTACTTCGTCGTGCACGGCGCGGGCGGCTTCGCCGACGGGCACTTCGGCGACAAGCTGTCGTACGTCAACGCCAAGGGCGCCAAGCTCAGCGGTGGTTGGAGCTGGGGATGCAGCCACAACGAGGGCATCGCCCTGCACCCGGAGAAGACCGGCGCCTTCACCTCCCTCTGCTTCGACGACTGGCGTTCGGGACTGTTCGTCTCGACCGGGATCGGCGCCCCGGACAACGCCCCGGTCGTGCAGCGCGAGCAGTGCTGGGCCGGTTACTGCGGCGGCACGTTCGCGGGCCGTACCGGCGACCTCGTGAAGTCGTCCAGCGGCCGTTACGCCACCGCCTTCGCCTCGCGCGGCGCCGCCTCCGCCGCGAAGAACCCGGACGACGCGAGCGGCCGCGGCTGGACGGTGAAACCGAAGACCGCCACCCACCAGGTGACCGTCGCCTTCCTGAAGAACCGCACCACCCCGGCCGGCAAGGCGATCCGCCTGACCAACACGCCGGGCACCGAACACGTCAACGTGCGCCTCGCCCCGTACGGCAAGGACCGGCTTCTCCTGTCCTGGGAGTCGCTGAAGAACGCCAAGTGCAAGGCGGGCACCTGCACCGGCACCTTCACGGGCACGCACCTTCGGCTCATCGACTGGAACGGGAAGTTCCAGAGTGCGGACAAGGTGGTCGGTGCGCGGTTGACCGGTGACCTGGCGGTACAGAAGGACGGCACACTGACCTGGGCGTACGCACCTGTCACGCCGAGCTACGCGAGCGCGCTCACCGGAGTGTCCCCGACCTCGACGACCCTCAGGATCGCGCGTCTCAAGCCGTGAACCGCGGCTGACGCATCCGCTCGGGTCATCCTGCCCGAGGGGGCTCCCCGGCACTCACGTGCACACCCGAGTCCCACCGCACCCGCACCTCGGCCCCCTCGCTCCACCGCACCGTCAACTCCCGCCCCCCGTCCGCCCGCACGCTCACCGTCTCCGTCAGGGGCACCGGCTCCGCCTCGGCGGTGAGACGTGCGAGCGCGACGAAGAGCGTGTCGCCGTCACCAGTGACGCCCGCGAGTTCGTCGTCGAGGCCGACAACGGGCACGGCCTCCGCCCGCACCCCGTCCGCCGCCGCCCACCCGGTGACCCGTACCGCCGTACCGGGCTCCGCACCCGCCACCAGATGAGCGCGTACTTCCACCGCTCCGCGCGCGAGCACCACACTCGTCACCCGCGCTCCTCCGCCCGCCGTGTGCCGCGAGGCCACCCAGCCGTCGCCGACGCCCAGCGGCTCGATGCCGGTGCGGCTCGGATCGTCGCCGACGATCACGCTGTTGTCGTACGACGGTGAGGGCGTCGTCACCGTCGAGTAGGCGAGGCGCGTGTAGTACGGGTCGTAGCGGACGTCCTCGCTGCCGTGGTTGTGGAGGCGCACTAGCCCGTCCGAACTGGTCGACTGGAGCAGCCAGTTGGGGGCGGCGATCGGTGTCATCTCGTCCGCTCGCTCGGCCGGGCCCGGTTCCTCCGGGGCCGTCCACACCTCGTGGTCCGGCGGGAGCAGCAGGCCGAGGAAGCCCTTGCTCGCCCAGTACGGGGAGGCGGGGCCCGAATAGCCTTGCAGGACAGCGGGGTCGGGTCCGTGCCAGCCGAGGGTCAGGAGGCCGCGTGAGTCGACCGCGCCCCGGTCCAGGAAGTACTTCAGCGCTCCGGAGGCCAGCCGTCGCGTCTCCCCGGGCGCCAGCGGCGTACGTCCCGTCATCGCGCCCAGCCACAGCGGCGCGGTCGTCGCGAAGCGGTACGTCAGGGAGCGGCCCTGGTGCATCGGGGCGCCGTCGCCGCCGAACAGGCGGGCGTAGTCGGCGAGATGGCGTTCCAGGCGGCCGCCGTAGAGGTCGAGGAGCCGGTCGTCGTCGGCGAGCCAGGCGTGCAGCACCGGGTAGAGGTGCATGGCCCAGCCGTTGTAGTAGTCGTACTTGCGGCCGTCGCCGTCGGTGTACCAGCCGTCGCGGACGTACCACTGCTCGATGCGTTCCAGGCCGTTGTCGATCGCCTTGCGGGACGCGTCGGCCTCGTAGCCGATCTCCTGGAGGAACCCGCCGACCGTGACCGGGAACAGCTCCCAGTTGCAGGGCCAGGCCTCGGCGGTGAGCGCGTCGCCGAGCCAGGCCGCCGCGCGTTGCCGTACGTCCTCGTCCAGCCGGTCCCACAGCAGCGGCCGGGTGAGCCTGAGCGCGAGGGCGATCGAGGCGGCCTCGACGAGGGGCTGGCCGCGGTCCTCGATACGGGGCCAGACGCCCGAGACGCCGGTGGCGAGTCCGTCCGCGTAGCGTTCGAGGGCGGTCTCGTCGCGGCGGAAGGCCGCCAGCAGCAGCGTACGGGCGTAGCCCTCCAGGCCGTCGGAGAGCCGGCCGGACCAGCTCTCGCGGTCCCCGGGGAAGTGGTAGAGGGCGCGGTCCTCGGTGGCGTACGGCTCGACGGCCGCGAGCAGGGCGTCGGCGGCCGCCTCCCAGTGGGCGCGGGTGAATCCGGTGAGCGGGCTGAGGGTGCGGTCGTCGGGAGGCAGCTGCATGGGTCTCTTTCGTACGGGGAGCGACGAGAGCGCTCGGCGCACCGGGGGCTCTCGGGTGGGGCGGAAACCTCGGGGCGGGCGGAAACCTGGGGCGCCCCGGTTCCGGTCGGAACGCCCCAGGGGTCTATCCCACCCGCACCAGGCCCTTGGGCACCAAATGCTGAGCGACGAGTTCGTCGCGGACCAGTTCCGCGTACACGGTCGCGCCGTGTGCGGAGGTGTGGGTGTTGTCCCGTTTCTCGTTGTAGAGATACAGCGCCTTGGAGCCCTCGACTCCCAGCGCCTCCACGACCGCCTTCGTCTTCGCCGTCAGGTCGATCAGCGCAACGTCCTCCGCGGCGGCGACCGAGCGCACGACCTCAGGATGGTTCACGCCGAGGCCGTTGACCAGTAGCGCGGTCCCGTTGTTCAGGGTGCCGTCGGAGTTGAACCAGCGGCGCACGATCGGGGTGACGAGGACGGGGCTGCCGCCCTTCTCCCGCACGCCCGCCACCAGGGCCTCCAGGTTCGCCCGGTAGGTCGCCTCGTCCGTGGTCTTGTCGTTGTGGGCGAGCTGGACGAGGACCAGGTCACCGCGGCGGATCTGAGGTTGCACGGTGGCCCACAACTGGGGGTTCCCCAGATACGTCACCGTACTCTCGCCGGAGTCCGCGTAGTTGGCGACGGAGACGCCCTTGCGGAGGTACTGGGGCAGCTGCTGGCCCCAGCCGGAGTACGGGTCGCCGGGCTGGTCGCAGACCGTGGAGTCGCCGACGAGGAAGATCTGGCGTGAGTGCCGGGCAGGGGTGACCTTGATGTCGGCCAACGCGGGCGCCGAGCCGCCGAGGACGAGGTCGAGGCCGGGGGTGCCCTCGGGGCCGGTCGGCTCGCCCTCGGGGGTGCGGAGGTTCACGGTGAAGCTGCGGGCGACGCGCTCGCCGGCCGCGACGGCGGTCTCGGGGAGCAGGGAGCGCCGGGTCTCGCCGGCGATGCTCGTGCTCGACCCGGTGTCCGCGCCGAGGAGGACCTTCACGTCGTAGGTGCCGGGCGCGAGGTCGAAGTGGCAGGCGGTGGCGGTGCAGTTCTCGAGGCCGAGGGGGCGCTGACCGCCCTGCGCCTGGGCGGGTACGGCGGTCAGGCCGGCGCTCATGGTCAGCGCCGCCAGCACGGCGAGGTTGAAACGTCTCATACGGCTCCTCCGAGGGTCCCGCGACAGGGCGACAAGGCCTGGCCGCTGGACCGTACCGCTCTAGGCAAGCGCTTTCTAGTCCTTGGATCGATTTCACACGATCGCCAACCCAGGGCGTGCGAAAGCCCTTTCGCGAAATCGATTCAACTGTCACTCTGCCAACAGATTCCGCCGGGCAATGGCAAGCCCGGCATGCGCACCTCCCTTCGCACCTCCCCCCACACCCACCCTCCCGAAGGAGGCACCCCCCATGTCCGGATCCGTGAACAGACCGGTCCGACGCCGCACCTTCGTGCTCGGCACCGCGGCCGCCGCCGGCACGGCCGCCCTCGCCGGGCCGTTCGCGCAGGGCGCGTCCGCCGCGGCCTTCGGTTACACCGACGACGGGTCGAACTACGTCGTCGAAACCGGCGCCGGCCTCGTCTTCAAGGTCAGCAAGTCCAACGGCGACCTGACCTCCCTGGTCTACCGGGGCGTGGAGTACCAGGGCTACGGCGGCATGAACTCGCACATCGAGTCCGGCCTCGGCACCTCCACCGTGAGCATCAGGCAGTCCGGCACGACGATCCTGATCACCGTCGCGTACGGCACGCTGAGGCACTACTACGCGGCCCGCAGCGGCGAGAACAACGTGTACCTGTGGACCAACAAGGCCGACACGTCCGTCTCCGCGACCCGCTACATCGTGCGCGTGAAGAAGGGCCTGTTCCTCAACGACGAGCCCGACTCCTACACGTACACCAACAGCACCATCGAGGCCTCGGACGTGTTCGCGAAGTCCGACGGCCAGACCCGCTCGAAGCACTTCTCGAAGCTGCGGGTGATGGACTACAACTACGTCGGCTGGACGACCGGCAGCGTCGGCCTGTGGATCGTCCGCAGCAACCACGAGAAGGCCTCCGGCGGCCCCTTCTACCGCTCCCTCCTGCGCCACCAGAGCGCGGACGGCGGCGGCCTGTACGAGATCCTGTACTACGGCCAGAACCAGACCGAGGACCAGCGCTTCGGCCTCCAGGGCCCGTACGTCATCGCCTTCACGGACGGCGGAGCGCCCTCCTCGTCGCTCTTCCCGGGGACTCTCACCACCTCGTGGGCGGACTCGCTCGGCATCTCGGGGTACGTCGGCGCGGGCGGCCGGGGCCGGGTCGCGGGCGTCGGGATCACCGGACGGAACACGGCGTACGCGTACACG
Organism: Streptomyces sp. NBC_01352; assembly: GCF_036237295.1. Classification (NCBI taxonomy): domain Bacteria; kingdom Bacillati; phylum Actinomycetota; class Actinomycetes; order Kitasatosporales; family Streptomycetaceae; genus Streptomyces; species Streptomyces sp. NBC_01352. The sequence continues at coordinate 2,695,743 of NZ_CP108354.1, forward strand.
GTGGGACTGGCCAACCCGGCGGCGCAGTACTGGGGTTCGGCGCGGGCGTCGGACGGCTACTTCTCGATCGGCGGGGTGCTGCCGGGGACGTACACGCTCACCGTCTACAAGGGCGAGCTGGCTGTATACAGTACGCAGGCGACCGTATCCGCCGGCGGGACGACCACCCTCAACTCGATCGCGATCCCCGCCACGAACGACCCGTCCAACGCGAGCGCGATCTGGCGGATCAACGACTGGAACGGCACGCCGAGCGGCTTCAAGAACGCCGACCTGATGACCTACGCCCACCCGTCGGACGTCCGGGCCGCCGCCTGGACCGGCAACGTGGTCATCGGCAGCGGCAGCGAGACGTCCGCCTTCCCCTGCTACCTGTGGAAGGACGTCAACAGCGGGCTGCTCGTGTACTTCAAGCTGACCGCCGCCCAGGCCGCCGCCGCGCACACCCTGCGCATCGGCGTGACGACGGCCTACGCCAACGGCCGGCCGCAGGTCGCCGTCAACGACACCTGGACCTCGGCCATCCCCTCCCCGCCCACCCAGCCGAACACCCGGTCGCTGACCAACGGGTCCTACCGGGGTAACAATCACACGTTCACCTACAGCGTCCCGGCGAGTGCCTGGCTCACGGACACCGGTCAGTACAACGTGCTGAAGATCAACGTGGTGAGCGGTTCGGGGTCGACCTCCTACCTCAGCGCGGGCACGGCGATCGACGCGATCGACCTGCTGGCGTGACCGTCGACCGGCACGCCCGCGAGGGCGCGGCTCAGCGCGACATCGGGATGGTCACCGAGGCTCGGCAGCGGTCGCACTTCGGCAGGTAGGGGTTGTCGCTCGCGGCCAGTGCGCAGTCCGCGCAGAGCAGGCGGCCGCATCCGGTGCAGATCAGGGCCATGCCGTCCATCGCGCCGTCATGGCTGACCGTCACGGACGACTGGGACTGGAGTCTGACCTCGAGTCCCCTGGTGCAACCGCCGCACGCGACCCTGGCACCGTTGGTCAGACCGTGATCGAGCCATGGCCGGTGACCGCCCCGCCCGGCGGACCCACCGGCCTGACCCGCGGATCCACCGGTCTGACCCTCGGACGGCGGGGAATGCCTCTTCCTGCGAAACAGAGCCATGCAACCTCCCTTGGTCGAGGCTCCAGTTTCGGCGGAGCCCGACGGGACCGGTCCCGTCGGGCTCCACGGGCGCGGCTCAGGTACCGCGGGTCCACTGCTGGTTGGTGCCGCCGTTGCACGTGTACGTGATGACGGCCGCGCCGTTGGCGGTGGACCCGCCGTTCACGTCCAGGCACTCGCCGGTCGCGCGAGCCTTGACGGTGACGTAGGAGCCGGTGGTGGTGAGCGACCACTGCTGGCTGGTGGCGGAGGAGTTGCAGTTCTCCTGGGTGACCGTGCTCGCGTTCTCCTGCACGCACAGGGAACTGTTCCTGACCATCAGCTGGTAGTAGCCGCCGGAGAGGGGCTTGAACCAGTACTTCTGGTTGTTGCCGCCGTTGCAGTCGTACTGCTTGATCTGGGCGCCCTGCCACAGCGACTGGCTCGTCACATCGGCGCACTTGGACGAGTTCCGGGCGATCAGCGTGTTGTACGTGGCGCTCGTGCCGCTGATCGTGCCGGCGGCCGTGTCGACGGTCACCTCAGGGGACCAGGACATGGACATCGAGGTCGAGCTGGGGAAGCTCAGCGGCAGCCACACGTACCGCGAGTCGTTGACGGTCCCGCCGAAGGAGTTGCCCCAGCGGTCGCCCAGGTAGAGGTACGAGGTGCCCGAACTGCCCTGTACGGGAAGGACGAACGCGGTCTGCGAGCCGTAGGTCGTCGAGTCGCCGACGTTCGTCATCGCCGACCAGGGGCCGGACAGCGAGGTCGCCGTCGCGTACTGCTGCTGGTTGGGGCTCCAGCCGGTCGCGCCCGAGGTCAGCATGAAGTAGACGTTGCCCCGCTTGAACAGCGCCGGGGCCTCCCGGTGGCCGCCGTGCCAGGGGTCGGCGACCAGGCTCGCGATGCCGGTGTAGTCGGCGGTGAGCCGGTAGATGTGCAGGTCGTAGTTCTCGCGGGCGGCGGAGATCATGTAGCCGGCGCCGTCGGTGTCCACGAAGACGGTGATGTCGCGGGACATGTGCTGGCCGAGCGGCCGGAAGCTGCCCTGCCAGCTGTAGTTGCCGTCGACGGTGTCGGAGACGGCGACGGCGGCGCGGGCCTCGCTGTAGTCGGTGCCGTTCTCCTTGTGCATCCACATCACGTACTTGCCGGTGGAGGCGTTGTACATGACCTTCGGCCGTTCGATGTTGGCGGTCGCCAGCTCGGGGTCGGTGGCCTCGGTGAGGACGTGGTTGCGGAACTCCCAGTTCTTCAGGTCGGTGGAGCGGTACGCGGACACATACCGGAAGGTGTTGTCGGCGTTGCGGTTCTCACCGAACCAGTAGTAGTAGGAGCCGACCTTGAGGACCCCGCCGCCGTGGGCGTGCACGGGGCTGCCCGAAGTGTCCGTGAACTGGGTGCCGTTGACGATCGTCTGGGGTGCGGCCTGGGCCGGTCCGGCGGTGGCCAGGGCGCCGAGCAGCGCCAGGCACAGGGCGAGCAGAGCAACGCAGGCACGTCTCATGTCACGCACTCTCCTTGAGGGTTGCGGCGGCCGAGTCGGCCGTGCCGGTCGTGCCAGTTGTGGGGGCTGTGTCGGCCACGGGGATGCCGAAGTCTGGGGTGCCGTCCGGGTTCCAGCCGAGCTTCTGGACGCGGGTGTGGCGGTTGGGGTCGTTCAGCGGGTCGCCGACGATCTCCTTGTACTGGCGGGCGTGGTAGACGAGGACGTCGGTGCGGCCGTCCTCGGCGACGGTGAACGAGTTGTGGCCCGGTCCGTACTGCTTGGTCGTGTCGTTGCTGGTGAACACCGGCGTCGGCGACTTGGACCAGCTGGCGGGGTCCATGAGGTCACTGGCCGCGTCGGCGGTCAGCAGGCCCATGCAGTAGTTGAAGTCGGTGGCGCTGGCGGAGTAGGTCATGAAGAGGCGGCCGTTGCGGCAGATGACCGACGGGCCCTCGTTGACCTTGTAGCCGATGCACTCCCAGTCGTACTCGGGTGTGGACAGGCGCACTTGAGGGCCGGTGAGGGTCCACGGGTTCGCCATCCTCGACAGCCACAGGGCGGTGTTGTTGCCCATTCCGGGCTCGTGCTGCGCCCAGGCGAGGTAGCGGGTGCCCCGGTGGGTGAAGGTGGTGGCGTCCAGGGAGAAGGTCTCCCAGGCGGTCTTGAGCTGACCGCGCTCGGTCCAGGTCCCCTTGAAGGGGTCGCGGTGGGCGTTCTCCAGCACCCAGATACGGATGTCCCAGACACTCTCGGCGGGCGCCGCGGCGAAGTAGATGTACCACTTGCCGCCGATGCGGTGGATCTCCGGCGCCCAGATGTGCGCACCCATGGCACCGGTCGCGTGCTTGGTCCAGATCACGGACTCGGCGGCGGTCCCGAGACCGTTCAGGGTGCGGGAGCGGCGCAGGATGATCCGGTCGTACTCGGGGGCGGTCGCCGTGAAGTAGTAGTGGCCGTCGGCGTGCCGGTGGATGTGCGGGTCGGCCCGGTTGCGGACGAGCGGGTTCACGTACGGGGCTGCCTTGGGGGTCGGGGCGGCGTGGGCGACGCCGGCGGTGGTCGCCGCCAGGGCGCCCGCGGCCAGGGCACCCTTCAGCAGCAGTCTGCGGCTGGGGTCTTCACGGAATTCCGGGGCTTCGGGGGCTTCGGGCAGGTCGTTGTCGCGGCTCATACGGACTGCCTCTCGGGGGGTGGGGTGTCCTGAGAGCGATGTTCGATATTGAGAACATCTGTTGTTATTCCGAACGCCGAAAAGGTAAGCGTGCGGAAGGGGGAGGTCAACGGGTTGGACGTGACAAAAGAAGGCGCTTTCCATCGGCAGATTTCTGTTATCGCGCGCGGCCTGGCCCGTCTCCCTTACGTGCGCAGCCAAACCCACAAGACAGCAGCGGCCGCCGGCGCCCTCGCGGCCGTGGCCGCCCTCCTCGCCACCGCTCCCCCGGCGGCGGCCGCCGGTGCCCGGGACGTCACCGCCGACGTGCTCGCCGACCGGGACGTGACGCTCACCGGCGACACGGTCGTCACCGTGCCGTCGGGGACGACGACGTACGACGGAGTCTTCCGCGGCGAGGGCACGCTCACCGTGCGCGGCGGCGGGACCCTGGTCCTGACCAAGGACAGCGACTTCACGCTGCCGCGGTCCCGGCAGCGGCAGAAGGTGGCGACCCCCGGCGGCAACCACCCGTACGTCACCGTGGCCGACCCCGATCCGCCCGCGATCACGGTCGAGCGGGGGGCGACCCTCCAGTACGGCAACGGCGGCACGACCGGGCTGATCGGCCACTTCCCGTACAACACCCCGGCGTTCCGGCTCAACCAGGACAACATCCGCGTCGACGGCACCCTGCGGCTGTCCCTGAAGAGCGCCTACAACCTGGGCACGATCAGCGGCTCCGGCCTGATCACCCAGCCGCGGTTCCTCTGGGGCACCTGGGACCTGTCGGGCACCCACCCCTTCTCCGGGGTGATCGACAACGGCACGCAGGTCAACGCCGGACGGCCGGAGTTCGCGACCTCACTGCCGAACATGCGCAAGGTCCTCAACCAGGGCACCTGGACCGTGGACACCCCGCTGGGCCAGACCGTCACCGAGGGCATGGACTTCTACCAGCGCGAGTACGGCAGCGACATCAACGTCCAGTCGCGGCCCGGCAGCAAGGTCGTCCTCACCGGCCAGTACAGCTGGTCGAACCAGGGCGGCGACACCGATCCCTCGCTCAGCGACCCCGCCCTGAACTGGACGCCCGCGCGGAAGAACGTCAACAAGCGCGGCACCAACATCAAGGGCGCCAACGTCCAGTGGGGCGACGGCACCACGAGCAAGATCTTCATGCCGGGCACCGCCGAGACGGTCTACATCAACCTCCTTGCGGCGCGCTCCCGTTCGCTGCTCACGTTCGACTACAACGGCCCGGTGACACTGGGCGCGCCGATCGGTGGCGGCGTGTTCCACGACACGCTGTCCGCGCCCGGCGCCGGGGACATCGTCATCGCGGGGACGCGCGGGAACGACGTCACCTTCGCGGCGAAGCAGTACTACGACGGTTCGACGACCGTGGAGAAGGGCGCGGTGCTGCGGCTGGGGTCCGGGCAGGGGGACGGTTCCCTGCTGACGGGCACCGAGCGGCGGCGGGTGGTGAACGACGGGACACTCGTCGTGAACAACGCGAAGAAGGCGATCTCCTTGGCGTACGTCGGCGGGAGCGGGGCGTTCGTGCAGGCGGGGGCGGCCACGACGACGCTGACGGGCAGCGCGGTGACGTACACCGGGGCGACGACGGTCAAGAAGGGCACGTTGGCTCTGCGGTCGGGGGCGACTCTCGTACGCAGCAAGGTGATCAGGCTGTCCTCGGCGGGGTCTCGGCTGGATGCCGGGACGTCCGGACTGCGGGTGGCGACGACGCTGACCGGCAAGGGCGTGGTGAAGGGGGCGGTGACGAACGAGGGGGTCGTCGCGGGCGGTCTCACCGTATCCGGTGCCTACACGCAGCGCGCGAAGGGTGAACTGGTGTTGCGGGACAAGCCGTTGAAGGTGACGGGTCCGGTGCGGCTGGCCGGGGATCTCGATCTGTCGGCCGCCGGGACCAAGCCCGCGCGCGAGATCACCGTGCTCTCGAACACGGGACGCGCCAAGACCGTCGGCGCGTTCAGCGGCCTGAAGGAGGGCACGAAGGTGAAGCTCGCCGACACGACGTACCGCCTCAGCTACAAGGGCGGGGACGGCAACGACGTGACCCTTGGTGCCGTCACCGCGAGCCCCTCCCCCAGCGCCTCCGGCACCCCGACGACGTCCGGCGCCGTCGTGACGCGCAGCGCCACCGCTTCGGACGACGAGGGGTTCGGCTGGTGGCCGTACGCGCTGGGCCTCGGGCTGCTGGGCGGGCTGCTGGTCCCGGCGACGCGACGCACGCGCGGGGGCCGGCGACGGGGCGGGCGGCACTCGGCGCGTGGGTAGCGGCAGCTACCGGCCGCTCGGCGCCTCCGGGAAGCCCAGCCTCGGGGCCAGGGCTCGCGCCTCCGTCGCCCACTCCCCGAGGTAAGCGAGGGTCATTCCCCGTTCCCGGTAACGGCGTTCGGCGTCCACGGACTGCCCGCCGCCGTAGTCCAGTTGCGCCTCGCCCGCGTTGGCCAGCATGAGGGCGGTGAGCCAGTCGTACTTCACGGCCGAGGCGCGGACCGCGAGGCGTACGAGGTTCTCGTCGCCCTTCCAGCCGCTCTCGCGCAGGCCGTGCAGGTACGCGTCGTAGGCCCTCGCCGCGTACTCGGGGAGGCGGGCGGCCGGGACGAACAGGTCGAAGACGGAGTCGGGGAGGTAGTTGCCGAGGTCCTCCCCGAGGGCTCCGTCGCCGGCGAAGGCCCAGTCGAACACGGCACTGTGGGGGCCGTCGGCGCAGGTGTTGGCGGGCCAGTGGTCGAGGTGGCTGAAGGCGCGCGGCAGGGATTCCATGAGGTCGAGGAACCAGTCGCGGTCGTGGTGCAGCCGGACCATCTCGCGGCGCAGGCCCTCGGGGAAGTGGTCGCGGACCAGGGGCTGTCGCCAGGCCTCGTCGTCGTCGAGGAGTTCCTGGCCGAGGGTGTTGCCGCCGACGTACTGGCGCAGGAAGCGGTGCGAGAGCCACGGCTCGTCGGCCACCGCGCCGACGGCTCCCTGGGCGGCGCCCAGGCGGCGGGCGTGTTCGATGTGCCGGGCGGGCGTCCAGCGGGTGGCGGGTTCGCCGCGTACCCGCTCCAGCCACAGCGCGATGTCCCCGTCCGGCCGCTCGACGCGGGCCAGCAGCCGGGGTGCGCGGACGCCGTACGGCTGCCAGACCTGGGCGAGGCCCGAGGTGTAGACGTCGGCCTCGCGCCGCCAGTAGTTCCAGTGCCGGGGGTCCTCCGAGGCCGCCCAGCGTCCGGTGGCCTCCTTGGAGCGGGTGAGGACCTTCAGGATCGCGGAGCGGTCACCGGCGTTGACGACCCAGACGCCGCCGGTGACGCCGTTCTTGGGGTTGTGGGTGAGGGGCGCCAGGAAGACGGGCCCGGTGAAGGGGCCGAGGATCTGGCGGGCCTCCTCGTACACACCCTGCGCATCGGCGACTTCGGCATCGGTGTCGGGCATGCCCCCAAGGTTAGGCGGAGGCGTCCGCCGGCTCCTGGCGTCCACGCAGCCACACGTACACCGGGATGCCCGCGAAGAGGAACAACACGCCCTGATAGACGGCCGCGTAGCCGGCGCCCGCGATCAGCCAGAAGGAGAACGCGAAGGAGAGGGCCGCCACGATCAGGTCGCGGGCCAGGCCGGCCGGGCGGATCCGCTCGCGGGTGCCCTTGGCCAGCCAGTACAGCTGGGCGGCGGCGGAGAGCAGGTAGGGCACGCAGCCGGTGAACGTGGTGATCAGGACGAGGACGCGGAAGGTCGTGTCGGGACCCGCCGTGTAGTTGAGGGCGATCAGGAGTGTGCCGAGGACGGCGACGGTCCAGACGCCGAAGGCCGGCACCCCGCCCTTGCCCACGCGGGCGAACGGCGCCGGGAAGAGGCCGTCGCGGGCGGCGGCGTACGGCATCTGCGCGGCCATCAGGATCCAGCCGTTGAGGCAGCCGGTGATGGAGGCGACGGCGACCAGGGCGATGGCGGTGCCGCCCCAGGTGCCGCCCGCGATCGAGTTCACCGCGTCGGCGAAGGGGGCGCCGGAGTCGACGAGCTTGTCGTGCGGGACGAGTCCGAAGACGGCGACGATGCCCAGGATGTAGACGAGGGCGGAACCCAGCGTGCCGAGGACGCTCGCGCGGCCCACGTTGCGCTCCGGGTCGCGGACCTCGCCCGCGCTGACGGCCGCCGACTCGACTCCGAGGAAGCTGTAGAGGAGCAGCGCGGCCGAGGCGGCCAGCGCGCCGGAGACGCTCTGCCCGGACGCGTTGAACGGGCCGTAGTTGTCGGTGTCGATGAAGAACAGGCCGATCGTGGCGACCAGCAGCAGCGGCACGAACTTCAGGATCGTCGAGACCACCTGGACCGCGCCGACCCAGCGGGTGCCGGCGAAGTTCGCGGCGGCCGGCAGCCACAGCGCGGCGAGCGCGACCAGCGCTTCGAGGGTGTGGTTGCCGTGGAGGGGTATCAGGACGTCTACATAGCCGACGACCGCGACGGCCAGGGCGGCGATGCTGACCCAGCACATCGTCCAGTACGACCATGCCGACAGGAAGCCCGCGAAGGGGCCGAAGGCGTCGCGCGGGTACACGTACAGGCCGCCGGTGACCGGGCTGCGCCGGGCCAGTTTGCCGAAGAGCAGCGCGAGCAGCACCGCGCCGACCGACAGGACCACGAAGGCGACCAGGCTGACGCCGCCGTACGGGGCGACGGTGGCGGGCAGCACGAAGATGCCGCCGCCGATGATGTTGCCCATCACCAGGGCGGTGGCCGCGGCCGGGCCGAAGGTGCGGCGGCGCGGGGCGGACCGCGCCTCGGGCTCGGCGGACTCGGTGGTACTGGGGGCAGTCATGTCACTTCCGGGGAGGCGGGGAAGCGTGATCGTATCCGCCGTTCCACATCGTGGGCAATCTGTTCACGTTCTGGACACAATCCGGGGCGGTGTACCGCTGCGACTCGACTACCGTCGTCGTATGACCAGCCATCTCACGCTCGCCGCCGCCCTCACCACCGGGAGGACCGTCGTCCTCGACGGCGGTATGTCCAACCAGCTCGAGTCCGCCGGGCACGACCTGAGCGACGAGCTGTGGTCGGCGCGGCTGCTCGCGGAGCAGCCCGAGGCGATCACCGAGGCGCACCTCGCCTACTTCCTGGCGGGCGCGGACGTGGCCATCACCTCCAGCTACCAGGCGACCTTCGAAGGCTTCGCCAAGCGCGGGATCGAGCGGGAGCGGGCGGCCGAACTGCTCGGCCTGAGCGTCGGGTTGGCCCGCGACGCGGCGACGCGGGCACGCGCGAAGGGCGTCACCCGGCCGCTGTGGGTGGCGGCTTCCGTCGGCCCGTACGGCGCGATGCTCGCCGACGGCTCCGAGTACCGGGGCCGGTACGGCCTGACCGTGGCCGAGCTGGAGGCCTTCCATCGCCCCCGCGTCGAGGTGCTGGCCGCCGCCGGTCCGGACGTCCTCGCCCTGGAGACGGTCCCGGACGCCGACGAGGCCGAGGCCCTGCTGCGCGCGGTGCGCGGGCTCGACGTACCGGCCTGGTTGTCGTACAGCGTCGCCGGCGACCGCACCCGCGCCGGGCAGCCCCTCGAGGAGGCCTTCGCCCTGGCCGCCGACGCGGACGAGGTCATCGCCGTCGGAGTGAACTGCTGCGCCCCCGAGGACGTCGACGCCGCGGTGGAGACCGCCGCCCGGGTCACCGGCAAGCCGGTCGTCGTCTACCCCAACAGCGGCGAGGCCTGGGACGCCGAGGCCCGCGCCTGGAACGGCCGCTCCTCGTTCGCGCCCGAGGAGGTGCGGGGCTGGCGGGAGTCCGGGGCCCGGCTGATCGGCGGGTGCTGCCGGGTGGGCCCGGAGGCGATCACGTCCCTCGCGGCGACGCTGGCGAAGTCCTGAGCCGCTCCACGAGTCCACGAGCCCCGGTTCCGCCTCTCGTCCCCGCCCCCCGCCACTGCTAGCCTCCGATTCGGGAACCGGTTTCCATCCATGTTGCCGCAGTTCCCGAGGGGTGGGCGGGAGAGACCGGGGAGAGGGACGAGGCAGGTATGACCAGGAAGAGCGAGGACGCGGGGCGGAGCACGATCCGGGACGTGGCCTCCCGGGCGGGGGTGTCCGCGTCGACCGTGTCGCGGGTGCTCGGCGGGGTGTATCCGGTGAGCTCGGCGACGCGGACGCGGGTGATGCGGGCGGTCCGTGAACTGGACTACGTCGCCGACGCGCGCGCCAAGGCGGTGGCGGGTGTCGGCACGCCCACGCTGGCGTTCGTCCTGGAGGACATCACCGGACCGTCGTTCGCGCTGATGGCGCACGGCGTGGAGCGCGAGGCGACCCGGCTCGGGCACCTGTGCCTGGTGTGCAGCACGGAGGGCGACGTCCGGCACGAACTGGAGTTCGTCGAGATGATGCGCGCCCAGCGGGCCGCCGCCGTGATCCTGGTGGGCGGCGCCGCCGACACCGCCGAGTACCGCGAGCGCACCCGCCGGATGGCCGACTCGCTGGCGTCGGCGGGCTCCCGGCTGGTGCTGTGCGGCCGTCCGACGCTCGGTCCCGGGGCGCCGGTGACCGTGATCGAGTACGACAACGAGGGCGGCGCCTACGCCCTGGTCGCCCACGTCCTGGCCCAGGGCCACCGGCGCGTGCTCTTCCTCGGCGGCAAGGCGGACCACACCACCGCACAGGGCCGTGAGCGCGGCTATCTGGCCGCCCATCGCGCCCGCGGTCTGGAACCGGAGCCGGGGCTGCTGCTGCACGGCGACTTCACCCGCGACTCCGGCCACCGTCTGATGCGCGGGGCGCTGAAGGACGGGCTGGACTTCACGGCCGTGGTCGCCGCCACCGACATGGTCGCCGCCGGCGCGCTGACCGCGCTGCACGAGGCGGGCCTGGAGGTACCGCGCGATGTCTCGCTGGCCGGCTACGACGACATCCCCTTCGCCCGCGACCTGCACCCCGCGCTGACGACGGTCCACGTCCCCTACGAGGAACTGGGCCGTCTCGCCGTGCGCACGGCACTGGGCCGCACCGGCGAAGCCCCGGACGAGCATCTGCTCCTGGGCACGCATGTGGTGGTGCGGGACTCGGTGGCGGCAACCGGTTCCTGAGCCCGTCGCCCGCAGCGCGGCGGGCTCTCGTCAGGACAGGCGCACCGACCCCGGCAGCCGCCCGTACGCGGACCGACCGCCCGGGCCCGAACCCCGCTCGTCAGGAGCGGCGCACGGACCCCGGCAGCCGCAACCGCCGTACCACCGACCGGCTGGACTCGGTGACGGCGACCGGTTCCTGAGCCGATTGTCCTGGCCGGCGGCCGCCGGTTCCTGAGCCGGCCACCCGGGCCCGAACCCCGCTCGTCAGGAGCGGCGCACCGACCCCGGCAGCCGCAACCGCCGTACCACCGACCGGCTGGACTCGGTGACGGCGACCGGTTCCTGAGCCGATTGTCCTGTCCGGCGGCCGCCGGTTCCTGGGCCGGCCGCCCGGGCCGGAGCCCGCTCGTCAGGAGCGGCGCACCGACCCCGGCAGCCGCAACCGCCGTAGCACCGACCGGCTGGACTCGGTGACGGCGACCGGTTCCTGAGCCGATTGTCCTGTCCGGCGGCCGCCGGTTCCTGAGCCGGCCGCCCGGGCCCGGAGCCCGCTCGTCAGGAGCGGCGCACCGACCCCGGCAGCCGCAACCGCCGTACCACCGACCGCAGTTCCGCACTCCGCGCGACCGTGTTGCGCGCCGACGCCATCCGCAGGGGGAAGCCGTCCTCGACGGAGTCGTCGAGTGCCTGCGCGGCCGCCCCGGCCCGCTCGCTCGCCGCCCGCGCGGTCGCGTCCGCCGTCCACACGGCGAACTCCCGGTCGCGCGGTCCGTACGCCGTGCGCGGCTCTCCGTCGCCGAAGATCCGCACCGGGTGCGAGGCGTCCCAGCCCTGCCAGCCGGGATCGCCCTCGGTCGCGAACCGCACCCACGCCCCGTGCATCGCGTCGGCCAGTTCCCGCGGGGTGCCCCAGCCGGCGAGCTTGGCGGAGTCGGGGACCTCGCCGGTGTCGAAGACGAAGCCGAGTTCGAGGGCGTGGCAGGCGCCGAGGCCGGGGAGCTTGGAGGGCCAGGCGAACTCGTAGACGTACGCCGAACCGGGGCGGGCCTCGGCGAGGCGGTGCAGGGGGAGGCGGAGCAGGTGGTCGGTGACCATCTGGCCGACGATCTCGGCGGTGCCGGCCTCGGGGTGCAGGGCGCGGTAGCCGCGGGGCACCTCGTGGCCGCAGTGACAGCGGGCCATCGCGCCGGCCAGCGCGACCGCGCCGAGCCGGTCGACGCGCTCCAGGAGTCCGCCGGGCACCAGCCACAGCCGGTACTCGTCGCTGGTCCAGCCCATCATCAGGTCGACGCCCGCCGCCACGTCGCCCTCGACGAGTGCCTCCAGCGGGTCCCGGGGCACGAGGTCGCCGTCGACGACGATCCCGAAGGCGGGGCCGCCGAGCACCGGGCTGCTGAGTCTGCCCACCTCGGCCTGGGTGCGCAGCAGCAGCTCACGGTCGACCTCGGCGAAGGCGGCCGCGGTGGCGGGGATCTTCATCCTGGTCGCCATCCGGCGCACCATCCGCCGTACCTTGTCGCGGTCGCTCGCCTCGGGCGGCCCGCTCTGCAGGACCGCGCGCCGGAACAGGCCCTGGGCCTGCGGGGCGGCCAGCAGGGCGCCGGTGCTGATCGCCCCGGCGGACTGGCCGGCCAGGGTGACCCGGTCGGGGTCGCCGCCGAAGGCCGCGACCGACTCGCGCACCCATTGCAGTGCGGCGAGCTGGTCGCGCAGGCCGGCGTTGGCGGGGACGTCCGGGAACAGGCCGTACCCCTCGACGCCGAGCCGGTAGTTGACCGAGACGAAGACGACGCCGTCGCGGGCGAAGGTACGCCCGTCGTACACGGGCACGGCCGACGAGCCCCGGGTGAGGGCCCCGCCGTGCAGCCACACGATGACCGGGAGCCGGGCACCAGGGCCCGGCTCCGGCGTCCAGACGTTCAGATTGAGGCAGCCGTCACCGGGCACGGCCGGGTCGGACAGGTACTGCGCGAAGGCTTCGGAGTACGGCGGTTTCGGCGCCGTCGGCCCGAAGGCGCCCGCGTCGCGCACGCCGTCCCAGGGCTCGGGCGGCTCGGGGGGCCCGAACCGGCGCGGTCCGAAGGGCGGAGCCGCGTAGGGGATGCCCCGGAACACCGCGACGCCGTGCTCGTACCGGCCCCGTACGGCCCCGTACGGGGTCCTGACCACGGGGTCCCGGCTCGTCCGGCCCACCTCGTCCACCTGGTCCGCTGCCGTCATGCGCCCACCAGCCTCCCGCACCGCGTCCGTGCACCGCGCTCGTGCACCATGAACATCAGAGCACCACATGGTGGCCCGGTATTCCGGTGCACGAGCCCGGTTTTGCGGCTATTTGGCGTACATCAGCGTGCCGAAGCCGAGCTGGTCGAAGCCGCCGCTGGTGGAGCCGTAGTCACCTCCCCCGCCCTCGGGGGCGACCGAGAAGCACATCTGGGAGATGTACTTGTCGTCCAGGTAGACGCGCCGGTTGTAGTGGTAGTGGAGCATGGCCCACACCGGGCGCACCTGGCCGCGGGAGGCCGCGGAGACGACCGTCTGCGACTGCTGGGCGCAGCTCTGCCCGGTGCCCCAGGTGTAGGTGGTGAAGGGCACGTCCATGCCCAGGTTGTACTTGGCGACGTACTGGGCGCCCTTCATGAAGCGGCGGCCGTCGTACGAGTAGAGGTCCTCGCCCTGGTTCCAGGCCATCTCGCAGATGGCGCCCATCTGACCCATGCCCATGACGGTGTGGCCCTGGTCGCGGCCGGACTCCTGCCACTGGCCCAGCGCGTAGCCGTCCGCGTCGGTGTACAGGTACGTCACGGCGTGCGCGATCGAGCCGTTGCCCGCGCCGGACTTGAAGTAGGTGACGGCCTGGTCGTACTTGGCGCCGTCGTCGTTGAGGATCCCGATGGCCAGGACGGAGGCCATGTTGCACAGGTCCCAGTTGGCCCAGTAGTTGGTGATGCAGGCGTCGTTGTGGCCGGTCAGGAACTGGTTGTTGAGCGGGTAGAAGACCTTGACCATCATCTGCTGGAAGCGGGCGAGGTCGAACGCGGGGTAGTCACGCATGAGTTCCGCCGCGTTGGCGAACTGCCAGCCGTAGAGGCCGGCGGCGAGGAACCGGTCGGCGTTGCCGGTGACCGTCGTCAGTGTGGACGACCAGGCGTTGAGGATCCTGGCGGCGCACTGCGCGTTCGCCTCCGTGCCGCCGACGCGCCAGCGCAGCGCGTTCTGGTAGGCGGCGGCGATGTCGTTGAAGAGGAGGCTGTAGTTCTCGCCGGTGCCTCCGCGGATGATCGTCGCCGTGGCCCTGGGGGTCCAGGTCGACTGCGAGTGCGAGTTGGCGGTCAGCCTGTTCCAGCCGGACAGCCAGGGGTCGTCGCCCGCGGCGACCCTGACCTTGGCCCGGTTGATGTCGCCGGCGTTGTGCAGCATGCCGGGGTGGGTGAACGCGGCTGGCGCCGCGTCCGCCGTGGTGGCGGCGAACGTGGAGCCCAGCGCGAGTGCGGCGGTGAGACCGCCGGCGGTCCGGAACAGACCGCGGCGGCTCAACTCGGTTTCCTTCAGGTACCCGTGGGGGGACGTGCGGCTCGTGCGGCTCATTGCTGTGCGTCTCCGATCTGTGGGGAGATCTAGAGGGGCGTGATGCTCACCCCTTCGAACTGCGCGGTGCCGAGGGCCAGGGGGTTGCGGGAACAGACCACGAGGCCCACGTAGTAGGGGGCGTCGCCGAAGCCGGGGACCTCGCCGGAGGCGAGGGCGGTCCAGGTGGCGCCGTCGTCGGTGGAGACGTAGGCGGTGAAGGCGGTCCCGGTCCGCTTCAGCAGCAGGTGGGAGGGGAGGGCGACCGTGCCGTTGCCCGTGAAGGTCGAGCGTCCGGCCACGGTCGTGCGCAGCATGAGCTGTGCCGTGGTCCCGCCGGTGACGATCGCCCCGGCCGCCTGGTCGAACGGCGACAGCGACTTGGCCATCAGTAGGCCCACCCGGTCGGCGGTGGCTCCGGTACGGGAGACCAGCCGGGCGGTGACCTCGCAGTCGCCGGTGACGGGCCGCCGTACGAACTGCCCTGTCATTCCCTGGTTGTTGACGGTGAGGTCGGTTCCGGCGCCCCGCACCACGAAGGTCCCGTCCGCGTGCGAGGTGCTGCCGGGCGTACGGATCGCGACCACGCCGAGCGTCCCGAAGGCGCGGTCGTCGAGGACCACGTCACCGAGGTCGCCGTAGGTCCAGGGGGCGGGCGGGGGTGTGCCGACGGTGAGAGTGAGGGTGCCGGTGCCGTCTCCGGCCGCGTTGCCGACGGTCGTCGTGATCGTGAACTCACCGGTCCCGGTGGGCGTTCCGGAGATGAGGCCGGTGCGCTTGTCGATGCGGAGTCCGTCGGGCAGGCCGTCGGCGGTGAAGCGTACGGGCTCGTGCGAGCCACGCAGCAGGTGCCGGAAGGCGACGCCCTTGTTGGCGAACGCGGTGGTCGCGGAGGTGGGTTGGGGTACGGCAGGTGTCGGCATCTGCGCGGCGGCGGACTCCGACAGCGGGCCGCGTCCGGCGGTGTTGGTCTTCGCGACGGCGTAGTGGTACGTCGTCCCGGGCGTCCCGGTCGCGTCCGCGTACCGGATGCGGGTGCCGGACCCGACCGGGCCGACGCCGGTCGCGACGGTCACGTACGGGCCTTCGGCGTCGGTGGCGCGCAGCACCTTGTAGCGGGCGGAGAGGTCGGGGTCGGTCCAGGCCAGCCGGACGGCATCGGCGTCCGCGGTGGCCCGCAGGTCGCCGGCCGCGCGGGCCGGTCGGGGCACCGACCACACCTCGCCGGACGCGGAGGTGACGCTCACGTTGTCGAAGGCTCCGGTGCCGGTCTCGGCGTACTCCTCGTCGACGCCGAGGCAGGAGCTGAGGACGAGTCCGGCGTATGCGGTATTCGGCATACCGTCGACCTCGGTACGACCGACTTCTGTCCACCGTATGCCGTCCGGCGAGATCGCTCCGGTGCACCACCGGCCCTTGCGGGTCACCCGCACCCAGTAGGGCGCGCGCAGCCGGTAACCGTCGCCCGCGCCTTCCACGTACGGCGCCTCCAGCGGGGTCGCCGACTCGGGCAGGGCGCCCAGGCCGGAGATCGGGAAGGCCGCGGCCGTGGTGATGGCCTGCTGCTGAGAAGGCGGCACGGGCGTACTGCCGGTGCCGGAGACCTCGGCACCGGTGGACGGCCGCACCGAGAACACCCCGCTCCAGGTATGCAGCGGCAGCCCCTGGATGAGCATGGCGGCGTGGGCGGCGTCCGCGTCCAGGGAAGCCCGGACGGTGACGCCGATCTTGGAGTACTGCGAGCTGAGCGGCCACACGATCCGCGCGGTCACCGTGCCGTCGCCGCGCAGCGGCAGATGGACGAAGCGGTAGGTGTCGGCGGTGCCCGACGCCTCCAGGACGAACCGCTCGCCGTCAAAGGCGGCGGAGCCGGGGAGCTTCACGGCCCCAACGTCGCGGGTCGCCCAGGGTTCGGGGAGACCGACGGACGCGCACGCGGGACTCGAATTCCCGCTGCTCCCAAGCGAGTTGGTGGCCGTGACGGTGTAGTGGTACGTCCGTCCCGCGCGCACTGCGCCGTCCGTGCAGGTCGGCTTGTCGACGCCGGTGGCGATCTCCTCGTACGGGCCCTCGGGGCCGGTGGCCCGGCGGACGGTGTACGTGCTCGCCCACGCGGACGGCAGCCAGCTCACGGTGACGGACGTGCCGTCGCCGGTGGCCGTGACGCCCGCCGGTGCCGTGGGCACGGCGGGCGCGGGGGCCTTGGTGCCGGCGTAGGCGAAGGTGCCCCAGCTGGGCAGGTCGTCGTTGCCGCCCTCGACGAAGCGGGCGCCGCCGGTGCCGCGGAAGACGGCCGCCTTGGTGTAGGGGGTGTCGAGGCCGCGGACGCCGGCGTAGTGGGCGTAGGCCATCTCGTAGACCGGGGGCAGGTTGCCGCGGCCGACCGCCGAGACGGTCTTCTTGACGTACTTGCCGGTGCGGTCGAGGTCCGGGACGAAGGGGACGTCGCCGCCGAGGTTGTAGCGGGCGGCGTACTCGAAGTTGGCGAGGATGCGGTGGTCGTCGTGGCCCCACAGGTCGACGCCCTGGTTCCAGGCGACCTGGGCGAGGTCGCCGGTCAGGCCGACCGCGAGCTGTTCGTGGCCCTGGTCGCGGCCGCTCTCCTGGCCCTGGCCGGCGTCGGTGACGATGCGGTGCGGGATGCTGCCGTTGCCCGCACCGGCGGCGGCGAAGCGCAGGGCGTCCTCGAAGAGGGTGGGCTCCTCGCAGAACACGCCGATGGCCAGGATGGTCTGAAGGGCCGTCAGGTCCCAGTTGCCGTTGGCGTAGAGCATGTAGCCGGACACGGCCGGATACCAGACACCGAGGAAGGACTCCTCGCAGCGGGCGATGTCCTCGTCCGCCCATCCGTCGTAGCCGGTGTGGCGGAGGAGTTCGGCGGCGTTGACGAACTTGAACGCCTGGAGTCCGGCGCCGAGCGGCCCGTCGGCTCCGGTGACCATCGTGAGCGAGGCCGACCAGGCGTTGAGGAGGTCGCGGGCCTTGTCGGCGTGGGCGCGGTTGCCGGTGGCACACCACATCAGGGCGTTCTGGTAGGCGGCGGCCGAGTCGGCGACGGCCTGGTTCTGGAAGTTGGTGGGGCCGCGGCCCCAGGAGGTGATCTGGCCGGTGTTCTGGATCGGGTACGTCGCCTGCGAGCGGGCGTGGGCGGCGAGGGCGAGGTAGCCGTCGTAGACCGGGGATTCTTTGGCGGCGACGGCGGCCTTCATACGCGATATGTCGTCGACTGTATGCAGTAGGCCGGGGTGTGTGAACTGTATGCGACGGGTCTGGTGGTCGGCCGCCCGGGCGGTGCCGGGCGCGAGCAGTCCGCTCGCGCCCGCCACCAGCAGCAGGGCCGCCGTGCCGCCGAGGAAGTTCCGGCGACTCGGAGCAGATGTGATCATGACGCGGCGGCCGCCTCGGCCTCGGCGGTGGTGAGGAACCTCAGGTTCGTCACGTGCTCGTTGACGAACATGGGCACGCCGTCCGAGGCCAGATACCACTTCGGCTTGCCCGTGCTGTCGGCGATCACCCTGCCGTTGACGCGGAGGTTCTCGAAGGTGACGTCCTTGATCGCGTGCTCCGCGTCGAGGCCGGCGATGATCGAGAGGTCGGCGTTGTTGCCGTTGTAGCTGAGGTCCTTGATGTAGACGGACTCGATGCCGCTGCCTGCCGACGAGTTGTACTTCGGGTTGTACTCGACCCGCATGTGGATGAGCTGGCCCCAGCGGAAGTCCTCCACGCGGATGTCGTCGAACCTGACGTCCCGGACGATATTGCTGTCGCCGACCATGAAGGCGATGGCGCCCTGGTAGGTCACCTGCGGCTCGCGGTGGTCGAGGATGTCGATGTTCTCGTAGCGCAGGTTCTCCAGCACCTCCGGGGTGTCGGAATTGCCGTGCACACCGATGTTGATCGGGTGGGCGACGTCGGCCCAGAGGGAGCAGTTCTTGACGGTGATGTTGCGGGTGTCGCCGTAGAAGTCCCAGCGGTGGGTGTAGAGGGCGACGCAGTCGTCGGAGGTGCGCAGGAAGCAGCCGTCGATCGTGACGTTCTCGGAGCAGTAGAGCTGGATGCCGTCGCCCCAGCCCTGGTGGCTGAAGGCGCGCAGATTCCTGATGGTGAGGTTTCTGGACTCGGCGACCCTGATGTTCTCGTACCGGGGGTTGAGGATCGTGACGCCGTCGATCGTGACGTTCTCGCACTTGCGGACGAAGACCGCGCCGCCGGTCGTGTCGTAGACCACGCCGCGGCCGATCAGCCGGGAGTTCTCCACGCCCTCGAAGATCACGCTGGAGGTGAGGACGGCGCCCGGGGCCAGGTAGACGGTGGTGCCGCTGGGCACCTTCAGGGTCCGGTCGGGGTGGGTGTGCAGACCGGGCCCGAAGTACATGACCTTCTTGTCGCCCTCGGTGGGCACGTCCTGCTCGATCGGGTTCGCGAACAGGTGCAGGCAGTCGAAGATCTTGTCGTCGATCTGGACGACGAGGTTGCGGGGCCGGTCCAGGGTGAAGCGCGCGGTGCTGCCGAGCACCTCGGGCTTGATGCCGTACGAGTCCGGGCGGATGCGCACCTTCTCGCCGCCACCCGGGTTGTACGTGACCTCGACCTCGACGGTGCCGGAGAAGTCGAAGGCGGCCCAGGAGGAGCTCTGGGCCCTGTTGCTGCCGGTGTTCGCGTCGATCAGTGCGAGCTTGGCCAGGTAGACGCCGAGCTTCTGCCAGGTGCCGCCGAGCGGACGGACCTTGACGGTGAAGGAGTTGTTGACAGGCACCTTCGGAAGCGTCGGGTGGATGACCACGCTGTCGCCGGCGGCACCGTCCTCCTCCGCCGCGGCGGCCTGTGCGGTTCCCGCGATGCTGCCGGCCAGGCCGGCGGCGGCGATGACACCGGCGGCCTGGAGGGTGGTCCGGCGTGACAGGGGCGCGTTCATGCGTAACTCCTTGCAAAAGGTTCGGTAAGGGGGACTACTTCAGTCCGGTCGTGGACATCCCGGCCACGAAACCGCGCTGGGCGATCAGGAAGATCAGCAGGATCGGGACGACGTACATCACGGAGGCCGCGGCCTGGAGGTTGGCGACCGGGGTGCCGGCCGAGGTGACGTACGTCGACATGACGGCGACGGCGAGCGTCGACTTGTCGGTCGACAGCAGGAGTTGGGGCGCGATGTAGTCCCCCCAGCTCCAGGTGAAGGCGATCACGAAGCTCGCGGACAGCACCGGCCAGGACTGCGGCAGGAAGATCCGCCAGAAGATCGTGGCGTAGCCGCAGCCGTCGATGATCGCGGCCTCCTCCAGCTCGCGCGGCAGGCCGGCGAAGAACTGCCGGAAGAGGAAGACGAGATACGGGGCGGCGGCCAGGCCCCACAGCACCCACGGCCAGTAGGTGTCGACCATGCCGAGCTTGGCGAAGATCAGGTAGGTCGGCAGCAGGGTGATGAGCTGGGGCAGCATCATCGAGCCGAGCAGGATGCCGAACAGCGGCTTCTTGCCGGGCGCGTCCAGGCGGGCGAATCCGAAACCGACCCAGGCCGAGCTGAGGGTGACGAGGGTGGCGTAGATGGTCGCGATGATCAGGGAGTTGCGGGCGTAGCCGAGGAAGTCGATCAGGTTGAAGGCGTCGGCGAAGTTGTGCCACTGAAAGTCGGTGGGCAGCCAGTGCACGGGTGACGCGGCCAGTTCGGCCGGGGTCTTGAGCCCGGTGAGGATCAGCCAGCCGACCGGGCCGAGGAACAGGCCGGTGAGGGAGACGAGAACGGTGTAGAGGACAAGGCGGTTCACCCGGATCCGCACTCGGGGCGTGGACACCGGGGGCTGCACGGGCAGGCTGGTGGCTGTCACTTCTTCGCCTCCGGGTCGACGTTGTAGAACACCACGCCGGACGTGAACTTGAAGATGAGTCCGGTCACGATGAGGATCAGCACGAAGAGCACCCACAGCAGTGCGGAGGCGTAGCCGTAGCGGCCGAGCGCGAAGTACTGCCCGAACACGTGCATCATGTAGAGGTAGTTGGACTGCGGCAGTGCGGTGACGCCCGCGGTCGTGCCGTCCGGGGTCAGCAGCAGCGGCATGATGGTCTGCACCGAGGCGATCACACCGGTCACCGTCTGGAAGAGCAGCACCGGCGAGAGCAGCGGCACGGTGATGCTGCGGAAGGTCCGCCAGGCGCTCGCGCCGTCGATGCGGGCCGCCTCGTGGAGTTCGCGGGGCACGTCCTGGAGCCCGGCCAGCGAGATGATCATGATGTTTCCGGCGGCCCACAGCACGCTCATCAGGAGCACGTACCGGGCGTAGGGGTCGGCGAGCCAGCCGAGGGCGTCGAAGCCGAACAGGGTCAGGGCGCCGTTGGCGGCACCGGAGTTCTGGTCGAAGAGCGCCTTGAAGGCGAGGCCCACACCCACCGGCGGCACCACGGCCGGCAGGTAGAGCAGGGTGCGGAACAGACCGCGTGCCTTGATCGGCCGGTTGACCAGGACCGCGAGCCCGAGTCCGGCGATGATCGACAGCGGTACCGAGGTCAGCGCGAACAGGCCGGTGCGGCCCAGGGAGTCCCAGGTCGTGGAGTCGGCGAGCAGCTCGGTGTAGTTGCCGAACCCGACGTAGCGCCAGTTCGGCGAGATGCCGTCGAAGGTGGTGAAGCTCAGCCACAGCGCGTACGTCATCGGCACGATGGTCAGCAGCAGGAACCCGATGATCCAGGGCGAGGTGAACAGGTAGAACGCCCGGTGCCTGCGCGCGGTCATGGAGGTCCGGGGCCGGTCCGAGGCCGGCGCCCGGCCGGCGCCCGTGGCCGCGCCGGGCGGCCGCTCCGCGACGGAGGAGATCTGGTCGACCGTCATCCCACCTGCTCCTTACCGCGCTTGAGCTGCTCGTTCATGACCGAGTTGAGGCGTCCGGCCAGGGTGTCGACCGACATCTGTCCGTTCATCGCGGCGGGGGCGAACTGGTTGAAGAGGGCGTAGAGCGAATCCGCCGTGGCGTACGGCGTGAACGCGATCACCGAGAAGTGCTTCAGCTCGGCGTTCTGCACCTCCAACTCCCGCTTCTGATAGGTCTCCTGATCGGGCATCAGCGGCCGCAGTGACTTCAGGGTGGGGATGCCCCAGCCGCCGGACGCGCGCGCCTTGGCGGGTGCCTCGCCGAAGAACCACTCGAAGACCCGCCAGGCGGCGTCCTTGTTCCGCCCCTTGCTCGGCATCCAGAAGCCGGTGCCGGCCTGACAGGGGCTGACTCGCGGGCCGCCCTGGAAGACGGGGGCTGGGGCGAGGCGGGAGACCGGTGCCAGCTTCTTGTCGGCGTTGATCAGACCGCCGAGCCAGTAGCCGCTGCCCGACATGGCCATGCGGTTCGCCTGGTAGGTGGGCCCGTCCCAGGCGTTGGGGTCGGGCTGGATGATGCTCGGCCCGACCTTCGTCCGGCCGTAGTCGATGTACCAGCCCAGCGCCTTGCGGGCCTCGGGGGTGGTGAAGTCGATCCGTGAGAAGTCGTCGCTGAAGAGACTTCCGCCGGCGGCCGCCGTCAGGCTCGCCAGGAGGTTGGTGGTGTTCACGCCGTTGTAGCTGCCGCCGAAGACGGTCGTCTGGCCGTTCTTGCGCTGCGTGAGCCGCTTGGCGGTTTCCAGCCACTCCTCGAAGGTGACCGGCTCCAGCTCCGGCGGGTGGTCGACGCCCACCTTGTCGAAGAGCGCGGTGTTGTACCAGAACATGGAGTCCTGGGAGAAGTCCTTCGCCATGCCGTAGCGCGGCCCCTTGCCCTGGGTGCGGCCGTCGTAGCGCCACAGGTCGTTGACCGGGTCCAGGTCGTCGAGCCTGAGCACCGTGCTCCTGGCGAAGTACGGGTCCAGGTCCTCCATCACCTCCCGCGCCGCGAAGTACGGCGCGTCCGTGGCACCGACGCCGCGCACCAGGTCGGGCGGGTTGCCGTTGGTCATCATCCCGATCAGCTTGGTGAGGTCGTACCGCACCGTGACGATCTTGAGGCCGAGATCCTTCTGGGCCTGTTGGACCAGTTCAGGGGAGATGTCGTCGGGCTTCGCCATCACCGTGACGGTCTCGCCCGGGCCACTCACCCCGGTGGACACCTGCAGGGCGCAGCCGTTGAGCGCCGCGGCTCCGGTCGCGGCGCCGGCCGCCGAGAGGGCGAGAAATCGGCGGCGGCTCAGGGGGGCACCGGCATGTGGGCGCATGAACGCACCACCTCCTGCTCTGTCCGTTCGGGATATCGACCAAAGATCGGATCGTCGATCGCGGCAGCCGGTTCGTCGACCCGTTCGGGCGCGACCGGTTCGGACAGCCGATTCAGCAATCGACCCAGCAATCGACTCAGCAGCCCGATCAGCAACCTTCTGGGCAACCGGTTGTCTTGCGTTGGGGCAGAGCTTCTTCCTGTCCGGAAACGACGTCAAGAGTCTTGGCGAATTTTCGAAAAGACTGTGTAACCTCGGCGTCATGGGCCAACCGGCCGAGCCAGGCCGGTGGAACGCGGCCTGATCTGCGCAGGAAACGTGAGCGGGACGGCGGTTCCGGATGGCCTGATGTCGGGAACCGGTTGCCCAGCCTCAAGCCCCCAGCCGGACAGCCCGATCTCCACCCGGAGCCCCGCACACGCTCCCGGGACCCGCGGCACGCGTTGGCGGGCCGCGGTAAGCGATGGCGGGCCGCGGTAAGCGATGGCGGGCCGCGGTAAGCGATTTCACGACATCCGGCGCTCCCGGCCGTCGGCCAACCCGACCGACGCCGTCCTCACCACTCCATCCTGCCGATTGACCGCCCGTCATCGCCAGATCTACGGTAGAAGACGCTTTCTGAAAATGTTTCCATCCAGTGTGTCAGGAGAGACAT
Source organism: Streptomyces sp. NBC_01352 (assembly GCF_036237295.1). Lineage (NCBI taxonomy): Bacteria > Bacillati > Actinomycetota > Actinomycetes > Kitasatosporales > Streptomycetaceae > Streptomyces > Streptomyces sp. NBC_01352. The sequence continues at coordinate 2,718,935 of NZ_CP108354.1, forward strand.
GCCCAGCCCGCAGCCACCCAGGGCCGTGTTCGCCATGGATCCGGTACACCTCCCCCTGCTCTTCCCCCCGCCGCTCATGGCCCGGCTGACGCAGGCGGCCGACCTCGACCCCGCACTCGTCGTACGGGACTTCACCGATCCGACCGCGGCGGACGCCCTGGCCCGGGCCGAGTTCCTGATCACCGGCTGGGGCTGCCCCGCCCTCGACGCCGGCGTCCTCGCCGCGGCACCCCGGCTGCGCGCGGTCCTGCACGCCGCGGGCTCGGTCCGTTCGCTGGTCGGCGAGGAACTGTGGAAGCGCGGGATCGCCGTCTCCAGCGCGGTGACCGCCAACGCCCTGCCGGTCGCGGAGTACACCCTCGCGATGATCCTGCTCGCGGGGAAGGACACCTTCACCCACCGCGAGCGCTTCCGCGCCACCCACACCTACCCGACCCCCGCCGACACCGCGCACACCGGCAACGTCGGCCGCCGCATCGGCGTCATCGGCGCGTCCCGGGTGGGCCGCCGGCTCCTCGAACTGCTCCGGCCGTTCGAGTTCTCGGTACTGCTGCACGACCCGTACGTATCCGCCGCCGAGGCCGCCGCCCTGGGCGCCGAGCTGCTGCCGCTGGACGACCTGCTCAGACACAGCGACATCGTGTCCCTGCACGCCCCCGACATCCCCGAGACCTATCGCATGCTCGACGCCGGCAGACTCGCCCTGATCAAGGACGGCGGCGTCCTCATCAACACCTCCCGCGGCGCCCTGATCGACCACGACGCGCTCACCGACGAGCTGGTCTCCGGCCGACTGCACGCGATCCTCGACGTCACCGAGCCCGAGCCGCTGCCCGCGGGCTCCCCGCTCTACCGACTGCCCAACGTCTTCCTCACCCCGCACATCGCGGGGTCGCTCGGCAACGAACTGGAACGGCTCGGGCAGATCGTCGTGGAGGAGCTGGAACGGCTGGTGGCGGGGGTTCCGCTGACTCATGAGGTACGGCACTCGGACTTGGCGCGAGTTGCGTAGTCATGGGTGGTGACGGTCGGTCCGCCCATAGGACACCCGGGCCGCTGTGTTCGACGGCTCGGTCGCCTACGGGGCGCCCAAGCCGGTACCGGGAGCCCGACCGTGCTCAGCCCTTCGGCCCCCGCGCTCGGGGCCGGCGCCCGGGGACAGGGCACAGGGGGACAGGGGACAGGGGGACAGGGGGACATTGCCGGGCCCTTGCCGCGAGCGGCCTCATCGGCTCAGCGCATCCGGCAAGGATCGGTTCCCCTTGTCCGGCGGGGATCGGCTCCCCTCACCCGGCGGGGATCGGCTCCCCTCACCCGACGGAAACCGTCGGCGGAAACCATGGGATACGGTTTCCGCACCGGTGCTGAGCCGGCCCCCCGACCCTCCGCTGGAAAGCCCGGGCCACGGTCGTCCGGCGCAGCAGTCGCAACGATGAAGGAGCCGCAACGGTGAGTCAGCGCAAGGCGGCCGGTGACGCCGGACGGGCCACCATCCGCGACGTGGCGGAGCGTGCGGGGGTCTCCGTGGCGAGCGTGTCGCGGGTCCTGTCGGGCAACTACCCGGTCTCGGAGGAGTTGCGCCGCCGGGTGATGAAGGTGGTCGGCGACCTGGACTACGTCACCAACGCGCACGCCCGCTCCCTCGCCGGGGGCGGTACGCCGACGGTCGCGATCCTCATCAACAACATCACCGGCGCCGCGTTCGCCCACGTGGCGAAGGGCGTCGAGGGCGCGGCCACGCTGCGCGGCTGGCTGTCCCTGGTGGGGACCACCGGCGACGATCCCGAGCGGGAGCTCGCGCTGGTGAATCTCATGCGCCAACAGGGCGTCGCCGCCGTGGTGTTGCTCGGCGGCGCCTACGACTACGACGAGTACCAGCTGCGCATGGCCCGCTTCGCCCGCTCCCTGGACGCGGCCGGCTCCCACCTGGTCCTGGTGGGCAGGCCGCCCCTGGAGGGCGACGTACCGGCCACGACGGTCGACTACGACAACGAGGGCGGCGCCTACGCCATGGCCAGCCATCTGCTCTCGGCCGGCCACCGCAAGGTCCTGGTGCTGCCGGGCCACGCCGAACTCACCACCGCCCAGGGCCGGTTGAAGGGCGCGCGGCGGGCCTTCGAGGCGTACGGCGTGCCCTTCGACCCGGACATGGTGCGGCACGGGCCGTACGACTACGAGCACGGGTACGAGGCCATCGAGGACAGTCTGCGCGACGGGCTCGACTTCACCGCGGTCCTGGCCGGGACCGACGTGGTCGCCGCGGGCGCGATGCAGGCACTGCGTGCGGGCGGGCTCAGGGTGCCCGAGGACGTCTCGATCGTCGGCTACGACGACATCCCGCTGGCGTCCCAGCTCACCCCGCAGCTCACCACCGTGCACGTGCCGTACGAGGAGATGGGCCGGGCCGCGCTGCGCGCGGTCGCCGACCGGCGTGAGGGCGGCGGCACCCGCCGCAAGGGCAGCGACGGCGACCATCTCGTGCTGGGCACCCATGTCGTCGTACGGAACTCGGTGCAGCCGCCCGCCCGGCGGAGCTGACGCAGCAGACGCAGCAGACGCAGCAGACGCAGCAGACGCAGCAGACGCAGGCAGCGAGCACCGCAAGCAGATCGTTTCGTAAACGTTTTCTAGAAGTTTTTGACGGTGTCCCCCGGTCCGCCGGGGACAGCAGTCGAGGTCCGCCAAAGTTCCCTCCCCAAGCTGCTGACCTGCTTAGACATTGCCCGATCCGGCCCCGTCGGGCGTGCACCCGCACATAACCCCACGGACAAACCGGCGTAACAAATTGGCGCGCACCTCTTGCTATGAGCAGGATCGCCGTCCTACCGTCCCAGCAACCGCTTACTACAGCTTCCGCTTGGCCGACCCCCCGCAACCGCGAGCCGATGGTTTCCGGCCGCCGTTCCCGGCCCACATCGAGGCGCCGTCCTCTCCCCTCCGAGTCGCCCTACTCTTCGAAGGAACACGGTCAGATGAACTTCACCAGCCCCCGGAGAAGGTTCGCCCGCGCAGCCGTGGCGGGACTCGCGTTGTCAGGTCTGCTCTCCGCGTGCGGCGGATCGGACTCCGGCGACGACGCCAAGTCGTCCGGCCCGGTCACCCTCCCCTTCTGGGGCTGGGCGAACGGCCAGGAGGCCGTCGTGAAGGCGTTCAACGCCTCGCACAAGGACGTCCAGCTCAAGTACACGAAGGTCACCGACCAGCTGACCATGCAGAAGCAGCTGACCAACGCGGTCAAGGCCGGCAACGCGCCCTGCCTGCTGCAGAACACCGGCGAGTACGTCACGAGCTGGGTGTCGCAGGGCGCCCTTGCCGACATCACCAAGTACGTCGAGTCGAGCAAGGACAAGTTCAACCCCGGCTCGTGGGCCGTCGGCCAGGTCCAGGGCAAGGTCTACGGCATCCCCACCAGTTCGGCGCCGGCCTTCACCATCTACCGCACCGACGTCTTCGAGAAGTACGGCCTGAAGGCGCCCGCGACCTGGGACGACTTCATCGCCGCCGGCAAGGAACTGAAGAAGCACGACATCAAGATCACCAACTACGCCGGTGAGGACCCGAGCACCCTGGAGGTGCTCGCCATGCAGGCCGGGGCACACTGGTACGCGATCGACGGTGGCTCCTGGAAGGTGGACTTCCAGGACGCGGGCACCCTGAAGGCCGCCAAGGTGATCCAGGAGATCATCGACAACGACCTCAACTCCAAGCTCTCCTTCGCCGACTACGCGGCCGTGCAGCGCAACTACGACAACGCCGGCACCGTGACGCGGCAGATCTCCACCTGGCAGATGTCCGGCATGGTGCAGAACTTCACCAAGTCCTTCGGCAAGTGGGCGCTGTCCCCCTGGCCGACGTTCACCGGTGAGGCGCCCAGGACTCCTGCCGGGACCAACCAGAGTGGCGGGCTGACGCTGGTGACCGAGCAGTGCGAGAACAAGGAACAGGCCGCTCAGGCTGCCTTGTGGATGTCCACCGACGCCGGTGCGGTCAAGACCATGGCGAGTCCGGAGACCGGCAGCGGCGTGATGCCCGCGGTGGCCGACAGCAGCTCGTACGTCCCGGAGGCGATCCCCGAGAAGCTGCTGGGCAAGAACTACGGGCCGGCCCAGAAGGTCGTGACGGACAGCATGGGCACCATCACCGACGACTGGACCTTCGGCCCGAACTGGACCGCGATGTTCACGGAGATGCAGGACGAGTGGGCCGCGGTCGTCGGCAAGAAGCAGAAGGTCACCGATCTGCTCGCGCACATGCAGGAGTGGACGGTCAACGACCTGAAGCAGCGCGGCATCAGCGTCAAGGGCTGAGGCACACTTCATGATTCGCTCGCAGCGCTGGAAGGGTGCCGCCTTCACGGTGCCCTTCCAGCTCGGCTTCGTCTTCCTCTACCTGCTTCCGATCGGCTACGCGATCCACCAGTCGCTGTACCTGGAGAAGCAGTCCGGACTCGGTCTCGGCGGCTCGACCACGGAGTTCGTCGGGCTGGAGAACTACCAGCAGGGCCTGACCGACTCGGCGTTCATGACCTCCATCCTGAGGGTGGTGCTGTTCGCCTGTGTCCAGATCCCGTTCATGCTGTTCGTGAGCCTGATGCTGGCGCTCTGCCTGGACGCGGTCACCTCGCGGGTGGCCGGCCGGTTCCGGATCCTGCTGCTGGTTCCGTACATGATCCCCGGCGTGGTCGCGGCCATCGTGTGGATCAACCTGTACAGCCCGGCGGTGGGTCCCCTGACCCCGCTCGGCGAGCTGTTCGGGTTCGACTGGAACTTCTTCGCCCCCTCGATGGTGTGGCCGGCCATCGGCAACCTGCTGACCTGGCACGGCATCGGCTACAACATGGTGATCATCTACTCGGCGCTCCAGGGCGTGCCCCGCGAACTGTTCGAAGCCGCGCGGCTGGACGGCGCCTCGGAGCTGCGGATCGCACGGAGCATCAAGATCCCGTTCGTGCGCGGCGCGCTCGTCCTGACCGCACTGCTGTCGATCATCCAGATGCTGCAGATCTTCAACGAGCCCGCACTGTTCCGGAACGTGACTCCGCAGACGATCAGCGACAGCTTCGCCCCGATCATGATCATCTACAACCAGGCGTTCAACGCCGGCAACTACAACTACGCCGCGGCCCTGTCCGTGCTGCTCGCCCTGTTCCTCGGCGTCGCGTCCTTCCTCTTCTACCGGCTGACCTCGAGGGAGGCGGACTGATGGCACTGACGGAAAACCGTACGGAGAACAGCACCGAGCGGCCGCGCGGGCGCACCGTACGGCGGCTCACCCGCCCTGACCCGGCGGCGCGCTCCCGGGGCGGCCAGCGCTTCCTCCTCGTCGGTCTGGCCCTGGCCAGCGCCTACAGCCTGTTCCCGGTGTACTGGCTGATCATCGCCGCGACCAAGGACCGGGTGGGGCTGTACCAGAGCAACGGGCTGTGGTTCTCCGACATGCACCTGTGGGAGAACCTGCGCCAGGTGTTCACCTACGACGACGGCATCTTCCTGCGCTGGACCGCCAACTCGTTCCTGTACGCGGGTGTCGGCTCCCTCGGCGGCACCCTCATCGCCCTCGCCACCGGCTACGGCCTGGCCCGCTTCGACTTCCCGGGCCGCGGTGCCGTGTTCGCGTGCGTCGTGGGTTCGTTCCTGATCCCGATCGCCCTGCTCACGCTCCCGCTGTACCTGCTGTTCTCGGAGATCGGCATGGTCGACACGCCCTGGGCGATGCTGATCCCCTGCCTGATCAACCCGTTCAGCGTGTACCTCGCCAAGGTGTACACCGAGGCCACGATTCCCTTCGAGCTGCTCGAGGCGGCCCGCATCGACGGCGCCGGTGAGCTGCGGATCTTCTTCAGCATCGTGCTGCGGATGATGACGACCGGCGGTGCGACGGTGTTCCTGCTGGCCTTCGTGAACACCTGGAACGCCTTCTTCCTGCCGCTCACCGTCCTGCGCGGCGAGGAGAACTGGACCCTCAATCTGGGCCTGTACAACTGGTCCGGCAAGCGTCAGGAGTCCGGCGTCGACCTGACGAGTCTCGTCCTGACGGGTGCGCTGCTCTCCATCGTGCCGATGGCGATCATGATGATCGCGATGCGGCGGTACTGGCGATCCGGCGTGACGATGGGAGCCCTCAAGTGACCGTGACGCCCGGCGCCTCAGGTGACCGTGCCGCAGAGAGCCCCGAAGCGACCAGGACGACGGGATCCCTGACGTGACCCGGCTGCGCAATCCCGTCATCCGCGGCTTCGCCCCGGACCCCTCCCTGGTCCGCGTGGACGACTGGTACTACGTGGCGACGAGTTCCTTCGAGTGGTTCCCGACGATCCCGATCCACCGCTCGCGGGACCTGGCGGACTGGGAGTACGCGGGCCATGTCCGGGGCGCGGCTCCCGGCGGCTCACTGGCCGGGGTACCCGACTCGGGCGGCATCTGGGCTCCCTCGCTGAGCTGGGACGGGGACCGCTTCTGGATGGTCTACTCGATCGTCCGCTCGGTCGGCACGCCGTACTTCGACACGGACACCTACGTCACGACGGCCACGGACGTGGACGGCACGTGGTCCTCACCGCGTCGCATCGCCGGCCACGGCTTCGACCCCGCGCTCTTCCACGAGGGCGGCCGGGTGTGGCTGCTCAACCTGCAGAACGACCATCGGCCGGGCGGCAGGCGCTTCGCCGGGATCGTGCTGACCGAGCTGGACCGGGAGACGCTGAGCCCGGTCGGCGACACGCACCTGCTGCTCCAGCACGAACGGCTGGTGGAGGGGCCGAAGGTGGTGCGGCGCGACGGCTGGTACTACCTGGTCCTGGCGGAGGGCGGCACGGGCTTCGAGCACGGGGTCCTGGTGGCGCGCAGTCGCGAGCTGACCGGGCCGTACGTACTCGACGACGGCCCGCTGCTGACGTCCCGGGACGACCCGTCGCTGCCGCTGCAGAAGGCGGGACACGGCGAACTGGTCCGAACACCGGGCGGCGACTGGGTGTTGAGTCACCTGGCGGCCCGTCCGCTGCGGACACCCGACGGACTCCGCTGCACGCTGGGCCGCGAGACGGCGATCCAGGCGGTGACGTGGGACGCGGAGGGCTGGCCCAGGATGCGACACGGGGGTGCGCATCCTGCGGTCGAGGTCGACATACCGACAGAGATACGACCACTGGGCCGACGCGAGGATTCCGCCGACCCGTTGGGCTGGCCGTGGAGCACCCTGCGCGCCGCCCCCGACCCCTCCTGGGCGGACGCCACCAGCCACCCCGGCCGGATCCGGCTGCGCGGCCGGCACGGGCCCGAGTCGTGGTGGGCCCACAGTCTGCTGGCCCGGCGGATCACCGAGCACCGCGCGGAGGCCGAGGTCACCGTCGAGGCACGGCCGCGGACCTTCACACAGGCCGCCGGGCTGGTGCTCTGGTACAACACCGAGGCGTATCTCGCCCTCGACCTGACCTGGGCGGAGCCCGAGGGCGAGGGGCAGTGCGGCCAGCAGTGGCGGGGCGGCGGGAGTACGGTGCTCAGCCTGGTGGAGCGGGACGAGGCGGGCACGCGGCAGGTGGCCGTCGTGGACGTCGACGCGGACCGGGCGCTCACGCTCGGTGTGACGACCGATGGCGCCGAGGCGCGGTTCTGGTACCTCCGGGACGGTGTGCGCACGCCGGTCGGGTCGCCACTCGACTTCGGCAGGCTCTCCGACGACCACGGATCGAAGCTGCGCTTCACCGGGGCGATGGCCGGAATCCATGCCGTGGATCTCGTCGACGCGGGGTTCACGGCCGACTTCACGGGATTCCGCCTCGACTGCCGCTAGCCATGTCCGGAGTTCCGAAACCCCGACCCGACACAGACCTGCGAACCCCGGCCTCTTCCCGAGGTCCTGCGGCGAACCTAGGGTAGAGACCGTAGAGAGCGCTTACTATCCGGGGGCCTCCCGCCCCTCGGGAGCAACGCTGTCGAAACTTTTCATGGCCCTCGGGCGGGCCGGAGAGGTGGTTCCCGATGGTCCGTACGGAGACTGCGAGCGTGACGGCCGGGCCGACCCTGGCGGTCGTGGCCCGCGAGGCGGGGGTGTCCGTACCCACCGCCTCCAAGGTCGTCAACGGCCGGGAGGACGTCGCCCCCGAGACCCGCCGCCGGGTCACGGAGGCGCTGGACCGGCTCGGTTACGTCCGCAGACCCCGCTTCGACGTGGGGAAGGCGTCGGGGCTGGTCGACCTGGTCGTGCACTCACTGGAGAGCTCCTGGTCGGGTGCGGTGCTGCACGGAGTGGAGGCGGCGGCGCACGACGCGGGTCTCGAGGTGGTGGTGTCGGCCGGCCTGACCAGGACCCGCGCCGGCCGCCCGGAACGCGGCTGGCTGGACAAGCTCATCGCCCGCGGCTCCTCGGGCGTGCTGTTCAACCTGGCCGAGCTCACCGACTCCCAGTACGCCTGGCTGGACCAGCACCGCATTCCGTACGTGATGATCGACCCCGTCCTCGACCCACCGCCCGGCGTGGTGTCGGTGGGCGCGGCGAACTGGCACGGCGGGGTGACGGCGACCGAGCACCTGCTCGCCCTGGGCCACGAGCGCATCGCCGTCATCGCCGGTCACCAGCGCAAGATGTGCAGCAGCGCACGCGTCGCCGGCTACCGCTCGGCGCTCGCCTCGGCGGGCGTACGCCAGCGTCCCGAGTACGTCCGGCACGCCGGCTTCGACGAGAGCATCGCCCGCAGCCGCATGCGCGAACTCCTCGACCTGCCCGAGCCGCCCACGGCCGTGTTCGTCTGCTCGGACCGGATGGCCCTCGGCGTCTACGAGGCGCTGGGCGAGCGGGGACTGACCGTGCCGGACGACATGAGCGTCGTAGGCTTCGACGACCTCCCCGAAGCCCGCTGGCTCACCCCGGCCCTCACCACGGTCCGCCAGCCGCTGTCGGAGATGGCGGCGACGGCGCTGCGGCTGCTGGTGCGGATGATGGACGGGGACCGGCCGGAGAGTACGCGGACGGAGCTGTCGACGCGGTTGGTGGAGCGGGCGAGTACGGCGGGGCCGCGGGTCTAGGTGCTTCGGCAGAGTCCGCTCCGGCCGCACCCGGCGACACACTCACGTACCTACACCCTTTCGGACGCTTGCACGGGCCACCGACCGCCGGATTCGCTCACTTTTGCTCATATACGGAGGGAGGGAACTGGCCGGGTCGGCCGGGCGTCGAAGGATGCGGCGGGGTGGGGGGCCGTTGCTCGGGGGCGGAGCGGCGGCGAGTGCTGGGGGGACGACGATGACACGCTGGCGGCCGCTGCCGGATGCGCTGCCGAGGGAGGCACGGCACCTGGTCGAGCAACTGCGTGATCTGAAGGACCGTACGGGCCTGAGCCTCGCGGAACTCGCCCGGCGGACCGCGTACAGCAAGTCGTCCTGGCAGCGGTATCTCAGCGGGACCAAACAGCCGCCGAGGGGCGCGGTCCAGGCACTGTGCCGGGTCGCGGGCGGGGACCAGGCGCGGCTGCTGGCGCTGTGGGACCTGGCCCACACGACCTGGCCGCGGGGAACGGTGGTGTCCGGTGCGGCGGTGCCCGGTGCGGCGGCGCCCGGTGTGGGGATGCCGGGTGTGGGGATGCCGGGTACGGCGGTGCCGACCGGGTCGCCCGAGACGGCGCCGCTGCCGCCCGGCACCGAGTACCGGCGCTGGCGGACGGCGGCGCTGGTCGCGTTCGCCGTCATCGTGCTGCTGGCGGCGGGGCTGCTGTGGGCACTGCCGGAAGGGGGCGGATGACCGTACGGCCACCCGCCCCCCTCCGGACCAGTACTGGGCCTGAGCCCGCCCGTACTGTCAGCCGACCTTGTCGTAGTACGCGATCTTCCAGGAGCCGGTGCCCTTGAGCTTCACGCGGTACTTGCCGCTGACCCGCTTGAAGGTGACGGTCCGAGCACTGCCGGAGTACTGGACGTTGCTGCTCGCGTACGGGCCGTGGAGCCGGCTCTGGGCGGACAGCCAGCAGTCGTCGGTGACGACGCCGTCGTTCTCCGGGATGCCGTAGTGGTTCTGCCACCACTGGGTGGCCGACTCGGTCTCCGGGCCGAACGAGCCGTCGATCTTGTTCTTCTTGAAGGGGTGCCAGTCACCGTCCTCGTCCTCGTACATGGCACCGTCCGCCCACAGGACGGTCTCCCACAGGGCCGTGGCGTTGCTCTGTGCGTAGTCGTCGACGCCGAGGTTCTCCTCGTCCTGCCAGTCGTCGTAGACGTAGCTGTTGCCGTCGATGCCGTGGTAGTCCGCGGCGTTCGCCGCCGGCGCCATGGCCGTTACGGCACCCCCGGCGACCAGCAACACGGCCGAAGCCATGGCGACAGCCCGATTGCGCTTGCTCATGCGGTCTTCCTTTCCGAACCGCCGACCCCCGTGGTTCCCCCCTGGGGCGGCTCGCCTCACTTGGCACGACACAGCGTCACGGTCGGACGGCGGCACGGCGAGGCCTGACGGCATACGTGGACCGGCACGGGACGATCCACGCTCCGTACGGCGATGTCCCCGCCGGGGACGGGTCGTAGGGGGACGAGGTGGGACGGGCTGGGACGGGGTGGCCCGGCGATGGGCCGGGGCGGCCGGGGGTGGACCGGCATGAGTAGGATCTGAGCCCTTCGCCGCTCAGTCCGCGTCCTTCTCCAGCCGAGCAGCCCACCTGATGCCGCCCAGCAGATGAGCACGGAAGTCCGGATCCTCGTATGCCTCGGAAGCGTGCCCGAGGGCCGTGTAGAAGACCCGCCCCTCCCCCTGCTCCCGGCACCACACCAGCGGGTGGTCGGCCCCCATGCCGCCCCCGTCGTACGACGACTCGTCGACGCGGGCCAACACCCGTACCGTGTCACGCGGGTTGGTCCGGAAGTCGTACCACTCGTCGGTGAACTCCCAGACGCTGGGCATGTGTCGGGTTGCCGGATGGGCCCGGTCCTCCACGACGACCCTGCCCGGCTGGAACTCCGGGTGCCGGTCGAAGCGGGCACCGAGGAGTTCGCCGTAGTACGGCCACTCGTACTCCGTACAGGCCGCCGCATGCACCCCGACGAACCCGCCGCCCGCCTCCACATATCCGGCCAGCCGCTCGCGTCCAGCGGGGGTGAGGATCTCGCCGCTGGTGGAAAGGAAGACGACGGCCGCGTACGGGTCCAGGGGATGTTCGAGGGCCGCGGGGTCCTCGGTGTGCTCGACCTCGAACTCTCCGAAGGTGCGGAGGGCGGACACGGCGTACGGGATGGAGTCGTGGCGGTAGGCGGTGGTACGGGTGTGGGCCAGGAGTCGGGGAGCCATGACGCCCGACCTTACGCACTTCACCGGGCCTGTCACACCCGTGCGCGAAGCTCGGGAGGTCACTGCGGAAGATCGTCGACCGGGGCACGGAGCACGTCGACAGCCAGGGCGACACCACCCGTTCCGCGGCGGAGTTCAGTGACAACCTCCGCGTTCAGACCGTCGTGTTGTTGTGGATCGCGCGATCAACTCAGGGCTGATGTGCGACGTAGCGGTACGTCCCGCTGTGGAGTGCAGGCACGGAGTCAGTGATCACGTGAGTGTCCAAGTCCCGTGACCGCCGAGTGAGTCCGTGCCTGCTCTCGCGTCACCTGCTGACCCGGGCGTTGTCAGTGGGATTGTTGGTCCCGATCGTTCATGGGGGTCTGTCGGCTCGCTGATGGACCCATTAACCCTGTGGTTGGTCGGGGGTTTTGAGGTCCGGGCAGGCGCTACGACCCGGTGCGCCCACGGGCCATCCGGGGCGGGACAGCAGGTCGTTTCACACCGGCGCGGCACGAGAAGCCGGTTGGCGGGCGAGACGTGCCCGACAAGATCGAGTAGTCGGCCAGATACGGAGCCTGATTCAGTTCGTCGGCCGCCTCGCCTCTGCCGTCTCCGGCCCCGAGGCCGGCTCCGTGTCTGGCTCATCGGCCGATGAGCCAGATGTGCTGCTCTCCCCGCGCTTGTCAGAAGCTGGATAGTGCAGAGCCCAGGAGTCGGCCTGGGGGCGTCCAAGGATCAGGTGGGGTAGAGGGTCTTCGCGTAGGGCTCGTAGACGGACATGAGGTATTCGGCGAGTTCGATGTTGCGGCCGGTGATGTCGCCGCCAATGTCGAACTGGGTGATCCAGATGACCACGGACTTCCAGATGTTCTCCCATTCGGGATGGTGGTTGCGCTCATCGATTCCCCAGGCGGCGGTTGCCATGAAATGGATCGCGTCGCGGAAGTTACGGAAGGTCAGGGTGGCACCAATGCCTCTGCGTTGGGCGCCGGGATCGGTGGGGTGAGGGCGATACTGCACCTTCCACTCCGGATAGCGCCGCAGGAACTCCTTGATCTCCGCCTCGGAGGCTACCGGTTCCTTGATCACCGGATTCGGATACGGAACGATCTGGGCCGAACTGGTGAAACCGAAATCTCCCAGCCGTCGGATGATTTTTTCGAAGTCCTCGTGCCAGTCGCTTTCACGCAGCTCTATCGACTGGAGGTCGGCCAGCTGCCACAACTCCTTCGGCAGGGCCTCTCGTTCGAGACTTACCTGGCCGTCGAAGCGGATGGGGATGATCGCCTTCTTGGACGCCAGCGCCGAGGAAATCTCGCGGCGCACCCAGTCGTCCTCATTGTCGATTCGGCGCCGGTAGTAAAGATCGGTCGCGCTGAGCCACTTATCTCCGATGGCCACGAGCAGGACGTCGGCCGCGTCGAGGGCCGCCTCGATCTCCTCTCGCCACTTGTTGCCCGCACGGATCTTGTCTGTGTCCACGAAGATTGCGTTCGGGCCGAACTTCAACGACAGGTCACGAGCCAGCGACGTCACCCTCGTCTTCGTATCGATACGACGGTAGGAGATGAAGATCTTCGGGTCCTTGATCGGACTGTCCGTACCCAATTCGCCGCCCCCGGTCATTCGTTCCGTTCCCGTAGAGGTCGCGGTCGCGCCATCGGCACGATACTGCCCCAATTGGTTCGAGGGCGTCTCCAGCCTGAGCGGTCAGAAGCCCCGAGGCCGAAGCCGACGACTGGACCAACCTCGGCGCAGTGATCCTCGACGAGATCCTGCCCCACAAGAACGGCTGCAGCCACGAACTCACCTTCTGGAACGGCACGCTCATTGTCATCTGCCATGACCTCCTGGCGACCTGGACCGACGTCGACTGCTCCACGGGGTCGTGAATTTCGCCGCGTCGCTCAGCCCGAAGAGCAGGTCGCGAACTCGCACCACACGATCTTCCCCGGCGCCCGCTCCCCCACCCCCCACTTGTCCGCCAGCTCCGACACCAGCAGCAGCCCGCGCCCACCCTCGTCCGGCGCCTCCGCCTGGGGTACGGCCGGTACACCTCCCCCGCTGTCGTGCACCTCGACGCGCACCCCGCCCTCGTAAGGCAGCGGCAGCAGGCGGAGCAGGAAGCCACGGCCCGGCGGTACGCCGTGGACCAGGGCGTTGGTGGCGAGTTCGCTGACGCACAGCACGATGTCGTACGACCGCTCCCGCACACCCCAGTCGACGAGTGCGTCGCGCGTGAACGCGCGGGCGGCGGGGACGGACTGGCGTTCGCGGCGGTAGAAGCGCTCACGTGGGGACGGGGGGTGAGTTTCCGTGTTCACGTGACGAGAGTGACGCTCCGTGGTCATGATGTGACAGTCCGCGTACTCGTACAGCTTGTCTGTACGAGTACGCGACAGTGAACCTACGCCCGCGGGTGGGGAGTTGGACCACATGAGCACCACGACTCGACGGTCACGGAGGAACGCCTCGGCGATGAAGATGGTGGGCGCCCTGCTCGCCCTCTTCCGTGAGGCCGCCGGATACACGCAGAAGTCACTGGGCGAGCAGTTCGTCGTCGGCGAGCAGCAGATCGCGTCGATCGAGCAAGGCAGACGGCCGCTGAAGCCGGACCTCGCCGAGCAGTTCGACGAACTCCTCGGTACGAAGGGGGCGTTGGCCACTGCCTTGAGCAGGATGCCGGAGGTGGATCTCGTCCCGTTGTGGGCGGAGGAGTATCTGGATCGGGAGCGGGAGGCGATCGCCGTTTCGTGGTACGAGAGCTTGCTGGTCCCCGGCTTGCTCCAGACCGAGGGGTACGCGAGGTCGGTCTTCCGCAATCGCGTTCCGGTCTACGACGAGGACGAGATCGAGCAGTTGGTGGCTGCGCGCATCGAGCGGCGGGAAATCCTGCATCGCAGGGTGCCGCCGATGATGAGCTTCGTGATCTGGGAGGCGGCGCTGGAGGACCGTCTGGGCGGCAACGAGGTGTACTTCGAACAGCTGCGGCACCTCAGGGAATACGCGGACCTGCCCGGTCTGGCGCTCCAGGTCCTGCCACTCGGCCGCACCTCGCACGCCGGGCTCGAAGGGCCGTTCATCCTGCTGGAAACCCCCGAGCATCAGCGGCTGGGGTACAGCGAAACCCAGCGTGGCAGCACGCTGATCGCCGATCCGGACGAGGTGGCGATCCTCACCCAGAAATATGCGATGCTGCGAACGCAGGCCCTCAACGCCGAGGATACGAGGGACTTGTTGGACCGTCGTCTGGGAGAGCAATGAGCGGCACCGCACTTGAGTGGTTCAAGTCCAGCTACAGCAGCGGCGAGGGCGGCGCCTGCATCGAAGTCGCCATCCTCCCCACCACCATCCACATCCGCGACTCGAAAACCCCCGCCACCCCCCACCTCACCGTCGCCCCCGCCGCCTGGACCGCCTTCCTGGAGCTCGCCAACAACCGCGCCTTGTGAGTTGGCAGCAACAGATCAACGCCCTCCACGAGAAGTTGGTCCGCCGCGACGACCCGGCCGCCCGGGTGCGGGAGCCCGACGCGATGGAGGCCACCCTGCGGTGAGGCGCCGTGTCGCCGCCGCCGCAAAGGCGTTCCGCTCCCGGGGGCCGGTGCGTAGCCTCGCTGCGATGGACTCCATCCCCGCGACGCTGGACCACCTCGTCCTCGCCACCCCCGATCTGGCCACGACCGTCACCGACTTCAGCCGGCGCACCGGCGTGACCCCCGCGCTCGGCGGTGCGCATGTCGGGTTCGGCACCCGCAACCATCTGGTGGCGCTGGGCGGCGCCCGCTACCTGGAGATCATCGGTCCGGATCCGGAGCAGCGCGGGTACGACGGGCCACGGCCCTTTGACGTCGACCGGCTCTCCGGCCCGCGGACGGTGACCTGGGCGATCAGCCCCGCCGACCTGGACGCGACCGTCACGGCGGCCCGGGCGCAGGGATACAACCCCGGTTCGATCCACGCCATGAGCCGCCGCAGACCCGACGGCACCCTCTTGGAGTGGCGCCTGACCGACGGCGACACCGCCCACCCGTCCGGCCTGGTCCCCTTCCTCATCGACTGGGGTTCCTCACCGCACCCATCGGCCTCGGGGCTGCCGGTCACCCCGCTCCTGCAGCTGTCGGCCACCGCTCCCGACCCGGACGAGATCCGGCCCTTGCTCGCTGCCCTCGGTACCTCGCTCACCCTCGCTCCGGGGCCGGTGGGGTTCTCCTTCACGGTGGACACACCCCGCGGACCAGTGACGTTCGAGTGAGCGCCCGGCCTGCTCGCCGTTGACGGCGGCTGTCATCCGATGGTGAGCCCAGTGGACCGTATGAGATCTGGGCCGCTTCGGTGATCCTTCGGCCGGGCGGTGTGCTGCGCTTCTTCGTGCAGGTCGGGCAGCGATTGACCGACGCGGGTATCCCTCCGTCCGCAGTCCTGAAGGAGCAGTGCATGTCGCAGATCACCGACTCGGCCCCGGGCACCGTGTTTCCGCGTCATGGCTGGGTCGACGACCTGCTCGTCCCAGCCCTCCGGTCGGCCGTCGCGGCCCGTGCAAGCACCGCCCAGCCGACCCGTGTCCGATTCCTTCAAGACCGGCCCCCGCACCCCTGCCTACGGTGGCCCCATGACTCCACGATTCGATGCGATCGGCCTGGTGGCCTCCGACATGGCCGCCTCCGTCGCCTTCTACCGTCGGCTCGGTTTCGTCTTTCCGGAGGGTGCCGAGGAGGGGCCGCATGCCGAGGCCGGGCTGCCGGGCGGGCTGCGGTTGATGCTCGACAGTGAGGAGATGGTGCGGCAGATCCAGCCGGAATGGCAGCCGCCGACCGAGGGCGGGCGCATCTCGCTCGCGCTGCTGTGCGACAGTCCGGCCGAGGTCGACTCGGTGTACCAGGAGCTGGTGGGTGCCGGGTACCACGGGGAGTTGAAGCCGTGGGACGCGGTGTGGGGGCAGCGGTACGCGGTGGTGCTCGATCCCGACGGCAACGGGGTCGACCTGTTCGCGCCGCTACCCGGGGCGGCCCAGTAGGTCCGTCGGCGGCATGCCCGCCAACTCCTTCACGTCTCTTGCCAGATGGGCCTGGTCCGCGAAGCCGGACCGGGCCGCCGTCTCCGCGAGGGGAACTCCGGAGCGCGCCAGGGCGAGGGCGCGCTGGAGTCGTAGGACCCGGGCCAGCGTCTTGGGGCCGTAGCCGAAGGCGGTGAGGCAGCGGCGGTGCAACTGGCGGGCGCCCACGCCGAGTTCGTCGGCGGTGGTGGCGACCGGGCGGCCCGCGTCGAGGGCGGTGACCACCTGTCGTAGGAGTGGGTCGGGGGGATCGGTCCCGGCGGCGCGTTCCAACGCCACCTGCTCCAGGCCGCTCGCCGGGTCGTCGGCCGCGTTCACCTGTGCGGTGACGCGCCGTACCTCCGCGGCCGGCCACACGTCGGCCAGCTCCACCCGCCGGTCGCGCATCTCGTGCGCGGGCACGCCCAGGAGGGCGGGCGCGGTGCCCGGGTAGAAGCGGACGCCGGCCCAGGCGCTCGGCTCGCCCTCGGTGACGTACGCGCGGGTGTCGGGCCCGGCGATCACCAGTCGGCCCTCGTGCCACAGCAGGTCCATACAGCCGTCGGGCAGGACACGCCCGGCGTCGGGCCCGGACGGGGTGTTCGTCCACACCACCGCGCCCGCCATACGGGATGGCCGCTCCGCGTACACGTAGGCCAGGCTACGCCGTCGGCACCAGCCGCGTCCGGTGCTCCTGCGGGCTCACCCCGTACACCCGCTTGAACGCGCTGGACAGGGCGAACGCGCTGCCGTAGCCGACCTGGCGGGCGATCGCCTCGAGGGTGTCGTCGGTGTCGCGGAGGCGGTCCGCGGCGAGGGCGAGGCGCCAGCCGGTGAGGTACGTCATCGGGGGCTCGCCGACGAGTTCGGTGAAGCGGCGGGCGAGCGCGGCCCGCGAGACGCCGGCCTTGGCGGCGAGCGAGGCGACCGTCCAGGGGTGGGCGGGGTGGTCCTGGACCAGGCGCAGGACGCGGCCGACGACGGGGTCGGCGAGCGCCGCGTACCAGGCGGGCGGCGCCGCCTCCGGGCGGGCGAACCAGGCGCGGAGGGCGGCGATGACCAGCAGGTCGAGGAGCCGGTCCAGGACGACCTCCTGACCGGGTTCGTCGCGCACGACCTCGTCCATGAGGACGGGCGTGAGCGCGCACTGCCACGTCTCGGAGGTGAGGGAGAGCAGCGGCGGCAGCGCGTCCAGGAGACGGCCGCTGATCTCGCCCTGGACCAGGTACGTCCCGATCAGCATCACCGTGGCGCTGTCGGGCCGGTCGCCCCAGCTGCGGACGCCGATGTCCATGGAGCCGTTGAGGGGCCGTCCGTCCGGGTAGCGGCACTCGGCGCCCGGCAGGATCAGCGCCTGGGGCGCGGTATCGGGGGCGTCGGCGCAGGTGTACGGGTCGGGGCCGCGCGCGATGGCCAGCTCGCCGGGCCGCAGCCGCACCCGCTCCCCCGTGTCCGGCACGATCCAGGACTCGCCGCGGACCATGAGCATGACCGTCAGCGGGGCGCGGTCCTCGACGCGGACCGCCCAGGGCGGGTCGAAACACGCGCGGATCATGAAGGCACCCCGGGCGCGGGGGCCCTCCAGGAGGCCTGCAAGGGGGTCCCCCCGCGTGAGCATATTCGAGCGTGGGGGCGCGTCCATGCCGTCAGCGTAGACGCCCGCGCATGGGAATGAGCCGTTCAGCGATGGGCTGTTGAAGCGCGCGGCCGTTGACTGAAGGCATGACGACAAACACGGACAACACCAAGAGGACCCAGGACATGACAGTGGTGGTGACCGGTGCCTCCGGGCGTACCGGGAGCCGGGTCTCCGGGGCCGCGCGGGCGGCCGGGCTGACGGTGCGGGCCGCCTCCCGCGCACAGGGTTTCGACTGGGAGGACCCGACGACGTGGGCGGACACGCTGCGGGGCGCCGACGCGGCGTACCTCGTGTACCCGTCCGACATCGGCTCCCCCGCGGCCGCCGAAGGGATCGGCGCCCTCGCCCGGGAGGCGGTCGGGCTGGGCGTACGGCGGCTGGTGCTGCTGTCGGCGCGCGGCGAGGAGCAGGCGCTGCCGGCCGAGGAGGCGCTGACGTCCTCGGGCGCGGACTGGACGGTCGTACGGGCTTCCTGGTTCGCGCAGAACTTCAGCGAGGGGCCCCTGGTGGAGGGGCTGCGCCACGGGGAGCTGGCGTTTCCGGCCGGTGAGGTGCGGGAGCCGTTCGTCGACCTGCGGGACGTCGGTGAGGTGGTCGCGGCCGTGCTGGTCGCCGGGGACCGCTACGTGGGGCGGACGCTGGAGCTGACCGGACCTCGGCTGCTGTCCTGGCGGGAGGCGGTCGCGGAGATCTCGGAGGCGTCCGGCGTCAAGGTGACGTACACGCCGGTGCCGGTGCGGGCGTACGGGGAGACGCTGGCGGGGTTCGGGGTGCCGCCGGTGGAGGTGCAGCTGCTGATCGAGGTCTTCGAGGGGCTGATGGACGGGCGCAACGCGCGGCTGACCGATGACGTGCGTCAGGTGCTGGGGCGCGAGGCCCGTGACTTCGGGGAGTTCGTGCGGGAGGCCGCGGCGGCCGGCGCCTGGCGGGCGTGACCCTGTGTCGACGACAGGGCCTAGGAGCCCTCCGGCTTGTGCGGGGGGTGGGTGCTCTTCACGTGGGTGCGCAGGCGGGAGGTCACGTCCTCCGGCGGCAGGAACCGCGACCACCGCTCCGGGAACTCGGAGGGCATGTCGGGGTCGTCCGGGTCGTCGGGGACCGCCGCGCGGGCCGCGGTGGCGCGGGCGACGTACTCGGCGACCTGCGCCTCGCGCAGCCGTTCGTTGGCGGCGCGGGCCGCGGCCGTCGCGGCGGCCGGCCAGACCCGGTCGATCGCGGCGTTGACCGCGGCGCCGACGAGGACGGCGAACGCGGACACGCCGATCCACAGCAGGACGGCCACGGGCGCGGCGAGGGAGCCGTAGATGGTGGGGCCCTCGACGGTGTTGGTCAGGTAGATGCGCAGCAGGAAGCTGCCGAGGACCCACATGGCGAGGGCCACCAGGGCGCCGGGCACGTCCTCGATCCATGGGGAGCGGACGGGGACGGACACGTGGTAGAGCGTGGTGAGGAAGACGATCGACAGCACGATGACGACGGGCCAGTAGAGCACCTGTACGACGGTCTCGGACCAGGGCACGATGTTCACCACCGCGTCCGGTCCGGCCACCATCAGCGGCAGCGCGATCGAGCCGATCAGCAGGGCCACGACGAACAGCAGGAAGGCCATCAGGCGGGTCTTGACGATGCCGCGGACGCCGTCGAGGCCGTACATCACGGTGATGGTGTCGATGAAGACGTTCACCGCGCGGGAGCCCGACCACAGGGCGAACAGGAAACCTATGGAGATGACGTCGGGCCGGCCGCCCTTCATCACGTCGTGCAGGATCGGCTGGGCGATCTCGGTGACGCCCTTGTCGGACAGGATCGTGCGCGAGGCCTCCAGGATGTTGGTCTCCAGGCTCGCGATGGTGTCGGCGCCGGTCCAGTCGTCGACGTAGCCGAGCAGACCGATCATGCTCAGCAGCAGCGGGGGCACGGACAGCAGCGTGAAGAACGCCGCCTCGGCCGCCAGGCCCAGGATGCGGTACTCCATGCACGAGTTGACGGTGTCCTTGATCAGCAGCCAGGTAGTCCTGCGCTTCGAGACGTTCCGGTACAGGGCACGCGCCCGATGGAGGCGTCCTGAGGGAGGCTGAGGGGATTCACTTGCTGGCTGCACGACCTAAAGGTATCCGTCGTGCCTGGGTGTGCTCATCCCCCGGTGCCCCGGCGGGCGGGGACGCGTCGGGGGGCGCGGCACCCGAGCCCCACGCCCGCTCTGCTGCCTCATGCACGGCTGCCGCGTCGATGTGGTGACCGCCGCCGTGGCGGGTAGGTTCGCGTACATGGCAGGCAGCACCCACACAGTGACCAACCAGCCTCCGCCACTGGTCGGATACGACGCGTTCACCGCCGACCGTGCCCTGGCGGCGGCGGTGGACCGGCACACCGCTCCGGACCTGCTCGACGAGGTGCGCGGCGAGCTCGCGGCGCTCGGCCGGGCCTGTGGCTCGGCGCAGGTGCAGGAGTGGGGGGCACAGGCGAACGAGTTCCCGCCGAGACTGCGCACCCACGACCGCCACGGGCACCGGATCGACGAGGTCGACTTCCATCCGGCCTGGCACCGGCTGCTCGGCAAGGGCGTCTCGGCGGGCCTGACGGCGGCCTGGTCCCGGCCCGGCGGGCATGTGCGGCGCGCGGCCGCCTTCCTGGTGTGGACGCAGGTCGACGCCGGCAACCTCTGCCCGCTGTCGATGACCCATGCCGCGGTGCCCGCGCTGCGCGGTGACCCCGCGCTGGCCGCCGCGTGGGAGCCCCGGCTGACCTCGATGATCTACGACCGTGAGCTGCGGCCCGCCCAGCTGAAGGCGAGTGCCCTGTTCGGGATGGGCATGACGGAGAAGCAGGGCGGCAGCGACGTGCGGGCGGGCACGACGGCCGCCCGGCCCCTCGCCGAGGACGGGACGTACGAGCTGACCGGGCACAAGTGGTTCTGCTCGGCGCCGATGTCGGACGGGTTCCTGGTGCTCGCGCAGGCACCGGAGGGGCTCACCTGCTTCCTGGTGCCGCGGGTGCTGGCGGACGGCACCCGCAACGTCTTCATGATCCAGCGGCTCAAGGACAAGCTGGGCAACCGGTCGAACGCGTCCGCCGAGGTCGAGTTCGACGGGACGTGGGCCCGCCGGGTCGGCGAGGAGGGGCGCGGGGTGCGCACCATCATCGAGATGGTGGCGGCGACCCGGCTCGACTGCGTGCTGGGCTCGGCGGGCCTGATGCGGCAGGCCGTCGCGCAGGCGGTCCACCACTGCACGTACCGCGAGGCGTTCGGCGGCAGGCTCGTCGACAAGCCGCTGATGCGCAACGTGCTGGCCGACCTCGCGCTGGAGTCGGAGGCGGCGACCACGCTCGCGCTGCGGCTCGCGGCGGCCTACGACGACGGGAGCGAGCAGGAGCGGGCGCTGCTCAGGATCGCGGTGCCGGCCGCCAAGTACTGGGTGACCAAACGGTGTTCGCCGGTGACGGTGGAGGCGTCCGAGTGCCTGGGCGGCAACGGATACGTCGAGGAGTCGGGGATGCCCCGGCTGGTACGCGAGTCGCCGCTCAACTCGATCTGGGAGGGCGCCGGGAACGTCCAGGCCCTGGACGTGCTGCGCGCGCTGCAACGCGAACCACTGGCGTTGAACGCCTACCTCCAGGAGGTCGGCAAGGCGCGCGGCGCCGACCACCGCCTGGACGCGGCGATCAAGGACCTGCTGACCGAACTCGCCGATCTGGAGGGCGTGGAGGGGCGGGCCCGGCGGGTGACCGAGCGGCTCGCGCTGGTGCTCCAGGGGTCGTTGCTCGTGCGGTATGCGACGCCGGAGGTCGCCGACGCGTTCTGCGCGTCCCGGCTGGGCGGCGACTCGGGCGCGACCTTCGGGACACTGCCGCACACTCTGGATCTGGCGTCGGTGGTGGAGCGCGCCCGGCCAGTGGCCTGATCCGCTTGCGTACGCGCGTGCCCGCACGGCGCGGGGGTGGTGCTGCGCCGACACGGCACCACCCCCGCCACTGGCCCGTTGGAGCCACGTGCGCCGCACTGGGCGGCGTCGCTCAAGTTTCAAGGACGGCAGGGCAGTCCACCAGGGTTGCAGGGGGTTGCAACTTGCTGGCGTCTGTGGGCGGACTGGGTCCCTCCGACTTGGGCAGGCGGCACTATGAGACGGACAGTCAGGACGGACTTCCGGACGGTGGCCGAAAAGCCACCGCGAACCGGTTGTCCCGAGCCCTTCTTCCGGGAGGTCCCGTGGCACTCTCGCCGACGGACGTGACGCAACTCGCCGCCGTGGACTCGGCGCGGGCGGCACGGGTACTCAGCGAGGTCCGTTCCGCGACGCTCTCGGGGCAGCGCGGGCCGGTCGCGCCACGGCCGGTGATCGAACAGTCCTGGGAGCGCATGCTGCGCGGCGGCGTCGATCCCGACCACGACTTCCGGTCGGGGCTGCTGCCCCGCGATGAGGTGCAGCGGCGCCGGGAGACGACGGCCCTCAAGCATGTGCTGCCGGTGCTGCGGGAGGGGCTGCTGTCGGTCGCGGACATCGCCCACCACATCATGGTGGTAGCCGACGAGCAGGGCCGGGTGCTGTGGCGCGAGGGGAGTTCGCCCGTGCTGCGCAAGGCCGACGGGCTCGGCCTCGAACTCGGCGCCGACTGGCGGGAGGAGGTCGTCGGCACCAACGGCGTGGGCACCCCGGCGGTCGTACGGCGTCCCGTGCAGGTCTTCGCCTCCGAACACTTCGTACGCACGCACGCCACCTGGACGTGTACCGGCGCACCCGTCACGGACCCGCGGGACGGCCGGCTGATCGGCGTGGTGGACGTGAGCGGGCCGTTGGAGACGATGCACCCGGCCACGCTCGCCTGGGTCGACTCGGTGGCCAAGCTCGCCGAGGCACGGCTGCGCGAGCTGCATTTGACCTCGCTGGAGCAGTTGCGCGCGGTGGCCGCGCCGGTGCTGGCCCGCCTTGCCGGGCGGGCCGCGGTGGTGGACCGGGACGGCTGGACCGCGGCGGTGACCGGGATGCCGTACACGAAACGGATCGCGCTGCCCAAGTCGCTGTCGCCGGGCCGTCGGTGGCTGCCGGCGCTCGGGCAGTGCGCGCTGGAACCGCTGCCGGGCGGCTGGCTGATCCGGGCCGCCGACGAGCCGGTGCCGCGGGGCGCCACCCGGATCGTGGTGGACCTGGCGCAGCCGCGCCGCCGCTTCGTCACGGTGTCGGGCTCGGCGGGCTCCTGGAGTCACGAACTCAGCCCCCGGCACGCCGAGTTGCTCTATCTGCTCGCCCTGCACCGCTCCGGTCGCAGCGCGGCGGGGCTGGCCCGTGACCTGTTCGCCGATCCGGGCCGCACGGTGACGGTGCGGGCCGAGATGTCCCGGGTACGACGGTATCTCGGCGGTTTCCTGGACCACCGGCCGTATCGTTTCTGCGAGGACGCCGACGTCGAGGTGCTGCTCCCGGCCGACCCGCGCGACCTGTTGCCCTGGTCGACCGCGCCGGCCGTGGTCGCCGCCCGCGCACTGTCCGGCGGGACGTACTGAGCAGGCTCGGAGTGCATCTTCCGCATAATTGCAGGTTCTTTGTCCGCTACCGCCCCCCACTGCCGTAGCATCCCCTACGGGCCACCCCACCTGCTCCCTGGTCAACGTACGGATCATCAGGCGCAGTTGGCCCGCCTCGGGAGGACGAATGAAGCACCGCGGGAGACACCGCCGCCAACGGCGGGGCAGGGCGCTGCGTGCCTTTCTGGCCGGGACCGCCCTCGCCCTGACCGGCGCCGCCACCATGATCAGCGCCTCGCAGGCCACGGACAGCGAGGACCCCGGCGCGCTGAAGCCGGTCGTCTCGTCCGAGCGGATCGCCGCGCTGCGCTGGCAGGAACAGCAGGTGCCCGAGGCCACGCTCGACCGTCTCGCTTCGGAGATGGGCCGGACCGTCGGCGTGAGCGCCGTTCTCCAGGACGCCGACCACAGTCTGCGTGCCGCGGCCGACTGCCCGGCCGAGGACCTCAAGGCACTGCCCGTCGAGCCCGCGGCCACGCGTGCCCAGTGCTGGGACGCCGCCGACACCCGCTCCTGGCAGCCGGGGGCGGTCACCACGTCCGGCGACGCGGACGACGACGGCCTCTGGGGCCAGAACCGCGTGGTCCTGTCCGGCTGGTCGCAGAACGCGGCGGCCGGCCACGGCCTCGCCAGGGTCGCCTTCGTCGACGCGAACGACCTGGACCGCCTCACGTACACCTGGGTGCTGCTCACCGTCCCGGTCGACGGTGGGCGCGACTTCCGGGCTCTGGACTCGGACGTCTCCGGCATGGTCTGGTACCAGGACAAGCTGCTGGTCACCGCCGCCGACGGCGTGTACGTCTACGACATGAACCGCGTCCTGCGCACGAGCGTGGTCAGCACGGCGGTCGGCCGGGTACCCGGCGGCTGGTCGGCGCACCGTGCCCGCTTCGTCCTGCCCGCCGTCGGCTCCTACCGCCCGGTCGACCCCGCCACGGACACCGACGCCCGCCCCTTCGGCCTCTCCCTGGACCGCAGCACGACGCCCGACAGTCTGGTGGCGAGCGAGCGGACCACGGCGGACGGCGACGGGCCCGCCCTCCTGTGGCGCTCCTCCTTCGCCACCGACCCGGCCCGCTCCGGACTGCTGGCCACCGACTTCGCCGGCCGCACGGACGCCACGGAGGCCTACGAGACGAAGGCCGCCGACGTCCAGGGCGTGCTGTCGTACCGCTCCGACTGGTACGTGAGCCGCGCCTCCGGCGAGCAGGACGGACGCGGCACGCTGTGGCGGCAGGACGCCGACACCGCGAAGGCCGCGCAGTGCGGGTCCGACGACACCCAGCACTGCTGGAGCGCACGCACGCCGTCCCTGTCCTACTGGGAGGCGACCGGCGAGGTCTGGTCCCAGTCCGGGCAGATGCTGTTCGCGCTGCCGCTGGCCTCGATCGACAGATCACTGGGGTAGATGATTCCCTGGCCGTCATGACCAACATCCCGGTGACCACCTGGTCCCTGGAGCAGACCGCCCCGACCGACCTCCTCCCGGCCCCCGCGCCGGAGGGGGACGTGCGGATCGTCCGCTCCGAGGTCCCCTCGCCCGAGTTCAGCCGCTTCCTGTACGCGTCCGTCGGCGGGGACATCCGCTGGATCGACCGGCTGGCGTGGACGTACGCGCGGTGGCAGGAGCACCTGGGCCGGCCCGGGGTGGAGACCTGGGTCGCATACGACCGGGGGACGCCCGCCGGGTACGTGGAGCTGGAGCCACAGGACGACGGGGTCGTGGAGATCGTCTACTTCGGGCTGGTTCCGGCCTTCCGCGGGCGGCGGATCGGCGGACACCTGCTGTCGTACGGCGCCGCCCGCGCCTGGGACCTCGCGGACCGCTGGCCCGGTCTGCCGCAGACCAAGCGGGTGTGGCTGCATACCTGCAGCCTGGACGGCGAGCACGCGATGGCCAACTACCAGCGTCGGGGCTTCACGCTCTTCGACACCAAGGTCGAGGAGCAGTCCGAGGTGACCGCGCCGGGCCCCTGGCCGGGCGCCTACCCCGCCTGACCTGCGCCGACAAGGTCTTGTTCGGCCCATGTGACCGAGAACACCCTTGTCTCACTCTTCGGGACAAGGGTGTCCACATGGCGGACGAAGCTGGACTCTGTCCAGATCGCCGTGACACGCTTCCGTCATGTCTGGAACTGGAATTGCCTTGGTGAGTCGGCGGCACGTCGACCTCGGCCGTATGTCCAGCGCCATCTGTCCGGTGCGCTGACGAGCCCCAGCGCCGCCCGACATCCCCTCTTCTGTCTCCTTTTCTGCGCAAAGACGCGCATGTGTACCCATGCGCCCGCGCGCGCAGGTCAGAGCCGCTTTCCCGCCTGTCCCGAAGGACGTATCAACCATGGCCGCCACCCCGCAGGACCCTGCCTCCGCGACTCCACGCCGCAAGGTGAGCCGTCACCGCGGTGAGGGTCAGTGGGCCGCGGGGCACCACACCCCGCTCAACGGCAACGAGCAGTTCAAGAAGGACGACGACGGTCTCAATGTGCGGACACGCATTGAGACGATCTACTCGAAGCGCGGCTTCGACTCGATCGACCCGAACGACCTCCGCGGCCGGATGCGCTGGTGGGGGCTCTACACCCAGCGCAAGCCCGGGATCGACGGCGGCAAGACCGCGATCCTGGAGCCGGAGGAGCTGGACGACGAGTACTTCATGCTGCGCGTCCGTATCGACGGCGGCCGGCTCACCACCGAGCAGCTGCGCGTGATCGGCGAGATCTCGCAGGAGTTCGCGCGCGGCACCGCCGACATCACCGACCGGCAGAACGTGCAGTACCACTGGATCCGCATCGAGGACGTGCCGGAGATCTGGAACCGCCTGGAGGCGGTCGGCCTGTCCACCACCGAGGCCTGCGGTGACACCCCCCGCGTGGTCCTCGGCTCGCCCGTGGCCGGTATCGCCGAGGACGAGATCATCGACGGCAGCCCGGCGATCGAGGCGATCCAGCGCCGGATCATCGGCAACAAGGACTTCTCGAACCTGCCCCGCAAGTTCAAGTCCGCGATCTCCGGCTCGCCGCTGCTGGACGTGGCCCACGAGATCAACGACATCGCGTTCGTCGGTGTGAACCACCCCGAGCACGGCCCCGGCTTCGACCTGTGGGTCGGCGGCGGCCTGTCCACCAACCCGAAGATCGGCGTCCGGCTCGGCGCCTGGGTCCCGCTGGACGAGGTCCCGGACGTCTACGAGGGCGTCATCTCGATCTTCCGCGACTACGGCTACCGGCGACTGCGCACCCGCGCCCGCCTGAAGTTCCTGGTCGCCGACTGGGGCCCGGAGAAGTTCCGCCAGGTCCTCGAGGACGAGTACCTCAAGCGCGAGCTGATCGACGGCCCCGCCCCGGCCCAGCCGGTGGAGCGCTGGCGCGACCACGTCGGCGTGCACCGCCAGAAGGACGGCCGCTTCTACGTCGGTTTCGCCCCGCGCGTCGGCCGCGTGGACGGCACGACCCTGACGAAGATCGCCGAGCTCGCCGAGGCGCACGGCTCCGGCCGGGTCCGTACCACCGTCGAGCAGAAGATGATCGTCCTCGATGTCGAGGAGCCGCAGGTCGAATCGCTGGTCGAGGCCCTGGAGTCGCTCGGCCTGACCGCGCGGCCGTCCCCGTTCCGGCGCGGCACCATGGCCTGCACCGGCATCGAGTACTGCAAGCTCGCCATCGTCGAGACCAAGGCGCGCGGCGCCTCGCTGATCGACGAGCTGGAGCGCCGGATCCCGGACTTCGACGAGCCGATCACCATCAACCTCAACGGCTGCCCGAACGCCTGCGCCCGTATCCAGGTGGCGGACATCGGTCTCAAGGGCCAGCTCATGCTCAACGACCGGGGCGAGCAGGTCGAGGGCTTCCAGGTGCACCTGGGCGGAGCGCTCGGTCTGGAGGCCGGTTTCGGCCGCAAGGTGCGTGGCCTGAAGGTCACCTCCGAGGAACTGCCCGACTACGTCGAGCGCGTCCTCAAGCGTTTCCAGGAGGAGCGCGAGGAGGGCGAGCGCTTCGCCGTCTGGGCCTCGCGTGCTTCCGAGGAGGCCCTGTCATGAGTGAGCGGGCCGCCCCCTTCTACTGCCCCTACTGCGGCGACGAGGACCTCCGGCCGAGCGAAGCCTCGGAAGCCGGCCACGGCGCGTGGGAATGCGCGGCGTGCAACCGCGCATTCCAGTTGAAGTTCCTCGGGCTGCTCGCCCGGGGCCTTCGGCACGACGACGCAGGGGGACAGCAGATATGACGACGACTCAGGAAGAGCGCACGACAGCGGACCTCAAGGAGCTCGCCGAGCGGGCGGGCCGCGAGCTGGAGGACGCCACCGCGCTGGAGATCCTCCAGTGGGCGGTCGACACCTTCGGCCCGCGCTTCTGCGTGACCTCCTCGATGGAGGACGCGGTGGTCGCCCACCTGGCGTCCCGCGTGCGCAAGGGCGTGGATGTCGTCTTCCTCGACACCGGCTACCACTTCCCCGAGACCATCGGCACCCGGGACGCGGTCGAGGCCGTGATGGACGTGAACGTCATCACGCTCACCCCGCGCCGCACGGTCGCCGAGCAGGACGCCGAGTTCGGCCCGAGGCTCCACGACCGCGACCCGGACCTGTGCTGCAAGATGCGCAAGGTCCAGCCGCTGGAGGAGGGCCTCACCAACTACCAGGCCTGGGCGACCGGTCTGCGCCGCGACGAGTCCCCGACCCGGGCGAACACCCCGGTGGTCGGCTGGGACGAGAAGCGCCAGAAGGTCAAGATCTCCCCGATCGCCCGCTGGACCCAGGACGACGTGGACGCGTACGTCACCGAACACGGCGTGCTGACCAACCCGTTGCTGATGGACGGCTACACCTCCGTCGGCTGCGCCCCCTGCACCCGCCGCGTCCTGGAGGGCGAGGACGCGCGTGCCGGCCGCTGGGCGGGCCGCAACAAGACCGAGTGCGGACTGCACTGATGACGACCACCTCCGACCTACCCGAGGAGAAGCACGTGACGACCGGAGCCACCGTCTGGCTCACGGGTCTGCCGAGTGCCGGCAAGACCACCATCGCGTACGAGCTGGCCGGCCGGCTGCGCGAGGAGGGCCATCTCGTCGAGGTGCTCGACGGCGACGAGATCCGCGAGTTCATCTCGGCGGGCCTCGGCTTCAGCCGCGAGGACCGGCACACGAACGTGCAGCGCATCGGCTTCCTCGCCGAACTCCTGGCCCGTAACGGCGTCAAGGCGCTCGTCCCGGTGATCGCGCCCTACGCCGACAGCCGCGAGGCGGTGCGCAAGCGCCACCAGGAGAGCGGGACGGCGTACATCGAGGTGCACGTGGCGACTCCGGTCGAGGTGTGCTCCGTACGCGATGTGAAGGGTCTGTACGCCAAGCAGGCGGCGGGCGAGCTCACGGGCCTCACCGGAGTCGACGACCCGTACGAGGAGCCCGAGTCGCCCGACCTGCGCATCGAGTCGCAGGACCAGACCGTGCAGGAGTCCGCGGCCGCGGTCCACGCGCTGCTCACCGAGAGGGGACTGGCATGACGACGACCGCATCCGAGGTCAAGGGCGACGAAGGCACTGACACCCCGTACGCCCTGTCGCACCTGGACGCGCTGGAGTCCGAGGCGGTGCACATCTTCCGTGAGGTGGCGGGTGAGTTCGAGCGGCCGGTGATCCTGTTCTCCGGCGGCAAGGACTCCATCGTCATGCTGCACCTGGCGCTGAAGGCGTTCGCCCCCGCCGCGGTGCCCTTCTCGCTGCTGCACGTGGACACCGGGCACAACTTCCCCGAGGTCCTCGAGTACCGGGACCGTACGGTCGAGAAGCACGGGCTGCGGCTGCATGTCGCCTCCGTGCAGGACTACATCGACCGCGGTGTCCTCAAGGAGCGCCCGGACGGGACCCGCAACCCGCTGCAGACGCTTCCGCTGACGGAGAAGATCCAGGCCGAGAAGTTCGACGCCGTGTTCGGCGGTGGCCGTCGCGACGAGGAGAAGGCCCGGGCCAAGGAGCGGGTGTTCTCGCTGCGGGACGAGTTCTCCCAGTGGGACCCGCGCCGCCAGCGGCCCGAGCTGTGGAACCTGTACAACGGCCGGCACGCCCCCGGCGAGCACGTCCGCGTCTTCCCGCTGTCCAACTGGACCGAGCTGGACGTGTGGCAGTACATCGCCCGCGAGGGCATCGAACTGCCCGAGATCTACTTCGCCCACGAGCGCGAGGTGTTCCAGCGGGCCGGCATGTGGCTGACGCCGGGCGAGTGGGGCGGCCCGAAGGACACCGAGACCGTCGAGAAGCGCCTGGTGCGCTACCGCACGGTCGGCGACATGTCCTGCACCGGTGCCGTCGACTCCGACGCGGCGACGCTGGAGCAGGTCATCACCGAGATCGCCGCCTCCCGGCTCACCGAGCGGGGTGCCACCCGCGCCGACGACAAGATGTCCGAGGCCGCGATGGAAGACCGCAAGCGCGAGGGGTACTTCTAACCATGACCACCATCACGACCGAGGAACTCTCGGCCACCACCCTGCTGCGCTTCGCCACCGCCGGCTCCGTCGACGACGGCAAGTCCACGCTCGTGGGCCGCCTGCTGCACGACTCCAAGTCGATCCTCACGGACCAGCTGGAGGCCGTGGAGCGCGCCTCGGCCGGCCGTGGGCAGGGCGCCCCGGACCTCGCGCTCCTCACCGACGGCCTGCGCGCCGAACGCGAGCAGGGCATCACCATCGACGTGGCCTACCGCTACTTCGCCACGCCCCGACGCCGGTTCATCCTCGCCGACACCCCGGGCCATGTGCAGTACACCCGCAACATGGTCACCGGCGCCTCCACCGCCGAGCTGACGGTGATCCTCGTCGACGCCCGCAACGGCGTCGTCGAGCAGACCCGCCGGCACGCGGCGATCGCCGCGCTGCTGCGCGTGCCGCACGTCGTGCTCGCCGTGAACAAGATGGACCTGGTCGAGTACCAGGAGTCGGTGTTCGCCGCGATCGCCGAGGAGTTCACGGCGTACGCGCTCGAACTGGGCGTCCCGGAGGTCACCGCGATCCCGATCTCGGCGCTCGCCGGCGACAACGTGGTGGACCCGTCCGCGAACATGGACTGGTACGGCGGGCCGACCTTCCTGGAGCACCTGGAGTCGGTCCCGGTCGCCCACGACCTGAGCCACTGCCACGCCCGGCTTCCCGTGCAGTACGTGATCCGGCCGCAGACCGCCGAGCACCCGGACTACCGGGGCTACGCGGGCCAGATCGCCGCCGGTTCCTTCCGCGTCGGCGAGCAGGTCTCGGTGCTGCCGTCCGGCCGCTCCACGAAGATCGCCGGCATCGACCTGCTGGGCAAGCCGGTCGACATCGCCTGGACGACGCAGTCGGTGACCGTCCTGCTGGAGGACGACATCGACATCTCGCGCGGCGACCTGATCGTGCCCAGCAAGGACGCGCCGCCGACCACGCAGGACATCGAGGCGACCGTCTGCCACGTGGCCGACGCGCCGCTGACCGTAGGCCACCGCGTGCTGCTCAAGCACGGCACCCGCACGGTCAAGGCGATCGTCAAGGACATCCCGTCCCGCCTGACGCTCGACGACCTGTCCCTGCACCCGCACCCGGGACAGCTCGTCGCCAACGACATCGGCCGGGTCAAGATCCGTACCGCCGAGCCGCTGCCCGTCGACTCGTACGCCGACTCGCGGCGCACCGGTTCGTTCATCCTGATCGACCCGAACGACGGCACCACGCTCACCGCCGGCATGGTCGGCGAGTCGTTCGCGTCTCCGGAGCCCGTCAAGGACGAGACGGACGACGACGGGTGGGACTTCTGACATGAACTCCACCGATTTCTACTCCTCGTTCGCGAAGGAGGGCGGCCGCGTCGGCAGCGGTGCGCTCGGCAGCGGGCAGGGCGGGGTGGCGCGATGTGTGCGCTGACGTACGCGCACTGCCTGCGCGCCCTCACCCCCCACCGCCGTAGACGAAAACCTGCCGACCTCCCGGCCACGACCTGAGAGACCGTGACCGCCGGGCCAACGAGGGGAACACCTCCCGTGCCTGCCAATCGCTCAGCCTTCTTCCGCCGCGGCCTCGCCGCCGCGACCGCTCTTCCTCTGCTCACCCTCGCCGCCTGCGGTTACGGCTCAGAGGCCTCGGACAACGAGACCGCCAAGGTCGCCGCCGGTGCGGAGAAGATCGACGGTCTCGACTCCGTCAAGATCGGCTACTTCGGCAACCTGACCCACGCGACCGCGCTGGTGGGCGTGCAGAAGGGCTACTTCCAGAAGCAGCTCGGCGCCACCAAGGCCGCCTACCAGATCTTCAACGCCGGCCCGTCCGAGATCGAGGCCCTCAACTCCTCGTCGATCGACATCGGCTTCATCGGCCCGTCCCCGGCGATCAACGGTTACACCAAGTCGGGCGGCAAGAACCTGCGGATCATCGGCGGTGCCGCGTCCGGCGGGGTCAAGCTCGTGGTCAACCCGGACAAGATCAAGTCCCTGAAGGACGTCAAGGGCAAGAAGATCGCGACTCCCCAGCTGGGCAACACGCAGGACGTGGCGTTCCTCAACTGGATCGCGGAGCAGGGCTGGAAGGTCGACGCGGAGAGCGGCAAGGGCGATGTCTCGGTCGTCCGCACCGACAACAAGGTCACCCCGGACGCCTACAAGTCCGGCTCCATCGACGGCGCGTGGGTGCCCGAGCCGACCGCGTCCAAGCTGGTCGCCGAGGGCGCCAAGGTGCTGCTCGACGAGGCCGACCTGTGGCCCGACAAGAAGTTCGTGATCACGAACATCATCGTGCGCCAGGCCTTCCTCAAGGACCACCCGAAGGCCGTCGAGGCCGTCCTGAAGGCCTCCATCGAGGCCAACAAGTGGATCAACGCCAACCCGGACGCGGCGAAGGCCTCGGCGAACAAGCAACTGGAGACGGACTCGGGCAAGGCGCTCCCGGCCGCGGTCATCGACCCGGCGTGGAAGTCGATCCAGTTCACCAACGACCCGCTGGCCGCCACCCTCAACACCGAGGCGGAGCACGCGGTCAAGGCAGGCCTGTTGGAGAAACCCGATCTGAAGGGCATCTACGACCTCAAGCCGCTGAACGAGGTCCTCAAGGCCGAGGGCGAGAGCACGGTCAGCGACGCTGGTCTCGGCGTCGGCTGAGTCAGGACCCGATGAGTTCCCAGGAGGTGACGACCATGGCCACGACCTTCGCCAAGGCCGCCGAGTCGGTGGAGCACGCGGCGCGCATTGAGCATGTCTCGAAGTCCTTCGCGGGCCCCGCCGGGCAGCAGCTCGTCCTGGACGACATCAGCATCGATGTCGCACCGGGCGAGTTCGTCACCCTCCTGGGTGCCTCGGGCTGCGGCAAGTCCACGCTGCTGAACCTGGTGGCGGGGCTGGACGAGCCTTCCGTCGGGTCCATCACGACGGAGGGCCGCCCGGCCCTGATGTTCCAGGAGCACGCCCTGTTCCCGTGGCTGACCGCGGGCAAGAACATCGAGCTCGCCCTGCGTCTGCGGGGCGTTCCGAAGAACGAACGGCGCGAGCGGACCGAGGAACTGCTCGAACTCGTCCGGCTGAAGGGCGCCTACGGCAAGCGGGTCCACGAGCTGTCGGGCGGTATGCGCCAGCGTGTGGCGCTGGCCCGTTGCCTGGCCCAGGAGAGCAACCTGCTGTTGATGGACGAGCCGTTCGCTGCCCTCGACGCCATCACGCGGGACGTGCTGCACGACGAGCTGACCCGCATCTGGGCCGAGACCGGCGTGTCCGTCCTCTTCGTGACGCACAACGTGCGTGAGGCGGTGCGGCTCGCGCAGCGCGTGATCCTGCTGTCCTCCCGTCCGGGCCGGATCGCGCGCGAGTGGACGGTCGACATCCCGCAGCCGCGCCGCATCGAGGACGCGCCCGTGGCGGAACTGTCCGTCGAGATCACCGAAGTACTGCGTGGGGAGATCCGCCGCCATGGCCAGCACTGACACGAAGACGACCGGCGCGGGCGCCAAGGACGGCTCCGCGCTGGGCGGCATCGAGGCGGGCCTCGACGCACTGGAGACCTCGGTCACCGGCCGTCCGCCCTTCCGGCAGACCTTCCGGGAGAAGATCTTCCCGCCGATCGTCGCCACCATCGTGGTGCTCGCGATCTGGCAGGGGCTGATCTCCCTGAAGATCGTCGACGACGCGTCGAAGCTGCCCTCCCCCGGCGCCGTCTGGGCCGAGGCCGAGGACGCGTGGCTCAAGGGCACCCTGCTCGACTACATCTGGACGAGCGTCTCGCGGGGCCTGTTCGGCTTCGTGCTCGCGCTGATCATCGGCACGCCGCTCGGACTGGTCGTGGCACGGGTGAAGTTCGTGCGCGCGGCCATCGGTCCGATTCTGTCCGGACTCCAGTCGCTGCCGTCGGTGGCCTGGGTGCCGGCCGCCGTGATCTGGCTGGGCCTGAAGCCCGAGATGATGTACGCGGTGATCCTGCTCGGCGCGGTACCGTCGATCGCCAACGGTCTGGTGTCCGGCGTCGACCAGGTGCCGCCGCTGTTCCTGCGCGCGGGACGGACGCTGGGGGCGACCGGTCTGCGCGGCACCTGGCACATCGTGATGCCCGCGGCGCTGCCCGGCTATGTGGCCGGTCTGAAGCAGGGCTGGGCGTTCTCCTGGCGGTCGCTGATGGCCGCCGAGATCATCGCCCAGGCGCCGGACCTCGGCGTGGGCCTCGGCCAGCTGCTGGAGGTGGGCCGCACGAACAGCAGCATGGCCACGGTCTTCCTCGCCATCCTGCTCATCCTGTTCGTCGGCATCGCGATCGACCTGCTGATCTTCAGTCCGCTGGAGCGGTGGGTGCTGCGCAGCCGCGGTCTGCTGGTGAAGAGCTGAGTCCCATGCACACCAAGTTCAAGAAGCCGGTTCTTCTGGTCATCGCCCACGGCAGCCGCGACCCGCGGCACGCCGCGACGGTGCACGCTCTCGTACGGCGGGTGCGCTCCCTGCGCCCCGACGTGCGGGTGGAGACCGGCTTCCTGGACTTCAACGTCCCGTCCGCGCAAGGGGTGCTGGAGTCCCTGGCGGCGGAGGGTGTCCGTGACGTCGTGGCGCTGCCGTTGCTGTTGACCCGCGCGTTCCACGCGAAGGCCGACATCCCGGCGGTCCTGAAGGACGCGCCGCCGCGGCTGCGGATCCGGCAGGCGGAGGTGCTCGGCCCGTCGCCGGTGCTGCTCGCCGCGCTGGAACGACGTCTGTACGAGGCGGGGCTGACGCCCGCCGACAAGTCCTCGACCGGGGTCGTGCTGGCCTCGGCGGGGTCCACCGACCCGGAGGCGATCGCAGTGATCGCAGAAATCGCGCGGGAGTGGCGGCACACCGGTTGGTGCGCCGTGCGGCCTGCGTTCGCCTCCGCATCCCTTCCCCGCACCGAGGACGCGGTGCGGGAGCTTCGGGCCCTTGGCTGTGCGAAGGTCGCCGTCGCCCCCTACGTCCTGGCCCCCGGCTTCCTGCCGGACCGCATCGCGCGGGGCGCGGCCGAGGCGGACGTCCTGGCGGACGTGCTCGGCCCGGCGCCGGAGGTGGCGCGGGTGCTGCTGGCGCGGTACGAGGCGGCACGGATGCCGGCGTTGGCGGCGGTCGGCGCCTGAGCGCTCCGCGGGGAGTGCCGCGATGGGCGGTCGGCCGGACTGCGGCGCCGTCGTGGCGGGTCGCGCAGTTCCCCGCGCCCCTTCAGGGCGCTGCCGAACCGCACCGGACTTCGCCCGATCCGCCTTAGTCGCGTACCGCCCCGGCCAGGCGCGGGTCCCGACCGCTCGCCGCGAGCGCCCGCTCGAAGACCGGCGCGTCGTCGGGTACCGGCACCGGGTCGGCGAAGCCGTCGTACTGCCGGTAGAGGTCGCCGTGGGTGACGACCACGTCGAGGACGAGGCGGGCCGCTCCCTCGGAGACGTGGAACTCCTGGCCGGTGGCCGCGGCGACGTCCCAGCCGTGCACCGCCGTCTCCTTGATGATCATCGAGGCGAGTTCGGGGGCGGGCATCGTCCCCATACCCAGGTCCACCT
The DNA here is from genome assembly GCF_036237295.1 of Streptomyces sp. NBC_01352. Taxonomy (NCBI): domain Bacteria; kingdom Bacillati; phylum Actinomycetota; class Actinomycetes; order Kitasatosporales; family Streptomycetaceae; genus Streptomyces; species Streptomyces sp. NBC_01352. Next base: position 2,754,362 of record NZ_CP108354.1, read on the forward strand.
CGCCCTCCCACACCGCGGGGTCCGCCCAGGCGGCGACCGCACGGTCCAGTTGAGCGGCGTACGCCTCGGCCCAGTCGGGGTCGGCGGTGAAGTCGCGGGCGGTCAGTTCCTCGGGGAGCTGTTTGCGCAGGGCTCGGTGCTCCAGGCCGTGGGAGGTGTAAAGGACCCAGTGGTTTACCAGGGCGCGGACGTCCCAGTCCGGGCAGTGGGTGGGGTCGGCGAGCCGTGCCGCCGGCACTCCGCGCGCCACGCGGGCCGCCTCGGCGGCGCATTCCGTCATGTACGGGTAGAGGTCGTCCTTGTTCATGCGTCTCACGGTAGGGAGCGCGCGGCGAGGTCTCTTGAACAAACGCGACAGCGGGCGGCCTGGTTGACCTTGCCCCTGGGGCAAGCCTGAGGGTCCCGGGCATGGACCTCTACCTGAAGCAGACGCCGTACAGCGACCCCGGCGAGCTGGATCTCGACGGCCTGCCCCGCGATCCGGCCGAACTCGCCCGTCTCGTAAGGGATCTGATCATCCATCGGGGAGAAGGCGAACGCCTGGGGCATCCCGTCCCCGAGGACCGTCAGCTCGACGACCCCGAGTCACGGTACGTCCGCGAGATCCTGCGGGTCCTGCGCGAGCGCGGGGACGGGCCGCTCACCGCGAAGCGGCCGTACGACGAGCGGTTCGCCGGCACGTGCCGGGACTTCTCGCTGCTGCTGTGCGCGCTGCTGCGGGCCACCGGCACGCCGGCCCGGATCCGCTGCGGCTTCGCCGCGTACTTCGTGGAGGGTTACCACGACGACCACTGGGTCACCGAGTACCGGCTGCCGGACGGGAGGTGGCGGCTGGTCGACGCGCAGGTCCTGCACCCCGCCTACGAGCTCTCCTTCGACCCGCTGGACGTGCCGAGGGACCGGTTCCTGGTGGCCGGGGACGCGTGGCGGGCGTGCCGGGAGGGCGGGGCCGATCCGGGGACGTTCGGGGTCTGGTTCCACGGCGACCTCGACGGCCTGTGGTACATCCGCACCAACGTGCTCCTGGACCTCGCCGCGGTGAACGGGGTGGAGCTGCTGCCCTGGGACGTCTGGGGCCGGGTGGTCCGGGACGACGCCGGCCTCACGGAGGAGGACCTCGCTCTTGTGGACGCGGTCGCCGCGGCCCGTACCGACGACGACTTCCGGCGGGTGTACGAGGACCCGCGGCTCGCGGTGCCGGACGAGGTCATGTCGTACACCGCACGCAGCGGCTACCGCGAACTCCGGAAGGTCAGCCTCCCGAGGATGCCGTCATCTCCACGAGCTTGACGACGGTGTTCCAGTTGCGGCTGGTGGCGATCACGCCCTTGTTCAGCCGCGGCTTGGACAGGTGCTCCGCGAGCTTGGAGCGGCCGAGGCCGTTCGGGGCGTAGAGGTACAGGGCGCGGTCGCCGAGCCTGAACTCCTCGGGCAGGTAGGCGGCTCGGTCGATCTCCGCGAAGCGCTCGGCGTCCACGGGCGCGGAGAAGTAGGTGACGTGGAGCTGCTTGGCCTCCAGTTCGGCGGCCGGGAAGGGACAGGCGTCGGCGATCGCCTTCAGATAGGCGTGGTCCCGCACGATCACGTCGACGGCGAAGCCGAACCGCTTCTCGATCGCGCCGGTCAGCTCCGCGGCGAGGGACTCCTCGTCGCCGTGGCCGCTCGCGAAGACGGCCTGGCCGCTCTGGAGGTACGTGCGTACGCCGTCGTGGCCGAGGCCCTCCATCAGCGTGCGCAGGTCGGCCATCGGGACCTTCTTGGCGCCGCCCACGTTGATCCCCCGCAGCAGCGCCGCATACGTCGTCGTCATCCGCACACCATAAGGCGGCCGTCGGGCCCCTCCTGTGCGACGAGGCGCTGCGCCGACGGACCGGACATCCCGGTAGATGTAAGGGGCCACTGTCCTACCCAGTGGGGAGGGCGCGGGGCCCAGAGGGATGATTCCTGCCCGCCGCACCTCACCGGGCAGCACGACGAGATGGCTTTATCCGGCCCATACCTTCGAAATGAAAGGTGGCGGCAGGGGGCTGTCACCGCTCACGAGGGGGCAAGCCCACCATGGCGAACGGAGATACACGGGTACGGGGACTGGCCGCCCGGGCCGGCGGCTGGAGCGCCCGACACCGATGGGCTGCCGTCGGCATCTGGGTGCTGTTCGTGGTCCTGGCGATGGGGCTCGGCTCGGCGGCGGGCCGGGTCGACGTCAAGGACAGCGACCAGCTGAAGGGGGAGACGCACACCGCCGCGAAGATCATCGAGGACGCCGGCATCGACGAACCGGCCGGCGAGACCGTACTGATCCAGTCGAAGGACGGCGGCGTCAAGGCCACGGACGCCGAGTTCAGGGCCGCCGTCACCGCGGTCGTCCGGGCGGTCGAGGGGACCGGCGAGGTCACGGACGTGACGTCGCCGTACGACACGGACACGATCTCGAAGGACGGCCGCAGCGCGCTGGTGCAGTTCGACATACGCGGCGACGCGGAGACCGCGGGCGAGCGGGTCGAGCCGGTGCTGAAGGCCGTCGAGGGGGTGCAGAAGGAGCACGGGTCGCTGCGGATCGAGGAGATCGGCGGCGCCAGCATGATGAAGACGTTCGACGACGCGTTCGGGGACGACTTCAAGAAGGCCGAGTACTCCGCGGTGCCGGTGGCGCTCGGCATTCTGCTGATCGCCTTCGGCGCGCTGGTGGCCGCGCTGCTGCCGGTGGCGCTGGCGGTCACCGCGATCATGGCGACGATGGGCCTGATGGGCGTCGTCAGCCATGTGATGCCGATGAGCGAGACCGCCAACTCCGTGATGCTGCTGGTCGGTCTGGCCGTCGGTGTCGACTACTGCCTGTTCTATCTGCGCCGCGAGCGCGAGGAGCGCGAGGCCGGACACGACGCCCAGACGGCCCTGCGGATCGCCGCCGCGACCAGCGGCCGCGCGATCGTCGTCTCGGGTGTCACGGTGTGCGTGGCGATGGCGGGCATGCTGTTCACCGGGCTCGCCGAGTTCGAGGCGATGGGCCTGGCCTCGCTGATGGTGGTGGCCGTGGCCATGATCGGTTCCGTGACCGTGCTGCCCGCGCTGCTGTCGCTGCTGGGCGAGCGGGTCGAGAAGGGCCGCATTCCGTTCCTGCGCCGCCGTCGCAAGGGCGGCAACGGTGACAGCCGGTTCTGGACGGCCGTCCTCAAGGGTGTGCTCGCCAGGCCCGTCATCTCCGTCGTCGTGGCGGCCGGCGCCCTGCTGGCGATCGCGGCGCCCGCGCTCGGCATGAAGACCCAGAACCTCACACTGGACCAGGAGTTCGGCGACTCGCTGCCCATCGTGCAGACCTACAACCGGGTCAACGACGCCTTCCCGGGCGGCTCCGAGCCGGCCGAGGTCGTCGTCAAGGCCGATGACATCAACGCTCCCGCGGTGCGGGACGCGCTCGCCGCCTTCAAGGCGGAGGCGGTCGCGTCGGGCGCCTCGCGCGGCCCGGTCGAGATCAAGCTGCACGACCAGCAGAACATGGCCTTCGTGTACGTCCCGCTGGTGGGCGGCTCCGACCTCGACAAGGCGGGCGAGAGCCTGGACAAGCTGCGCGACGAGGTGCGTCCGGCCACCCTCGGCAAGGTCGAGGGCGTCGAGGCGCCGATCACCGGGCAGGTCGCCGGGTCGAAGGACTTCAACGACCAGCTGGCCGGAGCCGTCGTCCCGGTCTTCGCCTTCGTCGTGGTCTTCGCCTTCGCGCTGATGCTGCTGTCGTTCCGCTCGCTGACCATCGCGATCACCTCGATCGTGCTGAACCTGCTGTCGGTCGGCGCGGCGTACGGCATCCTCGTCGGCGTCTTCCAGCACGGCTGGGGCGCGTCCCTGGTGGGCGCGGAGGGCGTCGGCGCCATCATCACCTGGCTGCCGCTGTTCCTCTTCGTGATCCTGTTCGGCCTGTCGATGGACTACCACGTGTTCGTGGTCTCGCGGATCCGCGAGGCGCGGCTGCGCGGCCGTACGACGAAGGACGCGATCCAGCACGGCGTGGTCACCACGGCCGGGGTCGTCACCAGCGCCGCGGTCATCATGGTCGCCGTGTTCGCGATCTTCGGGACGCTGTCCATGCAGTCCATGAAGCAGATGGGCGTCGGCCTCGCGGCCGCGGTGCTGATCGACGCGACGATCATCCGGGGCGTGCTGCTCCCGGCGGTGATGGCGCTGCTCGGCGAGCGCAACTGGTACCTGCCGAAGTGGCTGCACCGGCTGCCCGACCTCACCCACGACGAGTCGCCCGAGCCGGTGGCGCGGCCCGTGGCCCGGGACGACGAGGGTGAGCGGCTGGGGGTCTGAGGGCTTCAAAGGAAGGTGAACCACCCATGACTGAGGGCCCGTTGGCTACCGGGGTGCCAACGGGCCCTCTGCTGTGCCCGCTGTTCTCTGCTCGCTGTGTGTTTTCCGCTTGTTCTATGCCTGCCGCACCGGCAGTTCGGCCTCGATGAGGTCGGCCGCCCGGTGCGTGCCGCCCTCCCCCGCCATCTGCGCCTGGATGTCCTTCAGCCGGCGGGCGGCCTCGGGGTCGTCGACGAGGGCGAGGGCGGTCTCCCGCAGCGCCTCGGCCGTCGCCTCCTCGATGTCGAGACGGCGGGCCACGCCGAGGCCCTGGAGCATGTCGGCGTTGCCGAACTGGTCCACGGCCTGCGGTACGGCGATCATCGGGGTGGCCGTGGCCAGGCCCTCCTGGCTGCCGCCCGCACCGGCGTGCGTGACGAACAGGTCGGCCTGCTTGAGGATCGCCAACTGCGGGACCCACGAACGGACTTCGACGTTCGTGGGGACGTCCCCCAGCTCGGCCGGGTCCACGCGCCTGCCGATCTGGAGCACCAGGTGCCAGCCCGGCAGCTCGCCGAACGCCTTGACGCACTCCCGGTAGAAGCCCGGCTGTTTGGTGAAGGCGGACCCCAGCGACACCAGGACCACCTTCTCGGCGCCGGCCGGCCGCTGCCAGTCGCCCTCCGCGCCGCGGTCGCCCTGGCAGGCCCCCACGAAGGTGTACACGCCCTCGTCGACCCGGTCGGCGTTCGGCTGCAGCGCCTTCGGGATCAGGACGAGGGAGCGGGCGGGGTGGCCCGCGAAGTCGTCCGGGTGCTGGGTGATCCCGTTCTCCTCCAGCCAGGCGTGGAAGCGGGCGTAGTAGGCCTGTCCGCGCTCGGTCTTCCTGGGCTCCGCCCACATCGGCTCGGCCACCTCCTCCTTGTAGCCCTCCCAGGCGACGAGGTTCGGCGACAGGGAGACCGCGGGGACGCCCCAGCGGTGGGCGAGGACGCGGGCCGGATAGGAGGCGATGTCGTGCAGCACGAGGTCCGGCTCGTCGCCCTCGTACGCCTCGACGAGCTGCGGCAGCGCCTGGATCGCGTCGGCCAGGAAGGGTTCCACGTTGTCCAGGAGGGTGGTGCCCCAGGCTTCCGGGTCGTCGTCGGGCCCGGGCAGGGTCGTGTTCCAGGGCTTCACCTCGGCACCGGTCCCGGCGACCTTGTCGGCGAACACGGGCGGGATGGCGTAGGTCACCCGGTGCCCGCGTGCGACGAGCTCGCGGATCACCTCCAGGCTGGGGTTGACGTGGCCGTGGGCGGCGATGGAGAACATGGCGATGTGAGCGGGGCGACTGGTCATGTCACCGACCGTACGTAAGACGAGACGTCTCGTGCAACGTGTTTTCCGGGAGGGCGCTGCGGTCATCCGTCGGAACAGCTCGTGCCGGTCCCCTCGATCCGTCGGCCGCGCGGGCCCGTGACGGTCACCGGCAGCGGTTCGGCCCCTGGGTCGGCGACGCGCTGGGCCCCGAGGGCCGTGCAGATCAGCTGGTCGGCCGCGAGGCCGACCACATCTCCCATCGCGGCGGTCAGTTCGATCGACACGCGTTCGTCCGTCACCGTCACCTTCACGAGGTCGGCCGTACGAACCTCCTGCGGCACCGGCACGGCGCCGTCCGTGGCCGGGGCGGCCGGGACGGCCGTCGGCAGGAGCCCCGGCAGCGACAGCAGCGTCGTCATGCGCTTGACGCGTTCCGCCTCGGTCGGGCCCTCGAGCAGTACCTCCACCGCCGACTCGACGTCGACCGGCGCGACGGTCCTGCGGGGGACCGCGACCAGGGCGTCGTCCGCCACGAAATAGACCCGGATCGTCGGCACGACCCCGCTGGCGGGCCCGCCCGCCTGCACCACGCCGGTCGTGGGGATGCCGCAGGAGGCGAGCGCGCACAGCGCGGGAACGGCCAGCAGTACGGCTCGGCGCAGGGTCCTCACTGTCCGCTCCCTCGGTTCGGCTCGTCCCGGCGCAGCGGGAGTTCCACGGTGAAGACGGCGCCGCCCTCCGGACGGTTCGCCGCCCGGACGGTGCCGCCGTGCATCCGGACGTTCTCCGCCGTGATGGCGAGGCCGAGGCCGCTGCCCTCGGTCCGGGTGCGGGCGGCGTCCGACTTGTAGAAGCGCTCGAAGACGTGGGGCAGCACGCTGTCGGGGATGCCGGGCCCGCTGTCCAGCACCTCGACGACGGCGATCCGGCCCTCGCCCTCGTACAGGCGCAGGTGGACGGGACGGGCACCGTGCCGCAGGGCGTTGCCGACCAGGTTCGCGACCACGACGTCGAGGCGGCGCGGGTCGACCCGTCCGCGCAGCGCGTCGGGCGGGGGCAGACGGACGTCCACCAGGTCCGTCCAGGCGCGGGCGGCGAGCGTGCGCCGCAGCGACTCGGCGAGGTCGATCTCGTCCAGGTGCAGCACCGCCGCCCCCGCGTCGAAGCGGGAGATCTCCATCAGGTCGTCCACCAGCCGGGCCAGTTTCACGGTCTCCTCGCTGATCAGCCGGACCGCGGTGGCGGTGTCGGGGTCGAGGTGGGCGGCATCCTCGTCGAGGACGTCGGTGACCGCGGACATGGCGGCCAGCGGGGTGCGCAGTTCGTGCGAGACGTCCGCGGCGAACCGGCGGGCCCTGGCCTCCATGCCGCGCAGTTCGGCCACCGACTCCTCCAGTGCGGCGGCCGTCTCGTTGAACGTGTGCGACAGGTCGGCGAGTTCGTCGGAGCCGTTGACGTCGAGCCGGGTGTCCAGCCGCCCCTCGGCGATGCTGCGGGTCGCGCGGCGCAGTGCGCGCACCGGCCGCAGCACCCCGCGGGCGGCGAGCAGCGCGAGCAGCACGGCGAGGCCGAGGGCGGGCACGGTGGCCCGCTCGACGGCGGTGACCAGGGCGTCGACGTACGCCTGTTCCGTGGTCTGCGGCACGGTCAGGAACACCTGGACGCCGGACGCGGGACCGGTCGCGGCGGTGCCGGCGGTGAAGGTGACCGACATACCGACGACGAGGGAGGTGTGGTCGCCGCTGTCCACCCGCTGGAAGACGGTGGCCGTGCTGGAGTCGACGGCCGCGCGCAGGGCCGGCGTCAGCTCCTCGAACGGATCGTCGGGAGCGGAGGTGGCGCTCAGCCCGCCGTAGGCGACCAGCACCCGCCAGGTTCCGGCGGGTTCGGCGCCGGCCAGGGAGGTGGCGAACCGCCGCAGTTCGAACTCCCCCGGCGGGACACCGAGTTCGGGGGCGAGCCGGTCGACGTGGGTCCGCAGCAGCTTGATCACGGTGTCCTGGCTCTGCTGGAGCACTCCCGTGCGGGCCTCCCGGAAGGTCAGGGCACCCGTGGTCCCGGCGGTGAGCGCGGCGACCAGCGCGAACGCCACCACCAACCGCATCCGCAGACCGCGCAGTTGGGGCGCTCTGACCCGGGTTCCCGGCAGCCGCCTCACCGGGACGCGAACCGGTAGCCGAAGCCGCGCACGGTCTGGATGTAACGGGGCTCGCGCGAGGGTTCTCCCATCTTGGCGCGCAGCCGTTTGACGCAGGCGTCCACCAGGCGCGCGTCGCCGTGGTAACTGTGTTCCCAGACCGCCTCCAGGAGTTGCTGCCGGCTGAACACCTGGCCGGGCGAGGCGGACAGGGTGAGCAGCAGCCGCAGTTCCGACGGGGCGAGCGAGACCGGCGCACCCTGCCAGGTGACCGAGAGGCCGGCCCGGTCGACGGCCAGGTCCCCGTACGTGTCGATCTTCGGTATGCCACCGTCTGCGGGCGCCCCGGCCGCCCGGCGCAGGACGGCACGGATGCGCGCCGCCAACACCCGTGCCTGCACGGGCTTGACCACGTAGTCGTCGGCTCCGGCTTCGAGGCCTACGACGATGTCCTCGTCGTCGCCCCGCGCGGTCGCCATGATGATCGGCAGCGTCTGGTCCAGGGCCCGCATCCCCCGGCACACGTCCAGGCCGGGCATGCCGGGCAGCATCAGATCCAGCACCACGACGTCCGGCCGGAAGGACCGCAGCCGCTCCAGCCCCTCCTCGCCCGTCTCGGCGGCGGCGACGTCGTGGCCCTGGCGGCGCAGGGCGAGCGCGACGCCCTCCCGCACGGCACGGTCGTCTTCGATCAGCAGAACACGTGGCATGCACCCAGTATCCGCAGGTCCTCCACACGCCCGGGACTCTGTTACCGGATGATCACATGAGGCCCCAACGCGAGCCCGTTATGGTTTCGTTACCGTCCGGGCCAGATCCCATCACATCGCGGTTACAGCCTGAACGACCATGACCGTGCACCGAGCAGCCCCGTCCCGCACCCGCCGCCGCAGGAGCGGCCGCGCGCACGCCTCCGCGGGCGGGCGGAAGGGACCACTGTGGGGAGGACTGGCCGCGCTGACCCTCCTCGGAGCCACCGGATTCGCGGCCGTGGGATGGACGTCCGCGGACCGGGGAGGGGCCGGGGCCGGGGGCGACTCCGCCGCGTGGGACGAGCCCACCGGGCGCACGACGTCCAGCCCCGCCCCGCCCAGTCCTTCCGCGAGCCCGTCCGTGAGCCCGTCCGTCAGGCCGTCGAGTCCCTCCGCCGGCCCTTCCGAGCCGGTCGTCCCGGCCACGGGACCGGGCACCTTCACGACCGCTCCCGGCGGGAGCGCCAAGGTGGGGAAGGGGACGGTCCTGCGCTACCGGGTCGAGGTCGAGGACGGCCTGAAACTGTCCGCAGCGGCGGTCGCCGAACAGGTGGAGGGCATCCTGGCCGACCGGCGCGGCTGGACGGCGGACGGCCGCTCGGCGTTCCAGCGGGTGTCGGGCGGCAGCACCGACTTCGTCGTACGCGTCGCGACACCCGGGACCGTGGACAAGATCTGCGGTCAGTACGGGCTGGACACGGGCGGCGAGGTCAACTGCAGCGTGGACAAGAACGTGATGGTCAACCTCAAGCGGTGGGAACTGGCAACGCCCGTCTACGCCAAGGACGTGACGTCCTACCGGGCGCTGATCATCAACCACGAGGTCGGCCATTTCCTCGGGCACGGTCATGTCACCTGCCCCGGCCCGGGCAAACCTGCTCCCGCGATGATGCAGCAGATCAAGGGCATGCACGGCTGCGTGCCCAACGTCTGGCCGTACGACGACGAGGGGCGGTACGTCACCGGCCCCGCCGTTCCCTGAGCGGGGAGGCTCAGCGCTGGTACCGGGCCAGCACCAGGTTCCCGTCCTCCTCCAGGCGTTCGCGCAGTTCGCCGAGCCCGATCGCGCCGCTGTAGTACTCCTGGAAGGCGGGCGTGGCGACCTTGTCCTTCCACTCCGGGTAGCCCCGGACGGACTGCGCGGGCGCCGGTCGCAGGTGCGCGGCAAGAGCCGTACCGGTGGCCCAGCCGTCCTTCGCGGTGTGCAGGGCGGGGTCCTTCAGGGCCTGCGTGCCGGTGGGCAGCATCCAGTCGCCCAGGGCCAGCCGGACCATGTTCGGCGGCCGGAGCAGGAAGTCGAGGAACGCGACCGCCTCCTTCTTGTGCGGGCTGTCCTCGGCGACGGACAGGGTCTGCGGGCTGACGCCCTGGGTGAGTCCGTCGGCACCGGCCGGGGCGGGCAGCACCTGCCACTCGAAGCCCTTCGGTGCCTGCTGGACGATCTGCTGGCGGTAGGAGAACCCGAGCGGGACCATCGCGTACTTGCCGCCGAAGAAGCCGGGCAGGGTGTCCGAGCCGCCGCTGCCCAGGGTGGTGGGCGAGGCGCTGCGGTCGGTGTTCGCCTGGTCGTGGATGGTGCGCGGCACGGTGTGGTCCGCCGGCTCGAACCGGATCGTCACCTTGCCGTCCGAACCCCGGTGGAAGAGCTGCCCGCCCGCCGACAGGGACAGGTTGAGGGTCGCGGACACGGGCTCCTTGAGCGGCCAGGCCACGCCGTACGTGCCGTCGCCGCTGAGCTGCTCGGTGATCCGCCGGAACTCAGCCCAGCTCCAGGGCTGTTCGGGCGTCGGAATCCGGACGCCGGACTCCCTCAGCCACTTCGCGTTGGCGATGAGCACGCGCGGCTCCTGGAGGAACGGCACGCCGTAGACGCCGTCGCCGAAGGTCGTCGTGTCCCAACTGTGCTGTGGGATGTCCGACTTGAGACGCTCGGGCAGCAGGTCGGTCAGATCGGCGAGGTAGCCGCCGTACGCGAAGTCCGCGAGGTCGTCGGAGGCGTCGTGGATGATGTCGGGTGCCTCGCCGCCCTCGAAGGAGGTGAGGAGCTGGTCGTGGACACTGTCCCAACTGCCTTGGACGTACTCGACCTTGACGTCGGGATGGGTCGCGTTCCACTCCTTCACCAGTTCCTGGTTGGCCTCGATCGACTCCTCCTGCCAGGCCAGGGACTGGAACCGGAGGGTGACGGGTCCGTCCGCGGAGGTACCGCCGCCGCTGGTGCAACCGGCGAGAAGCAGCAGCAGGACGACGATCCATCGGGTACGCATCAGCTCTTCACCGCCCCGGCGAGCATGCCGCCCGTGATCCGCCGTTGGATGATCGCGAAGACGACGAGTGAGGGAAGGGTGGCGAGGAAGGCGGCGGCGGACAGCGGGCCGAGGTCGGCGACGCCCTCCGCGCCGATGAAGTGGGTGAGGACGACCGGCAGGGTCTGTTTCTCGGGCGTCTTCAGCAGCACCAGCGCGAAGAAGAACTCGTTCCACGCGGTGACGAACGCGAACAGCCCCGTCGCCACGATCCCCGGCGCGAGCAGCGGCGCGGTCACCGACACCAGCGTCCGCACCCGCCCGGCCCCGTCGACCGCCGCCGCCTCCTCCAGCTCGGCGGGCACGGCACGGACATATCCGACGAGCATCCACAGCGCGAACGGCAGCGCCCACACGACATACACCAGGACCAGCCCCGCCAGGGAGTTGATCATCCGCAGGTTCTTCAGCACCAGGAACAACGGGATGATCACCAGCACGAGCGGGAAGGCCTGGCTGACCACCACCCAGCCCGTCGCGGCCTTCGCCAGCCCGGTGCGGCGGCGGGCCATGACATAGGCCAGCGGGGTCGCGATCAGTACGGCGACCAGGGCGGCGCCGAGCGCGGCGAGCAGGGAGTTGCCCGCGGCGCGCAGCAACGGCTGTTCGTCGAAGGCCTGCCGGAAGTTGTCGAGGGTGGGGTCCTCCGGGATCCAGGAAGGGTGCAGACTGCCCAGCTCCCGCGGCGACTTGAAGGCGGTGGAGACGAGCCAGAGGAAGGGGAAGGCGAGGAAGACGAGATACGCGAGCAGCGCCGCGTACTGGCCGACACGGCCGCCGGTGCTGGTCCTCATGTGTCGTCACCTCCCCTGAGCCGGCCCACCAGGAACAGGGCGAGCAGCACCGAGACCACGGCGACCATCACGCAGCCCATCGCCGCCGCGTAGCCGAACTGGCCGTAGCGGAAGGCCTCTTCGTAGGCGAAGAGCATGGGCAGGCGGGTGCGGCCGCCGGGGCCGCCGCTGGTCAGGACGTACACCAGGGCGAAGGAGTTGAAGTTCCAGATGAAGTTGAGAGTAATCTTTTAAGGGTTCCGTTGCTGCAGCGTGCGCGAGTGTGTTGTGGCTCTGACCTGTACCTTCCCTTGGGGGTGCACTCTTGGTTGGTCATGGGTTACCCCAGGGTTGGACAGGTTCGTTCCCCGGTTGTTTCCCAGTCCGCTCCATAGGCACAGCGAAGGCCCCCGCGGACCATTCCGTGGGGGCCGTGCCGTGAGGAACCAGAGCGGGGGCTGTTCACCCGGGGAGGCGAATCGTTTCCCCCGCTCTGGCCACTACATCTAACGATCAGATCATGCGCTTGACACGGGCAAATGCATCACACGATCGAGTGAGTTTGGACCATGGCCAGTCATAAACGAACACGGACCGCCCGTCCGCCGGCAAGGGGGTGCTCGCGGCGGACGGACGACCGTTCCGGCGTAGGCGGACCTGCGCCGGGCATGTGAGGGGGGTGGCATTCGGGCAGCGCGGCCGCCCTGAAAGTTGGACTGCGTGGGCTTGACATATAAGCGCACAATCGTTACGCCAGGGTGTGGATCGGTGACTCACTGTTGAGTTCTGGCGTGTGATCGTACGCTCACTCACAGCTCGGGTACCCCTCCTAGATCGTAAAATGTACGGTCACCGATACAGACACAAGATCATTAACCCGCCAGCGTTAACGGGTGCCGTCCGCCGTACCGCCGCCCGACTGGGTCATTGCCCGCCGCCGGGTCATCGGCGACCGCATCCGCGCTGCTCGTCTGCACGCGAACCTGACCCAGGAACGCCTCGCCGAGTTAGCCGAGATGGACCGGCAGACCATCAATCGGATCGAGCAGGGCCATCAGTCCCCGATCGTCGACAACTTGATTCGTATCGCCGACGCCCTCGACGTGCCCCTCGCGGATCTCGTGCGCTGAGGTCCGCCGCCGGCCGGTCTCAGATCACCGGCGACGGACCCCCCTGGCCGCCCTCGGGGGTGGGCGGCCGTCATCCCTCCCGTATCGGCTCCGGCCGGGACACAGGAGAGGTCTGGGTGGGCACCGGCGTACACCGGGTCTTGCAGATGTGGACGACGGAGCCCGCGCCTGTCGGGCCGAGGTTGTCGATCGTGTCGACGTCCTCGTCGTTGCGGGGCTGGTCGCAGCGCTGGCAGAACTTCACGAGCGGACCTCCTCGCGCCAGAGGTCGAACCATGCCCGGTACAGCTTCGCCGCCTCCTGGCACTCCGGCTTCGTGTCCCCCGGCTTCGGGTTCGGCCGGCAGTCGCGGCATCTGACGCAGTGCTCGGACAGGTCGACGAACGCGGCCTTCGCCGGGGGCAGCGTCGAAATGGTGGTCATCGGCGTCCCTCCCGGGCGAGCTGCTCCAGCCGTATCCGGGTGTCACACCGGGACGCGTCATCGACGCACTGCTCGCAGTTCCCGGCATGCTCACGGACTGCGGCTGTAGCGGCTTTCTGGACGCAGCCGGGGCATGCTCGGGGGAACCAACGCATGAGGCTGGTGGAGCCGTTGAGGGGGCTCATCCGCTCGCCGAGGTTCACGGCCGCCGTCGGGGCGAGGGGGACCCCGTCGTAGACGCAGGTTGCGCCGCGGGTCTGGTCGTCGGTGCGCGTGTTGAGGTCGGGCAGCGGAAGCAGCGCTAAGACCTTGAGATTGCTCGACCCATCGACTCTGCTGCCTGACATGCGTGGACCCCCTGGCCTGTCGGTTTGTGCTGCTCAACCGACGCTAGAAGCCAGGGGGTCACGAAAGGGGTACAGACTGTACCCCTTCTGCGGTTCAGACCACGCCGAGGCGGATCCCCAACTCGACCAGCTCCCCCCGCTTCCGAGTACGGATCATCGTGCCGACCGTCTCCCGCACCGCCGCATGCGCGCGCGTCGCCTGCGGGGCCAGCCGCTCCGCATCCAGGAACGCCGCCACCGCCTCATCCCGCTGCCCGTTGTAGAAGTAGGCGCGGCCGCGGTCGATGTGGAAGTGGGAGTGCCGCTCGCGGGAGTACCCGGCCGGGAGCCTGACCTTCTCAGCGCTGGCCACGGCAGCCTTCCCGCGGCCCATCTCCACAGGAAGACTCACCGACCACAGGGCGGTGTTGGTGGGGCCGAACTGCATCTGCCAGTCGTTGCGGTCCTCGCCCAACTGGTCGGCGGCCTGCTGTGCGTGGCCGAGGTGGCGGACCGCGCCCTTCGTGTCGGTCGCCCGGGCCAGGTTCAACGACGCTTTCAGGTGGAACGCGCCACGCAGCGACACCGCCTCCGGGCCCGGAGACGCGATGGCGCCGAGCTCGGTGAGCGCGTCGTCGATGATGGCGCCGGCCTCGTCGTGCTCGCCGATGGTGAGGAACTCGCCTGCGTCGTACCAGCTGGCGGCCAGGATGCGCAGCGGGTCGCCGGTTTCCTGTGAGGCCCACAGGACGCGTTCGGTGGCGAGGGTGGCGTCGGAGGTGTGGCCGAGCTTGTACAGGTACTGCATGGCGCACTCGTACGCGGAAGCGAGCAGGCTGAACACGTGGCGCCGGTCGTCGCCGTCGGTGAGTTCGGCCGCGACTTGGAGGTCGCGCAGCAGCGCGGGCAGCAGGGTGCCGGACTTGGCGAGGGCGGCGGCCTGCCGGTAGGCGTTGGCCTCATCGACGCGGGCCTGTAGTTCTGGCAGGTCGACGGTGGCGGCTTCGGCTTCGGTGGGTCGGGCTGGCCTGCCGTGCCGCATCAACGCGCGGCGTACGGCGGCCACCGAGGCGACGGCTTGCTGTCCGTCGCGGTCGGCTTGGACGGGCACGTAGGGGGCTCCGGTGATTTCGGTGGGGTGGCAGTCGAGGGCTTGCGCGAAGGCGAGGATGACGGCCGGCCGGTCCAGTGAGCGGCGGCCTTGCTCAAACTTTTTGACGGCTTCGAGGGAGTAGCCGCTTTCGGTGGCGAGGCGGGCTTGTGTCCAGCGGTGGCGGGCGCGGAGCCGGGCGAGGCGCTGGCCGTTGCTCTCGGCTGTGTCGGTGGGGTGGGGCATACTGGTCTCCGTTCCTGACTCGACATCTGGAACGGTACGCCGATCGGCCGGTGGTGTGCGTGGGTAAGGCCCTTACGGATTAAGGTCCGTGGGGGCCTTCTCTCTGTGCGGGCGGGCTTGAGATTGCCGGGACCGGCATGAGTATCCGACGTGCCGAATCACTACGCTTAGAGGTATGTCCCCCTCCCCTTCGGCCTCCGGGCCTGTGCGGTCTGCTGCCGTCGTGAACGAGGACATTCGCGCCCTGTGGCGGGATGTGCGTGTGCGGTTGACGGACGAGGAGCGGGCCCGGCTGGAAAGGCTGTACGAAGAGTGGGCGGCCGCGGTACGGGCCGAGGTCGTCGAAGCGGCCTGAGGCCCTTGGGACATAGCGAAACGGCCCCCGCCGCCACGAAGGCGACGGGGGCCACGAGGATGCCGGCGATCAGATCGAGGGAAGCGCCCCGACTCCCAAGCGGTTGGCGAGCCAGTCCATGCCCTTCGGCGTGAGGAAGGTCTGCTCGACCGTCTTGTAGCCGGCGGGCACGAGCTTTACCTTCGCCCGACCTTTCTGCAGGTGCTCTTCGTAGGGGATCCGGGGGTTCTGGATCTGGAGGAAGTGCATTTCCTCGGAGCGGAGCAGGTCCATGAACTTGGTGCGGCCGAGGCCTGTGACGTCGTGGAGGGCCTTTGCCGCGGCGCCCATCTCGATCAGCCCGTCGGAGTTACAGAGGGCGTCCCACTTGCTCGCCTTCGGCTTGGCGACGGCGAGTTCCTTCCTGGTGGTGACGAGCTCACGAGCGGCAGCGAGGTACTGCTCGGCGAGGACGACGACGCCCTCAGGGTTGGAGACGTCGGGCTTCCCAGCGAGTTCGGCTTCGCGGGTCTTCACCGCGAAGTACGTCTGCGCGGCGGCGATCTCCGGCTTACGGGAGTCGCCGTTCATTGCGATCAGGTAGCAGGCGTATCGGGTGAGCCGGTAGTCAGCGACGTTCTGCTTACCCCATCGGCCGCCCTGAATCACTTTCGAGGCTCCTCGAAAGTGATCAAGCGGGTCCATGCCGCTGTTCTGCGCTGCTGCCATCGCTCGCTGGATGGCGACCTCGAAACGCTCCCACTTCTCGTACCCCATCGGAGCGTGGAGGTCTCGGGCGGACCAACGCTCCTGGCCGTTGTGGTCCAGAAGCATGAGCCGGTCGAAGGGGCTGGAACCCCCACTGTCGCCCGAAGGTACCGGCGCGCTACGGTTGTCGTGATTCAAGGCTTACTCCTTGGATCCACGCCCTCGGCGGCCTCATCCGCGCGAGGGCATACTCATGTCCGTCGCCCGAATGATCGTCACCCGGACGACACAAGGCTACTCCCTGTGAGTGACAACCCAGGGGGCATAACAGTTAGTCATCGGGCATGACAAATGCCCCGCCGGCCGCCCGTGTTGGGCAACCGACGGGGCCGAAGCCACCTCACACGTACAGGGTTCGCCGCGGATCCAACGCCGCAGCCTGCGGACCACTCCCCGGCTCCGGCTCCGGGTCCGACGGTGGGCACGTGTAGCGCGGAGCAGCCGGATCGAAGTCGTCCACCGGCTCACACGAATAGGTGTCACCGAACCGGTCAGTCCACGTCCACCCCGCCGGCGGCTTCCCGTCCGCACCGTCAGTCCCGTTCGCTCCGTCGGTCCCGTCCCGGCCCGCCACCCCCGGTGCCCCGGACGGGCCCGGCACCGTCGAATCCGCACCCGGTGGACCACTGGGACCAGGGACCGTCGAGTCTGCGCCGGGCCGACCGGGAGCACCCGAAGCCCCGGATGCACCCGGAGACGGCGACGGTGCGGGCTTCCCCGATTCGCCAGCGTCCCCCTTCTCGCCACGCTCGCCAGCGGGCCCGGTCTCGCCCACGCCCGGCTCGCCACGCGCCCCCGTCGGCCCGGCCACCGGAGTCCCGCCAAGACCCTCCACCTGCTGGACCAGCGCGTCGATGACCGCATGATCCGCCCGCCGATCCTGCGCCCCGTCCACCACCAGCACAGCAAGCGCAGCCATCAGCCCCAGCGCGAGGATCCCAGTGACCGCGCCGAGCCACTCCGCGCGCGGCAGCCGCACCTCACGACGTCGTCTGCGATGCGTCCTGCTCATTTCGCGACCACCGCCCACACCGCGATCGCCGCCGACAACAGCCCCATGAAGACGGGCACGATCATCTGGTAGAGGCGGGCCTGCCGCTCCTGCTCGCGCCGGTCCCGCTCCGCCAGCTTCTCCGCCTCGAACGCGTCCTCCAGAGCGTCACGCTCGTCGCGGACCTTCTGCACTTCCTGCGACAGGGCGTTGATCCGCTGGTCGGTGTACGCCGACTGGAGGGCGTACACCTCGGTGGAGACGACCTTGTCGAGGCGGGAGTTGATGCCCTGGCCCATCGAGCGGATCTCGTCGCGGAGGGCGTCGACGTTGCGGCCGAGTTCGCCAACGGACAGGTTCTCAGCCACGCGTCACCGCCGGTCGCACTCTTGGGTCATATCGAACGGCAGTCTGGCAGGCGTTGCAACGGTTGCGTTCCGGGCGCTTCTGTCACTCGCACCCCAGTGCATAATGAATTTCAGTCGACTGGTCCAGTGAATGCGAGCCCGTCATGCAGCAGACCACACCCCGCCGCGTAGGACGCCCCAGAGACCCCCGGGTAGAAGCCCGCGACGAACGCATCTACCAACTCATCGCCCAAGGAACCGACTCCCGCAGCGGCCTCGCATACGCCAGCGGCCACGACCGTGACGCCGTGTACCTGTCCTGCAAGCGGCTCCAGAACCAAGGCCGGATCCGGCAGTGTCTCGGCAGCAACGGGGCCGTGGTGTGGTCGATCGTCGACGGCACCCCGTGCCCCTGAGGAGCCAGCCGTGAGCATCGTCGAGTACTTCGCCGCAGACGACGTCGCCTGGCAGGACGATGCGCCGTGCGCCACCGCCGACTTCGACTTCATCCCCGACCAGGAGACCGAGTCCGGCGCTGCCGAAGCGGAGCAGGGTTGGTGCCGCACCTGCCCGTCGCGAACCCGCTGCATCGCCTGGGCCATGCTCCACGGCGCCGAAGGCTACTGGGGCGGCACCACCACCTACCAGCGCAACCAGCTCCGCCGCGTCCGCACCCGCGCGAAGTGCCCGATCTGCCAGGCCACGGCGCTGGTGTACGCCGACCCGCACGAACTGTGCCTCGCCTGCGGGGTGTCGTGGATCCGGGACGTGCGGGAGGAGCCGATCGCCGCTACGCCGCTACCGGCTGCGGGCGCGGCATAGCCCGGTCGATCTCCACCGCCCGCTCCCACGCCTCAGCCCACCGCCACGCATTCTGCGACAGCCTGAGCTGCTCGGCCACCGCGCGGCCCGCCTCCGAGAGTTCCTGCCGCAGCGCCGCCGACTCCCGCAGACGCCGCAACTCCCGGTACCAGACCCGGCCCCGCTCGGCGAGTATGCCCGCGCCCATCTCGTGCAGCCTGCGGTACTCGGCCCGCGGCGACGCCACCCACGGCACCCCGGCCGCGCTCATCTCCAAGGGCTTCAACCAGGATTTCGACCGGTTGAATCGGGTGTCCGCCAGCGGGGCGATCCCCACCCCCAGCTCGGCAACCGCGGCCGGCCACTCCTCGATCGGCACCCCGCCACCCACTGGATCCTCGGCGAGCCCGAACGCCCGGCCGGCACCCGTCGAATCGCCGCGCATGACGAACTCCGCGCCCTCGTCCACCAGCCGCGCGACGGCCCCGCCCACCACCTGGGGGTCGTTCGGGTGGCTGTGGATGGAGCCCGGCCAGCCGATCACGTCGGAGTCCGTACGGGGCAGCCCGTAGTACGTGTCGGGCAGATAGTTGTGGAGGACGTGCCCGCGGCCGTGGCGGGCGTACACGTCGAGGAGGGCAGGCGCTGACACCGTCACCAGCGATGCAGTGCGGCAGGCCAGCGCCAGGTTGTGCCACGAGTGCAGCCCGGCGCCCGGACGGTGCACGGCCCACGCCGGGTTGTCGGGGTGGATGGCCGACAGGTCGTCGTCGACGTCCACGACGACGACGACGCCCTTGGCGCGCATGACGCCGACGGCCTGCGCCATGTAGGCGTGCGTGACGCGTTGGAGGACGACGACGTCGGCGTCGACGAGGACGTCCTTGACGGTGTCGCCGTCCATGACGACGCGGACGTTACGGTCGCGGGTGCCGATGACTTCGACGTCGTGTCCCGCCTTGGCGACGGCTTCGCCGGGCCAGCGCATCCGGAAGCTGCCGCAGCCGAACGAGTCGGACGGGTACACGACGATTTTCACGCGCTGGTCCTCTTGGCCGTCGCGGCGCGCTGCGGCGCCTTCTCCAGCTTGTCCACGCGGGCCGCGAGTTCGGCGACCTGCTTCTCCAGCTCGGCCACCCGGTCGGGCCCAGCTTCGGCCGTCGCCTGTCCACCGGCGAGCTCAGCGAAGACCTCGGCGGCAACGATGCGCGCACGTGCGTCGATGGCGCTCACGCGGCGACTCCCTTCGGGGTCGTCGGGGAAACCTGCGCGCGGGTCAGCAGCGTCAGCACGGCCAGCACGAATCCGTTGACCGCGGCGACGGTGCCGGCCGACACGTTGAAGTGGTAGGCGGCCAGCAGATCGGCCGTCACGGTGACGAGGGCGGTGAACGCGGCCGGGGCGATCGGGCGCGTCAGTATCGCGGTGGCGACGCCGAACGCGGCGGTGATGACGGCGACCCAGCCCGCGGCTTCCTCCGCGTCGAGGCCCACGCTGAGGGACACGACGAGGGAGAGAGCGCCGGAGATGGTGCTGATCCACAGCGCCGGTTCGCGGCCGAAGAGTTTGATCTGCATGGTTATGCCTCCGGGACGTCGAGGTGGACGGTGACGGACTCGATCGACTGCCTGAGCTCGGCGACGATCGCCGCGGGGTCGAGGTCGCCGAGCCCGGCCGCGAGTTGGGCCACGGTGTCGACGAGCTTGTTGATCGTCTCGGCCTGCGCGGCGACCTTGGCCTCGGTGCGTCGGCTGACGATCTCGATGTTCCGCACCGAGGTGGCCAGCACAATGTGCGTGTTGGCGGGGTCGTCGACCGGGTTGGCGATGACGCCGTCAAGGGTCAGCGTCCGCTTCGCCGTGGCGGTGGCGATCTGCTCGATCTCGTTGGCGGTCAGGGTCACGTCGTCCTCCTCAGGGGGTGGGGTGGTGCCGGTCGCGCGGGCGACGATGCCCGGGAACACGACCTCGTTGAACTGGCGCACGCGGGCGTCGCCGGGGCACGCGGTGCCGGACGTTGACCACTCGCGGTGCAGTCGGTGGTAGCCGTAGCCGGGGTCGGATGCGGTGCGGCAGATCCTCAGCGGGATGGCGTGCGTCTTGTGGAGCCACACGCCGAGCTGGATGAGCTGCTCGATCTGTTCCGGCGTCCACGGGTCGGATGCCTTGGTGTTGGAGGCGGTCTCGATGGACACGGCTCCGGTGCCGTCAGCCCTGCGGTTGGCGTCCGCGTTGGCGTCGGCGCGGGTCTGCGTGCCGATGTACTGCGCGAGGTCGCCCGCGTAGCCGAGCCCGAAGTGGGACTCCAGGTTCGTGCTGTCGCGCCAGTACTCGTAGGTTCGCTTCGCGGTCCACGGGCCTGCGATCGAGTGGACGATGAGCTGCGTCGGCCGGATGGCCTGCTGGCTGTCCGATTCCGGTTGCAGCTCCATCTTCACGGCGCCCGGATACCAGGCCATGGCACACGCTCCTTACAGGGGGAAGACGACGATTCGGCGGGACAGGAACGTGCCCGTGCCAGAGCTGACCCGGTATTTCGCGGTGAAGACGTTGCTGCCCGGCGTCAGGTCCGTGTGCAGCGCCACCCCCGACGCCGTCACCCCAGCCCCAGCAACGCCGTACACGCCCATACCCCGGTTGTCCGCGGCCGCGATCGACGTCGCCCCCGACACCTCGTACGCCATTCGCGACGAGCCGGCACCCGAGTTCTCCATCGTCCCGTGGACGATGACCAGCGCCCTCGGCCCGGTGGTGCAGGTGACGGCGGGCCCGGGGGTGGCGAGGTCGTCGAAGGTGGTGGAGGTGCCGGTTTCCGTGGTGAGGACGGCGGCGCTGGCGGAGATCCGTTCGGAGATTTCGTTGGTGCCGGAGACGGCGAAGTGCGCGCCCGATGTGGTGGCTTTGGCGGGTGCGGTTTCGTTGAGGTTGTCCCGCAGGAACGAGTTGAATTGAGCCGCCGTGAAAACGGAACTCGCAACGGCTGTCATTGGCGCTGACCAGGCGATTTGAACCACCCCCCTTCTAGAACGGCACGACGGTGATGCGGCGGGCAGAGAATGTGCCGGTCCCGGACGACACCCGGTATCTCGCGGTGAACGTGTTCACTCCCGGTGTGAGAGGGGTCATCAGCGTCACGTCGCTCGCGCCGATGTTCGTGAGGGCGCCCTCGAAAATGTGGATGCCACGATGGTCGGCGGGCGCCTGGTTGTGCGCGCCGGACACTTCGTAGGCCATCCGCGCGCTGCCGGCACCGGAGTTCTCGATGGAACCACGGACCATGACCAGGGCAGCGGGGCCGGTTTCGCAGGTGACGGAGGGGCCGACGCTGGTCCCGGACAGGTTGCCGTAGGTGGTGGAGGTGGTGGTGCCGGTGGTGAGGTCCGCGCCGGTGACGGCTCTGCGTTCGATGATGCTGTTGACGGCCGCGCCCACGAAGTAGCTGCCTGCCGCGGTGGCTTTGGCGGGCGCGGTCTCGTTGAGGTTGTCGCGCACGAACTGGTTGAACTGGGCTGCGCTGAATGTCGAGTTGGCGACCGCCGTCATTGGCGCTGACCAGGCCATCAGCGCACCTCACCCGGGGTGGCGGGGACGCCGTGCTCGGCGTTCTCTGCCCGCAGCTCGTCCACCGTCTGCCCGTGGGGGACGCGGAAGCGGACCGCGGTGTCGTGATCCTGCGGGTACCAGTTCCGGGTGTGCGGTACCGGGCGCAGCATGAGCACCGTGGTGATCTCGGCGAGCAGTGCGGGCCAGTCGATGGGTGCGGTCATTCCGCAGTACGAGCAGTGGAACTGCGGTTTCTGCACGGTGCGCGGTGAGGCGGGGTTGCGGGGGTTGATGCGGTCGTAGAGGTGCTCGACGCTGCCGCAGCCGGGGCGTGGGCAGTCGGCGACCCAGTCCCCTGAGTAGACGTATGCGCGGGCTTTCGCCGCGAGGAGCTCCATGGGGGCGAAGGTAGGCGCCCCCCAGCGAAGATCATTCCGGCGGGTCAGGTGCCGAACCGTCCCACGTCGAAAGCGCCCTGTACGGGGTGGTCGAAGATGAACACGTTGTCGGGGTTGTCGGCCGCGCTCGGGTCGAAAACCCCGTCGTCGAAGCCGAGTCCGGCGACGTCGAAGGTGAACGGATTTGGCGGCACGATCAGTCCGGTGCGCTCACAGCCCAAGGTGGCGTAGTGCACCCGCGTCTCGCAGTCGGTCTCGGCCTCCTCCTCGCTGGGCATGCGGGCGATGGTGTGCTCGATGGACTCGACGTGGAAGTCCGCATCCAAGCCGAGCTCACCATGCCGGATGGTGATCATGTCGGAGATCGTGCGGGTGAGGATCTGCAGCAGATGATCCGAGTCGGACGATACGAGGCGCATCGACACGGTCGGCCGGCGCTGCGCGTAGTGGGCCAGCAGCAGCAGGGCGATGGCGGCGGCGTCGTTCTGGTTGGCCCAGGGCGCGTCGCCCGGGTTGGAGCGCTGGCCGTGGCGCTGAATGCTCACCGAGTCGGCTGCCGACACTTTCACCGTGCGGGCCACGGGCACCGGCCGGGCGCGGAGTTGGAGGTGGGTGATGGTGACGGTCCCGCCGATCGCGGTGACGCTGATCGTCGTGGACTGCCCGGAGCGGCGGGAGATCGACGTGGCGACGGTGCCGGGGCCGCCGATGATGATGTCCGTGCCGATGACCAGGTCGAGGGCATCCCGGAACGGATCGCTCGCTTTGGCCTGCACTTGGATGCTCTGGCCGAGGGTGAGAGCCACGGTGTCGTCGCTGGACCAGACGACGGCGTAGGCGTCTTCCGGGCGCCGCTCCTCGAC
Organism: Streptomyces sp. NBC_01352; assembly: GCF_036237295.1. Classification (NCBI taxonomy): domain Bacteria; kingdom Bacillati; phylum Actinomycetota; class Actinomycetes; order Kitasatosporales; family Streptomycetaceae; genus Streptomyces; species Streptomyces sp. NBC_01352. Next base: position 2,777,178 of record NZ_CP108354.1, read on the forward strand.
GTCGAAGGAGACGTCGTTGACGATGTCGCGCCAGCCGTGGGAGTAGCCGAACGGTTCGAGGAACGAGAGTTCTGGCACAGCTTCTCCTACGGTTCGGTCATCTGCCAGGCGACGGTGGACGTGTCCGTGCCCGACGACGACGTGATGGTGAAGCTGGTCCCTGGGGTGCGGGCGGAGACACGCAGCCAGCCCGGGGTGCCGCCGGGGACGTTCGACGTGAGCTGGATGCGGGTGTTCGCGGTGACAGCCGAGGTGGACACCGTGACGGTGCCGGCCGCGAGGACCGCGACGCCGCTGCGCAGGATCGGCTTCCAGGTGCCGCCGATGCGGGCGTAGAAGTCGGAGCCGTCGGTGCGGATGGCGGTGGTGCCGTTGAGGGGGGTCTGGGTGAAGGAGGCATCGGTGGGGGCGGCGCCCGTGACCAGTTTGGTGGGCTGGTTGCCTTCCCATGCGGCGGGGATGGTGCCGCCTGCTTGGGAGCCGAGGTTGCTGTAGCAGTTCTCGACCTTCCAGGCGCCGGAGGAGCCGACGTAGAAGATGTGGTCTCCGCCGGGTGCGGTGCCGTACCGGCCGGTGACGTTGCGCAGGACGGTGCGCTGTCCGGTCGGGCTGAAGGCGACGACGCCCGCGTTGATCGTGGCGACGGCACCGTTGGAGATGAGGACGTTTTCCAGTGCGGAGTGTCCGGCTGCCCAGTCGATGATGGTCTGGGGGGTGGCGAATCCTCCCGTGAAGCCGCCCGCGTACAGGTACAGGCGGTCGACCCAGATCCCGACGCACGAGTCGTCGGCGAGCAGGTGGCTTCCGCCTTGCATGGCGGAGGTTTCCATTTTGCAGTCGACGATGTAGATGCCGTTCGGGTTGTTGATCGATACGGCGCCGTCTTCGATCCTCAGCGCGCCATTGTGGAAGTTCTCCCACCTGCATCCGTGGAAAACGATTTGGTTCACGTTGTCGTCGGAATAGCCGAACCCAGACGCGGCCGACGCGTTCCGCAGGTGAACTGCCGGGAGGGTCGCGCCGTTCGTGCCGCCGCTGGATTCGAAGACGCAGTTGTAGAACCTGCTGTCCCACAGCTCGACGCCGTCGACGAGCCGTTCTGTGGACGAGGTGAGCAGCACGTCTCTGAACACCAAATTGTTGGCGTAGTAACAGCGCACGGCGGTACCGGACAGGCCGTTGCCGTTGACCGTCATGGACTGAATGCCGGAGTACTTGACGTGCGTGGCGCCGGTCGCGTCCGCTGCTGGCCCGGACATGTCGACGACTGGGGTTCCGGCCGTGGCGCGGCGCAGCTGCGTGGCCACCCGCCCGGCGCCGACCAGGGTGACGTTGCTGGGCACCGTGACGTTGAGGGAGTAGACCCCCTCGGGGAAGAACACGGCGCCGCCGCCGAAGGTGGCCACGCTGTTGATCGTGCTCTGTACCACCGTGCTGCTGTTGGTGACCCCGGTGTTGTCGGCGCCGTTGGCGATGGCGTTGACGGAGATCTGTTCCAGCCGGGTGTCGAGGTTCTCCAGCGCGGTGTTGAGGACGGTGCCCCACCCGGTTTGCCCGACGGTCGGCACAGTGATCATTGGTCATCCTCCGTAGGGGCCGAAGCCGTAGCAGCCGCTGCCGTACTGGGTGACGGGGTCGTTGCAGGGGTCGCAGGCGCCGATCAGTCGTGACGCGAACACGGCCTGCGGGGTGAGAGAAGCGGCGCGCAGCAGGCGGTGATGCCGGTCGCGGAAAACGAAGGTCCCGTCCGGGGCGACGTAGGCGATCGAGGGCGGCCCTTCGGAGGCGAGGAGGTCGGTCATCGCGCCGAATGCGTCGCCCTCCTCCAGCCACCACCACGGCACGAACGTCGCCCCGAGGTCGAGGTCGCGTGGCCCGGTCCAGCCGACTGCGTCGAGGATGACGCCCATCAGGGTGCCGGTGCGCTGCGCCTGATACAGCTCCGTCGACACCTTCACGCCCTGCAGCAGCGACAGCAGGTCCAGGCCGGTGATGTCGATGGAGCGGTCCCCGCGGTCCGGATGGATGTCGAGGTCATCCACGCGGCCCATGAACAGCGGGTACAGCGTGTCGTCGTAGACCGTCTCGACCTTCACCGGGGCGGCCGGGGACATGTCGTCGGCGATCGGCGAGTCCGGGTTCTCCGGGCTGTACACCCGGTCGGCGTTGCACAAGGTCATCGACAGGGAGCCCACCTTGGGTGGCGCCAGCTGCCGGGCTTGGTCGCGGCCGTAGGAGAAGACGACCGGGCCCCGCTGCAGGACCTCCGAGGTGACGTCGTCGTACGCGTCGTCGAAGTCGCCGTCACCGGTCCAGTCGACGGCGACGGTGTAGCCCTCCGGCAGGGTGGGCGTGATGTTGAAGTTGTCGAAGTAGGCGTAGTCGCTGCTGGGAGGGCCGCCGGTGACTAGCGGTGTGCAGTGCGCCAGCAGCTGCACTTCGAGGTTGTTTTCCGCCGTCCACCCAGGCGCGATGGTGGAATGTTGGGTGGTCCACTCGCGGCCGTTCGGCGAGGTGTCCCAGTAGAGGATGCTCGCCGATTCGCGGATCCGCAGCCACGCGTGAGCGGCCGCATCGTACGGGATGACGGCCGCGTTCTCGTCGACGAAATCGGTGTGGACGGCCATCGCCAAAAGGCTGGTCGCGGCGTCGACTTCGAACGCGATCTGCGTGCCGACCACATCGGAGAGGATGAGCAGCTGCGCGTAGGACTCCGAATGCCCGGGCCCGGACGGCGGGATCAGATGCACGTGGGCGTGGGAGCCCTGCAGCCGGTAGCGGGCGGCTGACGCGTATGCGGCGAAGCCCTCGTCGCACGGCACCCGCGCCAGCCCGGCCGGCTGGTCCGGCAGCGTGCCGCCCGGCCCGGAGTTGTAGTTGTTCGGCCACTTCACTGTGTCGACGGCGGGGTCGTCGAAGTCGTCGGTCAGGTCGGCGAAGACCGCGGTCGATGGGAGGGCGTTGAAGTTGTCGAACTCCGCGAAGTCGGCGACACCGGAGTCGCGGTGGGTGATGAGCTGGATTTCCAGGTCCGCGTCGGCCACCCAGGCGGGTGAGGCCAGGGTGCGGCGGGTTGTCCAGGTCAGGCCGTCCGCGCTGGTCTCCCACAGGAGGGTTCCGGCGGTCTCGCGGATGCGGACCCACCGGTGTGCGACCGGGTCGTAGGTGAGGATCGTCGCCCCGGCATCGACGTAACCGACACGGCTGGCGAGGGTGAGATCGCCGGTGACGGCGTTGACCTCGGCGATGATGTCGGTCCCGGCCGTCGAGGACGTGATGAGGAGCTGCGCGTACGCCTCGCTGGCCGCGCCACCCGCTGCCGGCGGATACATCTGAACCCAGGCGTGGGAGCCAGCCAAGGTGTACGTGTTGTCGCTGGTGAACGCGGCGAACCCGGTGTCGCAGGGGACGCGGGCCCGCCCGCCGGTCTCCGTGGGCGGGCCTCCGGCGCCGGTGTTGTAGTTGCTGGGCCACTTGGTGGTGTCGACGACGCCATCAGAGAACGTATCGACCAGTGCTTCGGTCAGCGGCATCAGGCCGCTCCCCTCAGCGCGCGGGGCAGCCGGTTGGTGCGGGCCAGGTTGTCGAGGCTCTTGGCGAGCCAGTCCTCCACCTGCATGCGCGAGCCGAGGACCCCGTTGTTCTGCACGACCACAGTGATGTGCGGCGCCGCCGCCTGCGATGCGGCAGCACGCTGGGTACGGCGCTCACCGACCGCCAGTGCCGGCCGCGACACCGCGGGTGCGACGGCGGCGCGGATGTCCTTGGGTGCCCCGTCACGGACGGCAGCGGATACGCGGTCCATGGCGGTCTGCACGATGGGCACGCTGCGGGTGATGCCGTCGCGGAGGCCGTGGACGGTCATCCGGCCAACGAGGTCCATCACCCGCGATGGGGACTTGATCCCGAGCGCTTTCTTGATCGCCGCCTGCATGCCCTTGGCGATGTTCAGCATGAGCTTCTCGATGTCCTTCTTCTGGCCTTGGAGGCCAGTGAGGAAGCCCTTGCCTGCGTTCTTCCCGGAGTCGTAGAGCATGTCGGCGCCGGACTTGCCGAGCTTCGACGAGGCCGAACTGATCTGGGTGTTGAGCGAGTTGTACCGCTTGATCGTCGCGGCGTCAGCGCCCGCGAGGGACTGTGCGAACGCGGCGCCCTGCTCCGGGCCCATCTCCAGGATCTGCCGCAGCAGGTCCTTGTTGACGCCCTTCTTCTGCAGCTTGGACACGTTCGACGTGAACGATTTGATCTGCGCCAGGCTCGCCTTCATCTGCTGCTCGACGTACTTCGGGGAGTAGGCGTCGTCCTGGACGATGGAGGCGAGACTGCCGGTGGCCCGCGATGCGTTGGCCGTGTCCGCGGCGAACTTGTTCGCTTCGGCGATCTTCTTGGAGACGGCGTCCCGCTTGGCCGCCTGCTTGAGAAGGTCATCCGTCTCGCGGGCGACCATCTTCAGCAGCGACGATTCCTTCTTCCCGGAGAACGCGGTCTTGATGTCGTTCGAGAGATCCTTCGCCACCGCTTTGATCTTGTCGCGGGAGCCCGTCAACCCCTTGATGAACCCGGCGCCCACGTCCTTCGCGAGGGCCTGCGTCTTCTTCGACGGGGAGGCGATCTCCAACTCCTGCCGGATGCCCGCCTCGACCGCGGCCGCCATCATCTTCGCCGCAGCGAGGACCGCCCCCGTGCTGCTGGTCAGGCCCGACGCCAGACCCGTCCCAGCGTCCGCGCCGGCCCCGGCCATGCCTCCGGCCGCCAGGCCGATTCCGCCGGAGTTGATGGCCTTCAGCAGGGGCAGGTGCTTTGCGGTCTGTTTGGCGTTGACGACGAACTCGTCCTTGCTCAGCCACGGCGCGTACACGTCGTCGGACGTCGTCGTGCCGGGCCCGTCGACGAGGCCGCCGCGGGCGTAGCCGCGGTACTTGAAGCCTTTCCCGGTGTACAGGCCGCCTGTCGCGCCGACCGTTTCGTGGACGCTGCGATTGGTCGTGGTGACGATGCTGTTGACGTAGTTCGTCGTGACCTTGTTGTTGTAGGTCCACGTCGTGGCGGTCTTCCCGTTCAGGTTGGACAGCGCCTTCGATACTGCGCCGATCGACCCGATGGCCTGCCCGTTCTTCGCGAAGACCTCGGTACGCCCGTCCGGCAGCTGCTTTGTTTTCAGGCCGACAGCTTCCAGCGCCGCGATCGCAGCCCCGTTGAGGGTGTCGACCTTCACGGTCTTCGCGCCGGGCGTCTTCTGGATCTCCGCCTGGACTGCCTTCAGTCCCGCGACGGCGTCGGCGCGCTCGGCCTTGATCAGGGTCTTCACTTCGGACGGGGTGCCGAGGAGGGTGTTGGTGTACTCCTGCGCCTTCTTCTTGTTTCCGTCGAAGGCGTCCGTCGCGAGGCGCAGCATCGTCTCGCGGAGCTTGTCCGACTTCCCCGCCATCGACTCCAGCGAGCTGCCCGCCGCGAGGCCCGACGCGATCAGTTCGTCCTGGGACTTGGCCGCGGCGAGCATGGCCTGCCCGTTCGCCTGCCCGGCGGCGGTGTCGAGGTTGAGGGTGGCGCCGTGTTCCTTGAAGGAGGCGGTCAGGCTGTCGACTGCGGCTTCGAACTGGATCTGCGCCCCGTACGCGGACTGGTTGACCTCGTTCAGTGCGGTGATCGCCGCCCGCAGGCCGTCCGCCGCACCCCTCTGTGCGGTGAGTTTCGCGCTGGTGTCCTGGGCCTGCTGGCCGAAGATCCCCATGGCCTTGGTCGCGAGTTCCTGCTCGAACTTCGCGTCGGCGACGGCGGCTTTGTACTGCGGGAAGAGGCTGTTGATCTCTTTGAGGGAATGGCCTTCTGCGAGGGCTGCGTCCCGGATGGCGTTGAAGTCCTGCGCGGCCATCTTCCCGTTGCCGCTGGAGACCAGGCCGGCCATGGCCTTGTCGAGGCCGGTGAAGTCGTCCTTGAGTGCGCTGAGGGACTTTGAGCCCTTGGTGAGGTCGTTAGCGGGACCGGCGATCCATTCGGCGATGTCGTCGAGGACGGGGATGTGGACGCCGGTCGGGTCGTCGCTGAGTTGCTTTGTCGCGTCGTCCAGCAGCTTCATCTTGGCGACGAGGCCGTCGATGCTGCCGAACGTCGCCTGCAGTTCGCCGGTGAACTTGCCTGTGTCCGCGAGTCGTTTGAGGGACACGGTGAGTCTGTCGACGTCAGGCGGGGCGGTCTTGCCCATGTCTGAGAGTTTCGACAGGGCGATGAGGAGCAGGCCGATGCCGGTTCCGGCGACGGCGAGTTTCGCGCTGCGGGACATTGCGCCCATCGCGGCTCCGAGGCGGGGCAGGACGCCGGTGGCTCCGGCCGCTGCGAGGCGCATCGCTGCGATCGACGCGGTGAATCCGGCGACGGCTCCGGAGGTTGCGGCCATCGCCACGGCCGCCAGGCGCACAGCCTTCAGTGCGATGGCGAGTTGCAGCAAGGTCGTGATGACGCCGGGTGGGACCGCGGCGACGATCCCGGCGAGCGCGTTGACGACGGTGAGGAGTCCCGGGCCGACGTTGGAGGCGGCTTGCAGCAGGTTCGACAGGGCTTCACCCAGCTTGGCCAGCGTGTCCTGCACCAGCGGCCCGTTCGCCCGCGCGTACTCCATGAACTGGGAGAACGCGCCGGACACCTTGCCCGTGTCCGCGGTGCGCATGAAGCGGATCAGTCCGTCGTTCGCCTTCGCGAGGGCGCCGGTGGCGAACTCGGAGAAGGTGCGCATGAACTGGTCGAAGCCGGATGAGGCGACGCCGCCCGCGGCGATCGTCACGAACCGGTCCAGCTGCGTGCCCGCACCCTGCACCATCGGCGTCAGCTTCGGGAACACCGCGCCGAACGTCTGCATCGCCTTGGTCGCGACGGGCATCGTGCTGGACGCGAGGCTGTCGGACCACTCCCGGTACTCGGACTTCAGGCTGGACAGGGCGACCGCGGCCTGGCGGGTAGCGGGCGGCATCTGCGCCATCTGCCGGGCGTAGGCGGCCGATGCGTCGCTGGCCTGCTTCGACGCGGCGCCGTGTTCAGAGACGGCGTCCTTGTATTTCTTCTCCGCCTCGGACGCCTCCGACAGCGCGGTCACCTGCCCGGCCGCCGCTGCGGCGAACGCCCCGACCGCGACCGTCGCAGCGCCCACGCTCGCGGCGATCGGCAACGCCTGCGCGGCGATCGGGATCAGTGCCGGCGCGAGACTGATTGCGGTTCTCTTCAGCTGTCCCAGCGTGTTGTTGAAGGCGGTGCCGCCGCCGGCCGCCCGGTTGAAGGCGGTGCCGATGAGGCGGGACTCGGAGACGAAGCGGCCGCGCATGTCGCGGAGGCGGCCGTCTGCGGCGCGGGAGAAGTCGCGTAGTGCCCGGGATGCGGGGTCGGTGTTGGCGTTGACGTTGACGTGGGCGTCGCCGACGGGGGTGCTCATGCGAGGGTCACCCCCATTGCTCCGAGGAAGGACTGACTGGCGTCTTCAGCTCCGGTCCACCACCAGGGGGCGCCGGTGTCCTCCTGGGAGTCGATCTCGCGGCGGTCCTGGCCTGGGACGGCCCATGCCGAAACCCCGAGGTCGGCGTCGAAGCGGGCTCGTGCCTGGGCCTCGGTCTGTCCGTCGTGGACGGTGAGCCGCGTGAGCATTTCGGTGTAGATCGTGTTCAGGAATCGGTCGGCTGGGAGGGCAGCGAGATCGACTCCACGGGCTGTGTACTCTCCGTCGAGCTGGTGCCAGAGTCCGGGCTCGCAGGCCCATCCGACGAGGGCTGCGACGGCTGTGTAGGGCGGCCGGCGTACTCCTCCAGCAGCCAGAGGACGACTTCGGACATTTGGCCGTCGTCGATGGGGTGCTTCTTGTCGGCGAGTCGGGCGGCGAAGCGGGTGTAGGACTCGTCGAAGAGGACGAGGGAGAGGGCGCGCTTGAGGAGGTCGTGCTGTTCCTGGTAGTTCTCGACGTCGCCGGTGGAGGTGTAGAGGGTGACGAATTCGGCGTAGATGTCGCCGGGCAGTACGGGTGCGGCTTCGAAGATGTCGTCGTCGATGCGGAAGTCGAGGAGTTTGCGCTTCTTGGTGAAGTCGCGGGCTGCGGCCGGGGGTGCCGCTGCGGCCATGCTGGGGGGCGCGGCGGGTGCGGCGCCGTTCGGGTGTGTGAGCAGCTCGGTCATGCGGGTGACGGTAGGTTCGCCCCCGCCATGATCATTCCGGCGGTTCCTGAACCATGGTTCAGGAACCGGCCTCAGCTGGATACGCGCACGTCAGGGTGGTTGTCGACGAGGTCCAGCACGAGGGCAAGGGCGCGGCCCCGGTAGTACTCGCGGCCCCGAACTGGCGCCTCGCGAGCGTCCCGCAACGCCGCGATGACCGTGCGCTCAAGCTCCGGTGCGACATCGCCCGGCAGCCCCAGAGCGACCCGCACGACGCGGTCGAACCCCTCCCGCTCGTGCACCCCAAGCCGGATGCGGGGATCGCCCGAGGTGATTCCGAACTTGATCACGTCATTGATCTCGTCGTGCACAAGGTAGAAGACGTCCCACGCCTTGCCCTTACAGAATCGGCAGATCCCCTGCCCGCTGAGTACGCCAAGCGGCCACGGCGTGCACTCGTGCCCATTGGCGCAGAGGACACGATGAGGAGTTTCTGTCCCCTTCCACTCTTCTTCGAGGACCACCCCGCCAAGCTCCTCAACCCGCGCCCGGAACCTTCCCCAAGACGCCTCAGGATCTCGGCCCGCGCACGTCCTGCAGATGCCCCTACCGATCGCGACGCTGGCTGGGGTGGGCCGCACGACATGGCCTTCCCTGCAACGAACGCGGTGATGCTTGTTCACGCCATGCCACTGAGGCTCCTCAACGGTGCCCCCTTGTTCAGCGACTTGGGCTACGAACCTTGCCTGAGCAGCTTTCGGATCGTTGCGGGCGCAGGTGGGACAGATGCCTCCGCCTGCGTTTACGTGTCCAGGTACGGGAGACGACAAGTGCCCTTCCCTGCACCTGACCCGGTGATGCAGCTTCGAACCCTTGTAGACGTCCTCCAGCACAACACCGCCAAGGTCTTTGACGCGGTCCTGGAATTTCTGCCACACAGCCTGCGAGTCTCGCCCAGAACAGGTCCTGCAAATCGCGCCACCCTGCTGCACGCGATTCGGCGTAGGGGCGCATTCGTGTCCTTCTGGGCAGCTCACGCGGTGCGGCTTGGAAGCCCCTTGCCACTCCGCTTCCAGGACGGTGCCCCCCTGTTCCGATATCACGGCTTTGAACTGAGCCCATGCCCGGACGGACTTCATCAGCGGGCGTCTCGGGTTGACGATGCGCACAAGCCGTGGCGTAGTGTCGGTCATGGCCGCTCCTTGCTGTACTCAAGGTTGTCGGTCAGGGCCGTCGGTGTTCCCGCATCGGCGGCCCGCTGTTATCAAGAACGTCTCAACCACCGCTGAAGTTCCGCCGGTTCGTGAAGTCGCCTAGGTTATAGAGCTGCCCGCAATGCTTCCTTCAAGAAATTGTTGGGCTTATTTCCGGGGTGCATTACTGCCTTCGCGTACACCATTCGGCCTCCCATGGTGAAGCGCAGCGCGCGGGCACGGATAGGTCGAATTGGGTGGGGCCGCGTGCCGCCGATTACCCACAACGCGGCGGGATGCCGGACATTCACGACGCCCTGGAAGTCGCCGCCCGGCCCGGTGCGGATCTGCACGGTGAGGTTGCGGCCGTCGCCCATGCTGCCTGGCGCCCGGCGCCGCGCTTCCGCTTCGACGCGCCGTACCCGGCGTTCCATGTCCCGGTACACCATGCCGCCGGGCAGGCGCAGCATCCGCTGGATCGCCGTGCGGTTCAGTTCGAAGCTTGTCGCCACCGTGAATTCCACGGTCAGTTCCTCGGCAGGGACACGAACGCGCGGACCTCGTTGCCGACGCAGCCACCCGTCGGGCCCTGCGCGGTGAGCGGCCGCATGAGGTAGTCGGAGATCTCCCGGTCCTGGTTCATCTGGCACAAGGTGGTGGAGACGGCGCGCATCATCTCGTACGCGTCGGTCAGCACCTCCCGCGCCGAGGCGTCCAGTTCGGCAGTGGTCGGCGCGGTCAGCTGGCCGTCCGGGTTCGGGGCGCACCGCACGATCTGCATGACGATCTCGGCCGCCTCCCACGGTGCGTCACAGGAGTTGCCGACGCGGGTGAGCGCCGGGTTGGGGAACTGCTCGGTGGGATAGATCTGGTTGACGGACACGGCGAGCATGCCGCAGTCGCATTCGTCCCAGGCGATCGCCCCCGGCACGACACCGTGCCGGGCCGGGCTCACGGTGAGCTCGGCGTGGATCGCCTGCTCCAGCCGGGCCGCGACGGTGTACCACTTCAACGCACCGGAAATCATCGCCATGGGTCACGTCCCCGCTCTACGCACAGTCGGCCGGTCAATGCTGTACACCCGCGACCGCTGCCGCAGCCCGGCCGGGTTCCACGTCGCGATGAACGCGTCCACCAGATACAGCCCGGTGCGGCCCTGACTGAACAGCTCACCCACATCCGGGTACAGGATGGTCACACCCTGCCGCACGAGCTGCTTCAGCCCGGCCGGGAGCTTGCAGTCCCCGCCGTCCGCGGCCTTCGCGATCTCGCACGCCAGCTGCCCCATCGCCAGCGCCGCCCCGGCCGGGAGCGGCTCCCCATACCGGGCCGTCACCGACCACGTGCCCACGCCGGAGTCCTCAGACAGGTCATTGCAGCGCGGCCACCTGCCGCCGTCCGTCCGTACCAGGATCCGATTGTTGTCCAACCGGTAGGCCGACGACGCGAGGACCACCCCGTCAATGACGACCTCGGTCACGTCGTACACCGGGGCCGGCAGGCGCACCTCCGACACCTCCCCGCACGAACAACCCGACGAGCACGAGCCGCACGTCAGGTTGAACCACAGGCCGCCGATCAGCGCGGGCTGCGGCCACGACGAGGCGGTCCATGGGGGGCCGAAGTCGTCGTAGAAGCGGCCCTCCTCACAGCCGGATGCGCACGGGCGGAGTGTGACCTCGCACAGCCCGAACCGCATCCCCGACAGCGCGTACAGCGTCTCCGTCGCCATCGACACCGCCACCCCGGTCACCGCCGGATTCAACGTCGACAGCTCGCACGTCCACGTGACGGGCCAGTCCGCGCACGGGCCGCGCATATCGCCGGTCCCGGACGGCGTACTCAAGATCGGGTTGATGACCGGCATGGGCCCTCCTAGGCGGGCATGAGGGCACGAACAGCAGCGGTGATCCGCCGGGACAGGTAGACGTGGCCGGCGTCGGTGGGGTGGATGGCGTCGCCGCCGACGTAGGCGGCCGCGTTCGCCGCGGTGATCCACGCCCCGTGCGTGGTCACCAGGGCGCCCGCCGCGTCGTAGCAGGATCCGGTGACGGGCGAGATGAACGGGAACCCGGCGGCGGCCGCTGCCGTGCGCAGCGTCGTGTCCGTGTTGGTGACGCCCGCGCCGGGGCTTCCGGTGGGTGACCAGCAGCCGATCACATACGTCTGGCACGACGGCAGCCCGGCCCTGATCGACGCGTACAGGGCTGCCGCCGCCGTGGCGATCGCGCCCTGGTCGCCGCTGCTGTCGTTGTAGCCGCCCCACACGATCAGCCGGTCCGGCGCCCACGCCACGACGTCCGCGGCGAGCCGGGTGGCGAATGTCGCGAAGCTGCCTGCGGTGATGTAGCCGGTGCCGCCGCGGCCCTGCTCCCACGCGTCGGTGGTGCCGAGGAAGCGCGCCGCACGGGCGAACCAGGTTCCCGCGCCCGCGCCGGTGTTCTGGCTGCTGCCGTCGCTGATGGAGTCGCCGAGGACCATGAGCCGGCCGCCCTGCGCGGGGACGCCCCACAGGGTCGCGGTGGGCGGGATGTACACGCCGCCGAACGGGAAGGTGGAGAAGTCCAGGCGGATCCTGCGCGGGGTGGCGGATCCGAAGTCGATGCTGATGAGGTGCCCGGACCCTGGGGTGGTGCCGCCGCTGGACTGCATGAGGTCGGTGACCTTGCGGCCGTCGATGGACAGCCTGAACATCGTGGCCGCCGAGATGTACTTCATGCGGACCTGGATGATCTGCGCGTCCGTGCCGAACTCCACGGACCAGATCCCTTGGCCGCTGGCGTAGGTGTTCGGGTACTTGGACAGCGGCAGCACGTAGTTGGTGTCGGGCGCGCCCGCACCGATCGCGAAGTTCCCGGCACCCATGTAGGAGAACGGCCCGGTCACGTCCGTGCCGGTCAACGCCACGCCAGCGGGCGCGTACTTGATGTACCCGGCGGTCGGGGTCGTGGTCTGTGCGGTGCTGATGCTCGGCGCGGTCCCGGTGTGGAGGCTGTCGGCGATGAGCGGGTCGGGGAGGTCGCGGCGGAGCCACGCGTTGGCGATCCCGGCGCTGGTGCCGTCGGCGACGATGCCTGTGTCGGTGAGCTTGTCGATCAGGTCGGTCAGGGCGGTCCCGTCGGCGCGGGATCCGGTGACGGTCTGCCTGGTGACTGGGGTGGCGCCGTACAGGCCGACCGTGTTGGCGGCGCCGTCGAGGACGTGCCGGGTTGCCCCGTACAGGGCATCAACGAACTCGACTTTCCCGGCAACCTGCAGGTTCTGTGCGTCGGCGCTGAGGCGGAAGTAGGAGTGCTGGGTGCCGTTGAATCCGGTGCCGGACCAGACGCTGATGATGAGGTCGCCGCCGGTGCCTTCGACGTCGTTGGCCGCCCCGCCGGTGCGGAAGCGATATCCGCGCACAAAGTTGGTGATCGTCAGGTCGCCGTTGGCGATCTGCGCGTCGCCGTCGACGTTGAGCCCGGCCAGGAATGCCGTGCCCTGCTCGATCGCGGAGACGCGGGCGAGCGCATCGGCGACGAAGCCGTCCAGGCTGGTGACCTGCCCGGACAGTGTGGTGACTGTGCCGGTGAGGTTGTTGACGACGAGGATCGTCGCGTAGGTAGCGTCGGCCCGCGTGATCTCGTCGAGGATGTCCTGCTGCGTCGCAGCCTGAGCCGCCGCACCCACCGCGATCTCGAACGCCTCCGAGTCGATGTGGACCCAGTACCGGCCCTCCTCGACCCAGAACTCCAGGCGGCCCGTCCCGGAAGTGCTGAGCGGGTTCGCGAGCGGCGTCGTGCCGGCGCCGTCGGCGTACAGGGTGGCGAGGGTGTTCGTCTCGTGCTGGAACACCCTCGCCACAACGCTGCTGGCGAGCGCCCCGGAGGGGAACCAGAACAGCTCGCTGTACTGGGCAAGCGCCACGGCTCCCCCTCCCGGGACGGTGCTACGCGGCCACTGTGGTCGGGTTGCAGGCGATCGTCGGCGGCTCGGTCGTGGTCACGTTCCACACCCAGTGCTCGTCCGGGTCGATCGTCTCCCCGGCCGGCAGGTAGTCGGAGCCCACCAACGTCACCCACTGCGCTGCCGTGCCGCGGGTCTCCGAGGTGGTCTCTAGCGTGGAGCGGCCGTTCTCAACCATGTATGCGCCGAGCTGGGTGGCGCCCACGTTCGGCCAGGCGTTGTAGATGTACCGCTGGGCTCCGGACGCGTCGCAGGCTCCCGCTCCGGCGACTTCCTGCCACACCTCCAGCGAGTAGCGGCGGGTGGGGTTGCCCTCGGCGACGGCGAAGCCTGTGCCGGTGGTGGGGGTGCCGATGGTGAGTTCGCGGGCGGAGATCATGACGGCGACGGCCGAGGTGTTGATCTCGCAGAACTGCGAGGTCAGGTTCATGCGCTTCAGCGTCGGGTCGTCCTTCTGGTTCACGCACGGCGAGCCGTCCGCGGTCCGCGCGAAGAACTCCACCCCGTCCTCGTACTGGGGCTCCATGTTGACCTGCACGAAGCCGCGGGTGACGACGACCAGCCCGGACGTGCCGGTGATGGGCACCCCGCAGGCGTCCAATTCGATGATGCGCATGTGCGTGCCCTTGATGGGAGTCGCGCACGTGGAGACTGTGGCCATGGGATTGATCTCCTATTCGGTGGGCACGCCCAGGGCGATGTGCGCGGCCAGATGGCAGCACTCGAAGCCAAGCAGGTAGGTGCGCTCGGCCAGCATTCGGATCGTGTTGGAGGTCCGGTCCAGGGAATCCCGCAGCCGGGAAACGTACGGGTCGGACCGGTATCCCCACGCTGCGCCGGTGGCGTAGATCCACGCCGTACCGGCGGCCGCCGCGGTGCCGTCCGGGGCGCTGCCGGTGTATCCGGTCCCGGCGACGATGAGGTTCCCAGCCGGGGTGACCAGGCGGCCGTCGTCGTCGACGCGGGCGAGCTTCCACGCAGCCAGTGTCGGGAGTGCCGACCTTGGTACGTGGATGAGGCCCTGCCCGGAGTAGCAGGCCGCGAGCTCCTGCTCCAGCGCGCCGAGCGCCTGCGCGACGTCCGCTCCGCCGGTGACGACCGGGGAGGCGACCGTCTGCAGGACCACGTCCCCGTCGACGACCTCGGCGTCGGCGGCCAGGTGCGGGAAGACAACGTCCTGGCCACCCGCCACGCCGGTCCAGAACGCGGCCTCGACCTGCGCCTGTTCGACGCGGGCGAGCGCAGCCGAGGCGATCGACTCGGCCTCGCCGAGACCGACGGGCGAGCACTCGAACTCGGCGTAGACCGTGAACGATGTGGCTCCCCGCGAGCCTTGCTCAACGTTCGCGGTTTTGGCCGGCGGTTCCGGCGGCGAGCCGGTGCCGGTGACCGCGAGGCATTCGTCGTAGGTGGTGTCGCCGGTCGGGCATCGCTCGATCCACGTGATGCCCTGCTGCCAGTGCGGTCCGTTCGCGGCCGGGTGCTGGACGGTGTCCCACAGCCCGTACGGGAGGGGGGTGAACACTGCTGGCAGATCGACGAGTTGGCGTGCGGCCATCGGCGCTCACCCCTTTCCCTCGGTTCGTGTCACGGCCAGACGTCAGACGCGGACGGTGCCGGTGAGGAGCGCCGAGGTGGAGCCGTTGACGTTGAAGGCGACCGTGTACCGGCGGGATTCGTGGCCGACCTTGGCGATGAGGTGCGCCTCCTCGGACCAGGCGGCCGTGTGGTCGTTGGTTTCGTTCAGCACCGAGTCGCGGATGACACCCAGGTCGAGGGTCATGCCGTTGCCGTGGATGAACGTGCCAGCCGCGTAGATGAGGAAGTCCACCGTGGTCGGCCAGGCGGTCATCTTCGTGGCGTTGCCGAACTGGGAGGCGCCGCGGACCTGCCAGTCGTTGACCCACTGGACGGCGATGTTCCGGGCGGTGAAGTACCGGTTCACCTCGGACAGCGGGATGTCGCCGAGCTCGACGCCGGCCTTCCAGGCAAGGTCGGCCTGGATGACGTCGCGGACCCAGTACGGGAACACGACCTCCAGCACGTCGTCGATGCACATGCCGTAGCGGGCCCGGTAGTCGGTGGCGGCGAGGCCGACCGCGTTGTAGATCCGCGGGGCGGCGGCGTCGGTGGCTGCGCCGCCGGTGATGGCGGTCGCGGCAGTGGAGCGGGCGAGCATGAGCGCGATCAGCCGGGCGTTGATGACATGCGAGTGCGCGGCCATCAGCAGCTGCAGCGTGTTCTGCGTCGCCTCCGGCCAGGCGTCGTCGGTGAGGTTGCCCGCGGTGAGGCAGTACCCGTACGCCTCCAGCCGCTCCTCGTCCATGTCCGAGCAGGGGACGCGGATGCAGGGCTTGGTCGGGGAGCCGGTGGCGGCGGCGATGTCGTCGGCCTCGGTCCACAGGAACGGGGTGCTCGTGTTGGAGAGTGTGGCGGCGAACCCTGCGAAGGCGGTGCCTCCGGAGAGGGCGTCGGCGAGGCTCGGGGAGACGGGGTACTGGATGCCGCCGCGGGTGACGCCGAAGGTGGGGAGGTCGATGAGGCCGTCTTCGCAGGCGATGTTGAAGAAGTCGTAGCGGGGCTCGGACGGGGCGCACCAGCCGCCGCCAGCGACGAGGGCTTCCTGCTTGTCGGGGCCGGTGAGGAACTGGATGAGTTCCTTCATCTCGCCGCGGGTGGTGCGGTTGTCGACGCTGTGGGTGAAGTCGTTGCGGATGGACGCAACGAGCTGCTCGCTGGGCTGCCCGGAGGTGATGGGCATGGACTTGGCCTTGCGGGCTGTCACGTCGGCGAGGGCGGTGAGGCTGGTCAGTCCTTCACCGCGGGCGACGCCGGGGATGTCCACCGAGGCGGTGACGGCGAGGCGCTGGGACGGGACCTGCGGGGTGGGGGCGTGCTGTGCGGTCTCGGCGAGGGACGCGGTTGCGCGGCGTGCGATCTCGTCGGGGCGGACGGTCCCGCCGCGGCGGTCGAGCATGAACGCCGACAGCGCGGCGGTGACGCCTCGCGCGGATGCCTGCGCGATGGCCTCGGGGTCGACCTGCGCGTTGTGCTCGGCGGCGGCCTGCGCGGCGGGGGCGCCGTTGACGCGGGTCTGCAGATGTCCCAGCTGCTCGGCGACGCGGGCCTGCTGACGCTGCGCTTCCTGCTCGGCGCGGACCTCACGAACCCTCAGTTCGCCGCGGATGCGGTCGAGGTCGTCGGTGAGGCGCATCGCGTAGGTGAGCGTGTCGGGGTCGACGTTGTCGATCTCGGAGACGCGGGTGAATTCGGTGACTGCGCGGGTTTCGAGTTCGGCGAGGTCGGTGTCGCTGGCGAGGGTGAGATCGGACGGGGCACTGAAGAGCTCTTCGGCTGCCACGTGGTCCTCCGTTGCGAAGAGGGGTTGTGCGCCCGTCAAGTTGGCGCCTATTCGCTCGGAGGTTAGCGCATAGCACACGGTCCGGCAAAGGTCAATTACCTTCACCGGACCGGCATACCTAAAGGTCAGACACTTGGAGGGGGCGGCGGCGGAGGTGCCGGACGACGCCTCTTATTGCAGCTGCACACGATTGCTCACCTCCCCCCGGGGTGGACGCGGCGCGACAGCATCCGCATCACGATCCGCACAGCCGCGGCCTCCTGATCCGACTGCGACCGACCCCACGCCACCGTCGGACGACCAGCCGCCACCAGCGCCTGAGGCTCACCCGACGCCACCCGCGCGCGCATCTTCGGCACCGGGAAACCGGGCACATTCACCGCGAGGAGCCCCACCAGCCGCAGCTCGCCGCCGATCCGCCGCCAGTCACCACTGACCTGGCCCGCGGCCTGCAGCTCGTACACCTTCAGCGGATCCGCGCCCGGCCGGATCGCCCCAGCGACCCAGATGCCGTGCGCGTCGTTGCCGACCGCGACATCCGCGACCGCTGCGCCGGTGTTGTCGTAGTGCTCGGCCGCAGGGGACGCCCCGTAGTGCAGCGGCGCATGCCCCGTGCCCACGGTGATCTGACCGACCGCCACCCGGGTCCCGTCCGCGCACGCGACCTCGCCGGTGCGGTAGTACGGATGGGCGTCCTCGTGCGGTGGCTGCACGCACACGTCGTCCTGGCCGATGTGGCACGAGCCCCACTGTGCGGCGTGCCCGTAGATCCGGCCGTCGTCTGTGACCGTGATCGGTGTGGGCAGCGACAGGTGCGGGTCGGAGAACCAGTCGACGGGCGGCCGGAACACCTCGGCGGCCGCGGTCACCGCGGCGAGTTGGGCCGGCGGGGCCTCGGCTTCCCGCAGGGTGAGCAGTTCGGCCTCGGAGACCGGGGTGCCGCCGGCCACGACGGCGCCGGCCTCGTCGAGGAGGGCGATGTACGCCTCGGCGAACGCGGGGATGTCGACCAACGTGGCGGCGCGGATACGGCCGCCGTGGAAGACGACCTTCTCCGGCTGCGCGAAGAGCATCTCGAAGATGTCCTCCTCCTCGCCGCTCTCTGCGGTGCCCGCGTTGACGTCCTCGGGGAAGACGTATTCGACGTCGGCGTCGGCGATGGAGTCGGCGTCGATGCTGACGCCGCGGAGGAACTTGCCTTCGATTTTGGCGTGGACGCGGCGGCCGTCGTCGTCGGAGAGGTCGAGGACGCCTTCGCCCATGATGAGGCTGCCGTCGCGCCAGATCTTGTCGATGCGGCCGACGTTGACGGCGATGGTGCGGGCTTCCCCGCCGTGGCTGTCTTCCTTGTTCCAGCGGAGCGGGACGGGGAGTTCGGCCCAGGTCAGGGCGTCGGTGGCGAACTCGCGGCCGTCGCCGGTGACGATGCCTTCGACGGCGAGGGGGCCGCGCCAGGGTGCGGTCTTGCCCGCGTAGTCCATGCTGTCGTCGCCGTCGTCGGCCGGCTCGTCTGGCTCTTCGGCGGCAAGCTCGGCCAGCTGCTCGTTGGCTGCGGCCTCGGTGTCGTGGCAGCCAACGAGTTCGCTGGTGTCGGTCTGGACGACGGCCCACGGTGTGTCAGCACCGCAGTCCGGGTGGTCCTGCTCGATGCGGTACGGCACGGCGCCGCCTCCTTCTGGGTGGGTCGTGGGGATTGTGGCCGCACTCGCCGCCAAGATCATTCCGGCTGCGGCTTGCTCACTCTCCTGCGGCCACACCGTGACGAGCGTGCCGCGGCAGCGGGCGCCTCCGAGGCAGCCGGTGTAGCCGCCGGACGGGTAGGCCTCGCGTGCGTCGGGGAGGGTGGTGTAGCGGGCGCCGTCGACCTGTCGACAAGGAGCGCATGAGTTGCGATCGAGCGCCTCGCTGGCCACGTATTCGGCCGGAGGCGCGACCGCCAGCACCGCCATGCGGCCCTCGTTCTGCGCCGCGGTCATCGCCGCGCCGATCTGCTCCTCCACCGCGGCACCGGACAGGGCTGCGAGGTGCTCGTCGACCTGCGCCGCGACGTGCTGCGCGCTGCCGGAGCCCCACACGCGCATCGCTTGCCGGACACCGGACTGCACCAGACCAACCCCCAGGACGCGTGCGGCTGTGCGGCCGACCTGCCGCAGCCGGTCTCGGATCGCGGCCGCGGTGAGCGCCTCGTCGTCCAGCGACCAGTCCGGGATGGTGACGCCTTGGGCTTCGGCCTCGGCCTGCTGCGCGTCGCCTGCCTCCCGCGCGTACGCGATCATCCGGGCGATGAGAAGCCGGGCCCCGTCGTCCGTGTCGACGGCGAACGCGTCGAGCCGGTCGAGGTCATCAGCCTCAGCGGCAGCCTGGACGGCGGCGGTGATCTGCTCGCGCTGCGCTGCCTGGATCTCTGCCCACGCTTCGGTCGTGGCGTCGACGGCTTCGTGCCAGGCCTTGTCCATGGCGGCGAAGTCGACGCGGGACGCGAGCTCCAGCTCGGTGGGCTGACGGCGCAGCGGACCGGCCGCCGCAGTGACGGTGCCGCCGAGAGGGATGTCCGTGTGGTCCCCGGCGAAGGCGACTCGGATGCGGTCGAAGGTGACGTCACCGAGGCGCTCCTCCAACGCAATGATCAGGTCCAACTCGTCGGAATAGGCCGCACAGATATGGGGCTGCCAGGGCGAGTGCTGCGCCGGGATGGACTCGTGTAGCCCGCTCTGCAAGAGGCCCGTCAGGGCAACACCGCGCGCGTTCTCCAGCTGCGCATAGTGCGGCGCGTCCTCAGCGTCGCCGACCGACCACACCCATGAAGGGCTGTTGCTGTCCGCGTTCCAGTGAGCTGCACCGAAGGCCTTCCCGAGCACGAACCCGTAGCTGAGGAAGGGCGCCTCGTTGGTGATGGCTTCGATCAACGCGGCACGTTGCTCCTCGCCGAAGTCAGCGCCCTCGCCAAGGAAGTACAGCGTCAGATGCAGCTGGTCGGCAGCCTCGCCTCCCTCGATCGCCAGCCGCTCCGCATCCTCCGGCGTCGGCATCAACGCGATCATCGCGCCAGACATGTGCGAGCCGTCAGCCGCGGCTGTGAGCGAACCCATTGGAGCTCCGAGTCGTCGAGAAGAACCCGCCCGTATCCATGAGCGGAGAGAGCTGACCGATCGTGAACCGGCCGAACGCATCCAACCGGGCCTCATACACCCCGGACGTGCCCGGTCGGGGCAGGCTGTGCAGCTTCAGCCCGGCATGCGTGAACGGGCACGAGTACGCGTGCTGCGAGCACAGCGCCGGATGCAGCAACTCCGGCGGCCGGCCCGCCGCGAACCTGACCGCGTGCAGGGCCTGCGCCTGCTTCGCCATCCGTTCCGAGCGCTGCACGGCCGCCGCCTCCCGGATCTGCGCAGCGACGTCACGGGCCTCGTCCGCGTCCGGCGGGGATCGGTCCTCTGCCGGTGGCGGATCCTCGGTCCTGACCGGCGGGGTCTGCCCCGTGTCCGGGTCGAGCGAGACGATCTCGACCGGCTGGCCGGTGAGGAGCGACAGCGCGGAGGGTGCGGCGGACGGGAGGGTCTTGATGATGACCTTGAGGGCCTGCTCCTTGAGTTCCTCGGCGGTCGGCTTGTCCGACTCGTTGAAGCCGGTCTCGCGGCGGAGTGCAGTGCCGCCGATCTCCATGCGGTCGTAGGCGTCGAAGGCGTTGCCGGACCTGTCCGGGCGAAGCGTCAACTCGCTCATGTCGTACCAGACGACCCAGTTCGCCCAGTCCTTCACGCCGGACGCCTTCAGCCGGGGCTGGAGGTATCCCTGGGTGACGGCCTGGCAAATCAGCTCGGCCTCGGGTGCGATGTGCGTTTTCAGGGCGCCCTCTTCGAGCTGCCAGGCGCCCCAGTGGTTGACGTCGCCCATCCCGAGGAGGATCTCGGCGGGCATGTTCAGCATGGTCGCCAGCCCTTTGATGGCGGACTCGCGTTTGTCGAGGATCTTCTCGTCGAGCTGCAGCGTGAAGTCAATGTGGCGGATCTTGTCGACGTACTCGCCGGGCACCTTGATGGGGATCGGTACCACTGCGGCCGCGGTGCCTGGGTTCGCGATCGCGGTCGCCGCGATGTCGATCCACTCCTCGACGAACGGATCCGCAGCGTCGGCGAACTCTTCCTTGACGGGGAAGATGACCTCGTCTGGGAAGAGCACCACGCCTGCGCTGGCCAGCCGGGACAGGAACTGGGACATGATGTAGCGGTTGATCAGCTCCAGTTCGCGCATCTTCCCCCGCGCGGCCCGGGCCGGGGAGTCCGCCTGGTAGTGCCGGCGCTTGTGCGGCCGCCACACGCGGGTGACGAGGGAGTCGGTGCCGAGGGAGCGCCAGCGGGCGCCGTTGTTGGATGAGGTTTCGTCGACGACTTCGAAATGCCCGCGTGCGGCGCGGACTTCGTCGATGGAGCGGACGGTCCACTTCTCGATGCCGTTGACGGTCTCGCCGATGAGGTAGCCCTCGCCGGGTACGGCGAGCTGGGTGCCGAAGCCGGACATGAGGGAGGCTTGTCCGGCGACGCCTCCGCCGAGGGTGGTCATCAGGTCGACGGCGGTGCCTGCTTCGGCGCGGACGGGTTCATCGGCGCCGGGCTCCAGCTTCGCGGCGTAGAGGCGGACGCGGGAGAGCATCGCGGCGACCCATTCGACGCCGTAGCGGAATTCGCCGAGGTCGTCGTAGAAGCCCCACGCCTCTTCCTGCCAGGTTTCGGTGTTGCGGATGAGTTCGGTGCGGGGTTCGCGGACGGGGACGGCGGACGCGGTGAGCGCGGCTGGTTCCGTAGTCGGGATGTGGGCTGCAGGCAGGCCACCGCGTCGGGTGAAGACGTCGTACCAGGCCATCTGTTCTCCCTGCTCGCGGTCTGCGAGGGGAGGTTAGGCGCGGCGCAGAGAAGATCATTCCGGAGATGGGTGAGGGCCGTCCGCGCATATGAGTCGCGGACGGCCCTCTATGCCGCCACCCTGAGACCAGCGAGAGGAAGGCCCCGGTTTCCCAGGCACCTCAGATCGTACGGGCCTCAGAAGCCCTCGGATTCCGGCCGCGCATCACGCCCACTCCTGCGCCGCGATCAATGCCCCGAGCCCCCACACGGCAGGCCAGACCAGCAGCGGCACCGCCAGACCCACCGACGCCCACACCCCAGCCGTCACCCCGAGCGCGATCCAACCAGACGCGCACCAGGGGCAGGAGATCAGCTCGGCCAGCCAGAACGGAGACCGACGGGTCCGGTGCACGTACCGGTGCAGCTCGCCGTCGATCAGCTGCACCTGGCCAAGTCCGGCCATCGTGGCGGACTGCCCTTCCTCCATGACGGGAAGCGGCTTCGTCTCCTGCTCTTTCAGCGTGAGCGGCCGCCAACCTCCGGCGAGCCGGTCACGCAGCCACAACACTGGCGGGAACGTGTCGGCCACAATAAGCCGGGTGAGCCGATACACGGCGAGCGACATCACGATGAGCAGCAGCCACAGATCCATGCCGGTCACCGTAGCCGCCCGCCGCCGATCTGCTTTCTGGCCACATCCCCACCCAACGAACCCACACCACGCGCAGACGTCCCCACCAGCTTCAACTGCCAGGCCGGCCACACCATCGCGTCCAACCTGTCCGGTGACCAGCCGAGCTCCGGGTACCAGGTCGCGAGCTGGTCCTCCAGCTCATCGAACACCCCGGCCATGTGCCAGCGCCCTTGCGCGGCAAGCGCCGCGACCGGCTGCGCACGGACCACCTTGCCCCGCGTCGCCGTGACCGTACGGATCGGAATGTCCACACCGAGAGCCTCGGCCGCCGTGCGCAGCGTGGCCACGCACATGGCCCCGCCATAGTTCGTCTCGGCCAGCACTTCATCGGCTTCCCAGTCGATCGCGGCCTGCACCGCCCGCCGCCCCCACTGGTCCGGCGACAGCTTGCACGACCGGTCATCGAGGACGAAGCCATGATGCTGCGGCCGCTCCTGCGCCTGAGCGCGCACAAGGAGCGCATCCTCAGGATCCAGCGATCGGCCCGGCAGCGCGTGAGGCAGAAGAAGCCCGGACTTCCCCACGACGACGATGCCCTGCTCGCCGGCACCGCCCGACGGGTCGACACCGACCGAAATCCGGGTGAGGTCGGGCACCTCGTCGGCCCGCACCCGGGTTTCCTCCAGCGTGGCGCGCGTCCACAGGGCTTCGGCTACCTCGTCGATGAGACGGCCGTGGAGTTCCTGCGCTCCGATGTCTGTGCCCGCGTACGTGTCCTCCAACGCGTCCTTGACGGTCTGCTCGAGATGCGGGTTGTCGTACATCGTGGCGTGCGTGTGGACGATGCCCCGGATCTCACCCGCGAGCATCCGCTTCAGCAGCGGCCGGGGCTTCGGCGTGGTCGCCGCGATCCAGTGCGGGCGCGGCCCGGAGCGGAGCCCGAAACGCAGCTGGTCGTAGGTTTGCTCCATGTACCGCCACGTCGCGAACTCTTCGAGGACAGCGAGGCACGAGTTACCGCCGGCGCGCAACCGTTCGACGTCTTCGGGGGTGTGCGATCCGTACAGCTTGGCCTGGGATCCGTTGGGCCAGCGGATGACTGTTCCGCCGGGGGCTTGGACGAGGCGGGCGCCGGGGTCGGCGTTGCGGATGCCGCCGGGGCCTTCGTACATGGAGGTGACGCCGTCGCCGAGGGTGGGGGCGATGATGCTGATCCAGTGGGGGACGGGCCCGGGGAGGCAGGCGGGGCCGTTGACGTGCTGTCGGACGTACTCGGCGCAGGCTTTCGACTTTCCAGCACCTCGGCCGGCCATCAAGAGCCATCCCGTCCAGGCCCCAGGCGGGGGAATCTGGTGGGGTTGTGGCTTCCAGCGTGGGGCGAGTTGGGCGTCGAGGAGGGCGGCGGCGCGTTGTGCGATGCGGGCCTTGTCCTCGGTGGTCATGGTCGGATTGTGACGGCTGTCGGACGGCTCACGGTCCGGACGGGGTCACCAGCGCATCAGGGAGCACCTTGAATCGCCGCGCCGGGCTGCGCCCCCGCTTGCCCGGAGGCCGTTCCGGAGGCGGCAGGAACTGGATAGCCCCCGCCCGTTCAAGGGCTGCGAGCGCAATGTTCACGTCGTCCATCAAGACGCACCACTTCTGGCTGCGAACTCCAATCAATACCTCCCTTGTGCTCACGGGTCCATCGGGGCACTTCTTCTGAAGCCAGGTCAGCACAGAACGTGCTGCAAGATCCGCGTCAGGGGTCCGTTCCTTCTTCTGCTTCTCGCGCCATTCCTTGGCGTAGGCGGCACGGCGCGCTCGCGCTTCGGGGCTCTTCTCGTTTTCGTTGTGGCACTTCCGGCACGAGCGAGTCCCGTTCGGCTTGCGATACGTGTTCTCTTCGTTGAACTCGTGGCCCTGGCAACAGTGCGTCTGTCGTGCCTTCATCCCTCGCTCGGCGTTCACCTTTGCGGTCACAGGCTCAAGGTGCGACGGGCGGACGCATGCACGGTTCCGGCAGAGATGATCCAGGTGCCCGGCCGGTATGGAGCCGTGCTCTGTCTCGTAAGCGATTCGGTGGGCGCGGTTACTTCCCTGGCCCATCACCTTTGGCCGACTTGAAAGCCCGTATCCATCACGGTCCTTGTAGCCGAGCCAGACCCAACAGCCTTCTGTGATCTGCACATTCTTCCAGAAGTTTTCCACGGCATAATGCTACCGCTTTGCGTCGCCGCGCGATGAAATTCCGCTCGTGTTCCCATTATGGTGAAACCAGGTCCAGCTAATCCGTGGCAGGTGGACGATCTTGGCTCCGGCGGTGATGCAGCCGAGTGTGAACTGGAAGTCTTCGCCGCTGACCTGGACGTTGGGGTCTCGGGCGAAGCCGACCTGTTGGGCGAGCTCTGTGCGGACGAGGATCGTGATCGTCGTGCTGTTCGGCGCGGCTGGGTCGAAGGGCTTGCCGTAGAACATCGGGAACGGGTCTGTCCCGCCGACGACGCGGAACCACGGGTACACGTAGTCCGCGCCGGTCTCCTTCGCACAGACGAGCAGCTGCTCGATGTGGTCGGGGTCGAGTTCGTCGTCCGAGTCGAGGAACGCCGTCCATTCCGTGTCGACGAGCGCGAGGCCGTGGGCGCGGGTGATGGCGGCGCCGAGGTGGTGGATGTCTTCGGCGAGGATGTGGTGGACGGGGACGGTCTGTTTGCGGACGGAGGCGGCGGCGCGTTCGAGCATGCCGTTGGCCTTCCGCTGCGCGTGGAAGGGCGTGACCACGCTGACGCCGGGCTTCACCCCGTCCGCTCCTCTGGCTGAGGGCACTCCTCGAACACCGGCCCGATGTAGACCTTCACCGGTCCGGCGAGCGTGAGGGGGCGGCCTGCGTCCAGGGTGAGTTCCACGCTGGTCACGCCGTGGAGCCGTTCCATTGTCTGTGTCTGGAGGCCACCGCAGTCGGGGCACAGCCGCAGGTTGTGGATGCAGTCGCTGGTCATCGCGGGGTGCCCTTCCAGAGGATCTCGTTGTCGCCCTGGATCAGCAGCTCGTGCGTGGTCCAATGCCGGATCCCGTAGTCCGCGTTCGCGGCGAAGCTGCCGTCGAAGTAGTGGAACGACGGGATGCACCAGAAGCTGACGTGCGTCGGGTCCGCGAACGCGTGCCACGTCCCCGACAGGGCATTCGGCACCCGGATCTCGAAGACCCCGCCGGGACGCAACACTCTGTGCGCCTCGTTCATCACGTCGATGCGGGGCTGTCCGGCTGGGATGTGTTCCATCACGTGCGAGGCCCGGATCGCCTGCACGCTGCCGTCTGCGGCTGGCCACGGCACGACCTGCGCAGGCCGCTGCCACTCGCCGACACCGTGGGTCGGGTCGAGGTTCGTCCATCCGGCCTGGACCAGGTGGCCGCCGCCGATCTCGATGCTCGTCATCCGTGCCTCACTCGTAGTCGTCAAGGTCGAAGTGCCCGCACTTTGAGCACTCGTACTTATGGTTCGGCGGCTGCGGATCGGCCGGTTTGAACCAGTCGTGCTCGCCGCCCTTCGGGCACCCGTCGGCTGTCATCCGTGCCGCGCGCTCCCCTCGTAAGCCAGCCACGGCGTGGCCAGATGCATACCCGGCAACGCCGTCGGGCGCAGCCCCGTCTCCCGCAGCGCGAACGGCTGCGAGATCTGATCCTGAAACGACCACTCGTACGTCTCGTGCAGCCACCGCGCGCCGAGCTCCCGCACAGCTGCCGTATGGCGGCGGGCGATAACTCCCGTTGCCCACAGACCCCATGCCTCCGGATGCCCGGCCTGCCGGTACGACTCAGCCTGCTCCAGCACCGGCTCACCCACGTACTTCGCCAGCCGCGCCGACTCTTCGGCCTCCGCGAACAGACAGTCCCGCCACGGATGCACGAACTGCGCGATCGGCTCCGCCTCGGTGAGCCCCGCCGTCGCCTCGACCACGAACTGAGTGGAGACCACCCGGAACGAGGCGTCCACCCACAGCGAGACGGGCGCGTCTGTGTACTTCCACGGCTCGTACTTCGGATGCTTCGCCGCACGATTCGGATGCACGCCCGGACGCGGCTCGTGGACGACCGTCCACCCCTGCGCCTGCTCGGCATCCGGCACGCTGTCGGTGACGACGATCCACTCCACATCCGCCCCGGCCTGCGGCAACACCGGCTTCAGCGCATCGTAGGAGTCGTAGATCGCCGTGATCAGCGCAGCATCGCTCATACCGGAGACCGATACCACTCCACCGACGCCGCCACCCGCGACCAATCATGCTGCGGCTTCCAATCCAGACGATCCCAGCCCTCCCCCTCCGCAACGATCCGCGTCGGCCGCTCACCCGTCCGCATCGGCAGATGCTCCACCCCAGCCGTCGACCCCGTCGCATCCAGAACGAACTCGGCGAGCTCGTTAACCGTGACCGCCTGCCCAGTGCCGGCATCGAACGTGACGTCGTCCCCGTGGGCTGCGGCATCGACGAGCATCCGCCCGACGTCGTCCGCGTGGACGAGATCCATGGTCTGTTCGCCGTCACCCCACACCGGGAGCGGCCGACCCTCCCACGCGGCCCGCGCGAACGTCGGCACGATCTTCTGCGGATGCCCAGGCCCCCACTTCTGGCCCGGTCCGTAGGCGTTGAACGCGCGGACGTGGGAGACGGGCACCCCGTATGCCTCGTGCCAGGCGGTGGCGAGCCGGTCGGCGCACACCTTCGTCGCCGTGTACACGGAGGGGAAGACGGGCGGCATGGTGATGCCCACGTACCTGGCGCCGTTCTGTTCGCACCAGCGCAGGATGCGCAGCGCGCCGATCACATTGGCGTGGACCGCGGACTCCGGCGCATCGAACAGCTCGCTGGTGCCGAGCATCCCGGCGAGGTGGACGATCGTGTCCGCGCCCTTCAACGCATCGAGGCTGCCCAGGATGTCGTTGCCGTGGGCCCGGTCGAACGACCACGCCTCATGACCGGCCTGCTCTGCCGCTTGGATGGTGGCTTGTCCGAGGAAGCCGCTGCCCCCGGTGACTGCGATACGCATGTGGCTCCTCACCATGGGGTCGGGCCCCACTTTTTGCGGAAGGTCTCCCGATCGCGGCCTGCTTGTTCGGCGAGTTCGGGGCGTTCGTTGGTGGAAATGTTGGGGGCGCGGTGTTCGACGGGGATTCCGGGGACGAGGAGCGAGCCGCCCTGCTCGCGGGCCTCCCAGTCGAGGCTGTCGTCCGAGAACCACCAGGCCATCGACTCGTCGAGGCGCAGGCCGTGTTCGCCGCGGAGCATGTACGCGAAGCCGGTGATCCGCTGGCGGAGGTCGATCGGCTCGGCCTTCGTGTGGAGGATCTGCTGCCGGCCACCGTGCTGGTCCGGGTAAGCGAGCACCGCGGTGGTCGACCGCATCGCCGCCGACAGGGTTTCGATCCAGCCGGGCGGGATGACGACGTCGGAGTTGAGGACGGCGATGTCCCACTCGTCGGCGCCGGCCCGGTAGGCGGATGCGTCGGAGAGAGCGATGCCGACGTTCCACAGGGTGCTGATGTTCGGCGGATCAATGGGCAGGGAGACGACGCCGACCTTGCCGTGCCACGGCTCGGGGTCGATGGGCGGGTTCGACAGGTTGTCGATGACGATGACCCGGTCCACCTGGTCGACGACCGAGCGGAGGCAGTCGTCGAGGAGATCGTGCCGGTCGCGGGTCGGGATGACCGCGGCCCGGAAGATCCCGCTCACGCTGTGGGCGCCGGCGCGCTTGCTGGTCTCATGCGCGGCAGGATGCCAGCGGAATCCGCGCCCTCATTCCGGAGCCGAGGTTCAGCCCGTCGCGGGGAGCTCGCCGGTGCCGAGGAGGTGCTGCTGCGCGGCGCCGAGCGCGAGCACACGCTGGTCGTGGTCGAGGTTCAGCGCGTCGAGCGCGGCAGCCAGGGCCGTGGCGACGAGCTCGCCCTCCAGATCCAGGCGGCGTTCCAGCGCGACCATCACGCCGGCGTCGACGGCCTGCTTCGCGGTGGCCGCGGCGAGCTTGCGTTCGAGGCGGGATTGGGCGAGCCACGGGTTGAGGGAGGCGGGCGGTTTGAGGGGGTCGCCTCCGGCTTCGACGTGTTCGCGCATTTCGTTGGCGAGGACGTTGTCGACCCAGGCGGCGCGGCCGGTGGCGGTGCGGACGAGGTTGAGGAGTGCTTCGTGTGGGGTGACGTTTTGTTCGGCGGCGAGTTCTTGGGCCATGGCCCAGGCCTCCTCTACGTGTTTGTTGGTGCCTTTGTGCCAGATGCAGGTGCCGAGTCCGGGGTGGCGGGTGCCTTGGCCTGCGGGGTTGGCGCACATGCGGCCGTTCAAGTTTCGGGCGGGGCAGCGGGCGGGGTAACGCATGGGGGGATTGTGGCCCGGGATCGGCGGGTGATCTTCCGGGCGCATGGATGAGGCCCGCTCCCGGGGTGGGGCGGGCCCTCTGCGCGCGTCAGGTCAGGCGTCGTACGGCTCCCGGCGGATCGTCCGCAGAGCGTCCCCGCGTGCGTGGCGGTGTACATGATCGGGGATCGGCTTCCCATTCCGTAGGGCCCGGAGCGCGTCCACGGTGTCTGCATGCTGGCTCTCCAGGCGGGCGCGGGTGCCTTCCCATTCGGCGAGGGCGGTCTCGGCGCCGACGAGGGTGAGGGCGCCTTGGCTGGCTTCGGCGAGGACGCGTGCGGCGGAGTCGCAGGTCATGTCTCCGGCGGCGGTGGCGCGGCCATAAAACTCGATGTCGTCGATGAGGGCCATGTGGTTCATCCTGTCGTGTCGGGCGGTCAGGCGGCGGGGTCAGCCCTGCGCCTTGCGCTTCTTGTACGCGGCTACGTGAGCGTTGTTGCAGGTGCGGCACTGTCGGTGGGTAGGCGTCCGGTAGTAGGTGTTCTCCGGGGTGAACTCGTGGCCGTTCGCGCAGTGGGTCTTCGTCGCGTTGACTGCGCTGAAGCTGACTCCGCGAAGAGCGTTCTCCCGCTGCGTCACCGGCTCCAGGTGAGCGGGGTTGACGCATCGGCGGTGAGGGCACGACGGTCCGCCCGCGCAGTCCTGGGCGCTGGTGTGGCACAGGTGGTCGAGCTGCAAGCCGGCGGGTATCGGCCCTACAAAAACTTTGTACGAGACCCTGTGTGCGGTTCGCGTCTTGCCGTCGTCGTCGAGCATGGCCCCATAGCCGCCCGGATTGATGTACCCCTCGAACACCCAGCAGCCCGAGACGTCTACGCGGATCTTGTCGACGAGTCGCTCCTTCACCGGGCGGGCATTGCTGCTGCCGACGCGGGTGATCTCGCCAGAGTTGAGTGCCGCCACGTAGCAGCGCTTGCAACGCTGCTGCGAGTAGACGGGGCTCTTGCCGCAGACCGGACAAGGGGGCTTCGGCTTTCCCATGTGCTGCTCTCCGTGTGCTCTATGCGGCCAGCGCGAGGCGGGCAGCGGCGATCTTGTATGCGGGCTTGCGGGGGCGGTAGATGACGGCGATGGCGGCGACCTCGGCCGGGGTGTAGCGGGTGCAGGTGCGGCGCTGGCCGTGGGTGTAGCTGACACCGGGGGTGCCGGTGGCGTTCGCCTTGGCCGCGTTCTTGCGGAGGGAGCTGGCCACAGTGCGCGCCTCCTTCACACCGAGTCCGGCGGCGATGACGTGCGTTGCGAGGGTGGCAACGCCTTCGCGGCGGATCTTCGCGGTGGCGCGCTGGGTGCGGGTGCGGGTCTTGAGGGTGGCGCGGCGGGTGCGGTTGGCGGCGATCATCTTGGGCTTCCCCCTGAGCTTGGTGGCTTGCCACCATCATGGCAGAGGAGTTGACCGGTGGCAAGCCACCCGCGATAGTTGGTCCATGGCCACCGACGAAGAACGCCGAGCCCAACACCGGCACAAGCACAAACAGCGCGTCATCCGAGGCGCACCCGACGCACTCTGGGACGACCTTGACGCCGCCACCAAGACAGCCGGGACCGACCGGTCCGCCGTCACCCGGGAGTTCTGGGAGTGGTACGTCGGACGGCCCGGCGCCGACCTGCCCAAGCGCCCGGCGGGCAGCGAGGAGAAGACCGGATGAGCGAGTTCGCAGACGACGCCCTCGGCCGCTACCTGGATCAGCAGCCAGGTATGCGCGAGGCACTCCTTCACGACCCGGTACAGAAGGCGCAGATCGAGGCCCTACGCCAGACGCTGACCATGATGGAACGCGCGCTGGCCGACGAAGGCATCCCGGACGAGGTGCGGCACCGGCTGATCAACCGGATCATCTGGGGCGACCCCGAAGGCCGCGTCGACGTGCACGCACGGATGACCAGCGTGCGCAAGCAGATGCTCGCCGCTGACCTGCCGCCGGACCTCGCCCGGGCGTGGTGGGAGTTCCCCAGCGCGGGCCCGGTGCGCCCGGACGAGGAGCCCACCCCATGACGCGCATCTGGCTCTACACCGTGGCCTTCCCCGGACTCCTCGGACTCGCGACCATGGCAGCGATCGTGCTCCCCGGCGACGACCTCACCCTCACCCGCCTGCTCGCCGGATGCGGCGCCATGATCGCGGTGCAGGTCATCGGCGGCTACCTCGGCGGCCGGGCATCCGTGCGCCGGTAGCCCACCGCATGACGAAGGCCCCGCCCGGAAACGAGCGGGGCCGCTTCACGTCCGGCTACGAACGCGCCCGCGGATCGTCCGCCATCTCCAACCCCTCAATCAGCGCCTCCATGAACGCCCGATTCCCCCGCGACGGGATCTCCTCATCCACCAACCCCAGACACGCGGGCGGCGTCCGCGGATCGTCCTGCCACTCGCCAGGGTTGTAGTTCCAGTCCTCCCACCCCGGGGCCTCCTCAGAGACGGCGACGCTGCACTGGCGCATGGTCTCCGCCTGGCTGAGCGAGGGTGTCGCCGTGGGCGTCGGGGTGGCCGTGACAGTGACCGGCTCCTTCTCCGGCTCCCCACCAGACGAACAGCCGGCCAGAGCAAGGCAGGCGGTGGCGAGCAGGATGGTGGTGCGGCGCATGGTCCCCCCAAGGACGTGATGGTGCCGGGATCGTAGCCGCCGGCACCGACACTGCACCTGGGAACGCCAAGACCCCGCTGGACGGGGGGGAATGCCAGCGGGGTCGTGCGCGAAGCGGATCGCAGCCTCAGTGTCGCAGACGACGGCCGGCCTCATGCCAGAAACAGCGGTGGGCCCGTCACCCTTCGCGGAGGTGACGGGCCCGATGGCCGCGCACGGCCAGTCTGGCAGACGGTCAGGCCGCGTCGGGGTCCACACCGTTCTGCTCACGCATCGCCCGATCGGACTGGGTGGTGAACTGCTGACGCTGCTCCGGCGTCCAGTCCGCGACCTGGCCGGGCAGGCTGGCCACGGTGTCGGCCAGCTGCTCGGTCTCGCTCTTGCCGTTGAAGCGGCCCATGATGGTGCTCCTGTCTCTCGGGATGGGTGGACCGGGGCGGCCGGAATCGCCTGGCAGCAGTCGGCCGCCCCGGGGTCTATGTGGGTCAGTGGCCGAACAGCCGGGCCACGATCGAAGCGATCGCCAGGACCGCAAGCAGCCCCAGCAACGCACCCGTGGACACGTACCGGCCGTCCGGATCCGGGCTGCTCCCAGGCACGCGGTCAAGGGACTCACCGTCGGGGACGAGCCCGCCATGCCGGCCGTCACGGTGCTCCTGGCGGTACGCCTCGGCGGCGCGTCTCGTGTCTGGCGGGCTTGCTGCCCGGCACTTCCGGCAGCGGTACACGTACGGCATCAGGGGCTCTCCAACCGCTCTCCGGCCAACTCTCCGACCGGAGAATCCGCGATCTGACCTGCGTCTCCATCGAAATCTCCGCCCGACTCTCCAAGAGGGGAGGGGAGCGGTTGGAGGTCGGCCAGGGCCACCCCCGAGCGGCCGGCCACCAGCCCGATACGGAGGCTGCGACGGACCGGGATACCGAGGTGGTTGAGGGCAGCCCGCAGCTGACCGTTGTCGCGGTCCTCGTGCCCGGGCAGCTCGCGCATCGCCGGGTAGAGGTCGCGGAGGTGGATGCCAGGGCGGTTGCCGATGAGGTCGATGAGCCACTGGGCGAAGTCGTCGGTGGGGGCGCTGGCCCAGGTCTCTTCGTCGACGGGTTCGAACACTGGCGGGGTCATCCACCAGGCGGCCACGCACCACCCGAGGACCGCCCCGGGGACGGCGAACTCGGCGATGTGCGGGGCGTGCCAGCAGCCGTACCCGGCCACGTATCCGGCGCCTGCCAGTGCGGCGAGCCGTTCCCACCGGTCGAAGTGCTCGCCGAGCTCGCCCCAGATACGGCCGGCCAGGACCCGCGACCCGGCCCACAGCGCGTTGCCCGTCCCGGTGAAGGCGAGGATCGGGCGCAGTTCGGCGCGGATCCAGTCGGGGAGGAGCCGCTCCCCTACCCGCTTAACGATCTTCATCAGGTGGCGCCGATCGCCTGCGCACCCGTCAAAATCAGGGCCTGCGGCAGACCCCAGATCCCCCCGGCCTGCGCCCACACCCCCGCCGCGATGATCCCCGTCAACGCGGCCTTCCCCGGGGCCAGCTCACGGAAGTACATGAGCGCGGCCAGCAGCAGCGACACCCCGCCCATCCCCGCGGTGCCGAAGCCGCCGCCGGTGAAGATGCTGGCGAACGCGTCGCTGAGGTTTTGCCCGACGGTCCAGATCGACCCGGCGACCATGTAGAACGTGCCGGCCGCGACGCCCGTCCACTGGGCTTGGTCGGAGGTGAGGCGCTTGCGGATGCGGGACTTCTTCCCCCCTCCGCCGCCTTTGCCGCCCGGCCCGTCCCCGCCGCCGCCCTTGGGTTCGCGGATCCCGGTCCACAGGATGAGGGTGAGGACGGTGGCGACGGCACCGGCGCCCACCGAGCCGAGGATCTTCCCGCCTTCGACACTGACCGCGGGCGCGGCGGCAAGAACTTCGCTGATCACGGTATATCTCCTGGTCAGGTGGCGGCGGGCGCCCACAGGGCGAGCGCGCAGATAGCGGTAGCGAGAGGGATCCGGGCGACCCAGGCGATGCCGGGCCACCAGTGGCGGGTACGCCGGTCCCACACGTGGGCGATCAGCAGACTGCCGCCGACGCCGAGGACGAGGGCGCCGCCGATGCTGGTGGTCGCGGCGCAGTCGGCGACGGCCCCGGCGAACTGGTCGTACAGACCAAGCCCCCAACCAGCTCCAGCTGCGGACGCGTTGTAGAGGAGGCGTCGGGTGCCGGGGCTGATCGCTGCGGCGGCCCGGTCGGGGATGCGGGTGATGGCGGCCGGCGTGTGGGGGCGTGGCCAGTAGTCGGGCTGTGGGGCGAAGGTGCGCGGCCCGTCCTCCGCCTCCTCGGTTTCTTCCTGCTCGGGTTCGATGTCGGGCGCGGCCCAGCCGTCCTTGCCGACCGGAGGCGTCTGCGGCGCCCACCACTCGTGCTCGCTCACGGCAGCACCTGCCCGATCACGGGAAAGGCGGCGAGGAGGAGGCAGGTGACGCCAACGGTGACGGCCGTACCGCGAGCGATCCGCGGCCCCCAGGTCGGCTCGAAGCTCGACCAGGCAGCGACCGCCAGACCGAAGGCGAGGGCGACGATCGCGATGCACACGAGAGCGAGGAGGAACCCTCCGACGGCGGCGATCACGACGCGCTCCGCTCGATGCGGCGCCGTGTCCGGGTGACGGTGTCCGCGGACACGTCCTGTCCGTGGATCTTCCGGACGTAGGACAGGACCGCGTCCTTGTCCGTGATCCCGGACGCCAACGCTGTCCGGACGGTGTCCGCGACGGTCTGTCCGGGCGGGGCGATCGGCCGGACAGGGCGGACACGGGAACGCTGCGACCTGCTGTCCGTCGTGTCCGGACGGGCGTCCATGTCCTCGGCGAGGATCGTCCGGACGGTGTCCGTGTCCGTGTCGATCCCGGCCGCCGCGAGGTGCTCGACGATGTCCTCGGCGTCCGCGTCCGGGAACGTGTCCGCTGCCGCGCGGACAGCCGAGCGGACAGTGGCGTGGCGTCGCCTGTCCGGTCCGGTCTCGGTGTCCGGGGCGGACACCCGCTGTCCGGTCTGGACGGGGTCGAGGAGGTCGAGGCGGACACCGACCGCCTGGCGCAGCGTCTGCCAGGAGCGGCCCGGGTACATCACCCAGCCGAGAGCCGGGATGTGCGGAAGACGTTCAGCGATGAGGCCGCGGGCGGAGCGCTGCTCGTCGCGGATGTCCCGCCGGTGGAGTTCGAACAGCAGCTCCACCCCTGCCGACAGGGATGCGAACCCGGCGGCGGCGGGCGTGCCTCCGAGCTGGTGGCCGTGGTGCCAGTTGAGGATCCCGGCCACGCTGACGAACGCGAGGATCGCGGCGCGGGAGAGGCCGGCGGGGGTGCCGCGTTCGACGGCGCGGCGGGCGTAGGTGGCGCAGATGAGTCCGGCCGCGTCGAACATGACGGAGAGGGCGACGGCGAGGGCGGGGGGCATGCCCCAGGTGATGAGTTGCCCGGAGAGGGACCAGGCGGCTGCGGCGAGGAGCATGGCGAGGACGAGGGCCCATGCGGCGCGGATGGACCAGGAGAGGCGGCGGCCGTTGGCTGCTTGGGTCTTCACGGTGCTCCTCCGGGAGCGGGAAGGGGACCGGCCCGCGCGCCCGTGGGGGAACGGAAGCGCGCGAGCCGGCCGATCGGGGGGTGGGTCAGGTGAGTGCGAGCCCGGCGGCCGCGGCCATGGCGAGGATGAGGGCGATGAGGAGGCAGCCGCCGTAGCTGGTCTGCGGGGCGTTGTCGAAGCTGGCCCGGTCTTGGAGTTCGCGTTGGGAGTGGCCGCGTCCGTCGGTGCGGGGTCGGCGGTGTTCGCCGCCGAAGGTGTCGCCCATCAGCTGCGTCCCCTCGCGTCTTGTTGCGCCATGGTTTGGCGGACGTCGGCGCCGGCCGCAAAGTCGCGGGCACAGTTCTCGACGGTGGCGGGTTCGGCGAGGATGCGGTTCGGTTGCGGTGTGAGGGTGGGCTGGTCGGGCTGCTGCTCGCTCATGCCTGCACCGCCGGGCCTGACAGGGTCTTCGCGTGCTCGTGGATCTGTTCGTCGGTGAACCCGTGGGCGCGGGCGGCGGCCTGGTAGCGGCTGAACGCGGCTTGCTCGTCGGTGGTGAGGAAGTGGCCTTGCTGCTCGCGTGCTTGGGCGAGGCCGATGGCGACGGCGGCCCAGTGGAGGGCGGCGGCGGGGTCGTTGGTGGGGGTGCCGTCGTCGGGCGTGGTCGCCGCCGTGAGGCTCCGTAGTGCGCCGACGTAGGCGCCGCAGGTGGTCGGTCCGGTGATGGTGGGGGTGGCGGTGAGGAGTTGATCGAACGCACCGGGCCCGTCGTTGGCGGTGACGGCCGCGATGGCGGCGACGCGCGCTTGCGGGGTGAGCGGCTCGGTGGGGGCGGTGCGGGCGAGACGCTCGGCGAGAGCGGTGATGGCTGCGCGCGGGGTGTGCTGGTCAGGGGTGGATTGCGTAGGCTTCACGGGCCTGCCTCTTCGTCACGGTTGAAGGTGGGCACCCCCGGCCCGTATGGCGTTCGCAGCGCCGGGCCGGGGGTTTATGCGTTGCAGGGCAACCGGGTGCGGCTTCCCTACGACTCAGCACGTTAGACCCTAGGGTCTAGGCAGTGCAAGACCCTAGGGTCTAAAGTCGGGTTGTCGCGCTCCACGGCACGGAGGGAGCGTCAGTGGACGAGCAGGTCGAGGAGGTGCGTCGACTCTTGGAAGCCATCGAGCGCCTGGAGCAGATGCAGGACGACGAGGCGTGCGCCAAGGCGGTCACGCAGGTACTCGATACCTGGCCCGATCACCATGCGCGCCTGCGTGAGTTGCGTCAGGCGCGGGTCCTGCGGATGAAGGATGCGGGGAAGACGTGGCAGCAGATCGGCGAGGTGCTCGGCGTGCACCCGACGCGGGCGCAGCAGATCGCTAAGGGTCTGCGCGGCACGAAGCGGCCTCCGAAGAAGGAGGGCGGCTCGGATGGATGAGTTCGTGCGGTGGCTCGGCGAGCAGCTCGACACCGACGCGGCGCGCGCGGAAGCGGGCTGCGGGCACGGTGAGGGGCGCTGGCATCACGACTCCTCGCACCCGAACGGGTACGTGTACGACGAGAACGATCAGCCCGTGGTGTACGACGAATCCGCCCCACTGCCGGAGGAGGCCGAGCACATCGCGGACTGGGATCCGGCCCGGGTGCTGCGGGAGATCGACGCCAAGCAGCGGCTGCTCGGCAAGGTGTTCGCCTACGAGGCGAAGATCGATGGCGAGTGGGGATGCTGCCACGACGCAGACGAGATCGCGGCTGGCCAGTGCCCGGAGATCCAGCCGAAGGACATCACCGCGCTGCGCCTGCTCGCGCTCCCGTACGTTGATAAGCCGGGTTATCGGGAGGAGTGGGCGCCGTGAGTGACACCGCTTGGGGCTGACCGCCCCGCAATACAGCAACGCCCCGCCTCGATCAGTGAGGCGGGGCGCTTTGCTGAAGAAGCATCAGCAGGCGTCCGGCGGCAGCCAGCCGAACCGCGGACGCGAAACGAATCGTACGCCCGGCGACTGACACCCGATCGTGGTCTTCCGTACCGGCCGCGCCCGGCGTACGGTCGGTGAACCCCCGCAAGGGGATGCCCTCGAAGGCTCGTGGCCCGCTGTCCTCTCCACCGGCAGCGGGCCGCGGCACGTCC
This sequence comes from Streptomyces sp. NBC_01352, assembly GCF_036237295.1. NCBI lineage: Bacteria > Bacillati > Actinomycetota > Actinomycetes > Kitasatosporales > Streptomycetaceae > Streptomyces > Streptomyces sp. NBC_01352. The sequence goes on from NZ_CP108354.1 coordinate 2,813,904, forward strand.
GGGCTTCACTCGGGGTGGCTGCTGCCCTGGATCATCGGCCACCGGAGCCCGCAGCGCCCGCACTCGTACAGGCCGCCCTTGACGACCCTGACGCTTCCGGGGCGGCCCTTGCTGCTGCACGGGACGACGCTGCTCACAGCTGCTCCACGTGCTTGTAGTCGAACATGCCGCAGCGAGGGCACAGGCCACTGTCTTCGGGTGTAGCGGGCGGCTGGTAAGCGGGGCACACGGTGCCGGCGACACCCGTCCACGGAGACGCACGCTCGGCGGCGCGGCGGGCGCGGTACGACATGACGGCGCCGAGCACGGCCACGAGGGCGGCGGCGCAGGCGATGACGGCGGTGATCTGGCTGGCGGTCACGGCTGCTCCTGGGTCTGGTCGTTGGGCGGCACGATCGCGTGGTGGAGTTCGACGAGTCGCTTGTCCCACCAGCGGGCGAGGCTTGCGCCGAGGGGTGGGGGTCCGGCTTTCACCCAGCGTTCGTAGAGGGCGACGGCGCGGGTGGTTGTCTCGGCGTCGGTCGCTTGAGTCGCTGCCGGCGCCGACGCGACCGTCTCGTACGTCTCGGCGAGGACCTCCTCGGCGATCGGGTAGTACTCGCCCTTCACGCCCCGGATGATGTGCTGCCCGGTGTAGACGAGGACCCAGGTGGAGTGCAGCTTGTCGAAGACGGCGGCGGTGGCTTCGGGGTCGTCGGAGTTCTCCCGGTCCTCAGCGTCGAGGGCGTAGAAGGTGCTGGGGCCGCCGGTGAAGGCTTGCACCTCGGCTTCGTTGTCGCCTGTCCATTGGATGGTGTCGACTTCGACGGGGCGTTTGCGGTAGCGGGTGATGGTCATCGGTTCCTCCGTGCTGCGCGGGCCTGTGCGCGTCGTGTGGCGCGGTTGGGCGGGGCCGGGTCGGGTGTGTCGTCGTCGACGTGCTGCTCGGTGCGGATGAGGTGCTGCTCCCAGGTGAGGCCGGGGCGGCCGGCGCGTTCGCCGCGCGGGGTGTTGGAGGGGCCGGTCATCGCTGCGGCTCCGGGTTGTCGGGCCGGGTCCCGATCACCAAGGTGTGTCCGGCGAGGCCGAGGATGCCTTCGGCCCAGGTGAGGGAGAGCGGGCTCTTCCCGGTGAGCATCATCGATAGGTGCTTTGTCGACAGGCCGAGTTGGCGGGCGATTTCGGCTTGGCTGATGCCGGCGGTTTCGATGGCGGCGCGGGTGTGGGTGCGCAGCTGCTCCTCGGCGGTCTGGTCGGTCACAGGTACCTCGCAGGCGCGTTGATCACGGTGGCGTTGTTGGCGGCGTGTGCGGTGATGCCTTGGCCCCAGAGGTCGCGGGGTGTGCGGCAGTGGGGGGTGTCGTCGTCTTCGTCGTCGGGTTCGGGGTCGAAGGTCAGGCCGGGGAGTTCGGTGGTGGTCCACAGGACGGTCATGCGGTGAACCTCCTGGTGGGGATCCCGGCTTGCTCGGCGAGGTCGGCGCATCCGGACGCGCCGTGGGACGGGTGCGGGCCGGGCTTCCGGCAACGTGGGCTGGTGCACGGGCCGATGAAGGCGAGGGCGACGTCGGCGCCGAGCTGGACCATGTGCTGGTTGCGGATGGGGCCGCAGCGTGGCCAGGGGCCGAAGTCTTCGGCGCGGTGGCGTTCCATGGTGGCGCCGTACTTGCGGCCCCATTCGTCTGCGAGTGCGTCGGCGCCGGTCGGGCAGTGGCCGTGGACGATGACGATCTCGCGGTGGATGGCGTCGCGGTGGATGGTGCCGACGACGTCGCCGAGTGCGCGCCAGATCTGGTCGACGTCGGTCCAGGCACGCGAGCCGGTGACGAGGATTCGGTAGGGCTTGTCGTTCATGCGGCTTCCTCGGTGTCGGTGTGGGCCCAGTGGGGCGCGGGGCGGGTGCGAGGCTCTGTGCGCCTCTGTGGCGGCCTGAGAGGGGTTACGGCGGCGCTGGAGACGCAAGGGGCGGTCTCAGGCGCCTCAGCGGGCGCCTGGCTACCGCGACGGGCCCTCGCTGCCCGAAGCCACCGTCTCGGTGGGAACGGCTGCCCCTGATGGCCGAGCATCATCGCGGGGATCGCGACGACGACCGCGAGGTACGCCACCATGCCGATCACGGGGTGGTCTCCTCGTTGGTCTGCACGCCAGCAGACGCGGTGATCGCTCGGACCGCGGCCCGGTAGCGGCGGGCCTTCGCCACCGTGGCGTCGTCCCAGCCGTGCATTGCGGCCGTTTCCTCCAGCGCGCCGTGGGTGCACGTCTCGTCGTGCTCGTCCTGCTCGCAGTCCCAGCCGCAGAGGACGGCCCACAGCCAGGCGTCGACGCGGTACGTCTGCCAGTCGCGGGAGCTGGTGGCGATCAGGGTGTGGAGTCCGTCGAGGGCGGCGGCGAGCGTCTCGGTGTCGGGCTGCTGCTGCGCCTCGTCGGCCAGACGGCGCAGCTCCGGGTTGTCGTCGAGGAACTTCTCCGCAGCGGCGTCCCCCGCCGACTGCTCCAGCCGCCACAGGAAGTCCCGCAGCGCGGCGGCCCGGGTGGTGGTTGTGTCCTCGGACCCGGCAGGCAGCACCGGCGTGGCGGGCGCGTCGTCGGCCATGAGGGCGGCGGTGATCAGTCCCCGGTACTCAAGGGCGGTCCGGCCTACGACGGCTTCCGTCTCCAGGACCGCACGGACTCGCTCGATCGCTTCGGTCTTCCGGTGCAGCGCCTTGCACGCCTGTTCGTAGGCCCACGCGGTCGGGTAGGGCTGCCGGTCGTGGGCGATGGCGAGGTCCCGCTCGCGGTGTAGCTCGGCCTGCTCGGCGTCCGCGGCTGCCAAGGCGGCGTCAGTGATCGCCCCGTAGAACGGGCGACGGCCGTATGCGGTGTCGCCCGCCTTGCGGATCGCTGCCTCGTACCGGGCGCGGCGGTCGGGTGTCGGGTCAGTGGTCATCGTGGCTCCAGGTCGGGTGATCGGTAAGGTCGAGGACGGCCGGCCGGGCGTGTTAGGCGCACGCCCGGCCAGTCCCGTGTGTGGGTGGTCATGCCGCAGTCGACGCTGTCGGCGAGGCGGCCGGGTGGTCGCATTGCGGGGAGCGGCCTGAGCGGCATATCGCGGCCACCTGGTCCATGGCCTGAAGGTTCTTGCGGTCCCAGTCCCGGGCGCGCTCACCGTGGCTGGTCCGGGAGTCCATGATGTGACTCCCACCGGGCCACTCCGTCGGGTTCCAGGGGTTGTAGTCGTTGCGGCGCCAGCCGACGAAGTGGGCGCGGTGGGTGGGGCACAGGTCGTCGGGGATTCGCGTGGTAGATGCCGTGGGCTCGGTCACGGGTTCTCCTGTGGTGGTGTCGGGTCGGGTGCAGAACACGGGCAGGGTCACGGGGTGAGCGTCCGGGCCACCGCGAGGGCGAACGGCGGCAGCGGCACCCCGAGGCGGACAGCACTTCCCACGCGGGGGCCCGGAAGGTGTCGCCGTCGTCCTCGTGGAGAGTCCAGGGTCCGTCGGTGGCGGCGTTGGCGCGGGCTTCGATCTCGTCGAGCTTCTGGTCGGTGGGCGGGGTGCTGGTCATGGTGTGGCCTTTCGGGTGGACAGATCAGGGGTCGCGCGTTGTTGATCGTGTGGAGTCGCTGTAACCGGATGTGCGCGGTCAGTTGTGCCGGGGTGGCGTTGCGGCCGGCGGGTCTCGTGCGGGTAGTTGAATGCCGGACGAGGTGGACAGGTGGACAAGGTGGACGCGTGTCCACCACCCCCCGTCTCGCGTGGCGCGTGAGTGAGAGTTAATGTCCTTTTTCTTATAGTTTGTTGGGGTAGAAATGAGGCCCGTTTTTCCGACACAGGGGGTGGTGGACAGATGTCCACCTGTCCACGTCCACCTCTGTCCACCAAGGTGGACAAGATCTGTCCACCTCCGATTAGTCCGTTTTGACACAGACCCGGTCCCCCTCCTCGAACACCCAGCCGCGCGCGACAGCCAGAGACACGGCCTTCTCCGCGACGGGCCGGTCCCGGGACGCGAGAGCCTTCTTCAACCCGCCGTAGGTGATCCCTCCGACCGTTGAGGCGTGACGGCGGACGAGGTGGGCGACGCGCTCCAAGGTGAGGTCGGCGTCCTTCTTCGCGACGTGCGAGCGGAGTTCGGCGTGGACCTTGGCGTCTTCGGCGCGCATCTTCTCCGCGGCGGCCTCACGCTGCGCCCGCAGGACGAGCGCGTCACGCACCTTGCACGAGGACTCCCACGCGGTCTCGGCCAGCTGCCAGTCCTCTTCGGTGACCTCGTAGCGGCCGCCGTCGAGGAGCGCGAAGAGGGCGGCGAGCTTGACCTTCATGAGGCCGGCGTGGCCGTCGAGTTCGGCGACTTCGAGTTCGCCGCGGCCGCGGGCGACGCGGTCTTGCCACAACATTTTGCGGATGCGCTGGGGGAAGGTGACGTCGACGGGCCGGTCGGGGCGGTGGCGGCCGGGGTGCGGCTCGATGGGGCCGGGGAACGGCGGGGGTTCGTCGGGGATGGACGGGTCGTCGGCCCAGCCCCAGTAGAAGCGCTGCGGGGTGCCGGTGTGGGCGTCGGCCAGCAGGACGGTGGCGATGGACGGCTGGAAGCCTGCGAGGAGGCCGAGGCTGTAGGAGCCGGGGGCGATGTAGCGGGTGCGTTCTTCGCTGGCGTTGGTCTGGCCGAGGGCTTCGCCGATGGCTGCGCGGCGGAGGGTTTCGCCGAGGATGCTGCCGGAGCGTTCGGCGAGCTTGGCGAGGGTCTGGCCTTCGTCGACGTAGAAGAACGCGTTGTGCCGGACCTGCTTGCGGACTTTCGCCATGACGGGGTCGCCCTTGTAGGGGCCCTTCTGGTGGAGTTCGCCGGTGGGTTCGTCGACGGTGCCCATGAAGGCTTCGGCGACGCCTTCGCCGGTGCCGATGGGGAGGCCGTCGCGGAAGTCGTCGTCGGCGGGGTGCATGAGGTCGCGGACGCATCCGGCGGCGATGGATTTGCCTGCGCCGGAGGTGCCGACCATGGCGGCGAACACGTTGAGGGAGGCGCGCCCGCCGATGCCGGTGACGGCGCGGATGTGGTGGGAGAGCATGCCGGACAGGCGGGCGAGGGTGGAGTAGAGGACGAGGTCGCCGGAGCAGCCTTGGGAGTGGGCGGCTTGGCGGATGTGCTGGAAGATCGGCCGGGCTGCCCAGAACGTTTCGGGGAGGAGCCCGGGCCGGGCGGCGGGTGGGGCGGATGCGTCGGGCTCCGGCTCGTCTTCGTCGGCCGGGTCTTCGACGACCTGCCAGATGTCCTCGGCCGGCTGCCGGACGGCGGGCGGGTTGAAGCGGCGGGCGACCTCGGCGAGGACCTGCGGCGGCAGCTGGCGGGCGGCGGCGTGGGCGTCCTGGTTGTGGGCGGCGCGCAGGATGTCGCGGGCGGCTTCGGACTCGTCGCCGTTGTAGTGGAGGTGCGCCCACAGGGTGGGGACGGTGAGCTTCTTCCCGCCGGGCTGCTGGCCGGTGGGGAGGCCGGCACGTTCGGACCAGTTGACGGCGACGTGGTCGTCGCAGACGAGGCTGTGCTCGGACTCGGCTTGGCCTTCGGCTCCGGCGGGGCGCAGCCACTTTTCGCGGCCGTCGGCGGCGGTGCCGCGGTATGTCCAGCCTGCGGGTTCGAGGATGTCGCGGAAGGTCATTGCGGCGGCGAGGATGTCGAAGACGCCGGGGCCGCTGCTGGCGGAGCGGGGGAACGTGGTTGCGCGCCGCGGCGACGGTGCCGGGGTGGTCCGGCCGGTGCGCGCGTCCTGGCGGGCGCGCTTCTCGGCGGCGGCCTTGTCCAGGAGGGTGCGGGCGTTCGGCTCCAGGCGGGCGACGGCGACGCGCATCATGCCCAGGTTGATGGCCTCGCCGCTGCCGGGGTAGCTGCCGGTGGGGCGGGCGCCGCCTTCCTTGCGGTTGACGGTGCCGGGTACGCGCATGAGCCGGTCGAGGTTGCCGATCTGGGTGTCCCAGGAGCAGCCGTGTGAGTAGGCGGCCGCGCCGAGGACGGCCTGCAGTCCCATGGTGAACTGCTCGATCGCGGCGCGGTCTTCGTCGCTGGTGATGATGTACGGCTCGGCGAGTGCCCAGATGGGGTTGTAGCCGCCGCCGGAGTGCCACCATCCGCTGGGTGCGGGGAGCCCGGAGGCGAGGACGATCTCTTGGACGTGGTCGGCGTCGAGGGGGTGGGGCATGTCGTCGAGGCCGGGCTTGTGGCCGATGTTGCCGTAGTCGCCGTCTGCCCACAGGAGGGTGAGGCCGTGGGCGAGGTCTTTCCCGCCGCGTCCGCTCTTGCCGTCGGGCCCGACCGGGGGGTGTTCGCGCAGGGTGGTGACCTGGGTGTAGATGCCCTTCGGTCGGCGGCGTTCGAGGTCGCTGATGTAGCGGGTGGCGGCGGCGATGCCGATTTCGTCGGTGGTGAAGCGGCGTCCGGCGAAGCCGTCTTTGTCGGAGCAGATGGACAGGAGGCCGGGGACGTCCTGGAAGTGGAAGGCGAGGGAGGCTCTGACGAGGTCGATGTCTGCGGCCAGTTGGGGCGCGTGGGGTGCTGTGGTCACTGGTGCACCGCCGGGAAGTAGTAGGCGCCGTTGGTCTGGCCGATGCAGCGGGAGTTGCGGGGGCAGAGGCGGGGTTCGCCGAGGTGTCCGGCGGGGTGGATGTGCTGGTGTTCGCAGTAGGGGCAGTGGGTGACGACGAGGTAGAGGCAGGGCCTGCGGTTGGGGTCGTGGATGTCGGGGTCGTGGGCGGCGATGAGCCGGGCTTCGGCGGGGCGGAGGCCGTAGACGCCTTGGGGGCGTTCGGGGGTGGGGGGCTGTCGTGCGGGTGTGGTGGGGGGCTCGTCGTCGAAGAGCGTCGGGGTCGCGGTGGTGGTCATCGTTCGTTCCTCCGCGTGATGAGTTCGTCGGCGAGCTGGGTGATGGCGTTTTTCCAGGTCCGGGCGGCCGCGCGGATGGCGCCGGGGGTGGGCTGCTGGTTGAGGTCGTGCCGGATGGAGCCGAGGACCATTTCGTGAAGGGCGTGTTCCTGCGCGCGCTTCACGTACAGCTCGTCGTGGCCCGTCTGGTCCGCGTCGAGGTCGACGGGCTTGGCGGGCCACTCGCCGGGGTGGCGGTGCTGTTCGGGGTTTCCGGTCACTCGGGTGGTGCTCCTTGCCGGGAGTGCGGGGTGGTGGGCAGCGCGAATTAGCAGGTCAAAGAGCTGTCGCTGTTCGCCTCACCTGCCCCAGATTCTACCCCGGGGTGACCGGTCACCGGATAGTCAATTGCTAGCCGAAGTGTCACAGCCTGGTGACCAGCCAATGCACGGTCAGATACGCTGTCGATATGACGACGAAGGGGCAGCCCGGCCGTGTGGTCCGTATCGACGACGACACCTGGGCTGACTACGAGAAGGCGTGCGCCGAGAAGGGCGTAGCGCGGGCCACGGACATCCGCATGTACGTCGTGCGTGAGGTCGCCGCGTGGCGCCGTCGTCAACGGGACATCGACGCGGCCAAGAACATCGCGAAGGGCTGACGTCACCACATCGCTCCTTCCGGCCGGCGGCCGAACTCCTGAACGTCGGTCGGGCACCGGTGCTCGATGGCCACCGCGTGCCCGCACTCGTTCCGGCACCGCCACCTCAGGTCCGGGCTTCCGTTGCGCAGCCGCACGAGGCACCAGGCGAGCCGGTTTGGTTCGACCAGCGCGGCCGCCCGTTCCCGGGTGACCGGCTCGGCGTCCGCGGTCACGTTCAGTGCGGCCCGCCGGCCGACCAGTTGCTTGAGCACCGCGGTTCCGCAGCGCTCGCACTCCCAGGGGTGCGCCCCCCGTTGTTTGTCGTAGGCGGTCATGGGGCGCGCGGGCCCGGCCGCAGAGCGGCGGGAGTCGGCGCCCGTCTGCGACCAGGCCCCGGCCATCAGGCGCTCACCAGTTGCTCGTGCAGCGCCACGCAGGCGTCACACGCACAGGTCCGGACGACGTACCCGCCGCCCTCCGAGGGCAGGCCCTCGCCGGGGACGATGACCCGCTCGACCTGCCGGGCCTTGATGTCAAAGGTCGGGATGACCTCCGGTGCGGCGAGCGGCCCGCACGGGCGCTGGCAGGTGGCGACGCAGCTGCCGAGGCTTTCGCCTCCGCCGTCCTGGGTGTGGTTGAGGTCGCTGTGTCCGCAGTCGCAGCGGTGTCCGATGTACATCAGGCGACCTCGCCTTCGTGCTGGAAGAGGGTGCCGCCGGAGGTGCGGCGTTCGTACATCTCCCGTTGCACGCCCCGGAGCCGGCCGCCGGTGATCTCGTCAGCCGCGACCTCGATCGAGGTGACCCGGATCTTCACGGCCGGGTTCTTGTCCTCGTCTGGCCCGGGTTCGGTGCGCTCGACGTGGCCGAGCTCGACGACGGCCATCCACCGGCCGCGGCGCTGCTTGAACATTTCCTCGGCGAGGGGTTCGAGGGCTTCGGCGACGTCGGTGAGGACCTTGCTGTCGAACTTGACGTCGGCGTCGATGGGTTGGGTCACGGGTGGTGCCTTTCTGGTGGGTGGTGCGGTGGTCGGGGGCCCGGGCCGCCCCGCGCGGTGGGGGAAGAGCGCGGGGCCCGGGTGGCGGCCGAGGGTGGGGGAACCCTGGGGGCCGGCCGCCGGGATGGATGGCTAGAGGAGGTCGTCGAGGAGGAACTCGCCAAACCACACGAGGACCGCGACGACCAGGCCGATCAGGAACACCCACAGCGGGGGCGCCGAGCAGGCGTAGGCGATGCCGGATGCGGACGCTCCGAGGAGGAGTCCGGCGGTGAAGCGGCCTGGCTTCATGAGGTGGTGTCCTTTCGGTGGTCGACGGCGGCCTGCGCCGCCCGGTAGGCGGCCGCACCGGACCGGCGCTTCCCAGAGGCAATGGCCCGCTGGTCGAACACCGCCGACGTCGACAGCGGCGACAGCACCCGCTGCGCACCCGCCGGCATCCCCGGACCGGGCTGCGGTTCGGGCAGCCCGCGGATGGCGTTCGGGGTGTGCCGGTCGCAGCGCCATCCGGCCGGGTAGAGGCGGGCCCGCTTGAGGCCGTGTGGGAGCCAGGGCACGTCGCACGGGCGGCGAGTCAGCGGGCCGCTCATGAGGCGAGGGCCTTCGTCGTACCGGTGCGCACCAGCCGGTTGTGGGCCTCGGTGTTGGCCTTCCGGCATGCGGCGTCGATCGGCTCCTTGTTCTTGATGTGCCGCTGATAGGCGGAGCGGGTGCCGCACGGCGCGAGCGCCCGCCCGCTCGGGGAGTACGTGACCGGGCGTTGCGCGGACGCCGCCCGCCGCTCATCCCGCTCGTCCTGGTCCGTCAGGTGCGCGGGCAGCACGCACCCCTCCTTGACGCAGGTGCGGCTGACCTTCCCGACGGGCGCCCGGCCGCGGCCGACACGGAACGCGATCTGCGTGGGCGTGTAGTAGACGCCGTCGCAGTGGACGGGCACGGCTCCGGTCCAGACGAGGTGCCCGTCGCGGAGGAGGACGGTGCGCTCGTCGTACAGGGACTGGAAGGTGCGTACGGGGCGCGGCTCCTCGTCTTCGTCGGCGACGGGGAGTCGGACGCCGCGGCGTCGGAGGATCTTGGTGCGCTCCTTCTCTGAGAGGCCACCCCAGACTCCGAAAGGCTGGCGGGTCTCCATCGCCCACTGCCGGCACTGGTTGAGGACGGGGCAGCGACGGCAGACGGCCTTGGCCTCCTCGATCTGGACGGCCGACGGGCCCTCAGTGCCCCGCGGGAACCAAAGCTCTGGATCTTCATTGCGGCAAGCTGCCTGCATACGCCAGTCGTTGCTCGTCATGCGACGTGCCTCCACTTCCGGCCGTTGCGGACCGCTCGGACCGTGGTGGTGGAAACACCGAACTGCGCTGCTAGATCGCGAATCAGGCCGTGGTATCGAGAAGCCGAGCGGATGTGCTGAACCGCCTCGTCGGTGAGCCGGGCGTTGGCGCGGGCGATGCCGCGGGTTCGTGGCGCTCGCCCCTTGGCGATCATGTCGGCGGCGTTGTCGGCCTGTGTGCCGAGGAACAGGTGATCAGGGTTGACGCAAGGAGGGTTGTCGCATCGATGGCAGACGACCTTGCCTGGCGGGATGGGGCCGTGGACGAGCGCGTAGCTGACGGCATGGGCGCCGTAGAACTGCTCGTTGCGCACGGTGAATTGGCCGTAGCCCTGGGGCTTGATGTGTGCGGTCCATAGCCAGCAGTCGCCGGTGGGGTCGACCTTGGACCAGAAGCGGTCGGCGAACTTCTCGTCGGCCACGCTGGCCAGGTCGAGCCCGCGCTTGGAGTTAGTCCGGCTCATCGCGCGGTCACCGCCTCACGCTCCGGCCACGAGCAGCCTTCGAGTGCGGCCGCGTGACGGGCCGGGACCTCGGCGAGCGGGTAGCCGAGCCAGTGCAGGCCCATCGCCAACATCACGTAGGCGTCCGCCTCATCCCACTTCGCCCGGCCCTCGGTGTGGATGCCGTACCGCTCGCCGACCGCGGCCCGCACGAGGGCCTTGAGCGCGTCGCCCTTGATCCGCTCGCCGTGCTCGTCCTTGTGGACGGTCGTGCCGGTCGCGTAGGTGATCCGCTTGGACGGTGTGATCACCGTGTAGGGGATGTCGCGCTTCCACAGGTCGTGGCGGACCATCCACCGCATCGCGGCGAGGGCGTCGGCGCCTTGGTTGTTCTTGCTGTAGGCGGCGCCTTCGATGACGACGAAGTCGGCGTTGCGGTAGAAGGTGGCGAGGCCGTCGAGTTGGGCGGCGAAGCGTTCGTGTTGGCCGTCGGCGGTGCAGCGGATGTGGTCGGTCCAGCCGATGCCTGCGACGCCGGAGATGCCCATGGCGACGTCGAGGCCGATGACGAGGGGCCGGTCCCCGGCCGCCACCACGGCGGCCGGGGCTTGCGGGTTGAGTTCGAAGAGCGTGGTCACGGTGTCTGCTCCCCCTTCTGCTGTTCGTCGTGGATGGCCTGCCGCAGCCGGGCGAACCCGTCGGCGACGTCCGGGTGCTCGATGAGGAACCACGTCAGGTGGTCCTCGATGTCGGCGGGCAGACGCTCGGCGCGGGCCGCGCCGGCGAGCGTGTGGCCATCCCGGCGCGCCGCCTCCGTGGCGCGCTCGTGGGCCTCGCGGATGATCCGGTCCCGCTGCGACTCGTGCCGGGCCGCTTGGCGGATCTGCCACCACAGGGCAGGCACACCGATCCCGAGGATGATGAGGAGCGTCACGACGGCGGCAGGGGCGGTGTTCACGAGACACCCCCGGCCGGGACGGTGTGGCCCTCAGCGCAGCGCAGGGCGTCGCCGTGGCGGGTGGCCGCGGACTCCACCCCGCACGGCACGCAGTGCACGAACTGCGTGTCGACGAGGGCACCCGCAGGCCGCACGGGCCGGTGCTGGCCGGTCGGGGCGACCACCTGGACCACCCACCGCAACGGCTGCGGGAGGCTGAGGATCTGCTCTCTGGTCACAGGTCGGCTCCTTCCAGGCGGGCCAGTTCGATCCGCAGGTCCACACCCGCGTCCGTGAGGGCCTGGCGCAGGGACTCGGCGAACGCCTTCGGGTCGTGCAGGACCGTCGAGGGATGGCCGGCCGCGACGATGTGGGAGGCGATGACGTCCTTCGCGGTGGACAGTTCGCCCGCGATGCGCAGCAGTTGGTTGGCGGTGGCGCGTTCGTTGCGGACGGCCTCGTCGATGGCACCGTCGAGTCGCTCATTCCGGGCGGTGAGACGCTCGTTGCGTGCTTCGAGCTCGCGGCGGGAGGTCCTCATGCCGCACCCCCCGTCTCGACGGGGCGCAGCGGCCACGTCCCGTCGATCACCGCGTCCTTCTGCCCCTTGCTCCGCAAGTGCTTCTGGAAGTCCGCCGCCCACGCCGCATGCCACTCGATCTGCGTCTTGTGCAGGTCATCGAGGGACAACCTCGCGAGCAGCGGATAGACGGTCCCCAGCCGCCATGCGACCCGGCACGCCGCGATGGCGTCCGCGTCCGCGGAGTGCGCGCCGTCGAGCTTCACGTGGTAGTGGGCGCACAAGTCGGTCAGCGTGCGCTTCCCGGGCCGGTACATGTCGAGGGCCTTGTCGATAACGCGGGGATCCACCACGCGCAGGTCATCGCCGACCGTGTCGGTGAGGGTTTGCACCCCGTACCTGCGGGCCTCACGGTCCAAGAGCGTGAGGTCGTAGGGGGCGTTCATGATGACCAGCGGCGTCCCCGCGAGGATCACCTGCGTCAGCCCGGCCACCAGTTGGGCGATGCCCTCCGCGGCGTCCTGGCCCTCCGCTTTGGCCTTCTCCGTCGTGATCCCGTGCACGGCGGTGGCGGCTTCGGGAATGTCGATGTTCGGGTTGATCAGCCAGTTCGCGGCGATCGGCGGAGTCTTGCCGCCGACCTCGACGATGCAGGCGGTGACGATGCGGTCCTGCTCGACGTCGACGCCCGTACTTTCCGTGTCGAAGCCGGCCAGTCGGCCGAGGTGCCAGGGGGTGCTCATCGGCGAGCCCCCGAACCCGGAGCCGCAGCCTCAGGCCAGCCCTGCTCACCCTGCTCATCCGACGCGGCAGGCGCGGCGGCCGCGGGTGTCGTGGCCTGCTGCTTGATCTCGTCGACCGTCACCCGCGGCAGCGGGAACTCCTCGTCCGCCGTGACCTCGCCGCGCTGGATCGACTGGAACGCCACCAGCAGCTGCGCAACGTCGTGCTCCGTCCACTTCCCGGACGGCCGGCCCAGCTTCGTCTCGATGCGGTCCTGCGTGATCCCGATGCCCTCGAACGCGCGGATGGCGTCCGCGATGCGCTGCGGCAGCGGCTTGCCGCCGCCCTCAGCCAGCGTCTTCGTGCAGATCTGCTTGGCCTCTTCGACGAACCACGGCGGGAGGATCGCGAAGATCGCCTCACGGACACGGCGGGCACCGTTGTTGGCGTTGTTCTCGTAGATGTCCCGCATGTCGGTGAGCTGCTTCGGGCCGCCCTTCTGGTCCCTCTTGTGAGGGACGATGAACGTCGAGGAGTTGCGGGAGTTCTTCTCGACGTCCCAGGCGAAGGCCTGCATCTCGGACTGCGCGTACTCGTCGTCGCGGCGCATCTCGACGAGCCCGTACTGGATGTTGCCCCAGCAGCGGGCCAACTCCCGAGCGAGGTGGACGGAGGCGCCGGTGATGTTCCCGGAGCCGCGGGAGTAGCGGAAGAAGGCGCGCTCGGCGAGGAACATCTGCTGGCAGGACTGGCGCATCTCGGAGATCGCGGCGTTGATGTCGCGCGGGACCTGCTGTGCGACGACGATCGCGGCCTGGACCTCGGCGACGGCGCGGGACTGCTCAACCGCGGTGCCCTGTCCGATACGGGCCGGAGCAGCGGCCGGGGCCTGGCGCTCGACGGGGTAGTTCACAGGTACTCCTCGGTGTCACGGATGGCGGCCCACGTGGGCAGGGAGAGGTAGGCGATCTCGTCGCTGTAGCCGGGCCAGACGCCCGTCTCGGTGCACTCGGCGAAGACTTCGAGGGCGCGCCGGTTGCGGGCGGCACCGATACGGCGGGCTTCGGCGTCCATCTCGACGACCGTCACCACATAGGGGGCGGTCTTCTCCTGGCAGACGAAGACGAACGCGGCGGAGTCGTCGGCGAGGTTGAGGGCGCGTGCGGCGGCCCGGTACCAGTCGTCTTGCTGGTGATAGCCGAACTCCTGCACCGCGCGGGCCAGGGCGGCCGGTTCGGCGGAGCGGCACGTCTTGTAGTCGGGGATGATCAGCCGTCCGGAGCGGGCGTCGGGCAGCCAGTCGAACCGCGCCCGCCGCATGACGCCGGTCGGCCGGTCCCGCCAGAACAGGGACTGCTCCGGCTTCCCGCGCGCCGGGTCGAACAGGGCCGCGGCGATGGGGTGCCGGCGCAGCGCGTCGGCCATCGAGTGGACCTGCTCGTACTCGGCCGGCTTGAGGGGGATGCCGCCCTCGTCGCGGATCGCGGCGACCTCGGCCTTGACGGCGTTCGTCGTCCACTTGTCGGCGTCGACCTGGACGAGGTCCGGGCCTTCCCCGAGGACGAGCTTGTGGGCGGCGGTGCCGAGCTCGAACGTCTTCTTCGGCTCGGGCGGGGTGTCCTGTGCGTGCCGGAACAGGGCAGGGCAGGACGGTGGGAGGAGCATCCGGGCGCCGGAGGAAGACAGCGAACCGCGGTCGGCGTGGTACTCCTCGTTGCTGAGGTTGTAGATGCCGGGCTCGGTGATGCCGGGGCCGGCGGCCGGAACCGAAGTTCCGGCCTGCGCGGTAATGGTCATCGGGCGTCTCCGGTGAGGGTGTAGAAGCGGCGGGGTGTGCCGTCGCCGTGGCGGTCGAGGTGGCCGTCTCGGTGTAGAGCGGCCAGGTAGCGGCGGGCGGCCATGCGGAGGACATGCGTGCCGAGGAGTTGGCGCCACGTGCGCCTGATGCGGCCGGTAGTCCACTCGCCGCCCTCCGCCCGGATCACCGCCAGGAGGAACTTCCGGGAGCCGCGCGCCGGGTGGGCAGGTCGGATGTCGCTGCTGAGCCGGTAGAAGCGGACCCCGCGGTGCTCGGCCGGTACCAGGTATGCGCGCCTAGCGAGGTCCCGCAGGTCGCGGCGCGCAGTGTTCCTGCCGGCCGTGGCCCACTCGCCTGACTTGGCGTAGATGTCGAGTGCTCGCTTGGTCGTGACCGGGCCGCCGAAGTGCCGGAGGGCGGCGAGCAGGTATTCGCGGCGGATGGTGGTTTCCGTCATCGAGTGCCGCCGTCCTTCCGGGGTTCGTACCAGGTCACGCCGATGGCGTCGTGGCGGGTGAGGTGGCCGGTGTCAGCGAGGCGCCGCAGGTCCCCGCCCGCGGTGCCGGGGCTGATGGGGTGGATGCCGATAGCCCGGTAGGCGCGGACGGCGCGTCCGCTCTTCCAGCGGCCGGTGGGGTCGTTGCGGATGGCGTTGAGCAAGGCGGCTTGCCGGTCCGCGTCCGTGAGCGTCACGGGTTCGGCGGGGGCGCCGTGGCGGAGGACATGCAGCACGTAGGGCTTGCGCACGAGGCGTTGCCGGTCGGGGATCAGCCGGTCGAACTCGTCGGCGGCCTCATGCCGGGCCTCGACGACGACCGCGTCGACCTTGCTCGTCATGTCCGCGGGGTTGTAGCGGCCACACGCGACCGCGACGGAGATCGCTTCGAGGAGGTCCTCACGCGCGCTCACCGGGCGTCACCCGTCTCGGTGACATCGGTGTGGCCAACGTATTGATGGACGTCGAAGTCGTCCTCGAAGTAAGCGCAGGGCTCCCACTTGCCCTGAAAGTGGCGCCAGCCCAGCGCGGTGCGCTCACCGTTCTCTGGGTGGGTGGTGATGGCGTCGCAGCGGAACTTCCAGTCGGTGCTGCCGTCGGACTCGGTGTAGGTGTGGCCGGGCTCGAAGAAGTCGGCGGGCAGCATCCGCAGGTTGTCCGGGCGGATCGCGCCGCGCTCGACTTTCGAGGCGAGCAGCCACACCGGCGTGTCCTCGCGGGCCTTCTTGACCAGCCAGGCCACGACGTCCGCCTTGGGCAGCAGGTCGGCCTCGGCGAGGACTTCGGCACGGTGCGCGTCGAGCTTCCGCTGCGCCATGGCCCGGTTGCCGTCTTCGTGGACCTTGCCGACCATCGCGAACAGGTACAGGTCATCGCGGGCGCTCATGCCGTCCTCCGGTCCTGCTGGCCGGGCAGCGGGTTCTTGGCGAAGTGGCGGCGGGTCGGCAGGTGCGACGGGTGCTTGATCGCCCGCGCAGCCCACGACCGGCCCGTGTCCTGCAGCGACACCTCGTCGACCTCGCACGCGGGACAACCCGGCTCGAACCCGTTCTCGGTGTGGTCGTGGTCGTGATCGAAGTCGCTCATCACAGGTCCCCGTCCAAGTCGTCGTGCCGGTCAGCCGCGTTACGGCAACGCGTCGAGCAGAACGTCGTCCTCACCGGAACCTCCGTCGGGCACTCCGCGCACGGAACCCCGTCCTCCCAGCCCACAGCCACGTCCCACGCCCTGCGCAAAGCCGCCGCCAACGGCAGCCGCTGCCCCTGAGGGAGCTGCACCACCTCCGTCACAGCGATCCACCGGCCGTCGTCGTGGTGCCCCTCGGTGACCGTGACCTGGAGGGTCGGCGCCACCAGGACGCGGGTCGGGTCGCCCCAGCCCTCCGCGTGCTCCCACCCGGCCTGCTCTTCCAGAGCGGTGACCAGCGTCGGCAGGTCGGCGGTGGTGATGCCGATCTCGGCTGCGCCCTTGGTGGCGGGCCCGGTGAGCCCGAACTCGTACAGGCCGCTGACGTCAGGGCTGGTGATGCGGATCAGGACCTCGGCCTCGCCCGGGTTCGACCGAAGGCCGGCGGGGATGACGCGGAGGGTGGTGCCGTCCGGGGTGGTGTAGTCCCAGGGCTGGGGGGTGAGCTCGGCGAGGAGTCCGCCGATCGCGTCGGGGAAGTTCATGCCATGGCCCCTTTCGGGGAGGTCGTGAGGAGGATGAGCAGCGCAGCGAGGTCGAGGACCGCGTCCCGGATCGCGACCCGGGCGGGCCCGACCGTGATCAGCAGCCAGTCCAGGCGCCCGGACTCGACGAGACGGGCCAGCGGGTGACGCGGGTTGAAGTAGCCGAGGTCCGCGTCAGCGAACGACAGGGCGAACGCGATCAGCGAGACCGACGTGACCCCGAGGGATCCGGCCGCAGCCCACTCAGCAGGCGAGGTAGCAGCCATCACCGACCACCCGCCATGAGACGGATCGCGATACCCGTCCCCTTCACCCGCCGGTCGATGCACACGTCCAACTCCGCGACCCACGGCGCGAGCAGGTCCTCCCCGTCCGTGATCCAGCGGGGCTCACCGTTCGGCCAGATCTGCCGCAGCACGGTCTCGCACGCGGTCCGGGCTTCCGGGTCGGTGGCGTAGTCGCCGATCACGATGGCTCCACGCTGCGCGCGGTACGGCCTCGGCGCCTCGTCAGGCTCGGCCTCGCGGAGGGCCTGCACCGGAACAACCCGCCGCGTAATCCCATCCGCCGACTCGGCCACGGACGGGTTCGCCTCAACGTGCTCACGGAACGACCGAAGCAACTGGTGGATCTCATCCACCGCACCGGACATCGGCTCGTACTCCGTGGCCTGCACCAAGCAGATCAAGAAGTTGTCGAGGGACTTCGCGTCGAGCTTCTCGGTCCAGGCGAGTGGGTACTCCTCCAGCTCCGCGATCCGCTCGTCGCGGGCTCGCAGCGCCTCATTCGTGACGTGCTGCTCCGCCTCCAACTCGGCAACCCGAGCCGACAGGCGCCCCGCCTCGGTCACAAGCAGACGCGCACTGTGCAGCGCGCCACGGACAGCCTGGTAGTCCTCCAGCCGCCAGCCAGTGGCCTCAGCCGCAACCCGTGCGACGTGCCCCAGCTCAGCCGCGATCTCCGCCAGTTGTTCCACGGACAGCGGCTGCGGCTCCGGGCCCGCCGGCATCGGCAGCGCCCCGTGCTCGCGCACCGCAGCCTCAACACTCGTAATCGGCTCACTCATCGCCGCACCGCCAGACGAACCTCCGCCATCACCGGCTCATCCGACGACACCGTCACCGACACATGCACCGGAACCGGCGGAAACTCCGGCGAGTCCGACCACGTCCGCGAATGCAACGTCCACACCGTCTGACCCCACGGCAGAACCGTCAGCGTGATCGGACCACCCATCACGAACAGCCACTCCGCCAGCACGTTCATGTCCGTCGCGGTCACCAGCACCCGGTCCGGGAGCGCCTCCCACGCAACATGCGCCTCCGGCAACTCCTGCGCCGTCACCGTGGTCTCGTACGCGACCTCGTTCCGGCGCCGCGCCACCGTCGCCTCGGCGGACGTCATCCGCGCCTCAGGCAGCGTCAGCACCAGGACACTCCGGCCCGGCATCTCAATCGGAGAAGCAGTCACGCCGCACCTCCAAGCTCGATGCGGTCCTGCACGTTGTAGTGCCGGCCGACCTCAGACCAAGCCGTGTCGAACAGGTCAATGTCCCGGTGCGTGTACACCGCGACGTCCCGGTGCACCCCGTTGATCGGCCGCTTGACCTTCTGCGGGTCCCGGCCGTACCGCGCCCGGTACAGCGCCGCCACCGTCTTCCCGAGCCGAGTGCGAGCCGACGCCATGTCGGTCGGCGCGATCCGCCCGGACAGGAACTCGTCGCAGGTGATCGTGATGTCCGCCGGGTCGACGTCCGGCTCCTCGCCGAGCATCCGCGCCGCGATGTGCCGGGAGACGCTCCGGGCGTAGGAGGTATTGCCGTCGATGCGGGCCAGGACCTCGATCGCCCGCAGTTGGGCCTCAGCCTCGGCTGCCTTCTCGATCGCGGTCGCCTTCTGCTCCGGCGTCGCGATCTCCTCGACGTCGAGGAGGTACGTGCGGACCTGGCGGGCGATGGCTGATTCGGTCAGCAGCTGGCCGACGTTCAGGATCGTGCGGCGGGTGAAGAGGGCGACACTGCGGGTCTTGGGGGCGAAGATGTTTGCCAGGTCCTCGTGGGACCCGACAAACTCGCGGAGCTGGGGACCACGCAGGACCCAGTAGCCGTTGTTCACGAGCTCGGCACGGTTGTCCTTGACGAGGCTCTTGATGGCCTCGCTGCCGACCTCGAAGTACGAGGCGACCATTTCGGTCGTGGCGTTGGCGCCATCCGGCAGCAGCGCCAGAGCCTTCACCTTGTCGAGCACCTCGACACGGCCGGCCGTCTGAGCCCGCATCGTGCGGGACTCGGTGAGGACCAGCTCTTGCTGGTCAGGGAGAATGGGAGACACGTAGTCCCCTCCGTTCTTGTGCGTTGGATGGAGCGGTCCTGCGTGGGGTCGGTCCGGACGCGCATCCGGGGCGGCCCCGCTTTTCGTTGGTCAGGGCGTCACGGCAGCGGCCTTCCGGCCGCGCGGCCGTGCCGTGCCCTGCTTGTTCGGCGGCCTGCCATTGGCGGCCGCGGAGGGAGGCACGCGGCCGGCCTCGTGCATCCGGGTCCGGTCGGCGCGGCTGGTGACGATCCGGTTGCCCGGGAGGCTCTTGATGCCGAGGTCCTTCAGGCGGCGGCGGACGGTCTTGACGCTGCAGCTCAGGACGTAGGCGGTCTCCTGGACCGTCATGAACTCCTGGTTGACGTCAGCGGGGGGAGTCGGCCGGCCGTACCGGAGGTACTTGTCGCTGGCCATGGGGTCACTTCCTTTCTGGGGGCTGCCTCTGTGGGGCGAGGTCGGCGTCGGTGGCGTCGAGGGCGGCTCTGAGCCCCGCGTATTTGCCGGGTCTCATGCGGGTGCGGGTGCCGTTCTCCAGGTGGGAGAGGTAGCGGCGGCTGATGCCCGCCTTCTCAGCCAGTTCGGAGATCTCGAAGCCCGCTTGCTTGCGCTTCTCGCGGATGGCCACCCCGTCCACTTCGAAGAAGGTGGTTGGGGGTTGGTGCATGCATTGAAGTTAGCTCTACTTGGCCTCAATGTCTAGCTCTAGTTGGCCTCCGGTTGGACATATCTCGCTCCAGTCGGTTGTTTGGTTAGCTTTACCTAGCTTCGATTGGCCAAGATTCGGGCATGTGCGGCCGTTGGCCCTAGCTGGCCCTAGCTGGCCCTGGCACTATGTCGACATGACCATCGCCCCCCGCGACCTGGCACGTCTCGCGAAGTTCGTGAGGACTCGCCGCCTTGAGCGCTACCCATCCCGCCTCGCCGCCGCGAAGGCCGCCGGGGTGTCCAAGGACACCTGGAAGAGAGTCGAAGAGGGTCTCGTGGTCCGCGAAGGCACCTACGCGGCCATGGACCCTGCGCTCGGGTGGGCGGTGGGCAGCTGCATGGCGATCGCCGAGGGGGGCGAGCCGGTGCCGGTGGAGTACTCCGAAGAGGGCGGCGGCACGTTCACGATCCCCCGCAGCTGGCTGCCCGAGGAGGCTGGAGCTGCGGTGCGGGATGCGGTGCGGGATTCGGCGATGGAAACGACGTCGAATCTGACGGTCCGGGAGCTGCACGCATTGAGCGACCGAGTTGTGGAGGAGTTGCGGAAGCTTGGCATTTTGCCAAACCCTGACTGACCAGCAACCCCACTCTGTACAACCTTTCGTCGTTACCTGACTGTGATCCGTGGGGGCGCTGAAACTTCAACTGCCCCCTGCCGCACATGCGTTCCGCATGGCACTCTTTTCGGACACCCGGGGAGGTCCCGCAAGGAGATTAGGGGGACCTATGAAGATGGCCATCACTCTCGACCTGGGGCCCGACTTCATTGGGCAGGTAGTCCCAGTCGACGGAGAGAAGGTATGTGTTTTGTCCCCCACCGCCCTTTCCGACGCGGGCGTTCAGGCCCGCGTAAGGAAGATGATGTGGGGACAGGGCGTGGACTGCAGAGTCTGCCGCGGCTGCAAGGTCGGCACGGCAGAGTAGAAGCAGTCAGCGGATGTGACCGGCGGCAGGGGTGCTACGCCGGCACACCACATACCTTCATGGCCCTGGGGGGATCATGGCGCGACGAGCGCAGGACATTTACGTCGAGTGGCGCGGTGGGACTTGCCGTGTGAAGTGGTGGTCGGGCGAGTACCACGACAGCGGGCGAAAGCGGTTTGAGTCCGAGGGCGGATTCGCCGACGAGAAGGCGGCCCGTGAGTACGGCCAGGACAAGATGTATGAGCTCCGGCACGGGACTGGCGTGTCCAACCGTGACGGGGCGACGTTGATGACGGAGTGGCTGGACGACTGGCTCGGTTCGATGGATCATGCGCCGTTGACGGAGCGCGGGTATCGCTCGGTGGTGGAGAACCACATCCGGCCGTATTTCAAGAAGACCAACGCGGCTGTCTCGGATATCGACGTGATCGCCTATCGCGCGTTCCGGAAGTACATCAACAAGGCGGTCGGGCCCGGCAGTGCGAAGAACGTGATGATGATCCTTGGGATGATCCTCGACGACGCGGTGCCGCGATTGATCAAAACCTCTCCAGTCGAACGCACCCGGCGGCGGGGGAAGTTCACGAAGAAGAAGCGTGAGCGGAAGCGCGACATGACACCGGAGTCTGTCGAGCAGCTGGCGCGGAATGCGCGGACGTTCTTCGGAGAGCAGGGCTACGCGTTCATCTGGACGATGGCCATGACTGGGATGCGGCCGGCGGAGTTGTACGGGCTCACTCGCGAGTACTGCTACCCGAACTGGCCCGGCGCCGACCCGAGGCCGGACCCGGATGAGGAGGAGCGGTACGCGGAGGACGCGGTGCGGTACGGCAGCGACGGGGAGCGGATGCCCGCGATCCGTGTTGAACGCCAAGTTCAGTACGTAGACGGAGTGCTGGAGTTCCTTCCGCCGAAGTACGAGAGCTATCGGACGTTGGTCATTCCGCCGTTCCTGGCGGAGCTCCTGGAGCAGCTGCTTGCGAGCCACGGCAGCCGGTGGGTGTTCCCGGCGAAGCTGGGCGGGAGCCTCGGCGCGGTGAACTTCGACTACACGTATTGGCGGCCGATCGCTGATGGGGCCGAGGAGCGCAAGGGCCCGCGGGTGCGGCGGCCGCGGCCTGCGATCCCGGCGGTGCCGGCGTTCGAGGGGAAGCGGCTGTATCTGCTGCGGCACGGTGCGAAGGCGTGGCTGGACGAGGACGGGCACAGCAAGTTCGCGGTGGAGTCGCGGATGGGTCATGAGGTGCCGGGGGTGGAGGGGATCTACTCCAGCGTGACGGTGCCGATGGAGCGTGCCATCATGAAGTCACTGCAGGAGCGTTGGGATGCTCTGCAGGTGCGGTTGAGCAGGGGCGATGGGTAGTTGGTTTCCCAGTTGTTTCCCACTCCCGCCTTTTGGATCAAGGGACGTGCTGGTCGGGGCGATTGACGGGCCTTTTCCTTCGACTCCCAGATGAAGTTGAGCGCGGTGATCGCGAGCGCGACCGGCCTCAGGGCCGGCCAGGTGACCGTCCAAAAGCGGCGCCAGGCGCCCGCGCCGTCCATCGCGGCCGCCTCGTGGAGTTCGCGCTGGGTGTTCTGCAGACCGGCGAGCAGCGCGACCGTCGTCTGCGGCATGCCGGCCCAGACGCCGACGACGATCACCGCCGGCAGGGCGGTGCCGAGGCCGCTGAGCCAGTCCCGGCCGTCGCCGAGGCCCAGGTCGCGCAGGGTCTCGTTGAGGACACCCGCGTCCGGGTTGTAGACGAGCCGCCACATCACGCCGACCACGACCTCCGGCATGGCCCACGGGATGATCGCGAGGGCGCGGGCCAGCCAGCGCAGCCTCAGCTCCTGGTTGAGGAGGAGGGCGAGGCCGAGGGCGAGCAGGAACTGCGGGACCGTCACCCCCACCGCCCAGACCAGGCCGATCCGGAACGACTCCCAGAACAGCGTGTCGTGCAGCAGGTCCCGGAAGTTGAGACCGCCGATCCACTGCGTGGGCCGAGTGCGGCCCGACTGCGCGTCGGTGAAGGCCAGCAGGATCCCGTAGAGCAGCGGTCCGACGCTCAGCACCAGGATCGGGATCAGCGCGGGCAGCACCAGGAACCAGGCTCCGTGGTCCGGCGGCGGCCTCCGTCCTCCGGCGGCACGCGGCGCGCCCCGCGCCGACCGCTTCGTCGCGGTCACCAAGGTCACGTGATCGGCTCCTTCGCGCGGCTCACGACGGGAATCTGTCGGACAGGCCCTGGGCCCGGTGGGCCTCCGTCATGGTCGTGAAGGCGGTATGCACCGTCAAGGCAGTGCGCACACGGTCCTACCTGTGCGAATGCGAGACTGGCCGGAGGATGGCCGGATCGCGACGCCGGGTGCGGGAGCATGCGGTGGAAGACGGACAGGGAGGCGGACGGATGGACGAGGCACGGGCGCGGGAGGTGCTGGCCGCGGCGGATGTGCTGCCCGGCCCGGCGCGGGACGCGCGGCTGCTCGCCCTCGGCGAGAACGCGGTGTTCGCCGCCGGTGACCTGGCCGTCAAGGTGGGCCGGGACGCCGAACTCCTCGACCGTGCGCGCCGCGAACTGGACATCGCGGCGTGGCTCGAGGAGGCGGGCGTGCCCGCGGTACGGGCCGCCGAGCCCAAGGCGCTCCTGGTCGAGGGACACCCGGTGACCGTGTGGCACCGCCTGTCCGACCCCGTACGGCCCGCCGAACCGCGGGATTTGGCCGAATTGCTCCGGTCCGTCCATGCCCTGCCCTCCCCCGGGTTCACCCTGCCGCCCCGCGAGCTGCTGGACGGGGTGGAACGCTGGCTGCGCCTCGCGGGCGACGCGATCGACCCGGCCGACGCGGCGTATCTGCGCGAGCGGCGCGACGGATTCGCCACGGCGGCGGCCGCGCTGGTGCCGCAGCTGCCACCGGGACCGATTCATGGTGACGCGCTCCCCCGCAACGTCCATGTCGGGCCGGACGGGCCGGTGCTGGTGGACCTGGAGACCTTCTCCGGGGACCTCCGGGAGCACGATCTCGTGGTCATGGCGCTGTCCCACGACCGCTACGGCCTGCCCACCGAGGCGTACGACTCCTTCACCGAGGTGTACGGCTGGGATGTCCGGGAGTGGGAGGGGTGTTCGGTGCTGCGGGGTGCTCGGGAGACGGCGAGCTGTGCGTGGGTGGCCCAGCACGCGCCGAGCAATCCGAAGGCGCGGGAGGAGTTCGAGCGGCGGGTGGCTTCGCTGCGGGACGGGGACGAGACGGTGCGGTGGTATCCCTTCTGAACTGAGCACCACGGATCTGAACTGAGCGCCACGGATCTGAACTGAGCGCCACGGACCGATGGTCGGGGTCCCCGGGCTCCTTCTGTAACGCTTTTCGCGTCCCGCCCCAAGAACAGGTGAAGGCAGGGAGCCGCCGACGAGAAGGGGACATCTGTGGATGACGCGGAACGGTTACGGGGTGGGCCCGCCGCGGCGGTACGTGACCCGCGGCTCTTCGAGGAGTTCTACCGGCGCCATGTGGACGCGGTGATGCGCTTCGTGGCCCGGCGCGTGGACGACCCCCACACGGCGGCCGACCTGACGGCCGAGATCTTCCTCGCCGTCCTCGACTCGGCCCACTCCTACCGGCCGCGCCTCGGCAGCGAGACCGCCTGGCTGTACGGCATAGCACGCAACGTCGTCTCGTCGGAGCGCCGCCGGGTCGCGCGGGAGACCGAGCGCGATCTGCGCATCTCCGGGCGGCGGTTGCTGGAGCCCGACGACATCGCCCGTATCGAGGACAAGCTCGACGCGGAGAGCCCCGGGCGGCACGTCCTGGCCGCGCTCGCGCGGCTTCCCGAGGGCGAGCGGGCCGTCATGGAGCTGATCGCGGTGGACCAGCTCACGGTCACCGAGGCCGCGGCCGCGCTGGGCATCCGCCAGGTCACGGCCCGGGTCCGGCTGCACCGGGCCCGCAAGGCGCTGCGGGAGGAGACGGACTCCGGGACCGCGGAGCCGAACCCCGCGGCCGTACAGGCAGGTTCTCCGGGAGCGGAGGCGCCGGACACATCGCTGCTGTACGTCGCGAGGGGGGAAGCATGAGCACGCGGACGACGTTCGAGGACCGGCTGCTGGACGAGCTGAAGAAGGAGATCGGGCAGCGCGAGCCGAAGGCCCCTGTGCGCCCCCTGTCCGCCCCGCGCCGGATCGCCGTCGTCGCGGCGACCTGTGCGGCGGCCTGGCTCGCCACGGTGGCCCTGCCCGGGTCGCCGGCCGACTCCACGGCATTCGCGGTGGAGCCCCGCGGCGACGGCAGCGTCATACTCACCGTCAAGGACCAGAGCATCAGCGCCGATGCCCAACGCGCGCTCGCGGGGAAAGTGCGCCAGTGGGGTATCCACGTGACCGTCGACGTACTCCCACCCGGCTACATCTGCGTACGCAGCAAGGTCACCCCTCTCGTGGGGATCGACAAGCACGGCAACCGTGTTCCCATCGTCCCCTTCAAGGCCGGCTGGGACGTCACGCTGCGTCCGGGCAACGTGCTGGCCTTCGAGAACACCCGGGGTGTCTCCCGACCGCGCGCGGTCGAGATCTACAAGACCAGGGCCGAGGCCGAGCCCTGCGTCCCGATGAAGATCGTCCTCCCGGACGACTAGTCACATGGAGCCCGTGCCCTTCGTTTCCGCTACCCCGAAGTCGCCACTCTCCGCAATCACACGAATACGTCTCGCTGTTACGACGGCCGGTCCGTCGCGACTGGGATGGCTGGACGCCCTGCGCGGCCTCGCGGCACTCGTCGTGGTCTTCGACCACTCGTCGTACACCTTCATGGCGGACTTCCGGCGGGAGGTGATGCCGCAGTTCAACACCAGCCGCTACGGCATCATGGTGTTCTTCCTGGTGAGCGGCTACATCATCCCCGCGTCGCTGGAACGCCGGGGCTGCGTCCGGACGTTCTGGATCGGACGGATCTTCCGGGTCCACCCGCTGTGGGCGGCTGTCGTCACGATGCTCCTCGCCCTCCATCTCCTGGGCGTCGCGGAGCTGCGGGACTTCGGCGGACAGAGCGCCGCCACGGCGGCTGTCGCCCACGCCACCATGCTCCAGGAGCTCCTCGGCACACCCAATCTCCTGCTCGTCCTGTGGACGCTCTCGTACGAGATGGCCTTCTACCTGCTGGTCGTCGCCCTTTTCACGGTCCGGCTGCACCAGCGGTCCGCGGCGACCGCCGCGGTCCTGGCCGTGCTCGCCGCCGTGAGTGTGGCGGCCGGGGTCGTGCCGCCGGCCTCCGCCCTGTCGGGCATGGTCGGTACCGGTCCGCTGATCACGTTCGCCTCGATCGCCATGGTGGCCGCCATCTGCTGCGCGAGCGCCGGATCGCGGGTCCTCCGGGTGTGCGGGGGTGTGTCGGGCGGGCTGCTCGGGCTCGTCCTGGTCGCGTTCAACGGCACGGTCCCGCTGTGGGAGGGCCTGGTGATCCTCGCCGTGATGTTCCTCGGCACCGCGGTCCACCGTGCCGAGAACGGCCGGAGCACCTGGCGGTACGCGGCAGGCACCGCCGTCGTGGTGGTCGCCTGTGCCGTGGGGAGTGCGTACCGGTACGGCGACGGTGACCACTTCACACGCCGCGGCTGGATCGCGGCATTCCTGCTGGCCGTCCTCACCTTCGGCGCCGGACTGGCGTGCCGCCGCCGACGCGTTCCGCGTCTGCTGACCGGGCTGGGAACGATCAGTTACTCGGTCTACCTGGTCCATCCGGTACTGCTGGCGGTGATCGACAGCACGGTCGGGCGACGGCGACAGGACAGTCTCGTGCTCGAAGTGGCCTTCTTCGTGGTGCTGTTGCCACTGTGCGTGGCGACTCATCGGTACGTCGAAGTGCCGAGCCGGAGGTGGGGGCGCGGGTTGGCGGAGCGGGTGCGGCCACCGTGACCGTCCCTCGGAACCGCCGCGCGTTCCCCGCACCCCTTCAGGCGGTCACCTGGTCCTGGATCGTCCGTGCTGCCCGGCGTAGTTCCGTCAGGACCGCGCGGACCGCCTTTCTGGCCGTGCGTTCGGGGCGGCACAGGGCGTCGATCTGGCGTCGGGCCTGCACACCGCTGAGCGGCCGCAGGACCAGGGCCGGGTGTCGGCGGGAGGTCCAGCGGGGCATCAGAGCCAGGCCTCCCCCGGCGGCCACCGCCTCCGCCGCCACCGAGAACTCGTTGATGGTGTGGGCCAGGTGGAGCTGCCGCCCCGCCGCCGCGGCGATCGCCTCGATGGTCGCCCTGACCGGGAAGCCCTCGTGTACGGCGATCCACGGCTCGTCGGCCACGTCGCCCGGGGTGACCCGGCGCTTGGCGGCGAGCGGATGGTCGGCGGGCATGGCCACGTCCAGCGGTTCCCGGAGCAGCGTGGTCGCGGTCACCGCGCGCGGCCACGGCGGGGCGTGCTCGAGACGGTGGGCCAGCACCACGTCGTACTCCCGGGTCAGCCGGGGGAAGTCCTCCTGCGCCACGTCCTCGTCGGCGAGCGCGAGCACCGGATGGCCGGGCCCGGCGCACGCGCGCAGCAACAGCGGGAAGAACGCGGCGCCCGCGCTGTGGAACGCCGCCACCGACACCTCGCCGTCCGGCCGCCCCACGAACTCCTCGACCGTGTGCCGGGCGCGCGCGAGGGCCGTCTCCACCTCGATCGCCGCGCCCGCCAGTGCCTGCCCGGCGTCCGTGAGCACCAGCCGCCGTCCCTCGCGCTCGGTCAGGGGTACGGGGATCGAGCGCTGCAACAGCCGCAGCTGCTGCGAGATCGCCGACGGTGTCACCAGCAGTGCCTCGGCGACCGCGGTGACGCTGCCCAGTTCGCCCAGCTCCCGCAGGATCCGCAACTGCCGTTCGTCCACCCCCTCAGTGTAGAAGGACCGTGTAGGACTGCTAAAAGATCCTTTTAGAAAGTGGTTCTGGGCTTCAGTGGCCTCGCCGGTGCACCGTAGACGGGTGTCCGACGCCCGCCGTATCGATGCGGTACTCCTCCTGGTCGCGCTCGTCTGGGGTTCCAGTTATCTGTCCGCCCAGACGGCCACCGCGGCCCTCCCCGTCCTGGTGGTCCTCTTCGCGCGGTACGCCCTGTCCGCACTCGCCTGTCTCGGGCTCGTCGCCGCCCGCGCCGGGTCACGGCAGGGCTCCCGGCGCGGTTCCCGACGCTGGACCCGCGACGAGCTCCGGGCCGGTGTGCCCCTCGGCGTCACCCAGGCCGCCGTCCTGGTCGTGGAGACGTACGGCGTCGCCCACACCACCGCCGCCAACGCGGGGCTGATCATCAGCCTGACCATCGTCCTCACCCCCTTCCTCGACCGCACCGGTCACCCGGGCGGCCTGCCTCCCGCCTTCTACGCCGCCGCCGGCGTGTGCGTCCTGGCCGTCGGACTCCTCATGTCCGGCAACGGCTTCCACGCGCCTCGCCTGGGCGACCTGCTGATGCTGGCCGCGGCGTTCGTCCGGGCCGCCCACGTGGCACTCGTCGGCCGGCTCACCGTGGGCCGGGCGGTCCGTCCCCTGCAGCTGACGACGGTGCAGACCCTCGTCGGCTCGGCCCTGTTCCTGGTACTGGCCGCCCGCGAGCTGCCGACCCTGGCCCGCGCCGACGCCGCGACCTGGACGCAGCTCCTCTATCTCGCCCTGTTCTGCAGTGTGTTCGCCTTCCTCGCCCAGACCTGGGCCGTCCAGCGCACCTCCGCGAGCCGGGCCGGCCTGCTGCTGGGCACCGAGCCGATCTGGGCCGCGGCGGTGGGCATCGCCCTCGCCGGCGAGCACTTCACGCCGCTCGCCGGCCTCGGCGCGGCCCTGATGGTCGCCGGTACCTACTGGGGGCAGGCGGTGGAACGCACCCACCGGACGGCGACGGCACAGAAGACCTCCGTCACCGCAGACACCGTTCCTGTGCAGTGAGCGGGAGTGAGTCCGCGCACTGGCACACCCCGAACGGTCTTGGGCGCACTGGTCATCCGCTTTCGCAACCGGGTGGCGACACGGATCCTGTCCGTGGTCCGGTCCCGGAAGGGCGGAGTCCCTCACGACCTGGCACATATGAACGTGGCCAGAGGCGACGGGGAGGCCCTGAACCATCTCACTGGTGGAGCAGGGGCCCCGCACGCCGACACCGCGCTCGGCGTCCCAGATCGCGTCGCTCACGCTACTCCGGCCTGCACCGGACACCGCAAGCCCGAAA
This sequence comes from Streptomyces sp. NBC_01352, assembly GCF_036237295.1. Classification (NCBI taxonomy): domain Bacteria; kingdom Bacillati; phylum Actinomycetota; class Actinomycetes; order Kitasatosporales; family Streptomycetaceae; genus Streptomyces; species Streptomyces sp. NBC_01352. The sequence continues at coordinate 2,842,375 of NZ_CP108354.1, forward strand.
GCCGACCATCACACGATCGAGCTAAATCGCCCTCACGCACGCTCCCCGGCGAGCAGTTGCCTACCCCGGCACGGTCCTGCCCTTCAGCTTCGATCCCGAGCTCGAAGTCGTCGCCGACCCGGACGTGGTGGCACAGCCGAAGCTGTACTTCAACGCGGCCCGGCTGGACCGGTCCCTGGTCATCTCGGGTGCCGACTACGCGCGGCTCGCCCTGCCCCGGGTGGAGCCCATTGCGAGCCCTGCCGCCTGAGGCCGCGGTGTGACGCCCGGTGTCAGACCGGCTCGTCCGCAAGCTCCCGCAGCGGCCAGGTGCCGTCCACCACCGCGTCCGCCTCGCCCTTGCGGCGCAGGAAGCTCTGGAAGTCCGCCGCCCACTCGGCGTACCACTCGATCTGGCGGCGGTGCAGTTCCGCCGGGCCGAGGGTCGCGACCTTGGTGTGGCGGTCGGCTATCGCGCAGGCCAGCCGGGCCGCGGCGAGGGCGTCGGCCGAGGCGTCGTGGGCGGCGTCGAGCGGGACGCCGTACTCCCCGCAGACGGCTTCGAGGTTGCGCTTGCCGCGGCGGTAGCGGTCGGCCCAGCGGTCGATCGTGTACGGGTCGACGACCGGGGCCGGGTCGAGGCCGCCCAGACGGTCCCGCAGGGACGGCAGGCCGTACCGGCGCAGTTCGGCGGAGAGCAGGGTCAGGTCGAAGGCCGCGTTGTAGGCGACGACCGGCACGCCCGTCTTCCAGTACGTCACGAGGACGTCGGCGATCGCGTCCGCGACCTGGTCGGCCGGGCGGCCCTCGGCGGTCGCGCGCTCGTTGCTGATGCCGTGCACCGCCACCGCGTCCGCCGGGATCTCCATGCCGGGATCCGCCAGCCACTCCCGTCGCCCGACGGGCTGCCCGTCCCTGACCTCGATCACGGCCGCCGTGACGATGCGCGCCTCGCGCGGATCGGTCCCGGTCGTCTCCAGGTCGAAGCCGATCAGCAGCTCCCGGTGCCAGCCCATGGGCGGTCCCCCTTCTTGGTGGTGCTTTCCCCCAGTGGTCTCCACGATCCCACGTGCCACTGACAATCCGAGGACCGCATTCCGCTTACGGACTTGCGCGGGGGGACAGTTCAGGACACCGGGCGCGAATCCGCCCAGGCCACCTCGAACTCCTCGCGATAGGTGGGGAAGAGACCGGCCTCATCGTCGACTTCGTCCGACTTGACCAGCTTGCTCCCGCCGCGCAGGACCAGGACCGGTGCCTCCATGCCCCGCGAGCGCCTGAGATAGGACTGCACCACGGCGACGCCGTCCGAGCCGTCGCCGTCGACGAGGTACGCCGTGAAGCGGGGCGTCTCGTCGTAGACCTGGATCTCGAAGGCCCCGGGGTCGCGCAGCTTGGAGCGCACCCGGCGCATGTGCAGGATGTTCATCTCGACCGCGCGGCTCATCTCGCCCCGCTTGATGCCGAGTTCGCGCTCGCGCCGCTTGACCGCGCTGGACGCCGGGTTCAGGAACAGCAGCCGTACCCGGCAGCCGGACTCGGCCAGGCGCACCAGGCGGCGGCCGGAGAAGTTCTGCACGAGCAGGTTGAGGCCGATGCCGACGGCGTCGAGCCGGCGGGCGCCGCCGAAGATGTCCTCGGCGGGGAACTGGCGCATCAGCCGCACCCGGTCGGAGTGCACGGCGACCACGTCTCCGTACCGGTCGCCCACGAGGTCCTCGACCGCGTCGACGCGCAGTCGGCGCGCGGAGGGCACGTCGCCGGCCGTGCCGAGGATCTCCAGCAGCCGGGACGAGGCCCGCTCGGCCTGGCCCAGGACGGCCTCGGACAGGGCCCGGTTGCGCGAGACGACGTTCCGGGTGACCTCCAGCTCGTCCAGGGCGAGTTCGACGTCCCGGCGCTCGTCGAAGTACGGCTCGAAGCACGGCCAGTGCTGCACCATCAGCTCACGCAGCTGGGGCAGGGTGAGGAAGCTGAGGACGTTGTCGTCCGCCGGGTCGAGCAAGTAGCCCTTGCGGCGGCTGACTTCGCGCACGGCGACCGCGCGCTGGACCCACTCCTGCCCGGCGGGACCGGCGGCGGCGACCACCCAGTCGTCGCCGTGGACGGGTTCGTAGATCGGGCGCAGCACGGCGGCCACGACCGCGCGCAGCCGCTGCTCGACGAGATTCAGCCAGATGTAGGCCCGCCCGGCTCGCTGGGCGCGCGTACGGACCTCGCGCCAGGCGTCGGCGTCCCAGTCCAGCTCCGGCCCGATGGCACCTACATCCATCGGCCGGGCCAGGGACACCGTGCCGGGCGGGACGTCTGTGGAGTGCCCCTCGTGACCCTCGTCACCAGGGGGCAGCTCCCGCCCTCCCGAGCCCACCCGCGCACCGCCTTCCGCTCCCCCGAGCACTACCCGTCTCAACGATCAAGGAAGGGTACTCCGGGAGCGGTGGGCGGTGCAGCCGGATGGACAGGTCGTTTCTCAACTACCGTTCACCGGAGCTCCGTTCTCACCGGCGAGGGCGGGCGGAGTGAGCGGATTCATAGCGGTGACGTCACGCGGGGCGATGGAGAAGCCCTGCCAGTGGACCGGCATGGGCTGCTGGTCCTCGTCCCGGGCTATGTGGTGGAAGCCGACGTTCACCCAGGCCACGGGGTGGGTGAGGGTCTGCCCGTTCACCCACTTGTCGACGGACTTGGGATGGGTCCGGGCGCAGCGCGGGTTGTTGCTGGCGAACAGCTCGCACTTGTTGTACTGGGTGAAGTACACGTCGTGCTGGGTGAAACTGCGGCCCGGGTAGCGGGTGGTGGGGCCGGGGACGATCTCGTACGAGCGCGCGTGCCCGTCCTTGTCCTTGCCGGTGGCGCTGACCATGCGCCACCAGCGGTACGCCTTGGCGTCGCCGGCGCGTTCCTTGGTGACCTTGGTGCGGGTGGTCTTGGTGGTCGGGGTCAGCCGGCCGCGGGTGGTGACGGCCGAGTCGTACTGCTCGACCCGGTTCTTGGTGGAGCCGTCGAGGGCGAAGTCGAGCCGCCAGAAGGCGTTGTGGCTGTGGCTGGTGGCCTTGCCCTTGGCGCCCTTGCCGATGGGCCAGCCGCGCCCGTCGCCCGCGTCGTAGTCGAACGGGGAGAGGCTGCCGGTCGCGCCGACGTTCATGTTGACCGTGCCGTCGTCCTGGAAGCGCCACTCGGTCATGTACTCGTACCAGCCGACCTGGTTGACCGTGTAGACGAGCAGGTCCTTGCCCTGGGCCTGGTAGACCTTGTTCCCGGAGTCGCTCTGCATGCGGTAGGCGTGGCCGCGGGAGCGCGTGGTGGTGCACAGGCCCTTGACGTTCGGGTTCTCACCCGGGTACTGGTCCGGGATCTTGACGGTCTTGATGGTGCCGCCGGGGCACTCGGCCGGCGCCAGCGGCATCAGGTCCTTGGCGAAGTCCTGGCCCGTCAGGTCGTCGTACTCCTCCTTCCCGTCGTCGTACGGGACGTGGATCTGGCCGAGCCGGGCGCTGTTGAGGACCTTGATCGGCTTGGGCTCGCCCTTGGGCTGGTAGGAGACGTCGTCCAGGACGAGGCCGGCCATGCCGTCGTAGCGCCAGCACATCCGCCAGGTCGTGCCGGTGGAGAGCTTCTGCTCGATGCGGTAGGCGGCGCTGCAGTCGGCGGCCGCCGCCGCGGCGGCTCTCGGCTGGGCGGCGGCCGGGCCCGTGCCGGTCGTCAGACCGGCGGCCAGCGCGGCCACGGCGAGGCCGAGGGCGGCCGGCCGCTTGCGGGCACGGCTGATGGTGTTCACACGCATGAAGAAGTGACTCCCTCGCAGGAGGTGCAGGTTCGAAAGGTGGACGAGGTCGGACGCGGGCCGGACGCAGGCCGGAGGAGCGTCGGCAGAATGTCGGAAGAAGGGCCGGCTCAGCGGTTGAGCTCAGCGACCTTGCGGGCGCTCAGGTCGATCACCAGGGACCTGGTGTCGATCCACGGCCCGTTCTTGACCTTCGGGAACAGCCGCACGCAGCGGTGCTCGCCGCACTTGTCCAGTGCGGCGGACTGGGCACCCGGCGCGGCCCGGTAGACGCCCCCGCTCAGCCGCAGCTGGTCCGGGGAGGTGAGTTCCTGGCCGGTGGCGTCCTTGTAGTCCGCCTTGAGGCCCGCGCCCAGCGGGTCGGCGATCAGGAGCCTCGCCGCCTCGATGGTCTCGGCACGGCTCGGCGGCGGCTGGACGCCCCGCTGCTCGCTGGTCCCCACGACCTTCCCGGAGTCGAGGTCGACCGTCTTGGTGACGAGGGTGTCGTCCCGGTAGTCGTAGAACGTCACGTCGGCGCGCCGGGGCGCGTCGGTGGCGTCGGCCTCGTCCGCTTCCGGTTCGGCGACGTCGACGGTGAGGCGCTGCGGGCCGCGCTCGCCCTCGACGTCCTCGGTGGCGTTGAACAGCTGCTGGTTCACCGCGATCCGCTCGACCCGCGCGATCTCGTCGTCGGTCAGCGGATCGCTGCCCTGGCCCTTGTCGCCCTCGGCCGGGGCCTGCTCGACGACACCGGGCGCCACGGCCGCGCCCTGCTCCTGGCCCTGGCCCTGTCCTGTCTCCTGCACGGACCGGCTGTCCGCCTGTCCGCCGTCCGTGTCGTCGGCCCCCGCCGAGCCCGGCAGCGTGATGCCGACCATCGCCGCGGTCGAGGCCACCGCGATGGCCGTACCGGCCACCACCTTGCCGAGATGGCGGCGCACTGTGTCGCGCACGTCTTCCCCCTGCTCCCCCAAGATCCCGGGAGTATGAATTTGCCCCACTGGTTCGGCATACCGGCCACGTGTGACGGGGTATGCACTGGTCGCCCGGTAAGAGGGACCCAAGTCATAGGTGGTTCCATCACTTTCGTGGACACTCGGGGCCAAGGCGCCCCCAGCGGCGCGGGACACCTGGAAGAGTCGTATCCATGCAGGTCTGGCCTGGAGAGGCGTATCCGCTCGGCGCCACGTACGACGGCGCCGGCACCAACTTCGCGGTCTTCTCGGAGGCCGCGGACCGAGTAGAGCTGTGTCTGCTGCACGACGACGGCTCGGAGACGGCGGTGGAACTGCGCGAGAGCGACGCGTTCGTACGGCACGCGTATCTGCCCGGCGTCATGCCGGGACAGCGGTACGGCTTCCGGGCGCACGGCCCGTACGCCCCCGAGCGCGGTCTGCGCTGCAACTCGGCGAAACTGCTGCTCGACCCGTACGCGCGCGCGATCAGCGGTTCGATCCACTGGGGCGAGGAGGTGTACGGCTACCACTTCGACGCGCCCGACCGGCGCAACGATCTGGACTCGGCGCCGCACATGATGGCGTCGGTCGTGGTCAACCCGTATTTCGACTGGGGCGACGACCGGCGGCCGCGCACCGAGTACCACCACACGGTGATCTACGAGGCGCACGTCAAGGGCCTCACGATGCGGCATCCGGGGCTCCCGGAGGAGCTTCGCGGCACCTATGCCGCGCTCGCGCACCCGGCGATCATCGAGCACCTCACCGAGCTGGGCGTCACGGCACTGGAGCTGATGCCCGTACACCAGTTCGTGAACGACCACCGGCTGGTCGACATGGGGCTGAACAACTACTGGGGCTACAACACCATCGGCTTCTTCGCCCCGCACAACGCGTACGCCTCCTGGGGCGACCGCGGCCAGCAGGTCCTGGAGTTCAAGTCGGCGGTGCGGGCGCTGCACGAGGCCGGTATCGAGGTCATCCTGGACGTGGTCTACAACCACACCGCCGAGGGCAACCACCTGGGCCCGACGCTGTCCTTCAAGGGCCTCGACAACCCGCAGTACTACCGGCTGGCGGACGACCCGCGCTACTACATGGACACCACGGGCACCGGGAACTCGCTGCTCATGCGGTCCCCGCACGTCCTTCAGCTGATCATGGACTCGCTGCGGTACTGGGTCACCGAGATGCACGTCGACGGGTTCCGCTTCGACCTCGCGGCCACCCTGGCCCGGCAGTTCCACGAGGTGGACCGGCTGTCGTCGTTCTTCGACCTGGTGCAGCAGGATCCTGTGGTCTCCCAGGTGAAGCTGATCGCCGAGCCCTGGGACGTCGGCGAGGGCGGCTACCAGGTGGGCAACTTCCCGCCGCTGTGGACCGAGTGGAACGGCATGTACCGCGACACCGTGCGGGACCTGTGGCGCGGCGAGCCGCGCACGCTGGCGGAGTTCGCGTCCCGGCTGACCGGCTCGTCCGACCTGTACCAGGACGACGGGCGGCGCCCGCTCGCCTCGATCAACTTCGTGACCTGCCACGACGGCTTCACCCTGAACGACCTGGTCTCGTACAACGAGAAACGCAACCACGCCAACGGCGAGGACAACCGGGACGGCGAGAGCCACAACCGGTCCTGGAACTGCGGGGCGGAGGGCGAGAGCGACGACCCGGCCGTGCTGGAGCTGCGGGCGAGGCAGAGGCGGAACTTCATCGCCACGCTGATGCTCTCCCAGGGCGTCCCGATGATCAGCCACGGCGACGAGGTCGCGCGCACCCAGCGCGGCAACAACAACGCGTACTGCCAGGACAGCGAGCTGGCCTGGGTGCGGTGGCCGGAAGCCGAGGGGCCCGAGCGTGAACTGCTGGACTTCACGCGCGCGATCGTGCGGCTGCGCAAGGAGCACCCCGTCTTCCGCCGACGGCGCTTCTTCCACGGGCGGCCCGTGGAGGGCACGCACGACGAGCTGTCGGACATCGCCTGGTTCACCCCCGAGGGCAAAGAGATGACCCAGCGGGACTGGGACCGCTCGCAGGCGTCGGCGCTCACGGTGTTCCTGAACGGCAACGCGATCTCCGAGCCGGGCGCGCGCGGGGAGCGGATCACCGACGACTCGTTCCTGCTGATGTTCAACGCCTCGCCGAAGACCCTGGAGTTCGTGGTGCCGGTCAACCACGGCCGGCAGTGGCAGGTCCTGGTCGACACCGCCCGCACGGACGGGGTGCCGCCGGGCACGGTCGCGAAGGTGCAGGCCGGGGACCGGCTGACGCTGGTGGACCGGAGCATGGTCGTGTTGCAGCGGCCGGTCTAGGAGGGCGTCACGCGCGCGCGTGTCTGTTGTCGGGCACGCGCGCGCGTGCGCACACGGAGTGTCGATGACACGAAAGGCGGCCGGGCGGGTACGTAGGTTTGCATGACACCTGAGCGATCTGACCCGGCGGTGCCGACGGCCACCTACCGGCTGCAGCTGCAGCCCGAGTTCCCGTTCGCGGCCGCGGAGGCGGCCGTGCCGTACCTGGCCTCGCTCGGCGTCTCGCATCTGCACCTGTCGCCCGTCCTGGAGGCCGTCCCGGGCTCGGCGCACGGCTACGACGTCGTGGACCACGCGCGCGTGCGCGAGGAACTCGGCGGCGAGGAGGGGCTGCGGGCGCTGGCGCGCACCGCGCGGGAGCACGGGCTCGGCCTGGTCGTGGACATCGTGCCCAACCACATGGCCATGGCCCCTCGGCACAACCGTGCCCTGTGGGAGGTCCTCCGGGAGGGCCCCAAGTCGCCGTACGCGCGCTGGTTCGACATCGACTGGGAGGCGCAGGGCGGCCAGGTGCTGCTGCCGGTGCTCGGGCACCCGCTCGGCTCGGAGATCGAGCATCTTGAGGTCGACGGGAAGCTGCTGCGCTACTACGACCACGTGTTCCCGCTGCGCGCGGGCACCGAGGAACTGCCGCTGCCGCAACTGCTGGACGCGCAGTGGTACCGGCCGGTGTGGTGGCGGCTGGCCCGTACGGAGCTCAACTACCGGCGCTTCTTCAGCATCTCGGAGCTCATCGGGGTCCGGGTCGAGGACCCGGAGGTGTTCGAGGCCACCCACGCCAAGATCCTGGCGCTGCTCCACGAGGGCGTGATCGACGGCCTGCGCATCGACCACCCCGACGGCCTCGCCGACCCCGACGCCTACCTGCTGCGGCTGCACGAGGCGACCGGCGGCCGCTGGACGGTCGTGGAGAAGATCCTGTCGGACGGTGAGCCGCTGCCGGCCTCCTGGCCCGTCTCGGGCACCACCGGCTACGACGCCCTGCGGCACGTCGACGGCCTCTTCGCGGATCCGGCGGGGGCCGGGGAACTCCTCGGCCAGTACCGGCGGTTCGCGGCCCCGCAGACGGACCGGGGCGGGGACTGGGAGGCGACCGTGCGGCGGGCGGCGTACAAGGTCCTCACGCACGAGCTGGCGACGGAGACCGACCGGCTGACCCGGGTGGCGAGCCGCCTGTGCGCCCTGTCGCCGGAGCCGGCGCTGCGCGACCGTGCGCCCTGGGCGCTGCGTACCGCGCTCCAGGAGCTCCTCGTCCGCCTGGAGGTCTACCGTCCGTACGCCTCCGGGGACGCGGCCCGGATCGTCACCGAGGAGGCCGCGGCCGAGGCCCGGCTCGCCTTCGTCGTCCCCGAGGAGGCGGGCGCGGTCGACGTCGTGCGCGACCTGGTGCTCGGCCGGTACGGCGACGGGCCCGCGTTCGTGGAGTTCCAGGCCCGGTTCGCGCAGACCTCGTCGGCGCTGCGCGCCAAGTCCGTGGAGGACACGGCGTTCTACCGCTATGTGCCGCTGCTGTCGGCGACCGAGGTGGGCGGGAACCCGGGCAGGCCCGCCGTCCTGCCGGAGGACTTCCACGCCTACTGCGCGCGCGTGCAGCGCGACTGGCCGGTCTCCGGGACGGTGGTGTCGACCCACGACACCAAGCGCAGCGCCGACGTACGGGCGGCCCTGGCGGTGCTCACCGAGTGTCCGCAGCGCTGGGCCGACGTCCTGGCCGAGGTCACACGCACCGGCGAGGGCGTGCCGGACGCGCAGCTGGCGTGGGCGGCCTGGCAGACGGTGTTCGGGCTGGGGCGGGCGGACGCCGAGCGCGTCCAGGAGGCCCTGCTCAAACATGTGCGCGAGGCCGGCCTGTACACGAGCTGGACGGAGCAGGAGCCCGCGTACGAGGAGGCGGTGGCGGCGTTCGTCGCGGCGGGGCCGTGCGGGGCACCGGGGGAGCAGGTGACCGCCTTCCGGAGCCTGCTGGAGCCCCACATCCACGCCAACCTGCTCGGCACGGCCCTGGTCCACCTGACGATGCCGGGGGTGCCGGACCTCTACCAGGGCACGGAGAGCGAGTACCGCGCCCTGGTCGACCCGGACAACCGCCGGCCCGTGCCATTCCCCCCGGAGCATCCCGGCGCCAAGGAGTCGCTGACCCGGGCGGCGCTGGGCCTGCGCGCCCGCCGCCCCGACGTCTTCGGCGACTCGGCGACCTACGCGCCCTTGGCCGCCGAGGGCCCGGCGGCGGCCCACTGCGTGGCGTTCACGCGCTCGGGAGCGGTCCTCACGGCCGCGACCCGGTTGTCGCTGCGGCTGGCGGAGGCGGGCGGCTGGCGGGACACCCTGCTGCCGTTGCCGCCGGGCCGGTGGGCGGACGTTCTGGCTCCGGAACGGGAGTTCACGGGGCACGCGCGCGTGGCGGAGCTTTTCGAGGGGCTGCCGGTGGCGTTGCTGGAGCGGGTGGGCTGAGTCGGGCGAGTGGGGCCGGCGGCGGGGGCGTGCGCCGCTCGGAGCGCACCGCGACCTCGCCCTCGCGACCAGCGTGCGCCCGCGCGCGCTCCCGGGGCTTGTGCCGGGTAGGCGGCGTGTGGTGGCGAGTGGCGGGGGGGGCGCCGGGCGCGCTGGGGCCCTGTGGGCCGAGTCGGGCGAGAGCGCCGATGAAGGGGGCGTGCGCCACCCGGCCCGCACCGCCGCCCCGTCCTCACGACCGGCGTGCGCCCGCGCGCTCCCCGGGCTCGTGCCAGGTAGGCGGCGTGTGGTGGCGAGTGGCGGGGCGCCGGGCGCGCTGGGGCCCTGTGGGCCGAGTCGGGCGAGAGGGCCGATGGAGGGGGCGTGTGCCGCCCGGCCCGCACCGCCGCCCCGTCCTCACGACCGGCGTGCGCCCGCGCGCGCTCCCGGGGCTCGTGGCGGAGGGACGGCGTGTGGTGGCGAGCAGTGGCGATTGGCGGGGCGTCGGCCGCCGAGGGGCTCGACGACGGCGTACACGCGCAAGGACGCACGGCAATCGGTGCGGAGTACCCGGTTCCGGCCGGGTGCGGGCCGCGGCGGGGGGTGGGTTCCGAGGCCCGCGCCCCGGCGGGCCGGGCGCCCGCGACCCCGCCGACAGGTACGGCTCCACCTGCTGCCGGCAAATGCATCTGGGCGCCCCCTGGAGCCTCCCCCGTGCCGTCCTTGACACGTCAACGGGAGCGTGGGGTACTGCGATGGCGAAGCCGGGCGGACGTGACGGGGGTGAGTCTCCTGCCGGAGCTGCGCTACCCCACGGTGACCGAACTGGTCGCGTCCGCACGGGCGTTGGCCGCCCACCGGCCCGGCGTGTGCGCGCTGAGACAGGTGGGCGCCTCTCGGGCGGGCAGGCCCCTGCACCTGCTGTCCATGGGCCACGCCCGCCGTGCCGTGCTGGTGGTCGCCGGGGCCCACTCCAATGAGCCGACCGGCGGCGCCACGCTCCTCGCGGTCGCCGAACGGGTGCTGAACGACCGGGAGTTACGCACCGACACGTCCTGGCACTTCCTGCTGTGCGCCGATCCCGACGGGGCGAGCCTGCATGTCACCCCGGCGCCGCGCAGCCTGTTCGACTACCACCTCGGGTTCTTCCGGCCCGCGGGACCGGAGCAGCCGGAGTGGTCTCCCTCCGTGCTGCCGCCCGACCGGCTGCCGCCCGAGACACGCGCCCTGACCGGCGTCATCGACGAACTGCGCCCCTACCTCCAGGTGACGCTGCACGGGACCGACCTGGGCGGCAGCTGGGTCCAGTTGACGAAGGACGTCCCGGGTCTCGCCGAGCCGTTCGCCAAGTCCGCGGCGGAGCTGAACATCCCGGTGGAGACGGGCGCCTCGGACGCCGCGGGCTGGCCCGCCACCGGACCCGGCGTGCACGTCATGCCGTCGCCGGGCGCGGGTGCGGCGTACCCGAGCATGCCGGACGACGCACGGCACAGCACCTGGTACCACGCCCACCGGTACGGCGGTCTGACCGCTGTCGTCGAGGTGCCGATGTGGGCGAGCGACCTGGTGGACGACCCGGCGCCGCACCCGGCGCCGGCCGCGGCGCTGCGGCAGCTGGCGGGCCGGCTGCTGCGGGACTCGCGGGCGGTGGAGGAGGTGCTGGCCGACGCGCTGCCCCGTCTGCAGGGGGACGACGGGCCCCTGATGAGGGCGGCCAAGTGGGGGCTCGAGCTGGTGCCGGGGCTGGCCGCGGACTGGGTCCACACCCCGCCCGCCGACAACACCAGGGCGTACGTCGGCAGCGTGGACGCCTTCGCGCGCCGGGTGCCGCTGCGGGCGGCGGCCATGCTGCTTCGGGTGCTCCAGGAGACCGACGACCCTGCGGCACCGCGGCTCGAGAGGCTCGTCGCGACCTGGAGCCACGCCTTCGCGGAACGCTTCCGGGCCCGCTGGGTGCCCTTGGAGCACCAGGTCGAGCACCAGTCCCGCACGGTCGTCGCGGCGGCGCTGCACGCACGCGACCTGACGGCGTGAACAGCCGTACGGGATCCGTGGCCACGCGCGCGTGAGGAGCGGCCGTACGGGGTGCGCCACGCGCGCGTGCAGCGCCTCACCCCGTGCGGCGTCAGCCGTCCAGCGCGAAGACCGCCCCCGTGCGTGCCCCCAGGACGCACATGCTGGAGAAGGTCTCCTCATACTCGACAGGCCGCCCCTGCCACTCTCCGCGCGCGTGGGCGGTCACCGGCGCGTAGATCATCGGGCAGTACACCTCCCGGGTCGGGACGGCACCGATGTCGCCGCCGGCCGTCTCGAGTTGCGCGCAGGCCTCGGCGGCGCGCCCGTGGCCCTGGGGCGGGTCGCACAGCAGCAGGGTGCCGCGGGTGCCGCTGGAGCGGGTGTCGCCCGTGGTGAGCGTGACGAAGAGCCAGTCGCCCCGGGCGGACTCCTGGGAGGTCGCCTGCGCCGGGGCGGCGGTGGCGAGGAGGAGGGCGGCCGCCGCGAGCAGGCCGCCCCGTACCGCTGTCGTCGTGGTCGTGTACGTCATTCCCGATGCATCGGCACGGCGGGCTCGGAACCCCACCCCGACTCACCCGAACGGGAGCGGGCGGGCGCGTGCCGGCCGGCGAGCTCGAACGCGGCGAGTACGACCCGCGACTGGTACTCCACCTGGCGCGCGACCGGGATCCAGCGCGCCCCGCAGCCGTCGCGGTAGTCGGCGCACCACTCGTCGACCAGCCGGTCCAGCTCCGGCAGGGCGCCGGCCGGGTCGGTGCCGGAGCGGGTCACGAGCTGGTGCAGCAGCCCCGCCGTCCGCAGGGCGAGGCGTCGTCCGGCGATGCGCAGAGCGGTCAGGTGGGCGGTGCTGAGGGGCGGCAGCGGGCGCTCGCCCGCGGCGATGTCGGGGTCCCACGCGTCGGCGAGGCCGGGGCAGACCAGTAAATAGTCCTCGACCGGGGCGAGCAGGCGGGCCGCGTCGGGGTTGGCGGCGAGGTGGGGCCGGATCCGGGCGAGGATCCGATCCAGGAGGTGCGCGTCGTGGCGCAGGGTGTGGCTGACGGCGCGCAGCACCGCGGCGGCGTCGGCGGGCGGTGTGCCGTCCTCCACGGCGGCCACGCCCCACATCGGCGCCTCGACGACGGCGGTCACCGTGCCGTGCCGGTGCGGGTGGAACCAGGTGGACTCGACGGCGGCCTCGGTGATCGCGGCGGCCAGGTCGGTCGGCCTGGGCGGGGGTATTCGGTAGACGGCGGGACCGAGATTCGGCCAGTACAGGGTGTCGTACGGGCCGAGTTCGCGCGGTATGCCGAGGCGGGCCGCGGTGTGCGCGACGCGCTGCGCGAGGCCGGGCAGGTCGCGGGTGAGCTCGACGAAGCCGCCGCCGACGTCCACGCCGTGCAGGGAGCACTGGAAGAAGGGCCGCAGTTCGTCCTGGAGGTCGAGCAGGGCCCGGGTCTCGGGCAGTACCGCGTCGGCCGCGCCGTCGGGCAGCCATTCGGGCTGTTCCAGGAAGCCGGGCCGGAAGAAGTTCCGGAAGTAGTGGCCAAGGGTGTACGGACCGCTCAGCCAGCGCTCGTTGCGGCGCAGGCCGTCGGGGTCGAGGCAGAGCAGCAGGTTCCAGGTGGCGTCGGCGCCCACGGTGAGGCTGGGGTCGGCCAGGGCCCGCTCGGCCAGCCGGAGGACGGTGGCGCCGCCCACGGGTTCGTTGGCGTGCGGTCCCGCCACGACGAGGGCCTGGCGGCTGCCGTGACCGACGGAGAGGAGCCACATGGGGGTACCCGCGCGGGAGACGCCCGCCCGGCGCAGTCGGGAGTCCTCGGGGTGGCGGGCGACGAGGGCGGCCGCCCGGGCGCCGAGTTCGTCGACGGTCGGGTAGCGGAGGAGTGGCGGCAGGGCACACCTCCACATGTGGTGCCGTCGGTTCACCTGATGTGCATGGTGTACGCACAGTCAGTCACGACTTGACGGGTACGTCAACACCATGAAGAGCAAAGGGACTTGAGGCACAGCAGTGCGTCAACCATGGGCCAGAGCTAAGCGTTGGCTCAGTGAACTCGACGGACTCCGCGGACTCGGCCGCACTCGGCGGACCCGGCGGACTCAGTCGGTCGCGAGCCGGAAAGCCATCCGCCCGAACCCGATCTGGTCGCCCTCGCGGACGACGGCCGCGCCGATGACCCGCCGCCCGTTCACCGTCGTGCCGTTGGTCGAGCCGAGGTCGCGCAGCACCCACATGCCGCCCTGGCGGCTGAGTTCGGCGTGCACCCGGGACACCGTCTCGTGGGTCAGGCGCAGCCCGTTGGCGGGGTCACGGCCGATACGCAGGGCGTGCCCGGCGCCGGGGTGCGGCAGCAGCAGCTTGGGCAGCCGCTCGGCCTGCCAGGCCCTGCGCAGCCGTACGGTGAAACCGGAGACCGCCTCGACGGTGCCGAACACCAGGCGCGAGAGACGGTTCTCCGTGGGCAGGTCGGCGGTGAGCACCGCGAGCTCGTCGGAGCGGCGGGCCAGGAGGGCCAGTTCCATCCGCCGCACGAAGGTGTCGTGCGAGAGCCGGCCCATCGCGACGCCGTCACGGAGCACCTGCAGCGCCTTGTCGCGCTCCGCGTCGGACAGCCGCGCGGGGTACGTGTTGAACTCGAAGGACGACGTCACGTTCGTGATTGTCGGACAGGGGACGCCGGGTGTCCAGAAAACGCGGAAACGGCCGCCACGCGCGCGCACCTGGCGACACCTGCCGCAATGGGGCGGATTCACCGGCGTATTGATCGCGTTTGAAGCACGATGGACGGGCTACATCACGGTGAGCAGACGAAGGGGAACCGTCCGTGCAGTTCGAGGTGTGGGCACCACAGGCCGATCGTGTGACGCTCCAGTGCGACGGCGTCACGCGCGCGTTGGAGCGCGATCCGGGGCGCGTGGGCTGGTGGTGGGGAGAGGCGGACGCGCGGGACGGATCACGGTACGGCTTCGCGGTGGACGACGGCCCCGTGCTGCCCGACCCGCGGTCGCGCCGGCAGCCGGACGGGCCGGACGGGCTCAGTGCGGTCGTCGAGCACGAGCGGTACGCGTGGCGCGCCGAGTGGGCGGGCCGTCCCCTGCCGGGTGCCGTGCTGTACGAGCTGCACGTGGGCACGTACACGCGCGAGGGCACCCTGGACGCGGCGGCCGAGCGGCTCGGGCATCTCGTTGAACTGGGCGTCACGCACGTCGAGTTGATGCCGCTGTGCCCCTTCCCCGGGCGGCACGGCTGGGGGTACGAGGGGGTGTCGCTGTGGGCGGTGCACGAGCCGTACGGCGGCCCCGAGGCGCTGAAACGCTTCGTCGACCGGGCGCACGAGCTCGGTCTGGGCGTGGTCCTGGACGTGGTGCACAACCACCTGGGTCCGTCCGGCAACTACCTCCCCGCGTTCGGCCCGTACTTCACGGACACCCACCACACGCCCTGGGGTTCCGCGGTGAACCTGGACGCGCCCGGTTCGGACGAGGTGCGGGCGTATCTGCTGGGCAGTGCGCTGGCGTGGCTGCGCGACTACCGGATCGACGGACTGCGTCTGGACGCGGTGCACGCACTGGCGGACACGCGCGCGTGCCACTTCCTGGAGGAACTGTCGACCGCCGTGGACGGCCTCGCCGCCGACCAGGGCCGTCCCCTCTTCCTCGTCGCCGAGTCGGACCTGAACGACCCGCGACTGGTCACCCCGCGCGCGGAGTGGGGCCTCGGACTGCACGCCCAGTGGAACGACGACTTCCATCACGCCCTGCACGCCGCGCTGACCGGCGAGTCCCAGGGCTACTACGCCGACTTCGCGCGCGCCCCGCTCGCGGCGGTCGCCAAGACGCTCACCGGCGGCTACTTCCACGACGGCACGTACTCCAGCTTCCGGAACAGACACCACGGGCGTCCCCTGGACCGCAACCGCGTCGCGGCGCACCGGCTCCTCGGCTACACCCAGACCCACGACCAGGTGGGCAACCGTGCCCAGGGCGACCGCCTGTCCGCCTCCCTCTCCCCCGGCCTGCTGGCCTGCGCGGCGACACTGACGCTCACCTCGCCCTTCACACCGATGCTGTTCATGGGCGAGGAGTGGGCCGCGGGCACCCCCTGGCAGTTCTTCACCGACCACACCGACCCCGAGCTCGCCGATGCCGTACGGCGGGGCAGGCGGCGGGAGTTCGCCCCGCACGGCTGGGCCGAGGAGGACGTCCCCGACCCGCAGGACCCGGCCACCCGCGACCGCTCCTGTCTCGACTGGTCCGAGCCGGAGAGCGAGCCCCACGCGCGCGTGCTGGCCTGGTACCGCCGGCTCATCGCCCTGCGGCACGAGCAGGCGGACCTCACGGATCCGGACCTCGCCGACACCAAGGTGGCCTACGACGAGGACAGCAGGTGGCTCGCCTTCCGCCGCGGTGACGTCCGTGTGGTCGTGAACCTCGCCAAGGAGCCGGCGGCGATCCCCCTCGGCTCCCGCCCCGCGCGCGTGCTCGCCGCCTGGGAGCCCGTCGAGGCGTCGGGGCCGGACGGGATGCTGCGCGTGCCCGGGGAGTCGTGCGTGGTGCTGCTGCAGGACTGATAGGGCTGAGAGGGCTGAGAGGACTGGTCAGAACCGGCGCCCGGCGGATGTCTCCGTACCGCTACTCGTCCGTCTCCTCGTCCCGCAGTTCCGTCACCCGTTCCAGCAGGATCGCCTCCCAGGCGCGTCGCAGCCGGGTCCTGAGGAGCGGGAGGGGGGTGTCGTCGCGGCCCTGAAGGCTGGCGGCGAGCTGGACGACCGTGTCGCAGCGGGCCAGCCACAGGCCGCGCAGGCAGGGGCGGGCGCCGTAGCCGGCGAGGGTGGCGGCGCGGACGGCGGCCGGGGAGCCGACGGCGCGGGCGAGGCCGGCGATGTCCTCGGCGGGGTCGCCGACGACCGCGTCGGTCCAGTCCAGGACCCCGCGCACCCGGCCGTCTGGGCTGACCACGAGGTGGTCGCCGGTGAGGCCGTGGTGGACGAGGACCGCGCTGCCGGACTGGGCGGCGAGCTGGACCGCGGCCGGGGCCGTGAGCTGCTGGAGGCTCGCGGGGTCGAACTCGTCGGCCTTGGCCAGGCGTTCGACCGCGCGCTCGGCCTCCCGGCGCAGGGCCTCGAGGGAGCGCGGTCCGGCGCGCGGCACCCCGAGGGCCTCCGCCTGCCGGACCGGCACCTCGCGCAGGCCCGTGAGCAGCCCGGCCAGGTCGGCCTCGCCGACGGCGGACACGTCGTGGTCCTCCCCGGAGCCGCCGGGCAGCTTCGTGTCCAGCGTGTACGTCAGCCCGGGCGCCCACTCGCCGTGCGCCACGCTCGTGGGCACCGCGACCGGCAGGTGGGGGCGGACGAGGTCACGCAGGCGCAGTTCGCGGCGTCGGCGGGCGGCGGCCTCGCGGTCGGGGGCCAGGCGCAGCACATGGCGCGTGCCGACCCACCAGGTGGCGGGTTCGCCGCCCTCGGCGGCGGGCCGCACGTCGGGGCCGCCGGTGTCGGCCGCGCCCTCCTTGAGCAGGGTGCGGACCAGCCGGCGGACGGTGTCCGCGGTGGGTGTCGGTGCCTGGGTCATGGTCGCGCCGTTGTCGTTCCTGAGGACGTAGGGGCTTCCTGCTCGTGCTGTCGCTGCTGCGTCAGTCCACTATCACCATCTCGCGGGTCGTGTCGTTGAGGCGGCGGCCGCCGTCCTCGGTGACGGTGACGATGTCCTCGATGCGTACCCCGAACCGGCCCGGCAGATAGATGCCGGGTTCCACGGAGAAGCACATGCCGGGCACCAGGGGCTGCTCCTCGCCCTCGATCATGTACGGCGGCTCGTGCGTGGTGACGCCGATGCCGTGGCCGGTGCGGTGGATGAAGTACTCGCCGTACCCGGCGTCGGCGATGACCGCGCGGGCGGCCCGGTCGACCTCCTGGCAGGCGACGCCGGGCCGTACCGCACGGAAGCCCGCCTCCTGGGCCGCGCGCACCAGGTCGTGGACCCGGCGTTCCTCGTCGCTGGGTTCGCCGACGTGGACCGTGCGGGAGGTGTCGGAGCCGTAGCCGTCCTTGAGGCCGCCGAAGTCCAGGACGACCATGTCGCCGCGCTCGACGACCCGGTCGCCCACCTCGTGGTGCGGGTTGGCGCCGTTGGGGCCGGAGGCGACGATCGTGAAGTCGACCTGTGCGTGGCCGTGTTCCCGCAGCAGCCGGTCGAGGTCCGCGGCGATCTCGGACTCCCTGCGGCCGGCGAAGGGAACGTTCCGGATGTCCTCGAACGTTGCGTCCGCTGCCGCGCCCGCGGCCGCCAACAGCTTGAGCTCCGCCGCGTCCTTGACGGCGCGCAGCATCGGCAGGGCCTCGGTGAGGGAGGCGTAGGAGGTGCCGGGCAGCGCCTTCTGCAGTCCCAGGAGGTGCATCGCCCAGGCGTTGTCGCTGACGCCGAAGCTGCCGGAGGCGTCGAGGAGGGCTGCGGTGGCGGCGTAGGGGTCCTTGCCGTCGGTCCAGTCGCGCAGGGTCAGTGCGGACGCGCCGGGCGCCTTCGCGGCGTCCGGGGCCTCCAGGGTGGGGACGACGAGGACGGGATCCTGTCCGGGGGCGAGGACCAACAGGGTGAGCCGTTCGGTGGTCGCGGTGGGCGTGTAGCCGGTGAGCCAGACCAGGTCCGGTCCCGGTGCGACCAGCAGCCCGGCCAGCCCGGTCTCGGCGGCCGCCCGCGCCGCGCGTTCCATACGGGCCCTGTAGTCGTCGGCGGTGAAGGGCGCGGCCGTACTGCCGGTCATCCGGGCCTCCCGGGGCGGGTGAAGGGACTACGGGCAGCATCCTGCCCGGACAGCGGGGGCGGCGCGAGCCGGTTGCCAGGTCTTTCGGACGCGCCGACGGCCTTTTCTCCTGATGTCCGAGCGTTGCACGACCATTATTCCTAATGCTTAGATCGCGGCACTCCATTAGACACACCCCCAGGAGGCACTTTTCGTGCTCGTACTCGCGCACATCAGCGATCTGCATCTGGACGGAAGCACCCGGGCGACCGAACGCGCCGAGCGCGTGCGTGACCGGCTGTGGCGGCTGCCGGGGCGGGTGGACGCACTGCTGGTGACCGGGGACTCGCGGACCACGGCACGGAGGCGGAGTACGAGGAGGCCGCCCGCATCCTCGGCCGCGCGACGGTGACGCCCCGTTCCCGGTACTGACCTGCCCGGGCAACCACGACAGCCGGGCGCCGTACCGCAAGGCCCTGCTCGACCGCCCCTCGGCCGACGGACCGGTCAACAGCGCGCACGTCTTCGACGACGGCGCCGTGCTGATGTGCGACTCCAGCATCCCGGGCAGCGACGAAGGTGCCCTGGACGAGGAGACGTACGACTGGATCGAGGCGACCCTCGACGAACTCGGCGGGAGCCTTCCGGCGCTGCTGGCCTTCCATCACCCGCCGGTCGCGCTGCACCACCCTCCCCCACCGCCTGAAGGGCGTGGGAGGTGCCCCCAGCCCGACTCCTACCGGCTGGGCCGGCCCGACCGGCTCGCGGCACTGCTGGAGCGCCGTCCCGAGATCGCCGGGCTGATCACCGGTCACGCGCACACGCCCGCCGCGACCGTGTTCGCCGGGCGCCCGCTGGTCGTCGGGCCGGGGGTGACCTGGACGCTGCGGCTGCCCTGGGAGGGCGAGCAGATCGCGGACCGGGACGCTCCGGTCGGGCTGGCCTTTCACGTGCTGGACGACGGGGGGCGGCTGACGAGTCACTTCCGGGTGGTCATGTGACGACGCCGGGGGACGACCGTCAACTGCTGCGGGTAGTCATGTGACGACGCCGGGCACGACCGTCAACTGCTGGTAGCCGCCGCTGCGGTGGCGGACCGTCAGCACGACCTCCTTGCCGGGGCGGGCGTCGGCGACCGCTCGGGCGAGGTCGGCCGCCGAGTCGACCCGGGTGCGGCCGAACACGAGGAGTACGTCGCCGCGGACCAGGCCCGCCGAGAACGCCGGGCCGGGGACGTGGACGCCGACGACCTGGGCGCCCACCTTCTCGGCGTCCACGGCCTCCAGGCCGAGGGTCACGCCGACGGGCGCCGGCGCAGCGGTCGTGGTCGAGACGGAAGGTCCGGGGCGCGCCGAGGCGGACGCGCTCCCCCAGCCGCCCGACGCTCCCGGCACCGCCTGCCCCGGCCGTCCCTGCTCCCCCGCCTGCCGCTGGAGTTCGGCGAGCTTGCTCAGGCCGATCACTGTGGCGCCGACCGTGCCGAGGCCGACGCCGGACAGGACCAGGACCGTGCCGACGGACAGGGCGAACAGCAGGGCCCGCAGCCGCCGGCCACGCCGGCGCGCGGCGTGCGGGCGCCTGGCCGCGCCGGGCTTGGTGCCGCCGCCGGGTTCCCGGCCGGGCATCGGCTTGGGACGCAACGCAGTCTGTTCCATGGATCGCCTCCGGCTGGTGCGGATCGCCTCCGGCGGTCGCGGATCGATCCCGCTTGTTGATCTACCCGGCGCACCGGCGCACCACGAGCCACGAACGAGTGAGACTGGCCCTCGGTCAGGGGCGGGAAGGTACTCACTTCCGCCCCACCAGCACCTCCATCAGCCGGGCCGCCGCTCCCCGCGGGGCCCCCGTGCACACCAGTTCCGTCCGGTGCACGACCCGCGGCTCGGTGACCGGGACGGCGACCGCGCCGGGCACCCCGGCGGCCACCGACCGGGGCAGCAGGGTCAGGCCGTGGCCGGCGAGGGACAGGGCGGTCAGGAGGCGCACGTCGGTGCCCTCGTAGCGCAGGGCGGGCCGGAAGCCGTGGCCGCCGCCGCCCGCCGCACGGAGTTGGGCGAGCGGCAGGCCCGCGTCGGGGGCGTCCAGCCAGCGGGCGGCGGAGAGGTCCGCGAGGCGCAGTCCGGTGCGCCGGGCCAGCGGGTGGGCGGCGGGCAGCAGGACGCACACGGGTTCCTCGCCGACGCCGTGCGTGGTCAACGGGGCCACGTCGGGCAGCCGCAGTGGATCGCTGGGTGCGGCCAGGCCGTCGACCAGGCCCAGGTCGGCGGTGCCGGTGGCGACGGCCGCCGGGATCCCGTCGCGGGCCAGCACCCGCACCGTCACCCCGGCGGCGGGCAGCGCGGCGACGGCCCGCGGGCCGAGGGCGGTCGGCGCGGCGGCGAGCGTCAGGCCGTGCTCCGGGGCCGCCGCCACGCGTACGACGTCCGCGCGGGCCGCGTCCAGGCGCAGCAGCAGCGGGCCCGCGTGTTCGAGGAGCCGCTCGCCGGCCGCGGTGGGCACGACGGGGCGGCGGGTGAGCAGCGGTGCGCCGAGGTCCTGTTCGAGGGCCGCGATGTGCTGGGACACCGCCGACTGGGTGTAGCCCAGCGTGCGGGCGGCCTCCGAGAAGGAGGAGAGGCGGGCGACGGTGACGTAGGTGCGCAGGAGGTGCGGGTCCATGCCGGCCAGGATCCCGCACCCCATCAGCTCTGCTTATCGAGGGTGCAGGAATCATCGTTGGACGTGAACTCCGGGCCGCGCACAGGATGAGCCCATGACCACCACCACAGCCCGGCTCGCCCTTGTCGGCGACCGCTCCCCCAACGTCGTGTCCCACACCCGCATCCCGCTCCTCCTCGACGCCCTCGCCGAGCGCGACCGGCTCGTCCTGGACGCCTACTGGATCCCGTCCGAGGAGGCGGCGGAGGAAGGCGCCGTACGCGGGTTCGACGCGGTGTGGGTCGTACCCGGCAGCCCCTACCGCAGCGAAACCGGCGTGCTCGCCGCGATCCGTACCGCGCGCGTGGCGGGGATTCCGTTCCTGGGCACGTGCGGCGGATTCCAGCACGCGCTCCTGGAGTACGCGCGTGACGTGTGCGGTCTGACGCGGGTGGCGCACGCCGAGAACGACCCGGACGCCGACGACTTCCTCATCGAGCCGCTCGCCTGTTCGCTCGTCGGCCACGAGGCCGTGGTGAGCGTCGAGCCGGGCTCACTCGCCCAGTCGGTGATCGGCTCGGAGCGCACGGTCGAGCACTACTTCTGCGCGTACGGCCCGACCCGCCACCTCGACACGCTGCGCGCGCACGGCCTGCGCTTCTCCGGGTACGACGAGGACGGTCACGTCCGGATCGCCGAACTACCGGGCCATCCCTTCTTCCTGGCCTCGCTCTTCCAGCCGGAGCTGTCCGGCGACGGCTCACGCCCGCACCCGATCGTCCGGGCGCTGGCGCGAGCCGCGGTGGAGCACGCGACGCGGGCCGCGGGACAGCCCGTCTGACGCCCGGACCTCAGCCGACCGGCACGACAGGGGCCCGGTCCGGCAGGAATCCGTGGGCACGGCCGGACAGCCAGTCGGCCTTGTAGCGGTCGACCTCGCGATGCCAGTTCAGGATGCCCGCCATCCAGTTCTGCAGGTCGACGACATAGCCCTGCATGACCTCGCGCGCCTCGGCCGAGAGCGCGAAGTCGTCGTACACGACGGGCAGTTCGTGTGCGGCGACGTGTTCGAACTGCTGCATGCGCTGGGTCATCAGGTCGTGGACGACGCCGAGCGCGGTCGGGTAGTCGATGCCGAAGAAGTTCTGCACGACGAGGATCGCGTTGTGGATCTCGCCCTCGTACTCGATCTCCTTCTGGTACGAGAACACGTCGTTGAGCAGGCAGGCGTAGTCGACGGCGGCGTTCTCCAGGGAGCGGACCGGGCCGCTGCGGTACACCTCCGGCGGGACGGCCGCGCCGTGGCCCATCCGGCACAGGCTCATGGTGAGGTCGGCGCCGAAGGTGGCGCGCCGCATCTCCAGGTAGTCGACCGGGTCGGGGATGCGGTTCTGGAGCTGGTTGGACAGCTCCCACACCCAGCTCTCGGTCATCACGTCGATCGCGGCCTTCAGGGTGCGCCGTTGGTCGGGCGTCATCCTGGCGGTCGTACGCGCCCACAGGTCGGTGAGGGCGCGCTCCATGGCGTTGAGCGGGACGACGGCCTCCTCGCCGTCGACGGGCATGCAGGCCGAGAGGCGGGCGGTGGTCAGGCGGGCGGCGGCCAGGTCGCGGCGGTGGCCGAAGACGAGGGGGTAGTAGTCGTCGCCGTAGGTGCCCCAGGCGAGCCACTGCGAGCTGAGGTCGAGGGCCTCGGGGGTCGCGTCCGGGTCGAGGCCGGCCGCGCACAACGGGAGGTCGTACGCGGCGAGTTTGTCCTCGTCCCAGACGCCTTCCTGGAGGATGCCCATGGCGTTCACCCAGTCGGTGAGGCGGCTGCGGGCGCCCTCCAGGTGCGGGCTGAGTTCGAGTTCGAAGGGCATGTGGAAGTCGGGCAGCAGGGAGAGGCCGACCTTCTGGTACGGCACGTGCGTGTAGGCGCGCAGGCGTTCGGCGCCGGCCGCGGCGAGCAGTGCGCCGACGTCGGCGGCGGAGGTGCCGGGGCCGGTGAGGCCCTGCCACGGCTTGGTGGTCTCGGCCCGCGCGTTCATGTACCGGCTGGAGCGCATGTGCCATTCGTGGCCGCCGGACTGCCAGTCCTGCAGTCCCTGCGTGTACTTGGCGACCGCGGTCACCTCGTGCGGGGCGAGCCCCTGTTCCAGGGCCAGGGCGGGGACCTCGGTGAGGGCGGTGTGCTCGAACTGGTGGAGGCGGGAGGTGAGGACGTCGTTGACGGTGTCGGCGGCCTCCTGGGTGGTGCAGCCGAAGAAGGTCTCCAGGACGAGCACGCCATTGCTGAGCTCGCCCTCCTCCTCGACCTCCCGCTGGTAGGAGAACAGGTCGTTGCGCAGGTGGACGCCGTCGGAGAAGGTCTCCATCAGCACCCTGAGGGGCCTCGATGCGGCCACGGACGGGGGGACTTCGGCGGTCGCGTACTCCACGAGGCCGGCCGACCAGGGGGCGCCGCCCACCTTGCGGCGCATCTCGATGTACTCGACGGGGTTGGCGATCCGCCCCTCGTTGATGTTGGACAGCTCCCACAGGGACTCGTTGAGCAAGTGCTCCGTGGCCACGGCGAAACGGCGGCGCCAGTCCGCCGACATCGACGGCACGGTACGCGTCCACAGGTCGGCGAGGCCCGCCTCGACCGGGTTCTGCGGCTCGGGCATCGGCGTCGAGAGGTCCATCGGCATGAACAGCGGCAGCCGGTCCAGGTAGGCCTTGCCGCCGGCGCGGTCCTGAGTGCGCTTGAAGATCTCCAGGAAGTGGTCGTCGAAGAAGAAGACCCACACGTACCAGTCGGTGATCAGCGACAGGGCCGGGCCGTCGCAGTCGGGGTGGGTGTAGGCGCAGAGCAGGCCGTAGTCGTGCGCGTCGAGATCGGACTGCTCCCAGATCCCGGAGCCCTCCAACATGCCCATGTCGCGCGCCCACTGCGTCGAGTGGGCGCGGGCCTCGTCGACATGTGGATTGAGCCGTGCGGGATACGGCATGTAGAAGTGCGGGAGTTCGAAGGGCTGCTGCGTCATGGCCGGGCCCTACCCGGGGCCCCGCGGGGGCATCCACAGGCCGGGGAATGATCACACCATCGTGTGAATCGGGGGTGAACCCGGGAGTTCTGAGCGGCACTTGTGGCGTTCACCTCTACGCGCGCAGACTTCAACAGTTCACGTGTCCGCCGTCTCACCGGAGCCCCGATGAACCACGACCCCAGAACCTTCTCCCGCCGCGCCACGCTCGCCGCACTCGCCGGTGCGGCCCTGGCCGGCACCACCGCGGTCCCCGCGTCGGCGACCGGCCGGCGGACCGTCCGGTTCGCCACGTTCAACGCGTCCTTGAACCGCGGCACCCAGGGCGCACTGGTCACCGACCTGTCCACGCCGGACAACACCCAGGCGCGCAACGTGGCGGAGACCATCCAGCGCGTCGACCCCGACGTCCTGCTGGTCAACGAGTTCGACTACGACAAGGACGGCACCGCGGCCCGGCTGTTCCTGCGCAACTACCTCGCCGTGGGCCAGAGCGGGGCACGGCCGATCCGCTTCCCGTACCACTTCACCGGCCCGGTGAACACGGGCGTGGCCTCCGGGGTGGACCTCGACGGGCGCAACGGGGCGGTGACGACGCCCGGTTCGGACGCGTACGGCCAGGACGCCTTCGGCTACGGCTGGTTCCCCGGGCAGTACGGCATGCTCGTGCTCTCCAAGTTCCCGATCGACACGCGCGCGATACGCACCTTCCAGCGCTTCCTGTGGAAGGACATGCCGGACAACGTCATGCCCGAGGGCTACTACAGCGACGCCGCGCGCGATGTCCTGCGGCTCTCCTCCAAGAGCCACTGGGACGTGCCGGTGCGCCTCGGGCCCTCGGCGGCGGACACCGTGCACTTCCTGGTGTCGCATCCGACGCCGCCCACCTTCGACGGGCCCGAGGACCGCAACGGCCGGCGCAACCACGACGAGATCCGGCTGTGGGCCGACTACATAGGCGGGCGCCGGCGCGGCGCGTATCTGTACGACGACAAGGGCGGCCGGGGCGGGCTGCGGCCCGGGGCCCGGTTCGTGCTCGCGGGCGACCTGAACGCGGATCCGTACGACGGTGACAGTTACGACCACGCCGTACGGCTGCTCCTCGACCACCCGGCGGTGCGCCTGCCGTCCACGCCGCCGGCGAGTGCCGGGGGTGTCGAGGCGGCGAGGTTCCAGGGCGGGGCGAATGCCTCGCACGTCGGTGATCCGGCGTACGACACGGCCGACTTCGGGGACACCGCGCCCGGGAATCTGCGCGTCGACCACGTCATCCCGTCCAGGGGGCTCATACCGGCGGCGAACGGCGTCTTCTGGCCGACCCCGGACGACCCGCTGTACCGGCTGGTCGGGAACGGCACGACTGTGCCGACGTCGGACCACCGGCTCGTGTGGCAGGACATCCGCCTCATCTGACCTGCCCGCGCACCGCCCGCCCCACCTGAGCGCGCAGCGCCACGAACTCCGGCAGACCCCTGGTGGCGATCTGGTCCCGTTCACCGGGGAGCGGGACCGGCAGATCCAGGGCGATCTTCGAGGCGGGGCCCGGGGTGAGGACGACGACGCGGTCGCCGACGTAGACGCTCTCGTCGATGTCATGGGTGACGAACACGATGGTCGCGCCGTCGGTGCG
Source organism: Streptomyces sp. NBC_01352 (assembly GCF_036237295.1). NCBI lineage: Bacteria > Bacillati > Actinomycetota > Actinomycetes > Kitasatosporales > Streptomycetaceae > Streptomyces > Streptomyces sp. NBC_01352. Next base: position 2,867,827 of record NZ_CP108354.1, read on the forward strand.
GTGGACCTCCAGGAGGAGGTCCTCCAGGTCCTCGCGGGTCTGGGCGTCCAGGGAGCCGAAGGGTTCGTCCATGAGGAGGAGGGTGGGACGGCAGACCAGGGCGCGGGCGATGGCGACGCGTTGCTGCATGCCGCCGGAGAGCTGCCAGGGGTGGCGGCGGGCGGTGCCGGAGAGGCCGACGCGGTCGAGGATGCGGTCGGCCTCGGCGCGCCGCTCGGCCCGGCCGAGGCCCCGCCGGCGCAGCGGGAGCGCGACGTTGTCGCGGACCGTGAGCCAGGGCAGGAGGGAGCGTCCGTAGTCCTGGAAGACGACGGCCAGGCGGTCGGGGACGCCCGTGACGGGGGTGTCGTCGATCGTGACGGTGCCCTCGCGCGCGGGGAGCAGGCCGGCGATCGTGCGCAGCAGTGTGGACTTGCCGCAGCCCGACGGTCCGACGACACACAGGAGTTGGCCGTCGGGGACGGTGAGGGTGATGTCGTGCAGGACCTGGTGGTCGCCGTAGTACTGGCCCACCGCCGAGAGGTCGAGCATGTGGTCGGTCACCTGGCCTTCCCGCTGCTGAGCAGCCGTCCCTCGACCGCCAGGAGGGCGGTGTTGAGCAGATACCCGAGGACGCCGAGCAGGACCAGGGCCGCCCACACGGTGAGCAGGTCGGAGCGGGACTGGGCGTCGGTGAGGGTGAAGCCGATGCCGTTCGCGGTGCCCGGCAGCAGTTCGGAGAACACCATGAGGATGAGGGAGAGCGACAGGCTCAGCCGCAGGCCCGCGAAGATGCGGGGCAGCGCGGACGGCAGTACGAGGAACCACAGGCGTTCGGCGCCGTTCAGCCGCAGGACGGCGGCGACGTCGAGGCGCAGCGGGTCGGTGTTGAGCGCCCCCGCCGCCGTGTTGATCAGCACCGGCCAGACGGCGCTGAAGGCGATCGACGCGATCTGCATCGGCGTACCGAAAGCGAAGACGACGACGAAGACGGGCACCAGGGCAGGTGGCGGGACGGCCCGCGCGAACTGCAGGACGGGGTTGCACAGCGCGTACGCCCGGCGCGAGCGGCCGATCGCGATGCCGAGCGCGATCCCGGCGACGGCGGCGAGCAGGAACCCCGCGGTCAGGCGGCCGAGGCTGGGCAGGATGTCGTCCACGGCGGCGGAGGTGAGGAACGCGTGCCGGACGGGCCCGGAGAACCACAGGTCGTGGGCGTGGCGCGCGATACGGGCCGGGGGCGGGAAGTACACGCTGCCATGGGCTCGGGCGGCCACCTCCCAGGCACCTACGGCGATGACAAGGACGAGCCAGCGGACGAGAGCGGGGTGCGCCGCGACGCCGGTACGAGGTGGTGAGGTCCCGGTACGGGGCGGGGAGGCTGAGGAGGTTCCGTTCGACGCGGCGATCCCGTCCGCAGCGCCGATCCTGTCCGACGCGGCTGGGCGCGCGGGTGCGCCACTCGATCCAGTCCGGCACGCGGACGCCCCGCTGGATCGGGGCCGACCTGCGGACGCCCCGCCTGAGCCGGGCCGCCCCGCAGAAGCCCCGCTGGATCCGGGCCGCTCCGCGGATGACTCGCCCGACCCACCCCGCCCCGCAGAAGCCCCCTCCGATCCGGGCCGCCCCCCGGACACCCCGCCAGATCCAACCCGACCCGCAGAAGCCCCCTCCGATCCACCCCGCCCCGAAGAAGCCCCCTCCGATCCACCCCGACCGGCAGAAGCCCCGCCGCCGTCCACACCCCCCGCGGAACTCCCCTCCGATACACCCCCGCTCCCACTCCCCTCCGGCTCCGGCTCCGGCCCCAGCCCCCCGCTCACCTCCCCCTGCCTCCCCCGTCAGCCCCCCGATGCTCCGGCGTCCACGGGAACAACCGTCGTTCGCCCCACACCAGTACGCCGTTGACGACCAGTCCCAGCGTCCCCGCCCACACCACCCCCGCGAGCACGTCAAGGGTGCCGTCCGTGGCCAGGCCGGCCTGGGCGATGAAGATGCCGAGGCCCTCGCCGAAGCCGGCGAGGAGTTCCGTGGCGACGGCCAGGATGAGGGCGACCGCGGCCGAGATGCGGATGCCGGCGGCGATGAAGGGGGCGGTGCCGGGCAGTTCCACGCGCAGCAGTACGGCGAGCCGGCCGAAGCCGAAGGCGCGCAGGGTTTCCTTGGCGAGGGGGTCGGTCTCGCCGAGGCCGTAGACGGTGTTGAAGAGGATGGGCCAGACGCAGGCGTAGGCGATCAGCGCGACCTCGGTGCCGGTGCCGGAGCCGAGCAGCAGGGAGACCAGCGGGATCAGCGCGACGGACGGCAGCGGGCGCAGGACCTCGACGATCGCGCGTACGGCGGAGTCGACGAGCGGCACACTGCCCAGCAGCAGCCCGAGCGGCACGGCGATCACGCAGGCGAGGCCGAGCCCGAGCGCCCAGGCGCGCAGGGTGGCGCCGATTCCGTCGAGGAAGGCCGCGTCGCCCGCCAGCTCGGCGGCGCGGGCGAGGACTTCGGAGGCGGGCGGGAGGTAGCTGCGGCGGACGATTCCGGCCCGGCTCACCGCCTCGCACACGCCGAAGGCGAGCAGCACGCCGAGGGCACCGAGGCCGAACTCCCGACGTGCCGCCCTCACGTCCCGCACCGCCGGCGCCCTCTCACTTCACCAGCAGCGTCGCCGGGTCGATCGGCTTCTTCAACATCCCCTGTTTGCGCATGAGATCGGCGAGCCGGGCGATCTGCTCGCCGTCCATGTCCGGCGGATAGACGGGCAGGTCGATCGACTCGGCCTGCTCCTTGGTCACCTTGGTGTACGTCGGCAGCGCGTCGCGCACGGCAGAGGGGTCCTCGGCGGCGATCTTCACGGCGGCCTCGATGGCCCGCTGGAAGGCGGCCAGCGGTTCGGCGTTCCGGTCGGCGTACCGGCGGGTGGTGATGTATCCGCTGAGCGGGATGGACTCGACGGGCGCGGACGCCCCGTCCACGAGGATCCGCGCGCCCAACTCGTCCTGGATGGCGCTGTCGTAGGGCTCGACGGCGTGCACGGCGTCGACCTGACCCTTCTCCAGGGCCGCGCCCATCTGCGGGAAGGGGATCTGCCGGTAGACGGGGTCGCCGACTCCCTCCTTCTCGAGGATCTCGTTGAAGGTCAGCGACTGCACGTTGTTGAGGACGTTCACGGCGAGCTTCTTGCCCTCGAGGTCGGCGAGGCTCTTGATGTCGGAGTCCTTCGGCACCAGGACGTCCATCATGCGTGGCGCGGCCCTGATCGCCTCGGCGACGATGCGGATGTCGAGGGTGCCCTGTTCGTGGGCTTGGAGGTAGGTGACGTAGTTGGCGCTGGCCACCATGTCGATCTGGCCCTTGGCCAGGGCGGGCAGTGCCTGGAGGCTCTGCTGGATCTGCTGGACGCGGACGTCCAGGCCCTCCTTCTCGAACAGGCCGCGGTCCTGTGCGATGTAGAGCATGGCGCAGTCGCTCAGCGGCAGCGCGGCCACGGTGATGGTCGTTCCCCCACCGTCCGAGGACGTGGAGTCTCCGTCGTCGCCGCAGGCCGCGAGCGCCAGCGTGAGAGCGGCAGCGGCGACGGCCGCCCTTTCTCTTCCCGTGCGCCAGGGTCGTAACGCCATGGGCGCATGATGACGACCCGTTTGACATGATCACCACATACAAGCAAGCCGAATCGTCAGTCCGCCCACTCATCAGTCCTTGGAGAAAATCGTCAGCCCTTGGAGAAATGCGGGAGGACCTCGTCGGCGACCCAGGCCAGTGCGTCCGGCAACGCCTCCGTGGCCACCGGCAGCCACAGGGAGCACGCGGTGAGCCCGGCATCGGCCAGCTGCCCGAGCTCCTCCCGTACGCTCTCCGCGGTCGCGTCCGCTCCGCCCAGCGGACGACGCCCGGGCGGGGTGACGGCCGCCGCGAAGCCCGGCGGCAGCAGGAAGTGCCCCGCCGTCAGCTCCAGCGGCGGCATGGCCGGATCCCGACCCGCCTCCTCCCCGAGTACGGCCAGCCGGTCCCGTACCTCGGTGAGCCCGGCCGCGTCGAGGCCGGAGCCGTGCCAGGCGTCGCCGTACCGCAGCGCGCGGCGCAGCGCCCCGTCACTGTGTCCGCCGACCCACACCCCGGGACCGCCGTCCGCACGCGGCCGCACCCCGAGCCGCGGCTGTCCCTCGCCGCCCCGCCACAGACCCCGTATGACGGCCAGCTGTTCGTCGGCGCGCCGGCCGCGCCCGGCGAACGCCACCCCCGCGGCGGCGAACTCCTCGGCGTCCCAGCCGGTCCCGACCCCCAGCGTGAAGCGGCCGCCGGAGAGGCGGTCGAGGGTGGCGCTCTGGTGCGCGATCACGGCCGGGTTGTAGAGCGGAAGGATCAGGACGCTGGTCACCAGGCCGATCCGGGTGGTCGCCCCGGCCACGGCGGACAGCAGGACGAGCGGGTCCGGAGTGACGCCGAGATCCCCGGCCAGCAGGTGGCTGCTCGCGATGACGTGGTCGAAGCCCAGGTCCTCGGCCGTGCGGGCCGTTTCCAGGACGCCGTCGAGCTCGTCCTCTCCCGCGGGCCACAGGCGGTGCGGTGCCACTCCGATACGCATGTACGGCTCCCCTCGTGCGGTGTCACGGGACACAACACCGCGACCGCCCCTCCCGATACCGCACTTTCGAACTTCGCCTGCGCTCTCAAATCCCCTTCCATGGAAGGGACATGAGACCCTGAAGCCGGGAGAGGGGTTCGGACGTAGCCGTCGAGGTGTGTGCCGACAGGGGGTCCTCGATGTTCGGGGCAGAGTTGTTCACCCAGACCGCTGCCGCCGCCGCGGGCACGATGGTCGCGCTGATGACCACGGACGCGTGGCAGGCGGCCCGGAACCGGATCGCCCGGATCCTGGGGCGCGAGGGTGTCGCGGAGCTGGACCGCGCGCGGGCGGCGCTCGATGCCGCGCCACCGGGCCGGCAGGAGATCATCCTGCGCGAGCAGCGGGAGCGGTGGGACGCCACGCTGCGCACGCTGCTGGCCCGGGATCCGGAGTTGTCCGGCCAACTGACCGCGTTCGTCGAGGAGTTCTCCGGTGTGGCGGACCAGTCGGTCGTCATCTACGCCCAGCACGCCCAGTTCGGGTTTCCCGCGCCGGCGCCCGAGACGCCCACGCCGGGCGCCCTGACCGTCGCCCCGCCGCTGGGCCGTCTCGATCGCCGGGTGCGCGGGCGGGAGCCGTTGCTCGACGCGCTCAAGTCGCTGGTCGGCAAGGGGTCGGAAGCTGCTGCCGGTTTACTGAGCATGAGCGACTTCCGGTAAGCGTGAGTGAGTGCTGGGGCTGGATGCGGTTGTTCCGCTGTGCGTCAGAGGACTCCTCCAGCCTGGGTGCGCTGTGGTCCTCGGTCCTCCTTGCCGAGAGGGGAACGGGAGTTCCCGGGTCGAATGGGTGACCTTTATGGAGGCTGCTCGTTGACTGCGATGATGGGGATCTGCGGCCGGGCGGGGGTGGAGGGGTGGGTGGTTTGCGGGAGGTGGCGATGTCGTTCGTGGTGCCCGGTCCGGCGGGGGTGGCGATCCGGGACCGGCTGCGGGTGTCGGAGTCGGACGCGGCGGTCCTCGCCGAGGTCGGGATGGTCCTGGGGTCGCTGGCCGCGGCGGATCTCGCGGAGCGCTCCCGGCAGGGGTTGGTGCATGATGCGGCCGGGTGGGCGGTGCGCAAGCGGGAGCTGACCGGGAGGTCGTCGGCGCGCTGGGCGGGCAGCATCACCAAGGCCACCCATGACCAGTGGGCGCTGGCCCGGCGCGGCCAGGCCGCCCACCTGACCTGGCTGCGTCGGCAGATCGCCTCCATCGAGGCGCGGCTCGCACGGCCGCTGGGTGCCAGGGCCGACAAGTGGGCAGGCCTGGCGCGCGGCTATGCCTCGCGTGGTGAGTGGCATGCCAAGTCCCGCCGCCTGCACACCCTCAAGGACCGCCTCGCGGTGGTGGAGGCGGACCGGGCGGCGGGCCGGGTGCATGTGGTGCGCGGCGGTAAACGCCTCGCGAACGCTCGCCACCACCTTGAGGCGGCCGGGCTGAGCGAGCAGGCGTGGCGGGAGCGGTGGCGGGCGGAGCGGATGTTCCTTACCGCTGACGGGGAGTCCGGCAAGCGGTTCGGCAACGAGACGATCCGCGTCACCGACACCGGCCAGGTCTCGGTCAAGCTTCCCGCCCCGCTGGCCCACCTGGCCAACGCAGCGCACGGCCGTTACGTCCTCGACGCGACGGTAGCGTTCCGGCACCGGGGTGCGGAGTGGCGTGACCGGGTCACCGCGAACCGGGCGGTGGCCTACCGCATCCACCACGATGTGGCGCGCGGCCGCTGGTATGTCACCGCGTCCTGGCAGCGCGCCGCCGCCCCCGTACTGCCGCTGGAGGCGGCGCTGGCGCGGGGGGTGGTGGGGGTGGACATGAACGACGACCACCTCGCCGCCTGGCAGTTGGACGTGCACGGCAACCCGGTCGGCGAACCACAACGGTTCTTCTACGACCTCACCGGCAGTACCGAGCACCGGGATGCGCAGATCCGGCACGCGCTGACCCGGCTGCTGCACCACACCCGCCGCTGCGGGGCTGGCGCGATCGCCATCGAGGACCTCGCCTTCACCGACGGCACCAGCCGGGAGAAGCACGGCCGCAACAAACGCTTCCGCCGCCTCATCTCCCGCTTCCCCACCGCGAAACTCCGCGCCCGGCTGGTATCGATGGCCGCCGAACAGAACATCGCCGTCGTCGCGGTCGACCCTGCCTACACCAGCCGATGGGGCGCCCAGCACTGGCAGAAACCCCTGACCACCCCACGACGCAAGACGTCCCGACACGATGCGGCAAGCATCGCGGTCGGGCGACGCGCCCTCGGACATCCGATCAGGCGACGGACGGCACCGCCCCACCCCGACCAGAGTGATCGTGGTGGGCATCGGACCGCCCAGGCCCGACCGGAGATCCGACGGCGTGAGGAAACCCGCCCCCACATTCCCGGACCGCGCACACGATGCGCGCCGCCCGGTAGTGGAGCGAAAGCGGGCGACCAGGGTGCCCAACACCGCTCGGGACACCCGGCTGAGCAGCAGCCCTGGCGACAGGACGCACTACCACTCAGTCGTTAGGAACGGTCAATGACGTCCTCTTTCGCTGCCCGTCGGCGGGACGTAGGGCAGCCCACCGGTACAACTCGGCAGCATAACGCTCCTCACGGCCTGACCTGGATCAGCGCATGGGTCCCGCCGGTACGCCAGCGCTGCCCCTCGGCGGCGACCAGCGCGGCCTCCGTGTCCGCGTCGAGGCCGGTGACCACGTCGGACTTCAGGGTGCGCAGGGCGGCGACCCGGCCGGGGAAGTGAGCGGTGACCTCGGCGAAGGGGGTCGTCGGGGGCCACATCCGGTCTCCCACCAGACGGCGGTAGTTGAGGTCGCCCTTCACCACGGTCAGGGTCGCCCCGGCGAGCTCGGTGCGGAGGTCGTCGGGCATGTCCGCGTACGGCAGCGGGGCGCAGGAGAAGGGGTGGGCGCGGACGGTGAGGCGGCCGTCGGCCATGGCGGCCCAGAGGCGGCGCCCGTACTCGGCGGCCCGGCCCGGCGCGTCCGTGAGGCGGCGCAGGGCGTCGACGACGTCGGCGGTCGTGGCGTCGGAGACGTAGTAGGGGTACGGCTTGACGTGCAGGACCGCCCGCTCGACACGGCCGTGGGCGAGGAGGTGGGCGATGAGCAGCAGGTCGGGGATCAGCTCGCGACCGGCGTTGTCGGCGATCAGACACAGCGCTCCGTCGCCCGTGAGCAACGACCAGAGGGTGCCGCTGTCGTCGGCGACCAGGCCCGGGACGGCGGCCCGGTCCTCCGCCTCGGCGTCGGAGAGGCGGAAGCCGAGGTCGGCACGGTTGCCCCACAGCGAGCCGTGCAGCAGGGCGGTGGCCTGCTCGTCCTCGGGCCGGTCGGCGAGGTCGTCGAGGGCCGCCAGTTCCTCGTCGGTCTCCCGGGAGTGGAGCTCGGCGAGCTTGAAGGGTCGGAAGGGGTCGATGCCCTGCCAGGCGCCGGAGCCGAAGTAGCCGACGGCTTCGAGGAGCCGACGGTAGAAGTAGCTCTCGGACCACAGCCACGGCACGTCGAACCAGGAGCGGCCGACGTACCCGTCGATGCCCCAGCTCTTCCACCGGTCAAGGTCGTGCGCGTCGGCGGGGAGCGGTTCGACGACACCCTCCGTACAGCTCACGAGCAGCTCGTCGAGAACACGGTGCTGCTCAGGACCGTACGGAAAGGCTTCACGCACCTGCCGGATGATGGCGGGATGCCGCTCGGCGAGCACACTGCGCGGAAAGGCACCGGGTTCGTTGCCGAGGATCACGGGCACGGGCGGGATGTCGGGCATACGGCTCACGGTATCGCGCAGGTCGGACGGGGCCGCGGTGGGCGGGAGCCGGGGAGCGTGGCGGGCGCGAGCCGGGGAGCGTGGCGGCGGGCAAGCCGAGAGCCCGACACACGCACGCCCAAAACCCCGCGGCGGGCAAGCCGAGAGCCCGACGGACGCACGCCCAAAACCCGGCAGGCGCACGCCCAAAACCCGGCGGCGGACAAGCCGAGAGCCCGACGGACACACGCCCAAAACCCTGCAGGCACACGCCGAGAGCCCGACAGACGCACGCCCAAAACCCGGCGGCGGACAAGCCGAGAGCCGGACGGACGCACACGCGCCCAAAACCCCCCGGCGGGTGAGCCGAGAGCCCCGCGGGCGCACGCGCGCCCAAAAACCCCGCGAGCCCAAGCCCAAGGCCCGGCACCTGTGGGGCTTCCGTCGCCCCCGGTCCTTCACCCCGCCCTGATCTCCCGCTCCAACTGCGCGACCAGCGTCAGATAGCGGGCGCGGCGCGGTACCGGAACCAGGCCTCGGATCAGGAGGTGCCACATCTCGGCGAGTCTGCGGGGCTGGCGGGTCACGGGTTCGAGGTGGCGGCTGACGACGCGGGTGCCCACGAAGGAGCAGACGAGGGAGTGGGCGGCGGCGTCGATGTCGGTGTCGGGGTGGAGGTCGGACTCCTTGACGGCGCCGAGGAGTTTGCGGGAGGCGATGTCCAGCCACTCGGTGAAGGGGTGCCGCAGCGGGGCGCGTACCTCCACTCCCCCGGTGGCGAGCCGGAGGCCGGCCCGGGGGATGGGGTCCTCGACGGACAGGTGCGCGATGCCGAAGGTGAGGCGCATCAGGGCTTCGAGGGAGGAGGAGCTACGGGCGTCCATCTCGTGCGCCAGCCCCCGCGAGGCACGCGACTGGAGCTCCATGATCGCGTGGGCCAGGTCGTCCTTCGCCGCGAAGTGGAAGTAGAGGGCGCCCTTGGTGACCTGGGCGTGCTCGACGATGTCGCTCAGGCTGGTCGATTCGTAGCCCTGCCGGTCGAACAGGTCGGCTGCGGCCGTGATGATCGTCGCGCGGGTCTGCTCAGCGCGTAACTGCCTCGGCATCGACGGGACACTCCTGGTGCGGGAAAGAACGGGTCACGCCGTTTGTTTCTTGGTCTCACCCCCACGATAGCTCACCACGCGGCGGTGCCGACGGCGCATGCGAAGACCGCCGATTCCCCCTGTATGCCCAGCACTTGTACGGTGCCGTCGCTTCCTTCCGAAACCTCTATCCAGGTGGGTTCATCCAGTTCGGCGTACCGATGGAAGGCGATGCGGAACGAAACGGGCAGCCCGGCGCCGGGACTTCGGGCCCATACCGCCTGGCGGGCGGCCTCTAGGAGCAGCATGCCGGGCACATGGTCGAGCGGGTGGTCGAAGAAAACGGGATGTGCGGTATCTACTCGCAGCTGCCAGCGGTCCGGCCGGTCGGCCGGGGCGAGGACGACGTCCTCGGGCAGCGCACGGCCGACAGCGGCGGGCGGCAGCGGGGACGGGACCGGCACGGGCGACACGGTGGCGGGTGTACGGCCGCCGCGCAGCCGCCGGTAGACGGAGTCTCCGGTGCAGGAGAACGCCACGCGCGCGGTCGCGACACGGTCGCCGCCGCGCAGGACGTCCGCCGTGTAGCGGGCTGCCACCGGGCGGCGGCCCCGGTACTGGACCTCGGTGAAGGCGACCTCTACGACCGGTTCGGCCGGCACCGCGCCCACCGCCAAGTGCTGGGGAAAGGTGTCGACTTCGAACTCCTGGAGCACGAAGTGGTGGCCCATCGGCACCTCGTACTCGGTGTGCGCAATCAGTGTTCCGCTCTGCCGCACGGTCTCCACGACGAGCAGCGGTTCGTACGCGGACCGGTCCGCCGACACGTGTAATCCGTGCGTGCGCGGCCACTGCGCCGACACGGAGAATCGGTCGGCCGCGGTCCGGCTCCAGCCGGTGAGGAACGTCTCCGCCACCGCCGCACGGTGCACGAGTTGACAGGGAACGGTCGCCGTCATGGACGGAGTTTCGGCAAGGTGCCGAGGTTGAGGCATGTCTCTCCCTACGGATCCCCCGAAGGCCATGGCGGACAGTGAGATGTCCACTCCGGTGAGCGTTAGAGTACGAGCCGACCGGTTTGTTTTCAATGAGATCAGTCCGCGGCGTCCTATGATCGGGGTCACTGCGGCACACGGTCGCCGACTTGTTCAACTCGGCGCAGTGGAGGGGCTCTTATGGCACAACAGGAGCGCGCCATCAGGACGCGCAGAGCGATCCTGGAAGCGGCGGGCGCGGTCTTCGACGAGCACGGTTATACGTCCACGACCATTTCCATGGTCCTGGAGCGGGCCGAGGTCACCAAGGGCGCCCTGTACTTTCATTTCCCTTCCAAGGAGTCCCTCGCCCAGGCGGTGCTGAACGAGCAGGTGCCGTTCGGGGCCGTGCCGCCGCAGCCCTGCAAGTTGCAGGAGATCATCGACATGACGTTCGTGGTGGGGCAGCGGCTGCTGAGCAACTCCCTGCTGCGGGGCAGCGTACGACTGGCGGTGGACCAGGAGACGCCCTCCGGTGTGGATCACGGCGAGCCGTTCCGGCAGTGGGCGCACCGGCTGACGGCCCTCCTGGAACAGGCTCGTACGCAGGGCGAGTTGCTGCCGACGGCGAACCCGCGGGAGACGGTGGACCTGCTGGTCGGCTCGTTCACCGGCATCCAGCTGATGTCACGGGCGCTGACCAACCGGGCCGATCTCGGCCACCGGCTGTCCGTGCTGTGGGCGCACATCCTGCCCAGCATCGCGGTGCCGGGAGTGCTGATCGCCCTCGACAGCAGGGCCGACCGCGGCGCCCGGGTCCTGGAATCGCTGGAGGTGGCGGCCTCGTGATCCTGCTGACCGGGGCGACCGGCACGGTCGGCCGGCACGTGGCCCGGCGGCTGTGCGGCACCGAGCCTTTGCGGCTGCTGACCCGCGACCCGCGGCGCGCCGCCGGCCTCGCGGGCCCGCACACCGAGGTCGTGGGCGGGGACTTCGAGGATCCCGGCAGCCTGCTGCGGGCCCTGACCGGTGTACGGTCCGCCCTGCTCGTCACCGCGGACCCGCTGACGCACGCCCACGACGAGAACTTCCTGACGGCCGCCCGCACCGCGGGAGTCCGTCATGTGGTGAAGCTGACGACCCTGTCGGTGACCGAGCCCGACGCCACCGATCTGGTCACCGAGTGGCAGCGGGAGAACGAACGGCTGCTGTGCGCCTCGGGCCTCGCGTGGACGCTGCTGCGGCCCCGGACCTTCATGTCCAACACCCTGAGCTGGGCCCGCTCGGTCCGGGAGGCGGGCGTGGTGCGTGCCCTGCACGGCGACACGGAGGTCGCGGCGGTGGATCCGCGGGACATCGCGGACGTGGCGGCGCGGGCGCTGACGGACAGCGAGGGGCACGCGGGCCGGGCGCACCCGCTCACCGGGCCCGAGGCCGTGAGTCCCGTACGGCAGACGGAGATTCTGGCGGAGCTGCTCGAACGGCCTCTGGTGTTCGCCGAATTGGCGGAGGATCAGGCACTGGAACGGCTGCTGGAGCGCTACCCCGCCGAGGTGGCCCATGCGCTGGTGGAGAGTTCCGCGCGCGGGCGGGAGGGGACGAAGGCGCGGGTGGAACCGACGGTCGCCGAGGTGCTCGGCCGGCCGGCCCGCGCCTACCGGGACTGGGCGGCCGACCACCTGACCGCGTTCCGCGCATGATGCGCATCATGCGCAGCATGCGCACGGTGTATATGACGGACGGCGGGCCAGCCGGTGCCCCATCAGCACCGGCCGGCCCGCCCGCCTGTCACACCCGACTGCTCAGAAGGTGAGCTTCCAGCCGTTGATGGTGCCGGTGTCCTGCGCGGCCGTGTCCTGGACGCGCAGCTTCCAGGTGCCGTTGGCCGTCTCGGAGGACGCGTTCACCGTGTAGGTGGTGTTGACGTTGTCCGCGGAGTCCGAGGAGCTCGCGGCCTTCAGGCGGTAGGCCGTACCGTCCGGCGCGATCAGGTCGAGGACCAGGTCACCGCGGTAGGTGTGGGTGATGTCGACAGCGACCGGGAGGGCCGAGGGCGCGCTGCCGGTGCGGCCGCTGACCGCGATGGAGGACTCGACCGCCGAGCCGTTGTCCGGGATGGAGACGGCGGTGGTGCTGGAGAAGGTCGTCCCCGTGCTCGTACCGCCGCTGACGGCCGCCACGGTCTTGGCCGCGTCCGCGAGACCCGCGCCGCAGCCGCCCGAGCAGGCGCCCGGCAGGGCACGGGCGTTGTTCTTGATGGCCGTCTCGATCTGCGCCGGGGTCAGCGAGGAGTTCGCCGACTTCAGCAGCGCGACCAGGCCCGCGATGTGCGGGGTGGCCATGCTGGTGCCCTGGTAGTAGGCGTACGACTCCGTGGACGGCGTGCTCGCACCCGAGTTGAGGGTGGACAGGATGCCGTTGGCGGTGCCGGTGCTGGTCTGGCCGCCGGGCGCGGAGATGTCCACGAGGGAGCCGTAGTTGGAGTAGGAGGCCTTGGCGCCGGTGCGGTTGGTCGCGGCGACCGAGATGATGTTGGCGCAGTTGCCCGGCGAGTGGCCCGACACGTTCTCGTTGTCGTTGCCCGCGGCGACGGCGATGGTCGTACCGCGGCCCACGGCGGCGTTGATGGCGCTCTGGGTCGCGGAGGTGCAGGCACCGTCGCCGCCCAGGCTCATGTTGATGACCTTGGCGACGTTGGTGTTGGCGGGCACGCCGGAGACGGTGCCGCCGGACGCCCAGGTGATGGCGTCGATGATGTCGGAGTCGTAGCCGCCGCACTTGCCGAGCACGCGCACCGGGGAGATCTTCGCGCCGTACGCGATGCCCGCGACGCCCTTGCTGTTGTTCGTGACGGCGGCGATGGTGCCGGCGACATGCGTGCCGTGCCAGGAGGAGCTGCTGGCCGGGATGCCGGAACCGCACTCGTTGGCCGCGTAGTAGTCGCCCGGGTCGGCCGGGTTGCTGTCGCGGCCGTTGCCGTCCACCGAGACGGCGGTGTCGGCGATGAAGTCGTAGCCGGCCACGATGTTCGCGGCGAGGTCGGTGTGGGCGACGTAGCCGGTGTCGATGACGGCGACGGTGACACCGGTGCCGGTCGAGGTGGTCCAGGCGCCCGGCACGTTCATGCCGGCCGTGGACTCGAACAGGTCCCACTGCTTGGCGTACTCGGTGTCGTTCGGGTCGGCCTTCGCGGTGTTCAGGCGGTCCGGTACGACGTAGGCGACCTGCGGGTCGGCCTTGAACTCGGCGACGACGTCGGCGACATCGGCCCCGGTGAGGTCGGCACCCAGGTCGACCAGGGCGGCACCGGTGCCGAGGCGGCGCTGGAAGTCGAGGTCCTCGCCGGCCTCCTTGCCCTTGGCCACGGCGTCCGCCTCGGCGGCCGGGTTCGACTTGGCCTCCGCGGCGCCGGACTTGTAGCCGACGATGAGGCGCTCGGCCGGGGTGCCGGGGGCGGCCTCGGTCAGCGCGGCCGGGACGGCCGACTCCTGGGCGGCGGGTTCCTGGGCGACGGCGACCGTGGTGGTGGCGGCCGTCAGCAGGGCGGCGGAGACCGCGGCGGCGGATATCAGCTTCCGTCTGGAGGAGAGGGAGGTTCGCAAGGGCTTGCCTTTCGTGGCCGTGCTCCGGGCAGCGCGGAGCGGCGGTCGAATCGCTTCGGCGATGAAGCGGCGGGGGGTGAAGCCGGGCGGGATGAAGCCGGGTGGGGGGTGACGCGAAGAGGGGCGCGCAGGGGCCGGCCTGGCGCGGGTGCCGGCCCGTCCGGGGTTACCTGTGGGTCGGCAGTGGTCGAACGATAGGCAAAGGGAAGGTCATCGGGATACAGGGGAAACCCTTGATCCGGCCGCGATCCCACCCTCGACACCGGACGGTTGACCGGGAACGGTCTGTTTTACGCCGGTTGGCCCCCTGAACGCGCCGGGCCGGTTTCCCGTACTGGACGGGAGCACACCGTTCACCGCACGCGCGCAGGTCGTTCCCGTTCCGCCCGAGGAGACGTTCCGGATGCCCCGGACCACCGCACACCGCACCGCCGCCCTGGCGGCCTCCGTCATGAGCTCCCTGCTGCTGGGCGTGTGGGCGGCGGCGCCCGCACAGGCGCACGGCGCGCCGACGGATCCGGTCAGCCGGGTCTTCGCCTGCTCCCCCGACGGCGGCAGCCCGTCCGGGTCGGCGGCCTGCCGGGCGGCCGTCGCCGCCAACGGGGCGCCCTTCACGGCCTGGGACAACCTGCGCGTCGCGAACGTGAACGGCCGGGACCGGCAGACGATCCCCGACGGGGAACTGTGCAGCGGCGGCCTGCCCGCCTACCGGGGACTCGACCTCGCCCGCTCCGACTGGCCGTCGACCCGGCTGGCTCCGGGCGGGACGCTGACCATGCGGTACGTCTCGACGATCCCGCACACGGGCACGTTCCGGCTCTATCTGACGAAGCCGGGCTACGACCCGACGAAGCCGTTGACCTGGGACGACCTGCCGGAGCGGCCGTTCGCGGAGGTGACGGACCCGGCGCTGACGGACGGCGCGTACCGGATCAGGGCGAAGCTGCCGGCCGACCGGACGGGACGGCAGGTGCTGTACACGGTCTGGCAGAACAGCAGCACGCCGGACACCTACTACTCGTGCTCGGACGTCGTCTTCCCGGCGGCGAAGAGCGCGGAGCCGGCCGGGGCGGGATCCGCGTCGGCCACGGCGGACGGCGAGCGGGAGCGTACGAGCGCGAGTCCCTCGGCCTCCCCGGCTCCCGTCAAGAAGAGCACCGCGCAGGCCAGTCCGTCCGCCACGGCGAGC
Organism: Streptomyces sp. NBC_01352; assembly: GCF_036237295.1. Lineage (NCBI taxonomy): Bacteria > Bacillati > Actinomycetota > Actinomycetes > Kitasatosporales > Streptomycetaceae > Streptomyces > Streptomyces sp. NBC_01352. The sequence continues at coordinate 2,882,997 of NZ_CP108354.1, forward strand.
GGTCCGGCCGGCACCGACGCCGAGGCCGGCGCCGCCCCCGACAGCACGCCGGTGGCCGCCACCGGGGGCTCCGGCTCGGGCCCGTCCGCGCCGATGCTGGCGGGCGGCGCCGCCGCGGTGCTGGTTCTCACCGGGGGCGCCGCCGTGGCGGTACGGCTGCGTCGACGCTGACCGCCGCTTGAACTCCCTTACTGGATCGGTCAGTTGACGAATACCGGGGCGTCTCCGGCGGTCACCGGGGCGTACTTCGCGGTGAAGTAGCCGTTGGCGAAGCAGAGCGAGGAGCCGGATGTCCTCGTGAACTCCTGGGCGGTGAAGTTGATGCTGTTGTCGGCGTTGTCGGCCGTGCCGACCAGGCTGGGTGCCTGGTAGACGCAGTTGATGCTGCCCAGCAGGGTGCGCAGCACGACCGTGGTCTGGATGACGGACCCACTGGCCGGGGTGACCGTGACGGTTCCGTCGGAGGTCACGGATGTGGTGTACGGCAGGTTGTTGACCGTGATGCTGGTGACGCCGAGCACGCCGACGACGTTGGCGGTGCAGCTGCCGAAGGTGTGCGCGTCGAGCGACTCGGTGGCGGTGCCGGGCGTGGCCGGGTTGTCGGTGACGGTGGCGGTGAACTGCGAGGACGCGCAGGAGAGGCCGCTGGTGCCGGTCGCGCTGGAGTAGAGGGTGGCGGTGGTGCCGGTGGCCAGCGGCGCGGTGAGGACCTCGCCGACCGCGACGGCGGTGCCGCCGAGGCCGCCGGTGGTGAGGACCGTGCCGTCGGCGGCCGAGGCGGGCGAGACCGCGGGGAGGATGAGGGCGGCGACGGCGGCGGTGAGGGTGAGGAGGGATCGCGTACGCATGCGGGTGCCTCTTTCCGAGGGGGGTGGGGGGCGGATTTCTCCGCGACCGGCACGGCCCAAGGGGGGAAGGGGGCCGTGCCGGTGCTCTGGGGGGGGCGCGCTCGACGCGCTCGGGCAACGAAATGCCCGTACTGGACGGAACGTCCGGGAAGCGGCTGGATCCGACGCCACGGATCTGGGGGAGCCAGGGAGAGTTCTAGACCTGCGGGTCAGTCAACGTCAAGGTTTTGTACGGGAGTTGATGCCGCCGGACACAGGTGACACACAATCAACACTCTTTTCCCGCAACATGCTTGACCCTCGAATGTAACCGCCGGTAACTTCCTCGACGGCTACTGACGCGTAACCGAGAAAGCCCTTGCAGTCACCGGGAGTTGCGAGGAGCGGGGCGCGCAGTTCCGCTGTCCGCGCCAGGACACCGTGTGCCACTGAACCCCCATCGCATTGACTATGCCCACGGGAGCAGACCATGGCCTCGTCCTCACCAGCAGTCCCCGAAGATTCCGAACTCCCCGCCAGACGCGGGCGGGTGAGGGCTCGCCGCGCCGCCGTCATGGCCGTGCCGGCCACCCTGGTCGCCGCGGGGCTCGCCATCCTGACGGCGGAGGGGGCGCTGGGTGTGCAGTTCGCCATCTCCGGCATGGCGTTCACGGTCACCGCCACCGAGCTCAACGGCACCGGCTTCGAGCAGTTCGGCGGCCTCGACCAGATGGCGCCGGGCAGCCCCAACGAGGGCGACACCGGCGGGCAGGTGCTGGTCATCACGTCCGCGATCAAGAGCGCGACGCTCACCAAGCTGTGCCAGAGCGTCGACCTGGGCGGCACCAACCTGCTGATCACCGCGGGCGGCGGGAAGGACAAGGTCGAGGCGACCGACCTGACCACCGACTCGACCGAGCTGTCCGGCGACGCCGCCTTCGACAACATCGAGATCGGCAACGACGCCAGCACCCTCACCAAGGCCGGTGTGAAGGGCCCGATCGGCGTGTTCAGCCAGCAGGCCGACACCGTGCGCATCGCCAATCTGCGGCAGACCAACTACGCCACCACGGCCGGGGTGTTCAAGCTGCCGGGCCTGAAGCTCGGCTTCAGCAGCAAGGGCTGCTGATGTCCGAGGGGCCACGTCAGGGCATGCGGCCCGCCTTCCGGCGCTGGCGGGCCGCCCGTCCCTTCTGGGGCGGGCTGCTGCTCGCCCTGGGCGGTGCGGAGATCCTGGTCACCGAGAAGGCGTCGCTGAAGGTCATGCTGCACACCGGCGCGCAGGGCCTGGCCGGCTATCTCCTGCCGACCCTCATGCTCGTGCTCGGCCTGCTGATCCTCTTCAACCCCGCGCAGCGGCTCTTCTACTCGATCACCGGCGTCCTTCTGTCCCTGGGCACCTGGGTCACCTCCAACCTGGGCGGCTTCTTCATCGGCCTCCTGCTGGGAGTCGCCGGCAGCTGCCTGGCCTTCGGCTGGCTTCCCGACCAGGAACCGCGGCGGAGCCGGCGACAGCGGCGCAGGGAGGCGCGCGAGGCGAAGGCGGCCCTGGACCAAGCTGCCTAGGGTCTGTCCGGCGGACCATGCCGCAGACGCGGGGCAGCAGTGACATCAGCCGCTCCGCGGCGGGCGCCGATCTGCGGCGTTGTCGTCGGTTGCCGATTCCCCCACTCTCGACTTCGCTCGAGCGGGGGGACTCCCATCGCATCGACGCCCTCCTCCGCCTTGCAGCTCGACGCACCATGCCCCGCTCACCCGCGTCGATCACGCACCGCCGATTTCCTGCGACCTGATCCGCCGGACAGACCCTGGATTAGACGTGAGTTGAGGATGGGAAGGGAGGTGCATGGAGCCAGACATCGACACCGGGAGCGCGCACTCCGCGCGGATCTACGACTACATCATCGGCGGCAAGGACCACTACCCGGCGGACCGCGAGGCGGGCGACGCCATGTGCCGGGAGTGGCCCGCGCTGCCGGTGCACATGCGGGCCAACCGCGACTTCATGAACCGCGCGGTGCGGCATCTCGCCGAGGAGGCGGGGATACGCCAGTTCCTCGACGTCGGCACCGGCATCCCGACCTCCCCCAACATCCACGAGATCGCCCAGGCGGCGTCCCCGGCCGCCCGGGTCGTCTACGTCGACAACGACCCCCTCGTCCTCACCCTCTCCCAGGGCCTGCTGAACGGCACGCCCCAGGGGAGGACGGCGTACATCGAGGCGGACATGCGGGATCCGGCGAGCATCCTGGACGCCCCCGAACTGCGCGCGACCCTCGACCTGACGCAGCCGGTGGCCCTGACCGTCATCGCGATCGTCCACTTCATGATGGACGAGGACGACGCCGTGGGGATCGTCCGCCGTCTCCTCGACCCGCTGCCCTCCGGCAGCTACCTGGCGATGTCCATCGGCACCGCCGAGTTCGCACCGGACGAGGTGGGGCGGGTCGCCCGCGAGTACGCGGCGCGGGGCATGCCGATGCGGCTGCGTACCCTCGCCGAGGCCGAGGAGTTCTTCGCGGGGCTGGAACTCGTCGAGCCGGGGATCGTCCAGGTCCACAAGTGGCATCCGGACGGCACCGGTACCGAGGTGATCCGGGACGCGGACATCGCGATGTACGGGGTGGTGGCGCGCAAGCCGTGACGCGGTCGGGCGCCGCCCGGGACGACGGGCGGCGCCCCGTTCCGCAACCCCGCTGACCCCGCTCGCGGCCTTCCCGCGGGCAGCGGACCATCACAATGCGGCACCGAGAGCTCACTGCGAGCGGCCGATCACTTGACTACCGGCGGTCACACACGGTTGGCTCCAGGCCAGTGAAAGTTCAAGCGGTCGGCGTACGCTGCGATCCGGCCTCACTTTCACGTTCCACTTGCTCGGCCGCACAGCGAGGTGCCACCTCCATGAACACTCCTCCCCCACCTCAGCTTTCCTCCGGATCCGTTCGTGGGGCCGCCGTGGTCGCCGCGATCTGTCTGCTCCTCGCCGGGTGTTCAGGTTCCGGCGGCGCGCGGCTCGACTCGGGCGCCGACGCGGCGGGCGCGGCGGACTCCGGCGGGATCAAGGTCGCACTGATCACCCACGGCGGCAAGGGGGACGACTTCTGGCAGCTGGTGCAGAAGGGCGCCCGGGCCGCGGCCGCCAAGGACGGCATCGAGCTGACGTACGCGAACGACTCCGACCCGGCCGGCCAGGCGGAGCTGGTGCGGGACGCGATCCGCGACAAGGTCGACGGCATCGCGGTGACCCTGGCCAAGCCGCAGGCGATGAAGGGTCCGGTCGCCGAGGCGAAGGCGGCGGGGATCCCCGTGGTCGGTCTCAACTCCGGCATCGACGACTGGCGTTCGGCCGGTCTCCTGCAGTATTTCGGCCAGGACGAGAGCCTCGCGGGCCGGGCCGTCGGGGACAAGCTGGACGGCCTCAAGGCCCGGCACGCCCTGTGCGTCATCCACGAGCGGGGCAATGTCGCCCTGGAGGCGCGCTGCGCCGGTCTGAAGAAGACGTTCGACGGCGAGACCGAGATGCTCTACGTCGAGGGCACCGACCTGGACGCGGTGGACGCCGCCATCACGGCCGGCCTGCGACAGGACCCCGGCATCGACGAAGTCGTCACGCTGGGCGCGCAGTTCGCGCGGGCCGCGGTCGCGTCGGTGAAGGCGGCGGGCAGCCGGGCCCGGGTCGCCACCTTCGACCTCGACAAGGACCTGGTCAAGGCCGTGCGCAGCGGCGATGTGCAGTTCGCGGTGGACCAGCAGCCGTATCTGCAGGGCTATCTCGCCGTGGACTCCCTCTGGCTGTACAGGACGAACGGCAATGTGAGCGGCGGCGGCGTGGCGCCCGTGCTGACCGGTCCCGCGTTCGTCACCAAGACGAATGTCGCCTCGGTCGAGCGGTTCGCCGCGGCCGGAACCCGCTGACCGGCCGCCCGCAGGCCCCGCCCCCTCCCCCGTTTTCCGCCGATCGCCCAAGGACGGCCATGTCTCGACGGACAGGTGCCCGGCGCCGCCGCCTCGGATCCATACGTCTCAACCTCATCCTCCTGGCGCTGGTCCCGAGCGTCACTCTCGCCGCCGTGTGGGCTCTGACGACGACGCAGATGTTCTCCGAGGGCCTCCGGCTGCGCTCGCAGACGGAGCTGAGCAGGTCGACCGGCGCCATGGGCACCGACGCCACGCTCGCGCTGCAACAGGAACGCGGTCTGTCGGCCGCCTGGCTGGCCTCACAGCCCGGCGCCCGGGCCGCCCTGGACCGGGCGCGCAAGGAGACGGACGCGGCGGTCACCCAGCTCGTCGGCCACTCGGACCAGCTCCGGCGGGCCCCCGCCCGCATCGCCGACCGGCTGTACTCGGTCGTCGGGTCGGTCGGCAGCCTGGAGTACTACCGCAGTCAGATCGACGACCCCCGCGACATCACCGCCGAGCAGGCGCTGGACCAGTACACCTCGATCATCGACGACCAGATCCACGCCTTCCAGGAGCTCTCCCAGGTCGACGACGGCGACCTCACCTCGCAGGCCGGCCCGCTGGTCGCGCTGGAGCACGCGGCGGAGCTGGTCTCCCAGGAGGACGCGCTGCTCACCCTGGCCTGGCCGAACGGGTACGTCGATGAGAAGACATGGACCGAGTTCGCCGAGATGGTCAGCACCCGCCGCTGGATCGTCGAGGACGAGATCCTCCCCTCGCTGCGCGGCAGCACGAAGGCACAGACCGAGCGGATCCTGCAGAGCGCCGAGTGGCAGACCCTGCAGACCGTCGAGGACAAGGTGCTCGCGGCCCGGCCGGCCGGCGACGCCCGCAGGGTCGACCTGCCCGTCGCCGCGCGGAAGCAGTGGACCACCGCCCTGCAGACGGTCTCCGACCGGTACGGCGTCCTGATCCGGCAGCAGACCTCCGGACTGCTCACCCGCAGCGCCGACAAGGCCGACGGCCTGCTGCTGACGGCGGCCTCCCTGAGCGCGGGCGGACTGGTCGCCCTGCTGCTGTGCGCCGGCATGTCCTGGCGGATCACCCGTTCCCTGTCCCGGCGGCTGCGCGGCCTGCGGCAGGCAACGCTCGGCCTGGCCGAGGAACGGCTGCCCGACGTGGTCCGGCGGCTGGAGAAGGGCGAGACGGTCGACGTGGACCTGGCGGCGCCCCCGCTGGACTACGGCTCGGACGAACTCGGGCAGGTGGCCCAGGCGTTCAACACCGCGCAGCGCACCGCCGTGGTGACCGCCGTCGAACTCGCCGACACCCGGCGCGGCTTCCAGAAGGTGATCCTGGGCATCGCCCGGCAGAGCCAGAACCTGGTCAACCTCCAGCTCAGCCAGCTGGACGCACTGGAACGCGAGCACCAGGACCCCGACGTCCTCAAGGGTCTGTACGAACTGGACTCCACGGCCAGCCAGTTGCGCCGCTACGAGGAGAACCTCGTCATCATCAGCGGCGAGCAGCCGCGGCGCAGCTGGACCGAACCGGTCGCGCTGGCCGACATCCTGCGCAGCGCGGTCGGCGAGGTCGCCGAGTACCGGCGGGTGGAGGTGCACACCGACGAGGAGGTGTGCCTCGCCCCGCCCGCGGTGGCGGACGTGATCCATCTGCTGGCCGAGCTCATCGACAACGCCACCGTGTACTCGCCCGCGCCCAGCCCCGTCGGGGTGCGGGCCTCGATGGTGGCGAAGGGTCTGGCCGTCGAGGTCGAGGACCGGGGCCTGGGCATGTCCGAGGACGACTACGCCTTGCTCAACGCCCAGTTGGCCGGGCCGTCGAAGTTCGACGTGGTGGCGCTGGCGGACGACCTGAGGCTCGGCATGTTCGTCATCTCCCGGCTCGCCCACCGGCACGGCATCACCGTCACCCTGCGCCCCTCGCCGTACGGCGGGACGACGGCGATCGTGCTGATCCCGCACGACGTCGTGGTGCGGGAGCCGGCCGACGCGGGTAAGGACGGAGAGACGGACGCGAAGGACGTACGGAATGTGCCGGAAGTGCCGGACTCCGAGCTGGTGAAGGCCGGACCGCCTTCCCGCACCGCCCGGCCCCTGACCGCCGCACGGACCGCCCCCGCCGCGGCCGGCGCCCCCCGGTCCGACGGACTCGCCCCGCTGCCCCGCCGGGTGCCGCAGACCAGCCTGGTCGACGAACTCCGCGAGGACGCCGCGCCCGCCGTGGAGGACGACCTCGACGACTTCACCGCGGAACGCGCCGCCTCCTCGCTCGCCGGATTCCAGCGCGGAACGTTCCGGGCGCGGGACGAGGACGCGGACGAGAACGACGGCGAGGGCGAGAACAAGGACGAGGACGAGGACGAGGACGAGGACGAGCAGACGCCACCATCGCCGGCCGGCACCCCGGCCCCGCACACCGACCGCTCATGAAGGACACCGCCATGACACGCCCCACCCCCGCCACGGACACCCAGCTGGACCAGTTGCTCACCGGACTCGTGGACCGGGTCGCCGACGTGAACCACGCCGTGGTGCTCTCCGAGGACGGCCTGGTCGTCAGCAGGTCCACCGGGTTCGTGCGCGACGACGCCGAACGGCTGGCGGCGACCGCGTCCGGGCTGATGAGCCTCAGCAAGGGCGTCAGCATGGACTTCCGGGGCGGCCCGGTGCGCCAGGCGCTCATCGAGATGGCCAACAGCTATCTGATCCTCACCTCCGCCGGGCCCGGCGCGCACCTCGTCGTGCTGACGGGACCGAAGGCGGACGTCGGTGTGGTGGCGTACCAGATGAACCTGCTGGTGAAGAAGATCGGCGAGCACCTGAGCGCGGCGCCGCGGGCGCATGTCGGCCCAACGACCGCCACCGGCGAGTGAGGTGAGCGGAAGCGACGCGGCGGGGCGGCTGGTACGGCCCTTCGCCCTGACCGGCGGACGGACCCGGCCCAGCCGCGCCGACTTCACCCTCATCACGACGGTGACCGCGGTGGACCCGCCGCCGGAGCGGGCTCCCCGGCCGCAGCCCGAGCAGGCGCGGATCCTGCGCCGGTGCGCGCGGCCGCTCGCGGTGGCGGAGCTGGCCGCGCGGCTGGACCTCCCGGTGAGCGTGGTCGTCATCATGCTCTGCGATCTGCTGGAGGCCGGCCTGATCACCGCCCGTCCGCCGCACCCCGTCGCCCGCACCCCGGAACTGGACCTGGACCTGCTGCAGAAAGTGAGGGACGGCCTTGGCCGGCTCTGATCCCGCCGCCCGGGCGGCACCCGCGGCATCCGAGGCGCCCGTCGCACCCGACACCGTCAAGATCCTGATCGCCGGAGGGTTCGGCGTCGGCAAGACCACGATGGTCGGTTCGGTCAGCGAGATCGCCCCGCTGCGCACCGAGGAACGGCTCACCGAGGCGGGCCTGGGCATCGACGACCTCGCCGGCATCGAGGAGAAGGCGGCCACGACCGTGGCCCTGGACTTCGGCCGGATCACCATCAGCGACCGGCTGGTGCTGTATCTGTTCGGCACCCCGGGGCAGCAGCGGTTCTGGTTCATGTGGAACGACCTGGCCGTCGGCGCGCTGGGCGCGGTGGTGCTGATCGACGTGCGCAGACCCGAGTCGAGCTTCGCCGCGGTCGACTTCTTCGAGCGCCGGGGCATCCCGTTCGTCGTCGGCGTCAACGGCTTCCACGGGCGGCACCCGTACCCGCCCGAGGAGATCCGGGAGTCCCTGGCACTGCCGGACCACGTCCCGGTACTGCTGTGCGACGCGCGCGAGCGCGGATCAAGCCGAGACGTACTGATCGCCCTGCTGGACCGCCTGATCGCCGAGGCCGAAGGCGGCTCCCAGCTCACTCGACCAAGCCGGTGAACACCCTGTTCCAGGGGCGATGAGCCGGGCGGCCACCCGTACCCACCCCCCCAAAGGCGGCTCCGAACTCACTCGTCCGGGCCGGTGAGCGGCTTGTTCGAGGGGGCGATGAGGCGGGCGGTGAGGTCCGGGTCGGGCATCTCCGGGTCGAAGGGGAACAGGGGCCGGCGGATCCGGCGGTGGCCAAGGCGGGTCAGCTCCTGGTCGACGCCGCCCGGGGTGAGCGCCATCTTCCAGTCGGCGGCCATGGCGAACAGCTCGGGCTCCAGATAGCCGATCTTCACGATCACGACGTCGGCCGCCCTCGGGTCCAACTCCAGGCCGGTGAAGTCGTGTTCGTGGTGGTACGGCTTCCTCAGCCGGGTCAGGATCACGTGCACGCTGCCCACCCGCAGCACGACCTCGGTCTCCGCGTCCCGGTCACCGTGCCGGACGGCGTGGACCTCGCCGGTGAGGGTGAGCGGGCCGGCGTGCCGGTCGTCGACCTCCGCGCCCGCGGTGACCGTGACGGTCGCGCCGACGCCGGCCGCCACCGCCGCGTCGACGGCGCGCGGTCCGGGCAGGGAGGCGTAGATGACCGTGGGGCCGGACGGGTCCTTGAGCTCCGGGCGTTCCAGGACCTGGCGGAGGCCCCAGGTGACGTCCCCGGCGCCGCCCGCCGTCGGGTTGTCGCCGGTGTCGCTGACGAAGTAGGGGCGGGCGGTGGAGGCGAGGGCGGCGTCGAGGCACTCGTCCAGGGTGGCCGTCGGCGCGACGAAGTCGAAGGTGTGGCGGGCCTTCCAGAAGCCGCCGGCCAGCCGCTCCGCGCCGGCGGCGACGGCGTCCGGCGAGGGGCCCGTGACGACCACCGCGGCCCGGTTGCGCGGCTCGTCCGCCCAGGCGTAGCCGACCCAGATCGCCGCGTCCGTCACGCCGTCCGCCGCCGCCACCTCGTCCACGGCCGCGTACACGCTCTTCGCGGGTTCGATCCGGGTCGAGGTCTGTTCTCCTGCCAGCAGCACCGGCACCGGGATCCAGGCCTTGGCGGGCCGGGGCGCGCCGCTCGTGAGGAGGTCGACGAGGTTGCGGGCCGCACGCTCCTTGGTGTCCATGGCGTCCTCGTGCGGGGCCGTGCGGTAGCAGGTGATCAGGTCGCTCTGGTGGACGAGTTCGCGGGAGACGTTGCCGTGCAGATCCATGGAGGTGGACACGAGGACACGCGGGCCGACGACCTCCCGGATGCGCTGCAGGAGCTGGGCCTCGGCGTCGTCCAGTCCCTCCACCGTCATCGCGCCGTGGATGTCGTACCAGAGTCCGTCGACGGGACCCAGGTCGCTGAGGCTGTTGAGGAGCTCGGCGGCCAGTTCGGCGTACGCGGTGCTCGTCACCGTGCCGCCGGGGAGGGCCTTGCCGACCAGGGCGCCGCGCCAGTCCGCGGCGGCGCGCAGGGGCTGCCCGGGGGCGAGGAAGGGATACCGCGTCAGGACGTCCGCGCCGCGCCGCGGGTGGAAGGCGGCGGCCCCGGTGCGTGCGGGCGAGAAGGTCGAGGACTCGATGCCGAGTCCGGCGACGGCGATGACGGGGCGGGATTCCGGCACGGGTGCTCCAGACGTCGGTGGAAGGTCAAGGGTGACGGTCTCCGGCCCGGGTGTGGTTGCCGGGAGATGAGGAGTGGTTGCCACCAGGTGAAAGGTGGGCGGTGCCGGCCGGTGAGAGGTGCGCGCCGGTGACCGCCTCCAGCGCCTGCGCCAGCGCCCGCTGCAGCGCGAACTGCCCCGCGCCGACCAGGCCGGCGTCGGCGCCGAGGCTGGCCCGTTCGATGACCAGGTGCTCGGTGACGAGGGGATGGCAGCCCTCGTAGAGCTGGCTGCGCACGGCGGCGACGAAGGGCTCCAGCGTGGAGAGGATGCCGCCGAGGTACACGGCGTCGGGGTTGAAGAACTGGACGTTCGCGGCGAGCACCATGCCGAGGTAGCGGCCGGCCTGGCGGACCGCGCGGGTCGCCTCGGGGTCGGCGTCGCGGGAGAGCCGTACGACGTCCTCGGTGGACGTCACGTCGAGGCCGCGCTCGCGCAGGATGCGTACCAGGGCGGCACCGGAGGCGACGGTCTCCAGGCAGCCGGTGTTGCCGCAGGAGCAGGGCGTGTCCTGGGCGGCCTCGACCCGGACGTGGGTGATCTCGCCGGCGGCGCCGGAGCCGCCCCGGTAGAGGCGGCCGTCGGCGATGACGCCGGCACCGATCGCCGTGCCGGACTTCACCATGATCGACTGGCGGCGCTCGGCGGGCTGCACGGTGTGCTCGCCGACGGCCATGCAGTTGGCGTCGTTCTCGACGGCCGCCGGGACGCCGAAGCGGTCCTCCAGCCAGTCCCGTACGGGGAAGCGGTTCCAGCCGGGCATCCGGGACGGCAGGGTGACCACGCCGGAGTCGACGTCCACCGGTCCCGGCAGGGAGAGGCCGACGCCGCGCAGCAGGCCCCGGCCGTGCCGGTCGGCGAGGCCTTCGAGGGTGTCGGTCAGTCCGGGCAGTGCCGCCTCGGGCCCGTCGGCCGTCGCGAACGGCACGGTGGAGACGTCGGTGAGGCCGCCGCCGGGGTGGACGACGCCCACGTGGGCGTGCATACCGCCGAGTTCGGCCGCCACGGCGTATCCGTCGCTGCCGCCGAGCCGCAGCACCTTGCGCGGACGTCCGCCGGTCGAGGACAGCGTGCCCACCTCGGCGACCAGGCCGTGGGTCATCAACTGGCCCACCGCGAAGGAGACCGTCGACGGTGCGGCGCCGAGCAGCGCGGCGAGTTCGGTGCGCGTGGTCGCCTGCCCGGAGGCGAGGAGTTCAAGGACGCGCTCGGTCAGTGAGGAGACGCCCACCACGCCTTTTCGGCGCGGCGCACTTTTTTCAGTCATGGGCGAAGTTACTCCCGTCATCGGCCATCGAGGGCCGAGCGTAGGACAGTTCGCGCTCCTCCAAGGTTTTTCCAGAACAGCAGAAACAGGCTTTTTACAGCGGCACGTCTGTTTCTTCCAACACAGGGGTCGTTCACTGGCTGCACCCCGCTTCTGGTCCCTGAGGAGAGTCATGTCCCCTGCTCGCACGAGGCTCGTCGCCGGTGCCGCCGCCCTGATGGCGGGCACGCTGCTGCTCGCCGGCTGCTCCGGGACGAGCGGCGCGTCGTCCGCGTCGAAGACTTCCGTCAACTACGCGCTGCCCGCGAACTTCACGCCGAACTGGATCCTGCCGATCGGCACGGCGGCCCACCTGAACACCAACAACAAGTCCATCGCGAACACGCTGTGGGAGCCGCTCGTCGCGTACGACGGCTCGACCGGCAAGATCGCCTGGAACAAGGCCGGTTCGGTCGCCACGGCCGCCGACTTCGCCGCCGACGGCAAGAGCGTACGCATCACCCTCGGCGACCGGCACTGGAGCGACGGGAAGCCGATCACCTCCCGGGACGTCCAGTTCTGGTTCGACCTCATCAAGGCGAACAAGGCGGAGTGGGCGGGCTACAACCCGGGCAAGGCCCCGGACAACTGGACGTCCTTCAAGACCGAGGACGCCCGTCACTTCACGATCACCTTCGACCGGTCCTACAACCCCCAGTGGATGCTGGCGAACGAGCTGAGCCTGATCACACCGCTGCCGCAGCACGTCTGGGACAAGGGCGGCGACGCCAAGCAGGTGTGGACGTTCCTCAACGACGCGGCGAAGAACATCGGCGGTTACGAGAAGAACGCCCTCTGGAAGACCATCAGCGGCCCCTACGCGGTCAAGTCCTTCTCCACCGCCGGCAAGGTGGTGCTCACCGCCAACAAGAAGTACGACGGCGGCGAGAAGCCGGCCATCCCGACCGTGAACCTGCTGCCGTTCACCACGGCGGACGCCGAGAAGAACGCCCTGCGTTCCGGCAGCGTCGACTACGGCTACATCGAGGCGACCGACCTCGACCAGAAGGACAGCTTCACCGCACAGGGCTACACGGTGAAGCCGTGGTCGGGCTGGGCCATCACCTACATGCCGTACAACTTCAACAACCCGGCGATGGGCGCGGTGTTCAAGCAGCTGTACGCCCGGCAGGCGGTCCAGCGGTCGATCGACCAGACCACGTTGGCGAAGGTCGTCCTCAACGGCACGGCGGTGCCCGGCTACGGACCGATCCCGCAGGGGCAGGCGTCGGACTTCCTGTCGTCCGTGCAGAAGAGCGATCCGTATCCGTTCTCGACCTCGGCGGCGCGGCAACTGCTGACCGACCACGGCTGGACCGAGCAGGCCGGGGTGATGACCTGCACCAGCCCCGGCAGCGGCGCCTCCCAGTGCGGCGAAGGCGTCGCCGAGGGCACGAAGTTCGCGATGCAGGTGCTCTCGCAGTCCGGGTCGACGGTCACGGACAACATGATGAGCGCGATCCAGTCCTCGCTCGCGAAGACCGGCGTCAAGTTCTCCATCAAGACCGCGCCCGTCAACTCGGTGCTGTCGCAGACTCCGCAGTGCACCTCCGGCCAGTCGATCTGCAAGTGGCAGCTGTCCTTCTTCGGTACGGCGGGCAGCTGGTACTTCAACGCCTTCCCGACCGGCGACTCGCTGTTCCAGACCAAGGGCGGCTCCAACTTCGGCAACTACTCCAACCCCGAGGTCGACAAGCTCATCTCCGCGTCCACGACGTCGACTTCGAACGAGGCGATCCAGGGCTACAGCGCGGCCCTCGCGAAGGACCTGCCGGTGATCTGGCTGCCGGAGCCCGTCTACCAGGTCTCGGTCGTCAGGAACGGTCTGGGCGGCTTCTCCCAGGACTCGCTTGCCAACTTCCACCCCGCGCAGTGGAAGTGGACCAGCTGAACCCCATGGACACGCTCCTGTACCTCACCCGGCGGGTCCTCCAGGCCCTGGCCGTGATCCTGATCGTCACGATCGTGGTCTTCTGCCTGCTGCACGCGCTGCCCGGGGGTCCCGCGCGCGGGATCCTCGGCCCGCAGGCGACGGCCGAGCAGATCGCCGCGTTCAACCACGAACAGGGCCTGGACCGCCCGCTGCCCGTCCAGTACGTCTACTACCTGAACACGCTGCTGCACGGCGACCTCGGCACCTCGTACACGCTCAACGAGGCGGTGTTGCGGCTCATCGAGCAACGCCTGCCGAAGACCCTGGTGCTGACCGTGCTGTCCGCGCTCGTCGGGCTGCTGCTGGCGGTCCCGCTCGGTATGTGGCAGGCGGTGCGCCGCAACAAGCCGGCCGACTACGTCATCACCACGCTGAGCTTCGTGGCGTACTCGACGCCCGTGTACTTCCTGGGCCTGATCCTGGTGCTGCTCTTCACCCAGACGCTGCGCTGGTTCCCCTCGCAGGCGCCCCAAGGGGACACCCTGGCCCAGGTGTTCGCGGATCCGGCGGCGCTCGTGCTGCCGGTCGTCACGGGGGCCGCGTCCATGATCGCCGTGTTCAGCCGGTACATGCGGGCCGCGACGCTGGAGAACCTCTCCGAGGACTACGTCCGCACGGCGCGGGCCGGGGGCTCACGGCAGGGCGCGATCCTCTTCAGGCACGTCTTCCGCAACTCCCTCACCCCCGTGATCGCGATGCTCGGCTACTACGTGCCCGTGCTGTTCGGCGGTGCGCTCGTTGTCGAGCAGCTCTTCAACTATCCCGGCATGGGGCTGCTGTTCTGGTCCGCCGCGCAGTCCTCCGACTATCCGGTGCTGCTCGGGTGCGTGCTGGTTATTTCCGTCGCGACGGTTGTGGGCACGTTGCTCGCGGATGTCGTGCAGCGGGTTGTCGATCCGCGTGTGAAGGGAGGGCGGGCGTGAGTCCTCGTGTTCAGAGTGCGGGCCGGTGGGGGTTGGTCGCGCCCCGCGGCGGAGCCGCAAATCGACACCGTCCCGCGCCCCTGGGTGCGCGCTTCGCGCGCAATAAGTTGGCGGTTGCCGGAGTTCTGGTCGTGGCCCTCTTCCTGCTGTTCTGCTTCGTGGGGCCGCTCCTCTACTCCACCGACCAGACCCACACCGACCTCACCCAGGTCAACCTTTCTCCCAGCGGGGCCCATTGGCTGGGGACCGACGCCGTGGGGCACGACGAGCTCGGGCGGCTGATGTACGGCGGGAAGATCTCGCTCCTCGTCGGGCTGGCCGCCGGGCTGCTCGCGACCGTCATCGGGACGCTGTGGGGTGCGGTCGCGGGGTACGCGGGCGGCTGGGTGGACGCGGTGATGATGCGGGTGGTGGACGCCGGGATCGCGATCCCCGCGCTGTTCATCCTGCTGGTCGTCTCCGCGATCACCTCGCCGGGCCCGCTCGGGCTGATCGTCATCCTCGGCCTGGTGTCGTGGCTGGTGCCCTCCCGGCTGGTCCGGGCGGAGACGCTCACGCTCAAGAACCGGGACTACGTGCTGACCCTGCGCGCCACCGGCGGCACGCACGGGCGGGCGATCGTCCGGCACATCCTGCCGAACTCGGTGTCGACGATCGTGGTCGCGGCCACCTTCCAGGTCGCCGACGCGATCCTGCTCGTCGCGTACGTGTCGTATCTGGGCCTTGGCGTGCAGCCGCCGTCGACGGACTGGGGCGGCATGCTGTCGGCCGGTCTGACGGCGGCGTACTCCGGGCGCTGGTGGCTGATCGTGCCGCCGGGCCTCGCGATCATCCTCCTCGTGTGCGCGTTCAACGCCATCGGCGACGGACTGCGGGACGCCTTCGACGTGAAGGGACGCGGATGAACATCCTGGAGATGGCGGAGCTCGGGGTCACCTTCACGACGGACACGGGTGACGTGCCCGCCGTACGGGACGTGTCCCTGCACGTCCGGCCCGGCGAGACGCTGGCCCTGGTCGGCGAGTCCGGGTCCGGCAAGTCGACCGTGGCGCTCGCCGCGATGGGGCTGCTGCCGGGCAACGCGCGGGCGTCGGGGCGGGTGACGGTCGACGGTACGGACGTGGTGGCGGCCGGCGAGGCGGAGCTGGCCCGGCTGCGCGGCCGGACCGCGTCGATGGTGTTCCAGGAGCCGGCCACCGCACTGGATCCGCTGACCCGGATCGGCAGGCAGATAGCGGAAGTCGTACGCAATCACCGTCCCGTCTCCCGCGCGGAGGCCGCCCGTGAGGCGGTCGAGCTGCTGCGCAGGGTCGGTATTCCCGAGCCTGAGCGGCGGGCGTCCGCGTTCCCGTTCCAGCTGTCGGGCGGGCAGCGGCAGCGGGTCGTCATCGCCATGGCGATCGCCAACTCGCCGAGCCTGCTGATCGCGGACGAGCCGACGACCGCGCTCGACGTCACCGTGCAGGCCGAGATCCTGGATCTGCTGCGCGAGTTGGCGGTCGACTCGGGCACCGGCGTGCTGCTGGTCACGCACAACATGGGTGTGGTCGCCGACTTCGCCGACCGGGTGGCCGTGATGCTGCGGGGCGAGATCGTGGAGACGGGGCCGGTGGAGGAGGTGCTGCTGCGGCCGACGCACGAGTACACGCGGCGGCTGCTGGCGGCCGTGCCGCGCCTGATGCTCAGCGGCGAGGGCCCACCCCCGTCAGGGCCCCCCGGGGAACCCGCGGTGGTCCGCCTCCGCGATGTCTCCGTGCGATTCGGGCGGGGTCGAGGAGCCGTACGGGCCCTGGAGGGGGTGTCGATCGACGTCCACCCCGGCGAGACCGTCGGGCTGGTGGGCGAGTCCGGGTCCGGCAAGTCGACGGCGGCCCGGGCGGCGCTGGGGCTGGTGGTGCCGGACGACGGCTCGGTGTCCCTCTTCGGCACCGACCTGAACAGGGCCCGGGGCCGGGCGCGCCGGGCCCTGCTGGCCGGGGTCGGTGTGGTGCTCCAGGATCCGGTGGCCTCGCTGGACGCGCGGATGAGCGTGGCCGAGTGTGTCGCCGAGCCGCTGCGGATGCACCGGCGGGGCATGTCGGCGGCCGAGCGGCGGGAGCGGATCGCGGAGGTCCTCGAACTGGTGCGGCTGCCGAGGGAGTTGGCGGGGCGCGGGCCCCGTGAGCTGTCCGGCGGCCAGCGGCAGCGGGTGAGTCTCGCGCGGGCGCTGGTGCTGCGGCCGCGGCTGCTGGTGGCGGACGAGCCGACGAGCGCGCTCGACGTGAGCGTGCAGCGGACGGTCCTGGAGGTGATCGCCGAGTTGCAGCGCGAGCTGGGGTTCGCCTGCCTGTTCGTGTCGCACGACCTGGCCGTGGTGCAGGAGTTCGCACAGCGGGTCGTCGTCATGCGGGCCGGCCGGATCGAGGAGCAGGGGCCGACCATGACCACGCTGCTGCGTCCGGAGACGGAGTACACCCGCCGGCTCATCGCCGCCGTACCGGTGCCGGACCCGGTGGAGCAACGGCGCCGGCGGGCGGCGGACCGGACGGGGGCCACCGCGTGACGTGCATGGTCGCGGGTGTCGACATCGGCGGCACCACGACCCAGGTCGCCCTGTGCGGCGAGGACTTGAACGTCCTCGACCGCCTGGAGGTGCCCACGCCGGCGGCCGCGGGCGGGGCCGCGATGGTCGGGGCCGCGCTGGACGGCGTACGACAGTTGCTCGGCCGTACGCCCGGACGGCTGCTCGGCGTCGGGGTCGGCGCGGCGGGGGTCGTGGACGCGCGGGCCGGGCGGATCCTCGTGGCGAGCGACTCCTTCCTGGGCTGGGCCGGGTTCGCGGTGACGACGGCCGTCGAGGAGGCGCTGGGTGTGCCCGCGTTCCTGGACAACGACGTCAACGCGTTCCTGCGCGGCGAGGCGGCGGCCGGTGCGGTCGCGGGCGAACCGCACGTCCTCGGGATGACGCTCGGCACCGGGGTGGGCGGGGCGCTGTGGCTGGACGGGGCGCTGTACGACGGCCCGCACGGGGCCGCCGGGGAGATCGGGCACGTCCCCGGCTTCGGCGACCTGCCGTGCACGTGCGGCGGCCGGGGCCACCTGGAGACCCTGGCGTCCGGCCGCTCGATCGCCGCGCGCTACGGCGAGCGCACCGGGCGTACGGTCACCGCCCGCGCGGTCGCCGAGGCGGCCGTCGGGGGCGACCCGGACGCCCTCGCCGTGTACGAGGGCGCGGGTGCCGCCGTGGCGCGGGCGATCCTGGTCACCGCAGGCCTGCTGGACGTCACCACCTTCGTGATCGGCGGGGGCGTCACCGGGGCGTGGGCGTTCGTCGAACCGGCCATCGAGCGGACACTCACCGCCGAACCCCCGGTCAGCGGACACCCGGTGCGAGTGCTGCCCGCGCTGCTCGGCGGCGACGCGGTGGCGATCGGGGCGGCGGCGCGGGCACTGACGGAGCTCCGCCGAGCCGGTCCCGCGTAGCTGCGGGCAGTCGTCGCGCCTGAAGTGATCAGTCGTGCTGCTCGGCATCCATCAGTGCCAGGGCGTTGCGGATGCCCTGTTCGAGGAGTTGGTCGGCGAGCTGCCGGTCGGTCAGGGCACGGGAGAGCTGCAGCGTCCCGGCCATCATGCCGAGGAGGCTGAGTGCTTTCACACGTGCCGAGGGCGGGTCGTGGGGTGCCAGACGGGCGGCGAAGCCGTCGATGAGGACCAGCGCGCCGTCGGTGTACGCCTGCCTGGTGGGATCCGTGGCGCGTCCGATCTCGTCGAGCAGGGCGGCGTTGGGGCAGCCGTCGTCGATGTCGTCGCGCTGCTCGGGTGAGAAGTACCAGCGCACGATCTGTTCGAGTCCGGCACGGCCGGGTGCCGCCTGCGCGACGATGTTCGCGTGCTGTGCGCGCATCTGGTCGGCGACCGCGGTGGCGACGAGTTCGTCCTTGGAGGCGAAGTAGGCGTAGAAGGTGCCGTTGGTCAGGCCCGCGTCCTTCATGAGGGTGGCGACTCCGGAGCCGTCGATGCCGTTGCGCTTGAGCCGGCGGCCGGCCGTCGTGATGATCCGCTGCCGTGTCTCCTGTTTGTGTTCTTTCGTGTATCGCACGATGTGTTCCTCCATGGGAGCCGGGGCGTGCGCCCCGGCTGCCGTGCTGGTCGGGTCAGTGTGCCGCGCCTGCGAGGAGAGCCGGGAAGTTGATCCTGGCGGTCTGCAGTTTCGGGTCGTGGGGCTCGGGGACCCCGCAGTCGGTGATGTAGAGCCGGTCGCCGAGGACCGCGGTCGCGGAGGGCGAGGCGAGGCCGTCCGTGCTGGTCAGGACGGGCTTGTAGGTGCCGTTGGGGTAGATGACCACGACCCGACTGGGCGGATGGGACCAGCCGTGTGCCGAGTCGGCGCGCCGTGGTGACGATCGCTTTGGCGACGACGGCGGGTCGTAGCCGTCCTTCACCGCATCCGCGATCACCTCGTCGAAGATGCGCCGTCGCTTTCGGACGGGTTCGGGTACGCGAAGGTGAGCGTCAGTTCGACATCCGGTTGAACCTGCGGACGATGCGGTCGAAGATCCGGGCCGGAAGGACGCGGTGGAACACGCTGATGCCTGCGGCCGTCGAGCCGGCGGTGCGCCGCAGTTTCGGGTTCTTGTCGGTGGCCGCCGCGACGATCACCTTGGCCACGGTGGCGGGATCGTCGCCGCCGCTGAGGTTCTTCGCCAGCACCTCGTCGAAGGTGCGCCGTCCCGATGCGTAGAGCGGCATGGGGGTGTCGCCCTGCACGCTGTGGTCCCCGAACGGGGTGTTGATCGGGCCGGGCTCGACGAGCAGGATCCGGACGCCGTGCTCGCGGACCTCGTGGTCCATCGACCCGGAGTAGCCCTCGACCGCGTGCTTGGTCGAGGTGTAGATGGCCATGAACGGGCTGGGGACGAACCCGCTGAGGGAGGAGACGTTGATGACGCGTCCGCGCCGTTGAGTGCGCATCTGCGGCAGAACCGCCTTGGTCATCCGCATGATGCCGTAGACGTTGACGTCGAAGACCTCCTGCGTCCGGGCGACGGAGAACTCCTCGGCGGCGCCGTTGGCTCCGACGCCGGCATTGTTGACCAGGACGTCGATGCGCCCGAACCGGTCGATCACCTGCTTGACCACGGAGGCGACCGATTCGTCGCTGGTCACGTCGAGGTCGAGGTAGCTCACCCCGGCGGGCGCGGTGACCCGCGCGGCGTTGCGAGCGGTTCCGATCACCTCGAAGCCCGCCGCGGCGAAGGCCCGGGCCGTCTCCTTGCCGACCCCTGACGAGGCACCTGTCACGAGCACTACCGGCCGAGTTGTCGCCATCACGGGCTCCCTTGAGATTGCCTTACGTTCGTATGCCTTACGTTCATACGACGATATGGGGATCACCGGTCGATGGCAAGGGGGCACGTCCATCGATCTGAGAAAGACCCGGGCATCGCGGGGTGGGGTACGGAAAAGACCATGAGCGGACGACGAGAGTCGACCGAGACGGCCGGTCCTCGCGTCACCCGCCGCACTCGTCGACAGCGGCCTAGGCGAGGCCGACCACCCGCCGGGTGGCCAGACGATCCGTAGACCCTCAATGAGGGGAAAGAACGAGGACCCGATGAGTACCTTCCACCCCGATCTCAAGCGAGGTCGATTTATCCCCAATGTGTCCTACGGACGTCTGTCGTCGCGCCTCGTGCGGAGCGTGAAGTGGCGCTCGACCGATCCGGGGCCGGACGTCACGGTCCAGGAGATCGTCGTGCCCGGGCCGAAGGACGCGCCCTCCGTCTCGCTCCGCGTCTTCCAGCCGACCGGCCTGAAGGCACCGGCTCCGGCGCTGCTCTGGATCCACGGAGGCGGGCTGATCTTCGGCGCCCCCGAGCAGGACGACCGTACGAACATCGCGTTCGCCCGCGAGCTCGGCATCACCGTCGCCGCGGTCCGTTACCGACTGGGCCCTGACCACCCCGCGCCCGCCGCGGTCGAGGACGCCTACGCCGCACTGCGCGGACTGGCCGAGCGCGCGGACGAGCTGCACATCGACATCGACCGCATCGCGATCGGCGGTGCCAGCGCAGGCGGCGGACTCGCCGCGGCCCTCGCCCTGCTCGCCCACGACCGGGCCGAGATCCGCCCCGTGTTCCAACTGCTCCTCTACCCGATGCTGGACGACCGCACGACGACGAGAACCGACCTGAACACCCTCAAGGTGCGCGTCTGGACGCCCAAGAGCAACCGGTACGGCTGGTCGTCCTACCTCGGCGACGCCGTCGCGGGCCCGGACGTCTCCCCGTACTCGGCCGCGGCACGCCGCGAGGATCTCACCGGTCTTCCTCCGGCCTGGATCGGCGTCGGCACCCTCGACCTCTTCCACGACGAAGACGTCGAGTACGCGCGCCGGCTCAGCGACAGCGGCGTCCCCTGCGAACTCGACGTCATCCCCGGCGCCTTCCACGGCTTCGACCTCGTGTTTCCCAAGGCCGAAATCTCACGGGAGTTCTGGCGCCGGCAGGCACGGGCGCTCAAGGCCGCACTGTGAGGCCGGGTTCGCATCGGCCGGGATGCCCTGCTGAGCATCATCGAGGCCCTAGTGATCGTGAACTGGTCCGATCGCGATCGTGGCGCACGATCAGACCGTCGCGAACCCCAGCACCAGCGGCGCCACGGCAACAAGCATGATGGCGGCCGGGATGCCCATCCCCTTCGTGTCGCCTCCACGCACGTGCGTGATCACGGCGCCCAGGAAGTACAGGACGACACCGATCGCCGCCGCGATGCCCAACGGTCGGTAGACGATGCCTGCGAGCAGCCCCAGAGCGCCCGCGATCTTGACCAGGCCGAGCGGCAAGAACCAGCTGTCGGGCACCCCGATCGCCTTGAGCCCATCTGTGATCTTCGGGTCGCCGGTGATGTCGGGAACGGCAGAGAAAACCAGGAGCAGGGACAGCACGACAGCGACGACGACATAGGCGATGAACACGGAGGACTCCGGAGGGAGAAGAGGACCGGACCGCGATCGGTCCAGGAAGACGGGGCGGCAAGCGGTGAGCCGCGGAAAATAATGTAAGTGCTTCAATGATTGACTGCAACCGACTGTTTGATGACTTGCTACGGTCGGACCATGGCCAGCGAACGATCCGGGGGCACCGCCCCCGCCACCAGCGCTCCCGTCAGCTCCCCCATCAGCGACGACACACCCGAATCCGCCGGTCCCGACTCCCGCCTCGCCCTGCTCCTGGCGCGGCATGGTGGCGCCACCGACACCTGGATCCGGGAGGCCCTCACCGCCTCCGGGGTCACGCCCCGCCAAGCCGTCGTGCTGATGTACCTCGACGGCGGTCAGCTCGGCCAGCGCGACCTCGGTGCCCGGCTGCGCGTGGACCCCAGCGTCCTGGTCGCTCTCCTCAACGCGCTGGAGGACCGCGATCTGGTACGACGGCGCCGTGATCCGGCCGACCGCCGCCGGCACATCGTCGAGATCACCGAAGCGGGCACGGCCGCCGTCACCAAGCTCGACGCCTCCATCGGCCGCGTCGAGGACGAGCTCTTCGCCGACCTCACCCCGCAGGAGCGCGACACCCTGCGCTCACTCCTGGCCCGTGTCCGCACCACCTACGACGGGGCCTGCGACGCCTAGCCGACCGCGGACTGCTGAGTACGTGAACGTGCCCGGGGTGCGGAGCGCTTCACGCTCGGCGACCGCGCGCCGCACGACCGACGTCGTTCTCTACAACGCCGTCGTGCCCTGCGCGCAAACCTGCTCGTAGATGAGGTTCAGGTAGTTGTGATGAAGGATCGAAGCGAAGGCAGTGCCGCGGAAGCCGACAACTCGCCGCTCGGTCCACCAGGAGTCGTTGGTCTTCTTCAACCGGTCAGCCTCGGGCAGCTGCGCGCCAAGGGCGTACAGATCGAGCAGCCGTCGGCGGTTTCGGGCATTCGACGAGGGAGGACCAGTCGACGCCGGCGGCCTTCGACGAGGCCGTTGCCGCAATCCCCAACGTCCTGCAAGCGCGATGCCTCTTCGGCGATCCCGACTGCCTGCTGCACATCGTGGCCGCCGACTTCGCCGACTACCTGAAGCTCTGCGAAGGGCATCTGACCAGACTGCCGGGTGTACAGAAACTGACGTCCACCGTCGTCATGAAGCAGAGCGTCGAGCGCGCCCGTGCCGCACGTGCGGTCGGCTCGGGTAGGCGGCTTGGGCGGCGAAGCAGTCGCCGTCCGCCAGGTAGGACGCCTGCCATTGGCTCGTTGCGCTGGGAAGACCCCTCAGGTCCGATGCCGGACGTCGAAGTGCGCGGAGTGCGCGGTCAGCTTGCCGAGCAATTCGATGAGGGTCTGCTGCTCGTCCTCACTGAGGGCGCCCGCCCACTCCCGTTCACGTGCGTTGTGTGCCTGGAAGGCAGTGGTGATCGCATGCAGGCCGGCCTCGGTGAGGCCGAGCTGGACCGCGCGCCCGTCGTACGAGGCGCGCTCCTTGCTCACCAGGCCGTCCCGTTCCAGCGTGTTCACCAGCGCCGACACGGCGGCTCGGCTCATGCCGGACAGCTCCGCGACCTTCTTCGCCTCGACCGGGCCCGAGAGCCAGATGGCGAACAGCACTCGGAAGCCAGGCCATGACCAGCCGCGAGGCCTGTGTACGGCGGATTCGAGGTCGTAGACGAGCATGTTGGCCGCGCGGTGGAGGGTGAGTACCAGCCGCATGGCGAGCGGGTCGATGCCGGGGAGTTCCCGCGAGGCCCGGTCGACGGCGTGGTCGATGAACGACCAGAAGTGCAGGTGGTCGGCATCCAGCGGTTCCGGTTCCTGGGTCACAGTCGGAGTCTAGGTCGGGGTCCAGGTAGGTCGGCCACGTAGGTCGGCCAGGTTTCCGGACCGTGAAAAACCTTCACCCGGGGGCTTCCCCCGAGATGCCGACGGGAGTACGGTCCCCAATTAATCAAAGCATTGATTACATACTCTGAGTATCAGTCGTCCCGCTTTGTCCCCTGGGTCTGCCGAGGGGACAGGTCTCCTCCCGACCGTGCGTCGCGATGTGCGATCGATCCCAAGGAACCTCGTATGCCCGAAGCTCTCGCTCCCCCCAGTCCCGGCGCGCTGCGTGCCTGCATGTCCCGTTTTGCCACCGGCGTCACGGTGGTGTCGTACGCGACCGACAGCGGTCCGCGGGGCGCCACCATGAACTCCTTCACGTCCGTGTCCGCCGAGCCGCCGCTGGTCCTGGTCAGCGTCGCCCGCCGGGCCCGCTGCCACGACCAGTTGGCCGACGGGCCCTTCTGCGTGAACATCCTCGGCGCCGAACAGGAGCCGTTGGCCCGGCTGTTCGCGGGGGCACAGAGCACCGCGGAGCCCCGCTGGGCGGAGGGCGCGCGCGTCCCCCGGCTGGCCGACCCGCTCGCCTGGGTGGAGTGCGAGCCCTGGCGTACGTACGACGGCGGCGACCACACCCTGGTCCTCGGCCGCGTCACCGGCCTCGGTCACCGCGACGGCGACGCCCTGACTTATGCCTGGAGCCGTTTCGCGTCCACGACCGAGTCGACCGACGGCATCGAGCACCTCTTCTGAAGCCTTCCGTCCGTCCCACCCCCTCCCCCTCTCAAGCCCCACCCCACGCCCCACTCCCCAGGAGAACCACCATGGCCGCACGCACCGGCAAGGAATTCCTCGAGCGCCTCTCCCAGTCCCGCCCCACCGTGCACATCCAGGGCGAGACGCTCACCGGAGGAATCCAGGAACACCCCGCTTTCCGCAACGTGGTGCAGACCTATGCCGAGCTGTACGACCTCCAGCACAGCGACGAACACAAGGACGTCCTCACGTACGCCTCCCCCACCTCGGGTCAGCCGGTCGGCACGTCCTTCCTCACTCCCCGCACACCCGACGATCTCGTCAAGCGCCGTGAGGCGTTCAAGGTGTGGGCCGACCACAGCAACGGCATGCTGGGCCGCACCGGCGACTACATGAACAGCTCCCTGATGGCCCTCGCCTCGGCCGCCGATTGGTTCGCCCAGGCCAACCCCGCCTTCGGCGAGAACATCCGCCGCTACTACGAGAAGGCCCGCGAAGAGGATCTGCTGTGCACGCACACGCTGATCCCGCCGCAGGTCAACCGGTCCGTGGCGGGCACCCAGCAGGCGGGCGGCAAGCTCGCGGCACGCATCGTGAAGGAGGACGACAACGGCGTGGTGATCCGCGGGGCGCGCATGCTCGCCACCATCGCCCCCTTCGCCGACGAGATGCTCGTCTTCCCCTCGACCGTGCTCCGCGGCACCCCCGAGGACAAGCCGTACTCGTACGCCTTCGCCATCCCCAACGACACCCCCGGCCTGCGCTACATCGCCCGCGAGCCCCTCGACTACGACCGCCCGCGCCACGACCACCCCCTCGCCTCCCGCTTCGAGGAGTCGGACTGTGTGGTCGTCTTCGACGACGTGCACGTGCCCTTCGAGCGCTGCTTCGCCCTCGGTGACGCCGAGTTGTGCAACGGCTTCTACTCCCAGACGGCCTCCGTGGTGCACATGACCCACCAGGTCGTCACCCGCACCACCGCCAAGACCGAGTACATCCTCGGACTGGTGACGCTGCTCACCGAGGCCATCGGTATCGAGCAGTTCCAGCACGTCCAGGAGGACATCGCCGAGATCATCACCACCCTGGAGACACTGCGCGCCTTCCTGCGCGCGGCGGAAGCCGACGCCGAGGTCAACGAGTACGGGGTGCTGACCCCGGCCTGGGCCCCCCTCAACGCCGCCCGCAACCTCTATCCCAAGCTCTACCAGCGCTTCCCGCAGATCCTGCGCAAGCTCGGCGCCTCCGGCCTGATGGCCACCCCGACCGAACTCGACATCACCGGCCCGGCGGCCGCCGACATCGAGGCCTACCTCCAGTCGGCCACCCTCACCGGCGCCGAGCGCGTGAAGCTGTTCCGTCTCGTCTGGGACACCTGCATCTCCGCCTTCTCCAGCCGCCAGGCCCTGTACGAGTACTACTTCTTCGGCGACCCCGTCCGCATGGCCGGCGCGTACGTGAAGTCGTACGACCGCGAGCCGTACAAGGCCAAGGTCCAGGACTTCTTGGATCAGCACAGCCTGGAGCGCTCCTGATGACGCACCCCCTGGGGAACCCCCCGTCGAAGATCATCGCTGTCCATCTCAACTACCCCAGCCGGGCCAAGGAGCGCGGCCGGATCCCGGCCCAGCCGTCCTACTTCCTCAAGCCCCCCTCGTCGCTGGCAGGCACCAAGGAGGCCATCGTCCGCCCGGAGGGGTGTGAACTTCTCGGGTTCGAAGGCGAGATCGCCCTGGTCGTCGGCAGCCGGGCCCAGCGGGTGCGGCCGGAGGACGGCTGGTCCCACGTGCGGTGGGTGACCGCCGCGAACGACGCCGGGGTCTACGACCTGCGGTATGCCGACCGCGGCTCCAACCTCCGCTCCAAGGGCGCCGACGGCTTCACGCCGATCGGGCCGCGGCTGCTGGACGCCCGCCAACTCGACCCGGCCGCACTCCGGTTGCGTACCTGGGTGAACGGCGAACTCGTGCAGGACGACACCACCGACAGGCTCCTCTTCCCCTTCGGACAGCTAGTCGCCGATCTGTCGAGACTGGTCACGCTGGAGCCCGGGGACGTCATCCTGACGGGCACTCCGGCCGGCGCGTCCGTCGTCTCCCCCGGCGACACGGTGGAGGTCGAGGTCACCGGCAGCGGACAGTCCACCGGGCGGCTGCGCAACCCCATCGCCTCCGGGCCCGCCCTGGAGACGTACGGAGCGATGCCGAGGACGGATGCGGCGGAACGCGAGGCCGCCCACGGAGCCGCGTACACACCCGAGCCACTGCTCGACGAACGCATCGAGCAAGGACTGCGTTCGGTCGCGGTCGCCACACTCAGCGCGCAGTTGCGGGGGCGCGGGCTGCCGCACATGTCCATCGACGGGGTACGTCCCACACGGCCGGACACGAAGATGGTCGGCGTCGCCCACACGCTGCGCTACCTGCCGCTGCGCGAGGACCTGTTCAAGCGGTACGGCAACGGCATGAACGCCCAGAAGCGGGCCATCGAGCAGCTGCGACCCGGCCATGTGCTGGTCATGGACGCCCGCCGGGACACATCCGCCGGCACGCTCGGCGACATCCTCGCGCTGCGTGCCCAGCAGCGCGGCGCGGCCGGGGTGGTCACCGACGGAGGTCTGCGCGACAGCGTCGCCGTCACCGAACTGGGGCTGCCCGTCTACCACGGCGGAGCCCACCCCTCCGTCCTCGGCCGCCGCCATGTGCCGTGGGACTCGGGAGTGCCGGTCGCCTGCGGCGGAGCCCTCGTGCAGCCCGGCGACCTGCTGGTGGGAGACGCGGACGGCGTGGTCGTCGTGCCGCCCGAGCTGGCCGAGGACCTGATCACCGACTGCCGGGAGCAGGAGCAGCGGGAGCGCTTCATCACCGAGCAGGTGCGCGCCGGGCACGACATCGACGGCCTGTATCCCCTCGGCCCCGACTGGCACGAGATGTACGAGCGGTGGCGCAAGCAGCGCAGCACGCAAGGAGAGCCCACATGAAATTCCGCAGCGACCCGTCCGCCATCCGCGGCTCCATCGCTCCCGCCATCACCCCCTTCACCGCGGACGGAGCCGTCGACCACGACAGCCTGCGCGCGCTGATCCGCTTCCAGTTGGAGTCCGGTTCGCACGGCATCTCGCTGGGAGGCTCCACCGGCGAACCCAGCGCGCAGAGCGTCAGCGAGCGGATCGCGGGGATGCGGACGGCGGTCGAGGAGATCGGCGACCGCGTCCCGTTCCTGCCCGGGACCGGATCCCACAAGCTCGACGAGACCCTCGAACTCACCGCCGCCGCAGCGGAGTTGGGCGCCGACGCCGCGCTCGTCATCACGCCGTACTATGCGCGCCCCACGCAGGAGGCGCTGTACCAGTGGTACGCCACGGTGGCCCGGGAGTTCCCCGACCTGCCGATCGTCGCCTACAACGTGCCCTCGCGCACGGCCGTCGACATCGCGCCCGAGACGGTGAAGCGGCTGTTCACCGACTTCGAGAACTTCGTGGGCGTCAAGGAGACCACCAAGGACTTCGAGCACTTCTCGCGCGTGCTGCACGCCTGCGGGCGCTCACTGCTGGTGTGGTCCGGCATCGAGCTGCTCTGTCTGCCGCTGCTCGCGCTCGGCGGTGCGGGGTTCGTATCGGCCGTCGCCAACCTCGCGCCCGGCGCGGTGGCTCGGATGTACGAGCTGTGGGAGGCGGGCGATTTCGACGGTGCCCGCGATATCCACTACCGCCTGCACCCGCTCGTCGACCTCCTGTTCGTCGAGACGAACCCGGCGCCGGCGAAGTGGGTGCTGCACCAGCAGGGACGTATCGCGTCGTCCCATGTCCGCCCGCCGCTCACCTCCCCCACCGACGCGGGCCTGTCGAAGATCCGCGCACTGCTCCGCGAGGGCGGAGACCTCACCCAGCAGATCGGAGCCGCGCAGTGAGCACCACCCCTGAGCACCTTCCCTCCGTGATCCGGCACTGGATCGGCGGCGAACTGGTGGACGCGGCCGACAGCCGCACCTTCGACGTCGCCGACCCGGTCTCCAACACCGCCTACGCACAGGCCGCGCGTGGCTCGGCGGCCGACGTGGACCGGGCGGTGACGGCTGCCCGGGTCGCGTTCCCGGAGTGGGCCGGGCTGTCCAACCGGGCACGCGCGGGTGTCCTGTACCGGATCGCCGACGCCGTCGAGGCCCGTCATGACCGGCTCGCCGCCTTCGAGTCGTACGACTCCGGGCTGCCGATCACGCAGGCCCGCGGCCAGGCGCGGCGCGCCGCCGAGAACTTCCGCTACTTCGCGGACGTCATCGTGGCCCTCGGCGAGGAGGCGTTCCGGCAGGGCGACGACCAGTTCAGCTATGTGGTGCGCACACCGGTGGGAGTCGCCGGCCTGATCACTCCGTGGAACACCCCGTTCATGCTGGAGAGCTGGAAGCTGGCACCCGCGCTGGCGTCCGGCTGCACGCTGGTCCTCAAGCCGGCCGAGTGGACCCCCCTCTCCGCGTCGCTGTGGCCGGAGATCTTCGAAGACGCAGGCGTGCCCGCCGGGGTGGTGAACATCGTCCACGGCATCGGCGAGGAGGCCGGCCAGGCCCTCGTCGACCACCCGGACGTGCCGCTGATCTCCTTCACCGGCTCCTCCGACACGGGCCGGCACATCATCCGGTCCTCCGCCGAGCACCTGAAGACGGTGTCGATGGAGCTGGGCGGCAAGTCCCCGGTCGTCGTCTTCGCCGACGCCGACCTGGAAGCCGCGCTGGACTCGGTCGTGTTCGGCGTGTTCTCCCTCAACGGGGAGCGCTGCACGGCCGGTTCACGCGTACTCGTCGAGCGCCCGCTGTACGAGGAGTTCACCCGGCGACTGGCGGAGCGGGCCGCCAACGTACGCGTCGGGCTCCCTTCCGACCCGGCCACCGAGGTCGGCGCGCTGGTACACCCCGAACACTACGAACGCGTCCTGAACTACGTGGAGATCGGCCGGAAGGAGGCCCGGCTGGTAGCCGGTGGCAGCCGCCCCGACCACCTCGCCGACGGCAACTACCTCCAGCCCACCGTCTTCGCCGACGTCGAACGCGACGCCCGTATCTTCCAGGAGGAGATCTTCGGCCCGGTCGTGGCCGTCGCGCCCTTCGACGACGAGACCGAGGCCGTGGAACTCGCCAACGCCACGCAGTTCGGTCTGGCCGCCTACGTCTGGACCTCGGACATCAAGCGCGGCCACCGCATCGCGCACGCCGTCGAATCCGGCATGGTCTGGATCAACTCCCACAACGTCCGTGACCTGCGCACCCCCTTCGGCGGGGTCAAGGCCTCCGGCGTCGGCCGCGAGGGCGGCGCCCACAGCATCGACTTCTACACCGAATCGAAGATCGTCCACGTCGCCCTCGCCGAGGTGCACACCCCCCGCTTCGGAGCCACCTCATGACCGTCTCGAACGCCCCCGACGTCGTCCGGTCCGCCTACGCCCAGCTCGCCGTCACCGACCTCGGTGCCGCCCGCTGGTTCTGGGTCGACATGCTCGGCTTCCACGTGCAGTACGAGGACGCCGAGTCGCTGTACCTGCGCGGCACGGACGAACTCACCCACCACTCGCTGGTGCTGCGCAAGGGCGACATCGCGGCCCTCGACCACATCTCCTATCGCGTCCGCACACCTGAGGACGTCGACAAGGCGGAGAAGTTCTTCGCCGAACTCGGCTGCCCGGTCAAGCGGTTGAAGAAGGGCGAGGGAACGCACGGTGTCGGCGACGCGGTCCGCGTCATCGACCCGCTCGGCTTCCCCGTGGAGTTCTTCCACGAGATCGCCCGCGCCGAGCGCCTCATCCAGCGCTACGACATCCGCCACGGCGCCGAGATCGCCCGCCTGGACCACTTCAACATCTGCACCCCCGACATCCCGGCCGCCTACGCCCACTACAAGTCCCTCGGCTTCGGCTGCTCGGAAACGATCGAGGGTGACGAGCACGAGCTGTACGCGGCCTGGATGTACCGCAAGCAGACCGTCCATGACGTCGCCTTCACGGGGGGTGCCGGGCCGCGCCTGCACCACGTCGGGGTGGCCACCCACGAGTCCCACCAGGTACTGCGCGCGGCCGACCTCTTCGGCTCGCTGCACAAGGAGCACCACATCGAACGAGGCCCCGGTCGGCACGGCGTCTCCAACGCCTTCTACCTCTACCTGCGGGACCCCGACGGCCACCGCGTGGAGATCTACACCTCGGACTACTACACCGGTGACCCGGACCACGAGACGTACCGCTGGAACGTGCGCGACGACCGCCGCCGCGACTTCTGGGGCAACGCCGTCATCGAGTCCTGGTACAAGGAGGCCGTCCCCGTCCTCGACCTGGACGGACGCCCGCGGCCCGTGACCGACACCGTCCTCGACGAGTCCGCGGTTCAGGTGGGTGCGGACGGCCTCGGCTGATGCTGCGGGCGGTGAGGGGGACCGGAGGTGCTTCGCGCCCTTCCGGGGCCCCTCACCGCGCCCTCGACAGGCACAAGATCTTCCCATCCACCCCATTCATCGCACTTTGTGAAAACCGGATACGACGGTTAGTATCCGGCGGCACGCCTACCTGCCGGCTTGCCGAAGGGCCCTCAGAGGAGACCCATGCCCTCGATGACGACTCCGTCGGACGACACCTCCGCAGGACGCTTCGAGTTCTGGCGGGAAGCGGTCGGCCATAGTTTCGTGCCGCTGGAAGCGCTGCCGCGCGAGGTTCCCGACTTCCGCGCCTCCCTGCACACCGCCCAGCTCGGCGCGGTGCAGGTGTCTGTCGTGGCCGCGGATCCGCACGGCGTCGCCCACACCCGTAAGCACATCGCCTCCGACCCGGCCGATTTCGTCAAGGTGAGTCTTCAGCTGGCCGGGCGGTGCATGCTGACCCAGGCGGACCGCCAGGCCCTGCTCGAGCCGGGCGAGCTGGCCATCTACGACACCCGGCACCCGTACACACTCGACTTCGACCAGCCGTACCGCACCCTCGTGCTGATGTTCCCGAGGGTCCTGCTCCGGCTGCCCGAACGCGACCTGACCCGCATGATCGCCACCACCGTGTCGTGCGGCGACGGACTGGGACCCGTGGTGCACCCGTTCCTGTGCGGACTGGCCGGGCAGGTGCGGCAACTGGACGCGCTCGGCACGCAGCGGCTCGCGGACAGCGTGGTCGACCTGGTCGGCGCGATGCTCTCGGAGCGGTGCGCCGTGCACGTGACGAAGCAGGACGACGGGCGGGAGCTGCTGGCCCGGCGGATCCTCACGTACATGGAACAGCGGCTCTCCGACCCGGGGCTCGGCCCCGACCGGATCGCGGCCGCCCACCACATCTCGCGCCGCTTCCTCTACAAGCTGCTGGCCGAGCGGGGATACACGGTCTCGGGCTGGCTCCGGGAGCGTCGCCTCGCCGAGTGCCTGCGCGACCTCGCGGACCCCGCGCTCGCCCATACGCCCGTCGCCACCGTCGGAAGCCGCTGGGGCTTTCCCGACCCCGCCCACTTCAGCCACGCCTTCAGGAGCGCCTACGGCATGAGCCCGTCAGAGGCACGCTCACAGGCACGCGGGGCCGGGCGCACGGCGCTGGGCGCTTAGCGGGCCTCAGCCTGATCTTTGACCGCGCTGCTGTTTCAGGCGGGAGTGTTCGGTGAGGGTTTCAGCTCGTTTCACGGTCTTCCCCGGGCTCGTAGCGTGGGGCCGGCCTGCGGTGTTGTGAGCCTGGTGACGTGCTGACGGATACGGTGGCGGATCCGCTTCCAGGCCTCCCTCCGTAGCGTCGGACGTGATCAGTCCACTCGCGCCCCACCGCAGGAGGATGACGTGGCGATTGCGATCACCGAGGCCTGGAGCGCCGGCCGGACAGTGGCCGCGCTCCTCAACGACGCCGCCTGCGCGGCACGTTCAGCGCATACCGGTAGCCCGGCATACCGGCGCCAGTCATCGCGAAAAGAGCAGGGGCCGTATCCCGAAGCGGAGGAGGACGGCCCCGCCGCGTGCCGACCCGTGGGGACGGGGATTGGCGCGCTGGACGGGCCCGGCGGCCGATTCCCTGTCACGGGAGCGACCGCCGGGCCCGGTCACCGCACGGCACTTCCATAGAAAGAAAGAGGTGTCGGCAGGTGTCCGGCCGACGGAGAAAGAGTGGCCAGCCACGCCCGATCCCGTCTGCCGGGGCACTGCCGATGCAATGATTACTTGCGAGGATTGATGGATCAGCACGATGAATTGTCTCGTCGACGCGCTCTGAGGGCCGGGTTGGGCGGGCTGGCCGGCGCAACCGTTTCGCTGCCTTCCGGACAAGCCTCGGCATCTTCTGTTTCCTCCTCTTCTGTTTCCTCCTCTCCCGTCTCCTCCTCCGTCAACGGTGCGGCTGCGCTTTCGGCACCGGCCAGGACTTATGACTTCACCGCCGGCACCAATGCGTTCGTGACCGCCTCGCCCGTCGGCGGCCCGCTGATCGCCGCGGTGCAGGGTGTGTTGTGGTCGGTTCCGCGTGCGGGCGGGACGGCGACGGCACTGACCTCGGCGGACCTGGAACCGGCCCGTGTGGCCTGGTCGCCCGACGGTTCGCGGATCGCCGTCTGCGCGTATCAGGGGGGCGGGTTCCATGTGTGGACGATGGCGGCGGACGGTTCCGGTCTGCGTCAGCTGACATCCGGACCCTGGGACGACCGGGGTGTGTCCTGGTCGCCCGACGGTTCGCGGATCGCGTTCTCGTCCGAGCGCGGCGGGGATCCGGTAGCCGGAAGTTCCTACGGCATCTGGACGGTGGATGTGCGGTCGGGCGAGTTGGCGCAGCTCACCGACGACGCCGATGCGGAGGACTACGACCCGGTCTGGCACCCGGACGGCACCCGGCTGGTGTTCGTCAGAGCCGGAGCCAAGGGCGGACGGGCCCTGGCCTCTGTCCCGGCCGGGGGCGGGGAGGTGTCGGTGGAACGTACGGTGGACGCGGGCACGTTGGTGGGTCCGGCGGTCGCCACGGACGGCCGGGTGGCCTACGTCCACGTGGGCGATTTCGCCGCGCCCTTCAATGCGGCGAGTTCCGTCCTCATGGTGGACGGCGAGGCCGTGACCGACGGTGAGGACGTCTCTCCGTTCCCGCCCTGCTGGGCCCCGGACGGTGAGCTCTTCTATGTCGCCGACGGGCAGGTGAGGGTCCGGCATCCGGGCACCGCTCAGTCCGCGCCGGAACATGTCCCCTTCACGGCGTCGCTGAGCCTCTCCCGGCCGGAGTACCGCCACAAGCGCTACGACTTCGACTCGTCGGCCGACCGTGAGGTGCGGGGAATCCACCTTCCGGTGCTCTCGCCCGACGGGAAGTCGGTTGCCTTCGCCGCACTCAATGCCCTGTGGGTGATGCCGATCGGCGGTCGTCCCCGGAAGCTGGTGCAGGCCCACGCGTCCGCCTATGTGCAGATGCCGTCCTGGGCACCGGACGGAGAGAGCGTCCTGTTCTCCTGTGAAGGAGACGCGGACGGCAGCAGCCTGATCAGCGTCCACCGTCACTGGCTGGGCAGCGATCGCGCCGACGTGCTGGCAACCGGAGGCCGCCTGCACCCCGTGATCTCCCCCGACGGCTCCCGACTCGCCTGCCACGACTCCACGGGCAACCTCCTCATCCGTGACCTGGCCACGGGGAGCGAGGAGACGCTCGTCGCGCCGCTCGGTGCCAACGGCCTGCCCGGCCCCCCGAGTTGGTCGCCCGATGGCAAGTACATCGCGTTCTGCGACCGCAACCGGCTCAACTCCCGGTTCCGCGAGGGATACAACGTCATCCGCGT
Organism: Streptomyces sp. NBC_01352; assembly: GCF_036237295.1. NCBI lineage: Bacteria > Bacillati > Actinomycetota > Actinomycetes > Kitasatosporales > Streptomycetaceae > Streptomyces > Streptomyces sp. NBC_01352. The sequence goes on from NZ_CP108354.1 coordinate 2,916,668, forward strand.
CGTCGACACCGGTACCGGGCAGTGGACCGCCCATCTGCCCGCACCGCACGCCTCCCTGTCCGACCGTGGTCACGGCGGCCCGGTGTGGTCGCCGGACGGCTCGGCCATGGCGTTCATCATGGAGTCCGCGCTGTGGGTCATGCCGGTGCACCCCGACGGCACACCCGCCGGTGATCCATCGCGCCTCACCGACGAAGCGGCCGACCACCCCTCCTGGTCGGGCGACTCCGGCAGCTTGCTCTACGAATCGAGCGGTCGGCTCAGGCTCATCGAACGCGACGGCACCGGCCGACGCACCATCCCGGTGCCGCTGCAGTACCGCCGCTGCCTGCCCTCCCGTTCCGACGTCACCAGAGTGCACGTCGGACGCCTGTGGGACGGGACCGGCGAGACGGTCCGCGAGGATGTCGACATCGTTGTCCGCGGCAACCGCATATCCGCCGTCGAACCCCACCGCGCCCGGGCAGCGGCGGGCGAGAAGCTGATCGACGCGTCCGGCTCCACCGTCATCCCGGGACTGTGGGACTCCCATATGCACCCGTGGCAGTACACCTACGGCGGCCGGCAGAACAGCCTGATGCTCGCCTACGGCATCACCAGCAGTGTCTCGCTGGGCGGTTTCGCCCACGAGGCGGTACGCATCCGAGAGTCCGTGGCCGCGGGCAGCATGACCGGACCGCGGCTGTTCGCCACCGGCGAGCTGATCGACGGCAGCCGGGTCGCCTACAGCATGGGCAGGGCCCACCGGACCCGGGACGGCGTCAGGCGATCACTGGAACGGGCGGTCGACCTCGACTACGACTTCGTCAAGACCTACGTACGCGCCCCTACCTGGATCATGCGGGAGGCCGTCCGAACCGCTCACGAGGAACTCGGGGTCCTCTCCGGAAGCCACTTCCTGTCACCAGGCGCAGCCGTCGGCCAGGACCTCACCTCTCATCTGCAGGCCACCGAGCGTGCCGAGTACGGACACTCCCTCTCCCCGACCGGGCACGCCTACCAGGACGTCCACGAGATGTACGCGGGCGGCGACTTCAAGATCATTGTCACGCCGTTCATCGCTCTGGCGCTGCTCATGGCAGACCCCTCGCCGGCCAAGGACCCCCGCGTCACCACGCTCATGCCCCCATGGGACACCGCCTTCGTCCAGGGAATCGCGGCGACCCCGCCCAGCGATGCCGCCACCCGCGCCCTCCAGCAGGACGCGGCCGTCTTCCGGAAGATCGTCGCCGACGGCGGCACAGTCGCCCTGGGCACCGACGCTCCCCTGACCCCCACTGGCCTCCAACTCCATCTTGGCCTCCGCGTTCTGCATCACTCCGTCGGCCTGTCCGCCGCACAAGCGCTGCGCACGGCCACCTCCGTCCCCGCGGAACTCTTCGGGGTCGGCGACGACCTCGGAACCCTGGAACCGGGCAAGCTCGCCGATCTCGTGGCGATCGACGGCAACCCCTTCCAGGACTTCGATGACCTGATCCGTACCTCGTGGGTCATGCGCGACGGCGTTGTGCACCGCCAGGACGACCTGGTCGACGCGTTCGCCACCAAGTCGGCTGAACAACGCACCGCAGACCACACCGACTGGCTCACCGTCAGCCGAGAGCTGCGCCGCGAACCCTGTTGCTCCCGGCACTCCTTCGACGTCTAGGGGCTGTCCGGCGGAGCACTCGCGTTGCTGATGCCCCGCCAGTCCAAGGCCGACGGCCCGGCCGCCGACCGCCGCCCCGGCCGCCATCTGAACCCGCACACCCCCGACTTGAGGAAACCTCCGTGCTGAACAGCGTGTAAAACCCGACTTCGCCGGGGCCATCTCCTGCCGCACGGGCCGGCGATGGCCTCGTGACACGGAGCTGGGCCCCCCGGAAGGCGTACCGACCGCCGGAGCCGTCCTGATCGTCCGGGCCGAAGCACCACGGTCGGCAGGCGCGACGCCTCCGCCGTGATCCGCGTAGGCCGTGAGACGCTGCTCGCGTTCGGGCTGCAGAAGACGGCTCCCGCCGTCCTGCGTAGGAAGAACGCGGCGGCGGTCCGCGCCGGCGCCACGGAGCGAGCCACGAGTGCACCCGCCGTGTCCTGACCCCGCCCCTCTCTGCGACTGCCCCTTTCTGCGACTCCCGCCACAGCTGACAGGTCGCCCCATAGACCCGCAGGGGACACGTGCGCCCGGCCACAGGGCCGGCCCCTCCGCCCGCGCACAGCCGTTCGTGCCCGCCTCCGCAACAGCCCGTGCACGACGGCACAAGCGGGCAGCCCGTCCGTCTGTGACCCTCCCGTCATGCGAGCAACACACACCGTTTACGACCACATCGTGGTGGGCGCCGGTTCCGCGGGCTGTGCGCTCGCGCGCAGACTCGTGGACGCCGGCCGGACCGTCCTGCTGATCGAGATGGGCGACCGGGACGACAACCCGGCCATCCACGACCCCGGGCGCCTGTGGGAGCTGTGGAACTCCCCGCAGGACCACGCGTACACCACCGAACGCCAACGGCATGCCTCCGGCACCCAGGTGTTCTGGCCGCGCGGCAAGGTCCTCGGCGGCTCCAGTGCCCTGAACGGCATGATCTACGTCCGCGGCAACCGGGCCGACTACGACAGCTGGGCCTACCAGGGAGCTGCGGGCTGGTCGTACGACGAGGTGCTGCCGTACTTCAAACGCTCGGAGGACTTCGAGGACGGCGCGTCGTACTACCACGGGGCCGGCGGTCCGCTGCCCGTCAGCCGGAACCACTCCCCCAACCCGGTCACCACCGCCTTCATCGAGGCATGCCAGGACTACGGGATCGCCTACAACGACGACTGCAACGGCCAGGACCAGCTCGGTGTGAACCTGCTGCACCGCAACATCCGCGACGGCAGGCGCGTCAGCGCGTGGACCGCCTTCGTGGAGCCGGTGCTCGACAGCGCGCTGCTGACAGTGATGACCGGCGCGGCGGTCACGCGCGTCCTGGTGGACGATGGCCGGGCGCGGGGCGTCGAGCTGCTGCGCGAAGGCCGTACGACGGAGATCAGCTGCGAAGGAGACGTGATCCTTTCCGGCGGCACCATCGGATCGGCCCAGTTGCTCCTGCTCAGCGGTGTCGGGCCGGCGGACGAGCTGCGGACCCTCGGGATCGGGGCGATCGCGGACCTGCCGGGAGTGGGTGCGAACCTGCACGACCACACCCTCGCTCCGGTGGTGTGGGAGTCGGCACGGCCGGTACCGCAGGGCACGGCCAACGCACTGGAAGCCCACTACTTCGCCAAGTCCGACCCGGCGCTGGCCGTGCCGGACCTGCAGCCGCTGATGTCCCACCTGCCACTGCCGGTGCCCGACATGAACGTTCCGGAAGAGGGCCACGGCTTCTCGGTCCTCGCCGGGACGATCCGTCCGCTCAGCCGGGGCCGCCTGTGGCTCCGCTCGGCCGACCCCACCCAGGCTCCCGTCCTGGACCCCGGCTACTTCTCCGAGCCGTCGGACCTCGCGGCCATGGTGCGGGCCGTGCAGCAGGTGCGGGAGATCGGCGAGGAGAAGTCGCTGGGCGACTGGCGGGCCCGCGAGGTCGCACCCGGACCGTACGTGCGTACGGACGCGGAGGTCGCCGCGTACATCAAGCGGACCCTCCTCAGTTATCACCACCAGGTGGGCACCTGCCGTATGGGCATCGACCGCATGGCGGTCGTCGATCCGCAGCTGCGCGTCCACGGCGTGGCCGGCCTGCGCGTCGCGGACGCCTCCGTCATGCCCTCCGTCACCTCCGGCAACACCCACGCACCTGCCGTCATGATCGGCGAGCGCTGCGCCGACCTCATCCTGGGAGCACAGCTGTGACCAACACCCTTTTCATCGGTGGCGAGTGGCAAGCCGCGGCCTCCGGCGCGGAGTTCGAGACCCTGGACCCGGCGACGGGACAACCCCACGCCCAGGTGTCCCTGGCCGGTACCGCGGACGCCGACGCGGCCGTACGGGCCGCCCGCACCGCCTTCGAAAGCCCGGAGTGGGCGGGACTCACCCCGGCCCAGCGCGCCCGGATCCTGTGGCGCATAGGCGACCTCATCGAAGAAAACGCCGAGGAACTGGCCGAGTTGGAGACGCGCGACCAGGGCCAGCCGCTCGGCGTCTCCATGGCGGTCAGCGTCGCCACCGCCGCCGAGCACTTCCGCCACTACGCCGGCTGGGTCACCAAGATCTACGGCGAGACGGCGCCACTGTCCATCCCCGGCGTGCTGCAGTACACCAAGCGCGAGCCGGTGGGCGTGTGCGCGCTGATCACTCCGTGGAACTTCCCGCTCATGATCGCGAGTTGGAAGATCGCACCGGCTCTCGCCTGCGGGAACACCGTGATCGTCAAACCCGCGGAACAGACCCCGATGACCACGGTGCGGCTCGTCGAGTTGTGCCGGGCGGCCGGTGTGCCGGACGGCGTCATCAACCTGCTGACCGGTGGTCCCGAGGCCGGCCGGGCCCTCGTCGAGCACCCCGGCGTGGACAAGGTCTCCTTCACCGGTTCGACCGAGACGGGCAAAGAGATCGTCCGGGCTTCCGCCGGCAACCTCAAGCGGGTCTCGCTCGAACTCGGCGGGAAGGCACCGAGCCTCGTACTGCCCGGCGCCGACGTGGACGCCGCCGTGGCGGGCTGTCTTCAGGGCGCGCTCCTCAACAGCGGCCAGGTGTGCGCCGCCTACACGAGGTTCCTCGTCCACCGCTCCCTCGCCGACGAGTTCGCCGAGCGCTGTGCCAAGGCCGTCAGCGGGATGCGACTCGGCGCGGGCAGCGCGCCCGACACCGAACTCGGCCCCCTGGTCACCGGCGAACACCGTGACCACGTCCACGCACTGGTGCGCAGCGGGGTCCAGGAAGGCGCCCAGCTGCTCGCCGGCGGGTCCCCCGTCGACGACCTGCCGGGCTTCTTCTACCAGCCGACCGTGTTCACGGGTGTACGGGACGACATGCGCATCGCCCGCGAGGAGATCTTCGGCCCGGTGCTGTCGATCCTGCCGTACGACGAGGAGGACGAGGCCGTCGCCCGCGCCAACGACAGCGAGTACGGCCTGGCGGCGGCCGTATGGACCCGCGACGTGGGCACGGCGCACCGCGTGGCGGGCTCCATCCGCGCGGGCACGGTGTTCATCAACATGCCCAACCCCGTGGACGCCTCCGCCCCCTGGGGCGGGTTCAAGGCCAGCGGCTGGGGCCGGGAGATGGGCAGCGGAGCCATCGATGCGTACACGGAGGTCAAGAGCGTGTGGACCTCGCTCGCCTGAGGTACCCGCCCGGCGCGGACAGGCAGCCCCGGCGGGTTCGGACCGCACGATCCTGAGGATGATGCGTAGCCTGTCCGTCCGGACACCCGGACACCCGGACACCCGGACACCCGAACGAGGATCTCGTCGTCGCCCCGGCTCCACGATCAAACCCGCGCGGGTGCACAGTGCCCGCGACGACGTTCCGGGCGCCCAGCAGCGACATCCCCGGCGCGCAGATGTCACAGTGAGGCCCCGGCGCACTGGACGAGTTGCTGGCCGGTGATCGCTCCGCCGTCCGGGCCGAGGAGGAACGCGGTCAGGCCGGCGACCTCGTCGGGAGAGACGAACCGGCCCAGGGGCGGGTGCGCCGGGGGCGTGCGGGCGCGGCCGGGGTCGGACAGCATCGGAGTGTCGGTCGGGCCGGGGGCGATCACGTTGACGGTGATGCCGCGGACGGCCAGTTCCGCGGCCCAGGAGCGCGCGAGGGCGGGCAGGGCGGCCTTGGTCGCGGCGTACTGGCTCTTGCCGGGTACGCCGGTGGCGGTGCGGCTGCCGACGAGGACCACGCGGGCCCCGTCAGGCAGCCGGTCGGCGAGGGTGTCGACGAGGATCGTGGCGGCCTGGACGTGCACCCGCCACATCAACTCGCCGTCGTCGGCGGACAGTTCACCCAGCGGCGCCGAGCGCTGGAGCCCGGCGGCGTGCACGATGGCGTCCGGGGCGGGTACGCCGTCGAGGACCCGGATCAGTTCGGTGGGCTCGGCCAGATCCGCCGCGAGCCAGGTCAGCCCCGGCGCGGGTACCGGACGGCGGCGGCTGAGCCCGGTGACCTGCCATCCCTCCCGCAGCAGGCGACCACTGATCGCCTCGCCGATTCCCGAGCTGACGCCGGTGACCAGGGCGCGCCGCGTCTCAGTCATGGCACACCCGCAACACCCGCCCGGCCCGTGTGCCGACGTGCTCGGCGCTCTCCGCCGAGGTCATGAGGGCGATGTCCGGTGCTCCGGGTCGGTGGATGCCGGCACCTCGGTCAGCACCACCTCGACGCCTCGCCCGCGCAACTCGGCCACGATCGACGGGTCGGCGCCGTCGTCGGTGACGAGGGTCCAGCCGTCCGGGAGTTTCGCCCAGGCGTGGAAGGGGCGGCGGCCGAGCTTCGCCGCGTGCGCGAGGACGTACACATGGTCGGCGCGGCGGGCCATCAGTTCCTTCAGCCGCGTCTGGCGCAGGTCGGCCTCGCAGATGCCGTGCTCGGGCGAGATGCCGTCGGTACCGAGGAAGACCCGGTCGAAGGTCATCCGTTCCAGTGCGGCCTCGGTCAGCGGACCGACGAAGCCCTGGCTCAGCGGCCGCAGCGTGCCGCCGAGACACTCGACGTGCACCGTCTCGACGTCGGAGAGTTCCTGAAGAGCCGTCAACCCCGTGGTCGCGACCGTCAGTTCCTTCGCCGAGCGCAGTTCGTGGGCGAGGGCGCCCACGGTCGATCCGGCGTCCAGCAGCACCGTCTCACCGGCGCGCACCTCGGTGGCGGCGCGGCGTGCGATGGCCCGCTTCTCCTCGAACGCCTCGCCCGTACGCTGCCGGAGCGACGCCTCGGGATGGGCGGTCAGCGCCATGGCGCCGCCGTAGGTGCGGGCCAGCCGGCCGTCGGCGGTCAGCTTGGCCAGGTCGCGGCGGATCGTGGAGGGCGTGACACCGAAGCGTCGCGACAACTCCTCCACGCTGGTGAGGCCGGTCGTGGTGGCCACGTACAGGATCCGTTCGCGCCGGGCCTTGGATCCGAGGGGAGACATCTGTCGTGGAGTCCTTCTCTGCGCGGACTGCGGACTGCGACTGCGGACTGCGAGCGGCGGTCTCAGCGGACCGCTGCGGACGACATCTCGGCTGCCTGGCGCACGGCCTCGACCATGCTACCGGCCTCGGCCACGCCCTTGCCCGCGATGTCGAAGGCCGTTCCATGGTCCACCGAGGTGCGGATGACGGGCAGTCCCACGGTCAGGTTGACGCCCGCCTCGATGCCCAGCACCTTCACCGGGCCGTGCCCCTGGTCGTGGTACATCGCGACGATCAGGTCGTAGTCGCCGCGCCCGGCGAGGAAGAAGGCAGTGTCGGCCGGGAGGGGGCCGCGGGCGTCGATGCCGTCCGCGCGCAGCACGTCGAGGGCGGGGACGATCTTCTCCTCCTCCTCGCCGTAGCCGAACAGTCCGTTCTCACCCGCGTGCGGGTTGATGCCGCAGACGCCGATCACCGGCTTCGCGACACCGGCCCGCACCATCGCGTCGTGACCGCGCCGCACCGTGCGCTCGACCAGGCCGGGTTCGATGCGCCGTACGGCGTCGATCAGGCCGATGTGGGTGGTGACGTGAATGACCTTCACCCGGGGCGTCGACAGCATCATCGACACCTCGTCCACGCCGGTGAGGTGGGCCAGCAACTCGGTGTGGCCCGGGTAGACATGCCCGGCCGAGTGCAGGGCCTCCTTGTTGAGCGGCGCGGTGCAGATGCCGTGCACGGCGCCCTTCAACGCGAGGTCCGCGGCCACCCGTACGTACTGGTAGGCGGCCTCGCCGGCGAGGGCGGACAGTTCGCCCCAGGGCAGGTCGGCGGGGAGCAGGTCCAGGTCCACGACGTTGACGCGGCCCGGTGGGAACTCGGCCTCGCCCGGGGCGGTCACGGAGACGATGTCGCAGTCGACACCCAGGATCGCGGCGGCCTGCCGCAGCCGCCCGGCGTCACCGATGACGACGGGGCGGCAGCGGGCGAGGGTGTCCGGGTGCAGCAGCGCCGGGACGATCACCTCGGGGCCGATGCCCGCGCCGTCTCCCATGGTCACCGCGATGAGCGGCAGGGAACGGTGGTTGTCGGCGGTCGGGATCGCGTTCACCGGGAGGTCTCCTTGCGGTGGAAGGTGGGGGAGGTGGGGGAGGTCCGGCCGGAGCGCCGTGGCGATCCGCAGCAGGGAATCGGTGTCGCCGAAGCTGCCGGGCCGGGTGACGACGTGGCGTCCGTCGGGTGTGAGTGCGTGGACGGCGCCGTGGTGGATCTGGCCGAGTGGCGTCAGGTGCGCAACGCCGAGCGCGTCGAGGACGTGGCGGGCGGTTTCGCCACCCGTCAGGACGAGGTCGGCATCGCCCGCGCGGTCGGCGGTGAGGCGGGCGAGTGCGGACACCAGGCGGCGGGCCGAACCGGGCCGGATGCCCGGGCCGCTGTCGATGCTGAGGACGGTGACATCGTCCGACATGCCCTCCATGGCGGCGGAGTCCAGGACGTCCGCGTTCACGGATACATGGCGGGCACCGCGCTCCGTGAGTTGCGCGATCTGCGCAGGCGCAGAGGGATCGGCGGTGCCGACGACGACCACGAGGGGCCGTTCCCGGCGCCCCCCTGCCGGAGCCGGAGCCGCTTGTCCCGCCGTGGTCGCGGCCCACGCCCCCTCGGTACGTCCCAGCAGGCGGCCGACCGCCGCGGCGAGGCCGCTCGTGCCCACCAGGCGAACACCGGGACCGCAGTCGAGCGCCGCCCCCGCGATCAGGTCCAGGTCGGCGTCCGTCTCGGCGTCGCACACCGGAAGCTGTCCGGCGCTGACCGCCGCGCGCAACACGGCGGGCAACGCGTCGCCCCGTACCGCCTCCAGCGGGACGAGCGTCGTACGGGCGTCCCCGAGCGCGGCGGAGATCGACGGCGGGGGCGCGGTGCTCTCCGCCCGCCAGGCGTCCGTGCTGTGCAGGGGGACGCCGTCGAGATGGACGACACCGCCACGGACCGTGCGGCCGAGGGCGGGCAGGGCGGTGGCGACGACGACGCCCTCGGCTCCTTCGGCGCAGGCGGCCGTCTCGGCGGCGAGGTTGCCCCGCAGCAGCGAGTCGGCCTTCTTCAGCACCAGAACGTCCGAGGGCACGGCTCGCAGTGCCTCGCGTACGCGGCGGGCCGCGTCGGCCGCGGGCAGGGACCGGCAGTCGAGGTCGACGACGAGGGCCTCGCCGTACGCGTGCGGGTCCAAGGACGCCGGACCGAGCACGATCCGGCCCGGCACGCCGAGTGCCACCGCGGTCTCCGCCGCCCCGGACAGGTCGTCGGCGAGCGCGAGGACGCGTCGCGGCGCCGTCCCCTCGCGGAGGGGGGAGGTGGAGGGGAAGGGCACATCATCCTCCTGGGCCGGTGGTCGGAGAGAGACACGCGGGGCGGCCTCGGCGCTCGATGATGGCACATCCTGCGCGATGTGCGCGAGACCTCTTGCGTGATCCGCGCAACCGTGGAACGGTTTCCGGCGCGACAGAAACCGACGGCAACCGACGGCGTCCCGCGGGACCGGAGGCCGTCCCGAGCCGGTCGCCCGCACAAAGAAACCCCGAGAGGTCGACGATGACCCGAACTCCTCCGAGTGAGACGCCCAGCCGTCGCACCCTGCTGCGCTGGGGCGCGGCGGGCGGTGCCGGTCTCGCTCTCTCCCCGCTGACCGCCTGTGCCGGACCCACCGGCACCCCCGGCCCCGGCACCCTCACCCTCGGGCTGAACCGCTCGCTGGTCAGCCTGGACAACAAGCTCAACCAGTTCGACGCCGCGGTGACCGTACAGCGGGCCGTGCGTCAGGCCCTCACGGCCATCGGTCCGGACATGCGACTCACCCGGGTCCTCGCCGACCGGTTCGAGATGACCGCGCCGACCACCTGGAGCGTCCGCCTGCGCGACGGGATCCGCTACTCCGACGGCCGGCCCGTGACCGTCGACGACGTGGCCACCGCGGTGCGGCTGTACGGAGAGGTCGCCGGCTCGTTCATCCTCGGCCTGTTCCCCGAACTCCCCGAGGTCGAGGCGACGGGCGAACGCACCCTCCTTCTCCACACCCGCGAACCGGTGCCCATCCTGGACCGGCTGATGGCCAACATCCTCATCACCCCGGCGAAGGACAACCGGCCCGAGGAACTCCGCTCCGGCGTCGGCACCGGCCCCTACCGGGTGATTGGCGCCAACAGCGGCGCGGGCGAGTACACCCTGGCCCGCGTTCCGGACTACTGGGGCGGGCGGCCGCCCGTCGAACAGGTCCGGGTCCGCTTCGTACCGGAGGAGTCGAGCCGGGTCGTCGCCCTGCGCAGCGGCGAACTGGACGTCATCGACACCATCACCCCCGACTCCGCCGAACAGCTCACCGGGCTGCCAGGCGTGCATCTGGAGCAGACGGCCGGGGTGCGGATCTGCCAGCTCTTCTACAACTTCCGCAAGCCGCGGGGGCATCCGCTGGCCGACGCCCGGGTGCGCCGGGCGCTGACGTACGCCATCGACGGCGAGTCCCTCGTCCGGGACGTGCTCACCGACTCGGCCGAGCAGGCCCAGGGAGTGGTCCCGCTCAGTCTCCAGGGCGCCGAACGCACCGGCCGATACGCCTACGACCCGTCACGGGCGCGGCAGTTGCTCAGGTCCCTGGGCGCCGAGGGGCTGCGGATCAAAATCATCTGGGAGTCGGGCGAGTTCGCCGCGGACGCCTCCGTGATGGAGGCCGTCGCGGAGATGCTGAAGGACGTCGGTGTGCGCGCCGCCCTGCAGCAGTTCGAGCCCGGCGGCGACATCCTCAAGTGGCGCCAGGGCAAGGGAGGCGACTGGGACGTCATCGGCAACGGCTTCCCCGGCACCACCGGCCAGGCCACCACCATGCTGCAGGCGATGTACGCGGGCACGGCCAAGGACGAGCGCACCGGTGACGCGTTCATGGGCTACGTCATCCCCCGCATCGCCCGACAGCTGTCCGACGCGGCCACCGAGACCGATCCCGCCACCCGTGACCGCAAGCTGGCCGCCGCCCAGCACTCCGTGTGGGACACCTGGCCGGCCATGTGGGCCTTCGTGCCGAAGACCGTGCTCGCCCGCCGCGCCCGCGTCGACGGCGTCCGGCTGCTGCCGATCAACTCCTACGACCTGACCGCCGTACGGCTGGAGGGCTGAGCCGTGACCAAGTACCTCGCCCGCCGTCTCGGCCAAAGCCTGCTGACCGTCTTCCTGACCATCTCCACGGTCTTCGTGCTGGTCCGGCTCGCCCCCGGAGACCCCGCCGCCGCATACGCGCCGCCGAGCGCCACCACCGAAGACCTGGAGCGGATCCGCGCCCAGTTCGGCCTCGACAAGCCACTGATCACCCAGTACGGGATCTTCCTGCGCGACCTGCTGAACGGCGACCTCGGCACCAGCTTCTCCTTCCGCGACTCCGCCCTCAGCGTGGTCCTGGACCGCATGCCGTACACGATCACGCTCTCCCTCGCGGCGATCGCCGTCACCGTGGCCGTCGCGGTCCCGCTCGGGGTGTGGATGGCCCGCCACGCCGACAGCTCGCGCGAACTCGGCGCCAACGTCCTGACCATCACCGGACAGTCCATGCCGGACTTCTGGACCGGCGTGATGCTGCTGACCGTCTTCGCCGTGCTGCTGCCGGTGCTGCCCGCCTCCGGCTTCACCTCCTGGAGCGGCCTCGTCCTGCCGACCGTCACCATCGCGGTCCTCCAACTCGCCCTCGTCTCACGGCTCGTACGCCGCGAGATGACCACGGCACTCGCCTCGCCGTACATCACCGTGGCCCGCTCGCGCGGTGTCTCCGAACGGGCCCTCACCTGGCGGTACGCCCTCGCCAACTCGTCCGTCCCGCTGGTCACCGCGATCGGCACCCGCTTCGCGGCACTGCTCAACGGCGTCGTGCTGGTCGAGGTCGTCTTCGGCTGGCCCGGCGTCGGTTCCCTCGTCGTCCGCGCCCTGGAGACCCGCGACTACCCGCTCATCCAGGCGACCGTCCTGGTCACGGCGACCCTCGCCATCCTGGTCCAGCTCCTCGTCGACCTCGCCTACCCGCTCCTCGACCCGCGGGTCCGACTCGGAAAGGCGGCCTGACCATGTCCGCCACGCTCACACCGTCCGCCGGCAGCACCCGGTCCAGTGCCGTCACCGCCCGGCACCTGGCCCGCGCCACCGCCACCAGGCAGCGGCGCAGCGCCCGCTTCAAGCTGTGGGCGGGAGCCCTGTGCACCGCGCTGGTCGCCCTGCCGGTGGCCCTCGCGAGCCTGCTGCCGCTGCCGGACCCGGACGCCCAGAACCTCGCGGGGCGCCGGATGCCGCCGCTCACCGACGGGCACCTGTTCGGCACCGACCAGCTCGGACGCGATCTGCTCTCCCGCATCCTGCACGGCGGCCAGGTGTCGCTGACCGTGGGCATCCTCGCCGTCGTCGTCTCCGGGCTCATCGGGATCGCCGCGGGCTCGGCGGCCGGCTACTTCGGGGGCTGGATCGACACGGTCGTCAGCCGGCTCCTCGAAGCCCAGATGGCGCTGCCCCTGCTGATGATGCTACTGCTCGTCGTCGCCCTGTTCGGCCCCTCGGTCACCGTCATCACCTGCGTGATCGCGATCGCCCAGTGGCCGGAAGTGGCCCGGCTGACCCGCTCCCTGGTCCTCGTCGAACGCGAGAAACCGTATGTGGCGGCGGCCCGTCTGCTCGGTATGCGCAGCTGGTCGGTCCTGGGGCGGCACATCATCCCCAACGTCCTGCGCCCGGCGAGCCTGGTGGTCCTGCTGTTGCTCGCCCAGGCCGTGCTCCTGGAGAGCGCCCTCAGCTTCCTGGGCGCGGGCCCTCAGCGGCCGTTCGCCACCTGGGGCCGCATCATCTCCGACGGCCAGGACTACATCACCACCTCCTGGTGGCTGGTCACACTCCCCGGCCTGGTCATCGCCCTCCTCGTGGTCGGCGTCAACCTCATGGGCGACGGACTGCGCGACCGCATCCGTACGACCAAGACGACCAAGCCCGTGAAGGGAGCCTGAGCCATGGCCGAGGACAGCTCACGGGCCCCTCTGCTGGAGGTCGAGGACCTGCAGATCGAACTGGTCACCCATCGTGGTGTGGTCCGCGCCGTCGATGGCGTGAGTTTCACCGTCCAACGCGGCGAGACCGTCACGCTCATCGGGGAGTCCGGCTCCGGCAAGTCCACCACGGCGATGGGCGTGCTGCGGCTGTTGCCCGAAGGACTCGCGGTGCTGTCCGGCACCGCCCGCATCGGTGGCGAGGACGTCGTCACCGACCCCGGGGCGGCCCGGCGGGCGCGCGGCCGTACCGTGTCCCTCATCCCCCAGGACCCGATGACCGCGCTCAGCCCCGTCCACACCGTGGGGCGGCAGCTCGGCGAGGCCCTCCGACTGCGGCACCCCGGTCTGTCCCGGGCCGAGGCCCGCGAGCGCGGCACCCACCTGCTGGACCAGGTCCGGATCAGCAAGCCCGAAACGCGCTGGAAGGCGTACCCGCACCAGTTCTCCGGCGGCATGCTCCAGCGCATCCTCATCGCCGTCGCACTGGCCGCCGAACCGGAGCTGCTGGTCGCCGACGAACCCACCTCCGCCCTGGACGCCACCGTCCAGGCGAGCGTCCTCGACCTGCTGATGGAGCTTCAGGAACGCACCGGGGTGGGCATGTTGATGATCACCCACGACCTCGGCGTCGCCCGGCTGGTGTCCGACCGCATCCACGTCATGAAGGAGGGCCGGTTCGTCGAGTCGGGACCGGCCCAGCAGATCGTCGAGCGGCCCGCACACCCGTACACCGGGAAACTGCTCGCGGCCGTCCCGAGCCTCGGGCCCTGGGACGAGGACGGGCTCGACGAGAACACCCCCCAGGGAGCCGCCCGATGAGCCAGGCAGCAGCAACACCGGACGCGCACGACGCGTCGGCCGACGTGTCGACGTTTCTCGCCGTCGAGGACCTCGTCGTCGACTACCCCACGCCGGCCGGCCCGGTGCGCGCCGTCGACCACGTCAGCTTCAGCGTGCCCCGCGGCGGCTCACTCGCCGTCGTCGGCGAGTCGGGCAGCGGCAAGTCGACCATCGCCTGCGCGATCGTACGGCTGCTCAAGCCCGACTCCGGGCGGATCGTGCTGGACGGCACCGACTTGGCCGCGCTGCCCGAGCGGCGCCTGAGGCCGCTGCGGCGCCGCGTCCAGATGGTCTTCCAGGATCCCTACGGATCCCTCGCCCCGCACCTGACCGCCCTGGAGATCGTGGCCGAACCGCTGCGCGTCGCGGGGGTGACGGACAAGTCCGAACGGCGCCGCCGCGCCGCCGGACTGCTCGACCGTGTAGGGCTGCCGGCCTCGGCACTCGAACGACGGCCCGACGAGTTCTCCGGCGGACAGCGCCAGCGCATAGGCATCGCCCGCGCCCTGGCCTCGGAACCCGACCTGCTGGTGTGCGACGAGGCCACCTCGGCCCTCGACGTGTCCGTGCAGGCCCAGGTCCTCGATCTGCTGCGCGAACTGCGAGAGGAGACCGGCATCACGTACATCGTCATCGCCCACCACCTCGGCGTGGTGCGCGAGATCAGCACCGACGTCGTCGTCCTGAAGGCCGGACGGGTCGTCGAGCGCGGCCGTACCGCCGACGTCCTCGCCGCCCCCACCGAGCCCTACACCCGCGCGCTGCGCCGCGCGGCGCTCGACCCCACGAAGATACGGGGACTCAAGCCCCGTACCAGTGCCCCGTGAAGTCGGCTGCGGAACCGTGCCCTGTAAGGGGCGCGGGGCTGTGCTGAATATGCGGCTACCGCCGCGTGGGCGCGACCAGCCCCCACCGACCCGCGGTAAACGAACCGCATAACCAGCGGAGCGCTCAGCGGCCTCGACCACAGCCGCACCGCAGCCGCACGCCCCCCTTACAACCTCACCGGAAGGAACCGGCAAGTGACCACCGGCATCGACCTGCCGAACGTACCCGTGCCCCTGTCGCGGCTCGTCCTCGGCACCATGACGTTCGGCGACACCGTCGACCGGGCCGGCGCCGCGGACATGCTCGCGACGGCGCTGGAGGCCGGCATCACCGGCGTGGACACCGCGAACGGCTACGCAGGCGGCGAGAGCGAACGCATCCTCGCCGAGCTGCTCCCCGCCCACCGCGACCGGATCGTGCTCGCCACCAAGGCCGGCATCCCGCACCCCGACCAGGGCGAGCACGCCCCGCTGTCCGCCCCCGGCCTGCGGGCCGCCCTGGAAGGCAGCCTCAAGCGACTCGGCACCGACCGCGTCGACCTGCTCTATCTGCACCAGCCCGACCGGGCCACACCCCTCGCCGAGACCCTCGCCACCGTCGCCGAGTTCGTCGCCGAGGGGAAGGTCCTCGCGCTCGGCGTCTCCAACTACGCCGCCTGGCAGATCGCCGAACTGGTGCGCGTCGCCGACGAGATGGGCGCCCCACGCCCGGTCGTGGCGCAGCAACTGCACAATCTGCTCGCCCGCCGCGTAGAAGAGGAGTACGTCGAGTACGCCGCCGTCACAGGTCTGCGCACCATGGTCTACAACCCCCTCGGCGGCGGCCTCCTCACCGGACGGCACCGCTACGAGCAGGCCCCCGAGGCCGGACGGTTCGCCGACTCCCGGCTCGCGGACATGTACCGGAAGCGCTACTGGGATCCGCGCCTGTTCGCCGCGGTCGCCGAACTGACCCGTATCGCCGAGGGCGCCGGCGTCCCGCTCGCCGAACTGGCCCTGCGCTGGCTCCTCGACCGGGACTCGACCGACGCCCTGCTGCTCGGCGGTTCCCGGACCGACCACCTGCGCGCCAACCTCGCCGCCGCGCAGGCCGGACCACTGCCCCCCGACGTGACCGCCGCCTGCGACGAGGTCGGCGCCGGCCTGCGCGGCCCCATGCCCGCCTACAACCGCTGAGAGCCTGTGTCACATCCCCTGCGAAGGAACACCTGCCCATGACCCCCGCAGACTTCACCGCCGCCCTGCGCGCCCGCGAGCAACTGCTCGGCTACTGGTGCCTGATGGACGCGCCCGTGGCCACCGAACGCATCGCCCGCCTCGGTTACGACTACGTCGCCCTGGACGCCCAGCACGGCCTGTTCGGCTACTCCGGCATGCTCAACAACCTCCTCGCGATCGACAGCCGGGGCTCCACGGCCGTCGGCCTGGTCCGGGTGGAGGCCAACGACCCCGCCCCGATCGGCCGTGCCCTCGACGCGGGCGCGACCGGAGTGATCGTGCCGCTGGTCGACACGGCCGCGCAGGCCGCCGAGGCCGTGGCCGCGGTCCGCTACCCGCCCCTCGGCCGGCGCTCCTACGGCCCGATGCGCTCGGCGCTGAGGATCGGCCCCGACCCGGCCGACACACACGACAGCACGGTCGTCCTCGCCATGATCGAGACGGCCGAAGGACTCGCCGACGTCGAGGCGATCTGCGCGACGCCGGGCCTGGACGGCGTCTACGTCGGCCCCTCCGACCTGCGCATCGCCCTCGGCGGCGCCTCGTCCACGGACCCGAACCTGGCCGATGCCTTCGAGGCCGCGCTCACCGCCGTACGCGAGGCGGCGGCGGCCGCCGGAATCGCCGCGGGCATCCACAACCCGGACGGGGCGAGCGCCGCCAAGCGCCTCGCCGAGGGCTTCACCTTCGCGACCGTCGCCTGCGACCTGGTGCACCTGGAACAGACCGCCCGCCAACACCTGGCCTCCGCCCGGACCCCTGGAGAGGCACTGTGACCAACCGACTCCTCGACGGCTTCGACCGCACCGACACCACGCTGCCCGCACCGACCGTGCAGAGCCACGCCGCCAACCTCACCGTGCTGCCCGGCGGGGACCTCGGCTGCGTCTGGTTCGGCGGCACGCAGGAGGGCATGGCGGACATCAGCGTGTGGTTCTCCAGGCTCGCGCCCGGCACCACGACGTGGACGGAGCCCGTCCGCCTCTCGGACGACCCGGCACGCTCCGAACAGAACCCCGTGCTCTTCCCCATGCCCTCGGGCGCCCTGTGGCTGCTGCACACCGCCCAGCGAGGCGGGGACCAGGACACCGCCGAGGTACGGCTGCGCGTCAGCCACGACCACGGCACGACCTGGGAGGCGACCCGCACCCTGTTCCCCGCGACCCCGGGCCTCGGCGGCGTCTTCGTCCGCCAGCCACCCGTCGTCCTGCCCACCGGCCGCCTGCTGCTGCCCGTCTTCCGCTGCCGGACCGCCCCCGGCGAGAAGTGGTCGGGCGACCTCGACACCAGCGCCGTCATGATCAGCGACGACGACGGCGGCACCTGGTCCGAGCAGCCCGTGCCCGGCTCCACGGGCCTGGTCCACATGAACGTCCACCGGCTGCCGGACGGCTCACTGCTCGCCCTCTACCGCAGCCGGCGCGCCGACGCCGTGCACCGGTCCGTGTCCCTGGACGACGGCGACACCTGGAGCGAGCCGCAGCCGCTGGAGCTGCCGAACAACAACTCCTCGATCCAGTACGTCCCGTTGGCCGACGGCCGCCTGGCGCTCGTCTACAACCACAGCAGCGCCGCCGACGCGACCGCCCGCCGCGTCTCCCTCTACGACGAGATCGACGACACGGGCTCACTCGCCGACGGCAAAGCCTCGGACGGCTCGGTGACGACGGCGGTACGGCAGACCCCCTCGACGGCGTTCTGGGGTGCCCCGCGTGCGCCGCTCAGCCTCGCCCTCTCGTCCGACGGCGGCCGAACCTGGCCGCTGCGCGCCGACCTCGTGACCGGCGACGGCCACTGCCTCACCAACAACTCCCGCGACGGCCTCAACCGCGAACTGTCGTACCCCTCGATAACGCAGACACCGGACGGTGCCCTCCACATCGCCTACACGCACCACCGAAAGGTCATCCGCCACATCAGGCTCGCCCCGCGGAGCGCGTCCGCCGGGCGTTGACCGAGCCGGTCCTGGTGGCCTGGGCCGGCGCGGGTGCCCTCCGTGTCGGAAGGGCACCCGCGCCGGCCTCGGCGGGACGTCCGGGCGATGGTGGGTGGCGTCAGTCCAGGCCGACCGTCTTCAGCCAGGCCTTGGCGACGTCGAGCGGGTCCTTGTTCTCCAGCTGCACCTGGGAGTCCATCTCCAGCAGCGCCTTGGTGTCCAGCTTGGCCGAGACCTCGTTGAGGGCGGCCACGCCCTCCTGGGAGAGGCCCGACTTGTAGACCAGCGGGGTCACGTTCGCGAAGCCGAAGAGGTTCTTCGGGTCCTGGAGGACGACGAACTTCTCCTTGGTGATGGTCGGGTCCGTGGTGAAGATGTCCGCGGCCTGCACGGTGTTCTTCGTCAGGGCCGCCTGGGTCAGCGGGCCGCCCGCGTCGAGCGCCTTGAACGACTTGAACTCCAGGCCGTACGCGGACTTCAGGCCCAACAGGCCCTGCTGCCGGGTCTGGAACTCCGGCGAACCGCCGATGACCAGCTCGGGAGCGATGTCCTTGAGGTCCGCGAGGGTGGACTGGGCGGTCAGGTTGTACTTCTTCGCGGTCTCCGCGTTGATGCTGACGGAGTCCTTGTCCTCGGCGGGCGCCGAGTCCAGCAGCGTCAGCTTCGCGTCGAGCTTGGCCTTCGCGGCCGCGTTCACCGCCTCGGCCGTCTTCTGCTCCGCCTTCGGGTCCAGATAGGCGAGCAGCGAGCCGTTGTACTCCGGCAGGACCGTGATGGAGCCGTTCTTCAGCAGGCCGTACGTGGTCTCGCGGCTGCCGATGTTGGGCTTGTAGGTGACCTTGACACCCTTGGCCTTCAGGGCCTCGCCGTAGATGTCGGCGAGCAGGATGCTCTCGGCGAAGTTGTTGGAACCGACGACGACGGTGCCGCCGTCCGCCTTCTCCCCAGCGAGCGGGTCGGACGTGTCGTCGGAGGAGGAGCATCCCGCGAGCAGGGCCGCGGCGGCGGCGAGCGCGACGGCGGCCACGCCGGGATGTGTCCTGAAGGACCTGCTGTGTGCGGTTGTAGAAGTCACGATTCCCGTTCCGGACTGAGGGTGGGGTGATTGCTCGGAGATGGTTGCTCGAAAGCTCTTATGCGCTGATCCAATCCAGCCGGTTCTTGGTCAGTCAAGAGCAGCCTGGTCACCAATTGGCTTCAATGAGTTGCCGGTTGTGAAGGAGGAATGAACGGACCCGCACGGAACCCGCCGAAGCGGAGCGGTTCGTAATGGATTCTTGACTCAGGGTGGCGCTAACCGGCGTCCGAAGAGGCTGTAGTCTCGCGGAAGTTGGCGCCGGTCACAGTGGCGTGCGGGGGCCGCACAGGTGTTGTCCCACCCCAGTGCCCATAGCGTCACACCGACTCGGGTGCCTTGGCGCACCGGTCCGTAAGCGATCACAATCGGTCACGAAGGAGGCCTGGTGTCCACGAACGAGCCCCGGGGTGGCGTTCGGGGATTCGCCGACCGCTGGCCGTTCCGCCGCAAACTCAACGTCCTGGTCGGCGTGCCACTGGCCGTGCTCGCCGCGCTCCTCGCCTACCTCATCGCCGACCAGGTGGACCAGGCACGGACCGCGAACGCCGCGGCCCAGCTGGTCCGGGACAGCGCGCAGGTCGCCGAGTTGGTGGACCGGGTGGAGACCGAGCACCAACAGGCCATCCTGCTGTCCGTGCGGCACGAGGCCGCGCCCACGGGGGCCCGCCCCTCCACCGCCGACTACCGCAAGGCGCAGGCCGCGGTCGACTCCCAGGTGGAGAAGGTACGCGACACCTTCGACGACCGGCTGCCGGACACCGAGGCCCAGTCGCTGCGCGAGATCAACGGCCTGACCAGCCTGCGCGACACCGTCGAGCAGGGCTATCTGCCCGCCGACAACATCGACCCGGCCTACACCAACGCCTCCAAGGGCCTGATCGACGGCCTCGGCCTGGACCACAACGCGGACCTCGCCGGCACCTTCACCGGCAACCTGCTGGACTCCCTGCTGCGCGCCGACGCCGCCCACAGCGCCTTCGAGACGGCCGTCTTCTCCGCGCGCACCGGCGACAGCAACGCCCAGATCGAGTTCATCGGGGCGGTCGGCTTCGAGAACGAGTACACCCACCAGGCCGACCGCTTCGCCCGGTTCGCGACCGAGGCCCAGGCGGACGAGCTGGGCGGGATCGAGCACAACTCCGCGCAGGCGACGATCGGCCGGCACTACGCCGAGCTGCAGATCGACCCCGGCAACCTCCAGGCCGGTACGCCCACGCAGATCCGCGAGGCCTTCACCGAGGCGCTCGGCTCCTACCGCGACTACCGGATGCAGTCCGAGACCCGGCTGAAGATCACCTCGTCCCTCATCGGCCAGATCGCCGACCGCGCCGACTCCGCCTCCAGCGAGGCCGCCTGGCGCGCCGTCCTGCTGCTGGGCCTCGCGCTGTTCCTCTTCGCCGTGTGGATCGCCTTCGCGGTGCTGGTGCGGCGCTCGGTGGTACGGCCGGTGCAGGCACTCACCGGAGCGGCCCGCGAGGTCGCCGACGTCGCCGGCCGTGAACTCGCCCGCGTCGCCGACGAGGACACCGAGGACGACGGGCCGGTCCGGCTGCGCGAGATCCCGGTCACCGCGAAGGACGAGATCGGCGACCTCGCCGACGCCTTCAACCACGTACAGACCACCGCGTCCGCGCTGCTGGAACGCCAGGTGCTCAGCCGTCGCAACGTCGCCGAGATGTTCGGCAACGTCGGCCGCCGGGTCAGCAACCTGACCGCCCGGCAGCTGGCGCTGATCGACGCGGTCGAGCGGGGCGAGACCGACCCCGCCCTGCTGGAGCGCCTCTACTCCATCGACCACATCGCGGTCCGCCTGCGCCGCAACGCCGACAGCCTGATGCTGCTCGCCGGCATCCGCGAGACCGTCCTCGACTCCGGGCCGCTCGCGCTCACCAACGTCGTACGGGCCGCGCTCGGCCAGATCGAGGGCTTCCAGCGGGTGCACCTGCACGCCGGGACCGAGGCCATGGTCGAGCCCGACATCATCGGCGACCTCACGCTGATGGTCGCCGAACTCGTCGAGAACGCCGTTTCCTTCTCACCCGCCGGCAGCCCCGTCGAGGTGACCGTCCGCGACGGCGCCGAGGGCGCGCTGGTCATCGTCGCCGACCACGGCCTCGGCATGAGCACCGAGCGACTCGAGGAGGAGAACGCCCGCCTGATCCGCCGCGAACGCCTCGACCTCGTCCCGACGAAGGTCCTCGGCCTGTTCGTGGTCGGCACGCTGGCGCGCCGCTGGGAGGTGAGCGTGACCCTGTCCCGCACACCGGGCGGCGGCGTGACCGCCGAGGTGGCCATCCCGTCGTCCCTGCTGCTGACGATGAGCCCGGTGGCAGTCGCCTCCGGCGGTTCGGCGGGGGGCGGCACGGGTGCCTCCGGCGGTTCGGCGGGAGGCGGCACGGGACGGGCGTTGGCTTCGGGATCTGCTTCGGTGTTGGAGGCGGGGGCGGTTTCAGGGTCAGGTTCGGAGGCCGGTTCGGCTTCGGGGCCGAGGGCGGCTTCGGGTTCGGAGGCGGGTTCGGCTTCGGGTCCGGAGACGGGGGCGCGTTCGGGGTCGGCTTCGGGTGCGGCCGCGGGCTCCGGTTCGGGCTCGGCGGCGAGCCAGGCCGCGGCCACGACCGCCGGTTCGGGCTCGAGTTCCGGTACGGGAGCGGGTGCGGCCGCGGGCTCCGGTTCGGCTTCGGATTCGAGGTCGGAAGCGAGCTCGGGGTCGGTCTCGGGTGCCGGTCGGATACCGGCGGCAGCGGCGGCCTCGGCCGCCGAGGCCGGTCGCGCGGGCTCCGCCGATGCGGGGCCGGGTGTCGGCTCCACGGCGGACGAGCCCGTACGCACCGCCCGCACCGCCTCCCCCAACGGCTCCGCCCCGGGCGACGACGAGCCCGCCCCGCTCCCCCGCAGGGTGCCCCGGCGCGACACCGCCCCGACGGACACCCCGGCGACCTCGGACCCGAACGGCACGTCAACCGCCGCCGGTCCCAACGGCACATCGACCGCCCCCGGCCTCGACGCCACACCGACGATCCCCAACCCGGACCGCGAGCCAGCCACCCTCGGCACGGACACCTCGGCGACCTCGGACCCGAACGGCACGTCAACCGCCGCCGGTCCCAACGGCACATCGACCGCCCCCGCCCGCGACGCCACACCGACGATCCCCGACCGCGAGTCAGCCACCCTCGGCGGCGAGTCCACCGTCCCCGGCCCGAAGGGCAAGGCACCCGACGGCTCCCAGCCCGCCGACGCCCCTTTCATTCCAAGGGCCCGCGCCGGCGAGGCGGCCACGGCCGGGACGCCCACGCCCGCCTCCGACGACGCCCCCGGGGCCCGGCCCCTGCGCCGCCGCGTCCGGGGTGCCACCCTTCGTACGACCTTCGGAACCGACCCCGACCAGCAGGCGGCCCGGCAGGCCGCGCCCCGTGCCACCGACGCGGACGCCGTCCGCGACGCGCTCGACGAGTTCGAGGCGGCCGTGGAGCGCGCCCACCGCGACAGTGGAAACGACACCGCCACCACCCCTTATCCCGTGCACCGCGACAGCGCGACCGCACCCAACCCCCCGCACCACCAGAACCACTCCCCGGAAGGAGCGGAGCAGTGAGCACGTCGACAGGTGACACTCCGACGGGAGGCACCACGCCGGCCGAACTGCAGGCCGCCGCAGCCGACTTCACGTGGCTGTTGAATCGTTTCGCGACCGAGACGGCAGGCGTCGTCGACGCCATCGCCGTCTCCTCCGACGGTCTGCTCATCGCCGTGTCCGAGCTGCGTGAGCACGCCGACTCCGAGCGCCTCGCGGCGATCGTCTCCGGCATCACCAGCCTGGCAGCCGGTGCCTCCGGCAACTACGGTCTCGGCGGCCTCAACAAGGTCATCATCGACCTGGAGGGCGGCCACGTCCTGGTCTCCGCGGTCGGCAGCGGCGCCGTCCTCGGTGTCGTCACCGACAAGGAGGCCAAACTCGGCAACATCGCCTACGAGATGACGCTGTTCGCCAACCGGGCGGGCAGCGCGCTCAGTCCCCAGCTGGTGCTCGAACTGAAGAACAGCGTCGGCGCCTCGTCGAAGCGCTGACCGGGCGCCCGCCCGGCCGAGGAGGAAGAAACGACCCATGGCGGACGGCCGCACTCCCAGCAGTGCCGGCGAGGACGGCACCACGCCCCCGGGCCCCGACCCGGTCGGCCACGTCCCCGCCGTACGGCCGTTCCTGGTCACCGCCGGCCGGGTGGCACCCAGCGCCAACGGCCGGACGATGCCCGTCGAGACCCAGGTGGTGGCCACCGCCGAGGGGCTCGCCGGGCTCGACCGGCTCTCCTTCGAACAGCACGACATCGTCGCCGCCTGCCGCCGCCCGCAGTCCATCGCGGAGATCGCGGCCAGGCTGCGGCTGCACCTGAACGTGGTCCGGATCCTCTCCGAGGACCTGCGCGCGGCGGGGCAGTTGACGGTGCATGTGCCCGACTCCGGCGTCATCCACGACGCATCCGTCCTGCGAAGGGTTATCGATGGCCTCAGGGCCATCCCCGACTCCCGAGGGGTTCTCCGTGACACCGACTGAACCGGCCACCCGCCCCGCGGCCGCGCAGGCCGCAGCAAGACCTCCCCTGCCGGTCAAGATGGTGATCGCGGGCGGCTTCGGGGTGGGCAAGACCACCGCCGTCGGCTCGATCTCCGAGATCGCGCCGCTGACCACCGAGGCCGCGATCACCGAGGTCGCGGCGGGCGTGGACGACCTCAGCCACACCCCGCGCAAGACCACCACCACGGTCGCGATGGACTTCGGCTGCATCACCATCGACCCCACCCTGAAGCTGTACCTGTTCGGCACGCCCGGCCAGGAGCGGTTCGGGTTCATGTGGGACGACCTCGTCGAGGGTGCGATCGGCGGGCTCGTCATCGTGGACACCCGCCGCCTCGACGACTGCTACGCGGCCGTCGACTACTTCGAGCACAAGCAGATCCCGTTCGCGGTGGCCGTGAACGCCTTCGACGGGCGGGTCGAGCACACGATGGAGGAGGTCCGCTGGGCGCTCGACGTCAACGACCGCGTGCCGGTCGTGGTGTTCGACGCCCGCGAGCGCGGCTCGGTGCGCGACGCGCTGCTCGTCGTACTGGAACAGGCCCTGGCGCGCACCGAGGGCTGACTGACACGTGACAGGGTCCGGGGCGCGGATCTCCCGACCACCCCGGGCCCTCGATCACCCGTTCCTCGATCAGCCGCTTCCGCGTACCCCGCGTGACACCGCGGTCCGGTACACCGCCCAGAACAACGCGAGTGTCACCAGCGCCAGCCCGGCGACCAGCGTGGCGCCGCCCACGACCTTCTCGTAGTTGCGCTGGTAGAGGCCGTCGACGATGTACCGGCCGAGGCCGCCGAGCGAGACGTACGCGGCGATGGTGGCCGTGGAGACGATCTGGATGGCGGCGGAGCGCAGACCGCTGAGGATCAGCGGGAGCGCCGCCGGCAGTTCGACCTGGAAGAGCACTTGGGCCTCGCTCATCCCCATGCCCCGCGCGGCGTCCACCGGCGACGGGTCGACGGAGCGCATCGCCTCGTAGGTGGTGACCAGGATCGGCGGGACGGCGAGCACGACCAGCGGGATCATCACGTTCACCAGGCCGAACCCCAGCATCAGGGTCATCAGCACCAGCAGGCCGAAGGTGGGCAGGGCCCGCCCCGCGGTGGCGATCAGGGAGAGGGCGTTGCCGCCGCGCCCGGTGTGACCGGTGACGAGGCCGACCGGCAGCCCGATCGCGGCGGCGAGGACGAGCGCCTGCAGGGTGTACTGGATGTGTTCGCCCACGCGGGTGGGGATGCCGTCGTAGCCGGTCCAGTGGGCGCTGTCGCTGAAGAAGGCGTTGATGAAGTTGATCAGGTTCACCGGGCTGCGTCCTCCAGGGCGAGGGCGGCCGGGTCGGGCCGGTCGGCCTTCGGTTTCGTGTGCGCCCGGCGCGGCATCCACGGCGTGAGCAGCAGGCGCAGGCCCACCAGCAGGGCGTCGCAGATGATGGCCAGGGCGGCCATGGTGAGCACGGCGTTGACGGCGAGTTCGGGCCGGTTGTAGATGGTCGCGTCGTTGAGCAGGTTGCCGAGGGCGCCCTGGTTCCCGATGAGGGTGCCGACGCTGACGAGGCTGATGCTGGACACGGTCGCCACCCGCAGCCCGGCGATGATCGCGGGCACCGCGATCGGCAACTGGACCTGGACGTAACGGCGTACGGGCCCGAAGCCCATGGCCGTCGCGGCGGCGAGGGTCTCCTGGGGGACCGAGCGGACGCCGTCGACGATCGACGGGACCAGGACGACGAGGCTGTAGACGGTGAGCGGGATCATCACCGTGAGCTCGGTCTGGCCGGTGTAGTCGATGAGGAGCACGAAGAAGGCCAGCGAGGGGATCGCGTACAGCACGGTCGTGATCCACAGCACCGGCGGGTACAGCCAGCGGAAGCGCACGCACAGCTGGGCGAGCGGCAGCGAGATCAGCAGCCCGGCCAGCACCGGCAGCAGGGCCTCGCGCAGATGCAGGCCGATGAGGCCGAGCCAGCTGTGCTGGAGGTCGCTGGGGATGTCGAAGAAGCCGTTCATTCGGCGACCCGTGCGACGCGTGCGGCCTTGGCGGTGTTGCCGTCCTTACGGCCTTCCGCGTGGGCGCCGCGGATCGCCTCGCCGATGGTCCGCTGGGAGACCACCCCGGCCGCCCGGCCCTCGGCGTCCACGGCGACGGCCCAGCCGGTGGGCGAGAGCACCGCGCAGTCCAGCGCGGCCCGCAGCGAGTCCGTACCGGCGACGAACGGCCGCCCGTACGGCAGGAGTTGCTCCGCCTCGACGGCGCCGGCGGTCAGGTCGCGCGGTTCGCTC
The DNA here is from genome assembly GCF_036237295.1 of Streptomyces sp. NBC_01352. Classification (NCBI taxonomy): domain Bacteria; kingdom Bacillati; phylum Actinomycetota; class Actinomycetes; order Kitasatosporales; family Streptomycetaceae; genus Streptomyces; species Streptomyces sp. NBC_01352. Next base: position 2,942,481 of record NZ_CP108354.1, read on the forward strand.
CAGCCGAGGGGCCGGCCGTCCAGGTCGGTGACGAGGAGGTAGGGGACGTCGTCCGTGTCGCGGGCGGCGATCTGCTCGGCGGTGGAGTCGATCGCGACGATCGGCGTGGTCAGCAGGTCGAGGCCCGCGGAGGGGAAGAAGGACAGCCGGCGGATGCCGCGGTCGGCACCGAGGAAGTCCTCGACGAAGGCGTCGGCCGGGTCGGACAGCAGCTCGGCGGGCGGCGCGAACTGGGCGAGTTTGCCGCCGGTGCGCATCACGGCGACCATTGTGCCGATCTTGACGGCCTCGTCGATGTCGTGGGTGACGAAGACGATGGTCTTGCCCAACTCCTCCTGGATGCGCAGGAGTTCGTCCTGAAGCCCCTTGCGCACCACGGGGTCGACGGCCGAGAACGGCTCGTCCATGAGCAGCACCGGCGGATCGGCGGCGAGCGCCCGCGCGACACCGACGCGCTGCTGCTGCCCGCCGGACAGCTGGTAGGGGTACCGCTTGGCGAGTGCGGCGTCGAGGCCGACCCGCTCCATCAACTCACGTGCCCGCGCTCGGGCCTTGTCCTTGCCCCAGCCGAGCATGCGGGGCACGGTGGCGATGTTGTCGACGATCGTGCGGTGCTGGAAGAGCCCGGCGTTCTGGATGACGTAACCCATGGACCGGCGCAGCGTGTTGACGGGCTGCTGCAGGATGTCCTTGCCGTCGAGGAGGATGGTGCCCTCGCTGGGCTCGACCATCCGGTTGATCATGCGCAGGGTCGTCGTCTTCCCGCAGCCCGAGGGTCCGACGAGGACGGTGATCGAGCGGTCGGGTATCTCCAGAGAGAGCCGGTCGACAGCCACCGTGCCGTCCGGGTACCTCTTGGTGACTGAATCTATCCGTATCAAAGCGCCGAATACCCCTCGGATTTGGCAGACGCTGCCGATTTTCGGTCACGGTCGTACCAGCGTGCAGGCCGTTGCGGGGAGAGTCTAAACGGCTCGTGTTTCGGCACTTCGTCGGGCAACCTGGCTGCGTGGCTCCACGCGTTCGGACCCTTCGATCAGCCGCAGGGTGCCGTGGCCGTCGGCCGCGTCGGATGCCAGGCACTGCGTCATGTCGACGAAGAGTGCGTAGTTCACGCCTCCGTTGTGAGCGGAGCGGAAGCGGATGCCCTCGACGCGCAGGCCGGGCGACTCGCGGAAGTAGTCGGTGGCGTACTGGGTGGGGCGGTAGTCCCGGTGATTGCGGCCGTCGTAGAAGACGGGCCTGCTCAGGTCCCGGGCGAAGTCCCTGAGGAACACGAGGGAGTCACGGCGCGTGGCCTGTTCCCGGTCGAACCGGCTCGGCGGCTCCGGGATGTCGACGAGGTCGACCACCCTGATCGGTCGGGTCACCTCGAAGGCGGCCACGGCGGCGAAGGGGCGGTCGTCACGCGCGGAGATCTCCACGACGGCCGTGTCGCTGTCGGCGGATCCGTAGAACAGGGAGACGCCGGCGCGGCTCATGCGGTTCTCCGCCGCGCGCTCGGGGGGTGCGGAGCCGATGTCGGTGGCCCGGTAGCGCGGGAGCACGTCGTCCGCACGCATCCGGCCGCGCCAGATCTTCTCACCGGGTTCCACGGTCCTGATCAGGCGTGCGTCCCGGATTATCCCGGCGATCCGCCCCATGAGGGAATCCAGCAGGTCCCGGTCCGAGCCGGGTGAGGGGTCACTGCCGGGTAAGTCGAGGTCGCGTTCCACCACCGTGCGGCAGAAGCTCGCCCAGCTGTCCCGCATCGTGCTGGACCGGGAGACGAACGGGACGGGATCCCCGTACCAGTTCTTCTGGTCGATGTAGTCCTTGACGGCTTTCAGCACGTCGTCGTCGACCACCGCGGCACAGGCCTCCGCGACGGTCTGGGCGGGATCGGGCGGCACCTTGTGCGAATCGCCGTGCGCCCACTCCACGACCTCGTCGGCCGGGGCGTCGCAGTCACCGTCGGATATCGCCGCAAGGACCGCCTCGGCGAGCTGGGACACCCGAACGACCCTCATCCGGTCCCGCGCAGCCACAAGCGCGTGCTCGGGAGCGTGCCCGGGTGCGCCCTCGGGGCAGAAGGAGCACGCGCCCCGGAACGCGGTCTCCCAGAGCTGCTTCTCGAGAAGGTCGTCGTGGATGTGCTCGAAGCACAACTCCCGGGCGCCAACGGCCGGTTCCCAGGACGCGGCCTCGTTGTCGCCTTCGGCGCTTTCCATCCCTACACGGTACAGCGGCCCGGTGGGCCCGGCACCGCGGATCACCGGACGTCACACAGCGCCACGGTTGACCCACCGGGCCTCGTTCTCCTGCTTCTTGGCCAGCAGCCGCTCCTTGAGCATGTCGTAACTGCGGCGCCTGCGGGTCGCGAAGTGGATGCTCCAGGAGCTGTCGTTGGACAGCTCGGTCATCAGCGCCTCCCAGACCAGGTCGAAGCTGCGGGACAGGGTGATGCCACCCCGGCCGGACCCGAACAGCGGCAGACAGATGGAGCTGAGCGGCAGGTCCAGTTCGTGGCGTTCCCTGCGGGCCAGCAGGAAGACGTTGTGCGTGGCCCGGGTGATGGCGTGCGGGTTGACCGTGTAGTCACTGGTGCCGTCGACGGGGGTCACGATGGCCGCGTGATAGATGCGGGAGACGTTGCGCTCGGCCAGCGCGCCGGACGGGGTCGGGGCGATGGTGCCGATCTGCACGGGGAGGCCGTAGCGGGCGTGGTCGCGCAGCCACGCGATGAGGCTGTCGCCGGCCACGTCTTCGAGGATCTCACCGCCGGCCCCTTTGATGGCGGCGGCCCGGCGGAGGCTGCCGGACGTCGACGACTTGAAGAACTGCGACATCTGGAGATAGATGTTCTCCGACGACACGATGACGTCAATGTCCGAGAGCTGTTCGAGCGGACCCCCGTGAATGAAGAACTGAGTGGTGGCCCAAGGGCTCGTGGGCACGGCCACCGGGCCGAACAGCTGGTGCTCCGCGAGGAACTCCTCGCCGTGCGCGCCCACCTGTGAATAGGTGGGCGCACTGGATATGGACTCCTCCGGGAAGGGCTCCCGCAGGGCCTTTTCCAGATTTCCCAGCAGGGCGCGCAGCAGCCGTCCGTCCTCGCCCGGCTTGATGACGGAGAAGTGGTCGCCCGGCATCACGGCGGATTCGGGGAAGACACTCACCGCCGAGGAGGGCGACACCACGTTGTCGCTCTCGCCGGCGTACGAGACGACGGGGATCGGGCACCGGTCCCGCGACACGTACTGGGCGTGGACGACGCCGGTCATCACCCGGCGCTGGGTCTCCTGCACCGAGGCCTGAAGGGGCCTGAGCTCCCGCTCCTGACTGTTCCTGGTGACGCCCATGAGGCCGCGGCGCAGCAGCAGGAAGAGTTCGGAACCGTTGTTGGGACAGGCGAACATGACGACGCGCCGGATGCGGGCGAGTTCCCAGCCGCGTCCCTCGGCGAGCATCCGCGACAGGAACCGCTGGACCACGAGTCCGCCCTGGCTGTGGGTGACGATCACCAGGCGCTCGTGGGAGATCGGCTGGTCGGCGAGATAGCTCTTGAGGCTCTCGGCGACGGTGTCGATGTTCGGCATTTTGCGCAGCGGGTTCCACGACAGCCGGGGCGTGGCATAGTCGAAGAAAAGTAAATCGAAATCCTGTGCAATGCCGGGTGTGCCGGATAACTGGGCCTTGAGGTCACGCCAGGTGGCGGACGAGGAGAACAACCCGTGGACGAACACGATCGCGGCCCTGCGCATGTTTCCCCCTGATAATGCGTCCCTCGCCCCGGGCAGCCGGATTCCGTTCCCAGGAATATAGCCATCCCGGCCCAGCTCCAACCGTCGTGCCGAGGAAGCCGGACGCGTCGGTCGACGCCGGCACGGCGACGCCCCGCCGCATCATCCCGATGGCGGCGGGGCGTGACCGCGTCTACGCCGCCCGCGACTCCGCCGGCGCCACCGGGAAGCCCGGCGTACGCAGGACCCGGCGCTCGGCGTCCACCGCGAACACCTCGCAGCCGGGCCGGTCGGAGGCCCACTCGACGCCCGCCGCGCCCATCGCGAACGCGGCGGTCGCCGTGGTGTCGGCGATCGTCAGGGAGGAGGCGACGACGGTGAGCGAGAGCAGTCCGGTCGCCGGACGCCCGGTGCGCCCGTCGAGGATGTGGTCGCCGCGCTCGTAGCGGGCGGAGGTCGCGACCGCCCCGTCGGTGAGCTGGAGGACGGTGCACAGCTTGTCGGCGTGCTCGGGGTGTCGTACGCCCACCCGCCAGGGTCCGCCGGCGGTGACCACGTCGCCGCCGGCGTTGAGGCAGAAACGGGTCGCCCCGGCCGCCCTCAGCAGGTCCGCCGCCCGTTGCACGGACCAGCCCTTGACCACCGCGCACGGGTCGAGACCGCGCCCGGGCAGCCGTACGTCGAAGGCGCCGCCGGTGGCGGCCCGGTACTCCTCGCACAGGTCGAGGACTTCGCGCAGGTCCGCGCTGGTGTCCCGGGCCGACAGCTCGCCCCGGTCGAGCCGGCACACCTCGCTGTCGGGCTTGAACGGGCTGAACCGGGCGTCGACCTCGTGCAGCCACGCGAAGACCGCGTCCGCGGCCGACGGCGGGATGCCCTCGTCGTCGACCCGCAGCGAGACCGGGAAGCCCATGACGTGTTCGACGCGGTGCATGACGGTCAGCCCTTCGCGTCGATGGCGGCCTGGAGGGACTCCTTGTAGCCCTCGGTCGTGATCGTGGCACCGGACACCGTGTCGATGTCCGCGCTCTGCGCCTCCAGCGTCTGAGCGATCAGCTTCGGCACCGCGGCCGTGGTCTGCGGATGGTTCGGCTGCTGGAGCATCCGCACGGCGGCGATCTCGTCGCCCTCGAAGGTCACCTCGACCTGCACGGGACCCTTCTCCGTGGTGACCGTGGGGCCGGCGACCACCTGGGACGCAGCGGCCGAGGCGGACGGCGCGGCGGACGCCGCCGAGGCGTTCTCGTCGATCGCGGCCTGGAGGGACTCCTTGTAGCCCTCGGTCGTGATCGTCGCGCCGGACACCGTGTCGATGTCCGCGCTCTGCGCCTCCAGCGTCTCCGCGATCAGCTTCGGGACGGCAGCCGTGGTCTGCGGATGGTTCGGCTGCTGGAGCATCTTGACGGCGGTGATCTCCTGGCCCGCGAAGGTCACCTCGACCTGCACGGGGCCCTTCTCCGTGGTGACCGTCGGACCCGAGACGACGGTGGAGGAGGAGTCCGAGGACCCGGACGAGGAGGACACGGAAGGCGCGGGCGTGGCGACCTGGACGGTGGACGTGCCGGCCGAGGGTTCGTAGAGCCAGACGGGGACCAGGCCCGCGATGCTCAGGACGACGACAGGTATGGCTCGCTTCACGGTGACTTCCTCATCCCGCCAGGCTGAAACGCTCGAAGTGGATCTGCGGCTTGGGCACGTTCAGCTCGCGCAGGCTGCCCAGCACCGCGTTCATCATGGGCGGCGGCCCGCACAGGAAGACGTCCCGGTCGGCGATGTCCGGCACCAGCCGGGCCAGCTCGCCCGGCGCCAGCTTGTCCGGGACGGGCGGACCGGTCACCAGGTGCAGCTCGCAGCCCTTGGCGTGGGCGAGTTCGCGCAGTTCGTCGTAGAGGACCGCGTCCCGGTCGGTGGCGACGCGGTAGATGACGACGGCGTGGCCCTGCAGCTCCTCCAGGAGGGCGCGGATGGGGGTGACGCCGACGCCGCCGGCGATGAGGACGGACTCCGGGCGGGTGCGGTGCAGGGCGGTGAAGGCGCCGTAGGGGCCCTCGGCGAAGACGCGCGTGCCGACCTTCACATGGCGCAGGGCGGCGCTGCCGGCGCCCGCGGCCTTGGCGGTCAGGCGCAGGGTGCGGCCGTCGGGCGCGGCCGACAGGGAGAAGGGGTTGGCCTGCCACCAGCGGTCCGGGGTCAGGAAGCGCCACAGGAAGAACTGGCCGGCCCGGGCGGGCATCCGGTCGAGGTCGCGGCCGGTCATGTAGACCGAGACGACGTTGTCGGACTCGGGGACGACGGCGGTGACGCGCAGCTGGTGGCGCCAGTTCCGCCACAGCGGCAGCACCAGGCGGCCGACGAACACCGAGGTGAGCGCGACGCCCCACATCGTGTACCAGTAGGTGGTGGCGGCGGACGACGCGGTGAAGGTCGTACCGACGGCGACCTGGTGGGTGAAGGCCAGCACCACGGCGGCGTAGGTGTACAGGTGGATGAAGTGCCAGGTCTCGTACGCGAGGCGGCGCCGGGCGTAGCGGCCGGAGACGGCCCCCACCACGATGATGATCGCCAGGGCGACGACCGCGCGGAGCACGCCCTCGACGGTCTCGGCGAGGTCGACCAGCTGGCTGACCGGGTCCAGGTCGGAGGACTCGGCGTAACCGAAGCTGATGAAGACGGCGTGCGCGAGCAGCGTGAACAGGATGCCGAAGCCGGTCCAGCGGTGCCACGAGGTCAGCCGGTCCATGCCGATGCGGCGGTCCAGCCACGGCAGCCGGGCCACCAGGACCAGCTGGAAGGCCATCAGGAGCGCGCCGTACAGACCGGCCAGTCGGCCCAGCACGATGAGGGCGTTCGACGCGAATCCCGCCTGGGTGAAGAAGAAGGTCACCACGGCCACGTTCGCGGCCAGCACGGCGTACAGGCCCGTGCGGGCGACCACCCTGGGGCGGATCGCCGTGGGGGGCGCAGGGGGCGATTGGACGGTCGTCACGGACAGAGCTCCTTGATCCGGGTCCTGGGTTACCGAGCTTCCCCGCCGCGAGCTGTCGATTTACTGTCGTACGACTTTCAAGTGGTTATCGATGTGGCCACGAGGACGGCCCCCCTCTGGCTCGGCCGATCGCGTGACGCACTATGTGGAGGTGGACAAAGTACGACTCCTCGTCGTGGACGACGACCCGCCGATCGCCGACCTCGTGGCGACGGTCGCCCGCTACGAGGGCTGGGACGCGGTCACCGCGAACACGGGCGAGGAGGCGCTGAGCCGCGCCGCGGAGTTCCATCCGGACATCGTGGTGCTCGACCTCATGCTGCCCGACATCGACGGTTTCGGCGTGCTGGACCGGCTGCGGCGGTCCGGGACGATGGTGCCCGTGGTGTTCCTCACGGCCCGGGACGCGGTGGCCGACCGGGTGGCGGGGCTGACCCGGGGCGGTGACGACTACCTGGTCAAGCCGTTCGCGGTGGAGGAGCTGATGGCCCGGCTGCGTACGGTGCTGCGGCGCAGCGCCGGGCCCGGCTTCCAGCGGTCCGTGCTCCAGGTGGCGGACCTGACGATGGACGAGGACACCCGCGAGGTGCGGCGCGGCGAGCAGCTGCTGACGCTCACGCCGACCGAGTACGAGGTGCTGCGCTACCTGATGCGCAAGTCGCCGACCGTGCTGACCAAGGCGCAGATCCTGGACCACGTGTGGGAGTACGGCTTCGGGGGCCGCTCGAACGTCGTGGAGCTGGTGGTCAGCCGGCTGCGGCGCAAGCTCGACGGGCTCGACGACGGCAAGGCACCGCTGATCCACACCGTCCGGGGCTTCGGCTACGTGGTCCGGCAGGCCGCGGAGTGAACGCCCTGTTGCGGCGCCTGCGGCAGACCTACCGCAGGCTGCGCCTGGGCACCCGGCTGGCGCTGGGCGTCGGCGCGCTGTCCCTGGTGGTGTTCGGCGTCGTGGGCTACGCCCTGACCATGTACATGCGCGACTATCTGGACAGCCAGCTGGGCTACCAGCTGAAGGTCGTCCAGACCGTGCAGTCCAAGGACGCCGCGGCCAACGGCACGGTGACGCAGAAGCCGTACTGGGGCTGGTTCGCCGCGGTGTACGACGTGTCGGGCAGCTCGGCCGTGCTGCGCGAGCCCGCCGACATCCCGCACGACATCCGCCCGCTCACCGCGTTCGCCGAGACCATGGCCGACTCCGACACCGAGCTGATGCGCACCGTGAAGATCGACGGAGAGGGCGTGTACCGGCTGCGGGGCTGCGAGGTCGAGCCCGGGGTGGTGCTGGTCAGCGCCGCGCCCATGCAGGACATCGAGGACACCGTGGACCGGCTGATCACCGTGCAGGTGATCGCGTTCGCCCTCGCGGCGGGGGCACTGGTGGTGCTCGGCCGGAAGCTGCTGCGGCGCGGTCTGCAGCCGCTGAGCGACATGGCCTCCACCGCGCACGGCATCACCTCCCACGACCTGACCGAGTCGGCGGCCCGGCTGCCGCTGCGCGCCGACGGCCGGGACGGCGGTCCCGAGGTGGACGAGCTGCGCACGGCGTTCAACACGATGCTGGAGCACATCGACGACTCCCTCGCGGTCCGCGCGGAGGCCGAACAGCGGCTGCGCCGCTTCGTCGCCGACGCCTCGCACGAGCTGCGCACCCCGCTGATGTCCGTACGGGGCTACGCGGACCTCTTCCAGTACGCCGCCGCCAACGCCCCCGGGGAACGCGACAAGCACCTGGCCCGGCTGCGCGCCGAGGCCGCCCGGATGGGCTTCCTCCTCGACGACCTGCTGCTGCTCGCCCGCCTGGACGCGGCCGAGGTGGAGGCCCCGCTGCGGATCACGGAGGCGGACCTGGCGGAGCTGGTCGACCACGCGGCCGACGCGTTCCGCGCGAGCCACCCGGACCATCCGCTGACGGTGACGGCCGACCCCGAGACGCTGCCGCTGCGCCTGGATCCGCAGCGCATCCGGCAGGTCCTGGACAATCTGCTCACCAACGCGGCCGTACACACCCCGGCGGGCACCGAGGTGAGCGTGCGGGTCAGCGTCGAGCCCGGCCGGGCTCTGGTGCGGGTCGCGGACGCGGGCCCCGGCATCCCGCCCGCCGACCGTGCCCGCGTCTTCGACCGCTTCTACCGCGTCGACAAGGCCCGCAGCCGTGACCGCGGCGGCAGCGGCCTGGGCCTCGCGGTGGCCCGCTCCCTGGTCGCGGCGCACGGCGGCACGGTCGAGCTGAGCGACGAGCCGGGCGCGACGGTGTTCACGCTGGCACTTCCGCTGAGTTGGGTCCGCTGAGTCGGGTCCGGTGAGTGGGGTCCGGTGAGTCTTACGAAGCCGTGACGTGCCGGGCGCGGCCGGGTCGTCCGGGCCGCTCACGGCCCTAGCGTGGCCGCATGCGTGTACTGGTCACCGGCGGTGCCGGATTCATCGGGTCCCAGGTCGTCGACGCCCTGCGGGCCCACGGACACGAGCCCCTCGTGTACGACGTCCGCGCCGACCCGGCCTCGGACGTGCGCAACCCCTCGACGGTCCGCCAGGCGCTGACCGGCGTGGACGCCGTGTGCCATCAGGCGGCGATGGTCGGCCTGGGCGTCGACTTCTCCGACGCCGCCGAGTACGTCTCCCGCAACGACCTCGGTACGGCCGTGCTGCTCACCGCCATGGCCGACGCGGGCGTACGGCGGCTGGTCCTCGCCGGGTCGATGGTCGTGTACGGCGAGGGCCGCTACACCTGCGCCCGGCACGGGGTGGTCCGGCCCGGCCCGCGCTCCGTCCCCGACCTGGACGCGGGACGCTTCGAGCCCCGCTGCCCGCGGTGCGGGGCCGAGCTGGCGCCCGGCCTGGTCGGCGAGGACGCCCCGGTCGATCCGCGCAACGTGTACGCGACGACCAAGCTCGCCCAGGAGCACCTGGCGGCGGCGTGGGCGCGGGCCACGGACGGGGCGGCGGTGTCTCTGCGCTACCACAACGTGTACGGGCCCGGCATGCCCCGCGACACCCCCTACGCGGGCGTCGCCTCCTTCTTCCGCTCGTCGCTCGCCCGCGGCGAGGCCCCGCGGGTCTACGAGGACGGCCGCCAGCGGCGGGACTTCGTGCACGTACGGGATGTCGCGGCGGCCAATGTGGCGGCGCTGGAGGCTCCGGCGGGCAAGGGCGCGCTGACCGCGTACAACACCGGCAGCGGCGAGCCGCACACGGTCGGCGAGATGGCCCGGGCGCTGGCCTCCGCGTACGGCGGCCCGGAGCCGGTCGTCACCGGCGAGTACCGGCTGGGGGACGTACGGCACATCACGGCGGACTCCTCACGGCTGCGAGCCGAGCTGGGGTGGAAGGCCGGGGTGGAGTTCGCGGAGGGGATGCGGGAGTTCGCGTCGTCGACGTGATCGTCGTGATCGTCGCGTTAGGTACTGGGAGACCTTCACAAAAGTTGACAATTTTCACTTCTCGTGCGTCCGGGTTGGATCTACGCTCATATACAGATGGCGGGCGGATGGCCGGCCAGTCGACCACCGCCGCCTGTACCCAGTGGAGGCGGAGATGAAAGCGTCGATACGGCGGTCCGCGGTCTTCACGAGCGCGGCCGCTCTTGTGATAGCTCTCTGCGGTACGACGGGCACCGCGCGGTCCGCCGTCCCGGCCGAACCGGGCGATGGTGAGCTCCAGTTCGGCTATGTCCTGTCGGAGACGGGACAGCTGGCCTACCTCGGCCCCCCGATGATCGAGTCCGTGAAGTTCGCGATGAAGACGATCAACGACGCCGGCGGAGTGCTGGGCGAGCCGTTGCCGACCGTGGTCTCCGGTGACGAGGCGGGCCAGGAGGCCGTCGCCGTGCAGTCGGCCGACCGGGTCCTCGCATCGGGCGTGGACGCGCTCATCGGCGCCGCGGCCTCCGGTATGTCGCTGGCGTTCATCGACCGGGTGACCGGAGCGGGTGTCGTGCAGTGTTCGGGGTCGAACACCGCACCCACCTTCACCGACTACGAGGATGACGGGTTCTACTTCCGTACTGTCCCGAGCGACTCGTTGCAGGGGCCTGTCCTGGCAAAGGCAATCCGGGGTGACGGCCACAACCGGGTGGCCCTGATCGCACGGGCGGACGACTACGGGCGCGGTCTGCTGGAGAGCACCCGGAACGCACTCGAGGACGGCGGTGCGACGGTGACGCTCGCCGAGACGTACGACCCGAAGTCGACGAACTTCGACCAGATCGTGCAGCAGGTGGAGAACTCGCGGCCGGATGCCGCCGTGGTGATCTCGTTCGAGGAGGGCACGCAGATCCTGCAGGCCATGATCGAGTCCGGACTGGGGCCCGACCGGATCGGTGTCTACGGCACCGACGGGCTGCGCAGCGAGGAGCTGCCGCGGTTGGTCGCCCCGAACCAGCCGGGCAGGCTCGACGGGATGAAGGGGACCGCACCGGCGTCCGAGACGAACGAGAAGTACGTGAACGATCTCAAGAAGTTCGCGCCGCAGCTGAAGGAGCTGCAGTTCGCTCCGCAGGTGTTCGACTGCGTGACGACCATCGCGCTCGCCGCCGAGAAGGCGGAGTCCGACGACCCTGCCGACTTCGTGGAGGAGATCAACGGGATCACGAAGGACGGCGACAAGTGCACCACGTTCGCCGCCTGCAAGGAGCTGATCGCCGACGGCAAGGACATCGACTACGACGGTGTGAGCGGTCCGCTCGACTTCACCGACACGGGCGAGCCCGGCCAGGCGACGATCGAGGTGTACGGCTACAACGCCAAGGGAGAACTGCAGACCCTGCGGACCGAGACCAGCACGGCCCAGGAGTGACCGGAAGGAACGGCAGGAACGGCAGGAACGGCAGGAGCGGGAGTCAACGGACGCGGGCGAGCGTGCCGAGGTAGAGCTCGATCACCTTCTCGTCGTGCAGCAGGGCCGTACCCGTACCGGTGTACGCGTTGCGGCCCTGGTCGAGGACGTAGCCGCGGTCGCAGATCTGCAGGCATCTGCGGGCGTTCTGCTCGACCATGAGGATGGCGACGCCCGCGCTGTTGATCATTTTGCACCGGTCGAAGACGTGGTCCTGATGGAGCGGTGACAGGCCGGCCGACGGCTCGTCGAGCAGCATCAGCTGCGGCTCCATCATCAGCGCGCGCGCCATCGCGAGCATCTGGCGTTCGCCGCCGGACATCGCGCCGGCCTTCTGCCTGCGGCGGTCGGCCAGCAGGGGGAAGAGCTCCTCCACCGCCGTGGCGCGCCGCGCGTAGTCCTTGGGCCGCAGATAGACGCCCATCCGCAGGTTCTCCTCGACGGACAGCGCGGGGAACACGTTCTGCAGCTGCGGTACGTAGCCCACGCCCCGCCGGACCAGCTCGTGCGCCGGCCGGTTGGTGACCTCCTCGCCGCGCAGCCGCACGCTCCCGCCGCGCACCCGCAGCAGCCCGAAGACGGCCTTGACGAGCGTGGACTTGCCGGCGCCGTTGGGGCCGATCACGCCGACCACCTCGCCCGGGCGCACCTCGATGCTGCATCCGCGCAGTACGTCGACGCCGGGGACGTATCCGGCGACGATGTCGTCGGCGGCCAGCACCGGTTCCCGGTCCTCGGTGGTCATGGCTACTCCTCCTCGGTCGCCGTCCCCGGTTCGTCGTGCCGCTTGCCCAGGTAGGCGTCCACGACCGCGGCGTTCTTGCCGATCGTGTGCGGGGGGCCCTCGGCCACCAGGCGGCCGTCGGCCATGACGGCCACCCAGTCGCTGATGCCCATCACCACGTCCATGTCGTGCTCGACGAAGCACACCGTCAGTCCCTCGTCCCGCAGTTCGGTGATGTGCCCGAGCAACGACTGGGTCAGCGCGGGGTTCACCCCGGCCATCGGCTCGTCGAGCATGATCATGACGGGCCGGGCCATCAGCGCGCGGGCCAGTTCCAGCAGTTTGCGCTGACCGCCGGAGAGCGTGCCGGCATGGTCGTCGCGCAGGGGCGCGAGCCGGAACCGGTCCAGCAGTTCGTCGGCCCGGCGCTCGAAGTCCCGCTCCTGCCCGCGCCACAGGGGTCGCAGCAGCGCGGGCAGCGTCCGCTCGCCGCGTTGGCCGGGCGCGGCGAGCAGCATGTTCTCCATCACGGTGAGCCGGGCGGGTGTCCTGGTGAGCTGGAACGTGCGGACCAGTCCCCGCCGCGCGACCCGGTGCGCCGGGGAGCCGGTGAGGGGCTGTCCGTCGAACGACCAACTGCCGCCGTCGGCCCGGTCGAACCCGCTGATCACGTTGAACAGCGTGGTCTTGCCGGCGCCGTTGGGACCGATGAGCGCCGTGATGGCCCCGCGCTGCATCTCCAGGTGCTCGACCCGCACGGCGACGAGGCCGCCGAATGTACGGGTCACCTGGTCCAGGACCAGCAGGGGGTCGGGCTTGCGTACGCCGGGCTCGGGAACGATCCCGGAGAGCCGGCCGGCGTCGGACACACCCCTGTCAGCGGTCACTGAGCAGCATCTCCTTCCGGCTGCCGAGAATGCCCTGCGGCCTGAACGCGACAAGAAGGATCAGGGCGACCCCGACCAGGGCGAAGCGCACCGCGCCGACCTCCGAGGTGCTGATGAGGTCCGGCGAGATGTACTCGGCGTCGATGGCCTGCCGCAGCGCGCTGTCGAGGAAGCTGAGGACGAACCAGAACAGGATCGAGCCGACGACCGGCCCGAGGATCCGCCCGGCGCCTCCGAGCACGAGCAGCGTGTAGAGGAAGAACGTGACACCCGGGTCGTAGTTGTCCGGGTTCACGGACTGCACCTGGATCGCCTGCAGCATGCCCGCGACCGCTCCGATGACGCCGCCCAGCACGAGGCTCTGCATCTTGTACGCGTAGACGTTCTTGCCGAGGCTGCGTGCGGCGACCTCGTCGTCACGGATCGACCGGATGACGCGGCCCCACGGACTGTGGATCAGCAGGGCGAGCAGACCGCCGACCACGAGCACCAGCGCCCATCCCACGATCATCACCCACAGGTCACGGGCGCTGAACTCCACCAGCCACACGCCGTACCTGCCGCGTTCGATGGGACTGAGGTCGTAGAAGTCCCTCGCGAACCTCTGCAGCCCGAACACCCCGCCGGTCACCGGTTCGGCCCAGCTGGACCGGTAGAACAGCCGGAGCGTCTCCCCCGCCGCGATGGTGGTGATCGCGAGATAGTCGGCGCGCAGCCGCAGGGTGGGCAGGCCGAGCAGCAGGGCCAGCACGATCGCGCAGGCGATGCCGCCCAGGACGCCGAGCCACATCGGGCCGTCGTACGTCGCCACCGTGATGGCGAGCCCGTAGCCGCCGACCAGCATGAAGCCGACCTGGCCGAAGTTCAGCAGGCCGGTGTATCCGAAGTGCAGGTTCAGCCCCATCGCGGCGAGTGCGTAGACGGCGGCGATCGGGCCGATGCCGGAACGCAGGGCGTCGGAGAGGATGGCCGAGAAGTCCATGGCGCACCCCTCACCCGACGCGTTCGGCCCGGCCGAGGATGCCCTGCGGCCGGACGAGCAGGACGACGATGAGGACCAGCAGCGCCCACGCGTACTGCAGGTCGACCGGGAACCACAGGGTGGACATCTGGGCGACGATGCCGATCACGAGGCTGCCGACCATCGCGCCGTAGGCGGAGCCGAGTCCGCCCAGGATGATCCCCGCGAACATGAGCAGCAGCAGCTTGAAGCCCATGTCCCAGGTGACGATCTCGACGAGGCCGAAGAAGACCCCGCCGAGTGCGGCCAGGGCGCCGCCGAGCATCCACACGAACAGCACCACCCGCTGTACGTCGATGCCCGTGGCCTCCGCGAGATCGCGGTTGGCGGAGACGGCCCGGACCGCCGTACCGATGCGTGTCTTCTGCAGCAGCATGGCGACGCCGAGCAGCACCAGCACGGCGAGCAGGGTGACCGTGAGGTCCCGGGGGGTGATGCTGGCCGGTCCGAGGCCGATCGTGCTCTGGATGTCGTACTGCGCGTATGAGGCGGGCCGGGTTCCGTACAGCACGAGCACGACGTGCCGCAGCACGAGCGAGAGCCCGATGGTGACGATGAACATGTTGATGAGCCCGGTGCCCCGGGCCCGCAGCGGCCGCCACAGTCCCCGGTCGACGGCCGCGCCCAGCAGAGCACCGAAGGCCACCGCGGCGAGGGCGGCGGGGATCAGGTGCCAGCCCGGACCGGCCGCGGAGGCGTTGAGGAAGAACGCGAAGGTGGCGCCGATGGTGACGAACTCGCCGTGCGCGAAGTTGATCAGGTGGATGGTGCCGAAGATCAGCGAGAGTCCGACCGAGGTGATCGCGATGATGACACCGAACTGGATACCGTCGATCAGCGCCTGCAGGGCGCGCGCGGCGAAGGTGGGGCCGCGCGGGATCTCCTCACCCTGTGCGCGCGCGGAGAGCGCGGGCACCGACACGAGGACCAGGGCGAGGGCCAGTACGAACATCCGCTGAGAGCGCACGGCGGTTCCGATATGTCACGAAGGTCCCTTACGTCCCAGTGTAAGACGGCTTGGACCTGTGGCACGAGGGTCAGACCTCGGCGGGCGGCAGTGTCACCTCGAAGCGGCAGCCGCCGTTGACATTGCGTACGGTGGCCTGCCCGCGGTGGGCCTCCACGATCCCGCGCACGATGGCGAGGCCGAGACCGGCGCCGGCGGGCGGGGTCCGGGCGTGCGTGCCGCGCCACCCGGTGTCGAACACGCGGGGCAGGTCCTCCTCGGGGATGCCGCCGCAGCCGTCGGTGACGGACAGGACGACCCCGTCGGGGCGGCGCTCGGCGGCGATCGCCACCGTGCCGTCGGCGGGTGTGCGGCGGATGGCGTTCACGAGCAGGTTGCCCAGCACCCGGCTCATCTCCTTGCCGTCCACCTCGACCGGCACCGGCTCGACCCCGTCGCCGACCAGCCGTACCCCGCACTCGCGCGCCAGCGGGTCGACGCCCGCGAGCGCGTCGCCGACGAGGTCGTACAGGGAGATGCGGCTCGTGCTCAGCGCCAGCGTCCCGGCGTGGATGCGGGAGAGCTCGAAGAGGTCGCCGACCATGCCGTTGAGGCGTTCGACCTCGGTGCGGATCTGCCTGAGGTAGCGGGAGGGGTCGGTGGCGACGCCGTCCTCGAGGGCCTCGGACATCGCACGCAGGCCGGCGAGAGGGGTGCGCAGGTCGTGCGAGATCCAGGCGACGAGTTCGCGCCGGGAGGTCTCCAGGGCACGTTCGCGTTCCCGGGACTCGGCGAGCTTCGCGCTGGTCGCCTCCAACTCCCGGCTCAGCTCGACGAGTTCGGCGGTGGACGGGCCGTCGGGCGAAGTGAAGTCGCCACCGTCGCCGAAGGACCGGGCGGCGAGCGCCAGGGCGCGGCTGCGGCCGACGGCCCAGCGGCCGAGCAGCAGGGCGGTGGCCAGGGAGACCACGGCGGCCATCGCGACGACCGTGGTGACGACCTTCAGGTCGTGTGCGGACAGGAACATCGCCTGCGCGACGGCGAGGGTGCCGGCGAGCATCGCGGTGACGGCGACGGAGGCGACCACGGCGAGGTGCGCGACGACCGAGCGCCGCCGGATGAGGAGCAGCACGCCCGCGCCGAGCACGCCGACGGCGGCGGCGCCGAGGAAGGCGAACAGGGCGATGAGGAGGGTGTCGCTCATGCTCACGCCTCGCCTTCGAAGCGATAGCCGACGCCCCACACGGTCTGGATCAGACGGGGTCGGGCCGGATCGTCCTCGACCTTGCCGCGCAGCCGTCGGACATGGACGGTCACGGTCGACAGGTCGCCGAAGTCCCAGCCCCACACCTCGCGCATCAGGTCCTCGCGGCTGAAGACCCGGCCGGGGTGCCGCAGGAGGAAGGCGAGGAGGTCGAACTCCCGGATGGTGAGGGCGAGTTCGGCGCCGTTCTTGGCGGCGCGGCGGGCCGCCGGGTCGACCGAGAGCCCGGCTGCCCGCAGGGTTCCCGACGGCTGGGCGGGGCGCGCGCGGCGCAGTACGGACTCCACGCGCAGGACGAGTTCACGGGGGCTGAAGGGCTTGGTGACGTAGTCGTCGGCGCCGACCTCCAGGCCGAGGATGCGGTCGTCCTCGTCGCCGCGCGCGGTGAGCATGATGACCGGGACGGGGCCCCGCCCGCGCATCCGGCGGCACACTTCGAGGCCGTCCATGCCCGGCAGCATCAGGTCGAGGACGACGAGGTCCGGCCAGTGCGCGGCGGCCCGGGCGAGCGCGTCGGGCCCGTCCCCGGCACGGTCCACCACGTATCCGGCCCGGTCGAGATACCCGGAGACGACCTCGGCGACGGTCGGGTCGTCGTCCACGACGAGGACCCGGGCGCCGGCCCGTTCGAACTGCTGCTGCTCCATGCCGCCAGCCTCGCATCCTGGGCGCTCCGCCGGGGTCCCGGTCTTCCGACGTCCGCGTTTCGTAAGAAGCCGAGGTCCGGTATGCCCGTTTCGCGCTCGTAGGGTGAGAGCCGTGACGACCTCTTCCGATCCTGTTCCGGACCCCGTGTCCGTGGACGTCGTGCTCCCCTGTCTCGACGAGGCCGCGGCGCTGCCGTGGGTGCTGGAGCGCATCCCGCCCGGCTGGCGGGCGCTGGTCGTGGACAACGGGTCCACCGACGGCTCGGCCCGCATCGCGCAGGCCCTCGGCGCGCGCGTCGTGCACGAGGAGCGGCGCGGATTCGGCGCCGCCTGCCATGCGGGCCTGACGGCGGCCACGGCCGACCTCGTCTGCTTCTGCGACTGCGACGCGTCCCTGGACCCGGCCGACCTGGCGCCGTTCGTGCGCGAGGTGGCGGCCGGTACGGCGGACCTGGTCCTCGGCCGACGCCGCCCGCAGACCCGCGGCGCCTGGCCGCCGCACGCCCGGGCGGGCAACCTCGCCCTGACCCGGCTGCTCCGCCGCCGCACCGGGCTGCGCCTGCACGACCTCGGCCCGCTGCGCGCCGCCCGCCGCGAGTCACTGCTCGCCCTCGGCCTCACGGACCGGCGCAGCGGCTATCCGCTGGAGATGGTCGTGCGCGCGGCCGACGCGGGCTGGCGGATCGCCGAGCACGACGTCCCCTACCGCCCGCGCACCGGCGCCTCCAAGGTGACCGGCACCTGGCGCGGCACCTGGCAGGCGGTACGGGACATGAGCCGCGTACTGAACGAGACCGGGACGGTCACCGACAAGGGAGTCCGCGCGTGACGCACTCGCCCACCCTCCTCGTCATCGCCAAGGAGCCCCGTCCGGGCCGGGTCAAGACCCGGCTGACCCCGCCGTTCACCCCCAGGCAGGCGGCCACGCTCGCGGAGGCGGCCCTGGCGGACACCCTGGACACCGTGGCGCGGACGCCCGCACGGCGCCGGGTCCTGGTCCTGGAGGGCGAGCCCGGCCCCTGGCTGCCGCCCGGTTTCGAGGTCGTACGACAGTGCGCGGGCGGCCTCGACGAACGGCTGGCCGCCGCCTTCGCGGGCTGCGACGGACCGGCCCTGCTCATCGGCATGGACACCCCGCAGGTGACGCCTGAGCTGCTCACCGTGGACTTCGCGGACTGCGACGCGTACTTCGGGCCCGCCGAGGACGGCGGCTTCTGGGCGCTGGGACTGGCCGCACCGGACCCCGCGCTGCTGTCGGGGGTGCCGATGTCGACGCCCTCGACGGGGGCCGTGCAGCGTGCGCGGCTCGCCGGAATGCGGGTGCGGGACCTGCCCAGCCTCAGGGACGTGGACACGGCGGGCGACGCGGACGCAGTCGCCCGGACCGCGCCCGGCGGGCGGTTCGCCGCGGAGCTGGCCCGGCTCAGCGCGGCCGGGACCCGATGAGCACCGTACGGATCGCCCGGCAGCGGGCGCCCCTCGCCGAACCCTGGTCCGCCGACCCCTACGCGGACGCCCTGCGCACCGGCCGCGGCCCGCTCTTCCTGCGCCGCGCCGACGGCTGGCTGCTCCCGCTGGAGGTGGAGCGCTGGTGCGCGGACGCCGACGCGGCGGACCTGGAGGTACTGCGGCGCTGCGAGGGCGCCGTGCTCGACGTCGGCTGCGGACCGGGGCGCCTGGTCGCGGCCCTCGGTGCGCGGGGGCGACGCGTGCTCGGCATCGACGTCAGCGAGGCGGCCGTCTCCCGGACGGGGGCGCTCGGCGGACCGGCACTGCGGCGCTCGGTCTTCGAGCCACTGCCCGGCGAGGGCCGCTGGGGCACCGCGCTGCTGATCGACGGCAACGTGGGCATCGGCGGTGACCCGCGGGCACTGCTCGCCCGGATGCACGAACTGCTGTGTCCTGGCGGCCTGTTGATCGCCGAGACGGTGCCGGAGCTGGACCTCGACGAACGCGTACTGGTCCATGTGACCGACGCCCGGGGCGCGGTCGGCAGCCCGTTCCCCTGGGCGCGGCTCGGCACACCGGCCCTGCTGCGGCACGCGGAGCGCGCGGGCTGGTGTGCCGGGAGTCAGTGGGCGGCCGGCGGCCGGTCCTTCGTCGCCCTGCGCAGCCGCAGTACGAGCAGCAGCGCCGAGCCGCCGAACAGCGCGGCCGTCATGAGCAGCCAGCGGGTCAGGAAGCCGTCGGCGGACAGGCCGGTGGCGGAGGGGTAACGCTCCGCCACCCGCCCGCTGATCAGCGGGAACCAGAC
Organism: Streptomyces sp. NBC_01352; assembly: GCF_036237295.1. Lineage (NCBI taxonomy): Bacteria > Bacillati > Actinomycetota > Actinomycetes > Kitasatosporales > Streptomycetaceae > Streptomyces > Streptomyces sp. NBC_01352. The sequence continues at coordinate 2,961,765 of NZ_CP108354.1, forward strand.
GAGCAGGAGCAGCAGGGACAGGGCGGCGGGCACGCGGACGTACATGATCAACTCCCGTCGGCGGCCCGCCGCCTTCACCAGCGCCCGGTCGAGCACCGCGTACAGCGGCAGCAGCACCAGGTCGTGCAGGAGGGCCGCGCCCACGATCCACAGCGCGACCCCGAACCAGTCCCCCGCGAGCAGCCGCACGCCCGCGTAGGCGGCGAGGGCGAACGAGCAGGCGAGCAGCAGGAGTTGAAGCGGACTGCCGACAGCGAGCCGGGGGCGGGGGCGGGGGCGCCTCACAGGTCTCCTCCGAACGTCATCCGGGCCACCCACTTGGTGTTGAGCACCCCGGGCGCGGCGGGCACGATGACCCGCGCCGGATAGCCGTGGTCGGGGGTCAGGTCCTCGCCGTTGACGAACAGGGCGAGCAGGGAGCGCGGGTCCGCGACCTGGTTGGCGCGCAGGGCGGCCCGCCGGAAGGCGCCGCGTCGTTGCAGTGACTCCACGAGGACGTCGGGCGGATCGTCGTACCCGACGAGGGCGGCGAGGTCCCGCAGCCGCACACCGCGCCACCACTGGTCGGAGGTCGACCAGCCCTCCACGCAGGCGATGGGCAACGCCGCGCTGTGGAGCGGGAGTTGGAGCAGGTCGGTCCGGCTGAGCCGCACGGTCCCGGCCCGCCCGGCGACGACCAGCCGCCATGCCTCCTCGCTCGCCTCCGCCGCGTCGATCCCGGCGTACGCGGCCGTCTTGTTGATCTGGAAGCCGCCCGGTCCGGTGCCCGGCTCGGCGCCGCCGTGCGGGGCGAGGAGGGCGGTCCTGCGCAACGGCCCGTCGAAGTTCTGCCCGACCGTGGTGGCGAAGAGCAGCAGCGAGCCGCCGCCGACCAGCCCGAGGGCGCCGCGCCGGGACACGGTGGGCTCGACGGGATCCGGGGACACCAAGTCGCTCTTCTCTTCCCGCAGTTGACGCAGATTGCGCAGCGCCATCGGCGTCTTCAGCGCGGCGTGGACGACGAAGGCGGCGAAGAACACCCAGGCGCCGTAGAAGTGCAGGGGGTAGAAGGAGCCGGGGAAGACGTAGTCCAGTTGGACGTTGAGCACCCCGGTCACGAACTCGAAGAGCCCGCCGCCGACCAGGAGCACCAGCGAGAGCCGCTCCAGGGCGTGCGCGAGGGACCGCGCGGGCGGGAGTGTGAACAGCTTCGGCACGACCGACCACAGCTTGGCCAGCAGGACGGGGATCAGGGTGATCCCGAGGGTGACGTGGACGCCCTGGTTGAGGCGGTACAGCCAGTGCGGGTCGGTCGGCCATGCGAAGAGGTAGAAGCCGAGGATCCCCTTGTCCGGCGTCTTGTCGTTCACCGGCGACAGGTTCGGGTTGTAGGCGGCGTACGACAGCAGCCCGGTCACGAACAGCACGGTGATCCCGCCGAGCAGCACGACACCGAGCACCGAGGTGAACCACGGACCGCGCAGCGGGCTGCGCCAGAACGCGGGTGAGAAGGGAGTGCGCGGCGACGAGGGGAAGCGTGGCGATGAGGAGGTGCGGGCCATGTCCCGACCGTAGGCCCCGGCCACCCCGGGAACCGGCCCGCGAACCATGACGAATCTCTGACGTCCGCGCCTGTCAGCCGTCCGGGCGAGCCCTCGCGACCTAGCGTTTCGGCGTGAACCGCGATCTGAGACGTGACCTGTACGCGGCCCTGGCCGCCGCGCTGCTCGTGGCGGCCGCCGTCCTGGTCGGCACCGCCGTCCAGGAGCGGGACGGCACCCTCCGCGTCGGATGGCCGCCCCTCCTGGCGACCTGGGATCCGCACGTCGGCCCCGGGACCCCGGCCGCCCTGGCCGTCGGGATCGCGGTCGTGGCGTACGGCCCCTCCCTGGCCGGCCGGCTGCGCTGGCGCGCGCTGCTCCTGGCCGTCTGGGGCGCCGGCCTGGCCTGGACCTGGTCACTCGCCCTCGTCGACGGCTGGCACCGGGGCGTCGCCGAGCAGCTGACGACCAGGAACGAGTACCTCCGGGTCATCGACCGCTTCCACGACATCCCGGCCGCACTGGCGGACTTCAACCACCACATCCTGATCGACGCGCCGGACAACTGGCCCGCCCATGTCGCCGGTCATCCCCCAGGGGCCACCCTCACCTTCGTCCTCCTCGACCGGGTCGGGCTCGGCGGCGGGGGCTGGGCGGGCGCCTGGTGCATCACCGTCGGCACGACGGCGGCGATCGCGGTCCTGGTCGCCGTACGGACCCTCGCGGACGAGTCGCTCGCCCGCCGTGCCGCGCCCTTCCTCGTCCTGGCCCCGGCCGCCGTGTGGGTGGGCACCTCCGCCGACGGGTACTTCGCGGCGGTCGCGGCGTGGGCGGTCGCGTTCCTCGCCCTGGCGGTGACGGGACACCGGCCTGGGTGGACCGGGCCGGCCTCGGGGCTGCTGTTCGGCCTGACGCTGTACCTGTCGTACGGCCTGACGCTGTTCGCCGTGATCGCCGGCGCCGTCCTCCTCCTGGGCCGGCACCGCGTGAGGCCCCTTCTCTTCGCGCTGGCCGGTCTCCTGGTCGTCCCGGCGGCGTTCACCCTCGCCGGGTTCGACTGGTGGGAGGCGTACCGGCTGCTGGTCCGCCGCTACTACCAGGGGTCGGGCGGGGTGCGGCCGTACGGCTACTGGGTGTGGGCCAACCTGGCGTGCACCGTGCTGATCGTGGGCCCGGCGACGGTGGCGGGGCTGCGGCGGACCGGTGTCACCCTGGCCCGCAGGCCCCGTACCAGCCCCGACGTCCGTCTCGGGGTGCTCGTGCTCGCCGCGCTGCTCGCCCTGCTCGTCGCCGACCTGTCCGGCATGAGCAAGGCGGAGACGGAACGCATCTGGCTGCCGTTCGCGATGTGGCTGCTGCCGGCGTGTGCGTGGCTGACGGGGGCGCGGGGGTGGCTGGCGGCGCAGGCGGTCCTGGCGCTGCTGCTCAACCACCTGCTGCTGACCGGGTGGTGACGGTCGAGCCGTCTTCCGACTCCAGATGTGCTGTCGTCTCCATGAGGGAGACGGCAATTGGTGTTGAGGATCCGTCAGTATCTGTTCCGCCGATCCCTGCTCGACGAGTTCGCCCGCGTCCACTTCGGCGACGCGGTGGGCAAGGCACGCGGTGTCCAGGTCGTGGGTGACGAGGACGAGGGACAGGTCGCCTTGGTCGCCCACCAGTCCGGCGAGGAGGGCGCGCCGGGTGACCGTGTCGAGGCCGGAGGTGACTCGTCGCAGATGAGGACGCCGGACGAAGGACAAGAGCCCCCAGCGACCTCCTCCCCTGGCTCCCCTCCCCGCCGAACACCCTCCAACGCCCCCTGCTCGGCCCTGCTGATCGCCGGCATCCCGGCCTTCCTCCTCGGCACGGCCCAGGACCGCTTCGCAGTGAAGCCCTTGTCCGACCGGCTGAGGTTGTCCAACGCGGATCGGTTGGTGGCGCGGCGGGACTGAGCCGCCCGGGGCGGGACTTCACCGGTTCTGCACAGAGCCGCGGTCTCTACTCCGGGACCCTGCTTGGACAATCTGAGGTTCCGATGTGATCAGGCTTCGGCGCCTCATGAAGCAGGTCACGACTTCGACGAAGCCCCGCCGAGAGAAGGAGGCTCCGCCACATCGCGTGCGTGTAGCTGAACCGGTAGGTGTACATCGCCGGACCGGCGAAGCCGCCCTTGTACATGCCCTGCAGGCCGTACGCACCGAGGCTGCCCGGCGGCTGCGAAAAGACGAAGACACCCCCGAGGTTCAGCCGTTGGCGGACGAGGGCGAAAAGCTTCCTCGGGTCACTGAACCACGCGACACCAAAGATCGAGTACACGGCGTCACAGGTGCGCGCGTCCTGGTCTGGGACAACTACCCGTTGAATCCTCCCCTCCCCGGGGGAGGGGATTCCTGGCTCAGGCAGCCATCCGGGGCGGTGCCCCAGGTGGTCTTACGCCCTCAACACCAGCCGGGTTGAGACCAGCCCGGATGAGCATCATGCGGGCCGAGTTCTTGTCCCGTGGGGACGCGGTTCCGCAGGCGGTGCAGGTGTAGGTGCGCTCTCCCAGCGGCAGTGCGTGCTTGGCTCTCGCTCCGCAGTGCGCGCAGTCCATCGTGGTGTGCGCGGGGTGTACCAGGTGCACGCGGCGTGCGTGCTTGCGGCCCATCTCGATCAGGGCCTGCTTGGTGGCGCCGATGGCGGCGTCGGCGGCCTTCTTGGCCATGGTGGTCTTTGCGAGGAACTTCGGTTTGAAGTCCTCGACGGCCAGAGCGTCGTGGTCGCGGACGACGCACTTGGCCCACTTGCGGGCCGTGTCCTGGCGCTGGCGGGCGACCTTCTTATGTGCCTTGGCGCGCAGTCGCTTCGCTTCGCCGAAGCCCTTCGATCCGGTCTTCCCCTTCTTCGGTCTGCGGCGGGCCATCATCCGGTCGTACCGGGTCAGCTTCTCTTTGGCCTTCCGCCCGTGCTGGGCGTGGGGGAGGTCATGGATGTCGCTGGTGGTGGTCGCGGTCTGCGTCACACCCCAGTCGATGCCGATCACGCGGCCGGTCTCGGGGAGCGGCTGCACCTCGGCTCGGACGACGAAGCTGGCGTACCAGTGCCCGATGCTGTCCCGATAGACGCGCACGCTGGAGGGGTCGGAGGGAAGGTCTCGCGACCACACCACCGTCAAGGCGATGCCTCCGGCCAGGTGCAGCCTGCCGTCCTTGAGACGGAAACCGCGCCGGGTGTAGTTCAGCGTTGGCAGCGCCTCGCGCTTCTTCTTCCACTGCGGCATCCCCGCCCGGCGGTGCTGCGGGACGCACTCACGAATGTCCTTTTGTGCCTTGGCCCTGGACTTGACGAAGTCACGGATGAGCTGCTGCTGCGGGACCGAGCTGCCTTCCCGCAGCCAGGGTGTCACCTTGCGAGCCATGGTCAGCATCTTGTCGAGCTGCGCCGGGCCGCAGGTGCGTTTGTCGGTGTCCTCAGGACGGGTCTTGTTCCAGGCATGGACCTGCTGCGACTTGGCCACGCACTCATTCCACACCCACCGGCACCGGTCCCACTCCGCCAGCAGCAGCCTGTGGGCGGTGGACGGCACGCGAAGCCGGAAGGTGTACCGGGGATGCCCCGCCCCGTCGGTCCCCGCTGCTTGTGCCACATCCTCACCCCCCGCCCACGTTCCGGCCACCCGAGCCCTGCCCGACGACCATACGTACGAGATCCACACACCCGCGCCCCTCTCCCGCCACGACCACCCCCATCAGCGAACACGGGCACACACGTTCGCCCGCACCCGGATCCACCGGGCAAGCCACAGCGCCGCTCCGCGCCCGGGAAGCAGAATGCGGCGACGCTCAGCGTCAATGTCACGGGATGCGATTCCTCCCCGGCGTGAACGCCGGCACCTCCTCACCAGAGACCAGCTGATCAGCTCGCGGTGCGCCGGATCCGTCCGGCGTACCGCTTCTCCAGCTCCAGGTTGCCCTCGAAGCCGCCGGGCACGTTGGCCGAGACGTACACCGGCGGCTGCTCCCCGGCCGCCAGCAGAACGGCCGACGCCTCCGCGACCGCCATCTGCACCAGCATCACGCCGGTGAGCGTGGACAGAGCACACACCGCACCCCCGCCCGGAAGCTCCAGCAGCGCGTCCCCGCGTGGGGCCACGTTGTCGAGGACGACGTCGGCGAGGTCGACGAGCTTCTTGCCGCTCGGGTGGCCGGCGGGGACGGCGCGGGTGTGGCTGAGGGAGGTGATGGCCAGGATGCGGTGGCCCCGCTCCTTGGCGTGGAGGGCCATCTCGACGATGACGTTGTTGACGCCCGAGTTGGAGATGATGACGAAGAGGTCCTCGGGGTGCGGGTCGGCGAGCTCGTAGAGGCGCGCGGCCACACCTGCCTGGCGCTCCAGGAGCGGGTCGTCGAGAACGCTCGGGTCGTCGCCGCCGTAGAGCACGAGGTCGGCGATGCTCAGGCGGTTGGTGGGCACCAGACCTCCTGCGCGGCCGGCGACCTCGAGGACCATCGCCTGGGAGTGGCCGGTGCCGAAGGCCTGGATCACGCCGTCGGAGCGGACGCACCGTGCTATCAGGTCGGCGGCGCGGGCCACGTCCTCGCGGGCGGACTCGGTGATGTGCTGGAGGACGGCCAGGCTCTGCCGAGCGAAACCCTGGGCACTGACTGACTCGACGGACACGCGACACTCCCCATGTGCTGATGGCTCATGTACTGATGGCTCGTAGTGATGGCTTGAACCACCCTATGACTCCCCAGCGGTGAATCAATAAATCACACGAGGGTCCTGGTATTCAATCGGACCCTTGAACGGTGGCTGGTACATTCTTCCCATGCCCCCGACGGACGTCACCACTCTCATCCGTACCGAGCTGCCGCGGCTGGCCGGCTCCCTGCGGAAGGTCGGCGAGCTGATCCTGGAGGATCCGGCCGCCGTCACGCACTGCTCGGCCGCCGAGCTGGGCCGCCGCACCGGCACCTCCCAGGCGACGGTGACCCGGTTCTGCCGGGCCATCGGCCTCGATTCGTACCAGCACCTGCTGATCGAGCTGGCCCAGGAGCGCGGCCGCGGCGAGGTCTCCGACTGGGGCAGCGCCGAGATCGGCCCGGAGATCTCCCCCGAGGACGACCTCGAACGGGTCGTGCAGGTCGTCGGCACCGCGGACCTGCGGGCCATCCAGCAGACCATCGACCGGATCGACCTGGACGCGATCGAGCGCGCGGCCCAGGCCCTGGCCCGCGCCCGGCGCATCGACGTGTACGGAGTCGGCGGCAGCGGCGCGGTGGCGCAGGAGACGGAGACGCGGCTGTTCCGCATCGGCTGCTCGGTCCGCGGCTGGACCGAGGTGCACGGGGCAGCCACCTCGGCGGCCCTGCTGACCCCGGCGGACGTGGCCATCGGGATCTCCTACTCCGGGGCGACCCGGGAGACCCTCGAACCGTTCGAGATGGCCAAGGAGCGCGGCGCCACCACGGTCGCCATCACCACGGACCCACGCTCGGCGCTCGCCAAGGCCGCCGACATCCGGCTCATCTCGTCCTCCTCGGAGACCATCTTCCCGGGCCGCACGGGCAGCATCGGCGGCCGGCACTCGGTGCTCGTCCTCATCGACTGCCTCTACGTCCGGGTCGCGCAGCTCACCTACCAGCGCGCGAGTTCCTCGCTGGCGCTGACCGACCACATCACCCCGCAGCATGCGGTGAAGAACCGCCGCGCACGCTGAGCCCGAGCCACGGGCGTATGGATGAGCCACCGGAAAAACAAAGAGATGGTTGTTTGAATCATCGTTCCGGTGCCACGATGGGGCTCCCCCGAGCATCCTCGTAGGAGCCCCCACCCATGCGCGTGTCCTCTGTCGAGTCGACCGAGCTCTTCGTCGGAACCACCGAGCAGCCACGCCAGGTGGTGGCCGTCGAGTTGAGCCACACCCCCGGCCGGACCGTCCGCCTCAGCGTCGAGGGCCCCGGGATCACCGGAGTGGCCGTCGTGCAGACGGCCGAGGACGGCACCGTGCGGGCCGAGATACCCGTGCACACCGACCTGGCCGTCGGTGAGCGGCGCGAGATCACCGTCACCGCCGCCGACGGCGACCGGCTCACCCAGCACACCGGTGAGTTCACGGCCGCCGAGCCCGGCTGGACCATGTTCATGGTCAGCCACTTCCACTACGACCCTGTCTGGTGGAACACCCAGGCCGCCTACACCGAGACCTGGGACGTCGCCGACGAACCGGCGCTCACCGGTCTGCCCGCCCGCACCTTCGACTCGCGCGGCCAGTCCGGGATGAGCCTGGTGCGGGCGCACTGCGATCTGGCGCGGCGCGACCCGGCGTACACCTTCGTGCTGGCGGAGGTCGACTACCTCAAGCCGTACTGGGACGCCTTCCCGGAGGAGCGGGCCTTTCTGCGCGAGCTGATCCGCACCGGGCGCGTGGAGATCATGGGCGGCACCTACAACGAGCCGAACACCAACCTCACCGGCGCGGAGGCGACCGTACGCAACGCCCTGTACGGCGACGGGTTCCAGCGCGGGATCATCGGGGCGTCCCCGGAGACCGCCTGGCAGCTGGACGCGTTCGGGCACGATCCGCAGTTCCCGGGGCTGATGGCGGACGCGGGGGTCACCTCCAGCTCATGGGCGCGGGGGCCGTTCCACCAGTGGGGGCCGACGCTGTCGGTGTTCGGGGAGGAGCCCCGCGATCCCCGGCGGATGCAGTTCCCGGCCGAGTTCAGCTGGATCGCGCCCTCGGGGCGCGGGCTGCTGACCGCCTACATGGTCAACCACTACGGCGCCGGCTGGGCGATCGACAACGCGCCGACCCTGCCCGAGGCGGAGGCGGCCGCGCTCAAACTGTTCAGAGGGCTCAAGAAGGTCGCGCTCACCCGCAACGTGCTGCTCCCGGTCGGCGGGGACTACGCGCCGCCGTGCCGCTGGGTGATGGGCATCCACCGGGACTGGAACGACCGGTACGTCTGGCCGCGCTTCGTCAGCGCGATCCCGCGGGACTTCTTCGCCGCCGTGCGTGCGGAACTGGAGGCGGAGGGGCGCAGGGCGTCTCCGCAGACCCGGGACATGAACCCGGTCTACACCGGCAAGGACGTCTCCTACATCGACACCAAGCAGGCCCAGCGGCACGGCGAGGCGCTCCTCGCGGACGCCGAGGCCTGGGCGACGCTGGCCTCGCTGGTCGCCGGGCACCCCTATCCGGACGCGGCGCTCGACAAGGCCTGGCGGCAGTTGGTCTACGGCGCCCATCACGACGCCATCACCGGCTCCGAGTCCGACCAGGTCTACATCGACCTGCTGACCGGCTGGCGGGAGCTGTACGACCTCGCCGAGACCGTGCACGCCGACGCGACCCAGGCCCTGGCCGACCAGGTCGCCCCGGGTACCGGCGCCGACCTGGTCGTCTTCAACTCGGCGACCTGGGAACGGCGGGACGTGCTGACCGTCGACGATCCGGGCCTGGTGCCGCTGGGCGAGGACTTCCGGCCGCTGCCCGCCGTACGCGAGGAGGACGGCCGCCTCCGGGTCGTCGTACCGGAGGTGCCCGGCATGGGCCTCAAGGCACTCCCCCTCTCTGCGGGCTCCGCACCCGGGTGGACCCGCGGCGAGGGCCTGACCATCCGCAACGAGTTCTACGAGGTGACGGTCGACCCCGCGCGCGGCGGCGGCGTCAGCAGCCTGCGCGCGCTCGCCGAGGACGGGGACGGGAACGGCGGCCGGGAGCTGCTGCGCCCCGGCGACATCGGCAACGAGCTCGTCGTACAGGAGGAGTACCCGAGGCACCCGCGCTTCGGCGAGGGGCCGTGGCACCTCACGCCGACCGGGACCACCGCCGCCCGCGGCCGGGACGTCACCGCCGACATCGATGTCGAGCACTCCCCCGCCGGGTCCCGCATCAGCGTCCGCGCCGACCTCGGTCTGTTCCGGTACACGCAGCGGCTGACCCTGTGGACGGGCGTCGACCGGCTCGACGTCTCCACGACCGTCGACGGCTACGACGGCGCCGACCGGCTGATCCGGGTGCGCTGGCCGTCCGACGTGCGGGGCGGGCTGCCGGTGCACGAGGTGGCGGACGCCGTCATCGGACGCGGGTTCGGGTTCGTGGAGGTGGACAGCGAACGGTTCCCCTGGACGCTGGACAACCCGGCCAACACCTGGTTCGGACTGGGCTCCACCGCGCGGGTCGCGGTGCGGGACGAGTCCGGCGAACTCGTCGGCCACCGTGCGATCGGGGTCGCCGAGCTGGTGTACGCCGACTGGGACACCGCCGGTGAGCTGGGTACCCCGCTGGCGGCGGCCCTGGTCCGCGCGGGCGTCACCGCGACCTCGACCATCGCCGGGGGTCCCCGCTACGGCGACCTGGAGGTGGACTCCAACCTCCCCGACATCCGGATCGCCGTCGGCGGTCCCGAGCGCAACTCCGTGGTCGCCGAGGCGCTGGGCTGGGACCCGGCCGCCGGGCGGGAGCTCGCCCGGCAGCTGGCGGAGCGGGGCGTGGCGGCGGTGTGGGTCGCGCCGCGCGCCGGGCTGCGCGAGGAGTGGGTGCCCGGGGCCGACCTGCGCGACCTGGAGCGGCTGCCGCTGCTCGTGGTGGCGGGGGCCGGGCCCGGGGACGACGCCAAGGCGGTCGACGCGCTCATCGCCGACCTGGACGACTTCACCGTCACGGCCACCGCTGCGGGCGGCGGCGAGGCGCTGCCGCCGGGCGACGCCTGGGACGGGCGCGGCTTCGCCGTCCTCAACCGGGGCACGCCCGGCTGCGTGGTCACCGCCTCCGGCGACCTCTACATGTCCCTGATGCGCTCCTGCACCGGCTGGCCCTCCGGCATCTGGGTCGACCCGCCGCGCCGCACGGCCCCCGACGGGTCCGCCTTCCAGCTCCAGCGCTGGTCGCACTCCTTCGACTACGCCGTCGTGGCGGGCGAGGGCGACTGGCGGGAGCAGCGACTGCCCGCGCGCGGGCACGAGTTCAACCGTCCGCTCACCGCGCGGCTGCGTGCCGAGAGCGGGGCCGAGACCCTGCCCCGGCACATCTCCCTGCTCACGGTGGAGCCCGCCCGCGAGGTCCTGCTCGACGCCCTCAAGCCGCTCGGCTCCCCGCTCGCCCGGGGCAGCGTGGCGCCCGCCGACCCGGGGCGCGGGATCGTCGTCCGGATGCACGAGGTGAACGGGCGGCCGGTGCGGGCGCGCGTGCACGGGCCCACCAAGTGGGCGCAGGGCACCCGTGCGGACGTACTGGAGAGGCCCGGCGAACGGCTGGCCCCGGACCGGGAAGGGGGCCTGGACGTCGGTCTGACCGGCTTCGAGGTGGCGACCTTCCTCGCCACGCCGGCACCGGGCGGCCGGCCGGAGCCCGATCCCGGCGTCGCCGCCCACGAGCCCGCCCAGCCCGTCCACACCCGCTACTGGCTCCACAACTCCGGGCCCGCCCCGCGCGGCAACCTGCCGGTGGCCGTGTACGTCTCGCCCACCGCGCTCACCGCCTCCGGCCCCGTCACCGCGACCGTCCGGGTCGCCTCGGAGCTGACCGACGCGCCCGTCGCGGGCACGGTGGCCTTCGAGGTGCCGCCCGGCTGGTCCGCCGAGCCCGCCGAACTGCCGTACGCGCTGGGGCCCGGCGGGTTCAGCCTCGCCGAGGTCACGGTGACCCCGCCGGCCGGTGCCGAGCCCGGCCGGCACTGGCTGGCGGCCCGGCTGTCGTACGGCGGGCAGACGTACGAGGACGTGGTGGCGCTGGACGTTCCGGGTGGGCAGTCCGGGCCAAGTCTGGTGTCGACGCTGGGAGTCGATCGGCTCACCGTGCGCCGGGACGAGCGCGCCCTGGTTCCGGTGACCCTGCGCAACACCACCCTCGGGCCGGTGAGCGGCCAGTTGTGGGCCGTGTCGTCCTGGGGCACCTGGCCGGGGGTCGGGCCGGGCCTCCAGGGGTTCACCGTGGGCGCCGGGGAGCGGCGGGAGTGCGTGATCGAGGTGGACGGCTCGGCGGTGCCGCCGGGGTCGTACTGGCTGATGGCGAAGGTCGCCTGGCACGGGTGCGTCGCCTACACGGAGGCGGTCGAGCTGGAGGTGACCCGATGACCGGGCATGCGGCCGTGGTGGACGGCGAGGGGGTCGCGAAGGAGCGGGTGGACGCCCTGCTGCGGGCCGTTCCGGCGCGCGACCGCGAGACCCGGCCCGAGGCCCTCGCCCGGGCCGAACGGCAGCGCAGGCGCTGGGCGACCCAGGTGGTCGTCACCGACGAACTCGCCCGCCGGGCCTGCGCGGACCGAGGGCTGAAGCCGCCGGCGGAGGTGTCCCCGGCACAGGTGCTCGCGGTGGCCGAGACCGACGTGGCCGACCTCGGCAGCATCGTCGCGGCGGCGCTCGCGCACTCCCCGGCGGCACGGGTCCTGCTCGACCGGCTGGAGCGGGAGCAGGACGTCCCCGAGGCGGCCGTACGGGACTACTACGAGCGCAACCGGGACCGCTTCCTCACCCCGGAGGCGCTCAGACGCGGCGCCGACCCCTTCGGCGGGGCGGTCGCCGGGGACTTCCTGCCGTACGAGGACGTCCGCGAGGGCGTGGCACGGGAGTTGCGGCGGGCGGCGGGCCGGCGGGCCTTCTTCGACTGGCTGGACCGGGCGCGGGCGGGCGTGGTGTACGCGCACGGGTACGAGCATCCGGGCGATCCCTCGCACCCGGACCACGAACACCGGCACTGAGGCCGCACCGCGCCGTCCTGATCAGCGACTTGATCGCGGACGGAACCTAAACGCAACACGGCAACCCATTGACCTCCGATGAATTCTGGTCCACATTTTCATCAATCGGAGTCGAAGTTGGTTGATTGAACCAGCCCGCATCCCTGGCTGACCGGTCTGCTGGAGGACACACGACATGCGCGCAAGACGACTGACCCGCACCTTCACCTGTATCGCCGCCCTTTCCCTGGCCGCCGCCGGCTGCGGTCTGTCCGGCGGTTCCGACAGTGGCGACGCCACCGCCGGCGGCTGCAAGGTCGACAAGGGCAACGTGGGGTCGGGAAAGCTCACCGGCGACGTCAAGGGCGACATCACCTTCCAGACCACCAACCTGAAGAAGGACTTCGGGGGCTACTTCAACGGGGTCATCGCCGCCTTCGAGAAGGCGCACCCCGGCACCAAGGTCAAGTGGATCGACGACCCGGGCGACGCCACCTTCACCCAGCGCCTGGTCGCGGACGCGCAGGGCTGCACGCTGCCGGACGTGGTGAACATCAACGTCAACACGGCGATCGCGCTCACCAAGAACGGCTACCTGCTGGACCTGGACAAGAAGGCCCCGGACGCGGGCAAGCCGTTCGTCCCCGCGCTGTGGAAGTCGAGCATGTACGCGGACGCCTCCGGCACCAAGGTGCACAGCGTGCTGCCCTGGTACTCCGGCGGCATCGTGCAGACCTTCAACACGGACCTGATGAAGGAAGCGGGTCTGGACCCGGCCAAACCTCCGACGACCGTCCTCGGCCTGTTCGCCGACGCCGAGAAGGTGGCCAAGGCCTCGGACGGCAAGTACTTCGCCCTCCTCGCCAACCCGCAGCTGCGCATCCCGGCCGACTGGCAGCAGATGGGCATCAAGATCTTCTCCGCCGACGGTAAGAAGTTCACCTTCGCCGACGACCCGAAGACCGTGCAGTGGGTCGAGGCCATGACGAAGCTCTACAAGGCCGGCGGGATGCCCAGGGACTCCCTCTCCTCCACCCAGGACCCGGCCAACGTCTTCGGCCAGGGCAAGCTGGTCTACGGCCCGACCAACCCCAACTTCCTGCGCTTCATCCAGCAGAACAACCCGAGCGTCTACAAGAAGACCGGCGTCGCCCGCTTCATGCTGGACGACCTCGGTCACACCGTCGGCGCCCCGCAGTACATAGGCACCGCCGCCACCAGCAAGAACGCGCCGACCGCGCTCGCCTTCGCGCAGTTCCTGACCAACGCGCAGAACCAGCTGGAGTGGGCGAAGGACCCGAACGTGGTCATCTTCCCGTCCACCACCGCCTCGCTCGACGACCCGTTCTTCCAGTCGGTCGAGGGCAGCGACCCCTTCGCCGAGGCCCGCAAGATCGTCGCCAGTGACCGCAAGACCGCGACGGCCGACGAAGTCGCCCTCACCCCGGGCGAGTTGAACGCCTTCTCGGCCCAGATCCAGCTCGCCATGCAGGGCAAGAAGAGCGCCGAGGACGCCCTCAAGGAGGCGCAGTCCAAGGGCAACGAGCTGATCGAGCAGGGCAGCTGACGATGGCTCAGCACACCCTCGACCAGGCGCCCGTTCCCGCCTCCCCGGGGGCGGGCGCCCCGAGCCCCGGCACTTCCTCGCACCGCCCGCCGGGGCGCCTGCGCCGCGCCCTCCGCTCCGTGGTTCCTGGCCCGACCGCGGACGCGGGGGGCGCGGCCCTGTACCGCCGGTGGTGGCTGCCCTGGCTGTGGATGGCCCCGGCGATCGTCGGCACGACGGTCTTCGGGATCTTCCCCTTCCTCAACACGCTCCTGGTGTCCTTCACCGACGCCAAACCGCTCGGCGGCACCTACAACCTGGTGGGGCTGGACAACTACACCCGGATGTTCGGCGACTCGGACTTCTGGCTGGCGACCCGCAACAGCGTCCTGTACGCGGTGATCGTCGTCCCCCTGATGATCCTGCTGCCGCTGCTGCTGGCGATCCTCGTGGAGAAGAACCTCCCGGGCATCGGCTTCTTCCGCTCCGCCTTCTACACACCCGTCCTCGCCTCCAGCGTGGTCGTCGGCCTGAGCTGGCAGTGGCTGCTGAGCGACCAGGGACTGGTCAACACCTGGCTGGAGAAGGCCCACATCATCCGGGAGGCCATTCCCTTCCTGTCCGACTCGTGGCTGATCCTGCTGTCGGCGATGGGCCTGACGATCTGGAAGGGCCTCGGCTGGTACATGATCTTCTACCTGGCCGCGCTGGGGAACGTCCCGAAGGAACTCCACGAGGCGGCCGCCGTCGACGGCGCGGGCGCGATCCGCCGCTTCTGGCACATCACCGTGCCGGGCGTGCGCCAGTCGATGATGCTGGTCGGCACCCTCACCGGCATCGGCTCCCTGCGGGTCTTCACCGAGATCTACATGCTCGGCGGCTCCACCGGCGGCCCCGGCGGCGCCGACCGCACGCTCCCCTTCTACATCCGGGACGTCGGCCTCGACCCGCTCACCGGCAACGCCGGCTACGGCGCCGCGGTCAGCGTCGCCCTGTTCGCCCTGACCCTGGGCCTCACGCTGCTCGCCCAGCGCCTGACCAAGGAGGACGAGTCATGACCACGGCCGTGGACAAACCCCGGCGGCTCGTGCCGCGCTGGCGCGACTACGGCCGCCCCCGCGAACTCGTCGTCCGCTACCTGCTGTTGGTCTTCGTCCTGTTCATCACCGTCGGCCCGCTGCTGTGGCAGCTGCTGTCGTCGCTCAAGGGGCCCACCGAGGACGTCTTCGGCTCCGGCGCCTCACTGTTCCCGCACCACCCGAGCCTGCGCGCCTACCGGCAGGTCTTCGACCAGGTCCCGGTGTGGACGTACATCAGGAACAGCTTCTTCGTCGCCGTCATCTCCATCGCCAGCCAGCTCGTCTTCTCCACCATGGCCGGCTACATGCTCTCCAAGCCCGGCTGGAAGGGACGCAAGCTGGTCTGGGTCGTGCTGATGGCGTCCATGATGTTCCCCTTCGAGTCGATCATGGTGTCGCTGTTCCTGAGCATCCGCGACCTGGGCCTGGTCGACAACCTGGTCGGGGTCTGGCTGCCCGGCTTCGTCGCCGCGATCAACGTCCTGATCATGCGGGCCGCGTTCCTCGCCGTGCCGCGCGAGATCGAGGACGCGGCGATGCTCGACGGGGCGGGCGAGTGGAAGCGGTTCCGGTACCTGTACCTGCCGTCCGCGTACGGCGCGATCCTGGTCGTCACCATCAACACCTTCATCAGCGCCTGGGACGACTTCCTGTGGCCGCTGATCGTGCTGCGCACGGAGGACAACTTCACGCTGACGCTGGGGCTGTCCCGCCTCCAGTCGTCGTCGTTCGGCTACGACCAGCGGCTGGTGATGGCCGGTTCGGTGATCTCGGTGATTCCCGTGCTGGTGCTGTTCATCATCACGCAGCGGTGGTTCTACAAGGGCGTGTCGTCGGGGGCCGTGAAGCTCTGACGTCTCAGCCGAGGGGGACGCGCAGGGTCGCCGGTACGGCGGTCAGCGCGTCCCCCGCGGACTGCGCGACCCGGATCTCCAGCGTCCCCGGCAGCACGGCTGTCGCCAAGTCGGCGCCGACCTGCGCGAGTTGGTCGTCGCCGAGCGAGAAGGCGACGGTGCGGGACTCGCCCGCCCGAAGGTCGACGGCCCGGAACGCGCGCAGTTCGAGCGTGCGCGGCCACACGGGGGTGACCAGCCGCCGGATGTAGAGCTGGACGACGGTACGCCCTTGCCGTTCCCCCGTGTTGGTGACGTCGACCTCGACGGTGTGCCCGGACAGCCGCGGCGGTCCGTACGCGAAGCTCGTGTACGACAGCCCGTGCCCGAAGGAGTAGAGCGGTGCGGCGCTGTCGTCCACGTAGGCGCCGTACTCGTTGTCCTTGTGGTTGTAGTACACGGGGAGCTGGGCCGCCGAGCGCGGGACGGAGACGGGGAGGCGGCCGGTCGGTTCCCGGAGCCCGAGGAGGATCTCGGCGATCGCCTCGCCGCCCCACGGGCCCGGGTACCAGGCGGTGAGCAGCGCCGCCGCCCGCTCGGCCGCCTCGGGGACGGCGTGCGGGCGGCCCTGGATCAGGACGACGACCGTGGGGGTGCCGGTCGCGGTGACGGCGTCGAGCAGGGCGTGCTGGGCCTTCCCGAGCCGTAGTCCGGCGAGGTCGACGCCCTCGCCGCAGGTCATCTCGGAGACGGCTGTCCGGGCCGCCCCGTTGGCCGCGAAGTCGGTGTCGGGGGTGCGCGCGCTGCTGCCGCCCAGCACCAGCACGGCCAGGTCGGAGGCGGCGGCCGCGGCGACCGCCTCGGGGATGCCGGAGAGGTCCTGGCCGGTGAGGGCGCAGCCGCGGGCGTGGCGGATGTCGACGCCGGGCGGGGCGAGTCGCCGCAGCCCGTCGAGAACGCCGGTGCCGGTGCCGGGGCGTTGCGGGGCGGTGTAGTCGCCCGACTGGTGGGCGGTGGTGGCGGACTGGGGTCCGAGGACCGCGATACGGGAGACGCCCGCCGCGATGGGCAGGACACCGGCGTCGTTGTGGAGGAGGGTGACCGCGGCCCGGGCGAGCGTCGTGCTCACGTCCCTGCCGTGGGCCGGGAAGTCCGTGGGCGTGGTGTGCTGTTCGAACAGGCCGAGACGGAACTTGAGCCGCAGGACCCGCGCGACGGCCGTGTCGAGCACGTCCTCGCTCACCAGCCCGCGCTCGACCGCCTCTTCCAGGTGGGTGAAGCCCTCGTCCCAAAGGCTCAGGTCCACACCGGAGTTGAGCGCGAGGGCGCCCGCGGAGACCTGGTCGCCGGTGATGCGGGCCAGCCGGTCCACGGCCAGTCCGTCCGCCATGACCAGCCCGTCGAAGCCCCAGTCCTCCCGCAACAGCCCAGTGAGCAGGGCCCTGTTGCCGGAGCAGGGCATCCCGTCGACCTCGTTGTACGCGGCCATGACGGCGGCGGCTCCGGCACGGATGCCGGCCCGGGCGGCGGGGAGGTGGATCTCGTGGAGTTCGCGGGGCCCGAGCTCGGACTCGGCGGAGTTGCGGCCGCCGACGGTGGCGCCCTGTCCGGCGAAGTGCTTGAGGACGACGGGGGCCTTGTCGGCGGCGAATCCCGCCGCGTGCTCCCCCTGCATGCCCCGCACCAGCGCCTCGGTGAGCCGCGCCGCCAGGTACGGGTCCTCGGTGAAGCACTCCTCCGTACGGCCCCAGCGCGGGTCGCGGGCGATGTCCAGCGCGGACACGAGGGCGACGTGGCCGCCGCGGGCCCGCAGTTCGGCGGCGGCGTGGGCGGCGGCGTACTCGTACAGGCCGGGGTCCCAGGTGGCGCCGACGGCCAGGTTCACGGGCAGGACCGTGCCGTCGAGGGCCATGTGGCCGTGCGGCACCTCCTCGACGAACAGCGCCGGTATGCCGAGCCGGCTGCGCTCGACGACATGCCGCTGCACGAGATCGGCGAGGGCGGCGCCGTCCTCGGCACCGGGCCCGTTGGTGTGGTCGACGCCGGACCAGGCGTCGGCGCGCTGGAGACCGTAGAGGGCGCCGAGCCCGGCGAAGCGCTCGGTCTCGGCGTGCAGGTCCTCGGTGAGTTCGAAGCCGCCGTCGGGGGTGCGGCGGTAGGCGTCCCAGCCGTACATCCGCTGGTTGAGCTGGCCGGCCTTCTCGCGCAGGGTCATCCGGGATAGCAGGTCGCGGACCCGGTCGTCGACGGGGGCGGTGGGGTCGCGGTAGACCATGTCGTTCATCGGCTGCCACCACCATGAGCGAGCCGGGCGAGGGCCACGGCACCCCGGCAGCCGTCCGCCACCCAGTCGAGGGTGAGACCGAGGGCGGCGAGGCGAGGGGCCAGGAGGGGCGTCAGAGGGCCGTCGGGACCGAGCAGACCGCCGGTAGCGACGAGCGGTTCGCCCGGGTAGGGGATCAACGCCCGTACGGCATCGGTCAGTTGGCCGACCATGACTTTCATCGGCTGCCACCACCATGAGCGAGCCGGGCGAGGGCCACGGCACCCCGGCAGCCGTCCGCCACCCAGTCGAGGGTGAGACCGAGGGCGGCGAGGCGAGGGGCCAGGAGGGGCGTCAGAGGGCCGTCGGGACCGAGCAGACCGCCGGTGGCGACGAGCGGTTCGCCCGGGTAGGGGATCAACGCCCGTACAGCATCGGTCAGTTGGCCGACCATGACTTTCATCGGCTGCCACCACCATGAGCGAGCCGGGCGAGGGCCACGGCACCCCGGCAGCCGTCGACCACCCAGTCGAGGGTGAGACCGAGGGCGGCGAGGCGAGGGGCCAGGAGGGGCGTCAGAGGGCCGTCGGGGCCGAGCAGGCCGCCGGTGGCGACGAGTGGTTCGCCGGGGTGGGGGTTCAACGCCCGTACGGTCTCGGTCAGTTGGTCGGCGGCCTCTTCGAGGATGGCTTCGGCGACCGCGTCCTTCTCCCGCGCCGCCTCGGCCACCAGCGGGGCCAGCCGGGCGAGCCGGATCGGGGGGTCGGCCATGACGGCCGGGAGCAGGTGCATGCGGTAGGCCTCGCGGTGGGGGCGAGTCCAGCCGGCCCCGCGGTCATCCTCGTCGTCACCCGGCAGCACGCCGCCCGGCAGTCCCAGTGCCCGCCCCACGGACGCGGCCAGGGCGGTTGCCGGTCCCCGTCCGTCCGCCATGCGCAACGCGGCCCGTACGGCCGTACGCCCGATCCAGAAGCCGCTGCCGTCGTCGCCGAGCAGCCAGCCGTCGCCGTCCACGGTGACCGTGCCCCGGCGGTCGGCGATGCGCATCGCGACCGCGCCGGTGCCGGCCACCAGGGCGAGGCCGTCGGCCGGGGTGCCGGGCGCGGCGGCGAAGGCGGCCTCGATGTCGCTGCAGATGCCGACCGGACCGGCCGGGATGCCGAGCCGCCGCAGGGCCGACGTGAGGGCGGACCGGGCGTTGACGTGCCCCGGGTCGTCCGGGGAGGCCGCCGTGGCGCCCGCGAAGCCGCCGGCCACCGAGACGACCCGGCCGCGCGCCTCCTCGGGCACCGCCGCGGCGACGGCCTCGGCCAGATGCTCGATGAGCTGCGGCATCGGGACGGTCAGGGCGTTGCCCGGCCCGGCGGCGCCCTCGCCCAGCAGGCGGCCGTCCGCGGCGGCGAGCACGACACGGGTACGCGTGCCGCCCGCGTCGAGGCCGACGACGAGCTCACCGCCCTCGACGTCACCACACTTCTGGTTCAAATCATTGCCCATCACTGACTATGGTGGTTGATACATTCGCGCAGCACAAGAGCGGTACTCACACAGGACAAGCCCCGGACTCGAGGAGGATCCCATCCCTACACTCCGCTTCGGCGTCAACTACACGCCCCGCCGCGGCTGGTTCCACTCCTGGCACGACTTCGACGCCGTGCACGCCCGGGAGGACCTGGACCAGATAGCCGGGCTCGGCCTCGACCACGTCCGGGTCTTCCACCTGTGGCCGCTCCTGCAGCCCAACCGCACGCTCATCCGCCCCGCCGCCGTCGACCAGCTGGCGCAGCTCGTCGACCTGGCCGCGGAGGCGGGCCTCGACGTCCTCGTGGACGGCGTGCAGGGGCATCTGTCCAGCTTCGACTTCTACCCGGAGTGGACCCGCAGCTGGCACCACCGCAACGTGTTCACCGACCCCGAGGCCATCGAGGCACAGGCCGAACTCCTGCGCAAGCTGGGCCGCGCCCTCGCCGGCCGCCCCAACCTGATCGGTCTCCAGCTCGGCAACGAGCTCAACAACCTGGTCGAGCACAACCCGGTGACGGCCGAGGAGGTCGACCACTACCTCGACACCCTGCTGGCCGCCGCCCGCGCGGGCGTGCGCCCCGGTCACCTGGTCACGCACTCCGCGTACGACGCGGCCTGGTACGGCGACGACCACCCGTTCTCCCCGGAAGCCTCGGCCCACAAGGGCGACCTGACCACCGTCCACCCCTGGGTGTTCTCCGGCGACTGCGCCCGCCGCTACGGCGCCGCCTCCCCCCAGGTGCACCACCTCGCCGAGTACGGCACGGAACTCGCCACGGCGTACGCGGTCGACCCGGCCCGACCGGTCTGGGTCCAGGAGACGGGCGCCCCCGAGCCGCACATCCCGGCCGCCGACGCACCGGAGTTCGCGCGGGCGACCGTACGGAACGCGGCCGAGTGCGCGAACCTGTGGGGCGTGACGTGGTGGTGCTCCCACGACGTGGACCGCTCCCTGGCCGACTATCCGGAGCTCGAGTACACCCTGGGCCTGTTCGACGCGACGGGCCGCCGCAAGCCGATCGCGGACGCCCTCGCCGCCACGGTCGCCGACCTGCGCGACCTGCCGCCGTCACCCGGGCCGCGCGAGACGGCCCTGGTCCTGGACTGCACGCCCGCCACCCGTTCCGTGTCCGGCCCGGGAGGCGCGTACTTCGAGGCGTGGATGCGGCTGCGCACGGAGGGGGTCCGGCCGGCGGTGGTACTGGCGTCGCGGGCGGACGACGAGGGTTACCTTGCGGCGCGCGGGATCAAGGACGTCGTACGCCTGCCGTGAGGCGTCACCTCCGGCACGTCACACCCCCGCCAGCACCTCCGCGACCGCCCGCAGATTCACCTTCCCGCGCCCGTACGAGCACAGGGTGCCGTCGTCCGGCAGCCCGGTGGCCACGCGTACCGCGTCCGGCCGCCGGGCCAGCAGGGCGTCGCGCAGGCCCGCCTGCCACGGGTGCAGCCCGGCGTCGCAGGTGGCGACGACCAGGGGGGTGTCCCGGGCCAGGCGCGCGATGCCGTCGACGAGGGCGGCCGGGTCCGCGGGCTCTCCGGTGACGCAGGTGCCCGTGGCGGTGGGGTCGACGGCACGCAGCTCGGTCAGCAGGTCCTCGCCGCCCCAGTTGAGCGCCGGGTGCGGCGGCGGGAACAGGTCGACGACATGGGCGCCGCGCACGGGGGCGGGACCACTGCGGCTCCGTACCGCCCGGCGGGCCGCCTCCAGCCCCGCCCCCGCGTCCCACGCGGCGACCTCGGTCGCGGGCGCGGCATACCGCTCCGCGAGCCGGCGCACCCGCCCCGCGGCCTCCCCGACCCGCTCCTCCGGCAGGGTCCCGTTGCCCAGCCCTCCGAGCACGGCGTCCCGGCAGCCCAGCGTGACCTCGAGATCCGGTACGGCGACGATGACCTGGTCCGCCCCCGCGGCCAGCGCGATCCGCGCCCCGGCCGCCTCGCCGTAGCGGTCGGCTATCGCCTTCATCTCCAGCGCGTCGCTGACCAGGACGCCGTCGAAGGCGAGCTCGTCGCGGAGCAGGTCGCGCAGGATGCGGCGGCTGAGGGTGGCGGGGCGGTTGGCGTCCAGCGCCGGGAACACGACATGGGCGCTCATCAGCATCGGCACACCGGCGGCGATGGCGGCCCGGAAGGGCGTGAGGTCGAGTTCGTCGTACGGCCGCGGGTCCACGGCCGGCTCGTGGTGGCTGTCGGTCACGGTGCCGCCGTGGCCGGGGAAGTGCTTGGCGCAGGAGGCGATGCCGCGTGCCTCGGTGGCGGCGATCCAGGCCGCCGTGTGGCGGGACACCAGGTCCGGGTCGGTGCCGAAGGCGCGGGTGCGCACGATCGGGTTGTCCGGGAGGTGCTGGACGTCGGCGACCGGCGCGTAGGACGCGGTGATGCCGAGTGTCGCCAGATGACCGGCGAGCGCGTCGGCGCACCGGGCGGTCAGGTCGAGGTCGTCGGCGACGCCGAGGGCGAAGGAGCCGGGCACCTCGGGGGCGCCGGCGCTCACCAGGTGGCCGATGCCGCCGCCCTCGTTGTCGATGCCCACGAGCAGGTCGGGGCGCAGGGCCCGCAGGGTGTCGGTGAGCCGGCGCACCTGCTCCGCGTCCCGCACGTTGCGGGTGAACAGGATGACCGCGCCGAGACCTCGGTCGATCAGCCGTTTCAGGGTGTCGGGGACGGCCGTGGTGCCGTCGAACCCGGCGACCAGACAGCGGTGGGCCGCCTCGTCCAGGTCGACGGGGAGCGCGGTACGGGCGGTACTGAGGGTCACGCCTTCGGGGTGGCTCACCCCCGAAATCCTCTGGCTCATTCAGCCAAAAGTCAACAGTCCTGTGGATTGGTGATTCACCGGCCCGGGGCGCACCGGGACTGAGACCCCGGCGCCCTGGGCAAACTCACTTCCGACGGCCGCACGCCCACGCCCCGTCGGTTTCCGGTCACCACGGCGTCACACCGAACGGGAAAGACTCAGCGGTCCCCACCTGCTCGTCTGCTCGCCTGCTGTACCGCCCCTGCATCGCCTCGGATCCGTCGCGCCCCGCGCCGCACCGCGCGGAGCGCGACGCGGAAGGACGACGTGCGCCGTGTCCCTGCTCCCGCTCGACGGTCCCCCCGGAGCGCTCCCCGCCTCCGCTCCTGACCCTGCTCCCGCTCCCGCTCCCGACCCCACCGCCGGCCCCGCCCGGTCCCCAGCCCTCGCGCGCCTCCTCCCCAAGGCGCTGAGCCTGCTCCCGCTCCTGCTGATCGGGGCATGGGCGGTGTTCGACTGGCACACCGTGTACGACGGCGCCGCCCGGCTGGCCGCCGCCGACCCGTGGTGGCTGCTGGCGGCGGTGTTCTTCACCTGCCTCGGCTGGGTGGCCGCCGCGTGCGTACGGCAGGGCGCCCTGCCCGACCGACTGCCGCCGGGCCTGCTGCTCGCGTCCCAGTTCGCCGCCGGCGCCGCGAACCACGTGCTCCCGGCGAGCATGGGCGCCCACGCGGTCACGCTGCGTTTCCTGCTGGGCCGGGGCATCCCCCTGCCCCGGGCCGCCGCCTCCCTCGCCCTCTACGTACTGGTCCGCCCGATCGCGAAGACACTGGTGCTCCTCGTCTTCCTCGCGACCTCCCCCGACCTGCTGCGGCTGGACCGACTCGCCCCCGACGAAAGGACGTTGCTCCTGGGAGCCGGGGCCGTGACCCTCGGTCTCGCGGCACCGGCCCTGGTCGCGGCGGCCGTACCCCCGCTGCGCCGCCCCGCCCTCACCTTCGTACGCACCGCCCTGACCGACGCCCGGCTGCTGCACACCCGGCCCGCCCGCGTCCTCGCCCTGTGGGGCGGGGCCGCCGCCACCCCGCTCCTCCAGGCGAGCGTGATCGCCTCGGTCGGCGCCGCGCTCGGCCTGCCGCTGAGCTGGGCACAGGTCACCCTCGCGTTCCTCGCCGCGGGCGCGGTCGCCGGGGCCGTCCCCGCACCGGGCGGCATCGGCCCCGTGGACGCGGCCCTGGTCTTCACGATGGCCGCACTCGGCGCGCCCCTGAGCCTCGCCACGGCGACCGTCATCGGCTACCGCGTGGTGACGATCTGGCTGCCGCTGATCCCGGGCGCGCTCGTCCTGTCGGCGCTCGTCCATCGCAAGGTGCTGTGAGGACATCGCAGGGCTCTCGACGGCCTGTGACCCCCGCGTCAGGTCGCGGGGGTCACATGGGCCGGTCCGGCAGGGTCAGGGCTGCTGGACGGCCTTGCCGCGCCCCCAGGCCCAGGCGAGCCGGTCCGCGCCGGACTGGTTGGTGGTGGCCAGCCAGGGGCTGGCGGGGTCGCCGGTCAGGGTCTGGAGGGAGTAGGTGTCGTCGGTGCGCAGGCCCGGCCAGTACACGGAGCCCATCTTGAGCTCGCGGAAGGTGTCGGTGACAGCCTGGAGGAAGTTGACGAAGTTGTTGTCCGGGGTCGGCACGTTGTAGTTCAGGCCCGTGGTCATCGGGGATCCGAACTCGTCCGCGACGGTCCGGTTCGCGCAGTCGCCGATGCGCACCTTCAGGTCGGCCACCCACTGGTCGTAGGTGGCGTACTCCTTCCAGAACCCGTAGTGGTGCAGCGACAGGTAGGTGCCCTTCAGGCGCGGGTCGGCGCACACCGAGGTGACGTGGTCGTTGTAGCCGGCGCCGCTGACGAAGATCCGGTTGCGCGGGACCGACGGGTAGGTCGACAGCCACTGCGCGGCCTTGTCGGCCCACTCGGTGTCGGTGTAGCCGTGCGGCTCGTTCATCGGCTCGAAGTAGACGCGGCTGTCGTTCTTGTAGGCCTTGACGACGTTGTTCCACATGGGCCAGTAGGTGGTCTCGTCGTCGATGAAGCCGTCCTTCTGGGCGCCCGTCCCCTCCCAGTAGGACACGATGACCTTGAAGCCCTTGTCGGAGGCCGCGTCGATGACCCCGCGGTACGACTTCCAGTAACTGCCGTTGACCGTGTACGGGTTGATGGGCAGCCGCACCGTGTTGGCCCCGAGGTTCGCGCGGAACGCCGAGATGATCCGGCTCGCCTTGGTGTAGGTCTGGGCGTAGGTGTCGGAGGTCGACAGGCCGGACAGCTGGAGGAGGTCGTCGGCGAAGTTGTCCCGCGGGTCGGCCCAGTTCACGCCCTTGAACTGAGTGGTGTCCGTCATCGGCGAGGCGGCGGAGGCGGAGGCCGGGCTGCCGGCGAGGGTGGTGCCGCTGATCGCGGCGAGGGCGACCGCGACGAAGGCGGTACGCAACCGGGGCGTGAAGCGGGTGCTGGTGGGGGTCTTGCGCATCGACGTACCCTTTCAGGTCAGCATGTTTACGTAAACATGCTGGACAAGAGGTGGGGGTCCAGGGTGATGTTTACGTGAACTTGGCGGCGCCGGAATCGTGACATCCGACCCAGCGGTCGTCAAGGTTTCCCACACGTAACATCCGGTGCGTTGCGCAACAGCTGCGGATGGGTCGAAGGAGGCACCAGTGGTGGAACGGGGCGGTTCGGGCGTGCCCGGCGGGCGCCGCAAGCAGCGGGTCTCCATGGCCGATGTGGCCCAGCTCGCGGGCGTCTCGTCCCAGACGGTCTCGCGGGTCTCCAACGGCCATCCCGGCGTGATCAGTTCGACCCGGGAGCAGGTGCTCGCCGCGATGCGCGAGCTGGGCTACCGGCCCAACAGCGCCGCCCGCGCCCTGCGGTACGGCCAGTTCAACACCATCGGCGTGATCCTCTTCAGCCTGTCCTCGACGGGCAACAGCCGCACCGTGGAGGCGATCGCCACGCACGCCGCGGCCGAGGGGTACGCGATCACGCTGATCCCCATCGACGTCCCGACCCAGGACAACGTGCTGGGGGCCTTCACGCGCATGGGCGAGCTGGCCGTCGACGCCGTCATCGTCATCATGGAGATCCACCTGCTCGACGCCGCCACGGTCCAACTGCCGCCCGGCGTCCATGTCGTGGTCGTGGACTCCGACGCCGGCGACCGGCACAGCGTGGTCGACACCGACCAGGCCGACGGCGCGCGGAAGGCCGTACGCCATCTGCTCGACCTGGGCCACCGGACGGTGTGGCATGTGACGGGCCCCGAGACGTCGTTCGCGGGCCAGCGCCGCACGCAGGCCTGGCGCGCGGTCCTGGAGGAGGCCGGGTGCCCGGTGCCGCCGCCTCTGTACGGCGACTGGTCGGCCGAGTCGGGCTACGCGGCCGGCCTCGCGCTCGCCGACGAAGGCGACTGCACCGCCGTGTTCGCCTCCAACGACCAGATGGCCCTCGGCCTGCTGCGCGCCTTCCACGAACGCGGCCTGTCCGTCCCCCGGGACGTCAGCGTCGTCGGCTTCGACGACATCCCCGACGCGGCCTTCTTCGTCCCGCCCCTCACCACCGTCCACCAGGACTTCGCCGAGGTGGGCCGCCGCTGCGTGCAGGGCGTCCTCCAGCAGATCCGCACCCAGGGCGATCCCCGGCCCGGGACCGACCTCGTACCGACCAGCCTCATCGTCAGGAACAGCACGGCGGCACCGCGATAGCCAAGGCGCGGACGCTCCGGATACGCGTGGGCGGTCAGTGCAGGGCGTGGACGGGGCCGTCGTCGCCGAGCAGGGTGCGTACCTCGGGGATGCGTTGCCAGGGCAGGCCCAGTGCCCGGGTGGCGAAGCGGGACGTCACGTGGCTCACGTCGCCGGCCTGTGCCCGTATCCGCTCCCGTGCCCGGTGCGCGTCGGCCGGGAACGGTGCCGCCGAGGGGGTGGGCGGCGCGGTGGGGCGGCGTTCGCGGGCGATCTCGTGGATGCCCGTGAGCTGTGCCGAGAGGTCGGCCGCCTCGTCCACGGTTCTGGGACGCGACTCCAGCAGGCCCCGCGCCACCGGGTTCTCCGCAACGGCGGCTTCCAGGCCCGTGTTCCGGACGTACGCGGAGGCGTCGGTGAGCGGGATCGCCCGCCCCACGGTCCGCACGGTGCCGCGCACTCCAAGGACGGCCGCGGCGAACAGGGCCGATGCCTCCGACGGATGCCAGGCCAGGGCGCGGTAGGCCGCCTGCGCGTGCCCCGGGGTCGGTGCTGACCGGTCGTCCGTGCCGGCCAGTCGGTCCAGTCGGTCCAGTCGGTCCAGAAGGACGTCCTGGGGGATCTCCCCGTCGGTCCCGGGGCCGGCGATGTGCACGGTGGCGTCGACGTCGGCGAGGGTGCAGGCGGCGAGGACCAGAGCGTCGACCAGCGGGCTGCACAGGGTGTCCTCGTCGCCGTGGGTGAGGATGTCGCCGCCGACGTCGACGATCCGCACCCGGCCGGGGCCGCAGGCCTCGGCCAGCCGCCGGATCCGCGCCGCCAGACCGGCGAGCCCCTCGTACGGGTCGAGCAGCACGAGCCGTACCGGCAGGTCCGCGGCGAGCCGGGGGAGGGTGGATCCGGCCGGGGCGACCGCCCGCGCGGCGGGAGTCAGGACGTGCCCTTCGGGACGGTCGAGGAGTCCGGTGAAGTCCCGTACGCCGAGCGGGCCGGGAGTCGGATCGACCTCCGGGCGCTCCCAGGAGTAGGTGGCGACCACGGGCAGGTCCGGGCCGGCGGTGCCGTGCGCCCCGCCCGGGCCGGCAGTCGTGAGCAGCGCGCTCATGGCGATCGCGGTGATCGCGGTCCCGATCGGGTCTCCGCCCCCGCCCGCCGCGATGAACAGGTCGCTCACGCGGTCTCCCGCGCACCGGTGATTCCGGTGATGCGTACCGGAGTTCCCATGTTCCTGCGGGCCCGCGCGTTGACCTCGTGCAGCCCTTCGTAGTACTCGCGGTCCAGGTCTTTGACCCGGCCGGAGTAGAACATCCAGGACAGGACGTCGCGGTACTTGAACCCCTTGGGGGTGAGCTGGATCCGGCCCGGGCCGACCCGGTGCACCAGCCCGTTGGACTCCGCCGCGTCCAGCACCGCGGCCACCTCGTCGGTGATCGCGTCGAGACCGGAGCGGTCCAGCTCGGCGAGGTCGAGGTCGAAGGTGTCCAGCACCAGCCGCTTGCGGGCGCGTTCCTCCGGAGTGAGGACGAAGCCCGTGGTGGGGCGCAGGGTGTGCGCCTTCGCCTGGTCGATGTACTGCGCGACCTCCGTGAGGGACGGCTTGACGCTCCCGGTCATGTAGTCCAGGACCGAGGTGTACGAGCGTGCGCCGACCCCGAGTCCGAGCAGCGGAACGCCGTGGAAGGTGAGGACCTTCTGCACGTAGCCGCCCCGGCCGGGCTTCTTGTAGCGGACCGAGCCCTCCTGGACGTAGCCGTGCGCGGTGAACACCTCGCGGGCGTAGTCGTAGCGCTCGTACAGCTCGGGCTTCCACATGTACTGGTAGGAGCCCGTGCGGGAGAACCATGCGTCCGGGCGCACCGTCAGGAAATAGGTGGAGACGGTGGTGGGGGCCAGCTTGGCCAGTTCGTCCACCGAGTGCCGCCAGGACTCGGGGGTCTGTCCCGCGAAGCCCATGATGAGGTCGGTGGACAGGTCGGGCAGTCCCCGCTCGTGGGCGATCCCGACGGCCCGGCGGATGGTGTCCTCGCCCGCCTGGCCGCGCCCCGCCTCCCGGATCTCCTGGGGAACCAGGGACTGGATGCCGATGTTGGCCCGGGTCAGGCCGAGTTGGAGTAACCGGCCGAAGCCCTCCGGGTCCGCGACGATCGAGTCGGGAGTGGCCTCGACCGCGACCTCCTCGACGGTGGAGCGCCAGTTGGGATAGACGGACCCGAGGGTGTCGAAGATCTTCTCGAAGTGGCGGGTGCCGAGCAGGGAGGGGGTGCCGCCGCCGATGTAGACGGTGCGCAGCCGGCGCGCCTGGATGACCTCGGCGTGGTCGCGGATCTGTGTACAGAGCGCGTCGGTGTAGGCGTCGTACAGCTCCTGGTCGGTGGAGATGACCGTGTAGAGGTTGCAGAAGCCGCACTTGTAGCGACAGAAGGGCACGTGCAGGTAGAGGTTGAGCTCGGGGACTTGATGGTTGCTCAGGTCGCGCGCCCAGACCTCGCGCGCGTCCCAGGCTCCCTCGTCGAGGGGCCGGTAGGTCGAGCGCGGCGGGTAGGAGTACTGGTAGGGCGGTATGACGCCCTGTTCGATGTACTGGGCGAGCTCGTTGCGCAGGTTGTTCACGTTGGATCCCTCTGGTCGGGCCTGCCGTGCGTGCGTTACCGTGCCTGCGCATTCGAACATGCAACAATTTGTTGAGGCCATAGGGTGAGTGCATCAACTCGGCGTTCTCGAAAGGTGTTTACGTTGGGGAAACCTTCAAGTCATCGATGTCCGGCGACAGTTGACGTCGAATGAGCGAAGAGCCGAACGCCACCGGCGTGATGGTGGTCGAACCGATGGGGAACGCCGGTCCGTTCCTGGCCGAGGCCGCCGACCGGCTCGGACTGCGGCTGTACGGCGCCACGCACCGCGACGTCCACGAGAGTTACGCCCCCTGGCCGGCCCGGGCGTTGGCCGGTGTCTGCTTCACCGACCTGACGGACCCGGACCGGGCGCTGGACGACCTGGAGTCCTACTGCCGGGAGCACCGGATCGGCGCGGTCGCGGCCTGCTGGGAGCTCTTCACCCCGCTGGCGGCGGCACTGGCGGCACGGCTCGGACTGCCCGGCAACGACCCGGCCCTCGCGCAGGCCGCCCGCAACAAGATCGTGATGGCCGAGGCCTTCCGGACGGCGGGGATTCCGGTCCCGGCGGGCGCGGTGGCCGCCGACGCCGAGCAGGCGCACCGGGCCGCGGCCGATGCCGCGCTGGGCTGGCCGTTGGTGGTCAAACCGGCCGAGCAGGGCGGGTCCTGGGGCGTCAGCGTCGTGGCCGGGCCCGACGGGCTCGACGACGCGGTCGCCGCTGCCCGGCGGTTCACGCGGGCGATGCCGCACGGGCTGCCGCTGGACCCGCGGGTGCTGCTGCAGAGCTATGTGCCGGGCGCGGAGTACTCCGCCGAGACCGTGGTCGCCGACGGTGTCCCGTACGCGCTGCCGGTGGTCGCCAAGGACACCACCTCCGGACGGTACCGGGTCGAGACCGGGCACACCTGCCCGGCCGGACTGCCGCCCGAGTTGACCCGGGCGGTGCAGCACACCGCGGCCCGCGCCGCTCTCGCCGTCGGGATCCGCAACGGCATCGCGCACACGGAGGTGAAGATCCCGCCCGGATCCCACACGCCGGTCGTGATCGAGACGGGGGCCCGGCTGCCCGGTGACAACATCTGCGAGATCGTCGAGGCCGCGACCGGGATCAGCGAAGCCGTCGCCTACCTCCAGGCCGTGGCGGGCCGGCTGCCCGACACCGGGGCGACCCGGGAACGGGCGGCGGCCATCCGCTTCCTGCTCCCCGAGCGCGCCGGGGTGCTGGAACTCGTCCGGGTGCCCGACGTGCCCGGCACCCACAGCGAGATCGAGGTGCGTCCCGGGGACCCCGTCCCCGAACCGGCGGACAGCTCCGGCCGGATCGGTCACGTGGTGGCCGTGGCCGACTCCCCCGCCGAGGCCCGCCGCCTCGCCGACCGGGCGATCGCCGGCACCAGGTTGCGGGTGAAGTGACCCACCCGTCCCCAGAACAGAAGTGAAGTGACCTCGCCCGTCCCCAGAGCAGAGCGGAAGCCCATGCAGAACGCCGAGCGGGACACCCCGCCCCGGACCGTGCGGAAGATCGCGTTCCTGAGGTCCGTCGACATCCAGCGTGCCGACCCCTACATCCAGCGCACCGTCCGGGATCTGGCCGGCGAGGGCATCGAGGCGCGGCTGTTCCACACCCACGGACAGGCCGGGGACGACGACTTCCCCGGTGGCCGCCAGGCCGTCGATCCGGCTGTCACCCCTCGCGAACTGGCCGGACTGGTCACGCGGTGGGGAGCCGACGCCGCGGTCTCCATCTCCCTGCCGTGCGAGAACGCCCTGCGCGACGCGACCGCGAAGGAACTGCTCGACGCCGAGGGCGTACCGACGGTCGTGACCCCGCTCGCCGCCACCGCGCTGCTGAGCGACAAATGGGAGACCAAGCAGCTCCTCGTCCGCGCGGGTCTCGACGTCCCACGCGGCTTCCGGGCCGACTCCGACCTCCTGGCCGGGCGGGGCCTCGCGATCCCCGCCTACGCCGACGCGCTGCGGGCCCAGGCCGCGCGGATCGGCTACCCGCTGCTGTCCAAGCCGCTGTGGGACTCCACCAGCTTCGGGATCCGGGCCGTGCCCGACCCGGCGGCGCTGGACGCCTACCTCCTCGACCCGCCGCCCGTGTCGGCCGTCGTCGAGGAGTGCGTCAGCGGGGACCTGTGCTCCGTGGACATCGTCGGCGAGCCCGGCGCCTACCGGGTCCTGCCGGTGTGCTGGACCGGCACCGCCGGCCCCGAACCGGTGTTCACCTTCGCCGACCTGCGCTGGTGCGGGCCGCGGCCCGAGGCCGACCGGGCGTTCGAGCCCGTCGCCGCCCGGCTGGTCGCCCTCTGCGAGGAGCTGGGCGTCCGTGGCTCCGTCAACGTGGACATGATCTACAGCGGCGGCCGGTATGTCGTCCTGGAGATCAACCCCCGCATCGGCGGCGCCACCACGCTCTCCTGCGCCGCCTCCGACACCAACACCTTCACCGCCCTGACCGACATGGCGCTCGGCAGGTACGCGCCCGGCCCGGTCCGCCGCACCCGCTGGGCCGTCGAGTTCCTCTCGCCCGAACGACTGCCGCGGGGCGCCCGCGAGGAGCTGGCGGACCGCGTGGACCTCGTCACCGCGCACCAACTTCTCATCGACGGCACCGACCACGGCGACATCGTCGTCTTCACCCTCACCGACGGCGAGGAGCAGCAGACCGTCAAGGCACTGGAGGACCTGCACGCCGTCACCGGCTTCCCCCGGCAGGAGGTGCTGGACAAGATCCGGACCCTGCTCCGCGCCTCATGACCCCGGACACCGCCGCCGCGCCCGCGCCCGCCCGTCCCGGCCCGCTGGCGCGGGCCCTCGGGCTGCCCGCCGTCCGTGGGTACGGCCGGTTCGTCACCGGCAACCTCGTCGACTCCGTGGGCAGCGGCATGCTGCTGCCCCTCGGGCTGCTGTACTTCACCACGGTGCGCGGTCTGTCCGCCCCCGCCGTCGGCGCCGCCGTGACGGTCGGTCAACTGGCCGCCCTGCCCTCGGTCTTCCTCGCCGGCCGCCTCATGGACCGCTTCGGCCCCCGGCAGCCGACCGTCGTGGCCAACGTGGTCACCGCCGCGGGATTCCTCACCTTCCTCCTCGCCCACCGTCCCTGGCAGATCGTCTGCGCCTACTTCCTGGTGCAGTCCGGGGTGAACACGTACTACACGGCGCAGCGCACGCTGATCACCCAGGCCACACCGGCCGGGGAGATCCGTGCCTGGTTCGCGTTCACCGGAAGCCTGCGCAACATCGGCATCGGCGCCGGCGCCGCGCTGGCCGCGGGTGCCCTGGCGCTGTACGGGACCGGAGCCCTGACCGGCCTGCTGGTGGCCGCCGCCCCGCTGTACCTGCTGGCCGCGGTCTGCTTCGCCCGCGTGCCCGTGACGACTCCGCCCGCGCCGCGGGCCGGTCCGCAGCCGGATTCCGGGGACGCCGAGAGCCGCGGCCGGGAGCCCGACGGGCCACGCGACGACGGCACCCGCCGCTACCTCCTCCTCGTCGCCTGCGCCCTCCCCTTCGTGCTGTCCCAGTCGATGCTGGCCGTGCTCATCGCCCTGTACGCCACCACCGTCCTGGGGCTGGCGGCGTGGACCGCGAGCCTCCTGCTCATCCTGAACACGGTCCTGGTCTCCACCCTCACCAGCCCACTGACCGCCCACGCCGCACCCGCGCAGCCACGGCACGCCATCGCCCTCGGCTACGGGCTCCTCACGGCCGCCATGCTGGCCTTCGCCGCACCGGCGCTGCCCGGCACCGCGATCCCCGCATGGCCCGCACTGCTGCTGGCGATGGTGCTGTTCAGCCTCGCCGAGATCTTCTGCTCGCCGGCCCTGAACGAACTCTCCGTCACCCTCACCCCGGGGGCGGCCCGGGGCGGCAAACAGAGCCTCTACCAGCTCTCCTGGTCGACCGGGAACATCGCGGCCCCCGTGCTGTTCACCACCCTCCTGGCCGCCGGCGGCCTCGTGCCGTGGGTGGTTCAGGGCGCTGCCTGTCTCCTGGCGCTGCTGGCGGTTCCCGCCCTGCGGCCGCTGCGCCCGGCGGCCACCGCCCCCACCGATCCCGAGGAGAGTCCGACATCACCGTGAAAGCCCACATCACCTCCACTCTCCGCGAGGTCCCGGCGGACGACTGGGACCGGCTCGCCCGTTCCGCGGGCCTGTACCTCTCCCACCGCTGGCTGCTGGGAGAGGAGTCGGATCCCACCGCGACCGCGTCGTACGCCCTGGTCCATGACGGGGACGGCACACTCCTCGCCGCCGCCCCCCTCTACCTCGTCCACAGCGAACCCAACGACTTCTACGACCCGGACCTGCTGGAGCTGTCCGGCCCGCCCGGACCGCGGGTGCTCGCCGGTGCCCGCCGCGGGTACCACAACGCGCCCCTGACCGACCCGGGCCTGTCTCCTGAGCGGCGCACCGCCTGCCTGGCCCTGCTGCGTGACTGCGCGCGCACTCACGCCGAGCGCCACGACACCACGCACTGGTGGCCGTATCTGACCCAGACCGCCGCCGAGCAGCTGGGCGCGGTGTACGACGAGGCCGCGCCGCAGCGGATGGAGGACGACGCCGCCATCCCGCTGCCCGGCGGCTCCTTCGAGGACTACCTCGCCTCCCTGCCCTCCAAGCGCCGGGTCGCGGTGCGCCACGAACGTGCGGCGTTCCGCGACGCCGGGCTGAGCATCCGTCACCTGCTGCTCGGCGACTGCTTCCGGGAGGCCGGGCAGTTGCTGGCGGCCCTCCAGTCCGCGCACGGACACACGGCCGACGACGCGGGCCTGATGACCCGTCTGCTGGGCCGGCAGGCCGAGGCCATGGGCGAGCAGGCCCGGGTGACAGCCGCCTACGACGGGCAACGCATGGCCGCCTTCAGCCTCTACTACCACTTCGGCGGCACCACATGGCTGCGCGCCGTCGGCACCGACCCGTCCTGCTCCGCCCCGTTCGCCTACTTCAACCTCACCTACTACCTGCCCATCGAGGCCGCCTACCAGGAGGGCACCACGACCCTGCACGCGGGGATGAAGGCCATCCGCGCGAAGCAGCTGCGCGGGGCCGAGGTCACCGGCCTGTTCGCACTCCGGTAGGCACGCCCGCGTCAGGCGTCAGGCCTCCGGGGTCAGACGCAGCGAGATGGAGTTGATGCAGTACCGCTGGTCCGTGGGGGTCGGGTAGCCCTCCCCCTCGAACACGTGCCCGAGATGCGACCCGCACCGGGCACACCGCACCTCGGTCCGCACCATCCCGTGCGACCGGTCCTGGATGAGCTCGACCGCGTCGGTGTCCTTCGGGTCGTAGAAGGACGGCCAGCCGCAGTGCGACTCGAACTTCGTGGTGGAGGTGAAGAGTTCGGCGCCGCAGGCCCGGCAGGAGTAGACGCCCTCGGTCTTGGTGTCGGTGTACTCACCGACGAAGGCGGGCTCCGTGCCGGCCTGCCGCAGCACGGCGTACTCCGCCGGGGTCAGCTCCGCGCGCCACTGCTCGTCCGGCTTGTCGACGTCGTACGACATGAAGGCCAACCCCTTTGCTTCTGTGCGAGTTACTTCCGTGCGAGACGGTCCAGGATCTGCGGGCCGAGGTCCGTCACGTCACCCGCGCCCATGGTGATAACGAGATCACCGGGCTTCGCCATTCCCGCGACGGCCTCCGGCACCGCGCCCTTGTCGCGCACCGGCGTCACGTCCGCGCCCGCGACCCGCGCCGCCTCGATGATCAGCTCGCTCGTCACGCCCGGGATCGGGTCCTCGCGGGCCGGATAGATGTCCAGGACGACCGACGCGTCGGCCAGGGCCAGCGACTGGCCCATCTCCTTGCCGAGTTCCTGCGTACGGGAGAAGAGGTGCGGCTGGAAGACGACCAGGATCCGGGCGCCGCCGGCCGCCGCGCGCATCGCCTCCAGGTCCGCCGTCATCTCCGTCGGGTGGTGGGCGTAGGAGTCGATGACCTGGACCCCCGCCGCCTCGCCCTTCAGCTGGAGGCGCCGCTTCACACCGGTGTACGCGGCCAGCGCCGGGGCCAGCTCGGCGGCCGGCACGCCCAGCGCCACGCCTGCCGCGAGCGCCGCCACCGCGTTGTGGGCGTAGTGACGGCCGGGCACGGAGACCGTGAAGGTGAGTTCCTGGCCGTCCAGGAGGACACTGACCTCGCTCTTGAGGCCCTGCGCCGTCACGGACAGGACGCGTACGTCGGCGTCCTCCGACTCCCCGTACGTCACCGTCCGCACCGACCCGGCCAGCCGCCGCGTCAGCTCCCGCGCGCCCTCGTGGTCCGCCGTGATCACCAGCGTGCCACCGGGCACGATCCGGCCCGCGAACGTCTCGAAGGACTCGTAGATCTCGTCCATGGAGGCGTAGTTGGCGTGGTGGTCGAGCTCGACGTTGAGGATGATCGCCACCTCGGGCGCGTACTTGTGGAAGCTGCGGTCCGACTCGTCCGCCTCGGCGACGAAGATCTCGCCCTCGCCGTGCAGCGCGTTGGAGCCGGGCGCGTCCAGATCGCCGCCGATCGCGTACGACGGCTTCAGGCCCAGCTCGCTCAGCGACACGGCCAGCATCGACGTGGTCGTGGTCTTGCCGTGCGTGCCCGCCACCGCGATCGGCCGCAGGCCGTCCATCAGCCGGGCGAGCGCGTCCGAGCGGTGGACCACCGGGATGCCCAGCTCGGCCGCCCGGGCCAGCTCCGGGTTGTCGGCCCGGATCGCCGACGAGACGACGACGCACGTGGCGTCGTCCGCCAAGTGCTCCGCCGCGTGCCCGATGTGCACGGTCGCGCCCAGCGCGCGCAGTGCCTCGGCGGTGGCGGACTCCTTCGCGTCGCTGCCCGCCACCTTCGCCCCGCGCTGCGCGAGGATCTTGGCGATCCCCGACATCCCGGCCCCGCCGATGCCGATGAAGTGCGGTCGGTCCATGGCGGTGGGAAGGCCGGGTGCCATGTGTGTCTCCCTGTACGTGCTGGTGCGGCGACGGTTCGGCCACCCACCCTACTGACCCGTGGCCCACGCGAAGGACAGCCGGTTGCGTCAGGCCTTGCTGTGCGAGAACAGCTTCAGCACCGGCACCCCCACCTTGTGCCGCGCCCGCGACGCCCAGTCCCGGTGGAAGAACTCCTCCACGTAGTGCGGATCCGTCAGCACGATCACCTCGTCCGCGTCGATCTCGCCGACCAGGGACTTGAGCGCGTCCAGCGGATGGGCCTCGATCAGCCGCCCCTCCGCCTCGCTGCCCGCCGCCCGCAGGGCACGCAGGGACACGTCGAGCGCCTGCTCGGCGAGCCCCTTCACCTTCTCGCCCTCCGCCGTCTCGAGCTCCCGCGCGGCCTCGTCGATCTCGCCGAGCGCGACGTCGTCGATGGCCCGCAGCAGCCGGTCCGCCTGGTCGCCGCGCGGCTGCAGCAGGACGTGGAAGGCGACCGGTTCGTCCCCGTGCAAGGTGGTGACGAACTCCACGTCGGCGGACGTAAGGGCCTTCTCGATCATCAAAACGCTTGTGAACACCGGGCGCCCCTTCTCCTCCGTGGGCCGTGCGAGGCCCTGCGGAAACCATCCTGCCCCGCGATCGCACAGGTACTGCCGGTTTCAGTGTGCCCGTCGAAAACGAAACGGAACGGCAGATTCCGCCGAGTCGCTCCCGAAGGGGTCGATCGAGCCGGTTTCGGGAGCAACCGGGCCCGTCACGGCCAGGTGGCCCCGGGCTCACGGCCGCCGCTACCGGCAGGCTCACGGCCGTCGGTAGCGACTGAAGAGGAAGCCCTCCTCCTCCAGCAGGGACACCAGTGCGAACCGCTGCGGAACGGCGACCGAGGGCCCGCCCGCGATGCGCTGCGCGTCCCCCGCCGTGAGCATCGGGGCCACGGTCAGGCAGAGCTCGTCGAGCACCCCGGCGGCCACCAGCTGGCCGAGCAGCCGCGGGCCGCCCTCCGTGAGCAGCCGGGTGTGGCCGAGTTCGGCGAGGGCCCGGACCGCACGGGCGGGCTCGACGCCGACGCCGTCACCGGCGACGACGACCCGGGCGCCCGCCTTCTCGGCCGCCGCGATGCGGTCCGGGGCCGCGGCGGCGCCCGTGAGGATCAGGGTGGGCACCAGGGGCGAGGTGAACAGCGGGAGCGAGAAGTCCAGGTTCAGGCCGGCGCTGACCACCGCGATCGCGGGGACCGGCCCCTGCCCGGCCGCCTCCCGCATCTCCGCGAACTCGGCACGCGCGCGTGCGGGCCGGTATCCCTCCTGGCGTACCGTTTCCGCGCCCGCGATCACCACGTCCGCGAGGGCCCGCAGGGTGCCGAAGATCCGCATGTCGGCGGCGCTGGAGATGGGCTGCGAACGGCCGTCGTGCTGGGCGGCCCCGTCGAGCGTGGACACCATGTTGGCCCGCAGCCAGGCCTCCGGACCAGCGGAGCCGGCCCCGGATCCGGCCGCCCCGGCCGCTCCCCGGGGGCCCAGCTCGGGATAGGCGTAGGCGGCGGCCAGCTCGGCGAGGCTCCACTCACGGTCGACCAGGTGGGACCGGCCGACCCCGCCGGCACCATCACCTCCGGAGCCTTCACGCACACCCACCGCCCCCTCGCCGGGGGGAGCCTCACCGGGGGTCCGGGCCTCTGTCTCATCGGTCACAGGGAACAGGCGTCGCATGTCGTGCAGTGTGGCACGACCATTAGCATGGGTAACCGTGCCTACCTCCCCCGCCGCGTCCGGATTCGGCCCCATAGCCGACACCGCCCCGCTGTCCCTGTGCGACCGTGAGCCGCATGTCCCCGCGGACCGGCTGGTCGCCGAGATGGTGCCGCCGCCGCGGTTCGACTCGGTGCGCTTCGGGACGTACATCCCGGACCCGAACCAGCCCAGCCAGACCGAGGCCGTGCGCGTCCTCGAGGGCTTCGCGGCCGGGCTCGGCGGGGCGCACGCCTCCGGCGCCGGCAAGGTCAGGCGCGGCTTCCTGGGCCTCGGGAAGGGCAAGGCGCCGAAGACCCCGGCCGGCCCCCGTGGCGTCTACCTCGACGGCGGCTACGGCGTCGGCAAGACCCACCTGCTCGCCTCCCTCTGGCACGCCACCCCGGCCGAGCCCGCGCTCAAGGCGTTCGGCACCTTCGTGGAGCTGACGAACCTCGTCGGCGCCCTCGGCTTCCAGAAGACGGTCCAGACCCTTTCGGGCCACCGTCTGCTGTGCATCGACGAGTTCGAGCTGGACGATCCCGGCGACACCGTCCTCGTATCGACCCTGCTCGGCAAGCTCGTCGACGCGGGCGTCGCCCTCGCCGCCACCTCCAACACGCTGCCGGGCAAGCTCGGCGAGGGCCGGTTCGCGTCGGCCGACTTCCTGCGCGAGATCCAGGGTCTGTCGGCGCACTTCCGCTCCCTGCGCATCGACGGCGAGGACTACCGCCACCGCGGCCTGCCCGAGGCGCCGGCGCCGTTCACCGACGAGCAGGTCACCCGGGCCGCGCACCGCACGCCGGGCGCCTCGCTCGACGGCTTCCCGCAGCTCCTGGACCACCTCTCCCGCGTCCACCCCAGCCGCTACGGCGCCCTGACGGACGATCTGAAGGCGGTCTGCCTCACCGACGTGCGGCCGGTTCCCGACCAGTCGACGGCCCTCAGGCTCGTCGTGCTCGCGGACCGGCTCTACGACCGCGAGGTCCCGGTCCTGGCCGCGGGGCTGCCCTTCGACCGGCTCTTCAGCGAGGACATGCTGAACGGCGGCTACCGCAAGAAGTACTTCCGGGCGATCTCGCGACTCACCGCGCTGGCCCGGGACGCGAAGAGCCTGGTCGAGCCCTCCTAGCGCATCAACTGCCCAAGATCAAGAGCGGGTTCACGCCAGCCACCCTGCCCGCTTCAGCCTCTCTTCAGGTCGAAACGTTAAGTTAACCCTGCAAACAACTTTGCCGGGCTAAGGTGTTTCTTGACCAGTCATTGACCAATCGTTGGCTTGGGCTAGAGAAGGACCGGCAAAGGACCAGAGACGAGAACTGCCTGAAGGGGGGCGCATGTTTCGAGGTACGACGGTACGGACCGTGATAGCGACCCTCGCCGCCGTCCTGCTCGCCCTCCAGTTCTTCGCACCCTCCACGTCCTTCGCATCCGCGCATACGGCCCGTCAGGCAGAGGCCAAAGCCCAGCCCGGAACCAAGCTCTCCGGCAAGGCACTGCGCGACGAGTCCGTCACGTACCGCCACTGCGACCCCGCCGAGGACCCGACCGGTCCCCTGCGCAACCGCGACCGGCACCGCGCCGTCGACTTCGCGCCCCAAGGGCCCGAGCGACCGCTGCTGGTCCAGGATCCGGCGGCCGTGAGCAAACCTGCCGTGCCCGGCGCCCTGCGGATGTCAAGACCCCCGACATCCCACGCCCCGGCCGCACTTCAGGTCTTCCGCTGCTGACAGCGCCGACAGCACGCAGTCACATCCCCCACATCTGTCATGTACGTCCGACGCGCCCTTCGGCGCGCCAGGAGGAGTCACCACACATGCAGCCCCTCATCGACAACGCCCGCACGTTCGGACAGCGCCCTGAGGAGTTCGCCAGGCTGGCCGAAGGCCAGTCTCCGCAGGTCCTCTTCATCACCTGCTCCGATTCCCGGGTCGTCCCGGCGCTGATCACGGGCGCCCGCCCCGGCGAGCTCTTCGAGCTGCGCACCGCGGGCAACATCGTCCCCCCGTACGCCTCCGAGCACCCCACCAGCGAGGCGGCCACCATCGAGTACGCGGTGGAGGTGCTCGGCGTCCGCGACATCGTGGTCTGCGGGCACTCGCACTGCGGCGCCGTCGGCGCCCTGGTGCGCGGCGACGACCTGACCGCCGTACCGGCCGTGCGTGACTGGCTCACGCGGGCCACGCCCCGCCCCGCCGGGGCGGTCGAGGACCCGACCGTGGCCGAGGGCGTGCAGAGCCACGTCCTCGCCCAGGTGCTGCGCCTGCGCTCGTATCCCTTCATCGACAAGAAACTGACGGACGGTCAACTGACCCTCCACGCCTGGTACTACGAGGTGCACACGGGGTCAGTGCTGACCCACGACGTGTCCTCCGACGCCTTCCGGGCACTGTGAGGACGGCCATGGACCTGCGAACCAAGTTCCCTCACCTGCGGCAGGACTTCGCCGCATCCCTCGTCGTCTTCCTCGTCGCCCTCCCGCTGTGCGTCGGCGTGGCCGTCGCCTCCGGGGTCCCGGCCGAACTGGGCCTGGTCACCGGCATCGTCGGCGGCATCGTCACCGGCCTCATGCGGGGCAGCAGCCTGCAGGTCTCCGGACCGGCCGCGGGTCTGACCGTGCTCGTCTTCGAGGCGGTCCAGGAGTACGGCCTCCCCGTGCTCGGCGTGATCGTCCTCGCGACCGGGCTGCTCCAGATCCTCATGGGCACCCTGAAGCTCGGTCGCTACTTCCGGGCCATCTCGGTCTCCGTCGTCGAGGGCATGCTGGCCGGAATCGGGCTCGTCCTGATCGCCGGACAGCTGTACTCGGTCGTGGACGCCGAGGCCCCGGCCTCCGGCCTCGGCAAAATAGCCGGGCTGCCCGGCGCCCTCGCCGACGCCGTCCAGAACACCGGGGCGCTGGCCTCGCTGGGCCTCGGCGTGGGCACCATCGCCGTGCTCGTGCTGTGGAAGCGGATGCCGAAGCAGCTGCGCACGGTCCCCGGACCGCTCGCCGCCGTCGGTCTCGCGACCCTGGCCGCCCTGGTCTTCTCGATGCCGGTCGCCACCGTCGAGGTGCAGGGACTGCTGGGCTCCATCCAGCCGCCGTCGATGGACGCCTTCGGCGAACTCGCGAGCGTCGGCGTGCTCGGCACGATCGTCGCGTTCACGCTGATCGCGTCCGCCGAGTCACTGTTCAGCGCGGCGGCCGTGGACCGGCTGCACGACGGTCCGCGCACCGCGTACGACAAGGAGCTCGTGGCGCAGGGCGCCGGCAACGCGCTCTGCGGCGTGCTCGGCGCGCTGCCGATGACCGCGGTGATCGTGCGCAGCGCCGCGAACGTCCAGGCGGGCGCGAAGACCAAGGCGTCCCGCGTGATGCACGGCGTCTGGCTGCTGCTGTTCGCGGCCCTGCTGCCGAACGTCCTGGCGTACATCCCGATCCCGGCCCTGGCGGGCATCCTGGTGCACGCCGGCGCCAAGCTCATCCCCGTCCGCCAGATCGTGGCGCTGTGGCGCGAGCACCGCGGCGAGGCGCTGATCCTGGTCGTCACGGCCGTGTCGATCGTCGCGATCAGCATGTTCGAGGGCGTGCTCATCGGTCTCGCGCTGGCGGTCGCCAAGACCGCCTGGGAGGCCTCGCACATCAAGCTGGAGGTCATAGACAAGGGCGCCGGCCCCGTCCAGGCGTACCTGTCGGGCAACGCGACCTTCCTCCGGCTGCCGAAGATCCTCGACGATCTGGAGTCGCTGCCCCAGGACCGCCCGGTCGAGCTGGACCTGTCCGGGCTGCACCACCTCGACCACGCCTGCCGTACGGCCCTGGAGAACTGGGCCGAGCGGCACAGCGCGGTCGGCACGGACCCCGTGCGGGTCACCGCCGCGTGAGCACACCGGTGCCTGGTCCGGGGCCGATCGTGGCCCCGGACCAGGCACCGGGCATATCGTTGCAGGAGCAGACAGAGCGGACCTCTCGACGAGGAGGCCGGGATGCTCGAGGAACTGTTGGCGGCGGGCATCGCCGCCGGTTGTGCCGGGGCCGTCTACATCGCCTCGGCGGCGCGGGTCGTCAAGCAGTACGAGCGCGGGGTGGTCTTCCGGCTCGGGCGGCTCGCCGGTGAGGTGCGACCGCCGGGATTCACCTTGATCGTCCCGCTCGTGGACCGGCTGCACAAGGTGAACATGCAGGTCGTCACAATGCCGGTGCCGGCCCAGGAGGGCATCACCCGGGACAACGTGACGGTGCGCGTGGACGCGGTCGTCTACTTCAAGGTGGTCGACGCGGCGTACGCGCTCGTCCGCGTCGAGGACTACAAGTTCGCGGTCTCCCAGATGGCGCAGACCTCCCTGCGTTCGATCATCGGCAAGAGCGATCTGGACGACCTGCTGTCGAATCGCGAAAAGCTGAACCAGGGGCTGGAGTTGATGATCGACAGCCCGGCCGTGGAGTGGGGCGTGACCATCGACCGCGTCGAGATCAAGGACGTGTCGCTGCCCGAGACCATGAAGCGTTCCATGGCCCGTCAGGCCGAGGCGGACCGTGAGCGGCGGGCCCGGATCATCAACGCGGACGCGGAACTGCAGGCGTCCAAGAAGCTCGCGGAGGCCGCCGGCGTGATGTCGGAGCAGCCCGCCGCGCTCCAACTGCGCCTGTTGCAGACGGTGGTGGCGGTGGCCGCCGAGAAGAACTCGACCCTCGTCCTGCCGTTCCCGGTGGAGCTGCTGCGCTTCCTGGAGCGGGCACAGCAGACGCCTGTGGAGCAGGCGTCCCAGAAGCCGATCGGGAAGTGACACGTCTACGCGCGTGGTTCCCGCGGCGGTCGGCAGGTGGTAGACACGGCGGGGTCACAGGTTCCTGTCCGCCAGCAGGAAGGTTGCTGCCCCATGTCCGAGACCACCACGTCCGCCTCCGAACCGGCCTCCGCCTCGACAGCCGACACGTCGACCCGCCGTCAGATACTGGCCCGCACGGGCGCCCTGGGCGTCTCGATCGCCTTCGCCGGAAACCTCTCCGAACTTTTCGCGGGCACCGCCGCCGCACAGCCCCTGGGCTACACCGGCTACGGCCCGCTGGTCCCCGACCCGAAGGGCCTGCTCGATCTGCCGGAAGGTTTCCGCTACCGGGTCCTGTCCCGCGAGGGCGACCCGTTGCGCTCCGGCGAGGGCACGGTTCCCTCCAACCACGACGGCATGTCGGCCTTCGCCGGCAGAAACGGCCGGGTCCATCTGGTCCGCAACCACGAGAACCGCAACACCGCCACGCTCGCCGTCCCGACGGTCAAGGGATTGACCTACGACCCGGCCGGCAAGGGCGGCTGTACGACGCTGACGCTGGACTCCCGGAGCAGGGTGCTGTCCGAGCGGGTCGCGATCGCCGGTACGGCCGTCAACTGCGCGGGCGGACCCACCCCGTGGGGCACCTGGCTGACCTGCGAGGAGAACGAGGACAAGGCGGGCACCAACGGTTACACCAAGGACCACGGCTTCATCTTCGAGGTCGACCCGGTCGACCCGCACCGCTCCGGTGCCGTACCGCTGACCGCGATGGGCCGCTTCCAGCACGAGGCGATCGCCGTCGACCCGAAACGGGGCATCGTCTACGAGACCGAGGACGCCTTCCTCAAGCCCTTCGGCCTCTTCTACCGCTTCCTGCCCGAGAAGCCGCTCGGCGGACCCGGTTCGCTGCGCGAGGGCGGCCGGCTCCAGGCGATGCGCGTGCCCGGCGTACCCGACCTGTCCTCGATCCAGGACACGGGCGCCTGCTTCGGCCGCGTCGAGTGGGTCGACGTACCGGACCCGCTCGCGGCCGAAACCCCCATCCGCCTCCAGGACTTCGGCCCGAAGGGCATCACGCACGCGCAGAAGCTGGAGGGCTGCTACTGGGGCGGCCGGTCGGTGTACTTCGTGTCGTCGTTCGCGCGCAGCGCGGAGGGCTCGGCGGCCGATCACTTCGGGCAGATCTGGCGCTACGACCCCTCCGAGCGCCGGCTGACCCTGGTGATCGTCTTCGGCCCGGACACCGACATCCAGCTCCCCGGCGAGTCCCCGGACAACATCTGTCTCGCCCCCAGCGGCGGCCTGATGGTCTGCGAGGACGGCAACGGCGCCCAGCACGTCTACGGCGTCACCCGGCGCGGCGAGGTCTACGCGATGGCCCGCAACCGCCAGAACATCGGTACTCCGGAGGAACCGGAGTGGGGCGAGTTCGCCGGAGTGACCTTCTCCCCGGACGGCGGGACGATGTACGTCAACTGCTACACGCCCGGGACGACCTTCGCGGTGACGGGGCCGTGGCGTAAGTAGCCGAGCGGAAGGGGTGCCCCGTGGCCGAGAAGGACTCCCGGCGGAAGTCCCGTAAGGAGAAGAAGGCCGGTCTCCGTGAGCTGCTGCGCGTGCCGGGCGGCGAGCGGGTCGATCTGTCCTCCTACGACACCGACTCCGTCCCTCTCGGCCCCGGGGACAAGTCCGCGGGCAAGGCGGCCACCGCCCGCATGGGCGAGGACCTGGCCGACCTGCAGGAACGCCTGTTCGCGGCGAGCAGGGCGGGCGACCGGCGCCGGGTCTGCTCGTCCTCCAGGGCATGGACACCAGCGGCAAGGGCGGCACGATCAAGCACGTGATCGGCTTCTGCAACCCCGCCGGCTGCCGCGTCCGGGCGTTCCAGGCACCCACCGCCGAGGAGCGGGCGCATCCCTTCCTGTGGCGGGTCGAGCAGGCCCTCCCGCACCCCGGCGAGCTGGGCATCTTCGACCGCTCGCTCCCCCACGCTCGACTTCGCTCCCGCGGGGGACCCCCATCGAGGACGTCCTCGTGGCCCGGGTCCGCGAGCTCGCCCCGCGCGACGAGATCGAGCGCCGCTACGACCAGATCAACCGCTTCGAGAAGTCCCTGGCCGACGACGGTACGACCGTCATCAAGGGCTTCCTGCACATCTCCTTCCAGGAGCAGCGGCGCCGCCTGGTCAAACGCCTCGACCGCCCGGACAAGCACTGGAAGTTCAGCCCGTCCGACATCGACGACCGAGCGCTGTGGCCCGCGTTCCAGGAGGCGTTGCTGCTCCTGGAGCATCTCCGGGAGCTCGACCCGCGGTATCCGAAGCCCGATTTCGACGTGGCTCAGTGCCGCCGGCGGTTGCTCGCGCAGTGAACCGGGCCGGACGGGGTACCCGGCCCGC
Source organism: Streptomyces sp. NBC_01352 (assembly GCF_036237295.1). Classification (NCBI taxonomy): domain Bacteria; kingdom Bacillati; phylum Actinomycetota; class Actinomycetes; order Kitasatosporales; family Streptomycetaceae; genus Streptomyces; species Streptomyces sp. NBC_01352. The sequence goes on from NZ_CP108354.1 coordinate 3,006,049, forward strand.
ATGACCGAGAACCCGCACGTCAGCGGCTCGTACTGGCTTCAGACCGCACACGGCCCGGACCGCGCCACGCTGGCGGACGACATCGAGGTGGACGTGGCCGTGATCGGCGCCGGAGTCGCCGGGCTGAGCACGGCCTGGGAGCTGGCGCGGGCCGGGCGGCGCGTGGCGCTGCTGGAGGCCGAGCGGGTGGCGGCCGGCGTCACGGGGCACACCACCGCCAAGCTCACCGCCCTGCACACCCTGATCTACGACAAGCTGCGGCGCACCCGCGGTCCCGAAGGGGCACGGCTGTACGCCCGCTCGCAGTCCGAGGCGATCGAGCGGGCCGCGCAGACCGCGCAGGAGCTGGGCGTCGACTGCGACTGGGAGCGCCGGAGCGCGTACACGTACGCCTGCGACCCGGGCCGGACCGACGAGCTGCGCGCCGAGGCCGCGGCCGCGCGGGAGGCGGGGCTGCCGGCCTCCTTCGTCACGGAGACCGGGCTGCCGTTCCCCGTGGCGGGCGCCGTGAAGGTCACCGGGCAGGCGCAGTTCCATCCGCGCAAGTACCTGCTGGCCCTCGCCGACGACCTGGTCGCGCGGGGCGGGCAGGTGTACGAGCACACGACGGTGGTGGGCCTGGAGGAGGGCGAGCCGTGCCGGCTGACCACCGACGCGGGGGCGCGGGTGACCGCCCGGGACGTCGTGGTCGCCACGCACTATCCGGTCTTCGACCGCGCCCTGCTGTTCACCCGGCTCTCCCCGCGCCGCGAGCTGGTCGTCGCCGGGACCATCGGCGCCGACCGGGACCCGGACGGCATGTACATCACGCCGGACGAGGGCACCCGGTCGGTCCGTACGGCACCGCACGGCGAGGACCGGCTGCTCATCGTCACCGGGGAGCACTTCACGCCCGGCACCGGCGACACCCGCTCCCGCTTCCAGCACCTGTCCGACTGGGCCGCCGAGCACTTCCCCGACGTCACCCTCACCCACGCCTGGGCCACCCAGGACAACGACCCCACGGACACCGTCCCGCTCGTCGGCCCGATGCACCCGGGCGCCCACCACACCTACGTCGCCACCGGCTTCGGCGGCTGGGGCCTGAGCGGCGGGATGATGGCGGGCCGTCTCCTCACGGCGCAGATCACCGGCGAGGAGTGCGCGTGGAGCGAGCTGTACGACCCGCGCCGGCTGCGCTCGACCGTCCGCGAGGCGCCGTCGTTCCTCAAGCACCAGGCGCAGGTCGCCCGCCACTTCGTCGGCGACCGGCTGCGGCCCCCGCCGCCGGTCGAGGCGCTGCCGCCCGGCGAGGGCGCCGTCGTCCGCGCCGACGGCGACCGGCTCGCGGTGTACCGGGACGAGGCCGGTCATCTGCACGCCCTCTCGCCGCGCTGCACCCACATGGGCTGTCTGGTCGCCTTCAACGCGGCCGAGTGCGCCTGGGAGTGCCCGTGCCACGGCTCGCGCTTCGACACGGACGGCAAGGTGGTCCAGGGGCCGGCGACGCGGCCGTTGGAGCAGCGGGACATCTGACCGGGTGACATCCCAGCCGGGCCTGCACCCATAGAGAGATGATCATCATACGTTCTTACGGTGATCACTCGCGTACGTCGTGTCACCACCGCCTGCGGCCTTGCCGCCGCCCTTGCTGCTCTCGCCGCCTGCGGCACTCCTCAGGCACCCCAGCCGCCCCAGCCCGCTCGCCCCGCCCCCTCCGCGTCCTCGGCGACCCCGTCCCGGCCGCCGACCCTCGCCCCCGGCCCGGCCGGCCTGACCCCCGTCTTCGAGAACGGCCCTCGCCGCGCCTCGGACAGGACCGTCGCGCTCACCTTCGACGCCGACATGACCGCCGGCCAGGGGCCACGGGCGGCGGCGGGCGAGCGGTTCGACAATCCGCGGCTGATCGCGACGCTGCGCGCGCTGAAGGTGCCGGCCACGGTGTTCATGACGGGCCGATGGGCCGAGGAGTACCCGGCCCAGGCCCGCTCCATCGGCCGGGACCCGCTCTTCGAGGTCGCCAACCACTCCTACAGCCACTACGCCTTCACCGACGACTGCTACGGGCTGCCGACCGTCTCCGAGAACCGGATGCGCGCGGACGTGGAGCGGGCGTACGGGGCGTTCCGCGAGGCCGGGGTGCCCGATCCGATGCCGTACTTCCGCTTTCCCGGCGGCTGCTACGACCGGCGGGCCCTGAAAGCGCTGACCCCGGCCGGGGTCACCGCCGTGCAGTGGGACGTGGTCGGCGGGGACGCGTTCGCGACGGACGCGGACGCCGTGGCCCGGCAGGTCCTGGAGGGGGTGCGGCCGGGGTCGGTCGTCGTCCTGCACTGCACGCGCAGTGCGGCGCCGGCGACCGAGCGGGCCGTACGCGCGATCGTGCCGGAACTGCGGAAGCGGGGGTACCGGTTCGTGAAGGTGTCCGAGCTCATCGAGGACGCGGCGCTCAGCCCGAGCAGGCCGTCCGCTGCGCCTCCTGCCACTCGCACACCGGGCACAGGGTGATCCCCTTGTACGACTCCGGGTACTCCGTGGGCTTCCGGCACTGGACGCACTCCGCGTACGGCGGCCCGTCCGCCTTCGGCGGTGTCGGCGCCTCGCGGATCGTGCAGTAGTCCTCGCTCATACACCCAGGGTAGGTTCCCGTCCCCCGCTTGGCAGACTGTGCGGGTGAGCAATGAGTCGACGCCCGTGAACGAAAGCCCCTTCCGGTCCGAGCCCGGTGATCGCGACATCGCACCGCAGTTCGTGCTGCCGCTCGTCGTGCGTATCGAGCGGGGCGCTCCCCCGGCCCGTACGGACGCGCTGGAGACCGCCGCCCGTGCCGTACTGGTGATGCTGAGCGACGAGCGGTCCCTCGGGGACGGCGCATGGGCGGAGGCCGTGCGCGCATGGCAGGACGCCCGGATCCGCAAGGTCGTGCGGCGGGCCCGCGGTGCGGAGTGGCGGCGGGCCGAGGCGTTGCCCGGCGTGACCGTCACCGGGAAGTCCGCGGAGGTCAGGGTCTTCCCGCCGGTGCCGTTGGACGGCTGGCCGAAGGACCTGGCCCGGCTCCAGGTGTCCGGCACGGACCTCGACGACCCGGAGCCGCCCCTGGCGGCGGACGGCTCGGTGCCCGTGCTGTGGATGAACCCGGAGCTGGACATGTCGGCCGGCAAGGCGATGGCGCAGGCCGGGCACGGTGCCCAGCTCGCCTGGTGGGAGCTGTCGCAGGAGGAGCGGGCTGCATGGCGTGACGCCGGTTTCCCGCTGGCCGTGCGGACCGCGGACCCCGGCCGCTGGGGCGAACTCACCAAGATCGGGCTGCCCTTGGTACGGGATGCGGGGTTCACCGAGATCGCACCCGGATCGTGCACGGTGGTCGCCGACCACCCGGCACTGCGCTGACCGGCGGGGGTGTATCGGCCGCTCGTTTTCGCCCGCTGATTGAACAGCGGGGGTGGCTCCCGCGTATCTCCAGGCACTGCCCGAGGCCCGGCCGAACCTCAAATGTTGCTCTGAAGGAGCGTGCGGAGGGGTTCGGGGCCGCCCGGCGGGGCCATACCCCCGTCACGCCCGAGGAGGCGGCACCGCGGATCCGGAGGAAGCCGAGGAGGGGACCATGAAGCGACTGGGAACGGGCATCGGTTGGCGGCCCGAGATCGCGGACGCCGTGGAGCGCATGCCCGGCATCGACTGGGTCGAGGTCGTGGCCGAGAACGTGTGTCCCGGGCACCTCCCCGACTCGCTGCTGCGGCTGCGCGAACGCGGGGTCACGGTGGTCCCGCACGGCGTCTCGCTCGGCCTCGGCGGCGCGGACCGCCCCGACGAGGCCCGGCTGACCGCCCTCGCCGAGCGCGCCGAGGCGCTGGGCTCGCCGCTGGTCACCGAGCACATCGCGTTCGTCCGGGCGGGCGGGCCCCTGACGGCCTCCCCGCGCCTGGAAGCCGGCCATCTGCTGCCCGTCCCGCGCACCCGGGACGCCCTCGACGTGCTGTGCGAGAACATCCGCATCGCGCAGGACGCGCTGCCGGTGCCGCTCGCCGTCGAGAACATCGCCGCACTCATCTCGTGGCCCGGCGAGGAGATGTCCGAGGGACAGTTCCTGTACGAGCTGGCCGACCGGACCGGCGTACGTCTGCTGATCGACGTGGCGAACCTGCACACCAACCACGTCAACCGCGGCGAGGGCCCGGCCGAGGCGCTCGCCGAACTGCCCCTGGAGGCCATCGCGTACGTCCATGTCGCGGGCGGCTTCGAACGCGACGGCGTCTGGCACGACAGCCACGCCCACCCGGTCCCCCGCCCGGTCCTCGACATCCTGACCGACCTCGCGTCCCGGGTGTCCCCGCCGGGCGTCCTGCTGGAGCGGGACGAGAACTTCCCCGAACCGGCCGAGCTGGAGGGCGAGTTGGGGTCGATACGGGAGGCGCTGGCCAAGGGCGGCGCGAAGCCCGCGCCCGCCGGCCCGCCGAGGCTCGCCCCCTCGTCACCGGCCACGACCGCCGACGACCTCACCCGCCAGCGCCTCGCCCTCGCCCAGACGGCCCTGCTGTCCGCGCTGGTCGCGGGGACACCCGTACCGGAGGACTTCGACCGGGTACGACTGGGCGTGCAGGCACGGGCCCTCGCCGGAAAGCGTGCGGACGTCGTGGCCAAGATCGCCCCGGAACTCCCGGAGATCCTCGGCACCGCCTACCGCCCCACCTTCCTCGCCTACGCCCCCGGCCACCCGATGACCGCCGGCTACCGCCGCGACGCCCTGGACTTCGCCGAACACGTCCTGCTCACCGGCCGCCTGGAGAACCCGGCGACCCGACGCGCCCTGCGCGAGTGGTGGCTCGACCGCTCGGGCTCAACCCCGCGCTCCCCACGACCGACGGCAAGACTGGCCCGAGCAACACGCCGGGCACTGCTGCGACGCTGAGCGCAGGTCACGGCCGCCCGTGGCCGACCCCGGCCGCCAACCACGGCCAGCCGAGCCCGCCAATCCAAGACCAGCCCAGCCCGCCAATCCGTGGGCAACCCAAGCGGGCCACCCCACAGGCAGCCCAACCCGCCAACCCTGGGCGCGAAGCCCGCCAATCCGCAGGCGCGCCTCCTGGCGATACTCACCGCCACGGAACCCCAGCCCGCCAACCCACAGGCACCGGGCCGCCAACCCGCGGGCGCCGAGCCCGTCAGGCCGCGGGTGCCAAGCCCGCCAGCGCAGGCGCGCCTCCTGGCAATGCGCATGGCCCACGGCCCACGGCCCACCCCAGCCCAACCGCACCCTGCTCGACGAATGGGCCTACCTGCGGCCCTACACCAGCAACACCGAACGCACCGACGCCCTGGCAGACTTCCTGCACACCTACAACCACCACCGCTGCCACACCGCACTCGGAGGCAAGCCACCCATCAGCCGTGTCAACAACGCTCCGGGTCAATACACCTAGGGCGGCACGGGTGGGCGCGGGCGGCACCCCGCCACGCCGGGCCGCGCACCCCACCGCCCCAGCCACCACACCGGCCAACCACCCAACCGCCCTACGCCACACCCCGCACCCCGACTAGCCGCACCCCCCACCCCCGACTGTGCCGGGGTTAACACCTCTCAACGACAGCGCACACCCCGCCCGCACCTCACCCGCCTTTGTCCCGAAACGCACCCCACTCCCCTCCCCCATCGGCCCCGCAAAGCCCCCGATACGACCATTCGCCCCCGTACGGCAGTTGGCGTAGACCCCGCAGTAACATGTCAATCCCGCACCCGAAACGCACTAGCGTGCGGTGCCGCAAGCAGGAGGCACCATGCGACCCCGACCCCCCATCAACGGCAGAGGCATATTCACCGGCACCGGTCTCATCATCACCTGCCTGACCGCGACCCTCGTCGCGCTGATCTTCCCGATCTGGTCGTACGCCGACCGTTCCGGGACCGGCGTGGACGTGCTGAACGCCGAGACCGTGTCGACGAAGTACGGTCCACTGTCCGGGCTCGACCGCGAGTTCGTCACGAAGGTCCGGCTGGCCGGACTGTGGGAGCTGCCCGCGGGACAGCAGGCGCAGCAGAAGGGCACCACCCAGGCCGTGAAGACGGCGGGACAGCACCTCATCGAGGGGCACATGTTCCTGGACGAACGCGTGCGTGACGTCGCGTCCAAGCTCGGTCTCGAACTGCCCAACGAGCCCAACGAGCAGCAGAAGCAGTGGCTTCAGACGCTGACCGCGGCGCAGGGCGTGCCCTACGACCGGGACTTCGCCAACATCCTGCGGCTGGCGCACGGCAAGGTGTTCTCGGTCGTCGCCCAGGTGCGCGCCAGTACCCGCAACTCCCTGGTGCGGGCCCTCGCCGACGACGCGAACACGACCGTGCTGGACCACATCAAGGTCCTGGAGGCCACCGGTTACGTCGACTTCGACGCCCTCGCCCAGGACATGGCCGCCGGCTCCACTCCCCCGCTCACCAACTCCCCGGCCCCGCCCGCCCCGCTCGCCGACCCGAACCCGGCGATCCCCGTGACCCCGGCAACCCCGGTGACCCCGGCGGCATCCCCGAGCTATCCGCTCCCCCCGCCCGCCACCAGTCCGCCCTCCCCACCGGATCAGTGACCGCGATACCGACCGGAACGTCACATACCGGCAACTCCTGGTCCGGATCGTGAACAAGGCATGGCGCCGCCCCGACCCGGTCGCATAGAAAATCCACATGTACTGGGTCCTTCTCCTGCTGCTGGCCTGGGCCGCCGCCGGCACGGCGTGTACGCGGCTGTGCCTGGCCGCCGTACGCGCGGCGGCCGTCGACGCGGACGCGGGCCGGGTACGCGATCTGACGCTGTACGAGGCCGCGTTCCTGTCCGGCGGGCCCGGACGGGTCGCCGACCTGGCCCTCGTCTCCATGGCGCGCCAACGGCGGCTGCTGCTCGCCCACACCGGCTGGGCGACCGTGGTCGACCCGCGCGGCCGGGACGACCTGGAACGGTCGGTGATAGGGGCCATCGGGCCGGAGGGACAGTCGCTGATCGCCCCGGTACGGGCCACCGCCGCCGCCGCGGACGCAGTGCGCGGCATCGCCGACCGGCTGGTCAGCGCGGGGCTCGCCGTGCCCGACGGAGCCCGGGCGGGGGTCGCGGCAGGCGTCCGTCAGGTGCAGCTCGCCGTGGTGGCCGTCGCCGCGCTGGGCGCCGCCGCGCTGCTGACGCCGGCCCAGTCGGACATGCCGCGGCACCTGATCGCCCTCTGGTTCGGGCTCCCGCTCGCGCTCACCCTGAGCTGCCTCGCGATCGCACGCATCGAGGTCCACCCGTACTCGCGCTGGGCCTCCCCGGCCGGCCAGCGCCTCCTCGGCGCCCTCACCAGGCGACCCGGCGGGGGCGACCGTACGGATCTCACCTCCGTCGCCGTCCACGGCATCCGCGCGATCGGCGAACCGGACCTGCGCGCGGCCTTCGCCCACGGCGGCGAGCAGCCGTACCGGCGCGAAGCGCGGTAGCGGACGGCGGGCCCCGCAGGGGGCGCACGGAGGCATTGGGTCCGACACCGGGCGGGCGGTGCTTGCCTTCGCCCACAACGGAACGAAATATCCCTTTTGTTGCTGCCGTGCACCGAAGGGATACGCGATGAGAGCCCCCGCCCTCTACTCGGCTGCCGGGTCCTTGCTCCTGACCACGCTCGCTGCCGCCCCGGCCGACAGCGCCCCGGCCGTGCCGGGCGCGGCCGAGGTGCGCGGTACCGCGGTGGCCGCGGCGCGGGCCCGGGCCGCGGGCATCGACTTCGGCGCCTGCCCCAAGGGGGAGGACCTGCCCGGCAGCGTGCAGTGCGGCACGGTGTCCGTCCCGCTCGACTACGCCCGTCCCGACGGCAAGCGGATCGAACTGACCGTCAGCCGGACCCGGGCCACCCACAAGGACCCGCACAACAGCAAGCGCCGGGTGCCCCGGCAGGGCGCCCTGGTCTACAACCCGGGCGGGCCGGGCGCCTCCGGTCTGTACTTCCCGCTGATCGGCGCGCTCCCCGAGTGGAAGCGGCTGGCGGCGGCGTACGACCTCGTCGGCTACGCGCCGCGCGGGGTGGGCCGTTCCGCGCCCCTGTCCTGCGAGGACCCCAAGCGGTTCCACAAGGCGCCCTCGCCGGCGCCGACCCATCCCTCGGAGTCGTACAAGAGGGAGCGCATCGCGCAGGCGAAGGCGTACGCGCGCGGTTGCGCGCAGCGGGCCGGCAGCGCGCTGCGGCACTACACCTCCCTCAACAACGCCCGCGACCTGGACGTGCTGCGCGCCGCGCTGGGCGAGGAGAGACTGACGTTCATGGGCGCGTCCTACGGCACCTACTTCGGGGCGCTGTACGCGACGCTGTTCCCCTCGCACGTACGGCGGATGGTGTTCGACTCGGCGGTGAACCCGGACCCCGACCAGATCTGGTACCGCAACAACCTCGGCCAGTCGGCGGCGTTCGAGGGCCGCTGGGCGGACCTCAGGGAGTGGATCGCCAAGCACGACGACGTGTACGGGCTGGGCGACACGGCCCAGAAGGTGCTGCGCAGCTACGAGAAGGCGGCGGCACGGCTGGCCGTGGAGCCGGCGGGCGGGAAGGTCGGGCCCGGGCAGTTGCAGGGGGCGTTCCTCACGGCCGGGTACTACGACGACTACTGGCCGCACCGCGCGCAGGCGCTGTCTGCGTATCTGAAGGGCGACCCGAAGCCGCTGATCCAGCAGGCCGGGCCGCATCCGGAGGCCGCGGCCGAGGCGGAGAACGCGCACGCGGTCTACACGGCCGTCGAGTGCAACGACGCGCCCTGGCCGACCGAGTGGCGGGTGTGGGACCGGGACAACACGCGCCTCGCGCGCGTGGCGCCGTTCGAGACCTGGGACAACGTGTGGATGAACCTGCCGTGCGCCTACTGGCCGGCGCCCCGGCAGCAGCCCCTGGACGTGCGGACCGGTCCGGGTGAGCTGCCGCCGACGATGATCCTGGCCGGCGAGCGGGACGCGGCGACCCCGTACGACGGCGCCCTGGAGTTGCACCGGCGGCTGTCGGGCTCCGTGCTGGTGACCGAGCGGGACTCCGGCACGCACGGCATCGTCGGCGGGCCGAACCCCTGCGTCAACGGCCACGTGGACGCGTATCTGCTGGAGGGCCGTCTCCCGGTGCGGCGCGCGGCCTGCGCACCACGCCCGGAGCCGCGGCCCGGGCCGGCGGCCGACTCCCGGAAGACGCCGGCCGCCAGGGCCGCAGCCGCACGCTGAGTGCCCGGCCCTTGGCCGGTCAGGCCAGGCCCGCGACCAGCTCGCCGATGTCCTTTCGGCGCCCCGTGTAGAAGGGGACCTCTTCGCGGACGTGCATCCGGGCCTCGGAGGCGCGCAGGTGGCGCATGAGGTCGACGATGCGGTACAGCTCGTCGGCCTCGAAGGCGAGGAGCCACTCGTAGTCGCCGAGGGAGAAGGAGGCGACCGTGTTGGCGCGCACGTCCGGGAAGCCGCGGGCCATCTTGCCGTGGTCGGCGAGCATGCGGCGGCGGTCCTCGTCGGGCAGCAGGTACCAGTCGTAGGAGCGCACGAAGGGGTAGACGCTGATGTAGTTGCGCGGCGTCTCGTCGGCGAGGAACGCCGGGATGTGCGAGCGGTTGAACTCGGCGGGGCGGTGCAGCGCCATGTTCGACCACACCGGCTCCAGCGCGCGGCCCAGCCTGGTGCGGCGGAAGAGGTTGTACGCCTCCTGGAGCTGGTCGGCGGTCTCCGCGTGCCACCAGATCATGAGGTCGGCGTCGGCGCGCAGGCCCGAGACGTCGTAGGTGCCGCGGACCGTCACGTCCTTCGCGGCCAGCTGGTCGAACAGCTCCTGGACCTCGTCGGCGTAGCCCGCGCGGTCCTCGGGGAGCACGTCCTTCAGCTTGAAGACGGACCAGAGGGTGTAGCGGATGACCTCGTTGAGGTCCTTGGCCAGCTTGCCCTTGTTCGGGATCCGGGCCGGGTCGGTGGTGGGGGCGTCGTCACTCATGGCCTCATTCTCCCGCTCCTCCGTGCAGACTCTGCACCGGGTTGGCGGTGAGCTCCTCGACAGCGCGCAGGTCACCCTGGAGCTGGTCGACGGCCGCGTACGCGCTCGCGATGCACGCCGGGATGCCCACGCCGTCGTACACCGCGCCGCAGACCGCGAGGCCCGGCAGCTTGCCGACGTGCTCGCGGATGCGGGCCACGCGCGCGTGGTGGCCGACGGGGTACTGCGGCAGCCCGTCGTTCCATCGGGTGACGCGGGTCTCGACAGGGGCGGCGTCCAGGCCGGTGGCCTCGCGCAGGTCGTGCCGGGAGACGGCCACCAGGTCGGCGTCCTCGCGCTGGAGGATCTCCGTCTCGCCGTACCGCCCGACGGAGGTGCGCAGGACGAGCAGATCCGGGTTCTCGTCGGCGATCCAGCCCCACTTCTGGGAGGCGAACGTCGACGCCTTGATGGTGCGCCCGTCGACGGGCGGCACGAGAAAGCCGCTGCCCTCGGGGAGGGTGACGTCGGCGCGGCGGTAGGCGAGGGTGACCAGGGCCATGGAGGCGTACTCGACGGCGCGCAGTTCGGCGGCGGCGTCGGCAGCCGGCCCGGACAGCAGGCGGGCGGCGTCCCGAGCGGGGGCGGCGAGGACCACCGCGTCGGCCTCCTCGAAGTAGTCGTCGACGAGGACCTCCCAGCCGTCGCCGGCGCGGTGCAGGCCGTGCGCGGGGCTTTTCAGACGGATCTCGCCCCCGCGCTCCCGCACCGACTCCGCGACCGCGAGCGGCAGGGTCCCCACCCCGCCCTCGACGCCCATGAACACCGGCCCGGTCTGCTGGTTGGCGGCGGCCTTGGACTGGATCTCGCGGACGGCCTCCGTCAAGGAGTCGTGCGTGAGCGCGGCCTGGAAGAGCTGCGGGACCGCCGAGCGCATCGAGATGCGGTACGCGTCGCCCGCGTAGACCCCGCCGAGCAGCGGTTCCACGAGGCGGTCCACGACCTCGCGGCCCAGCCGCGCCGCCACGTACTCCCCGACCGCCACGTCCTCGCCGACCTCCGTGCGGGGCAGGTCGGCGTCGCGTTCGATGCGCGCGAGGCCCTCGTCGGACAGCACGCCGGTGAGAGCCGCGGCGGTGCCGGGGACGCCCATGACGTGTCCCTTGGGCATGGGGCGCAGGGCGCCGCGGGTCCACAGGGAGGCGGTCGCGGTGGCGGGCGACTGGAGGCGGTCGGCGAGGCCGATCTGGCGGGCCAGGGCGACGGCCTCGGGGCGGCGGGCGAGCATCGACTCGGCGCCGAGGTCGACACGGGCGCCCGCGATCTCGCCGGGCAGCAGCTTGCCGCCGACCCGGCCGGTGGCCTCCAGCACGGTGACGCGCGCGCCGCGTTGCAGCAGCCGGTGGGCGGCGGCCAGCCCCGCGATCCCGGCTCCGATGACGACGACATGCCCGCTGCCCGTACCCGTTGCGCTCATGTGCCCACTTTCTCAGACCGCACTGACACCGCCGCGGGGCCCCGGTGTCCTTCACGAGTCCCGACCGTGACCGCATCGGGACCGTTTCCCGCCAACGTTCGGGTGGGGTCCGGCGTCGAAGGAGCGTCAGTCGTCACAACCCTCGGGGGTACGCCCACATGCGCACACGACGTTCCGTACGACCACGACGTTCCGTACGACCCGTCCAGACCCTGGCCGGGGTCCTGCTGGCCGCGGCCCTCGCGCTGACCGGCTGCAGCGGTGGTGCCGACAGCAGTGATTCCGGTGCCGGCGCGCTGAAAGACGAGGCCGCCGCGCAGAGCGAGGCGAAGGAGGCCGCTCCCGGCGGCGCCGCGGACAGCGACAGCGGCAGCGGCGCCAAGGCGACCGCCCCGCCCAAGATCTCCACGAACCACATCATCCGTACCGCCTCCCTGACCGTGCAGGTCAAGGACGTGTCGAAGTCCCTCGCCGAGGCCCGCACCACCATCGAGAACGCGGGTGGCTACGTCGGCAACGAGACCACGTCCCGGGACGAGGAGGGCCACGAGCAGACGCACGTGGTGCTGCGCGTGCCGGTCGACGAGTACGAGGAGGTCCTCGCCGACCTGGAGGGCTCGGGCAAGCTCCTGGAGCGCACGGCGAAGGCGCAGGACGTCACCGACCAGGTCGTCGACGTGGAGAGCCGCATCACCTCGCAGCGCGCGAGCGTGGCGCGGATCCGCGAGCTGATGGACCAGGCCACCAAGCTGAGCGACGTGGTGACACTGGAGGGCGAGCTGAGCACCCGCCAGGCCGACCTGGAGTCGCTGCTGGCCCGGCAGGCGTCCTTGAAGGACCGCGCCGGCCTGGCGACCATCACCCTGAACCTGTCGGAGACGCCGGTGAAGGTGGCCCCGAAGGAGGACGAGGATCCCGGGGTCCTCGACGCGCTGACGGGCGGCTGGGACGCGCTCGTGACGATGCTGCGCTGGATCGTGGTGGCGATCGCCGCGGTGCTTCCGTTCGCGGCGGTCATCGTGCTGCTCCTCCTCGTGTGGCTGCGTCTCGTCCGGCCCCGGATGCCCCGCCGTCCCGCCACGGCGTCCGCGACGACCGCGCTGGGCCCGCTGCCGACGGCCAGGACCGCGCCGGAGCCCACCCGTCCTCGGGAGGGCGGCGAGGAGAGCTGATCCGGCCCGGAGAACCGGGCAGAGCGAAATGCCCTGTCCCCGTAGCGTGTTCGCATGAGCATGAGCGGAGCGAGCCGTGGGACGGGCCGTAGGACGGGCCCTGGGGCCGAGCGTCTGGTGGTGATCGGCGGCGACGCCGCGGGCATGTCCGCGGCGTCGCAGGCCCGTCGCATGAAGGGCCCCGACGAGTTGGAGATCGTGGCGTTCGAGCGGGGCCACTTCACGTCCTACTCGGCGTGCGGCATCCCGTACTGGGTGGGCGGCGACGTCACCGAACGGGACCAGTTGATCGCGCGGACGCCCGAGGAGCACCGGGCCCGCGACATCGACCTGCGGATGCGCACCGAGGTCACGGAGATCGACGTCGGGCGGGGGCGGGTACGCGCGCGTGACGTCGATTCCGGGGCCGAGTCCTGGACGTCGTACGACAAGCTCGTGATCGCGACCGGTGCCCGCCCGATCCGCCCGGACATGCCGGGGGCCGACGCCCCCGGGGTGCACGGCGTGCAGACCCTCGACGACGGGCAGGCACTGCTGGACACGCTGGCACGCACGCGTGGCCGGCGCGCGGTCGTCGTCGGCGCCGGCTACATCGGCGTCGAGATGGCCGAGGCGCTCATCAACCGCGGGTATGAGGTGACGGTCGTCAACCGCGGCAAGGAGCCCATGTCCACGCTCGACCCGGACATGGGCCGCCTGGTGCACGAGGCCATGGAGGGCCTGGGCATCACCATGGTCAACGACGCCGAGGTGACCAAGCTGCTCACGGGTGACGACGGCCGGGTGCGGGCGGTGGTCACGGACGACGCCGAGTACCCGGCGGACGTGGTGGTGCTCGGTATCGGCGTACGGCCCGAGACGGGGCTCGCGAAGGCCGCGGGGCTGCCCCTCGGCAACCACGGCGGGCTGCTGACCGACCTCGCGATGCGGGTGCGCGGGCAGCGGAACGTGTGGGCCGGCGGCGACTGCGTCGAGGTCCTGGACCTGGTGTCCGGCCAGGAGCGGCACATCGCGCTCGGCACCCACGCCAACAAGCACGGCCAGGTCATCGGCACGAATGCCGGAGGCGGCTACGCCACGTTCCCGGGCGTCGTCGGCACGGCGGTCAGCAAGGTCTGCGACCTGGAGATCGCCCGCACCGGCCTGCGCGAGAAGGACGCGCTCAGGGTGGGCCTGCAATTTGAGTCGGTCACCATTGAATCGACCAGCCGCGCGGGCTACTACCCGGACGCCTCCCCCATGACGGTGAAGATGCTCGCCGAGCGCCGCACGGGGCGGCTGCTCGGCGTGCAGATCGTGGGCCGGGAGGGCGCGGGCAAGCGCGTCGACATCGCCGCGGTGGCGCTGACGGCCGGCATGACGGTGGAACAGATGACGGCCCTGGACCTGGGCTACGCGCCGCCGTTCTCACCGGTGTGGGACCCCGTGCTGGTGGCCGCCCGCAAGGCAGCGGTGAAGGTGCGGGCCTCTTGAGGGACTTCTGCTCGCCGGGCCGCTACGCCGACCCGTTGATCCGCTCGATGGCCTGCCGCGCCTGATCGGCCGGGGGCCGCGGCGGCAGCGACGAGACGGACGCGCTCGTGGTCATGGGCACCGGCTGCTCGCCCGCGGGCTTCGCGTGGGAGGCCGCCGGCCGCGCGGACCGCAGCCGGTTGCTCACCGCCTCGTCCAGGGTCACCGGTCGCTGCATCTGGGAGGCCAGCCGTCCGGCCTCCTGGCCGAGCCTGGCCACGTCCTCCCACGGCAGGCGCAGCACCAAGGAGATCTCGGCCTCGCCGTCCGGCAGGGCGTGCATCGGAGGAGTAACTCGGTCGTTCATCGCCTGTTCCTCACGTCGTCCCCGCGAGCGCCTTCCCCGTGCCGCGGGCGGTTGAGGAGACATACGCACGCGCGGCGGACGGCGTTCACCGATTCACCGACCGCATCGGGGGCACTACTTCCTTGTGGTCATCCCCGTCCATGACGTGAACCCGGCGCGGCGCACCCCCGTGGTGACGTACGCGCTGATCGCCGCGAACGTCCTCGTGTTCCTGTCCATGCCCGGCCTCGCCGGTTCCGTGGCCGGGGACAGCAGCCTGGCCCAGCTGTGCCACCTCCAGGCGTTCCTGGATCATTACGCGGCGGTGCCACAGGAGTTGATCCACCATCAGCTGCCGCGCGTGGTGCCGACGGGCGATGTCGCCGTGGGCCCGCAGGGCGCGGGCTGCGTGGTGGGCCCGCCGGGTTACGACAAGTCCCCCGAACTGTCGGTCCTCACGGCGATGTTCCTGCACGGCGGCTGGCTGCACCTGCTGGGCAACATGCTCTTCCTGCTGATCTTCGGCAACAACATCGAGGACCGCATGGGGCACGTGCGGTTCGCGCTCTTCTACGTCGTCTGCGGCTACGCGGCGTCGTACGGCTTCGCGCTGCTGAACGCCGACTCGGCCGACCCCCTGATCGGTGCGTCGGGGGCGATCGCCGGGGTGCTGGGCGCCTATCTCGTGCTGTACCCGAAGGCCAGGGTCTGGGTGCTCGTCCCGTTCCTGGTCTTCCTGCCGCTGCGGCTGCCGGCGTGGCTGGTGCTGGGCTTCTGGTTCGTGCTGCAGGCGGTGTACTCGTCCGGCGAGGGCGTGTCCGACGCCGGGACGGTGGCGTACGCGGCGCACATCGTCGGCTTCCTCGCGGGCATGCTGCTCGCCTGGCCGCTCAAGCCGGGCACGCCCCCGCCGCCGGAACCGCGCGGCCTGCTCTTCGGCCGGCGGGCCCGGCCCCGGCACACCTGGTGAGACCGGCTCAGCGAGCGGTCTGCGTGTGGACGTACTCCACGAGCCGGGTCAGCGCGTCCGGGTCGGTGGACGGCATGACGCCGTGCCCGAGGTTGAAGACATGGCCCTCCAGCCCCGCCGCAGCGTCCAGGACCTCTCGGGTCTTGGTCTCGACGGCCTCCGGGCCGGCGAACAGGACGGTCGGGTCGAGGTTGCCCTGGAGCGCCTTGCCGGGGCCGACCCGGCGGACGGCCTCGTCGAGCGGGACCCGCCAGTCGACGCCGACGACGTCCGCGCCGGCCTCGCCCATCAGCCTGAGCAGCTCGCCGGTGCCGACACCGAAGTGGATGCGCGGGACGCCGTACCCCTCGACCGCCCGGAACACCTTCGCGGAGGCGGGCAGCACCGAGTGGCGGTAGTCCGCGGGGGCCAGCGCGCCGGCCCAGGAGTCGAAGAGCTGGACGGCGCTCGCGCCCGCCTCGATCTGCACCTTGAGGAACGCGGCCGTGATGTCCGCGAGGCGGTCGAGCAGGTCGGCCCACAGCTCGGGGTCGCCGTACATCATCGCCTTGGCGTTCTCGTACGTACGCGACGGGCCGCCCTCGACGAGGTAGCTCGCGAGGGTGAAGGGCGCGCCGGCGAAGCCGATGAGCGGGGTGGCGCCGAGCTCGCGGGTCAGCAGGCCGATCGCCTCGGTGACGTACGAGACGTCCTCGGGGGTCAGGTCACGCAGCTGGTCGAGGTCCGCCCGAGTGCGAATGGGGTTTTCGACGACCGGGCCGACGCCGGGCTTGATGTCCAGGTCGATGCCGATGGCCTTGAGCGGGACGACGATGTCGCTGAAGTAGATCGCCGCGTCCACGTCGTGCCGGCGCACCGGCTGGAGGGTGATCTCGGTGACCAGCTCGGGGCGCATGCAGGACTCGAGCATCGGGATGCCCTCGCGCACCTTGCGGTACTCCGGCAGTGAGCGCCCGGCCTGCCGCATGAACCACACCGGGGTGTGCGGCACGGGCTCGCGCCTGCACGCCTTCATGAAGGCGGACTCGTACGTGGCTGTCTGCTGCGGCGTCGCGGGGCTCTCGTTGGCACTCACGGGGCAAGTCTCGCACGGGGCCCGGCCCGGCCCGGACGGCAACCCCGACACCGGGCAACAGGGTGTCCTCCCTGCACGAAGCCCCCGTTCCCTTTAATCTTCCCCGCATGGCTGCGGCTCAGGGACGACTGTCGGACGGCGCTGACGGAATGGACGACGCGAAGGAGGAGGACCTGCATACGAGCGGCACGGATCCGCTGCCCTTCCGGGCGGCTGTCGACGCGCTCAGGGCCGCGCGGCTGCGGCCGCAGGTCGAGATCGAGCCGACGCGCGCGCCGCAGCGGCTCGCGCCGTACGCGTACGCGCTGGAGGCGGCGGTCGTCGACGGCGACCAGGACCTGGCCGACGGCCGGCTGGTGCTGCTGCACGACCCGGCCGGGCACGACGCCTGGCGGGGCACCTTCCGGCTGGTGACGCTGGTACGGGCGGAGTTGGAGCCGGAGATGGCGGCCGATCCGCTGCTGCCCGAGGTGTGCTGGTCGTGGCTCACCGGCGCGCTCACGGCGCGCGGCCTGGCGTTCGGCGAGCCGAGCGGCACGGTCACCCGCGCGAGCTCCCACTACTTCGGCGGCCTGTCCGAACGGCCGGCCGCCTCCCAGATCGAGATCCGCGCCTCCTGGACGCCCCGCGAGGGCCTGGGGGGCGTTCCGGACACCGCGGCCCACCTGGCCTCCTGGTGCGACCTGCTCGCCCAGATCGCCGGTCTGCCGCCGGCCGGGCCGGGCGACGCGTCGGTGGTCACGCTGCCGCAGCGACGCGGCCCGCAGTCGCGCTGAACGACCGCCGTCACTTTGTCGATACGGCCACTTTCGGCCGTGTATTGACGCAGACCGAAACCGTTCGGTCTTCGAATGATCGATCGCGTGTCCGAATTGCACGGATTGTTACTCACCAGATCGTGATCATTCTCTAAAGGCGGACGGGTTTGGTGCCGAAGACGTCTGTGACCTTGAAAGCACGGTTCGTCCCGGCTTCTTCCCCACAAGCCGGCCCCGTCCCCCACCCAGGAGGCCTGGTGTCCGTTCTCCTCGAGCAGCCCGCAAGCCTGGTCGCCTACCGCCCGAACAAGCCGACCGCCATGGTGGTCGTGGCCGACCCCCGCGTCCGCTCCACCGTCACCCGCCACCTGTGGGCGCTCGGTGTGCGCGACGTCATCGAGGCCTCGTCCGTCGCGGAGGCTCGTCCCCGCATCGGCAACCCCCGCGACATCTGTGTCGCCGACGTCCATCTGCCCGACGGCTCCGGCCTCACCCTGCTGTCGGAGACGCGCGCCGCGGGCTGGCCCAACGGCCTCGCTCTCTCCGCCGCCGACGACATCGGCGCCGTACGCAACGCCCTGGCCGGCGGCGTGAAGGGCTACGTCGTCACCGGCACCCGCACCAACGTCGGGCTCCCCACCCGGCCGGGTGCCGCCCCCATCGGGGCCGCCGCCGCCCGTATGCACCGCCGCCCCCCGGGTGCCCCGAGTCACCCGGGTGGCTACCGCGAACTGTCCGGCCGTGAGGTCGAGGTGCTGCGACTGGTCGCGGAGGGCCAGTCCAACAAGGCGATCGGCGTCTCGATGGGCCTGTCGGCCCTGACCGTCAAGAGCCACCTCGCCCGCATCGCCCGCAAGCTCGGCACCGGAGACCGCGCCGGCATGGTCGCCGTGGCCCTGCGGACCGGCATCATCCACTGACCCCGCCCTTCACAGGCGTGAAGGGGATCGGCCGCTGATCCCCGATCACGTACCCCCTCCCCCGTCGTGAACCGGATCTTTCACCGAGCTGACTGGTTTACGACCCTCAGGCGCCCGTCGACGGAACGTTCCGTCGGCGGGCGCTGTCCATACACAGATACCCTTGACATGTGACCGACGCCCAAGACACCGCAGCAGACAGCACACTGCGAACCACCGGAGGCGCCCCTCCGGACGACGGCGGATCTTCTGCTACGGAGGCGCCGAACCCTGATACGGGCCCCGACACGGGCCCAGAACCGATCCCTTTGCTCGAGCCGCGCGAAGGGATCCCGCCGGTCATCGCCGACGCGGACGCGCTCGCCGAGGTGATCGCCGCCTTCGCCGCCGGCTCCGGCCCGGTGGCCGTGGACGCCGAACGGGCGTCCGGCTACCGCTACGGCCAGCGCGCCTATCTCGTGCAGCTGCGCCGCGAGGGCGCGGGGACGGCCCTGATCGACCCCGTGGCCTGCCCCGACCTCTCCGGCCTGGGCGAGGCCCTGGCCGGCGTCGAGTGGGTGCTGCACGCGGCCACCCAGGACCTGCCGTGTCTGCGCGAAATAGGCATGGTCCCCACGCAGCTCTTCGACACCGAGCTGGCCGGCCGGATCGCCGGGTTCCCCCGGGTGGGCCTCGGCGCCATGGTCGAGGGCGTCCTCGGCTTCGTCCTGGAGAAGGGCCACTCGGCCGTCGACTGGTCCACCCGCCCGCTGCCGGAGCCGTGGCTGCGCTACGCCGCCCTGGACGTGGAGCTCCTCGTCGATCTGCGGGACGCGCTGGAGAAGGAGCTCGACCGGCAGGGCAAGCTGGAGTGGGCCCGCGAGGAGTTCGACGCGATCGCCTCGGCGCCGCCGCCGGAGCCCCGCAAGGATCCGTGGCGACGCACGTCCGGCATGCACAAGGTGCGCCGGCGGCGGCAGCTGGCCGTCGTACGGGAGCTGTGGCAGACCCGGGACCGGATCGCGCAGCGGCGGGACGTGTCGCCGGGCAAGGTGCTGTCCGACGCGGCCATCGTGGAGGCCGCGCTCTCCCTTCCGGTCGACGCGCAGGGGCTCGCCGCGTTGAACGGGTTCGGGCACCGGATGGGGCGGCGGCAGCTGGAGCAGTGGCAGGCGGCGGTGGACCGGGCGAAGGCGCTCACGGACGCCCAGCTGCCGCAGCCGGGGCAGGCCGTGACCGGGCCGCCGCCGCCGCGGGCCTGGGCCGACAAGGATCCGGCCGCCGCGGCTCGGTTGTCCGCGGCGCGTGCGGCGGTGTCCGCGCTGGCCGAGGCGCTCAACATGCCGCAGGAGAATCTGATCGCCCCGGACACGGTTCGGCGGGTGTGCTGGGAGCCGCCGGGGGAGGTGAGCGCCGAGTCCGTGAGGGCCGCGCTCGCCGGGTTCGGGGCGCGGCCTTGGCAGGTTGAGCAGGTGACTCCGGTGCTGGTGGCTGCGCTGTCCGCCTAGCCGCCGTGGTTGTCTCTGACGTACGGCGGCTGCGGGTTCGTCGTGGTTGCTCGCGCCCACGCGGCGGAGCCGCACATTGACACAGCCCCGCGCCCCTGAAGCAGCCATCTCACCTGGTCGCGCCTCGCATGAAGCCGTTGTAGATGAACCTCTGCAGGCTCAGGAAGACGATCAGGGTGGGCAGGATCACCAGGACCGCTCCCGCCGATATCACCTCCCAATGGGCGCCGTAGGGGCCGCGGAAGCGGAAGAGGGACGTCGAGATCACGCCAAGATCTTCGGAGGGCATGTAGAGGAAGGGGATGTAGAAGTCGTTGTAGACGGTGATGCCCTTCACGATGACGACCGTCGCGATCGCGGGCCTGAGCAGCGGGAAGATGATCTTCCGGTAGATCGTGAAGGCGTTGGCGCCCTCGAGGCGGGCCGACTCGTCGAGGGAGATCGGGATGGACCGTACGAACTGCAGGAAGATGTAGATCGAGACGATGTCCGTGCCCATGTAGAGCGCGATCGGCGCCCACAGGGAGTCGAACATGCCGAAGCTGTTGACGATCTGGAAGGTCGCCACCTGGGTGGTCACCCCGGGGACGAGCGCGGCGATCAGGAAGAGCGCGACCACCAGCTTCTTGAAGCGGAAGGTGAAGCGGTCGATGGCGTAGGCGGTCATCGAGCCGATGAGGACGGTGCCCCCGATGGCGACGACCAGGATGATCGCCGTGTTGGTGAACGCCGTGAGCATGCGGCCGTCCTGGAACGCCGTCACGTAGTTGTCGACGTTGAACAGGCTGTCGGGGAGCGACAGCGCGCCGCTGCCGCCCGCCAACTCCTTCGAGGACTTGAGGGAGGTCAGCAGGACCACGCCGAGCGGGAGCAGGACGAGGATCGTCGCGGCGATCAGCGAGAGGTACACGAGCGTGCGGGCCACGGTGCGGCGTGTCATGCGAGGTCCACCTTGTCGTCCGGGACGAGGCGGCGCTGCACCCAGGTCACCAGCAGGATGATCAGCAGCAGCACGACCGCGGCCGCCGAGGCGAGCCCCGTCTTGTTGAAGCGGAAGGCCAGGTTCAGCGTCTGGATCACGAAGGTCTCGGTGCCGGTCGCCCCGCCGGTCATGATGTACGGGACCTCGAAGACCGACAGCGAGCCGGAGATGGACAGGATCACCGTCAGGGTGAGGACGGGCTTGATGCCGGGCGCGATGATGTAGCGGAACTGGTGCCAGCGGTTCGCGCCGTCCAGTTCGGCCGCCTCGTACAGCTCCCCGGGAATGGACTGGATCGCGCCGAGGAACAGCACGAAGTTCAGGCCCAGGTAGCGCCAGATCGAGACGCCGGCGAGGGATGTGTTGGCGGAGACCGGTGTGCCCAGCCAGGCGTGGTCCGTGTGGACGCCGAAGAGGGACAGGACCGAGTCGAGGGTGCCGCCGTCCTGGAAGAAGTAGAGGAAGACGAAGCCGATCGCGACCCCGTTGATCAGGTACGGGAAGAAGAGCACGCCCTTGAAGAAGTTCCGGAAGCGGATGTTGAAGCTGAGGACCGTCGCGAAGTAGAGCGCGGCGACGATCTGGACGGCGGACGCGGCGAGGTAGTAGCCGCTGACGAAGAAGACCCGGAAGAGGTCCTCCCTGGTGAAGATCTCCGTGTAGTTCTCGACGCCCGTGTAGTGCAGCTCGGGGCTCACGCCGTCCCAGTCGGTGAAGCTGTACGCCAGCATGTTGGCGATCGGCGCGTAGGTGAAGACGATCAGCAGGGCCAGCGGGGCGATCAGGAACAGCCAGGGCGTCACTCCGCGCCATACGCGCGCCCTGCGTGGTGCGGGGGCCGGGACGGGGGCGGCGGGCGCCGCCCCCGTGGCGGCCTTCACGGTCGCCTTCTGGGTGGTGTCCGTCATCAGGACCCCAGCGTCTGCTGCGTCTGGGTCCAGCGCTTGCTGAGGTCGGCGAAGAAGTCGTCCAGGCTGCCCTTCTTCGCACCGCGGCCGAGGTCGACGAGGTTCTGGCGGTACTCGGGAGCGTAGATGCCGACCTCGGACTGGTTGTCGATCTGCTTGACCTCGGCTCCCGCGCTGTCGTCCAGCTCGATGAGCTTCACGCCCTCGTCCTCGTACGGCTTCAGCACCTCGGGCAGCGGCGCGTCCTTGAGGGGCGAGATGGCCAGGTTGTCCTTGTCGTAGCCGGACTTGTCGGTGAACCAGTCGATCCAGGCGCGGGCGGCCGGCTTGTTCTTGGAGTGGACGTTGACGGCCTGGTTGTAGTCGGGCGCCATCACGGCGCAGAACTTCCCGTCCACCTTGGACGGGAAGGGCATGAACCCGATGTCGTCGGGGCTCGCCCCGGCCTGCCGGGCGGCGTCCTGGAACTGGACGATCGCCCAGGTGCCGAGCCACTGGGTGGCGAGCTCGCCCTTCGCCAACCGGGGCTTGGACTCCTCCCAGTTGGTGGTCGTCGGGTCCTTCTCGATCAGGCCCTCGTGCACGGTGTCGTACAGGAGCCGGTCGCCGACGCGCAGATCGGCGCCCTCGGCCCACGGGTCGCCCTCGGCGAGCTTCGTCGACGCCTGGGGGTCGCAGCTGACCGAGCCGTTGACCTGGGTCCACTGGGACAGCGGCCACTGGGCGGCGAAGTTGGTGTAGTACGGCACCGCGTCCGTCCTGGACTTGATCGCCTTGAGGTCGGTGAGGAACTCGGCCGGGGTGGCGGGCCAGTCGGTGACGCCGGCCTCCTGCCAGACCCTCTTGTTGTAGAGGAAGCCGGGGATCACGCCGATCGGGCTCTGGCCGTAGACCTTGCCGTCGACGGTGGTGTAGTCGGTGAACAGGTACTTCTTGCTGCGCTCCGCCTCGGTGCCCAGCGAGGCGAAGAACCTCGGGTAGTCGTCCTTCTTGATGACCGCGGGGATCATCAGCACATCGCCGTAGTTCTCCGTGTTCATACGGATCTTGACTTCGGTCTCGTAGTTCGTGAGGGCCTCGAACTCGACCTTGACCTTCGGGTACGTCTTGTTGAACTCGGCGGCGTACTTCTTCATCGTGCCGTCGGTGACGAGATCGGTGCGCTGGGTGAGGACCTTGATGGTTCCGCTGACCTTCGACGGATCGTCGGGTGCCTTGGCGTCGGCGCCCTTCGAGGTGCCTCCGGTGCCGGTGCAGCCGGGGACCAGCAGGGCGGCTGCCACCGCGATGGCGAGGATGTGACGGCGGTTCATGTGCATCAGCTCCGTTCTAGGGACGTTCCAGGGACGGACGAGCACGTGCGGATTGCTGGGTTGGCTGATTCGGCACTCTGACAGCGCTTTCTGAACCGGTAAAGTCCCTATTTCGCCAAGGCTGCAAACATGGGACCGCGTACACGGCTGAAACGGTTTAGGAGCGCGCATGCTGGAGGCCACACCGCTCACCGAGGGCTGGATCCTGCACCACGAGGGGGAGGCGCTGCCGGCCTCGGTGCCAGGCTGTGTGCACACCGACCTGCTGGCGGCGGGGGTGATCCCGGACCCCTTTCTCGGGCTGGGCGAGACCGAGGTGGCGTGGGTGGGGCGGCGGGAGTGGACGTACGAGACGCAGCTCGCGGCGACGAACGGGCACGAGCAGACCGACCTCGTCTTCGACGGTCTCGACACCGCGGCCGAGATCCGCCTCGACGGTCGGCTCCTGGGCCGCACGAGGAACATGCACCGCTCGTACCGCTTCGACGTGACCGGGCTGGGCGGGCGTCTTTCGGTGCGGTTCGGCTCCGCGTACGCCGAGGCGGAGGCGGTGCGGGGGCGGCTGGGCGAGCGGCCCGCCGCGTACGCCGAGCCCTATCAGTACATCCGCAAGATGGCCTGCTCCTTCGGCTGGGACTGGGGGCCGACCCTGGTCACGGCCGGGATCTGGCGGCCGGTCCGGCTGGAGCGGTGGTCGACGGCCAGGGTGGCGCGGGTGCGGCCGCTGGTGACCGTCGAGGACGGCGTGGGGCGGGTCGAGCTGCACGTGGACGTCGAGCGCTCCCGGGTCGAGGCCGAGCTGTCCGTGGAGGCGACGGTCGGCGGGGTGCGGGCGCGTGCCCGGATCGACGGGACGCGGGGGGTGGTACGGCTTGACGTGCCGGACGTGCGGTTGTGGTGGCCGCGGGGGTATGGCGAACAGCCTTTGTACGACGTCGAGTTGACGCTTCTGCACGAGGACCGCGCGCTGGACGGGTGGCGGCGCCGGATCGGCTTCAGGACCGTCGAGCTGGACCGGCGGCCCGACGCGCACGGCTCCGGATTCACCTTCGTCGTCAACGGCGAGCGGCTCTTCGCGCGCGGCGTGAACTGGATTCCGGACGACGTGTTCCCGTCCCGGATCGGCCGGGACCGGTACCGGGAGCGGCTGCGGCAGGCGGCCGACGCCGGTGTGGACCTCGTGCGGGTGTGGGGCGGGGGGATCTACGAGAGCGAGGACTTCTACGACGCCTGCGACGAGTTCGGGCTGCTGGTCTGGCAGGACTTCCCTTTCGCGTGCGCGGCCTACCCGGAGGAGCAGCCGCTGCGGGGCGAGGTGGAGGCGGAGGCGCGCGAGAACGTCGTACGGCTGATGCCGCATCCCTCGCTGGTGCTGTGGAACGGCAACAACGAGAACCTGTGGGGGTTCCGGGACTGGGGCTGGGAGGAGCGGCTGGCCGGGGACTCCTGGGGCGAGGGCTACTACCTGGGCGTACTGCCGCGTGTGGTGGCCGAGTTGGATCCGACCCGGCCGTATGCGGCGGGCAGTCCGTGGTCGGGATCGTGGGACCGGCATCCGAACGATCCGGCGTACGGGACGCATCACTCGTGGGAGGTGTGGAACCGGGAGGACTACGCGGAGTACCGCGCGAACGTGCCCCGGTTCGTCGCCGAGTTCGGCTGGCAGGGGCCGCCCGCGTACGCCACGCTGCGGCGGGCGCTGCCGGGCGAGGAGCTCGCGTCCGACTCCCCGGGCATGCTGCACCACCAGAAGGCCGACGACGGAAACGGCAAGCTGGAGCGGGGCCTGGCCCGCCATTTCGCCGTACCCGAGGGCGACTTCGACCGCTGGCACTATCTGACGCAGGTCAACCAGGCGCGGGCGGTCGCCGCCGGCATCGAGCACTGGCGCTCGCACTGGCCGGTGTGCGCGGGGACGGTCGTGTGGCAGCTCAACGACTGCTGGCCGGTGACCTCCTGGGCCGCCATCGACGGGGACGGGCGGGAGAAGCCGCTGTACCACGAGCTGCGGCGGGTGTACGCGGACCGGCTGCTCACGCTTCAAGTGCGCGGATCCTCACTGGTGTTGGCCGCCGTCAACCAGTCGGCGGAGGAGTGGTCCGGTGCGCTGACGCTGCGTCGGATGTCCGTCGAAGGTGGCGTGATCGGGTCGTCCCGCGTTTCCTTCACCGCCGGGAGGCGGTCCGTCGTGGACGTCGGCGTCCCGCGCGAGCTGGAGCCCGTCGGGCCCAAGGAGTTCCTCGTCGCGGACGCGGACGGGCTGCGTGAGCTGTACTTCCCGGTGCCGGACCTCGAAGTGCCGTATCCACGCCCGGAGTTCGAGGTGGAGATCGTGCCGGGCGGGATCGAGGTGCGGGCCCACACCCTCGTACGGGATCTGCTGCTGCAGGCCGACCGGCTGGATCCGGCGGCGCGGGCCGAGCGGGGACTGGTCACGTTGCTGCCCGGCGAACGGGTCACCATCGGGGTGCGCGGCTGGCAGACTCCGGATGCCGAGAAGGCACGTTCAGCCCTGTACTGCATGGAGACCGGCCGATGACGGCAACGCCGACCCCTCGCGTCACCATCAAGGAGGTCGCCGCGCGTGCCGGCGTGTCCAAGGGTGCCGTGTCGCTCGCCTTCAACCAGAAGCCGGGGCTGTCGGAGGCGACCCGTGACCGGATCTTCCGGGCCGCGCGGGAGCTGGGGTGGGCGCCGAGCCCGACCGCGCGGACGCTGGCCGGATCGCGGGTGGACGTGGTGGGGCTGGCGATCTGCCGGCCGGCCCGGCTGCTCGGGCTCGAACCCTTCTACATGGAGTTCGTCTCGGGCGTGGAGAGTGTCCTGACCGAGCACTCCTGCTCACTGCTGCTGAGGCTCGTACGCAGCCTGGAGGAGGAGGTCGGGCTGCAGGAGTCGTGGTGGCGGGGACGGCAGATCGGCGGGTCGATCCTCGTGGACTTCCGCGCGGACGACCCCAGGGTGGCGACGGTCGAGCGGCTCGGGATGCCGGTGGTCGCGGTCGGGCATCCGTCGCTGACGGGCAGCCTCACCTCCGTGTGGACCGAGGACGCCACCGCGGTGACGGAGGCGGTGCGCTATCTCGCCGCGCTCGGGCACCGGCGGATCGCCCGGGTGGGGGGTGCGGCGGCCCTCGGGCACACCTCCATGCGGACCGCCGCCTTCGACGAGGCGGCCCGCGCCCTGGAGCTGGCCGGGGCCTGGCAGGTGGCCACGGACTACTCCGGGGAGGCGGGGGCGCGGGCGACCCGGTCGCTGCTGACGGCGGCGGCCCCCGACCGGCCGACGGCCATCGTGTACGACAACGACATCATGGCGGTGGCCGGGCTGGCGGTGGCGGCGGAGATGGGGCTGAGCGTGCCGGACGACGTGTCCCTGCTCGCCTGGGACGACTCCCAGCTGTGCCGGATCACGCATCCGCCCCTCTCCGCGATGAGCCACGACGTGCACGGATTCGGCGCGGAGGCGGCGCGGACGCTGTTCGGGGTGATCACGGGAGACGGGCCGGGGTCGCATCCGGTGCCCACTCCGGTGCTGACTCCGCGGGGATCCACGGCTCCTCCGAAGGTGTGACCTTCACCGCTTGGGGCGGGGGGACTGGGCAGCCTGGTTACCCACAAGTAGCATGGGTTCTGAGCGCGCGCTCAGCGCATCGCAGCAGTAGAGCCGTCCCGCATTCTGGAGGAGAGCCATCGTGCCTCGTACCGTCAGGGACGTCGTCTTCGTAGACGGCGTCCGTACCCCGTTCGGCAAGGCGGGCCCGAAGGGCATCTACCACGAGACCCGTGCCGACGACCTCGTCGTGAAGGCGATCCGGGAGCTGCTGCGCCGCAACCCCGGTCTCGACCCGAAGAAGATCGACGAGGTCGCCATCGCCGCGACCACGCAGATCGGCGACCAGGGCCTGACCCTCGGCCGCACCGCGGGCATCCTCGCCGGTCTCCCCCAGTCGGTCCCCGGCTACTCCATCGACCGCATGTGCGCCGGTGCGCTGACCGCCGTGACCTCGGTCGCGGGCAGTGTCGCCTTCGGCGCGTACGACGTCGCCGTCGCCGGTGGTGTCGAGCACATGGGCCGCCACCCCATGGGCGAGGGCGTGGACCCGAACCCGCGGTTCGTCAGCGAGAAGCTGGTCGACGAGTCCGCCCTGTTCATGGGCATGACCGCCGAGAACCTGCACGACCGCTACCCCCAGATCACCAAGCTGCGCGCCGACGAGTACGCGGTGCGCTCGCAGGAGAAGGCCGCCAAGGCGTACGCCAACGGCAAGATCCAGGCCGACCTGGTCCCGATCTCCGTACGCCGGACGAACCCGGAGGCCGGTGAGACGGGCTGGGGCCTGGTCACCGCCGACGAGCCGATGCGCCCGGGCACCACGCTGGAGAACCTGGCCGGTCTGAAGACGCCGTTCCGTGTGCACGGCCGGGTCACCGCCGGCAACGCGGCCGGTCTGAACGACGGTGCGACCGCCTCCCTCATCGCGAGCGAGGACTTCGCCCGCGAGAACAACCTGCCGGTCAAGATGCGCCTGGTCTCGTACGCCTTCGCGGGCGTCGAGCCGGAGGTCATGGGCTACGGCCCGATCCCGGCCACCGAGAAGGCCCTCGCCAAGGCGGGCCTGGCCATCGAGGACATCAACCTCTTCGAGATCAACGAGGCCTTCGCCGTCCAGGTCCTGGCCTTCCTCGACCACTACGGCATCGCGGACGACGACGCGCGCGTCAACCAGTACGGCGGCGCGATCGCCTACGGCCACCCGCTGGCCTCCTCCGGCGTCCGGCTGATGACGCAGCTGGCCCGCCAGTTCGAGGAGCAGCCGGAGGTCCGTTACGGCCTCACCACCATGTGCGTCGGCTTCGGCATGGGCGCCACGGTCATCTGGGAGAACCCGCACCACAAGGACGCCGGAGGCGACAAGTGAGCACCGCTGAACTCCTGAAGGGCGCGGCCGAGCTGTTCCCCGACGAGGTCGTGACGTCCGCGCACGTACGCCACCTCGACCTGCCGTTCGGTGCGGGCCGTTTCGCGCTCGTCACCCTGGACAACGGCCTGGACCACACCAAGCCGACCACCTTCGGCCCGGCCTCGCTGGCGAACCTCAACACCGCCGTCGACCAGGTCGAGAAGGAGGCCGCAGCCGGCGAGATCGTCGGTGTCGGCGTCACCGGCAAGCCGTTCATCTTCGCGGTCGGCGCGGACCTCAAGGGCGTCGAGCTCCTGAAGAACCACGACGACGCGCTCGCCATCGGCAAGGGCGGTCACGAGGTCTTCAAGCGGCTCTCCGCCCTCGCCGTGCCGACCTTCGCGTACTACAACGGCGCGGCCATGGGCGGTGGCGTCGAGGTCGGCCTGCACTGCACGTACCGCACGGTGTCGAAGGCGATCGCCGCCTTCTCGCTCCCCGAGGTCTTCCTCGGCCTGGTCCCGGGCTGGGGCGGCTGCACGCTGCTGCCGAACCTGATCGGTGCCGACAAGGCCGTCTCGGTGATCATCGAGAACTCGCTCAACCAGAACAAGCAGCTCAAGGGCCAGCAGGTCTTCGACCTCGGCATCGCCGACGCCCTCTTCGAAGGCGCGGACTTCCTGGAGCAGTCGCTGCTCTGGACGGCCAACGTCCTCAAGGGCGACGTCGACGTCGAGCGTCCGGTGATCGACCGCGGCGAGGCCTGGGACCAGGCCGTCGCCAAGGGCCGGTTCATCGCGGACAGCAAGGTGCACGGGGCGGCTCCGGCCGCCTACCGCGCCCTCGACATCATCGCCGCCGCCAAGAACGGCGACCTCCAGCAGGGCTACGACGCCGAGGACCAGGCGCTCGCCGACCTGATCATGGGCGGCGAACTGCGCGCCGGCATCTACGCGTTCAACCTCGTCCAGAAGCGCGCCAAGCGCCCGGCGGGTGCGCCGGACAAGAACCTGGCGCGTCCGGTGACGAAGGTGGGCGTCGTGGGCGCGGGCCTCATGGCCTCGCAGCTCGCGCTGCTGTTCCTGCGCCGCCTGGAGGTGCCGGTCGTGCTGACCGACATCGACCAGGAGCGCGTCGACAAGGGTGTGGGCTACGTCCACGCCGAGATCGACAAGCTGCTCGGCAAGGGCCGTATCAACCAGGACAAGGCCAACCGCCTCAAGGCGCTGGTGACCGGTGTGCTGGACAAGGCCGAGGGCTTCTCCGACGCGGACTTCATCATCGAGGCCGTGTTCGAGGAGATCGGGGTCAAGCAGCAGGTGTTCGCGGAGGTCGAGGCGGTCGCCCCGGCGCACGCGATCCTCGCCACCAACACCTCCTCGCTGTCGGTCACCGAGATGGCCTCGAAGCTGAAGAACCCCGAGCGGGTCGTGGGCTTCCACTTCTTCAACCCGGTCGCGATCCTGCCGCTGCTCGAGATCGTCCGCGGCGAGCAGACCGACGACGCCTCCCTCGCCACCGCGTTCGGTGTCGCCAAGAAGCTGAAGAAGACCGCGGTCCTGGTGAAGGACGCCCCGGCGTTCGTCGTGAACCGCATCCTCACCCGCTTCATGGGCGAGATCCAGAACGTCATCGACGAGGGCACGTCGGTCGAGGTCGCCGAGAAGGCCGTCGAGCCGCTCGGTCTGCCGATGTCCCCGCTGGTGCTCCTGGAGCTGGTCGGTCCCGCGATCGGTCTGCACGTGTCGGAGACCCTCAACCGGGCCTTCCCGGACCGCTTCACGGTCTCCCCGAACCTCGCGGCCGTCGTCAAGGCGGGCAAGCGCGGCTTCTACGTGTACGACTCCGGGAAGCCGGAGCTCGACCCCGAGGTCGCCGCGCTGCTCAAGCAGGGCGATGTGGTCCTGACGGAGGAGCAGGTCCGTGACCGCGTCCTGGACGCGGTGGCGCAGGAGATCGGGCTCATGCTCGACGAGGGCGTCGTCGCCGAGGCCCAGGACATCGACCTCTGCCTGATCACGGGCGCCGGCTGGCCCTTCCACCTGGGCGGCATCACGCCGTACCTGGACCGCGAGGGTGTCTCCGAGCGCGTGACCGGGAAGCGGTTCCTGGCTCCGGGCGTGGCGTCGGTTCCGGCGTAGCTTTTGGTACGGCTGTGAGGAGGGCCTCCGCTTTCGGGCGGGGGCCCTCTTCTCATACGGTCTCGACGTCCCCTTCGGAGGCGGCGAGCCGCGCCTGCAACTCGGCGTTCTGTGCTTCCAGGGCGACGATCCGCTTGCGTGCGAAGTACAGCTCGATGACCGCGTCCTGGAACTCGGCGACAAGCTGTTCGGGGGTCAGTTCCATCGTGCCGCGCCCTACGCCGGTGCCAGTTCGGTTTTCGTGCCGTCGCCGCCCTTCCAGAACAGCTTGCCGTCCTGGGCGTAGAGGGAGCCGCCACCGGCGTAGGCGGGCGCGTTGTTCGGGACCGCGGCGACGTTCGCGAGCCGCACCGCGCCCTCGGCGAGGATGGCGGACGGGGCGCCGGTGCCGGCGACCACGTGCAGCTGGGACTGCGGGGTGGCGCCGCGGCCGATGCCGATACCGGTCCGGCCGCTGCCCCTGACGATGAAGTCGTCCAGGCCGGGGTTGTTCCGCAGGGCG
Organism: Streptomyces sp. NBC_01352; assembly: GCF_036237295.1. NCBI lineage: Bacteria > Bacillati > Actinomycetota > Actinomycetes > Kitasatosporales > Streptomycetaceae > Streptomyces > Streptomyces sp. NBC_01352. Next base: position 3,036,373 of record NZ_CP108354.1, read on the forward strand.
ATCAGGGCACCCGTGGTCGGGCCGGTGCTGTTGTACACGTAGATGCCCTTGGCCGCGGTACCGCCCTCGTCGACGGCTCCGGTGGTCTTCAGGTCGATCGACAGCGCGGCGGCGTCGGCGTCCGAGCCGTCGAGGTAGCCGTTGTGGGAGATCTTCAGGGTGCCGTGCCGTGTCTCCTTGCCGGAGAGGTGCATCGCCGAGTTGTCCGGGTTCACCGAGGTCACGTTCAGGGCGGCCGCGGAAGTTCCGGATGTTGCACCGCAATTGATGGTCACCGTGTAGTCGGTCGTCGACGTGCTCCAGAAGTTGGCCGGCGAGGCGTAGTCCGTGTACCCCGCCGCGGCCGACGCCGTCTGTGCGCCGCCGGCGGCGACGGTCACCGCGCCCGCGGTGAAACCGCCCAGGAAAACTCTTCGTCCAACTGGCATGGATCTGCTCGCTTTCGGTGTCGGTTGATGGAGCGATTGCGTCAGGGACGCCAAGGTCCCAGCGGACTGCCCGCCGTCGGAGCGAGCTGGCGGCGGGTGTGCAGTTTCCCGTCCGTCCCGATGACGGCGACGACCAGCGCGCCCGTCGCGTCGTACGCCATCGCCGGAGCGTGGGCGAACATCTCGCCGGACTCGTGCCAGTGCGTGCCGGAGACGTCCTTGTCCCGGTCGGGCAGCGAGACGACGAGCCGGCCGCGGCTGCCGCGGTGGGCCAGGAAGGCCTCCCGGGCGCCGCGTTCGGGCGCCCACAGCGCGGCGACGGCGCCGGTGCCGCCGTGGCCGCCGACTCCGGCGCCGGAACCGGGCCAGCGGCCGTCGGCGTGCTGGCGGTAGGCCATGACCTGCTGGGTGCCGGCCTCCCGGAAGTAGAGGCAGGTGCGGCCGCCGCCCGAGTCGACGGCGGTGATCCCGCCGGTCGCCGGCCGGCCGGTCTTGAGGGTGTCGTCGAGCAGGAAGGCACCGCCGGGCTCGGTCTGGTGCCAGCGCCACACCGAGTTCTTCCCCGGCACGTACAGCTCGACGGTCCCGCGCTCGGTGGTCAGGGCGGTGCCCGCGTCCTGGACGAAGCTGCCGCCGAGGTTCTCCCACGGGGCCCAGCCGCCGTCGGTGTCCCGGCGGCGGAGGCTGATGCCCTGGTCGAAGTTGCGGACGAAGACATGCAGCCGGCCGGCCGCGTCGACGGCGGCCGAGGGCACACCCGCCTCGCGCTGGCGGCGGCCGTCGCCGTTCGCCCAGTCGGGGTTCTCCAGGGACTGCCAGCCGTTGAAGCCGTCGCCGCCGGGGTCCTGGGCCGTGTGCACGACGTCGACGGTCACTCCGCCGCCCACCACGTGCTGCCGGCGCAGGCCGACCAGCTCGGCCGGACCGCCGGGCAGCCCGGTCACGGCGAGCGTGGGCGCGATCCAGCCGTCGCCCAGGACGTAGGGCCCCTTCCAATCGCCGCTGCCAGGGCCGGTCTCCGTCCAGAAGGCGAGGCGGCCGGCCAGCACCCCGAAGGCGTTGAGCCGTCCGCCCGGGCCCACGCGCAGCCAGTTCGTGGTCGGCGAGTAGCGGTAGGCGGCGCTCATCATGTGCGTGCTGCGGAACGGGTCGGGCCCCAGCTGCCGGTCGCCGCAGGTCTGGCAGGTGCCGTGCGGGCAGACGGTGGGGGCGTCGAGACCGGCGTACGTCGCCAGGTACTCGGCCTTCTCGGTGGCCGCGGCCGAGTCCAGGTTGTAGCCCCAGAAGCGGTTGGCGTAGGCGCGGTAGTGCTCGACGACCGGGTTGTGGCCGGCCTCGCGGTGCCGGGCCAGGGCGGCGAGCGCGAACTGGGCGGTGGTGGTGTGGTCGACGTGGTCGGAACACACGAACTCCGGTCGCCCGCCGTCGTGTTCGGGGTCGGGGTCCATCGTGCGCACCGTGGTCGGCCGGAGGTGTCCGAGCAGGGCGGCCAGTCCGCCGATCACCTGCTCGCGGCTGACGTGCTGCACCTCGCCCACGGTGCAGCCGTGCACCGGGAGCGTGGCCTGGGTGCGCAGGGCGCCCTCCCAGAGTTCGTGGAGCCGGGTGCGGGTGCCGCGCTCGGTGGGCGCGCCCATGTGCAGCTGGAGGAAGTACAGGCTGACATGGTCGTGGCCGACGAGCGTGAACCGCTCCGCGGCGAACCCGGGCACCAGGTCCACGGGCTCGCGCTGCCAGGGGTGGTCGCGGTTGCCGGTGGCCATGCGGGCGTACGCGGAGCGCAGTCCGCAGCCCCGCTCGGTGCTGTAGCGGGTGAAGTCCGGTGGCACCGCGCGCCGTTGGGGCTCGTTGGTGTCGACGTTGATGCCGTCGCCCTCGCCCGCGGTGAGGACCACCGTGGCGGTCCGGTCACCGTCCTGGAGGGAGCGGACCAGGTCGGGATTCATGAAGTACAGGTCGTCGTCCTGGTGCGCGACGACATGGAGGACGGTTCGGGTCACGGCGGTCATCGGGCCTCCTCGGCCGGGTGCGTCGCGGTCATCTGGGTCGTCGTGTTCATCGGGCCCTTCCGGCCGTCTCGTCGGTGCGGGTGGTGTTCATCGGTCGACCACGTTCATGGCCATCGCCCCCGAGGCCGAGCAGTACGGCCGTACCCACACGGGCCGGGCCGGGTGGACCACCGCGTACGCCGAGGGCTCGTCGCCGACCAGCGGGACGGACGGGTAGACGTACGCGCCCTTGACGTCGGGGAAGTCCTCCAGCACATGGCACACGCGCACCTTGCGCCGGTCGAAGGGGTCGGGTTGCAGCCACCAGTCCCAGTCCTCCCAGCGTTCCAGCCGGTGGTCGACGACTCTGCGCAGGGGTGCCTCGGCCCGGAACGCCTGGCGGCCGGTGACCTGCACGGGCACGGAGAAGCTCTGTCGGTGCCGGCCGCGGCGGCTGACGATGAACAGCGCGCCGGCCTCGATCCGGCGTCCGCCGCACAGCACACCGCGCAGGGTGACGGCGCCGTCGCCGACGTCGACGCCGGTGCACTCGGCGTGTTCCTCGCGCAGGACCGTGCGCAGCATCAGCCGGCCGTTCGGCTGGGCGTAGGGAAGGTTCCAGCCGATGGGGCCGGACGGCGGGCGGGCGATCAGACGGGCGCGGGCGTCGATGAGGGCGCGGGTGTCGCGGACGCCGGCCTTCATGTGGACGTTGGAGGTCTTGGGGGCGCCCATGGTCACCTGCCAGCGTCCGTCGCCGAGTTCGTCGAGGGCCGACGGGGTGAGGACGGCGCTGTAGTGGGTGCCGCCGTTGTCGAGGTCCTTGCGCGAGGTGCGCAGGGGCAGGTCGGGGCGGCGTACGCCGTCGACGGGCTTGTGCCGCAGGACGAACTGCCAGCGGCGGCGGCCCTCGGCGGGCCCGTCGGCGCTGAACCGCAGCCAGCCGGCGTCGTCGGCGGTGACGTCGACGACGGCCGCGCCGAGGGCGGCCGGCTCCACGGTGAGCTGGTCGGCGCCGGTCCTGCGGCCCGCGGCGGGTGCGCGGTAGCCGCGCTCGGCGGCGGCGCGGCGGCGGGCGGCGTCCTCGAAGAGCTCCAGGTAGCGGTCGGCCACGGCGGCCGGGTCGTAGCGGGCGGCGTTGCGCAGGGCGGCGGCGCCCATGGTGCGGCGCAGCGGCTCGTCGGCCATGAGGCGGCGCAGGCCCCAGGCGATGCCCTCGACCTCGCCGTTGGGCACCAGGAAGCCGTCCTCGCCGTCGCGCAGGATCTCGCGGGGGCCGACGGGACAGTCGGTGGAGACCACGGGCAGGCCGCAGCGCATCGCCTCGACCAGGGTCATGCCGAAGGACTCGGCGCTGGAGGTGACGGCCGCGATGGAGCCCTTGGCCCACTCCGACTCGATCGGGGAGAAGCCGCCCATGAGCAACGCCCGCCCGGTCAGGCCGAGGTCGGTGACGAGGGAGCGCAGCTTGCCGGCCTCGCCGCCGTCGCCGTAGATGCGCAGCTGCCAGTCGGGGAACTCCTCGGCCAGGGTGGAGAAGGCGCGGATGAGGAGGTCGTACCGCTTGATCTGGTGCATGCGGCCGGCGCTGACCACGACCCTGCGGGTGCCGTCGGAGGGGGCGACGGCCGGCTCGGGCACGCTGTTGGGGATGCCGACGACGGGGATGCCGGGGATCGGGGTGTTCTCCATGAAGGAGCGGGCGTCGGCCTCGGTGACGGTCGTGATGGCGTCCAGGCGCGGGTAGACCCGGGCCATCTCCGCGCGCACCGCCGGCGGGATGGCCAGGTGGGTCATGTGCTCCTGGGCGACGCGCAGGGCGCCGTCGCGGGTGTGGGCGGCGACGAAGAGGTTGAGGCTGGGCCGGGTGCCGACGACGACGTCGGCGGTCGTCTTCTCCAGGTCACGGATGATGCGGCCGTCGGTGAACCGGCTGTACTGGGCGTAGAACTCCTCCTGGCGCGGCACCACCTCGCTCGGTTCGTCGCTGCCGGCGGCGTCGCGGTCGGCGGAGCCGGGGCGCAGGTCGACCAGGGCGCGGACGGTGATGCGCGGGGAGATCTCGAACTTGGTGGCGGTGGCGCGCCGGAACACCGAGACGATCTCCACCTCGTGACGGACGGCGAGCGCCTCGGCGAGGTTGATGACGGTGCGGTTGGTGCCGCCGATGCCGTAGATGTTGTTGATCAGGAAGGAGATCTTCACCGGACCTCACGCTCCTTGTGTCCGTCCTTCCATTCGAAGGGGCTCGGCACGGGGTAGTAGGACTCCAGAAAGCGGCGGAGCATCGCCGTCTGACGGTCGGTGTCGTGGCCGTCGGAGAGGGTGTCGTTGATGCAGAACGCCTGCCGGTTGCGGCGGGCGAGCAGGATGCCGAGCCGGCGCTGGATCTCCGGTCTGGCGAGGTCGAGGTAGGCGAAGCTGATGTTCGAGGGCACGGCCCGGCCGGTGAAGTAGGCGTAGTAGTGGTACAGCGAGGAGGGGATGGAGATGTCGGTGGCGCTGCGGAACCGGCTGTGCGAGGTACGCAGGTGTTCGTCGGCGAAGGTGTGCTCGATCTCCTGCAGGACGCTGCGGCGCAGCGCGTAGGGGGCGTGCCGCAGCTTCTGCACGATGGCGGTGCCGAAGTGCTCCTGGAGGAGCCGCCGGTTGTTCTTGCCGGCCGCGTCGACCGGGCGGTCGACGGGGCTCGGGTCCCAGCGGGGCACCTGGGACGGCGAGAAGAAGGTGCGGGTCATGCCGTTGGACAGGAAGAAGTCGCCGGGAGTGACCGGGCTGCCGAGGAACATGTCGTCGTTGAAGTACAGGAAGTGCTCGGCCAGGCCCTTGATGTGGTGCAGCCGGCTCTCGATGGCGTGCGAGTTGAAGGTGGGCAGCGCCGCCGGGTCCTCGAAGATCTCCGTGTGGTCGACGACCGTGACGCGCGGGTGGCTGTCGTTGAGCCAGACCGGGCGCTGTCGGTCCGTCACCAGGAAGACGTGGCGCACCCAGGGGGCGTTCTGCTCCAGCGCGCGCAGCGAGTAGCGCAGTTCGTCGCGGCTGATGTAGCGGGCCGCGTTGGCGGACTCGGTGTGGTAGCCGCCCTCGCCGTAGCCGCCACGTCGGTGCTGCCAGGCGGGGTCGCTGCCGTCGACCCAGGTGTAGACGACGTCGATGGGGAACCGCACGTCCTCGGGCAGCGGGTCGGCGCACGGCCGGATGGTGCGCACCGAGCGGGTGCGGCGGGTGTGCAGGGCGGCGAAACCCGTGAGGCGGCTGACCGGGACGGTGACCCGGGGTTCGTCGAGGGCGACGTCCTCGGTGACACGGTTGGGCCGCGGGGCCCGCAGGCGTCCCTCCTCGGGCCGCCAGAACTCGATGTCGCAGCCGTGTTCCAGGCCCAGCAACAGGGAGCCGGCCGGGTCGCTCCACATCATGCCGACGCGCAGTACGGCGGCCGTGTCGGCGAGGTGGCGGCCGGGCCGGGAGCCGGCCAGCGCCGTCCGCCCCTGGGCGGCCTCGCCCCGGCAGGCGCGCAGGTAGACGGGGCTGTGCTCGGCGCAGCGCCGCAGCGCCTCGGCGACCCGGTCCCGGTCGCCCTCGGCGACGGCGAGGCAGGAGCGGAAGTCGGAGGTGCCGCGGATCGCGAAGTAGTCGACGCCGGCCTTTTCCAGGGCGGTGACGACGAGTTCGAGGTTGGCCTCGCGCAGCCCGAGCGGCGAGACGGTCGGCCGGACCAGGGCGATCCGGGCGCTGTGTCCGGCGAGCGCGGCGAGCCGCTCGCCGGGTCCGAACAGGTGCGGCCAGCGGCGGCGGGCCCGGATGCCGCGGATCACGCGGGTCACCAGGCCGAAGGCGTGCAGCCGGCGCAGCAGGTGTTTGAGCGCCATGCGCAGCCGGAGCGGGACCCGGCGCGCGATACGGCGTCTCAGCCCGGCGGGGATCAGGGTGCGGTACGCCCCGACCGCGGCGGTTGCCTCGGGGTTGCCCATGCTCACGGCCGGTGGTCCGCCTTGTCGGAGGAGTGGGAGGCGTCCTGCTCGAAGACGCTCGGGACGGGGAGGTAGCGGCGCAGGAACCGCACGACCGCCTTGGTGCCGCCCCGGGTGCGCGCCTCTTCCGTGCCGAGCCCGAGGAACTGGATCTGCTGGGTGTCGCGGCGGACGAGGAGCCGGGTGAGGTGGGAGGCGATGCCGGGCAGCGCGCCGTGCAGCGTCACGGACGCCTCCCCGGAGGGTTCGGCGAGTCCGGCGGTGTGCCCGACGTGGTGGACGACGCCGTCCACGGGGTGGGTGCCGGGGACGACGGGCAGCCGCTGCCCGTCGTCGAGGGGCAGCGGGGCGGCCCCGCTGCCGGCGAGCCGGGCGAGGGTCTCGACGCGGTGCGGCTGCGGGCCGTGCGCGTAGCCGTGGGAGGCGACCCGGCCGGTGGCGGAGTACGCGGCGCGGGTCCACGGTGCGAAGGACTCCTGGGCGTTCCAGGGGCCGCGCCGGGGCCGGGTCGAGCCGTTCGGCGTGAAGTAGTCGAAGGGGCGGACCGGCCGGCCGAACAGGGCGCCGGGGCGCAGCAGCAGGAAGTGCTCGGCGAGGTCGGGCAGTTGGTGCAGGTACCACTCGGTGCCCGGCCGGGTGCGGACCACGCTGAGCCGGTCGCCGGCCTTCAGCCAGGCGGGCGGCTCGGCCTCGGCGACCACGTGGACGACGTCCACCCAGGGCGCGTACTGGTGCAGGGAGCGCAGCGCGGCGCGCAGCAGTTCCTCGCCCCAGGGGGTCGGGTGCTGCCACAGCAGGACCGCGTCGACGGGGAAGGTGATCTCTTCGAGGCGCAGGACGTCGAAGGTCTCCAGGGTGATCGTCGGCTCCAGGTCGCCGTCGATGTCGGCGTAGCCGCACAGCCGGTCGATGCCGATCTCGACGCCGGGCGCGTCGCTGGGCACGGATCGCTGGACCCGGTTGGGGCGGGGGCCGACGAGACGTTCCTGGGGCAGTTTCGTGTCGGTGGTCCAGAACTCGATCTCGACGCCCTGGTCCTCACCGGTCCACAGGTGCTCCGTGGGGTCGGTGCGCAGCCAGGTCAGACGGATGACCTTGGCCTTGGCGTAGTGCTTCCACGCCTTCACATGGCTGCCCGGGATGTCCGAGGTGTCGTTCTGCGCCGGAGACACGGAGACCACGTAGCCCGTATGTTCCTCCAGCAACGCGCGTAGCACCCGGCGGACGGCGCCCTTGTCGTGCTGGTCGACGGCCAGGCAGATGCGGCGGTCGTCGAGCGCGGGTACGGCGAACCAGGGGATGTCGGCGGTGTCGAGGGCCTGGGTGACCAGGTCGTGGTCGAGCCGGCGGGCCAGGTCGACGGTGAGTCCGGTGTGGACGTGGCCGAGCCTGCCGTCGGGTGCCTTGGTACGGCGCTCGGAGCGGCCGAACTCCGCCTTGCGCACCCGGCGCAGGGCACGGCGGTGCAGCCGTGCCTCGCGCCGGCCGAGGGTCCGGGCCAGCTGCCGCTTGACCTTGCGTCGTACGCCGACCGGCACCGTGGTGGTCGCGGCGGCGCGCACCGGCTGGGGGACGAACCGTTTGTAGACCTGGGCTGCGGAGCTCATGGACGTCGGGTCCGACACGTCATGAACTCCGTTTCATCGCTCGTGGGGGCTGGGGGTGGGGAAGTAGGAATCGAGGAAGCCGTCCAGCAGCTCCTGCTGGGCCTCGATGTCCTCGGGCGTGGAGAAGGCGTCGTTGAGACAGAAGGTGTCCTGGTCACGTCCGTCGAGCAGGCGTTGCAGCCGGTCGGCGAGGTCGGGCACGGCGAGCTGGAGGTAGGTGAAGGGCATCGAGCCGGGCTGGGCCCGTCCGGTCAGCGCCGCGTAGTAGAGCGCGAAGGACGAGGTCGGCGACAGGTCGGTCATCGCCCGGAACCTGCTGGCCGAGGTGCGCGCCCAGGCCTCGGGGAAGTCGCGTTCGGCCTCCTCCATCGCGGAGCGGCGCAGCGCGTACGGGATGTGCTCCATGGGCTGGGTGATCACTCTGCCGAAGCGTTCGAGCAGCAGGGCGCGGTTGTTCTTGCACGCGGCGTCGACCGGGGTGTCGGTCTCCGCGACCGGTCCCTGCGGGATGCGGTTGCGCGAGGGGAAGTAGCGCGCCGTGCCGGTGGGGGTGAAGAAGGCGTGCGGGGCCACCGGGCGGCCCATGAACATGTCGTCGTTGAAGTACAGGAAGTGCTCGGCCAGGCCCTCGATGTGGTGCAACTGGCTCTCGATCGAGTGCGAGTTGAAGGTCGGCAGGTCCGCCGGGTTGCGGAAGATCTCCCGGTGCGTGGCGATGCGCAGCCCGGGCACGTCCTCGCGCAGCCAGGGCGGCACCTGGTCGTCGGTGACGATGTAGATGTTGCGGATCCACGGCGCGAACAGGTGGATCGAGCGCACCGAGTAGCGCAGTTCGTCGCGGCTGATGAAGCGGGCGTCGCTCGCCGACTCGGCGTGGTAGACCTCGCCCTTGGCCTGTGCCTTGCGCTGCTTCCAGGCCGGGTCGTCGCCGTCGACCCAGGTGTAGACGGCGTCGACGGGGAAGGCGATGTCGTCGGCGCAGTGCACCAGGAACTCGGGGCGGGTGGCCAGGGCGGGCGCGAGCGGGGCCGGGGTCCAGTCCGACACGAAGCGGCTGAACAGCCGGGCGGCGCCCAGCACGTTCCCCCCGTCGGCGGCGACGGCCCAGGTGGCGCGGTTGGCGCGGGGCGCGACCAGGTGGGTGCCGTGCCGTTGCCAGAACTCGATCGCGCAGCCGTACTCGTGACCGAGCAGCAGGTGCCGGCCCGGGTCGGTGCGGTACCAGCTGATCTGCAGGATCCGGGCGCCGTTGACCGTGCGCCAGGCCTTGGCGTCCCGCGAGGAGACGGGCTTGGCGGGCCGCGGCGCGTCCGGGTCGATCACGCTCAGGTGCCCCGGGAACTGGCTCAGCCCGCGGAACACCACGGCCAGCACCCGGTCCCGGTCCTCCTCGGCGACGGCGATCACCGTGCCGTGGTCGGAGGTGCCGCGGACGGCGAAGTGGGCCACACCGGCCGTGTCGAGCAGGGCGGTGAGCGCGGAGCGGTTGGCCTCGCGGGCCGCCAGCGGAGTGAGTCCCGGCTCGACGTAGACGTCGCCGTGCTCGGGGGTGAAGGTCGTGGGCCCGGCCGCGGCCGGCCGCGGGTGTCCCCCCTCGCCCCGCCCGGTGCCGACGTCTGTGCCCGGCACCTGCTGGACGACGTGATCAGATACGGCCGTCACGCCGCCACCCTTCACGGCCCGACGCTCGCAGCACCTCAGCCACTCCCCCTCGTTCCCCACCCGGCACGAGGCCGGGTGAGCACAGTGGTCACCCGCCCTCGTGCCCCCCGGCTCGAATCCGCGACCACACTCCGCCGACTGTGTCGTCGGCGTTTCATTCACACCTAAGATTTAACCTTCACAGGTCCGGCACATCATCACCGTGCGTTCACACAGCTGTCAACGGCAATCACAAGTAACCCAAAACACACGGTCATGCGTGCAACCATTGAACATCCGGAATCAGACGGGTTAACGGACACCCGCCACCGCCCCACCCGGAAATCCGTCTATAGTTCGGGCACATCACGGCGTTCACCGCCGCGCGGCCCGGCCCCTCTCCCCGCACTCGTGCCCCCCACGTACGGACCAGGCAACGAGCCATTTGAGCGAGAGAGGACCGAGGCATGACACATGCCCCGACGGACACCAGCCCCCGCAGATCCAGGCGAGCGCCGTCGGGCCGCAGGGCCGCCGCACCGCGCCGACGCCGCGTGGGCCGCTGGGTGGCGCTGGGCCTGGTCACCGTCGTACTGGCCGCGGGCGGCACCGGCTACTGGCTCTACCGGGACCTCGACGGCAACATCAAGGGCGTCGACATCAACGACGCGATCGGCGGCAAACGGCCCGAGAAACTGCCCACCTCCGGCCAGAACATCCTGGTCCTGGGCTCCGACTCGCGCGCCGGCGCCAACGCCGCCCTGGACGGCGGCAAGGTCTCCGGGGCGCGCTCCGACACCGCGCTGGTGATGCACATACCCGAGGGCCGCACGAAGGCCGTCGCCGTCAGTATCCCGCGCGACACCCTGGTCACCCGTCCCACGTGCGCGAAGTCCGACGGCAGCGAGGTCGCCTCGGCGCAGCGGGTGATGTTCAACTCGATCTACTCGCAGGTCGGTCCGGCCTGCGTGGTCAAGACCGTGGAGCAGATGTCCGGGGTCCGCATGGACCACTACATGGAGATCGACTTCGCCGGCTTCAAGGGCCTCGTGGACGCCATCGGCGGCGTGACCGTCACCCTCGAGGAACCGATCAAGGACGGCAACAGCGGCCTGGACCTCGGCTCCGGCACCCACCGGCTGAACGGCACCGAGTCCCTGCAGTTCGTGCGCACCCGGTACGGCCACGGCGACGGCAGCGACCTCGGCCGCATCGGCCTCCAGCAGAAGTTCATGATCGCCCTGCTCTCCGAGATCAAGCAGCAGGACCTGCTGGGCAGCCCCACCAAGACGTTCAAGATCGCCAACGAGCTCACCGAGTCCCTCACCACCGACTCCGAGCTCGCCTCCCTCACCCAGCTCGCCGAGTTCGGCCGCAGCATGAACGGGGTCGACCCGGCCACCATGGAGACGATCATGCTGCCGGTGAAGTACGACGAGCAGGACCCCAACCGGGTGGTCGCCGCCCAGCCGCAGGCCGAACAGCTGTGGGAGGCGCTGCGCAAGGACGAGGACGTACCGGAGTCGGCCAAGAAGTCACCGGCCGGGGGCTGAGGGTCCCGCGGGCCCTGTCGGCCGTCAGACGCGGATCGACGGGGCCAGCGAGAACCCCGGCTCAGGGGTCTGCCGGGAGATGTGCAGCGCGCCGTCCTGGCCGAGCACGGCGAGCACGACACGGCCGTGGCCGTCGAGCGCCAACGCCGGGGCGCCCAGGGAGCGTTCACCGGTGGGCGACCACCACACGCCCCCCTGCTCGTTCTCGGTGCCGAACGCGGCGAACATGACCTGCCCGTCGAGATCGCGGTGGGCCAGCAGCGTGCAGTCGTAGCCGTCGAGGGTCGCGCGCAGCACCGCGACCGGATCCCCCGACGGGGCGCCGCCGAGCGGGATCACCCAGCCGCCGGGACGGTGTGCGACCAGCCCGCCCGTGTCGGGATCGGCCCAGTAGTACGTCGCCCGGTCGGGCCCGGTCGACAGGACACTCGCCGTGCCCGGCGCCACCCGGACCGGGATGTTCGGCTCCGGCCCGAAGTCGCCGTCGGGCTCGGCCTGGCGCCACCACATGGCGGCCTGCTCACCGCCGGCCAGCAGCTCGATGCGCCCGGTGTCGTGGGCGACCGCGGCGAGTCCGTCCCGTACGCCGCTGCCCGTGAGGTCCTTCCACGGCTCCCACTTCCCACTGGGGGCCTCCCGGCGCAGCATCACCCCTCGACCTGCGTTGCGCGCGAAGACGTGCACACGGCCCGACGTGCCGACCGCGGCCACCGGAACGCCGAAGCGGGCCGCCTTCTCGCGGTCCTGGTGGGGATTGCCGAGCGAGCGCCACTCGGTGACGGGGCGGCCGGTCTGGTACTGGACGGCGTGCACCACGTCGACGGCGGGCGGGCCGTCGCCCTTGGCGACCTCGCGCCGGCCGAGGAAGTGGACGTAGGTGTCGCTGCCCTGGGCGAGGTACAGGTGGGTCAGATTCGCGACCGGGAAGAAGTCGGGGCCCGTCCAGGCCGGGCCGCCCGGCCGGACCTCGGTCCACCGCAGCAGGCCCGCCCGGGTGCGGGCGTAGGCGGTCAGACGGCCGTCCTTGCCGAGGGTCAGCCAGCGGCCGTCCACGGTGCCCTGCGCCGCGTGGTCCTCGGCCGCCGTGCGCTCGACGGCCTCGGCCGTTCTCCCGCGGGGCGCGGCGCGCCCGGATCTGGTCCGCATGACGTGACCTGCCCCTTCCGTGACGCTCGGCCGGCTGACCTGCCAGTCCCGAACCTGTGTACGGGGCCGAGCTGGCCCATCATAGAATGAGCGTTCGGTGAACAACGCATGGCGACCCTGTGCAGGACGCGCGCCCCTGGAGCCCGGCCGTCGGCCGTTCGCCGATGGCGGGCGCCTGCCGAGGGTCGCTCTCACACCTGCCGCCAGGCCTCCAGCGCCAGGCCCGGCTCCGCCTTGCGGCGGGTGAGGAGCAGCTGCCCGTTCGACGGGGACAGCGTCGCCGCGACGACCCGGTCGTCCTCGTCGACGGCCAGGCACACCTCGGCGTCCGCGGGGAGCTGGGGCCCCGACTCGGTCCACCAGGCGCCCGCCGACTCCTGCTCGGTGGGGTACGCGGCGAACGCCACCCGGCCGCTCGCGGAGCGCTGGGCGATCAACGTGCAGTCGTGGCCGTCGAGTTCGCAGCGGACGGCGGAGACCGGGCCGGGGCCCGCGGAGGCGAGGAGCGTGACCGGCTTGGCGCCGGGCCGCCAGGCGCACAGGTCCCCGGAGGTGTCGGCGAAGAAGAGGGTCGTGCTCTCCGGAGAGGTGGCGAGGGCGCGCAGGGTGCCGGGGCGCACAGGGGCCTCGATCGTCCCCTCCAGGACGGGCTGGGCGCCCGGCTTCTCCTGCCGCCAGTGCAGGATGCCGCCGGGGACGGCGGCGTACAGCTCGACGCGTCCGGACTCCCCCGTCACGGCCGCCAAGTCCTCTTGTACGCCGCTCCCCTTGAGGTCGCGCCAGGGGTCCCAGCCGCCCTTCTCCTTCTGGGCGACCAAGCTCACGCCGCCGCCCTTGTTCCGTACGAAGACATGGGCGCGGCCCTGCGCGTCGACCGCGACGGCGGGCGTGCCGGTGCGGGCGCCCTTCTTGTTGGGGTGCCCGATCGACAGCCAGTCGAGGGCGGCGAGCCGGGGCCGGAAGTGCGTGGAGTGCACCAGGGCACACTCGCCGGAGGCGGTGGGCCGCCAGGAGACCAGATGGGAGTAGCCGTCGGCGCCCTGGCCGACCGCGAGCACGGGCTGCAGCTTCTGGTCGCCGCCCACCCGGCGGGCGGGTTCCCACGACCCGCCGGGCCCGCGCTCCGCGCGGCACAGGACGGCGTCGCCCGCGGGCAGATACACACTGAGGCGGCCGTCTCGGCCGCGTAGGAGCCAGTCGCCGTTCACCGGTTCACTCTAAGCGGAGGGGGTTTTTCGACACCGCCTGGCCCCGGGTGCGGGGAGGCGCCCCGACGGCTTCCGCCCCGATCGGGCAGGCTGGTCGGCAGCAGTCGGCACCGTACGAGGACAGGAAGTTGACGTCATGACCGACACCCGCACCGTGAGCGTTCTCGGCACCGGGATCATGGGGGCCGCGATGGCCCGCAACCTCGTCCGCGCCGGACACACCGTCCGGGCCTGGAACCGCACCCGTGACAAGGCCGAGCCCCTCGCCGCCGACGGCGCGTACGTCGCCGACACCCCCGCCGAGGCGGTGCGGGGTGCCGACGTCGTCTTGACCATGCTGTACGACGGTCCCGCCGCCCTGGACGTGATGCGCGCGGCGGTGCCCGGCCTGCGTCCCGGCGTCGCCTGGGCGCAGTCGACGACCGCGGGCATCGAGGCGATCGGCGAACTGGCCGACTTCGCCCGCGAGCACCACCTGGTCTTCTTCGACGCGCCGGTGCTGGGCACCCGGCAGCCCGCGGAGGCGGGCCGACTGACCGTGCTGGCCGCCGGACCGGACGAGGGCCGGGCCGCGGTGACGCCGGTCTTCGACGCGGTCGGCGCCCGGACGGTGTGGACCGGCGAGGACGGCGCGGCCGGCTCCGCCACGCGGCTGAAGCTGGTGGCCAACAGCTGGGTCATCGCCGCCACCGCGGCGACCGGCGAGGTGCTGGCCCTCGCCCAGGCCCTCGACGTCGACCCGCAGGACTTCTTCGACCTCATCGCGGGCGGCCCGCTCGACATGGGCTATCTGCACGCCAAGGCCGCGCTCGTCCTGGAGGACCGGCTCTCGCCCGCCCAGTTCGGGGTGGCCACCGCCGCCAAGGACGCCCGTCTCATCGTCCAGGCGGGCGAGCGGAACGGCGTACGGCTGGACGTGGCGGTCGCGAGCGCGGAGCGGCTGGAGCGGGCCGCCGCGCAGGGGCACGCCGACGAGGACATGGTGGCGGCGTACTTCGCGAGCTTCGACGAGAAGCGCGAGGACTGAACAGAAGCGGGAGGACTGAACAGGCAACCGAGTCTTCCATCGGCCGTGGGACCCTGGCCGGTATGGACGACAACGCCCCCCTGCTCGTGATCGTGGACGCCGCGAACGTCGTCGGGTCGGTGCCCGACGGGTGGTGGCGGGACCGGCGGGGGGCCGCGGAGCGGTTGCGGGACCGGCTGGCGGCGGACGGGGTGCCGGGGCGTTCCGGGGCGGTGGAGATCGTCCTCGTCGTCGAGGGCGCGGCCCGTGGCGTGGAGCCGGTACCGGGGGTTCGAGTGGAAGCCGCGCCGGGGAGCGGGGACGACCACATCGTGGCCCTGGCGGGCCAGGCGGGCGACCGTCCGGTGCTGGTCGTGACGGCGGACCGCGAACTGCGGCGCCGGGTCGGCGAGTTGGGGGCCGAGGTAGCAGGTCCACGGACCGTCAGGCCGACCTGACCAACAACGCGCCCGAGCCTCCGCTTCCTAGGGCCCGGACATTCGCAGCCCGCAGCACCGACTGGTCACCGCCCAGTGCCGGACGGAACAACGGACCACGAACTACGGTGTCAGGTCAGCCAGTTGAGAGCCGACGTGGCAGGTCCACGGACCGTCAGGCCGACCTGACCAACAACGCGCCCGAGCCTCCGCTTCCTAGGGCCCGGACATTCGCAGCCCGCAGCACCGACGAGTGACCGCCCAGTGCCGGACGGAACAACGGACCACGAACTACGGTGTCAGGTCAGCCAGTTGAGAGCCGACGTGGCAGGTCCACGGACCGTCAGGCCGACCTGACCAACAACGCGCCCGAGCCTCCGCTTCCTAGGGCCCGGACATTCGCAGCCCGCAGCACCGACTGGTCACCGCCCAGTGCCGGACGGAACAACGGACCACGAACTACGGTGTCAGGTCAGCCAGTTGAGAGCCGACGTGGCAGGTCCACGGACCGTCAGGCCGACCTGACCAACAACGCGCCCGAGCCTCCGCTTCCTAGGGCCCGGACATTCGCAGCCCGCAGCACCGACGAGTGACCGCCCAGTGCCGGACGGAACAACGGACCGCGAACTGCGGCGCCGGGTCGGCGAGTTGGGGGGCCGAGGTAGCAGGTTCACGGACCGTGAGGCCGGTCTGACGAACGACGCGCCCGGGCCTCCGTTTCCGGGGGCCCGGGCGTTCGTGGTCCGGCAGTGCCGGTGGATCAGCCCTCGTTGCCGTTCGGTGGCTTCGCGATCTGGCCGACCTCGGTCTCCTGCTGCCGGCCGAGACGGCTGTGGGAGCGGCCGTAGAGGAAGTACACGACGAAACCGGCCGCCATCCAGATGGCGAACCGCAGCCAGGTCTCGGCGGGCAGGTTGAGCATCAGCCACAGCGAGGCGCACACCGACAGGATCGGGATGAACGGCACCCACGGGGTGCGGAAGGCCCGGTGCAGGTCGGGGCGGGACTTGCGAAGGATGATCACGCCGATCGCGACGACCACGAAGGCGAACAGCGTGCCGATGTTCACCAGCTCGGCGAGTTCGCTCAGCGGGGTGAAACCGGCGAGGACCGCGATGAGCACGCCCAGCAGGATGGTCGGCCGGTGCGGGGTCTTGAACCGCGGGTGGACCTGCGAGAAGAAGCGGGGCAGCAGTCCGTCGCGGCTCATCGCGAAGAAGACGCGGGTCTGGCCCAGCAGCAGGATCATGCAGACGGTCGTGAGGCCGACGGCGGCGCCGAAGCTGATGAAGCCCGCGTACCAGGGGTGTCCGGTGGCCTTGAAGGCGTCGGCGAGCGGGGCGGTGATGGACAGCTCGCTGTAGTGCTGCATACCGGTCACGACGATCGACACCAGGACGTACAGCGTGGTGCAGATGATGAGCGAGCCGATGATGCCGCGGGGCATGTCCCGCTGCGGGTTCTTGGTCTCCTCGGCGGCCGTGGCGACGACGTCGAACCCGATGAAGGCGAAGAAGACGACCGAGGCGGCCGTGAAGATGCCCATCACGCCGAAGTTGGAGGGCGCCCAGCCGAACATCAGCTGGATGAGCGGGGACTGGAGACTGTCGCCGGCCGGCACCTCCTGCGCCTTCGGGATGAACGGGTCGTAGTTGTCGCCCTTGATGAAGAAGGCCCCGGCGATGATCACCGTCAGGACGACCGTCACCTTGATGGCGACGACCAGCGAGGTGACACGCGCGGAGAGCTTGGTGCCGAGCACCAGGATGGCGGTGAGCACCAGGACGAGCGCGGCGGCGAGGATGTCGAAGCCGAAGCCGTCGGCCCCGTCTCTGCCGCTGAGCGCCTCCGGCAGCTGCCACCCGGCGTTGTCCATCAGCGAGGCGACGTAGCCGGACCAGCCGACGGCGACCACCGCCGTGCCGAGCGCGAACTCCAGGACCAGGTCCCAGCCGATGATCCAGGCGGGCAGTTCACCGAGTGAGGCGTACGAGAAGGTGTACGCCGAGCCGGCCACCGGGACGGTGGAGGCGAACTCGGCGTAGCAGAGCGCGGCGAGCGCGCAGACCACCCCGGCCGCCACGAAGGCCAGGGCTACGGCGGGACCGGCATTGTTCCTGGCCACCGTGCCGGTCAGTACGAAGATGCCGGTGCCGATGATGACACCGACGCCGAAGACGGTCAGATCCAGCGCGGACAAGGATTTCTTGAGCGCGTGCTCTGGCTCCTCGGTATCGAGGATGGACTGCTCGACCTTCTTCGTCCGGAAGAGGGTGCTGCTCACGGGCGTACCTCCCACGCTTTGTCGTCCTCGACATGATCGAGAGGGGGCGTAGTGCGTATGCCCCGACGCGGGCGGATTCACGCGAATGGGCCGCTCGTACCACTGTGAAGGGTGGTACGAACGGCCCATTCGGGGGTGTCAGTCGCGCGCGGGCTCCACCGAGTCGACCTCGGCCGCCGTGCTGCCGTACTTGCCGTCCAGCCTGGAGACCAGGCCGGTGACCTGGCGGGCGATGTCGGGGGCCGTGAGGCCGATCTCCGCCATCACCTCGGCGCGGGAGGCGTGGTCGAGGAAACGCGGCGGGATGCCGAAGTCGCGCAGCGGGATGTCGACGCCCGCGTCGCGCAGGGCCTGCGCGATCGTGGAACCGACACCGCCGACGCGGGAGTTGTCCTCGACGGTGACGACCACGCGGTGGCGCTCGGCGAGCGGGGCCATGGCCTCGTCGACGGGCTTGACCCAGCGCGGGTCGACGACGGTGGTGGAGATGCCCTGCTTGTCGAGGAGGTTCGCGATCTCCAGGCACATGGGCGCCAGCGCGCCCACGGAGACGAGGAGCACGTCCGGGGTGTCGGTGCCGGGCTCGCGCAGCACGTCCATGCCGCCGACGCGGCCCACGGCGGGGACCGCGGGGCCGACGGCGCCCTTGGAGAAGCGGACCACGGTCGGCGCGTCGTCGACGGCGACGGCCTCGCGCAGCTGGGCGCGGACCTGGTCGGCGTCGCGCGGGGCGGCCAGCCGCAGCCCCGGTACGACCTGGAGGATCGACATGTCCCACATGCCGTTGTGGGAGGCGCCGTCGGTGCCGGTGACGCCGGCCCGGTCCAGGACGAACGTCACCCCGCACTTGTGCAGGGCGACGTCCATGAGGACCTGGTCGAAGGCACGGTTGAGGAAGGTGGCGTACACCGCGAACACCGGATGCACACCACCCGTGGCGAGGCCCGCCGCGGAGACGGCGGCGTGCTGCTCGGCGATGCCGACGTCGTAGACCCGCTCCGGGAAGGCCTTGGCGAACTTGTCGAGACCGACCGGCTGCAGCATGGCGGCCGTGATCGCGACGATGTCCTCGCGCTCCTTGCCGAGCTCGACCATCTCCTCGCCGAACACGGAGGTCCAGTCGGCGCCGGAGCTGGAGATCGGCAGGCCGGTGTCGGGGTGGATCTTGCCGACGGCGTGGAAGCGGTCCGCCTCGTCCTGGAGGGCGGGCTGGTAGCCGCGGCCCTTCTCGGTGAGGCAGTGCACGATGACCGGGCCGCCGAAGCGCTTGGCACGGGCCAGCGCGGACTCCAGGGCCTCGATGTCGTGGCCGTCGATCGGGCCGACGTACTTCAGGCCGAGGTCCTCGAACATGCCCTGGGGGGCGATGAAGTCCTTGAGGCCCTTCTTGGCCCCGTGCAGGGTCTCGTACAGCGGCCTGCCGACGACGGGCGTCCGCTCCAGGACCTCCTTGGTGCGGGCGAGGAACCGCTCGTACCCGTCCGTCGTCCGCAGCGTCGCCAGGTGGTCGGCGAGGCCGCCGATGGTCGGCGCGTACGAGCGCTCGTTGTCGTTGACGACGATGACCAGCGGGCGGTCCTTGGCGGCCGCGATGTTGTTGAGCGCCTCCCAGGCCATGCCGCCGGTCAGCGCCCCGTCACCGATCACGGCGACCACGTGGTCGTCGCGTTTGAGGATCTGGTGGGACTTGGCGATGCCGTCGGCCCAGCCGAGGACCGTCGAGGCGTGGCTGTTCTCGATGACGTCGTGCTCGGACTCGGCCTGCGAGGGGTAGCCCGAGAGGCCGCCCTTCATCTTCAGCCTCGAGAAGTCCTGACGGCCGGTGAGCAGCTTGTGCACGTAGGACTGGTGTCCGGTGTCCCAGAGCACCTTGTCCTTCGGCGAGTCGAACACCCGGTGCAGGGCGATGGTGAGCTCGACCACACCGAGGTTGGGGCCGAGGTGGCCGCCGGTCTTGGAGACGGCGTCGACGAGGAAGTTCCGGATCTCCTCGGCCAGCTGGTCCAGCTGCTCCAGGCTGAGCCGGTCCAGATCGCGCGGTCCCCTGATGCGGGTCAGCAGCGGCACCCGTGCCTCCTTGCAGTAGAGCTGTTGCCGGGCTTGTCGAGTCTAATGTTCCGCCTTCGTGGCCCGCGCCCGGGCGGTGCGTGATACGTCACGCGATCGGCTGTACCCAAGTTGTGCCGGTCCTACGACATGGCTGTTGCCCGGCACTTTTTCAGTGCCGGGCAACTGAGGCGCCCTCCAGGGGCGCGGGGAACTGCGCGACCAGCCCCAACGGACCGGCACCCGCAATCCGAGCCGCACCCCTACGGCGCGACCGCGCTACGCGCGCCCCGCAGCCTTCTGACTCCGACGCGAGACGGAGTCGATGACAACCGCACCCAGCAGAACCGCACCCGTGATCATGTACTGGATCGACGTGTTCATGTTCAGCAGGTCCAGACCGGTCTGGATCGACTGGATGACCAGCATGCCCAGCAGCGCGGACCACACCGTGCCCCGCCCACCGAAGAGGCTGGTACCACCGATGACCGCCGCGGCGATCGCCAGCATCAGCGTGTTGCCGCCACCGGCGTTCAGCGTGGCGCTCTGCGTCTGCCCGGCGAAGAACATGCCGCCGACCGCCGCGAAGCCACCTGCGATGGCGAACACGGTGATACGGATCATGGACACGTTGATACCGGCACGGCGGGCCGCCTCGATGCCGCCGCCGACCGCGAAGACCTTGCGGCCGTACGGCGTACGCCGCAGCACGAAGTCCACGATCACCAGCGACGCGAGGAAGATCACCAGCGCGTTGGACACACCGGCGGCCTGGTTCAGGACGTAGGCGGAGACGAACGCGGCCACCGCGAGGGCACCGACCCGCAGCGCGATCTCACTGGTGGGCCGGAAGGGCACACCGGCGGCACGACGGCGGCGCTGGTCCATGAGCGAGCCGTAGAGCATGGAGGCGACACCGAGGCCGGCGAGCAGGTAGCCGCCGATGACGGCCTGGTCCATGAAGAACGAGCTCTGGCCGAACAGGTGCACCGGACCCTCGTCCGGGATGTTGATGGTGCCGCTCTCACCGAGCAGCCACAGCATCAGACCGTTCCAGCCCAGGAAGCCCGCCAGGGTCACCACGAAGGCCGGAACGCCGATCCTGGCGAAGAACCAGCCGTGCAGGGCGCCGATCCCGACACCGGTGACCACGGTCAGCACCAGGGCCAGCCACGAGTTCACCCCGTGGTCGACCACGAAGACGGCGAACAGTGTGGACGCCAGGCCGCTGACGGAGCCGACGGACAGGTCGATCTCACCCAGCAGCAGCACGAACACCAGGCCGATGGCGAGCATGCCGGTGGCCGAGAGGTAGTAGCTGATGTTGGACAGGTTGTCGGCGCTGAGGAACCGGTCGTTCTGCAGCTGGAAGATCGTCCAGATGACGATCAGGCCGATGACGACGGGCAGGGAGC
This sequence comes from Streptomyces sp. NBC_01352, assembly GCF_036237295.1. NCBI lineage: Bacteria > Bacillati > Actinomycetota > Actinomycetes > Kitasatosporales > Streptomycetaceae > Streptomyces > Streptomyces sp. NBC_01352. The sequence goes on from NZ_CP108354.1 coordinate 3,057,103, forward strand.
CGAGCTCGCCGCCCTTCATCTTCCGCTTGAACTCGGTGACGTAGCCCTTGAGGCCCTCTTCGCGGATCAGCAGCCGCGGGTCGAGGACGGTGACCGGGGCGGCCGTGGGGTCGTCGGCCGGAGCGACGGTGGCCTGGGAGGCCGGCTCCGGATCCTGCTTCACGGTCTTGGACGTGTCGCTCACTTTGCCGCCTCCGTGGTGCGACGCCCGGCACGACGGGTCACGGCGTTCTCCGTGGCCCCGGTGATCGCGGCGATGATCTCTTCGTGGGTGGTGTCCTTCACCGGGAAGGACCCGTTGTTCTTGCCCAGGCGCAGGACGGCGACGGTGTCCGCGACCGCCTTCACGTCGGCCATGTTGTGGCTGATGAGGATGACGCCGAGGTCGCGCTCACGCAGCCGCTCGACCAGGTCGAGGACCTGCGCGGTCTGCTCGACACCCAGGGCGGCGGTGGGCTCGTCGAGGATGACGATCTTCGGGTCGCCGATCAGCGCGCGGGCGATCGCGACGACCTGGCGCTGACCGCCGGAGAGGCTGGCGATCGGGATGCGCACGCTCGGGATGCGGATGGAGAGGGTGCTCAGCAGCTCGCGGGCGTTCTTCTCCATCGTGACCTCGTCGATGACACCGCGGTGCAGCAGCTCACGGCCGAGGTAGAGGTTGCCGACGACATCGAGGTTGTCGCACAGCGCGAGGTCCTGGTAGACGGTCGCGACGCCGAGTCCCTGGGCGTCGTGCGGCTTGTTGATGCTGACCGGCTTGCCGTCCCACTCGATGATGCCCTCATCGATGGGGTGCACGCCGGCGATCGTCTTGACCAGGGTGGACTTTCCTGCGCCGTTGTCGCCCACCAGGGCGACCACTTCTCCGGCGTGGACCTCCAGTTCGACGTCGGTGAGGGCCTGCACCGCACCGAATCGCTTGGAGACTCCGCGCAACGCCAACACGGGCGTAGCGGACACGTGAACCATCTCCTTCGCCGCCTGACCGGCGGGGATGCCGCGCTTGTCAAAAGGCGCGGAGGGTTGTGCTCGAGGCACTGTCAACAACTCGAGGCACTGGTTAACAAGATGAACATGCGCGCGGCCGGTGCCTCTTGGCAACGGCTGAGCGGCACCGGGACGGCGCGGGGATGTGCCCGACCGTCCCTGGCCGCTCGCGTCATGCTTCCGTCCGGCGCCCGCCCCGCAGCGGGGTGTGAAGGTGGGGCGGGCGCCGGACAGGCTCTGCATGCCGCTGCGCGGCTGCTACTGCAGACCGGCCGCCTTGCACTTGGCGGCGTAGGTCGCGGTGCAGATGTCGGCGACGGTGTACAGCTTGTCCTTGATCACCGTGTCCTGGATGTTGTCGACGGTGACCGAGACCGGGGTCAGCAGCTGCGAGGGCACCTTGTCGCCGGAACCGCTGGTCAGCGTCTCGGTGGCCAGGTCGTCGATGCTCTTGCCGTCGAGCAGGTTGACCGCGAGCTGGGCGGCCGCCTCGGCCTCCGGCTTGAAGGCCTTGTAGACGGTGCTGGACTGGGTGCCGGCGACGATGCGCTGGATACCGGCGAGCTCCGCGTCCTGACCGGTCAGCGGGATGCCGCTGATGCCGGCGCCCTTGAGGGCGGTCGCGATACCACCGGCCATGCCGTCGTTGGCGGCGTAGACGCCCGCGATGTTCTTGGCGCCGAGCTGCGTGATGGCGGCCGACATCTTCTGCGCGGCGACCGTGTCCTTCCACAGACCCGACTGCTCGTAGGCGATGTCCACCTTGCCGTCGAGGGCCTTGTGGGCGCCTTCCTTGAACTGCGCGGCGTTCGGGTCGGCGTCGTCACCGTTGATCATGACGACCTTGGACTTCGGGGTCGCCTTGGAGCCGAGAGCGTCGATCAGGGCCTGGCCCTGGAGCTCGCCGACCTTGACGTTGTCGAAGGAGACGTACGCGGAGACCGGGCCCTGGGCCAGACGGTCGTACGCGATGACCTTGACGCCCTTGTCGACCGCGCTCTGGATCGAGGACTTGATCGCGGCGGAGTCCTGGGCGCTGATCACGATGACCTTGACGCCCTTGGTGATCATGCTGCTGACCTGCTGCGCCTGCTTGGCCGAGTCGGCGGCGGCGTTGGCGTACTCGACCGTGCAGTCGGAGCAGAGCGCCTTGACCTTGTCCTCGAAGTACGGCTTGTCGAACTTCTCGTAACGAGCGGTGACGTTGTCGGGAAGAAGCAGGCCGATCGACTTGCTGTCCGAGCTGCTGCCGCTGTCCGAGTCGTCGTCGCCGGCCTTGCCACAAGCGGCGGCCGAGACGGCGAGGGCCGAGACCACAACAGCAACGGCGGCGCGACGCATACGCGTATTCACTTCAGAAACCTCCCTGACGAGGCCGCGACATTGCGACCGAGGTGGCTGGAAGTCAACTCGGCCACACGTGCGACGTCAAGAAGTAAATACTTAACGAGATGGCAACGGCGTCCTGCGTTCTCTAAGTGAAGGCAGGAGTGGCCGCGTGCAGCGTGCCATCCAAAAGGGTCGAATCACCCATCTCGCTGAGCGCGAGAGCAAGTGCTCCGAGCACCTCCGCACGACCTCCAAGGGCCCCTGGAAGCACCGACAGTTGGCGTGCCGCACTGGGGATCGCATAGCGGCCGACAGACTCCCTGATCGGCCCGAGCACCAGCTCACCGGCCTCGGCGAGATCACCACCCAGGACCACCCGGCTCGGGTTCAACAGATTGCAGAGATTGGCGACTCCACTGCCGATGTGTCGGCCGACGTCGGCGATCACCCGACGACAGCCCGGGTCTCCGTCCCGTGCCAGTCGTACGACGCCTTCCATCGTCAGGTCGGTCCCGTGGCTGGACTGGAGCAGCGGCAGCACATAGCGCGCGGCCGCGAAGGTCTCCAGGCAGCCCCGGTTACCGCAACGGCAGACGGGGCCGGACTCGTCAAGTGTAATATGTCCGATTTCGCCCGCAGTGCCACCGGGCCCTCGGTAGATCTTCCCGTTGATCACCAGGCCGGCGCCGACACCGCTGGCGACCTTGATGTACGCCAGGTCGCGCACCCCCCGCCCGCTGCCCCACACCAGCTCGCCGAGGGCGCCGAGATTGGCGTCGTTGTCCACGTGCACGGGCACGCCCAAGCGGCCTTTGAGCTCCTCGGCGGGCTTGGTGCCGATCCAGCCCGGCAGGATGGCGGAGGAGCCGAGGGTGCCGGACTCCAGGTCGATCGGGCCGGGTACGCCGAGGCCCACACCGGCGATCTTCGACCGGTCGACGCCCGTTGCTGCGATCAGGCGACTGACCAGCTGTTCCGCCCGGTCGAAGCCCTGCGTCGAGGAGGCGTCCACATCGAGCGGCTCGGCCTCCTCGGCCAGCACCTGGTGGGCGAGGTTTCCGACCGCGACGCGCAAATGCGTGTGCCCGAAGTCGACGCCGATGACGATCCCGGCGTCCCCGCTCAGCGAGACGCTGCGGGCCCGGCGGCCGCCCGCCGAAGTGGGCGTGACCTCGACGGTTCCGCCGTCCTTGAGTTCGCGCACGATGTTGGAGACGGTCGCCGCGGACAGGCCCGTCGCCCGCGCGATCTCCGCCTGCGTGAGCGACCCGGCCAACCGTACGGCCCGTACGACCCGCTCCAGGTTGGCTCGGTGCAGTGACGACTGCGACCCCGGAGTCTCCACGACGACCTCCTGCGCGCGGGACCGCTTCAATGAGGCCCCGTCTATGTCCAACTAGTGAACTCTAAGCTGAGCCGTTCGGGTCGCCTCCCGTCAAGAGGTTGAACCGCATCCGCGTTCATGTACACAAACACGGCCACCGCTTCCGGAAGATCCGGAAGCGGTGGCCGTACGGGTGAGGGCGCCCTTACTTCAGCGCCCCCGCGGTCAGTCCCTGCACCACCTGACGCTGGAAGATGATGTACGCCGCGAGCACCGGCAGCATCGCCATCACCAGGCCCGCGAACAGTCCCGACCAGTCGCCCTTGTACCCCTGGCTGACCGCCAGCTGCACCAGGCCCTGGGTGAGGACGCGCTTGTCCGGATCGGTGTTCAGCACCGTGGGCAGCATGTACTGGTTCCACTGCCCGAGGAAGTTGAAGATCCCCACGCTGATCAGGCCGGGCTTGGCCATGGGCAGCATGATCTGGAAGAACGTCCGGGAGTGCGAGGCCCCGTCCACGAAGGCCGCCTCCGCCACCGAGCTCGGCAGAGTGCGGAAGAACGCGGTCAGGAAGAACACCGTGAACGGGAGCGAGTAGGCGATGTAGACCAGGATCAGGCCGTGGATCGTGTTCAGCAGGCCCATGTTGTTCACGACGTAGAACAGCGGGACCAGTGCGAGCATGACCGGGAAACTCATGCCGCCGATGAACAAGTAGTAGATGAACCGGTTGCCCGGGAAGTCGAAGCGGGCCAGGACATAGGCCGCCATCGAGCCGAGCACCAGCGTGCCGATGAGCGAACCCCCCACCACCAGAATGGTGTTGAGGAAGTAGTCGCTCATGTTGGCCTCGGTCCAGGCCCGCGACCAGTTGTCGAAGTGCAGTTTGTCCGGCAGCGACCAGGGCGAGCCGAAGATGGAGCTGTCGTCCTTGAAGGACGTCATCACCGCCCACAGCAAGGGCATCACGACCAGGATCGCCCAGATGACCAGGATCCCGTGCGAGAAGACGTTGAGGGTGGTGCCCTCCTTCCGGTCCTTGCGGGGCGGGCCGCCCGGGACATCGACCTTGGCGACAGGAATGCCGGGCTCTGCCGGTACGGGGGCGGGGGTCTCGGTCTTCATCTGATCAGTACTCCAGCCGCTCGCGCCGGCCCAGCCGCATCACGAGGGCGGCGAAGGCCAGCGTGACGACGAGAAGGGCGACGCCGATGGTGGTGGCATAGGCGGCCTGCCCGTCGCGGAACGCCTTCTGGTACACGTACAGGACCATGACGGTGGTCGAGTAGTCGGGACCGCCGGGACCGGTCGTCATGATCTGTACGACCGCGAACGACTCGGCGCCCAGGGCGAGGATGCCCATGTAGACCCAGCCGGACTGCACGGTGTCCCACAGCAGCGGCAGGGTGATCCGGAAGAACGTGGTGGCGCGGCCCGCCCCGTCGAGCAGGGCGGCCTCGTACAGGTCCGCCGGGATGGAGGCCATCCCGGCGGAGAAGAGGACCACGAAGAAGCCGACCGTGGACCACACCAGCACGGCCATCACGCACCACAGGGCCAGGCTCGGGTCGCCCAGCCACAGGGGCTGGACGCTGTCGAGACCGATCCCGCGCAGAGCTGAGTTGATGGCGCCGCTGTCCGGGTTGTACGCGAAGGCGAACAGCAGGGCGACGATCGCGATCGAGAGCACCTGCGGGAAGAAGTAGACGATCTTGTAGAAGGAAGAGCCCCGGACGCCGGAAATGACCGGTCCGCCCTTCCTTCTCCGGCCACCGACATTGATCATGAAGGCGAAGAACAACGCCAGACTGATCGTCACCAGCGGCAGCACGAGCGCGAACATCAAGCTGTGCTGCAAGGACTTCCAGAAGATCTCGTCGTCCAGCATCCTCCGGTAATTGTCCAGGCCGACCATCTTGAATTCGGGGCTCAGGCCGGTCCAGTCCGTGAACGAGTAGTAGATGGACTGGATGAACGGCCAGATCACGAATAGCGCGTACAGTCCGAGGGGCAGCGCCAAAAACCCCACGATGAACCGGTACTTGCCGTGCTGCATCGCTTCTCCGGTCCGTTTACTGGTGCTTGTAGTGCTTGATCGACGTGTCCTTGGCGGTCTCGTCGGCGTAGGCCTGGATCTTCTTGATCGCCTCGGCCGGAGTAAGACGGCCGGCCATCATCTCGCCGAGCCCGGACACCCCGATCTTCTCCTTCTGCAACTGCACGTACCAGTCCTGCAGACGCGGATTCACCACGTTGTCGCCGGCCTTCTCCAGCGCCGCGACACCGGACTTCAGACCGGGGGTGAGGGTGATGCCGTCGGTGCCGCCGTTGTAGGCGGTCAGCGACTTCACCTTGCTGGTGAAGTTCTTCGAGGACGCCTCGCTGAGCATGATGCGCAGCTGCTCCATGCCGCCGGTGCCGTTCTTCGCCTTGGCCGGGACGATGAAGGGCTCGCCGCCGGAGGCCCAGATGGTGCCGAAGGGCATCTTGTCGGAGGAGTCGATGCCGGTCGGCGCGGAGACGGCGAGGTTGAAGTCGGCCGGGATGACGTTCGCCGACTCGTTCTCCACCCAGGAGCCGTTCGGGATGAACAGCGCCTTGCCCTTGGCCCACGCGGTCTGCGACTGGATGTGGTCCAGACCGGGCGTGCCCTTGAGGATGTAGCCCTTCGCGTAGAGCTCGTAATAGGCGTCGAAACACGCCTTGACCGCCGGGTGCTTCCAGGCGTTCGGCTCCAGGTTGTCGATGGCGTCGAGGACTTCGACGCCCCCGACCTTGCCGATCATCGGGTAGAGCGAGAAGGGGAGGTAATACGGGTATTTGCCCGCGTACGTCCAGCCCGCGATGCCCTGCTTCTTGGCCTTCTCGCAGACCGCGAGCATCTCGTCCCACGTCTCGGGGTACGTGGCGTCGAGCGAGTCCAGCGCCTTCTGCGAGTACCAGACGCCGTACACCGTGTAGGCGTAGTACATGATCCAGACCGGGTCGCCGTCGAGCTGGCCCATCTCCACGATGCCGGGGCGCAGCGTGTCGCGGACCTTCTTGTTCGGGTCGTCGTAGGACGGGGCGTCGAGGAGCGGGGTGAGGTCGGTGAGCTGGTTCTTGCCGGCCAGGACGCCCATGTCCATCTGCTCGGCGCCGGAGTTGTCGATGAGGTCCGGCGGGGTGCCCTGGTTGAACCGGGGCTGGAGGGTGGACTGGATCTTCTGGGTGGCGGAGAACTTCACCTTGGCCTTGGGGAAGTTCTTCTCGTAGATCTTCACGGCGTCCTCGGCGTACTCCTTGCCGAATCCGCCGTCGAACAGGACGAATTCCATCCCCGCGGTGTCGTTCGCACCCAGCGGGTTCTTCGCGGTCTTCTCTCCGGTCTCGGCCTTGTCCCCGTTGTCGTCGCCGCCGCTGCTGGCGCACGCCGACAGGAAGCTCATCGTGGGTACGGAGATCAGGCCCAGCGCGGCCGACCGCTTGATCAGATCGCGGCGGCCGACGCCACCGGTGCCGTTGTTCTCGGCGGAAGTGGATCCCATGCTCAAGTCCTCGCCTTCTCCAGGACTCAGGCGGTGTACCGGATCCTCCCGGGCACCGCGGTCAGGTCAAGCAGGTTCGTGCGGATCATGACGTGCGGATCGTGTGAATCGTCGACAGGTATAGTCCACTTCAGGTCAATGGAGCAAGATCGAATGCAAGGTTGGCCGCGGGTCTTTCCCGAGTTGAGACCTCCCGGAAATATGAGCGACCTGTGTGCACCTTGCCGGAAAAATCCCCGACATAAAGCCCGAATGCCACAGTCAACACCCTTGACATCACAGTTCACTTGAGCCACTACTGATCCTTGCGCAGAGCAGTTGACAACGTTGTCCACACACGCGCAGGGGAGAGTGCTCGCGTATGCAGCAGCACAGGGTTCGGCACAGACGTGGTGCGGCGGTCCGGGTGTCGCTGGCCGCCCTGATCATGACGGTGGGCTCGCAGGGCGCGGCGGTCGCCCTGCCTGAGGCACCCGCCGCGGCCGACCGGTCCTTCGCCTCGTCCTTCGAGACGGGCGACCCGGCACCCGACTGGCTCAACACCGTCGACACCGCCCCCGACGGCGGCAAACGGGCCTCAGGCGTCGACGGCGGCTACAGCACCGGCATCCCCGGCAACGTCACCGACCACGTCACGGACGTCCGGGCGAGCGCCGAGAACACCGGCGGCGGCGAGGTGAAGGAGAACCTCGTGGACGGCGAGCCGGGCACCAAATGGCTGGCCTTCGAGCCGACCGGCTGGGCCGAGTTCGACCTGGACAAGCCGGTGAAGGTGGTGACGTACGCGCTCACTTCCGCGAACGACTTCGCCGAGCGCGACCCGAAGGACTGGACGCTCCAGGGCTCCACGGACGGCAAGGAGTGGAAGTCCCTCGACACCCGCTCCGGCGAGTCGTTCGAAGAGCGGCCCTGACGAAGACGTACGACATGCCGGAGGGACCGCCGCCGAGTACCGGCACTTCCGGCTGGACGTCACGAAGAACAACGGCGCCGACATCCTCCAGCTGGCCGACGTGCAGTTCTCCACGGGCGGCAGCGACGGCCCCGTCCCGCAGGACGCCGCCCTCTACGTCAACCATTGACATCCTCCCCCTCATTCAAATAGGGGGATTCCAACCCAGGTGGGTTGAGGTTCACGGGCGCTCGAACGGCCGGTGGCCACTGTCACCCCTCCGGCACCGGCTGAGCGCCGGGGGCGGGGAATCCCGCCCTGTCCTGCCGCGACGTTATTTGCTGCGTTCTCGTCGGCGTTGCAGGTGAAGCCGCAGGATACGCAGACGAACTCGGCTTGGCTCTTACGCGAGTTCTTCTCGATCCATCCGCAGGCGCTGCACCGCAAAGACGTGTACGGGGCCGGGACGTCCTCGACCCGGCCGGGGGCCTTGTGTCCGGTGCGCTGCCGGAGCAGGCCCCAGCCCTGGGCGAGAATCGCCCGGTTCAGTCCGGCTTTCTGACGCACCTTCTTGCCGGGCTGTTCGACCGTCCCTTTTGCGGAGGCGGTCATGTTCTTGATGTCGAGTTTCTCGAACCGCACCAGGTCATAGGTGCGGGCGAGCATCGTCGAGGCCTTCTCGCACCAGTCCTTGCGCCGGTCGGCTTCACGGGCTTTGAGCTTGGCGACCTTGGCGTACTCGGTGCTCTTGCACTTGCTGCCCTTCGGGGCACGGGCAGCTCGGCGCTCATGCTTGCGGATTTGCGCGCGTTCCTTGGTGGTGAGCTGCGGGCACTTCAGCTTCCGGCCGTCCGAGAGCGCTGCGGTGATCTTCACGCCCCGGTCGATACCGATGACCTCGCCCGTGCCGGGTGCGTCGATCGGCTCGGGGATGATGGCGAACGCGATGTGCCACTGGCCGTTGCGGAAGGTGACCCGGAACGTCTTCGCGCTCGGCAGCCGGGAGCGGGTGAGACGGAACCGGACCCATCCGCAACCGGGCACCTTGACCTGAGCCCACCGGCGGTTGAGCCGCTGCACCACGACCGACCGCCCCATGACCTGCCTACCGGTCTTCGCGTTCACCAGGGGCGTACCGTCGGGCCGGCATTGGGGAACCCGGTCCGTGCCGATCACGCGGAAGCCCTCGTGCCGGAACTTCTTGCGCCAGGTCGGCTCACCGAACCCGGACGTGAACCGGGCGTTCTTGGCCTTGGCGAAGTCCTTGAGGGCCTGCTGCTGCACATCGACGTTCCCGGAGCCGAGCCATTCGTTCGCGCGCCGAGCCGCGGTGAGCTGTCGGCACTGCTCGGCAAAGCCCGGCGCGGCCTTGCGGCCCTTGTACCAGTGCGAGTGCTGCTCAACGGCCAGGTTCCATACATACCGGGCGTGCGCGCAGTGTTCGAGCATCTGCTCTTCCTGCGCTCGCGTCGGGTGCATCCGAAACCTGGACATGGCCCCATTATAGGGCCATTCTTGGAGACATGACCAAGCTCAATCTCCGACTCCCCGACGACCTGTACACCAAGGCCAAGGCACTCGCCGCCGCAGATGACCGCTCTCTCAACTCCTGGCTCGTCTCACTCGTGCGACGCGCGGTCGAAGATGGTGAACGCCGCTTCGCACAGGGGGGATAACGGCTGTCCCTGCCCTCTCCGTAGGAGCTCGCCCCCGACTGAAGACCGGGGCACTCTGCGAGGAAACAACGTGGAAGACCCTCGACGAACGCTCCGGGGAGTCCTTCACGTGGGACAGGCAGACACGTGCGTTCTCGGTGAGAGCCCCGGGTAACTACGAGAAGTACCGTCTGGTCGTCGACGGCGAGGCGGTGGTGTCCGAGGTCGAACTGCTCGCCTGAGCAGCTGAGTTGGGAGTCCTCATGCCGCTTCCCGTGCCCGCCCTGCCCGAGGGTGTCGACCCGGCCTGGCTGCCGCCGGACGCCTTCCGGGCGGTCGGGACCCGGCGGACGCTGATCCGGGGATCGGGGCTGCTGGTGGACTCGGCGCACGCGGAAGTGGCGGAGGCCTGCGCCCGGTTCGGTGGTCGTGTCGTACGCGACGCCGGGCCGGGCGCTCCTCCGTACGACCTGGTGCTGGAGCTGAGGGGCACCGACGGCACCGAAGCGTTCACGTACGTGCGCGAGGGCGGCCGTACGACCGTCACCGCGTCGGGACAGGCCGGGCTCCTGTACGGGTTGTTCCATGTCGTACGGCTCGGCGAGGACGCCTTCACGGGTGAGCGCAAACAGGAGGAACACCGTCCGGCACTGGCGCTGCGGATGCTGGACCACTGGGACAACGTGGCGGTGCACCCGGTCATGGGGCAGGTGGAGCGCGGGTACGCCGGCGGGTCGCTGTTCTGGCAGGACGGGCGGGCGCGCGGCGACCTGGAGCGGGTGCGGGCGTACGGCCGGCTGCTGGCGGCCTGTGGAATCAACGCCGTGGCGGTGAACAACGTCAACGTGCACGACACCGAGGCACACCTGCTCACGGACCGGATCGGTGAAGTCGCCCAGATCGCGGACGCGCTGAGGCCGTACGGCATCAGGACGCATCTGTCGGTGAGCTTCGCCGCGCCGATGGTGCTCGGCGGGCTGCCGACGGCCGATCCGCTGGACGCCTCGGTACGGGCGTGGTGGGCCGGGGCGACGGCACGGGTGTACGAGGAGATCGAGGACTTCGGCGGGTACGTGGTGAAGGCCGACTCCGAGGGTCAACCCGGCCCGTTCGCGTACGGCCGCAGTCACGCCGACGGGGCGAACCTGCTCGCCGCCGCGCTCGAACCGTACGGCGGCACCGTGCACTGGCGGGCCTTCGTCTACGACCACTGCCAGGACTGGCGGGACCGGACGACGGACCGGGCGCGGGCCGCGTACGACCATTTCGTGCCGCTGGACGGGGAGTTCGCGTCGAACGCCGTGCTCCAGGTCAAGCACGGGCCGATGGACTTCCAGGTACGGGAGCCGGTGTCCCCGCTGATCGGCGCGATGCCGCGGACCCGGCTCGCGGTGGAGGTGCAGGCCAGTCAGGAGTACACCGGGCAGCAGCGGCATGTGTGCTGGCTGGGGCCGATGTGGAGCGAGGTGCTGCGGTTCCGGGTGGACGGCGAGACGGAGGTCGGCTCGCTGGCGCGGGGTGGGCTGGTGGCGGTGTCCAACGCGGGCGACGACCCTTTCTGGACCGGGCATCCGCTCGCCCAGGCCAACCTCTACACCTTCGGGCGGCTGGCCTGGCGGCCGGACGCGGATCCGGACGGCGTTCTCGACGAGTGGATCCGGCTCACCTTCGGGACGGGTCCTGCGACGGGGCTGCGCGCGGTGCTGGACGGTTCGTGGCGGACGTACGAGAAGTACACCGCGCCGCTCGGCGTGGGCTTCATGGTCCAGCCCGGGCACCACTACGGGCCGAGCGTCGACGGCTACGAGTACAGCCCCTGGGGGACCTACCACTTCGCCGACCGGGACGGGGTCGGGGTCGACCGGAGCGCGGCGACGGGCACGGGGTTCGCGGCGCAGTACGCCAAGCCCTGGTGCGAGGTGTACGAGTCGTCCGACACCTGCCCCGACGAACTGCTGCTGTTCTTCCACCACGTGTCGTACGACCACGTACTGCACAGCGGGAAAACGGTGATCCAGCACATCTACGACACGCACTTCGAGGGCGTCGAGGAGGTGGAGGAGGCCCGGGAGGTGTGGGTTTCGCTGGCGGGCGTGATCGATCCGGCGCGCCACGCGCGGGGGGTGGAGCGCTATGAGGAGCAGCTCCGCAGTGCCCGCGAGTGGCGCGATCAGATCAACAGCTACTTCTTCCGGAAGTCGGGTGTGCCGGACGCGCAGGGGCGCCGCATCTATTGATCTGCTCCATTGATTGCTTCATTGATCTGCCCTATTGAATGCGCAGGATCGCTGTGCCGAGTGGGTCGAGGGTGAGCGGCTCGCCTTGTTCGACCCGCTTGCCGGTCAGGAGGTCGGTGGCCGTGGCGTGGGCGGTCAGGTGGGCGGGGTCGGTGGTGTGGTTGAGGAGGAAGAGGAGGACGGTTCCGTCCGGGGCGACGCGGGTCGCGGTCTCCAGGCCCGGCTGGTCGGCGTAGGGGCCGAGCAGGTCGTGGCGGGCGAGGACGCGGCGTACCACGTGGTCCACGCCCGGCTGGTCGAGGGCCGTGGCGACGTACCAGCCCTCGCCCTTGCCTTCGCCGAACCGGTTCCGGGTCACGGCCGGGGTACCCGCGTAGAAGTCGGTGCCGTAGGTGGCGATCGGTTCGGCGCCGCGTGGCTGCACGATCTCGAAGACGCGGCGGGCCTCTGCCCCCAGCTCGGGGACGGTCTGGACGAACTCCGGCGCTCGGGAGTCCCATTCGTCGACCCGGATGCCCATGAGGGGGGCGAGCGGGCCTGGGACGTCGGTGAGGAACGCTCGGTCGTGTTCGTCGACGCGGCCGGAGAGGAAGGTGGAGAGGACAGTGCCACCTCGTGCGGCCACCGCCTCCAGGCGAGCCGCCAGGTCGCCCTTGATCATGTGCAGGGCGGGGGCGAGGACCACGTCGTACGGGGTGAGGTCGGCGGTCTGGGGGATCACGTCCACGTCGGCGCCGGCCTCGCGGGCGGCACGGTAGTAGGCGTGGACGGTGTCCTGGTAGCGGACGAGGCGGGAGGGGCCGTCGGAGATCTCCAGGGCCCACCAGCTGTCCCAGTCGAAGACCAGGGCGGTGCGGGCGGGGGTGCGGGCGCCGAGGCTCGCGTCTCCGAGCAGCTCCAACTCCCGCCCCAGGTCGGCCACTTCACGGAAGACGCGGGTGTCGTCGCGGCCCGCGTGGCCGATGACCGCCCCGTGGTACTTCTCGCAGGCGCCGCGGGAGGCGCGCATCTGGAAGTACAGGGCCGCGTCGGCGCCGTGGGCGACGGCCTGGAAGGTGGCGAGGCGGAGTTCGCCGGGGCGCCTGAGGGGGTTGACGTCGCGGCAGGCCGTGGTGGACGGGGTCTGCTCCATCAGCCAGAAGGGGGCGCCGCCCTTGAGGCCGCGCATCAGGTCGTGGGCGAGGGCGGGCCAGGTGGGCGGGGCGTCGAGGGGCGGGTAGCTGTCCCAGGAGGCGAAGTCGAGGTGGGGTGCCCAGCGGTGGTAGTCGAGGGGGCGGTACATGCCCATGAAGTTGGTGGTGACGGGGGTGTCCGGGTCGTGGGCGCGGATCGCGTCCTTCTCGGCGAGGAAGCAGCCGAGGAGGGCGTCGGTGGTGAAGCGGAAGTAGTCGAGGGTGGTGCCCTGGAAGGCGGTGTGGTCGGGGCCGCGCCAGTGCTCGGTGAGGGCGTTCGGGGGTTCGATCTCGGCCCAGTCGGTGTAGCGGTGGGACCAGAAGGTGGTGCACCAGGCGTCGTTGAGGGCGTCGAGGGTGGCGTACTTCTCGCGGAGCCAGTCCCTGAAGGCCTCGGCGCACAGGTCGCAGTAACAGGCGCCTCCGTACTCGTTGTTGACGTGCCAGGCGAGCAACGCCGGGTGCCGGGCGTACCGTTCGGCGAGGCGATCCGCCATCGCCGTGGCCTGGCGACGGTACGCCGGTGAGCTGGGGCAGAAGTTGTGGCGCTGGCCGTAGCGGTGCCGGCGGCCCTCGAAGTCGGTGCGGTTGACCTCGGGGTACCTCTTCGCGAGCCAGCTCGGGAGGGCGGCGGTGCCGGTGGCGAGGCAGACCCGGCGGCCCTCGGCGGCGGCACGGTCGAGGATGCGGTCGAGGAGGGTGAAGTCGTAGGTGTCCTCGGCCGGTTGGGTGAGCGACCAGGAGAAGACGCCGACGGTGAGGGTGTCGATGCGGGCCGTCTCGAAGAGGCGGTGGTCCTCGTCCCAGACCTCCACCGGCCACTGCTCGGGGTTGTAGTCACCGCCGTACGGGATCCTGGGGGTGCCGGGCACGGTCATGCGGTGAAGTCCTCCTGGGTCTCGGCGATCACCGGGCGGCCGCTGTGCAGCAGGGACAGCAGCAGCGGGGCGGCCAGCAGGGCGGGCAGGGCCTCGGTCAGCAGGGCGGTCAGTCCGGCGGCCAGGACGAGCAGCGAGGCGGCGCCGAGGGTGGCGCGGCCGTGCCGGAACAGGAAGTACGCGGCGAGGCGGGCCGTGTCGCGGGTACGGAAGGCGAAGAGCGAGGTGAGCACCAGGGCGTGGGCGCCCCAGAGGAGGGAGCCGGCGCCGACGGCCGCGAGCAGCACCGCCCACCAGCCGGGGAGGCCGGTGGCGGAGAAGTGGGTGAGGGTGAAGGCGAGGACGGTCAGCCAGGCGAGCAGCGGCGTCCACAGCTTCAGGGCCGGGAGGGCGTTGAGCCGCCAGCCCCGCCAGTAGGTGCGGGCCGGGTGGAGGTCGGTGAGGTCCCGGTCGCGGTGGTGGAGGGCGTACAGGGCGGCGGACAGGGCCGGGCCGAGGGGCAGGAGGCACAGGGCGGCCAGGGGGAGGTTGGCGGGGTCGGGGCCCACCAGCAGCAGTCCGGCCAGGCCCGGCGCGGCGGCGGCTAACAGCAGCGCTTCGACGGTGGCGAGGGTGTGGATCAGGGCGGCGGCGCGGGAGAGGACGCCCTCCCCGAAGGTGACGGATGTGCTGGTGCTCAACGCGGCTCCCTTCCGAGCAGTCGCCGCTCGTCCGTCCACGGCGGTGCCTCGTCCTCGACGGGCAGTCCCAGGTGCCGGCGAGCGGGCTCGGCGGCTTCGGGCAGTACGTCGATCTGGTGCGGGCGGGGCGAACGCGGGCCGGCCATGCGCTGCCAGGCCGTACGGGCGTTGCCGTGCTCCTCGTCCACGAGCGAGCGTCGCACGAAGGCCTCCAGGGCGACGACGGGGACGGACCGGCGCCTTGCGTGCCGCTCGGGCCCCGGCGTCTGGCCGCTCGCGTCGACCGGCGCCCCGGCGAGGACGGTCCCCCGGACATCGCCGTGCCACGTGACCAGGGCGAGACCGATGCGGCCGGTGCCGACGCGGAACCGCCGGGCGTCGGAGAGCCGGCCGCTCGACCCGGCGGGCACACGGCTCACCCGTTCTCCTTCTTGAAGCGGTCCTGCGCCTTGTTGTGCAGGTCGACCAGCCGGTCCATGTTCTTCGCCTTCAACTCGGCGACATAGGCGTCCCACTCGGACAGCGGGCGCTTGCCGAGGGCGAACTTGAGGGTGTTCTGGGTGACGTGATCGCGGAGCGGGGTGTCCCAGAGCGTCGCCTGCTCCTGCTCGAAGGACTGGAGCGGGTGCGCCGGGGCGATGGGCAGCTCTCTGCGCTCCGCCATGGCGGCCTGGAACTTCTTCTCGTCCGGGCTGAAGGAGGAGGAGACCAGCGCCCAGCTGCCGCCGTAGGTGAAGACGCCGTTGAAGAAGCCGTAGTCCTTCTGCAGGTCCTTCGGGGCGTCCGGGTCGGAACCCATGAGGCTGATGCCCGACTCCAGCTTGGGGCTGCCGCCGGACTCGGTGTACGTGACGCCCTGGACACCCCACTTGCAGAACTTCTGGCCCTCGTCCGAGTACCAGAGCCAGTCCACGAACTGCATCATCGCGACGAAGCTGTCGCTCTTGAGCGCCTTGCTGGAGATCATGACGCCGTTCTCGAGGCGACTGCCGCCGATGAGGACCGGCCCCGCCGGTCCGAGCGGCACCGGGATCATCTCGATCTTCGCGCCCTCGACCTGCTTCTCCAGGTTGTAGCGGTAGTTCTGCACCAGCTCCTGCGGGTTGGCGCTGATCGCGAAGGACTTCTCGCCGAGCAGCTTCTGCACCGCGGCGTCGTCGGTCTGGGTGAAGCTCTCCGGGTCCATCAGCTTCTCGGCGACCAGTTTTCTCAGGAACTCGACCATCCGGCGGTAGCCGTCCTGCGCGCCGGTGAAGACGAACTTCTGCGCCTTGGAGTCGTAGCTGATGTTGTCGTACGTCCAGCCCGCCCTGACCCCGTGCGCCTGCCCGAGGTAGCTGAGGAGGGCGGCCACCGGGTACGGGGTGTTGATGCTCCAGCGGTCGGAGAAGGGGTAGCGGTCCGGGTACTCCGCCCTGATCGCCTTGAAGACCTCGTACACCTCGTCCCAGGTGGTGGGCAGGCTCAGGCCGAGCCTGTCGAGGACGTCCGTGCGGAAGGACAGCGAATAGCCGGACTTGGCCTTCTCGTGCAGACCGGGCAGCAGGTAGTACTTGCCGTCGGACTGCCGGATGGAGTCGAGCTCGGGCTCAAGACGCCACTTCTTCACCTTGGCCCGGTAGTTGGGCATCAGGTGCACGTAGTCGCTGACCGGGAGGATCGCGCCGGAGGACACGAAGGCGACCTCCGCCGGGTGGTACGTCTTGGGGATGAGGAACGGGGCGTCGCCCGCGCCGATCAGGACGCTGCGCTTCTTCTCGTAGTCCACGAGCGGAACGTCGACCGGCTTCAGGGTGACTCCGGTGCGCTTGGTGAGCTCCTTCCAGAACAGCCAGCTGTCCTTCGTCGGATAGACCGGGTTGTTGTTGTGCAGGACCGAGAAGGACAGCGCCGTGGCGGCCTTGAACTGCTGCCCGGCGCGGTACTCCTTCATCGCCCCGTTCTGCTTCTTCGACAGGTCCTTGGAGTCCCCGCCGTCGTCCCCGCTGCCGCAGCCGGTGAGGGTGGCGAGGCCGATGAATCCCGCGGCGGCCAGGATCTGACGCCGGGACAGCTCTCCTGCGTTCGTCACGGATACTCCTTTGTTCCGTAAGTGAATTGAGGTGCCGTCAGCCCTTGACCGCGCCGAGCATCACGCCCGAGACGAAGTACCGCTGGACGAACGGGTACACGCAGAGGATCGGGAGCGCGGTGAGCACGATCGTGACCGACTGGATGTTCGCCCCGACCTGGCTGAGCTGCTCGGTGGCGGCACCGGCGTTGCCGCCGCCGGTGGCGCCCGAGATGAGGTTGCGCAGATAGACGGTGACGGGCATCAGCTCGGTGCTGTCCATGTACAGGAACGCCGCGAACCAGGAGTTCCAGAAGGCCACCGAGTAGAACAGGATCATCGTCGCGACGACCGCCTTGGACAGCGGCAGCACGATCCGCAGGAGGATGCCGTACGTACTGAGGCCGTCGATCTGCGCGGCCTCCTCCAGATCGGTCGGCAGGCTCTCGAAGAAGGCCTTCATCACCAGGAGGTTGAAGACGCTGATCGCGTTGGGGATGGCCAGCGCCCAGATGGTGTTCTTCATGCCGAGGCTGCTGATCAGCACGTAGTTGGGGATCAGACCGCCGGTGAAGAACATGGTGAACACGGCGATGCCGACGAACAGTCCGCGCCCGCGCAGCTGCTTCTTCGACAGGACGTAGGCGTAACAGGTCGTCAGGACCATGGCGATGACGGTGGACACGACCGTGTAGAGCACGGTGTTGCCGTAGTTCCGCCAGAACATCGAGTCCTGGAACACGATCTTGTACGTGGTGAGGTTGAAACCCTTGGGCCACAACGCCACCTCACCGGCCCGGATCTGCCGTTCTCCGCTGAAGGACCGCGCGACGATGTTCACGAACGGGTACAGGGTCACGATCACGACGAGGGTGAGGATCACCCCGTTGACGCCCTGGAAGACGCGGTATCCACGCGTGGGCCGGTTGACGCTCACCACAGGCTCGTCCCCACTGTGCGGCGCGAGAGCTGGTTGGCGGAGAAGATCAGCACCAGGCCGATGACCGCCTCGAACAGGCCGATGGCGGCGGCGTAGCTGAAGCTGCTGGACTCGACACCGGTCCGGTAGACGTACGTGGAGATCACGTCGGCCTTCGGATACGTCAGCGGGTTGTAGAGCAGCAGGACCTTCTCGAAGCCGACCGCCATGAAGGTGCCGATGTTGAGGATCAGCAGCGTGATCATCGTGGGCCGGATGCCGGGCAGGGTGACGTGCCAGATCTGCTGCCAGCGGTTGGCACCGTCGATGCGCGCGGCCTCGTACAGGTCCTCGTGGATCGTGGTGAGCGCGGCGAGATAGAGGATCGTGCCCCAGCCGGCGGTCTGCCAGATCTCGGAGCCGACGTAGATCGTGCGGAACCATTCCGGTTCCTGGATGAACCGGATCGGCTCGTGCCCGAACCAGCCGAGGGCGTGGTTGACCGGGCCGTCCGTGGCGAGCATCTGCATCGTGATGCCCGCGACGATCACGATCGACAGGAAGTGCGGAAGGTACGACACCGACTGCACGAACCGCTTCAGCGAGCGTCTACGCACCTCGTTGAGCAGCAGCGCCAGCACGATCGGGATCGGGAAGCAGAAGACCAGTGTGAGTCCGCCGAGCCACAGGGTGTTGCGGAACACCTGCCAGAAGGTGGGGTCGGTGAGGAACATGCGCACATAGCGCAGCCCCACCCACTGCTCGCCGAAGATCGAGCCGCCCGGCTCGAAGCGCCGGAAGGCGATGACGTTGCCGATCATCGGCAGATAGCGGAAGACCAGGAAGAACAGCAGCGGCAGCACCGCCAGCGAGTACAGCTGCCAGTCCCGGCGCAGGGTCCGCCGCCATCCGGGGCGGGCGCCCTTTCGCGTACGGCGGCGGGGCGCGGCCCGGGCCGGAGGGGGGTCCTGGGTGCCCGGCGGTGGGGCCGACGTGGTGGACGTGCTCATGCTCGGGCCTCCCGTGGCATGGGACGCGGAACCGAAACTTTCGAGCTCTTACCGGTAACTTCGCGGCAACTTAGGGGCAGCAGAAAGCGCTGTCAATGGGGGCTGCAGAGGGGAAAGTTGAGCGGCGGGACAACTGCGCAGCCCTGGATTCACCTCGGGACGAGGGTGGAAGAGATGAAGGGATCGGCGCGTCCACGACGGAACTTTCCGACTTACGGCCGCAACGATCGGACCGAGCCGCCCCGTTGACGCCTGTGAGGTGCCGCCGTGCCCGCGTTCGACCTGCCCCAGAGAGAGCTCGAGCAGTACCGACCGGATCCCGAAGAGCCCGCCGACTTCGACGAGTTCTGGCTCGGCACCCTGAAGGAGGCCGGACAGCGGGACCCGGTGGTGTCGGCCCGCCCGGTGGACAGCGGTCTGCGGCTGACGCAGACCTGGGACGTCACCTTCCGCGGCTTCGCCGGCGATCCGGTCCGCGCCTGGTACAGCCGGCCCGCCGGGGTGCGCGCCCCCTTGCCCGCCGTCGTCGAGTACGCCGGGTACGGCCGCGGGCGCGGCCTCCCGCACGAGCGGCTGACCTGGGTGAACGCCGGATACGCGCACCTGCTCATGGACAACCGGGGCCAGGGCGACCAGTACGGCTGCGGCGGCGACACCCCCGACCCGTACGCGGGCGCCCCGGGCGGCCCCGGCCCCGCGGTACGCGGCCTGCTCGCCCCGCGGGACCACCACTACCGCCGCCTGATCACGGACGCGGTGCGCGCGGTCGCCGCGGTGCGGGAGCTGCCCGGGGCGGACGGCGGCCGCGTCGCTGTCGTCGGCAACAGCCAGGGCGGCGGCCTCGCCCTGGCCGTCGCGGGGTTGGTGCCGGACCTGGCGGCGGCCCTGGTCACGGCCCCCTTCCTGTGCGGCATCCGACGCGCCCTCGACCTCACCGACGCGGCACCGTACGGCGAGATCACCGCGTACCTGTCCGTCCACCGGGGCGCCGAACAGGCGGCCTACCGCACCCTGTCCTACCTGGAGGGCATCTCCTTCGCCCGGCGCGCGCAGGCCCCGGCACACTTCGGCGTGGGCCTGCGCGACACGGTGTGCCCGCCGAGCGGGGCGTACGCCGCGTTCAACCGCTATGGGGAGCTGGCCGGCGCGGATCCCGGCAGGGAGATCCACGCCTATCCGTACAACGGTCATGAAGGCGGCGACGCCGTACATGTGCGCCGCCAACTCGACTGGCTGGCAGGGGTGTTCGGCCCTGGGCCGGATTGACATCGTCGGCCGTCGGAGCGGTAGAGTCGTGCACGGAAAGCATCAGACAACGTTGTCGCCGTGCCAGGCGAGGACATTGCTCCCACCACAAGCCGACCCCACCCGACCGGACGTTCTCCCCCCACGCCCGGCCGGCTCGCGGACCCGGTGGCACACACAGCCCACCGGGTCCGCCCCGAGCGGCGGTTCAGCCGACCCGGCAGGGAAGTGTCGTCGCCGTGTCACCGCCGGAGCCGGAGACGACGTAGCCGAACGTCGTACTCTCCCCCGGATCCAGCGAACCGTTCCAGTCGGCGTTGTGGACCATCACCGCCTGGCCGGTGTAGGTCGCGTTGCCGCTCCACAGGCTGTCGACCTTCTGGCCGCCAGGCAGCGTCCAGTCGACCATCCAGCCCAGCATCGGCACGTCGCCGGAGTTGGTGACGGTCACCTCGGACTGGTAGCCGCCGTTCCAACTGCCCGTCGTCCTGCGGGTGGCCGTGCAGGTACCGGGAACCGGCTCGGTGGGGTTGCCCGGGTCGCGGATGCCGGTGACCTCGCCGTTGCCGCCGTCGAAGACGACGTCGGAGCAGGAGTAGAAGGTCTCGGCGCTGTCCGAGCGCTGCCACACCATGTAGATGAGGTGGCGTCCCGACTTGCCGTCGGGGAGCTTGCCGTTCCAGGAGTAGTTGGCCTCGACCGTGCCCGGGCTGCCGTTGAGCGGCGGGTGGTCGACACTGAGGAAGGGCTGGGCCTCCATGTCGTCCCAGGTGAGGGTCTGCTTGGGGTCGAAGCCGTCCTTGGTGATGTAGACGTAGAACCAACCCGGGTGCGCCGCCCAGGCGTTGTACGAGAAGTCGACGGTCGCGCCCGAGGTGAGGTGGGTGAGCGGCCAGTCGTCGCGGGCCGCGTTGAAGCCGGTGAAGTTGGTGTTGCCGCCGCTGCACAGCTCGCCGTCCGGCACGAAGCCGCGGGTGCGGCCGGCACCGTCCGAGCGCAGTACCGAGAACCAGTTGTAGAACGGCGTGGTGCCGCTGACCTGCTGGGCGTTCTTGCAGGCCGGGTTGACCGGCTTGATCTCACCGGTGTCGGTGAGGCCGTCCTGCCAGCACAGGAAGGTACGGCTGCCGGGCTTCATCGGGGTGCCGTGCGCCTCCGCCTCGCCGCCGGCCGTGACGACCAGGCTGAGCGCCGGGATCGTCGCGAGCAGGGCCACGAGGACGAGGAAGAGGGCTCTGGCGCGGGTGGGGAGTACTAATCGGCGCGGGGATCCCGCCGATACCGTTTTTGTCGTGATCATGACAGATCAGTCCGTTCCTTGAGGTACGGGCCGTGTGTGGGTGCGCGGGTGCGCAGCGGATAGGCCTGCGCGGACGTGTGTGCGGATGCGGGGGGTGGGGGCGACCACGGGGCAGGTTCCGGTCTGCCCTGTGGGAGCGCTCCCACCCCACCTGTGGGGGAAGCTAGCGCCGAGTGGCGCACTTGTAAACGGCTGGCGCAAGGGAGGTCAGGGGGTGCCGGCGCGGTCCGGGCGTACGGAGAAGGCCGTGTCGCCCGCCACGGCCACGATCGCGTCCTTCACGAGCAGCACGCTCGGGATCCTGTCCTGCGCCGACGTACCCGGGTCGTCCAGCTTGTCCGTGGTCCACCGCACGACGCCGGTCTTCCGGTCGAGGGCGAGGAGGCGGCCGTAGCGGTTGGCGAAGTAGAGGTGGTCGTACGTCGTCGACAGCACCGGCGCCGACAGGTTCTCGAGTTGCGTCCCCCGCTGCCACAGCCGGGCGCCGTCGGTCACCCTGTTCGCGGTGACGGTCCCGTCGGGCCGGACGAAGTACACCGCACCGCCGACGAGGGTGGCCGTGCCGCGCGGGATTCCCGCCAGCGGGGTCCGGACGGCGGCACCGCTGCTCGGGTTCACCCTCAGCAGGGTCTTGTACGCCTCGTCCCGCCCGTCGTCCGACTCCCACTCCGCCTGCTGCGGCAGCGCGAACAGCGGCTGCCCGCCGACGGCGCCGAGCGGCACCGCGCCCAGCGGCAGGGCGTCGAGTTCATGGGGCGTGCCGTCGGCCGGTTCGAGGCGCAGCAGGCCGGTCGGGCCCTGGGTGGGATCGTCCGCGTCGGCGCACACGCCGTAGGGGACGCCGCCAAGGACCAGCGCGTCGCAGGCGGTGCCGGCCGACGATGTCGCCGGCGTCCGCCACAGGTCCTTGCCCGTGCGGCCGTTGACGGCGACGAACTCCGCTGCCCCGTCCGACATCGCCAGGACGCCGCCGTCGAACAGGGCGACGGTACGGCCCGCGTCGACCTCTCGGGTCCAGAGCCGTTTCCCGGTGTCGGCGTCGAGGGCGAACAGCCGCCGCGTCGACCGCACCTCGGTCACGTCCGGCACGTCGGCCCCGTACACGATCCCGTCCCGGACGCCGAGGGGCCGGTCGGAGGACTGGGGGCTGCTGCCGAAGCGCCACGCGACGCGGCCCGAGGCGGCGTCGATCCGGGCGACCGTGAAGCCGGTCCCCGCGCAGTACACCGAGGGTCCCCCGGCCACACAGCCGGAATCCACACTGTCCACGTTGACGATCAGGGACTCGTCCTTCACGGCCCGGACGAGGCTCGCCTGCCAGGGCTGCCACCCGGTGGGGAGGGCTGGGCCCAGGGACGCGGACGTACGCGCGACGGGCGTGCCCTCGGTGGTCTCGACGCTCGACACCAGGTGGTACACCGACCCGCCGACCACGGTCACGGCGAGGGCCGCGGCCAGGACCACGAGTCGACGCGTCCGGCTTCCACGGCGGGCGGGACCTGCCACGGCCGTCGTGGCACCGTGCCGCCGCGCGGCCCGCCGGCCTCCCGGCACGGTCGGCGGACCGGCCGCCACCGAGGCGCCGGCCGCGGTGTCCGGGAGAGTCACGAACAACCGGTGCAGGTCGTCCAGTCGGGGCCGCGCGGCCGGGTCCTTGTCCAGACAGTGCTCGACGATGCCCAGCAGCGGCTCGTGCACACCGTCCAGGGCGGGTCGCTCGTGGACGACCTGATAACCCGTCATGTACGGGCTCTCGCCCTCGAAAGGACGGTTTGCCCGTGGCCGCGTACACCAGCAGCGAACCCAGCGAGAACACGTCCGAGGCGGCGGTGACGTCCCGGGGCGAGGCGAACTGCTCCGGGGACATGAAGGGCGGGGTGCCGATCAGCCGTCCGGTCACGGTGAGGGCCTGGTTGTCGGCGGCGCGCGAGATGCCGAAGTCGATGACGCGCGGGCCGTCCTCGGCCATCAGGACGTTGCTCGGTTTCAGGTCCCGGTGCACCACGCCCGCCCGGTGGATGTCCCGCAGCGCCTCGACCAGGCCCAGCGCCAGCGTGCGCAACTCGGCACCGCCCAGGGCGCCTTCCTTGGCGACGATGTCCTCCAGCGTGCGGCCCGGCACGTACAGGGTGGCCATCCACGGGAGTTCGGCGTCGGGATCGGCGTCCACGACCGGGGCGGTGAACGCCCCGCTCACCCGGCGGGCCGCCGCGACCTCCTGGCGGAAGCGGGCCCGGAACTCCTCGTCCTGCGCGTACTGCGCGTGGACGACCTTGACCGCGACCTGGCGTCCGGAGGCGGCGCGGGCGAGGTGGACGACGCCCATGCCGCCGCTGCCGAGCCGGTCGACGAGCGTGTAGCCGCCTATGGACCCGACGGGCTCCGATTCCCCGGTGCTCAGCGGCGTATGCCGGTCGCCCATCACAAGTCCCCTGTGTCGCACGGCTGTTCAGCGGCATCAGACTAGTGCCTGCGTCACGTGCGGGGGATGGAGGCCGGATCGCCTAGACCGACGTCGGCCTGCTCCGGGAGTCCTGCACCCCCGCCGGCTGGTCCGCTGCCGGGAGGTCGACGGTGAACTCCGTGCACCCGGGGACACTGTGCACGTCGATACGGCCGCCGTGCGCGGACGTGATCGCCGCCGCGACGGCCAGTCCCAGCCCCGCCCCTCCCGCTCGGGCGTCCGTGCGGAGGGGGAGGTGTCGGCGCGGGTGAAGCGCTCGAAGACTCCGGGCAGCAGGGCGGGTGGGATGCCCGGGCCGTCGTCGCACGCCCTCGCGGCGGGCGCACGACGGGAGTGCGACGACAAGACCTGACGAAGACCTACGAAAGCGCCAATTCCCCTGGCCGAAGGGGGCATTGGCACTCCTTGGCCACAGGAATCCCTTGAGTCGCTTTCCGTACGGCGCTCACCCTGATCACTGGCATCCGCTCACCAGGCCGGAAGCCTCATTCAGCGTGCAGGGGAGGAAGCCCACACATGCGAAGACTCCACGCCCTCTGGGCCGTGGCGGCAGCGGCGGGAATGCTCACGGGTGGCATCGCACCCGCGGCGGCCGGTCCGGGATCGCCGGTTACCATGCCCGAGGCCCCGGACGTGCGGGGTGCGGCCACGGCCGGCGCCCCGAACCAGCAGACCGTGACCCTCGTCACCGGCGACACCGTGTCGCTCACGACCAGCCCGGACGGCAAGTACGCCGTGGACGTACAGCGTGGCAAGGGCCGTGAGGCCGTCACCTTCCTGTCCAGCGAACGCGACGGCGAGATCAGCGTCTTGCCCTCCGACGCGCTCCCGCTGATCCAGGCGGGCCGCCTCGACCCCGCCCTGTTCAACATCACCCAGCTGATGAAGCAGGGCTACACCGACGCCCAGGCCGGGGCCACCCCGGTCATCGCGACCTACGCCAAGGGCAGCGCGACCCCCGACGGCGCGCGTCGCACGCTCGCGCTGCCCGGGATCGACGGCGCCGCACTGAGCGCCGAGAAGTCCACCGCGTTCTGGGCGGACATCGCCCCCGCGCTGGGCACCGAACCGACCTCGAAGGCCGCACGCCTGCTCGGTGAGGGCATCGAGAAGATCTGGCTGGACGCCAAGGTGGAGGCGTCCCTCGATGTGAGCGTTCCGCAGATCGGCGCCCCCGAGGTGTGGCAGTCCGGCTACGACGGCAAGGGCGTCAAGGTCGCGGTCCTGGACACCGGCGTGGACACCGGGCACCCGGACCTCGCGGGCAGGATCACCGAGTCGCGTACCTTCGTCCCTGACCAGGCCGTGCAGGACGGTCACGGCCACGGCACCCACGTGGCGTCCACGATCGTCGGCTCGGGCGCGGCCTCGGACGGCAAGCTCAAGGGCGCGGCGCCCGGTGCGGAGCTGCTGGTCGGCAAGGTGCTGGGCAACGACGGTCGCGGCCAGACCTCCTGGATCCTCGAGGGCATGCAGTGGGCGGCGAACTCGGGGGCGAAGATCGTCTCGATGTCGCTGGGCGGTACCGCGTCGGGCGCCTCCGACGTGCTGAGCGAGACCGTGGACGAGCTGTCCGCGTCCACAGGCACCCTCTTCGTGGTCGCCGCCGGCAACACCGGCCCGGCGGAGGGGACCATCGGCACGCCCGGCATCGCCGACTCCGCGCTGACGGTGGGCGCGGTCGACAAGTCCGACAAGCTGGCCTCCTTCTCCAGCCGGGGCCCGCGCCTCGGTGACTCCGCGATCAAGCCGGAGATCACCGCGCCGGGCGTGGGCATCGTCGCGGCCCGTGCCGCAGGTACCACCATGGGCACGCCCGTCGACGACACCTACACGTCGTCGAACGGCACGTCGATGGCGACTCCGCATGTCTCAGGCGTCGCCGCGCTGGTCGCCCAGGCGCATCCGGACTGGACGGGCCAGCAGATCAAACAGGCCCTCGCCAGCACCGCGAAGACCAGCCCGGACACCACCGTGTTCGAGCAGGGCGACGGCCGGGTGGACGCCGTACAGGCCGTCGAGCAGGGCGTCTTCGCGACCCCGGCGCTCAGCTTCGGCACGTACAAGGACAGCGACACCGAGACCGACAGCAAGGACATCACGTACACCAACACCACTGACAAGGCAGTGGAGTTGAAGCTCTCCTCGTCCCTCACCGCGGCCACCCCGGCCACGGGCCTCGTGACCGTCCCGGCGAACGGCACCACCACCGTCGCGGTCACGGTCGCCCCCGCCGACCAGGCCGAGGGCCGGTACACGGGCCACATCACCGCGAGCGCCGACGGCGTCCGGGTCACCACGGCCGTCGGCTTCGAGAAGCAGCCGAAGACCTACCGCCTGAAGGTGTCGCTGGTGAACCGCGGCGGCAAGCCGTCCACCTCGCCATCGATCTTCATGTTGCAGGAGCTGAACGGCGCGTACCCGGCAACGACCGGGTACATCGGCAGCGGCTACACCCTCAACGTGCCGGCCGGCACGTACTCCACGGCGGCCTGGATCTCGGAGCGGGACGCGGGCGGACTGGAGGTCGCCACCTCGGTCGTCGGTGATCCCGAGATCAAGGTCGACCAGGACACCGAGGTCGTCCTCGACGCCCGCAAGGCCGTCGAGATCAAGCCGAAGACCAGGGAGGACTCCGAGTTCCAGGGGTTCACCACCAGCTGGCACCGGGAAGGTCCGGGTTCCGCCCTCAGGGTGACGTACCTTCAGAACTGGTGGACCGACCGCGTCTACGTCACTCCGACCGAGAAGGTCACGGAGGGCATGTTCGAGTTCGTCTCCAAGTTCCGGCTGGCCGCCAAGGAGTTGACGGCGAGCGTCACCAGTCCCGAGAAGTACGCGCTTCCCCTCGACTACGCACAGACGCAGAAGGGCCTCCCGGCGGGGTTCAGCGGCGAGCGGAAGGTGCGGGCGGTGGCCGCCGGCAGCGGCAGCGCGGCCGACTTCGAAGGGCTCGACGTCAAGGGCAAGGTGGCGGTCGTCCGGCTGTCGGCCGGGAAGACGGCGGACGAGGCGCTGGCCAACGCGACCAAGGCCGGGGCCGGTTACGTGATCGCGTACCGCGAGACGCCCGGGTACTGGATCTCCTGGGTGGACAGCGCGACGATCCCGCTGATGGTCGCCACCGGCGAGGACGGCGCGAAACTCGGGGCACTGCTCGAGAGCGGGAAGAAGGTCACGCTGAAGCTGGACGGCACCGCGGTCAGCCCGTACGTCTACAACGTGATGTTCCCGCAGACCGGCGCCATCGCGGAGAACCAGACGTACTCCCTGAACAGCTCCAACACCGTGCGGCACAAGGTCCGTTACCACGGGGGCAAGGCCGGCCAGGTCGGCAAGGACGCCGTCTACCGGTACCGCCCCTCGCAGTCCGCCGCCGTCGAGGCCAGCTACAAGACGCCACTCGGCACGGAGCGCACCGAGTACTACAACGTCGCCCCCGACACCCGTGTCTGGCACGCCGTCTACCCCGACGTGAATGCGCCCCTGTCCCAGTGGAACACCCTGCGGACCTTCGACAAGGCGGGCCGGGTACCCGACGAGGACTGGCTGCGCCAGGTCGTGCGCCCGGCGTCCAGTGAGCAGTACGGCGTCTCCCAGCGCACCGGCGACAAACTCACCCTCAAAGTACCGGAGTTGAGCGATGCCGCACCCGGTCACTACGGGTACGTGGACAATGCCCAGGACACCGCGAAGGGCGCGCTGTACGCGGACGGGAAGCTGATCGGCGACTCCGTGCGCGGCTCAGGAACCTTCGACGTCCCGGCGGCGACGACCGCGTACCGCTTCGTGCTCGACGCCCGGCGTACGGCCGACTGGGCGACGTACTCCACGAGCACCCACACCGAATGGTCCTTCGCCTCGGCGCGCACGGAACAGCAGACGGCGCTGCCGCTGCTCTCCGTCGATTACGACGTGGACGGGCTGGACCTCCTGAACCGGGTCGAGTCCAAGGGGAGGTCGGAGCTCGGACTCTCCGTCCGGGACCAGCACAAGAGCATCACGACCGGTCAGCTGAAGGCGTGGGTCTCCTACGACGACGGCACGACCTGGAAGGAGGTGAAGGTCCGGCACGGCAAGGCGGAGCTCAAGCACCCGAAGAACGGCGCCGGGTTCGTGTCGCTGCGCGTTCGGGCCGCCGACCGGGACGGCAACGCGGTCGACCAGACCGTGGTGCGGGCGTTCGGCCTGAAGTAGACGGCCTGAAGTAGACGGCATCCCAGGCCGGTACCAACAGCCTTAACAAACATTGCCTACCGTTCCGAGCCATGGTGAACACGGCATACGACACGGCAGACCAGACCCCTGCCGCGAGCCCCTGGGCCGCGGTGGGGGTCTCCGCCTTCGACGAGCTGGTATACCAGGCGATCCTCCACCAGCCCGATGCCGGCGCGGCCGGCTGGGCGCTCCTGACCGGCGCCTCCCCGGCCCAGGTGCGCGAATCCTGCAACCAGCTGCTCGCGGTCGGGCTGCTCCAACCGCCGGACTCCATGGGGGGATTACGCGCGATCGACCCGAGAGTGGCGGTCCGCGGGCTGATCAGACGGCGCGAGACGGTGTCCGAACTGCTCGCCGCCACCGCCGAGGAGATGGCTACCGCGTACGAGGCCGGGCTGCTGCGCGAGGAGCCGTCCCGGCTGATCGAGGTCGCTTCCGGCGAGGGTGCCATCGCCGCCCGCCTGGACGAGATGTACGCGCGCGCCGAGCACGAGGTGTGCCTCTTCGACACACCTCCGTATCTCGCACCGCCCGTCCGTCAGCTGGGTCTCCAGGCCGATCTGCTCAGCCGCGGGATCGTCTCCCGCGGGATCTACGCGGCGCCCGCCCTGGAAGATCCGAACGTCCTCTCCCGCACTTGGGAGATGGTCGAACTCGGTGAGCAGGCCCGGGTGTTGCCCTCCGTGCCGGTCAAACTGCTGGTGGTCGACGGGCGTCGGGCGATGCTCCCGCTGACCTCCTCCGCGGCGGGCGGCTACTGCGCCGTCGTGGTGTGGCACTCGGCGGTGACCGAAGCCCTGCAGAAGCTTTTCGAGATGGCATGGCAGCAGGCGACACCGCTCGGCCAGCCGGTCGGCGACGGTGAACTCACCGAGGGCGAACAGACGTTGATCAGGCTGCTGGCGGCCGGGATGAAGGACGAGGCGGTGGCCCGCCATCTGGGGGTGAGCCTGCGGACCCTGCGGCGGCGGGTGAGTGAGCTGCAGGAGCGGCTGGGGGCGGCGAGCCGGTTCCAGCTGGGGGTGCGGGCCTCGCAACGCGGCTGGCTCTGATCGCGAAGGGGCCGCACCCCCGTGTGGAGGTGCGGCCCAACTTCCTTACAAGAGCGCCTACTTGCGGATCAATTGCGGTCAGGCTGACCGTCAACAGCCGTGGCCGAAGGGGGCATTGGCACGCCCCGGCCACAGGAATCCCTTGAGCCGCATTCCCCACAACGCCCACCCTGATCACTGGCTTCCGCTTACCAGGACGGAAGCGATTTCAGTGTTCAGGGGAGGAAGTCCACACATGCGAAGACTCCACGCCCTCTGGGCCGTGGCAGCCGCGGGCGGTCTGCTCACGGGGGCCATCACGCCCTCAGTGGCCGATCCCGCGTCCCAGGTCACCAAGTCGGCCACCAAGCCCGGCACCACGAGCACGCAGACCGTCACCCTCATCACCGGCGACACGGTCACCCTCACCACCGCCGCAGGCGGCAAGTCCGCCGTCGACGTCCGGCGCGGCAAGGGCCGCGAGTCCGCCACGTTCCTGTCGAGCGAGGAGAACGGCGAGGTCAGCGTCGTACCGAACGACGCGATCCCATTGCTCCAGGCGGGCCGCCTCGACCCGGCCCTGTTCAACGTCACCCAGCTCGTCAAGCAGGGGTACGCGGACTCGAAGACCGGCGCCATCCCGCTGATCGCCACCTACCGCCAGGGGAACACCACCCCCGAGGGCGCGCGCAGGACGCTGTCCCTTCCCGGCATCCACGGCGCCGCGCTCACCGCGAAGAAGTCCACCGCCGAGCGGTTCTGGGCGGACATCGCCCCCGACGCCGAGAAGACGGCCGCCGATCCCACGGCCAAGGCGGCCAGGCAGCTCGACGGCGGCCTCGACAAGCTCTGGCTGGACGCCAAGGTCAAGGCGTCCCTCGACGTCAGTGTCCCGCAGATCGGCGCCCCCGAGGTCTGGCAGGCCGGCTACGACGGCAAGGGCGTCAAGGTCGCCGTCCTGGACACGGGCGTGGACGCCGGACACCCGGACCTCGCGGGCAAGATCGGGGAATCGAAGACCTTCGTGCCCGATCAGGAGGTACAGGACGGCCACGGTCACGGCACCCATGTCGCGTCCACGATCGCCGGCTCAGGTGCCGCCTCCGACGGCAAGCTCAAGGGCGTGGCGCCGGGCGCGGAGCTGATGGTCGGCAAGGTCCTCAACAACGCGGGCTCCGGCCAGACGTCGTGGATCATCGCCGGCATGCAGTGGGCGGCGGACTCCGGCGCCGACATCGTCTCCATGTCCCTCGGCGGTACGGCCTCCGGCCCCTCGGACCCGATGAGCGAGACGGTGGACGAGCTGTCCGCGTCGACCGGCACCCTCTTCGTGATCGCCTCGGGCAACTCGGGCCCGCGGGAGCAGACCGTCGGTACGCCGGGCATCGCCGACTCGGCGCTCACGGTCGGCGCGGTCGACAAGTCCGACAAGCTCGCCTCGTTCTCGAGCCGTGGCCCGCGCCGCGGCGACCTGGCGGTCAAGCCGGAGATCACCGCGCCCGGCGTCGGCATCACGGCGGCCCGCGCCTCCGGTACCTCCATGGGCACGCCGCTCGACGACAACTACACGGCGGCGAACGGCACCTCGATGGCGACCCCGCACGTGGCGGGCGCGGCGGCGCTGGTCGCGCAGGCCCATCCGGACTGGACGGGCGAGCAGATCAAGCAGGCCCTGGCCAGTACCGCGAAGACGAACGCCGACAACTCCGTGTTCGAGCAGGGCGACGGCCGCGTCGACGCCGTGCGGGCGGTCAAGCAGAACGTCTTCGGTACCTCGACACTCAGCTTCGGCAAGTACGAGGACGGCGACACGGAGGTCGACAGCAGGGACATCACGTACACCAACACCACTGACGCGCCGGTGGAGTTGAAGCTCTCGTCCTCCCTCACCGACGTCACCCTGGGGGCCGGCACCGTGACCGTGCCCGCGAAGGGCAGCGCCACCGTCCCGGTCGGCGTCGACCCGGCGAAGCAGGCCCAGGGTCGGTACGCGGGCCACATCACCGCGGCCGCCGACGGCATCCTGGTCACGACGGGTGTCGGCTTCGAGAAGCAGCCGAAGAAGTACGACCTGAAGGTCTCCCTGGTGGGCCGCGACGGCAAGCCGACCACCGGGGGGTCGCTCTACACGTTGCAGGAGCTGAACGGCGCCTACGCCAACGCCTACGGCTCCCTGGGCGCCACCGGGACCTGGGAGGTCCCGGCCGGTACGTACTCCATCGCCACCTGGATCCCCGACAAGGACGCGGGCGGCGTGGCCGTCGGCACGTCGGTCGTCGGCGACCCCGAGATCAAGGTCGACGGGGACACCGAGGTCACGCTCGACGCCCGCAAGGCGGTGGAGATCAAGCCGAAGACCAAGGAGGACGCCGAGCACCAGGGCTTCAGTACCTCCTGGCACCGCGAAGGGCCCGGGAGCTCCTGGGGGTTGACGTACAGCCAGGGCCCCTGGACCGAGCACATCTATGTGGCGCCGACCGAGAAGGTCACCGAGGGATCCCTTGAGTTCTACTCCAAGTTCCGTCTGTACGCGAAGGAGTTGACGGCGAGCGTCACAAGTCCCGAGAAGTACGCGCTGCCGCTCGACTACGCGAACACGTACAACGACTTCCCGGTGAAGATCACCGGTGCCCGGAAGGTGCAGGCGGTGGACGCGGGCGCCGGCACGGCGACCGATTTCGAGGGGCTCGACGTCAAGGGCAAGGCTGTGGTGGTCGGGGTCGCCGCCGACACGTGGGGGCCGGACGAGGCGATGGCCAACGCGGCCGAGGCGGGCGCGAGTTATCTGATCGCGTACCGCAAGAAGGCCGGCCACTGGCTCACGGCCGTGGACAGGGCGACGATGCCGGTGATGGTCGCCACCGGCGAGGACGGCGAGAAGCTCACCACCCTGCTGAAGAGCGGCAAGAAGGTCACGCTCAAGCTGGGCGGCACAGAGGTCAGCCCGTACGTCTACAACGTGACCCTCCCCCAGTCCGGAGCGATCTCGCCGGACCAGACGTACACCCTGGACCGCTCCACCACGGCGAAGGTGACGAGCCGTTACTACGCGGGCAGGGCAGGCGAGTTGGGAGCCGACACCGTCTACACCTTCCGTCCCTGGCAGCTGTTCGGGGTCGAGTCCAGCGACTACATGCAACTCGGCCAGGAACGCACCGAGTACTTCAACGTCAGCCCGGACACCCGCGTCTGGCACACCGTCTACCCGTCCTGGGAGTCGTACGGGGGCCAGTGGAACACCTTGCGGACCTACGCCAAGGCGGGCACCCAGCCGAGCGAGGACTGGCTGCGCCAGGTGGTGCGCCCGGCCACGAGCAGCGAGTACGGCCTCTCTGAGCGCACCGGCGACAAACTCACCCTCCAGGTACCGGAGTTGAGCGACTCGACGCCCGGTCACTACGGGTACGTCAGAGACGTCAACGACACCGCGCAGGGCAAGCTCTACGCGGACGGGCAGCTGGTCGGCGACTCGACGCTCGGCGGGTACGGCGTCTTCGACGTTCCGGCGGCGAAGTCCTCGTACCGCTTCGTGCTCGACACGCAGCGCAAGGCCGACTGGACGCCGTACTCGACGAGCACCCACACCGAATGGTCCTTCGCCTCGGCACACACCGACGAGGTGACGGCGTTGCCCCTGCTCTCCGTCGAGTACGACCTGGACGGGCTCGACCTCCTCAACCGCGCTGAAGCCAAGCGGGAGTTGGATCTGCGCCTCTCCGTCCGGGATCAGGTGGGGAGCGTCAAGGCCAAGGCCCTCAAGGCCTGGGTCTCGTACGACGACGGAACGTCCTGGAAGGAGGCGAAGGTCCGGAACGGCAAGGCCGAGATCAGGCACCCGAAGGGCGCGGAGTCCGTGTCGCTGCGCGTGCAGGCCGCCGACGGTGCCGGAAACCAGGTCGATCAGACCGTCCTGCGGGCGTATGGCCTGAAGTAGGAGCGCCGCCAAAAGCGGTGCGGCAGCCTTAACAAAGATCCTCTAGCGTGCCGAGCCATGGTGAACACGGCATACGACTCGGCAATCAGACAGCCGGCACTCAGACAGACCCCTGCCGCGAGCCCCTGGGCCGCGGTGGGGGTCTCCGCCTTCGACGAGCTGCTGTACCAGGCGGTTCTCCATCAACCCGACGCGGGCGCGGTCGGCTGGGCACGGCTCACCGGCGCGTCCCCGGCCCGGGTGCGCGAGGCCTGCGAGCGGCTGCTCACGCTCGGTCTGCTCCAGCCGCCCGACTCCACGGGCGGGTTACGGGCCGTCGATCCGCGCGTGGCGATCCGGGCCCTGATCCGGCGACGCGAGACCGAGTCGGAGCTGCTCGCCGCCACCGCCGACGAGATGGCGACGGCGTACGAGGCGGGGCTGCTGCGCGAGGAACCGTCGCGCCTGGTCGACGTCGTGTCGGGCGAGGGCGCCAACGCGGCGCGCCTGGAGGAGCTGTACGCGCGCGCCGAACACGAGGTGTGCGTCTTCGACACGCCCCCGTATCTCGCCCCGCGCACCCCGCAGTTGGACCTCCAGGCGGATCTGCTGAGCCGTGGCGTCGTCTACCGCACGGTGTACGCGGCCACCGCCCTGGAGGACCCGGACGTGCTCTACCACGCCTGGAAGATGGTCGAACTCGGCGAGCAGGCCCGGGTGTTGCCCACCGTGCCGATCAAACTGCTGGTGGTCGACGGCCGCACGGCGATGCTGCCGCTGACCGCCTCCGCCGCCGGCGGCTACTGCGCGGCGGTGGTACGGCACTCGGCGGTGACCGAAGCGCTGCAGAAGCTCTTCGAGCTGGCCTGGCAGCAGGCGACGCCGCTCGGTCAGCCGGTCACCGACGGCGAACTCACCGAGGGCGAGCGGGCGTTGACGAGGTTGCTCGCCGCCGGAATGAAGGACGAGGCGGTGGCCCGGCACCTGGGGGTGAGCCTGCGGACGCTGCGTCGACGGGTGAGCGAACTGCAGGAGCGGCTGGGCGCGGCCAGCCGTTTCCAGCTGGGGGCACGGGCGGCGCAGCGCGGGTGGGTGTGACGGTGTGACGCGAAGGGGCCGCGCCCCTGTGTCCTTCCAGGGATGCGGCCCCTCAACTGCCGTACCGGACGGCCTACTGGCGAATCAGGCTGCGCAGCACGTACTGCATGATGCCGCCGTTGCGGTAGTAGTCCGCCTCGCCGGGGGTGTCGATGCGGACGACCGCGTCGAACTCGACACCGGTGTCGGTGGTGACCTTGACCGTGCGCGGCGTGGTGCCGTTGTTGAGCTCCTCGACGCCGGTGAAGGAGAAGGTCTCCTCGCCGGTCAGGCCGAGGGAGGCGGCCGAGGCGCCCTCCGGGAACTGGAGCGGCAGGACGCCCATGCCGATGAGGTTCGAGCGGTGGATGCGCTCGTACGACTCGGCGATGACGGCCTTGACGCCGAGGAGCGCGGTGCCCTTGGCGGCCCAGTCGCGGGACGAGCCGGAGCCGTACTCCTTGCCGGCCAGGATGGCCAGCGGGGTGCCCTGCTCGATGTAGTTGCGCGAGGCGTCGTAGATGAACGACACGGGCGCGTCCGGCTGGGTGAAGTCGCGCGTGTAGCCGCCCTCGGTGCCCGGCGCGATCTGGTTGCGCAGGCGGATGTTGGCGAAGGTGCCGCGGATCATGACCTCGTGGTTGCCTCGGCGCGAGCCGTAGCTGTTGAAGTCACGACGCTCCACACCGTGCTCGGTGAGGTACTTGCCGGCCGGGGTGTCGGCCTTGATCGCACCGGCCGGGGAGATGTGGTCGGTGGTGACCGAGTCGCCCAGCTTGGCGAGGACACGGGCGCCCGTGATGTCGGAGACCGGGGTGGTCTCCATCGTCATGCCCTCGAAGTACGGGGGCTTGCGGACGTAGGTGGACTGCGGGTCCCACTCGAAGGTGTTGCCGGTCGGGATCGGCAGCGCCTGCCACTGGGCGTCGCCCGCGAAGACGTCGGAGTAGGACTTGTTGAACATGTCCTCGCCGATGGCGTTCGCCACGACGTCGTTGACCTCGGCCTCGGAGGGCCAGATGTCCTTCAGGTAGACCGGGTTGCCGTCCTGGTCGATGCCCAGGGCGTCCTTGGTGATGTCCACCTTCATGGAGCCGGCGAGGGCGTACGCGACGACCAGCGGCGGGGACGCCAGGTAGTTCATCTTGACGTCGGGGTTGATCCGGCCCTCGAAGTTCCGGTTGCCGGAGAGGACCGAGGTGACCGCGAGGTCGTGGTCGTTGACGGCCTTGGAGACCTCCTCCGGCAGCGGGCCGGAGTTGCCGATGCAGGTGGTGCAGCCGTAGCCGACGAGGTTGAAGCCGACCTTGTCGAGGTAGGGGGTGAGCCCGGCCTTGTCGAAGTAGTCGGTGACGACCTTGGAGCCCGGGGCGAGGGTGGTCTTGACCCACGGCTTGCGGGTCAGGCCCTTCTCCACGGCCTTCTTCGCGACGAGCGCGGCGGCGACCATGACGTACGGGTTGGAGGTGTTGGTGCAGGAGGTGATGGCCGCGACCGTCACCGCACCGTGGTCGATCTCGTACGTCGAGCCGTCGGGGGCGGTCACGGTGACCGGGTTGGACGGAGCGCCGTTGGGCGCCATGGCCGGGGAGTCCGAGGCCGGGAAGGACTCCTGGCCCGCCTCGTCGACACTGTCGACGTAGTTGCGGACGTCCGTCTTGAACTGCTCGGCCGCGTTGGCGAGGACGATGCGGTCCTGCGGGCGCTTCGGGCCGGCGATCGACGGGACGACCGTCGACAGGTCGAGCTCCAGCTTCTCGGAGAAGTCCGGCTCGGCCTTCGGGTCCAGCCAGAGGCCCTGCTCCTTGGCGTACGCCTCGACGAGCGCGAGCTGCTGCTCCGAGCGGCCGGTGAGCTTCAGGTACTTGATGGTCTCGTCGTCGATCGGGAAGATCGCGGCGGTGGAGCCGAACTCCGGCGACATGTTGCCGATGGTGGCGCGGTTCGCGAGCGAGGTGGCGGACACGCCCTCGCCGTAGAACTCGACGAACTTGCCGACGACGCCGTGCTTGCGCAGCATCTCGGTGATGGTCAGCACCAGGTCGGTGGCGGTGGTGCCGGGCGTGAGCTCACCGGTCAGCTTGAAGCCGACGACACGCGGGATGAGCATCGAGACCGGCTGGCCCAGCATCGCGGCCTCGGCCTCGATACCGCCGACGCCCCAGCCCAGCACACCGAGGCCGTTGACCATCGTGGTGTGCGAGTCGGTGCCGACGAGGGTGTCGGGGTACGCCTGGCCGTTGCGGACCATGACGGTACGGGCCAGGTGCTCGATGTTCACCTGGTGGACGATGCCGGTGCCGGGCGGGACGACCTTGAAGTCGTCGAAGGCGGTCTGGCCCCAGCGCAGGAACTGGTAGCGCTCGCGGTTGCGGCCGTACTCCAGCTCGACGTTCTGCGCGAAGGCCTCGTTGGTGCCGAACTTGTCGGCGATGACGGAGTGGTCGATGACCAGCTCGGCCGGGGAGAGCGGGTTGACCTTCGCCGGGTCGCCGCCGAGCTCCTTGACGGCCTCACGCATGGTGGCCAGGTCCACGACACAGGGCACACCGGTGAAGTCCTGCATGATCACGCGGGCCGGCGTGAACTGGATCTCCTGAGAGGGCTGGCCCTGCGAGTCCCAGCCGCCGATGGCGCGGATGTGGTCGGCGGTGATGTTCGCGCCGTCCTCCGTGCGGAGCAGGTTCTCGAGCAGGACCTTGAGGCTGTACGGCAGGCGGGCCGAGCCCTCCACCTTGTCCAGCCGGAAGATCTCGTACGACTCGTCGCCCACCTGCAGCGTGCTGCGGGCGTCGAAGCTGTTCGCCGACACGACAGTCTCCTTCATTTCTGTGCGCTTACCACCGCATCCTGCCGCCACGCCCTCTTGGCCGATCCGCTAAGGTAAGGCTAAGTTAGGCACGCCTTACCGCCAGACCGATGACGATGTGCGACTGCGGCACGCCTCGGCAGATATCTCGATGTCGAGATAACTCTAGTACATGGGGCCCGGTTGGTCATGCCCGGCCTCCCTGTGATGTCCTCCTGCGACCATGAACCGAGCCGATTTCTCCTGGGACGAGTTCGCCTGGACGACCCGCGTGCCGCTGCCGCCGGACACCTGGGCCGCCACCGCGGGAACGCTCGTCCCCCTCTATTACGCGCCGGAGGGGCGGGAGGAGCACCCGCCGGACGACGCCGAGATCGCGTCGGCCGCATGGACGGTCGACCGGCTGCCGGCCCTGCTCGCCGCGGCCCGGCCCGCCCTGAGCGCCCACGCCGTCCACACCCTGGAGCCGGAGGACCTGGCGACCGCGTCCGACCTGGCCGACGCGGTCCGTGTCAGCGCCCTCCACGTCCACTCCGTCTCCCGGGACGGCATCCCCTACGTGGGCATCGAACTCTCCTGCCCGTGGGACGAGGAACACGGGCTGGGCATCCTCATGCACGGCCCGCGTGTCGTCGACGCCGGCGGGGCCGACACCGCCCTCCTGCGCCGGCTCGCCGAGCGGGACGCCACGGACCCGCGGGCGGGCCTTGACGAATCACTCATCGGCCACTGGGACAGCGCCCCCTTCGACCACGGCGTCATGGAGTCGTCCGAGGTGGAGCTCCGCGCCAACGGCGAGGGGTGGAGCTCGCTGGCCAACCTCGGCGGGGAGTACGTCACACGCCTGACCTGGAGTTGCCCGGAGCCGGGGGTCCTCCAACTGCGCGACGAGGACGGTCGCGTCACACGGCACCGGTACGTCGTCGGTCCGGCGGTACCGCCGTACGGCACGGAGCCGCTGACGTCGGTCACCTTCGAGGAGGCGGTGCAGTACGGCCATCAGTTCGCCAAGTCGGGGTATCCGACAGAGGTTGGGAGCAACTGACACCGATCCTGAAGGGAGGCCCACATGCCCCTCACCTTCCGCAAGAGCTTCCGGATCCTGCCGGGCGTACGCCTGAACATCAACCGGCGCTCCTGGTCCATCACCACCGGTGGTGGCCGCCACGGGCCGCGGCACACGAGCAGCAGCACAGGACGACGTACGACATCAGTGGATTTGCCCGGACCTTTCGGATGGCGCCGCACTCGTACGGCCAAGCGCCGTTGACGAACCCTCAGGTCTCTCGCCGTCATCACCCGAACGGCCCCCCTCGAGAGGCACCATCTCATATCTGAGATAGCCTCAAGCTCATGGCAGACGACTACCTCGTACGCATCGGCAAGCTCATCCGTGACGCCCGGCAGCACCGGGGCTGGACACAGTCACAACTTGCCGAAGCGCTCGGCACCAGTCAGAGTGCCGTCAATCGCATCGAGCGCGGCAACCAGAACATCAGCCTTGAGATGATCGCTCGCATCGGTGAAGCACTGGACAGCGAAATCGTCTCTCTGGGCTATGCGGGCCCGATGCACCTGCGCGTGGTCGGCGGTCGTCGGCTGTCCGGCGCCATCGACGTGAAGACGAGCAAGAACGCGTGTGTGGCCCTGCTGTGCGCCTCGCTGCTCAACCAGGGGCGCACAGTGCTGCGCCGGGTCGCGCGCATCGAGGAGGTGTACCGCCTGCTGGAGGTGCTCAACTCCATCGGCGTACGCACCCGCTGGATCAACGACGGCGTCGACCTGGAACTCGTCCCGCCGACCGAGCTGAACATGGCGGCGATCGACGCGGACGCCGCCGTACGCACGCGGTCCATCATCATGT
This sequence comes from Streptomyces sp. NBC_01352, assembly GCF_036237295.1. NCBI lineage: Bacteria > Bacillati > Actinomycetota > Actinomycetes > Kitasatosporales > Streptomycetaceae > Streptomyces > Streptomyces sp. NBC_01352. Next base: position 3,095,688 of record NZ_CP108354.1, read on the forward strand.
TCCTCGGTCCGCTGCTGCACCGCATGGACCGCTTCAAGCTGCCGTACGCCGGCGGCTGCGACCTCGGTACGCGGACCATCGAGCCGCACATGATCGCGCTGCGCCGGTTCGGGCTGGACATCGCGGCGACCGAGGGCCAGTACCACGCGGTGGTCGACCGTTCCGTACGGCCCGGCCGGCCGATCGTGCTGACCGAGCGCGGGGACACGGTCACCGAGAACGCGCTGCTGGCCGCCGCCCGGTACGACGGCGTCACCATCATCCGCAACGCCTCCTCCAACTACATGGTCCAGGACCTGTGCTTCTTCCTGGAGGCGCTGGGCGTCAAGGTGGAGGGCATCGGCACCACCACGCTCACCGTGCACGGCGTGCCGGACATCAACACCGACGTCGACTACTCCCCCTCCGAGGACCCGGTCGAGGCGATGAGCCTGCTGGCCGCCGCGGTCGTCACGGAGTCGGAACTGACGGTGCGCCGGGTGCCCATCGAGTTCCTGGAGATCGAGCTCGCGGTCCTGGAGGAGATGGGCCTCGACCACGACCGCACGCCGGAGTACCCCGCCGACAACGGCCGCACCCGCCTGGTGGACCTCACCGTCCGGCCCTCCAAGCTGGAGGCGCCGATCGACAAGATCCACCCGATGCCGTTCCCCGGTGTGAACATCGACAACGTCCCCTTCTTCGCGGCCATCGCGGCCGCCGCGTCGGGCAAGACCCTGATCCACGACTGGGTCTACGACAACCGCGCCATCTACCTGACGGACCTCAACCGCCTGGGCGGCCGCCTGCAACTCCTGGACCCCCACCGGGTCCTGGTCGAGGGCCCGACCCGCTGGCGCGCCGCCGAGATGATGTGCCCGCCGGCCCTGCGGCCCGCCGTGGTCGTCCTGCTGGCGATGATGGCGGCCGAGGGCACGTCCGTGCTGCGGAACGTGTACGTCATCAACCGGGGCTACGAGGATCTGGCCGAGCGGCTCAACTCGGTCGGGGCGCAGATCGAGACGTTCCGGGACATCTGAGCGGGCCACCGCCGCCGACAGCACGAACCGGCCGCGACGCCGGATGGCATCGCGGCCGCTTCGCGTGCGCTGAGCGGTCAGCCCAGGTGGACGGGCGGCGCGCCCTCGATGGGCTGCTGCCTGCCCGCGTTGACGGCCAGGAACATGACCGCCAGGCCCGCCAGGAACGTGACGGCCGCGGCCACGAAGGCCATCGTGTAGCCGTGGGTGAGGGCCTCGCCCGCCTTCGCGACCAGCGGGAAGTCCTCGGTGGCCAGGCCCCGGTAGAAGGACGCGGCCGCCTCGGGCAGCTTGTCGTTCGCGGCCGAGGTGGAGATCGTCGACAGGACCGCGAGTCCGAGCGCGCGCCGATCTGCTGCGCGGTGTTGAGCAGCGCCGAGGCCATGCCCGTGAAGGTTTCCCGGCACGATGCGGCGAGCATCGCGGTCGGGCGACGCGCCCTCGGACATCCGATCAGGCGACGGACGGCACCGCCCCACCCCGACCAGAGTGATCGTGGTGGGCCTCGGACCGCCCAGGCCCGACCGGAGGCCCTACGGCGTGAGGGAACTCGCCCCCACCCTCCCGGATCGCGCACCGGATGCGCGCCGCCCGGTGGTGGAGCGAAAGCGGGCGGCCAGGGTGCCCAACACCGTTCGGCGCACCCGGCTGAGCAGCAGTCCTGGCAACAGGACACACTCCCGCTCAGTCTTAGGGAATGGTGGCTACTTTGCTGATCGTGCATCACACGCCCTCGCCGAACTGCCAGGCGCTGTTCGAGGCCGTCGTCGCCGGTGCGACGGACCCGGAGATCGAGGGAGTCCGCGTCGTGCGGCGGGCCGCGCTGGCCGCGACGGCGTCCGACGTGCTGGAGGCCGACGGGTTCCTGCTCGGTACGCCGGCGAACCTCGGCTACATGTCCGGCGCGCTGAAGCACTTCTTCGACCAGGTCTACTACCCGTGTCTGGACGCCACGCAGGGCCGCCCGTTCGGCTACTACGTGCACGGCGGCAACGACGTCACCGGAGCGGTCCGCGGCATCGAGGCGATCACGACCGGCCTCGGCTGGCGGCGTGCCGCCGAGGCCGTCACCGTGACGGGCGAGCCCGGCAAGGCGGACGTCGAGGCCTGCTGGGAGCTGGGCGCCACCGTCGCCGCGGGGCTGATGGACTGACGCGGCGGTCAGCCCTCGATCAGGGTGACCTCCTGCCGCTGGGCCGCGTGGAAGCGGGGCAGCGGCAGACCGCCCTGCGGGCGCAGCTCCATCAGGGTGGCCTCGACCTGCGCCGCGCCGGGTTCGAGGGAACTCCGCCACGGCTTGCCGGTGTTCGACCAGGCGTGCTCCAGCCCGTCGCACACCGCGCGGGTGCCGCCGATGCCGTGGCGGACGGACAGGGAGCCCTGGCCGACGGACGAGCTGACGTACACCGGGCCCGTGCTGCCGGTGCAGCGGTAGGTGCCGGACAGGGTCACGGTGCCGTCGGACGCGATGCGGCCCGTCGGGTCGACCGTCACGATCTCGAACGGGTCCGCGGTCGCCGCCCCGACGGGGGCGGTCAGCAGGAGCAGCGCGGCACCGGCGACGGCGGCGAGGGCAGGGCGCAAGGACATGGGAAGACCTCCTGAAGTGGGGGCTCCACTGGTACCGGGCAGGAGCCCCCGCAGCCGTGACCGTCACCCCTTCGGTGGCGAGTCCGCACCGGCGGTCGCGGAACGGTCCGCGTGTTGTCCCCGTGGTGTCCGCGTGTTGTCACGCTTCGGGGCGGGCCGTTCCGATGAGTTCGCGGCGGGAGGATGGTCTATCCATAGGACCGGACCCGATGGTCCAACCGACGTGGAGGTGCGCCATGCGTTCCCACCAGCCTTCGTGCCCCGCAACCGACGACCACACCCCGCACATCGTCGCCGCCCACCCCGAGCAGGGCTGGAACCTGCTGTGCGACGGCGCGATCGTGTTCGACGACACCGGCGAACTGCTGCCGGACGGCCGGATCGTCGCCCCGCACCGGGTGCCCGTCGAGCGGCTGACGATCGCTGCCTGATCGCTGCTTGATCGCTTCCTTGCGGGAGCGGTTCACGCTCGGTCAGGGCAGCACCGCGAAACCGTCCAGCTCCACCATCGCCTGGTCGTCCCACAGGCGTACGACCTCGACGACCGCCATCGCCGGGTAGTCCCGGCCCGCCAACCGGCACCAGATACGCCCGAGTTCGGGAGCGTGGGTGCGGTACGTGGCGATGTCCGTGGCGTACACCGTGACGCGGGCGAGGTCGGCGGGGGTGCCGCCGGCGGCGGTCAGGGCGGTGAGGAGATTGGCGAGGGCTCGCTCGAACTGCTCGGCGAGGGTGTCGCCGACGACCTTGCCGTAGGTGTCGAGAGCGGTCTGGCCCGCCAGGAACACCACGCGCGTCCCGGTGGCGACGACCGCGTGGGAGAAGCCAGCGGGCGGGGAGAGTTCGGGCGGGTTGATGCGCTCGGCGCTCACAGGGCCTCCTGGTTCGCGTACAACTCCTTGGCGATGATGCCCCGTTGGACCTCGCTGGCCCCCTCGTAGATGCGTGGGGCGCGTACCTCGCGGTAGAGGTGTTCGAGCAGGTGGCCGCGGCGCAGGGCGCGGGCGCCGTGCAGTTGGACGGCCGCGTCGACGACGTACTGCGCGGTCTCGGTGGCGAGCAGCTTCGCCATCGCCGCGCGCTTCGGGACGTCCGGTGCGCCCGCGTCGTACGCCGTCGCCGCCGCGTACACCATGAGGCGGGCCGCCTCGGTGCGCAGGGCCATCTCGGCGACCTGGTGGGCGACCGTCTGCAGGTCCCTCAACTTGCCGCCGAACGCGTCCCGTTGGGCGGTGTGCGCGAGGGCGGCGTCCAGGGCCGCCTGGGCCATGCCGACCGCGAAGGCGCCGACGCTGGGGCGGAACAGGTTGAGGGTGCCCATGGCGACCCGGAAGCCGCGGTCGACCTCGCCGAGCACGTCGTCGGCGGTCACCGGCACCGCGTCGAAGTCGAGGGCGCCGATGGGGTGCGGCGAGAGCAGGTCGAGGGCCGTGCCGGTGAGGCCGGGGCGGTCGGCGGGCACGAGGAAGGCGGTGACGCCACGGGCGCCGGCGCCGGGGGTGGTGCGGGCGAAGACGGTGTAGAAGTCGGCCTCCGGCGCGTTGGAGATCCAGCACTTCTCCCCGGTGAGCCGCCAGCGGGCGGGGCCATCGGGGTCGGCGGCGAGCGCGTCGGCGGGCGCCCCGGCGCCGGAGGGGCCGGCCGCGAGGGTGTCGGACGACGATTCGGCACCGGCGGGGCCGTCCGGCCGAGCGGTCGGCGAGCCGTCCGGCCGGGCGGTCAGCGACAGCGCCGCCGCGTCCGAGCCCGCCCCCGGCTCGCTCAGCGCGAAGGCCGCCACCGCCGTGCCGTCGGTGACCCGGGGCAGCCAGCGGTCCCGCTGGGCCGGGGTGCCGTGGGCGTGGACCGGGTGGGCGCCCAGGCCCTGGAGGGCGAGCGCGGTCTCCGCCTCGGTGCAGGCGTGGGCGAGGGACTCCCGCATCAGACAGAGGTCGAGGGCGCCGGAGGTGAACAGACGGGACAGCAGGCCCTGTTGGCCGAGTTCCGCGACCAGGGGACGATTGACGTGGCCCGGTTCGCCCTTCTCCGCGAGGGGGCGCAGCCGGTCCGCGGCCAGGGTGCGCAGCTCCGCACACCAGGCGATCTGTGATGGTTCGAGTGAGAATGCGGGCATTGCCGGTCCTCTCTCCCCCGCAGCCCTGCGGCCACTCCCCGACGGTATCGCGCACCGTTGACTGTCGTCACCAACACGATACGCTCGATGCGCGAGCCCACCAGAGATGCCCACCAGGGATGCCGTCCACGCCCACCACCCACGCCCACAAGGCAAGGGGGCGAACCGCCATGAACCCCTCGGCGCACGTCGACACCTTCGCCCGCGACCATCTCCCGCCCCCGGACCAGTGGCCCGGGCTCCGCTTCGACCTGCCGGAGCTGGACTACCCCGATCGGCTGAACTGTGCCGCCGAACTCCTTTCCGGGCCGGCCGCGGACCGACCGGTGTTCCACACCCCGGCGGGCGGCACCTGGACGTACAGCGACCTCCGCACCCGCGTCGACCGCATCGCGCACCTCCTCAGCCGTGACCTCGGTGTCGTCCCCGGCAACCGCGTCCTGCTGCGCGGCCCCACCACCCCCTGGCTGGCCGCCTGCTGGCTGGCGGTGCTGAAGGCCGGCGCGGTCGCCGTCACCGTGCTGGCCCAGCAGCGCCCGCACGAGCTGGCCACGATGTGCGAGATCGCCCGAATAGACCACGCCCTGTGCGACATCCGGGCCGTCGACGACCTCGCCAAGGCCGAGATACCGGGGCTCAGGATCACCACGTACGGCGGTGACGCCCCCGACGACCTGCTGAACCGGGCGGCGCCCGGGGAGCCGTACACCGCCGTGGACACCGCGGCCGACGACGTCGCGCTGATCGCGTTCACCTCCGGGACCACCGGCCTCCCCAAGGGCTGCATGCACTTCCACCGGGACGTGCTGGCGATCGCCGACACCTTCGCCCGCCATGTGCTCAGGCCACACCCCGAGGACGTCTTCACCGGCAGCCCGCCGCTCGGCTTCACCTTCGGCCTCGGCGGACTGGTGGTCTTCCCGATGCGCGCCGGGGCCAGCGCCCTGCTCCTCGAACAGGCCGGTCCCCGGCAGCTGCTGCCCGCGATCGCCGAGCACCGGGTGTCGGTCCTGTTCACCGCGCCGACCGCCTACCGCGCGATGCTCGACGAGGTCGACGCGTACGACGTCTCCTCCCTGCGCCGCTGCGTCTCCGCCGGCGAGAACCTGCCTGCCGCCACCTGGCGGGCCTGGCACGAGCGGACCGGGCTGCGCGTCATCAACGGCATCGGCGCCACCGAGCTGCTGCACATCTTCATCTCGGCGGCCGACGAGCACATCAGGCCGGGGACGACGGGGGTGCCCGTACCGGGGTGGCAGGCGCGCGTGCAGGACGAGAGCGGCGCGCCGGTGCCCGACGGCGAGCCCGGGCTGCTGGCGGTGCGCGGGCCGGTCGGCTGCCGGTATCTCGCCGACCCGCGGCAGCGGGAGTACGTGCGCGACGGCTGGAACGTCACCGGCGACACGTATGTCCGCGAGCCCGACGGCTACTTCCGGTACGTCGCCCGCGCGGACGACATGATCATCTCGGCCGGGTACAACATCGCCGGACCGGAGGTCGAGGAGGCACTGCTGCGCCACCCGGACGTGCTGGAGGCGGCGGTCGTGGGGCGGCCCGACGAGGCGCGCGGGGAGGTCGTGGTGGCCTACGCCGTCCTCAAGGAGGGCGCCTCGCGCGACACCGAGGCACTGCGCGCCTTCGTCCGGTCCGAACTGGCGCCCTACAAATGCCCGCGCGAGGTCGTCCTCCTGGACGCGCTGCCGCGCACGGCGACCGGCAAGCTGCAGCGGTTCCGGCTGCGCGCCGCCTCCGGCGACGCAGGTGACACCGATGGTGACCAGCAGTGATGCCGACGACCTAAGATGATCAACGTGTCCGACCAGCATGCACCACGGTCTCTCATCGTCACGCTCTACGGCGCGTACGGCCGCTTCATGCCCGGCCCCGTACCCGTCGCCGAGCTGATCCGACTGCTGGCCGCGGTCGGCGTCGACGCCCCCTCCGTACGCTCCTCCGTGTCCCGGCTCAAACGCCGCGGGCTGCTCCTGCCGGCCCGTACGGCACAGGGCGCGGCGGGGTACGAACTGTCGCCGGACGCCCGCCAGTTGCTCGACGACGGCGACCGCCGCATCTACGCCGTCACACCGCCGGAGGACGAGGGCTGGGTGCTCGCCGTGTTCTCCGTTCCGGAGTCCGAGCGGCAGAAGCGGCATGTGCTGCGCTCACGCCTGGCCGGGCTCGGCTTCGGCACCGCCGCGCCCGGCGTGTGGATCGCCCCGGCGCGGCTGTACGAGGAGAGCCGGCACACCCTCCAGCGGCTGCGGCTCGACCCGTACGTCGACTTCTTCCGCGGCGAGCACCTCGGCTTCGCGCCGACCGCGGAGGCGGTCGCCCGCTGGTGGGACCTGGCGGCGATCGCCAAGGAGCACGAGGCGTTCCTCGACCGGCACGCGCGCGTGCTGCACGACTGGGAGCGACGGACGGACACCCCGGCCGAGGAGGCGTACCACGACTACCTCCTCGCCCTGGACACCTGGCGCCACCTCCCCTACGCCGATCCCGGGCTGCCCGCGGGCCTGCTCCCCCCGGACTGGCCGGGCGCCCGCTCGGCCGCGGTGTTCCGGGGGCTGCACGAGCGGCTGCGGGACGCGGGGGCCGCCTTCGCGGGCGTATGAGCGCTTCACCGGCGTGTGACCTCACACACATCACCGGCCCCTAAGGGAACCCTCAGGTTCCTCTGTCCCTCTTCTCAAGTTTCTTACCTACCGTCCCTGGGGTCGTAGGCAAGAGGGAAGAGGACCGTTGCGCATGACCACCACGGCAAGGGCTCAGGGAGCCACCGTCTGGCTGACGGGGCTGCCGAGCGCGGGCAAGACGACCATCGCCCGTCACCTCGGCGACCGGCTGAAGGCCGAGGGACATCGCGTGGAGGTCCTCGACGGCGACGAGATCCGCCGCTTCCTCTCCGCGGGCCTCGGCTTCTCCCGCGCGGACCGCAACACGAACGTGCAGCGCATCGGGCTGGTGTCCGAGGTGCTCGCGCGCAACGGCGTGCTCTCCGTCGTCCCGGTGATCGCCCCGTACGCCGACAGCCGCGAGGCCGTCCGGGGGCGGCACGAGGCGAGCGGGACGCCGTACATCGAGGTGCATGTGGCGACCCCGGTCGAGGTGTGCAGCGAGCGGGACGTGAAGGGGCTGTACGCCCGTCAGGCCGCGGGCCGGCTGACCGGGCTGACCGGCGTCGACGACCCGTACGAGCCACCGACGGACCCGGCGCTCGTGCTGCCGACGCAGGACCAGACCCCGCGGGAGTCGGCGGCCGCGGTGTACGCGGTGCTGGCGGAGCGGGGGCTGGTGTGACGACGACCGCGTTCACGCTGTCGCACCTGGACGCGCTGGAGTCCGAGGCGGTGCACATCTTCCGTGAGGTGGCGGGTGAGTTCGAGCGGCCGGTGGTCCTGTTCTCCGGCGGCAAGGACTCCATCGTCATGCTGCACCTGGCGCTGAAGGCGTTCGCCCCCGCCGCGGTGCCCTTCTCGCTGCTGCACGTGGACACCGGTCACAACTTCCCCGAGGTCCTCGAGTACCGGGACCGTACGGTCGACAGGCATGGGTTGCGGCTCCATGTGGCCTCCGTACAGGAGTACATCGACCGGGGTGTGCTGCGCGAACGTCCCGACGGGACTCGCAACCCGCTGCAGACGCTTCCGCTGACGGAGAAGATCCAGGCCGAGAAGTTCGACGCCGTGTTCGGCGGCGGCCGTCGCGACGAGGAGAAGGCCCGGGCCAAGGAGCGGGTGTTCTCGCTGCGGGACGAGTTCTCCCAGTGGGACCCGCGCCGCCAGCGGCCCGAGCTGTGGAACCTCTACAACGGCCGCCACGCCCCCGGCGAGCATGTCCGCGTCTTCCCGCTGTCCAACTGGACCGAGCTGGACGTGTGGCAGTACATCGCCCGCGAGGAGATCGAGCTGCCGCAGATCTACTTCGCCCATCACCGCGAGGTGTTCCAGCGGGGCGGAATGTGGCTGACCCCCGGCGAGTGGGGCGGCCCGAAGGACACCGATACCGTCGAGAAGCGGCAGGTCCGCTACCGCACGGTCGGCGACATGTCCTGCACCGGCGCGGTCGACTCCGACGCCGACACCATCGAGAAGGTGATCGCCGAGATCGCCGCCTCCCGGCTCACCGAGCGGGGCGCCACGCGCGCCGACGACAAGATGTCCGAGGCCGCGATGGAAGACCGCAAGCGCGAGGGGTACTTCTAATCATGACCGGCACGATCGGTACCACCATCGACACCCTGCGGTTCGCCACCGCCGGCTCCGTGGACGACGGCAAGTCCACGCTCGTCGGACGGCTGTTGCACGACTCCAAGTCGGTCCTCACCGACCAGCTGGAGGCCGTCGAGCACGCCTCCCGCAGCCGCGGCCAGGACACCCCTGACCTCGCGCTCCTCACCGACGGCCTGCGTGCCGAACGCGAGCAGGGCATCACCATCGACGTGGCCTACCGCTACTTCGCCACGCCCCGGCGCCGGTTCATCCTCGCCGACACCCCGGGCCATGTGCAGTACACCCGCAACATGGTCACCGGCGCCTCCACCGCCGAGCTGGCGATCGTCCTGGTCGACGCCCGCAACGGCGTGGTCGAGCAGACCCGTCGGCACGCCGCCGTCGCCGCGCTGCTGCGCGTGCCGCACGTCGTGCTCGCCGTGAACAAGATGGACCTGGTCGGGTACGAGGAGAAGGAGTTCGACCGGATCGTCGAGGACTTCGCGGGCCACGCGGCGGAACTGGGACTCCCCGGCTTCACACCGATCCCGGTCTCGGCGCTCGTCGGCGACAACGTCGTGGACCGGTCCGCACGCATGGACTGGTACGAGGGCCCGGTGCTGCTGGAGTTCCTGGAGAACGTCCCCGTCTGCACCGAGGCCACGGACGCACCCACCCGCTTCCCGGTCCAGTACGTGATCCGCGACGGCGAAGTCCGCTACTACGCGGGCCAGTTGGTGTCGGGCTCACTCCGGGTCGGCGACCGGGTCACCGTCCATCCGTCCGGCGAGACCTCCGAGATCACCGGCATCGACGTGCTCGGCGTCGCCGCTCAGGTGGCGTACGCGCCGCAGTCGATCGGCGTGCGGCTGGCCGACCAGCGGGACGTCTCGCGCGGCGACATGATCACCGCGGGGGCCGACGTCCCGGCGCTCACCCAGGAGGTCCGGGCGGCCGTGTGCCACCTGACCGACCGCCCGCTGAGGGTCGGTGACCGCGTGCTGGTCAGGCACACCACCCGGACCGTCAAGGCGGTCGTCGAGGACCTCGGCGGAGCCGCCGAGCTGACGGCGAACGACCTGGGCCGGGTCACCCTGCGCACCGCCGAGCCACTGGCCCTGGACGACTACGCGGTCTCCCGGCGCACCGGCGCGTTCCTCCTGATCGACCCGGCGGACGGCGCGACGCTGACCGCGGGGATGGTCGAGCTGTAGAACGCCTCTCTTACAAGCAGGATGTGCGCCCTCAAGTCCCCAGCGTGAGCCGGGGTTTCGGCGCATCCGTCCGCCCCGTCTGCGGGCGGCGGCTGCCCGCCCGGTACGGGGCCGGCCAGGCGACGCCCGGTCCGTCGTAGCCCTGCTCGGCCGCCGCGTGCAGGGTCCAGTGCGGGTCGTAGAGGTGCGGGCGGGCGAGGGCGCACAGGTCCGTGCGCCCGGCCAGGATCAGGGAGTTGACGTCGTCCCAGGAGGAGATCGCGCCGACCGCCATCACCGGGATGCCGGTGGCGTGGCGGATGCGGTCCGCGTACGGCGTCTGGTACGACCGCCCGTACTCCGGCCGTTCGTCGGCCACGACCTGCCCGGTCGACACGTCGATCGCGTCGGCGCCGTGCGCGGCGAAGGCACGGGCGATCTCCACGGCGTCCTCGGCCGTGTTCCCGCCCTTGGCCCAGTCGGTGGCGGAGATGCGGACGGTCAGGGGCTTCTCCTGCGGCCACACGCCCCGTACGGCGTCGAAGACCTCCAGCGGGAAGCGGAGCCGTTTCGCGAGCGAGCCGCCGTAGGCGTCGGTGCGGCGGTTGGTCAGCGGGGAGAGGAAGCCGGAGAGCAGGTAGCCGTGCGCGCAGTGCAGTTCGAGCAGGTCGAACCCGGCCCGGGCGGCCCGCCAGGCGGCGGACGTGAACTGCTCGCGCAGATCGGTGAGTTGGGCACGGGACAGCTCGCGCGGGGTCTGGCTGTGCGGCTTGTAGGGGATCGGGGACGCGGCCACGAGCGGCCAGTTGCCGTCGTCCAGCGGTTCGTCGATGCCCTCCCACATGAGCTTGGTCGAGCCCTTGCGTCCGCTGTGGCCGAGCTGCACGCCGATCGCGGTGCCGGGCGCCCGCGCGTGCACGAACTCGGTGATCCGTTTCCAGGCCTCGGCCTGCTTGCCGGTGTAGAGGCCGGTGCAGCCGGGCGTGATCCGGCCCTCGGGGGACACGCACACCATCTCGGTCATCACCAGGCCGGCGCCGCCGAGGGCCCGTGCGCCCAGATGGACGAGGTGGAAGTCGCCGGGGAGGCCGTCGGTGGCCGAGTACATGTCCATGGGGGAGACGACGACCCGGTTGCGCAGGGTCAGGCCGCGCAGCCGGAGCGGGGTGAACATCGGGGGCGTGCCGGGCGGGCAGCCGAACTCGCGCTCGACGGCCTCCGTGAAGCGGGGGTCGCGCAGGCGGAGGTTGTCGTGGGTGACGCGGCGGCTGCGGGTGAGCAGGTTGAAGGCGAACTGGCGGGGCGGCTGGTCGAGGTGGAGAGCGAGGTTCTCGAACCACTCCAGGCTGGCGCGGGCCGCGCGCTGGGTCGACGCGACGACGGGGCGCCGTTCCTCTTCGTATGCCGCCAACGCCCCTTGCAGGGAGTCCTGTTCCTCCAGACAGGCGGCCAGCGCGAGGGCGTCCTCGACGGCCAGCTTGGTGCCCGAGCCGATGGAGAAGTGCGCGGTGTGGGCAGCGTCGCCGAGCAGGACCACGTTGCCGTGCGACCAGCGCTCGTTGACCACCGTACGGAAGGTGCTCCAGGCGGAGTTGTTGGACCTGAGCGGCCGGCCGCCCAGCGCGTCCGCGAAGATCTTGGCGCAGTGCTCGATCGACTCCTGCGCGTCGAGCTCCTCGAAGCCCGCCGCCCGCCAGACCTCCTCCCGCATCTCGACGATCACGGTGGAGGCGTCGGCCGCGTACGGGTAGCCGTGCAGCTGCATCACGCCGTGCTCGGTCTCGGCGATCTCGAAGCGGAAGGCGTCGAGGGCGAAGTCGGCGGCGAGCCAGATGTAACGGCAGCGGTGGGCGGTCACCTGGGGCCGGAACATCTGGGCGTACGCCTCGCGGGTGGTGCTGTGGACTCCGTCGGCGGCGATGACGAGGTCGTACGCCCCGGCCAGCCGGGCCGGGTGGGGCGCCTCGGAGTGGAAGCGGAGCTCTACGCCGAGGTCGCGGCACCGGTCGTGCAGGATTTCGAGGAGGCGTTTGCGGCCGAGGGCGGCGAAACCGTGTCCTCCGGAGGTGTGGCGGGTGCCTCGGTGGACGATGTCTATGTCGTCCCAGCGGGTGAAGTGCTGTTGCAGGGCCGCGTAGACGTTCGGGTCGGCGTGTTCTATGCCGCCGAGGGTCTCGTCGGAGAGGACCACTCCGAAGCCGAAGGTGTCGTCGGGGGCGTTGCGTTCCCAGACCGTGACTTCGCGGTGGGGGCGGAGACGTTTCAGCAGGGCTGCGGCGTAGAGGCCGCCGGGGCCGCCGCCGATGATTGCGATGCGGTGGGGGTGGTTGGTCGTCTGGGGCGGCTGCGGGCCGGTGGGGGCTGAGCGCGCAGTTCCCCGCGCCCCTTTGGTCGGCATGGTTACCGCCCCTGCCATTTCGGGGGGCGCTTTTCCTTGAACGCCGCGTGGAACTCCGCGTAGTCCTCGCCGTTCATCAGCAGGGCCTGGGTGGAGGCGTCCAGCTCGATGCTCGCGGCCAGCGGCATGTCCAGCTCGGCTGTCAGGAGCGCCTTCGTCTGGGCGTACGCCAGTGCCGGGCCCTCGGCCAGGCGGTGGGCCAGGGACTGGGCGGCCTCGTCGGCGCGGCCCTCCTCGGTCATTTCGCCGATCAGGCCGATGCGCTCGGCCTCGGGGGCGCGGACCGGCTCGCCGAGCATGAGGAGGCGGGTGGCGTGGCCGAGGCCCACGACGCGGGGCAGCAGGTAGGCGGCGCCCATGTCACCGCCGGAGAGGCCGACGCGGGTGAAGAGGAAGGCGAAGCGGGCCGAGGGGTCGGCGACCCGGAAGTCCGCGGCCAGGGCGAGCACCGCGCCGGCGCCCGCCGCCACTCCGTGCACCGCCGCGATCACGGGGAACGGGCACTCCCGTACGGCCCGCACCACCTGGCCGGTCATCCGGTTGAAGTCGAGGAGCTGGGCGGTGTCCATGGCCAGGGTGGCGCCGATGATCTCGTCGACGTCACCGCCGGAGCAGAAGCCGCGCCCCTCCCCCGCCAGCACCAGGGCGCGCACGGACCGCTCCCGGGACAGTTCGGCGAGCAGGTCGCGCAGGTCGGCGTAGGCACCGAAGGTCAGCGCGTTGAGCTTGTCGGGGCGGGCGAGGGTGACGGTGGCGACGCCGTCGGTGAGGTCGACGCGGAGGTGTTGCCAGTGGGGGGTGCGGGCGGCGGAGCCGGTGAAGGGACTCACGAGGTGCGGCCTCCTCGTTCGGTGGCGGGCACTGCCTCACGGAGCTCTGTCCTTCGAAGCTATCACTCATCCGTGACTGTCGTCACGAGTGCGCGATACGTCGCGGTTCGGGCGGGCGGTCGGCGGTCGGGCGGTCGGGACATGACTCCGGATCTGACCCGGGGCCGTCACATCCGTCACGACTCGTCGACACACCCGTAACGGCGGGAGCAACCGCGCGAGGCCCGCCGTTCATCCGGGTAAGCCGCATGTAACGGGGCCGAAGGTCCCGCACGGTGCCCGTCGGACTCCTCTGTCGGGCGGCGCCGTACCATTCATAAGGCTGAAAGCAGGACAGCCTGCTCATGAACGGAACCACCTTGTACGAACGCCCCGCAGCCTCCGCCTCCTGGCGCATCGCGCTGCCGCACTCCGCCGCGGCCGTGCCGGTGGCCCGCGCCCTGGTGCGCACCGCGCTGGCCGAGCTGGAGCACGGGGCCGACAGCGACACCGCGGAACTGCTGACGGCGGAGCTGGTGGCGAACGCCGTGGAGCACACCGCGGGGGACGCGCCGATAGAGCTGGTGGTGGAGCTGCTGCCGAGCGGCTGCCAGGTCGAGGTGCACGACCCCGATCCGGCGCCGCCCGGCAACCTCACGCGCCCGGCGGCGGCCGAGCCGGACCCCTGGCAGGAGCACGGGCGTGGTCTGCTGCTGATCCGCGCCCTCAGCTCGTCCTGCGGTCACCGCCCCACCGAGTCCGGCAAGGCGGTGTGGTTCAGGCTGCCGACGGTGCCGCCTCAGCGGCGTCCGGTGTGACCGGCTGACGTCTGCCCGGGCCCGTTCAGCCTGTTCGCCTGTTCAGCCTGTTCAGCCTGTTCAGCCTGTTCAGGCCAGGGTGGCCACCATGACCGCCTTGATGGTGTGCATCCGGTTCTCGGCCTCGTCGAAGACGACCGAGTGCGGCGACTCGAAGACCTCGTCGGTCACCTCGAGGGACGTGAGGCCGTGGGTCTCGTAGATCTCCTGGCCGACCTTGGTGCCCAGGTCGTGGAAGGCCGGCAGGCAGTGCAGGAACTTGACGTCCGGGTTGCCGGTGGCGCGCAGGACGTCCATGGTCACGGCGTACGGGGCGAGGGCGGTGATCCGCTCGTCCCAGACCTCCTTGGGCTCGCCCATGGAGACCCAGACGTCGGTGGCGACGAAGTCGGCGCCCGCGACGCCCTCCTCGACGGACTCGGTGAGCAGGATGGCCGCCCCGCTGTCCTCGGCCAGCTTGCGGGCCCGGTCGACGACCTCGTCGGCGGGCCAGTACTCCTTGGGCGCGACGATACGGATGTCCAGGCCAAGCAGCGCGCCGGTGACCAGGTAGGAGTTGCCCATGTTGAACCGGGCGTCGCCGAGGTAGGCGAGGACGAAACCGTCGTCGACGAGGTCCTTGCTGCAGTGCTCGGTCATGGTCAGCACGTCGGCGAGCATCTGGGTGGGGTGCCACTCGTCGGTGAGGCCGTTGTAGACGGGCACGCCGGCATACGCGGCGAGCTCCTCGACCTTGGCCTGGCTGTCCCCGCGGTACTCGATCGCGTCGTACATCCGGCCCAGCACCCGCGCGGTGTCCTTCACGGACTCCTTGTGGCCGATCTGGGAGCCGGAGGGGTCGAGGTACGTCGTCGAGGCGCCCTGGTCGGCGGCGGCGACCTCGAACGCGCAGCGCGTGCGCGTCGAGGTCTTCTCGAAGATCAGGGCGATGTTCCGGCCCCGCAGGTACCGCGTCTCGGTCCCGGCCTTCTTGGCGGCCTTCAGCTCGGCGGCCAGCTCGATCAGGCCGCGGAACTCCTGCTCGGTGAAGTCGAGCTCCTTGAGGAAGTGGCGGCCGGCGAGGGTGGTCGGGACTGTCGCCATGGTGGGCGCTCCAGGGATATGAGAACAAGTACGCTGGAAGTCTATACGACGAGTGACATTTCTATACAGCCCTCTATACAGCCCTCTATACAGCCTCGCGCTCGACGGGGCAGCTCATGCACCGCGGCCCGCCCCTGCCCCGCCCCAGCTCGCTGCCCGGGATCTCGATCACCTCGATGCCCTGTTTGCGCAGGTGGGTGTTGGTCGTGGCGTTGCGCTCGTAGGCGACCACGACGCCCGGTTCGACGGCCAGGACGTTGCAGCCGTCGTCCCACTGCTCGCGCTCAGCCGCGTGCACGTCCTGGGTGGCGGTCAGGACACGGATCTCGCTGAGGCCGAGCGCCGCGGCGATCGCGCGGTGCATGTGCTCCGGCGGGTGGTCGGTGACCTTGAGCTCCTTGTCGCCGACACCCGGTTCGATGGTGTACGAGCGGAGCATGCCGAGCCCGGCGTACTGGGTGAAGGTGTCGCCGTCGACCATCGTCATCACGGTGTCGAGGTGCATGAAGGCGCGTCGCTTGGGCATGTCGAGGGCCACGATCGTCTGCGCGGAGCCCGCGTCGAACAGCTTGTGCGCGAGCATCTCGACGGCCTGGGGGGTGGTCCGCTCGCTCATGCCGATGAGCACCGCCCCGTTGCCGATGACGAGGACGTCCCCGCCCTCGATGGTCGACGGGTAGTCGGCCTGCCCCTGCGACCAGACGTTGAACATCTCGTCCCGGAAGAGCGGGTGGTGCCGGTAGATCGCCTCGAAGTGCACGGTCTCGCGCTGCCGGGCCGGCCAGCGCATGGCGTTGATGGAGACGCCGTCGTAGATCCAGGCGGAGGTGTCACGGGTGAAGAGGTGGTTGGGCAGCGGGCCGAGCAGGAAGTCGTCGAGCTCCATGACGTGGAAGCGCACGGAGGTCGGCTCCGCGTGCGCTTCCAGGAACTCCCGCTTGGTCATGCCGCCGACCAGCACCTCGGCCAGGTCGCGGGCGGGCAGGGTCTCGAAGGCGGCCCGGAGGTGATCGGTGGCGAGCACCCCGTACTCCTTCTCGTCGAAGACCCGGTCAAGGACGAGGGCCCTGGCCGCGGGGATCTCCAGCGCCTCGCCGAGCAGGTCGCCGAAGAGGTGGACGGCGACGCCGCGGTCGCGCAGCACGTCGGCGAACCCGTCGTGCTCGGCGCGCGCCCGGCGCACCCACAGCACGTCGTCGAAGAGCAGGGCGGTCTTGTTGCTGGGGGTGAGCCTTTTGAGCTCGAGATCCGGCCGGTGCAGGATGACGCGGCGCAGCCGCCCGGCCTCGGAGTCGACATGCATTCCCATGCCTCCATCCTGACCATCGCAGGGCGTCTTGACCCGTCGCTCACGTGTTTCTGCGTCCACTTGTTTTCGTCCTCTTGACGATAATCGCACCCGCCAGTTATCGTCGTCCAGACGAAAAGCGAGGGGATCTTCATGGCTGACATCACCCGGCGCCTCGGCCTGCGCCACCTGCGCGGCGCACCGACGGCGCACATACGGCACCACCGCGCGGGCCGGCTGCTGCACGACGGGCCGGGCCTGAGCTTCTGGTTCCGGTCGCTGACCGCCGCGCTGTCGGAGGTGCCGGTCGACGACCGGGAACTGGCGATGACGTTCCACGCCCGCACCTCCGACTTCCAGGACGTGGCGGTGCAGGCCACGGTCACCTACCGGATCGGCGACCCGGGTCTCGCCGCCGCCCGCCTCGACTTCTCCATCGACCCGGACACCGGCGTGTGGCGGGGCACGCCGCTGGAGCAGCTCGGCACGCTGCTCACCGAGACGGCCCAGCAGCACGCCCTGGACGTCCTGGCGCGTACGCCGCTGGCGGCCGCGCTGGTCGACGGCGTGACCTCGGTACGCGAGCGGATCGCGGCCGGCCTGGACTCCGAACCGCGGCTGCCCGCGACCGGCATCGAGGTGGTCGCCGTACGCGTGGTGGCGCTGCGGCCGGAGCCGGAGGTGGAGCGCGCGCTGCGCACCCCGGCCCGCGAGCAGATCCAGCAGGAGGCGGACCGGGCGACGTACGAACGAAGGGCCGTCGCGGTGGAACGGGAACGCGCCATCGCGGAGAACGAGCTGGCCAGCAAGATCGAACTCGCCCGGCGTGAGGAGCAGTTGGTCGACCAGCACGGCACGAACGCCCGGCGGGAGGCCGAGGAGCACGCGGCGGCGGACGCCGTACGGGCGCAGGCGGAGGCGGCACGGACGGTGCGGCTCGCGGAGGCCGAGGCGGCCCGTGCCGTACGGCTGTCCCGTGCGGAGGCGGAAGGGGCGCGCGAGGTCGGCGAGGCGCGGGCCCAGGCGCAGGCCGCGTGGCTGCGGGTGCACGCGGAGGTGGACGTGGCGACGCTGCACGCGCTCACGGGGACCCGGATCGCGGAGAACCTGCCGCGCGTCGAGAGCCTGACGGTGTCGCCGGACGTGCTGACCGGGCTGCTGGCCAAGCTGGGTGCGCGGGAGCGGGCGTGAGCCTGGCGCCGCGGATCGTCGTCGTCCATCGCACCACGGAGTACGAGGAGTTGGTGGCCCGGCACGGCACCCACGGGCAGGCCGCCTTCTTCCTGTCCTCCCGGGGCCGGGACCTCGCCGAGCTCGCCGAACGGCACCGCCGGACGCGGCAGGCGCTGGCCGAGGTCGGCTCGGCGGTGCCGCTGACCTGGCGTCAGGCGCGGGTGGAGCGAGCCGACTTGGACCGGTTCCTGTTCGCGCCCGAGGACGTGGTGGTCGTGGTGGGGCAGGACGGTCTGGTGGCGAACGTCGCCAAGTACCTCGCGGGACAGCCCGTGGTGAGCATCGACACCGACCCCGGACGCAACCCCGGCGTACTGGTCCGGCACCGCCCCAGGGACGCGGCGGCACTGCTGCCGGCCGTTCTCGCCCGCTCCGTCGGCGTCGAGGAGCGCACCATGGTCGAGGCCGTCGCCGACGACACCCAGCGGGTCGTCGCGCTCAACGAGATCTGTCTGGGAGCCGTCGGGCACCAGACAGTCAGATACCGCCTGGGCCTGGAGGGCGACGGGGGTGTCGTCGAGGCCCAGGCCTCGTCCGGGGTGCTGGTGGGCACCGGCACCGGGGCGACCGGGTGGATCCGGTCGCTGTGGCAGGAGCGCGGCGGCCACTGGCCGCTGCCCTCGCCCACCCAGGCGCGCCTGCTGTGGTTCGTGCGCGAGGCCTGGCCGTCCCCGGCCACCGGCACGTCACTGGTGGCCGGGGAACTCACCGCGTCGGACCGTCTGTCCCTCACCGTCGAGTCGGAGCGGCTCATCGCCTTCGGCGACGGGATGGAGACGGATGCGGTGGAGCTGACCTGGGGGCAGTCGGTGCGGGTGGGGGTGTGCGGGGAGCGGTTGCGGTTGGTGGGGTGAGGGAACCCGGCGGACCGGGTCAGCCGCTGGGCTGGGGCTGGAGCAACTCGGGGCGGGCCAGCATACGGCGGGCCGCGCGGCCGGGGTCGAGGGTGGCGCGGGCGACGATCCAGCCCGCGAGGGCGTGCGGTTCGGCGGGGTCGGCGGCCAGTTCGTCGGCGTACCGGGCGAGCGCGGCGGCCGGGTCGCCGGCGGCGAGGTGCTCGTCGGCGGTGTGCGGGGCGGCGGGGCGGACCGCGAAGGCGTTAGTGCGCACGTCCGGCCACGAGGTGCGGTCGGGTCGGAAGCGGGGACTGTCCGCCGGGTGCGCCGCACCGTCCGTCGGAGCCACGTTGCGCAGCCGCCACTCGGTGCGGTGCAGGGCGGCGGCCGTACGGGCACGGGCGAGGGCGGACGCGGGGACCGGCTCCCGCAGCCAGCCGTCCAGCGTGCGCGCCAGGCCCGAGACCAGGGCACGCCCCTGAGCGGTGAGACGCCCCTCGGCCAGCAGGGTGCGCACGACGAGCCGGCTCTGCAGGCGACGCAACGCGAAGTGGTAACCGGCCTCCTCCTCGACGCTCGCCTCCCCTACGGCCGCCCGGTCGTCCCGCGCGGCTGCCATGCGGTCGCGCCAGAAGCCCGCGACGCCCGTGAAGGCGTACGCGCCGTGCAGCAGGCCGGTGAGGTGGCGGGGGTCGGGGCGCCACGGGGCGTAGTAGCGCTCGGCCCGGTCGTCGTCGAGGAGGGGGAAGAGGTGAAGGAGGGCGGCCAGCTTGCTGTGCTGGAACTCGTGGACCAGCGTCTCGGCGAGGGCGCGCGCGGAGGACGGGCGGGCGATCACCATCGCGCCGAAGGAGTCGCCGCTGGAGGCGGAGGCCTGGACGGTCGGCGGGGCGGGAGGGAGCGTGCTCGTGCGGCCCCACGGCACGACCGCCCGGATCCATGCCGGGTCGAGCCGCCCGGGCCCGACACCGCCGGGCGCGGCGAGCACGGCGACGGCCTCCTCGAACACCCGCTGCCACTCCGCCGCCTCGGCGGCGTCGAGCCGGGCCGGCGGCAGGGGGTCGTCCAGGTCGCGGTAGGGGTCGAGGTCGTCGAGCGGGATGGCGACGGTACCGGTGGGCGTCGAATGGGTGAGGGTGCGCAGGGGCAGCCAGGAGGAGGCCGCGGCCTCGGTCATGGCCACGGGGAGGGCTTCCAGATCGTCCTGCGGTTCCAGGTCGTCCCGCTGGCCCCCACCACGAGGCATCGCCCCCGCCGGATCGGCGCCGGCCGCTCCGGCGCGCTCCGCCCGCGCTGCCGCGCGTAACCCCGTCATCGGAACCGGCTCCGAGGCGCCGGCCTCCCCGATCCGCTCGGCCCCGCTCCTCAGCGGCGCTGTCCCCGGCCGGATCGTCACGGACGTCGTTCCCCCGTCGTGCCCCGGCCCCGCAAGTGTCAGCTCTCCCCCGCTGGTGCGAGCCGTCCCGATCGTCAAGTCCCCTGCGGCACCGGGCAGTCGGGCCAGCCCCAACCCGGGCAGGGACAGCGCCCCGTCCACCAGCGGGACCCGGAGTTCCGCGACCGTGCCGGCGTGCAGGGACGCTGTCACCGCCAGGGCGCACAGGTGGCCGGCCTCCGCCCACAGGGCTGGTCCGGACGCGGTGCCGTGGGCCCGGCGCAGGACGTGGGCGAGCCAGCCGCCGGTCGCGGGGGCGAGCAGCAGCCGGTCGACCGGCTCGGGTGCCCGGACGGCCGCGTCCTTCAGGACGTGCCAGGCCTCGGCGGCCGGGGTCAGAGGTGTGGCCAGGGTGTCGAGGCGGTCCAGGAGGGTGCGCAGGAGCAGTAACCGGCGGGCCCGTTCGCCGCGTTCGAGGAAGGCGACGGCCGCCGCGGAGCCGCCGCCCGCGGCCAGTTCCGCGAACAGCCGCTCGGGCATGCGGAACGGGGCGGGGCGCTGCGCACTGCTCATGGGCGGGGGACCTCCGGTCGCGGGTGCGGGCATGCGGGTACCCCGACGGGCGCACGGGGCCTCGTCAGGGCTGGGCCGTCGGGGCGGGCCGGCTATTCGGCCCGGGCGCCCCCGCTTCCCCCCTCGCCTCCGGCCCGCATGCTGCTGCGGGCACGCAGGACCTCCTTGAGAAGGCGGGCGTTCGGGTGGAGCGGAACGAGACCGTCCACGGCGGTCAAGGGCAGCGCCGCGAGGTCCGCCAGATCCGACTCCCAGACGTCGGCGTGCCGAGCGGCGCCCGACGCACGAGCGGTGGCCGCGGGATGGCGCAGTGCGGGCGGCTGGTCCAAGATGCTCCCCCTTCTCGCACGGTGGCACGCGATGCCCCGTGCCCGTGTCCTTTTCCATCATGGCCATACATGCCCGGGTCGAAAACCGTACGATCACGCCACTCGATCATTTCCGATCGCTTCGGCGTCTCATTGATGCCTCGAATTCCCGCAGCGCCGCGTCGAGTTCGTCTCTGCGCCCGGGGTCGTCGTCGAGCGACACGACGGCGTCGAGCAGCTCGCCCAGGGCTTCCGGGTGGTGCCGGGCGAGCCCGTTGAGTATGCCGGCGGCATCCGTGCGGGCCTTGGTGTGACGGGGCAGCATCGCCGTGACACGCGGGTTCAACGCGGCGACCACCGTCTGCCGTTCGGTGGGGTCGGCCATCAACGGGTAGGCGAGCAGCGCCTCCACGGCCCGCAGCAGCGGCGAGAGCGGGCGCCGCTCGGGGGCCTGGCCTGCCACGGGAACGATCTCGGTGCGTTCGGGGCTCTGCAGCCGGATCTCGGGATACTGCAGAGTACGGCCCGCTTCCCTGAGGGCCGCGATACGTGTCCGTACGGCCGGAAACAGTTCCTCCGGATCGGGCGGGGCGGGCAGAGCGGCCGCGCGGTCGGCCAGCAGGGCGAGCAGCACCTCGGAGAAGAGGCCCGTGCCGCGCTCGGGGTCGTTGGCCGCGGCCCGGCCGCGCCCGGCGGCCCGCAGCAGGGTCTGCCGATGGGCGAGGTTGCGCCGCCCCACGGGCAGCGCGTCGGGCGGCAGGGCCTCCCGGAAGCCGAGACTCTCCTCGAAGGTCTCGCAGGCGTCCACGATCCACAGCTGCTCGGCGAAGGCGGGCACCGCGTCGCCTGCGTACCGGGCGAGCGCCGAGTCCAGGTCGATGCCCAGCTTGTCGACGGTGGTCGCGTCGGCGCAGAACAGCCGCAGCCGACCGGCCCGGTCGAGGACTCCGTGCCCGCCCCACCACACCCAGAGGACGTCCCCCTGCACCAGGGGGAGTTCCCGCACCAGGACGCGGCGCAGGGTGGCGTGGTCGGCGGGTTCGTACGGGAGATCGGGGACGTACGGCGGCAGGGGCGCCAGGTGCAGCCGGAGCCGGTCCGCCGGCACCCCGGCGTCGCGCAGCAGCCGGTGGAACGCGACAGCGTCCCGGGCCGGCCCCGGCAGGTCCCAGCCGGATCCGGCGTCGTATCTCTCGACACCGACGATCAGGGCGTGCACCCGGGCGGGATCCACGACCGGGCCGAGACCCGTCACGGCAGGCGGTCCACGATGTGCCGGTACACCGCCGGGTTGGTCCAGTAGGCGCTGTGGGAGGCCGGGAAGGGCTGGCGGCTGTCGACGGCGATGTCGGTGACGCGCCCCGGGAAGAGGCCCGCGCCGAGGTAGGAGAGCAGGTCGCGGGGGTCGTACAGGTTCAGCCAGTCCGGGACGTGCGGCGGCAGCGGGGCGGGGTGTTCGAGGGTGGGCAGGGAGCCGGACTCGTACAGGAAGGGCCCCTGGGAGCCGGCCGTCACCAGGAGGCGGACCTGGGGCAGCGGGGCGGAGATCAGCGTGTCCAGGGCGATGATTCCGCCGAGGCTGTGGCAGACCAGCGCGACGGGCGGCTCCAGGCCCGCGACGAGCGTACGCAGTTCCGCGCGGACCGCCTCGCCGCGGCTGAGGTAGCGCAGGATGTCCCCGGCGGCGGGGTGGGCGGCCTCGGTGAGGGCGCGGCGGCGGCGTACGACGGCACGGGACGCGGCGGAACCGGCGGCCCGCAGCAGCAGGGAGCGCAGCCCGCGTTCCGTACCCCGGGGCGGTGCGCCGAGGGCTTCGGCGAGCCGGTCGACGACGGCGTCCCTGGTGTCGCCGACCGGGACGAGCGGTGCGTCGGCGTCCAGGGCGTCGGCGATGAGGCGGGCGGCCAGGCTGCGGGCGGCGAGAACCGCCAGGTCACCGGGGTCGAGGGCGTCGGCGGCGGGGCCGAGCAGCGGATGGGCGGCCAGGTCGGTGGCGGCGCGGGCGAGCCCGGGACCCAACTCGGCGGCGGGCGCGTCCCCCTGGGCGGCGAGTGCGGCCAGCTGGGCCTGGAGCTTCTGTTCCGGCGGTACGGAACCCGGCGGACGCTCCACGACCGGCTCGCTGCCGGCCGCGGCGAGGGCGAGCTCGGCGTACGGGTCGGCATAGAGGGCGGCCCAGGCGGCCGCGGTGTCGTCATCGGCGGCGGCCGGAATGTCGGCGAGTTCGAGACCGAGCCCTCGGGCCGTACCCCCGGTCCCCGCCTGCGCCGGGAGACTCGCCCCGCCCGCGGCGAGCGTGGCGCCGTGTGCGCCTCCCCAGTAGTACGGCACGATGCGCAGTCCGTCGCGCAGGGCGGTCAGCCCGGCCGCCACGCGCCCCGCGAGCTCCGAGAAGCCGGGTTCGCGCACTCCTGTGCCATGAATGAAGACGACCGCCGTCATGTGCCCCCCGTGACACCGGTGCAGCGTTGTGTACGACTCCCGTTACGCCGTCAAGTTACCAGTATCATAAGGCGGTTGGGGTCGAGCACACATGCGAAGACCCTCCTGCGGCCGGACAACGGCCCCGACAACTGGACACCAGGGGGATGCCATGAGCCCTGACGCGATGGTCATGCATTTCGTGGGGGCCTCGGCCCTGATCCTGGTGGCCGCACACGCGGCCGGCTGGCTGGCGCGCAAGCTGAAACAGCCCTACATCGTCGGCCAGTTGACGGCGGGCATAGCGCTCGGCCCGTCCCTGCTCGGCAGCCTCGCACCGGACGCGTACGACAGCCTGTTCCCCGACGGCATCGGCCCGGCGCTCACCGGCTTCGCGCAGTTCGCCCTGGTGGTCTTCCTGTTCGCAGTGGGGTACGAACTGGATCTGAAGGTCCTCGGCTCGCGGGCGCGCACGGCGGTGACGGTGGCGCTGGCGGCCTTCGTGGTGCCGATGGCGGTGGGCAGCGGCTGTGCGCTGCTGTTCCAGGAGCAGTTGCGGGACCTGGGCATGCCGCGGGACCTCTCCCCCGCGATGGTGGTGTTCGCCGGGGTCGCCCTGTCGATAACGGCCGTGCCGGTGCTGACGGCCATAGTGCGGGAGAACGGCCTGGCCCGTACGGTGCCCGGTGTCGTGGCCGTGTCGGCGGCCGGTCTGCTCGACGTGATCGGGTGGACCGTACTGGCCGGGACGATGATGGACGGCGCCGGCGACGGGCACGCCCTGGGCTGGCCGTGGCGGGCGCTGCTCGCGGCCGGCTTCACCGCGTTGATGCTGGTGGCGGCCCGGCCGCTGCTGCGACTGCTGCTGTGGGGGCCGCGGACGCGGATGGAACCCTCACTGCGACTGGCGTTACTGATCGGTTTCGCCCTCGGGTCGGCCTGGGTCACCCACTCCCTCGGACTGCACGTCATCTTCGGCGCGCTGCTCGCGGGGGTCGTCGTGCCCCGGGAGAAGGGCGGCACCCTGGATCCGGAGCTGGTGCGGCCGTTGCACGACGTCAGCTCGCTGCTGTTGCCCTTCTTCTTCGTGGTCTCCGGGCAGTCCGTCGCGCTCGACACCATGGACGCCACGGGATGGGTCGCCCTGCTGGTGGTGACGGTGCTGGCCGTCACCACGAAGATTGGCAGCGGGACGGTGGCCGCGCGGCTGGGCGGACTGGACCGGGACGACGCACGGACCGTCGGAGTCCTGCTGAGCGCCCGCGGCCTCACCGAACTGATCGCCCTGAACGCGGGCCTCCAGGCGGGGCTGCTGAGCGAGCCGCTCTACACGGTCCTGGTCTTCATGGCCCTGACCACGACCCTCCTCACCCAGCCCCTACTCCTCCTGACCCGCCACCTGGCCGAACGCCCCCGACCGGCCCATTCGCCCCCCGTACCCGTGGCAGACATGGGCTGAGGCGCCCCCGAAGGGGCGCGGGGAACTGCGCGACCAGCCCCCACCGGCCGGCAGCGTCACCACAACCCGCGCCCACTCCCACACCACCGCCCGACCGCGGGAGGCTACAGCGGCATCGGCGCCATGTCGCACTCGATCCGCCGCCGCTGACGGGCCGCCAGCAGCCACGGGTGGTCGGCGCGCAGGATGCGGGTGAAGCCGTCCACCGCCTTGCGCTGGAGCTCGTCCGCCTCCGGGCCGCGGCCCAGGCCCCGCAGGTCCAGGGCGAGGTTGGCCGTGCAGGAGAGGGTCAGCGGGTGTTCCTCGCCCGCCACCTCGGCGAGCAGCGGCAGATTGGCCCGGTCGATCTCGTGCGCCCGCTCGAAGTCGAGACGTGCGTACGCCGTGTTGGCCTGGCCGAGGGCGACGGTCAGGGTGAGGACGTGGTGGTCGCCGACCGTCTCGGCCAGCCGGGCGGCCGCGGCGTCCTCCTGCTCCTGGGCGGTGTCGAGAGACCCGAGCGCCCGGAGCGTGGCGGCCAGGTTGGCCCGGGCCAGCAGCGTGTAGGCGTGGTCCTCGCCGAGGCGCTGCTCGTAGCGCCGCAGGGTCACGTCCGCCAGCTGGCGGGAGCTTTCGAGGTCACCCGCCAGCCGCTGGTCGACGGACAGGTTGGTCGCGGTGGACAGCGAGTCGAAGTGGTCGGGGCCGTAGCGGGCGACGAAGCGCCGCAGGGTCTCCTCGGCGAGCTTGGCCGCCTCGGCGAGCGCCCCGTCGCGGCGCCGGCACACCGCGAGGTTGCGGGCGATGCGCAGGGTGAGCGGGTGTTCCTCGCCGAACGCGGTGCGCGCCCGCCGGTGGACGTCCTCCTGGAAGTCGCGGGCGCCGGGGTAGTCGCCGCTCTCCCGCATGTCGATGGACAGGCCGTTGAGGGTGTTGAGGGTGAAGAAGCTGGCCGGGCCGAACAGCAGGTCTCGAAGCCGCGCGTTCTCCTGGTCCAGCGGCAGCGCCTCCCTGAACTGTCCGCACAGCCGCAGGTCGACGCCCCAGCTGTGGGTGGCCCGCAGTGTGGCGGGGTCGTCGGAGCCGAACAGGGACCGGCCCAGCTCGGTGGCCTCCTTGCCGAGGTCCCGCGCCTCCTGGAAGCGGCCCTGGTAGCGGCGGGCGTCGGCCATCTCGCACAGGGAGTCGATCAGCTCCTCCGGCTCGACCTGCATCCGGCGGGAGACCTCCAGGGCCTTCTCGGCGAGCGGGACCGACTCGGGGACCTGCCCGATCTGGCGCAGCAGGAACGAGAAGCTCTTCGACATCCGGACGACGTGGATGTCCTCCTCGCCGGAGGTGGCGAGCCAGGCGCTCCAGGCCTGCCGGCCGAGGTCGGCGGCGCCTTCGTGGTCGCCCCAGTAGTAGAGGAACCACACGGTGTCGTAGACGAGTTCGCGCACCCACTGGTCGGTGCTGGTGACCGCCTGCGAGGTGAGCACGTGCGGCAGCAGTGCCTGGTAGGCACGCCACTCCAGGGAGGACCCGTAGGCGCCCGGCTTGGCGGCCGACAGCAGCTGGTGGGCGGCGTCCCGCATCCGCTGCCGCTCGTCGGCGCTCAGCTTGGCCAGGAGCACGGTCTGCAGCAGGCGGTGCATCTGCAGGGTGTCGGAGCGCGGGTCCACCTTGATCAGCGAGAACTGACTGAGGTCGCGCACCGCGCGGTTCAGGCGGATCGACTCGCGCAGCAGCGGGTCGATCTCGGAGGTGATGCTGACGCCCCGGCTGCCGCGCAGCATGGACCGCGGAATGGGCTCGGGGGCCATGCTGGCGCAGACGTCGAGGAGCTGCCGGGCGCCGGGGTTGTTCTGCTGGATCCGCTCCAGCGAGATGTCCCAGGCGGCGGCGACGGAGACCGGGTAGTCGGGGTTGGGGTCGAGTTCGAGGATCTCGGGGCTGCGCTGGTCGAGCAGGTCGAGGTACTCGTCGACGAGCATGCCGGTGACCGCGCGCCAGGCGCCCGCCTGCTCCACGGCCAGCGGCAGGTCGCCGAGGGCCTCGGCGAGCCGGTCGGCGTCCTCGACGCTCAGGTCGGGCGAGCGTTTCTGGAGGAGCTCGATGGACTCCTCGCGCTCGAACACGTTCACCGGCAGCGGGGTGGCGACCCGTTCCCAGGCCCGGTTCCGGGAGGTGACGATGACCTTGCCGGGCCCGTTGGTGGGGAAGTAGTTGCGCACCGCCTCGACGTCCTCCGCGTTGTCGAAGACGAGCAGCCAGTTGTCGTACGGCGCTCCGGTGCGCAGTGCCTCCAGTACGGCGGGCACGGCGGTGTTGGCGGCCGGGGCGCCCAGGCTGTCCTGTCCGGTCGGGGCGACGCCCAGCTGGGCGGCCAGGGTGGCGAGGGCGGCCAGGATGAGGCTCTCGCGCTCGGCGGGGATCCAGCAGACCACCTTGTAGTCGTGCTGGTGGGTGTAGATGTACTCCAGCGCGAGCTGGGACTTGCCGACGCCGCCGAGGCCGTGCAGTGCGTGCGGCAGCACGGCCGCGGTGTCCTGGGCGCTGAGCTGCTCCTCCACGGACCTCAGCAGCGTCTGGCGGCCGACGAACGACGTGTTCCTGAGGGGAACGTTCACCAGAAGAGCCGGTGTTGCGGTCGTGGTGCTCTGCATGAGCTGCTCAGCCTCCGGGGCTTCGTGTTGGTTCGCGTCGGTTACCAGGCTCTGCACGGGGGGCTCTCCAGGTCCGTCGGGGACGTTAGCTGGATCCGTCCCATCCCCGGAGCCGGATGATCCCCCGCCGCCCGGGTGGTTCACCTCAGGGAGTGAGCCCGCGGGCAAACGGGCAGGCACCCGTTCGGCGGCACCGGTCCCGAGCCTGGCGAGGTTGGGTTCGATGCGCCTGGCGCGTTCGGAGTACGGTCCCGACAGCGCGCGCATCACGGCCAGTTCGCTGCGCACCCAGCCGTGCTCGGCGGGGTCGGGCAGGGTGGCGCCGGCCGGGTCCCGCAGGGCGGCGCGCAGGGCGAGGCCGCGCGCGCCGGCGGCGGGCAGCTCGCCCACCACACTGACGGTGCGAGCGAGTTGGCTGCGGGTGGTGGTGGCGAGCAGTGCCTCGCGCACCCCGTCGGCGAACTCGGGCCGGCCCTCGCCGCCGCTGTCCCAGTCGATCAGCCCGCCCATGAGGATCTCGGCGAGGTGGTCGGGACCGGTCTCCGGCATGGTGCGCCGCCGCAGCTGTTCCACCAGGTCGAACTCGAAAGGGATCGCCGCGAGTTGGGTGGCGAGCCGGCGTGCGGCGGGGGTGGCCAGCGTGAAGAACCGGCGTACGGCGGCGGTGGCGGCGCGCGGGAAGCGCGGGGCGCGCAGTCCGGGCGCGGGGGAGCCCTTGGTGAGGGTGCCGGCCAGGACGACGGGCAGGGCGCGGCGTACTCCGCGCTCCGAGGTGACGAGGTCGGCCCAGGCGGCGAGGGAGCCGGCCTTCAGGGACAGCACGGGCACCGGCACCGAGCCGTCGCCCGCGGCGGGCAGCGGGCGCAGCGGGTCGGGGCCGCCGGGCGGCGCCCAGTGGGCGAGGCCGTCGTTGGCGGCGCCGAAGCCGCCGGCCTCCAGGACCGCCTGGTAGGGGTAGAGCGAGGAGCGGTGGCGCAGGTGCGGCGGCAGCAGGTGGACGAGTGCGGTGGGGCCGGCGTGGGCGAGGCGGCCGAGCAGCTCGTCGGCGGCGGGCGCGGCCCAGCCGTGGGCGAGGCCGTCGGTGACGACGAGGAAGATGCGGCCGCCGCGTCCGTCGAGGAGTTCGGCGGGGTCCGCGGCGGCCCGGCCGGTGCCCCAGCGCAGGGTGGCGGTGCCGGTGCGCGGCACGTTCACCCGGACCGTGCGCACCCCCCGGAAGGCGCCGCTGTGCTCGGCGGCCCGGGCGAGGTGGGCGGCGGCCTCCTCCCAGATGCGCATGGTGGGCGCGTCGTCCATGAGGAGGACGAGGTCGAAGGCGGAGGTGCGGGCGGGCCGCAGGAACGGCAGCCACATGCCGTCGGCCAGTCCCTGCTCGGCGGTGGTCTCCTCGTCGAGCTCCAGGGTGTCGCGGGAGGGGATGCGCCGGGCGAGCCGGTGCAGGGCGCGGGCGAGCAGGGCGGTGGCCCGGCCGGGCCCCTGCTGCGGGCGGTCGTCGGGCAGCAGCGGCCGGCCCACGTGCAGGGCGAAGGGCCCTTCGGGATCGGGTAACAGCCGGGCGAGTACGGCGAGTTCGCCGCTCGCGCCGTCGGTGTCCGGCCGACCGGGCCGGTGCGCCGGGTCCCGGGGCGGCGGGGTCTGCGGGCCGGGGGTGCCGGCGTCGGCGGGCGAGCGCCGCGGTGGTCGTACGGCATCGGCGGCGGGCCCGGCCTCGCCGGCCGCGGGCGCCTCGGGGTCTCGTACGGCGGTGTCCTCGCGAGCCGGCGGTGGGGTCGTGGGCGGGGTGTCGGGGCTCTGCGCCGCGTCTTCCCCGGCCGGGCGGTCGTGGTGGGACCAGTGGGCGGCGAGCCAGACGGCGTCGGCGACCTCCTGCCAGCGCGGCGCGGACTGCTCCTCGGCGTGGGGCGGGCGGGCCGGCGCGTCCTGGTCCAGGGCGGCGGAGAACGTCGCTCCGTGCTCTCGCAGGTACTCGACGGACTCGGAGAACGCCGAAGGGGGCGACGACCCCGATACGGGACCTCCGTCGCCGAGCCCGGACGCGCGCTCCCTGGGAAAGCCGGTCATTCAGCGGCCCTTCGCGAGGTCGCGGAGCAGCATTTCCACGAGCTTACGCCCGTCACCATCCGCCTGGAAACCACCCGCGGTAGTCATCTGGACAGCGTTGAGTAGCTGGTCCAGAGAGTGGGTTCCGCCGGCCTGGACCCGCTGAACGAACAGGTCGACCAGGTCTTCGGTGCCCTGCGGGCGCCCTTCGAGGTGCCGTTCGACCATGGCCAGGAGTTGCTCCCGGCTGGGGGTGCGCATCTCCAGCGGCAGGCAGCGCCGGCGGAAGGCCGCGGGGAATTCGCGTTCCCCGTTGCTGGTGATCACCACGACCGGGAACTCCCGGGCTTCGACCCGGCCACCGCGCACGAGGGCGTGCCCGCCGGGGTCGCTGGTGTGGACGCGCGCGGTGTCCGCGGCGTCGCGCACCAGCTCCGGGACGTCATAGCTTCCGTTCTCCAGGACGTGCAACAGGTCGTTCGGCAGGTCGATGTCGCTCTTGTCGAGTTCGTCGACGAGAAGCACACGGGGACGATCGTAGGGCAGCAGGGCGGTGCCGAGGGGACCCAGGGTGATGAAGTCACCGAGAAACGGAGGGAGTTGGCGATCGCCCGTCGAGAGCGCGGTGTTGACGTCCTCCAGGGGACCCCCGTCGACGGCCTGCGCGTCGAACGGTGCGGTGAAGCCCGCCTCGCGCAGGCCCGCCTGCCAGGCGGCGATGGCCTGGGCGCGCCCCATGGCGTCATGGACGTAGAGGCCGTCGCGCAGGGTCGTACGGCTGACGATGTTCCACTCCAGGACCCGGCCCAGGCCCAGTTCGCGGGCTATCAGGTAGGCGAGGGTGGACTTGCCGACGCCGGGCGGGCCGGTGATCAGCAGGGGCCGGCGCAACAGCAGGGCGGCGTTGACGGTGTCGATCTCGTCCGGGCCGAGCTGCGGGGTGATGTCGCCGGGGCCCAGGCGGCGCAGCGCGGCCTCGGGGTCGTCGGGCGGGGTGGGCTGGAGCGGTTCGCCGCGGAACCGGCGCCAGGGCGGCGGCTCGGGCAGCCGGGGCGGGACGGCCGGGGCGCTGCCCGTGGCGTGAAAGACGCGCCAGCCGTTCGGGGACGTCTGCTCGTGCGCGCTCATGCCGGTGCCTCCTCGCCGGCGAGATCGCCGGGGTCGATGTCTACGAGTCGGGTGGGGTCGTCCCAGAAGAAGCCGATGTGCCGGCCGAGGAGCCGGCTCGGCCCCTGGGTGTGCGACGCGGCCTTCTGGCGCAGTCGGTGGATGGCGGTCGGGATCTGCGCGGGCGTCGGCACGGCGGCGAACACGGCGGTCACCACCTCCCGGCGTTCCTCGTCGAAAACCCCTCGGCGGTCCCAGACCGCGAGTCCGATCCCCTCCGCGATGGCGGCCTTGAGCGCCTCCAGGGCAAAGCGGTCGGCCGGGGCGTCCAGCACCACGGCCGTATGTCTGTTCTCCCCAGCCAGCACGGCCTGCCATGCGTCCAGGCGCCCACCATCCGGTTCACTCCAGCCGTGCACCGTGACCCCGTGCTCCCGCAGGGTGCGCCAGCGCTCCCGCCACTGCTCCCTGACCAGCACGTCGTTGCTGCGCATGCGCTCCAGGCTGCGCAGGTGAACCCCGTACTTCAGCCCGAGCGGCAGCGGCCGCCCGTCGCCGATCCGGTGCGTCAGCCCGGCCACATCGTGGTTGAGGAGGTCGTACGGCAGGACGAACTCGATGTACGGCGGCGGCTGCACGCGTCCGCCCGCGCCCGGTTCGGGGGGCACCGACCAGAGCCGGGAGCCCTGCTCGAGGGCCTGTTCGACGGCGCTGCCGAGGCCGCCGAGGGTGGTGACGGCCGGTTCGCCGGGCTGGGGGTTCCAGTGACCGGGGACGGTGTTGAGCCAGGGGCGCACGACGACCTCGCCGGAGCCGTCCTGCGCGGGTTCGACGGCGACGATCAGACAGCGCGGGATGTCGGGGTCGCTCGCCACGCCGGCGCGCGCGGCCCTGCGCCGCTCCAGCTCCTGGGTCAGACCGGCGCGGCGGGCCCAGTCGTCGGCCCAGCCGGACAGGGCGGCGCGATGACCGGGGGCGAGGGCGAGCCGGGCCGCCCGGTCCAGGAGGAGCACGGCGGGCGGCAGGCCGTCCGGCTGGGTGTTCCACTCCAGGACGTGGGTGAAGAGCTGATCCGGTAAGAGCCTGGTGGGCAGGTCGAGGCCGTTGAGCTCCCCGACCAGGTCGTCCCGCAGCCGGCTCGCGGAGATCTCGCCCTTGGCCAGGACGGCACGGGCGCTGCTCTCGTCGTCGCGGCTGAGCGGGCCGGGCGGGCCGAGCGGCGTCTCGGGGGCGGCGGCCGGGAAGGGGTCGATCAGCCGGTCGAGTTCGTCGCCCGCGGGGTTTCCTTCGAGGAGACGGACCACCCCGACGAGTACGCGCTCCCCGCCCGCCACGTTCAACGCGACCCGCACCAGCGCCACCACGTCATCACGCTGTCGGACACCGCGTACGTCGACCGGCCGGCCGAGGTACTGCCCGAGGAGCGCGGCGAACTGGCGGCGGCTCTCGGAGTCCTCCGTGCAGCTCAGCTCGCACAGGCCGTCGGTCAGGTCCTGGAGGAGCTGAAGTCCGCGCGGGCGCGCGCGATCGTCGATGGGCTTGCCCAACCCCGCGCCTGTCTCCACCGACTGTCCCCCATGAAGCCGGTACGCCTGCCTGACCGACCTGCGAAGTTAGCACGGCAACTGGCGGTTAACCAGGGACAAGTGGGGCCGCCGGAGGCGAAGTCCGGCCGAGCGCCCCCCAGTTGGGAGACTCGGCCGAAAACCGACCCTGACGGGTCCCACCGGACCCTGTCGTCGACTACAGCCTCGGGTCCACCGGCTCCGACTCCAGCGCCAGCACCCCGAACACGGCCTCGTGCACCCGCCACAGCGGCTCGCCCTCGGCCAGCCGGTCGAGCGCCTCGAGGCCGAGCGCGTACTCGCGGATCGCCAGCGACCGCTTGTGGTTGAGGAACCTGTGGCGGAGCCGGGCGAGGTGGTCCGGACGGGTGTACTCCGGGCCGTAGATGATCCGCAGGTATTCGCGGCCGCGGCACTTGATGCCGGGCTGCACCAGACGGCCCGCTTCACTGCGTACCACCGCGCCGACCGGCTTGACGACCATGCCCTCGCCGCCGCGTCCGGTCATCTCCAGCCACCAGTCGACGCCCGCCCGCACCGACTCCGGGTCGCCGGTGTCGACGTAGAGGCGTCGGGTGGTCTGGAGCAGGCCGCTGCTGTCGTGCTCCACGAGCCGGTCCAGCAGGGCCAGCTGCTCGTCGTGCGGCAGGGCGGCGAGGCTGCGGCCCTGTACGGCGAGGATCTGGAACGGTGCCAGGCGGACGCCGTCCAGGCCGTCCGTGGTCCAGCAGTAGCGCCGGTAGGCGTCCGTGAACTTCGAGGCGGCGTCGGCGCGTTCGCGCTGGCGGGCCAGCAGGTCCGCCACGTCGACGCCGCGGGCCGCCGCGCCCTCCAGGGCGGTCAGCGCACCCGGGAAGACAGCGCCGGAGGCGGCGCCGACAGCCGCGTACTGACTGCGGAGCAGACCGGACGCCTTCAGCGACCACGGCATCAGCTCGGCGTCCAACAGGAGCCAATCTGTGTCGAGTTCGATCCACACGCCGGCCTCGTCGATCGCCTTGCGCAGGCGGCCGAGGATCTCCTCGGTGACGGACTCGTCGTCGAAGAACGGGCGGCCGGTGCGGGTGTAGAGGGACCCGGTCGGCCCGTCCACCCCGAAGTGCTTCCGCGCGGCGTCCGCGTCCCGGCACACCAGGGCCACCGCCCGCGAGCCCATGTGCTTCTCCTCGCACACGACCCGCTCGACGCCGTCCTCCTGGTACTGGGCGAACGCCTCGGCCGGGTGCTCCAGGTAGCCCTCGATGTGCGAGGTGGCGGTGGGCGCCATGGTCGGCGGGAGGTACGGCAGCAGCCGCGGGTCCACCGCGAAGCGGCTCATGACCTCCAGTGCCGCCGCCGCGTTCTCCTCCCGGACCGACACCCTGCCCGCGTGCCGTGTCTCCACGACCCGGCGCCCGTGCACGTCGGCGAGGTCGAGCGGGCGTCCGTCGTGCCCGCCCGGGGCCTCGCTGCGCAGCGGTTTCGTCGGCTCGTACCACATCTGCTCCGCCGGTACGTCGACCAGTTCGCGCTCCGGCCAGCGCAGCGCGGTGAGCTTGCCGCCGAAGACGGCGCCGGTGTCCAGGCAGATGGTGTTGTTGAGCCACGTGGCCTCGGGTACCGGGGTGTGGCCGTAGACCACGGCCGCCCGGCCCCGGTAGTCCTCCGCCCACGGGTAGCGCACCGGCAGCCCGAACTCGTCGGTCTCTCCGGTGGTGTCGCCGTACAGGGCGTGCGAGCGGACCCGGCCGGAGGTGCGGCCGTGGTACTTCTCGGGCAGGCCGGCGTGGCAGACGACCAGCCGGCCGCCGTCGAGGACGTAGTGGCTGACGAGCCCGTCGATGAACTCACGGACCTCGGCGGCGAACTCCTCGCTCTCGCCCTCCATCTGCTCGATGGTCTCGGCGAGCCCGTGGGTGTGCTGGACCTTGCGGCCCTTGAGGTAACGGCCGTACTTGTTCTCGTGGTTGCCCGGTACGCACAGGGCGTTGCCCGACTTCACCATCGACATCACGCGGCGCAGCACGCCCGGGCTGTCCGGGCCGCGGTCGACGAGGTCGCCGACGAAGACCGCGGTGCGGCCCTCGGGGTGGACGCCGTCGGTGTAGCCCAACTTGCCCAGCAGGGTCTCCAGTTCGGAGGCGCAGCCGTGGATGTCGCCGACGATGTCGAAGGGGCCGGTGAGGTGGGTCAGGTCGTTGAAGCGCTTCTCGGTGACGACGGTGGCGTTGTCGATGTCCTCGACACCCCGGAGGATGTGCACCTTCCGGAAGCCCTCGCGCTCCAAGTGCCGGACGGACCGGCGCAGTTCGCGGATGTGGCGTCCGATGACCCGGCGCGGCATGTCGGCGCGGTCGACGCGGGCCGTGTTGCGCTCGGCGCACACCTCCTCCGGCACGTCGAGCACGATGGCGATGGGCAGCACGTCGTACTGCTTGGCGAGGTCGATCAGCTGCCGGCGGGAGTCCTGCTGCACGCTGGTGGCGTCCACGACCGTACGGCGGCCCGCGGCGAGGCGCTTGCCCGCGATGTAGTGCAGGACGTCGAAGGCGTCCCTCGTCGCGCTCTGGTCGTTCTCGTCGTCGGAGACCAGGCCGCGGCAGAAGTCGGAGGAGATGATCTCGGTCGGCTTGAAGTGCCGATGGGCGAAGGTGGACTTGCCGGAGCCGGAGGCGCCGACGAGAACGACGAGGGAGAGGTCGGTGACGGGGAGGACGCGTCCCTTGGTCTGCTGCTGCGTATCGGTCATGCTGCCTTCGCCTCCTTCTCGGTCGCGTTCTTGTCGGTCGCGTTCTGCTGTACGAATATGGCCATCTGAGTCGGCGGTCCGACCTCCGGGTCGTCGGGGCCGACCGGTATGAACTCCACGCCGTAGCCGTGCCGTTCGCCCACCGCCTCCGCCCATGCCCGGAACTCCGCGCGCGTCCACTCGAAGCGGTGGTCGCCGTGCCGGACGTGTCCGGCTGGGAGGCTCTCCCAGCGCACGTTGTACTCGACGTTCGGGGTCGTCACCAGCACGGTGCGCGGACGGGCCGAGCCGAACACCGCGTACTCCAGGGCGGGCAGCCGCGGCAGGTCGAGGTGCTCGATCACCTCGCTCAGCACGGCGGCGTCGTACCCCTTGAGCCGGTTGTCGGTGTACGCCAGCGAGCTCTGGAAGAGCTGGACGCGCGAGGCCTGCCGCTCCCCCATGCGGTCCAGCTTGAGACGCCGGGAGGCGACGGTCAGCGCCCGCATGGACACGTCGGTGCCGACGATCTCGGTGAACTTCGGGTCCTTGAGCAGCGCCTGCACCAACTGGCCCTGCCCGCAGCCGAGGTCGAGCACCCGGGCGGCGCCGGCCGCCTGGAGCGCGGCGACGATCGCGTCCCGGCGCTGTACGGCGAGCGGGGTCGGCTTCTCCTCGGTCTCGGCCTCCGCCTCGACCGCGTTGTCGATCTCTTCGACCTCGCTGTCGTCGGTCTCGGCCAGCCGCACGAGCTCCAGCCGTTCCATCGCCTGCCGGGTCAGCGACCAGCGGCGCGACAGATAGCGGCTGGTGATCAGCTTCTGCTCCGGGTGCTCGGGCAGCCAGCCCTCACCGGCCCGCAGCAGCTTGTCCACCTCGTCGGGGGCCACCCAGTAGTGCTTGGCGTCGTCGAGGACGGGCAGCAGGACGTACAGGTGACGCAGGGCCGCGGCGAGAGTGAGCTCCGAGGATTCCAGGACGAGGCGTACGTACCGCGAGTCGCCCCACTCCGGGAACTCGGCGTCCAGCGCCACCGGTTCGACGGTCACCGCCCAGCCGAGCGGCTCGAAGAGGCGTCGTACGAGTTCCGGGCCGCCTCTGGCCGGAAGGGCGGGCACCTCGATGCGCAACGGCCTGGTCTGCTCGGCCGCTTCGGGCCTGGCGTTGCACACGCCCCGCATCGCGCTGGAGAAGACGCCGCTCAGCGCCACGGCGAGCAGCGAGGAGGCGGCGTACGGGCGGTCGTTGACGTACTGCGCGAGTGCCGCGTCGGGGGCGCCGCCGCGTCCCTTGCCCTTGCCGCGCCTGACCAGTGCCACCGCGTCGACCTCCAGCAGCAGCGCCGCGGTGCAGCGCTCGGCATCCGCCTCGGGGTAGAGGACGTGCGCCGTGCCGTAGGACGTGGAGAACGCCTGCGCCTTCTCGGGATGCTTGTGCAGCAGGAAGCCGAGGTCGGTGGCGGGGCGTTCGGCGGTGCCGGTGGTACTGATCGTCAGGAACACGGTGGTTACACCTCGAAATACCTTCTGAGCTGGGGGGTTTCGTCGTGTCGGACCTCGCGGTCGCGTCCGCACAACGTACATCGGCCGCTCCCTGCGCACACTCAGGATTTTTCACGCGACCCTGTTCGTCACGTGCCGCGCCGGATCCCCGATCCCGCGGCCAGGGCGGCGGCGGCCAGGGACACCCCGGCGAGCAGGACGAAGAGCTGCGGGTAGCCGCCCAACGCGTGCGCCAGTGCGGCGCCGGCGAAGGGGGCGAGCGCCCCCGCGATGGCGGCGGGGGCTGCGAGGATCCCGGACAGGCGGCCGTAGTCGGCCGTTCCCCAGCGGTCGGCCACGGCGGTGGCCTGGAGGAGGGTGAGGTTGCCGCGCACCATGCCCGCGGCGACGGCCAGGAGGAGGAGCAGCGGGTACGGTCCCGGGACGACGGCGAGGGCCGCGGTGGCCGCACCGCCCAGGACGATCAGGGCGACGGTGCGGGTGGTGACGCCGGTACGGCGGGCGAGCCCTCGGTACAGCGTTCGGCCCAGGGTCTGGCCCACGCCGCCGAGACCCAGGGCCCAGGCCGCCGCGGTGGGGCTCGCGCCGCGTTCGGCGAGGAGCGGGACGAGGGCGACGACGACGGCGTACATCGCGAAGCCGTTGAGGGTGAAGGCGGCGGCGAGGAGGAGGAAGGGGCGGCTGCGGGCGACCGACCGGCTGCCGCCGCCCGGCTGGTGCGTGGGGTGGGCCGGTGCGGCCGGCCAGGGCCCGCGCAGGGCGAGGGCGTGGGCGGGGACGGTGACGGCCGCGAGGATCGCCGCCAGGACGGTGTATGTCAGGCGCCAGCTCAGGTGTTCGGCGAGGGTGGCCGTCAGGGGCGCGAAGGCGGTGGAGGCGAGGCCGCCGGCGAGGGTGACGATCGTGAGGGCGCGGACGCGGTCCTCTCCGAACCAGCGGGTGACGGCGGCGAACGCGGGCTGGTAGAAGGTGGCGGCCATCGCCGTCCCGGCGAGCAGCCAGGCCGCTGTGAAGACCGCGAGGTTGGGCGCCCACGCGAGGGTGAGCACCGCGGCGACGGCCAGCAGTGAGCCGGTGGTCATCACGGCACGTGGGCCCCGGCGGTCCAGGATGCGGCCGACCGGTATTCCGGCGAGCGCGGAGACGACCAGGGCGCCGGAGAAGGCGCCGGTCGTGGCGGTGGTGGACCAGCCGGTGTCGGCGGTGATGCGCGCGTTGAGGACGGGGAAGGCGTAGTAGACGATGCCCCAGCCGGTGATCTGGGTGGCGCACAGGGCGGGAAGGGCGGCACGCGGCCGCGACCGGTCCCCGGTGCCGGTCGCGACCGCGCTGCCGTGCAGGTCCGTCACCGCGGGTCAGCAACCGCCGGACGAGGCGGGGGCGCCGATACCGATCTGCACGAGAGCGGGCGCCGGGGCGCAGCACCCTCCGCCGCCCGCCTGCCCGGCGGCCGGGTCGTCGAAGAGCCCGGCTCCGCCGCACACCCCGGTCTCCGGCAGGGTCAGCTCCACTCGGTCGGCGGACTCGAGGTCACCGGCGATGGCCGCGGCGACGGAGCGGACCTGCTCGTACCCGGTCATGGCGAGGAAGGTGGGGGCGCGGCCGTAGGACTTCATGCCGACCAGGTAGATGTCCTGCTCGGGGTGGGACAGCTCCTTGTGGCCGTGCGGGTAGACGGTGCCGCAGGAGTGCTGGTTGGGGTCGATGAGCGGCGCCAGCGCGGTGGGTGCCTGGAGGCGCTCGTCCAGGCCGAGGCGGACCTCGGACAGGAAGGACAGGTCCGGGCGGAAGCCGGTCAGCACGATGACCTCGTCGACCGGGTCGAGTCGCCGTCCGTCCTCGCCGACCAGGATCAGCCGTCCGTCCTCGGCGCGCTCGACGGCCTCGGTACGGAAGCCGGTGACGGCGTCCGCGTGACCGTTGTCGACGGCGGCCTTCGCCGCCAGACCCAGGGCGCCGCGGGCGGGCAGCTCGTCGGCTTCGCCGCCGCCGAACGTGGAGCCGCTGATCCCGCGCCGCAGGATCCACACCGCGTGCGTCCCCGGCTCGTCCCGGGCGACGTCGGCGAGGGTGGCCAGCGCGGTGAAGGCGGAGGCCCCGGAGCCGATGACCGCGGTGCGCCGGCCGGCGTAACGGGCGCGGACGGCCGGGTCCTTGAGGTCGGGCACCCGGTACGTGACGCGGTCGGCGACGGCCTTCTCGCCGCGGGCGGGCAGGCCGCTCGCCCCGGCCGGACCGGGCGTGGTCCACGTGCCGGAGGCGTCGATGACGGCGCGGGCGAAGAGGCGCTGCTCGCGGCCGTCGAAGGTGGTGAGGTGCAGGACGAAGGGCTGGGACTCGCGGTCGGCGTCGACGATGCGGTCGCGGCCGGTGCGTGAGACGCCGGTGACCTGTGTGCCGTACCGGACGCGGTCGCCCAGGGCGTCGGCCAGCGGCTGCAGGTACTGCTCGGCCCAGTCGCCGCCGGAGGGGTACGTGGCCGCGTCCGGCTTGGTCCAGCCGGTCGGGGCGAGCAGCTTCTCGGCGGCCGGGTCGGTGACCTCGCCCCAGGTGGAGAACAGGCGCACGTGGCTCCATTCGCGCACCGCGGAGGCGGCGGCCGGTCCGGCCTCCAGGACCAGGGGTTCGATGCCGCGCTCGACGAGGTGGGCGGCCGCGGCCAGGCCGACGGGGCCGGCTCCGATGACGACGACGGGGAGCTGCTGCTCACTCATGGTGGTCGATCTCCCTGCTTGCTTCGATCTGCTGTTTCGATGACTGTCGATGTCCGTGATGTCTGGAGCTTGCCACGCTGCATCGACGAGTGTCAACATAGACACATGTCGAAGTCAGAGATTGCGGAACTGCCGGTCCTGGGCGCCGGGGCGACCGTGCCGTGCTGCCCGCCGATCACCGCCGGGGAACTGTCCCGGGCCGACGCGGAGAAGATGGCCGCGATGTTCAAGGCGCTGTCCGATCCCGTGCGGCTGCGCCTGTTCTCCAGGGTCGCCTCCTACCCGGGCGGCGAGGCGTGCGTCTGCGACATCTCCGACGTCGGCGTCTCCCAGCCGACCGTCTCCCACCACCTGAAGAAGCTGCGCGAGGCCGGACTGCTCACCTCGGAGCGGCGCGGGACCTGGGTCTACTACCAGGTCGCCCCGTCCGTGGTCGCCGCCATGTCCGCCCTGCTCGACCTGCGCACCTGATCAGGCGGGAAGCCATCGGTCGAGGTATGCGCGCAGCCCCGTGAGCTGCGCTCCCGTGGCCACATACCCGAAGTAGCCGTCAGGGCGCAGGAGCCCGTGCACGACGCCGGGCCAAGGGCCCTGGTCCTCGAGGCGGTGGACGCCGACGAGACCGTCACGGCCGCGCAGGAGAGGGGCGATCCGTTCGTCGCTCCACAGGTGGGGCGGCCCGGTGAGCAGCACCTGATACCCCGGGCCGGCGCACCGCGCCTGGAGCCCGCTCGGCAGGTCGGGCAGCCGGTCACCGGCCCGCGGGCCGCGCCGCGGCGGACGCGAGCCGTCCACGGAGGCGGGGCTGCGCCGGTAGTGGATGCCCAGTTCGGAGACCGTACGGAAGATCCGCCCGCGCAGCGCCGCCGACCGCAGCGCCAACGGGGCCAGCCGCGGGGCGAGTTGGGTGCGGGCGAGCCGGATGGCCGGGTTGCCGCTGGTACCGACGGTGAAAGCGCGGTCGGTGAAGCGCCGGACGACGCGGCCCACGGGGGCGCGCTCGGTCTCGTACGTCTCCAGCGATCCCTCCGGCGCGGCGCCCCGGCAGACGAGGGCGAGTTTCCAGCCGAGGTTGAGCGCGTCCTGGATGCCGGTGTTCATCCCCTGGGCTCCGGCCGGGCTGTGGATGTGGGCCGCGTCCCCGGCGAGGAAGCAGCGCCCGGCGCGGTAGCGGGCGGCGCCACGGTTGTGCAGCCGGAAGTCGGTCATCCACACCGGGTCGCGCAGCGCCAGGCGGTCGTCGGTGTAGCGGCCGACGGTCTCCTCCAGGAGCGACACGGTCACCTCGGCGCGGGCATCGGGCGGCCGCATCGCGAGCATCCGCCAGGTGGCCGGCGAGCCGAGCGGGAAGAAGAACAGCATCCCGTTCCCCGCCAGGTACGTGTGCACGGCATCCGGCTCCAGCCCGTCGACCTCCAGATCGGCGAGCAGGAACGTCTGCGGATACGCGTACCCCTCGAACCCGATCCCCGCCTGCGCCCGCACGGTGCTGTGGGCGCCGTCGCAGCCGACGACGTACCGCGCCTGCACCGTCTCCTCGGAACCGTCCGGGCCGCGCAGCCGGCACACGACGTACGCGTCCTTCTCCTCCAGCCGGACCAGCTCGGTGCCGCGCTCGATCACGACGCCCCGTGCGGCCAGCTGCCCGGCCAGGACACTCTCGGTCTCGGCCTGCGACAGGAACAGCAGAAAGGGGTACGCGGTGTCGCTCAGCCCGATGTCGAAGAGCCGCAGCGACACCACCCGCCGGGGCAGGTGCATCCGCAGCCGCATCGCCGGGTTGCCCCGGGCGACCAGCTCGTCCGTCACACCGAAGCCGGCCAGCGCCTCCAGCGTGCGGGGCTGGATGGCCAGGGCCCGGGACTCGCGGACCCGGTCCAGGGACCGGTCGACGACCCGGAACCGGGTCCCGTACGCACGCAGCTGCGCGGCGAGCGCGAGCCCGGTAGGGCCCCCGCCGACCACCAGCACATCCAACGGTGCCGCCATGGCCCCACGGTAGTGCGCCGTGCCGTCGATCACGTCACCGTGGACGCCGTGGCGTCAGCAGGCGGACGCTGCCCGCAGGTGATGCCGTCCGGGTTCGTCCCGTCGTCGGAGACGAGCGTGTACGCGCCCCGCGGGCCACGACGCCACACCCGCCGCGGAACCAGGTCGACGATGTGCATCGAGCCGCAGTTCTTGTAGGCGGCCTCCGCGTCGCGCAGGGACTGCTGGAGCACCACCGAGGAGACCTCGCCCAGCCAGGCCCGTGCGTCGGTCTGTTTCGCCTCGGTGATCAGCTTCTTGGACAGCTCGCCGGCCGCCGGGAACGCCTCGCCCGCTGTGCGGGCGT
The DNA here is from genome assembly GCF_036237295.1 of Streptomyces sp. NBC_01352. Classification (NCBI taxonomy): domain Bacteria; kingdom Bacillati; phylum Actinomycetota; class Actinomycetes; order Kitasatosporales; family Streptomycetaceae; genus Streptomyces; species Streptomyces sp. NBC_01352. Next base: position 3,137,012 of record NZ_CP108354.1, read on the forward strand.
CCTCTCTGGCGCGCACCGCGTCGTTGAAGACGACGCGGGCGCACCCGAACGCCTTGGCCGGTGCGGTGCGTTGGCCGGTGTCCGGGTACAGGCGGAAGCTGTACCGAAGCTGCATGACGGTCAAGCTGCATATTTGGGTTATGGGTGAGATGCAGGAGATCAGAACTGGTCGGCACTGTGTTCTCGTGATGCATGTCCACTTGGTCTTCGTGACCCAAGTCCCAGCACAAGGTGTTCACGGACGATCACCTGAGGCGGATGGAGGAGATCATGCGGTCGGTGTGTGCGGACTTCGAGTGCGAGCTGGTGGAGTTCAACGGCGAGACCAACCACGTCCGCCTCCTGGTGAACTTCCCGCCCAAGGTCGCCGTCACCAAGCTCGTCAACTCCCTCAAGGGAGTCTCCTCTCGCCGTCTGCGCCAGGAGTTCCCGACCTGGTACGCCGCTACTGGCGGGCCAACAAGCTGTGGTCGGGTTCCTACTTCGCCGGCACCGTCGGCGGCGCCCCGCTCTCCGTGGTCAGGCAGTACATCGAACAGCAGAACCAGCCCGTCTGAGCATCGCCGGCTCCGCCGGGACAGCCCTCGCGACGTTCCGCCCCACGGGGCTCGTCATCGGTGGAGGGGAAGTCCGATCCGAGTGCAATTCCGGGAGGAGCTGGGCCACATATGCAAGCAGGGCAAGCTGACAGCCGTCGACCGGGCTCCTGACAGAAACCTGACATGACGGAGATCACGAGCGCGGGCTACCGCTCCTGGGCCGTCCAGGGGCCGACGCCCAGCTTTCCGGTGGTCCCGAGGTCGAGGTGGGGCGTCACCGTGGCGGGTGCGGCGCCGGCCTTCGCATGGACCCTGACGAAGGGGGCGTTGACGGCTTCGAGGCCGGCTTCGGTCGTGTTGCGCCACACCAGGACTGCTCTGGCGCGTTCGCCGGGCTTCAGGGTCACGGGTCGGGGCGGGTCCTCGGCGCCGGTGACGGAACTGGTGATGTCGCCGCTGCCCTTGAGGACCCTGACGCCCTCGACCGGTTCGCGGTCCTCGTCGAGGAGGGTGAGCCGCGGGTAGCCCTCGACGTGGTAGTCGGCGGTGCCGCAGTTCCTCAGCCACAGCCCCACGACCCGCAGCCCCATCGCGGCGTCGCCTTCGTCGACCGTGACGTCCACTCCGGAGGCCGGGCACGTGTCCGGAGCGGCCGGCGCCTCTGCGGCGGGGACGCTGGTGACCTCGGAGACCTTCACCCGCGTCACGTCCAGGTCCCCGCCGCCCATTGTCGAGAGCGGCATCTCGACGGTCCGCCGCACGGTGCGGCCGGGTTCGACGTCGTGCACGGTCTGCCGGGTGTTGGTCATCACCGCGCCGGTGGCCGTCGTGAAGTCGAACAGGATCGTGTACGTCAGTGCTTCGGAGCTGTCGTTGACGACCTCGTAGGTGGCGGACACCGGGGAGTACGCGGAGACGATCCCGGGCGTCGGCGGAGCCGGAAGGGTCACGCCGGTGACCCGCACGCCGTCCAGCCCCGGATCGGAGACCGGGGAGACCGGACTCCGGGGCGTGGCACCGGATCCGGCGCTCGGGGAACCGGCGCGTTCCGATCCGCAGCCGGTCACGAGCAGGGCCGCGGCGACCAGGACCGGCAGGAGGGGGGTGGCTCTTCGCATCGGGCCACCCCATCAGCCCCTGGTCGGTCCCCGTGTGGCGGAGGCCACAGTTCCGGCCACAGGACTGTCACAGTGGCCTCCTTGCCGCTGCGACCACCGCTGCGACCGCCGCTACTACAGCTGCGACTGCACCTGCGAGGAGATCAGTTCCAGGTGGTCCAGGTCGGCCAGGTCGAGGATCTGGAGGTAGATCCGCTCGGAGCCGATCCCGGCGTAGCGGCCGATCTTGTCGACGACCTCGGACGGGGTACCGGCCAGACCGTCGGCCTTCAGGTCGTCGACCTCGCGGCCGATGGCGGCGGCGCGGCGGGCGACCTCCTGGTCGTCCCTGCCGACGCAGACGACGAGGGCGTTGGAGCAGGTGATCTCGTCGGCCTTGCGGCCCGCCTCCTCGGCGGCGGCGCGCACCCGGCCGAACTGGCGCTCGCTGTCCTCGACCGAGCCGAACGGCATGTTGAACTCGTCGGCGTACCGCGCGGTGAGCCGTGGGGTACGGCTCGCGCCGTGGCCGCCGATGAGCACGGGGATCCTGCTCTGCGCGGGCTTGGGCAGCGCGGGCGAGTCGGTGAGGTCGTAGTACGTGCCGTGGAAGTCGAAGGTCTCGCCGACGCCGGTCGCCCACAGCCCGGTGACGATCTCCAGCTGCTCCTCCAGACGCGCGAACTTCTCCTTCGGGAAGGGGATGCCGTACGCCTTGTGCTCCTCCTCGAACCAGCCCGCGCCCAGGCCCAGTTCGACCCGGCCGCCGGACATCTGGTCGACCTGCGCGACCTGGATGGCGAGGACGCCGGGCAGCCGGAAGGTGGCCGCGGTCATCAGTGTGCCGAGGCGGATGCGCTTCGTCTCGCGGGCGAGGCCGGCGAGGGTGATCCAGGCGTCGGTGGGGCCGGGGAGGCCGTCCACGGAGCCCATCTTCACGTAGTGGTCGGAGCGGAAGAAGGCGTCGAAACCGAGGTCCTCGGTGGCCTTGGCGACGGTGAGAAGGGTGTCGTAGGTGGCGCCCTGCTGGGGTTCGGTGAAGATGCGAAGATCCATGCTCCCCATCCTGCACGCTGCGCTCGCGGTCAACCTCACCGGTCCCTGTGGTCACGCCGATGCCCGGTCGGGTGAAAATCCGTCGGCGCCGAGCGCGCGGGGTGACCTCGCCGGTGACCGGGTACGGCAGTGATCGTTGGCTGGGGCGGAGCCGGACCGACCGGCGCCCGCGCCGGACGGTCGCCGCCGGGGCGTCGTCGTTCGTCACGCGCGTCGGCCTCCTGTGGGGCCGGGCCCTGGGCCGAGGAGGCCGTCATGTCCGAAGAAACTGTGCCGCAGCAGGGTGGGGGCGCGGGTTCCGCTTCCGGTACCGGAACCGGGCAGCCGAAGGGGCTGCTGCAGCAGATGGAGGAGCTGATGGCGGCGTTGAACGCGGATCTGTCGGCGCTGGAGAGGAGCACTGCGGGGCGGGCGGAGGACGGGGAGGCCGGCTGACGGCCGCCCCAACGGCACGACTGCCCGCGGCTGGGCGGCACACTAAGCCGGCAACGCCTCGTCCCGGTCCGCCAGTTTCCGCAGCATGTCCAGGACCCGGTCCCTCGACTCGTCCGCCGCGTCGATCGCCTCCATGCACTGCCAGTACGTGCGCTCGTCGTCCGCGGCGGAGGCGAGGCCGACGAGGGCGATGCCCACCTCGCCGAGGAGGCCGCCGAGGCAGAGGAGCGCCTGGCGGGCGTCGCCCAGTTCAGTGAGCTGGGCGGCACGGAGGTGTTCCGTGGTGATGTCCGGGCGGTCGAGGACGCCGCAGCCTCTGCCCGCCAGCTCGGTCAACCCGAGGGCCTCGCCCCGCAGTTCGGGCGGCCCGGCGACCGCGAGGCGGCTGCCTATCGCCTGGGCCAGGGCCTGCGCCTGCCACACCTCCGCCATGACATCCGGCGCGTCACCGCCGCCCACCAGGGCGCGTCTGCTCGTCACGATCAGCCGCACAGCGTCCATGCGCTGCCCCCGTCTGTCCCGACGCGCTCATTGGCACGTCCGCCCGCACTCCCTTGTTCACTACCCAGAGTGAGAGCGGTTGAGACGAAAAGCCAGAGGAAGAGGGAAATCTTCGGACAACGAAACGGTTGCGGACAGCTGAATGACTCCGGAGAGTGAAAACGGACTCTGTTGTTCCTTAAATTGGTCTACGGCCCTGCCATTGGTCTACGGCGCCGGAAACCTCCGCTCGTTCCGGTCGATTTTCGCGTCCAGCGCCGCCAGCGGGTCGATGCCGAGCACCTCGCACAACTGCAGCAGATACGCGAGGACGTCGGCGACCTCGTCCGTGACGCGGTGCGCGGTGTCGGGGTCGTCCATGACGCCGGCGGACTCCTCGGGCGTCAACCACTGGAAGATCTCGACCAGTTCGGACGCCTCCACGCTGAGCGCGGCCACGAGGTTCTTGGGGGTGTGGTACGGCTGCCAGTTGCGCGCGGCGGCGAACTCGGCCAGCCGGCGCTGCAGTTTCGCCACGTCGAGAGGTTCGGTCACGGGGTCAGGTCTACCACCGTGACTCCGGTCGACCCGGCGGCCCAGGACGCGTCGCTGACCGCGCCGACCAGGCGGATGTGCCCGCGGTCGCACATCCGGGCGGCGAGCCGCAGCAGTTCGGTCCGCTGCCGCGGGTCCAGGCCGCGGTCGAGGTTGTCGGCGAGCACGGTGAGCGTCTGCAGGGCCGCCGGCACCTCACCGGCCGGGTCGACCTCCAGCACTCCGGGCCCGGTGAACAGGACCAGGGCGAGCGCGAGGTACCTCAACTCCCCGTCGCCCAGCCGTCCGAGCCGGGTGCGGATTCCGTCGCCCCGGTCGAGCAGCGCGCGTACGGTCCCGTCGGGGAGCGGTTCGGCGTAGAGGTCCGTGACGGGGCCGGTGCAGCCGGCGCGTACCGCCGCGACGAGTTGCGCGTGCCGTCGGGTGCACTCGGCGCGGGTGCGCCAGAGGACGTCGGCGAGGTTGTCGCAGCCGCCGAGCAGCCGTCCGGAGCCGGTCGGGACGGGGGTGCGCATCCGGCCGGGGCGTGGGTCGCAGGCGAAGACGGAGCGCAGGGCGACGACCATCTGTTCGGCGGCGGCGAGCACCCTGCGCTGTCCGTCCGTCTTGCCGGCCACGCGCAGCGGGAGCAGGGCGGTGCCGAGCCGGTCGTCGGGCAGCGGGGCGCGGGTGACGGGTGCGGAGCCCGCCGTGTGCCAGGCGGCCTGCACGGTGCGGCGCGCGGGGTCGCGCAGGGCGGTCTGCAGGAGGACCAGGCCGTCCGTCGACAAGCGCTCGCCCACGATGCGCAGGTCGGGTTCCGCCTGGATCGCGACGTCGAGCCGGACGGGGCCCTCGGGTCCGTCGGCGGTGCAGCCGATGCGGAAGCCGCGCCGGCGCTGGGCGTCGGCCCGGGCCCGGTCGGGGACGCAGGCGGCCGGGTCGGGGAACACCTCGTCGACTGCGGCTCCGCCACCGAGCCGGGCGAGTGCCTCGTACGCCCGCAGCGCGGTCGTCTTGCCGCAGCCGCTGGGTCCGGCGAACAGGGTGAGCGGGCCGAGCGGGAACCCGGCGCGCCGGTGCCCGGCGAAGGCGGACAGCCGCAGTTCGGTGACGCACGGCCGATCCGGCCCCCTGCCGTCCCCGGGCGGCGCGGGAGCGGGGGGTAAGGCGGACGCGGGGGACGTGCAGGACACGGTCATGTGCGGACCGTAGGACCCCGCCGCCAGGCGAACCGTTTTGCCCCGGGCACCTTCCTACGATCGGGGGACCGGCCTCACGTGCCGGGCACCCCGACCCCCTCCATCAGGCCGGTCACCTCGGTGCCGGCCGGTGTGAGAAGGAACACGTTCCGTTCGACGCGGTGCATTCCGCTGGCCAGTCCGAAGACGACGCCCGTGCTGAAGTCGAGGACCCGCTTGGCGACGTCGGTCTCCGCGCTGGTGAGGTCGAGGAGCACGGGTATGCCCGCCATGAGCGTCTCGGCGACCTCGCGGGCGTCCGCGAAGACACTGATCCGCAGGACGACGAAGCGGCGCCGGGTCTCGGTCTCGGCTTCAGGCAGGGACCGGTGTCCGACCGAGGACGGCCAGGCGTCCCGGCCTCGCAGCGGCACGACCTGGGCGAGCCCCTCCCACTGTTCGTCGGTGACATCGCGGCTGTTCACCGGCATGCTCCGTCCTTGGCTCGCACTGCTGTCTGCATCGGGCAATTCTTACGCATGGTCACCCGTTCGGCCGAACACGACACGCTCTGCGACCCCCTCACACCGCCTCCTGGACGCCTGTGCAGTGGGCGTAACCCCTGGTGATCAAGTTGTGTCACATAGGCGTAACGGGCAATTCGTACGGTTGTCGGCATGACGACGACCCCACAGACGCAGCAGGTGCGAACGGTCTGCTCGTACTGCGGTGTGGGCTGCGGCATCCTGCTCGACGTCGGGATGGGTCCGGACGGCAGGCGTACGGTCCTGAAGGCGTCCGGCGACAAGGCGCACCCGGCGAACGCGGGCCGGCTCTGCACCAAGGGCGCGACCACCGCCGAGATGCTCGCCGCACCCGGCCGGCTGACCACCGCGCTGGTGCGCGACGACCGGGGCGAGGAGCCGGTGCCGGTGCCCGTGGCCGACGCGATCGCCGAGACCGCGCGGAAACTGCGCACGATCGTCGACGAGCACGGGCCGGACGCGATCGCCTTCTACGTCTCCGGGCAGATGAGCATGGAGGCCCAGTACCTGGCGAACAAGCTGGCCAAGGGCTTCGTGCGGACCAACCAGATCGAGTCGAACTCGCGGCTGTGCATGGCCAGCGCGGGTGCCGGATACAAGCTGTCGCTGGGCGCCGACGGGCCGCCCGGGTCGTACGAGGACTTCGACCGGGCGGATGTCTTCCTGGTCATCGGCTCGAACATGGCCGACTGCCATCCGATCCTGTTCCTGCGGATGATGGAGCGGGTCAAGGCGGGCGCCAAACTGATCGTCGTGGATCCGCGGCGCACCGCGACCGCCGCCAAGGCCGACCTGTTCCTCCAGGTCAGGCCGGGCACCGACCTGGCTCTCCTGAACGGGCTGCTGCACCTCCTGGTCGAGAACGGGCACACCGACGCCGGCTTCATCGCCGCGCACACCGAGGGCTGGGAGGCGATGCCGGAGTTCCTGGCCGACTACGCGCCCGCGGCGGTGGCCGAGCTCACGGGGATCGCGGAGGACGACCTGCGTGAGGCCGCGCGGCTGATCGGTGAAGCCGGTGAGTGGATGAGCTGCTGGACCATGGGGCTCAACCAGTCCACGCACGGCACCTGGAACACGAACGCCCTGGTCAACCTGCATCTCGCGACCGGCGCCATCTGCCGTCCGGGCAGCGGGCCCTTCTCCCTGACCGGCCAGCCCAACGCCATGGGCGGCCGCGAGATGGGCTACATGGGGCCGGGACTGCCGGGGCAGCGGTCGGTGCTCGTCGACGAGGAGCGGGCGTTCGCCGAGGAGGTGTGGGAGCTGCCCCCGGACACCCTCAGGAAGGACGGCGTCGGCAAGGGCACCGTCGAGATGTTCCAGAAGATGGCCGACGGCGAGATCAAGGCCTGCTGGATCATCTGCACCAACCCGGTCGCCTCGGTCGCGGGCCGCCGTACCGTCATCGAGGGCCTGGAGGCCGCCGAGTTCGTCGTCACCCAGGACGTGTTCGAGGACACCGAGACCAACGCGTACGCCGATGTCGTCCTGCCCGGCGCGATGTGGACCGAGGGCGAGGGCGTCTTCGTCAACAGCGAGCGCAACCTCACGCTGACCCGGGCGGCGGCCGACCCGCCCGGGGAGGCGATGGCGGACTGGCGGCTGATCGCGGCCGTGGCGCGGGAGATGGGGTACGAGAAGGGGTTCTCGTACGACAGTGCCGAGGAGATCTTCGAGGAGATCCGGCGCTTCTGGAACCCGGTGACCGGCTGGGATCTGCGCGGGGTGACGTACGAGCGGCTGCGGTCGACGCCCGTGCAGTGGCCGGCCGCCGAGGACGGGCCCGAGCGCAATCCGATCCGGTACGTGGGCGAGGGCGGGCTGCGGTTCCCGACCGGCAGCGGGCGGGCCGTCTTCCACGCGCGGCCGCACCTGCCGGCCGCCGAGATGCCGGACGACGACTACCCGTTCGTCCTGAACACCGGGCGGGTGCAGCACCAGTGGCACACGCTGACCAAGACGGGGAAGGTCGCCAAGCTCAACAAGCTGAACTCCGGGCCGTTCGTGGAGCTGCATCCCGAGGACGCGCGGGAGTTGGGGATCTCGGAAGGCGACCGGGTGGAGGTCGCCTCGCGGCGGGGGCGGGCGGTGCTGCCCGCGGTGGTGACCGACCGGGTGCGGCCGGGCGCCTGTTTCGCGCCGTTCCACTGGAACGACCTGTTCGGCGAGTACCTGAGCGTCAACGCCGTCACCAACGACGCGGTGGATCCGGTGTCGTTCCAGCCGGAGTTCAAGGTGTGCGCGGTGTCGCTGACACGCGTGGCGGCACCACCGGCGGCCCCCGCCGAGGTCGTCCTCCCGACCGCCGTCACCCCTACCGCCGTCACCCCGGGCGCGGACCCCTTCGGCCTCGCCCCGGCCCCGCCGCCCGTGCTCTCGGCTCAGGAGCGGCTCTATCTCACCGGCTTCCTCGCGGGCATCGACTCCGGTGCCCCCGGCGTCCCGGTGCTCCCCCCGGACGCGCCCTTCAGCCCCGAGCACGCGCTGTGGGTGAACGGCGTGCTCGCCGGCATGTACTCGCGGACCGCGGCCGAGCCCCAGGTCCGGCGCGGCCGCGAGATCGTCGTCCTGTGGGCCTCGCAGACCGGCAACGCCGAGGAGTTCGCCGGGGCCGTCGCCGACCGGCTGTCCCGGAGCGGGCACACGGCGAGGCTCCTCGGCATGGACGACACCGACCCGGGCGCGCTGCCGTCCGGCGCCGACCTGCTGCTGATCACCAGCACCTTCGGCGACGGGGACGCGCCGGACAACGGCTCCGGCTTCTGGGAGGCGCTGTCCGGGGAGCAGGCCCCGCGCCTGGAAGGGGTGCGCTACGCCGTCCTGGCCTTCGGCGACTCCTCGTACTCCGACTTCTGCGGGCACGGCCGCCGACTGGACGCACGGCTGGACGAGCTGGGCGCGGTGCGGCTGGCGCCGCGCATCGACTGCGAACCGGACTTCGAGCCGTCGGCGGACGCCTGGCTGGACGAGGTGCTCGGCGCGCTGGCCACCCAGACCGACGCCCAGGAACCGGCGACGGGTACGCGGCCCCCGGCCGCGAAGCCCGCCCGCTCCCCCAAGCCCGCCCCCGCCGCCGCCCGCCTCGTCGGCAACCGGCTGCTCAGCGGGCCCGGTGCGGGCAAGGAGGTCAGGCGGTTCACGTTCGACACGAGCGGGACGCCGTTGACGTACGAGGCCGGGGACGCGCTCGGGGTGCGTCCGGTCAACTCGCCCGCGCTGGTGAAGGAATGGCTCGCGGCGACCGAGGTCGCGGGGTCGGCCTCCGTGTCCCTGGAGGGAGTCGGGGAGGTGCCCTTCGCCGAGGCCCTGCACCGGCACCTCGACATCACGAAGATCACCCCCGACCTGCTCCGCTTCGTCGCCGACCACGTGCGGGACGACCGGGAGCTGCGCAGGCTGCTGCGTCCCGACAACAAGGACGGCCTCGCCCAGTGGAGTTGGGGCCGCCAGGCGGTGGACGTGCTCGCCGAGCACCCCGTGCGGGCGGGTGCGCAGGACTGGGCGGACGTGCTCAGGAAGCTGCAGCCGCGGCTGTACTCCATCTCCTCCAGCCCGCTCGTCGACCCGCACCAGGTCTCGCTCACGGTGTCCGTCGTGCGCTACGAGAACCTGTACGGCCGTCCGCGCGGCGGGGTCTGCTCGCCCTTCCTCGCCGACGCCGAGGCGGACACCGAGGTGCCGGTGTTCGTGCAGCGCTCACCGCACTTCCGGCCGCCCGCCGACGCCTCGACGCCGATGGTGATGGTCGGACCGGGCACCGGGGTCGCGCCCTTCGTCGGCTTCCTCCAGGAGCGGCGCGAGCTCGGTCACCGGGCGCCCAACTGGCTGTTCTTCGGCGAGCAGCACCGCGCCACCGACTTCTACTACGAGAACGAGCTGACCTCGCTGCTCGACGAGGGCGCCCTGTCCCGCCTCGACACCGCCTTCTCCCGGGACCAGCGCAACAAGGTGTACGTGCAGGACCGGATGCTCGAGCACGGCCCCGAGCTGTGGCGCTGGCTCCAGGACGGCGCCCACTTCTACGTCTGCGGCGACGCCTCCCGCATGGCGAAGGACGTGGACCGGGCCCTCAGGGACATCGCGGTCGCGCACGGCGGCCTGGACGAGGCCGAGGCGTCGGCGTGGGTGAAGCAGCTGGCGGCAGCGAAGCGGTACGTACGGGACGTCTACTGACCCAGGCCCCGAGGCGCCGTTTGCCCGGGATGCCCGGTTCTTACCGCCCCCACACCGGACTCTTCACCTCCGTCGGCACCTCGCTCACCAGCCACGATTAGCGTCCAGTGACGTGCTCCTGGCAGATACTCAGCTGTCGGCGCCCGGCCGGCGAACCCAGCCGGCGGTGTCCGCCGCCCCGGAACCTCCCGCGCAGTGGCATCGCGTCCTGACGCTGCTCGCCGACATCAGCCTGCTCATCGGCACGCGCTCGGTGTGGACACAGGCGGCCGGCCACCGGCTTCCCGTGGCCGCGGTGATCTCCCTGTGCTACGCCTCAGTCCTGGTGTGCGGGGTGCTGGCGCTGGTGGTGCGCCGGGAGCGGTCGCTGGCACGGGTGGACCTGTGCGTCCTGGTGACCGCGGTGACGCTCGCCCTGTGCGCGCTCGTGCTCTTCCACCGGGGCTCCGACGAGGCGGCCCTCACCACCCAGGCGGCCCGGGAGCTGGTCGCCGGGCACCCCGTCTACGGGCAGCCCTGGCCCTGGCTGTTCGGCCGGCCCGGCGTCGGCCTCACCGCGACGGCGACCGGCGGCTACGACCTCACCTACGGCTATCCCCCGCTGGCCCCGCTGCTGACCGCGCCCCTGCTGTGGCTGGGGAGCGGCGGTGTGCCGGCGACGGTACTGGCCACCGGCGCGCTGCTCGTCGGCACGGTCGTGCTGTGGCGGCTGCTGCCGGGGCCGTGGCGGTCGGCGGCGACCATGGTGTGCCTCGGCTTCGGCATGCTGCCCTCGTACGCCAGGCTCGGCTACCCGGCGATCCTCGCCCTGGCCCTGCTCGTGCCGGTGGTGGTGCGCTGGCCGCGGATCGGGCGGGGCGGGCGGCTCGGGACGTCCGGGCTCGCGCAGGCGGCCTGCCTGGGAGCGGCGTGCTCGGCACAGCAACTGCCGTGGTTCCTCGCGCCGTTCCTGCTGGCCGGCGTCTACGCCGTGCGGCGCGGCGAGCTGGGCGCGCGGGCGGCGGCGCTGGTGGTGCTGCGGGTGGTCGGGGTCGCCGTCACCGTTTGGCTGCTGATCAACACGTACTTCATCGTGAGCGAGCCAGGTCCCTGGCTTGCCGGTATCGCGCTGCCGTTGACCCAGGGCGCGGTGCTGCACGGGCAGGGCCTGGTGGACGTCTCGCTCTACTTCACGAACGGCAGCGACCGGCTCGACTGGTACTCGCACGCGAGTCTGCTGCTGGCCGCGGGACTGCTCGCGCTGTTCGTGCTGTTCGTACGGCGGTTGGGGCCCGCGGCGACCGTCCTGCCCTGGTGCGCCTTCTTCCTGGCGACGCGCTCGCAGGACGGCTACTACCTGCTGATGACGCCGCTGTGGCTGGCGGCGGCCGTGACCGCACCCCCGTCCGAGTTCGCCGACGCGTGGCAACCGAGGCCGCGCCCGCTGTCCGGCCCGCACCGGCGTCCGGCGCGGGCCGCGGCGGTCGTCCTGCTGCTCGCGCCCGCCCTGGTCGGTTCCGTGCTGGCGGTGACGGGGACGCCTCCGCTGCGGATGCGGGTCGCCTCGGTGCGGCGGGCCTCGGCGACCGCGGCGTCCGAGCTGACCGTGCGGGTCACCAACACGGACGGCAGCGCCCTGACGCCCCACTTCACGCTCACCACGGGCCAGGGCATGGACGCGTACTGGTCGGTCGTCCGAGGCCCGGCCGCACTGCCCGCGCACGCGACGGCGACGTACGAACTCCGGCCGCCGAGCGGGACGTACGCGCTGCCCCGACGGGCGGGCGTACGGATCCGGCTGCGGGCCTTCACGGCCTCGCCGCAGACGCTGTCCAGCGCCTACATCACGCTGCCGACCGGCTGAAGCGGAGCGTCGTCGCGATCGTGGTCAGGCCGCGGATCATGCTCATCTGGTTCCAGCCCATGCCGAACTGCTCGCGGTCCACAGTGAATTCGGCCTCCAGCGTGAGCGCGTCGGCGTCCGCTCCGACGAGGTTCGCGGTGAAGGTCAGGGGCCTGCTGATGCCGCGCGCGGTGAGCTGAGCGACGACGTGGACCTTGTTGCCCTCGCGGAGTTCGGCGCTGCGGACGGTGACGCTGATCTGGGGGTGGTTGTCCACGTCGAAGAAGTCGGCGGACTTCAGGTGGACGTCGCGCTTGGCGTTCTTGGTGTCCAGGGAGGCGGCCTCCAGGGTGAGGGTGCCGACGGCCGATCCGTCGGGGCGGACCTCGCCCTGCCCCGTCACGCCGGAGAAGGTGCCCTTCACCGTGACCAGGCCCCACATCGTCTTGTGCCGGAACGCCACGGTCGAGGCGGTCGGGTCGAGCTGCCAGAGGCCGGTTTCCACAGCGACGGTCATGATCTCTTGCTCCCTGTCGTCCAAATTTGGATGACCTGACAGTAGCCAATAATCCAAACTTGGACAACAGGTAGACTCGAATTCATGGCCGACCTGCCCGAATGCCCTTCCATGTCCGGCGACAGAGTCCTGCCGGACGAACTGCGCGCCTGGATGGTCGTGCTGGCCTCCACCGGGGCCGTGGAACAGCGGCTGCGCTCCGTCGTCAAGGAACGGCTCGACGTCTCGCACGACGAGTTCCTGGTCCTGTGCCTGCTGGCCGAGCAGCCCGCGGGCCTGCGCATGACGCAGATCGCGGAGCTCCTGGGCCGCCCCAAGACCCGGCTCACCTACCAGATCGCCTGCCTCCAGCACGCCGGTCTCGTCACCCGCAAGTCGGTCTGCGGCGACAAGCGGGGCGTCGAGGTGGCCGTCACGGAGAAGGCGCGACAGCTCCTGACGGAGTCCTCCGGTCTGCTGGCCGAGACGGTGATCCAGGCGCTGGAGCAGTTCGTGGGTCCCGCCCAGCGCGACGCGATGTGCGCGCTCCTGCCGGGGCTGGCGTCGGAGGCGGACGCCAAGTAAGGCCCCGTGTTGTCGGCACCGAGCTGTACGGCCGTGTTCCGCACGGAGGCGGCCGAGCTGCTCCCCGGCGACCGTGACCTGCGTCAACTGCGCGAAGACGGTGGTCCTGGGCGAGTTGCTTGCCCGGCCCGGCACACCGGGGAGCGCGTACGGCGTCGCTCCCGGCGGCCGGACCGGTGCGGAAGCCGCGCCGCTGAGCGGGCCGCGTCAGGCCGCCGCAACCGCCGGCCGCGGACACTGCTCGTCCGCCGCGGTCAGCAGGTCGATGAGCGTGGCGCGGGCGCGGGACACCCGGGAGCGGACCGTGCCGACCGGGCAGCCGGTCAGCGCGGCCGCCTCCCCGTAGGGCAGGCCCAGCAACTGGGTGAGGACGAACGCCTCCCGGCGCTCCTCGGGCAGTGCCGCCAGCAGGTCGGCCAGCGCGACGCCGTCGTCGAAGCCGGGCAGCCCGCACGGCTGGGCCCGCTCGACGGCGAGCTGCCAGTCCGTCGCGTCGTGCAGCCGGGGCCGGGTCGCCGAGTGCCGGTAACTGTCGATCACCGCGCGGCGCGCGATGGACAGCAGCCAGGCACGGGCGGAGGAACGGCCCTCGAACCGGTGCAGGCTGCCGAGCGCCCGCAGGAACGTGTCCTGGGCCAGGTCGTCCACGGCCTGGGGATCGGCGCAGAGGTGGGCGACGTACCGCAGGACGTCGCGGTGCAGGGCGCGGACGAAGTGCTCGACGGCCTCGGCGTCACCGGCACGGGCGGCGAGCGCCCAGGCGGTCGTCGACTCGTCCATGGGGTCCCTTGTGGGGATCATCTGGTGTCCTTCTCGGTCATCCGTGAGGGAGGAGAGGGGGATGGCGGCCGTACGACGCCCGCATGGGCGTGCGACGCCTGGCGTGGGCGTACGGCAGCCGCCCGAGGCGCCCTACGGCGACCTCGGGTACCAGTGCTGTCGTCAGACGACAGCCGTCCCCAGGGGCGGACCCCGAGAAGTGATCGCGTGGACGAGAAGGAGCAGGCGGGGCGCCCGGCCCGAGCGCGGGCGGCGTCCGCCGAGACGCGGGCGGTCGGCCACGGCGGGCAGCGCCAGCAACAGCCGCAGCGGAGCCGCCAGCCGTCCGGCGACGGCCCGCAGGATGCGGAAGGCGGCCCGTTCGCCGTGGGCCAGCCACAGGCCGCACAGCAGCGCCGCCAGGAGGTGGGCGGCGAACATGCCGAACGAGGACGTGCCGCCGTCGGCGGAGCCCATGTGGCTCATGTCCATGTGGCCCAGGCCCATGGAGTCCGTGCGTATGGAGTCCGTGGCCATGGAGTCGATGCCCATGGAATCCATGCCGTCCATGTGCATCGAGCCAGTGTGGGCGGAGCCCGAGTGCGGGGCGTCCGCGTGCGGGGAGCCGTTACCCGAGAAGTCCAGATCCGGTGCCGTCGCGCCGCCCGCGAGCGAGAACGCCGAGTGCAGAAGCGTCTGGACGGTGACCACGACGGTCACGATCAGCGGCAGCCCGCGCTCCCGCCCGGCCAGGCACCAGCCGACGGCACCGGTCGCGGCGAATCCGGCGGCCAGCACCCAGGCGGGTACCTGGCTGCCGGACATCATGACGTGGCCCAGGGCGGCGAGCAGCACACAGACGGCCGCGAACACCGCGGCCCGTGCTGTGCGAGAACCCCGCCCGGCTGTCATGGCGCCTCATCCTCGCATCGACGCGCAGATCATCACGCAGGGGTACGGATATCCCCCCGGCACCGGACTCATCCCCACACATGTGATCCACGACACGCCAACGCGGGTGGGACCGCCGCGCGTTACTCGGACCGGCCCCGGGCCGTACGGCTCCGTGCGACGGCGAACGCCCCTGCCGCCAGCCCCAGTACGCCCACGACCAGACCGGCGACACCGAGCCCGCGCGCGGTGGAGTCGCTCGCCGAAGCCTTCGACGCCGAGCGCGCGGGCGCGGCCTCTGACGCGCTGTCACCGGCCGTGAGCCTGAGCACCGGCGCCGGGTTCTCGGGTTCGTCCGCGCCCTGTTCGACCTCCTCGATCCAGCGGACGACCTTTCCGTCGGAGTACGTCTGCAGGGTCTTGAAGGGCAACTGCGTGGTGTTGTCGGGCAGTTGGCCGAAGGCGACGTCGAAGTCCTCGTAGTGCCCGGGTTCGATCCTCCCGCCGGTCCAGGTGATCTCGGAGACGGCGTCGGTGACGGTGCCGTCGTCCGTCTTGACCGGCGTCTTCAGCTTCGTGTCGGTCACCTTGGCGCTCCAGCCGTCGTGCGGGGAGACGAGCACGCCGAGGACGGGGTGGTCGGTGGGCAGGAAGAGCTGCACCTCGGTGGTGCTCGCGGAGGCGTTCTCGTCGGGGACGCGGAAGCTGAGCACGCCGTCGGTGGCGCCCTTGGCGTAGCTCTCGGGGTGGACGGTGACGTGCGCGGAGGCGACGCCCGCGGCGGCCAGGACTCCGGCCGCGGCGAGGGCGGTGACGACGCCGGCGCGGCGCAGGGTGGTGTGGGCTGAGGACATGGGTGGGTGGATCTCCGTACTGAGGAAGGGTGTCGGGTCAGATCGCGTACGGAGTCCCGGCGGGCGGCCCGCGCCGCCGCACCGCGTGCCGCAGCAGGACCCGGCGCAGCGCTCGTACTCCGTCGCCCGCTCGTCGTACACCCCCGGGACGGACCGGTACGGCCCACCCGCCCCTCACCACCCGCCACCAGGCGACCAGCCCCGGCAGGAGCACGACCGCCCGGCGCAGCAGCGACCACAGCGCGGCCTCGCCGCACCGCAGCCACCAGGTCAGCAGGAGGGCGGTCGAGACGTGGGCGAGGGTGGCGTGGGGCATCAGGCCGTGCGACTGAGTCGCACGCATGCCGTGCACGGCCAGGACCGCGTGCGGCGACCTCGCGGCCCCGAACGCGACATGCAATCCGCCCTGCGCCACCAGCGTCCCGCCGCCGATGGCCATCAGCGACCGCTCCCGCCCGCCCAGCAGGCACCCGCCCGCGAAGACGACCAGGAACCCGGTGACCTGCACCCACACCGGCGGCGCCATACCGGTCGCCAGCGCGTGTCCCCCGGCGGCCAGCAGTACGCACAGCGCCGCGAACACCGCCGCGCGCAGCCCTCGTACGGCAGGGGACGCCCTCATGCCGCCCGATCCTGCCACGCGCCTCGGAACGCCCCGTCGGTGCCCGGGAGTTTCAGGCACCGATTTTGCCTACTGAAGACGCCGCACCGTACGTGGCCATTTGCATGGCAGGAATACCCCCACTGCCTGACCGGGTGCGCCATCGGCGAGATCCTCGGCATGGCCATAGGAACCGCCCTGCTCTGGGGCAACGTGCCGACCATGGCCCTCGCGATCACCCTCGCGTTCCTGTTCGGCTACTCCTTCACCCTGTTCGCGGTGCGGCGGGCGGGCCTGGACCTCAAGTCCGCGATCAAGGTGGCGCTGGCCGCCGACACCGTGTCGATCGCCGTGATGGAACTCGTGGACAACGGCATCATCGCCCTCACCCCCGGCGCGATGGACGCCCATCTGTCGGACGGCCTGTTCTGGTCGGCCCTGCTCGGCGGATTCGCGGTCGCCTTCCTGGTCACCATCCCCGTGAACAACCTTCCTGGTCACCGTCCCCGTGAACAAGTGGATGATCGGCCGCGGCAAGGGTCACGCGATCGTCCACGCCCATCACTGAGGAACGTTCCGTACGGCCGCCGGGCCTCGACCCGGCGGCCGTACGGGCACGTCACATCCCGGCCGCGTCCACCACCACGCCGAGGTCGACGAACTTGAAGCCGGTCGCCGTACGCGTGCCGCCCTCTCCGTCCGGGACCTCCGGGGTCTCCTGGCCGTCCTGGACGACGAGCAGGCCGCGCGGGTAACGGTCGCCGAGCGGGGCGTTCAGGATGGCGGCGCCGTCGCACTCCTCCACGCTGTCGAGGGTGTCCGTCGCGGCGCCGATCCGGAAACCGCCCTCGTACTCGTTGCCCTCGCTCACCTCACGGTCGTACAGGGCGAAGGTGTTGTCGCCCTGGCTGGAGGCGAGCAGGTAGCCGTCGCCGTCCCGCTCCTGGAAGAGCGTCAGGCCCTCGACGTCGGCCGACAGCCGCTTGCCGCCGTAGCCGGGGTCGGCGCCCGGGGCGCACTCCTCGGTCGCCTCGTCGTAGGTGCCGGGAACGCCGTACTCCTTCACCTTGTCCACCAGCACCGGCTTGCCGGTCAGGTCCGCGCGCAGCCGCCAGATGCCGATGTCCTCCTGGCCGGCGTAGAGCGTGCCGGTGGCGGGGTCGACGACCATGCCCTCGACCTGCGGAAGTTCGCCGGGCTCCAGGCAGGGGCTCCAGGAGGTGCCGTCCGGGAGTCGGAAGGAGGAGGGGAGGTCGAGGGTGCGGACCTTGCGGTAGCCGACCGTGCCGTTCGCCGCCGGGACGAGTTCGAGCAGGGCCAGGCGGGTGCGCTCGCGCCGACTGACCAGCGCGTAGGTACGGCCGGTGGCGCGGTCCGTCCAGGTGGCCAGGCCGTACGCCGTGCGCTGGTCGTTGATCTCGGCCTGGTCGGCGGAGAAGACCGGGGCGGCGGCGGGGTCGGTGACGTCGGTCAGCGGGCCGCCCGGCCGCGACGGGTCGATGCGGTAGATCCGCAGCCGGTCGTTGCCGCGGTCGCTCACCACCGCCACGTCGGCCCGGCCGGTCGCGGTACGCAGGCCGAGAGCGAGGTCGACGTTGTTGAAGCGGCCGGGGGCGTCGTCCTCGGCGAGCGGCCGCGGGGCGGCCACCGACTGGACCAGCCGGGCGTCCAGGTCGTAGACCCGCAGCCCGCCCTCCTTGGCGGTGGCCACGACGAGGCTGCGTCCGGGGTCGGCGGGGTTGCGCCAGATCGCCGGGTCGTCGGCGTCCGAGTTGCCGCCGGCCTCGTCGTCGTAGAGGGCGGCGGTCTCACCGGCGGCGGTCACCACCGGCAGACCGGTCACCTCCGGCAGACCGGCCGCCCCCGCGGGCGAGGCCGCGAGGAGGGTCATCAGAACGGTGCCGGAGGCGAGAAGTGCGGCTCTTCGCGCGGTGCGGGACGTTCTCACAGGCGCTTCCTTACCGTCGTGGATGTCAAGGACATGCCGATGGTGCGGGAGGAACCTTGCCTCCAGAAGACCGCGACCTGTCGCCCCGGTGCCGGGACGCCACCCGGCACGACACCAGACTTGTACCGTTCCTTTTCTTGAACCGTTCGTGTTTATGAGGGTAGGTTGAGGCCCATGACTTCACCCCAGCCCTCGACCACTGCCGAGGAACTCCGCGGCGCGGGTCTGCGGGTGACGGCCGCGCGTGCCGCACTCCTCGAGACCGTCCGGGAGGGTGACCACCTCGGCGTCGAGGCCATCGCCTCCGGGGTGCGCGACCGCGTGGGCCACATTTCACTGCAAGCGGTGTACGAGGCCCTGCACGCACTCACCGCCGCGGGCCTCGTGCGCCGTATCGAGCCACCGGGCAGCCCCGCCCGGTTCGAAGGGCGCGTCGGCGACAACCACCACCACCTCGTGTGCCGGTCGTGCGGTGTCGTCGCCGACGTCGACTGCGCGGTCGGCCACGCCCCCTGCCTGACCGCCGCCCAGGACCACGGCTTCTCGGTCGACGAGGCCGAGGTCATCTACTGGGGCCTGTGCCCCGACTGTTCCACCGCTCCCACCGCACTCAGTACCTGAGCGTTCCTGAGCGTCCCTGAGCATGTGATCCACCCCGTTCGGAAGGATTTCCCCCATGACCGAGAACCATGACGCGATCGTCACGGACCCGAAGCCGGAGGAGGCATCGGGCTGCCCGGTCGCGCACGGGCGCGCCGCGCACCCGACCCAGGGCGGCGGAAACCGCCAGTGGTGGCCGGAGCGCCTCAACCTGAAGATCCTTGCCAAGGACCCGGTCGTCGCGAACCCCCTCGGTGAGTCGTTCGACTACGCCGAGGCGTTCCAGAACCTCGACCTGGCGGCCGTGAAACAGGACATCGCCGAGGTGCTGACCACCTCGCAGGACTGGTGGCCCGCCGACTTCGGCAACTACGGCCCGCTGATGATCCGCATGGCCTGGCACAGCGCCGGCACCTACCGCATCAGCGACGGCCGCGGCGGTGGCGGCCGTGGCCAGCAGCGCTTCGCGCCGCTGAACAGCTGGCCGGACAACGGCAACCTCGACAAGGCCCGCCGTCTGCTGTGGCCGGTCAAGAAGAAGTACGGCCAGTCCATCTCCTGGGCCGACCTCATGATCCTCACGGGCAATGTCGCCCTGGAGACGATGGGCTTTACGACCTTCGGCTTCGGCGGCGGCCGCACCGACGTCTGGGAGGCCGACGAGGACGTCTACTGGGGTCCCGAGACCACCTGGCTCGACGACCAGCGCTACACCGGCGACCGCGAGCTGGAGAACCCGCTCGGCGCCGTCCAGATGGGCCTCATCTACGTCAACCCGGAGGGCCCCAACGGCAACCCGGACCCGCTGGCCGCGGCCCGCGACATCCGCGAGACGTTCCGCCGCATGGCGATGAACGACGAGGAGACCGTCGCCCTCATCGCCGGTGGCCACACCTTCGGCAAGACCCACGGCGCGGGCCCTGCCGACGCGGTCGGCAACGACCCCGAGGCCGCCTCCATGGAGGAGCAGGGCCTGGGCTGGAAGTCCACCTACGGCACCGGCAAGGCCGGCGACGCCATCACGTCCGGCCTGGAGGTCACCTGGACCACCAAGCCCACCCAGTGGAGCAACGACTTCTTCGACATCCTCTTCGGCTACGAGTGGGAGCTGTCCGAGTCCCCGGCCGGCGCCAAGCAGTGGGTGGCCAAGGACGCCGAGGCGATCATCCCGGACGCGCACGACCCGTCGAAGAAGCGTCTGCCCACGATGCTCACCACCGACCTCTCGCTGCGCTTCGACCCGATCTACGGTGAGATCTCGCGCCGCTTCCACGAGAACCCGGCCGAGTTCGCGGACGCCTTCGCCCGCGCCTGGTACAAGCTGACCCACCGCGACCTGGGCCCGAAGTCGCTCTACCTCGGCCCGGAGGTCCCGGCGGAGACCCTGCTGTGGCAGGACCCGCTGCCGGAGGTGACGCACGAGCTCGTCGACGCGGCGGACATCGCCTCCCTCAAGAGCCAGATCCTCGCCTCGGGCCTCACGGTCTCCGAGCTGGTCTCCACCACGTGGGCGGCGGCCTCGTCCTTCCGCGGCAGCGACAAGCGCGGCGGCGCCAACGGCGCCCGCATCCGCCTGCAGCCGCAGAACGGCTGGGAGGTCAACAACCCCGACCAGCTGGCCTCGGCGCTGCGCACCCTCGAGGGCATCCAGGAGTCCTTCAACGCCGCCCAGTCCGGCGGCAAGCAGGTCTCCCTCGCCGACCTGATCGTGCTCGCCGGTGCGGCGGGCGTCGAGAAGGCCGCCAAGGACGCCGGCTTCGACATCGAGGTCCCCTTCACGCCGGGCCGCGTCGACGCGACGCAGGAGCAGACGGACGTCGAGTCGTTCGCCGCGCTCGAGCCGACCGCCGACGGGTTCCGCAACTACGTCGGCAAGGGCAACCGCCTGCCGGCCGAGTACCTGCTGCTCGACAAGGCGAACCTGCTCACCCTGAGCGCCCCCGAGATGACCGTCCTCGTCGGCGGCCTGCGCGTTCTCGGTGCGAACCACGGGCAGTCGTCGCACGGCGTCTTCACCGACACCCCCGGCACCCTGACGAACGACTTCTTCGTCAACCTGCTCGACCTGGGTACGACGTGGAGCTCCACCTCGGCGGACCAGACCACCTTCGAGGGCCGCGACGCCGCCACCGGCGAGGTCAAGTGGACCGGCACCCGTGCCGACCTGGTGTTCGGCTCGAACTCCGAGCTGCGCGCCCTCGCCGAGGTCTACGCGAGCGACGACGCGAAGGAGAAGTTCGTGAACGACTTCGTCGCGGCGTGGGTCAAGGTCTCGAACCTGGACCGGTTCGACCTGATCTGATCTGCCTGATCAGTGCGGTCCGTGTGATCTGACCTGTCCGGTCTCACGGATGATGCCCGGGCCGGCCCCTGCGGGCCGGCCCGGGCATCGCCATGTCACGGGGACCGCGCCCGCCGGCGGGAGTCGCAGCCCCAACTCTCAGCAAAGGATGAGCACTTCGAGGGGCGGCAATTTGACACCCCCGCCACCCCCTCCGCAACCTATGCGCATGACATCCATTTCCAATAGGGCCGGTTAGCCATGCGCATCGCCTTCGTCGGCAAGGGCGGCAGCGGCAAGACCACCCTGTCCGCCCTCTTCTCCCGTCACCTGGCCCGCTCCGGCGCGCCCGTCGTCGCCATCGACGGCGACATCAACCAGCACCTGGCGTACGCGCTCGGTCTGGACGAGGACGAGTTCTTCGCCGCGCCGCCGCTCAGCGCGCGGACCGGTGAGATCAAGGACTACCTGCGGGGCACGAACCCGCGGATCGCGTCCCGCGACGCCATGGTCAAGACGACCCCGCCCGGTCGCGGCTCCCGCCTGGTGCGACTGCTGGGCGACGACGAGATCCACACCCACCACGTGCAGGAGGTCGGCGGGGTGCCCGTGATGGTCACCGGCGCCTTCGGCGAGAGCGACCTGGGCGTGGCCTGCTACCACTCCAAGCTCGGTGCGGTCGAGCTGTACCTCAACCACCTCGTGGACGGGCCCGGCGAGTACGTCGTCGTTGACATGACCGCCGGTGCCGACGCCTTCGCCTCCGGCCTGTTCACGCGCTTCGACATGACCTTCCTGGTCGTCGAGCCGACCCGCAAGAGCGTCTCGGTCTACCGCCAGTACCGCGACCACGCCGCCGAGTTCGGCATCCCGGTCGCGGTGGTCGGCAACAAGGTCACCGGCGAGGACGACCTGGCCTTCCTCCGGGAGCACGTCGGCACCGACCTGGTCGCCCACTGCGAGCAGTCCTCCTTCGTACGCGCCCAGGAACAGGGCCGGGACGCCGGCGAGTTGGAGTCGCACAACGCGCGCACACTGGACCGGCTGCGCGCGGCCGTGGACGCGCGTCCCAAGGACTGGACCGCGTTCCAGCGGCACGGCGTCGAGTTCCATCTGCGCAACGCCACCGCCTGGGCCAACGAGGCCACGGGCCAGGACCTGGCCGCCCAGGTCGACCCCGACTTCCAACACGGTCCGGCGGCGCTGGCGGCCTTCGCCTGAGGTTGCCGCGCCGCCCTCCCCTCCCTCAATCCCCCCAACCCCCACAGCACCCACAGCACCCACAGCACCGCCAGAACAACGAACAGACAGGAAACACCATGTCGCTCGACGTCTCCCCGCAGCTGCTCGCCGAAGCCGAGAACGGCGAGGTGCGGGAGCAGGACTTCGTGGAAACGGTCCGTACGTCCCTGCCGTACGCCTACGACCTCATCGCCCGCCTGGTCGGCGAACTGCGCGCCGGTGACGCGGTGTTCGCCGACAACCAGACGCCGCCGCCCTCCGAGAAGGAGCGCGGCCAGCTGCTGCGGGCGCTGTCCAGCGACGCGATCCGGGGCAGCCTGGAGCGGCACTTCGGCGTCGCCCTCGCCTTCCAGAACTGCCACCGCGTCGCCGCGTTCCGCCCCGAGGACCGCGATGGTGAGACGTACACGCGCTTCACCTCCCTGCGGTCCCAGATCCTCAACCAGTCCCCCGAGTTCCGCGACTGCTGACCCCTCGGGCGCGTGCGGCGCGCCCCCTTTGTCAGGCCCCACCGTCACCGGAGGCATGCGCCATGCATGACGGGTCGACCACCCAGCGGCCGCCCGCCTGGCGGTCGACCCGCCAGCGAGACGCCGTACTGCGGGTGCTTCACGACTCCCCCGAGTTCGTCTCCGCGAAGGAGCTGCACGAGGCGCTCGCCGCCACGGGCGGCACGGTGGGGCTGACCACGGTGTACCGGACCCTGCGCATGCTGGAGCGGGCCGGGCACGTCGACGTCGTACGGGACAAGGGCGGCGAGCGGCTCTACCGCCCCCGCCCGACCGACGGGCACCGCCACTACCTGGTCTGCCGCGGCTGCGGACTGAGCCTGGCCGTGGACGCGGACGCCGTCGAGCGCTGGGCCGACGGCGTGGCCGAGAGCACCGGGTTCGCCGAGGTCGAACACACCGTGGAGCTCACCGGGATCTGCGATCGCTGCAGGCCGCGCCCCGCTCGGGACGCGGCCCCTTCGCGGCCGTAGCGGGACGTGTCAAGTCTTGGCAATGGTTTTCATATGGATCGGAATCGGCCATGTTCTTGACATTCATTTCCATCTAGCGTGGCGCCTGCCCGGCTCGCTCCGGGCTGTCCCAGCCCTCGTGAACCTCCGTGTTCCCCCTGTCGTGGAGTGACCCATGCCCTCGTCCCCGTCCCGGCGCCTGGCCGCCCTGCTCACCGGCGCCTCACTGGCCCTCCTGGCAGGGTGCGGCAATTCGTCGGACTCCGGCAGCGACGGGAGCAGCGCCCAGGAACCGGTCGCCTCGTCCAAGGTCACCGTGGTCGCCTCGACCAACGTCTATGGCGACATCGTCGAGCAGATAGGCGGCACGAAGGTCGCCGTCACCTCGCTCATCAGCGACCCCGACCAGGACCCCCACTCCTACGAGGCCGACACCCGGAACCAGCTGACGCTGTCCAAGGCGAAGGTCGTCATCGAGAACGGCGGCGGCTACGACGACTTCGTCGACCGGATGCTCAAGAGCAGCAACTCCTCCGCCGAGGTGATCAACGCCGTCAAGGTCTCCGGCAAGACCGCCCCGAAGGGCGGCGAGCTCAACGAGCACGTCTGGTACGACTTCCCCACCGTCGCCAAGGTCGCCGACCGCATGGCCGCCGCCCTCGGCAAGGCCGACCCCGCCGACGCGGCCACCTTCACCAAGAACGCCACGGCCTTCAAGGCGAAGCTCCAGCCGCTGGAGGCGAAGGAGGCCGCGATCAAGAAGGAGCACGGCGGTGAGGGCGTGGCCATCACCGAGCCCGTGCCGCTGTACATGCTGGACGCGGCCGGCCTGGTGAACAGGACGCCCGCGGAGTTCAGCGAGGCCATCGAGGAGGGCGACGACGTCTCCCCCAGGATCCTCCAGGCCACGCTGGCCGTGTTCGGCGCCAAGGAGGTCAAGGCGCTGGTCTACAACGAGCAGACCTCCGGCCCGCAGACCGAGAGGGCGAAGGCCGCGGCGAAGGCGGCCGGCATCCCCGTCGTCCCGGTGACCGAGACCCTGCCCGAGGGCAAGGACTACCTCGGCTGGATGACCGCCAACGTCGACGCGCTCGCGAGCGCGCTGGCCAAGTGAGGCGTCCGGGCGCGGCCCCGGTGCCCCGGCCCCGCGAGGGGGACCCGGGGGCCGGCGCAGTGATCAGCCTGCGCGAGGCGGCCGTGTCCTACGGCGAGCGCGTGGTGTGGCAGGGCCTCGACCTGGACGTGCGGCCCGGGGAGTTCGTGGCCGTGCTCGGGCCGAACGGCTCGGGCAAGACCAGCTTCGTACGGGCCCTGCTGGGCCGGCAGCCCCTCTCCGCCGGCACCCTGACCGTGCTCGGCCGCCCGCCCCGCGAGGCCGCCCGGCACCTCGGTTACGTCCCCCAGCAGGCGGAGTTGTCCGCGCAGGCGATGCTGCGCGCCCGTGATCTCGTACGCTTCGGGATCGACGGACACCGCTTCGGACCGCGCCTGCGCACGGCCGCCGTCCGCCGCCGGGTGGACGAGATCCTCGTCTCGGTCGGCGCGTCCGCGTACGCCGACGTCCCGCTCGGCCTGCTGTCCGGAGGCGAACGGCAGCGCGTGCGCATCGGCCAGGCCCTGGCCACCGACCCGCGCATCCTGCTGTGCGACGAGCCGCTGCTCTCGCTCGACCTGAACCACCAGCGGGCCGTCACCGAACTGGTCGACGCCCGCCGCCGCTCGCACGGCACGGCCGTGGTCTTCGTGACCCACGAGATCAACCCGGTGCTCGGCCTGGTGGACCGGGTGCTGTACCTGGCCCGCGGCAGTCACCGGGTCGGCACCCCGGAGGAGGTCCTCACCTCCGAGTCGCTGTCACGGCTGTACGGCACCCGGGTCGACGTCGTCCGCGTCCACGGCCGCGTCGTGGTCGTCGGAGCCCCCGACGACCCGGCCACGCCACCGCACCACGCCCAACAGTCCGAGGAAGTACGCCCATGACGCTCGCCGACGGGGTCTGGCAGCAGATCTTCAGCTTCGACAACTACGGCGAACTCCTGGCGCTGGTCCGCAACTCCCTCGTCGCCGGGGCCGCGCTCGGCCTCGTCGGCGGCCTCGCCGGGGTCTTCGTCATCATGCGCGACCTGCCCTTCGCGGTGCACGGCGTCAGCGAGTTGTCCTTCGCCGGAGCTTCGGCGGCCCTGCTCCTCGAGGTGAACGTCGTGGCGGGCTCGATCGTCGGCTCGCTCCTGGCGGCCGGCGTGATCGGCGTCCTGGGCTCCCGGGCCCGCGACCGCAACTCGGTGATCGGCATCATCATGCCGTTCGGCCTCGGCCTCGGCGTGCTCTTCCTCGCCCTCTACAAGGGCCGGGCGGCCAACAAGTTCGGCCTGCTCACCGGCCAGATCGTCGCCGTCGACACCCCTCAGATGACCTGGCTGCTCGGCACGTCCGCCGTCGTCCTCCTCGCCCTGACCCTCATGTGGCGCCCGCTGACCTTCGCCAGCGCCGACCCGGACGTCGCCGAGGCCCGCGGCGTACCGGTGCGCGCCCTGTCCTTCGCCTTCATGATCGTGCTAGGACTCGCGGTCGCGTTGTCGGTGCAGATCGTCGGCGCGCTGCTGGTCCTCAGCCTCCTGGTCACCCCCGCCGCGGCCGCCGCCCGCATCACCGCGTCGCCGGTCCTGCTGCCGGTGCTCAGCGTGCTCTTCGCCGTGGCCTCGATCGAGGGCGGCATCCTGCTGGCCCTGGGCGGCAGCATCCCCATCAGCCCCTACGTCACGACGATCTCGTTCACGATCTACGCCGCCTGCCGCCTCGCGGGCAGGTACCGCACCCGGCGGTGGGGCGCCAGAAGGGCTGTGGCACAGCCTGCCTGACGCCCCGTCAGGTGGGTGACTCCACGCGATGCGGGCCTGGAGACACGAGGGCGGCCGGCTACTTCAGCGCTCCTGCCATGACACCGTTGACGAACTGCCGCTGGAAGGCGAAGAAGACCACCAGCGGGATGATCATGGAGAGGAAGGCGCCGGAGGACAGGACGTCGATATTGGTGCCGAACTGGCGGGTCTGCTGTTGCAGGGCCACGGTGAGCGGCGCCGATCCCGGGTCGGCGAAGATGAGCGCCACGAGCATGTCGTTCCAGACCCACAGGAACTGGAAGATGCCGAGCGAGGCTATCGCCGGCCCGCCCAGCGGAACCACCACCCGGACGAAGAGCCACAACTCGCCCGCGCCGTCGAGACGGGCGGCCTCCAGGAGTTCGCGTGGGATCTCCGCGAAGAAGTTCCGGAGCAGGAAGATCGCGAACGGCAGGCCGAAAGCGACGTGGAAGAGGACGACGCTGACGATGCTGCCGAAGATCCCGAGCTTCCCGAACAGGCTGGTGATCGGGACCAGCGCGACCTGCAGCGGCACCACGAGCAGGCCGACGACGAGCAGGAAAACCCAGTCCCGGCCCGGGAATTCGACCCATGCGAAGACGTACCCGGCGAGCGAGCCGATGACCACGACCAGCAGCGTGGCCGGGACGGTGATCAGCAGACTGTTCAGGAACGAACGCGTGATCGTCGGGTCGTCCAGCAGGTTGGTGTAGTTGTGCAGGGTCAGCTGCGCGGGCTTGGTGAGGACCGTCCACCAGCCGGACTCCTGGATGTCCAGTGGCCCGCGCAGCGAGGAGAGCAGCAGGCCGACCGTGGGCAGCAGCCAGAACAGGGCGACGACCAGCAGGACGAGCCTGGTGGATCCGCCGGCCAGCCGACGAGCCGCACGGGTGGCGGCGCCCGGCCCCGTGCGGCCGGAGGCGGTCCCGGGGGCCCGGGAGGTCTGCGCGGACTCGGCGGTCTGAAGGGTGGTCACCGTGACTTCTCCTTTCGGAACCGCTTGATGTTGAGGAACATGACCGGCGCGACCAGGGCGAGCAGGAGTACGGCGAGCGCGCTGCCAGTGCCCTGGTCGTTGCCGCCGCCGAAGGAGGACAGGTAGAGCTGCAGGGCCAGTACGTTCGCGTCCTGCTGGCTGGCTCCGGGCGCGATCACGTACACCAGGTCGAAGATCTTCAGCACGTTGATCACCAGCGTGACCAGGACCACGCCCAGCACCGGCGCCAGGAGCGGCACCGTGATGCGGCGGAAGACCTGCCACTCCTTCGCGCCGTCCACACGCGCGGCCTCCAGCAGCTCCCGCGGTATCCCGGCCAGTCCGGCGGCGATGAGGACCATGGCGAAGCCGGTCCACATCCAGACGTAGGCGCCGATGATCGACCAGGTGACCAGGGTCGGACCGAGCCAGTCGACACCCGCGTACTGCGCGGTGAAGTTCGTCGCGGGCAGGCGCAGTTGAATCGGTGAGGCGCCGATCCGGGACGCGGGCAGAGTGAAGGTGCCGTCCTTGGCGGCGGTCGCCGTGGCGAGCACCCGACCGTCACGCACGGCCTCGACCCGGACGCCGGCCAGTGCCTTCTCCCCTGGGTCGATCTTCCCGGGAGTGCCGCCGCCCGGCTGGAAGTCCAGCCAGACCGTGCCGCACAACGCGCCGCGCGGGCAGGCACTCGGTGCCGCGGCCTGCGTCGCGCCGGTCAGGGTGCTGGGCTGCACTCCGACGAGAGCCAGCGCGGCCGGAACCTCACCGGGGCTGACGGACTTGCCGGTGTACGGGCCGCCGACCGGGCCCGTCAGGGTGCTGCCGGGGCCTGCCACCCTCGGATGGGCCCCGGGGTACGCCGATGCCTTGAAGAAGGTGTCGTGGACGCCGGTCACCATCGCGTTGGCCACGCCCTTGCCGGGGTCCTGGTCGTAGACCAGCCGGAAGATGATGCCGGCGGCCAGCATGGAGATGGCCATCGGCATGAAGACGACCAGTTTGAACGCGGTGCCCCAGCGGATCCGTTCGGTGAGCACGGCGAAGATCAGGCCGAGCCCGGTGGCCGCGACGGGTGCGACCACGACCCAGATCGCGTTGTTCCTGATGGCGACGAGAGTCTGGTGGTCGGTGAAGACGCCGGTGTAGTTGGACAGCCCGACGAAGTCGGTGAAGCCGTCGGGGCCGAAGAGACTGCGCACGACCGACCACACGATCGGATACACCACGAGCGCCCCGAGCAGGACCAGCGCGGGCAGCAGGAAGAACGCCGCGACCCAGGTGCGGCCTCGGGGCGTCCTCCCGCTGCGGCGGGGCGGTGCCCCCGCCGCAGCGGGGGCGGCGGGGGACGGAGGGGAGAGGGTCTGTGACACGACTGCCTCAGCCCGCCTTGGCGAACGCCTTCGCGGCGTCCGCCTCGAGCTGCTTCTGCGCGCCCGCGACGTCGGAGGGCTTGGCGAGGAAGTCCTGCAGGTCCTTCCACTCGCCTTGCCCCTTCGTCCCGCCGAACGCGGCCGGCGCCTGGTCGGACATGTCGACCCGGATGTTGTCGCCCGCCTTGATCAGGTTCTCCGCTATGTCCCGCACGATGTCGTCGCGGTAGTTGGAGAAGGCGACCGCCTTGTTCGGTGACAGGAAACCGCCCTGCTGCACGTCGATCGCCGCCGCCTCGGGAGAGACCAGGAAGCGCATCAGCGCCTGCGCGCCCTCGCCGTCCTTGAGTGCGACCGCGACGTCGCCGCTGCTCAGCACCGGTGCCTCACCGCCGTCCACGGACGGGAAGGGGAAGACCTTGGCGTCGGTGCCGACCTTGGCCGTGGTCTCCTGGGTGATGTTGGTGGCGATGAACTCGCCCTCGTAGACCAGCGCGGCCTTGGGCGGCTTGGCGAAGACCTGGCCGACCGAGGTGGGGAAGTCGGTCTGCAGCGCCCCGCGGGTGCCTCCGGCGATCAGGTCGGGCCTGCCGAAGAGCTGGCCCAGCGTGGTCAGCGCCTTGGTCACCGAGGGGTCGGTCCACTTGATCTGGTGCTTCGTCAACTTGTCGTACATCGCCGGGCCGGCCTGGCTGAGGTAGATGTTCTCGAACCAGTCGGTCAGGACCCAGCCGTCGCCGCCGCCTATGGAGAACGGAGGGGTGCCGGAGTCGGAGAGTGTCTGGCCGTCCTTCAGCAACTGCTCCCAGGTGGTGGGGGCGGTGGTCAGTCCGGCCTGCTCCCAGGCCGCGGTGTTGTACCAGAACAGCGACTTGTTGGTGACCTTGAAGAACACGCCGTACTGCTTGTCCTGGTAGGTGCCGAGGTCCCGCCAGACCTGGCTGTAGTTCTTGTTCAGCTCCTGGGTCACGGCGGGCTGCAGCGGCTTGAGCCAGCCCGCTTCGGCGAACTGCTGGAGCACGCCGGGCTGGGGCAGCAGGGCCACGTCCGGCGGAGCGCCGCCCTGGATCTTGCTGCCGACGAAGGTCGACACGTTGTCGCCGGTGGGCACGAAGGTGGTCTTCGCTCCGGTCAGCTTGTCGAAGCGGGCCAGTACCTTGAGGAAGTTCTTCTGCTCGGCGCCGGTCCAGACGCCGGCCACCTGCAGGTTCTGCCCGTCGAGCCGGGGCAGGTTCAGCGTGGAGGCGTCTTTGGCACCGGTGGCCGCCGGGTTGCCGGCGGCGTCCTTGTCCGAGGAGCCGCAGCCGGCGGCTCCGATCATCAGGACGGTGACGGCTGTCAGTGCTGCCGCTCTGCCATTCATCGGGTCACTCCTTTGTGAGAGATGGAAAGAACAAGACGGAAAGAACAGGTGGCGAGGGACAGCGGGGTCAGACCGCGAGACCGTCGGCCGCCCACCAGGCGGCCGTGCTGCCGGGGAGGGTCCCGGGCGGGCAGGGACCGCTCGCGAGAAGCGGCGTGCCGGGGACCGGGGCGGGAGCGGGGACGTCGCCGAAGTTGACGGCGCACACCAGCCCGTCACCGCGGACGAAGGCCAGGACCTGCGGCGGAGACTCCAGCCAGCGAAGGGTCCCGTTGCCGAGCGACGGCAGGCTCGCGCGCAGCCGGAGCGCGTCGTGGTAGAGGTGCCAGAAGGATTCCGGGTCGGCCATGAGCCGTTCGGTGGTGTGCGCGGCGAACCAGGCGGGCTGGGGCAGCCACGGCTCGGCGACGCCTTCGCCCGAGGTGAATCCGAACGGGGACAGGTGACCCGACCACGGCAGGGGCACGCGGCAGCCGTCCCGTATTCCCACGCGGCTGCCGCTGCGGTGGAAGATCGGATCGGTGAGCACCTCGTCCGGCAGGTCGACGACCTCCGGCAGGCCGAGCTCCTCGCCCTGGTAGACGTAGGCGGCGCCGGGCAGGGAGAGCATCAGCAGCGCGGCGGCGCGAGCCCGGGCCGCGGCCGCGTACCGGGTGACGGTGCGGACCTGGTCGTGGTTGTTGAGCACCCAGGTGATGGTCGAGCCGGTGTCGGCGATGTCCCGCAGAGCGTCCTGGATGACCCGGCGGAAGGTGGCGGCGTCCCACGGGGCCGTCAGCATGTGGAAGAAGAACGCCTGATGGAGCTCGTCCGGGCGGACGTAGGCGGCCTGCTCTGCCGGGGTGCGTACCGACACCTCTCCGACGAGCAGCCGGTCGACGCCGTCCCGGGCGGTGTACTCCTCGCAGATGGCACGCCAGGTGCGCCAGACACCGTGGGTCTCGGGCTGGTTCCACGCCAGGGGGTTGACCGTGTCGCGGGCCCGCGCGTCGGCCGCCGGGTCCGGGGAGTCCGGCAGTCCGGGATGCTTGAAGAGGCCGGTGGCCACGTCGATACGGAACCCGTCGACGCCGCGGTCCAGCCAGAACCGCAGCACCTGCTCGAAGTAGCCGCCGACCTCGGGGTTGCGCCAGTTCAGGTCGGGCTGCTCCGGCCCGAACAGGTGCAGGTACCACTGGCCCGGCGTGCCGTCGGGCTCGGTGACCCGGGTCCAGGCGGGCCCGCCGAACATCGAGTACCAGTTGTTGGGCGGCAGTTTGCCCCGCTCGCCACGACCCTCCGCGAAGTGGAAACGGGATCGGGCCGGGCCGCCGTCCGTGCCTTCGGCCAGGGCCTGGAGGAACCAGGGGTGCTTGCTGGAGCAGTGGTTGGGGACGATGTCGATGAGCACCTTGAACCCCAGGCGGTGCGCGTCGTCCACCAGGCGGCCGAACTCCGCCAGGTCTCCGTAGACCGGGTCCACGTCGCAGTAGTCGGCGACGTCGTAGCCGTGGTCGTACTGCGGAGAGGGATAGAACGGGTTGAGCCAGATGCCGTCGACACCGAGTCGCTCGAGGTACGGCAGGCCCGCACGGACTCCGGCCAGGTCGCCGATGCCGTCCCCGGTGCTGTCGAGGAAGCTGCGGACGTACACCTCGTAGATGACGGCCGTGCGCCACCACTGCTGTCGCGCGGTGTGCTGGGACCGCTCGGAGGGGCCCGGTTCGTTCTGTACCGAGCCGTCGTCGACGTATGCGTCGATCATCGGGAAACCATCCTGGGCTGGGCTTGAGGGAGACCGGCCGCCGCGCGGGGAGAAGGGCGGCCGGCGGACGGGGCGCCTGGTCCCGCGCTGTGGAAGGCGGGTGGGAAGGCACGTCGAGAAGCAGGGGCGAGGAAATCGCGGACACGGATTTCTTCGGCGGCCGGAGCCGGTTGGCCGGGCGTGCCCGCCCGCCGGGTGGGACGAAAGGCGATGCGGCAGTCGCTGTGCCCGCCGGCAGGGACGCAGGCTGTGCAGCCGACGGGTGCGGAAGGCCGTCAGCTCACGGCTAACCGAGGCAGCGTCGAAGTGGTGGCGAGGGGCTGCGCCGTGGCGTTCAGGGCCGCCCCCATCGCGCCGGCGTACGGGCCGAGTTCGGCGGCCAGGAGTGTCACCGGTCCGATCAGTGTCCGGCGGTCGAGCAGCGCGAGCTCGACGGCCGGTCGCATCACGTCGAAGGCAGGCGCGACGCCACCGCCGACGACAACGGTCGAGAGGCCGAGCTGGGCCAGCACGCTCCCCAGTACCGTGCCCACGGCCATGGCGGCGGCATCGAGGACCTCCCGGGCCGTGGTGTCGCCCGACCGGGCGGCCCGGACCAGGTCTTCGGGAGTCGCCGGCCGGTCCTGGTTCCCGGTCCCGCGAGAGGTGAGGGCCCGGGACCAGAGGGCCGCGAGTGCCCGGCCGCCCGCCACTGTCTCCAGGCAGCCGCGAGCCCCGCATCCGCAGAGGTCGCCGCCCGGCTCGGCGGTCATGTGCCCGATTTCGCCGATTCGGTCGCCGGGCCCGCGCAGCACGTTGCCGCCCAGGGCGATCGCACCGCCTATTCCGGTGCCCATGGTCATGAACAGCACGTCGGTGTGGCCGCGCGCGGCGCCCAGAGCGAGTTCCGCGGAGGCGAACGCGCGTGCGTCGTTCATCAGCAGGATGGGCTTCGCGGTCGCGCGCTCGATCGTGTCCGCCAGCGGGAAGCCCTGCCAGTCGCCGTCGAGGTTCGGGATGGTGGTGGTGGAGCGAAGGTCCGGGCTCAGGTGACCGGGCAGTGTGACGCCGACGGCCTCGACGGTGCGTGCGCCCGCGATCTCGGCGATGGCGGCGGCGACCCGCGCGGGGCCGGCGGCGGGTGTCGGCAGCGTGCCCCGGGCGACGACGGCCGCGCCGGTCCGGTGCACCCACTTGATGTTCGTGCCCCCGATGTCCACCCCCAGGGCGGACCCTGCGGGGCGAGGACCGCCCCTGGTCACGACCATGCGAACTCCTGATCAGCATCAGTATTGCCTGTATAGACTTAACGGGAAGCTAGGTCGCGCACATCGTCCAGTCAATCGGTTGAGCCGTAAAGAATCGGAAACTCGGGCTGATTGAGCCCTGTCTAGCCTTTTCCGGCGGAGCCGGTCAGTCGGGTGAGATCAAGGCGCCGTCCGCTGCGAGTTGCTCACGCAGTTCGACGGTGTCCACATCGCGAGGCCGGTATCCGGCGGACGCCGTCAGCGCCGCCGCGGTCCCCGCGGCCTGCCCCATCGCCATGCACTGTCCGATGGAGCGGACGGAGGCGTGGGCGTCGTGGGTCGCCGACAGGCACCGGCCCGCGACGAGCAGACCGTCGACGCCGCGGGGCAGCAGACATCGGTAGGGAACACCGTAAGTGCGGCCGGTGGGCGTCTCGTTGCCGGAGCCGACGTACTGCCAGATCGTCCTGTGTCCGGCGGCGTGGTCCTCGATCGGAGCGCCGCAGCGCGCGATGGCGTCCTCGAACTGACGCGCGCTCAGGACGTCTTCCTTGCCCAGGACGTACTCGCCGATCAGGCGACGGCTCTCCCGCACGCCGATGCGCGGCGCGGACGCGATGAGGAAGGCCCGTTCATACCCCGGCACCTGCTCGACGAGGAACCGTGCGTACTCGACGACTTGGCGGCGCCCCTCCTGCTCGGCTGCCGAAAGCTGCCAGGGGTCGGTCGGGTCGATGCCGTTCACGCGCGTCAGATTGGTGTGGACGACGCCGGGTTCGGTGGTCCGGTGGACCGAACCCTCGCGCCGGGGGAGCTCGTACGCTCCCGAGTCCGCGTGCAGAGCCATCAGGCGGTGCAGCTCCGCCGTGGGTGTCGCCGTGGCGTCGACACCGGCGAGACGGAAGGTCTGGGTGAGCGGTTGCACGACGCGGTCCTCGGCCGGCCGTTCCAGCGCCGCCCCCGCACGCCACGCGACGTCGGCGTCACCACTGGCGTCGACCACGACCCTGGCGCGTACGTACGCGGGGCCGGCGACCGTCTCGACGACCACCCCGACAACGTTCTGATCCTCCATCACCACCCGTGAGGCACGGGCGTGGAACAGGACGCGTACCCCGGCAGCGCCGGTGAGTTCGTCCCAGACCAGCTTGAGCGTCTCGGGATCGTAGGTGATGCCGGTGCCGGCACCGTAGGTGTTGGGGCGTTCGAAGGCCGCCTTGCGATCGGTGAGCGCCTCGCACACCTCCCAGCCGACGCCGCCGACGACGCGCTCCCCGGTGCCGGGCGCGTAGAAGCCGTAGAAGGTGTCCAGAACGCTCGCCCCGGTGCCGCCCAGGTGAGCGGCGCTCTCCACGAGCAGGGTGGAAGCGCCCCGCCGGGCGGCCGCGACTGCTGCCGCCGACCCCGCCGATCCGCCGCCGACGACCACTACGTCGCCGTCCCACAGCAGCGGATAACTCCCGGCCTCCGCCGGGCTGATGCGTGTGCCGTTCACCTCAGGTGCCACCCTCCGTCTACGGGGACGACCGCGCCGGTCGTGCGGGAGGAGGCGTCCGACAGCAGCCACACGGCGGTGTCGGCGATCTCTTCGGGGCTGCAGGCCCGCGCACCGAGCGGCATCAACCGCGGCATCCGGTCCTGGATCGCGGGATTGGCCATGGCACGCGCGGCCATCGGGGTGTCCACCAGGCCGGCCGCGACGATGTTGACGCGCACACCCTTGGGGGCTCCGGTGAACGCGGCCGAGCGCACCAGGGGGACGAGGGCGCCCTTCGCACTGGCGTAGGCCGCGGTGAGGAAGTCCTCGTCGAGCGTGCTCGCCAGAGCCGAGCCGATGACGACGATCGAGCCGCCCGAGCCGGACAACCGGCGCAGGCCGGCACGCAACAGGTAGAACACCGAGTCGAGATCGACCCGGTGCACCTCGCGCCAGGCCTCGTCGCCGCACTCGTCCACCGGCCCGTCACCGAGTCGCCGGCCGGACATGCCCACCGCGTGCACGATGCCGTCGAGACCGCCCAGGGCCTCGGCCGCTCGCGCCACGGCCGCGTCGGCGCCCGTGGACACGGTGACGTCGTACGTGTCGCGGTCGGCCTCGAAGACCTGGGCACCGGCGGCCCGCGCGGCGTTGACACACGCGGCGCCGATTCCGCCCTGGGCGCCGGCCACCAGCAGGCGCTTCACCGTGCACCGTCCGCGGTGCGCAGAGCGGCGGCGGAGCGGCGGGCGAACTCGAGGTAGGCGCCCTCGAACAGTTCGTCGCTGCGGTCCGCGCCGACCAGGCGGGAACTGGTGATGACAGGCGGCATGGCGCCCCGCTCCGCCAGCAGCTCGGCGACCCTGACCTTGATCTCGTTGACCACGGCGATGGCGGTGAAGGTACTCACCGGGCCGACCGGGACGTCCAGGCCGGGGACCCGGCAGATGGCGTCGCCGACCGGTGATCCCAGATCGATCACCACATCGGCGTGGTCGGCCAGCCGGGACCCGCTCGGATGCCGCGGTTCGGCGGCGTTCGTCTCCTGCAGCGACGTGGCCGCGATGACGGGCAGACCCGCCTTCTTCGCGCCCATCGCCATCTCGATGGGGACGGCGTTGAGCCCGCTGACGCTGAAGATGAACATGCTGTCGCAGGGGCGCAGCCGGAAGTTCGCCAGGATCTGGTCGGCGAGCCCCTCGACGCGCTCGATGAACATCGCCTGCCGCTGTCCGTTGGCCCCCACCACCTGGGTGTGGAACGTCATCGAGAGCTCCACCAGCGGCTGGAAGCCCGGGTAGGAGCCGTAGCGGGGAAAGATCTCCTCCACCGGCATGCGCGAATGACCGGTGCCGAAGGTGTAGACGACGCCGTCGTCGGCGATCGACCTGGCCGCGATCTGGGCCGCGGCCTCGATGGCGCCGGCCTGGGACTCGGCAAGCCGCTCGACGATCCCGACTGCGGTACGGATCCACGAAGACACGGGCAGAAACCTCTCGGTACGAGGGCGGAGACAGGGCGCCCTACCGCGGAGCAGTATCCGGTGGGTTATGTATAGACAGGTAGTACACGTCGGGACGCTAAGGCGGCGACCGGCCCAGCGTCAAGCACTTGTACGGGCTGATCTTCGCTTCCTACGCGACGGGCCGGGTGTGGACGCGTGCTGGGTGACGGCCTATGCTGCGGAAGGCATACCGGTATAGACACCAGTGCAGACACCAGTGCAGACAAGGGAGGAAAGCCGTGGCTCGGCGGCCCATGCCGCGACATGAAGCGGTCGAACGGCACATCCGCGGCCGGATCGCGGGGCTGAAGCCCGGAGATCAGATCGAGTCCGACGCGGAACTGTGCGACCTGTTCCAGGTCAGCCGGATGACCGTCCGCCAGGCGACCCAGCGCCTGGTCGCCGAGGGTGCGATCTACCGGATCTCCGGTGTCGGCACCTTCGTGGGGGAACCGCAGGTCCACCGCCAGATGGGCCGACTGCGCTCCTTCACCGAGGAGATGGCCCTGCGCGGCATGACGGTGTCATCGACCGTCCTGGCGAGCGAACGGCGCGCGGGCACCCAGGAGGAGACGACCGCGCTCCGGCTCGCACCCCAGTCCAACGTCGTTCATGTACGGCGGCTGCGGCTGGCCGACGACCAGCCGATGGCGATCGAGAACGTCGTGCTGCCGCCTTCCTGCGCCTGGCTGTTGCGCGAGGACCTGGCCCACGGCTCGCTGCACCAGGCCCTCACCGAGCAGGGCTTCGCCCCCTCCCGCGCGACCGGAACCCAGATCGCGGCCATCGCCACCGACGACGACGCCGCCCTCCTGGACCTGCCCGTCGGCGCGCCCATCTTCGTCGAACGCCGACTGGTCACCACCGCCGACGGCACACCTGTCGAACTCACCGAATCCCGCTATGCGGGTTCCCGTTTCGTGTTCCACATCGAGCTGGCCTAGGCGGCTGCCCGAGCCGCGGAGGCGGGCATCGCGAAGGGGAACCAAAGGAGAACAACGTTGTCTGTCGTCGAGACGGTCCTTGGCCCTGTCGCCGCCGCCGAACTCGGCGAGGTGGATGCCCACGAGCACGTCTTCCTGCGCACCCCGGTCAACCCGGGTGACGAGTTCCTCGACACCGACAGGGCGGCGGCCGAGCTCCTGCGGGTCGCGGCGAGCGGCATCCGCACCGTCGTCGACCTGACGCCGGTCGGCCTCGGACGCCGCCCCAGCCAAC
This sequence comes from Streptomyces sp. NBC_01352, assembly GCF_036237295.1. Lineage (NCBI taxonomy): Bacteria > Bacillati > Actinomycetota > Actinomycetes > Kitasatosporales > Streptomycetaceae > Streptomyces > Streptomyces sp. NBC_01352. The sequence goes on from NZ_CP108354.1 coordinate 3,173,837, forward strand.
TCGCCGAGGTCGCCCGCGCCAGCGCCCTTCACATCGTGGCCGCGACCGGCTACCACCGCAGCGCGCACTATCCGGCCGCTCACTGGGCCCGCCACGCCGACGACGCGACGCTCCTCGGCGTACTCGTGGACGACCTCCAGGTCGGCATGGACAGCCACGACTGGGACTTCCCCCGCCCCGTCCCCAGCCCCCACAAGGCCGGAATCATCAAACTCGGTGCTTCCTACCACCGGATCGACCGCCACGAGGAACGCTGGTTCGCCGCGGGAGCGGCGGCGGCCCGGCAGACGGGCGTGGCCGTGGCGGTCCACACCGAGGTCGGGACCGCCGCACATGCCGCCCTGGACCTCCTGGACAAGCACGGCGTGCCGGCCGGACGGGTCCTGCTCGCCCACACCGACCGCAACCCCGATCCGGAACTCCACCTCGACCTGATCGCCCGCGGCGCCCACCTCGTCTACGACACGATCGGACGGATCAAGTACCGGCCGGACTCGGTCGTCCTGGACCTGATCGAGCGCATGGCCGAGGCCGGCAAACTGGGCCACGTCTGCCTGGGGACCGATGTCGGACGCAAGTCCTCGCTCATCGCCTACGGCGGCGGGCCGGGGATGGACGTACTCGGCCGGGACTTCGTCCCGCGGCTGCGCCGGCGCCTGGGCGCCGCGGCGGTCGACACCGTGCTGCGGCATGCCCCCCAGGCGCTGCTGGCCAAAAAGACCTCTGCCCCGTGAAGGCCCGCGCACGGGGTTCAGCGACCTGACTGTGCACCGGCTGGCCACGCCTGCTCCTGGCCGACCCGCCCGGCCCGTCGGCCGGCATCAGCTGCCGGACACCGCCGGTCGCACGGACCGTCGTGGAACCGTCCGGCAGCGCGTAGAAGCGTTCCGCCTTCGCAGTGATGTTGGCCGCGTTGCCGTTCGCTCCGCCTCACCGAGGTAGAGCGTGCGACTGCCGTCCGCACCGGTGCGGACGAGGCGATCGCTGACCTGACCCTGGGCCGGCCCTCGGCACCTTCACGGTCGGCCACCCTCGGCCGACCGCCGCTAAGGCAGCGGGTCGGCGATGCAGATCCCGGTGGCGGAGCGCCCGGTGACGGTGACCCGGGCGGACTCGCGGCCATCCACCAACACCACCAGTTCGGCTCGTCCTCCGTCCTCGTCGAGGGTGACGCCGAGCACGGGTATCGCGATCGGCCCGCGCATGACGACCTCCTTGCTCCACGGCAGGTGCGGCTCGTCGACACCGACCTCTTCCTCCCCCTCCTGGCCGGTCGGGGCGTAGTTCAGCTCCGCGACACCCTCGCCCGCCACCCGGTACTCCACCCGCAGGCGCGTCCCTCCCCCGGTCACGGAGAACCGCGGCGACCCGCTGATCGCCCCGTCCAGCACGCCCGCGTCGTCCCAGAGGGCGCGGTCCCGCCCTTCCTCGCTCATGATCAGGCTTCCTCCTCCGCGCGGCACGGCGCCTGCGCCCCCGTACGGTATGCGGGGCCGGGGCGTTGTCGGGAGGCGGGCTCCGTCGGAGGAGGAGCGGGCCCGGCGTGTGCTGGCAGAGGCCGGGGCAGCGCGGCACCGATCCGGCGTCCCTGGAAGTGGGCGCCAACCGTACGGCCCATGCCACCGGCTGCGGCGACCGGCCGCATCACTGACGAGACTGACAAAGCGGAGGAAGCAGCGAGTCAGAGGCCTTTCGCTACGGGCTCCAGAACCGCCACGCACTCCATGTGATGAGTCATCGGAAAGATGTCGGCCTGGGCGAGTCACAGGAAAGCCCAGGTCAGAGCCAGATTTCGACTCTCTTTCCCGGGTGCCGACCGCGGGGCGCCCCGCGACCTGATCGACGTGTTCGCGGCCTCCCGCCGCTGGAGCAATGCGGAGCTCGAGGAGTTCGGCCGCCGCCACGCGCGTGGTCGCTTCGAGCGTGAGGATCTGCAGTCGAACCTAACGGGCGCCGAGTGGACCGACGACGAAGCCTTCACTGCCTACGGCCTGGCCGAGGCCACCATCAGTGCTCTCCGCACATGGGCCTTGGAGTGGGCCGAAGACCTCGCCACCCGGATCCTTGAAGAGGCCGGTGCCCCGGACATCGACTGATCGCGTCCGGACGAGATCACAGGTCACCTACCTGGTCGGCGATGTGACCGACCTCGGCGACATGACCCCAGCGGTCGAGACCGTCGTCAGGGGCGCCGGCCGCTTGGACATCGTGATCGCGAACGCAGGTGTACTCGGGCGGGGCGTGACCCTCCGGGCGTCATCGACTTCGGTGGTCGATCGACTCTTCGACGTGAACGTCGAGGGTGCGCTCAACACGGTCCGTGCTGCCCTTCCGGGCCTCATCGAAAACCGTGGTCGGCTCGTACTGATCTCGTCGGTGTTCGCGTTCGTCAACGGGGCCGGCGCCATCTCGTACGCGATGAGCAAGGCAGCGGTCGAGCAGCTTGGCCGTGGACTGCGGGTCGAGCTCGCCGCTCATGGCGTCAGCGTCACGACCGCGTACTTCGCGGTGATCAACACAGACATGACCCGGCAGGGCCTCGACGAGGATCCCGTAGCCCAGGCGCTGGTCGGCACCCAACCGAGGTTCCTGCGCAAGCGCATCAGCCCCGAGCAGGCGCGCAGGCCATCGTCGAGGGCCTGTGTCGCCGGGATGTGCAGGTGTTTCGTCCGCGCAGATGGACTGTGGTCTCGAAGGTCCGCGGCATCATCGCACCCGGGATGGACTCCGGCCTGGCGCGGGATCGCACCGTCCAGAGCATCCTCGGACGCCTCGACACGCGCGAGGGCGAGGACTTCCTGACCACCTGATGTCAGGGACAACGCGGTGCCCGACTACGCACAGGTCAGGAGCCATTGATGACGAGTTCGACCCGAAACGTGTCCGGCCCACTGACCCGCACCGCGTGGGGACGCCCGGCGCGCACGGCGATGTCTTCGGTGGCTTTCTGACATGAGAAGCGGCTTCCAAGCCCACGGCACGGGGCACTTCGAGACTCCACCCAGTGGGCCTGCTGTGGTGGGCCCGCCTCCTTCGGTCACGTCCCTGTGCGGCGGGGCATCGTGGCCGGCTTGATGTCGGTGAGACGCCCTTCCAGTGGTTGACCGGTGTTCGCGTGGGGTCCTGGATCCGGCGGCTCCGATGAGGAGTCGCTTGTGCGACTCCTTTCCGGGCGGGCGGCCATCATGCCTCGTCACGTCGCGCGGTCCGCAGAACTTTGTGGGTCACGGGGAAGATCGCGAAACCGGTCCGATGGGTCAGGGTTCCCCACAGGCCCCGTGGAAGGTAGAGGGAGACGGCGATGGCGGCGGCGCCGATGACGACGAGGTACCAGACACCGCTCTGGGCGAAATACTTGTCGAGGAGGAAGTAGACGAGGGCGCCGATGACCGGGCCTTCGACGGTGCCGATGCCGCCGATGACGACCATGAAGATCATCAGGGCCGTGTACTGCACCCCGAAGATCTGTGGAGGCGAGGCCACCCCAAGGCTGTTGACGCAGATCACTGCTCCAGCAGCGGCGCAGCCGCCGGCCGCCGCGATGTAGATGATCCGCTTGCCACGCGTGACGTTCACGCCGAGCGAGCCGGCCGCGGTCTCGTCGTCCCGGATGGCCTGGAGGTCCAGGCCGAGGCGGCTGCGCAGCGCCAGGTACGTGCCCACCACCGCCGCCGCCATCACGGCGAGGGCCAACCAGTAGGTGTACGCCTGCCGTAGCACCGGTTCGGCGGTGATGGTGGTGATGTTGCGGCCGCTCGCGGCACCGAGGGAGTCGAAGCGGACGACGATGAGGCGAACGACCTCGGCGATCACCCATGTCCCGACGGCGAAGTAGCCGCCGCGCAGCCGGAAGGCGATGTAGGACACCGGCCACGCGATCAGAGCGACGACCACCGAGACGACGAGCGTGCCGGCGTAGACGTTGATTCCGTGGTCGTTGACGACGAACAGCGTGTACGCGCCGAGGCCGATGAAAGCCTGCTGGCCCATGGAGACCATGCCGGCGTATCCGGCGAGCAGGTTCCACATCGAGGCCAGGGCGATGAGGTAGCAGAGCTTCACCAGTTGGGTGGTGACGCCGTTGTCGACGACGTAGGGCAGGCTCGCCATGATCCCCAGGACGAGGAACGTCCCGGTCAGGCCGAGGACGGCGGCGCGGCCGCCGCGTCGGACGGCGGGGGGTACGGACGGGGCCGCCGGGGAGTCGACGGCGGCGGTCTGGGCGGTCATGCGAGCACACTCCTGCCGAACAGGCCCTGCGGCCGGAAAACCAGAATGGCCAGGAACACCAGATGCCCGGCGAGCAACGGCAGGTCGGGCGATATCTGGGCGCCGACGGACTGCGCGATGCCCAGCACCATGCCGCCGGCGAGGGTGCCCCACAGCGAGCCGAGGCCGCCGATGATGACGACTTCGAAGGCGAACAGGACGGTGAGCTGGCCCTCGTACGGGGTCACCCCGCCCTGCCGCATGGTGTAGAGGGTGCCGGCCAGGGCGACGGTGGCGAAGGCGATGACGCTGGTGAGGGCATAGACCTTGCGGTTGTCGACGCCCATCAGCCGGACGACGGCGCGGTCGTCGGCGGTGGCCCGGACGATGCGGCCGGACTGGGTGCGGTAGAGGAAGACGTGCAGCGCGGCCAGGACGGCGACCGCCGCCACGACGGTGATCAGCGGGAACCAGCCGATGGCCAGGTCGCTGCCGACGCGGATGCTCGCGGTGCCGAGCGAGCCGATGCCGAGCGGCTTCGAGTCGTTGCTGAAGAGCTGGACAAGTACGTTGGGGATGATCACGGAGATGCCGAAGGTGACCATCAGGGGCGCGAACTCGCTGAGCCCCATGGCCCGGTCGAGCAGTGTCCGCTGGACGAGGTAGCCGAGGCCGCCGACGGCTGCCATCGAGACCAGCACGGTGAGCGCGACGGGGATGTGCAGGCTGACGGCGGCCACCGAGGCCACGTAGCCGCCGAGGATCATCAGGTCGCCGTGGGCGAGGTTGGCGACCCGCATCACCCCGAAGATCAGGGACAGGCCCGCTGCGGCCATGGCGAAGACGCCGCCGAGCAGCATGCCCTGTGCGATGGCGTTGAGCCACGTCATGGAGACGTCACCCCCAGGGTGCCGAAGTAGGCGGCCGTGACCTGCTCACGGGTCAGGTCGGCGGCCGGGGCGGTCAGGACGACGCGGCCTTCCAGGACGCAGGCGATGCGGTCGGCGACCGCGAAGGTGCGGGTCAGGTCCTGCTCCACGAGGACGACGGTGGTGCCCTGGGTGCGGATGCCGGGAAGCGCCGTGTAGAGCTGCTCGACGACCAGCGGGGCGAGGCCGAGCGACAGCTCGTCGAGCAGCAGCAGGCGGGGGTTGCCCATCAGGGCGCGGCCGATGGCGACGGCCTGCTGCTCGCCTCCGGAGAGGCGGGCGGCCTTGCGGGTGCGGCGGTCGGCGACGAGCGGCATCATCTCGTACACCTTCTTCAGGTCCCACGGGCCTTTGCGGCTGGTGGCGGCGCCGACCCGGAGGTTCTCCTCGACGGTGAGGGACGGGAAGAGCCGCCGCCCCTCGGGGACGAGGCCGATGCCCTTGCGGGAGCGGTGGATGTCGGGGAGGGCGGTGACGTCCTCCCCGTCGAAGCGGACGGTTCCGCTGAAGGGCTTGAGGGCCCCGGCGACGGTCCGCAGCAGGGTGGACTTGCCGGCGCCGTTGGCGCCGACGAGGGCGAGGAGTTCGCCTTCGGCGACGTCGAGGGTGATGCCGAAGAGAGCCTGGAAGTCCCCGTATCCGGCATCGATCGCATCGAGGTGCAGCAGTGGGCCACTCATCCTGTCGTACCTCCCAGGTAGACCTCGGCGACCTCGGGGCTGGCGAGGACCTCATGCGGGTCGCCGTCGACGCGGATGCGGCCATACGCGAGGCAGACCAGCCGGTCCACGACCTGGACCAGGGCCTTGACCACGTGCTCGATCCACAGGATGGTCACGCCGGCCTCCTTCAACGACAGGACGGTGCCGACCAGTTCGTCGGCCTCGCTCTCGGTGAGGCCGCCTGCGATCTCGTCGAGCAGGAGCAGCTCGGGGGCGGTGGCCAGGGCGCGGGCCAGCTCCAGGCGCTTGCGGCCGAGTAGCGGAAGGCTGTCGGCCGGCTTGTTGGCGACCGGGAGCATGCCGGTGGTCTCCAGCGCGGTGAGGGCCTGTTCGCGGGCGTGGGCCCCGCGCAGCCCGCCCCCGCGTTGGGCGCCGACCAGGACGTTCTCGAAGACCGTCAGATCCCCGAACGGGCGGGGGATCTGGAAGGACCGGCCGACCCCGAGCCGGCACCGCTGGGCGGCGGAGGCGCGGGTGACGTCGCGGCCCCCGAGCCGTACGGTGCCCTGGGTGACGGGTTCGACGCCCGAGATGGCGCTCAGCAGCGTCGACTTGCCGGCCCCGTTCGGGCCGACGATGCCGACGGCCTGGCCGCGCGGGACCGCCAGCTCGACGTCCTCCAGGACGTTGAGGGCCCCGAAGCTGACGGCCAGGTGCTCGACCTCCAGCAGCGGCTGGAGCGTCGGCGCCGTCACAGCTCCCGGGCCTTCATGTCGATCTTGGCCTCGGGGATCAGCGTGTTGCCGATGATCTTCAGGTCGTACGCGCCGCCACTGCCCTTGACCCACTGGGTGCTGACCACCGGGATGGCGGCGACGTTCTTGACCGGGTTGGCCGCGCCGCCCGCGGTCCAGTCGACGCGGCCGATGACCGTGTCCATGCTGGTCTTCCCGATCCGGATGGCGACAGCCTTCTTGTCCTTGGGGTTCGCGTGCCGCAGGACGTCGCCCGCGATCTCGAACAGGGCGTGGTTGAAGCCGAGCGCCTGGTTCCACCTGCGGCCCTTGGCCTGCGCGGACTTCCCGTAGTCGTCGGCGAGCTGCTGCGACGTCTGCCCGGTCAGGCTGGAGCTGAACGGGAACTGCGGCAGCCACCAGCTCTCGGTGCACAGTCCGTCACCCAGGCCGTTCGGCAGCGAGGCGACCGACGACTCGAAGAGGATGGCCTTGGCGACGGTGACCACCTTCGGCTTGAAGCCCTGCTGGGCGGCCTGCGTCCAGAAGGTCGCGAAGTCCGGCGGCGTCGGCACACCCGCCAGGATCTGCACGCCCTCCTTCTTGAACGTCGCGATGATCGACGAGAAGTCCTTCGTCCCGTTCTCGTAGGCGCCCGGGTCGACGAAGGTGAAGCCCTTGACCCCGGCATGCGCACGGAAGCCGGTCTTCTTGTCGCGGAACGCGCCGCCGTCGGCGTCGTTCGGCCACAGGACACCGACCTTCTTGTTGGTGTCGAACATCCGCCATATGTCGCTCTCGCCGGCGACGACGTGCTCGATGCCGTCGAAGAAGTGGTACGTGTACGTGAACGTCTTCTGCGGGGTGCCGCCACGTCCGAAGAAGTACGCCTGCCACGGCTCGATGGTCGAGATGCAGGGCACGCCCTCGCTCTCGCACTTGTTGGCGACCGGGTGCACGGTCTCCGGCGTCGACGTGACCAGCATCAGGTCCACGCCCTGCTGGGAGATCAGCTCGTTCGCGATCGTCGCCGCCTGCTGCGGGTCGGAGCCGGTGTCGCGGTCGAGGATCTGCACCTTGTAGGTCTTGCCGGCGTACTTGATGCCCTTCGCGAAGGCCGCTCTGGCCTGCTTGAGGATGTACTCGTCGGACTCGGCGAAGGCCGCGTACGCACCGGTGCGCGGGCTCACGTAACCGATCTTGATGACGTCGCCGGACGAGGATCCGGAGCCCTTCAGGCCCCCGCCACAGGCGGCGATCAGCGGCGCGGCGCCCGCGGTGGCGGCGCCGATCCCGAGGGCTCGCAGGACGGTTCGTCTGTTCGGCTGGTTCTTCGGCTGCTGCGCGGAGTGGTCCATGCGGTGACTCCTGGCTCCTGGTGACGGAGCGGTGAACGTAGGGCTGCGCGGAGCCGGTGGACAGTGCATGGATTCGATATGAGAAACGGCGGCGACGCCGTTGTGAAACGGTGATGAAACCGAACCTGTTCGTCCGCGGTCTCTCCTTGCGAAACGGCGCGTTCACCGGCTGGGACCCCGCGTCTACGGTCCCGGCATGAACAGCGTCCGGCACGTAGAGGAGCTGCTCGCCCGCGCGGAGCGAACGGCCGGGCCGGGCGCCTTCGTCGCGTTGGCCGCCGACCGGGCGCTCGCCGAGGCTGACACGGCCGCCACCCAGGTCCAAGCCATCGAAGGCGGCTCCTTCGTCCTCATGGCGACCCAGGTGATCAGCCCGGCCGACACCGACCTGTTCGCCACCACGGACGAGCAACGCCGCCTGCTGTCCGCCGGCGGCGGCTGTTCCCGGGTCTACGGACCGGACGGCCGCATGATCACCAAGGAGCCGGACGAGGGCGCGGAGGGGCTGATCCACGCCGACATCGACCTCGACGAGATCGTCATCGCGAAGATCGCGTACGCCCTGGCCGGTCACTGCGCGCGCCCCGACGCGACCCGTCCGGTCCATCATCGCGAGCCACGCCGAGCGGTCGTGTCGGGGGGTGACCGAGGCAACCTGCTCCTAGCTGGAGGGTTCGGAAGGCGCGTAAGGTGCCGGTATGGGCGAAGCGCGAGGAAGCGACGGCGAACCGAGCGAGCCAGACGTCCTCAAGCCCTCCGTTCAGACCCTGGACCGGGGGCTGCGGCTGCTTGAGCTGATAGCGCTGTCGCACGAGCCGCTGTCGCTGGCCGAGCTGAGTCAGCGGATGGGGCTGCACAGGTCGATCATCTACCGCCTGCTGCGCACCCTCCAGGACCACCGCCTGATCGCGCACACCCCGCAGGGATACGTGCTCGGCACGCGCGCCCAGTCACTTGGCCGCCGCACGCTCCCCGTACTCCAGCGGATCGCCAAACCCGAGATCGCCAAGCTCGCCGCCCGCGTCGGGCTGACCGCCTTCTTCGTCGTCCGCGACGGTGACGAGGCGGTCACTCTCGTCTCCGTCGAGGTGGAGAGCGCCCGCTCCCGCACCGTCTACACCCCAGGTGACCGGCACCCCCTCACCCTCGGCTCTCCCGGCATCGCCATGCTCGCCGCCGAACCCCCGCGCGACGACGAACGCCCCGAGATCACCCGGGCCCGCGCCGCCGGCTACGCCACCAGCCGCAGCGAGGTCGTCCTCGGCCTCGGCTCCCTCGCCGCCCCTGTCGTCTCACCCTCCGGCAACGCCGTCGCATCCGTCTCCATCGTGTTCACCGTCGAACGCCCCGGTCCCGCCGAAATCGAGGCCGTCCTCGACACCGCTCGGGTGGTCACCGGGCGTCTGCACACGGCTCTGTCCACGGGGGCGGTCCTGCCAGGCGTCGGCTGACGCTTTCCTCTGCCGCCGCCCTCGCGGGCGCTTCGCCCGCTTCGGTACGGCTGCGCCGGACTCTCCTCCCCCAGCCTTCGGCCGGGAGGTGCCCCCTGCGCCTTGCCGGGGCACACGCCCGCGCCGGGTTCAGGGGGCAGCCCCGCGAACGCACCACGCCGCGGTCCGAGACGGAGCCCATTGTTGAGGGGAAGGCAAGGCGTTCGCGGGGATCTCGCATAGCGAACTCGCCTGTGGTCAGGCCCTGGGGGCCGCGCCTAGCGTCCCGTTCCGAAAGTCCGAAAGGGGGACCGCGTGGCAACAGCCAGAACGGCCCAGACGATCAAGGACGCGACCTTCGAGGTCCTGCGCCAGTACGGACTCACGACCCTGTTCAGCAATCCGGGTTCGACAGAGGTCGGCTTCCTCGCCGACCTGCCGGCCGATATCGAGTTCGTCCTCGCACTGCACGAGGGTTCCGTTGTTGGTATGGCCACCGGGTACGCGCTCAAGAGCGGTCGGCCGGCGCTGGTGCTGCTGCATACGACCGCCGGGTACGGCAACGCCGTGAGCGCGCTGGCGACCGCGCGGGCGAACCGGGCGCCGCTGGTGGTGATCGTCGGCCAGCAGGACCGGCGGCACCTCGCCCATGAGCCGTTCCTGGCCGGGCGGTTGGACGGGCTGGCCGGGGAGTACCCGGTGTGGCAGCACACCCCGGCGCGGGCGCAGGACGTGCCGGGTGCGATCGCCCGGGCGTGGCACGAGGCGCGGAACGGGCGGGGCCCGGCGGTGGTGGTCGTACCGATGGACGACTGGCATGCCGAGGCGGACCCGGACACGGTCCTGGCCGCACCGGCGGCACTGCACGGGACCCGCAGCGCCGACGGCCCGGCGGTCGACACACTCGCCCAGATGCTGCGCGGGGCCACCGCACCGTGCCTGGTGGCGGGCGCCGGGAACGACTCGCCGGAGGGCTGGGGGAGCCTGACAGCGCTGGCGGAACGGCTGGACTGCCCTGTGTGGCAGGAGTCGTTCGGAGCCCGAGCAGGCTTCCCGCAGGATCACCGGCTCTTCGCCGGGCACCTGCCCTCGGCCCGGTCGGGGCTGCGGGCGGCGCTGGCCGGGCACGACGCCGTACTGGCCGTGGGGGCACCGGTGTTCCGGCAGTATCCGTACGAGCAGGGCACCTTCGTAGCACCCGGTACCCGGCTCGCCGTGATCACCGACGACTCCGAGGAGGCCCACCGCAGCCCGGTGGAGCTGGCGGTGCTGGCCGACCCGGCCGACACCGTGCGACGTCTGGCGGTCGCGCTTCCCGCGGCCACTGGCACGCCCCGGCCGGCCTTGAGGAGGGTGACACCGCCTGCCCCACCCGCCGACGGCGAGCCGCTGCGCGCGGCGCACGTGATGGCGGCCCTGGCCGACCGGCTCGCCCCGGACGCGGTGGTCGTGGAGGAGACCCCGTCCAGCCGGCCGGACCTGCACGCGCTGCTGCCCGCCCGCGCCCCGTTCGGCTTTCTCAGCGCCGCCATGGGGGGCCTCGGCTTCGCGATGCCGGCCGCGATCGGCGTACGGATGGCGGATCCCGGGCGGCCGGTGGTGGCCGTCATCGGCGACGGGTCGTCGCTGTACTCGGTCCAGGCGCTGTGGAGCGCCGCGTACTACGGCACCGGTGTGCTGTTCGTCATCCTGGCCAACGGCCGATACGCGATCATGGACCGCCTCTCCGAACGCGCGGGCTCGGCCGCCCCCGCCTGGCCGACGTTCGGCGAGTTGAGCGTGTCGGGACTGGCGCGCGGGCTGGGCTGCCCGGCCGAGCGGGTCGACAGCCACGCCGCCCTGCTGTCCGTACTCGACAAGGTGCTGCCTGACCTCGCCGGGCGGCCAGAGCCGCTGGTGCTCGAAGTGGCCATCGAGGCCGATCCCGAATTCCGTTCGTAGGAGACAGATACATGATGAAGGTCGTCATCATCGGGGGCGCGGGCGGCATCGGCTCGTCCGCCGCGTTCAACCTGCTGTCCGCGCAGGGCACGTACGAGATCGTCCTGGTCGACACCAGGCCCTACATGATCACCAGCCATGTGATGGACCAGGAGAACGCGCTCGCGCTCGGCGCGACGCCCGACACCGTTCGCGGCGGCACGCCCGAGGACACGCTCGACGCGGACGTCGTCGTGCTCAGCGCCGCCGTACCGCTGCGGCTGAACTCCTCGCGGTCGGTCTTTCTCGCCGACAACGCGTCGATCGTCGGTCAGTGCTTGCGGCCTTTGAAGGATTCCGGCTTCGGCGGTGTCGTACTGATGCTGACCAATCCCGTGGACGCGCTCATGACCTGGGTGCACCGGCAGGGCTGGCTGCCTCGGCACCGGCTGATCGGCTACACGCTCAACGACAGCCTGCGCCTGCGCACCGGTATCGCGTATGCCCTGGGCGTCCACCCCAGGAACGTCGACGCCTGGATGATCGGCGAGCACGGCGAGGGCCAGGTCCCGCTCTACAGCCGGATCACCGTCGGCGGCGAGCCTGTCGTCCTCACCAGCGAACAGCGGGCGGCAGCCGAGGAGTACGCCGACAACTGGTACGCCCGGCATGTGGCGCTCGACTCGGGCCGTACCTCCACCTGGACCACTGGCCTGGGCACCGCGCGGCTGATCGAAGCCGTTGCGACCGACAGCGGGACCGTCCTGCCCGCGTCGGTCGTCCTGGACGGTGAGTACGGAGTGCACGGGGCGAGTCTCGGTGTGCCCGTGGAGGTGGGCCGCGACGGGGTGCGCCGGGTCGTCGAGTGGGACCTCACGCCCGGCGAACTGCACGGCATGCAGCAGGCGGCCGTACGCGTCGAGGCCGCCGTGGACGACATGGACGACGTGTCCGCCGCCCGCTGAACGATCCCCTTTCGGACTCGAAGGGACTCGCACCGGCTCAACGAGGAGTCGCAGTGACCGGCCGGACATGCCTGCTCGTCCCGGCTGCCACCGCATGGCCCGGCCACATCCACACCGCCTACGGCCGGACGCCCGGCGGCGACGGCGAATTTCCCGCCGTTGAGAAGGCCACAGGCCAGGATCTCGCCACCGTGGGGCGGGCGTCGGTGAAACCGGTCGGGCGGGTGCGCAGCTGGACGAATCGCACGACCGGCGACAGGGCTACGCGTGCGGCGCGGGCATGTCCCAAACAGGCAATCCATGATGTCTCCCAAGGGAAAGACCTGTCCTCGGCTCTCGGGGTTCACTGTCGGCCACCCCGACGAAATGGAGTCGAAACATGTCCGAGGAAGCCAGGTCCGAATTCTGGAAGGGCCTCAAGCCGATCACGAACTCGGTCAAGCCTGACGCGCAGCCGGAGGTCTATCTGTCCCAGGTGGCCACCGACGACGACCGGTATTACGCACCGCTCAGCGAGACCGTCGGATCGCGCCCGCTGTGGATCAACGTCAAGGACAACTCCTGGGCAGACATCCTCTACGCCAAGGAGGCCGGACTCGTCAACCGGCACTACCACCCGCACGAGGTGTTCGCCTACACGATCTCCGGCAAGTGGGGTTACCTGGAGCGGCCCTGGACCGCGCAGGCCGGTGACTTCATCTACGAGGCGCCGGGCGAGGGACACACATTGGTGGCCTACGAGAGCGACGAGCCGATGAAGGCGTTCTTCATCGTCAAGGGGCCGTTGATCTGGCTGGACGAGAACGGCGAAACCGTCGGCTACTTCGACGTCCACGACTACATCGAGCTGTGCCGCAACCACTACGAGAAGGTCGGCATCGGCGCCGACTACGTCAACTCGCTCTTCCGGTGACCCGGGTCCCTCCCTCAACCGAGGTTCCCATGCCACGTATCCGTACCCGTGTCCGGCCCGGCGCACAATCGCCCTCGGCCATCGACAGTGATCCGGGCCGCTACGAGAACCGGCTGTTGCTGATCCTCTTCCTGGCCTTCGGATTCGTCTTCTTCGACCGCCAGGCGTTGCCCTTCCTCGCCCCGTTCATCAGCAAGGAAATCCACCTGTCCAACACCGAACTGGGCACACTGTCCGCAGTGCCGGCACTTACGTGGGCACTTTCCGGGCTGGTGGTCGGCCGTCTGCCGGACAAGCTCGGCAGACGCAAACCCATGCTGATTGCCGGGGTGGTCCTCTTCTCCTGCTTCTCCGTGGCGGGCGGGCTGATGACCGGATTCCTCGGTCTGCTGATTGCGTGGGCCCTGACGGGTGTGGCGGAGGGTGCCGTCCTGCCGCTGGCACCGTCGCTGATGGTGGAGGCGTCCCGGGAGAACCGTCGCGGTCTCAACATGGGGCTGCTCCAGGGCTTCTCGGCCGGCCGAGCGGTCGAAGGAGAGCGCAGTCCGATACGGGGCACCGCATGAAGGCCGCTGTCTGGTACGGAGCCAGGGACGTCCGCATTGCCGAGGTCGGCGTTCCAGCACCCCTGCGCGGCGAGGTGCTCGTCGAGGTGGCGTACTGCGGCATCTGCGGCAGCGACCTGCACGAGTACGCCGACGGGCCGCACGCGATCCCGGTCGCCGCGCCGCATCCGGCCTCCGGTGCCACAGCTCCGCTCGTCCTCGGTCACGAGTTCTGCGGGACGGTGGCGGCCCTCGGGCCGTCGGTGACCGGCCTGGCCATCGGCGACCGAGTGGCGGTCGAGCCGAACTACCGGTGCGGGGTGTGCCCACGGTGCCGGGCCGGCGAGTACAACATCTGCCGGCACTTCGGGTTCGCCGGGCTGATGGGGAACGGCGGCATGGCCGAGTACGCCGCCATCCCCGCCTACATGGCGCACCGTCTCCCCGAGACCGTGTCGCTGGAGCAGGCCGCGCTCTTCGAACCGGCCTCGGTCGCCCTGCACGCCTTGCGGCGCGCCGGAACCACACCGGAGACCATGGCCGTCGTCGGCCTGGGACCGATCGGCCTGCTCACCGTCCTGCTCGCCGGGCAACGCGGGGTGCGGCGGATCCTCGCCGTCGATGTGTCCCCGGCCCGCCTGGAACTCGCGGCCGGCCTCGGCGCCACCGACCTGATCGACGCCGGCCGAGAAGGAGACGCCGGGGAGCGGATCCACGAGCTGACCGGCGGAGAGGGCGTCGATGCCGCGTTCGAGGTGGCCGGATCCGAAATCGCCCTGCGCACCTGCCTGGCCGCGACCCGGCGCGGCGGTCGGATCGTCCTCGTCGGCCTGGCCCAGGAGGTATCCCTGGACGCCTTCGCACTGGTCAACAACGAGCAGTCGATCATCGCCAGCGTCGGCTACCGCGACACCTATCCGGAACTCATCCGGCTCGTCGCGGAACAGCACCTGGACCTGACACCGGTCGTCACCTCGACCATCGTCCTCGACGACCTCGTCTCCCATGGATTCGAGGCGCTGCTGGGCGGCCCGGGAAACCAGGTCAAGATCCTCGTCGACCCAGCGGCACACCGTACCGGGGCACCAGTCCCCCACCCACCCGCCGACCGAACGGAAGAACAGAGATGACCACCGGACTCGTCCCCGACCTCTTCGCCGGCCAGTGCGTGCTGGTGACCGGAGGCACCTCCGGCATCGGCGCGGCCACCGCCGACCTGCTCGCCGAACTCGGAGCCGAGGTGCACGCCCTCGGACTGCCGCCGGCCGACGCCGACGAGCTGCCCCGCCACAAGCAAGTCGACATCGTGGAGCAGGACGTCACGGACCGGAACGGCCTCGTCGACCGGATCGAGGCTTACGACCGCATCGACCACCTCGTAGCCTGCGCCGGGCTCAGCCGGGACCGCGACGAATACGACCTCGGATGGTGGGACCAGGTGCTGGAGGTCAACCTCACCTCGGCCATGGTCGCGTGCCAGGCGACACGCCCGCTGCTCGCCCGCCAGGACGGCAGCATCGTCACCGTCTCGTCGATGTTCGGTTTCTTCGGCAGCCGAGACAGGCCGGCCTACAGCGCCAGCAAGGGCGGCATCTCCCAGCTGACCCGGTCCCTGGCTGCCGAGTACGCCGCGGACGGCATCCGTGTGAACGCGGTGGCGCCGGGCTTCGTCACCACTCCGCTCGCCCGTGGTCTGCTCGACGACCCTGACGCCGCGCACGCTGTGCTCGCGCGAGTCCCGCTCGGACGGTTCGGCCGGCCGCGGGAGATCGCGTCAGTGATCGCCTTCCTGTGCTCGCCCGCCGCCTCCTACGTCAACGGCGCGGTCCTCCCGGTCGACGGCGGCTACCTGACCGTCTGAACCAGGCGGTACGCCGGAAGTACGGCGCGCCCTCTCCAGACAGCTCTCGCCCGGCCCACCGGTTCGAGGGCCGGCTTCTGGCTGCGACCCGTGACGCGGGTGCGGCACCGGAGTACGCTCAAGGCCGGCGAGAGAGGCAGGCGCCGCCGACGGCCCTCCCGTCAGAGCAGGCGGCACCGCCCAGTTCGCTCACTCTCCTGCCGGTGGCTGTACTCACCCAGACGCGGCATCGAGTTGTTGTCGCCCCGGTATACCGGCCCCCCAAACCACACCCTTGTCGGATGTAGGGGTCGGAAAGGAGACTCAGGTGACCGTACCCATCGTCTCCCGCGTGTCCACGCAGTCGGTCGATCCGGCGGACCGGATCGACTTCTGGGAGGAACACAACCGACGGGCCCTGGTGGGCTTGACCTGCTCGTCCTACTCAAAGCAGGGTCTGCTGGCCACGGAGACGAACATCGAGCTGGGTGATCTGCGACTGGCCGAGATCTCCGGCAACGAGCACGTCATCGAGCGGACTCCGCGGACGTGTCAGGCGCTGCCGAAGGACTCCGTCTTCGTCTCGTTGCTGACAGCGGGCCGCGGGGTGTTCTTCCACGAGGGCGGCTGCCACACCCTGCAGACGGGCGACCTGATCCTCTATGACACGCGCCGGTCGTACCTGTTCGGGTTTCCCACCCCGATGCGCCAGCTGTTGGTGGACATCCCCCGTGAGGTGTTCGCCACGCGGTGCGCGTCCGGCGACGTGTCGGCGCCGATGCTGCTCGGCAGGGGGTCGGCGGTCGAGGGTGCGCTGACTTCCGCGCTGGGGGCGGTACTGGCCGACTGGGTCACGGGGCCGGAGAGCGATGACTCGATCAGCACCCAGGACACTGTGCTGGACCTCGTCCGTACGCTGGCCGCACCGAGGCTGGACGGTGGTTCAGCGCGGCCTGCCGCACTCTCCCAACTGGCCGTGGCCAAGGACTACATGGACCGGCACCTGGCCGACCCCGGGCTGAGCGCAGGGCGGGTCGCCGACGCGATCGGAGTGTCGGCCCGGCACCTCAGCCGTATCTTCCAGCCGACCGGAGTGAGCCCCTCCCGCTACATTCTCGAACAGCGGCTGGACAAGGCCCGGCAGACGCTCGCCGATCCCGGCTCACGCCATCTGACGATCGCCGATGTCGCCCATCGTTGGGGCTTCGCCAGCCAGGCTCACTTCACCCGGGTCTTTCGAAGCAGTTTCGGCCGGACTCCTGGCAAGACTCGCCCGTTCCTCATGTGAAGGTCGTAGCCGCGGCGCCTCCGACCTGCCGGAATGGATACCTGACGGCCCATCAGAATGAGCGTCACGAGCGTCATTCCGGCGTCAGGACATCGCCCGCAACGCCCACACCGCGCATCATGCGCACGCACGAAACCGCAGGGTCAGGAGCCTTTGGCGACTGGTTCAAGGATCGCGACGCACTCCACATGATGCACGAGCGAAAACAAGTCGAACTGACCACCTGAAATACAAAACAGCAGGTCAGAGGCCCTTCTCGGCAGGCTCCAGAATCGCCACGCACTCCATGTGGTGCGTCATCGGAAAGATGTCGGCCTGGGCGAGACACAGAAAAGCCCAGGTCAGAGCCGGATCATCGACTCTCTGTCCCGGGCGCGGGCGCCCAGAGCGTCAAATGAGCGTCATGGCCAACAGCCCCTTCCTCCTCTTCGGGCGGAAGAGGCCGCCGCGACCAGCTCACGTGCCCGAGCCCACTCCCGCTCACTCTGGACGCAGGCGGGCGAGTTGCGGCGTGGTGTCCCCGGCTCGTGCAGTCGCTGCTTGCGGTTCTCGTGGGTGCGGCGGGAGCGCTGATGTATCCGAGGGCGAGACTCAGCGCCGCTTCGTGCCGCCGTGCGTCCCGTGCTTGGCGTGGCCGGGGGGGCACGGGCGGGGATCGGAAAGGGAACCGTCTTCCGGCGTTTCCCCACCAAGGAGGACCTGTTCGCCGCGATCATCAGCGAGGAAATCGACGGGCTGGTGACAGTGGGACGCCAGCAGGCCGATCAGGCCGACGCCGACGCCGCCCTGCTGCAGTTCATGAGTGCGGGCGTCGAGCTCTACGCAAACAACCGGGCGCTCGCGGAGGCACTCCGTATGGTGTCGGATGTTCGGCACCCGGAGATACAGGCCGGACAGGAGCAGCTGATCGCAACAGCCGAGTCACTGGCGCGGCGGGCGCAACGCGACGGCTCACTCCGTGCGGACCTGAACGGGCAGGACGTGATGCTGCTGATCTGCGGCGTGTACTACACCGCCGCACCCTTGCTGGCTGCCGATCCGTCGGCCTGGCGGCGCTACCTGCGGCTCACCTTCGACGGCATGTGCGCCACCGGCACCGAGCCCCTACCCCCGGCACTCGTCCACAACTCCTTGCTGCCGACGATCCGGTAGGGCCGACCGGCATGCGCCAGAAGGTCACCGACGCGGGCTGCCGACACAACCGAATCCGGCACCTACAGCCCTCCGCGCTGCGGTCTTCGGTCGGCACCCAGCCGACCGACGCTCCAACTCGGGCCTCGTGGGCTCCTCGGCGAACGTTCCGTACGCCGAGGAGCCCACGCGTCCGGAGCTGGGGAGGATTGTCGGTCCATGGATATGTGATCCTCTCCCGCCCCCGCCGATACACCCCCATAGTCGAGACTGCCGGGCGCGCCCGGCCCCTGCGGCGAGGGAGGGAATCGCCGAGGTCAATGGCGCCTACGACCAGGTGCTGGCCCTGCTGAGCAGCGCCAAGGCCTGATCCAGCAACGCACACAATGGAGAGCCGAACGTGAAACCCACGAATGAGGACACTGTCGAAATCAGCCGGGCCGTGGCGCTGTGGGCGCACATCATGGACGACCACGAACTGGACCGTCTCGGCGAATGCCTCACCGAAGACGCGGTGTGGGACGGCAGCGTCTTCGGCGGCGACCCGGTTGTCGGGCTGGACGCGATCGCGACCTTCATGAACGCCCCCGGACACGCGAAAGCCCACCACACGACGAACATCGTCGTGTCGGAAGGCCCGGGCGACGAGGTGCGGGCCCGATCCAAAGGTCTGAGCCTGCTGGAGGGCGGCACTGTCGCCAGCGTCGTCTACGCCGACGACCTGCGACGCACCGATGACGGCTGGCGCATTTCCCGGCGGGTCATCCATCTCACGTGGCCACATCGCTTATAGGAGGCCGCTGATATCGCCGTTTCCTGGTCGTGGTGGGGTGCCTGAAGGGCCTGATGTGGGGCGCTGGCCCCCCGCATGCGGGGGGGTGTGTGGCGCCTCGGGACCTCAGGCGGTGGTGGGGGGCCATCCTTGCGGCGTTTGAGCCAGGCGTTGTTGCGGTCTGTGCCGCGGTAGCGCGGTTTGAGGCGGTGTCGCCTCGGCTGGCGACCTGGGAGACGACGCGTTCGATGTTGGGCCGGTGCCGACGGTAGTCCGCGCGGAGGTCTGGGTTGTTCCTCCAGTGAGGTGTCTGTTGCCTAGCGTCACCACCTGTGGCAGTTGACTGACTTTCAGGAGAGCAGAAGGCCGGTACGCGCGGTTCGCCGGCGAGCCGTCCCTTTCAGGAGCTGGGGGTTTTCCGGCTGGACGTGGTGGCCTTGGAACAGGCCCGGCCAAGCGCCGGTCTCATAACCTGCTGGGCTGGGCGGTGCAGTGGGCCACCGCCCAGATGCTGGGCACCTTCTTGTCGGCGCCGGCCGACGTGCCGCAGGGGGTGGCGGCGCTCGTCGCGGAGCAGCTGGAGACGGGGGCGAGACACGAGGGCCTCTGACGGGTCACCGCGTCAGCCCCCGTCCCTGCTCACATGCAAATTGCGCGGTTCAGGCGGACAAGGTATTCCGCGTCTGGTTGCACGCCTGCCCCGAAGCGTTCCTGGACCACGGCGAACCCGAGGTCGCGCCGCTTCGGCGATCGCGCCGCGTCGGCCGCCGCCAGTGCGTCCGGCAGCTGCTGACGGGTGAGATCCGTGCAGTAGGCGGGCGTGCCGGGCTGCTGCCGCCACGATTGCGCGAGCGGCCCCGCATCAAAGGCGTCGAACCCGGTGTCCTCGACGAGTGCCATGGCCAGATCACACTCTCGCCGACTGTCGGCCGCGACGGGAAGCGCGATGCGGTCCGCGCTTCCGGCCGGCTTGTTCCTGTGCGCGAACGACTCGGCTCCGATCGAGTTCCACGCCTTGGCGATGGGCCGGCCCAGCTGCTTGGCGGCCCACACGCTCTCGGCCTGGCCGGCCTCGATCGCCGCGATTCCGTTGTCCCGGTGCGGGATGTAGTTCGACGTGTCGATGACAGCCGTGTCAGTCGGCACCTTGGTGATCAGTGGTGCGACCTGCGGAATGCGGGTGAAGGGAATGGAGAGGATCACGGCGTCGACGTCCGCTACGGCTTCCGGCGCGGTCACCGCGCGTCCGCCCGAGGCAAGTACGTCCGCCTCGATCGTCTCCGGGCCGCGCGAATTGGCCACCTTCACCTCGTGCCCGGCCGCGCTCAACCGCCTGGTCAACGTCTTGCCGATGTTCCCGGTGCCGAGAATGCCGATCTTCATGGTGAAACTCCTTGTCCGGAACGGAACCCCGGTTTCGGTGACCGAGGTTCCGGGGCTTGGTCCCTGCGGCGGACCGGGACGGTGGCCGACCGCGGACACGGTGGTGTAGGTGAGTGACGGCGACCGTGCCGAAGTGAGCCCCGCTCTTCGTGTTCGTCGTGTGTGTTCGTGGCGTGCCGGCGCTGCCGCTCTCGTGTCGTTGCGTGCACGAGGGCCGTGTCGGGTGTCTCAGCGGTGGGCGGCGCGGTTCATCTCGACGACGTCGTCGACGGTGGGGTTGGCACCGAGGGCGGCGAAGCGTTCCGGGAGGCTGTCGCGGATGGCCGCGTCCTTGGTGCGGTCGGCCGCGGCCAGGGCCGCCGGCAGCTCGTCCAGGGTCAACTCGGTGCAGTAGGCGGGGCTGTTGGGCTGCTGGCGCCAGGAGTCGGCCAGTGTGCCGGTGTCGTAGGGGTCGAAGCCGGTGTCGTCCACCAGGCTCATGGCCACCTTCCGCGCCGTGTCGGAGTCGCCGGCGACGGGGATGGCGAGGCGGCCGGGGGTTCCGGCCGGGACGCCCTTGGTCCGCTGGGTTTCGGCCAGGGCGGCGTTCCACGCCTTGATGACGGGGCGGCCGAGCTGCTCGGCGGTGTACACGCTCTCCACCTGGCCGTTGTCCACCGCCTCGATCGGCTCGCTGAGCATGCCGGGGTAGTAGTTCGCGGTGTCGATGACCACCGTCTCGTCGGGCACCGACGCGAACAGGTCCGCCAGCTTCCCTGCCACTCCGAACGGGATCGACAGGATGATGACGTCCCGGCCCTGGACGGCGGCGTCGGAGAGGTCCACCGTGCGGGCCCCGGACTCCAGCACTTCGGCCCGGACGGTTTCGGGGCCGCGGGCGTCGGCCACCTGGACGTCGTGACCGGCCGTGCTGAGCTTGGCGGCGAGGTTCCCGCCGATGGCACCGGCGCCTATGACAGTAATTTTCATGATTTGTTCCTTGAGGGGTTGTGCCGTCCCTGAGGGCAGCGCGATGTAATGGCCGGGTGGTGGTGCCACCCGGCGTTGCGAGCGTCGGGGCGGGGGTGGCTGGCGGTTTACGCCTGGGTGTCCGGCTGGCTGTAGCCGCTCGCGATGAGGGCGCGGAGCCGGTCGAGCGACTCCTCCTCGGTGCCGGTGCCCTTGATCCAGGCGATGGAGCAGGCCGCGAGGAACAGGTCGTTCCCCCGCACCGACGCGCGCACCCGCCCGGCGAGCTGCGCGGCCCGCACGTACTGATCGGTGGCGGAGATGAGGATGCCGCAGGGGATGGTGAGCGGGTTGTCCGGCTCCTGCGCCCGGGCCGCGGCCATGAGCGGGTCCGGCAGCCCACTGAAGGCGCTGAAGTACTCCTCCATCGCGCGCAGCCACTGCTCCAACGCCTCGGCAGGGTCGCCGAGCTGCTCGATGTCCGCCTGGCGGGCCACCAGCTCCTGCGAGCGCGTCTGCAGCACGGCCGCCAGCAGCGCCTCCCGGGTGGGGAAGTGCCGGTACAGGGTGCCGGGCCCGACGCCCGCCTCCTTGGCCACCGCCTCCAGGGAGGTGCCGACCCCATGCTGCAGGAAGTGACGCTGCGCGGTCTCCAGGAGGGCCACGCGGTTGCGCTGGACGTCCGCGCGGGGCTTGCGTCCCCGCTGTTCACCGGCGCTCATGCGCCCTCCTGCCTGCCGTAATCCTGCGGCCGCATCAAAAAACGGATGCTGCCTCCGTACTCTTTCGAGAGTAAAGCGGAGGCAGCGTCCGGTCAAATGGAATGGCCTGAGCGCGGAGCCCGGACCTCGCAGGGGGCCGACATGTCTGGCCGTGGAGCGCAGGGCAAAAGCCGTGCGGCTGCACGATTCCAGGGTGCCCTTGTCCGGCCCCTCCCGCGCCGAGCCCGGCTCGGGTCCCCGGTCCAGGACGTCAGGGGGTGAGTTGTTGGTGTCCGATGACGGAGAGCAGTTCGAGTTTGCTGTGGCTCTCCGTGCCGGGGCGAGTGGTCAGCACCACCAGAGTCTGGGCGCGGTTCTCGGTGTACAGGAGCTGGGCGTCGACGTCGATGCGGCCGAGTTCGGGGTGGAGGATGGTCTTGCAGTCGCCGTAGCGGGCGACTTCCTGAAGTTCCCACATGCGGACGAACTCGGGGCTGTGTTCCTGGAGTTCGGCGAGGATCCGGGCGGCTCGGGGGGTGTCACTGCCGGCTGTCAGCGCGGCCCGCAGGCGTGCCGCCTGGGCGCGGCCGTGGCTTTCGTGGGTCTCCTCGGGATACACCAGACGCTCGGCCGGGTCCATGAACCAGCGGTAGTAGCCGCTACTGGCCAGACCGGTGTGGCGCATCTGGTCGCCGAGCAGCGCGACGGCCAGCGGGTTCATCGCGAGGGTGTCGACCAGGTCGGTCGTCACCAGGGCCGGGCAGTCGTCCAGGCGGTCCAGGACCCGCATCAGCGTCGGGCTGACATGTTCGGAGCGGTGGAAGCGGGCCGGGGCGTTGTGGCCGATGAGGGCGAAGAGATGGTCGCGCTCGTCCAGGGTCAACCGCAGCGCCCGGGCGAGAGCCGCGGTGATCTGGACGGAAGGCTGCGGAGCACGCTGCTGTTCCAGCCGGGCGTAGTAGTCGGTGGACATCCCGGCGAGCTGCGCGACCTCCTCGCGGCGCAGCCCCTGCGTACGCCTGCGCGCCCCCTCGACCAGCCCGACGTCGCGGGGGCGCAGCATCTCACGCCGACGGCGCAGGAATTCCGCGAGTTCCTTCTTGTCCATGCCCCCCATCCTCGCCGCATCCCGCCCGGCTATCCAGAGACCGCCGATCCATGGCTGAGCCCTCCTCTTCTGCGCGCGCGAAGCCGCTCATACGGCCGACGCCGAGGGCCCGCGCAGCCGGACGACCCGATGGTCACCGGACCTGCATGCCCCGCTGGGAAATTCGCCGACCGTCGGCGGTGCGGCGCAGACCGTCGGTATGGAAGACGGCCCGCCGCGACGGTCCCCCGTCGAGGACACCCAACGCTTTGACCGGTCCCGAGCCTCGTCGCCCGGCCGACACGACTATGTTCGCCGTGTCAGACGGCCGCTCGCGTGCCCCTCGGCGCTCAGAAAAGAGCCGGTCGCCTCCAGTGCGACGACCGGGGCGAAGCCGTACCGTTCCGCATCTGGGGTGAGGACCTCCCCGAGGTGGGTCGAGCTCGCGTTCGCCCATGCTGTGGCCCCACAGGACCCGCCCGTGTGCTGTTGGTCGGTCAGCTGCTGGTCATCATGGCGAGGACGTCGTCGTAGGAGCCGGTGGCCACTGCGTCGCGGATGAACCTGGCGGGCTCGACGACCAGCTCCTTCGCGTCGGGCTTCTCGCGCAGCAGGTCGAGGGTCTCGGTGAGGAAGTCGTCCAACGGCATGGACTGGTCGCTGTCCTGCTGGCCCATCAGCGTCGTGCGCACACCCGCCGGGACCACCTCGATCACCTGGACGCCGGCGTCGGCACCGGCGAGCTGGATGCGCAGGCTCTCGGAGAAGGAGTGCAGCGCGGCCTTCGTCGCGCTGTAGGTCGGCGTGATCGGGAACGGTACGAACGCCAGCGCGGAGGTGACATTCATGACGACCGCGTCGTCCTTGCCCACCAGCAGTGGCAGGAAGGCATACGTCATCCGGATCGGGCCGAGCAGATTGATCGCGACGTGATCCTCGGCGACCTGGAGTCCGGCCGGGTCGAGGACGCTCTCCAGCAGCTGAATGCCGGCGTTGTTGACCAGGACGTTCAGACCCGGGTGGCTCGCCGCCACGGACTCACGGGCCCGGGCGATCGAGTCGGGGTCCGCGACATCGAGGACGAGCGCGTCGATGCCCGGGTGCTCGGCCGTGATCTCGTCGAGGAGTTCCTTGCGCCGGCCGGCGACGACCACCTTGTTGCCGGCCTCGTGCAGACGCAGGGCCAGACCGAGGCCGATGCCCGAGGTCCCGCCAGTGATCAGGATCGTGTTGCCAGTCATCTTCATGAGGGTCTTACTCCTTCGGTACGGCGGGCCGGTGAGCGCCCGCAGCCCCGACCGTAAGAGCGCCAGTGCAAGGGCGGGAGAGGAAGAGTTGTCCATGGATCGGCGGTCTCTGCCTCGTGAAGAGACCGCCGGCCGTCGGGCCGGGTCCTGCAGATGCTGGACGGCGGCCGCTGGCCGAGCAGTCGCGCAGGCGCATCGCGTCGGCAAAACGCTCGCCGACGAGGGCGTCGTCCAGGAGCTCATCGCGCGACAGCGACTTCGCGCAGGCGAGCCTGCTCGTCCTCGAGACCGCCTGGTTGATCGACCGGCACGTCGCCAAGAGCGCGTGCTGAGACAGCAGCCGTAAAAGT
This sequence comes from Streptomyces sp. NBC_01352, assembly GCF_036237295.1. Lineage (NCBI taxonomy): Bacteria > Bacillati > Actinomycetota > Actinomycetes > Kitasatosporales > Streptomycetaceae > Streptomyces > Streptomyces sp. NBC_01352. The sequence goes on from NZ_CP108354.1 coordinate 3,198,249, forward strand.
CGCCGCGCCCACCGTCGCCACCGCTGTCATCGACCGTGCCATCGACGGCACGCGTTGCGCTGATGGCCTGCACGTCACTCACCATCTCGCCGCGCCCCGTACACGAGGGGACCGCAGGCGCGGTCGAGGCTCCAGACCGACCCCAGAGCCGCGGGCAGCGTTGTCGGTTGCGATCCGAAAGCTTCTCGACCGATGTGACAAGGCGGGTCGAGACCGCTGACCGTGAGGTCACGTGGCGACTACGAGACGGCACACTGCGGAGCCACCTTGGCGTGCCGGATCAGTACGGACTCGACCCGCGCCTGGCGTCCAACTCCTGAGCCCGCGTGCAGTCTGAGTTTGATCATTAACCTCGCTGCTGTTTCAGGCGCACGAGCCTCGTGACGCCCCATCAGAAGCAGCGTCGAACGAGCGTCAAGACACGTCCCCCACCGCCCCCTCACGAAGCCGAGGCAGAGCGTTCATCGCCCGCACCCCGCTGTTCGAAGCAGCAGGTGAGGCATGTGACGCGAGCCTGCGACGCACTCCACGCGATGGACTGAGGGAAACAGGTCGGGCACACCTCGACGCACCTGAGCAGTCCAAGAAAACCGCAGGTCAGAGCGCCTTTGAAGCCGGTTCGAGAATCGCCACACACTCCACATGCGAGGTCATCGGAAACAGGTCGAACACCCGCAACGTCCGCACCCGATACCCCCCGTCCCGGAAGTACCCGAGGTCCCGCGCCAGCGCCGCCGGATCGCAGGCGACGTAGGCGATGCGGCGGGGGTCGAGCGACGCGATCTGTGCGACCGTCCTGCGGCCGGCGCCCGCCCGCGGGGGATCCAGGACGACGAGGTCGACCTCGGTGATCCCGGTGCGCGGCAGCACGGCCTCGACCTTGCCCTGTTCGATGCGCACCCGGTCGAAGGCGGCGAGGTTGTGCCGGGCGTCCTCGACCGCGCGCTTGCCGGACTCGATGCCGAGGACCGCGCCCTGGTCGCCGAGGCGGTCGGCCAACGCCCCCGCGAACAGCCCCACACCGCAGTACAGGTCCAGCGCCATCTCGCCCTTGCGGGGCAGCAAGCCCTGCATGACGGCCGTGACAAGCGTGTCCGCGGCCTTCGGGTGGACCTGCCAGAAGCCTCCGCTGCCGACGCGGTGGGTACGGCCGTCCGCGCGCTCGCGGACGAAGGCGCGGCCGTGGACGCGGTGGACGCCGCCGTCCTTCTCCTCGACCCGCATCACCGAGACCGGCTTGTCCAGCTCGACCAGGGGCAGCCGGGCGCCCGGTCGCGGCGTGAGGATCACCTGGCGGTCCTGGGAACCGGTCGCCGCGATCGCCTCGACGGACTCCATGCCCGTCCAGTCGCGCTTCTCGATGCCCAGCTCGCTGACGCCCTCGGCGGCGATCATGCAGTGGTCGATCGGCTCGACCTCGTGCGAGCGGTGCCGGCGCAGGCCCGCCTGGCCCTCGGGGGTCACCGCGTACTGCACGCGCGTGCGCCACTGCGGCACCTGGCCCGCCGGAAGCTTGTCGCCCTCGGCGGGCAGCACCGTGCCGTCCCAGCCCGCCTCCTCGGGCGTGAGCCCGGCGAGCCGCTGCAACTGCTCGGCGACGACCTCGCCCTTGAGGCGGCGCTGCGCACCCGGCTTGGCGTGCTGCCAGTCGCAGCCGCCGCAGCGGCCGGGGCCGGCGTAGGGGCAGGGCGCCTCGATACGGTCCTTGGACGCGGACAGGACCGACACCGCGTCCGCGCGCAGGAACCGGGCGCCCTCCTCGCCGTCGGTCACCCGCGCCACGACCCGCTCGCCGGGCAGCGTGTGCCGGACGAACAGCACCTGGCCCTCGTCCGTACGGGCGATGCAGTGCCCGCCGTGGGCGACGGGGCCGACCTCGACCTCGTACTCCTCCCCCACGAGCGACCGCGCCTGTGACTCCGCCTGCGGTTTGTTCGGTTCTGCCTGCATGGCGGGGTGACTCCAGATGCGTAAGGGGGTGTGACTGCGGGACAACAGCCCACCAGTCTACTTCGGTGGCGACGACTCCTTCGCCCGCTCCTGGGCGGGCCCGCGCCGCACCGAGCCGGGGGCGTTCCACTCCTGCCGCTTGCGGGCCCGCTTCCGCGCCACCTCGGAGGACTGCAACTGGTAGGGCACCGAGGTCACCATGACGCCGGGCGTGAACAGCAGCCGGCCCTTCAGCCTGAGCGCGCTCTGGTTGTGCAGCAACTGCTCGTACCAATGGCCGACCACGTACTCGGGGATGATCACGGACACCACATCGCGCGGGGACTCCTTGCGCAGGCCCTTGACGTACTCGATGATCGGCCGCGTGATCTCGCGGTACGGCGAGTCGAGCACCTTGAGCGGAACGGTGATCCCGCGCCGCTCCCACTCCTCGCGCAGCGCCTTGGTCTCCGCCGGGTCGACGTTGACGCTGAGCGCCTCCAGGGTGTCCGAGCGCATCAGCTTGGCGTACGCCAGTGCCCGCAGCGTCGGCCGGTGGATCTTCGAGATCAGCACGACGGAGTGCACGCGGGACGGCCGTACGCTGTCGTCGCTCGGGCCCTCGGGGGCCGCGATCTCCTCGGAGACCCGGTCGTAGTGCTTACGGATGGCCGTCATCGTCGCGTAGAAGATCACCATGCCGAGCAGCGCGACCCAGGCGCCGTGCGTGAACTTGGTGACCAGTACGACGACCAGCACCAGGCCCGTGAAGAAGGCGCCGAAGGTGTTGATCGCGCGGGAGCGGATCATGCGGCGGCGCTTGGCCTGGTCCTTCTCGGTGGCGAGGTGGCGGTTCCAGTGACGGACCATGCCGGTCTGGCTGAGTGTGAAGGACACGAACACGCCGACGATGTAGAGCTGGATCAGGCGCGTCGAGTCGGCGCCGTAGATCCACACGAGGAGTCCGGCCGCACCGGCGAGCAGCACGATGCCGTTGGAGAAGGCGAGCCGGTCGCCGCGGGTGTGCAGCTGGCGGGGCAGGTAGCGGTCCTGGGCGAGGATCGAACCGAGCAGCGGGAAGCCGTTGTACGCGGTGTTCGCCGCCAGGAACAGCACCAGCGCGGTGGCCGCGGCGAGCACGATGAACAGGAAGCTGCCCTTGCCGAAGACGGCCTCGGCGACCTGCGAGATCACCGGGTTCTGCACGTAGTCCGAACCGAGCGCGACGCCGTTGTCGAGGAGGTCCACGGCCGGGTTCTCGGCCATGCGGACCTTGGTGAACGCGGCCAGCGCGATGATGCCGCAGAACATGGTGACGGCAAGCAGGCCCATCGCCGCGAGCGTGCTCGCCGCGTTCTTGGACTTGGGCTTGCGAAAGGCCGGGACACCGTTGGAGATCGCCTCGACGCCGGTGAGCGCGGCGCAGCCGGAGGAGAAGGCACGCAGCAGGAGGAAGACGAGGGCGAAGCCCGCCAGGCCCTGGTGCTCGGCCTTGATCTCGTATCCCGCCGTCGGCGCCCGCAAGGTGTCATCGAGGACCAGCCCCCGGAACGCACCCCACGAGATCATGATGAAGACGCCCGCGACGAAGACGTACGTCGGAATCGCGAACAGCGAGCCCGACTCCTTGACCCCGCGCAGGTTCATCAGCGTCAGCAGCACGATCACGGCGACCGCGCAGAGCACCTTGTGCTCGACCACGAAGGGGATCGCGGAGCCGAGGTTCTCGATGCCGGAGGAGATGGAGACGGCCACGGTGAGGACGTAGTCGACAAGCAGGGCGCTGGCGACCGTGAGGCCCGCCTTGGGGCCGAGGTTGGTGTTGGCCACCTCGTAGTCGCCGCCGCCGCTCGGGTAGGCGTGCACGTTCTGCCGATAGGAGGCGACCACCGTGAACATCAGCACGACGACCGCGACGGCGATCCAGGGGCTGAAGTGGTACGCCGACACGCCCGCGATGGAGAGGACCAGCAGCACCTCTCCGGGCGCGTACGCCACGGAGGACAGCGGGTCGGAAGCGAAGACGGGGAGAGCGATGCGCTTCGGCAGGAGCGTTTCCCCGAGCCGATCACTGCGCAGTGCGCGCCCGATCAGGATCCGTTTGGGCACGTCGGTCAGTTTGGACACAACAGAGGATCGTAGGCGTTCGAACGCGGGGCCGCCCACCCGCCACCCCACTTCCGCGCCCTGTCTGCTCTCCGGGTGAAATCAGCGACGGTCCGGCTGCGGATTCCGCGGCCCGCGAGGTCCTGCCTATATGACTAATCCCCGACCGTTCGCCCGGCCACCGCCGCCCGCTGGAGGTTCCATGCACACGACCGCAGAACTGATCGGCGCAGCCGGCACCCTCGTCGGCCTCGGCGTCCTCACCCTCATCAGCGTCAGGCGTATCAGCCGTCGTTGATCGCCTCGGATCTCCTTGGCGACACCGATTGGGGTGGCGAGTACCGTTGCACCGAGCACGCCGTCCCCGGCAGCTAAGCCGACAGCCGTCGCACCCGAAGGAGCCCTTTCATGGCCTCTGTGCCGCCGACCCCTTCCGCCGACAGCCGGACTCGTGTGTCCGCGCTTCGAGACGCGCTCGCCTCCCGGGTGGTGGTGGCCGACGGAGCGATGGGCACCATGCTCCAGGCGCAGGACCCCACGCTGGAGGACTTCGAGAACCTCGAGGGCTGCAACGAGATCCTGAACCTGACCCGCCCCGACATCGTGCGCTCCGTCCACGAGGCGTACTTCGCCGTGGGCGTCGACTGCGTCGAGACCAACACCTTCGGCGCCAACCACGCCGCCCTCGGCGAGTACGACATCGCCGACCGCGTGTACGAACTGTCGGAGGCGGGTGCCCGCATCGCCCGCGAGGTGGCCGACGAGTTCACCGCCTCGACCGGGCAGCAGCGCTGGGTGCTGGGCTCGATGGGGCCGGGTACCAAACTGCCGACGCTGGGACATGCCCCGTACAAGGTGCTGCGCGACGCCTACCAGCAGAACGCCGAGGGCATGATCGCGGGTGGCGCCGACGCGCTGCTCGTCGAGACCACGCAGGACCTCCTCCAGACCAAGGCCGCCGTGCTGGGCGCCCGCCGCGCCCTCGACGCCCTGGGCGAGGACCGCCCGCTGATCGTCTCGGTGACCGTCGAGACGACCGGGACGATGCTGCTGGGTTCGGAGATCGGCGCGGCGCTGACCGCGCTGGAGCCGCTGGGCATCGACATGATCGGCCTCAACTGCGCCACCGGCCCCGCCGAGATGAGCGAGCACCTGCGCTATCTGTCCCGCCACTCCCGCATTCCCCTGTCCTGCATGCCGAACGCGGGCCTCCCCGTCCTCGGCAAGGACGGCGCCCACTACCCGCTCACCGCCCCGGAACTGGCCGACGCCCAGGAGACCTTCGTCCAGGAGTACGGCCTGTCCCTGGTCGGTGGCTGCTGCGGTACGACGCCGGAGCATCTGCGTCAGGTGGTGGAGCGGGTGCGTGACCTGACTCCGACCGCGCGTGATCCGCGTCCGGAGCCGGGTGCGGCGTCGTTGTATCAGACGGTGCCGTTCCGTCAGGACACCGCGTATATGGCGATCGGGGAGCGGACGAACGCGAACGGGTCGAGGAAGTTCCGTCAGGCGATGCTGGAGGGCCGCTGGGACGACTGTGTGGAGATCGCCCGCGAGCAGATCCGCGAGGGCGCCCACATGCTCGACCTGTGCGTGGACTACGTCGGCCGGGACGGGGTCGCGGACATGGAGGAGCTGGCCGGCCGGTTCGCGACCGCCTCCACGCTGCCGATCGTGCTGGACTCCACCGAGGTCGACGTCCTTGCGGCCGGACTGGAGAAACTCGGCGGACGCGCGGTGATCAACTCGGTCAACTACGAGGACGGCGACGGCCCCGACTCCCGCTTCGCCAAGGTCACCCGGCTCGCCCGGGAACACGGCGCGGCACTGATCGCGCTGACCATCGACGAACAGGGCCAGGCCCGCACCGTCGAGCACAAGGTCGCCATCGCCGAACGCCTCATCGAGGACCTGACGACGAACTGGGGCATCCACGAGTCCGACATCCTCATCGACACCCTGACCTTCACCATCTGCACCGGCCAGGAGGAATCCCGCGGCGACGGCATCGCCACCATCGGGGCCATCCGCGAACTCAAGGCCCGCCACCCGGACGTGCAGACCACCCTGGGACTGTCGAACATCTCCTTCGGTCTCAACCCGGCCGCCCGGATGCTCCTCAACTCCGTCTTCCTGGACGAGTGCGTCAAGGCCGGCCTGGACTCGGCGATCGTCCACGCGAGCAAGATTCTCCCCATCGCCCGCTTCACCGAGGAGGAAGTCACCACCGCCCTGGACCTGATCTACGACCGGCGGGCGGAGGGCTATGACCCGCTGCAGAAGCTGATGGCCCTGTTCGAGGGCGCCACCACCAAGTCGCTGAAGGCCGGGCGGGCCGAGGAGCTGGCCGCGCTGCCGCTGGAGGAGCGCCTCAAGCGGCGCATCATCGACGGCGAGAAGAACGGCCTGGAGCAGGATCTGGACGCCGCCCTGCAGACCCGTCCGGCGCTGGACATCGTCAACGAGACGCTGCTGGACGGCATGAAGGTGGTCGGGGAGCTGTTCGGGTCGGGGCAGATGCAGCTGCCGTTCGTGCTGCAGTCCGCCGAGGTGATGAAGACCGCGGTCGCCTACCTGGAACCGCACATGGAAAAGGTCGAGGGCGACGAGGCCGGCAAGGGCACCATCGTGCTGGCCACGGTGCGCGGCGACGTCCACGACATCGGCAAGAACCTGGTCGACATCATCCTGTCGAACAACGGCTACAACGTGATCAACCTGGGCATCAAGCAGCCCGTCTCCGCGATCCTGGAGGCCGCCGAGGAACACAGGGCGGACGTGATCGGCATGTCCGGGCTGCTGGTCAAATCCACGGTGATCATGAAGGAGAACCTCCAGGAACTCAACCAGCGCGGCCTGGCCGCCGACTTCCCCGTCATCCTGGGCGGCGCCGCCCTGACAAGGGCCTACGTCGAGCAGGACCTGCACGAGATCTACCAGGGCGAAGTCCGCTACGCCCGGGACGCCTTCGAGGGCCTGCGCCTGATGGACGCCCTGATCGGCGTCAAACGCGGCGTGCCCGGCGCGGTGCTGCCCGAACTCAAACAACGCCGCGTGCGCCCCGCCGCCGCGGTCGAGGCGGAGGAGCGCCCCGCCGAGGGCGCGGTCCGCTCCGACGTGGCCGTCGACAACCCGGTCCCCGCCCCGCCGTTCTGGGGCAGCCGCGTCATCAAGGGCATCCAGCTCAAGGAATACGCCGCCTGGCTCGATGAGGGCGCCCTGTTCAAGGGCCAGTGGGGACTGAAGCAGGCCCGCACCGGCGACGGACCCACCCATGAGGAACTCGTCGAGAGTGAGGGCCGGCCCCGGCTGCGCGGCCTGCTCGACCTGCTCCAGCGGGACAACCTCCTGGAGGCCGCCGTGGTCTACGGCTACTACCGCTGCGTGTCCAAGGACGACGACCTGATCCTGCTGGACGAGCAGGGCAACGAGACCACCCGCTTCACCTTCCCCCGCCAGCGCCGCGGCCGCCGGCTGTGTCTGGCCGACTTCTTCCGCCCCGAGGAATCCGGCGACACCGACGTGGTCGGCCTGCAGGTCGTCACCGTCGGCTCAAAGATCGGCGAGCAGACCGCGAAACTCTTCGAGGCCAACGCCTACCGCGACTACCTCGAACTGCACGGCCTGTCCGTCCAGCTCGCCGAGGCCCTCGCCGAGTACTGGCACGCCCGGGTCCGCTCCGAACTCGGCTTCGCCGGCCAGGACCCCGACGCCATGGAAGACATGTTCGCCCTCAAATACCGCGGCGCCCGCTTCTCCCTGGGCTACGGCGCCTGCCCCAACCTCGAAGACCGCGCCAAGATCGCCGACCTCCTGAAACCCGAACGGATCGGCGTCCACCTCTCCGAGGAATTCCAGCTCCACCCCGAACAGTCCACCGACGCCATCGTCATCCACCACCCCGAAGCCAAATACTTCAACGCACGCTGAACGAAATCCGCGCCCTCCGTGGATGAGGGCATGGACGGAGTTGCGGCATAAGCTCGTCTTCGGGCAACGACGGACACTGTTGCCCGTTGTTGCCCGGCAGACTGAGAGAGAAGAGTGATCAGGGTGTTTTCGCAGGTCATCGGGATGACCAGGACTGCGGGGTAGGGCCACAAGTGCACATCGTCATCATGGGCTGCGGGCGAGTGGGTTCCGCTCTCGCCCAGACCCTGGAGCAGCAGGGGCACACGGTCGCCGTGGTCGACCAGGACCCCACCGCATTCCGACGCCTGGGCTCCGGGTTCGGCGGCCGTCGGGTCACCGGCGTCGGCTTCGACCAGGACACCCTGCGCGAGGCGGGCATCGAGGAGGCCGGCGCCTTCGCCGCGGTCTCCAGCGGGGACAACTCGAACATCATCGCCGCGCGCGTGGCCCGCGAGATGTTCGGCATCGAGAACGTCGCGGCCCGGATCTACGACCCCCGGCGTGCCGAGGTCTACCAGCGCCTGGGCATCCCGACCGTGGCCACCGTCCGCTGGACGGCCGACCAGATGCTGCGCCGCCTGCTTCCCTCGGGCGCCGAGCCGCTGTGGCGTGACCCCACCGGTGGCGTCCAGCTCGCCGAGGTGCACACCGCCGCGTCCTGGGTGGGCCAGCGGATCAGCCGCCTCCAGGAGGAGACCGGTGTGCGCGTGGCGTTCCTGACCCGGCTCGGCGAGGCGATCCTGCCCTCCTCGCAGACGGTGTTGCAGGAGGGTGACCTGGTGCACGTGATGATGCGCACCGACGAGGTCGACAAGGTCGAGGCGGCGTTCGCCAAGGGTCCCGAAGAGGAGGGCGGTCACTGATGAGGGTCGCCATTGCCGGTGCCGGTGCGGTGGGCCGCTCGATCGCGGGCGAACTGCTGGAGAACGGCCACGAGGTCCTGCTCATCGACAAGGCGCCGACCGCCATCTCGGTCGAGCGCGTCCCGCAGGCGGAGTGGCTGCTGGCCGACGCCTGTGAGATCACGTCCCTGGACGAGGCCGCGCTGCAGCGCTGCAACGTGGTGATCGCCGCGACCGGCGACGACAAGGTCAACCTGGTCGTCTCCCTGCTGGCGAAGACGGAGTACGGCGTTCCGCGCGTCGTCGCCCGGGTGAACAACCCGAAGAACGAGTGGCTGTTCAACGAGTCCTGGGGCGTGGACGTGGCGGTCTCCACCCCGCGCCTGATGTCGGCCCTGGTCGAGGAGGCGGTGAGCGTCGGCGACCTGGTCCGGCTGCTCCGCTTCAGCCACGGCGACGCCAACCTCGTCGAACTGACCCTGCCCGAGGAGTCGGCCCTGGCCGGCACCCAGGTCAGCGACGTGGAATGGCCGGAGGACACGTCCCTGGTCACGATCATCCGCGGCACCCGCGTTCTCACCCCGTCCCAGGAGGACTCCCTGGAGGCGGGCGACGAACTCCTCTTCGTGGCCGCCCCGGCCCGCGAGGAGCAGCTGGAGGACCTGCTGTCGGTGCGCAAGGACGACGTGGCGAGCTGAGCCCTGCGGCCGTACGGCGAGAGCGGAACCGACGAGAAGGGGCGCCCTGAATCCTCAGGGCGCCCCTTCTCGTCGTTCGTGTCTCGCTCCTGCCGGGAACTACGCCTCCCGACGGTGCCCCGAAGCAGCACCCGAACCAGCCTCCGCGGCCGCCTTCTTGGCCTCGGCCGCCTTCTCCTCCGCCTCCATCTCGGCGAACACGTCGATCGGCGCGGGCGCCTTCGCCAGGAACACCCAGGTCAGATAGACGGCCAGCAGGAACGGCGGGATCTTGAGGGCGATCAGGACCCAGCCCAGCTGGGTCGTGTCGGCCCACCAGTACAGCGGGAAGAGGATCGCGCACTTGGCGAGCAGGATCAGGCCCCAGGCCCAGCTGGCCTTGGCGTACGCCTTCTTGCGGCCCGGGTTGCGGGTGCGCCAGGAGAGGTTCTCCTTGAAGACCGGGCCGAGGATCAGGCCGATCAGCGGGACGCCGCAGAGGGTCGTGATGATGTAGGCGAGGCCCAGGCCGAGCGTGTAGAGCATGCCGGGCAGGTAGAAGTCCTTGGCGTTGCCGGTCATCATCGCGAAGACGACACCGAAGGCGACGCCGAAGACACCGCTGAAGGCGTGCTTGACGGTGTCCCGCATCGCCAGCCGGACCACGACCAGCAGCAGGGACACACCGAGCGCGGCGATCGCCGACAGGTGCAGGTCCTTGTTGATCGTGTAGATGGTGACGAACAGCAGGCCGGGCAGGACGGTCTCGACCATGCCCCGCACGCCGCCGAAGGCTTCGAACAGCGCGGCCTCGGTCACCGCCCGGGCGTCCCGCTGCGCAGTGGCTTCGGTGTCTTGGGTCGGCTTGTCGAGCGACGTCACCGGCTACTCCCGTCCGAGGGGTCTGAGTTCGTATTTCGGATTGAACAGCACCCGGCGGCCCCGGCTCATCGAGATCCGGCCCGATGCGATCAGCTTGCGCCCGGGCTCTATCCCCACGATGGAGCGCCTGCCGAGCCACACCACGTCCAGCGCGGCGGAGCCGTCGAACAGCTCGGCCTCCAGGGCGGGGACGCCCGCACGCGGGCGCAGGGTGACCGTGCGCAAGGTACCAGTAACCGTGACGACCTGGCGGTCCTGGCAGTCACCGATGCGCGTGCAGCCCGCGGTCGCGGTGTCCTCCCGCAGCTCCTCGGACTCCAGGTCCTCCTGCGACGAGGAGAGCCGGCCGAGCATGCGCCGGAACCGGCCCGCCGGCTTCTCGGAACGAGGAACAGCACTCATGTCTGAAGCGTACCGGGGCCCGCCGACAGCTACGTACCCCCGGGGCTGGCGCTCGAACCGATACCCCATCCCCGGCTCCGCGATACTGCACCCCCGGGGACAACCCCCGGACCCCCGGCCCCCCTCCGGCTCACCGCTCAAACCGATACCCCATCCCCGGCTCCGCGATACTGCACCACCCCGGGGACAACCCCCGGACCCCCGGCCCCCCTCCGGCTCACCGCTCAAACCGATACCCCATCCCCGGCTCCGCGATACTGCACCCCCCGGGGACAACCCCCGGACCCCCGGCCCCCCCTCCGGCTCACCGCTCAAACCGATACCCCATCCCCGGCTCCGTGATGAAGTGCTTGGGATGTGCGGGGTCCGCCTCCAGCTTGCGCCTCAGCTGGGCCATGTAGACCCGCAGGTAGTTCGTCTCCGTGCCGTACGACGGCCCCCACACCTCCTGGAGCAGTTGCCGCTGGCTGACCAGGCGGCCGGTGCTGCGCACCAGCACCTCCAGCAGATGCCACTCCGTGGGCGTCAGCCGTACGTCCTTGCCGTGCTTCTGGACCTTCTTCGCGGCCAGGTCGACGGTGAACTCGTCGGTCTCCACCAGCACCTCGTCCTCACCGGCGCCGGTCGGCTCGGCGCGGCGGACGGCGGCGCGCAGCCGGGCGAGCAGCTCGTCCATGCCGAAGGGCTTGGTCACGTAGTCGTCGGCGCCCGCGTCCAGCGCCTCGACCTTCTCGTCGGAGGTGTGCCGGGCGGACAGCACCAGGATCGGCACCCGGGTCCAGCCGCGCAGGCCCTTGATCACCTCGACGCCGTCCATGTCGGGCAGGCCCAGGTCGAGGACCACCACGTCCGGGTGGCGGGCGGCGGCCAGTTCGAGGGCGGTGGCGCCGTCGTGCGCCGCGTCGACCTCGTACTTGCGCGCCCTGAGGTTGATCACGAGGGCGCGCACGATCTGCGGCTCGTCGTCGATCACCAGCACCCGGGTCATGTGACCTGCCTTTCGGGTCGTACGGGGTGAAGCAGCTGCTCGGGACTCGGTCCTGCCGCCGCCCGCAGCGTGAGAACCATGGTGAGGCCGCCGCCGGGCGTGTCCTCCGCGTCGAGGGTGCCCCCGATGGCCTCGGCGAAGCCGCGCGCGACAGCCAGGCCGAGTCCGACGCCGGCGCCGCGCGGGGCGTCGCCGTAACGCTGGAAGGGCTCGAAGATGCGTTCCTTGGCATCGTCGGGGACGCCCGGCCCCCGGTCGACCACCCGCACCTCCACGCGGTCCGCGATGGCGCTGGCGGACACCAGGACCGCCTCGCCGGCCGGGCTGTACTTCACGGCGTTCTCCACCAGGTTGGCCACCGACCGCTCCAGCAGCCCCGGATCCACGGCCACCATGGGCAGCGTCTCCGGGATGTCCAGCTCGGCGCTGCCCTCGGGCACCCCGCCGAGCGCCATCGGCACCACCTCGTCGAGGTCGATCTCCCGGATCAGCGGGGTGACCGTGCCGGTCTGCAGCCGGGACATGTCGAGCAGGTTGCCCACGAGGTGGTCGAGCCGGTCGGCGCCGTCCTCGATGCCCTCCAGCAGCTCCGCCTGGTCCTCCTCGGACCATTCCACGTCGTCGGACCGCAGCGACGAGACGGCCGCCTTGATCCCGGCCAGGGGCGTACGCAGGTCATGGCTCACGGCGGCCAGCAGCGCGGTGCGGATCCGGTTGCCCTCGGCCAGCGCGCGGGCCCGCTCGGCCTCCTCCTGCAGGCGCCGCCGGTCCAGTACCACCGCGGCCTGCGCGGCGAAGGCGGCCAGCACCCGGCGGTCCTCGGCCGGCAGCACCCGGCCGGTCAGCGCGAGCGCCATGTGGTCCGACACCGGCACGTCCACGTCGGCGTCCTCGGGCCGGTCCACGGGCCGTCCGAGGCCGACCCGGCCCGCGCAGGTCCAGGGGTCGACGTCGCTCTCGCGTTCCAGCAGGGCCGCCGACTCCATGCCGAAGGTCTCGCGGACGCGCTCCAGGAGGTCCTCCAGGCCGGTCTCGCCGCGCAGTACGTTGCCCGCGAGGAAGGAGAGGATCTCCGACTCGGCGCGCAGCCGGGCCGCCTGATGGGTGCGGCGGGCGGCGAGGTCGACCACGGAGGCCACCGACACACCGACGCCGACGAAGATCGCGATGGCGACGATGTTCTTCGGGTCGGCGATGGTCCAGTGGTGCACGGGCGGTGTGTAGAAGTAGTTCAGCAGCAGGGAACCGACCGCGGCCGAGCCCAGCGCGGGCAGCAGCCCGCCGAGCAGGGCGGCCGCGACCACGGCGGTCAGGAACAGCAGCATGTCGTTGGCGAGGCCGAGGTGCACGGTGCTGAGCAGAACGGCCATGATCACCGGACCGAGCACGCCGACCGCCCAGCCCCAGATGATCCGGGCCCGGCCGAGCCGCGCGCCCCGGGCCACCGGCAGGCCGCGCCCCTTGGCGACCTCCTCGTGCGTGACGATGTGCACGTCGAGGTCGGGTCCCGACTCGCGGGCCACGGTCGTTCCGACGCCGGGTCCGAAGACGTACTGCCAGGTCTTGCGGCGCGAGGAGCCGAGGACGACCTGGGTGGCGTTCACGCCGCGCGCGAAGTCCAGCAACGCGGCCGGTATGTCGTCGCCCACGACGTGGTGGAAGGTGCCGCCCAGGTCCTCGACCAGCGCGCGCTGGACGGCCAGTTCCTTCGGGGAGGCCGAGGTCAGGCCGTCGCTGCGGGCTATGTACACCGCCAGCACCTCACCGCCGGCGCCCTTCTCCGCCAGCCGCGCCGCCCGCCGGATCAGCGTCCGCCCCTCCGGGCCGCCGGTCAGCCCGACCACGATCCGCTCCCGCGAACCCCAGATCTTCGACACCCGGTGATCGCTTCGGTACTGCTTCAGATAGGCGTCCACCCGGTCGGCCACCCACAACAGCGCCAGTTCCCGCAGCGCGGTCAGGTTGCCGGGCCGGAAGTAGTTCGAGAGGGCCGCGTCGACCTTGTCGGGCCGGTAGATGTTGCCGTGCGCCATCCGCCGCCGCAGCGCCTGTGGCGACATGTCGACCAGCTCGATCTGATCCGCCCGCCGCACCACCTCGTCCGGCACCGTCTCCTGCTGCCGCACCCCCGTGATCGCCTCGACCACGTCCCCCAGCGACTCCAGATGCTGGATGTTGACGGTCGTGATGACGTCGATCCCGGCCGCCAGCAGCTCCTCCACGTCCTGCCACCGCTTGGCGTTGCGCGCGCCGGGGACATTGGTGTGGGCCAGTTCGTCCACCAGGGCGACGGCGGGCGTCCTCCGGAGAACGGCATCGACGTCCATCTCCGTGAACACCCCGCCCCGGTACTCCAGCTCCCGGCGCGGGATCTGCTCCAGACCGTGCAGCATCACCTCGGTGCGCGACCGGCCGTGGTGCTCCACGAAGGCCACCACGCAGTCCGTGCCCCGCTCGACACGCCGGTGCGCCTCGGACAGCATCGCGTACGTCTTGCCGACGCCCGGTGCCGCACCGAGGTAGATCCGAAGCTTGCCGCGTCCCATGGCCTCATTGTCTTCCGGTCACTGCTGCCCACGCAGCGTCGACCTTACGGCCAATAATCGCGACAAATGGGTCCGGGAGCGGTCCGTGGACCGTCTTTGACGCAACCCTGACGCGCCGGAGCCGGCCGGCGGCCGTCACGTCCCGACGATCTCCCCGTCGCTCAGCTCCAGGACCCGGTCGGCGAGGTCCAGCAGGTTCGCGTCGTGCGTGGCGACCAGCGCGGTGACCTGCTCACTGCGTACGACGGCACGCAGCAGCTCCATCACGGCGTGGCCGGTCTCCGCGTCCAGCTGGCCGGTCGGCTCGTCGGCGACGAGGAGCGAGGGGCTGTTGGCGAGGGCCCGGGCGATGGCGACCCGCTGCTGCTGGCCGCCGGAGAGCTCCCCGGGCCGCTGCTGCGCGTGGTCGGCGAGGCCGACCAGGGACAGCAGCAGTTCGACACGCTCCTCCCGCTCGCGAGGGTCGGCCCGGCGCAGCCGCATCGGCACGCCGACGTTCTCGGCGGCCGTGAGGATCGGGATCAGCCCGAAGGACTGGAAGACGAACCCGATACGGTCCCGGCGCAGCGCCAGCAGCCCGCCCTCGCCCAGCTCCGCGAGGTCGAGCCCGTCGACCGTGACCCGCCCCTCGTCCGGTACGTCGAGCCCGCCGACGATGTTGAGGAGCGTGGTCTTCCCGGATCCCGAGCGCCCCTTGAGGGCGACGAGTTCGCCGCGCGGCACCTCGAAGGAGACCCCGCGCAGGGCGTGGACCGCGGCGGCCGAGTCGCCGTACGACTTACGCACGTTCTCGACGCGCACCATGGTCTCGGTGACCACCTGAGTCATACGTCCTCCCCCGTGAACCGGGCGCCAGTATCGCCAACCGGCGCCCGGCAGTTCAACGGTTCAGCTCGGGTTGTCCCCGTGGGTGAGCGTTTCCCAGGCCACGAAGAGGTTGTTGGTGCCGGCCGGGCGGTTGCGCTCGGTCAGCGTCTGCGTATTGGTCATGGGCATGCCAAGCCTGTGATGCAGGGCGTTGTAGCCGACCTCTGTGACCGGCCCGAGCCCGAGGTGCAGCGAGCCGCCGCACAGCCAGCTCGGCACGGCCGTACCCAGTTCGTACTTGGCCTGGAACCCGAGCGCCTGCCGCAGCCGTTCGCCGACGTCGGTGCCGTACAGGTCCTGGCCCTGGATCCGGCTGGTCTCGGCGACATGGGAGATCGCCGAGATGCCGTAGCCGGTGTGCGTGAGGTCGCGGCAGGTCTCCTGGGTGAGCCCGGTGACGAAGGTCGACTGGCCCTGCCAGTACCTGACGATCTTGTCCCTGGTGTCGAGGTTCTGGCTCGGCACGGTCTTCGGCAGCTCCCCGTCGGAGGCGAGGTAGACGAAGGCGGCCGTGCGCGTCCGGAACCTCGCCATGGCCTTGTCGTACGACGCCTTGTCCTCCAGGTGGACGGCGATGCCGACGGCGGCCTCCATCATCGACAGCTCCCAGTTGCCGTTGGAGTGGAAACCGTTGATGACCTCGGGCAGGTAGACGTTCCGCAGCATGGCCGCGAAGCGGCCGGAGTTGGCCCAGCTCCCGGTGTACGTGTGCTTGATGATCTCGGCGGCCCTCGGCCAGGAGGAGCCGGCCCAGCCGGTCTGCAGGGGCGCGTTGCTGTTGGTGTGGTCCTTGATCACGGCGGACCAGGCGTCCATCAGCTCGACGGCCTTCTTCGCGTGGCGCTCATCGCGGGTGACGTACCAGGCGAGCGCGTGGGTGTACGCGGCGATGGCGTCTTCGCGCTCGTCGGTGCAGCCGTGGTTCGGGTTCGAGTACGAGCCGCACTCGACGATCGCGCGCGGCCTCGGCGTGCGGTTCAGGTCGGCGTACTTGCTCGCCAGCATCCGGTCGAAGGCGCCCTTCCAGGGCTGGGCGCCGGCGTTGACCTTGGTGCGGGCGAAGTCCAACTGGCCCTTGGAGACGGCGACTCCGGGATGGGCGAAGGCCGCGGGGGCGGCCTCGGCGCGTGGCGCGGTCGGCTGCGCGAGGAGACCGCCCAGGACGAGGGCGGTGACGGTCGCGAGGAGGGGGGTACGACGCATGACGGCTCCGTTCTCATACATGAACACGGGGCGCCCTCATGAACCAGGCGTTGGGCCGAGACCGTAGGTACAGACCAATCCGTCGTCAAGGGTCCGCGCACGAGAAAGGGCCGCATCCCCACGGGATGCGGCCCTCCTGGTGTCTGTCTAGCGGACCTCGGTGATCTCCGGTCCGCGCTGCAACTGGCCCATGCCGCCGGAGAAGCGGGACGTGCCGTCGTCCTGCTGGACGCCCTCGGGGACCATCTGCGCGTCGTTCGGCAGCTTCAGGACGATCGGGTCGCGGGGGGCCATCGGGCCCTCGCCGCGGACCACGACCGTGTCCCGGAAGATCTGCTCCAGCAGTCCCGCGGCCTGCGGCTGTACCGCGCCCTGGCCCGAGATGACACCGCGCAGGAACCAGCGGGGACCGTCCACACCGACGAACCGCACCACCTGGAAGCCACCCGTGCCGTCCGGCAGCTGCACCGGCACCTGGGCGCGCAGCTCCCAGCCCAGCGGACCCTCGACCTCGTCGACGATGCCGCCCTGCTGGGTGATGCCCGACCCGATCTCCTCGCGCACCTCGCCCCAGATGCCCTCGCGCTTGGGGGCGGCGAAGGCCTGCAACTGGATGGCGCTGTCCCGCAGGACGACGGTCGCCGCGACGATCGCGTCGCCCGCGACCTCGACCCGCAGCTCCATGCCGTCGACGCCGGGCACGAGCAGACCGCCCAGGTCCACCCGGCCCTCGGCCGGGTCCCGCACCTCGGAGTCGTCCCAGGGCCCGTCGGGCCGCGGCTCCGGCTCCAGCCTCACGCGCGGGCGCCCGCCCTCGTCCTCGACCTTGTCGTCCGCCTCAGTGTCGACACCGTCGACGACCTGCTCGGGCTCGCCGGCCGCGTCCTCGGCGGCACCCTTCTTCTTGCGACGTCCGAACACGTCACTGTCCTTCCCGGTCGGATACGACCGAAGCGTATCGATTCCCACCCGCTGTGCCGCCGTCGGCGGCCTGACCGCTTGTGCTGTTTGTGCTGCTCGAGCCACCCACAGCCGCATGGCCGCCGGTGGACCCGAAGCCCCCCTCGGCCCGAGCCGAGTCGGGAAGCTCCGCGACCTCCTGGAAGCGGACCTTCTCGACCTGCTGGACGACCAGTTGGGCAATCCGGTCGAAGCGCTCGAACCGCACGGACTCGCGCGGGTCGAGATTCACCACGATCACCTTGATCTCCCCACGGTACCCGGCATCTACCGTCCCCGGGGCATTCACGAGAGCGACACCGCAGCGGGCGGCGAGGCCGGACCGTGGGTGCACGAAGGCCGCGTACCCCTCCGGCAGCGCCACAGACACCCCCGTGGGCAACACGGCCCGTTCGCCCGGCTTCAGTTCACGGCTCTCGGTGGTGCGCAGATCGGCTCCCGCGTCACCGGGATGCGCGTACGTCGGAAGCGGTACGTCGGGATCGACGCGGCGGATCAGCACGTTCACGGGGTCACGGCTCACGGGTTCACCTCGAAGGCACGGGCACGCCGGACCTGGTCCGGGTCGTCCATGGCCGCCCGGATCTCCTCCGGGCGGCCGTTCTCCACGAAGTGGTCGACCTTCACCTCGACGAAGAGGGCGTCGGCGCGGACGGCGACCGGCCCGTCGGGGCCGCCGATGCGTCCGGTGGCGGTCGAGTAGATCTTCCGCCCGGCCACCGCCGTCACCTCGGCCGCCAGGTGCAGCGTCGTACCGACCGGCACGGGGCGTACGAAGTCCGTCTCCAGCCGCCCGGTCACCGCGATCGTCCGCAGCAGCCAGTTCAGCGAGCCGAGGGTCTCGTCGAGGGCCGAGGCGAGTACCCCGCCGTGGGCGAGGCCCGGCGCGCCCTGATGGGCGGGCCGCACGGTGAACTCGGCCGTGATGGTGACACCCTCGCCGGCCCGCGCCTCCAGGTGCAGCCCGTGCCGCTGCCCGTCGCCACAGCCGAAACACTGGTCGTAGTGCGCGCCGAGGAGCTCACCGGGCGCGGGAGCGTCCGGGTGCCGCACGGGTTTCACCGCATCGGCGGGAGGCTTAAGAGCTGCGGAAGTACCACTCACAGCCGCAGACCTTACCCGCGCGTCGGACCGATCCGGACACCGTGCCAAGCTTGGCTTCATGCAGCTCTCCGCCACCCCGTACGAAGAACGCCTCACCGCCCCCCGCACCTGGTGGCTGATCTCTTTCCTGGTCGGGGTCTCGATGGCGTTGATCCTGCTGCCCTTCGGCACGCTGCCGCTGCTCGGCGGCCTGGTCGGCGGGACGGCCGTGGCGGCGGTCGTGGCCAGTTCGTACGGCTCGCCGCGGATCCGCGTCGTGGGCGGGTTCCTGATCGCGGGCGAGGCGAAGATCCCGGTGGCGGCCCTGGGCGATGCCCAGGTCCTGGACCCGGAGGAGGCGCGCGCCTGGCGTACCTACAAGGCCGACACCCGCGCCTTCCTGCTGCTGCGCGCCTACATCCCCACCGCGCTGCGCGTGGAGGTCACAGACCCGGCCGACCCGACGCCGTACCTGTACCTGTCGACGCGTGAGCCGGAGCGGCTGGCGGAGGCACTCGAGTCGGCGCGCGCGGCGGCGTAGGGACCGACGTAGAACACTCGGGCGGGGCTTCACCCGAAGATCCGCCACGGGCTGCGCCGAGGCGGGCCAGAATCTTTTTCACCGCCGCGCAAAAACTTCACCGCCGCGCAAAAACTTCGTCAGGGCCCGATTTCTTTGTGTCCGCGGCCGAGTCCCTTCGGAATGTCCCCCATATTGAGCGGATCCTCGGGGGACTCCAGCCGGGGCAGTTCGACAAGCGCGTCCCAAGGCACCTGGATCTTGCGGAGATCCGACCGGATCCGCTCCGCGAGTTTTCTTGTGTCCCGGCGGTTCATGACCGCTCCGACGGCCGCGCCGACCATGAACGGCATCAGGTTCGGCAGGTTGCGCACCACGCGTTTCATGATCTGCTGCCGCAGTTGATGCTTCAACGGGCTGTTGAGCGCCGCACTCACCGTGGACGGCTTGGACATGTCGATGCCGCGCTCTCCCGACCAGGAGTCGAGATACGCGGTGCTGCGCTGCTTGAGATTGCCCGGCGGCCGGACGCCGTAGACCTCGTGGAGTTCGGCGATCAGCTTGAGCTCGATCGCGGCGACGCCGGTGATCTCGGCGGCCAGTTCGGTCGGCATGGCGGGCGGCACGGGCATCATGGCCGCCGCTCCGATGCCCGCTCCGACCGTCGCGGTGGCGCTCGCGGCGCCGGCCACGAGCTTGTCCGCGAGCTCCTCGGGCCCCAGCCCGGGGAACTGCCTGCGAAGCGTCGCGAGGTCCCGTACGGGGATCCTCGGGGCGTTGTCGATGATGCGGTCGGCGATGTACGCCAGGCCCGCCCTGGCCCGGCTGCCGCCCTTGCGAACCCCTTCCCGGGCCTTGTCCCGGATCACCGCGCCCCGCCGCCTGGCGACGGGCGCGGAGGTCTCGGCCGGCGCCGGAAGTCCGGGCCGGCCGGCCGCCGGTTCGAGCGAGGCCGATCCCTGATCGGATGAGCCCCGCTCGTCGTCACGCGCGCCGAGCCGCCCTTCGGACGGCTCCTGGTCCGCTCCCGGTAGGTGGAAGCGGCGCTTCCGAGGTGGGGTCGAGCCAGTCACGGCCGACCCGCCCTCAGTCGCAGTCGCGGCAGATCGGCTGACCGTTCTTCTCGCGGGCCAGCTGGCTGCGGTGGTGCACCAGGAAGCAGCTCATGCAAGTGAACTCGTCCTGCTGCTTGGGCAGCACCCGGACGGCCAGCTCTTCGTTCGAGAGGTCCGCGCCGGGCAGTTCGAGGCCTTCGGCGGCTTCGAACTCGTCGACATCCACTGCGGAGGTCGACTTGTCGTTCCGGCGAGCCTTCAGTTCTTCAAGGCTGTCCGAGTCGACGTCGTCGTCGGTCTTGCGTGGGGTGTCGTAGTCGGTTGCCATGTCGCTCTCCCCCTCTGGGTGTCTGCGGTGTCTCCAGCGCACGTAACGCGTGAGAGGCCGGACTTGTGCCCGACCCGAGGCGGAGATTTTGCCTCACATCAAGGTCTGTTACTCAATCGACACCCAACCGGACTCCTCTTGAGTGATCGGGTTGGATGGCGATCGGGACCGTACACGGTCCGAATCCCGCACTTCAAAGGCGTCTCACCGTGTACTTCCCGTGATCAGGACCCCTGAAAACCCGGATTTTCCCGGCTTTCCGACAGGGTGCATGATCACGGAGAGTAGATGGCCGGAAATTCGTCCTTGTGATCGATCACACACCGAGTTGTCCGGAAGGCGCCGCAAAAATTCCGCGCAAAGCGAACATCTCCGTGTGTTGGATCGAGTGCGGGGGCCATGATCTCAGACGGGAAGGGTCACCCGCATCACGAGTCCACCTCCCTCGCGCGGTTGCGCCGAGATGTGGCCGCCGTGCGCCCGGGCCACGGACCGGACGATGGACAGTCCGAGTCCGACGCCCTTGTCGCTGCCCGTGCGCTCCGTGCGCAGCCGCCGGAACGGCTCGAAGAGGTTGTCGATCTCGTACGCCGGCACCACCGGGCCCGTGTTGGACACCACGAGCACCGCCTGACCGTGCTGCACCTCCGTCGTCACCTCGACCCAGCCGCCCTCCGGCACGTTGTACCGCACGGCGTTCTGTACGAGGTTCAGGGCGATCCGCTCCAGCAGCACGCCGTTGCCCTGGACGACCGCGGGCTTCTGCTCGCCGCGGATCACCACGCCCTTGGCCAGCGCCTCGCCGTGCACCTGGTCGACCGCCTGCTCGGCCACCTCGGCGAGGTCGACCGGCTTGCGCTCGACGATCTGGTTGTCGCTGCGGGCGAGCAGCAGCAGCCCCTCGACGAGCTGCTCACTGCGCTCGTTGGTGGCCAGCAGCGTCTTGCCGAGCTGCTGCAGCTCCACCGGCGCGTTCGGATCGGACAGGTGCACCTCGAGGAGCGTGCGGTTGATCGCGAGCGGGGTTCTCAGCTCGTGCGAGGCGTTGCCGACGAAGCGCTGCTGCGCCGTGAACGCCCGCTGCAGCCGCTCCAGCATCTCGTCGAAGGTGTCGGCCAGCTCCTTGAGCTCGTCGTCCGGACCGTCCAGCTCGATACGGCGGGACAGGTCCGAGCCCGCCACCGCGCGCGCGGTGCGGGTGATCCGGCCGAGCGGCGACAGAACGCGGCCCGCCATGGCGTAGCCGAAGGCGAAGGCGATCACGGCGAGACCGAGCAGGGCCAGCAGCGAACGGCTGAGCAGGTTGTCCAGGGCGACCTGGCGCTGATGGTCGATGCAGTCACTGATGGCTGCGTTGAACTCGGGGAGCGTCAGGTTGCTCGTGTTGTTGACGGCCGGGCAGTTGTCGCTGGTGACCTTGATCGAATCGCCGCCAGCGATCTTGAACAGCGGTTCGTTGCCCGTGTTCAGCGCCTGCGCGGCGAGCAGGTAGATGATCGACAGCAGCAGGATGCCGGCGATCAGGAACATGCCGCCGTACAGCAGCGTGAGCCTTATGCGGATGGTCGGGCGCAGCCACGGAAAGGGCGGCTCCGGCCTCCGCGGGTCCCAGGTGGGCTTCGGGGGCGCCTGGGGAGGCGCCGGGGTCGCTGCCACGGCGGTCAGATCCGGTAGCCGGAGCCGGGGACGGTCACGATGACTGGCGGCTCACCGAGCTTTCGGCGCAGGGTCATGACGGTCACCCGCACGACGTTGGTGAACGGGTCGGTGTTCTCGTCCCACGCCTTCTCCAGGAGCTGCTCGGCCGAGACGACCGCGCCCTCGCTGCGCATCAGCACCTCCAGGACGGCGAACTCCTTGGGCGCCAGCTGGACTTCCTTGCCGTCGCGGAAGACCTCGCGGCGGTTCGGGTCGAGCTTGATCCCGGCCCGCTCCAGGACGGGCGGCAGGGGCACGCTGGTGCGCCGGCCCAGGGCACGCACGCGTGCCGTCAGCTCGCTGAACGCGAAGGGCTTGGGCAGATAGTCGTCGGCGCCGATCTCCAGCCCCTCGACCCGGTCGCTGACGTCACCGGACGCCGTGAGCATCAGCACGCGGGTGGGCATGCCGAGTTCGACGATCTTGCGGCACACGTCGTCGCCGTGCACGAGAGGCAGGTCACGGTCGAGGACGACCACGTCGTAGTCGTTCACGCCGATGCGTTCCAGGGCGGCCGCACCGTCGTACACGACGTCGACGGCCATGGCCTCCCGGCGCAGTCCGGTGGCCACCGCATCGGCGAGCAGCTGCTCGTCCTCGACGACGAGTACGCGCACGTCGCTTGTCCTTCCTGTGTCCACCCGCGTAGCGCTTCTGGGGCATGCGGGCAGGGGGCTTGGTGAGTGTGTTGACCTCCATCCTGCCCTTTTCGGCCATAAGTCGGCTGTAAGGCGGGTGAGCACGGTCTGAAGGACGGGTGTGAGGCCGGGGAATGCGAGATTTTCTCGACGGGTTGAGGTTTCCGTGGAAGGGAGCGGGGGGAGGACGGCTTTACACCCCGCGATCACGCTCTGCATGTGCCGCACCACCATGTGGCACGCCGCGATCCGCTTGCCGCAGAGTGGGCGTGGGTGTCCGGCACCGTCGCCGCCCAGCACCGGGCTGCGCTGGGCACCCATTGGAGACGTGATCGCCCCTTCCGAACGGCACACCCCCGTGCCATCGACCCACGACCCAGGACGAGGGGGCGCAGCATGGACGCATTCACCGCAGGACTTCGGCAGCGCATAAGGGCGACCGAGTCCGACCTGACGCGGGCTCGCGACGAGGGCGACGACTTCCTCGTCGAGGTGGAGCAGGCCGAACTCGACGACCTGCGCCGCCTCGCCGCCGAACACGGTGTGGAGGTCGGCGCGTCTAGCGTCTGAACAGCGCGTAGCGCATGACAGCGGGGCCCGGCGAATCCAGCGCCGGGCCCCGCTGTTCTGCTCGGCGGCCGAGCCGTTCAGTCGTGCCAGGCGCCGAAGCCCTCCAGGAGCTGCTGGAGGGGCTCGAAGACGCCCGGGGTGGCCGCGACCGTCAGGGCGTGTGCGGGGCGCTCTCCGGGGCGTCCACCGGTCAGGGCGCCCGCCTCTCGGGCGATCAGGTCGCCCGCGGCGAGGTCCCAGGGGTGGAGACCGCGTTCGTAGTAGCCGTCGAGACGGCCGGCGGCCAGGTCGCACAGGTCGACGGCGGCCGAGCCGCCCCGTCGGATGTCGCGCAGCAGCGGGATGAGCTTGCGGGCGACCTCGGCCTGGTGGACGCGGACGTCGGTGACGTAGTTGAAGCCGGTCGAGACCAGGGCCTGCTCCAGGGGCGGCGCGGGGCGGCAGGCGAGCCTGCGCTCGCCGTCCCAGGCGCCCCTCGCCCATGCTCCGCCGCCGCGTACGGCGTGGAACGTCTCGCCGCGCATCGGGACCGCGACGACGCCGACGACGGTCTCGCCGTCCAGCTCGGCGGCGATGGAGACGGACCAAGTGGGCAGGCCGTACAGGTAGTTGACCGTGCCGTCGAGCGGGTCGATCACCCAGCGGACGCCGCTGGTGCCCTCGGTGGAGGCACCCTCCTCGCCGAGGAAGCCGTCGTCCGGGCGGTGCTCGGAGATCAGGTCCGTGATCAGCTTCTCCGCCGCGATGTCCATCTCGGTGACCACGTCGATGGGGCTGGACTTGGTGGCGGCGACCGCGAGGTCGGCCGGGCGGCCGTCCCGCAGCAGCGCACCGGCGCGGCGGGCGGCCTCCTGGGCCAGTTCCAGCAGTTCCGCGGGCAGGGCGTCGGTCACGGGGCTCCTCATGCGTAGGGGCTGTCGGCGCCCGCGGCGGCGGGGCGAGGGGCGCGGGCCGGGCAGCAGCCCACCGGGCAGAGGTTGTGGGCGGCGCCGAGCGCGCCCAGGGCGCACGGCGTGACCTCCTGTCCGCGCTCGACGGCGGCCCGCTCCAGGACGAGGTCGCGGATGGCGGCGGCGAACCGCGGGTCGGCGCCGACGGTGGCCGACCGGCGCACCGGCAGGCCCAGCTCCTCGCCCTTGGCCTTGGCCTCCGTGTCGAGGTCGTACAGGACCTCCATGTGGTCGGAGACGAAGCCGATGGGCGCCATCACGACCGCCGGGGCGCCGGCCGCGTGCCGCTCCTCCAGGTGGTCGCAGATGTCGGGCTCCAGCCACGGGATGTGCGGGGCGCCGGAGCGGGACTGGTAGACGAGCTGCCAGGGGTGGTCGACGCCGGTGCGCTCACGGACGGCGTCGGCGATCAGCCGTGCGACGTCCAGGTGCTGCCTGACGTACGCGCCGCCGTCGCCGTGCTTCTCGACCGGGCCGGAGGAGTCGGCGGAGGCGGTCGGGATCGAGTGGGTCGAGAAGGCGATGTGGGCGCCGTCCCGGACGTCCTCGGGGAGGTCGGCGAGGGAGTCGATCACGCCGTCGATCATGGGCTCCAGGAAGCCCGGGTGGTTGAAGTAGTGCCGCAGCTTGTCGATCTTCGGCAGCTCCAGGCCCTCGGCCTCGAGGGCGGCCAGCGAGTCGGCGAGGTTCTCGCGGTACTGGCGGCAGCCGGAGTAGGAGGCGTAGGCGCTGGTGGCGAGGACCAGGATG
Source organism: Streptomyces sp. NBC_01352 (assembly GCF_036237295.1). NCBI lineage: Bacteria > Bacillati > Actinomycetota > Actinomycetes > Kitasatosporales > Streptomycetaceae > Streptomyces > Streptomyces sp. NBC_01352. Next base: position 3,223,155 of record NZ_CP108354.1, read on the forward strand.
CGGCGGCGGCCGTCGGTGACCATCTCGCGCAGGGTGTCCGTCAGGTAGGGCGCCCAGTTGCGGTTGCCCCAGTAGACCGGCAGGTCCAGGCCGTGACCTGCGAAGTCCTTGCGGAGGGAGTCCAGAAGGGCGCGGTTCTGGTCGTTGATCGGGCTGACCCCGCCGAACAGGAAGTAGTGCTGACCGACTTCCTTGAGGCGTTCCTTGGGGATGCCGCGCCCCCGCGTCACGTTCTCCAGGAACGGGACCACGTCGTCCGGTCCCTCGGGGCCGCCGAACGAGAGCAGGAGCAGGGCGTCGTAGGGGGTGGCATCGAGCACGTCTGGCATGAGTAGATCCTGCCACCCGTCTCTGACAGCCGGGAAACGGCGGGTGACGTGCGAGGTTCTCCGTCCCACCGCACGGCGTGCGTTAGGGTCACCTAACTCGTAAGCTGTATCGGCGGTATACGCGCCTTACTGAACAGCCCCCCTTCTGTCCGACCGGAGACCCCGTGCCCAGCCCCTACCGCGCCCTGTTCGCCGCCCCAGGCTCCAAGGGCTTCTCGGCCGCGGGTTTCCTCGGCCGTATGCCGCTGTCCATGATGGGCATCGGCGTGGTCACGATGGTCTCCCAGCTGACCGGGCGGTACGGGCTGGCCGGCGCGCTGTCGGCCACCATGGCGCTCGCCGCCGCGGCGGCGGGTCCGCAGGTCTCGCGGCTGGTGGACCAGTACGGGCAGCGGCGGGTGCTGCGGCCGGCGACGCTGATCGCGCTCGTCGCGGCGGCCGGGCTGCTGTTCGCCGCCCACTACAGATGGCCGGACTGGACGCTGTACGTGTTCAGTGCCGGCATCGGCTGTGTGCCGAGCATCGGCGCGATGATCCGGGCGCGGTGGGCGGCCGTGTACCGGGACACCCCGCAGCTGCACACGGCGTACTCCTTCGAGTCCGTGATCGACGAGGTCTGCTTCATCTTCGGGCCGATCATCTCCATCGGCCTGTCCACGGCCTGGTTCCCGGAGGCCGGGCCGCTGCTCGCCGCCTGCTTCCTGGCGGTCGGCGTCTTCTGGCTGACCGCGCAGCGCGCCACCGAGCCGGCCCCGCATCCGCGCGCGCACCAGGGCGGCGGCACGGCCATGCGCGCGCCCGGCCTCCAGGTCCTGGTGGCCACCTTCGTGGCGACCGGCGCGATCTTCGGGGCGGTCGACGTGGTCACCGTGGCCTTCGCCGACGAGCAGGGCCACAAGGGAGCGGCGAGCGTCGTCCTCGCGCTGTACGCGGCGGGCTCCTGCGTCGCGGGGCTCGTGTTCGGGCTCCTGCACTTCAAGGGGGCACCCGAACCTCGCTGGTTGCTGGGAATCTGCGCGATGGCCGTGAGTATGATCCCCCTCCTACTGGTCGGAAACTTGCCGTTTCTGGCCGTGGCGCTGTTCGCTGCGGGCCTGTCCATCGCTCCCACGATGATCACGACGATGTCCCTCATCGAACAGCACGTACCACGCGCGCAACTGACCGAGGGCATGACCTGGGTGAGCACCGGGCTCGCGGTCGGGGTCGCGCTCGGCTCCGCGGCGGCCGGCTGGGTGATCGACGCCGCCGGTGCGCGGGCCGGGTACGGGGTTCCGGCGGTGTCCGGGGCCGTCGCGGTCGCGGTCGGTTTCCTCGGGTACCGCCGGCTCAGCAGGCCGGTTCCGCATCGTGGAGGCACCGTTGAGCAGCACAGCGAGCGTGAAGAACGGCACCTGGCGTAACTGGGGCGGCAACGTCGCCGCCCGCCCCGCGCGGGAGGTCACTCCCGCCTCGGTCGAGGAGTTGTCCGAGGCGGTGCGCAGGGCGGCCGAGGACGGCCTGAAGGTGAAGGCCGTCGGTACCGGGCATTCCTTCACGTCGATCGCGGCGACCGACGGTGTGTTGATCCGTCCTCAACTGTTGACCGGCATCCGTGCCATCGACCGGGACGCCATGACGGTCACGGTCGAGGCCGGCACCCCGCTCAAGAGACTCAACATGGCCCTGGCCCGTGAGGGGCTGTCGCTCACCAACATGGGCGACATCATGGAGCAGACGGTCTCCGGGGCCACGAGTACCGGCACCCACGGCACCGGCCGCGAGTCGGCCTCGATCGCCGCCCAGATCAGGGGCCTCGAGCTGGTCACGGCGGACGGGTCGGTGCTCGCCTGTTCCGAGAAGGAGAACCCCGAGGTGTTCGCGGCCGCCCGAATAGGGCTGGGCGCGCTCGGCATCGTCACCGCGATCACGTTCGCCGTGGAGCCGATCTTCCTGCTCACGGCCCGCGAGGAGCCGATGCCCTTCGACCGGGTCGTCGCCGAGTTCGACGAACTGTGGGCCGAGAACGAGCACTTCGAGTTCTACTGGTTCCCGCACACCGGCAGCACCAACACCAAGCGCAACAACCGCAGCGCGGGGCCGGAGAACCCGGTGGGACAGCTCGCGGGCTGGTTCGAGGACGAGTTCCTCTCCAACGGCGTCTTCCAGGCCGCCCAGTGGGTCGGCCGCGCGGTGCCCGCCACGATCCCGTCGATCGCGCAGATCTCCAGCAAGGCCCTGTCCGCGCGGACCTACACCGACATTCCCTACAAGGTCTTCACCTCGCCGCGCCGGGTGCGCTTCGTGGAGATGGAGTACGCCGTCCCGCGTGCGGCCCTGGCCGAGGCGCTGCGCGAGCTGAAGGGGATGGTCGACCGGTCGGGACTGCGGGTCAGTTTCCCGGTCGAGGTGCGCACCGCGCCGGCCGACGACATCACGCTGTCCACGGCGTCGGGCCGCGACAGTGCGTACATCGCCGTCCACATGGTCAAGGGGACGCCCTACCAGGCGTACTTCACCGCCGCGGAGCGGATCCTGACCGCGCACGAGGGCCGGCCGCACTGGGGCAAGATCCACACGCGGAACGCCGAGTACTTCGCCGGTGTCTACCCCCGCTTCGGCGAGTTCACCGCGTTGCGGGACCGGCTCGATCCTGAGCGTCGGTTCCAGAACGACTACCTGCGGCGGGTGTTGGGCGAGTAGGGGCGGCAGCGTGATCGAGGAGGCGGGGCCGCGTCTCCAACTCCCCGCACATAGTTCCGTTTCTGATGTTTACGTGAAGTACGCCACGTTCAATTTCCCGGAAAACCGCGCCACGGCGGCCAAGTGCCGCCTCTCGTCAGAAGTTGGGCGGCGTGCCAATCCACGCAGGTGGCCCGAATGGAGTACTGTTGCGAGCCCTGGGTCAGGTCTCCCGCCAGGGCGTCCGTGGCTTCAAGGACCGCCTGGAGGGGGCTAGTTGCACAGGGTGACGGAGTTGGTCACTTAGCGTTGCGAATAGGTAACCGTGCCATAACGGCGGTCCAGGGCCCGTGCCCGACACGCCGGGCAACTCGGCAAGGTTGTGGCAGGCTGCACCCGGGCAGGCCACACTCGACTAGCGGAAGCAGCGACGCACGTGACGTCGGCAGGCACCACCCGGGAGGTCCCCATGCCCGAACTGCGTGTCGTGGCCGTCTCGAATGACGGCACACGGCTGGTGCTGAAGGCTGCGGACAGCACGGAGTACACGCTTCCGATTGACGAGCGTCTGCGCGCCGCTGTACGCGGCGACCGTCCCCGCCTCGGCCAGATCGAGATCGAGGTGGAGAGCCATCTCCGCCCCCGCGACATCCAGGCGCGTATACGTGCCGGTGCGACCGCGGAAGAGGTCGCACAGATGGCCGGCATCCCCGTGGATCGCGTACGGCGATTCGAGGGGCCCGTGCTGGCCGAGCGCGCGTTCATGGCCGAGCGGGCCCGGAAGACTCCGGTCCGCCGCCCGGGCGAGAACGCGGGCCCGCAGCTGGGCGAGACCGTCCAGGAGCGGCTGACCCTGCGCGGTGCCGAGAAGGACACCGTCCAGTGGGATTCGTGGCGCCGCGACGACGGCACCTGGGAAGTCCTGCTGGTCTACCGGGTCGCGGGCGAACCGCACTCGGCGAGCTGGACGTACGACCCGCCCCGGCGGCTCGTCCAGGCCGTCGACGAGGAGGCACGCTCGCTGATCGGCGAGTCCGAGGACCTCGCCGCCTCGCCGGAGCCCAGTTTTCCCTTCGTGCCGCGCATCGCACGGCTGCCACGCGACCGTCCGCTGGACCGTGCCCTCGACCGGGAGCGGCCGAGCCTGCCCGCGCCGCCGCCCGAGCCCGCCGAGGAGGGCACGGCCGCGACGGCGAGTGCGAGCGAACGGGACTCGCTGACCAGCCTGCTGGAGGCGGTGCCGAGCTTCCGGGGCGACCTGGTGGTCCCGGAGCGCCCCTCGGAGACCCCCGAGGCGGAGGAGGAACCCGCCCTGGAGCCCGACGCCGAGGAGCCCCCGGCTCCCGCGGCCTCGGCCGGTTCGGCTTACGCGGACGTCCTCATGCCCCGTTCCGTCGGCAGTCACCGCGACCGCCTCATCGGCTCCACCGACCGCCAGGCCGAGGCGGACGGCGTCCGCCCGGGGCGCCGGGCGGCCGTGCCGAGCTGGGACGAGATCGTGTTCGGGACGCGGCGCAAGAAGCAGGAGTAGTCGGCCGTACGGCATCAGGCGGTACGACGTCAGGAGGGGCCCGCGCCGGTCGGTGCGGGCCCCTCCTGACGTGCGCCTACGGCTCGTACGCCTACTGCGGGTCGGGTCCCACGGCGACGGGGCGCGACGGGTCCGACGACCACTCCGACCAGGAGCCGACGTACAGCGCGGCCGGGATGCCCGCCACCGCCAGGGCCAGCACCTGGTGCGCGGCGGAGACGCCGGAGCCGCAGTAGACGCCGACCGCCGAGCCGTCGCCGGCGTCGAGGGTCTTGAAGCGGTCGGCCAACTCCTGGGCGGGCAGGAAGCGTCCGTTGGCCGACACGTTGTCCGTGGTGGGCGCGGAGACGGCGCCCGGGATGTGTCCGCCGACCCGGTCGATGGGCTCCACGTCACCCCGGTAGCGCTCCGCCGCCCGTGCGTCCAGCAGTACGCCGGAACGCGCCAGCGCCGCCGCCTCGTCGGCGTCGAGCAGCCCGGTCGTGCCCGGCGCCGGCTGGAAGTCCCCCGCGGCCGGCTCGGGCGTCTCGACCGACAACTCGCCCTGCCAGGCCGGCAACCCGCCGTCCAGGACACGCACGTCCGGGTGACCCGTCCAGCGCAGCAGCCACCAGGCGCGGGCGGCCGCCCACCCCTGTCCGCCGTCGTAGACGACCACGGGCGTCCGGGTCGAGACGCCCGCCCGGCGCATGGCCGCGCCGAACTCCGCGAGGTCGGGCAGCGGGTGGCGGCCGCGCTCGCCGGGCGCGGAGGCGAGCTCCGAGTCCAGGTCGACGTAGACGGCGCCCGGAATGTGCCCGGCCGCGTACTCGGCACGGCCGTCGAACGACGGCTCCCCGGCCGACTTGGCGAGGCTCAGCTGCCAGCGGACGTCGAGCAGGACCGGCGGGTGGCCCGCCGCCAGGTCGCTCGCGAGTTCGGATGCGGAGATGATGGCGTTCATGGCCACCATCCTTGCAAACGGGGTGGCCGCATCGTTCATGTCCGGCTACTCTGCTCGGCCGGACACGCCCGGTCACGAGGCGTACGGGATCGGGCACATACTGTACAGCCGACCGCCACCCGTCGGTCATCGCGCGGCAACGGACGCGGGACCACGCGACGGGCATTGTCCGGTCACGGACCGGCGCACGGCGGCGCGCCCGGAGCGCATGGCACCACGACGGGTGCGAGCATCGGCACGGGGGTCCGTCAGTGCGGAAGCGACACGGCACCGCGAGGGGCCGAGGAGAGAGTGACGATGACCGAGGCAAGGGGGTCGGCCGGCCCGAACGGCGAGACACACGCCCGCAATGCGCCCGGCGCGCCCTGCTGGGTGAGCCTGATGGTGCACGGGCTGGCGGCGACCGAGGAGTTCTACGGTTCGCTGTTCGGCTGGGAGTTCCAACCGGGCCCGCAGCAGCTCGGCCCCTACGTCCGGGCGTTGCTCGACGGACACGAGGTGGCCGGCATCGGCCAACTGCCGCCGGACCGCCACCTTCCCGTCGCCTGGACGCCCTACCTCGCCTCGGAGGACGTGGACCTGACCGCCGAAACGGTACGGCTGTGCGGCGGCACCGTCGGGGTGGGGCCGCTGGACGCGGGTGACGCCGGACGGCTGGTGATCGGTTCCGACCCCGCCGGCGCGGTCTTCGGCGTCTGGCAGGCGGCAGCCCACCTCGGCACGTCCATCGCCGGTGTCCCGGGCACACCGGCCTGGCACGAACTGCTGACCTTCGAGACCACGAGCGTCGCCAAGTTCTACGAGACCGTGTTCGGTTACGAGGAGGAGCCGGTGGTGTCCGCCGACTTCGACTACGTCACCCTGCACATCGCCGGCCGCCCCGTCGCCGGCCTCCACGGCGTGGGCAACGCCCTCCCCCGGGACCGCGGCCCGCACTGGATGACGTACTTCGAGGCCGCCGACACGGACGAGGCGGTCGCCCTGGTCGTGGACCTCGGCGGCCACGTCCTCAAGCCGCCTCATGACAGCGCGCACGGGAGGGTGGCCACGGTGGCGGACCCCGAGGGGGCGTGGTTCTCGTTGATCCACGTGGAGCGCTGAGGCCGGGGCCGGCCGGCGTGCTGGACCGACGCCGCGACCGGCGTCAGCCGAGCCCGTCTCCCAGCAGCCGCACCAGACCGTCGGCCAGCGCCACGTGCCAGCACGCGTAGTCGTGGCCGCCGTTGTACTCGTTGTACGTGACCTGGTGGCCGGTCCTGCGCAGGGTGTCGTACAGGGCGCGGGTGTGGTCGACCATGGCGCCCTCGTGGAGGCCTACGTCCAGGTGGACGGTGACCGTTCTGCGGGGCGCTGTCGCGTAGCGGGTCAGGAGCCAGGGCGGGTCCGTGGGGTCGGCCTTGGGGACGCCCGGGGGGAGGCCTGGGCGCCACCAGAGGGACGAGGACTGGGCGAGGACCTTGCCGAAGCGGTCGGGGCGCAGGTGGGCCGCGTGCAGGGCGGTCACTCCGCCGAGGCTCTGGCCTGCGACGACCGTGCGCCTTGGGTCCGTGGTGAGGGGGCGGCGGGCCGTCGCCCAGGGGAGCAGTTCGTCGGACAGGAACGTCACGAACTCCTCGCGTCCGCCCAGTTCGAGCCAGCGGGTGCGACGGTCCACGGCGTCCGGTGACAGGACCGCCAGCGGCGGCAGCAACCCGTCGGCGATCACCGCGTCGAGGGTGCGGGCGAGGTCGAGGCGGGCCAGCCACATGTCGCCGTCGCAGAGCACCAGGACGGGCAGGGGCGCGGGTGCCGGGTCGCCGTCGTCGTGGCCGGGCGGCAGGTAGATCCATACGTCGCGTTCGCCGCCGAGCGCCTTGGTGGGGACGCGGTGTCGTTCCACCCGCCCGGCCCGGCGGGCGCCGTCCCGGTCCTTCGACGGCCATGCCGGCGCCTCCGGCAACGCGTAGACCGAGCTGTCCGACGACTCCCAACGGGTCGGCATGTACTGGGGGTTGAGCGGGTCGCGGGTGGCCCGGCCCGACAGGTCACGCAGGCGCCGCTGGAGATCCGCCGGGTCCGTCGACGGTGTCGCGGTCTCGGCGGCGATGCGGTACGAGCCCCGGTGGTCGGCGCGCAGTCTCAGGCCGAGGTGCCAGACGTCGGTGTCGGGGACCCGCTGCAGCAGGGCGTCCGTCAGATGCTCGCGGTCGATCAGGCGGTTGGCCAGCAGCAGCACTCTGCGGGTGCCGCCGTCGCCGCGCCAGAGGAACGTGACCGCGCGGTGGGCCGGTTCGCCCGGCAGCTCCTCGACGAGCGGGGTGCCCAGGCGTTCCACCTCTCGCCAGAACGCGTCCGTCAGCGCGGCACGTCGGGTGGTGTCGCCCACCGCGGACAGGCGTTCCGCCAGGCGCGCCACGCGCGGGCCCATGACCCGGACCGGTCTGTGGTCGGGGCTTCCCCGGCCGGGCCCGAGGTCTGCTCTCATCGCAGCTCCCCACCGGTACGGGCCAGTTCGACCAGCCGCTGCACCGTCTCCGCGGGACTCGGCATCGCGGCCATCTCCCGGGCCGCGTCGCGGGCGGCGGCACGCAGGCCGGCGTCGGTCAGCAGGCGCTGGACCAGGGCGGGAGTGAGGTCGCCGGTGCCGTCGGGAACGAGGCCGCAGCCGCGGGCGCGGACGGCGGCCGCGTTGGCCGGGCGGTCGGCGCCCTCGCCGAGGACGATCTGGGGCAGCCCGGAGTCCAGGGCCGTGAGCGTCGTGCCGGAGCCTCCGTGGTGGATGACGGCGTCGCTGTGGGCGAGCAGCGCGCCCAGCGGGATCCAGTCGACCGGCCTGACATTGCCCGGGAGTTCACCCAGGTCGGAGAGGTCCGACCCGCCCAGTGCGAGGACGAACTCGGCGTCGGTCTCCCGCGCGGCGTCCACCACCCACTTCACCGGGGACACGCCGTCGACGACGGGCCGTACCGTGCCGAGCGTGACGGTGACCCGGGGGCTTCGGCGGTTCGCGGTGAGCCACTCGGGCAGTCGGCCGCCGCCGTTGTAGGGGACGTACCGCATGAACCAGCGGCGGGGTTCGTCGGTGGTGCTCATGCTGGGCGGGACGACGTCGAGCCAGGCGGCGACGGGTTCGGGGCCGTCGAGGCCGTGCCGTTCGTAGGCGGGCGTGAGGGTGTTGTTGATCATCCGGACATGGGCGGAGGTATGGCCGAATCCCACCGCGTGCAGGACGGAGGGGACCTTGGTGCGGGCGGCGACGAGTTGGCCGGCCACGCCGAGCGGGGTGTGCACGACCAGGTCGGGCCGCCAGTCCTCGGCGAGTTCGACCATGCGGTCGGCCATCTCGTCGCTGAAGAAGGAGAACCCCTTGCCCTTGGGTGCCTCGCCGCGCTCGCCCGGCGCCGGCGGCTTGCGGTCGCCCTTGGCCTTCTCCATGCGGGCGTAGAGCGCGTCGGGGTCGATGCCGGGCGCGCAGTCGACGGCGACGAGTCCGGCGCGCTCGGAGTGCCCGACGGCCGCACCGCAGGTGGCGACCAGGACATCGTGGCCCGCGGCGCGCAGCGCGTGCGCGAGCGGAACCATGGGATAGAGGAGCCCGAAGAAGGGCGGGCCCGCGAACAGGACGCGCATGGTGTCCTCTCTCTTCCTGCGCCGCGACTGCTTTCGGTGGCAAGCGGCACCGGAGTGGGGGGAGTTGAGGCTGTATCGCGATCTGGTGGACGAAATCGTCAACATTAATGGTTAGGGTAGCCTGAGCTAACCGCATGTCCACCGGAACGCCCCCACAGTCGGGTGGAATGCGACGGCTCGCCGCTGCCTGCCGTCAGCACCCCGGCCTTCTGACCGCCCTCGTCCTCGGCTCGGTGCTGGGCACCGGCCTCGAAGCGTTCGGCCCGCTGCTCGCCGGCATCGCGGTGAATGACGCCGTGGCCGGCCACACCCACCGGGTCGCCGAACTCGCCGCCCTTCTCGGGGCCTTGGCCGTCGTCCAGTTCGGCGCCGAGTTCACCCGCCGCTTCTTCGCCGGGAAACTCGCCCTCGCCGTCCAACACGGGCTGCGTACCGCCGTGTTCGCGTCCGTGCAGCGCTACGACGGCGTGAAGCAGGACGAGTTGCGCACCGGCCAGGTCGCCTCCCGGGCCAACAGTGACCTGCAGCAGATCCAGATCATGCTCGGCATGCTCCCCATCCCGATCGGGGTCAGCGCCCAGTTCGCCGTCTCCGTGGTGGCCATGCTGTGGCTCTCCCCGCCGCTCACCCTGGTCACCCTGACCGTGGTGCCCGCGCTCGCCTTCACCGCGGCCCGCAGCCGGGTCCGCCTGGTGCCCGCGACCAGGGCCGCGCAGGCCCAGGCGGCCACGATCGCCGAGCCCGTCGAGGAGACCGTCACCGGCGTGCGGGTGGTCAAGGGCTTCGGCCAGGAGGACGCCGAGACCGGCCGTATGGCGAAGGCCGCCCGCGCCCTGTTCGCCCGGCGGGTCGTCGTCGCCCGTCTCCAGGCCGGGGCCACCGCCGTCATGTCCGCGCTGCCCGCGGCCGGTCAGGTCGGTGTCCTCGCCCTCGGCGGCTGGCTCGCCCTGCGCGGCAGCATCGACATCGGTACGTTCCTCGCCTTCGCCGGGTATCTGACGCTCCTCGCGGGCCCGGCCCGCCTGCTCGCCAACTTCACCGTCACCGCCCAGCAGGCCCGGGCAGCCTCCGAACGCGTTCACGAACTCATCGACGCCAAGCCCGACATCACCGACCACCCCGACGCCACGGACCTGCCCGACGGCCCACTCGAGCTCGAACTGCGCGAGGTCACCTTCGGCTACGCGCCCAGCGACCCGGTCCTCGCCGGGCTCTCCCTGACCGTGCGCCCCGGCGAGACCCTCGCCGTCGTCGGCCCGCCCGGCTCCGGCAAGTCCACCGTGTCCCTGCTGGTCAGCCGCTTCTACGACGCCCAGTCCGGCAGCGTCCGGGTCGGCGCGCCGGGTGCCGCCACCGACGTACGCAGGCTGCGGCTGGCCTCTCTGCGCGCGGCCGTCGGCAGCGTGTTCGAGGACCCCTTCCTCTTCTCCTGCTCGATCCGCGACAACATCGCGCACGGCCGCCCCGACGCCACCGACGCCGAGGTGGAGGCAGCGGCCCGGGCCGCCGACGCGCACGGATTCGTCAGCGCGCTGCCGGACGGATACGACACCGAGGTCGGCGAGCGGGGCCTGTCCCTGTCGGGCGGGCAACGGCAGCGCGTCGCGCTCGCCCGGGCGCTGATCACCGACCCGCGCCTCCTCGTCCTGGACGACGCCACGTCCTCGGTCGACCCGGCCACCGAGGCCGCCATCCACCACGCACTGGGCAGCGCGGCCGCGGGGCGGACGACCGTGCTGATCGCCCACCGCCGCTCCACCCTCGCGCTCGCCGACCGCACAGCCGTCCTGGACGGCGGCCGTCTGGTCGACGTCGGCACGGAGGCCGAACTCACCGAGCGCTGCGCCCTGTTCCGCGAGCTTCTCGCCGGTCCGAGCGGCAGCCTCGACGAACGCACGTCACCCCCGCCGGAGACCGCCGAGGACGGCGTGACCCCCGAACTCTGGCCCCGGGCCGACCGCCCGACGCCGGACGACTCGTCCGGTGCCTCCCACGACGCCTTGCCTGACGCCTTGCCCGACGCCTCGCCCGGTGCCTTGCCCGACGAGGAACCCGCGTTCGACGAGCGGGAGTTGCGTACCTCCACCGAGCCCGTCACCCTGCGCCGGCTGCTGCGCCCCGTACGCGCACCCCTGCTGCTCGGCCTGGCCCTGCTCGCCGTGGACACGGTGGCCGGCACGGCGCTTCCGATGCTGGTACGGCACGGTCTCGACGACGGGGTCGCCGAGCGCGACGGCGTCGTCCTCACCGTGTGCGTGCTGCTCGCCGCGCTCTCGGTCGTGATCAGCTGCCTCGCGCTCAACAGCCAGTTCCGGGTCACCCGCCGCTCCGGCGAGCGGATCCTGTACGGGCTGCGGGTGCGCACCTTCGCCCAACTGCAGCGCCTCGGACTCCACTTCTACGAGCGCGAGCGGGGCGGGCAGGTCATGACCCGGATCGTCAACGACATCGACGCCCTCGCCTCCTTCCTCCAGAACGGACTGCTCACCTCCGTCGCCTCGCTCGCCACCATCACCGGCGCGGTGTGCGCGATGATCGCCGTCCACCCGCCGCTCGCCCTGGCCGCGCTCGCCCTGCTGCCGCTGGTGCTCGGGGCCACCTACGTCTTCTGGCGGCTGTCCTCGGCCGCCTACGACGAGGCCCGCCGACGTATCGGCGAGGTCAACTCCTCGCTCCAGGAGAACGTCAGCGGGCTGCGCACCTCGCAGGCGCAGGGCCGCGAGCAGGGCGCCGCCCGCGACTTCGACAAGCTGTCCGACGCCTACCAGGCCGCACGGCTGCGCGCCCAGCGGTACGCGTCCGTCTACTTCCCGAGCATCAACCTCGCCGCCGAACTCTCCCGCGCCCTGGTCCTGTTGGTGGGTGCGCACCGGGTGGCCTCCGGTGATCTGTCCGCCGGTGTGCTGGTCGCCTTCATGCTCTACCTGGGCATGTTCTTCTCGCCCGTCCAGCAGCTGTCCCTCACCTTCGACAGCTACCAGCAGGCCTCCGTCGGTCTGCGCCGGCTCATCGAACTCCTGCGGGCCACGCCGTCCGTGCCCGACCCCACCGACCCGGCCCCGCTGCCCGACCGACTCACCGGCGCGATCGAATTGAGGGGCGTCGAACACACGTACCCCGGCGCCGACCGGCCCTCGCTGAGCGGGATCGACCTGCGCATCGCCCCCGGCGAGACCGTCGCCCTGGTCGGCACCACCGGCGCCGGCAAGTCCACCGTCGTCAAACTCCTCGCCCGCTTCTACGACCCCGGTGCGGGCGGTGTCCTCGTCGACGGCACCGACCTGCGCCGCTGGCCGGGCTCCGGGTACCGCCGCCGCATCGGCTATGTCCCCCAGGAGGCCCACCTGTTCAGCGGCGACATCGCCGACAACATCCGCTACGGCAGGCCCGAGGCGACCGACGCCGAGGTGGAGGCGGCGGCCCGCGCGGTCGGCGCCCTCGACGCGATCACCACCCAGCCGCACGGCTTCCGGCAGCCCGTCGGGGAGGGCGGCCGGTCCCTGTCCGCCGGTCAGCGTCAGCTCATCGCACTCGCCCGCGCCGAACTCGTCGACCCCGCGCTGCTGTTGCTGGACGAGGCCACCGCCTCCCTCGACCCGGCCACCGAGGAGGCCGTCGCCCTCGCCGGCGAACGGGCCGCGCGGCGCCGTACCACCGTCGTCGTCGCCCACCGCATGACCACGGCGGCCCGAGCCGACCGCATCGTCGTCCTCGACCACGGCCGGATCGTCGAACAGGGCTCCCACGAAGAACTGTTGGCGGCCGACGGGGCGTACGCACGGCTGTGGCGACACGGGGCGGGCGGCGACGTGCCCGCTCCTCGTGCCCCCGCACCCTCCGAACTGACCCGACCGTGACGAGAGTGAAGCCCTCGTCGGCCTGCTAGAGAGCGAGGGCCGCCGAGGAGCTGGTCATCCGGCGGCGGTGGTGGCGTCGGCAGAGCACCTCGTAACCCACCTCCGCCGCCGGGCGGTTCACATCGCCCACGACGACCTGCTCGCCCTCCACCACCATCTCGCCGCCCAGGGTGCGGGCGTTGTGCGTGGCGCGCGCCCCGCACCAGCACATGGCTTCCACCTGGAGCGCCTCTATCCGGTCCGCCAGCTCGATCAGGCGCTGCGAGCCGGGGAACAGCCTGGTGCGGAAGTCGGTGGTGATGCCGAAGGCGTAGACATCCAGGCCCAGGTCGTCCACCACGCGCGCCAGTTGGTCGATCTGCTCGGCGGAGAGGAACTGCGCCTCGTCCACGATCAGGTAGTCGACCTTGCAACCCTGCTCGATCTCGGCCACGACGTACCCGAACAGGTCCATGTGCGGCCCGGCCTCGACCGCCTCCGTCACCAGACCGAGCCGCGAGGACAGCTTGCCCGCGCCGGCGCGGTCGTCGCGCGTGAAGATCACGCCCTGGAGATGGCGAGTCGAGCACCTTTCAGCACAGGGGACACAGGGGCGGGTGAAGCGTCAGGAGCGTACTTCGAGCAGCGGGACCAGCTGCTCGGCAGGGGTCAGCGAACCGTGGTTGCCGACCATCGCCGACTCCTTGGGCTCCCGCTCGGAGGCGATGATGAGCACGTCGTCGCGGGCGGCGGCGACCACGTCGCCGAGACGGCCGTACACCCGCTGCTCGATCTGGTCGGGCCGGCCGAACCAGCCCGCCGCGATCGCCTCGTCCCGCGAGGCCACCCAGAACTGCTCGCCGAGGACCTCGCGCCAGCAGGTCAGCACGTCGTTCTCGGCGCCCGGGACCGCGTAGACGTGGCGGGCGCGGCCCTCGCCGCCCAGCAGGGCGACCCCGGCGCGCAGCTCCCAGTCCTCGTCGAAGTCGATGCGGTGCTGCTCGTCGAAGGGGACGTCGATCATGCCGTGGTCGGCGGTGACGTAGAGCGCGGTGTTCGGCGGCAGCTGCTCGGCGAGCCGCTGGACCAGCCGGTCGACGTACATGAGCTGGCCGCGCCAGTTGTCCGAGTCCAGGCCGAAGCGGTGTCCGGCGCCGTCGAGCTCGGCGTAGTACGTGTAGACCAGGGAGCGGTCGCCGACGGCCAGCTGCTCGGCCGCGAGATCCATCCGGTCCTCGCCGGACAGCCGCCCGTGGAACGTTCCGCCACTGAGCGCGACCTTGGTCAGCGGGGTGTTCTCGAAGGTCGGGGACGACACCTGGGCGGCGTGCACCCCCGCCTCGTGGGCCAGCTGGAAGACCGTGGGGTACGGCTGCCAGACCCCCGGCGAGGTCCAGGGCTGCCAGCGCAGCTGGTTCATCAGCGCGCCGGTGTCCGGATTGCGCACGGTGTAGCCGGGCAGGCCGTGGGCGCCGGGCGGGCGGCCGGTGCCGACGGAGGCGAGGGAGGTGGCGGTGGTGGCCGGGAAGGCGGCGGTCAGGGGCCGGCCGGTGCCGCCGCGTGAGCTGGCGAGGAGCGAGGTCATGAAGGGCGCCTCGTCCGGGTGAGCCCTCAGCTGTTCCCAGCCGAGTCCGTCGATCAGGAACACGCAGTTCCGGTCGGCGGCGGTGAGTTCCTGGATGGCGGCGGTCATGCCGGGTACGGCCATGCCCGCGGCCAGCGTGGGCAGCAGGTCGGCGAGCGAGCCGGTGCCGTACTCGGGGGCCGGCGCGGAGGCGGGGGCGAGCGGCTGCGGGTGGTGGTCCCAGGCCGAGGCGGGCTGAGCCATCAGCGGGTGACGTCCGCGGTCGCCTCGGAGATGGCCTGGGCGAAGGCGAGCGCCTGGCGCACCGTCTCCTGGCCGTCCCCGGCCTCGCTCACCCTGAGGCTCAGGTCGTCCGCCGTCGAGCTGCCGGTGTAGCCGTGGTCGGCCTCGCAGTTGGGGTCGCCGCAGGCGGCGGGCTCCAGGTCGAGACGGGAGACGGCGCCCCAGCCGATGGTCAGCACGATCTCGCGGGGCGGGGTGCCCGGCACGTACTGCTCAGGGTTGGCGACCACGCGGCTGATCACGACCGAGGAGATCCGGCCGAGCTTCACGGACTCGGTGGAGGTGGTGGCGTACGGCGTCGGGGACGTGGTGTCCGCGGCCTGCTCGTCGGTGTGGCTGACGATGAAGCGGGTGCCGGTGAGGACGAGGACGGTCACATGCCGCCGCACCTCGTTCTGGTCGAACGTGGTCTCCTGGTGGACCAGGTACGACTGGATGGTGTCGCCGCCCACAGCGGCCTCCACCGCCTCGGCCACGAGGGCCGGGTAGTAACCGCTGCGCTCGATCGCCGCTCGCAGCCCCTGGGTCGTCGTACTGGTCTTGGCCATGACGTCCATCCTACGGGGACCCACTGACTGCGAGGCACCGCTCCGTGCGGGGGATCCGCGCGGGGAAACCTCGCTCAGTACGCGGGCAGTGTCCGCGGGCCGAGGTCGTCGCGGGCCGGCGGCGGTGCGAGCCGCACGGACGCGCCGAGGACGCTCAGCCCGCGTGGGGCGACGACGACCGGCTCCAGGGTGACCGCGACGACCTCCGGGTGGTCGTCGACCAGCCGGGACACCCGCAGCAGCAGTTCTTCCAGGGCCGGGGTGTCGACGGGGGTCGAGCCGCGCCAGCCGAACAGGAGCGGCGCCGTCCGGATCGACCGGACCAGCGAGGTCGCCTCCCGGTCGGTGACCGGAACCAGCCGGTGCGCCATGTCCCCGAGCAGCTGCGAGGCCGCCCCGGCCAGCCCGAACGACAGTACGGCCCCCGCCGCCGGGTCGATGACGGCGCGGACCACGGTGTCGACCCCGCGGGGTGCCATCCCCTGCACGACCGGCCGCAGCTCCTCCGGCGTCCCGAAGAGCTCGGTCAACTCGGCGTACGCCCGCCGCAGTTGTTCCTCGTCCGCGAGATCCAGGCGTACGCCGCCCAGGTCGGCGCGGTGGCGCAGGTGCGGGGCGGTGGCCTTGAGGGCGACCGGGTAGCCGAGGGTACGGGCGGCGGCGACGGCGTCCTCGGGGCCGGGGGCGGGCAGCGCGCGGTGGACGTGCACGCCGTACTTCCCGAGCAGCTCGCAGGTCTCCTCGGTACCGAGGGTGAGCCCCTGCCCCCGCGCGAGCAGCCCATCGATCAGCTCGGCGGCCCCCTTCTCGTCGATGTCCTCGTACTCGGGGACCTTGCCGGGCTCGGCCGCCTCGCGCCGCCACTGGGCGTACTTCACGGCTTCACCGAGGGCGCGGACGGCTCGCTCGGCGGCGGGGTAGGCAGGGATGAGGCGGGAGCAGTTCTCGGGTGCGGGCGCGTCGTCCGCCGCCTTGACGGCCAGTCGGTCCAGCGCGCGGAACGGGTGGTCGCGGCCGACCGTGCCGGGCGCCGGTGCACTCGCCTGGGGTGCGGTGCTCGCCGCGGCCGACAGCGCTTCCGCGAGCCCGCCCAGTTCCACGTGCACCACCAGCACCGGCTTCCCGGGGACTCGCTCGGCCGCCGATCGCAGCGCCTCCGCCAGTGCCGCGTCCGCGTCGTCGGCCGCCTCCTCCCCCACCGCGGGTATCGCCGTGACGACCACCGCGTCGCACGCGTCGTCCGCGAGCGCCCGGGACAGCGCCCCGTGGAAGTCCTCGGGCGAGGCGCCGGTCGTCAGATCCAGCGGAGGCAGCGGCCTGAGCCCCTCGGCGAGGCAGGCGTCGTACGTCAGCAGTCCCAGTGACTCGGAGTTCCCGAGGATCGCCACCCGGGGCCCGGCCGGCAGCGGCTGGCGCGCGAGCAGCAGCCCCGCGTCGACCAGCTCGGTGATCGTGTCGACCCGGATCACCCCGGCCTGCCGCAGCAGCGCGGACACCGTGGCGTGCGGCAACCGCGTCGCCCGTACGGCGTGCCCCTGCGGCGCCGCTCCCCCGTGCCGCGCCCCCTGCACCACGACCAGCGGCTTCGCGGCCGCCGTACGCCGGGCGAGCCGGGTGAACTTGCGCGGGTTGCCGATGGACTCCAGGTACATGAGGACGACGTCGGTGTCGGGATCGTCGTACCAGTACTGAAGGACGTCGTTGCCGGACACGTCCGCCCGGTTGCCGGACGACACGAACGTCGACACACCGGTGACCCCCGTGACCCCGCCGCCGCGCCGGTGCAGCCGGGAGAGCAGGGCGATGCCGATCGCGCCGGACTGGGCGAACAGGCCGATCCGGCCGGGCCGGGGGGTCTGCGGCGCGAGCGAGGCGTTCAGCCGGACCTGCGGGGAGGTGTTGATGATCCCGAACGCGTTCGGCCCGATGATCCGCATGCCGTACGCGCGCGCGTGCCGGACGAGTTCGCGCTGGCGCTCGCGCCCCTCGGGCCCGCTCTCGGCGTACCCGGCGGTGAGCACCACCAGCCCCTGCACGCCGTGCAGTCCGCACTCCTCGACGACGTGAGGGACGTGTTCCACGGGCACGGCGACGACCGCGAGGTCGACGGGCCCGTCGATGTCCCGCACCGACCGGTACGCGGGCACCCCGCCGAGTTCCTTCTGCTCTTCGGGGAGGGCCCTGTTCACGGCGTGCAGCCGACCGGTGAATCCGGCGCCCCTGATGTTGTCGAGCACGCTGCGGCCCACACCGCCGGGCGCCCGCCCGGCCCCGATCACGGCGACGGCCCCTGGCATGAGCAGCCGCTGCACGGACCGCGCCTCGGCGCGCTGTTCGCGCGCGTACTGCACGGCGAGCGAGCGGTCCGTCGGCTCCAGGTCGAACTCCAGGCGTACGACGCCGTCCTCGAAGCTGCGCTTCTGGGTGTACCCGGCGTCCCTGAAGACCTTGATCATCTTGTTGTTGGCGGGCAGCACCTCCGCGGCGAACCGCCGGATGCCCCGCTCGCGCGCGACGGCGCCGATGTGTTCGAGGAGGGCGGAGGCGACGCCGCGTCCCTGGTGGGCGTCCTGCACGAGGAAGGCGACCTCTGCCTCGTCGGCCGGGGCGGAGGCGGGCATGCCGTCGGACCCGATGCGGTCGTAGCGTACGGTGGCGATGAACTCGCCGCCGATGGTGGCCGCGAGTCCCACCCGGTCCACAAAGTCGTGGTGCGTGAAGCGGTGGACGTCCTTGGCGGACAGACGAGGGTAGGGCGCGAAGAAGCGGTAGTACTTCGACTCGTCCGACACCTGCTCGTAGAAGCTGACGAGGCGATCGGCGTCATCAACGGTGATGGGCCGGACGCGCGCGGTACCCCCGTCGCGCAGCACCACGTCGGCCTCCCAGTGGGCGGGATACTCGTGCCGGTCCGACGAGGTCTGCATGGGCCCCAGAGTACGGCTCGCGTACGACAACGGCGCGAGGCAGTCTGTGGAGGACGAGAAGCCGGACCGAGGCCGCGGTCCGACGACGCCGCGGGGCGGGACGAAGGACCGCTCCGGGCATGCTTCACGATATGGGAAACTGGTCTAGACAACCTGATACACCGAAGGGCAGCATCACATGGCTGAGCGCCGCGTCAACGTCGGCTGGGCCGAGGGTCTCCACGCCCGCCCCGCTTCCATCTTCGTCCGGGCCGCCACGGCCGCAGGTATCCCGGTGACGATCTCCAAGGCCGACGGCAACCCCGTCAACGCGGCCTCCATGCTGGCCGTCCTCGGTCTGGGCGCCCAGGGAGGCGAGGAGATCATCCTCGCCTCCGACGCCGAGGGCGCCGACGTGGCCCTCGACCGTCTGGCGAAGCTGGTCTCCGAGGGTCTCGAAGAACTCCCCGAGACCGTGTAAGCACGCAATTCACGTTTGCCGCGAAGGGCTCGTCCGAATTATCGGGCGAGCCCTTCGTATTTCCCGCTCACGGGCAGCAGAAATAATCCCCCACGAATTATCCCCTCTTTGTATACGGTGCCTGTGTTAATGCCGCAGACCCGTCATGTTTACGGGAGGTTGCGAGTTCCTCACACGATCCGTCCGCTCCCCGCCGCCGGTGAATCGCAGCCGGTGCGCCGCCGTCGCGCGCTCCGTGTGCAGCGCCGTGAGCGCCCGCGCGCGTTCGCTGTCGCCGCGCGCCACCGCGTCCACGATCGCGCCGTGCTCCGCCCACGACTCCACCGGGTTGGCCGGCGCCTCCACCGTGTACATCCAGGCGATCTTGTGGCGCAGCTGGGTCAGCATCGAGGTCATCGCGGCACTGCCGGAGGCCTGCGCGAGCGTCTCGTGGAACCAGCCCCCCAGGGAGCGCAGGTCTTCGCTGTTGCCCCGCCTGGCCCGCTCCTGGCCCAGCCGGACCAGGCCGCGCAGCACCTTGAGATGGGCCTCGGTGCGCCGCTGGGCGGCCCGGGAGGCGCCGAGCGGCTCCAGGAGCATGCGCATCTCCAGCAGGTCGGCACCCTCCTGCTCGGTGGGTTCCGCGACGCACGCACCGGCGTGCCGCCGGGTCACGACGAAGCCCTCCGCCTCCAGCGTGCGCAGGGCCTCGCGGACGGGGACGCGCGAGACGCCGTAGCGGCGCGCGAGCAGTTCCTCGGTGAGCCGGCTGCCGCGCTCGTAGACACCCGCGACGATGTCGTCCCGGATCGCCGTGCATACCGAGTGCGCCGGAATACGCATGACCGACCTCCGCTTTAATCCCCGTGAAACGTCGACGATTGACGTGTGTTCAGTGACTCTATTGCAATCAGCGGGAATTTCCGATGGCGGACCGGAATCCATGGATATTTTTTGGACAGACGGCCGTCTGAAACGCCGAAAGCCCCGGCTCGGGGAGCCGGGGCTTCGGGACGGGAGCCGTCTGTCGTCAGACGGTGCCGGAACGCGCGCGTGGGACGTTCGCGGGCGCGAGCGTCAGACGTTCACACCGTGCGAGCGGAGGTAGGCGACGGGGTTGATGTCCGAGCCGTACTCCGCGGTCGTGCGGGCCTCGAAGTGCAGGTGCGCCCCGGTGACGTTGCCCGTGGCGCCGGAGCGGCCTATCTGCTCCCCCGGGGTGACCGTCTGGCCGACGGAGACACCGATGGACGACAGGTGGCCGTACTGGGTGTACGTGCCGTCGTTCATCTTGATCACGATGTTGTTGCCGTACGACCCGCCCCAGCCGGCCTCGACGACCGTGCCGGAGCCGACCGCCTGGACGGAGGTGCCGCTGGCGGCGTGGAAGTCGACGCCGGTGTGGCTGCCGGAGGACCACACGGCGCCGCCGGTCTTGTAGCCGGTCGAGACGTACGAGCCGGAGATCGGTGCGACGTAGGAGTTGAGGAGCTTGCGCTCGGCCTCGCGGGCGGCGCGCTCCTTGATCTCGCGCGCCTCCTTGGCCTGGGCGGCCGCCTTCTTGCGCGCGGCCTCCTCGGCGGCCTTCCGCTGGGCCTCGGCCTCCTCGGCGGCCTGCTTCTGGGCGGCGGCCTGGGCGTCTATCTGGTCGGCGATCGAGTCGCCGGTGGAGATGACGGGGATGAAACCGGTCTGCTCGACTGCGGATTCGGCGGCAAGCGCCGGGGCGGCCAGGGTGCCGACGACACCGGTGGTGGTGAGGGCCGCGACACCCGCCGCACGGGCGGTGGTGCGCTTCATCCGGCTGGGACGACGATGCTTCCCGGTGGCGCAGGTGAACGCCATGTAGTGGCTGATCCTTTCCTTCCTTCTCGCCTACCGGGTTAGCTGACGGGTTCGGAGCAGGAAGGTCTCCTACGGGCCCCCTCGCGATGCGCGCGGGCGTCCGATTCACCCCAGGGACTTGTGGTGTGGGTCCCCGGCTCCCCTGGCTCGCGCCATGTGGGGACTCGGCGATGGCTGCCCGGTGCCGCGGATGCGGCGCGGTGCCTGACGGACAGCCCGCATGACGCTAAACGCGCCAAGTTTCAAACCCCAAACGGATCACGGCTTTTGTAGCGCATGCCACAGGGCAGACAGGCAACCTCTCCCTCAATTCGGACATAGGGGGGCCCTGGTGACTCTTGGGTCACCAGGGCCCCTGGACGCGCGTTGGCCCGCTTCGCCACGCGCGCGTGCGCCTACTCCGCCGAAACGACGGTGACTTCGCCGATCCCGAGAGCCTCCACGGGCTCCTTGATCTGCGCCGCGTCCCCGACGAGGACGGTCACCAGACGGTCGACCGGGAAGGCGCTCACGACCGCCGCGGTGGCCTCGACGGTGCCCGTCGCCGCGAGTTGCTGATAGAGCGTCGCCTGGAAGTCGTCCGGCAGGTGCTGCTCGACCTGGTCGGCCAGCGTGCTCGCCACGGCCGCCGCCGTCTCGTACTTCAGCGGCGCCACTCCGACGAGGTTCTGCACGGCGACGTCACGCTCGGCGTCGGTGAGCCCTCCGGAGGCGAGGGTGCGCAGCACCGTCCACAGGTCGTCCAGGGCGGGGCCGGTGTTCGGGGTGTCGACGGAGCCGCTGATCGCCAGCATCGCGGCACCCGTGCCGTCCGGAGCGGAGCGCATGACCTGACCGAACGCCCGCACACCGTAGGTGTAGCCCTTCTCCTCGCGCAGGACGCGGTCCAGGCGGGAGGTGAGGGTGCCGCCCAGGCAGTAGGTGCCGAGCACCTGGGCGGGCCACACGCGATCGTGCCGGTCGGGACCGATACGGCCGATCAGCAGCTGCGTCTGGACGGCGCCGGGGCGGTCCACGATGACGACCCGGCCGGTGTCGTCGGCGGTCACCGGCGGCACGGGACGGAGCTCGGCCGAGGAGCCCGTCCAGGAGCCGAGCGTGTCACCGAGCAGCGCGTCGAGGTCGATGCCGGTGAGGTCGCCGACGACCACGGCGGTGGCGGTGGCGGGGCGGACGTGCTTCTCGTAGAAGCCGCGCACGGCCGCGGAGTCGATCTTCTCGACCGTCTCCTCGGTGCCCTGGCGCGGGCGCGACATGCGCGAGGTGGCCGGGAACAGCTCCTTGGAGAGCTCCTTGGCGGCACGCCGGGACGGGTTGGCCAGCTCGTGCGGGATCTCGTCCAGGCGGTTGCGGACCAGACGTTCGATCTCGCTGTCCGCGAACGCGGGCGCCCTGAGGGCATCGGCGAGCAGGCCGAGCGCCTTGGCCAGGCGGGAGACGGGGACCTCGAGGGAGAGCCGGACGCCGGGGTGGTCGGCGTGCGAGTCGAGGGTGGCGCCGCAGCGCTCCAGCTCGGCGGCGAACTCCTCGGCGGAGTGCTTGTCGGTGCCCTCGGAGAAGGCCCGCGCCATGATCGTGGCGACGCCGTCCAGACCGGCCGGTTCGGCCTCCAGGGGCGCGTCCAGGAGCACCTCCACGGCGACGACCTGCTGGCCGGGGCGGTGGCAGCGCAGGACCGTCAGGCCGTTGTCGAGCGTGCCGCGCTCGGGCGCCGGGAAGGCCCAGGGCCTGGCCTCGCCGGCCTGGGGCTGGGGGTGGAATTCCATCGTGGCGAGCTCGGTCACCGGGCCGCCTCCTCGTTCTTGTCGCCGGCTTCGACCGTGGCCTCGGCCTCGGGGTCTTCAGGGGGATCCGCGTCCTCGGCAGGTTCTCCGGAGATCGGCTCGTAGACGAGCACCGCGCGGTTGTCGGGGCGCAGGCGGGCCTTGGCGATCTGCTGTACCTCCTCGGCCGTCACGTCGAGGACGCGCTGTACGGCGGTCAGGGCGAGCTGCGGGTCGCCGAACAGGACGGCGTACCGGCACAGTTCGTCGGCTCGGCCCGCGACCGTGCCGAGCCGGTCCAGCCACTCGCGCTCCAACTGGGCCTGGGCGCGCTCCATCTCCTCGGCCGTGGGGCCCTCCTGGGCGAACCGGGCGAGCTCCTCGTCGATGGCGGCCTCGATGACCGGCACCTCGACGTCGCCGGAGGTCTTCACGTCCAGCCAGCCCAGGGAGGGCGCCCCGGCCAGCCGCAGCAGACCGAAGCCGGCCGCCACCGCCGTACGGTCACGCCGTACGAGCCGGTTGTAGAGCCGGGACGACTCGCCGCCGCCGAGGACGGTGAGCGCCAGGTCGACCGCGTCGCACGCGCGCGTGCCGTCCTCCGGGAGCCGGTAGGCGGCCATCAACGCGCGCGCGGGGACCTCTTCCTCGACGATCTCGCGCAGCTGCTCACCGATGATCTCGGGCAGCGACCCGTCGCGGGGCGCGGGCTTGCCGTCGTGCGACGCGATGGATCCGAAGTACTTCTCGATCCAGGCGAGCGTCTGCTCCGGGTCGATGTCGCCGACGACCGACAGGACGGCGTTGCCCGGCGCGTAGTACGTGCGGAAGAACGCGCGCGCGTCCTCCAGGGTGGCCGCGTCCAGGTCGGCCATCGAGCCGATCGGGGTGTGGTGGTAGGGGTGGCCCTCCGGGTAGGCGAGGGCGGTGAGCTTCTCGAAGGCGGTGCCGTACGGGACGTTGTCGTAGCGCTGCCGGCGCTCGTTCTTGACGACGTCCCGCTGGTTCTCCATCGACTCGTCGTCGAGGGCGGCCAGCAGCGAGCCCATGCGGTCGGCCTCCAGCCAGAGGGCGAGTTCCAGCTGGTGGGTGGGCATGGTCTCGAAGTAGTTGGTGCGCTCGAAGCTGGTGGTTCCGTTGAGCGAGCCGCCGGCGCCCTGGACCAGCTCGAAGTGGCCGTTGCCCTTGACCTGGCCGGATCCCTGGAACATAAGGTGCTCGAAGAGGTGAGCCAGGCCGGTACGCCCCTTGACTTCGTGGCGCGAGCCGACGTCGTACCAGAGGCACACCGCCGCGACGGGGGTCAGATGGTCCTCGGAGAGCACCACGCGCAGGCCATTGGCCAGGCGGTGCTCGGTCGCTGTCAGTCCGCCGGAGCCTGCCTGGGCTGTGGCCGTGTGACCCATGGGCATGTACGTCCCTTCGATCGCGGTCGCGGTCGCTGAAAACCGCGGTTTTCCTGCCGGTCCTGCCACTGTATGCAGCGTGCGGGCGGTCGGCGAAGTTCCCGGACGACGTACGCCGTCAGCGAGATCGCGTAGCCTGCGGGCAACCGCGGTCAGGCGCCCGCCCGCATTCCGGGCCGGGCAGCCGACAGAGGGCCCTGGCCCGCACTGTCAGTGCCGCGGTCCACAATGGTCCGCGTCAGATCCCGTTCACGCTTCAGCACGAGTGAGCCGAAGGGACGCGGCGGTGTCGAGAGGTCGAGCGCGCTGAGGCCCGAAGGGCTGAGCACGATCGGGTTCCCGAGACCGACCTGAGCGTCCCGTAGGCGAACTACCAGAAACAGGAGGAGCCGGCAGCGATGGCCCGCCGCAGCACGAAGACCCCGCCGCCCGACGACTCGTACGAGGAGAAGATCCTCGACATCGACGTCGTCGACGAGATGCAGGGCTCCTTCCTCGAGTACGCGTACTCGGTCATCTACTCCCGCGCCCTGCCGGACGCCCGCGACGGCCTCAAGCCGGTGCACCGCCGCATCGTCTACCAGATGAACGAGATGGGCCTGCGCCCCGATCGCGGCTATGTGAAGTGCGCCCGGGTCGTCGGCGAGGTCATGGGCAAGCTGCACCCGCACGGCGACGCGTCGATCTACGACGCCCTGGTGCGCATGGCCCAGCCCTTCTCCATGCGCGTCCCGCTGGTCGACGGCCACGGCAACTTCGGCTCGCTGGGCAATGACGACCCGCCGGCCGCCATGCGGTACACCGAGTGCCGCCAGGCCGAGGCGACGAGCCTGATGACCGAGTCGATCGACGAGGACACGGTCGACTTCAACCCCAACTACGACGGCCAGGAGCAGGAGCCGGTGGCGCTGCCGGCCGCCTTCCCGAACCTCCTGGTCAACGGGGCCTCGGGCATCGCGGTCGGCATGGCCACGAACATGCCGCCGCACAACCTGGCCGAGGTCATCGCGGCCGCCCGTCACCTGATCCGCTACCCGAACGCGGACCTCGAAGCCCTGATGCGGCACGTCCCGGGCCCCGACCTGCCCACCGGCGGCCGGATCGTCGGCCTCTCCGGCATCCGGGACGCGTACGAGACGGGCCGCGGCACGTTCAAGATCCGCGCGACGGTGGCCGTTGACAACGTGACGGCGCGCCGCAAGGGCCTGATCGTCACCGAGCTGCCCTTCACGGTCGGTCCCGAGAAGGTCATCGCCAAGATCAAGGACCTGGTCGGCTCGAAGAAACTGCAGGGCATCGCGGACGTCAAGGACCTCACCGACCGGGCGCACGGCCTGCGCCTGGTCATCGAGATCAAGAACGGCTTCGTGCCGGAGGCCGTCCTGGAGCAGCTCTACAAGCTGACGCCCATGGAGGAGTCCTTCGGCGTCAACAACGTGGCGCTGGTGGACGGCCAGCCCCTCACGCTCGGCCTCAAGGAGCTCCTGGAGGTCTACCTCGACCACCGCTTCGAGGTCGTGCGCCGCCGCAGCGAGTTCCGCCGCACCAAGAAGCGGGACCGTCTGCACCTGGTCGAGGGCCTGCTCACCGCGCTGGTGGACATCGACGAGGTCATCCGCCTCATCCGCTCCAGCGACAACTCCGCGCAGGCCAAGCAGCGCCTGATCGAACGCTTCTCGCTGAGCGAGATCCAGACGCAGTACATCCTGGACACGCCGCTGCGCCGCCTCACCAGGTTCGACCGCATCGAGCTGGAGTCGGAGAAGGAGCGGCTGAACGCGGAGATCGCGGAGCTGACCCGGATCCTCGACTCGGACTCCGAGCTGCGCAAGCTGGTCTCCGCCGAACTCGCCGCGGTGGCGAAGAAGTTCGGCACCGAGCGGCGTACGGTCCTGCTGGAGTCGGCGGGCTCCCCGGCGGCCGCCGTGCCCCTCCAGGTGGCCGACGACCCGTGCCGCGTGCTCCTGTCCTCCACGGGCCTGCTGGCCCGTACGGCGAACGGCGAGCCGTTCCCGGAGGACGCCGAGGCCCGGCGCACCAAGCACGACGTGATCGTCTCGGCGGTGCCGGCCACCGCGCGCGGCGAGGTAGGCGTGGTCACGTCCTCCGGACGCCTGCTGCGGGTGAACGTCGTCGACCTGCCCCAGCTCCCGGACACCGCGGCCACGCCGAACCTCTCGGGCGGCGCCCCGGTGGCGGAGTTCGTCTCCCTGGAGGGGGACGAGACGGTGATCTGCCTGACCACGCTCGACGAGTCCTCACCCGGTCTGGCGATCGGCACCGCTCAGGGCATCGTCAAGCGCGTGGTGCCCGACTATCCGACCAACAAGGGCGAGCTGGAGGTCATCACCCTCAAGGAGGGCGACCGGATCGTCGGCGCGGTGGAGCTGCGCACCGGCGAGGAGGACCTGGTCTTCATCACGGACGACGCGCAACTGCTGCGCTACCAGGCCTCCCAGGTCCGCCCCCAGGGCCGCCCGGCCGGCGGCATGACAGGCATCAAGCTCACCGAGGGCGCGAAGGTGATCTCCTTCACGGCCGTCGATCCCGCCGCGGACGCGGTGGTGTTCACGGTCGCGGGCTCGCGCGGCACCCTGGACGACTCCGTCCAGACGACGGCCAAGCTGACCCCGTTCGACCAATATCCGCGCAAGGGCCGGGCCACCGGCGGCGTCCGCTGCCAGCGCTTCCTCAAGGGCGAGGACTGCCTGTCCCTGGCCTGGGCGGGCCCCGTCCCGGCGAAGGCGGCACAGAAGAACGGCACCCCGGCCGACCTCCCGGAGATGGACCCGCGCCGCGACGGCTCGGGTGTGTCGCTGCCGAAGACGGTGTCGGTGGTGGCCGGACCGGTCTAAGGCTCCTCCGGGGCCTCTTCCTCCGGCTCCTGTACGTAGCGCAGAACGCCCCACATGCCGTGCTCGTCGGCGTGTGGGGCGTCGCTCTTGCACGCCTGAAGCTCTTTGCCGAGGGCGGACGCGTCGATACCGGAGCCGATGAGCACCAGTTGGGTGAGGCGGGCCTCGGCGGGTGTCCAGGGCTCCGGATAGAAACGCAGGAACCGCCCGACGGCATGCACTGCATAACGGTTCCCGGAGTCGTTCGGCCCGAAGTCGACGTAGCCCTTGATCCGGTACAGCCCCTCGGGCCTGCTGTCGAGGAACTGCATCAACCGGCGCGGGTCGAGCGGCACTTCGGAGACGAAGGCCACACTGTCGTAGCCGCTGTGCAGGTGCTGGTCGTGGCCGTCCCCGCCCGCGTGGTCGTGCAGGTCGTCGAAGGACAGCTGCCCGATACGTTCCTCGCTGGGCCGGCAGTCGAAGAGGAACTCGGGGTCGACGCGGCCGTAGCGGGCGGGCACGACGGCGGCCCGGTCGACGAGGGACCGGACCAGATCGAGGACCCGCTCGCCGTCGGCGGCCCGGTCGAGCTTGTTGACGACGACGAGGTCGGCGAGGCCGAGGTGCCGGTCGATCTCGGGATGCCGTGCGCGGGTGGCGTCGAACTCGGCGGCGTCGACGACCTCGACCAGCCCGCCGTACACGATCCCCGGATGTTCACTGGCGAGCACCATGCGCACGAGTTCCTGGGGTTCGGCGAGTCCGCTGGCCTCGATCACGATGACGTCGATGCCGAGGGACGGCCGGGCCAGCCGCTCCAGGTACTCGTCCAGCTCACTGGCGTCCACGGCACAGCACAGACACCCGTTCCCGAGGGAGACCGTGGAGTCGCCTAGGGCGCCCGCGACGGCCATCGCGTCGATCTCGATGGACCCGAAGTCGTTGACGACGGCACCGATACGGCTGCCCCCGCTGCGGTGGAGGAGATGGTTGAGCAGCGTGGTCTTGCCGGAACCGAGGAATCCGGCGAGCACGACGACCGGGATCTGGTGCGAGCTCCGACTCAACGCGCTACCTCTCTCACGCCACCGCGTACGCCGGTCCGACCCCCTGCGCACGTCCAAGGATTGAATGCCCACCCAGGATACGAGCCGCAAGAATCGCCGCTGAGTGAACGATTGTTAGCAGTCCTTGCGGGGCAGACGTTGGGGAAGGCGCCGGATTGTGCGACCCTCGCTTCCCTCCGTGCGCCTCCTCTCCGCCTCCCCGCCGATCAGAGCCGCTCGGCATTCTGGGAGACGGCAAGCGCTGCCCACCGCTCGCCGGTCCCCTCCGTCGACCCGCACCCCGACGACCGGCGGACGGCCGCCTGATTCGGGGGTTGACATGGCCACACGGAAGCACACCGCGGGGAGGCTGGGCCCTGCCGCGCTCACTCTCCTGGCTGCCACCGCCACCATGACGGTGGCAGCGCGTCAATGGTGGTTGGAGAAGGCACGTCGGCACGATAGGAGGCTGGAACTCGAGGAGTTGGCGATCCGGCGCAAGGCTCTGGCCCATCAGCAGCGCATGCACTGGGAGTTGCTGGCGAGGGCGATCGACGATCCCTCTCTCGCCGCGGTGATCGACTCCTACGACAAGAGCATCCCGGCGGAGCGGCGCCGTCAGTTCTTCTACGCCAACGCCTGGTACGCCTACCTCTACCACCTCTACCAGGCGGAACTCCTGGGCCGGGAGGAGCTGTACACGCGCCTGCGGGAGTTCTTCCAGAGTCCGGTCTTCCGTGAGTACTGGGAGGCATCGAGGCACATGCGCGCCAGCCTGGACGAGTCGTCCGTGGAAGCGCAGTTGGGGCACATGGTCGATGGCCTCGTCCGGGACTTCGACGAATCCGACACGGACGAGTGGTGGGTCGTCGGTGATCCGCCGACCGAGTGATTTTCTTGCGGTCCGGCCACAGGGGACTCAGAAACACCAGTAACCTGCTCCCCACCACTATGCCCAGACCTTTTCGTAAGGACCGGTACCTTTGAAGATCGTGCGCCGCATCGGTGTGCCTCCCAGCGCCCGAGGCAGTAGTTCAGGAGCTACCTGCCCGGACCTGTTCGAACTCAGCGACGGCAACTTCGCCGTCATCGGCACCGAGGCAACCGAGGCACTGGAGCGTGAACTCCCCGCCGATGCAGCCCGCGCCGACTATGAGCGCATCGTCATCATCAGCAGAGAGACCCTGATTCGCGCCAAGGCGGACATCCCCGACGTCTGACGCCGAGCGAGCCCCCTCTCACCCACACGCGTCCCGCGAAGCTTCCCCGGCCGCACATAACCGCTGAGCGACCTGGGCATCGACCCGGCGAGCAGTTCGTCACCCCGTACCTGCTCGATCATCACCGATGAGGCCTGGCGCCAGAACGGCACCAGGCCACACGTATGTCAGGGCGCCGAAGGCACCACCACCGGCGCCCTGGGCCCCACATACCGCGCCACCGGCCTGATGATCTTCGAGTCCGCCGCCTGTTCCAGGATGTTGGCGCTCCAGCCCACCACGCGCGCCGCCGCGAACGTCGGCGTGAACATCTCGCGTGGCAGCCCGCACAGTTCCATGACCACGCCCGCGTAGAACTCGACGTTGGTGTGGAGTTCCCGGCCCGGCTTCAGTTCGGCGAGGATCCGCTCGACGTGGCGCTCGACCTCGACGGCGAAGTCGACGCGCGGACCGCCGAACCGCCGGCAGACCTCGCGGAGCATCCGGGACCGG
Source organism: Streptomyces sp. NBC_01352 (assembly GCF_036237295.1). Taxonomy (NCBI): domain Bacteria; kingdom Bacillati; phylum Actinomycetota; class Actinomycetes; order Kitasatosporales; family Streptomycetaceae; genus Streptomyces; species Streptomyces sp. NBC_01352. Next base: position 3,252,454 of record NZ_CP108354.1, read on the forward strand.
GGATCCTCCGTGCGGTAGATCGCATGACCGAAGCCCATGATGCGGTCACCGGCCAGGACCCGCTCGCGAATCCAGGAGTCGATGCGGTCGGGCGTCCCGATCGCGTCCAGGGTGTCCAGCGCACGACTGGGCGCACCCCCGTGCAGGGGTCCGGACAACGCCCCCACCGCCCCCACGAGACACGCCGCCACATCGGCACCGGTCGAAGCGATGACCCGGGCCGTGAAGGTTGATGCGTTGAAGCCGTGATCAATGGTTGAAATCAAGTACTGCTCCACCGCCCGGGCCCGCGCCGACTCCGGCTCCGAACCCGTCAGCATGTAGAGGTAGTTCGCCGCGTACGACAGGTCCTCGCGCGGCTCCACCGGCTCCAGCCCCGCGCCCAGTCTGTGCAGCGCGGTGAGCAGCGTCGGTACGGCCGCCGCCGCGACGACGGTGTCCTGGCGACGTCGGTCCGGGGCGAGGTCGTACACCGGGCGGAAGCCCTTCGCCGAGCCGAGCAGCGACAGCGCGGTCCGCATCCCGGCGAGCGGGCCGGAGCCCGCGCCGGCCGCGGCGATGGCGGGCAGCGCGGCCAGCACCTCGTCGGGCAGCCGCCGCAGCGCGGCGGTCTCGGCGGCGAAGGCGGCGCCGCGTTCCGCGTCCGGCAGTGCGCCGTGGATCAGCAGATGCCAGACGTCCTCGAAGCTGCGGGTCTGCGCGAGTTCGACGGCCGAGTACTGGCGGTAGTGGTAAAAGCCCTCGCGTCCCCGTACGTCACCGATCTCGGTGTCGGTGACGACGACGCCCGCGAGTCCCCGCGGTACGTCGACCAGAGCGGCCGCTGACCTGTTGACGGACATGATTCCTCCCTCGAATTGATTTGACTGTCCATGCTTGACTGATTTCCTGTCAATATTGATTGAATCAATACGAGTGATCAATATCCGATCAATGAACCGAGCTGCGGATACGGTGACGTCCTATGCGCGATCAAGAACCCCTCCCCGGCCCCGCCGGACAGCGGCTGAGCACCAAGGAGGCCGCCGAGCTGCTCGGCGTGAAGCCCGAGACCGTGTACGCCTACGTGAGCCGCGGCCAGCTCTCCAGCCGACGCGTGCCCGGCGGCCGGGGCAGCACCTTCGACGCCAAGGAGGTGGAGGCGCTCGCCCGGCGCAACAGGCGGGACGGCGGCGGGAGTTCCGGCTCCGGAGGCGAACTGTCCGTACGGACACGCATCACGTTGATCGAGGCGGACCGGTACTACTTCCGGGGCGTCGACGCCATCGAACTGGCCGCACGGCACTCCTACGAAGAGGTCGCCGAGTGGCTGTGGACAGGTCGGCCCCGACCCGGCGCCACCTTCACGGCGCCCGAGGCCGCCGTCGCCGTCGCCCGCCGTGCCGTGAACGCGCTGCCCGAGCACGCCGCTCCCACCGACCGGTTGCGGGTCGCGGCGATCGCCGCCTCGGCCGCGGATCCGCTGCGCTTCGACCTCTCCGAGGAAGCCGTGCTCGGCACGGCGCGCGTGCTCATCCCCACACTGGTCGCCGCCCTGCCGCCGGTCCTGCACGACCGGGACGACGGCGGCCCCCTCGCCCACCGGCTGTGGACACGGCTCAGCGGCCGGCCCGCCGACGATGCCTCTCTGCGCGCCCTGGACACCGCGCTCGCCCTCCTCGCCGACCACGACCTCGCCGCGTCGACCCTCGCCGTCCGTGTCGCCGCGTCGGCCCGAGCGCACCCCTACGCGGCCGTCTCCGCCGGGCTCGGCGTGATCGAGGGGCCCCTGCACGGCGCGGCCGGCGGGCTGGCCCACAAGCTGCTGCTCGACGTGCTCGACCAGGGCAGCGCGGTCCCCGTGATCGCGGACGAACTGCGGGCCGGCCGCCGTATTCCGGGGCTGGGCCATCGCCTCTACCCCGGCGAGGACCCACGCGCGCGTGCCCTGTTCGGCCTGCTGGAGCAGATCCCCGGGGCCGAGCCCGCCCTCGCCGCCGCCCACGACATCGTGGCCACCACCGCCCGCCACGCCCCCCTGCACGCCAATGTCGACCTGGCCCTCGCCGTCCTCACCGCCTCCTCCGGCATGCCCGCCACGGCGGCCGAGACGATCTTCGCGGTGGCCCGAACGGCGGGCTGGATCGCCCACGCCCTGGAGGAGTACGGGGAGCGCCCCCTGCGGATGCGCCCCAGCGGCCACTACGTCGGTCCCAGGCCGCCGCAACCCCTCCCGGAGTAGGCCACACCCGGGTCCGGAAGTCACCCTGCCTCAAGTCAGGTTAGGCTCACCTCTGTGAGTACGTGCTCAACCGTCTCCCAGGAGCTCGACGAGCCCATTTCCGGGACCGCGGCCACAGCGAGGACCTGGCTGCTGCTGGAGCAGCCCGGCCCCTGGGGTGCCAAGGCGCTCACCTCGAGCCACCTGGACCCCGCACTGGGACGTGCCCTGGAAGCGGCCGCGAAGGGCACGGACGTACGCGTCGCGCTGATCCGCCGCCCCGGGCGGCACGCCGACAGCGGCACGCCGACCACGCGTCACGTGTACGCCGCGCACACCCTGCCCGGCAACGCGTGGCTGCGCTCCGCCACCACCCGCGACCCGCGGGAACTGCTCGACCTCGACTTCGCCGCGCTCGGCACGGGCGACCACAGCAGTTTCGACACGGCGCTCGACGGGCGGCCGCACACCGGCGAGCCGCTCGCCCTCGTATGCACCAACGGCAAGCGCGACCGCTGCTGCGCGCTCCTCGGCCGCCCGCTGGCCGCCGAGCTGGCCGCGTCCGGCGTCGGGGGCACCTGGGAAGTCACCCATCTGGGTGGTCATCGCTTCTCGCCGACACTCCTCGTCCTGCCGTACGGATACGCCTACGGCCGGGCCGAGGCCCATGCCGTCAAGGAGATCCTGCACAGCGTCCAGGAGGGGCGGATCGTCGTGGAGGGGTGCCGCGGGAACTCGGCCTGGGAGCGGCCCGGCCAGGCGGCCGAACTGGCCGTGCGCTCGGCCACGGGCGAGTACGCGGCGGACGCCCTCGCCGTCGTCCGCACGGAAGGCGCGGCGCCGCGCTGGGAGGTGACCGTCGCCCACGCCGACGGACGCCGCTGGCGTGTCGTGGTGGCCCAGAGCGCGTCCCTGCCGGCCCGCGCGGAGAGCTGCGGAGCGTCGGTGCTCGGCTCGCCCGCGCGCATGGACGTGGTCGCGGTGCGCGAGCTGACGGCGGCGACGGCGCTCGCGAGCTGAGGGCACACGCACCGACTTCACCGAGCCCTGTCGCACCACATACGTCATCCAGGCGTCTCACATATTGATCAAGTAATCCACGCCACACCCCCTGCGGCAGCCAAGACCCACCCACGTACCGTCATGGGTATGAGCCGCACTTCCCCCGCCCGCCGCCTGCGCCTCGGCCTGCCGCGGCGCGTGTTCTCGCAGGTGCTGCTGATGCAGCTGGCGATCGCCGCGGGCGTCGCGGTGCTCGCGACCGGACTCTTCCTCGCGCCGCTCAGCGACCAGCTGGACGACCAGGCGATGCGCCGTGCGCTCGCGATCGCGCAGACCACCGCCGCCGAGCCGCGGATCGCCGAAGAGGTCAAGAACACGCCTCCGACAGCCGACGGGCCCGTCCAGAGGGCGGCGGAGCGGATCCGCGAGACCACCAGGGCCGAGTACGTCGTGGTGATGGACTGGCGGGGCGTGCGCTGGTCGCACCCCACCCCCGACCAGGTCGGCAGGACCGTCTCGACCGACCCCGGCCAGGCTCTCGCCGGCAAGGAGGTCATGGAGATCGACAGTGGCACCCTGGGCCGCTCCGCCCGCGGCAAGGTGCCGCTGCGCGACAGCGACGGCGACATCGTCGGCGCCGTCTCGGTCGGCATCGCGTACGACAGCGTGCGCGCGCGGCTGATCCACGCGATCCCGGGGCTGTTCGCGTACGCCGGCGGCGCCCTGGCCGTCGGTGCGCTGGCCGCCTGGCTCATCTCCCGCCGGGTCCATCGGCAGACCCGGGACCTGGCCTTCTCGGACATCTCGGGCCTGCTCGCGGAGCGCGAGGCCATGCTGCACGGCATCCGGGAGGGCGTCGTCGCCCTGGACCGCACCGGCCGCGTGCGCCTGCTCAACGACGAGGCGCAGCGCCTGCTGGGCATCGGCGACGAGGCCGTCGGCCGCTCCCCGGACGAGGCGCTCGGCGAGGGCCGTACGGCCGACGTGCTCGCCGGCCGGGTGACGGGCACCGACCTGCTCACCGTACGTGGCCAGCGGGTGCTGGTCGCCAACCGCATGCCCACCGACGACGGCGGCGCCGTCGCCACCCTGCGCGACCGCACCGAACTGGAGCAGTTGGGCCGGGAACTCGACTCCACGCAGGGGCTGATCGACGCGCTGCGCGCCCAGGACCACGAGCACGCCAACCGCATGCACACGCTCCTCGGACTGCTCGAACTGGAGATGTACGACGACGCCGTGGACTTCGTCGGCGAGGTCGTCGGCGACCACCGCGCCACCGCCGAACAGGTCACCGAGAAGATCCAGGACCCCCTGCTCGCCGCTCTGCTGGTCGGCAAGGCGACCGTCGCGGCCGAGCGCGGGGTCGCCCTGTGGGTCTCGGACCGGACCCGGCTCCCGGACCGGCTGGTCGACCCGGGTGGGCTGGTCACCATCCTCGGCAACCTGGTCGACAACGCGCTGGACGCCGTCGCGGGCACGCCGCACGCGCGCGTGGAGGTCGAGTTGCGCGCGGAGGGGCGTACCGCCGTCCTCAGGGTGCGCGACACGGGGCCCGGAGTCCCGGTGGAGCACCGCGAGCTGGTCTTCACCGAGGGCTGGTCCACGAAGAAGCCGCCGGCCCACCGGAACCGCGGCATCGGGCTCTCCCTTGTGCGCAGGCTCGCCGAACGCCAGGGTGGCAGCGCCAGGGTCGGCGAGGCGGGCGGCGGGGGCGCGGAGTTCACGGTCGTCCTGCCCGACGCCCTGGCCGAGCCGGAACCGGCCCTCACGGCGCCGCAGGCCCAGCCGTCCGCCACCGAGGAGGAGTCGCGATGATCGAGGTCCTGGTCGTGGACGACGACATCCGGGTCGCGCGGGTCAACGCCGCCTACGTCGAGAAGGTCCCGGGCTTCCATGTGGCCGGCGAGGCGCACAGCGCGGCCGAGGCGCTGAGCCAGTTGGAGGCGCTGCCCCAGGTGGACCTGATCCTCCTGGACCACTACCTGCCCGACGAGACGGGCCTCACGGTCGTCCAGGAAATGCGCCGACGTGGCCACCAGACCGATGTGATCATGGTGACGGCGGCGCGGGACGTCTCGACCGTACAGGCCGCGATGCGACAGGGCGCGCTGCAGTACCTGGTCAAGCCGTTCGCCTTCGCGGGCCTGCGCGCCAAACTGGAGGCATACGCGCAGCTGCGCCGCACCCTCGAAGGCGGCGGCGAGGCCGAACAGGCCGAGGTCGACCGCATCTTCGGCGCCCTGTCCACACCGTCGGAGCCCACCCTCCCCAAGGGCCACTCCCCCACCACCGCGGAACTCGTACGACGCTCCCTGATGAACGCCGAAGGCCCCCTGTCGGCCCAGGAGATCGCCGAACGCACCGGAGTGAGCCGCCAGACCGCCCAGCGCTATCTGAAGCTCCTGGAGCGCACGGGGCGGGCCAGACTCACCCTCAAGTACGGCGACGCGGGCCGCCCGGAGCACCGCTATGTGTGGGCGACCCACGGCTGAGGGCCGGCCGGTGGGTGCAACCGCGGCTGAGGGCCGGCCGGTGGGTGCGACCGCTGCATCCGGGTGAGCCCCTGCCGTACGACGGTGACAGCGCCGCCCCTTACACGGCCCCCGCTCCGGTCAGCGATCGCACCTCGGTCTCCGCGTGTTTGGCCTCGTCGGGCAGTTCCGCCGAGGTGACCGTGCCGAGCCAGCCCGCGACGAAGCCCAGCGGGATCGAGACGAGGCCGGGGTTCTGCAGCGGGAAGAACTGGAAGTCGACGCCCGGGAACAGTGACTCGGGGCTGCCGGACACCACCGGCGACAGCACCACGAGCACGACGGCCGGGATCAGCCCGCCGTAGACGGCCCACACGGCGCCGCGCGTGGTGAAGCCGCGCCAGAACAGCGAGTAGAGCAGCACCGGCAGATTGGCGGACGCGGCGACGGCGAACGCGAGTCCCACGAGGAACGCCACGTTCAGATCGCGTGCCAGCAGACCGAGGGCGATCGCGACCACCCCGATGCCGACGGCCGCGGCGCGGGCGACGGCCACTTCGCTGCGCGGCTTGGCATGGGGACGCCGCAGTGAGGCGTACAGGTCGTGGGCGACGGACGCGGAGGAGGCGAGCGTGATCCCGGCGACCACAGCGAGGATCGTGGCGAAGGCGACGGCGGCCACGATCGCGAAGAGAACCGTTCCTCCCGTCGAGTCCGCGCCGCCGCCCAGGTCGAGTGCCAGCAGCGGAACCGCCGTGTTCCCGGCCGCGTTGGATCCCCGTACCGCCTCCGGCCCCACGATCGCCGCCGCGCCGAACCCGAGGACGATCGTCATCAGGTAGAAACCGCCGATGAGCCCGATCGACCAGACGACCGAGCGCCGGGCGGCCCGCGCGGTGGGCACGGTGTAGAAGCGGGACAGGATGTGCGGCAGCCCGGCCGTGCCCAGCACCAGCGCGAGTCCCAGGCTGATGAAGTCGAAGCGGGCGGTCCAGTCCCCGCCGTACCTCAGACCGGGTGCCAGGAAGCTCTCACCGTGACCACTGCGCTCCGCCGCCGTGCGCAGCAGTTGGTCGAAGTCGCCGTGGAACCGCACCAGGACGAGCACGGTCAGCGTGACGGTGCCGGCCAGCAGCAGGACCGCCTTCACGATCTGGATCCAGGTGGTGGCCCGCATCCCTCCAAACGACACATAGATCACCATGAGCGCGCCGACCCCGATGACCGTCCAGGTCCGCGCCGCCCCGCTGGTGCCTCCGAGCAGCAGCGCGACCAGACTGCCCGCTCCCACCATCTGCGCCACCAGATACAGAACGGACACGGTGACCGAGGAGGTTCCCGCCGCGATCCGCACGGGCCGCTCGCTCATCCGCGCCGCGACCACGTCGGCGAGCGTGAACCGCCCGCAGTTGCGCACCAGTTCGGCGACGAGGAACAGCACGACGAGCCAGGCCACGAGAAAGCCCACCGAGTACAGCAGCCCGTCGTAGCCGTAGAGGGCGATCAGTCCGGAGATACCGAGGAACGAGGCGGCCGACATGTAGTCACCCGCGATGGCAAAACCATTCTCCATCGGGGAGAAGAGCCGGCCCCCCGCGTAGAACTCCTCCGCCGAGCCGTGCCGGTGACGGCTCACCCATGTCGTGATCCCCAGCGTCACGGCGACGAACACACTGAACAGAAGCAACGCCAGCGTCTGATGGTCCCCCGTCACGACACACCGCCCCGGATGCCGCGTGTCAGTTCCTGGGTGTCCCACCGCAGTTCGAGCGCGGCCCGGTCCCGGCGCAGCCGCGCGTGCCGCGCATAGGCCCAGGTGAACAGGAAGGTCGTGAGGAACTGCCCCAGGCCCGCCAGCATCGCCACGTTCACAGCACCCGCCACGGGACGTGCCATCAGCCCGGGTGCCGTCGTCGCGGTCACGACATAGGCGAGGTACCAGAGGAAGAACACAACGACCGCCGGCACCACGAATCGCCGGTATCGACTGCGCACCTCCTGAAAGGCCGCACTGCGCTGCACTTCCAGGTACACCTCGGCCGCCGCGACAGCTGGGGCCTCCTCCTCGCGCGGCGCCTGCGAAACCGCGGGCACGGGCGCGCCGGCACCACCCGACTCGCCCCAGCCGGAGGCCAGTGCGTCGTACCAGGGGTCGTCGTACCTCACCTGTCCGGGCCCGCCGGCGGGCACCGGAACATGACTCTCGTGGTTGTCGACCGAACTCTCGGCACCACCGCCGCCTCCGCGGGAGCGACCGTTGCTTGACTGCATGCCCAAGGATGGACAGAACGGGAAGATCCCCGACTCTTCTTCCCCGCGCTCTTCACCCCATCAGGTGACTCACCCCCTCGGTGGCCGTACAAGCCCCTTCCCGTACGCGTAACGCACCGCCTGCGCACGGTCCTTGAGACCCGTCTTGGCGAAGAGGTTGTTGATGTGGGTCTTCACCGTCGCCGTGGAGACGTGCAACCGACGGGCGATCTCCTGATTGTTGAGACCCTCGGCGATCAGCACCACCACCTCGGTCTCCCGGACAGTGAGCCCGTCCGACGCCCCGACGGGCACCACCGATGCCGGCTCGGGCTCCGACAGCCTCTCCAACAGCCGCCGTTGGATGCTCGGCGCCAGCCCCGCGTCCCCGGACAGCACACTCCGCACGGCCCGCACGATCTCCTCACCCCCCGCATCCTTGGTCAGATAGCCACGCGCCCCCGCTCGCAGCGCCGGGAACAGCGACTCGTCGTCCGCGTACGTCGTCAGCACCACGACCTGCGTCCCGGGGTGCTCAGCCCGGATACGACGGGTCGCCTCGACCCCGTCGCAGCGGGGCATGCGCAGATCCATCAGCACCACGTCCGGGGCGAGTTCGGCAACGAGCTTCACCGCCTCGTCGCCATCCCCCGCGGCTCCGATGACCTCGATTCCGGGCAGCAGCCCCAGCAGCATCACAATGCCCTCGCGGACCACGGTCTGGTCGTCCACGACCAGCACCCGGGCCGCCTTCTCCCCCGGCCCCGCTGTCATACGGGCACCTGCAACATCACCACGAACCCCTCCTCGCCCGGCCCGGCCTCCAGCGAGCCGCCCAGCAGCTCGGCACGCTCCCGCATGCCCAGCAGACCGTACCCGGCGCCGCTCCCGCCGAGTTCGCCCGGCGAGCCGCCCGAGTCCCGCACGACCAGCGTCACCTGATGCTCGCCGTACTCCAGCCTCACCTGCACCTTCGCCCCCGGCGCATGCTTGCGGACGTTGGTCAGGGCCTCCTGAGCGACCCTCCGCACGGCCTGCGACGCCTCGGCCGGCAGAGGTCTGCGCTCACCCGAAATGGTGGCCTCGGCGCCGTCGGCCGTACCGACGAGCTGGGACAGGAAGTCCTCCAGCGGGGTCAACTCGCCACGCAGGGCCGACAGCGACTGCCGGGTCTCGGCGAGGCCGTCGCGGGCCATTCCCCGCGCCGCCACCACCCGCTCGAGAATCTGCTCCCGGTCAGCCCCTCCCTCGATCAGCAGCCGGGCCGCCTCCAGGTGCACGAGTTGCGCCGAGAGGCTGTGGGCCAGCGCGTCATGAATCTCCCGTGCGATACGCGCCCGCTCCGCGAGTGCCGCCGACTCCGCCTCGGCCGCCCGCGCGGCACGCTCCTGGTCGAGCAGCCGCTGGGCGTTGCCACGGGCCTCGGCGTCCAGCCGCAGGACGTATCCGGCGAGGGCGAGCCCCGCTGTCGTGACCGCCGTGGTCAGCCAGGGGTCGTCATTGACCGCGGCGTACGAGGTGAGGGCGACCGCGGTCACCGGCAGGGCGGCCACAAGAGGCAGCCGCTCCAGGGCGGTGACGGCACACCCGCACCACAGGACGAGGGCGGGAACCCTGAAGTCGGCGGTCTGGGCAACCACCGCGACCCCCAGGAGCACGGTGGTGAGAGCCAGGGAGGGCCAGAGCCGGTGCGCGAGGGTGGTGCGGTAGAGGGCCCAGGCCACGAACGCCGCCAGCAGGACGGCCGCCGCTGCCCCGACCGCACCCCAGCCGTGCACCTGGCTGCTCGTGAAGACGCCCCACAGGAGCATGCCCAGCACCAGGCTCCGTGTCACCCACCCGATCAGACGCCGAGGGCCCGAGGCCGCCCCGCGCCCGAGTGCCTCCCGGGAGGGCCAGCGTGTCCAGACGTTCTCCGTCTCCGTCACACCCGTTCCTTCCACGCGGGCGGGGACATTCGGTCACCGTACGCCGTATCGGGAACGGCAGCCGGGTGGAGGGACTGGGCCCGCCGGGCGAGTATCCCGGAGCGGACCAGAAGCGTGGCCGCCAGGGCGAGCAGCAGGGCGGAGGAGTCCTGGTGAATGCCGAGCGCCGCACCGAGCGCGAAGAGGCCGACCCGCAATCCGATGCCGACGACCCAGACCACTCCGCTCGCCGTGGTGCTCTTGCTCCACACCGCGCCGTTCGGCTCCACCCATATTCGGGTGGTCCGGGCCCAGCCGGCTCCGATGCCGAGGCCCGTGATCAATTCGGCGACGAGCAGGGCGACCGATGCCGCGGGGTGGTGGGCGTCGACCATGTGCGGCTCGCGGAGCGCGACGACGGCCAGGACCGCGGGCAGGAGCCACCATCGCCGCTGGGTGTCGATCCGTCCAGGGCGGAACTGCCGGACGGCCACCAGGACGACCACGGCCACGATCATCAACGCGTCGACGAGCCCGGGCATCGGAGCCTCCGTAGCGGGGAAGGGCGAGATCGACAGCGAGCGCTGCCGACGCCTTCGACGCTACGTATTTGCGCAGGTCGACAGATCGGACCCGGGGTGGATCATGGGTGGATCCCCGACGACCGCTGACGTCCACCCGCGGGTGGAGACACCGCCAGGTGGCCCTCCCTGCCTCGGAGTCCGCGCGGCTTCGCGCACACATCGGGCTCGACCGCCCGCCGGACTCGCGGGCCCGTGCAAGCCGCCGCGATCGGCACGGCCATGGCCGCCGTCCGGCCGCGCCTGCCTCTGCACACTGCGCGTCGTGCCATACGCCGGGATTGCGAACCGAGTCGGGCACCCAAGCCCCGCCCCGACGGCCCCGACGGCCCCGACGGCCCCGACGGCCGGTCTGGGCCAGCCTGGCGGGGCAGGGTCGATACACCGGTGGCGAAGCCGTGAGCCTCACAGTCGAACGGCCCCCGCAGTTGAATGGCCCCCGCAGTCGAACGACACAGTCGGCAAGACACGCACCCGCACCCGCACCCGCACCCGCACCCGCCCGATCGTGGCTGAAAATCTCACCCTGACCAGACCGGAACCACACATCCCATTCCAGCCGGACCTGGTCCGCCCACGTCACCCCCGACCGGGCAAGCCAACTCCTCGCGCCGCCCCGGCGCCAGAGCCGCAGTCACTCCAGCCTGGCGGCCCAGGCCGCACGCCCCGAGGCGCACCACCGGGACCACCCGGACCACCCGGCCCCGTGCATCTCACATCTGCCGGCCCAGCCGACCACGGCCTGCCCGCCCGCCTGGGCTCGGCCCCCGTCTCACCGGCCCAAGCCCAGCGCAGCGGCTACGCGTCGATGCGCGACCGGTCCAACGTCGCCGCCGAGTTGGAGATGAACTCCTTGCGCGGTGCCACGTCGTTACCCATCAGCAGGTCGAACACCTGCTCGGCGGAGTCCAGATCGGAGAGGTTGATCCGGCGCAGAGTGCGGTGGCGCGGGTCCATGGTGGTCTCGGCCAGCTGGTCCGCATCCATCTCGCCGAGACCCTTGTACCGCTGGATGGAGTCCTTGTACCGGACCCCCTTGCTCTGGAACTCCAGGAGCTTGTCGCGAAGCTCGCGGTCCGAGTACGTGTAGACGTACTTGTCCTGGCCCTTCTTCGGCTGGATCAGCTCGACGCGGTGCAGTGGTGGAACCGCCGCGAACACCCGGCCCGCCTCGACCATGGGCCGCATGTAGCGGTGGAACAGCGTCAGCAGCAGGGTCCGGATGTGGGAGCCGTCCACATCGGCGTCGGTCATCATGATGATCTTGCCGTAGCGGGCCGCATCGATGTCGAACGTGCGACCCGAACCCGCTCCTATGACCTGGATGATCGCGCCGCACTCGGCGTTCTTGAGCATGTCCGTGACGGACGACTTCTGGACGTTGAGGATCTTGCCGCGGATCGGCAGCAGCGCTTGGAACTCGGAGTTCCGGGCGAGCTTGGCGGTACCGAGCGCGGAGTCTCCCTCGACGATGAACAGCTCGCTGCGCTCCACGTCGTCGCTGCGGCAGTCGGCGAGCTTGGCGGGCAGCGAAGAGGACTCCAAGGCCGTCTTCCGGCGCTGCGCGTCCTTGTGCTGACGTGCGGCGATCCTCGTACGGGCGGCGGCAACGGCCTTCTCCATGACGACGCGGGCCTGGGCCGCCGCGTCCCGCTTCGTGGAGGTGAGGAACGCCTTGAGCTCCTTGGAGATCACCGTGTTCACGATGCGGCGGGCCGCCGAGGTGCCGAGGACCTCCTTGGTCTGCCCCTCGAACTGGGGCTCCGCGAGACGGACGGTGACGACCGCGGTGAGGCCCTCCAGGGCGTCGTCCTTGACGATGTCGTCCTCGGCGACGCGCAGCAGCTTCTTGGTGCGAAGCACCTCGTTCATCGTCTTGACGACGGCCTGCTCGAAGCCCGCGACATGGGTGCCGCCCTTGGGGGTGGCGATGATGTTGACGAACGACTTCAGGGTCGTGTCGTAGCCGGTCCCCCAGCGCAGTGCGACATCCACGCCGAGCTCACGGGTGACCTCGGTGGGCGTCATCTGACCGTGGTCGTCCAGGACGGGGACGGTCTCCTTGAAGGTGCCCTGGCCGGACAAGCGGAGGACGTCGCAGACCGGCTTGTCGGTGGCCAGGTACTCGCAGAACTCGCTGATACCACCGTCGAAGCGGAAGGACTCCTCACCCTTGCTGCCGCCCTCGCCCAGGCCGTACTCGTCGCGGACGACGATGGTCAGGCCGGGGACCAGGAAGGCAGTCTGGCGGGCGCGCTGGTGCAGGTGCTCCAGGGAGAGCTTGGCGTCCTTGAGGAAGATCTGGCGGTCGGCCCAGTACCGCACCCTCGTGCCGGTACGGGTCCTGGGGATCCTCTTGGCCTTGCGCAGACCCCCCGCCTCGAACTTGGCGTCCGGGCCCATCGCGGCGAAGCCGCCGGGAACGCCTCGCCGGAAGCTGATGGCGTGGGTGTGGCCGCTGCGGTCCACCTCGACGTCCAGCCGCGCGGACAGCGCGTTCACCACGGAGGCGCCGACGCCGTGCAGACCGCCGGACGCGGCGTACGAGCCGCCGCCGAACTTGCCGCCGGCGTGCAGCTTGGTCATGACGACCTCGACGCCGGAGAGGCCGGTCTTGGGCTCGACGTCGACCGGGATGCCGCGGCCGTTGTCGCGGACCTCCACCGAGCCGTCGTCGTGGAGGATCACCTCGATGTGGTCGCAGTAGCCTCCGAGAGCCTCGTCGACGGAGTTGTCGATGATCTCCCACAGGCAGTGCATCAGGCCACGACTGTCGGTCGAGCCGATATACATTCCTGGGCGCTTGCGCACTGCCTCGAGCCCCTCGAGGACGAGCAGGTGCCGCGCGGTGTAGTTGGAACCGTCCCGGTCTGCTCCTGCCAGCAGAGCTGTGGACGGCACGGACGTCTCGGCGGTCACGCGGTTCGCTCCTCGCTGAATTTCAAGTGGGGCCCTCATGGGTAAGGGCGCGGCTTCGGTTGCCGCTCCGAGGGTACAGAGGCCTGGTAGAGCCGATGTAACGCCACCCTCGTCTCAAACTCAGACTAGTCCAGCGTCGCATGCATGTTCGATCCCTCGATTGAGTGAAGTACATATCACGTTCCCTTCCAGGCATGAACCATTTAGGCTCCGGGCACGTCCTCATGAACAACCGGCAACCCAGCCGGGAGGACCGACACCGACCGACAGCGCGAACCCGTAAGCATTGAAGACACGCAATACGGCACATTCGCCGCCAACCGGCAGCAGACAGCCGCCCCGGAGAGATTTTTCGAGGAAAAGCCCCGAGCGGGAACGTTTTCGGGCTGGTTGGATGTTGACCCTGGTACGACAGCTCGTCGAGCTAGAGAAGAGGCGACGTGACTACTGTTCTGACCCCCGCGAGCCCGCTGACGGCCGCTGACCGCTGCGACCGCTGCGGAGCCCAGGCGTACGTGCGCGTCGTCCTGCTCAGCGGCGGAGAACTGCTCTTCTGCGCCCACCACGGTCGCAAGTTCGAGCCGGAACTCAAGAAGATCGCCGCTGAAATACAGGACGAGACGGAGCGACTCACGGCCGCTCCTGCATCCGCCTCCGAAGAAGAGCGCTGACACTCGCGTCCACGACGAGCCAGCACCGGCACAGGCCGGCCAAGGGCGGCCGCCCCTGATCCCAGGGGTAGCCGCCCTTGCTCGTACCCAATGAGGCCCCCAGTCCCCCGTCAGACGCCCGTACGCGGTGCTCTGGCCGTACCCCAGCCCAGGGTCCGCATGACGTCTGACACGCGCGTGTAGACACCAGGACTGCCCGCACGACCGCAGCCGCTCCCCCAGGACACGAGCCCGACCAGCTTCCCCTGGGCGACCAGCGGCCCACCGCTGTCTCCCTGGCAGGCATCGCGCCCGCCTTCCTCCTCCCCGGCGCACAGCATGCTCTCGGCGAGGTACGTACCGTCGGCACTGCCCGGGTACGCCTCCTCGCACAGAGCGTCGGACAGCACCTGCACGGGTGCCGCCCGCAGGCTGAGCGCGTAGTCACCAACGCCCGTGAGGTCACCCCAGCCGTACACGAAGGCGCTGGTCCCCGGTCGGTACGCCGGATCACCACCAGCCGCCATCCCGACGACCGAATCCTGTGGCAGCGGTTCGGTGAGGCTGAGCACGGCGAAGTCCCCCGCGTTGCTCGCCCCGTCGTAGTCCGGGTTCACCCAGGTGTCGCGTACGCGGATCTCTCGGCCCTGGTCCGACAGAAGGGCCGTTCGACCGGCGATCACCTTGAGGTCGCTGATGCGGTCCGGTGGGGCGCCCAGGACGTCCTCGCCCAGGCAGTGGGCCGCCGTGAGCACGGTGGTCGGGCCGACCGCCACACCGCCGCAGAACTGTCCCGCCCGCGTACCCCCGAACCGGTCACGGCTGGACAACGCCACCGTCCACGGGCTCTCGGACACGTCGACCGGGAAACCGCCGACGACGATGCTGTCGGCGGCCGCGGGGGCGGCGGACATCAGTGGTATGGCTGCCGCCGCGGCCGCCAGGACCAGCGGCCGGGCCAGCGCCCGGGCAATGCGACATCGCATGCCTGCTCCTCACTCAAGGGTGTTGATCGGACACCCAGAGTCATGCAGAGCGTCATGGCTCGCAGCACGAAGGCCCGGATCCCTCTCGGTGATCCGGGCCTTCGACGTGTCGTACGACCTCGACCTAGTCGAGGTAGTCGCGCAGCACCTGGGAACGCGACGGGTGGCGCAGCTTGGACATGGTCTTCGACTCGATCTGACGGATACGCTCGCGCGTGACGCCGTACACCTTGCCGATCTCGTCGAGGGTCTTCGGCTGACCGTCGGTGAGACCGAAACGCATGGAGACGACGCCCGCCTCGCGCTCGGACAGGGTGTCGAGGACGGAGTGCAGCTGCTCCTGCAGGAGCGTGAAGCTGACCGCGTCGGCCGGGACGACGGCCTCGGAGTCCTCGATCAGGTCACCGAACTCACTGTCACCGTCCTCGCCCAGCGGGGTGTGCAGCGAGATGGGCTCACGGCCGTACTTCTGGACCTCGATGACCTTCTCGGGGGTCATGTCGAGTTCCTTGGCCAGCTCCTCCGGGGTGGGCTCACGGCCCAGGTCCTGGAGCATCTGACGCTGCACGCGCGCGAGCTTGTTGATGACCTCGACCATGTGCACCGGGATACGGATGGTGCGGGCCTGGTCGGCCATCGCGCGGGTGATCGCCTGACGAATCCACCAGGTGGCGTACGTGGAGAACTTGTAGCCCTTGGTGTAGTCGAACTTCTCCACCGCGCGGATGAGACCGAGGTTGCCCTCCTGGATGAGGTCCAGGAACAGCATGCCGCGGCCGGTGTAGCGCTTGGCCAGGGAGACCACCAGACGGAGGTTGGCCTCCAGGAGGTGGTTCTTGGCGCGGCGACCGTCCTCGGCGATGATCTCCAGCTCGCGCTTGAGCTTCGGAGCGAGCTTGTCGGCGTTGGCCAGCTTGTCCTCGGCGAACAGACCGGCCTCGATGCGCTTGGCGAGTTCGACCTCCTGCTCGGCGTTGAGCAGCGGGACCTTACCAATCTGCTTGAGGTAGTCCTTGACGGGGTCGGCGGTGGCACCCGCAACGGCGACCTGCTGGGCCGGCGCGTCGTCCTCGTCGTCGTCGGAGAGGACGAAGCCCTTGTTCTCGGCCCCCTCCTCTTCCTCTTCGCCGGGCTTGACTTCCTCGAGGACCTCGTCCTCGGCGGCCTCGGCGTCGTCCTTGCCGGTGGTCGTCTTCTTGGTCGCCGTCTTCTTGGTGGCGACGGTCTTCTTCGCGGCCGCCTTCTTGGCGGTCGTCGTCTTCTTGGCGGCGGCCTTCTTCGCGGGCGTCTCGTCCTCGACGGCAGGCTCGACGGCGGGTGCCGCCGGCGTGGCGGTGGCGGTGGCCTTCTTGGCGGTCACCGTCTTCGCCGCGACCGTCTTGGTGGCGGTGCGCTTGGCCGGACTCTTCGCTGCGACGCTCTTTCGGGTGCGCTTGGGCTCCGCGGCACTGACCATCAGCGTCACACCCTCTTCCTCGAGGATCTGGTTGAGGCTGCGCAGTACGTTCTTCCACTGAGTGGCCGGAATCTGGTCAGCTTCGAAGGCCCGACGCACGTCATCGCCGGCGATCTGCCCCTCAGCCTTTCCCCGCTCAATGAGCGCCATGACAGAGACGGACTCGGCGATCTCCGGCGGGAGCGTACGGGATGTGCTGGCCGACACGAACAACCTCTCGGAACGTTGGAAAACGGCTTCCGGCCCCGTCCACGGCGGACAGGAGCCGACCACCGGCCTGGGGATGGGCCGACGGTGCGGGCGGGGGCCGGGAAGATGCACAGCGCCTTGAACGGCGTCCGTATTCCCTCCGCGGCTGTCACCTCTTAGGTCATCGCGCTGTCTCCGCAAGCGTTACGCCCAATCTGCGTGGCCCGAGTCACACCCCGTAAGCGATCAAAACCGATCAGACCCGGATAGAGGGGGTCAGCCGCAGCCTCGACCTGATCGCTCCGGCGGGCGCGCCGCCACATCGCACCGTCGGACCCCGCAGGATTCCTCGAGAATCCTGCGGGGTCCGACGGGAGGCGGTTCGCCGGCCGGGCGATGCCAAAGGAGGGGGGTGGCACCGCCGGCCGCGCCGCCGTCGGTGCGCGGTCAGTGCTCGCGCGGCGCGGGTACCACGCGCTCCACCTCGGGGTGAACGGTGAGAAGCTGGCGCATGGCCACCTCGGCCGCCGTACCGTCACCGGTGGCGAGGGCGTCGGCGATCCGGCCGTGGTGCGCCAGCGAGGTCTCGGTCGGTCGGTCACAGCCGGTGACCGGGCTGCCGGAGACCTGAAGGGCGGCCGACACGATCCCCGAGAGGTGCTCCAACATACGGTTGCCCGCGAGCTGGATGAGCAGGGAGTGGAACTCGGCATCGGCACGGGAGAAGGTGAGCGCGTCACCCTGACCCATGGCATGGCCCATGATCTCGACCATGTCGGCGAGTCGCTGCTGGACGTCCTCACGCCCGTGCCCGGCGGCGAGGCGGGCGGCGAGCGGCTCGATGGTCCAGCGCAGCTCGCTCAGCTCGCGGCGCTGGTCGTCGCGCTGTGGCCCGAAGGCCCGCCACTCGATGATGTCCGGGTCGAGGAGGTTCCAGTCGCTGACGGGGCGCACGCGCGTGCCCACGTTCGGGCGGGCGCTGACCAGACCCTTGGCCTCCAGGACGCGGAGCGACTCGCGGACTACGGTGCGGGAGACCTCGAATCGCTGGCCGATCTCCTCGGGCACCAGCGGACGGTCGGCGCCCAGGTCACCGGAGACGATCATCTGGCCAAGCTGCTGGACGAGTTGGCCGTGCAGCCCGCGCCCGCGGTTGCCTGCGGTACGTCGGCCCACACGGCCCAGCTCCGGGTCCGCGCCGTCCCAGGAGGGGGCGCCGACGCGGTCGGTGGCCGGCGCCTCGGCGTAGGGGTAGCGGTCGAGTTCGCCCGGGCCGGCGAGACCGGAGTCTGCGGAGCGGGCGGCGGTCATCATGGTGTGCGCAAGGGTACTCACGGATCCTTTGTCGGCGTCGTCTCCAACTCCCTTGAGGTCTTTGGTGAAAAGCACACGAAAGGGTGATCGCTCACCCCGTCGCAATTGACGCCTTATCGGAAAGAAATGGGCGTTCCCCGGGGAGTTGTGCGCATGGCGGGAACGGTAAGGGTTCCGACGGTCGTCATCGGACCCTGCTCCGCAGGGTCGTGAGCACATATGCGCAGAGCAGAGCGGTCAGCGACAACGTCAGCGCCCCACCGACAGGTTGGACGAGCACCCGTGCCACCGCTGCCAGATAGCGCTCTCCACCAAAGGGCCACTGCAGCAGGAACACCTCGCGCAGCCGCGCGGGAAGTCCGGCCGCCGCCCGCACGGACGCCCCCTCCAAGGCCTTGTGTACGAGCGGCACGACGAGAACCGGCACGGCGACCACAGCTGCGAGTCCGGCCGTGGTGGACCGGAAGGTTCCCGCGGCCAACACACCGGCCCACGCACAGCCGACCACGAGCCCGATCCAACTGGCGCCCAGTGACAACCAGTCGGCCGGAACTTCCGTGAGCTCCCGTCCGTAGACGAGGTAGAGCACTTCGGCGTCGCAGCCCACCGTGAGGACGGCCAGCAGCAGTGCGGTAGCGGCGGCGACCACGAGCTTCGCGGCGAGCAGCCCCAGTCGGCGGGGCACCGTGCCGCGGTCCGCCGCCAGGGCGGGGTGGCGGAACTCATCACCGAAGGCCAGCGCCCCGAGCAGCCCCGCACCGAGCGCCGCGGGCGGCAGCGGAAGCTCCCGCGGCCACGCGGCCAGCAGACGCGGCTGAGGGGTGTGTCCGATCCGTGCCAGGAGTACGGCGGTGAGAGCGGAGGTGACAAGGACGGCGGCGCCGGTGAGGAAGCCGGTCCCGATCCCGGCGGCGCGACGCAGCTCGTAGCGCAGCGGCCGCAAGGGGCTGGGCGCGGGGCGGACCGAGATGGGGGGTGGAAGCGGGGACAGGTGGTCGATGGCCTTGAGGGCTTCGGCGGAGCGAGCGGCCGCCCGAGGGCGCCCTTCACCCTCGCTCGCACCGGCCTGCGTTCCCGCTGGACCGGACAACTCTGACGGGCCGGATTCCCGGTCCAGACCCTCCGGGTGGGGCCCGCCGGGGGCGTGTGACTCTTCCGAGGAGACCGCCACCGCACCCGGGCCCATGTCCCCGATCTCGTCGGCGAGTTGGTGGACGAGGATGCCGTGGCGGAAGGCGGTCTCGCCGATGCCGGCACAGGTGCTGCCGTACACGGACAGACGATTGCCGCCCTCTCGTACGACTTCGACGGAGCGCTGGGCGGTGCGGGCCTCCTTGGCGAGCAGGGCCGCGAGGCGGGCGGCGTGCGGGCTGCGCACGGCGACCCGGGGACGCAGGCGGGTGCGGGCGAACTCCGCGGCCTCCTGATCGGCGACGAGTCTGCCCGCGTCGAGCGTGACCACCTGGTCGGCGGCGCGCGCCGCCTCCTTGGGGTCGGCCGTGGTGAACAGGACCGTGCCGCCCTGGGTGGCGTGTGCCCGCAGCATGCCGTACAGCCACTGGTTCTCGCGGGCGGAGAGGCCGTCGGTGGGGTCGTCGAGCAGGAGGGTGTGCGGGTCTGCCAGCAGGGCGCAGGCCAGTCCGAGGCGGCGGTCCATGCCGCGCGAGAGGGTGCCGAGCCGTTCGTCCCGCAGGCTGACGAGGCCGACCACCTCGAGGACTTCGTCGGCACGCCGGACCGGGACACCCGCCGCGGCGCACAGCATGCGCAGGTGACCGCGCACGGTGCGGGCGGGATGGCCCGGCACATCACCCAGAAGCACGCCGACTTCGCGCGAGGGGTGCGCGATGCGGTGCAGGGGGCGGCCTCTGAAATAGGTGATGCCACGGCCCTGTTGGAGTTCGAGCATCAGCCTGAGCGACGTCGTCTTGCCTGCGCCCGCCGCTCCGAGAAGCGCGGTGACACGGCCTGCGCGCGCCTCGAAGGAGACGTCGTCGACTGCGGGCGGAAGATCCTTGCGGGAGTTGCTGGTCAGTCCGAGTGCCTGGATCACCCGTAGCAAGATAGCGCGCTATGTCCGGTTTTTCGGGTACCACAAGGCCCGCTCCACAGTCGGCCGGCCATCCTCCGACGGCCCGCCGACGAACCTGATCGGGCCCCTGTTCGCCCTTCGGAACCCAGACCGGTCCGCGGTTCGGTCACGGCCGCTCGGCCGTCGGTGCCCGGCGCCCCCGGTGTCACACCTCGGGGCGCAGCATCGGCGGGTTGAGCAGGGTGGCGCCGCCTGCCCGAAAGAGCTGCGCGGGACGGCCGCCCTGACGGGTGGTCGTCCCCCCGGTGGGGACGAGGAAGCCGGGGGTTCCCGTCACCTTGCGGTGGAAGTTGCGGGGGTCGAGCGCGACACCCCACACCGCCTCGTAGACACGGCGCAGCTCGCCGACGGTGAACTCTGGCGGGCAGAACGCGGTGGCCAACGACGAGTACTCGATCTTGGAACGGGCACGTTCCACGCCGTCCGCCAGGATCTGGGCATGGTCGAACGCGAGCGGCGCGACCGGTTCGCCGTCCCGGCCGTATCCGCTCTGTTGCAGCAGTTCCTCGACGGGCGCCCAGCGTGCGTTGCTGGCGTCGCCACCCGCGCGGGGAGCGGGCAGATCGGGGGCGAGGGCGAGGTGGGCGACGCTGACGACACGCATTCTGGGATCCCGTTTGGGGTCGCCGTAGGTCGCGAGCTGTTCCAGATGTGCCCCGTTGTCCTGCACGGGGACGGCCGGATCGTGCGCGCGCAGTCCGGTCTCCTCGGCCAGCTCGCGCGCCGCGGCCTGAGCCAGATCCTCGTCGGCCCGTACGAAGCCGCCGGGAAGCGCCCAGCGCCCCTGGAACGGCGGCTCACCCCTGCGCACCGCCAACGCGCACAGGGCATGACGGCGCACGGTCAGCACGACCAGGTCCACGGTGACGGCGAAGGGCGGAAATGCTGACGGGTCGTAGGGCATGCGGCGATCATAGTCGTCTGCCTGACGATAAACACTCCCTTCGTCGGCCGCATCGGTGGCTGGTCGGCTTCGGTCCGACCGGGGATTCGCGGTGCGCTCCCGATCGTCGTCCGCTGCCATGTCGTACGAGGTCAGGCTCTCAGTTGGAGTCCGTCGGCCGCCTCCTCGACCATGGCAAGGCCGAGTCGGCTGACCCGCACGGAGAAGGGGGAACCCGCGACCCGCAAGCCGGTCAGGCTGAGCTCCCCGAGGGGCGCGCTGCGCATGGAACGCAGCGTGACCGTCCCGGCCGGGGCGTCCGGGCGGATCCCCGCGAGGGTGGTCAGCAGCAGGACCCCGGCGGCCGCTGCCGTCGCCGAGGGGCGGCAGGCCGCCGGATGGGGCAGCGGTGCGCTCCCGTCGGTGCGCTGCTCCCCCGCGTACATCTCGGGGAGCCGGTGGCCGAAGGTCTCGGCTGCCGCCAGTACGCCCCGCAGCAGCGAACCGGCCTCCTTCTCGTAGCCGGCCGCGGCCAGGCCCGCGACGGCGACCGCCGTCTCGTGGACCCGGACGGCACCGGCGCGATGACCGAAGGGGTTGTATCCCGCCTCCTTCGCGCCCAGCCCTCGCAGCCCCCAGCCGGAATCCAGGGCCGGGCTCCCGAACAGTCTGGCGAGCTGTTCGGTCTGTACTCGGTCGAGCAGCCCGGGTGCCAGCTCGCCCCCGCCCAGCAGCCCGGTGTCGAGCAAGTGGACGGCGGTCGCACCGAGCTGCGGAACGAGGCGCCCGTCCGGGGCACGGGCGGTCGCCGGCCGGCCGCCACCGCGGTCCTCGATCCAGAAGTCCGCGCGGAACGCAGTCCGCAGTTCCCGTGCCCACTGCCGCAGCTCGGTGCCACCCGGTCTGCCGCACGCGTCGAGCAGCTCGGCACCGAGCAGGGCCGCGCGGTGGGCATGGGCCTGTGTCTCACAGCGGACGGGCCCGCCGGGCTGCGGATCGCACAGATACGCCCCGTCGCCCACGGTCGTCCGCAGCCAGGCCAGACACCGTTCGGCCGCCGGCAGCAGTTCCTCCGTCTCATGGTGCGGAAGTCCCCACCTCCTGGCCTCCGCGAGAAGAGCCGGGAAGAGCAGCGTGGCCTCCGTGCCCGTGCAACCGGGCGGCAGATGTGCCCCCGCGTCCCGCCTCGGCCCGGGGATCATGCCGGATTGTGACCCCGTGCCTGGGAGTTGGGTGCGCGCGAGGATGCGCAGGGTGCCTGCGGCGAGCCTGGTGCCGAGGGGCAGTGTCATCCGGGCCGCGGCGAGCGCCTCGGCCGGCGCCAGCCCGCAGCGCCAGGGTGCTCCTGCCGCCAGGTACGTGTCTGTGGGATGCGCCGGATCGCGCAGCAGCAGGGCTTGCAGGTCCTCGCCGCCGGTGTGCAGCAGGGCTTTCACGCCGGCGTGGTCGCCTGTCGCCCGTGCGGACGCCAGTGGGCTGGTCGCTGCGCGCCCCACGGATCTGACGGGTCCAGCGCCGTCCGGTCGTACCCGCAGTTCCACGCTTGCCGTGCCCCCCGGGGGCAGGTGGAACTCCCAGCGCAGCAGTCCTGCCGAGGCCAGGGCATCGGCTGGTGGCGGATCGGCCGTGACCGATGCGCTCCCGTCGGCGCAGGACCAGCGCAGGCCGGAGTCGTGGACGCTGGCGGGCAGTTCGGGCCCCGCTCGTCCCGATGCGATCGCGCCGAGGTCGGCCAGATCCGTGCCGAGGGCCACCTCCACCGGCAGACGGAGCGGGCGGGGGGCCGCGCTGTGGAGCGTGATGCGCTCCGTGCCGTCCGCGTGACGTGTGCGTTCGACAACAACGTCCGGATCAGGACCGGTGCCGGGGGAAACGCGCAGTGTCCCCACGAAGCGCACGTGGTCCGCCGCGGTCGTCCGGGCCTGGACGGCGACCGGTTCGCGACCGGCGACGCGAACCTGGCAGCGGGAGAGCACACGCCGGCCCGCGCGATAGAAGCCTTCCAGCCCGCATCCGGTCAACTGCCCCTGATCCGAGGAGATGGCGAGACCTGGGAGCGCGACGCAGATGAGGGCGGTGTGGGCCGGGGGGAGGTCGCCAGGGCGGCGAGCGGGCAGGGGCGGGCTTGGGTGCGGCGGCAAGTGGTTCTGCGGAGGGGGCGAGGTTGTGCGCTGCGGACGGGGGACGGCCGGGGGTGGGGTCCAGTGCTGGGCTGTCGACGGAACGGGCCTTTGTGGTCCGGCCATAGGCGGGGGCTGGTTCTGGTCCGCGGGCGCGGACGAGTGCCGAGCTGGACCCGCCGCTGGAGCCGGCCACCGGTCGACCTGCCCCGTCGACGGAGACGGACGGCTGTCGGGGTCCGCTCCTGGGGTGGGCTGCTGGTCCTGCCCGGTGGACGTGGACAGGTGCCCTGGACCTGCCCATGAGGGCAGCCTTTGGTCCTTGCCCGTGAGAACGTGCGCCTGCCCGGTCCGTAAGGGATAGGGCACGTCCGGGTCCGGCCCCGGAGTCAGGCGCTGGTCGTACCTCATCGCCCTTGCGGTGCGCTCGGTGTCGCTCGCGAAAATCGGCTCGTCCGCATTCGAGCCCGCGGCCTGGGCCGGTAGATCGACGTCTCCGCCCCGGGGCGAAGAGGAACTGCCGAGAGCAGAGCTGTTGTCGTCGGCGGCGGAGGGCGGAGTCGGCTGATGCAAGGGGCGGCTTCCTCTGCGCTCTGTGCGCCTGGGTCGTGTACGGCGCCGGGTGCGGGGCTCCTGAGGGACAAGGGCGGTGGGCGGCACCCGTCCGGCCGTTCCGCCACTCAGGTGAACGGGACGGACCTCATCGGGGTCACGCCCGCAGCCCTGGAAGCCGACCGAATGGCGGCGGGCGAGAAGAGAGCGGGCCCCGCGACGACCGAGCGTCTGCCCTGCCTCTCCGTCTCCCGGCCGACCTCGCCCCGTCCCGCCGTGCCCGGACCCGCCTCGGTCCGGCTCGCCCGCCGTCCCGCGGCGGAGGGCATGCCACATCCGCGCGCCGCACCCGCGCAGCCGACCGGAGAGGCCACGGAGTCGGCCGCCGTCACCTTCCGGGCGGTCACTCATGCCTCCCCCTCGACCGCATCGCCTCCCGGTCGCGCGACTCCGGGTCGGGTGTCGCGCCGCCGTGTGCTGTCCTGGCCCGTGGGGTGCGGGCGCGCGTTCCCCTTCCCCGACGGCCGTGGGCGCGTACCGGCTGTTCCCGCAGCACCAGGACGCGTACCCGTCGGCCGTGGGCGAGCGTGGGATTCATCCGTCCCCGCCGGCCGTTCTTCGGCGCCTGAGACGTGCGGGCGGCCGTCCGGGCCGCCGCCGGACCTGCTCCGGCGACGGCGACGGGAAGCCGCCGCGCCCGCTCCACCGACACCCACCCCGTTCTGCAACGCGGAAGTGTCCTGGACACTGGTCACGTCCTGCGACGTGGGGGCGTCCCCGACACCGGTCACGCCCCGCGGCGACGGAGTTCCACCAACATCTGTCACGTCCGCCTGCGTCGGCGCCACGATTTCCTGCCGCGTCGAGGGCTCAGATCCCCTCTCGCCGGTCCCTCCTCCCGCTCCCTCTGCCGCACGCGCCATGCGCGCCTCGCGCAGACAGCGGCGGATGGACTCCGGGTCCAGGCCCTCGTTGCACGCCTGGTGCAGGAGGCGGGCGAAGAGGTAGTCGGGATCGGCTCCCAGGGCCATGGCCATGGCTTCTCGGGCCTCGATGTCGTCCCCGGCCGACCAGGCGACCCAGCCGACGAGGGTGAGCGGGGCCGCCGCATGCTCGCCGTACGACCCGACGCAACGGCGGGCCAAGGCTCGCCAGAGACGCAGCGCCGGGCCGGCCTCGGGGCCCTCCATCCACTCGGCCGCACGGTCGCGCGTCGAGCGGTCCTGCAGGCCGAGGATCAGCGTGGCCGCTTCCTCGTGTCCGAGCAGTTCGTCATCACGCAGGTCCGCCAGGAGGGGCCCGGAGACGGGCACCGCCTCGGCGAACCGTGCCATCACCCGCTCGGCCAGGGACATGGTCTCCTCTGCCACGTCCGCCCGGCCGGTTTCATCCAGCATCCTGGGGATCTGCGCCATGCTCGTGGCGTCCAGGACGGCCTCCTGCTCCAGTGCGGCGGCGGTCTCCCAGGGCAGCAGCCTGGCCCGCAACTCGCGCAGAGTGCCTCGCACTTGGAGCCCGGCATAGGTAGCCGCGGCAGCCAGCACGGAGGTGCCGGGCAGCCCCATCGGCAGCCCTTCGGGGGGACAGCATCCCTCGCTCGGGCAGCAGTACGACCAGAAGCGGCCGTCGGAGATGCACAGCGCCTCGATGACGGGTACGTCGAGGCGGCCGCACTCCGTGCGCAGCAGCCCGGCGAGCCGGGCCAGCCGCCCCATGACCTGCTGCCCCGTCTCGCCCTTGGCGGGCTCCTGGCAGAGATACGCCACCATCTGCTCGGGTTTGACACCCCTGCGCGCGCTGCCCGTGATCAGTCCCTGGGCGAGCTGCCGGGCCGCGGACTCCCAGTCGTCCCCGCTGGTCGGAATGCCGAGCCGGGCCCGTCCGCCGAACCGGCCCCGACCGCCTCGGTCGTGCAGGGCGACCAGGACGATGCTGTCCTCGGGGCGGTACCCGAGCAGGTACGGCAGCGCGTCGGCCAGTTCGGCCGGCGTACGTAGAGTGACTTGATGGTCGCCTCCGTGGGCGGCGTACGTCACGCACTCGACGTGCCGGCTGGGCGCGGTCCCGGGTCGCCCGCCGTCCGCGCCAGAGGCTTCATGCCTCTCATATCCGTCTCGTCCGCCGATGTCGCCGTTCTCGGAGGATCCAGTCGTTTCGCTGTGATTCGTCATGCCCAGACGATCTCGCGGATCACCAGGTTCCGCTTTAACCTGTGGATAAGTCCGATCATGGACACGCCATCATGGTCCTGCATGCCTGGTTGCGCCCGCTGAGGCGTCCGCCGCCTCGGCCGGTGAGGATCCCCGGCTGTCAGTGCGGTCCTGTTGTATGGGACGTATGACGCACACGAGCAACGCGGAATTGCGCGCGGCAGCCGATGCGGTCCTCACCCGTCTGGTCGGGGACGGCACCGGATCGGCCCGACTGCGCGAGGACCAGTGGCGGGCGATCGAGGCGCTGGTGGCGGACAAGCGCCGGGCCCTCGTCGTGCAGCGCACGGGCTGGGGCAAGTCCGCGGTGTACTTCGTGGCGACCGCCCTGCTGCGCGAGCGCGGAGCGGGGCCCACCGTCATCGTCTCGCCCCTGCTCGCGCTCATGCGCAACCAGGTCAACGCGGCTGCCCGCGCCGGTATCCACGCCCGGACCATCAACTCCTCCAACACGGAGGAGTGGGAAACCATCCAGGCCGAGGTCGCCACGGGCACGGTCGACGTGCTGCTGGTGAGCCCCGAGAGGCTCAACAACCCGGACTTCCGCGACAACGTCCTGCCCGAACTGGCCGCTGCCACCGGACTCCTCGTCGTCGACGAGGCCCACTGCATCTCCGACTGGGGGCACGACTTCCGCCCCGATTACCGGCGGCTGCGCACCATGCTCGCCGACCTCCCGTCCGGCGTTCCGGTGCTCGCCACCACGGCTACCGCCAACGCACGGGTCACTGCCGACGTGGCCGAACAACTGGGCACAGGCACGGGCACGGACGCGTTGGTGCTGCGTGGCCCGCTGGACCGCGAGAGCCTCAGTCTCGGAGTGCTCCAGCTGCCCGACGCGGCCCACCGGCTTGCCTGGCTCGCCGATCACCTGGGTGACCTGCCGGGTTCCGGAATCATCTACACCCTCACGGTCGCCGCGGCCGAGGAGGTCACCGCCTTTCTGCGGCAGTGCGGTCACACCGTCGCCTCCTACACGGGAAAGACGGAGAACGCCGAACGCCAGCAGGCCGAGGAAGCCCTGCTCGCGAACAAGGTCAAGGCGCTCGTGGCCACGTCCGCACTCGGCATGGGCTTCGACAAGCCCGACCTGGGCTTCGTCGTCCACCTGGGTTCGCCCTCCTCCCCCATCGCGTACTACCAGCAGGTCGGCCGCGCCGGGCGCGGCGTCGAACACGCCGAAGTCCTCCTGCTGCCGGGCCGTGAGGACGAAGCGATCTGGGCCTATTTCGCCTCCGTCGCGTTCCCGCCCGAGGAGGCCGTCCGCCGCACCCTCGACATCCTCGCGCAGGCGGACCGCCCCTTGTCGCTGCCCGCGCTCGAACCCCTCGTGGAGCTGAACCGCACCCGCCTGGAAACCATGCTCAAGGTCCTCGACGTGGACGGCGCCGTCCATCGCGTCAAGGGCGGCTGGGTCGCCACCGGCACCCCCTGGTCGTACGACACCGAGCGGTACGCATGGGTTGCCAAGCAGCGCGCCACCGAGCAGCAGGCCATGCGCGACTACGCCACCACGAGCGACTGCCGCATGGAGTTCCTGAGGCAGCAGCTGGACGACGGCGAGGCCGCCCCCTGCGGCCGTTGCGACAACTGCGCCGGCCCCCGTTTCACAGCCGAGGTCTCCCCGGACGCACTGGACACCGCCGGTGGCTCGCTCACGCGCGCGGGTGTCGTGGTGGATCCCCGCAAAATGTGGCCGACCGGACTCCCGGCCATCGGCGTCAACCTCAAGGGCCGTATCCCGCCCGGCGAGCAAGCCACCCCGGGCCGGGCGCTGGGCCGGCTCTCCGACATCGGCTGGGGCAACCGGCTCCGCCCCCTCCTCGCGCCCCACACCCCGGACGCCCCCGCGCCCGACGACGTGATGAACGCCGTCGTGACCGTACTGGCCGACTGGGCCAAGGCACCGGACGGCTGGGCGTCCGGCAGGCCGGACGCCCCACCCCGTCCCGTCGGCGTGATCACCATGCCCTCGCGCACGAGGCCACAGTTGATCCAGTCGCTCGGCAGCCGAATCTCCGCGGTCGGTCGCCTCCCCTTGCTGGGCTCCCTGGCCTACACGGACCATGCGGCCGAGCTGTCCCTTCCCCGCTCCAACAGCGCCCAACGCCTGCGTGCCCTCGAAGGAGCGCTCGTCGTCCCCCCGCCCCTGCAGGAGGCCCTCCATGCCGCACCCGGCCCCGTGCTGCTCGTGGACGACGTGACCGAGACCGGCTGGACCCTCGCTGTCGCCGCCCGCCTGCTCCTGCGGTCCGGCGCCCAGAGGGTGTTGCCCCTGGTCCTGGCGGTACGCGGATGAGCACGCGCGAGACGAGGCCCGCAGTCCTGCGCCGACGTACGAACGTGCCGTGCTCGAACGTCCCGTGCGTCGTCTCTCAGAACACCGGGTAGGGATATAAGACACCAATCGCCAGAAAAGGTTCGGTAGGCCCAATTGCTCGTTGCCGCAACCAAGTTCGACAGGAAGAATTGGAGTCCGCTCCCCGTACGGCTCGTCCGTGATCAGGTAGGGCTCTGCTGCGGTGTGCGCTCCCCCGAATCCGACCCCGCCCGCAGTATGGGCGCGTAGCCGAAGGGAGGACCGTGACCTTCGGATTCGCTCCGTCCTCCGCGGCGTCGACGTCGTCGCCTGCCGACCTGTCCGCCGCATCCGCCAATCCTCTGGCCCGCATGCTCGAACCCGCGGAGTGGGCCGCCGCGGGAATCCCTCTGCTGAGCAATCCCCGCGAGGTCGTCAGCGGGCTGCACACGCGCCACCGTCCCAAACCGGCAACCGCGATCGTGGCGGTCCTCGACCCCGACGAGCGACTACGGGCGAGCGCCTCGTTCACCCGCCGACCGGCACCGGCGGACGGGTGGATGTCCCGCAACGTGCTGCTGGCCCAGCTTCGCCGGGTGATCCCGCACGACCTGCGGCGCCGCACACCGGTGCGCACCGCCGTGCTGCTCTACTGCCGCGAGGGTGACGCCCGTTGGACGGAAGAGGACGGCGCGTGGATGTGGGGACTGCGTGACGCCTGCACTCTGCACGGGTTGCGTTGCGGGGCGTACATCACACTGACCCGAGACGGCTGGCAGGTCATCGGCGAGGGCCGAGGCGGACGCCGCCCGAACGTGGACTCGACACCTGAGCCCTTCGCCACCTCCGAGGCGCCGCCTCCGCCGCCACGCACGGGCGGCGCCGTATCGGAGGTCCTGCGCCGAGCGGCGGCCCGCTGACCCGCCCGAGCGTTGTACCCGCGGGCCGCGCGCTGAATGCCGTACTCCTAGGCCGTGGCGGGCATTCACGGCACACCGCCGAGTCCGTACGACAACTCCGAGCACCGGTACGGGGAACACCCCGCCGGCACGCCGGACAGCCACAGCATGACCCGGCCCGCAACCTTCCAGAACAAGGCGCGGCATCCGCACCTGGATGCCACCCCACGCGCGTGTGCAGGCACACAGAAACGACCGCCGTGCAGGTGCCGCCTGGACGGCATCCTTCGTCACCCCAGCGTGCCCCAAACGTACCGGACGGGGCTCAGATGCCAGTACCCAACACCGAGTTGATCTGCTGCGGGTCGCCGCAGACGATCAGCAGGGCACCGGCCCGCGCATGAGCGAGCGGTAGGACCTCGGCGGCGGCCGAGTCGGGGCCGCCATTGACGGCGACCACAACCACAGGACGGGCAGCGGCGCGGGAAGCCATGGCGACCTCCGTGTAGAAGACGTCGTCGGCAGCGTCGTGCTGCGCCCAGTACGACGCTTCACCGAAGGACAGCTCATGGACGGCCCACGGGTGCTGCTCGCCGGTGGTGATCACCAGCACGTCGCCGGGGGCGCGACCCGAGTCCAGCAGCAGGTCGACGGCTTCTTCTGCAGCATCGAGCGCACCCTCGGCGGAGGCCGGGATCAGCTGGATCTGCGGGGTCACCGCGGCCGGAGCGGCGGCGACAGGGGTGGCGGGGCCCGACGGTCCGGGCTTGGCCACGGCCACGTCGCGCGGCGTACGTTGCACCGGTGGCGCGGGCCTCAGCGGGCCTGGGCGACCGGGTCGCGGGTGAGCCGCGGGGCGGGGGCCGGGTACAGGACGAGGGGTCGGCGCGTTACGGCCGCTGGCCGGAGTGGCGCGGGGACCCTGGGCACTCTCGTGAATCTGAGGCTCCTCGGGAATGAGAGGCATGAGCTGATATTTATCAAACGGTGGTACGGCTCGCGCCAGCGGGTGGCACATGAGTGCGAGCGGAACCGTCAGAAATCGAAGCCGAGCTGCCCCTCGATCTCCGGAACGCTTCCATCCGCCCAGCTGCGGACCTTCTTGAGGTGCCGCCACTGGGGCAGCGCATCAAGATACGCCCACGACAACCGGTGGTACGGGGTGGGGCCCCGCTCCTCCAGTGCGGCCTTGTGCACGGGCGACGGATACCCGGCGTTGGCCGCAAAATCGAAGTCTGCATGGTCGATGCCCAGTTCGGCCATCATTTTGTCGCGCTGAACCTTGGCGATCACGGAGGCCGCTGCCACGGCGACGCACGACTGGTCGCCCTTGATCACAGTACGGACCTTCCAGGGCGTCCCGAGGTAGTTGTGCTTCCCGTCGAGGATCACCGCGTCGGGACGGATCGGCAGTGCATCCAGGGCGCGCACCGCCGCGAGCCGCAGAGCGGCCGTCATGCCCATCTGGTCGATCTCCTCCGGTGAGGCATGTCCCAGGGCGTAGGACGTGACCCAGTCCCGCAGCACGTGGGCGAGCTCCGTGCGCCGCTTGATGCTGAGCAGCTTGGAGTCGGTGAGACCTTCGGGAGGCCGGCGCAGTCCGGTGATCGCCGCGCAGACGGTGACGGGACCGGCCCACGCGCCGCGCCCCACCTCGTCGACACCGGCAATGATCTTCGCTCCGGTCGTGGCGCGGAGGGAGCGCTCGACGGTGTGAGTAGGCGGTTCGTACGGCATGGCGCCCTTAGCGTACGCCGACCGGATCACCCTCCGACACCCCGGTTCCCCGAACGGCTTCACGGGCACCGCGAACCCCGGTCATCCGCCGGTCGGCCGCAACAGCGGGAGCATCAACTGGTCGATCATCTCTTCGAGATCCCGATCATTCCATTCACTTGCGCACATCTTGGATCGGTACATCAGCATCGCCGGGATGACATCGAATACGTAGCCGTTGGCCGCATCATCCCGCACCTCTTTACGCTCTATGCCACGGGTGATGATCTCGCGTAGCAGCCTGAGGGTCGGCTCCACGACCCCTCCGAAGATCACGCTGTGGAAGCGTGCCGCCTGGGCGGGGTCGCATTCGTGAATCACCGCGCTGAGCGCGAAGCCGGGACGCGAGAACATCGCATCCCGCGCCCGCCGACACAAGGTGAGCAGGTCCTCGCGCACGCTGCCCAGATCGGGTGCCTCCTCAAAAGGCGGCAGCCCGGCCTGGAGCGCGTCCGCGACGAGGTCCTCCTTGGACGGCCAGCGACGATAGACCGCAGCCTTCCCGGTCTGGGCGCCGGCAGCGACGCCTTCCATCGTGAGGCCTTTCCAGCCGACCGTACTGAGCTGATCCAGGGCGGCATCGAGGATCGCGCGTTCGAGTACGGCGCCGCGCCGGCGAAGGGAGGCCGTCTGAGCGGGGGCGGCCGTCCAGCGCGAGGTAACCATCTGAGCGTCTCCAACAGACAGGGGAAGCGGAAATTCCGGGAGCAGGGGGAACGCCGCACGACAACAACGGGGGGCGTGCCGCACGACAACAAGCTGAGTGAACGCTTGCGTTCACTACTTGGGACTCACTACCGTTGACGCAACAGTGAACGCCATCGTTCACTAGGGCACTTGTGGGGGACCCATAGTGACAACCTCTCAGTTGACTCAGGACCAGAAACCAGGTGCGGCCCGCCGGGAGGGACATCCCGGCATCGCGCTCACCGTCATCGCGGCCTGCCAACTCATGGTGGTACTCGACGCGACGATTGTGAATATCGCACTCCCGCACATTCAAGACGCGCTCAAGTTCAGTACGACCGACCTCACCTGGGTCGTCAGTTCCTACACGCTCACCTTCGGCGGCCTGCTGCTCCTCGGCGGCCGGGCCGGCGACATCCTCGGCCGCCGCCGGGTCTTCATGGCCGGGATCCTGCTGTTCACCTTCGCCTCGCTGCTCGGCGGCCTTGCGCAGGAGCCCTGGCAGTTGCTGGCCGCACGAGTCCTGCAGGGAGTGGGAGGCGCGATCGCGTCGCCCACCTCTTT
Source organism: Streptomyces sp. NBC_01352 (assembly GCF_036237295.1). Classification (NCBI taxonomy): domain Bacteria; kingdom Bacillati; phylum Actinomycetota; class Actinomycetes; order Kitasatosporales; family Streptomycetaceae; genus Streptomyces; species Streptomyces sp. NBC_01352. The sequence continues at coordinate 3,284,464 of NZ_CP108354.1, forward strand.
GGCTCTCATCACCACGACGTTCCCCGAAGGGCCGGAACGGAACCGGGCCTTCGGCGTCTTCGCCGCGGTCTCCGCGGGCGGCGGTGCCATCGGCCTGCTCGCGGGCGGCATGCTCACGGAGTGGCTCGACTGGCGGTGGGTGCTCTTCGTGAACGTACCCATCGGCGTGCTGATCGCCGTACTCACACCGCTGTACATCAGCGATTCCGAACGGCACACCGGGCGCTTCGACGTCGCGGGCGCACTCACCTCGACGGCAGGCATGGCCCTGCTCGTCTACGGCTTCATCCGCGCAGCGGACGAGGGATGGCGGGACAGCCTGACCATCGGATCCTTCGGCGCCGCCGTGGTCCTGCTGCTGGCCTTCGCGTTCATCGAGTCCCGTGCCAAGGAACCGATAACGCCGCTCAGGATGTTCGCCGACCGGAATCGCTCGGGGACGTACGTGATCATGCTGAGCCTCGCCGCGGCGATGTTCGGCATGTTCTTCTACATCGTGCTCTTCGTGCAGAACGTGCTGGGGTACACCCCGATCCAGGCGGGTCTCGCCTTCCTGCCCGTGACGGTCGTGATCGCACTGGGGGCCGGCCTGTCCCAACGGTTCCTTCCGGTGCTCGGGCCCAAGCCGTTCATGATCGTGGGCTCGGCGCTCGCGACGATCGGGCTGGGCTGGCAGGCCCTCATCAGCTCCGACAGCTCTTACGTCGGCGGTGTGCTCGGGCCGATGCTGGTGTTCGGCTTCGGCATGGGTCTGAACTTCGTGACGCTCACACTCACCGCGGTCTCCGGTGTCGCCCAGCACGAGGCGGGCGCGGCATCCGGACTGCTCAACGCCACGCAGCAGGTGGGCGGTTCGCTCGGCCTGTCCATCCTGACGACGGTGTTCGGCTCGGCCAGCAAGGACGAGGCGGAGAAGCAACTGCCGAAGTTCCTCGCCGAGGGTTCGGCGGAGCAGAAGGCCGAGTTCGGTCAGACACATCAGCTGCCCGCTCCTTGGGGGCACGAGGTGCTCGCTCAGGGCATCTCGACGGGCTTCATCGCGGCCGCGGCCATGGCCGTACTCGCTCTGGTAACCGCCTGGTTGGTCATTAGAGTCCGAAAGAGCGACCTGGATGCCCTCGCCGGCACCGCGGGTCCGGGCATCGGCTGAGCCGACAGGCCCCGTACAACGCTGCGCATGGCCGGCCGCGGTCCGGGAGACGGACGGCGAGGGCGGTCCGGCCATTCGCACGACGCGCGCTCGGGCCAGCACTGCCAGCACGCCCAGCAGCGTCAGCACGGCATGCAGCGTCAGCGAACCCCCTACGAAATGCACGACCCACCCCCTGCGGCCCTCGTATGTCACCTGCCTGTGCGAACCCACTCCTCACACAGCGGATACTGCGAGAACGCCCGAGTGGTCACACAGAGTTCCCGACGCACACAGAGAGTTTCCGATCGGACCGCACACTGCGCCCCGCCGACGGACAACGACCGCGGCAGAACCGCCGCGGCAGGTCCCATCAGATGCGTGGCAGGTCCCGTCAAATGGAGGTGGGCACCCAGTCGGGCAAAGCCTCCGTCTGCTCCACCCATGCGGCCGGCGGCGTCCCCGCCTTGCCGGAGGCGATCACCCCACCCACGATGGCGCAGGTCGTGTCCACGTCACCGCCGACCTGCGCCGTCGTCCAGAACGCCTGCTCATAGTCCCCCAGCCCTCTGGCGGCCGCCCAGAGCGCGAAAGGCACGGTGTCGTGGGCCGTCGTACGCCGGCCACAGCCGAGCACGGCCGCGACGGTGCCTGCATCCGCGTAGTCGAGCATGTCCCGGGCACGCCGCAGGCCCGCGCCGACAGCGCTTTTCGGAACGAGCGCGACGACTCCGTCGAGAAGCGCCTCCGGGCTGGGCGGCCCGCTGGGAGCGGCAGCCAGCGCGGCGGCCGCGGCGACGGCCATGGCGCCGACCACGGCCTCACGGTGCTGGTGGGTCGGGTACGAGGAGATCTCGGCCTGGTGGGTCGCCTGCTCCGGATCGTCCGCGTACCAGGCTCCCAGGGGCGCGATCCGCATCGCGGCACCGTTGCCCCAGGACCCCTGGCCGTTGAAGAGCTGGGCGGCGAGCTCTCGCCAGTCACCGCCTTCCCGGACCAGTCGCAGCAGGCGGTTGACCGCGGGGCCGTAGCCACGGTCGAAGTCGTGATGGTCAGCGAAGGAGTGGGCGAGGGCGTCCTGGTCGATGCGGTGGTGGGCGGCCAGGACCGCGACCACGGAGCAGGTCATCTCCGTGTCGTCCGTCCACTGCCAGGGGCCGGGCGGCAGCTCGCGGTGCTTCAGCAGCGGGTAGTTCACCGGTACGAAGAACTGTGAGCCCAGCGCGTCCCCCACGGCCAGTCCGCGCAGGCTGGCCAGGGCGCGGTCCAGGCGCCCGTCGGGAGAGGAATCAGCGGTCATCGCCCTGCCACCCTATCCGGTGATCCCGTACGGCTCCGGATCCCGCCAGCGTTCGAAGGGCCGGTCGAGCACATACTTGCCGTCGTCTCCGAGAACGAGCATCCGCATCTCCGCGTTCCCCGGATTCGCCAGCGACTCGAACTCAGCGACCGTCCAGTGGAACCAGCGCATGCAGAACAACCGCATGGCAAGGCCGTGGGTGACCAGCAACACGTTCGGCGGATGGTCGGGCGCCTCGAAGCTGCGGTACAGGCTCTCCAGGAAACCGCCGACTCGGTCGTACACGTCGGCGCCGGACTCGCCCTGGGCGAAGCGGTAGAAGAAGTGTCCGTACGCGTCCCGGTAGGCCTTCTGCAGCCGGACGTCGTCACGGTCCTGCCAGTTTCCCCAGTCCTGCTCACGCAGCCGGGGCTCCTCGCGCACGCGTATGAGCTCGGGGTCCAGATGAAAGGCACGCAGGGTCTCGTGCGTACGGCGGTAGGGAGAGACGTACACGCTGACGCGCTCTCGGCCGAACACCTCGCGCAACCGCTTGCCCGTCTCCTCAGCCTGCTGCCAGCCCTGACCGGTGAGGCCCAGGGAGTGGTCGGGTTCGCGCTCGTACACGGTGTCATCAACATTGCCCGTTGACTCGCCGTGTCGAACAAGGACGATGCGCCGTGGTCGTGCCATGCCAAAACCCTAGATCGGTTGAGGGCCGATCGAGCACTCGTACGGCCTTCATACAGCGTAGGTCACATCCTCCGGCACCAAGAGCCACGGTAAGGCGCACAAGTAACAGGTCCGGACGTCAAACCGTCCAGCTTGGCTCGAGCTGCACAATGTCGCCCGTGAGGGCGACTACGTCCGCCTCGATCTGGGCCCGCAGGGCCAGGCGCTCCACACGCTCGGTGCGGTACTTGCCGTGTTCGGCGGTCGACAGCCACATCGACAGCACCAGGAACTCGTTTCCCGGCGCCTCTCCGAACAATCCGCGGATCATGCCGGGGGAACCGGCCATCGCCGGGTTCCAGACCTTCTCCTGCATCAGTGTGAAGTGCTCGGCTCGCTCCTCGTGAACGCGGCAGTGGGCGACCCGTACCAGGTCGGCGTCCGAGAACCGCGGTTCGAAGCCGGTCTTCACGTCGAAACGGTAGTCGAACAGTTTGACCTGGCTGTCCTTGAAGGTGCCCGACTGTGCTGTCGCCAGGCGGTCGTGGGAGCGAGCCATGAAGGAGTCGTAGAAGGCACGGCTCTCCCAGAAGGCAAAGATGTGCGCCACGCCCTGCCGACCCCGGCTCCAGCCACCACCCTGCCCCCGAAACCCCGGCTCCCCCAGAAGCCCCGCCCACTTTCGCTGCCCCCGCTCGAAACCGCGGCGGTCCACCACGGTGCAGCGAATCCACTTGACCAGCACCGCGCCATCGTAAGGCCACGGAGCGTGGCGTCGGTCACCCTCGGGCGGAGAGCTCGCCCCCAAGTGCACGGGCGCGCGTGGCAGGATGGGCAATCTGCCTTGTCTGCCCGGCAGTTCGGGCGGCACCACTGGGGGGAAGGGGAAGTCTGGTGAACGGCCTCAAGAAGGGCATCCGCAAGGTCGAGATCGCCCTGAAGTGGGACCCGAGTCCGGCGGGACAGCCGCCCACCGATCTGGACGTCGTCGCCGCCACCTACCTGGCGAGCGATCCGTACGGGGATCCCGCGTATGTAGTGCACTTCGACAGCCGCTCCCCCGACGGAACCATCTACCTCAACCGCGACAGCAAGGACGGCAAGGGCTTCGGCTGGGACGAGGTCATGACGGTCGAGCTGGACCGGCTGGACGCCCGCTACGCGCGCGTGGTCGTCGGCGTCGTCATCCAACAGCGCTCCGAGCACCGCACGTTCGTCAGTGTGATCAACCCGGCGCTCCGTATCCGTGAGGGTTACACCGTCCTTGCCGAGGACAACTTCGGCGACATTCTGGGGGCAACAGCGGCGACCGTCGCGGAACTCGTGCGCGAAGGATCCGGTACCTGGGACTTCCATCCCGGCATCCACGGCTTCGAGGACGACCCGTCGACGTTCACGGCAACGATGGGGCGGGCGCGCCACGCATAGCGAGGTCCAGGGCGGGGGCGCCAGGAATCGGCGCCCCCGCCCTGACCGTGGTTTCACACCCAGAGGATGCCGAGGATCCGGTGCAGAGCACTTGTTCCTGGCGTGCGCTATTCCTCAGCTCTCGGCCTGTCGGGCTGGAAAGGCCCTCAGTTTGAGTCCCGGGGCCACATAGTCGGCCAGCCACGTGATCCGGCCGTCCTCGGCAGCGAGTCCTTCACGCGCTGTGGCACACCAGTCCTCCTTGTCGAGCAGCGCGAGGTACGCAGCTCGGCCTCGTTCCCAACCCGCTCTGGAGCCAGGATCGTCGGAGCCGATCGGTGTCTCATTGGTCAGGTATTGGGCGATCGTCGCCGCGGCGAGGTAGCGCTCGACCGTCGGCTCAAGGTCCCCGAGTGCGCGGACGTGCGCCTCCAGGACCAGGACCGCGTACGGGTAGCGACGGAGTGAGGTGCCCATGCCTTCGCCGTACGTCATCGCGTGGAGAAGCCGGGTCGTGTGGTCAACCAGCTCGGCGTCGTCCCCGAACATCTCGACGGCCTTGTGAAGTTCGGCCACCCGCGCGACCCGGCCGACGAAGTAGCCGTTGAGGAAGTCGCCGTCGGCCGCTCTCCGCGACAGCCAGGGTCGGACGACCGGGTCACCGTCCACGAGCCGGCACAGAGCCTCCACGATGTAAACCCTGCCCCAGCCGGTCACCCGCTCCGCCAGCCACATCAGTGCATCCGCACCGCCGGGCAAGCGCTCAAGGCCCCGTGCTGCGAGTGGGCCGAAGTGGCAGGAAAGCAGTCCGATGATCTGGATCAGTGGGATGTCGTCCACCGTGCCCACGGCAGCGAGCAAGGCCAACCCGACCGTGACGGCGGACCTATCGGTCGCGTGCCGCACCAGCCACCGACCGGCTTCCCGTGCGCGGACTTCCCCAGCCATGTCGGCGGCAGTGACGATGTGCTCGATGTGGTGGATCGGTACGTAGACGTCATGGAAGCGGTCGTTCAGCGCACTCGGCACAGCGTCCGGATCGGCGAAGTGCTCGTCGAGGATCCGGGCGACATCGACTCCCACCAGCTTGCGGTCGCGCGGCGCTTTCGGGCGAGGCCCACGTCGGCGCCGTTCCTCATCGGGATACGGCTCGCCTTCGCGTGGCAGGGGCTTGTCCGGCGACAGCCGATGCAGTCGGAGCGCGTGGCCGAACAGCGTTGTCTGATGTCCGGGCAGTCCAATCCCGGGTGTCTCGCTCACAGGCGAGCGGAGGACTCAATTCTCTTGATCACGCCCACGAGCGTGCCATCACGGCGCCCCCACCACAAGCTTTCTTCGGTAAACATCGTTTCGCATCAGCCCCCAGAGGAAGGTGTCTCCACCAAGGCGGGAGGGGCGTCAGCGCGAGGCTGACGCCCCTCTCATCAGGGACTACTTGTCAGGTGAGCGTGTGCCGAGTGTTGCCCTCGACGCAGTTCCGCCCTGTGTCAGCTGCAACCGCTGGTCGAGCCGCACCCCTCGCAGATGTAGCAGGACCCGGCTCGCTGCATCTTCGTACCGCAGGAGAAGCACAGCGGGGCGTCGGCCTGGATGCCCAGCTGCATCTCCACCAGCTCGGCGCTGGTGTGGGCCTGCTGCGGGGTGGGCTTGGCCACCTCGACCTCGGCCTTCGGCGTGGCAACGGCCTTCAGCTCCTGGGCGCGCGGTGCCGACTGGGCCAGGCCCTCGACGTCCATCTCGTCGTCGGACGGCTCGTACGAACCCGTCTCCAGGTGGCGCTGGCGCTCCTCGGCGGAGTGGATGCCGAGTGCGGAGCGCGTCTCGAAGGGCAGGAAGTCGAGCGCCAGGCGGCGGAAGATGTAGTCGACGATCGACTGCGCCATCCGCACGTCCGGGTCGTCCGTCATGCCGGCGGGCTCGAAGCGCATGTTCGTGAACTTCGAGACGTACGTCTCCAGCGGCACGCCGTACTGGAGGCCGACGGAGACGGCGATCGAGAAGGCGTCCATCATGCCGGCGAGGGTCGAGCCCTGCTTCGACATCTTCAGGAAGACCTCGCCCAGGCCGTCGTCCGGGTAGGAGTTGGCCGTCATGTAGCCCTCGGCGCCGCCGACCGTGAAGGACGTCGTGATGCCGGGACGGCCCTTCGGGAGGCGCTTGCGGACGGGGCGGTACTCGACGATCTTCTCGACCGTCTCGCGGATGGTCGCCTCTGCCTTCTCCGTGACCTCGACCTTCTCCTTCTCCTTGGTCTTGGCGGAGAGCGGCTGGCCGACCTTGCAGTTGTCGCGGTAGATGGCGAGCGCCTTGACGCCCATCTTCCAGGCCTCGAAGTAGACCTCTTCGACGTCCTCGACGGTCGCCGACTCCGGCAGGTTGACCGTCTTGGAGAGTGCACCGGAGATCCACGGCTGGATCGCGGCCATCATGCGGACGTGGCCCATCGCGGAGATGGAGCGCTCGCCCATCGCGCAGTCGAAGACCTCGTAGTGCTCGTGCTTGAGGCCCGGGGCGTCGATCACATTGCCGTGGTCGGCGATGTGGGCGACGATCGCCTCGATCTGCTCCTCCTGGTAGCCCAGGCGGCGCAGGGCCTGCGGGACGGTGCCGTTGACGATCTGCATCGAGCCGCCGCCGACCAGCTTCTTGAACTTGACCAGGGCGAGGTCGGGCTCAAGACCCGTGGTGTCGCAGGACATCGCCAGACCGATGGTGCCGGTCGGGGCGATGACGGACGCCTGGGAGTTACGGAAACCGTTCTTCTCGCCGAGACGCAGCACGTCCTGCCAGGCCTCCGTGGCGGCGGCCCAGATCGGCGAGTCCAGGTCGTCCATGCGGACGGCCTTGGTGTTGGCGTCGGAGTGCTGCTTCATGACGCGCAGGTGCGGCTGGGCGTTGCGGGCGTAGCCGTCGTACGGGCCGACGACCGCGGCGAGTTCGGCGGAGCGCTTGTACGACGTGCCCGTCATCAGGGAGGTGATGGAGCCGGCGAGGGCGCGGCCGCCGTCGGAGTCGTACGCGTGGCCGGTCGCCATCAGCAGGGCGCCGAGGTTGGCGTAGCCGATGCCGAGCTGGCGGAAGGCGCGGGTGTTCTCGCCGATCTTCTGGGTCGGGAAGTCCGCGAAGCAGATGGAGATGTCCATCGCGGTGATGACGAGCTCGACGACCTTCGCGAAGCGCTCGACCTCGAAGGACTGGGTGCCCTTGCCGTCGTCCTTGAGGAACTTCATCAGGTTCAGCGAGGCGAGGTTGCAGGACGTGTTGTCCAGGTGCATGTACTCGCTGCACGGGTTGGAGCCGTTGATGCGGCCCGACTCCGGGCAGGTGTGCCAGGCGTTGATGGTGTCGTCGTACTGGATGCCGGGGTCGGCACAGGCCCAGGCCGCCTCGGCCATCTTGCGGAAGAGGGTCTTGGCGTCGACCTCTTCGATGACCTCGCCGGTCATGCGGGCGCGCAGGCCGAACTTGCCGCCCTCCTCGACCGCCTTCATGAACTCGTCGTTCACCCGGACCGAGTTGTTGGCGTTCTGGTACTGGACGGACGTGATGTCGTCGCCGCCCAGGTCCATGTCGAAGCCCGCGTCACGCAGGGCGCGGATCTTCACCTCTTCCTTCACCTTGGTCTCGATGAAGCCCTCGATGTCCGGGTGGTCGACGTCGAGGATGACCATCTTGGCGGCGCGACGGGTGGCGCCGCCAGACTTGATCGTTCCTGCCGAGGCGTCGGCGCCGCGCATGAAGGAGACCGGCCCGGAGGCGTTGCCGCCGGAGGAGAGCAGCTCCTTGGAGGAGCGGATGCGGGAGAGGTTCAGGCCGGCGCCGGAGCCGCCCTTGAAGATCATGCCCTCTTCCTTGTACCAGTCGAGGATCGACTCCATGGAGTCGTCGACGGACAGGATGAAGCAGGCCGAGACCTGCTGGGGCTGGGGCGTACCGACGTTGAACCAGACGGGACTGTTGAAGCTGAAGATCTGGTGCAGGAGGGCGTACGCCAGCTCGTGCTCGAAGATCTCCGCGTCGGCGGGCGAGGAGAAGTACTTGTAGTCCTCGCCGGCCTTCCGGTACGTCTTCACGATGCGGTCGATGAGCTGCTTGAGGCTCACCTCGCGCTGCGGGGTGCCCACGGCACCGCGGAAGTACTTGCTGGTGACGATGTTGACCGCGTTCACCGACCAGAAGTCGGGGAACTCGACGCCACGCTGCTCGAAATTGACCGAGCCGTCGCGCCAGTTGGTCATGACGACGTCACGGCGCTCCCAGGACACCTCGTCGTACGGATGCACGCCGGGGGTGGTGTGGATGCGCTCGATGCGCAGCCCCTTGGTCGCCTTGGTGCCCTTGGCGCGGGAACTCCGTGCCGGACCGCTCGCCGTCTCTGTCATGCCGCCTCCCTGTACAGGCAAAAACGCCCTGAAATGCCACGATGTTCCCGTGGCACGGTGGTGTGTCTGGTGCTGCGGGCACCACTCGCTTGTCGCCCGCAGCAAGTCTTCGTCCGCCGCTGCCCGGCCGGCCCCGGGGCCTTCTCCCGGTTCCGGCCCGCCGGTCAGTCGGCGGAGTGCGCGGGCTCGGGGACCTGAGCAGTCCCCGCGGACCCGCGATCGTCTTCCTGGCTCCCCGCGACAGCACCTTCGCGGTCGTCGTCGTCCGCGGCGGGGTGTCCCGGCTGTTCCCTGAGTTCCTCGATGGCCGCCTCGAAGTCCTCGAGCGAGTCGAACGCCCGGTAGACGGAGGCGAATCGCAGATAGGCGACGAGATCGAGCTCCTGCAACGGGCCGAGTATGGCCAGCCCCACGTCGTGGGTGGTCAGCTCGGCGCTTCCGGTGGCGCGCACCGCTTCCTCGACCCGTTGGCCGAGTTGGGCGAGCGCGTCCTCGGTGACAGGCCGCCCCTGGCATGCCTTGCGCACGCCATTGATGACCTTGGTACGGCTGAAAGGCTCGGTGACTCCGGACCGCTTGACCACCATGAGTGAGCACGTCTCCACGGTCGTGAAACGACGGGAGCAGTCAGGACACTGGCGGCGCCTGCGGATCGACGTGCCGTCGTCGGTCGTACGACTGTCGACGACGCGGCTGTCGGGGTGCCTGCAGAAGGGGCAGTGCATAACTCCGAACCCTCCTCACAGCAGACTCAATAGCCTCAAGAGACCTCTCGTGCCCCTTGAAGCAGCCCCAAGCATAGGCGATGGCCGAGGGCTCGAAGACCCGGGGGACCACAACTTCTGGGCTGCTGCTGCAATCCAACCACTACATGTGGGGATTGGCCCATACATACACGCCATACGCGCGTGTCGCGCGAGCATTGGCATGTGCCACGCGCCCGTACCGCAGCTCCGGTACACGGGCCGCACAGACGTACCGCTGCGACACATGCGGAGATACCGTGGGCGCCACAGGGAGGGCACGTGGGGTTCCCGCGCAGATGGGGGCCCGTTCCCGGTCGGCGGGAAGGCGGATGGCAGACTGGGGCGGCACCCACGAGGTCGCCACTCCGGCGGTGAAGAGTACAACAATGGGCGCTTATGTCTGCTGAGCGCCGCGTCAGCCATACACCCGGACACAAGATCAAGTAAGGCTATTCGCACTTTTTCACTCGAACGTGTGTTTGGCGCAACCTTTCGAAAGCAACTACCGTTGTCCAGCAGGGAGACCATCGAGAGGGGCCGACGTGACCACCACCGCAGACAGTGCCACCATCACTGCCCAGGACCGCTCCCAGGGCCGACTCGAGCCGGTGCATGCGATGAACGAAGCCATGAATCCCGAGGGGCACAAGCGCTCCCTGCCGGGCCGACCTCCGGGCATCCGGGCGGACAGCTCGGGGCTCACCGACCGGCAGCGGCGGGTGATCGAGGTCATCCGGGACTCCGTGCAGCGGCGCGGCTACCCGCCGTCGATGCGGGAAATCGGCCAAGCGGTCGGCCTGTCCAGCACGTCGTCGGTCGCTCATCAGCTGATGGCCCTGGAGCGCAAGGGCTTCCTGCGCCGCGACCCGCACCGCCCGCGCGCCTACGAAGTGCGCGGATCCGACCAGGCATCATCGGCGCAGCCCACCGACACCGCAGGCAAGCCGGCCGCGTCGTACGTCCCGCTGGTCGGCCGCATCGCCGCAGGTGGCCCGATCCTCGCGGAGGAGTCGGTCGAGGACGTCTTCCCTCTCCCCCGCCAGCTGGTCGGCGACGGTGAGTTGTTCGTCCTCAAGGTCGTCGGCGACTCGATGATCGAGGCCGCGATCTGCGACGGAGACTGGGTCACGGTCCGCCGTCAGCCGGTCGCCGAGAACGGCGACATCGTCGCCGCGATGCTCGACGGCGAGGCGACCGTCAAGCGCTTCAAGCGCGAGGACGGCCACGTCTGGCTCCTCCCGCACAACTCCGCCTACGAGCCGATTCCCGGCGACGACGCGACCATCCTCGGCAAGGTGGTGGCAGTGCTGCGGCGCGTGTGACGGCTGCGGCGGCCGGCTCGTAGAGCCGACCCCTGACCGGGCCCCGGGACCCCTGCGCCGGTTCCGGGGCCCTGCGCTGTGTGATCCCTGGTGACGCGGGGACTCTGATCGGGCGTTGGCCTGTCCCTGCGAGGGGACAGGCCAACGCCCGATCACTCTGCCGTGGCTTCCGCTTCCGCTTCCGCCTTCTTCGCCGCCGCATCGATCGCGGCCAGCGACCTCCGGACCTGATTTCGGTCCGTCGTGTACCAGAAGTCGGGCAACGAAGCCTTCAGATAGCTCCCGTACCGGGCCGTCGCCAGACGCTGGTCCAGTACGGCGACCACACCGCGGTCCCCCGAAGCCCGTACGAGGCGACCGGCGCCCTGGGCCATGAGCAGCGCCGCGTGGGTGGCGGCGACCGCCATGAAGCCGTTCCCGCCCGCGTCCTCCACCGCCTTCTGGCGGGCGCTCATCAGCGGATCGTCCGGCCTCGGGAACGGGATCTTGTCCATGACGACCAGCTGACAGCTGGGGCCCGGGACGTCCACGCCCTGCCAGAGCGACAGCGTGCCGAAGAGGCACGTCTTGGGATCGGCCGCGAAATTCTTGATCAGTTCGCCGAGTGTCTCCTCGCCCTGGAGGAGGATGGGGAACTCTGGGATGCGGGACCGCAGCTCCTCCGCTGCCAGCTGGGCCGCCCTCATCGAGGAGAACAGCCCCAGAGTGCGACCGCCGGCCGACTGGATCAACTCGGTGAGTTCGTCGAGCATGTCCGTGCGGTCGCCGTCCCGCGCCGGGCGGGCCAGGTGCTTCGCGACGTACAGGATGCCCTGCTTGGGGTAGTCGAAGGGCGAGCCGACATCAATGCCCTTCCACTGCGGGACATCCTCGCCCTCCGTGCCCTCGGGGGCGAGGCCCAGGGACGCACCGACGCCGTTGAAGTCACCCCCCAGCTTCAGGGTCGCGGACGTCAGGACCACCGAACGGTCGGCGAAGAGCTTCTCCCTCAGCAGGCCCGAGACCGACATGGGTGCCACGCGCAGAGAAGCGCCGAAGCGATCGTGACGCTCGTACCAGACGACGTCCCACTCGGAGCCGTTCGTGATGCGCTCCGCCACGTCGTGCACGCTCTCCACCGAGGCCAGCGCCTGCTTGCGGACCGCGTCCTCGTCCTGGACGGATTTGTCGCGGGTGGCGCCGATGCCGGAGATCACAGTGCGGCAGGCGTCGCGGAGGGCCATGAGCGCGTAGCCGAGGTCCTCCGGGATCTCCTCCAGGCGGCCGGGGAGGGCGAGTTCCATCAGCCGCTCGAAGCCCTCGGCGGCGGTCTGGAGCTGATCGGCGGCCTTCTCGTTGACGAGCTTGGCCGCGCGGCGCACCGCGCGGTTGACCTGGCCCGGGGTGAGCTCACCGGTGGCGACTCCGGTGACCCGGGAGACCAGTTCGTGCGCCTCGTCGACGATCAGCACCTCGTGCTGCGGGAGGACCGGGGCGCCCTCGATGGCGTCGATGGCGAGCAGCGCGTGGTTGGTGACGACGACCTCGGAGAGCTTGGCGCGCTCGCGGGCCATCTCGGCGAAGCACTCGGCACCGTAGGCGCACTTCGAAGCCCCCAGGCATTCCCGTGAGGAAACCGAGATCTGGGACCAGGCGCGGTCGGAGACGCCGGGCGTGAGGTCGTCGCGGTCGCCGGTCTCGGTCTCGTCCGCCCAGTCACGCATGCGCAGCAGGTCCTGGCCCAGTTTGCTGGTGGGCGCGGCCGCCTCGAACTGGTCGAAGAGGCCCTCTTCCTCGTCCTGCGGGACGCCCTCATGAAGCCGGTGCAGACACAGGTAGTTCGATCTGCCCTTGAGCATCGCGAACTCCGGGCGGCGGCGCAGCAGCGGGTGCAGTGCATCGACCGTGCGCGGCAGGTCTCGCTCCACGAGCTGACGCTGCAGGGCGAGAGTGGCGGTCGCCACGACCACGCGCTCCCCGTGCGCGAGCGCGGGCACGAGGTAGCCCAGCGACTTACCGGTGCCGGTGCCGGCCTGCACCAGGAGATGGGAGCTGTCGTCGATCGCGTCCGCGACGGCTTCGGCCATAGTCACCTGGCCTGGGCGCTCCGTGCCGCCGACGGCAGTGACGGCAGCATGCAGGAGTTCGGGGAGTGAGGGCTTCGTCATAGCGCGACCACCCTACGGCGCGGCACTGACAAATGGGCGATCAAGGCGGTGGTGAGAGGCGGGATCAAGACCGGGTGCTGCTCAGGCGTGGATCGGATCGCTTCGGTCGAGTCCGGGACAGGCACGTTCGGGTTCGCGGTGGCTCGTTTGATGGCCTGGATCACTTCGGTTCTGTTCGATGGTGGCGTGGTGGCGTCAGGGACTGGGCTCGGCGCTGGTGGAAATCGGCTTGGCTACGGCCCTCGCCGGACACGGATACGGCGGATGTCGGCTCGGCTGGAAATCCGTGTGGCGCGAGTGGGAACCGGATCGGCGCGGGCGGTGTACCAAAAGTGATGACGCTGCGACGTGGCGTTACAACACATGGCGCAGGTGCCGGTCTCGGATCATGAGGGCGGCCTGCTTGGTGGGCAGGTCGACCTCGGCGACGAAGCCGAATCCTGCACTCAGAAAGGCGGCGATGGAGGCGATGTTGCGAAGGTCGGGCTCCGCGACCACGCGGGTGCAGGAGAACCGCTTGTCGAGCACCAGATCGGCGACGGCTCGCAAGAGCGTGCTGCCGAGCCCTCGCGCACGGTCGGCGGCACCGCCCATAAGAAGGTGGATGCCGGTGTCGTGAGGTCGAGCGGGATAGTGGCGTGCCAGCGGATCGAGGTCTGCCCGGTAGATCTCCCAATAGCTCATCGGAGTGTCCCCCAGCACCCCGAGGCACGGAACGCTGCGTCCGTCGCCGGCGAGTTGGGCGAGCAGGTGCTCCTCCGTGACGGACTGGGGTCCGGCCAGCTCCCAGAACTCTGCGACGGCGGGGTCGTTCATCCAGCGGCTGACAAGCGACAGGTCCCGCTCGATGCGTACGGGAACCAGGTGGAACACGCCCGCAGGGGTCGCGGTCGGCCCCCAGTCCGCAACCTGGTCGATCAGGTCGTCGCCTGCTGGTGGGGCGCCCGCGGGCGGTGCCGCCTCCGCGGCGTGGTCCCGGTCCGGGTTGTCGCCGGTCCTCTCGCTCTCCTTCTCAAGGAGTGCGATGAGTTCGTCGGGCAGGCGCAGCTCCAGCGTGTCCTCGCTGTCCGGGCTCACGGCGTCATGTTCCTCGCGGGAAAGGGGTTGGCGGCGGTCACGCGTGTCGGTCATGAATGAAAGTCGTCCGCGTTGGTCAGGCGGCGGTCAGCAATGAAGGGGGTTCGTGATGGTCACGTAGACGGACTGGGTGTCCACCGGGCCGACGAGTTCGTCGAGGCCGTGGAGGCGGGTCAGCAGGTTGGCCTTGCAGCGCAGGACCGGTGAGTCGAGCAGGCGGGTGGGCAGTGTGGTGCGCAGTCGGGCGGGCCCCGAGGCAACGTCGGTGAGGAAGCCACGGAAGGCGGCGAGCAAAAGCCGCTCGTCGGCGAGGCGCTGAGAGCCGAACGCTCCGATGAGACCGAGGACGTTGTTGATCGCGAGGTAGTACGCGAATCGTTCGTCGGTCACCTCGTCAGAGACGAAGGTGTCGCTGTGCTCGCCGATGCCGGGCAGCCGGGCATCGAGTTCCGCGCGCCGGGACTCGCGGAAGTAGTAGCCCTGGTTGTCGCGGTAGCGGCCGCCGGCGGGCCAGCCGTCGCCGTCCAGCAGGAGCAATGTGTTCTGCTGGTGTGCCTCCAGGGCGATTCCCACTTCCGCGTCCAGCCACAGCACCGGGCGTACGACCTGTTCGAGGTAGCGCAGAAACCACTCGGCGGCGACGGCTCCACGGGGACGGCCGGTCCGGTCGGCGAGGCGTGTGACCACCTCGGCCAGCCGGGACCGCAAGGCCGGCCGGTCGAGGTGCCGATGGCCGTCGGCGGCGCCTGGTGGGACGTGGGGTCGGGGCGAGACGAGTCCGGCGATGCACGAGATGTCGTCTTCGGGGCTGAACGGGTTGTGCCGGATCATCACGTCGAGTCCGGGCACGGCGTTTCCGTCCGGCCCGTCGACGGCGATCCAGGCGGGATCGCGGACGATGTCGAATCCCGGGTGGGCTGCCTGCCATTGCTTGGACAGGCCGCTGCGGAGCAGCCGGTGGACCTCTACGCCGCGGTGGAGTTCCTTGCGGAGGTTCTCTCGGCGGGAGTTGGTGATGCTCAGGCCCAGGGACAGCTTGAGCATGGCGGGGGCGCCGGTCTGGTGGACGGTTCGGACGGAGGAGGTGGGGTGCCATGGGGAGCCGTGCGTGCCGAGGTCCTGGAGCAGTCCCGCGTCGAGCAGGGCCGTGGTCTCGGGGCGGTGCAGGATCTCGCGCAGCTGCCAGGGATGCAGAGGCAGGGCGGTGTGGCCGTCGGACAGCGGGAGCCCGGCTCCTGCGAGCCGTGCGGTGAGCTGGGTCGCGGAAATCGGGCGGCCGCGTTCGGTCCAGGCCGAGTCGGTGGCCAGTACGGAGGGAGCTACAGCCAACCAGTGCAGGGGGAAGGAACCGCGCAACTCGGGCGAGTACAGCCGTGCTTCGGCTTCGGAGAGACCCTCGCGGCTCTTCGGGGTCGGGTGCAGCGGATGTCCGAGGACGAGGGCCTGTTCGGCGGCGAGAAAGAGGTCGGGGTCGTCGGCAGGGCACTTCCGTCGCTCGGTGACGAAGGCGGCGGTTCGGCGAACGGAGTCGGCCACGCGTGCGACGAGATCAGCGCCGGCACCGGCCGGGGCGAGAGCGGGGGCGGGGGCGGGGGGTGCCTGGGGAGGAGCGTGGGTCGGGAGGACTTCAGCGTCGGCATCGGAGGTGACTGTGCTGGTCACGGGGAGGTGAGCACCGGCATCGGGGGCGGCTGTGCTGGTCACGGGGACATGAACACCTGCGACGGGGGCGGCTGTGCCGGTCACGGGGACGTGAACGTCGGGCTCCGAGGTAGTCGCCTCTGAGGTGGAGGCAGATGTTGCGGTCTCGTAGGCGGCCTCAGTGATTCCGGGAGTGGCTTGGCCCGGTGCTGGCGAGGCCGTGGTGGGGCCCGGGCGCGTCGACTCGGTCGGCTGAGCCGTCAGGGCGGCGGTGGGCTCTGCCGAGTCCACAGTGTGCGGCGTCTGCTGGATGGCGGTCTGAGTGGGCCTGTCGGTGGGGTTCCCTCCGCTGGACGTCTCGCGCGTGAGCAGGGCGGCGACCGTGATCGCGTCGGCCGGTGGAGCGTCATCGGGGGCGCCGACAAGGAATGGGAGGCCGAAGCGGTGCCAGCCTGTCGGAGACCAGTAGTGGACGGGAGCAAGGAGGGCTGTGCCGCTGGCGGGAAGGGGGATGCAGAGGGTGCCGTTGTCGGGTGCGGGGAGGTTGGTTTCACGTACCCAGCAGCGCAACAGGTTTTCCACGGCCGCGGCCTCAGCCACCGTGTGCGGATCGGCATGCTCCAGGAGGTCGGTGGCACCGCCGCGTAGCCAGGCGGTCTCGGGACTGCGCCCTACCTGTGTCGGAACCTTTTCCGCCTGCACCTCGGTCGCTCCGGTCGCCTCCACCGAGGACTCCCGCCGTTGGCGGGCGGTCCGTGTGGTGGTCGGCGCCGGTTGTGGATGCGAGGAGTTCTGGCCGCCGGAGGAGCCGTCGGTGTGGGGGTGGGCACGGCAGCCGGGTGCGGGGGTGGTGTTCAAGGCAGTGCTCCTCGGGGTGTTTCTGGCTCGTGCGGCCGAGGTGAATCGGCTCCGTGGTGCGGTAAGGCGTGCGTCGGGCTGGGGTGTTCAGGAAGGCGTGTGACGGGGCTGGAGGTCAGAGATGTTCAGGGAGGATCTCGGCGGTGATGGGTGAGAGGAGGGTTCCTGTGTGGGCGTTTGGGCGTCAGAACTCGCGAGACACGGCCACTGGGCTACCCCGCCCGCTCGGCGCGGTCGCCGGGTCGGCCGGGCTGTGGGTGCTGTGGGCGTCGTGGCTGCTGTGGTCGCTGTGGGTGCGTCTGCTCCCCGCGTGCGTGGTTCCGGGCCACTGCCTCCACCGCGTCTGCCAGTCGGTCCAGTACCGCTGTCGCTTGTTCGTCGGTGATCGCCAGAGGTGGGAGCAGCCGTACGACGCTCGTGTGACGGCCGCCCAGTTCGACGATCAGACCGCGGCGCAGACACTCCCGTTGGACGGCAGCGGCGAGGTGAGGGGCGGCAGGACGCGGGCTTCCAGCAGGGCGACCGGCTCCGACACTCCCCAAGCCGGTCGACGGCACCCAACCACCATCGTGCCCCGCACCCGCTGCGGCCCCCGCACCGGTGCCGGCACCGGCGAAGGTGCTCACGCCACAATCATCGGAACCACCAAGGCCGACCTGATCCCCAAGCGAGGCCCCACCTCCAGCCCAGGTCCCAGCCACCGCCTCCGGTCCAGTCCCAGCCTCGGCCCGAGCGGTGCCGAAATCGCCCTCAGCCTCGACAAGTTCAATCCCGATCATCAGACCCCGGCCCCGGACATCTCCGACGATGGAGAACTCTCGTGCAAGCGCCCGAAGTTGATTGAGCATGCGGGAGCCGAGCGTCCCGGCCCGCTCCGCGAGGCTGTTCTCGCGGACGTAGGACAGCGTCGCCGCGCCCGCGGCCATGGCCAGCTGGTTGCCCGGGAACGCGTCCGCGGGGGTGCCGGGCTCCCCGGCGTCGAGGTCGTCCCGGTACACCAGGGCGGCCAGAGGCAGGCTGCCGCCGATGGCGTTGGAGAGGATCATCACGTCGGGTGTGACGCCGCTGTGGTCCACGGCCCAGAAAGCACCGGTGCGCCCGACACCCGTCCGGATCTCGTCGGCGATCAGCGGGACGGACCGAGCGGCTGTGATCTTGCGCATGCGTCGCATCCACGCATCGGGCGCGGGGAGCACACCGCCCTCGATCTGGACGGGTTCGAGGATCACCCCGGCAGGCAGCGGCAGCCCCGACTTGGGGGCGTCAAGGACGGACTCGGCCCACCGGGCGGCGAGTTCGGCGCCGCGCGCGCCCCCGACGCCGAAGGGACAGCGGTATTCCTGGGGGTAGGGCAGGGGGGCGATCCGCGAGCCGACGGCGTCTCCGGGCGCTTCGAGCGCCCCGGTGATCGTGCCGTGGTGGGCGCCGGTGAAGGCGAGCATGCCGTCGCGTCCCGTCGCCGATCGGACGAGTTGGAACGCGGCCTGCACCGCGTCCGTGCCGGCCGGTCCGCAGAACCTGACCCGCGCGCGGTCGGCGAGCCCGGGCGGCAGCGTGCGGAACAGTTCGGTGACGAAGGCGTCTTTGACGGGGGTCGCGAGGTCGACGGCGTGCAGCGGGGCACCCGAGTCGAGGACCTTGCGGATCGCTTCCAGGACGACGGGGTGGTTGTGGCCGAGTACCAGGGTCCCCGCGCCCGAGAGACAGTCCAGGTAGCGGCGGCCGTCCGCGCCCTCGATGGTCAGCCCACGTGCTCGCACCGGCACGATCGGCAGGGCGCGAGCGTAGGTACGCGCCGCCGACTCGCGCAGCGACTGTCGCCGCAGAATCCCCTCCTGCGCAAAGTGCACCCCATCGGATGCCTCCTCAGCAGCTTGGGCCTCGGCAGCCCCCTCAAGCGCATCGGCATCCGCATCCGCCTCGCCAAGCCCGGTCACCACGTCCTCCCAGTCCCGACCCCGGCCGCTTCTCCCAGCACAATCCCGGCGGTGTCTTCAGCGGACGCTGTGATCCCTACGGCATTGGCCACAAGTCCGACCACAACGGCACCCCCTTCACACGCACTCCTCGCCGCCACCCCAACCGCACACCTCTTCACAGCCACGGCTCCCTGTTCTCCCGCAGTCCAAGGGCAGGCCGTTCCTGACGTCCTCGCCCGACCCGACATACGAAACCCCGCGAGCGTTCACTCGAAGACTCTCGAAAGCTCACGGGAATTGGGCACGAGGGGCCGGGCCGACAGGCCGACCGGAGCGACCACCGGCGACAAGGCCCCGTCGCTACCAACCTCGGACTGCTCAGCGGGTTACGGGTTGCCTCGTGATCGTTGCCGTGGCGGAACCAGTCGTCTCCCGCGGCGACGGGTTGAGCGTTGCGGCAGAACAGCCGGCCGATCAGGCGGGCCGAGTCACCAGGCGCTCACGCCTGCCTTCTCGCGCGCCGACTCACCGATCCACCAACGCCACAAGCGCCGACGCGTCAACACGTCAACGCGTCAACGCGTCAACCAATTCGTCTCTCACCGAGGGCAGTTCGTCGCAGGTCAGCAGCCGGGCGAGGTGAGGCGCGCCGCCAACGTGGCCGCGAAGTCCTCGGCACGGGCCAGCTGGGTACGCAGATTCTCGACCCGCTGCTGTGCGGCCTGCTCGAAGCCCTGTATGCGCTTCAGCAGTTCCTCGCGCTCCCCGGGCAGCAGTTCCTCGCCCGAGTCCAGACGATCCGTGGCGTCGAGCAGGGCGCGCATCTCATCCAGGGTGAAGCCGAGCGGCTTCATACGGCGAATGACCATCAGGCGGGCCACGTCGGTCTCGGTGTAGAGGCGGAAGCCGCCCTGGGAGCGGGCGGAGGGAATGACGAGGCCGGTGTCCTCGTAGTGCCGGATGGTGCGCAGCGACAGCTCGGTCCGTGCGGCGACCTCGCCGATCTGCATGTGCTCGCTGCTCACGCGGGGTGCCTTCCTCGTCCGTCGCTGTCTGTCGCCGTCAATCGCCATCTGCCGCCAGCTGCCGCCTGCCGCTGCGGCCGCGGACGACTGGCCACCGCCGATCTCTACTCTAACGTTAGGGTAGAGTTACCCGGGTGTTGGGGCGGCCGCTTGCCGTGCCCGTTCCCTGGAGCGGGATGTCGTCCCGTCACACTGAGCCGTGTCGGGGCCGACGAAGCCCCCGGCGAAGATCGGTGTCCGTGGGAGAGAGCGTGCGCATGTCCGTGATGCCCGGCGCCGCCGCCTTCCCGCTGTGACCCTTCGCCCACTCGCAGCGCAAGATTCACCCGCGGGTCGATTCGCTGCTGCTCACTGACTCCGCTCCGCGACTTCGGTCCGCTACTCCGGTCCGCGGCTTCGGTCCGCCGCTCGTGGACCCCGTGGATCGCCGCCTTGGCCCTCTACACCTCCCTGCGCGCCCGCCGTGATGCCGGGTGCCCGAGCACGACAGGTTCCCTCCGTCTTGTCATCCTCCGCACTCTCCCCGGCCGCGTGGCTGCGTGGCTCCCGGCGTCCGTCCTGGCTCTCCGATCCCAAAGTGCTGCGCACCGAGGTGCTGGCCGGACTCGTGGTCGCGCTGGCGCTGATCCCGGAGGCGATCTCGTTCTCGATCATCGCCGGGGTCGAGCCGGCCATCGGCCTGTTCGCCTCGTTCACCATGGCCGTGACGATCGCGATCGTCGGCGGCCGACCAGCCATGATCTCCGCGGCCACCGGCGCGGTCGCCCTGGTCATCGCCCCGCTGAACCGAGAGCACGGCTTCGGCTACCTGGTCGCGGCCGTCATCCTCGCCGGTGTTCCAGATCGTCCTTGGCGCACTCGGAGTCGCGAAGCTGATGCGGTTCGTCCCGCGCAGCGTGATGGTCGGCTTCGTCAACTCCCTCGCTGTTCTGATCTTCATGGCACAGGTGCCGGAAATGACGGATGTGCCCTGGCCCGTCTATCCGCTCATCGTCGCCGGGCTGGCGCTGATGGTGTTCTTCCCGAAGATCACCACGGTGATCCCGGCGCCGCTGGTGTCGATCGTCATCCTCACCGTCCTCACGGTCGCGGCCGGCATCGCGGTGCCGACCGTGGGAGACAAGGGCGACCTGCCCTCCGCGCTGCCGGTGCCGGGCCTACCGGACGTCCCCTTCACCGTGGACACGCTCACCACCGTCGCCCCGTACGCGCTGGCGATGGCCCTGGTCGGCCTGATGGAGTCGCTGATGACCGCGAAGCTGGTCGACGAGATCACCGACACCCACTCCTCCAAGACCCGTGAGTCGGTCGGGCAGGGCGTCGCCAACATCGTCACCGGCTTCTTCGGCGGCATGGGCGGGTGCGCCATGATCGGCCAGACGATGATCAA
This sequence comes from Streptomyces sp. NBC_01352, assembly GCF_036237295.1. Taxonomy (NCBI): domain Bacteria; kingdom Bacillati; phylum Actinomycetota; class Actinomycetes; order Kitasatosporales; family Streptomycetaceae; genus Streptomyces; species Streptomyces sp. NBC_01352. The sequence continues at coordinate 3,305,458 of NZ_CP108354.1, forward strand.
CGTCCGGGTCTCGGGCGCCCGCACCCGGCTGTCGACGTTCCTGGCCGGGTCGTTCCTGATGGTGCTGTGCATCGTCTTCGGGCCGGTCGTCTCCGACATCCCCATGGCCGCGCTGGTCGCGGTGATGGTCATGGTGTCGGTGGCCACCTTCGACTGGCACTCCATCGCGCCGAAGACGCTCAAGCGGATGCCCGCCGGGGAGATCAGCGTCATGGTGATCACCGTCGCGTGCGTCGTCGCCACCCACAACCTCGCCATCGGCGTGGTCGTCGGCTCGATCACCGCGATGGTCATCTTCGCCAAGCGCGTCGCCCACCTCGCCGAGGTCACCGCCGTCACCGACCCCGACGGCACCACCGTCGTCTACCGGGTCACGGGCGAGCTGTTCTTCGCCTCCTCCAACGGCCTCGTCGGCCGGTTCGACTACGCGAACGACCCCGCCAAGGTCGTCGTCGACCTGTCCGCCGCCCACATCTGGGACGCCTCCTCGGTCGCCGCCCTGGACGCCATCGAGACCAAGTACGCCCAGCGCGGCAAGGCCGTCGAGATCATCGGGCTGAACGAGCCCAGCGCCCGGATCCACAAGACGCTCAGCGGCGAGCTCACCGGCGGCCGCTGACCGGCGCAGGCGCATCCGACAGCCGCGCCGACATCGGTCTGCGCAGCCTCCGGTCGGTGACGGACGTCTGCTGGCTGTTCACCCGGGCAGGGTCTGGGTGACGCGCCACAGGCGGCGGGGCAGGTCGCCCTCCTCGAACGGGTGGACCTCATCCAGGGTCCAGCCCTCGGCGAGACTGTCGACCAAGGCGCGGGGGAAGAAGTGCACGGCGAAGCCGCCGTGCTCGTAGATGTCGTCTCCGTGCGCGGTGCCGGCGCCGTAGTGGGCGTCGCCGGTGTGCCGGACGGTGTAGACGAAGGTGCCGCCCGGACTCAGCACACGCCGGATCTCGTCGGCCAGGGCGTGGATCTCCCCGGTGGACAGGGCCATGCACAGCAGCATGTGCGCGAAGACAGCGTCGACGGTGGCGTTGGGCATGGGCAGCGGTTCGCGCACGTCGTGCACCGTGGTGCTGATCCGTTCGGCGACGTCCTGCTCGTGGGCGGCGTGCCGCAGTTGCCGGAGGCCGGTGGGGCTGAAGTCGGTGGCGTGGACGGTGAAGCCCTCGCGGGCGAAGTACAAGGCATCGCGGCCGTGTCCGGCTCCGAGCTCGAGCACCTGCCTGGCCCCAGCCGTACGGAAGAGGCCGGCCGCGTGGACGGCGGCGGTGGAGGGCTCCTCGCCGTACATTCCGGGATGAGCGGCGTAGGTGCTCTGCCACTGCGCGCGCTGTTCCGCGGCCAGCTCTTCTTCCTGGTCATCCATGCCGTGCGCCCTGCTTCCCGGCAACCGGTGCCTGCCGTCGCGACCAGCCTAGGGCGCGGCGCGTCCGGGCAGTACGGCCACCGGCCGGCCACCGCCGTATCGGTAGTCCGAACCTCGTCGATCCCGGGCCAGGGCAGCCGAAGGCCCGGGCACGCACACGACCGGCGCGCCGGGAGCGGTGCCCCGGCGTCAGGCGGCGGCGAGTTCGGCGGCGCCGAAGGAGACGTCGAAACGGTCGCACCAGATACTGACGCTGGTGTAGCGGGCGGGGTCGATGTCGGCGGGCAGCGTGTAGTTCTGGCTTCCCTTGTTGCCCTTGAGTTTGCCGAGGCTGACGTACTCCCCGTCGTCGAAGACGTGCCAGCCCGCCTTCCCCTCCTTCACCGGTGCGTCGGTCAGCCACACCCGCAGGTCCGGCCCGTTGCTGGTGTCGAGGTTCTCCAGCCGGACGACGTGGGAGCCGTCGGCCAGTCGTACGAGCTTCACCGTGCCCGATGTCGCGTGCTCGTGGCTGATCAGCTCACCACTCGCCAGCGCCTGCGGCCCGGTCGCCGAGGAAGCCGACTCGGAGGGAGCTGTCGAGGGCGCCACCGTCGGCGGCGCGGAGGTCTCCACGATCCCGGGCAGGGCCTCCTCGACGGTCTCGTCCTGCCACAGCTTCCACGGCTGGAACCAGTACAGCCCGAAGCCGGCCGCGGCGACCGCGACCACCAGTGCTCCGACGACCAACGGCCCCGTCAGTACCTTGCGCACGCGCCCCATCCCGCCCTCACCTCTTGGGAGTTCATTTGATCTCCGCCCCATTCAACGGAAGAGGCAGCCGCCCCGTAACCCCGCAGGAGATGACGGAAGCCTTACGTCGTCCCACTCAGATCCGCGGTTCCTTGGATGATGTCCAGCTCAGACAGCTCGTAGCGAAACCGTTGCCGTTCCGCGGGGAGTCCCCCACAGCGAGCGCATAGTGTGTGATGCCGTTCCCACACAACGTGACTCAAGCGCGTGAGCCAACCGATTTCACCTCAGGGGGAGTTCAGACAATGCGACCCATACGGCCGTCCTTCACCGCTCGTCGAGGAAGGAACGCGCGCCGCAGAACCTCCCCCGCGCTGACTGCCGTTGCCCTCACCTCGGCGCTCCTGCTCTCCGCCACCGCCTGTGCCTCGGGCGACGCCGAGGCCGGTGGCGAGGCCTCCGCCACGGCCACGTCCGCGGGTGACGGCAAGATCACGATCCCGGACGATCTCAAGGACAAGCTCAAAGAGCACGGCATCGACCTCGACAAGTGGAAGAACGGCGCCTGGAAGGACTGGAGCAAGGAGGACTGGCTCCGCGAGGCCGACGAGTACATCAACCCGATCATCGAGGGCTTGTGGGACCCGGACCGGATGCGGGACGCCGAGGACCCGGAGAAGGCCGTCGACGACAGCGACCTCTCCGACGACCAGGGCGTGACCGACCCGGAGCCCGAGCCCGTGGAGGCGAAGGCCGTCGCGCCCACGTACCAGGCCAACGCGCCCGAAGCGGGCAAGGTGTTCTTCGACTCCCCCGAGGGCACGATGGTCTGCTCGGCGACCGTCGTGCAGGACCCGGCCAACCCCGGCAAGTCCAACCTGGTGTGGACGGCGGGCCACTGTGTGCACGCGGGCAAGGACGGCGGCTGGTACCGCAACATCGCGTTCGTGCCGTCGTACAACAACAAGGCCATGGCGACGCAGGAGTTGGAGAGCGCCGCCAAGGAGGAGGTCGCTCCGCTCGGTGTGTGGTGGGGCGACTGGGCGCAGACCTCGGACCAGTGGATCGAGCAGGGCGGGGCGACGGGCGGTGACGGTGCCTCGTACGACTTCGCCGTCATCCATGTGACCCCGGAGGAGGGCAGCGGCGGCAAGTCGCTGGAGGAGACGGTCGGTTCGGCTCTGCCGGTGGACTTCAAGGCGCCGGCCGTGGCGAAGGTCGCGAGCATCACGGCGACCGGTTACCCGGCCGCGGCACCGTTCGACGGCCAGACCATGTACCAGTGCGAGGACAAGCCGGGACGGCTGTCGATCAGCGCCCCGGACCCGACGATGTACCGCATCGGCTGCACCATGACGGGCGGTTCGTCGGGCGGCGGCTGGGTCGCGACCGGCTCGGACGGCAAGCCGGCGCTGGTCTCCAACACCTCGATCGGCCCGGTGACGGCGGGCTGGCTGGCCGGTCCGCGGCTGGGTGAGGTGGCCGAGGGCGTGTACGCCTCGGTGAGCGACAAGTTCGCGGGCCAGTGACCGCCCGCTGAACACGGACGGCGGTGGGGCGGGTCGGGGAAACCTTCACCGGCTCACCGCCGTTCACCCTCAACTCCCCGGGCATAGTGGTGTGTCGTTCGCAAGGGAGATCCAGAGACCCGGAATTCCATGGACCCGGAATCCCAAGGACCCGGAGATCCGGAGCACCAGAGTTCCGAGAACCAGAGTTCCGGAGATCCACAGGGATCCGCCCTTCGTGTGACAAGCACGGTGCCAAGCACACGGCATTCGCACGTTCCCACGGGGGTTATCGCACCATGCGCTCCACACGTACGCCCGCAGTTCCACGCCACGGGCGGCGCACCCACACCTTCCTTCGCGGCCACCGGCCTCGTCGCGGCCCTCGCGCTGACCGCGACCGCCTGCGGCGGCTCGAGCGAGGACACCGCCGGCGACAAAGCCGGGGCCACCACGTCCCAGGCCGCGAGGGACAAGGTCGAGATCCCCGCCGGTCTCGCCGACAAGCTCAAGGAGCACGGCATCGATGTCGACGACTGGACGGCCGGCGGCTGGAAGGACTGGGACAAGGCCACGTGGCTCAGTGAGGCCAAGGACTTCGTCAACCCGGTGATCGAGGGCCTCTGGAAGCCGGAGCGGATGCAGTCCGCGAAGGAGGCCGACAAGACCGTCTCGACGCAGGACGCCGCCGCCGACCAGGACGTCAGCGACCCAGAGCCGGTGCCCGTCGAGGCCACGGCCGAGAAGACGCCGTACCACCGGAACGCGGCCCCGGTCGGCAAGATCTTCTTCGACTCTCCCGAGGGTCCGATGGTCTGCTCCGGCACGGTCGTCACGGACGTGAACCACCCGGGCAAGTCCAACCTGGTGTGGACGGCCGGTCACTGCGTGCACGCCGGCGGCAGCGGCGGCTGGTACCGCAACATCGTCTTCGTCCCGGCGTACAACGACCTCGGCAAGTCCGAGGCGCAGCTCGCCGACGCCCCCGCCTCGGAGATCGCGCCCTACGGCAACTGGTGGGCCGACTGGGCCTCGACGTCGAACGGGTGGATCGAAGGCGGTTCGGAGACCGGCGGCGCGGGTGCCGCGTACGACTACGCGGTGCTGCATGTGAAGCCGGAGTCGGGCTCGAAGTCCCTGGAGGAGACCACCGGCGCGCTGGACGTCGACTTCTCCGCCCCGTCCGCGAGCGAGGTCTCCACGATGGGCGCCTGGGGCTACCCGGCCGCGCCCCCGTACAACGGCCTGAAGATGTTCAAGTGCCTCGACCGGCCGGGCCGGTTCTCGCTCAGCGCGGGTCTGCCGACGATGTACCGCATCGGCTGCACCATGACGGGCGGCTCGTCCGGCGGCGGCTGGTTCCGGGTGGTGGACGGCGAGACCAGGCTGGTCTCGAACACCTCCATCGGCCCGACCGACAACACCTGGCTGGCGGGCCCGCAGCTCGGCCAGGACGCCGAGACGCTCTACGAGACCATGAGCAAGACCTACGGCGGTCAGTGATCCGCGCACGCTGAAGGCCCGCCGCCCGACACGCTGAAGGCCCGCCGACTGCGAACGAGCAGACGGCGGGCCTTCAGGCTGTGCTACGACGGTCAGACGAGCGGCGCCGGAGCGTACGGCGCGAGATCCGCCGCCAGTTCCTCGTGCACCCGCGCCTTGAGCAGGGTGCCCTCCGGGGTGTGCTCCGCGGAGATCACCTCACCCTCGTCGTGAGCGCGGGCGACCAGCTTGCCGTGCGTGTACGGCACGAGTACCTCGACCTCGACCGACGGCCGCGGCAGCTCGTTGTCGATCAGCGCGAGCAGTTCGTCGATGCCCCGGCCGGTGCGGGCCGAGACCGCGATGGAACGCTTCTCGATCCGCATGAGCCGCTGAAGCGTCAGCGGGTCCGCCGCGTCCGCCTTGTTGATCACGACGATCTCGGGTACGCCGGTGGCGCCGACGTCCCTGATCACCTCGCGTACGGCGGCCAGCTGCTCCTCCGGGTCCGGGTGCGAGCCGTCCACCACGTGCAGGATCAGGTCGGACTCGCCGACCTCCTCCATGGTGGAGCGGAACGCCTCGACCAGGTGGTGCGGCAGGTGCCGTACAAAGCCGACGGTGTCCGCCAGCGTGTACAGGCGGCCGCTGGGCGTCTCCGCCCGGCGCACGGTCGGGTCGAGGGTCGCGAACAGGGCGTTCTCGACCAGGACGCCCGCGCCTGTCAGGCGGTTCAGCAGCGAGGACTTGCCTGCGTTGGTGTAGCCGGCGATGGCGACCGACGGCACCTTGTGGCGCTTGCGCTCCTGGCGCTTGATCTCGCGGCCGGTCTTCATGTCCGCGATCTCCCGGCGCATCTTCGCCATCTTCTCGCGGATCCGACGCCGGTCCGTCTCGATCTTGGTCTCACCGGGACCACGGGTGGCGAGGCCGCCGCCCTTGCCGCCGCCCATCTGACGGGACAGCGACTGACCCCAGCCTCGCAGCCTCGGCAGCATGTACTGCATCTGCGCGAGCGCGACCTGCGCCTTGCCCTCTCGGGACTTGGCGTGCTGGGCGAAAATGTCGAGGATCAGGGCCGTACGGTCGATAACCTTGACCTTGACGACGTCTTCGAGGTGGATGAGCTGGCCAGGGCTGAGTTCACCGTCGCAGATGACGGTGTCCGCGCCCGTTTCGAGCACGATGTCGCGCAGCTCCTCGGCCTTGCCGGAACCGATGTAGGTGGCCGCGTCGGGCTTGTCGCGGCGCTGGATCACGCCGTCGAGCACCAGCGCGCCCGCGGTCTCCGCGAGAGCGGCGAGCTCCGCGAGGGAGTTGTCCGCATCCCGCGCGGTCCCCGTGGTCCAGACGCCGACGAGCACGACCCGCTCCAGGCGGAGCTGGCGGTACTCGACCTCGGTGACGTCCTCGAGCTCGGTGGAGAGGCCCGCGACGCGGCGCAGGGCCGCGCGCTCGGAGCGGTCGAACTGGTCGCCGTCCCGGTCTTCGTCGATCTCGTGGCTCCAGGCGACGTCCTCTTCCATCAGGGCATCGGCCCGGAGACTTTCGGGGTAGGCATGCGCGAAGCGCTCAGTGTCCTGGGAAGAAGATGAAGAGGAGGTCATTGGGTCCTTACGTCGATGAGGATTCCGATAAAGCGCGACAGAGCCGAAGCGGAAACTTCTGAGCGTTCCGTCACTGCTCACAACGCACGAGTGCCCCGGGAGATTCCCGTGTCCCGTGCCGCGCCGACCTGAAGATGGTCGCACGGCACGGCACGTCTCGTCACCGTGTTATTTCACAGCGGCCGACCGGGGTGCGGCCGACTTCCAGTCCGGGTGGCCGGGCATCGGAGGAGTCTTCGCGCCGTACAGCCAGCCCTCGAAGAAGCCGCCCAGTTCCCGTCCGGAGACCTCCTCGGCGAGCTCGACGAAGTCCGCGGTACTGGCGACACCGTCCTGGTGGCGGTTCACCCAGGCCCGCTCCAGGCGTTCGAAGGCCGGGCGGCCGATCTCCTGGCGCAGTGCGTACAGGACCAGGGCGGCGCCGTCGTAGACGTTCGGCCGGAAGATGCTGATCTTCTGGCCGGGGTCGGGTGCCTTCGGGGCGGCGGGCGGTCCGCCGGCCGCGCGCCAGCGGTCGGAGGCGCTGTACGCCGCCTTCATCCTTGCCTCCACGGGCCGGTCCGCCTTCTCCTCCGCGTACAGCGCCTCGTACCAGGTGGCGTGCCCCTCGTTCAGCCACAGGTCGGACCAGGTGCGGGGGCTGACGCTGTTGCCGAACCACTGGTGGGCCAGCTCGTGCACCATGATCGACTCGACGTACCACTTGGGGAAGCCGGGCTCGGTGAACAGGTCTCTCTCGAAGAGAGAGAGGGTCTGCGTCTCCAGCTCGAAGCCGGTGTCGGCATCGGCCATGAGCAGGCCGTACGTCTCGAAGGGGTACGGCCCGACCTTGCCCTCCATCCAGACGATCTGGTCGGGGGTCTTCTTCAGCCACGGCTCCAGCAGCGCGCGGTCCTTGGTGGGCACGACGTCCCGCACGGGCAGCCCGTGCGGGCCACTGCGGCGCAGCACGGTGGAGCGGCCGATGGACACCTGGGCGAGCTCGGTGGCCATGGGGTGCTGGGTCCGGTACGTCCAGGTCGTCGCCCGGCCCGCCCGGTCCACGCCGGTGGGCAGGCCGTTGGCGACGGCCGTGTAGCCCTTGGGCGCGGTGACCCTGATGGTGAACATCGCCTTGTCGGAGGGGTGGTCGTTGCACGGGAACACCAGGTGGGCGACATCGGCCTGGTTGGCCATGGCGAGGCCGTCCGCGGTCCGGATCCAGCCGCCGTCCCGGTCCGCGGCGGAGACGGGGTCGCTGGTGTGCCGGACGGTGATCCGCATCCAGCTGCCCTCGGGCAACGACCCCTCGGGCGTGACCACCAGGTCCTCGCCGGCGCTCGTGAAGGCCGCGGGCTCGCCGTCGACCTCGACCGAGTCGACCTTGCCGTGCGCGAAGTCGAGGTTCACGTGGTCCAGCGAGGTCGTCGTCCAGGCGTCGATCGTGGTGACCGCCTGGAGGGGCTTGCTGTTGGTGCCCGGATAAGTGAAGGCGAGGTCGTACGACGCCACGTCGTATCCCGGGTTGCCGAGGTACGGGAAGAGGCGGTCGCCGACACCCAGCGGGGCGGCCGGGGCACTCGCGGCGAGGAGGCAGACGGAGACGGCGCAGGCGAGGAGCGCGGCGGCCTTCCGGCGCCGGGAGGGCGTGATGCGGGCTCGGGGAGCCACGGTGCGGGGGGTGAGCGGCATGCACCACGGCTACCAGCGGGCGCGTGCGGGACGGCGGCGGCGCGCGATCGGCCCACTCGAACGGGTAGCGCAGCGGGACGACGGCGTGGCAGCGTGCACCGCGCCCCACGCGCGCGTGCGTGTTCCGCAGGCGGTCTCAGGCCCCCGGCGTCTGCGCGCGGCTCACGTCGTACACCCCTGGCACATTGCGCATCGCCCGCATCAGGGCGGGCAGGTGCGCCGCGTCGGGGAGTTCGACCGTGTAGGTGTGGCTTACGCGTTGCTGGCTCGGGGGCTCCACGGTCGCGGAGACGATCTCGGCCCCCTCCGAGGCCATCGCTTCCGTGAGGTCCGCAAGCAGATGCGGGCGGCCGAACGATTCGGCGAACAGGGTGACCCGGCACCCGGTGGTGTCCCCCCAGCGCACGCCGACCTCCGCACGCCCCGCGCTCTTCATGCGCGCCACGGCCGCGCACTCCACCCGGTGGACGGTCACCGCTCCCCCGCGCACGGAGAAGCCGATCACCTCGTCGGGCGGTACGGGTGTGCAGCAGCCCGCGAGCCGTACGCTCGCGCCGGGCTGGTCGACGACGGCGTTCGCGGCGGCGGGGCGGTCGGCGGTGCGGGGTGTGGCGCCTTCGGAGGCGGTCACGGAGTTCCCGGCGGCGGGCCGGGCGGCTGCCTCGCCGGCCTGGAGGGTCGGAACCGGCCCCTCCTCCTGCGCCTCGGCGGACGCCGGATGCGTCGCCAGCCACCGCTGGATGGCGATCCTGGCGGCGGCCGTGTGGGCGTGGTCCAGCCACTCTCTGGAGGGCTCGGAGGCGGGGTCCTGGCCCATGAGGAGCTGGACGGTGTCGCCGTCCTTCAGGACCGTGCTCAGGGTCGCCAGGCGGCCGTTGACGCGGGCGCCGATGCACGCGTGCGCGTCCTCGCCGTACTGCGCGTACGCGGCGTCCACGCAGGTCGCACCCTCGGGCAGGCCCAGGGTGCCGCCGTCGGGACGGAAGACGGTGATCTCGCGGTCCTGGGCGAGGTCCTCGCGCAGGGTGGACCAGAAGGTGTCGGGGTCGGGCGCGGCCTCCTGCCAGTCGAGGAGGCGGGAGAGCCAGCCGGGCCGGGTCGGGTCGGCGCGCTCTCCATCGCTCGAAACGGTCTGCTCCTCCGAAGGAGGAGCGTAGGGATTGCCGAGCGCCACGACGCCGGCCTCGGCGACCTTGTGCATCTGGTGGGTACGGATGAGGACTTCGGCGACCTGGCCGTCCCCGCGGGCCACCGCGGTGTGCAGCGACTGGTACAGGTTGAACTTGGGGACGGCGATGAAGTCCTTGAACTCCGAGACGACGGGCGTCATACAGGTGTGCAGTTCGCCCAGTACGCCGTAACAGTCGGCGTCCTCGTTCACCAGCACCAGCAGACGGCCGAAGTCGGTGCCGCGCAGCCGGCCACGTTTGCGGGCCCTGCGGTGCACGGAGACGAAGTGCCGGGGCCGGATGAGGACTTCGGCCGGGATGTCGGCGTCCCGCAGGACCGTGCGCATCTCGTCGGCCATCTCCGCAAGAGGGTCGTCCGCGCGGGAGGCGTTGTCGACGATCAACTCCCGTGTGTGCTCGTACTCCTCGGGGAGGAGGATCGCGAAGACCAGGTCCTCCAGCTCGGTCTTGAGCGCCTGGACGCCGAGCCGTTCGGCGAGCGGGATGAGGACGTCCCGGGTGACCTTGGCGATGCGGGCCTGCTTTTCGGGGCGCATGACGCCGAGGGTGCGCATGTTGTGCAGCCGGTCGGCGAGTTTGATCGACATCACGCGGACGTCGTTGCCGGTGGCGACGAGCATCTTGCGGAAGGTCTCGGGCTCGGCGGCGGCGCCGTAGTCGACCTTCTCCAGTTTCGTGACGCCGTCGACGAGGAAGCGCACCTCCTCGCCGAATTCCTCCCGGACCTGATCGAGCGTCACGTCCGTGTCCTCGACGGTGTCGTGGAGCAGAGAGGCCGTCAGAGTCGTTGTCTCGGCGCCCAGTTCCGCGAGGATCAAGGTCACGGCGAGCGGGTGTGTGATGTACGGCTCACCGCTCTTGCGCATCTGACCGCGGTGCGAGGACTCGGCCAGGACGTAGGCGCGGCGCAGCGCGTCGAGGTCGGCGTCGGGGTAGTGCGAGCGGTGGGCCTCGACCACGTGGCCGATGGCGTCGGGCAGCCGGTCGCGGGCGGTGGGGCCGAGCAGCGCGGCCCGGCCGAGGCGGCGCAGGTCGAGCCGGGAGCGGGCCTTCCTGCGGGGCACGGTCGGCAGTACAGGGCCTGCTGTCACCGGGCCTGGGCTCGCGGGATTCGTGGCCTCCGCACTCATGGGCACCTCCGGCTGCGTGGACCGGCGGACGGGGTGCCCCAGGGCGGACACGGCTCGGGGGATGGCATCGCTCCCCCGTCCGGGCCGGTGCTTGATGCTACCGAGCCCATCACGTGCACCTGACCGCCTCTCGCCGAGCGTGAAAAGGATCACCCATTCGAGCGACGGTTTGGAGGTTTACGGTTTCGTGTCCCGTGATCAGCCGCGGTGTCAGCTAGCGGACCTTTCCAGCCACTCCGCGTCGATCCGGCCCTCGGCGACGATCACCGCGGGGCCGGTCATCTCGATCTCACCGTCGGGCCGCTCGGTGATCACCAGGGTGCCGCCGGGCACGTCGACGGTGTACGTCGCCGGGATTCCGGTGACGGTCGGGTCGGCGCCGTCCCGGCGGGCGGTGGCGACGGCGACGGCGCACGCGCCCGTGCCGCACGAGCGGGTCTCGCCGGAGCCGCGCTCGTGCACGCGCAGGGCGACGTGCCCAGGGCCGCGGTCGATCACGAACTCGACGTTCACCCCGTCCGGGTAGGCAGTGACCGGGCTGAAGGGCGGCGGGGAGTACAGGTCGCCCGCGTGCGCGAGGTCGTCCACGAAGGCGACCGCGTGCGGGTTGCCCATGTTCACGTTGCGCGCGGGCCAGCTGCGCTCCCCGACGCTGACCGTGACGTCCCCCTCGGGGAGGAGCGCCTTGCCCATACCGACCGTGATGTCGCCCTCCTTGGCGATGTGCACGGTCTTCACGCCGCCGCGGGTGGCGACCGCCAGGTCGCCCTCACCGGCGTACCCGGCGCGCTGGAGGTAGCGCGCGAACACCCGCACGCCGTTGCCGCACATCTCCGCGATCGAGCCGTCGCCGTTGCGGTAGTCCATGAACCACTCCGCCTCGGCCGCCATGTCCTTGGCCTCGGGGTGCGCCGCGGACCGCACCACGTGCAGCAGGCCGTCACCGCCGATGCCGGCCCGGCGGTCGCACAGGGCGGCGACGGCGGCCGGGGGCAGGTCGATGGCGTTGTCGGGGTCCGGGACGATCACGAAGTCGTTCTCGGTGCCATGACCCTTGAGGAAGGCGATCCGCGTGCTCATTCCTCGATCGTACGGGGTGGGTACGACAACCCCGCGCGCGGAAAGCTCACCGCGGCCGGCCGCCGAAGCGCCGCGTCAGCGCAGCCGGGCCACGCGCCACACGGCAAGCACGACCACCGCGGCGACCACCACGACGTACGCGATCACGATCCGCCAGTCCGGACGGCGCCCGGAGCCACGCTGCGGCAGCCCGGGCCACGTGTAACCAACGCGGCGGGCGGCCATCATGCCCCAGCCGGCCGCGCAGGAGCAGATCAGCAGCCCCAGCATGGCGATCACGGCCCCGCTGTCGCCGAAGTCGAAGGCCAGCGGGAAGGCGAACATCAGCGAGCCGACCGCGGCCAGGCTCACGATGGGAGCGAGCTGCCAGATGCGCATCCGGCGCTGCGGGCGCAACTCGACCTCGACCTCCGGGCCGCCCGGGAACATCTCCTCGGGCTCCGGACCGTCGGCGGTCACACCGTCCTGCGTCTCGTCGGGCCCGTCGGGGCTCAGACGGTCGCCGTCCTGCTCCGTTTCACCGCTGTCTGCGGTGAGGGGCTCGGTGCCTTGTGCGGTGTCGCGAGGGCCGGCCTCCATCGCCACGCGCCCTCCCAACTCGGACTCCACTTGGTCGATCGAAGCTCGATGATGGCACGGCGCCGAAGGCCGCGATGACGGCCGGAGCGTCCCGATGCCATGACGTGATCAGGCTGTAACCGGTCGTTCGACCAACGCCAATGCGAGCTGCGGCAGTTCTGTGAGATCCGCCGCGGCCCCACTCAACCAGTGCACCCGGGGATCGCGCCTGAACCACGAATCCTGACGGCGCGCGAAGCGCTTGGTGGCTCGCACGGTCTCGGCCCGCGCCTCTTCGTCGGTGCACTCCCCGGCGAGCGCCGCGAGCACCTGCTGGTAGCCGAGCGCGCGCGAGGCCGTACGCCCCTCGCGCAACCCCTGCGCCTCCAGTGCGCGCACTTCTTCCACCAGGCCCGCGTCCCACATCCGGTCGACCCGGCGCGCGATGCGCTCGTCGAGCTCGGGCCGCGCCACGTCGACACCGATCTGGAAGGTGTCGTAGACGGAGTCGTGGCCCGGGAGGTTGGCGGTGAAGGGCCGGCCGGTGATCTCGATCACCTCGAGGGCCCGCACGATCCGGCGGCCGTTGCTGGGCAGGATCGCCTGCCCGGCCTCGGGATCGGCGGCGGCCAGGCGCGCGTGCAGCGCTCCCGAGCCGCGCAAAGTGAGCTCCTCCTCCAGCCGGGCCCTGACCTCGGGGTCGGTGCCGGGGAACTCCAGGTTGTCGACGGCTCCGCGGACGTAGAGGCCCGATCCGCCGACCAGGATCGGCCAGCGGCCCTCGGCGAGCAGCGCGTCGATCCTGGCGCGGGCCAGTTTCTGGTACTCGGCGACGGAGGCGGTGACCGTGACGTCCCAGATGTCCAGGAGGTGGTGCGGGACGCCCGCGCGCTCCTCGGGCGTCAGCTTGGCGGTGCCGATGTCCATCCCTCGGTAGAGCTGCATGGAGTCTGCGTTGACGACCTCACCGCCTAGACGCTGGGCCAGGAAAACGCCCAGATCGGACTTTCCGGCCGCGGTCGGTCCGACGACGGCGATGACTCGGGGGGCGGGGGGTGTGCTGCTCACCGCCCCAGTCTCGCAAACCTCAGGACGCCGCCTCGAACGAGTTACGTGACGGCACGCGCGCGGGGTCGTTGCCAGTTGCGAGGTTCTCCGCCGCCCGAACACAGAGGCGGCGACCCGGGCGGCGCAAACGGACGCACCGGACGACGCGGGATTTCGCCCGCACGAGTAACGTATGGAGTGGATATGGGCGTTTTGGCACGACTTCTCCGGAGGTCGAAGACCACGGAGGAGGCGTCGACCGCCGAGGCGCAGGCCGGCGCAGCGACGGCCGAGTCCGCGGCTCAGGAGGCGACAGAGGCGAAGGGGTCGGTCGAGGCCGACACCGAGGCCGGGGCCGGAACGAAGTCCGAGACGAAGGCCGAGGCCGAGGACGCGGTGGAGGAGACGGCGGCACCGGCCGCCGAGGACACCTCCGGCTCCGGCGAGGGCGTCGAGATCCCCAAGCAGCAGTCCGCCGATGAGGCTGCCGACAGCGAGGCCGGCGAAGGCGCCCGCACGTAACTGCCCCGCGAGGGAAGGTGGACCATGGGTCTCCTGGACAACTTGAAGACCAAACTCAACCCGGCCAAGGACAAGGTCTCCGGCCTCGCGCAGCAGCACGGGGACAAGATCCAACACGGCATCGACAAGGCCGCGAAGGTCGTCGACGAGAAGACCAAGGGCAAGTACAGCCACAAGATCGAGTCGGGGACGGGCAAGGCCAAGGGCGCCATGGACCGACTCGCGCACAAGGACGGCACGGGCACGGGAGGCGGTACCGACACACCGCCGACCTCCCCGCCACCGGCCGGCCCCCCGCCGACTTCCTGAACGGCACGGCACGGCACACCGACGGACGGCCGCGGAGCACCACGCTCCCGGCCGTCCGCCGTGTTCGTCGCGTCCGTGTACGACTACGCCGTCATGACCGGCGGTCATGACCAGCCCGTCATGACCGAGCCGATATTCCCGGGCGGGCTTGCCAGACCCTCATGACCAGTCGTTGTGACCAAGCGTTATGACCAGGCCGCGACCACGTACCCCACCCCGTACGGCGCGTCCTCGTACAGCAGTGTGCCGCCAAGGTCCGTGCCCGAGGCGGCGCCGGCCAGCACCTGCCAGAGGGCCCGACCGGATGCCTTCAGCTCGTACGCCAGACCCGCGTCCAGCGCCTTGAGGGCCGCCACGTCCGCCGAACCCAGCGCACGCGCGACCGCCGCGTCGAAGGGTGCCGCCCGCTCGTCGAGATAGCCCGGCGCCTTGAGTGTGCGGCACGCGCTGGCGTCGCCCATCACCAGCAGCGCCACCCGCTCGGCCCCGGCGGCGATCTCCCCTCCGAGTTCAATACACCGCTCGGCCTCGAGAGGTTCCCCCACGCCGAGTCCCTCGATCGGGGCATCCGCCCAACCGGCCAGTTCCAGCAGCCACGCGGCCACCGCGAGCGAGGGCGGGAGCAGGCGCCCGGCCGCCGTACCCCGGTCGGCGCCCAGGCGTACGTCGATGTCGACGCCGAACCCTTGGAACGAGCCCCGCGTGCCCTCCGGGTGCGTCCCGCGCCCGCTCTGCTCGGCCGGCCCGACGACGACGAGTCGGTCGGGCCGGGCGGCGGCGAGCACACCCAGCGCGTCCGCGCACGCGGCACGGGCGGCGTTCAGTTCGGGTGCGGCACCCGCGGCGACCTCGGGCACGAGCAGCGGTGGGCAGGGGCAGACTGCGGCGGCGACAAGCATGATCGGCAGGGTAACGCCGAGCGGCGGCGGGACGGCAGCCGACGGGAGCGGAACGGCCGTACGTCCCTCGTTCGTCGACTGTCGACGTGCGCGGTGTCAGTCGCAGCCGCAGCCGCTGCCCGTCGCGGCCGGGAGCGGCTCGGGGGCGCCGATCTTCGGGAGGCCGAGCATGACGCCTACCGGCTTGGCGGCCTTCTCGGCGTTGCGCTTCTCCCAGGCGTCGCCCGCGCGCGTGGGGCGCACGGCGAGGGTGGGGCCCTCGGCGAGGAGGTGGTGCGGGGCGGCGTACGTGATCTCGACGGTCACCACGTCGCCGGGGCGTACCTCCTGCTCCGGCTTGGTGAAGTGGACCAGGCGGTTGTCGGGTGCGCGGCCGGAGAGGCGGTGGGTGGCGCCGTCCTTGCGGCCTTCTCCCTCGGCGACCATGAGGTCGAGCGTGCGGCCGACCTGCTTCTTGTTCTCCTCCCAGGAGATCTCCTCCTGGAGGGCGACAAGACGCTCGTAGCGCGCCTGGACGACCTGCTTGGGGATCTGGTTCTCCATGGTCGCGGCCGGGGTGCCGGGGCGCTTGGAGTACTGGAAGGTAAACGCTTGCGCGAACCGGGCCTCGCGGACGGCGTGAAGGGTCTGCTCGAAGTCCTCCTCGGTCTCGCCGGGGAAGCCCACGATGATGTCGGTGGTGATCGCCGCGTGCGGGATGGCGGCGCGGACCTTCTCGATGATCCCGAGGTAGCGCTCCTGGCGGTAGGAGCGGCGCATCGCCTTCAGGACCGTGTCCGAGCCGGACTGCAGGGGCATGTGCAGCTGCGGCATCACGTTCGGTGTCTCCGCCATGGCCGCGATCACGTCGTCGGTGAAGTCGCGCGGGTGCGGCGAGGTGAAGCGGACGCGCTCCAGGCCCTCGATGGCGCCGCAGGCCCGCAGCAGCTTGCTGAAGGCCTCGCGGTCTCCGATGTCGGAGCCGTACGCGTTGACGTTCTGGCCGAGCAGCGTGATCTCGGAGACGCCCTCGGCGACCAGGGCCTCGATCTCGGCCAGGATGTCGCCGGTCCTGCGGTCCTTCTCCTTGCCGCGCAGCGCCGGGACGATGCAGAAGGTGCAGGTGTTGTTGCAGCCGACGGAGATGGAGACCCAGGCCGCGTACGCGCTCTCGCGCCGCGTCGGCAGGGTGGAGGGGAAGGCCTCGAGCGACTCGGCGATCTCGACCTGCGCCTCCTCCTGGACGCGGGCGCGCTCCAGCAGGACCGGCAGCTTGCCGATGTTGTGCGTACCGAAGACGACATCCACCCAGGGCGCCTTCTTCACGATGGTGTCGCGGTCCTTCTGCGCGAGACATCCGCCGACCGCGATCTGCATCCCTGGGCGGCTCGCCTTCCTCGGGGCGAGGCGGCCGAGGTTGCCGTACAGCCGGTTGTCCGCGTTCTCGCGGACCGCGCAGGTGTTGAAGACGACGACATCCGCGTCCCCGTCCGAGCCCTCGGGCGCGCGCACGTACCCGGCGTCCTCGAGCAGCCCGGACAATCGCTCGGAATCGTGGACGTTCATCTGGCACCCGTAGGTGCGCACCTCGTATGTCTTCACGCCCACTGCCAGGCTCCGGTCGCTGCTGCTCATGCGACAAGGGTAGGCGGTGCGCGGAGTGCGCCCTGCCTCAGCCGGCTCCGGGCCCGGGGACCGGTGTGCCCGTCGGCCGACGTGACCGCGAGGGCCGTGGTCCTGCCGTCGGGTTCGATGCGCCGGACGGGGATGGCCTTGTCCTGGTGGCCGCCGTCGCCGCCGATGGTGATCCAGCCGCTCGCGCCGGGCAGGGCCTTGCTCGTACATCATGATCGCCCGGCCGTCACAGCGACCTGGAGGGCTCCGGGGTGGGTCAGGGCGGTGTGGACGAGGTCGATCCGGCCGGTGCGCGGGGTCGCGGCCAGCGAGGTCGGGCCGAAGCCACGTCGCGATGCGCGATGCCCTGGCGGTGGATGTCGCGCAGTGCCTCCGCCGGCCGGCCGGCCAGTCGGGCGATGTCGGCGGCGGGCAACGGATCGCCGGAGCGCACGCGTGCGGAGAGCAACTCGCCGCGCACGTACTGGGTGGCCGACCAGGGCGGGTCGCCATCCGGATCGGCGCCCACGACGGACGCCGTGAAGGCTCCGCTCACCTTGCGGGCCGCCGTCGCCTCGCGCCGGAATCTGGCCAGAAAGTGCGGGAGGCCGGCGTATTCGGAGCGGATCACCTTCAGCGCCACCTGCCGCCCCGCAGCACTGCGCGCACTCAGGGATCGATCAGGCCGGCCCGGATCGCGTACCGGGTCAGTTCCAGGCGGTCGCGCATGCCCAGCTTCTGGAGCAGGTTCGCGCGGTGGCGTTCGACCGTCTTGGCGCTGATGAAGAGGAGTTCGCCGATCTCCTTCGAGGTGTGGCCCTCGGCGACGAGCTTGAGGATCTCCTCCTCGCGTTCGGTGATGGCCCGCTCGGGCAGACCGTCGCCCCGGTGGAGGCGGTCGAGGTAGGAGCGGACGAGGGCCCGTTCCGCGCCCGGGTAGATGAACGGCTCGTCCCGTACGGCCGCCCGGCACGCCTCGACGAGGTCGCGGTCGGCGACGGACTTCAGGACGTAGCCTCCGGCGCCTGCCTTGAGGGCCTCGAAGAAGTACTGCTCGTTGTCGTACATCGTGAGGATGAGGATGCTCAGGTCGGGCAGGCGGCGGGAGAGTTCGCGGGCCGCCTGGAGGCCGGTCATCCGGGGCATCGCGACATCGAGGACCGCCAGATCGACGTCACGCGCGCGTGCCAGCTCGACCGCCTCCGCCCCGTCGCCGGCCTCGGCCACGACAGTGAGGTCCGGCTCATTCTCGAGGATGAGACGCACACCTCTCCGTACGAGGGTGTGGTCGTCGGCGAGCAGGACGCGGATCGGGGTCTTCAGCGGCGGTCGGGGCGCCATCAGCGGGGCTCCGCGGTCGCGGCCGGGATCCGCAGCCGTATGTCCGTGCCCCGCCCCGGGGCGGGTTCCAGGGACAACGCGGCGCCTATGAGGAGGGCCCGTTCGCGCATGCCGCTGATGCCGGAGCCCTCCGGTGCCCCGCCCAGGCCCTTGCCGTCGTCGCGTACGAGGAGTTCGACGCCGCCCGTGACCGGGCTCAGCCGCACCTCCGCACGGTCGGCGGCGGCGTGCCGTGCGGTGTTGGTGAGTCCCTCCTGGGCGATGCGGTAGACCACGAGTTCGGACTCCTCGGTCAGCCGGGGCAGATCGCCGGGGACGTGGTGGCGCACGGTCAGTCCGTGCGTGGTGAACTCGGCCGCGAGGGAGCGCAGGGCGCTCGGCAGCCCGAGCTCCTCCAGGACACCGGGGCGCAGCCGACGGGCGATGCGGCGGATCTCGTCGAGGCCGGCCCGGGTGGCCTCCTGCGCCTGGCCCACCTCCTCGCGCAACTCGACCGGCACCCGGTCGGCGACGCGCTTGAGCTGGAGGAGGACCGCGGTCAGGGTCTGGCCGACCTCGTCGTGGAGTTCGCGGGCGATGCGGTGGCGTTCGCGTTCCTGGGCGGAGAGCGCGCGGGCGGCGCCGGCGGCGCGTTCGGCCTCCAGCCGGTCGAGCATCGTGTTGTACGTCGTGATGAGCGCGGCCGTCTCCGCGGGCCCGGCGACGGGGGCACGGGCTCCGGGGCGCAGCAGGTCGGCCGTCGCCATGGCCCGGCCCAGCCGCTGGAGCGGGGCGAGTCCTATGCGCAGCACCAGCGCGTTGGCGGCCAGCAGTGCGGCGAGGCCCACCACGACCGCGAGCGCCTCGCCCGGCAGGACGGGGGTGGACACGGTGACCGGGCCCAGCAGCAGTGCGGCGGCCGCGATCAGGCCGACAGCGTTGAGCGAGAAGATCCGCCAGAACAACGACACGGTCCCGTTCTCGCCCCTTCCCGTCTTCGCGTGCGGCGCGCGGGTACCCGCGCGCCGCACCGTCGCAGCCAGCCTCGCCGCACGCCTTCGTCCTCGTATATCCGTGACGACACCCATGTCGTCACCGTACGGGGCAGTGGAAGCATGCGGAGTTGGCAACCGCGATCAACGAAGCACCGACGAGCAAGGGGAAGAAACGTGTCTGCTCCACGCCTGAGGGCGACGCCGCTGCCGGGTATCGGGGTCCAGTACGACCTCGTCACCCGGGAAGACCGCCATCTGTCCGTGGTGGCGCACCGCGACGGTGCCCGCACGGTGAGCGTGTACCGGGCCGACGATCCCGACTCCTGCGCCCAGTCACTGCGCCTGACCGGTTCCGAGGCGGGCGCGCTGATCGACGCGCTCAAGCCGTCCCACCACAGTGCGAGCCTGCTCTACACCTCGGACCTGGGGCTGGTCGCCGAGCGCGTCGAGGTCGCCGCGGGCTCGCGGTGGAACGGGCGGGTGCTGGGCGAGACCCGGATGCGGACCGAGACGGGCGCGTCCGTCGTGGCGGTGCTGCGGCGGGCGGAGGCGATTCCCTCGCCGGCGCCGGACTTCCGGCTCGTAGGCGGGGACACCCTCATCGTGATCGGCACCCGTGAGGGCGTCGACGCCGCCGCGACGATACTCGGTCGGGAGTGAACCGGTGCACTCCGCGGTCCTGTTGATCGAGTTCGGTTCCATCATTCTCGCCCTCGGCCTGCTGGGCCGGTTCGCCGCCCGCTTCCGGCTCTCCCCCATTCCGCTGTATCTGCTCGCCGGACTGGCCTTCGGCGAGGGCGGGCTGCTGCCGCTCGGGGCGAGCGAGGAGTTCGTCGCGACCGGCGCCGAGATCGGCGTCATCCTGTTGCTGTTGATGCTCGGCCTGGAGTACACGGCCGGCGATCTGATCACCAACCTCAAGTCCCACTACCCGTCCGGTCTCGTCGACTGCGCCCTCAACGCCCTGCCGGGCGCGGCCGCGGCGCTGCTGATGGGCTGGGGTCCGGTGGCCGCGGTGGTGCTGGCCGGCGTCACCTGGATCTCGTCGTCCGGCGTGATCGCGAAGGTCCTCGGCGACCTGGGCCGGGTGGGCAACCGGGAGACGCCGGTGATCCTCAGCGTCCTCGTCCTCGAGGACCTGGCGATGGCCGTGTACCTGCCCATCGTCACCGCGCTGGTGGCCGGCGCCGGGCTGCTCGCCGGGAGCGTGACCCTGGCGGTCGCGCTGGGCGCGGCGGGGCTCGTCCTGTTCGTGGCGGTGCGCTACGGCCGGCTGATCTCCCGGTTCGTCTCCAGCGACGACCCGGAGAAGCTGCTGCTGGTCGTGCTGGGCCTGACGATCCTGGTGGCGGGCATCGCCCAGCAACTCCAGGTGTCCGCCGCGGTGGGCGCGTTCCTGGTCGGCATCGCGCTGTCCGGGGAGGTCGCGGAGGGGGCGCACACCCTGCTGAGCCCCTTGCGGGACCTGTTCGCCGCCGTCTTCTTCGTCTTCTTCGGGCTCCACACAGACCCGGCCAGCATCCCGCCCGTACTGCTGCCCGCACTCGCCCTGGCGTTCCTCACCGCCGCGACGAAGATCGCCACCGGGTACTGGGCGGCCCGGCGGGCCGGAATCTCCGTCAAGGGCCGCTGGCGCACCGGCGGCGCGCTGGTGGCACGCGGCGAGTTCTCGATCGTCATCGCGGGGCTGGCCGTGAGCGCCGGCATCGAACCGTCCCTCGGCCCGCTGGCCACGGCGTACGTCCTCATCCTGGTCGTCCTCGGCCCCCTCACCGCGCGCTACACGGAGCCCCTGGCGTCCTGGTGGACCCGCCGGGCCGAAGGCCGCCGGGAGACCCGGGAGGCCTCGTCGCGGGAGGCAGCCGAGGCGGAGGCGGGGGCTTCGGTGGGCGGGGACTGAGCCGTCAGCCGCGTGCGGGCTGGTGCCCCGGTGGGTTGACGGGCGACAGAGGCCGACGTCCAAAGGTCGCCCACTGAACCGTCACTCCCCGCCCGGAACCCATCCCTGCCGGCGCAGCACCCCCGCCACGTCCGGTGCCTCGTAGTGGTCGCCCTTGAGGACCTTGCCGTCGGCCCGGCGGTCGATGCGGCCCTCGGGGCCGCGCTTGGTCATGTTGGAGCGGTGGATCTCGGCTATCACCGCGTCGAGGTCGATGCCGTGCACGAGGGCCGTGCCGTACGCGACGTAGACGACATCGGCGAGTTCGTGTGCGAGCCGGTCGAGCGGGCCGGTGACGGAGACCTCGGCGACCTCCGTGGCCTCCTCGGCGAGCAGTTCACCGCGGTGGGCGGCCAGTTCGGGCGAGACCTCGGCGGGCGTACTGCGGACGGCGAGCCCGACGGCGAGATGGAATTCACGGACCAGGTCGACGGGCGAGGAACTCATGCACCGACTCTATCGACCGCCTCGGACAACGCCCTCGCTGAACCCGAGGGCGCCCCTTCGGCACCGCCGCCCCTGGTCAGCACCGCGCCCCGGCTGGCAGGATCGCCCGCATGTCCAGAGTGTTCCCCCGTATCGGCAGGCGCCGGGCCCTGCAGGGCGCGGCCGCCGGGTTCGTCGCGTTCGGGCTGCTGTTGTGGTGGCTGCTGCCCCTGGGCGATGCGCCGCCGAGCGGGACGATCACGTTCAGCACGGGGACGAAGGCCGGCGTCTACCAGGAGTACGGGCGGCTGCTGCGCGCCGAGCTCGACAAGGACATGCCAAACCTGAACGTGCGGCTGCTGACCAGTGACGGCTCGCAGGAGAACGTCGCGCGCGTGGCGACCGGCAAGGCCGACTTCACGATCACGGCGGCCGACGCGGTGCAGACGTACACGGGTCCCGGAGCCGACCGGCTGCGTGGGGTCGCACGCCTGTACGACGACTACGTACAGCTCGTCGTCCCGCGCGACTCGGACGTCAGGTCCGTCGCGGACCTGAAGGGCAAACGCGTGGCCATAGGGCTGCCCCACTCGGGCGTGCGGCTGATCGCCAACCGGGTGCTCAAGGCGGCCGACATCGACGCCAAGAAGGACATCACGCCGATGGCCGACGGGATCGACACCGGCCCGGACCGGCTCAAGCGGGGCGAGATCGACGCGTTCTTCTGGTCGGGCGGGCTGCCGACGGCCGGGCTGGAGAGGTTGTCCGCCGACTACGCCTTCCGGTTCGTGCCGATCGGCACCGACATCGTCGCCAAGCTGCACGACCAGGGCGGCGCGTCCCGCTACTACCGCGCCACGAACATGCCGGAGTCGGCCTATCCCGTGGTCCAGAACGGCGCCACAGTGGCGACGATCGCTGTGTCCAACCTGTTGATGACACGCAAGGACATGGACCCGAGGCTCACCGAGTGGGTGACGCGGACGGTGCTCAAGAGCCGGGACGGCATCGGCGCCCACGTCCACTCCGCCCAGCTGGTCGACGTACGCACGGCGATCTACACGGACCCGCTGGCCCTGCACGACGGGGCCCGGCGCTACTACCGCTCGGTCAAGCCGTAGCCGACACCCCGCGCGCGGCGTACGACACGTCACACGGATGCCGTACGGACGTCTCGTGAGCCGTCGCAGGAAGCATCACCACGAAACCGGGCGCGCGTACCCGCACGGCGCAGCGAGTTCCAGCCACCTGCGGTACCTCGCCGTACCGAACCTCACGCAGGCGGACCCGACCGCGGCACCCGTACCGTCACCGTCAGCCCGTGCGGCTCGTGGTGGTCGAACGTGATCGAGCCGCCGCCCGCGGCGAGCAGGGCGCGGGAGATGGACAGGCCGAGGCCGGAGCCCTTGACGTTCTGATGGCGGCCGCTGCGCCAGAAGCGGTCGCCGACGCGGGCGAGTTCCTCGTCGGTCAGGCCGGGGCCGCTGTCGGTGACCACGATGGTGGAGGTGTCGCCGTCGGAGGCGACCGTGACCTCGACGGTCTCGTCCTTCGGCGTGAACTTCACCGCGTTGTCGATCACCGCGTCCAGGGCGCTGGAGAGGGTGACCGGGTCGGCCCAGGCGGTGGTGGCCGGACAGCTGCCCGCCAGCCGCACGCCCTTGGCCTCGGCGGTCGGTGTCCAGGCCGCGACGCGCTCGGCGGTCAGGGCACCGATGTCGGTGACCTTGAGGTCCGCCTCGGCGTGCTCGGCCAGGGCCAGGTCGAGCAGGTCGTCCAGCACGTGCGCCAGACGCTTGCCCTCGGCCTGGACGGAGGCGATCTCCTGGTTGCCCTCCGGGAGCTCGAAAGCGAGCAGTTCGATGCGCAGCAGCAGCGCCGCGAGGGGGTTGCGGAGCTGGTGGGAGGCGTCCGCGACGAAGGCGCGCTGCTGCTCCAGCACGTCCTCGACGTTGTCCGCCATCTCGTTGAACGACCGGGCCAGGCGTCTGAGTTCCGGCGGCCCGCCGGCGGCCGCGACCCGGGACTTCAGGGCCCCGCTCGCGATCGCGTGCGTGGTGGCGTCGAGGACGCGTACGGGCCTGAGGACCCAGCCCGTGAGCCGTAGCGCGGCGCCCACCGCCAGCAGCATCGCGGCGAACTCGCCCGTGCCGATGACCAGCCAGCCGTGCAGGATCCGCGAGCGCATCTGCCCGGTGGGCGAGTCGGTGACGACGACCGCGACGACGTCACCGTCCCGGATCACCGGCGAGGCGACGACCAGGCGGTTGCGCTGCCAGGGCCACACCTGCTTCGGGTCGTGGCTGCGCCGGCTGAGCAGCGCCTCGTCGAACGCCT
Source organism: Streptomyces sp. NBC_01352 (assembly GCF_036237295.1). Taxonomy (NCBI): domain Bacteria; kingdom Bacillati; phylum Actinomycetota; class Actinomycetes; order Kitasatosporales; family Streptomycetaceae; genus Streptomyces; species Streptomyces sp. NBC_01352. The sequence goes on from NZ_CP108354.1 coordinate 3,329,166, forward strand.
CGCGGACCTCGCCCTCCTTGGGGAGGAAGAAGGTCGACGGCGCCTTGGCCATGGGCGTGTCGTTGCGGTAGAAGACGCCCGCCCGGATGTCGTAGACGTCGTAGTAGCTCGTGAGCTCGATGCCGAGCGTGTCCTTGCGCTCGTTCGACTCGCCGGGCGGGTCGGTGACGTACTGGGCGAGGGCCGCGAAACGTGCCGTGTCGTCGATCCGGTCGACGACCACCTTCTGCTGCTGGGCCGCGGCCACGCTGACGGCGAGCGGGATGCCCAGAGCGAGCAGCACGGCCGCCATCAGGATGATGAGCAGCGGGAGCAGACGTGTGCGCACCCGGCCCCGCTACGCGCCCGGGGCGACGAGCCGGTAGCCCACGCCGCGTACGGTTTCGATCAGGGCCGGCATGCGCAGCTTGGCGCGCAGGGACGCCACGTGCACCTCCAGGGTCCGGCCGGTCCCCTCCCAGCTGGTCCGCCACACCTCGCTGATGATCTGCTCCCGGCGGAAGACCACGCCGGGGCGCTGGGCCAGCAGGGCGAGCAGATCGAACTCCTTGCGGGTCAGCTGGACGACCGAACCGTCCACGCTGACCTGGCGGGTGGGCAGTTCGATGTGCACCGGGCCAAGACGCAGCGCGGTCTCGCTCGCCCCCGGCGCGTCCTCGTGGACGGTGCGCCGGGCCACGGCGTGGATGCGGGCGAGCAGCTCTCCGGTGTCGTACGGCTTCACCACGTAGTCGTCGGCGCCGAGGTTGAGGCCGTGGATGCGGGAGCGGACGTCGGAGCGCGCGGTGACCATGATCACCGGGATGCTGGTGCGCTTGCGGATCTTGCCGCAGACCTCGTAGCCGTCCTGGTCGGGCAGCCCCAGGTCGAGGAGGACGACGCCGAAGCCGGCGCCTTCCGGGACGAGTGCCTGCAGGGCCTCCTCGCCGCTGCGGGCGTGGGTGACGTCGAAACCGTGCCGCGCGAGGACCGCGGACAGGGCGGCTGCCACATGGTTGTCGTCCTCGACGAGGAGCAGTCTCATCCGGGCCCCCTTCGGTTCATCCGACGTACGATCAGGATGTGTACAAAGACGTGTGCACGCGCGCGTGCACACATGGCAGTCACGCTGATGGAAGAGGACGGCGTCAAGAGGGTTCCGGTTGCGCGCTGCTTCCGTTACCCGGCCGATACGCGCCCAGCTCGCAAGTGCTACGACACGTGTCCGATTGCTATCGGATCGTGATCCTCAGATTCCCCTCAGATGTAATGACGCTGGTCGCGAGTGGTTACTACTGTCCTCCGAAACCGAGGAGGACGGAGCCTTAGAGCGATGACCGAAGTATCGGTGGCCAAGGAAGATGTGGCCGCGACCGGAGATCTGGTCGTCCTGAAGAGCGTCAACAAGCATTTCGGCGCGTTGCACGTTCTCCAGGACATCGATCTGACGATCGCCCGCGGCGAGGTTGTCGTGGTCATCGGACCCTCCGGGTCCGGAAAGTCCACCCTGTGCCGCGCCATCAACCGCCTGGAGACGATCGACTCCGGCACAATCGCCATCGACGGCAAGCCGCTGCCCCAGGAGGGCAAGGCTCTGGCCCGGTTGCGTGCCGACGTGGGAATGGTCTTCCAGTCCTTCAACCTGTTCGCGCACAAGACGGTGCTCGAGAACGTCATGCTGGGCCAGATCAAGGTCCGCAAGATGGACAAGAAGCAGGCCGAGGAGAAGGCCCGGGGCCTGCTTGACCGGGTCGGCGTCGCCAACCAGGCCGACAAGTACCCCGCACAGCTCTCCGGCGGCCAGCAGCAGCGTGTCGCCATCGCGCGCGCCCTGGCCATGGACCCCAAGGTCATGCTCTTCGACGAGCCCACGTCGGCGCTCGACCCGGAGATGATCAACGAGGTTCTGGAGGTCATGCAGCAGCTGGCCCGGGACGGCATGACCATGATCGTCGTCACCCACGAGATGGGGTTCGCCCGTTCGGCCGCGAACCGGGTGGTGTTCATGGCAGACGGCCGGATCGTCGAAGAAGCTGTGCCGGACCAGTTCTTCAGCAACCCGCGCAGCGACCGCGCCAAGGACTTCCTGTCGAAGATCCTGCACCACTGACGCATCAGCACCCATGACACGCCCGCGTCACTGAGTGCGGTGTCACCCGCAACGTCGGCATTCTCCTCACCACACAAAGGATGTTCACCATGAAGCTCCGCAAGGCCTCCGCCGCGGCGGCCACCGCGCTCGTCCTCGCTCTGACCGCGACCGCATGTGGAGGCGACGACAACGACAGCAGCGACACCGGCTCGGGTTCCGGTGGCGGCGACACGATCAAGGTCGGCATCAAGTACGACCAGCCGGGTCTCGGCCTGAAGGAGCCCGACGGTTCCTTCTCCGGATTCGACGTCGACGTGGCCACGTACGTGGCCAAGGAGCTCGGCTACGAGCCCGACCAGATCGAGTTCGTCGAGACCAAGAGCGCCGACCGCGAGAACGCGCTCGCCCGTGGCGACGTCAAGTTCATCGCGGCCACGTACTCGATCAACGACGAGCGCGCACAGAAGGTCGACTTCGCCGGGCCGTACCTGCTGGCCCACCAGGACCTTCTGGTCAAGTCGGACTCGGACATCACCGAGGCCACGGACCTCAATGACAAGAACCTGTGCTCGGTGACAGGCTCCACGTCGGCGCAGAACGTCAAGAACGACTTCGCTCCGAAGGCCAACCTCACCGAGAGGGGCGGCTACTCGGAGTGCATCGCAGCCCTGCAGAGCGGCGCCGTGGACGCGTTGACCACGGACGACTCGATCCTGGCCGGCTTCGCCGCGCAGGAGCAGTACAAGGGTCAGTTCAAGCTCGCCGGACTCAAGCTGAGCAACGAGAACTACGGCATCGGTGTGAAGAAGGGAGACACCGAGACCGTCAACAAGATCAACGCGGCCCTGGAGAAGATGGTCAGCGACAAGTCCTGGGACAAGGCGGTCCAGGAGAACTTCGGTCCGGCCAACTACAAGAACGAGCCCGCGCCGAAGATCGGCAACATCGTCAAGTAGCACGAGGGTTCACGGGCGTGCCGTCGCCGACTGCGATCAAGGCGGCGGCACGCCGCGCTGTCCACGTACGCCACACACCCGGAAGCGCGGGAAATCGTGTTCGACTTTCTTTCAGACTATGACGACCCGAGCATCTGGGGCGCCTTCTGGACGACGGTACAGCTCACCGTCCTCTCCGGCGTCGGCTCCCTGGTCTGGGGCACCCTCCTGGCCGCGATGCGGGTCAGCCCGGTGCCACTCATGCGGGGGTTCGGCACCGCCTACGTCAACATCGTCCGGAACATCCCCCTGACCGTCATCATCGTCTTCACCTCACTGGGCCTCTCCGACATCTTCCGAGTGACGATGGGGACGTCCGACTTCGAGGTCCGGTACTTCCGCCTGGCGGTCCTCGGTCTCGCCGCCTACACCGCGGCCTTCGTCTGCGAGGCGATTCGTTCCGGCATCAACACGGTGCCACTCGGACAGGCCGAGGCGGCCCGTGCCATCGGGCTGAACTTCACGCAGACGCTGCGGCTGATCATCCTGCCGCAGGCGTTCCGTTCGGTGATCGGTCCGCTGGCCAACGTGCTGATCGCCCTGACCAAGAACACGACCGTGGCGGCCGCGATCGGCGTGGCCGAGGCCGCCCTCCTGATGAAGGAAATGATCGAGAACGAGGCCCAGACGCTGCTCATCGGCGCCGTCTTCGCATTCGGGTTCGTGGTACTGACCCTCCCGACCGGCCTCATCCTGGGCTGGCTGAGCAAGCGACTGGCGGTGAAGCGATGAGCTCCGTTCTCTACGACACCCCGGGGCCCCGCGCCAAGCGGCGCAACGTGCTCTTCTCGGTGGTCTTCTTCGTCCTGCTCGCCCTGCTCCTGTGGTGGGTCTGGCAGACCATGGATGAGAAGGGCCAACTGCAGTGGGCCCTGTGGAAGCCGTTCACCGAGTCGCAGGCCTGGACGACGTATCTGCTGCCGGGCCTCGCCGACACGCTGAAGGCCGCGTCACTGGCCATGCTGATCGCCCTTCCGCTGGGCGCGGTCTTCGGTATCTCGCGCCTCTCCGACCACCGGTGGGTGCGGGGTCCGGCCGCCGTGGTGGTCGAGTTCTTCCGGGCGATCCCGGTCCTGCTGCTGATGCTGTTCGCCAACGAGTTCTACGACCGCTACACGAACGTCACCAGCGAACAGCGGCCCCTCTACGCGGTCGTCACCGGCCTGGTGCTCTACAACGCGTCCGTCCTCGCCGAGATCGTACGGGCCGGCATCCTGTCCCTGCCCAAGGGCCAGTCGGAGGCCGCGATGGCGATCGGGCTGCGCAAGGGGCAGACGATGACCAACGTCCTGCTGCCGCAGGCCGTCACGGCGATGCTGCCGGCCATCGTCAGCCAGCTCGTGGTCATCGTGAAGGACACCGCGCTGGGCGGCGTGATGATCGGGTTCACCGAGCTCCTCAACACACGCGGCACACTCGCGGCCAACTACGCCAACGTCGTTCAAAGCTTCGTCGTGGTGGCGGTCATCTACATCGTGCTCAACTTCATCCTCACCACCTTCGCGAGCTGGCTCGAGAAGAGGCTGCGGCGCAGCAAGCGGAGCACGGGGGCGGTCCTCGGTGGGAAGGACGTGGAGGAGATCAACGCCGCCGAGATCAGGGGCACCTACGGAACCGGTGCCGGCGGATCGATCTGATGAGCAGTCAAGTGACATGAACGACACGGAGGCAGCGGCATGATCGCCACTGCCTCCGTCACTTGACGCAAGCTTCGGCAATGGGTTGCATACGTTCTGTGATCGTGCACCCTGCCCCAACTTCCTGTTCACCTACGTCTCTCGGGACACCGCTGCGGGCAGGGGGCGCCGCGCCGTGGACCCGGTGATCATCGTCGGTGCGGGGCCCGTCGGGCTGACGCTCGCCCTGGCTCTGGCCCGCCAGGAGGTGCCGTCCGTGGTCCTGGACGAGGGCCCGGGCAAGGACGAACCCCGCCTCGCACGCACGGTCGTGTTGCGCGAGGACACGGCCGCGCTGATGGAGCGGCTGACCGGCATCGCCCTCGCGGACGTCGGCGTCCACTGGGCCGGATGGCGGTCCATGCGGCGCAAGCAGGTGATGCGCGAGGTCATGTTCGGGGACGACTCCGACGCCGAGGGCGATGCCGGTCCCGCTCCCCTGCACATCGCCCAGCACGTGCTGACCGGCGCCCTGCGCGCCGCCCTCGCCGGCGAGCGCCTCGTCAAGATCGCTGTGGAAAGCCGCCTCGACGGCATCGAGCAGGAACCATCTGGCGTCACTGCCCACACTCGCGGCCCCAAGGGCACCTGGTGGCGTGGCAGTTACCTGGTGGCCTGCGACGGCCCGCGCTCGACGGTGCGCAAACTCCAGGACATCCGCTTCCCGGGCCGTACGGCGGTGGAGCGGCACGCCGTGGCCGCCCTGCGCACGGAACTCCCCTGGCCCGACCAGGCGTTGCTCCACCGGATGCCGCCCTGGCGTACGACCGGCCCCTCGGCCGGCGAGATCACCGGCCGCCCCCTGCCGGACGGGGTCTGGCGCCTCGACTGGCTGCTGCCGCCCGGCAAGGACCTGGTCACGCCGGAACTGCTGGTGGCCCGCGTCCGGGAGACCCTGGCCGGCTGGACGGGCGGCTCGACACCGCCGTACGAACTCCTCGACACCGGCGTCCACATCGTCCACCACCGGCTGGCCCGCCGCTGGCGCGCCGGCCGGGTCTTCCTCGCCGGGGACGCGGCGCACCTGCTGGGCGCGCTCGGCACCCAGGGCCTCGACGAGGGGCTCGAGGACGCCGACAACCTCGCCTGGAAGCTGGCGTTGGCCTGGCACCACGGGCCGCACGAGGCGCTGCTCGACAGTTACCAGGCGGAGCGGCGCGCGGTCGTCGCCGGCCGACTGCGCGCCGCCGACCAGGCACTGCCGCTGCTGCGCGGGGGCGGGGGCCTGCGCGGATACGTCCCCGGCTCGGCTCGCGGCCACGACGCACTGCTCACGGACGGTCACTTGGGGCGCGGCCCGCTCGGTGCGCCGGGGGCGTACGCCGACTCGCCGCTCGCACCCCGGCACCTCGAAGGAGAGGCCCTCGTCGACACGGCGCCCGGCGCACCGGTCACCGATGTGCGGGTGACGGCCGAGGACGGCTCCTTCGTACGACTGCGGGACCGCCTCGGTCGCGGCGCACTGCTCGTCCTGCTGATCGCGCCGGGCACCGGCGTGTGGGAACGCAAGCACTGGGTGACCGCCGGGATCATGCCCCGCCTCGCGGCGGCGGTGACCGCACTGCCGCACACAGCCGAGCTGCTGGTCGCCGAGGAGTACCCGGGCGCGGCTCCGCACACCGTCCTTCTCGTACGGCCCGATGGTCATCTCGTCACAGCGCTGACCGGGGTCCGGCCGGCCGACCTGTACGCGGCGGCCGAGGCGGCGCTGGGCGGGCCCGCGCGGGCGGGAGCGGAAGCCGGGGCGGGTGCCGGCTCCCGTTGACCTGTCTGTGCTCACTGTCACCGAGCGTCCACATAGTGACAGTGAGTTGACCGCCCCGCACCGCCATGGTGTACTCCGGATCGTGACCGACACCTGTGTGCACCTGTGGCGGAAGGTCCATGTGGACCTGGTCCGCTATGCGGGCTGCATGTGTCGCCCGTCCTGCTGAATTCGCATTCCACCTCACTCTTGGCGCGCGCCGCTTCTGCGTTGACGCGCGCTTCACGCGAACGCTCTTCAGGACGGTGCCCGTGTCTGCCTCCCCCTCCCCCGTTGTCTCCTCCGGTTCCGCCGTTTCCGTGCCCACGCAGGCGGACCTCCTCGAATTCGTGCGGCGTACGGCCGCCGACTCCGAGCTGATCAACTCGCTCCCGCTCGACCCGGAGGGCCGCACGTGGGTGCGGCTGGAAGGGCCGGGCGGCAGCGAGGCCTGGTTGATCGGCTGGCCGCCCGGCACCGGCACCGGCTGGCACGACCACGCCGAATCGGTCGGCGCCTTCCTCACCGCGTCCGGTGAGCTCAAGGAGAACTCGCTCGCCGCCCGGCTGCCCACCGACGGCTGGAAGACGCTGGAACTGACCGAGGACGTGGACCGGGAGCGCCGGCTGCCGACCGGACAGGGGCGCGCCTTCGGCCGCCACCACGTCCACGAGGTCCTCAACGAGTCCACCGAGCACCACGCGATCTCCGTCCACGCCTACTACCCGCCCCTGCCGCAGATCCGCCGCTACAGCCGCAGCGGGCCGATCCTGCGCCTGGAGCAGGTGGAGCGCCCGGAGGACTGGCAGTGAGCGGTGCGGGCACGCTGGTGACCGGCCGCATGGTCGTCACAGGCGTCGAGGCTGAACGGCCGGTCGGCATCGACGAGTTCGCGGGCCGTTTCCGTTGAGCGGCGACACCTCGACGCGCCGCTGACGGACCCGGACTCCCGGGCGACAGGGCGGTCGCGCGGAGACCAACTCCGGGACCGGCGCCTCCAGCACCACACCGCACCGCTCCCGAACGCGATGGGCGCCCCCGCGCGTCCACCGTGTCCGGGCCGCTGAGTCACACGGCTCCGGTCACCATGCCGGAGCCGCTCTGCCCTGGGAGTCGTTCCTCAGAACCCCTCGCCCGTCGGGCTCCCCGTCCTCAGAACCCCTCGTCCCCGAGGAACTCCGTGTCCTCGCCCTCCTCCTCCAGCGCCTGCCGGACCACCCGCAGGGCCATGCCCTCGGGGTAGCCCTTGCGGGCGAGCATGCCGGCGAGACGGCGCAGTCGTTTGTCACGGTCGAGGCCGCGGGTGGAGCGCAGCTTGCGGGCGACGAGCTCGCGCGCGGTCGTCTCCTCCTGCTCGGAGTCGAGCTGGCCGACGGCCGCGTCGATCAGCGTGGAGTCGACACCCTTGGTCCGCAGTTCCTGGACGAGCGCGCGCCGGGCCAGCCCCCGTCCGTGGTGCCGGGACTCCACCCAGGCGTCCGCGAACGCGCTGTCGTTGATCAGCCCGACCTCCTCGAACCTCGACAGCACCTCCTCGGCGGCGTCATCCGGAATCTCCCGCTTGCGCAGGGCGTCCGCGAGTTGCTTCCGCGTGCGCGGGGTTCCGGTGAGCAGGCGCAGGCAGATCGCCCGTGCCTGCTCGACCGGGTCCTTCGGGGGCTCCGCCTTCTCGGCCCTCGCCGAGAAGGCGCCTCCGTCCGCACCGGACGACTCTGCGCGACCGCGCCGACGGCGCCCGCGTGAGCCACCCGCGCCCCGTGCTCCACCGTCACGTGCTCCACCGCCCCGACGTGACTCGCCCGCGGGCAAGTCGGCGCCGAACGCCGAGGAGCGGCCGCCGTCCGGCCCGGTCTCCGGCCTCTGCCCATCGCCCGGCTCGTCGTCGTACGACCCCCTCGTGCCGTACGACGCCGTGCGGGCGTACTTCCCGTCCCCGTCATGGACCGCGTCACCGCCGCTCATGTCGGCAATCCCCCGTCACTTCCCCCGCTCCGCTCACGCGGAGCGTCCGGGTGGGCGGCGTACTCGGCCCAGTCGGTTCGCCACGCTTTTGAATCAGGCACGGTATTGGATCAGCTCTTGGCCACCGCGGCCTTGGTCTTGGCAGCCTTGGCCGCAGCCGGAGCGGGCACCGTCTTCGCGGCGTCGTCGGTGACGGCGGGGACCACGGCGTCCGCGCCCGGCTCGGCGGTCGGCTTCTCGGGCCGGACCCCGACGCCCAGCTTGTCCTTGATCTTCTTCTCGATCTCGTTGGCCAGGTCGGGGTTGTCCTTCAGGAAGTTGCGGGCGTTCTCCTTGCCCTGGCCGAGCTGGTCGCCCTCGTACGTGTACCAGGCGCCTGCCTTGCGGACGAAGCCGTTCTCCACGCCCATGTCGATCAGGCCGCCCTCGCGGCTGATGCCCTGCCCGTAGAGGATGTCGAACTCGGCCTGCTTGAAGGGCGGAGCGCACTTGTTCTTGACGACCTTGACGCGGGTGCGGTTGCCGACGGCGTCGGTGCCGTCCTTCAGCGTCTCGATACGTCGGATGTCGAGTCGCACCGAGGCGTAGAACTTCAGCGCCCGGCCACCGGTCGTGGTCTCCGGCGAGCCGAACATCACGCCGATCTTCTCGCGGAGCTGGTTGATGAAGATCGCGGTGGTCTTGGACTGGTTGAGCGCGCTGGTGATCTTCCGCAGGGCCTGGCTCATCAGACGGGCCTGCAGACCGACGTGGCTGTCACCCATCTCGCCCTCGATCTCCGCACGCGGGACGAGCGCGGCGACGGAGTCGATGACGATGAGGTCGAGAGCACCGGAGCGGACCAGCATGTCCACGATCTCCAGGGCCTGCTCGCCGTTGTCCGGCTGGGACAGGATCAGGTTGTCGATGTCGACGCCGAGCTTCTTCGCGTACTCGGGGTCGAGGGCGTGCTCCGCGTCCACGAACGCGACCTGGCCGCCGGCCTTCTGAGCATTGGCCACGGCGTGCAGGGTCAGGGTCGTCTTGCCGGAGGACTCCGGGCCGTAGACCTCCACGACACGGCCGCGCGGCAGGCCACCGACGCCGAGCGCGACGTCGAGCGCGGTCGACCCGGTGGGGATGACCTCGATGGGCTCGTTCGGCCGCTCGCCCAGGCGCATGACCGCGCCCTTGCCGAACTGCCGTTCAATCTGTGCGAGCGCGGCGTCCAACGCCTTCTCGCGGTCGGTTCCTGCCATGGGTTCCACCCGATTTGCTTGAGTCGATCGCTTCACGTCAAAGACGCTAACGCCTGCCACTGACAATGGGCCCCGACGCCCGTCCGGCCTGTGGATAACTCGGGCACTTCTCCATCAAAACCATGCCGAAACGCCCACCGAGAGTCCCGCCGGAGCTCTCATCAGAATGGATGTTCGATTTTCGTGTCAAGCGCACCACGCGGCACCTCCGAGACTACGTCTCGGCGGCCCACGGCCCGTTGATCCGGAACGAGCACCCCGCGCCACCGCCAGGTCATCGGCATGGCGGCCCCCGGGCCTGCACGCCGCCCTGGTCCTGCGGTCACGAGGAGCCGTCGTCGGGGTCCTTGGCCCCCGGCCGCCGTACCCACAGCGCCCACATGCGCGCGAGGGGCCCCTCCCCCCGATTCCGGTGCCCATGGACCCGAGGGTCGTCCGTGACGTCGTACCGCTTCACATACGCCCCGAGGAAGGCCTGCAGCGTGGCGATCGCCGGGATGGCGATCAGTGCGCCGACGGCCCCGAGAAGGGCGGTGCCGGCGATGACGGAGCCGAACGCGACCGCCGGGTGGATGTCGACGGTCTTCGAGGTCAGCTTGGGCTGCAGCACGTAGTTCTCGAACTGCTGGTAGACCACGACGAAGATCAGCACCCACAGCGCGTACCAGGGGTCGACGGTGAAGGCGATCAGCATGGGCAGGGCGCCCGCGAGATACGTACCGATCGTGGGGATGAACTGCGAGACCAGCCCCACCCACACGGCGAGCACGGGCGCGTACGGCACGTTCAGTGTCTGCAGCAGGATGTAGTGCGCGGCTCCGGAGATGAGGGCCATCAGGCCGCGCGAGTAGATGTAGCCGCCGGTCTTGTTCACGGCGATCTCCCACGCGCGCAGCACCTCGGCCTGCCTGGCGGGCGGCAGGACGGAGCAGAGGGCGCGGCGCAGACGCGGGCCGTCGGCGGCGAAGTAGAACGAGAACAGCGTGACCGTCAGGAGCTGGAAGAGTCCGCCGAGGACCTGGGCGGACACGTCCAGGACGCCGGTGGCACTGTTCTGCACGTAGTTGCGCAGCCAGTCGGAGCGGAGCAGGCCCTCCTGGACGTCCACCCGTTTCAGATCCGTGTTGAAGTGGGCGTTGATCCAGTTGATGACGGAGTCGAGGTACTGCGGGAAGTCCTCGACGATCTTGATGATCTGGCCCGCGAGCATGGAGCCGAGCAGCGTGACGAAGCCCGCCGCCGCGATCATCACGCCCAGGAAGACGACGGCGGTGGCCAGGCCTCTGCGCAGGCCGCGCGAGGCCATCCAGCTCACCGCGGGCTCGATGGCCAGGGCCAGGAAGAACGCGATGAGGATGTTGATCAGCAGGCCGGTGAGCTGGTGGAAGGCCCAACTGCCCAGCTGGAACACGGCGATGAGGGCGAGCGCGAGCACCATGGCGCGCGGCAGCCAGCGCGGCATGCGGGCGTTCGGCCCGGCGGCGCCGGCGGCCGGGGGCCGGTTGGGCGGCGTCGTGCCGAACGGGGATGCGTGCTGGGTGACCTGGTCGGTCTCGTCATTGGGTGCCACGGGGCAAGTCTCGCCCACGCGGCTGACAATCGGCCGCCGTCCTGCGATCTTCGTGACCGATCAGTGCTTCCCTCGCAGCACGTTCATGACCGAGCGGTGTTTCTCCCACCGAACGTTCATGACCGGTCAGTGCTTCTCCCACGGAACGTTCATGACGGTGCAGACCACGCGCCACACGTCCTTGGCGTCCCAGCCGGCGTCCAGCGCCTCGTGCACCGTGCGCCCGCCGAGCTCCGCCATCACGTGGTCGCGCGCGAACGTGTCGGCGTAGCCCGGACCGAAGTGATCCGTCATCCGCTCCCAGAAGACCGTCAACCGCATGACTCCAGTATCCCGCCCCTGAGAGTGGGCCTGAGCCGGGACCGCTCGCCGAGACCGCTTTCCGCCCTACGGTCTGACGCATGGCCGAAACAGGAGCTTCCCCACTCCCCCCGACCTCCCCGGCGCACTCCCCGCTCGCGCACGCCGAGCACTTCGTCTGGCTCACCGCACGCGTGCTGGAGCAGCGCCTCTTCGCGTATCACTTCCTGGAAGGAAGCGCCGACCCGGTGGAGACGGCGCTGGACGCCTACCGCAACGAGGACGGTGGATACGGCCACGCGCTGGAACCCGATCTGCGGGGTCCGGTCAGCCAGCCGCTGCACACCGGTCACGCTCTGCGGGTCCTGGACGCCATCGGTCGCTGCGGCGGGCAGCGCGTGGAGCGCGTGTGCCGGTATCTGACCTCCGTGACCACGCCGGACGGCGCGCTGCCGGCGATCCACCCCAGTCAGCGCGGCTATCCGGCGGCCCCCTTCGTCCCGATCGTGGACGATCCCCCGAGCGAACTCCTCGCCACCGGACCGGTGGTGGGCCTCCTGCACCGCAACGAGGTGTGGCACGCCTGGCTGTTCCGGGCCACGGACTTCTGCTGGCAGGCGGTCGAGTCCCTGGAGCGGTCCCACCCGTACGAGGTCCAGGCCGCCGTGGCCTTCCTGGACTCCGCTCCCGACCGCCCGCGCGCGGAGGCGGTCGCCGATCGTCTCGGCCGCCTGGTACGCGAACACCGGCTCGCGGCCCTGGATCCCGCCCGCCTCGACGCGTACCCGGTCGCGCCCGGCTACGCCTCCGGGGAGCACCACTTCCCGCACGACTACGCGAAGACGCCGACCTCCCTCGCGCGCGGGTGGTTCACGGACGACGAGATGGCCCGTTCCCTGGATTTCCTCGCGGAAGAGCAGCAGGAGGACGGCGGCTGGCCGATCCGCTGGCGTCAATGGGCGCCTGGCCCCGCAGTGGAGGCGCGCCCCCTGGTGACGCTCGATGCGCTGCGCACTTTGCGGGCCTACGGTCATTCCCTGGGCTGAGACCACGATGCTGCCGGCGACAGATCAGGCCACGTCACCGCCGCCACCTCACCCGCCGCCCATCGCCCGCACTCCCGCGGTCACCAGCACGGCGGCAGCGACGACGAGCAGGAAGGGGGCTCGCAGGACCAGCGCCACAGCGGCCGCGGCGAGCCCCGCGGCCCTCGCGTCGAGCACCAGTGCCCGCCCGTCGGCGAAAGCCTGCTGGGCCGTGAGCGCGGCCAGGAGAGCCACGGGCAACAGCGCGGCGAGACGCTTGACGAGAGGCCGCTCGAGGGCACCGGCGGGCACGAGCAGTCCGGCGAGCTTGACGGCGTAGCACCCCAGGGCGGTCGCACCGATCGCGATCCAGGTGTTCAACGATCTCCCCCTTGTACGTCGTCACGGTCGGCGCCCCTGCGACGGCCCTCCGCCCACAGCACGGCCGGCGCCGCGAGCGCCGCCACCAGAACAGGCACACCGGCGGGCAGCACAGGCAGCAGACCGAGCCCCAGAAGGACCGCGACACCGGCGACCGTCCGCGCCACCGTGGTCTTCAGCATGGGCGCCAGCAACGCCAGGAAGACCGCGGGCCCGGCCGCGTCCAGCCCCCAGGCGTCGGTGTCCCCGATGGCCTCGGCCCCCAGCGCGCCGAGCAGCGTGGTGAGGTTCCACAGCACGTACAGACTGAGCCCCGTCACAGCGAACCCGATCCGCGCCCCACGCCGCGTGGGCTGCGCCAGCGCGACCACCGTCGTCTCGTCGATGACCCACTGCGCGGCGAACGGACGCACCGCGCGCGGGAGGGCCAGCAACTGCGACAGCCGCAACCCGTAGAAGGCGTTGCGCACCCCCAGGAAGAACGCCCCCGCAGCCGCCGTCAGCGGGTTCCCGCCCGTCGCGAGCGCCCCGACCAACGCGAACTGCGAAGCACCCGTGAACACCAGCAGACTGAGCGCACAGGTCTGCAACAGCGTGAGCCCACTCCCCGCCGAGGTCACCCCGAAGGCGAACCCTGACAGCCCTACGGCGACCCCGACCCCCAGCGCGTCCCTCACGACGGCGGAGTCGGGCTTCTCTCCACCATCACGCTCGTCCACGAGACTTATCTGATCTGCCACGCGTCGGACGGTAGGAGCAGCCGCCCCCGCTCGTCTTGTACGTTCTTGCGCTCACGCCGGTACGCGCCCGGAGGCACGCCCACGATCCGGGTGAAGTGCCGATGCAGATGCGGCTGATCCGTGAACCCCACCGCGACGGCAGCCTCGGCCGGAGTCGTACCGGCATCCATCAGCCGCCGCGCCCGACGCACCCGCGCATCGGTCAGCCAGGCGTGCGGCGGCATCCCGTAGGCATCCCGAAACGCCCGCAACAAGGCGAACGGACCGGTCCCCAGGTCACCAGCCAACCTGTCCAGCGTCGGCGGCTCGACCATCCGCTCCTCCAGCACGGCACGCGCGCGTGCCGCGACCCGGGCCCCCGCCGTCCGCACCGCGCGCTGCGGCAGCGCCCCGCCGTTCAACCGCAGCAACCGGGTCACGGCAACCCGCAACAACGTGTCGGCGGCCAGCGCGTTCCCCTCCTCCGCGGCCCGCAGCACCTGATGCACCAGTTCCACGGCATACGCATCGTCCAGCACAGGCCGGACGAACCCCGGCGTCCCCCGGATCAGCGTGGTCTCAGCAGCGATCTCCGCCACCACCTCCGGCGACGGATACACGGCCCCGTACCGCCACCCATCAGGAACGCCGGCCCGCCCCGTATGGGCCGTATCCGGATTGACCAGGGCCAGAGCCCCCGCCCCCGCGTACTGATCGGCCCCCCGATGATGAAAGACCTCGACCCCGTCAGCGATGGCCGCGATGACGAAGTTCTCATGCGTATGCCGCACAAAGGTCTTCCGGACATACCGAGCCCGCAGCAGATCGACCCCCGGCAACCCGGCATACCGCCAGTGCCGCGCCCGCTCACCCGAACCTGCCATGCCCCCATTTTCCGACACGACGGCCGACACGGACCCGCGGCGGCCCCCGCCCCGGCGGCGCGGCAGGCGCGTACGGCGGCAAGGGGACGTGTCGGGGGGCCCGCCCGCAGCGGTTGGCGCGTCAACGCCAGCACCTCGATAAGGAACCGATTCCGCGCCGTTCCGAGGACGGACACCCCCCGACACGTCCCCGACCCACCACCCAACACAAGGCGCTACACGCACCCCACCCCACCCGCACAGGCCGCCGCAGGCATCCCCCGCCCCAGCCCAGCGCAGCGACGCCGCAGCAACACCGCAGGTCAGCCGCATTGTCAGTCCCGAGGTGCAGGATGGACACATGGTCAGCTCCGCACACCAGGCCCTCAAAGCCTTCTCCCCCGCGACCCGCGGCTGGTTCACGGGCGCCTTCGACGCGCCCACCGCCGCCCAGGCAGGCGCGTGGCAGGCCATCACAGCGGGCTCGGACGTGCTGGTCGTCGCCCCCACCGGATCCGGCAAGACCCTGGCCGCCTTCCTCGCCGCCCTGGACCAGCTCGCCGCCACACCCCCACCCGCCGACCCCAGGAAGCGCTGCCGCGTCCTGTACGTCTCCCCGCTCAAGGCCCTCGCCGTGGACGTGGAGCGCAACCTCCGCAGCCCCCTGACCGGCATCCGCCAGGAGTCCGTCCGCCTGGGCCTGCCCGAACCGGAGATCAAGGTCGGCATCCGCTCCGGCGACACCCCGGCCGCCGAGCGCCGCGCCCTGTCCACCCGCCCCCCGGACATCCTGATCACCACCCCGGAGTCCCTGTTCCTGATGCTGACGTCGGCCACCCGCGACGCACTGACCGGCATCGAGACGGTGATCCTGGACGAGGTCCACGCGGTGGCCGGCACCAAGCGCGGCGCGCACCTCGCCCTCTCCCTGGAGCGCCTGGACGAGCTCCTGCCGAAGCCCGCCCGCCGCATCGGCCTCTCGGCCACGGTCCGCCCGGTCGACGAGGTCGCCCGCTACCTCTCCCCCCGCGGCAAGGTGGAGATCGTCCAGCCGAAGTCCGGCAAGGAGTTCGACCTCTCGGTCGTCGTCCCGGTCGAGGACCTGGGCGAACTGGGCGGCTCCCCGGTCGCCGACGGCAGCGAAGGCGCGGAACGCCCGTCGATCTGGCCGCACGTCGAGGAGCGCATCGCCGACCTCGTCCAGGCCCACCGCTCGACGATCGTGTTCGCCAACTCCCGCCGCCTCGCGGAACGCCTCTGCAACAGACTCAACGAGATCGCCTACGAGCGAGCCACCGGCGAACCCCTGGACGAGCACCACGCTCCCGCCGAACTCATGGGCGGCTCAGGCGCGGCCCAGGGCGCACCCGCGGTCATCGCCCGCGCTCACCACGGCTCGGTCTCCAAGGAGCAGCGCGCCCTCGTCGAAGAGGATCTCAAGGCAGGCCGCCTCCCCGCCGTGGTGGCCACCTCCAGCCTCGAACTCGGCATCGACATGGGCGCGGTCGACCTCGTCATCCAGGTCGAATCCCCACCCTCCGTCGCCTCCGGCCTCCAGCGCGTCGGCCGCGCGGGCCACCAGGTCGGCGCGGTCTCCACCGGTGTGGTCTTCCCGAAGTACCGCGGCGACCTGGTCCAGGCAGCAGTCGTCACCGAACGCATGCGCACGGGCTCCATCGAGTCCCTCAAGGTCCCCGCCAACCCTCTGGACGTCCTGGCCCAGCAACTCGTCGCGATGACCGCGATGGACACCTGGCAGCTCGACGACCTCCTCGCGATGGTCCGCCGCGCCGCCCCCTTCGCCTCCCTCCCCGAATCCGCCTTCACGGCCGTCCTCGACATGCTCGCCGGCCGCTACCCGTCCGACGCCTTCGCGGAACTGCGCCCGCGCGTGGTCTGGGACCGGGTCGCGGGCACGATCACCGGCCGCCCCGGCGCCCAGCGCCTCGCCGTCACCTCCGGCGGCACCATCCCCGACCGCGGTCTCTTCGGGGTCTTCCTCGCCGGTTCGGATCCCAAGAAGGGCGGCGGCCGGGTCGGCGAGCTCGACGAGGAGATGGTCTACGAGTCCCGGGTGGGCGACGTCTTCACACTGGGCACCAGTTCCTGGCGCATCGAGGACATCACCCGGGACCGCGTCCTGGTCTCCCCCGCGCCGGGCGTCCCGGGCCGGCTCCCCTTCTGGAAGGGCGACCAGCTGGGCCGCCCGCTGGAACTGGGCCGCGCGGTGGGCGCGTTCCTGCGCGAGGTCGGGTCCCTCACCGAGGAGGACGCCCGCCTCCGCCTCCTCGCCGCGGGCCTGGACGCCTGGGCCGCGGACAACGTGCTGTCCTACCTGCACGAGCAGCGCGAGGCCTGCGGCCACATCCCGGACGACCGCACGATCGTCGTGGAGCGCTTCCGCGACGAGCTGGGCGACTGGCGGGTCGTCGTGCACTCCCCCTTCGGCGCCCAGGTACACGCGCCCTGGGCGCTCGCCCTCGGCACCAAGCTCTCCGAGCGGTACGGCATGGACGCCCAGGTCATGCACGCCGACGACGGCATCGTCCTGCGGCTGCCCGACGCCGACCTGATGGGCCTGGACCTGCTCGACCAGGAACCGACGAAGATCGGCACTGAATACGACGCGGACCAAGCCCCCGTCGGCGCGGCGGACGTCGTCTTCGACAAGGGCGAGGTGGAACAGACCGTCACCGAGCAGGTGGGCAGCTCGGCCCTGTTCGCGTCCCGCTTCCGCGAGTGCGCGGCCCGCGCCCTGCTGCTCCCGCGCCGCAATCCCGGCAAGCGCACCCCCCTGTGGCAGCAGCGCCAGCGCGCCTCCCAACTGCTGCAGGTCGCCAGCGAGTTCGGCTCGTTCCCGATCGTCCTGGAAGCCGTCCGCGAATGCCTCCAGGACGTCTTCGACGTCCCCGGCCTGGTAGAGCTGATGGGTGACCTGGAGTCCCGCAAGGTGCGCCTCGTCGAGGTCACCACCCCCGAACCCTCCCCCTTCGCCCGCTCCCTCCTCTTCGGCTACGTCGCCCAGTTCCTGTACGAGGGAGACTCACCGCTCGCCGAGCGCCGCGCCGCCGCCCTCTCCCTGGACTCGCGCCTGCTGGCCGAACTGCTCGGCCAGGCGGAACTGCGCGAACTGCTCGACGCCGAGGTACTGACCGAGCTGGAGAAGGAACTCCAGTGGCTCACCGAGGACCGCCGCGTCAAGGACGCCGAGGGTGTCGCCGACCTGCTGCGCCTGCTCGGCCCGCTCAGCGACGCCGAGCTGGCCGAGCGGGGCGCCGAACCCCAGTGGGCCCAGGAGCTTGCCGCAGCCCGCCGCGCGATCCGCGTCCGCGTCGCCGGCACCGACCACTGGGCGGCGATCGAGGACGCGGGCCGTCTGCGCGACGCGCTCGGCACAGCACTGCCGGTGGGCGTCCCGGAAGCCTTCACGGAGCCCGTCAAGGACCCGCTCGGCGACCTCCTCGCGCGCTATGCCCGCACCCACGGCCCGTTCACATCGGCCACCGCGGCAGCCCGCTTCGGCCTGGGCGTGGCGGTCACCGATGGCGCCCTCCACCGGCTCGCCGCGACGAGCAGGGTCGTACAGGGCGAGTTCCACCCGGCCGGGATCGGCCAGGAATGGTGCGACGCCACCGTCCTGCGCCGCCTCCGCCGCCGCTCCCTCGCCGCCCTGCGCCACGAGCTGGAACCGGTGCCGCCGCCCGCGCTCGCCCAGTTCCTCCCCCAGTGGCAGCACATCGGCAAGGGCCATGGCCTGCGGGGCATCGACGGACTGGTGCGTGCCGTGGAGCAGTTGCAGGGCGCGTCCGTACCCGCGTCCGCCCTGGAGAAGCTCGTCCTCCCCTCCCGCGTCGCGAACTACACACCCGCGATGCTGGACGAGCTCACCGCGGCCGGCGAGATCGTCTGGGCCGGCGCCGGAGCCCTCCCCGGCAAGGACGGCTGGGTCTCCCTGTACATCGCGGACGCGGCTCCCCTGCTACTCCCGCCGCCCCACCCCCTGGAGCTGACGGCGCTCCACCAGTCCGTCCTGGACGCCCTCTCGGGGGGCTACGGCCTGTTCTTCCGCCAGATCGCCGATCAGGTCCGCGCCACCACCCACCCGGACGCCACCGACCCCCAACTGGCCGACGCCGTATGGGACCTGGCCTGGTCCGGACGGCTCACGAACGACACGCTCGCCCCCATGCGCTCCCTCCTGGGCTCGGGCCGCACCGCCGGCTCCACGGCCCACCGCGCCAAGCGCACCGTCCCGCGCGGGCGCTACGGCTCCCTCACTGCCGCCGCACGCCCCGCGTCCCGCACCGGCCCGCCGACTGTCGCCGGCCGCTGGTCCGTGCTCCCGGACCGCGATGCCGACCCCACCGTGCGCGCCCACGCCCTGGCCCGCGTCCTCCTCGACCGGCACGGCGTGGTGACCCGGGGAGCCGTCTCCGCGGAGGGCATCGAGGGCGGCTTCTCGGCGGTGTACCGCATCCTGTCCGCCTTCGAGGACAACGGCCAGGCCCGCCGCGGTTACGTGGTGGAGGGCCTCGGCGCCGCACAGTTCGCCATGGACGGCGCGGTGGACCGCCTCCGCGCGGTGGCCAACGCCCGCGACCGGGGCGAATCCCTGCCACCCCCGCCCCAAGGCAGCGGCGCTCAGGACGGCTTCGGCCCCGACACCCCCTTCGCACCGAACCCCTTCGACTCCCCCACCGACTTCGCACCCGACCCCTTCGCATCACCCGACCCCCACCCGACCACCGACGGACCGAACCCGGCCGACGGCCACACAGACCGAAGCGCCCACGCCTTCGACCCCGGCCGCACCGACGACTGGCCGCCCTTCCCCGCCCCCACCTCGCGGAGCGAATGGACCTCCCCCCGCGACTTCCCCCCATCGACCGGCCCCGCGTACGGCCCGTTCGGCCCGCCTTCCACCCCCCACCGCACCCGCCCCACCCCCGACTCCCGAGCCGTCGTCCTCGCCGCCGCCGACCCCGCCAACGCATACGGCGCGGCCCTCCCCTGGCCGGACCCTCCGACCGACGCCGGCCACAAGCCGGGCCGGAAGGCGGGCTCCCTGGTGGTTCTCGTCGACGGCGAGCTGACGCTCTACATGGAGCGAGGCGGCAAGACCCTGCTGGCCTGGCCCTCCGACCCGTCCGGCACAGCCACCGACGACCCACGTCTCCAAGCGGCGGCGCAGGCCCTCGCCGCGGCGGCAAAGGCGGGCTCCCTCGGCACAGTCACCGTCGAGCGCGTCAACGGCGCATCTGCCCTCACGTCCCCCATCGGCACCCTCCTGGAGGGAACGGGCTTCATCGCCACCCCACGCGGCCTGCGACTACGCGCATGAACCCGCCAGAGCCGCAGCCCCAACCCGCACCCCGCACCCCGCACCCCGCACCCACGCTCCACTCCGCAACGCGCACCGCATCAACACCCACCCCGCCCCCAGCCCAACCCCACATCACGCGTCCCCGCCCCCCACCCCCATGCCACCCTTGACCCATGCCCGAAGGAGACACGGTCTGGCAGGCCGCGAGGCGGCTGCACGGCGCCCTCGCCGGCAAGGTGCTGACCCGCAGCGACCTCCGGGTGCCGAAGTACGCCACGGCCGACCTCACGGGCCGCACCGTCCTGGACGTCACCCCACGCGGCAAACACCTCCTCGCCCGCATCGAGGGCGGTCTCACCCTCCACTCGCACCTGCGCATGGACGGCTCCTGGAAGGTGTACGCCAACCACCAGCGCTGGACCGGCGGCCCGAGCCACCAGATCCGCGCGATCCTCGGCACCGCCGACCGCACGGCCGTCGGCTACCGCCTCCCCGTACTCGAACTCCTGCGCACCACCGACGAGCACCGCGCCGTCGGCCACCTCGGCCCCGATCTCCTGGGCCCGGACTGGAACCCGGACCAGGCCCTGGCCAACCTCCTCGCCGATCCCACCCGCCCCCTCGGCGAGGCCCTGCTCGACCAGCGCAACCTCGCCGGCATCGGCAATGTCTACAAGAGCGAGCTCTGTTTCCTCCTCGGCGTCACCCCCTGGCTGCCCGTCGGCGTCCTCCCCGCCGACCGCGCCGTTCACCTGCCCGCGCTCGCCAAGAAACTCCTGGAAGCCAACCGCGACCGCCCGATCCGCAACACGACGGGCCGCCGAGGCCAGGACCTGTTCGTGTACGGCCGCGCACCCCGCCCCTGCCTCCGCTGCCACACCCCCGTCCGCGTGGCCGACCAGGGCGACGGATCCCGCGAACGCCCCACGTACTGGTGCCCGACCTGCCAGCGAGGCCCCGCCCCAACCACCACCCCGCTCCGCGGAACCCAGCGCCGTACGACCAATTGACGGACCGTCAGAAGCCCTCGTACCGTCCCCTTCATGCCCCTCACGGCGTACGACCTCACCGGCCGCACCGCATTCGTCACCGGCGCCGCCAGTGGCATAGGCCGCGCCTCGGCCGTGCTGCTCGCCACGGCCGGCGCCACCGTGCACTGCGCGGACCTCGACGCACCGGGCCTCGACGAGACCGCGAGAGCCATCAAGAACACCGGCGGCACGGCCCACACCCACGCCCTCGACGTAACCGACCTCGAGCAGCTCCACGAGGCCGTCGCCTCCTGCGAGCGCCTGGACGTGATGGCAGCGGTCGCCGGCATCATGCACAGCAGCCCGGTCCTGGAGACCCGGGAGGAAGACCTCGACCGGGTGCTGAACGTCAACTTCAAGGGAGTGCTGTACGCCTGCCAGGAGGCAGCCCGCCTGATGCTCGCCCGGCACATCAGGGGCAGCATCGTCACGATGGCCTCGGGCGCCGTGGACACCGGCGGCCCCGGCCTGCTCTGCTACGGCGCCGCCAAGGCGGCCGTCGTCCAGCTGACGAAGACACTGGCGACCGAGGTCGGCCGACACGGCATCCGGGTCAACGCGGTCGCACCGGGCTGGATCCGCACCCCCATGACCGACCGCAGCGACACCGAGGCGCAGGCGCGCACCGAGTCGCTCATGGCCCGGATGTCGCCCCTGGGCCGGGTGGGCGAACCGGAGGACGTCGCCCAGGCCGTGCTCTACCTGGCCTCCGACGCCTCGTCCTTCACGACGGGCCAGATCCTGCGTCCGAACGGCGGTGTGGCGATGCCGTGGTAGCCCGCGACACCGTGGTGACCCGCGCCGCCCGCCAGGCCGCCGTCCACCGCCCCGAGGCCACGGCTCCCGCTGCCCGGCCCTTTGGCACACAGTGCACCGGCAGCAGACTCAGCCCCCACCCGCCGGCCGCGACCGCTCCCTCCAGCACCCCCGCGTCCGACGCCAGCGCGAGCCGCAGTACGGCCCACCACCACAGCACCCCGAGCCCGAGCACCGCCCCCCAGCGCGCTATCGGCCCCGCCATGGACGTCACCTCCAGCCCCGACCAGCCCGACGCTAGGCCGCCGCCTCACCCACGGGGAGGGCGCACCGGCGGCACACGGGAGCACCGCCCGTCACTCGATCCCGGCCAGGCACAACCAAGCTCCACCATGACCGCCACCGACCCCACCGGCAAACGGACCAGAGCGACCCCGAGCCCGCCAGAACGCGAAAAACCCCGACCGCTCCCCTCCAGGTCTCCCCGGAGAAGCCCCGGCCGGGGCCTCACACTTCTTCGGCGCAAGCGCAATCGGAGGCGATCAGCGCACGTCAACGTCGGCGCGAGCACATCCGCGTGAGCGTCACGCGGCCACCACGTCCACCGCTTCGGCGGGCGCCTTGATCGTCACCCGTTCCGGTGGCACACCGGTCACCGAGACGGAACCCAGCATCGGGCGAACCGGCGTCGGTACAGGCTCGCTGGGGGTGGCCGCAGCAGACTGGGCCAGCTCGGCGAGGGCGAGCTCGTCGCTCACTTCCCGCATGAGCTCGGACATCCGTACGTCCAGCGCGTCGCAGATGGCGGAGAGCAGCTCGGAGGAAGCCTCCTTCTGCCCCCGCTCCACCTCGGAGAGATAGCCGAGTGAGACTCGGGCGGACGAGGAGACTTCGCGCAGAGTACGGCCCTGGCGTTGGCGCTGCCGACGCAGCACGTCACCCAACAGGCGACGGAGCAGAATCATCGGTGGCTCCCTCCTCGGACCGCGTAGCCGCATCCTTCTCGCCCCACCGTACCGCCTTGCGCCGCGGCCGTGCGGGGAGCGATGTCGTGTTCACTCAGGGCTGCAAACATCAAAACCCCCCGTTCCGTTCCGTATCCTGTGTCCGCTCATTCCCGGTCAGTTCGCTCGCAAGCCCCTCCAGGAGCAGTGCGAGTACGCTCCGTACACTCTCCATACGAATTTCCGCACGGTCGCCGTTCAACCGCAGTGCGGTCACTTTCCCGCCACCGATTACGCCGGAAGACTCCGCGAGGGGCCCGTCGACGGCCACGAAAACCGTCCCGACGGGCTTGCCGTCCTGCGGTTCCGGACCGGCGACTCCGGTGGTCGCGATGCCCCAGTCGGCGCCGAGCGCCTTGCGCACCCCGGCCGCCATCTGGCTCGCGACCTGCGGATCCACGGCCCCGCGCGCCGCCAGCAGAGTGGCGTCCACGCCCAGCAGTTCATGCTTCAGCTCGGTGGCGTAGGCGGTCACCGAACCCCTGAAGGCCTTGGAGGCCCCGGGGACCGCTGTGATTTCCGCCGCGACCAAACCGCCCGTGAGCGACTCGGCAACGGCGAGCGTCTCACCCTTCACGGTGAGTAGTCGTACCACTTCTACGGCCACGTCCGCGGCCGGGGAACTCACGCTTCCGTCTCCTCCAACGCCGCCTTGCGCTCGGCGATTCCCTGCCGGCGCAGCACAATGGCCTGTCTCACATAGTCCAGCCCCGTCACGACGGTCAGCACGACCGCGGCCGCCATCACCCAGAACCTCAGGGTGGCCAGCCATCCCGTCAGTGCCAGGACGTACATCCCCACGGCCACGCCCTGCGTGAGGGTCTTCAGCTTGCCGCCGCGGCTGGCGGGAATGACGCCGTACCGGATGACCACGAAACGCAGCAGCGTGATCCCGAGTTCCCGGCCGAGGATGACGCCCGTCACCCACCACGGCAGGTCACCGAGCGCGGACAGACAGATCAGCGCCGCCCCCATGATCGCCTTGTCGGCGATGGGGTCGGCGATCTTCCCGAAATCGGTGACGAGGTTGTACGTGCGTGCCAGATGCCCGTCGAACAGGTCGGTGATCATGGCGACCGCGAAGGCCGCCCAGGCGAACGAGCGCCACGCCGGGTCGTAGCCGCCGTCGGCGAGCATCAGCGCGACGAAGCCGGGCACGAGGAGCAGCCGGAGCATGGTCAGCAGATTGGCGATGTTCCAGACACTGGCCTGATTGACGGCGGCAGCCGTCAGCTTCCCACCACGTGCCGACTTCGCACCGGAGTCAGCACCAGCGGCACCAGAAGGACCAGAAGCACTAAGCGCACCAGAAGTACCAGACGTACCAGAAGCACCGGAGACGGCACCGGACGCGGACGCGGCACCCGAAGCCGTGCCCGCGGCCGCACCCTTCGCAGCGGAGGAGCCACCCGCAGCGGACGCCGGGACTCCGGTCATCTGCCTGCCTCCTCACTCCACGCGAGCGAGCCCTGCAGCGGCTCGGCCACCAGGTCGACACCTTCCGTACCGACCACCTTCGCCTCGACCATACGACCGACACTCAGGCCCTCGCCGCTCGTGAGCAGCACCTGGCCGTCGGTTTCGGGCGCCTGGTGCGCCCCACGGCCGTACACGCCCTCGACGGAGTCCACCGACTCCACGAGCACCTGCACGGTCTCGCCGACACGCTCCTCGGCCCGCTGCGAGACGAGTTCCTCCGCGAGTCGGGAGACGCGGGCCAGCCGCTCGGCGACGACGTCCTCGTCGACCTTGTTCTCGTACGTCGCCGCTTCGGTGCCGTCCTCGTCGGAGTACCCGAAGACGCCGATGGCGTCCAGCCTCGCGCCGTTCAGGAAGCGCTCCAGCTCGGCCAGATCGGCCTCGCTCTCCCCGGGGAAGCCCACGATGAAGTTGGAGCGCACGCCGGCCTGGGGTGCCTTGCTCCGGATGGTGTCGAGCAGCTCCAGGAAGCGGTCGGTGTCGCCGAAGCGGCGCATCGCACGCAGCACGTCGGGCGCGGAGTGCTGGAAGGACAGGTCGAAGTAGGGCATGACCTTGGGCGTGGACGTCAGCACGTCGATGAGCCCGGGCCGCATCTCGGCGGGCTGGAGGTAGCTCACCCGCACCCTCTCGATGCCGTCGACCTCGGCGATCTCGGGCAGCAGGGCCTCGAGCAGGCGGATGTCGCCCAGGTCCTTGCCGTACGAGGTGTTGTTCTCGGAGACCAGCATGATCTCCTTGACGCCCTGCTCGCCCAGCCACCGCGCCTCGTTCAGCACGTCGCTGGGGCGGCGCGAGATGAAGGAGCCGCGGAAGGACGGGATGGCGCAGAAGGAGCAGCGCCGGTCGCAGCCGGAGGCGAGCTTCACCGAGGCGACCGGGGCGCCGTCCAGACGGCGGCGCAGGGGCGCCCGGGGGCCGGAGGCCGGAGCGAGCCCCTCCGGCAGGTCGGACGCGGCGCCGTGCCCGGGCAGGGCGACGTCGGAGACCGACTGGCGCTCGGCGGGGCTGATCGGCAGCAGCTTGCGCCGGTCGCGCGGGGTGTGGGAGGCGTGGATTCCGCCGTTCAGAATGGTCTGCAGCCGGTCGGAGATGTCGGCGTAGTCGTCGAAGCCGAGCACGCCGTCGGCCTCCGGGAGGGCCTCCGCGAGATCCTTGCCGTACCGCTCGGCCATGCAGCCCACCGCCACGACGGCCTGGGTTCTGCCGTGCCCCTTGAGGTCGTTGGCCTCCAGGAGGGCGTCGACGGAGTCCTTCTTGGCGGCGTCGACGAAGCCGCACGTGTTGACGACGGCCACGTCCGCGTCCGAGGCGTCCTCCACGAGGTGCCAGCCGTCCGCCTCCAAGCGGCCTGCCAGCTCCTCCGAGTCCACCTCGTTACGGGCGCAGCCAAGAGTGACGAGTGCGACGGTACGGCGTTCAGGCATGGGCTCAAGACTACTTCGTCCCACTGACACCCCACGTCGACGGGGTTGGCCGATCTTGGCCAACCCCGTCCGTACCCGTCTGCACCCGTCTGGTCCTTAACCGACCTGAGGGTCGCCCTTCGTATAGGTGAGCCGCTCCACGGCCCCCGGCTGCCAGTCCTCGTCGATCTTCTTGCCGTTCACATACAGCTGGATCGCCCCGGCGTCGCCGAGGACGAGGTTGACCTTCTGGCTGTCCTGGAAGGTCTTGGACTCGCCCTGCTTGAGCAGTCCGTCGAACAGGCTCCGCCCGTTGTGGTCCTTGGCGGAGATCCAGCTCTTTCCGTCCGCGGCGCTGACCTGGACGGTCACCTTGTCCTGGGGCGCGGCGGCGATGGCGCTGTCCGAGGGCGCCGGCTCGGTGTCCTCGGGCTTGTCGTTCTTCGGCGTGGGCGAGGCGTTCTTGCTGGTCGAGGGCTTGGAGCCCTCGGCGACCTGCGTCTTGCCGCCGTCGTCGTCACCGCCGCTGAAGGCGGTGAACCCGACGAAGCCGACCACGGCGACGATCGCGGCGACCATGGCCGCCGTCCAGTTGGGCCCGCGCCGCTCCGGACGGATGCGTTCCGCCTCGAACAGCGGAGCGGCCGGGGTCGGCGCCGGACGCCCGCCGTGATCGTCGTCGTACTGGGCGAGCAGCGGGGCGGGATCGAGACGGACGGCCTTGGCCAGGGTCCGGATGTGACCGCGGGCGTAGACGTCGCCGCCACAGGGGTCGAAGTCGTCCGCCTCGATGGCGTGCACGATGGCGATGCGGACCCGGGTGGCGGAACTGACGTCGTCGACGGTCAGTCCGGCCGCGATACGCGCCTGCTGGAGGGCACGACCGATCGAGGGGCGGGCTTCCTCACGGTCGTCTTCGAACGGACGCTCGTCTTCAGGGGAGTTGCCGAGGGACACGGGGGCGCCTTTCGAGCGTTTTAGCCGCCTGTGCTGGAGGTTCAGTCTATGGGGGGTAAGAAAGGGTGGGGCAACCGGGCGGTGGCACTTTGTACGCCATCGGTATGGCCGGACACGCCGATGGTGGGGCAGCAGCTTGTCG
Organism: Streptomyces sp. NBC_01352; assembly: GCF_036237295.1. Taxonomy (NCBI): domain Bacteria; kingdom Bacillati; phylum Actinomycetota; class Actinomycetes; order Kitasatosporales; family Streptomycetaceae; genus Streptomyces; species Streptomyces sp. NBC_01352. Next base: position 3,355,808 of record NZ_CP108354.1, read on the forward strand.
CTTCCCTCAACTTGACGTACGCGGAAGGGAAACGGTTGCTCAATGATCCCTTACGGGTGAGTCACGATTGAACAGCGGCCTTGAGACTCCCTTTAAGCCTCCCCGCGGATCACCGCGAGCACTCCGTCCAGTTCGTCAGCCTTCACAAGAACATCACGAGCCTTGGAGCCTTCGCTCGGCCCGACGATCCCCCGGGACTCCATGAGGTCCATGAGCCGACCCGCCTTGGCGAACCCGACCCGCAGCTTCCGCTGCAGCATGGACGTCGACCCGAACTGCGTGGAGACGACCAGTTCGGCGGCCTGGCACAGCAGGTCGAGGTCGTCGCCGATCTCCTCGTCGATCTCCTTCTTCTGCTTGGTGCCCACGGTGACGTCGTCCCGGAAGACCGGCGCCATCTGGTCCTTGCAGTGCTGGACGACCGTCGCGACCTCCTCCTCGGTCACGAAGGCACCCTGCATACGGGTGGGCTTGTTCTGACCCATCGGCAGGTACAGCCCGTCACCCTTGCCGATCAGCTTCTCGGCACCGGGCTGGTCGAGGATGACCCGCGAGTCGGCGAGCGAGGAGGTGGCGAAGGCGAGCCGCGAGGGCACGTTCGCCTTGATCAGACCGGTGACGACATCGACCGACGGCCGCTGCGTCGCCAGGACCAGGTGGATGCCGGCCGCGCGCGCGAGCTGCGTGATGCGCACGATCGAGTCCTCGACGTCCCGCGGGGCGACCATCATCAGGTCGGCGAGCTCGTCGACGATGACCAGCAGATACGGGTACGGCTGGAGCTCCCGCTCACTGCCCTCCGGCGACTTCACCTTGCCGCTGCGCACGGCCTCGTTGAAGTCGTCGATGTGCCGGTAGCCGTACGCCGCCAGATCGTCGTACCGAAGATCCATCTCCCGTACGACCCACTGGAGCGCCTCGGCGGCCCGCTTCGGGTTGGTGATGATCGGCGTGATCAGGTGCGGGATGCCCTCGTACGCGGTCAGCTCGACGCGCTTGGGGTCGACGAGGACCATGCGGACGTCCTCGGGAGTCGCGCGGACCATGATCGACGTGATCAGGCAGTTGATGCAGGACGACTTACCGGAACCGGTGGCTCCGGCCACCAGCACGTGCGGCATCTTCGCGAGGTTGGCCATCACATAGCCGCCCTCGACGTCCTTGCCGAGCGCGACCAGCATCGGGTGGTCGTCCTCGGCGGCCGCGGCGAGGCGCAGCACGTCACCGAGGTTGACCATCTCCCGGTCGGTGTTCGGGATCTCGATGCCCACCGCGGACTTGCCGGGGATCGGGCTGATGATCCGTACGTCCGGACTGGCGACGGCGTACGCGATGTTCTTGGTCAGCGCGGTGATCCGCTCGACCTTCACTGCGGGGCCGAGCTCGACCTCGTAGCGCGTGACCGTCGGCCCACGGGTGAAGCCGGTGACGGCGGCGTCGACCTTGAACTCGGAGAAGACGGTCGTGAGCGAGGCGACGACCGCGTCGTTCGCGGCGCTGCGGGACTTTCCGGGGCCCCCGCGCGTGAGGAGGTCGAGCGAGGGCAGCGCGTAGGTGATGTCGCCGGACAGCTGCAACTGCTCGGCGCGCGCCGGGAGCTCGCGGGGCACGTCGGGCGCGGACTTGGTGAGGTCCGCGACCCCCACGTCGAGCTTCTCCTGCTTGGGGCGCGCGGCCGGGACCGGCGTGGGAGTCGGGGTCGGCTCCTCGCGCTCCCCCACGCTGACGCCCTGGGTGAGGTCGGCGACGATCGGCGAGGGCGGCATGCCGTGCAGCACCGCCCCGTCGAGCGCGGCGGCGGCGGCCGCGGCGACGTCCACGGCGTCCATGGGACGGTCCAGATCGGGCTGCGGCACCGCGGAGCGCCGGGGGCGGCCACGACGCCGCGAGAGGGCCTCCTGCTCCGCTCCGTCGGGGTCGTACGCCGCGGGGGCCGGGCCGCGTCTACGGGGACGCGCAGGCACGGCGTCGCGCCACTGGTCGTCGTAGCGCTCGTCGTCCTCCCCGAACTCGTCCTCGGCCGGGTCGTGCACGAGGCCGAGCCGCACCCCGAGCAGCCACAGCCGCTGCGGGATGGCGTTGACGGGAGTGGCCGTGACGACCAGCAGCCCGAAGATCGTCAGCAGCGCGAGCAGCGGTACCGCGAGGACCTCGCCCATGGTGTACGTCAGCGGGGTCGCCGCCCCCCAGCCGATGAGGCCGCCTGCATCCCGTATCGCCTGCATGCCCTCACCGCGCGCGGGCGAGCCGCAGGCGATGTGGACCTGACCGAGCACGCCGATGACGAGTGCGGACAGACCGATCACGATGCGACCGTTGGCCTCGGGCTGTTCGGGGTGCCGGATGAACCGTACGGCGATGACCGCGAGCAGTATCGGCACGAGCAGGTCGAGCCGGCCGAAGGCGCCCGTCACCAGCATTTCGACGAGGTCGCCGACGGGACCGCGCAGGTTGGACCAGGTACCGGCGGCGACGATCAGTCCAAGGCCGAGCAGCAGCAGCGCGACGCCGTCCTTGCGATGCGCCGGGTCGAGGTTCTTCGCGCCCTGCCCTATCCCGCGGAACACCGCGCCGACGGCGTGCGCGACGCCGAGCCACAGCGCGCGCACGAGCCGGTAGATGCCCCCGGTAGGGCTGGGCGCCGGCTTCGGCGGCGCGGCTTTCTTCGCCGCGGCCTTCTTGGCGGGCGCCTTTTTGGCGGGCGCCTTCTTCGCAGCGGCCTTCTTCGCCGGAGCCTTCGCCGGAGCGGCCGCCTTCTTGGCGGGCTTCTTGGCTGCGGAGGGACGTGAGGCCATAGGTGTGAGGTTACCGGTGGAGACGACAGCGGACACGTGTGCCTACTGCTTCACCCGTTCGTGTCGCCCTTGAAAGGGAGCGGAACTGACGCGTGTTCACGCACAACGACGCCTGTGGGAGGCGTCAGTTCTGTGACGGCACCGAGGGAGAAGTTCCCGTTCCGGGCTCCAGCGCGTCGAGCGCCCGCCGCAACCCCGTGAGTTTGCGTTCGAGATGGGCCGCCGTGGCGACCGCCGCCGCGTCCGCGGAGTCGTCGTCCAGCTGCTTCGACAGCGCCTCGGCCTGCTCCTCCACCGCCGCCAGCCGCGCCGACAGCTCGGCGAGCAGCCCTGCCGGCTCCTTCGCGTCCCCGGCCGACGCCTTGCCGCCGCCGCCCTCCAACTGGAGCCGCAGCAGCGCCGCCTGCTCCCTCAGCTGGCAGTTCTTCATGTACAGCTCGACGAAGACGGAGACCTTGGCGCGCAGCACCCAGGGGTCGAACGGCTTGGAGATGTAGTCGACCGCGCCTGCCGCGTAGCCACGGAACGTGTGGTGCGGTCCGTGGTTGATCGCGGTGAGGAAGATGATCGGGATGTCCCGGGTGCGTTCTCGCCGCTTGATGTGCGCGGCCGTTTCGAAGCCGTCCATACCCGGCATCTGGACGTCCAGCAGAATGACCGCGAAGTCGTCCGTGAGCAGTGCTTTGAGCGCTTCCTCCCCGGACGATGCCCGCACCAGTGTCTGATCGAGCGCAGAGAGGATGGCCTCCAGCGCGAGCAGATTCTCCGGCCGGTCATCGACCAGGAGGATCTTGGCCTTCTGCACCATGGCCCGCCCTCCTCGCCCCGGCGTGGGGCCTCCCCTGTCCGCAGGACTTGGGGTGACGCCGACCGGCGCCGCCCCAGGGGACGACTCCCTTGCGCCGCCCGTCCTTGTGCCGGTCATCGTAGCCGCACCCCGCCCGTCGCCACACCCTGTCACCGCGATGTCACTGTGCACGTAGCAGAAACGCGACGGGAGACCAGAAGGTTCCCCGAATCCCGTACTTCTACACGGCTCCGGCCACCCAGAGTCAGCAACTCCGGGTACTCGCCGAAGGTTCCCGCCACATCCGCACGAAGCCCACGCATTGCCCGACCGATCCCCTCACTCGCCACGCATCCACTGATCCATCACCGTCAGCAGGTGATCGGGGTCGACCGGCTTGGTCACGTAGTCCGAGGCGCCGGACTCGATCGCCTTCTCCCGGTCGCCCTTCATCGCCTTCGCTGTCAGCGCGATGATCGGCAGCCCGGCGAACTGCGGCATCCTGCGGATCGCCGTCGTCGTCGCATAGCCGTCCATCTCGGGCATCATGATGTCCATCAGGACGACCGCCACGTCTTCGTGCTGCTCCAGGACCTCGATGCCCTCGCGGCCGTTCTCGGCGTACAGCACGGACAGTCCGTGCTGTTCGAGGACGCTGGTCAGCGCGAAGACGTTGCGGATGTCGTCGTCGACGATCAGCACCTTCTCCCCGCCGAACCGGATGCCGCGACGCGATTTCGGCGTCGTCTGCTGCTCCGCCGCCACGGGCCACTGCTCCTGCTGCGCGAGACGCTGCTCGATCTCCGGCATGGGCCGCCTGCGGCGCCTGAAGAGCGCCGCGGCACCGTTCTGCGTCTCCCGGTACGACCTCACCTCGGCCGGCGTCTCGACCTCCGCGTCGGACAGCTCTGTCGGCTCGTGCCGCCCCGAGGAGGAGGACCCCATCAGGTCGCCGGCCTCCAGGGCGGGCGGCGCGAGCTGCTGATAGCCCTGCGGCGGCAGTTCGCTCGGGTGCAGCGGCAAATACAGCGTGAAGGTCGATCCGCGCCCGGGCTCGCTCTGCGCGTGGATCTCACCGCCGAGCAGCTGCGCGATCTCCCGTGAGATCGACAGCCCGAGGCCCGTACCGCCGTACTTGCGGCTCGTCGTACCGTCCGCCTGCTTGAACGCCTCGAAGATCACCCGCATCTTGCTGGCCGCGATCCCGATCCCCGTGTCCGTGACGGAGAACGCGATCAGGTCGGCGTCCGCGTCACGCAGCGAACCCGCCTCCAGGAGCTGCTCCCTGATCGCCACCGGCACATCCCGGCCGGCGGGCCGGATGACCAGCTCGACAGCCCCGGAGTCGGTGAACTTCACCGCGTTGGACAGCAGGTTGCGCAGCACCTGAAGGAGCCGCTGCTCGTCGGTGTGCAGCGTGGCCGGCAGCTCCGGCGACACCCGTACGGACAGGTCCAGGCCCTTCTCCGCGGTCAGCGGCCGGAAGGTGGCCTCCACGTAGTCCACGAGCTGGACGAGCGCGATGCGCGTCGGGGAGACATCCATCTTGCCCGCCTCGACCTTCGACAGGTCGAGGATGTCGTTGATCAGCTGGAGCAGGTCGGAACCGGCCCCGTGGATCGTCTCGGCGAACTCGACCTGCTTCGGCGAGAGGTTCCCCTCCGCGTTGTCGGCGAGCAGTTTGGCCAGGATCAGCAGCGAGTTGAGCGGTGTACGCAGTTCGTGCGACATGTTGGCGAGGAACTCGCTCTTGTAGCGCATCGACACGGCGAGCTGCTCGGCGCGCTCCTCCAGGACCTGCCGCGCCTCCTCGATCTCGGTGTTCTTCACCTCGATGTCGCGGTTCTGCTGGGCCAGCAGCTCCGCCTTCTCCTCGAGTTCGGCGTTGGACGCCTGGAGGGCCTTCTGCCGGTTCTCCAACTCCTCCGACCGCTCCCGAAGTTGCTCGGTCAGCTCCTGCGACTGCTTCAGCAGCACCTCGGTCTTGGTGTTGACGGAGATGGTGTTGACGCTGGTCGCGATCATCTCGGCGATCTGATTGAGGAAGTCCTTCTGGATCTGCGTAAAGGGAGTGAAGGAGGCCAACTCGATGACACCGAGCACCTTGCCCTCGAACAGCACCGGCAGGACGATCACCTGCGCGGGCGGCGCCTCCCCGAGACCGGAGGAGATCTTCAGATAGCCACTGGGCGCGTTCTCCACGAGGATCGTGCGCTTCTCCTCGGCGGCCGTCCCGATCAGCGCCTCGCCCGGCCTGAACGACGTCGGCATGGAGCCCATCGAGTAGCCGTACGACCCCAGCATCCGCAGCTCGTACTGCTCCTCCGCCTCGGCGCTCAGGTCCTTGCCGTCCAGGAGCGGCATGGCGACGAAGAACGCACCGTGCTGCGCGGTCACCACCGGCGTCAGCTCGCTCATGATCAGCGAGGCCACGTCGGCCAGATCACGGCGGCCCTGCATCAGTGCGGAGATGCGGGCGAGGTTGCCCTTGAGCCAGTCCTGCTCCTTGTTGGCGATCGTGGTGTCGCGCAGGTTGGCGATCATCTTGTTGATGTAGTCCTGGAGTTCCTGGATCTCGCCGGAGGCGTCCACGTCGATCTTCAGGTTCAGGTCGCCACGGGTCACCGCGGTCGCCACGCGCGCGATGGCACGCACCTGCCGGGTCAGGTTCCCGGCCATCTCGTTCACCGACTCGGTGAGGTCGCGCCAGGTTCCGTCGACGTCACGCACGCGTGCCTGACCGCCCAGCTGGCCCTCCGTACCCACCTCGCGGGCGACTCGGGTGACCTCCTCGGCGAACGACGACAGCTGGTCGACCATGGTGTTGATCGTCGTCTTGAGCTCGAGGATCTCGCCCCGAGCGTCAATGTCGATCTTCTTGGTCAGGTCACCCTTGGCGATGGCCGTGGTCACCATGGCGATGTTGCGCACCTGACCGGTCAGGTTGGACGCCATCTGGTTCACCGACTCGGTGAGGTCCTTCCAGGTACCGGCCACTCCCGGCACCCGCGCCTGCCCGCCCAGGATGCCGTCCGTGCCCACCTCGCGGGCCACCTTGGTGACCTGGTCGGCGAACGAACTCAGCGTCTTCACCATGGTGTTGAAGGTGTCCGCGAGCTGCGCGACCTCGCCGCGCGCCTCGATCGTCACCGTCCGCGTCAGGTCACCGTTGGCGACCGCCGACGCGACCTGGGAGATGTTGCGCACCTGCATGGTCAGGTTGTTGGCCATCAGGTTGACGTTGTCGGTGAGGTCCTTCCAGATGCCCGTGACGCCCGACGCGTGGGCCTGACCGCCGAGGATGCCCTCCGTGCCCACCTCGCGCGCCACCCGCGTCACCTGCTCCGCGAAGGACGACAGCTGGTCGACCATCGTGTTGACGGTGCTGACGAGTTCGAGGATCTCGCCCTTCGCATCGACGGTGATCTTCTTCGACAGGTCGCCCTTGGCGACTGCGGTGGTGACCTCGGCGATGTTGCGCACCTGGATGGTCAGGTTGTTCGCCATGAAGTTCACGGACTGCGTGAGGTCCTTCCAGGTGCCCGAGACACCCTGCACCTCGGCCTGACCGCCGAGGATGCCCTCCGTACCCACCTCGCGCGCCACCCGCGTCACCTGGTCGGCGAAGCTCGACAGCTGGTCCACCATCGTGTTGAGGGTGTTCTTCAGCTCCAGGATCTCGCCGCGCGCGTCCACGTCGATCTTCTGCGACAGGTCACCCCGGGCCACCGCCGTCGCGACCTGCGCGATGTTGCGCACCTGGGCGGTGAGGTTCCCCGCCATGCCGTTCACGGAGTCGGTCAGGTCACGCCACACACCGGCGACGCCGGGCACCTGCGCCTGCCCGCCGAGGCGGCCCTCCGTACCCACCTCGCGGGCGACCCGGGTCACCTGGTCGGCGAAGGCGGAGAGCTGGTCGACCATCGTGTTGATGGTGTTCTTCAGCTCCAGGATCTCGCCGCGCGCGTCCACGTCGATCTTCTGCGACAGGTCACCCCGGGCCACCGCCGTCGTCACCTGGGCGATCTGCCGCACCTGCGAGGTGAGGTTGCCGCCCATGAAGTTGACGGAGTCGGTGAGCTCCTTCCACGTACCGGACACGCCCGGCACCACGGCCTGACCGCCCAGCCGTCCCTCGGTGCCCACGTCCCGGGCCATCCGCGTCACCTGGTCGGCGAAGGCCGACAGCTGGTCCACCATCGTGTTCACGGTGTTCTTCAGCTGGAGCATCTCGCCGGAGACGTCCACGGTGACCTTCTGGGACAGGTCACCGTTGGCCACGGCCGTGGTCACCTGGGCGATGTTCCTCACCTGTCCGGTGAGATTCCGGAACGCGGTGTTGACGGAGTCCGTCAGGTCCTTCCACGTACCGGCGGCCCCGGGCACCTGCGCCTGGCCGCCCAGCTCACCCTCGACACCGACCTCGCGTGCCACCCGCGTGACCTCGGCGCCGAACGCGGACAGCTGGTCCACCATCCCATTGACGGTGTTCTTCAGCTCCAGCATCTCGCCGGCCACGTCGACCGTGACCTTCTGCGACAGGTCACCGTTGGCCACGGCCGTCGTCACGGCGGCGATGTCCCGCACCTGCGTGGTGAGGTTCCGGAAGACCGTGTTCACCGAATCGGTGAGGTCCTTCCACGTCCCCGCCGCACCCGGCACGTTCGCCTGCCCGCCGAGCTGCCCCTCGGCACCGACCTCGTTGGCCACCCGCGTGACCTCGTCCGCGAAGATCCGCAGCGTCTCGGTCATCTGGTTGATCGTGTCGGCGAGCTGCGCGACCTCGCCGCGCGCCGAGACCGTCACCTTCTGCGACAGGTCACCGCTGGCGACCGCGGTCGTCACCTGGGAGATCCCGCGCACCTGGGCCGTCAGATTGCCGGCCATGAGGTTCACCGAATCGGTGAGGTCCTTCCACACACCGGCCACACCGGGGACCTGCGCCTGACCGCCCAGCTCGCCCTCGACACCGACCTCGCGCGCGACCCGCGTCACCTCGGAGGAGAACGACGACAGCTGGTCCACCATCGTGTTGACGGTGTTCTTGAGCTCCAGCATCTCGCCGGCCACATGAACCGTGACCTTCCGGGACAAGTCACCCTTGGCGACCGCCGTCGTCACCAGCGCGATGTCCCGCACCTGAGCCGTGAGCCGGTACGCCATCGTGTTGACGGACTCCGTCAGGTCCTTCCACGAACCCGACATACCGCGCACCCGGGCCTGCCCGCCCAGCTTGCCCTCGGTACCCACCTCGCTGGCCACCCGCGTGACCTCGTCGGTAAACGTCGACAGCTGGTCGACCAGATTGTTGACGGTCCGCCCGACCTTCAGGAACTCCCCGCGCAACGGATGCCCGGTCCCGTCCGGCGCCTGCGTCCGCAGCTCCATACGCGGCGACAGGTCGCCCTCCGCCACCGCGGACAGCACCCGGCTGACCTCGGAGACAGGCCGTACGAGATCGTCGACCAGCGCGTTCGAGGCGTCGATGGCGGCAGCCCAGGAGCCCTCGGAGGCACCTGTTTCCAGCCGTTCCGTGAGCTTTCCCTCGCGCCCCACCATGCGCCGGACCCGCGACAATTCACCCGTCAAATGGAGATTCCGGTCAGCCACCTCGTTGAAAACCGCGGCGATCTCCGACATCACGCCGTCACCGGACACGGTGAGCCGCTTGCGGAAGTTCCCGTCGCGCATCGAGACGAGAGCCGCCAGCAGCCTGTTCAGGGCAGCCGTATCGACCGCGGTGGTGCCATTGCGCGGTTTGCGCTGGTTACTCAGGGACTGTCCGCCTTTCGCGCGCGTCTTAGTGCCCCGCGTCGCTGCGCCAGACTCCACTGTGTCCCTCCCGCAGGGGTCGACCGTTACTGCTGTGCCCAGGTATTGCTGCTCGGCTTGCCGGTTACTGCTGCCTATTCATGCCCGCTGTATCAGGCCACACCCGGGGCTGCTGCCCACCGTGTGCACATCACACTCAGCCTGCCAGTACCTTCACCAGAAGCTTGCCCAGTGTTTCACCCTGGCCGAACCAGGCCATAACAGTTCGGCAGCTTCGCACATCGTCCGCACACCCTCCGGACGGAAACACTGCAGACCGGCATCCGCATGGACGGGGAAGGTAAGTAACCTTGCATGCGGCTGTCCAGCCGCGCCGGTCCGTCCGGCCTGGGCGGTGGCACAAGAACGAGCGGGCATCGGAGGGGCGGCCGCACACATGACCACCGGACTGATCCCTGGGGGACAGCCCCCGGACCCCCGGCCGACCAGCGGCCTGCCGCATCAGCGGCACGAGCTCGCCGGCCAGGGAGCCCTGCACGTCGACAACCGGCCGAGGAGTTCTGTGATCACCGCGCGCGCGGCCGCCAGCTTCGAGCCCGTCGGGCGATCGGTCGCGAGCGCCCGCGCCTTCGTCCGCGACACCCTCCAGGGCTGGGGCTTCGCCGACATCATCGACGACGCAGTGGTCCTCACCAGCGAACTGGTGACCAACGCCGTGGTGCACGCCGGCACCTCGGCCGACGTGTTGTGTCTACGGAGCGACGACGGCGTACGCGTCGAGGTCGCCGACCGCTATCCGGAACGCGAGATCCCGCTCCAGGGCCAGGCCATCGACATGGGCAGCCCCGACCGCGAGGGCGGCCGCGGCCTCCAGCTGTGCGCGGCGCTGGCCGGCCACTGGGGAGTGGAGTACACGCCCACGCAGAAGCAGGTCTGGTTCCAGCTCGACCTCCCCGAACGCCCGGTGGGCACCCGCGCCGCGGGCCCCGCACTGCCCGCCGACCTCCTCCCGCTGGCCGACGGCCGCGTCCGCGTCGCCGTGGTCCAGATCGACCGCACCGGCGCCCTCACGTCCTGGAACGAGGACGCCGAGGAACTCTTCGGCTACGCCGCCGAACAGGTCCTCGGCAAACCGCTGACCGACCTCGCCGCCTGGCCGCACACCCCGGGCACCAGCACCGGCATCGCGGAGGCCCTGCAACTCTCGCGCTGGGAGGGCAGTTACGGCATCAGGGCCGCCAACGGCCGCGTCAGCTCCGTGTACGCCTCCCACCTCCGCGTCCGTGACACGGGCGGCGAGCCCTCCACGGTCTGCCTCCTGGTCCGCGACCACGAACGGGCGGTCCTGCAGACGCCGTTGCGCGTCCCGGCCTCCGACACGAACACCGGGTCCGACGGCCAGAGCACCGACCCCTTCGAGGTGTTCATCGGCTCCCCGGCCCCGGACGACCTCGACGGCCTCCTCCAGCGCACAGTGGAACGCGCCCGCGACATGCTCGACGGCGACTCCGCCTTCCTGCTCCTGGCGACCGACGACGAAACAGAGTTGGAGGTCCGCGCCTCCACCGGCCTCCCCTCGGCCCGCCAGCGCTTCGCCCGCGTCCCCGTCGAGGCGGGCCCCGGCCGCTACGGATCGGCCCGCATGCCGGCCGTCCACGACGACCTCACGGCCGTACCGGGCGCCGTACCGCTGCTGAGCGGCACCGGCATGCGCTCCGTCGTCACGGTCCCCCTGAAGGTGGAAGGCCGCCTCACCGGCTCACTCGGCGTCGCCGCCGAATCTCCCGGGAGATACTCGAACGAAGAGGCGCTGCGCCTCCAGTTCGCCGCCGACCGCATCGCCTTGGCGGTCGAGTCCGCCCGCCTCGGCGAACTCGAACGCCTGCGCCGAGGCTCCCTGAGCTTCCTCGTCGAGGCCTCCGATCTCCTCGCCGGCACCCTGGACCGCGACCAGACGCTGGCGCTGATGGCCCAGATGACGGTCCCGACCCTGGCCACCTGGTGCGCGGTCTACACGATCGCCGACCAGGCCTCCGAACCGTACCTGTCGTACGTCCTGCACGAGGACGAGGAGCTGATCGACGGCATCAAGTCCCTGTTGTCGAAGGTCGCCCCGCCCGACCCGGTACCCACCCCCGGCGCCCGCGTCTGGTCGGCCCCCGGCGAGGCGGCCCACCAGGCCGCCCTGCGCAGCTCCATGCGCAGCCTCGGCATGAGCGGCGGCCCGCCGCACCAGGTCACATCCGGCATCGGCCCCACCCTCGCCACGGCCTCCGCCGTCGGCGGCGAAACGGTGGTCCTTCCCCTCGTGGCCCGCAACCGGGTCATCGGCATGCTCACCCTCGGCAAGCCCACGGACGAGCACTTCCGCCAGGAGATCCTGGAACTGGCCGAGGACCTGTCCCGCCGGGCCGCCCTTGCTCTCGACAACGCCCGCCTCTACTCCGAGCGCACCGCCATCAGCCAGTCCCTCCAGCGCAGCCTCCTGCCGCCCGAACTCCCCGAGATCGACGGCGTCGAGGTCGAGGTCATCTACCGCGCGGCCGGCGAGGGCAACGAGGTCGGCGGCGACTTCTACGACCTCTTCCCGATCCGGGACGGCGCGTACGGCTTCGCCATCGGCGACGTCTGCGGCACGGGCCCGAACGCGGCGGCCGTCACGGGCCTGGCCCGCCACGCCCTCCGGCTGCTGGCCCGGGAGGGCCTCAGCGGCCCCGCGGTCCTGGAGCGCCTGAACTCCGCGATCCTCGACGAGGGCGCCCGCAGCCGCTTCCTGACCCTCCTCTACGGCGAGTTGTGGCCCCAGGAGGACGGCAGCGCCCAGCTGAAGGTGGTCTGCGCCGGCCACCCCCTCCCGCTCCGCCTCCGCCAGGACGGCACCGTCGAACCGGCCGCCGAGCCCCAGCCGCTCCTCGGCGTCATGGAGGACCTCGAGCTCTACGAGCAGACGATCACCCTCGACCCGGGCGACGTCCTCCTCTGCGTCACGGACGGCGTCACCGAACGCCGTGAAGGCACCCGCATGCTGGGCGACGACGGCCTCGCCGACGTCCTCACGACCTGCACAGGCCTCACGGCAGGCGCGGTCGCCGCCCGCATCATGCGCGCGGTGGAACGGTTCGCGCAGGACGCCCCCTCCGACGACATGGCGATTCTGGCCATGCGCGTACCGGGCCTCCACAAGGACTGAAGGAACCGAACGAACGGAAGAGGACATGCGAAAGGCCCCCGCCCGTAAGGGCGAGGGCCTTTGTGCTGGAGCCCCCAAACGGAATCGAACCGTTGACCTTCTCCTTACCATGGAGACGCTCTACCGACTGAGCTATAGGGGCCAGTCACCTTTTCGAGGGATTTCCCCCGCGGCAACGGAATAGATCATACCCCGAACAGACCCGTAGCCCCAACCACCTCACGGGCCCTCAGAAAGCCGGCTGGAGCAGTCCTCCAAGGGCATTGCACGCCCCCACAATCCGCTGCATGTCCCGCTTGGTCAACGTGGCATCCACCGGAAGAGCGAGCGTCTCGTCCGCGGCCCGCTCGGTCTCCGGCAGGGACACGCACCGACGGTATTCGGGCAGCCGATGCACCGGCGTCTTCACCGGCACCCGGCAATCAACCCCCTTGGCCAGCACGGCCCGGGCAAAGGCGTCCCGATCCGGCCGCCCGTTCCCCGGCACCCGCACGACGTACTGCTGATAGGTGTGCCCATCACCGCCGTCAGGCGTCCGCACACCCCTCAACTTCGCATCGAGATACCCGGCCCGCTGCCTCCGCTGAGCGATCTCGTCGTACGGCTCCCCGGACTCCCCCTCCTGGAGCACAAGCAGCCCGTGCCGCTCCCCCACCCCGAGCAGCCGCACCATGTCGGCCGGCCGACCGAAGCGGTGTACGACAACGACGGCCGCGGTACGCGGAGTTATGGCCGCCTCGACAGCGGACGAGTCGAGGCAGTACGTCACCGGATCTATGTCGGCGAACACCGGAAGCGCCCCCGCCAGGACCACGGCCTCGGCGACTTCCACGTTCCCGAAGGCCGGCACGACAACCTCGTCACCGACTCCGACACCAGCGGCCCTGAGCATTGCAGCAGTACCCATGTCGGCGATCGTGGTAGCGCAACGTGAACTTCAAGTGACGCACAACAAAAAAGGGCTGGACCCCGAACCGAAGTTCAGGATCCAACCCTTTGAAAAATTGTTCGGCGGCGTCCTACTCTCCCACAGGGTCCCCCCTGCAGTACCATCGGCGCTGTAAGGCTTAGCTTCCGGGTTCGGAATGTAACCGGGCGTTTCCCTCACGCTATAACCACCGAAACACTATGAAACTGTTTCAGCCGCACCGTTGTCGTGGCCCGACAACGGGGCTGTTCGTGGTTTCAGAACCAACACAGTGGACGCGAGCAACTGAGGACAAGCCCTCGGCCTATTAGTACCGGTCACCTCCACCCATTACTGGGCTTCCAGATCCGGCCTATCAACCCAGTCGTCTACTGGGAGCCTTAACCCCTCAAAGGGGGTGGGAATACTCATCTCGAAGCAGGCTTCCCGCTTAGATGCTTTCAGCGGTTATCCCTCCCGAACGTAGCCAACCAGCCATGCCCTTGGCAGGACAACTGGCACACCAGAGGTTCGTCCGTCCCGGTCCTCTCGTACTAGGGACAGCCCTTCTCAATATTCCTGCGCGCGCAGCGGATAGGGACCGAACTGTCTCACGACGTTCTAAACCCAGCTCGCGTACCGCTTTAATGGGCGAACAGCCCAACCCTTGGGACCGACTCCAGCCCCAGGATGCGACGAGCCGACATCGAGGTGCCAAACCATCCCGTCGATATGGACTCTTGGGGAAGATCAGCCTGTTATCCCCGGGGTACCTTTTATCCGTTGAGCGACGGCGCTTCCACAAGCCACCGCCGGATCACTAGTCCCGACTTTCGTCCCTGCTCGACCCGTCGGTCTCACAGTCAAGCTCCCTTGTGCACTTACACTCAACACCTGATTGCCAACCAGGCTGAGGGAACCTTTGGGCGCCTCCGTTACTCTTTAGGAGGCAACCGCCCCAGTTAAACTACCCATCAGACACTGTCCCTGATCCGGATCACGGACCCAGGTTAGACATCCAGCACGACCAGACTGGTATTTCAACGACGACTCCACCTGAACTGGCGTCCAAGCTTCACAGTCTCCCAGCTATCCTACACAAGCCGAACCGAACACCAATATCAAACTGTAGTAAAGGTCCCGGGGTCTTTCCGTCCTGCTGCGCGAAACGAGCATCTTTACTCGTAGTGCAATTTCACCGGGCCTATGGTTGAGACAGTCGAGAAGTCGTTACGCCATTCGTGCAGGTCGGAACTTACCCGACAAGGAATTTCGCTACCTTAGGATGGTTATAGTTACCACCGCCGTTTACTGGCGCTTAAGTTCTCAGCTTCGCCACCCCGAAGAGTGACTAACCGGTCCCCTTAACGTTCCAGCACCGGGCAGGCGTCAGTCCGTATACATCGCCTTACGGCTTCGCACGGACCTGTGTTTTTAGTAAACAGTCGCTTCTCGCTGGTCTCTGCGGCCACCCCCAGCTCACCGTGTAAAACGGATCACCAGTGATGGCCCCCCTTCTCCCGAAGTTACGGGGGCATTTTGCCGAGTTCCTTAACCATAGTTCACCCGAACGCCTCGGTATTCTCTACCTGACCACCTGAGTCGGTTTAGGGTACGGGCCGCCATGAAACTCGCTAGAGGCTTTTCTCGACAGCATAGGATCATCCACTTCACCACAATCGGCTCGGCATCAGGTCTCAGCCTTGATGAGCAGCGGATTTACCTACCACTCGGCCTACACCCTTACCCCGGGACAACCACCGCCCGGGATGGACTACCTTCCTGCGTCACCCCATCACTCACCTACTACAAGTCTGGTCCGTCGGCTCCACCACTCCCCTTTGCCCGAAGGCTCCAGGGCGGCTTCACGGACTTAGCATCGCCTGATTCAATGTTTGACGCTTCACAGCGGGTACCGGAATATCAACCGGTTATCCATCGACTACGCCTGTCGGCCTCGCCTTAGGTCCCGACTTACCCTGGGCAGATCAGCTTGACCCAGGAACCCTTAGTCAATCGGCGCACACGTTTCTCACGTGTGTATCGCTACTCATGCCTGCATTCTCACTCGTGAACCGTCCACAACTCGCTTCCGCGGCTGCTTCACCCGGCACACGACGCTCCCCTACCCATCACAGCACCCGTTGGGGCTATTGCTGCAATGACACGACTTCGGCGGTACGCTTGAGCCCCGCTACATTGTCGGCGCGGAATCACTAGACCAGTGAGCTATTACGCACTCTTTCAAGGGTGGCTGCTTCTAAGCCAACCTCCTGGTTGTCTGTGCGACTCCACATCCTTTCCCACTTAGCGTACGCTTAGGGGCCTTAGTCGATGCTCTGGGCTGTTTCCCTCTCGACCATGGAGCTTATCCCCCACAGTCTCACTGCCGCGCTCTCACTTACCGGCATTCGGAGTTTGGCTAAGGTCAGTAACCCGGTAGGGCCCATCGCCTATCCAGTGCTCTACCTCCGGCAAGAAACACACGACGCTGCACCTAAATGCATTTCGGGGAGAACCAGCTATCACGGAGTTTGATTGGCCTTTCACCCCTAACCACAGGTCATCCCCCAGGTTTTCAACCCTGGTGGGTTCGGTCCTCCACGAAGTCTTACCTCCGCTTCAACCTGCCCATGGCTAGATCACTCCGCTTCGGGTCTTGAGCGTGCTACTGAAACGCCCTATTCGGACTCGCTTTCGCTACGGCTACCCCACCCGGGTTAACCTCGCAACACACCGCAAACTCGCAGGCTCATTCTTCAAAAGGCACGCAGTCACGACGCACCGAGTAAACTCGATGCGCGACGCTCCCACGGCTTGTAGGCACACGGTTTCAGGTACTATTTCACTCCGCTCCCGCGGTACTTTTCACCATTCCCTCACGGTACTATCCGCTATCGGTCACCAGGGAATATTTAGGCTTAGCGGGTGGTCCCGCCAGATTCACACGGGATTTCTCGGGCCCCGTGCTACTTGGGTGTCTCTCAAACGAGCCGCTGATGTTTCGACTACGGGGGTCTTACCCTCTACGCCGGACCTTTCGCATGTCCTTCGCCTACATCAACGGTTTCTGACTCGTCTCACGGCCGGCAGACCGTAAAAGAGAGATCCCACAACCCCGCATACGCAACCCCTGCCGGGTCTCACACGTATACGGTTTGGCCTCATCCGGTTTCGCTCGCCACTACTCCCGGAATCACGGTTGTTTTCTCTTCCTGCGGGTACTGAGATGTTTCACTTCCCCGCGTTCCCTCCACATACCCTATGTGTTCAGGTATGGGTGACAGCCCATGACGACTGCCGGGTTTCCCCATTCGGAAACCCCCGGATCAAAGCCTGGTTGACGACTCCCCGGGGACTATCGTGGCCTCCCACGTCCTTCATCGGTTCCTGGTGCCAAGGCATCCACCGTGCGCCCTTAAAAACTTGGCCACAGATGCTCGCGTCCACTGTGCAGTTCTCAAACAACGACCAGCCACCCGTCACACACCACTTCCGTGATGCTGCACCGGGGCCGGCAACTGAGGGGTTCATTCCCTCAGACACCCAACAGCGTGCCCGACACCCTTCCCGCTCCCCTCAACGGTCCACGCTCTTGCGAGCAGTACTGGAAGGAGAAGACGATCAAGTGTGCCGAGTAGTCAACGTTCCACCCTTGAGCAACCAGCACCGGACGTTCGCCGATGAACTGGCCTCTGGACAACCAGGCAAGCCCGGCTGCCAAGAAGTGCTCCTTAGAAAGGAGGTGATCCAGCCGCACCTTCCGGTACGGCTACCTTGTTACGACTTCGTCCCAATCGCCAGTCCCACCTTCGACAGCTCCCTCCCCACAAGGGGGTTGGGCCACCGGCTTCGGGTGTTACCGACTTTCGTGACGTGACGGGCGGTGTGTACAAGGCCCGGGAACGTATTCACCGCAGCAATGCTGATCTGCGATTACTAGCAACTCCGACTTCATGGGGTCGAGTTGCAGACCCCAATCCGAACTGAGACAGGCTTTTTGAGATTCGCTCCACCTCACGGTATCGCAGCTCATTGTACCTGCCATTGTAGCACGTGTGCAGCCCAAGACATAAGGGGCATGATGACTTGACGTCGTCCCCACCTTCCTCCGAGTTGACCCCGGCGGTCTCCTGTGAGTCCCCATCACCCCGAAGGGCATGCTGGCAACACAGAACAAGGGTTGCGCTCGTTGCGGGACTTAACCCAACATCTCACGACACGAGCTGACGACAGCCATGCACCACCTGTCACCCGGCCACAAGGGGGGCACCATCTCTGATGCTTTCCGGGCGATGTCAAGCCTTGGTAAGGTTCTTCGCGTTGCGTCGAATTAAGCCACATGCTCCGCTGCTTGTGCGGGCCCCCGTCAATTCCTTTGAGTTTTAGCCTTGCGGCCGTACTCCCCAGGCGGGGAACTTAATGCGTTAGCTGCGGCACCGACGACGTGGAATGTCGCCAACACCTAGTTCCCACCGTTTACGGCGTGGACTACCAGGGTATCTAATCCTGTTCGCTCCCCACGCTTTCGCTCCTCAGCGTCAGTAATGGCCCAGAGATCCGCCTTCGCCACCGGTGTTCCTCCTGATATCTGCGCATTTCACCGCTACACCAGGAATTCCGATCTCCCCTACCACACTCTAGCTAGCCCGTATCGAATGCAGACCCGGGGTTAAGCCCCGGGCTTTCACACCCGACGTGACAAGCCGCCTACGAGCTCTTTACGCCCAATAATTCCGGACAACGCTTGCGCCCTACGTATTACCGCGGCTGCTGGCACGTAGTTAGCCGGCGCTTCTTCTGCAGGTACCGTCACTTTCGCTTCTTCCCTGCTGAAAGAGGTTTACAACCCGAAGGCCGTCATCCCTCACGCGGCGTCGCTGCATCAGGCTTTCGCCCATTGTGCAATATTCCCCACTGCTGCCTCCCGTAGGAGTCTGGGCCGTGTCTCAGTCCCAGTGTGGCCGGTCGCCCTCTCAGGCCGGCTACCCGTCGTCGCCTTGGTGAGCCATTACCTCACCAACAAGCTGATAGGCCGCGGGCTCATCCTTCACCGCCGGAGCTTTCAACCCCCACCCAGGAGGGAGGGAGTGTTATCCGGTATTAGACCCCGTTTCCAGGGCTTGTCCCAGAGTGAAGGGCAGATTGCCCACGTGTTACTCACCCGTTCGCCACTAATCCCCACCGAAGTGGTTCATCGTTCGACTTGCATGTGTTAAGCACGCCGCCAGCGTTCGTCCTGAGCCAGGATCAAACTCTCCGTGAATGTTTACCCGTGATCGGGTCGACACCACGAGAGCGGAACAGCCAGGCGGAATAAGCCCGGCCGTTCACAGCGTCCTCGCTGTGTATTCTTCAAAGGAACCTCGCCACCGGAAGAATCCGATGGACGGGGTATCAACATATCTGGCGTTGACTTTTGGCACGCTGTTGAGTTCTCAAGGAACGGACGCTTCCTTTGTACTCACCCTCTCGGGCTTTCCTCCGGGCGCTTCCCTTCGGTCTTGCGTTTCCGACTCTACCAGATCTTCCCGATCCGATTTCCTCGGTGCTTTCCAGGTTCCCGCTCTCGCGTTTCCCTTTCCGGCGATTCCGACTTTATCAGAAGTTCTGAGTCGGAATTCCCGCCCCCCGGGGACTGGTTCCGGCGCACGAAGCGTCCGGGTTCCCGTCTGGGCGGAGCCGTAAACCTACTGGAGCGGGGCGCCTCGATGCAAATCGAGGCGCCCCGCTCCTGGTTCACGCGGAGGAAGGCCGACGGACCGTCAGACCTCCACCACCACAGGGAGGATCATCGGCCTGCGCCGGTAGTTGTCCGAGACCCACTTGCCCAGGGTCCGGCGGATGAGTTGCTGCATCTGGTGCGGCTCCACGACGCCGTCCTGGGCCGACCGCTCCAGCACCTCGGTGATCCTCGGGATGACATCGCTGAAGGCCGAGTCCTCGATGCCGGAGCCGCGCGCCTGGACGTGCGGTCCGCCTGTGATCTTGCCGGTCGAGGAGTCGAGGACCACGAAGACCGAGATGATGCCCTCGTCTCCGAGGATCTTGCGGTCCTTCAGCGCCGGCTCGCCGACGTCGCCGACCGAGAGGCCGTCGACGTACACGTAACCCGCCTGGACCTTGCCGGAGATCTTCGCCTTGCCCCCGACCAGGTCGACGACCACACCGTCCTCGGCGATGACGATCCGGTCGTGCGGGACGCCGGTCAGAGCGCCCAACTCGGCGTTGGCGCGCAGGTGGCGCCATTCGCCGTGGACCGGCATCAGGTTCTTCGGGCGGCAGATGTTGTAGAAGTACAGGAGCTCGCCCGCGGACGCGTGGCCGGAGACGTGCACCTTGGCGTTGCCCTTGTGGACGACGTTCGCGCCCCAGCGGGTCAGGCCGTTGATGACGCGGTAGACCGCGTTCTCGTTGCCGGGGATCAGCGACGAGGCCAGGATGACCGTGTCGCCGGGGACGATGCGGATCTGGTGGTCTCGGTTGGCCATGCGGGACAGGGCCGCCATCGGTTCGCCCTGGGAACCCGTGCAGACCAGGACCACCTCGTGGTCCGGCAGATCGTCGAGCGTCTTGACGTCCACCACCAGGCCCGGTGGGACCTTGAGGTATCCCAGGTCCCTGGCGATGCCCATGTTGCGGACCATCGAGCGGCCGACGAAGGCGACCCTGCGGCCGTACTCGTGGGCCGCGTCCAGGATCTGCTGGATGCGGTGGACGTGGCTGGCGAAGCTCGCCACGATGATCCGCTTGCGGGCGTTCCCGAAGACCGTGCGCAGGACGTTGGAGATGTCGCGCTCGGGCGGGACGAACCCCGGGACCTCGGCATTCGTCGAGTCGGAGAGAAGGAGGTCGATGCCCTCCTCGCTCAGCCGTGCGAACGCGTGCAGATCGGTGAGGCGGTTGTCCAGCGGGAGCTGGTCCATCTTGAAGTCGCCCGTGTGGACCACCATGCCGGCCGGCGTGCGGATGGCCACGGCCAGGGCGTCCGGGATGGAGTGGTTGACCGCGATGAACTCGCAGTCGAAGGGGCCGATGCGCTCGCGGTGCCCCTCCGTCACTTCCAGGGTGTACGGGCGGATGCGGTGCTCCTGGAGCTTCGCCTCGATCAGGGCGAGGGTCAGCTTGGAGCCGATCAGTGGGATGTCCGGCTTCTCGCGGAGGAGGTAGGGGACACCACCGATGTGGTCCTCGTGGCCGTGCGTGAGGACGATGCCCTCAATGTCGTCGAGGCGGTCCCGGACGGACGAGAAGTCCGGAAGGATCAGGTCGATTCCGGGCTGCTCCTCCTCGGGGAAGAGCACGCCGCAGTCGACGATCAGCAGACGGCCGCCGTACTCGAAGACCGTCATGTTCCGGCCGATTTCGCCGAGGCCCCCGAGCGGGGTGACGCGCAGGCCGCTCTCGGGGAGCGGCGGGGGCGGGCCGAGTTCAGGATGCGGATGACTCAAAAGACTCTCCTCACCACACGCGCCACGTACCGGTGGGCACGTGGCGCGCATGACGTTCGTGCAGAAGCAGTTGTCGTTGTGGACGCAGGCACCGGTGGCCTGCTTATTCAGTTGTGAAGTCTGATCGCGCGAAGAGATTCGCGAAGTCTGGTGCTAGACCTGTACCCCGCCGGCGGCAAGATCGATCTTGAGCTGCTCGACCTCCTCGGGCGCGAGCTCGACCATGGGGGCGCGCAGCGGTCCGGCAGGCAGGCCCTGGAGGGCGAGCGCCGCCTTGGTGGTCATGACGCCCTGGGTGCGGAACATGCCGGTGTAGACCGGGAGCAGCTTCTGGTGGATCTCGGTGGCCTTCTGGACGTCGCCGGAGGCGAAGGCCTCCACGAGGGCCCGCAGGTCGGGCGTGACCACATGGCCTACGACCGAGACGAAGCCGACGGCGCCGACGGAGAGCAGCGGCAGGTTCAGCATGTCGTCGCCGGAGTACCAGGCGAGGCCGGAGCGGGCGATGGCCCAGCTGGCGCGGCCGAGGTCGCCCTTGGCGTCCTTGTTGGCGACGATCCGCGGGTGCTCGGCGAGGCGGACGAGTGTCTCGGTGTTGATCGGGACGCCGCTGCGGCCGGGGATGTCGTACAGCATGACCGGCAGCTCGGCGGCGTCGGCGATGGCTGTGAAGTGCCGGTACAGGCCCTCCTGCGGGGGCTTGTTGTAGTACGGCGTGACGACCAGGAGGCCGTGTGCGCCGGTCTTCTCGGCCGCGCGGGCGAGCTCGATGCTGTGGTGGGTGTCGTTCGTGCCGACGCCGGCGACGACGTGGGCGCGGTCGCCGACGGCCTCCAGGACGGCTCGTACGAGATCCGATTTCTCCGCGTCACTGGTCGTGGGCGACTCGCCGGTGGTCCCGTTGATGATCAGGCCGTCGTTGCCTGCGTCCACCAGGTGGGTGGCGAGCCGCTGTGCGCCGTCGAGGTCGAGTGCGCCGTCCGCCGTGAAGGGCGTGACCATGGCGGTGAGGACCCGCCCGAAGGGGGTCTGCGGAGTGGAGGTCGGAGCCATGGGTAACACGCTACTCGCTGCTCAAGGCCGGGTCTGCCCTCGGGGGAGGCGACAAGTGGTGACAAATGCGGAGCCCGGCACTGCCTGCTCGGGGGTTCAAGCAGTGCCGGGTCCGTTTGATCAGGCTAGATGAACTTCTCTAAATGCCGCAATACGGACACTTCGTGAGGCTGACCCGTACATCTGTGCCCTGTGGGAGAACGAGGGTGCGTTACGGCGCCACACGGCCGTTCGCATTGAAGGCCGCGTAGGTGAGCGGCATGAGCTTGGCCCACTCGGCTTCCATCTTCTCGCCGACCATCTCGATCTCACGCTGCGGGAAGGACGGGACCTTCGCCAACTCGTGCTGGGTGCGCAGACCGAGGAAGTGCATCAGCGAGCGGGCGTTGCAGGTGGCGTACATCGAGGAGAAGAGGCCGACGGGGAGGACCGCGCGGGCGACCTCGCGGGCGACGCCGGCGGCGAGCATCTCCTGGTAGGCCTCGTACGCCTGGCGGTAGGAGTCCTCCATGGTGCGGCCGGCCAGCTCCCGCTGGGCCTCGGTGCCCTCCACGAAGACGTACTTGCCGGGGCGGCCCTCCTGGACGAGCTTGCGGGACTCACCCGGGACGTAGAAGACCGGCTGGAGCTCCCGGTAGCGGCCGCTCTCCTCGTTGTACGACCAGCCCACGCGGTGTCGCATGAACTCGCGGAAGACGAAGATCGGGGCGCTGATGAAGAAGGTCATCGAGTTGTGCTCGAAGGGGCTGCCGTGCCGGTCCCGCATGAGGTAGTTGATCAGGCCCTTGGAGCGCTCCGGGTCCTTGCCCAGCTCTTCCAGGGACTGCTCGCCGACGGTCGAGACGCGGGCGGCGAAGAGCACGTCCGCGTCGGACGCGGTGTGCTTGACGAGCTCCACGGTGACGTCGCTGCGGAAGCTGGGCTTGAGGTCGTCGGCGGGGGTGTCGGTCACGGCTCGGAGGGTCCTTCCATCACTTCTCTCGGGCGGCGCCCACTCTACGGCCCGGCACTGACATCGGGGCGTTCGGTGCCGGGAGGCGACAACTTCGGTGAACTTCTGCGAATTCGGCGAAAGACGGCACCTTTTGGGGCACCCGCTCGTCTGTGTCAGTGAGAGTCACTCGTTCGATCCCGGAAGGGAGAAGCACCCCCGATGTTCCGTCGGCGCGAACCCGTACCGTTCGCCTTCCTCGCCGAAGCCGACAAGTTCCGCAGTAATGTCACTCCCCCGCCCCGCGAGCGGGCGTCCGTGAGTCAAATAGCCGGGCGCTGGCTGCTGGGGCTCACCATCGTCGCCGCACTCGTGGGCTCCCTGGTCGTCGGGATGCCGGCGCTGAGTCCGGATCAGTCGACGCAGACCCAGCAGTCCCAGGCGTCCCAGGGGCACTGACTCCATCCGGACCCCCAAAGGTGGTGAGCGGGGGTACAGGTCGATAACCTCACCGGGCACAGCCCATGGATGGATTGAGTGAGGACCCAGCCGTGCCCCTGCCCTTCCTGACGGCCGACCGCGCATTCGAGGCGACGGACGACGTCGCGCTGCCGTTCGACGACCGCGACCGCTGGCGGCGCCCCTACCGCCCCGGCCCGTGGCGCGTGGGCGCCGCCGCGATCCTGCTGCTGCTCGCCTCGTACGTGCTGTTCGCGGCCGTGATCATCGCGCTGACCGGCTCGGTGTCCGAGGCGGGTGTGGTGTTCGCCATCGCGCTGCTCGTCATCGCCGGTGCCCTGCGGCTGCTGCGCGTAGGCGTGTGGGTGAGTGCGCTCGGCCTGCGCCGGGTGGGCTTCTTCCTCACACATACGGTGCGCTGGGACCGGGTGGCGGCCGTGCGGACGGTGCAGCAGCCGGTGCGCTGGCTCGGGCTGCCGCGCACCGTTCAGGGACAGGCGCTGCTCCTCGTACGGCACGATCGTGCCGCTGATGACGCGCAGGCCCTGCTGACCACGCACAACGCGGACTTCCTGGCGCGTGCCGAGGCCTTCGACAGGGCGTCGGACGCGGTCGAGGCGTGGGGCGAGGAGTACCGGCGGGGCTGACGTCCGGCAGCGCGGCGAAGGGGCCGGTCCGCATCTGGTGCGGGCCGGCCCCTTCGGCGTGCGGCTGGAGCGGTCAGACCTGGACCGGTTTGCCGTCGTGCAGGGCGATCGCCCGCTGCATGGCCTTGCGGGCGCGCGGGGTGTCGCGGGCGTCCTGGTAGGCGACGGCCAGGCGGAACCAGCTGCGCCAGTCGTCGGGGGCCGCTTCCGTCTCGGCCTTGCGTTTGGCGAAGACCTCGTCGGCGGAGTCGCGGTCGATGCGGCCGCCGGGGGTGCGCTTCAGCTCGTCGACGGGCAGGCCGCCCTGGGCGTCGAGTTCGGCGGCGAGCTGGTTGGCCCTGCGGACGAACTGGGTGTTCTTCCACAGGAACCACACGCCGATGACCGGCAGGATCAGCACCGCCACGCCGAAGGTGACGGTGAGGAGCGTGCCGGTCTGGATGAGCATGACGCCGCGGCTGCCGACCAGGACGAAGTAGAAGACCAGGACGGCGGCCGTTACGGCGTAGGAGAGCTTGGCTCGCATGGCGGGTGTCAGCCCAGGTCCAGGAAGTGTTCCAGGCCGAAGGTCAGGCCCGGGGTGGTCACCACGCGGCGGGCGCCGAGCAGGATGCCCGGCATGAAGCTGCTGTGGTGCAGGGAGTCGTGGCGGACGGTCAGCGTCTCGCCCTCGCCGCCCAGCAGGACCTCCTGGTGGGCGAGCAGGCCGCGCAGGCGGATGGCGTGCACGGGAACGCCGTCGACGCTGGCTCCGCGGGCGCCGTCCAGGGCCGTCGCCGTGGCGTCCGGTGCCGGGGCGGAGCCGGCCGCGCGGCGGGCGTCGGCGATGAGCTGGGCGGTGCGGGTGGCGGTGCCGGACGGGGCGTCCACCTTGTTGGGGTGGTGCAGCTCGACGACCTCGACGGACTCGAAGTAGGGCGCGGCGATCTGCGCGAACTTCATCGTCAGTACGGCCCCGATGGAGAAGTTCGGCGCGATGAGCACGCCGGTCTCCGGGGACTCGGCGAGCCAGCCCTCGAGCTGCGCGAGGCGCTCGTCGGTCCAGCCCGTCGTACCGACGACGGCGTGGATGCCGTGCCGTACGCAGTAGTCGAGGTTGTCCATCACCGAGGCCGGCGTGGTCAGTTCGACGGCGACCTGGGCGCCGCTCTCGGCCAGCGTCTCCAGCTTGTCGCCCCGGCTGAGGGCGGCGACCAGCTCCATGTCCTCGGCGGCCTCGACCGCCCGTACCGCCTCGGAGCCGATCCGGCCCTTGGCACCGAGGACCGCCACGCGCAGCTTGCTCATCTTCTTGCTTCCTTAACCGGGGTTCCGGAGTCTCAGGGACGGAGTCTCGGGGTTACGGATTCTCGGGGTTCGGACTGGGTCAGGCGACGGCCTCGTGCAGTCGGGACGCCTGCTTGTCCTTCAGCGGGCCGATGACCGACAGCGAGGGCCGCCGTCCCAGGATCTCGCGGGCGACCGAGCGGACGTCGTCCGGGGTGACCGAGGCTATCCGGGCCAGCATGTCGTCGACGGACATCTGCTCGCCCCAGCACAGCTCGCTCTTGCCGATACGGTTCATCAGGGCGCCGGTGTCCTCCAGGCCGAGGACGGTGGAGCCCTGGAGCTGGCCGATGGCGCGGCCGATCTCGTCGTCCGAGAGGCTGTGCTCGGCGACGTGGTCGAGTTCGTCGCGGCAGATCTTCAGGACGTCGTGCACCTGGCTCGGGCGGCAGCCCGCGTACACGCCGAAGAGGCCGCAGTCGGCGAAGCCCGAGGTGTACGAGTACACGCTGTAGGCCAGGCCGCGCTTCTCGCGGACCTCCTGGAAGAGGCGGGAGGACATGCCGCCGCCGAGGGCCGTGTTGAGCACCCCCAGCGCCCAGCGGCGCTCGTCCGTACGGGCCAGGCCCGGCATGCCCAGGACGACGTGGGCCTGCTCGGTCTTGCGGCCGATCAGCTCGACGCGGCCCGCGGTGCGCAGGGCTCGGCGACCCTCACGAGGTGCGATGGGCTCGGCGTCTGGGTTCTTGAAGGAGCCCGCCCTCTCGAAGGCGGCGCGGACCTGTCGTACGACCTTGTTGTGGTCGATGTTGCCGGCCGCGGCGACCACGAGGTGGGTCGGGTCGTAGTGCTTCTTGTAGAAGCGGCGGATGCGGTCGGCGGTGAGGGCGTTGACCGTGTCCACCGTGCCGAGGACCGGGCGGCCGAGGGGGTTGTCGCCGAACATGGTGTGCGCGAACAGGTCGTGCACGCAGTCGCCCGGGTCGTCCTCCGTCATGGCGATCTCTTCGAGGATCGCGCCCCGCTCGACGTTGACGTCCTCCTCGAGGATGAGGGAGCCCGTGAGCATGTCGCAGACGACGTCGATGGCCAGGGGCAGGTCGGTGTCGAGCACGCGCGCGTAGTAGCACGTGTACTCCTTCGCCGTGAAGGCGTTCATCTCGCCGCCGACCGCGTCGATGGCGGAGGAGATGTCCAGGGCGCTACGGCGTGACGTGCCCTTGAAGAGGAGGTGCTCCAGGTAGTGCGTGGCGCCGTTCAGGGTCGGCGTCTCGTCGCGGGAGCCGACGTGCGCCCAGATGCCGAAGGTCGCCGAGCGGACCGAGGGCAGGGTCTCGGTGACGATGCGCAGGCCGCCGGGGAGGGTGGTCTTGCGGACGACACCGATGCCGTTGGTCCCCTTGATCAGGGTTTGGGTACGGGCGACGGCCCGCGCCTCCGAGGAGGTGCGGGCCGTCGCCGTGGAGCTGCTCGACGTCACTGGTCGGTGTCGTCCTTCTTCTCGTCGTCGCCTTCGCCCTCGATCACGGGGATGAGGGAGAGCTTGCCGCGGGAGTCGATCTCGGCGATCTCGACCTGGACCTTGGAGCCCACACCGAGCACGTCCTCGACGTTCTCCACGCGCTTGCCGCCGGCGAGCTTGCGGATCTGCGAGATGTGCAGCAGACCGTCCTTGCCCGGGAGCAGCGAGACGAACGCACCGAAGGTGGTCGTCTTCACGACCGTGCCCAGGTAGCGCTCGCCGACCTCCGGCATGGTCGGGTTGGCGATCGAGTTGATCGTGGCGCGGGCGGCCTCGGCCTGCGAGCCGACCTGGGCACCGATGTAGATGGTGCCGTCGTCCTCGATCGTGATCTCGGCGCCGGTGTCCTCCTGGATCTGGTTGATCATCTTGCCCTTCGGGCCGATGACCTCGCCGATCTTGTCCACGGGGATCTTGACGGTGATGATCCGCGGGGCGTTGGGGGACATCTCGTCCGGCGTGTCGATCGCTTCCATCATCACGTCGAGGATGTGGAGGCGGGCGTCGCGGGCCTGCTTGAGAGCGGCGGCCAGGACGGAGGCCGGGATGCCGTCCAGCTTGGTGTCGAGCTGGAGGGCGGTCACGAACTCCTTGGTGCCGGCGACCTTGAAGTCCATGTCGCCGAAGGCGTCCTCCGCACCGAGGATGTCGGTGAGGGCGACGTAGTGCGTCTCGCCGTTGATCTCCTGGGAGATCAGGCCCATGGCGATACCGGCGACGGGGGCCTTCAGGGGCACACCGGCGTTCAGCAGCGACATGGTGGAGGCGCAGACCGAGCCCATGGACGTCGAGCCGTTGGAGCCGAGGGCCTCGGACACCTGACGGATCGCGTAGGGGAACTCCTCGCGCGTCGGCAGGACCGGCACGATGGCGCGCTCGGCGAGGGCGCCGTGGCCGATCTCGCGGCGCTTCGGGGAGCCGACGCGGCCGGTCTCGCCGACGGAGTACGGCGGGAAGTTGTAGTTGTGCATGTAGCGCTTGCGGGTCACCGGGGAAAGGGTGTCCAGCTGCTGCTCCATACGGAGCATGTTCAGGGTGGTGACGCCCAGGATCTGGGTCTCGCCACGCTCGAACAGCGCCGAACCGTGCACGCGCGGGATGGCCTCGACCTCGGCGGCGAGCGTACGGATGTCCGTCAGCCCACGGCCGTCGATGCGCGTCTTCTCCTTGATGACGCGCTCACGGACCAGGGACTTGGTCAGCGAGCGGTACGCGGCGGAGATCTCCTTCTCGCGGCCCTCGAAGTCCGGCAGGAGCTTCTCGGCGGCGAGCTGCTTGACGCGGTCCAGCTCGGCCTCGCGCTCCTGCTTGCCCGCGATGGTCAGCGCGGAGGCGAGCTCCGGGCGGACGGCGGCGGACAGCGCCTCCAGGACGTCGTCCTGGTAGTCGAGGAAGACCGGGAACTCGCCGGTCGGCTTGGCGGCCTTCGCGGCGAGGTCGGCCTGGGCCTTGCAGAGCACCTTGATGAAGGGCTTCGCGGCGTCCAGACCGGAGGCGACTACCTCCTCGGTCGGCGCCTCGGCGCCGCCCTTGACCAGCTGGATGGTCTTCTCGGTGGCCTCGGCCTCGACCATCATGATCGCGACGTCGCCGTCCTCCAGGACGCGACCGGCGACGACCATGTCGAAGACGGCGTCCTCGAGCTCGGTGTGCGTCGGGAACGCGACCCACTGGCCGTTGATCAGCGCGACGCGGACGCCGCCGATCGGGCCGGAGAAGGGCAGACCGGCCAGCTGCGTGGACGCGGAGGCGGCGTTGATCGCCACGACGTCGTACAGGTGGTCGGGGTTGAGCGCCATGATGGTGGCGACGACCTGGATCTCGTTGCGCAGGCCCTTCTTGAAGGACGGGCGCAGCGGGCGGTCGATCAGGCGGCAGGTGAGGATGGCGTCCTCGGAGGGACGGCCCTCACGGCGGAAGAAGCTGCCGGGGATCTTGCCGGCGGCGTACATCCGCTCCTCGACATCCACCGTGAGGGGGAAGAAGTCGAGCTGGTCCTTGGGGTTCTTGGAGGCGGTGGTGGCCGACAGCACCATGGTGTCGTCGTCCAGGTACGCCACGGCGGAGCCGGCGGCCTGCTTGGCCAGGCGGCCCGTCTCGAAACGGATGGTGCGGGTGCCGAAGGTGCCGTTGTCGATGACGGCCTCGGCGTAGTGGGTCTCGTTCTCCACTAGCGTTTTCTCCTCGTCTTCGTCCCTCGCTGCCCGTGTGGCAGGGGGACGGTTGCGGAGAAGCGCTCCGTCTGGTGCGGGCCGGTCTTCGATCGAAGCCCTCGGGGCTCACTTCCCCCGGGGGCCACTACCGAGGACCGGCGGCGGCGAGGTGCGCTTCTCCTCGTTCATTGTCGTATGACGCGTTCATTGTCGTATGACGCCATACCCTCAGCGAGTACACGTCATCACTCTGCGTCGTACGTCTTGCGTTGTGCTACCACACTACAAAGCGTCAGTGACACTCCGCACGTTTCCCTACGTACAGCAAAGGGAGCGGTCCCCATGGTCACGGGAACCGCTCCCCTCACGGCGTCTTACTTGGCGCCCGCCGCACCGCGGCGGATGCCGAGGCGGTCGACCAGCGCACGGAAGCGCTGGATGTCCTTCTTGGCCAGGTACTGCAGAAGGCGGCGACGCTGACCGACCAGGATCAGCAGACCACGGCGGGAGTGGTGGTCGTGCTTGTGGGTCTTGAGGTGCTCGGTCAGGTCCGAGATACGGCGCGAGAGCATCGCGACCTGGACCTCGGGGGAGCCGGTGTCGCCCTCCTTGGTACCGAACTCGCTGATGATCTGCTTCTTCGTAGCGGCGTCGAGCGACACGCGTACTCCTCGTAGTCTGTGAAGGCCACCGAGTGCCCCTGGTCTAAATCTCAGGGGGGCTTCCGTTACTCGGGAGGCGGGGATCCGCTGGGCGCGGCCTCCAGGGCTGTCTTTTCGACGGGGCTCCGGGGGCGCGTACACAAACGGCCACAGCACAGACTACCAGCCGGGGAGGACGCCCCTGACCGGGGTCGTCTCGGGTATCGGCCACCGGGTATCAGCCACCGGTCTCGAACCCGTCGGCAAGCCAGAGGCCCTCCCCCTCGTCGTCCTTGCTCACCGGTCCGGCGAGGCTCGTGGCGGCGAAGAAGATGCGGCCGTGCTCGTAGCGGACGTCCAGGTACTCGAAGGGCAGCATGCCGACGGTGCCGTAGAGCAGGAGCAGGGTCTCCTTCCCCGAGCTGGGGTCGATGCTCACGGCTGCGCTGGGTGTGTGCGGGGAGGAGGACTCCCGAGCGGCGATCAGCAGGTCACCGCTCATACGGACGGGGTACATCGGGCGGCCGATCTTGGCGTCGAACTTCCTGAGGCTCTTCCCGGTGGCCAGGTCGAAGGCGACGATCTCGTTGGCCACCTGTCCGTGGGCGCTCACGGTGCCGGTGTCGCGCGCTTGAGTGGCGACGTACAGCTGCCGCTCGTCGGCCACCACCGCCTCACAGGTCTCGATCGGGCCCGTGACGTCGATGCCGTCGCCGCACTTGGTGACGTAGGTCTGGACCGGCACCGAGATGGTGGCGCGGAACTTGCCCTGGTCACTGAGGGAGATCAGATCGGTGATCACGAGGTCGCCCGCCGCTACAGCGATGACGACGGGGGACGAGGAGACCAGACGAACGTCCTGGACGCCCGGAGTCACCGTGTAGGTCCACACGGGCTTTCCGGTCTCGGGGTTCGTCCCCTCCACCCGAAAGCGTCTGTTGTCCGCGTCGCCGCACTTGACGACCCGCACGAGGGCCTCGCCCCCGGCGTAGCCGCTGTCCCCGCAGGCCGGTCCGGGCGTGTGCGACCAGAGCAGCTTCCCGCCGGCCATGGCGTACGCCGCCGAGCCGTCCTCCCAGGCCGCGATGACCTTGCCGCGCGTCATCGTGACCCTGGCGGGCACGAGTCGCTTCTCCGGCAACTCGACGTGCCACAGCCGCTTGCCCGTGTCGATGTCGAACATCGCGATCCGGTCGCACGGACCGCTCACCGTCCCACCGCTCGGATCGGTCCTGGTGGGCTCGCTCGAGAAGGCCACGGCCGTCCGGCCGTCCACGGTGACGTGCGGGGTGGCGGCGCAGACGCTGCCGGGGAAGGCCAGTTTCCACGCCTGGCGGTCGGTCGAGATCCTGTACCCCGTGATGCTGTTGCCCAGGGTCTTCGCAAACGTCTTGGCGGTCGCCCAGGTACCCGCCGCCTCGATGTTCTGGCCGGCCTTGACGCCCTCGGCGCGGCGCGCGACCGCGCTCACCGCTTCCGGGGTCGCGGGCCGCCGCTCGATCGTCTCCCGGATGTCGTCCGGGGCCTGGCTTGCCGCGGCCGGGCTCCGGCCGGAGGGGGTGTCGGTGTTGTCGTACGACAGTGCCCATATCCCCGCGAGCAGCACCGCGAGTGCGGTCGTCGTGGCACCGAGGACGAGCATCCTGCGGCGCTTCCTGCGTTTCTCGGCCGCCAGGGTGGACTCGGTGAAGACGGACGGCGGTGGGCCGAAACTCACGGTCGGGACCTTTCTGACGAGGGCGCGGAAGTGTGAGCAAGCTGTCGCCCTTCGTGACGGTCACTCATGGGCAAACGCCTGACCAGGGGGAACGGCGGCAAGTAGGGTGATTGGACAGCTCGTTGCAGAGGGAAGGATCAGACATCGCCATGGCCGACACCAAGGACGAGGAACTCAAGGCGCGCAAGGAGCGGGAGAGGGACGAGCTGTACGCCCTCGACATCTCCGGCGCCGAGTGGCACAGCGCGCCGGGTACCGAGGAGCACGAGGAGCGCGTCGAGATCGCCTACCTCCCCGAAGGCGCCGTGGCCATGCGGTCGTCGCTCGACCCCGACACCGTGCTGCGGTACACGGAGGCGGAGTGGCGGGCGTTCGTGCTGGGGGCGCGGGACGGGGAGTTCGATCTGGAGCCTGGGCCGCGCGACGGGGGCCTCGCGGCGGAGTGACGCTGCGTGGCGGCGGGGAACCGGCACTCGCCCGGCTCCCCGCCCTCGTCCCCGCCCCTACTGCTTCTGCAGCTGGGCGGTCGATGATGCCTTCTGCGCCGCACTCCCGATGCCCAGGGCCAGCCAGGTCCACGTCTTCCTCTCAGGGCCGACCGCCTCCTTGGCGCCGAAGAACAGCCGTCCGTGGTCGACGAGGATGTTGTTCGAGTCCGTGACCGTGAGCGTCACAGCCTCCAGCGGCAGGCTGAAGTAGAAGTACGGAGTCTCCTTGCCGCTCTTCGGGTTGAGACTGACGAGCGCCATCGGTGAGATGCCGTCGCTGCTCTCGCGCAGCGCGAGGAGTTGGCCGCCGCTCGTCTGCACCGGACGCAGCAGTTGACCCGGCCCCGAGTCGAACTTCTTGACGGTTCGCCCGGTCGCCAGGTCGAACCCGACGATCCAGTTGTAGGGGTTCTGAGCGTCGCTCTGGTCCTTGCTTCGTAGGAAGACCTGACCGCCGCCGACCGGGATCGTCGGGCAGTCGTCGATGACTCGGAAGTCGAGTTCCTCGTTGCACTCTCCGACGTACAGCCCGCTCTCAAGCCTGATCGTGGCCCGGTTCTTGCCCTGATCATCCAGGGAGAGCAGCTCGGTGAAGCCCGTGTCGCCGGCTGCGATCGCGAGGACGACCGGATCGGTGGACGGCACCATGACCTCCCGGACCCCCGCCGCGACCGAGTACGTCCACAGAGTCCGGCCAGTGCGCGGCGCCACCTTGCGCACTTTGTAGGTGGTCGACTCCCACGAGGTGGCGGACTTGTTCTTGTCGAAGCAGGAGACCAGCACGAGCAGGCCGCGGCCGCCGGCGGCGCCGAAGTCGTCACAGTTGTCCGTGGCCTCGGTACGCCACAGCCGACGGCCGCGGTCCATGTCGTACGCATCCGAGCCGCCTCCCCACGTGACCGCGACCGTGGCGTGCGTCAGCGTCACGCTCGGTGTGTCCCAGCGGCCGGGTGTGAACGCCTGCTCCCAGAGCTTCCGGCCGTCGTCAAGGTCGACAAAAGCGACACGGTCGCACAGGGCGTTCTCGTCACCGCTCGACCGGAAGAGGACGGCCGTACGGTTCTCGACAGTCGTGTGAAGTGTGTAGCCGCAGACCGGGCCGGAGAAGCGGAGTTTCCACACCTCGTCGCCGACACTGACGTTCGTACCGATCCTGAACCCGACGAGGGTTTGGTTGATGCCCTTGGCGAGGATCTTGTCCGTGGCCCACATGCCTGGCATCGCATGGCGCTCAGCGGGGCTCATCTCGTCTTCGGAGAAGCGGAACGCCATGGCGCCGGTGGTGCTCCTGGGCTGTTCCTCGACGGCTTCCCTGACGTCCAGACGGTTCTGCGCCGCGGCGGCCGACGGCTTGTCCGACTTCGGGGGATCCGGATCCCCCAGCAGCCAGCCGACCCCGGCCAACACGACCACCAGGACGGCGGCGACCACGCCGAGCAGCGTCTTACGACGTCTTCTGACCCGGTAGTCCGCCGTCACGGTGGACTGGGTGTACACGGAGGGAGGTGGACCGAAGCTCACGCTGACAATCCCTCCGTCAGCTCGTCATCGACCGGGCGGTGGTGTACACGTCGAAGACGGCGAGGGCCAGCGGCACCAGGGTCAGCAGCACGAAGCCCTCGGCGATCTCCAGGAAGCGGCCCCAGAACGGGGTGAGACCGCCGCGCGAGACGATCAGGCCGATCGCCGTGACAAGCGCGGCCACCGCAGCGATCGCCGCGACCAACCAGATGGTCCGGATGTCGAGGTCGGTGCGGTCGCCCTTGAGTGCCTCGAAGACGATCGACTGCGGCGGGTTGAGCGCCAGGCCGAGGCCGAGCAGTACGAGGGAGGCGAGGCCGGCGCCCAGGACGGGGGCGACCTGGCCGGTGTACCGGAAGAGGTGGGCGCGCATCAGCAGGGCGACTCCGGTCGCGAGGGCGAGGAGTTGGGCCCAGACGTTCGAGGAGAAGCCGAGGACGATCGAGGCACCGACGGCGATCAGCGCACAGCCGCCCACCAGGCCGACCAGGAGTTCGTGTCCGCGCCGCGCCCTGGCGGTGACCCGCTCGGCGTCGACCGGCTCCTGCGGGGTGGGGTCGGTGTCGTACGCGCTGCGCGGGGCGGTGTCCGGGGTGTCGAAGCCGATCGGCAGCCGGGCGAAGCGCATCGACAGGCCCGGCAGGAAGGCCAGGCCGCCGACGGCGATCGGGGCGCACAGGGCGGCGATCTCGGAGGGCGTCCAGTCGGCGAGCGTTCCCGCGAACACGGCGAGCAGTCCGATGGCGGAGGCGAAGACGAAGGCGACGAACGGGCCGTCCCCGCTCGGCGAGAACAGGGTGAGCAGGAACGAGGCCAGCAGCACCGCCGCACAGGCGAGGAGGAACTGGAGCTTGCCGATGCCCTCTCCGTCCGCGAGCGGGAGAAGCCCCGAGCCCGCCACGCCGACGTTGGGCAGGGCGCCGAGTCCCAGGGCGATGGCCGAGGCCCGGTCGTCGTAGACCCGGGCGCGCACGCACGCGAGGACGACCAGGAGGACACCCGTGACCCCGGCGAGGATGCCGGGGAGGCTGTTCATGTCGTGGAGCGGGTCGCCGGTCCAGGCCACGAAGGCGAGCAGGACCGGCAGTACGCCTCCGCCGACGAGGCCCGAGGCGCGCGTCAAGTCGCCGCTCCACAGGGTGCGTTCGCTCGTCACGGCGGAGGCGACCGCCTCGGAGACGTCGTCGAACACGGCGGGGGGCAGCGACTCGGAGAAGGGGCGCAGCGTGAGGAGTTCGCCGTCGAGGATGCGCTGGGCGGCGAAGGACCGGGAGCTGTCGAGGACGGTGCCGTCCCGGCGTACCAGGTGGTAGCCGACGGGTGCGCCCTCGGCGGGGCTCTGCTGGGAGAGCCGGAGGATCTCCGGATAGATGTCGGCGACCGGGATGTCGTCGGGCAGCGCCACGTCGATCCGGCTGTCGGGCGCGACGATGGTGACCCGGCAGAAACCGAGCCCGGTGCCCGCGCCGGAAGTCCCCGTTCCGGGCCCTCCCCCGGTGGCTGCCGCGGAGGCCGTCATGCTCACCTGCTGATCCCCCTCAGTGATGGTTCCGCGTCCATGGAGTGAATGTCCTGCGCCGCTTTCCGCGCTCGTCGAGGCCGACGATGCGGCACGGTGGCGACAAGGACTTCACAGGGCCGACGCCCGGGTTCCGTACCGTGTCGGATCACACGGAATGCCCCGATCCTCCAGCCCAACTCGCGTGTGCTCACGCGAACATCCGGCACCCTACCGTCCCCTCGTCTCGTATGAAGTCAGTAGGATCGCGCGGCGGCTTGCGTCCGCCTGACACGGGGCGGCGGACGGACTTTCGGGCCGGCCAAGGGAATGGATGACAGTGAGCCACATCGTCGTGAAGCGCCCGCCTCGGGCGCTGCCGTCCGAAGTGTCCACGCAGGAGATCGTCCTGCAACCTCCGCCCGAACTGCCGCGGGGTCACCAGGAAAGCGTGCTGATGCAACTCCTGCCGACACTCGGCATGGGTGGCTCGGTGGTCTTCTTCTTCACGAACGGGCAGCCGTTCATGAAGATCATGGGCATGATCATGATCGCGTCGACGATCGCCATGGCCATCGCCATGGTGATCCGCTTCCGCCGCGGTTCCCAAGGGCAGTTGGCGGACATGCGCCGCGATTACCTGAGCTACCTGGCGCAGACCCGGCGTACGGCGGTCAATACGGCGAAGGCACAGCGCGACGCTCAGTACTTCCTCCATCCGTCCCCGGAGCAGTTGTGGGCCCTGGTCGCCGAAGGCAGCCGGGTGTGGGAACGCCGCCCCGGCGACGAGGACTTCGCCCAGGTCCGCATCGGCCTCGGCGCGCAGGGCCTCGCCAGCGCCCTGGTCGCCCCCGAGAGCGCCCCCGTCGAGCAGCTGGAGCCGCTGACCGCCGGTGCGATGCAGCGCTTCCTGGCCGTCCACAGCACCCTCGACGACCTGCCGATGGCGGTCTCACTGCGGGCCTTCTACCACGTCACGATCAGCGGCGACCCGCAGTCCGTACGGTCCTCCGCCCGGGCCATGGCCGGTTCGCTGGCCGCGCTGCACTCCCCCGAGGACCTGATCATCGTGGTCGCGGCCGGCCGCGAGGCCCTGCCCCACTGGGAGTGGACGAAGTGGCTGCCGCACGTCCAGGCGCCCGGTGCCGTGGACGGCGCGGGCAGTCGCAGGCTGATCGACAGCGATTCCCGCGAGCTGGAGAACCTGCTCGCCACCCGGCTGACCGGCCGTCCGCGCTTCCACCCGAACGCGGCACCCCTGCCGGAGGAGCCGCACATCGTCGTCGTACTCGACGGCCTGTCCCTGCCGCCGGACTCCGTCCTGGCCAACCCCGAGGGCCTGCAGGGCGTCACGGTCCTCGAGGTCGTCCCCGGTGAGCTGACCGGGGCGGGCGGCGAGCTCTCCATCGTCGTACGACCCGAAGCGCTGCACCTGGAGTCGGGGCACGGTGTCGTCTACGAGGGGACTCCCGACGTCCTGTCCTACGAGTCCGCCGAAGCCCTCGCCCGGCAACTCGCCCCCCTGCGGATGGCAGCCGGCGGGGACGACGACGAACCCCTGCTCGCCAACCTGGAGTTCACCGACCTGCTGAACCTCGGCGACGCGGCGTCCGTCGACACCAAGCGCACCTGGCGGCCTCGTTCGCTGGCCGAGCGGCTGCGCGTGCCGATCGGACTCGGCGAGGACGGCCGGCCCGTGATGCTGGACCTCAAGGAGGCCGCACAGGAGGGCATGGGCCCGCACGGCCTGTGCGTGGGCGCCACCGGTTCCGGCAAGTCGGAGCTGCTGCGCACCCTGGTGCTGGGCCTGGCGGTGACGCACTCCTCCGAGACCCTGAACTTCGTCCTCGCGGACTTCAAGGGCGGCGCGACCTTCGCGGGCATGGCACAGATGCCGCACGTCGCGGCCGTCATCACCAACCTCGCGGACGATCTGACCCTGGTCGACCGCATGGGCGACTCCATCCGCGGCGAACTCAACCGCCGCCAGGAGATGCTGCGCGACGCGGGCAACTACGCCAACATCCACGACTACGAGAAGGCGCGGGCGGCGGGCGCGCCGCTGCAGCCGATTCCGTCCTTGGTGCTGGTGATCGACGAGTTCAGTGAACTCCTGACCGCCAAACCGGACTTCATCGAGATGTTCGTGCAGATCGGCCGTATCGGCCGGTCGCTGGGCGTACACCTGCTGCTGGCCTCACAGCGCCTGGAGGAGGGGCGCCTGCGCGGTCTGGAGACCTACCTGTCGTACCGGATCGGTCTGCGGACGTTCTCCGCCGCGGAGTCCCGGGCCGCGATCGGCGTACCGGACGCCTACGAACTGCCGAACGTCCCCGGCTCCGGCATCCTGAAGCACGGCACGGGTGAGATGGTGCGCTTCAAGGCGGCGTACGTCTCCGGAGTGTACCGCTCCGGCCCACAGCGTTCGGCACTAAGCGGCGGCCCGCTGCCGGTGGACCGGCGGCCGGTGCTGTTCACGGCGGCCGAGGTGCCGGTGCAGTATGTGGCGGTGCCGCAGCAGCGGCCTTCGGCTGCGGACGATCCGCAGGTCGACGACGCCCTTGCGGACACCGTGCTGGACGTGGTCGTGCGCCGGCTGGAGGCGCAGGGACCGGCGGCCCACCAGGTGTGGCTGCCGCCGCTGGACAGCCCGCCGTCGCTGGACGCCCTGTTGCCCGGTCTCACGGCGGTGCAGGGCCGCGGACTCACTCAGCCTGGCTACGAGGGCGCGGGGCGTCTGGTCGTGCCGGTCGGCCTTCTCGACAAGCCGTTCGAGCAGCGCCGCGACCCGCTCTGGATCGACTTCTCCGGCGCGGCCGGCCACATGCAGATCATCGGCGGCCCGCAGTCCGGGAAGTCGACTCTCCTGCGCACCCTGATCTCCTCGTTCGCACTGACCCACACCCCGCACGAAGTCCAGTTCTACGGGCTCGACTTCGGTGGCGGCGGCATGGTGGCCGTGGCCGGCCTGCCGCATGTGGGCGGCGTGGCCTCGCGCCTGGACCCGGAGCGGGTGCGGCGCACGGTGGCCGAGGTGTACGGCGTGCTGACCCGCCGCGAGGAGTACTTCCGCTCCGCCGGCATCCCGTCGATCGGGGACTTCCGGGCACGACGGGCCCGGGGCGAGATCTCCGTCACGGACCAGCCCTGGGGCGACGTCTTCCTCGTCATCGACGGCTGGGGCAACTT
This sequence comes from Streptomyces sp. NBC_01352, assembly GCF_036237295.1. Taxonomy (NCBI): domain Bacteria; kingdom Bacillati; phylum Actinomycetota; class Actinomycetes; order Kitasatosporales; family Streptomycetaceae; genus Streptomyces; species Streptomyces sp. NBC_01352. Next base: position 3,393,795 of record NZ_CP108354.1, read on the forward strand.
CCGTACCGAATACGACACCTTGGAGCCGATCGTCCTCGACCTCGCGGCGCGCGGTCTGGGCTACGGCATCCACGTCGTCCTCTCGGCGTCGCGGTCGATGGAGGTCCGGTCGAACCTCAAGGACCACCTCATGAACCGCCTCGAACTGCGGCTCGGCGACCCGATGGACTCCGACATGGACCGCAAGGTCGCCGCGAACGTCCCCGCAGGGGTCCCCGGACGCGGCCAGTCCCCGCAGAAACTGCACTTCATGGCCGCGGTGCCACGGATCGACGGCCTCACCTCCGACACGGAGCTGTCCGAGGCCACGGCGGCGCTGGCGACCGAGGTCACCCGGCACTGGCAGGCGCCCGGTGCACCCGAAGTACGGCTGCTGCCACGCGAGTACCCCGCAGCCCAGCTGCCTCCGGGCGACCGCTTCCCACAGCGCGGTGTCGCCTTCGCGCTCGACGAAGACAACCTCGAACCGGTCTTCGTCGACTTCGAGCAGGACCCGTTCTTCCTCGTCTTCGGCGAGAGCGAGTCGGGCAAGTCGAACCTGCTGCGGCTGATGATCAAGCAGCTGACGGAACGGTATCCGGGTCACGAGGCCAAGCTCTTCGTCATCGACAACAGGCGCTCGCTGCTGGACGTGACCCCGGCGTCCCACCTCGCCGAGTACATCCCCATGTCCAACGCCATGGACCACCACATGGGCGCCCTGGCCGACCTGATGAAACGCCGCGCCCCCACAGCCGACGTGACGGCACAACAGCTGCGCGACCGGAGCTGGTGGCAGGGGCCGACCGTGTACGTCGTCATCGACGACTACGACCTCGTGTCCACGTCGAGCGGAAACCCACTGGCAGGTCTGACGGAGCTGCTGCCGTTCGCGCGCGATGTGGGCGTGCGGTTCATCATCGCGCGCTCGACGGCGGGTGCGGGGCGAGCGGCGTACGAGGCGTTCATGCAGCGCATCAAGGAACTGGGCGCACAGGGCGTCGTCCTCGCCGGCGACCCGGGCGAAGGAGATCTCTTGGGTGGGGTTCGGCCGCGGCCGATGCCAGCCGGGCGGGGAATCTTTGTCTCTCGGCGGCGGGGAAAGCCGTTGGTGCAGGTGGGGTTGGTGGAGGAGGGGGGGTACTGAGGTGGCGTTCATGACGAATATGAGCGCGGCCGACCAACGGGCACTGTGGTGAGGGCTCTGGCACCTCTGATGTGAGAAGACGGTGGTGAGCTGGATGGCCCGGCTCACCTCCACTGTCATTCCGTGCATCAGGGAGTTGTGGAAATCGTGGCCTGACCCGGTCCTCGGCCGGGCGGTGTGGCGCTTGCGGCGACGTAGTTTGCAGGGCTAAATTCCCTTGCAGCGTGGCCAGTTCTGCTATTCGCGTACGGGGGAGGCCCAAGGTGGCATGGGACGAGTGGGAACAGCTCAAGGCAGAGGCAGCCGAGCGTGGCTCGGCCGGCATGCAGCTGAACCAGGCGCCCGATGCCGGAAGCGCTGGGGGCGGGCCAGAATTGGTTGTCAATCAGGACGACTTGGGCGCCGTCGGACATGAGGCTTTTACCCTGCATGGCGACCTGCACAGCCAAGCGGATGTAGCTGGCATGAATCCCGACAAGAACGGGTCCGGTTCCACGATGCAGGCGGCGACCGAGCTGTCGAATTCGAACTTCGCCTTGGGAAGCAGCCTGTCGCTGACTGTGGAGATCTGGACGAGCCAGGTGAAATCGCTACTGGATGCCTGTGCTCACATTTCGAACCACCTCAACTTCTCGAAGAAGTTGCATGCGAACGATGACGCGGAGATCGAGGCAACGATCAGAGGCCGGGACGGTTCCGGCAGGTCGGTATCGGAGCTCAGCAGGTACTTCAAGTAGCGGGAGTTGTTGTGTCCGGCATCACCATGACGAACTTGTCCGAGGTCAACCTCGGGAAGCTGAAGACCTCCGTCGCCGACTGGAAGAAGATCGTCGACGATCTCAAGAAGCTCGCAGACAGGGCGGAGAGAGGTCTGCTTGCGAAGTCTGAGAGCGCCAGATGGGCTGGCGTGAACGCCGACGTAACACGGCAGTTCGTCAAGAAGACAGCCAAGGAGTTCACAGATGCTCACGCCGAGGCCTCGAGTATCTACCAGGTCCTCGACGATGCCTGCACAGAGCTTGCGGAGCTCCAGAAGAACCTAAACACAGCCATTCACCAAGAAGCGCCCGGACTCGGGCTCAGGGTGAGCGACACAGGTGACGGGACGGTGCATGTCTTCTATCCGCATGACCGCACCACCGATGACAGGCACACCCAGAACGAACTCAACACGGCGCAGGAGCTTGCCGATCGCATAGCCGGGATCATCTCGCATGCTCGGGAGATCGACGACTCAGTGAGTCGAGCACTACGCAAGAGCCATGGCGGTGACGAGTTCAACTTCGGCCACGCGAGCTACACGTCGCTCGACGACGCCCAGGAGCAACGAGCCGAGGAGCTGGCCAAGAAGAGCCTGCAACTCTACAAAGAGGGCAAAGAGCTCCCCGTAGAGGAGCTGCGGGAACTCCAGACGCTTATCAAGTACAACGCGGATGACAAAGAGTTCGCGACGGATCTGTACCGCGGCCTCGGCCAGGAAGGGGCATTGCGGTTCCAGGCTCAGCTCTCACTCGACGGCACGGCGGAGGGTGGGGAACAACTGCGTCTCGCCCGAAGCATCCAGGACAGCATGGGCACAGCGCTTGCTACCGCAACTCCCGGCCTCGGAGACAAGTGGACCGACGAACTCATGCGCGTCGGACGCAGTGATCTCGATCTTCAGATGCAGGGCAACCAGATGGTGCCCAAGGGGTATCAGGTACTTGGCACGCTTTTGCGCCATGGGGAGTACCCGAAGACCTTTCTCGACAAGGTCGCCAACGACATGATCGCGTACGAGCGGGAGGGCGGGGCCTGGGGGCGTCCCGACGGAAACTACGCGAGCATGAAGGACTTTGGACTGAACGCCGACAAGGAAGGCGGCCGTGGCTGGGATCCGATCACGGGTGTCCTGGAGGCGTACGGTCACAATCCAGACGCGGCCACAAGCTTCTTCCAGGCCGACGTCGCCGGGCCGGGCAAACAGATGTCCAATCTGGACTACCTGATGGGCATGGGCGCGGATGGCAAGGGTGACGGCGCACGGCAGTGGATTCCGGACATGACCGCTCCCATGGCAGCCAAGGACCCTGAGATCTACGGCAAGGACGCGCTGGGCCATGCCCTTGAGGCGGCGGTGTCCGGGCTTCCGTACGACCACGGTGACGTCGGCGCCCACCCCGAACACACCGAGCAGCGCCAGGACATCATGAACCAGGTCATCAACGCGGTCGCCGCGGATCCCAAGCTGGCCGACGACACGATGGGCGACAGCCTCGGGCGGATGGCTGGCGAGTACATGCCCGAGGTCAATTCGACGCTGAGCCAGTCCGACGACTTCGACGATCTCTACGGCAGTCCTACCAAGTTCAGCGACGCGTTGGCCACCGCCGAGTTTCTCGATACGGTTGGTAGAAATCCGGATGGCTATGCCGAAGCCACCCTGGGGGCAGAGAACTACTCGGCCGGACTGATGCAGGACGCCACGGCACACCCGGAGAAGTACGCGGGAACTCCATCCGAGAACCTGAAGCACATCTCCTATAACACCGGAACGGTGGAGGGCATCCTCTCCGGAGCCCGGCACGATCAGATCGTCACCGACGGCCAACAGAGCGACCAGGATTACAACGATGCGTTGCAAAAGCGGGCAGACATGTTCAACACCGCTTTTGGCTCCACGGTTGGATTGGCCACAGAGCGCGTACCCATTGCCGGAGAAGTCATCAACGGCGTCACCGAGGTGGTTGTCGGCGAGGTAGTCGAGGGAGCGGAGCGGAACACCTCTGCCGAGACGGCACACAAGGCAGGAGAGTCATCCTTCAATGCCCGCCAGAACGCTCTGGACCAGGCATCGAACGGACTCATGGTGGCCGGCACCCCGGACGGTGTGGATCCGACGGACATGCGTCGCGATGTGACACAGCAAACGGGCGAGGGCTTCGACCACGGTAAGGAACTTCAGCGCGAAGCCAAGGATCACTACAAGCGCAACCCTCCGAAGTGACCTCGAGTTCACCACTTGTCAGCGAAGTCTCGTAGATCGAGAAACCAAGCAGGGAAGACATGAGCGTCGGAAAAATGTCGGTCAGAGCGAAAACGCTCTGCGTCGTTGTGATACTGACGGTCCTCGGAGCGGGTATCTACGTCTGGTTGGCCCAGTCCGACGACGGAAAAGCCAACGCGCTTGAGGCCCCGGTCAAGCCGTGCTGGAACGGCACCCCGAACCAGGCCACCCTGCAGAAGCTTCTTGGGCCGGGCAGCGAACTACAGCATCAGCAGGACGACTTCCGGGTGATCGCGGAGCACTATCCGACCCATTGCCAATACGAAGCGGAAAGCGAAGGCTCTCTGGACACCGTTCTTGACGTCGACGTCGCATGGAACGACGACGCTCCGCCGACCGAAGAGCTCCCCACCGCCGATGCACGGGGGGACGAGCCTCGTACACGGATGGACATGGGCGTCCTCGCGTACTACCTCAGGGCCTCGCAGGTGGTGTTCTTCGAATGCATCGCCGATCTTCCTGACGACACACCTGCCTACATGAAGCGGGACAAGTACATCAAGGTAGACGTATTGGCCCGACCGATGAAGGGAAGTGGCCTGTCCGCGGTCGAGGCCCGCAAAGTTGGCGTGGACATCATGCTCCAGTTGGCCCGGGACGTTGCCAACCAGGCGGGCTGCAAGAACAACACCAGTCTCCCGAGTGCGGTTCCTTCGATCAGCAAGGCCAACTGGCCCGGGTACGAGGAGTGACTCCGAGCGGGCACTCGTATCCCCGAATGCCTCGGCCACAACCCTCGCGGCGGAGAAATTCATCACCGATCCGCCGACCACGTACAACGAGGACGACGCGGTGAACAAGGACGGAAAGGCCGGGTTCCACTAATATCTCGACCTCTTCACCGACAAGGAATTCGAGGGGACGACCGACACGAACGTCCTCACTGACGAGGAGAAGACGAAGAACGCGCTCGGCTGCGGCCAGCAGGCGCTCGGCACGCGCTGGAGGCCACGACGACCGGCCTGCCGTACGGCAGCGATGCCGTGTCTCCGCCGCCGTCCGAGGAGGTGCCGCCATCTTCCCCAACCCGCCGCTGCGGCGCCGACCCCGGGGACCTGGACGACTCGCCGATGCGGGTGAGTCTCGGGAACCTACCGCCAACTACATGCGGACGTGACGACCAACCTCGGCAGACTGTCGCCCGGTGCCCTCAACTGAGGCCGGGACCTCTGGTCTTGCGACGGCGCGGACGACCTGCCGAACGGTAGCCGGCAGTTCGGCTGAGTCGTCATGAATGCAGAGGGTCAGGCAAAGGATGACGCCGGCGGCGTTATGAGAGAGAAGTGGGCTTCAGGGATCGGGAATCAACACCGTGTACATGGCACCGCATCTCAAGACCGAAATCTGACCCCATGCGAGAGGGACTCTCCATGTTCCGCGCCCGACTTAACCATCCCACGCGAATCGTCCGAGGTCCGACTTCTGTCACAGTGGCGCTGACCGGAGCACTGGCTCTTTCTGCGTGCTCCGGAGGAAGTGGAGAAGAAGAGAAGAACTATACGGTCCCCAGCGCTCTCTGCGGAATTCCACTGGCTCCCGAGCTACTCGATGCCTTTCTGCCAGGCGGTGATTCCATCTCCGTGAAGCCTTCGTCTCCCAACGGGGGAACAAAACGGTGTGACCTCATCGTCGATGGCGATATCTCGGTTCGGCAGATTCAGGCATGGTGGAGTGACGGGGAGAGCGCGTCCACTGTCGCCGCGGGATACGACAAAATGGACGACGGACAAGTAACCGACGATGATCGCTATCTCTACTCGGGTACTGGCTCGGCAGGGAAGACCACGGCATCGTGCAAGTCCCCGGCCCATCCCGATCAGACCCTGTACGCCGTAGTCCAGGTGTTCACTCCAGACCGATCAGACTCCGGCGCGATGAAGACACTGATCACGGCATACACCAAGGCTCTTGAGGACTCCGGTGCGTGCGGCTGATCACTGCCCGTCCTTACTTCTCCGCTCCGCGCACCGACGCTCGCGGCAGTCACGTTGAGACCCTGATCGCCTGGTCCCCCATGTCACTGGAGGACCAGGCGATCACTTTCTCCCGCCGCTTCGGCACGACGCGCTTAACAGCGGCGAACACAATGAGCTGGTTCGGTCCTGCTGGGCGTGGCCCTGGGGGGAGTTGAGCGTTCAGCCCGGTATGGGGGCGTCGCCTTGGATCGTGCCGGATGAGTTGTGGGACAGCTTGGAGCCGCTGCTACCGAAGCGGCCGAGGCGGTTCAGGTATCCGGGGCGGAAGCCGTGCCGGACCGGGAGGTCTTGTGCGGATCTTGTATGTCCTGCACACCGGCATCCAGTGGGAACACTTTCCTCAGGAACTCGGGTTCGGCTCGGGGATGACGTGCTGGCGCCAGCTCCGCGACTGGAACGAGGCGGGCGTGTGGCAGCAGCTGCACGAAGTGCTCCTGGCCGAACTGAACGCGGCCGCGCGACTCTACTGGTCGAGGTGCGTGGTCGACTCCTCGCACGTTCGGGCGTTAAAAGGGGGCTCCACACGGGGCCGTCGCCGGTCGATCGAGGGCAGGCCGGTCCTCGAAACACCACGTGATCACCGACGGCCACGGCACCCCGCTCGCCGTCCTGCTAACCGGCGGCAACCGCAACGACGTCACTCAGCTCCTGCCGCTGCTCGACGCCGTCCCGCCGGTGCGCGGCAGGGTCGGACATCCCCGCCGCAGGCCCGACTACCTGTTCGCCGCGGCTACGACCACGACGGCGACCGCGACCAGGGCCGCGCCCGCGGCATCGTTCCCGCCATCGCCCGACGCGGAACCCTGCACGGACCGGCCTGGGTACCTACCGGTGGGTGGTCGAGTGAACCATCGGCTGGCTACATGGCTTCCGCCGGCTCCGCATCCGCTGGGAAGAACAGCCGACATCCACGAGGCTTTCCTCAAGCTTGCCTGCTGCCTAGACACCCACCGACAACTCACGTCATTGGGTGAGCCGCCGATAGCCGGTTAACAACTTCGTTGGGGGTGAAGCTCCAGCCGACCAGGCGCGGCCCGCTCCAGTTGATGCCGATCACGAGTCCATCCCGGGCGGCATCGGGCAGTACGCGATCGCACCAGGTGTCCAAGGGCATGGACTCAACGCGGAGCCCACGCCCCCAGATCTTTGCTGCCCTCTGGGCGCGGGGCGAGGTCGACCAGAAGGGAAGACTTCGCGTGCCGTCCGCAGAGAGGTGAGTCGGGCTTCCGTCGTCATCCCGGACAAGCCAGACCACTTTGCTTTGGCGGACGTCTCGGAAGAATGCCGCCGCTTGCGAACCGCTCTGACTCATGGCTACCGAGCCTACCGTTCCCCTACAGTCATTTCGTTAGACGTTCTAAGAGGAAGCCAGTTTGTTCGAGTTGAAGTGGGTCAAGTCATCGTTCTCGGAAGCGTCCGGCAACAGCTGTGTCGAGATCGCCCAGAACGGATACTCGATTGTCATCCGCGATTTCAAGAACCCGAAGCTTCCTTCGGTAACTGCATGCCGAGCAGCATGGTCGCGATTCACCAACGCAGTAGCCAACGAGCGGGTCTCCTGATCAAGCCTTCCCGGACCGCAGAGATAGGTCCGGCTCAGAACCGCGGGCACTGGGATCTATCGCAAGGATCAGCCACCGCACTGATCGACGTGTACGGGCGGATCGCACATGAGGCAGCGACTCATGCCGGCACTTCACCGACTCCTGGGGGTCCGTCGCGCGCACCGCGCCTGCACCGGGGGCGATTCCCGGTCCTTGATCCGCGCCGCTTTCGCGGCTACCAAAGAAAGCCCGCCGGAGCATGGACTTGCGGAAGTCTGGGGGCCGGGCACGACACAGGGTGGGCACCTCCCGTGCGCGCCCACCCTGTCATGTCGATCCACTCAGCAGCTCACTGGAAGTAGCCGGCCGCCTTCAAGTCACCGGCGCGGTAGTCACCGCCGGCGTCGGAGACCTTCTTGCCGATGCTGACGAGCGCCTGGTGGATGGCGTCGGCGTCGGCGTCCCACTCCTTCATCTTGCTGCCGAAGGCGTTCGCGGCCTCGCCTTCCCAGCCCGCGGCAACGCGGACAACGGCGGACTTCAGCGCCTGGATGTCGGATTCGAGCTTGCTGGCCTGGTTGCCGAGCTCGGTGGTGATCGCGTCGAGACCGCCGTACTTAACAGCGAGACCGTCGTAGTGGACGTTGGCCATCGTTCCTCATTCCTTCGTTGGCTTGTCTCGGGCCTGAGCGGGCCCGGCTAGGCGAGAGGGACTGCTCAGTAGCTGCTGAGTGCCGACTTCTCTCCGCCGTACTGGACATCGATGCTCGTCATGCTGGCGCGGATCGCGTCTTCGCCCGTGCTGCTGATGTTGCGGGTCTCGTTGATGTTGTCGAGGAACCACGTGAGCAGGGCGCCGATGTGCTTCACACGCTCGTTGATCTCGACCTGCTTGGAGTTGAAGGCCGCGGCGCCAATGCCCTGCCAGTGCACCTCCATCGTGTCCAGGGTGCCCTGGAGGTTACTCAGCGTGCCTCGCATCGACTCGTACCGCTCGACCATTTCCTTTTCGAGCAGGATGACTTCGCTGTCGCTGAGCTTCTGTCCCTCTGCCACGGCTGGACTTCCCTTCATGGAATTCACTGTTGTTTACGAGTTGTTGCGGAGCCCCTCGCGGAGCCAGGCCTCGTCGAATCGAGGCGAAGCACAGCTGCGGGAAGCTCAAGTGGTTCGTCTCTTGCGTGCCACGGCGAAGGCTCCGCCGCCGATTGCCACGACCAGGGCGGCGCCGACGATGGCGTACAACTGGGTGTTGTCATCAGAGGAGTTCGAGTTCGATGCCGCCGAGGTCGCGCCCCCCGAAGCGTTCTTCGATCCCTGCGAGGAGTCCGAGGCCGACGAGGATGGGGCGGTGGTGACGCCGGTGACGCCGGTTCCGTTCTCGAAGCTGAGGGGGTCGGCGCTCGCCGAGCCCGGATCGATGCTGCTGTTCTCCAACACCATGCGGGGGCGGACGGCGCCGTAGCCGAGGTAGTTGCTCCGCTCGCCCTTCGTCCAGGTACGACCTGCTGTGTCGATCAGGGTGCGGAGGACCTGGTTGGCCGTCCAGTTGGGGTGGGCGGACCAGATGAGGGCGGCGGAGGCGGAGGTGATGGCGGTGGCCATACTTGTTCCTACTCCGTCGGGGCAGTACGCGCGAAACGTAGCGTCGCACCAAGTGGGCACGTTGAGGCCGGGAGCCGCCAGATCGACATAGTTGCCGTATTCCGAGAAGTCGCCGACTTCACCCTTCTCGTCTGCGGCTGCCACCCCGACGACATAGGGATAGGCAGCCGGATAGCCGATAAAGTTCTTGGATTCGGCGTCATTGCCCGTGCCAGCGAACATCAGCTTGCCCTTGGATTGGGCGTACTTGACGGCGGCCTCTTCATCGGGGTTCATGATGTCACCGCCGAACGACATGCTCAGAATTTGAGCGTCGCTGTCAGCGGCCGCCTTGATCGCATCCGCGATTGATGGGGTGTTCTTTTTGTCGGTGCTGTTCGTCACACCTTTGGTCAGCACCCGGTAGGGAACAATCTTCGCTCCAGGGGCCAGCCCCTGCAGGCCGCCTCCGGCACCTGTACCGGCAATCAACTCCGCCATGCTGGTGCCGTGGCCGTCGTAGTCCTTGGTGGCGTTGTACGAGACCGCCTGCGACACTTCACCCTCGAGCACCTGTCCCTTCAGGGACGAGGTATCGGGATTCACACCGGTGTCCAGCACGGCAACCTTTACGCCTTTGCCAGTGCTGACCTTCCACATACCCTCCGCGTCCATCGCGTCCAAGTACCACTGCTTCGACTGGATATCGGCGGCCACTGCACTCGGAGCCAGCCCCGAAGACACGACGGCGAATGCACCGAGTGCCGCGCACACGGCCGACACTCGTCGTCCGGCACGTCCTGCGAAAAGCGCAGTCAATCCGCCACGTGGGCTGGTCCCTGTCATGCCTGTGTAGATCCTCGCTCGTGTTCAGTCAGTCACTGGTGGCGCGTTACGCCGCTGCGGGTCGGTCTGACGTTCGCCCTCGCGGTCTTCATCATTCGGGTTCCGCCGATTCCCGCGCAGGCCGCGCGCGGCCTGCGCACTGCCCCCGGCCGCTCCACCGCTCCTCGCCGCAGAAGCTCGCCCCTGGGGCGTAGCGACAACCCCGTCCGGATTGCCCCCGGCGGGTCGGGCAGTCTGCCCCGTACGAGTGCCGGCAGGAGTGGAGTTCGGTGCCCCGATGACTCCGCGCTGTCCGATCTTGCCAGCAGGTGTACGGGACGCGGTGTTGCCCTCGGCGCCGACGACCGTGCCGCGCGACACCCTGGAACCGGTTGAAGCTGGAGTGGCACCGGTGGTGGGCCGTCCTCCGACAACACCATTGCCGCGTGCCGCCCCTGAACTCGCGCCACCGGCACGGCCACTCATCGGTCCCGCGATGGGGCGTGGGGTACCACCGGAGACGCCTCGCCCCATGGGAGACGCGCCTCCGCCTCGGATTCCCGATTGTCCCGGAGCAGTGGCGCGCCCCATGGGGCCCGCCGTGCCACGCCCGCCGGCGGTGCCATTGGGAGTCGCTGTGCGGCCCTGAGCTGAAATCGGGGCTTTGTTTCCGTTCGCTCCGCCGAAGCCCGAGGTGCGGCCGGTCAACCCGCCCGGTCCAGGAGGAACCGTGCCGGAGGGGAATGGCGGGACCGTCCCTCCGTTCCCGCCGATCGGACCAGGGCCTGTCGTCGGCACGTTGGGCGCTGGCCTCGTGGTCTCCTGGGGTGGGAGGGTTCCTACGCTGTCGATCTTCGTGCCGACGTTCACATCCGGGCGGATGGCGGGATCGTCCACATGCCTGAGCGGCGGTGTCGTGCCTTCCGAACGGGGATGCTTGGTTCCTGTGCCCGGATTGTCATTTCCAGTCACCAGGGACTCACGAGCAGCCCCAAGCCCCGCGCCGGCTTGCACCTCACTGCCTGTGATCGGGTCGCGATAGCTCGGATCCGGCTTAGGCACCCCCACATCCGGCATGGGCTCGAACGTAGGCGCCTCCTGCTTCGCGAGGTATCCCTCCGACACCTCGTAGAAGGAGGCCAGCCGGTTCATCTGGTTGATCGCCTCCTGGCGATCCTTCTCGACCTTGACCGCCGCCGTGTACTCCGCATTGCCGTCGACCTGCTGGACCGTCGGGATGTCCTGCACCGTCTTGCGGACGTACCGTGTGTCGCGGGGCGGCATGGCACTTCGGACCGACGCGAGACCCGTGGCCGCTGCCGTGACCTGGGTACCGGCTGCTTCGGCGAAGGTCGCGAGCTCAAGAGCGTGCTTGACGAGGTTTTCGCCCCATGTGTGGAAGGCCGTGGCGGACTCGCCCTCCCACTCAACCCTCCCGATGTGGCTCTTGAGTTCGTTGGCGGCCTTTTCGATGGCGTCCTTGGCGTCCCACAGCGCCTTGCCCGCGGTCTCCAGATCTTCCGGCTTCGCGGACTCGACCAGGTCGATCATGGCGTTCAGGTCGTGGCTCTCGAAGTCCGTCTTGCCGAAGACCCGGGGGGAACCACCCCCAAAGGGAAGGGCCTTGCTGACGAACGCCGTCCCCTGATTGATCAAGTCGATGGCGCTGAGCTGCGCGGCGGCGTCTTCCTTCTCCGCCTGGTGCGGATCCTGATGCTTCTGGTTGTCGCTCACTAGTAGGTCACCGTCCGCTCGTCGTTGCTCTTCGGCGCGGACTTCCCCTGCTCCTTGGCCTCTGCGGCGTCCTTCTCGCGCTTCGCTTCCTCTTCCTGCCGCCCGATGTCGGTCTGGATCTCCCAGAACCGTCGCCGCTGCCCCTCTTCGAGGTCGCTGAAGTTGCCGCGCGCGCCGTTGACGGCGATCTGGAGCGCCTCTATCTGGAGGCCCAGGTTCTTGGAGAGGGCGGTCAGCCGCTCGTGGACGCGTTCGTACTGGGCGTGGAGCCCCGAGGCCTCGTCGAAGCGCCCCGCGCCCTTGAACGACGCCTCGGAGAGGCGATGCGCTCCGACCTTCTGCGCGCTGCCCTGAGACTCCTCGAAGTTGGAGAGCGCGGTGTCCACACGCTTCTTGAACTCTCCGAGCGACTCCAGAGTGACCTTGAGAGCCTGGCGCTCCGCAGCAGGCACGATGCCTTCCTTCCCCGTTCCCCGTTTGTGAAGCTGTTGAGCGGTGCACAGGCGGTGGCCTGATCAACACACTCGATAACTACTGTAGTCATTGTGTAAATCGCGGCCAACTGAACTTTGTGTTAGGTGAGTTACGAAGTTGTCGAGACACCGTCAGGAAACCCGCCCCGAACTTCCCTGAATCGACTGAAACTTGGACAGAGCGACCCCGTTTCGCCGCGCTCGTCCGAGAACCAGAGCCGCTCCGAGAGGTCGCCTGCCACACGTGGCTCAATCTTTGCGATACCAAAACGCGCCCGGACCTTATCCACCTGCAACGCACGCCTGATCACCAGGATTGGAGCCCCCCTGACCATGGCCCGCTTGTCCGCAGCGACTTGGAGCCTCTCGGCCCGTGGCAGCCGGCGTGCTGCTCGTCGGCTGCTCGGGCTCGGTCACGGTCGGAACATCCATGCCGAAGATGTCTTCCGACAAGCTGGCCACCACCCTCGCCGAGAAGCTCGCCGCCACAACGGGCCAGCCGAAGCCAGACATCACGTGCCCCGAGGACCTCGTCGGGAAGGTCGGTACCACCACCCGTTGCACGCTCACGGCAGACGATGGCAGCACCTTGGGCGTGACGGTCAAGGTGACCTCTGTCGATGAAAACCAGATCAACTTCGACTTCGAGGCCGACAGCACGGCTTCCCCGGCTCCGAACTGACAACGGAACCTGACGACAACTCATCGCCTGGCTCGGTCACTCACGCGTCACCCGTCTCCCGGGGTCCGTACTCCGCCCGCGGCGCACTGATCCGATCGGCGACCAACGCCAGCCAGCCACCCGGCGAGTACGGGGCCGGCGGGTCGACCTCCATGCCCAACTCAGCGACGGCCAAGGCGTAGTCGGACTCGCCGAGGTCCAGCGCCAGCAGTTCGTGCAGCTCGCCGACGAGGCGGGCCGTGAGCTGCAGGTCGGTCGAGGACCGGTAGTCGTCGACCGCCGCGTCATGGTCGTCGAACTCGTCCGGCATGTCCTGCGAGAACCAGCCGCCCAGAAACTGGCCGAGTTCGGGGAAGCGGGCGTGCCATTCCCAGTGGGTGGCGGGGGTGGCCGTGGGCGGGACCTCGCCCTCCTCGATGCTGTGCTTGATGTGGTCCGCCAGGCAGTACAGCCACTGCTGGATCTCGCCCTCGGGCAGCCCGACGTCCGGGATCGGGTAGAACTCGCCCAGGCGCAGCCTGAGCCGGCCTGGCGGGTTGTCGGCGTACTCGCGCAGTTGCCGCTCGGCGATGGCGAGGGCCCATGGGCGGCTGTGCCAGGTCTGCCGCAGGTACGCGGTCAGGGCCGCGCCGGGCTTGTCCGCGGTGTCGTCCGCCGGCTGACCGGCGTAGGCGCGCATCACCTGGTCCAGTTCGCCGTAGCGGCGGTCGTGTTCGAGGGGGCTCAGGGGCACGGTGATCAGCCTCTACGGGATCTCTACAGGTAGACGGGGAAGGTCGCGTGGACAACGAAGCCGTGCGGGCGGGACGCGTCCCGTTTGAGGATCGCCCGGGCGGCGCGGACGTCGATGGGTTCCCGTCCGGCCAGCATCATCGCCTGCAAGAGCACCCGGCCCACCGGCTGGGGCCGTGACGGCCAGGACGCCTCAATGGTCAGGCGGGGGCGCGTGGACTGCGCCAGCCAACGGTGGACGACCTGTTCGTTGATGGTGACGACCTGCTGGGTTGCCCATTGGGCGGTTTCACGGTCGGGGTAGGTGGCGGAACGAGTGCGGACCACGGTGGCTGGTGTGTGCTCCATGCCGTCCGTGTAATTCATGAGAGTCCCTTCAGGTGGCGTCGAAGGACCAGAAGATACCGAGTTCGGTCTCGGACACCGCGAGCAGACCCACGTCCCAGTCGTGCTCGCTGAACGGGTCACAGCCGGTGATGGGGTGGTAGAAGTCCAGCGGGTCATCCACCCCGTACCAGCCGTTGGTGAAGAACCGGGCGGCAGGAGCGGGGAATCGGGCGAGGAGTACACGTGCCTTCTCCTCGAGTTCGGGGCGGCGGTCTTCGAAGCCCGGCTCCTTGGTGACGTCCAGCCAGTTGGTGGAGATCGCGACCAGGAGCTGTTCGGCCGAGGTGCGGGTGATCTCCCGGAGCCTGGCCCGCCAGCCCTCGTCCGCAGGCAGGAAGGGCACGAGCCTGTCCGGGCTCCATTCCTCGTCGCCCTCCTCGTAGAACTCCCGCGATTTCCAGGAACGCGGGTCCGTCGTCTCCTTGCGGAGCAGAGCGTCGGCGTCCAGCACCCAGTCCTCGTGGCGGCGGGGACCCACGACGACGATCGAGTACCGCCGCTCGTACATGGTCAGGGCGTCCGCCCAGGCTGCGGCGTCTGGCGCTGTCATCGGCTCTCCGGGAAGGGTGAATCGGTCGGTGTCGTGTTCCTCGCTCGCGAGACTTCAGCGTAATTCGGTCATTCATCACTTCGGCATGGAGGTGACCAATGCGAAGAGGGGATCCAGGCTGTCGTCGAATCGAAGGCGAGTCTGCACGCCGAACGCATCGGTCACCGGTGTTGCCTGGCCGTCGACCACCACAGAGGTACGAGGATCGGGGCAGCACGGCGGATCGCATCACATCAGCGGAATGACCAGACCATCCCGACTTCCGTCTCCGACACGAGTACCAGGCCGAAGTCAAAGGTGCGTACGGAAAAGGGGTACCACCGAGAAACCCTCTGGTAGTAGTCGCGGGTATCGCTACCGTGCCCGGTGTTTGCATAGAAGTGCGAGCCTTCGGGAAAGCGCGACAGGATGACACGGGCCTTCGCTTCAAGGGCCTCCCTGCGCTCCTCGAAATCCGGTTCCTTTGTGACATCGATCCAGGGCGTGGAAAGGGCCACGAGGAACCGTACGGCCTGAGAACGCGGGATCTCATGCAGGTAGGGCTTCCAGGCGTCCGCCGTCGCGACGGCCTCCGGAGGCATGACGAAGGGGTAGGACGGTTCGTCGAGCCTTTCGAGTTCGCCCTCCCACATGTCCACCGTGCGCCAACCGCGGGCGTCGCGAGTGTCACCGCGCATCAGGGTGGACAGGTCGAGCACCCAGTTCTCGTGCTCCCTGCTCGTCACCTTGGCAATGGTCGCCCGACGCTCGTACATGTCGATCGCTTCGGACCACGAACGCTCGTCGAGTCCGGCCATCACCGTCTCCTCACTCATCATTGGGGCATGGAGGTCAGGACCACGAACGGCGGGTCCAGGTTCGGTTCGTACTTGAGCACGGTCAGAACACCGTGAGCGTCCTGTGGTGGCGTCGCCCGATCGGTCACCACCGGCGCCGTACGCCCCGTCACCGCCGGAGTCCCCAGGGGTCCTGAGGACACCGCACCCACGGAGAATTCCTGCTTCTCACCCGGCACCGGAGGCGGCGGACCCTGAATCCACTTGTCGATTTCTGCCGTATTGGCCCGGACATTGTGCTGAGTGTAATACTGCGCCGAATCCAGGTCGGTGAAGGAGGACGCTGCGGGAATATCGACCTTGCCCGCCCCGGTCGCCTCGTCCCGCAACCGCTGAGTCAGCTGCGCATCCGTCAGCCCGACATGCCTATCGATGCTGTGCCCACCGTACAGTTCCTCCTCGGTGACCAGATCGATGGAGTATTTGTAGGGGATCTGGCTCTCCGTACGCTGCCAGATGTGTTCCTTCTTGAAGTCGTTCAGGGAGCGCGCACCGTACGCCTCCGCGCGCGCCGCCTCCGCGCGGAACGTGGGCACACTGAGCAGTGCCTCGTCCAGTTCGATCTCCAGCGTCTTCAGCTTGGTGGCGGCGTCACTGAAGGCCTGGTGGTACTTCTCGACGGCCGCGTCGGCGGCCGCCTTGTCCATGTGCGAGCGGAACGTGAGCACGATCTCGCCGAACGCCATGGTCGCCGCGAGCCGGGTCAACTCGAAGAGGTCAAGGCCCGTGGTCAGATCCTTGACCGTCGCCTTCGCGGCCTCCTGGCCGAGCCGGGTGGTCGTCTCCGCGGTCTTTAGGCGCACCTCGGCCAGATGGTCGAGGGTCTCCTGCACGGTGGTCGCGGTCTGGCGGAGGATCTCGATGATGGGCCGCTGCTTCGCGGGTACGACGCTGCGGTTCGTCTTCCAACTACGGCCCATGGAGGCTCGGTTGCCCTGGGCGTCGTAAGTCCTGCCCCATTCGGTGGTGCCCCAGATCGTCTGGCAGAACGCCTTCATCGCGCCCTGCCACTCGTCGTTTCCCTTGTTGTTGGTGATGAACTTGATGGCGCTGTTGAAATTGTCCGACGCCGCCTTGGCGTCCTTCTCGACCGCGCGCCAGGCCGTGGCCATGCCCTTGAGCTCCTCGTCCCTGGCTCCCGGCGTGATCTCGTGCATCTTGCCGAGTCTGAGGCCGTGCTCGATCGCGGGCCGGATGACGTCGGCGAGGAAGTCGGGGACCTCGCCCAGGATTCCGGAAATGTCCCAGGAATCCGCGTCCTCTCCGGTGCCGGACCACTTGATGTCGTTGACCGGGCCGTACTTGGGCACGTTGTCGATGACGGCAGGCGGCGGTTTCTCGACGGGCGGCGGACCGTACATCCTGCGGGCCTGCCAATCGGCCTGCGTGTACTTGTTGGCCGTGTCCGTCAGGCCGACGGCGACCCCGCCCACGCTGACCACGCTCTTCGCCCAGAGCTGCAGGAACTTCTCGTTCACCGACTTGTACGCCGCCGCGAAGGCGTCCGCGCCCCAGCCGGTTCCCGCCGACTGGCTGTACTCGTTCAGCACGTCGACGAGTGCCCTGGCGCCCTTGTCGTAGTCGAACTGCCCGTCACGCACTACGAGCGCGGTGTAGTGCACGTGGTGCGGCTGTACGTCGAATCCGCCCCCGCTCATCCTGGGCGAACGGGTTCGGGCGTCCGACCGCTCCTGTGCGCGTTCCTCGTCCGTGGGCAGCCGCTCGGCCATCAAGCAGCTCCCCAGCCCCGCAGCACCGCGAGGTGCGCGGCCGCGTAGCCGCTGTGGCCGCTGGTCACGACCTCGTGCAGCCACTTCTGGGCCGCTTGCAGATCCTGGGCGGAGCGGTCCCACTCGTCGAGTTTGTCGACGAAGACGTCGCGGGTCTCGCCCTGCCACGAAAGCACGACGGGCACGACCTGGTCGTAGAGGTCGTCCAGCTTGCCGTTGAGCTGCTTGAGGATGTCCTGCAGGTCGGCGGCCAGCTCGGTCAGGGCGTCGAAGGAAACGGATATGTCCTCGTCGGGTGCGGAGCCGGTCGACATGATCCCCCTTTGTTCATCGGCAACTGCGGTTCTGCAAGGACTACAGGTCGTCGAGACTGCTGCGCGGCGCCGATGCCGGCGCCTCGGTGTTCGGCGTCGACAGTCTGTCCACCTCGCTCCCGACGTCCACCTGGATCTGCCGCATCTGCGTCAGCACGTCGAGGTCGTCCTGGGAGAAGCCGTCACGGCTCAGCCGTACCGCCTCCTCCAGCAGTTTCATCACTTCACGGATGCGCACGGCGTCCTCAGCGGCCGCTCGGTGGAAGTCGCGGTACACGGAGGCCGCCGGCCCTCGCCACCCCGCCTCGATGCGGTCCACGACCGCGTCCATGCGTTTGACCTGCTTGTCCAGGTGGTCCTGCATGTCGTCCAGGTCACCCGCGAGCTTGGTCAGAGCTTGGGAAGAGACCCGGAGGTTCTTGCCACTGCCGCCCTGCGCTGAACCTGCTCCGTTCACATCCATACCCGTTCCTCTGCCCCCGTCACTTCGGCATCACGAGTCTCCCGATTCCGGCAATCGTACGGTTGTCGGAATCGGTGGATGGGCCGCAACTGCACTTCACTGACACGGAGATGCCCAGTCGCCTACTCCGCCCCCACAACCCGTCGCGCCCGCCTCCGCGCATCCCGGATCGCCACAGCCGTACCGCCGAGTCCGGCCACGAGTACCACCGCGCCCACAGAGACGTACGTGGCGAGGCGGGCGTTCCGTTCCGCAGCCGTTTCGCCGATCTGGAACTTGGCCGGTGTGGGGGCTTCCGGTTTGCTGAGGCCCTCTTGGGGGTTGGGGGACTCCAGCGGTTCGTTGTCCTCCGTGAGGGCGCGTACGGGGTCCACGACGCCCCAGCCGACCAAGCGGTCGTGGCCCGCGATGGTGCGTTCCGCGGTCTGTTCGATCTGGGCGACGATCTGCTGGGCCGTCCACGTCGGGTGCTTGGCCTTGATCAGCGCCGCGACACCCGCGACGTAGGGCGCGGAGAAGCTCGTACCGCTGTCGGAACAGTGGCCGCCCTTGGGGACGGTGGAGATCATGTCGACGCCGGGTGCGGCCACGCCGACGAACTCGCCGGACTGGGAGAAGGAGGCGCGTTCGTTGTTGCGGTCCGAGGAGGCGACCGCGAGGACGCCCTTGTAGGACGCGGGGTAGGTCTCCTTGACGTTGCCGCCGAGGCCGTCATTACCGGCCGAGGCCACCACGACGATCTTCTGGGACAGGGCCTCGTTGATCGCCAACTCCAGGTCGGAGGACGGCTTCACCGCGTTGGACGTGTCCTGGGAGATGTTGATGACGCCTGCCCCGGCCGTGATGGCGTAACGGATCGCCTCGGCCAGGGTCTCGGTGGTGCCGTGGCCCTCTGCGTCGTTCTGCTGGATGGGGATGATCGTCGCCTCGGGGGCCAGGCCCACGAAGCCGGTGCCCTCGACGGGGCGGGCCGCGATGATGCCGGCGACCTTGGTGCCGTGGCCGACGGTGTCCGTGGTGCCGTTCTCCTTGCCTCGCTCGAGCGGGTTTCCGTCGTCATCCTTGAGGTTCTTCGGCAGGAGGTTGCGGCCGCTCTTCACGTCCAGCGCGTCGGTGAGCTGAGGGTTCGTGACGTCCACGCCGGTGTCGATCACCGCTACCCGTACTCCCTTGCCCCTGGACTGGCTCCACAGTTCGTCCAGGAGGACGCGCTGCAGGGACCAAGGGCGGCCCGGGTACTTGCCGTTGGGGAAGGCGCACTGGTCCGAGTACGGGAGGTCGGCCGCCGCCGCGGGGGGCGCGAAGAGGACGGGGGCAGTCGTGAGCAGGGTCGCGGCCGCCGCGGTCGTCAAGCGGCGGACGGAGGGCAGGTGTCGCATGTCCGCACCCCTCAGGAGCCCTGCGGCTGGCGAGCCGCCGTCGTCGACAGGCGTGGGCCCGTGGGCAGGAACTCCGACCAGGCTGCGGGGACCGGCGCGGGGTCCACGTCCTTGTAGCCGAGCCGGGTCTGGGCCTGCTCGGCTTCCTGCTGGGCCTGCTCGCGCTCCTTGGCCGTCGTGCCGATGCCGGCGTCGTCCGTGCCGCTGTCGGCGTTGGACTGGAGTACGTAGCGCAGGCCCGTGTCGGTGACGAGGAAGACGGGGCCGGCCTTGGTCTCCTTGCCCTGGAACTGGCGGTAGAGCTGGCCGGAGCCGGGCGTGACGTAGGCGCTGGAGGAGCCGGTGGGGAGCTTGGCCGGGAAGTCGGTGCCCGCCCAGGTGCTCAGGGTGGTGGCGCCGGAGTCGCCGTTCACGCCGCGCAGGACGTTGCAGACGGTGCTGCGGCTGCCTGCCACGCCGGAGGCGTCGTTGACGGGCTGGGGGTCCTCGGTGGGCCAGACCTCCTCGGTGCCGAACGCCTTGCCCGGGACGATCGCACCGGGGCTCATCTCCTTGGCGTGACCGGCCTGTCCGAGGGTGGCCAGGTCCTCGCTGAACAGCAGGAGTTGGGCGACGAAGGCGGAGATGGGGGCGACCCGCCCGGGCAGCACCACGTAGTACTGGTCGCTGTTGAGGTCGGACGCCTTCAGCACCATGCCGACCCTGTTGGTCGTCTCGTCCAGCTGACCGGGGGCACCGGCCGCGGTACCCGGCTGGTCGGGAATCTCCGGGAAGGAGATCGCGTCACCGGTGTGCAGAGTGGCGAGCCACTCCTTGGACACCTTCTGTGGCTCCCGGCCGGAACCGACGACGGCACGCAGCAGCAGTTCGTCGGTCTTGTCGATGGGGTACGCCCGTCCGCCCGCGTCGACGACGTAACGGTTGCCGTTCGGGTCCGCGACGTAGAGGAGCTGACCACCCGCGAGTTTCTCTCCCTTGTCCTCGGTCGCCTTCATGTCACGGGAGGCGAGGACCAGGGCCGCCTTCTGAATGGACTCACCGCCCGCGCTGGGGCGTTCGCAGACCACCCAGCGCTTGTCGCTGCCTGCCTCGGACGCCGAGGGCAGGCGGTCCGGTGCGTACGGGATGCCGATGGTCACGCCGTGCGGGATCTTGCCGTTGTCGAGGACGGACTCGGCGACGGTCACGACCTCGCCCTTGCCCTCGTTGAGGAGCAGCTTGGCGGACGCCATGTTGAGGACCGGATGCAGCTGGACCTGGGTGCCGGTCTTCAGGACGACGTAACGCGTGGTCGAGTCGCTGGCGATGATCACCTTGGCGTTGGGGGTGTTCCAGCCCTTGGGTGCGGTGGGCTTGAACATCCCCCACGCCCCGAAGACCGCGATGACGATCACGCCCACGATGATGCCGGGAAGTATCGACCGCAGCGGGCGGGGCGCCCCCTCCTCCGAACCGTCGGGAGACGACTGCAGGAAAGCCGCAAGCATGCGGCGCTTCGCGAAGGTGTAGGCATTGAGCTGATCGCGCCTGGATGCCATCTGTGCCTGTCTCTCCCCGTGTTCACATGGTCCGCGCTCGCCGGGGTGACGTGGTCCCCCGCCTCCGATGTCAGAGCGGCCCCCTACTATGCCTGGTATCCGCGGGTACTTGTGGAGCGGGTAGGGTGCTCGGGCCTTCAAATGCCTTGTGCAGTGCTGAAATACCAGTGAGTTGTGAGTAAAACGGGGGGATGGAGTGATGGCTTCCGGAACACGCGCCCGGTCCCGCGGCCGATCGCGGTCACGGGGCTCGTCGGCGCCCGGACAGACACCGGCAACACCCCGGCAGACGCCGGTGCAGCGGCCGGCCTCGCCGGGCTCGCTCCACCTCAGGGTGCGTTCGGGTCAGGCCGGGGCATTCCGGTTGCAACGCGTCGTCCTGCTCGAGATCGCGCTCGCCGTCCTGCTCGTCGGGTGGGTGATCGGCACCGTCGCCCTGGTGGCCGCGGCCGTCGTCGCCGTCTGCCTGGTGCTGCTCGCCTTCCTGCGTCGCCGCGGCCGCTCCCTGCCCGAGTGGCTGGGCATGGCAAGGGCGTTGCGCGCGCGACAGCGCCGGGCTTCGAGTACGCCGATACCGGAGGGCACGGAGCCGGGGCTCGCGCCGGCCGTGGAGTGCGACCCGACCCTGCGCACGAGTACGTACGCCGGCCGCGACCGCCGCTCCGTCGGCGTCATCGGCGACGGCACCTTCGTCACCGCCGTCCTCCAGGTCGAGGCCGACGCCACCGCCCTGCGCGCGGAGCGGAACCGACAGCCGCTGCCGATCTCGCTGGTGTACGACGCCCTGGACGTCGACGACATCAGGCTGGAGTCGGCTCAGGTCGTGCTGCACACCCAGCCCGCGCCCGCGCTCCATCTGCCCCAGCAGTCGGTGGCCGTCGCCAACTACGCGCCGCTGCAGGAGCAGACGGGTGCGCCGGCCGTGCGGATCACGTGGATCGCGTTGAAGCTCGACCCGGAGCTGTGCCCGGAGGCGGTGGAGGCGCGCGGTGGCGGTCTTGTCGGCGCGCAGAAGTGTGTCGTGCGCGCGGCCGATCACCTCGCGAGCCGGCTGACCGGGGCGGGATTCCGCGCCACCCTCCTCGACGAGGAGGAACTGACCTCCGCCATCGCCACGTCGGCCTGTGCCAACCCGCTGGTGACGGCGGAGGCCGGACGGACGGACACGCGGGAGCGGCGGACCGAGGAGTCCAGCCGGAGCTGGCGCTGCGACAACCGCAGGCACACCACGTACTGGATCCGCCGGTGGCCGTCGCTCGGCGGTGAAAGAGCGCCTTCGCTACCGCAGTTGGTCGCCCTGGTCACAGCAGTTCCGGCACTCGCCACCACCTTCAGTCTCACGCTCACGCGCGGGGAGCGGCAGGAGGTCTCCGTGTGCGGGCACCTGCGGGTGACCGGGCGCAGCGACGACGAACTCGTCGCCGCCAGACGGGCGGTGCAGGGCGCGGCCCGGCACACCGGCACCGGGCTCGCCCGCCTCGACCGGGAACAGGTCCCCGGCATGCTCGCCACAATGCCCCTCGGAGGTGTCCGGTGACGGCGATGACCACGCGCGCGGGACAGGCGGCGCAGACGGCCACCGGTCGCGGGGAACCCCGGCCCACCGCCCCGCAGCGGGCACGCGATCTGCTGCGCAGCGGCTTCGGGTTGATCGGCCCACGGCATCCGCGGCACTCCCTGCCCGTGGAACAGCTGGACGCGCTCACACTGCCCATCGGCGACGACGGCGTGGTCATCGGCGTCGACGCGGACGGCCGGCCCGCGGTGCTGGGGCTCAACCGGCCGACGCCGTACGACGTCGTCCTCATCGGTGGTCTGTGGACCGCGCAGGTCATCGCGCTCCGGGCGGCGGCGACGGGCGCGCGGGTCGCCGTGGAGACGGGGCGGCCGCAGGCCTGGATGCAGATGGTGCACGCGATGGGCGGCGGGCAGAACGGTCTGGCGGTGTACGACGTCGGGCGGGTGCCCCCGCAGGGCACCTCGGCCGGTACGCCGGTGCTGGTGGTGCGGGACTGCGGCATGCGCCCGCCGCGCGGTCGGGTCGTGTCCGGGCCCTGGCAGGCGGTGCTGACGCTGCTGCCGTATCTCAGCCCGGTGGCCCCGCGGCTGCTCAGACAGGCCCGGCTCGTCGGCGTGCAGCGCATTTCGCCGGACGAGGCCACGGAACTGGGCCGTGCAATGGCGTTGCCCCGGGCGGAGATGGACGCGCTGCCCGGTCTCTCCGACGGGCTCACGCTCTGGTGCACGGATCGCGACCGGCAGTACGTGTTGACGCAGCCCACCGACGCCGAGATCGGATTGTTGGGTATGCCTCGAAGGATGGACTGAATCAGTCGTCACCTGACGCGAATTGACCATTCGAGGGCAAATGTTCCGCTTTGCCGCACGCCGTCGTATCCGCTTTCGGGCGGTTTGTTCGCCGGAATTGGCGTTGTGCGCGGCACTTCAGGGACGGTTGTGATGCCGGAGGCAGGCCCGGAGGGATGGATGGGCCTGCCGAGGTGGGGCGCGTGGTGATTAGGCTGGTACCGGGCGCGACGCCAGAACCCCGTTGACCGGGCGTCGGCGCCCCAGGGGGAGCCGGTGGATCGGACGACCTCGAACGACCAAGGCCGACAAGTAATGGTCGCCCCGGCACGGCATGAGGGTGCTCGACCACACCAGGAGGAATTGTGAGCAGCGATCGGGACGGGATCCGCGGGGGCTGGGCCACACCCGACGATGACCAGCCCGACGCCGAGTCCGCCATCGAGATGACGGGCGAGTTCACCATCGACTACGCGCCGCCCGCCTGGTACACGCAGAACTCGGGCGACACGGCGTCTGGACAGGGCGCGGCGGCCGGCGGGGCCTCTGGTACGCCTACGCCTACACCTACACCTACGCCCGCGGCCGTTCCGCCGCCGGACAACGCGTTCCCGCCGCCGGACAGCTCGTTCACGCCGCCGCCTCCGGCCACGCCGGTGGCTGAGCCGATGGCCCCGCCGTCGCCTCCCGCGAGCGGCGGCTTCGAGCTGCAGCAGCCGCAGGGACAGCCGGAGGGACCGGCTCAGGGGCAGGCGCAGGGGGGCCATGCGCAGTGGGCTCCCGCCCCGCCCGAGGCGCCCGTCGCGCCGCCTGCTCCGCCCGCACCGCCGGTCGCCTCCGCCCCGCCGGTCTCCCACTCCCCGGCGCCGCCTGTCGCTCCCGCCCCGGCGGACCCCGCTCCCGCTTCCTCTCCCTCCCCCTTCCCGGCTTTCGGCGAGGAGGAGGCCGGTAACGGCGACCTGGAGAGCGGCGCCACCATGCGGTTCTCCGCCGCCTCCCTGAAGCAGGAGATCGCGGAACTGGCCGCCGCGGCCGAAGCGCAGGCTGCGGGAGGGTCCGGATCAGGAACCCCGCAGCAGCCGGCCGAGGAGAACGAGGGCGAGCCCGCGGGCGATGGTTCCGCCGAACAGGCTTCGACCGGCGCCTCGGCGCAGCCCGGCGACAGCGACAACGCCGGTGAGGGCGATTCCGACCGTACGGCCGCAGATTCGGCCGGTGCCGACACGGACGACCACGCCGGCGACGCCGACCACTCCGCAGAGGTCACCGAGGCTCCCGGCCCCGTGTCCGACGACGCCGCTCCCACGAACGGCGAGACGGAGAACGAAGCCGAGACCGAGGCCGAGGCCGAGGCCCAGGTGGCAGAGGACACCTCCTCGCCGAACGCCGGTGCCGACGCGCCGCATCCCGACGCCGCCCCCTCCGCCTGGACTCCCCCGCCGGCCCCGCAGAGCGGCGTGCCGCCGCTGCCGCCGTCGTACCAGCCCGCCGCCCCCACGGCCGCGCCGCAGTGGCCCGCGCAGCCGCAGCCGGACCCCGCCGCGCCTGCACACCCGGTACAGCCCGCACACGCACAGCAGCCGCCCTTCCAGCCACAGGCGCCGCAGCCCGCGCCGACCGCCTGGAACCCGCAGGCCGGGCCGACGCCGCCGAACCCGGAAACCCAGCATGCCCCGCCGCAGCCCGGCTACGGCTTCCCGCACCCCGGCGCCCCGGCCCCCCAACAGCCGCCTGCCGCCGCCCAGGGCGGATACGGCTTCCCCCAACCAACGCCGCCGCCACCCAACGCGCAGGGTGGTTACGGCTTCCCGCAGCCCCCCGCGCCCAACGCCCAGGGCGGGTACGGCTTCCCGCAGCCCGGCACCCCCGGTGCCCCGGCAGAGGGGCAGCCACAGACCCCGGCCCCGAACGCCCAGCCCCAGCCCGGCGGTTACGGCTTCCCCCAGCCGCCCGCCCAGCAGGGCCACCCCGGCCACCCGGCCAACCCCGCGCAAGCCCACCCGGGCGCCCCGCAGCAGCCCGACGGCCGACCCCCGCAAGGCGGCCCTCAGGCCCAGCCGTACCCCCAGCACCCCCAGCAGGGCCAGCCCGGTCACCAGGGCCAGCCGGGTCACCAGCCCCCACAGCCCCAGCAATCCCAACAACCCCACCCGGCCGTAGACCCGCGCACCGGTGCCGCCTGGCCCCAGGCCGTTCAGCACGACCAGCGGCAGCAGGCCAACCCCGGTGCCGCGCCCCTCGGTTACACCGCGGCCGTGGAGCTGTCCTCCGACCGTCTGCTCAACAGCAAGAAGCAGAAGGCGAAGAGCAGCCGCCCCGCGGCCGGCTCCAAGTTCAAGCTCGGCGGGAAGAAGGAAGAGGCCGAGCGGCAGCGGAAGTTGGAGCTGATCCGCACACCGGTGCTGTCCTGCTACCGGATCGCGGTCATCAGCCTCAAGGGCGGCGTCGGCAAGACGACCACGACCACCGCGCTCGGCTCCACGCTCGCCACCGAGCGGCAGGACAAGATCCTCGCGATCGACGCCAACCCGGACGCCGGCACGCTCGGCCGCCGGGTCCGCCGCGAGACCGGGGCCACGATCCGCGACCTCGTCCAGGCGATCCCGTACCTCAACTCGTACATGGACATCCGGCGGTTCACCTCCCAGGCCGCGTCCGGCCTGGAGATCATCGCCAATGACGTCGACCCGGCCGTGTCGACCACGTTCAACGACGAGGACTACCGGCGCGCGATCGACGTGCTCGGCAACCAGTACCCGATCATCCTCACCGACTCCGGTACCGGTCTGCTCTACAGCGCCATGCGTGGTGTGCTCGACCTCGCCGACCAGCTCATCATCATCTCCACGCCGTCCGTGGACGGTGCGAGCAGCGCCAGCACCACCCTGGACTGGCTGTCCGCGCACGGATACGCCGACCTCGTCTCGCGGTCCCTCACGGTCATCTCCGGAGTCCGCGAGACCGGCAAGATGATCAAGGTCGAGGACATCGTCAGCCACTTCGAGACGCGCTGCCGCGGAGTCGTCGTCGTCCCCTTCGACGAACACCTCTCGGCCGGCGCCGAGGTCGACCTCGACATGATGCGGCCGAAGGTGCGGGAGGCGTACTTCAACCTCGCGGCGATGGTCGCCGAGGACTTCGTACGACACCAGCAGCTGCACGGCCTGTGGACGGCCAACGGCAACCCGCCTCCGGTGGCGGCCCCGCCGATGCCGGGCCAGGCCGCCGCCCAGCCGTACGCCCAGCCGGGGCAGCCCGGGCCGTATCCGCAGCAGCCCCACCCCGGCCAGCAGCCGGGCCAGCCGTACCCGCAGGGCCAGCCCTACGCCCAGCCGGGTCAGCCGGGACAACCGCCCGCCGCGCCCGGTCAGCCGTACCCCCAGCACGGGCAGCCCTATCCCCAGCAGGGCTACGGCTATCCCCAGCCGGGACAGCAAGGCCAACCGGGCGGGCAGACCCCGCCCCCACAGCCGCCCCCGCAGCAGTAGCAGTAGGCGCACACGAAAGGGCGGCCGGTGCCTGAGAGGCACCGGCCGCCCTTCGACGTCACACAGCAGGGCAAGCCCTGGTCAAGCTCTACTCGGCGGCCTCCGCGGCCCCCACCAGCTCCCGGCACCGCTTCACGTCCCGAGCAATCTGCTCCAGCAGCGCGTCGAGCGTGTCGAACCTCGCCTGGCCGCGGACGAAGGCCAGGAAGTCGACGGCGACGTGCAGGCCGTACAGGTCGAGGCCCACGCGGTCGATGGCGTACGCCTCCACCGTGCGCTCGGTGCCGTCGAACTGCGGGTTCGTGCCGACGGAGATCGCGGCGGGCATCGCCTCGCCGTTCACGTGCAGCCAGCCGGCGTAGACGCCGTCGGCCGGGATGGCGGTGTGGGGCAGGGTCTCGACGTTCGCCGTCGGGAAGCCCATCTCGCGGCCGCGCTGGGCGCCGCGGACGACCACGCCCTCCACGCGGTGCGGGCGGCCCAGGATCTCGGCGGCGCCTTCGACGTCCCCGCCGGCGACCAGGCGCCGGGTCAGGGTCGAGGAGAACGGCTCGCCGCCGCCCGCCGTGCCGGACACGTACAGGTCGACGACCTCGACCTCGAAGTCGTAGACCTTGCCCTGCTCGGCGAGGAACTCCACGTTCCCCGCGGCCTTGTGGCCGAAGCGGAAGTTGGGGCCCTCGACGACCGCCCTGGCGTGCAGCTTGTCGACGAGGACCTTGACGACGAAGTCGGCCGGGGACAGCTTCGAGAACTCCGTGGTGAACGGGAGGATCAGGACCGCGTCCACGCCCAGCTCGGCCATCAGTTCGGCGCGGCGGTGGTGCGGGGACAGCAGCGGCGGGTGGCTGCCGGGGCGGACGACCTCGCTGGGGTGCGGATCGAAGGTGACGACGACGGCCGGGACGCCCAGCTCAGCGGCGCGTTCCACGGCATGCCGGATGATCAGCTGGTGCCCGCGGTGGACCCCGTCGTAGGAACCGATGGTGACGACGCTGCGCCCCCAGTCCTCGGGGATGTCCTCCAAGCCACGCCAGCGCTGCACTGTGACTGCTCCTCGTCGCAAACTCGTCGAACCCGTGTCCGTGCTTGTCTCATACGCAGGTCTAAGGGTGCCATGCCGGGGTGCCGGGGCCTGCATCGGCATGGGGGCTGTGACCCGGCGCACGTGCGACCCGTCAGGCGGGTACCCGTACGCCCGCCAGGTTCTCGATCATCCGGCGGGCACTCGGTCCCACCACGGCCGCCCATTCCTGAGGGGTCTCGGCAAGCCAGCCTGCCACCAGCGCGGCGAAGCCGGGCACGTGCCGCCCGAGGTCGACGAGGCCGCGGTCGAAGCAGGTCGCCCCTTCCGGGGTGCGGACGAGGAGGAGGCCGGTGCGGTGGACCAGGCCGCGGGCGACGAGGGAGTCGTCCTCGGCCGGCGACGCCGCCGCCGCGTGCAGGACGGCCATCAGGACGGACGGGTCGTGTTCGCGGCTCAGGAGGAGTTCGAGGAGCTCCTGGCGCAGGGGGCGGGAGGCGGGTGTCCCGGGGGCGGCGAGTACGGCCGCGAGGGCCGCCCGCACCTGCTCGGTGCCGCCGTCCAGCAGGCCGCCGACCAGGGGGAGCAGAACCGTCCGGGCGGTGGGGCCGTGCTCCAGCCGCCGGTCCACGTACGCCGCCACGTCCGCGGCCGTCTCCGGGCGCCGCTCCACCGCCTCCCGTACGAGGGCCGCGACCCGGCGGGCCAGGGCGGGCGTGGTGACGTCGGCGAGCGTGCGCAGCGCCGCCCCGGCGTCCGGGCGGCACAGGCGGGCCCGGAAGGCGTCCAGGACCTGGTCCGGGTGGGTCACCAGGGCGGGTACCAGGGCGTCGGGCGGCAGTTGCGGGTCGCCGGCCGCGAAGTGCCCGAGGGCCTGCGGGAGATGGCGGTCCCGGGTGTGCGGATCCCGGACGAGCAGGGCGAGCGCGCCGCCGTGCAGGGTGCAGTCGGCGGGCCGAGAGAGCAAGGCGAGGGCGGCGTAGCGCAGCAGTTCGCGGTCTGCCTCGGTGCGCACGTGCGGGGCGGCGCGCAGTCCGTACGCCACCGCGGCGACCCGCCGCGCGGGCCGCTCGTCGTGCGCCCACCGGTCCACGGCCCGGCACACGGCCGACGGCTCGTCCTCGGCCAGTACGGCGAGCAGCTCGTCGGCCCTGACGTGGGCGCTGTCGACGAGAACCTCCGTCAGGTCGTCCAGGGCGCGGTGCCGGTGGGTGTGCAGCAGCGCCTGCGCGGCCTTCGCCACGGTCGCGTGCGGGGCGGCGGGCAGCGGTCGCTCGTCGTCGAACCAGCGGGCCAGGTGCGGTTGTACGGCGGTGGGGTCGGCGGTGAGCAGCCGGGCCACGGCGTCCAGGAACCGCGGGCCGCCGGTCTCGTGCGGCGGGCCGTCGGCGAGGACGAGCCGGCGCAGCAGGTCGAAGCGGGTGTCGGGCGGGAGCGGCAGGGACGTCCAGAAGTCCGGCCCGAATGCGGTGGGCACGGGGCGTGCCTGCTGCCGCCAGGCCAGCAGCCGGTCGGTGAGATGGCGGAGGAGGGGGGTGTACGGCGTCGCGTCGGGCACGCGGAGGAGGACCTCGGCGGGGAGGCGGGCGGCCCACCAGGAGTGCGGGTCGTCCTCCAGGGCGTGCACCAACTCCTCCAGACGGGCGGCGAGTTCACGGGTGCCCTGCTGGCGGGCCAGGAGCAGCAGGGACTGGACGACGGGGCCGATGCGGTGGTGGGGCACGGGAAGGGGGTGCTCGCCGTGCGGGTGGGTGCGGCGGCGGTGGACCAGGGCGCGCAGCGCCTCGTCCAGGTCGAGGTGCATGCCCTGGATCCAGTCGGCGAGCTCCTCGTGGGCGAAGCGGTAGCCGCCGGCGGCGGGGACGAGAAGGCCTTCGGTGAGTACGGCGGAGGCCCAGCCGGTGCCGCCGCCGAGCCGCGCGGGCGCCTGCCCCCACGGGAACACGGCCTCGAACGACTTCCGGTCCAGCTCGCCCTGCCCGGGGCCCAGGCTGCGGCGGGCGGCCTCGTGGACCTGACCGGAGACCTTGGCGGCCAGGCGGCGTACGGCGCTGCCGCGGAGGCCGCTCTCCGCGGCCAGGCGGACCGCGACGCGCAGGCACATCAGGTCGAGGTGGGCCGAGAAGACGTCGTCGCGGTCCAGGGGGGTGTCGGGGGCGTCGGGGTGGGCGGCACGGATCTCCGAGAGGAGGCGGAGGGTGAGGGGGTGACGGGCGTCGGGGTCCTGGAGAACGCCCTCGGGGATGCGGTACCGCGCGCGGGCTCGGCGGGCCTCGTCCTCGCGCAGGTCGCCGAGGTGGACGCACGGGGGCAGCAGTGGGGGAGTTTCGCCCTCTGGAAAACGCGGACCGGCATCGGCGGCCGAGGCCGGTCGATGCAGCATCTCCTCCGGGAACCCCGCCCCTGCCGCCTCCCAGTACTCCCCCCGACACGCCACCACCAGCCGCGCCCCCGTCTCCCGCAGCCACGTCGCCGTCCCGTCGGTCCACTCGGCAAGGCGGTGGGCCAGAACGGGCGGCATCTCCTCGGGGCCGTCCAGGAGGAGCAGGAGGGGGCGGCCGGCGGTGCGGGCGAGGTGCGCAAGGCGTTCCAGGCTGGTGTCGCCGAGGTCGTCGGGCGCGAGGGCGTGCGAGCGCTCATTCCAACGGCCTCGCTCGACACGTCCGGCGCCCTCTTCTCCTTCGCCACGGCCTCGCTCGGCGCTGCCGGTGCGGTCCTCGGTCGCTTGGGCGCAGGCACCCGCCGCCCGGTCGGACGCCGCGACGATCCGCGCCGCCCGAGCCAGCGCCCGCCGCGCCGCGTCCGCCACCGAGCCGTCGTCGTCCCTCAGATCGGCACCGCGCAGCCACAACGTGGGCGCGGGTTCCGCGCCGCGATGACGCCGCGCGGCAAGGGCGGCGAGCTCGGTCGTACGGCCGCTGCCGGGCGCCCCGACAAGCCCGAGGACGGCGGCTTCCCCCGCGACGAACGCGGCGAACTCCCCCACCACGGCACCCCGTTCAACCGGCGCCGGCACCCCCGCTCCACCGGCACCGACACCCACCCCGCACTCACCCGCACCAGCCCCACTCACCCCAGGCTCGCGCACCCCAGCATCGGCCCCGCCGGCCTCCGCACCCGCGTGACCCGCCGCCGCACCAGTGCCCGAACCCGGCTCGCGCACCCCCACGCCGGCCCCGCCCTCACCGGAACCCGCCCCACCCCAGCCCTCATCAGCCCAAGCCGGCCCCGCCTGCGACCCACCAGCATCAGCACGCAGCCTCCCGGAGCCTTCGCCCGACCCACCTGCGCACGCCCCCACCCCACACGGACCCGCACTCACCCCACCGAGGCCCCCGCCCACGCAGGAACCCGCCCCACCCCAGCCCCCATCAGCCCAAGCCGGCCCCGCCTGCGACCCACCAGCATCAGCACGCAGCCTCCCGGAGCCTTCGCCCGACCCACCTGCGCACGCCCCCACCCCACACGGACCCGCACTCACCCCACCGAGGCCCCCGCCCACGCAGGAACCCGCCCCACCCCAGCCCCCATCAGCCCAAACCTCCCCCGCAGCCCCCACCCCAGAGCAGCCCTCGCCCACCCCCCTGTCGCCAGTCCGCCCCACAGACCCCGCCAGCACCCCCACCGGCCCGTCCTGCCCCACCGAGGTCGCCGTGAGCTCCAGCACCCCGGCCAGGTTGAGGTCGGCGCCGTACGCAGGGACCGTCGCCGCGTTCACGGCAAGGAGGTCCGCGAGGGGGCCGCTCGGTGCCGGGCGGAGTGGTACCGCGAAACCCACGTCCCGGTGGCCGCTCCGCAGCGCCGTGCCGAGGACGCCGACCACGGCGCCGGTCGCGGCGTCGAGGACCGGTCCCCCGGCGGCCCCGCCGCCCAGTCGCAGGGCGTCGCGGCCGGCCGTGCCGATCGCCAACTCGAGGGCGTCGCCGAGGAGATGGAAGCGGTCCGTCGCGGTGTACGTCACGGGAGTCGCCCCCAGGACCCGGGCCTCGCGCCAGCAGCCGGCGGGGACCCTCACGTACGTACCCGTCGCGACCCGGTCCCGCACGGTGACGGGCAGCGGGTCCACGCCGAGGCTGCCGTCGGTGCGGACGAGGGCCAGGTCCAGGTCGGGAAGAGGGGTCACCGCGTCGGCGGTCACGACGCAGTTGCGGTCCCCGGCGCCGTACAGGACAAGCCGGAGCAAGCCGTCGACGGTCTCGTGGCTGGTGACGACCGTGCCGTGGTGGTCGGCCAGGAAGCCGGTGCCACGGGGGCGGCCGGCGAGGTCGTGGATGCGGATGAGTGAGGTGAGTGAAATGAATGAGTCGTCCCGGGCGGGGCCGTCCTCCGGCTCCCCCGCACCCCGGCCCTGTCGGCCGCCACCCGCATGCCGCGAGCGTGCCGTGCCGCGGGCGTCCCCGGTCCGCGGGCCCCGTCCCGCCATGGTCGAACCTCCCCGCCGTACACACGTGCCTGTCTGCCGTACGCACGCACGTGCCTGATTCGACGGTAGGCGCGAGATGATCAGCTGGACAGATCCCGCGACGAACGCGCCCCCTTCCGCTCCCCCACTTCACTCCGAGCGCCTGCCCGGTCGGGTGAATGGACGAGGGCGCCTGGATACACCCTAGGGGTGGGGGAACCGAGGGGGGACCGTGGAGCGGCGGCAGCGACGACCCCGTGATCGCCGCTCCACGGGCGGATTCCGCACTGCGCGGACTGTCGGCGTCAGCCGAAGATGGCGAGGCTCTTCGCCTTGCCCTTGTGCTCCTCGACGAGCGCGAGGAAGCGGCCCTCGGGGTCGTAGACGGCCACGGCGCCGGCGCCGGTGTAGGCGCCGGGCATGTCGAGCCGTACCCCGTTGGTGAGCAGCCGGGCCCGCTTCTCGTCCACGTCCCAGCGGGGGAACGCGGCCGAGGCGGCCTCGGCGATCGGCATCACCGTCAGCTCCTGCTGGAGCTGGTCGAGGGTGCGGGCCGAGTCCAGCTTGTACGGTCCGACGCGCGTCCGGCGCAGCGCCGTGAGGTGGCCGCCGACGCCCAGGTCGGCGCCCAGGTCGCGGGCCAGCGCCCGGATGTACGTGCCGGACGAGCAGACCACCGACACCACCAGGTCCAGGACCGGGGTGCCGTCCTCGGCGACGGCGTCACGGACGTCGTACACCGCGAAGGACGAGACGGTGACGGGCCGGGCGGGGATCTCGAACTCCTCGCCCTCCCGCGCCCGCTTGTAGGACCGCACGCCCTTGATCTTGATGGCGCTGACCTTGGACGGCACCTGCATGATGTCGCCGCTCAGCTTGGCGATCCCGGCGTCGACGGCGTCGCGGGTGACCTTCGAGGCGTCGACCGACCCCGTGATCTCGCCCTCGGCGTCGTCAGTCAGGGTCGTCTGCCCGAGGCGGATGGTCCCCAGGTACTCCTTCTCGGTGAGCGCGAGGTGCCCGAGGAGCTTGGTCGCCTTCTCCACGCCGAGGACGAGGACACCCGTCGCCATCGGATCGAGGGTGCCGGCGTGGCCGACACGGCGGGTCCGGGCGATGCCGCGCATCTTGGCGACGACATCGTGCGAAGTGAAGCCCGACGGCTTGTCGACGATGACAAGGCCGTCGGGCGTCCGGTTCTGCTGGGTCATTCGGCGGCGTCGTCCTCGTCCTCGCCCGGCTTCTTGTACGGGTCCGGCTCACCGGCGAAGGCCGCGCCGGCCGAGACCTCGCGCACCTTCGCGTCCGAGGCCCGTGCCTTGTCGAGCAGGTCCTCGATCGTCTTGGCGGTGTCCGGCAGGGCGTCGGCCACGAAGGTCAGCGTCGGCGTGAACTTCACGCCCGCGGCCTGGCCGACCGCGGAACGGAGCACGCCCTTGGCGCTCTCCAGTCCGGCGGCCGCTTCCGCCCGCTCCTCGTCGTCCCCGTACACCGTGTAGAAGACGGTCGCCTCCCGCAGGTCACCCGTGACCCTGGTGTCCGTGATGGTGACCTTCGAGCCGAGCCGCGGGTCCTTGATCCCACGCTGCAGCTTCTGGGCCACCACCTCTCGGATGAGGTCCGCCAGCCTCTTGGCCCGCGCGTTGTCGGCCACTGGTCGTCTCCCGTTCTTCCTGTTCCACGTTCAGAAAATCTAGTCGTCGTCGCCGTGGAAGCGCCGTCTCACCGACAGCAGTTCCACCTCGGGGCGCCCGGCGACCAGGCGCTCGCACCGGTCCAGTACGTCGGTCACGTGCCCCGCGTCGCCGGACACCAGCGCGAGGCCGATGACGGCCCTGCGGTGAAGGTCCATATGGTCCACCTCGGCCGCGCTCACCGCGTACTTCCGCTGCAGCTCGGCGACGATCGGGCGGACGACGGAGCGCTTCTCCTTCAGCGACCGTACGTCGCCGAGGAGGAGGTCGAAGGACAGCGTCCCCACATACATGTGTGTAGCCGGTTCACCCGCCGGCACGGGATCGATGGCCCCGCCATCCAGTGGGCAGGGACATCAAGAACGGTACAACGAACGGGTGGGCCGCTCGACGGGATTCTTTCGCCCCCGCCGCTCCCGCCACCCCCTGCACCCCGCTCCTCGAATGCCGGAGCGGCTGGACACGGCCGAAGCCGGCCGACGGGACACAAGTCCCGCCGGCCGGCTGAGGAACCGTCGGCTGTTACGCCCGCGGCTTCTCGCGCATCTCGTACGTCGCGATGACGTCGTCGACCTTGATGTCGTTGAAGTTTCCGAGGTTGATACCACCCTCGAAGCCTTCGCGGATCTCGGTGACGTCGTCCTTGAAGCGACGCAGACCGGAGATGGTGAGGCTCTCCGCGACCACCTTGCCGTCGCGGATGAGGCGCGCCTTGGTGTTGCGCTTGACCTCGCCCGACCGGACCAGGACACCGGCGATGTTGCCCAGCTTGGACGACTTGAAGACCTCGCGGATCTCCGCCGTGCCGAGCTCGACCTCTTCGTACTCCGGCTTCAGCATGCCCTTCAGGGCCGCCTCGATCTCCTCGATCGCCTGGTAGATGACCGAGTAGTAACGGACGTCCACGCCTTCGCGTTCGGCCATCTGCGCGGCACGCCCTGCGGCGCGCACGTTGAAGCCGATCACGATGGCGTCCGAGCCCATCGCCAGGTCGATGTCCGACTCCGTGACCGCACCGACACCACGGTGCAGGACGCGGATGTCGACCTCTTCGCCGACGTCGAGCTGGAGCAGCGAGGACTCGAGAGCCTCCACCGAACCGGACGCGTCGCCCTTGATGATGAGGTTGAGTTCCTGCACCAGACCGGCCTTGAGGGCCTCGTCCAGGTTCTCCAGGGAGAACCGGACACCCCGGCGGGCGAAGTTGGCGTTCCGCTCACGAGCGGCGCGCTTCTCAGCGATCTGGCGGGCCGTACGGTCCTCGTCGACGACGAGGAAGTTGTCGCCGGCGCCCGGGACGTTGGTGAGACCGAGGACGAGGACCGGAGTCGACGGACCCGCCTCTTCCAGGTTCTCGCCCGTGTCGTCGAGCATCGCGCGGACACGGCCGTACGCGTCGCCGACCACCATGGTGTCGCCGACCCGCAGGGTGCCTCGCTGGACCAGGACGGTCGCGACGGCACCGCGGCCACGGTCGAGACGGGACTCGATCGCAATACCCTGCGCGTCCTGCTCCGGGTTGGCCCGCAGGTCGAGCGAGGCGTCCGCGGTGAGGACCACGGCCTCCAGAAGAGCCTCGATGTTGAGGCCCTGCTTGGCGGAGATGTCGACGAACATGGTGTCGCCGCCGTACTCCTCGGCCACGAGACCGTATTCGGTCAGCTGACCGCGCACCTTGGTCGGGTCCGCGCCCTCGACGTCGATCTTGTTGACCGCGACCACGATCGGCACGTCGGCCGCCTTGGCGTGGTTCAGCGCCTCGATCGTCTGGGGCATCACACCGTCGTTGGCCGCCACCACGAGGATCGCGATGTCGGTCGACTTGGCACCACGGGCACGCATGGCGGTGAACGCCTCGTGACCCGGGGTGTCGATGAAGGTGATCTTGCGCTCTTCGTCGTTGACCTGAGTCGTGACCTGGTACGCACCGATGTGCTGCGTGATACCGCCGGCCTCGCCCGCGACGACGTTCGTCTTGCGGATGGTGTCGAGGAGGCGGGTCTTGCCGTGGTCGACGTGACCCATGACGGTCACGACCGGCGGACGCGCGACGAGGAACTCCTCGCCACCCTCGTCCTCGCCGAACTCGATGTCGAAGGACTCGAGCAGCTCGCGGTCCTCCTCCTCGGGGCTGACGATCTCGAGGACGAAGTTCATCTCGTCCGCGAGGAGCTTCAGCGTCTCGTCGGAGACGGACTGCGTGGCAGTGACCATCTCGCCGAGGTTCATCATCACGCCGACGAGCGACGCCGGGTTGGCGCCGATCTTCTCGGCGAAGTCGGTGAGGGAGGCACCGCGCGACAGGCGGACGGACTGTCCGTTGCCGCGAGGCAGCATCACGCCGCCGACCGACGGGGCCTGCATGGCCTCGTACTCCTGGCGCCTCTGCCGCTTCGACTTGCGACCGCGACGCGCGGGACCGCCGGGGCGACCGAAGGCGCCCTGCGTGCCACCACGACCGCCCGGACCACCGGGACGACCACCGAAGCCGGGACGACCGCCACCGCCACCGCCGGGACCACCCGGACGACCGGCGAAACCGCCGCCACCGCCACCGGGACCACCGGGACGGCCGGCGAAACCGCCGCCACCGCCACCGGGACCGGCCGGACGGCCGGCGAAGCCGCCGCCACCCGGACGACCGCCGCCACCGCCACCGGGACGACCGCCGCCACCGGGACCGCGGCCACCGGGGCCACCGCCGCCGGGACGCGGGCCGGCAGCGGGACGCTGCGGCATCATGCCGGGGTTCGGACGCGCACCGCCGGGACCGCCGCCGGGACGCGGACCGCCGCCCTGCGGACGGGGCATGCCGCCCGGGCTGGGACGCGCGCCGCCCGGAGACTGCGGACGGGGACCGCCCGAAGCGCCCTGCGGACGAGGACCGCCCTGACCCTGCGGACGCGGAGCGCCGCCGGGAGCACCGGGGCCACCAGGACCGCCGGGCCGCGGGGCACCGCCCGGACGGGGCGCCTGGGGGCGCGCCATGCCGGTGGAGCCACCAGAGGTGAACGGGTTGTTGCCCGGACGGGGACCGGCCGGACGAGCACCGGGACGGGCCGACTGGCCGCCCTGACGCGGAGCGGCGGGACGGTCACCACGGTCGGGACGGTCACCGCGACCCTGGCCGCCCTGGCCGGGACCGGCCGGACGGGAGCCCGGACGCGGGGCCTGGCCGGCCGGACGCGGGGCGCCCGGACGGGGGCCGGAGCCGGTGCCAGTGCCGGAGGGTGCGCTGGTACCCGAAGAGGCAGCCGGCGCGGCGGGAGCCGACGGCGGTGCCGTGAACTCGGGCGTGGTCGGAGCCGGAGACGCCGGGGCGGGCCGCGGCGCGGGCTTCGGGCCCGGGGTGGGACGGGGGCCGGGAGCGGCCGGCGCGGCGGAAGCCGCGGGCTTCTCGGCGGCGGCCGGCTTGGGAGCCGGCGGACGCGGGGCTGCCGGACGGGCGCCCTGCGCGGGAGAGGGGGCTGCCGGCCTGGCCGGAGCAGCCTTGCGTGCGGAAGCGGGCTTGCCGCCTCCGTTGCCCTGCTGGAGGGCGTCTGTCAGCTTGCGTACGACGGGCGCCTCGATCGTCGAGGAAGCCGAACGAACAAATTCACCGAGTTCTTGGAGCTTGGCCATGACGACCTTGCTCTCAACCCCGAACTCCTTGGCGAGTTCGTATACCCGGACCTTAGCCACTTCGCTCCTTTTAGGTCCGGGTTGTGTCCGGACCGTCGCTACTTCATGGGCGTACTCATCGCGTGCTCATCGAGTGCTCATCGCAATCTCGACCTACTTCCAACTCGCGGGGTACCAGGGCCGCACGGGGGTTCCGTACGACGCTTCTTACGGTGTTGCCTGCTCGACGTAGAGACGCAACGCCTTTGTGTCGAGCGGTCCCGGGGCGCGCAGCGCCCGTGGGATAGCCCGACGGCGTACCGCCAGGTCGAAACAGACCAGGGCGGGGTGCACATACGCACCCCGGCCGGGCAGCGTACCGCGATCATCGGGGACGCATTCACCCTCGATGGCCACGATCCGCAGCAAGTCCTTCTTGGCCGCTCGCTCCCGGCACCCCACACAGGTGCGTTCAGGGCATGCGCGGGCTCGCGTCCGGCCAGACACTCTTAAGTCTACCTCCCCGCACCGACCTCACCCCTTGGGGGCAAGAATCGAACGGTTGTTGTCGTGATCTCAGCCACCTGCGGCTTGGATCTATTCCCCGGGCTGCTCGGTGTCCGGACGGATGTCGATCCGCCAGCCGGTCAGACGGGCCGCGAGGCGGGCGTTCTGCCCTTCCTTGCCGATCGCCAGCGACAGCTGGTAGTCGGGCACCGTCACGCGCGCGGAG
This sequence comes from Streptomyces sp. NBC_01352, assembly GCF_036237295.1. Classification (NCBI taxonomy): domain Bacteria; kingdom Bacillati; phylum Actinomycetota; class Actinomycetes; order Kitasatosporales; family Streptomycetaceae; genus Streptomyces; species Streptomyces sp. NBC_01352. Next base: position 3,431,962 of record NZ_CP108354.1, read on the forward strand.
CGGGCCGCCATGTCCACGACCTCCACCTTGGAGACGCGGGCCGGGGAGAGCGCGTTCGCCACCATCTCGGCCGGGTCGTCCGACCAGTCGACGATGTCGATCTTCTCACCATTGAGCTCGCCCATGACATTGCGCACCCGGCCGCCCATGGGGCCGATGCAGGCGCCCTTGGCGTTCAGACCCGAACGGGTGGACCGGACGGCGATCTTCGTGCGGTGGCCGGCCTCGCGGGCGATGGCGGAGATCTCGACGGACCCGTCGGCGATCTCCGGCACCTCGAGCGCGAAGAGTTTCTTCACCAGATTGGGATGTGTGCGGGACAGGGTGACGGACGGACCGCGGACCCCCTTCGCCACCCGGACGACGTACGACCGAAGGCGCATCCCGTGCTGATACGTCTCCCCGGGGACCTGCTCCTGCACCGGCAGGATGGCCTCCAGCTTGCCGATGTCCACGAGCACGTTCTTCGGGTCGCGGCCCTGCTGGACCACGCCGGTGACGATGTCGCCCTCACGGCCCGCGTACTCGCCGAGCGTCGCGTCGTCCTCGGCGTCGCGCAGCCGCTGCAGGATGACCTGCTTGGCGGTGGTCGCGGCGATACGGCCGAAGCCGGACGGGGTGTCGTCGAACTCGCGGGGCTCCTGGCCCTCCTCGAGGTCCTCGGGGTCCTCCTTCGCCCACACCGTCACGTGGCCGCTCTCCCGGTTGAGCTCCACGCGCGCGTGGCGGCGGCTTCCGTCGGTGCGGTGGTAGGCGATGAGGAGGGCCGACTCGATCGCCTCGACCAGCAGCTCGAAGGAGATCTCCTTCTCCCGCACCAAGCCCCGCAGGGCACTCATGTCGATGTCCATGGCTACGCCTCCTCCTCTTCCTTCATGTCGTCCTTGTCCTTGCGGTTGAACTCGACCTGGACGCGAGCCCTGTCGATGTCCCCGAAGGCGAGTCTGCGGGCGGTGGCCTTGCGGCCCTTCACACCGGGCACTTCGAGGTCGAGACCCTCGTCGTCGACCTTCAGGATCCTGGCGACCAGCTCGTCGCCGTCCGTCAGCTGGAACTTCACCAGCCGACTCGTGGCGCGTACGTAGTGCCGGTGCTCCTTGAGGAGGCGCTCCGCGCCGGGTGTTCCGACCTCGAGGGTGTACTCGCCCTGGCCCATCGCGTCCGTCTCGTCGAGCTTCGCCGAGAGCTCGCGGCTCACATCGGCGATCTGGTCGAGGTCGGCGCCGGTGTCGGAGTCGACGACCACGCGCAGCACACGCTTGCGTCCGACCGAGTCCACCGCGATCTCTTCGAGATCCAGGCCCTGTGAGCTGACGAGCGGTTCCAGGAGCTCTCGCAGCCTCTCGCTCTGGGTGGTGCTCATCCGGGTGACTCCTCGGCCGCGTGTGCTGTTGTGGGTAGGGCGCGTGTCTGGTCAAAGGGTATCCGGTCCAGGGGAGTGTTGCCGTCCACCTGCACCGGGGTCGGTGCCGCTGAGTGATGCCGAGCCGGTGCGCGGGTACCGTGATCACCGGCGGGGCCGCCCTGCCCGCCCGCGTGTTCTTACGAGCTCCCCGAGGACGTCTGACGTGCCGTACGCTCCACCGCCGCGCACCCCCTCGGGGCCGCGCAGAAGAACCCTGCTCGCCTCGGCCGCCGGGGCCGTCCTGCTGGTGGGCTGCTCCACCGGGTCCAAGGACTCGGACGGCGGTACGACGGGCGGCAGTCCGTCGGTCGTGGAGCGGGCCCGCGCGCGTGCGGCCGGCGAGAGCACGGATCTGGTGGCACGGTACGACGCCGTCGTCGCCGTACATCCCGCGCTGGCGCAGCGGCTGGCACCGCTGCGGGCGGAGGCCGTACGGCATGCGGAGGCGTTCGGGGGCCTCCGGAAGGCGTCACCTTCCGAGTCGCCTTCCGAGTCGCCTTCCGATGCGGCCTCCCCGCCCCCCGCCTCCGCCGCGCCGTCTCCCGCGGTCCCGGCCGACGAGAAGGCCGCCCTCGCCGAACTCGCCGCCGCCGAGCGGTCCCTCGCGGACCGGCGGGCCAAGGCGCTGCTCGACCTGCCGGGTGAGCCGGCACGGCTGCTGGCCTCGGTCGCCGCGGCCGGGGCGGCGCACGCGTATCTGCTGACGGAGGGTGCGAAGTGAAGGAACAGGAACCGAAGGAACAGGAGCTGAAGGCCCTCCAGGCGGCGCTGGCCGCCGAGCACGCGGCGGTGTACGGCTACGGAGTGGTCGGCGGCCGGATCCGCGGGGGCCGTCGTACGGAGGCGAAGGCGGCGTACGACGCCCATCGGGCCCGGCGCGACGCGCTGGCGCGCGAGGTGCGGGACGCGGGCGGCACGCCGGTGGCCGCGGCGGCGGCGTACGCGCTGCCCTTCCCGGTGCCGGACTCGGCCGCGGCGGTACGGCTGGCCGCCGAGCTGGAGGACCGGCTGGCCGGGGTGTACTCCGACCTGGTGCGGGCGGCGGAGGGCGGGCGGCGGGGCACGGCGGCCGAGGCGCTGCGGGAGGCGGCGGTGCGGGCGGTGCGCTGGCGCGGCGAGAGCGTAGCCTTCCCTGGGCTCGCCGAGCGGGCGGCGACGGCTTCGCCATCGGGCCCGGCGTCGGCGACGCCGACCTCGTAACGCGTACAGGAAGGAAACGACTCGCGCATGGCTTTCGAACCGCCGCAGCGTCTGGTGAGGGCGCTCGGCGAGACGGCACCGGACGGTGACGACTGGTTGGAGAAGCTGCCCGAGGCGGCCCGACGGGCCGTCGAACTGCGCGAGTTGACCGTCGAGCGGGTGCAGTTGCCCGGTGGGCGCAGCAGCCTGGTCGTGCTGGTGCGGCGACCGGACGGGACGCCCGCCGTGCTCAAGCTGGCCCCGCCCCGGGCCCGTCCGGAGAGCGAGCGGGCCGCGCTCGCGCACTGGGGCGGACTGGGCGCCGTCCAACTGCTCGAACCCTTTGCCGCGGAGGGCGTGCTGCTTCTTGAGCGGCTGCATCCGGATGTGTCGGTGCGGTCGTTGCCGGAGGCGAAGGCGCTGCTGGAGGCGGCGGGGACGCTGCGGCGGCTGTGGGTCGAGGCGCCCGGCGGGCATGTCTTCGAGACGGTGGCCGAGCGGACCGGGCGGCAGGCCGGGGCGATGCGGGCGAGTGCCGCGGCCGATGCGGAGGTGGCGTCGCTGGTGGACGCGGCGCTCGCGGCCCGCGAGGAGCTGCTGGCCGCGCCGCCGGAGGACCGGCTGCTGCACGGGACGTTCCGGCAGAGCAAGGTGCTCGCCGGTGAGCGGGCGCCGTGGCTGGCCGTGGGACCGGACCCGGTGGTCGGCGAGTGCGCCTTCGATCTGGCGCGGCTGGTGCGGGACCGGGTGGAGGACCTGATCGCCTCGCCCTCGGGTGCGGCGACGACCCGGCGGCGGGTGAAGCGGCTCGCGGAGTCGCTGGACGTGGACCAGGAACGGCTGCGGGGCTGGACGCTGTTCCGGGCGGTGGAGTCGGGGGTGCGGGCGCTCCGGGTGGGGCGGCCGAAGGATGCGGAGCTGCTGCTGGAGTTCGCGGGCTGGCTCTGACTCCGCCCCGTCGACGCCGGTTTGAGGGCGAGAACCGGGCAGTCGGCCACCGCCCTGCGGGCGCGTCTGACGGTTCTGGCGGGACCGGGGCGGCGCCGCGGGACGGTGACCGTGCCGGTCGCGCGGTCCAGGCGCACCTGATGCCGGCCGGGCGCCCGTTTCACGCTCAGCCGTATCGGACGGCCGTCCTCCTGGACGAGGGTGAAGCCGCGGTCGTAGCCGATCGAGGCCATCGCCGAGCAGCGGGCTGACCCGGACCGGGCGGCCCTGGGCGCTGTCGAGCGCGACGAGTTCGGAGTCGGTACGGAAGCGGCTGCACGCCGCGTCGACCTCGGCGAGGTGCCGGTCAGGAGCAGGTTGCAGGAGTCGAGGAGGGCCGGGTCGGTGACGACGAGCCGGACGGTCGTACCGAGTGCACGCCACTCGGTGGCGGCCGTGACGCGCCGGGAGCCGGCGATCATCACGACGCCCCCGAGGTGGAGTCGGCGGAGCCGCTGCCGGCGGTGAGACTGCCGGAGGACGACGAGTTGTCCGACGACGAGCCGCTCGACGAGGGTGCCCACCAGAGCGAACACTCCGGCCGCCGCGGCGAGCGTGATCGCTGCCGCGGCGGCCGCCGTGCGCCGCGCCCCTCTGCGGACCGCGGTGGCGGCACCTCGTTCCCTGGCTGCCATGACGTTCCCCTCCGTAGTGACGCTGTGTCACGCCCTACGGGAGGGGAACGATCTGAGAGAGTCTGTGAGGCGCCCGGTCAGGCGGTCAGGCGGGCGATCGCCTCCTCGACCGTCAGCTCCTCGCGCTCGCCGGTCCGGCGGTCCTTCAGCTCCAGCACGCCCTCGGCGGCCCGCCGTCCGGCCACCAGGATCTGCGGTACGCCCATCAGCTCCGAGTCCGTGAACTTCACGCCCGGGGAGACGCCGGCCCGGTCGTCCACCAGGACGCGGAGGCCGGCCGCGGCCAGCTTGTCGGAGACGTCGAGGGCGAGTTCGGTCTGGAGGGCCTTGCCCGCGGCGACGACGTGCACGTCGGCCGGGGCGACCTCCCTGGGCCAGCACAGGCCCTTGTCGTCGGCGGTCTGCTCGGCGAGGGCGGCGACCGCGCGGGAGACGCCGATGCCGTAGGAGCCCATGGTCACGCGGACCGGCTTGCCGTTCTGGCCGAGGACGTCGAGCTTGAGGGCGTCGGCGTACTTGCGGCCCAGCTGGAAGATGTGGCCGATCTCGATGGCACGGTCCAGCTTGAGGCCGGTGCCGCACGTGGGGCAGGGGTCGCCCTCCTGGACGACCACGACGTCGACGTACTCGCCGACCTCGAAGTCGCGGCCCGCGACGACGTTCTTCGCGTGCGTGTGCTCCTTGTTGGCGCCCGTGATCCACGCGGTGCCCGGCGCCACGCGCGGGTCGGCGATGTACCTGGTCTTCTCCAGGCCCTGCGGGCCGACGTACCCGCGGACCAGGTCCGGGCGGCCCGCGAAGTCCGCCTCGGTGACCATCTCGACGGTGGCCGGGGCGAAGTGGGCCTCGACCTTGCCCATGTCGACCTCGCGGTCGCCGGGCACGCCGACGGCCACGATCTCGCCGTCGACCTTCACGAGGAGGTTCTTGAGCGTGGCGGAGGCCGGGACGCCGAGGGAGGCGGCGAGGGTCTCGATGGTCGGGGTGTCGGGGGTGGGGATCTCCTCGGCGGCCGGGACGCCGGAGGCGTCCACCGTCTTCAGCTCGTAGGTGATCGCCTCGGTGTTCGCCGCGAAGTCGCAGTTCGGGCAGTCCGCGAAGGTGTCCTCGCCTGCGCCGGCCGGGGCCAGGAACTCCTCCGACTTGGAGCCGCCCATCGCGCCCGCGGTGGCGGCACAGATGCGGTAGTCGAGGCCGAGGCGCTCGAAGACCTTCTGGTAGGCCTGGCGGTGCAGGGCGTAGGACTGGGCGAGGCCCTCGTCCTCGGTGTCGAAGGAGTACGAGTCCTTCATGAGGAACTCGCGGCCGCGCAGGATGCCGGCGCGGGGGCGGGCCTCGTCGCGGTACTTGTGCTGGATCTGGTAGAGGATGACCGGCAGGTCCTTGTAGGAGGACGCCTGGTCCTTCACGATCAGCGTGAAGATCTCCTCGTGGGTCGGGCCGAGCAGGTAGTCGCCGCCCTTGCGGTCCTTGAGGCGGAACAGCTCCGGGCCGTACTCGTCCCAGCGGCCGGTCGCGTCGTACGGTTCACGCGGCAGCAGTGCGGGGAGCAGCACCTCCTGGGCGCCGATCGCGTCCATCTCCTCGCGGACGATCCGCTCCACGTTGGCGAGGACCTTCTTGCCCAGCGGCAGCCAGCTCCAGATACCGGCCGCGGTGCGGCGCACGTAGCCGGCGCGCACGAGCAGCTTGTGGCTGAGGACCTCGGCGTCCGCCGGGTCGTCGCGCAGCGTCTTCGCCATCAACTGGGACATGCGCTGGACCGGTAGCTTCGCCATGGTTCTCGTACTCCTGCTGCGAGTGGGGTGATGGCAGGAGGTTAGCCGGGGGGTACGTGGCGGTGGAAATCGGTTAGCGGCGGCGCAGCGGCAGGGGGGCGCCCATCACGGCGTACGGCTTCGGGGCGCTGGGGAACAGGACCTGGCGGGCGAGGTCCTGGTAGCCGAGGGAGTGGTAGAGGCCACGGGCCGGGCTGTCCTGGTCGATCGCGGAGAGGATCGAGCGGGGTTCGGCGGCGGTGTCGGTGATCGTGGTGATCAGCGCGCGGCCGATGCCACGGTTCTGGTGGTGCGGGTGGACGTGCAGCTCGGTGATCACGAAGGAGTCGTCGAGCCAGTCGTCGCAGTGCCTGGCGCGGAGGTACGGCTCGACGACCGTGGACCACCAGTGGGTGCGGTCGTTGGGCATGCCGTACACGAAGCCGACGAGGCGGCCTTTGGTGGTGGCGCCGAAGGCCCGCGCGCCCGGGTAGGTCATGTGGCGCAGGACGATCTGGCGGCGTACGGCGACCTCGTCGGGGCCGAGTCCGAAGGCGAGGGCTTGGACGGCCAGGGCCTCGTCTACGTGGGTGGAGAGGTTCAAGGGGCCGATGACGAGGTCCATGCGGGGAGCCTACAGGGGGGTTTCGGCGGAGGTCGGTCCGGTCAGAACAGGACGCTCATGAACTCGCCGACCTCCTGGAAGCCCACCCTGCGGTACGTCCGCCTCGCCGCCGTGTTGAAGTCGTTCACGTACAGGCTGACCACCGGGGCCACGTCCGCGAGGGCGTAGCGCAGGACCGCCGCCATGCCCGGAGCCGCCAGGCCCCTCCCCCGGTACTCGGGGGCCACCCACACGCCCTGGATCTGGCAGGCGCGGTCCGTCGCGGCGCCGATCTCGGCCTTGAAGACGACCTTGCCGTCGGCGTCGAGGCGGGCGAAGGAGCGGCCGGAGCCGACGAGTTCGGCGACTCGGGCCTGGTACAGCAGCCCGCCGTCCCCCGCCATCGGCGAGACGCCGACCTCCTCGGTGAACATCGCCACGCACGCCGGCATGATCGTGTCCATCTCGTCCTTGCGGATGCGACGGACGTAGGGGTCCGGGGCGATCGTGGTGGACGCGCGGTCGGTGACCATGAGCGGCTGGTGCGGGCGGACCTCGCGGGCCGGGCCCCAGTTCGGTTCCAGCAACCGCCAGAGCAGGGAGGTCGCTTCGGCCGGGCCGACGACGGAGGAGCAGCGGCGGCCGGCCCTGCGGGCGCGGTCGGCGAAGGCGCGTACGGCCCGGGGGGTCGCGCAGATCGGGACCAGGTTGGCACCGGCGTAGCACAGGGACGTCAGCATGCCGTCCTCGTACCAGCCCCACATCTCGCCGCCGAGCCGCCACGGGTCGAGTCCGGCGATCTGCACCCGGGACGTCACGAAGGCGTTCGCGACCGGCTCACGGTTCAGGACGGCGAGCGCGGCGTCCAGGTCGCTCGGTTCGAGGACCCGGGAGGTCGTCTGGGTCAACACGGGCGGGGCCTCACACTGGGATCTGCTGATCTCCGCACTGTACCTGCGGAAGCTGAGCAGCGTCGCCCTGTGTTCGGTGCCGCTTGTTTGCCGGTGACCGTCGGCTGCCGTCCCGTCCCTGGGGGCTGCCGCCCCCAGACCCCCGCTGTCGGCCCTGAAGGGGCCTCGTCCTCAAACGCCGGACGGGCTGAAGGGTCAGCCCGCGACCGAGATCGACGGCTCGCCCGACGCCACCCCGTCCGCCTCCATCTGTTCGGCCAGCTTCAAGGCCTCCTCGATGAGGGTCTCGACGATCTTGGACTCGGGGACGGTCTTGATGACCTCTCCCTTGACGAAGATCTGGCCCTTGCCGTTGCCGGAGGCGACGCCGAGGTCGGCCTCGCGGGCCTCGCCCGGGCCGTTGACGACGCAGCCCATGACGGCGACGCGGAGCGGGACCTCCATGCCGGTCAGGCCGGCGGTGACTTCCTCGGCCAGCTTGTAGACGTCGACCTGGGCGCGGCCGCAGGACGGGCAGGAGACGATCTCCAGGCCGCGCTGCCTGAGGTTGAGCGACTCCAGGATCTGGTTGCCGACCTTGACCTCCTCGACCGGCGGGGCCGACAGGGAGACGCGGATCGTGTCGCCGATGCCCTGGCTGAGCAGCGCGCCGAAGGCGACCGCCGACTTGATCGTGCCCTGGAAGGCGGGGCCGGCCTCCGTCACACCGAGGTGGAGGGGGTAGTCGCACTGGGCGGCGAGCTGGCGGTACGCCTCGACCATCACGACCGGGTCGTTGTGCTTGACGGAGATCTTGATGTCCCGGAAGTCGTGCTCCTCGAAGAGGGACGCCTCCCACAGGGCGGATTCGGCCAGCGCCTCGGGGGTCGCCTTGCCGTACTTCTGGAGCAGGCGCCGGTCCAGCGAGCCCGCGTTCACGCCGATGCGGATCGGGGTGCCGTGGTCCTTCGCCGCCCTGGCGATCTCCTTGACCTTGTCGTCGAACTGCTTGATGTTGCCGGGGTTCACGCGGACCGCGGCGCAGCCTGCCTCGATGGCCGCGAAGACGTACTTGGGCTGGAAGTGGATGTCGGCGATGACCGGGATCTGCGACTTGCGGGCGATGGTCGCGAGGGCGTCGGCGTCGTCCTGGGTCGGGCAGGCCACGCGGACGATCTGGCAGCCGGAGGCGGTGAGCTCGGCGATCTGCTGGAGCGTGGCGCCGATGTCGGAGGTGCGGGTCGTGGTCATCGACTGCACGGACACCGGGGCGTCACCGCCGACCGCGACGGTTCCGACCTGGATCTGCCGGCTCTTCCGGCGCTCGGCGAGCCTGGTCGGAACGGACGGCATGCCGAGAGAAATCGCAGTCATCTGCTGTGCAACCCCAAGTCGTGGATCAAGGTCCCGGTCCCGTCAGCGGCGGGCTCCAGGCTTCGAGATTACGGCACGTGCCTGGGCGCGAGCACATCACTGCCCGTAAACCCACTCGATGGGAGGCGGCCCGGCATCCACCATGCCGGGCCGCCGCGAACTCCTGGTGGCTAGGAGATTCTCACCGGGTTAACCACGTCCGCGATCAGGACCAGGATCGTGAAGCAGATGAAGATCCCGGCGACCACATAGGCGACCGGCATCAGCTTCGCCACGTCGAACGGGCCCGGGTCCGGCCGGCGCAGCACCTTCGCCGCGTTGCGGCGCAGGGCCTCCCACAGGGCGCCCGCGATGTGGCCGCCGTCGAGGGGCAGCAGCGGGAGCATGTTGAAGAGGAACAGGGAGAGGTTGAAGCCGGCGACCAGCATCAGGGCCATGGCCAGTTGCTGGGTCGCGGGGATGTCCAGGGTGAAGATCTCGCCGCCGACGCGGGCCGCGCCGACCACGCCCATCGGGGAGTCCGGCTCGCGCACGCCGTCGCCGAAGGCCGCGTCCCACAGGGCGGGGATCTTGCTCGGGATGGCGGCGAGGGAGTCGACGGCGTCGGCGACGCGGTCGCCCATCCAGGTCACGGAGTCGCCGAAGTCCTGTTTGACGATGCCGGTGGCGGCGCTGAAGCCGAGGAAGCCGGCGGTGACGTACTCGCCCTGGACGTACTGGCCGCTGGAGTCCTTCTTGGCGACCTGGTTGGAGGCGATCTTCGCGTGCAGGGTCACTTCCTCACCCTTGCGGTCGACGACGATCGCCACCTCCTTGTCGGGGTTGGCGCGGATGAGGTCGGAGAGCTTGTTCCAGTCGTCGGTCTTCACACCGGCGAAGGAGACGATCTCGTCGCCCGCCTTGAGGCCGGCGGCCGCGGCCGGGGAGGCCGGGTCGGACTTCCTGCAGTCGTCGCGGTTCTGGCTCTGGGCGATGACGCACTGGGAGACCGAGCTGACCGTGTTGGTCTGCTGGGAGATGCCGAAGCCCATGAGGACGGTGAGGAACAGGGCCACCGCGAGGATCAGGTTCATGAACGGGCCCGCGAACATCACGATGACCCGTTTCCAGGGCTTGCGGGTGTAGAAGAGGCGGGTCTCGTCACCCGGGCGCAGTTCCTCGAAGGCCGCCGAGCGGGCGTCCTCGATCATGCCGCGCCAGGGCGAGGTGGAGCGGGCCTCCAGGCGGCCGTCCGGGCCGGGCGGGAACATGCCGATCATGCGGATGTAGCCGCCGAACGGGATGGCCTTGATGCCGTACTCGGTGTCGCCCTTCCTGCGGGAGAAGATGGTCGGGCCGAAGCCGACCATGTACTGCGGCACACGGATGCCGAAGAGCTTGGCGGTGGACAGGTGCCCCAGCTCGTGCCAGGCGATCGACACCAGCAGGCCCACGGCGAAGACCACTATGCCGAGGATGAACATCAGGGTCGTCATGCACGGGCCTCCGCCGTCTGTGCCGCCAGTTGCCGGGCCCGGGTCCGTGCCCAGGTCTCCGCTTCGAGGACGTCCGGGACGGTGAGCGAGGTTCCCGCGCGCGGGATTCCGTGCTCGTCCACCACCCGGGTCACGGTCTCCATGATCCCGTCGAACGGCAGCGCGCCGGCCCGGAAGGCCTCGACGCACTCCTCGTTGGCGGCATTGAACACCGCCGGGGCCGTGCCCGCGAGCTCGCCCACGTGTCGCGCCAGGTTCACCGACGGGAACGCGTCGTTGTCGAGCGGGAAGAACTCCCAGGTCGACGCCTTGCTCCAGTCGAAGGCGGGCGCCGCGTCCGGGACGCGTTCAGGCCAGCCGAGGCCGATGGCGATCGGCCCGCGCATGTCGGGGGGCGTCGCCTGGGCGATCGTGGATCCGTCCGTGAACTCAACCATCGAGTGGACATACGACTGCGGGTGCACGACCACCTCAATCCGATCGAAGGGAATGTCGTAGAGGAGGTGTGCCTCGATGACCTCCAGGCCCTTGTTGACGAGGGTCGCGGAGTTGATCGTGATCACCGGGCCCATGGCCCAGGTGGGGTGCGCGAGGGCGTCCTCGACGGTGACGTCCGCCAGCTCGGCCTTCGTACGGCCGCGGAAGGGGCCCCCGGAGGCGGTGACGACGAGCTTGCGCACGTCCGCTCTCGTGCCGGACGCCAGTGCCTGGAACAGTGCCGCGTGCTCGGAGTCCACCGGGATGATCTGCCCGGGCTTGGCAAGGGCCTTGACCAGCGGGCCGCCCACGATGAGCGACTCCTTGTTGGCGAGCGCGAGGGTGCGGCCCGCCTCCAGGGCGGCGAGGGTCGGGGCGAGGCCGATGGAGCCGGTGATGCCGTTCAGGACGGTGTGGCAGTCGGAGGCGGCGACCTGAGTGGCCGCGTCGGGTCCGGCGAGGATCTCGGGCAGCGGCTCGCCGGTGCCGTACCGGTCGCTCAGGGCCTCGCGCAGGGCCGGTACGACGTCCTCGCGGGCGACCGCGACGGTCCGTACCCGCAGCTGGTGTGCCTGCTCGGCGAGGAGGGCGATCCGGCCGCCGTTGGCCGAGAGGCCGGTGACCCGGAACCGGTCGGGGTTGCGCAGCACGAGGTCGATGGCCTGGGTGCCGATGGAGCCGGTGGAGCCGAGGATCACCACATCCTTCGGCCCGTCGCCCGCCACGGGGTCGTAGACCAGGTGGGGGTCGGCGAGAGGGGCTGGACTGTCGCTCATCCCTCCATTGTTGCCGTAAGGACGGTGTGTGAGGACAGCGCGTCCCTCTCGTCCCCCGCACGGGGGGGCCGAGAGGGACACCCGGTCATGTCCGGTCACGGGCCGCCTACCGGATCGGGCGGTGCACGTTCTCCTTCTTGCTCGGCCCCGGCGTCGCGTCCGCGATCCACGGTCCCTCGCCCGACGGGTCGACGATGCCCTGCTCCAGCCACTCGTACGTGCCGGAGAGCACGCCCTTGACGACCGTGCGGTCGAGGTCGTCGGTGTTGCTCCACAGGCGGCCGAAGAGTTCCTCGACGCGGATGCGGGACTGGCGGCAGAAGACGTCGGCCAGTTGGTAGGCCTCGCGGCCGTGGTCCTCGGTGGAGCGCAGGAGCTCCGCGCGTACGCAGGCCGCGCTCATCGCGAACAGTTCGGCGCCGATGTCGACGATCCGGCCCAGGAAGCCCTGCTTGGTCTCCATCCGGCCCTGCCAGCGGGACATGGCGTAGAAGGTGGAGCGGGCGAGTTTGCGGGCGGTGCGTTCGACATAGCGCAGGTGCGGGGAGAGGTCGACCTCGTGCTTGAACTCGCTGTAGGAGTTCGGGAGTTGGCCCGCCCCCGTGACCAGCTTGGGCAGCCACTTGGCGTAGAAGGCACCGGCCTGGGCGCCCGCCTTCGCCTTGTCCGACAGGGACTTCTCCGGGTCGATCAGGTCGCCCGCGACCGACAGGTGGGCGTCGACGGCCTCACGGGCGATCAGCAGGTGCATGATCTCGGTGGAGCCCTCGAAGATCCGGTTGATGCGCAGGTCGCGCAGGATCTGTTCGGCGGGGACCGCGCGTTCGCCGCGGGCCGCCAGCGACTCGGCCGTCTCGAAGCCGCGGCCGCCCCTGATCTGGACCAGTTCGTCGGCCATCAGGCAGGCCATCTCGGAGCCGTAGAGCTTGGCGAGGGCCGCCTCGATGCGGATGTCGTTGCGGTCCTCGTCCGCCATCTGGGACGCCAGGTCGAGTACGGCCTCCAGGGCGAAGGTGGTCGCCGCGATGAAGCTGATCTTCGAGCCGACCGCCTCGTGGAAGGCGACCGGCTTGCCCCACTGTTCGCGGGCCGCCGACCACTCGCGGGCGATCTTCAGACACCACTTTCCGGCGCCGACGCACATGGCGGGCAGCGAGAGGCGCCCGGTGTTCAGGGTGGTGAGGGCGATCTTGAGGCCGGCGCCCTCCGGGCCGATACGGTTGGCGGCGGGGACGCGGACCTGGTGGAAGCGGGTGACGCCGTTCTCCAGTCCGCGCAGGCCCATGAAGGCGTTGCGGTTCTCGACCGTGATGCCCTCGGAGGCGGCCTCGACGACGAAGGCGGTGATGCCGCCCTTGTGGCCCTCGGACCTGGGCACGCGGGCCATGACGACGAGCAGGTCGGCGACCACGCCGTTGGTGGTCCACAGCTTGACCCCGTCGAGGACGTAGTCGTCGCCGTCGGGGACGGCGGACGTGGCCAGGCGCGCGGGGTCGGAGCCGACGTCCGGTTCCGTCAGCAGGAACGCAGAGATGTCGGTGCGGGCCAGGCGCGGCAGGAAGGTGTCCTTCTGCTCCTGGGTGCCGAACATCTTCAGCGGCTGCGGTACGCCGATCGACTGATGAGCGGACAGCAGGGCGCCGATCGCCGGGTTGGCCGAGCCGACCAGGGCAAGGGCCTTGTTGTAGTAGACCTGCGTGAGGCCGAGGCCGCCGTACTTGGTGTCGATCTTCATGCCGAGGGCGCCGAGCTCCTTGAGCCCGTTGATCGTCTCGTCGGGGATCCGCGCGTCGCGCTCGATCCGCGCCGAGTCGATCTTCGTCTCGCAGAAGTCCCGCAGCTTGGCGAGAAACTCCTCGCCGCGCTGGGCGGCCTCGTCGGGCGGCATCGGGTGGGGGTGGATGAGGTCGAGCCGGAAGCGGCCGAGGAACAGTTCCTTGGCGAAGCTGGGCTTGCGCCAGTCCTGTTCCCGGGCGGCCTCCGCCACCTGGCGTGCTTCACGCTCGGTGACGGTGGGTTGGGTGGGTGCTGCGGACATTGAGGCTCACCTCGCCGCGAATCGGGATCTTGGGTCCGTTACGTTACTGACCGGTGCTACTGGATCGTATGTACCCGATAGCGGGCGACCCGACCACCCCTCGCGCTCGGTCCACCCGTTGGCCATCCGTACTTTCCCCGTTATTTTCCGTCACATATCGTGGCGGTTGCGTGAAGACCCTCCGGCAACTCCTTCACCAGATTCTTGTGAATTCCTCGGAAACGCCAGTCAACCAACACAGATGTGCCCTAAGTTCTTCGATCACTTGGGCACATCCGTTCGGTGGGGAAACAAGTGACGGATGTGCTCGTGACGGCGACGTGTGGCTGGGGGGCAGCGCATGCGGGATGTCGGCATGTCGGAGTCGGCCGGGGAACCGGGAACCGTCCAGGGGGTTGTGGAGGAGGACGGTCCGGCGAGACCGCGACCTGACCGGTCGCGGCCGAAGGGCTTAGAGCGGCCGAAGGGCTTACAGCGGCCGAAGAGGCAGCCCGGCGACGGCAAGGCGCGCTGGTACCGACCACTCACGGTCGTCACCGACACCTGTGGGATCGGTGTTCCGCTGGCCGCGGCGCTGGAGGCGGACGCGCAGGAGATGCCCGTCGTCGGCGGACTGGTGGGCGCGGGGGTGTGGGCGGCCGTCCGGGCGATGCGGGGCCGGTACGCGGAGCAGCGGTTAGGTGAGTCGTGGGGCGTGCTGGCGGCCGTGCGGGACTGGGTGCTGTTCGCCGGGCTCCTGGCGCTGGCACTGGTCCTGTCCGACCTGGAGAACGGGCCCCGGCCGACGCCGGCACTGGTCGCTCTGGTCCCGGGGCTGCTCCTGACGGCTACGGTCGCGCCGCTCACTCGGCTGCATCTCAACCGCCAGCGGCGCGAGGCGCGGGCGGTGCGCCGGGCGCTGGTGGTGGGGGAGCCGGCCTCCGTGGATCAGGTGGTGGGGCGGCTCGCATCCCGTACGGACCATCCGTACGTGGTGGTGGGGGCGGTGCCGGTCGGGTTCCAGGCCCTGGGGTGCGGGATGCCGGTGATGGACCGGCTGACTCCGCTGACCTCGGACCACAGCCAGGACGCCGACGTCGTCCTGCGGGCCGTGGAGGCCTCCGGGGCGGAGGTGGCCCTGGTGGTGCCGGGGCTGCGGATGACCGGCGAGCGGCTGCGGCACGTGTCCTGGGCGCTGCACGGGGCGGGACTGCAGCTGGCCGTGGTCCCGGGCCTGGCGGAGGTCGCCGAGGCGCGGGTGCGGCCAAGCTCGGCGGCGGGGCTGACGGTGCTTCAGGTGGCGCCGCCCGCCCAGGAGTTCGGGCAGCCGTGGCTGAAGTCGCTGCTGGACCGGACGGGGGCGCTGCTCGGGCTCCTGGCGCTGGCGCCGCTGCTCGGTGGGCTCGCGCTCGCCGTGCGCTGCTCGTCGCCCGGCCCGGTCTTCCATCGGCAGACGCGGTGCGGGCAGGGCGGGCGGCCGTTCACCATGTGGAAGTTCCGCACCATGGTCGCCGACGCGGAGGCCCGCCGGGCCGAGCTCGCCCCGGACGCGGCCGGCCGGCACAACGGGCGGATGTTCAAGATGCGCCGGGATCCTCGCGTCACCCGCCTCGGGGCGGTGCTGCGCCGGCTGTCCCTGGACGAGTTGCCGCAGCTCTTCAACGTACTTCTTGGTGACATGTCCCTGATTGGGCCGCGTCCGCCGCTGCCCGACGAGGTCGCCCGCTACAGCCGCACCGAGCACCGGCGCCTCGCGGTCAAGCCCGGCATGACCGGGTTGTGGCAGGTCAGCGGGCGTTCCGACCTGTCCTGGGACGAGACGGTGGCGCTGGACCTCTGGTACGTGGACAACTGGTCGGTCGCCGCGGACGTACTGATCATGACCCGCACCCTGCGCGCCGTCGTCGACGGCCGCGGGGCGTATTAGCTCCGCAGGGGGAGCCGGATGAGGTCGTTGTCTGACTGCGGGCCCGTTGGGGCTGGTCGCGCCCGCGCGGCGGAGCCGCATATCGATACTGCCCGCGCCCCTTTGGGGCGCGGTGGAACCGTGGGATGTTCAGTGCTGGGCGAGCCACCACTTGTACGTCGATGCGATGCCGTCCCGGAGGTCCACGGACGGCTTGAAGCCGAGGGCGGTCAGGCGGGAGACGTCCAGGAGTTTGCGCGGGGTGCCGTCGGGCTTGGTCGTGTCCCAGACGATCTCGCCCTGATAGCCCGTCACCTCGCGGACCAGCTCGGCGAGTTCGCGGATCGGGAGGTCCTCGCCGCATCCGATGTTGACGGGGCCCTCGTCGTCGTAGCGCTGCAGGAGCAGGGCGCAGGCCGCGGCCACGTCGTCGACGTGCAGGAACTCCCGGCGCGGGGTGCCGGTGCCCCACAGCACGACCTCGGGGGCGCCGCTCTCGCGGGCCTCGTGGAAGCGGCGGATCAGCGCGGGCAGTACGTGCGAGGTGGCCAGGTCGAAGTTGTCGCCGGGGCCGTAGAGGTTGGTCGGCATGGCGCTGATGTACGCGGCGCCGTACTGGCGGCGGTACGACTGGACCTGGGAGATGCCGGCGATCTTGGCGATGGCGTAGGCCTCGTTGGTCGGCTCCAGCGGGCCGGTGAGCAGGGAGTCCTCGCGGATCGGCTGCTCGGCGAGCTTCGGGTAGATGCAGGACGAGCCCAGGAACAGCAGCCGGGGCACCTCGGCGGTGTGCGCGCCGGCGATGACGCTCAGCTGTATCCGGAGGTTGTCCTCCAGGAACTGCACCGGGTAGGTGCTGTTGGCCATGATGCCGCCCACCTTGGCGGCGGCCAGCACGACGGCGTCCGGGCGGACGTCGCGCAGAAAGGATTCGGTCCGCGCGGCGTCGCGCAGATCGAGCTGGTCCCTGCCGCGGGTGAGCACCTCGTGCCCGTCGGCCTCGAGCCGGCGGGCCACCGCGGACCCGACCAGACCGCGGTGGCCCGCGACGAACACCCGGGCCGGGTGCGGAAGCAGGGAGGGCCTGGGCGTGAGCTCGGGCTCGGACGTGGGCTGGGGCTGGGGCGGAGCGTCAGCTGTCATGGGCGGATTGTGTCAGCGACCGGCCCGCCGGGGGGATGTTCCGCTTAATTCTGATCAATTCATGTGAAAACGCGGCCTTTTCGGCCGCACAGAGGGGGGTACGGATGGGCAAGTCGGCACTCATCACCGGGGTCACCGGTCAGGACGGCTCGTATCTGGCGGAGCTGCTGCTGAGCAAGGGGTACACCGTGCACGGCCTGATCCGCCGGTCGTCGAGCTTCAACACCGAGCGGATCGACCACATCTACCAGGGCCCGGACCAGCCGGAGCGGTCCTTCGTCCTGCACCACGCGGACCTCTCGGACGGGGTGGCGCTGGTGAACCTGCTGCGGGACCTCAGGCCCGACGAGGTGTACAACCTCGGCGCGCAGTCCCATGTCCGGGTCTCCTTCGACGCGCCGCTGTACACGGGCGACGTGACCGGTCTGAGTGCGATCAGGCTCCTGGAGGCGGTGCGGGCGAGCGGTATCCATACGCGGCTGTACCAGGCGTCCTCCTCCGAGATGTACGGCTCGACCCCGCCCCCGCAGAACGAGGGGACGCCGTTCCACCCGCGCAGCCCGTACGGCTGCGCCAAGGTCTTCGGCTACTGGGCGACCGTCAACTACCGCGAGGCGTACGACATGTTCGCGGTGAACGGCATCCTCTTCAACCACGAGTCGCCGCGCCGCGGAGAGACCTTCGTGACCCGCAAGATCACCCGGGCGGTGGCCCGGATCAAGGCCGGTCTGCAGGACCGTCTCCACCTCGGCAACCTCGACGCGGTGCGCGACTGGGGGTACGCGCCGGAGTACGTCGAGGCGATGTGGCGGATGCTCCAGCGGGATGTGCCGGACGACTACGTGGTGGCCACCGGCGAGGCCGCGAGCGTACGGCAGTTCCTGGAGGTGGCCTTCTCCCATGTGGGCCTGGAGTGGGGGGAGTTCGTACGCTACGACCCCAAGTACGAGCGGCCCAGCGAGGTCGACGCGCTGATCGGGGACGCCTCCAAGGCCGAGGAGCTGCTGGGCTGGAAGCCCTCGGTGCGGGTGCACGAGCTGGCCCGGATCATGGTCGACGCCGATATGGCCCGGCTGGAGCAGGAGCTGGCCGGGACCGCGGTCCGGGTAGACAGATGAAACGCGCGAGACGGGCACTGACAGCCGTACTCGCCCTGACAGCAGGGCTGTTGGGCGGCACGGCGGCCACCGCGCCCCCGGCCGCCGCGGTCACCGCTCCGGTCGCGTTCACCGCGGAGGATCTGGACACCTGGCAGACCAACGGGATCGTGTGGGCGCTCGCGGAGAGCGGCGGCACGGTCTTCGCGGGCGGCACCTTCTCCACGATCCGGCCGCCGGGGGTCGCCTCCGGCGGCACCGGCACCCGGTCGGCGGTCAACTTCGCGGCGTTCGACGCGGCGACCGGGGCGCCGACGAGCTGTTCGCTGTCCTTCACCCGGACCACCGGAACGGCGACCGTGCGGGCGCTCGCGGTCTCGCCGGACGGTGAAACCCTTTACGCGGGCGGCTACTTCACCGCGGTGAGCGGGGTCGCGGTGAACGGGCTCGCGGCCGTCGACATCGACACCTGCGCGGCCCGCGCCGCGTTCAACCCGGCCTTCAACGCGACCGTGCGCGCCCTGGACGTGGCGCCCGACGGCACCGTCTACGCGGGCGGCGACTTCACCACCGTACGGAGCACCGCACGGCAGCGCTTCGCCGCGCTCACCCCGGCCGGGGCGCTCACCCCGTGGACCGCGGACGCGGACCTGTCCGGGCGGGCGGTCGAGGTCACCGAGGACGGCGAACAGGTCGTGCTCGCAGGGGACTTCACCGCCGTCGAGGGCACGAACTCGCACGCCCTGGCCGTGGTGGACAGCGGCACCGGCGCGCTGGAGCACGCGTATCCGACCGGCTTCATCCCGGCCAGCGCCGTCGTCAAGGACCTGGTGACCGACGGCACCGGTGTGTACGCGGCAGGCGAGGGCATGGGCGGCGCCTCCTTCGACGGGCGCATCGCCCTGAACACCGGCGACTGGGGGCAACGCTGGCGGGACACCTGCCAGGGCGCCAACCAGGCACTCGCGGTGTACCAGGAGGTGCTGTACAGCGGGCACCACACCCACGACTGCTCCTCCATGGGCTGGTTCCCGAACGTCGAGCGCAAGCACTTCCTCGCGCAGGGCGTGAACGATCCGACACTGCTTGCCTGGGCGCCGGACACCAACGAGGGCACGGGCGAGCAGCTCGGCCCGCGGGCGCTCACTCTGGCCGACAGCGGCGGTTCCGCGTTCCTCTGGGCGGCGGGCGAGTTCACGACCGTCAACGGCTCGGCCCAGCAGAGCCTGACCCGGTTCGGCACCGGCCCGGACACCGGGGCGCCCAGTACACCGGCCGCGTGGGTCTCCAGCGAGACGCCGGGCAGTGTGAACGTGCGCTGGCAGGCGAGCCAGGACCTGGACGACGGCAATCTCACCTACGCGGTCTACCGCAACGGGGCGAGCACGCCGATCCACACCACGACCGTGTACTCGCGGCCGTGGGAGCGCCCGCAGCTGTCGTGGACGGACACCTCGGTGACCGCCGGGGCCACGTACTCGTACCGGATCACGGCGAGCGACGGCAGGAACACCAGCGCGCTGTCTACGGCGCGCAGCGCCACGGCGGCGGGTTCGGCGGACGTCTACGCGGCGCGGGTGCGCTCGGACGGCGCGAGCTTGTACTGGCGTTACGACGAGTCCTCCGGCACCTTCGCCGCCGACAGCGGCGGGGCCGACGACGGCGGCGCCTACGTGAGCACCCCGTCGTACCGGCAGACCCCGGCCGCGGTTCCCGGATCCAGTACGGCGCTCGGGCTCAACGGCACCTCGGAGTACGTGTACAGCGAGAAGCGGCACGCCAGGCCGGACACGTACACGGTGGAGACCTGGTTCCGGACGACGACCACCAGCGGTGGCCGGATCATCGGCTTCGGCGACAACTTCGGTACCGGACAGGGGTACTTCAGCCGGAACTCCGACCGGCTCGTCTACATGACGAACGCCGGTCAGCTCGGCTTCGGCACGGGCAGCGTGCGGGCCGGGAACCAGGCGACCCTGCTGTCCACGCGGTCGTACAACGACGGCGCCTGGCACCACGTGGCCGCCACCCAGGGCGCGAACGGCATGGCGCTGTACGTGGACGGGGCGCAGGTCGGCTCCAACACGGTGACCACCGCGCTGAACACCACGGGCTTCTGGCGGGTCGGCGGGGACACCCTCACGGGGTGGCCGTCCAACCCGACGAGCGCGTTCTTCGCGGGCACGGTCGACGAGACGGCCGTGTATCCGAGCGCGCTCGGCGCCGCGCAGGTCGCCGCGCACCACGCCCTCGGCACGGGGTCCGGCGGCGAGGAGTCGTCGGTGACGGTCCCCGCCTCGGAGGACTCGTACGTCAACGCCTCGGCGACCGGCACCAACTACGGCACGTCGACCTCGCTCGCGGTGCGCGGCACCAGCGCGTACCTCAGCTATCTGCGCTTCCCGCTGCCGGCCGCACCCAGCGGCACGGAGCTGACGAGCGCGGTGCTCAGGCTGCGGACCACCTCGCTCAGCACGGCCGGGTCCGCGGACTCGTTCGACGTGGTGCCGGTGACCGGGGACTGGACCGAGACGGGGGTCACGTACGCCAACCGTCCCGCCCTGTCCCCGACCGTCCTGGGCACGCTGGCGGCGCCCGACGCGGTGTCGACCGACTACGAAGTGGCCCTGGACACAGGCGGGCTGGACAGCCTGCTGGGGTCGACGACGTCGGTGGCGCTGACCAGTGCCGGTACCGACGCGCTGTGGCTGTGGTCCGGCGAGTACGGCACCACGGAATACCGGCCCGAGCTCGTGCTCACCTTCAGCCCGTCCTGAGCCGGCTACCCGATCAGCCGGGCGGTCCGGCCACCCCTCCCCCGGGCCGCCCGGCCCCTTTCGCACCCCCCACGCTCCTAGCACCGCTCGTAGCACAGGGAGAAGTACATGCACGACAGATCCATGAGCCGCGGATCCACGAGCCGCGGATTCAGATCCCGAAGAAGCGTCACGGCGCTCGCTCTCGCGCTCACCGCTCCCCTACTCACCGTCCCGCTCACCGCCACCGACGCCACCGCGATCACCGCCCCGGTGGCCCTGACCGCCGACGACCTGCCGACCTGGCAGACCAACGGCATCGTGCACGCCCTCGCCCAGGCCGACGGGACGGTGTTCGCCGGGGGCACCTTCTCGGCGATACGGCCCGCCGGAGCCGCCGCCGGGGATCCCGCCGAGCAACAGGCGGTGAACTTCGCCGCGTTCGACGCGGCGACCGGGGCGCCCACCGGCTGCACCCTGTCGTTCACCGTCGGGGAGGGCGTGGCGACCGTCCGGGCGCTCGACGTCTCGCCGGACGGCCAGACCCTGTACGCGGGTGGCTACTTCGGCGCGGTCAACGGCGTCGGCGTGAACAGCCTGGCCGCGATCGACATCGACACCTGCACCCCGAACCCCGACTTCCACCCGGCCGTCACGGCCACCGTGCGGGCGCTGGACGTGACGGACTCCACCGTGTACCTCGGCGGGGACTTCGGCACGGTGAACGGCCAGACACGGGAACGGTTCGCCGCCGTGGACACGGCCGGGGCGCTGACCGCCTGGACCGCGAACGCGGACGAGCCGGGACGCGCCGTCGAGGTCGCCGCGGACGGGCAGCACGTGGTGATCGGCGGGGACTTCTTCACCGTCAACGGCGCCAACTCGCACGCGCTCGCCGTCACCGACGCCACGACCGGCGCGGTGACGACGGCCTACCCGAGCGGGTTCTTCCCGAACAACTCGGTCGTGAAGGACATCACCGCCGACGCCTCGGGCGTGTACACGGCCAGCGAGGGCACGGGCGGCGGTGTCTTCGACGGCCGTGCGGCCTTCGAGCCGGACACCTTCGCACAGCGCTGGCGCGACACCTGCCTCGGCGCCACCCAGGCCCTGCAGCTGTACCAGGGCGTGGTCTACAGCGCCTCGCACGCCCACGACTGCTCCACGATGGGGTCCTTCCCGGACGGGCAGCGCCGCCATCTGCTCGCCCAGACCACGGCCGACCCGGCGCTGCTGGGCTGGGTCCCGGACACCAACGACGGCATCGGTGAGGGCATCGGCCCGCGGGTCTTCGCCCTCGCCCCCAAGGACGGCACCGACTACCTGTGGGTCGGCGGCGAGTTCACCACCGTCGACGGCACGCCCCAGCAGGCCCTGACCCGGTTCGCCTCCGGCCCCGACACCGGCGCGCCGACCGTGCCGCAGGTCAAGGTGGAGAGCATCGAGGCCGACAAGGTGGCCGTGCACTGGCGCTCCAGCTTCGACACCGACGACAGCCGTCTCACGTACCGCGTGTACAAGGACGGCGGGAGCACCCCGGTGTACGAGGTGACCGGCGACTCGCTGCCCTGGTCCCGGCCCCAGATCACCTGGACGGACCCGGCCGTCGCGGCCGGCGAGACGCACTCCTACCGGATCAGCGCCTCGGACGGCACGAACACCTCAGCCCGGTCCGCCGCCCAGTCGGTGACCGTGGCGAGCGCGGCGGACGCCTACGCGGCAGCCGTCCGCGGTGACGGAGCGGGCCTGTACTGGCGGTTCAACGAGACCGCGAACGCCTACGCGGCCGACAGCTCCGGCGCGGACGACAGCGGCGTCCACTGGAACGCGCCGACGCAGGCCGTCGCGGACGGGGCGGCCGGCTCCGGCTCGTCGGTCGGCTACACGGGGTCGCAGAGCGAGTGGACGTACACCGACAAACGGCACGCCACCCCGTCGGCGTACTCCCTGGAACTGTGGTTCAAGACGACCACGACCACCGGCGGCAAGCTCATCGGCTTCGCCAACAAGGTGCAGTTGACGTCCACGTCCTACGACAAGCACCTGTACCTGAACAACGCCGGCCGCCTCTACTTCGGCGTCTACACCGGCACCGTGCGGACCATCAACACCACCCAGTCCTTCAACGACGGGGCCTGGCACCACGTGGTCGCCACCCAGGGCTCCGGCGGCCTCAGGCTGTACGTGGACGGCACGCTGCGCGCCTCCAACGCCCTGGTCACCACCAGCGAGAACCGCAGCGGCTTCTGGCGGGTCGGCGGCGACAACCTCGACAGCTGGCCCAGCAGGCCGACCAGCCGGTACTACACCGGGCTGATCGACGAGGTCGCGGTGTACGGGAGCGCCCTGACCGCGAGCCAGGTCACCTCGCACTACGCGACCGGGACGGCCCCATGAGGCGCCCCGCCCTCGCGGCACTCCTGCTCCTGCCCCTGCTCGCCGCGTGCGGCGGGGGCGGGGGCGGGGGCGGCGAGCAGCGCACCGAGGCGTCCGGAACCGCGGGGAGTGCTCCGCGCGCGGCCGCTTCGGCGGAGCCTTCGCCGTCTCCCAGCACCGCTGCCGAGAGGAAGCCTTCGAGCGGGGCGTCGTCGTCCCAGGGACCGAAGAACACCGTCCCCGACGACGAACTGACCCCGGTCACCGGGTCGTTCACCAAGGAGGAGAAGAAGTACCTGTCCGGACGCGTCCCCGAGGGAATCGACCCGGCGGCCATCCTGCAGGCCGGTCAGGAGACGTGCGACAAGCTCGCCGCCACCGCGAAGGTCGACCGGGACGCCACCGTGGGGGCGGTCATCGCCGGTGAGGTCAAGGGCGCCGAGGAGGCGGTGAAGGGCCTGTGCCCCGAGCTGAAGTCGCTCATCGAGGACACCGAGGGCGGTTACGCCGACGGCACCCACGCCGATCCCGTCCCGGGCACCTACCGCGCCCTCACCCCGATGGAGGACTGCTCGTGGTCCCTCGACGGGGCGTCGGGCGGCGCGCACCGGATCACGGTCAAGAAGGGCACCGAGTCCTTCACGTCCAGCGGGTGTTACGCCTGGCAGAAGGAGTCGTAGAGCGCGTGGAGGCGGTCGGTGACCGCCTCCAGCGAGAAGGACGTACGGGACAGCTGCCAGGCCGCCGCGGAGGCGGCGTCCTGGGCAGCGGGTTCCAGGAGGGCGATGATCCCGGCGGCCAGGGCCTCCGGGGTCCTCGCCACCCGCCCCGCGCCGGAGCGGGCGAGGTCGTCGGCGAGGCCGTTGGTGGGGGTCACCACCGATGGGACGCCCACCGAGAGGGCCTCCAGGACGGACATCGGGAACGGCTCGTCCACCGAGGGCAGGACATGCACGTGGGTGCGGCGCAGCTCGCCGAGGACCGCACCGGGCGCCAGGCTGCCCAGGTACTCGACGCAGTCGGACACCCCCAGCGCCTCGGCGAGCTTCAGCGCGGCCCCGAGTTCGCCCTCGTCGGCCCCGGCCATCACGAAGCGGGCGTCGGGATGCCGGCGCAGCACCTCGGGTACGGCGGCTACGAAGTCCGCCGGGCGTTTGCGGGCCTGCATCCGGGCCAGGTAGAGCACCCGGGGCGGCCCCTCGGGACGCGGTCGGCGCTCCTGCGCGGGCACGCCGTTGACGAGACGTACCCCGTTTCCGGGGTCGGCGGTGCCCAACACCGCGTCCAGGCCCTTGCGTTCGTATGCCGTGAGGTGCAGGACGGCGTCCGCGCGGCGCAGCACCCGGCGTACCGCGAGGGCGTCCAGCACCTTCGCGAGGGCCTTGTCGCTCGGGTCGACCATGCCGTGCGTCTGGACCACCAGCGGGCGGCGCGCGCTCAGGGCGGCCAGCGCGATCGGCAGGGTGACCAGGTCGCGGGCGAGGTGGACGTGGACCACGTCGGCGGCCTTGACCAGGCGGCGGGCCCCGAGGAGCAGAGCGGGCGAGGTGAGGCCGCTGAACCCGGCGCCGGGTACGACGCGGCGGGCCGGGTAGAGACGGGCGGGGCGGCCGTCGACGTCCGCCGGGAGCGGGCCGTCGAAGCCGGAGCCGAGGGCGACGATCCGGGTGTCGACGCCGCGTGCGGCGAGGCCCCCGGTGAGGTTGACGGCCACGCGCACCGGGCCGCCGAAGGCCTGGGTGGGTGTGTGCAGGGTGACGGCGTGCAGGGCTCTCACGGCGTGGGCTCCTTCAGGGCACGGGTGCCGTCCGCCGTGTGCAGGGTGAGTTCGGGCAGGTCACGGCCGAGGACCGCGCCCGCGCCGACCACCGCGTGCGGCCCGACCGTCACGCCGGCCAGCACGGTCGCGCGTGCCGCGATCCAGGCGCCGTCCTCGACGCGGATGGGCGCGTTGCGGTACCGGAAGTCGGTGCTGCGGTGGTCGTGGCTGCCGGTGCACAGCAGCGCCTCCTGGGAGACGCACACATGGGATCCGATGGTCACCGGTTCGAGGTTGAGCAGCCAGGCGCCTTCGCCGATCCAGGTGTGGTCGCCGATGCTCAGCTTCCAGGGCCACAGGACCCGTACACGGTGCCTGATCAGCACCCCTTCGCCGATCTGCGCCCCGAAGGCACGCAGCAGGGCGACGCGCACCCGCGCCGGGCAGAACCAGGCCATGAACAGCGTGTTCATCACGCAGAACCAGAGCGCCTGGACCGCGATGCCGCGGCCCTTGTCGTATCCGGACAGGGTGAACGTGCGTAGGTCTCGCATGAGTTACCCCCCTCTGCGATCACCCTAGGGATTCCACCCGCCTTTCGCACACAAATCCGTAGACTCTGTGAACGAAACGTAGAGGGGGGCTTATGGCGGCGGGAACTGTGTCGGTGGGAACACATGTGTCCGCGGGAACACAGTGGACTTCGCCGCGCGGCACCCTCCGCCGCGTCCTCGCGCTGCCGCTCGTCCTCGGGCTGACGGTCCTGATGCCGGCCTTCGTCGCCCTGCAGCCCGGCGCCGGCCTGCGCGACCAGGTGTACTGGCTCCAGCTGGTGCTCACCGTGTACGCGGGTGCCCGGCTGTCCGCGATGATCCTGGGCCGGCACCGCAAGCTGCTCCAGGGCACCTTCTGGCTGTTCGTCTACATGGCCATGGGCATCGCGGCGCTCGCGCAGGAGGTGGTCGGCAAGACCCCGGTGCCGGTGGCGGGTTCGCGGTCCGACCTGGCGCTGGCGGTGGCTCTGGTGCTGGTGGCGTGCGCGGCCTTCGACGCGGGGGCGCTGCTGGTGCGGCCGGGGGTGCGGCCTACCGCCCGGACGACGTTCCGGCCGGCGATGGTCTCCAGGCGCCGGCTCGCCGTGCTCATCGCGGTGGCGTTCGTCGGGAGCGGGCTGTTCGTGCTGAAGCTGGGCGGACTCCCGGTGTTCTTCGCCAGCCGGATGGAGATCAACGAGTCGATCGCGGACAGCGGGGTCTCCAGTGCCGGTTCACAGGCCGGTACGGCGATCCTGCGCGGCTTCGGGACGGTGCCCGCGCTGCTCGCGCTGATGGTGGTGACCCGCTGGCTGATCACTTCTCCGCGGGCCCGCGGCCGGCCGCTGCCGTGGATCGCGCTGGTGTCACTCATCGGCCTGAACACGATCGTCAACAACCCGATCTCCAACCCGCGTTACTGGTTCCTGACGGTCCTGCTCGCCCTGCTCTTCACCGTGTTCCCGCAGAGCCCTGCGATGTACCGGGCGGCCCTGTCGCTGGGGGTCGCGGCGGCCGTGCTGATCTTCCCGTTCGCGGACAAGTTCCGCTACGACGACGCCAACACCCGTGCCACCGAGACGACGTCGGTGCTCGATCCGCTGGTGCTCAAGGACTACGACCAGATGGCGATGTTCGCCAACACCATCACGTACGCGGACGCGGGCAACGGCCACACGTACGGCCGCCAGGTCGCCGGCTCCGCGCTGTTCTTCGTGCCCCGGTCCGTGTGGACGGACAAGCCGAAGGACACCGGCGTGATGGTCAGCGAGTGGATGGCGGCGACCAACACCAACCGCTCCTCGCCCCTGTGGACCGAACTCTGGCTGGACTTCGGGCCGTTCGGGATGGTCGCCGGGTTCGGCCTGATCGGGTGGGTGTCCGCCCGGGTGGACCGGCGCTACGCGCACGCGGTGGCCCGGCCGGGACCGGCGGGCATCCTCACCCTGGCCGTGCCCCTGGTCGCCGGTTACTCCTTCATCCTCCTGCGCGGCCCCCTGCTCCAAGCCTCCGGCCGGGTCGCCATCGGCATCATGTGCCTGGCACTCATCACGACGCTGCGCCCGGAGCGGTGGCGACAGCTGCGCTGACGGGCTCCTCCCCGGGCGGGGCCGTCCGCGCGGCCTGCGCCCACGCCGCCGCCCCCTTCAGCGCCGCTACCCGGCCCCCTCCTCCAAGCCTCCGGCCGGATCGCCATCGGCATCATGTGCCTGGCACTCATCACGACGCTGCGCCCGGAGCGGTGGCGACAGCTGCGCTGACGGGCTCCTCCCCGGGCGGGGCCGTCCGCGCGGCCTGCGCCCACGCCGCCGCCCCCTTCAGCGCCGCTACCCGGCCCCCTCCTCCAAGCCTCCGGCCGGATCGCCATCGGCATCATGTGCCTGGCACTCATCACGACGCTGCGCCCGGAGCGGTGGCGGCAGCTGCGCTGACGGGCTCCTCCCCGGGCGGGGCCGTCCGCGCGGCCTGCGCCCACGCCGCCGCCCCCTTCAGCGCCGCTACCCGGCCCCCTCCTCCAAGCCTCCGGCCGGATCGCCATCGGCATCATGTGCCTGGCACTCATCACGACGCTGCGCCCGGAGCGGTGGCGACAGCTGCGCTGACGGGCTCCTCCCCGGGCGGGGCCGTCCGCGCGGCCTGCGCCCACGCCGCCGCCCCCTTCAGCGCCGAGCCCAGGCACAGACCCCAGGCCGCGCCGACGACGCCCGTCCACGCGTAACCGGCCAGCAGCAGTGCGGCCGACACCGGCGAGAACACCAGCTGGACAGGCAGGGTGGCGCGTGGCGCGAGCACCCGCAGGGCGAGCAGCCCGGAGACGCCGAAGGCCATCGCCGCGTACTGGGCACCGGTGGCGGGCAGTACCTCGGCCGCCGACTCCCAGGTGTCGCCGAGGAGTTGACGGCCCCAGGACGCGGGCAGCGCGTACAGCACGGCGCCCCAGCCTGCTGCCACGGCGGCCAGCGCGCCGCCCGCGAGCAGGGCCGCCCGGCGCGGGGCCGGGTGCCGGGTGAGCAGGGGCGGGCCGAAGCCGGTGGCCGCGTTGAAGGCCACGTTGAGCGGTCCGAACAGGGTGGTCGCACCGCGCAGCGCGCCGACGGCGAGCGGGGTCGCGAAGAGGCCCAGGGCGAGGACGGCGAGCTGGCTGGTGGCGTTGCCGACACCGAACTCGACCAGGAAGCGCCGGCCCAGATGGCCCCGTACGAGATAGCGCTTCACGTCCGTCCGCTCGCCCTTGACGTGCGGGCGCAGCAGCGCGAGGGCCAGCAGCAGGGCGGGCACGGCGGACAGGCCCCACACCAGGGTCGTCCGGGCCGCGGAGGCGCCGTCGGGCTGGAGCAGGAGGGCGGGCAGGACGGCCGCGAGCCTCAGCAGATCGGTGAACAGGGCCAGTTGAGGCTTGCGCAGGACGGAGAAGCAATAGCGCAGGGTGTCCTGGGTGAGGGTGACCGGCAGGACCAGGCCGAGGGCCGCGAACACCGCCGCGTCGGCGGTCGTGAGCAGCGCGCCACCCGCGAGCAGCGCCCCCAGCACGGTCGAGGCGCACACCGTGAACGCGACCGCGCTGCGACAGGCCTGGCGCAGCGGCCCGGTCTCGCCGCGGTGCAGCACCAACTCCTGGCCGACGTACGCCCCGAAGCCGCCGAGGAGCACGCTGAACACCACGTACGCCGTGGCGAACAGGGCGAAGGTGTCGGCCTCGCTGTGCCGGGCGACCAGCACCAGGACGGCGATGTTGGTGAGCGCGCTGACCGCCTGGTCGAGGACGGAGCAGAGGGCGGCCGTACGGGCCCTCACCTGCTGCCCGAGGACAGGCTGTCGCGCGTGACGGACTCGGCGGTCAGGGGTGCGGTCGGGATCGGGGCCGGGCCCTGTGCCCTGCGGCGCCCCTTTCGCTGCCGCCCGCCCTGGTGCAGCACCGCACCGAGGACCTGCCCGCCGGCCCCGTCTATGAGTTCCCGGATGCGTTCCAGTGCCGTACGGGCGACCGTGCGCGGGTCGCACACCACGACCACGCCGTCCACGCGGTCGACGAGGGCGAGCGCGTCGGCGTAGGAAAGGACGGGCGGGGCGAGGACGACGACGGTGGTGTTCGGGGCGTCCGCCTGGTCGATGAGGCGGGTGGTGGCCGCGGAGGTGAGGGTGCGGGCCACGTGCGGGACGCGGACGCCGGGGACCAGGTCGAAGGTGCCGGACTCGCCCGCGTCGACGGCGATGTGCCGGGCGCCGGGCCACGGGGTGCCGTCCGCGGGTTCCCGGCCCACCCAGCCGGGACGTGCTCCGGGCATCGCGGGAAGTCTGCGGGCCAGGTCGGGGTGGCGCAGGTCGGCCTCGACGAGCAGGGCGGACATGCCTGTCTCGGCGAAGCAGGCGGTGAGGTTGACGGCGACGACGGCGGCCGTGGTGCCCTCGCCGTTGGGCTCGACCACGAGCAGCCGGCGGCGGTCGGCGAAGTGCCGGTCGTAGGCGAGGCGGAAGGCCACCGAGCGGTACTGTTCGGCGAGCGCGCCGTCGGCGGCGAGCAGGGGTTCCTCCGGAACCCGCGGCAGACTGCCGAGCACCGGGGCGCGCAGGGCCCGCGAGACGGTGTCGGCCGAGCGGGCCGCGGGATCGAAGATCATCCGAAGCCAGGCGCCGAGCAGCCCGAGGGCGAGGCCCACCACTCCGCCGAGCGCGATGAGCATCGGCATACCGAGGCCCTCCGCCTTGACCGGCCGTTCGGCCTTCACCGTGACATAGCCCGGGGTGGTGTCGAGGGCCTTCAACTCGCTGATGTCGTTGGTGAGTTCGGTGATCTGGCTGAGCAGGTTGGCCTGCGCGGCCAGGGCGGTGCCCTTCTCGGTGTCGCTCTGCAGCTGGTCGATCTGGTCGAGGAGGTCCTCGCGCTGCTCGGCGAGCGGGTCGAGCTGCTTCTTGTAGCCCGAGATCATGTTGGAGACCGTGCTGGTGGTCTGCGTCTCGCGGTAGTCGAGGTAGGCCTCGGCGAAGGCGGCGGCGCCGTCGGCGGCGGCCTTCGGGGTGCCGGCGACATAGGTGAACTTCAGGACCAGGGTGTCGGGCGGGTTGGTCACCTGGAGGCGTCCCTGCAGGTCCCCGGCGTCGTCGGCGCTGCGGCCGAGCTGCTCGGCGGCCCGTTCGGCCACCGCGTTCCCGGCGGCCGTCTGCCGCTCGCTGCCGATGTTGATCTGCTTGTCGACCGAAACGCCGTTGGTGGCATACGGGTTGATGGTCGCCGCCCGGACCAGCACCTCGCTGGAGGACTCGTACGAGGCGACCGATCCGTAGCCGAACCAGCCTCCGGCGAGCAGGCCCGCCAGCAGTCCGCCGGCCACCAGGACGCGGTGCCGCAGGACCTGCTGGACCTGGTCGCGCAGGAGCTCGGGCTCGTCCTGCTGCCCGCGTATGTCGTCGTTCATGCGCGTGCCGCTCCTTCGTGGGCGGTGCTGCCGAGTGCCTCGTCCAGCAGGTCGTCCAGGCGGCCGAGTCCGGCCGCGCGGCTGAGCCGCTCATCCACGTACACGGGCCCGCGGGCGCCGAGCCGGTCCGCCCGGGCGGGGTCGGAGGCGAGGTCCTTGAGCGTGGTGAGCAGGGCGCCCGGGTCCTCCGGCGGGACCAGGACGCCCGCGCCGGAGCGGCGCACCTCGTCGGCCGTGCCGCCCTCGGCCGCGACGGAGGCGATCACTGGCCGCCCGGCGGCGAAGTACGAGGTCAGCTTGGACGGCACGCTCATGTCGAGCACGGAGGCCCGCTGGGTGACCGCGAGGACGTCGGCGGCGGCCAGGACGTCCGGGAAGTCGGCGGTCTCTGCCGGCGGCAGGAAGTGCAGGTTGGGTACCTCGCGGGCGCGTTGCTCAAGGGCCGTGCGCTGGTTGCCGTCGCCCATCAGGACGAAGTCGACGCCGGGGTCCAGCCGGGCCGCGTCGACCAGGACCTCCAGTCCCTGCTTGAGGCCCATGTTCCCGGAGTGCAGGACGACTTGGCGGTCGGCGGCCCAGCCCAGCCGGGCCCTGGTCTCGGCTCGGTCCTTTGACGGACGGGCCACGTGGGACCAGTTGGGGACGAGCCGTATGCGGGCCGGGTCGACGCCCATGGCCTCCACCCGGGGCAGGAAGCTGTCGTGGATGACGCCGACGAGGGCCGCCCGGCTCAG
This sequence comes from Streptomyces sp. NBC_01352, assembly GCF_036237295.1. Classification (NCBI taxonomy): domain Bacteria; kingdom Bacillati; phylum Actinomycetota; class Actinomycetes; order Kitasatosporales; family Streptomycetaceae; genus Streptomyces; species Streptomyces sp. NBC_01352. The sequence goes on from NZ_CP108354.1 coordinate 3,462,755, forward strand.
GGCGTACCGCTCGGCGCGTGCGGCCACGGCCGCCGCCCGGTCGCCGCCGCTGATCCCGCTCTGCGCGGCCGCCGCCCCCATCAGGTCCTGGACGACCGGCACGAACGGCACCCGGTGCCGGGCGGCGATCCGCGCCGCCACCACCGCACCGGCCAGGCTCGGCATCTGGGCGACCACCGCGTGCGGGCGGGGCATGCGGGGCGGGGCGGCCAGCTGGTGGGCGAGCAGAGAGGCCTCGAACAGGGCCCGGCGCAGGGCGGTCTGCCGGGCCGGCACGGTGTGTTTTCGCCGGTGGACGGTCACCCCGCCGCGCGTTTCCCGGGCCTGCCAGCGGCCCGCGTAGGCCGGGTCGAGCCGCCAGGACGGGTAGTGCGGCATGCCCGCGAGGACATGGGCGTCGGCGCCGCTCGCGGCCCAGTGCTCGGCGAGCTGGGTGGCATAAGGGCCGATGCCCGTGTGCTCGGGAGCGTAGTTGGTGGAGACCAGCAGCAGCGTGCGGCCGGCACAAACGTGGTCCTGCCCGGTGTGGGCATGCGTGGGCTCGAATCCGGTCAACGCCGGTCCCCTTCCCCCCAGAAGCGATCCTTGACCACCTTAACTGTTCACCCGATCTCCAGATGGACTTCACAGTAAGGTCGTTGCACCATCAGCCCGTGCTGACGGGCTGACGTTCACCGTGGGGGGAGAACGCATGGTTCATCGTGTCGGCTACGCGCCGGGCGTCTACGACCTGTTCCACATCGGTCACCTCAACATCCTCCGGCATGCCCGCAGCCAGTGCGACTACCTGGTCGCCGGGGTGGTCTCGGACGAGATGGCCGAGCTCGCGAAGGGGCGCCGGCCGGTGATACCGCTGCCGGAGCGGCTGGAGATCGTGCGCAGTGTCCGGCACGTGGACGCAGCTTTCGTGGAGACCGTGCCCGACAAACTGGAGACCTGGCAGCAGGTCCGCTTCGACGTGATCTTCAAGGGCGACGACTGGCGGGGCACCGAGAAGGGCGCCCGGCTGGAGCGCGACTTCGCGACCGTCGGCGTCGAGGTCGTCTACTTCCCGTACACCGTGCACACGTCCAGCACCCTGCTGGGCAGGGCGCTGGACGCGCTGGTCACGCCGGGATCCGGGGAAGCGCGGACAGCTCCCTGAACCACTTCGCCAGGAACGCCACGAGGAACAGTCCGTGGACGACGGCGAGGACGGCATAGGCCGCCCGGAACACCCCGGGCGCTCCCAGCGTGAGGAAGACCAGGCAGAACACCCCGTAGTCCACCGGCAGCAGGGCGATGGCCCGCAGCCGGGAGGGCGGAGCCGCCGGGGTGTTCCCCGCATCGTCCTGAGCGGGCCTGCCCCGCTTGAGCTGCTCGGTCAGCAGGCCGCCGCAGAACGTGACCACGGCGGCCAACTGGAAGCCCAGCGGCAGCAACAGCCAGCCATCACCGGGGAGTTCGAAGAACCGGTAGAAGGCGATCAGCACCGCCGCGTGCAGGGCGACCATCTTGGCGCAGTCCACCACGTGGTCGAGCCACTCCCCCGCGGGCCCGCCCTTCCCGGTGAGCCGCGCGAGCTGTCCGTCGGCCGAGTCGAAGGCGAAGCCCACCACCAGAGCGGCGTACACCGCGAGCGCCAGCGGCCAGGACGGCCGTACGAGTGCCACGGCCGCGATGCCGCAGAAGGTGAACGCGGCGCTCACCAAGGTCACTTGATTGGGCGTCAGCCCCACTCGGTACGCCCCCGCCGCGAGCACCCGCCCGGCCGGCCGGTTCACGTACCGCGAGTAGAGCGACACCCCCTTCGCCGACTTCTGCGCACCGCGCAACGCCGTCAGAGTCCCCACGAGCCCCCCTCGTGTCCCCGTGCTGCTGCACCGCCCCCGGCGCCACGGTGAACGCAATGATGACACGCGGTGAACGGGACCAGGGCGGTTGTTCGAGACGCTAGCCGACGTCGACGGAATACGACTTGGTGTCCAGCCGGCCGGTCCCCTTGAAGACCTCGGTGCCGGACTCGATGCCCGAGACGTACTTGTCGTTGCTCAGGAGCTTGCGGCGGACCAGGGCCTGGGTGAAGTCGTCGAGGTTCAGGGTGGCCTTGGTGGTGTTGGTGCGGCGGACGAAGGAGTAGACGTTCCAGCCGATGTCGCCCTGGTAGATGTCCCACATCGCGCCGCCGAGGCTGACGCTGCCGTACTTGGTGCCGAGCGGGCCGGCCCCGCCCTGCCGGTTGAGCCAGATCATGATCTCGTCGGTGGGCTGGTCCTGCCAGTCCGCGGTGTTCTTGGTGTGCAGCCACAGGTCGTAGGCGACGTTCATGGTGCCGGGGGTCGAGTTCAGCGAGAACTCCCAGGTGGTCTTCACCCGCTTGCGGTCGCCGACCCGGATCGGCAGCCCGGTGGACGCCTTGTCGACCTTCCAGCCCCAGTGCCAGCCGAGGACCGTGCTGGCGTACGACTTCACGTCGTAGTCCTTGCCCGTGGCGCTGTTGGCCAGGCTGTAGCTCGTACCCCACGAGATGGTCGAGCCCGACCGCGCGTTGTCCCAGACGCACTGGGTGCCGGTGTACTTGCCCTCGTTCCAGAGGTTGTTGTTCACGTAGTACTTGCCGAGCGTGATCGTGTCGAAGGCCGCGCACTTCTTGCTCGACTCGTCCGCCTGGGCGACGGTGATGCCGGCCGCGGCCGCGAGGGCGACCGTGGTGGCGACGAGGGTCTTCGCCTTCTTGGACAGGTGGGGACGGCGGTGCTGCATGGGGGTCCTTCCGGGGGGTTCCTGCTACGACCTCCCAGTGGTCGCCGGCTCGCGAAAGGTTGCCGTCGGATCGGCGGGCGGGCGTGGGGCGCCTTCGCGGCCGCCGCCCGCCCGTGTTCCATGGCTCCCCGGGGCCGGGCGTGGTAGGCAGGAACCCCGCAGCCCGGAAAGACCGGGTCGGCCGCGGATCACCCCCATTCGGCCCCACATCCGCAAGTCCCTGTCGAAGCGCTTCGACAACCTATGGACACCCACCCCCGGTGGAGCTACTGTCGAACCACCCTCACCCGCCCTTATTCGCAACGCGCACTGTCGAAGCGCTTCACAAATCTTGGAGAGCTGGATGGTCACCCTCGCCGAGGTCGCCCAGCACGCCGGAGTCTCGGCGAGCACGGTGAGCTATGTCCTCAGCGGCAAGCGGTCCATCTCCGGGGCCACCCGGCAGCGGGTCGAGCAGAGCATCCGCGAGCTCGGCTACCACCCGAACGCGGGCGCCCGTGCCCTGGCCAGCAGCAAGTCGAACATCATCGCGCTGATGATCCCGTTGCGCACCGACATGTACGTGCCGGTGATGATGGAGATCGCCATCGCGGTGGCCACCACGGCCCGCACGTACGGCTACGACGTCCTGCTGCTCACCGGCGAGGAGGGTCCCGACGCCGTGCGCCGCGTCACCGGCAGCGGGCTCGCCGACGCGATGATCCTGATGGACGTCGAACTCGACGACGAGCGGCTGCCGCTGCTGCGCGGCACCGACCAGCCGTCCGTGCTGATCGGACTGCCCGCCGACACCTCCGGCCTGACCTGCGTCGATCTCGACTTCAAGGCGACGGGCGCGCTGTGCGTCGAGCACCTCGCGAAGCTCGGCCACCGCGACATCGCTGTCATAGGCGAGGCCCCGGCCGTCTACGAACGACACACCGGCTTCGCCGAGCGCACCCTGGACGGACTGCGCACCCGCGCCCAGGAACTGGGCGTACGGCTGCTGCACCGGCCGTGCGAGGGCGGGTACGACGCGATGGCCGTGACCTTCGCCCGGGTCCTGGACGAGCGCCCCGGCACCACCGGGTTCGTCGTGCAGAACGAGTCGGCGGTCGAGCCGCTGCTCGCCCTGCTGCGCCAACAGGGCCGGGCCGTGCCCGAGGACGTGTCGGTGGTCGCGATCTGCCCCGACCAGGTCGCCGTCCAGGCCTCGGTGCGGCTGACGTCGGTCGCCATCCCCGCGCAGGAGATGGGCCGGCACGCCGTGGAGCGTCTGGTCGCCAAGCTCGACGGCCACGGGACCGACGAAGTCGTGCTGATCGCCCCCGAGTTGACGGTACGGACGAGCACCGGGCCCGCCCCGGCCGTCGCCCCCTGACCTTCGCCCCCTCCGCTCTTCCCTCTGACGCCGTGCCCCGCCAGGGCACCGCCGTGCCCGCCCTCCTTCAAGGAGCACCAGACGTGAATCAGTCTGCCGAAATTCAGCCCCCGGCAGGGGACGAGCCCCAGGTCGGCCTCGCGCAGTCGTCACCCACCGTCGGCACCTTCCGAGAGCGGGACGGCGTGCTGGAGTGGAGCGGCCGCCAGGAGACCGTGCGCATCGAGCCGTGGGGGCCGGACGCGGTCCGGGTCCGCGCCCGGCTCGGCGGTCCGATCCTGGAGGGGCTGCCGGGCGCCCTGCTCGACGAGCCGCCCGCCACCGGGTCCACCATCAAGGTGGAGGGCGGCCGGGGCACGCTGACCGTCGGCTCGCTGACCGTCGAGGTCGACGCCGAGGGGCTGATCCGCTTCCTGCGCACGGACGACGGTTCCGAGCTCCTCTCCGAGGCGCGCGCCCACTTCTGGTGGCCCGGCCCGCGTCTGTACACCGCCGTCGGCAACGGCTACCACCGCCTGGAGCAGCGCTTCGCCGCCTACGACGACGAGAAGCTGTTCGGCCTCGGCCAGCACCAGCACGGCCGGCTGGACCAGAAGGGCCTGGTCCTGGATCTGGTCCAGCGCAACGCCGAGGTCGGCATCCCGGTCCTGACCTCCAGCCGCGGCTACACACTGCTGTGGAACAACCCGGCGATCGGCCGCGTGGAGCTGGCCGGCAACGGCACTCGCTGGGTGGCGGACTCGGCCCGCCAGCTCGACTACTGGATCACCGCGGGCGCCCCGGCCGACGCGCAGCGCCACTACAGCGCGGTCACCGGCCGCACCCCGATGCTGCCTCAGTGGGCGGCGGGCTTCTGGCAGTGCAAGCTGCGCTACCGCACCCAGGACGAACTCCTCGCCGTGGCACGGGAGTACAAGCGCCGGGGCCTGCCCATCGACGTGATCGTCTGCGACTTCTTCCACTGGACGCATCTGGGTGACTGGAAGTTCGACCTCGAGGAGTGGCCCGACCCGGCGGCGATGGTCCGGGAGCTGGAGGAGCTCGGCATCAAGCTGGTGGTGTCCGTCTGGCCGTCGGTGTCCCCCCTCTCCGAGAACCACGAACTCATGGAGCAGCGCGGCTACTTCATCGGCACCCAGTACGGCCCGATGGCCCACGCCGACTGGCCGGACAAGGAGGTCGCCTCCACCGTCCAGGTGTCCTTCTACGACGCCACCAACCCGGAGGCCCGCGACTTCCTCTGGTCGCGGGTGAAGCGGAACTACCTGGAGCCGTACGGCATCACGGCCTTCTGGCTGGACGCCTGCGAGCCGGAGCTGAAGCCGGGCTTCCAGGAGAACCTGCGCTACTGGGCCGGCCCCGGCCTGGAGGTCGGCAACAGCTACCCCGCCGAGAACTCCCGCACCTTCTACGAGGGCCTGCGCGCGACCGGCGAGGAAGAGATCATCACCCTCAACCGCTCGGCCTGGGCGGGCAGTCAGCGCTACGGCGCCGCCCTGTGGTCCGGTGACATCGGCACCGACTTCGCGACCCTGCGCAGCCAGATCGCCGCCGGTCTCAACACCGCGCTGTCCGGCATCCCGTGGTGGAACACCGACATCGGCGGCTTCCACGGCGGCGACCCGGACGACCCGGCGTACCGCGAGGTGATGGTCCGCTGGTTCCAGTTCGGCGCCCTGTCCCCGCTGATGCGCCTGCACGGCTTCCGCGATCCCGGCATGCCGCTGGGCCCGGCCATGACGGGTGGCCCCAACGAGGTGTGGTCGTACGGCGAGGAGGCCGGCGCGATCATGGAGCGGTACCTGCGCCTGCGCGAGCGCCTCAAGCCGTACGTCCTCAAGGTCATGCGCGAGGCCCACGAGGAGGGCCTGCCCGTCATGCGCCCGCTGTTCCTGGAGTTCCCCGAGGACCAGGCGACCTGGACGGTCGACGACGCCTATCTCTTCGGCGCGGACCTGCTGGTGGCCCCGGTGCTGACGGCGGGCGCGACGGCCCGTACGACGTATCTCCCGGCGGGCGCGACCTGGTCGGACGCGTGGACGGGTGAGACGTACGAGGGCGGTACGACCGTGACGGTCGACGCGCCGCTGGACCGCATCCCGCTGTTCCTGCGGGACGGGGCGCGGCTGCCGGTCGCCGAGTAGCGGCACCCGGGCGGGGCGGTGGTGTCTTCAACTTGCGTGTTTTGCAGACTGGTTGGTGCACCCTCCGCCCCACGCCCCGAACAAAGGAACCCCGCCTCGTGTCTTCCACTCCCCGCCCCCTCCCTCTGACGCTGGCCAATCTGTTACTGCGGCCTTCGCTCGGTTCCCGGCGCGACCCGGACCGGGTCTTCGACCGGATCGCCGGCAAGGCCGGGCAGACGGACGGGGACGAGTGGTTCACCGACGGCTTCAGGCCGCTGTTGCGTGAGTGGGCGGCCGACGAGGGCCTGTCGCCGGTCGGCTGGCAGTCGGCGCGGTCCCACGTCCGCAGGCATCTCACCAACCGGGCCCGGATCCGGCGGCTGCTCGCCGAGCAGCCCGCGATCGCGCGGGAGCGCATCGAGAAGCCGGTGTTCGTGGTGGGTCTGCCGCGCACCGCCACCACGCTCACCCACAGCGTGCTGTCCCTCTCCGACGAGCACCGCTGCCCCCGGCTGTGGGAGCTGCTCGCGCCCGGCCTCGCCCCCTCGCCCCGAGAGCGGCAGAAGGCGATCACGTCCGCGCGCCGGACGCTGGACGGCACCTACCTGCTCAGCCCGCGTTTCCGCGACATCCACCCCATGACCGCCGAGGGCCCCGAGGAGTGCACCTTCCTCCTGCCGCACGCCCTGGTGCCGCTGTCCCAGGCCCATCTGCCGGAGTACCACGCCCGGCAGTTCGAGCGGGACTTCGTCCCCGACTACCGGCACCTCAAGGAGTGCTTCCAGGTGCTCCAGTACGGCCGTCCGCGCCGCCGCTGGATCCTGAAGTCCCCCATGCACACCGGGAACCTCGACGCCCTGCTCAGCGTGTTCCCGGACGCCACCCTCGTGTGGACCCACCGCGACCCCGCGACCGCCGTGGCCTCGTTCTGCAGTCTGGTCGAGTGCGGGATGGCCCTCTCCCGCCGCGCGGTCGACCTGCCCGCCCTGGGCGCCACCTGGCTCGACCTGCTGAGCCGCTCGGTGCGGCGCGGGCTCGCGGCCCGGGCGGCCGTCCCGCGCGAGTCCCTGGTGGACGTCCCGTACTCCTGGCTCGGCTCCGACCCGGCCACCGGCGCCCCGAAGCTCTACGAGGCGATCGGCGCCCGCTGGACCGAGGCCGACGCCGCCCGGCTCCCGGAGGTGGCCGCCCGCCCCAAGGGCAGCCCGCCGCACAGGTACGACCTGGCCCGCTACGGCCTCGGCCGCGCCGACGTGGACGCGGCCTTCGAGGACTACAACGCCCTGCGGGCCGAGGTCGACCGCGCCTGACGGCACGGACCGGCCCCGGCCCTCGGGTGACGTCAGCTGCTGCTGACGGTCAGGTTGTTGGTGGTGAAGTCCAGGCCGCCGGACGATGAGGTGACCTCGTAGCCGAACTGGACGTCACCGATGGTCTCGTTGCCCATCCAGCCCTTGGTGTCCTTGATCCACTTGAGGATCGGCAGGATGTTCACGGTGCCGGAGTTGGAGTCGGAGGTCCGCAGGAACGAGAAGACCTCGTTGGCGCCGTTGCTGCCCTTGTAGACGGTCCAGGTGTGGCCGCCGAGGGTCACGTTGCCCTGCGAGGTGCCGAGCGGACCGACGGCTCCGTTGTAGTTGACCCAGAGCATGATCTCGTAGTCGTAGTCGGTGTCCCAGATGTCGTACGACGTGTTGTACGCGCCGGACGACGGGACGGTGACGTTGTAGCTGCTGGAGAGCGAGCCGAGCGAGGTGATCGTCTTGTTGATCACCTTCTTGGAGTTGGGGTAGGACTTGATGCCGCCGGTGTTGGGGTGGTCGGCCCAAACACCCCAGTTGGTGCCGGAGTTGGCCCAGATGCACTGGCTGCCGGCGCCGGAGCCCCAGATGTTGTTGTAGAGCGTGTAGCCGTTCAGGCTGGTGTTGCCCCACTGGTCGCAGGAGTTCCAGACGGCGGCCGAGGCGGGGGCGGAGGCGAGGCCGACGGTGGCCCCGAGCGCGAGGGCCGGGGGCAGCAGGGCCTTGCCGATCCTGCTGAGGATGCGGGTGCGGGTGCGGGTGCGTGTTGCCATGGGATCCCTTCCATGGGTGGGGGGAAATGCGGGGGATTGGGGGGATTACCACGTCCCCAGAGTGAGAACGCGGTCTTCTCCGGCGACGAGGTCGAGCGGCTCGGCACCGGAGGAAGTCCGGAGTTCGACGCGGTGGGTCCGGGTGGGGCGGATCACCGCGGTCGCTTCGTGCTGGTTCCAGGTGAGGTCGATCGTCGCCCCGAAACGGGTGCGGATGCCTCGTAGTTCGCCCTTCGGGTACGCCGTCGGCAGCGCGGGCAGCAGGACCAGCCGGTCCGGCGTCGACTGCACCAGCATCTCGACGAGCACGGCGGGCAGGGTGTGCGCCGCGTCCGCGTTGTAGACGTCACGGTTCGGGTAGTGCGCGCTCATCAGGGACGCGTGGAAGAAGTCCCCCTTGAGCACCTGGCCGAGGGCGTGCGCCACCCGTTCGCCGTCGCGCAGCCGGGCCGCGACGAGGGCGTGGTGCAGATGGCCGTGCGCGGAGTCGTTCTCGGCGCCGCGCAGTTCGAGGGCCCGGTACGCGGCTGCCGCGAGGTCCGGGGTGTCGTACGGGTTGATCTCGTCGAGCGGCCAGACGCCGTAGAGGTGGCTGAGGTGGCGGTGGTCGTAGGTGTCGTCGAGGCCCGGCCAGGCCCACTCGGCGAGCGCGCCGTCGGCGTTGATCCGGTGCGGCGGGAGCCGGTCGGCGAGGGCACGCCAGCCGTGCGCCTGCTCCGGGTTCTCGGGGTGGTACTCGGCGGCGGTGAGCAGGGCGTGGCGGGCGGCCGAGAGGTCCATGGCCGCGTTGATCGCGCCCCAGCTCGCGTTCGCGGGACGGTTCTCGGGCGAGTAGGAGGGGACGACTGCGAGGTGGCCGTGTTCGTCGGTGCGGGTGAGGAAGTCCTCGTAGAACAGGGCGACTTGGGCGAGGGCGTGAGCCGTGCGCGGGTCGCGTTCGCCGCGGGTCTCGTCGTGGTCGACGAGCGGCTTGAGCAGCCAGTCGGCTCCGGCGGTCCACAGGTGCAGCGGGTATTCACGGCTGAAGTGGTACGTCAGTCCGGACTCGCCGTCGCTGTGGGGCGGGGCGACCACGCCCCGGGCGCCGAAGACGGCGCGGGCGTTGTCGGCCCAGTCGTCGAGCTGACGGTGGATCAGTGAGGCCTGGGCTTGGGTGACTTCGGGAAGCGCCGCGGCCGCGGCGGAGGAGGTCTGGAGGTTGAGGTTGGCGTCGTTGGTGAACGCTCCCGCCCAGGCCGTGTTCCAGTCTCCGGTCCACAGCCCGGTCAGACGGGGCGGGAGCATCCCGGAGGCGGACAGCAGGTGGTAGCGCCCCGCGGCGAAGAGACGCTCCAGGCAGGCCGGGCTGTCGGGTCGGGCCAGCAACTCCGAGCCGGGCAGGGCACGTTCGGCGGGGTCCGCCCCGAGGTCGAGGGTCACGCGCTCGTAGGCCGTGCGGTGGAGCTCGGTGTGTCGGTCCAGGAGGCGGGCGTACGGGTCCTCGTCGTCCGGGATCAGGTCGCCGAGGGCGCGGGCCTGGGTGAGGGCGTCCGGGACGTCGCTGTCCGGGGCGCCCGGGGCGCCTGTGTGGCGCAGGACGCGGGTGAGTACCAGGACCGACTCGGCGCCGGTGATCCGCAGCCCGGGGGGCGTGAGTGTCGTACGGCCGCCGGTGACCAGGACCAGTGTCACCCCGGTGTACGCGCGGTCGCTGCCCGGGTAGCGGACGCGCAGGGTGAGCAGGGCGCCCTCGGGGGTGAGGACGGCGCCGTGGCCGACGGCGAGGTCGTGGGGTGCGCCCGGGAGCCGGTGGTCGAGGGCGATGTCCAGGTCGGGCGTGGTGACCTGCTGGACGACGACGTCGTCGGCGCGGGAGACGAAGACCTGGCTGCGCCGGCCCGCGCTCTCGGCCGTGGCGACGCCGGTGGCGAAGTCGACGCAGCGGCGGTAGGCGCGCGATTCCCCGTGCGGCGCCCTCAGCCGTATGTGGAAGGCCGGGTGGAACGGCTGGACCCACTGGAGGGGGCGGCCGTCGGTGAAGGTCTCGGCCGCGGTCACCTCTCCGGCGAGCAACCGGTCCTGGAGGGCGGGGAGTTCGGCGGCGAGTTCCGGCGGGCGGGCGCTTTCGCCGCCGTTCGGGCGGACGAGGGTGTGGTGCGTGACGACGATCCGCTCGTCGTTCGGATCGCCGAACGCCATGGCGCCGTGGTGGCCGTTGCCGCTCAGGAAGGCGTCCTCCCAGCGGGCGGCGGGCCGCGGCTCCCAGGTGCCGTGGACGGGACCGGTGCTCATGGCTTCAGCTTTCATGGCTTCAGCTTTCATGGCTTCAGCACCGCCACTCCGTAGCGGCCGAGGGTGACCTCGCCCCGGACGGTCGCCCCCGTCAGCAGGTCGCGATGGGTGCCCGGTACCTCGACCGTCACGGACTCGCGCCCGTGGTTCAGGACGAACAGCAGATCGCCGCGGCGGACCGCCTCGACCTGGGCGGGGAGTGCGTCGAGCACGGGCCGGGCGCCGGCGCCGGCGGCGACCCGGGCGAGCAGGTCGCGCATCGCGTCCGGCTCGGGGAGCGTCGAGAGGTACCAGGCACGTCCCTTGCGGAGCACGGCCGGCAGCCCGTCGAGCTCCCCGCCCTTGTAGGCGGCCTCGACCTCGGCCTCCTCGGACGTCTCGATCTCCTCGGACCACAGGGTGCCGCGGAAGCCGCCGCACTCGACGTGCTCGTCGGCGTCCAGCGGCCACCATTCGTGCAGCGTGCGGATGCCGAAGAGCTCGCGCAGCCGGGCGTCCATGCCGCCGGCCCGCACCCGGTCGTCCTCGTCGGCGACGCCGGTGAGAAAGCCGGAGACGAGGGTGCCGCCGTCGCGGACGTACGCGAGGAGGTTCTCGATCGCCGCGTCGGTGAGGGCGTAGAGCTGGGGTACGACGACGAGCTTGTAGGCGCTCAGGTCGTGCTCGGGGTGGGCGAAGTCGGTGGTGAGGTGGGCCTCCCACAGGGCGCGGTGCCAGGCTCTCAGGAGGTCGGGGTAGTCCACCTGCGTGGACGGACGGCCGTCCTGGGCGCCGGCCCACCAGGCGTGCCAGTCGTGCAGAACGGCGATGTCGTTGGCGGTGTGACTTCCCGTCACCTCACGGCTGATCCGGCCGAGTTCCGCACCGAGCTGCTTGACCTCCTGGTACGTCCGCCCCTCCTCCCCCGCGTGGCTGACCATCCCGGAGTGGAACTTCTCCGCGCCCTGCCGGGACTGCCGCCACTGGAAGTAGCAGACGGCGTCGGCCCCTCGGGCCACGGCCTGGAGCGACCAGAGGCGGTTGAGACCGCGCGGCTTGGGGTGGTTGACGCCCCGCCAGTTGACCGGTCCCGCCGCCTGCTCCATCAGCATCCAGGGGCCGCGCGCCTGGGAGCGGGTCATGTCCTGGACGAGGGCGCCGTTCTGGGCGCCGAGCGGATCGCGCGGGTCGGGGTACAGGTCGACCGAGACGACGTCCTCCTCCTCGGCCCAGCGCCACGCGTCCTGACCGACCCACAACGGCATGAAGTTGGTGGTGACGGGGAGGTGCGGGGTGGCCCGGCGGACGATGTCACGCTCGGCGACGTAGCACTCAAGGAGCATGTCGGACGTGAAGCGCTTGAAGTCCAGCACCTGGGTGGGGTTCTTCAGGTAGTGGGCGTGGCGGGGCGTGTGGATCTGGGCCCAGTCGCCGTAGCCCTGGCTCCAGAAGGCTGTGCCCCAGGCCTCGTTGAGCGCGTCGAGCGTGCCGTACCTGCCCTGGAGCCAGCCGCGGAAGCGGACGGCGGCCTCGTCGCTCCAGTCGTACGTGCAGTACTCGTTGTTGATGTGCCACATCGTGAGGGCCGGGTGGCCGCCGTAGCGGGCGGCGAGGTCCTCGGTGACGGCGGCGGCGTACCGGCGGTAGGTGGCGCTGGAGTGCGAGAAGTGCTGCCGGCCGCCCCACCACTCGGTGCGGCCGTCCTGGTCGACGGGCAGCGTGTCGGGGTGCAGGTGGCCCATCCAGGGCGGGGGCGAGGCGGTGGGCGTGGCCAGGACGACCCCGATGCCGTTCTCGTGCATCAGGTCCATCAGCCGGTCCAGCCAGCCGAAGTCCCGCTCCCCCGGACGTGGTTCGAGCTTCGCCCAGGAAAAGACGCCGAGGGTGACGGAGTTGACGCCGGCGTCCTTCATCAGCCGGACGTCCTCGAGCCAGGTCTCCTCGGGCCACTGCTCGGGGTTGTAGTCGCCGCCGTAGAGGATGCGGCCGCGCGTGGCGTCGTTCAGCGAGGGCATCAGACGGGCTCCCCGTACTGGATGCCGCGCCCGTTGGTGGCGAGGTACACCCGGCCGTGGAGGCGCGGGTCGCCGACGATGACCTCTCCGGTCCAGCCCCACTGGTGGGCGTCGTCGTTGATCCGCACCCAGGTCCTGGCCTCGTCGTCGGAGCGGTAGACGGCGGTGATGCTCTCGGTGGCGCCGACCTGATAGATGGCGGGGTACCGGGCTCCCTCGGCCGCCTTGCCGAAGCCGAGGGTGTGCGAGGCCCAGCAGCTGTCGACCTTGGCGAAGGTGGCCCCGCCGTCGGTGGACCGGTAGAGGCCGTTGGTCTTGGTGGAGAGCCACAGGTCGCCCGACCTGCCGGGGGCGGCGACCAGCTTGAACTGGCTGTCGCCGGAGGGCAGTCCGGTCGCACGCGCTGTGAACGAGAGGCCACTGTCAGTGCTGGCGAATAGCGTTCCTGTGTCGGTGTCGTATGCGTAGAAGCGCGTCGGGTCGGCCGGGTCGGCGACCGGCGTGGCGCCCTTCGGGAAGGAGGAGATCTCGGTCCAGGTGGCACCGTTGTCCGCCGAGCGGTGGGCCGGGTACTTCGTGCCGTCCCAGTGCACGAAGGACCACAGCACCGCGCTGCCGTCGGCGTTGGCGGCGATCGGACCGGGTGCGTCCTTGGCGATGGGGGGCTGTGCCGTGAAGGGCGCCCAGGTCTGACCGCCGTCGTTCGAGTAGGCGCCGTTGCCGTTGTCGCCCCAGCCCGCGCGGACGACGTACGCCGGTCTGGCCGCGGCCTGCGCGAGTCCCGTCGCCGACCCGAACACGGGGTTCGTCGCCATGCCGCGCGACGGAGACGCCGTGAGCCGCTCGTGGTACATCACGCCGATGTCCCCGAGCCCGCTGAGCAGGTGCGCCTCCCCGACCGGGGGCGAGATCAGCTGGCGCACGGCCGTCTCCTCCAGGCCGCGGATCTGCGGGGCCCAGTTCTTCAGGTCCCGGGTGCCGTAGAGGGTGGCGCCGGTGCCGTAGACGACATGCCGGGAGTCGTACGGGTCGACGGCGACCGCCTGGATCCACCAGCCGAACTTCGGCTTGTCACCACCCCAGTTGAGGAAGGGAGTCTCGGACACGTCGAACACGGCAGCGTCCTTGAGGGACGTCCAGGTGCGGCCGCCGTCGGTGGTGCGGTACAGGGTGTCGACCGCGGCCCAGCGGTTGTTGGTGGAGACGACGACGGTGCCGGGGCGGCGGGCGTCGACGGCGACCCCGCCGTAACCGAAGCTGTCGGCGGATCCGTCACTCGTGGTCCCGCCCGGCTTCACCGGCGTGACCTCGGTCCACTTCCCGTCCGTGGTGCGCAGCTTGTGCACACCGCCGTCGGACTGGCCGTTGGGGCCGGGCGCGTTGGCGTACGTCACGTACAGCTCGCGGGTGTACTTGTCGTACCCGGCGCGGATCGGGACCTTGGCGGCGGTGCCGGAGGGCTGCCCGGGGACGGCTTCCCACGTGGTGCCGTCGGCGGAGCGGTACAGGTTGGCCGAGGTGCCGTCCGAGTCGCCCCAGCCGGCGTAGAGGGTGCGGCCGGCGGCGACCAGGAGGGTGAGGCCCTGCCCACTCGCGCTCGGGGTGCCCGGGAAGTCGGTCGCGGCCGCCCAAGTGGCGCCCCGGTCAGTCGACTTGAGCAGCCCGTCGTGCCGGGTCCCCAGCCACAGGGTGTCACTGTCCCGCGGATCGACCAGAAGCCGCTCCCCCGCGCCCCGCCCGTCCTCGTTGGCACCGAGCTTCACGGTGAGGTCGGTGCGGCTCCAGGTGGCACCGCGGTCCTCGGAGCGCAGGACGGCTCCGTTGCCGGCCCAGGACTGGGCGTAGGTGCCGAGGGCGAGGTAGAGACGGTTCGGATGGGCGGGGTCGACGGCGATCGCCTCGACCCCGAGCAGGTTCCAGTCGTCCCAGCCGAGGTGATCGGTCAGCGGCGTCCAGCGGGCGGCCCGGTCGTCCCAGCGGTAGGCGCCGCCGATGTCGGTACGGGCGTAGGCGAGGCCGCGGACGGAGGGGTGGAAGAGGACGCCGGTGACGAATCCGGTACCCCCGATGACGGCGGTGCGCCAGCGGTAGGCGGGGACGGCGGCGGTTTCGGCGCCGTAGGCACGTCCCTGAGCCAGGGGCACTGCGGCGAGCGCGGCGGCGGCCGCGGTCCCGGCAAGAACGGCACGTCGACTCAGGCTGGACGTAGGCATGACATACCTCGTTCTGCAAGAAAGGAGGAGGGGAGAGACCTTTGAGGGGCGCGGGGAACTGCGCGACCTGCCACAACGGGCCCGCAGTCGCCAGAAACCCGAAGCACCCCTCTGAGAAGGCGCCAACCGGTCAACCCTTGACCGCGCCCGTGAGCATGCCCTTCTTGAAGTGCCGCTGGACGAAGGGCGAGAGCACCGCGACCGGCACCAGGGCCAGCACCATCACGGCCATCTGCACGGCCAGCGGCGAGAGCTGACCCGTGTTGATCTGGGTGGCCAGTCCGACCGGCCGTTCCTGCTTCTGGACGAGCTGGATCATGACGTTCTGCAGCGGCATCATGTCCTGGTCGGTCAGATAGATCGACGCGTTGAACCAGGCGCTCCAGTACCCGACCGCGTAGAAGAGCGCGATCACCGCGAGCACGGCCCGCGACAACGGCATCACGATCGTCCAGAGAATCCGCCAGTCCCCGGCCCCGTCGATGCGCGCGCTGTCGGTGAGTTCCGGCGAGATGCCCATGAAGAACGCACGCAGGACCAGGATGTTGAAGACGCTCACCGCACTGGGCAGGATCAGCGCGAGGTAGGTGTCGGTCAGCCCGAGGGCCTGCACCAGCAGATACGTCGGGATGAGGCCGGCGCCGAAGAACATGGTGGCGAGGAGCAGCATCAGGAACCAGCGGTGCCCGAGCGAGCCGACGCGCGAGAGGCCGTAGGCGGACAGGACGGACACCGTCATGCTGAACAGCGTGCCGACGAGGGTCACGCCCACGCTGACCAGGGCGGCGCGCTGGACCTGCCCGCCGCTGAGGAGTTCCTGGTAGGCGATGAAGGTGATGTCCTTGGGGATCACCACGAGGCCGCCGGTCGCGTCGATGGTCTTCTTCGACGAGAGGCTGGTGACGATGACGATCCACAGCGGGAAGAGGATCGCGAAGCAGGCCAGGGTGAGGACGATCCCCTTGCCGGCGAGACCCGCCTTCGAGGGCTCCTCCTCCCAGGCCGGCCGCTCCGGGGCGGCCCACGGGCTCGGCCTGGACGCGGCCCGGTCGGGCGCCGCCGACCGGTCGGGCTTGTCGATGACGGTGCTCACTTCTTGTACACCCCCTGCTCACCCATGAGATGGGCGACCTTGTTCGCGGTCAGCACGAGGGCCAGACCGACCACACCCTTGATCAGGCCGGCGGCCGCGGCGTAGCTGAAGTCCTGGTTGCGGATGCCGTTCCACCACACGTAGGTGTCGAGGACCTCGGAGGCGCCTGGACCCACCGAGTCGCGTTGGAGCAGGAGTTGCTCGAAGCCGACCGTGAGGGCGTCGCCGACGCGCAGCACCAGCAGCAGGGCGATCACCGGGCGCAGTGCGGGAAGCGTGATGTGCCACATGCGGCGCCAGCGTCCGGCGCCGTCCATCGCGGCGGCCTCGTACAGGTCGTTGGAGACGGCGGAGAGCGCGGCGAGGAAGACGATGATGCCCCAGCCGGCGTCCTTCCAGACGCCCTCGGCGGTCACCAGGAACTTGAAGATCCCCGGGTCGGTCATCAGGTCGAAGCCCTCGTAGCCGTGCTGCCGGAGGGTCTGCGCGATGATGCCGGCGCCGCCGAAGATCTGCTGGAAGACGGTGACGACCAGCACCCACGAGAAGAAGTGGGGCAGGTACATGATCGCCTGGGCGACCGCCCGGACCCGGGGCCTGATCACGCTGTTGATGACCAGCGCGAGCAGGATCGGGATGGGGAAGAAGAGCACGAGCTGGAGGAAGAACAGCACGAAGGTGTTCTGCACCGCGTGCCAGAAGCCGGAGTCCTGGAAGATCCGCTCGAACTGCTCGAAGCCGACCCAGGGACTCTCGAACATGGCGACGAAGCCGTTGTCGCTGAGGTACGGGTCGTAGTCCTGGAACGCGACCACATTGCCGAAGATCGGTATGTAGTTGAAGACCAGGAGCAGCAGGATGGCCGGCAGGGTCATCAGGATCAGCGTGCGGTCGCGTCTGAACCTGAGCCGCAGGCTCAGCTTTCCCGCGCGCCGCCTGCCCCGGGGGCCGGCCGTGTCGCCGGACCCGGCCGGAGTCTTCTCGTCGGTCTTCGCCTCGGCCCTGGTCCGAGGCACCGTGCTGTGGGACACGGCTTTCTCCTTGCCTCAGCCCTGGATCAGTTGGCCGCGGAGCCGTTGTCGTCGAGCAGCTTCTGGTACCAGTCGCGCAGCCCGTCGCCACCCTTGGACTTCCAGTCGGACACGGCCTGCTGGACGTCGCTGATCTTCTTGCGGCCGCGGACGACGTCGTCCTCCAGCTGCTCGAAGTCGTTGGCGAGGTTGGTGAAGCGGTTGGGCTCGGTGATGGTCAGACCGTAGAAGGAGGACTTCTTGGTGAAGGCGCCCATGCGCTGCTGCCACTCGACCTGGAGCTTGGCGATCTCGGGGAGGTCGGGGTGCGCCAGGTAGGAGGCCGGGTCACCGGTGTAGTCGTAGGCGCCGAAGACCTCGTTGTTGCCCTTGGTGGTCTTCGTGGGCATGCCGTCCTTCAGCGTGTAGTCGGTGCCCTCGACGCCGTAGACGGTGAGCATGTACTCCTTGGTGCCGTACGGCGCGGCGCAGAAGTTGGCGAGCGCCAGGAAGTCCTTGATCTGCTGCTTGGACGCCTTCTTGCTGACGAAGGTGAAGATGCCCGCGGG
Organism: Streptomyces sp. NBC_01352; assembly: GCF_036237295.1. NCBI lineage: Bacteria > Bacillati > Actinomycetota > Actinomycetes > Kitasatosporales > Streptomycetaceae > Streptomyces > Streptomyces sp. NBC_01352. Next base: position 3,480,207 of record NZ_CP108354.1, read on the forward strand.
CTGGGTCGCCCACAGCGTGGGGTCGCCGCCGTCGGGGCCGAAGATGTCGAACGCGCCCATCTCGAAGTCCGTCTTCTGGATGCGCTGTTCGGCCGTCGAGGCGTACCAGTAGGAGATGTCGCCGTTGAAGACGAGGGACTGGCCGGCGGTGAAGCGGTTGGACGCGTCGCCCTTGACGGCCTTGGCGTCGGGGTGGACCACGTCGGCCGCGTAGAGCTTGCGCATCCACTCCAGGGCTTCGAGGTACTCGTCGGTCTCGATGCGGTTGACGAGCTTGCCGTCCCTGAGGTCCCACCACAGCGCCTTGTCGCTGCCGTTGAGGACGCCGTAGATGTTGAACGCGGTCCACTTCAGGTCGTCGCAGGCCCACACCTTCGCCTTGGCGTCGGTGGCCTCCTTCGCCCAGGCCAGGAACTCGTCGGCGGTCTTGGGCAGTTCGTAGCCCTTCGCCTCGAAGATGTCCTTGCGGTAGAAGGGCACGATGTTCGTCACGTACGAGGCCGGCATCGGGATGGCGCGCAACTGGCCGCCGAAGATGGAACGCTGCCAGGCGTCGGTCGGCACCGCCGCGAGGTTCGGGTACGCCTTGACCTTGTCGCCGGACAGGTAGGGGCCGAGGTCGGCGAACTTGGCGTTGATGGCGCTGGGTATCTTGCCGTTCAGGTTCCAGCCCGGGACGACCACCACGTCCGGGATGTCGCTGGAGGCGAGGACGGCGCCCAGCTTCTCGTCGTAGGTGTTGCCGTCCTGGTTCTGCCAGGTGACCTTGGCGCCGACGGCCTCGTTCACGGCCGTGTAGTACGGGTTGTCGTTGGAGGGCGGGCTGCCCCACATCGGCGCCATGATCTTCAACTGGCTGCCGCCGCCGAGCTTCTTGGGCACCGAGGTCTTCAGGGCGGCCAGGTCGATCGGCTTGGTGAAGCCGGCCGACGAGCCGTTCTTCGAGGGGATGTCAGGCACGACGACGGTCGACGCCACGAAGGCCGGGAGGAGCTTCTCGGCCGCCTTCCCGGAGGTGGTGCCGTCCTTGCTTCCGCTCTGTCCGCCGCCGCAGGCGGCGAGCAAGGGCATCCCTCCGGCCACCGCTGCGGTGGCGACCGCGGTGGAGGCGAGGAAGCTTCTCCGACTCGGGGCGGAGGAGGCGGCGGCGTTCGGCGTCATTGCGTCAACCCTTCATGGCGCACCAGGACACCCGGCGGTGGAGCCGTCGGCTGCGGTGTCTTGAGTGGAACTGGCTGAGCTGAAGCGGTCATAGTGACTAGTCGAAGGAGTCGAAGTAGTCGAAGCGCTTCGATGTTGCTGCGAGGTTAAGTGAACACCCAGGGGTGCACAAGGGTCGCTTCCAAGATTCCTCCGAGGTATGGAGGATCGGATCGGGCTCTTACGCGACTTGAAATGTCGGTGGGGAGTCGGAGTTGTTGCCCCGGGGTGTCTTGACACCCACCCCCGGATCGAATCAGCATCGAAGCGCTTCGAAAGCGCTTCGCCGCTCCATCGCAAGGGGATCCCCACGTGACCGCACAAACGCCGCCTACCACGCCTTTCCGCGATCCGCGCCTGCCGTTCGCGAAGCGCATCGACGACCTGCTGTCGCGGCTGACCCTCGACGAGAAGACCGGGTTCCTGCACCAGTTCACGCCCGCCGTCGAGCGCCTCGGCATCGCCGCGTTCCGCACCGGCCAGGAGGCCCTGCACGGCGTGGCATGGATGGGCCCGGCCACGGTGTTCCCGCAGGCCGTGGGCCTCGGCGCGACCTGGAACACCGATCTGGTGCGACGGGTCGGCGAGGCGGTGTCCAAGGAGACCCGCGCGATGCGCGCCCGTGACGAGCGCGTCGGCCTCAACGTCTGGTCGCCGACGGTGAACCTGCTGAGGCATCCGCTGTGGGGCCGTAACGAGGAGGGCTACTCGGAGGACCCGAAGCTCACCTCCGCCATCGCCACCGCGTACACGCAGGGCCTGCGCGGCGACCACCCGACGTACTGGCGCACGGCCCCGGTCCTCAAGCACTGGCTGGCCCACAACAACGAGACGGACCGGGCCACCGCGTCGAGTTCGGTGCGCCCGCGCGTGCTGCACGAGTACGACCTGCGGGCCTTCCGCGAGACCGTCGAGGCGGGCGCGACGGCCGGGGTGATGCCGGCGTACAACCTGGTCAACGGCCGCCCGAACCACGTCTCGCCCTACCTGCGTGAGCACTTGCGCACCTGGACCGACGAGGAGCTGCTGGTCTGCTCGGACGCGGGCGCGCCCACCAACCTGGTCGACTCCGAGCACTACTTCGACACCCACGAGGAGGCCACCGCGGCCGCGGTCCTGGCCGGCGTCGACAGCTTCACCGACCACGGGACGGACAGTTCGCAGATCGTCGCGCGCGTCCAGGGGGCCCTGGACCGTGGCCTGCTGACCGAGGCCGACCTCGACACCGCCGTCCGCCGCCAGCTCTCCGTCCGCTTCCGGCTCGGCGAGTTCGACCCGCGCTACGACCCGTACGCCGACACCTCGGACTTCGACACGCCGGCGCACCGCGCGCTCGCCCAGGAGGCCGCCGAGCAGGCGATCGTGCTGCTCAAGAACGACGGCGTGCTGCCGCTGGCCCAGGACACCCGCATCGCCGTGGTAGGCCTGCTCGCCGACGAGTGCAAACTCGACTGGTACAGCGGCACCCTCATCCACCGCTCGACCCCGCTGGAGGGCCTGTACGAGCGGTTCGGCGCGGAGCGCGTCGAGTTCGCGGAGGGGGTGGACCGGGTCCTGCTGAAGACCCGCGAAGGTACGTTCCTCCACGTCCCCGAGGCACAGGACGCGACCGACGAGGTGCGCGGCGCCGAGGGCGCGCTGGACCCGGCCCTGCTCGCGGGCCGCACCGACCTGCCCCCGCTCACCGCGGCCGCCGTCGGCACCGAACTCGCGCTCGTCGACTGGGGCGAGGGCGTCCTGACCCTGCGCGCGCCCGACGGCCGCTACCTCTCGGTCGCCGAGGACGGCCACGTACGCGCCTCCGCCGACCAGCCCGGAGGCTGGATCGTCCAGGAGACGTTCCGGCTGGAGCCGCACGAGAACGGACACCTCCTCAGGCACGTCGGTACGGGTCGCCACGTCTCTGTCGGCGCCGACGGGGTCAAGGTTGCCGCCGGGAATCCGGAAATCGCGGATGCGCCGGAAATCTTCACGCTGATCACCGTCGAGCGCGGTGAGGACGCGGTGCGCCGGGTCACGTCGGAGGCCGACGTGGTCCTGGTGGTGGCGGGCAACGACCCGCACATCAACGGCCGCGAGACGGAGGACCGTACGACGCTGCGCCTGCCCGCCCAGCAGGAGCGCCTGCTGCGCGCCGCCCGCGCCGCCAACCCGAACACCGTGCTGGCCCTGACCTCCGCCTACCCCTACGCACTCGACACCGCCGACCTCCCCGCGGTGCTGTGGACGGCCCACGGCGGCCAGGCGGCCGGCACCGCCCTCGCCCGCGTCCTGGCCGGCGACGTCTCCCCCGCCGGCCGCCTCCCGCAGACCTGGTACGCCGACGACGCCGACCTGCCCGGCCTCCTCGACTACGACGTCATCGGCAGCCGTCAGACGTACCTCTACTTCGAGGGCACGCCACTGTTCCCGTTCGGACACGGACTGTCGTACGCGACGTTCTCCTACGGCGGTCTCAGCTCCCGCGTCGAGGGCGAGACGCTGCACGTCTCCTTCACGATCACCAACACCGGTGACGTCACGGCCGACGAGGTCGCCCAGCTCTACACCCGCGCCGTGGACCCGGTGGTCCCGCGCCCGCGCCGCGAACTGCTGGCGCACCGGCGCGTGACACTCGCACCCGGCGCCGAGACGGAGCTGGCCTTCGAAGTCCCCCTGCGTTCCCTTGAGTTCTGGGACCTGGCCCAGGGCAGGTGGCGCCTGGAGCCGGGCCCCTACGAGCTGCTGGCCGGCGCCTCCAGCGAGGACGTCCGCCTTCGTACGACCGTCCTCCTGGACGGCGAGCCCTCGGCCCCGCGTCCGGTGCTCGAACGCGGCCTGGACGGCGCCGACTTCGACGACCAGAGCGGCGTCGAGATCGTCGACCGTACGAAGACCGCGGGTGACGCGGTGACGGCGGCGGAGGGCCGGACCGGTGAACTGGTCTACCGCGCCTGCGACTTCGGCGCCGGTGCCACGCGGGTGACGGTGTCGGTGGCGGGCGAGGGCGTGGTCGAGCTCGCCCTGGACGGCGGGCCGACGCTGGCCACCCTGGCCTCGGACGCGGCCGGCTCCGGGCCGTACGCCTACACCACGCTCGGCGCCGGGTTCGTCGCCGAGGGCGTGCACGACGTCCACCTGAGACTGCGCGGCCCGCTGCGGCTCGCGCACGTCGGCTTCTCCGGCTGAGGGTCCGGAGGAGACCGGCGCAGAGAAGGGGCCCAGCACCGGAAGGCATCGGTGCCGGGCCCCTTCGGGAGCTTAGCTGAAAATGGTTCCCATTAGCTAGGTGTCTGTGCTCGGCCCTTCCTTTCGACTGTCAGCCCGGCTTTTCCTCCAGCAGCTTCGCCAGCTTGTCCGCCGCAGAGGACACCCCGGCGTCTCTCGCCTTCCCAAGTGCATGCTTCGCTCCGGCGAGGTCCCCACGTCGCTGCCGGAACTCGGCCACGGTCAACAGCAGATCCGCCTCTCCCCGAACGATGGCTGCGGTCAACAGGTCTTCCGCTGCGTCCAGCTCGCCCCGGCTGGCGCGCGCTAGTGCGAGTGCTCGGAGAAGGTCACTGGAATCACCGGCCAGTTCCTCGGCTTCTCGAGTCCGCCCGCTGGTCTCCAGGATGCGCACCAGATGATTCGCCGCGTATTGCTGCCCCTCCCGGAAAGCACGCCAATACAGTCGTTCCGCCTGCTTGAGCTTGCCTTCCCTCTCTCTCAGGTCAGCCAACTCGAACAACACGTGGCCGAGGCCAAGGTTATAAGCCCTCCAGAACAAGGCAGCGGCGGAACAGTGGTCGCCCTTGCTGCGGCGAATCATTCCCAGCCCCCGCAGTGCGTTCGTCTCACCGAGAGAGACGGCGACCTCGCAGAAGTGATCAGCTCGGACGGAGTCACCCTCCTCCTCGTAGATCCAGGCCAGTTCCCGGGGGGCATTGGTGTCGCCTGCTTCTGCCGCATGCAGGAGGACATCGATCGCCCGCTGCGTGTCCTTGTACCTGTAGGTCCAGGCAAGCCCAGTGAAGGCTTCGGTGTTGCCGGCTTCGAACGACCACGTCGTGAGGAGCAGGGCGAGCTCGTGTTGGCCACGCTCGGTCAGCCAACGGGCCTGGTACTCGACGGCCCGGGCGCCGAAGAAGCCGGATTCGAGAACCCTCCCGTAGAGTCTGGCCGCGGCCTTGGTATGCCCGCGCCAGGTCAGGACGGAGGCGAGCCCCACGGCGGCGTCGAACCTGCCGCTGGTCTGCATGGCCTTGCGATACCAGGCTTCCGCGTCGTCGAGTCGCCCCGCGCGTTCGTGCCTCCAGGCAACGACGACTTGAGCCTGGGCGTCACCGGCTTCGCCGGCCAGCTCGTAATAGGGCATGGCATCCTCGTCCGTGCCGTGCCCTGCGATCCATTCGGCGAGCCCGAAGAGGCCCCCACCCTCCCCTTCCGCCGCCGCTGCCAGAGCCAAGGACTCGGCGTCTGTCGTTCGCCCGCGGGCCAGAGCTGCGCGGGACAAGGCAGCCTTGTCCTTCGCGGCGGCCGAAAGCCGTGCGGCCGCGGACCAGAACTCTCCGGCCGGACACACCATGCTCCGGTGACGCCGCGCATGCAGCTCGATGAAGTCTGACAACCGGAAGTGGTTCGGCTCCTGCGCGTCCGTCATGGCGAAGCCCGGAACCGGCGCCAGTGGACCGCGGACACCGCGACACGGAGCCGACAGGTACTCCACCGCCTGCCGGAACCATTGGCGAGGCGCCAGATCGCGCTGCAACGCCGTGAGATACGCCAGCGCGGCGGCCTCGAGAAAAACCCGGGGAAGATCGATACCGTGGCCGAGTCGGCGGGCGTCCATCGCGGCCTCCAACACCGCGCGGGCTGTCGGAGAGCCCGTCTCATAACGCTCAAGCTGGGCGGGACCGCCGGCCAGATACTGGATGACATGCCCGCTCTCGGCGAGGCGTGCGGCGAGCAGTATCCGGCTATCGGCCTGCCCTGACTCCGCCGTGAGGACCGAGAGTTCGCTCTCGCTGAATGTCTCCGGCACGCGGATGCGGCATCTGGCCAACAGGGATTTGGTTCGCGTGCGTTCGTTCCCTGGCGCCGTGGTCATCGTTGACCAGTGCTCGTACCAGGCCGTACCCAGAACGAGCACGGGTGCGCGGTCGGGGTCACGCAGCAGCTCGGTGAGTCGATCGGCGACCCGCTCATCACGAACTGTGTCGCCGGAGAGGAGGTACCGGTTGATCTCGTTGAGCCACAGCACCGTTCGAGGCGCTACGTAGTCGAGCGAACCGAGCAGCTCGTCCTGACCGGCCGGATGCCACAGCCGCCACTCCTCCGGCAGGCGCTGGATCGCCTCGTACGCCGCGCGGGACTTTCCGGAGGACGAGTCACCCAAGAGGACCTTGATCACACTTTGCCCGCTGTGTGCCTGGTCCACAGCGGCCTCGAGTGCGTCGTCGAACGGTCGGCGGAAGTACCTGGGAAGCGCGCCTTCCCGTGTGTCGTCACCGACGGAGATCGCCTCGTGGATCTCCAGTCCGAACGGGTCCGCAGCGGCGACAGGGATTCCCACCGAGGCGGCGCCTGCGGCGCAGAAGAACGCTTCCAGGACATCGCTGTCACAGAACCGCCGAGCCACGTCGTCCCCGAAGTAGCGGGCAACGATGCGTGGTTGAGCACGCAGCAGGCGGCCCAGATGCTCGCCGTCCCAGACTTCGCCCAGGGTGAGGTCTGGGTACCGGTTCTGATAGCTGTGGGCCATGTCGCGTACCTGAGCCCGTGTCCCCTTGCACGAGATGACGACGACCAGGCGCGTGGCACCGTGGGGACGCGGCCCGCGGACGAACAGCTCCAGCGCCTTCTTCCCAGCGGTGGCGGTGAACTGGGCCACCTGCTTGACCTGGAAGGCGGACCAACTGCCGTCCGGTGCACGCCCGGTGATGTCGACGCCACCTTGTGCCTGCCCCGGTGTTCCGTAGCGGTGACACGGCGACAGACGCTCCACCGCCTGGACGAGTTCCCATACCAGCCTCTCGAAGTCGCTCCACGCCATGTCGTGGAAAGGGAGAGAGCCGATCTTCCCGTCGATGGCCACAGGCCGCTGTGCAGGTTGAGCCACGCTGCCTCCGCTCCATAGTTGGGCTGCCGTGCAGAGACTAGCCAGAGCCACTGACATCGGGGACGAGAGCGTGTCCCGGTCGGGGCGGACGAGACCAGCAACGCCCCGGGCACGACAATGGCCTCAGCCCCGTACAGCGGGCCGAGGCCATTGGTCGAGGAAGGCGATGGTTCAAAGGGCCAGTCCCGTCAGGACCAGCACCCGCTCGTACGTGTAGTCGTCCATCGCGAACTTCACGCCCTCGCGGCCCACCCCGGACTGCTTGACGCCGCCATACGGCATCTGGTCGGCGCGGTAGGACGGCACGTCGCCGATGACGACACCGCCGACCTCCAGCGCGCGGTGGGCGCGGAAGGCGATCTGGAGGTCGTGCGTGAACACACCTGCCTGGAGGCCGTACTTGGAGTCGTTGACGGCGGCGAAGGCAGCCGCCTCCCCGTCCACCTTCTGCACGGTGAGCACCGGCCCGAAGACCTCCTCGCAGGAGAGGGTGGTGCTCGCCGGTACGTCGGTCAGGACGGTCGGCGCGTAGGAGGCGCCGTCGCGCTTGCCGCCGGTGTGGAGCTGGGCCCCGGCCTCGACGGCCTCCTGCACCCACGCCTCGACCCGCTTGGCGGCGTCCTCGCTGACCAGCGGCCCGACGTCGGTCTTGTCGTCGCTCGGGTCGCCGGTGGTCTGGGCCTCGACGGCGGCGACGACGCGGGGCAGCAGACGCTCGTACACCGACGCGTCCGCGATGACCCGCTGCACGGAGATGCAGGACTGGCCACCCTGGTAGTTGGAGAAGGTGGCGATGCGGGTGGCGGCCCAGTCGAGGTCGGCGTCGGAGGCGTAGTCGCCGAGGACGACCGCGGCGCCGTTGCCTCCCAGCTCCAGGGTGCAGTGCTTGCGCGGCACCGAGTCCATGATCGCGTAGCCGACCTTCTCGGAACCTGTGAACGAGATGACCGGCAGGCGCTCGTCCTGGACGAGGGCGGGCATCCGGTCGTTGGGCACCGGGAGGATGCTCCAGGAACCGGCCGGGAGCTCGGTCTCGGCGAGCAGCTCGCCGATGACGAGCCCGGAGAGCGGGGTGGCCGGGGCGGGCTTGAGAATGATCGGCGCACCGGCGGCGATCGCCGGGGCGATCTTGTGGGCACACAGGTTCAGGGGGAAGTTGAACGGCGCGATGCCCAGCACGACGCCCTTCGGGAAGCGGCGGGTGAGCGCGAGGCGGCCCTGACCGCCGGCGTCCGTGTCGAGGCGCTGCGCCTCGCCGCCGTTGAACCTCCGCGCCTCCTCGGCCGCGAACCGGAACACGGAGACCGCCCGGCCGACCTCGCCGCGGGCCCACTTGATCGGCTTGCCGTTCTCCGCGGAGATGAGCTGCGCGATCTCCTCCGTGCGCTCGGCCAGCCGCCGACTGACGTGGTCGAGTGCGGCGGCGCGGAGGTGGGCGGGCGTGGCCGCGAAGTCCTCGCGGACGGCGTGCGCGGCGGCCACGGCCTCCTCGATCTGCGCGTCGCTCGGCACGGCGACCTTGCCGACGAGGCGGCCGTCCCAGGGCGAGGTGACGTCGAAGCTGTCCTCGCCGGTGGCCTGGCGGCCGGCGAGCCAGAAGGCGTGGGTGGAAGTCATGTGTCGACGGTAGGGGTGGGGAGGGCGGATGGCGTTTCGCCGGTGTGTAGTGGTGGGACGCCGGCGTGCGCCGGATTGGCAGGGTGGTGGGGGTGCACGCCCCTGGGGGCTCCGCCCCCAAACCCCCGGCCTTTGCCCACCCGCCACCCGACTCGGTTGCTTGAGAGGTAGAGGTACACCTTTTCACTGACCGAGACGGGTGGGTTTGGGTGGGCAAACGGGGGTCTGGGGGCGGAGCCCCCAGCGAGGCCCGCGCCCGTGCCGGGTGCCTACGCCGACGTCGCCTTCAGCGCCAGCCACAGCTCCATCCGCATGTCCGGATCGTCCAGCGAGCGCCCGAGGATCTCCTCGACCCGCCGCATCCGGTACCGCAGCGTATGCCGGTGAACGCCCAGGTCCGCGGCCGCCGCATCCCACTGGCCGTGCCGCGACAACCACGCCCGGAGCGAGGCCACCAGATCCCCCCGCCCGGTCGCGTCGTGCTCGTACAGCGGCCGCAGCAGACCGTCCGCGAACGCCTTCACCGCATCGTCGGCCAGCAACGGCAGCACCGACCCCGCCGCCATCTGCTCGTGCTCGACGAACACCCGCCCCCGCCGCCGGGCCACCGACAACGCCTGCTCGGCCTGCTTGTACGCGGCCGCCGCGGCGATCGGCCCGACCGGCGCCGACAGCCCCACGACCAGCTCGTCCTCGTCACCGCCGGCCGCCTGCTCCCGTACCCCCGCCCGCGCCGCCTCCAGCGCCGCCGCGTACTCCCCGCACGCGGCCACCGCGGCACCGCCGTCCGCGGCGAGCACCACCAGCCGCTCGCTCTCACCGCCCCCGTTCTCCGGCACGACCAGCACGGCCTCGCCGGAGCGGGCCGCCGCCGACTCCACGACCTCGGTGAGCGCGCCCAGCGGATCACCGTTCGTGTCGGCGGCGGCGAGGGTGGCGGCCGTCGGATTGGCGGGCGGCACATGCGCGTGGTCGTCGGTCTGCACCCGGGCGGCCGACGCGGCGGAGGCCGACTCGGCGACGATCATCCGGAAGGGCGCGTCGAGCAGAGCGCCGTACAGATCCCCGGCGACCGTGCGCGCGTGGTCCGGCTCCCCGGCGAGCAGCATGCGCAGCACCGCCACGCCGAGCCGCTGTTCGGCCGCGTGCAGGGAGCGTGACCGTTCCGTCGTGAGGGTGAGCAGGGCGATGGCCGAGTGGACGGCGTACCGCTCGGCGGTGCCGAGGGCCGCGGCGGTCCCGACGGCCAGCGCGGCGCGCGGCCGCCGCCCGGTGCCCAGCGAGTGCAGTTCGACCCGGTCCTCGTGCTCGGGGCCGCCGACGACCGAGGAGGCGGGCGCGGGCCGGTCCCGCAGCCGCTCGACGTCCGCCGTGAGCCGGGCGGCCCGCCGTACCGCCCACTCCGGCGCGGTGGCGACGACGGCGCCCGAGGCGTCGTAGAGCGCGGCCCAGCCGTCGACCTGCGAGGCGAGCGCGCTCAGCAGCCCCTCCGGGCCGTCCATGAGGGCCTGCTTGGTCAGTTCTCGCTGCGCCGCGAAGCCCGCGGTCACCGCCCGGTACTGGTCGGCGGCGATCTCCGCGGACACCGCCTTGCTGATGGCGAGGAAGGGCGTGCGGCGCGGTACCTCCAGCAGCGGCAGCCCTTCCTGCTCGGCCGCGTCGACGAGCGCCTTGGGGATCTCCTCGTAGTTGACCCCGACGGCGAAACCGAGCCCGACGACCCCCGCGCCGACCAGCCGCTTCACATAGCGCGCCATCGCCTCCGGGTCCTCCGCGTCCAGCTTCAGCGCGGTGACCAGCAGCAGCTCGCCGCCCTCCATGTAGGGCACGGGGTCGGCGAGCTCGCTGACGTGTGCCCAGCGGACCGGCACGTCCAGGCGGTCCTCGCCCGCCCGCACGGTCAGCTTCAGCGCGGAGTGGTGGACGAGCGAGGCGAGCGTGGGGGGCATGAGGCCTTCAGGTGTACGAGACAGGTATGTGTGGCAAGTGCGGCTGTCGTGATCTTTGTGATCTTTTGGCCGCTACGTATGAACGGCCCGTGCCGATTCTGCCTCAGCGTACGGTCCCCGCGTCACCTCAACCGCGCAGATCCACCAGCAGCGGCGGCGCGTGCTCGCCCTTCACGTTGGTGAGGGACAGCACCGCGTGCCCCGGCGGCACGTGCGCCAGCTCGGACGCGGACCACCGCTCGCGCTCGACCTGCCGTACGGTCACCGCCCGCGCGGTCGGTGCCTTGCCGGTGATCACCCGCCGCACCGCGTGCAGCACCTTGCCGGCCGGCGTCTCGGCGATGATCTGCCGGTCGGTGACGTCCCGCGCCTCGATCCACTCCTTGCCCCACACCTCGGCGAAGTCCTGCCCGTCCCACGGCGTCAGCCCGGACAGCGCCATCCGGCACCCGGTGGCCCCGAGCAGCGGCCCGCGCAGCGGCCTCGGTACGTCGTCCAGGGTGCGCAGCGTCAGCACGACCCCGGCGTTGCCCGACCGCAGCCGCTGAATGCCCCGTACGGCTTCGGGCGTCACCACGCCCGTGGCGTCGTCCAGGATCAGGCAGGCGAACAGCGACCGGTCCTCCCGTACCGCCACACTCGCCGTGAACTGGGCCAGCACCAGCCGCGCCAGCATCCGCGAGGCGTCGGCGTGCCCGCGCTGCGGCAGGTCGACGCGGACCCGCACGGGATGGTCGAGCGCCTTGAGCGAGAACGGCCGCGACTGTCCGGACGTGTCGAAGAAGCCCGCGAAGGCCGGCCGGTCGAGCAGCGCCACGCGGTCCGCGAGGACGCCGCCCACGTCCCCCGGCTGCCCCATCTGCCGCTCCCGCGCGTCCAGTTCGCGCAGCAGCGACTCCTGCCCGGAGTCCTCGAGGCCCTTGCGCAGTGCGGCCAGCGGCGCGGGCGATCCGTCGAGCAGCTGCCGCAGCTCCGGTACGGAGGGGAAGCGTCCATGGACCGTCCGGAACGGCCCGAGGAGCTGGGCGAGGACGGTGGTGGAGCGGCGGGTGTCCCCGCCCTGGTGCGGCTCGGCGAGATCGCCGACGAGCGCCTCGGCGAGCACCGCCGCCGCCTCGTCCGGGTCCGTCGTGCCGCCGTACAGGTCGAGGTCGTACACCGATTCCGGATTCCCGATCCGTACGACCACGTCGTAGGAGTCGGCCGGGCCGAGCCCGGCGCCCGCCGCGCCGACCACCACGACCGAGGCGCGCCCGGCGAGCGCGTGCAGGCACAGCGACTCGGCGAGCGGGTTCACCACGGTCCCGGTCTTGCCGGAGCCGGGCGGCCCGACGGCGAGGAGCGAGGTGCCGAGCAGCTCGGGACCGAGGCCGAGGCCGGTGCCGCGGTAGGCGTACGGGTTGCGGGCGTCGTCGGCCGTGGTGCCCAGGCGCACCTGGCCGGTGACCAGGTCGTGCCGGGCGATCCGGGTCGGCAGGTCGCGCTCGCCGGAGGGGTGCCCGCAGGCGGCGGCGCCTTCGCCGAGCACCGCGCCGGTGAAGGTGGCGAGGCTGTGCCGGCCGCTGCGCACGCCCTGCCAGGCGCGGTCGATCCGGGCGAGGTCGACGTCCCGCATCAGCCCGGCCCGGGCCTCGGCGGCGAGCCGCTCGGCGGCGTCGACGGCCCCGGCGGCCCGCAGCTGGGGCCACTCGGCGGGGTCCTGCTCGGGGGTGGGCGGCCGTTCGGTCACCGGCGCGGACCGGCGCCAGGCGGGCGGGCCGAAGCGGCGCCAGATCTCGCCCCAGCGGCCGAGGCGGCCGACGGCGAACATGATCGCGAGGGCGATCAGCGTGTAGTAGCCGTACCAGAGGACGGCGTTGCCGACGCGGTCGTTGCTGTGCCGCCAGGAGTCCGGCGTGAAGAGTTCGAGGGGCAGGACCCACCAGCCGCCGAGGTAGCCGTTCCACAGGAGCGACCAGATCAGCCAGCCGACGAGGAAGGCGATCACCGCCCCGCTGAGCAGCTGCCGCGTCGGGATCTGCTCGGGCTCCTCGTCCGGCCGCGGCTTGTGCCCGAACCGCCACACCCCCGGTGCCGCCTCCGGCCGGGGCGTCCGCAGCCAGGCGAGGAAGGCCGACCCGTCCGGCCTCGGCGGCACGCCCGGCGTCGGAGCCGCGGTCGGCCGCGGCGGCATCGCCGGGATCCCGGGGGGTCCCGCCGGACGTGGCACAGGGTTCGCATGCGTACCCCGCGCGTCCCGCGTCCCGTCGCTGTCCATCGCCCTCGCCCCTTGACCAGCCGTTCCGTCCACCGTCAGCGAGTCAATCTAACGCCCCCGCCTGGGTAGTTCACCGCTTACGCGGCCGGGCCGGTACCGACCGGGCCGCACACCGCCATGTCCAAGACGGACAAGCCGCGTCGGCGAGAACGCCCACATGGAGCATGCCCACCTCCCGGTCCCCGCCCTAGCCTGCGAGAAAAGAGAAGGCAATCGTCGGCAAGAGCAACACCCCAGGAGCCCCCCATGACCGCACTTCCGCAGGAGCGCCGCGTCGTCACCGCCATCCCCGGCCCGAAGTCGCAGGAGCTGCAGGCCCGCCGTGTCGCCGCGGTCGCGCAGGGAGTGGGCTCCGTGCTGCCCGTGTTCACCGCGCGCGCGGGCGGCGGGATCATCGAGGACGTCGACGGCAACCGTCTGATCGACTTCGGCTCCGGCATCGCGGTCACCTCGGTCGGCGCCTCCGCCGAGGCCGTCGTACGCCGGGCCTCCGCCCAGCTCGCCGACTTCACCCACACCTGTTTCATGGTCACGCCCTACGAGGGGTACGTGGAGGTCGCCGAGGCCCTCGCCGAGCTGACCCCGGGCGACCACGCCAAGAAGTCCGCGCTGTTCAACTCGGGCGCCGAGGCCGTCGAGAACGCCGTCAAGATCGCCCGCGCCTACACCAAGCGGCAGGCGGTCGTCGTCTTCGACCACGGCTACCACGGCCGTACCAACCTGACGATGGCGCTGACCGCGAAGAACATGCCGTACAAGCACGGCTTCGGCCCGTTCGCGCCCGAGGTCTACCGGGTCCCGGTGGCCTACGGCTACCGCTGGCCGACCGGCCCGGAGAACGCGGGCCCGGAGGCCGCCGCCCAGGCCATCGACCAGATCACCAAGCAGGTCGGCCCGGACAACGTGGCCGCGATCATCATCGAGCCGGTGCTCGGCGAGGGCGGCTTCATCGAGCCGGCGAAGGGCTTCCTGCCCGCGCTGAGCAAGTTCGCCTCGGACAACGGCATCGTGTTCGTCGCCGACGAGATCCAGTCCGGCTTCTGCCGCACCGGCCAGTGGTTCGCCTGCGAGGACGAGGGCATCGTCCCCGACCTGATCACCACCGCGAAGGGCATCGCGGGCGGTCTGCCGCTCGCCGCCGTCACCGGCCGCGCCGAGATCATGGACGCCGCGCACGCGGGCGGCCTCGGCGGCACCTACGGCGGCAACCCGGTCGCCTGCGCGGGTGCGCTCGGCTCCATCGAGACGATGAAGGAGCTCGACCTCAACGCCCGGGCGAAGGCGATCGAGGCGACGATGAAGGCCCGGCTGTCCGCCATGGCCGAGAAGTTCGACATCATCGGGGACGTCCGCGGCCGCGGCGCGATGATCGCCATCGAGCTGGTCAAGGACCGCGCCACCAAGGAGCCGAATCCGGAGGCGACCGCCGCGCTGGCCAAGGCCTGCCACCAGGAGGGCCTGTTGGTCCTGACCTGTGGCACCTACGGCAACGTGCTGCGCTTCCTGCCCCCGCTGGTCATCGGCGAGGATCTCCTGCGCGAGGGACTCGACATCATCGAGCAGGCTTTCGCGCGCATCTGACGGGTGGGCCGCACAGGTGATTCCGCGAGCGGCAGACCGTGTGAAGAAGGTGTGCGGGGTGCATGGGAGGACTCGATTCCGCCTGTCTTCGGCCCATCGCCTGACGTAGGTTCTACCCAGATGAGAGATACACCCCGCCCACAGGGGACTGTGGGCGACATCAGGCCGGGGCCTCCCCAGCTTCGACCTGGTCGTGCCCTCGCGCACACAACCGGTGCCTCCGGCTCCGGATCTCCTCACCGATCGGACAATCGCTCGCCCCAAACCCCCCGGGGCGCGCGACCGTCCGATCTGATCGGCCGCCCCGGAACCACCCCCCCTGTTCCGGGGCGGCCGACCTCCTTCTTCTTCCTCTTCGGGCTTCCGGCCCTCCTCTTCGCGCTGATCACCTGGCAGGTCGTCGACGACGGCCCATTGCTGCGCGCGGACGAGCGCGTCAGCCGCGCCCTGGTCCATCCGGACCGATTCTCCGAACTCCTCGCCGACCTGGGCAACATCCAGGTCGCGGTCCCCGTCCTCGCCGCCGTCCTGGCCTATGTCGCCTGGCGGGGCCGGCACAGTGGTACAGACCGCTGGTGGCTCCCGCCCACCGCGGCGGCCCTCCTCATGGCCCTGGTCCCGGCGCTGATCATCCCGATCAAGGAACTCACGGCCCGCCACGGCACCTCGGTCATGCCCCCGGGGGTCGGCTACTACCCCTCCGGCCACACCGCCACGGCCGCCGTCGCGTACGGCTCCGCGGCCCTGCTCCTCTTCCCGTGGCTGCGCACGGCCTATGCCCGCCGGGAACTCCTCATCGCCTGTGCGGTCGTCAACGTCGGCGTCGGTTTCGGCCTGGTCCGCCGCGGCTACCACTGGCCGCTGGATGTGGTGGCCAGTTGGTGTCTGTGTGCGGTGCTGCTGTCGTCCTTGTGGCTGTTCCTCGGGCGGGGGACGCCCGACGACGAGCCGACGGAGTAAGTAGTACGTGGGCGGAGGCGGCCTTCCGCGTCGGCCGCACGGGCGGCCGACGAGTCGCCGGATGGTGTGGACGACCGCTCGGTCGTACCTCGGGTGGTGCTCGTCTGGTCGTTCTCGTCTCGTACTGCTCGTCTCGCCGTGACCGTCTGGTCGTGCCTGTCCGGTCGTGACCGTCTGGTCGTGCCCGTCTAGTCGTGCCCGTCTAGTCGTGCTCGTCCGTCGCCAGGCCCGCCGCCGCCTCGTGCATCGCCAGTTCCAGGAGTGCCGGGTCGGTGAGGGTGCCGGAGCCGTCCGGGGGCACCAGCCAGCGGACTCCGCCGCCGGTGGCGCGGCCCGGGTACGGCACCACGATCCAGGTGCCGGCGCCCGCCGTACGGATGCCCGTGCCGAGCCAGCGGGCCGCGGTCCCGGGCGGTACGAAGAAGCCCATGCGGGCATCGCCGAAGTCGACCAGCACCGGTCCCGGCTGGTCGAGGATGCGGGTGAGGACGTCGAGTGTCGGGTAGCCGAGCTCACTCGGCAGGATCAGTACGTCCCAGGCCTTGCCCGCGGGCAGGAGCGCGACCCCGAGGGGGTTGCGTTCCCACTCCCAGCGGCAGGCCTCGGGATCCGGAGCCACGGATGCGAGCCAGTCGACCGCCGTCTTCGCCCCAGTCATGAGGCGACCTCCCTTTGTGTCGTGGACGCGAGTCGCGTCACGAGAGAGAGGGAGGTCTCCTGGCGGCATTACGCGGGTTTTGGCTCCTCGTTGGAGTGAACCGGACCACATACGACAGGTCAGCTGTCGAAGCCGAGCCCGAGTCTGTCCATCGTCCGCAGCCACAGGTTGCGCCGCCCGCCGTGCGCGTCCGCCCGTGCCAGCGACCACTTGGTCAGGGCGATGCCCGTCCACGCGAAGGGCTCCGGCGGGAAGGGCAGCGGCTTCTTGCGGACCATTTCCAGCGCCGTGCGCTCCGTGGACTCCCCCGCCAGCAGGTCCAGCATCACGTCGGCACCGAACCGGGTGGCCCCGACGCCCAGACCCGTGTAGCCCGCCGCGTACGCCACCTTCCCGTGGTGGGCCGTGCCGTAGAACGCCGAGAAGCGCGAGCAGGTGTCGATCGCGCCGCCCCACGCGTGCGTGAAGCGGAGGCCCTCCAGCTGCGGGAAGCAGGTGAAGAAGTGCCCGGCGAGCTTGGCGTACGTCTGAGGGCGGTCGTCGTACTCGGCGCGCACCCGGCCGCCGTACGGGTAGATCGCGTCGTAGCCGCCCCAGAGGATGCGGTTGTCCGCGGACAGGCGGAAGTAGTGGAACTGGTTGGCGCTGTCCCCCAGCCCCTGCCGGTTCTTCCAGCCGATCGACGCCAGTTGGCCGGCGCTCAGCGGTTCGGTCATCAGCGCGTAGTCGTAGACCGGGACCGTATACGCCCGCACGCGCTTGACCAGGTTCGGGAAGATGTTGGTGCCGAGCGCGACCGTGCGGGCGCGGACCGAGCCGTACGGAGTGCGTACGGCCATCCCGGCGCCGTACGGCTTCAGCGTGAGCGCGGGCGTGTGCTCGTGGACACGGACGCCGAGTCGGACACACGCCCGCTTCAAGCCCCAGACCAGTTTGGCCGGGTGGAGCAGGGCGACGCCCCGGCGGTCGTGGAGGCCGGCCTGGAAGGTGGGGGAGGCCACCTGTTCCCGGACGGCCTCCCTGTCCAGGAACTCCACGCCGTCGGCGAGACCCTCGCGTTCCATCTGTTCGTACCAGTCGCGCAGTTCCCGCGCCTGATACGTCTCGGTCGCCACGTCGATCTCGCCGGTGCGCTCGAAGTCGCAGTCGAGGTCGTGCCGGGCGACCGCCTTCTCGATCTCGTCGAGATTGCGGGCGCCGAGCTCCTGGAGCTTGTGGATCTCGTCCGGCCAGCGGGTCAGGCCGTTGGGCAGGCCGTGGGTGAGGGAGGCGGCGCAGAAGCCGCCGTTGCGGCCCGAGGCGGCCCAGCCCACCTCGCGGCCTTCCAGCAGGACGACATCCCGCTGCGGGTCGCGCTCCTTGGCGAGGAGCGCGGTCCACAGTCCGCTGTAGCCGCCGCCGACGACCAGCAGGTCGCAGGTCTCGGCGCCGGTGAGCGCGGGTTCGGGGTGGGGCTTGCCGGGGTCGTCCAGCCAGTACGAGACCGGCTGGGCGTCGGAAAGGGACGTGGTCCAACGGCTCATGGCGCTTGGGGCCATGATGTCAACTCCCTACAGCACTTTTCCGCTCACGCCTTTTGCTTGGTGCGGCGGTTTCCGATGACCATCGAGGTCAGGACGAACAGGACGGCGACCAGGAACATGGCCGTCCCGATGACATTGATCTGAACGGGTGTGCCGCGCTGTGCCGAACCCCAGACGAACATGGGGAAGGTGACGGTCGAGCCCGCGTTGAAATTCGTGATGATGAAATCGTCGAAGGAGAGCGCGAAGGCGAGCAGCGCACCCGCCGCGATTCCGGGAGCCGCGATCGGCAGGGTGACCCGTATGAAGGTTTGGAAGGGTCCCGCGTACAGGTCCTGGGCCGCCTGCTCCAGCTTCGGGTCCATGGACATCACGCGCGCCTTCACCGCCGTCACCACGAAGCTGAGGCAGAACATGATGTGGGCGATGAGGATCGTCCAGAAGCCCAGCTGCGCGCCCATGTTGAGGAACAGGGTGAGCAGCGAGGCCGCCATGACGACCTCGGGCATCGCCATCGGCAGGAAGATCAGCGAGTTGACGGCACCGCGCGCCCGGAAGCGGTAGCGGACCAGTGCGAAGGCGATCGCCGTGCCGAGGGCGGTCGCGCCGAGCGTCGCCCAGAAGGCGATCTGGAGGCTGAGCGACAGCGAGCCGCACAGGTCGGAGACCCCGCACGGGTCCTTCCAGGCGTCCGTGGAGAACTGCTGCCATTCGTAGTTGAAGCGCCCCTTCGGTTTGTTGAAGGAGAACACCGTGACGACGACGTTCGGCAGGAGGAGATATCCGAGCGTCAGCAGTCCCGCGATGACGACGAAATGGCGCTTGAGCCAGTTGACGAAGGTCATTTAAACCAGATCCTCCGTTCCGGACTTGCGGATGTAGACCGTGACCATCACGAGAATCCCGGCCATGAGGATGAAGGAAAGTGCCGCCGCCGTCGGGTAGTCGAGGATCCGCAGGAACTGGCTCTGGATGACGTTTCCGACCATGCGGGTGTCCGTGGAGCCGAGCAGGTCCGCGTTGACGTAGTCGCCGGCCGCCGGGATGAAGGTCAGCAGCGTGCCGGAGACCACGCCGGGCATGGACAGCGGGAAGGTGACCTTGCGGAAGACCGTGACGGGCCGCGCGTACAGGTCGCCCGCCGCCTCGTGGAGCCGTCCGTCGATGCGCTCCAGCGAGGAGTAGAGCGGCAGGATCATGAACGGAAGGAAGTTGTACGTCAGACCGCAGACCACCGCGAGCGGCGTGGCCAGCACGCGGTCGCCGGAGGTCCAGCCGAGCCAGCTCGTGACGTCCAGGACGTGCAGCGTGTTGAGGGCGCCGACGACCGGGCCGCCGTCCGCGAGGATCGTCTTCCAGGCGAGGGTACGGATCAGGAAGCTGGTGAAGAACGGCGCGATCACCAGGATCATGATCAGGTTCCGCCAGCGGCCCGCGCGGAAGGCGATGAGGTAGGCCAGCGGGTAACCGAGGAGGAGGCACAGGACGGTCGCGGCGGCCGCGTAGGCGATCGAGCGCAGGAACTGCGGCCAGTACTCGGACAGGGCGTCCCAGTAGGTGGCGAAGTGCCAGGTGACCTTGTAGCCCTCCTCCAGGGAGCCCGTCTGCACGGACGTGGAGGCCTGGTAGACCATCGGCAGCGCGAAGAAGACGAGCAGCCAGAGGATGCCGGGCAGGAGCAGCCAGTACGGCACCAGGCGGCCGCGTCTGCGCGGGGGCTTCTTCGCGGGCACGGCGGGCGCGAGAGGCGGGGGCGCCTCGGTGAGCGTCGACATCAGAGCGCCGCCTCTTCCTGGACACCGGCGTCGATGTCCTGTGCCGCGTCCAGTCCGAAGGTGTGGGCCGGGCTCCAGTGCAGGACGACCTCGGCGCCGGGCACCAGACGGGCGTCACGGTCGATGTTCTGGGCGTACACCTCGAAGTCCGGGCAGACCGGGCTGTCGACGACGTACTGCGTGGAGACGCCGATGAAGCTGGAGTTGGCGATCTTTCCGGTGATGCGGTTGCGGCCGACCGGGATCTCGCCCGCGTCGTCGGCGTGCGTGAGGGAGATCTTCTCCGGGCGGACGCCGACCAGCACCTTGCCGCCGGTCTGTGTCGGGGCGGAGCAGCGCGCCTCGGGGAGCACCAGCTTGCCGCCGCCCGCCTTGAGGACGATCTCGTCGCCGCTCTTGGAGTCGACCTCGGCCTCGATCAGGTTGGAGGTGCCGAGGAAGTTGGCGACGAAGGTGGTGTTCGGGTTCTCGTAGAGGTCGGTGGGCGAGCCGAGTTGTTCGACGCGGCCCGCGTTCATCACGGCGACCGTGTCGGCCATGGTCATGGCCTCCTCCTGGTCGTGCGTGACGTGCACGAAGGTGATGCCGACCTCGGTCTGGATGCGCTTGAGCTCCAGCTGCATCTGGCGGCGCAGCTTGAGGTCGAGGGCGCCGAGGGGCTCGTCCAGGAGGAGCACCTTGGGGTGGTTGATCAGGGCGCGGGCGACCGCGACGCGCTGCTGCTGGCCGCCGGAGAGCTGGTGCGGCTTCTTTCGGGCCTGCTCGCCGAGCTGCACCAGGTCGAGCATCTCCCCGACCTGTTTCTTCACCGACTTGATGCCGCGCCGGCGCAGGCCGAAGGCGACGTTCTCGAAGATGTCGAGGTGCGGGAAGAGGGCGTAGGACTGGAAGACCGTGTTCACCGGCCGCTTGTAGGGCGGGAGGCGGGTGACTTCCTGGTCGCCGAGGAAGACGGTGCCGGAGGAAGGTTCCTCCAGGCCCGCGATCATGCGCAGGGTGGTGGTCTTGCCGCAGCCGGAGGCGCCGAGCAGGGCGAAGAAGGAGCCCTGCGGCACGGTCAGGTCGAGCGGGTGTACGGCGGTGAAGGAGCCGTAGGTCTTGCTGATGCCGGAGAGGCGGACATCGCCCGTGGTGTCGGTCTTGTTCGTCATGGTGGTCACGCCCCAGTCAGCTTCGCGAACTTCTCTTCGAACTCGGTCTCTTCCTTCGAGCTCAGTGAGCGGAAGGCGTGGGACTTCTCGGCCATGGCCCTGTCGGGGATGATCAGCGGGTTGTTCGCCGCATCCGCGTCGATCTTCTCCAGCTCGGCTTTGACTCCGTCGACGGGACACACGTAGTTGATGTACGCGGCGAGTTCGGCGGCCGGCTTCGGCTCGTAGTAGTAGTCGATGAGCCGTTCGGCGTTCGTCTTGTGACGCGCCTTGTTGGGGACCAGCAGGTTGTCGGTCGACGTCATGTAACCGCTGTCCGGGATCAGGAAGTCGATGTCGGGGCTGTCCGCCTTCAGCTGGACGACGTCCCCGGCCCAGGCGATGCAGGCGGCGAAGTCGCCGCTGGTCAGGTCGGAGGTGTAGTCGTTGCCGGTGAAGCGGCGGATCTGGCCCTTGTCGACGGCCTTCTGGAGGCGGGCGATGACCGCGTCGTAGTCGTCGGCGGTGAAGTTCGCCGGGTCCTTGCCCATGTCGAGCAGGGTCATGCCGATGCTGTCGCGCATCTCCGACAGGAAGCCGACGCGCCCCTTGAGCTTGGGGTTGTCGAGCAGGTCGGAGACCGACTTCACCTCGACGCCGTCCAGCGCCTTCTTGTTGTAGGCGATGACCGTGGAGATGCCCTGCCAGACGTACGAGTAGGCGCGGCCGGGATCCCAGTCGGGGTCGCGGAACTGCGCCGAGAGGTTGGCGTAGGCGTGCGGGAGGTTGGACGGGTCGAGTTTCTGGACCCAGCCGAGACGGATCAGGCGGGCGGCCAGCCAGTCGGTGAGGACGATGATGTCGCGGCCGGTGTCCTGGCCCGCGGCGAGCTGCGGCTTGATCTTGCCGAAGAACTCGTTGTTGTCGTTGATGTCCTCGGTGTACTTGACCTTGATGCCGGTCCGCTTGGTGAACGCCTCCAGCGTCGGATGGTGCTTGCCGCTGTCGTCGACGTCCATGTACTCGGTCCAGTTGGAGAAGTTGACGCTCTTCTCCTTCGCCGAATGGTCGTCGGCGGAGACCCCGCCCTGCGTCTTGCCCGCCGCGGGGATGCCACAGGCGCTCAGCGCGCCCAGTCCGCCGACCGCGAGCGCGCCGCCCGCGGAGGCGCGCAGCAGTGAGCGGCGGGTGAGGGCGGCCCTGCCGTTCCTGAAGCTGCGCCGCATGGCGGCCACCTGGGCCGGGGACAGGCGGTCGGGCTCGTACTGCTCCATGCGCGTGGTGCCCTTTCGGGAGGATGGTGGGCGGCCGCGGGTCAGGCGGCCCGAATACGGCTATCGGTCCCCGAAGATCGTGCGGTGCCAGTCCTTGCGCGGCACCGCCGTGTTGTCGAACATGACGTGCTTGATCTGGGTGTACTCCTCGAACGAGTACGCGGACATGTCCTTGCCGAAGCCGGACGCCTTGTATCCGCCGTGGGGCATCTCGCTGATGATCGGGATGTGGTCGTTGACCCACACACAGCCCGCCTTGATCTCGCGGGTGGCGCGGTTCGCCCGGTAGACGTCGCGGCTCCAGGCGGAGGCGGCGAGACCGTACGGGGTGTCGTTGGCCAGCCCGATCCCCTCGTCGTCACTGTCGAAGGGCAGGACCACGAGCACCGGCCCGAAGAGCTCGGACTGGACGATCTCGCTGTCCTGGGCGGCGTCCGCGACCAGGGTGGGGCGATAGTACGCACCGTTCTTGAGATCCCCCTGAGGAGCCTCGCCGCCGGTCACCACGCGCGCGTAGGCACGCGCCCGGTCGACGAAACCGGCGACCCGGTCGCGCTGGACGTGCGAGATCAGCGGTCCGAGATCGGTGCCCGGCGCGAACGGGTCGCCCAGCCGGACGGTCTCCATGAGGGCGGCCGTCCGCTCGACGAACGCCTCGTAGAGGGGCCGCTGTACGTACGCGCGCGTGGCGGCCGTGCAGTCCTGCCCGGTGTTGATGAGCGCGCCCGCGACCGCGCCGTGGACGGCCGCCTCCAGGTCGGCGTCGTCGAAGACCACGAAGGGCGCCTTGCCGCCGAGCTCCAGGTGCAGGCGCTTGACGGTCGCGGTGGCGACCTCGGCGACCCGCTTGCCGACCGCGGTGGAGCCGGTGAAGGAGGTCATGGCCACGTCCGGGTGGCCGACGAGGTGCTCGCCGGCCTCCTTGCCGGTGCCGCTGACGATGTTGATCACGCCGTCGGGGATCCCGGCGTCGGTGGCCGCCTGGGCGAAGAGCAGCGAGGTGAGCGGGGTGAGCTCGGCGGGCTTGAGGACGATCGTGTTGCCCGCGGCGATCGCCGGGAGGATCTTCCAGGCGGCCATCTGGAGGGGGTAGTTCCAGGGCGCGATGGAGCCGACGACGCCGATGGGTTCACGGCGTACGTACGAGGTGTGGTCGCCGGAGTACTCGCCGGCCGACTGCCCCTGGAGGTGGCGGGCGGCACCGGCGAAGAAGGCGGTGTTGTCGATGGTGCCCGGGACGTCGAACTCGCGGGTCAGCTTGAGCGGCTTGCCGCACTGCAGGGACTCGGCGCGCGCGAAGTCCTCCGCGCGTTCGGCGAGCACGGCGGCGAAGCGGTGCAGGGCGTCGGAGCGTTCGCCCGGGGTGACCGAGGACCAGCCCGGGAAGGCCGCGCGGGCGGCGGCGACGGCCGCGTCCACGTCGGCGGCGCCCGCCAGCTCGTACGTGTACACCTCCTCGCCGCTCGACGGGTCGACGACGGCGTGCGTACGGCCGGAGGTGCCCTTGGTCAGGCGCCCCGCGATGAACTGCGCGCCGTCCGCGAAGCGGTCCTGGGCCGGGAATCGTTCCGGGGTGGCACTGCCCGGGTTGTGCATGTCGCTCTCGCTCTCCTCCGCCGTCGCCCCGCGTGTGTCGAATGCGGGTGGCGTAGCTCCAGCTCGATTTGAGTGCCGATCCTGACAGAGCTATGGGCACTCAACAAGTGATTCCGTTGTTGCCTTTTGGTTACGCGACGGAATCTGTCGACCAGGTGTCGAGTCGGCCTGGAAAAGGGAGGACGGAGTGTCAGTGGTGACTGCCAGACTCGGGTGCATGGAGAGAACCACGGGGGAGATCACGTCCTGGGAGACCCTGACCAAGGAAGTGCGTTCGGGGGCGAAGGTGAAGTACCTGCACTTCTGGGGGCACCGCCCGCGCCCGGACGGACAGGTGGGCGCGAGCTGCCTGAGTCAGTGGTGGCCATCCCCGTTCACCGTGGACGGCGTGGCCTACCGGACGGCCGAGCACTGGATGATGGCGTCCAAGGCGCGCCTCTTCGGTGACCCGGAGGCCGAGCGCGCCGCTGTCGAGGCGCGGAGCCCGGCCCAGGCCAAGAAGGCGGGGCGGCTCGTGCGCGGCTTCGACGACGCCGTATGGGAGCGCGAGCGATACGGGATCGTGGTGGAGGGCAGCGTCCACAAGTTCACCGCGCACGCCGATCTGCGGGAGTTCCTGCTGGGCACCGGGAACCGCGTGCTGGTCGAGGCCAGCCCCGTGGACCGCATCTGGGGCATCGGGCTCGCGGCGGACGACGAGCGGGCCGGGAACCCGGAGCTGTGGCGGGGGCCGAACCTGCTGGGGTTCGCGTTGATGGAGGCGCGGGGGCGGTTGCGGGAGTGAGGGTGCGCCAGTAGGAAAGCGCATCCGGTCTTCCCCTCGGTCGCCCCTACGACACGAAGACCAGCAAGGCGATCATCCCGACGGCCAGGGCCAGCCCCACCGAGCCGCAGATGATCCCCGCCAGGGCCTGGCCCGCGTTCGTGGCCTCGCCCCGCCGCGCCTTCTGCCGGGCGAGCACCCCCAGGACCACAGCAACGATCCCGCCGATGATGGCGATCGGCCACATGCAGAAGCCGACGGCCGAGATGATGCCGACGATCATCGCGGCCGTGCCCATCCCGTTGTTCGGCGCGGGCGCCATGCCGGGCCAGCCGTAGTAGGCGCCGGGGCCCTGGGAGTGCGGGGCGTGGGAGCCGTAGCCGGGTCCGGGCGGGGCCGGGTAGCCGTAGCCGCCGGGGTAGCCGTACGGGGCCTGGCCCGGACCGCCGGGGGCGATGGGCGGTGGGGGCACCTGCTCCTGGCCGTAGGGCGCGGCCGGGTAGGGGGCGATGGGGGCGAAGGGGTTACCCGGGCCGTTCGGGGGCGCGAAGGGGTTGGCCTCGCCGTTCGGCTGGGCCGACGGGGTGCGGGGCGAGGACCAGGGCTGCGGTGCCTCGGGGCTGCCGGTGGGGCCCGTACCGCCGAAGGGCGGCACGGCGTCGGTCGGAGCGGTACCGTGCGGCGGCGTACCCCCCACCCCTGGCATCGACGTGACCGTCTGCTGGTCGTGCACGGAGGACGACGGCGGGGAGACCGGCGGCATCACGGACTCCGCGTCGGCGACGGTCATACCGGGGCCGGGCGGAGAGTCCTGCGGCGGCGTCGGCCACGGCGTGGACCCCGCCTCGGGCCGGTCGGATCCCTGGTCGCCCGGCGCGGCCCACGGGTCGCGGGGAGCGTCGGCGGGCTCACCGGCCCCACGCGTCGGCGTCGGCCCGGGAGCGGCGTTTCCCTGCGCTTCCGGCGTCTGCGCGTCGTCGGACATGCGCGGGCCCCCCTCTGTCGAACGTTCCGTCATGCTAAGGCCCGGGACCGTCCGGCGTGACCCCGGCCTACGATGATCCCCGAGTCACCGATCAGCCGATCACCGCGTCCCGCCGCACACCGGCCGGGGACGCCGTTCCCGGGGAGGAACCTTGACCGACCACCTCATCGAGCCCCGTGTCCCGCGCGACCTGCACGCCTTCATCGCGTCGCTGCCGAAGGC
This sequence comes from Streptomyces sp. NBC_01352, assembly GCF_036237295.1. Classification (NCBI taxonomy): domain Bacteria; kingdom Bacillati; phylum Actinomycetota; class Actinomycetes; order Kitasatosporales; family Streptomycetaceae; genus Streptomyces; species Streptomyces sp. NBC_01352. Next base: position 3,505,776 of record NZ_CP108354.1, read on the forward strand.
CGAACTGCATGTGCACCATGTGGGCTCCGCCTCCCCGCGGATCGTCTCGGAACTGGCCGCCCGCCACCCCGACTCCATGGTGCCGACCGATCCCGAGGCCCTGGTCGACTACTTCACGTTCACGGACTTCGCCCACTTCATCAACGTGTACCTGTCGGTCGTCGACCTGATCCGCACCCCGGAGGACGTCCGGCTGCTGACGTACGAGGTGGCCCGGGACCTGGCCCGGCAGCAGGTGCGCTACGCCGAGCTGACCATCACGCCGTTCTCCTCGACCCGGCGCGGTATCGACGAGGGCGCCTTCATGGACGCGATCGAGGACGCCCGCAAGGCGGCCGAGGCGGACTTCGGGACCGTACTGCGCTGGTGCTTCGACATTCCCGGCGAGGCCGGTCTCGAGGCCGCGGAGGAGACGACGCGGCTGGCCACCGACGACCGGGTGCGCCCTCAGGGGCTGGTGTCCTTCGGGCTCGGCGGGCCCGAAATAGGCGTACCGCGGCCGCAGTTCAAGCCGTACTTCGACCGGGCGATCGCCGCGGGCCTGCGGTCGGTGCCGCACGCGGGCGAGACCACCGGACCCGAGACGGTGTGGGACGCGCTGAACCACCTGCGCGCCGAGCGCATCGGACACGGCACCAGTTCCGCGCAGGACGAGAAGCTCCTCGCCCACCTCGCCGAGCACCGGATCGCCCTGGAGGTGTGCCCGACCTCCAACATCGCCACCCGCGCGGTCCGCACCCTCGACGAGCACCCGATCAAGGAGTTCGTGAAGGCGGGCGTCATGGTCACCATCAACTCCGACGACCCGCCGATGTTCGGCACCGATCTCAACAACGAGTACGCGGTCGCCGCCCGGCTGTTGGACCTCGACGAGCGGGGTCTGGCCGACCTGGCCAAGAGCGCGGTGGAGGCGTCCTTCCTCGACACGGCCGGCAAGGCCCGCATCAAGGAAGAGATCGACACCCACACCTCGGCCTGGCTCGCCCCCTGACGGCCACCACAATGGGCGCATGCAGAAGCTGACCGCCGTGGCGCACCGCGGCGACCCCTACCGCGTCCGTGAGAACACCATCGACTCGCTGCGTTCCGCGCTCCGACTGGGCGCGGACGCGGTCGAGATCGACGTACGGCTCACCCGTGACGGCGTGCCCGTGCTGCTGCACGACGAGACGCTGAAGCGGCTGTGGGAGCACGACCGCCCGCTGCTGTCGCTGTCGTCGGACGAGGTGTGCGGGCTCACCGGCGACGAGGTGCCGACGCTGGCCCGGGCGCTCGCCGCGACCGGCGACAGCCGGGTGATGCTCGACCTGCCGGGCACCTCCGACGTGCGGGTGGCACGCCGGGTCGTGGACGTCGTGCGCGAGTGCGGCGCCGAGGAGCGCGTGTACTACTGCGCGGACGCCACCGCCATGCTCGCCGTGCGTGCCGCCGATCCGGCCGCCGAGATCGCGCTGACCTGGACGACACTGGCGCCGCCGCGGCCCGCGCTGCTGGCCGCGGTCCGGCCGCGCTGGCTCAACTACCGCTTCGCGCTGGTCGACCGCGCCCTCGCCGAGCGCGTCCACACCGACGGCTACCTGCTCTCCGTCTGGACCCCCGACACCCGTCGCTCGATGCGCCGCCTCATCGACATCGGCGTCGACTCGATCACCACCAACCGCGTCGACATCCTGTGCGCCCTGCGGGACGGCGTCTGACGTCGCGGGAGCGCTACACGCGTGATTCCTGAGGGACGGTAGCGGGGTCGGCCGGCGTCGCGCGGGTGACGTACTGCGGCACCGGGGCGTCGTCCTCGCCGGTGTCGCGGACCAGGCCGTAGCGGATCGCGCCCTCGGGAGGGCCGGCCGTGATGTCCTCGGTCACCTTGTCCCAGGTGGTCGGGAAGACGGTCAGGCCGTAGGACGCGCCGCGCTCGTTCTGGTTGAGGGTGACGGTGCCGTCGACGTAGAAGTACTCGTTCTGCCACATCTGCTGGGTGCCCTCGGGCAGGACCGTGTAGCCGATGTCCGGGCCGCCCATGCCGGTGACGTAGCCACGGTCGGAACCGTCCCCGACGACGTCGTCCATACGGCGGCCGCCACCGGAGGCGACGTGGAAGATCTCGCCCTTCAGACCGGTCCAGGTCGGCATGGTCAGCCCGCCGGACCGGTCGTGCGGCGCGATCTGCCAGCGCACCAGGACATAGCCCTGCCCGCTGAGTGTCACGCTCTCGCCGCGGTGCTGCATCACGGCCTGCGGGCCGCCGGTGCTGGTGATCCCGGACTCGGGCCGGCGCGGCAGCGCCGCGGGCTTCGCGTTCGGGTCGGGCGCCCGGTCGACGGCGTCGACGACGCTGCCGTACAGGTCGGTCTTCTTCGTCACCGACGGCGAGGGGGACGGGGCGGCCGAAGCGGGCGGCGGCGGGGCGGAGGTGACCGCCGGGGCGGAGCTGGTGACGGTCGCGCGCGGTGGCGGGACGGGATCCGGGGGCTGCGTGACGACGTACGCGCCGCCCGCGACGATGGTCGCGCCCGCCGTCATGGCGACGGCCGGCTTGGTGAGCGCGCCCAGCACCTTGGCGGACCAGCCGACGGAGGTGCCGGCGAGGGTGGCCGCGGCCGCCGTCTTGCCGCCGAAGACCAGCGAGAGGGTGAAGCCGACGGGGATCGGGACGAGCGCGATCCCGACGAGCAGGCGCTCCGCCGGTACGACGGGCTCGCGGGCGTCGCCGCAGTAGCCGCAGCCCCGCAGGTGCCGGGCCAGCCTCTTGCGCCAGACCGAGTCGGGGCGGCCGTTCCAGCGGGCGGTCACCTCGCGCAGGTCCGGGCAGGCGCCGTCGAGGGCGCGCACGATGCCGCGCGAGGTCTCCAGGCGCTCCTTCATCCGCTGGACGCGCACGGCGGCGTGCTGCCGGCTGATGCCGACGGCCGCGGCGAGCTCGCGCCGGGTGAGTTCGCCGGCGACCTCCAGCCACCACAGGGACAGCAGCTGGCGGTCGTCGTCGTCGAGCCAGCGCACCGCCTCCGCGACCTCACGCCGCTGCCCCTCCAACTGGAGCCGCAGCACGGTCAGTTCGGCGAAGTCGGCGGCGTCCTGCGGTGCCGACTCGTCCAGCCGGTCGGTGGTCCTGCGGCGGGCCCGGTCCCGGATCTGCCGCATGGCGATCGCCACCAGCCAGGACCGGAAGCTGTCCGGGTCGCGCAGCGAGCCGAGGTTGTCGACGGCCCGCAGCATCGTCTCCTGGACGACGTCGTCGACGTCGGCGTGACCGTTCAGGGCCCGGCCGACGATGTTGTACACCAGCGGCAGCCAGCCCGCGACGAGCTCGTCCAGCGCCTGCCGGTCGCCGGCCTGGGCGGCGGCGATGGTGGAGCGCCAGTGCTGGGTGTCCACGGGGCCCTTTCGGTGGCGGTGACTCAGGTGACTCATGTGTCGGCTGAGGTCAGTGGTCTTCTGCACGCACCCTCTCAGGCAGTCCGGGGCCGGTGGCTATGTCCGGGATCACAGTGCGGAGACGGTGTGAAGGCCGCGGGGATAACAGTTTTTCGGCGCCCTTAGGGGGCGCCCCTGACAACCCCCTTGCCGGGCACGGCAGTTACTAGGGGTTCCACCAGGGTCCGGTGCCCTCCTCGCCGACGATCCGGGGATCGCCGTACGCGCAGAAGATGATCAGCAACACATACGTCGACCTCTGGAGCAGACGCATGCGCGCCCGCCGCCGTACGACCGTCCTCGCCGCCTCCCTCGTCCTCGCCCTGGGGGCCGTCCCCCTGGCCGCCCCCGCGTTCGCCGCGTCCGGACCGGCCGCGGCGCACGCCACCACGACCGGACCCGACACCGAGGCCCTGGAGGCCGCGATCGCGGGCCTTCCGGACCAGGACGCCACCGCGGCCCTCGTGCGGGTGGGCGGCAAGGGGAGCTGGCGCGGGACGGCCGGGGTGCGCGACCTGAGAACCGGGGCGCCCGCACTGGAGAAGGCGCGGTTCCGGGCCGGATCGACGACGAAGATCGTGACCGCGGCGCTCGCGCTGCAACTCGCGGCCGAGGGCCGGATCTCCCTGGACGGGACGGTCCAGCAGTACCTGCCCGGCCTCCTCACCGAGGACTTCGCGCCGATCACCGTCCGGCAGCTGCTGAACTTCACGAGCGGCCTGCAGCCCGGGGCGTCCCTCGGCAACACCACCGAGGAGATGTACCCGCACCGCTTCGAGACGCTGACGCCCGAGGAGGTCGTGGCCGCGTCGGTCGCCAAGGGTCCGAACCCCGACCACGCACCCGGCGAGCGGCAGTTCTACAGCAACATCCACTACACCGTGCTCGGCATGCTGATCGAGAAGGTCACCGGCGACTCGTACGCCCACCAGGCGGCCGTACGGATCTTCCGCCCGCTCGGCATGCGGCACACCTCGTTCCCCGCCGGCCCCGACCCCCGCATCCACGGACCGCACAACCGCGGATACGACTGGTTCGACGGCAAGCTGGTGGACGTGACCGACTGGAACATGTCCGACCGGTGGGCGGCCGGGGACATGATCTCGACGAACGCGGACCTGGAACGGCTGCTGGTGGGCGTGTTCCGCGGCCGTGTCGTGCCCGAGCCGCAGCTGAAGGAGATGTTCGCGGTGCCGGACGTGCCGGACGCCACGATGGGCGCGCCGTTCTCGCCGTTCAAGCTGAACGGCCGGACGGTCTGGGCCAAGACGGGATCCCGCCCCGGCTACCACACGGTCGTCGCGGCCACCCGCGACCTGTCCCGGACCGTGGTCTACTCCGTCAACTCGACGGACGCGCGGGGCGACGGCGAGGCCATCGCCCGGCGCTTCGCCTTCCCCGCGTTCAACCGCTGACGACGGCAGGGGCTGGAGGCGCTGCCGTCGTGAGCGCCTCCAGCCGCTTGATCCTCTTGCGTACGACGTACAGCGGGATCACCCCGAAGACCCCGAAGGCCATGTCGATCACGCTCCACCAGAAGGGGATCCCGCGGATCGGCCCGCAGATCAGCGCGAGCGGGACGATCCCGGCGCAGGCGATCATCCCGAACTCGACGACCCAGATGTTGCGGACCGGGTCGCGGTAGGGGCCGTAGAAGGCGACCGCGATGACGAGGTGCGCGAAGGCCAGCCAGTCCGTGCCGTACAGCACGAAGGGGTACTCGGCGTCGACGACGTCGAGCCCCTGCCGGACCCGCTCGATCCAGTCCATGAGCCCGGGCAGGTACTCCGGCACGGACAGCACCCGCAACAGGTCCTCGGTCCAGCGCAGTTCGTGGACCAGGGGGAAGGCCGTGGCGCCGCTGAGCACCAGGCAGACGACGAAGAGGGCCAACCACGCGCGGATGCCCTTGAGCAGGGCGGCTCTGTCGCTCATGGCAGCAGCGTACGCCGTTAATTGAACACGTTCAAAACCTTACGCGCACCGGAGCTACGGTCCGGCGCGGCTCGCGGACGGGGCGCTGGTCTCGCCGGGCTGTGAGGTGGGAGTCGGCGTCGGCGCGAAGGAGGGGGCGAACGTTCCGGCCGGGACGGAGGGGCTGGGGGTCGCGCCCCTCTCGGTCGGCGGGAGGCCGGTGGGCACAGCGGTCGCCGACGGGGTGGGCGGGACCGAAGGACTGCTCGCGGGCGGCGGGGCGAGCGGGACCGACGGGGTCGCGGGTGCCTCCTGCGTGGCCAGGCGGAACGGCAGCGCGGCGAGGGCCGCGACCGCGCACGTCACGCCCACCCCCGCCGCGGCGCGCAGCAGACGGCGGCGGCCGGCCCGGCGGCGGATCGCCTCGTAGCGGCCGGCGGGTGGGCCGAGGTAGTCGGAGGCGGGTCGCAGGATGACGGCGAGCGGGTCGTCGGGCTCGAACTCCGGACCCTCGTCAGCGTGTGTGATCAAGACTTCTCCCCAGATGGGCGCGGAGCAGTTCACGGGCCGCGTGGAGGTCGGACTTGACGGTTCCTTCCTTACGCCCGGTCAGCGCGGACACCTCCCGGATCGGCATGTCGGCGTAGTAGTGCAGCAGGATCGGGACGCGCAGCCGTTCCGGCAGCGACTGCACCAGCAGGCGTACGGACGGGTCGGCCTGTTCGGCCGGTGGGCGTACGGCTGCTTCGGCGGTGGCCCGGCGTACGGCCCTGCGTTCGCGCTCCAGTTTGCGCCAGTGGTCCCGGACGAGGTTGGCCGCGGTGACGTAGAGGAAGCCCCGGGGCTCCGACACCGATGTCCAGCGGCCCCAGAGCCGGGTGAAGGCCTCCGAGGCGATCTCGTGGGCCGTCTCGTCGTCGTCGACCAGCCGGCGGCACCAGCCGGCGAGGCGTGGGTAGAGGGCGGCGAACAGCTCGGACGCTGCCCTCTCGCGGGACCGTTTCAACGTTCTCCTGCGGAACTCGACGCCGAAGCCGACGCGGCGAAGACGATCACGTTGTCGCGATAGCCGTCACCGGTGAGAGGCCCGCCGCAGGTGACAAGACGCAACTCCGGCCGGTTCACGTTCCCGTAGACCTCCGCCGCGGGGAATTGCGCCTTGGCGACCGTCCGTACCTCGGTGACGGCGAACTCGGCCGTCGTGCCGTTCTCCAGGCGCGCCGCGATCCGGTCACCCCGGCGCAGCCGGTCGAGGTGCCGGAAGACCCCGTCCCCGAAGTCGCCGACCGTGACATGCCCGAGGATCACCGACGGACCGGTCTGGCCCGGCGTCGGCGAGTGCCGGTACCAGCCCGCCCGGTCGTTCGCCGTGATCGGCGGCACCTGCACACTGCCGTCCGCGGCCAGCCCCAGCTGCATCACCGGGGTGTCGACCCCGATGGCCGGGATCCGCAGCCCGACCGGGACCGAACGCCCGAGGGCCTGCCGCGCCGTCGCCGAGGACCGCTCGGGTGACGGCGTGTTCGTGGGGCGTGCGGCCGGGTCCGGGTCGGACGGGGAGCCGCCGCAGCCCACGAGCAGTGAGGCGGTCGCCGCGGTGACGAAGGCGCGCCTGGAGAGCGAGGTCATGCCCCGGTCGCCCGCCGACGCCGTACGACGTAGAACGCGGCGCCGCCGACTGCGAACGCCGCGGCGGCACCCCCGCCGATCAATCCGCCGGTGGATCCGGACTGCGCCGACTCCTCGCCGACACCGGTGTCGGGCGCTCCGCTCGGCACCACGGACACCTGGCCCGGCGAAGGCGCCAGGGTCGGTTCGGCACTCGGCGAGACGTCGGTCGGAGCTTCGCTCGGTGCGGTGGTCCCGGACGGGACCGGGGTCGCGTCGGCACCGGCGGACGGGACGCTGGTGGGGGCCGGGGTCGGGGTCCCCCCGTCGGCGAACGCCGGCACGGCACCCGCCAGTACGGCGGTGCAGGCAAGTGCCATGGCCCTCAGGACAGTTCGGCGCATGAATCGCTCTCTCTCGTCGGTCCGCCCGCCCGGTGGCTCGGCGGGCTGGGTTGCAGATCGACGGGAGAGACGAGGCAGCGCGGCACCGCGTTGTAAAGAGATGGCAAAGTCGCCCTGGAGCCGGATCACGCCGCCGGACACCGACCCAGGACACCAGCCCAGGACACCAGCCCAGGACACCAACCCAGGACATCAGCCCGTACGGCGTCCCCCGCCTCCGGCGACCGGATGCCCCGGCAGGCTGACGTCCACGGTCAGTCCGCCCTGCGGACGCGTCCGGGCCAGCACCCGTCCCCCGTGCGCGGCGACGACCGCGGCGACGATCGACAGACCCAGGCCGACGCCGTCCCGCTTGCGGACCCGCTCCGGACCCAGCCGGCGGAACGGCTGGAACAGCCCCGGCGCCTGCTCCGGCGAAATCACCGGCCCGCTGTTCTCGATCCGCAGACCGGCCCGGCCGGCCGGGTCGAGGCCGGTCCACACCCGCACCCACCGCTCCTCACCCGCCGCCGCGGGGAGGTTGTGCCGTACGGCGTTGTCGGTCAGGTTGACCACCAGCCGCTCGATCAGCTGCGGATCACCGAACACGGGCGCCGGATCCAGCCGGGCCTCCACCCGAGGGCCTCCGGTCGGCAGCCGCTCCCGCACGATCGCCGTGAGGTCGACGAACTCCCGCCGCTCCAGCCCGCGTTGGCTGCGCGCCAGGGTCAACAGCGCGTCGATCAGCCGTTCCTGCTCCTCCCCCGCCGCCCGCGACCGCAGCAGCGCGGCGCGCAGGGTGTCCACGGACGCGTCGGGGTCGGCGAGGGCCACGTCCACGATCGTCTGCTGAAGGGTGAGCGGGGTGCGCAGTTCGTGCGAGGCGTTCGCGACGAACCGCTGCTGCGCCTCGAACGCGCCCTCCAGCCGGGCGAGTACGTCGTCGATGGTGTCCGCCATCGCCTTCAGCTCGTCGTCGGGTCCGGGCACCGCCAGCCGCTCGCGCAGGTTGTCGGCGGAGATCCGGCGGGCCCGCGCCGTCATCGTGCGCAGCGGCTCCCGGACCCGCCCCGCCATCAGCCACCCCAGCGCCACCGACACCACGGTCATCACCGCCAGCGCCACGACCGACTCGATGAGCAGCGGCTCCCGCAGCACGAGGGTGGTTTAACTCGATCGTGTGATGGTCGACTTGCGGGCTTGCGGCGCCCTGGGCCGACCGGGTTAACGTGATCGTGCGATCTGGGACGCCGGGTACGGCGCCAGCGTGCGGGGTCCCCGCTCCACCGGAGTGATGGTTCGGGGCCTCCCCGTCGCCTCTGGCCGTATCCACCTGGCCAGGTCGTGCAGGGAACTGGCCTCCTGGGCTCGGACCACGCACAGGATGCGTGTCGCCGCCTCAGGGTTGAGTACGCCGGGGACCAGTGCGCCCAAGACCGTTCGGGGCGTGCGGCTGAGCGTGCTCACGCCCGCCCAGTCCAAAGGAACGGTCGGCGGCCTCGTTCCAGGCTAGTTCGAGGCGCTCATCAGCCGGGACCTCAGTGCCCGGCGCGGCCCCACGGAGTTCGCCACGGCGAACTCCTTGGGGCTGAGCGGCAATTGAGCCCTGTCCCGGGTGACGACCCGGCGGGCCGGGTCGAGCCGCAGCTCCCCGTGGACCAGTACCGGCGGCAGCGCGGGCTGCGCACGGCGCCCCAACGCCCGTATCCGGGCGACGAGTTCGGTGAACGCGAACGGCTTCGGCAGATAGTCGTCGGCCCCCAGACCGAGCCCCGCGACCCGATCGGCCACCGTCCCGGACGCGGTCAGTATCAGCACCCGCGCCCGGCTTCCGCTTTCGGCGAGCGTCCGGCACACCTGGTCCCCGTGGACGCCGGGCAGGTCGCGGTCGAGGACGACGACGTCGTATCCGTTGACCTCCCCGCGCTCCAGGGCGGTCGGCCCGTCGAAGGCCAGGTCGACCGCCATCCCCTCCCGGCGCAGCCCGGCGGCGACGGTCTCGGCGAGCTCTTCATGGTCCTCGACCACCAGCACACGCATGCGGTCAGTGTGGAGGGCGGGCGGTTACAGGGCGATAAGGGCCGCCGTTCCCGTGCCGTAACCGGCGGGGCGGTTGTGTGGTCGGCGTGAGCAACAGCCGTACCGCAAACGGAGGAAACACCATGCCCGCACCGGCCACCCGCCCCCGGCGACTCGCCCTCGCCCTCGTCGCGATCACAGCCGTCACCCTCGGCACGATCAGCGCCTCGACGGCCGCCGCGTCCGACACGAGCGCCGCCACGGACGACCCGCCCCGCGGCCGGCCCAACCGGCCCGGTCACGCGGTGGGCTACGAGCCGACCGAGAACGCCCCGGACGACGTCAACGAGGCCAACGACGACTTCGCCGCGTGCATGCGCGGCGAGGGCCAGACGTTCTACCCGGACTTCCACGCGGAGAAGGGCGACGACGGCTCGGTCCGCCTGCGCGTGACCCTGAAGGGCGACCGGGCCGACATGACCGACGTCGCCGGCAAGGAGTACCGCGAGGCGATCAAGAAGTGCGCCCCGGTCCTGGAGGACGCCGGGATCACCTTCCCGTCCGCACCCGACCTGCCGAAGCACCCCGGCCGGCCCGGCAAGGGTGAACTGCCCGAGCTCCGCAAGCACTTCAAGTCCGGCGACGAGCTGCCGTCCCTGACCCGCAGCGCCTGACCACCACGGAGGGGGGACAGCGCGGCCCCGGACGGTGACCGAACCGTCCGGGGCCGCGCTGTACGCCGTACCGGCTAGGAGTCCAGCGAGGTCATCACGTGCTTGATCCGCGTGTAGTCGTCGAAGCCGTACGAGGAGAGGTCCTTGCCGTAGCCGGACTTCTTGAAGCCGCCGTGGGGCATCTCGGCGACCAGCGGGATGTGGGTGTTGATCCACACGCAGCCGAAGTCGAGCTTCTTGGACATCCGCATCGCGCGGCCGTGGTCCTTGGTCCACACGGAGGAGGCGAGGGCGTACTCGACGCCGTTGGCCCACTGAACGGCCTGGTCCTCGTCGGAGAAGGACTGGACGGTGATGACCGGTCCGAAGACCTCCTTCTGGATGATCTCGTCGTCCTGCTTGAGGCCGGAGACGACGGTCGGCGCGTAGAAGTAGCCCTTCTCGCCGACCTGGTGGCCACCGGTCTCGACCTTGGCGTGCGCGGGCAGCCGCTCGATGAAGCCGGAGACCTGCTTGAGCTGGTTCGGGTTGTTGAGCGGGCCGTACAGCACGTCCTCGTCGTCCGGCTGCCCGGTCTTGGTCTCGGCGGCGGCCTTCGCCAGCGCGGCCACGAACTCGTCGTGGATGGCCTCCTGGACGAGGACGCGGGTGGCGGCCGTACAGTCCTGCCCGGCGTTGAAGAAGCCCGCGACGGAGATGTCCTCGACGGCCTTGGGGATGTCGGTGTCGTCGAAGACGACGACCGGCGCCTTGCCGCCCAGCTCCAGGTGGACCCGCTTGAGGTCCTTGGACGCCGACTCGGCGACCGACATGCCCGCCCGCACGGAACCGGTGATGGAGGCCATCGCCGGGGTCGGGTGCTCGACCATCAGGCGGCCGGTGTCACGGTCGCCGGTGATGACGTTGAAGACGCCCTTGGGCAGGATCGAGCCGATGATGTCGGCGATCAGGACCGTCGAGGCCGGGGTGGTGTCCGACGGCTTCAGCACCACCGTGTTGCCCGCCGCGAGCGCCGGGGCGAACTTCCACACGGCCATCATCATCGGGTAGTTCCACGGCGCGACCTGCGCGCAGACACCGACCGGTTCGCGGCGGACGATCGAGGTCAGGCCCTCCATGTACTCGCCGGCCGAGCGCCCCTCCAGCATCCGGGCCGCGCCCGCGAAGAAGCGGATCTGGTCGACCATCGGCGGGATCTCCTCGGAGCGGGTCAGCCCGATCGGCTTGCCCGTGTTCTCCACCTCGGCCGCGATGAGGTCCTCGGCCCGCTCCTCGAACGCGTCAGCGATCTTCAGGAGGGCCTTCTGGCGCTCGGCGGGGGTCGTGTCGCGCCAGGCCGGGAAGGCAGCGGCGGCGGCCGCCATGGCGGCGTCGACATCCGCCTGCCCGGACAGCGGCGCGGTCGCGTACGCCTCGCCCGTCGCGGGGTTGACCACCTCGGTGGTCCGCCCGTCGGCGGCGTCCCGGAACTCACCGTCGATGTAATTGCGCAGACGACGCAGCTCGGTGCTCACTGCCGGCCTCCTGTGTCGGGTCGAATGTGTGGGGTCGAATATGTCGGGTCGGACTGTCCATTGACTGAGACACCCACCCTAATCCGCCCGCCCACGTTTTCAACACCCCCGATCGCGCCATTGCTGCGAAATCCGCAGGTCTCAGTCACGTAAACAACGAATTTCATCGCCTCGACCTTGCGGAAGTGTCGAGACGTCGTGCACAGTGACGTCGTGGCCAGTCGAAGCGCAGACCCCAGGGACTCCCGCGAGTCCAGGCACGGCACCCCCCACCTGGATGCCGTCTCCCTCGCCATCGTCGAACAGCTCCAGGAGGACGGCCGCCGGCCGTACGCCGCCATCGGCAAGGCCGTCGGTCTGTCCGAGGCCGCCGTGCGCCAGCGCGTGCAGAAGCTGCTCGACCAGGGTGTGATGCAGATCGTCGCCGTCACCGACCCGCTCACCGTGGGCTTCCGCCGGCAGGCGATGGTCGGCATCCGCGCGGAAGGCGACGTGGAGTCCGTCGCCGACGCGGTCACCGCAATGTCCGAATGCGAGTACGTGGTGATGACCGCAGGCTCCTTCGACCTGATGGTGGAGATCGTCTGCGAGGACGACGACCACCTGCTGGACGTCATCAACAAACGCATCCGAGCCATCCCCGGAGTGCGCTCCACCGAGAGCTTCGTCTACCTCAAGCTCAAGAAGCAGACCTACATGTGGGGAACCCGATAGCCGTGAGCAAGGACCTCAGCCAGACCGCGTACGACCACCTGTGGATGCACTTCACCCGCATGTCCTCGTACCAGAACTCCCCCGTCCCGACCATCGTCCGGGGTGAGGGCACCTACATCTACGACGACCAGGGCCGGCGCTACCTCGACGGTCTCGCGGGTCTGTTCGTGGTCCAGGCCGGTCACGGCCGCACGGAACTCGCCGAGACCGCCTTCAAGCAGGCGCAGGAGCTGGCGTTCTTCCCGATCTGGTCCTACGCCCACCCGAAGGCCGTCGAGCTGGCCGAGCGCCTCGCGCACCACGCGCCCGGCGACCTGAACAAGGTCTTCTTCACCACCGGCGGCGGCGAGGCGGTCGAGACCGCCTGGAAGCTCGCCAAGCAGTACTTCAAGCTGACCGGCAAGCCCACCAAGTACAAGGTCATCTCCCGCGCGGTCGCCTACCACGGCACCCCGCAGGGCGCCCTGTCCATCACCGGCCTGCCGGCCCTCAAGGCACCCTTCGAGCCGCTCGTCCCGGGCGCGCACAAGGTGCCGAACACCAACATCTACCGCGCCCCGCTCTTCGGCGACGACCCCGTGGCCTTCGGCCGCTGGGCCGCCGACCAGATCGAGCAGCAGATCCTCATGGAGGGCCCGGACACGGTCGCCGCGGTCTTCCTGGAGCCGGTGCAGAACGCGGGCGGCTGCTTCCCGCCCCCGCCCGGCTACTTCCAGCGGGTCCGCGAGATCTGCGACAAGTACGACGTGCTGCTGGTGTCGGACGAGGTCATCTGCGCCTTCGGCCGCCTCGGCACGATGTTCGCCTGCGACAAGTTCGACTACGTCCCGGACATGATCACCTGCGCCAAGGGCATGACCTCGGGCTACTCCCCGATCGGCGCCTGCATCATCTCCGACCGTCTGGCCGAGCCGTTCTACACGGGCGACAACACCTTCCTGCACGGCTACACCTTCGGCGGCCACCCGGTGTCGGCCGCGGTGGGTCTGGCCAACCTCGACCTGTTCGAGCGCGAGAACCTCAACCAGCACGTGCTCGACAACGAGGGCGCCTTCCGCGCGACCCTGGAGAAGCTCCACGACCTGCCGATCGTCGGCGACGTCCGCGGCAACGGCTTCTTCTACGGCATCGAGCTGGTGAAGGACAAGCACACCAAGGAGTCCTTCGACGACGAGGAGACCGAGCGCGTCCTGTACGGCTTCCTGTCGAAGGCGTTGTTCGACAACGGCCTGTACTGCCGTGCCGACGACCGCGGCGACCCGGTCGTCCAGCTCGCCCCGCCGCTGATCTCCAACCAGGAGACGTTCGACGAGATCGAGCAGATCCTGCGCGCGACGCTCACGGAGGCGTGGACCAAGCTGTAGCCTCCCGCGGCCCGCGGCCCGGGTGCACCCGTACGAGTGAGAACGGGCGCACCCGGGCCGCGTGCTGTCCGGCGTCGTGGCCCCGGATCCCTAGCGTGCCCTGTAACCGATCGGCCCTGCCTTCGTTCCCCCGCACGGGGGAACGGCACAGGGAATTACGGATCTGAACGAGGTGTACGCCCATGGTGGCCCCGCCGGACAACGACGTGCTCTGGGCACGCGCCCTGCACTTCACCCACAAAGACGGCTCGCCCGCGCTCAGCGGCGTCTCGCTCGGCGTCCGCGAGGGCGAGATCCTCGCCGTCAGCGGACCGCGCGGCAGCGGCAAGTCGACCCTGCTGCGGTGCCTGTCCGGCCTGGTCCCCGCGCAGCGCGGCGAGGTCTGGTTCAACAGCGCACCCGTGCACACCATGGGCGCGATGACCCGCGAACGTCTGCGCCGCGACCGCTTCGGCTGGATCGACCCGGCCCCGGCCCTCGTCCCCGAGCTGAACGTCTGGGAGAACGCCGCCCTGCCGCTGATGCTGCGCGGCACCAGCCGCCGCCGCGCCAAGACCGCCGCCCTGGAGTGGCTGGAGCGCCTCGACATCGGCGACAGCACCCGCAAACGCCCGCACGAACTGCGCCAGTCCGAACGCCAGCGCGTCTGCATCGCGCGGGCCCTGGCCCCCGCTCCCACGGTCCTGTTCGCCGACGAGCCGACCGCGCCCCTGCACCGCGCCGACCGCGCCCACGTCCTGCGCACCCTCACCACGGCGGCCCGCTCGCACGGCATCACGGTGGTGCTGGCCACCCACGACGCGGACACCGCCGCCCTCGCCGACCGCACGATCTCCCTGCTGGACGGGCGGCGCGTGAACACCGTGCACCTGCCCCCGGTCACCGAGACGGAAGGCCGGGCAGCCACGTGCTCGCTCTCCGCCTGACCCGCGGCGCCCACCCGGCCGTCCAACTGCGCCGCCTCCTGGTGGCGGCGGCCTCGGCAGGCACGGGCTTCCTCCTGCTGTGCACCCTCGGCTACGCGATGAGCCACCCGGACGACCCCGCGGGCTCGATGCTCCGCCTGGCCTGGTGCGCGACTCCGCTGGCCGCCACGGTCCACTTCGCCGTCGCGGTGGCCCGCACCGACCCCGCCACCAAACCCCGTCCCGGCCTCTCTGCCATCGGCCTCGGACCGACCCGCCTGATGGCCGTCACGGCCACCACAACGGCCCTGTCCTGCACGCTGGGCTCGATGCTCGCCCTCCTCGTCTTCCTCCACCTGCGGGGCGACCTCACGGGCATGCCCTTCGACGGTGCGGCATCGGAGTTCCTGGCAGCCGAGGACCCGCTGCCGTTGCCGGCCGCGCTGACGCTGCTCGCCCTGACACCGGCGATCGCGTCGGTGGCGGTGGGCTGGGTCCTGAGGCCACGGGAGGACAGGCCGACCCGGACGCGCACCGCGGGCCGGTCGTTCGGCCGCTTCGGTGCGTACGGCAACCCGCCCGCGCGGGAGACCTTCGGAGCGTACGGCCGCTTCGGCGCCCGCCTGCGAGCCGCGGGCAGCCGGACGGCGGAGCCCGCGGACGGCCGCGCCGCTGGGTCGGCTCCCGACCCGAGGACGGGCGCCGGCGCCCCGCAAGCGCGGACGAGCGAACCCAGCCCCGCAGCAGCCCTCACCCCGGGCACCATCACCGCGGACCTGGAGGACCTCGACGCTCTTCCCCCACCCCCTCAGACGGCCCCCCGGGGCCTCCCCTGGGGCATCGCCGTACTGGCCGCTGGTCTCGCGGTGGAGGCATACGCCACCCGCACGGCGACCGGCGCGCCCGTCACCATGCCCGGCGGCCTCGCCACCGCCGGCCCGGCCTCCGTCCTCGTCGGCTGGATCCTCACCGCCACCGGCCTCGCCCTCGCCGGCCCCGGCCTCACCCACCTCTGCGGGCGCCTCCTCCAGACCGCCCGCCCCGGCGCCCTCCGCCTCCTCGCCGGCCGCGTCCTCATGGCGGAGGCCGGCCGCATCGGCCGCCCCATCGGCGTCGTCTGCGCGGTGGCGTCAGGCGCGTACGCCATGGCCGCGCTGTACGACACGGCGGAACCCTCCTTCGGCCCGCTGACCACCCTCGGCCTGCTCCTGGTGACCGGCTGCACGGTGGCGACCCTCCTCACCGCCGCCACAGAGGCCAAGCACGCCCGCGCCGACACCACCGCCGCGCTGCTGCGGCTCGGCGCCCCCGCCACGATGCTGCGCAGTGCCGCCGCCCTCCGCGCCGGCGCGCTGCTGGCCCTGTTCGGCCCGCTCACGCTGGTCGTGGCCGAGCTGGCGGCGCTGCCGCTGGCCGCCTGAAGGACCGTACGAGAACCGGGCGAAAAAACTTTCCGCCCGCCGATGAGTTCCGCCGGGTCGTAGCGTCTACCCCACCGAACGCCACATACCTGATGGGAGAGACCGATGAGCTCGACGTACCAGCAGATGATCTTCGTGAACCTGCCCGTGAACGACCTCGACGCCTCGAAGAAGTTCTTCACGGAGCTGGGGTACTCGATCAACGCTCAGTTCAGCGACGACAACGCGGCGTCCGTGGTGATCAGCGACACCATCGTCGCCATGCTGCTCACCAAGCCGTTCTACTCGACCTTCACCAAGAAGGAGATCGTCGACGCCGCGAAGTCCAGCGAGGTACTGATCGCGCTGAGCGCCGAGAGTCGCGAGAAGGTCGACGAGCTGGTCGACAAGGCGCTCGCGGCGGGCGGCTCCCCGGCGGGCGAGCCCCAGGACCACGGCTTCATGTACGGCCGCTCCTTCGACGACCTCGACGGCCACACGTGGGAGGTCATGTGGATGGACCCGACTGCCGTCGAGGGCTGAACCACTGTGCCTAGCATGGGCGGGTGCAGACGATGCCCGCCCATGCGGCCCACCACAACGACCGTGAGATCGAGACCCTCGACGAGTTCGACGCGACGGTCTCGGCCCGTGCGACGCTCGCCGGTTTCCGGGTCCAGGCCGTCGACCTGACGGACCGTACGCGCGAGTTGCTCACGACGGACACGGCAGGTGCCGTCTTCCTCGGCTGCCCCATGCGGGAGGACGCGGCGGCCAAGGTCCGGGCGGACGGCGCGATGGTCTTCCCGCCCGTCCCCGACCTGCCCTTCGACCCGTACCGGGGCCTGCTCTACTCCCCCGACGAGTTGTTCGCGTCCCTGGCTGACGGCTACGAGTCCACGCCCGACGCCCTCGCGTACGCCTGGTTCCAGCGGACCAAGGCCGACCACGACATATTCGCCTCCACTCTCCGCTCGATCCACGACGACTCCGTCTCGGACGCCCTCGACGAACTCCTGCGGGGGACACCCGTGGTGGGGGTGATGGGCGGCCACGCGATGGCCCGCGGCACGGAGGCGTACGCCGGTGCCGCACGGCTCGGCCGGGAGCTGGCCCGCGCCGGTCTCACGGTCGCCACCGGCGGCGGCCCGGGCGCGATGGAGGCGGCGAACCTCGGCGCGTACGCCGCCCCGTACGACGCCGCGATGCTGGCCGACGCGCTCCGACTCCTCGCCAAGACACCGAAGTTCACGCCGTCGATCACCGAATGGGCGTCGGCCGCCTTCGAGGTGCGCTCCCGGTGGCCCAAGGGCGGTACCTCCGTCGGCATTCCGACGTGGTTCTACGGCCACGAGCCGCCGAACGCCTTCGCCTCGCACATCGCCAAGTACTTCGCCAACGCCACCCGCGAGGACGGCCTGTTGGCCCGCTGCACCGCGGGTGTGGTCTTCCTGCCGGGCGCCGCCGGGACCGTACAGGAGATCTTCGACAACGCGACGCCGAACTACTACGAGTCGCGCGGCGAGCCCACGCCGATGGTCCTCGTGGACCGGGCGCACTGGACGGAACGGCTGCCCACGTGGCCGCTGCTTCAGGCGCTCGCTCGGGAGCGTGCGATGGAGGACCGAATCGCCCTGGTTGACCGGATCGAGGAGGCACCGGAGGCGCTGAAACGTCTTGGCAGTTAAACAGACGGTAAAGCAACCGCTTGTAGCCTGCATATGCGTTGACACTTCTTATGCGGCGCTTATAGACCTGTGAGCCTCTTGGGGATGCTGGTATCCATCAACATCCCACCAACCCCCCGCAGTTGCTTAACTCGTGAAGGACAAACGTGTCCATAACTCGCCGTACCGTCGCACGTTCCGTGCGCATCCTCGGTGTTGCCACCGCCTCGGCCGCGCTCACGCTCGGTGCCGCCGGCAGCGCGCTCGCCTGCGACATCAGCGACTTCTCCGCCGAAGCCAAGTGCGACGGCGCCAAGGGCGTCATCACCGTCACCGACGTGGACGCCGGGGGTGTCCCGGCTACCGTCTCCGTGTTCCTCGAGAGCAACGGCGCCGACGTGAAGAAGGTCGGCCAGCAGGTGGTCAAGGGCTCCGCCGAAGGCACCACCATCACCTTCGAAGAGGACTGGCTGCCGAACGCCGAGTACCGCATCCACGTCAAGGCCGCGAACCTCGTCGACGAGGACATCAAGCCGAACCTGACCACCCCGTCGACGGCCTGCAAGACCGAGGACAGCCCGACGCCGACGCCCACCCCGACGCCGTCGGACTCCGCCTCGACCCCGGCCGAGGAGACCATCACCCCGAGCCCGTCGGCCTCCGAGAGCGGCAGCACCGCCCCGGCGGACACCGCGAGCAGCGCCCCGTCGCCCGCGGCCGCCGAGTCCAACCTCGCCGAGACCGGCGCCAACTCCAACACCGGCATCATCGCCGGGATCGCGGCCGCCCTGGTCGTGATCGGCGGCGGCGCCGTCTTCTTCGGCCTCCGCCGCCGCGGAGCGAACAACAGCCGCTGACCCTCCCGCACACCACGGTGGCCCGTCCCCTCGCAGAGAGGCGACGGGCCACCGCCGTTGCACCCAGCTGCGGGCAGTCGTGCCGTTCCCGCGCAGCTGCGGGCAGTCGTGCCGCTGGGGCGGCACGGGTGGGCGCAGCGGCACCCGGCCAGCGCCGGCGAGCGAACCCACCCGACGCCGGCCCCCACGCCGGGCACCCCGTAAGCCGACAGCTGCGGCCCCACTCATCGCCGGTGCCCGTAAATCAACCGAGCACGACAATCTCCTCCGCGTCGAACTCCACCCCCACCACGTCTCCCACCCCCGGCGCCACCCGCAACGCACAAGCCGCCTCCAACCGAGGCGCCCCCTCCTCCGGCTGCAGCCGCACAGCGACATGCGTGCCCTTGAACGTCCGCGCGACCACCACGCACCGCAGCCCCTCGTCCGCCCCCACCAACCGCACCCCCGCCGGCCGCACCAACACAGAACGCACCCCCTGCGCAGCCCCCGCAGGGACCGGCACCTTGCCCCAGGCGGTGTCCGCGACCTCCCCCGCGACACTGCCCTCGACCACGTTCTCGAAGCCGAGGAAACGGGCCACGAACTCGTCCGCCGGCCGCTGCCACACGTCAAGAGGCGTACCGGACTGGGCGATCCGCCCGTCCCGCATCACCACGACCCGGTCGGCGAGCGCGAACGCCTCCCCCTGGTCATGCGTCACCGCGAGCACGGTCGTCCCCAACCGCCCGAACAGCTCCCGCAGTTCGACGACCAGCCGCTCCCGCAGCGAGCGGTCGAGCTGCCCGAGCGGCTCGTCCAGCATCAGCAGCCGCGGCCGGGGCGCGAGGGCCCGCGCCAGCGCCACCCGCTGCTGCTCACCACCGGACAGCGAGGCGACGGCCCGATGCCCGGCCCCCGGAAGCCCGACAAGGTCGAGCAGCTCCCGTACCCGCTGGCCCTGTTGCTCCTTGGCTGCCCCGTGCATCCGCAGCCCGAACCCGACATTGCCGCCCACGTCCCGCTGCGGGAAGAGCTGGTGGTCCTGGAACATCAGACCGACCCCCCGCTTGTGCGCGGGCACGCCCGCCTGGTCACGCCCGTCGAGCAGCACCCGCCCGCCGTCCAGGGGCTGGAGCCCGGCCACCGCCCGCAGCAGCGTCGACTTCCCGCTGCCGCTGGGCCCGAGCACGCACACGATCTCGTGCTCGGCGACACCCAGGCCGACGTCGTCCAGCACGGCCCGCCCTCCGAACCGTACGGTCGCGCCCTCAAGGCTCAGCAGCATCGAGAACCTCCCGGCAATCCAGAACTCCTCGGCGATCGAGAACTCTCCGGCATCTAGAACTCCCCGGTCCGGTCGGTCCGCAGCCGCTCGAGCACCAGCAGCGCCACCGCGCACACGATCATCAGAATCGTCGAAAGGGCCATCGCCTGGCCGTAGTTGAGTTCTCCGGCCCGCCCGAGCAGCCGCGCCACGGCGACCGGCAGGGTCGGGTTGTCGGGCCGCGCGATGAACACCGTCGCCCCGAACTCCCCGAGCGAGACGGCGAAGGCGAACCCGGCCGCGATCAGCAACGCCCGCCGCACCATCGGCAGATCGACCTCCCGCCACACCCGCCAGGGCGACGCCCCGAGCACGGCGGCCGCCTCACGCAGCCGTACGTCCACCGCCCGCAGCACGGGCAGCATGGTCCGTACGACGAAGGGGACGCCGACCAGCGCCTGCGCGAGCGGCACCAGGATCCACGAGGAGCGCAGGTCCAGCGGCGGCTCGTCCAGCGCGATCAGGAACCCGAACCCGACGGTCACCGCGGACACCCCGAGCGGCAGCATCAGCAGCGCGTCGAACCCGCGTACGAACCGGCCCGCGTCCCGGCGGGTGAGTGCCACGGCGGCCAGACCGCCGATCAGCACGGCGATGGCGGTGGCCACGACGGCGTACTGCAGCGAGTTGCCGATCGCCTCGATCGGCGGCACCAGGAAGAGCCCGCCGTCCTCGCTGGTCAGCGCCCGGTAGTAGGCGAAGTCGGGCGCGTCCAGCGACCGTTGCACCAGCACGGCCAGCGGCAGCAGGAGCAGGACGACGACGGAGGCGAGGACGCCGGCCAGCAGCGCCCACTGCCCGGTCCCGCGCGGCCGGCGCGCGGTCACGGACGCGTCCACCAGCCGCAGGGCGGTCTCCCGCCGCCGTACGGTCCACGAGTGCAGGGCCAGGATCCCGCCCACCGCCACGAACTGGATCAGCGTCAGCACGGCGGCGGTGGACAGGTCGAAGATCTCGGACGTCTGCCGGTAGATCTCGACTTCGAGCGTCGAGAAGGTCGGCCCGCCGAGGATCTGCACCACGCCGAAGGAGGTGAAGGTGAAGAGGAACACCATGAGCGCGGCGGCGGCCACGGCGGGCGCGAGCGCGGGCAGCGTGACCTTCCGCCAGGCCGCGAGCCGGGAGGCGCCGAGCATCCGCGCGGCCTCCTCCTGCCGCGGGTCGAGCTGGGACCAGAGCCCGCCGACGGTCCGTACGACCACCGCGTAGTTGAAGAAGACGTGCGCCAGCAGGATCGCCCACACGGTGGTGTCCAGGCGTACGCCCCACAGCTCGTCCAGCAGCCCGCCGCGCCCGACGAGCGCCAGGAACGCCGTACCGACGACGACCGTCGGCAGCACGAAGGGGACGGTGACGACGGCCCGCAGGACCTGCTTGCCGGGGAAGTCGAAGCGGGCGAAGACATACGCGCCGGGCAGCGCGATCAGCAGCGTGAGCGCGGTGGAGGCCAGCGCCTGCCAGGTGGTGAACCACAGCACGTGCCGGACGTCGGACTGCCCGAGCACGTCCGCGATCCGGCCGAGGTGCCACACCCCGTCGACCTTGAGGCCGCGGGCGACGATCGCGGCGACGGGGTAGGCGAAGAAGACCGCGAAGAACGCGACGGGCACGGCGATGAGGCCGAGCCGCGCCGCCGCGCTCTTCCCGGGGCCCTTGCGCGGGGCTACTTCAGTACGAGCGAGGTCCACGACTTGACCCACTGGTCACGGTTGTCGGCGATCTGGGCCGGGTCCATGGTCTCGGGATCCTTGGCCTGCGGACCGTACTTCGTGAACTCGGCCGGCACCTGCGCACCCTCCCGCACCGGGTAGACGAACATGTTCAGCGGCATGTCCTCCTGAAACTCCTTCGTGAGCAGGAAGTCCAGCAGCGCCTTTCCGCCCTTGGTGTTCGAGGCGTTGCTCAGCAGACCCGCGTACTCGACCTGGCGGAAGCAGGTACCGGTGGCGACGCCGGTCGGCGCGGTCGTCGGCTTCGGGTCGGCGTAGATCACCTCGGCGGGCGGCGAGGAGGCGTAGGAGACGACGAGCGGCCGGTCGGCGCCGGTCTTCTTGCCGGTGGAGGAGCCGGAGAACTCCTCGTTGTAGGCCTGCTCCCAGCCGTCGACGACCTTGACGCCGTTGGCCTTGAGCTTCTTCCAGTAATCCGTCCAGTCGTCGTCGCCGTACTTCGCGGCCGTGCCGAGCAGGAATCCCAGTCCCGGCGAGGAGGTGGAGGCGTTCTCGGTGACGAGGAGGTTCTTGTACGCGGGCTTGATCAGGTCGTCGAACGAGGTGGGCGGGGTCAGCTTGTGCTTGCTGAAGTACGCCTTGTCGTAGTTGACGCAGATGTCACCTGTGTCGATGGGAGTGACCCGGTGCTTGGACTGATCGGCCCGGTAGGCGGCCGCGATCTGGTCGGAGCCCTTCGCCTCGTACGACTGGAAGAGCCCGTTGTCGAGGGCCCGGGACAGCAGGGTGTTGTCGACGCCGAAGAAGACGTCGCCCTGCGGGTTGTCCTTGGTGAGGATGGCCTTGTTGACGGCCTGCCCGGCGTCGCCGTCCTTGAGGACCCTGACCTTGTAGCCGGACTGCTTCTCGAAGTCCGCGAGGACGTTCTTCGAGACGGCCCACGAGTCGTGGCTGACGAGGGTCACGGTCTTGGAGTCGCCTCCGCCGCTCCCGCCGTCGGAGGACCCGCACGCGGAGAGCGTGACGAGGCCGAGTCCCACGGCGACAACCGTGGCCTTCTTGGTGATGCTCACAGAATTCCTCCTGGGGGTGGCCAGGAAGAGACGCGGCCCTGCCCGGGCGCCTCGGAAAAGTCCGAGAGCTCCCGGGCAGGGCGCAACAGCTCGAGTAGTGACCGAACTTCCTACCCAGAATGACCTGGGCGAGGTTCAGAGGGTCTGCGGCCGGTGCCGCACTCTCAGCGCTGTGGCGCTCCCCTGTCGGAATATGAAGATGTACGTACGGACGTCACACTACCGCTCGGTCGCGGCGAGCTGACCACACGCCCCGTCGATCTCCTGTCCACGGGTGTCCCGGACGGTGACCGGCACACCATGGGCGGCGATGGCCTCGACGAACGCCTTCTCGTCCTCGGGACGGGAGGCGGTCCACTTCGAGCCGGGCGTCGGGTTCAGCGGAATGAGATTGACGTGTACGGGCTTGCCCTTGAGCATCCGCCCGAGCCGGTCACCCCGCCATGCCTGGTCGTTGATGTCCCGGATCAGCGCGTACTCGATGGACAGCCGGCGCCCGGACCGCTCCGTGTACGCGAAGCCGGCGTCCAGGACCTCGCGCACCTTCCACCGCGTGTTCACGGGGACGAGGGTGTCGCGCAGCTCGTCGTCGGGGGCGTGCAGGGAGATGGCGAGCCGGCACTTGAAGCCCTCGTCGGTGAAGCGGTTGATCGCCGGGACGAGTCCGACGGTCGAGACGGTGATCCCACGCTGCGAGAGCCCGAGCCCGTCCGGCTCGGGGTCGGTGAGCCGGCGGATGGCACCTACAACCCGGTTGTAGTTGGCAAGGGGCTCACCCATACCCATGAAAACGATGTTGCTGAGCCGCGCCGGACCACCGGGAATCTCGCCGTCCCTGAGCGCCCGCATCCCGTCCACGATCTGGTGCACGATCTCGGCGGTGGACAGGTTCCGGTCCAGGCCCGCCTGACCGGTCGCGCAGAACGGGCAGTTCATGCCGCAGCCCGCCTGCGAGCTGATACACATGGTCACCCGGTCCGGGTAGCGCATCAGCACCGACTCGACGAGCGTCCCGTCGAACAGCCGCCACAGCGTCTTGCGGGTGGTGTCCTGGTCGGTCGACAGATGCCGGACGACCGTCATCAGCTCGGGAAGCAGCGCCTCCTGAAGCCGACCGCGGGAGCCGGCCGGGATGTCCGTCCACTCCTGCGGGTCGTGCGCGTACCGCGCGAAGTAGTGCTGCGAGAGCTGCTTGGCACGAAACGGCTTCTCACCGACCGCGGCCACCGCTTCCTTGCGCTCGGCGGGCGTGAGGTCGGCGAGGTGCCGCGGCGGCTTCTTGGCTCCGCGCGGGGCGACGAAAGTGAGTTCTCCGGGCTTAGGCATGGCTGTACCAGTGTCGCAGATCCACTCGCATGCCCCGGTCGGCTCAACAGCCGCCGGTGATCACGAGAACAACCCGAGTGACCTGGACCGCCCACCAGCCGGTCTGTCGGTCTATGCCGTCGGGTGCTCCAGCTGTTCCTTGAGCAGTTGCTCGTCGCGCGGCAGTTCCTTGCGGAGCTGTGGGCGGACGACGAGAGGGACGAGGACCTTGCCGAGGCCGTGGCCCTCGAAGTCGACGTCGATCGTCACGCGGGAGCGTCGCCCGTCGTCGAGCGGCTCGATCTCACCGTGGACGCGCGGCCTGACCGGACCGTCGACGCCGTGCAGACCCCAGCTGACCGGTGGGACGACCTCGGTGAACTCCACGGTCATCGGCATCTCGCGGGTGCCGATGCGCCGGGTGACCCGGACCCGGGAGCCCTCCTGCAGCGGACCCTCGTCGAGCCGCTGCGCGGAGACCGCGCTCAGCTGCCAGTCGGGCAGGTGAGAGGAGTCCGTGACGTACGCGTAGACCTCGTCGGGGCTGCAGTCGACATCGATCACTTCTCGGATGGCGGACATCGCGCCCCTCCTTCCAGGGTGAACCCAGGGTGAACCCATTTGAGGGCTTACACCGGAATCGTCCCACTCCCCGGCCGGGGAGGCCATCGCCCAAAAACCCGAGGAGCCCCCGCCGAAGCGAGGGCCCCACGAGAACGACGTACGACGGCCAGACGGACGCGACCGGACGCGACCGGACACGACGACGGTCAGCCGGATCCGACGAAGATCACCATCAGCAGCCACACCACCGGAGCCGTGGGCAGCAACGAGTCCAAGCGATCCATGATGCCGCCGTGCCCCGGCAGCAGCGTGCCCATGTCCTTGATGCCCAGGTCCCGCTTGATCATAGACTCGCCGAGGTCGCCGAGCGTGGCGCTGGCCGCGACCGCGAAGCCGAGGATCAGCCCCTGCCACCAGGTGCCGTCCTCGATCAGGAACTGCATGCACAGCGCGCCCGCCGCCATGGCGAAACCCACCGCTCCGAGCAGGCCCTCGCGGGTCTTGCCCGGGCTGATGCGCGGAGCGAGCTTGTGCTTGCCGAAGCGCCAGCCGATGGCGTACGCCCCGGTGTCGCTCACGACCGTCAGCAGCAGGAACGTCACCACGCGCCGGTGTCCGTCGTCGGCGGCGAGCATCATGGCGACGAACGTGGCCAGGAACGGGACGTAGAAGGCCGCGAAGACGCCCGCGGTGACGTCCCTGAGGTAGCCCTCCGGCGGTTCCGTCATCCGCCAGACCAGAACGGCCAGCGCGGTGAGCGCCATCGCGACCCACGCGCCCTCGGCACCCCGGACGTAACCGGAGACCACCATGGCCGCCCCGCCGAGCGCGAGCGGGACGAGGGGCGCCTTGATGCCCTTGCGCTCCTCCAGCCGCCTGGTCAGCTCCCAGAGGCCCACCACGACGGCGACCGCTATGACCCCGACGAACACGGCCTTGACGACGAACAGCGACGCGACGATCACCACACCCAGCCCGACGCCGACCCCTATGGCCGCACTCAGGTCACGGCCCGCGCTCTTCTTCTGCGGCGCGGACGCCGGCTGCGAGGAGGAGTCGGGCATGGGCTCCGGATTCTGCGGCACCGCCCCGTAGGACGGCGTCTGCTGCATGTCGTGAGGGCCGTAGGACGGGGCCTGCGGCGGGTCGTACGGCTGCGACTGCCGTACCTCGTACGGCGGCTGCGGCGTCTCGTCGCGGAACAAGGGGCCGCTCAGCCGAGCGGCCCCCCGGTCGTCATCCTGGTCTCCGCCATGCGCGGGTACGTCGGGCACGATGGGCATGGGGCGAGTCTGCTGCGCGTCATGCGCATCGTACGTGGGACCCGCCGGGCCGGCCCCTTGGGCAGGCCCCTGGTCGGTGGGCCCCCAGTACCCGGCGGGTGGCCCGGTTTGTGGCGGAGAGCCCCAGGAAGAGTCGTTCATCAGACCTCGAGCAGCTCCGCTTCCTTGTGCTTGAGGAGCTCGTCCACCTGGGCGACGTACTTGTGGGTGGTGTCGTCGAGCTCCTTCTCCGCACGACGGCCCTCGTCCTCACCGACATCGCCGTCCTTGACGAGCTTGTCGATGGCGTCCTTGGCCTTGCGGCGCACCGAGCGGATGGAAACCTTGCTGTCCTCGGCCTTGCTCCGGGCGACCTTGATGTAGTCGCGGCGGCGCTCCTCGGTCAGCTCGGGGAACACCACTCGGATGATGTTGCCGTCGTTGCTCGGGTTGACGCCCAGGTCGGAGTCGCGGATCGCCTGCTCGATGTTGCGCAGTGCGGTCTTGTCGAACGGCGTCACGACCGCCATGCGCGGCTCCGGCACGGAGAACGAAGCCAGCTGGTTGATCGGCGTCGGCGCGCCGTAGTACTCCGCCACGATCTTGTTGAACATCGCCGGGTGCGCACGGCCGGTGCGGATCGCGGCGAAGTCCTCCTTGGCGACCACGACGGCCTTCTCCATCTTCTCCTCGGCCTCGAGGAGGGTCTCTTCGATCACCACTTGCTCCTGCGTGTCTTGAGTAGGCCCGGCTGCGGTTCCTTGGTGGGGGGCGGCGGCCGGCTGCGTCGCGTCTTCTTCCTGCACGGTTCCCGACCGGCAGGACATTGTCCATCCCCCGGTCAGGGTCATCAGCCCTGGCTGACTTGGTCACCCACAAGCGTGCCGATCTTCTCACCCTTGACGGCGCGCGCGATATTGCCCTCGGCCAGAAGCTCGAACACCAGGATCGGGAGCTTGTTGTCGCGGCACAGCGTGACGGCCGTGGCGTCGGCGACCTTGAGGTCGCGGGTGATGACCTCGCCGTAGCCGAGGGCGTCGAACTTGACCGCGTCGGGGTTGGTCTTCGGGTCGGAGTCGTAGACCCCGTCCACGCCGTTCTTGCCCATGAGCAGCGCCTCGGCGTCGATCTCCAGGGCGCGCTGGGCGGCGGTGGTGTCGGTGGAGAAGTACGGCATGCCCATACCGGCGCCGAAGATGACCACACGGCCCTTCTCCAGGTGCCGGACGGCGCGCAGCGGAATGTACGGCTCGGCGACCTGGCCCATGGTGATGGCGGTCTGTACCCGGGACTGGATGCCCTCCTTCTCCAGGAAGTCCTGGAGGGCGAGGCAGTTCATGACCGTGCCGAGCATGCCCATGTAGTCGGAGCGGGCGCGGTCCATGCCGCGCTGCTGGAGTTCGGCACCGCGGAAGAAGTTGCCGCCGCCGATGACGACGGCGATCTCCGCGCCGTCCCGCACGACCGCCGCGATCTCGCGGGCGATCTTGTGCACCACATCGGGGTCGACGCCCAGGCCCCCGCCACCGGCGAACGCCTCTCCGGACAGCTTCAGCAGAAACCGCCCGCGTACTTTGCCGTCGTCGCTCTTCTGGGCCTTGGTGGTCATGGCGTTCTCCTCATGGTGCACATACGAGGAGGCCATTGCCGGTGGGGTGTGGTTCGCATCCCATGCGCGGCAATGGCCTCCTCGTCAGATCTGCTGTCGTCCGCCACATGTGACGGCGTACGCGGACGACTGCTGCCGACCCTATCGGGGTCGCGCGTCGATCGCGGTACGGACTCAGATGCCGACCTTGATGCGCGTGAAGCGCTTCAGGGTGACACCCGCCTCGTCCAGAACCTTCTGGACGGACTTCTTGTTGTCGAGCGCGTACGGCTGGCCGAGCAGCGTGGCGTCCTTGAAGAAGCCGTTGACACGACCCTCGACGATCTTCGGCAGGGCGGCCTCGGGCTTGCCCTCGGCGCGGGTGGTCTCCTCGGCGACTCGGCGCTCGGACTCGACGACCTCGGCCGGCACGTCCTCCTTGGAGAGGTACTTCGGCGCGAAGGCGGCGATGTGCTGGGCGACGCCCTTGGCGATCTCGGCGTTGGGCTTGTCGAGCTCGACGAGGACACCGATCTGCGGCGGCAGGTCGGGCATCGTGCGGTGCATGTACGCCGTCACGAAGCCGTCCGCGAAGACCGCGAAGCGGTCCAGGACGATCTTCTCGCCCAGGGTGGCGTTGGCCTCGTCCACGAACGCCTGGACGGTCTTGCCGGGCTCGATCTCGGAGGCGAGCAGCGCCTCGAGGTCGGCCGGGGCGGTCTTGGCGACGTGCTCGGCGATCGTGGTGGCGACGGCCTGGAACTTGTCACCCTTGGCGACGAAGTCCGTCTCGCACTTCAGCTCGACGAGGACGCCGGAGGAGTTGTCGTCAGCGATGATCGAGACCACGGCGCCGTTCTCGGCGGAGCGGCCCTCGCGCTTGGCGACGCCCTTCTGGCCCTTGATGCGGAGCGCCTCGACGGCCTTCTCGACGTTGCCCTCGGCCTCGTCCAGCGCCTTCTTGCAGTCCATCATGCCGGCGCCGGTGAGCTCGCGGAGCTTCTTGACGTCGGCGGCGGTGTAGTTCGCCATGATTCTGGAATCTCTCTCGAAGTCTGAAGATCTACCGGTGCCGGACGGCGGGGGCTTCGTGGGCCCCCGCCGTCCAGAACCCGAAGGTGTGTGAGGGGTCAGGCCTGCTCGGCGTCCGCGGCGGGGGCCTCGGCGGCGGGGGCCTCGGCCTCGGCGGGGGCTTCGGCGGCAGCCTCGGCCGGAGCCTCAGCAGCGGCCTCCTCGGCCGGCGCCTCGGCGGCGGGGGCCTCGGCAGCAGCCTCGGCAGCGGCGGGGGCCTCGGCCTCGTCGGCCTTCTTCTCGCCCTCGAGCAGGTCGCGCTCCCACGCGGCCAGCGGCTCGCCCGCGGCCTTGTCGCCCTTGCCCTCGGTGGCGACACCGGAGCGGGAGATGAGGCCCTCGGCGACCGCGTCGGCGATCACACGGGTGAGCAGCGTGACGGAGCGGATCGCGTCGTCGTTGCCGGGGATCTTGTAGTCGACCTCGTCGGGGTCGCAGTTGGTGTCGAGGATGGCGACGACCGGGATGTTGAGCTTCCGGGCCTCGCCGACCGCGATGTGCTCCTTCTTGGTGTCCACGATCCAGACGGCGCTGGGAACCTTGGACATCTCGCGGATACCACCGAGGGTCTTCTCCAGCTTGGCCTTCTCGCGCGAGAGCACGAGAAGCTCCTTCTTGGTCAGACCGGACGCGGCGACGTCCTCGAAGTCGATCTGCTCGAGCTCCTTGAGGCGCTGCAGACGCTTGTAGACGGTCGAGAAGTTGGTGAGCATGCCGCCCAGCCAGCGCTGGTTGACGTAGGGCATGCCGACGCGGGTGGCCTGCTCGGCGATGGCCTCCTGCGCCTGCTTCTTCGTGCCGACGAACATGACCGTGCCGCCGTGGGCGACGGTCTCCTTGACGAACTCGTAGGCGCGGTCGATGTACGACAGCGACTGGAGCAGGTCGATGATGTAGATACCGTTGCGCTCCGTGAAGATGAACCGCTTCATCTTCGGGTTCCAACGACGGGTCTGGTGACCGAAGTGGACGCCGCTTTCCAGCAGCTCCCGCATCGTGACGACGGCCATGGCCGTTCTCCTTGGTGTTCTCGGTTGTGCCGCGCGCGCCGGATGGCACTCGCGCCTGACGCCCGCGATGCGCCTTGCCGCTAGGGACCGAGAGGCGCTGACACCAGCTTTGTGATGGCCTGATGTCGGGGCGTGCGAAGTCGACCCGGTGACCCGGATCGCCAGAAGAAGTGTACGGGACCCGCGAGGCACCGGGTGACGCCGCTGTCCACAACCAGGGAGTAGTCCACAGGTCCCGGCCGGGAGCGGAGCGCGTGCGGGACCGTTCTCGCATGCGAGCGATGCGAGCGATGCGATGTCTGGCTACGTGGGCGGGACTGCTGCTGCTTCTGACGGCGACGGTGCTGACCTGCACGCCCCCACCGAGCAGCCGGCCGACCCCTTTCCGCCCGGCGGCCACGGACACCTCCGTCCCGCCCCTCGGCCGCACCTGGCCGGTGGGCACCCGCCCGCCGGTCCTGCGCGGCTGGGAACCCCCCGCGACGCCCTACGGCCGCGGCCACCGAGGCGTCGACCTCACGACCGCCCCCGGCACACCAGTACGAGCGGTTGCGGCGGGCCGGGTGTCCTTCGCCGGCCGGGTGGCCGGCAAGGGGGTCGTCTCGGTGGAACTGCCGGGAACAGGCGACCCACCCCTGCGCACGACGTACGAGCCGGTACGGGCGTCGGTGAAGAAGGGCGAGGAGGTGGCGGCGGGCGAGGTGGTGGGCACGGTGGAGCCGACCGGCTCGCACTGCACGACTGCGTGCGTGCACTGGGGCCTACGCAGAGGCGAGACCTACCTGGACCCACTGTCGCTGCTGCCGCCCTGGCTGCTGCGCAGGGCACCATCGAGACTGCTGCCGGTCCTCGGAGTACCGCTGCCGTGACAGCCGCAGCAGCGGGCCACCGACCCCGCAATCCGCGGGCAGTCGTGCCGCTGGGGCGGCACGGGTGGGCGCGGGCGGCACCCCGTCAGCGCCGGGCTGCGCAACCCACCCCCGGCCCAGCCACAGCTGACCTCAGCCCTGCACACCCCGCAGAGCCATCCGCACAGCCGCCTCCGTGATCACCGAAGGTTCCTCCGCCGCCCCCAGCTCGATCCGCCGCACAGCCGCATCCACAACCCCCTGCAACAACATCGCCGCCATCCGAGGCTGCTCGTGCCCCATCTCCCCCAACGCCTCGACGATCATCGCCACCAGCCCCCCGTGCGCGGCCCGGATCTTCTCCCGAGCCCCCGCATCCAGCTCACTCGCGGAGATCGCCACGACAGCCCGGTGCCGCCGGTCCCCGACCAACGCCAGCTGCCGGCGCACATACGCCTCGACCTTGGCGTCAGGTGTCCCGGCCCGCTCCATCGCCGCCGACACCTCGGCCGCCCACACGGGAAAGTCGACCTCGCACAGCTCCTCGACGACGGCGGCCCGCGACCGGAAGTACTCGTACACGGACGACCGCGCGAGGCCCGTCCGCTCGGCCAGGGCCGGGAAGGTCAGCGCCTCCGTCCCGCCCTCGGACAACAGGGAACGAGCCGCGTCCAGCAGGGCGGCTCGCTGCATCGACCGGTGCTCGGCCACGGAGGCCGCTCGAATCCTTGGCACGTCAACCACTCTACGGACGGAGCATCGCCGGCGGGAGTGGCTCCCACTGCTCCACGCCCTCAGCGACCGAAACTCGCCAGCTTCGCGCGCAGCTGGAGCACCGACTTGGTATGGATCTGGCTCACCCGGCTCTCGGTGACCCCCAGCACGTTCCCGATCTCGGCGAGCGTGAGCCCTTCGTAGTAGTACAGCGTGACCACGGTCTTCTCCCGCTCGGGCAAGGTGTTGATCGCCCGCGCCAGGAACCGCCGCAGTTCCCGGTCCTCGGCCACCTCCACCGGGTTGTCCGCGGCGGTGTCCTCCAGCGTGTCCATGAGGCTCAGCCGGTCGCCGCCCTCACCGCCGACGTGCAGCAGCTCCTCCAGTGCCACCACGTTCGCCAGCGACAACTGACTGAAGACGGCGTGGAGTTCGTCGACCGCGATGCCCATCTCGGCGGCCACCTCCCCCTCGCTCGGCGTCCGCCGCAGCCGCGCCTCCAGCGTGGCGTACGCCCGCTCGACGTTGCGCGCCTTCTGCCGTACGGACCGCGGGATCCAGTCCAGCGCCCGCAGCTCGTCGATCATCGCGCCGCGGATCCGGGTGATCGCGTACGTCTCGAACTTGATCTCCCGGTCGACGTCGAACTTCTCGATCGCGTCGATGAGCCCGAAGACCCCCGACGAGACGAAGTCCGCCTGCTCCACATTGGGCGGCAGACCGACGCTCACCCGTCCCGCCACGTACTTCACGAGCGGTGAGTAGTGCAGGATCAGCTGCTCGCGCAGCCGCTCGTCCCCCGTCGCCTTGTACGACCGCCACAGCTCGTCGAGCGTCGAGGGAGCGGGCGGCCGCACGCTGCCACCGTCGCGGGCGGCTGGGGGGATCGCCGCCCGGTCGGACCCGGAGGTGTGCTGGGGCATTCGTCGCCTTGTGCCGTTCTGCCGTGAAGTGGTGGGACCTGGGTGAGCTGTCGGACTGATGGGGTTCTGATGCCGAGTCGCCTGTCTGTGTCGGAATCCTCGTGAGCGTAGCGTGACTGAAGTGTCGCGGTGCGCGAAGGGCGAGGCTCGGACCATGCGCAGATACGTTCCGCTGGACGCCCTGCCGAGCCCCGACCGTCGCTCTACGTGATCACCGGAGGGCGCCAACTGCGGGAATTTCCAAGGGCATCAGGGTTCCCTCGGACGGCCGAACACGCTCGGTCAACACCCGCGTCCGCCACCGCCCGCGGAGATCATTGCCTGGCGTGTCAACTTCCAGCCGTCGCCGTGTCGTTCGACGTAACCAAGTGATCGGAGTTCGTACAGCCTCGCGATCGCGTCGTCCCGGGTCGTCAGCGCGCCGCGCGCGATCTCGTCCGGCATCGCCGCACGGCGTCCGGGCAGTGCGGCCAGGACCCGCCGGGCGGCGGCGTCGAGCAGATCACGCGGCAGCACGGGCCCGCGCCGGTCCGGGGCCAGCTCCCCCATGTCGCCGACGAGTTCGACGACTTCCGCGGCGTCCGTGACCAGCACCGCTTCCCCGCGCAGCAGCTCGTGCACACCGGCGGAGAGGCCGCTGGTGGCCGGACCGGGCACGCCCATGGTGTGGCGGCCCAGGCGCTGTGCCGCACGTGCGGTGACCAGCGAGCCGCTGCGATGGGCGGCCTCGACGACGACCGTGCCCCGGGTGAGCGCGGCGATGACCCGGTTCCGCAGCACGAATCTGCTCGGTGTCGGGTGATCGCCGGGCGGCAACTCCCCGATCACCAGCCCCTGTTCCGCGATCCTGCTGATCAACTGGGTGTGTCCGCGCGGGTAGGGCCGGTCCACTCCGCAGGCGAGTACGGCGACGGTGGCGCCGCCGGCGCCGAGGGCACCGCGATGGGCGGCGCCGTCGACCCCGTAGGCACCGCCGGACACCACGACCCAGCCGCGTTCGGCGAGGTCCGCGGCGAGGGTGGCCGCCATGTGAGCGCCGTACTCGGTGCAGGCGCGGGCGCCGACCACGGCCACCGAGCGGAGCGCCCACATACGCAGGCTGGGCTTTCCCCGCACCCACAGGCCCAGGGGCCGGGCGTCCCCCAGGTCGTCGAGCTGTCCCGGCCACTCGGCGTCGCCCGGTCCCACGAACCGCACCCCGGCGTCCCGCGCGACGGCGAGATCCCGCCCGGGCTCGGCCGCCGCCGCCCGCCCGAGCAGCCCGGCCCACCTCTTGTCACTCACCCCTGGCAACGGCACCCCACCGCCCCGCAAGCGCCGGACCACCTCCCGCACCCCGTACTCCCGCGCCCACCGCCCGGCGACCTCGTCACCGGGCTCGATGACCCGGGCGAGGAAGACCCGGCCGATCAGCTCGCCGTCCGGTTCGTCGCCGACGCTCACGTCAGCGCTCCGATGGCCATGGGGACGCCCCGGGGCACTCCCGTGCGCAGTTGCAGCGCCAGGGCGACGTCCGTCGCGTCGGGGCGGTCGTGGCCGACGAGGTCCGCGACGGTCCAGGCCACGCGGAGCACGCGGTCGATCCCGCGAGCGGTCAGCACGCCCCGCTCCAGGTTGCGCTCCGCCTCGTCCATCGCACCGGATACGGCATGCCAGCGGCTGCGCAGCTCGCGTCCGGGAACCTCGCTGTTCGTGCGCCACGGGGTACCGGCCAGCCGGGCCACCGCTCGCTCCCTCGCCTCCCGGACCCGGCCGGCCACCGTGGCCGTGGACTCGCCCCGCACACCGCGCTCGGTCAGCTGGGCGCGGGTGACCCGGTCCACCTCGACCCGCAGGTCGACCCGGTCGAGGAGAGGGCCGGACAGCCTGGCCTGGTAGCGCCGGATCGCCGAGGGCGGGCACTCGCACAGGTCGTCCGTCGGGGAGAAGCGGCCGCAGGGGCACGGGTTGGCCGCCAGCACCATCAGGAACCGCGCCGGGAAGCGCACCACCCCCGCACTGCGGGCGATCACGACATGGCCCGCCTCCAGGGGCTGCCGGAGGGCGTCCAGGGCCCGACTGCTGAATTCGGGGGTTTCGTCCAGGAAGAGAACACCTCGGTGTGAGAGGGACACCGCGCCGGGCCGGGCAATGCCGGGGCCCCCACCGACCAGCGCCTGCATCGTCGCCGAGTGGTGCGGGGCGCAGTAGGGCGCGACGTCGATCAAGGGCTTGCCCGCAGGCAGCAGCCCCGCCACCGAGTGCACCGCCGTGACCTCCAGCGACTCCTGGCGGTTGAGTGGCGGCAGGATCGCGGGGAGCCGCTCCGCGAGCATCGTCTTGCCCGCGCCGGGCGGTCCCTCCAGGAACAGGTGATGTCCGCCTGCCGCGGCGACCTCCACGGCCGTCCGCGCCGACGTCTGGCCCACGACGTCGGCGAGGTCGTGGTCGAGCTGTGCGGCACCCACGCTGTGCATGCCGGTGGCCGCGCCGGTGCCCGGCACCCGCAGTCCGGCGAGGAGCGGGTCGGGGCGGCCCGCCTCGTCCGGCTCCTCGTCCGGCACGGGCTCGTCGGCGAGCACCGCGATCAGCTGCCGCAGGCTGCGCACCCCCAGCACCGACACACCGGGCACCAGGGATGCCTCGGCGGCGGCACTTTCCGGTACCACCACCTGCTCGTAGCCGGCGTCCGCCGCGGCCAGCACCGCCGGCAGGATGCCCCGCACCGGCCGCACGCGGCCGTCCAGGCCCACTTCTCCGATCATCACGATGTCGGCGAGCACCCGCGGATCGATCCGCTCGGCCGCCCCCAGGACCGCGGCGGCGACGGCGAGATCGAAACCGCTGCCGCTCTTCGGGACGGACGCCGGACTCAGGCCGACCGTCAGCTTCTTCTGGGGCCAGGTGGCGCCCGAATTGACCACCGCCGCCCGAACCCGGTCCCGGCTCTCCGTCAGGCTCTTGTCCGGCAGCCCCACCAGCGTGAACGCCGCGACGCCGGGCTCCAGGTCGGCCTGGACCTCGACCACCACGCCCTCGACGCCCACCAGCGCCACCGAGCACGTACGCGCGAACCCCATCTCAGGCCACCCCCCGCACATGCTCGACCACGGGCGCCCCGCGGCTGGGCAGGACGACCCCCACCAGGTCGATGCGGACGCCTCCCGGCGGTGCCCCTCCGTGTGTGTGGATCCAGCGTTCGGCGAGGCCTCGCAGGCGCTCCGCCTTGTCGGGGGTCACCGCGGCCATCGGATGCTCGAAGAGCCCGGCCCGCCGCGTCTTGACCTCGCAGACGACCAGGACGTCCCCGTCCCGCGCCACGATGTCGATCTCGCCGGTCCTGCCACAGCGCCAGTTGCGCTCCAGGACCGTCATCCCGGCCTCCGCCAGCCGCCGCGCGGCCAGCGTCTCGCCGTACTTGCCGAGTGCACTGCGTGCCTGATGTGTGTTCATGTCGGCACCACCTCCGGCGCCAACCGTCACTCACTCAGGCCGACCAAGTTGATCTTGGTGGACTACTCATCGGTTGTGGAAAACTCCGCCACCCCGAAGAGGGAACCTCACCCGCGACTCGGCCCCGCTCCTCACCCGCGACCTCACCCGCCGGGCAGCTCCAGATCGTTCTTGTTCAGCTCCTCGATGTTCACGTCCTTGAACGTGAGTACCCGCACCTGTTTCACGAACCGAGCCGGCCGGTACATGTCCCACACCCAGGCATCCGCCATGGACACCTCGAAGAACACCTCGCCCTGGACCGAGTGCACCTGCATCTCGTAGTCGTTGGTCAGATAGAAGCGCCGCTCGGTCTCGATCACGTATTTGAACAGACCGACGACATCGCGGTACTCCCGGTAGAGCTTGAGCTCCATCTCGGTCTCGTACTTCTCGAGGTCCTCGGCGCTCATGGCATGTTCCCCTTCAGCCGTGCGATCCCACCATTGTGCGCCAGTCCCGCGAGCCCCTAGACGATTTCGGTGTCCAGGGTCACGGGTCCGGCCGGGGGACCTTCGTCGAGCAGCCTGCGCAGCAGCTCGGCGAGTCTGGTCGGATACACCGTCTCATGTGCCTGGCTCAGTTCCCGACACGTCCACCAGCGCACTCCGGCGACACTGCGCCGCTCCAGCTCGGTCAGCCCCATGGCCGCGGGCACCACGCCGGGCGTATGGGCCGTCCGGGCCAGGTAGTACCACTCGTCCTGGTCCCAGCGGCGGCCGGCGAACGGGAACGAGCACGTCCGCCGCCAGAGCACCGGGCCGAGCTCGACCTCGGTGATGCCGGTCTCCTCGGCGAGTTCCCTGAGCGCGGCCTCTTCACGTGTCTCGTCGCCTTCCAGGCCGCCGCCGGGTGTGAACCACCAGTCGTCGGCCGGATCGTCCGGCTCATGGCCGTGCAGCAGGAGGATGCGGTCCTCGGGATCGAGGAGGACCACCCGGGCCACCTTGCGCAGGCCGCCCTCGTACGTGTCCCGGCCCGCGTCCGTCGCCTCAGCGGGCACCGGCCGGCTCCGTCCGTGTCCGGGAGCGGGAGCGCCCGCCGAGCAGCTTGGCGACCGGGCCGTACGCGCCCCCGCCGAGGACCAGCACGGCCCCGACGACGATCAGCGCGACGATCGTACGGAGCGGTCCCGGCGAGGACAGCGTGCCGAGCGCCTCGAAGCCGGTCGGCCGCCCCAGCATGCCGTTCATGGGCCAGACCACGGCGTCCACCCGGGCCGTCACGGCGCTCCGGGCCACCGTGCCGTTCGCCGCGTCGGTGAGGTGGGTCGAGGAGTCCAGGGAGCCCGCTCGCTCGTCGCCCAGCAGGAAGAGCCGGCCCTCGGGCACCGTCACGGTCGGAAAGCCCGTGATCTCGGCCGCGCTTCCCTCGGGCAGATACGGTTCGTCGATCTGTTTGCCGTTGACGGTCAGCTTGCCCTTGCTGCAGCACGCCACCGTGTCGCCGCCGATCGCGACCACTCGCTTGACCACGGGGGCGTTGGTCACCCAGGTCTTGTCCGAGAAGACGACGACGTCGCCACGGCGTATCTCACCGCCGTCGACCCGTTGGGCCAGGACCCGGTCGCCGGCGTCGATCGTGGGCGTCATCGAGCCGGTGGGCACGGTGTACGGGCGGTAGACCACCGCTCCCCAGGCGAAGCCCCCGAGGAACAGCACAAGGCCCAGTGCGACGGCCAGTCCGGACAGTCGCTGTCCGGTCCGGCTGCCCACCGGGCCTGTGTCCCCGCTGCGCGGGGTCGTACGCGTCGTGCTCTCGCCACCCATGGATCCGCACCCTACCCGGCGGTACCTGACCCGGTCAGCCCTTCGGCCCCGACCAAGGTCACAAGCTGTACGAGGGTTTTGTCGAGCCTTGACCTCAGCGTGTCCCGACGACGGTGATCTTCCGACGGCGCCACAGCGCCACCGGCACGACACCGACGAGGGCGAGCGCGTCCGGCGCGACCGTCAGGGCCGGGGACGCCGACGACTGGGTGTTCAGACCGGACTGGTCGAAGGTGTCCGGGACCGGCAGGGTGCCCCAGCGGTTGATCGGCCAGGCCTTGACGATGGCGCGGCCGACGACCTCGTCCACCGGGACCATGCCCTTGTTCTTGTCGTTCTGGTTGTAGCGCGAGTCGCGCGAGTTCTGACGGTGGTCGCCCATGACCCAGATGAAGCCCTCGGGGACCTTCACCGTGAACTGGCCGCCCTGGTCGTCCTGGCTGCACGGCGTGTTGCCGGGGTAGACGTACGACGCCTCGTCCAGCGCCTTGCCGTTGACCTTCAGCGGGCCGGTGCCCGAGCACGACACGGTGTCGCCGCCGACGCCGATGACCCGCTTGATCAGGTCCTTCTCCTCGGCGGACGGCATCAGGCCGATCCAGCTGAGGAACGTCTGCACCGCGTTCGGGTCCGCCACCGGCTCGCCCGCCAGCCAGTTGGCCGGGTCGTGGAAGACGACGACCTCGCCGCGCTCGGGCTCGGAGCCGAACCACGGGGTGAGCTTGTCGACCAGGACCCGGTCACCCTCCTGGAGGGTGTTCTGCATCGAGTCGGAGGGGATCGAGAACGCCTGCACCAGGAACGTCTTGATCAGCAGCGCGAGCACCAGGGCGATGCCGATCAGAATGGGCAGCTCCTTCCAGAAGGAGCGCGGCTTCTTCGCCTTGGGGGCGGAGCCACCTGGTCCCTGGTCGCCCGTACCGGTGTCCTCGGTCATCGTGCCGTCCTCGGTCGCCCCGGAGTCACTCCCGGAGGTCACGGCGCTGTTCGCGGCCGGGCCGGCGGATTCCACGGGGCGCCCGCGGTGCTCCTCGCCGTCGTGCCCGGACCGTGCGCCAACCGCCACATCCCCCACGCCAACTCCTTACTCTGTGCCGCTGCCTGCCCCACATTCGGCGCAGGCCCACCACTCCCATAACGAGCGGGAGTTCCGCAGGGCTCGGGAGTTGGATCGATGCGTTCGGATCGTCGGGTGCAACCCTAAGCGACGGCGGAGCGGCCGCGGTCGACCCGGTCGCCGAGTCGGACACGGAAGCGTAGGTTTTCGGCTCCTCCAGCGAGGTCCAGTGGCCGAAGGGCCAGGCGATGACCATGGCCCGGCCCACCACCGAGTCCTCGGACACCGTGCCGCGGTAGTCGGTGTCCTGGTGCGCGCGGGAGTCCGCGGAGTTGGCCCGGTGATCGCCCATCACCCACAGCCGCCCCGGCGGGACGGTGATGTCGAACTCGGTCGTGGAGGGGGCGTTCCCCGGATACAGGTAGTCCTGCTCGGTCAGGGGAACGCCGTTGACGGTGACGCGCCCCTCGGTGTCACAGCACTGGACGCGGTCGCCGCCGACGCCGACGACCCGCTTGATGAGGTCCTTCTCGTCGTCGGACGGCAGCAGGCCGATGAAGGTGAGCGCCTCCTTGACCTGCTTGACGACGATGGGGTCGTCCTTCTTCGTGGTGGTCGTCTCGTCGTTGAGCCAGCCTCCGGGGTCCTTGAACACGACGACGTCCCCGCGCGCGGGCTTGGAGCCGAACCACGGGGTGAACTTGTCGACCAGGACCCGGTCGCCGATCTGGATCGTCTGCTCCATGGAGCCGGACGGGATCACGAACGCCTGGACGAGGAAGGTCTTCAGGACGAGGGCTATGAGGACGGCGACACCGACGAGGAGAGGTATCTCCTTGACCGCTCCGCGCCTGCGGCGCCGCTTGACCTTGCGCTGGAGCTTGCGCCGCTCGGCGCGGGTACGGCCGGCGGCCGAGCCGGAGGAGGAGCGTCGGGAACCGGTGGGCAGCAGGTTGTCGGCCGCGCTCTCGGGCACACCGCGCGGTTTGCCGCGGTTACCCATGGGCGCCGTCCGCTGGTCCGGGCTCGCTCGACTCCGGGGCGGGCACGCGCGCGTAGGCGTCGGGGCGGTGCAGGCGGGTGAAGTGGCCGGCGGGCCACAGGATCCAGTCGGCCCGCCCGATGACGTCGTCGACGGGGATCATGCCGCCGCCCGGTGAACCCAGGTGGTCGCGGGAGTCGCTGGAGTCGCTGCGGTGGTCGCCGAGGACGAACAGGGTGCCGGCGGGCACCTCGACGTCGAAGGACACCGTGGAGGGGCTGTCACCGGGATACAGGAACGTCGACTCGTCGACCGACCGGCCGTTCACCTCGATCCTCCCCTCCTTGTCACAGCAGACCACGTGGTCTCCCCCTACCCCCACAACGCGCTTGACGTAGTCCCCGTCCCCGAAATACCCGGTTCCGTCGAACACGACGACATCCCCGCGCCGCGGATCGGCACCGAAACGGTACGCCAACTTATTTACGAGAACGCGGTCCCCGATCCTCAATCCGCCTTCCATGGATCCGCTGGGAATCTGGAAGGGCTGCAGCACGAAGTTGCTGAGCAGCAGCAGGAACAGCAGACAGACCAACAGGGTGAGGCTGATCCGCCCGCCGGGCAGCCACGTGGCGGCCCGCCTCACCAACACGAAACGCGACCGGCCCTCCGGCCCCCCTGTGTCCGAGATCTCCTCGGCGTCAAAGGGGCGGGAGGAGCGGTCGCGCTCCGTCGGCTGTGCTTCGGTGTCCATCGGGGCCAGATGCTATCCGGCCCCTCTGTGGGACCCCGCGCGCGATCAGTTGTCGCGCTTCTCCTTGATCTTCGCGGCCTTGCCGCGCAGCTCGCGCAGGTAGTAGAGCTTGGCGCGACGCACGTCACCGCGGGTGACGAGCTCGATCTTCTCGACGATCGGGGTGTGCACCGGGAAGGTGCGCTCGACGCCGACGGAGAAGGAGACCTTGCGGACCGTGAAGGTCTCGCGGACGCCGGCGCCCTGGCGACGGATGACTACGCCCTTGAACTGCTGCACACGGGAGCGGTTGCCCTCGATGACGCGGACGTGGACGTTGACGGTGTCACCCGGGCGGAAGGCCGGGACGTCGCTGCGCAGCGACGCGGAGTCGACGGAGTCGAGCAGGTTGGACATTTCGTCTGCTTTCCTCGCTGATGCCACAGGTCATCAACGGAATCTAGGTCTCTGGAAGGAGTCGTACGGTCGGGGCGGGCGTCGTGTCCCCCTGTGGCAGGGGCGCACGCCCGGACGACGCACAACAGCGACCTATTGTTCCATGCCCTCTGGCCTGCGCCAAAATCGACCGTACGGCTCCCCCGCCGGATCCGGCGCCCAGCCCAGGATGGAGAGCATCTCGCGGTCCTTCTTGTCGAAGACCTTGGGGTCGCAGCGCTCGATGAGGTCGGGCCGGTTGGCCGTCGTACGCTTCAGGGCTTCGTCCCGGCGCCAGCGGGCGATCTTGCCGTGGTGGCCGCTGAGCAGCACGTCCGGGATCCCGCGCTCGCGCCACCGGGGCGGCTTGGTGTAGACGGGGCCCTCCAGGAGGCTGGCCATGGCCCCGGGTGCGAAGGAGTCGTCCCGGTGGGACTCGGCGTTGCCCAGGACACCGGGCAGCAGCCGCGCCACGGCCTCGGTGACGACGAGTACGGCCGCCTCACCGCCGGCCAGGACGTAGTCGCCGATGGAGACCTCGTAGACCGGCATCCGGGTCGCGTACTCGTCGATGACGCGCCGGTCGATGCCCTCGTAACGGGCCGGCGTGAAGATCAGCCAGGGGCGCTCGGAGAGCTCGACGGCGAGTTCCTGGGTGAAGGGCCGGCCGCTGGGGGTGGGGACGATCAGGGCGGGCGCGTGGGAGCCCGTCTCGTAGCCGTCGGCGAGGACGGAGTCCAGCGCGTCGCCCCACGGGTCGGTCTTCATCACCATGCCCGGGCCGCCGCCGTACGGGGTGTCGTCGACGGTGTTGTGCCGGTCGTACGTCCAGGTGCGCAGATCGTGCACCTGGACGTTCAGTTGGCCACGCGCGCGTGCCTTGCCGACGAGGGAGACGTTCAGGGGGTCCAGGTACTCGGGGAAGATGGTGACGACGTCGAGCCGCATCACGCCTCGTCCCCGGACGAGCCGTCGGCCGCGTCGCCGGTCTCGTCCCTGGAGGACGCGATCTCCGCCCGGTCGTCGATCAGACCGGGCGGCGGGGAGATGACCGCCCGCTGCTCCTCCAGGTCGATCTCGGTGACGATCTCCTCGACGAAGGGGATCATCACCTCGCTCCCGTCGGGCCGCTCGACGATGAAGAGGTCCTGGGAGGGCAGGTGCGAGATCTCGGTGATCCGGCCGACCTCCGTGCCGTCCTCGGTGACCACGTCGAGGTCCATGAGCTGGTGGTCGTAGTACTCGTCCTCCTCCTCGGGCAGCGCTTCCGGGTCGATCTCGGCGATCAGGAGGATGTTGCGCAGGGCCTCGGCGGCGGTCCGGTCGCGGACGCCCTCGAAGCGCAGAAGAAGACGGCCGCTGTGGACGCGGCCGGTCTCGATGGTGAGCGGGCCCGCCGAGGCGGGGTCGGTCGCCAGTACGGCGCCGGGTGCGAGCCGCAGTTCGGGCTCGTCTGTACGGACCTCGACGGTGACCTCGCCCTTGATGCCATGGGCGCGGCCGATCCGCGCGACTACGAGCTGCACTTTTCGAAGATCTCCTGTCGTGACGACCCGTAACGACTACGGGCCGGGGACGGCCCAGTGGCCCTCCCCGGCCCGAGCCGGTGTTGCATGTGGCGTCAGCGGACGTGATCCACGTCGACGAGGTCGACGCGGACACCGCGGCCGCCGATGGCGCCCACGACGGTGCGCAGGGCGCGTGCGGTGCGGCCGTTGCGACCGATCACCTTGCCGAGGTCGTCGGGATGCACCCGGACCTCCAGCACCCGCCCGCGACGCAGGTCGCGCGAGGCGACCTGCACATCGTCAGGGTTGTCGACGATGCCCTTCACGAGGTGCTCGAGAGCCTCCTCGAGCATGCTCAGGCCTCGGTCGGCGCAGACGCAGAGGACTCCGCCGGGGCGTCGTCCTTCTTCTCAGCCTTCTTCTTCTGGGTGATGGCCTCACCCTTGCCCTCGTCGTCGCCACCGAGAGCCTCGAAGAGCGGACGAGCGGCCTTCTCGGCCGGCTGGAGCAGCGGAGCCGGGGCGGGCTCGCCCTTGAACTTCTGCCAGTCGCCGGTCTTCTTCAGGATGGCGAGCACGGGCTCGGTCGGCTGCGCGCCGACGGAGAGCCAGTAGGCCACGCGCTCGGCGTCGACCTCCATGCGCGAGGGGTTCTGCACCGGGTGGTACAGGCCGATCTCCTCGATCGCACGACCGTCACGACGGGTACGGGAGTCGGCGACGACGATGCGGTAGTGAGGCGAACGGATCTTGCCCAGACGCTTCAGCTTGATCTTGACTGCCACGGGAGTGGGTTCTCCTGGATTTGACGTGGTTGGGCACGGCGAGATGGCCGCGTGGGGTTGCGGTACCCGAGTGCCCGATGGACGCGTCAGCCGGAGGCGAGAGGGTTCCTGTGCGGCTGTCGAGTACAGCTAGCCATTGTGCCATACCCCGCGGGTCGCGTCGGACCGCGGGTGCGGCGAGGCATGACTGAGGGACCCGGCGTCGCGGGGTGCCGCCGCATGCGACCGCGGCGGCGCCCCGCGCCCATGCCACCCGCTCGTCCGGCACCCACGAGATGCCGGTGTGACGGTCAGCTCGCCGCCGCGCCCACGACCTCC
The DNA here is from genome assembly GCF_036237295.1 of Streptomyces sp. NBC_01352. Lineage (NCBI taxonomy): Bacteria > Bacillati > Actinomycetota > Actinomycetes > Kitasatosporales > Streptomycetaceae > Streptomyces > Streptomyces sp. NBC_01352. Next base: position 3,548,597 of record NZ_CP108354.1, read on the forward strand.
GGGATGCGGAACGGCTTCCCGCACCCTCCGCACACGATCGGCGCCTGGGCCAGTACCGACGGGACGACCCGGACGTTGCGGCCGCAGTCGCAGACCGCCTTGACCCGGACGCCACCGCCGGAGGAGCCGTGCCGGGCGGCCGGGCCGCGGAAGGTACGGGACGTGTCGGAGGCGGTCGCCACCGAGTGGGCCTTCAGGGCGCGCTGGAGGCGCTCCATGGTCGGGCGGTAGCGGCGCTTCGCCTCGGGGTTGAGCGTGACCAGGGAGAAGCCACTGCTCGGGTGCGGCTCCTCGGGGTGGTCCAGGCCCAGCTCCTCGGCGATCGCGAGGAATCTGCGGTTGTGGTAGCGGCCGGCACGGGACGTGTCGCGGATGCCGCGTGCGGCGGCGATGCCATGGACTGCCTCGTGAAGCAGTCGCTCGAAGGAGAGCTCGTGACCGCACGCGGACGACGACTCCCCGATCAGGGACTCTGGCGCGGCAAGATCGGGCAGCTCGGGGTGGTACCGCTGAATGTCGGCCCACGCCTGCGCCAGCTCTGCGGCGAGAACAGGTGGTGTCTGTGTCGTGCTCACGTAATGACAACGAGCCAGAGTGCCGCTGTGTTCCGATTCCGGGGCATCCCAAATAATTTGCACGTACCCGTCAGTTGCCGCTGATGCGTCCTGACGAGGGCGGGTGCGCTGATCTGCGGATAAGCCTCGCAGCTCGTACCAAGCCGGTGCGTAGTCTGACGTACGCCCCGGCACGTAGACGCTGTCCGCGCGCCGGGGCGACTGTGATCCGCAGTTGCGCAAGAGACGTTTCGGTCGCTCTCCCGCCGGAAGGCCGCTCCTCAGTAAGCGCGCGCGACGATCGCGACGTTACCCGGTGCGTCGCCGTCCTCGGGCACCGACCCGTCCTCGGCGACCAGACACCGTACGGTCACCGCGTGGTCGGCCAGCTTGGCCTCGCCCTCTTCGCCGAGGGCCGCCCAGGGGATGCGCGCCCAGCGGCCGGCGACGGCGGCCTCGACGGCCTCCTCGATCGTCGACACCTCGGACGTACGGGACTCGCGGCGCTCGCGGGACTGCTTCAGGAGCAGCGCCTGGTCCTCCTCGAGGATCGCGGGGAGCAGGCCGACGAGGGAATCGAGGGCCACCGGCTCCTTGCCGCCCGGGATGCGGCGGGCCAGCATCGCGGTGCCGTTCTCCAGGTCACGGGGCCCGATCTCGATCCGTACGGGCACGCCCTTCAGCTCCCAGTCGACGGCGCGGCGGCCGAAGGGGGTGTCCACACGGTCGTCGACCTGGACGCGTACGCCCGCCGCCTTCAGCTGATCGCCGAGCTCGCGGACCTTGGCCAGAACCGCCTCGTCGCCCTTGATGGCGAGGACGACGGCCTGGATCTGCGCCAGGCGCGGCGGGACCCTGAGGCCGTTGTCGTCGCCGTGCATCATCACCAGGGCGCCGATCATGCGTGTGGTCGAGCCCCAGGAGGTCTGCCAGACCAGTTCCTGCGTGCCGCCCTTCGACAGGTACGAGGTGTTGAAGGCCTTGGCGAAGTTCTGGCCGAGTTCGTGGCTGGTGGCCATCTGGAGGGCCTTGCCGTCGCCCATCATGCCTTCGAGCGTGAGGGTGTTGATCGCGCCGGCGAACCGCTCCTTGACGGTCTTGCGGCCGGGGACGACGTCCATCGCGAGGACGTTCGCCATGAAGTCCTCGTAGACCTGGCGGTGGATGTGGGCGGCGAAGTCGCGCGCGTCCTCGAAGGTGGCGTGCGCGGTGTGGCCCTCCTGCCACAGGAACTCGGTCGTGCGCAGGAACAGGCGGGGCCTGAGCTCCCAACGGACCACGTTCGCCCACTGGTTGATCAGCAGGGGCAGGTCGCGGTAGCTCTGCACCCACTTCGAGAAGTATTCGTTGATGATCATCTCGGAGGTGGGGCGGACGACCGCCGGCTCCTCCAGCTCCTTGCCGCCGCCGTGCGTGACCACGGCCAGCTCCGGCGCGAACCCCTCGACGTGGTCCGCCTCGCGCGTGAGGTACGACTGCGGGATCAGCAGCGGGAAGTACGCGTTCTGGGTGCCCGTCTCCTTGATGCGGGCGTCCATCTCGGCCTGCATCCGCTCCCACAGCCCGTACCCGTACGGTCGGATCACCATGGTGCCGCGCACCGGCCCGTTGTCGGCCAACTCGGCCTTGTTGATCAGATCCTGGTACCAGCGCGGGAAGTCGTCCGCGCGGGGCGTGAGAACGGGAGCCTTTGCCATGGCGCGATCGTACGGGCCCAGGTTGCCGGAATGTGAATTCTCGCCACTGGCACGGTCAACCCACAAGCCGGGCCCGACAACCCCTGGACGAGCGGTCGAGTGCGGAGTTATCTGGCATACGGGGGGAGTGCGAGCGCACGTCACGGGGGCTACGAAATCGGGCACAGCCACAACTCGGCGGATTGGGGCGCTTACCTATGACACCTACGCTCGTGCGGCAGCACCTGCCTCATACGGGAGAGACACCCCGTGTGGACCTCGGTGCACGCGCGCGTGACTGGTCCGAGATCCAGGAGCGGATGCTGGTGCCGCTCTACGAGACCGTCTACGAGCGACTGGAAGTGGGCCCCGCCTCGCGGCTGCTGGGCCTCGGCTGCGGCGCCGGGCTCGCCCTGCTGATAGCGGCCTCCAGAGGGGCGGCGGTGACCGGCGTCGACGATGCCTCCCCGCAGCGGCTGGCCCTCGCGCGGGAGCGGCTGCTGCCGTCGACGGCGGGCGCGCGCGCGCGTGCGGCCACCCGACTCGTCGACGGTCGTCCCGGGGACGCGGCCGAGGCGGACGCGCCCCCGTACACCGTGGTGACCGCCTTCGAGCCCATCGGGTGTCTCGCGGGCGACTCCGAGGGGCTCGGTGAGCTGCTCGCCTCGGCGGTACCGCTCTGCGAGCGCGGGGCGCCGGTGGTGCTGGCCGGGTGGGGTCCGCCGGAGCGGTGCGCCACGACGTCCGTGCTGCGGGTGGCCACCAAGCTGTCGGATCCGCTGCGGGGCACGGGCAGTTGGCGCCCCGCCCTCCGGGACGACCTGGAGGAGGTCGCCCACCGGGCCGGCCTCAAGCCGGACGGCTCCGGCCGGGTCGCCTGCCCCTTCGGGTACGCCGACGTCGACAGCGCCGTACGGGGACTGCTGTCGACGGGGCTGTTCGACGCGGCGATCTCGGCGACGGACCAGGTGCAGGTCGACAAGGAGCTGGCGGAGGCCCTGCATCCGCACCAGCGCCGGGACGGCACGGTGTGGATGCCGAACGTGTTCCGGTACCTGATCGCGCGGGTCCCCTAGACGTCGGCTTCCTTCAGCAGGCGCGTGATCCCGGCGATCCGGTACGCGTCCGTCTCCTCCAGTGTCTCGTTCGCCAGCAGCGCCTGGGCCAGCGCGTCCAACTGCCCGCGGTGGTCGCGGAGTTTGTGGCAGGCCTCCTCGTAGCACTCGTCGACGATCCGCCGCATCTCGTGCTCGATCGTGTCGAGGGTCCCGGGGGCCGCCGCGAGGCCGTAGGCCTGCTGGGCGTCGTTCGGGAGCGCGGAGAGACGGCCCACGCGCTCGCTCATGCCCCAGCGGGCGACCATGCCGCGCGCGAGGTTGGTGACCTGTTCGAGGTCGTTCTCCGAGCCGGTGGTGACGACCCCGTAGACGACGTGTTCCGCGGCCATGCCGCCGAGCGCGCCGATGATGCGGCCGCGCAGGTACTCCTCGGTGTACGCGTACCGGTCCGCGTCCGGCGTCGAGAGCGTCACGCCGAGCGCCCTGCCGCGCGGAACGATGGTGATCTTGCGGACCGGGTCGGCGCCGGGCTGCAGCATGCCGAGCAGGGCGTGTCCGCTCTCGTGGTACGCCGTCCTGCGCCGCTCCTCCTCGGGCATCACCAGGGGCCGTTCGGCGCCCAGTTGCACCTTCTCCAGGGCCTCCGAGAGGTCGGTCCGCGTCACCTGCTCCTGCTTGCGCTTGACCGCGAGCAGGGCCGCCTCGTTGGCCAGGTTGGCCAGATCGGCGCCGGTCATGCCTGGGGTCGTACGGGCCACCTGGGCCAGGTCGACGTCCTCGGCGAGCGGGATCTCGCGGGTGTGGATCTCCAGGATGGCCTCGCGGCCGCCCCGGTCCGGGGGCGAGACCATGACCACCCGGTCGAAGCGGCCGGGGCGGGTCAGGGCCGGGTCGAGGACGTCGGCTCGGTTGGTCGCGGCGATGACGATGACGCCCTCCACGCCCGAGAAGCCGTCCATCTCGGTCAGGATCTGGTTCAGCGTCTGTTCGCGCTCGTCGTGGCCGCCCAGGCCGGAGCCGCCGCCGCGGGCCCGGCCGATGGTGTCGATCTCGTCGATGAAGATGATCGACGGGGCCACCTTGCGGGCCTCGGCGAACAGTTCGCGGACGCGGGAGGCGCCCACGCCCACGATCATCTCGATGAACTCGGAGGCTGACGCCGAGAAGAAGGGCACCCCCGCCTCGCCGGCCACCGCGCGCGCCAGGAGGGTCTTCCCGGTGCCGGGAGGCCCCGCCAGCAGCACCCCGCGCGGCATCCTGGCGCCCATCTTCCGGTAGGCGTCCGGATTCTTCAGGAAGTCGACGACGTCGTTCAGCTCGCCCTCGACCTCGTCGATGCCCGCCACGTCCTCGAAGGTCGTGCGCTTCTGGCCCGACTCCAGCTCCACCGGCTTGGGCGGGGTCTTGCGGCCGAGCATGCCGCCCGCGCCGCCCATGCCCGCGCTCATCCGCCGCGCGATGAAGATCCACAGGACGACCAGGAGCAGCATCGGGGCCAGCGAGATCAGCAGATTGGCCAGAAAGCTGCGCTGCTGGACGACCGGCTCCGCAGTGACGGTGACGTTGTTCCTGGTCAGGTCCTCCCAGAGCTGGTCGTCCGTGAAGGTCGGCCGCTCCGTCTTGAACTTGGTGTAGGTGCCGTCGCCCTCGGGGTCGTCCTGCTTCTTCTTGAGCTGGCCCTGGATGGCGTCGCCCTTGGCGTAGATCTTGCTGACGTTGCCGGCGTCGACCTGCTTGCTGAACTCCGTGTACGAGATCGTCGGCTCGTCGCCGTCGTTGAAGAAGGACAGCACGACGTTGGCGACGAGGAACACGACCAGCGCGGCGGCGACCAGGCTCCACCAGCCGCCACGCGGCTTCCGTCCGCCCGGTGAGGGCTTCGGCGGCTCCTCCGGGGTGCCCTCGGTACGCCAGGGCTGGTCAGGAGCCTTGCGCGGCGGCACAGGGTTGGTCATACCGGGACGTTACGACACGGATCAGGCACCGGCACCCGCAGAACGCGCCGAGGGCGCCCCTCCGGAGAGGGACGCCCTCGGCGCCGTACACGAGGCTGTCAGCCGCGCTGTCAGCCCATGAACTTCTTGAACTCGTCGGGCAGCTCGAAGTCCTGAGGAGCTTGCTGTCCCGGGACGCCGAACGCGTTGCCGCCCTCGGCGGCGGCCGCGCGGCGGGCGGCCTCCTCCTGCTCCTGCTGCTTGCGCTTCATCGGGTTGCCGGAGCGCTGCTTGCCCTTGGCCTTCTTCGGCTGCTTCTTGGAGCGGCCGGGGCCGCCACCCATGCCCGGAACCCCCGGCATGCCGGGCATGCCGCCGCCCTGGGCCATGCGGGACATCATCTTGCGGGCCTCGAAGAACCGTTCGACCAGGCCCTTGACCGCGCTGACGTCGACACCGGAGCCCTTGGCGATACGGGCGCGGCGCGAGCCGTTGATGATCGTCGGCTCCTGGCGCTCGGCCGGGGTCATCGACTTGATGATGGCGGCCGTGCGGTCGACGTCCCGCTCGTCGAGGTTGTTGATCTGGTCCTTGATCTGGCCCATGCCGGGAAGCATGCCGAGCAGCTTGGAGATGCTGCCCATCTTCCTGACCTGCTCCATCTGGGCCAGGAAGTCGTCCAGGGTGAAGTCCTGGCCCTTCTTGGACGCCAGCTTGGAGGCCATCTGCTGGGCCTCTTCCTGGCTGAACGTCTTCTCCGCCTGCTCGATCAGGGTGAGCAGGTCACCCATGTCGAGGATGCGGGAGGCCATCCGGTCAGGGTGGAAGGCGTCGAAGTCGTCGAGCTTCTCGCCGTTCGACGCGAACATGATCGGCTTGCCGGTGACCGAGGCGATCGACAGGGCCGCACCACCGCGGGCGTCGCCGTCGAGCTTGGACAGCACCACGCCGTCGAAGCCGACGCCGTCGCGGAAGGACTCGGCGGTGTTGACCGCGTCCTGACCGATCATCGCGTCGACGACGAAGAGGATCTCGTCCGGCGAGACCGCGTCCCTGATGTCCGCGGCCTGCTGCATCATCTCGGCGTCGATGCCGAGACGGCCGGCGGTGTCCACGATCACGATGTCGTGGACCTTGGTCTTCGCGTGCTCGATGGAGTCCTTGGCGACCTTGACCGGGTCGCCCACGCCGTTGCCCGGCTCCGGAGCGTATACGGCCACGCCGGCGCGCTCGGCGACGACGCTGAGCTGGTTCACGGCGTTCGGGCGCTGCAGGTCGGCGGCGACCAGGATGGGCGAGTGGCCCTGCTCCTTCAGCCAGCGGCCGAGCTTGCCCGCGAGGGTGGTCTTACCGGCACCCTGCAGACCCGCCAGCATGATCACGGTCGGCGGCTGCTTGGCGAAGCGCAGACGGCGGGTCTCGCCGCCGAGGATCGTGACGAGCTCCTCGTTCACGATCTTCAGGACCTGCTGGGCGGGGTTCAGCGCCTTGGAGACCTCGGCGCCGAGGGCACGCTCCTTGACGTTCTTGATGAACGTCCGCACGACGGGCAGGGCGACGTCGGCTTCGAGGAGCGCGATGCGGATTTCGCGCGCCGTGGCGTCGATGTCCGCTTCGCTCAAGCGCCCCTTGCCGCGCAAGTTCTTGAAGGTCGCTGAAAGGCGATCGGAGAGAGTATCGAACACGGCGGCGTCGGTCCTCGGAGTCGGGGGCAGTGTGAGCGTCTTCCAGGGTATCCGGCCCGGCAAGACAATCGTCCCCGCCCGCTGCACACGGCGGGCGGGGACAGGATCCCCGCGTGAGCAGGGAAGAGGTCGAGAAGGTCAGCCTCGCAGCGTCTCCTCCAGCTTCCGCGCCACGCTCGCCGCCTCCTCGCTGGGCAGCGGCGCGCCCTCGGGGCCGGTCACATAGAAGGCGTCGACCGCGTTCGCGCCGAGCGTGCTGACGTGCGCGCTGCGCATCCGGACGCCCGCCTCCTCCAGCGCGTGGCCGATGCGGTGCAGCAGGCCGGGTACGTCCTGGGCGCGGACCTCGATGACCGTGGCCAGCCGGGACGCGGTCGGGTGGACGGTGACCCGGGGCGGGGGCGCCACGACTCCCCGGCGGCGCGGATAGGCGGCGTCGCGTTCGGCGAGGCGGGCCGTGATGTCGAGGGAACCGTCGAGGGCGCGTACCAGGTCGGCGCGGAGCCGGGCGGCCTGGGGCAGGGAGCCGTACTCGGCCGCGACCCGCCAGTTCAGCAGCAGGACGGAGCCCTCGACGCCGTCGGGCAGGTCCAGGGCGCGCAGTTCGGCGGTGCGGACCGTCAGGCGGTGCATGGCGAGGACGCCGGCCACCGCGGGCAGCACGCCCGCCTGGTCGGGTACGGCGATGAGCAGTTCGACGCCGAGCGGCTCGGGGTCGCCGGCCGGCTGTTCCTCGGTCGGCGGCGGCTCGGTCTGCGCGCGCAGGGCGAGCACCGGGCCGCCGGTGGCGACCGACTCGATGGCGAGCCGCTCCTGCTCGGCGGTGGGTGCGGCGGACTCGGGCTCGTCCTCCAGGTCCCCGGACAGGACCGCGTGGACCCGCTTGACCAGGTCGGCGACGAGCGAGCCGCGCCAGGACGACCAGGCCGCCGGTCCGGTGGCCAGCGCGTCCGCCTCGGTCAGCGCGTGCAGCAGTTCCAGCGTGCTCTGCGAGCCGACCGCCTCGGCGACCGAGCGCACGGTGGCCGGGTCCTCCAGGTCGCGCCGGGTGGCGGTGTCGATGAGCAGCAGGTGATGGCGTACGAGGGTGGCGAGCACCGTCACGTCCGCGCGGTCGAAGCCGATGCGGGCGGCCACGTCCTTGGCGATGATCTCGCCGGCCACCGAGTGGTCGCCGGGCCAGCCCTTGCCGATGTCGTGCAGCAGCGCGGCGACCAGGAGGAGGTCGGGGCGGCTGACGCGGCGGGTGAACTCGGAGGCGCGGACGGCGGTCTCGATGAGGTGCCGGTCGACGGTCCAGACGTGCACGGCGTTGCGCTGCGGCCGGCAGCGCACCCGCTCCCAGTCGGGCAGCAGGCGGGTGATCAGGCCCTCGGCCTCCAGTGCCTCCCACACGTCGATGGTGGGCTGGCCGGAGCCGAGCAGGGTCACGAGTTGTTCGCGCGCCTCGGCCGGCCAGGGCGAGGGCAGCGGGCGCGCGGCGGCCGCCATGCGCCGTACGGCGTGCAGGGAGAGCGGAAGCCCGGCCTGCGCGGCGGCGGCCGCGGCACGCAGGGGGAGCACGGGGTCGCGTTCGGGGCGCGCGGCACGGGCGAGCACCACCTCGCCGTCCTGCTCCACGACCCCTTCGGCCAGCGGCGAGCGGTCGACGACCGGCTTGCCGCCCCCGAGCATGGCGCGCAGCCGCGGCCGCACGGCGCGCGACCTGAGGACGCGCCCCACTTCCCGCCAGGTGACATCACTGGCGTACGAGATGACCCGCGCCGCCTCGTACACCTGCCGCAGCAGCGTGTCGGCGTCGAGCAGGCCGAGCTCGGCCGCGACCTGGTCCTGCTCCTGGAGTGCGAGCCGGTCGGTCGCCCGCCCGGTCGTCAGGTGCAGGGCGTCACGGACGTCGAGGAGCCGGCGCCGGGCGTCGTCGAGGCCCTCGCGCGGGGCGTCGGCCAGCCAGGAGGCGGCGACGGCGCGCAGGGCGGTGGCGTCGCGCAGGCCACCGCGCGCCTCCTTGAGGTCCGGCTCCAGGAGGTACTGCAGCTCACCCTGCCGCTCGGCGCGCTCGGCGCACAGTTCCTGGAGCTCGGGGAGACGTTTCGGCGCCTGGTTGCGCCAGTCGGCCAGGACGGCCGTACGCAATCCGGCGGTGAGGCCGAGGTCGCCCGCGAGGTGCCGGGCGTCCAGCAGACCCAGCTGCACCTTCAGGTCCTCGCCGGCGGTTTTGCGGGCCTCGGCCGGTGTCCGCACGGAGTGGTCGAGGGCCAGGCCGAGGTCCCAGACGGGGTACCACATGCGGTCGGCCAGGGCGGCGACCGCGTCGGAGTCGCTGCCGTCGTGCAGCAGCAGCAGATCCAGGTCGCTGCGTGGGGACAGTTCACCGCGGCCGTAGCCGCCGACGGCGATCAGGGAGACCCCGCGCAGCTCTTCCCCCGCCGCGCTGAAGAGTCCCGACAGCCAGTCGTCGGTCAGTTCGGCGAGGGCAGCACGGCGCGGCGGCCCGGACCGCGCCCCCTCGGTGAGGAGGCGCAGCCGGGCCGCCGCGTAGCCGCTGGGTCCCGAGTCATCTGCATCCTTGCGCACGTCCGTACTCGTCACCCAGTGGCTCCTGTTCTGTTCTTCTGTCAGAGCGCGTCCGGGCCGCGCTCGCCGGTACGGACCCGTACGGCGGTCTCGACCGGGAGGGACCAGACCTTGCCGTCACCGATCTTGCCGGTGCGGGCCGCCTTGACGATGACGTCGATGAGACCCTCGGCGTCGTCGTCCTCGGCCAGCACCTCGATGCGGATCTTGGGGACCAGGTCGACGGTGTACTCGGCACCGCGGTAGACCTCGGTGTGACCCCGCTGACGACCGTATCCGCTCGCCTCGGTGACCGTCAGGCCGTGGACCCCGAAGGCCTGGAGGGCTTCCTTGATCTCGTCGAGCCGGTGAGGCTTCACGACGGCGGTGATGAGCTTCATGCGTCCACCTTCTTGGACTCAGACGCGGGCGGGGCCGGGACGGCGCCGCGGTCGTAGCCACCGCCGGCGCCGCTGAAGTCGTATGCGGTCTCGGCGTGCTCGGCCTGGTCGATACCGGCGACCTCCACGTCCTCGGGGACCCGCATGCCGATCGTCTTGTCGATGAGGAACGCGAGGATCGCGGAGGCGATCAGCGAGTAGGCGAGGACCGCGAAGACACCGGCGCACTGCTTCCAGAACTGGTCCAGGCCGCCGCCGTAGAAGAGGCCCTCGACCTCGGACTGGCCCTTGCCGCTGGCGAGCAGGCCGACCAGCAGGGAGCCGACGACACCGCCGACCAGGTGGACACCGACGACGTCGAGCGAGTCGTCGTAGCCGAGCTTGTACTTCAGGCCGACGGCCATGGCGCACAGGACACCGGCGACGACACCGACGGCGATCGCACCGAGCGGGGAGACCGCGCCACCCGACGGGGTGATGGCGACCAGACCGGCGACCGCGCCGGAGGCGGCGCCCAGCGTGGTGAACGCGCCGTGGCGGATCTTCTCGTAGATGAGCCAGGCCAGCATGGCGGCGGCGGTGGCGATCTGCGTGTTGACGAACATCAGCGCGCCGACACCGTCGTCGTTGCCGAGCCACGAGCCAGCGTTGAAGCCGAACCAGCCGAACCACAGCAGACCGGCGCCGAGCATGACCAGCGGCAGGCTGTGCGGACGCATCGGGTCCTTCTTGAACCCGACGCGCTTACCGATGACCAGGATCACGCCGAGCGCGGCGGCACCGGCGTTGATGTGGACCGCCGTACCACCGGCGAAGTCGATCACACCCAGCTCGAAGGCCCAGCCACCGGCGCCCCAGACCCAGTGCGCGACCGGGAAGTAGACGAGCGTGGCCCACAGGGCGACGAACAGTGCCCACGCGGTGAACTTCACGCGGTCGGCGAGGGCACCGCTGATCAGGGCGGGGGTGATGATGGCGAACATCATCTGGAAGATCATGAAGACGAAGATCGGGATGGTGTAACCGTCCCACAGCTCCGTCAGGCCGATGTTGCTGAGGCCGACCCAGTCGGAGTTCCATCCGATGATGCTGCCGGAGTCAGTACCAAAGGCCATGGAGAAGCCGTACAGCACCCACAGGATGGTGACGATCCCGATGCTGATGAAGCTCATCATCAGCATGTTCAGAGTGCTCTTGACCCGGACCATGCCTCCGTAGAAGAAGGCGAGACCCGGGGTCATGATCAGCACCAGGGCAGAACAGATGAGCATGAAGCCCGTGTTGGCGGCAGACAGCGTGGGCGCTTCTGCGGCGAGCGTGATGGCTGCTGGTGCCATCGGCGTCTCCTCGTCGTTGGTACGGCCCCGTGCGGGCGAAGCCTGAGCGGATTCCGGGGATGGGCCGGTTATGCGCCATGAGATTGACGCAGCGCCGTTTCGATGGAAGCCCCTCATTGTTTCGCCACCGTGACGAAGGCGCCTGGCGTGTTACGCCTCGATGAACTGGCAGATATGGGTCGCGTCGATCGTTATCGTGGCGCAACCTTCGGTGCGGGAAAGAAACCGGCCGCGGCCGGCCTTCCGATGACCTGGCATGGGGGAGCCGAGTCGGGCAGTTCGGGAGGGCCGGCCACGGCCGGGGTTCAGGGGTTCTCCTGGGGTCTCAGACCGCCTCGGCGGTCTCGGGGAGCTCGATGGCGAGCTGCTCGGTGAGGTCCACGACCTCGGCGAGATCACCGAAATCGCGTACAGCCGTGTCGACCGTCTTTCGAATACGAGTGTTGACCCTCTCGGAGCGCACCTTCTTGGCCTCCAGCATGGCCTTCGAGGCCAGCTGCGCGCTCCGCTCGGGCTCCCGCTGGAGCAGGTGGACCGTGGCCATACCGATCAGATTGAGTGCGTACGAACGCTGGTGATCGGAATCCTCGGCGAAGAGCTCGACGGCTCGCTGCATGAGGGGCTCGGCCAGGGAGGCGTAGGTGGGGCTGCGACCGGCGACGTAGGCGAGGTCGCGGTAGGAGTGGGAGTTCTCGCCGTACAGCTCGGCCTCGGAGAAGAAGCCGATCCAGTCGGGGTCCGGCTCGTCCCACTCGTCGGCGTCGGCGAAGGTGTCCTCGGCCATCCGGACCGCCCTCTTGCACTTGCCGGGCTGCCCCATGTTGGCGTAGGCGCGGGCCTCCATCGCATACAGCATGGACTGGGTGCGCGGGCTCGCGCAGTCCCGGCTGCCGTACTGCGCGAGGTGGATCAGTTCCAGGGCGTCCTCGGGCCGCCCGAGGTGGATCATCTGGCGGCTCATGCTGGACAGGATGTACGAGCCGAGCGGCTTGTCGCCCGCCTCCTTGGCGGCGTGCAGGGCGAGGACGAAGTACTTCTGGGCGGTGGGCTGCAGCCCGACGTCGTACGACATCCAGCCGGCCAGTTCCGCGAGCTCGGCGGCGACCTTGAAGAGCTTCCGGGCGGTGGCCTCGGGCTGTGACTCCTGGAGGAGGTCGGTCACCTCGTGCAGCTGGCCGACGACCGCCTTGCGGCGCAGGCCGCCGCCGCACTGGGCGTCCCACTGGCGGAACATCACCGTCGTCGACTCGAGGAGGTCCAGCTCGGGCCTGGAGAGCCGGCCGCGGCGGGCCGAGGGCGAGGACGGCTCGGGCTCGTGGTGCGGGGACGGGGGCGCGGGCACCAGCCAGCGCTGCATGGGCTCGATGAGGGACGGGCCCGCGGACAGGGCCAGCGAGGTCCCGAGGAAGCCGCGCCGCGCCAGCATCAGGTCGCTGCGCGAGAACTCGCTGAGCAGGGCCACCGTCTGCGGGCCGGTCCAGGGCAGGTCGACGCCGGTCGCGGAGGGTGACTGGCGGGCGGCGCGCAGGCCGAGATCCTCGACGGAGACGACACAGCCGAACCGCTCCGAGAACAGCTCGGACAGGATCCGGGGGATCGGCTCGCGGGGGTTCTCGCCGTCCAGCCAGCGGCGTACGCGGGAGGTGTCGGTGGAGATGTGGTTGGCGCCCAACTGGCGGGCCCTGCGGTTGACCTGGCGGGCGAGCTCGCCCTTGGACCAGCCGCTGCGCACGAACCACGAAGTGAGCAGCTCATTGGGGCGCTTGTCAGCGTTCGTTGCGTTTGCCGCGCTCGTCCCGCTACCGCCGTTGCCGCTCACTGGAACGCCCCCATCCCTGAGACCACTTGTCACTGAGTGCGCCAAGCCTTATCAGAATGCCGGTAAATACGGCCGTCCGTCCGGCGGTTGCCACCCTTCGAACAGGAAGCCGAGTTGCCTCCGGCATACCCATGAGTGCATGTGCCCCCAGGCCTCATGCACTCAAAGTAATCCTACGATCACGCGTCCAGCCATGGCGATCCCGGAAACGCCACCATTCGCCACCCCTTCGAATGAACTCACGACCGCCTCCACACGATTCACTTGACAGAGCATGGCCGGGAGTGGGCGGAGCGATGCACTCAGGGGCGCGCGTTGGTGAGCACACCACCCAGGGCGCTTCCGAGCGCCGCCATGACCCGGACGTGGCACCGGGAAGGGCAACGGAGAGTCACAGTTCGCGTTCGTCGCGTAACCACCGGCACGCCGGACACGTTGGAGGGGGCATGGGCTTCACGATCGGCGGCATTCGGGAGATCCGCTCCGGTTCACGTCGGCGCGGCCGCTCGTCGGAGTGCACGACCGTCGCCGAGTTCACCGGACTCTGGGGCTGGGACGTCGTCCCGGGGGCGCGCGCCGCGGCGGGTGCCTGCTCGTGCGGGCGCGCGGACTGCGCCGCCCCGGGCGCCCATCCTCTCGACTTCGCGCCGCCCGTCCCGGCCGGCGCGACCCTCGACGAAGTCACCAAGACCTGGGCGGAGTTCCCCGGCGCCGCGGTGATGCTGCCGGTCGGCCGGGCGTTCGACGTGATCGAGGTGGCCGAGCCCGCCGGGCGCCGCGCCCTGGTCCGCCTGGAGCGCATGGGCCTCCCCCTCGGCCCGGTGACCGCCGGCCCCGAGGGCCGCGCCCACTTCTTCGTCGCCCCCGGCGCCGCCGCCGAACTCCCCGAGCTCCTCTACCGCATGGGCTGGGACGACCCCACCTCCCTCGACCTGCACGGCCTCGGCCCCGGCACCCACATCACGGCTCCGCCGTCCGACCGGGGCGGGCTGGGTCCGGCACGCTGGCTGCGGCCGCCGTCACTGGACACGGCGACGAAGCCGCCGGCGGCGCGGTTACTGCTGGGGACGCTGGCCTACGTGGCGCACCGGTCGCGCGCATAGTCGTACACAGCGAAGCGCCCGTCCCCGACTGCACCTCGGGGGCGGGCGCTTCTTCGACCACGTACGGACGTCCGTACCTGACTGGTCACTCGCCGATAAGGGCATCCACGAACGCTTCCGGCTCGAACGGCGCCAGGTCGTCGGCGCCCTCTCCCAGGCCGACCAGCTTGACCGGCACACCGAGCTCGCGCTGCACCGCGACGACGATGCCGCCCTTCGCGGTGCCGTCCAGCTTGGTGAGGACGATGCCGGTGATGTCGACGACCTCGGCGAAGACCCGGGCCTGGACGAGACCGTTCTGGCCCGTCGTCGCGTCGAGGACGAGCAGGATCTCGTCCAGCGGGGCGTGCTTCTCGACGACGCGCTTGACCTTGCCGAGCTCGTCCATGAGGCCGGTCTTGGTGTGCAGGCGCCCGGCGGTGTCGATGAGCACGACGTCCGCGCCCATCTCCTTGCCCTCCTTGACGGCGTCGAAGGCGACGGAGGCCGGGTCGCCGGCCTCGGGGCCGCGCACGGTGTGGGCGCCGACCCGGTCGCCCCAGGTCTGCAGCTGGTCGGCGGCAGCCGCCCGGAAGGTGTCGGCGGCGCCGAGCACGACACTGCGGCCGTCGGCCACCAGGACGCGGGCGAGCTTGCCGGTGGTGGTGGTCTTGCCGGTGCCGTTGACGCCGACGACCATCACGATGCCGGGCTTGCTGGCCTCCGGCTCGGTCCTGACCGTGCGGTCGACGTCGGTGCCGACCAGCTTGAGCAGCTCTTCGCGCAGCAGGGCGCGCAGCTCCTCCGGCGTGCGGGTGCCGAGCACCTTCACGCGCTCGCGCAGGCGTTCGACCAGCTCCTGGGTGGGCGTGACGCCGACGTCGGCGGTGAGCAGGATGTCCTCGATCTCCTCCCAGGTGTCCTCGTCGAGGTGCTCGCGCGCCAGCAGCGTGAGCAGGCCCTTGCCGAGGGCGTTCTGCGAGCGGGAGAGGCGGGCGCGCAGACGGACCAGGCGGCCCTCGGTCGGCTCGGGGATCTCGATCTCGGGGGCTTCAACGGAGGGAGGCTCCTCCACGACGACGGGAGCCGAGCCGTCCGGGAGGTCCACCTCCTCTATCGTCCGGCGCGGTTCGTCGCGCGGCGTCTCGGCCTCGTCGCCGACGTGCGGCTCGGCCGGAGGGGCGGTGATGTCGGGGGCGGTGGGCGGCGGCGGGGGCAGCGGCTTCCTGCGCCGGCTGCCGACGACGAGCCCGCCGAGCACACCGAGCAGGACCACGGCGATGACTACAGCAAGGATGACGGTTTCCATAACCCGTCCAGTATGCGTGACCCCTCTCCGCCAGGTCCGTCGCCCGCACCTCCGAACGGGCACGGAAGGGCCACGGAACGGGGGCGGGCCCTACCCCTGGTTACCTGACGAACCGTCAGCTAACCTCCCCCCGCACCGGCACCCCACCCACCCGGCGAAGGGGGCTCCCATGCCCGTCACGGTCGTCCGTTTCAACCTCGTAGAGCCCGGCGCCACCCCCGCCTCGCTCGGCGCCCGCTACCGGGCCGCCCTGGAGATGGCCGCGTACGCCGACGACCACGGGATCACCACCGTGCAGACCGAGGAGCACCACGGCGTCGACAACAACTGGCTGCCCTCGCCGTTCGCCTTCGCGGGCGCGGTCTTCGGGGCCACGCGCCGGATCGCGGTGACCGTCTCGGCGGTCATCGGCCCGTTGCACGACCCGCTGCGGCTGGCGGAGGACATCGCCGTACTGGACCTGCTGAGCGGCGGGCGACTGGTGACGGTCGCCGGGATCGGATACCGGCCCGAGGAGTACGCGCAGTTCGACGTGGAGTGGAAGCGGCGGGGGCGGCTCCAGGACGAGCTGCTGGAGACGGTGCTGAAGGCGTGGACGGGTGAGCCCTTCACGTACCGGGGCCGTACGGTACGGGTCACCCCGCGCCCGTACTCCGACCCGCACCCCCTGCTCCTGGTCGGCGGCTCCTCGAAGGCCGCCGCCCGCCGGGCCGCCCGGCTCGGCCTGCCCTTCTTCCCCAGCGCGCATCTGCCGGAGCTGGAGGCGTACTACAAGGAGCGGCTGGTGGAGTACGGCACCGAGGGCTGGACCATGATGCCCGCCGCCGAGACTCCCCTGATCCACCTCGCCGAGGACCCGGACGAGGCGTGGGCCGCGCACGGCGAGCACTTCCTGCACGAGGCCCGGACGTACGCCTCCTGGCAGTCCGGCGACATCCGCTCGGCGGTGAGGTCGGCGGCCACGACGGTGGACGAGCTGCGCGCCGAGGGCGTGTACCGGATCCTCACACCCGACGAGTGCCTGGACCAGGGCCTGGACAACCTCGTCCTGCATCCGCTGGCGGGCGGGATGCCGGTGGACGAGGGGTGGCGCAGCCTGCGGCTGTTCTGCGAGAACGTACTGCCCCGGCTCGGACCGTGAAGGCCGGGTGAGCCGGGGCAGTACGTCTTACGGGTGTCGAGGAGCCGGCAGCGGGGACTTGGCCCGGCTCCTCGAGTGCGAGGGCCTCGGTACGAGGCTCAGCCCATCTCCTCCAGCGCCTTGCCCTTCGTCTCCTTGACGTACTTGAGGACGAAGGGGATGGAGAGCGCGGCGAAGACCGTGTAGATCACGTAGGTGAAGGAGAGGTTCCAGTCGGCCAGCGACGGGAAGCTCGCGGTGATGGCCCAGTTGGCGATCCACTGCGCGGCGGCTGCCACACCCAGGGCGGCGGCGCGGATCCGGTTCGGGAACATCTCGCCGAGGAAGACCCAGACGACCACACCCCAGGACAGGGCGAAGAAGAGGACGAACACGTGGGCGGCGATCAGGGCGATCCAGCCCTGGGTGGCCGGCAGCTTGCCGTCGACCAGGTCGAAGGAGAACGCCCAGGCCTCCAGCGCGAGGCCGATCACCATGCCGACGGAGCCGATGAGGGCCAGCGGCCTGCGGCCGACGCGGTCGACGAAGATCATGGCGATCACGGTGCCGACGATGTTGATGATCGACGTCGTGAAGGAGTAGAAGAACGAGTCCGTCGGGTCGACGCCGACCGACTGCCACAGCGTCGAGGAGTAGTAGAACGCGACGTTGATGCCGACGAACTGCTGGAAGACCGACAGGCCGATGCCGATCCAGACGATCGGCTTGAAGAAGAAGGAGCCGCCGAGCAGGTCCTTGAAGGTGGACTTGTGCTCGCTGGTCATCGCGTGCTCGATCTCGGCGACGCGGGCGTCCAGGTCGACGCTCTTGCCCTCGACCTCTTCGAGGATCTCGCGGGCCCGCTCGTGCTTGCCGACGGAGATCAGGAAGCGCGGGGACTCGGGGATCGCGAAGGAGAGCAGGCCGTAGAGGACGGCCGGGATCACCATGACGCCGAGCATGACCTGCCAGGCCTCCAGGCCCATGAGCTTGCCGCGCTGGTCGCCGCCGGCGGCGTTCAGCAGACCCCAGTTGACCAGCTGGGAGATCGCGATGCCGATGACGATCGCGGCCTGCTGGAAGGAGCCGAGCCGGCCGCGGTAGGCCGGCGGGGCGACCTCGGCGATGTAGGCGGGGCCGATCACGGAGGCCATGCCGATGGCGAAGCCGCCGATGACCCGCCAGAAGGCGAGGTCGTACAGCGAGAAGGGGAGCGCCGAGCCGACGGCGCTGACCGTGAAGAGGACGGCCGAGATCTGCATGCACCGGATACGGCCGATGCGGTCGGCGATGCGACCCGCGGTCGCGGCGCCGATGGCGCAGCCGATGAGGGCGATGGCGATGACCTGGGCCAGCGCCGCGGAGCCGATGTCGTAGCGGTCCCGGATGGCCTCGACGGCGCCGTTGATCACGGAGCTGTCGTAGCCGAAGAGGAAACCGCCCATCGCGGCCGCCGCCGCGATGAAGATGACATGCCCGAGATGATCGGGATGAGCCGAAGCGGCTCCTGACTTGGGTGCCGACGCTGTGCTGGTCACGTGTACTCCTCGGGCCACCGGCAACGCTGCCGGAGTGGGGGTGAGCCCTTCACGTCGCTCACCCCTGAAGGTAAAAACAACGTTGCCGAGACTATGCCTTCAAGTTTCGAAGTCAATATTTCATTCGGTGTGAACTTTGGGCAGTGAAGTAAGAGAAGTGTGTTCAAGAGTTGAACCTATGGAGACGCGCAGGTCAGTGTCGGTGTAGGCGGCACGTATCTAGCGAAGGCGCTGCGAGATGACCTTCGACACACCGTCGCCCTGCATGGAGACGCCGTACAGCGCGTCGGCGACCTCCATCGTGCGCTTCTGGTGCGTGATCACGATCAGCTGCGAGGCCTCCTGCAGCTCCTGCATGATGCGGATCAGCCGCTGGAGGTTGGTGTCGTCGAGCGCCGCCTCGACCTCGTCCATGACGTAGAACGGGCTGGGCCGCGCCTTGAAGATCGACACCAGCAGCGCCACGGCGGTCAGTGAGCGCTCACCGCCCGAGAGCAGGGACAGCCGCTTGACCTTCTTGCCCGGCGGCCGGGCCTCGACGTCCACGCCCGTGGTGAGCATGTTGTCGGGGTCGGTCAGGATCAGCCGCCCGTCGCCGCCCGGGAACAGCCTGCTGAACACGCCCTCGAACTCACGGGCCGTGTCCCGGTAGGCCTCGGTGAAGACCTGCTCGACGCGCTCGTCGACCTCCCTGACGACCTGGAGCAGGTCGGTACGGGTCTTCTTCAGGTCTTCCAGCTGCTCGCTGAGGAACTTGTGGCGCTCCTCCAGCGCCGCGAACTCCTCAAGGGCCAGCGGATTCACCTTGCCGAGCTGCTGGTACGCCCGCTCGGTCGCCTTCAGCCGCCTCTCCTGCTCGGCCCGGTGGAACTGCTTGGGCTGGTTGCGCGGGTGCTCCGGGTCCTCCGGCAGTTCCTCGCCCTCGGCGGGGGGCGAGGGCGGCACCAGCTGGTGCGGGCCGTACTCGGCCACGAGCCCCGCCGGTTCCACACCGAGCTCCTCCAGCGCCTTGGTCTCCAGCTGCTCGATCCGCAGCCGCTTCTCGGCGCCGAGTACCTCGCCCCGGTGGACCGAATCCGTCAACTTGTCGAGTTCCGCCTTGAGATCGCGTCCCGCGGTGCGGGCGGCGGCCAGCTCCTGCTCACGGCGGGCCTTGGCGGCCTCGGCGGCGGTGCGCTCCTCGTCGGCGCGGGCGAGGGAGACCTCGACGTGCGCGAGCAGCTGCCGCGCACCGGAGGCGACGGCCTCCGCGACGGCCGCCTCGTGTCTGAGGCGGGCCCGCCGTTGTTCGGCACGCGCGCGTGCCTCGCGTTCCGCACGGGCGGCCCGGTCGAGCGAGTCGGCCCGTCCGGACAGGCCCTTGACTCTTTCCTCGTGTGTACGGACCTGGAGGCGGGCCTCCATCTCGGTCTGCCGGGCGTTGGCTCCGTCGGCGGCGAGCCGGTCCCGTACCGAGGTGTCGGGCTCCTCCTCGACCGGCATCTCCTCGGCGACGGCGAGCCGCTCGGCGAGTTCCTCGACGTCCTGGAGAGCCTTGTCCAGGGCTTCCTGCGCCCGCGCGGCGGCGGCCACGGACCGCTCGGCCTCCCCCGCGGCGCCACGTGCCTGCCCGGACAGCCGCCCCAGCTGCTGCGCCACGCCCGACTTCTCCCGGTCGGCGGCCCGGCGCCGCTCCCCCAGCTCCTCCACGCTCGCGGCACACTCCCGGCGCCGCTCCCCCGCCACGTGCTGCGCCTCGGTCAGCTCCTCGCACCGCACGGCCAGCTCCTCGAGCTCGGCGGCCGCCTCGTCCACGGACGCCTGCACCTCGAGCAGGCTGGGCGCCCCGGCGGACCCGCCCTGCGCGAAGTGCGCGCCCAGCAGATCGCCTTCGGCGGTGACGGCGGTGAGGTCGGGCCGCGCGTAGACGAGATCCTCGGCGTCTTCGAGGGTGCCGACGACGACGATCCCGCGCAGCAGGCGGCGTACGGCGGGCATGAGGTCGGAGGGGCCGCGGACGAGGTCGGCGGCGAGAGGAGGGCCGTCGGGGTGCGGCCGTCCGGACGCGGCGTCGGAGTGCGGGCTGTCGGCGGAGTGGACCGCGTCGCCGAGGCGTGGGTCTGCGGAGGCGGCGTCGGCCGTCAGAGGCTGCCATGCCTCGCCGCCGGTGTTCGTGGGTGCCGCCACCGAGCCTGCCGGTGCGCCGGCTCCGGTCCTGGTGGCGGCCGGGCCGGTGTCCTCCGGGGCCCCCGCCAGCAGCAGGGCCGCCCGTCCGGCGTCCTGCTTGCGCAGCAGCCGGATCGCGTCGGCGGCCGAGGACGGGGTGGTCACGGCGATGGCGTCCGCGGCGGCGCCGAAGGCGGCGGCCAGGGCCACCTCGTGGCCCGGGGTCACGGTCAGCAGCTCGGCGGCCGGGCCGAGCAGGCCGGTGAGACGGTCCTTCGCGTCGAGCAGCGCGCCCGTGCCGTCCTTGCGGCGCAGACCGAGCGCCAGCGCCTCGTGACGGGCCTGGGTCGCGGCCCGTCTGCGCTCGGCGGCCGTGGCCGCCTCGCGGGCCGCGGTCAGCGCGGCCTCCGCCTCGGCGAGCTGCCGTTTCGCCGCCTGATGCTGCTCGGCGAGTTCCGCGTCGCCGGCGTCGAGGCCGTCGACCTCGGCCTTCAGGACCTCGTACTCCTCCTGCGCGGCGACCGCCCGCTCCTGCGCCTCGTCCCTCGCGGCGGCCAGGCGGTCGATCTCGGCCTGGGCCGAGGCCGCACGCGAGCGGGCCGCGTTGACCTGGCCGTTCAGGCGGGCCAGGCCCTCGCGACGGTCGGCGATCGCCCGGGCGAGGTCCTTCAGGCGCCGTTCCTCATGGGCCAGTTCGCGTTCCAGGTCGGCGCGGTGCGCGACCGTGTCCTCCAGGGCGCGCTCGGCCGCCTCCAGGGCCGCTTCGAGCTCGGCCTCCTGCTCACGGATCCGGGCGGCCTCGCGTTCCATGTCCTCGGGGTCACGGCCGCGCCGCTCCTCGGGCGGCGCCGAGGTCGCGCTCTTCACGCGCGCGTCGGCCAGCGAGATCGTGCCGCGCACCCGTTCGGCGAGCTGGGAGAGCTCGTACCAGCTCTGCTGCGCCCGCTGGAGGCGCGGTGTGAGCTGTCGTACCTCGTCCTCCAGGAGCGCCTCGCGCTGGAGCGCCTTCTTCAGCTCCAGCTCGGCGGATTCCTTGCGCTCCTTGAGAGCGGCCTCGTCCGCGACCTCGGCCCGCAGCGCCTCCCGCAGCCGGACGAGATCGTCGGCCAGCAGACGAAGGCGCGCATCGCGCAGATCCGCCTGGATCACGGCGGCCCGGCGGGCGACCGCGGCCTGGCGGCCCAGGGGCTTCAGCTGCCGGCGCAGCTCATCGGTCAGGTCCTGCACGCGCGCGAGGTTGGCCTGCATCGCGTCCAGCTTCCGCAGCGCCTTCTCCTTGCGCTTGCGGTGCTTGAGGACGCCCGCCGCCTCCTCGATGAAGGCGCGGCGGCCCATGGGATCGGCGTGCAGGACGGAGTCGAGCTGGCCCTGGCCGACGATGACGTGCATCTCGCGGCCGATGCCGGAGTCGGACAGGAGTTCCTGGATGTCGAGGAGACGGCAGGTGTCGCCGTTGATCTGGTACTCGCTGCCCCCGTTGCGGAACATGATCCGCGTGATGGTGACCTCGGCGTACTCGATGGGCAGCGCCCCGTCGGAGTTGTCGATGGTCAGCGACACCTCGGCGCGGCCCAGCGGCGGGCGCCCGGTGGTGCCGGCGAAGATGACGTCCTCCATCTTGCCGCCGCGCAGCGACTTGGCGCCCTGCTCGCCCATGACCCAGCTGAGCGCGTCCACGACGTTGGACTTGCCCGAGCCGTTCGGCCCCACGACACACGTGATACCCGGTTCGAACCGGAGCGTGGTCGCCGAGGCGAACGACTTGAAGCCACGGAGGGTCAGGGCCTTGAGGTGCACGGCGCTGGACTCTACCTCCCGGGGGTGTCTCACTCCATGAACCCACGGTTTCACCCATGAACGTGCAGGGCACACCAGACGTTAAAGGAAGTGAAAGGATGCGCGGGGGAAAGAAAGAAGGGACGCCGAAGCGTCCCTTGCAAACTCTGACAACTTAGCGGTTGATACAGGCTGCCCAACCACTGCGTGAGCTGTCGTGTAGCGATGCAGTGATCAGGTGAGCGCGGGCTCCGCCTGGTGTGCGTCGATGCTCTCCATGATCCTGTCGTGAGAAGCGGCAGCCGCGAGCGTGTCGTTCTCGGCCTGAATCCGTACAAGCTCGGATTCGAGGTCCTGGACGCGCTGCTGAAGCCGTCGCATCTCGGCGAGGAGTCGAGGGTCGGAGCCGCCGACGTAACCGAGAAGCGCCTTTGCCATGATGGATGGTCCTCCACACTGAGTGACCGACCGAAGCGGTGTGGGTCGTGAGGGATTCGCACCCGCGGTGCTTGACACTTTTGAGTTCTTGCTGCCGTTCTTCCATGCCAAACAGCTAGGGTGCGCGGGGTGCTTTTAGCGTCTCACCAAAAAGTTTGACGGTCAACACGATCACGCCCCGTATTGGCGGGCAACCCGGTGCTGCGCGGCCTGAACCGGCGGCGCTGCGACTCCTGCGGGGCCCTCGGGGCGTGGCGATCATCCTTACCCGGCGGAGCCTGCCACGACAAGCGGTTCTTGGCAACCACCAGGCTCTTTCTGCTCCGGGCAGCTGCCAGTGGCATGTCCCTCCGCTTCCCGCTGGGCCGTTTTACAGAATCGGGTCAGCGGATGGCGAAGCCGTCGTAGCCCCCGCGAGGTGTGTCCCAGATCTCGGTGACACCCTCCACGCGGCCGGGCGTGTCGTCACCCTGGAGCCAGTCGAGGAGTACCTCGCACCCCGAGCGCGGCCCCTCGGCGACCACCTGGACCCGTCCGTCGCCCAAATTGAGAGCAAAACCACTCAGGCCGCCGATCTCCAGGGCCTTGGCCCGCGTGAACCAGCGGAAACCCACACCTTGGACCCGTCCACGCACCCAGGCGACCAGTCGCACATCCTCGCTCATGAGTGCAACCTAACCGGCCAATGTCTCTCGGGACACTTCCTCCCCTGGCGCCATGCGGTACCGTCCCCACCCAATGAATCTCATACGAAACTCACTCGATCGTGTGAGTTTTGTGAGCTTGGTTGACCGGGGGGACGCGTCGACCGCCAGGACGAGGAAGGCAAGGACATGGGACGCCACCGACGCTCCGCCGCCGGCCGCGCCGCCACGGGCCGCGCCACGGGGGTCACACAAGCGCACGGCTTCTCCACAGGCAGCCACGGACACCACGACTCGTACCCGGGGGAACACCCGACGATAGGTATCGCTCCCTATCTGAACCCCGAGGGTCACGCCGAGGCCAACGCGCGGAGTGACGCCTACCTCTTCGCCACGGAGGAGGACTACGCCCTCTACCGCGGCGAGGGCTTCACACCGGCCGACGGTCCCCGCCGCGCCGGCTCGCATCGCCGCCGCAAGAGGAGCGCCGTCACGCCGGTGAAGACCGGTCTGCTCGGCGTCTCCGCGGCGGTCGCCCTCGGCACGGTCGCGGTCGCCACGGGCGCGATGCCGGGCCTTGAGAACTACAAGCTCGGCGGGGGCAACAGCAGCGACGGCGGCAGCGTGCAGGCCGCGGACTCGCCGACCAACAGCGCGACCGAGCAGGGCGGCACCTCCGGCAGCGCCGAGAGCCGTGACGAGGACGAGTCGACCAGCCGCGACGCCGAGCGCTCCGCCTCGCCCACGCCCGCCCCCTCGACGTCGTCGGCCGCGCCGACCAAGACACCGTCGAAGAAGCCGCAGGCCACCCCCAGCAAGAAGCCCAAGACGACTCCTCCGCAGGCGGCCACCAAGGCACCGCCTAAGGAGACCAGCGCCCCCGTGACGGTGTCCGCGGAGACCGCCGCCGCGGCCGAGGTGCTGAAGCTCGTCAACGACGAGCGGGCGAAGGTGGGCTGCAGTGCGGTCGCCGCGAACAGCGCGCTGGCCGACCTGGCCCAGGACTTCAGCGAGGACATGGCCGAGCGCGGCTTCTTCGACCACACCGACCCGGACGGGCAGAGCCCCTGGGACCGGGCCGCGAAGGCGGGCATCACCGACCTCGGCGGCGAGAACATCGCCCGGGGGCAGGCCGACGCGGCCGCGGTGATGGAAGCCTGGATGAACAGCCCCGGCCACAAGGCCAACATCCTGAACTGCGACTTCAAGACGCTCGGGGTGGGCGTGCACATGGGCCCGGGCGGCCCCTGGTGGACGCAGGACTTCGGCTACTAGGCCCGGCGGCCCGTGCGGCGGCCCACCCCTGCACACTAACTCACAGTTAGTGCAACCTGTCGGTTAGCGCTGTGTTCACGTACGCTTGGGATATGGACACCACGCAGGAGCGCTCGGAGGCGCAGGACCTCCCGTACAACGTGTTCGCCAAGGCCTGCCCCTCGCGCGGCACCCTGGAGCACGTCACGGGACGCTGGGGCGCGCTCGCCCTCGGCGCGCTGCACGAGCACGGGTCGCTGCGCTTCAACGAGCTGCGCCGCCGGATCGACGGCGTGAGCGAGAAGATGCTCTCCCAGACACTGCACGCCCTGGAGCGCGACGGCCTGGTCCACCGCGAGGCCCAGCCCACCAACCCGCCCCGCGTGGACTACGAACTGACTACGCTCGGCCGCGAGGTCGCCGAGCGGCTGATCGGCCTCATCCACTTCGTGGAGGGGCGGATGGACGACGTGCTCACGGCCCGCGAGCGTTACGACGCGACGCGCGGCGCCCGCTGACACCTCGGGCAGAAGTAGCTGGACCGGTTCATCCAGGGGCGTCGGCGCATCGGTGTGGCGCAGCGCTTGCAGGGCAGACCCTCGCGTCCGTACGCGTCGAGCGAGCGGTCGAAGTAGCCCGACTCCCCGTTGACGTTGACGTAGAGGCTGTCGAAGCTCGTGCCGCCGACCGCGAGGGCCGCGTTCATCACGTCCCGGACGTGGCCGAGGAGTTCGGCGGTGCGCGGGCGCGTGAAGTTCGCCGTCGGGCGCTCGTAGTGGATGCGGGCGCGCCACAGCGCCTCGTCCGCGTAGATGTTGCCGACCCCGCTGATCAACGACTGGTCGAGCAGGGCCCGCTTGATGGTGCTGCGCTTGCGGCGCAGGGCCTGGTGGAAGGCCTCGTCGTCGAAGTGCGGGTCGAGGGGGTCGCGGGCGATGTGCGCGATGGCGTCGGGCAGTCCGTCCGGGGTGGTGTCGTGCAGGGACAGGCCGCCGAAGGTGCGTTGGTCGACGAAGCGGAGTTCGGTGTCGACCTCGTCGGCGAAGCGGACCCGGATCCTGAGGTGCTTCTCGTCGGGCGCCGCGTGCGGCTGGACCAACAGCTGCCCGCTCATGCCGAGGTGCGCCAGGATCGCCTGGTCGGTGTCCTCCATCGGCAGCCACAGGTACTTGCCGCGGCGGCTGGGGGTGCCGATGCGGTGGCCCTTGAGACGGTGGGCGAAGTCGTCGGCGCCGGCGAGGTGACGGCGTACCGCACGCGGGTGCAGCACCTCGGCCTCGGCGACCGTCCGGTGGGCCACCCACCGCTCCAGGCCGCGTCGTACGACCTCGACCTCGGGCAACTCGGGCATGGGGCTCCCCCGTCACATCCGGTGTATGAGTCGAGCGCCCGCCCTCGGTGAAGGGGGCGGGCGCTCGGGTCGCGCTTGTTCGGTCAGGCGGAGACGGACGACGGACCTTCGCCGTCCTGGGCGGCCCGCTCGGCCGCCTCCTTGGCGCGCTCGTCCGCCGCGGACCGAATGGCCCGCCACGCGGATTCCGCGGCCTGCTGCTCCGCCTCCTTCTTGCTGCGGCCGGTGCCGGTGCCGTACGAGACGCCTCCGACGCGGGCGGCAGCAGTGAAGGTCTTCTCGTGGTCGGGGCCGGTCTCCGTGACCAGGTACTCGGGCACGCCGAGTCCTTCGGTCGCGGTGAGCTCCTGGAGACTGGTCTTCCAGTCCAGGCCGGCACCGAGGTTCGAGGACTTCTCGATCAGCGGGTCGAACAGGCGGTGCACGAGCTCCGCCGCCGAGTCCAGACCTTGGTCGAGATAGACCGCGCCGATCACCGCTTCCAGGGTGTCGGCAAGGATGGACGCCTTGTCCCGGCCGCCTGTGCCCTCTTCACCACGGCCGAGCCGGATGAAGGAACCCAGGTCGAGCCCACGGCCGACCTCCGCCAGTGCACGCGAGTTGACCACCGCGGCCCGCAACTTGGCCAGCTGGCCTTCGGGCAGGTCGGGGTGGGTGCGATACAGCGTGTCCGTGACCACGAGGCCCAGCACGGAGTCCCCGAGGAACTCCAGACGCTCGTTGGTCGGCAGACCGCCGTTCTCGTATGCGAACGAGCGGTGGGTCAGCGCACGCACCAGAAGGGCGGACTCGAGCTTGTACCCGAGCCGCCCTTCCAACAGCGTGTGGGACGAGGCTGTGTTGTCCGCCGGGTCGACCCCGTTGGCACGGGGAGCGTTCTTCTTTGGCGTGGACACGGTGCCTCTCACCAGCCGCTCAGACCTCGAGGACCTGGCGCTTGTTATAGGTGCCGCAAGCCGGGCACGCGATGTGCTGCAGCTTGGGCTCGTGGCAGCGCTCGCACGCAACCAGGTTGGGGACCGCAGCCTTCCACTGCGACCGGCGGTGGCGCGTGTTGCTGCGCGACATCTTCCGCTTCGGAACAGCCACGGCTACTTCTCCTGCTTCTCGTCGACGCCCGCTTCGGCGTCGCTGGTGTCGTCCTTCTCGCCATCTTCGAGTGAACCGGCGAGTCCCTGCAGTGCCGCCCAACGGATGTCGACGGCGTCATGGTGGTGGCCCGGGTCGTCCGCAAGGCGTGCACCGCACTGGGCGCACAGTCCTGGGCAGTCTTCCCGGCACACCGGCTGCATCGGCAGTGCGAGCACCACCGCGTCGCGCAGCACGGGTTCGAGGTCGAACAGGCCGTCCTCGATGAAGAGCATGTCCTCGTCGTCCTCGGCGTCGTCGGCCGGCTCCGCCTTGGGGCGGCCCCGGTCGTCGGCGTCAGGGTACGAGAACATCTCCTGGAAGTCCGCTTCGAGCGCCAGCTCGAGCGGCTCCAGACACCTTACGCACTCCCCCTTGGCCGTTGCACGGACGGTGCCTGTGACCAGCACACCTTCCATGACCGACTCGAGGCGGAGTTCGAGCTTCATCGGGGCGCCTTCCGGCACTCCGATGACCTCCTGGATCCCGAGATCCTTGGGGGCGTCGATCTCACGGGTCAGGCGCTGCAGCGCGCCAGGACGCCGCCCCAGCTCGTGTGTGTCGAACACGAGAGGGTTGCGGTGGTCGAGGCGGGCGTTCAGGGCCATTCCTGCTTTCGATCTTCTGAGCTCGGGGACGCTGTCCTTCGGTGTTCCCGGGCAGCGTTGATCGCGGACGTGCACGCGACCGAAGAGCCAGGATACTGGACCTTTCGCTCACGGCCCAATCCGGTGTGCGCTCCCGGCCACCGGCCCTTGCCGAACGGGCTGATCAGCCGTTTCCGCGCCCCTGTTCGTAGGCCCGCAGCTGCTCGGCGCTGATCATGCCGGTGTCGAAGAGGCTGGTCTCGTCGAGGGCGGGCATCTGCTGCTGGTCGGCGTAGCCCTGCTGGGCCTGCTGGGCCTGCTGGGCCTGCTGGGCCTGCTGGGCCTGCTGCGGGTCGTAGGTTCCCTGCTGAGCGTCGTAGCCCTGGTAGGCATAGGGATCGGCGGTCTGCTGCTGGTAGCCGTACGGGTCCTGCTGGCCGGCGTACTGCTGCTGGTAGCCGTAGGGGTCGGCGGCCTGCTGCTGGTAGCCATAGGCCGGCTGCTGCTCGTACTGCTGGGGTACGGGCTGCTCGGCGGAGGCGGCCTGGGTCGCCGGGGTGTCCGCCTCCGTCTGGGCGACGAGGTCGGCGAGGTAGTCGGCGTCGCTGGAGTGCTGGACGGTCGTGAGGTCGTCGGCGAGGGAACCGAGGTCGTCGCTGGCGATCCGGCCGTGCAGCTTCTGGCGGCCGCGGCCGACGGCGTCCAGGGTTTTGGCGAGGACCGCCTCGAACGCGCCGAGCTTGACGTCGACGTACTCGTCGGCGCTGCGGCGCAGGGTCTCCGGGTCGTGGCTGCGCTCGGGGGCGTCCTCGTCCTCGTAGCCCTGCTCGTCGATGCCGGGTCCGGTGCCGAGGAGCTTCTCGCGGCCGCGGCCCACCGAGCCGAGGGTCTTGGTGAGGACGACCTCGAAGTTGGCGAGCTTGGAGTCGACGTAGTCGTCGGCCTCCGCGCGGACGTCCTCGGCCTCCTTGCGGGCCTCAGCGAGGATGCGGTCCGCCTCGGCCTGGGAGCGGCGGGCGACCTCCGTGTCGGAGATCAGGGAGCCGCGCTCGGCGTGTGCCTGCCCGATGATCCGCTCGGCCTCCTGACGGGCCTGCTCGACCAGCTGCTCGCGGTCGCCGATCAGCTCCTGGGCCTGCGCGAGGGAGCCGGGCAGGGCCTGGCGCAGCTCTTCGAGCATCGAGAGCAGTTCGGCGCGGTTGACCACGCACGAGGCCGACATGGGCATCGACCGGGCACCGGAGACCGTGGTCACGATCTCGTCGAGCTTCTTCTGCACGTCCACCTGTGCTCGCCACTCTCTACAGCTGTGTTGGAGACGGACGGGACGACTTTAGCCCCATCAGTCCTTGCGCAGGCGCTCGTTGAGAGCCTCGAGAACCGTGGGCGGGACCAGGTGGGAGACGTCTCCGCCCCAGGTCGCGACCTCCTTGACGAGCGAGGAGGAGAGGAAGCTGTACGTCGGGTTGGTCGGCACGAAGAGCGTCTCCACCCCCGACAGACCGATGTTCATCTGGGCCATCTGCAGTTCGTAGTCGAAGTCGCTCACCGCGCGCAGGCCCTTGACGATGGCCGGGATGTCGCGCTGCTTGCAGTAGTCGACGAGGAGGCCGTGGAAAGCCTCGATCCGCACGTTCTCGTACTCGGCGGTGACCTCGCGGATCAGGTCGATCCGCTCCTCGACCTCGAACAGGCCCTTCTTGGACTTGTTGATCATCACCGCGACATAGACCTCGTCGTACAGACGGGAGGCGCGGGAAATGATGTCGAGGTGTCCGTTGGTGATCGGGTCGAACGACCCGGGACAGACGGCGCGGCGCACTTGAGTTCCCTCGCTCTCCGGTCCGGTCATCGTGCGTCTTCGCACGTAGAGGCGGCGCGACCGTACCAAAACGTTCCCTCGCCGTAGCGACGGGACCGGATCGCGTCGAAACCGTCCGGCCAGCTGAATTCGCCGCCTCTGGTGCTGCGCTCCACGGTGACGAGGGCAGCGGCCGCGAGCCAGCCTTCCGTACGGAGTGTGAGCAGAATCTCCCGAAGATCGTCGTCCGTGACGGCGTACGGCGGGTCCAGGAAAACCAGGTCGTACGGCTCCGCGGGAGGCGTCTGGATCACCTGGTGGGCCTTGCCCGCCCGGACCTCGGCGCCGGGCAGGCCGAGGCTCTTCACGTTCTCCCGGATGATGCGGGCGGCCCGGGCGTCGGCCTCGACGAGCAGGGTGTGGCCGGCCCCGCGGGACAGCGCTTCCAGGCCGACGGCGCCGGAACCGGCGTACAGGTCCAGGACCCGCTCGCCGTCCAGCGGGCCGCCGAGGAGGGACTGCCAGGTGGAGAAGAGGCCCTCGCGTGCGCGGTCGGACGTGGGGCGGGTGCCGGTGCCCGGCGGGACGGCCAGGCGGCGTCCGCCGGCTGCGCCGGCGATCACGCGGGTCATGTCCTCGGTCCTTGTCCGTACGTCGGTGAAGCTCGGTGGGGTTCCAGTGTCTCAGCCGGTGTGCCGGTGCACCGGGTCACCCCTTGTCGAGGTACTGCTCCCGTTCCTCGTCCAACAGGGCGTCCAGAGCCGTGCGCAGGCCCGGGAGGCGGGTGAGGTCGGGGTCGGCGGCGACGAGGGCGGCGGCCTCCTCACGGGCCTCCGCGATGATCTCCTCGTCCTCGATGACCGCGAGCATCCGCAGGCTGGTGCGGGCGCCCGACTGGGCCTGGCCGAGGACGTCGCCCTCGCGGCGCTGTTCGAGGTCGATGCGGGAGAGCTCGAAGCCGTCGAGGGTGGAGGCCACGGCGTTCAGCCGCTGGCGGGCCGCGCTCGCCTCCGGCATCTCGCTGACCAGGAGGCACAGGCCGGGGGCCGAGCCACGGCCGACGCGGCCGCGCAGCTGGTGCAGCTGGGAGACGCCGAAGCGGTCGGCGTCCATGATCACCATCGCGGTGGCGTTGGGTACGTTGACGCCGACCTCGATGACGGTGGTGGCGACCAGGACGTCGGTCTCCCCGGCGGCGAAGCGGCGCATGACCGCGTCCTTGTCGTCGGGGTGCATACGGCCGTGCAGGACCTCGACCTTGATGCCGCTGAGGGGGCCCTTGGCGAGCTGGTCGGCCACCTCGAGGACGGCGAGCGGCGGGCGCTTCTCGGCCTCGTCCTCGGGGGACTTCTTCTTGCCGGCCTTCTTGGGGTCGTCCTCCTCGTCGCCGATGCGGGGGCAGACGACGTACGCCTGATGGCCGTTCTCCACCTCCTCGCGCACCCGCTCCCAGGCCCGCGCGAGGAAGTGCGGCTTGTCGGCGGCCGGGACGACATGGCTGGCGATCGGTGAACGCCCGGCCGGGAGCTGGTCGAGGACCGAGGTCTCCAGGTCACCGAAGACGGTCATGGCGACCGTGCGCGGGATGGGCGTGGCGGTCATGACGAGCAGGTGGGGCGGCTGCTTGCCCTTGCCACGCAGGGCGTCGCGCTGCTCGACGCCGAAGCGGTGCTGCTCGTCCACCACGACCAGGCCGAGATCGTGGAACTGCACCTTGTCCTCGATCAGCGCGTGCGTGCCGATCACGATCCCGGCCTCGCCGGTGACGAGATCGAGCAGGGCCTGGCGGCGGGCGGCCGCGCCCATGGACCCGGTGAGCAGCACCACCTTGGTGGCCTGGTCGGCCCCGCCGAGCATGCCGCCCTCGGCCAGCTCGCCCATCATCTCGACGATCGACCGGTGGTGCTGCTGGGCGAGCACTTCGGTGGGCGCGAGCATGGCGGCCTGCCCGCCGGCGTCGACCACGGCGAGCATGGCGCGCAGGGCCACCATGGTCTTTCCACTGCCGACCTCTCCCTGGAGCAGTCGGTGCATCGGGTGGTCCGTGGCCAGGTCGTCGAAGATCTCGCGGGTGACCTTCTGCTGGCCGTCGGTGAGGGTGAAGGGCAAGCGGGCGTCGAAGGACGTGAGCAGGCCGTCCGGGGCGGGTTTGCGGGGGACGGCCGGGAGTTGGGCGTCCGCGTGGCGGCGGCGGGCGAGGGCGACCTGGAGGACGAAGGCCTCGTCCCACTTGAGGCGGGAGCGGGCGTCCTCGATGTCCGCCTTGGTGTGCGGGCGGTGGATCTTGAGGAGGGCCTCGGGGAGGGCGACCAGGCCGCGGCCCTCGCGGAGGGAGTCCGGGAGGGGGTCGAGGGCTTCCTGGGCGCTCGGCAGGACGGTCTGGATCGCCTTGCCGATCTTCCAGGACTCCAGCTTGGCGGTGGCGGGGTAGATCGGGATGAGGGCGCCGGCCCAGGCGTCGACCGCCTCCTCGCTGTCGCCGCGCAGCAACTCATACGCCGGGTGGGCCAGTTGGAGGCGGCGGTTGAAGACGGAGACCTTGCCGGCGAACAGCGCGCGGGTGCCCGGCAGGAGTTCCTTGTGGGGTTTGTGAACGCCGTGGCCGAAGAAGACCAGTTGGAGTCGGCCACTGCCGTCCGTGATGGTCACTTCGAGGCGCTGGCCCTTGCCGCGCGGGGCCTTGGCCGAGGCGAAGGTGTGCAGGCGGGCGTCGGCGACCTGGGCGACCACCGTGACGTGCTCGTCCATGGGGAGGTCGGCGAGGTGGGTGAGCTGGCCCCGCTCCTCGTATCGGCGCGGGTAGTGGTGCAGGAGGTCGCCGACGGTGAGCAGGCCGAGATGCTCGGCCATCACCTTCGCGGTGGCGGGGCCGAGCACCTTTTTCAATGGTTCTTCCAGTGCGGGCACGAGATCCATTGCACACCACACCACTGACAATGCCGTATACGTCTCGGGAAACCCCTGGTCAGACGGCTGGTTGAGGCTTAGGATGGCGCGCCTCAAGCCATCCCCCGCGGTCACCGCCTCACACGGGACCGCCCGACCCCGCGCCGTCGCCCGTTCCCCCCACCGGCGCAGCGACGATGGACTCCCAGACCTCACAGCCCTCTGCGGCATCCCCTTCGCCCCAGTCACCTCATACGTTCCAGGTCGACCTGCGTGGTCTGGTGGACCTGCTCTCCCATCACCTCTACTCCAGCCCCAAGGTCTATCTGCGCGAGCTGCTGCAGAACGCGGTGGACGCGATCACCGCCCGGCGGGCCGAGCAGCCCGACGCCCCGGCGCGCGTGCGGCTGTACGCCGAGGGCGGGTCCCTGCGTGTCGAGGACTCCGGGATCGGGCTCACCGAGGCGGACGTGCACACCCTCCTCGCCACCATCGGGCGCAGCTCCAAGCGCGCCGACGGGCTGCAGGAGGCCCGCTCCGACTTCCTCGGGCAGTTCGGCATCGGGCTGCTCGCCTGCTTCGTGGTCGCCGAGCGGATCCGGGTGGTCAGCCGCAGTGCGCGTACGCCCGGTGCGGCACCCGTGGAGTGGACGGCGAGCGACGACGGTTCGTACACCGTGCGGACACTGCCGGACGAGGCCCGTCCGGAACCGGGCACCACCGTGCACCTGATGGCGCGGGCCGGTGCCGGGGAGTGGCTCACCGAGGAGCGGGTCCTCGCGCTGGCGCGGGACTTCGGCTCGCTGCTGCCGTACGACGTGCGGGTGGGCGACGAGGCGGTCACCGACCTGCCCGCGCCCTGGGACCGGACGTATCCGAGCCCCGCCACCCGAAGGGTGGCCCTGGCGCGGCACTGCTACGACCTGTTCGGGTTCGCTCCGCTGGACTCGATCGAGCTGGACGTGCCGCTCGCCGGGATCCGCGGGATGGCGTACGTCCTGCCGTCGGCGGTCAGTCCGGCCCAGCGGGCGAGTCACCGCGTGCACCTGAAGGGCATGCTGCTGACCGAGCGGGGCGAACAACTGCTGCCGGACTGGGCGTTCTTCGTGCGCTGTGTCCTGGACACGGACAGTCTGCGCCCCACGGCCTCGCGCGAGTCGCTGTACGAGGACGAGACGCTGGCGGCCGTACGGGAGGCGCTGGGCGAGCGGATCCGGTCCTGGCTGACGGGCCTGGCGGCCGGTGATCCGGAGCGGCTGGCGGCCTTCCTGGAGGTGCACCACCTGGGCGTGAAGTCGCTGGCGCGGCACGACCGGGAGATGCTGCGCACGATGCTGCCGTGGCTGCCCTTCGAGACGACCGACGGGCGGCTGTCCCTGGAGGAGTTCGCGCAGCGCCACCCGGTGGTGCACTTCACGCGGACCGTCGAGGAGTACCGGCAGGTCGCGCCGATCGCCTCCGCGCAGGGCGTCGGGGTGATCAACGGCGGCTACACGTACGACAGCGAGCTGATCGAGGCGCTGCCGTCGGTGCGGCCGGGGACGGTGGTCGCCGAGCTGGACGCCGACACCGTGACCGCGCATCTGGACGCGGTCGATCCGGCCGAGGAGCTGGCACTGGCGGGCTTCCTGGGGGCAGCGCGGGCGAAGCTCGACCCCTTGGGCTGTGACGTCGTACTGCGCGCCTTCCATCCGCTCTCCGTGCCCGCGCTGCACCTGGACGACCGGTCGACGCGGCACGAGCAGGCCCGGGCGGAGGCCGAGGAGCAGGCCGACGACCTGTGGGCGGGCATCCTCGGCTCGCTGCGGGGCAGCGCCCCGCGCGCGCGGCTGGTGCTCAACCACCTCAACCCGCTGATCCGGCGGATCAGTTCCCTGGGCGACCCGGAACTGATCGGCACCGCCACCGAGTCCCTGTACGGGCAGGCGCTGCTGATGGCCCAGCGACCGCTCAGGCCCGCGGACTCGGCGCTGCTGAACCGGGCGTTCATCGGCCTCCTGGAATGGGCCACCCACGGCGAGGAGGGTCACTGATGAGTGAGATCACGGACTTCGACGAGCTGCGCCGGGCGATGGCGGAGAACTCCGAGCAGCCGGAGGGGCCGGCCCGCAATGCGCGCGCGGAGCAGCTGCTCGCCCAGGCGGAGAAGCTGAACGTGCCGCTCGCGGTGATCGAGGCGCTCGGGCACCAGCTGAAGGTCTACAACTACAGCTCCGAGAAGGCCAAGATGTTCGTCCCCTTCGCGCGGCTGCTGCGCATGTGGGACGAACGGCCCGAGGACTTCGACGAGTACGAGGCGCACTCGCTGCACTGGGTCTTCAAGTGGATGTCGTCCGGCATGCTCGACCAGCCGCACATTCCGCTCGCCTCCGTCGAGAAGTGGCTCGGCGAGATGGAGCACCGCTACCGGCTGGCCGGGCACTCCGAACGGGCCGTGCGCAGCGCCGAGTTCAGCGTGGCCGCGCACATCGGGGACGTGGCGCGGGCCGAGCGGGCGTACGCCGCGTGGCTGGCCGCCGACCGGGACGCGATGGCCGACTGTCACGCCTGCGAGCTGCACGGGCAGGGCTGGTGGCAGTCGGAGCGCGGGCGGGACGCGCAGGCGCTGGAGCTGTGGGCGCCGGTCCTTACGGGCGAGTACACGTGCGCCCACGAGCCGCACACGGTGCTCGCGTCCTCCCTGGTGCCCCTGCTGCGGCTCGGCCGCGCGGACGAGGCGCGCGCCAACCATCTGCGGGGCTTCCGGCTCGTACGGGCCATGGAGAGCATGCGGGGCGCCTACGCCGACCACGTCGAGTTCTGCGCGCTGTCCGGCAACGAGGCGCGTGGTCTGGAGCTGCTCGCGGAGCGGCCGGCGTACTTCACGGACGACGGGCATCCGCGCAGCAAGCTGGACTTCATGGCCGTGGTGGCCCTGCTCATGGATCGTCTGACCGAGCTCGGGCTCGGCGGGCAGCCGGTGCCCGGACCGGCCGAGCGGGTGTGGAACGCGCGCGAACTCGCCGCCCACGCGCGCGGGGAGGCCCTCGCGCTGGCCGCCCGCTTCGACGAGCGCAACGGCACCCGGTACGTCAGCGAACGGGCACACGCGCGGATGGCCCAGCGGCCGCTGGTGGAACGGCTGCCGCTGGGCGTGCGGTCGGCGCGCGCGGTCTCCGCCCATCCTGTGCCGCCGCCGGTGTCCGTCCCCCCGCAGGAGCCCGATCTGGCCGCCCTGCTCGCCGAGGCGCGACGGCTGTCGGACACCTTGCAGCCGAACGCCGTCGAGGCCTGGGCGGCGGTCGCGCGGGCCGCGGAGGGCGTCGAGCTGGACGCCCGCGACCGGGCCGAGATCGCCGACCACGAGGCGATGGACCGAGGCCCCGAGGGCGTCGGCCTCTTCGAGCGCGCCGCCGAGCTGTACGCGGAGGCGGGCGACCCCGGGGAAGCCTTGGCGGCACGCGCGCGTGCGGCGTACGTACGCGCCCTCACAGGCGACGTGGACGCGGCACTGACAGCGGTCGCCGAGCCGTACGACGAGATCCTCGCGCTGTACGCCGAGGACGGCACCGGCGTACGGCAGACGGCGTCGGTGCTGATGGGGCGGGCGCGGATTCTGATGCGACGGGTGCAGCAGGTCGTCGAGTCCCGGGGGGACGACGAGCTCCTCGCCGACGAGCGGCAGGGGGCAGCGGCGCCGGGTGGCGAAGCGACCGCTGACGGCGGCCCCCAGCCTGCCGTGCCTCCGGTCGGCGGCCCCTCCGTGGGCTCGGTTCTCGCCGCTGCCGAGATGGCCGCGCGGGAGGTGCTGGCGCTGGCCGAGGGGCGCACCGGGGAGGACGTGCGGCTTGCGGCGCGGGCCGCGGAGGCACAGGCGATGCTCGCGGAGCTGGCGGGGCACCGAGGGGACGTGGAGGTGGCCGCGGAGCTGTTCGCGCGGGCCGCTGCGGCGTTCGTGGGTGCGGGGCTCCCCTGGTTCGCGGTGGAGTACGAGGCCCGGTTGGCGGGGCTCGCGCACCACCTCGGCGACCCGGCCGAGACGGAACGGGCGCTGCGGGCCGCCCTGGAGCACGGCGGGCCGCACCTGGAGGCCATCGGACGGGCCCAGCTGCACCTCCAGCTCGCCGAGGTCGTCGGCGGTAAAGGGCTGGCTCAGGAGGCGGCCGAGCACGCCCTGGAGGCAGCGCACTGGGCCGACGAGGCCGGGGAGGGCCCGACGCTCGGGGCCTGGGCACGTCAGCAGCTCGGCGGGTTCCTGCTGCGGCTGGGACGGTGGGCCGAGGCCGCGGAGGTGCTGGAGTCGGCGCTGCCCGATCTGAACGCCGAGACGCACGGCGACGGCGCGGTCGTGCAGACGCAGTGGTGGCTCGGCGACTGTCTGAGCGAGCTCGGCGAACACCGCGCGGCAGCCGAACGGCGGCTCCAGGCGGCCGACATCGCCCGGCACTGGCCCGAGCAGCACGACCACGCGACGCTCGCCCACCTCGCCGCCGAGTCCCTCGGGCACGCGGGGCAGCATGCCGACGCGGACCGGGCGTACGCGCGCGCGGGCGATCTTTGGCGGTCCCTCGGCAACGTCCACGGCCTTGTCCGCTCCCTGCGCGCCCGCGCGTGGCTCGCGCTGCGCCCGGAGGAGGGCCCCGAGGAGGCACGGGAGTTGATGGCGAGCGCCGTCCGGGAGTGCGAGACGGCGCTGGGCCCGGAGATGGCCGACGAGGACGCCCGGCAGCGGCTCGTCGCCGAACTCGGCCACACCCGCCGCCAGTTCGGCGACCTGCTGGCCCGTACCGCCGCCGAGGACGCCGAGGACGACTCGATCCGGGCCGTGCTGGAGGATTCCCTGGCCCAGGTGGCGGAGGCCATCGTGCTGTTCGCCTCCCTCGGGGCGGACGCCCTGGACAGCCGGACCGGCGCCGAACTCACCGCGGGCTGGCTGGAGGCCGACCTGAGCCGCCCCGCCCGGGCGGCGGCACGCGCGCGTGCGGTGCTGGCGGCGTACGGCGCGGACGAGGCCGAGGACGAGGTGGCTCAGGCACGACTGGCCGAGGCCCGGCAGCTGCTCCAGGTCGTGGAGGAACAGGCGGCGGCACAGGCGGACGAACAACCGGCCGACTAGGACCTGCCCGACCCCGATGAGGCCGACCGGGGCTACTCCACGCCGATGAGGAGCACGGCTCCCTGCCGACCGCCCCGGTACACCACCGTGTCGACGGCCAGGTACGACTCCCGCACGCGCGCTTCGAGATGTTCGGCGACAAGCTCGGGCGCCTCGTCGCCCAGCACGAGGGTGACCAGCTCGCCGCCGGCCGCGAGCATGCGGTCGAGGACCGTTTCGGCGGTGACGGTGACGTCGGCCCCGATGACGGCCACGTCGCCGTCGATGAGGCCGAGGACGTCACCGGCCTGGCAGATGCCGGCCATGGTCCAGGACTGGCGTTCCGCGACGACGACCTCGGCGTACCGGGTGGCACCCGCCGCCGAGGTCATGGTCACGACGTCCTCGTCGAAGCGGCGGTCCGGCTCGTGCACGGCGAGCGCGGCGATGCCCTGGACCGCGGAGCGCGTCGGGATGAGCGCCACGCGGATGCCTTCCGTGCGGGCCTGTTCGGCGGCCGCGGCCGCGGTGTGGCGCAGGTCCGCGTCGTTGGGCAGCAGCACCACCTCGCGCGCGTGGGCACGCCGTACCGCCTCGACGAGCTCTCCGCTCGCGGGCGGCTCCCCGGGGCGCGCGAGCACGGTCGTCGCGCCGGCCTCGGTGTAGAGCCCGGCCAGACCCTCGCCGGGCACGACGGCCACGACGGCGCGCTGGGCACGCTCCCTGGCCGGCCGCTCGGCGCCGGTGGTGTGCACGTCGCCGAGTCCGAAGTGCGTGATCCGGATCCGGTACGGCCGCCCGGCCTCGACGCCCGCCTCCACGGCGGCGCCCGCGTCGTCGACGTGCACATGGACGTTCCACAGCCCGTCGCCGCCGACCACGACGAGCGAGTCCCCGAGGGCGTCGAGCCGCGCGCGCAACCGCGCGACGGCCGCGTCGTCGGCCTCCAGGAGGTAGATCACCTCGAAGGCGGGCCCGCCTTCTTGCGAGGCACCGTCCGCACACTCGTCGCCGCCGTGCTCCGGATCGCCGTCGCTGTCGCCGTCGCGGTCTGCCCAGCCGCCCTGCTCTCCGTCACCATCCCCATCCCCGTCGTCGTCCGCCCGACCGACCTCCCGGTGCTCCACGCGCGCGTGCCCGCCCGCACCCGAAGCACCCGAAGCACTTGAAGCACCCGAAGCACCCGAAGCACCCGAAGGGTCCACCCCCGGCGCCTCCCCCGTGAACGTCTCCACCAGCGCCCCCAGCACCGCCACCAGCCCCCGTCCGCCCGCGTCGACCACCCCGGCGCGCTCCAGGACGGCCAGCTGGCCGGGGGTCGCGGCGAGGGCGGCGCGGGCGCCCTCGTAGGCCGCGCGGGCCACCGTCGCGCAGTCACCCTTGGCTCCGGTGGCCGCGTCGGCGGCGGCCGAGGCGACGGTGAGGACCGTGCCCTCGACGGGACGGGCCACGGCCTGGCGGGCGGAGTCGGCCGCGTGCCGCAGGGCGAGCGTCAGGCCCCGGCCGTCGGTGTGAGCGGTCTCACCGTCGGCGGCGAGCACCTGTGCCATGCCGCGGAGCAGCTGCGCCAGGATCGTCCCCGAGTTGCCCCGCGCGCCTATGAGTGCCCCGTGCGCCATCGCCCGCGCGGCGTCGGCCAGCGCGGGCCTCCCGGCGGTCGGCATGCTCGCCGCGTGCCCCGCGAACACCGCCTCCACGGCCGCGACGGCCGACTCGACGGTCAGATACAGGTTCGTGCCGGTGTCCCCGTCCGCGACGGGATAGACATTGATCGCGTCGATCTCCTCGCGCGCCCGGCCCAGCGCCCGGAGCGCGAGATCGCACCAGGTGCGCACCGCGAGAGCATCGAAGAATGTCTGCGGCACCTGCGCCACCTGTCGCCTCCTAGGACCTGCCCGGCTGATCATGTCGCAGACGCGGGGTCCGGTGCGCGCACCTGCCGCGTTGTCGTCGGTCGCCGACTCCCCCGCTCCCGACTGCGCTCGAGCGGGGGAACGCCTGGCTGCTGGACGTGGGACGCAGCGTAGACCTCGGGGTGGTGTTCACCGGAAGAGGGCTGGAGCGAGGCCCTGAGCAGCCATGGTAGTTTCGTTCTACTGGCGCAGTCGTTGTATGCTGCTCCGGTTGCCCGATCCACTCGGGCCAATCCCCTGGCACCGCCAATCAGATCTCTGATCCTACGATCTCGATCCCGGCATGCCGGGATCCACCGTAAGTGCATCTGAAGTCTTTGGAGTGACCCGTGGCTGCCAACTGCGACGTCTGCGGCAAGGGGCCGGGCTTCGGCAACAGCATCTCGCACTCGCACCGCCGTACGTCCCGTCGCTGGAACCCGAACATCCAGCGCGTGCGTACTGTGGTCGGCGGGACGCCGAAGCGCCTGAACGCTTGCACCTCGTGCATCAAGGCCGGCAAGGTCTCGCGCTGACGCACAGCTAAGCGCGCGGCCACTGCTGGTTCGCTGCACAGAGCCGGTCCACCCCGTGTGGACCGGCTTTTTGCACGCCCGCCCCGGCTCACCAGACCGCGCTCACCGGACCGCGTAAACGCTCGCGCAAGCGTTTACGCCCCGCCGTCCGCCCTGAACCGCCACCCGTGGTCGACAGGCCCGATCCCCCCGCCGAGCGCGAAGCCGGCCGCGATCGCGCCGGTGACGTACTCCTTGGCCGCCGCCACCGCCTCCGGCACGGTCTGCCCCTTCGCGAGCTGCGAGGCGATCGCGGAGGCGAGGGTGCAGCCCGTGCCGTGCGTATGCCGGTTGTCGTACCTCGGCGCGCGCAGCCAGTGCTCCTCGGAGCCGTCGGTGAGCAGGTCCACCGCGTCACCGGGCAGGTGACCGCCCTTGATGAGCACCCAGCGCGGTCCGTACGACAGCACGGCAGCG
The DNA here is from genome assembly GCF_036237295.1 of Streptomyces sp. NBC_01352. NCBI lineage: Bacteria > Bacillati > Actinomycetota > Actinomycetes > Kitasatosporales > Streptomycetaceae > Streptomyces > Streptomyces sp. NBC_01352. Next base: position 3,588,631 of record NZ_CP108354.1, read on the forward strand.
GCCGCTTCAGCCATCCCGGATTCCGACTCGACCAGCACACCCGTGAGCTGGGCCACCTCGTCGAGGTTCGGCGTCGCCACGGTCGCGACCGGCAGCAGTTTCGTCCGTACGGAGTCCAGGGCCGACGCGGCGAGCAGGGGGTCCCCGTGCTTGGAGACGCCGACCGGGTCGACGACGGCGGGCGCGTCCGTCCCGCCGATCAACTCGGCCACCGCCTCCACGAGTTCGGCGGAGGCAAGCATCCCCGTCTTGATCGCCTGGACGCCGATGTCGTCGACCACGCTGCGGTACTGCGCCCGTACGGCCTCCGCCGGAAGCTCCCAGGCCCCTTGCACGCCAAGGGAGTTCTGCGCGGTGACCGCCGTGACGACACTCATGCCGTGCACGCCGAGCGCGAGCATCGTCTTCAGGTCGGCCTGGATGCCCGCGCCACCTCCGGAGTCGGAGCCCGCGACCGTGAGAACACGAGGCGGCGCGCTCATGACTCGATGTCCCCGAAGTGGTCCCAGCCGCCCTTCTTGGTCCACGGCGCCCCGTCCACGGTCACCTGGGGCAGCGCCGACGGGTTGAGCACCTCGCCGATGATCTTCCAGCGGGCGGGCAGCTTCACGTCCGGCGGGAAGGTCGCGACGATCGCGTGGTCCTCTCCCCCGGTGAGCACCCACTGCATGGGGTCGACGCCGACGGCCTGCCCGATGTCGTTCATCTGTGACGGGATGTCGATCGCCCCGGAGCGGACGTCGATACGGACCTTGCTCGCCTCGGCGATGTGCCCGAGGTCGGCGATCAGCCCGTCGCTCACGTCGCACATCGCGGTCGCGCCGAGCCCGGCGGCAGCCGGTCCCGCGTGGTACGGCGGCTCGGGGCGCCGATGTGCCTCCACGAAGGCGCGCGGCGAGCGGAACCCTCGGGAGAGCACCGCGAACCCGGCCGCGGACCAGCCCAGCCAGCCGGTCACCGCGACGATGTCACCGGGCTGCGCGCCCCCTCGCGTCACGGGCTCGTTGTTGCGCAGATCGCCGAGCGCGGTGATCGACACCATGATCGTGTCGCCGCGTACGACGTCCCCGCCGACCACGGACGCGCCCGCGACCTGGCACTCGTCGCGCAGGCCGTCCATCATCTCGACCGGCCAGGCCACCGGGAGTTCGGCCGGCACGACCAGTCCGAGCAGCAGCGCGGTCGGGACGGCGCCCATGGCGGCGATGTCCGCGAGGTTCTGCGCGGCGGCCTTGCGGCCCACGTCGTAGGCCGTGGACCAGTCGCGGCGGAAGTGCCGTCCCTCCAGGAGGATGTCGGTGCTCGCCACCACCCTGCGGTCGGGAGCGGCCACCACCGCGGCGTCGTCGCCGGGGCCGACCCGGACCGCCGGGGTGGTGGTGAGACGGGAGGTGAGCTCCCTGATGAGCCCGAACTCACCGAGCTCACCAACAGTGCCCTTCATTGCCCTTACGCCCCTTCTGTACCTGTCCGTGCCCGGTCGCGCGTCACCAGTGTCCTCGATACGGTCGAGAAGACCGTCAACTTCTTCCGTGCCTGCACCCCGGCGCGCAAGCCCTGGTCTCCGCAGGTCTCCCCGCGGCGAGCGGGGACGCGATACCGTGGCGTTCCTTTTCCCCACATGATCCTCGTGGCCGCCCTGGAGGTTCCGTGGTACAGGCGTACATCCTGATCCAGACGGAGGTCGGCAAGGCGTCGACCGTCGCCGAGACGATCAGCAAGATTCCTGGGATCATCCAGGCCGAGGACGTGACGGGACCGTACGACGTGATCGTGCGCGCCCAGGCCGACACGGTCGACGATCTCGGCCGCATGGTGGTCGCGAAGGTCCAGCAAGTGGACGGCATCACCCGCACACTGACCTGCCCGGTCGTCCATCTGTAGCCCCCGTCTACCCTTGGCCGGTGAACTTCTTCCGCCACCGGTACCGCATCCTCATCGGGCCGCCCGCGCTCGCCGTGCTGATCACGGTCGCGGGCTGCTCCTCAGCAGACGACAGTGCGTCGGCGGCGGTTCCCAGTCCGAGTGCGAAGGTCATGAAGCTGTGCCAGAACCTGGAGAAGGCGCTGCCGACGAAGCTGGACGGTCTGGGCCGTGAGGATCCCGAGCCCGCCTCCGCACTGACGGCGGGCTGGGGAAGCCCGGCGATCATACTGCGCTGCGGTGTCGTACGACCGCCCAAGATGGTCGACCCCAAGGTGGCCGAAGGCGGCGACGCGGACGCGGTGGCCGGCGGTGTGAACGGCGTCGACTGGCTGATGGAGAAGCAGGACGACGGAGCGTACCGCTTCACCACCGCCAATCGCAGCGCGTACGTCGAGGTGACGGTGCCCAAGGGGCAGGACAGTTCCGGAGTACTGGTCGACCTCGCTCCGGCCGTCAAGAAGGCGGTCCCCGAAGGGATCGCCGACTAGCCGCCCGCCGGCCGCCCGCTCGGGCGATGGGCCCGCCGGCTCAGCGCAGGCCCGTCGCCCGCCGCAGCGCCGCCTGCACCAACCGGTCCACCAGCTCCGGATAGCTGATCCCGCTCGCCTGCCACATCTGCGGGTACATCGAGATCGGTGTCATGCCGGGCATCGTGTTGATCTCGTTGATCACGAACTCGCCGTCCTCGGTGAGGAAGAAGTCCGCGCGCACCAGTCCCTCGCAGGAGGCGGCGTCGAAGGCCTCCACCGCGAGCCGCTGCACCTCGGCGGTCTGCTCGTCGGTCAGCGGGGCGGGCACGATGCCGGGCGTCGAGTCGATGTACTTCGCCTCGAAGTCGTAGTACGCGTGCGTGTCCGGCGGCGGGATCTCCGAGGGCACGCTCGCCCGGGGGCCGTCCTCGAACTCCAGCACCCCGCACTCGATCTCGCGGCCGCGAAGTGCCGCCTCCACGAGGATCTTCGGGTCGTGCCGCTGGGCCTCGGCGATCGCCTCGTCCAGGCCCGCCAGGTCGTCGACCTTGGTGATGCCGATCGACGATCCCGCGCGCGCGGGCTTCACGAACAGCGGCCAGCCGTGCTCGCCCGCCAGGTCGACGATCTTCTTGCGGGCGGCGGACTCGTCGCGCTCCCACTCGCGCGGCCGGATCACCACGTACGGGCCCACCTTGAGCCCGAAGGAGGTGAACACCCGCTTCATGTACTCCTTGTCCTGGCCGACGGCCGAGGCGAGCACGCCCGAACCCACGTACGGCACACCGGAGAGCTCCAGCAGGCCCTGGAGGGTGCCGTCCTCGCCGTAGGGGCCGTGCAGCACCGGGAAGACGACGTCGACCTCGCCGAGCGCCTTGGGCACCGATCCGGGCTCGCTGTAGACGACTTCGCGGTTCGCGGGGTCGACCGGCAGCACCACGCCGCCCTCGCTCGAGTCGGCGAGCTCCTCGACGTTCGGCGTACGGCGTTCCGTGATCGCCATGCGTTCGGGTTCGTCGGCGGTGAGCACCCACCGGCCTTCCCGGGTGATGCCGATCGGCAGGACGTCGTACTTCGTCCGGTCGATGGCCCGCAGTACGGCGCCGGCGGTGACCATGGAGATCCCGTGTTCGGAGCTGCGTCCGCCGAACACGACGGCCACGCGCGGCTTGCGAGGCGGCTGCTCAGGGTTCTGGGAGAGGTTCTCGGTGCTCATATCGCGTTGAGAGTACCCGCTGGTATCCGATTGGTCAGCGACCACTTGGCCGCCGTAGCTCAGCGTCGTTCCGGCTTCGCGCTGCGCGACATGAGCTCCTTGAGGGCGACCACGGGAGGCTTGCCCTCGTGGACGATTCCCACGACCGTCTCGGTGATGGGCATGTCGACGCCGTGCCTGCGGGCCAGATCCAGCACGGACTCACAGGACTTGACGCCCTCGGCGGTCTGCTTGGTGACCGCGATGGTCTCCTGGAGCGTCATGCCCTTGCCGAGGTTGGTGCCGAAGGTGTGGTTGCGGGACAGCGGCGAGGAACAGGTCGCCACCAGGTCGCCGAGCCCGGCGAGTCCCGAGAACGTCAGCGGGTCGGCGCCCATCGCGAGGCCGAGGCGGGTGGTCTCGGCCAGCCCGCGCGTGATCAGGGAGCCCTTGGCGTTGTCGCCCAGGCCCATGCCGTCCACGATGCCGACGGCGAGACCGATCACGTTCTTCACCGCGCCGCCGAGTTCGCAGCCGAGGACGTCGGTGTTGGTGTACGGGCGGAAGTACGGCGTGTGGCAGGCGGCCTGGAGCCGCTGGGCGACCGCCTCGTCGGTGCACGCGACCACGGCCGCGGCCGGCATCCGGGCGGCGATCTCCCGCGCGAGGTTGGGCCCGGTGACCACGGCGATGCGGTTCTGCCCCACCTTGGCGACGTCCTCGATCACCTCGCTCATCCGCATGGCGGAACCGAGTTCGACGCCCTTCATCAGCGACACGAGGACCGTGTCCGGCGCGAGCAGCGGCGTCCACTCGGCGAGGTTGGCGCGCAGCGTCTGGGAGGGCACGGAGAGGATCGTGAACTCGGCGCCGGCGGCGGCCTCGGCCGCGTCCGTGGTGGCTCTCATGTTCTCCGGCAGCTCGACGCCGGGGAGGTAGTCGGGGTTCGTCCGGGTGGAGTTGATCGCTTGTGCGACCTCCGCCCGGCGCGCCCACAGAGTGACCTCGCACCCCGCGTCGGCGAGCACCATGCCGAAGGCGGTGCCCCACGAACCGGCGCTGAAGACCGCTGCCTTGACCGGCTTGCTCACGTGCCCTGCCCCTCTTCCTGTTCGACCTTCCGCTGCGTCTGCGCCCGGGTGCGGCGCCGTTGCTCGATCCGCTCGCGGCGCGGGTCGTAGGGCGTGACGGGCGCCTTCTCGCCGCGGATGTCCTCCAGCAGGCGGGTGATGGCGGCCATGATCACCTCGGTCGCCTCCTTCAGGAGGTCCGGGGTCATCTCCTTGTCGTAGAAGGGCGCCAGGTCCACGGGCGGACCCGCGAGCACCCGGTGCGTCTTGCGCGGAAGGAGGTTGGGCCTGCTGGCGTACGGCGGCAGCACCTCGTTGGCGCCCCACTGGGCCACCGGAATCACCGGGCACTTGGTCTGCAGGGCGACCCGGGCGGCACCGGTCTTGCCGGTCATGGGCCAGCCGTTCGGGTCGCGGGTGAGGGTGCCCTCGGGGTAGAAGGCGACGCATTCGCCGCGCTCCACCGCGTCGATCGCGGCCCGGAAGGCGCTGAGCGCGTCCGTGCTCTCGCGATAGACGGGGATCTGTCCGGTGCCGCGCATCGCCGCGCCGACGAATCCCTTCCGGAAAAGAGCGCTCTTCGCCAGGAATCTTGGAACGCGGCCGGTGTTGTACTGGAAGTGCGCGTACGCGAAGGGATCGATGTGCGAATTGTGGTTCACCGCGGTGATAAATCCGCCCTCGACCGGAATGTTCTCCATTCCGCGCCAGTCCCGCTTGATCAGAACCACCAACGGCGGTTTGCACAGGACCGCTGCGAAGCGGTACCAGAACCCGATTCTGCGGCGGGGCACGCGGACACCTTCCTCTAGGGCCTGGGGGCCGCACAAGTGTCGCCCCAGGCCGCCGGTCTGTCGAGAACACCGTACGCCCCGGCTCCGCGACCGCCAGATGGTCCTGGTGACGGCTGAGTGACAATGGCCGCGACAAGAGAGGGACGAAACGCTCGTGCAGTGGACCTTGGTCATACCCCTGAAACCTCTGGCGCGGGCCAAGAGCAGGCTCTCGGACACCGCCTCCGACGGACTGCGCCCGGGCCTCGCCCTGGCCTTCGCCCAGGACACCGTGGCGGCCGCGCTGGCCTGCCCCGCGGTGAAGGATGTGGCGGTCGTCACGGACGACGTCCTGGCCGGCCGGGAGCTGGGCGCACTGGGCGCCCACATCGTCACCGACGAGCCCTCCGGCGGCCTGAACGCCGCTTTGGCGCACGCGACGGCGGTCGTACGCGCACAGCGCCCGGAAAGCGCCGTGGCGGCCCTGAACGCCGATCTTCCGGCGCTGCGCCCGCTGGAATTGGCCCGGGTACTGGACGCGGCCGCGGAATTTCCCCGCGCATTTCTCCCGGACGCCGCCGAAATCGGCACCACTCTGCTGGCCGCCCGGGAAGGCGAGGAATTGCGGCCCGCCTTCGGTACGGATTCCCGCGCCCGCCATCGCGTGTCCGGCGCCGCGGAACTCGTCCTCGACGCGGTGGATTCCGTACGCCAGGACGTGGACACCGGCGCCGACCTGCGCGCCGCGCTCGCTCTCGGGGTGGGTCCACGGACGGCCGCGGCGGCCGCGCGGCTGCTGATTCCCGGGCAGTAGGCTGCCGCCATGCAGGCGACCGCATACACGTACGACCCTGACAGCCGCAGCGGCCAGGTACTCCTGGACGACGGCACCCCGGTGCCCTTCGACGTGCCGGCGTTCGACGCGGGCGGGCTCAGACTGCTGCGGCCCGGGCAGCGGGTGCGCATCGAGACGGAGGGCGAGGGCGAGGCCCGCCGGGCCACCCTGGTCACGCTCCACACCTTCTGAGGGCACCTGTCAACACGCATGGACACGCCGCGGGCCGGACTCCGTGGGGAGTCCGGCCCGGCGCGTGAGTGCCCCTGTGCCCTTACCTCTTGCGGGCGGTGGCCTTCTTGGCGGTGGTGGTGCGAGACGTCGACTTCTTGGCGGGGGCCTTCTTGGCCGTCGCCTTCTTCGCCGGGGCCTTCTTGGCCGTCGTCTTCTTGGCGGTGGTCTGCTTCGCGGCGGTGGACTTGGCGGTCGCCGTGGTCTTCTTGGCGGGCGCCTGCTTGGCCGTCGTCTTCTTGGCGGCGGCCGTGGTCTTCTTGGCCGTCGTCTTGCGCGCCGTGGTCTTCTTCGCGGCGGCCGTCCTGGTGGTGGCCTTCTTGGCGGCGGCCTTCTTGACCGTCGCGGAGGCACCACCGGTCAGGCTGCCCTTGGGCGCCTTCTTGACGGCGATGTCGCCCTTCGGGAGCTTCTTCGAGCCGCTCACCAGGTCCTTGAAACCCTGGCCCGCGCGGAAGCGCGGCACGGAGGTCTTCTTGACCCGGACCCGCTCGCCCGTCTGAGGGTTGCGGGCGTAACGGGCCGGACGGTCGACCTTCTCGAACGAACCGAAGCCGGTGACCGAGACCCGGTCACCCGCGACGACCGCGCGGACGACGGCGTCCAGGACGGCGTCGACAGCCTCGGCGGCCTGCTGACGGCCGCCCATCTTGTCGGCAATGGTTTCTACGAGCTGCGCCTTGTTCACGTCTTCCCCTTCGGAGACATTGCCAGAACGAAAGTGTTCAAGCTTTTTCGCACGTTAGGCAGATATATACCGCAAATCAAACACGAAACGGGCTTATCACCCGTGCGCCGCAACGAACTCGACTGTCTCGGACTCGTTCAGCGTTCCTCTTCGGGGAATCGACCCGCGTCGAGGTCCGCCACGAACCGCTCCAGACGCCTTGTCGCATCGGCGAGATCGTGCTTGGCCGCGGCCGTAATGACCAGCAGCTTCCGGGTCAGCGCCATCCGTACGCCCTCCGGGACTTGCAGTGCGCGCACTCTTGTGTGCGCTTCCTTGAGTTGGTCCGCGACTGCCGCATAGAGCTCGAGTTGGCCGTCGTGTTCCATGCACAGATTGTGCCATCTGGGGCGAGTTGTCGCCTGCTCAGGGTGCAACTGCCGCCTCGAACGGCCTCCCGGGCGCCCGTGGGAGCCACGGTCACAACGGTCGCGTACCCCGACAACAACCGTCGTAACGTGGGAAGTTGAGATGGCGCGCCGGGGCGTGCAGGGCCGTTCGGGTGCAGACACAGCTGTACCCCCGATCGGGCTGATCGGGGGTACGGCGGGGGTGTCACGGTGGCCGAAACTCGACCTGTTCAGTTGCTTGGGGCGATCGCTCCGGTCAGACCTGGATCGTCCTCGGCTTGTACGAGGGGCGCTTGGCCTCGTACGCGGCGATGTCGGCCTCGTTCTGCAGCGTGATGGAGATGTCGTCCAGCCCGTTCAGCAGCCGCCAACGGGCGTTCTCGTCGAGCTCGAAGGCCGCGGTGATGCCCTCGGCGCGAACCTCACGAGCCTCAAGGTCCACTGTGACCTCAGCAGTCGCGTCCTTCTCCGTGAGCTCCTGCAGCGCGTCCACGATCTTCTGCTCCACGATCACCGTGAGCAGGCCGTTCTTGAGCGAGTTGCCGCGGAAGATGTCCGCGAAGCGGGAGGAGATGACGGCCTTGAAGCCGTAGTTCTGCAGCGCCCAGACGGCGTGCTCACGGGAGGAGCCGGTGCCAAAGTCGGGGCCGGCGATCAGGACGGTCGCACCCTTGCGCTCGGGCTGGTTGAGGACGAAGGACGGGTCCTTGCGCCAGGCCTCGAACAGCCCGTCCTCGAATCCGTCCCGGGTCACCTTCTTGAGCCAGTGAGCAGGGATGATCTGGTCGGTGTCGACGTTGGAGCGGCGCAGCGGGACGGCCCGGCCGGTGTGCGTGGTGAATGCTTCCATGACTCTCAGACTCCAGCGGGCGTACGGGTCTCGGCGTCGGACAGGTCGGCCGGGGAGGCCAGGTGCCCCAGGACCGCCGTAGCGGCTGCGACCTGCGGCGACACCAGGTGCGTACGACCGCCCTTGCCCTGCCGGCCCTCGAAGTTGCGGTTGGAGGTGGACGCGGAGCGCTCACCGGGGGCCAGCTGGTCGGGGTTCATGCCCAGACACATCGAGCAGCCCGCGTGCCGCCACTCGGCGCCGGCCTCCTTGAAGACGACGTCCAGGCCCTCGGAGACGGCCTGCAGACCGACCCGCGCGGAGCCCGGGACGACCAGCATCCGTACGCCGTCGGCGACTTTGCGGCCCTTCACGAGCTCGGCGGCGGCGCGCAGGTCCTCGATGCGGCCGTTGGTGCACGAGCCTACGAAGACGGTGTCCACCTTGATGGAGCGCAGCGGCTGCCCGGCCTCCAACCCCATGTATTCCAGGGCCTTTTCGGCGGCGTGGCGCTCCGATGCGTCTTCGTACGAAGCAGGATCGGGGACGTGCGCCGAAAGCGGGGCGCCCTGGCCCGGGTTGGTGCCCCAGGTGACGAACGGCGCCAGCTCGGCGGCCTCGATGACGACCTCGGCGTCGAACTCGGCGTCCGCGTCCGTCTTCAGCGTCTTCCAGTACGCGACGGCCGCGTCCCAGTCCTCGCCCTTGGGGGCGTGCGGGCGGCCCTTGAGGTACTCGAAGGTGGTCTCGTCGGGGGCGATCATGCCCGCGCGGGCGCCGGCCTCGATCGACATGTTGCAGATGGTCATCCGGGCCTCCATCGAGAGCTGCTCGATGGCGGAGCCGCGGTACTCCAGGACGTAGCCCTGGCCGCCGCCGGTACCGATCTTGGCGATGATCGTCAGGATCAGGTCCTTGGCGGTGACCCCGTCGGGCAGATCGCCGTTGACGGTGATGGCCATGGTCTTCGGGCGGGCCATGGGCAGCGTCTGGGTGGCCAGCACGTGCTCGACCTGGGAGGTGCCGATGCCGAACGCCAGACCGCCGAAGGCGCCGTGCGTGGAGGTGTGGGAGTCGCCGCAGACGACCGTCATGCCCGGCTGGGTCAGACCCAGCTGCGGGCCCACGACGTGGACGACGCCCTGCTCGACGTCGCCCAGCGGGTGCAGCCGGACGCCGAAGTCGGCGCAGTTCTTGCGCAGCGTCTCCAGCTGGATCCGGGAGACCGGGTCGGCGATGGGCTTGTCGATGTCGAGGGTCGGGGTGTTGTGGTCCTCGGTGGCGATGGTCAGGTCGAGCCGGCGCACCCGGCGACCGCCCTTGCGAAGGCCGTCGAAGGCCTGCGGGCTGGTCACCTCGTGCAGCAGGTGCAGATCGATGAAGAGGAGGTCGGGCTCGCCCTCGGCGCGCCGGACGACATGGTCGTCCCAGACCTTCTCCGCGAGTGTCCTACCCATCGCTTTCCCTCCGGCCGGTCAAACGGTGCACCGGCCCAACTAGAGATCTTGAGGTGGCGGCCCGCCCGCGCCCCTGTGTCCGGGCGTCCGCCGCCGGGCCCGTCGGTCCGCGGGCCACGGTGTCTTGCTGTGTCTTCAAGAGTGGCGTGTTCCACCGAAAATTGAACTTGCGTTTCACAGAGTGAGACGCGAGTATCGTTTCATGGACAACAGTAGCGGCGTCGGCGTTCTGGACAAGGCGGCCCTTGTTCTGAGCGCTCTGGAGTCCGGTCCGGCCACCCTCGCGGGTCTGGTCGCGGCGACCGGACTGGCAAGGCCCACGGCTCACCGGCTGGCCGTGGCTCTGGAACACCACCGGATGGTGGCGCGTGACATGCAGGGCCGTTTCATTCTCGGCCCTCGCCTCGCCGAGCTGGCCGCGGCCGCCGGCGAGGACCGCCTCCTCGCGACGGCGGGCCCGGTGCTCACCCACCTCCGTGACATCACGGGCGAGAGCGCGCAGCTCTACCGCCGCCAGGGCGACATGCGCATCTGCGTCGCCGCGGCGGAGCGCCTGTCCGGCCTGCGCGACACCGTCCCGGTCGGTTCGACGCTCACGATGAAGGCGGGCTCCTCCGCCCAGATCCTCATGGCCTGGGAGGAGCCGGAGCGCCTGCACCGCGGCCTCCAGGGCGCCCGTTTCACGGCCACCGCGCTCTCGGGCGTACGACGCCGGGGCTGGGCCCAGTCCATCGGCGAGCGCGAGCCGGGTGTCGCGTCCGTCTCCGCGCCCGTGCGCGGTCCCTCCAACCGCGTGGTGGCCGCCGTGTCCGTCTCCGGCCCCATCGAGCGGCTGACCCGCCACCCGGGCCGTATGCACGCCCAGGCGGTCATCGACGCCGCCGGCCGCCTCTCCGAGGCCCTGCGCCGCACGGGCTGACCGGCGGGACGTCACCGGGGAGGCCCGCCTCAACGCCGCGGCAGGCGCCCCCCGGCAGCACCCCGACGATCAGCCGACACCTCAGGAGATCCGGAGACGGTCGGCCGCGCGGTCGCCCCGCCGCCCGACCGGAACGACCCCGGTGGCCTTCCCGAGGCCGAACTCGGGCATGTTCACGTAGACCGACTCGTACGACCCCGCCGGCACGACGTATGTCTCGTGCCAGAAGCCGACCTTGCCCTTCCCCTCGCGCAGCCGCCGGTTGAAGGCGGCCCACGCCGGCCGGTGTGTCCGGTCCGGCGCCGACGCGTAGGCGAGCAGCTTCTCCTTCGAGTCCCAGTACTGCACCACGTACAGCACGCGCGGGAAGCCCAACAGGAACTGGTGACCGAGCAGCCCGCTGCCCTTCTCCCGCGACAGCTCCGCGATCATCGGGCCCATGGCCCTGGCCACCGGCAGCCAACTGCGCGGCGCAGCGAAGCTGTTGATCCGCATTCCGATCAGGAAGACGACCATCTCGTCCTCGCCCGCCGCCGTCGTGCGTCCTTCGATCGGCCTGCCACCCATCGTGTCCCCCACTCCTCACGAGCACGTGTTGGATAGTGAAGCTATCCATGCTTGGATAGTGGCACTCCCCAATGGGGAGCGCAAGAGGAAAGAGGGTGCGAGCCGGATGCGACTGGCGGAGCTGAGCGCGCGCAGCGGTGTCTCCACGGCAACGATCAAGTACTACCTGCGCGAAGGGCTGCTGCACCCCGGCCGCCGCGTCACTGCCACGCAGGCCGAGTACGACGAGGGGCATCTGCGGCGCCTGCGTCTGGTGCGCGCGTTGATCCAGGTGGGAAAGATCCCGGTGGCCTCCGCCCGGGAGGTGCTCGCCGCCTTGCAGGACGGGGACCTCGACCGGAACGAACGGCTGGGCAGCGCCGTGTGGGCCCTGCCGCACGGGCCGGCACCGGACGACGACGACCCGGCGACCGAGGTGGGCCGGCGCACCGCCGATGCCCTGCTGGACCGGCTCGACTGGAGCTACCGCCCTGCGTCCGAAGCTCCCGCCGCACCGGCGTACGGGATGCTGGTGACCGCGATCGCCACGCTGTCCCGGCTCGGATACCCGTGCTCCGTCCGGGACTTGGAGCCGTACGGCCGCGCGGTGGAGCGCATGGCTGTCACCGATCTCGACCTGGTGGAGCGCTACGGGACGCCGGAGGAGCAGGTGGAGGCGGCGGTGGCGCTGACCGTGCTGTACGAACCGGTGCTGCTGAGCCTGCGCCGGCTGGCTCAGGCGGAGGAGTCGCGCCGACGGTTCGGCGGGAAGTGACCCGGGACCCGACCGGGGAAACACTGAAGGGCCCTCCCGAGGGAGGGCCCTTCAGTCGCGTACCCCCGACCGGATTCGAACCGGCGCTACCGCCTTGAGAGGGCGGCGTGCTAGGCCGCTACACAACGGGGGCCTGGACTCTGCGTTTCTGCAGGTCGGAGCTGGTCTACCTGGACTCGAACCAAGAATGACGGTACCAGAAACCGTAGTGTTGCCAATTACACCATAGACCAATGTGGTTTAAACCAGTGTGGTTTAGACCAGCAGTACCCCCGACCGGATTCGAACCGGCGCTACCGCCTTGAGAGGGCGGCGTGCTAGGCCGCTACACAACGGGGGCCCTAGTGATCCCGGAGAACCAGGATCCGTACCCCCGACCGGATTCGAACCGGCGCTACTGCCTTGAGAGGGCAGCGTGCTAGGCCGCTACACAACGGGGGCTTCGCGGAGATGATCCCCGCTGTTGCAGATGAGCTCTGCGAGCTGGCCTACCTGGACTCGAACCAAGACTAACGGAACCAGAAACCGTCGTGCTGCCAATTACACCATAGGCCACTGGAACTCAAGCCCCTGCGGGGATCTTGTTCTAGTGTGCTCCCCCGGGTTCCGGCCTTTCGGCCCGCTCCCCGGCGGCGCAGGAAGAACATTACCCGAAGGTGGACGGGGCTCCAAAACGGGTATCCGCGCCGAGGACGGCGGGGAGTTCGGCGAGCGAGGCGATCCGGTGCGGCCCGCCGGGAGCGTCCCCGAGGGTGTGCACACCCTCGCGGTCGATCCAGACCGACAGCAGTCCGGCGTCGGCGGCACCCCGCCCGTCGATCTCCGGGTGGTCACCGACGTACGCCACTTGGTGCGGGGCCAGCTCCAGCGCGTCGCAGGCCGCCAGGAAGGCGCCGGCCTCGGGCTTGGAGACGCCGAGCTCCGCCGCGCACAGGATGACCTCGAAGCGGTCGTGCACGCCGAGGACGCGCAGCTTGCGGTCCTGGACGCGGATGCTGGAGTTGGACAGCACGCCGTGGCGGTGGCTGGCGGCAAGGGCGTCCAGGACGGGCAGGACGTCCGGGAAGAGGGCCCAGGCGGTCTCGTAGTGCGCGACGTACCGACCGAACCACGCGTCCGCGTCGGCGTCGCTCAGCTCCTCGCCCAGGAACACCCGTACGCGGTCCCGGCGCTGCCCCTGGAAGGTCAGCTCCCCCGCCGCGAACCGCGCCCACTGCCGGTCCGTGATCTCCCGCCACCGCACGATGGCCTGCTCGACACTGTCGTACGAGTCGAGCAGCCCCTCGGCCTCGAGGTGGACGCGCATGCCGACGCGGTCGGCCGCGGTGTAGTCGAAGAGGGTGTCGTCGACGTCCCAGACCACGGCCCGAATGCTCATGGTCCGACGGTAACCCGGGGCCGGGCGACGCGTCCGGCGGAACGACGAAGGTGCGGCACCCCGCACGGGGTGCCGCACCTCACGGGCGTACGGATTACGCCGCCAGCCTCGCCAGCGCCGCGTCGACGCGGGCCAGCGTCTTCTCCTTGCCCAGGATCTCCAGGGACTCGAAGAGGGGCAGGCCGACGGTGCGGCCGGTGACGGCCACGCGGACCGGGGCCTGGGCCTTGCCGAGCTTGAGGCCGTGGGCCTCGCCGGCGGCCAGGACGGCCTCCTTCAGGGACTCCGGGGACGTCCAGTCCGCCGACTCCAGCTTCTCGCGGGCCGTGCGGAGCAGGGCGTCCGAGCCCTCCTTCATCGCCTTCGTCCAGCTCGGCTCGTCGAAGACCGGCTCGGAGAGGAACAGGAAGTCGACGTTGTCGGTGATCTCGGAGAGGACCTTGAGGCGGGTCTGGGCGTGCGGGGCGATCGCCTGCCACTTCGTCTCGTCGAAGGCCTCCGGCGCCCAGGGGGCGAAGGGGGGCTGGAGCCACGGGCGGCAGCGCTCGGTGAAGTCCTTCACGTCGAGCAGCCGGATGTGGTCGGCGTTGATCGCCTCGCACTTCTTCAGGTCGAAGCGCGCCGGGTTGGGGTTCACGTCCGCGATGTCGAAGGCCGCGACCATCTCGTCGATCGTGAAGATGTCCTGGTCGGCGGAGAGCGACCAGCCGAGGAGGGAGAGGTAGTTGAGCAGGCCCTCCGGGAGGAAGCCGCGCTCGCGGTAGAGGTTGAGCGAGGCCTGCGGGTCACGCTTGGACAGCTTCTTGTTGCCCTCGCCCATCACGTACGGCAGGTGGCCGAAGGCCGGGATCCGCCGGGCGACGCCCAGCTCGATCAGCGCCTTGTACAGGGCGATCTGCCGCGGGGTCGACGACAGCAGGTCCTCGCCGCGCAGGACGTGCGTGATCTCCATCAGCGCGTCGTCGACCGGGTTCACGAGCGTGTAGAGCGGGGCTCCGTTGGCTCGTACGATCCCGTAGTCCGGCACGTTCTCCGGCAGGTAGGTGATCTCGCCGCGGACCAGGTCCGTGAAGGTGATCGCCTCGTCGGGCATGCGGAAGCGGACGATGGGCGTACGGCCCTGGGCCTTGAACTCCTCGACCTGCTCCGCGCTCAGGTCGCGGCAGTGGCCGTCGTAGCCGGACGGCTTGCCGGCGGCGCGGGCGGCCTCGCGGCGGGTGTCCAGCTCCTCCTGGGAGCAGTAGCAGTGGTAGGCGTGGCCGGCGTCCAGGAGCTTGTCCGCGACCTCCTTGTAGAGGTCCATGCGCTGCGACTGGCGGTACGGCGCGTGCGGGCCGCCGACCTCGGGGCCCTCGTCCCAGTCGAAGCCCAGCCAGCGCATCGAGTCGAGCAGCTGGTCGTAGGACTCCTCGGAGTCGCGGGCCGCGTCGGTGTCCTCGATGCGGAAGACCAGTGTGCCCTGGTGGTGCCGGGCGAACGCCCAGTTGAACAGGGCGGTGCGGACCAGGCCCACATGGGGGTTACCGGTGGGCGACGGGCAGAACCGTACTCGGACGGCGGGGACGGGTGCGCTAGCCACGCTTGACAACCTTGTTGGTGAGAGTGCCGATGCCTTCGATGGTGACGGCGACCTCGTCGCCGACGGTGAGCGGTCCGACGCCTGCCGGGGTGCCCGTGAGGATCACGTCGCCGGGGAGCAGCGTCATGGCCTCGGTGATGTTGACGATCAGATCCTCGATCGAGTGGATCATCTCGCTGGTGCGGCCGAGCTGGCGCTGCTGACCGTTGACGGTGAGCTGGATGGTCAGGTCGGACGGGTCGAGGTCCGTCTCCACCCAGGGGCCGAGCGGGCAGGACGTGTCGAAGCCCTTGGCCCTGGCCCACTGCTTCTCGCGCTTCTGGACGTCGCGGGCGGTGATGTCGTTGGCGCAGGTGTAGCCGAGGATGACGTCCTTGACGCGCTCGCGCGGGACCTCGCGGCACATCCGGCCGATGACGACGGCCAGTTCGGCCTCGTGGTGGAGGTCCTCGGAGAAGGAGGGGTACTGGATCTCGTCGCCGGGGCCGATCACCGAGGTGGAGGGCTTGAAGAAGGCGAACGGGGCGTCGGGCACCTCGTTGCCGAGTTCCTTCGCGTGCTCCGCGTAGTTGCGGCCGTAGGCCACGACCTTGTTGGGGAGCACCGGCGGCAGCAGCCTGACCCTTGCTTTTGAATCCGAAGGGGCCAGGGAGACCTTCGTACCGGAGAGTTCGAAGTCCGCGAACGGGATGCCCTTGATGATGTCGAGGACGAGTTCGTCCGGCTTGTCACCCTCGACCGCACCGAAGGCGACGTTCCCGTCGATGGAGAATCTGGCGATGCGCACGGGATCCTTGCGCCCCTCACTGAGCTGGCTGGAGTCTGACGCTCCAGGCTAACGCGGTAAGGGGCGGGCGCCTCGCGCATTTGCGGCTCGTGCTGTGTGGCGGGCGCCCTTGATCCACGTCGGGCTTGGTGATCTACTCCTGGGCGGAGCCGGCCTGGACCGGCACTTCCATCAGGATCGTGCGGCGGGGGTTGGCGGTCTGGGTCGGAAGGGCGACGGCGTGGTCCGGCTGCTCCGGGGTCTGCAGTTCGTCGGCGTCCTCGAGGTGGGCCAGCGTCGTGCGCCGCGGGTTGGCGGTGTTGCGGAACATCATCGTCGTCTTCACGGTTGTACGAGACCTGTTCTGTAGGTGGCGCCGGGCGAGCGGGGTGCCGAAGAGCCCCTGGACCGGCGCGGGTTGTCGGTTTTGCCATCTCTGTAAAGCGTCAGGCTAAACATGCAATTCCCTTCCTGGGACGCACAGACCCCAGGAGGGGCATGTGAGTTTCCTCACTTACCTATGGGCAAAACGGTCAAAACAGACCAGCAACCGACCCCTACGAAACGGACATTGACCCCCTGAAGCCCTCATTCCGCTCCTGATCATGGCGACTGGGACACCGCTTACATCCGGGGGACTCGCGGGCATACGTCCGGTATGGGGGAGATAAGCTTCTACGTCCGGTGACTCGGCACTCACGCGGTGTCACGTAGGTCACGGCCTGACCCATGGCCCTTGTTGGAGATCCTGCACTGTGCTGGAATTCCACGGACCGCCGCAGGATCGAGCCGGCGCACAGGGGGCGCAGAGAAGCGCCGAGCGGCGGCGAGATAGGGGGAACCAGCGCGCCGGTCACTCACGACCACCACGGGGGGCGTTTTTCAGGGCGCCCCCTACGACGCCGACACCGTCCTTCCGTTCGCGCGGAGGGGCGCCTGGTCCAGAGGTTGCGACGCTAGTGCAGGGACGTTTCAAGAGGGATGGCAGTGCTTCGGCGGAGCCGGAGCCGCACGGCGGGACTGGCCCGACGGCCGGCAGCTCCTCGCCCCAGCACGCCCAGAACCCGGGCCCGGCCCCGTCCGGCGACGGCGGTGAGCGCTCCGGGCGCCCCGGCGCGTCCGCGTCGACCGGCTCCGCCACTCCGACCACGCCGGCCGTGAAGCCGCCGAAGGGCCCGAGCGGCCCCGGCCCACGAATAGCCCTGCGCAACTGGCGTATCTCCACGCGCCTGGTGTCGCTGCTCGCACTCCCGGTGGTCGCCGCCACCTCACTGGGTGCGCTGCGTATCAACGACTCCATGGACGACATCCAGCAGCTCGACAACATGAAGCTGCTGACGGAGATGACCAAGCAGGCCACCGAGCTGGCCGCCGCGCTCCAGGAGGAGCGCGACAAGTCGGCCGGTCCGCTGGCGCACGGCTCGACCGCCACCGACTTCACGGTCAAGGGCGTCCGGGACAAGACCGACCGGGCCAGGACCGCCTTCCAGGACGCCGCCGAGGAGATCGACACCTCCAGCAAGGACGGCAACCTCCAGGGCGTCCGCGAGAGCCTCGTCGGCCTCATCCGCGACCTGAACGGTCTCGAGGAGATCCGCAGCGCCGCCTACGAGACCAAGAACAACGCCTCCCAGACGGTCGAGGGCTACCACCGCCTCGTCACCCACCTGCTCGACCTCTCGCAGGACATGGCGGAGGCCACCAGCAACCCCGAGATGATCCAGCGCACGCGCGCCCTGGCGGCCTTCTCGTCCGCCAAGGAGTACGCGTCCATCCAGCGCGCGATCCTCGCGGCGGCCCTGCCCGTCGGCAACACCACCTTCGGCAGGCTCTCCGAGAGCGACCGGCTGTACGCCGAGGGCGCCCTGGAGAGCGAGGACTCCGACCTCTCCAGCTTCCGGAGCATCTACGGCACCGAGAACGCCCCCGAGCTCCTCAAGCCCATCGAAGAGGGCAACCCGACCATCCAGTCCACCGACACCTACGCCAGCCGCGCCCTGCGGACGTCGGGTGGTCTCGCCGACCTGGACAAGCGGTCGTACAAGGACTGGGTGGACGACAGCTCGACCAAGATCGAGCAGATGGGCAACATCGAGCACACGCTGCTCGAGGACATGGAGCAGAAGGCCCGCGAGCTGCGCAACGAGTCGGAGCGCGAGGCGATCATCTCCGGCGCGCTGATCCTGCTCGTGCTCGGTGTCTCGCTGGTCGGCGCCTTCGTCGTCGCCCGGTCCATGATCCGCTCGCTGCGCCGCCTCCAGGAGACCGCCACCAAGGTCGCCCAGGACCGGCTGCCCGAGCTGGTCAAGCAGCTGTCCGAGTCCGACCCGCAGGACGTCGACACCTCCGTCGAGTCCGTCGGTGTGCACTCCCGGGACGAGATCGGCCAGGTGGCCGCGGCCTTCGACGACGTGCACCGCGAGGCGGTCCGCCTCGCCGCCGAGCAGGCCCTGCTGCGGGGCAACGTCAACGCGATGTTCACCAACCTCTCGCGCCGCTCCCAGGGTCTGATCCAGCGCCAGCTGTCGCTCATCTCCGAACTGGAGTCCCGCGAGGCCGACCCGGACCAGCTGTCCTCGCTGTTCAAGCTCGACCACCTCGCGACCCGCATGCGCCGTAACGGTGAGAACCTGCTCGTTCTCGCCGGTGAGGAGCCCGGCCGCCGCTGGACCCGTCCGGTCCCGCTGGTCGACGTGCTGCGCGCCGCCGCGTCCGAGGTGGAGCAGTACGAGCGCATCGAGCTGTCCTCCGTACCGACCACCGAAGTGGCCGGCCGCGTGGTCAACGACCTCGTGCACCTGCTCGCCGAGCTGCTGGAGAACGCGACCTCGTTCTCCTCCCCGCAGACCAAGGTCAAGGTCACCGGTCACGCGCTGCCCGACGGCCGGGTGCTGATCGAGATCCACGACACCGGCATCGGCCTCTCCCCCGAGGACCTCGCCGCGATCAACGAGCGGCTCGCCTCGCCGCCCACCGTGGACGTGTCAGTGTCCCGCCGCATGGGTCTGTTCGTGGTCGGCCGGCTGTCGCAGCGTCACGGCATCCGCATCCAGCTCCGCCCGTCCGACTCCGGTGGTACGACCGCCCTGGTCATGCTTCCCGTGGACGTCGCCCAGGGCGGCAAGAAGCCTCAGCCCAAGCCCGGCCAGGGCCAGGGCGCGGGTGTCGGCGCCGCCGCCGCGGCCGCCGGTGTGGCCGCCGCTCGCCGCGGTGGTCAGGGTGGCGGTGCCCTCGGCGGCGCCCCCGCCGGAGCGGGCGCCGGTGCGCTCGGTGCCGGTGCGCCCACGGGTGGCCGGCTCACCGCCGGTCAAGGGCCGCGCGCGGCGCTGCCCGGACGTGACGGTGGCGGTCGTCCCGGCGGAGCGCCGGGCGGACCGCGCGGGCCGCAGGGTCCGGGTATGCCTCCGCAGGGCCGCCCCGCTCCGGCCGGTGCCGGTTTCGGCGGTCAGGCTCCGGGTGGCCCGCAGGGCCTGCAGGCCACGGGCACGAACGCGCCGGGCCAGGACGCCTTCGGTGGCGGTCGGCCCCCCGTACCGCCGCAGCCGCCGCAGTCGGGGCAGTCGGGGCAGTCGGGGCAGTCGGCGCAGCCGTCGAGTCCGGGCAACGAGCCGCAGGGCCGGCGTCGTCGGCCGCAGCTGCCGGGCCGCGGCGGTCCGCGGGCCGAGCTGCCCGGCGGCAACAACCCGCAGCCCCGCGTGCCGAGCTGGAGCGACGAGAACGCGCAGCCGCCGGTGCCGCGGGCCTCGCTCGACACCCCGCGCGGCCATGACGAGCAGGACTCGGGGCAGACCTCCCGGATGCCGCGGATCGACGACCGGCAGGGCCCGGGCGCGACCACGGAGATGCCGGCGATCCCGCGCGGCGACAGCCGCCAGGGCCCCGGTGGACCGGCCTCCGGCCGGAACAACGACTCCCAGAGCACGGGTCAGTTCCCCCGTCCCGGCAGCAACGGCGTGCAGGACTCGGGCCACTTCGTCCGCCCGGACGTCTTCGGCTCCCCGGTCGGCCAGAACAACTCCGCGGCGTCGAGTCCTTCGGCCACCGGTCAGTTCGCGATGCCGCCGTCGTACGACAGCGGCTCCACCGGCCAGTTCCCCGCGCCGGCCTACGGCAACGGCTCCACGAACGGCGGCCCCGACTTCGGTGCCCCGCGTCCGCCGGTCCCGCCGCGTCCGCAGCAGCGGCCCGCCCGTCAGGACCCCGAGGCGCTGCCGCCCGCGGGTCCCGGTGACGGCCGTACGCCGCTGTACGACACGCTCGAGACCAACTGGTTCCACGGTCAGCAGAACGGGCAGCAGGGCAACGGCTCCGCTCCCGCTCCGGCGGCCCCGCAGCAGCAGCCGCAGGCTCCTGCCGCTCCTCAGCGTCCCGTAGCCAGCTCCTGGCGCAGCTCTCCGAACGACGATCTCGTCCGGCAGGCAGAGCGCGTACGGCAGCCGGCCGCGGGCGGCGTCACCACTTCCGGCCTGCCGCGCCGGGTGCCCAGGGCGAACCTCGTCCCGGGTACGGCTCAGCAGCAACAGCACCAAGCAGGTCCGCAGGTCTCGCGTGCGCCTGACGACGTACGCGGCCGGCTGACCAATCTCCGTCGGGGCATCGCTCAAGGTCGACAGGCCGGTACCACCGGCCAGACCGGCAGCTTCCCGAGCCCCACTCACCAGCAGGAGCACTAGTTGAGTCCGATGAGCCAGGCGGCACAGAACCTGAACTGGTTGATCACCAACTTCGTGGACAACACCCCCGGGGTGTCCCACACCGTCGTCGTGTCCGCCGACGGACTCCTTCTGGCAATGTCCGAAGGCTTCCCGCGCGACCGCGCCGATCAGTTGGCCGCGGTCGCCTCCGGTCTGACGTCCTTGACGGCCGGGGCATCCCGGATCTTCGAGGGCGGCAGCGTGGCACAGACGGTCGTCGAGATGGAACGGGGATTCCTCTTCCTCATGTCCGTCTCGGACGGCTCGTCCCTGGCCGTACTCGCCCACCCCGACTGCGACATCGGCCTCGTCGGCTACGAGATGGCGCTCCTGGTCGACCGCGCGGGCGCGGTGCTCACGCCCGACCTGCGCGCCGAACTCCAAGGCAGTCTGCTCCACTGACTGCGCAGGATCCACCCGCCTCACCAAATCACCGTCCGGCCGCCACAATCCCCCCACCGGCCCCTGTCCGACGGCTTGCTGACCGACTTGCTGTCCCGCCCGGAGGATTCATGACCCCGCCCACCGCCTCTCATGATCCGTACGCGGAGCCGTACGAGGATGAGGGCGACCAGCCGCTGGTACGTCCGTACGCGATGACCGGCGGCCGGACCCGGCCGCGCTACCAGCTCGCCATCGAGGCCCTGATCAGCACCACGGCCGACCCGGCGGCGCTCATGGGACTGCTCCCGGAGCACCAGCGGATCTGTCACCTGTGCCGTGAGGTGAAGTCGGTCGCCGAGGTCTCGGCGCTCCTTGCCATGCCCCTGGGCGTGGCCCGCATCCTCGTCGCGGACCTCGCGGAGGCCGGACTCGTCGCCATTCACCAGCCCGGCGGCGACGAGAGCACCGGCGCTCCGGACGTGACACTGCTCGAAAGGGTGCTCAGTGGACTTCGCAAGCTCTGACGGAGGCCGGGCGACCACCTCCGCGAAGATCGTGGTGGCCGGTGGCTTCGGCGTGGGCAAGACCACGTTCGTGGGCGCCGTCTCCGAGATCAACCCGCTGCGCACCGAGGCCGTGATGACGTCCGCGAGCGCGGGCATCGACGACCTCACCCACACCGGAGGCAAGACGACCACCACGGTCGCCATGGACTTCGGCCGCATCACGCTGGACCAGGACCTGATCCTGTACCTCTTCGGTACACCGGGCCAGGACCGCTTCTGGTTCATGTGGGACGACCTGGTGCGCGGCGCCATCGGCGCGATCGTGCTGGTGGACACCCGCCGCCTCGCCGACTGCTTCCCCGCGGTCGACTACTTCGAGAACTCGGGCCTGCCGTTCGTCGTCGCGCTCAACGGCTTCGAGGGGCACCAGCCGTACGCTCCCGAAGAGGTCCGCGAGGCGCTGCAGATCGGTCCGGACACCCCGATCATCACGACGGACGCCCGCCACCGCTCCGATGCGAAGAGTGCGCTGATCACGCTGGTCGAGCACGCTCTGATGGCACGGCTGAGGTAGCACTCAAATCTGCGATCCCGTACGGAAGTTGTCGTAGACGCTCCGGAGCCGGCTGTGTCTTTTGACACGGTCGGCCCCGGTGTTCATAACGTTTCGGCAGAGGAATCGGGTGGTACGGCCACTCGTCGCGGTCAAGTGGTGTCGCTGCGCGCACGAAGGCCCCGTCTTTTGACGGGGCTCGCTCTTTATGACCGTTTTATCTGGGGCTTACATCACTTCGAATCCCTGCCCTGCACTGTTTGGAACTGCGTAGGCCGACGTGCTGGAATGCCTGAACTGCCCAATAGTCAAAGACGTAGTCCCCAGTCGATGGCGCACCGGGCTCTGAGACACTGCGGCACAACGTAAGGTGCCGACCGCCGGAAGGTTGTTGGTCGAGTGAGGCGAAGCAAGAACGGTCCCGAGCCGTCGGCCCGGGGCAACTTCACCCCGCCGCCGCGCGGAGCGGCGCCCGCCCCTGTGCCCGGTTCGGAGCCAACGGCCGCGCCGCCGACGAGCGGCGGCCGTTTCTCCCCGCGCAACTGGCGGGTGCCGACCAGGCTGAACGCGATCCTGCTCATACCCGTGGTCGTCGGCCTCGTCATGGGCGGCTTCCAGGTGAAGAGCTCGATCGACACCTGGCAGGAGGCCGAGGACGCGGAGAACACCGCGCGTCTGGTGCGGGCGTCCCTCAACTACGCCGACGCCCTCTACGTCGAGCGGGACAGCACGGTCGCCCCGATTCTGCTGGGCAAGGACAAGGCCGTCGTCACGGCCGCCCGCAAGAAGACGGACCAGGCCGCCGACGCCTTCGACGAGGCGGCTCAGACCATGCCGCAGACACCCGGCCTGTTGCGCCGTCTGCAGCTGTTCCGCGACGAGGAGCCCAAGCTCCAGGCGCTGCGCACGAACGCGTACACCACCAAGCTCAAGGGCGTGGAGACCGAAGAGGGCTACACCGTCGTCGCGCACCCCCTGACGGAGTTCGCCAACGAGCTCGGTCTGGGCACCGGCAACATCACGAGCTACGGCCGGACCGTCTACGCCATCGAGCTCACCAAGGCGGCCCTGTCGCTGCAGCGCTCCATCGGCATGCATCTGCTGGTCAGCCCGGGCCCCAAGGACACCGACCTCGCCACCCAGCGCGTCGCCCTCTCCTCGTACGCGTACCTGGAGGGCATCGCCGTCAACGAGTACATCGGCGGTGGCACGGAGGCGGACGAGCAGAAGCTCCGCGACGCCGAGAAGCAGATCAAGGCGGACGGCGCGGCGATGTCCAAGGAGGCCGCGGCCAAGAACCCGGACTACGTGCCCCCGCCGTCCAACCCGGTCGACATGGTCAGGGGCATCGGGACTCTCACGTCCACGGACACCAGCGAGCGCCAGGCGCTCGCCGAGAAGGGCATCACCGCCGACAACTGGTGGGCGGTCAACACCCTCAAGTACAACGCCTACCAGCAGATCGAGTCGGATCTGGCGGACAAGGCGGTGAGCGAGGCCTCCAGCATCGCCGACGAGGCCCGCCGTGACGCCTTCATCGTGGGTGCCGCCGTCGTGATCGCCCTGCTCCTCGCCTTCATCCTGGCCGCCGCGGTGGCCCGCCAGATGAGCCGCGCGATGCGCCAGCTGCGCAACGCCGCCTTCGGTATCGCCGAGCAGCGCCTTCCGATGCTGGTCGACCAGCTCTCGCGCACCGACCCCGGCCGCGTCGACACCCGCGTCCAGCCCATCCCGATCAACACCCGGGACGAGATCGGCGAGGTCGCCCGGGCCTTCGACCAGGTCCACCGCGAGGCCGTCCGGCTCGCCGCCGAGCAGGCCCTGCTGCGGGGCAACATCAACGCGATCTTCACCAACCTGTCGCGCCGCAACCAGTCTCTGATCGAGGGCCAGCTGACCCTGATCACGGACCTGGAGAACAACGAGGCCGACCCGGACCAGCTGGAGAACCTCTTCAAGCTGGACCACCTGGCCACCCGTATGCGCCGCAACGGCGAGAACCTCCTGGTCCTCGCCGGCGAGGAGCCGGGCCGCCGCTGGGACCAGCCGGTTCCGCTGGTCGACGTGCTGCGCGCCGCCTCCTCCGAGGTGGAGCAGTACGAGCGCATCGAGCTGTCGGGCGTCCCGGAGGCCGAGATCCACGGCCGCGCGGTCACCGACCTCGTGCACCTGCTCGCCGAGCTCCTGGAGAACGCCACCACGTTCTCCTCGCCGCAGACCAAGGTCCGCGTCACCGCGACCCGTCTCCCCGACGGCCGCATCATGATCGAGATCCACGACAAGGGCATCGGCCTCACCGCCGAGGACTTCGCGGACATCAACCACAAGCTGGCCAACCCGCCGACCGTGGACGCCGCGATCTCCCAGCGCATGGGCCTGTTCGTGGTCGGCCGGCTGTCCGACCGGCACGGCATCCGCGTCCAGCTGCGCCCCTCCGGCGAGCAGGCAGGCACCACCTCGCTGGTCATGCTCCCCGACGCGATCACGCACGGCGGTGGCGGCGGCGAGCACCAGCGCGACGAGTTCACCGTCTCGCAGATCATCCCGGAGCAGCCGAACTTCCAGGGCGAGAACTTCAACAACGGCCTGCCGATGCGCACGGCCGCGGAGCTCGGCTTCGACGACAGCCGCTACACCCAGGTCCCGGACGACATCCGCGAGCTGGACCCGGTGGGCCGCTCGCTGATGCGGGAGGAGCGCCGCGCGGCCCTGGAGGGCACGAGCCCCGACCAGCAGTCCCCCGACTCCCCCGGCTACGCAGAGGGCTTCGACGGCCAGGGCGGCTACCAGGAGCAGCAGCAGGCGTCGTACGACCACCAGACGGCGTACGAGGACCCGCAGCAGCCGACGTACGAAGAGCAGCAGCAGACGGCCTACGAGGACCCGCAGCGGCCGGCGTACGACGAGGGGTACTACGCGCCGAACGGCGGCCTGCCGCAGAACGACGCCTTCTCGTCCAACGGCGGCTACCCCGAGCCGACGTATCCGGAGCCGGTCCGTGAGGAGCAGGCGCAGCCCAGTGCCGCCGCTCCCGAGACCTTCTCGGGCTTCGGGGAGCAGTCCTACCAGGACGACTGGCCGCAGCAGGACACCTACCGCAACGGCTACCCGGACCAGTACGCTCCGCAAGCGGAATCCGTGCAGGCCGCTGACGTGAGTGAGCGGGACCGCGTAGGCTTCGACCGACCGGGACCGACCTCCTCCGCCAGCCACGACCTGACCGACGCCGGCCTCCCGCGCCGCGGATCCACCCCGAGCGGTGCGAACGGCTCGGGTGCCGCGCGGCACGTGAGCCCGGAGCCGTCGGCCCCCGCGGAGAGCAAGGGCGACTGGCGTTCGGCGAACGACGATCGCTGGCAGCAGGCCTCAGCGCTCCGCAAGCCCAAGGCGGGCGGGGTCACCTCCTCCGGTCTGCCGCGGCGGGTGCCCAAGGCCAACCTGGTCGAGGGAGCCGCCGAATCCACCCCCCAGGGGGGCCCACAGGTCTCCCGCGCGCCCGAGGACGTCCGGGGCAGGTTGAGCAACCTGCGCCGCGGTGTCGAGCGGGGCCGCAGCGCAGGAAGCGAAACGAACGGTCAGGGCTTCGGTTCTGACAGCACCTACAACCAGGAGCGTTAGTGTGAGCCCGATGAGCCAGGCGGCGCAGAACCTGAACTGGTTGATCACCAACTTCGTGGACAACACCCCGGGGGTGTCCCACACGGTGGTGGTCTCCGCCGACGGACTCCTTCTGGCGATGTCCGAAGGCTTTCCGCGCGACCGTGCCGACCAGCTCGCGGCCGTCGCCTCCGGTCTGACGTCACTGACGGCAGGCGCCTCCCGTATCTTCGAGGGCGGCAGCGTGAACCAGACGGTTGTGGAGATGGAGCGGGGATTCCTCTTCATCATGTCCATTTCCGACGGTTCGTCGCTCGCGGTGCTCGCGCATCCGGAGGCGGACATCGGCCTCATTGGGTACGAGATGGCGCTTCTGGTGGACCGTGCCGGTACGGTCCTGACACCCGATCTGCGTGCGGAGCTCCAAGGGAGCCTTCTCAACTAACAGACACACGGTGCGTTTTGACGTCCCGAGGCCATAAGGTTTCGGGACGCGGCTCCACAGTGATGGGTGCCCGGCACAGTCGGAGGAGGAGAGAAAGTGGCAACACCCCCAGGCGGTTCACCTTCGGGCAACTGGTCGTACGGCCCTGCCCAGGGCCCGGGCGACGGTTCCCAGAACCCCAACCGTTACAACTTCCCCTCCGCCCCGAGCCAGCGGCGCCAGCAGCCGTACGCGCCCCAGGGCCCCCAGGGTCCCGGGCCGTCGCCGTACGACCAGCCGCAGGCGCCGCGCATCCAGCCCGTGCAGCCGCAGCGACGCTCCCCCGAGCCGGCGCCCGCCGGGGCGGCGAACAACCCGTTGGTGCGTCCGTACGCCATGACCGGCGGCCGGACCCGCCCGCGCTACCAGCTCGCCATCGAGGCACTGGTGCACACCACCGCGCAGCCGCACCAGATGCAGGGCCAGCTGCCCGAGCATCAGCGGATCTGCAACCTCTGCCGTGAGATCAAGTCGGTGGCCGAGATCTCGGCCCTCCTGACGATCCCTCTCGGCGTGGCCAGGATCCTCGTCGCCGACTTGGCGGAGGCGGGCCTGGTCGCCATCCATCAGCCCGGCGGCGACGAGAACGCCGGCGGCCAGCCAGACGTGACACTGCTCGAAAGGGTGCTCAGTGGACTTCGCAAGCTCTAGCGGAGGGCCTTCCCGCTCCACCACGTCCGCGAAGATCGTGGTGGCTGGCGGCTTCGGCGTGGGCAAGACCACGTTCGTCGGCGCCGTCTCGGAGATCAACCCGCTGCGCACCGAGGCCGTGATGACGTCTGCTTCGGCGGGCATCGACGACCTCACCCACACCGGAGACAAGACCACCACCACGGTCGCCATGGACTTCGGCCGCATCACGCTGGACCAGGACCTGATCCTGTACCTCTTCGGTACGCCCGGCCAGGACCGCTTCTGGTTCATGTGGGACGACCTGGTGCGCGGCGCCATCGGCGCGATCGTGCTGGTGGACACCCGCCGCCTCGCCGACTGCTTCCCCGCGGTCGACTACTTCGAGAACTCGGGTCTCCCGTTTGTGATCGCCCTCAACGGGTTCGACGGCAACCAGCCGTACAACCCGGACGAGGTGCGGGAAGCTCTGCAGATCGGTCCGGACACTCCGATCATCACTACGGATGCTCGGCATCGGGCGGATGCCAAGTCAGCGCTGATCACGCTGGTCGAGCACGCGTTGATGGCTCGCTTGCGGTAGTCGACGTGCGGCCACTGGGCTGCCGCGGATGGTGGTACGCCGTCTGCGGGTGCTCAGTGGCTGGTCGCGCCCACGCGGCGGAGCCGCATTATCGATACAGCCCCGCGCCCCTTTGGGGCACGAAGAAGGGCCCCTCTCAAGAGGGGCCCTTCTTGTTGTACAGCGCTCAGTGCCAGCTGTGCGGGGCGCGGAAGCCGGGCTCGCGCTCCAGGCGGCGCCAGCCTGCCTTCCGGCGGCCGCGGTGGGTGGGGGGCGTGGAGGGCTGGGCCGCCGCGCGGGCCAGGAGGATGGCCGTGATGGCGGCGACTTCCTCGGGCTCGGCGTGGCCCTTCTCGACACGAATGTCAGGGGTGCTCATGGGCGTCAGTCTCCGTGAGAGAGGTTTCCGCGGGGGTACCGCAGAGGTTCCGCGGGGTTACTGCGGGGGGTTGCCGTGCTTGCGGGAGGGCAGGTCGGCGTGCTTGGTGTGCAGCATCGCCAGGGACTTGATCAGAACCTCGCGGGTTTCCGCCGGGTCGATGACGTCGTCCACCAGGCCGCGCTCGGCCGCGTAGTAGGGGTGCATCAGCTCGGACTTGTACTCCTTGACCATGCGGGCCCGCATGGCCTCGGGGTCCTCGGCCTCGGCGATCTGGCGGCGGAAGATGACGTTGGCCGCACCCTCCGCACCCATCACGGCGATCTCGTTCGTCGGCCAGGCGTACGTGAGGTCCGCACCGATGGACTGGCTGTCCATGACGATGTACGCACCTCCGTAGGCCTTGCGCAGGATCAGGGAGATCCTCGGCACGGTCGCGTTGCAGTAGGCGTAGAGCAGCTTCGCTCCGTGCCGGATGATCCCGCCGTGCTCCTGGTCGACACCCGGGAGGAACCCGGGGACGTCCAGGAAAGTGATGATCGGGATGTTAAAAGCGTCGCACATCTGGACAAAGCGTGCAGCTTTTTCCGACGCCTCGATGTCCAGGACCCCGGCCAGGGACTGCGGTTGGTTGGCGACGATGCCCACCACCTGGCCGTCGAGACGGGCCAGCGCACAGATGATGTTGCGGGCCCAGCGCTCGTGGACCTCCAGGTAGTCGCCGTCGTCGACGATCTCCTCGATGACCTTGGTCATGTCGTACGGCCGGTTGCCGTCGGCCGGGACCAGGTCGAGCAGGACCTCCCCGCGGCGGTCCACCTGGTCGCCCGGCTCCACCCGCGGCGGGTTCTCGCGGTTGTTCTGCGGGAGCATCGACAGCAGGTAGCGCACCTCGGCCAGGCACGTCTCCTCGTCGTCGTAGGCGAAGTGCGCCACACCGGACGTCTCGGCGTGCACGTCCGCGCCGCCGAGGCCGTTCTGGGTGATCTCCTCGCCGGTGACCGCCTTGACGACGTCCGGGCCGGTGATGAACATCTGCGAGGTCTCGCGGACCATGAACACGAAGTCGGTGAGGGCGGGGCTGTAGGCCGCGCCGCCCGCGCACGGGCCGAGCATCACGGAGATCTGCGGGATGACCCCGGAGGCCTTGGTGTTGCGCTGGAAGATGCCGCCGTAGCCCGCGAGGGCCGAGACGCCCTCCTGGATACGGGCGCCCGCGCCGTCGTTCAGGGAGACCAGCGGGGCGCCGGCCGCGATGGCCATGTCCATGATCTTGTGGATCTTCGTGGCGTGGGCCTCGCCCAGCGCGCCGCCGAAGATGCGGAAGTCGTGGGCGTAGACGAAGACCGTGCGGCCCTCCACCGTGCCCCAGCCGGTGATCACGCCGTCCGTGTACGGCTTCTTGGCCTCCAGGCCGAACCCGGTCGCCCGGTGGCGCCGCAGCTGCTCGACCTCCCGGAAGGTACCGGGGTCCAGGAGCAGCTCGATGCGCTCCCGCGCGGTCAGCTTGCCCTTGGCGTGCTGCGCCGCGGTCGCCTTCTCGCTGGGGCCGGCCAGCGCCTGCGCACGAATCTCGTGCAGCTCGGCGACCCGCCCGCGCGCGTCCGTCGGCTCGCCCGTCGGCTCACTCGTCGGTTCACTCGTCGACTCGTCCGTCGACTCACCCGGCGCCTCATCCAAAACGGTCATGTAGCGACCTTACGAAGCCCACCAAGAAAAGCTCGCCGTCGACTCCGTACAGTCTCCGGACCGTTTTCCTGGTGCGACTGAACAGAACCTCGCCGCCATGCAGCCGTTCCGACTGCTCAGAGGGCCCCGCGCTTGTAGGGGTCGTACAAACTCATCCGGTGAGAGTCACCTCACATCGATGGGTGGCACATGCCCTCCCAGGGGTGACCCGAAGGCGCAGTCGGCGGTCTGCGGAGATCACCTCGACCGCGTCGTCCGCGCGGATCACGGCGCCGACCGGGTGGTCCCAGGTGATCTCCAGCGGCTCGCCGGTGCGGGGCGGTTCGCTCACGCAGAGGGTAGCGGTGCGGCCGCGGCGCCGGACCAGCACGCTCGCGCCGGCGGACGCGGTCAGTCCGCCCGCGGTCCCGGCCTGCCAGAAGGTGGCGGCCGTGAGGCCGAGAGAGGGAACGCGGACGGCCTGGCAGGTGCCGTCGTTGGCGAGGACCGACAGCCAGTGCCGGTCGGCGGCGCGGGCGGTGACCGTACGGCGGGTGGCTCCGGGCAGGAGGACGTAGACGTACGAAGCGTTCACCGGGTCGGTGCCGTGGTCCAGCCAGAGGGTCTGCCAGCGGCGGGTGCGGCGCTCGGCCGTACCGCCGGTGTTGATGTCGGACCAGGCGCCGGTGCGGTCCTCGCGGAGGGTCCGCAGGTGCCCTGCCACGATCACCCAGCCGCCGTGCTCCTCCAGATGCGCCCAGCCCGTGCCCCGTACGAAGTCCTGCGTGCCGCCCTCGCCCAGGTTGCGGTTGTCGACGACCGTCTCGACCGGGACGCCGTCGGTGCAGGTGATCCCGGCGCCCAGGCAGACGACCGCGTCGGCGAGGCAGAACCACGACTTGCGGGCCTGGAGGGTGGAGTCCAGCCCCTTGAGGTGCTGGCCGATCGCCGCGTACTCGCCGTCCGTGGTGCCGCCGACCCAGCGCACGTCCGGCTTGGGCTCGCCCCACTCGCCGCCCGCGCGGTCGGGGAGACGCTTGGTGGAGACGGTGGTGCCGGGGAGGCGGTACCAGTCGACGGTGGGCCAGTACCAGTTGGTGTACTGATCGGCGGGACCGGCCCGACCGCTGCGCCCGGTCGGCCACCAGGAGAGCATCCCGGCGCCGGTGTGCCAGCCGCGCGGGTTCTCGCCGTTGCCGCACTCGTAGTGCGCGATGCGGTCGCCGGCCATGGCGAGGCTCGCCGTGAAGGCGGGGCTGCGGTGGACGGCCCGGTCCATGGCGGCGAAGAGGTGGTGGCCGACGGGTTCGGGGATGCCGGCGACCGGGGAGTCGGCGACGGCGTGCAGTCGGGCGAGATCGGCCACGTCGAACTGGCGGGCCGTCAGGATCGGGGCCACCGTGTCCCGTTCGATCCATCCCTTGATACGGCCGTACCAGCGCTCGCGTTCCGCCGCGCTCGCCGCTTCGGCGAGGAGCGCGATGGCGGCGATGACGCCCTGTCCGTGGAAGTGGTCGCTGCGCAGGACCTGGCGGTCGTCGCTCTTGAGGTAACCCCGGCTGATGGCACGGCCGTTGACGCAGTCCATCACCAACCCGTCGTGGATCAGGGGCGCGTAGGCGCGCTCCACGCTGTCCAGGACGATCTGCCGGTTCGGGTCGGTGACCTCCCACTGCGACCCGGCGAGGAGCGCGAAGAGGCGGCCGAGGCCGTCGAGCAGGACCTGGCCGTACGTCCCCGAGTAGGCGACCCAGGTGTGCTGCACGAACGAGCCGTCGGCGTAGAGCCCGTCGCCCCGCCTGACGTACGGGAAGACCGGCGAGAGGGCGTCCCGGGCGAGCGCGATCCGGTCGGGGGCCCGGCCCAGGATGCCGCGCAGGGCGACGGAGCGGCACAGGTCGACGCGGTTGGCGCCGGTGGAGGTGCCGGAGTAGTCGGTGAGCATCGCGTCGGGGATGAAGTGGTCGACGGCCGCGCAGGCGGCTTCCCGTTGGGCGGCGGTGAGGTGGTCGTACAGGGCGGCCGTGAGGTCCATGAGGAGGCGGGGGCTGCCGATCTGCCATTCCCACCAGTTGCCGTAGCGGGTGGTGGAGGGGTTGTAGACGGTGGCGGAGAGGTGGTCGAGGCCGCGGATCACGTCCGTGAGGAGGGCGGGGTCGGCGGTGGAGCCGGTGCCCGGCTGGACGTAGGCCTGGGCCATGGTCCACAGGCGGCCGTAGCTCTGGGTGATGCCGGAGGGCGGGTCGTAGGGGCGGTCGGGCCAGAGGGAGGCGGGGGTCGGGGCCATGGTGGCGCGGAAGCCGCGGGCGAGGTCGCCGGATTCGGCGAGGCGGGAGGCGTACGGCTCGGTGGCGGGGTCGTAGCCGGTGCCGAGGGCGAGGTCGAGCCAGCGGCGGCGGAGGGCGTCGTAGGGGTCGTCGTCGGCCGGCGGTCCGGGGGTTCGCGCGGCGGTCGTGGCCATCAAGGCGGCCGTGAGCAGCACGCCTCGGCGGGTGGGCCCGCGTCCGCGTCCGGGTAAGGCGAAGGGTCGGCGGAAGCGTCGGCGCTGGGGGTTCATGACCGTCTCGTCTACCACCGCGGAGTCATCACGCAAACACTCCTCGGATGACGTTGATGCGCGCCCGGAATAGGACTACCGTCGTTCCTGTTGGCATGGTTGAACGTTCAACATCAACGGCAAGGAGCAGTCTGATGAGCATCTTCGGCCGCAAGGACAGCACCGACACGACCGCCGCGGCGCCCGCCGCCGTGAACCCCGACCTGGCCGCTCTGACCGGCGACTACACCATCGACGCCGCCCACTCCGCGCTCGGCTTCGTCGCCCGGCACGCCATGGTCACCAACGTCAAGGGCAAGTTCCTCGACTTCAGCGGCTCGCTGCACCTCGACGGCAGCGACCCGTCCGCGTCCACGGCGTCCATCGACGTCAAGATGGACAGCATCGACACGGGTTCCGCGGACCGCGACGGTCACCTCAAGAGCGCGGACTTCTTCAAGACGGACGAGTTCCCCACGATGACCTTCCGCTCGACGTCGGCGGAGGCCCTGGGCGGCGACGACTACCGCATCACCGGCGACCTCAGCATCCTCGGCGTCACCAAGCCGATCACCATCGACCTCGAGTTCAACGGCGCCGCGAAGGACCCCTTCGGCAACGAGCGCGTCGGTTTCGAGGGCAAGGCGGAGCTCATCCGCTCCGAGTGGGGCCTGACCTGGAACGCGGCGCTGGAAACGGGCGGCGTCCTGGTCTCCGACAAGATCAAGCTGAACTTCGACATCTCGGCGATCAAGAACGCGTGAGGCAGCCGGCGGCAACGCCGGTGACCCCTTCGCGCCACGCGGCCTTCGGCCTTCGAGCGCACCCGCCCTCCACTCCGGCGCACCGGGAGGGCGGGCGCTCGGCGTGTCATCCCTGAGCCAATTTCTTGACACTTGCCGTGAGTTGGGCCTCGCGACTCTCCGGGGTACGGGCGCGCAGCACGGGGAGCATGGTGAGGTACTGGTCGGTCTTGCCGAGGCGTTCGAACGCGGCCTTGGCTCGCGGGTTCCGCTCCAGGGCCGCGGCCAGGTCGTCGGGGACCGTGGCCTCGCGTTGGGACTCGTACGCCGCGTCCCATCTGCCGTCGGCCTTGGCGGCCGCCACCTCGGCGAGTCCGGCGGGGCGCATCCGGCCGGCCGCCGTCAGTTCCGCCACCCGCCGGACGTTGACCATCGACCAGAGGCTGCCGGGGCGGCGCGGGGTGATCCGTTGCAGGTAGTGCGTCGCGTCGAGGCTCCTGCGCCGACCGGTGATCCAGCCGTGACACAGGCTCACGTCGTTGACCTCGGCGGCGGTGACCGAGGGCAGGCCCGAGGACTTCTTGGCGACCTTCACCCAGAGGCCGGGGTGGGGCGCGGGGTGGGCGGTGAGCCAGGCGTCGAGGTCGGTCGCGGTGCCGAAGGCAGTCTCGAAGGCTTGGGGCTGCGGGTCTTCGGGGGCGGTCATGGGGACACCGTAGGCGGGGAGTAGGTCAGGAACGGTCCTCGTTCGGCCTCGGGTTCACTCACCCGCCAGGCGGCCGGTGAGCGCTGCGCGCATGGCTGAATCACACCCCTTGTGCCGGTGCTTACGGCGTTCCCATAATCCAGCAACAGATTTGACCTGCCCATGCCAGCACATGGGCATTTGTTTGTGGTCAGTAATGTCATGCGCACGTCAATTCTGTGTTTCGCCCGCACGTGCTGCACGGTCCCCAGGTCAACCCCCCCACGGAAGGCATCACGTTGAAGAGACTCCTCACGGCCCTCAAGAGATGCGCGGCCGTCGGCGCCGCCGCCCTCGCGATCGCCAGCCTTCAGCCCGTCTCGACGGCCACCGCCGCCCCCGCGCCCGTCGTCGGCGGAACCCGCGCCGCGCAGGGCGAGTTCCCGTTCATGGTCCGGCTCTCGATGGGCTGTGGCGGTGCGCTGTACACCCAGCAGATCGTGCTCACCGCCGCGCACTGCGTGGGCTCGACCGGCGCCAACACCAGCATCACCGCGACCGCCGGCGTCGTGGACCTGCAGTCCACCAGCGGCCGGGTCCAGGTCCGGTCCACCTACGTCTACCGGGCGCCCGGCTACAACGGCACCGGCAAGGACTGGGCGCTCATCAAGCTCGCCTCGCCCATCAACCTGCCGACGCTGAAGATCGCCACGACCAACCAGTACAACACCGGTACCTTCACCGTCGCCGGATGGGGGTCGGCCTCCGAGGGTGGGGCACAGCAGCGGTACATGCTGAAGGCCAGTGTGCCGTTCGTCAGCGACGCCACGTGTCGTTCCTACAGCGGCTACAGCGGTCTCGTCGCCTCCGAGGAGATCTGCGCCGGGTACGCGTCCGGGGGCGTCGACACCTGCCAGGGCGAC
Source organism: Streptomyces sp. NBC_01352 (assembly GCF_036237295.1). Lineage (NCBI taxonomy): Bacteria > Bacillati > Actinomycetota > Actinomycetes > Kitasatosporales > Streptomycetaceae > Streptomyces > Streptomyces sp. NBC_01352. The sequence goes on from NZ_CP108354.1 coordinate 3,622,801, forward strand.
TCGGGCGGGCCGATGTTCCGACGGGACAGCGCCAACGCCTGGATCCAGGTCGGCATCGTCAGCTGGGGCATAGGCTGCGCCCGGCCCAACGCGCCCGGTGTGTACACCGAGGTCTCGACCTTCGCCTCCGCGATCGCCTCGGCCGCGTCGTCGCTCTGACGCGCGGCTCGTCTCTCGTACGTACGTCCGCGGGTCCGGTGCGTCTTGTGCCGGGCCCGTGCCGTGTTTCGCCCCCGCCGCCCCTACCCGTCCCATCCTCCAGGGGCGCCGCCCCTTCGACCCCGTACCAGGGGGCTCCGCCCCCTGGACCCCCGGCCTTCGCCCACCCACCACCCGACTCGGTGGGATGAGAGGGACCCTCTACCTCCGACTCGGTCGGATGAGAGGGAGCCCTCGGCCTTCGCCTCTCGACCCACCGCGTCGGGTGGTGGGTGGGCATAGGTCCGGGGGTCTGGGGGCGGAGCCCCCCAGGGACGCGCACCCCCGCCGGGGGCAGGGGATCAGAACCCTCCGCCGAAGTCCCCGCCGCCTCCGTAGTCCCCGCCGCCGAAGCCGCCGCTGAAGTCGTCGGTGTTGAAGTCCGCGCCGGAGACGTCGCCGCCCTCGTAGCCGGCGGCGCCGAAGTCGCCGTAGCCGGAGCCGTAGTCGGCCGCGTAGGCCGGGGTGGCCATCATGCTGCCGAGCATGGTGCCGATGAGGAGGCCGGGCAGGATGCCGCCGCCGAAGTAGCCGCCGGCCCAGGGGCCGTAGGCGGGGCCCGCGTCCCAGTAGGGGCGGCGGCCCCGGTCGGTGTCGACCTCGCGGATCACCGGGTCGCGGCCGTCGGCCAGGCGGGTGCGGTCCGCCGCGCAGACCGGGACCTCGCGCGCGGCGCTGTCCACCGGCGTCCAGGTCACGTCGGCGACCGAGGGGCCGTGGCGCGGGTCGAAGAAGCAGGGCGCCCGGCGTTCGGGCAGCGGCCGGCCCTCGCGGCGGGCGGCGAGTTTGGCGAGGGAGAAGCGGCCGTCCTCGATGGACTGGGTGACGGCCCGGACGTCCTCCGGTTTCACGGCCTGGGCCATGAACGTCTTCGCCTTCTCGTACGAGTCGAGCGCGCGTTCGTAGTCCTCGCGCATGGCGTCGGTCGCGGCCGGCTCCCCGGGGTGGAAGTCCAGACGGTCCAGCTCCTCGCCGAAGGCGGTGATGTCCTCGTCGACCACGACCCGCAGCTTCTCCAGCGCGGCCCGCTGCTCCTCCTCGTGCCGGCGCCGCCTGCGCCGGACCAGTGCGTACGCGCCACCGCCGCCGGCCACCAGGACCGCACCGGCGGTGATCAGGGCGGTGGTGGATCCGCCGCCGTCGTTGTCGGTGGAGTCCCAGGCGGAGGGGGCCGCGCCGCCCATGTTGGTCAGGGCGCGGTCGGCGAAGTCGTCCAGCTGGGTCTCGGTGTCCTTCTCGGTCGCGACGCTGCTGACGAGGTTGTCCACGGCGGCCGACGGCAGGACCGACGAGTCGGCCTGGGCGTCGAAGCGGTCGCCGACACGGATCGCGTACAGGCCGGTGATGCCGGTCGCGGTGCGCAGGTCGGTGAAGAGCTTCTCCGTGGGCTGGTCGGCAGGCAGGACCGCCACGAACAGGGCCTTGTCGGCAGCCCTGATCTGCTCGGACAGCGCGTCCGCGTCCGCGGACGACAACTGGTCGGCGGCGGCCGGGGCGACGTAGACCGGGTCCTCGCGGAGGGCCTCGGCGATCGTCGAGACGTCGGTGGCCGCGGAGGCGCGCGGGGCGCCCGCCATCAGGACCGCCAGAGCGGTCAGGACGGCGAGCGCCAGTGCGGTCAGCAGACCGATGGGGCCTCGGGCGGGGTTCGCGGCCTTCATACCTCGAAACTACCCGAAAGGCTCACAATCAGACATACGTGCGGCGGAGGCTCTCAGGACGCCCGGTACGCCGCCGTCAGCTTCTCCACCGCCTTTCCGTACCGTCCGGTCAGCAGCAGATGGTCCGCGTCGGCGAAGGGTTTCGCGACCGCCGCCGTGATGTCCTGGCCCGCCTTCCGCTGGACGATCAGCCGCGCCTTGGTCACGAGCGCGCGTCCCGCCTCCTCGGCGCCGGCCTTCTCGGCCACGGCGGCCGCGACGGCGAGCGCCTTCAGCGTCGCCGCCCCGCCCTCCGGGGCCTTGCCGAGCGTCGTCAGGCCCCAGCCGTACGGGTACTGCGGGTCGTACGCCGCATCGCCGACGTTGATCGGCAGCTGCGCCTGGGACTTCGGCCAGGTCACCGGAAGCTGTCCGGTGAAGGGCCGCCTGCCGTACAGGACGTCGGCCACGCCGTCGCCCTCCGTGCCGGGGAGCCAGGAGGCGACCAGCGCGTCGACGTCGCCGAGCCGGTCGCCGACGAGCTGGGGGCGCCCGGAGACGATCAGCACCGCGCACTCCATCGCCGCGCACACCTTGTCGACGGCTGCCCGGTCGGCGGCGGACAGCTCCAGGTCGTGGCCGTTGCCGACGTCGCCGACGCCCTCGGCGTACGGGGTCTCGCCCACGACGACCACTCCGACGTCGTGCCCGCCGAGAGGCGCCGAGGCGTCCTTGGAGTACGTGACGTCGCCGCCCGCCTTCCGCATCCCTTCCAGGACGGTCGTGCCGGGGGTGATGTCACCGGAGGAGCCCTGCCAGGTGACGGTCCAGCCGCCGGTCTGGTTGCCGATGTCGTCGGCGTTGGAGCCGGCGACGTACACCTTCTGCGAGGTCTTCAGGGGCAGCAGCCCTCCGGCGTTCTTCAGCAGGACCTGGGACTCGGCGACCGCCTCGCGCGCGACGGCCCGGTGCCCGGCGGAGCCGATCTCGGAGGCGCCGCTCGTGTCGGCGTACGGCTTCTCGAACAGCCCCAGCCGGAACTTCTGGGTGAGGATGCGCGACACGGCGTCGTCGATCCGCCGCTCGCTGACGCGGCCCGCCTCGACCTCGTCCAGGAGCGTGGCGTGGAAGTCCTGGTACGCGTACGGGACCATGATCATGTCGAGGCCCGCGTTGACCGACGTACTGACGTCGGAGGCGTAGTCGCCCGGGAGCTGGTCGATGGCCGCCCAGTCGCTGATGACGAAGCCGTCGAAGCCCATCCGGCCCTTCAGGACGCCGTTCAGCATGTCGGCGCGGGCGTGCATCTTCACCGGGCCCCGGCCGTCGCCGGCGAGGTCGAGCGAGGAGTAGGACGGCATGACCGTGCCGACACCGCGGTCGACGGCCGTCTCGTACGGTGCCAGGTGCACGGCCTCCAACTGCTGCCGGGTGACCTTGGTGATGCCCTGGTCGATGGTGTACGTGCCGGTCGTGGACGAGCCGTACTCGGTGCCGCCGTCGCCGACGAAGTGCTTGGCGGTGGCGAGGACCTTGTCGGCGTCCTTGAGGTCCCTGCCGTCCGGGGCTCCCTGGAGGCCCTGGATGACCGTCTCCATCTGCTCGACGAGCGCCGGGTCCTCGCCGAACGCCTCGTAGGAGCGGCCCCAGCGTTCGTCGCGGGTGACGCAGAGGCAGGGGGCGAAGTCCCAGGGGATGCCGGTGGCGCGGACCTCGGCGGCGGTCACGGAGCCTGTCCGCTGGGCCAGTCGGGGATCTCTGGTCGCCCCGATGCCGATGTTGTGCGGCATGATCGTCGCGCCGACCAGGTTGTTGTGGCCGTGCACGGCGTCGACGCCGTAGATCAGCGGGATCTGGAAGCGGGTCGCCTGCGCGCGCAGCTGGAACGCGTCGATCATCTTCGCCCACGCCTTTGCGGTGTTGGGCGTCGGTGTCGAGCCACCGCCGGACAGCAGCGAGCCGAGGTCGTACGTGGCGATGTCACCGGGCGCTGTGACCGCGCCGCGTTCGGCCTGGGTCATCTGGCCGGCCTTCTCCGCGAGGGTCATGCGGGAGAGGAGGTCGGCGACGCGCTTCTGCACCGGCAACTTGCTGTTCAGATACGGCAGTCCGTGCGCGTCCACGACGATCTGCGGGGTCTCGGCCGGGGGCTTGGCGCCGGTGACCGTCAGCTTGAGGGGGATCGTCTCGGCGGACTCCGCCCTCTTGTCCTTGAGAGTGGGGACCTCAAGAGTGCGGGTCGTGCCGGAGGGTGTGCCCGCGGGGAAGGTGAACTCGCCCTTGAGCGGCGTGAAGTCGTCGGCCGAGGCGGTGCCGGTCGTGGTCGTCTCGTAGGCGACGGTCACCGGCTCGTCGATCGGGGCGGCGCCGGTGGTGGCGACGGTGAGCCTGACAGCGGCGGTCCTGCCCTCCGCCACCGGGTACACGGCCGCGTCCGTGGTCACCGACGCGCGCAGGGACTGGTCGGCCTTGCCGTACAACTCGACGGCGTCCATGGCGAATTCGCCCTTGACGCCCACGGGCAGGGTGACGGCGTACCCCCAGGTCTCGGTCAGGCCGAGAACCTGGTCGATGCCGCCGACGGGCTGGTAGTCCGTGCGATACGTGAAGTCGGTGAAGGGGAGCTCGATCTGTTTCCAGCCGCTGAAGTCGTCCGTGAAGGAGGTCGTCCAGAGCTCGGAGGCCTCGCCGCTTTGTCGCCCTCGGGGGCGTCGTCGCGGGCGGTGAGCTCGAGGGCGGGCGGGTCGTCGGTGTCGCTGCCCCAGGTGAAGATGCCTCCGGCGGGTGGGTCGGCGAAGGGGACCTCGCCCTCGAAGCGGTCGACGGGGACGGGGGCCGGGCCGTCGGCGGCTTGCGCGGACGCCATCGGAAGCAGTCCGGTCAGCAGGGCGGCGGCGGATAACAGGGCGGTTCTTCGCATGGAGCTCCCCCTTGGCTCTCTTCGTCCACTCGTGGCTTACCTCACGCCGTGAGTGAACTGGTGGCCCAGAAAGCCGTCAAGGCACCCGGCACCCCTGACCTCGCACCACACGACTTTGCCCGGATCCCGCTCCCCCACACCCCACTTGTCCGCCAAGGCGGCGACGAGCAACAGGCCGGGGGCACCACGTGTGCGTGGCGCCCCCGGCCTTGAGCGACAGCCGAACGATGTCCTACTCCGCCGGCTCCACGCCCGCCCGCAGCAGCCCGTAGGTGTAAGCGTCCTCCAGGGCCTGCCAGGACGCGGCGATCACGTTCTCGGCGACGCCCACCGTGGACCACTCCCCCGCCCCGTCGGACGTGGAGATGAGCACGCGGGTGGTGGAGGACGTGCCGTGGACGCCCTCCAGGATGCGGACCTTGTAGTCGACGAGGTCGAGCTTGGCGAGCTGGGGGTAGATCTTCTCCAGGGCCACCCGCAGCGCGCGGTCCAGCGCGTTGACCGGGCCGTTGCCCTCGGCCGTGGCGACGATGCGCTCGCCCTTGGCGTAGAGCTTGACCGTGGCCTCGTTGGCGTGGGTGCCGTCGGGGCGGTCCTCGACGATCGCGCGCCAGGACTCGACCTCGAAGTACTTGAGGGGCTTGCCCTCGACCTCGGCGCGCAGCAGGAGTTCGAAGGACGCGTCGGCCGCCTCGTACGTGTAGCCCCTGAGCTCGCGCTCTTTGACCCGGTCGACGACCCGCTGGACCAGCGCGCGGTCGCCGCCGAGGTCGATGCCGAGTTCCTTGCCCTTGAGCTCGATCGACGCGCGGCCGGCCATGTCGGAGACCAGCATCCGCATGGTGTTGCCGACCTGCTCGGGGTCGATGTGCTGGTACAGGTCCGGGTCGACCTTGATGGCGGAGGCGTGCAGGCCGGCCTTGTGGGCGAAGGCGGAGACGCCGACGTAGGGCTGGTGGGTGGAGGGGGTGAGGTTCACGACCTCGGCGATCGCGTGCGAGATGCGGGTCATCTCGCGGAGCTTGCCGTCGGGGAGGACCTTCTTGCCGTACTTGAGTTCCAGGGCCGCGACGACCGGGAAGAGGTTGGCGTTGCCGACCCGCTCGCCGTAGCCGTTCGCCGTGCACTGCACGTGGGTCGCGCCCGCGTCCACGGCGGCGAGCGTGTTCGCCACCGCGCAGCCCGTGTCGTCCTGGGTGTGGATGCCGAGGCGGGCGCCGGTGTCGGCGAGGACCGTCGAGACGACCGCCTGGACCTGCGCGGGGAGCATGCCGCCGTTGGTGTCGCAGAGGATGACCACGTCGGCGCCGGCCTCGGACGCGGCTCGTACGACAGCCTTCGCGTACTCCGGGTTGACGCGGTAGCCGTCGAAGAAGTGCTCGCAGTCGACGAAGACCCGGCGGCCCTGGGCCTTCAGGTGCGACACCGTGTCGCGGACCATCTCCAGGTTCTCGTCCAGCGTCGTGCGCAGGGCGAGCTCCACGTGCCGGTCGTGCGACTTGGCCACCAGGGTGATCACTTGGGCGCCCGAGTCCAGCAGCGCCTTGACCTGGGGGTCCTCGGCGGCCTTGGCGCCGGCCCGGCGGGTGGCGCCGAAGGCGACCAGCTGGGCGTGCTTGAAGTCGATCTCCTGCAGGGCGCGGGCGAAGAACTCGGTGTCGCGCGGGTTGGCGCCGGGCCAGCCGCCCTCGATGAAGCCCACGCCGAAGTCGTCCAGGTGCCGTGCGATGGCCAGCTTGTCCGCCACGGTGAGGTTGATGCCCTCCCGCTGGGCGCCGTCGCGCAGGGTGGTGTCGAAGACGTGGAAGGAATCGTCGAGTTCGCTGGGTTCGGTCATGGTGTCAAGGCTCCTGTGTCGGATCTCGGTCTGTACCGGAATGACCGGCTCCACCGTCCTCACATGGTCCCTCGCGCTCTCGCCTCCGGCTGCGGGTGGGCCAGAAAAGCGAAAAACCTCTCGCGGGTGCGAGAGGTCTGCGCGCGGGTCGAAGACGACGGTGTCCGCTCGTACCTGGTCGTACGGAGCGGTCACTGCGGACCGGCGCGCCTGCTGCCAATAATCGTGGCGAACGAGAGCACGGAGGCAGTCTGGCACAGACCGTCCCCGTGCTCACTGTCCGTCTCAGGATGCGAGCACTGTGCTGATCACCGCAGGTGCCGTACGAAGGCGTCGGTGCCCTCGTTGGTGTCGCCGGCCGGGATCAGCGTCGGGTCGGAGGACTGGAAGAGGACGCCGCGGGCGCCGTCGGCGATCCGGCCCGGCAGGACCTCGGCCGTCGCGGTGCCGCCGGTGGTGTCCGGGGTGACCAGGGTCGTGGTGCCCTTCTTCAGGTCCCGCAGGTAGACGGGGTACTCCTTGCCGTACTGGCTGCCGGGCTCCGTCACCTCCGACATGAACGTGACGTACCGGCCGTCGGCGCTCACCGCGGCGCCCCGGGTGTAGACCTCGCCGGGTCCGCCCTGGGTGCCGTGGATTCGCTGGTTCTTCCCCGTGGCGATGTCGTGCACGAACACGTTCCAGCTGACGTCGTCGTCCTCCGGGACGAGGTGGGTGTCCCGGGACTCGAAGACGACCGTACGGCCGTTGCCGCTGATGGACGGGTTCAGCGACTCCCGTTCGGTCTTCGAGCCGTCGTGAGAGCGGTCGATCTGGGTGTGCTTGCCCGTGGTGCGGTCGTACATCCAGACGTCGCCCCAGTCGTCGCCGCGCGGGCCGTTCGCGTAGGTGTACTGGTAGACGACACGGCGCCCGTCGTCGCTGACGGTGGGCCGGAAGGCGTTGCGGGGCTCCCAGGTGGGCTTCGGGTGGCTGATCCGCTCGGTGGTGCCGGCGACGCGGTCGCGCAGGAAGACCACGCTGGTGCCGTCGGCGGGATCCTGGAGCGTGTAGACGGCGTAGCGGCCGTTGGGGCTCACGGAGACCTCGGCGGGCTGCCCGGTGAAGCCCTCGGGAACCTCGATGCCGAACCCGACGCGCTTGCCCGTGGCGATGTCGTGGATCCACACGTCGGTGGTCGCGGCGTACTCGGCGTACACGTAGCGGCCGTCGTTCAGGACCGCGACCAGGCCGCCGAAGCCCGCGAACCGGAGCTTCCCGGTGTGCGGGTCGCGCAGGTACATGCCGCCGTGCGGGACATTGGGGTCCAGGTCCTCGGCGTCCGAGGTGAGGGCGATGTGGCGGCCGTTGCGGCTGATGACGGCGGTGCTCGTGGCGCCGTTGCCCGCCCTGCCCTCCGGCGTGACGCTTATCGGCTCGGTGTGCGGGGCCCTGGGTGCGGCGCTCGCCGCGGGACCGGTCAGCGTCGCCGTGGCGGCGGCGAGGGCGACGGCGAGCGCGAGGGCTCGCTTGTTGCGGTGCATGGTTGTTCCCCCGTAGTGGTTGTTGCTTGTCATTGCGCTGTCCGCAGGAAGACGTCCGACACCCCGTTGGTGTCCTGCTCCACCAGATCGGGTGACGCCGACTCGAACGCGACGACGGTGCCGTCGGCGTTGACGGACGGGTGGCGGGCCGGCAGGTCGTTGCGGCCGCCCCAGCGGTCGACGCTGATCAACTGCCGCTTCCCGGTGGCAAGTTCGAGCAGGTACACGGAACGGTCCAAGGTGTACGCGACCCGCGTGCCGTCCCCGGAGAGCGAGGGCTGCGTGCCCTTGACCCGGGTCGTGGTCCCGGTGTCGAGGTCGCGGACGTGGACGTCCCGGCCCTGCCGGAAGGCGACCTTGCGCCCGTTGGCGCTCAGGGAGGGGGCGAAGGCCTGCGCTCCGGCCTTCTCCAGGGCGCCGGTGTCCAGGTCACGGACGTGGACATCGCCGCCCTGTTCGAAGGCGATGTACCGGCCGTCGTAGTTGATCGACGGGTTGCCCGCCGACTCGCCCGTGGGCGCGCTGACCAGGTCGGTCGTACCGCCGTTGAACTTGAAGCGGTAGACGCGGGGCTGGGGCGACGGGTCGGTGTCGGTGGCGGGGAGCGTGGCGGCGTAGGTGATCCACTGGCAGGTGGGGTCCACGCTGGGCTGCCCCATCCACGTGAAGCGGACACCCTGGTAGGAGCCCAGCCGGGTCAGCTTGCCGACCGAGCGGTTGCGGATGTCGACCTCCGGGGTGCCGTCGGCCTCGGACGGGGCCACGTAGCCGACCATGCGTCCGCTGTAGCAGGGCGTTCCCTCGTGCGAGGGGCCCTGTGCACTGGAGTCGACCTGGGAGATGCCGCCGGGCGCGTTGACGAACACGCTCGTGTCCTTCGGGTCGCCCATCCCCTGCGAGGTGAACGCGACGACCTTGCCCTCCCCCATCACCGGGTCGCGGGACGCCCCGGGACGTTGCTGCCCGTCCGACGTCATGCTGATCCGTTCGGTGACGGACGGCATCGGGTCCGGGTCCTCCCGGAGCGCGCCCGAGAAGACGAACACGTCCTGCTCCCCGTTGGTGTCCCCCGCCACCAGGTGGGAGGCCCTCGAACCGAACGCCACCGCACGCCCCTGGGCAGCCAGCATCTCCGAACCCGCCTGGGCGTCCGCCGGGAGAGCCGCGCCGCGCCGGCCCGTCCGCAGGTCGCGCACCCGCATGCCATCCTCGCCCGCGACGACCGCGTACCGGCCGTCGGCCGTGGCCGAGAAGGTCCGGCCCTCGGCCACGCGCCGTGAGTCACCTGTGCGGAGGTCGTGCACGTACAGGCCCCCGTCCGCGTCGAGGAGGACCCGGCGGCCGTCCGCGGTGATGCGGACGAGTGAGGCCTGGCCGAGACCCTTGTCGACCTGGACCCGCTCGCCCGTCGTCCGGTCCTTGACGAAGACGTCGTCCGGGTCCTCCTCGGTGGGCCCCGGGACCTGGTAGGCGACCCGCTCGCCGTCGCCGCTCACCGAGGCCCCGCGCTTGGAGCCCTCCTCGGCCGGTGAGACCAGTTCGTCGGTGCCGGTGGCCGTGTCGCGGACGTACAGGAGCCGGGTGTTCTCCGGCCCGTGGCGGTTGCCGATGGTGTACGCGACGTGCGTGCCGTCCGGGCTGATCGACTCCACGCGGCCCAGTTCGTTGGAACCGGGCGGGTTCTCCGGCCACAGCCGCTCCGAGCGCCCGGTGGCGCGGTCGTACACGTACGGGGCCAGGAACCGGGTGCCCGCGGAGTAGGCGATACGGCCCCCGTCGGCGCTCGGCATCGGCGAGGCGTAGGTGTGGCCGCTGCCGAGGTCGATCGTGGTGACCTCGCCGGTGGCCAGGTCCTTCACGAGCAGGCACGGCGAGAAGCGCGCGCAGCCGAAGCTCGGCGCGATGGACGTGAAGGCGATGTGCCGGCCGTCGGCACTGATCGCGGCACCGTTGGACGGCCCGTCGGCCTGGCTGCCGTCGGCGGCGGTACTGACTCGTTCGACGCGCGGTGTGTGCGGTACGTGTGGTGCCGCAGTCGCATTCGGAACGGCTGTTCCGGCGAGCGCGAGCAACAGCACCGCGCCTAATGAGCATCTGGACACATGTACGGCTCTGGACATGTTCCCCCCTGCGGTCCCCGTTGACGCTTCGCCCCCGGCCCCGCGCCGGCCCTGCCGTCAAGGCTCCCGTCGTCCGCCCGGAGGGCGGGCCTCGCGGGGTCTGGTGCGTGCGATCGCAAGGCGCCGGAGCGCCCTCGTGGCGGAGCCACGTGGGCGGTTCGGCAACGCGGCGAGCGTGCGGGCCAGACCCCGCGAGGCAGGCGGGAGCCTTGACGGGAGGGCCTGGGGCTCTGTTCGAGGCAAACGCACCACCGCCCACAGGGTCAATCGGCCTTATTGCGTACAACCCGGGCGCGACCTCAGGCGTCCGCGAGGAGCGTTTCGTCCAGGAACTCCCGTACGTGGCCGAGAATCTGCGCCCGGTCGGTTCCCCGTAGCCCGATCGCCACGTGGATGGAGAAACCGTCGAGGAGGGCACGCAGCCGGGACGCGAAGCGGTCGGGGTCGACGGCCCGGAACTCCCCCCTCGACACCCCCTCCGCTCGGGCGGCAACGCGGGCCTGATGCTCTACTCCATGGGCCTCGACCTGGACGCCATCCTCCCGCGCACCACCCGCGCGCAGGCGACCTGCGCGGTCGCGGTGCTCGCGACGGCCTGTGTCTTCGCCGGCCACTACGCCTCGACGGCCCAGGACGTTCGGTCCGCGCACGGGGAAGGGACGCGCCTCCCCCGCGGAATCAGGAGATACCCGCGCGGGGGAGGCGATACGCGTCGGACGAACCACCGGCGCCCGGACGGTGGTCGGAGGACCGGGAGCGGAGTCCCGGCCTCAGCCGAGCTTGTGCATCCAGCCGTGCTTGTCCTGCGCCGTGCCGCGCTGGATGTCCAGGAGGGCCCGGCGGAGCCTGAGGGTGACCTCGCCGGGCTCGCCGCCCGACTGCTTCCACTCGGCGGTGGCACGCTTGACCGTGCCGACCGGGGTGATGACCGCGGCGGTGCCGCAGGCGAAGACCTCGGTCAGGGTGCCGTTCTCGGCGTCGCGCTGCCACTGGTCGATGGAGATGCGGCCCTCCTCGGACTCGTAGCCGAGGTCGCGGGCGACGGAGAGGAGGCTGTCGCGGGTGACGCCCTCGAGGATGGAGCCGGTGAGGGCGGGCGTCACGATTTTGTCGCCGTACACGAAGTACAGGTTCATGCCGCCGAGTTCCTCGACCCACGTGTGCTCGACCGCGTCGAGGTAGCAGACCTGGTCACAGCCCTTGGCGGCCGCTTCGGCCTGGGCGAGGAGGGAGGCCGCGTAGTTGCCGCCCGTCTTGGCGTCGCCCATGCCGCCGGGGACGGCGCGGACGCGGTCCTCGGAGAGCCAGATGGAGACCGGCTTGACGCCGCCCGGGAAGTACGCGCCCGCGGGGGACGCGATGACCAGGAACAGGTACTCGTTGGCGGGCTTCACGCCGAGGCCGACCTCGGTCGCGATCATGAACGGGCGCAGGTAGAGGGACTCCTCGCCGCCGTGCGCCGGGACCCAGGCCTGGTCCTGGCGCACCAGCGCGTCGCACGCCTCGATGAACGTCTCGACCGGCAGCTCCGGCATGCCGAGGCGGCGGGCGGAGGACTGGAAGCGCTTCGCGTTCTTCTCGGGGCGGAAGCTGGCGACGGAACCGTCGGGCTGACGGTAGGCCTTGAGTCCCTCGAAGATCTCCTGCGCGTAGTGCAGGACCATGGTCGCCGGGTCGAGGGAGAGCGGCGCGTACGGGACGAGCTGGCCGTCGTGCCAGCCGCGGCCCTCCGTCCACTTGATGGTCACCATGTGGTCGGTGAAGTGGCGGCCGAACCCGGGGTCGGCCAGGATCGCGTCGCGCTGCGCGTCGGAGAGCGGGCTGGCGGAGGGCTTGAGCTCGATCGTGGGCGTCGTCATGAGTGGTTGTCCTTCACCGGTCGGATAGTGACGGGCCGCGCTCACGCCCGTACTGCCAGTGGCCAGTGCTAGGACGTCCGAGCATTCCCTCAATCCGCGGCTCCGCGTTCGATTATCGCGCGACGGAGGCCGTGGACGAAAACAGCGTGAATGCGACCCAGAGGATGATGGTGGCACCCGGCGGGGACATGCGAAAGCCGCCGGGTGTTGAGTGACCCGGCGGCTTCGTGAAGATCTCCCTGAGGAGACCAGGCAGCGCGGCGGGTCAGCCGGCTACTCGTACGGCGAGCGCGTCGCCGATCTCCGAGGTACTGCGGGCGGGCTTGCCGGTGCGCTCCGCGAGGTCGGCGGAGACGGCCTCCTCGATGCGGGCGGCCTCGGCCTCGTAGCCGAGGTGGCGCAGCAGGAGGGCGACGGACAGGACCGTGGCGCTGGGGTCGGCCTTGCCCTGACCGGCGATGTCCGGGGCCGAGCCGTGGACGGGCTCGAACATGGACGGGAACTCGCCGGCGGGGTTGATGTTCCCGCTCGCGGCGACGCCGATGCCGCCGGAGACGGCCGCGGCGAGGTCGGTGATGATGTCGCCGAAGAGGTTGTCGGTGACGATCACGTCGAAGCGCTCGGGCTGCGTGACCAGGTAGATGGTCGCCGCGTCCACGTGCATGTACTCGGTGGTGACCTCGGGGAACTCCTCGGCCACCTTGTTGAAGATGTTGGTCCACAGGTGACCCGCGAAGGTCAGCACGTTGTTCTTGTGGATCAGCGCGAGCTTCTTGCGCGGGCGGGCCTGGGCGCGGGCGAAGGCGTCCCGGACCACGCGCTCGACACCGAAGGCCGTGTTCACGGAGACCTCGGTGGCGACCTCGTGCGGGGTGCCCTTCCTGATGGTGCCGCCGTTGCCGGTGTACGGGCCCTCGGTGCCCTCGCGGACCACGACGAAGTCGATCTGCGGCTCGCCGGCCAGCGGGGTGGCGACACCCGGCAGCAGCTTCGAGGGGCGCAGGTTGACGTGGTGGTCGAAGAGGAAGCGGAGCTTGAGCAGGAAGCCGCGCTCCAGGACACCGGACGGGACCGACGGGTCACCGATCGCGCCGAGCAGGATGGCGTCGTGCTGCTTGAGGGCCTCGGCGTCCGCGTCGGTGAGGGTCTCACCGGTGGCGTGGTAGCGCTTGGCGCCGAAGTCGTACTCCTTGGTCTCCAGCTTCACATCCTGCGGGAGGACGGCGGAGAGGACCTTCAGGCCTTCGGCCACGACTTCCTGCCCGATGCCGTCACCGGGGATCACTGCGAGATTGAGGCTGCGAGACATGTCGGCACCGTACCCCTGGTCCCACGGGATGACACGGGCCGTCCGCGATACGGACACCCACACGGGGGACGGCCTCAGCCCTTCGGTTGCCGTTCACCCGTATGTGGGGCGGGTGTTGGGCTGCGCTGGGAAGTTCACCTGCATGGAGACACCGGACTTCGGCATTCCCCCGCGGCTCGCGCGCCGGATGAGCATGGCCGAGCAACACGAGTACCTGCGGACCAGGCTGTCGCGGCGCCGCACGCTGGTGACGGCGGGCGCGGTGGCGGGCGGGCTGCTGACCGGATGTTCGGGCGGTGGATCGCCGAATGCGACGGCGTCGGCCTCGGCGTCGGCGACCGCCTCGTCCCTCGGCAAGGTCCACGGCTCGGTCGTCGCCCCCTTCGGCCGCCATCTCGCCTTCGGCGCCGACCCGAAGACGCAGATGCGGATCTCCTGGCAGGTGCCGCTCGCGGTGCGGAAGCCGTACGTCCGGATCGGCACCCATCCCGAGGAGCTGAGCCGCAGGATCGAGGCCGAGGTGCGCGACCTGCACACGCCGGGCATGACCGGCGTACAGGCGGCGCTCGACCAGTACTACCTGCACGCGGCCCTGGACGGCCTGCGCCCCGGCACGACGTACTACTACGGCGTCGGCCATGAGGGCTTCGACCCGGCATCGCCCGAGCGCCGGAAGACCATCGGCACCTTCCGCACGGCCCCGGCGAGCCCGGAGCGGTTCGTGTTCACCGCGTTCGGCGACCAGGGCGTCAGCAAGGCCGCGGCCGCCAACGACCACGTGCTGCTGCGGCACGACCCCGCCTTCCATCTCCACGCGGGCGACATCTGCTACGCCAACGTCAACGGCCGGGGTGAGAAGTCGGACGGCTACGACCCCGCATTCTGGGACCTGTTCCTCAAGCAGAACGAGCCGGTCACGAAGTCGGTGCCGTGGATGGTGACGACCGGCAACCACGACATGGAGGCCTGGTACTCGCCGGACGGCTACGGCGGCCAGCTGGCCCGCTGGTCCCTCCCGGACAGCGGCTTCGACCCGCGCAAGGCACCGGGCGTGTACGCGTTCACGTACGGCAACGTCGGCTTCGTGGCGCTGGACGCGAACGACGTGTCGTACGAGATCCCCGCCAACTTCGGGTACACGGACGGGAAGCAGACGGCGTGGCTGGACCGGAAGCTGGGCGAGCTGCGGGCGGACACCTCGGTGGACTTCGTCGTCGTCTTCTTCCACCACTGCGCGTACTCCACCTCCTCGCACGCCTCCGACGGCGGGGTCCGCGACGCGTGGCTGCCACTGTTCGCCGAGCACCAGGTGGATCTGGTGATCAACGGGCACAACCACGTCTACGAGCGCACCGACGCGATCAAGGGCGGCCAGGTCGGGCGGCCGGTCCCGATCGGCGCGTCCACGGACCCCACGCGGGACGGGACCGTGTACGTCACGGCGGGCGGCGGCGGCAAGGACCTGTACGGCTTCCCGACCGGCGTGAAGGAGAGCTACGAGGGGCACGTCAGCGAGCGCGAGTCCGTCGAGACCTTCCAGTGGACCAAGTCGAAGCAGTCCGAGGAGGAGATCGTGGAGTGGTCGCGGGTGCGCTACCGGGGCTTCTCCTTCCTCTCGGTGGAGGCGGAGAGCGGGGCGCGGCCGCGGCTGACGGTGTCGGCGCTGGCGCAGAGCGGGGAGCGCATCGACCATTTCGAGGTGCGGCGCGGCGGTTGAGACCGCGCCGCACCTCGTGCGGGTGCGGCTCCCGGCTTATGGGTTCCCGGTAAGGGGTTGTTTTCGGGGCAGCGGCTCAGTTCGGGGCAGCGGCTCAGTGGCCGGTCGAGCCGCCGTTGTCGCGGCGGTCGAGGGCGCGCTGGAGGGCGGCTGCGGCGTTCTTGCGGTCGGACTCGCTCGTACGGGAGATACGACGGACTCGGCGGCGGGCGGTCGTCTCGGCCATGGGAAATCGACTCCTTCGAGTTCCTGGAATGCACGACTGGAGTGCACAAAAGGGATGCGAGACGCCGGAAGAGGCGGGGAGCGGTGCCGCAGGGGTTGCCTGCTCGGGGCCCGGCTCACGACCGCCATTCGCTTGATCGAGCGAGACGTTCGGCTCCTACAAAACTAAGGGAGGAGCGCGCGTCTGTCTCCACAATTACTCGGACTTCCTACTATCTGAGACGGGGGACCTCCTCACACTGCTCTGAGCTGCGGTTTCGTGCTACCGCACGGCGGGGTGTCGCACGGGGGTCCGCGGCGCCACGATGGAGGCAGCGGCACGTCCGGGAGGGAGCCCCGATGACCACGGAACAGCCCCGCACGACCACGGAACAGCCCCCCACCCAGGTGACGACCCAGCACCGCTTCGGCGGACCGGAGGTCCTGACGGTCGAGGAGCGGCCGCGGCCCGTACCCGCGGCCGGCGAGGTGCTGGTCCGGGTGCGCGCGGCGGGCGTCGGCCCGGAGGACCGGCTGGCCCGCTCGGGGGCGGCCCCGGTGTACGGGGAGCCGCCGTTCACGCTGGGCAGGGACGTCTCCGGCGTGGTGGAGGAGGTCGGTGCGGAGGTCGTCGGGTTCCGCCCCGGCGACGAGGTGTTCGGTCCGGTCGACGGCGGCGGTCACGCCCTCCATGTCACCGCGCCGGCCGGCCGCTTCGCGCTGAAGCCCGCCCCGCTGGACCACGTCCGCGCCGCCGCCGCGCCGACGGCGACGCTCACCGCCTGGCAGGCCCTGATCGACATCGCCCGGGTCGGGCCGGGCACCCGTGTGCTGATCCACGCGGCCGCGGGCGGGGGGGGGACACACGGCGGTCCAGCTCGCCAAGGCGGAGGGCGCGTACGTCATCGGCACCGCCCGCGCCGACGATCACGCCTTCCTGCGCGACCTCGGCGCCGACGAACTCGTCGACGACAGCACCACCGACTTCACCACCGTCGTCCACGACATCGAGGTCGCCCTCGACCTGGTCGGCGGCGCCCATGGCCCGCGCACTCTGGGCACCCTGCGTCCGAAGGGCCTGCTGATCTGCGCCGTTCCCGGCGACCTGGGCCTCGCCCCGGAGGACGTGGAGGCCCGCGGGATGCGCTTCGCGGTCGTACAGGCAAAACCCTCCGCCGAACGCCTGACGAAGATCGCCGCCCTGCTGACGGACCACCGCATCCGCCTCCACGTGGACGCGACTTTCCCGCTCGCGGAGGTGGCCGAGGCGCACGAGCTGGGCGAGGCGAGCAGTGTGCGGGGCGGGGTGGTGCTGGTGATGCCGGACTGAGGCCGTCCGGGACTCAGAGCACGCCCGTGACCGCCTCCCGGAAGCCCGTCGGGTCCTCCACCCACGGCAGGTGCCCGGCCTCCCGCAGCACCACCCGCCGTCCCCGCGGCAACGCCCGCTCCAGGGAGTCCACGGCCGAGCGGGGCCGGATGTCCTCGGCGCCGTCGACGATGAGCACGGGCAGATCGAGGGCCTCGCAGGCGGCGTACAGCTCGGGGGTGCCCCAGGCGCGCCTCGTCTCGTCGTTCAGGGCCTTGTTGCACTCGGTGTTGATCCCGAACCAGGGGTCGGCCATGCGTCCCGCGTGCTCCGACGCCCGCTCGCGGTCCTCGAACTCGATCGACCACTGCAGGACCGCCCGCTCGCGGTCCCCGTCCGGCAACTCCCGCCAGCGGGCGAGCCGTTCGGGGACCTCCCCGAGGCGGGCGAGGAAGTTCTCCTTGAAGGGCCCGTGCCAGTCGGACACCGGGTCGATGCCCGTACCGCTGACGTAGACCAGCGCATCGACCCGCTCCGGACGGGCCAGCGCATAGCTCAACGCCAGCTGCGCGCCCCAGGAATGGCCGAGCAGAGCCATGCGCTCCAGCCCGAAGTGCCGTCGTACGGCGTCGAGATCGGCCACGAACCGCTCGGTGGTCCACGGCCCGGCGCACCGCTCCGACCGCCCGCAGCCACGCTGGTCCCAGCGGACGACGGCGGCCCGGTCGGCCAGCAGCTCGGCCACGTCCTCCAGTTGGTCCCACAGTCCGGGCCCGCCGTGGCACAGCACGAGGGGCCGGCCCTGTCCCTGTCCCTGCCCCTGCCCCTGCCCCTGCCGCGAAGCCCACAGCCGTACACCGTCGTCGGTCGTCACTGTCTGCGTCATGGCGCAGAGTCTGCCCGCTCCGGAACCGGCGAGGGGCCGGGCAAGTACCCGGCCCCTCTGATGTCCTGACCGACCGTCAGCCCATGTGCGGATACGTGTAGTCGGTCGGCGGGACCAGGGTCTCCTTGATGGCGCGGGTCAGCGTCCAGCGCATCAGGTTCTGGGGGGCGCCCGCCTTGTCGTTCGTGCCGGAGGAGCGGCCGCCGCCGAAGGGCTGCTGGCCGACGACGGCGCCGGTCGACTTGTCGTTGA
Organism: Streptomyces sp. NBC_01352; assembly: GCF_036237295.1. Classification (NCBI taxonomy): domain Bacteria; kingdom Bacillati; phylum Actinomycetota; class Actinomycetes; order Kitasatosporales; family Streptomycetaceae; genus Streptomyces; species Streptomyces sp. NBC_01352. The sequence goes on from NZ_CP108354.1 coordinate 3,640,575, forward strand.
TGTAGAAGTTGCCGGCCGCGTAGCGCAGCTTGTCCATCGTGTACGCGGCGGCGGCGCGGTCGCCCGAGATGACCGAGCCGGTCAGCGCGTAGTCGGACACCGACTCCATCTGGGTCAGCATCTCGTCGTACCTGTCGTCCTCGTAGACGTGCACGGCGAGGATCGGGCCGAAGTACTCGGTGGTGAAGACCTCGTTCTCCGGGTCCGCGCACTCGATGACGGTCGGCCGGACGAAGTAGCCGGTCGAGTCGTCGTACGAGCCGCCCGCGACGATCGTGCAGGCCGGGTCCGCCTTCGCGCGGTCGATGGCCGCCTTGTTCTTGGCGAACGCGCGCTCGTCGATGACCGCGCCGATGAAGTTGGACAGGTCGGTGACGTCACCCATGGTGATGTAGTCGACCTCGGCGGCGAACTCCTCGCGGAAACCGTTGTTCCAGATCGACGCCGGGATGTACGCCCGGGAGGTCGCCGAACACTTCTGGCCCTGGTACTCGAAGGCACCGCGGGTCAGGGCGGTCTTGAGGATCGCGGGGTCGGCGCTCGGGTGGGCGACGACGAAGTCCTTGCCGCCGGTCTCGCCGACCAGGCGCGGGTAGGAGCGGTACTTCTCGATGTTGGCGCCGACCGTCTTCCACAGGTACTGGAAGGTCTTGGTGGAGCCGGTGAAGTGGATGCCGGCGAGGTCGCGGTGCTCCAAGGCGACCTTGGAGACCTCGATGCCGTCGCCGGTGACGAGGTTGATGACGCCCTTGGGCAGACCGGCCTCCTCGAGGATCTGCATGAGGAGCACGGCGGCGTGCGTCTGGGTCGGGCTCGGCTTCCACACCACCACGTTGCCCATGAGCGCGGGCGCGGTCGGCAGGTTGCCCGCGATCGCCGTGAAGTTGAACGGCGTGATCGCGTAGACGAAGCCTTCCAGCGGGCGGTGGTCGAGGCGGTTCCAGACGCCCGGGGAGTTGGCGGGGGGCTGCTCGGCGAGCAGGTCACGGGCGTACTTGACGTTGAAGCGCCAGAAGTCGACCAGTTCGCAGGGGGTGTCGATCTCGGCCTGCTGGGCGGTCTTCGACTGGCCCAGCATGGTCGAGGCGGCCAGCGTCTCGCGCCAGGGCCCGGCCAGCAGCTCGGCGGCGCGCAGGATGATCGCCGCGCGGTCGTCGAAGGACATCGAACGCCAGGCGGGCGCGGCGGCGAGGGCCGCGTCGATGGCGTCCTGGGCGTCCTGCTGGGTGGCGTTGCCGTACGTCCCGAGGACGGCCTTGTGGTTGTGCGGCTGCACGACGTCGAACCGCTCGCCGCCGCCGAGCCGCTTCTCGCCGCCGATCGTGCACGGCAGGTCGACCGGGTTCTCGGCCAGCTCCTTCAGCTTGGCCTCCAGCCGGGCCCGTTCGGGCGAGCCGGGGGCGTAGCCGTGCACCGGCTCGTTGACGGGGGTGGGGACCTGGGTCACAGCGTCCATGAGTTCCGTAACTCCTTACTGAGCGGGTGTTTCGAGCGGGGTGCGGGATCGGCCGTTCGTGACCTCAGCCCTTGCTGATCATGCTGCGGGCGAAGAAGCGCAGATTGGCCGGCTTCTCCGCCAGGCGGCGCATGAAGTAGCCGTACCAGTCGGTGCCGTACGCGGTGTAGACGCGCATCCGATGACCTTCGGCGGCGAGCCGCAGGTGTTCGTCGCTCCGGATGCCGTACAGCATCTGGAACTCGTACTCGTCGAGCTTGCGGCCGGACTGCCGGGCGAGTTCCTGGGCGATGGAGATGAGGCGCGGGTCGTGGGAGCCGATCATCGGGTACCCCTCGCCCGCCATCAGGGCCTTCAGGATCCGGACGTACGCCTTGTCGATCTCGTGTTTCTGCTGGTAGGCGACCTCGGCGGGCTCCTTGTACGCCCCCTTCACCAGGCGCACGCGGCTGCCGTTCCCGGCGAGGCGGCGGGCGTCGGCCTCGGTGCGGAAGAGGTAGGCCTGGATGACGCAGCCGGTCTGCGGGAAGTCCTTCCGCAGCTCCTCGTGGATCGCGAACATCGAGTCGAGGGTGGTGTGGTCCTCCGCGTCGAGCGTGACGGTCGTCCCGATGGCGGCCGCGGCCTCGACGACGGGCCGGACGTTGGCGAGAGCCAGCTCGTGCCCGCCCGCGAGCGCCTGCCCGAACATCGACAGCTTGACGGACAACTCCGCGCGGGTGCCCAGCTCCAGCTGCTTCAGCCGGTCGACCAGCTCCAGGTACGCGTCCCGCGCGGCGGCGGCCTGCCCGGGCGTGGTGATGTCCTCGCCGACGACGTCCATCGTCAGCTCCAGCCCTCGGTCGGTCAGCTCCCGGACGATCGGCACGATCTCGTCGACGGTCTCACCCGGGATGAAGCGGTCCACGACCTGCCTGGTCACCGGGGCCGCCGAGATCAGCCGTCGTATCCGGTCGCTGCGCGACGCGGCGAGAATCACGGGACCCAGCACGGGGCACCTCCACAGGAGCAGCGGATGGCCGGGACCCGGTCATTCGGGTACGGCACGGAGAACCACCGTGAAACCTAAGGATCCCTCCGATCGTCTGCCATCGACAGCTGTCACGCATCCGTGCCGCAGATCTCAGACAGATGTATGAAGGGCGCGCGAAATGCGGGAGAATGCCCGGGTGACGACGTCGGAGTACAAGGACCACAAGGGCGACTACCAGGAACTGGTCGACGAGATCTCGGAGCTCCTCGGCGCACCGGCGACGCTGGAGAACCGTGACTTCGAGCTGATCGCCTTCGGGGCGTACGACAGCGAGGGCGAGCTGGACGCCTCCGCCCTGGACCCGGTGCGCACGCGCTCGATCCTGACCCGGCGCTCCACGGCCGCGGTCCGCACCTGGTTCGAGGGCTTCGGCATCACCCGGGCGACCGCCCCGGTCCGCATTCCGCCCACCCCGGAGGCGGGGGTGTACCGCGGACGAATCTGTCTCCCCGTACGCCATCGCGGTGTCGTCCTCGGCTACGTCTGGCTGCTGGACGACGACCCCGGGCCGACCGATCGGCAACTGACCGCCGCCATGGAGGTGACGACCCGGATCGGCGCCCTGCTCGCGGACGAGGCGCAGCACGGGGCGGACCTCTCGCGGGAACTCCGTGCGGTGCTCACCGCCGAGCGCGACTGGCAGCGCGACATGGCGGTCGCCGAACTCCGCACCGCCCTCGGCCCCCGCGCCGACACCCTCCACACGGTGATCTGCGTGACCCCCTGGCCCTCCGCCGACCCGGACGACGCCCCCTCCGTCCGTACGGTCCCGGGAGCGACGGCCTTGTGCACGCTGCCCTGGGGGACGACGGCCACGGCGCTGGCCCTGCTGGTACGGCTGCGTTCGGCGGACGTGATGACACCGGCGACGTCGGCGGCGGGGCGGTTGCTGGAGCGGGCGCGGAGCACCGGCGCCGCCGCCGGCATCGCGGCGGCCCGTGCCGGGCTGGTGGACCTGGGCGTCGCCTGGCGGGAGGCCGCGGCCGCCGCCCGCGCGGCCCTCGCGGAACCCCACCTCGGCCCGATCGCCGAGTGGTCGTCCATCGGCCCGTACCGCCTCCTGACCTCCCTCCCCCCGGAAACGGCCCACGACCCCGCCGTACGCACCCTCCTCTCCCCCACCCACCACGAACTGGCCCGCACGGCCGAGGTCTACCTCGACTGCGCGGGCCAGGCGGGCCGCACGGCGGCGGAGCTGGGGATCCATCGCCAGACGCTGTACTACCGGTTGTCGCGGGTGGAGCAGCTGACGGGGTTGGACCTGGACGACGGGGAGGATCGGCTGTTGCTGCACATGGCGTTGAAGGGGGCGCGGCTCTAGGGTCAGGTGGCCGCAGCCGCCGTCCGGCGACGACCGGGTGAGTCATGCGAGGAGCATCAGGGGTGCACGTCCGCTTCGAGGCCAGTTGGTGCGGGAGCGAGCTGGGGGATTACCGCGCCTGCTCCGCCACCTACGCCGACTATCCCCACGACTCCTTGCCGCCACTGGACGCGGAGCGCTTCAAGGGAACCTTCGAATGGCTCGGGGATCACACCGGGACCTCCGCGGCCCGCGTCACCAGGCTCGAAGCCGTATCGGCGGACCTCGACCGGCAGGGGCTGTCGCTGCCCCTGGACTACATCGCCTACTTCACCTCGGCGAAGCTTCCGGACGTTCTGGGCGACCACGCGTTGACCTGCTGCTGGAACAGCCTTTCCGGGCCGATACCCAGCCCGGTCGAACCGGGCGCCTTCCTCGTCCGGTTCTTCCGCGACCAACAGGACTGCGTCCTCTGGTACTTCTATCTGCGCCCCGGCAGCTCACCCTTCGTCGTGCACTCCCACCTCGAGTACGAAGCGGAGTACGAAGCCCACGCCAGCCAAGGCGAGTTCAACGGGGACAGCGACATCGAGGACCTGGAGGAGCAGATGGAAGCCCTCCAGTACTGCGCTCCGAGCTTCGAGGAGTGGGCGTACCGCTTCTGGATCGAGAACCGCATCGTCGAAGCCCTCGACCATGACGGTGAACCGGCACTCGACGAGGACCAGCGCGCCTACCTGAGCCACTACCGGCACTGAGACACCGAGCTCACAGGCACTCTTGTCTCCTGTTGCCGAAAAGGGCCAGCTGTTGAAAACGATTGTCATCGTGCTACGGTCAGCGCACACTCACCCCTTGACCACCCCTTTACCCGGAGGGCCCCGTGCGCCTGCCCGCTCACCGCCTGCTCCCCGCCACCGCCCTCACGGCCGCCTCCGCCCTGCTCACCGGCTGCTTCGCCGGTGCGGAGTCGGCCACGGGAGACGCCGGGGGTGGCAAGCGCATACGTGTCGCGATGATGCAGCCCCCGCGCTCCGGGCTGTCGCCGCTGTCCGACGACGCGTTCAAGCTGTCGCGCTGGTCGACGGCCGAGACGCTCGTGAAGCTGGACGAGGAGGGGGACGCCGAGCCCGCGCTGGCGACCAAGTGGACGCAGTCGGGGCGGAGTTGGACCTTCACCGTCAGAGACGGGGTCACCTTCCACGACGGTACGGAGCTCACCGCCGAGGACGTCGTCCGCTCGCTCACCGAGGCCGCCGGTGCCTCCCCCAAGCCCCGCATCCTCGACGGCGTCGAGCTGACGGCGAAGGCCGGGGGCAAGGACACGGTCGTCGTCACCACCGGCGACGAGGACCCCCTCGTCCCGCAGCGGCTCAGCTCCCCGCAGCTGTCGATCCTCGCGGCGAAGGCGTACGAGGGGAAGACGGTCAGCCCCGTCGGCGCCGGCACCGGCCCCTTCGAGCTGACCAAGGTCAACGGCACCTCCTCGGCCACCCTCGACCGCTACGACGCCTACTGGGGCGGCAAGGCCAAGTCCCCCGGTATCGACGTGCGGTTCGTGCCGGACGGCACCGCCCGCGCCGCCGCCCTGCGCAGCGGCGAGGCCGACATCGCCGAGGCGGTGCCGGTGTCGCAGGCCGCGCTGCTGGACGAGGACCTGATCACCGAGGTCCCGATGCCGCGCACCAACACGCTCTACCTGAACACCGAGAAAGGCGTCTTCAAGGACGCCTCGCTGCGCGCCGCCGCCCGTGCGGCGATCGACGCCGAGTCGATCGTGAAGGGTGTGTACGAGGGGCGCGCCGACGTCGCCGAGGGGCTGCTGGGACCCGCGCTGCCGTGGGCGGCCGACCTGCGCACACCGGTGTCCCACGCCATGGCGGGCAACCCGTCCGGGAAGTCCCTCACCATCGGCACCTTCACCGACCGCGCCGAACTCCCCGAGGTCGCGGCCATCCTCCAGCAACAGCTCCAGAAGGCCGGCTTCAAGGTGAAGCTGGACGTCCGCGAGTACGCCAACATCGAATCCGACGCGCTGGCGGGCGAGTTCGACGCGTTCATCCTCTCCCGCGCCACCGTCTTGGACTCCGGCGACCCGGCCGCCTACCTCTACAGCGACTTCGCCTCCGACGGCTCCTTCAACCTCTCCCAGCTCGCGGACCCGACCGTGGACAAGGCCCTGACGAAGGCGGGCGGCACCCAGGCCGGCGAGGCTCGCCGCAAGGCCGTGATCGAAGCCGAGGCCGCCGTGCTCGCCACCGACGCGGCCGTGCCGATGCTGCACGAGCGGGTGATCCAGGGCGACGCCGCCGGGGTCACGGCCGCCGCCCACGACCCCCGTGAGCGGGAGCTGATCACGGCGGACACGTACGTCAAGTGAGGCTCCGCACACGAGCGGCCGGGGCGACCCGGGCCCTCTGCCTCCTCGCCGTCCTGACCACCGTCGGCCTGCTGCCCTGGCTCTCCGGCCGGGACCCCGCCCTGGCGGTCCTGCGCGCCCGCTCCGCCGAGCAGGAGCCGACCGAGGAGGCCCTGGACTCCGTACGACAGGATCTCGGGCTCGACGCGGGCCCCCTGTCGCTGCTGGGGAACTGGGCCTCGGACCTGCTGCGCGGGGACCTCGGCACGTCCTGGGTCTCCGGTACCGACGTCCTGCCGTCCGTCACCGCCGGGCTTCAGGTGTCGCTCGGGCTGATGGGCGCGGCCTTCGCGGTCGCGGTGCTGCTGGCGTGCGCGCTGGTCGCGCCCGTGCTGGTGCGGGGGCGCGGGTCGGCGGGGGCGTGGGCCGCGATGGCGGCGGCGTTGCCGGAGTTCCTGCTGGCCACCCTCGCGTTGCTGGTGTGCGGGGTGTGGCTGGGGTGGCTGCCGACGTCCGGCTGGCAGGGACCCGAGTACATGGTGCTGCCCGCGCTGGCTCTCGGCGTCCCTGCGGGCGGTCTGCTCGGCCGGCTGGTCGCGGACGCGCTGCCGGCCGTGCTGGACGAGCGGTGGGTGGAGCTGTGGCGGGGCGCCGGAGTCGGCCGGCGCACCATCTCGGCGGCCGCGCTCAAGCGCGTACTCCCGCCGCTGGTACCGCAGTTCGGGATGGTGGCCGTAGGACTGACGGGAGGCGCGGTCGCCGTCGAGACCGTGTTCGCGGTGCCCGGCATCGGCCGTACGGCGCTCGGCGCCGCCAAGTCGCAGGATCTTCCGCTGCTCCAGGGCTCGGTCCTCTCGCTGCTGCTGCTCGGCCTGGTCGCGGGCGCGGCGGCGGCTCTCGTACGGCGTCGGCTGCTGGGCCCGGCGCTGCGTGACGCCGGGCTGTCGCTGCCGCCGGTGCGGCCGGTCCGTACCCACCCGGTGATCCCGTTGACACTGCTCACCGTGCTGACCGTGACCATCGGCTGGGGCCTGCTGCGCGACCCGTACACCGTGGACACGACCGCCCGCCTGGCGGCGCCCTCCTGGTCGCACCCGCTCGGCACCGACGGTCTCGGCCGGGACGTGCTCGCCCGGCTCGGGCACGGCGCGGCCCCGACCGTCGGCACCGCGGCGGCCGTATGCCTGCTCAGCCTGCTGGTCGCGCTGGCGCTCGGCTTCCTGCCCGGCGTCGCGGCCGGCGCGGCGGACATCGCGAACGCGCTGCCCCCGGTGATCGTCGGCATCCTGGTCGCCGCGGCGGCCGGACCCGGCACCGGCGGGGCGGCCCTCGCGGTCGCGCTGATCTCCTGGCCGCCCCTGGCCGCGCACGCGGCGGCGCTGGTGCAGGAGGTCCGGGCGTCCTCCTTCCTCACCGCCCAACGCGCCATCGGCGCCTCCCCGTCGTGGATCCTCACCCGGCACGTGCTGCCGTCGGTGGCCGCGCCCGTCGCCCGGCACGCCCTCCTCCGGCTGCCCGGCATCGCCCTCGCCCTGGCCTCCCTCGGCTTCCTGGGCCTCGGCGCACAGCCGCCGGCCCCCGAGTGGGGCCTGCTCCTCGACGAGTCCCGCGCCTACGTGGAACGCGCCCCGTGGGCGGCCCTCGCCCCGGCGGTGGCCCTGGCGCTGCTGGCGGGGCTCGCGGTGTCGGGCGCGGCGTACGCACAGGGTCGTCGGAACACCGGGCGGGGCACGAAGAAGCGCGTCACGAAGCGCGGCACTAAGCGCGTCACTAAGCACGTCACGAAGGACAAGGAGGCCCTCGTTGAGGTCTGAGGCACTGCTCTCGGTACGCGATCTCCGCATCGCCTTCGACGGCGTCGAGGCCGTCCGCGGCCTGTCCTTCGACGTCCGCCCGCGCGAAGTCCTCGCCGTGGTCGGCGAGTCGGGCGCGGGGAAGTCCCTCACGGCCCGCGCCCTCCTCGGCATGCTCCCCCCGGGCGCGACGGTCGGCGGGACCGTCCGGCTCCTGGGCGAGACCGACCTCGCCGCCCAGCGCGGCCGCCGTATCGCCCTCGTCCCGCAGGACGCCCTCTCCGCCCTCTCCCCCGTGCACCGGGTGGGCGACCAACTCGCCGCCGCCGTACGGTCGGTGGCCCGCGTCTCCCGGAGGGAAGCCCGGGCCCGGGCGGTGGCCGCGCTCGCCCGCGTCGGTATCCCGGACGCCGCCAACAAGGCCCGCGCCTATCCGCACGAGTTCTCCGGCGGCATGCGGCAGCGCGCGGTGATCGCGATGGCGACCATCAACGAACCGGACGTCCTCGTCGCCGACGAACCGACCACCGCGCTGGACGAGGAGCGCCGCGACCAGGTGCTCCGGGTGCTCGGCGAGCAGCGCGAGGCGGTCGGGGCGGCACTCGTCCTGGTCACCCACGACCTGGACGTCGTACGACAGCACGCGGACCGCGCGCTGGTGATGTACGCCGGGCGCCTGACCGAACTCGGCCCGGCGGAAGAGGTGTTGACCCGGCCCCTGGCCCCTTACACGGCAGGCCTCCTGGCCTCACTCCCCGAGCATGCGCGCGGCCGCCGCCTGCCCACGCTCCCCGGCACCCCGCCCGCCCCGGGCGCCCTGCCCGCGGGCTGTGCCTTCGCGCCGCGCTGCCCGCTCGCCGCGGAGGCCTGCCACCACGAGGAGCCGGAGCCGGTCCCGGTGGATGAGCGGCTGGTCGCCTGTCACCGATGGGCACAAGTCCCGGACCTCGCCGTCGAGTTGTTCATGGAGAAACCGCATGCCTCTTCTTCTTGAGGTCCGCGACCTCGTCGTCCGCTACGGACCGGTCACGGCGGTGGATCACGTCTCCTTCTCCCTGGAGGCCGGCGAGACCCTCGCCCTCAACGGCCCCTCCGGCTGCGGCAAGTCCTCCACGGCGCTGGCGGTACTGCAACTGCGCCGCCCGGACGGCGGCCAAGTCGGCTTCGAGGGCCGGGAGTTGACCACCTTGACCGAACGCGAGCTGCGCCCCCTCCGCCCGCGCATGCAGCCCGTCTTCCAGGATCCGTACGGCTCCCTCAGCCCCCGCCACCGCATCCGCGACGCGGTCGCGGAACCGCTGAAGGTCCAGGGCCGCTGGAACGCGGAGACCGGCCCCGCCCGCGTGGCCGAACTCCTCGACCGGGTCGGCCTCGACCCGTCGTACGGCGACCGCCACCCGCACGAACTCTCCGGCGGCCAGTGTCAGCGCGCCGGCATCGCCCGCGCGCTCGCCTCCGAGCCGCGCCTGCTGGTCCTCGACGAACCGGTGTCGGCCCTCGACCCGTCGGTGCGGGCCGGCGTGCTGAACCTGCTCGCCGACCTCCAGGACGAGCTGGGGCTCGGCTACCTGTTCATCTGTCACGACCGGGCGGTCGTACGGCACTTCGCGGACCGGGTGATCGAGATGCGGGAGGGGCGGGTCAGCTCTTCGTGGCTCCGGCGATCACCTGGCGCAGCCCCTCGGTGAGTTGCTCCGCGCCGGGTGCGGTCTCGGGGTCGAAGCTCCACTGCGCGATGAGGCCGGTCATCAGGGTCACGTAGAACAGGCCGAGCGTGTCCGCCGTCTCGTCGGAGACGTCCTCCTCGCGCCCGCCCATGAGCAGCGGGACGAGCCCGCGCCCGGCCTCGCGCTGGGCGCGCGCCAGGTGATCGCGCACCTCGGGCATCTGGTCGCCCATGACCACGACCTCCATGCTGAGGTGCCAGATGGAACCCGGTTTACGCATGGTACCGACGATGTTCGACCACACCTCCTGGAACCGTTCGAGAGAGCCGGGCTCGGCGCTCAGGCCGGCCCCGTCCCCCTCGAAGGCATCGCCCATGTCCTCGACGATCGACACGTAGGCCTGCGCGAGCAGCGCGTCCTTCGAGCCGTAGTGGTAGCCGATGGACGCCAGGTTCGTCCCCGACTCCTTGACGATGTCGCGTGCCGTCGTGCGGGCGAAGCCCTTCTGCAGGAGGCAGCGCTTGGCGCCTTCGAGCAGATCCTCACGGTGTCCCATGCGAGCCACCTTACCGCCGCCGCATACAACCGTCCCAGACGCTCGTCTTATACATCCGTTCTAGACAAGCGTTTAATACGTGCGTACATTCCTCCGCATGACGACGAACCCGACGAGCACTTCTGTGGGCCCCCGAGCCGGGCGCCGCCAATGGACCGCCTTCGGCGTGCTGATGCTTCCGCTGCTGCTGGTCTCCATGGATGTCTCGGTCCTCTACTTCGCGATCCCGGCGATCAGCGCGGACCTGGAGCCGAGCGGCACCCAGCAGCTGTGGATCTTCGACATCTACGCCTTCGTGCTGGCCGGCCTGCTGATGACGATGGGCTCACTCGGCGACCGCATCGGCCACCGCAGGCTCCTCCTGATCGGCGCCGCCGCCTTCGGCGCGGCCTCGCTGGTGGCGGCGTACGCGAACAGCGCCGAGACCCTGATCGCCGCCCGCGCGGTCCTCGGCATCGGCGGCGCGACCCTGATGCCGTCGACGATCGCGCTGACCCGCACGATGTTCACCGACCCCGGACAGCGTGCGAAGGCGATCGGCATGTGGTCCGGCGTGATGACGGCCGGCATCGCACTCGGCTCGGTCATGAGCGGTGTGCTGGTCGAGTACTTCTGGTGGGGCTCGGTCTTCCTGGTCAACCTGCCCGCGATGACCCTGCTGCTGCTCCTCGGGCGAGTGCTGCTCCCCGAGTCCAAGAACCCCGAGCCCGGCCGCTTCGACTGGCCGAGCGCCCCGCTGTCGATGGCCGCCGTGCTCCCCGTGGTCTACGGCCTCAAGGAGATCCCGTCCGAGGGCTGGAACGTCCGCTACGTCGTCTCGATCACCGTCGGTCTGCTCTTCGCGGCCCTCTTCGTCCACCGCCAGCGCACCGCCGCCTCGCCGATGATCTCCCCAGCCCTGTTCCGCGGCCGCGGCTTCGCACCCGCCGTCGCCCTGAACCTGGTCTCGGCGTTCGGGATCATGGGGTCGGCCTACTTCACCACGCAGTACCTGCAGTCGGTGCTCGACAAGAGCGCGCTGGAGGCGGCCCTGTGGGCGCTGCTGCCGTCGCTGCCCATCGCGGCGGCGGCCCCGGTCGCCGCCGCCCTGGTCCAGCGGGGCGTCGACCGCGCCCACGTCGTCACCGCGGGCTTCGCGATCTCCGCGGGCGGCTTCGCACTGCTGTCCCTCGCCGGCACGGACTCGATGTGGCTGGTGCTGGCCGCGTGCGCTGTCCTCGCCGTCGGCGGCGTCATCGTGATGTCCCAGCTCATGGACCTCGCGATGGGCACCGCCCCGGTGGAGCGGGCGGGCTCCGCCTCCTCGCTGATGGAGACGGGCGCGGAGTTCGGCGGCGCGCTGGGCATGGCGGTGCTCGGAGCGATCGGTGCGGCGGTCTACCGGCACGAGATTCCGGGCTCGGCGCCCGACGTGGCCCACGAGACGCTGGGCGGGGCGCTGGCCGTGGCCGACCAGGTGCCCGGGCTGGCCACGGCCGCTCGGGAGGCGTTCACCAGTGGGATGCAGGGGGCGGCGATCGCCGGAGCGGTGGTCTTGGCGGGGGCCGCCGTGCTGGCGGCGGTGACGCTGCGACGGGTCGAGGTGCACGGCAAAACGCCGGACGAGCCGAGTTGCCTCAGCTCATCCGGCGTTTGAAGGTCCACCTGTCAGCCCACCGAGTCGGGCGGCGGGTGGGCATAGGCCGGGGGTCCGGGGGTCCGGGGGCGGAGCCCCCAGGTACGGCAACCCGGCCGACGGCCACTCTCAGACCAGGTTCACCGCACGCGCGGACGTCGCGCCGATCTCCGCCTCGACCTCGGCCAGCACCCCGGCGGGCACGGTGTCGTCCACGGTCAGCACGGCCAGCGCCTCGCCGCCCGCCACCGCCCGCGACACCTGCATACCGGCGATGTTGATGCCGGCCTCGCCGAAGACCCGGCCCACCGTGCCGACGACGCCAGGACGGTCCTCGTACCGCAGGACGACCATGTGGTCGGCGAGCGCGAGGTCGACGTCGTACTCGCCGACCGCGACGAGCTTCTGCAGGTGCTTCGGGCCGGCCAGCGTGCCGGAGACCGCGACCTCCTCGCCGCTGCCGAGCGTGCCGCGCACAGTCACCACGTTGCGGTGGTCTGCCGACTCCGAGCTGGTCGTCAGACGCACCTCGACACCGCGCTCCTGCGCGAACAGCGGGGCGTTGACGTACGACACGGTCTCGTCGACGACGTCCTCGAAGACGCCCTTCAAAGCAGACAGCTCCAGCACCTTCACATCGTGCTGGGTGATCTCGCCGTACACCTCGACGTCCAGGCGGACCGCGACCTCACCGGCGAGCGCCGTGAAGATACGGCCGAGACGCTCGGCGAGCGGCAGACCCGGCTTGACGTCCTCGGCGATGACTCCGCCCTGGACGTTCACCGCGTCCGGGACCAGCTCGCCGGCCAGGGCCAGGCGCACCGACCTGGCGACGGCGATACCGGCCTTCTCCTGCGCCTCGTCGGTCGACGCGCCGAGGTGCGGGGTGCAGACGACCTGGTCGAGCTCGAACAGCGGGGAGTCGGTGCACGGCTCCTTCGCGTACACGTCCAGGCCGGCGCCGGCGACGCGGCCCTCCTTGAGCGCCGAGTACAGCGCTTCCTCGTCGACGATCCCGCCGCGCGCGGCGTTGACGATGCGCACCGACGGCTTGACCTTGTGCAGCGCCTCGTTGCCGATGAGACCGAGGGTCTCGGGGGTCTTCGGCAGGTGCACGGTGATGAAGTCGGCGACCTCGAGCAGCTCGTCCAGCGACAGCACCTTGACGCCCATCTGCGCGGCCCGCGCGGGCTGCACATAGGGGTCGTAGGCGACGACCTTCATGCCGAAGGCCGACATCCGCTGGGCGACGAGCGCGCCGATGCGGCCCAGACCCACGACTCCGAGGGTCTTCTCCGCGAGCTCGACACCCGTGTACTTGCTGCGCTTCCACTCGCCGTTCTTCAGGGCGGTGTTGGCCTGCGGGATGTGGCGCGCGGTGGCGAGCAGGAGGCCACAGGCCAGCTCGGCGGCGGTCACGATGTTGGAGGTGGGGGCGTTGACGACCATGACGCCGGCCTTGGTGGCGGCGGAGACGTCGACGTTGTCCAGGCCGACGCCGGCACGTGCGACGACCTTCAGCTTGTTGGCGGCGGCGATGGCCTCGGCGTCGACCTTGGTGGCCGACCGGATCAGGATCGCGTCCACGTCGGCGATGGCGGGCAGCAGCTCGGCCCGGTCCGCGCCGTTGACGTGCCGGATCTCGAAGTCCGGGCCCAGGGCGTCGACGGTCGCGGGCGACAGCTCTTCAGCGATGAGTACGACAGGTTTCGAGCTCACGTGAGTCCTCACAGGTCCATTGCGGACGGCCGTCCCGACGGCCGCAGGCGGTGGAGGGTAGCCGCGTGGAAGACGCACGACACTGTGTGCCCGACGCGTTTGTAATGCAGCAGTCTAGTGCCGCGACGGAGGTCGTCTTACGCCTCCACGGAAGGATCACTCGTCCGTGGCTGGACGCCGTGGACAAGCGGTAACCGGTGGTTCGGCGAGGGGGCCGCGGCCATGCGCCGCGGCCCCGTCCCCACTGCTTACGCCTCGTCGTCGTTCACCCACGACATGAGCTTGCGCAGCTCCTTGCCGGTGGTCTCCAGCAGGGAGTCGGCGTCCTGCTGCTTGTACTCGTTGTACTTCTTCAGACCGCCGTGGTACTCGGCCATCCACTCGCGGGCGAAGGTGCCGTCCTGGATCTCGGCGAGGACCTTCTTCATCTCGGCCTTGGTGGCGTCCGTGATGATCCGCGGGCCGGTGACGTAGTCGCCCCACTCGGCGGTCTCGGAGACCGACCAGCGCATCTTGTCCAGGCCGCCCTCGTACATGAGGTCCACGATCAGCTTCAGCTCGTGCAGGCACTCGAAGTACGCGATCTCCGGCTGGTAGCCCGCCTCGGTCAGCGTCTCGAAACCGGCCTTGACCAGCGCGGCCGTACCACCGCACAGGACGACCTGCTCACCGAACAGGTCGGTCTCGGTCTCCTCGGTGAAGGTCGTCTTGATGACGCCGGCGCGGGTGCCGCCGATGCCCTTCGCGTACGAGAGGGCCAGCTCGAAGGCGCTGCCGGTCGCGTCCTGCTCGACGGCCGCGATACACGGAACGCCGCGGCCCTCCTCGTACTGACGGCGCACCAGGTGGCCCGGGCCCTTGGGGGCGACCATGCAGACGTCGATGCCGGCCGGGGGCTTGATGAAGTCGAAGCGGATGTTCAGGCCGTGACCGAAGAAGAGGGCGTCGCCGTCCTTGAGGTTGTCCTTGATGGACTCCTCGTAGACCTGGGCCTGGATCGGGTCCGGGACCAGGATCATGATGACGTCGGCCTCGGCGGCGGCCTCGGCCGGGGTGACCACGCGCAGGCCCTGCTCCTCGGCCTTCGCCTTGGACTTGGAGCCCTCGTGCAGACCGACACGCACGTCGACACCCGAGTCACGGAGCGACAGCGCGTGGGCGTGGCCCTGGCTGCCGTAACCGATGACCGCGACCTTGCGGCCCTGGATGATGGACAGGTCGGCGTCGGCGTCGTAGAACAGCTCGGCCACTTTGGGTTCTCTCCTTGTGTGCAGGTGTTGCGTCCCACCGTATGACGGCGGGCGGAAGTCGAGTTTCGGGGTCTCGGTATACGGGCGGTCGGTGGTCGCCGACCGCCCGTTCCCGTTGTTAGGCGGACCGGTCCAGGGCGCGCAGCGACCGGTCGGTGATCGAACGCGAACCGCGGCCGATCGCGATCGTGCCGGACTGGACGAGCTCCTTGATGCCGAACGGCTCCAGCATCTTCAGCATCGCCGACAGCTTGTCGCCGCTGCCGGTGGCCTCGATGGTGACGGCCTCCGGGGAGACGTCGACCGTCTTGGCGCGGAACAGCTGGACGATCTCGACGATCTGGGAGCGCGTCTCGTTGTCGGCGCGCACCTTCACCAGAACGAGTTCCCGCTGAACGGCGGATCCGGCCTCCAGCTCGACGATCTTCAGCACGTTGACGAGCTTGTTGAGCTGCTTGGTGACCTGTTCGAGCGGCAGTTCCTCGATCACGTTCACCACGATGGTGATACGGGAGATCTCGGGGTGCTCGGTGACGCCGACGGCGAGCGAGTCGATGTTGAAGCCGCGGCGGGAGAACAGGGCGGCGATCCGGGCGAGGATGCCGGGCGTGTTCTCCACCAGGACGGAGAGCGTGTGCTTGGACATGTCTCTTGGGTCTCTCTCGCTCAGTCGTCTTCGTTGTCGCCGAAGTCGGGGCGGACGTCCCGGGCGGCCATGATCTCGTCGTTGGAGGTGCCGGCGGCGACCATCGGCCACACCATGGCGTCCGCGTGGACGATGAAGTCGATGACGACGGGGCGGTCGTTGATGGAGTTGGCCTCTTCGATGACCTTGTCGAGGTCGTCCGGGGACTCGCAGCGGATCGCGTAGCAGCCCATGGCCTCCGACAGCTTCACGAAGTCGGGGATGCGGGTGCCGGCGCTCGGCTCCTTGCCGTTGGACTCGGGGCCGCTGTGCAGCACGGTGTTGGAGTAGCGCTGGTTGTAGAAGAGGGTCTGCCACTGGCGGACCATCCCGAGGACGCCGTTGTTGATGATGGCGACCTTGATCGGGATGTTGTTCAGGGCGCAGGTGGTGAGCTCCTGATTGGTCATCTGGAAGCAGCCGTCGCCGTCGATCGCCCAGACGGTCTGCGCGGGCGCGCCCGCCTTGGCACCCATGGCGGCCGGCACCGCGTAGCCCATCGTTCCGGCGCCGCCGGAGTTCAGCCAGGTCGCGGGCTTCTCGTACTGGATGTAGTGCGCGGCCCACATCTGGTGCTGGCCCACGCCCGCCGCGAAGATCGTGCCCTCGGGGGCGAGCTGGCCGATGCGCTCGATGACCTGCTGGGGGGAGAGCGAGCCGTCGTCGGGCTGGTCGTAGCCCAGCGGGTAGGTCTCGCGCCAGCGGTTGAGGTCCTTCCACCAGGCGCTGTAGTCGCCCCGGTGGCCTTCGCTGTGCTCCTTCTGGACGGCCTGGACCAGGTCCGCGATGACCTCGCGGGCGTCACCCACGATCGGCACGTCGGCGGCGCGGTTCTTACCGATCTCCGCCGGGTCGATGTCGGCGTGGACGATCTTGGCGTACGGGGCGAAGCTGTCCAGCTTGCCGGTGACACGGTCGTCGAAGCGGGCTCCGAGGGCGACGATCAGGTCGGCCTTCTGCAGCGCGGTGACGGCGGTGACCGCACCGTGCATGCCCGGCATTCCCACGTTCAGCGGGTGGCTGTCGGGGAATGCGCCGAGCGCCATCAGGGTGGTGGTGACGGGCGCTCCGGTGAGTTCGGCGAGGACCTTCAGTTCGGCGGTGGCATGGGCCTTCAGGACACCGCCGCCGACGTAGAGGACGGGCCGCTTGGCCTGGGTGATCAGCTTGGCGGCCTCGCGGATCTGCTTGGCGTGCGGCTTGGTCACCGGGCGGTAGCCGGGCAGGTCCAGGACCGGCGGCCAGGAGAAGGTCGTCCGCGCCTGGAGGGCGTCCTTGGCGATGTCGACCAGGACCGGGCCGGGGCGGCCGGTGGCGGCGATGTGGAACGCCTGCGCGATCACCCGCGGGATGTCCTCGGCCTTGGTGACCAGGAAGTTGTGCTTGGTGATCGGCATGGTGATGCCGACGATGTCCGCCTCCTGGAAGGCGTCCGTGCCGATCGCCTTGGAGGCCACCTGGCCGGTGATCGCCACGAGCGGCACCGAGTCCATGTGGGCGTCCGCGATCGGCGTCACCAGGTTGGTGGCACCGGGGCCGGAGGTCGCCATGCAGACGCCGACCTTGCCGGTGGCCTGCGCGTAACCGGTGGCCGCGTGGCCGGCGCCCTGCTCGTGCCGGACCAGGACGTGGCGCACCCGTGAGGAGTCCATCAGCGGGTCGTACGCCGGGAGGATCGCACCACCGGGAATACCGAATACCGTCTCGGCGCCGACCTCCTCGAGAGAGCGGATGAGGGACTGCGCGCCCGTGACGTTCTCGGGGGCGGGCTGGTGTCCTCCGGATCGGGGCCGCGGCTGCGGATGATGGGCCCCGGTGGCCTGCTCGGTCATCGTCATTCTCTTCTCGATGCTGAGGGTTTTTGCGAGGTTTGTGCGGTGTACGGCTCTTGTACAGCAGGTGTCTGTGCAACAAAAAACCCCTCGTGCCGTGAGGCAAGCGAGGGGAGCGCGCCGGGTGCGGTCGCTGGGAGTTCCGGGTCCGTCCGGAGGTCACCAGCGTCAGCCGACGCGCTTTCCAAGTACGAGAATTCGGGTGCGCATGGGTCTGACCCTCCCCCCGGCGCACACTCACTGTCAAGTGGGTGGGACGGGAGTCTCATTATGTGAGCGGAGGGTGGTTCCGCCACCGAAAACCGCCGGCACACCACCGGTGTACACCCCCGCACCGCCACCCGCGAACGCGGGCTCCGCCGGTCCGTGCGGCACCGGATAGTGGCCGGATCCGAGCGCTCTGCGCAGCCGGTACTCGTCCAGCGGGCCGGAGAACGCCATGCCCTGCCCGTGCGTGCACCCCATCGCGCGCAGCGCCACCACCTGTTCCGGCAGGTCCACGCCCTCGGCCACGGACTTGAGCCCGAGATCGCCGGCGATGCGCAGCAGCCCACCGGTGATCTTGTGCAGCCGGGCCGACTCGACGACGCCCTCGACCAGACCGCGGTCGAGCTTGAGTACGTCGACGGGGAGCCTGCGCAGGGCCGTGATGGCCGCGTACCCGCTTCCGAAGCCGTCCAGGGCGATCCGGACGCCGAGCCTGCGCAGGGCGCTCAGACGGCGCTCCAGCTCGTCCAGCGGAACCCGGGGGTCGGTGTCGGACAGCTCGATGACCAGCGCCCCGGACGGCAGCCCGTGCCGGGTCAGCAAGGCCTCGATCGAGGCGAGCGGCATCGAGCGGTCCAGCAGCCGGCGCGCGCCCATCCGCACCGCGACCGGCACGGCCAGCCCGTTGGCGGCGCGCTCGGCAGCCTGTTCCACGGCCTCCTCCAGGACCCAGCGCCCCAGCTCGGCCGTCTTGTCGCTGTCCTCGGCCACCCGCAGGAACTCGGCGGGCGTGAACAGCACGCCCTGCGAGGAGCGCCAGCGCGCCTGGGCGGCGACCGAGGTGATCCGGCCGTCCTCCAGGCACACCACGGGCTGGTGCAGCAGCGTGAACTCGCCGTCGTTCAGGGCGGCACGCAGACGGGTGGCCAGCTCCGCCTTGCGGACGACGTCCTGCTGCATCTGTGGGGCGTACAGCTCGACGCGGCCCTTGCCGCCCGCCTTGGCGCGGTACATGGCCAGGTCGGCGTTGCGCAGGATCTCGCCAGCGCCGAGGCCGGGCTCGGCGAAGGCGACGCCGATGGAGGCGTTGACGCGGACGTCGTTGCCGTCGATGAGGTAGGGCTGGGAGAGCGTGATCCTGAGGCGGTCGGCGAGCTCCATGATGTGGCGCTCCCGGGCGGAGCGGTCACGGGCGCCGTCGCCGACGATCAGGGCCGCGAACTCGTCGCCGCCCAGCCGGGAGGCGGTGTCCCCCTGCCGGACCGCGTCCTGGAGTCTGCGGGCGGCCTGGACGAGCAGTTCGTCCCCGGCCTGGTGCCCGATCGTGTCGTTGACGGCCTTGAAGCCGTCCAGGTCGATGAAGAGCACCGCCGTGCCCCGCAGGGCGGCGCCGCGGTCGGTGGAGCGGCGGCCGGACAGGGCCTGCTGGACCCGCTTGGTGAACAGGGCGCGGTTGGGCAGGTCGGTCAGCGGGTCGTGCTCGGCGTTGTGCTGGAGTTGCGCCTGCAGGCGCACCCTTTCGGTCACGTCCCGGCTGTTGAAGATGAGGCCGCCGTGGTGCCGGTTGACGGTGGACTCGACGTTGAGCCAGCCGCCGTCGCCGGAGCGGAACCGGCACTCGATGCGCGTGGTGGGTTCTTCCAGTGGGCTGGCGGCGAGGAAGCGGCGCACCTCGTGCACCACGCAGCCCAGGTCCTCCGGGTGGATGAGGCCGGCCAGTTCCGTTCCCACCAGGTCCTCCGCGGGACGTCCGTAGACTCCGGCGGCGGCCGGGGAGACGTACCGGAGGATGCCGTTCGGTGCGGCGATCATGATGACGTCGCTGGAGCCCTGCACCAGGGAGCGGAAGTGGTTCTCCTTCTGCGCCAGCTCCTGGGTGAGGGTGATGTTGTCGAGCAGCATGATGCCCTGGCGCACGACGAGGGCGAGCACCACCGTGCCGCCGGTGAGGAGCACCACGCGGTCGACGCTGCGGCCGCTCAGGACGTTGTAGAGGATCCCGAGCGTGCAGACGGCGGCGGCGAGATAGGGCGTGAGGGCGGCCAGCGAACCGGCGATCGGACGGGCGGCCGGGTACCGGCTGTGATCACCTCCCCGTGCGGGGCCCGGGGGCTGGTGGTGGTGCGGGACGGTGCGCTGTCCCGGCACGTGTTCGTGCACCACGCGCGTGTGCCCGTCCGTCCGGCGCCGGGCCGGGTGCCGCCGTACGGCCTCCGCCTCTCCGCGTCGCGGGGCGGCCCACGGGGCGTACGCGAGCAGCAGCGAGCCGGCGAACCAGCCCGCGTCGAGCAACTGCCCGGAGCGGTAGGTGTGGTGCAGCAGTGGTGAGGTGAACAGGGCGTCGCACATCACGGTCAGGGCGAGGGCGCCGATGGCGGTGTTGACCGCCGTACGGTTCACCGCCGAGCGCCGGAAGTGCAGGGCCAGCACCATGCTGACCAGGGCGATGTCGAGCAGTGGGTAGGCGAGCGACAGCGCGGTGTGTGCCACGCTCGATCCCTCGGACTTGGCCGCCTGCGCGAGGGCGAGGCTCCAGGACAGCGTGAGCAGCGAGCCGCCGATCAGCCAGGCGTCCAGGCCGAGGCAGACCCAACCGGCCTTGGTCACCGGCCGCTTGGCGAGCACCAGCAGTCCCACGATCGCGGGCGGCGCGAAGCACAGGAAGAACAGGTCGGCGTAGCTGGGGCTGGGCACGGACCGCTCCAGGACGACCTCGTACCACCCCCAGATCAGGTTGCCCACGGCCGCCATCGCCGAGGAGAGGGCGAAGAGCAGCCAGGCGGGTCGGAAGCGGATACGGGGGTTGCGGGCGTAGAGGAAGCAGGACACGGCCGCGGCGCCGGCCGCGGCGCTCAGCCCGAAGTCGCCCATGATCAGCGCGACTTGCCGTGAGCCCCAGCCGAACGCGGAACCGACGGCGTATCCCGCGCACACCAGGGCCAGGACGAGTTGGTGGACCAAGGTCGACGCGCCGCCGAGGGCCGGTGGGCGGGTCGGCGTCGCCCCCGGCGCGGGCTGGGCCCGCAGCGGTCCGTCAAAGGTGGTCGTGGAAGGCGGGGGCGAACTCACCGGGCCCTCCCGGTCCGCGCCGCTCCCGGGTCCCTGGGGTCCCGGTGCGCTGGGTGCGCATGCCTCCTGCGGCTGCTGTGCCTGCGGTGATGATGGCTGTGACGGTGTTGGTTCTGCCGACCGTCGTGCTGACCGTGGTGACTGCCGTGGCCCGCGTGATGGCCGCGTCTGCGCGCAGCCGTGTGCCAGGGTCGCCGCCGGCGGCCCCGCCGCGTCGGATCGCTCGTCCATAGGCCGTGCATCGCCCGTCGCCCCCCTCACAGTCTGAAATGTCCATCCCCGGCGCCGAACGGTGCGCGGCGCAGCCCCTGTCGGGACGATACACCAGTCTCGTCACTCAGGGACATAGTTCCTCTACGCTCCGTGACGACCAGCACAGATGCGAGCACGGACCGCGTCCGGAGGGTTGCGGAGGGTACCGGAAACGGATTAAGCGCCTGTTGCACCCGGCGTGCGGGCCGGGCGCGCGATGCTCATCCGGGTGGTGTCACACGCCTGTTGGACCTGTCGTACGGATCACGTTGCGCAGGGGCTCCCGGTTCACGAAACGGTTCAACTGGTCCACCAGCAGTCGTTTGGCGCGTGGCAGGAACGCGGACGTCGGTCCGCCGACGTGCGGGCTGATCAGCACGCCCGGGGCCTGCCACAGGGGGTGGCCCGGGGGCAGCGGTTCGGGGTCGGTGACATCGAGGGCGGCGGTGATGCGGCCGTTCTCCAGCTCGGCGAGCAGCGCCTTGGTGTCGACGACCGGGCCGCGGGCCACGTTGACCAGCAGCGCGCCCTCCTTCATACGGCCGAGGAAGTCGGCGTTCACCAGGTGGCGGGTGGTCTCGGTGAGGGGCGTGGAGAGGACGACGACGTCCGCCTCGGGGAGCAGGGCGGGTAGTTCGGTGAGCGGATGCACCGGCCCGCGCGCCGTGGTGCGCTCGGAGCGCGCGACGCGCGCCACCCGCGCGACCTCGAACGGAACGAGCCGGTCCTCGATCGCTGATCCGATCGAGCCGTACCCCACGATGAGGACGTTCTTGTCGGCGAGCGCCGGCCGGAACCCGCCGCGCCACTCCCCCTTGTCCTGGGCCCGTACGAAGTCGGGGACGCCGCGCAGCGAGGCGAGGATCAGGGTGAGGGTGAGTTCGGCGGTGCTGGCCTCGTGCACCCCGCGCGCGTTGCACAACCGCACGCCCTGAGGCAGGTACTTGAGGCCCGGCTCGATCGCGTCGGTACCTGCCGAGAGCGTCTGCACGACCTGCACGGAGCTCAGGCGGGGTACCGGCCGCAGTCCGACCTCCATGGGCTTCATGTAGGGGACGACGTAGTACGCGCAGTCGGCCGGGTCCGCGGGAAAGTCCTCATCGCCGTTCCAGAAGCGGTAGTTCAGGCTCTCGGGGAGCCCTTCGATGTCTTCCGGCGGGATGGGCAGCCACACGTCAGCAGTCATGGTCAGGAGGCTATGTCAGGCACTGCCGACCGCAGAGGTTAGGTTGGGGGACCCGGAGAGGGAGGGTCACGAGCAGGTGGAGCGCAGGACGATCGGCGCGGCGGCGCTCACGGTGGGTGCCGTCGGACTCGGCTGCATGCCGATGAGCTGGGCGTACAGCGGTTCGCGGCAGCGTGGCGACGAGTCGGTCAGGGCCGTGCACCGGGCGCTGGACCTGGGCTCGACGCTTCTGGACACGGCCGACATGTACGGCCCCTTCACCAACGAACTGCTGCTGGGGCGGGTGCTGAAGGAGCGGCGCGAGGACGCCTTCGTGTCGACCAAGGTCGGCCTGCTGGTGGGCGAGCAGCACATCGTGGCCAACGGCCGCCCCGGCTATGTGAAGCGGGCCTGTGACGCGTCGTTGCGGCGCCTGCAGACCGACGTCATCGACCTCTACCAGCTGCACCGGGCCGACCCCGAAGTGCCCGTGGAGGAGACCTGGGGCGCGATGGCGGAGCTCGTGCGGGCCGGAAAGGTACGGGCGTTGGGGCTGTGCGCGATGGGCGCGCGGGGCGGCCGCCGCTCCGGGGCCCGGCTGTACGACGCCACGATCCGGCAGTTGCAGCGGGTGCAGCAGGTGTTCCCGGTGAGCGCCGTCCAGGCCGAGCTGTCGGTGTGGTCGCCGGAGGCGACGGAGGCCCTGCTGCCGTGGTGCGAGGCGCGCGGCATCGGCTTCCTGGCCGCGATGCCGCTCGGCAACGGTTTCCTGACCGGCACGCTCACCCCCGGCGAGGGCTTCGAACCGGACGACGTACGCGCCCGCCACCCCCGCTTCACCGCGGAGATGATGGCCGCCAACCAGCCGATAGTGGTCGGCCTGCGCCGTGTGGCCCGCCGCCACGGCGAGGACGTCACCCCGGCCCAGGTGGCCCTGGCCTGGGTGCTGGCGCAGGGGCGCCATGCGGTCCCGGTGCCCGGGGCGAAGCAGGAGCGCTGGGTGACGGACAACGCACGGGCGGCGACCCTGCGCCTGA
Source organism: Streptomyces sp. NBC_01352 (assembly GCF_036237295.1). NCBI lineage: Bacteria > Bacillati > Actinomycetota > Actinomycetes > Kitasatosporales > Streptomycetaceae > Streptomyces > Streptomyces sp. NBC_01352. The sequence goes on from NZ_CP108354.1 coordinate 3,663,570, forward strand.
CGGCACAGGATCTCGCGGAGATGGCGGAGCTGCCGCGGGCGCAGGGATCCTGGGAGTAGGACCTGGGAGTAGGACCTGGGGGTACGGATTCGGGTCACCGCGGGAGGTTCCGTGGGTCGGGTTGCGGTGATCGGGAACCTGTGAGGCACGAGCGGTGTATGACAAGTAGAACCTGCCGCGAGACCGCCCCGTCGAAGGGACCATGATCGTGCAACGTCGAGCTGTGTCGGCCGTATTGGCCGCGACCGCGCTCGTGCTGACGGCCGGCTGCTCCTCCGACGGCGGAGGGGGATCGTCGGACGGCGCGGACAGCGCCACACCGAGCAGTACGACATCGAGGTCGTCGCCCACCGAACAGGCCGCCGAGGAGGCTCCTCCCGCCAAGGGCTCGGTGAAGGTGGTCCGCACCGTCGCCGAGGACCTGAGCACCCCCTGGGGCCTCGCCCCGCTCCCCGGCGGCGGCCTGCTGGTCTCCTCCCGTGACGAGGCCACGATCACTCGGGTCGACGAGACGGGCAAGAAGACCGAGCTGGGCGAGGTACCGGGGGTGTCACCGGCCGGCGAGGGCGGCCTCATGGGCCTCGCCCTCTCCCCGGACTACGCCTCGGACCACATGGTGTACGCGTACTTCACCTCGGCGTCCGACAACCGCATCGTGCGCATGCTGTACGACGAGCAGAAGCCGTCCGGCCAGCAGCTGGGCGCCCCCGACACGATCTTCAAGGGCATTCCGAAGGGCTACATCCACAACGGCGGCCGGATCGCCTTCGGCCCGGACAAGCTGCTGTACGCGGGCACGGGCGAGAGCGGCGACACCGGTCTGTCCCAGGACACCAAGTCCCTGGGCGGCAAGATTCTGCGCATGACCCCGGAGGGCGAGCCGGCCCCGGGCAACCCCTTCCCGGACTCCCCGGTGTATTCGTACGGCCACCGCAATGTGCAGGGCCTGGCCTGGGACGACAAGCAGCGCCTGTTCGCCGCGGAGTTCGGCCAGGACACCTGGGACGAGCTGAACGCGATCACACCGGGCGACAACTACGGCTGGCCGGAGGCCGAGGGCAGGTCGAGCGATTCCGAGTACCACAACCCGATAGCCCAGTGGGGCACGGACGAGGCCTCGCCCAGCGGCATCGCCCACGCCGAAGGCTCTGTCTGGATGGCGGGCCTCAAGGGCCAGCGCCTGTGGCGCATCCCTCTGAAGGGCACGGAGGCCTCGGCGGACCCGCAGGCCTTCCTGGAAGGCGAGTACGGCCGGCTGCGCACGGTGGTCTCGGCGGGCGGCGACAAACTGTGGCTGGTCACCAGCAACACGGACGGCCGGGGCGACCCGGAGGAGGGCGACGACCGGATCCTGGAGATACAGGTCAGCTGACGCCTGCGCCCGCCCTCAGTCCTCCGACGAGGAGTCTTCGTCGTCCGGCTGCGGCGGCCGTACGACGACCTTCCCGGACGTGAGGTCTATGGGCCCGCGTCCGGGGTCACCGTCGCCGACGTCCTCCCGGGTGAGCTCCAGCCGGTTCTGCTCGTCGCGGGTGTGCTTGCGGCCGGGGGCGAACAGTTCCTCGAAGGGGTTGAACACGGAGTCTCCCTCGGCAGGTGTCCTTTTCAGCGTAGACCTCAGGGCGCCGTCCGCATCGTGAGCGTTTCTGACGGAAACAGCCCCAGCCGATGCGCCACCGCCGCGGCCTCGCCGCGGCCCGAGACGCCGAGCTTGGCCAGGATGTTCGAGACGTGGACGCTGGCCGTCTTCGGAGAGATGAAGAGGACCTCGGCTATCTGGCGGTTGGTGCGGCCCGCGGAGACCAGGCGCAGGACGTCGCGTTCCCGGCCGGTCAGACCGAGGGACTCGGCGGGGTCCGCGGGGGCGTGCGACTGCTCGGGGGCCCTGTTCAGCCTGTTCAGGGGGATGCGGGCGCGTTGGGCGAGGAGCGTGACGGAGTCGGCGAGCGGGCGGGCGCCGAGGTGGTAGGCGACGGCGTGGGCGAGGCGGAGCAGCTCCGTGGCGCGGTCGCGGTCGTCGCCTCCTTCCCCCGGCAGCAGCAGGGCCTCGGCGAGGCGGAGGCGGACGCGGGCAAGGTCGTAGGGGCGCTCCAGGGCCTCGAAGGCGGTGACGACCTCCGTCCAGGTGTCCGCGCGGGCGTCGCCCTCGGCTCGGAGCAGTTCGGCGCGGACCCAGCGTTCGTAGGCCTGCCAGACGGGGACGTGGGTGGCCAGGGGCTTGGCCGTGGTGCGGATGCGTTCGAGGATCTCGGGGCGGCCCGGGCCGGCGGCGGGCAGGTCGCGGGCGTCGGCCTCCGCGACGGCCGCGCTGAGCAGCATCCGCCAGACATAGCGCTGGGTGGCGGGCGGGAAGCCGGCGTCCATGGCGCGCTCGAGTTCGGCGCGGGCGTCCAGGAGGCGGCCCTCGCCCGCGGCGATACCTATCGCGAGGCGGACCAGGGGCAGCCCGTGCTGGGGGGCGAGGTCGTGGCTGCCGAAGTGCTCGCGGGCGGCGGCCAGGTGGCTTGCGGCTGTGGCCAGGTCCCCCCGGTCGAGGGCGAGTTCGGCGCGGAGGGTGGCGTGGAAGCCGCGGGGCTTCGCGCTCTGGCCGACGCGTTCGGCCTTGGTGCCGGCTTCGGCGGCGCGGTCCCAGCGGCCCATGGAGTACAGGCTCTCCGCGAAGTTCCCCCAGATCCAGGCCTCGGAATCCAGCAGACCGAACTTCCGGGAGTAGGCGAGGCCTTCCTCCAGAACGGGAACGGCCTCCTTGGAGCGGCCGACGGATTCGAGGGCGTCGGGCAGGTTCATATAGGCGCGGGCCGCGATGGCGGAGATGCCGTACTCGACCGTCCGCTCTTTGACCTCGACCATCTCGGCGAGCCCCGCCTCTACATCGCCCGCCTCGACCATGAGGCCGCCGAGCGTGAGGCGGGCGTTCATCTCGGTCTCCCGGACGCCGACCATGCGCGCGTACTCCACCGCGCGTTCGGCGGCCGTGAAGGCGTCGGGACCGGGGGCGTGCACCATGGACCAGTTGGCGACGGTGGCGAGGACCTCGGCGTGCACCTTCGAGGGCGGCAGACCGCGTACGAGTTCCTGGGCGGTCGCCAGTTCGGCCCAGCCGTCGCCGCGGGCCTGTGCCTGGACCAGGCGGGAGCGCTGGGTCCAGAACCAGGCGGCGCGCAGTGGGTCGTCCTCGTCCTCCAGCAGTCGCAGCGCCCGCTTGATGATCTTCAGGGCGCGTTCGCGTTCCGAGCACAGCCGTCCGGCGACCGCGGCCTCGGCCATCAGGTCGAGGTAGCGCAGTGGGGTGGTGGCCGGGTCGCAGCCACAGGGCGGGTAGATCTCGGTGTAGTCGGCGGGTCGCAGCTCGGCGCGGACGTCCTCGGGGGTGGCGTCCCACAGCTCCATCGCGCGTTCCAGGAGCCGCAGTTGTTCGGAGTAGGCGTGCCGGCGGCGGGCGGTGACGGAGGCGTCCAGGACGGCGGGCAGGGCCTTGGCGGCGTCGTGGGCGTGGTACCAGTAGCTGGCCAGGCGCATCACGCGTTCTCCGGCCGGGACGAGCGTGGGGTCGGCCTCCAGGGCCCCGGCGTAGCGGCGGTTGAGGCGGGAGCGTTCGCCGGGCAGCAGGTCGTCGCCGACCGCCTCGCGGACCAGGGAGTGGCGAAAGCGGTAGCCGTCCCCGTCGGGCGCGGCGAGCAGGATGTTGGCGTTGACGGCGGCCCTGAGCGCCTCGATGAGGTCGTCCTCGGCGAGCCCGGCGACGGCTGCGAGCAGCCGGTACTCGACGGTGGAGCCGCCCTCGGCGACGATCCGGGCGACCCGCTGGGCGCTCTCGGGCAGTGCCTCGACGCGGACCAGGAGGAGGTCGCGGAGGGAGTCGGTGAGGCCTGTGCGGCAGCCCTCGTGGGCGGCCACGGCGAGTTCCTCGACGAAGAAGGCGTTGCCGTCGGAGCGTTCGAAGATCTCGTCGACCCGGGCCGGCTCGGGTTCGTGGGCCAGGATGCCGGCGACCTGACGGCCGACCTCGGCTCGGTTGAAGCGGCCGAGTTCGAGGCGGCGGACGGTGCGCAGCCGGTCGAGTTCGGCGAGCAGGGGGCGCAGCGGGTGGCGGCGGTGGATGTCGTCGGAGCGGTAGGTCGCGAGGACGACGAGGCTGCCGGTGCGCAGGGTGCGGAAGAGGTAGGCGAGGAGGTGGCGGGTGGAGGCGTCGGCCCAGTGCAGGTCCTCCAGGGCGACGACGACCGTGCGGTCGGCGGCGACGCGCTCCAGGAGGCGGGCGGTGAGTTCGAAGAGGCGGGCCATGCCCTCCTCGTCGTGCCGGCCCGGCCCGCGGGCAGTTGCCGTTTCGCCGAGTTCGGGCAGCAGCCGGGCGAGTTCCTCCTCCTGACCGGCGGCCGCGGCGGCGAGCTCGTCGGGCAGTGCGCGGCGCAGGGCGCGCAGGGCGGTGGAAAAGGGCGCGAACGGCAGTCCGTCGGCGCCGATCTCGACACAGCCGCCGAGTGCGACGACGGCTCCGCGCCGGCAGGCGGCGGTGGCGAACTCCTCGACCAGGCGAGTCTTGCCGACGCCTGCCTCGCCCCCGAGCAGTAACGCCTGCGGCTCGCCCGCGGCAGCGCGGGCGAGCGCGTCGTTCAGCGTGTCCAGCTCATCGGTGCGACCGACGAACACCGGACTGACGGACCTGGTCTCCACGAGGCCGAGCATCGCACGCGGGTCTGACAGTGCGGCACCGGTTTTCGCGGGGAGGCCGGGGAGGCCGTCCCCCGCCCCGGCACTCACGCCGTACGCGGGAACCGGTGCCTGCGGGGGCGGCCGGTATGCACCTCGCCCTCGGCGGCGCGCCGGGCGGCCTCGCGGCGGGCGGCGCGGCGGCCGCGGAGGGCCTCGCGGGCCAGCCGCTCCTGCTCGGCCTGGCGGATCAGTTCGGCGGAACGGAGCTGGGAGATCTCGTACTCATACATGGTGTGTCCCCTGTGTCCCTGGTGAGAGGCCGGTGTCGGCTTCGCTTGCTGCGATGTCTCCACCTTCGTCTCCCAGGCGGGGCCGCCACATCGGGAGAGTTCCGCATCTTCCGCGGCGGGCGGGGCCTTAGACGTGCGTGAGGGGCCTTAGGAGGGCCGTAAGTCGCTCACGGCGTTCCTAAGACCCCTCGGGTCACGTGGTGTGTCAGCTGGCCGACGGCAGTCCGAGCAGGACGTCGGTGTACTTCAGGACGGCCAGGAGCAGGCCGATGACGCCGAGCGAGACACCGCCCCAGGCGACGGACTTGATCCACACGGCCTGCGGCTTGCCGGGCGTCCCGAAGGCGGGCCGGACCAGGACCGCGGCACCGACGAGCAGCGCGACGAGCGCGAAGATGCCACCCCACATCGCGGTGGTCTCCCAGGCGTCGCCGTACACCTCCTTGACCTGCGTGGCGACGCTCGCGGTCGACGAGGTCCCCAGCTGGCCGATGAGGGTCTCGCGCGCGGCGGCCACGGTGGAGACCCACCCGCCGGTGAGCGAGACGACGCCGAGCGCGGCGGAGACGACGGCACCGGCACCCTGGCCCACGCCCGTCGGGCCCTCCGCCTCGACCGCCTCGAGCTCCTCGCCCAGGTCGTCGGCGTCGGTGTCGACGTCGGCCTCGGCCTCGGTCTTCGTCGCCTCGTCGGTCTTGGTCAGGTCGGTGGTGCCCGTCTTCTCCTCGTCGGTCGTGGTCTCGGCACCCGTCTCGGCGCCGGTCTCGTCAACTGTCTTGGTTCCCATGTCCGGCACCGTACGGATCCTGTCTGAGAGGTTTCTTAATGATCGCTGTGAGCGGCACGCGCGCGTGCGTCCCGCCACTCGGGCGCGAGAATCGACCACACCTCGAGGTCGTGCCGCACACCACCATAGGGGTGGCTCTCCCGGCGCACTCCCTCCAGGGTCATCCCCAGCCGCCGGGCCACGTTCAGGCTGGGCGTGTTCCCCGTGGCGGCGATCCACTCGACGCGGTGGATGCCGCGCTGCTCGACGGCGAAGTCGATGAGGATCCGCATGGCCCGGGTGACCAGACCGCGCCCGGTGCCGGCGGGTTCCAGCCAGCAGCCGACCTCGCAGTTGGCGTTCTCCGCGTCGAAGTTCAGGAACAGCACTCCGCCCACGAGCTTCCCCTCCAGCCACAGGCCGTGCAGGGAGGCGGTGTCGGCGGCGCGCATGTCGGCGTACCGCTGGAGCATGGCCCGGGTGGACTCCACGTCCGTCGCCTTGGAGCCGAAGGCGATGAACTGTCCGATGAACTCCCGCCCCCGGTCCAGATGCGCGAGGAACTCCTCGGCGTGCCACGGCTCCAAGGGACGCAGTTCGGCTCCGTCGTCACCCAGAGATATCGCGTACATCCTCTTCGTCCCGCCCCTTCATCAGTACGTCCGCCACCTCGGCGTCCGCCACGGCGGCCAGCCTTTCATGGGCGGCGCGGCGCTCGGGCGGCTCGATGCTGATGCGGGGCATACGGCGGTCCAGCCAGCGTGGCAGCCACCAGTTGGCGCCGCCGAGCAGGTGCATCAGGGCCGGCACCAGCAACGTACGGAGCACGAACGCGTCGAGGGCGACGGCGGCGGCGAGCGCGATGCCGAACATGGCGATCACCCGGTCTCCGCTGAGCACGAAGGCGAGGAAGACGGAGATCATGATGACCGCGGCGGAGTTGATCACCCGGCTGGTCTCGGCGAGACCGACACGGACGGCCCGCCGGTTGTCACCGGTCTCCAGCCACTCCTCGTACATCCGGCTGACCAGGAAGACCTGGTAGTCCATGGAGAGCCCGAAGAGGACCGACACCATGATCACCGGGAGGAAGGGCTCGATGGGCCCGGCGCGGCCCAGCCCCAGCAGCTCACTCCCCCAGCCCCACTGGAAGATCGCGACGACCACGCCGAAGGCGGCGGCGACCGCGGCGACGTTCATCACGGCGGCCTTCAGCGGGATGCCCACGGACCGGAAGGCGAACAGGAGCAGCAGACAGCCCAGGCCGATGACGACGCCGACGAACAGGGGCAGCTTGCCGACGATGACCTCGGCGAAGTCGTCGTAGCCGGCCGTCACCCCGCCGACCTGGACGTCGAGGGAGGTCCCGGTCTCGGCGCGCGGCAGGACGTCGCTGCGCAGCCGGTCGACGAGGTCGCTGGTCCGCTGGGACTGCGGCGAGGACTCGGGGACGATCGTGAAGTACGCGGTGTCGCCGCCGGAGTCGTATGTCACCGGTGTCACCGACGCGACGCCCTCGGTGCCGCGGACGGTGGCGTCGAGGTTGTCCAGGGCGAGCTTGTCCTCGGCGCCGTGGACGTGCGTGACGAGGGTGAGGGGGCCGTTCACGCCGGGTCCGAAGCCGTCCGCGAGGAGGTCGTACGCCTGGCGTGTGGTCGACGCCTGTGGGTTGTTGCCCTGGTCGGAGGTGCCCAGGTGGAGCCCCAGGGTGGGCAGGGCGAGGACCGTGATCACGCCCAGGGCGAGTGCGCCGAGCAGTTTGGGGTGGCGCTCGACGAACGCCGACCAGCGGGCGGCGAACCCGGTCGGCAGCTCGGGCTGGGGCCCGTGTTCGGTGAGGTGGCGCCGCTCGCGCCGGCTGAGGGCGCGCATGCCGATGAGGGACAGCAGGGCGGGCAGCAGGGTCACGGAGGCCGCGACCGTCAGGACGACGGTCAGCGAGGCGGCTATCGCGACACCGTTGAGGAAGCCGAGCCGGAGGATCAGCATCCCCAGCAGGGCTATGCAAACGGTGGCACCCGCGAAGACCACCGCTCGTCCGGTGGTGGCGACGGCGTTGGTGACCGCTTCCGTCACGGACAGGCCGCGTTTGAGGCCGCGCCGGTGTCTGGTGACGATGAACAGCGCGTAGTCGATGCCGACGCCGAGCCCGATCAGCATCCCCAGCATGGGCGCGAAGTCGGCGACGGTCATGACGTGCCCGAGCAGCACGATCCCGGCGTACGCGGTGCCGACGCTGACCAGCGCGGTGGCGATGGGCAGCAGTGAGGCGGCGAGCGAGCCGAAGGCGAGGAACAGGACGAGGGCGGCGACGGCCACGCCGACCACCTCGGCGAGGTGTCCGCCGGACGACTCGGTGAGCGCGATGGCGGTGCCGCCGAGCTCCACCTGGAGCCCGTCGCTCGCGGCGTCCTTCGCGGCGCTGACGACGGCCTGTGCCTCGCCCTGGTCGATGTTCTCGGCCGGATCGTCGAAGGTCACCGTGGCGTAGGCCGTGTGTCCGTCGGCGCTGATCCGGGCGGCGCCCTGATCGTCGTACGGGCCGGAGACGTCGGCCACGCCGGGCAGGGCCTCGATCCGGTCCAGGGCGCGGGTCATGGTCTGTTCGACGTCGGCGGCCCGGACGGTGCCGGAGTCGGTGTGCCAGACAACGGTGTCGCTGTCGCCGCCGAGGTCAGGGAAGCCGTCACGCAGCAGCTGGGTGGCGCGGCCGGACTCGGTGCCGGGGACCTCGTAGTCGTTCGAGTAGGCGGAGCCCGCGACGACGGCGGCCGTGCTCACTCCGCCGAGCGCGAGGAGCCACAGGAGAACGACGACGAGGCGTCGTTGGACACACCAGCGTGCGAGGGCTGCCACGAACGAGCTCCCGGGGGCTATATGTGGATCTTTGACCGGGGTCAGTCGTTCATGAGACATCTTCGAACTACACGATGTGAACGGCCCGCAAAGAACGCATGAGCAATGTGAGGACCACTCTGGCAGGCGGAAGTGATCGTTTGACGCGTTCGTGCGTTTATTCACAAGAGTGGGAGACAGATCACAGGACAGTAACGGGCACTCTGTCACCTCAGTCGAACTGGTCGCCCAGCGCCATCACCATCACGCCGGCGATCAGCAGCCACAGGGCCCGCCGGGTGCGCCCGCGGGACCCGAGGACCGACGCCAGCGCGCACACCACAGCGCCGAGGGCGTAGGCGGCCGGGACGAGCGTGGGGGCGGAGCCGGTGAGGCGGAGCGTCGAAGCGGCCAGGCCCGCGAGCGCCAGCAGCGCCCCGCCGGCGGCCGCCGTCCAGCGGGCCCGCCGGGCGTCCTCGGCCGGATCTCCGACGTCGTGTATCTCGGAATCACCGCGTCCACTCATGGCGGGCGAGCGTACCGCGTCCGGCTGAGAAATCGGATGCGGGGCCCGGCGGCCGACTGATAGTTTCCGCGCGTCTTCCGTCCTCGCGGCACCTCGCCGCCCACCTGAGCAGGTGCATTGTTTGAGCGTTCGGCCGAGCTCCTCCGTATCCCCTTCCGCTTCCCCGGACTCAAGGAGCCCGTTCACCGATGCCGGACAACACCCCGAGGACCTCGAATGAGGACCTCACCAAGCGGCTGACCCACGCCCGCTACCCGCGCAGCAACAGCTACGACGTCCGCTGGACCATCGAGAACCAGATGGGCCCGCACGCGCTGTGGCTGCTGGAGTGGCTCGCGCCCGCCCTCGGGCTGGACGCCCTGCGCCCGGGCGCCCGCGTCCTCGACCTGGGCTGCGGCCGGGCTATGACCTCGGTCTTCCTGGCCAGGGAGTACGACGCCCAGGTCACCGCGGCCGACCTGTGGGTCAAGCCCGACGAGAACGCCCGCCGGATCGCCGAGGCCGGATTCGCCGACCGGGTGCAGCCCGTGCACGTCGAGGCGCACGACCTGCCCTTCGCCGAGGGCAGCTTCGACGCCATCGCGAGCATCGACGCATACCAGTACTTCGGCACCGACGACCTCTATCTGCCTGGCCTGACCCGGCTGTTGAAGCCGGGCGGGCGGATCGGTGTCGTCGTCCCCGCACTGCGGGAGGAGCCGACGGGCACCGAGCCGCCCGAGCACCTCGCGCCGTGGTGGGAGCCCGACTTCTGGTGCTTCCACTCCCCCGACTGGTGGCGGCGCCACTGGACGCGCAGCGGGGCCGTCGAGGTCGAGGCGGCCGACTGGCAGCCGGACGGCTGGCGGGACTGGCTCCTGTGGTGCGACGTGGTCGCCGAGGAGAGCACCGAGGAGTTCCACGTGCGGATGGCCCGCCAGTGCGCGGAGATGCTGCGGGTGGACGAGGGGCGCGCGCTGGGCTTCGTACGGCTCGTGGGGCGCCGGCTCTGAGAACGAACCCGGGGGGATGCATCCGGTTGCGATGCATCCCCCCGGGCTTTCGACAACGGGACTCAGCCCTCGCTGACGCCCAGCTTCTGAAGGATCAGCTCCTTGACGCGGGCCGCGTCCGCCTGACCGCGGGTGGCCTTCATGACGGCGCCGACCAGGGCACCGGCCGCGGCCACCTTGCCGCCGCGGATCTTGTCCGCGACGCCCGGGTTGCCGGCGATGGCCTCCTCGACGGCGGTGGTGAGGGCGCCCTCGTCGGAGACGACCTTCAGACCACGCTTGTCGACGACCTCGTCCGGGGTGCCTTCGCCCGCGAGGACGCCTTCGATGACCTGGCGGGCCAGCTTGTCGTTCAGGTCGCCGGAGGACACCAGCTTGCTGACCCGGGCGACCTGCTCCGGCGTGATCGCCAGCTCGTCCAGGGTCTTGCCCGACTCGTTGGCGCTGCGGGCCAGTTCGCCCATCCACCACTTGCGCGCGGAGCCGGCGTCGGCACCGGCGTCGATGGTGGCGACGATCGACTCCAGGGCACCGGCGTTGAGGATCGCCTGCATCTCGGTGCCGCTGATGCCCCACTCCTCGCGCAGGCGGTTGCGGCGGACCAGCGGCAGCTCCGGCAGACCGGAACGGATCTCCTCGACCCACTCGCGCGTCGGGGCCACCGGCACCAGGTCCGGCTCCGGGAAGTACCGGTAGTCCTCGGCCTCCTCCTTGACGCGGCCCGAGGTCGTCGACCCCGTGTCCTCGTGGAAGTGCCGGGTCTCCTGGATGATCGTGCCGCCGCTGTTCAGCACGGCCGCGTGCCGCTGGATCTCGAAGCGGGCCGCGCGCTCCACGGACCGCAGCGAGTTCACGTTCTTCGTCTCGGAGCGCGTGCCGAACTTCTCCCGGCCGTGCGGGCGCAGCGACAGGTTCACGTCGCAGCGCATCTGGCCCATCTCCATACGGGCCTCGGAGACGCCGAGCGCCTTGATGACCTCGCGCAGCTCACGGACGTACGCCTTGGCCACCTCGGGGGCGCGCTCGCCCGCCCCTTCGATCGGCTTGGTGACGATCTCGATGAGCGGGATGCCGGCGCGGTTGTAGTCCAGGAGCGAGTGCGAGGCGCCGTGGATACGGCCCGTCGCGCCACCGACGTGCATCGACTTGCCGGTGTCCTCCTCCATGTGGGCGCGCTCGATCTCCACGCGGAAGGTCTCGCCGTCCTCCAGCTGCACGTCGAGGTAGCCGTTGAAGGCGATCGGCTCGTCGTACTGGGAGGTCTGGAAGTTCTTCGGCATGTCCGGATAGAAGTAGTTCTTCCGGGCGAAGCGGCACCACTCGGCGATCTCGCAGTTCAGCGCGAGACCGATCTTGATCGCGGACTCGACGCCGGTCGCGTTGACGACCGGGAGCGAGCCGGGCATGCCGAGGCAGGTCGGGCAGGTCTGCGAGTTGGGCTCGGCGCCCAGCTCGGTCGAACAGCCGCAGAACATCTTCGTCTTGGTGCCGAGTTCGACATGGACCTCGAGGCCCATGACGGGGTCGTACGACGCCAGCGCGTCCTCGTACGACACCAGGTCGATCGTGGTGGTCACGGTGAAACTTCCCTCTCAGCCCAGCAGGACGTCGTCGTCGCCCAGCCGCTTCAGCTCGCGGTAGAGGATGGCGAGGCCTGTGACGATGGCGACGGCGGACACGGTGGCGTCGATCAGGACCAGGGTGTCCTTGTCGGCGCGGGCCTTCTTGAGCCGCTTGGCGACGCCGATCGCGCCGAACGCGGTCCCGGCGATGGACAGGTACGTACCGGACTTGGACTTCTTGAAGCCCTTGGCCTTGGTCAGTGCGCTCACAGCGACGGTGCCTCCTCGATCAGCGGGTGACCCCACCTTTCCACGAAGGCGGCCTCGACGGCGGCGCCGACCTTGTAAAGGCGGTCGTCCTTCAGCGCGGGGGCGATGATCTGCAGCCCGACCGGAAGGTTGTCCTCCGGGGCGAGACCGCAGGGCAGCGACATGGCCGCGTTGCCCGCCAGGTTGGTCGGGATGGTGCACAGGTCCGCGAGGTACATCGCCATCGGATCGTCGGCACGCTCGCCGATCGGGAAGGCGGTGGTGGGCGTGGTCGGGGAGACGATCACGTCGACCTGCTCGAACGACTTCTCGAAGTCGTTCGTGATGAGCGTACGGACCTTCTGGGCGCTGCCGTAGTACGCGTCGTAGTACCCGCTCGACAGGGCGTACGTGCCGAGCATGATGCGGCGCTTGACCTCGGGGCCGAAGCCCGCCTCGCGGGTGAGGGAGGTGACCTCCTCGGCGGAGTGCGTGCCGTCGTCGCCGGTCCGCAGGCCGTAGCGCAGGCCGTCGAAGCGGGCGAGGTTGGAGGAGCACTCGGAGGGGGCGATCAGGTAGTACGCCGACAGGGCGAGGTCGAAGGACGGGCAGTCCAGCTCGACGATCTCGGCGCCCAGCTCTTTGAGGAGGGCGACGGACTCGTCGAAGCGCTGGATGACACCGGCCTGGTAGCCCTCGCCGCGGAACTGCTTGACCACGCCGACGCGCATGCCCGCGACGCTGCCGTTGCGGGCGGCCTCGACGACCGGCGGGACCGGGGCGTCGATGGAGGTGGAGTCGAGCGGGTCGTGCCCGGCGATGACCTCGTGCAGCAGGGCCGCGTCCAGGACCGTACGGGCGCAGGGCCCGCCCTGGTCGAGGGAGGAGGAGAAGGCGACCATGCCGTAGCGGGAGACCGCGCCGTACGTCGGCTTCACGCCGACCGTGCCGGTGACGGCGGCCGGCTGGCGGATGGATCCGCCGGTGTCGGTGCCGATGGCGAGCGGGGCCTGGAAGGAGGCGAGAGCGGCGGAGGAACCGCCGCCGGAGCCGCCGGGGATCTTGGTGAGGTCCCAGGGGTTGCCGGTCGGGCCGTAGGCGCTGTTCTCCGTCGACGACCCCATGGCGAACTCGTCCATGTTGGTCTTGCCGAGGATGACGACGTCGGCGGCCTTCAGCTTCTTGGTGACGGTCGCGTCGTACGGCGGGATCCAGCCCTCGAGGATCTTCGAGCCGACGGTCGTCGGGATGCCCTCGGTGGTGAAGATGTCCTTGAGCGCGAGGGGGACGCCGGCGAGGGGGCCGAGCTTCTCGCCCTTGGCCCGCTTCTCGTCGACGGCACGAGCCTGGGCCAGCGCGCCCTCGCGGTCGACGTGCAGGAAGGCGTGCACCTTCTCGTCGACCGCTTCGATGCGGGCCAGGTGGGCCTCGGTGACCTCGACCGCGGTGAGCTCGCCGGAGGCGATCTTCGCGGCGGTCTCGGCGGCCGTGAGCTTGATGATGGTGACGTTGTCCGTCATGGCGGTTAGTCCTCCCCCAGGATCTGCGGCACCTTGAAACGCTGCTGCTCCTGGGCCGGGGCGCCGGAGAGCGCCTGCTCGGGGGTGAGCGACGGACGGACCTCGTCCGCGCGCATGACGTTCGTCAGCGGGAGCGGGTGCGAGGTCGGCGGTACGTCTTGGTCGGCGACCTCACTGACGCGGGCGACCGCGCCGATGATGTCGTCCAGCTGTCCCGCGAAGTGCTCGAGCTCTTCGGGCTTCAGCTCCAGACGCGCCAGCCGTGCGAGGTGGGCGACCTCCTCGCGCGTGATGCCAGGCATGCAGCGATCCTCTGGGGTGAGTGTGTGTGGTTTGGGGCCAATCCTATGGGGCGCGCCCACATGCCCGCGCACGGGTTTGGCACCGTGGAAAGCCCGATCCCAGCGGCGGGTGGGCGAGTGCGGGTAACTGGGGGCTGGTCGCGCAGTTCCCCGCGCCCCTAAAAGCAGGCGGCTCCGCCGCATGGGCGCGAATAACCCGCACTCGCCCCTGTGCTCTCCCGCCAAGGGGGTCGAAGGGGCGCAGCCCCTGGGGATGGGACGGGTAAGGGCGGCGGGGGGAAAGAACTACTCGTCGGTCGCCGCCGCCGGCAACGCCGCCCGCGGCCGCTGCCACCCTCGTGACCCCCGCGCCCGCAGCCATGCCGTCGTCTCCTCCGGCGGCATCGCGGCCGCGACCAGCCAGCCCTGTACGGCGTCACAGCCCATGTCCCGCAGCCGCTCCCAGGTCTCGTCGTCCTCGACGCCCTCCGCGACGACGAGGAGGCCGAGCGAGTGCGCGAGGTCGACCGTGCAGCGCACGATCTCCGCGTCCTCGGTGTCGAAGGCCAGCCGGGCGACGAAGGAACGGTCGATCTTCAGTTCGCTGACGGGGAGCCGGCGCAGGTGCACCAGCGAGGAGTAGCCGGTGCCGAAGTCGTCCAGGGACATCTTCACGCCGTGGCCGGTCAGTGCGGCGAGGGTGTCGGCGGCACGCTGCGGGTCCTCCAGGAGCACGTGCTCCGTTATCTCCAGTTGGAGCGCTCCCGCCGGGACGCCGTGGCGGGCCAGCCGGGCGGCCACCGAGCCGGCGAAGCCGGGCGTGTGGACGTCGCGCGGGGAGACGTTGACCGCGACCGGGACGAACAGCCCCTGCGTGCGCCACTCGGCGACCTGGGCGAGGGCCGTGTCCAGGACGTATTCGGTGAGGTGGGGCATCAGGCCGGACGACTCGGCGATGGCGATGAACTCGTCCGGCGGCACCTTGCCGCGCTCGGGGTGCACCCAGCGGACCAGGGCCTCGAGGCCGGCCACCTGTCCGTCGAAGCGGACCTTGGGCTGGTAGTGCAGCTCGACCTCGCGCGCGTCCAGGGCCCGGCGCAGATCGCCCAGCAGCCCGAGCCGGTCCGGGGTGTTGGAGTCCCGTTTGGACTCGTAGACCTCGACGCCCGTACGGTCCCGCTTCGCCTGGTACATCGCCACGTCCGCCCGGCGCAGCAGCCCCTCGGCGTCGAGGGCGTGATCGGGGAAGACGGCGACTCCGGCGCTGGCCTCCAGGACGAGGGTGAGTCCGTCGAGGTCGAGCGGGGAGCTGAGGGCGGCGACGAGGCCGCGGGCGACCCGGGTCGCGGAGGTCGTGGAGTCGGCGACCGGCAGTAACACGGCGAACTCGTCCCCGCCGAGCCGTGCGGCCTCCGCACCGCGCGGCAGTGCCAGCCGGAGCCGGTCGGCTATCTGGAGGAGCAGCCGGTCACCGGCGAGGTGACCCAGCGTGTCGTTGACCGACCGGAAGCGGTCCAGGTCGATCAGCATCAGGGCGGAGCGGGCGCCGATGCGCTCGGCGTCGTCCAGGGCCGTCCAGATGCGCTCCAGCAGCCACTGGCGGTTGGGAAGCCCGGTCAGCGGATCGCGCAGCTGCTCCTCCGCCCGGGCCCGGGCTATCCACAGGGTGGAGTCGAGGGCGACGAGGGGGATGGCGAACAGCGGCAGCAGGATGGGCTTCGCGGCGGCGACCACGCAGACCAGGGGCGCGATGCCGAGCAGCGCGACCGCGAGCAGGCCCTGTCTGACCAGGGCGGTGCGGGCGACGGTGGGCAGGCCGCCGGAGCGCGGGGCGTGCAGATACCAGCCGAGGGTGCGGGTGACCGCGAGGTAGGCGACCGCGACCAGCACGACCTCGGGGGCGGTGTAGACGGTCCAGGTGTCCGGGTTCCAGGGGTGCTCGACGGACGGCACCCGGCCGAAGGCGCGCAGCAGCAGGGCTCCGGCGCCGATGCCGAGGATGTCCACCGCGCCGTGCATGACGCCCTGGCGCCAGCGGCCGCGGCGGGCCACGCCGACCAGCAGGACGACGGTGAGGCTGACCATGCCGGCGGCCACCCAGCCGTACAGCAGCAGGACGGCGAGGGTCAGGGCGGCGCCCGAGCCGGTGCCGCCCCACCAGCGGGCGCGGCCCAGTGCCACCAGGTGGCCGACGATGACGCCGGTCAGCACGGCCAGCGACCAGCCGACGGTGCCGGACGGGAAGAGCGCGTGGCCGTCCGTGAAGGCCCGGTAGAAGCCGGCTCCCAGGACGAACCCGGCCGCCGCGACGACCGCCGCGGGCAGCGCGGGCCAGGACAGGTGTCGTTCCGCCTCGGTGTCCGACAGTCCGGAGGTGCGGTCGGCGGTGTGGCGGTGGGCGCCCGGGCCTTCGGTCTGCGTGTAGGGTCCGGCCGGGTACTGTCCGGCGGCGTGCCCCTCCGTGCCCGGACGCTCCGCGGGCCGCGCGGCCCGCCGGATCTCCCGCCATGCGCCGACCATCCGGCGCAGGCGCAGCCGTGAGTCCGGGGCGGCGCTCTCGCTCGGTTCCATTCCCGTCCCTCTCACAGCCGGCGGTGCCCACGCCACGCGGCCCTCGCCTCGACCAGCCTCGGCGGTGCCGCGTTGGAAAACCCTTCCCACCGCTCCTGAAGGCTCTTCAAGAGCAAAGGGATGCCCCGACCGCAGCTGGGCACGGCAGGCGCATGTCTCAACAGTAGGCCGCAGAAGGCTTCCACGGGCACCGGTCGTCGACGGTTGCCCGAATGCGCCCCGGCCACCCGTATGCATCTGGTATGCGCCGATCGGGTGGCCTTCAACCGCCGCTCCTCGCTACTCCTGGGTCGGAAGCGCGACTTCGGCCGCCGCCTCCGGGCCCTGTTCCAGCAGGACGTTGAAGCCGTCCTCGTTCAGAACGGGCACCTTGAGCTGCATCGCCTTGTCGTACTTCGAACCTGGATTGTCACCCACAACGACGAAAGACGTCTTCTTCGAAACAGAACCGGTCACTTTCGCGCCACGAGTTTGCAACGCCTCCTTGGCGCCGTCCCGGGTGAAGTGCTCGAGTGTGCCGGTCACGACGAGGGTGAGCCCTTCGAGCGGACGCGGGCCCTCGTCCCCGCCCGAGCCCTCCTCCTCCATCCGGACGCCGGCGGCCTTCCATTTGCGGAGGATCTCCTGATGCCACTCTTCGGAGAACCACTCTTTGAGTGATTTCGCGATGATCGGGCCGACGCCGTCGGTGGCCGCCAGCTCCTCCTCGGAGGCCTGCTCGATGCGGTCCACGGAGCGGAACTCGCGGGCCAGTGCCTCGGCGGCGACCGGGCCGACATGGCGGATCGACAGGCCGGTCAGGATGCGGGCGAGGGGGCGTTGCTTCGCGGCCGCGATGTTCTCCAGCATGGCGAGCGCGTTCTTCTTCGGCTCGCCCTGCTGGTTGGCGAAGACGGTGGCGACCTTCTCCTCGCCGGTCTTCGGGTCGCGCTTGGGCAGGCCGCTGTCCTGGTCGAGGACGTACGCCTTGATCGGCAGCAGTTGCTCGATGGTCAGGTCGAAGAGGTCGCCCTCGTCGGTCAGCGGCGGCTCCTCGGGCTCCAGCGGCTTGGTGAGGGCGGCCGCGGCCACATACCCGAAGTGCTCGATGTCCAGCGACTTGCGGCCCGCGAGATAGAACAGACGTTCCCGCAACTGGGCGGGGCAGGTGCGGGCGTTCGGGCAGCGGAGGTCGATGTCGCCTTCCTTCATCGGCCTCAACGGGGTGCCGCACTCGGGGCACTTCGACGGCATGACGAAGGGCTCCTCGCTGCCGTCGCGCAGGTCGACGACCGGGCCGAGGATCTCCGGGATGACGTCACCGGCCTTGCGCAGCACCACCGTGTCCCCGATGAGGACGCCCTTGGCCTTGACGACCTCCTGGTTGTGCAGGGTGGCGAACTCGACCTCGGAGCCCGCGACCGTGACCGGTTCGACCTGGGCGTACGGCGTGACCCGGCCCGTACGGCCCACGCCCACGCGGATGTTGATGAGCTTGGTGTTCACCTCTTCCGGCGCGTACTTGTATGCGATCGCCCAGCGCGGGGCGCGCGAGGTGGAGCCCAGACGCCCCTGGAGCGGGATCTCGTCGAGCTTGACGACGACTCCGTCGATCTCGTGCTCCACGGAGTGCCGGTTCTCGCCGTAGTACGCGATGAACTCCCGGACGCCGTCGAGGCCGTCGACCACCTTGTTGTGCCCGGAGGTGGGCAGGCCCCAGGTCTTCAGGAGGTCGTAGCCCTGGGAGAGGCGGGTCATGCCGTCGAAGCCCTCCAGGACTCCGATGCCGTGCACGACCATGTGGAGGGGGCGGGTGGCGGTGACGCGCGGGTCCTTCTGGCGCAGTGAACCGGCCGCCGCGTTGCGCGGGTTGGCGAAGGGCTTGTCACCGGCCTCGACCAGGCGGGCGTTGAGCTCCTGGAACTTCTCCATCGGGAAGTAGACCTCGCCGCGGATCTCCACAAGGTCCGGGACGCGGTCGCCCTTCAGGCGGTCCGGGATCTCCGCGATCGTACGGACGTTGGGCGTGATGTCCTCGCCGGTGCGGCCGTCGCCCCGGGTCGCCGCGCGTGTGAGCCGGCCGTGCTCATACGTCAGGTTGACGGCGAGGCCGTCGACCTTGAGCTCGCACAGCAGGTGGTAGTCCGGGGCGCCCACGTCCTTGGCGACGCGCTCGGCCCAGGCGGCGAGCTCCTCGTCGCTGAAGGCGTTGTCGAGCGAGAGCATGCGGGAGCGGTGCTGGACCGCCGTGAACTCCGTCTCGTACGCCCCCGCGACCTTCTGGGTCGGCGAGTTCGGCGTGCGCAGCTCGGGGTGCTCCTCCTCCAGCGCCTCCAGGGTGCGCAGGAGCTTGTCGAACTCCGCGTCGCTGACGACCGGAGCGTCGTTCACGTAGTACCGGAAGCGGTGCTCCTCGATCTGCTCAGCGAGCTGCGCGTGCTTCTCCCGTGCCTCGTCTGGCACCGTCGTCTCCGCTTGCTTTTCGCCGGCCACCGTGTTGTCCTCCCGTTACTCTGGGTTGTCCGCGAGGGATCTCGCCGCCCGGGCGCAGTGGGCGAGGGCCTCGCGCGCATACGCGGGGGACGCCCCCGCGAGTCCGCACGACGGCGTCACCGTGACCGCCTCCCCGAGAAGTCCCGGATGCAGCCCCAGCCTGCGCCACAGCGTCCTGACACCCATGACGCTACCGGCAGGGTCTGACAATGGGCCGTCCGTGCCCGGCACGACACCGGCGAAGAGCCGGGTGCCGCCCTCCACCGCCTCACCGATCGCGTCGTCGTCACGCTCGGTGAGGAGCGAGAAGTCGAAGGAGACCGCGGCCGCGCCCGCCCGGCGCAGCAGGGCGAAGGGGACGTCCGTCGCGCACGAGTGGACCACGACCGGGCCGCCGCCGTGAACTCCGATGATGTCCCGGAGCGTGGACTCGACGAGCTGGCGGTCGGGGGCGCGGTGGGTCCGGTACCCGCTGGCGGTCTTCACCTGCCCGCGCAGTACGGGGACGAGGGAGGGCTCGTCGAGCTGGAGCACGAGCTGGGCACCCGGTACGCGCCGCCGGACCTCCTCCAGGTGCAGTCGCACGCCCTCGGCGAGCGAGGCGGCGAGGTCGCGGCAGGCGCCGGGGTCGGAGAGGGCGGCCTGACCGTTTCTCAGTTCCAGGGCGGCGGCGAGGGTCCAGGGTCCGACGGCCTGCACCTTCAGCTGCCCTTCGTACCCCTGGGTGAACTCCTCCAGCGCGTCGAGGTCTTCGCCCAGCCACGACCAGGCCCGCTTGGTGTCCCGGCCCGGGCGGTCGCCGAGCCGCCAGCCGCTGGGCTCCACGCGCGCGTACAGCTCGACGAGCATTCCTGCGGTCCGGCCGATCATGTCCGCGCCGGGGCCGCGGGCGGGGAGCTCGGGAAGGAAGGGGAAGTCCTCGAAGGAGCCGGTGGCTGTCCTGGCGGCCTCCCTGGCGTCGCCGCCGGGGAGGGAGCCGATGCCGGTGGCGGGGGCGAAGCTGAAAGTTGCGGTCACGTGCAGAAGCCTACGTAGGTGGTGGTGGGGGGTGGGTGCTCCGGTGCGGGGGCGGTTTCTCGCCCCCGCCGCCCCTACCCGTCCCATCCCCAGGGGCGCTGCCCCTTCGACCCCGTACCAGGGGGCTCCGCCCCCTGGACCCCCGGACCTTCGCCCACCCACCACCCGACTCGGTCGGTCGAGAGGTGAACCAATCAAGAGACCGAGACCTGCGCGAACCCCACGGCCGTCAGCCGTCAACGGCCCGGGCGGACCGTCACGTCGTTGATCTCCGCGTCCCTCGGGAGGTCCAGGGACAGGAGGAGTGTCTTCGCGACCGACTCCGGGTCGATCCACTGGGACGGGTCGTACTCCTTGCCCTCCTGCTGGTGGACCTTGGCCTGCATGGGGCTTGCCGTGCGGCCGGGATACACGGAGGTGACGCGGACGCCGTTCGCGTGTTCCTCGTGGCGCAGCGCGTCCGCCAGGGCCTTCAGACCGTGCTTGGACGCCGCGTACGCGGACCAGTCGGCGTGGGCGTTCAGGCCGGCCCCGGAGTTGACGAAGACCACGTGGCCGCGAGCGGCGCGGAGTTGGGGCAGGAAGTGGCGGGTCAGCTCGGCGGGCGCGACGAGGTTGACGTTGAGCTGGTGGCGCCAGGACTTGGGCGTGAGGTCGCCCACCGGGCCGAGGTCGACGACGCCGGCGATGTGGAGCAGGGAGTCCACGCGGTCGGGAAGCGACTGGTGCGAGAAGGCCCAGGACAGCTTGTCGGGGTCCGCCAGGTCACCCACCAGCGTCCGCGCGCCGGGGAACTCCGCCGCCAGTTCCTTCGCGCGGCCCGCGTCGCGCGCGTGCAGCACGAGATCGTCCCCGCGCGCGTGCAGACGGCGGGCCACGGCCGCGCCGATGCCGGACCCGGCTCCGGTGATCACATGAGTAGCCATGCCCGCCATGCTCGCATCAGGCCCGCCTCATTCGACGCCCCGGCTCTCCTCCAGGTACGCCAGCGCCCCCACCGGCTCCTCGGCGAAGAACACCAGGTCGGTCAGCGGGCGCGGCAGGAACCCCTCGTCCTCCATGCGGCGGAACTGCTCCTTGAGGCCGTCGTAGAAACCCGCGGTGTTGAGGAGCACGACCGGCTTGTCGGTGTGGCCGTGCTTCTTCAGTTCCAGGATCTCGGTCGCCTCGTCGAGCGTGCCGGTACCGCCGACCATGATGACGACCGCGTCGGCCTTCTCCAGGAGGAGCCTCTTGCGCTCGGCCAGGTCGCGCGCGATGACCATCTCGTCGGCTCCCTGACGTGCCTTGGCCGCCAGGAAGTCCACGGAGACGCCCAGCAGCCGGCCGCCCGCCTCCTGCACCCCGTCGGCGACCACCTTCATCAGCCCCACGTCGGAGCCGCCCCACACCAGCGTGTGCCCGCCCTTGCCGATCAGCTTCGCGAACTCCCGTGCGGGGCGGGTGTAGCGCTCGTCGAGGTCGGCAGCGGAAAGGAAGACGCAGATTCGCATGAAGCCACCGTACGCGGGAAGAACCGGCGGCCCGCGAGCGCTGTTCCGGTATGGCCGAAGGACACACGATCACCATCGAGCAGGGCACGCAGCGAGTACGGGTCGTCCACGGAGACCAGGTGCTGGCGGAGACCGAACGGCCCCTTCTCCTGCGGGAGACGGGCTGTCCGGTGCGGTACTACATCCCGCCGGAGGACGTACGGCTCGACCTGTTGAAGCCCTCCGAGACGCACACCTACTGCCCGTTCAAGGGCACCGCCTCCTACTGGTCGCTGCCGGACGCGGCCGATCTGGTCTGGGCGTACCCCGCCCCGAAGCCGGACGTGGCCGAGATCAAGGACCACCTCTGCTTCTACGAAGTCGAAGTGTCGTGACCGATTAGTCCGGTCTCGTCGGGCAATCTCCAGAAGCATGGACAAGAAGACGACTTCGCGCGACGGCACCTCCATCGCATACCAGAGCACCGGTGCGGGCCCCGCGGTCATCCTGGTCAGCGGGGCCATGTCGACGGGGGCCACGGTCGCGCCGCTGGCTGTGCCGCTGTCCGACCGGTTCACGGTGGTCTCCTACGACCGCCGGGGCCGCGGCGAGAGCGGCGACACGGCCCCGTTCGCGGTGGAGCGTGAGGTCGAGGACCTCGCGGCGCTGATCGGGGCGGTGGGCGGCGAGGCCTCGCTGTACGGCATCTCGTCCGGTGGCGCGCTGGTGCTGCACGCCGCGGCGAGCGGGCTGCCGGTGCGCCGGGTCGCGGTGTACGAGACGCCGTACGCCGTGTACGAGGACGGCGCCAAGCAGTGGACCGAGTACACCGAGGGGCTGACCGAGGCGCTCGCGCAGGACCGGCGCGGGGACGCCGTCGAGTTGTTCCTGCGGCTCACCGGGCTGGCCGAGGAGATGATCCAGGGTGCCCGCCAGTCCCCCATGTGGCCCGGCATGGAAGCCCTCGCGCAGAGCCTCGCGTACGACGCCGCCGTGCTGGGTGACGGCCGGGTTCCCCGTCCCCTGCTGGCCTCTGTCGGCGTCCCCGTCCTGGCCGCGGCCGGCGGCGCGAGCCCCGCGTGGCTGCGGGAGGCCACGCGGGCGATCGCGGAGGCGGTGCCTCAGGGCACGTACCGGGCGCTGGAGGGGCAGACCCACATGGTGGACCCGAACGCGCTCGCACCGGTGCTGGCGGAGTTCTTCGCCGGGTGACTCCTCCCCGGGGCGGGTGCCTAGGGGTGGTCGTCTCAGCCGTTCGTCTCAGACGTGGTTACGCCACGCCCGCCGTCGCCCGCACCGTGGACGCGATCGTCGCCGAGCCGACCACGCGCGTGCCGTCGTACAGGACGATCGCCTGGCCGGGGGCCACGCCGCGTACCGGCTCGGTGAACGTGACCTCCAGGGTGCCGTCGACGAGTTCGGCCCTGACCTCGGTCTCGCCGCCGTGGGCGCGGAGCTGGGCGGTGTAGGTGCCGGGGCCGGTCGGGGCGGCGCCGCACCAGCGGGGCTTGATGGCGGTGAGCGCGTTCACGTCCAGGGCGTCGGCCGGGCCGACCGTCACCGTGTTGTTCACCGGCGAGATGTCCAGGACGTAGCGCGGCTTGCCGTCGGGGGCCGGGGTGCCGATCCTGAGGCCCTTGCGCTGGCCGATGGTGAAGCCGTACGCGCCCTCGTGGCTGCCGAGCCTGGCTCCCGACTCGTCGACGATGTCGCCCTCCGCCTTGCCGAGGCGGGAGGCGAGGAAGCCCTGGGTGTCGCCGTCGGCGATGAAGCAGATGTCGTGCGAGTCGGGCTTCTTGGCCACCGCCAGCCCGCGGCGCTCGGCCTCGGCGCGGATCTCGTCCTTCGTCGTCACCGTGTCGCCGAGGGGGAACAGCGCGTGGGCGAGCTGCCGGTCGTCCAGGACGCCGAGGACGTACGACTGGTCCTTGGCCATGTCGGAGGCGCGGTGCAGTTCGCGGGTGCCGTCGTCGCGGACGATCACCTGGGCGTAGTGGCCCGTGCAGACCGCGTCGAAGCCGAGGGCGAGGGCCTTGTCGAGCAGGGCGGCGAACTTGATCTTCTCGTTGCAGCGCAGGCAGGGGTTCGGGGTGCGGCCGGCCTCGTACTCGGCGACGAAGTCCTCGACGACGTCCTCGCGGAAGCGGTCGGCGAGGTCCCACACGTAGAACGGGATACCGATGACGTCGGCGGCGCGGCGGGCGTCTCGGGAGTCCTCGATGGTGCAACAGCCACGCGCGCCCGTGCGGAACGATTGCGGGTTCGCCGAGAGGGCGAGGTGGACGCCGGTCACGTCGTGCCCCGCCTCGGCCGCGCGGGCGGCGGCGACGGCGGAGTCGACCCCGCCCGACATGGCGGCGAGGACGCGAAGAGGACGGGTGGGCTGCGTGGTGTCAGTCATAACCCTTCAAGAGTAAGGGCCCTCGGGAACCGAAGCCCACGAGTATCCGTTCACGATCACATGGGGGCGAGACGAGCCAACGAGAAGGACGCCGACCGGCACATCGGCCGGCGTGCCCTGCTGATCGGCGGAGCGGCGGCCGCGGCGGGCACTGCCGTGCTGGCCCGTGACGAGCTGGGGCGCCTGTGGTGGCGCACACCGGGCGTGGAGAAGCCGCGCAAGGAGGGCGAGGTCGACTACGCGGGCGCGCGCTGGGTGGCCGCGTCGGACGCGAACTGGCGGCGCGCGGACCGGCCCGAGGACTACGGCGTGGACCTGGTGGTCATCCATGTCACGCAGGGCAGCTTCGACAGCGCGGTGAAGGTCTTCCAGGATCCGGGGCACGGCGCGGCCGCGCACTACATCGTGGGCAAGGACGGCACCGTCGCGCAGATGATCCGCGAGCTGGACGTGGCGTACCACGCGGGCAACCGGGACTACAACGAGCGCAGTGTAGGCATCGAGCACGAGGGCTTCGTCGACCGGCCGCAGGACTTCACCGCCGAGATGTACGAGTCCTCGGCCCGGCTCACGGCCCGAATATGCGCGCGCTACGACATCCCGGTCGACCGCGAGCACATCATCGGCCACGTCGAGGTGCCGGGGACGGACCACACCGACCCCGGGGAGCACTGGGACTGGAACCGGTACATGAAGCTCGTGCGGAAGGCCCGTACGGCGGTGGCGTGAGCGGTCAGAACAGGGCCGCGACCAGGGCTGCGGCCGGCGCGAGCCCTTGGCCGAGCGCTCCCCGCCACAGCGGCGGGAAGGAAGCGGCGAAGGCCACCGCGGACACGATCAGGAACGCGCACAGGAAGACGATCAGGGTGCGGCCCACGGTGGTGTCGCCGGTGTGCAGGGCGACGACTCCGGCGATCAGGCCGAGGCCGAGCAGCATGTTGTAGACGGCGACACCCGAGCGCCACAGCGTGACCTCGGGGGCGTCGGCCGGGGATGTGGTGAGGAAGACGCGGACCGCCGGGCGGTCGTAGCAGAAGCGTTCGAGTACGCCCACGACGAGGTGGATGACGGCCGCGAGAAGGGCGAAGACCTGGGTGAGGGTGTTCACGCCCGGAGTTTCCGCCGCGGTCGGGAGACCGGCAAGGGCGCGCGCCGGGGGCGCGCGCTCCTACGTCAGTCCCGCCGCGCGTGCCCGCTCCACCGCCGGGCCGATCGCCTTGGCGACCGCCTCGACGTCGGCCTCCGTGGAGGTGTGGCCGAGCGAGAACCGGAGGGTGCCGCGGGCCAGGTCGGGGTCGGTGCCGGTGGCGAGGAGGACGTGGCTGGGCTGGGCGACGCCCGCGGTGCAGGCGGAGCCGGTGGAGCACTCGATGCCCTGGGCGTCCAGCAGGAGGAGCAGGGAGTCGCCCTCGCAGCCCGGGAAGGTGAAGTGGGCGTTGGCGGGAAGGCGGCCGCCGGGTGCCGGGTCGCCGCCGAGGATCGCGTCGGGGACCGCCTTGCGGACCTCCTCGACCAGGCTGTCGCGCAGGGTGCCGATCTCCCGCTCGAACCACTCGCGCTGCTCGGCGGCCAGCAGACCGGCGACCGCGAAGGAGGCGACCGCGGGGACGTCGAGGGTGCCGGAGCGGACATGCCGCTCCTGGCCGCCGCCGTGCAGGACGGGGACGGGGGTGTGCTCGCGGCCGAGCAGCAGGGCGCCGATGCCGTACGGGCCGCCGATCTTGTGGCCCGAGACCGTCATCGCGGCGAGGCCGGAGGCGGCGAAGTCGACGGGGACCTGGCCGAAGGCCTGGACGGCGTCGGCGTGCAGGGGGACGTCGAACTCGGCGGCGGTTTCGGCCAGTTCGCGGATCGGCAGGACCGTGCCGATCTCGTTGTTCGCCCACATGATGGTGGCCAGGGCGACGTCGTCGGGGTTGCGGGCGATGGCCTCGCGCAGCGCGTCGGGGTGGACTCGGCCGTAGGCGTCGACGGGGAGGTACTCGACCGTGGCGCCCTCGTGTTCGCCGAGCCAGTGGACCGCGTCCAGGACGGCGTGGTGCTCGACGGGGCTCGCGAGGACCCGGGTGCGGGCCGGGTCGGCGGCGCGGCGGGACCAGTAGAGGCCCTTGACGGCGAGGTTGTCGGCCTCGGTGCCGCCGGAGGTGAAGACGACCTCGCTGGGACGGGCGCCGAGCGCTTCCGCGAGGGTCTCGCGGGCCTCCTCCACGGTCCGCCTCGCCCGGCGGCCGGACGCGTGGAGGGAGGAGGCGTTGCCGGTGATGCTCAGGTGCGCGGTGAGCGCCTCGACTGCCTCGGGAAGCATCGGGGTGGTCGCGGCGTGGTCGAGGTATGCCATGGTGACGCCGATTCTACGGGCCCCGCTGGTGGCCTCGGAGGGGCGCCCCACGGTGGCGGACCGGCCGCCGCCGCGTCAGATGCTCCAGGACACCGCGTTGTCCATCTGCATGAACGCCAGCAGGACCAGCAGGTCGGCGACGCCCAGGCCCAGGCCCAGGTACGCGCGGCCCTTGCGGGTCGTGCCGCGCCACAGGGAGATGGCTGCCAGGGCGATGGCGGTCGGGCCGAGGAAGAGGTTCAGGACGAGGAGTCCGAGAAGGCCGAGGACGAAGGACGCTACGGCCATGCCGTCGGCGTCCCGGATGCCGGTGCGGCGGGTGGCCGGTGCGGTGAGTTGCATGACGGGTCAGCTCCTGGAAGTCGCAGGCGTCGTATGGACGGTCGGTCGTCGGTGGACGGCCGGTCAGTGGGTGGTGCCGCGGCGGCGGCCGTGGCGCTCACGGATCGCGAAGATGCCGAGCCAGACGGCGATCACGACGGCGGCGACGGCGGAGAAGCCGAGCGGCGCGTGGGCGACGGTGCCGAGGACGACACCGAGCAGCAGGAACGCGGCGACGAGGAACAGCATGGGTGGAACCCCCTCCGACGAGAGGACTCGCAAGTCGCTCTCGTTACGTTTCGGTGAACGCTTGTAGGTACAGTTGTTCACTGACTTCCCAGTCTAGCGCGCCCCATGACTTTCCAATTCCAGAGAACAGTTGTTAACTGCATGGCATGAGTCACATCCTCGGCGTCCGGCAGGCACAGAAGCAGAAGACCCGACAGGCGCTCCTGGACGCCGCGTTGGGACTGCTGGAGGAGCAGAGCCTGAGCAGTCTCGGCCTGCGCGAGGTCACCCGTGCCGTCGGTGTCGCCCCCACGGCCTTCTACCGGCACTTCCGCTCCACCGCGGATCTCGGCGTGGCCCTGGTCGAGGAGGCACTGGGCAGCCTGCACCCGATGATCCGGACGACGGTGTCCGGGGCGGACGACCACGACCAACGCATCGCACGCGCGGTCGAGTTGATCGCCGGCCATGTGGACGCGTACCCCGCACATGTCCGTTTTATCGCCCGTGAGCGACACGGCGGAGTCCAGCCGGTGCGGGAGGCGATACGCGAGCAACTGGCGCGGTTCGGCCAGGAGGTGAAGACGGAGCTGGCCAAGGACCCCGAGTCCGCGGGCTGGAGCGAGGACGACCTCCTCATGCTGGCCAACCTGTACGTCGACCAGATGCTGATCACCGCCTCGCTGTTCCTGGAGACGCTGGAGGCTTCGCCGGAGGAGCGCGAGCGGGTGGTCCAGGTGGCGACCCGGCAGCTGCGGCTGATCAGCATCGGCCGTGACCACTGGCTGGACTGAGCCGAGCCGGGGGCCACAAGGCCCTGCGGGCACTCAGCCCTGACCGACGCCCGGCCGGTAGAGGTCCGTGACAGCGGCGGCCGCCCGGGCCAGTTCCTCGCGCACTTCCGGCGGGGAGAGGACCTCCACCCGGTCGGAGAACTGCAGCAGTTGACGGGCCTCGCCGAGCACGCCGTACGACAGCCGGGCCGTCACCCAGGCGCTCTCGCCGTCGTCGTCGGGGAGTTCGACCAGCGACGAGGCGCTGATGCGCAGGAACAGGTCGAGGCGGTCGCGGCGGACACGTACGGTGACGTCGAGTCCGCCGGGGCGCTCCTCGACCTGCCGGCGCAACACCTCCCAGACGTCGGCGAGTTCGACGCCGGGCCGGCGCCTGACCGGGTCGGCCAGGACGGTCGCCGACCGTACCCGGTCTGCGCGGAAGAGCCGCGGCCTCCCGCGCCGGTCGGCGACCAGGTACCAGACGCCCGCCTTGGCGACCAGCCCGTACGGGTCCACGGTGTACGTCCGCACCTCCCGCTCGCCGCCGTGCCGGTAGCGCAGCCGCAGCCTGCGGTCGGCGAACACCGCGTCCTGCAAGGTCTCCAGGTCCACCGCCTGTCGCGGGCCGCCCTTCCAGCGCGTGGCGTCGACGAGGATGCGGCGGGAGGTCACCTCGGCGGCCGGGCGGTGCGGGGCGGGCAGCGCGGCCATCACCTTGCGCAGGGCCGAGCCGAGGGCCGCGTCCAGGCCGAGCGCGGCGTGCGCACCCTGGGCCGCCAGGATGAACAGCGCACGGGACTCGTCGGCGGTCAGTCCCGTGACGTCCGTACGGAACCCGGCGAGCAGCTCGATCCCGCCGTGCCGGCCGCGTTCGGCGTAGACCGGGACGCCGGAGGCGGACAGGGCCTCGACGTCCCGGTAGATGGTGCGGACGGACACCTCGAGGCGCTCGGCGAGTTCGGGCGCGGGGACGCGGCCGCGGGTCTGCAGGAGCAGCAGGATCGACAGCAGGCGGTCGGACTTCACCGCACCAGGATCCAGGGCCGGGCCCGGAGCGCGGGCCTCAGGGTCCCGGCGGCCTCCCGGCCGAGGACCTCAGCCGAGCCTGACCCTGGCCAGCTGCCGCGACTGCGCGACCAGTCGGTCCGCGCTGTCCCACACCTCGGCGTCCTCCTCCAGGAAGCCGCCGGCGAGGTTGCGGGTGGTGATCGCGACGCGCAGCGGGCCCGGGGCCGGGCGGCAGCGGACGTGGACCGTCAGTTCGACCGTGGGCACCCAGCCGGACAGGCCGATCTCGAAGGCGGTCGGCGGCAGCGCGTCGACGGCCAGGAGCAGCGCGAAGGGGTCGGGGTCGCGGCCGTCGGCGAGGCCGAACCAGGCCCGCATCTCCCCCTTGCCGGAGGGCGCTCCGAGCGCCCAGCCCAGCGTCGAGGGGTCGAGCTTCAGCATCAGCCGGTCGGCGATCGCCGAGCTGCCCGGCACGGGCGCCGGGCTGTCCTCGGGGCCGGAGCACTGCTCCATGGGCGGGATCGCGGGCGGCTCGGCCGTGGTGCGGACGTCGTCCGGCAGCGCGTCCAGGTCGCCGTAGGAGGCGAGGACGCGGATGCGTTCGACCTCGCGGCCCTGGTCGTCGTACTGGAAGAGGGAGGCCTGGCCGGTGGAGAGCGTGCGGCCGGTGCGGA
Organism: Streptomyces sp. NBC_01352; assembly: GCF_036237295.1. Lineage (NCBI taxonomy): Bacteria > Bacillati > Actinomycetota > Actinomycetes > Kitasatosporales > Streptomycetaceae > Streptomyces > Streptomyces sp. NBC_01352. The sequence goes on from NZ_CP108354.1 coordinate 3,692,522, forward strand.
CGACGTCCGTGCGGACCACCGCCGGGCCGGGCTGGGACGCGGTCAGGTAGTGCGCCGAGATGGTGAACGGGTCGGCGTGCGGCAGGGCGTGCGCGAGCGCGCGGCCCAGGACGGCGAGGAGATAGCCGCCGTTGACGGCACTGATGATCGTCCAGCCGGCGGAGAGGTCGATGTCGTAGACGCCGGGTTCGCGCAGGGTGACCGCGGTGTCCCGGTCGAACTCGCTGTCGCCGATGACGGCGCGCACGGTAGCTGCTTCTGACATGGCTGAACGGTACAACAGGTAATTACTAAGCGGTAGCTTTTATCGTTACGGGCGCGTGACACCGGCTCTCGCGCCCCAGGTGAGAAACGGTCAATTTCTCGGTAAGTGTCCCCACTCGTCCGTAAACCCGAGGCCGCCGTCGCCCCTCTCCAGATACATGAGCCTCACCGGGACTTCGTTCCTCTACACGCTGATCGCGCTGGCCGTCGTCGCCCTCGCGCTGCCGCTCGCGCTGTGGTCGCGGATGCGGGGACCCCGGGCCCTGCGTGCCGCGGCCCGGGTGCTGATGCTGGTGTTCGCGCAGGGCACGGCGGTCGCGCTGGTCTTCGTGCTGGTCAACAACCAGAACAGCCTCTACGACAACTGGGGCGACCTCCTCGGCACGGGCAACCACGTCCAGCAGGCCGCCGACCTGGGCGCCGACGGCACCGGCGGGATCGCACTGAACCGGCTGCCCAAGGTCCGGCAGAGATTCACGGAGGCCGGCGGCGTGCGTGTCACCCAGCTCAAGGGCCGGGTGTCGGGCGTGAACGCCGAGGTCTACGTCTGGCTGCCGCCGCAGTACGGCCAACACGCCTACCGGCACCACAAGTTCCCGGTCGTCGAGCTGCTGTCGGGCTATCCCGGCTCGGCGAAGGCCTGGTTCGCGTCCCTGCACGCCGACAAACAGCTGCGGCCGCTGATGCGCAGCGGCGAGGTCGCGCCGTTCATCCTGGTCGCGCCGCGCACCAACCTGCTGGCCGGCGTGGACCCGGGCTGCGCCAACATCACGGGCACGGTGAACGCGGACAGCTGGCTCAGCGTGGACGTACCGAGGATGGTCATGGACAACTTCCGCACCGAACCCGCACCGGCGGGCTGGGCGGTGGCCGGGTACTCCGCGGGCGCGCACTGCGCGGCGAAGCTCGCCGTCGCGCACCCCGACCGCTACCGGGCCGCGGTCAGCCTGTCGGGCTACAACGACCCCATCGGCGAACGCAGCTCGCTCGCCGCGCAGAACCCCGTCCTGCGCAACGCGAACAACCCCTACCTGCTGCTCCGCGAGGCCCGCACCCCGCCCCCGGTCGCGCTCTACCTCTCCGGCCAGCCGAACGACGGCTACGAGGACGCCGTGGCCCTCGAACAGATCGCGAAGGCGCCGACGAGCGTGCACGTCGTCTACATCCCGAAGAGCGCGGGCGGCCACACCATGGCGCTGTGGCGACCGCAGGTGGTGCCCGCCTTCCGCTGGCTGACCGAACAGCTGGGCCTCGGCACCGCTACTCCTCCCGTACGGTCGAGCGCCGGTTCCACGCACGCGGCGCTCGCCAGTGGAACCGCATCGCGAGCAGCCGCAGGACGAACGCGGTGACGACCGCGAGCGCGCTGGTGAGCGGGTTGAGGGCGTCGTAGTGGAGGCACAGGACGACCATGGTGGCGCCGACCATCGCCGGGACCGCGTACAGGTCGCGGTCCCAGCGCAGCAGCGAGGGCACCTCGTTGGCGAGCACGTCCCGCAGCACACCGCCGCCGACCGCGGTGGCGAGGCCGAGGGCCGCCGACTGGGCCAGGCCGAGGCCGTACTCGTACGCCTTCGTCGTGCCGGCGACGCAGAACAGGCCGAGGCCGGCCGCGTCGAAGACGTTCACGCCGGCCTGGATGCGCTCCACGTGCGGGTGCAGGAAGAACACCAGGAGGGCGGCGAGCAGCGGGGTCGTGAAGTACCCGAGGTCCGTGAAGGCGGCGGGCGGTACGGCCCCGATGACCACGTCGCGGAACAGCCCGCCGCCCAGCGCGGTGACCTCGGCGAGGACGGCGATGCCGAAGACGTCGAAGTTCTTGCGCACGGCCAGCAGGGCGCCGGAGATGGCGAAGACGAAGATGCCGATCAGGTCGAGCGTGTGCTGGACGGACGGGCTGAACAGTTGCTGGAGCACCCGTACATTCTTACCCAGAACTGAGCCCCCGCCTTTCGATGGAAGGCGGGGGCTCAGTTGTGGGCTACTTGTCGTTGGCGTCCTTGGTGACGTCGGTCTCCTTGGTGACGTCGGTCTCCTTGGTGACCTCCGCCGCCACCGCCGCCGACGTCTCCGCCGACTCCGCCAGCACCTCGTCCGCGACCAGCTCGGCAGCCTCCTTGGCCACGGTCAGCAGCACCGTGTCCTGCGGGGCCTGGTCCGCGAAGTTCTCCGGGTGGTGGCAGGCGACCTGCTGGCCGGGCTTCAGCTCGACGAGCGGCGGCTCGACCGTCGTGCAGATCTGCGTCGCCTTCCAGCACCGGGTGTGGAAGCGGCAGCCGCTCGGCGGGGAGATCGGCGAGGGCACGTCGCCCTTGAGCAGGATGCGCTCGCTCTTGGCCGCCTTGCGGCGCGGGTCCGGGATCGGCACCGCCGACATGAGCGCCTTGGTGTACGGGTGCATCGGCGCCTTGTACAGCGAGTCGCGGTCGGAGAGCTCCACGATCTTGCCGAGGTACATCACGGCGATACGGTCCGAGACGTGGCGTACGACGGACAGGTCGTGCGCGATGATCACGTACGTCAGGCCCAGCTCCTGCTGGAGGTCGTCCAGCAGGTTCACCACCTGCGCCTGGATCGACACGTCCAGAGCCGAGACCGGCTCGTCCGCCACGACCAGCTTCGGGTTCAGCGCGAGCGCGCGGGCGATGCCGATGCGCTGGCGCTGGCCGCCGGAGAACTCGTGCGGATAGCGGTTGTAGTGCTCGGGGTTGAGGCCGACCACCTCCAGCAGACGCTGGACCTCCTTCTTGATGCCGCCCTCGGGCTCGACGCCCTGGAGCTTGAAGGGGGCGCCGACGATCGTGCCGATGGTGTGGCGCGGGTTCAGCGAGGAGTACGGGTCCTGGAAGATCATCTGCACGTCGCGGCGCATCGGGCGCATCGCGCTCACACCGAGGTGCGTGATGTCCCTGCCCTCGAACTCGACCTTTCCGGCGGTCGGTTCGAGCAGCCGGGTGATCAGCCGGCCCATCGTGGACTTGCCGCAGCCGGACTCGCCGACGACGCCGAGCGTCTCGCCGGAGCGGACCTCGAAGTCGATGCCGTCGACCGCGTGCACCGCGCCGACCTGCCGCTGGAGCAGCCCCTTCTTGATCGGGAAGTGCTTCTTCAGCCCGGACACCCTCAGCAGGACCTCGCCGGGGGCGGGGTCCTTCGTGAGGGTGGCGCCCTCCTCCTTGGGAGCGTCGCCCTGCGCGGGAATCGTCACCGCTTTCTCGTCGTCACTCACAGCTTCGGCGCAATCTCTTCGGTCCAGATACGCTCCCGCTGCTCCGTGCCCAGGTGGCAGGCGGCCCAGTGCCGGCTGCCCACTTCGGCGAGCTCGGGGCGGACGGTGCGGGTGACGTTGTCCTTCGGGAGGTCCGCGTACGGGCAGCGCGGGTTGAAGGCGCAGCCTGACGGGATGTTGATCAGCGAGGGCGGGGAGCCCTTGACCGGGATCAGGCGCTCCTGCTGGTCGCGGTCCAGGCGCGGCATCGAGCCCAGCAGACCCCAGGTGTAGGGGTGCCGGGGCTCGTAGAACACCTTCTCGGCCGGGCCCCGCTCGACACAGCGGCCGCCGTACATCACCAGGATGTCGTCGGCCAGTTCGGCGACGACGCCCAGGTCGTGGGTGATGACGATGACCGCGGAGCCGAACTCCTTCTGCAGGTCACGGATCAGGTCGAGGATCTGCGCCTGGACGGTGACGTCCAGGGCGGTCGTCGGCTCGTCCGCGATCAGCAGCTCGGGGTTGTTGACCAGCGACATCGCGATCATCGCGCGCTGGCGCATACCGCCGGAGAACTCGTGCGGGTAGCTGTCGACCCGCTTGTCCGGCTGCGGGATGCCCACCCGGTCGAGCATCTCGACCGCGCGGCGTTTGGCGGTCTTCTTGTCGACGTCGTGGTGGATCCGGTACGCCTCCACGATCTGCTGGCCGATCGTGTAGTACGGGTGCAGCGCCGACAGCGGATCCTGGAAGATCATCGCCATCTCGCGGCCGCGCAGCTTGCGCACGTAGTCGGGGTCGGCGGACAGGAGTTCGGTCCCGTCCAGCCAGATCTCGCCGGAGATCTGCGCCTTGCGCTTGCCGTACTGGCCGGCGGTGTGCAGGCCCATGATGCCGAGCGAGGTCACCGACTTGCCGGAGCCGGACTCGCCCACGATGCCGAGGGTCTTGCCCTTCTCCAGCTGGAAGCTGAGCCCGTCGACGGACTTGACCAGGCCGTCGTCGGTCGGGAAGTGCACCTTCAGGTCGCGCACTTCCAGGAAGGAGGTCGGGGCGGGCGAGGAACCGGTGGGCTCGCCCACGGCCGCTCCGCTCTTGCTGAGTTCGGTCATGTGAGCCTCACTCGGGGGTCGATCACGGCGTACAGGATGTCCACCACGAGGTTGGCGAAGAGCACCGCGATAGAAGTGATCAAGGTGACGCCCAGGATGATGGGCAGGTCCTGATTCTTGATGGCATTGAGCACCGCCTGGCCGAGGCCGGGCAGGCTGAACGTGGTCTCTGTCAGGATCGCGCCGCCGATGAGGGCGCCGAGGTCCATGCCGAGCATGGTCAGGATCGGCGTCATCGTCGAGCGCATGGCGTGCTTGCCGATGACGGTCTGCTCCTTGAGACCCTTGGCGCGGGCGGTGCGGATGTAGTCCTCGCCGAGGATCTCCATCATGGTGGCCCGGGTGATCCGGGCGTACATCGCCGCGTACAGGAACGCGAGGGTGATCCACGGCAGGATCATGCCGCCGAACCATCCGCCGAAGCTGTCGTCCAGAGGCACGTACTGCCCGTCGAACAAGTCCAGCCCGAAGACGAAGATCGAAAGGGACAGCATGCCGGTGAAGTAGATCGGGAGGGAGACACCCGAGAGTGCGATGAGCATCGCGCCGCGGTCCCAGAGGGTTCCCCGCTTGAGCGCGGAGAGCACGCCCGCCGCGACGCCGAGGATCAACCACAGCACGGCGGCACCGAGCGCGAGCCCCAGGGTCACCGGGAAGCGGTCGGTGAGCACCGGCCAGACGGCCTGCTCGCTGCGGAAGGAGTAGCCGAAGCACGGCGCGGCACACTCGGTGACATCACCGCCGCCCGAATAAGTGCGGCCGACGAAGATGCCCTTGAAGAACTCCCAGACCTGGACGTAGATCGGGTCGCCGAGGCCCAACTTCTGTCGCACCGCCTCGACGGCGGCCGGGTCGGCCTGCTTGCCCACGAAGCTCGAGGCGATGTCTACCCCCGCCCACTTGGGGACGAGGAAGAAGATGCCGAAGACCACCATGATGATGACCACGAGCATCACTGCGGCGGCGAACAACCGCCTGATGAGGTAAGCGAGCACAGCTCTCGGCCCGCCGCGGACCGTGGGCCACCGGAGGTCTTCCGGTGGCCCACGATCACGCTGCGCCGGCCTTCACCTGCCTTTCGTGCCGTATGGCGGGTGTGCCGGGACTACTTCGCGGACTTCAGACCGAGGTTGACGAAGTCGTACATACCGCTGTAGCCGTCGGTGGTGTACACGTTCGCCACGTTGTCCGAGCGCCAGTTGATGAACTTCTCGAAGACGAAGGGCAGGTAGTACGCGCCCTCCATCACCTTGTGGTTGATCTCCGTGGCGATCTTGGTCTTGCCCGCGTCGTCCAGCGTGGTGATGTAGTCGTCGAACAGGCCGTCGATCGTCTTGTCCTTGATCAGAGCGAAGTTGTTGTTACCGCTCTCCAGGATGTACTTGCTGTCCCACAGCGGCATACCGAAGCCCTGGACGGTGGGGAAGTCCGGACCCCAGCCCATGATGATGATGCCGTAGCCCTTCTTCTTCACGTTCTCGGGGCTGCCGATGATGCCGGAGGTCTGCGAACCGTCGAACTGCTCGATCTGGGCGTTGATGCCGATCTTCTTCAGCGACGCCTGCAGGGACTGGGCGGTGGCCACCTCGACCGGCTTGTTGTTGCGGACCGCGATGGTGGTGGAGAAGCCGTTCGGCTTGCCGCAGGCCTTCAGCGCTTCCTTGGCCTTGGCGGCGTTGCCGGACTTGTTGGCGCCGGCGATCTCGTACGGGTCGTACTTCTGGCCCTCGGCGCCCGACACGGACGGCGGCAGCATGTTGGTACCGATGTCACCACCGGCGATGGGGCCACCGCGGGCGGTCTGGAGCGACACGTGGTCGGCACCGTAGATCACGGCCTTGCGGCACTCGGCGTTGTCGAACGGCGCCACGCTCTGCGGGAAGGTCGCGTAGCGGATGTAGCCGGAGACCGGGTTGTCCAGGTTGGCCTTGTGCTCCTTCAGGGCGGTGGTGCGGCCCTGCGGCGACATGCCGGTCTGGTTGATGTCGAGGTCCAGGTCACCGTTGAGCAGACGCTGGTCCAGCTGGTTGGCGTCCGAGAAGAACTGGACGGTGATCTTGTCCGGGTAGGCCTTGCGGACCGGGTCCGAGGCCTGCTTCCACTCGGTGTTGCGGACCAGCGTGATGTCCTTGCCCGGGCTGTACGACTGGAACTTGTACGGGCCGGAGGAGAACGGGTGCAGACCGTACTTGGACTTGGTGTCCTTGTCCTGGCGGACCGGGGACGCGGAGATCAGACCCAGCATCTCCTCGAAGTCCGAGTTGGCGACCGGCAGCTTGAAGACGACGGTCTTGTCGTCCGGCGTCTCGATCGCCTTCAGGCCCAGCTTGTCCGGGGAGGTGTCCTTGTACGGGCCCTTGTACTCGCCCTTCGGGTCGAGCACGTCCTTCAGGTAGACCGGACCGCCGGACAGCACGTCCTGCGCCCACACACGCTCGATGCCGTACTTCACGTCCTTGGACGTGATCGGCTTGCCGTCCTCCCACGTGACACCGTCACGCAGGGTGTACGTGTAGGTCTTGCCGTCGTCCGTGACCTTGGCGAGACCGGTGGCGAGGTCCGGGGTCAGCTCGGCGCCGGCCTTTCCGGGCTCCGTCTTGTTCGTGACGAGCTGGCGGCTGTAGTAGCGCGCGAAGTTCCACATGAAGCCGTAGTAACCGCGCGTGGTGTCCCACGAGTCGGCATCCTGGGCGCCACCGAACTTCAGCGTGCCGCCCTTCTTGGCGGCAGAGGCCTGGGCGACCTTGTTGTTCGCGGCGTCGAAGCCGGCGGCACCGGTGCTCGAGCCGCCGTTGTCGCCGTCGTCTCCACCGCCGCCGCACGCCGCCGTGGTCAGCAGCGCGGCGACCGCGGCGACAGCGGCAAACGCCTGCTTCCGCCGCCCTGAGGTGCGTTGGGTAGTCACGATCTCGGATCCTCCGGATTTGATGAGAGACCCCGTGTGAGTGCCACGGGACAGTTGGGGTGCTTCGCCTGGACGGTTCAGCCGGTTCAACGGGAGGCCTTCGGGTCCAGAGCGTCCCGGACGCCGTCGCCGAAGAGATTGAAGGCCAGCACGGTGATGAAGATCGCCACGCCCGGGACCACCATGTACATGGGGTCGGACTCGTAGTAGTCGATCGCACTCGAGAGCATCTGCCCCCAGGAGGCGGTGGGCGGCTTGACGCCCACGCCCAGGAAGCTGAGGGCCGCCTCGGTGAGGATGTTGGTGGGGATCATCATCGTCGTGTACACGACGATCGGGGCGACGAGGTTGGGCAGCAGTTCCTTGAACAGGATGTACAGCCGCCCCGCGCCCAGCGATCGGGCGGCCTCCACGTACTCGCGCTCACGCAGCGAGAGTGTCTGGCCGCGCACCACGCGTCCGATGTAGGGCCAGCCGAAGAAGCCGATGACGAGGATCATCACGAAGACGCGCACGCTCGAACCGGTGAGCCCCAGCATGTCGCTCGGCATGACGGAGACCAGCGCGATGATGAACAGCAGCTGCGGGAAGGCGAGCAGACCGTCCATCACCCGGCTGATCGCGGAGTCGACCCAGCCGCCGAAGAACCCGGCGAGGATGCCCAGCAGCGTTCCGAGGATCACGGCGACCAGGGCCGACAGGAAGCCCACCAGCAGGGAGATCCGGGCGCCGTAGAGGATGCGGGCGAGGATGTCGCGGCCGTTGACCGGCTCGACGCCGAGCAGGTGGTCGCCGCTGATGCCGCCCAGGGAGCCCGTGGGCGTGCCGAAGAGCGGGTCGATGAGGTTCTCGTGGTACTCGTTCGGGTCCTGCCCCAGGAGGCTCGTGATGACCGGGGCGAGCAGCGCGATCACCACCAGGAAGAGCACCACGGCGCCGCCCGTGAGAGCCAGCTTGTCCCGCTTCAGGCGCTCCCAGGCGATCCGGCCCAGGGAACGCCCCTGTACGGCCTTCGCATCGGCGCTGACCAGCGCCGCTTCTTCGGCCGCACTCGGGGCCGCTTCCGCGGTCGGCTCGTGCAATGGTGCCGTCATCTGGCAGGGACCCCTCTCAACCGGCGGTAGCCGGCCCGCACTTGCCGCTGTGGCGGCATTGATTCAGTCCGTCGTACACAGGGACGAAAGGCCCCTGGTGCGGGAGTCTTCAACGCTTTGGCGATCTGTTGCCAGACTTGACGGTGAAAGGATGCATAAACGTGATGCGACCCAGAGGGTTCCGTTATCCGGACGGCGGGTAACGCGGGGCGGACGCAGGCCAGTTGGGGCATTGGGGACAAAGAGGGACGATTCACCCAGTTCTACGCGCGAAGACGGGGAAGGCGGGCCCGGCCGCCGGAGCCGGAGAGGAGTTCGGTCAGTAGCCGCCGCGGGCCGGCGGATAGCCGTAACCGGCCACCGGAGCCTGAGCCGAGGAGGGGGCCGGGGCGGACGCCGCATGGGCCTCGCGGTCGTAGAAGGGGCGGGCGCTCGCCCGCATCCACAGCGCCACCGGGTCGTACTCGTCGGACATCGCCACGGTCGACACCGGCAGCCCGTCCGGGACCGCGCCGATCGTCTGCTGCATCATCGCGCGCACCGAGTCGACGGCCGGCGGGCTGGTGTCGTACACGTCGAGTCCGATGGCGAGGTACGGCGCCCCGAGCGCGGGCTGCACCCAGGCGCGGCGCAACGCCCGGACGGCCGGGGTGCGGTGGGCGTTCTGCGCGAGCAGGGCGTAGAACTGCGGGATCTCGATGCCGGGCTCGGACAGCCGCAGGGGTCCGGCGGGCTGGCGCTCCAGGCCGGTGGCGATGCGGCGCAGATCGAGCCAGGGGATGCCGACGCCGCCGCCGGGAGCGTGCGGATTCAGCCAGAGGCCGTAGTGGTCGGGGTACAGGGTGCGGGCGACGTCGATACCGTCGACGACCTCATAGGAGCGGTTCCAGCCGCTGGCCGAGAGTTCCTGGGCCGAGGTCACGCACGGTGCGTAGCCGTACCCGTCGACCTCCATGTTTCCGTACTGGGCGTCCGGGGAGCCCGCCTGGCCGTGCCACAGCAGCATCCAGACCTGGCCGGAGGAGGGGGTCGCGAGCGCGCGCAGGAGTGCCTCGTAGGCGTCGTAGCGCCCGGGCGTCACCTGGCGCAGCATGTGCTCGACCTGCCCGGCCGCGATGCCGCTGGCGCTCACCTGTACCGCCCCTTCATGAAGTTGCCTCGGATATGAAACCAGCTTATGTGGAGCTGCCGACAGCAACCGCCCAAGAGGTCGGCGTTGCTAGTGGCCCTGCTGATAGAAGGGCCGGACCTGCTCGCGCATCCAGTGGCCCACCGGGTCGTCCGCCACGTCCAGGAGGACCAGGTTGACCGGCCAGGGGGCCGGGGCGCGGCCCAGGGCCGCGGCCAGGGCGTCCATGGGGGCCGTGCGCAGGTCGGGGGCGTCCCATTGGGAGAGCTCCACGCCCACGAACATCACCGGGTTCGCCGTCTCGATGGCGGCCAGGCAGCGGCGGGCCGTGAGGACGACGCCGATGGCCGCGAACTCGGCCGAGGCCGCGGCGAGGAAGTCGACGGGGTCGTCCTGCCAGTCGGGCTCGTAGAGCTTGACGCGGCCGCCGCTCGCGGGGCCGTCCAGCGGGGTACGGCCGGTGCGGCAGAGGTCGGCCACGGCGGGCGGGGGCAGCGGGACGCCGACCGTGCCGTCCGGGTTCACGGCGATGCCGACCTGCGGGGGCAGCCCGCGGGCGAACTCCACCGCGGGCGCGATGGTGTACGACATGTGCGAGCCGACGACCTGGCGGAACTGCTCCTCGGAGCTGAACACCGGGACGTAGGCCTGGCCGTCGATCTCCAGCGTGGGCAGGTCGAGCGGGCCGCTGTGCGGGCCGCCGCCGCTGGGCAGCGGGATCCACACGAAGCTGCGGCCGAGCACCTCGACGATCCGCCCGCCGGCCCCGGGGATGCCGAGGGAGGCGGAGAGCACCTCCTCCAGCTCGTTGCCGGGCCATCCGCCGTGCGAATGGGCGTGCGCCTGTGCCGGGAACTGCGAGAAGCCCGCTGGGAGATCCGCCGGGAAGTCCATCTGCTGTCTACCGCCTGCCGAGTACCGCTGCTGTGGCTGAAAAGGCTAACGGGTGCGGGCGGGCCGGGAGTCGGCCCGTCACAGCAATCCGGCCCCGGGCCGTGAAACCGACCCGCCTCAGCCCGTGAAGCCGATCCGCCTCAGGACGTTCGCCGCGTCCCGGTCGATCAGGACCGCCGAGCCGCAGCCCGGCGGCAGGTCGCCCTGCTCCACGGAGCTGATCAGGCGCGCGGCCGCGCCGCGGTGGCGCAGGAACGCGTACCGCGAGACGCCGCGGCCGCGTTCGCGCTGGCCGGCCAGGGCCGTGCCGGGGGCGACGTCGAGCAGCAGCAGGTGCAGGGTGCCGCCCCGACGGCGGGCCTCGCGGGCCAGCCAGCCGCGCACCCAGGCCTGCGTACCGCAGTCGTGCACGACGACGCCCTCGCCGGAGCGCAGGGCGCGGCGCAGTCCGGCGTAGTGCGCGACGCGGACGAGCGGGCGGTAGACCGCGTACGGCAGGAAGCGGGACAGCCTGCCGTCCCAGCGGTCGCGGGTGTCCTGGGAGTCGATCCGGGTGCCCTTGACGGTGCGCCGCATCAGCGTGGACTTGCCGCTGCCGGGCAGGCCGGTGATCACGACGAGGTCGCGGGGCCCGAAGAGCAGTGCGTGCGGGCTGTGGCCCTCGCGCTCGCGCAGGTCCCGGAAGACGGGTGCCGGGCGCGCTCCGCACGCGCCGCGGGCCGGGGCCGAGGGCTGCTCGGGCAGCGCTACGGCCGAGGTCGTGGCGTACGCAGTGGTCCTGTTCACCGTGATCGTCCTCCCCTGGGGTGGGTCACGAGTTTCCCTCCCCGTCGAGTGTAAAGAGAAGGTAATACGCGGTGTCTCGCGTTTTCATGCGCTTACTGCCACAGGCCGGTTACAGATGTGGCCCTGCCACGCGCCGACGATGCGTGCAATGATGTGCGCGCCAACTGCATACCGGCCGCTTGAATCCGCGCGGGAGAGTCCCCAGCCGTACCTCGCTGGGGCGCCGAAGGAGCAAGTCCCTCCCTTGAATCTCTCAGGTCCCCGTTACCGCGCGGGCGAGGCACATCTGAAAAGCGGGCCGCTGCGACAGTGGCTCCACCCAAGGTGCAAGTCGTGACCACCGTTTCGCGGGGTCACGTCGAACCTCTCAGGTTCCGATGACAGATGGGGAGGAACGACCTCGCCGTCATGCCTTGGGAGACGACCGTCCGATGAGCAGCACCGCACCCCGTCACACCGCGCTCGATGCCCTGCATCGTTCGCTCGGCGCGACGATGACCGACTTCGCCGGCTGGGACATGCCCCTGCGCTACGGCTCCGAACGCGACGAGCACCAGGCCGTACGCACCCGCGCCGGGCTCTTCGACCTCTCGCACATGGGCGAGATCACGGTGACCGGGCCGCAGGCCGCGCAGCTCCTGAACTACGCGCTGGTCGGCAACATCGCGTCCGTCGGTGTCGGCCGCGCCCGCTACACCATGATCTGCCGCGAGGACGGCGGCATCCTCGACGACCTGATCGTCTACCGGCTGGCCGACACCGAGGCCGGGTCTGCTCACTACATGGTCGTCGCCAACGCCTCCAACGCCCAGGTGGTGCTGGACGCGCTCGTGGAGCGTTCGTCCGGCTTCGACGCCGAGGTGCGCGACGACCGGGACGCGTACGCGCTGATCGCCGTGCAGGGTCCGGAGTCGCCGGGGGTGCTGAAGTCCCTCACCGACGCCGACCTGGACGGCCTGAAGTACTACGCCGGCCTGCCCGGCACCGTCGCCGGCGTCCCGGCACTGATCGCCCGCACCGGCTACACCGGCGAGGACGGCTTCGAGCTGTTCGTGGCGCCTTCCGACGCGGAGCAGCTGTGGCAGGCCCTGACCGAGGCGGGCAAGGACGTCGGCCTCGTCCCCTGCGGGCTGTCCTGCCGCGACACGCTCCGCCTGGAGGCGGGCATGCCGCTGTACGGGCACGAGCTGTCGACGTCGTTGACCCCCTTCGACGCCGGCCTCGGGCGCGTCGTGAAGTTCGAGAAGGAGGGCGACTTCGTGGGGCGCGAGGCGCTCACCGAGGCCGCCGCCCGCGCGGAGACCAACCCCCCGCGCGTCCTCGTCGGCCTGGTCGCCGAGGGGCGTCGGGTCCCGCGCGCCGGGTACGCGGTCGTCGCCGGCGGCGAGGTGATCGGCGAGGTCACCTCCGGGGCGCCCTCCCCCACGCTGGGCAAGCCGATCGCCATGGCGTACGTCGACGCCGCGCACGCGGCGCCGGGCACGCCGGGTGTCGGTGTGGACATCCGGGGCAGCCACGAGCCGTACGAGGTCGTGGCGCTGCCGTTCTACAAGCGCCAGAAGTAGAGACTCAAGCGCCACAAGTACAGACTTGAGCGGTCCGTGCGCGTGACCCTGCGCACATTTCCGCTGCTCACGTGCGATTCCAGCAGTCACCCATTCACCAGCACTCCCCCGCGTACAGGAGAATTCAGGCCATGAGCAACCCCCAGCAGCTGCGTTACAGCAAGGAGCACGAGTGGCTGTCGGCCGCCGCGGACGGCGTCTCGACGGTCGGCATCACGGAGCACGCGGCCAACGCGCTCGGCGATGTCGTGTTCGTCCAGCTTCCGGAGGTCGGTGCCACGGTGACCGCGGGCGAGACCTGCGGCGAGCTGGAGTCGACCAAGTCGGTCTCCGACCTGTACGCCCCGGTGTCCGGTGAGGTCACCGAGGTGAACGAGGACGTGGTGAACGACCCGTCGCTGGTGAACTCCGCGCCCTTCGAGGGCGGCTGGCTGTTCAAGGTACGCGTCACGGACGAGCCGGCCGACCTACTCTCCGCCGACGAGTACACCGCCTTTTCCGCCGGCTGAGGAGTCGTACACCCGATGTCCGTTCTGAACACGCCCCTGCACGAGCTCGACCCGGAGATCGCCGCCGCGGTCGACGCCGAGGTGAGCCGCCAGCAGTCCACCCTCGAGATGATCGCCTCCGAGAACTTCGCGCCGGTCGCGGTCATGGAGGCACAGGGCTCGGTCCTCACCAACAAGTACGCCGAGGGCTACCCCGGCCGCCGCTACTACGGCGGCTGCGAGCACGTCGACGTCGCCGAGCAGATCGCGATCGACCGGGTCAAGGAGCTGTTCGGCGCCGAGTACGCCAACGTCCAGCCGCACTCCGGCGCCTCCGCCAACCAGGCCGCGCTGTTCGCGCTGGCCCAGCCCGGCGACACCATCCTCGGCCTGGACCTCGCCCACGGCGGCCATCTGACCCACGGGATGCGGCTGAACTTCTCCGGCAAGCAGTTCAACGTGGTCGCGTACCACGTGGACGACGCCGGCCTGGTCGACATGGCCGAGGTCGAGCGGCTCGCCAAGGAGCACCGGCCCAAGGTGATCATCGCGGGCTGGTCGGCGTACCCGCGGCAGCTGGACTTCGCCGAGTTCCGCCGGATCGCGGACGAGGTCGAGGCGTACCTGTGGGTCGACATGGCGCACTTCGCGGGCCTGGTCGCGGCGGGCCTGCACCCGAACCCCGTCGAGTACGCCGACGTCGTCACCTCCACCACCCACAAGACGCTGGGCGGCCCGCGCGGCGGCATCATCCTGGCCAGGAAGGACTTCGCGAAGAAGCTCAACTCGTCCGTCTTCCCGGGCTTCCAGGGCGGTCCCCTGGAGCACGTGATCGCGGCCAAGGCGGTGTCCTTCAAGGTCGCGGCGAGCGAGGACTTCAAGGAGCGCCAGCGCCGTACGGTCGAGGGCGCGCGGATCCTCGCCGAGCGGCTGACGGCTCCGGACGCCCGCGAGGCCGGGGTCAACGTCCTGTCCGGCGGCACCGACGTGCACCTGATCCTGGTCGACCTGCGCGAGTCCGAGCTGGACGGGCAGCAGGCCGAGGACCGCCTCCACGAGGTCGGCATCACGGTCAACCGCAACGCCGTCCCGAACGACCCGCGTCCGCCGATGGTCACCTCGGGCCTGCGCATCGGTACGCCCGCCCTCGCGACCCGCGGCTTCACGGCCGAGGACTTCGCGGAGGTCGCGGATGTCATCGCTCAGGCGCTGAAGCCGTCCTACGACGTGGAGTCGCTGAAGACCCGGGTCAGGGCCCTGGCCGACAAGCACCCGCTGTACCCCGGTCTGAACAAGTAGTTCCTTTTTGTGGCGTGCCCCGCACACTCGACAGTGCGGGGCACCCGCCCCCTGCACCACCCGTATTGAGGAGTTCCCGTGGCCATCTCGGTCTTCGACCTGTTCTCGATCGGCATCGGCCCGTCCAGCTCCCACACGGTCGGCCCGATGCGCGCGGCCCGCATGTTCGCCCGCCGCCTGCGCAACGAGGCCCTGCTGGAGTCGGTCGCGTCCATACGGACCGAGCTCTACGGCTCCCTCGGCGCGACCGGCCACGGGCACGGCACGCCCAAGGCGGTGCTGCTCGGCCTGGAGGGCGACTCGCCGCGCACGGTGGACGTGGAGAAGGCCGACCAACGGGTGGAGGACATCAAGGCCGCGAGGCTGCTGCGGCTCCTCGGCGAGCACGAGATCGCCTTCGACTTCGACAAGGACCTCGTCCTCCACCGCCGTAAGACCCTGCCCTACCACGCGAACGGCATGACCCTGTGGGCGTACGACGCCTCCGGGGCGGAGCTGCTCACCAAGACGTACTACTCGGTGGGCGGCGGCTTCGTCGTCGACGAGGACGCGATGGGCGCGGACCGCATCAAACTCGACGACACCGTCCTCAAGTACCCCTTCCGCACCGGCGACGAACTGCTGCGCCTGACGCAGGAGACCGGCCTGTCGATCTCCGCGCTGATGCTGGAGAACGAGCGCGCCTGGCGCACGGAGGAGGAGATCCGCGCGGGTCTCCTGGAGATCTGGCGGGTGATGCAGGCGTGCGTCTCGCGCGGCATGGCCCGCGAGGGCATCCTGCCGGGCGGGCTGAAGGTCCGCCGCAGGGCCGCCATGTCGGCCCGCCAACTCCGGGCGGAGGGCGACCCGTTGGCACACGCGATGGAGTGGATCACGCTCTACGCGATGGCGGTGAACGAGGAGAACGCGGCGGGCGGGCGCGTGGTGACCGCGCCGACGAACGGAGCGGCTGGCATCATCCCCGCGGTGCTGCACTATTACATCAACTTCGTGCCCGGCGCCGACGAGGACGGCGTGGTCCGCTTCATGCTCGCCGCCGGCGCGATCGGCATGCTCTTCAAGGAGAACGCCTCCATCTCCGGCGCCGAGGTCGGCTGCCAGGGCGAGGTCGGCTCGGCCTGTTCGATGGCGGCGGGCGCCCTCGCCGAAGTCCTCGGCGGCTCCCCCGAGCAGGTCGAGAACGCCGCCGAGATCGGCATGGAACACAACCTCGGCCTCACCTGCGACCCGGTCGGCGGCCTGGTCCAGATCCCGTGCATCGAGCGCAACGGCATGGCCGCGGTGAAGGCGGTCACGGCGGCGCGGATGGCGATGCGCGGGGACGGCACGCACAAGGTGTCCCTGGACAAGGTCATCAAGACGATGAAGGAGACCGGGGCGGACATGTCGGTGAAGTACAAGGAGACGGCTCGGGGCGGGCTGGCGGTCAACATCATCGAGTGCTGAGGACGCGCTGACTCATCCGTGGAATTCGCCCATGGACACATCCCAGCGGAACTCGTACCAGTACGCGCCCTCTTGATAG
Organism: Streptomyces sp. NBC_01352; assembly: GCF_036237295.1. Taxonomy (NCBI): domain Bacteria; kingdom Bacillati; phylum Actinomycetota; class Actinomycetes; order Kitasatosporales; family Streptomycetaceae; genus Streptomyces; species Streptomyces sp. NBC_01352. Next base: position 3,708,794 of record NZ_CP108354.1, read on the forward strand.
GCGGGGGCGTCGATCTCGCAGATCGTCTCCTGCACCCGCTGGGCACCGGCCTCCCACTCCTCGTAGTCCGAATCCTCCGAGTAGTAGGGGAAGATCTCCGCCAGCCGTCTGACGCAGTCCACGAAGAGCCCGAGCGACGTGTTGACCGGTGTCACGTCATCGGGCTCGATACCGGACACGACCTCGCCGGACTCCTCGTCCACGAAGACGGAAACCGCCACGCCGATGGGCCCGGCGGAACCGATCGTCCCGAAACGGAGCAACGACCGTCCCGCATCGGACGAAACGCGCTCGGCCACGTCTAGGGCCCGATACGCGAAGAATTCATCCGGAACGATCAATTCGGATTCACCGCCTTCGACGGGAATTCCAACCAGGTCGATATCCAAGGGGACCACCAAAGCGGAGAAGGGTAAGGCGATGCCGCTCGACATCCACGTCGAGCGGCATCATTAAAGCACGGTGGACCAGGCGAGTCCATCTGTCAGTTGAACAGCTTCTTCACCGCATCGGCCAGTTCCTTGTTGGATTTGGCCCGTCCGGCGTCACCGATTCCGTTCCAGTCGAAGGACCAACTGATGTTCTTCACTCCGGCGGCTCGGAGTTTACTCATGCATTTATGCCCGGTGTCACACGGCTCCCGCTCCGAATAGGCAGCCACGATCTTCCGGTCGCCCGCTCGGTTGAGCAGGTACTCCTCGGAATGCAGGGTACTGTCGGCGTGCGCGACGAGCGTGGTCCCGTCGTCCAGGAGTGCCGAGGCATAATTGCCGTTCTTCTTCTTGTCGATCAGGCGTTGCAGTTGTACGGCCTTGCTCAGATGACCCTCACCGTACGGAATCTTCCCCACCAGCTCGATCGCCTCACCGATCATTTCGGCGGCGCGCTTGGCATCCTTCCCTTCACCGAGAAGTTTTCCAAGTTTTCCGAGCTTTCCGGCCGGGAGGAATCCGGCGATCAGCCATCCACAGGATCCGGCTTCGAGTTCAGCGCAACCCTCGATGTCCTCGAGGTCGGGAGCCAGGGCATTCTTCCAGGCGTTGTAATTCTCCTTGAACCCGCACTTGAGGTCCCAGAATCCGCATTCGGTGTGCCAGAGCTCGTCCCAGCCGCATTTCAGGTCCCAGAAACCGCAGCCCTTCGCGACCGGAGTGTCGTATTCGACGCTGGCGCCCGTGCTCTCGTCCGCGGTGGGTTCCGTGGTGTCGTGGCTGGAGCCGTCGTACTTGCTGGAGGCCGGGTCGTTCTCGGGCTTGTACGTCCCGTACGTGCCGTTGCTGCCCGAGCAGTAGTGCGGGTAGCAGGACTCGAGGCCGGTGGGGTCGAACTGGGTCACCGGCGTGTTGTTGGCGTAGCTGTAGCCGTTGAGGGACTGGTGCTGGTCGACGGTGAGCAATGGGTCGACGCTGATGAAACGGCCGATCGACGGATCGTACTCGCGGGCGCCGATGTGGGTGAGCCCGGTGTCGTCGTCCGCGGTCTTGCCCAGGAAGGACTTGTCGTCCATCCATGTCCCGGTGCCGCCCTCCCGGCTCTCCCCGAAGGGCGTGAGGTACCGCTTGGTGACGGCCAGGTCGGTGGAGGTGACGGCCAGCGTGGACGTGCCGTGCGTGTCACCGGCGAGGAACGAGAGGGTCTCCGCGCCGGATTCGTTGCTGCGGACGGCGATGGTCGAACTGCCCGCGGTGTAGTAGCGCTGACCCCAGATGTCACCGTTCGCCGCGTTGTGGTGGACCTCCGTGGCGCCCAGGTACAGGATGCTCTCGCCCTGCGTGTTGCGGCGGATCAGCAGGTTGCCCTCGGCGTCGTAGACGTACTCCGTGGTGCCGGAGGCCGCGCCCGTGCCGGACTCGGTGACCGTGGCCGGCTTACCCTCGCTGTTCCAGGTCAGGGTCTGGGTCGCGGTGCCGTCCGGACGCGTCTTGGTGGCGCCGATCTCGTTGTAGTCGTACTCCTGGCCGGCCGTGAGGCAGTCGCCGCTCGTCGTGGTCGCCTTGAGGGCGTGCGGGCGGTCCGCCGCATAGCAGTACCTCTGGGCGGCCGTGCCGCCGGCGGTGTGCTCGGTCTCGGTGGTGCGCAGGCCGGCGTCGTTGTAGGTGTACGACGTCCAGTACGGCGAGGCCCCGTCGAGGTTGGCCGTGGTACGCCCGGCCGCGGAGCAGTCGGCCGTCTTCGGGGTCCAGGCCTCGGTGAGGCGGCGGTAACCGTCGTAGGCGAAGCACTGGTTGTCCGCCTCGCCGGCGCCGCCCAGCGTGGTCGGGTCGGAGATGGACAGGACGTTGCCGGCGTCGTCGTAGCCGTACCGCAGGTCCTGGAGCATGTAGGCGTGCCGGGTGGTCGTCACGTGCGACTCGGTGAGCCGGCCGGTGCCCTCCTCCCAGGTGTTGCTGACGTACGCCTTCGGAGTGCCGGCCGCGGCCGACGCGCCGAGCGTGAGCTGCTCGACCTCGCCGCGCGCCGAGTAGGAGGCGCCGAGCAGGTAGCCGGACGTGCCGGACACGGTCTTGGGCAGGGCGGCGTCGGTGTAGGTGGTCGAGATGTACTCGTCGTCCAGACCGCCCGCGGCGGGTTCATAGGTGGAGGCCACCGTGCCGTCGACGTTGTAGTCCGTCTTGAAGGTCAGCGTGGCGGACGGGACCGCGCCGGAGGTGACCAGCGGGTCGTCGGACGGCAGGGTGAAGGAGGTCTCCGTGGTGCGGTACAGGCTGTCGTAGGAGACGACCGCGTCCTTGTAGGCGTCACCGGCGGTACCGCCCACGTAGCGGGTGGTGGAGTCCAACTGGCCCTTGGCCGCGGTGTCGTAGGCGTACGCGACCAGTTTGTTCGCGTCCGTCTTCGAGGTCTCCCACACCGCGGTGCTCCGGCCGATGGCGTCATAGCCGTACAGCAGCTTCGTGCCGCGCTGGTCGACGGTGGTGTCCTGCTGGTCGAGCGGGGTGTAGGTGGTGGCGGTCGTGCCGGTGTCGGGGTCGGTCGCGGAGGTCTGGCGGCCGAACAGGTCGTAGCCGGAGGACCACTGCTCGCCGTCCGGGCCGGTGACCGTCTTCAGCAGGCCGTCCCGGTTGTACTTGTAGGCGGTCGAGGTGTACGTGCTGCCCGACGGCGAGGTGCCCGCGTACTCGCGGCGCTCGGTCGTCCTGCCCTGGGCGTCGGTGAAGACCCGGGTCGCCGAGCCGCCCTCCACGGCCGAGGTGGCCGTCGAGTCACCGGTGTAGGAGGTCGTGCTGGACCACTGCGCCACGCCGCCGATCAGGAACGTGGACCTGGTCGCCCGTCCGGCGCCGTCGTAGACGGTCTCGGTCTGGCTGGGCGACTCGCCGTACTCGGCCCGCGTGTAGGTGGAGGTGGGCTTGCTGGTGGTGTCGTAGATGTCCGCGTGCGTCTCGTACACCAGGCCGCGGGTGTCGTAGCGGGTGTCGGTGAGCAGGCGGCCGGCGGTCGCCGCCGGGGACTGGGTCTGGAGTTGGCGCAGCAGGGCGTCGTAGATCGTGTACGTGGTGTCGTACGAAGTGCCGTCCGCCTTCAGGGTGGAGGTCGAGGTCCACGGCGCGGTGTCGTTGGTGACCGAGTACGCGAACGTGGTGTTGGCGCTCTGACCCGCGTCCTTGGAGCGGTTCGGCTTCCAGACGGCGGTCAGGCGGCCCAGCGCGTCGTAGGTCAGGTCCGTCTTCTTCAGGTTGGCGTCGTAGAGCCTGACCGGGAGCGCGGTGGCCGGGTCCGCGTAGGTGAAGGTGGAATGGCCGGCCGCGTTGGTGACCTTGGTGCGCGTCAACGGGCCCGCCACGGTGGGGGTGTAGACGGTGGTCGTGGTGTTGTTGGCCGCGTCCCTGACGGTCAGGACCCGGCCGAGGACGTCGTAGGTCGCCTTCGACGTGGTCTGCCAACTCGTGGGGCGGCGTTCGCCGTTGGTGACCGAGGCCGGGTAGGCCGTGGCACGGCCCGTCCAGCCGGCCTCGCCCTTGGTCGGTGTCTGGGACTCCGTCCAGGCCGTGGCCGTGGTGGTGTCGTAGACGGTCGCCTTGTCGGACAGGACATCGCCTCGGGTGTCGCTGTTCGTGGGCAGCGACAGGTCCGCCTCGGCGGCGGAGCAGACCCGGCCGACCGTACGGGTGCGGGAGACCAGGGAGTTGATGCCGACCGAGTTGTTGCGCGCGTACCAGGTGCGGGTGCAGGTCTGGTCGTCGTCGACGGCCGTGTCGCCGTTGTCCTGGACCGTGACCGCCATGCCGTAGTCGTCGTACGTCGTCTCCGAGGAGGCGGTCCGCCAGCTCGACGTGCCCGTCAGGTAGGTGTGCGTGGAGGTCTTCTGCGTGCGGACGAAGTAGGCCTCGGTGTCCGCGTAACTCTTGTGCTGCGTGGCGGTCTTGTACTTCCACGGGGTGTGCACCGCGACGGAGACCGGGGTGTCACCGTCGTACGTGATCTGCTCACGCAGGAAACCGGCGTAGGGGTCGGAGTCCGTGATGTCGGCGACCGTGAGTCCGGTGAACTCGATGCCCCCCTCGGTCACCGTCCTGGTACCCGAGGACGTCTTGTCGCCGTCCATGCCCTGGAGGTAGAGGGACACGGTCTTGGATTGTGTGAGGTCCGAACTGCCCGTGTACGCCGTCACCTTGCGGTAGCCACGCCACTGCGACCAGGTGCGCTCGTCCGACGGCGTCAGCGGGTCGTCGTTGTAGTGCCAGGCCGGCCCGGAGTACGTGTACGAGTTGTAGACCGCCTCGTTCTTGCCCGTCGGGTCCGCGGTGAACACCGCGGTGACCTTGTATTTGTGGAACCAGTCGACCGACGCGTCGGTCGCGCCGTTGATGTGCCAGTACTGCGGGTAGCAGGACAGACTGTTGTCGTCCTCGGCGGCCGGCATGTGGGAACCGCGTACGCACTCCGGCTCCGAGATCGTCACGTCCGTGATCGCCCCGGTCTCCGAGGTGACCGTCTCGATGCGCGGCCGGGTCAGCGGCATGATGTCGTCGGTGGCGTCGACCCGGTTCTCCCGCATCTGGTACGTGAAGGTGATGGGGTCGAGGGAGATGTCGTCGCCGTTTTTGCCCGTGTGCGTCAGTGACTTGAGGACGAGGGTCTGGTCGGATGTGTCGCCGATGTCGCCGCCGTCCAGGAACTGCTGGGTCAGCTTCCAGGAGTCCACCGCGGTGTAGGCGCTGCTCGACGCCGACCAGGCGTGGGTGTCGATGCCCGTGAGGCGCTTGCGGGTGAAGAAGGTGGGAGAGGCGTTCGTCTCGCAGTCGGCGTCCGCTGCGCAGATCGCGTCGAAGGGGACGTCCGGCCAGCTGTCGGAGGTGGCGTCGGTCAGCTCGGAGCAGTCGGCGGCCGTGCAGCGCTCGCTGTAGTCGAAGGTGACCTTGTCGGAGGCGTCCGCCGTGAACAGGGTGTCCTTGTTCTGCCCGTACAGGATCTTCGTCAGGTAACCGCCGCGCGTGTAGGTGGCGGTGGCGGTCGAAGCGCCGTTCTTGGCATAGGAGTTGGACTCCTTGGTGTACCAGTACGACATCGCGTTGCCGTGCGTGTCCTCGACGTAGTCGAGATTCCACCGCCAGGCCTGCGTGCAGGAAGCGGACGCGAACGTCGCGTTGTAGCACGGCTCGCCGGAGTCGTCGCCGAACACCGGGACCGTCCACGCCGAGTTGGTGCGCTCGGTCCCCGCACCGTTCAGCTTGTTCAGACCGAACACGTACTTGGTACCGTCACCGGTCACCACGGTCCAGTACTCACCGTTGTCGTCACCGTTGTCGGCGCCGGTGGAGTGCGTGACGGTGGAGGCGTCGTCGTTCTTCAGCCGCCACACACCGCTGGTGTCGTCCTTGACCAGCTCCGACGACTGGCCGTTGAGCACCAGCGAGGCGTTCTCGTACTTCCAGCACGAGTCGTACTTCCCGTCGTGCCCGTCGTCCTCACAACTGCCGTAACTTCGCTCGACGTAGGACGACGTCAGGTCGAATCCCTCACCGACCTGCGTGGCCTGGTTGTTCGTGCTCGCCGTCTTGCCATCCACGCTCGCCGAGTCGTACGACAGGGTCAACGCCGGCTGGGGACCGGCGGCCGCGGGCGGCACCGCGACGTCGTACGACCAGGTGAACGAGCCCGAGGAACCGCCCGCCGACCAGGTCGAGGAGGCCGCGAGCGGGGTCGCGGTGTAGTCGCCGGAGCCGGACGCGGACTCGCCGGCCGCGGCGGTCGCGGCGAGGACGAACGTCCCGGCCGTACTCGCCTCGCGGACGAGCTGGGTGGACACCCCGCCGTTCCCGGTCAGTGCGACGGTCGCCGACAACTCCTGGGCGGCGATGTCGTTCGACGACTTCAACGGCGTCTGGGTACGGCACTTCGCCTTCTCCGGCGTGGTCAGCGCACACGCCGGCAGCTCCACCAGGCGGAGCCGGCCCGACCAGCCGCCACCGTACGCCGAGGCGAACTCACCGTAGTCCAGAGAAAGCGCGGCCTGGCCTTCGCCCGCCACGGTCAGGAGGACGCCGGTGACCCCGGCCGCCTTCGCCGCCTTCCGGGGCAGCACCTCCACCGTGGCCGTCCCGTCGACGCCGGCCTTCGGGGTGAGCGTGACGGGCAGACCGCCCGGCTCGGCCTTGGTCCGGCCGTCGGCCAGGTCCAGCGACGCCTTGCCCGCCTTCGGCCAGGACGAGGCCTGCTCCGCTCGGGCACGCTCGGCCTGTGCCTGGTTCTCGGCCCTGCTCTCAGCGACCTTCGCCCGGGCCTTCTTCGCACCGAGGCCGGTGACCTCACGGACCTTACTGACCCGCTCCTTCTGAGGGGTGGGCCGGCCCAGCGGATCCACGTCGGCGGCGAAGGCCACCGGGGTCAGCAGCGAGGCCACCAACGCGCCGGTGACGGTGATCAGTACACCTCGCCGTCTGGATGATGTGCGCATGCCATACCTCACGTCGTCGCCCCGTCGTGTCGCGTGAAAGAGATCAAGGATGTGTCGTCGTGCGGGGCTGCCGGGCGGCGGGGTGGTGCCCCGCCGCCCGGCAGCTGTCGACCAGTGGCCTACTCGCCTACGCCTACTCGCCGAGCATGGAGGTGATCTGCTCGGTGTCCGAGGCCGCACCGGCCCACAGCCGCACCTCACCCACCAGGCCCGGCAGGAAGTGTCCCCAGGCGCCGGAGGTGTAGCCGTTGCCCACGGCCAGGGTCTCCGCGCTGAAGTCGGTCACGTAGGACACGGCCGTGTGCTGGAGGTTGTCGTTGAGGTACAGGGCCGCGGTGCCGTCCTGTGCGCTGTAGACGCCGGTGATCCGCACTTCGCCGCTGTCGGTGGTGGCCTCCTCGCTGACCTGCGAGGTGAAGGTGCCGTCGTCGTTGTAGCGGCCGAAGTGCCAGAAGCCCGTCGCCACCGTCTTCTCGACGATGTCCCCGTCACTGGTCTCGACGGCGACCGTCGACTTTCCGGTCACCTCGAAGAACACGCCCCAGTTGGAGGTCGCGTCCTTGTCGCGTTTGCCGACCACCTGGGCGACGTATCCCGTGCCCTTCGCGGCGAGCGCCTCGAGGTCGGGACTGACCACGGTCGTCACGGTGAACGAGCCGGTGTCGTCCACGACTCCGTCCGAGGAGGCCGCGTTGTCCGTGCCGTCCAGGACGATCGCCTCGCCGTCGGTGGCACCGCCGCCCGAGACCGTCAGGGTCCGCCCGTAACCGGAGGCGTCCGCCAACGACGTGGCTCCGGCGGTGGCCGTGGACGCGTCCCAGTGCGCGGTCAGTTCGGCGTACTGGTCACCCGTGGCGGGGTTCAGAGCACGGGCCTCCCGGCCGATCTCCGAGAAGCTCAACGCCCGTTGCCATGCCTTGGCCTCGTCCACGCTGCCGTCCAGGGGGTACTGGTACACCCCGTCCAACAGCCCCCGCCCGATCTGCAGATTCCCCGAGGAACTCCAGCCGCCGGCGATCGCCTTCTCGATGTACCACCTCCCGTTGACGATCAGCCGCATCGTCTTGGTGGTGGCGTTGTGGACGAAGGCCAGATGGGTCCACCTGTTCGCAGCCGTGGCCGCGGCCATATAGGAGTACGAGGAGGTGGCGGTGCTGGCGTCCGAACTGACCGTGGCCATGCCCCACCTGCCGGTCGTGGGGTTGTAGAGGACATAGAACGGGCTGTGGAGCGAACCGCTCTGCGAGAGAAGCACCTGCGGCTTGGTGATGTCGTCGAGGCGCACCCACGCCGACACGGTGTACGTGCCGCTGGTGTCGAGCACCGCCCCGTCCGTGGCCGCGTATCCCGAAGTGCCGTCCAGGAGAAGACTGGTGTCCTGCGCCCCGGTGGCCGGGTCCGTGCCCCGGCGCCCGCGCCCGTCGCGCGAGGCGCCCGACGCCGACAACGCCATGGTGTCCTGGTCGGCGTCCACCGTGGTGGCGGAGTCCAGCGCGGCCCCGGACGCCTCGTCGAAGTGCCACTCGGCCTGCGGCGCCTCACCGTCGGAGACCTTGAAGTCGATCAGGTTCTGCGCACCCCAACGGCCCAGGCTGTCCTCGGCCCGTGCGTACAGCCGGTAGGTGCCTTCCGTGTCAGGGGTCACCGCCACGGTGGCCTTGCTGCCGCTGACCGGGGACGACCAGGCCGTGTCCGTGGACAGCTTGTACTGGTAGGCCACGTTCTCGTCTCCGGCCGCAGCGGTGAGCGCGAACGATGCCGCGATGCCCGGACCACCGGCCGCCGCACACGCGTTGGCGGTGCACTGGGAGTACGGGGACGCGATCGCGATCGTCGGCTTCAACGGCCGGGTCGGGTCCACCTCGAAGTAGCACCAGCCGGTCGTCGAGGCGTTCGAGGAGCCGGACAGCCAGCTGCCACCGTCGTTGTAGTACGAGCGGGTCCACGCCCGGTACCGGTAAAGGACGTCCTCGCTCAGCGTGGACCAGGCGATCGTGACCTTCTTGCCGTCACCGACATAGCCGTCCCCGTCGGCCGGACGCAGATTGCCGTTGCCTGCCGTGGCGTCCGACCACGTCCCGTCGCCGGCCTTCTTGTCGATGTCGAAGTAGATCTTCAGGCTTGCGTCCGACTCGCCGCCCGACTTGGTCTGCGCCGTCGCCGCCAGCGACGGCGTCGGGTCGGAGACGATCGCCGGGTCACCGGCGTCCCTCTCGCAGACCGTGCCGTCACCCGTGACGATGCCGATGCCGGTCGGCGTCGCGGGCAGTCCGACGAACTTCACCGACAGTACGGCGTTGTCCTTGAACCGCTTCCAGGAGTTCGGGTCGGACTCGTTCTGGGCGCGCAGCATCAGCGGGAGGCGGGAGAACTTGCCGGCGGCGAAAGCCCTCACCGTGGAGGTGAGGTTCTCGTTCGTCTCCTCCCCGTTGTCGTTGAACTCGATCTCGGCGCTGGGCTGCGAGGGGTCGCAGGCGCTGCCCCGGCCCGCCGAGACGTACCGGTCGACCATCAGGTCCAGCGAGGCCGGCCCCGGCCAGTCCGAGGAGGACGAGATCCCGTTCGTACGGGTCAGGTCCACCCAGGACGCGGTGCACGACATCGACCACGTCTCGGTCACCCGGAACGTCGCGTCCAGTATGTGCTTGCCCTTCAGCGAGCTGGGCGAGAACTCGAAGTACAGGCGCTGCTTGTAGCCCGAGCCGCAGTAGTACGCGTAGCCGCCGGTGACATAGGTACCGCAGTACCCCATGCCCTTGCCCTCGTTGTCGTCGCCGTTGGTCCAGGCGTAGTCCGCGTAACCGTCACTGCGCAGCAGGGTGCGCTCGGCCTCGGACCAGGTGACCGTGGGGTCGATGTAGAGCGGGTAGGTGGCGTTCTCGATGAGGTCCGCGTCGGGAGTGAGGGTCAGCTCGCCGTCGGTGACGTCGATGGGAAGGAGCGCGAGGGCGGAGCCGTCGGAGGGGCCGTCGGCGCCGTCGGCCGTCGAGGCGCCATCGGCGTCCGCGGTCTCTTCCGTCTCGGCGGTCATCAACTGCGTGCTGTGGGCGGTCTGTTCAGTATCACCCGCCGAGTCCCACATCTGAGCCTGCGGCGAGCGGAACACGGACACACCGTCACCGTCCACCGCCTGCATCCCGCCGGCGGAGGTCTCCCGGACGTCCAGGCCGGCCGTCTCGAGCGCGAACGACACCTCGGCCAGCGCCTCGCTCGCCGCCGCCTGTGCCGACTTGACGATCAGCACCTCGCGGAAGCCCTCGACGGTCGCCGTCAGCCGCAGGTCCACACCAGGCAGCACCTCGCTGTACAGCGCGGAATTCCCGTCCAGCTTCGGCTCGGGCAGTTCACCGGGCCAGCCGAGCCCCAGGGACCTGCCGTCGCGCTCAATCCGCACGAGGTCCTCGCCGTCCCCACCGCCGGAGAAGGACAGGTCGACGGCCGCGGCCTTCGGCCCGACCGACCCGTCCGAACGGGCCTCCAGTGTGGCGTCGGGAGTCCTCCAGCCGTCCGCGCCCTTCACGCGCACCGGGACAGCGGAATCCTCCAGTGTGAAGGAGATCCCGTCCGGATTGGCGTAGGTGGTCGCGTACTCGGTGCGCAGTTCTGGCACTTCCACCTGCGCGCCGGTCGACTCGGCGGCAGCGAGCGCGTCCTGCGCCGCCTGTGTCGACTTCGAGCTTCCGTCGTTCGCCGAAGCCTCCGCCTCGGACATCGGCTCGGACTTCTCCGCCGATGCCAGCGACCGCGCTGCCTCGACGGTCCCGCCGTCCAGGAGATCCCCGTCGGCCGCAGAGGCCGCGCCCCCACCCTGAACTACACCGCACACCAAGGCCGTTGACACGAGCATCACGCTCAGCGCACGCCCTATCCCACGCCGGATCACAAACCCCGCCCCCACCCCGAACTCCCACACAGCTCAGCAGGGGAGGAACCTAAGGCCGCTCAAAACACTTATCAAGATCTTATTTGCCCCAACTACCCCTCCTGGAACAGAATTTGGCCGAAATATTCCTCGACACAAGTTTCCCCCGAGGGGCGTCTGTGTCCCTCGCGTTTCCGTGGCAGGCGCGGATCACCCGTGTCAAGGTGGGACCGCAGGCAACAGCCAACTCCTGTTCCCCCACAGGCACTTCAGGGAGTCCCCATGCTGCGCGGCATAGACGTGAGCGCCTACCAGTCCTCCTCCTACAGCACGGACGGCCTCTCCTTCGTCTTCATCAAGGCGACCGAGGGCCGTTCGTACGTCAACTCGAAACTCGCCGCCCAGACGAAGCGGGCCCGCGACGCCGGCCTGGTCGTCGGCTTCTACCACTTCCTCTGGCCGGGCAACCTCACCGCGCAGGCCGAGTACTTCGTCAGCAAGGCCCCGGAGAAGACGGGCGACATCCTGGCCGTCGACTGGGAGACGACCGGCGACGGCACGCACGCCACCAACGCGGAGAAGGACAGCTTCATTCGCAAGGTGCGGGCGCTGCGGCCGAACAACAGGGTGATCTTGTATTGCAATCGCAATTACTGGCTGAACATCGACACCACGTCCTACGCGGGCGACGGCCTGTGGATCGCCGACTACGTCACCGCGGGCAAGCCGCGCATCAAGGCGAAGTGGCGCTTCCACCAGTACACCGACGACCCGCTGGACAAGAACGTGGCGGACTTCGCGAGCAAGGCGGCGCTGCGCGAGTGGGCCGAGGGCGCCTGACGGGCCGCCCCGCCACTCGGGGTCGCGTGACCTATCCGCGGAGCTCCGGCTTGCGCTCCGGGCCGGCCTCGGCCAGGGCCTTCGTGACGCCGTCGATGCCCGCCCGCAGCCCGTACACCGGGGTGTCCGGCTGCTGGCGCCAGGAGTCGTCGAGGCCGCCCGCGTCGACCGTGTCGAAGCCGAGTTCGTCGATGAGGGCCCGCACCTTGCGCTTCGCCGCCTCGTCGTCGCCCGCGACCGGCAGTGCCAGGCGGTCGGGGGCGCCGGCCGGACGCGGGCGGTCCAGGATGTCCTGGGCGTAGGTACCGTTGAAGGCCTTGATCACGGGGTGGTCGAGCTGCCGCTGTGTCCAGCGGCTCTCCGTGAGGCCCTCGTCGTCGATCTGCGCGATCTTGCCGTCGCGCTGGGGATAGTAGTTGCCGGTGTCGACCACCGCGACGCCGTCCGCCGCCTCGTCGAGCAGACCGGCGGGCAGGTCCGGTACCGCCTTCACGGGGATCGCGACGATGACGATCTCGGCGCCGCGGGCCGCCTCCTCCACCGGTACGGGGGTCGCGCCCGTCTCCTCGGCGAGTGCGGTAAGGGTGTGCGGGCCGCGGGAGTTGGCCACGGAGACGTGGTGTCCGAGGGCGGTGAGCCGCCGGGTGAGGTTGCCGCCGATGTTGCCCGCGCCGATGATGCCGATCTTCATGCCGTGCCTCGCCTTTCGCAGGTGCGCCGCGGAGCCTTCGGCTCCGGTGGTCCCGTTGTCCGGTTCTTCGGACACGGACACCAACCTCCGGGAAGGGCGAGCTGTTCCACACCGCGCCGAACGGGTGGCGGGCGGCGGGTGGCCTCAGACCCGCACGACGATCTTGCCCGTGTGCCGATTCGACTCCATCAGCCGGTGGGCGTCCTGGATCCGGTCGAGGCCGTCGAAGACCTCGGCCACGACCGGGCGGAACCCGCCGTCGGCCAGTCCGGCGTTGAGGAACGCGGTGGAACGGCGGCGGCCGCCGGGGGTGGCGGTGAGGGTCATGTTCGCGTACGTGTGGATGGTGAACGGCCAGTTCCAGGGGATCTCCGCGGGTCGGCGGTCCAGCCAGCCGTAGACCAGCACGGATCCGCCCTCGGCGAGTGCGTCGGCGAGCGGGCGGAAGGCGGGGCCGCCGATCGCGTCGAAGATCACCTGGGCGCCGTGGCCGCCGGTGAGTCGCCTGACCTCCTTCGCGACGGCCTCCGAGCCGCCGTCCGGCTCCCCCGAGACGATCACTTCCGCCGCGCCCAGCTCGAGGAGTTGCCGCCGCTTCTCCTCGCTGCGCGTCGTGGCGAGCGGGATCGCGCCGATGCGGCGCGCCACCTGGATCGCGGCGGTGCCGACCCCGCTGGACGCGCCGGTGATGAGGACGTGGTCGCCGGGCTTCAGGCCCGCGGTTTCCAGCAGGGCGCCGTACGCCGTCGTGTACGTCAGCCAGGCCGCGGCCCCGGTGACCCCGTCCACGGACGCGGGCCGTCGTACGACCGCGGTCTCGGGGAGGACGACCCGCTCCGCGTACACGCCCTGCGCGCTCATCTCGATCCCGGGGCCCGTCATCACGGGGTCGCCGACGGCGAGTTCGGTGACTCCCTCGCCGACCGCCTCGACGACGCCGGAGGCCTCGTAGCCGAGGCGGGAGGCCGGAAGCGCGGGCTGGTAGTAGTAGGTCCCGGCCCGGAAGAGGGCTTCGGCGCGATTCAGTCCCAACGCCTCTATGCGTAGGGCCACTTGGCGGGGGCCGGGTTCGGGGACGGGCACGTCCTCGATCTTCAGTACCTCGGGTCCGCCGATCTCATGAAAAAGCACGGTGCGTGCGGTAGTTGGCATACCGAAGACGCTAGGACCCGAGGGCGAGACGATCCATGTCCACCGATCTCGCTTTCCTGTCCGTACGTCTTCCTCCTCGACCTCGCGGCTACGGTGAGGACATGGACGTTCTCAGCGACGCCGTCGCCGCGATGCGCTCCGGGCGGCCGCACTCCGGGCGCCGGGACTATCTCGCCCCCTGGGGCACCCGCTTCGAGCCCTCGGACGGTGCCGGGTTCCATGTCGTGCTGCGCGGGTCGGCGTGGCTGGTCCCGGCGGAGGGCGACCCGGTCGCGCTCGGGCCCGGTGACGTGGCCTTCCTGGCGCACGGGCGCGGGCACGCGCTCGCCAGTGGTCCCGACGTGGAGATGGACCTCGTACGGCTGGATCCGGACGGGGCGTGGCCCGAACTGCCGTCCCCCGAACGGGACGCACCCCCGGACACGGTCATGCTCTGCGGCGCCTACCTGCTGGACCGCAGCCGCGCCCACCCCCTGCTCACCGAGCTGCCGGAGGTCGTGCACCTGCCCGCCCGGGTCGGCGCCCATCGCTCGCTGCGGGCGGCGGTCGAGTTGCTGGGCGCGGAGTTGGAGGAGGCGCAGCCGGGAGCGGACACCGTCGTCGCCTCGCTCCTCGACACCCTGCTGCTGTACATCCTGCGGGCGTGGTGGCAGGGCGAGCGGCACGGCACCGGGCAGCCGACCGGCTGGGCGGCCGCGCTCGCCGACCCGGCCGTCGCGGCGGCGCTGCGCGCGATCCACGGCGACCCGGCCCACCCCTGGACGGTGGAGGAGCTCGGCGCCCGAGGCGGCCTGTCCCGCGCGGCCTTCGCGCGCCGGTTCGCCGCGCTGGTGGGCGAGCCGCCGCTGGCGTACCTCACCTGGTGGCGCATGACGACGGCCGGCCGGCTGCTGCGCACGGACGACCTCCCGCTCCGCCAGGTCGCCCAACGCACCGGATACGCCTCGGAGTTCGCCTTCGCCAAGGCCTTCAAGCGGGAGTACGGGGTGGCGCCGGGGCAGTACCGCAGGCGGGCCTCATGACCCGGCAGGAAAAGGGGGCACCCATGGCGACCCATGGCGACCTATGGCGCCCCCTTCACCGCTCGCGTCACTTGCTCAGGTAGGTCCAGAACTCCTCGAACGACAGGACCTTGTCCCCGTTGAGGTCACGGGACTTGATGATGACCTCGGCGACCGACTCGGTGACATTCCAGTCGCCCTGCTGGGCCAGGGCGGTCTTGAACTCGGCGGCGGTGATGAAGCCGTCACCGTCAGTGTCGATCCGCTGGAAATGCTTGCGTGCTTCTTCGATGTCCGCCACCGATTCGCCCCTTTATCTCGTACCTTGCAGTCTTGCTGACGAAGGTCAGATTAACGGTCCGGGTGCGCGCGCAGAGCGGCGACCACCCACGCGAACCCCTCCTCGTACGCCGGCTGACGACCGAGCCCGTTCACGACGGCCGACAACTGACGGTAGCGAGCGACCCGTTCGTTCGATGCCGCGGTCAGCCGCTCCAGTACGGCAGCCCGGTCGGCGTCTCCGAGCAGGCCGCGCAGGACCTCGTCGGCCTCCGGGGCGTCGGGGGCGACGTCCTCGCGCAGGGCTTCCCCCGCGAGCGGCACCAGGCGGCTGATGAACCCATCAGCGCCCGGAACTCCGAGTCCTGCATCAGCTCGGCCGGCTCCACCCAGGCGTCGACCTGCTCGGCGGTGGGGTCGTCGGGCAGTTCGGCGGCGTGGAACCGCAGGCGGGTGCGGATGTCGGGGTCGGCGGTGTCGAGACCGTCGAAGATCTCCGCCACGAACTCCTCGACGATCCGCCTCCGCTCGGCCGCCGACAGCCGTGCCAGTTCGGGGGTCTGGGGGTATCCCCCAGAAAACACAGCATCAATGTCATCTCCTCTGCGGTCGAACCGCGTCGCGCCACGGTCGACAGCACCGCACGGGTCACCTTCAGCTGGGGCCCCCTCTGGGGGAGGATCTGCGCGTCCAGCGCCGCCACGTGCGCGGCCGCGACCTGCGCGACCGTGGTCTCCCCGGCCGGCACCTTGCGTACGTCGTCCAGGCCGAGGCCCAGCTCACGCAGGGTGCGGATAGGCTCCAGGCGGGCGACGGACGCGGCGTCGTACAGCCGGTATCCGCCCGTCGACCGGGTCACCGGGGGCAGGGCGCCCTCGTCCGACCAGTAGCGGATGGTGCGCACGGTCAGCCCGGTCGCCCGGGCCAGCTCGCCGATGGTGAAAAGTCCGGTGCCGTCGTCGATCATGTCTGCGAGTCTGGGCCATCCAGTGGGTGGAGACTCAAGGGCGCGATGGGCACGATGGGGGCGGTCGTGGCGGAGACCTTGCGGGACATTCTCGACGCGGCGGCGCGGGGCGTCTTCCCGCCGGCGGACGGCCGTACGACGGTCGTGGCCCAGGCGTCCCACCGGGACGCGGGCGTCCTCTCCTTCACGGCGCACTCCGTCGTCTTCACGGACGAGGATCCGCAATGGGTGTACGACACGCTGGACGCCGTGCCGTGCGACGCCCTCGCGGCGACGATGAACGCGCGGTTCCTGACGGCCTTCATGGAGCGGACGGGGCGTACGAGCGAGACGATCGACGCGCTGCTGGTCGGCTCGCCCCTGCCGGGCGAGCCGCCGCTCGCGCTCGAGGAGATCGCGGACACCGGGCATCCGCGGATCGAGTACGCCCGCGGGCGGCGCGACGAGGTGCGCGCGTGGACGGCGGACGGCGGTGTGCTGGTGATCGGGCGAGGGGTCGCCGGGCGGGCGGAGGTCTCCGTCGAGGTGGACGAAGGGGCCCGCCACCGAGGGCTGGGCCGGGCCCTGGTGACGGCGGCCCGGCATCTCGTCACGGAGCCGCTGTGGGCGCAGGTGGCGCCGGGGAACGCCCGCAGCACGCGGGCGTTCCAGGCGGCCGGCTACCGGCCCGTGGGCGCGGAGGCGCTGCTGCTCAGTGCCAGGGCTCGTAGTACGGGTTGCTCTCGCAGTCGCTCATGATCTCGACCTTGGTCTTCTTGTCGACCGGACAGACCCCGATGACGTACTTCCGCGCGATGCCGCCGGGGAAGGCGACCTCGACCTGGTCGGCCCACTTGTGGGTGTCGCCGATGGTCTTGTTGACGTCCACGCCGCCGGGGGCGTCGATGTAGTAGTTGTAGCCGGCCTTCCACCACGTCTTGTACAGGTCGTGGTCGTACGTCGTGGAGACGTACGGGGAGGGCTGGTTGACCAGGACGTACTTCTCGATGTCGTACTGGCCGTTGACGACGTCCTTCGGGTGGAAGCCCTGCTCGAAGACGATGTCCGGGCCGCGGCCGTCGCTGCGGTAGAGCGTGCCGCAGGTCTTGCGCCAGACCGGGTCGGGGGTGATGCGGCGGACGTCGACGCGGTGGTCGACGGCGGCCTCGACCGGGTCGTCGAACTGGGGGCAGGCGGGAGCGGCGGCAGCCTCGGTGGGGGCAGGGGCGGCGGGCTGCCGGGGAGTGGTCGCGGCCGTCGTCGCGAGGACGGCCGCGAGGGACAGGGCGGCGGCAGCGGCGCGCCGCCGCAGGCGAGTTGTGATCATGGGAGCACGATCCCGGCTCCGCGGTGGCGCGTCGGGGATCCTCACTCGTGCGGCGGCGTGTCAGCTGACCGCGGGTCAATTCCCCTTGGTTCAGCGGAAGATGCCCGTGTGGCCCAGCGAGTAGCGGCCCGGCTGCGGGTAGACCGCGAGGCCGTGCGGGCCGCTGCCGACGGGGACGCGGGCGAGCTGGGTGCCGGTACGGGTGTCGATGGCGTACACCTCGGAGTCGTAACGCCCCGACAGCCACAGGACCTTGCCGTCGGCGGAGACGCCGCCCATGTCGGGGCTGCCGCCGTCGGGCAGGTGCCACTTCTTGGTGAGCTTGTTCTGGGTGAAGTCGAAGACGGAGACGGTGCCTTCGCCGCGGTTGGAGACGTACATCTCGCGGGAGTCGCGGCTGATGTAGAGGCCGTGGGTGCCCTTGCCGGTGGGCAGGAGCTTCGGCTCGGTGAACTTGTCGCCGTCCAGGACCCACATGCCGTCGGCCATCATGTCCGCGATGTAGAACCGCTTGCCGTCCGGCGAGATCTTCACGTCCTGCGGCATGGCGCCGTCGAACGGGAGCTTCTGCTGTCCGACGACCTTCATCTTCTCCGTGTCGACCTTGAGGAGTTCGCCGCTGAACTCGCAGGAGACGATGAAGTACCTGCCGTCGATGGAGAAGTCGGCGTGGTTGACGCCGTAGCAGGTCACCGGCTCCGTCTTGATCGTCTTCATGGTGTGCGGGTCGCGGAAGACGAGTTCGCGGTCGAGGGAGGCCATCACGACGGCGTACCTGCCGTTGGGCGTGAAGTAGAGGTTGTACGGGTCGTGGACCTCGACCGGCTTGCCCGCCTTCCCGGTCCTCGGGTCGATCGGGGTGAGGGTGTGGCCGCGGTTGTTGTTGACCCAGAGGGTCTTCAAATCCCAGGAGGGGACGACGTGTTGGGGCTGCCGTCCGACCGGGATCGTCTCGATGATCTCGTACGTCTTCGGATCGATCACCGAGACGGTGTCGGACTCGGTGTTGGGGACGTAGACCCGGGACGGGAAGTCCTTGACCACCGGGGAGAGCTTGTTCGGGCGGTCGGCCGCGTACACGTCCTCCGGGTCGAGGACGGGCGGCATGCCGGGCAGGCCCCGCACCGTCTTCCTCTTCGGCGGGGCGGGTACGGCTGCCTCGGTGACCCCGGTGTCGCCGGTACGGTCCCTGGTCGTCTCGGTGCCGCAGGCGGCGAGCGCGCTGAGGGCGGTGAGGGCGGTCAGGGCGGCGAGGGTGCTCGTGGTGAGGTTGCGGTTGCGGTGCATCAGCTCAGCAGCTCCGTGGTGGTGACCGCGCGCAGTGAGCGGCGGTCGAGTTCTTCCAGTACGGCGGGGAGTGCGGCGACCGTGTCCGCGTACCCGAAGTGCAGGCTCACCACGGATCCGTTGCGGATCTCGCCGAGGACCTTGCGGGTGACGGCTCCGGCGCCGGGCGAGGTGAAGTCGAGGGAGTCGACGTCGTAGGAGAGGACGTGCGGGTAGCCCGCGGTGTGCGCCAGGCGCTCGACGAGGGGGGAGGCGCGGGCGGCGCGGGAGGGGCGGAACCAGGTGCCGATGGATCCGGTGAGGCGCTGGAGGCGCTCGGCGCAGCCGGTGATCTCCGCCTGGGCGTCCGCCTCGGACATGGTGTTGATGTCGAGGTGGCGGAGGGTGTGGTTGCCCAGGTCGTGGCCGCCGTCGAGGATGCGGCGGGCGAGGGCGGGGTGTTCGTCGAGCCAGGTGCCGACGGCGAGGACGGTGACGTGGGCGTCGTGTCGTTCGGCTTCGGCGAGGAGGGCCCGGGCGGTGGTGGGGTCGCCGCCGCCGTGGAAGGTGAGGGCGATGCGGGGGTGGGCGCGGGGGCCGTGGGTGAGCTGGGCGGGGTGGGTCGGGAAGTGGCGGGGGACGGGGGCTTCGGATGTGGCTCTGGCTCTGGCTTTGGCTTTTGGGGAGGGCCTTTCGGTGGCGGGGTCCGGGTGGGCGACTGCGCCGTGGGTCGCGCAGCCGGTGGCGAGGGCACCTGCGGTGACGAAGGTGGCGCCTGCGCGGAGTGCCGTACGGCGGTCGGTCGTGGTCACCCGCCCCATTTAAGGGGGGTTACGGGGGAAAGTGGGCGATTCGTCCGAACGGCGGCTGGTGCGGGTCGCCCCGCACCAGCGGGCTCCGCCCTCAGCGGTCCGCCACCCTCATCTCGAACCAGGTCGTCTTGCCTCGCGGGAGCAGATCCACGCCCCAGCGGTCGGAGAGCTTGTCCACCAGGAACAGGCCCCGCCCGCTGATGTCCATCTCCTGGACCGGCATCAGGCAGGGCAGGCCCCGGGACGGGTCGCGGACCTCGACGCGGATCCAGCCGCGGCGGCGGCGCATGCGGAGGCCGAAGACGCGGGCACCGGTGTGGCGTACGGCGTTGCCGACGAGTTCGGAGACAAGTAAGACCGCGTCTTCCGTCATCTTGGGGGTGAGGCCCCACTGGCGGAGGACGACGACCTGGGCCAGCCGGCGGGCCGTGGCCGCGGACTCGGGGCGGGACGGCAGCGGAACCTCCGCCTCCGTGGGGTTGCCGAACAGTTCGAGCGCCTTGAGTGCGTGTTCGTCCTCGACCGTCGGAGACCAGCGCGCCGCGGTCGCACGGCTCTCTCCCCGCGGCTGTTCGATACCCTCCAGCCCCGCCATGCCCCCATCATGGCCGCCGAAAGGGCCCTCCGGGGCCGTTCCTGACGAATACGCCCCCCGGAATCGGTCATTCCGCGCGGGTCGTCCGGCATATGCCGATGGCACTTCGGTGCCCGGAACAGCCCGTCCGACCTGCGGCGGAGGCTCCGTGGGCGGCAATCGACAGGCTCCCTCGACAAGGCAGACTTAAGGTTGCCTTAAGGCTCCCATAAACCGCCCCATCGAGGGACCCGCATCAGACACGGCGTCAATTGCAAGCGGTTCAGAGAAACTTCGCCTTGCCGGGGCCTTCTTCCACGAAGCTCTTCATCCCACGTGCGCGGTCCTCCGTGGCGAACAGACCCGCGAACCAGTTCCGTTCGACGGCCAGACCGGTATCGAGGTCGGTCTCCAGGCCGGTGTCGATCGACTCCTTCGCCGCGCGCAGCGCGATCGCCGGGCCCTGCGCCAGCTTCGCCGCCCACGCGTGGGCCTGCGTGTAGACCTCGTCGGCGGGCACCACGCGGTCCACCAGGCCCAGGGTCAGCGCCTCGTCCGCCTTCACCATGCGGCCGGTGAAGATCAGGTCCTTCGCCTTGGAAGGGCCGATCAGCCGGGACAGGCGCTGTGTACCGCCCGCGCCCGGGATCAGGCCCAGCAGGATCTCGGGCTGGCCCAGCTTGGCGTTCTCGGCGGCGATGCGGAAGTCCGCGCACAGCGCCAACTCACAGCCGCCGCCCAGCGCGTAACCCGTCACCGCCGCCACCACCGGCTTGGGGATCCGGGCCACCGCCGTGAACGAGTCCTGCAGGTCGCGGGCGCGCAGGACCATCGCCGTGTGGTCCATGGCCTGCATCTCCTTGATGTCCGCGCCGGCCGCGAACACCTTCTCCCCGCCGTAGATCACCACGGCCCGCACGTCGTCCCGGCGGGCCGCCTCCTCCGCCAGCTCCTTGAGCCGGTCCTGCGTGGCGACGTCCAGCGCGTTCATGGGCGGGCGGTCGAGGCGGATCGTGCCAACGCCCTCGGCGACTTCGAGATTCACGGTCATGCAGGCAGGTTAACGGGGACTAACGGCAACTGGTTCGGTGCCGTGGATCACACCCGGCCGGGGGTCTGGGGGTTGTCCCCCAGACAGACACAGCACGGGGACTAACGGCAACTGGTTCGGTGCCGTGGATCACACCCGGCCGGGGGTCTGGGGGTTGTCCCCCAAGCAGACACAGCACGGGGACTAACGGCAACTGGTTCGGTGCCGTGGGTCACACCCGGCCGGGGGTCTGGGGGTTGTCCCCCAAGCAGACACAGCACGGGGACTAACGGCAACTGGTTCAGTGCCGTGGATCACACCCGGCCGGGGGTCTGGGGGTTGTCCCCCAGACAGACACAGCACGGGGACTAACGGCAACTGGTTCGGTGCCGTGGGTCACACCCGGTTGCCCCCAGGCCCCGGTGCCGTACCTCACACCAGGGCCGTACCCCTACGGGAAGTCCTAGGCCTTCCACTTCTCCCACGACATGTTCCAGCCGTTGAACCCGTTGTCGGGCGCGACCGTCGCGTCGTTGGAGTTCTTCACGGTCACCACGTCACCGATCATCGAGTGGTTGAAGAACCAGGCCGCCGGCACGCCGCTGTCGTAGCCACCGCGCACGTCGCGCAGGCCGATGCAGCCGTGGCTGGCGTTGTAGTTGCCGAAGGCGCCGCCGCCCCAGTAGTTGCCGTGGATGAAGGTGCCGGACGTGGTCAGGCGCATGGCGTGCGGGACGTCCTTGATGTCGTACTCGCCCTTGCCGTCGGCGTCGGTGTAGCCGACCGTCGCGCCGTTCATACGGGTCACCGTGAGCCGCTCGCTGATGACCATCTGGCCGTTCCAGGTCTCCATGCCGGGCTTGCCGGTGGTGACCGGGATGGTCTTGACGACCTTGCCGTCCTGCATGACCTTCATCGTGAGCTTCTTGACGTCGACCACGGAGACCTGGTTGCGGCCGATGGTGAAGGAGATGGTCTTGTCCTGCTTGCCGTAGACGCCGTCGCGGCCCTCGACGCCGTCGAGGTTGAGGTCGACGGTGACCTTGGTGCCTTCCTTCCAGTACTCCTCGGGGCGGAAGTCCAGGCGGTCGTTGCCGAACCAGTGGCCCTCGACCTCGACGGCCGGCTCGGTCTTGATGCTGATGGCGTTCTCGACGTCGGCCGGGTTGGTGATGCCCCGGGTGAAGCGGACGGAGAACGGCATTCCGACGCCGACCTTCGAGCCGTCCTCGGGGGTGAAGCTGCCGACGAACGTGTTCTCGGGCGTCAGGGTGGTGAAGCTGGAGTCCTCGGCGGCCTCGCGGCCCTCGGAGTCCTTCGCGACCGCGTGCACCGTGTACTTGGTGGCGGCGGCGAGATGCGTGGACGGCGTCCAGGTGGCGCCGTTGCCGGTGATCTTCCCGGCTATCTCGGCGCCCTTGGCGTCCTTGACCTCGACCTGGGTCAACTCGCCCTTGGCGGCGCTGACCTTGAGGGCGCCGCTGGTGTCGACGGACTTGGCGCCGTCCTTCGGGGCTATGGAGACGACGGCCTGCGACTGCTCGGTCTCCGCCTGGGACGAACTCTTGTCCTCGCCCTTGCCCTTCCCGGACCCGCCCCCCGAGTCGGAGCCGCCGCCCCCGCCGCACGCGGTGACGGCCAGCAGCAGGACGCCGAGTATCAGCGCCGACAACCCCCGGCCGTGTCGCACCCGCGCGTCAACCGACGCCCCCGATATCGGTCGCACGTTCAACTCTTCTCCCCTCGCGGGGCCTGGTCCGGCCCCCGCTCCCCCGCGCGTACCAGCACGCGCACCGGCGCATAGTAACCACAAGGTCAGCGGCGTCGGCGGCTCATGATTGTCACTGTTCCGTACCGACTTCAACGGAACGTTGGAGCAACCCGCCCCCTGTCGGGTCACTTCAGCGCACTGCCCGCCTTCCACTCGTTCCAGCCCATATTCCACCCTCCGAGCCCGTTGTCGGGAGCGACCTTTTTGTCATTGCTGTGGACGACCTCGACGACGTCCCCGATGAGGCTGCGGTCGAAGAACCAGCCCGCGGGCGTGTCCGCACCGCCGCCCTTCACGTCCCTGAGGCCGACGCAGCCGTGGCTGACATTGACCCGGCCGAAGGCGTCCGGCGCCCAGTAGTTGCCGTGCAGGAAGGTGCCGGAGTCGGTCAGGCGCATGGCGTGCGGGACGTCCGGGATGTCGTACTCGCCCTTGCCGTTCTTCTTCTTGAAGCCGACCGTGGCGCCGTTCATCCGGGTCACCTCGAGCATCTCGGTGACGACCATCCTGCCGTTGTACGTCGTGGTCTTCGGGGCGCCGGCCGTGATCGGCACGGTGGCCAGCAGGTCGCCGTCCCGCCGGACCTCCATGGTGTGCTCGGCCGCGTCGACCAGGGAGACCTGGCTGCGGCCGATGGTGAAGGAGAAGGTCTTGTACTGGAGGCCGTAGACGCCGGGGGCTCCTTCGACGTCCCTCAGCCGCAGGCTGACCGTGACCTGGGTGCCGGGCTTCCAGTACTGCTCGGGGCGGAAGTCCAGGCGGCCGTTGCCGAACCAGTGCGGGCGGATCTCGACGGGCGGATTCGCGGTGACGTGGACCGCCCGTTCGACGGCAGCGCGGTGCTCGATCTCCCGGTTGAACTCCAGGGAGACGATCATTCCGGTGCCGACGGTGGAGCGGTTCTCCGGGGTGACGTATCCGATGAAGCGCTCGTCGGGGACGTGCGTCGTGAAGGTGGTGTGGCGCGCCGAACGGCGGCCGTGGCCGTCCAGGGCGACCGCGTCGATCGTGTACTTGGCGGCCAGCGCGAGCTTCTCGTCGTCGGGTTCCCAGCTCAGGCCGTCCTCGGAGAGATGCCCGGGCACCGGGGACTCCTGGGCGTCCTGGGATGTGACGACCTTGACCGACTCCAGTCGCCCCTCGGGCACCCGGACCCGGAGTTTCTCCTCGGGCCGTACCCCCTTGGTGCCGTCGTCGGGCGTGATCCTGATGATGTCCTTCGGTGACGGGGGTTTGCCGAGCCCGCCGAGGTCGACGGCGCCCCTGCCGTCGGTAGTGCAGCCGGTGGCCCCGGCCAGCAGTCCTGCCCATGTCAGTACGGTGGCCAGTGCGACCCCCACGCGCCGTGCGCGCCCAGTTACGTGCCTCACGGCGTGCCCAACGACGGCGCCTGCTTCGGGGAAACGTGAGTGCGACCGCAGCTCTGGGCAGAACAGTGGGGAGAACGACGCGAGGGGGTGCCGTGGCCGGGACGTCACCTGCCCTTTCCCACGTCGTTCCACGAGCCGTGGGAGGCTGACAGGTGTCCAGCGCAGCCGAGCAGGAGGCGGTGGCCGAGGACGGTCGCACCGCCGCCGTCGTCAACGGCGCGCGCCGCACCGCGCCACCGCCGGCCGTGCCCGTGCGGCCGGGGGCGCCCACGCCGCTGGGCGCCCGGTTCCGGGTCGGCCCGGACGGGGTGGCGGGCACCAACTTCGCGCTGTGGGCGGGCGGGGCGGAGGCGGTCGAGCTCTGCCTGTTCGACGAGGCGGGCAAGGAGACGCGGGCCCGGCTGACCGAGCTGACCCATGAGATCTGGCACGGCTTCGTGCCGGGCGTGATGCCCGGTCAGCGCTACGGCTACCGGGTGCAGGGCCGCTGGGATCCGTGGACCGGCGGTCGCTGGAACCCGGCGAAGCTGCTCCTGGACCCGTACGCCCGCGCGGTGGACGGCGACTTCAGTCTCCCGCCGGAGGTGTACGGGCACGTTCGGGACTGGCCCCAGCAGCACGTGGCGGACACCGTGCGCGACGACCGGGACTCGGCGCCGTTCGTCCCGAAGGGTGTCGTGGTCCACGATGACGACGACTGGGCGGACGACCACCGCCCGAAGACGCCGTGGGCGGACTCGGTGATCTACGAGGTGCATGTGCGGGGCTTCACGCGGCTGCACCCGGGCATCCCCGAGGAGCTGCGGGGCACGTACGCCGGGCTGGCGCATCCGGCGGCGATCGAGCACCTGGTGAAGCTGGGCGTCACGGCCGTCGAGCTGCTGCCGGTCCACCAGTTCGCGCACGAGGACCATCTGCTGCGCAAGGGCCTCAAGAACTACTGGGGCTACAACTCGATCGGCTACTTCGCGCCGCACGCGTCCTACGCCGCCTCCGGTACGACGGGACAGCAGGTCGGCGAGTTCAAGCGCATGGTGCACGCGCTGCACGAGGCCGGCATCGAGGTCATCCTCGACGTGGTCTACAACCACACGGCGGAGGCGGGCGAGCTCGGCCCGACGCTGTCCCTGAAGGGCATCGACAACCGCGGCTACTACCGCCTCCAGTCGGACGCCCGCCGGTACGCCGACTACACGGGCTGCGGCAACACCCTGCACGTGGTGCAGCCGCACGTCCTCAGGCTCATCACCGACTCGCTGCGCTACTGGGTGACCGAGATGGGCGTGGACGGCTTCCGCTTCGACCTGGCCGCCGCGCTGGCCCGCTCGATGCACGACGTCGACATGCTGTCGCCGTTCCTCGCCGTGATCGCGCAGGACCCGGTGCTGCGGCGGGTGAAGCTGATCGCCGAGCCGTGGGACGTCGGCTCCGGGGGCTATCAGGTCGGGGCCTTCCCGCCTCTGTGGACGGAGTGGAACGACCGCTATCGCAACGCCGTACGGGACTTCTGGCGGGGTGCGCTGCCGGACGTACGCGACCTGGGCTACCGCCTGTCGGGGTCGAGCGACCTGTACGCCTGGGGCGGGCGCCGGCCGTACGCCTCGGTCAACTTCATCACCGCGCACGACGGTTTCACGCTGCGGGACCTCGTCTCGTACGAGCGCAAGCACAACGAGGCCAACGGCGAGGGCAACCGGGACGGGACGGACGACAACCGGTCGTGGAACTGCGGGGCGGAGGGGGAGACGGACGACGAGCGCGTACGGGCTCTGCGGCGCCGCCAGTTGCGGAACCTGCTGACGACCCTGTTGCTGTCGACGGGCGTGCCGATGCTGGTCGCGGGCGACGAGCTGGGCCGCACCCAGCGCGGCAACAACAACGCGTACTGCCAGGACAACGAGATCAGCTGGGTCGACTGGAGCCTGCTGGAGGACCCCGGCTGGAAGCACCTGTTCGACCTCACCGCCCGCCTGATCGACCTGCGCCACCGCCACCCCGTGCTCCGCCGCCGCGCCTTCTTCTCCGGGCGGGCGCACTCGGCGGACGGTCTGCGGGACCTGGCCTGGTTCACGGCACGCGGCACGGAGATGACGGAACGGGACTGGTACGCCCCCGCCGCCACCCTCGGCATGTACCTCTCCGGCCGGGACATCCCCGGCCGCGACGAGCGCGGCGCCCCGATCCTCGACGACAGTTTCCTCGCCGTCCTGCACGCCGGGGACCGGCCCGCGAGCTTCACGCTGCCGGGGCCGCCGTGGGCGGAGCGGTACGAGGTGGTGGTGGACACGTCGAGGGAGGAACAGGCAGACGCACCCGGGGTCGAACACCGGGCGGGCGCGGTGATCACGGTGCCGGCGCGGGCGGTACTGCTGCTGAAGGTGGTCGGCTGAGAGTTTTGCGCCCCCGCCGCCCCTACCCGTCCCATCCTCCAGGGGCTCCGCCCCTTCGGCCCCGCCGGGGACTGCGTCCCCTGCACCCGCCCGGGACGCGGCTGCGCCCCGGGCCCCACCCTGCTCTACCGCCGGGCGCGGCCGCGTCCCGGGGCGGCGCAGTCAGCCGAGGATCCCCCGGTCGTAGGCCGTTGCCACTGCTGCCGCGCGGTCCTTGACGCCCAGCTTGGCGTAGAGGTGGGTGAGGTGGGTCTTGACGGTGGCCTCGCTGATGAAGAGTTCGCGGGCTATCTCGCGGTTGGAGGTGCCCCGGGCGACCAGGGCCAGTACCTCGCGTTCGCGGGCGGACAGCGGCTCCTTGCCGGGGGCCCTGGGGGTGCGGACCGCGGAGACCAGGCGGGAGGCGACGGCCGGGGAGAGGACGGTACGGCCTTCCGCGGCCGCGCGGACCGCGGTGAAGAGTTCGTCGCGGGGGGCGTCCTTCAGGAGGTAGCCCGTCGCGCCCGCCTCGATCGCGGGGAGGGTGTCGGAGTCGGTGTCGTACGTGGTCAGGACGAGGACCTTGGCGCGGGCGCCGCGGCGGGTCAGCTCCCGGATGGCGTCCACCCCGCCCCCGCCCGGCATGCGCAGGTCCATCAGGATCACGTCGGGGTCGAGGGCGGCGGCTTGCTCCAGCGCCTCGACGCCGTTCGACGCCTCGCCGAGGACGCGGAAGCCGGGCGCCGACTCGAACATGCCGCGCAGACCGTCCCGTACGACGGGATGGTCGTCGACGATCAGCAGGGTGACGGGTGCGTCATCGGTCATGGCGGACCAACGGTACGCGAGCCGACACCGCCGTACCGTGCCCCGGCTCGGACTCGACCGTGAGGGTGCCCGCGACGCGTTCGGCGCGGGCGCGCATGCCGTCGAGGCCGAAGCCGCCGGTGCGGGTGCGGGCGCGGTCGGCGAGGGGGTCGAAGCCGCGGCCGTCGTCGCGGATGTCGAGGATCACCTCGTCGCCGAGGAAGGTGAGGGTGACGCCGAGGCGGGTGGCACGGGCGTGCCGGGAGGCGTTGGAGAGAGCCTCCTGGGCGATGCGCAGCAAGGTCGCCGCGACCTCCTCGTGGAAGTGTTCCGCCGGCCCCGTCACCGTGAACTCGGCGCGTATGCCCGTGCGTTCGCCCCATTCCGCGACCGTGTTCTTCAGGGCTTCGGGCAGTCCGTCGTTCGTCAGCGCCACCGGGGCGAGGTTGTGCACGGAGCGGCGGGCCTCGCCCAGGCTGTCGCGGGCCAGGGCGGAGGCGCGTTCCAGGTGGGTGCGGGCGATGTCGAGGTCGGGGGCGTTCGCGACGACCTGGAGCTGGGCGATGATGCCGGTCAGGCCCTGGGCGATGGTGTCGTGGATCTCGGCGGCGAGGCGGCGGCGTTCGTCGGCGACCCCGGCCTCCCTTGCCTGGACGAGGAGTTGGGCGTGCAGGGCGGCGTTCTCGTCGAGCGCCTGCTGCAGGGCCGTGTTGGTGCGTTCGAGTTCGACGATGGTGGCGGCGCGGTCGCGGGAGCGCTGCTCCTCCTGCTGGGCGAAGTGGCCCGCCACCATCAGCAGTACGTTCATCGTGACCAGCATCACGCCGAACAGCGCCCACTGGACGGGGCTGTGGAACGGCATCCCGCCGGCCTGCGAGCTCGCCACCACGACGCTGGTGGCGAACAGACCGAGCCGCTGCCGGCGCGTTCCGGGGATCAGTTCGTCGGCGTCGAGGTAGCCGGTGGACGCGTAGAACCCGAAGAGCGGGTTCAGCCAGGTGAGGGCGAAGGAGATCGCCCAGCGCAGGACGTAGTAGACGGTCCCGCGGCGGGACGGGGTCCGGCGGCCGTGGCGTGGCCCGTGCCACAGCTGAAGCACCGCCGCCGCGACCACCAGCGCCCCGGCCGCGTACCACTCGGCGGGGCCCGCCATCAGGTCGCTCGCGACCGCCGCAAGGAGGGCGGAGACAACGAGCAGCCCGTAGACGCCCCAGGTGTGGAACTGGTCCTGACGGCGGTCGATCCGCCGGTCCGCCGCGGTCATCTCCCCAGTCTGCACGGGACTTCGCCTACTCCCAGCGGAACCAGCGCGCGGCCCCGGCCGTCAACAGCACCGTCCAGGCCACCAGCACGCCCAGGTGGCCCCAGCCCGGCCAGTCCCCCGCCGCCGCCTGGTTCAGGGCCTGCGAGGCGGCGCCGAACGGCGTGTACTCGACGATCCGGGCCAGCACGTCCGGCATGGTCTGCACCGGCATCCACACACCCGCGCAGAACATCGCCGGGAAGAACACGGCGGACCCGATGGCGCCCGCGACCTTCGTCGTCGGGGACAGGGCGCAGATCACCGCGCCCAGCGCGAGGGTGGCCAGGACGGTCAGCAGCAGGGCCACGGCGTATCCGAAGGGCTGCTCGGGCAGTCGTACGTCGAAGACGAGCCGGCCGGCCACGAGGGCGAGCAGCGCCGACGCCAGCGCGGCCGCGCCGTACACCAGCATCTGCGCGGACAGCAGGGCGACGGGTCGGACGGGTGTGGTGGACATCCGGCGCAGGATGCCGCGCTCGCGATAGCCGGTGAGGGTCTGCGGCATCGCCTGGATCCCGCCGACGAGCAGTCCGAGCAGCACGGTCACCGGGACGTAGACGTCGATCACGCGCAGTCCGTCGAGGGCCGGGTCGGGGTCGCGGAAGGACGGGATGGAGCCGAGGATCACCAGCAGGAGGACGGGGAACAGCAGGATCCAGAAGAGGCTGCCGGGCTCGCGCCTCAGGAGGCGGAACTCGCCTTTCAGTACGGCGCTGTTGACGACGGCCGTGCTCATGCCGCTGCCTCCTTCGTGAGGTCGAGGAACGCGTCGTCCAAGGTGGCGTCGGTGACGCGGAGTTGGTGGGCGGTGATGTGGCACCGGGCGAGCAGGGTGATGACCGCGTTGACCGTCTCGTCGGTGCCGGAGAGGGTGATCCGGCCGTCCTTGTGCTCGATCGACGCGAGCGCGGGCAGCGCGTTCAGGTCACGGTCGTCGAGCGGGGCGGACGGGGTGAAGCTGATGACGGTGGCGCCGGCCGAGCGGCGGATGAGGCCGGCCGGGGTGTCCAGGGCGGCGATCCGACCCTTGTCGATCACGGCGATCCGGTCGCACAGGCGCTGTGCCTCCTCCATGAAGTGGGTGACAAGGAGGACGGTGACGCCGTTCGCCCGGATGTCCTCGATCAGCTCCCAGGTGTCCCGGCGGGCCCGCGGGTCGAGGCCGGTGGTCAGCTCGTCCAGGACGACGATCCGGGGATTGCCGATGAGTGCGAGCGCGATGAACAGGCGCTGCTTCTGGCCACCGGAGAGCTTCGCGAACCGGGTGGTCAGCTTGGCGGTCAGGCCGAGGCGTTCGGCCAGGGGCCGCCAGTCCAGCGGGCGGGGATAGAAGGCCGCGTACAGCTCCAGCGCCTCGCGGACGGTGAGCCTGGCCTGCAGCTCGCTCTCCTGGAGCTGCGCGCCGAGCACCCGGCGGGTGGCCTCGTGCTCGGCGACGGGGTCGAGGCCGGTCACCCGGACACGGCCGGCGTCGGGGACCCGCAGCCCCTCGACGCACTCGACGGTGGTGGTCTTGCCGGCCCCGTTCGGGCCGAGGACGCCGAAGATCTCGCCTTCCTCGACGACGAAGGAGACACCGTCGACGACGGGGCGGCCGGCGTAGGACTTGCGCAGGTCGGTCACTTCGATGACAGGCATGGCATCAGCGTCGCGGCGGACGCGGGGCGAGGGCATCGGCCGTCGCGCTCGAAGCGGCATCAGCCGATCGGCTGATGCCGCCGTACGACCCCCCGCGTCCCCGCTGTACGGCCCCTCGAACACGCAGGTCGTAGGACCAGCGGCCGATCCTGGTCCGGCCAAAACTCGGTGGGCGTTGTCAGTGCCGATCCGTAGGCTCCGTGCTGATGGCGACGACACCTGCAACCACCAAGGACCCCGAAAAACACGTCGACCGGTCGGCCGTACGCGCGCTGCTGCGGTTGTGGCCGTACGTCCGGCCCGTGCGGATGCGGCTGTTGACCGCCGCGTTCGTCGCGGTGCTCGCCTCGTGCGCGGGGCTGGTGATTCCGCTGGTGCTGAAGTGGATGGTGGACGGGCCGGTCGCCGACCGGGACTCCGCGGGGGTGTGGCTCGGGGCGCTGTACCTGCTGCTGCTCGGGCTCGCGGAGGCGCTGCTGTTCGGGCTGCGGCGGTGGCTGGTGGCGCGGCCGCTCGCGGCGGTCGAGGCGGGGATGCGGGCCGATCTGTACCGGCATCTCCAGCGGCTGCCGGTGGCCTTCCACGACCGGTGGGCGTCCGGGCAGCTGCTGTCCCGGGCCACGACGGACCTGATGCTGCTGCGCATGTTCCTCGCGTTTCCGCTGACGTTTCTGCTGGTCAACGGAGTGACGATCGTCATCGGTGTGGTGATCATGCTGATCCAGGACTGGTCGCTCGGGCTGGTCATCCTCGGTCCGGCGATCCCGGTGATCGTGACCTGCGTGGTCTTCGAGACGCGGTACACCAAGGTGGCGCGGCAGGCCCAGGACCAGGTCGGCGATCTGACGACGGTCGTCGAGGAGAGCGTGCTCGGCATCCGGATCATCAAGGGGTTCGGGCGGCACCGGAGTCAGGCCCGGGCGTTCCGGGAGCTGTCGCGGACCTTGCGGGGGACGGAGCTGCGCAAGGCGGGGCTGCTGGCGACGATCTGGGGCGTCATCGTGACGCTGCCGGAGGTGGCGATCGGGGTGGCCCTGGTGCTGGGGGCGGTCCAGGTGGCCGACGGGGATCTGTCGGCGGGGACACTGGTGGCCTTTCTGTCGACGGCACTCGCGCTGCGGTGGCCGGTGGAGTCCATCGGCTTCCTGCTGGCGATGAGTCAGGAGGCGGCGACGGCGACCGAGCGGTACTTCGAGGTGATGGACGAGAAGCCCGAGTCGCGGGCGACGGCCGCCGCACCGCGGGCCGAGGACAGCGGACTTCGCTTCCAGGACGTGTCGTTCCGCTACCCCGACGCCCCCGAGGACTCACCGCCCGTCCTCGACCGCATCAACCTCCACGTCCGCCCCGGTGAGTCCATGGCCCTCGTCGGTGCCACCGGGAGCGGCAAGACCACGCTCACCGCTCTCGTGCCGCGCCTGCACGAGGTGACGGCCGGGCGGATCACGCTGGACGGCGAGGACATCACCGCGATGTCCCGGGAGGAGCTGCGGTCCAAGGTGGCCGTCGCCTTCGAGGAGCCGACCCTGTTCTCCGCCGGAGTGGGGGACAACGTACTCATGGGGGCTCAAGGGGACGCGGGGCGGGACGACTTGGAGCGGGCGCTGGCCGTGGCGCAGGCCGACTTCGTGTACGCGCTGCCGCAGGGCACGGACACCCAGGTGGGCGAGCAGGGGCTCAGTCTCTCGGGCGGTCAGCGGCAGCGGCTGGCGCTGGCGAGAGCCGTGGTGGGCCGGCCCGGGTTCCTGGTGCTGGACGATCCGCTGTCCGCGCTGGACGTGCACACCGAGGCCGCCGTCGAGGCCGCGCTGCGGGACGTCCTCGCCCGGACCACGGGGCTGATCGTGGCGCACCGCCCGTCGACGGTCCTGCTCGCCGACCGCGTCGCGCTGCTCTCCGGCGGCCGGATCGC
Organism: Streptomyces sp. NBC_01352; assembly: GCF_036237295.1. Classification (NCBI taxonomy): domain Bacteria; kingdom Bacillati; phylum Actinomycetota; class Actinomycetes; order Kitasatosporales; family Streptomycetaceae; genus Streptomyces; species Streptomyces sp. NBC_01352. The sequence continues at coordinate 3,740,642 of NZ_CP108354.1, forward strand.
CGCCGTCGGCACGCACCAGGAACTGCTGCGCACGAACGCCGAGTACGCCCATCTGATGGCCGGGACCCCCAGCGGCACGACCGAGGAGGCAGCCCGATGACGGCTCCGGCGACCACGACCACCGCACCGGGCAAGGAGCAACCGCCCGCCGACGAGACCGCCCGCCAGGACGACGCCTTCGACCGGGACGTCCTGCCCACTCCCCCGGGCGCCACCGCCGCCCTGCTGCGCTCCCTGCTCGCCCCGATGAAGGCCCGCGTCGCCTTCACGACGCTCCTGCTGCTGCTCCAGCAGGCGGCCATGCAGGCGGGCCCGCTGCTGGTGGCGTACGCCATCGACAGCGCCGTCCCCGCGTTCCGCGACCACGACAGCGGCCCGCTGGTCGCGGTAGGCGTCGGCTATCTGCTGTGCGCGCTCGCCTCCGGCGCCCTGCAGTCGGCGTTCGTCGTCGCCGCCGCCCGCGTCAACCAGGACGTGCTGCTCGACCTGCGCGGCCGGATCTTCCGCCACGCCCAGGCGCTGAGCGTCGACTTCCACGAGCGCTACACCTCGGGCCGGCTCATCTCCCGCTCCACCACGGACGTGGAGTCCCTGCGCGAGCTGCTCGACGAGGGTCTGCAGGAGCTGGTCGGGGTCGTCCTGTCCTTCGCCTACATCTCGGCGCTGCTGCTCTGGCTCGACCTGGGGCTCGGCGCGGTGGCGGTGGTGTCCTTCGTGCCGCTGTATCTGCTCATCCGGCTCTACCGGCGGCGGGCGAAGCGGGTGTACCGGGCGCGGTCGACGGCCATCGCGGCCGTGATCGTGAAGTTCGTCGAGACGATGAACGGCATCCGGCCGGTGCGCGCCTTCCGCCGGGAGGCGGTCAACGACGCCGACTTCGGGGTGCTGAACACCCGGCACGAGCGGACCAACGGTGACGCGCTCCTGGAGATGGCCCGCTATGTGGTCGGCTCCCGGCTGGTCGCCAACACGGCGGTCGCCGTCATCGTGCTGTGGGGCGCGCACCGGGTGGCGGACGGCTCGCTGGAGCTGGGGGTGCTGGCGGCCGCGGTGCTGTATCTGCGGCGGCTGTACGACCCCATCGACCGGCTCGGGATGTTCCTGAACTCCTACCAGTCTGCGGCGGCCTCCCTGGAGAAGATCGCCGGGCTGCTCGCCCAGACCCCGTCCGTGCCCGAACCGTCAACGCCCAAGGAGCTCCCGCCGCTGGAGTCCGAACACCCAGGCCGCGAGGTCGTCTTCGACGGGGTCCGCTTCGCCTACCGCACCGGGGGCGAGGTCCTCCCCCGCTTCGACCTGACGCTCCCTGCCGGGCAGACGGTCGCGGTCGTCGGCTCGACCGGCGCGGGCAAGTCGACCCTGGCCAAGCTGCTCGCCCGCTTCTACGACCCCTCCGACGGGCGGGTCCTCCTCGACGGCGTCGATCTGCGCGACCTCGCCGTGCCCGAGCTGCGGCGCGGGGTGGTCATGGTGACGCAGGAGGCGTTCCTGTTCTCCGGCACGGTCGCCGAGAACATCGCGATCGGACGCCCCGACGCCACCCGTGAGGAGATCGAGGAGGCCGCGAAGGCGATCGGTGCGCACGACTTCGTCACCGCGCTGCCCGACGGCTACGACACGGACGTCCGCAAGCGGGGCGGGCGTATCTCCGCCGGACAGCGCCAACTCGTCGCCTTCGCCCGGGCGTTGCTCGCCGACCCGGCGGTGCTGATCCTCGACGAGGCGACCAGCTCGCTCGACGTACCGGGCGAGCGGGCGGTGCAGCGCGCGATGGCGACGGTGCTGAAGGGGCGTACGGCCGTGGTCATCGCGCACCGGCTGTCGACCGTGGAGATCGCGGACCGGGTGCTGGTCATGGAGCACGGGCGGATCGTCGAGGACGGCGGTCCGGACGAACTCGTCGCGGGCACGGGCCGGTTCGCGGATCTGCACCGGGCGTGGCGGGACAGCCTGGCGTGACCGATCAGGGAGACACCAGCCAGGGAGACACCAGCACATGATCGACGCGTACGAGGATCCCGGCACGCCCGACTCCCGCGGCGGCGGCCGGTATCTGTGGTGGCTGGTGAGGTGCCAGCCGGGCCGGGCCGCCGCCGGGGCGCTGCTGGGCAGTACCTGGATGGTGCTGCTGGCGGCGACGCCGTACCTGATGGCCCGGGCGATCGACGAAGGCCTGGAGCCGGGCGACATGGGCGCGCTGGTCGGCTGGAGTGTCGCGCTGTTCGCGGTGGGGGCGTTCAACGCCTGGCTGAGCATCATGCGGCACCGCACGATGACCCGGGTGCGGATGGACGCCAACTTCCGCACGGTCAAGGTCGTCGTCGGGCAGGCGGTGCGGCTGGGTGCCGCGCTGTCCCGGAGGGCGGGGGCCGGGGAGGTCGTCACGATCGGCGTGGGCGACGTGCAGACGATCAGCCAGTCCCTGACCGTCGTCGGGCCCGGGGTCGGCGCGGTCGTCGCCTACCTGGTGGTCGCCGGGCTGCTGCTGTCGGTCTCGACGCTCATCGCCGTGGTGGTGCTGCTCGGGATCCCGGTGATCGTCCTGCTGGTCGGGCCGCTGCTGACCCGCCTCCAGGGCACCGAGACGGAGTACCGGGAGCGGCAGGGCGTGCTCACCGCCCGGATCGCCGACCTCGCGGGCGGGCTGCGGGTCCTCAACGGGCTGGGCGGGAAAGGGCTGTTCGCGGACGCCTTCCACCGGGACTCGCAGCGGCTGCGGTCGCAGGGCTACCGGGTCGGTGCGGTGACCAGCTGGGTGCAGGCGCTCGGGGTGGGGCTGCCGACGCTGTTCATGGCCGTCGTGACCTGGCTGGCGGCCCGGCTCGCCGCCCAGGGGGCCATCAGCATCGGCGAGTTGGTGTCCGTGTACGGCTATGTGGCGGTCCTGGTGGGGCCGGTGGCGTTCTGGGTGGAGTGCGGCTACCAGATCAGCCGGGGTCTGGTGGCGGCCCGGCGGGTCGTACGGTTCCTGCGCCTGGAGCCGATGGAGGACGCCGGCACCCGGGACGCGCCCGCGGAGCCCTCGGTGCTGCACGACCCCGAGTCGGGTGTGCGGGTGCTGCCGGGGCGGCTGACCGCGCTGGCCTGCGCCCGCCCCGCCGACAGCGCGGCCGTGCTCGACCGACTGGGCCGGTACGTCCCCTCGGCGGCGACCTGGGGCGGGGTGCCGCTCGACGAGATCGCGCTGGCGCAGGTCAGGCGGCGGATCCTGGTCGCCGACCACGAGGCCGACCTGTTCGCCGGCACCCTGCGCGAACTGGTCGGCGGTGGGGACGACCCCGGCGACGAGGAGCGCGTCGCGCGGGCCGTGCACACGGCCGTCGCCGACGACATCGTGCAGGGTCTGCCGGACGGGCTCGACTCGGCGATCGACGCGCAGGGCCGCAACCTCTCCGGCGGCCAGCGGCAGCGCGTGCGGCTGGTGCGGGCACTGGTCGCCGACCCCGAGGTGCTGCTCGCCGTCGAGCCGACCTCGGCGCTGGACGCCCACACCGAGGCGCGGGTGGCCGAGCGGCTGGGGGCCGCGCGAAGGGGCCGTACGACGGTCGTCACCACCACCTCCCCGCTGGTGCTGGACCGCGCGGACACCGTGCTCCACCTGGTCGAGGGCAAGGTCTCGGCCACCGGCAGCCACCGCGATCTGTTGGAGCGGGAGCCGGGATACCGGGCGCTGGTGGCACGAGACACCGAGCTCGCAGAGATGCCGGACACCGAGATCACAGACACCGCAGATGCCGAGGAGGCCGTACGGTGACCGGCTCGACGACCTCTTCCGGGCAGCTGCCCGTCGCCGAACCCGCCGACGTGCGGCGGGCCTCCGTGCGGCTGGTGAAGGCCGACCGGCGGGCCTTCGCGGCCGCGCTCGCGCTGAACGCGCTGGCCGCCGTCGCCGGGCTGGCCGGACCGTGGCTGCTGGGGCGGATCATCGACGAGGTGCGGGGCGGGGACGGGGTCTCGGCCGTGGACCGGCTGGCGCTGGCCCTGCTGGTGTGCGCGGTGGCGGAGTTGCTGCTGGCCCGGTGGGCGCGGTACGTCGGGCACCGGTTCGGGGAGCGGACGCTGGCGCGGGTGCGCGAGGAGTTCGTGGACCGGACGCTGGCGCTGCCCGCGTCGGTGGTGGAGCGGGCCGGCACCGGCGACCTGACCGCGCGCGGCACGGCCGACGTGGCCACCGTCGGCACGACACTGCGCGACGCCGGCCCCGAACTGCTCATCAACGGCGTGCAGTTCCTGTTCGCGCTGGTCGCGGTGTTCGTGATCGACCCGCTGCTCGGTGCGTTCGGCGTGCTGGGCCTGACACCGATCTGGTTCGCCCTGCGCTGGTATCTGCGCCGGGCGCGGGACGGCTATCTGGCGGAGGGGGCGGCCAACTCCGAGGTCGCCGAGGTGGTCGCGGCGACCGCGTCGGGCGCGCGCACGGTCGAGGCGCTCCGCCTGGAGGAGCGGCGGATCAGGGCGAGCCGGGAGGCTCTGGAGACGTCCCGGCGCACCCGCCTGCACACCCTGTACCTGCGCACGGTGTTCTTCCCGGCGGTGGAGGTGTCGTACCTGATCCCGGTGGCCGGGGTGCTGGTGATCGGCGGGATGCTGCACGCGGACGGCGTGATGAGTCTGGGTGCGGTGGTGGCGGCGGCGCTGTATCTGCGGCAGATGAGCGAGCCCCTCGACCAGATCCTGGTCCGGGTGGAGCAACTGCAGAGCAGCGGCGCCTCGTTCGCCCGCGTGGAGGGGCTGGCCCGGGCCCCGCGGGCCGACGCGGCCGACGCCCCCGTCCCGGCGGACGACCTGATCGAGGTGACCGGCGTGCGTTACGCCTACGACCGGGGCGGCGAGGTCCTGCGGGGCGTCGACCTGACCGTGCGCCCCGGGGAACGGCTCGCGGTCGTCGGGCCCTCCGGCGCCGGCAAGACCACCCTGAGCCGGCTGCTGGCGGGCGTGGACGCGCCCAGCACCGGCACGGTGACGGTCGGCGGGGTGCCCGTCGTCGGCCTCGGCCCCGAACAGCTGCGCCGCCAGGTCGTCCTGGTCACCCAGGAGCACCACGTCTTCCTCGGCACGGTCCGCGACAACCTCCTGATCGCCGAACCCACCGCGACGGACGAGGACCTGTGGGCCGCGCTGGAGGCGGTCGGCGCGGACACCTGGGTACGGGAGCTGCCGGACGGCCTCACCACGACGCTCGGCGAGGGCGGTTGCCGTACGGACGGCTCCCAGGCCCAGCAACTCGCCCTCGCCCGGGTCGTCCTGGCCGACCCGCACACCCTGATCCTCGACGAGGCCACGGCCCTGCTCGACCCGACCACCGCCCGCCACACCGAGCGGGCCCTGGCCGCCGTGCTGGAAGGCCGTACGGTCATCGCCATCGCCCACCGGCTGCACACCGCCCACGACGCGGACCGGGTGGCGGTGATGGAGGACGGCCTGCTGACCGAACTCGGCACGCACGACGAACTGGTGGCGGCGGACGGGGCGTACGCGGCGCTGTGGGGGTCGTGGCACGGGGACGCCCGCTAGTCCGTACGGGGACGAATACTCCGCATACCGAACATGAATACCCGGGCAACGAACGATTTCCGGCCAACTTTCTGACGCGCTCCTGACAGAAACCGCCGTCTCCTGCGACTCTTCCCACGGCCGCTTCGCAGCAACCCCACAGCACATCCGTGTGACGCGGCCGCACCTGGTTCCACGCACCGCCCTGTTCTGCCCGGACGGCCCACCCGCCGACCGGTCTCCCCTGGCCGTGCGACCCGCGGCCACGCAGAAGGAGTCAGTGTTGAGAGACAGTTCCTCCCACAGACGCACCTCCCACACCAGCACCTCCCCCACCCGCACCACCCCCCGTCGCAGGGTCGCCGCCGTGGCCCTGGTCGGCGTGTCCGCCCTGATCGCCGCGGCCGTCCAGTCGGGCGCCGCCACCGCAGCCCCGGAGAAGGCACCGTCGGCCGCGGGAAAGGTCATACCGGGCGCCGAGTCGGTCAAGCTCACCCCCGCCCAGCGCGCCGCGCTGCTCCGCACGGCCGAGTCCGCCAAGGCGGAGACCGCCGAGGAACTGGGCCTCGGCAGCAAGGAGAAGCTGGTCGTCCGTGACGTCCTCAAGGACGGCAACGGCACGGTCCACACCCGCTACGAGCGCACCTACGACGGCCTGCCCGTCCTGGGCGGCGACCTGGTCGTGGAGAGCACCAAGGCCGACGCGACCGACGCCGTCGTCAAGGCCACCCGGGCCGCCATCAAACCGGCGACCACGACGGCCAAGCAGTCCGCCGCCAAGGCCAGGACCCAGGCCCTCGCCGCGGCGAAGGCCGAGGACGCCAAGAGCCCCGAGGTCAACCGCGCCCCGCGCAAGGTGATCTGGGCGGCCGACGGCAAGCCGACCCTCGCCTACGAGACGGTCGTGGGCGGCTTCCAGCACGACGGCACCCCGCAGGAGCTGCACGTCGTCACGGACGCGACGACCGGCGCGAAGCTGTACGAGTGGGAGGCCATCGAGACCGGCACCGGCAACACGGTGTACAGCGGCCAGGTCACCCTCGGCACCACGCAGTCCGGGACGACGTTCAACCTCACCGACGGCGCCCGCGGCGGCCACAAGACGTACAACCTCAACCGCGGCACCTCGGGCACCGGCACCCTGTTCTCCGGCCCGGACGACATCTGGGGCAACGGCACCCCGTCGAACCTGGAGTCGGCGGCCGCGGACGCGCACTACGGGGCCGCGCTGACCTGGGACTACTACAAGAACGTGCACGGCCGCAGCGGCATCCGCGGTGACGGCGTCGGCGCCTACTCCCGGGTCCACTACGGCAACAACTACGTCAACGCCTTCTGGTCCGACAGCTGCTTCTGCATGACGTACGGCGACGGCTCGGGCAACGCCAACCCGCTGACCTCGATCGACGTGGCCGCGCACGAGATGACCCACGGGCTCACCTCCAACACGGCGGGGCTCAACTACAGCGGCGAGTCCGGCGGTCTCAACGAGGCGACCTCCGACATCTTCGGCTCGACCGTCGAGTTCTACGCCAACAACGCCTCCGACGTCGGTGACTACCTCATCGGCGAGGAGATCAACATCAACGGCGACGGCACGCCGCTGCGCTACATGGACAAGCCGAGCCAGGACGGTTCGTCGTACGACAACTGGTACTCCGGGATCGGGTCGGTCGACGTCCACTACTCCTCGGGCCCCGCGAACCACTTCTTCTACCTGCTGAGCGAGGGCAGCGGCACCAAGACCATCAACGGGGTCAGCTACAACTCGCCCACCGCGGACGGCCTTGCGGTCACCGGCATCGGCCGGGACAAGGCCGAGAAGATCTGGTTCCGCGCACTGACCACGAAGTTCACCTCGACCACCAACTACGCGGCGGCCCGCACCGGCACCCTCGCGGCGACCGGTGAGCTGTACGGCACGACGAGCGCCGAGTACAAGGCGGTGCAGGACGCCTGGGCGGGCGTCGCGGTCGGTGCCCGCTCCGACGGTGGCGGCGGGGGCGGTGGCGGCACCGCCTTCGAGAACGCCACCGACGTATCGATTCCGGACAACGGAGCGGCGGTCACCTCGTCGCTCACCGTGTCCGGACGGACGGGCAACGCGCCGTCGAACCTGGCGGTGGCGGTCGACATCGTCCACACCTACGTCGGTGACCTCCAGGTGCAGCTGGTCGCGCCCGACGGCACGGCGTACACGCTGAAGGCGTACGGCGCCGGGGGCAGCGCGGACAACCTCAACACCACGTACACCGTGAACGCCTCCTCCGAGGTCGCCAACGGGGTCTGGCAGCTGAGGGTCCAGGACAACGCAGCCGTGGACACCGGCTACATCAACAGCTGGAAGCTCACGTTCCCGTAGGCCTCACTGCGGAGTGAGACGCGCGGCCCCCGGGACGAAGCCATTCCCGGGGGCCGCCCTACTCTTGGTACTCATGTCCTTCACGTACGACGACGTCGGCGCCACCCGGCGGGACGGCTTCTGCCCGCCCGGCTTCCACCCCCTGCATGTACGCGCGCGTATCGGTGAGGGCGAAGAGGTCTTCCGCAGAGCCTCCGAGGCGGTCCTGACCTGGGAGATGCACCGCGAGCTGGGCGTCGGCATCGACGCCGACGCGGACCGCGCCGCCCCCGAGGTCGACGTCACCGTCACCCTCGCCGGACTGATCAAGGCCCCGTGCCGCGTGGTCTGGACGGTCGAGGAACCCCGCCGCGCCGGCTGGGCGTACGGCACGCTGACCGGTCACCCGGAGTGCGGCGAGGAGTCCTTCGTCGTGGACCGCACCGGCGACGGCACGGTCTGGCTGACGATCTCCGCGTTCAGCAAGGGCGCCAAGTGGTACGCCCGAGCGGGCGGCCCGGCGACCCGGGGGTTGCAGCACGCGTACGCCCGGCGGTGCGGGGCGGTGCTGCGGCGGCTGTGCGCGCCGCTGGAGAAGATCTGAGCCGAGCCACGCACAGCCACCCCAACACCACACCCGCCGCCTCACCTCATCAGCACGCCCGCCTCCTCCACCACGTCCTCCGCCGGCAGCGCCACCAGCCCCAGCTCCGCCCCGGAAGCCAGCAGCCGGTGCGCGGGAAGGACGCGGACCGTGTAGCCGTACGGCCCGGTCCGGTCCAGGGACAGCGGGCCCTCGTACACCCACCGTCCCTCCGGATCCGGGCCGCCCGCCGCCTTCAGCGGGACGGTCGCGGCGTCGGTGATGCGGTCCTCCCCGTCCACGCGGCCGGAGACCGCCTGCACCTCGACGTCCTCGGGGGCGAGGCCGCCGAGGCCGACGTGCACCCTCAGCCCGAGGGTGGTGCCGAGTTCGGCGGTGGCGGTGGCGGCGGTGGTCTCGACATGGTCGACGGTCACGCCGTGCCAGGCCGAGCGCAGCCGGGACTTCCACTCCGCCAGTTCACGGGCGGCCTCGGGGGCCATCGTGCGGTGGGCGTGGGCGGCCGGGGCGTAGAGCCGCTCCACGTACTCGCGGACCATACGGCCGGCCAGCACCTTCGGGCCGAGCAGGGTGAGGGTCTGGCGGACCATCTCGATCCAGCGGTCGGGCAGTCCGCCCTGCCCACGCTCGTAGAAGCGCGGGGTGACCCGCTGTTCCAGCAGGTCGTAGAGCGCGTCGGCCTCTATGTCGTCACGGCGGTCGGGATCGGTGCCGATGCCGTCGGCGGTGGGGATCGACCAGCCGAAGTCGGGCTGGAACCACTCGTCCCACCAGCCGTCCAGCACGGAGAGGTTGAGGCAGCCGTTGAGCGCGGCCTTCATCCCGCTGGTCCCGCACGCCTCCAGCGGCCGGAGCGGGTTGTTCAGCCAGATGTCGCAGCCGGGGTAGAGCTTCTGCGCCATCCCCATGCCGTAGTCCGGCAGGAACACGATCCGGTGCCGCACCCTTGGGTCGTCCGCGAACCGCACCAGCTCCTGCACCAGCCGCTTCCCGCCGTCGTCGGCCGGGTGCGCCTTGCCCGCGACGACGATCTGGATCGGCCGCTCCGGGTGCAGCAGCAGATCCATCAGCCGGTCCCGGTCGCGCAGCATCAGCGTCAGCCGCTTGTACGAGGGGACGCGCCGCGCGAACCCGATGGTGAGGACGTCCGGGTCGAGCACGCCGTCGATCCAGCCCAGCTCGGCGGTACCGGCCCCGCGTTGCCGCCAGGAGGCGCGCAGCCGCTCCCGCACCTCGGTCACCAGCTGCTCGCGCAGGTTCCGCCGCAGCTCCCAGATGTCCTGGTCGGCGATGTCCGCGACCGCGTCCCAGCGCTCGGAGCCGCCGACGGTCATGGCGTCCTCGGTGCGCTGCGCGCCGATCTGCCGGGCGCCCAGCCGGAAGACCTCCGGGGCCACCCAGGTCGGGGCGTGCACCCCGTTGGTGACGGAGGTGATCGGCACCTCCTCGGCGTCGAATCCCGGCCACAGTCCCGAGAACATCTCCCGGCTGACCCTGCCGTGCAGCAGGGAGACGCCGTTGGCGCGCTGGGCGAGGCGCAGGCCCATCACGGCCATGTTGAAGAGGTTGGGTTCGCCTCCCGGGTAGGTCTCCATGCCCAGTTGCAGGACGCGTCCGACGTCGATGCCGGGGAGTTCGGCGTCGGGGCCGAAGTGGTGGGCGACCAGCTCGCGGTCGAAGCGGTCGATGCCGGCCGGGACGGGGGTGTGCGTGGTGAAGACGGTCCCGGCCCGGACCGCTTCGAGAGCGGAGTCGAAGTCCATTCCCTGCGCGCACAGTTCGGCGATCCGCTCCAGGCCGAGGAACCCGGCGTGCCCCTCGTTGGTGTGGAACACCTCGGGCTCGGGGTGCCCGGTGAGCCGGCAGTACGTCCGCACGGCCCGGACACCCCCTATGCCGAGGAGCATCTCCTGGAGCAGCCGGTGCTCGCTGCCGCCGCCGTACAACCGGTCGGTCACCCCGCGTTCGCCGAGGGCGTTCTCCTCGACGTCCGAGTCCAGCATCAGCAGCGGGACCCGGCCGACCTGGGCCAGCCAGATCCGGGCGTGCAGCTGCTTGCCGCCGGGCAGGGCGAGGGAGACCTGGGCGGGGGTGCCGTCGGGCTCCTTGAGCAGGGCGACGGGCAGCTCGTTCGGGTCGAGCACCGGATAGTGCTCCTGCTGCCAGCCGTCCCGGGACAGGGACTGACGGAAGTAGCCGTGCCGGTAGAGCAGCCCGACGCCGACCAGCGGTACGCCGAGGTCGCTGGCCGCCTTCAGATGGTCGCCGGCGAGGATGCCGAGGCCGCCGGAGTACTGGGGCAGGGCGGCCGTGACACCGAACTCGGGCGAGAAGTAGGCGACGGCGGCGGGCAGTTCGGCCGTCTGGGTCTGGTACCAGCGGGCGCCGGTCACATAGTCGTTCAGATCGTCGGCGGCCGCGGCGAGCCGGCGCAGGAAGCGGCGGTCCTCGGCGAGCTCGGCAAGCCGCTCGGGGCGCAGACCGCCGAGCAGCCGGACGGGGTCACCGCCCGAGGCGGCCCAGCGCTCGGGATCGACGGACTGGAAGAGATCGCGGGTCTCCGCATGCCAGGACCAGCGCAGATTGCGCGCGAGGTCGCTCAACGGCCGGAGGGGTTCGGGGAGCACGGGTCGGACGGTGAATCGACGGATCGCCTTCACATTCCACCTCAAGCGGGCGTGAGGAAGAGGACGCACGGCGGTGTGCGTCCGTCGGCAGCTTCGAAGGTATCGGGCACGGGGCCTCCGGAACCACGGCGCCTGCCGGCGGGCACGGTTCTGGCCGCACTCTATGACTCCTGACCCGATTTGGCCGATTCCGCCCCCGTAGGCGCCCTTGTCGTACTTCACACCGCGCGACAGGCTGCCAAGTGGCGTACCGGCCCGAGGAGCCGCGCACGCGGTGACCCCGGCTGTCGTACGCCGAGTTGAGGAGGGGGTACAGAGCCATGGCACGGACGCGAACACGGCGTCTGCGCGTGGCGGGGGGCCTGACCGCGGTGACCTGTGCCGCGGCGCTTTCGGCCATCACCCTGCCCGCGCACGCCGTACCGGAGGGGCGGATACTCGGCGCCGGACAACCCGGTTCCGTCGTCGGAAGTTACCTGGTGACACTCGAGGGGGGAACGAAGGCCCCGTCGGCGGCCGGAAAGGGCATAGCCGAGAAGTACGGGGCGAGAATCAGCCACACCTACGGCACGGTGATGAACGGCTACGCGATCAGGGCCGACGAGAGACAGGCCAAGCTGCTCGCGGCCGACCCGCGCGTCGCCTCGGTCGTCCAGGACACCCGGGTGACCCTGGACCACGTCCAGAAGAACCCGCCGTCCTGGGGCCTGGACCGCATCGACCAGCCGAACCTGCCGCTGGACAAGAGCTACACCTGGCCGGACTCCGCGGGGGCGGGCGTCACGGTCTACGTGATCGACACCGGCATCCGGACCGGCCACAAGGACTTCGGCGGCCGGGCAAGTCATGGCTGGGACTTCGTCGGCGGCGACAAGAGCGCGGGCGACGGCAACGGCCACGGCACCCATGTCGCCGGCACGGTCGCCGGCACCAAGTACGGCGTGGCCAAGAAGGCCAAGGTGGTCGCCGTACGCGTCCTCGACAACGCGGGCGCGGGCACCACCGCCCGGGTCATCGCCGGCATCGACTGGGTGACCAGGAACGCGAAGAAACCCGCGGTCGCCAACCTCAGCCTGGGCGGCTACCGCAACGCCCAGCTGGACGCCGCCGTACGCACCTCCATCGCGTCCGGCGTGACGTACACGATCGCCGCCGGCAACGACGGCCGGCCCGCCTCCCTGTACTCCCCGGCGGGCGTACGGCAGGCGATCACGGTCGGCGCGAGTGACAGGAAGGACGTCAGGGCGGGCTTCTCCAACTACGGCTCGGCCCTCGACCTGTTCGCGCCAGGTGTGTCGGTCATGTCGACGGCCATCGCGAGCAACACCGCCACCGCCACCTCGTCCGGTACGTCGATGGCGTCGCCGCACGCGGCGGGCGCGGCCGCGCTCTATCTCGCGGAGCATCGAAAGGCCACTCCGGCCCAGGTCGGGAAGGCACTTGTCGACATGGCGGGGTCCGGAAAAGTCTCCGGCCGGGGCCTTGGATCACCGAACAAACTGCTGCGGGTACCGCGCTGACCGGGGCTGACTCCCGCACCGGCCCCGTTCGGCCAGAACGGGGCCGGTCTTGTGTGCAGACATACGCGTGAGTAGTTAACAAAGTGCCGGATTGCCCACCCGAATAGGGTGGGAAGGCTCCTCCGGTACGCCCCTGAGAAAGACCACAGGGACACCACGCAGGACCCACCTCCCCACAGCCATCCGCCCACCCAACGTTGACGCGGACAGGAGCGGTCATGCCCGCCACGCACCACTCGTCAGCACCCCCGACACCGAGCACCGAAGCAGTACCCGTGCGCCCGGTCGACGACGGTCCGCCGGCCCCGGAGCCACCCTCCGCGGGCGACACCGCCACCGGCATCGGACGCATACCCGTCCTGGACGTCCGCCCGGTCGTCCAGCGCGGACGCAGGCCCGCCAAGGCCGTCGTGGGCGAGACCTTCGTGGTCTCGGCCACCGTCTTCCGCGAGGGGCACGACGCCGTCGCCGCCAACGTCGTCCTGACCGATCCCGAAGGCCGGCCGGGCCCCTGGACGCCGATGCGCGAACTGGCGCCCGGCACCGACCGCTGGGGCGCCACCGTCAGTGCCGACGCGCCCGGCCGCTGGACGTACACCGTTCAGGCCTGGGGCGATCCCGTCACCACCTGGCGGCGCCACGCCCAGATCAAGATCCCCGCGGGCATGGACACCGAACTCGTCCTGGAGGAGGGCGCCCGGCTGTACGAACGGGCGGCCGCCGACGTCCCCAAGAAGGGCAAACGGCAGGTCCTGCGCGCCGCCGTCGCCGCCCTGCGCGACGAGACCCGCCCGGCAGCGGCCCGGCTGGCCGCCGCGTTGACACCGGAGGTGGACGCGGTCCTGGCCCGCTATCCGCTGCGGGAGCTGGTGACGGCGTCGGAGACGCTGCCGCTGCTGGTGGAGCGGGAGCGGGCCCTGTACGGCTCCTGGTACGAGTTCTTCCCGCGCTCGGAGGGCACGCCGGAGCGGCCGCACGGCACGTTCCGCACGGCGGCCAGGAGGCTTCCGGCGATCGCCGCGATGGGCTTCGACGTGGTGTATCTGCCGCCGATCCACCCGATCGGCCACACCTTCCGCAAGGGCCGCAACAACACGCTCTCCCCCGGGCCCGAGGACGTCGGGGTGCCGTGGGCGATCGGCTCCCCCGAGGGCGGCCATGACGCGGTCCACCCCGACCTGGGGACGATCGAGGACTTCGACTGGTTCGTGCGGGAGGCCAAGGGCCTGGGCATGGAGATCGCCCTGGACTTCGCGTTGCAGTGCTCCCCCGACCATCCCTGGGTGCAGAAGCACCCGGAGTGGTTCCACCACCGCCCGGACGGCACGATCGCGTACGCGGAGAACCCGCCGAAGAAGTACCAGGACATCTACCCGATCGCCTTCGACGCCGACATGGACGGCCTGATCGCGGAGACGCTGCGGGTGCTGCGGCACTGGATGGACCACGGGGTGCGGATCTTCCGCGTGGACAACCCGCACACCAAGCCGGTGGTGTTCTGGGAGCGGGTCATCGCCGACATCAACCGCACCGACCCCGATGTGATCTTCCTGGCCGAGGCGTTCACCCGGCCGGCGATGATGCACACCCTGGCGCAGACCGGTTTCCAGCAGTCGTACACGTACTTCACCTGGCGCAACAGCAAGCAGGAGCTGACCGAGTACCTGACCGAGCTGTCCGGCGAGGCGGCCGCCTACATGCGGCCCAACTTCTTCGCCAACACCCCGGACATCCTGCACGAGTACCTCCAGCGCGGCGGCCGGCCCGCCTTCGAGGTGCGTGCGGTGCTGGCCGCCACGCTGTCGCCGGCCTGGGGCATCTACAGCGGCTACGAACTGTGCGAGAACACCCCGCTGCGCGACGGCAGCGAGGAGTACCTCGACTCGGAGAAGTACCAGATCAAACCCCGCGACTGGGAGGCGGCCGACCGCGAGGGCCGCTCCCTGACCCCCCTGATCACCCGGCTCAACACGATCCGGCGCGCGAACCCGGCCCTGCGGCAGCTGCGCGATCTCCACTTCCACCAGGCGGACCAGGAAGCGGTGATCGCGTACTCGAAGCGGAGCGGCTCGAACACGGTTCTGGTGGTCGCCAACCTCGACCCCCACCACACCCAGGAGGCCACGGTCTCGTTGGACATGCCGCAACTCGGCCTGGAATGGCACGAGTCGGTGCCGGTGCGCGACGAGCTCACCGGCGAGACCTACTACTGGGGCAGGGCCAATTATGTGCGCCTCGAACCGGGCACCCGGCCCGCGCACATCTTCTCGGTTCTGCGACCGTCCACCCCGCAGATCGGAGGGTCACCCACATAATGATCGTCAACGAGCCCGTCCAGGACACCTTCGAGGACACTCCCGCCAAGGACCGGGATCCCGAGTGGTTCAAGCGCGCCGTCTTCTACGAGGTCCTCGTCCGCTCCTTCCAGGACAGCAACGGTGACGGGGTAGGCGACCTCAAGGGACTGACCGCGAAACTGGACTACCTGCAGTGGCTGGGCGTCGACTGCCTCTGGCTGCCGCCGTTCTTCAAGTCACCCCTCCGGGACGGCGGTTACGACGTCTCGGACTACACCGCGGTCCTTCCCGAGTTCGGCGACCTCGCCGACTTCGTGGAGTTCGTCGACGCCACCCACCAGCGCGGCATGCGCGTGATCATCGACTTCGTCATGAACCACACCAGCGACCAGCACCCGTGGTTCCAGGAGTCCAGGAAGGACCCGGACGGCCCGTACGGCGACTACTACGTCTGGGCCGACGACGACAAGCAGTACCAGGACGCCCGGATCATCTTCGTCGACACCGAGGCGTCCAACTGGACCTTCGACCCGGTGCGCAAGCAGTACTACTGGCACCGCTTCTTCTCCCACCAGCCGGACCTCAACTACGAGAACCCGGCCGTCCAGGAGGAGATCATCTCCGCGCTGCGGTTCTGGCTGGACCTCGGCATCGACGGCTTCCGGCTGGACGCGGTGCCGTACCTCTACCAGCAGGAGGGCACCAACTGCGAGAACCTTCCGGCGACCCACGAGTTCCTCAAGCGGGTCCGGAAGGAGATCGACGCCTCCTACCCGGACACGGTGCTGCTCGCGGAGGCCAACCAGTGGCCCGAGGACGTCGTCGACTACTTCGGCGACTACCGGGCCGGCGGCGACGAATGCCACATGGCCTTCCATTTCCCGGTCATGCCGCGCATCTTCATGGCCGTGCGCAGGGAATCCAGGTATCCCGTCTCGGAAATCCTCGCCAAGACACCGGCCATTCCCTCGAACTGCCAGTGGGGCATCTTCCTGCGCAACCACGACGAGCTCACGCTCGAAATGGTCACCGACGAGGAACGCGACTACATGTGGGCGGAGTACGCCAAGGACCCCCGCATGCGCGCCAACATCGGCATCCGGCGGCGGCTCGCGCCGCTGCTGGACAACGACCGCAACCAGATCGAGCTGTTCACGGCCCTGCTGCTGTCCCTCCCGGGCTCGCCGATCCTCTACTACGGCGACGAGATCGGCATGGGCGACAACATCTGGCTCGGCGACCGCGACGCCGTACGGACCCCGATGCAGTGGACGCCGGACCGCAACGCGGGCTTCTCGTCGTGTGATCCCGGGCGGCTGTACCTGCCCACGATCATGGACCCGGTCCACGGCTACCAGGTGACGAACGTCGAGGCCTCGATGGCCTCCCCGTCCTCCCTGCTGCACTGGACCCGCCGCATGATCGAGATCCGCAAGCAGAACCCCGCCTTCGGCCTGGGGTCCTACACGGAACTGCCCTCCTCCAACCCGGCGGTGATCGCCTTCCTCCGGGAGTACGAGGACGACCTCGTACTCTGCGTGAACAACTTCTCGCGGTTCGCGCAGCCGACGGAGCTGGACCTCAGCGCGTTCAACGGGCGGCACCCGGTCGAGCTGTTCGGCGGGGTGCGATTCCCGGCCGTCGGTGAGCTGCCGTACCTGTTGACTCTCGGCGGGCACGGGTTCTACTGGTTCAGGCTCCGCAAGGAAGCCGCGTAGCGACCGGAAATGCCCGGCAGAACCCCGGGCGGGTCGGTTTCCACCGCCCCGCCCGGGGCACGCATCAGTAACACCCCGCCCACCCGGGGAAAGGACGCGACGCCATGTCGGAAGCCGTCACCCGTACCGCCACGACACATCCTGGCCTCCTTGCGTCACTGGATCCCCTGTTGCGGGAGTGGCTGCCGCGGCAGCGCTGGTTCGCGGGCAAGGGGCGCCCGGTCACCGGGTTCTCCCTGGTGGCGGCCACCGAGCTGCTGCCACCGACGGCGAAGCAGGGCGTGTACCACCTGCTGGTCCGCGCCCACCAGCCCCTCGCCCTGGGCAGCGCGCCGCATCCCGGTGACTGCTACCAGCTCCTCATAGGCGTGCGCGAGGCGCTGCCGCCCCGGCTGGCGCCCGCGCTGATCGGACACGTCGAGGACGGTCCGCTCGCCGGATACACGGCGTACGAGGCGCTGTACGACCCCCGGCCGGCCGAACTGCTCCTGGAGGCCCTGCGTACCCGGGCCCGCATCGGCGGGCTGCGCTTCGAACGGGACCCGCAGCAGGAGATCCGGGACGGTCTCGTGCCCCGGATGATGACCGCCGAGCAGTCCAACTCGTCGATCGTCTACGGAGATACGTTCATCCTGAAGCTGTTGCGCCGGATCGTGCCCGGCACCAACCCCGACCTTGAACTGCCGCTGGCCCTCGCCCGGGAGGGCTGCCCCCGGGTGCCCGCTCCGACGGGATGGCTGCGGGCGGAGCTGGACGGGGAGACGTACGTCCTCGGCGTCCTCCAGCCGTTCGTGCAGGGCGCTTCCGACGGCTGGGAACTCGCGCTGCGGGAGCTGGCCAAGGGCGAGGACTTCGGCGCGGAGGCACGGTCGCTGGGGCGGGCCACCGCCGAGGTGCACACCGCGCTCGCCCGCGCGTTGCCCACGGTGACCCTCGGCCACACCCAGCTCCAGCTGCTGGCCGACGGCATGATCGAGCGGCTGGAGGCGGCCGTGCAGGCGGTGCCCGCGCTCCGGCCGTACGCGCCCGGGCTGCGCTCCGCGTTCACCGCGCTGGCCGACCTGGCCGCGGAGGGCCTCACCTGGACCGCGCAGCGCATCCACGGCGACCTGCACCTCGGCCAGTGCCTGCGCTCGCCGGCCGGCCAGTGGTCGCTGATCGACTTCGAGGGCGAGCCGTCGAAACCGCTCGCCGAACGCCGGATGCCGCAGCCGCCGGCCCGGGACATCGCGGGCATGCTCCGCTCCTTCGACTACGCGGCCCACTCCACCGACCTGCCGGTGCCGGGCTGGGCCGAGGCCTGCCGGGCGGCGTACTGCTCCGGGTACGCGGAGGTCAGCGGCGTCGATCCGCGGACCGACCCGGTGCTGCTGCGCGCCTACGAGACGGACAAGGCGATCTACGAGGTCGTCTACGAGGCCCGCCACCGACCCGACTGGCTCCCCGTGCCGATGGCCGCCATCGAGGGCTACGTGACATCCGACCTGATCTGACCGACCAGATTTTCGCCCAGGAGGCTCCGCCAGTGACCCCCCGCACACCGTCCAGCGGTTCGGATCCGAAGAAGACGGCTGCGCAAGCCGCGAAGAGTGTGAAGAAGGCCGCGGAGAAGGCGACCGCGCCCAAGAAAACGGTGAAGAAGGCGGCGGCGAAGAAGACCACCGCCGAGAAGACGGTGACGAAGAAGACCACGGCGAAGAAGACGGCCCCGGCCGCCAAGAAGGCCACCACGAAGAAGGCCGGCACGAAGAAGGCCACCGCGAAGAAGGTCACGACCAAGAAGGCCGCGGCGAAGAAGGTCACCGCGCCGATCCCCGCTCCGCGGCAGGAGGCACCCGTCGTGGTGTCCCCGGCCGTGGACGCCGGTGACCGCGAGCGGCTGCTGGCCGGCACCCACCACGCCCCGCACTCGGTGCTCGGCGCCCACCCGGTGCCCGGCGGTATCGCCTTCCGCGCGTTCCGGCCGTACGCGCTGTCCGTCACGGTCGTCGCCGGGGAGCTGCGGGCCGAACTGCACGACGACGGGGACGGCTTCTTCTCGGGACTGCTGCCGCTGCCCGAGGTCCCGGCGTACCGGCTGCTCGTGGCGTACGAGGGGACGGTCCAGGACACCGAGGACGCGTACCGTTTCCTGCCCGCGCTGGGCGATCTCGACCTGCACCTGATCGGCGAGGGCCGGCACGAGCAGCTGTGGACGGCGCTCGGCGCCGAGCCGATGACCCACCAGGGCGTGACCGGCACCCGCTTCACGGTGTGGGCGCCGAACGCGCGGGGCGTGCGCGTAGCCGGCACCTTCAACTTCTGGGACCCGACCGCGTATCCGATGCGTTCGCTCGGCGGCACCGGCGTGTGGGAGCTGTTCCTGCCCGGCATCGGCGAGGGCGAGCTGTACAAGTTCGAGCTCACCCGGCCGGACGGCTCCAGGACCCTGCGCGCCGACCCGCTGGCCCGCCGCACGGAGGTCCCGCCGAACACCTCGTCCATCGTGACCTCCTCGCACCACGAGTGGCACGACGAGGAGTGGCTGGCCAGGCGCACGGACACGCACGCCCATGAGGCGCCGTTCTCGGTCTACGAGGTCCATCTGCCGTCCTGGCGCCCCGGACTGACCTACCGCGAACTGGCCGAGCAACTGCCGGCGTACGTCAAGGACCTGGGCTTCACCCACGTCGAGCTGATGCCGGTCGCCGAGCACCCCTTCGGCGGCTCCTGGGGCTACCAGGTCACCGGCTTCTACGCCCCGACCGCCCGCCTCGGCACCCCCGACGACTTCAAGCACCTGGTCGACGCGCTGCACCAGGCCGGCATCGGGGTACTGATGGACTGGGTGCCGGCGCACTTCCCGCGCGACGACTGGGCCCTGGCCGAGTTCGACGGCCGTCCCCTCTACGAGCACGAGGACCCGCTCCGGTCCGCCCACCCCGACTGGGGCACTCTGGAGTTCGACTACGGCCGCCGCGAGGTGCGCAACTTCCTGGTCGCCAACGCCGTGTACTGGTGCGAGGAGTTCCACATCGACGGCCTGCGCGTGGACGCGGTCGCCTCGATGCTCTACCTCGACTACTCGCGCGAGCCGGGCCAGTGGACGCCCAACGAGCACGGCGGCCGGGAGAACCTGGACGCGGTGGCCTTCCTCCAGGAGATGAACGCCACGGTGTACCGGCGGGTGCCGGGGGTGGTGACGATCGCGGAGGAGTCCACGGCCTGGGACGGAGTGACCCGCCCGACCGACACCGGCGGCCTCGGCTTCGGGCTGAAGTGGAACATGGGCTGGATGCACGACTCGCTGGACTACGTGAGCCACGACCCGATCCACCGCAAGTACCACCACGGCGAGATGACCTTCTCCATGGTCTACGCCTACAGCGAGAACTACGTCCTGCCCATCTCCCACGACGAGGTCGTCCACGGCAAGCGGTCCCTGGTGTCGAAGATGCCCGGCGACTGGTGGCAGCAGCGCGCCAACCACCGCGCCTACCTCGGGTTCATGTGGTCCCACCCCGGCAAGCAACTCCTCTTCATGGGCCAGGAGTTCGCGCAGGGCGCCGAGTGGTCCGAGGCACACGGCCCGGACTGGTGGCTCCTCGACCCCGCGTACGGGGCCGAGCCGGACCACCGGGGCGTGCGGGACCTGGTACGGGACCTCAACATCGTCTACCGGCACACCCCGGCGCTGTGGCAGCGCGACACCGACCCCTCCGGTTTCCAGTGGGTGGTCGGCGACGCGGCCGAGGACAACGTCTTCGCGTTCCTGCGGTACGACGCGGAGGGCAGCCCGTTGCTCGCGATCTCCAACTTCTCGCCGGTGGTCCGCCACGACTACCGCCTCGGCGTTCCGGACGAGGTCCCGGCCTGGCACGAGTCCCTCAACACGGACGCGGCGAAGTACGGCGGCAGCGACGTCACCAACCCGGACGTCATCAAGCCGGAACCGCAGCCGTGGCACGGCCGGACGGCCAGCATCCGGCTGACGCTGCCGCCGATGGCCACGGTGTGGCTGCGGCCGGCCTAGGGCCTGCCCGCCGGATCATGCCGCAGACGCGGGGCATGGCACGCCGATCTGCGGCGTTGTCGTCGGTTGCCGATTCCCCCCACTCTCGACTTCGCTCGAGCGGGGGGACCCCCATCGCATCGACGCCCTCCTCCGCCTTGCAGCTCGACGCACCATGCCCCGCTCACCTGCGTCGATCACGCACCGCCGATTTCCTGCGACCTGATCCGCCGGACAGGCCCTAGCCGGTCGTCAGTCGGCTGCCGTCCCGGCGGCAGCCGACAGTGCCACCGGCTGTCCGGTACGCAGCGACTCGTAGGCGGCCAGCACGATCCGGAGGGTGCGCAGGCCCGACTCGCCGTCGGGGGACGGGCGCCGTCCGGTGCGTACGGCGTCGAGGAACTCGTCCAGCATCGCGGCGTCCAGATCGGCCCCGCCCGCCTCCCAGCGGTCGCGGCCGGTGGCGGAGTCGAAGCCGCCGAGCAGCGGGGGGAAGGCGTCGAACTCCACGATCGCCTTCTCGCCGACGCAGGTCATGGCGAGCCCGCCCCAGGTCGGGTGGTCGGGTGGATGGCTCCAGCTGGCGTCTACCCCGGCGACCACCCCGCCGGGGTAGCGGATGGTGACCAGGCCCGCGGTCTCCACGTCCGGTGCGGGCCCGCCGTCGTCCAGGATGCTGTTGGCCTGGGCGTACACCTCCGCCGCCTGCTCGCCGTCCAGCAGTGCGTCCACGAGGTCGGCGAGGTGGACGGTGTGGTCGGCCAGCGCTCCGCCGCCCGCCAGTTCCGGGTCGGCGAACCAGGGGCGCGAGCGGGCCGGGTTCGAGCCGTTGTTGGCTCCGTGGACGCTGATCAGCCCGCCGAGCAGGCCGTCGGCCAGCGCGCGGCGCAGGGCGACGAAGGCCGGGCTGAACCGTACGGGATAGGCGGTCATCAGCCCGACCCCGGCGCGTGCGCAGGCGTCGATCATGGCCCGTGCGTCCGCCTCCGTCGTCGCGAGGGGCTTCTCGCACAGCACGTGCGCCCCGGCCGCGGCGGCCCGCTCGACCAGGTGCCGGTGCCGGGCGTTCTCGCTGGTGACCACCACGGCGTCGGGGCTCAGGGCGAACGCCTCGTCCCAGGTGTCGACGTAGGCCGCGCCCAGGCGTTCGGCGAGGTCCCGGCCACGGGTGGGGTCGTCCGGCGGGGCGTCGGGGTCGGCGGTGATCAACTCGATGTCCTCGCGGTCGCGCAGCAGCCCGATGTAGGTCGCGGCGTGCACATGGGCGAAGGACAGTACGGCGACTCTCACTGGTCGATTCCCCCTGTGGGTGCGGTGGTTGTCTGCGGGGCGAGCTCGATGGTGCGCCCGGTACGGGCCGACTCCGCCGCCGCCTCGGCGATGCGGACGGCGGCCACACCGTCCCGGCCGCTCACCCGTGGTTCCGGACCGCCCGCGAACGCCTCGGCGAACTCGCGGATCTGGGTGAGGTAGGGCGACTCCCCGAAGTCTGAGCCCGGTATACCGTCCGCCGGGCCGCCGGACGCCGCGCCGGTGATCCGCAGGTCGAGGTGGGCCTGGGAGTCGTGCTGGACGGTACCGCCGGTGCCCGAGACGTGGAACGTGGTGCGGAACGGCGTCGCGGGCGGCCCCCACACCCCTACGACCTGGGTGAGGGTGCCGCCCGCGTGGGTGAGGACGGCGGTCCCGGTGGCGACCGCCCCTTCCGGGGCCGGGGCGGTGAGATGCCCCTGCTGCCGGGCGTGGACCCGCACGACGTCTCCGAACAGCCAGCGGGCCATGTCCATGTCGTGGAGCATCTGGTCCGTCAGGATCCCGCCGGACCGTGCCGGGTCGGCGAACCAGCCGCTCCAGGTGGGATAGCGGCCGGTACGGGTGAACCGGGCGACCGCCACCCGGCCCAGGCCGCCCCCGGCGACGAGGGCGCGCAGGCGGGCGTAGGCGGGGAAGTAGCGCACGACGTGTCCCGGGTACAGCAGCACCCCGGCCGCTTCCGCCGCGTCGGCCATCTCCGCGGCCTCGGCCGCGCCGAGCGCCAGCGGCTTCTCGCACAGGACGTGGGCCCCGGCCGCGACGGCGGCCAGGGTGATCTCCCGGTGGGTGTCGGTCGGCGTGCACACATCCACCACGCCGGCCCCGGCGATCGCCTCACGCAGGGAGCCCACGGACGTCGCGCCGAACTCGCGGGCCAGGGCGGGCGCTTGGCCGTCGGGTGCGTAGAGGCGTACGCGCGCGCCGAGGGCGACCCACGCGGGCAGATGCGTGCGGGCGATGCCGCCCGCGCCGATCAGCGCGACTTCGAGTTCTGCCATGGAATTCTCCGACCTCCTGTGTGGTCAGCCCTTGAGGGCGCCGCTGAGTACGCCACTGATGAAGTGCCGCTGGAAGAACAGGTAGACGAGCACCACCGGGGCGATCACGATCAGGGTGGCCGCGGCGAGCAGCGGCACGTCGACGCCGTACTGCCCGGTGAAGAAGCCCAGTCCGGCGGGGGCCGTACGGCGGGCCGGGTCCTGGATGAGAATGAGCGGGAGCAGGAACTGGTTCCAGCTCCACACGAAGTACAGGACGCCCAGCGTGGTCACCGCCGGGCGGGAGCTGGGCAGCAGGATCCGCCAGAGGGTCGCCCATGACGAGGCGCCGTCCAGCCGGGCCGCTTCGATCAGGCTGCGCGGCATGGTGGCGAAGTGGGCGCGCATCCAGAACACCCCGAACGGCATGAACGCGCCGATCTCCGCGAGGGCGAGACCGGGCACCGTGTTGGTCAGTCCCAGGGCGCGCATGTCGTAGTAGAGCGGGATGACAGTGCCCTCGGTGGGGATGGACAGGCCGAGCAGCAGATACGCGTAGAGCCGTCCCCGGCCGGGGACTTCGAGGGTCGCCAGCGCGTACCCGGCCAGGGTCGCGCACACCACCGCGGCCGGCACCACGCACAGCGCGATCACCACACTCGACCGCAGCAGCGTGCCGAAGCCCGCCGCGGACCAGGCGCGGGAGAAGTTCTCGAAGTGCAGCCCGTCGGGCAAAGCGAAGCCGGTCAGCGGAGCGCCCGCCGGCTGGAGGGAGGCCAGCAGCAGGGAGGCGAACGGCACGAGGACGGCGGCCATGAACAGCGCGAGCACGACGGGTGCCGCCAGCCGCCCGGTGACCGCTCTCGCTGATGTGGTCACGGTGCCTCCCTGGACAGCCGGTTGATCACCAGGACGGCGAGGGAGATGACCACTGTCAGCACGATCGCCAGGGCGCTGGCCACACCGACGGCGCCGCCTCCGAAGGCGAGGCGGTAGATGAGGATGCCGGGGACGACGGTGCTGTTGCCCGGGCCTCCCCCGGTGGTGATGTAGATGAGGTCGAAGCTGGACAGGGCGGCGATCACGGTGATGGACAGCGCGATGGCGAATTCCGGCCGCAGCAGCGGGACGGTGATGGCCGTGAACTCGCGTACGGGGCCGGCCCCGTCCATCCGTGCGGCCTCGTATATCTCCTGGTCGATGCGCTGGGTCCCGGACAGGAACAGCACCATGCACAGGCCCGAGACGACCCAGGTCCCGATCAGTCCGACGGCCGGCAGGGCCCAGGTGAAGCTGCCCAGCCAGGCGTCGGTGAGGCCGCCGAGGCCGACCGCCCGCAGCGCCTGGTTGAGGGTGCCGTCCTCGCCGTACACCCAGCGCCAGAGGATGCCGACCGCGACCAGCGGGATGACCTGGGGCAGGAACAGCACGGTGCGCACCAGGGCGGTCCCCCGGCGCCCGGCACGCCGGGACACGATCGCCGCCGAGACCAGCCCCACGCAGATCGGCAGGACGGAGAAGAACAGGATCAGGGCGCCCGCGTGCCAGGCGGCGGCCCGCAGTTGCGGGTCGGTGCCGATACGGCGGTAGTTGTCGACTCCGACGAAGGACGGCAGGGTCACCCCGTCCCAGTCGAACAGGGAGAGATACGCGGTGTGCAGCAGCGGCAGCACGGCGAAGAGCGTGTAGGGCAGCAGAGCCGGCAGCAGGTACAGCAACGCCACGGCCCGGCGCCGGCGGCGGCCGGACCGTACCGTGCGGGGGCGCCGGTGCACGGCGGGGCCTGCTCCCCGCTTCGCCGGACGCGCGGTGCGGGGAGCGGGGGCGGGCTCGGTCAGTCGGTCGGCCGTGGTCATTTGTGGTAGTTCTCGAAGTCCGTCTGGAGGCCGGCCAGGAACTTCTCGGGGGTGGCCTTGCCTCCGGCGAGCAACTGCAGCTGGGTGGTGAGGGTGTCGCCCATCGTCGGGCTGGAGGCGTTCTGGATGAACGGCTGCAGGCCCGCGTCCTTGACGACGGTCTGCCAGCCCTTCTGGACATCGCCCAGCAGTCCGCTCTGGCTCGGCATGGCGCCCGCGTCGGGAGCCATGAAGCCCGCCTTGGCGGTGATCGCGGCGGCCTCCGCACCGGCGCAGAAGTCCAGGAAGGCGGCGGCCGCGGCGGCGTTCTTCGACTTGCCGGACACGCAGTAGTACACCCCGGCGCCGGTGGTGCGGACCTTCCCGCCCGCGGTGACGGGCGGCATGTTGAAGTAGCCGGCCCCCTCCCCCAGCCCCTTGGCCACCGCGGCCGCGGCCCAGTTGCCGCTGATCCGGAAGACGCCCTCGCCCTTGGCGAACGCGGCGGTGGCGTCGTTGTCGCTGACGCCGTTGACCTTGGGGGTGACGTACCCCTTGTCCACCCACCGCTGGAGCGTCTCGGCCGCCTTCTCGGCCTCCGGCAGCACGATGGTGGCGCTCGTGTGGCCGAAAGCCCACGCCTCGCGGTCCTTCGGCGTCAGGTAGGCCGAGAGCAGCACGTTGAAGGGGTGGTTGAGGCCGCCGTCGAGGTTGCCGGCGACCAGCGCGGTCTCACCGGCCGCCTTGGCCTTGGCGAACAGGGCTTCCAGGTCCTCCAGGGTGGCCGGGGGAACGGTCAGGCCCAGCTTCCGCGCCTTGGCCTTGTTGTAGTAGACGCCTTCGAAGGACAGGCCCGCGCCCACCCCGTAGAGGTCACCGGTGCCGACGGTCTTGCCGTCCGGGGTGAGGGTGATCTGGTCCAGGCCGGGGAACTTCTCGGCCCAGCCGTACGCCTTGCCGTACTCGCCGACCTTGAGCAGCAGCCGTCCGGGGACGAGGTTCTGCATGCCGGAGGTGAACTGCGCGATGTCGGGGGCGCTGTCGGCCGACATGGTGGTGTTGATGCTCTTGAGGTAGTCGTCCCAGCCCGTGTACTGGCGTTTGACAGTGATGTTGGGGTGCTTCGCGCGGAAGGCCGCGATCAGGCCCGGGGTCATGGTGGTGTCGTCGGCGTCGGCGACCACCAGCGTGATCTTCTCGTCGGCCGGTACCGCCGTGGAGACGGGGCCGGAGCTGCTCTTCTCTGCGGACGAGGCGCCCGGGGTCAGATCGCTGCACGCGGCGAGTGCCGCGGCGCCGACCGCGCCGGTGGCCGCGAGGAAGGTACGTCTGGACAGGGACGACGGGCTGGGGCTCATGGGATCTCCTGGGCGTGACGGGACGCGGCGCGGCGGAGGCGGAGGAGGAGGGGTGAGAAGATCGTTCGACTAGTTCGATAACGCAGTTGCGTTTTATAATCAGAGCGAGCCCGGCAGGCGTCAAGGACTCATGGCTGGATTGTTATCGTCGGGCGGTCACAACAGGAGGTTGATCATTGGCCACGTCCAGGGACCGGTGGCCGCTCGGCGGGCTGCCGCAGCCGCACTCCCCCGGCCGCGAACTGCCCGCGGTGGTGGGCGTGGCGGACCTGCGCGCCACGAACGCCGCGGCCATCCTCGCCGCTGTCCGCTCGGCCGACCCGCACCCCCGGCTCTCCACCCTGGCCGAGGCCACCAAGCTCTCCCGCCCCACCGTCGAGGCGATCGTCGAGGAACTCACCGACCGCGGGCTCATCGAGGTCGCCCCGGCCGTCTCCGCCCGTGGCCAGCGGTCGCCGGGCCGCCCGGCCCGCCGGTTCCGCTTCTGCCCGCACGCCGGCTTCGTCGTCGGCGTGGACGTACGGGCCCGCTCGGTGAGCGCCTGTCTGGCCGACCTCGACGGCCGGCCGGTGGCCGTCGAACGCAAGGCGGTCCGCGCCGACCTGGGTGGCCCGGCCCGCGCCCGCGCCGTCGTGGCGGTGGTGCGGAGCGCGATCGAGCGCTCCGGAGCCGACGCCGGGCGGGTGTGGGCCGCGACCGTGGGCACCCCCGGCCTGGTGGACCGGAGCAACACCCGCATCCGGCAGGCGGACAACCTCAAGGACTGGGCCGAGGCGGACATCGTCACCGTCCTCCGCGACGCCCTCGGCTGCCCGGTCGCCGTGGAGAACGACGCCAACCTCGCCGCGCTCGGCGAGCAGTGGCGCGGGGTCGGCGGCGCGGCCGACGAGATGGTCTTCGTGCTGCTCGGGGAACGCCTCGGGGCCGGTGTCATCACCGGGGGGCGCCTGCTGCGCGGACACCGCGGCGCGGCCGGAGAGATCGGCTTCATCCGCTTCCCCGGCAGCACCTCGTCACAGCCCGGCCTCGAACCCCTGGTCCCGGATCCGGAGGCGGAGGCGGCCATCACGTCGTACGGGCGGAGACTGGCCGCCGGGATCGCCCCCGTGCTGCTCGCGCTCGACCCCGCGCTGGTCGTGCTCGGCACCAGCCTCTTCCCCGACCCCGGCTTGCGTCCGGCGGCGGAACTCCTCCTGAGCGCCGCCGAGGAGGAAGCCGGCAACCTCCTGGTCGACCTGCCGCGCTGGCAGTTGTCCGCCCTGGGCGACGAGGCCGTGATCACCGGCGCGGTCCGCTTCGCCCTCTCCTCGGTCGAAGAGGTGCTGCGCACCCGCCCCACCAGCCTTCCTGTCATGCCGACCGAGTCGAGTGGTGGGAAGAAGGCATAGGCCGGGGGCCGGGGGCCGGGGGCCTGGGGCGGTCCTACCCGAACGCCTCGGCCAGCGCCTTCGGCAGTTGCCCGGTGTGCAGCACCCCGAGCCGCTGGGTCGCCCGGGTCAGCGCGACGTACAGGTCGCTCGTGCCGTAGTGCGCGGGCTCGACCACCAGCACCGAGTCGAACTCCAGGCCCTTCGACTGCCGGGGGTCCAGGAGTACGACGGTCCGGGTCAGGTCGGGCTCCGCGTCCGCCGTCACTCCGTCCAGCCGGGCGGCCAGCCGGCGGTGCAGGTCCCGCGGGGCGATGACCGCGAGGCGGCCCTCGGCCGGGGTGAGTTCCCCGACCGCCTTGGCCACGGCTTCGGGCAGGTCGTCGGTGGCGCGCACCCAGGGCCGTACCCCCGTGGACCGCACCGAACTCGGCGGCTCGAAGCCGGGCTGCTCGGCACGTACGACGGCCGCCGCCACGTCCATGATCTCGGCCGGCGTACGGTAGTTGACGCCGAGCCGGGTGTGCTCCCAGCGGTCCTCGACGAACGGCTCCAGGATGCCCGACCACGAGCCGACGCCCGTCGCCTCCGCGGTCTGCGCCGGGTCCCCGACCAGGGTCATCGAACGGGTCGGGCTGCGCCGCATGAGCAGCCGCCAGGCCATCGGCGACAACTCCTGCGCCTCGTCGACGATGATGTGCCCGAACGCCCAGGTGCGGTCGGCCGCCGCGCGCTCGGCGGCGCTGCGGTGGTCGTCCTCCTCGTGGCGTTCGGCGAAGCGCTCCGCGTCGATGATGTCGTGCGCGGACAGGACCTCGGAGTCCTCCTCGTCCTTGTCCTCGAACTCGTAGGTGCGGGAGGCGTAGGAGACGTCGAGGACGCCCTGCGCATAGGCGACCTGCGTCTCGCGCTCCCGCTCCGCCCGCGCCCGCGCCACCCGGTCGTCCTCGCCGAGCAGTTCCGCCGCCTCGTCGAGCAGCGGTACGTCCGCCACGGTCCACGCCCGCGTCACCGGGCGCCGGATGGCAGCGGCGTCCTCGGCGCTGACGTACCCCTCGGGTTCCGCCAGGAAGTCGGCGACGAGCCGCTGCGGGGTCACCCTCGGCCACAACTGGTGGATCGCCGACCAGACTTCCGGGTTCTCGGCGAGTTCGTCGCGGATCTGGGTGATGTCGCTCGGGTCCAGCAGATTGGAGCCGTCGTACGGGTCCGTGCCGATGCGCTCGGCGACCATGTCGGTGAGCGTGTTGAGGATGTGGCCCTCGAAGTGCTCGCGTGCCGCGTTGTGCGGGAGTTTGGCCGCCCGGGTGCGCTCGCGGGCCATGTTGACCAGGTCGTCGTCCAGCATCAGGATCTCGCGGTCGTGCTCGATCGTGATCACCGGGTCGGGCAGCGACTGACGGTCGCGTACGACGGCGGCGAGGACGTCCGCCATGTCGGCACGGCCCTTGACCGCGGCCGCCTCGGGCGGGTCCGTCGCCCGTGCCTTCACGCCGGGGAACAGCTCGCCGACCGTGGCCAGCAGGACACCGGTCTCGCCCAGCGAGGGCAGGACCTCGCCGATGTAGCCGAGGAAGGCGGGGTTGGGGCCGACGATGAGGACGGCCCGCTTGGCGAGCAACTCCCGGTGCTCGTACAGCAGGTACGCGGCCCGGTGCAGGGCGACCGCCGTCTTGCCGGTGCCCGGGCCGCCCTCGACCACCAGGATCCCTCGGTGGGGCGCGCGGATGATCTCGTCCTGCTCGGCCTGGATGGTCTGCACGATGTCGCCCATCCGGCCGGTGCGCGCGGAGTTGAGCGCAGCGAGCAGGACGGCGTCGCCGGTCGGGTCCTCGTGGCCGGTGCGGGTGGCGTCACCGAGGTCGAGGATCTCGTCGTGCAGGGCGGTGACCCGGCGGCCGTCGGTGGTGAGGTGCCGGCGCCGCCGCAGGCCCATCGGGGTGTGGCCGGTGGCCAGGTAGAAGGGCCGGGCGACGTCCGCACGCCAGTCGATCAGGACCGGCGTGCGCTCGTCGTCGTCGGCGCGCAGGCCGATCCGGCCGATGTGGTGGCTGACGCCCGAGGTGAGGTCGATCCGGCCGAAGCAGAGCGAGCCGTCCACCGCGTTCAGCGCCGCCAGCAGGCCCGAGCGCTCGGCGACCAGGATGTCCCGTTCGAGGCGGGCCTGCATGGGGGTGTTGCCCTGGGCGAGCGCGTCCGTGACCGAGCCCTCGGTGTCGCCGCGCAGGGCGTCGACCCGCACATACAGCTCGTCGATGAATTGCTGCTCCTGCCGCAATTCAATGTCTTCACTGTCTTGAAAACCGGTGTTTGACAATTCCGCTCCCGCCCGGATATACTGTGCTCACTGAGCTTCTTTGCGACTCAATATCCTTGAAGTCGCGAACCATTGAATATACGCAAAGAAATCCCCCGAGCGCAATTGCTCGGGGGATTTCTGCGTAGCCGGGGCGCGTAGTGCTCAGAGCACTTCGGACAGCTCCTCCAGGAGCCGGCGCTTGGGCCGGGCCCCCACCATCGCCTTCACGGGCTCGCCGCCCCGGAACACCATGAAGGTCGGCATGGACAGCACCTTGTACGCGTTGGTGGTCTCCGGGTTGGTGTCCACGTCCAGCTGGACCACCTTCAGCCGCTCCCCCTCCTCCTCGGCGAGGGCGCTGAGCACCGGCCCCATCTGCCGGCACGGCGGGCACCAGTCGGCGGTGAACTCCACCAGCACCGGCAGCTCCGCCCCGATCACCTCCGCCGCGAAGTCCGCGTCCGTCACCTCGGTCACACCCGCCGCCTTGATCACGTGAGGTTCCTCCCCAGCTCGCACACCGGTTCCGGACCGCCCGGAACCTCCGCCTCGGCCGCCAGCTCGTCCCGCGCCCGCTCAGCCCTCACCAACTGCGCCCCGACCTGCCCGCGCACGGCCTGCAACTCGCCGATCAGGTCGTCCAGCTCCGCCAGCTTGCGCCGGTAGACCTCGAGCGACGCCGGGCACGAGTCGCCCTCCGGATGCCCGGCCCGCAGACACTCCACGAACGGCCGCGTCTCCTCCAGGTCGAACCCGAAGTCCTGCAGCGTCCGGATCTGCCTCAGCAGCCTCAGGTCGTTCTCGTCGTACGTCCGGTATCCGTTGCCGCCCCGCCGCGCGGGCAGCAGCCCCCGCGACTCGTAGTAGCGCAGCGTCCGGGTCGTGGTGTTGGCCCGCGCGGCCAGCTCGCCGATTCGCATGGGTACGAACGTAAGCCTTGACGCCGACGTCAAGGCAACAGCGGTTTCCGCTCCACCGGAGAGGTCAGCACGATCGAGGTCGTTGTGCGCCCGAGGACGGAGACGTCTTCGAGGACTTCCTCCAGGTGGACGGTGTCCTGGACCGCGACCTTGAGGATCCAGCAGTCCTCGCCGACCACGTGATGCACCTCGGTGATCTCGGGTCGCTCCATCAGCTCCAGGGTCCTCGGGTGTTTCAGGGTGTAGCCGCCGTGCGGGTTGACGCGGATGAACGCCTGGATGCCGTACCCGAGCCGGCCCGGGACGACATGGGCGCCGTACCCGCTGATCACGCCCGCCGCCTCCAGCCGCCGTACCCGCTCGGTGACCGCCGCCGGGCTCAGCCGGACCCGGCGGCCCAGCTCGCTGAGCTTGATCCGGCCGTCGGTCTGGAGCAGCTGGAGGATCTGCCGGTCCAGCGCGTCGAAGGCCACCGAGGTTTCGTCGGCAGCGGCGCGCGGATGCCGCGGTTCTTTCGGTGCGGCGGCCGGAACTCCCATGGTTCCCCCTTCAGTACGTGCGTGTACGCCGGGAGAATTATGGTCATGGACAAGGCACGAGAGGTATTGGTGATCGGCGGAAACCGCTATTTCGGCAAGCGGCTCATCGCGCGGCTGCTGGCGGCCGGGGACCGGGTGACCGTACTGAATCGCGGATCGTCGCGGCCGCCCGCGGGCACCATTCATCTGGTCGCCGACCGGAATGACGAGAAGTCACTGACGGACGCTCTCGGTGCCCGCACCTTCGACGTCGTCGTCGACCAGGTCTGCTACACCCCGCGCCAGGCGGAGACCGCCCGCCGGGTCTTCGCCGGCCGCACCCGCCGCTATGTGATGACCTCGACGGTCGAGGTGTACGAGTACGAGGACTCGCCCACGCTCGTACGGGAGGCGGCCGTCGACCCGCTGACCGTCCCCGTCGACCTGGAACTCCCCTGGGACGACCCGGAGTTCCTCGAGACCCACTACGGAGAGGGCAAGCGGCAGGCGGAGGCGGTGTTCGCGGCCGTCGGCCCGGAGTTCCCGCATACGACCGTCCGCGTGGCCCATGTGCTGGGCGGCGCCGACGACTTCACCGGGCGGCTCCAGCACTACGCCGACCGGATAAGCAGCGGCGAGCCGATCGCCGTGCCGGTCGTGAACCGGCCCGCCACCTATGTCCACGTCGAGGAGATCGCCGACTTCCTGGCCTGGGCGGCTGGCGAGGACTTCACCGGCCCGGTCAACGCGGCCTCCGACGGTCTGCTGACGACGCAGGAGTTGTGCGAGGCGGTGGCGGCGCACTTCCCGGACGGCACGACGGTCCTGCACCCCGTCGAGGTCGGCGAGGTCTCGCCGTTCTCCTTCGCCCGCTCCTACGGCATGGACAACTCCCGGGCCGCGCGGCTCGGGTTCACCTTCGGCGACGTACGGCGGTGGCTGCCGGGTGCCGTGGCCGAGACCCTGGGAAAGGGCGGCAACTGACATGCGGTACCGCACACTTGGCGACCTGCGCGTGAGCGCCGTCGGACTGGGCGCGATGCCCCTGTCCATCGAGGGCCGCCCGGACGAGGCCCGCGCCCTGGCCACTGTGCACGCGGCGCTGGACGCGGGCGTGACCCTCCTGGACACTGCGGACTCCTACCACCTGCCCGGCGCCGAACCCGGCCACAACGAACTGCTGGTGGCCCGGGCGCTCACCGCGTACGGCGGTGACACGGCCGACGTGCTGGTGGCCACGAAGGGCGGCCGGGGCAGGCCCGGCGACGGCGGCTGGACGGTGACCGGCAACGCACGGCACCTGAAGACGGCCGCCGAGGCTTCCCTCAAGCGGCTCGGCGTGGAGGCGATCGGCCTCTACCAGCTGCACAAGCCCGACCCTGCCGTGCCTTTCGAGGAGTCGGTCGGCGCTCTGCGCGAGCTGCTCGACGAGGGCACAATCCGGCTGGCCGGGGTGTCCAACGCGGACGTCGGGCAGATCCGGGCGGCCCGCGAGATCCTCGGCGACCGGCTGGTCTCGGTGCAGAACCAGTACTCGCCGGCCGTACGGGACAGCGAGGCGGAGCTCGCGTTGTGTGCGGAGCTGGGACTGGCGTTCCTGCCGTGGAGCCCGCTCGGCGGCATCTCGCGCAGCTCGCTGGACGGGCCGTCGCGGGTCGGGGCCCTCCGGCGCTTCGGCGCCTTCCACGACGTGGCCGCCCAGCGCGGGGTCAGTCCCCAACAGGTCTGCCTGGCCTGGCTGTCGGCCAAGTCGCCGGTCGTGATCCCGATCCCGGGATCGAGCCGTCCGGAGACGGTCCGGGACTCGGCGGCCGCGGCGGACCTGGTCCTGGACGCGGCGGAACTGGCCCGGCTGGACGGTGCCCTCAGCCGACCTTGACGAGAGTGACCCTCATGGAGGGCGTGTAGGTCAGCCCGTCATCGGTGCGCTCGTGCAGGACGGTCTGCACGCGGTGGTCGTCGCTGAACTCCACGGTGGACCGCGTGGTGTCGCCCTGGTAGGTCCAGGTGTCGCCGCGCGCGACCAGGCTGCTGACGGTCACGTTGCCCTGGCTGTCGAAGAAGTGGGACCGGTAGGCGCCGCTCGTCTCGTCGTACCCGATGATCTCGGTGCCGCCGACGTCGAACTCCCCGATGCGTCCGTATGCCGAATGGACGAGGAAGAAGCCACCCGGAGCCCACTCGTACACGTCAGAGGTCGTGATCCTCGGGCCGGGACTTCCGTCGTCGATCACGTGGCCTTCGTTGATCCATCTGCCCACCCAGGCGCCGAGCGCGTCGTGCCGGGGTCCGCGGCCGGATCCCTGATCGTCGGCGTGCTCCGTGCCTCGGTTGACCGCCACCACGCGCGGGGTGGTCTCTTCCGCCATGCTCGCTCCTCCTGCGGCCGGTCTCCTGGGTCGACCTTTTGAGGGTTGCACACGGGTCTGACAAGCGAGCCGTGCCAGGTGCGGCGCCGGCGGCTCAGCGCCGGGGCATGCCGGGCGGCGGCGGGTCGTAGAAGCCGGGAGGCATGCCGGGGAAGGGGCCGGGGCCGGGGGGCGCTCCCGGGAACGGGCCTGGGCCGGGGGCCGGGTGCACACCGCCGTAGAAGTACGCGCCGGCGTGTTCCTCCTGTTCCTCCCCCGGCATCCAGTCCTCGTCCTCGACATCCGTGCCGCCCCGCACGCCCAGCAGGCGGCGGGTGAGGCGGTCGTGGTCGGAGAGGAGCTCGTCGAGGGCCGCGCGGACGTCCTCGGGCTCGGTGCGCGCCGATTCGCGTTCGGCCGCGATCAGCACGGAGCGTCGTACGAGCTCCTTGGTGAAGGACGCGGTGGTGCCCTCCGTGCGGGCCACCACCTCGTCGGCGATGTCCTTGCCGAGGCCGAGGCGGCTGCCGTACAGATCCAGGAGGCGGGCGCGGCCCTCGGCGTCCGGGAGGGGGATCTCGACGGCGAGGTCGACGCGGCCGGGGCGCTGGACGAGGGCCGGTTCGAGGAGGTCGGCGCGGTTGGTGGTGAGGAGGAAGGCCACGTCGGCGTCGTCGCCGAGGCCGTCCATCTCGTTCAGCACCTGGAAGAGCAGGGGCTGTTCGCCGCCGCCGTAGTCGCGGGCCTCGGCGATCAGGTCGCAGTCCTCCAGGACGACCAGCGCCGGCTGGAGCATCCGGGCCAGCGCGCAGGCGGGGCCGATGGCGTCGATGCT
Source organism: Streptomyces sp. NBC_01352 (assembly GCF_036237295.1). Classification (NCBI taxonomy): domain Bacteria; kingdom Bacillati; phylum Actinomycetota; class Actinomycetes; order Kitasatosporales; family Streptomycetaceae; genus Streptomyces; species Streptomyces sp. NBC_01352. Next base: position 3,775,004 of record NZ_CP108354.1, read on the forward strand.
GGTGCCGGCCAGGACGACGACCGTGAACTGCGGGAGGTGGGAGAGGAGATAGCGGATCGTGTGGGTCTTGCCGGTGCCGGGCGGACCGTAGAGGAGGAGTCCGCGGCGCAGGTGCTGGCCGGCGGCGCGCAGCTGCTCGCGGCGGCGGGCGACGCCGACGACCTGGCGTTCGACGCGCTCCAGCAGACCCTCGGGCAGCACGATCTCCTCGCGGCCGAGGCCGGGCCGCCGGTGGAAGCGGAACGGGCCGAGGCCGTGGCCGAACTCCGAGCCCTCGAAGGAGAGGACCTGGCCGCGGAAGACGTTGTGCTCGCGGACGAGCGTGTCGAGCTCGGCGAGCAGCCGGTCCGCGAACTCCTTGTTCTCCGCGAGGACTTCGAGCTCCACCTTGTTGCGGCCGTACTCGTCGGCCGGGCCGCGCAGCAGGATCGCGAAGCGTTCGTCGCCGTCCGTGCCGAGGTAGAACCCGCAGGAGACGCAGGGGAGTTCGGTGTCGGGGGCGATCGGCAGGTGGGCGTAGTCGACCGCTCCGATCACGAACCGGTCGTAGCGGTCGGCCGATTCGAGGATGTCGCCGAGGGTGAGCTCGCCGTGGTGCTGGGCGCCGCGCATGCCGATCAGCTCGTAGCCGCGGCCCTCGGCGGCGAACCAGCGCTCCAGGGCGAGGTGCACGTTGGGGAGGTCGTACGGCGGGTAGGCGGCCTTGACGACCGGGCGGTCGGCGGGGGCCGAGCCAAGGTGGGCGCGCAGGCGGGCGGTGAGGTCGCGGCTGCCGTCCCGGTCCCTGCGCCGGGGATGGGCGACGGCGTTGAGGAACTCGTAGAACAGGTCGTGCACCTGCTCCATCGAGAGATGCGAGGTCTCCCCCGCGACGCGTCCGTCCTGCTCCCCCGTGCCCCCCGTACCCGCCCTGTCCGCCATACCCGCCTCCGTACGTCCGCCCGCGCCTGCGAGGGTTTCCAGGGTGGTGGTGGATTCCGGGCGGGTCAACGGAATTGGGGTGACTCTCGCGAGTCTCACAAACAGGGCCGGTCGGCTCTCACACACAGGGCCGGTCAGTTCTCACACACAGGGCCGGTCAGCGAAGGCCTTCCACACCGGCCAGCTCGCACCACTCCCGGGCCGCCTCCGAGCGCCCGGTCAGCAGCAGGAGCAGCGCGGCGATCGGGCCGCGGATCTCCGTGCCGTCCCCGCGCGTCCACTCGATGTCGGTGGCGACGAGCCGGGCCTTCGGCAGTGGCCAGGGCCTGGGCGGCACCCGCATGGTCCACACCCGGTCGGCGGCGTCACGGGCGGCCTCCGGGGGCATCTCCCGCCTGCGGCCGAGAGCCAGGGCGATGTCCTGGCCGTGCACGAGGATGTCGAGGAGCGGCTCACGGGGCGAGGTGGTCGGTGCGAGGCGGCGGGAGCCGACGATCGCACGGAGGTTGGCGACGATCTCGGCGACGGGCAGCTCGGCCTCGCGGACCGCCGAGTCGTGGATCATCCGGTCGAAGCTGCCGCGGGCACGGACGAACTCGCCCAGGACGGCCCTGTACGTGAACCGCGCCGCGACGGTCAGATGTGCGGCGACGTCCCTCACCCGCCAGTCCCCGCACCGCGTGGGCGTCTCCCACTCCTCGGGACTCAGCCCCTCCAGCAGGTCGGCCAGGCCCGCCCGCTCCCGGTCGACGATCTGCCAACGCTCGTCGGTCCCCAGCACCGCGTTCATGGGAGTCACCCTGAATCACCCACCCCAGCAAGTGGTAAGCTTCTCTGACCAAATTAGTCAGAGACTCTGACCAATGTCAAGCAGTGCGCGGGAGGCGTCGGCCATGGTGGCGGAGAGTGAGCTCAACACGGGCGTGCTCCTGTTCCTTCCTTACCGGGCCCTGGAGAACCGGGTCTTCGCCGCGCTCGCGGAGGCCGGCTTCGACGACTTCACGCCCGCCCAGGCCCGCGTCATGCAGCGCATCGGCCCGGACGGAACCCGGCTGACCGAGCTGGCCGAGCAGGCCCAGATCACCAAGCAGACCGCGGGCTTCCTGGTCGACCAGCTGGAGAAGGCGGGCTACGTCACCCGCGTACCGGACCCGACGGACAAGCGGGCCCGGCTGGTGCGCGGGGCGGCGAAGGCGTGGGCGGCCAAGGAGGTCGCCGACGCGGTGGTCGCCGAGGTCGAGCGGGAGTGGGAGGAGCACCTCGGCAAGCGACGCATGAAGCAGCTGCGCGAGGCGCTGACACTGCTGCGCGAGGTCACGGACCCGTGGGCGTGACGCTCGCGCGGACAGTGATGGTCGGGGCGGTCGGGGCGCTGAGGACTGTCGGCGGTCGGGGCGCTGAGGACTGCCGCCAGCCGTCGCCGGCTAGCCGACTCAGCTGAGCGCCGACTCCTTCTCCTTCTGCTTCTCCCTGTCCTTCTCGGGCTGTTCGGACTGCTCCTCGCTCTTCCCGCGCGGCAGCAGCACCGCGACCACGAGCGTGCCGAGGCCCAGGACCACCGCGCCGATCAGGCTGGTGTGGGCGACCGCGTCGGAGAAGGACGAGCCGACGGCGTCGGCCATCCGGTGGGCGCCCTCGGCGAGTTGGTCGGCCTGGGCCTTCAACTGGGCCGCCTGTTGAGGGTCGGTGGCCCGGGCGGCCTGCGCGGCGGCCTTCTCGGCCTGTTCGGCGATGCCCTGGGAGACCGCGTATCCGGCGCCGACCGAGTCCTGGGCCGTGGCCAGGGAGGAGGCGGGGAGCTCGCTGCCGGCCGTCGCGTCCGTGAGGTGGTCGTGGTACGACGTGGCCAGCAGCGAACCGAGGATGGCGATGCCGAGCGAGCCGCCGAGCTCCAGCGAGGTGTCGTTCACCGCGCCGCCGACGCCCAGTTCCGACTCCGGGAACGCGCCCATGATCGCGTCCGTGCTGGGGGAGAGGGCGAGCCCGATCGCGAGGCCGAGGATGAGCAGAGACGGGACGAAATCGCCGTACGACGAACTCGCGTCGACCTGCGTGAGCAGGGCGAGGGCCGCCGTGCCGCCGACCATGCCCGCGGTGACCGTGAGCTTCATGCCGACGCGCGGGGTGAGGTAGCCGGTGAGGGCCGAGCCGACGAAGACCGCGCCGGCGAGGGGCAGCATGCGCAGGCCGGTCTCCAGGGCCGTGTAGCCGAGGACGAACTGCAGCTGCTGGGTGAGGTAGTAGAAGGCGCCGAAGACGGCCAGGAAGAACAGGGCCACGGCGAGATTGGAGCCCGCGAAGCGGCGCTCGGTGAAGCGGCGCACGTCTATGACCGGGCGCGGGTGGCGCAGCTCCCACACCACGAACAGCACGAGCCCGACGCCCGCGACCACCGCGGCGGTGACCGCCTTGACGCCCCAGCCGAAGTGCGGACCCTCGATGATCATGTAGACGAGCGCGGCGATCCAGACGACCGACAGCAGACCGCCGACGTAGTCGATCCGCCCCTTGCCGTGGGCCTTCGACGGCGGCACGAGGAGGAGAGCGCCGACGATCGCGGCGGCGGCGATGGGCACGTTGATCAGGAACGTGGCCTTCCAGCTGTGCTGCTCCAGCAGCGCCCCCGCGAGCAGCGGTCCCGCCGCGATCGCGAGACCGGCGGTGGCCGTCCACAGGGTGATCGCCTTGGCGCGTTCGGCGCGCGGGAAGGTGGCGGCGAGGAGGGAGAGGGTGGCGGGCATGATCATGGCCGCGCCGAAGCCCATGACAGCGCGGGCCGCTATGACCCCGTCGGCGCTGTCGACGAGCGATCCCGCGACCGCCCCGCCGCCGAAGACGAGCAGCCCGAGGACGAGCGCGCCGCGGCGGCTGTACTTGTCGCCGATCGCGCCGAGCAGCAGCATCAGCGCCGCGTACGGGACGGTGTAGCCGTCGATGACCCACTGCAGGTCGGCGCTGGACAGGCCCAGGTCCTGGGTCATGTCGGGCGCCGCGACCGTGAGGGCCGTGTTGGCCATCACGATGATCAGCAGGCTGAGGCAGAGGACCAGCAGCGCCCACCAGCGCCGGGCGTAGGGGCGGTCCATCCTCTCGACCGGTTCGTTCATGACGAGTCGCATGACTTCGGGGGCCTTCCTCACTGACGTACACGATTCACATTGCACAGCAGTGTGCAATTGCTCGACCATGTGCAATGTACGCTTGATGCACAGCGCTGTGCAAATCGAGAAAGGAGGCGTGCAGAATGTCAGCCATGAACACCGGCCCCACCCGCCGCGCCGACGCGAACCGCCGTCGCATCCTCGACGTCGCCCTCGCGGAGCTGCTGCGCGACCCCGACGCCTCCATGGACCAGATCGCGCGCGCCGCGGGTGTCGTACGACGGACCGTGTACGGCCATTTCCCCAGCCGCGAGGCGCTGGTCGGCACGCTCGTCGACCAGGCCGTGGAGTCGGTGGCGGCCGCGCACGCGGCGGGCCGGGAGGGCGTCGAGGACCCGGCGGAGGCCGTGGCGCGCTCGGTGCTGGCGGTCTGGGCGGTCGCCGACCGCTACCGCATCCTGGTCGCCCTGGCCCAGCGCAGCGTCACCATGCAGGGCATCCGCGACCGCCTCACGCCGGTGCGCGGGGCCGGCGTGGAACTGCTGCGGCGGGGCCTGGAGGAGGGGGTCTTCCACTCACCGCTGCCGGCGCCGGCGCTGGCGTACGTGCACGAGCAGACCATCATCGCGCTGATGGAGGCGGTGAACGACGGTCTGCTGACAGCGGAAGAGGCGGGCCGATCCGCCGCGGTCACCGTACTGACCGCGGCGGGCGTGCCCGCCTCTCGGGCCACCGAACTGGTGGCGAAGCTGAACGACTAGGAACGACCAACGATTGGGAACAATTCGGGAGAAAAGCCGACCGGGCGGCTGAGCCACGGGGGAGTGCTCAGCCGCCCGGAGGCGTTGGGGCGAGCCCGGGTTCAGGACCGGGCCCGACCCGGCATGGGGATCGGGTCTCGCGGGGCGGCCGTCAGGCCTTGGTGAGTTCCTTCTCGCCGCCCTGCTCGGGGACCTCCGCGTGGGCGTCCTCGGAGGCGCCGCCCGCGCCGCTCTCGTCGTCGTCGAGGAGCGTCTTCTCGTCGAAGGGGATCTGTCCGGCGAGCACCTGGTCGACGCGGCCGCGGTCGATCTCCTTCGTCCAGGTGCCGATCAGCACCGTGGCGACGGCGTTGCCCGCGAAGTTCGTCAGGGCGCGCGCCTCGCTCATGAAGCGGTCGATGCCGACGATCAGGCCGATGCCGTCCACCAGGGCGGGCTTGTGCGACTGGAGACCGCCGGCCAGGGTCGCGAGACCGGCACCGGTGACACCGGCGGCGCCCTTCGAGGCGACCAGCAGGAAGAGCAGCAGCGGGATCTGCTCGCCGATCGACATCGGCGTACCCATGGCGTCGGCGATGAACAGGGACGCCATGGTCATGTAGATCATGGTGCCGTCGAGGTTGAAGGAGTAGCCGGTCGGGACGGTGATGCCGACGACCGGCTTGCTGATGCCGAGGTGCTCCATCTTGGCGATGAGCCGCGGCAGCGCCGACTCGGACGAGGAGGTCGACAGGATCAGCAGGAACTCACGGCCCAGGTACTTGAAGAGCGTGAGGATGTTGAGGCCCGCGACCACCCGCAGCAGGACGCCCAGCACGATGAAGACGAACAGGAAGCAGGTGACGTAGAAGCCGAGCATCAGGACGGCGAGGCTCTTGAGCGCGTCGACGCCCGCGGAACCGGTCACCGCGGCGATCGCGCCGAAGGCACCGATCGGGGCGGCCCACATCACCATCGCGAGGATGCGGAAGACGAGCCGCTGGATGTGCTCGACACCGCGCAGGATCGGCTGTCCGGCCGAACCCATGGCCTGCAGCGCGAAGCCGGCGAGCAGTGCGATGAGCAGGGTCTGCAGCACCTCGCCGCCGGTGAAGGCGGAGACCATCGTGGTCGGGATGATCCCGAGCAGGAACTCGGTGGTGTCCTTGGCCTCCGGCGCCACCTGCGCCTGGCCGACCTCCTTGACCGCGTCGGTCACCGCGAGGCCCGTGCCGGGCTCCAGGATGTTGCCGACGATCAGGCCGATGCCCAGCGCGACCAGCGACATGATCGTGAAGTAGACCAGCGCGATACCGCCGACCGCACCGACCTTGGCGGCCTTGCGGACCGAGCCGATGCCCAGCACGATCGTGCAGAAGATGATCGGCGAGATCATCATCTTGATCAGGTTCACGAAGCCGGTGCCGATGGGCTTCAGCTCGACCGCGAAGTCGGGGGCGACCAGACCGACGGTGATACCGAGGGCGACCGCGATGATCACCGCGATATAGAGGTAGTGGGTGCGGTCCCGCTTGGCTTTCGGTGCGGCAGGTGCCGTATTGGCTGCGCTGGTCACAGCGGCCCTCCTTGACGTCGTCGTCGGCATCACCGGCGTGCGGCTCACGTCCGGGGGATGTATAGGGGAATGCCGTGACTATCTCCCGCCGTGTGAGGGCGGTCACCCTTCCGTTCATTTAGTTCATGCTTAACCTGCGAGGCACACTGACGACATGCGCATACGCGTCCCACGCCCCCGCAGCCTGGCCGGCCAGCTCTTCGCCATGCAGGCCGTGCTCATAGCGGTGGTCGTCGCCGGTTACGCGCTGTTCACCTACGTCAGCGACCAGAGCCAGGCCGAGGACGGGGCGCGGCGGCAGGCCATGGCCGTGGCCCGCTCGGTCGCGGACGCCCCGTCCGTGCGGGAGGCGATCCGCACTCCCGATCCGACGGCCGAGCTCCAGCCGTACGCGCTGCGGGTGATGCGCGACGCCGACGTCGACTTCGTGACGATCATGAACCCGAAGGGCATCCGCTGGACCCATCCCAACACCTCGGAGATCGGCAAGCCCTTCCGCGGCAACATCGCCCCCGCCGTGGCTGGCGGCTCCTTCACCGAGACCTACACCGGCACCCTCGGCCCCTCGGTCCGCGCGGTCACCCCGGTCTGGTCGAGCGGCGAGGTCGTCGGTCTGGTCAGCGCCGGCATCAGGGTCGACGAGATCAGCAAGCGGGTGCAGGGCCAGCTGACGGCCCTGCTCGCCGTCGCGGCCGGCGCGCTCGCGCTCGGCGCGGTCGGCACGTACGTCGTCAACGCCCGGCTGCGCCGCCACACCCACGGCATGAACGCGGCCGAGCTCAGCGCCATGCACGACTACCACCAGGCCGCACTTCACGCCGTACGCGAGGGGCTCCTGATGCTCGACGGGCAGTACCGTGTGGCGCTGATCAACGACGGCGGACGGGAGCTGTTGGGCGTGTCGGGCGATGTGGTGGGCCGGTCCGTCGCCGATCTCGGCCTGCCCGCGCCGGTGACGGGCGCGCTGCTGGCGTCCGAGCCGCGGGTCGACGAGGTGCACCTGACCGCGGACCGGGTGCTCGTGCTGAACACGTCCCCGGTGTCGGGCGGTGAACACCGGGGCACGGTCGTGACCCTGCGGGACGTGACCGAACTCCAGTCCCTGATGGGCGAGTTGGACTCCGAGCGCGGCTTCACCCAGGCCCTGCGCTCCCAGGCCCACGAGGCGGCGAACCGGCTGCACACCGTCGTCTCGCTGATCGAGCTGGGGCGGGCGGAGGAGGCGGTGGACTTCGCGACCGCCGAACTGGAACTGGCGCAGGCGCTGACCGACCAGGTGGTGGCCGCGGTGAGCGAGCCGGTGCTGGCCGCGCTGCTGCTGGGCAAGACGTCCCAGGCGAACGAGCGGGGCGTGGAGCTCGTGGTGTCGGAGGAGAGCCGGCTGGACGACGGTCTGCTGCCGCCGTCGCTGCCCTCCCGGGACCTGGTCACGATCCTCGGCAACCTCATCGACAACGCGGTGGACGCGGCGCAGGGAAGCGTGCGCGGGCGGGTGACCGTGACGGCCTACACCGCGGACGGCGAGCTGGTGCTGCGCGTGTCCGACACGGGCGCGGGGGTCGACCCGGCCCTCGCGGACACGGTCTTCCAGCGGGGCTTCTCCACGAAGCCGGCGGGGCCGGGCGGCCGGGGTCTGGGGCTGGCGCTCGTACGGCAGGCGGTGAGCCGGCATGAGGGCGCGCTGACCGTGGCGGAGGCCGACGGGGGCGGGGCGGAGTTCGAGGTGCGGTTGCCGTTGGGGGACGGGGGCCGCCCTGAGCGGGTGTCCGAGGGTGCCGTTCCTATCGGCGGCACCGCTTCTGGAGGCGACGTATGACGACGACCGAGCAGCAGCCCATCCGTGTCCTGGTCGTCGAGGACGACCCCGTCGCCGCCGACGCACACGTCATGTACGTCAACCGGGTCCCCGGCTTCACGGCCGTCGGCAAGGCGCACACCGGTGCGGAGGCGCGGCGCGCCCTGGAGCGTACGGCGGTGGACCTGCTGCTGCTGGACCTGCACCTGCCGGACGTGCACGGACTGCAGCTGGCGCGTTCACTGCGGGCGGCCGGGCTGCACGCGGACGTCATAGCGGTGACGTCGGCGCGGGACCTGACGGTGGTCCGGGAAGGGGTCTCCCTCGGCGTCGTCCAGTACGTCCTGAAGCCGTTCACCTTCGCCACCCTGCGCGACCGCCTGGTGAGATACGCCGAGTTCCACGCGGCGGCGGGCGAGGCAAGCGGACAGGACGAGGTGGACCGAGCACTGGCGACGCTCCGGGCGCCGGGCCCGGCGGCACTGCCGAAGGGGTTGAGCGGGCCGACGTTGGAGCGGGTGACGGTGGCGCTGCGGGACTGTGGGGAGGGGCTCACTGCTACAGGGGTGGCGGAGGCGGTGGGGATCTCGCGGATCACGGCTCGGCGGTATCTGGAGCATCTGGTGGAGGGGGGGCGGGCTGCTCGGAGTCCGCAGTATGGGGCTGTGGGGCGGCCGGAGTTGCAGTACCGGTGGGTCAAGGGAAGCTCATGACCGTACGTCAAAAGTAGAGCGTAGAGAGGGAGTTCACGCCACCCTCGCGTACCACACGACCTGCGAAGCAAGCCCGCCCACGGCGAGCGCCTCAACCACCGACAGCGCGACGAGCAACCTGCCCCCTTCACCGTCCACCCAGAACACGGCCAGCGCGGCCAACGGCACGGCACAGAAGGCAGTCAGGTCCACCACGGTCTGGAGGACCTTCCGGGACCTGCGCCGCGTGTCCCCGCGGTGCGCGGTCTCCCAGCCGAACGCCTCGAAGCCGCCGCCCGGTTGGGCCAGCGCCGCCAATCGGGGTCCCAACTCAGCAAGTGCCGCGCCCAATTGGATGCCGCGCAAGCCCTCGCACTCACACCACCCGCCTCGCGCGATTTCATCCAAGCCCTGGCCAACGACCTCTAGGAGAGCCGCCATGACCGACATCCGCTGGGAAGACCCCTTCTGCGCCGAAGGCAACAACTGCTTCCGCATAGGCACCGACTCCAACGGCAACGCCTACATCGCCATCGCCGGCCAGGAAGACACCCCCCTCACCGACACCCGCGAAGCCCTCCGCACCCTCATCCGCGACATCAAGTCCGGCAAGGCCGACCACCTCTTGTAGCCACCCCGCAGCCGAACCCGCCCCCCACCCAATATCCACCGCACATGCATTGACCTGACTAGACCACTCCTCCTACGTTCACGTGGCAGCCATCCCGGCCACAACGACGTGAGCCCGCAGGAGGTCATGCCCGTGCGCCCCACCGCCGCTCGCCCAACTGCCCTACTGGTCGCCCTCGTTGCCACCGCCGCCACCGCCTGCGGAGGCGGCTCCGGCAGCGACCCCGACACCGTGAAGATCTCCTTCAAGCAGTCCACGGACAACTCGATCCGCGTCATGGACGGCTACCTCGCCGGCATCAAGAAGCAGTTCGAGAAGGCCAACCCCGGCAAGAAGGTCGAGTTCGTCCCCATCAAGGCCCCGGACTCGGAGTACTACACCAAGCTCCAGCAGATGCTCCGCTCCGCCAAGACCGCCCCGGACCTGGTCTACGAGGACACGTTCCTGATCAACAGCGACATCACGTCCGGCTACCTCAAGCCCCTCGACCCGTACCTCGCCAAGTGGCCGGACTGGAACCAGTTCATCGACACGGCGAAGACCGCGGCGAAGGGCGAGGACGGCAAGACGTACGGCGTCCCGGACGGCACCGACACCCGGGGCCTCTGGTTCAGCAAGGACATCTTCCGCAAGGCCGGCCTGCCCGTCGACTGGCAGCCGAAGACCTGGGACGACGTCCTCACCGCCGCCCGCACGATCAAGGAGAAGGTCCCGGACGTCATCCCCCTGAACGTCTACACGGGCAAGCCGGTCGGCGAGGCCGCCACCATGCAGACCTTCGAGATGCTTCTCTACGGCACCGAAGACGCCGGAAGCCAGGATCCTCTCTACGACAAGGCATCGAAGAAGTGGGTTGCCACAGGCGCCGGCTTCAAGGACTCCCTCGCCTTCGTCGAGACGGTCTACAAGGAGAAGCTCGGCCCGGACATCGAGGACGCCCTCGACCCCAACGTCATGACCAGGGTCCGCGGCGAGTGGCTCCCGCAGGGCAAGCTCGGCATCGCCCTCGACGGCTCCTGGCTCCCGCAGGACTGGCTGCCGGGCAGCGGACACGAGTGGCCCGAGTGGTCGGACGAGCTCGGCCTCGCCGCGATGCCCACGCAGCACGGCCAGGCGCCCGGCAAGGTCAGCATGTCGGGCGGCTGGACCTGGTCGATCCCGGCCAAGGCGGGCAACCCCGACCTGGCCTTCGAGTTCGTGAAGACCATGCAGACGAAGGCGAACGCCCAGAAGTGGTACATCGCCAACTCGGGGATCGCCGTACGGAAGGACGTCGCCGACGATCCCGCCTACGCCGAGGCGCAGCCCGGTACCAAGTTCTTCACGGACCTGGTCGCGAGCACGCACTACCGGCCCGCCTACCCGGCGTACCCGAGGGTCTCCACCGCGATCCAGGAGGCGATGGAGGGCGTGACGACGGGTGACATGTCGGTGGAGGAAGCCGCACGCGGTTACGACGACGAGCTCAAGAACGCCACGGACAACCAGGTGGTCGAGAGGTGACCACCGCCGCACCGCACGCGAGGGGCGGCCCGGGGGCGGCGAAGTCCCCCTCGGGCCCGCCCGCTTCACGGCCTCCCGCCCCGCCGAGGGTCCCCCGCGGTCTCACCCGCGCCCTCCCCGTCGCCCCCGCCGTGATCCTCCTGCTCCTCTTCCTCGCCGGCCCGATCGCCTACTGCGCCTACATCGCCTTCACCGACCTCCAGCTCACCGGGCAGGCCGAGTCGTCTTTCGTGGGGTTCGAGAACTTCCGTACGGCGTTCCAGGACGAGGAGTTCCTCAACGCCGTATGGCTGACGCTGGTGTTCACCGTCGTGTCGTCCCTGATCGGGCAGAACACCCTCGGACTGGCGCTCGCCTCCCTCATGCAGCGCGCCTCGAAGCCGGTCCGCACGCTCACCGGCGGGATCGTGATCACGGCGTGGGTGCTGCCGGAGGTGGTCGCCGGGTTCCTGCTCTACGCCTTCTTCCGCCGTGAGGGCACCCTGAACGCCGTACTCGACTGGCTCCATCTCCCGTCCCAGAACTGGCTGTTCACGCTGCCGATCCTGGCGGTGTCGTTCGCGAACGTGTGGCGGGGCACCGCCTTCTCGATGCTCGTGTACTCCGCCGCGCTCAACGAAATCCCGAAGGAGATCACGGAGGCGGCCGAGGTCGACGGCGCCGGCGGCTGGCGGCGGATGTGGCACATCACGCTGCCGATGATCCGGCGTTCCATCGGTACGAACCTGATGCTGAACACCCTCCAGACCCTCTCCGTCTTCGGTCTGATCTGGGTGATGACGAGGGGCGGCCCCGGCGACAGGAGCCAGACGCTCCCGCTCTTCATGTACGAACAGGCCTTCCAGAACAGTCTGATCGGCTACGCCACCGCGGTGGCGCTCCTCCTGCTGCTGGTCGGCTCACTCTTCTCCGTCGTGTACATGCGCCTGTTGCGGACGGAGGTCTGACGATCCATGGCCCTCACGTTCTCCTCCCGTCGCCGAAGCGGTCGCCGAAGCCGCCGCCGAAGCCGCCGCCGAAGCCGCCGCCTCGCCGCCGACGCGGGGCTCCTCGCCTTCGCCGCCGCCTTCGCGCTGCCGCTGGCCTGGGTGGTCCTGTCGTCCCTGGATCCGGACGCGGATCTCAGGGTGAAGGCCCCCGACGGCCTCACCCTGGACAACTTCGACACGATCCTGACGCCGGAGATCACCTTCACACCGCTGCTGAACAGCCTGATCCTGTGCGGAAGCGCGACGCTGCTGACGGTGGTGTGCGCGGCGCTGGCTGCGTACCCCCTGTCCCGCTTCAGGTCCCGGCTGAACCGCCCCTTCCTCCTCACGATCCTCTTCGCGACGAGCCTGCCCATCACGGCGATCATGGTTCCGGTGTACGCGCTGTTCGTTCAGGTGGACCTGATCGACACCATGCAGGGCACGATCCTCTTCTTCGCCGCCTCCCAACTCCCGTTCGCCATCTGGCTGATGAAGAACTTCATGGACGGCGTGCCGAAGGAACTGGAGGAGGCGGCCTGGACGGACGGCGCCTCGTCGCTCCAGTCCCTGATCCGGATCGTGCTCCCGCTCATGGGCCCGGGAGTCTCCGTGGTGACGGTCTTCTCCTTCGTGATGATGTGGGGGAACTTCTTCGTCCCGTTCATGCTGCTGCTGTCCCCGGACCAGATGCCGGCGAGCGTGAGCATCAACGAGTTCTTCGGCAATCGGGGCATGGTGGCGTACGGCCAGCTCGCCGCGTTCTCGATCGTGTACTCGACGCCGGTGATCCTGCTGTACGTGCTGATCGCCCGGCGGCTGGGGGGCGGGTTCGCGCTCGGGGGTGCCGTCAAAGGCTGAGCCCGCTCATGACTCGGGCAGCACCCCCGCCCGGAACGGCTCCACTCCCACCACCCGGCGCACCCGCACCGGCTCGATCAGCAGCATCACCCGTCGCTCGCCGGGGAGCAGCCACGGGTAGCGGTCCTCGCCGATGTACTTCCGGGTGAGCCGGTCCATCGAGCGTTCGGCCTCCTCCCCCTCCACGAACCGGACGACCCGGCCCCGGATCTCCACGCGGTCGTAGGGGTTGTCGGGGTCGTGGTGGGAGAGGGAAACGTTCGGATTGCGCCGCAGGTTCTCCTCCTTCACACGGCCGATAGCCGTGTTGACCATGACGTACTCACCTTCGATGTCCGCCCACATGGGCGAGATCTGCGGAGTGCCGTCCTGGCCGACCGTCGCGAGGTGCCAGAAGTTCGGCGCCAGCAGACGCTCGCGAATATGCCCCTCTACCTTGCCATTCACCTCGTACACGAAAGCCACGCTCCTCCCGGGCGCCCGTCCGGACGGCCCGCCGCCATCCTCGCCACCCCCCGCCGACAGGCGACAGGCGATCTTCGGCCACCCCGAACAGACGGCCGGAACCGTACATTCCTACAATCCGTGATCCTGGCCGAACAGACCGTAGTCAACGCAGTCCCGCGCCCCTACGTTGTGGCCCGTGCGCCGACCCCCAGCTCTCCCCAGCCAGCCCGGTCCCCCGTTCAACGCCCCCGCCGCCCGCAGACTCCGTGCCGCGCTCAGCATGGGGCCCGAGCATGTCGCCTACGGCATGCGGGCCTCGTTCGGGCTGCCCTATGTGACCCCGGACCTCGTCATCGCCTGGGAGCGCGGGGCCGCCTCTCCCACCAGTCCCGAACTCACCGCTCTCGCGGGCGTGTTGTGGTGTTCCCCCGGTGAACTCATCGACCGGCCGCGGACCTTGCGCGAGCACCGCGTCACGCGCGGTCTCGCGCCCGAGGACGTCGCGCGCGGCGTCGGGCTCGAACTCCTCGCCTATCTCCACATGGAGGAGCACGACGAATGGCGCGGCACCGACCGTCAGTCCGCCGCGCTCGCCGACCTGCTCGACCTGTCGCTCCCGGACTTCGTCACCGTCACGGGCCGCGAGGCTCGACTCGCCGAGCACCTGCGCAGCGCCGTCACCACCCGCTGGCAGGGCTACGTCCGCCCGGTCGCCAAGCTCGTGCCCCTGGACCGGCGCCTGGTGGAGGACACCCTCCAGGAGCTGCACCGGGAGTACCAGGGGCAGATGGTCGCCACGCTCAGCTGGGGCGGCGACAGCGATCGCACGGTCGGGGCCGGCCAGGACTTCCTCGACCGGATCGTGGACCACTTCTGGTCCACGGTCCGCGACCGCACCGGATAGTCCGGGGCGCCCGGACCGCAGGACAGCAGAGGGCCTGGAAGACCTACTCCGCAGAGGGCCTAGAAGACCGACTCCGCCTCGTCCATCCGGTCCTTCGGCACCGTCTTCAGCTCGGTCACGGCCTGAGCCAGCGGCACCATCACGATGTCGTTGCCCCTGAGCGCGGTCATCCGGCCGAAGTCGCCCCGGTGCGCGGCCTCCACCGCGTGCCAGCCGAAGCGGGTGGCGAGGACGCGGTCGAACGCGGTCGGCGTGCCGCCGCGCTGGACGTGGCCGAGGATGACCGGCTTGGCCTCCTTGCCGAGGCGGCGCTCCAGCTCGTAGGCCAGTGCGGTGCCGATGCCCTGGAAGCGCTCGTGGCCGAACTGGTCGATCGCGCCCTTGCCGTAGTCCATGGTGCCCTCGGCGGGGTGGGCGCCCTCGGCGACGCAGACCACGGCGAACTTCTTGCCGCGGGAGAAGCGCTCCTCGACCATCTTGACCAGGTCGGCCGGGTCGAAGGGGCGCTCGGGCAGGCAGATGCCGTGGGCGCCGGCGGCCATGCCGGACTCCAGGGCGATCCAGCCCGCGTGCCGGCCCATGACCTCGACGACCATGACGCGCTGGTGGGACTCGGCGGTGGTCTTGAGGCGGTCCATCGCCTCGGTGGCGACACCGACCGCGGTGTCGAAGCCGAAGGTGCGGTCGGTGGAGGAGATGTCGTTGTCGATGGTCTTCGGGACGCCGACCACCGGCAGGCCCGCGTCGGACAGCATCCGCGCGGCCGTCAGCGTGCCCTCGCCGCCGATCGGGATCAGGGCGTCGATGCCGAAGTCGCGGGCTTCCTCGGCGAGGTGCTCGCAGGCCTCGCGTAGCCGGTCCCGTTCCAGGCGGGAGGAGCCGAGGATGGTGCCGCCGCGGGCCAGGATGCCGCTGACGCCGTTCAGGTCGAGGGAGCGGTAGCGGCCGTCCAGCAGACCCGCGTATCCGTCCTCGAAGCCCAGGACCTCGTCGCCGTAATTGTCGACCGCTCGGTGCACGACCGACCGGATCACGGCGTTCAGGCCGGGGCAGTCGCCGCCTGCGGTGAGCACTCCGATGCGCATCGTGCTGTGTCTCCTGCTCGCTGTTGATACCGGTGAGCCGAGTCCGATTCTTTCACGTCCGGCAGGTGGGCGCCGCATCCGATCCTGACGGGCGCCTTATCTATCGTGGGAGGTATTGTCAAGAGGGTTTGTCAAGAGGGTTCCGCTCACCTCGGTGGGCAATTTTTATGACAGCACCGAGAGCGACCCAGGAACCAGTCAGAAAGCCACCCACGAAACGGAGAGCACGCGTGACCCGCAGCGTGTACGTGACCGGTATCGACCGCGGCGACGGCCGTCAGGTCGTCGAGCTGGGGGTCATGGAACTCCTGACCCGGCAGGTGGACCGGGTGGGTGTGTTCCGTCCCCTTGTCCACGACGACCCCGATCGCCTGTTCGAGCTGCTCCGGGCCCGCTACCGGCTGTCCCAGGACCCGGGCACCGTCTACGGCATGGACTACCACGAGGCGTCCGCCCTGCAGGCCGAGCGCGGCGCCGACGAGCTGGTGTCGACGCTGGTCGACCGCTTCCACCGGGTCGCGCGGGACTACGACGTCGTCCTGGTCCTCGGCACCGACTACGCAGACACCCAGTTCCCCGACGAGCTGTCCCTCAACGCCCGCCTGGCGAACGAGTTCGGCGCCTCCGTGATCCCGGTGGTCGGCGGCCGCAAGCAGACCGCCGAGTCCGTGCTCGCCGAGACCCGCAACGCCTACCGGGCGTACGAGGCCCTCGGCTGCGACGTCCTCGCCATGGTCACCAACCGGGTCGCCCGCGAGGACCGGGACAAGATCGCCGAGCAGCTCGACAGCCGGCTCCCCGTGCCCTGCTACGTCCTGCCGGACGAGCCCGCCCTCTCCGCGCCGACCGTCGCCCAGGTCTCCCACGCGCTGGGCGCCAGGGTCGTCCTCGGGGACGACTCGGGGCTCGCCCGGGACGCGCTGGACTTCGTCTTCGGCGGGGCGATGCTGCCGAACTTCCTGGGCGCCCTGACCCCGGGCTGCCTGGTCGTCACCCCCGGCGACCGTGCCGACCTGGTGGTCGGCTCGCTGGCCGCGCACAGCGCCGGCACCCCGCCGATAGCGGGCGTCCTGCTCACCCTGAACGAGGTGCCGAGCGACGCCGTCCTGACCCTCGCCGCCCGCCTCGCCCCCGGCACCCCGGTGCTCTCGGTGCCCGGCAACAGCTTCCCCACCGCCGCCGAACTCTTCTCCCTGGAGGGGAAGCTGAACGCGGCGACCCCGCGCAAGGCGGAGACCGCGCTCGGCCTCTTCGAGCGGTACGCCGACACCGCCGAGATCGACCGGCGCGTCTCCGCGCCGAGCAGCGACCGCCTCACGCCGATGATGTTCGAGCACAAGCTCCTGGAGCAGGCCCGCTCGGACAGGCGCCGCGTCGTGCTGCCCGAAGGCACCGAGGCGCGCGTCCTGCACGCCGTCGAGGTGCTGCTGCGCCGCGGGGTCTGCGACCTCACCCTGCTCGGTCCGGTCGACCAGATCCGCAAGAAGGCCGCCGACCTCGGCATCGACCTGGGCGACGCCCAGCTGATCGACCCGGCCACCAGCGAGCTGCGCGACTCCTTCGCCGAGAAGTACGCGGCCCTGCGGGCCCACAAGGGCGTCACGGTGGAGCTGGCGTACGACGTCGTCTCCGACGTGAACTACTTCGGCACGCTGATGGTCCAGGAGGGCCTCGCCGACGGCATGGTGTCGGGCTCGGTGCACTCCACGGCCGCGACGATCCGCCCCGCCTTCGAGATCATCAAGACCAAGCCGGACGCGGACATCGTGTCGTCCGTCTTCTTCATGTGCCTCGCCGACAAGGTCCTCGTCTACGGCGACTGCGCGGTGAACCCCGATCCGGACGCCGTGCAGCTCGCCGACATCGCCATCCAGTCGGCCGCCACCGCCAGGCAGTTCGGTGTGGAGCCGCGGATCGCGATGCTGTCGTACTCGACCGGTACGTCCGGCTCGGGCGCCGACGTGGACAAGGTGCGCGAGGCGACCGAGCTGGTGCGCTCGCGGCGGTCCGACCTGAAGATCGAGGGACCGATCCAGTACGACGCCGCCGTCGAGCCGTCGGTCGCCGAGACCAAGCTGCCGGGCTCCGAAGTCGCGGGCCTGGCCAGCGTGTTGATCTTCCCGGACCTCAACACCGGCAACAACACCTACAAGGCCGTGCAGCGGTCGGCCGGTGCGATCGCGGTCGGGCCGGTGCTGCAGGGTCTGCGCAAGCCGGTCAACGACCTGTCCCGGGGCGCGCTCGTCCAGGACATCGTCAACACGGTCGCCATCACCGCCATCCAGGCCCAGTCCCCCGCTCCGTCCTCGAACGAGAAGGCCACCGCCCAGTGAGCTCCACCCGTGTCCTCGTCCTCAACTCCGGCTCCTCGTCGGTGAAGTACCAGCTGCTCGACATGCGGGACAGCAGCCGGCTGGCCGTGGGCCTCGTCGAGCGCATCGGCGAGGAGAGCTCCCGGCTGAAGCACACGCCGGTCGAAAGCGGGCGGACCCGCGAATGGACGGGCCCGATCGCCGACCACGAGGCCGCCCTGAAGGCCGTGGCGGAGGAGCTGTCGAGGGACGGGCTCGGCCTCGACTCCCCCGAACTGGCCGCTATCGGGCACCGGGTGGTGCACGGCGGCAAGCACTTCACCGAGCCGACCGTGATCGACGACGCCGTACTCGCCGAGATCGAGCGGCTGATACCGGTGGCCCCGCTGCACAACCCGGCCAACCTGACCGGCATCCGTACGGCCCAGGCGCTGCGCCCGGACCTCCCCCAGATCGCCGTCTTCGACACCGCCTTCCACACCACGATGCCGGAGTCGGCCGCCCGCTACGCGATCGACGTGAAGACCGCCGACGAGCACCGGATCCGGCGCTACGGCTTCCACGGGACCTCGCACGCATACGTCTCCCGGGCCACGGCGAAACTGCTGGGGAAGTCGCCGGACGAGGTGAACGTGATCGTGCTGCACCTCGGCAACGGGGCGTCCGCGTCCGCCGTACGGGGCGGGAAGTGCGTCGACACCTCCATGGGGCTGACGCCTTTGGAGGGACTCGTGATGGGTACGCGCTCCGGAGACATGGACCCGGCCGTCATCTTCCATTTGATGCGCGTTGGCAAAATGTCCACGGACGAGATCGACACTCTTCTCAACAAGAAGAGCGGATTGATCGGCCTGTGCGGGGACAACGACATGCGGGAGATCCGCCGCAGGGTCGATGCGGGTGACGAACAGGCACAGCTGGCCTTCGACATCTACATTCACCGCCTGAAGAAGTACATCGGCGCCTATTACGCGGTGCTCGGCCGGGTGGACGCGATCGCGTTCACGGCCGGGGTCGGCGAGAACGCGGCGCCGGTGCGGGAGGCCGCCGTGGCGGGCCTGGAGGAGCTGGGGCCGGTGGTGGACGGCGAGCTGAACGGGATACGCAGTGACGAGCCGCGGCTGGTCTCGCCCGCCCACGCGCGCGTGGCGGTCGCCGTGGTGCCGACGGACGAAGAACTGGAAATCGCCACCCAGGCTTATGCACTGGTGAAAAAGAACAACTGAGCACCCACCCGCCCATTTGTATCTTCCGCCAGACGGAATATTCCGTAGCGAAACAAACCGATAGGATCGCCCCATGCGCCGTTCGAAAATCGTTTGTACTCTCGGCCCCGCGGTCGACTCCCACGAGCAGCTCGTTGCGCTGATCGAAGCCGGCATGAACGTGGCCCGCTTCAACTTCAGCCACGGCACGCACGCCGAGCACCAGGGGCGGTACGACCGCGTCCGCGCCGCCTCCAAGGAGACCGGCCGCGCCATCGGCGTCCTCGCCGACCTGCAGGGCCCGAAGATCCGCCTGGAGACCTTCGCCGAGGGTCCGGTCGAGCTGGAGCGCGGTGACGAGTTCGTCATCACCACCGAGGACGTCCCCGGTGACAAGCAGATCTGCGGTACGACCTACAAGGGCCTGCCCGGTGACGTGACCAAGGGCGACCCGATCCTCATCAACGACGGCAACGTCGAACTGAAGGTCACCGAGGTCGCGGGCCACCGGGTCAAGACCATCGTGATCGAGGGCGGTGTCGTCTCCGACCACAAGGGCATCAACCTCCCCGGCGCCGCCGTGAACGTGCCGGCACTGTCCGAGAAGGACATCGATGACCTGCGCTTCGCGCTGCGCATGGGCTGCGACATGGTCGCGCTGTCCTTCGTGCGGGACGCGAAGGACGTCGCGGACGTCCACAAGGTGATGGACGAGGAGGGCCGCCGGGTCCCCGTCATCGCCAAGGTGGAGAAGCCGCAGGCGGTGCAGAACATGGAGGACGTCGTCGCGGCGTTCGACGCCGTGATGGTGGCCCGTGGCGACCTGGCCGTCGAGTACCCGCTCGAGAAGGTCCCCATGGTGCAGAAGCGCCTGATCGAGCTGTGCCGGCGCAACGCCAAGCCGGTGATCGTGGCGACCCAGATGATGGAGTCGATGATCACCAACTCCCGTCCGACCCGCGCCGAGGCCTCCGACGTGGCCAACGCGATCCTGGACGGCGCGGACGCGGTCATGCTGTCGGCGGAGTCGAGCGTGGGCGCGTACCCGGTCGAGACGGTCAAGACGATGTCGAAGATCGTCACCGCGGCCGAGCAGGAGCTCATGTCCAAGGGCCTGCAGCCGCTGGTCCCCGGCAAGAAGCCGCGTACGCAGGGTGGTTCGGTCGCCCGTGCCGCCTGCGAGATCGCCGACTTCCTCGGCGGCCGGGGCCTGGTGGCCTTCACCCAGTCCGGCGACACCGCCCGCCGCCTCTCCCGCTACCGCGCGGTCCAGCCGATCATCGCGTTCACCACGGACGAGGGCACCCGCAACCAGCTCACGCTCAGCTGGGGCGTCGAGTCGCACGTCGTGCCGTTCGTGAACAGCACCGACGAGATGGTCGACCTGGTCGACCAGGAGATCACCAAGACCAACCGCTTCAACCCGGGCGAGATCGTCATCATCACCGCCGGCTCGCCCCCCGGCGTCTCCGGCACCACCAACATGCTCCGGGTGCACCACCTGGGCGAGGCCGCCCGCGACTGACCCTCCGGGCCCGCCAAGGGCTTTGTACGGCGCTGAGGGCGCCCCCTGTGGCCAGGGGGCGCCCTCAGCTGTGTGCGGCTCCCGAACGGGCTTGTGGCGGCCGTGGCGGCCTCAGTCGGTGGTGTACTGCTGCATCCCGGGGATCTGCAGCGTTCCGCCGAACTGGGCGGCCTGAGTGATCTTCACGTTGGTGAAGTAGATCAGCGGGATGTTCAGCGGCGGCGGGTGCTCCGGGTCGAACGTGATCGGGATCAGGCCGAAGAGGTTGCCCGAGATGCTCTCGGTGTACATCACCGTGTCGCCGTCGGTGATCGTGGAGGTCGAGCCCTTCTCCGCCTGCACGTGGTAGGTCTTGCCGAACTCCTTGACCAGCTGGTGCAGGTCGCCGATGTCGGTGCCGTCGGAGACGACGTACTTCAGGACCTTCTTGATCTTGCCGCTGGCCGTCTTCACCTCGACGACGCCCTGGTAGTCCGCGCCCTTGAGCGTCAGCGAACTGGCCTCCAGGTACCAGGGGTTGTCGGCCACCAGCACCTTGTTGTCGACGTCGCCCTCGGCCTCGGTGGCGACCGGGCAGTCCTCGGCGGCCGTGGTGGAGCTCGCGGAGGGGCTGGGCGTGGCCGTGGCGTCAGCGGCGTCCTCGGCCGCTTCCTCCACCGCCTTCGTGGTGTCCTCGGCCGCCTCGGACGCCGTGTCGGTCGTGTCCTTCACGGTGTCGTCGACCGTGCCGGTGACCTTCTCGGTCGTGTCCTTGACGGCGTCGGAGGTGTCCTTGTCCGTGCTCTCCGACGCGGAGGCGGAGGCGGAGGGCGTCGCCGACGGAGTCGGGCTCGCGCTCTCCGACGCTTTGTCACCACCGGTGAAGATGCCGGTTATCGCGTCGCCTATGTCCTCCAGCAGGTTGCCCCCGCTGTCGGACGGCGAGGGGCTCGCCGTGGCGGTGTCGCCGGAGGAGGAGTTGCCCTCCTTGCTCGGCGAGGCCGAGGCGGACGGGGTGGGGTCGACCTTGTCGTCGGAACCTGAATCCGGCGAAGAGGCGTCACCCGAGCCCGAGTTCGAGTCCGAGGATGCGGAGGCAGAGGGGGACGGCTCGGCCGACTCACCCTTTTCCTCGTCCGTCGACGCCTCGTCGCTCGACGAGGCGGACGGCGACGGCGTGGGCGACGCGGACGCGCCGTCCTCGTCGATGGCCGCGAGGCAGTCCTTGTACTCGTCGGCCGTGAGGCTCTTCGAGCTCGGCTGCTCGTCGGCGAGGGCAAGCGTCGGCGTGAACCCGATGCCCATGAGGACCGCCGTCGGCATCGCCGCCATGGCTATCGCCTTGCCGGCCGGCATGTGGAACCTGGTGAACAGCGGCTTCTTGGGCGCCGCGTGACGGGGCCCCGTTCTGACCCCGGTCGACACCTCGGGGCCCGCGCCATGGCTTTCGTCAGCCGACACGGTACCCCCCGTTCGAGTCGGCGGCGGCAGCTTCGGGTGTCCGGTCCGCCGGTCCGTCGGTCGCGGGGTCGTGCGCGTGGTACGGCGCACCCGGCTCACCCACGGCACCGTCGGGAGCGGTCTCCACGGCACCCTCGCTGGAGGGGCCCTGCTCCGCCTCGTGCGGTCCGGCGCCCTCCGCCTTCGGCTTGCCCGGCGCCCACGAGACGGCGAGCGCGCCGCCGAGCATCGCGAGCAGGAAGCCGACGACGAAGCCGCCGATGTTGGAGACCACCAGCGACACCAGGGCGAGGACGATCGCCGCGACGCCCGCGAAGACGCGCGTCGCATGCTGGAACCACATGGTGAGGCCAAGCGTGACCAGCAGTACGCCGATGATGAGGGAGCCGGCACCCGCGGTGGTCGCCATGGCGACCGACATGGTGCCCAACTTGAGGGTGGCGTACGGGAAGTAGGCGATCGGCACACCGCCGAGCAGGGTGAACAGACCTGCCCAGAACGGCCGGGTGCCCCGCCAGGCCCGGAATCGCAGGCGCAACCGGGCGAACGTCCCGGCGCTCTGGACCGGAGTCTCGGCACTCATGGAAAACAGCTCCCTGGGTCCGGTTGGAGTACGTACCGGCTCGGCCGTTGGCGTGGAGAAGCCGGAAAGTCTGAGTTTGGTGTCCGCCGTCGGGCGGCGGACGAGCATGCGGGGCGGAGAAGCAGGTACTTCCCCGCCCCCTCGGCAGCTCAGCTGTCCGAGAGCGCCCCTACGGCCTCAGCCGTCAGAAGCACTCCATCTTGGGGTCGGTGCCGAGCTTCATCGACAGGCCGCTGAGCTTGAACGTGCCGGCCGAGGTCGCCCACGCCGTCTGCTCGACGTCCGTCAGGTCGGCCGACTCCGCCTGCTGGGCGAAGCCGCCCGGCAGCGTGGTCTTCGTGTCCTTCACGGCAGGACCACGGGTCTTGTCCTGAAGGGCCACACCGATGTCGATGTTCGTGAACTCTGCATCGGCCTCGAGCTGAGACATGTCGATGTAGAGGTTGTGCGCCGTGACCGGCTTCTTCGGGTCCCTGCCCGCGTCAAGACGAAGGTAGATCGTCTTGCCTATGAGAGGGATCTCCGTCTTGACCGACTGACACATCTTGGTCAGCGTCGCGTCGTCGAACGACGAGATGGCGACGGGAACCTGCGTCTTCTTGTCACCTGCGGTCGAGGTGTAGACGGTGTCGATGCCGCCGTACTGGGCGAAACCCTCACCGTGCAGGTCCGCGACCGACACCTTGAACTGCTGGCCCGACACACTGAACGACGCTGCCAGCGCACCCTGCGCAAGCCCGACACCCACAGCCGCGGCCGCGGCGACGCTGGGCACCATGACCACAGCGAACCGCTTCCATCTGGTCCCGCCACGCACCTGGGACTCCATATTTCCTCCTTCTCGGACGTACATCTCCTGGCCCTGACTGCCCCTGTCGAAGCGACGGCTCAGCCGGGCAGGGATGGGAGAAGTGCTACGTCCTCGGGAAGGGGAGCGCCCGCGCTCGGAGGCGCGAACCGCACCCGAATCACCGGCGATCACCCCCGAGCGACAACCACTGGTCGCGCCTGACACGCATCACGCACAACCTTGCTGGACAGGCTTCGCCGAAACGGCGAAGACCCCCCTGCCCAAGGGCCGACTCCACTGCCATCGGCCCTACTCGGTGGGGACCCTGGGTTCCCGTCGCCCCAACCGGCTGTCGGGGTACGGGATTGGACCGAGCGTCGCCGATCGTGGTCCATTCTCGCCGTCGACACAAGGGGGTTCGTTACTCGCTAGTAACGGCCGGATAACCGAACAACGACCCGCTGGTCTCGGTCGACAACGCTGGGTGTCAGATGCTCGCCGGACAAAGCCATTGATCGTTGGACAGATTCCGACAGATCAACGCCCCCGACTTACTCCAAGTAACAGCGGCCGCGATTACCAAGATTTGGTAAAGCGCGGCCGCACTGGCCCCAGATCGGCCAATCTTTCACTCGGGCATCACATGCCGTGATGTTTAGGGACTGGTCAGAACCGGGCTCCCGCCCCGGTCAGAACAGGGCGCGCGCCAGCGCCCTGCGCGCCGCCGCCACCCGCGGGTCGTCGCCGCCGACCACGTCGAACAGCTCCAGCAGCCGAAGACGTACGGCATCCCGGTCGTCACCCACAGTGCGCTGCACGGTCTGGATGAGCCGCCCGAACGCGTCCTCGACATGCCCGCCCACCAGATCCAGGTCGGCGGCGGCGATCTGCGCCTCGATGTCGGCCGGCTTGTCGGCGGCGTCCTTGCGCACCTGCTGCGGGTCGAGGCCCTGCACGCGATGGAGCAACTCGGCCTGGGCCAGGCCCAGTTTGGCCTCGCTGTTGCCCGGGTCGTCGCTCAGTACGTTCTTGTACGCCTGCACCGCACCGCCGAAGTCCCCGGCGTCCAGGGCGCGTACGGCGGCCTCGAGGAGCGCGTCGTACGGCCCCGCGGGCATCTCGGGAGCGGCCTCGGGCGCGGCACCCGGCTCGGCGTCGGGGTCGACGGTCAGACCGGTGAGCCCGAAGCGCTGCTCGGCGACCTGCACCAGCTGGTCCAGGGTCTCCCGGATCTGCGTCTCGGGGGCGGCACCCTGGAAGAGCGGCAGGGCCTGCCCGGCGACCACCGCGAAGACCGCCGGGATCCCCTGGATCCCGAACTGCTGCATCAGCATCTGATTGGCGTCGACGTCGATCTTCGCGAGGACGAAGCGTCCGTTGTATTCGACGGCCAGCCGCTCCAGGACGGGGCTCAGCTGCTTGCAGGGCTGGCACCACTCGGCCCAGAAGTCGATGACGACGGGCACTTCGGCGGAGCGCTGCAGGACATCCTGCTCGAACCCGGCCTCATCGACGTCGATGACGAGATCGGCCGGCGAGACACCACCGGCACCGCCGGCACCGCCGCCCTGCCGGGCGGCCTCGGCCCGGGCCTGCTCCGCCTTCGCCTTGGCCTCTTGGGCCGCCTTCACCGCGGCGAGGTCGACGACTCCGCTCATGGACATGTTCCGTGGCTGCATGCGTACATCCTCCCCCGTTCCCGCGCCCATGTGAAAAGCGTTGTGAAAGCCGGTCGCACTCTCCGGTGTTCGGCGCCGGGTCCCCACCCCACGCCGTGCCTGTGTGCGCCGCGCGCGTACGTCCGTCACGCGCTTTCGCTACGAGTCGTAGCGTAATGGCACGCGGTGCGTTCGGAACAGCGTGGTCCGGTGATCTCCCTCACGGCGCCACGGGAACGGCCGGTTATGGTCAGGGAATGCAGAGCCGCACTCCCGCCAGCCGTGCCGGGCGTCCGCGCAGCGCCGCCGCGGACACCGCGATCCTGGCCGCGACGCGGGAGGCCCTGGTCGAGCTCGGCTGGTCGAAACTCACTCTTGGAGACGTGGCGACGAGGGCCGGGGTGGCAAAAACAACCCTCTACCGCCGCTGGGCCGGCAAGAACGAACTCGTGGTCGACGCGGTGGCGGAACTCTTCGACGAGCTCCGCCTCCCCGACTGCGGCACCCTCGCCGCCGACATCGAGGGCGTCGTCCTGCAGTACGCGGCGATCCTGGCCCGGCCGGAGGCCAAGAGCGGCCTGATGTCGGTCGTGGCGGAGTCGATCCGGGACGAGGCGCTGCGGGAACGCATCCGGGCCTCGATCGTGGAGCGCCAGAAGCGGCTGGTCCTGGAGGGACGGGCCCGCGCACAGCAGCGCGGCGAGCTCCCCCCGGAATCGGATCCCGAGGAAGCCGCCCGCACGGTGGATCTGATCTTCGACGTGGTCGCGGGCGCGGTGGTCCACCGGACGCTGGTGAGCGCGGAACCGGCGGACGAGGAATGGGTGCGCAGCTTCGCCCGGATCCTGCTGTTCGGCCTCACCGGAGCGGGCGAGGACCATGACGCGGCTCCGCCCCCGGAGGAGGGGCCCTAGAAGCCCGCCGGCTCCATGGATCTGATCTTCGACGTCGTCGCGGGCGCCGTGGCCACCGGACGCCGGTGAGCGCGGAACCGGCGGACGAGGAATGGGTGCGCAGCTTCGCCCGGATCCTGTTGTTCGGCCTCGCCGGAGCGGGCGAGGACCATGACGCGGCTCCGCCCCCGGAGGAGGGGCCCTAGAAGCCCGCCGGCTCCATGGATCTGATCTTCGACGTCGTCGCAGGCGCCGTGGTCACCGGACGCCGGTGAGCGCGGAACCGGCGGACGAGGAATGGGTGCGCAGCTTCGCCCGGCTCCTGCTGTTCGGCCTCACCGGAGCGGGCGAGGACCATGACGCGGCTGCGCCCCGGGAAGGCGGGCCCTAGAAGCCCGCCGGCTCCGTGTACACCCCCCACTCGTCCCGCAGCACCCCGCAGATCTCCCCGAGCGTCGCCTCGGCCCGTGCCGCGTTCAGCATCGGCCCGATCATGTTGGAGCCGTCCCTCGCGGCGGCGAGCATCGCGTCCAGGGCGGCCCGCACACCGGCCTCGTCCCGGGCGGCCTTCCGCGCCCCCAGCACCCGTACCTGCTCCCGCTCCACCTCGTGACTGACCCGCAGGATCTCCAGGTCGCCGGTCACGGAGCCGTGGTGGACGTTCACTCCCACGACCCGCTTGTCGCCCTTCTCCAGGGCGCGCTGGTACTGGAAGGCCGACTCGGCGATCTCGCCGGTGAACCAGCCGTCCTCGATGCCGCGCAGGATGCCGGAGGTGATCGGGCCGATGGGGTGCTGTGCGTCCGGGTGCGCCCGCAGCCCCCGCTCCCTGATCTGCTCGAAGATCTTCTCGGCGTCCGCCTCGATCCGGTCCGTCAGCTGCTCGACGTACCACGAACCGCCCAGCGGATCGGCCACGTTGGCGACGCCGGTCTCCTCCATGAGCACCTGCTGCGTCCGCAGAGCGATCTCCGCGGCCTGCTCCGAAGGCAGCGCGAGGGTCTCGTCCAGCGCGTTGGTGTGCAGGGAGTTGGTGCCGCCGAGGACCGCCGCCAGCGCCTCCACGGCCGTACGCACCACGTTGTTGTACGGCTGCTGGGCGGTCAGCGACACCCCGGCGGTCTGCGTGTGGAAGCGCAGCCACTGCGCCTTCTCCGAACGGGCCCCGTACACGTCCCGCATCCAGCGGGCCCAGATCCTGCGCGCCGCACGGAACTTGGCGATCTCCTCGAAGAAGTCGAGGTGCGCGTCGAAGAAGAAGGACAGGCCGGGGGCGAAGACGTCGACGTCGAGGCCGCGCGACAGCCCCAGCTCCACGTACCCGAACCCGTCCGCCAGCGTGTACGCCAGTTCCTGCGCGGCCGTCGAGCCGGCCTCGCGGATGTGGTAGCCGGAGACGGACAGCGGCTTGTAGTCGGGGATGCCGGCCGCGCAGTACTCCATCAGGTCGCCGATGAGGCGCAGGTGCGGCTCGGGCTGGAAGAGCCACTCCTTCTGGGCGATGTACTCCTTGAAGATGTCCGTCTGGAGGGTGCCGTTGAGGACGCCGGGGTCGATGCCCTGGCGTTCGGCGGCGACGAGGTACATGCAGAAGACGGGCACGGCGGGCCCGGAGATCGTCATGGAGGTGGTGACATCGCCCAGGGGGATGTCCTTGAACAGGACCTCCATGTCGGCGGCCGAGTCGATGGCGACGCCGCAGTGCCCGACCTCGCCGAGCGAGCGCGGGTCGTCGGAGTCGCGGCCCATCAGGGTCGGCATGTCGAAGGCCACGGACAGTCCCCCGCCGCCGTTGGCGAGGATCATCTTGTAGCGCTCGTTGGTCTGTTCGGCGTTCCCGAACCCGGCGAACTGCCGGATGGTCCAGGTGCGTCCCCGGTAGCCGGTCGCGTACAGGCCGCGGGTGAAGGGGTACTCCCCCGGCCAGCCGATCCGCTCGAAGCCCTCGTAGCTGTCCCCTGGCCTCGGCCCGTACACCGGCTCCACGGGGTCACCGGAGAGCGTGGTGAAGTCCGCCTCACGCGTGCGTGAAGCGTCGTACCGGGCCTGCCAGCGTCGGCGGCCCTCTTCGATCGCGTCAGCGTCCATGCTTCAAATTTACTAGGACGTCCTAGTAAATGTCGATGGCTGACCGCCGTACGCAACCCGTACGGCGGTGCGGTGCGGTTACGCGCGGTGCGCTTACGCCTTGGCGACCGCCGGAGAGTCCTCGGCGGTCTTCCCCTCCAGTTCGCGGCTGATCTTCCGCTCCACGAAGAAGGCGGCCGTGGGGATCGTCCCGGCCAGCAGCACCCACAGCTGCTTGGCGACCGGCCACTTCGCCTTCGAGCCCAGGTCGAACGCGAAGACCAGGTAGACGACGTACAGCCAGCCGTGCGCGATGCCCACGACGCGGGTGAAGTCGTCCGCCCCGTCCATCTTGAGCAGGTACTTGGCGATCACGCCCAGGGTCAGCAGGACCAGCAGCACACCGGTGACGTAGGCCATGACGCGGTAGCGGGTCAGCACGGACTTTTTCATGCGTACGAGCGTAACCAGGCACTACAGGCGATCTTCCCCCGGGTCAGTCCTCGTCGAAGTCGTGCGCCGCCACCCGCAGCGGCCTCAGCATCGCGAAGATCTCCGCGCACTCCTCGGCGTCGTACACACCGAGCCCGAAGTCCATCGCCATCAGGTCGCGGGTCGCCGCCTCGACCACCTCGCGCCCCTTGTCGGTGATGACGGCGAGCGTGCCGCGCCCGTCGTTGGGGTTGGGCTTCTTGTCCACCAGGCCCGACTTCACCAGCCGGTCCACGGTGTTCGTCACGGAGGTGGGGTGCACCATGAGCCGCTCGCCGATCTTGGACATGGTGAGCTCGCCGGCCTTGGAGAAGGTGAGCAGCACGAGCGCCTCGTACCGCGCGAACGTCAGCCCGTACGGCTTGACCACCGCGTCGACCTCGGCGAGCAGGATCTGGTGGGCGCGCATGATCGAGGTGATCGCGGCCATGGACGGCACGTTTCCCCAGCGCCGCTTCCAGAGTTCGTCGGCGCGGGAGATGGGATCGAACGGAAGACTGAGGGGCTTCGGCACGGCAAAGACCTTACCGGCCGGTCACATCGTGGTCAGCCCCGTCTCGCCCTTCGGTCCGAGCCCTTCCGTCGGAGCCCCTCGGTCCGAGCCCCTCGGTCCGAGCCCCTCGGTCCGAGCCCTTCCGTCGGAGCCCCTCGGTCCGAGCCCTTCCGTCCGGCGGGCTGCCAAGGCCAGCACCACACAGCACACCGTCCCCAGCACTCCCGCTCCCGTGACCGTCGCGGCCACTCCGGCGAACTCCGCCGCCACTCCCGCGAGCGCCATGCCCACCCCCTGGATCGTCATCAGACCGGCGGTCATCAGGGTCATGGCCCGCCCGCGCAGTTCCTCCGGCACCTCCCGCACGAACCACTGGTCCAGGCCCAGCGTGTACGCCGCCCCCGCCCCCGAGATCACCAGGAGCAGCAGCGAGACGGCGAGGCCGGGGCCGGTCGCGTAGCCGAGGTACGGCAGCAACGTGCAGCAGAGCAGCGGGAGGGCGATCCGCTCCCGGGTGGCGGGACGCAGCCGGGAGCCCGCGTACAGCTCGCCGGCGATCGTGCCGACGGGCAGCGCGCACATCAGCAGGCCGAGGCCGACCGAGCCGACGCCCAGGTCGTCGGCGTACGGGGCGGCCAGCGCCTCAGGGGCGACGGAGAACATCGGGGGCAGCCAGAACATCAGGAGCAGCACGCGCACCCGCCGGTCGGCGAGTACCTGCCGGGCGCCCTTGAGGGAGTCCTTGACCAGCGCGCCGCTGTTTCCGGCGCGGGCCGGACGGCGCCGCGTGCCGAAGCGGAGCAGTGCGGCCGAGGCGCAGAAGGTACCCACGGTGATCAGCAGGGCGTGGCGCGGGGAGACGACGGTGAGCAGCAGGCCGCCGAGCCCGAAGCCGACGAGCAGCGCGCTCTGCGAGACGATCCGCAGCAGCGAGCGGCCGAGCACGAACAGGTCGCCGTCGCCCAGGATCTCGGCGAGCGTGGCCATCCGGGTCCCCTGGAACACCGGCGAGACGACGGCCACGCAGCAGCGCAGGGCGAGCAGTACGGCGATGGGGGCGCCCGGCGTCACCATCAGCGCGACGCCCGCGGCGCACACCAGGTCGCACACCACGAGCACCCGCCGGGCCGGGAACCGGTCGGCGATGCCCGCGAGCAGCGTCCCGCCGACCAGATACGGCAGGAAGCCGAGCGCGAACGTCAGCGCGCTCATCAGGGGCGAGCCGGTGAGGTCGTAGACGAGGACGGACAGCGCGACCTCGCTGACGATCAGGCCGAGCAGGGAGAGCGCGTGGGCGGCGAAGACCGTGCGGAACTCGCGGACGGTGAAGAGGCGGGCGTAGCCGGTGGGCGGTGCCGCAGGGGCCGCAGAGGTGTCCGACAGCTGTTCTGGCATGGGCAGCAGCGTGCTCGCCCGGCGGGGCGGGCCCTAGAGTTTCGGTTCAGGCCGAATGTTCGTTCAGGCCGCATGTCGTTCGGGTCGCATGTTCGTTCAGGAGGTGGCCGTGCCGTCGCGACTGCACTTCGGGGAGGACGACTTCCTCCGCTGCCGGTTCGCCGTGTCGCCGCTGTGGGAGACGCAGGAGGTGGTGCGCACGCTCAAGCGGCCCGAGCGGCACGGCTATCACGCGCACTGGCTGCGCCGGATCCGTACGGCGGCCGCCGAGCTGGACCTCGCTCCGCTGTGGCTGCTGATGCCCCGGCGCGGTCACTCGCCGGACTGGCTGTGCCCGCCGCCGACCGGACCGGCCGCCTCGTTCGAGGAGGAGATCGCCGCGGTGCGTGCGGCCGATCCGGAGGCGGCCCGGGAGGACACCGCCCGCTCGCTCGCGGACACTCCGGGCGCGCTCGGCTCGCCCCGGGGACAGACCTGGTTGCGCGATCCCGTGCGGATGGTCCGGGAGCTGTCGGATGCGCTGGAGGAGGTCTGGCACACCCTGGTCGAGCCGGACTGGCCGCGGCTGCGCGCCCTGCTGGAGGCGGACGTGGCGTTCCACTCGCGCCGGCTGGCGGAGGTGGGCCTGGGCGGGCTGCTGCCGGAGATCAACCGGCGCTGCGGCTGGAACGCGGGCACGCTGACCGTCGAGTGGCGGGGCGAGCACGAGCGGGACCTGGGCGGACAGGGCCTGGTGCTGATGCCGAGCGTCTTCAGCTGGCCGGACCTCGTCAGCAGCTTCGACCCGCCCTGGCAGCCGACCCTGGTCTATCCGGCCCGGGGCATCGGCGGCCTGTGGGCCGAGCCCACAGGCCGCACCCGCGACACGCTCGTACGGCTCCTCGGCCGCGGCCGGTCCGCCGTCCTCACCGCCCTCGACGAACCGGCCACCACGACCGCGCTCGCCCACCGGCTGGGCCTCGCGCCGTCGTCGGTGTCGGCGCACCTGACGGTCCTGCGCGACGCGGGACTGCTGACCGCCCGGCGCTACGGCCATCAGGTGCTGTACGAGCGGACGCCGCTGGGGATGGCGCTGGCGGCGGGCGGCTGATCCCCAGGCCGGGCCTACACGCGCGGCGCTCCCGTCACCGACATCACCAGCGAGTACAGGGAGGTGGTGGCCGTGATGAACAGACGGTTGTTCTTCGGGCCGCCGAAGGCCACGTTGGAGACGGGCTCGGGCACGCGCAGCCGGCCGATGAGGGTGCCGTCGGGGTCGTAGCAGTGGACGCCGTCGTCCAGGGCGGCGGCCCACAGGCGGCCCTCGTCGTCGAAGCGGATGTTGTCGAAGTGGACGTCGCCGCGGCCCTCGGCGAAGACCTTCCCGTCCGTGAGCGTGCCGTCCTCGCGGATGTCGAAGACATGGATCCGGGCGGCCCGCGAGTCGGAGACGTACAGCCGCTGCTCGTCGGGCGACAGGATGACGCCGTTGGGTCCCTCGAACCCGTCGGCGGCCAGGTGGACCTCGCCGGTCGCCGGGTCGATCCGGTACACGTGGCACGCGCCGATCTCGGACTCGGCGCGGTGGCCCTCGTAGTCGCTGGTGATGCCGAAGTCCGGGTCGGAGAACCAGATCGTGCCGTCGGAGCGTACGACGGAGTCGTTCGGGCTGTTGAGCCGCCGGCCGGCGTAGCGGTCGGCGAGGACGGTCACCGTCCCGTCGGGCTCGGTGCGGGTGACCCGGCGGTTGCCCTGCTCGCAGGTGACCAGGCGGCCCTGCCGGTCGAGGGTGTTGCCGTTGCTGTACCCGGCCGGGGTGCGGAAGACGCCGACCGTGCCGGTGGCCTCGTCCCAGCGCAGGATGCGGTCGTTCGGGATGTCGCTCCAGATCAGCTGGCGCCAGGCGGGGAGGTACAGCGGGCCCTCGGCCCAGCGGCAGCCGTCGTGCAGGACCTCCAGCCTGCTGTCGCCGTTCGCACAGCGTCCGGTGCGGAAGCGGTCGTCCAGGATCTCGTACGGGCCGTCGGCGGGCATGGCGTCCTCTCGGAGGGATGACGGATGACCAGGATCTGGTTCAACATAACAGGGAGATCACCGAATCAGGTATGGTCCACGCATGAAACCAGTGGATGCCATCGACCGTCGGCTGATCGCGCTGCTCCAGCGGGACGCCACCCGGTCGTACGCCGCGCTCGGCACGGCGGTCGGCCTGTCGGCGGGCGCCGCGCACGAGCGCGTGCGCAAGCTGCGCGAGCAGGGGGTCATCCGCGCCACGACGGTCGACGTCGATCCCGCCGCGCTCGACCGCGGGGTCCTCGCCTTCGTCCTGGTCGACTCGACGGCGTGGATGGGCGACCGGGCCGAGGACTTCGCCGCCGTGCCGGAGATCCAGGAGGCGCACGTCATCGCGGGCAGCGCGGCCGTCCTGGTGAAGGTCCGCACCGCGACCACGGAACGACTCCAGGACGTACTGCGCCGCCTGTACGCGATCGACGGGGTCAGCGGAACGCAGGCGACGGTGGTCCTGGAGACCTTCTTCGAGCGGCCGCTGGACGCCGGGTAGCACCGGGCGGCCCGGCCTGTCAGACGAAAAACCCCGGTCCGCGCGGGACCGGGGTCTCTCCTGCTGCAGGACTACTGCTCGGCGAGGTGCCGCTCGACCGTCTCCACCTTGGAGGTGAGACCGTCGGTCACTCCGGGGCGGATGTCCGCCTTGAGGACCAGCGACACGCGCGGCGCCCGCGCCTCCACGGCGGCCACGGCTCGCTTGACGACGTCCATCACCTCGTCCCACTCGCCCTCGATCGAGGTGAACATCGCGTCCGTACGGTTGGGCAGGCCCGACTCCCGGACGACCTTCACGGCGTCGGCGACGTACTCCCCCACGTCCTCGCCGACCCCCAGGGGCGTCACGGAGAAGGCGACGATCATGCCTTCACGGCCTTCTCCTGGCGGGCCCGGGAGGCGATGACCGCGTCCTCGGTCTCACGCCTGAGCTTGCGCTCGGCGAAGAAGCCGCCGGTGGGCAGCACGGAGAGGACGAAGTAGAGAGCGGCGGTCTTCAGGGGCCACTTCGTACGGTTCCAGGCGTCCGCCCAGAAGATCACGTACAGGATGAAGAGGACCCCGTGGATCATCCCCATCGGGCGGACCGCGTCGAAGTCCGTCGTCCGCTTCAGCACCGAGCAGACGAGCAGGATAAGGAACGAGATCGCCTCGGGGGCCGAGACCAGGCGGAGGCGGCGGAGGGCGGTGGCGGTCTTGATGTCCACGGGTCACCTTCGGTGGGAGAGACGTCGGTGGTTTGTGAATCCAGGCACAAACGTTCGCCCCATTGTGGCAAACGGCTGGGCGGCGGACGGCCGGGGGGTGGAAGCTGGTGCCGACGACCCGGGGAGCGCGTATGCAGTTCGTCTTCTTCATGACCCTGCCGGGGCTGGTCGTGCTGCTCACCGTGCTGGCCTTCGTCGATCAGCTGCTGCTGCGGGCCGGGCGGGCCGGGGTGCTGCCCTGGCGCAACGCGGGGCGGCAGGGCCAGATCTCCGCGACCGGGTTCGAGCAGCTGCACGCCGCCCTGTCACCGGGCAAGCAGAACGAACTGAAGGAACGGCAGAGCGCGTTGGTGACGCGGGACGACGAGGAGGACGGGGATCCGCCGTGGTCCACGGTCGACCTGACCAAGGGGAAGGCCGTCATCCGGCTCCCCGGGGCGAGCCACTGACCGCTCAGGGGCTCCGAACGGCCCTTAGTGGCCCTTAGGGGCGCGATCAGGGTCTTTCTCCACCCACAGGCTCTGTTGGCGGAGCCTCCCGGCGGCTACCTTCGCTGCGTGGCGATGTTCCGACTTCAAGGCAGCAAGGTGCTCGCCGTCGACATGACCGGGGACGCCGTGAAGGCGAAGAACGGCTCGATGGTCGCGTACGACGGGCAGATGGACTTCAAGAAGCTCAGCGGCGGCGGTGAGGGCATCCGGGGCATGGTGACCCGGCGGATCACCGGCGAGCAGATGACACTGATGGAGGTGAAGGGGCACGGCACGTGCTGGTTCGCGGACCGGGCCTCGGAGATCAACCTCGTCGCTCTCCAGGGGGACAAGCTGTACGTGGAGTCGAGCAACCTGCTCGCGACCGACTCGGGGCTGCGAACCGGCACGTCGTTCACGGGTATGCGCGGGGCCACGCAGGGCAACGGGCTGTTCACGACGACGATCGAGGGCCACGGACAGGCCGCGATCATGTCGGACGGGCCGGCGGTCGTGCTGCGGGTCAGCGCGCAGTACCCGCTGACCGTCGACCCGGGCGCCTACATCGCGCACCAGGGGAACCTGCGGCAGTCCTTCCAGTCCGGTGTCACGTTCCGCACCTTCATGGGCGAGGGCGGCGGCGAGGCCTTCCAGATCCGCTTCGAGGGCGACGGCCTGGTCTACGTCCAGCCGAGCGAGCGGAACACGATCGCGGGGGAGGTGTGACATGGCCTTCAGCGAGATCAACTCGAAGATGGTCGAGGCGACCGTCCAGCCCGGGCAGCGGCTGTTCAGTCAGCGCGGGGCGATGCTCGCCTACAAGGGCGAGGTGTCCTTCACGCCCAACATCCAGGGCGGCCAGGGCGGCGTCATGTCGATGCTCGGCCGCCGGGCGGCGGGCGAGGCGGCGCCCCTGATGACCGTCGAGGGCAGCGGGACCGTGCTGTTCGGGCACGGCGGCCACCACGTCCAGGTCATCAACCTCACCGGCGACACCCTGTTCGTCGAGGCGGACCGCCTGCTCGCCTTCGAGGGCACCCTGGAACAGGGCACCATGTTCATGGGCTCCCAGGGCGGCGTCATGGGCATGGTCCGCGGCCAGGTCAGCGGCCAGGGGCTGTTCACGACCACCCTCCGCGGGCACGGCTCGGTCGCGGTCATGGCGCACGGCGGGGTCATCGAGGTCCCCATCACCCCGCAGCGCCCGGTCCATGTCGACCCGCAGGCGTACGTCGCCCACCACGGCGACGTACGCAACAAGCTGTCCACCGCGCTGGGCTGGCGGGACATGGTGGGCCGCGGCTCCGGAGAGGCGTTCCAGCTGGAGCTCAGCGGCAACGGCGCGGTGTACGTCCAGGCCTCGGAGGAGAAGCTGTGAGCATGTACGGGGCTCCGGGCGGCGGCCCGACGGTCTACGACCCCATGACACTGCCGGTCGACGACAACGTCAACAACTACACCTTCTGCGTGGAGCTCAAAGGGAGCCAGTGGTTCCTGCAGAAGGGGAAGATGATCGCCTACTACGGCTCGATGGAGTTCAACGGCATCGGACACGGCCGGCTGGACCGCCTCGTGCGTACGTCGTTCCATTCGCCTCTGCACGCGAGCGACTGGGTCGTGGCGGAGGGCTCGGGCAAGATGCTCCTCGCCGACCGGGCCTTCGACGTGAACTCCTTCGACCTGGAGAACGGCAATCTGACCATTCGCTCGGGCAACTTGCTCGCTTTTCAGCCAAGTCTCGCCCTCAAGCAGTCGATCGTGCCGGGTTTTCTGACACTCATCGGAACCGGAAAGTTCGTGGCGGCCTCCAACGGGCCGGTGGTGTTCATGGAGCCTCCCATCCGGGTGGACCCGCAGGCGCTCGTCGGCTGGGCGGACTGCCCCTCTCCGTGCCATCACTACGACCACGGGTACATGGCCGGCCTGATGGGCGGCCTACGTGCGCTGACAGGCGTAGGCGGGGCCTCCGGGGAGGAGCACCAGTTCGAGTTCGTGGGGGCCGGCACGGTACTGCTCCAGTCGTCGGAGGCCCTGATGGCGGAGCAGGCCACGGGGGCGGTTCCGCACCAGGCCGGGGTGCCCGGTGGCGGCGGGGTTCCCGCAGGCCCCGGACAGCAAGCCGGCGCACCGCGCCTTCCCGGACAGCTGGGGGACCTCCAGCGTCGCTTCGGGCTGTGAGCGGTAGTCTGCGGAGTGTGACGTCGAACGTGTGCGCGCCCGACATCACACCACCCTCACTAGTTCGCCTTTCAACCTTTTAGGTAGACTTCATTCATGGAGACCGAGACGGCCACGCGCTGGCTGACCGATGCGGAGCAGTGCGCCTGGCGCACCCACCTGGAGGTCAACAGGCTGTTGACGTACCAGCTCGAAAGAGACCTGCAGCCGTTCGGCCTGACAATGAACGACTACGAGATCCTGGTGAATCTCTCCGAGTCGGAGGGCGTGCGGATGCGGATGAGCGACCTCGCGTCCGCCACCCTCCAGTCCAAGAGCCGCCTCTCCCACCAGATCACCCGCATGGAGAACGCGGACCTCGTGCGGCGCGAGAACTGCGAGTCGGACCGCCGCGGTCTGTACGCGGTGCTCACCGAGCACGGCATGGAGACGATGCAGAAGGTCGCGCCGCATCATGTGGCGTCCGTGCGGAGGCACTTCATCGATCTGCTGCCCCCCGAGTCCCTGGTGGAACTCGAGAAGTCCCTGAGGCCCGTCGCGGACCACCTCCGGGGACAGCGCGGCCGTCCGTGACCCGGACCCCGGCAGTCCACCGGCCCCCGGCCGGCTAGGGCCGGCAGGTCCTAGACAAACGGCAGGCGGAGTTCGAACAGAGCTCCGCCTTCCGGCGCTTTGCGGACCGTGAGCGTGCCGCCGTGGCGTACGGCGACGTCCCGGGCGATGGCGAGTCCGAGCCCGGCGCCGCCGTCGTCGCGGCTGCGGGCGTCGTCGAGCCGCACGAACCGCTCGAAGATCCGTTCCCGGTCGCCGTCCGGCACCCCGTCCCCGTCGTCGGCGACCCCGGCCACGGCCCACTCCCCCTCCCGCCGCACGGTCACCGTGACCGTCGAGCGGGCGTGCCGCCGCGCGTTGTCCAGCAGGTTGGTGAGCACCCGCTCCAGCTGCCCCCGGGACCCGCCCACCGGCACCGCCTCGGGCGCCTCCACGCGCACGCCCGTCCGCCCCTCGGCCTCCTCCCGCGCCAGTGCCGCGAGGTCGAGCCGGGCACCGGCGGCGGGCCGCTCCCCCGCGTCCAGCCGGGCGAGCAGCAGCAGATCGGTGGCGAGACGCTGGAGCCGTACGGTGTCCTCGACCGCCCCTGCCACGTCCAGCAGCTCGGGGTGTGCCGCGCCCACTTCGAGCTGGGTGCGCAGGGACGCGATCGGGCTGCGCAGCTCGTGCGAGGCGTCGGCGACGAACCTGCGCTGGCGTTCCACGGAGGTCTCCAGGGCGGCCAGCGTCTCGTTCGTGGTGCGGGCCAGGCGGGCCACCTCGTCGTGCGTGTCCGGCACCGGGACCCGGCGGGCGAGGTCCTCCGAGGCGGTGATCGCGGCCATCTCGCTGCGGATGCCCTCCACCGGGTGCAGCGCGCGCCGGGTGACCAGCCAGGTCACGACCGCGACGACGGCGAGCAGCAGCGGGAAGCCGATCAGCATGACGGTCAGCGCGGTGCGCACCGCGCTCTGCTCCGCGGACAGGGGGGCACCGGCGTAGACGGTGAGCGTGCCCTGTTGCTCGGTCTCCATCCGGACGGCGGCGAAGCGGTAGTCGGCACTGTGCTGGTCGATCGTCGCGGAGCCGTCGGTGAAGACGGTCTTCTCCTCGATCTTGCCGGGTTCGAGGGAGGCGTCGTCGTCCGCGTCGTCGTCGGCGTCCTCGTCGCCGCTGCCGTCCGTGGGCGTGGGCGTGGGTGCCTGCGGGCGTACGGCGTCGGTGCCGGTGCCGCTGATCCGCTCCAGGTCCTCGGTCGCGGCGACGAGCCTGCCCCGTTCGTCGACGACCTGGACGGGCTGGTCATCGTCGTCCAAGGACAGGTGCTCGTACGTCTTCCCGCCGGCCAGGTGGGTGGCCACCGTCCGCGCGGAACGGTCCGCCGCCGTGCCGGCCTGGTCGATCAGGTTGGAGCGCAGGGACAGCAGTACGGCGGTCCCGGCCGCGACCAGTGCCACCGCGACGACGAGGGTGGCGGCGAGGGTCGCCCGGGACCGTACGGAGCCGAACAGCCGTTTCATCGTTGCTCCGTCTCCAGCCGGTAGCCGACGCCGCGGACCGTCCGGATGAGCTCGGCGCGCAGCTTGCGGCGCAGGGTGCTGATGTAGACCTCGACGATGTTCGGATCGCCCTCGTACGCGAAGTCCCAGACGTGCTCCAGCATCTGGGCCTTGGACACCACCTCGCCGGCCCGCACCGCGAGCTGCTCCAGGACGGCGAACTCCTTGGCGGTCAGCGCGATCTCGTCGTCCGCGAGGAAGACCCGGCGGGCGGCGGTGTCGATCTTCAGGTCGCCGTGGACCTGCACGGGCGAGGCCCCGCCGCCGCCCTGGGAGCGGCGCCGCAGCAGGGCCTTGATCCGGGCGACGAGGACGACGTACGAGAACGGCTTGGTCAGGTAGTCGTCGGCGCCCGTGTCCAGGCCCTCCGCCTCGTCGTACTCGCCGTCCTTGGCGGTGAGCATCAGGATCGGCACGTCGTGGCCCGCGGCGCGCAGGGCGGCGCAGACGCGGTAGCCGTTGAGGCCGGGCAGCATGATGTCCAGGATCACGAGGTCGTACGTCCCCTCGGTGGCCCGGTGCAGTCCCTCCCGCCCGTCGTGGACCACGTCCACGGCGTACCCCTCGGCCGTCAGGCCCTTGGCGAGCGACAGGGCAAGCCGCTTCTCGTCCTCCACGATCAACAGGCGCATGTTCTCAGGTTCGCAAAGCGAAGCTGAAGATCTCTTCAGGGGGTTTCAGGTTCCTCTCAGCGTGGGTCGGCGATGTTGGGTTCAGCACGACGAAGCCGAACAACTCTGGAGGAAGTCGCATGAAGCGCAACATCGTGATCGCCGCCGTTACGGCCGCCGCTCTGGTCGGGGGCGGTACGGCCACGGCTCTCGCGGTGACGGGGAACGGTGCGGACGGTGAGGGGACGGCGACGGCGCGGCAGGCGGATGCCCGGGAGACCGGGAGCGGTGTCCAGGACGACGACGCGCGGGACGACGACGCGCCGGACGACGACGGGGCTCGGGTGTCCGGTGACGTGACGGCCGCCGAGGCCGTCGCCTCCGCGCTGCGGCACTCGCCGGGTACCGCCGTCTCCGTCGAACTGGACGATCAGGACGACTCCGGGCCGGTCGTCTGGGACGTCGACGTGCTCGGCGACGGCACCACCTGGCACAGCGTGCGCATCGACCCCGGCACCGGCAAGGTCCTCGGCTCCCACACCGAGCGTGAGGACGACACCGCCGAGGTGCGGGCCGCGCTGAAGGGGGCGACGGTGACGGCTGCGGAGGCGGCCGAGGCCGAGGCCGCGGCCGGCAAGGGCACGGTGACGTCGGTGGACCTGGACGAGGACGGCACGTCCAAGGCCTGGGAGGTCGAGACGTACAAGTCCGGCAACGCCGAGCAGGACTGGCGCGTCGACCTCACGACGGGCAAGGTCACGGCGGACAAGGCCGACGACGACGTCGACGGTGACGACGACTGACGTGGGGTAGGGGCGCTGCCCCTACAACGCCGCCAGGGGGCTCCGCCCCCTGGACCCCCGGCCTTTGCCCACCCTGCCACCCGTCTCGGTCGGTCGAAAGCTGACCGTCATCCGGGGGCTGCGCCCCCAGACCCCGCCGACCGGCCGGGCGTGCGCGAACATTCATCCGACGGAGTCGGGTGGTGGGTGGGCAAAGGCCGGGGGTCTGGGGGCGGAGCCCCCAGCTACGCCCGCGCCGGCGCCGGTGCGGCGAACAGTCCCGCACAGACCGCCGCCCCCACCGACACCCCGCCCGCCACCACGAAGCACACCCCCAGCGGAAGTCGCTCCACCAGCACCCCCATCGTCGCCGCCCCGGCCGAACTCCCCGCGTTGACGGACGTGTTGACCCACGCCCCCGCCTGCGTCCGGAACCCGGCCGGGGCGGCGTCGTCGGCGATCAGGTACGCCGTCGTCAGGGCCGGTGCGACGAACAGCCCCGCGCAGGCCGCCGCCCCGGCAAGGGTGGCCACGCCGGGCGCGAGGCCGGCGGCGCCGAGCGTCACGCCCAGGCCCGCCGCCAGGAACGAGAGCCGGACCCGGGCCGGCGTACGCCAGTCCACCGTCCCGTTCAGCAGCCCGCCCACCGCACTGCCCGCCGACAGCGCCGCGAGCACCCACGCCACGGTGTCGTCCCCCAGCTGCCGCTGTCCGGCGAAGGCGACGACGAGGAGGTCGACGGCGCTGAGGGACAGGCCCACACCGCCCGCGACGACGATCGGCGGCCACAGCTCCCGTCCCGGCGTCAGCGACGCGCCCCGGCCCTTGCGAACGGCCCCGCTCCCGCGCACCGAACGGACCGCCGGTGAGATCACGAAGGCCTGCGTGCCCACCCCCATGAGCAGCGCGCCCAGCAGCACGCCCGCGGCAGGGGGCGCGAAGCCGACCAGCACGCCGACCAACAGCGGGCCGGTGACGTAGAGGAGTTCCTCCGCGACCCCGTCCAGGCCGTACGCGCGCTGCAGCAGGAGCCGGTCCTCGGCGAGTTCGCCCCAGACCCTGCGCATGGTGGGGCCGAGCGGCGGCGCGCAGGCGCCCGTGACGGCGGCGATCAGGCCGAGCAGCGGCGCGGGCGCCCCGGGACGCCAGCAGGCCGCCGCCAGCGCGCAGAGCAGCCCCGCGTGCAGCAGGGCCATCGGAAGCAGGACCCGGCGCGGGCCGTGCCGGTCGACCAGGGCGGCCCGGTACGGCGACAGGAAGACGACCGTGGCGCCGAACACGGCCATGACGACACCGGCGACGGCGTACGACCCGGTCGCCCGGGTCACGCTGAGCATCACGGCGATCGGGGCCGTGCCGTACGACAGCCGGGCGGCGAGGGCGGCCGCGAAGGTGCGGCGGGCATGGGGAAGGCGGAGTACCGCGGCATACGAGGGCCGCGGGGACACAGCGGACACGACAAGGTTCCTCTACTGGAGGCAGGGAAGGGACGCCGAAGTGCCGCGACGGCCACGGCGTGCTGC
Organism: Streptomyces sp. NBC_01352; assembly: GCF_036237295.1. Taxonomy (NCBI): domain Bacteria; kingdom Bacillati; phylum Actinomycetota; class Actinomycetes; order Kitasatosporales; family Streptomycetaceae; genus Streptomyces; species Streptomyces sp. NBC_01352. Next base: position 3,815,986 of record NZ_CP108354.1, read on the forward strand.
CGGGTGCGGTCGCGGGCTCGGGCGGGCCCTATGCCAAGAGAAGGAACACGTGAGTCAACGTACCAGCGGGGCCGGTGAGTTCACCGTGGGCGGTCAGCCCTCCGTGAGCCCCGCCACCAGTTCGTCCGCCGCCCGGTAGGGGTCCAGCTCCCCGGCGACGATCTTCTCGGCGAGTGTGCTCAGCCGACGGTCGCCGTGCAGGTCGCCGATGCGTTCACGCAGGGCGGTGACGGCGATGGCCTCCACCTCGTGGGCGGCGCGGGCGCGCCGGCGCTCGGCCAGGACGCCCTGCTCCTCCATCCAGGCGCGGTGCTTCTCCAGCGCCTCGACGACCTCGTCGATGCCTTCCGAGCGCGCGGCGACCGTCTTGACGATGGGCGGACGCCAGTCGCCGGGGCCGCGGGACTCGCCGAGGCCGAGCATGTGGTTCAGCTCGCGGGCGGTGGCGTCCGCGCCGTCGCGGTCGGCCTTGTTGACGACGTACACGTCGCCGATCTCCAGGATTCCGGCCTTCGCCGCCTGGATTCCGTCGCCCATGCCGGGGGCCAGGAGGACCACCGAGGTGTCCGCCTGGGAGGCGATCTCGACCTCCGACTGGCCGACCCCGACCGTCTCGACCAGGATCACCTCGCAGCCCGCCGCGTCCAGGACCCGGATCGCCTGCGGGGCGGCCCAGGCGAGACCGCCGAGGTGGCCGCGCGTGGCCATCGACCGGATGTAGACACCCGGGTCGGAGGCGTGCTCCGACATCCGGACCCGGTCGCCGAGCAGCGCGCCCCCGGAGAACGGCGACGACGGGTCGACGGCCAGGACGCCGACCCGCCTGCCCTGCTTGCGGTACGCGGTCACCAGGGCGGACGTGGACGTCGACTTGCCGACGCCCGGCGAACCCGTCAGGCCCACCACGTACGCCCCTCCGGTCAGCGGGGCCAGTGCCGCCATGACCTCCCTGAGCTGCGGGGACGCCCCCTCCACCAGGGAGATCAGCCGGGCCACGGCCCGCGGCCGGCCCTCCCTGGCCTGGGCGACCAGTGTGGAGACGTCCTGCATCACAGCTCCGTTCACGAAGAGACCACGAAGAGACCACGAAAAGAGGGGCGCCGAAAAGCGGTGCTCAGGCCTTCGGCACCCGCACGATCAGCGCGTCACCCTGACCGCCGCCACCGCACAGCGCCGCCGCGCCCACGCCACCGCCGCGCCGCTTCAGCTCCAGCGCCAGGTGCAGGACGAGGCGGGCGCCGGACATGCCGATCGGGTGGCCGAGGGCGATGGCACCGCCGTTGACGTTCACCCTTTCCGGGGACACCTCGAGGTCCTTCATCGACTGGACCGCGACCGCCGCGAAGGCCTCGTTGATCTCGATCAGGTCGAGGTCGGAGACCTGAAGGCCTTCCTTCTTGAGGGCGTGCAGGATGGCGTTCGACGGCTGGGACTGGAGGGAGTTGTCCGGGCCCGCCACATTGCCGTGGGCGCCGATCTCGGCGATCCACTCCAGGCCGAGCTCCTGCGCCTTGGCCTTGCTCATCACCACGACCGCGGCCGCGCCGTCGGAGATCTGCGAGGCCGACCCCGCGGTGATCGTGCCGTCCTTCGTGAACGCCGGGCGCAGCTTGCCGAGCGACTCGGCGGTGGTCTCCGCGCGGATGCCCTCGTCCTTGCTGAAGACGACCGGCTCGCCCTTGCGCTGCGGGATCTCCACCGGGGTGATCTCGGCCTCGAACAGGCCGTTCTTCTGGGCGGCGGCGGCGCGCTGGTGGGACAGGGCCGAGAACTCGTCCTGCTCGGGGCGCTGGATGCCGAGGCGGGTGTTGTGCTTCTCCGTCGACTCGCCCATGGCGATGTTCTCGAACGCGTCGGTGAGACCGTCGTACGCCATGGCGTCGAGCATCTCGATCGCCCCGTACTTGAAGCCCTCGCGGGACTTCGGCAGCAGGTGGGGGGCGTTGGTCATGGACTCCTGGCCGCCGGCGACGACGACGTCGAACTCGCCGGCGCGGATGAGCTGGTCGGCGAGCGCGATGGCGTCGAGGCCGGACAGACACACCTTGTTGACGGTGAGCGCCGGGACGCTCATCGGGATGCCGGCCTTGACCGCGGCCTGGCGGGCCGGGATCTGCCCCGCCCCGGCCTGGAGCACCTGGCCCATGATCACGTACTGCACCTGGTCGCCGCCGATACCCGCACGGTCGAGGGCGGCCTTGATGGCGAAGCCGCCGAGGTCGGCTCCCGAGAAGGACTTCAGCGAGCCCAGCAGCCGTCCCATGGGCGTGCGGGCGCCCGCGACGATCACCGAGGTCGTGCTGTTCGATCCAGTCATGAGCTGCGATCCCCTTATCCGGCCTGCACTGGCCGAGGAGTGAACGAGGGTTTACTTCGAATGTACTGAGCGGTAGTCCACGCCGTCATCGGGCTGTCGGTGTGATCGCGCGCACGTTGCGTAACCACCTCCGTCGCGCTGCACTGAAACCATGCTGACGCGAATCGACCACATCGGGATCGCCTGTTTCGACCTCGACAAGACCGTCGAGTTCTATCGGGCCACGTACGGCTTCGAGGTGTTCCACTCCGAGGTCAACGAGGAGCAGGGCGTGCGCGAGGCCATGCTCAAGATCAACGATACGTCCGACGGCGGGGCTTCGTACCTGCAGCTCCTGGAGCCGACCCGGGAGGATTCCGCCGTGGGCAAGTGGCTCGCGAAGAACGGGGAGGGCGTACATCACATCGCCTTCGGTACGGCGGACGTGGACGCGGATGCCGCGGCCATCGGGCAGAAGGGGGTACGCGTTCTGTACGAAGAGCCGCGAATCGGTTCCATGGGGTCACGGATCACCTTCCTGCACCCCAAGGATTGTCACGGAGTACTGACAGAACTGGTCACTTCGGCGTCCGTTGAGTCACCTGAGCACTGACCCCCGTACATATGGGCCGGTAGGGTTGGGGGCGGTCGCCGCTCCACCCAGGGCGACCAGGGTCCTGCCATGACGGCGGGACCTGGCCGGGGTCCGGGTTTCGGGGGACGAGCGTCGGGGCAGCAGCCCGTGCTCCGCCGTTGATCTGACACCATTCCCCGGGAGCCCCGTTCGGCAGACGGCCGGGGCTCGTACTCAGAGACTTGCGACCAGGGGACGGATGGGACCGCGCAGTGCGGGGCTACGAGAGCCAGGAGCGGGAACCGGCGGCTGACGTCGACCACCTCACTCGTTTCGAAGCCGAGATGAAGCGGCTGAAGACCGAGCGGGAAAAGGCGATCCAGCACGCCGAGGACCTCGGCTACCAGGTCGAGGTGCTGCGCGCCAAGTTGCACGAGGCGCGGCGCACCATCATGTCCCGGCCCGCGTTCGACGGCGGCGACATCGGCTACCAGGCCGAGCAGTTGCTGCGCAACGCGCAGGTCCAGGCCGACCAGTTGCGCCTGGAGGCCGAGCGCGAGCTGAGCCAGGCCCGGGCGCAGACCCAGCGCATCCTCCAGGAGCACGCCGAGCAGGCCGCGCGGCTCCAGGCGGAGCTGCACCAGGAGGCGGTCACCCGCCGCCAGCAGCTCGACCAGGAGCTCGCCGAGCGCCGGCAGACCGTCGAGTCGCACGTCAACGAGAACGTGGCCTGGGCGGAGCAGTTGCGCGCCCGGACCGAACAGCAGGCGCGCCGGCTCCTGGACGAGTCCCGTGCCGAGGCCGAGCAGGCCATGGCGGCGGCCCGCGCGGAGGCCGAGCGGGTGACATCCGAGGCCCGTCAGCGGCTGCAGAGCGAGGCCGAGTCGGCCCGCGCCGAGGCCGAGCAGCTGCTGCGCCGCGCCCGCACGGACGCCGAGCGGCTGCTGAACGCCGCCTCCACGCAGGCCCAGGAAGCCACCGAGCACGCCGAGCAGCTGCGTACGTCCACCAGCTCGGAGTCGGAGGCGACCCGCCGCGAGGCCCTGGAGCTGAGCCGGACCGCCGAGCAGCGCATCGCGGAGGCCGACACGGCCCTGCGGGAGGCGCGCGCCGAGGCGGAGAAGGTGGTCGCCGAGGCCAAGGCGGCCGCCGAGAAGGCGCTGTCGAGCGCGGAGTCGACCAACGAGCAGCGCACGCGTACGGCGAAGGAGCAGGTCGCCCGGCTGGTCAGCGAGGCCACCAAGGAGGCCGAGGCCACCAGGTCGGACGCCGAGCAGATCGTCGCGGACGCCCGCGCCGAGGCCGAGAAGCTGCTCGACCAGGCCGCGGAGAAGGCCCGCACCCTCACCGCCGAGGAGAGCGCCACCCAGCTGTCGAAGGCGGCCAAGACGGCCGAGGACGTCCTCGTCAAGGCGCAGGAGGACGCGCGCAGCACCACCAAGGCCGCCGCCGAGGAGGCCGAGCGGATCCGCAGCGAGGCGGAGGCCGAGGCGGACCGGCTGCGCGCCGAGGCGCACGACATCGCCGAGCAGCTCAAGGGCGCGGCGAAGGACGACACCAAGGAGTACCGCGCCAAGACGGTCGAGCTGCAGGAGGAGGCCCGCCGGCTGCGCGGCGAGGCCGAGCAGCTGCGCTCCGACGCGGTCGCCGAGGGCGAGAAGATCCGCGCGGAGGCCCGCAAGGAGGCCGTCCAGCAGATCGAGGAGGCGGCCAGGACCGCCGAGGAACTACTGGCCAAGACCCGGCAGGACGCGGACGAGCTGCGCCAGAAGGCCACCACGGACAGCGAGAAGGTCCGTACGGAGGCCATCGAGCGGGCGACGACCCTGCGCCGGCAGGCCGAGGAGACCCTGGAGCGCACCCGCAAGGAGGCCGAGCGGCACCGTGCGGAGGTCGTCGAGCAGTCCGAGGGCATCAAGGCGGACGCCGAGCGGGCCGCGCGCGAGCTGCACGAGGCGACCGAGCGGGCCATAGAGGCCCGCCGCGCGGACGCCGCCGAGGAACTGACCCGGCTGCACACCGAGGCCGAGGAACGTCTCGCCGCCGCCGAACAGGCGCTCACGGACGCCCGTGAGGAGGCCGTGCGGCTCCGCCGCGAGGCCGCCGAGGAGATCGACCGGCTGCGCACCGAAGCCGCCGAGCGGATCCGTACGCTCCAGCAGCAGGCCGAGACGGAGGCCGAGCGGCTGCGCACCGAGGCCGCGTCGGACGCCTCCGCCTCCCGCGCGGAGGGCGAGGCCATCGCCGTACGCCTGCGGTCGGAGGCCGCGGCCGAGGCCGAGCGGCTGAAGTCGGAGGCGCAGGACACCGCCGACCGCGTGCGGGCGGAGGCGCAGGCCGCCGCCGAGCGGCTGGCGACGGAGGCGTCTCAGGCGCTGGCCGCCGCGCAGGAGGAGGCCAACCGGCGTCGCCGCGAGGCCGAGGAGTACCTCGGCACGGCACGGCAGGAGGCCGACCAGGAGCGCCAGCGGGCCCGCGAGCAGAGCGAGGAACTGCTGGCCTCGGCGCGCAAGCGCGTCGAGGAGGCGCAGACCGAGGCCGTACGCCTGGTCGAGGAAGCCGACCGGCGGGCCACCGAGATGGTGTCGGCCGCCGAGCAGCACGCCCAGCAGGTACGGGACTCGGTCGCCGGGCTGCACGAGCAGGCCCAGGAGGAGATCACCGGGCTGCGTTCGGCCGCCGAGCACGCCGCGGACCGTACGCGCCGCGAGGCCCAGGAGGAGTCGGACCGGGTCCGCGCCGACGCCTATGCCGAGCGGGAGCGGGCCAGCGAGGACGCGAGCCGGGTCCGGCGCGAGGCGACCGAGGAGACGGACGCCGCCAAGGCGCTCGCCGAGCGCACGGTCTCGGAGGCGATCGAGGAGGCCGAGCGCCTCAGGTCGGACGCGTCCGAGCACGCCCAGCGGGTCCGCACGGAAGCGTCGGACGCCATCGCCGAGGCCGACCAGGCGGCGGCGCGTACCCGGGCGGACGCCCGCGAGGACGCCAACCGCATCCGCTCGGACGCGGCGACGCAGGCCGACACCCTCATCACCGAGGCCCGCAACGAGGCCGAGCGGCTCACCACCGAGACGATCACGGACACCGACCGGCTGCGCCAGGAGACGGTCGCCGAGGCGGAGCGGCTGCGGTCGGAGACGGTCGCGGAGGCCGAGCGGGTACGGTCCGAGGCGCTCGCCCAGGCCGAGCAGCTGCTCGGGGAGGCCACCGGGGAGGCGGAGCGGCTGCGCGCCGAGGCCGCCGACACGGTCGGGGCGGCCCAGCAGCACGCCGAGCGGATCCGCAGCGAATCGGAGCGGGTCAAGTCCGAGGCACTGTCGGAGGCCGAGCGGGTCACCGCGGCCGCGCGCGAGGAGGCCGACCGCACGCTGGACGCGGCCCGCCAGGAGGCCAACAAGCGGCGCTCCGAGGCGGCCGAGCAGGTCGACAAGCTCATCACGGAGACGGCCGCGGAGGCCGACAAGCTGCTCACCGAGGCGCAGCAGCAGGCACAGAAGGCCACCGCGGACGCGGAGGCCCAGGCCGACAGCATGGTCGGCGCCGCCCGCACCGAGGCCGACCGGCTGGTGTCCGAGGCGACGGTCGAGGGCAACGCCCGGGTGGAGAAGGCCCGTACGGACGCGGACGAACTGCTCGTCGGCGCCCGCCGGGACGCCACCGCGATAAGGGAGCGGGCCGAGGAGCTGCGCGACCGCATCACGACCGAGATCGAGAACCTGCACGAGCGGGCCCGCCGCGAGGCCTCCGAGACGATGAAGTCGACCGGCGACCGCTGCGACGCGCTCATCAAGGCCTCCGAGGAGCAGCTGCAGAAGGCGCAGGCGAAGGCCAAGGAGCTGGTGTCGGAGGCCAACTCCGAGGCCGGCAAGGTGCGCATCGCCGCCGTCAAGAAGGCCGAGGGGCTCCTGAAGGAGGCCGAGCAGAAGAAGGCGGCGCTCGTGCGGGAGGCCGAGGAGCTCAAGGCCGAGGCGATCCGCGAGGCCAAGCGCACGGTCGAGGAGGGCAAGCGCGAGCTGGAGATCCTGGTGCGTCGCCGCGAGGACATCAACGCCGAGATCTCCCGTGTCCAGGACGTCCTGGAGGCGTTGGAATCCTTCGAGGCCCCCACGAGTGGCAAGGACGGCGTCAAGGCGGGTGCCACGGTCGGCGCGCCTCGATCGGGTGGCAAGTCGTCCGACGGCTAGAACACGGTGGGAACAAAGGATCAAATTTTGGCGGCTTCTGGGGCCTTTGACCAAGTCTTTGGCAAGTGGTCCGCGAGTTAGCCACCCAAAAGGGGTGTCATTCTCCAGATCAAACACGCATCCGCTCGATGACACACCGCTTCGGCCCCTAGGATTCCCCCTATCACCTCACCGGTCTCATTCGACAGGAACCCCATGAGCGACACTTCCCCCTACGGCTTCGAGCTTGTGCGGCGTGGGTACGACCGCGCTCAGGTGGACGAACGCATCTCGAAGCTCGTCTCCGACCGTGACAGCGCTCTGGCCCGTATCACTGCTCTGGAAAAGCGCATCGAGGAGCTTCACCTCGAGACGCAGAACGCCCAGGCACAGGTGACCGACGCCGAGCCGTCGTACGCCGGCCTCGGCGCGCGTGTCGAGAAGATCCTCCGCCTCGCCGAGGAAGAGGCCAAGGATCTGCGCGAGGAGGCCCGGCGCGCTGCCGAGCAGCACCGCGAACTCGCCGAGTCCGCGGCCCAGCAGGTTCGCAACGACGCAGAATCGTTCGCTGCGGAGCGCAAGTCCAAGGCCGAGGACGAGGGCGTCCGGATCGTCGAGAAGGCCAAGAGCGACGCTTCGCAGCTGCGTTCGGAGGCTCAGAAGGACGCGCAGTCGAAGCGCGAGGAGGCCGACGCTCTCTTCGAGGAGACCCGCGCCAAGGCCGCGCAGGCCGCCGCCGACTTCGAGACGAACCTCGCCAAGCGCCGCGAGCAGTCCGAGCGTGACCTGGCGTCGCGTCAGCAGAAGGCGGAGAAGCGCCTCGCGGAGATCGAGCACCGCGCGGAGCAGCTGCGCCTGGAGGCGGAGAAGCTGCGCACGGACGCCGAGCGCCGCGCCCGCCAGACCGTCGAGACGGCGCAGCGCCAGGCCGAGGACATCGTGGCCGACGCCAACGCCAAGGCGGACCGGATCCGTTCGGAATCCGAGCGGGAGCTGGCGGCTCTCACCAACCGCCGCGACTCCATCAACGCCCAGCTGACGAACGTGCGCGAGATGCTCGCCACGCTCACGGGCGCCGCGGTGGCCGCCGCCGGCACGCCGGCCGACGACGAGCCGATCTCCCGGGGTGTCCCGGCTCAGCAGTCCCGGTAAGCGTGTGCCGTAGTACGGCTGTGACGCAGTAAGGCTGTGACGCAGTAAGGCCAAGGCCCGCATCCTCCGCGAGGGGGGGTGCGGGCTTTCGCCTTTCTTGCCCCGCTCGTCGGTCTCCGTTTGCCCACACGATTGGCATCCGCCGAACCCCGCCCCTAGCGTGGTTCGCATGATCGAGCTCGAGGGACTGACCAAGCGGTACGGCGAGAAGGTGGCGGTCAACAACCTGACCTTCACCGTCAGACCGGGCATCGTGACGGGCTTCCTCGGGCCCAACGGCGCCGGCAAGTCGACCACCATGCGGATGATGCTGGGGCTCGACCGGCCGACGGCCGGGGACGTCCGGATCGACGGCAAGCACTACGACCAGCTGAAGGACCCCTTCACGTACATCGGCGCCCTGCTGGACGCGAAGGCGATGCACGGCGGGCGCAGCGCCTTCAACCACCTGCTGTGCCTCGCGCAGAGCAACGGCATCCCGAAGAAGCGGGTGCACGAGGTGCTGGACACCGTCGGGCTCACGGCCGTGGCGAGGAAGAAGGCCAAGGGCTTCTCGCTCGGCATGGGGCAGCGGCTCGGCATCGCGGGGGCGCTGCTGGGCGATCCGCGGATCCTGATGTTCGACGAGCCGGTCAACGGCCTCGACCCCGAGGGCATCCACTGGATCCGCAACCTGATGAAGTCGCTGGCCGCGCAGGGCCGTACGGTCTTCGTCTCCTCCCACCTGATGAGCGAGATGGCGCTGACCGCCGACCACCTGGTCGTCATCGGGCAGGGGCGGCTGCTCGCCGACACCTCCATGGCCGACTTCATCGCGCAGAACTCGCGGTCGTACGTCCGGATCCGCTCGCCGCACCGCGAGCGGCTGCTGGACGTGCTGCACAGCACCGGCATCACCGCCGTGGAGACCGGCAACGGCACGCTGGAGGTCGACGGCTCCAAGCCCGAGTACATCGGTGAACTGGCCGCCCAGTACCAGATCGTGCTGCACGAGCTGAGCCCTCAGCAGGCCTCCCTGGAGGAGGCGTTCATGCAGCTGACCGCGGAGTCGGTCGAGTACCACGCACACGCCGACACGCCCGCCGCGCCACCGCAGTGGGGCGACGGCTGGAAGGGGAACTGACCATGGCGGCGATCCAGGTCGTCCGGTCCGAGTGGACCAAGATCCGGTCGGTGGCCTCCACCGTGTGGACCCTCTCCCTGGCGGTGGTCGTCACCATCGCCCTCGGCATGCTGATCTCGGCGCTGTCGAAGAACGAGTTCGACAGCATGAGCCGCGACGACCGGCTCTCCTTCGACCCGACGTTCATCAGCTTCGCGGGCATGAGCCTCGGCCAGCTCGCGATGATCGTGTTCGGGGTGCTCGTCGTGTCGAACGAGTACAGCACCGGCATGATCCGCACCTCGCTGGCCGCCGTACCGCAGCGCGGCACCTTCCTCTTCAGCAAGATCGCGGTCGCGACCGCGCTCTCGCTGGCCGTCGGTCTGGCCACCAGCTTCGTCGCCTTCTTCCTGGGGCAGGCGATGCTCGGCACCCACAAGGCGGAGATCGGCGACTCCGGTGTGCTGCGCGCGGTCATCGGCGGGGGCCTCTACATGACCCTCATCGCGATGTTCTCGATGGGCGTCGCCGCGATGCTGCGCTCGCCGATGCTGTCACTGGGCATCCTGATGCCGTTCTTCTTCCTGATCTCCAACATCCTCGGCAACGTCGACGCGACGAAGAAGATCGGCCGCTATCTGCCCGACCAGGCCGGCAGCAAGATCATGCAGGTGGTCACCCCGATCGACGACGACACTCCGTACGGCCCGTGGGGCGGCCTCGGGATCATGGCACTGTGGGTGCTCGCGGCGCTCATCGGCGGTTATGTCCTGTTGAAGAGGCGGGACGCGTAGGGCCTGGGCGGCGGATCAGGTCGCAGGAAATCGGCGGTGCCTGATCGACGCAGGTGAGCGGGGGCGATGGGGGTCCCCCCGCGCGAGGTTGTTCGAGCGTGGGGGAGCGTCGAGCTGCAAGGCGGAGGAGGGCGTCGATGCGATGGGGGTCCCCCCGCTCGAGCGAAGTCGAGAGTGGGGGAATCGGCAACCGACGACAACGCCGCAGATCGGCGCCCGCCCCGGAGCGGCTGATGTCACTGCGGCCCCGCGTCTGCGACCTGATCCGCCGCCCAGGCCCCAAGCCAGGGCTCTGGGCTTTGCTTTCATTTGAGCGGAACCGTCAGCGCCCCGATAAGCTCCTAACCCTTACGGGGGGCGTGTGCCCCGCTGTCCTGAACCTTGCGATGGGTGCGGAGCATGATCGAGGCAGTCGGCCTGACCAAGCGCTACGGCGACAAGACCGCTGTGTACAACCTTTCCTTCCAGGTGCGGCCCGGTGCCGTCACCGGATTCCTCGGGCCCAACGGCTCGGGCAAGTCGACGACGATGCGGATGATCCTCGGCCTGGACAACCCCACCTCGGGGCAGGTGACGATCGGCGGCTATCCGTACCGCAGGCTGCCGAACGCGCCGCGGCAGGTCGGCGCGCTGCTCGACGCCAAGGCCGTGCACGGCGGCCGGGCCGCCCGCAACCACCTGCTGTGCCTGGCCCAGCTGTCCGGCATCCCGGCCCGGCGGGTCGACGAGGTGCTCGGTGTGGTCGGCCTCCAGGACGTGGCCAGGAAGCGCTCCAAGGGCTTCTCGCTCGGCATGGGGCAGCGGCTCGGCATCGCCGCGGCGCTGCTCGGCGACCCGCAGGTGCTGCTGTTCGACGAGCCGGTCAACGGGCTCGACCCCGAGGGCATCCTGTGGGTGCGCAACCTCATGAAGGCGCTCGCGGCGGAGGGCCGTACGGTCTTCGTCTCCTCGCACCTCATGAGCGAGATGGCGGTGACCGCCGATCACCTGATCGTGATCGGGCGCGGGCAGCTGCTCGCCGACATGAACATCAAGGACTTCATCTCGGCCAACTCGGCCGACTTCGCGCGCGTCCGTACGCCGGAGACCGACCCGCAGCTGCGCGAGAAGCTGTCGTCCGCGCTCACCGAGGCGGGCGCGCACGTGATGCCGGAGCAGGACGGGGCGCTGCGCGTGACGGGACTGCCGCTGCCGCGCATCAGCGACATCGCGCACGACACCGACGTACGCCTGTGGGAGCTGTCGCCGCACCAGGCCTCGCTGGAGGAGGCGTACATGCGGATGACGCAGGGCGCCGTCGACTACCGCTCGACCATCGACCAGAAGTCCGGGCTCCAGCAGCCGCTGCCGCCGGGCGTGCAGCCGCCGATGCCGGTACCGGGGCAGGGCCAGCCGGGCTGGTACGCCCCGCCGCCGCCCCAGCAGGGCGGGCAGCCGTTCTCCATGCCGCAGGGGCAGCAGCAGATGCCCCAGGGACAGCCGCCCGCGGGCCCGTACGGCGCTCCGGGCGCCGCTCCGGGCCCCGGCGCCGGTGCACCCAACCCGTACGCCCCGCAGGCCCCGTACGCTCCCCAGGCACCGCAAGCCCCGCAGGCACCCCAGGCACCCCAGGCACCGCAAGGACAGCCCTCGGCCGCCGCGCCTGCCCCGGGAGCCCCTGCCCCCGCCTCCTCCGCCCCTGCCGCCGACCCGAACAAGCCCGAGGACGCCCGATGAGCACCCCGCAGCCCCAGATGCCGCAGGCCGCGCCCACCACCTGGCAGGCGTCGTCCGGACCGTCGTACCCCACGTACACCTCGCCGATCCCGGTGGTGCGCACGCACCTCGGGCACGCGATCGCCTCCGAGTGGACGAAGATCCGCTCGGTGCGCTCCACGATGTGGACGCTCGGCGTGTTCGTGCTGCTCGTCATCGGCATCGGACTCGCGGCCGGCGCGCTGGTCGCCGCGAACTCGGGCGAGGAGAGCCTGGCGGGCGAGAACCCGCTGTCGTTCGGCTTCTTCGGACTGCTCCTCGGCAGCATGTGCGTCATCACGCTCGGCGTGATGACCACCGCCTCGGAGTACGGCACCGGCATGATCCGGACCACCATGGTGGCGTGCCCCTCGCGCGGCCGGGTCCTCGCGGCGAAGGCGATCGTGTTCTTCTCGGTCGCGTTCGTGGTGACGCTGGTGTCGGCCCTGCTGGTCGCCCTGGCGGACGTCGCCATGCTGGAGGGCGCCAAGGAGCCCTCCGCCCAGGAGTGGCTGAAGGGCACGGTCGGCATCTCGTTCTACATCGCGCTGCTCGGCCTGCTCTCGCTGGTGGTCGGCTCGATCATCCGGCACTCGGCGGGCGCGATCACCATCATGATCGGCCTGGTGCTGGCCCCGCTGGTCATCGCGCTGTTCATGTTCTCGGCCTCGCTGGAGGACCTGCGCCAGGCCCTGTTCGAGTACTCCATCCCGAACCAGCTCAGCGTCTTCTACTCCAACTCCCTCACCGAGACGGGCCCGTCCGGCTGGGACCCGCTGTGGATCGCCCTCGGCGTCACGGCCGCCGCGTTCGCCGGCGCCTTCGCGCTGCTGGAGAAGCGGGACGTGTAGGCCACGCCGATAGGCCACGCCGGCAACGGGGCGCTCAGAACCTCGGCGCGTTACGGGACCGCTGCACCCGCGTGGTGCGGCGGTCCTTCGCGTTCCAGCACGCCTTGTGCCAGTGGCGGCGCTCGTCGACGCCCGAGTGCGCGGGCCAGGCCACGACGTGCGGAACGCCGTCCGGGATCAACTGCTCGCAGCCCGGGCAGCGGTACGCCTTCCCCTGGGCGCTCGCCCCGGCCACATGACGCACGCTCCACTCGTCACCCTGCCAGTCCTCGGCGGACTGGAAGCCGCCGTAGCGGCCGGTACGGTCGTCCTCGGCGCTCCGGCCGGACGAGCCTGACGAACCAGCTCCCTTGGGTCGGTTGCGACGCGGGGACACGGGACACCTCACGGGGCTATACAGGGAGCACGGGCTGTGTCCAGCCTACGCGGCACGGACGGGGGTACGCGTAGGGAACCAACCCCCACAAGTCCCCCTCCACCGCACCCCATTCTGCAGACAATCCGCAAATCTCTTCGCCAGGCCGTGTCCTCGGCACGTGTCAGACGGTTATGCCGGGTGGGGGAGCTCCGCGTCGGAGCCAAGGAAGCAGGAAATGCGATGCACGTAGGAAGTTTCGTGTTGGCGGCCCAGTTCCCGGGGCAGGGCCAGGGGGAGGCGCTGCACCGCGCGGTCCGCTCGGCCGAGGTCGCGGAGGAGGCCGGCCTGGACGCGGTCTGGCTGGCCGAGCACCACTTCGTGCCGTACGGCACCTGTCCGTCCGCGGTCACGCTGGCGGCTTTACTGCTCGGCCGCACCCGCCGCATCCGGGTCGGCACCGCCGTCAGCGTGCTGCCCACCACCCACCCCGTGGCGCTCGGCGAACAGGCCGCGCTGCTGCATCTGACGAGTGGCGGGCGCTTCTCGCTGGGCGTGGGGCGCGGCGGACCGTGGGTCGACCTGGAGGTGTTCGGCGCGGGCCTGGAGGCGTACGAGTCGGGGTTCCCGGAATCACTCGATCTGCTGGTGCGCTGGCTGCGCGAACCCTCGGTCGCGGCCGCCGGCGAGCGGTTCACCTTCCGCGAGGTCCCTGTCGTACCGAGGCCGTCGGAGGCGCTGACGGAGGCCTCGGGCCCCGAGGTCGTCGTCGCGTGCACCTCCCCGGCGAGCGTGCGGCTGGCCGCCGAGCGCGGGCTGCCGATGCTCCTCGGGATGCACGTGGGGGACGAGGAGAAGGCCGAGATGGTCGCCCTGTGGCGCAGGCTCGCGCGGGCGGCGGGGCGTTCGCCGGAGGAGGTCCTCGGCGCGGGCCATGTGTCGGCCGGCGTCTGCCAGATCGCGGACCGGCGTACGGACGCGGTGGAGACGCTGACGAAGGCGATGCCGGGCTGGCTGAAGCAGGGTCTCGGCGCCCATGTCACGGTGGACGGCCGCGAGCGTTCGATGCGCGACCCGCTGGCGTACACCGAACTGCTCTGCGGACTGCACCCGGTGGGCACCTCGCGACTGTGCGCCGACCGGCTGGCGGCGACCAGCGAGCGGACCGGCGTCACCCGGTTCGCCCTGCTCACGGAGGGCTCGGGAGACCTGGCGGCCACCGAGGAGAACATCCGGCGGCTGGGCGGCGAGGTCATCCCGCAGCTCGGCTGAACCCGACCGTCGTCAACCGGCCTGTCCGGCGAGGAGCTTGCCGCCCCGGTACGAAATGCACCTCCCGCGTACGGAGCGGCAAGCAAGCGGCTCACCGCGTCAGCAGTCCCGCAGTTCCGGGGACTGGTTCAGCAGCTGGTTGCGTGCCGAGGTGAAGCGGGCCAGCGTCTCGTCGACGGAGGAGTCCAACGGGAACACCGCCACCCGGTGGCAGTTCTGGAACGCCAGCCGTACCCCGAAGTGCCGTTGCAGCGCGCCGCGTATCGCGTCACTCGCAAGCGCACGCAGCAGCTGACCGCGTGCCTGCTCGTCCGGCGGGGGCGTCTGGTTGTCGGCGAACGCTCCGCCGTCGACCTTCAGCTGGGCCACCAGGGAGCTGATCATCTCCCATGCGTAGGGCAGGGAGGTCCGGACGCAGTCGACGAAGGCAGCTTCGTCGACCTCGCCTCGCTCGGCCTGTTCGAGTAGGGCCGGTGAGACGTCGAGCGACATGGGTTCTCCTCTCGCACCCCCGGTCAACAGGGGTTGCCGGACAATAAAGGGAGCTCGCGATACCGAGCACGCTGCGTACACAACTCGCGACCTCCCGTTTACTACGGTAAGCAACGGACGGTGACGGCACCAGGAGAATGCGTACATGCGGAGACCTCATTAGGCACACAATCGGCCACAACCGAACAGGTATGTTCCGGGCCGAATCGCGTGCACTGGGGCCCGTCGAGTAGCGTTGCCGACCATGCGTCTCGTCATCGCCCGGTGCTCCGTCGACTACGCCGGCCGGCTCACCGCCCACCTCCCCTCCGCCCCCCGTCTCATCCTGGTGAAGGCGGACGGCAGCGTCTCGATTCACGCGGACGACCGGGCCTACAAGCCCCTGAACTGGATGTCGCCGCCCTGCACGCTGAAGGAGGGTTCCGGCGAGGAGGAAGGCGTCTGGACCGTCATCAACAAGGCGGGCGAGAAGCTCATCATCACGATGGAGGAAGTTCTCCACGACTCCTCGCACGAACTGGGCGTGGATCCCGGCCTGATCAAGGACGGCGTGGAAGCACACCTCCAAGAGCTCCTCGCCGACCGCATCGAGACCCTCGGCGAGGGCTACACGCTCATCCGCCGCGAGTACATGACGGCCATCGGCCCGGTCGACATCCTGTGCCGGGACGCGGCCGGCCAGACCGTCGCGGTGGAGATCAAGCGGCGCGGCGAGATCGACGGAGTCGAGCAACTCACCCGCTACCTCGAGTTGTTGAACCGCGATCCCCATCTCGCCCCGGTCCGCGGCGTCTTCGCCGCCCAGGAGATCAAGCCGCAGGCCCGCGTCCTCGCCACGGACCGCGGCATCGGCTGCACGGTCCTCGACTACAACGCCCTGCGGGGGATCGAGGACGACAAGCTGCGGTTGTTCTGACGGTCATCCGTCTACGACTTCCTCGACCTCCTCGGCTTCCTCGACTTCCGCTACGACGTGAAGGGCCCGGTCCGTTTCCTCGGACCGGGCCCTTCCGCGCTGTGCCTGTGTCTGTGCCTGTGTCTGCGTCTGCGCCTGTACGGGCGTCAGATCACCGACCCCGAGCTGCTCGGCGTGCCCGCCTCGCTGGACTGCGGGGCGCCGGCGGAGCTGCTGGACTCCACCGGTGAGGATGCCGGGCCGCTGGCCGAGTCGGAGGTCGACGGGCTGGTCGTGGGCGTCGGCGACGTAGACGGAGACGGAGACGTCGAAGTCGTCGGCGGCGTTGACGGGGAAGTCGAAGTCGTCGGCGGCTTCGAAGGCGACGTCGGCGGCTTGGACGAGGACGGCGGCGGAGTCGTCGGCCTGGACGGCGTCGACGATCCGCTGCTCGACCCCTGCGTCCCGCTCGGCCGGTCGGACGGCTCGGCCGCTTCCGTGGGCGTCGGGTCGTCGGAGGTGCCGTACGTGCCGTCGGGGCCCGGGTCCGTCGGCCGGCTGGTCGCCGCGCCGGTGTCGCCGGAGCCGTCGTCGTTCTTCGGCACGTCCGCGCCCAGACTGCCGTCGTTCAGGCCCTGGCTGGCCGACGGGTTGACGCCGACCTGGTCGGACGGGTTGTTGGCGTCGTTCTCGGAGGTCGCCCCGAGCGTCACCACCGTGCCGAGCACGGCCACGAGGAGCGCGCCCGCCCCGGCCGCCACGAGATTGCGCTTGGCGAGGCCCTTGAGGCCGCCCCGGGCCTTGTGCGACGCCGGGGACGACCCGGCGGCCCCGTTGGACCGGGGCGCGGAGGACGACGGGGACGACGCCTGGTAGGTGACCAGTGTGGAACTGTCCGCGGGCCGCTGAAGCTGCGGGAACGCCGCCGGGACGCCGCCGGGAGGCGACTGCGACTCCTCGTACCGGGCGTCCGGCACCTCCTCCCCCGCCATCGCGGCGAGGCCGGGCACGGTGCCCGAGCGGTCGGCGACCAGGGCGAGGGCGCGGCGTCCCGCGACGGCGCCGCGCTTGTCGGCGAGGGCGCCGCGCAGGCCGATGGACGACTCCAGTTCGGCGCGCGCCCGGTCGAGCTGTCCCCCGCAGAGCGCGAGG
This sequence comes from Streptomyces sp. NBC_01352, assembly GCF_036237295.1. Taxonomy (NCBI): domain Bacteria; kingdom Bacillati; phylum Actinomycetota; class Actinomycetes; order Kitasatosporales; family Streptomycetaceae; genus Streptomyces; species Streptomyces sp. NBC_01352. Next base: position 3,832,818 of record NZ_CP108354.1, read on the forward strand.
ATGCCCAACTCGTGGTGGAAATAGGCCTGTTCCGACACGTCCCCGGCGAGCCGGGAGGCCTCCGCCCCGGAACGCAGCGCCCGCTCCCAGGCACTCCAGTGCCCGCCCGCGGCGAACGCCGGTGCCGCCGTGCGGGCCAGTAGCACGGTGACGCTCTCCTCGTCCTCGGCGGGCGGGGTCGTCCCCGGCACGAGCAGTCCGAGGGCGGCGAGCACGGCGTCCGCCTCGGCGCACACCCGCTCCGGGGTGACCGAGGGGTGTCCGGCCCACCAGGCGTAGTGCTGGGCGGCGGTGCGGGCCTGCGCCTCGATGTCGTCGCCGTATCCGGCGGCCTCCAGCTGGGTCTGGACGCCGGCGGCGAGGCGGAAGCGGGAGCCGACCGGGGAGACCAGGCCGCAGGAGGCCAGTTCACCGAGGGCGGCGTCCGCGTGGGTGTCGCCGACCAGGGCGGGCAGGTGCGCCTGGTGCGGCACCTCGCCGCCGAGCGCTACGGCGAACCGCAGGGTGGCGCGCGCCGAGTCGCTGAGCCGGGCGGCGAGCAGCGGGGCGGGCGCGGCGGCCTCGCCGAGCGCGGGCAGCGGTACGTGCTCGCGCTCGTCCGGGTCGGTGGACGAGTCCGAGGAGGTGTCGAAGGGCGCGTCGAACGGTGCGTCGAAGGGCGCGTCGACCGGTGTGACGTCCGCGAAGACGCCGAACTCGTCGACGGCACCGGCTCCGGCCCGCTGCCGCTCGCGCTGCCGCAGCAGCGCCCCGGCCTGCACGAACCGCAGGGGAAGGCCCTCGGACTCAAACCAGAGATCTCCGGCCCAGTTGGCCTCCTCCTCCGTGAGGACGCGGCCGACGGCACGCTCCAGGAGCTCCACGCCGTCGGCGCGCTCCAGGCCGCCGAGGAAGACCTCTTCGAGCGCGGAGTCGGCGGACGGGGCGGGCACGTCGGGCGTGGCCGCTACCAGGAAGGCGCACTCGGGTGTGGCGTCCAGCAGCTCGTCCAGGGCGGCGCCGCCGAACTCGACGTCGTCGAGGACGACGACCGCGCCGATCTCACGGACGTAGGAGAGCAGTTCGTCCCGGTCCGGGCGGTGCAGGGGCGCGTTGTGGACGGCGTAGAAGAGGTCGTGGAGCAGGTCGCTCGACGTGCGGTGGAAGCCGCTGAGGCGGACGACGCCATCGGGGGCGAGGTCCGCGCAGTCCTCGGCGACCACGTCGAGGAGGCTGGTGCGGCCGGAGCCGGCCGGGCCGGTGAGGCGTACGGAGCGGCCGCGGGCGAGCAGCCGTACCAGCCGCTCGCGCTCCTCCTGGCGGGCCAGGAGCGGCAGCTCGGGCTGGGCCGGTCCGGGCGGGACCGGCGGTCTGGCCGCGCGGGCGACCTCGGCGCGTTCGGCCGGACCGAGCTTCTCGGGACGGCCGGGGCGCTCGCCCGGCGGGCAGGCCTCTATCTCGCTGCCGTCGACGGGGTTGACGGTGAGCAGGTAGTCGCCCGCGACGAGCTGCACGGTGCGGGCGAGCGCGGGCGTGTGCTGTGCGAAATCGGATGCGAGGGGATCCCTCGGCGGACGTCGGCTGGACGCATGGGCGTCACCGTCGTGGCCGTACTCCTCGGGCTCCCGGCTGTTCGGGTCCATAGGTTTCAAGCCCCCCAAAAGCGTCGTGTGCCAGATCCGGCCCCTCCCGGCCTGTTGCACACCGCGCTGTCGCTTCTGGTCCGGGCCCGCCAGAGGGAAATCAGCGGCGGGCGACCGAACCCTAAACCTTCGCACAGTATCTACGACAGCCCGGGGTCCCGCGCCGTCCGAGACGTCACAGTCTCGTGAGGATTGCGCGCGTCGTGTTGTTCGCAGCCGGAACGTCCGGCCGCCTGGCCCCGTCGGTACCGGGCGTCACACCCGGGGCAGTGCCTCCACGCCGATGCCGCCCTCGATGGCGAGGATCCGGTGCAGTCTGGTGGCGACCAGCAGGCGCTGCATCTGCAGCGGTACGCCGCGCAGCACGAGCCGGCGCCCGCAGCGGCCGGCGCGCCGGTGTGCCCCCATGATCACCCCGAGGCCGGTGGCGTCCCAGGAGTCCAGCTCGGACAGGTCCAGCACGAGATCGCCGACTCCGTCGTCGACGGCCGTGTGCAGGACCGTACGGGCGTCCGCCGCGCTGCGGACGTCGAGGCGGCCCCCGACGACCAGCTCGGCGTGGTCGCCCCTGATGTACATATGCGCTCCCCGTGCGTCGTCTTGTGCTCCGCGGAAGTGAAAGGCCGGTGATGCAACCTCTGACTGCGTTGGGCGGCCAGAGGTTGCCGTCTGTAAGCGAACCGATACCGAATTCACCCATGGGTGTGATGCCCCAGGGGCGTGTGCGGTTTCAGTGCTTGTAGAAGCCCTGCCCGCTCTTGCGCCCGATGTCACCGGCGTCAACCATCCGGCGCATCAGCTCCGGCGGGGCGAACTTCTCGTCCTGGGATTCGGTGTAGATGTTGCTGGTGGCGTGCAGGAGGATGTCGACGCCGGTGAGGTCCGCCGTGGCGAGCGGTCCCATGGCGTGGCCGAAGCCAAGCTTGCAGGCGAGGTCGATGTCCTCGGCGGTGGCCACGCCCGACTCGTACAGCTTGGCGGCCTCGACGACGAGCGCCGAGATGAGACGGGTCGTCACGAACCCGGCCACGTCCCGGTTGACGACGATGCACGTCTTGCCGACGGACTCGGCGAACTCCCGCGCGGTCGCGAGGGTCTCGTCGCTCGTCTTGTAGCCGCGCACCAGCTCGCAGAGCTGCATCATCGGGACCGGCGAGAAGAAGTGCGTACCGACGACCCGCTCCGGGCGCCCCGTCCCGGCCGCGATCTTGGTGATCGGGATGGCGGAGGTGTTGGAGGCGAGGACGGCGTCATGGCGGACGATCTTGTCGAGGGCACGGAAGATCTCGTGCTTGACTTCGAGCTTCTCGAAGACGGCCTCGACGACGATGTCGGCGTCGGCGACGGCGTCCAGGTCGGTGGTCGCGGTGATCCGGGCGAGGGCGGCGTCGGCGTCGTGCGCCTCGAGCCTGCCCTTGCTCACGAACTTGTCGTACGAAGCCTTGATGCCGTCGGTGCCGCGTTTGAGTGCCTCGTCGGTGACATCGCGCAGGACGACGTCCCAGCCCGCCTGCGCGGAGACCTGGGCGATCCCGGAACCCATCAGGCCGGCGCCGATGACGGCAAGCTTCCGTGCCACTGTGCGACTCCCCTTTGACTGCACACAAGCGCTCACACGCTGTTCAAATTGCCTCTCCGGCGGACCCTAGCGAAGGTGAGGGGCTGTGTGACCGGTAAGTAATGCGCGTCACGTCTCATCTGACGGACATCACACCGGCCCGGCTCAGCGCTCGCCACGGACGGCGTAGTTGAGCACGTTCTCGCTCAACAGCTCCTCGATGTGGTCGAGAAGGACGAGCACCTCTCGTGACACTTCGTCCGGATTGCGCCCTGCGACCATCTCGCGGCCGATGACACCCATGACCGCGTGATGGACCCAGTTGATCTGACCGGCCATCAGGGTGGGGATCGGGTCGTCGGTCGCGGCGCCCGTCTCCTCGCGCAGGGTCGCCTCCAGGTTCTCCTGGACCTCCTGCTGGATGCTCCAGAGCCGGGAACGGAGCGGGGGCGAGTCGTGGATGACCCGCATGAACCGTTCGTAGCCTTCCATCAGGCCGACCCGGGGCGAGACCGCCTCGACCTCGTCGCGCAGTTCCCGCAGCACGGCCGCGGCCGCCGACTCGCCCACGTCACGGGCGCGCACCCAGCGCGAGAGCCGGCCCACGACGCCCTTGCTGCGATCGAGGAAGAGATCCTCCTTGGTCGGGAAGTAGTTGTAGACGGTGTTCACGGAGACGTCGGCCGCCTCGGCCACGTCCGCGATGGTCACCGTCATGAAGCCGTGCTCCAGGAACAGCCCCGTCGCGATGTCCGAGATGCGCTGCCTCGTCTCGCGCTTCTTCCGCTCCCTGAGTCCCTCTGCCATGCCCGGATCCTAACCGTTCTTGGGCTCCCTCAAATTTTGGGGCCGTTGCAAAATTTAAGGGACTCTGTTTTTCTGGGGTCATGGCAATCATCAGTACCGCCGGTCTGGCCCGTACCTTCCAGACGAAACTCGGCCCGGTGGAGGCCGTGCGCGGCGTGGACCTGACCGTCCGCGAAGGGGAGATCCTCGGCTTCCTGGGCCCGAACGGCGCCGGGAAGACCACGACCCTGCGCATGCTGACCACGCTGTTGGCGCCCACCGGCGGCGCGGCCACCGTCGCCGGCTGCGATCTGGCGACCGACCCGGGCGGAGTGCGGCGGGCGTGCGGCTACGTGGCGCAGTCGGGGGGCGTCGACCCGCAGATCAGCGTGCGGGAGGAGCTGGTCACCCAAGGACGCCTCTATCGCCTGACCAAGGATCAGGCCGTGCGGCGCACCGAGGAGTTGGCTCGCGATCTGGACCTGACCGGTCTCCTCGGCCGCAAGGCCGGCGCGCTCTCCGGCGGGCAGCGCAGGCGCCTGGACATCGCCATGGCGCTCACCCACCGCCCCAAGGTCCTCTTCCTCGACGAGCCGACGACGGGCCTCGACCCCGGCAGCCGCGCCGACCTGTGGGACCTGGTCCGCCGACTGCGCGACGAGCACGGCACGACCGTCTTCCTGACCACCCACTACCTCGACGAGGCCGACGCCCTCTCCGACCGCCTGGTCGTCGTCGACCAGGGCGTGGTCGTGGCGGAGGGCACCCCGAGCGCGCTGAAGCTGCGGTACGGCGGCTCGATCGACGCGTCCCTGCAGGACACGTTCCTCGCGATCACCGGCCGCGGTCCCGCCCCGGCCGACGCCGCCCCTGTAGCCGTATAAGAATCCCCAGCCGCATAGGAATCCCGAGAGATGCTGCTCCACGACACGGCCCTCATCTACGGCCGCTACCTCCGCCAGTCCCTCCGCTCCCGCTTCGCGCTGCTCTTCGGCGTGCTGATGCCGCTGCTGTACCTGGTGTTCTTCGGCCCGCTGCTGACCGGTCTGCCATTGGGCGAGCGCGGCAGCTCCTGGCAGCTGCTGGTTCCCGGGCTGCTGCTCCAACTCGGCTTGTTCGGGGCGTCGTTCGCGGGCTTCTCGGTCATCATCGAGAACGGCCAGGGCGTGGTCGAGCGCATGCGGGTCACGCCCGTCAGCCGCCTGGCCCTCCTCCTGGGCCGCGTGCTGCGCGACGCCACGGTGTTCGTCTTCCAGGCGGTGCTGCTGGTGCTGGCCGCGGTGGTGATGGGCCTGCGCGCGCCCCTGACGGGCGTGCTGATCGGCTTCGCGTTCGTCGCGTTGCTGACGGTCTCCCTCGGCTCGCTGTCGTACGCGCTGGCGATGAGGGTCCGCACCCCGGGGGAGTTCGGCCCCTTGATCAACGCCGTGAGCATGCCGTCCATGCTGCTGTCCGGCCTGATGCTGCCGATGACGCTGGCGCCGGGCTGGCTGGACGTCCTCTCGCACTTCATGCCGTTCCGCTACCTGGTGGACGCGGTGCGGGACGCGTACGTCGGCTCGTACACCTCGACGGCCATGCTGTACGGCGTCCTGGTGGCCGTCGGCCTTGTCGCGCTGTCCGTGACGGTGGGCACACGGGTCTTCCGGACGTCGGGCGCGTAACTACTCTGACCTCATGGTCAAGCTGACGCGCATCTACACCAGGACCGGCGACAAGGGCACCACCGCCCTCGGCGACATGAGCAGGGTCGCCAAGACCGACCCGCGGATCTCCGCGTACGCGGACGCCAACGAGGCGAACGCGGTGGTCGGAACGGCGATCGCGCTGGGCAACCTGGACGAGGAGATCGTCACGGTCCTCACCCGCGTCCAGAACGATCTGTTCGACGTGGGTGCGGACCTGTCGACGCCGGTGGTGGAGAAGCCGGAGTTCCCGCCGCTGCGGGTCGAGCAGTTCTACATCGACAAGCTGGAGGCGGACTGCGACCGCTTCAACGAACAGCTGGAGAAGCTCCGCTCCTTCATCCTGCCGGGGGGAACCCCGGGCGCGGCCCTCCTCCACCAGGCCTGCACGGTCGTACGCCGGGCCGAGCGGTCGACCTGGGCGGCGATGGAAGTACACGGCGAGGTGATGAACCCCCTCACCGCGACCTACCTCAACCGGCTGTCCGACCTCCTGTTCATCCTGGCGCGGACGGCGAACAAGGAGGTGGGAGACGTCCTGTGGGTGCCGGGCGGCGAACGCTGAGGCAACCCGCCCCGGCCGGGGGTCCGGGCGTTGCCCCCGGAACATGCAGCATCCTGGCGCGGACGGCGAACAAGAACGTGGGAGACGTCCTGTGGGTCCCCGGCGGCGAACCCTGAGGCAACCCGCCCCGGCCGGGGGTCCGGGCGTTGCCCCCGGAACATGCAGCATCCTGGCGCGGACGGCGAACAAGAACGTGGGAGACGTCCTGTGGGTCCCCGGCGGCGAACCCTGAGGCAACCCGCCCCGGCCGGGGGTCCGGGGGTTGCCCCCGGAACATGCAGCATCCTGGCGCGGACGGCGAACAAGAACGTGGGAGACGTCCTGTGGGTGCCCGGCGGGGAGCGCTGAGGCAACCCGCCCCGGCCGGGGGTCCGGGGGTTGCCCCCGGAACATGCAGCATCCTGGCGCGGACGGCGAACAAGGACGTGGGAGACGTCCTGTGGGTGCCGGGCGGCGAACGCTAGCGCGAGCGGGGGCGTGCCGTGCGGTACAGCCCCGTGGCGACGAGCACGCCACCGACGCACATCATCACCACGCCGACCTTCGTCAGGGTGATGACCGGGACCTCCACTCCCCCGGTGAACAGCCACAGCACCAGGCCGACCGCGAAGGTGGCGGCGCCTTCCAGCAGGTTCTTCGACGCCTGGCTCATCGGCGGGCACTCTCCTTCGGGGAGGTGAACGGCTGCTCGTCCTCGGTCCCGGCCGGCGCCTTCTTCGGCCAGATCAGGTAGGCCAGCGCGACCAGGCCGTGGATACCGGCGGCCCTGAGCGCGGCCCACTGGAAGGACCGCAGGGACGAGACGTCGCCGGAGTCGCCGACGTACCAGACCGCCCCCTGGAGCAGGGCGCACGCCACCGCCGCGGCCAGGAGCGTACGCAGCCACAGGCGGCCCTCGTGCCGGGCCCGCGGCATGCCGTACCGCGGGGGGCCCACGGGCTTCGGCGCGCCGCCCAGGCGGTGCGCGGCGTGGCCGTCGAGCCAGCGGATCGTGTAGTGGCCGTAGGCGACGGTGAAGCCGATGTAGAGCGCGGCCAGGCCGTGCTCCCAGCTCGGTTCGGCGCCGTTCTTGAGGTCGATCGCCGTGACGACGAACAGGACCAGCTCCAGGACCGGCTCGCACAGCAGCAGCACCACGCTCGTCCGGGGCCGCTTCAGCAGGTAGCGGACTGCCAGGCCGAGCGCCAGCAGCACCCAGAAGCCGACCTCGCAGGCGATGATCAACGCGACGATCACGGTTCGCTCCTCTCGGTCACCCTTCCAGGCTCCCGGTGCGATCCGGCGGAATCGTCGTCGGCGGTGACGAGGTCGCGGTACATCGAAAGATGCAGTTCGGGACCCTTCCCGGGAATCAGGCGTCCGGCAGGCGGGCCGTGTTGGATGGAGTCATGGCCCTGCGACTGCCCCGCCCGCACCGCTTCGACGTGTGTGTCGCCGTCACCGGACTGCTGTGCGGTGTGCTGGTCTGGGCGCTCGGCCTGTATTCCAACCCCGGGCGGGCCCTCCCCGGAGCGTGGGTGCTGGCGCCGCTCGCCGTGATGTCGGTCCTGGAGCTGATGCGCCGGACCAGGCCCCAGCTGGCGCTGTCCATCGGGACCGTCATGCTGATCGCCGACCAGTTCACCCGCGGCAACATCGTCACGGTCACGATGTACACGGACCTGATGTACGCGGCCGCCCTCTACGGCAGCCCGTCGGCCGCCCGCCGCCTGCCCGTCACCACCGGCCTGGTCACCGTGGCCGTGACCATCGGGTTCGTGGCCTGGTGGCGGGTGCCGGAGGCGCTGCTGATCGGGTTCGTGACCGGCGTGGTGTCGTTCGCCCCGGCCGCCACCGGCGCGCTCGTCCGCTCCCACCGCGACGCCGCCGAGACGGCCCGGCTGCGGGCCGAACAGACCGCGCTGCTCGCCGAGATGGACCGCTCCCAGGCGGTCGTCGCCGAGCGTTCCCGGATGGCCCGGGAGCTGCACGACATGGTCGCGGGCCATCTCTCCGCGATCGCCATCCACTCCACGGCCGCGCTCTCCCTGGACGACCCCGTGACCTCCCGGGACGCGCTCGGCGTCATCCGCGAGAACAGCGTCGAGGGACTGGCCGAGATGCGGCGGCTCATCGGCATCCTGCGCGACAGCAGCGGCGACCTCGAACCGGCCGCGGCCCCGACGCTCGACGGTCTCGGTTCCCTCGTCGACGGCGCCCGCGCCAACGGCCTCGATGTCGCCCTCGACACCGCATACGGCCCGCTGCCCACGCCGGTCGAGCTCGCCGCGTACCGCATCGTCCAGGAGTCCCTCACCAACGCCCTCAAGCACGCCTGCCCCGGCCGCGTCACCGTGGCGCTCGCCCAGCTGGACGGCTCGCTCACCGTCGCGGTCACCAGCCCGTACGGCGACCGGGACGGGCCGCGCGCACCGGGCTCGGGCGCCGGGCTGGTCGGCATGCGGGAGCGGACGGAGCTGCTGGGCGGCACGTTCGAGGCCGGTCCCGAGGGCCCGTTGTGGACCGTACGCGCCACGCTTCCCGTCACCGAGGTCACCGAAGTCACCGAAGGAGACTCCGCATGAGCCGAGCCGTCCGGGTCCTCGTCGCCGAGGACCAGTCCGCCGTCCGGGCCGGACTCGTCCTCATCCTGCGCAGCGCCGCCGACATCGAGGTGGTGGGCGAGGCCGCGGACGGCGAGCAGGCGGTGGCACTGGCCCGCGAACTACGGCCGGACCTGGTCCTGATGGACATTCAGATGCCGCGCCTTGACGGGGTGTCGGCAACCCGGCAGGTCGTCGCGGAGGGACTCGCCGACGTGCTGGTGCTGACCACGTTCGACCTGGACGAGTACGTCTTCGGCGCACTGCGGGCGGGAGCCGCCGGGTTCCTCCTGAAGAACACGGAGGCCAAGGACCTCGTCGAAGCCGTCCGCACGGTGGCCCGCGGCGAGGGCCTCATCGCCCCGGCCGTCACCCGGCGCCTGATCGCCGAGTTCGCGGCGAAGCCGGTACGGGCGCCGGGAGCCGACCCGGCGGTCCTCGGCACCCTCACCCGCCGCGAACGCGAAGTGCTGTCCTGCCTCGGCGAGGGCCTGCCCAACGCGGACATCGCGAGCCGCCTCGACATGGCCGAGGCCACGGTGAAGACGCACGTCAGCCGACTGCTGGGCAAGCTGGAGCTGCGCAGCCGGGTCCAAGCCGCCGTACTGGCGCAGGAGTTGGGGATCTGACCCAACAGCAGGACTAGTGGTCCAGACCTATTGACCGATGGTCCAGACCTTTCTATTCTCGCGGCACCGTGGGCGTGAAGGCTCAGTCGCGCCCCCAACCCCCGAGGAGGCGCAGCATGCGCTTCAGACACAGAGCCGCGGCAGCGTTCGCGACACTGATGCTCCCCTTCGCCGGCCTGGTCGGCCTCGCGAGCCCCGCCCAGGCCGCGACGTCCGCCACCGCCACCTACACCAAGGCCTCCGACTGGGGCACCGGATTCGAGGGCAAGTGGACGGTGAAGAACACCGGCACCACGTCCCTCAGCTCCTGGACCGTCGAGTGGGACTTCCCCTCCGGGACGTCCGTCACCTCCGCCTGGGACGCCGACGTCACCTCGTCCGGCACCCACTGGACCGCCAAGAACAAGTCCTGGAACGGCACCCTCGCCCCCGGCGCCTCCGTCTCCTTCGGCTTCAACGGCACCGGTTCCGGCTCCCCCGCGGGCTGCAAGCTCAACGGCGGCAGCTGTGACGGCACCACCGTCCCCGGCGACGCGGCGCCCTCCGCCCCCGGCACCCCCACCGCCTCCGACGTCACCAACACCTCGGTGAAGCTGGCCTGGAGCGCGGCCACCGACGACAAGGGCGTCAAGAACTACGACGTCCTGCGCGACGGTGCGAAGATCGCCACCGTGACGACGACCTCGTACACGAACACCGGCCTGACCGCCGGCACGTCCTACTCCTACTCCGTCCAGGCCCGCGACACCGCCGACCAGACCGGCCCGGTCAGCGGCGCGGTCGCCGTGCGCACGACCGGCGGCACCACCGACCCGCCGCCCACCGGCAACAAGGTCAAGCTCGGCTACTTCACCGAGTGGGGCGTCTACGGCCGCAACTACCACGTCAAGAACCTGGTGACCTCGGGCTCGGCCGCGAAGATCACGCACATCAACTACGCCTTCGGCAACGTCAAGGACGGCAAGTGCGTCGTCGACGACACCTACGCCGCCTACGACAAGGCGTACACCGCCGACCAGTCCGTCAGCGGCACCGCCGACACCTGGGACCAGCCGCTGCGCGGCAACTTCAACCAGCTCCGCCAGCTCAAGGCCAAGTACCCGCACATCAAGGTGCTGTACTCCTTCGGCGGCTGGACCTACTCCGGCGGCTTCGCCCAGGCCGCGGCCAACCCCGCCGCCTTCGCCGCCTCCTGCAAGGCCGTCGTCGAGGACCCGCGCTGGGCCGACGTGTTCGACGGCATCGACATCGACTGGGAGTACCCCAACGCCTGCGGCCTGACCTGTGACACGTCAGGGCCCGCGGCCTTCAAGAACCTGATGCAGGGCCTGCGTTCGTCGTTCGGCTCGAACTACCTGGTCACCGCCGCCATCACCGCCGACGGCTCCGCCGGCGGCAAGATCGACGCGGCCGACTACGGAGGCGCCGCCCAGTACCTGGACTGGTACAACGTGATGACGTACGACTACTTCGGCGCCTTCGACGCGGACGGCCCCACCGCCCCGCACTCGCCGCTCACCTCGTACTCCGGCATCCCGACTGCGGGATTCAACTCCGCCGACGCGATCGCCAAGCTGAAGTCGAAGGGCGTCCCGTCCGCCAAGCTCCTGCTCGGCATCGGCTTCTACGGCCGCGGCTGGACCGGCGTCACCCAGTCCGCCCCCGGCGGCACGGCGACCGGCGCGGCCCCCGGCACCTACGAGGCGGGCATCGAGGACTACAAGGTCCTCAAGACGTCCTGCCCCGCCACCGGCACCGTCGCGGGCACGGCGTACGCGCACTGCGGCACCAACTGGTGGTCCTACGACACTCCCGCGACGATCGCCGGAAAGATGACCTGGGCCAAGAACCAGGGCCTTGGCGGCGCGTTCTTCTGGGAGTTCAGCGGTGACACCGGCAACGGCGAGCTGGTGAGCGCCATCAACAGCGGCCTGCAGTAAGGCCGTCAGGCCACATTGACGCGCTGACCGGGCGGGGCTGCCTCCAGCCACGCGAGGAAACCGGTCAGCGCGTCTTCGCTCATGGCGAGTTCGAGACGCGTGCCCCGGTGCAGACAGGTGAGGATGATCGCGTCGGAGAGCAGCGCCAGCTCCTCCTCGCCCTCGGGGAGGCGACGGCCGGCCACCTCGATCGAGGAACGCTCCAGGACGCGGCGCGGGCGGTAGGCGTAGGAGAAGACGCGGTACCACTCGACACGGTCACTGTTGTAGCGGGCGACGCCGTAGCTCCAGCCCTTGCCGCTGGTGTCCGTTTTCTCGGGGACGTCCCAGCGCAGGGAACAGTCGAACGTGCCGCCGGAGCGCTGGATGAGTCTGCGGCGCAGGCCGAAGACGAACAGCCCCAGGACCACCAGGGCCACGACGATTCCGCACACAGTCAGAGCGAGGACCATCGACACCGACCTCCTCGTCTCCTAAGTACCCGAAACAGGTAACGGAACGGAAAAAACATCCATATCTGCCTCAGCCGCGGTCGGCTCCGGATTGCTCCGGTGCCGGCCGCGGCTGAGTGACGTCATCGCATCCGCGCTGGGTTCAGCGCGCCGCCGCCGCACGCAGACGTACGTCCGCACGACGCTCGGCGTGGGCGTCGCCCTCCGCCTTCGCGCGCTCGAGCTCGCGCTCCGCGCGCTGGACGTCGATCTCGTCCGAGAGCTCGGCGATCTCGGCCAGCAGCGACAGCTTGTTGTCGGCGAACGAGATGAAACCGCCGTGCACCGCGGCGACGACCGTTCCACCGTCACTCGTACGGATGGTCACCGGGCCCGACTCCAGCACACCGAGCAGCGGCTGGTGACCGGGCATGACGCCGATGTCGCCGGACGTGGTGCGCGCGACGACCAGGGTGGCCTCGCCGGACCAGACCTCTCGGTCGGCCGCGACCAGCGCGACGTGCAGCTCAGCAGCCAAGGTGGCTCCTCGGGTCACCACCCGGCGGTTCTGCCGGGTGTTGGTTACAAGTCTAGTAGGCGTGGCTGAGGGGGCGGGACGCGCCCGCCCCCTCAGACGAACTCAATGGTCCGAGTTCAGGAGACGCCGAGCTCCTTGGCGTTCTTCTTGAGGTCCTCAAGACCACCGCACATGAAGAACGCCTGCTCCGGGAAGTGGTCGTACTCGCCGTCGCAGATCGCGTTGAAGGCCCTGATCGACTCCTCCAGCGGAACGTCCGACCCGTCGACGCCGGTGAACTGCTTGGCGGCGTGGGTGTTCTGGGACAGGAAGCGCTCCACGCGACGGGCACGGTGGACGACGAGCTTGTCCTCCTCGCCCAGCTCGTCGATACCGAGGATCGCGATGATGTCCTGGAGGTCCTTGTACTTCTGCAGGATCGTCTTGACGCGCATGGCGCAGTCGTAGTGCTCCTGCGCGATGTAGCGCGGGTCCAGGATCCGGGACGTGGAGTCCAGCGGGTCCACGGCCGGGTAGATGCCCTTCTCGGAGATCGGACGGGACAGAACCGTCGTCGCGTCGAGGTGGGCGAAGGTGGTGGCCGGGGCCGGGTCGGTCAGGTCGTCCGCGGGGACGTAGATCGCCTGCATCGAGGTGATCGAGTGACCACGCGTCGAGGTGATCCGCTCCTGGAGCTGGCCCATCTCGTCGGCCAGGTTCGGCTGGTAACCCACCGCGGACGGCATACGGCCGAGCAGGGTGGACACCTCGGAACCGGCCTGGGTGAAGCGGAAGATGTTGTCGATGAAGAACAGCACGTCCTGCTTCTGCACATCGCGGAAGTACTCCGCCATGGTCAGACCGGCCAGGGCCACGCGCAGACGGGTGCCCGGGGGCTCGTCCATCTGACCGAAGACAAGGGCGGTCTTGTCCAGAACGCCGGACTCTTCCATCTCCGCGATGAGGTCGTTGCCCTCACGGGTGCGCTCACCGACGCCCGCGAAGACGGAGACGCCCTCGTGGAGGTTGGCGACACGCATGATCATTTCCTGGATCAGCACGGTCTTGCCGACACCGGCACCACCGAACAGACCGATCTTTCCACCCTTGACGTACGGGGTGAGAAGGTCGACGACCTTCAGGCCGGTCTCGAACATCTCGGTCTTGGACTCGAGCTGGTCGAACGCGGGCGCCTTGCGGTGGATGGACCAGCGGTCGCCCTCGTACTGCTCGTCGCTGTTCAGCACCTCACCGAGGGTGTTGAACACCTTGCCCTTGGTGAAGTCGCCGACCGGGACACTGATGCCCGAGCCGGTGTCGGTCACCGTGGCCTGGCGGACCAGGCCGTCGGTGGGCTGCATCGAAATGGTGCGGACCAGGCCGTCACCCAGGTGCTGGGCGACCTCCAGGGTCAGTACCTTCTTCTCGCCGGCGTTGGCCGGGTCGGCCACCTCGACGTGAAGGGCGTTGTAGATCTCCGGCATGGCGTCGACGGGGAATTCCACGTCGACGACCGGGCCGATGACCCGGGCGACGCGGCCCGTGGCAACGGCCGTCTCAACTGTCGTCGTCATTACCTGTCACTCCCCGCGGTCGCGTCGGCCAGGGCTGCGGAGCCACCGACGATCTCGCTGATTTCCTGGGTGATTTCGGCCTGGCGGGCCGCGTTGGCAAGTCGGGAGAGGCTGGTGATCAGGTCTCCCGCGTTGTCGGTGGCCGACTTCATCGCACGGCGGGTGGCGGCGTGCTTGGAGGCGGCCGACTGGAGCAGCGCGTTGTAGATACGGCTCTCGACGTACCGCGGCAGGAGGGCGTCGAGGACGTCCTCCGCCGACGGCTCGAAGTCGTACAGCGGAAGGATCTCGCCCTTGGCGTGCGACTCCTCCGCGACCTCTTCGAGACGCAGCGGCAGCAGGCGGCTGTCGAGCGCCGTCTGCGTCATCATCGAGACGAACTCGGTGTAGACGATGTGGAGTTCGTCCACGCCGCCGTCCGCCGTCTCCTTCTCGATGGCCTCGATGAGCGGAACCGCGACCTTCTTCGCGTCCGCGTACGAGGGCTGGTCGGTGAAGCCCGACCACGACTCCGCGACCTTGCGCTCACGGAAGTTGTAGTGGGCCAGACCGCGGCGGCCGACGATGTACATGTCGACCTCCTTGCCCTCGGCCTCGAGACGGGCGGTCAACTGCTCCGCCGCCTTGATGGCGTTGGAGTTGAAGGCGCCGGCCAGTCCACGGTCACTCGTGAGGAGCAGCACCGCGGAACGGGTCGCCGTCTCCGCCTCCGTGGTCAGCGGATGCCTGGTGTTCGACCCGGTTCCGACCGCCGTGACCGCGCGGGTGAGCTCGGTCGCGTACGGCGTGGAGGCCGCCACCTTGCGCTGCGCCTTGACGACGCGCGAGGCGGCGATCATCTCCATCGCCTTGGTGATCTTCTTGGTCGCGGTGACGGATTTGATGCGACGCTTGTAGACCCGGAGCTGGGCTCCCATGAGTCAGGTCCCTTCCGTCGTCACTTGCCCGCAGCGGCAGGGGTGTCCTCGCCGAGCAGCTTGCCGTCCGACGTCTCGAACTGCTTCTTGAAGTCGGTGATGGCGTCGGCGATGGCCTGCAGGGTGTCGTCCGAGAGCTTGCCACCCTCCTTGATGGAGGTCATGAGGCCCTGCTCCTTGCGGTGCAGGTACTCCAGGAGCTCCTTCTCGAAGCGGCGGATGTCGGCGACCGGAACGTCGTCCATCTTGCCGGTGGTACCGGCCCACACGGAGACGACCTGGTCCTCGGTCGACATCGGCTGGTACTGGGGCTGCTTCAGCAGCTCGACCATGCGCTGACCGCGCTCCAGCTGCGCCTTCGACGCGGCGTCCAGGTCGGAACCGAAGGCGGCGAACGCCTCCAGCTCACGGAACTGGGCGAGGTCGACGCGCAGACGACCGGAAACCTGCTTCATCGCCTTGTGCTGCGCGGAACCACCGACTCGGGAGACGGAGATACCGACGTTCAGCGCGGGGCGCTGACCGGCGTTGAAGAGGTCCGACTCCAGGAAGCACTGGCCGTCGGTGATGGAGATGACGTTGGTCGGGATGAACGCCGAGACGTCGTTGGCCTTGGTCTCGACGATCGGCAGACCGGTCATCGAGCCGGCACCCATCTCGTCGGAGAGCTTGGCGCAGCGCTCCAGCAGACGGGAGTGCAGGTAGAAGACGTCACCCGGGTAGGCCTCACGGCCCGGCGGGCGGCGCAGCAGCAGGGACACGGCGCGGTAGGCGTCGGCCTGCTTCGACAGGTCGTCGAAGATGATCAGGACGTGCTTGCCCTCGTACATCCACTGCTGGCCGATGGCCGAGCCGGTGTACGGGGCCAGGTACTTGAAGCCGGCCGGGTCGGACGCCGGGGCGGCGACGATGGTCGTGTACTCCAGCGCGCCGGCCTCGTCCAGGGCGCCCCGCACGGAGGCGATGGTCGAGCCCTTCTGGCCGATGGCGACGTAGACGCAGCGGACCTGCTTCTTCGGGTCGCCCGAGCGCCAGTTGTCGCGCTGGTTGATGATCGTGTCGACGGCCAGGGCGGTCTTGCCGGTCTGACGGTCACCGATGATCAGCTGACGCTGACCACGGCCGATCGGGGTCATCGCGTCGACGGCCTTGTAGCCGGTCTCCATCGGCTCGTGGACCGACTTACGGGCCATGACGCCCGGGGCCTGCAGCTCCAGGGCGCGTCGGCCGCTGGTCTCGATCTCGCCGAGTCCGTCGATCGGGTTGCCGAGCGGGTCGACAACGCGGCCGAGGTAGCCCTCGCCCACGGCGACCGACAGGACCTCGCCGGTACGGGTGACCGGCTGACCCTCCTCGATGCCGCTGAACTCACCGAGGATGACGCAACCGATCTCGCGCTCTTCCAGGTTGAGCGCGAGGCCGAGGGTGCCGTCCTCGAACTTCAGCAGTTCGTTGGCCATGGCCGAGGGCAGGCCCTCGACCTTCGCGATGCCGTCGCCGGCAAGGGTGACCGTACCGACCTCCTCGCGCGAGGCCGCGTCCGGCTTGTACGACTGGACGAAGTTCTCCAGCGCGTCCCGGATCTCCTCCGGCCGGATCGTGAGCTCCGCCATCTGGGTTCCCTGCTCTCCTTGTTGGGCCCGAAGTTTCACTTTGGGGTCTGGGGGCGACCCCCAGGATTCTTCTGCACGGCCCAACACGGGCCGTAATAAGTACGTACTGCTATGAAGTTGCTGCTAGCTCGCCATGCGGCGGCCGGCGTCCTCGATGCGGTCCGCGATGGAGCCGTTGATAACCTCGTCACCGACCTGCACCCGGATCCCGCCGAGGACCTCGGGGTCCACGTCGAGGTTGAGGTGCATCGTGCGGCCGTAGAGCTTCGCGAGGGCGGCACCCAGGCGCTGCTTCTGCGGGTCGCTCAGCGGTACCGCCGAGGTGACGACGGCCACCATGCGGTTCCGGCGCTCGGCGGCGAGCTTGGACAGGGACTCCAGTCCCGCTTCCAGGCTACGTCCCCGGGGCGCGGCCACAAGGCGCGTCACCAGACGCTCGGTGGTCGCGGCGGTCCGGCTGCCGAGCAGGCTGCCGAGCAGCTCGCTCTTGGCCGAGGCCGGAGCCTTGCGGTCGGTCAGCGCGGCGCGCAGCTCGGTGCTCGAGGAGACGATCCGGCCGAACCGGAACAGCTCGTCCTCGACGCTGTCGAGCGTGCCCGCCTTCTGCGCGGCCGTGAGGTCGGCGAGGGCGGCCAGCTGCTCCAGCGCGTCGACCAGGTCGCGCGACTGTGACCAGCGGGAACGCACCAGACCGGACACCAGGTCGACGGCCTGGCCGCCGACCTGGGAGCCGAGCAGGCGCTGGGCCAGTTCGGCCTTGGCCTCGCCGGACTGCGACGGGTCGGTCAGGACCCGGCGCAGCGACACCTCGCGGTGCAGCAGCGCGGTGACGGCGGCCAGCTCGTCGGCGAGCGAGCCGGCGTCCACGGACGTGGAGTCCGTCAGCGCGTCGAGACGCTCACGGGCGGCTGCCAGGGCCTCGCGGCTCGCTCCGTTCATCGGCTGGCCTCGGCCTTCTCCTCAAGCTCACCGAGGAAGCGGTCGATCACGCGGCTCTGCCGGGCGTGGTCCTCGAGGGACTCGCCGACCAGCTTGCCGGCCAGTTCGGTCGCAAGCGTGCCGACGTCCTGGCGCAGCGCGGACGCGGCGGCCTTGCGGTCGGCCTCGAGCTGGGAGTGACCGGCGGCGACGATCTCCTCGCGCTGCCGCTGGCCTTCCGCACGCATCTCGGCGATGAGCGCGGCACCCTGCTCCTGCGCCTCCTGGCGCAGCCGCGCGGCCTCGTGGCGGGCCTCGGCGAGCTGGGCCTTGTACTGCTCAAGGACGCTCTGGGCCTCGGTCTGTGCGGCCTCGGCCTTCTCGATACCGCCCTCGATGGCCTCGCGACGCTCTTCCAGAACCTTGTTGATGGTCGGGAGGAGCTTCTTGGCGAGGAAGCCGAAGACGATGACGAAAGCGATGAGGCCGATGACAACTTCCGGCCACGGCGGGATGAGGGGGTTCTCCTTCTCACCCTCAGCCGCCAGGAAAACCAGGGCGGATGTCACATCAGTGCCTTTCGTCGAAAGGGTCGGTCGTCAGCGTTCGTCTTAGTAGACGAACGGCATGACGAGACCGATCAGGGCGAGCGCCTCACAGAAGGCGAAGCCCAGGATCTGGTTGGCGCGGATGAGGCCGGCCGCCTCGGGCTGGCGGGCGAGGGCCTGGGTGCCGTTACCGAAGATGATGCCAACGCCGACGCCGGGGCCGATGGCCGCAAGACCGTAACCGACGGAACCGAGGTCACCGGTGACAGCAGCAAGGTTGGACATGCCAGTTCTTCCTTCTCTTTACGGACCGGTGGGGGTTGGCCACCGGACGACTCTGGGGGTTCGACAGCGGGGTGCTCAGTGGTGCTCGGCGAGCGCGCCCTGGATGAAGGTGCAGGTCAGGAGGACGAAGACGTACGCCTGAACTGCCTGGATGAAGAGCTCGAAGGCCGTCATCACGATGACCATCACGAACGAGACGGCGGAATAGGCGACGCCGATGCCGTTCAGCATGTACCAGCTGGCGATCGTGAAGAGCAGCAGCAGGGTGTGGCCGGCGAACATGTTCGCGAACAGTCGCACCGCGTGCGTGAACGGGCGGACCACCAGGTTCGAGAAGAACTCGATGGTCATGGCGAGCGGGAGCACCGGGCCCAGCGACTTGTCGTAGCCGGTGAAGTTCTTGAAGGCGCCCACGAAGCCGTGCCGCTTGAAGGTCAGCGAGACCCAGGTGACGTAGACGATCAGGGCCAGGATCGCCGGGTAGGCGATGATCGACGTCACCGGGAAGGCGGCGACCGGGATGATCGACCAGAGGTTCAACATCCAGATGAAGAAGAAGAGCGAGACGGCGAGCGGGACGTACTTCTCGCCCTCCTTCTTGCCGATCGTCTCGTAGACGATGCCGCGGCGTACGAAGTCGTAGCCGGCCTCGGCGACCATCTGGAGCTTGCCGGGGACCAGCTTCGGCCTGGCGAACGCGGCCCAGAAGAATCCCACGATGATGATGGAGCCCAGAAGCGCCAGCAGCATCGGCTTGTTGAAGTAGAGGCCGTTGCCGTCGGCGTCGCCCAAGAGCGGCTCGAACAGGAACGAGTGCAGGCCCGGAGCCGGGAAGCCACAACCGTCGAACAGGTGGCAGTCGGTCTCGAAGGCGAGCGTCTGCGTCGGGTCAGCACTCACCGCGGGCTCCTTCAGCGTGGCGCATAGGTACGGCAACCTCGTTGTGTCGGCGCGGCGCGCAGCCGCGGTTCGGCACGGGACTGGTGTTTCGGATATGGGGGCGGCTGGGGGGCATCTCGCCTCGCGATTGAGCAGGCGTCAGCTCAGATGCCCGCGCCCGCGATGCCGCAGTTGGCACCGGACGATAGCAGCATCTCTGTAGCGCCCTTATCCCGGCCCTACCCCTCACGACGAGTGCCCCGTCTTTTCGGGCTTGTCGCCCGAAGACTCGGGCTCGACGTAGAGGATCTTGGACTTCATGTGCGCGCGCGTCTGAGCGGCGATCCACACGAGGGTGCCGACGACGAGCGTGATCGCGAAGGCCCGGGCGTTGAACAGAGTCGTGTTCTTGAAGGCCGCGAGGAAGATGAAGAGCAGCAGGATCTGTGCCGCGTACAGCATCAGGCCCATCGCCTGGAACAGGTGCGGAAGCGATTTGGCAGTGCGCTGCAGAACGTAGAGACCGATTCCCATGAACAGGATCACGATCAGTGTCGCGACGCCCGCCCCGATCGCTCCCTTGCCACCGGCGACCACGCCACTGACGACGGCGGCTACAGCGCCGACGGCTGCTGTGGGCACAGCGGCCTGGAGCAGGATCCGGACGTCGTTGGACGGCATGGCGGCAACTCCGCTTTCACAGGGGGCAGGGGTGTCGTCATGGACGAGCGTAGTCCCGGGCTGAGGGGATACCTCACGCCAAGGGACCGTCGCACTGCGGTCCTTCGGCTCTATCCGGGGTTCTCGTGAACCGTATCACAAACTATTTGATGCGGTCTTTACCAAGTGGTGTGCTCGGTGTCACACATGAGAGTGACAGTGCCCGTCTGTGCGGGACTCGGGGCGACTTGTCTGGTATTGGGGAGCTTTGCTTTCCCACGAGTTGGCAATGCTCTAGTCAGATTCTTACCTTGTCCCGTCAGCGGGACGTCTCGGCCTTCCGCCTCTCCAGGGGACGCGAACGCGCGCCCAGCGCGGTCGCCCCATTGACGCCGGCGACCCGCGCGGTCACGGGAGTGCGGCTCTCCTCCTCCACCGCGGGCGTCGGCACGGGCTCCTCGACGACCACCCGGCGCCGCCGGTAACGCGGCGGCACGAAGTGCTCGGCCCAGCGCGGGGCGCGCGGGGTGAAGCGGGGCAGCAGGAGCAGCGCGAGGCCGATCGCGCTGAGGAAGACGACGCCGAGCACGATCCACATGGACGCCGAGTTCACCGAGTAGGCGAGCGCCCCGAAGGCGATCAGCGCCGACCAGAAGTACATGATCAACACCGCCCGGCTGTGCGAGTGGCCGACCTCCAGCAGGCGGTGGTGCAGATGCCCCCGGTCCGCCGCGAACGGCGACTGGCCGCGCCAGGTGCGGCGCACGATCGCGAGGATCAGGTCGGCGGCCGGGATCGCGATGATCGTCAGCGGCAGCAGCAGCGGGATGTAGACGGGCACCGTCTGGTGCACGGCCGCCTTCTCGGAGCCGGCGAACAGCTTCAGCGCGTCCGGGTCGACCTGCCCGGTGATGGAGATGGCGCCGGCCGCCAGCACCAGGCCGATGAGCATCGACCCGGAGTCGCCCATGAAGATCCGCGCGGGATGCATGTTGTGCGGCAGGAAGCCCAGGCACATGCCCATCAGGATCGCCGCGAACAGCGTGGCGGGGGCGGCGGCCTCGATGCCGTACGAGACCCAGACCCGGTAGGCGTAGAGGAAGAACGCGGCCGCGGCGATGCACACCATGCCGGCCGCGAGGCCGTCGAGGCCGTCGACGAAGTTCACCGCGTTGATGGTGATGACGACGAGCGCCACCGTCAGCAGGGTGCCCTGCCACTGGGTCAGCGCGACCGAGCCGACGCTGGGGATGGGCAGCCACAGGATCGTCAGACCCTGCATGACCATCACGCCCGCGGCGATCATCTGGCCGCCCAGCTTGATCAGGGCGTCGATCTCGAACTTGTCGTCCAGGACGCCGATCAGCCAGATCAGGGCCGCCCCGGAGAGCAGGGCCCGCGGCTCGTTGGACTTGGCGAACACCTCGTTCAGGTTGGCGAGGTGGTCCGCGACCAGCAGACCCGCGCACAGGCCGAAGAACATGGCGATCCCGCCGAGCCGCGGAGTCGGTTCCCGGTGCACGTCACGGGCCCTGATCTCCGGCATCGCTCCGGCGACGATCGCGAATTTCCGTACCGGCCCTGTCAGCAGATACGTCACCGCGGCCGTCACGCAGAGCGTCAGCAGGTATTCACGCACAGGCTTCCCCACAGGTCTCGCTGGCCATCTCAGCCCCACACACTAGCGACGGACGCATACGGTTGGGGACTTCCGGGTAGCGACGATGGTTGCACGTGTGGCTGTGTACGGATCAGCGCCTACCCCGGTTCAGCCGGGATACGGCGGAAATCCCCCGGCCAGCTCCCGCACTTCTTCACGTGCCTTCTGACTCTCCACGTCACCCCTGAGCACCCCTGCGAACAGTACGGCGATCCGCACCATCTCCGCCTCCCCCATGCCCTGCGTGGTCACGGCCGCGGTGCCGAACCGCAGGCCACGGACGTCCGCGTGCGGCAGCGCACAGCAGTCGAGCACCATTCCGGCGGCCGCGAGCCGGCCGCGCGCGGTGCGTCCGTCGACGCCGAGCGGCGCCGGATCGGCCGTCACCAGGTGGGTGTCGGTCCCGCCGGTGGTGACGACGAGTCCCTCGGCGGCGAGCGTGGCCGCCAGCACCCGGGCATTGGCGACCACCTGATGGGCGTACGCCGTGAAGGCCGGTGTTGCCGCCTCGCCGAACGCGACGGCCTTGGCGGCGATGGTGTGCATCTGGGCACCGCCCTGGGTGAAGGGGAAGACCGCCCGGTCGACCCGCTCCGCGAGATCGGCGCCGCACAGGATCATGCCGCCGCGCGGGCCGCGCAGCACCTTGTGGGTGGTGGCACACACGACGTCGGCGTACGGCACCGGGTTCGGCGCCGCTCCCCCGGCGACCAGGCCGATGGGGTGGGCGGCGTCGGCGATGAGATACGCGCCGACCTCGTCGGCGACCTCCCGGAAGTAGGCGTAGTCGATGTGCCGGGGGTAGGCGATGGAGCCGCACACGATCGCCTTGGGCCGGTGGGTACGGGCCAGCGTGCGCACCTGGTCGTGGTCGATGAGCCCGGTCTCCGCGTCCACCCCGTACCCCACGAAGTCGAACCAGCGGCCGGAGAAGTTGGCGGGCGAGCCGTGCGTGAGGTGACCGCCGTAGGGCAGGCCGAGGGCGAGCACGGTGTCGCCGGGGCGCAGCAGCGCGGCATACGCGGCGAGCACGGCCGACGAGCCCGAATGGGCCTGCACGTTGGCGTGCTCGGCGCCGAACAGCGCCTTCGCCCGTTCCACGGCGATCCGCTCGGCGAGGTCGACGATCTCGCAGCCGCCGTGGTACCGGGCCCCCGGATAGCCCTCGGCGTACTTGTTCGCGAGGCGCGAGCCGAGGGCGGCCAGCACGGCCGGCGAGGAGAAGTTCTCGGCCGCGATCAGCTGGAGCGTGGTCGACTGCCGGTCGGCTTCCCCGAGCAGGATCTCGGCCAGCTCGGGGTCCTGCCGCCGCAGGACATCGACGGCGGACTCGGGGGCATGGGTGACCGACATGGCGGACTCCGGGAGTCGACGGTGACGTAGGTCCAATGTAGGCCCGGGACGCCGTCTCAGCCCGTCCGGCGTTTGAGGACGAGGCCGTTCAGGCACGGCCCGGAACGCATGGGGCGCGCAATCTCAGCCCGTCCGGCGTTTGAGGACGAGGCCCTTCGGGCCGAAGCGGGGGTCTGGGGGCGGCAGCCCCCAGGGACGGGACGGGAAGGGGCGGAGGGGGCGAAACACCGCGTCACGTACGCGCGGGCACCCCGGTCAATGCCGTCACCACCGGATCCAGCGCCTCGTTTATCTCGTCCCCGATCGAGCGGAAGAAGGTCAGCGGGGCGCCGTACGGGTCGTACACCTCGTCCGCCTCGGCCGTCGGGGCCAGAAGCCACCCGCGTAGAGCCGCCGCAGCGCGAACCAGGGCACGGGCGCGCGCGACCATGCCGTCCTCCAGGGGAGGCAGGGTCGCGGGGTCGATCGCCTTCACCAGGCGGGTGAACTCCTTCAGGGTGAAGGTGCGCAGGCCCGCCGAGTGGCCCATGGAGATGACCTGGGCCCGGTGGTCGCGGGTCGCCGTGAGGACCAGGTCGGCCCTGATGACGTGTTCGTCGAGCAGTTCGCGGCCGGTGAAGCCGGAGGCGTCCGCCCCGAAGTCGGCCAGCACGGTCTCCGCGTTGGCCTCCATGGGCGCGCCCTCATGGCCCCAGGTGCCGGCGCTCTCCACGATCACCCCGCCCCACAGGGGGTCGCCGAGCCGCTCCGCCAGGGCATGACGGGTCAGCCGCTCGGTGATCGGCGAGCGGCACACGTTGCCGGTGCTGACGTGGAGGATGCGGAAGCTGTCGAGCGGGAGGCCCTGTTCGAACAGGCTCCCCGTCCCTTCCCCGTTGCCTATGCCACGCCCCGCGTCAGGGGCCGTCAATTCGCCACCTCGAGGTCGGGTACGACCTTGCGCAGCTCGTCCGCGGAGATGGCTCCCGCGCGCAGCAGCAGCGGTACCTCGCGGGTGACGTCGACGATCGAGGACGGCACGTTGCCGGGGGTCGGGCCGCCGTCCAGGTACACGGAGACCGAGTCGCCGAGCATCTCCTGCGCCGCGTCACAGTCTTCCGGCGCCGGGTGGCCGGTCAGGTTCGCGGAGGAGACGGCCATCGGGCCGACCTCGGTGAGCAGCTCGATGGCGACCGGGTGCAACGGCATGCGCACGGCGACGGTGCCACGGGTGTCCCCCAGGTCCCACTGGAGGGACGGCTGGTGCTTGGCGACGAGCGTGAGCGCGCCCGGCCAGAAGGCGTCGACCAGCTCCCAGGCCAGCTCGGAGAAGTCCGTGACCAGGCCGTGCAGGGTGTTCGGGGAGCCGATGAGGACAGGCGTGGGCATGTTGCGGCCGCGGCCCTTGGCCTCGAGGAGATCGGACACCGCTTCCGAGGAGAACGCGTCGGCGCCAATGCCGTACACCGTGTCCGTCGGCAGCACCACGAGCTCGCCACGGCGGACGGCGGACGCGGCCTCGCGCAGACCGGTCGTGCGGTCGGTCGCGTCGTTGGTGTCGTATCGCCGTGCCATATCTAGCGGGCCTCCTCGTACACGAACTTCTGGAAAAGAGTCTGCGGGGCGCTCACGGCGTCGCCTTGCGGGCGGTCGCGAAGCGGGGGCGGTTGTTGAGGTCGGGGTGGTCGGCCGCGTCGGCCCAGCCCCGCTCCTCGGTGAAGATCCACGGCACCTGGCCGCCCTGGGTGTCGGCGTGCTCGATGACGACGACACCGCCCGGGCGCAGCAGCCGGTGTGCGGTGCGTTCGATGCCGCGGATCAGGTCGAGGCCGTCCTCGCCCGAGAACAGGGCGAGTTCGGGGTCGTAGTCCCGTGCCTCGGGAGCGACGTACTCCCATTCGGTGAGCGGGATGTACGGGGGGTTGGAGATGACCAGGTCGACCTGGCCGTCGAGGTCGGGGAAGGCGTCCAGGGCGTTGCCCTGCCGCAGGTCGACCCTGGACCCCGCCATGTTCTTGCGCGTCCACTTGAGGGCGTCCTCGGACAGCTCCACGGCGTGCACACGCGAGCGCGGGACCTCCTGGGCGAGGGCGAGCGCGATCGCGCCGGACCCGGTGCACAGGTCGACGATCAGCGGCTCGACGACGTCCATCGCGCGCACGGCGTCTATGGCCCAGCCGACCACGGACTCCGTCTCGGGACGGGGCACGAACACCCCTGGCCCGACCTGGAGTTCCAGGTACCGGAAGAAGGCCCGCCCGGTGATGTGCTGCAGCGGCTCGCGCTGTTCACGCCGGGCGATGACCTCCCAGTAGCGGGCGTCGAAGTCGGAGTCCTTCACGGAGTGCAGCTCGCCCCGCTTCACGCCGTGCACGAACGCGGCGAGCTCCTCCGCGTCGTTGCGCGGCGAGGGCACGCCGGCGTCGGCCAGCCGCTGGGTGGCCTGAGCCACCTCGGCGAGCAGCACGCCTCGGGGGTTTGGGGGTCGCCCCCCAAATGATTGCTGCACGCAGGTCCTCCGTGTCGTACTCGGTCGTACGTGTGGTGTCTTACGCGGCCGCCAGCTTCGCTGCCGAGTCCGCGTCGACGCAGGCCTGGATCACCGCGTCGAGTTCGCCGTCCAGGACCTGGTCCAGGTTGTAGGCCTTGAAGCCGACGCGGTGGTCCGAGATGCGGTTCTCCGGGAAGTTGTACGTGCGGATCTTCTCGGAGCGGTCGACGGTGCGGACCTGGCTGCGGCGGGCGTCGGCGGCCTCACGCTCCGCCTCCTCCTGCGCCGCGGCAAGCAGCCTGGAGCGCAGGATACGCATCGCCTGCTCCTTGTTCTGCAGCTGGCTCTTCTCGTTCTGGCAGGAGGCGACGACTCCGGTGGGAATGTGCGTGATGCGCACGGCGGAGTCGGTGGTGTTGACGGACTGGCCGCCGGGGCCGGAGGACCGGTAGACGTCGATACGGAGGTCGTTGGGGTTGATCTCCACCTCCACCTCCTCCGCCTCGGGGGTCACGAGGACACCGGCCGCGGAGGTGTGGATACGGCCCTGCGACTCGGTCGCCGGCACCCGCTGCACGCGGTGCACGCCGCCCTCGTACTTCATCCGCGCCCACACACCCTGCCCGGGCTCGGTCGCGCCCTGGCCGCCCTTGGTCTTCACGGCGACCTGGACGTCCTTGTAGCCGCCCAGTTCGGACTCGGTGGCGTCGATGATCTCGGTCTTCCAGCCGACCCGCTCGGCATACCGCAGGTACATGCGCAGCAGGTCGCCGGCGAACAGGGCGGACTCGTCGCCGCCCGCGCCCGCCTTGATCTCGAGGATGACGTCCTTGTCGTCGCTGGGGTCGCGCGGGACGAGGAGAAGGCGCAGCTTCTCCGTCAGTTCCTCGCGCTGCTTCTCCAGCTCCTTGACCTCGGCGGCGAAGTCGGGATCGACGGCGGCGTACTCGCGCCCGGTCTCGATGTCCTCGCCGGTCTGCTTCCAGGAGCGGTACGTGGCGACGATCGGGGTGAGCTCGGCGTACCGCTTGTTCAGCTTGCGCGCGTTGGCCTGGTCGGCGTGGACCGAGGGGTCGGCCAGCTTCTTCTCCAGGTCGGCGTGCTCACCGAGGAGTTCCTCGACGGCCTCGAACATCTTTCGGCTCCTGTACTGCTGGGAAAGGGGGTAGGCGGGCGACCAAAAACGCCGGTCCCGGTGCGCCCGGTGAGGGGGCGCGACCGTGGACCGGCGATATGGGGCTCGCTACTTCTTGGAGCCGGCAGCCTTGCCGAAGCGGGCCTCGAAGCGGGCCACACGGCCACCGGTGTCGAGGATCTTCTGCTTGCCCGTGTAGAACGGGTGGCACTCGGAGCAGACCTCGGCACGGATGGTGCCGGAGTCGATGGTGCTGCGAGTGGTGAACGACGCGCCACAGGTGCAGCTGACCTGGGTCTCGACGTACTCGGGGTGGATGTCGCGCTTCAAGGGTGTCTCCTAGTTTCGGGAGGGCGCCGGGTCGCAGCCGCGGGATGCGGAGGCGTGAACCGGAGCCGACGTACCAGTCTGCCAGGACTGGGGCCATCCCCCAAAACGGGGGGCGGGCGTCAGGTATTCCCTGCGGGCCGGTGGGGGCTGGTCGCGCCCGCGCGGCGGAGCCGCACATCGATACAGCCCCGCGCCCCTTACGGGGCGCTTACGACGCCGTCGGCGTCACCGGTGGCTGTGCCCTCCGTGGCCGACTTCGGGATCGCCTGGTCGTTCTCCAGCGCCGTCCACACCTGCTTGGCCTTGGCCTCCTCGACGATGACCCGGTTCGGGTCCGCCGGGTCGTACTGGACCGGCATCGTGACCATGTGCATGTTGGCGGCGCTGATGCCCTTGAGGCCGGTGGCGAAGGACATGAGCTTGTTGATCGAGCCCAGGTCGGAGTCGGTCGTGACGGCCTTGGTGGCGGTGTTGGCGAGGTCGTACAGCTTGGTGCCGCCGCCGAACAGGTCGATGGCCTTGACCTGGTTGATCAGCGCCTTGATGAAGGCCTGCTGGAGCTGGATGCGGCCGAGGTCGGAGCCGTCGCCGACGCCGTGCCGGGTGCGGACCAGGCCGAGAGCCTGCTCGCCCGTGAGGGTGTGCGTGCCGGCCTTCAGGTCCAGGTGGCTGTCGTCGTCCTTGATGTCCTTGGTCGTGGTGACCTTGACGCCGCCGAGCTCGTCGATGATCTTCTCGAAGCCGCTGAAGTCGACCTCGAGGTAGTGGTCCATGCGGATGCCGGTGATGGACTCGACGGTCTTCACCGCACAGGCGGCGCCCCCGGTCGAGTACGCGGAGTTGAACATCACCTCGGACGCGGCGTCGTGCGTCTCGCCCTTGGTGTCGGTGCACTCGGGGCGGTCGATGATGGTGTCGCGCGGTATGGAGACGACGCTGGCCTTCTTGTGCCCCTCGTAGACGTGCACGACCATCGCGGTGTCGGAGCGGGCACTGCCGTCGTCGGTGCCGCCGCCGAGCTTCTTGTTGGAGCCGGAGCGGGTGTCCGAGCCGAGGACGAGGATGTTCTCGGAGCCGTTGTCGACCTTGGTCGGCCGGTCGGTGCCGAGGGCCGAGTCGATGTCGACGCTCTTGATGTTGCCGTTGAGCTTGAAGTACACGTAGCCCGCGCCGGTGCCGCCGAGGACGACGATGCCCGCCGCGACCCAGGCCATGACGAGAAGGCCCTTGCGGCGCGTGCCTCGGGGCTTGCGGCGGCTGCCCTTGGCTCGGTGGCGGCCCCTGGTACCGGACTCGTCCGGTATGCCGGACTCCGGCGTGCTCTCGGCTGACATCTGCTCCTCGAATCCCGTCCGGTCGGTTACCCCCTGCTTTCAGGGTCAGGCGTGGTCGTGGAAAGACCCGACCGCACCGCTGTCGCTCCGCCTGGTCAGACGGCGAAACTCGGGAAAGGGTTGCACAACGCACTGTGGCCACCCTGTGAAGCGGTGGCCACAGTGCGTAACGGACTATCCGGGGCGAACGCCACTCACCAGCGGTTTCAGCCGAAGATGTCGTACTGCTTGAAATCGGTCCCCACGGAGACCCTTGTGGCAAAGATCTCGCTCGTCGCCTTGCCGGTGCCCTTGTACAGGTAGAGCGTGCCTCCGGGCGTACGGGCCAGGAAGTCGGCCTTGCCGTCGCCGGTGACGTCACCGACCGCGTCGAAGGCGTTGTACGTCGTGGTGCTCCAGGTGCGCACCTTGACCCGGGCGGAGAAGGCTCCGCTGCCGGACTTGCCGGTGCCCTTGTAGAGGTAGATGTAGCCGTTGCTCTTGCCGCGGGCGATCAGGTCGGTCTTGCCGTCACCGGTGAAGTCACCGTGCCCGAGCAGGGCGTTGTACTGGTTCCAGCCGGAGCCGAACTTCACGCGGGCCGCGAAGGTGCCGTTGCCCTTGCCGGGGTAGATCCACAGGACGCCGGCGGAGTCGACCGAGAGCATGTCGGGCAGGTAGTCGCCGGTGACGTCGCCGGGGCTCAGGATGCGGGTGCGGGTCTTCCAGTTGTCGAAGATCTGCTTGGGGTCGGCCCAGCTCTCGGTGGCCGGGACGTAGCGCCACCAGTAGACGTCGCCGGTCGTGCTCTCCCGGTACACGAAGTCCTGGTAGCCGTCCCGGTTGAGGTCGGTCTGCAGGACGACGTTGACGCCGCTCCAGTTGCCCCAGGACTGCCGGGCGCCGAAGGCGCTGCCCGTGGAGTCCTTCTCGTAGCCGGTCTTGGTGGAGGCGTTGCGCACCCACAGGTCGGCCTTGTGGTCGAAGCTCAGGTTGGTGTCGTCGACGCGCGGATAGGCGGCGCCGACGTACGTGCTGACCTTGGCGAAGACGCTGTAGGCGCCCTTCGCCACACAGTTGGCCACACCCCAGGAGACGACGCCCACGATCCGGTTGTTCACGACCAGCGGGCCGCCGGAGTCGCCGTTGCAGGCGGACGTCGTACCGGTGTCGCTGCCGCTGGCGGGGTTGCCCGCGCAGACCATGTGGCCCTTGACGAAGTCGGTGCCGTAGTAGCCGGCGCAGGTGGCGTCGGACTTGATCGGCAGCGTCGCCGTCTTCAGCGTCTCGGAGATGTCCTGGGTGGTGGAGCTGGTACGGCCCCAGCCGTAGACCTTGGCACTGGTGCCGGTGGCGTACGAGGCGGTGTCGTTGGACGTCGTCATGCGGATCGGCGTCGCCTTGACGGGGCTTGCCAGGGTGAGCACCGCGACGTCGTTGTCGATGGTCCGCGCGCTGTACGACGGGTGGTTCCACTGCCGCAGGACACCGCTGACGGTGCCGCCGTGCAGGTCGCCCGCCGAGGGCAGCTGGGAGGTGCCGGTCACGACGGCGCCGCCGGCGTGCCAGTCGTAGCCCTTCACGCAGTGCGCGGCGGTGAGGATCTTCGTCGGCGCGATGACGGCGCCGCCACAGAAGAAGCCGGTGTCGTCGCTCTCGTCGGCGGTGCCCTGGTCGTCGGTGTACCAGAGCTGCGCCATCCAGGGGGCCGTGGTGATGGTGGTCGTCGTACCGCCGATGACCATCGGGTCGACGGTGGACGTGCCGGGGTCGGTGCTCGCGCTCAGCGAGGACTTGGCCGTCGTACCGCCCGGGGTGTCGTCACCCGCCATGGCGCCGGCGATCCGCTGCTGCAGCTCGGCGAGCGAGGGCTGCGCGACCTCGGCCTTGACCGGCGGCTTCGGCGAGACGGCGGTGGCGGCACCGGCGGACGAGGTCAGCAGCGCGGCGGCCACGGCGGCGACCACACCGGCCGCGCCCATGGGCAGGGCGATCCGTATCCGACGTCTGTGTCGGCCGCCGCCCCCGGACATGGGTGTACCCACGTAAGTCCCCCCTCGGGATCATGAGTTCGCGGTCGAAAAGTTGACCGAAGAGCGCGATCTTACCCCGGCCACATACAGCACAAAGGGCCACCCCTTTCTCAGGGGTGGCCCTTTGTGGAAGCTGACGTCAGTCGCCGTTGCCGGGCATCGGCGTCGTCTTCTGGATCTGGAGCAGGAACTCCGCGTTCGACTTCGTCTGCCTCATCTTGTCGAGAAGCAGCTCGATCGCCTGCTGCTGGTCGAGCGCGTGCAGCACCCGGCGCAGCTTCCAGGTGATGGCGAGCTCGTCGCTGCCGAGCAGGAGCTCTTCCTTACGGGTGCCGGACGCGTCGACGTCCACCGCCGGGAAGACCCGCTTGTCGGCGAGCTTCCGGTCGAGCTTGAGCTCGGCGTTGCCGGTGCCCTTGAACTCCTCGAAGATGACCTCGTCCATGCGGGACCCGGTGTCCACCAGGGCGGTGGCGAGGATGGTCAGCGAGCCGCCGTCCTCGATGTTGCGGGCCGCACCGAAGAAGCGCTTCGGCGGGTACAGGGCGGTCGAGTCGACACCGCCGGACAGGATGCGGCCGGAGGCCGGGGCCGCCAGGTTGTACGCACGGCCCAGACGCGTGATCGAGTCGAGCAGCACGACCACGTCGTGACCCAGCTCCACCAGGCGCTTGGCGCGCTCGATGGCGAGCTCGGCGACCGTGGTGTGGTCCTCGGCCGGGCGGTCGAAGGTCGAGGAGATGACCTCGCCCTTGACCGACCGCTGCATGTCGGTGACCTCTTCCGGACGCTCGTCGACCAGGACGACCATCAGGTGGCACTCGGGGTTGTTGTGCGTGATCGCGTTGGCGATCGCCTGCATGATCATGGTCTTGCCGGTCTTCGGCGGGGCCACGATCAGACCGCGCTGGCCCTTACCGATCGGCGCGACGAGGTCGATGATGCGGGTGGTGAGGATGCCCGGGTCCGTCTCCAGACGGAGGCGTTCCTGCGGGTACAGCGGCGTCAGCTTGTTGAACTCCGGCCGACCGCGCCCGGATTCGGGCGCCATGCCGTTCTGCGAGTCCAGGCGGACCAGCGCGTTGAACTTCTCGCGGCGCTCGCCTTCCTTGGGCTGACGCACCGCACCGGTGACGTGGTCACCCTTGCGCAGGCCGTTCTTGCGGACCTGGGCGAGGGAGACGTACACGTCGTTGGGGCCCGGCAGGTAGCCCGACGTACGGATGAAGGCGTAGTTGTCGAGGATGTCGAGGATGCCCGCGACCGGGATCAGGACGTCGTCGTCGGCGACCTGCGGCTCGGGGCCGCCCATCTCGTCACGCCCGCGACGGCCACGGCGGTCGCGGTAGCGGCCACGACGGCCACGGCGGCCGCCATCGAAGTCGTCGTCGTCCTGCGGGCCGGTGTCACGCTGGCGGTCCTGGCGGTCGGGACGACCACCGCCACCCTGCTGCTGACGGTCCTGACGGTCCTGGCGGTCGGGACGGTCCTGGCGCTGCTGCTGGCCGCCACCCTGGCCGCCCTGCTGCTCCTCGCCCTTGCGGCGGTCACCGCGGTCGCCACGGTCGCCGCGCTCACCACGGTCGCGGCCGCGCTCACGGCGGTCGCGGCGACGGTTCTCGCCACCGTCGGCGTCGCTCTTGGCCTCGCCCTGCGCCTGCGGGGCGGGCGTCTCGGCCTTCGGCTCGCTCTTCGCCTCGGCCGTGACCGTCTCCGGGCTGCCGGCCTCGGCGGTGGCACGACGGCGACGGCGCTCCACAGGGGCATCGTCTCCCCCACGCTCGGCTTCGCTCGCGCGGGAGGGGCCCCCAGCCGGCTGGCCGGGAATCTCGATCTGCTGCTGGGCCACGGCCTGCTCGGCGGGGGCCTCGGCCTTCGCGGCCGCCTTCTTCGCGGCGGCGGGAGCGGCCTCGTCGCCCGTACGGGCCTTGGAGGTGGCCCGGCGCTTGGGCTTGGTCTCGGCGGCGTCCCCGGCGGGAACCGCGGCCTTGGGAGCCGCACCCCCTCCCGCCTGCGCCTCCTTGATGACCTCGATCAGCTGGCTCTTGCGCATCCGCGCGGTGCCCCTGATACCGAGGCCCGAGGCGACCTGCTGCAGCTCGGCCAGCACCATGCCCTCGAGGCCGGTACCGCGGCGCCGCCGGGAGCCGGCACCGCTGGCAGGCGCGGAGGCGTCCGTGGCGGGCGCGGCAGCTGTCTCCTCGACACGTGCGCCCATCAGATCGGTGGTGTCGCTCACGAAGGGTCCTTCCCTGGAGCGGACGTCGGCCTGTCTGGCTCGGCGACCGGTTGTGCTGTCCGGCATCGGTCCTTGCTGTGTGGACCGTGCCGGGGCGGTGGTCCGCCTGGACGGCGGAGGAATGTGGTGACGGCGCTTCCCAAAGCAGTGGCACTGAGTGTCCGTGTCACGTGGCTTGGTCGCACCGGTTCCGGAGCGTGCCCGGCAAGTCGCTCAGTGCCCGCGTACGGCGTACTGCCCGCGTACGTCGTACGGAACACAGTGCGGCTTGGGAGGCTCCCGGAAGAATGTCTGTCCCGGACGGGGACGTGAAGCACCTCGCCATGGTGGGGTCGGGTGCAGACTTGAGGTTAACACTACCGGATCCAACAAACATTCCCCCTCTCGAAATCCGGCAACCGCCGGATTTCAGATGTCACCGGAGGGCGCGAGCGGCAGCACGCTCGCCCCCTGAGCGTCGAGTTCCAGCCGGTTCGCGGCCCATCCCTCGCCCGCCAGATGGGCGACCTTGTCGGCGCTTTCGCCGTCCACCAGCGCGAGCACCGTGGGGCCCGCGCCGGAGATGACTGCCGGGACCCCGTCGGCCCGCAGCCGCTCCACCAGCGCCGCGCTCTCCGGCATGGCCGGAGCGCGATACTCCTGGTGGAGACGGTCCTCAGTGGCGGGCAGCAGCAGCTCGGGGCGCCGGGTCAGGGCCTCGACGAGCAGGGCTGCACGGCCCGCGTTGGTGGCGGCGTCGACGTGCGGCACGGTGCGCGGGAGCAGTCCGCGCGCGGTCTCCGTCAGGAGCGGTTTGCCGGGCACGAAAACCACCGGAACGATGGAATCGGCTGGATCCATCCTGATGGCCCGGGCGGCGCCGGCCTCCATCCAGGACAGGGTGAATCCGCCGAGCAGACAGGCCGCCACGTTGTCGGGGTGGCCCTCGATCTCGGTCGCGAGCTCGAGCAGGGCGACGTCGTCCAGCTTGGCCTCGCCGCCTATGGTCACGGCGCGCGCGGCGACGATGCCGGCGCAGATGGCGGCCGAGGAGGAGCCGAGGCCCCGGCCGTGCGGAATGCGGTTCGCGCAGACGATCTCCAGGCCGCGCGGCTGTCCGCCGAGCAGGTCGAAGGCGGTGCGCAGGGACCGTACAAGAAGGTGGTTCTCGTCACGCGGGAGTGTCTCGCTGCCCTCACCCGCGATGTCGACGTGCAGCCCCGAGTCGGCCACCCGGACGACGACGTCGTCGTACAGCCCCAGCGACAGGCCGAGGGCGTCGAAGCCCGGGCCGAGGTTGGCGCTGGTGGCGGGGACGCGCACTCGGACGGCGGCGGCGCGGAATGCTGGACCGGCCATCTCTCGATGACTCTCCTTGAGCTGCGGGACTGTCGAAGACATTCGATACGTACGGAGGTTCCCCGGTGCGTGAAAACCCTGGGAACCGCTTCCGGGCCGCACAGACGACGCGGCACCCGGCCATATGCGGAGGCATATGCGGCGGGCGGGTTCGGTACAGCCTATCGAAGGAAGGTTCTGTGGCGACATAGGGCGCACAGGAGGCGCACGATGCGTGTCGTAAGCCCCCTGTGCCACCCCCTGCGGGTTGACCCTCGGCGAGGGTCAACCGGACGAACTTCGAGGAGGTCAGGCGAGACCGAGGCGTTCGGCCGCCGTCGCCGCGTCGACCGGGACGATGACCGGCCGTGGGGCGCCCTCGACGGCCCAGCCGGGGTCCTTGAGGCCGTTGCCGGTGACGGTGCACACGATCTTCTGCCCCGGGTCGACCTTGCCCTGCTCGGCCGCCTTCAGCAGACCGGCCACGGACGCGGCGGACGCCGGCTCGACGAAGACACCCTCCTGCGCGGCCAACAGCCGGTAGGCGCGCAGGATTTCACGGTCCGTCACCTCGTCGATGAAGCCGCCGGACTCGTCCCGCGCCTCCAGGGCGAACTGCCAGGACGCGGGGTTGCCGATGCGGATCGCGGTGGCGATGGTCGACGGTTCCTTGACGATCTCGCCGCGCACGATCGGAGCACTGCCGGAGGCCTGGAAACCCCACATGCGCGGGGTCCTGGCGGCGATGCCGTCGGCGGCGTACTCCTTGTAGCCCCTCCAGT
The DNA here is from genome assembly GCF_036237295.1 of Streptomyces sp. NBC_01352. Lineage (NCBI taxonomy): Bacteria > Bacillati > Actinomycetota > Actinomycetes > Kitasatosporales > Streptomycetaceae > Streptomyces > Streptomyces sp. NBC_01352. The sequence goes on from NZ_CP108354.1 coordinate 3,867,159, forward strand.
ACGCCGTGATGTTGCCCGCGTTGCCGACCGGCAGGACGTGGATGTCGGGGGCGTCGCCGAGCATGTCCACGATCTCGAACGCGGCCGTCTTCTGGCCCTCGATCCGCACCGGATTGACCGAATTGACCAGCGCCACGGGGTAGTTGTCGCTCAGGGCGCGGGCGAGGGTGAGGCAGTCGTCGAAATTGCCGTCGACCTGGAGGATCTTGGCGCCGTGCACGAGCGCCTGTCCCATCTTGCCGAGCGCGATCTTGCCCTGCGGGACGAGGACGGCACAGACCATCCCGGCGCGCACGGCGTACGCGGCGGCGCTCGCGGACGTGTTGCCGGTGGAGGCGCAGATGACCGCCTTCGCGCCCTCCTCCTTCGCCCGCGTGATGGCCATGGTCATACCGCGGTCCTTGAAGGACCCGGTGGGGTTGGCGCCCTCCACCTTGAGGTGGACCTCGCAGCCCGTGCGCTCGGAGAGCACCTGCGCGGGCACGAGGGGCGTGCCGCCCTCGCGGAGCGACACGACCGGCGTGGTGTCGGACACCGGAAGCCGGTCCCGGTACTCCTCGATGATTCCGCGCCACTGGTGGGTCATTGCTGGTTACTCTCCTTCAACCCGCATGATGCTGGCGACACCACGCACGGTGTCGAGCTTGCGCAACGCCTCGACGGTGCCGCCCAGGGCGGCGTCGGACGCGCGGTGCGTGACGACGACGAGAGAGGCCTCGCCGTCCTTCCCCTGCTGGCGAACCGTATCGATCGAGACACCGTGCTCGGCGAACACGGTGGCGACCTGGGCGAGAACACCCGGTTTGTCCGCCACGTCGAGGCTGATGTGGTAGCGCGTGACGACCGCGCCCATGCCCGACACGGGCAGCGCGGCGTACGACGACTCCCCCGGGCCGGTCGCGCCGTTGAGCCGGTTGCGGCAGACGGCGACGAGGTCGCCGAGCACGGCGGAGGCGGTCGGGGCGCCGCCGGCGCCGGGGCCGTAGAACATCAGCTGCCCGGAGGCGTCGGACTCGACGAACACGGCGTTGTACGCGCCGCGCACGGAGGCGAGCGGGTGGGTCAGCGGAATCATCGCGGGATGCACGCGCGCGGTGACGGACCCGCCGTCCTCCGCCCGCTCACAGATGGCGAGCAGCTTGATGGTGCAGCCCATCTCCCGCGCGGAGGCGAAGTCGGCGGCGGTGACCTCGGTCATGCCCTCGCGGTAGACGTCGTCGAGACGCACGCGCGTGTGGAAGGCGATCCCGGCGAGGATGGCCGCCTTGGCGGCGGCGTCGAACGCTTCGACATCGGCGGTCGGGTCCGCTTCCGCGTATCCGAGCGCCGTGGCCTCGTCGAGGGCTTCCTGATAGCCGGCCCCGGTGGAGTCCATCTTGTCGAGGATGAAGTTGGTGGTCCCGTTGACGATCCCGAGCACCCGGTTCACCTTGTCCCCGGCGAGGGACTCGCGCAGCGGACGGATCAGCGGGATGGCACCGGCGACGGCGGCCTCGTAGTAGAGGTCCTTGTTGTGCGCCTCCGCCGCCGCGTGCAGGTCGGCGCCGTCCTGGGCGAGGAGGGCCTTGTTCGCGGAGACCACGGACGCGCCGTGCTCGAAGGCGGTGGTGATGAGCGTACGAGCGGGCTCGATGCCGCCGATGACCTCGACGACCACGTCGATGTCGCCGCGCTTGACGAGGGCGGTGGCGTCGGTGGTGACGAGGGCGGGGTCGATGCCCTCGCGGACCTTGGAGGGCCGGCGTACGGCCACACCGGCGAGCTCCACGGGGGCGCCGATGCGCGCGGCGAGGTCGTCGGCGTGCGTCGTCATGATGCGCGCCACCTCTGAGCCGACCACTCCACAGCCCAGCAGCGCCACCTTCAGCGGACGCGTACGCATCATCCGACCTCGTTTCCTCATACCGTCACGGTTGGACCAGTCTCACTCACCGAACGGGAGTTTCTATCCCATGTCCGGATCGTGAGACATCGATTTCATTTGTACAGGGGCGGAAGACAGGAGATCTTCCGCTCCCCGTTTCCCTGTCTTTTGAGAGGCCTTTCGAGGTGCCTTTCTCAGGGCCTCACCCGACGTCGAGGCGCAGGAGGTCCTCCTCCGTCTCGCGGCGGACGATGACACGGGATGCGCCGTCGTTGACCGCGACGACCGGCGGGCGCAGCACATGGTTGTAGTTGCTGGCCATCGACCGGCAGTACGCGCCCGTCGCCGGTACGGCGATCAGGTCACCCGGTGCCAGGTCGGCCGGCAGGAACGCGTCCTTCACCACGATGTCGCCGCTCTCACAGTGCTTGCCGACGACGCGGGCGAGCATGGGCGCGGCATCGGAGGTGCGGGACACCAGAGCGACGCTGTACTCGGCGTCGTAGAGCGCGGTACGGATGTTGTCGGACATGCCGCCGTCGACGGAGACGTACGTCCGCAACCCGTCGAGGGGCTTGATGGTGCCGACCTCGTAGAGCGTGAAGGCGGTCGGCCCGACGATGGCGCGCCCCGGTTCGACGGAGATGCGGGGGGTGCGCAGCTTGGCGGAGTCGCACTCACGGCTGACGATCTCCGTCAGCGCCTTGGCGATCTCGTGGGGCTCGCGGGGGTCGTCGTCGCTGGTGTAGGCGATTCCGAGGCCGCCACCGAGGTCGATCTCGGGGAGCTCGACACCGTGCTCGTCACGGATGTCCTTCAGCAGCCCGACGACACGGTGGGCGGCGACCTCGAAGCCCGACATGTCGAAGATCTGGGACCCGATGTGGCTGTGAATCCCGATGAGCTCGAGCCCGTCGAGCCTCAGGGCACGGCGTACGGCCTCGGCGGCCTGGCCGCCGGCCAGCGGGATGCCGAACTTCTGGTCCTCGTGGGCGGTGGCGATGAACTCGTGGGTGTGTGCCTCGACGCCGACGGTGATACGGATCTGGACGCGCTGCCGCTTGCCGAGGGACTCGGCGATGTGGGCGACGCGGACGATCTCCTGGAAGGAGTCGAGGACGATGCGGCCGACGCCTGCCGTGATCGCGCGGTGGATCTCTTCGGTGGACTTGTTGTTGCCGTGGAAGGCGATGCGGTCGGCGGGCATACCGGCGGAGAGGGCGGTGGCGAGCTCGCCGCCGGAGCACACATCCAGGTTGAGCCCTTCCTCGTGCAGCCAGCGCACGATGGCGCGGGAGAGGAAGGCCTTGCCGGCGTAGAAGACGTCGGCGTCGTGCCCGAAGGCGGTGCGCCAGGCGCGGGCACGGGCGCGGAAGTCGGTCTCGTCGACGATGTAGGCGGGGGTGCCGTGTTCTTCGGCGAGGGCCTTCACGTCGATGCCGCCGACGGTGACGACGCCCTGGGAGTCGCGGGTGACCGTCTGGGCCCAGACCTTCGGGTCGAGGGTGTTGAGGTCGGCCGGCGGGGCCGAGTAGTGGCCCTCGGGGAGAACGTCAGCGTGACGGGGCCCGGCGGGGTGTGCGGAACGGCTCATTTCTCGGGTGGCTCTCTCAGAGGTGTCAGAGGTGTTGGGGTGCGTCGATGCCGAGCAGGGACAGGCCACCGGCCAGCACCGCCCCGGCGGCTTCGGCGAGCGCGAGCCGGGCACGGTGGGCGGCCGAGGGTTTCTCGTCGCCGCGCGGGAGGACGGTGGGAAGGAGGGGGAGCGCGGCATCGGCGACGGTGACGAGGTGCCGGGCGAGACGGTCGGGCGTGCGCTGGGATGCGGCCTGGGTGAGGACGCGGAGGTGGTCGGCGAGGGCGTTCTCCAGTGCCCGCGCGTCCTGGACGTCTCCGGGCTCGGCGGTGAAGCCCAGGTCGGCGGCGTTGCGGCTGAGAGCCCGGGTGCGGGCGTGGGCGTACCGCACGCGGAAGAGGGGGTTGCTCTCGCGCTGGACGAGGTGGTCGTCGGTGAGGCGGGGGCGGTCGTGGGGGGCGGGATGGAGGAGGGCCCAGCGGGCGGCGTCACGGCCGAGCGGAAGGGGGTCGACGGGGGCCGGTACGGGTCGCAGGAAGAGGCCCGGTGTTGCGGCGGGGCCGTGGCTGTCGACGCGTACGCCCAGGATGTCGGTCCACTCGGGCTGGACAGGGGCCTCACAGGTGGTGCGGACGAAGGCCCCCTGCGAGCGGAGGATGCGGGCGGCGGCATCCATCACAACGACGGCCCGGACCTCGTGGGGCGCATGGAGCGGTACGAGCGGCTGCGCGTCGGGCCCGTGGGCATGTCCGTACCGCTTTCCCCGCCGCAGGATCTCCTCGACCAGCACCGCGGGCGAACCGCTCCGCAAGCTGATGTTGAGGAATCCGGGCCCCGTGACGACAACGTCGGTGACGGCGTCCGCGGCGAGGAGGTACGGCAGCAGCACCTCGGCGACCTGGAGGGGCGGCCGGCCGGCCGGGCGGGCGAGCTGGAGGGCGATGTTGGTGGCGTAATCACCACAGCCACCAGGCCCGGGAGGCGTGACGACAGCCCGCCCCGGCACGGTGACACTCAGCTCCCCCTCGTCGACAGCACGACGCACCGCGCGCAGCACGGTGCGGGAGAGCTCGACGGGGGTCACGGGACAAGCGTAGGGGAGGAGGGGGGTGGGTAGGCGAGTCGGTTTGGGTGAGGGTCCGGGATGTGGACGATGGGCGCTGCTGACCGCGCGACCGGGGGTGCTCAGCCGCCGGTGCGGCCGGCCCGCTCGGCTTCCCCGCCCCCGAGAACACTCCCCAAGGCCACCCCGTCCACTCCCCCGGGCACTCCGCTCCGCTCCCGCTCGATCAACTGCCGTACGAGGCGGACAAGTTCGGCGGGCTCAAAGGGCTTGGCGAGGAAGGCATCGACGCCGACATCGAGGCCGGCCTCGACCTCGTGCTGGGTACAGGCGCTGACGATGGCGAGCGGAAGATCACGGGTCCGGTCGTCGGCACGCAGCCGAGCGGCAGTCCGCAGCCCGTCCAAACGAGGCATGACGACATCAAGGGTGACCACATCGGGCTGCACCTGATGAACGACATCCAGACACTCGGCACCATCGGCCGCGGTCACGACCTCGATGCCCTCCAGCTCGAGATTGACCCTGATCAGCTGCCGGATGACCTTGTTGTCGTCCACAACAAGCACCCGGCCCGACGCGCCTGGCACAACTCGAGAGTAGGTCCGGACCGGCCACCGCGTCCGGGTTTTCCCCACTTCCGCCCCGTGCGGGGTACCTCTCCCCCCGCCCTGCCCCCTCCCTACGGCCCGCTCCCGACCGCCCCTGACCCCGGGAAACCGTTCATGAACACCCCGAGGGAACTGGTAGGGTTCTACCCGTCGCCGCGAACACCGCGACCGACACGCCCCCGTAGCTCAGGGGATAGAGCAACGGCCTCCGGAGCCGTGTGCGCAGGTTCGAATCCTGCCGGGGGCACTCGCCATACCACCTAGGAACGTTCCTATGTTGGCCAGGGCGGATGCCGATCGAAGAGGGCGGGAGTCAGTCTCACTGACTCTCGCCCTCTCTCGTTGTCTCTCACTGTTCGCGCACTATCTGCGATACACGCGACACACCTCCGACACAGTCGTCGGCCGTGCGCCGCGATCCTGCCCCGCCGGCAAGAGATCGCCGACCAGCCGCAAGAGGGAAGCATCGACCCGCCCCTCCAACGGCACCTCGACGACGCCCGCCAGTTCGTGGTCGTCCTGCAGCTCTGCACCGAGAAGGGCATCGACCTCCTCTTCAGCTGACGTCGGCCGGCGCCAACGGCTCACTGTGACCAGCAGTTACGGGAGAACTCTTAGGGGAAAGGGATCGAAGAATTTCGGACACTTTTCGGCCTAAATTCCTCTTTCATATTGCGGCCCCTGATATCGGAATCAACCCTTCCAGATATACCGGGAGGATTATGCCGCACTTATCCCCCTTCGGGGCTCCCACAGGGAAGCGATGCTCAAGTAATCCTCAGAATATCGCGCTCTCGCTTGCTCGATCCCGCCAGGAGTGGAATTGTCGTGGCCATGCAGGGGGAAGCGTCTTCCTCACACAGGGAGGGCGCATGGAATTCAAACAATGCCAGACCCCTGCCGTCCTGTCGGATAACGCCTCAAGCGTTTACCGCTGAGGAAGCAGGGAGAAAAGTGCTGAAAAGAATTCGCATTCAGCGGACCGTTGCCACCCCGGCAATTGGAATGCTGTTGGCCGGTGTCTTCTCGCTCGGCGCCGGGGCTACAGCATCGGCTTCCGACGCCGGCATCATGGCGCGGCCCACCGGTTGCCACTATGAGGTCCCCGGCAGTTGGGGAGCGGTCGCCCGTTGCACTAACCACAACGGTGGCGACTACCGAGCCATCGCCGTATGCAAGTACCCGAACGGGACGGTGCATCACATCGACGGCACGTGGAAGCAGACGGGATGGTCCTACGCGTACTGCCAGGGAGACTCCAAAGCCACTTCTTCGGGCATCGAAACCCGAGTCTAAAACGGCCGGACCGGTTGAGAAAGGATCAACACAAATGAAGAAGTTACATTCGACGTTGTTCGCCGCAATGGGGATGGCTGCCTGTTTCACCCTTGGAACCCAAGGCGCGGCCAATGCAGCGCCCGCGGGCTGGCCGACCGGGTGCTCCTACGGCAAGTTCGACAACGGCTGGGAAGCCAGATGCACCAACAGTAATGGCGGAAGCTATAAGGCGACCGTGACGTGCCAGCCTCTTGACGGTGGTGCTCTCATCGTTCGCGATGCGACGGTTTGGAAGACCAGCGGCATTTCCTACGTCTTCTGCCCACCGATGAGCTTCGTCAAGGGCGGCGGCATCATCACAAAGTCCACCCGCTAGACCGAACCCCTCGACAATCTCCCGTGGTCGCGCAGCGTCCCACGTGGCGATCACCTGCGAGCTGAGCTAGCGAATGGGCGTCCCATCGTGCTTCCTGGATGGGACGCCCCATCCGTTACCGGAGCTCCGCGGGCATGACCGACTCACCGGACCGCCGGCGCCCCAGCCTTTCATAGTTGATCTCGACGGAGTGATGATCGGCCAGATCACGCTCACCAGAGCAACCGGGCACATTCGTCAGGCTGCCGAGGAGGCCGAGCTCGGCTACCTGTTCCTGCCGCAGACGTGGGGATGCGGGTACGCCGCCTAGGAGGCGGATCTTCTCGTTAGGCTGCATCACCTTCCTCCTCCAACGCCTTTGCGATCTTCTCGTTGGCGGCTTCCTCGTGCCCGTCGATACAGCCGTGGTACCGGCGGTGGATCACCTCCGGGGAGTTGCCGACCCGCCGGGCCACCTCAGCGATCGGGACCCCCGCATTCAGCCACCGCGTGATGCACGCGTGCCGCAGGTCGTACGGGCGCCCGGCAAGCGGCGAGTCGACGCGCTCAGGCGGGAGGGCGAACAGCCGCGCTTCCTCCCACACGCGCCAGTACGTGGATGAGCCGACGACTCCCCCGCGCTCGTTCCCGAACACCCGCTCTTCCTTGGCGGTCCCGAACTCCTTCAGGTGAGCCCGAAGGATGGCGACCAGGACAGGCGGGATGGGGACCGGACGGTCCGTGTCCGCCTCGCGCGCCTTCAGCCCCCGACGGTCGTGACGCTCCCCCGAGTCGGTCCACTGCTTACCGGAGACGGGACGCGTCTCCCGCAGCGTCAGCGTGCCCCAACCCGCGTCCGGCAGGTGGCAGTCTGAGAGCCTCAGCCCAACCGCCTCAGCGGGCCTGAGCCCCGCGTAGTACAGGACCGCGTAGAAGGCCACCAAGCGCCGCCCACGGTTGCGGTCCCATGAACCGACATAGGAAACCGCGGTGAGCAGCTGGCGCCCCTGTACGGCGTTCACGAGGACACGCCGGTCCACCACCCCACCGGAGCCCACACGCTTCTTGTGGGTCCCCTGGAGAGGGTTCTCCGGGAGCTCCTTCGCGGCCACCGCGTGTTCGAGGGCTGTGTTCAGGGCCCGGCGTCGCCGCTTGTGCGTCTCCCCCGCCGCCGGGGTGCCATCCAGGCGATAGCTGAGGCGGTACAGCACGTCCTCGAACACCTCAAGGTCGACCAGGTCGGCAACCGGCCGATCCTCCTTCGTGAGCCACTCGTACGCGGCCTTCAGTTCGGCCGGCGGCTCCTGTCCCGCGTTCGCGGGGACGATCGCCCACCGGAACGCCAGGCGCAGGTACTTGTCCTCAGGGGTGTTCTCGCCTCGCTTCACCATGGCGAGCGCCACGGCCGCGAGACCGTCCGCCATGCCCTCACGGGTCTTGGCGGCGCTCATGCGCCACCGCCCGGCGACGTACTTCCGGCAGAACTCGAACCACCGCAACGACGGCTTGGCCTCAGCCGCTGCTTCCGCCGCGCGGACTTCGGACTCAGGCTGTCCGCTTGCGATCTCGAACGCCTCGCCCCGGCGCATGGCCTGCCGCAACTCCGAGCGTCGGTTGTCGGCGAGCGCCGACGTGGCGAACGTCGCGCTGCTCACCTTCCCGCCTACGACCCACCGGAGTTGATACGGCCGCGCCTTGCGGTCGACCTTCGTGACTTTCCACAGCCGGACGTCGAGGGAGTACCCGGGCCGAGCCTCCCCGTGGGGGCGAAGAGTCGAGCTGTCTTCGGTCGCGCTCACGCGGCGTCCTCCCGCTCCGCAAGCCACCGCTCGTATTCCGACCTTCGGATGCGCACGTCACCGTTCGGCAGCTTGATCGAACGGGGCGCCTTTCCGAGTTGGCGCCACCGATAGAAGGTGGACGGGGCGACCTTGAGATCAGTAATGACCTCTTTGACGGTCAACTTTTCGTCCCGTGGACGGGCGCTCATTCCGCCATCCCTTCGGCTACGTCAGCACCGGACAGCCCGGACAGCTTCAATTCCGACTGTCCGGGGTGTTCGGGCTGGTCAGGTTGGGTAGCCAGACAGTCGGACAGCTCGGACACCTCTGGTACGCCCTGTGTCCGGGTCTCGGTGTCCGGGTAGTACCGGCCGCTGCCGTCCCTGGTGAGCTGTCCGTCGGCGGCCATGCGGGAGCAGGTGCGGCGGATGGTGTCGATGTCGACCTGCGGCAGGTCGCCCGCGATGTCTTTCGGCTTCGCCCCGGGGTTGGCACGAACATGCCGCAGGATCGCGGCACGGGTGTCGCCCACGGTGTGGTCGGACACCGGGCCGTCCAACAGGTGCCAGGCTCCGGAGGCGGCTTGGAACTGAAGCGCGTACTCGGCTTCGTCCACGTCCCGGCCGGTGACGTGCAGGATGCCGTCTGCCTGCCCGCGGGCCCGCTTGAGTACGAGGGTGGCGTCCGCGGCGCCCGCGATGCCGTTGGTCCCGGAGACCTCCGTGAGGAAGTCGTCGGAGCCTGCCTTACGGACGTGGTGGACGAGCACGACGGCGATGCCGTAGTGGTCTGCGAGCCGCTTGGCGTAGCCGACGGAGACGTAATCGGCGTCGTACGCGGACACCCCTTGTGGGGCTTGTCCGCGCATCTTGGCGAACACGTCGATGACGACCATGCGGGCGTCGGGGTTGCGGTCCAACCACTGTGCGATGGCCTCGGTGCCGCCCTGGGGGAAGGGCGGGCATTCGGTGACCAGGGTCAGACCGGCCGGGGCCTGTTGTCCGCCCAAGAGTTTGCCCATGCGGGTCTGGAGGCGGCGCGGGGTGTCTTCGAGAGCGAGGTAGAGCACCGGGCCGCCCTGGACAGGCACGGAGTCGAACGCCTGCCCTCCGGCCGCGACCGCGAGCCCGAGCCCGAGAGAGAGCCAGGACTTGCCGACCTTAGGCGGTCCGGCGAGCAGGCTGACCCCTTCGGCGAGGATGCCGGGCACAGCCCATTTCGGTTCGGGGAAGTGCGCGGCCATGAGCTGATCGGCCGTCCAGGCGGTCCGCGGGCGCTCCCGCTTCGGCGCCGCCGCTGCCGGGGGTTGCGGGTCACTGGGCACGGAGTACAGGTGCAGCGGGGGAATCGGGTTGGTGCTCATGCCGCGACCCTTCGGGGGCGGTTGGCTCCAGCTCGCAGGCCGGAGGCGATAGTGCGCCGCGCCTCGCGCTCGCCCTGACCGACCTGCAGCGCGGCGGAGAGAAGCCAGCCGGTCACGTCGGCTTCGCTCAGCTCTCCCCCGGCGACGAGCTGTCCGAGGGCGACCGAGGCGAGGTAGAGCGCGTTGTTGTGCTGGTGCTCGCCGGAGCCGGTGACGCGGGCCAACTCGCCGTTCACCGCGGCGCTCAGGAACGCGGTGCGCCGATCGCGGGTGGCGAGCGCGACCGTGATGGGGCGCTGCGGAGGCAGCGGCGCGGGGCGTAGCAGGTCCGTCAGCCACGTGGGCAGCGGCGCGACGGCAGCGGCATGGACGGTCGTGTACGGCTGGCCGTTGACGATGCTGCCCGCCGCGACCACGTAGCCGCCTGCCGCGCGGGTGTCGACCTTCCATCCGAGCTTGCCCGCGGTGTTGCGCAGCGGCTCGTCCTCGGGGGCGGCGAAGTACAGGTGCGTGCCACCGCTGGGGGTCTTCACGACGCGTGTATCGGGGGCGTGTTCGCGGATGCCGTCGTGTGGCTCGTACGTCACGAGGTGGGCGTCCCAGTCGTGCCGCTGGCACAGCGCGAAGAACACGCCCATGCCGTCGTGGATGTCCGGGTGGGTCCATTCGGCCGGCGGAGTGTCGTCCGGGCCCTTGGGGGTGTCGAGGTCGACGACGACCAGGCCTGACGGGCCCATGGCGACGCCAACGTTGTAGGGGGCGTGCGTCCAGCACTGGGTGATGCGGTCCGGGTCAGTGGTGGCGCGCTCTTCCCACGCGGTGATGGCGGGGCGCTTGTCGCCGGGCCGGAGGGGGAAGACGTGCCAGCCGCGCGACGCAGCGTCAAGCGCCGCGGTGAGCTGGGCAGTGCCGTCCGGGTGCGGCATCCTGGGGTTCTCCTGTTCTGTCTACGGATGGGCAGGGAGAACCGCGGCGGCGGGCGACCTTGCTGGGGAGTCCCGCCGCCGCGGCGTTGTTACTGGTTCTTGGCCCAAGCGGCGTACTGCTGCCGGACGTAGTGGCGCGCGTCGCAGATGACGGCCGCGTCATCCAGCTCCATCACCCGCTGCGCGGCTCGGGTGGCGAGATCGGCCGCGTCCGTAGTGACGCTGTCGGCTTCATCGCTCAGCGCGATCCGGTCCAATAGCGCGGCCTTGCGGAGCCAGAACTCCCGGTTCATCCCGTCGTAGAACGGCCGGTCCGCGGCGGCGCGGGCGGTCCATCCGATCTCGCTGACGATGCTCGGGGCGAGTGCGTACGCCTCTTCCGGCGTCAGCCACGGCTCTGGCTCGGGGCGGTGGTCGGCGGTGACGTACAGACGGGTGCGCTGACCGTCGCGGGTGGGGCGCTGGCGCACGGGCCCGGTAGTGAACGTCTCGGACAGGGCCTGACTGACGCGGTCGCTGTCGGCCGGGTCGCAGATGATGCGGATCTCGAACATGGCTTCCTCTGTCTCCCTCGGGGTCAGTGCGTGCGCTGCGGGCTGGGGTTGTTGAGCCGTCGGGCGGCGGCGTCCAACTTGGCGGTCAGGGCGGCGGGCGGGGCGGCGCTGAAGGCGTGCAGGGCGACGGCGGCGGCGATGATGACGTCGCACAGTTCGTCGGCCACGTCCGCCGCGGTGTGGGTGGTGCCCTTGCGCGGGTTCTGGCCGGTCATGCCGATGTAGGCGGCGGACGCCTCGCCCGCCTCCTCAACGACCTTGATCAGGCGCATCGCCCTCTCGTGCTCGCCCTCGCCGTTGGCGGCATCCAGGGCGGTGACGATGCGGCCGACGACGGGCCACAGGATCGCGCTCATGCGGACTTCCTCTCTGTGTTGGGCAGTTGCTGGGTGATGGCCTCGGGTGCGGCTCGCTTGGGCAGCTGCCGCACGGTGGTCTGCTTGCTGGGGCTGGGTGCGTCGTCGTGGAAGCGCTGCGTGCCCAGATCGCGGATCCCTGCCCGGTAGCGGGGGGCCTCCGGATGGGCCTGGTTCCACTGCTCCGCGCATACCTTGTGGACCGGCTCTTGGGTGTGCGAGCGCATCGGCGTGCGCTTGCCGCACAGAGCGCAGGGCAGGTCTTCGAACCGGTCGAAGTGCGACGCGTCACGCCAGATCAGGAGTCGCACAACGGCCCCCTGTCACGTGTCCCGGTGGTGCGCGGGCAGCTCCGGCAGTCCCGCGCGCTCCAGGGCGGCGGGGTCGAAGCCGGGCAACGCGGCGCGGGAGATGAGCGCCTGCGCGAGCTGTTCGGCGTAGGCGGCGCCGCTGCGGGCTACCTCGATCTGTGTGCTGCCGCGGATGGTCTCCACCCGCTCGATGTGCGCGCGTTCCTCGCGCCGGTCGCTCACGTGCCGGTCGAACGCGACGCGCTCACGGCGATCGGTGCGCCAGTACCGTGCGGCGAGCCCGTAGGCGACGGCGGTGGCGAGCACCCACAGCAGCAGCGGCAGCGGGAGGCCGTCGGCGTATCCGGCCACGCCCGCCAGGGCGAGCCCGCCGGAGGCGGCGAACGCGGTTCCGGCGATGACGGGATCTCCGGCGCGGCCGACGCTCGCGCACGCGCCGGCCGCCGCGGCGGCGAGCGAGAGCGCGGTCATCAGCACGGCGTTGCCGACGGAGTGTTCGGCGCCGTTGGCGTTCCAGATACGGGCCAGGATCAGCACGGTGGACGTCGCCACGGCGGGCGCGGCCTTGGGGGCGATGAGGGCGAGCCAGTGGCGCGCCACGATCTGTTCATTCACGGCCGGTTCCTCACAGGTCCGGGAGCGCGTCGACGACGGCGCGCATGAGCTGGTTGACGGTGTCGGCGGCGCCGGTGGAGGCGAGGTAGAAGCCGAACATCACGGCGCCGAATGCGGAGCCCGCTCCGAGCGTCTTGGAGCGCAGCAGGATGACGAGCAGGAAGCCGAAGAGCAGAGCCAGGGAGATGGTCACGGCCATGCGGCGGGGTTCCTTTCGGTGAGTGGGCGGGCTGGTCAGCGGGTGCCTTCGCGGTAGATCCAGGAGGCGCGGTTGTAGATCCAGCGACCGACGCGGACGCGCTTGCCGCGGCCCTTGCAGCGGCGGCAGTTCTTGCCCCGCTTCGGGCGTCCCTTGCGGTCGGTGGTGGTGGCGAAGCCGAAGCCGTTGCACTTGCGGCAGTCGCCGAACGGGCTTCCCGCACACACGGCGATGTAACACAGCGTGATGGCGAGTAGGCAGGCCATAGCAAGGGCTATGGGGGTCATGAGGGGCCCTTCCAGGCAGTTTTCAGGGTTTTCGCAGGTGGGGTGCTATCCACTAGATCGCAGATCAAGTGCCAAATGGGGTGCTAGCGGGGGTGCTACCGGTAGCAGGTGAGCCCGCTACCGGTAGCGGTCCTCGGGGGCTAGGCGGCACCCCGACTTTCGTCACGCTCCGCAATCGCCTTCACGAGGTCGTCGCGGACGATGCCGCGGCGCGTGGTGCGCGCACCGTCGTCCGTCGTCCCGGCCACGCCGGTGGTGCGGATGCCGTGCGGCTTGAGCGCGCTGGTGACGTTCTCGCCCTTCCAACCGTCGTAGATCTCCGGGCGCAGCTCGGCGAGCCGGACGGCGATGCGCTCGTTCCACACCCGCTCCTCCGATGCGGGGACGACCGCGGCGACGTCGGCGAGCAGGTCGTACGACGGCCCGGCCGGAGTCTCGCTCTCCTCTCCGAGGGCGATGCCGGACAGGGTGCCTTCGGCCTTGCGCAGCGCGAGCGCGCGCTGAGCGATGGCGTCGGTGGCGTTGTCGTTGAGGTAGGCGGTGCGCACCACGACCGGCAGCGCGGTCGCTCCGGCGAGGTAGCCGTTACCGGCGTCGATCTCCGGGCGGAACGACGTGGCGCGCACGCCGTTCTTGTACGCGGACGTGCCCAGGATCATGTCGTTCTCGACCTGGCCCGCGACCCTCAGGGCGAAGCGGATGGACACGTTGCCGCTGATCCCGGTCGGCAGTGAGTCTTTGTCGGGGCGCTGTGTGGCCAGCACGAGGATGACCCCGAGGGCGCGACCGAGCTTGATGATGAACTCGGCGTCCTCACCTGCCTGTTTGCCGTACTTGGAGTGCGCGAACAGGTTCTGGCACTCGTCGAAGACAGCGAGCAGCGGCCACAGCTTGAGCGAGCGCTTGTCGGCAATCTGCCGGGTGATGCGCTTGTCCGGGCACAGGTCTCGCGGCAGCTTCTTCATCGCCGCGGCCCGACGCATGACCTCCTCACGCAGCAGCTTTAGCGAGTCGGCTGCGTACTTGATCGAATCGTCGTCGATGCCGGACACGAACCGGTGGCTGACGCATTCAAGGGAGTCCAGGTCGCCGGTGCCCTTGTTCTCGTGGAGCCAGAGCTCCACCGACGGGTCCAGCGCCGCGCCGCACGCGAGCACGCGCACGGAGGCGGTCTTGCCCTGGCCGGGCAGCGAGCCGACCAGGATGTTGTGCTGGATCATCGGCACCGACTGAGCCCGGCCGCGCGGGTCAATGCCGAACGGGATGCGCTTGAAGATGTCGTGCCGACGGGCGTTGGCCAGCTGCCACTTGACGATGCCGGTCTTGGACAGGTCCCGGTCGCCCACCCACAGGATGAGGCGTCCCTCGTGCTCGTTGGGGTCGGCGTCCGGCCACACGCATCCGAGCGGGCGGCGCAGGCCGGAGGCGAGCCGGGCGCGCCGGTCGGCCACGTCCGCGACGGTCACCCCGAGGGGCAGGTCGATGTCCGCGCGCCAGCCCGGGCCCTCGCGGGTGATGGGCGAGACGAACCGGATGCCGTCCTGGCCCTTGGCCACGGCACTGGCGATCTGGCCGATGCCGATGGACGCCATGGCCTTGACCACGATGTCGCTGGTCAGCTTCTGCACCTCGGTCTTGATGACCGCGCGCGTGGCGAGCGGCGCATCCGCCGGCGCTCCGGCCAGACCGAAGCCGAGCACGGCCACCGTCGCGGCGATGAACTGGGTCATCGGCTCCGCCCCGAACGCCAGGAACAGGGCCATAACCAGGGCGAAGATGGTGCCGAGGACGGTGAGGATCATCCGCAGGCGGACGCGCCGGTCACGCTGCCGCGAGAGCTTGAGGTACTCATCCACCTGCTCGTTCGTGGCGGTGTACTGGCGCAGGGCCTCGCCCTCGCCGTCTACGGCCCAACGGCCGATCCTGGCGAGGATGGTGAGCGCGCCGCGCGGGGCGCGCCAGACGAGCTTGGGCAGGTAGACGAACGGCACCCGCACCGCGTGGAAGGCGATCGTGTGCCAGAGGTGCCCGGCCAGCCAGCCGAGCGCTTCCTTGAACTCGGCACTCGACTTGAGCCACGCCGGGAAGACGTCCATCCGCTTGGAGTTCTTGATGCGGTCGATGACGCCGGGGCCGGACACAGTCGGCACGGCACTGTCGACCAGAGTCGGCGAGCCGTCGGCCGACTCGGTCGGCTCCGGGTCGGCCGACTTCGACGGCCGGGAGTCGGCCGACGGGTCGGGAGTCGAGTCGGCCGACTCGCCGCGCGCGGTGCGCGCCTTGCCGAGGTCGACCACCTCACCCCGGGGCTGGGCGCCCGGGTCGGTCATTTCGGCTTCCAGCCGGTTGAAGAGTTCGTTGTCGTCGTCGGGGTGTTTCACTGAGGTTCCTTCCACTTCCGGGTGTGAGGGAGGGCGGGCCCGGCCGACGCTGTGAGAGGTGGGCGGTCGGGCCCGTCGCGGTTAAGCGGCGCACTGTTCCTCGGGGTAGGCGCAGAGGATGCACACCCCGAGCGAGGTCGGGATGCAGTAGCTGTAGATCACGCGGCACTGCGGGCAGGTTTGGCGGGCGAGCATCGCCAGGGCGAGCGCACCGCACCTGCGGGAGGTCATCGGCCGGACCGGCTTAGCCAGGTCGATGCGGTACAGGTAGGCGACCTGCACCCCGGCCTTGCGGCCCCGGTGGCGGCGCATCACCTGTGCGGCGATCGGCTGCCCGCCCGGCCGCAGCCCGCGGGCCCGGAGCTGACGGCGGGTGGCGTAGCCGTCGGGGGCGAAGCGCCACGGGTAGGTCGGGACCCCGAACCGGGCGCCGGACGGGTCGAAGCACTTGCCGTAGGCGGTCATCAGGCAGCCACCCCCACCACGGGCGCATCGGTGCGGGCGCCGGTTCGGCCGGCACGCCGTCCCTTGACGGTGGCGAACAGCCAGCCCAGCCCCGCCCGGCGCAGTCCGGCGCGGGCCTGCTTGGCCGCGTACATCGCCTCATCCGCCCGCCGCAGCAGGCCGGACAGGTCTTCGGCGGGGAAGTCGGCGGCGCGTACCCAGCCGAGCGAGACCGTGGTGTGCACGGACGGGTCCTGGCCGTCGACCGGCCGGGCGAGCACGCCACGGAGCACGGCGAGCAGATCCGCCGCGGTGCCGTGGTCGTCGATGACGACTGCAGCGAACTCATCGCCCCCGAGCCGTCCGGCGACCCCGGCCGGGCCGACGTAGTGGACGAGGCGGTCGGCGGTCGCCTTCAACAGCGCGTCGCCAGCAGCGTGCCCGTGGGTGTCGTTGATCTGCTTGAACTTGTCGACGTCGGCCAGCACCACGACCGCGCGTGGGTCCTTGAGTAGGGCCGTGGCCCGGCGGGTGAACCCGTCGCGGGTGCGTAAGCCGGTCAGCGGGTCACGCCGCGCCGTGTTCAGGCTGGCCCGCAGCCACCACACGTGAAGCGCCCAACCGGTCATCAGGGGCAGCGCGGACAGCAGGACCGTGGCAACGGTGATCATGCCGCCACCCCCTTGCCGTCGTCGGCACCCTCGATCGGGTGCAGGCGCCGGCCGTCCGCGCGCTCGCTCAACAGCAGATCCCGAAGGACGCGGGAGTTGGCTGCCGAGCAGTGCAGCGTGGTGCGGATGGCTTCGGCGTTGATCGCGTCATCCGCCCACCCGGCCGTGGCCTCACGCGCCTCGGCGAGCAGTTCCACTGGGGTCCGCGCAGCCTTGGGCGCCTTGCCCTTGGCCTTGCTGGAGGCGGCGCGCTTGCGCGGCGGCTTGGGTGCCTCTTGCTTCGGCGGCACGGGCGGAACGTCCTCACTGGCCGGGGCCAGCTCCCCAAGCTTCAACAGCACACGCTCCGGGCGCGGCGTCTTCGACCGCCACCGCCGACCGTGCCGCTCACGGAGCTCCGCGCGGGCCAACTGCCGCTCCCGCTCTCGCTTCAGCGCCTGGGAGTAGGAGGTGATCTCCCACAGCGTCATCCGCCGCCACAGAGCGAACGTCGACAGCGGGGCGAGCATCCAGCGGGAGACCCGCACCTTCTCCATCCGCCGGCCGGTCGCGGCGCCGATCCGTACCGCATAGACGTGCGCGCCGATCTCAGAGAACACCACCCACAGCAGCGGCATCGTGCCGTGCGCGACCTTCGCCCACAGCGAGTGCCCAGCCGCCACGTTCAGGCCGCACGTGACCAGCGTCAGCACCCACGGCACAAACCGCACCCACGCCAACGCCATGTCCATCCGGATCAACAGCAGGTTGGCCACGGTGAACACCGGAATGGCCACGTCGATGCCGACCGGCAGCATCCACGGCTCGCCAAAGCCCCACCGGGCGGCGGCAGAGGAGACCGCGTCGAACGAGGCGATGAGCCCCAGGGCACCAACACCGGCCGCGGCAAGGGCCCCCAACCCGGCAAGCCCCGTCTCCGGCCTCGTCAGCGGCGGCACTGCCGGACGCTCGATGCTCTGCGTCGTCGTCATGCCGCACCTCCCGCAGCGATCAGGGCCCCGACGATGAGCAGCGCACCGCCTGCGCAGGTGAGGTCGACCGCGCGGCGCAGGCCGGCGTACTTGACGACGGCGAGGCGGGACAGGCCCGCGATGTCCGCACTCAGGGTGTCCTCGGACAGGACGGCCGTGATCTCCTCGGCGGTGAGTGTCGCCCACAGCGGGAAGCCGTGCCGCCCCTTGATGTTGGGGCGCACCGACCGCAGCAGCAGACCGGCCGCCACGATCAACAGCGTCATGCCCGCGCCGCCCACCGCGAGGGAAACGGCGTTCAGCGGCACGTCCTTGGCGACCGTCCAGGCACCGGCCAGCACCGCACCGGCAAACGCCAGCAACAGACCGGTCTTCGTGTCTGTCCGCGCGATCTCCGCCTTGACCTCGGCGTGTGCGGCCGTCAGGTCTTGCTCACGGGCGCTCATGCCGCCGCTCCCTTCCGGGAGGCCCGGCGGCGCCCGGCGGGGCGCGCCAGCGGGACGACGTTGAACAGCTCCGGGGCGTGCGCCTCGATCACCTCGACGGCGATCCGGGCCACGTCGTCCGGCAGGCTCCGGTACTCGGGGTCGGCGAGGATGTCGCGCGCCGCGTCCACGCGGGCCGCACGCTCGCTCTCGCTCTCGTCCTCCGCACCAAGCCAAAGCTCGACCGGGGTGCCAAGGGCCAGTTCCACAAACTCGCTCGCGGTCAGAGCCTCATGGCCTGCCACGAAGGTGCGCAGCCTCGAACTGCTCACGGGTCTCTCCTGTAGGTCGTTGGAAGGGAGATGCCTGGAAGCGGGCGACCTTGCTGGGGAGTCCCGCCGCCATGCACATGCGCGTCGAAACACACGCCCTCCAAGCAGAGAACATGTATTACGTGTTCCTCATCTTGCAGAGAGGGGTTCGCTCCGTCAAGCCCTTCGGCTGTTGGAGGTCTGCGAGCCCCTCGCGCTCGATGTACCTACAGACTGGCCTCGGCAGCGACGACGTTCGACTTCGCGGTTGCGCGACTCAGGTCGTCCTTAGCTACCGTGAAGTCGAACCAAGTCGTCCCAAGAAGTCGGAGGTTGGCATGGCGAACGAGCGACTGCGCGGCGCGATAGTGGACTTGGGCCTGACGCTCGATGAGGTCGCCGCACGACTCGGGGTCGCGGCCAAGACGGTCGAGCGATGGATTAACGAACCTGAGCGCAAGCCATATCGCCGCTTCCAGTTCGCAACAGCATCGCTGTTGAAGTGCGAGGTGTCGTACCTGTGGCCGGACGAGCGCACGTCAGCTGAGGTCGCGGACGCCGGCCACGCGGAGTTGGTCAGGCTCTATCCGCATCGGTCTGTCGTGATGCAGACCCTCTGGACGAACCTCTACTCCAAGGCCACTCGTCAGTTTGACCTGTTGGTGTACTCCGGGTTCTGGCTCACGGAAGACGCATCGTTCCACCGCATCGTGAAAGAGAAGTCAGCCGACGGAGTGCCCATCCGCTTCATCCTGGGAGAGCCCACGTCGCCGGCCGTGGCAGCGCGCGGCGAAGACGAAGGGATCGGCGCGGCGATGGCAGGCAAGATCCGGAACGCCCTCATCAACTACGGCCCGCTCTTCGGCCTCCCGGGGGTGGAGTTCCGGCTACACGGTACGACCCTCTACAACTCGATCTACCGGTCCGATGACGAGATGCTGGCGAACGGCCACCTCTACGGCGTCGGCGCCTACATGGCACCCGTGCTACACCTACGACGCGTGCCCGGCGGTGAACTCTTCGACGCCTACGCTGAGAGCGTTGAGAAGGTCTGGGAATCGGCCCGCCCGATCTCTTCACCTGCCGATTGGGAAGGCACTGCCTGATGAGCCGCATCGACTACTTCCGCGACCCGAACGCCCCTCAGGCCAACTCGGTGGTGCCCTCGGTCACTGCGGTCGTCCGAGACGACGCGGGGCGGTTGCTGCTCATCCACAAGACAGACAACGATCTGTGGGCGTTGCCCGGCGGTGGCCACGACATCGGCGAGCGCATTGGCGACACCGCCGTCCGCGAGGTCGCGGAAGAGACCGGCATTGACGTTGAGGTAGACAGCATCGTGGGGCTCTACACCGACCCTGAACACGTGCTGGCGTACGACGACGGAGAGGTCCGGCAGCAGTTCTCCATCTGCTTCCGAGCCCACCCCGTCGGCGGTTCCCTGCGTACGAGCAGCGAGTCGAAAGAGGTCCGCTGGGTCGACCCAACGGACCTTGACGAGCTGGACATTCACCCGTCGATGATGCTGCGCATCCGCCACGGTCTCGACGACTCGCGGCGAGAGCCCTACATCGGCTGACTGTCGGCAGAAGCCTGCGCCAACCGACCGTCAACACGTTTCGCGGCTGCGTGGATCTCGGGCCCCGCGCGCTGAATGAACCGCCCGACGATCGTGTCCGGCCCGTACCGATGCACGATCTCGTCAAGGCGTTCGGCCGGCGTGGTCTGCGTACCATCCGGTGTAGTGGTCATGTCGCTGTAGAGCAGGGCGTCAACCAGGTCCGGACGCTCTAGCTCGAACTCGCCCTCTAGCTCCTGCCTCAGCCCACGTTCCTCGGCTTCCAATAGGGCACACGAGTGGTGTGCCACAAGGCGCACAACGCGTTCGTCGGCCCCTTCTTGGTCCCGGAGGAACCGCGCGCCGTCCAGAGGATGGAAGCCTGTTGTGGCGATGGCTGGCGAATACCCGATGTCATGTAGCACTGCGGCGGCTTCCAACAACTCGGCATCGCTGCCCAGGATCGGGGCCAAGGAACGGGCGCGCTTGGCAACCCCCAGCGAGTGTGCCCACCGACGCGGGAGCGGATCGGACAACAGCGATTCGGAGAGCGAGTACGCCCACTCAGTCAGTCCCATGGCGGCCAAGGCTACGGCCGAACCGCGGGAGCCGGGAGAGCGCGTACTGTCCGCCCCTTGCCATGAACGGTGGCAAGCAGTCCATACCCCTCCATCTGGGCCAGGACACGGCGCACCGCGGTGCGAGACGCTCCGAACCGCTCGCACAGTTTCGCCTCGGACGGGTACGTGTCGCCCACGGACAGCGAGTCCTCCGCGATCACATCCCTCATCCGTTCCGCGAGAGACCGACGATCGCCACCCCGAACGACGCGCCACCCAATGCCGGGCGCAGACTCAACAACACCGTCGCCTTCGAGAACTTTGAGAGCACGGCGGATCGTGTTGCGGGAGACGCTGTGCATGTCCATGAGCTCAGCTTCAGACGGCAGGTGGCCGCTACCCTCCCCTGCTTCGATCTCGCTTCTCAGCGCCTCCGCGATGACCAAGTAGGTTCCGCGCGGACTGGCCTCCGGCACTTCGGCTCCTCTCATTCCGCCCGTTACTCGCTGTCAAGAGTGCCACCAGGCCCCGCAGCGCATCGACGAACAGCAGTGTCCCACGTGTCCGGCTGTCCGGTTAGGGCTCTCACCTGCACAAACGGTCCGGACAGCTCAAAGTGCGGGTGTCCGGGCTGTCCGGTCATAGACGGCTGGAACACCCAGCCTGGGGTGTTCCAGCCGTCGGCGGAGCCGACCCTTCTATGTGCGCAGGAGCCGAAGGCGACTTCGCATTGCTCTGCCTTACGAGGGGCGAGTTAGAAGGGCATGGCGCTCCCCCTACCTGATCAAGGCTCGTTGCGCTCGCACGACTGACCCTCCCTAGCCGCGTAGGCCAACAACGCCGCAGCGTCGGGCACCCCACGGA
The DNA here is from genome assembly GCF_036237295.1 of Streptomyces sp. NBC_01352. Lineage (NCBI taxonomy): Bacteria > Bacillati > Actinomycetota > Actinomycetes > Kitasatosporales > Streptomycetaceae > Streptomyces > Streptomyces sp. NBC_01352. Next base: position 3,888,483 of record NZ_CP108354.1, read on the forward strand.
CACGCGGGAGAGTCGACACCGCACCACCGCCACGATCCGACCTCTGTAGATGAACACGTCAACCGCTCTTGTCTCCCATGTGCCGCATGCCGACCGCGTGATCAAGCGGGGGTGCATACCCACCGCGTCGATCCGCACAGGGAACTGATAGACCGACCGCGAGGCACTTACAATCTGACGCCATGACCTCATCGGATGATGCGCCAAGCTCACCCACCCAAGACGCCAATACAAGCCACGACTCCACCCAATCCGATGACACGGATTCGAATTCATCAGACGGTAGCACCTCATCTCGGGGCCAGAGATCAGAAATCCTAATCGGCCTCACAGGAATCGTGCTAGGTGCGGCGATAGCCGGAGGATTCTCATCGCTTGCAGCATGGCAACAAACCAGGTCGACTGAGCGGGTACAGGAATCCCAGACCCTGGAAGAGCGCAGGTCAGAGGATCGTGAAAAGCGCGCGGAAGTCTACAGCGTTTTCCTGCACTCGGCCGACGAATTCGCTGCTGAGACGAGCAATGCAATTTCAAGCTGCACCAAAAAGAACCCCTGCGAATTCGACTGGCAGGCATGGGATGAAGCGCGATCCGCATACCAGGGAAGCATCAATTCTGTGTACGTATATGGAAGCGATGACGCTGTGCGCGCGAGCCGTGCGGTCTCCGCTTCACTCCCAAGTTCAATATGGAAGCCACCCCCGGCCAGCCCTCACCTTGAATTTGAGGCAGAACAGTTCAGCGCCGCCTATAGGGGATTCCAGTCGACAATGTGTCAGGAACTACCAGCGATACCACGGGACTCTTGCTGAGCGAGACGCTACCTTAGGCGCAGCCAGCACCCGTCCACCCATGGCCAATGCGGCCGTCGCGCTTCCCAATGGCGATCCGCGGACCATCCGTGGACGAGTATTGCCTAATCGATCAGTCAGAAGCCTGTGACCTGCACATACGCGCGAACCCGAAGGTCCCTCCGGAGCCGTACCCAGATGCCGCAGGTCGCAGACGGGCGGGACCGACGACACCGACCGCCAACTCACTGTCAAGTTCGCCGACGATTGCCTCGGGTTAGCAGCCAAGCGGCTACACCGACTACTCCTACTGCTCCAGTCGTGATGTAAGGAATGGCTGTGGTGCGCCGCTACGGCGACGGTTCGTTGTCGGCCTGCGGCGAATCCTCATCAGGTGTGGAGCTGGGTGGGGCGTTTGGGTCGTCTGTCGGAGCTGCATCCGGCTCCTCACGTGGAGACCGCCCCGCCGGAAGTAGTAGTGATGCCAGCAGCGAGCCTCCGATGCCCAATCCGACGCCTGCTGCAACGAGCATGTTTTGCCATCGTTCTTGGGAATCGAGATTAATCAAGCGTGCCGACGGGGCCATGGGAGCGCGGGACAACCACGACAGCTCCTCACTGGTTTCTGTTTCTGGCCTACTCGCTTCAAGTTGGGCAGAACGGTCGAGCGAGCCGACGGACACACCCGAAGCGAAAGTTACGGGCCGCATCCATGATCCCTTGATGTCAGAGATGTTGAAGGCGCCCAATTCCGCAGAGGGAACCACCGGCACGCGTCCGATCAGCGGCCAACTCTGCGACTGACGTGGGCCATTCATCCCCAACAAGCCTGTGCGATGGCGAACCGGTTCACGAAGGAACCCGGTCACTTCAAATGGTGAGCGCACACTGGCGACATCATCGGGTCCCGTGGGGGTTGGATCTAGACACCGGGGGACGTTGTGCAGCTTGATGGACAACCATTCGACGTCCTTGAGTTTAACCTGCCCTGACGAGACACTGCCAAAAGTCCCGTGGAGGGGAGTGGGAACGACGGGTTTGGAGTGCAGACCGTCCTCAGCGAACGTGGTGAGAGCCGGCGAAGAGAGTCGCGCCGATCCCCCCATGAGCAAGACAGCTCGGAACGTCGACTTTCCGCAGACGCTCACGTGATAGCGGACTTCTGGGTGTTCCCCCGGCGCCCCTGGCGCCAAAGAGGACGCTTCAAGCCTGACCTGATGATCAGGTGCTGTGCTGGGCACAAGCACAGCTACCCACCCTGGAAATGGCGCTGCTGACGGGACCCCACCAGCTACCAGCGCCACAATCACATACCCGGCAACGAGCAAAGCGCCAACGCTGCCGATGAACCAGCGGTTGGCGAGGGATCGGGAAATCGCTCGGATGATGCGCCTCCATCTTGTGACCCGTCTGCGTTGCGACGTCCGCCGTCAGGCGACGGGACTTTACCGTGTTTGGCGAGTCTTACCGTTGCGTAATGTCGAATCTTTACGTGCATGACCTATGCCTGGCTAGCTGTCCAGATCGCCAAGGGGCCTTAGCGGGGCTATTTGTCAGGTGTGTCAAGCCGCTCGGAGCCACGTGCTACTCGACAGGGTCCATGGAGCTCAGTACGGGAGAGGCTGCGCGGTGTTCCTCGCATGCGGCCCACCAGCTGTCATCTCCCTGCTGGCAGATCTCGTTCGTCGCCTCGTGAGGATTCCTCATCGACGTAGCTGTCTCGGTCGAGCTGGACGTTGGCGAACTGGCGTGAGGGCCGGACATGGATCTTCCGTGTGTCCCGGCTGCTCGCATCAGCGACAAGGTGGATGGTCCGCTCGGTCATGCACTCTGCTCCATAGCTCTAGCTGGATCGGTGGGACCGATCATTCCTGTCCCTGCGAGCCTCGGGAAGGGCGCGGACCTGGAACGAAGGCTTGATCGGCTCAATCACGCTTCGAGGCCGGCACCCTGATGCTGTCCGGCCGTCCGGTTACCGACGGGCTGCAACACCCCGGGGTGTTGCAGCCCGTCGGCGAAGCCGACCGCTCAATGGGCGCAGGAGCCGGAGGCGACTTCCTACTTCGCACTATCTGCGATACAGGAGGGCACCACTCGCCTCCGGGGATCAAGGAACCTGCTGGTCAGGACCCATTCGCGAGCCGAACTCTGATTGTGCTCCGGAGCCGTGTGCGCAGGTTCGAATCCTGCCGGGGGCACTCCGGAACAACGCGCTGAACTGCAGAAATGCAGGTCAGCGCGTTTTTTGTGCATGCCAAAGCCGCCACGGCCGGCGCGGGACGGACGTGAGTAAGCGGAGTTCCTGAATAGGCGGTCGAGTCATACGGCGAAGCTCTCCGCCGAGCCGCCCGGCGACCCGGAATATAAGAGGTAGGATAGGTGGCATGGCCGAGCCCACCGGCAAGTATTCGATCACTATGCCGCGTGACATCGCGGAAGCGGCCAAGGCCCGTAGTGGCCCCTCCGGGCTGTCCGCCTATGTCGCCGCCGCCGTGGCTCGTCAGATCGAGCGCGACAACCTCAACGAGGTCATCCAGGTTGCCGAGGCCGGGCACGGACCCGTCACCGACGAGGAGATCCAGGCTCTGCGCGATCAGCTCCACCAGGCCCGCCGGCAGCAGACGCAAGGCGGGGCAGGCGTCGCATGACCCGCTCCCCCGCCGTCCCCGGCGGCACCCTGGTCCTCGACGGCGAGGGCCTGGCCAAGGCCGTGCTGCGCGACCGCGCCGTCACCGGCTGGCTCGCCCTCGCCCGCGCCGACGACCTGCGGGTGATCACCTCCGCGGCAACTCTTGTCGAGGTGGTCCATCCTCGGATCAACCGACCGGCCCTGGAGTGGACGCTCTCCCGCCTTGTCGTCGAACCGGTCACCGAGCCCGTCGCCCGCCACGCGGCCGCCCTCCTCGACAGCGCCGGCTTGCACGGCCACAAGTACGCCATCGACGCCATGCTCAGCGCCACCGCCCTCGCCGCCCACGCCCCCGTCACCGTTCTCACCGCCGACCCGGAGGACCTCACCGCGATGTGCGGTGGACGTGTCACCGTGATCAAGGTGTGACCACGACGCCTTCCGGCGGCCTCGCAATCCCCGGATAGGCCGCTCACCTGGTCGGCTGGTGTCCGGCCGGTCACTGCCCCCCGCCATCAGCGAGCGTGCGGGGCGGAACGATGTCGGGAGTGGCTCCCTCGGCCTTGGCTGCGTCGGCGAGGGCTGCGGCTGCGGCTTCTTCTGCCTGGGCCTTGTCGTTGGCTGCCTGGGCGGCCATGTCGTCCGGGGGCCTTTCGCGGGTGGCCGGCGACTGGGGCAGGACCTCGGTGAAGGCGCGGGACATGCCCTGGAGGGCGGAGGTGATCTCGCTGGGGATCACCCAGAAGTTGTTGCCGGGGCCTTGCGCGAGGTGGGGCAGCGTCTGGAGGTACTGGTAGGCGAGGAGCTTGGGGTCGGGATCGTTGCGGTGCACGGCCTGGAAGACCTCGTCGATGGCCCGGGACTGGCCCTCGGCCTGGAGGATCGCAGCGGTCCGGTTGCCTTCCGCACGCAGGACGGCGGCCTGCTTGTCACCTTCGGCGGTGAGGATCTGCGACTGGCGTTGGCCTTCGGCCCCGAGAATCGCGGCGCGCTTGTCCCGCTCGGCCCGCATCTGCTTCTGCATCGCGTCCTTGATGGACTGCGGGGGATCGATGGCCTTGATCTCCACCCGGTTGACCCTCAGCCCCCACTTGCCGGTGGCCTCGTCCAGCACCCCGCGGAGTTGGCTGTTGATGGTGTCCCGTGAGGTGAGGGTCTTTTCCAGGTCCATGGATCCGACGACGTTGCGCAGGGTGGTGACAGTGAGCTGTTCGACCGCCTGAAGGAAATTCGCGATCTCGTAGAAAGCCGCTCGCGGGTCCGTGACCTGGAAGTACAGGACGGTGTCGATCTCGACGACCAGATTGTCCTCGGTGATGACCGGCTGCGGTTTGAAGGAGACGACCTGTTCCCGTAGATCGATTACTGGATGAACTCGGTCGATGTAGGGGATGACGAGGCTGAGGCCGGGATTCAGGGTCCGGTGGTAACGGCCGAGTCGCTCGACATTACGCGCACGTGCCTGGGGAACGATACGGACCGCCCGCAGCACGGTGAAAACCGCGATAAGCGCGACGATCAGGCCGGCAATCAAGAACGCCGAGGTTTCCATGGTTTCAGTCCCGGGGGTAGACGATCGCGGTGGCGCCGCTGATCTCCATGACGTCGACAGTCGTTCCTGGAGGAATCACCAGCGTCTCGTCGTACGCGCGGGCCGTCCATTCCTCGCCGTCGATACGGACCCTGCCGCCCCGGCCCGTCACCTCCGACACCACATAGGCAGCCCTGCCGATCAGTGCGTCTATGCCGAATCGCTCCACTTGGGGCCCGAGCACATGGCGCAGCGCAACGGGGCGCACGAACACCACCGTGACTGTGGCGACGACGGTGAACACCAGGAACTGGAAGGGCAGCGGCAGCCCTAGTGCGGCGGACCCCGCCGTGACCAATGCGGCCGCACTCAGCAATCCGAGTGCAGCAGTAAGCGTGAAGATCTCCGCCACAGCCAATACGGCTGCGATGATCAACCAGATCAGCCATGGATCCATTGCGTGCCTCTTCTGACCGGCGCGGGTGCGAAGGGCTTGACTCCCACCATTGGACCCCGACAAGGGACAGCCGCGATACCCCTCGCCATACACCAACGCGCCCCGAATCGATTCCAGGCAGACACTGGAATAGCCGGAACAGAGGGCGTCGACGCAGGCAAGGGGGTGTCGGCCCGTGGTGGTGAGGACGCGGCGTTCGAAGGTGTGGTTGTGGCGGTGGCGGCGTAATCCGCTGCGGCGTGGCAGTGATGTCGTCGAGGCTTGGGTAGTGCTCGCCGCTTGGGTGCTGGCCGTGGTGGGAGGGATTCTGGTGGGGCTGGTCGCGCAGGGTGCCGTGGAGCGGGATCTTGGTCGGCAGCGGGTCGAGCGCCGGGCCGTTACCGCCGTGCTCGTCGAGGATGCTCGGGACAAGGTGGCGCCCGCGGCGGCCGCCGGAGACGAACGGGTGTGGGCCAAGGCGCGCTGGGCCGCTCCGGACGGCTCGCGGCAGACCGGTCTGGTCAAGGTGCGGCCCAAGGACGCCCCGGCCGGGGCCCGGGTCGCCGTGTGGACGGACCAGCGCGGCATGGTGGTGTCGAAGCCCGTCACGCCTGAGGAGGCCCGGCTTCAGGCGGTCCTCTCCGGTGTGCTGTGCGCCATGGTCACCGCTGGAGCCGTGACCGGCGGCGCATTCGCCGTTCGGGCGGGGCTCGATCGGTGGCGCCGGGGGCAGTGGGACGCCGAGTGGGCGCGGGTCGACACGAGGTGGGGCGGTAAGACCGGGTGACAGGCACCGGGTGACAGGCACAGAGAGTTACTACGGTGTGTTGCTCCATACGTACGGTCCGCCGCCGCGCCACTCGATCAGTTCGGGGTCGTCGACGGCCCGGTCCTCGGCGGGGAGGCCCGCGCTGTGCATGAAGTCGAGCACGTCGAACAGGCTGTAGGCGGTGCCCATGCGTTCGTCGTCGATCGTGACTCGCCGTCCGCCGTCCGACTCCGGCGGAAGCACAACCACAGGGGGGCGTACGTCCATGTGTCCAGCATGCGCCGGAACCGGGTCCGCGCGCAGCAGGGAGCAGCGGCCAGGGCCCATGGGGCGTCGGCCTCGGGGATGTGTCAGCCGTGTGACACCATTCCTCGGTCAAGCCCCGTCAGAAAAGGACCATTCCCATGTCAAGGGTCGAGCTGGCCACCAACTTCGGGCGTATCGTCCTCGAGCTCCACGACGCCGAGGCTCCGAAGACCGTCGAGAACTTCCTGACGTACGTCCGCAACGGGCACTACGACGGCACGATCTTCCACCGTGTGATCGACGGCTTCATGGTCCAGGGCGGTGGCTTCACCGCGGACATGGTCCAGAAGCCGACCATGGCCCCGGTGCCGAACGAGGCCGACAACGGGCTGAAGAACGTCGCCTACACCGTGGCGATGGCGCGGACCAGTGCCCCGCACTCCGCGACCGCCCAGTTCTTCGTGAACGTCTCGGACAACGACTTCCTCAACTACACGGCGAAGACCCCGAACGGCTGGGGTTACACCGTCTTCGGCCGGGTGGCCGAGGGGCAGGAGGTCGTCGACACGATGAAGAAGGTCCGGACCGGCAGCAGCCGTGGGCACGGGGACGTTCCGACCCAGCCCATCATCATCGAGGGCGCCAAGGTTCTGGACTGACCCGGTCAGGGTGGTGTCGTACCGGGCACGGAATGGTTGCGGCGTGGGCTTTTCGCCGTGACCGTGCCGTGCCCACGGCAGCATGACGTCGTATGAGTCGTGCGAGTCGCAGCACCCGGGATCGGTACGTCGACTTCCTGCGGGCCTGGGCCATCGTCCTCGTCGTGTTCGGGCACTGGCTGATCACCGGGCTGGTTCGCGGGCCCGGCGGGGAGATCTCCGCGCCTGAGCTGCTGGCGACCCTTCCCTGGACCCAGTGGCTGACCCTCTTCTTCCAGGTCATGCCGCTGTTCTTCCTTGCCGGCGGGTACGCGGCGGGCGGCTCCTGGTCACGCGCCGGGGGCGGTACGGCCGAATGGGTGAGGCGGCGGGCCGTGCGGCTGCTGCTGCCGGCCGGTGTCTACAGCGGGCTGGTGCTGGTCGCCGTAGCCGTCTGCTCCGCCGTCGGGGTGGATCCGGGGACCCTCGCCCTGGTGGGCTGGGCCATGGCCATGCAGTTCTGGTTTCTGCCCGTCTACCTGCTGCTCAGTGCCCTGACGCCACTGCTGTACGCGGCGCATCTGCGCTGGGGGCTCCTCGTCCCCGTCGTCATGGCGCTCGTCGCCCTCGCCGCCGACGCCCTGGTGCTCACCGCGCACCTGCCGTACGTCGGGCTCCTCAACTACGTCCTCGTCTGGGGCGTCGCCTACCAGCTCGGCTTCTGCTGGCGGGACGGCGGGCTGACCGGCGGACGCGGGATCGGGAACGGGAGCGGGAGCGGGACCAGGACCGGGAACGGGAAGCCGTGGGTGGCCGTCGCCATGGTCGTGGGTGGCGGGGGCGCCTTCGCCGTGCTCGTCGGGCTCGGGCCCTTTCCGGTCAGCCTGATCCTCGTCACCGGGCAGGAGCCCAGCAACACCAATCCGCCGTCCGCCGCCATGCTGGCCTGGACCGTGGCGCAGGTGGGGCTCGCTCTTCTCCTCGCTCCGGGCCTGCGGCGGCTTCTGGGGCGGGAGCGGGTGTGGCGGGCCGTACGGCCCCTCGGCGGGGTCAGCATGACGCTCTATCTCTGGCACATGCTGCCCGTGCTCGTTGTCGCCGCCGCCTTCTATCTCACCGGGCTCGCGCCCCAGCCCGGCTACGGGTCCGCGGGGTGGTGGGCGCTGCGGGTGCCGTGGCTGGTCGTCCTCGGGGTCGTGCTGGTCGGGGTTGTGGTGGCTCTGCGGCCGCTGGAGCGTGGGCTGGGCGTTCTGTCCGAGCGGGGCGGGACAGGGCGTCCCTGGGCGCTCTGGCTCGGGCTCGCCCTGAGTGTGGCCGCGCTGACCCGGTTCGCCGCGCAGGGGTTCGCGTACGAGGGGCGGTTCCCCGTGCTGCCCGCGCTGGGGCTTGCGGTGGGCGTCGCGCTGGTGACGGTGCGCGGGCGCGGCGACATGACAAACTCCGAGAGCCCCGAGAGCCCCGAGAGCCCCGAGAGCCCCGAGGGGTCCACGGGCTCCAAGGGCTCCTTGGAGGAAGCCGCCTGACACCGGTTCCCATCATCAGAGGGGGGCGGGACGGCCGTACGTCGTCCCGCCCCCCTCAGCATGTGCCGCTCAGTGCCTGCCGCACCTCGCCACATCGATCCGCACGATCTGCGGGTCGTGGTCGCTCGCCTGGTCCGCGAACTCCGCGTTGATGTGGACGACGTCGTAGTCGTACGACGTGACGGCCGGGCTCGTCAGGATGTGGTCCAGGGTCTGGGAGTTGCCGTCGTAGACGTAGGTGTAGCGCTCGTTGGCGGGGAGGGTGCTGATCAGGGGGGTCAGGACCTTTCCGGCCGTGAGCGTGGTCATCGTCCGGGAGAACTCGTAGTCGTTGAGGTCGCCCAGGACCACCGCCTTGGCGTTCTTGTCGGCCGCCAGGAGGGACTTGACGAAGGTGTTGACCTCCGTCGCCTGGGCCGCGCGCTGGGTCTCCGAGCTGCGGGCCGGCGGCTGGTAGCGGCCGTGGAGGGGCTGGTCGCCGCCCTTGGACGTGAAGTGGTTGGCGATGACGAAGACCGGCTCGCCCTGGAAGGTGAACTCGCCCACCAACGGCTTGCGGCTGTTGTCCCAGGCGTCGGCGGCCGGGGCGATGCGGCCCGGGGAGTACGTGAGCCGGGCGCCCTTTCTCGTCTTCACCACGCTCGTCGCGGTCGTGGCGTCGCCGCCCGCGCGGTCCGTGAAGGAGACGCGCTTGGCGTTGTAGAGGAAGACCTGGCGGATGTTGCCGCCGGGTTCGCCGCCGTCCTGGTTGTTCTCCGGGGCGACGTAGCGCCAGGAGTAGCGGGGGCCGCCGGCCGCGCGGATGGCGTCGGTGAACCTGGTCAGGGTGGCCTCGGCGGTGACGGTGCCGTCGTTCACGGCGCCGTTGTCGTCCTGGATCTCCTCCAGGGCCACGATGTCGGGCGACTTGAGGTTGACCGCGACGCCCTCGGCGAGGCGGTCGAACTTCTGCTGGTCGTCGAGGGCGTCGAGGTTCTCGACGTTGTACGTGGCGACCGCGAGCTCGCCGCCCTTGTGGCGGCGGGTCACTTCCTGCTTCAGGCCGTTGTCCACCAGGGTGCCGAGCTGGGTGGCCTGGAGGATGTAGCCGCCGTAGGTGGTGTAGTCGAGGGGGCCGGTGGTCGTGCCGGAGAGTTCGTCGCCGACGTCCGCCGCGGGGAAGGCGGTGGTGGTGTCCAGCGACGCGACCTTCATACGGCCCGTGTTGGGCTGGTCGTAGGAGGAGTAGAGGGCGCCGCCGCGGGCCGTCGTGCTCTCCTCGGGCTTCACCGTGACCCACAGTTCGTCGTACGCGTCGGTCGCGCCCACGACGCGCGCGTCGGCGAGCGTGGCCCGCATGCCTTCCAGGGACTCGTAGTAGTCCTGGGCGTAGGCGGCCGGTTCGAGCGGGAGGGTGTCGATGCTGCCGCCGGCCGCGGTCGGTATGTACGCGTCGGGGACCGTCGTGGCGTCCAGGGTGGCGGCGCCGGGGAGCGCGTTGCCGCTGGAGAGGACGGTGGTGGTGGGGGCCGTGATCTCGGTGAGCGACTGGGTGGTGCTGCTCGGGTAGTACTCGGTGACCTTGCCGGTGACGAGGACCGAGTCGCCGACCGCCACGGTGGGGGTCGCCGAGCCGGTGTAGACGAGGACGCCCTCGCTGGTGCGCGGGTCGGTGTCGGCCTGCGGGTCCTGGATCCAGTAGCCCTTCGAGCCGCTCGTACGGACGCCGGTGACGATGCCGGGCACGCGGGTGACCGTCTGTCCGGCGTACGGGGAGACGCGCGTGGTGCCCTGGATGTCGTGGACGCGGACCGTGCCGGGGTCGGTGGAACCGCCGCCGTCACCGCCGCCTCCGTCGCCCGAACCCGCGGTCTCACCCGCGGCGTTGACCGGTGACGGGGTGCCGGCGGTGAAGTCCGCGGCGTTGTCGTCGGTGTCGGTCAGGGCCGCGGCCCTCGCGACGGAGGCCGTGTTGGAGGCGCCGGTGGCCGGGCCGCCGCCCTCGCGGACGAGCGCGCTGCCGTAGCCCGCCAGGTCGACGATCCGGGGGTCGGCCGCGCAGTCCGCGGCGGTCTTGCAGGCCAGGGCGGTGGTGCCGGAGACCAGGGCGATGGTGCCGGAGGTGGCGCTCATGGCGATGGAGCCGGTGGCGTCGGCGGTGGGGAGTGCCGTCGTACCGCCGGTGCCGGCGGCCTCGGCGACGAGGTAGCGGGCGCCGGGGGCGAGGGCGCCGGTGAGTGCGGTCACCTGCCACTGGGAGGTGGCGGACGGCGATCCCGGCAGGTACTGCACGCTGTAGCCCGACAGGTCGTAGGCCGCGGCGCCGGCGTTGGCGAGCTCGACGAAGTCGCGGGTCAGGGTCGCCCCCGAGTTGCCTCCGCCGCCGTACACCTCGGCGATCACGGCGGTGGCCGACGGTGCGGCGAACGCGGCGGGGAGGGCGGTGAAGGCGAGTGCGCCCGCCGCGCCCACGGAGATGATCGGGTAGGCGGCGCGGCGCGCGCGGGGTCTGCTTCCTGCGGGTCTGGACACGCTGGCGGTCTCCTCGTACCTCGCGTACGTACCTCGTGTACGTACGGACATCAACGCGCCGTCCGAGGACGGAGCTTGAACCATTGCCCGTGGGGAGTCGGCTCAAGTTACGCGCGTAGAAAGGGATCCACCAAGGGGTCTTGCGTTAAATTCCGGGAACATGCGGGTGAGAGTTCGGTGGTGAGTGGAGGAGAGTCGGGGCGTGAGGAGGCGCACGCCGAACAACCGTCCCTTTTGCGGCAGTTGAGCGCCGGGCCCGGTTTACCTTTCAACCATGACCTCTGTGCGCACGGACATGCCGCGGCGGGTCGTCGTCACCGGGCTCGGGGCCGTCACGCCGCTGGGCGTCGGGGTCGGCGAGCTGTGGCGGGGCCTGCTCGAAGGACGGCACGGGATACGGGAATTGACGGACGCCGAGTTCGACGGGCTGCCGGTGCGGGTGGCCGGTACGGTGCCCGTCGATCCGGCCGGGTTGCTGCCCCGGCCGGTGGCCCGGCGGATGAACCGGGCCGCCCAGTTCGCCGTGCTCGCCGCGCGGGAGGCCTGGGCCGACGCCGGGCTCGTGGCGGGCGGCACGCGGGAGAGCGGGCTCGATCCCGAGCGGGTGGGGGTGAGTCTCGGCGCGATCCTCGGGGACGCGTCCGTGCTCGTCGGCGGTGACCGCGCGCTGCGCGACAAGGGGCCGCGCGCCGTCTCGCCGCTCACCACACCGATGACCGTGCCCTCGCAGGCCGCCTCCCAGGTCTCGCTCGACCTGCACATCACCGGCGAGGCCCGCACCGTGACCGCCGCGTGCGCGTCCGGCACCGAGGCGATCGGGCAGGCCGTCGACCGCATACGGTACGGCCATGTCGACGTCTCCCTCGCGGGCGGGGCGGAAGCCGTCGTCACCCCGGCGATCATGGCGTCCTTCGCGGCGATGCGGGCGCTGTCCACGCGGGGGCTCGTGGACGGGGCCTCGCCGTCCCGGCCGTTCGCCAAGGACCGGGACGGGTTCGTCAACGGGGAGGGTGCCGGGGTGCTCTTACTCGAGGCCGAGGAGCACGCGCTGGCCCGCGGGGCGCGGATCTACTGCGAGGCCGCCGGGTGGGGGCTGTCCGCCGACGCGCATCACATGGCCGCGCCCGATCCCTCCGGCAGCGGGGTCGCGCTCGCACTGCGGCGGGCGCTGCGGGATGCCGGGGGCCGCGTCGTCGACGTCGTCCATGTCAACGCGCACGCGACGGCCACGGTGGACGGCGACCTCGCCGAGGCGGGCGCGGTGCGGGCGGTGCTCGGGACGCGGTTCGTGCCGGTCACCGCGCTCAAGGGGCACCTCGGGCATCTGCAAGGGGCCGCGGGCGGTGTCGAGGCGGTGGCCACGGTGCTGACACTGCATCACGGGGTGGTGCCGCCGACCGTGGGGTGCGGGGAGGTGGACGAGGCGATCGGGCTGGACGTGGTGACCGGCGCTCCGCGGCCGCTGCCGGAGGACGGGGACCTGGCGTTGAGCAACTCGTTCGGGTTCGGGGGGCACAACGCGGTGCTGGCTTTGCGGAGGGTGGGGCGGGGGGCGTAGAGCCGGGGGGTGGCGCGTGGCAGGGCAGGACCGGGGAACGGCGCGTCAGGTCCGCCGCAGCCGCAGCCGCAGCCGAACCACCGGAACCTGCACGTCAGGCCGTGCGTTTGCGTGACGTCGTCTTCTTCGCTGCCGTTTTCTTCGCCGCTGTCTTCTTCGTTGCCGTGCTCTTCGACGTCGTCGTCTTCTTGGTGCCCTGCGTCGACTTGGCCGTCTTGGCCGTCGTCTTCTTCGCGGGCGTCTTCTTCGCCGTGGACGTGGACTTCTTGCCGCCCGCCTGCTTGGGGGTCGACCGCGCCGACTTCCGGGCCGGCATCTGTCTGACCTCGGCCTCGGCCTCCTCGCCGCGCGACTCCTTCGCCGCCTTCACGCTCTTCTCCAGCGCCGCCATCAGATCGAGGACCTTGCCGGTCTTCGCCGGTTCGGGCGCCTCGGGCGGGGCCTCGCCGGCGGCCTTCGCGGCGACGACCTCCTCCAGGGCCTCGCGGTACTCGTCGTGGAGGTCTTCGAGGTCGATCTCGCCGAGGGTGTCCATCAGGGCGTCGGCGAGGTCGAGTTCCTTGTCGTTGACGGTGACCTTGGTGTCGGGGGCGAGGCCCTCGGGGGCGCGGACCTCGTCCGGCCAGAGGAGGCCGTGCAGGGCGATGGCGTCGCCCACCACGCGCAGCATGCCGAGGCGTTCGCGGCCGCGGAGCGCGAACTTGGCGATGGCGACCTTCTGGCTGCGCTTGAGGGCCTCGCGCAGCAGGGTGTACGGCTTGGCGGCCGGGGCGCCGCCCGCCGCGAGGTAGTACGCGGCGTCCATCTGGAGCGGGTCGATCCGGTCGGTCGGCACGAACGCGACGATCTCGATGGTCTTGGCCGTGGGGAGCGGCAGGTGGGCGAGGTCGTCGTCCGTGATCGGGATGATCGTGCCGTCCGCGTCCTCGTAGCCCTTGCCGATCTCCGCCGTGCTGACCTCGCGGTCCTCCAGCTCGCAGACCTTGCGGTAGCGGATGCGGCCCATGTCCTCCGTATGGATCTGGCGGAAGGAGATCGAGTGGCTCTCGGTGGCGTTCACCAGCTTGATCGGGATGCTGACCAGGCCGAACGAGATGGCGCCGTTCCATATGGATCGCACGTGCAGCACCCTTTCGATCGGTTTGAGGGGACTTGTCAGTCTTTACCATGAAATCTCTGGGATTCTCATCGTATGACGCCGATCACAGAGGTGGAGGGGCGAAGGCTCGCGCTCAGCAACCTGGAGAAGGTGCTGTATCCCGCGACCGGGTTCACCAAGGGCGAGGTGCTGCACTACTACGCGACCACCGCCGAGGTCCTGCTGCCCCATCTGCGGGATCGGCCCGTGTCCTTCCTGCGCTACCCGGACGGCCCCGACGGGCAGGTCTTCTTCGCCAAGAACGTGCCGCCCGGTACACCCGACTGGGTCACCACCGCCGAGGTGCCGAGGTCGGAGGGGCCGGCCCGGATGGTGCTGGTGCAGGACCTGCCGAGCCTGATGTGGGCGGCGAACCTGGTCACCGAGTTCCACACCCACCAGTGGGTCGTCGCCGCGCCCGGCGAGGCCGACCGGCTGGTCTTCGACCTCGACCCCGGGACGCCGGCGAGCATCGTCGAGTGCTGCGAGGTCGCGCTCTGGCTGCGCGAGCGGCTGGCTGCGGACGGCATCGAGGCGTACGCGAAGACCGCCGGCTCGAAGGGGCTGCACCTGCTGGCGGCCCTGCGGCCGGTCTCCTCCGACGCCGCCTCCGACTACGCCAAACAGCTGGCCGTCGAGGCGGAGAAGGCGATGCCCCGGCTGGTCGTACACCGTATGACGCGGAGCCTGCGGCCCGGGAAGGTGTTCGTCGACTGGAGCCAGAACGCCGCACGCAAGACCACGGCGACGCCCTACACCCTGCGGGCCCGGGCGCGGCCGTTCGTGTCGGCGCCGGTGACCTGGGTCGAGGTCGAGGAGTGCGGGGCGCCCGACCAACTGGCGTTCCAGGCCCCGGACATCGCGCCGCGCGTGCAGGACTACGGCGATCTGCTGGCCCCGCTCCTCGACACGGACGCGGCGGGAGCGCTGCCGTGAGCACCCCTTCCCGGGGATCGCATCACGAGAAGCAGCAGCATCCCGGCATATCGCGCCGATGCTCGGCATACAGCCGATGTCGGCACTTCGGGACGGCCACCCGACCCAGGACCTCCCCTCGCAACCCTCCCCGCAGCCGTCACACCCGCACCCACGTCCGCCGGTCCCGCGCCCTCGCGTGCAGCGCCTCCACGTCCGCCGGTTTCAGCATCGCAGCCCTGAGCACCCCCACCAGCGGATCGCATCACGAGAAGCAGCAGCATCCCGCCCCGGGCCGGCCACCCGACCCAGGACCACCCCTCGCAACCCTCCCCGCAGCCGTCACACCCGCACCCACGTCCGCCGGTCCCGCGCCATCGCGTGGAGTGCCTCCACGTCCGCCGGTTTCAGCATCGCAGCCCTGAGCATCCCCACCAGGGGATCGCATCACGAGAAGCAGCAGCATCCCGGCCCGGGGCGGCCACCCGACCCGGGACCACCGCTCGCAACCCTCCCCGCAGCGGTCACACCCGCACCCACGTCTGCCGGTCCCGCGCCATCGCGTGCAGTGCCTCCACGTCCGCCGGTTTGAGGACGCCGCCGAGCCTGGCCAGTGCCTCGACGTCCGTGTCCGTCACGATCCGGGCCTCGCGCGGCGGGGCGGTGACCTGGACGTCGGTGGGGCCGACGAGGGCCAGGACCGGGTGGACCTCGGCGGTCAGGGCGTAGGAGGCGCGGTCGGCGTCGGCGCGGACGCGGCGCAGCAGCGGGCGGGGTTCGCGGCGGCCCAGCGTGACCATGGGGTCGGCGACCGTGACCCGCTGCTTGCGGGCGTACAGGGTGTGCACCGCGAAGAGCCCGCCGGGGCCGATCAGCAGGTGGTGGACGCGGTCGCCGCCGGGCAGCGGGACCGAGTGCAGGGTGTGCCAGCCGGCGCCGTCAAGCCGGTCCAGGGCCTCCCCCACCGCCTGCTCGGCCGCGAGGGCCCGGCGGCGGGGGTCGGGGCGGAGCCGGCGGGCGGGGCCGGGGTCCCGGTCCAGGGCGATCTGGAGCGCCTCGCCGGGGCGGTTGGGTGCCAGGTCGTCGTCCGGGTGGAGGGACAGCCGGGCCAGCTCCGCGGGGGTCGGTACCGGGGGCGGGCCGATGGCCACCGGTCCGGTCAGGAAGGGCCCGAGGGCGTCGAGGACGTCCTGTCTGCGGTCCTCGCTCAGCAGGTTGACCCGGGATGCCTCACGGTCGTACCAGGCGATGTTCCTGCCGTCCGTGAGGCAGACGTACAGCCGCTCCTGGCCGTGGCGCCAGGTCGGCACGACGCGCAGTCCGCTCATGCACCATCACCCCACGACCATGGGAACAGGCCGGGTGGTCCAGGGGCAAGAAGCCGGTTGGCTTTGCCGGTCACCTTTGAAGGGGAGTTGACCCGGGTACCTATGGGTGAGTTGGCGGGGGCTTGGGGAGGCGCCGTTGCGGACGCGCAGGAAGCAGGCCGATGTGCCCGCTCCGGAGGATGCGTGGAACGAGGTCGTGCCCGGGCTGTGGATGGGCGGGCACGAGTTCAGGGCCCGCTCCGGGCAGGTCGGGTTCGCCGTCGTGCGGGACGAGTTCGATCTCGTACAGACGTTGTTGAGGCTGCCGGGGCACGGTCCGGACGCGGGCGTCGAGCACCATGTGTGGCCGATTCCCGACGGACCGCTGGACGGCACGCAACTGGCGGGCGTGATACGGCTGGCACGGGCCGCGTGCGACGCACTGGACGAGGGCCGCAAGGTCCTCGTCCGCTGTTACCACGGCTACAACCGCTCGGGGCTGGTCGTCGCGCACGCCCTGGTCCGCCAGGGGCACTCCACGGAGGAGGCGATCCGGCTGATCCGGTCCCGCCGCTCGCCCTGGGCCCTGCACAACGAGCTGTTCGTCGAGTACCTGCAAGCGGGGCTGCCGACGGCGCGGCTGCTTGAGGAGCTCGCCGAGTAATCGTTTCTTCGCGGCCGTGTGCGGGCACGGCCGACCGGCGCGCAAAAAGGACTTCCCGCCGAATAGGGTGTACGGCGTGCTCCCCTCCCCGCTGCGCGCCGCCGCCACCGTCGCCCTGCTGTCGGCGGCCCTGGCGGCGCTCGCGGGCTGCGGCGACACGGGCGGGCTGCACGGCGCGGGCGCGACCTCGACCGCGATCAGCCCGGAGCGGCTGTGGCCGAGCCTGCCGCCGGTGTCGAGTCCGGCCTTCGTCATCGGCGAGGTGAACACCGAGGTCGTCAAGGGCGTCGCCGTACCCGGCGACGACATCCGCGAGGCGGACCCGGTCGCGATCGTGCGGAAGGAGATCGCGGCGAGTCCGGGCGACTACGGCTCCGGTGCGCCATACCACGAGACCTCCCGCCGGATGGCCGACTGCGGCGAGGGCGCGGGGAAGGGCGGGTGCCCCGTCCTCCAGCCGTACTACCGCGACCTGACCGGCGACGGGCGCGAGGAGCTGACGCTGGGCTTCCGGCAGCTGCCCGAGAAGCTGACGGCCGTTCGCGTCTACACGGTCGACAAGCACCGGCTCGTGAAGGTCATGGCCTGGGAGGACGCCGTGAGCGGGGTCGAGCTGGCCGGGCGGTCCGTGATCATCCGCTCGCCGTCCGAGGTGGCGGGGTACGAGTACCGGCTCCAGTGGACCTGGGACCCACAGCAGAAGGCGATGCTCCTCACCCACGACGAGATGCTGCGGAGCGGCTCACACACGAAGACGCCGCGCCCCTCCACCTCGCCGTCCGTCTCGCCGTCCGCGAGTGGCCGATGAGGGTCGCGCTCCCCCGCTGGGCCGGCACACTCGCCGTGAAGGCCGCCGTCTTCATCACCGTGATGTGCTGCGCGCTGGCCGCGCTGCTCGGCGTCCTCGTGCACGTGTCGGTGACGAACCAGACCGTCGGCCAGGCCCGTGACCTGGCGCTGGACCGGCTGACAGAAGCCACGGCGGCGTTCGAGGCCGGGGACTCGCCGGCGCGGGGTGTCGGCGTCGATCCCCCGGGCCTGCCCGAGCCGCTGCGGGAGCTGGCCGCGGCCGGGGAGCGCGGCACGATGGTCGGCGAGCACCGCGGGCGCCCCACGATGTGGGCGGCGGGACCGGTCGACGGCGGCCGGGCGCTGGCCGTGGAGGTCGACTACTCCCAGGGCGAGCGGACCATCGACGGCCTCGACCGGGCGATCGTGTGGTCGTCGGCGCTGGCGATCGGGGCGACGCTGCTGGTCGGCGCGTTCGCCGTCACCCGCGTGACGCGGCGGCTGCACACCACCGCGCAGGTCGCCCGGCGGATCACCGCGGGCGACCTGGACGCCCGCGTCGACGACCCCCGTACGAAGGATCCGACACGCCCCGAGGACGAGGTGGCCGCGGTCTCCGCCGCGCTCGACTCCATGGCCGCGTCCCTCCAGGGCAAGCTCCTCGCCGAGCAGCGGTTCACCGCGGACGTGGCCCACGAGCTGCGCACCCCGCTGACCGGCCTGCACGCGGCGGCCGAGCTGCTGCCGGCGAGCCGGCCGACCGAGTTGGTCCGGGACCGGGTGGCGGCGCTGCGCACGCTCACCGAGGATCTGCTGGAGATCTCCCGCCTCGACACCGGGCGGGAACGGCTGGAGCTGGAGCGGGAGCCGTTGGCCGCGCTGGCCGAGCGGGTGGTGCGGGCGTCGGGGACGGACACGGAGGTCGTCGTCGTACGGGATGTCGCCGTGGAGACGGATCGGCGGCGGCTGGAGCGGGTGCTGGGGAATCTCGTCGCGAACGGGCATCGGCATGGACGGGGGCCGGTGGTGCTGACGGTGGACGGGCCTGTGGTGACGGTGCGGGATCACGGGGACGGGTATCCGGAGTATCTGGTCGAGCACGGGCCGCAGCGGTTCCGTACGGAGGGGGTTTCCAAGGGGCACGGGTTGGGGTTGACCATCGCGGTGGGGCAGACGGAGGTTTTGGGGGCGCGGCTTGTCTTTGACAATGCGGCGGATGGTGGGGCTGTTGCTGTACTGACACTGCGTTAGGGCATTCGGCGTAGAGCTCCCCCTGGAGCGCTGCGCGCCCCTATGGACCAGCGTGACGGGCGACAGCAGGCACCCCCTCCTAATGTGGCGATTAGTCAGCTTCACCCCCATTCATGGAGGTACCCCATGTCCCTGCGATCCCGCTGCGCCATAGCCGTCGCCGCCGGCGCCCTCCTCGCCACCGCCGCCACCGTCACACCCGCCGTCGCGAACGACGACTGGGGGCAGACCCCGGGCAACGACGGGTCGTGGCAGAGCCAGAACAGCAACAACTCGGGGCAGAGCCAGAACCAGGACTGGGGCGGGCAGAGCCAGAACAACGACCAGCGCTTCTACCAGGGCGTCGTCACCACCGACTCGCTGGCCCTGCGCAGCGCCCCGACCCGTGGCTCGCAGGTCATCCGGTACGCCAGTCGCGGGGAGATCCTGAACATCTTCTGCAAGGTCGGAGGCCCGTCGGTGCACGGGAACCCCCTCTGGTACCAGATCGCGGACGGCACCTGGGCCTGGGGGCCGGCCCGCTTCATCGACAACATCGGGCCCGCGCCCCGCTGGTGCTGATGCGGGAGGCGAACAAGACCCCCTATTTGGGTAGGTTCCGGACATGACCAACGCCGGCACCACCGTCGTAGAGGCGGACGCGCCCGCTCCCGCCGTACGCCTCCCCCGGCGCCGTGGCATCGAACTGGCCCTCATCGTCCTCGCCGTCCTGCTGTCCGTGTACGGCTACTGCGACGTCGGCCTCGCCAAGAACGGCACCGTTCCGCCCGGCGCCGCGGGATACGGCGCCGGGCTCGGCGTGCTCGCGCTGCTCGCCCACATCGCGGTACGCCTGCGCGCCCCGTACGCCGATCCCCTGCTGCTGCCGATCGGCGTCCTGCTCAACGGCGTGGGCCTGGTCCTGATCTACCGGCTCGACCTGGAGACGCCGGGCGACCGGGCGGCACCCACCCAACTCGTGTGGTCCACGCTCGGGATCGCCCTCTTCATCGTGGTCGTGCTGCTCCTGCGCGACCACCGCGTCCTCCAGCGCTACGCCTACGTGTCCGTCGCGGCCGCGATGGCCCTGCTGATCCTGCCGATCTTCTTCCCGTCCGTGAACGGCGCCCGCATCTGGATCCGGGTCGCCGGGTTCTCCATCCAGCCGGGCGAGTTCGCGAAGGTGCTGCTCGCGGTGTTCTTCGCCGCGTACCTGGCGGCCAACCGCAACGCGCTGGCGTACGCAGGACGCCGTGTCTGGCGGCTCCAGCTCCCCACCGGCCGGGTCCTCGGCCCGATCGTCGCCGTCTGGCTGCTGAGCGTGGGCGTGCTGGTCCTGGAGCGGGATCTCGGTACCTCGCTGCTGTTCTTCGGCCTGTTCGTCGTCCTGTTGTACGTCGCCACCGGCCGCACCGGCTGGATCGCCGTCGGCCTGCTGCTGGCCTCGCTGGGCGCGGTCGCGGTGGGCTGGCTGGAGCCGCACGTGCACAACAGGGTCGAGGACTGGCTGCATCCGTTCGCGTCGATCGAGGCGGGCCAGGGTCCGAACCAGCTGGCCCAGTCGCTCTTCTCCTTCGCGGCCGGCGGCATGCTCGGCACCGGCCTCGGGCTCGGCCACTCCATCCTCATCGGCTTCGCCGCCAAGTCGGACTTCATCCTGGCCACGGCGGGCGAGGAACTCGGCCTGGCCGGCATCTCCGCGATCTTCCTCCTGTACGCCCTGCTCGTGGAACGCGGCTACCGGGCCGGCCTCGCCCTGCGCGAGCCCTTCGGGCGGCTGCTCGCGGTCGGGCTCTCCTCGATCGTGGCGCTCCAGGTGTTCGTGATCGCGGGCGGGGTGACGGGCCTGATCCCGCTGACCGGCATGGCGATGCCGTTCCTCGCCCAGGGCGGTTCGTCGGTCGTCACCAACTGGGCGATCGTGGCGCTGCTGATCCGGGTGAGCGACTCGGCCCGCAGCCAGTACGACAGGGAGGTGGGTCCGTGACCCGCCACATCCGGCACGCCGCCTGCTTCTGCGCCCTGCTGCTCGTGGCGCTCCTCGTGAACGCCACCCGCATCCAGGTCGTCCAGGCCGGCTCCTACGACGACAATCCGGCCAACCGCCGCAACAGCATCGCCCGTTACGGCCAGCCGCGCGGCGACATCCTGGTCGGCGGGGCACCGGTGACCGGATCCCGGGACACCCGCGAGCAGCTCCGCTATGAACGGACGTACGAGGACGGGCCGTTGTACGCGCCCGTCACCGGCTTCGCCTCGCAGGAGTACGGGACGACCTTCCTTGAGCACTCCGAGGACGACGTCCTGTCCGGCACGGATCCGATGCTGTCGGGGTTCCCGCTGTGGAACGACCTCACGCGCTCCCGGCCCTTGGGCGGTGACGTGGTGACCACCCTGGACCGGGCCGCGCAGCAGGCGGCGTACGACGGACTGCGCGGGCGCAAGGGCGCGGTGGCCGCGATCGAGCCGTCGAGCGGGCGGATCCTGGCGCTGGTGTCGACGCCGTCGTACAACCCGGCGGCGCTCTCCGGGAACGACGCGACGGTGGGCCGGTCCTGGGCGCGGCTTAACGGCGACGCGGACAAGCCGATGCTGAACCGGGCGGTACGGCAGACGTATCCGCCGGGCTCGACCTTCAAGGTGGTGACCGCGGCGGCGGCGCTGGACGCGGGCGTCGTCACGGACCTCGACGCGCCGACCGACTCGCCGGTGCCCTACCGGCTGCCCGGGACGACGACGCGCCTGACGAACGCGTCGGACGGCTGTGAGGACCTCTCGGTGCGGGAGGCGTTCAGGTGGTCGTGCAACACGGTGTTCGCGAAGCTCGGGGTGGACGTGGGCGTCGACGACATGGCGGCCACCGCGCGGTCCTTCGGCTTCAACGACACGGCGCTCAGGATCCCCTTCTCGGTGGCGCAGAGCACCTTCGACTCCTCGCTGGACCGGGCGCAGCTGGCGCTGTCGTCGATCGGGCAGTACAACACGCGGGCGACGCCCCTGCAGATGGCGATGGTCTCGGCGGCCGTCGCCAACAACGGGGAGCTGCGGCAGCCGTACCTGGTGGAGCGGATCATCCGGGCGGGCGGCGCCACGGTGTCGACGGCCGGCTCGCTGCCCGTCCGGCAGACGATGTACCCGGCGACCGCCGCCCGGCTGAAGGAGCTGATGACGGAGGTGGTCACGGAGGGCACCGGCACCAAAGCCGCCATCCCCGGCGCCACCGTCGGCGGCAAGACCGGCACCGCCCAGCACGGCATCGGCAACGCCGGCACGCCGTACGCCTGGTTCGTCTCCTGGGCGCAGGGCGAGCGTGACCTGGAGGCGAAGGTGGCGGTCGCGGTGGTGGTGGAGGATGCGGAGGCGGACCGGGGGGAGATCAGCGGGGGCGGGGACGCGGCGCCGATCGCCCGGGCGGTGATGGAGGCGGTGCTGAACTCCCGTTCGCAGAGCGGAGGTTGATGCCCCGGGCATTCAGCGGGTGGCCGTCGCCCTCGACACCTCCTGGACCAGCGCGCTCGGCAGGGCCACGTACGCCGTCACCCCCGAGCCCTGGGTCGGGCGGAGTTCGACGTGGGCACCGAGGCGGGCGGCCAGGGCGCCGACGACGTGGTGGCCGAGGAAGCGGGTGGGGGCCTTGAGGAAGGAGCCGCGGCCGGACAGCAGCGCGTTGGCCTCGGCCATGCGGGCGGCGGTCATGCCGATGCCCCGGTCGACGACGGCGAGGCAGTACTCGGCGCCGTCCTGCCAGCCGTAGACCTCGACGGGCTGCTTGGGCGGGCTGAACATCAGGGCGTTCTCCACCAACTCGGCAAGCAGGTGGGAGAGTTCGGCGACGCAGTGGCCGCGCACCTGACAGGGCTGGACGTCGGTGACGGCGACGCGCTGGTACTGCTCCACCTCGGCGACGGCCGACTGCACGACCTCGTGGACGGCGACCGTGCCTCGCCAGACCCGGGCCGGGGCTTCCGCGCCGGCCAGCACGAGCAGGGACTCGGCGTTGCGCCGCATCCGGGTGGCCAGATGGTCGAGTTCGAAGAGCTCGGCGAGGGCTTCCGGGTCGAGTTCCTGGCTCTCCAGGGTGGTGATCAGACCGAGCTGGCGGTTGAGCAGCGCCTGGTTGCGGCGGCCCAGGCTGGTCAGGGACTCGGTGCTGTTGCGGCGCAGCACGGCCTGTTCGGCGGCGAGGTCGACGGCGGTCCGCTCTACGTTGCGCAGGGCGGTGGCCAGCCGGGTGATCTCCCGTGCGGCACCAGGAAGTTCGGGTTTTTCGAACTCCGGCGGGAGCGGGGCGTCGGGGTCGGCCTCCTGGATGCGCCGCACGGCGGCGGGCAGCCCCGCCCCGGCCACCATGTCCGCCTCGTCGGCCAGGGCGCCCAGGGGGCGGGTGATGGAGCGGGCGGAGAAGAGGGCGAGGGCGGTGGCCACGGCGAGGATCAGCGCGCCGAGGGCGAGGAAGCCGACGAGTTGCCGGGTGGCCGCGTCCCCGGTCTCCTCGCCGCGGGCCCGCACGTCGTCGCCGACCTGCTTCTGCACCCCGTGCAGATCGTCCACGAGGGTGGTCATGTCGGCCCACCAGCGGGCCGGGGCGACGGACAGCGCGGAGCCGTCGGCACCGCGCTCGGCCTGCCCCTCGTATCCGGTGACGCGGCGGGCGGCGGCGGTCGCGAAGGCGTCGTCGAGCGCGGATTCCTGGCCCTCGCCCGCGAGTTGGCGGAACTGGCCGAGCGCGGCGACCCGGGTCGCGCGGAGCTCGGTGAAGTCGAGGTACTCGCCGGAGCGGAAGCGCCCGGCGGCGAACACGCCGTTGAGGGAGCCGCGTTCGAGGGCGACGGCCTCGGTGGCACGCGCCAGCGACTGAAGGGCCCGCACGCCTTGGGCGACACGGCTGTCGCCGTCGGGCGCGCCGGCCGACTCCGCGTCGATCAGGGCGGTGACGGCCTTGGTGTAGGCGGTCAGGGTGGAGGTGCGGCCGGCGGTGCCGTCGTCGACGTCCGCGCGGACGGAGGTGAGGGCGGCGAGGGGCACTTCGGCGGCGACGAGAGCGGAGACGGTGGCGCCGGGCAGGTCGCCGCGCCGGTCGTCCAGCGCCTTCCGCAGCTCCTCCCGGGCGGCGTCGGTACGGTCCCGCTGCGTGCGTACGTCGTCCCGGTACTCCTCGGCCCCGCCCAACAGCCCGCTGGTCAGCCCGCGTTCACGCTGCACCTCGCGCACCAGGTCCTGCACGCCGAGCAGGACGCCGACGTGCCCCTCGGTCGCGCGGGCGGCGGACCAGTCGGCGGCGCGGTCGGCGGCGCCGATTCCGATGAGGGCGAGCAGCAGGCAGGTCGGCACGGCCAGGACGATGGCCATGCGCCCGCGGATGGAGTTCCAGCCCGGAAGGGCGGACAACCTTGTTCCGCTCGAACGGTGGGTGGTCGAACGCTGGGTGGTCGATACGTTCCCCGTCATGCCCCGTGAGGCTACGGGCGCGCAGGTCAGAAGGCGGTTTCTGGGGCGTAAGCCGACGGTGCACAGGTACTCACCCGGGCGGTGACCGGGCTGTGAAAGACGGACAATGCCCGTCTGATGAGACAGGCCCTGGGCCGACGACACTCTCCCGACCTATCGTTCGGCTCCATGACGACACCCGCCGCGTTCGAACTCGCCCAGGTCAACATCTCCCGGCTCAAAGCCCCGCTGGACTCACCGCAGTTGAAGGCCTTCGTCGACGCCCTCGACCCCGTCAACGCCGATGCCGAGGCCGCCGACGGTTACGTCTGGCGCCTGCAGAGCAACTCCGGCGACGCGACGGACTTCCGCGTCTTCGACGACGACTGGCTGATCATCAACTTGACGGTGTGGCGCGACCCGAACGCGCTGACGGCCTTCATGTACCAGGGCCACCACCGCGAGATGCTGTCCCGCCGCAACGAGTGGTTCGAGCGCGTGGCGGAGGTGATGACGGCCCTGTGGTGGGTCCCGGCGGGCCACCGCCCGACCATCGCGGAGGCGGAGGCCCGTCTGCTGCACCTGCGGGCCAACGGGCCGACGCCGCACGCCTTCACTCTGCGGAAGTCGTTCCCGGCGGGGTCGGACGCTGGGTCGGACTCGGGGTCGGACGCGGCGGCGGTTTCTGGGGCGGTGGAGCCGGTGGCCGGGGAGGTTCCCGAGGGACTGGGGTGCCCGGCGTAGGCGCGCTCTCGAAGCAGCCGTGCCCGCATGTAGACGCCGAGTCAACAAGTCATGCGAGAGGGATTGACGAGCTTGCTGACAAGCAGTCTCATAAGACTCGGACGACGACGTGACCCCGGGTAACTTAGGTGGACCAGCCATGACGACCCTGACCGAAGCCGACGCGCTCGACGGGCTGCGTGACGCACTCGGGCTGCTCAAGGACCGCGAGCAGGTGGCCGAGCGGCTGCTCGCCTCTTCGGCCAAGCACTCCTTCGACCCGGACAAGGAGCTGGACTGGGACGCGCCCTTCGAGGAGGGCAAGTGGTTCTGGCCGCCGGAGCTGGTGTCGCTGTACGACACCCCGATGTGGAAGCGGATGAGCGAGGAGCAGCGGATCCTGCTGTCGCGGCACGAGGCCGCCGCGCTCGCCTCGCTCGGCATCTGGTTCGAGCTCATCCTGATGCAGCTGCTCGTCCGGCACGTCTACGACAAGGCGGCGACCAGCGCCCATGTGCGGTACGCGCTCACCGAGATCGAGGACGAGTGCCGGCACTCCAAGATGTTCGCCCGGCTGATCTCGCAGGGCGGGACGCCCTGGTACCCGGTGAGCCGGGCACACCAGCACCTCGGCCGGCTGTTCAAGACCATCTCCACCACACCGGGTTCCTTCACCGCCACGCTGCTCGGTGAGGAGGTCCTCGACTGGATGCAGCGGCTGACCTTCCCGGACGAGCGGGTGCAGACCCTGATCCGCGGGGTCACCCGGATCCACGTGGTCGAGGAGGCCCGCCATGTGCGGTACGCCCGGGAGGAGCTGCGGCGTCAGATGCTGACGGCGCCGAAGTGGTCGCAGGAGTTCACCCGGATCACCTCCGGCGAGTTCGCGCGGGTGTTCTCGGTGGCGTTCGTGAACCCCGAGGTCTACCCGAACGTCGGACTGGACCGCCGGGAGGCCATGGCACAGGTGAAGGCGAGCGGGCATCGGCGGGAGGTCATGCAGACGGGCGCGAAGAAGCTGACGGACTTCCTGGACGACATCGGGGTGCTGCGGGGAGCCGGGCGACGGCTGTGGAGGTCCTCCGGCCTGCTGGCCTAGGGTCTGGTGGCCTAGGGTTTCGTGGCCTACGGCCTGGTGGCCGAGTACCGGCCGGTTCGCCCGCTCACCTGCCGGGGCATGCCGGTTACGCTGCCCGTCATGACCCCCTCCGCCCCCACCCCCGCCTACCGCCGCCTCAGCGTCGAGGAGCGGCGCAGTCAGCTGCTCGACGCCGCGCTGTCGCTCTTCGCGCACCGGGTGCCCGAGGACGTGTCGCTCGACGACGTGGCGGAGGCGGCCGGAGTGTCACGGCCGCTCGTGTACCGGTACTTCCCGGGCGGCAAGCAGCAGCTGTACGAGGCCGCTCTCCGGTCCGCCGCCGAGGAACTCCAGCAGTGCTTCGACGAACCCCGCCAGGGCCCCCTCCTCCCCCGCCTCGCCCGCGCCCTGGACCGCTACCTCACCTTCGTCGACGAGCACGACGCCGGCTTCAGCGCGCTGCTCCAGGGCGGCAGCGTCGTCGAGACGTCCCGTACGACGGCCACGGTGGACGGCGTACGGCGGGCCGCGGCCGAGCACATCATGCGGCACCTGGAGGTCACGGACCCCGGCCCCCGCCTCCGGATGACCGTCCGGATGTGGATCACGGCGGTGGAGGCGGCCTCCCTCATCTGGCTGGACGAGAACAAGCAGCCGCCGGCCGACGAGTTGCGGGACTGGCTGGTGGAGCAGTTCGTGGCGGTCCTGTCGGTGACGGCACGGCGGGACCCGCAGACCTCCACGCTGGTCGAGGCGCTCGCGGTGGATGGCTGACACTGGTGCCGTGAAGAGCGAAGACACCCCCTTCGAGGGCGGCCCCATGGACGGGCGGGTCCTGCCCGTCCTGCTGGGCGCCACCGGGCACCCGCCCAAGACGTACCGCATCCCGGTCCCGGACGCCGCCGGCGGCCCGCCGACCGTGCTGGTCTACCGCCGGGTCCCGCGCGCCCACAGCAAGGGGCTCGGGCTCCACCAGGGGTGGAAGTACGAGTACGACCCCACCGGGCAGGCCGGCCGACGCAAGTGGCCCTGGTCCAAACCGGACACCAAACCGGACACCGAGCCGGACAGCCAGCCAGGCGGCACGCCGGGCGGCAAGCCGGACGCCACCGACGGGTGACCCCGTTGCGCCGAACCGCGCACGCTCGGCGCGCGGACCCGGCACCCACGTCACATGCTCGCGGTGCGGAGCGGAAGGGCTGCCCCGCACCGGAGGTGATGATGTGTCAGGAAGGCTTCTGCGTCTCGTCTGTACGGCGGCGATCGCGGCCGGAACCGTCCTCGCGCCCCTGCCCGCGGCGGCCGTGCCCGAGCCCCCGGAACCCGGCGGACGATCCGTCGCCGAGCTGCTGACGGACCTTCAGCGCCTGTACCAGGAGGCCGAGCAGGCCACCGAGACGTACAACGCCACCGAGGAAGAGCTGAAGAAGCGGCGCGCCGAGGTCAGGCGCCTGGACACCGAGCTGTCCCGCGCCCGGCTCTCCCTGCACGACAGCCGGGGAGCGGCCGGCCGGCTGGCCCGCCAGCAGTACCAGAACAGCACCGACATCTCCCCCTACGTACGCCTGCTCCTCGCCCGTGACCCCCAGCACGCCCTCGACCAGGGCCATGTGATCGGCCAGTTGGTACGCGAGCGCGCCGAGACGGTGGGCCGCCTCACCGGCAGCGAGAAGAAGGCCGACGATCTGGCCCGCGAGGCCCGCAAGGCCCTGGACGGCCAACTCACCCTCGCCGCCCGCCAGAAGAAGGAGCGGGACGCCGTACACAAGCGTCTGAAGGAGGTCGAGGAGCTGCTCGCCTCCCTCACCGCCGAACAGCTCACCGCCCTGGCCGAGTTCGAGGAGAAGGGCATCGCGAAGGCCCAGGACAAGCTCATCACCTCCGGTGCCCTGAGCAGCGAACGCGAGCCGTCCCCGCGGGGCGACCGGGCGCTGCGCTACGCCGTACGGCAGCTGGGGAAGCCGTACGAATGGGGCGCCGAGGGCCCGAAGACGTACGACTGCTCGGGCCTGACATCGGAGGCCTGGAAGCACGCGGGGACACCGATCCCCCGTACCAGCCAGGAACAGTGGGACCGGCTGGAGCGGATTCCGCTCGACGAGCTGAGACCGGGTGACCTGGTGATCTACCACCCGGATGCCACCCACGTGGCCATCTACATGGGTGAGGGCGAGGTGATCGAGGCCCCGAGACCGGGCGGGAAGATCAAGATCTCCCCGATCGCGTCGTATCCGATCCTGGGAGCCGTACGTCCGAAGGAGCCGACCTCTACAGCGGCTGAGCCCCAGTGACCGAGGAGAGATATGCCCCCGTCTTCTCGGGCTCATAGAAGAAGTTCTCGAAATCCGCCGGATCGTCGAACCCGTTGGCGAAACGATCAGCCACCGGCGGCAGCTGCCCCGCCGCCCCGATCAGGTTCAGCACGTGCTCCGGCGGCGGCGCGAGCATCGCGTTCGTCCACTTGGTGACGTGCTGCGCGGTGTCCCAGTACCGGTCGAACGTCGCCCGCATCCACTCCTCGTCGAACTCCTTGTCCTCGCGCTCGAGTATCGACGCGAGGTACGCCGCCGCGCACTTGGACGCGGAGTTGGAGCCCTGCCCGGTGATCGGGTCGTTGGCGACGACGACGTCGGCGACGCCCAGGACCAGTCCGCCACCGGGGAGGCGGCCGACGGGGTTGCGGACCGTGGGCGCGTAGCGGCCGGCCAGCGTGCCACCGGCATCCGTGAGTTCGACCTTGGAGGCCCGCGCGTGCTCCCAGGGCGTGTACCGCTCCATGAGTTCCAGGATCAGGGAGAGGTGCTGCGCCGGG
Source organism: Streptomyces sp. NBC_01352 (assembly GCF_036237295.1). NCBI lineage: Bacteria > Bacillati > Actinomycetota > Actinomycetes > Kitasatosporales > Streptomycetaceae > Streptomyces > Streptomyces sp. NBC_01352. The sequence continues at coordinate 3,917,198 of NZ_CP108354.1, forward strand.
TCCTTTACGCCGTTGAAGACGTCGAGCGGGCCGCCGGGTATGCCCTCCCAGAAGAGGATGTCGGCGCGGCCGGAGGTGGTGAGCGTCGGCATGACGAACAGCTCGCCGACGCCGGGGACCAGGTTGCAGCGGACCGCGTCGTAGTCCGGGTGCTCCGGGCGCGGGCCCAGGCCGTGGACGTACGCCACCGCGAGAGCGCGCTGCGGCTCGCCGTAGGGGGAGCGCTCGGGGTCCCGGGCGAACATGGAGACCAGCTCGCCCTTGCCCGCCGACACCAGCACCAGGTCATAGGCGCGGGAGAAGTAGTCGAGGTCGCCGACCGCCGCGCCGTGGATGACCAGCTGGCCGCCGCGCTGCGCGAACGTCTCCATCCAGCCCGCCATCTTCACCCGCTGGTCGACCGACTGCGCGTACCCGTCGAGCGTGCCCACCCAGTCGATCGCGCGGGCCGCGGGGCCCTCGCCCCAGGAGCCGGGGGCGGCGACCGAGACGCCGAGTCCTTGGATCTTCGGGGCCTGGGACTCCCAGAAGTTCAGCTGGAGATCGCGCTCGTGCTGGAGTGCCGTGTGGAACATGCACTGCGTCGACATGACCCGGCCGGTACGGATCTCGTCCGCGGTCCGGTTGGACATCAGGGTGACCTCGTACCCGTTCGACTGGAGTCCGAGGGCGATCTGGAGTCCGGACTGGCCGGCTCCGACGACGAGTATCTTCCGCATGCGGGTGGTGTTCTCCTACTCGGGGTGCTGCTCAGGTCTGCTCGGGTCTGCACGCCTCTACCCGGGTCTACTCGGGAGTGACGTCCAGCGCGTGGCCGACGACGGACAGCAGGGTCTCGATGACGGATATCCTGCGGCGCGCGTCCATGATCATGACAGGTACGTGCGCGGGGATCGTCAACGCCTCCCGCACGTCCTCCGGCTCGAACCGCTCACTGCCGTCGAAGTGGTTGACCGCCACGACGTACGGCATCCCGCAGCTCTCGAAGTAGTCGAGCGCGGGGAAGCAGTCCTTCAGCCGGCGGGTGTCGGCCATCACGACCGCGCCGATCGCGCCGCGCACCAGGTCGTCCCACATGAACCAGAACCGCTGCTGCCCCGGCGTGCCGAACAGGTAGAGCACCAGGTCGTCGTCGAGCGTGAGGCGGCCGAAGTCCATGGCCACGGTGGTGGTCAGCTTCTCCGGCGTGGCGGTGAGGTCGTCGTGCTCCTCGCTCGCCTCGGTCATCAGCGCCTCGGTCTGCAGGGGCGTGATCTCCGAGACGGCGGTGACCAGCGTGGTCTTGCCGACGCCGAAACCGCCCGCCACGACTATCTTCGTGGCGATCGGGGCACGGGTACGGTCCGTCTGCCAGGGCTGTACGGGCCCCTCTTCCTCGAGGAGCGGGGAGACGCCAACGGCGTCAGAGACGACGGAGTCCACTCAGCACCCTTTCCAGCAGAGCGCGGTCCGGCCGACCCGTGCCGTGACCGGTTCCTGTTCCGTACACCCGGATCTTTCCCTGGTCCGCGAGGTCGCTGAGGAGCACCCGGACCACGCCGAGCGGCATCTTCAGCAGCGCGGCGATCTCCGCCACCGTGCGCATACGGCGGCACAGTTCGACGATGGCCCGCATCTCCGGCATGACCCTGCTGTGGAGGGAACCGTTCGTCAGTTCCCGGCGCTCCTCGGCGGCCTCGATCGCGGCGGTGGTGGCCACGAACGTCTCCACCAGGAGGACGTGCCCGAAGCGGGTACGGCCGCCGGTGAGCGAGTAGGGGCGCACCCGCGCCGGCTTGCGGTCGGCACCGCGCACGGGGAGACCCTTCGGCGTACTGCTCATCGGGTGCTCCCCGTCGGCGTCGACTCGTTCTCCAGGGATTGCCGCAGTTCGCTGCGGAGTTCGGGCGTCAGGACGTGGCCGGCCCGGCCCACGAACAGCGCCATGTGGTACGCCACGACGCTCATGTCGCAGTCCGCGGCGCCGTGCACGCCGAGCAGCGAACCGTCGCTGATCGACATCACGAACAGGCTGCCCTCGTCCATCGCGACCATGGTGTGCTTCACCTGGCCGCAGTCCATCAGCTTGGCGGCGCCGATGGTGAGGCTGCCGATGCCGGAGACGATGGTGGCGAGGTCGGCGGCGGAGCCGCGCGGGCCGGTCGGCCTGCCCTGACGGGGTTCACGCGCCGCCGCGTTGCGGTCGGCGTCCGAGGAGAGCAGGAGCAGGCCGTCGGAGGAGACGACGGCGACGGACCGGATGCCCGGCACCTCCTCGACGAGATTCGTCAGCAGAAAGTGAAGATTGCGGGCCTCACGGCTCAGTCCGAAGGTACTGGGCGCGGTCAACTGCTTGCCTCCTCGACGGTGCCCCCCGTGGCTTCTTCGGATGCTGCGGATTCCCTGACGGGCGCCTTGTGGGTGCCTGTCTGTTCGGCGATCTCCGCCTCTACGTCCCGGTAGCCGGCCTCCGCCCCCCGGCGGAAGCCACCGAGGCGGCGGCGGAGTGCTTCGGCGTCCACGGAGCCACTGCGCTGGCGCGGTGCCTGGGTGGGTGCGGTGACCTTCGGGGTGCGCTTGGGGAGGCCCTTGTCGGTGACGAGTTCCTCCGGCTCGTCGGGGACGCGCTGGTGTTCGGTCTCGGTTTCGGCTGCGGCTGCGGCTGCGGTTTCAGCCTTGCCTTCGCCTTCGCCTTCGCTTTCGCTTTCGCTTTCGCTTTCGACGGGTTCTGTTCCGTCCGCCGCGGGTTCGGGGATCAGGAGTTCCATCGTGGTCTCGGCGGGGGTCTCCGTCTCCCCCTCCGACCGTTGTACGGCCTTCTCCGCGAGGGCGACCAGGGGGTCGCCGTTCTCCGAACGGCCGTACAGGACGTTGGAGTTGACCTCCGCGTCCGCGCCGGGCAGGGAGAAGGCGTGCGTGCCGCTCCCGGACATGGGCGAGGACGCGGCAGGGACGGCGGCGGCCGGTGCGGGTGCCAGCAGGGTCTTGGGCAGGACGACGACGGCCGCGATGCCGCCCTGCTTCTGCTCGCGCAACTGCACGCGGACGCCGTGCCGGTGGGCGAGGCGGGCGACGACGTACAGGCCGAGGCCGAGGCCCTCCTCGTCCTCCTGGTCGTAGGAGTCGTAGGTCGTCGCGGGGTCGAAGTCGGCGAGGCGGCTGTTGAGCCTGGTGAGGCGGTCGCCGGCCATGCCGATGCCCTCGTCCTGGACGGAGAGCATGACCTCGCCGCTCTCCAGGAGCCAGGCGGAGACTTCGACGGGCAGGTCGGGCGGGGAGAACGAGGTGGCGTTCTCCATGAGCTCGGCCAGCAGATGAGAGAGGTCGTCCGCGGCGAACCCGGCGATGTGGGCGTGCGGCGGCAGGGCGGCGATGCGGACCCGCTCGTAGCGCTCGATCTCGCTGACCGCGGCACGCACGACGTCGACGAGCGGGACGGGGCCGGCGCTCTGCTGGACGTGCTCGGTACCGGCCAGCACGAGGAGGTTCTCGCTGTGCCGGCGCATGACCGTGGCGAAGTGGTCGAGCTTGAAGAGCGTGGCGAGCCGGTCCGGGTCCTGCTCGCGCTCCTCCAGGCCCTCGATGACCGCGAGTTGCCGCTCGACGAGGCCCAGGGTGCGCAGCGCGAGGCTGACGAAGGTGGCGCCGATGGTCGTACGCAACCGCTCCAACTGCGCGGCGGACTCGGTGAGTTCTCCCTTGAGCTGCTCGCGGGCGTCGGCCATCTTCTGCCGCTGGCCGACCAGGTGCTTGCGGTCGGCCTCCAGGGTGGTGACGCGCTCGGCGAGCGCGGCGGCGTGCGCGTGCAGGGCGTTGACCGAGCGGACGACCTGGGCGAACTCGTCGTTGCGGCCGGTGAAGGCGACCGGTTCCTCGGCGGTCGGGTCCTCGGCGCCGGCGAGTCGGGCCGAGCCGCGGCGCAGGACGGACAGCGGCCGGGTGAGCGTACGGGCCATGGCCGTGGCGATACCGACGGCCAGCAGCATCAGGGCGCCGAGGACGGCGATGCGGATCTCCAGCGCGGTGACGTCGTCGTCGCGCAGCTGGGCGAGGTCCTTGACCCGGCGGTCGTAGAGGGCGGCCTCCGCTCCGCGCATCGCGTCGATGCGGGCGGAGAGCGCGGCGTCGAGCTTGGTGGCGCTGGTGCCGAGTTCGCCGTCGGACAGGGTCGGCCGGTCGGTGAGGGTGGCGAGGTACTTGTCGGCCGAGTTGACCTCGGGGCCGGTGACCGTGGAGTCGTAGCGCGACTTGGCCGTCGTGGGTGCGGTGTCCGCGAAGTCGGCGAGGGCGGCGTCGGAGCGCAGGCGGGCCTGCTGGGCGGCGGCGGAGAGGGCGTCGCGCTGCTTGGCGTCGGCGTCCGAGGAGGTGGTCTCGGTGGACGCCAGGCCGGTGATCGGGTCCACGACGGTCTGGGTCGTCGTCGGCACCGCGAGGGCCGCGAGGAGGAGCCCTCGGGTGGCGGCGGCCTGCTGGACGGCGGAGTCCAGCTCGGCGAGGGCGTACCCGCCGGAGCCCGCGCGGGGCGGCAGCTGCTCGGCCAGGTCCTCGGCGAGCCGGTGCAGGTCGTTGATGGCGGCGGAGTACGCCTGGTGCGCTTCCAGGGCACTGCTCTTGCCGCTCAGCGCCGCCCGGCGGACGGCCGCGATGCCGTCGAGATCGCCGCGGAGGGTGGCGGGCAGGTCGGTGTCGGCACGCAGCTCCTCCACCTGCCGGTCCACGCGGACGCTGCGCTGCTCGCTGGGCGCCTTGGACTTGGGCCGTCCGGCGGCGATGTACGGCGTCACCTCGTCGCGCTCGTCGGCGAGCGAGTGGGCGAGCGCCAGGGCGTCCTGGGTCTGCTCGGCGAGCGTGACCAGGTCCTGCGAGTCGCTCAGCTCCCCGGAAGCGGTGACCAGGGAGGGCACACCGGCTCCGGCGATGGCGGCGGCCACGACGGTGACGGCGAGGATGAGCCGGGTACGGACGTGGGTGGGACGGCCCTTGCCGACGGGGGTATCGGGAGCGCCGGAGGTGGGGGTGCCGGAGGTGCCGGGCGTGGGGTCCACGCCTTTTTCGGAGGCCGCCTTCTTGCCTGTACGACGAGGCCGCGTCTTCTGCACCGGTGCTCGCATTCCTGACTCGTGAGTACCCATGGGTCGGGCTACGCTCCGTCACTGACTGTCGACTCTGCGTACACCCGGTACGGTCCCCGACCCTCCCAGTGCCGGTGGGCAGTGGTCGCGCATCACTGGGCCCGCCACCCGAAGGAGTGAACATCGGACCCGAGTTGGCGGGCAAGTTCCTCCGGCTCGTGCGACACCCTTGCACGGCGGGCCGGTTGGACGTCGGCGGCGGGCGGTGGCACTATTCGCCACCACGCCTTCCCGGAGCGATTCATTCCACCCCAAATCAGGCGCCTGACCTGCGCGAGTGCGTCGATTCGGCGGCCGATGCCAGCCTCTTGCGCACCTTGTGAAGAGCTCGTGCAGACTGGCCGGATGCGTACGGAACTAGTTTCGGAGCCCGGCGATCCGACCCGCCCCAACGAGGACTTCGCCGGCGTCGCCCTACCGGCTTCCGGACTGGGCGGCGCGCTGGTCGTCCTGGATGGAGTGACACCCCCGCGGACTTCGACAGGCTGTCTGCATTCGGTTCCCTGGTTCGTGTCCCGCCTCGGCGGCGCCCTGACCGAACTGACCGTTTCCTGCCGAGATCTGACGCTGCCGGAGATCCTCTCGCGGGCGATCCTTCGAACAGCCGAGGCCCACCACACCACTTGTGACCTTTCTCACCCACGCACCCCACAAGCAACGGTGGTTGTGGCGCGCTGGTCGCCGGAGTCGGTCGAGTACCTGGTCCTCTCCGACTCGGCCCTGCTGGTCGAGTCCCCCGACGGCACGGTGACCCCCCACCTCGACGACCGCCTCGCCCTCCTCCCCCGCGCCGCCCTGGCCACGGACGCCCTGATCGACGCGGAGATCCGCAACAAGGAGGGCGGCTTCTTCACGGCGGCGGCTGATCCGACGGTGGCGGGGCGGGCGGTGACGGGGGTCGTATCGCGGGCCGAGGTCCGCGCCTTGGCCGCGCTGACGGACGGGGCGACGAGGTGGGTGGAGACGTTCCGCGAGGGCGACTGGGCGGACTGCTTCCGGTTCGTACGCAAGGAGGGGGCGGGGGCGTTGGTGGAGCGGGTGCGGGGGTTGGAGCGGGGGGATGCGGGGGCTCGGGAGTTTCTGGGGCGGAGCAAGGCGCATGACGATGCGACGGTGGTGTACGTGGAGTTGTGACTCCCCGTGACCATGGGCGTGACGCGGACCGCTCGACGGTCCGCCTCCTACCTCTCCATCCCCCGATTCAACTGCTGCAACAACCGCGCCAGTTCCCCCACCTCACGCGGATCCCAGTCGGCAAGCCGCCCGGCGTACCGTGCCCGGCGGGCCTCGCGGACGCGGCGTACCCGGTCGTGGCCCTCTTGGGTGAGGGCGATCAGCCAGGCCCGGCCGTCCGCCGGGTCCGGCTCGCGGGCGACCAGGCCGAGGTCCTCCAGGGCGCGGAGCTGACGGGACATCGTGGCCTTGCCGACGCCGATGTACGCGGCGAGCTCGGTGGCACGCTGGGGGCCGCACTCGTCGAGGCGTACGAGGAGGCCGTACGCCGCTGATTCCAGGTCGGGGTGGACCTCGCGGGCCATCTCGCCCTGATTGGCACGGGCGCGTCGCAGGAGGACGGTCAGTTCGCGTTCCAGGGCGAGGAACGCGGGCTGGTCCACACCGCTCGCCGGCACTCCCCCAGAGGGGGCACCCCCAGGTTCGACTCCGCGTCCGCCGCCGTTTGCGTCTTCGTGCACGTCAGCCCCTGCCTCGGTTTTCCCCGTACTGAAAGTTTCCGCCGAACGCCTGTCATCGCCGCAGCTCCGTCAGTATTTCGCAGGGCTAGACCAACGGCAGCCTCCGGGCCCTCTTCCACCTGGCGTTCTACGTGCGTAGCGTCTTTGGCAGGCAAGTACTGGCATGCCCACGCCAGCAAACGCCACGGTTCCAAGACGGCAGGTCGACGGCGACCGCTCCGTCCGGCCGGCATGCCCAGAACCTCCCCCCACTCCCCACCACCACCGAGCTTCACCGAGCCCTCGGAGGCACGCCATGCCCGTGCACAGACCCGGTTCGCTCCGCCCCCGGCGCCTCTTACTCACCGGCATCCTGCTCGCCGCCCTCACCCTCGGCTTCACGGCCCCGGCATCCGCAGCCGACACCCCCGCCCGCGGCACCGCCCACATGGGCATGGGCGTCCTCGCCCACGACGGTCGAAGCGGCGTCCCCGCCGACACCCGCGCCACCCAGACGGAAGGCGTCGACGTCTCCAGCCACCAGGGCAACGTCGCCTGGTCGACCCTGTGGAGCAGCGGGGTCAGGTGGGCCTACGCCAAGGCGAGCGAGGGGACGTACTACACGAACCCGTACTTCGCCCAGCAGTACAACGGCTCGTACAACGTCGGCATGATCCGCGGGGCCTACCACTTTGCCACCCCGGACACCACGAGCGGCGCCACCCAGGCCAACTACTTCGTCGACCACGGCGGCGGCTGGTCCAGGGACGGGAAGACGCTGCCGGGCGCGCTCGACATCGAGTGGAACCCGTACGGCGCCGCCTGCTACGGCAAGACGCAGAGCGAGATGGTGACCTGGATCCGCAGCTTCCTGAACCAGTACAAGGCCCGCACCGGCCGGGACGCCGTCATCTACACCGCCACCAGTTGGTGGACCCAGTGCACCGGCAACTACGCCGGTTTCGCCGCCGCCAACCCGCTGTGGATCGCCCGGTACGCCTCGACGGTGGGGACGCTCCCGGCTGGATGGTCCTACTACACCGCTTGGCAGTACACCTCGTCGGGACCGACCGTCGGCGACCACAACAAGTTCAACGGGGCGCTCGACCGGGTCGTCGCCCTCGCCAACGGCTGATCCACAAAGGCATACAAGGCGAAGGCCCGGGCCTCCCTCACGAAGCCCAGGCCTTCCCTCATCCGGCAGCGCCCGTCACGCCGCCACCGGAACCTCCGGCGCGGCCCCGTTCGTCGCCGGGGACAGCGCCAGCTCCAGGACCTGGCGGACGTCCGTGACGGCATGGACATCGAGCTTGTCCAGGACCTCGGCCGGGACGTCGTCCAGGTCGGGCTCGTTGCGCTTCGGGATGACGACGGTGGTCACCCCTGCCCGGTGCGCGGCCAGCAGCTTCTGCTTCACGCCGCCGATCGGGAGGACCCGGCCGGTCAGCGAGACCTCGCCGGTCATCGCCACGTCCGTGCGGACCAGACGGCCCGACAGCAGCGACGCCAGTGCCGTCGTCATCGTGACGCCCGCGCTCGGGCCGTCCTTCGGGACCGCGCCCGCCGGGAAGTGGATGTGCACGCCCCGGTCCTTCAGGTCGGCCACGGGGAGTTCCAGCTCCGCCCCGTGCGAGCGGAGGAAGCTGAGCGCGATCTGCGCCGACTCCTTCATGACGTCGCCCAGTTGGCCCGTCAGGGTCAGGCCCGCCGCGCCCGTCTCCGGGTCGGCCAGCGACGCCTCGACGAACAGGACGTCACCGCCGGCTCCCGTGACCGCGAGGCCCGTCGCCACGCCCGGCACGGCTGTGCGGCGCTCCGCCGGGTCCTGTGCGGACTCGGGCACGTGGTGCGGCCGTCCGATCAGGCCGCGCAGGTCCTCGTCCCGGACGGTGAACGGCAGCTTCCGCTCGCCCAGTTCGTGCTGGGCCGCGACCTTGCGCAGCAGCCGTGCGATGGACCGCTCCAGGTTGCGGACGCCCGCCTCGCGCGTGTACTCGCCGGCGAGCTTGCGCAGCGCGCTCTCGTCGAGGGTGACCTCGGGCTTCTCCAGACCCGCCCGCTCCAGTTGGCGCGGCAGCAGGTGGTCACGCGCGATGACGATCTTCTCGTCCTCGGTGTAGCCGTCGAGGCGGACCAGCTCCATACGGTCGAGCAGCGCCTCCGGGATGGCCTCCAGCACGTTGGCCGTGGCCAGGAAGACGACGTCCGACAGGTCCAGCTCCACCTCCAGGTAGTGGTCCCGGAAGGTGTGGTTCTGCGCCGGGTCCAGGACCTCCAGGAGGGCGGCCGCCGGGTCGCCCCGGAAGTCGGACCCCACCTTGTCGATCTCGTCGAGGAGCACCACCGGGTTCATGGACCCGGCCTCCTTGATGGCGCGGACGATCCGGCCGGGCAGCGCGCCGACGTACGTACGCCGGTGACCGCGGATCTCGGCCTCGTCGCGGACACCGCCGAGGGCGACCCGGACGAACTTCCGCCCCATGGCGTGCGCGACGGACTCACCGAGCGAGGTCTTGCCGACACCGGGCGGGCCGACGAGCGCCAGCACGGCACCTCCACGCCGCCCGCCGATGACACCCAGCCCGCGGTCGGTACGACGCTTGCGCACCGCCAGGTACTCGGTGATCCGCTCCTTCACGTCCTCCAGGCCTGCGTGCTCGGCGTCCAGGATCTCCTTGGCGCCCTGGATGTCGTACTGGTCCTCGGTCCGCTCGTTCCACGGCAGTTCGAGGACGGTGTCGAGCCAGGTGCGGATCCACGAGCCCTCGGGCGACTGGTCGCTGGACCGCTCCAGCTTGTCGACCTCCTTGAGGGCGGCCTCGCGGACCTTCTCGGGCAGGTCGGCGGCCTCGACGCGGGCACGGTAGTCGTCGGACTCCTCGCCCTCCGACTCACCGTTGAGTTCGCGCAGTTCCTTGCGTACGGCCTCCAGCTGGCGGCGGAGCAGGAACTCGCGCTGCTGCTTGTCGACGCCCTCCTGGACGTCCTTGGCGATGGTCTCGGCGACGTCCTGTTCGGCGAGGTGGTCGCGCAGTTGCTGGGTGGCGAGCTTGAGCCGGGCGACCGGGTCGGCGGTCTCCAGGAGCTCCACCTTCTGGTCGGTGGTCAGGAAGGGCGAGTAGCCGGAGTTGTCGGCAAGGGCGGACACGTCGTCGATGGCCTGGACCCGGTCGACCACCTGCCAGGCGCCGCGCTTGCGCAGCCAGGCCGTGGCAAGGGCCTTGTACTCCTTGACCAGTTCGGTGACCTGGCCGGGCAGCGGCTCGGGCACGCTCTCGTCGACACGGGTGCCCTCGACCCAGAGGGCGGCACCCGGGCCCGTGGTCCCCGCACCGATCTTCACCCTGCTCCGGCCGCGGATCAGCGCGCCCGGGTCACCGTCGGCCAGCCGGCCGACCTGCTCGATCGTGCCGAGCACGCCGGTGCTCGCGTAGGTCCCGTCCATGCGTGGCACCAGCAGAACCCTGGGCTTGCCGGGTTCCGAGCGCGCGGCGGCCTGGGCGGCCTCCACCGCGGCGCGCACATCGGCGTCATTGAGGTCCAGCGGAACCACCATCCCGGGCAGCACGACCTCGTCGTCGAGCGGCAGCACAGGCAGGGTGAGCGGTGTGGACGTCGAAGCCATGATCTCCCCTTCGGCAGTCAAGTTGAGCTATGCCGACTCAATGCACGGGAGCCTCTGGATGTTCCCCGGGTTGCGTTCGCTGTGAGCGATCACGCTCCGAGTGCCCTCTGACCAGGCATGTCACTCCCACACCCTCGGTCGTCCCTGCGGGCCGTACGTCCGACAACGCTCAACCTCTGCTGGACCTTCCCGGCACTCGGTGGCCGACCCGGCGTCCTGCCGCGTCGCCGCGAAGGCCGGGTTCGCCCTGGAGGGCACCTGCGCGCGCGTGCGGGGCGACGAGTGAGGAGCGCTCCACGCGCGCGTGCAGACCCAAGGCCGGTCGGGGAAAACCGGTTGCCCCCGCCCGCCCCTCCCCCGACCGTCATCCGGTGACAGAGACAGCCACCACCGCCCCCCTTCTCGCCGCCTACGACGACCAGATGCGCGGTGCTCCCCCGAATCCGCCCGCGGGAGTGGCGTACGAACACGACGGGCCGCTGCTGCGGATCGTCGGGCAGTTCCGCGGGTTCGTCAGCGGGCCGCGCGACCTCGGCGTGGCGGGCGACGGGCTGGATGAACTGATCGCGCGGCAGCGGGACTTCTTCGCGGCGCGCGGTGAGGCGGTGGAGTGGAAGACCCGGGCCCACGACGTCCCGGCCGACCTCACCGAACGGCTGCGGGCGGCCGGGTTCGTGCCCGAGGAGCGGGAGACCGTACTGGTCGGACGCGCCGCCGAGATGGCCGTACGACAGCCGGTCCTGCCGGACGGTGTCGCGCTGCGCCGGGTGACGGCGGACGCGGACATGCGGCGGATCGCGGACATGGAGTCGGCCGTGTGGGACGACGACTGGAGCTGGCTCGCCGAGGACCTGATCGGCCGGGTGGCCGCCGCGCCGGACGAGATCGCCGTGTACGTCGCCGAGGCGGGCGGGGAGGTCGTCTGTGCCGCCTGGCTGGTCTTCCGCGCGGGCACGGGGTTCGCGAGCCTGTGGGGCGGCTCCACGCTCGCCGAGTGGCGCGGCAGGGGCATCTACCGGGCCCTGGTGGCCGAGCGGGCCCGGCTCGCCGCCGCCCGGAGCGTCACGTACCTGCACGTCGACGCCTCCGACGACAGCGCGCCCATCCTGCGCCGCCTGGGCTTCCACGCGGTCACCACGACCACGCCGTACGTCTGGACGCCACCGGCCGGCTGACCGGCCCGCCCAGGCCGACACAGCGCCGCAAGCCCGACGCCATGACCCCGTACCAGCGCTCGCACGGGAGTTGGCCGCGGCTCGGCGGCCCTAGGCGACCCCGGGCAAGCGGTTCGTAGCGAGCCGTGCCCGGTACCAGCGCCGCACCACCGGCCAGGTCCCGATGCCGATCGCGAACGCCGTCAGGTGCCCCCAGTCGGTCATCGGGTCCGTGAACGCCAGCAGACTCTGCATCAGCATCGCGCCGAACACCGCCAGCAGCGGCCAGCGCAGCCACGGGGTGAGGAGTCCGGCCAGGGCGCCCACCCCGGCGGCGACGCCGAAGCTGACGCCGTAGTCGAGGCGGTGCAGCGAGCTGTCGGGCAGGTGGCCGACCAGGACCGCGAGCCCTACGGGGACTTCGGTCGCGAGGGTGGCGAGGACGTGCCCGAGCAGGAAGACCCCGGCCGTGCGCAGCCCGCCGATCCGGCGCTCCAGTGCGGTGAGGACGAGCAGGAAACCGATCGCGAACGGCGAGAGGATCCCGCCCGCGATCCACAACGCGCTGGTCAGCAGCACCGGTACGGGCGTCTGCACCAGGTGCGCCACATCGGTGCTGGAGGCCTGGTGGAGGTCGTGCACGACGGCCGGGTCGGCGTACTCGGTGACGAGTGAGGTGACGGCGAGGACGACGCCGTAGCCGAAGGTGAACGGTGTCCCGGTGGGGGTGGGGAGCAGGCGCCAGGGGCGGGGGCGAACTTGGGGAGGCTCGACGGTGAGGGGCGCAACCGGCGGTCCGACCGGCATGGTCGCCGACGCCTCTCGCTGGCGCGGCATCCCGTCCAACAGCCCTGAGACATCCCGCATGCAGGCGTCGTAGCGCGGCGGGGGCACGTCCTGAGGGACGGGCGAATCGCTCGGCCCGGGCGCCGGCGAACCCGCCGTACCGTCCGTCTCAGTCCGTTCCACGGTGAGGCGCTCCTTCCGTTTCACCCAGCCTCCGTGGCCCGTACAGCCGCTGTCTGTGACGGGCGCCACCAGAGTGCCGATTCACAGTCACTTCTCAAGGACGTGCGGCCACTTCGCGCCCGGCCATGGCGAAGCCCCCGTGGCCGAGGACCCACGGTCGCCGTCCGAGGCGATTCCACCGGACCGTCCTTCTCCCACCTGCAAGAATGGGCCGATGTCCACCTCGTACGACATTCCCCAGATCCTGGACCGGCGCGAGGGCCCGCACGGCGAGGTCGTGCTGCGACGGCACGGCGAGTTGCTGCAGATCATCGCCAACGGCTGCTTCCTGATGGACACCTCCGACGGCCGCTCGGAGCGGCGGCTCGTGGACGCGGCACTGGACGCGCTCGGGGGTCGCGGTCGGCCGAGCGTGCTCATCGGCGGTCTCGGCGTCGGGTTCTCGCTCGCACACGCCGCGGCCGATCCCCGTTGGGGCCGGATCACCGTGGTCGAGCGAGAGCGCGCCATCATCGACTGGCACCGCGCCGGGCCGCTGTCCGCGCTGTCGGCGCGGGCCCTCGCCGATCCGCGCACCGACATTGTGGAAACCGATCTTGTCGCTTTCGTCAATGAGACATGCGACACGTTCGACGCGCTGTGCCTGGACATCGACAACGGCCCCGGCTGGACGGTCACCGAGGGCAACGGCGGGCTGTACTCCGAGGCCGGACTGGCAAGCTGCGCAAGGGTGTTGAGGCCAGGAGGGGTACTCGCCGTGTGGTCCGCCCAGCCCTCTCCGGAATTTGAAGGATCCCTACGGAATGCCGGGTTCCAACGGGTGCGTACCGAAGAGATCCCGGTTGCCCGGGGCGTTCCGGACGTCGTGCACCTTGCCGTCCGACCTGGATAGCAAAGCCACGGTGACTCCCCGTACTCTGCTTCCCTGACGCCGATCATTCAAGCGTCAAGCGCAGTCATGCGCAGACAAGGGATCACCCCACTGGTTCCGGAATTGCACACCTCAGGGGCGGGCGATGGAGCAGACACACACCTCCCACAACGGCACGGCGACGACCCCGGGCGCACAGCGACGGGTGCTTGTCGTCGAAGACGATCCGACGATCGTGGACGCCATCGCGACCCGCCTGCGCGCCGAGGGATTCCTCGTGCAAACGGCGGGCGACGGTCCGTCCGCGGTGGACACCGCCGAGGCCTGGCAGCCCGATCTGCTGATCCTCGACATCATGCTGCCCGGCTTCGACGGTCTGGAGGTCTGCCGGCGCGTGCAGGCATCCCGGCCGGTGCCGGTGATGATGCTCACCGCGCGGGACGACGAGACCGACATGCTGGTCGGGCTCGGCGTCGGCGCCGACGACTACATGACCAAGCCCTTCTCCATGCGGGAGCTGGCCGCGCGCGTGCACGTCCTGCTGCGCCGGGTGGAGCGGGCCGCGATCGCGGCGTCGACCCCGCGCAGCGGCATCCTGCGGCTCGGCGAGCTGGAGATCGACCACGCGCAGCGCCGGGTGCGGGTGCGCTCCGAGGACGTCCACCTGACGCCCACGGAGTTCGACCTCCTGGTGTGCCTGGCGAACACCCCGCGCGCGGTGCTCTCCCGTGAGCAGCTGCTGGCCGAGGTGTGGGACTGGGCGGACGCCTCCGGCACCCGCACGGTCGACAGCCACATCAAGGCGCTGCGGCGGAAGATCGGCGCCGAGCGGATCCGCACGGTGCACGGCGTGGGCTACGCCCTGGAGACGCCGACGCCATGAGCGACGGGCCGGCCGCACCAAGACGCCCCGGGGAGCCCTGGGGCGGCGTACGCCCGTTCTCGATCAAGACCAAGCTGGGCGCTCTGGTCGTCATCTCGGTGCTGATCACCACGGGTCTGCTGATGATCGCGGTGCAGACCAAGACGGAGCTGCGCTTCATCACGGTCTTCTCGATGATCGCCACACTGTTGATCACGCAGTTCGTGGCGCACTCGCTCACCTCCCCGCTGGACGAGATGAACGCGGTGGCCCGCTCGATCTCGCACGGCGACTACAGCCGTCGGGTGCGGGAGAACCGCCGGGACGAGCTGGGCGACCTGGCCCAGACGATCAACCGCATGGCGGACGACCTGGAGGCCCAGGAGAGGCAGCGCAAGGAGCTCGTGGCGAATGTCTCGCACGAGCTGCGTACGCCCATCGCGGGCCTGCGTGCCGTCCTGGAGAACATCGTCGACGGCGTCACGCAGGCCGACCCGGAGACGATGCGGACGGCCCTGAAGCAGACGGAGCGGCTGGGTCGTCTCGTGGAGACGCTCCTCGACCTGTCCAGGCTGGACAACGGGGTCGTACCGCTGCGCAAGCGGCGGTTCGAGGTGTGGCCGTACCTGTCGGGGGTGCTGAAGGAGGCCAACATGGTCGCCTCCGCGCGCGCGGGCATCGCCTCCGGATCGGGCAGCCACACGCGGACGGACGTCCATCTGCACCTCGACGTGTCCCCGCCGGAGCTGACCGCGCACGCGGACCCGGAGCGGATCCACCAGGTCGTGGCGAATCTCATCGACAACGCGGTCAAGCACAGTCCGCCGCATGGCCGGGTCACGGTCAAGGCGCGGCGCGGGGGCGGTTCCGAGTCGCTCGAGCTGGAGGTTCTCGACGAGGGCCCCGGCATTCCGCGGTCGGAGTGGCACCGGGTCTTCGAGCGGTTCAACCGCGGCAGCGTCAACCGGCCGCACGGTCCCGGCAGCGACGGCGGCACGGGTCTCGGCCTGGCGATCGCCCGCTGGGCGGTGGATCTGCACGGCGGCCGGATCGGAGTGGCCGAATCCGAGCGGGGCTGCCGGATCCTTGTCACCCTTCCGGGACTTCCCTCTCTGCCAAGTTGACGTAAAGTTCGAAGCGGAGCCACAAGATCCACGGTCGTTCCGTGCTGACGGACACGTGTGATCAGGCACAGGCCCGCGCCGTCGTCGCGCTGAGGCCGGCTCAGCCCATCCCGGATGAAGCGGAACCCCGCTTGTTTCCCGCCATTTCCACCCCTGAAACTCGCTGTTTGATGTGACTTACACGACGATGGACGGGCCTGGCCTGACCTTCTCGGTCTTGGAGGCGTAGCCTTTATTCCCGCTGTCCATCACCTTGTGAAGCGGAAGAGGGCGGTTGCCGCCGTGTCGCCACAGTCCCCCAGTAACTCGAGCATCTCCACCGACGGAGACCAAGCGGGTAAGAACCCCGCAGCGGCCTTCGGCCCGAACGAGTGGCTCGTCGACGAGATCTATCAGCAGTACCTCCAGGACCCCAATTCGGTAGACCGAGCCTGGTGGGACTTCTTCGCCGACTACAAGCCGGGGGCGGCTGCCGCCTCGGCTCCGGCGGGTACTGCGGCCGCGGGGGCCGCAGAGACCACCACCACGGCCCGCCCCGCGCCTGCCGCCCCGCCGGCGCAGGCCCAGGCGCCCGCCCAGGCTCCGGCCGCGGCCGCCCCGGCTCCCGCGGCCCCGAAGCCCGCGGCAGCCGCTCCTGCGCCCGCACAGGCCGCCGCGCCGGCCAAGGCTCCGGCTCCGGCCGCGAAGCCGGCCGCCGCGGCCCCGAAGGCAGCGCCCGCCGCCGCCTCCGCCGAGGGCCCGGAGTTCGTGACGCTGCGCGGCCCGGCCGCCGCGGTCGCCAAGAACATGAACGCCTCCCTGGAGCTGCCCACGGCCACGTCCGTGCGCGCGGTCCCGGTGAAGCTGCTGTTCGACAACCGCATCGTCATCAACAACCACCTCAAGCGCGCCCGGGGCGGGAAGATCTCCTTCACGCACCTGATCGGCTTCGCGATGGTGCAGGCCATCAAGGCCATGCCGTCGATGAACTGGCACTTCGCGGAGAAGGACGGGAAGCCCACCCTCGTCAAGCCGCCGCACGTCAACTTCGGCCTGGCCATCGACCTGGTGAAGCCCAACGGCGACCGCCAGCTCGTCGTCGCCGGCATCAAGAAGGCCGAGACGCTGAACTTCTTCGAGTTCTGGCAGGCCTACGAGGACATCGTCCGCCGCGCCCGCGACGGCAAGCTGACGATGGACGACTTCACCGGTGTCACGGTCTCGCTGACCAACCCCGGCGGCCTCGGCACCGTCCACTCCGTGCCGCGCCTGATGCCCGGCCAGTCGGTCATCATGGGCGTCGGCTCGATGGACTACCCGGCGGAGTTCCAGGGCACCTCCCAGGACACCCTGAACAAGCTCGGCATCTCGAAGGTCATGACGCTCACGTCGACCTACGACCACCGGGTGATCCAGGGCGCCGCGTCCGGCGAGTTCCTGCGGATCGTCGCGAACCTCCTCCTCGGCGAGAACGGCTTCTACGACGAGATCTTCGAGTCGCTGCGCATCCCCTACGAGCCGGTCCGCTGGCTCAAGGACATCGACGCCAGCCACGACGACGACGTCACCAAGGCCGCCCGCGTCTTCGAGCTGATCCACTCCTACCGGGTCCGCGGCCACGTCATGGCCGACACCGACCCGCTGGAGTACCGCCAGCGCAAGCACCCCGACCTGGACATCACCGAGCACGGCCTCACCCTGTGGGACCTGGAGCGCGAGTTCGCGGTCGGCGGCTTCTCCGGCAAGTCGATGATGAAGCTGCGCGACATCCTGGGCGTGCTGCGTGACTCTTACTGCCGCACCACCGGCGTCGAGTTCATGCACATCCAGGACCCGAAGCAGCGCAAGTGGATCCAGGACCGCATCGAGCGCCCGCACAGCAAGCCGGAGCGCGAGGAGCAGCTGCGCATCCTGCGGCGCCTGAACGCGGCGGAGGCCTTCGAGACCTTCCTGCAGACGAAGTACGTCGGCCAGAAGCGCTTCTCCCTGGAGGGCGGCGAGTCCGTCATCCCGCTGCTGGACGCGGTGCTGGACTCGGCCGCCGAGTCCCGCCTGGACGAGGTCGTCATCGGCATGGCCCACCGCGGCCGCCTGAACGTGCTCGCCAACATCGTCGGCAAGTCGTACGCGCAGATCTTCCGCGAGTTCGAGGGCAACCTCGACCCGAAGTCGATGCACGGCTCCGGCGACGTGAAGTACCACCTGGGCGCCGAGGGCACCTTCACCGGTCTCGACGGCGAGCAGATCAAGGTCTCGCTGGCCGCGAACCCCTCCCACCTGGAGGCGGTCGACCCGGTCCTGGAGGGCATCGCCCGCGCCAAGCAGGACATCATCAACAAGGGCGGCACGGACTTCACGGTCCTGCCGGTGGCCCTGCACGGTGACGCGGCCTTCGCGGGCCAGGGCGTGGTCGCCGAGACCCTGAACATGTCGCAGCTGCGCGGTTACCGCACCGGCGGCACGGTTCACATCGTCATCAACAACCAGGTCGGCTTCACCGCCGCGCCGGAGTCGGCCCGCTCCTCCATGTACGCCACCGACGTGGCCCGCATGATCGAGGCGCCGATCTTCCACGTGAACGGCGACGACCCGGAGGCCGTGGTCCGCGTGGCCCGCCTGGCCTTCGAGTTCCGCCAGGCGTTCAACAAGGACGTCGTGATCGACCTGATCTGCTACCGCCGCCGCGGTCACAACGAGTCGGACAACCCGGCCTTCACCCAGCCGCTGATGTACGACCTGATCGACAAGAAGCGCTCGGTGCGCAAGCTGTACACCGAGTCCCTCATCGGTCGCGGCGACATCACCCTGGAAGAGGCCGAGCAGGCCCTGCAGGACTACCAGGGCCAGCTGGAGAAGGTCTTCACCGAGGTCCGCGAGGCCACCGCGCAGCCGCTGTCGTCCGAGTCCGCCGAGCCGCAGCCGGAGTTCCCGGTCGCCGTGAACACCGCGATCTCCGCGGAGGTCGTCAAGCGGATCGCCGAGTCCCAGCTCAACGTCCCCGACCACATCACCGTCCACCCGCGTCTGCTGCCGCAGCTGCAGCGCCGGGCGACGATGGTCGAGGACGGCACCATCGACTGGGGCATGGGCGAGACCCTGGCGGTCGGCTCGCTCCTCCTGGAGGGCGTCCCGGTCCGCCTGGCCGGCCAGGACTCGCAGCGCGGCACCTTCGGTCAGCGCCACGCGGTGCTGATCGACCGTGCCACGGGCGACGAGTTCACGCCGCTGATGTACCTCGCCGAGGACCAGGCGCGCTACAACGTCTACAACTCGCTGCTCAGCGAGTACGCGGCGATGGGCTTCGAGTACGGCTACTCGCTGGCCCGCCCCGACGCGCTCGTGCTGTGGGAGGCGCAGTTCGGCGACTTCGTCAACGGCGCGCAGACGGTCGTGGACGAGTTCATCTCGTCGGCCGAGCAGAAGTGGGGCCAGACGTCCGGCGTCACCCTGCTCCTCCCGCACGGCTACGAGGGCCAGGGCCCGGACCACTCGTCCGCCCGCCCGGAGCGCTTCCTCCAGATGTGCGCCCAGAACAACATGACGGTCGCGATGCCCACGCTGCCGTCGAACTACTTCCACCTCCTGCGGTGGCAGGTGCACAACCCGCACCACAAGCCGCTGGTCGTCTTCACCCCGAAGTCGATGCTGCGCCTGAAGGCCGCGGCCTCGAAGGCGGAGGAGTTCACGACGGGCCAGTTCCGCCCGGTCATCGGCGACACGTCGGTCGACCCGGCCGCGGTCAAGAAGGTCGTCTTCTGCGCCGGCAAGGTCTACTACGACCTCGAGGCCGAGCGTCAGAAGCGCGGCGTCAAGGACACGGCGATCATCCGCCTCGAGCGTCTGTACCCCCTCCCGGGTGCCGAGGTCCAGGCCGAGATCGCCAAGTACCCGAACGCCGAGAAGTACCTCTGGACCCAGGAGGAGCCGGCCAACCAGGGCGCCTGGCCGTTCATCGCCCTCAACCTCATCGACCACCTCGACCTGGCGGTCGGCGCGGACGTCCCCCACGGGGAGCGCCTGCGCCGCATCTCCCGCCCGCACGGCTCCTCGCCGGCGGTCGGGTCCGCGAAGCGGCACCAGGCCGAGCAGGAGCAGTTGGTGCGTGAGGTGTTCGAGGCGTAACCGCTGTCGCAGGCCGTACGTGACCGGGCCGCACCCCCTTCTGGGGGGTGCGGCCCGGCCGTTTCCGCACACTTATCCTTGAGGCATGTACTTCACGGACCGTGGCATCGAAGAGCTGGAGAAACGGCGGGGCGAGGAGGAGGTCACCTTCGAGTGGCTCGCCGAGCAGCTGCGGACCTTCGTCGATCTGAACCCGGACTTCGAGGTGCCGGTGGAGCGGCTGGCGACGTGGCTGGCGCGGCTGGACGACGAGGACGACGAGTAGGACGAGCGGGCGAGTAAGTAGGACCGGTCTCGCTGGGGCGCCCTCGGCGCCCCTTTTTCGTGCTCTCAGTCGCGCGGGCGTGCCAGGTCGTACGTCAGTCCCAGCGCGCCGTGCGCCAGCAGGAGTGCCCCTGCCGTGATCCAGCCGGCGCTGCGGCGCCGTACGCCCCAGGCGGTGACCGGGAGGGCTGCCGTGAGCTGGGCGAGGGCCAGGAGGCGGGCTCGGGGGTCGCCCGACCAGGGCAGCCAGGGGCTGAGGCGGGGGTGGGTCACGGCGTCGATCTCCGTGCGGACCGCGGCGTGCAGGCCGGGCCACTCGACCGGGCGGGCGTCCGGCTGGGCGCGGGCGGCCTCATGGAGGCGGGCGACGGGTTCGCCGGGGATAAGGCCGGTGGGGAGGGCGACTCCCGCGCGCGTGAGGACGGCGAGCAGGGCGCCCAGCCGGGCGCGGGCGTCGGTCCTGGCCGCCGGTTTCGTGAGCTGGTCGAGGGACTGCACGTCGAGGACCGGATCCAGGCCGAGACGGGCGGCGAAGGTGCGCATGGCCTCGTCCTCGCCCGCGGGGGTGCCGTTGGCCAGCCAGACGTAGCCGACAGGGCGGCGGAAGCCGACGGCGAGGACGAAGCCGGCGCGGTCCGCGTCCCACCACAAGGCGAGTACGGGCCAGGAGGCGCCGACGGCGAGGGCGGTGGCCCAGCCGGTCAGGACGCGGTCGACGGGCTCGCCGCCATGCAGCCAGGGCCTGCCCTCGGGGACGAGGACGCTCCAGTCCTCGCCCGCGCGCGTGAGCAGCATGCGTTCGCGCAGCAGCTGGGCCGCGGGGGCGACGGAATCGGGCTGCGCCCGGCAGAGCAGCACGGCGCCGGGGGCGCGACCGGCGGGACCGGCCGGACCGGTTCGGGAGGCTTCCGTCGACATGCTCACACGCTAGGGCGATTCACCCTATTTGAGCATCATTTGATCGCTCACCATGACCCAAAGATCCCCGGAACGGGTGTCTTGACTTTCCCGAAGCGCGATATATCGTGAATAGCGGAAGACGCGATATGGCGCGTTGCTACGGGAGGTCTGATCCGATGTCCGAGTGGTCCGTCACCGAGCCCACGAAGCTCACCTTCGACGATCCCGTCACCACCCTCCGCGTCCGTATCGTCGACGGAACAGTGAACGTGGTGGGCACCGACGAAGGTTCCGCCCGCCTGGAAGTCTCCGAGATCGACGGCCCACCCCTGGTCGTGACCCAGGAGGGCGGCACACTCACCGTGGCGTACGACGACCTCCCCTGGAAGGGCTTCCTCAAGTGGCTCGACCGGAAGGGATGGCGGCGCAGTGCCGTCGTCTCCCTCGCCGTGCCGGCCGACACACATGTCGAGGTGGGTGTGATCAGCGCGGGAGCCGTCGTCTCCGGGCTGCGCGGGCCGTCCGTGGTGAAGGGGGTCTCCGGCGACACGACACTCGTCGGGCTCTCCGGCCCGGTCCGCGCCGACACGGTCGCCGGGAACCTGGAGGCCCAGGCCGTCACCGGCGACCTCCGGTTCAACTCCGTCTCCGGCGACCTGACCGTCGTCGACGGCTCGGGCAGCGCCGTGCGGGCCGACTCGGTCAGTGGCTCCATGATCGTCGACCTCGACCCCGGCGGCCCCACCGACGTCCGGCTGACCAGCATCTCGGGCGAGATCGCCATCCGGCTCCCCCAGCCGGCCGACACCGAGGTCGAGGCCAACACGGCGAGCGGGACCATCTCCAACGCCTTCGACGGCCTCCGGGTGCACGGCCAGTGGGGCGCCCACAAGATCACCGGCCGCCTCGGCCCGGGCAACGGCAAGCTGCGGGCCACCACCATCTCCGGCTCGATCGCCCTCCTGCGCAGGCCACCCCGGGAGGACGAACCGTGGGACGACGCCATGGACTCCGACGCCATGGACTCCGGCGCCGACGACCCGGCGGACAGCCCGCAGAGCGGCTCGGGGGACAATTCCGTTTCCGGCCCGGGCGACGGCTCGACCAACGCCCCGGCCGACGGTACGACCGACAAGAAGGTGCTCTGACATGTCCCCCGTCTTCGCGCACGGCCGCCTCCGCCTCTACCTGCTGAAGCTGCTGGACGAGGCCCCGCGCCACGGCTACGAGGTGATCCGCCTCCTGGAGGAGCGCTTCCAGGGCCTGTACGCCCCCTCGGCGGGCACTGTCTACCCCCGTCTGTCAAAGCTGGAGGCCGAGGGCCTGGTCACCCACACCACCGAGGGCGGCCGCAAGGTGTACGCCATCACGGACGCGGGCCGCGCCGAGCTGGCCGACCGCAGCGGTGAACTGGCCGACCTGGAACTGGAGATCCGCGAGTCGGTCGCGGAACTCGCCGCCGAGATCCGGGCCGACGTGCGCGGCGCGGCGGGTGATCTGCGGCGCGAGATGCGGGCGGCGGCCTCCGAGGCCCGGCGGAGCACCGGGCCCGGCGGCACCGGCACCAAGGCCGGCGACCGCGAACAGGGCGGCTCCTTCGGCGACTTCGGCGAGTACACCGACAAGGAGGCGTGGCGCGCCGCCAAGGAGGAGATGCGCCGCGTCAAGCAGGAGTGGAAGGAGCAGGCCCGGCGCGCCAAGGACGAGAGCCGGCGGGCGCGGGAGGAGGCCCAGCGGGCCCGACACCAGGCCAAGGAGGCGCAGGAGCGGGCCCGGGAACAGGCACAGGAGGAAGTGCAGCGCATCGCCCGCCGGGTCCAGGAGCAGGTGCAGGACCACTTCGCACGCGGCGACTGGCCGACGGGCGTACGGGAGGGCCTGACCGAACTGGCCAAGGAGTTCGGCGAGCTCGGAAAGGACTACGGCAAGGAGTTCGGGAAGGACTTCGGCTTCGGCTTCGCACGGGGCAACGGCGACGCGGAGAAGACGGCGCCCGCACCCGAGTACTCACACACCCCGCAGGACTTCCCGGCCGAGTACGAGCCGACGTGGGCCCATGAGGACCCCACCGGCGACCCGGCCCGCGACCTGGACCGCCTGCTCGACCGCTTCCGGGACGACATCCGCGACACCGCCCGGGACCACGGAGTCACACCCGACCAACTCCGCGACGCCCGCCGTCACCTGTCGACAGCGGCGGCACACATCGGGGCGCTGCTGCGCACGCCGAAGCCATGAGCGACACACCGACGGTGGTGCGGCAGAGCCAGTGGCTCAGCCGCACCGCCAGAGCCACCACCTAGGCCCGCTCAGCCGGCCTTCGCCTCCCCGCCCCCGTACAGCACCCGCGTCACCGTCTCGTACGTCACGCCGTGATCGGCGAGGACCTCCGCGGGCACGCCGGGTCGGGCCGTCAGGGCCAGCAGGATGTGCTCGTCGCCGACATGGCGGTCGCGGCGGGCGAGGGCGATGCGCAGGGACCTCTCCAGGACCTCCTTGGCGTCCCGGCCGAAGGTGCGGCGCCCCGACCACCAGCCCTTGCCCTTGCGGTCGCCGGACATCGCTCCGACGCCGTGCACCTCCTCCACCCGGGCGACGATCTCGGAGACGTCGATGCCCAGTCCCGCAAGAGCGTCGGCGTCGGCCTGGGAGAGGCCCGCGCGTCGCCGCGCCTCGCTCAGGGAGGACCGTACGGACTCCTTGCGGTCGGTGAGTCCGAGTGCCGCCAGACCGAAGGAGGCGCGGGAGGCCTTCCGGTCCAGCAGGGCGAGCAGCATGTGCTCCGCCTCGACGGCTTGTGCGCCCGCCCCCTCGGCGTAGTCGACCGCGCCGCGCACCACGTCCCGGGCGTCCTTCGTGAACCGTTCGAACATCAATGCCTCCCGTACTTCTTGTGCACGGCCTGCCTGCTCACACCGAGTTCCGCGGCGATCTCCTGCCACGACCAGCCCTGATTGCGCGCACTGCGCACCTGCACCGCTTCCAACTGCTCCAGCAGCCTGCGTAGCGCCGCGACGGCCCGCAGGCCGATCCGGGGGTCCCGGTCGCCCGCGCGCTCGGCGAGATCCGTTGCTTCGGTCATGACGTCAACTTACGTTGACATCACGCGCCCGTCAACCGGAGTTGACATGCCAAACGGCCGGCCCGGAAACCGGACCGGCCGTCAGAAACACAAGAACTACTAGCCGTTCGTAAGGACGATCTTCCCGAACTGCTCCCCGGACTCCAGCCGTTCGAAGCCTTCGCGGGCCCGGTCGAGCGGGAACGCCTCGTCGATGACGGGACGTACGCCGGTGGCGGCGCAGAAGGAGAGAAGATCCTCCAGCTCGTCCTTGGTACCCATCGTGGAGCCGACGACCTTGAGTTCCAGGAAGAAGATCCGGGTCAGCTCGGCGTGCGAGGGACGGTCACCGCTCGTCGCACCGGAGATGACGAGCGTGCCGCCCGGCCGCAGCGACTTCACCGAGTGCGACCAGGTGGCCGCGCCGACGGTCTCGATCACGGCGTCGACCCGCTGCGGCAGTCGCGCCCCCGGCTCCACCGCCTCCACGGCCCCCAGCTCGACGGCCCGCTTCCGCTTCGCCTCGTCCCGGCTGGTCGCGAAGACCCGCAGCCCCGCCGCCTTGCCGAGCACGATGGCGGCCGTGGCGACACCGCCGCCGGCGCCCTGCACGAGCACGGAGTCACCGGGCCGGACCCCCGCGTTCGTGAACAGCATCCGGTACGCCGTCAGCCACGCCGTGGGCAGACAGGCGGCCTCCTCGAAGGAGAGCTCCTTGGGCTTGGGCAGCAGGTTCCACGTCGGTACGGCGACCTGCTCGGCGAACGTGCCCTGGTAGCGCTCGGTGAGGATGGAGCGGGGCTCCTTCGGGCCGACGCCGTGGCCGCTCTGGCCGATGACGGAGTGCAGGACGACCTCGTTGCCGTCCTGGTCGACGCCGGCGGCGTCACAGCCGAGGATCATTGGCAGCTTGTCCTCCGCGAGGCCCACGCCTCGCAGGGACCAGAGGTCATGGTGATTGAGGGAGGCGGCCCTGACGTCGACGACGCTCCAGCCGGGGCGGGGTTCAGGAGCCGGGCGCTCCCCCAACTCCAGACCGGAGAGCGGCCGGTCGCGGTCGATTCGGGCGGCGTAGACAGCGAACATGACCTTGACGATAGGGCTGCGGGCGTGCGGGCGGAACCGCCGACCCCTGTGACACACACCCTCTTGTCAACCCACCCGGCATGCCTGCGGACCCCTGCTGGGGGCTCCGCCCCCAGCCCCCCGGCCTATGCCCACCCACCACCCGACTCGGTCGGCAGAGGAGCCACCGTCGTCATAGGAGCTCCACTCCCAGCAGGGTGAGCGGAGCGACCGTCGCCCTAGGGGCTCCGCCCCCAGCGGGTGAGCGTCGGCCTGGGGACTGGACTGCCCCAGGCGGGGTGGCTCGATGCGCCGAGAGGTGACGGTGGTCGGTCGCAAGGTGCACGCGCCCGCAGTCGCGTACGGCGGCAAGGGGCCGTGTCGGGGGGTGTCCGCCCGCAGCGGTTGGCGCGTCAACGCCGGTACCTCCCTGGCCGACCGATTCCGCGCCGTTCCGAGGACGGACACCCCCCGACACGGCCCCGACCCACCACCCAACGCAAGGCGCTACACGCACCCCGACCCCACCCGAACAGCCGGTCCCGCAGGTAAAAAATGGCCCCGCCCAACCGGACGGGGCCACACCGCACAGAACCTCAGCGCCGAGCCACGCCCTCCGCCCGAGCCGCCGCGGCCACAGCCGCCGTCACAGCCGGAGCAACCCGCTCGTCGAACGGCGACGGAATCACGTAGTCCGCGGCCAGGTCGTCGCCGACCACCGACGCCAGCGCCTCAGCCGCAGCGATCTTCATGCCCTCGGTGATCCGGGAGGCCCGCACCTGCAGCGCCCCCGCGAAGATCCCCGGGAACGCGAGCACGTTGTTGATCTGGTTCGGGAAGTCGGACCGGCCCGTCGCCACGACCGCCGCGTACTTGTGCGCGACATCGGGGTGGACCTCGGGATTCGGGTTCGCCATGGCGAAGACGAACGCACCCTTGGCCATGGAGGCGATCGCCGGCTCCGGCACCGTACCGCCGGACACGCCGACAAAGACGTCGGCGCCTTCCAGCGCGGCCTCCAGCGACCCGGTGATGCCCGCCTTGTTCGTGAACGAGGCCAGCTCCTGCTTGACCGAGGTCAGGTCGTCCCGGTCACCCGACACGATCCCCTTGCGGTCCGCCACCGCCACGTCCCCGATACCGGCCTCGACCAGCATCTTCGCGATCGCGACCCCGGCCGCACCGGCGCCCGAGATGACGACCCGCAGCTCACCGATACCCCGCCCGGTCAGCTTCGCCGCGTTCCGCAGCGCCGCCAGCGTCACGACGGCCGTACCGTGCTGGTCGTCATGGAAGACCGGGATGTCCAGCCGCTCCTGGAGCTTGCGCTCGATCTCGAAGCACCGCGGCGCCGAGATGTCCTCCAGGTTCACGCCGCCGAAGGACGGCGAGAGCCGGACCACGGTCTCGACGATCTCGTCGACTCCCGTGCAGTTCAGAGCGATCGGCACCGCGTCCACGCCGCCGAACTGCTTGAAGAGGATCGCCTTGCCCTCCATCACGGGGAGGGAGGCCTCGGGACCGATGTCGCCGAGTCCGAGCACCGCCGTACCGTCCGTCACGACGGCGACGACCGACGACTTCCACGTGTAGTCGTGGACGAGGTCGGGCTGCTCGGCGATCGCGCTGCACACTTTCGCGACGCCGGGCGTGTACGCCAGGGACAGGTCGTCCTTGTCGCGGACCGGCACGGTGGCCTGCACGGCCATCTTGCCGCCGCGGTGCAGCGCGAACGCCGGATCGATGGAATCGAGGGGCTCGGCCCCGCCTTCCTGCTCCGTACTGCTGTCGCTGCGAGGATTGACGATCTCCGCTGCCACTTTGTCTTACCCCTTAGGTCTTCATGGTTTGAGGGTGGCCACTCCTGGTTGAGAAGTGGGCGGGCACCGCGTACGGCCCTGGTAGTGCTGCACTTGCTGCCGCACCTGCGCTGCATCTGGTGCTGCACCCGCACGGGGTACGTACGAGCCATACGCGACGGGCGCGCCGCACACGCGCCCTGAGCCCCGGATGAGGGGTGTAAAGAACCTTCTTACCGGACGGACCGCACCGAGGACGAGTCCAATACGTGCAAGGTCACACGGCGGAATGCGGACATCCACTTACCGGCCACCTGCCCGCCACTCACCCGGTGACATGAATCATGGGACATACCGGCACAAGCTCTCAAGATCGGCTTGACGGGTACTTGAACGCCGCTCAACCCACTCCGACCTGCACCGGCCCGGCGCCCGCCTCCCGAGATGTACCGGAGATCTTGCGGCCGGAAGGGAGGATTCCCGCAGATGGTGCGGTCGGGATGTACCGACCTGGTGTGGTTCGGGTGTCACCCGTTATCCGATTTTGACATCGCTGCGCCCCTGAATGCCTTCGTCCGAATGGCAAGATGCGGTCATCACACGAGGTCGCGACACTCGAAGACGTGTGCTCTCGTCGACCCAGGACCCAAGCACCAGCCGAGGTCCCATGGCAGCTGCCGAACCCATCGGCAGCCGTCCGCCCCATCGGCAACTCCACCCATCCGCCGGAGGAACCCACCATGACCGCAAGCTCCACCCGTCGTACGACCGCCGTGCACTCCCGGCTAGCAGCGGTCGGTGCGATCGCGGTCGCAGGCGCGCTGCTGCTCACCGGCTGCGGTGACCAGACCAATGACAGCGGTTCGGACAGCACCGACACCCCCTCGGCGAGCGCGGCCCCGCTGGCCGACAAGCTGCCGAAGGAGATCCGCGACGCGGGCGTCATCAAGGTCGGTTCCGACATCGCGTACGCGCCGGTCGAGTTCAAGGACAGCTCCGGCAAGACCGTCGGCATCGACCCCGATCTCGCGGCCGCCATGGGCAAGCAGCTCGGCGTGACGTTCGAGTTCGAGAACGGCACCTTCGACACGCTGATCACGGGTCTGCGCTCGGACCGGTACGACATCGCCATGTCCGCGATGACCGACACCAAGGACCGCCAGGAAGGCGTCGACTCCGACACCGGCAAGAAGGTCGGCGAGGGCGTCGACTTCGTGGACTACTTCACCGCCGGTGTCTCGATCTACACCAAGAAGGGCGACGACCAGGGCATCAAGTCCTGGTCCGACCTGTGCGGCAAGAAGATCGTGGTGCAGCGCGGCACGGTCTCCGAGGACCTCGCCAAGGCCGAGTCGAAGAAGTGCACCGGCGGCAAGACGATCGCCATCGAGGCCTTCGACAACGACCAGCAGGCCCAGACCCGTCTGCGCGCGGGCGGCGCCGACGCCGGTTCCTCCGACTTCCCGGTCGCCGCGTACGCCGTGAAGACCTCCGGCGGGGGCAACGACTTCCAGCTGGTCGGCGAGCAGGTCGAGGCCGCCCCGTACGGCATCGCGGTCGCCAAGAACGACACCCAGCTGCGGGACGCCCTGAAGGCCGCGCTGGACGCGATCATCGCGAACGGCGAGTACGACAAGATCATCACGAAGTGGGGCGTCGCCGACGGCGCCGTCAAGGAAGCCACCATCAACGGCGGCAAGTGACCGCGCGGCCTGCGGCCACTGAAAGGCAACACCCGTGACTGCTGACATCGACAAGACGGACGGGCCGGCGGACACCCCGCCGGCCGGCCCGGAGGCCATCAAGGCCATCCCGGTCCGTCACTACGGACGGTACGTCTCCGCCGTCATCGCCCTCGCCCTGCTGGGCGGGGTCATCTACGCGTTCTCCCAGGGCAGGATCAACTGGGGGGCGATCCCGGACTACTTCTTCAACGACCGCATCCTCAGCGGCGTGGGCAAGACGCTGCTGCTCACGGTGCTGTGCATGCTCATCGGCGTCGTCGGCGGCATCCTGCTGGCGGTGATGCGCCTGTCGAAGAACCCGGTCACCTCGTCCATCGCGTGGTTCTACATCTGGTTCTTCCGCGGCACCCCGGTCCTGGTCCAGCTCATCGTCTGGTTCAACCTGGGCCTGGTCTTCGAGACCATCAACCTCGGGCCGATCTACAAGGACGAGTGGTCGCAGTTCATGACCCCGTTCCTGACGGCGCTGCTGGGCCTCGGCCTCAACGAGGCGGCCTACATGGCCGAGATCTGCCGGGCCGGTCTGCTCTCGGTCGACGAGGGCCAGACCGAGGCGTCGCACGCGCTGGGCATGAGCCACGGCAAGACGCTGCGCCGGATCGTCGTCCCGCAGGCGATGCGCGTGATCGTGCCGCCCACGGGCAACGAGGTCATCAACATGCTGAAGACGACCTCGCTGGTGTCGGTCGTCCAGTACTCGGAGCTGCTGCGCGTCGCCCAGGACATCGGCCAGACCTCCGGCGCCCCGG
Organism: Streptomyces sp. NBC_01352; assembly: GCF_036237295.1. NCBI lineage: Bacteria > Bacillati > Actinomycetota > Actinomycetes > Kitasatosporales > Streptomycetaceae > Streptomyces > Streptomyces sp. NBC_01352. The sequence goes on from NZ_CP108354.1 coordinate 3,946,271, forward strand.
CCGAGATGCTGTTCCTCGCCGCGGCCTGGTACCTGGTGCTGACCTCGATCTTCAGTGTCGGCCAGTACTACCTGGAGCGCTACTACGCCCGCGGCTCCAGCCGCAGCCTGCCGGCCACGCCGCTGCAGAAGATCAGGGCGAATCTGCTGTCCCTGTCGAGCCGTTCGAAGTCGGCGGGAGGTACCGCATGACCGCCATGGTGAAGGCCGAAGGCGTCCACAAGTCCTTCGGTCTGGTCGAGGTCCTCAAGGGCATCGACCTGGAAGTGAAGTCCGGCGAGGTGTTCTGCCTCATCGGCCCCTCCGGCTCCGGCAAGTCCACGTTCCTCAGGTGCATCAACCACCTGGAGAAGATCAACGCGGGCCGTCTGTACGTCGACGGCGAGCTGGTCGGCTACCGCCAGAAGGGCGACAAGCTGTACGAGCTGAAGGACAGCGAGGTCGCGGTCAAGCGCCGGGACATCGGCATGGTCTTCCAGCGCTTCAACCTGTTCCCGCACATGACGGCGATGGACAACGTCATGGAGGCGCCGGTCCAGGTCAAGGGCGTCAGCAGGGCGCAGGCCCGGGAGCGCGCGGGCCAGTTGCTCGAGCGCGTGGGGCTGGCCGACAAGGCGAGCGCCTATCCCTCGCAGCTCTCCGGCGGCCAGCAGCAGCGCGTGGCGATCGCCCGCGCGCTGGCGATGGACCCGAAGCTGATGCTCTTCGACGAGCCGACCTCGGCCCTCGACCCGGAGCTGGTCGGTGACGTCCTCGACGTCATGCGCGACCTCGCCGAGTCCGGCATGACGATGATCGTCGTCACCCACGAGATGGGCTTCGCCCGCGAGGTGGGCGACAGCCTGGTCTTCATGGACGACGGCGTGGTGGTCGAGTCCGGCGACCCGCGGGAGGTCCTGACGAACCCGCAGCACGAGCGGACGCAGTCGTTCCTGTCCAAGGTGCTGTGACGCTTCGCTGAACAGAGCAGGGGCGGTACGGAGATCTCCGTACCGCCCCTTGCCATACGCTCCGTCGCTACTTCAGCGCCAGCAGCAGCGTGTCCGAAGGCGAGCACCACACCGGACGCGCCTCCCCGAAGCCCTTCTCGCGCAGCACGCGCGCGTGCCACGCGGCGGACGGCATGTCACCGTCGGCGTGCTCGCCGTAGATCGCGAAGCGCTGGGCCGTGGGCCCGGCGAGGACGGGGTCCTTGGCGGCGACCTGCCACCACTCGGCCCAGTCGAGGGCGCCGTCGGCCCTGGCCTGTTCCATGCCCTCGTGCCGCCGCGCCCGCTCGGCCGCGTTGATCCTGGGCGTGGTGTCGTCGATCATGTGGTCCGCGTTCATGAAGACACCGCCGTCGCGGACGAGTTCCGCGACCTGACCGTAGAGGGCCGCGAGGGGTTCGCTGTGCAGCCAGTGCAGGGCCGTGGCGGTCAGGACGGCGTCGTACGACTCGTACGGCAGCCTCGACGGCCAGTCGGGGTCCTTGAGGTCGGCGGTGACGAAGGAGACCCGCTCGTCGCCCGCGAAGGTGCCCTCGGCGATGGCGAGGAGCGCCGGGTCGAGGTCGACGCCCGTGCTGGTGGCCTCCGGGAACCGGGCGAGGAGCCTGGCCGTGATACTTCCCGTGCCGCACGCGAGGTCCAGGACGCGCGGGGTGGTGCCGACGAGGGCCTCGACCATGTCGAGCATGATCCGGAAGCGTTCCTCCCGGTCGGGCATGTACCACTCCTGCTGCCGGTCCCAGCTCTGCTGCCAGGCCTGCCAGTCGGTACCGGCCGTGGTGGTGTCCGTGTTCGTGTCCGTCATCGAGCCCCTCCGTCACGATGTCACGTCATAGACGTCACGTAATACCCTGGATGCACGACCGGCTGTTACCCCGTCCGCACGACGACCATAGAACGCCTCCGTAAGGACTACAAGTGGAACTGGCCTATTACTCGGACTACGCCGTACGACTCGTCAACAGCGAGGAACCGGCCCGGGGCAAGGACGCTCTGACATCCGTCGAGGCAATCCACGACCTCTTCGGCGGCAACGAGGGGGTGGCCCGGCGCGCCACGGACGCCGATGTCACCCGCTTCCGGGGCGTACGGGCCCGGCTCCGGGCGGTCTTCGAGGCGGCGGACGCCGGCAGCGAGACCCTGGCCGTGGACCTGCTGAACTCGCTCCTCCTGGAGTTCCCGGTGAGCCCGCAGATCTCCGGCCACGACTACCGGGACGACGAAGGCCGCCCGCTGTGGCACATGCACCTCGCGGACCACCCGTCGAACGCGACCGCGGGCTACGCGGCCATCGCGGCGATGGGCCTCGCCTTCCACCTCACCGAGTACGGCGTCGACCGCCTCGGCCTGTGCGAGGCCGCGCCGTGCCGCAACGCCTACCTGGACACGTCCACGAACCGCTCGCGGCGCTACTGCTCCGACCGCTGCGCCACCCGCGCCAACGTGGCGGCCTACCGCGCCCGCAAGCGCCTGGAGGCCGACCGGTCGGAGAAGACCGGCCTCGCGGCCGACAGCGCCCAGCGCACCGCGGCGAACGGCGAGCGCTGATCCGGCCTGCGCGGCCGGTAGCGGAACCGGACCTTGCCGAGCACCAGTTCGTCCGGCACCGTCCCGTAGTCGGTGCTGTCGCCGCCGGCGTACGCGTTGTCCCCGAGCACCCACCAGCCGCCCTCGCGCCGCTGCGCGGCCCGCTTGACGACGAGCAGGTCCTGCTGGAACGGATGGCGCAGGACGACCACGTCACCGGGCCTGACCCGGGCCCCCCACTGCACGACGAGCTGATCCCCGTGACTGAGCGTGGGCACCATGGACGGCCCGGTCACCTCGGCCAGCCCGAAAGGCAGTACGGCCCCCCTGCGCTCGGTCTCCTGCGACAGCTCCGGCATCGCCGGCACCTCCCCGGTCCGTTCCTCCACCAGTCTCAGTCTGACCCCGGACTTTTGTCCTAAGCCCATGGGGGCACTCGCGAAATCCCTTCCCTCGGGGAGTAATGTCGCACCTGAGAAGACGATCACGAGGAAGGATTGCGCATGCTTTCCCGCCTGTTCGCCCCCAAGGTCAAGGTCAGCGCCCACTGCGACCTGCCCTGCGGCGTGTACGACCCGGCCCAGGCCCGCATCGAGGCCGAGTCGGTCAAGGCCGTCCAGGAAAAGATGGCCGCCAACGACGACCCGCACTTCCAGGCGCGCGCCACCGTCATCAAGGAGCAGCGTGCCGAGCTGGCGAAGCACCACGTCTCCGTGCTGTGGAGCGACTACTTCAAGCCCCCGCACTTCGAGAAGTACCCGGAGCTGCACCAGCTGGTCAACGACGCCCTGAAGGCCCTCTCGGCCGCCAAGGCGTCGACCGACCCGGCCACGGGCCAGAAGGCCCTTGACTACATCGCCCAGATCGACAAGATCTTCTGGGAGACCAAGAAGGCCTGACCTTCCGTCAGCCTGCGCCCGACCGGCGATCGGTGCACCATCGCGGGTCTGTGGGCAACCCGAAGGGGCCCGACCGGACGAACTCCGGTCGGGCCCCTTCGCCGTGTCGGCCCGCGCAGCCGGCCGCGTGCCTCATGCCGCCCTGCGCGCCGAGGAGATCACCGATCCCTGCCGGCGCGGCACGCTGCCCACCACTCGCGCCATCAGCGACGCGAACGAGCGTGGTCGCACGAGGTCCCCCGCCGCCGACGTCCGTACGTCGGCGAACGGCTGCTCGGCAGCGACGACTTCCCCGCCGAGGCAGGCGGCAGGCCGTCCGCGACCTGACCGCCGCGGCACCCTCGTCGCCCTCGGCGTCGTCGCCCTCACCGTCGGCGCCGGAGGATGCGGCCGCGGCCGCATCACGGTCGCGATCCGCCCACCGTCGGGCCCTCGGCACAGGTCAGCGCAGAACGAGCAGGACGGCCAGCGCGACGAGCAGCGAGTCGATCCGGTCCAGCAGGCCGCCGGAACCGGGCAGCCAGTGGCCGGCGTCCTTCGTCTGCACACCTCTCTTGACCATGGATTCGAGCAGGTCGCCGGCCGGGCCGCCGACCGCCACCGCAACCGCCGTCGGCCAGCTCAGCACGGACAGCACGGCGAGCACGCCGAGGCCGGCCGCGGCCCCGGCCAGGGTCCCGCTCCACCGCTTGGCCGGGGAGAGGGGCGACAGCCGCGGCCCGCCCAGCCGTTGACCGGCGAAGTACGCCACGATGTCGGCGACCGAGACCGCCATGAACAACGCGAGCGCACTCGCCCCGAGCGGCACCAGCGCGGCCAGCACACTCAGCCAGGCCAGCCCGAGCAGCCCGGCGCCGAGCCGGTGCAGGCCGTGGTCGGCGTCACCGGCCAGGAGCGGCACCGCGGCCACCGCGAGCGCCCCGATCGCGCCCGCCCGGAGCTCCTGCCCGGGCGCCAGCCAGGCGGTCAGCACCACGCCCGCCACCGCCGCGGCCAGCACCGCCCGGTCCGGCCGGCCCAGCCGCATCAGCCCGCCGAACTCCAGCACCGCGATCACCCCGACCGCGATGGCGACGGCCGCGGCGCCCGGGCGGCCCAGCCAGAACGCACCGGTGACCAGGGGCACTCCGACCGCCCAGGCGCACCACCGGATCAGCAGCTCGCGGCGCCGGGACGCAGCCACCGCGATGCCGCCGAGCACCAGCGCCCCACCGAGGTAGGGCGCCAGGGAGGCCACGGTGATCACCGAGCGGCTCCGGCGGCGGCAACGCCCTCGGGCATCGAAGGGAGCGAGGCCGAACGCGGTCGTAGGGCGTCCAGGGCGGCCCGACAGGCGGCCACGATGCGCGCGTTCTCGGCGGTGTCCTTGACGGCGATGCGCACGGTGCGCCCCTGGTACTCCGAGGACATCGGCGACAGGTCACGCAGGTAGACATCACGGCGGCGGCACTCGGCCACCAGCTGTGCGGCGCTCGGCCCGCCGGACGGCAGGGTGACGGTGAGGAAGTTCGCCACGCCCTCCTCGACCACCAGGGCCTCGTCCAAACAGTCCAGGTCGGCCAGGTCGGCCAGGTCGGCGGCCAGTTGCCGGCGCAGCGCGTGGGTGCGCAGCCAGCAGGCGCTGTAGTACGCCGGGTCGCGCAGGGCTGCCACCGCGGCCAGCTGTGCCGGGAGGCTGACCGGCCAGGGCGGTGTCCGCAGCCGTAGCCGCGCCGCGGTGGTCGGCTCGGCCACCAGGTACGCGGCCCGCATACCGGACAGGGCGTACATCTTGGACAGCGAGCTGCAGACCACCACCCGCGGGTCCGCCGCGGCGAGGCCGGCGAGCGACTCGGTCATGTCGACATAGCCGAGGTATGCCTCGTCGATCCACCAACGGGTTCGAGCCGGTGCGGCGGCGATCACGGAGCGCAGTTCCGCGGCCGGTGCGTGGCGTCCGGTCGGGTTGTTCGGGTTGACCACCACCACGAGGTCGTAGCGGCCGGAGGCGACGGCAGCGGACAGCCGGGCCGGATCGATCCGCCAGCCGTCCTCGCGGCGCAACCGGAACCGGTCCACCCGGCATCCGATCACCCGCTCCGTGACGTGGGCGTACTCGCCGTAGCCCGGGTCCATCAGAAGCACCCTGCTCTGCGGGGTCAGCCACTGGCCGAACGCCCTGAAGATCAGGTCGGACGAACCGGCGCCCACCGCGAGCGTCCCGGTCGGCAGCGCCCGGGCCGCGGCGATCTCCGCCAGCAGGCCCTCGGCACCGGTCGGCGGCGAGGTCCGGGCGGCCCAGTCCGGATCGTCCGCGAGCGCCGCCCGCACCCCGGGGGCCGGTGGGAACCAGGCGTCCAGCACGTCTGCCGCGACGACCTGATGACGCCTGTGCAGGCTGCGGAAGTCCGTCCCGACGGCCGTGAACGAGGCGCCGCCGTGCTCGCAGCCGTCCGGCCGGGGTGCGAACGGCACGTCCAGCCGCCAGTCCACCTCGGACCGCAGACGCTCCAGCGTGGTGCGGTAGCGGTCCATGGTGGTCTTCGTCAGCTCGGTCACATTGCCGGTCAGCACCTCGAACGTCAACGCACCGCTGTGGACGGTACGGCCGACCGGGCGCAGGCCGGCGGCCCGGTACATGGCGAGCAGTTCGGTGCGCCCCATCGCCACCACCCGGCGACCGCCCCGGGCGGCGATCCAGCGCAGCGCCGCGTACATCAGCAGCGGTGCCGCCGCGGAGGCCCGCCAGCGCGGCTCGACGGTGAGGATCCGCACCTCGAACACATCGTCCTCGGTCAGCAGCGGCAGCTCGTCACGAGTCAGGTACTTGTCCAAGGCGTAGCGCCCCAGCCAGGGCGGAGTCAGGCTGACGAAGCCGATGCGTGCCGAGCCCCGCGCCGCGACCAGGTAGACGTTGTCGCCGTCCAGTCCGTCGCGCAGCCGCCCGGCCGGATCCGGCGCATGCTGGCCCAACTCCTGTGCGTACACCCGGTGACGCAGTTCGTGGATCCACTCGAGATCCTCCGGAGTGGCGGAGCGCAGCTGCAGGTCACGGCCCATGAGTACCTCTTCTGACGCAGGGAGGATTGCATCATGGGGAACGCGGATCGGCCGCGCCAGGGCCGAGCGACACACTCGGCCTGAGTACGTGTACTCAGGCGCGGTCGTCCGCCGTGTGTCCCGTCGACCGAGACCCGGGCGGCCGGAGTTCGGCGCCCCGGTCTCTTGCCTGAAGCCGTGTCAGTGGAACTGCGGCACGATCAGATAGATCCCGTACGCCACCACCGCCGCGCAGGCGAGGAAGCACAGGCCGGCCTGGGCGAGGCCGACCGCCGAGGTGCCGCCGTTGCTCTCCCGCGCCCCCTCCCGCGCCCCCTCGAAGCGGGCGAGGCCGAGGATGCCGAGGGCGAAGACGACGACCACGGCGACGGTGACCCCGACGCTCACGGCGGTGACCTGGCCGAGTGCGGTCCAGTCGATGCTCATGGTGTGAACTCCCTTGGCTCAGGCGGCCGTACCGACACGCGTCGGCTCGGTGGCTCGGAGGGCGACCTCGTGGGCGTCGTTGACGTTGTGCGCGCTCACCGGGTTGCGGCGGGAGACGGCGACGATGCCCGCGGCGACGGCGGCGCCGACGAGGGCGACCACGACCGTGCCGGCGTTGCCGCCGTGCTTGACCACGCTCGCGGAGACCCCGCCGACCAGCGCGGCGGCGGGCAGCGTGACCAGCCAGGCCAGCACCATCCGGCCCGCGATGCCCCAGCGCACCTCCGCGAGGCGCCGGCCGAGGCCCGCCCCGAGGATGCTGCCCGATGCCACCTGTGTGGTGGACAGGGCGAAGCCGAGGTGCGCGGAGGTGAGGATGACGGTCGTGGAGGCCGTCTCCGCGGCGAAGCCCTGCGGCGACTGGATCTCGGTCAGGCCCTTGCCCATGGTGCGGATGATCCGCCAGCCCCCGAGATACGTACCGAGGCCGATGGCGAGCCCCGCCGACGCGATCACCCACACCGGCGGACCTGCGTCGTGCCCGAGCGCCCCCGCCGAGATCAGGGTGAGGGTGATGACGCCCATGGTCTTCTGGGCGTCGTTCGTGCCGTGGGCGAGGGAGACGAGGGAGGCGGAGGCGATCTGGCCGAGCCGGAAGCCCTTCGTCACCGAGTTCTCGCGGGCCCGGGCGGTGAGCCGGTAGGCGAGGTAGGTGGCGATCAGCGCCGCGGCGCCCGCCACCACCGGCGAGGCCACGGCCGGGATCAGCACCTTCTCGACCACCTTGTCGAAGTGCACGCCGTGGGAGCCGGCGCCGACCCACACCGCCCCGATCAACCCTCCGAACAGCGCGTGCGACGAACTCGACGGCAGCCCGACCAGCCACGTCAGCAAATTCCACAGAATCGCCCCGACCAGGCCCGCGAAGATCATCCCGGGCGTGACGAGCGTGTCGTCCACGATGCCGCCGGAGATCGTCTTCGCCACCTCGGTGGACAGGAAGGCACCCACCACATTGAGGATCCCGCTGATCAGTACGGCAGTTCTGGGCCTGAGCGCCCCCGTGGCGATGGACGTGGCCATCGCGTTCGCCGTGTCGTGGAAGCCGTTGGTGAAGTCGAAGGCGAGCGCCGTGACGATGACGACGGCCACCAGCAACGTGATGTGGTCCATTCCGCAATGCAAACAAGCCGAAGCCAATCCCCGGCGAACTGAAGGCAAAGGCTGTTCCAGGTCCACGCGCCCGGGTGAGGGAGACCGCACCCGCGGGGCACCGGTCCCCCGCCTACGATCACCGCATGAGCATCCGCTGGACGTACGCCTTCATCGACCGGCCCGCCCAGGGCCTCGGCCGGGTCCAGGAGTTCTGGACGGCCGTCACGGACACGCGACTGTCCGAACCCCGCGGCGAACGGGGCGAGTTCGCGACCCTCGTGCCGGACGGCACGGACGCCTGCGTGAAGGTCCAGGGCGTGGCGGACGGCACAGGGGGCGCGCATCTCGACTTCGCCGTGGCGGACGTACCGGAGTTCGTGACGTCGGCGGTGGGGTGCGGAGCGTCCATGGCCGCCGAGCACGAGGGGTGGGCCGTGCTGCGGTCGCCTGCGGGGCAGTTGTTCTGTGCCGTGCCCTGGCACGGGGAATCGGTGCGGCCGCCGGTGGTGCAGGACAGCCGGCTCGACCAGGTGTGTGTCGACGTCCCGCCGTCCGCGTACGACGCCGAGGTGGCCTTCTGGGGCGCGCTGCTGCCCGACTGGCAGTCCCTGCCCGGATCGCTCCCCGAGTTCCATGTGGTCAAGCCGCCGCCCGGGCTGCCGATCCGCATCCTCCTCCAGCGTCTCGGCGAGGAACGGCCCGTCTCCGCACATCTGGACCTGGCCTGCGCGGACATCGGAGCGACCTGCACCGAACACCAGCGACTCGGCGCGGAACTCGTGGCCCACGGCCGCCACTGGACGGTGATGCGCGATCCGGCGGGCGGCACGTACTGCCTGACGGGCCGTGACCCGGAGACGGGCGGGCTTCCCGCCTAGTCCCACCTTTCCGTGCCTAGTCCCACGCCTCCACGTCGACCACGGCGCCCACCGGGATGGGCCCGTACACGTGCGGGAACTCCTCGCCGCCGGGCTTCGCCGCCTCGTACTTCACCGGCACGTCGAGGCGGGAGGGATCCACGACGAGGACCACGAGATTCTCGACGCCCTCGTAGAAGGCTGCCGCCGTACGCGGGAGCTGGGCGCGGGTCGAGCAGTGGATGAAGCCCTCCTCCTGAAGGGTGCGGCCGCGGGTCGACATCTCGTACGTGCCTCGCGCGCGGGCGGCCTCCCAGAGGGAGCGCTCGGTGAGGTGCAGGATGGGCGTGGGGCTGGTCATGGGATCAAGTTACGGGCTCAGGCGGGCCGCCCGCGCCCTCAAGTAGCGCTGTTCCGGCAGACTCAGGGTCTTGGCCGCGGCCGATTCGTAGGCGGCGCGGGCCTCCTCGTACGAGCCGGCGCGTTCCAGGAGATGACCCCGGACCGCGTCCAGACGGTGGCCCGTGCGCAACTCGCTTTCCAGGGCGTCCAGTTCGGCGAGCCCGGCTCGCGGCCCCCGCACCATGGCGACGGCGATCGCACGGCCCAGCCGCTCGACGGGCCCTGGGACCAGGCGCACGAGGACGTCGTACAGGCCGAGGATCTCCCGCCAGTCCGTCGCCTCGGCGGTCGGCGCCTCGCCGTGCACCGCGGCGATGGCGGCCCGCACCTGGTAGGGGCCGGCGGGGCCGTGGCTCAGAGCGCGGGTGACCAGGGCGACCCCCTCCTCGATCGCGGCCTTGTCCCAGCGGTCGCGGTCCTGCTCGTCGAGGGGGATCAGCTCGCCGTGCGGGCCGCTGCGGGCATCGCGGCGGGCGTCGGTGAGCAGCGTCAGGGCCAGCAGGCCGGCCACCTCGCCGTCGTCGGGGAGAAGGCGGTGGACCGTACGGGTCAGACGGATCGCCTCGCCGGCGAGGTCGCGCCGCTGGAGGGCGGGGCCGGAGGTCGCCGTATGGCCCTCGTTGAAGATCAGGTAGAGGGTCTGCAGGACGGCGGGCAGCCGCTCGGCCCAGTTGTCCGGCCGCCCGAAGCGCACCCCGCGCACCTTCTGCTTGGCGCGGCTGATGCGCTGGGCCATGGTCGCCTCGGGGACGAGGTACGCGCGGGCGATCTCCGCCGTGGTGAGGCCGCCGACCGCGCGCAGGGTGAGCGCGATCTGCGCGGGCGGGGGCAGATCGGGGTGGCAGCACAGGAAGAGGAGCGAGAGGGCGTCGTCCTCGCGGGGCGCCCGTTCCACGCCCGGGGGTGGTGACGTGAACGCGTCGCGCGGGGCGAGTGCCGCCGCCTTCTCCTCCCGCGCCCGCCGCGCGGCCTCCGCCCGCAGAGCGTCGGTCAGCCGCCGCGAGGCCACCTTGATGAGCCACCCGCGCGGGTTGTCCGGCACCCCTGCCGAGGGCCACTGCCCGGCCGCCGCGAGGAGTGCCTCCTGTACGGCGTCCTCGGCGGCGTCGAAATGGCCGTACCGCCTGACCAGCGCGCCGAGGACCTGCGGCGCGTGGCGGCGCAGCAGGTCCTCGATCTCGCGGCCGGTGCTCACGGTCGGGTCAGCAGATGTCCCCGGCGCCTTCCAGGATGGGCCGGATCACCACCGGGTAGTCGGGGGCGCCCTCGGGCTGCGGGCAGCGGGTGATGCGGTCGGCGATCTCCGTGACGCGCTCCAGGCTCTCGCACTCCAGCACCCAGTAGCCGGCCATCAGCTCCTTGGTCTCGCTGTACGGGCCGTCGGTGATCACTGCCTTGCCGTCGTCACCGAGCGTGACCGTTCGGGTCTTCGCGGGCTCGGCCAGGCCCTGCCCGTCGACGAACTCGCCGGTCTCGGAGAGGTCGTTGTTGATGGCCTCCATGTAGGCGTACATCGTCTGGAGATCCTGCTCGTTCCAGGCCGGGGAGCCCGGGGACGCCTTGCCGCTCATCGCCTCGTAGTCCGCCTGGGTTCCCTGCACCATGACCAGGTACTTCATGAGTTCGCTCCTTCGCGTCTTCGGCGTCTTCGCCTCGGCCAGCCCGTGGTGGGCGGCTCTCACAGGGGACGTCGGAGCCGGTCGGGGGTTCTCGACAACTCGGCTCGGCTTTTTCTTCGACCCGCTTTTTCCTGGACTCGGCTCAGGTCTTCTTCGTGTCGGCGGTGTCCGTGGCGGTGTTCGTCACGGGCGTCTTCGTCACGGGGGTGCGGTGCTTGTCGTCGGCCGCGGCCTCTTCCGCGGCCTTGTCGACGTACGCCTCGCACTTCGGGTTGCGGCACGGGCCGGGCACCCATACCGGGACCCACGCGCCCAGCGTCTTGTGACGCCGGACGACTGTATCGACGGGCTGTCCGCATGCGGGACAGGCATGTGCGTCGCTGTCCATGCCTTCAGAGTAGGGCGAGCCGGGCCTCAGCGCTTCCTGCTGTACGTCCGCACCAGCGCCCCGTTCTTGAAGGTGCGCACCGAGTCCAGCTCGAAGTCGGTGACCGCGAACCCGGATCCGAACATCGGCATGCCGGTGCCCAGCACGATCGGGTACGTCTTGATGACCAGCTCGTCGATCTCGTCGAGCAGTTCGCCCGCGAGCACCGAGCCGCCGCAGAGGTAGATGCCGAACTCGCCGTCCTCCGCCTTGAGTGCGCGCACCTTCCCGACCAGGTCGTCGGCGATGATCTCGACGTTCGGGTCCGGCGACTCCTCAAGGGTGCGCGAGGCGACGTACTCGCGCAGGTGGGCGTACGGGCTGGTGATGCCCTCTTTGAACGCGATGTCGTAGCTGGCGCGGCCCTGGATGATCGTGTCGAACTTCTGGTTCGGCCGGTCGTCGATGCCGATGCTCCGACGGCCGGGGGTCGCGATGGTCTCCGGATACTCGGTGCCGAGGAACTCGAAGAACTCCTCGTCGACGAAGCGGTACATGGTCGTCGCGTCGCCGCCCGGGTCCCCGATGAACCCGTCGATGGAGCAGGCGATGAAGTAGGTGAGCTTTCGCAAGCCGATCTCTTTTCGTAGGCTGTCCGGCGAACAACTTCATTTGTAGTACTTCACTTGTAGTGGTTGCAAGGGGATTCCGGGCACGGAATCAAGTGGCAGAGGGGATTCCGTATGGCCAGCAATCCGGAGCGGCGGGCCGCGCTCGTGGACGCCGGGGTCGAGGTGCTCGCGCGCGAGGGGGCGCGCGGGCTGACGTTCCGCGCGGTGGACACCGAGGCGGGGGTGCCGGTGGGGACGGCCTCGAACTACTTCACCGACCGCGACGACCTGCTGCGACAGATCGACGCCCGGGTGCACGTGCGGCTCGCACCCGACCCCGAGGTGATGGCCGACCTGCTGAAGGGACCGAGGGACCGCTCACTGGTGACCGCCTTCATGCACGACCTCATGGCTCGCGCGACCCGCGACCGCACCGGCTATCTCGCCCTCCTGGAGATGCGCCTCGAAGCCACCCGCCGCCCGGGACTGCTCGCCTCCTACACCAAGTCGGTGCGCGGGGACCTGGAGTACGGCATGGAGTTCCACCGGGACGCCGGCCTGCCCGGCGGCGACGAGACCGTCACCGTGCTCTACCTCGCGATGCTCGGACTGATCCTGGAACACCTGACCCTGCCGGGCGTCCTGGACGGCGTACTGCCCGGGGTGAGCGTGCCGGAGGGGCTGGTGGAACGGATCGCGGCGACGGTGGTGCCGGAGGGGTAGCGGGGAGGGTGGGGCTGTGGGGGCGGCATACGGGAGGCGGGGCTCAGGTGCGACGGGAGGCGGTGCTCAGGTGCGGGGACGGCGTGCCGGAGGCCGGGCTCAGCTGCCGGGGCGGCATACCGGAGGCCGGACTCAGGTACCGGGGCGGCATACCGGAAGCCGGACTCAGGTACCGGGACGGCATACCGGAAGCCGAACTCAGGTACCGGGACGGCATACCGGAGGCCAGACTCAGGTACCGGGACGGCATACCGGAGGCCGGACTCAGGTACCGGGACGGCATACCGGAGGCCGGACTCAGGTACCGGGGCGGCATACCGGAGGCCGGACTCAGGTACCGGGGCGGCATACCGGAGGCCGGGCTCAGTTGCCGGGTGCCGGCATACCGAAGACGCGGCTCAACTGTCGGATGCCGGAACACCGGAGGACCTGGCTCAGCTGTGCGGCTCGCGCCACATCGGCCACATCTGTGGGCCGTCCGGCAGGTCGAGGGGGGCGCCGACGAGCTCGAAGCCGAGGCGCTCGTAGAGCTTGCGGCTGCGGGCGTTGCTGGCCTCCAGATAGGCGGGCAGGCCCTCGCGGTCGCAGCGGTCGAGCACCGAGGCGATGAGCGCGGTGCCCAGGCCCTCGCCCTGGTGCTCGGGGGCGACGCCGATCATCCACAGGTAGGCGTGGGCGCGGCCCGAGGGGTGGATGTCGGCGGTGAGGCGGCCGATGACTTCGACGCGCTCGTTGTCGGGGTCGACGGCGGCGCGCACCTGGGCGGGGCCGTCGTCCTCGCCGGTGTCCCGGCCGTCGCCCCGACCGTGGTCGTCCGCCGCCGGTACGGACAGCCACAGCGCGCACGCCGTGCCGTCCTCGGTGACGTCCACACGACCCTCGGCGAGCACGATGTCGGTGAACGCGGCCATCAGCCCAGGGTGCGTCGTACGGCGGTGCTCGTCGCCGGGGAACACCCAACGGCTGACCGGATCGTCCTGGAAGGCCGCGTCCAGCAGTCGGACGACCAGCTCACGGTCGTCCGCGCTCGCTGTCCGGATCACCACGCCCATCTTCCGCCCCTTCGCGTCAACTACCCTTGGCCGTACGAGCGTTGAGCCTATCGGGACGAACGGGCGAAGGCCCGCACACCGTGGGGATGTGCGGGACCCGCCCGACCGGAGCCGCCGACAGCCGCGCGGGGTCAGGACCGCACGGCCCCGACGGCTCCGGGGGTAACTTCAGTTGCTGCGCCGCGTCACGAACTCCGCCAGCGCCAGCAACCCGCCCGCCGCCTCCGGGTCGGACACCGCGCGGGCCAGCTCCTGCATGGCGCGGGCCATGCGGTCGGCGGCCTGGACCTGTGCCCAGTCGCGACCGCCCGCCCGCTCCACGGCGAGAACCGTCCGCTCCAGGTCCCCCTCCTCGTACGGAACGCCGTACAGCTCGGCCAGTTCTCCGGCCGCCGGCGTGCCGGAGGTGAGCGCGGCGACGACCGGCAGAGACTTCTTGCGGGCGACGAGGTCCGCACCGACCGGCTTGCCGGTGCTGCCGGGATCGCCCCATATGCCGATCACGTCGTCGATGAGCTGGAAGGCGAGCCCGGCCTCACGGCCGAACGCGTCCAGCGCCTCGACGTCCTCCTCCGGTGCCCCCGCGTACAGGGCGCCCAGCGCGCAGGCGCATCCGAGCAGCGCTCCCGTCTTGGCCTCGGCCATGGCGAGCGCCTCGTCGAGGGTGACATCGCCCGGGCGGCACAGCTCCAGGGCGGTGTCCGCGTGCTGGCCGGCGCACAGCTCGACGACACAGTCCGCGAGCCGGGCGGCGGCCCGCGCGGACGCCGGATGGGGATCCTCGGCGAGCAGCCGCAGGGCGAGCGCCTGGAGCGCGTCCCCGGCGAGGATCGCGTCGGCGTCCCCGAACACGGTCCACGCGGTGGCCCGGTGCCGCCGGGTGGTGTCCCGGTCCATCACGTCGTCATGCAGCAGCGTGAAGTTGTGGATCAGTTCCACCGCCGCGGCCGCCCGTACGGCCGCCGTCCGCGCCCCCGGTCCGCCCAGTGCCGCGGCCGCGGCGAGAACGAGCGCGGGGCGTATGGCCTTTCCCGCGTTGCCCGCCGCCGGGCTGCCGTCCGCCTGCTCCCAGCCGAAGTGGTAGAGCGCGACACGGCGCATGGAGCCGGGCAGCGACTCGAGTGCGGAACGCAGCTCGGGGTCGACCGAGGTGCGGGCCCGCTCCAGGATCACCCCCGCCTCGTGCCCGTCGAGCGGATGCGCGCCCGCGGAGTGCCCGCTGGGGTGTCCGGCGCACTGTCCGGTGGGCTGTGCGCCGACGCCCTGCTTCGTCTCCGTCATGAACTCGGCCATGGGGTCCCCCTCGGAGAGTCCGCGGACCGTGGCGCGCCTGCGCTGTGGCTGGGCGCGTACGACCGGGGTGTACCCGCCCCGAAGGGCGGGGACACAGCTTTCAGGTGCGCGAACGTCACCTCCAGCGGCCGATCTCGACGTTCTCCAGGACGCCGAGCGCGTCCGGCACGAGGACCGCGGCCGAGTAGTAGGCCGTCACCAGGTACTTGATGATCGCCTGCTCATTGATCCCCATGAAGCGCACCGACAGGCTCGGCTCGATCTCGTCCGGGATGCCTGCCTGCTGAAGACCGATGACGCCCTGCTCGGCCTCGCCGGTACGCATCGCGATGATCGAGGTCGTACGGGCCTCGGTGACCGGGATCTTGTTGCACGGGTAGATCGGCACGCCGCGCCAGGTGGGAATCCGGTTGCCGGCCACCTCGATGGTCTCCGGGACGAGGCCGCGCTTGTTGAGTTCACGCCCGATCGCGGAGATCGCGCGCGGGTGGGCGAGCAGCAGCTTGGTGCCGCGCCGCCTGCTGAGCAGCTCGTCCAGGTCGTCGGGGCTGGGCACGCCGTCGTGCGGCTGGAGCCGCTGGTCGTACTCGCAGTTGTGCAGCAGCCCGAACTGGCGGTTGTTGACGAGCTCGTGCTCCTGGCGTTCCTTCAACGCCTCGACGGTCAGCCGGATCTGCTGCTCGGTCTGGTTCATCGGCTGGTTGTAGAGATCGGCCACGCGGGAGTGGATGCGCAGTACGGTCTGGGCGATGCTCAGTTCGTACTCGCGGGGCCTGGCCTCGTAGTCGACGAAGGTGTGCGGGATGTCCGGCTCGCCGTCGTGGCCGGCCGCGAGGTCGATCTCCTTCTCGCCGAACTTGTTGGTCCGCTGCGAGGGGATCGCGCGCAGCTCCTGGAGGTGTCCGCTGAGGGACTCGGAGCGCTCCGCGACCTGCTCGACATGCGTGCGGGGCAGGACGAGCACCGTGCAGGCGGTGACCGCCCGGGCCGTGTACTCCCAGATGGTGTCCGGGTCGAGGAGCCCCTGGTCGCCGAAGTACGCGCCGTCGGCGAGGACCCCGAGGACCGCGTCGTCGCCGTACGGGCCGGTGCCGACCTTCTCCACCCTGCCGTGCGCCAGCAGGAAGACCTCGTCGGTCTGGCTGCCGAACTCCGCGATCACCGCCCCCGCGTCGAACTCCCGTTGCTCGCAGCGCCGGGCGAGCTCGGTGAGCACCTCCTCGTCTTCGTAGGACCGCAGTGCGGGAAGCTCGCGCAACTCGGCGGGGATCACCTCGACGCGGTCACCGGTCTTCACGAAAGTCACCCGGCCGTCCCCCACGGCATAGGTGAGTCGCCGGTTCACCCGGTACGTGCCGCCCTGCACATTCACCCAGGGCAGCGTGCGCAGCAGCCAGCGGGAGCTGATCTCCTGCATCTGCGGTACGGACTTGGTGGTGGTGGCCAGGTTCCGCGCGGCCGCCGTGCCGAGGCTCTGCTGCGGCCTGTCCTGCTCGGTGCGGACCTCTTCGCCTACCGACATAAGGAATTGCCCTCCCGGTTTGCCCGGCGCTGATCTGCGCCACGCGTCGATCTCCACGCACAAGCCTTCCATCACGGACCGTTCCGGTGCTATTACACGAACGAGCGGGAATGGATCACCGTCCGACTGGGCACATAGGGGGATCCTGTCCAGCACCGCCTTCCGCTTCGACAGTCCGGGAACCGGACAGAGGTTGTCCGGATCGGCTCGCACACCGCGCGAACGAGTAGTCCGGATCCTCCGCTTCCGGTACAAGCAAGCGGTACGAGGCGGCCGCGCACGGCGGTCGGCGCGCAGCGCGAAGGAGGCGGCCATGGCCTCACCCATGTCCGCGGGCGGTTTCCTGGCCCGATTGCGGGCGGAGGGGCTCAGCGTCGTCGAGGTCGGCGACTGGGAGCACCACAACCGCAACCACAAGGGTCCGTGGGGGCCCGTCCACGGCGTGATGATCCACCACACCGTGACCAAGGGCAGCGAACGCACGGTGAAGCTCTGCCGGAACGGCTACGAGGGCCTCCCGGGCCCGCTGTGCCACGGAGTCATCACCAAGGACGGCCGTGTGCACCTCGTCGGCTACGGCCGCGCCAACCACGCCGGTCTCGGTGACGACGACGTCCTGCGCGCGGTGATCGCCGAGAAGGCACTCCCCCACGACAACGAGGCCAACACCGACGGCAACCGCCACTTCTACGGCTTCGAGTGCGAGAACCTCGGCGACGGCAAGGACCCCTGGCCCGAGGCCCAGCTGGACGCGATCGAGAGAGCGGCCGCCGCGATCTGCCGCCACCACGGCTGGACGGAACGATCGGTCGTCGGCCATCTGGAGTGGCAGCCGGGGAAGGTGGATCCCCGGGGCTTCACGATGGCGTCGATGCGCAAGCGGATCCGGGAACGCCTGAAGTGACCTGACGCGAGCGCACAGGGCAGATGGCGGCGACGGGTGACGACAATGGAGCTGTGACCAGCCCCGACGCCTCCGACCTCGCCGCCCTCCGCCCACGGCTCCCCTCGCCGTTGCAGGAGGTCACCGACGACCGCTTCGCTCGCCGGGGCGTCCGCCTGCTGCTCAAGCGCGACGATCTGATCCACCCCGAACTCGTCGGCAACAAGTGGCGCAAACTCGCCCCCAACCTCATCGCCGCGGCCGGCCGTACGGTCGTCACCTTCGGCGGCGCGTACTCCAACCACCTGCGCGCCACGGCCGCGGCCGGCCGCCTCCTGGGCAACCCCACGATCGGTATCGTGCGGGGCCAGGAACTGGCCGACCGCCCTCTCAATCCCTCCCTGGCCCGCTGCGTCGCCGACGGCATGCGGCTGCACTTCGTCGACAGGACGACATACCGATGCAAGAGCGAGCCGGAGACCCAGGCGGGGCTACTGCGGGCGGCCGGCGCCGAAGGGGCGTACGTCGTCCCGGAGGGCGGCAGCAACGCGCTTGCGGTACGAGGCTGTCGGGAACTCGGCGAGGAGCTGCGGGGGCAGGCCGATGTCGTCGCGCTCGCCTGCGGTACGGGCGGCACACTGGCCGGGCTGGCGGCAGGACTGGGGCCCGGGCAACGGGCGTTGGGCATACCGGTGCTGAAAGGCGGCTTCCTGGCGGCCGACGTCGAACGGCTCCAGGAGCAGGCCTTCGGCGAGCGGCGCGGCGACTGGGCACTCGACGACCGCTTCCATTTCGGGGGCTACGGCCGTACCACCGCCGAACTCGACGCCTTCGCCAAGGACTTCGAGGAGCGGCACGAGGTGGCGGTCGAGCGTCTCTATGTCGCCAAGTTGCTGTATGGGCTTGTCGTGATGGTGGAGGAGGGGGCGTTCGGGAAGGGGGATGCGGTGATCGCGGTGGTGACCGGGGCGCCGTTCGGCCGGTGACGGGCGGGACTTCCGGCTGAAGCCGCGCTTGGGCCGCTTCTTGGCCGGATACTCACGCCGCCTCCCGATAGGCGGCCGCCTCCTCCAGGTCCAGTCGGCGCAGCAGCGTCCGCAGCATCTCGTCGTCGATGTGGCGGGCGTCACGGAGCTTGACGAAGACCGCGCGCTCGGCGCTGATCATCTGCCGGGCCAGACGGCGGTAGGTGTCGTCGACGGTTTCGCCGGTGAGGGGGTTGACCTGGCCGAGGCGTTCCCAGACGGCGTTGCGGCGGCGCTCCAGGACGCTGCGGAGGCGGTCCGCGAGCGGCGGTGGGAGGGCGTTGCGCTCGTCGGAGAGGAGTTCGTCCAGGCGGCGCTCAGCGGCCCGGGAGGCCTGCGCCTGGGCGTTCGCCTCCGCGAGGGTCTCGGCCTGGGCGTCGCGGCCGGGGAGTTTCAGGAGGCGGATCAGCGGGGGCAGGGTGAGGCCCTGGAGGACCAGTGTTCCGATGACCGTGGTGAAGGTCAGGAACAGGATGAGGTTGCGCTCGGGGAAGGGCTCGCCGCCGTGCATCGTCATCGGGATGGAGAAGGCGATGGCCAGGGAGACCACGCCTCTCATGCCGGCCCAGGAGATGACGAACGGCGCCTTCCAGGTGGGGTTCTCCTCGCGTTCCCGGATGCGGGCCGACAGATGCCGGGGCAGGAAGGTCGCCGGGTACACCCACACGAACCGGGTCGCCACGACGACGAGGAAGACGGCGACCGCGTACCAGGCGGCGCGGCCGCCCTCGTACTCCCCGAGGCCCCTGAGGATCACGGGCAATTGCAGTCCGATCAGGGCGAACACCGACGACTCCAGGACGAACGCGACCATCCTCCACACCGCGTCCTCCTGGAGGCGGGTCGCGAAGTCGACCTCCCACGCGCGGTGTCCGAGATAGAGCGCGACCGTGACGACCGCGAGAACACCGGAGGCGTGCACCTGTTCGGCGGCGGCGTACGCCACGAACGGGATCAGCAGGGACAGCGTGTTCTGCAGCAGCGCCTCCTTGAGGTGGGTGCGCAGCCAGTGGATCGGCACCATCAGCACCAGCCCGAAGCCGACGCCGCCGACCGCCGCGAGCAGGAACTCGCCGATCCCGCCGGCCCAGGTGGCGCCCTCGCCGACCGCCGCCGCCAGGGCCACCCGGTAGGCGGTGATCGCGGTGGCGTCGTTCACCAGCGACTCGCCCTGGAGGATCGTGGTGACCCGGGAGGGCAGCCCGACCCGGCGCGCGACGGCCGTGGCCGCGACCGCGTCCGGCGGCGCCACCACCGCGCCCAACACCAGCGCCGCGGTCAGCGGCAGGTCCGGCACGATCAGGTAGGCGGCCCAGCCCACGGCGAAGGTCGCGAAGAGGACGTACCCGACGGAGAGCAGAGCCACCGGCCGCAGTTGTGCGCGCAGATCCAGATACGAGCTGTCGGTGGCCGCCGTGTACAGCAGCGGGGGCAGGATGAGCGGCAGCACGATGTGCGGATCAAGGGTGTAGTCCGGGACCCCTGGGACGTACGAGATCACGAGCCCGGCGGCGACCAGCAGCAGCGGTGCCGGCACGGGGGTCCGGCGGGCGGCCGCGGCGATCACCGCACTGCCCGCCACCAGCAACAGCAGGGGCATCACATCCATGATCCTCGCCCACCCTCGTTCATCGTCCTTCGCCCGCCCTCGGTATTCCGCGCGGTCGTCCGCGCAGCCGTCGTAACCTGGCAATCATGAAACAGTGCACGCACGCCGACGCGCTGCCGCACCCGGAACCCGGGCCGCTGAGCGAGACCTGCCTGGAGTGTCTGGCAACCGGCACACACCCGGTACAGCTTCGGCTGTGCCTGACCTGCGGCCACGTCGGCTGCTGCGACTCCTCTCCGCATCGGCACGCGACGGAGCACTACAAGGACTCCGGACACCCGATCATGCGGACCTTCGAACCCGGTGAGGCATGGCGGTGGTGCTTCGTCGACCACGTCCTCGTATGACCCCCGATCCGGACGGTTCGACCGTCTGACGCCTGGGTACGTCAACCCGGCGCGCGCTCTTCCCAATTGGGTCCGCGAACCCCCTAGCCACGGAGCGTGTTCGCATGTTTACTATGAGTGACAGCGCGGGGTTGGGGTCCTGGGGACAGGAAAGTTGAGAGCGCGGTAGCGTCACCGCAGAACCACGTATCGCGTTACCCCGGGGGGCGACCCTCGGCCCCGAGAAGCATGTACCACCTTGGAGGTGAGGGTGTCCCAGATCGCAGGCGAGCCCGCGACCCAGGACTTCGTCGAAGTCCGGCTGCCGGCTGCGGGTGCCTACCTGTCGGTGCTGCGTACGGCCACGGCCGGTCTCGCGGCCCGTTTGGACTTCACCCTCGACGAGATCGAGGATCTTCGCATCGCGGTGGACGAGGCCTGCGCGATCCTGCTGCAGCAGGCCGTGCCCGGCTCCGTACTCAGTTGCGTCTTCCGGCTTGTCGACGACTCACTGGAGGTCACCGTCTCGGCGCCGACCACGGACGGTCACGCCCCCGCGCGGGACACCTTCGCCTGGACCGTCCTGTCGGCCCTCGCGGGCAAGGTCTCATCGGCGGTCGACGAGGACAAGACCGTATCGATCAGCCTCTACAAACAGCGCGGCGCGGGACCCGGGCCGGCGTGAGGGACGGGGACGGGCCGGTGCGGGACGAAGAGCGCGGCACACGGGAGCTGCCGGTCGCCGAGGACACGGGCGGCCCGAGCACGTCCCGACGCATGGCGGACGGCATCGACGGCATCCCCGAGCAGGCCCGTCCGCACCCGGAGGACGACTCGGAGACCGGCGTCGCGGACGACGGGCAGGGTGATCGGGAAGGTGCCGTACAGAGCACGCCTCTGGACGGACGGATCGGGGTGTCCCCTGTCCGAGCGCAGGCGAGGGCTCGGGGAAGGGCTACGGGCGGGACGATGAGCGAGCACGAGCGAGACGACGAGAAGGCCCCGCAGCGCGTGCAGGCCACGCGGCACGACCCTCAGGACCGCAGCGGGGCGCGCGCCTTGTTCCTGGAGCTGCGCACCCTGAAGGACGGCAGCCCGGAGTACGCGGAGCTGCGCAACAGGCTGGTCCGCATGCACCTGCCGCTCGTCGAGCACCTCGCGCGCCGTTTCCGGAACCGGGGAGAGCCGCTGGACGACCTCACTCAGGTCGCCACCATCGGCCTGATCAAGTCGGTCGACCGCTTCGACCCGGACCGCGGGGTGGAGTTCTCGACGTACGCGACCCCAACGGTCGTCGGCGAGATCAAGCGGCACTTCCGCGACAAGGGCTGGGCGGTGCGGGTGCCGCGCAGGCTCCAGGAGCTGCGCCTCGCGCTGACCACGGCCACGGCCGAGCTGTCCCAGCAGCACGGCCGCTCACCGACGGTGCACGAGCTGGCCGAGAAGCTGGCCATCTCGGAGGAGGAGGTCCTGGAGGGCCTGGAGTCCGCCAACGCGTACTCCACGCTGTCCCTGGACGTCCCCGACACCGACGACGAGTCCCCGGCGGTCGCGGACACCCTGGGCGCGGAGGACGAGGCGCTGGAGGGCGTCGAGTACCGGGAGTCGCTCAAGCCGCTCCTCGAGGACCTGCCCCCGCGCGAGAAGCGGATCCTGCTGCTGCGGTTCTTCGGCAACATGACCCAGTCGCAGATCGCGCAGGAGGTCGGCATCTCGCAGATGCACGTGTCCCGGCTGCTGGCCCGGACACTGGCACAGCTGCGGGAGAAGCTGCTGGTGGAGGAGTAACGCCTCAGGAGTAACGCTCCGGGAGCAATGCTTCGGGGGCAGTGCTTCGTGAGCAGCGCCTGTGGCGGTTACTTCTGCGCGTTGCCGGGCCCCCGGATCCCGAGGGCCCGGGTCGTCTCCGCATTGATGAGCAGCACCAGCGCGGCCAAGGCCACGACGGCGAGCGCGATGCCCGCCGGGATCGCCACGCTGTCGGCCTGAAGCAGGTTGTAGGCCACCGGCAAGGCCATGATCTGGGTGATGACGGCCGGCCCCCGGCTCCAGCTGCGCCGGGCGATCAGTCCGCGCGCGGCGAGCAGCGGCAGCAGCGCGAGCACGATCAGGGTGATGCCGCCGGTGACGGCCGACTGCCGGTCGTCCGGGTCCCCCGCGATGCCCTCCACCAGCATCCAGGCACCGCCGACGGCCAGGGCGAGCCCCTCCAGCGCGGTCAGCGCCGCCGCGGCGGTCAGCCGGCCGGGACGGGGCTCCGCCGCTCGGGCGGCTTCCGCGGCTTCGGGGGTGGGGTTTTCAGCGCTCACCCCAGCAGAGTAGCTCTCGGTCCGTACGCCCTCGTGGCGAGGTTCACGCCCGGAAGTCTTACTTGATCCCTACCTCGGCCTGTGCCCGGTACCACCCAGTAGGTACGCTGCAACTCATGCGTGCACTTCTCGTGGTCAATCCGGCGGCAACCACCACAAGCGCACGTACGCGCGACGTCCTGATCCACGCGCTCGCGAGCGAGATGAAGCTCGAGGCGGTCACCACCGAGTACCGCGGCCACGCGCGCGACCTGGGCCGCCAGGCGGCGGAGAGCGCGGACGTCGACCTGATCGTGGCCCTCGGCGGCGACGGCACGGTCAACGAGGTGGTCAACGGCCTCCTGCACGCCGGCCCCGACCCGGAGCGCCTGCCCGGTCTCGCGGTGGTCCCCGGCGGCTCGACCAACGTCTTCGCCCGCGCCCTGGGACTGCCCAACGACGCCGTGGAAGCCACCGGCGCCCTGCTCGACGCCCTGCGCGAGGGCAGCGAACGCACGGTCGGCCTGGGCCTGACCTCGGGCACCCCCGGCACGGACGACGAGGCCGTGCCGCCCCGCTGGTTCACCTTCAACGCCGGACTCGGCTTCGACGCCGGTGTGGTGGGGCGGGTCGAGCAGCAGCGCGAGCGCGGCAGAAGGTCCACCCACGCGCTCTACGTCCGCCAGGCGATGCGCCAGTTCTTCGGCGAGGCGCACCGGCGGCACGGAACGATCACGCTGGAGCGGCCGGACACGGAGCCGGTGACCGATCTGGTCCTCTCCATAGTCTCGAACACCTCTCCGTGGACCTTCCTGGGCAATCACCCGATGTACGCGTCGCCTAAGGCCTCGTTCGATAAAGGCCTCGACGTACTCGGTCTCAGCCGTATGACGACGACCGCGGTTGCCCGGTATGGCACCCAGTTGCTCACTTCGTCCCCCGAGCGTGGACCGCACGGCAAGCACGCGGTATCCCTGCACGACCTGGACCAGTTCACCTTGCATTCGAAGGTGCCGCTACCCCTCCAGATGGACGGCGACCACCTCGGACTGCGTACGAGCGTGACGTTCACAGGCGTACGCCGTGCACTGCGTGTGATTGTGTGAGCAGAAGGGGCCAAAGTCCTTTCACTCGAACGTTTAGACCAGGGTCCACCCCATGGAAGTACGGCTGTGACCTAGTCGACACCGAGGAATCAAAAAAAACTTTCCAGAAGGGGTTGTATCCGCCGCTGAGGTTTGCGAGTCTCTACGTGGCGATCGGGACGGCCCGCAGCATCGGCCTCAGCAGATCACCGGAACCCCTCTCCAAATCACAGGACCACACCAGGGAACCTGGCAGTCGGCCCTTCACTTGTTGAGGGATTCGTGAAAGCGTTCACATTCACAAGCAACCTGCATGTAATACCAAGGAGAGGTAGCAGCCATGGACTGGCGTCACAACGCCGTTTGCCGCGAGGAAGACCCCGAGCTCTTCTTCCCCATCGGCAACACCGGTCCTGCGCTGCTGCAGATCGAGGAAGCCAAGGCCGTCTGCCGTCGCTGTCCCGTTATGGACCAGTGCCTGCAGTGGGCGCTCGAGTCCGGCCAGGACTCCGGCGTCTGGGGTGGTCTCAGCGAGGACGAGCGCCGCGCCATGAAGCGCCGCGCCGCCCGCAACCGGGCCCGTCAGGCTTCTGCCTGACATACCCGCCCCGCAAACAGCCTGAGCTTGGCGGCGCGTACAGCGAGTACGCATCTCCCGCCCCCGAGCCGCAGCGCGCAGTACCCCCGATGCGCAGCAAATGCTGGCAACGAGCATGTTGGGCCCCGGACCTTGAACGGTCCGGGGCTCTTTGCTGTGCGCCGACTCCGGTCCGGCCTCTCGACGGCGCTACTTGTGCGCCCGCACCGGAATGTCCAGGATCACCTGGGTTCCCCGCTCCGGAGCCGGGACCATGTCGAACGTGCCGCCCAACTCGCCCTCCACCAGGGTTCGTACGATCTGCAGGCCGAGGTTGCCGGCGGTGTGCGGGTCGAAGCCCTCGGGGAGGCCGACACCGTCGTCCTGGACGGTGACGAGGAGCCGGGACTCCTTGGTGGTGCCGCCCCGGACCGCAGCGACCTCGACGGTGCCGGTGTCGCCCTCGCGAAAGCCGTGTTCCAGGGCGTTCTGAAGGATCTCGGTCAGGACCATGGACAGGGGTGTGGCGACCTCCGCGTCCAGGATGCCGAAGCGGCCGGTGCGCCGGCCGGCGACCTTGCCCGGCGAGATCTCGGCGACCATCGCGAGGACTCGGTCGGCGATCTCGTCGAACTCCACGCGCTCGTCCAGATTCTGGGACAGCGTCTCGTGCACGATCGCGATGGACCCGACCCGCCGTACCGCCTCTTCGAGCGCCTCGCGGCCGCTCTCGGAGTCGATGCGCCGGGCCTGGAGTCTCAGCAGCGCCGCCACCGTCTGGAGGTTGTTCTTGACGCGGTGGTGGATCTCCCTGATCGTCGCGTCCTTGGTGATCAACTCGCGCTCGCGGCGGCGTAGTTCCGTGACGTCGCGGAGCAGCACAAGTGAACCGATCCGGGTGCCCTTGGGCTTGAGCGGGATCGCCCTGAACTGGATCACACCGTCGCGGGCCTCGATCTCGAACTCGCGCGGCGCCCACCCGCTGGCGACCTTGGCGAGCGCCTCGTCCACCGGCCCGTGGGTGGGCGCGAGTTCGGCGGTGGTCTTGCCGAGGTGGTGGCCGACGAGGTCGGAGGCGAGGCCCATCCGGTGGTAGGCGGACAGCGCGTTCGGCGAGGCGTACTGGACGACGCCGTCCGCGTCCAGGCGGATCAGGCCGTCGCCGACGCGGGGTGAGGCGTCCATGTCGACCTGCTGGTTCGCGAACGGGAAGGAGCCGGCCGCGATCATCTGCGCGAGGTCCGAGGCGCTCTGGAGGTACGTCAGCTCCAGGCGGCTCGGAGTGCGCACGGTGAGGAGGTTGGTGTTGCGCGCGATGACGCCGAGCACGCGCCCTTCCCGTCGTACGGGAATCGACTCGACGCGGACCGGGACCTCTTCGCGCCACTCCGGGTCGCCCTCGCGCACGATCCGGCCCTCGTCGTGGGCGGCGTCCAGGAGGGGGCGGCGGCCGCGGGGGACGAGGTGGCCGACCATGTCGTCCTGGTAGGAGGTGGGGCCGGTGTTGGGCCGCATCTGGGCTACGGAGACATAGCGGGTGCCGTCGCGGGTGGGGACCCACAGCACGAGGTCGGCGAAGGAGAGGTCGGAGAGCAGCTGCCACTCCGAGACCAGCAGGTGGAGCCACTCGAGGTCGGAGTCGTCGAGGGCCGTGTGCTGGTGTACGAGTTCGTTCATGGAGGGCACGTGTGCGAGCGTACCCGGGCATTTGGGCGGGCCCGAAAAACACCCGCGGGCCGCGGCGCCTGAGAGGGACCCTCAACCCTCCCGGCACCGCAGCCCGGAGCAACATCGACCGTGGGGTGTGCGGTCCCAGTCGGCCGAAGGATGAGGACCCGGGGCAGTCAGGGCAGAGAGCTCCGGTTCCTCGGTCCGCCTTCCTGTGCGGGGAAGGCGGAAGCATGCGCGTTTTTACTTGTCCCTACGCATTGTGGACTAGACCACTTCGTGTGTCCATGCGTTGAAGCCTGTTTGTTGTTGGGACTTTTTCTGCGGGCGTCACTGCGCTGTCCCCAGTAGTAGGACGCCCTGGCATCCACCACGCAGCCTAACCCGTGTGGGTTCATGTGCGGGGCCAGATGGTCATGGCAATTTCCGCGAGCGCTTCCAACTCCCCCCGGCTCGCGCCGTCGCGCGCCTGTTGGGACATGCCCTGGATGACCGCGCCGGTGTGCCGGGCGAGGGCGGCGGCGTCGGTGTCGGCCGGGAGCAGGCCCGCGGCGACGTCCGCCCGGATACGGCGCTCGAACGCGGCGACGGTGGCGTTGCGCCGCTCACGGAGGGACTCCTCGACCTCGGAGCTCGTGCAGTTGATGGCCGCGTGGATGACGAGGCATCCGTACGGGTGGGCGGGATCGGTGTACTCGACGGCGGCCTCGCGCAGCGTGCGCTCGACGGCGGCGCGGGCGGTGGGCTCCTCGTCGAGGGCGCGGTTGCCGAAGGAGCCGTACTTCGCGTCGTACTCCCGGACGACCTCCTCGAACAGTGACCGCTTGTCACCGAAGGCCGCATAGAGGCTCGGAGTGCCGATGTCCATGACGCGGGTGAGGTCGGAGACCGATGTTGCCTCGTAGCCGTGCTGCCAGAAGGCGAGGAGCGCCTTCTCGAGGGCGGTCTCGCGATCGAAGGAGCGGGGGCGGCCCCGGGGCCTCGGTGCGGGCTTGACCTGCGCCTTTGCATCCTCACTGCTCACCATGGAGTGAATTGTATAGCGGGTGCTAGAGAAATGTCGGCGGTGTGTTGTACGGTCTTTTCTGTAGCGACCGCTAGGGAATTACGAAAGGGGCGCCGACATGGGCGTGCTTGCAGGCAGGACGGCTCTGGTCACCGGGGCGAGCAGGGGCATCGGACGCGGGATCGCGGAGCGGCTGGGACGCGACGGCGCACGGGTCGCGGTGCACTACGGCAGGAACGAGGCGGCGGCGAAGGAGACGGTCGCCGCGATCGAGGCGGCGGGTGGCTCGGCCTTCGCGATCGGCGTGGAGCTGGGGGCGCCCGGGGGCGCCGAGGCCCTGTGGGAGGAGTTCGACCGGCACGCGGACAGGCTGGACATCCTGGTGAACAACGCCGGAATCGGCAACACCCGGCCGATCGAGGAGATCGACGAGGCGGAGTTCGACAGGGTCTTCGCGGTGAACGTGAAGGCGCCCTTCCTCCTCGTCAAGCACGGCATGACCCGCCTGCGCGACGGCGGCCGAGTCATCAACGTCTCGTCGGGGCTGGCCCGGAGCGCGAAGATGCCGAACCTCATGGCGTACGCCATGACGAAGGGCGCTCTGGACGTCTTCTCCCTGAACCTGTCCAAGGTGCTGGGCCCTCGGAACATCACCGTGAACTCGGTGGCACCGGGGGTCATAGCCACCGACGGCACCTATGAACTGCTGCACGCGAGCGAGGACGCGCGGGATCACGCGGCGGCGCTGTCCGCGCTGGGCCGGGTGGGCGAAACGGCCGACGTGGCGGATGTGGTGGCGTTCCTGGCGTCGGACGGGGGACGGTGGATGACGGGGAGCTGGGTGGACGTTACGGGAGGTTCACAGAGCTAGGGGGATCTGGACAGACGTGGATGACAGCATCTCGGCCGGATGGGCCGATTCTGTTAGATTGGTCTACACCACATGTCTTTCAGATCGGCAGGCCCAGCGTGGAAGTTGTCATCGTTCCGGACGCCAGGTCGGGCGGCGAACTGATCGCCGAGGCCATGGCGCAGTTGCTCCGGCACAAGCCCGGCGCTCTGCTCGGCGTGGCCACCGGCTCGACGCCGCTGCCCGTCTACGAGGCACTGGCGGCGAAGGTGAGCTCCGGTGCCGTGGACGCCTCGCGGGCCAGGATCGCGCAGCTCGACGAGTACGTGGGGCTGCCCGCCGAGCACCCCGAGTCGTATCGTTCGGTGCTCAGGCGCGAGGTTCTGGAGCCGCTCGGGATCGGGATGGACGCGTTCATGGGGCCCGACGGCACGGCGGCGGACGTGCAGGCGGCCTGCGAGGCGTACGACAGGGCGCTGGCCGCGGCCGGCGGGGTGGACCTTCAGCTGCTGGGGATCGGCACCGACGGGCACATCGGGTTCAACGAGCCGTGCTCCTCGCTGGCCTCGCGGACCCGGATCAAGACGCTGACCGAGCAGACCCGCGTCGACAACGCGCGGTTCTTCGACGGTGACATCGCCCAGGTGCCGCACCACGTCATCACGCAGGGCATCGGGACGATCCTGGAGGCGCGGCACCTGGTGCTGCTGGCGACGGGCGAGGGCAAGGCCGACGCGGTCGCCGCGACCGTGGAGGGACCGGTCGCCGCGGTGTGCCCCGCCTCGGCGCTCCAACTCCACCCGCACGCCACGGTCGTGGTCGACGAGGCCGCCGCGTCCAAGCTGAAGCTGGCGGACTACTTCCGGCACACGTACGCCAACAAGCCGGACTGGCAGGGGATTTAGCGGGAGCGGATGCGCGAAGGTGCCGGCCGCTCCGGGGAGGGCTGGTCGGCACCTTTGTCGTGCGGGTGGGGTGGCCGGGCGAGGTGGGGTCCTGCCCGTGAACGGGGAGCTTGTCCACCGGGTGGGCCGGCGTCCTGACATGCGGGGGCGCGACCGCCGGATGGGGTTGGTGCCCCGGTCCGCGCCGGAGCCTGACCACCGGGCGGGACCGGCACACCGCCCGCACGACGCGCTGATCGCCGAGCGCGATGCCCGCCCAGCCCGCACCGGAACCTGACCGCCGGGCGGGACCGCCGCACCGCCCGCACGACGAGCCTGGCCACCGGGCGGCATTGGGACCCCGGCCCGCGCGGGAGCCTGACCACCGGGCGGGACCCGCACGGGAGCCTGACCACCGGGCGGGACCCGCACGGGAGCCTGACCACCGGGCGGGACCCGCACGGGAGCCTGACCACCGGGCGGGACCCGCACGGGAGCCTGACCACCGGGCGGGACCGGCACACCACCCGCGCGACGCGCTGATCGCCGAGCAGGATGCCCGCCCGACCCGCGCCGGAACCTGACCACCGGGCAGCACCGCCCGCACCACCCGCACCACCCGCACCACCCGCACCACCCGCACGACCCGCACGACCCGCACGACCCGCACGACGAGCCTGACCACCGGGCGGCGTTGGGGCCCCGGTCCGCACGGGAGCCTGACCACCGGGCGGGACTGACCCCCCAGCCCGTGCGGAGCCCGACCGCCGGATGCAATGGGCGCACCGCCCCCACTACGAGTCGGCCCGCCGGGCGGGATTGGGGCCCCGGCCCGTGCGGCGAGCCCGCTCGCCGAGAGAGATGTACGTCCCCCGAGCGGGCCCCTCCCCCGTCCGGAAGCCCTTGCGCCGGCCCCGCAGGAGCCGTCGTGCCGGGCGGGTGCAAGGTCCCGCCGACGAGCACTGCCCCGGCGAGCACTGCCCCCGGCGGACACTCCACCGAGGCCGCCCCCGCGGACACTCCACCGAGGCCTTCCCCCGCGGACACTCCCACCGAGGCCGCCCCCGCGGGCACTTCACCGAGGCCGTCCCCGTCTTCTCGTCAAGCGGCTACACCCCCGCGATGGCCTCCGCCGCCACCCGCCCGCAGACGCGGGCCGCGCCGTGGGTGGCGATGTGCAGGGCGCCTCGGGGGGTGGCCTGGGGGAGGCCCATTTCGACCACGATCGTGTCGGGGCGGGCCGCCAGCAGGGTGTCGAGGGCCGCCGCCGTCCAGGGGTGGCGGTGTTCGTCGCGGACGACGGCGACGATGCGGCGTTCACCGGCCGCCCGCAGGGCGGTGTGCCCGGCGTCCTCGCCGGTGAAGGTGCCCGTCCGCGTGCCGGGGAGCAGGCGGGACAGCTCCGCGGCCACACCCCAGGGGGTCTCGTCGCCCACGGCGAAGTTCGCCACCGGGGTGAACGCGGCGACGTACGGCGGTTCGGTGAGCGGGGTGAAGGTCTCCCCGCCGGTGAGCCGCAGGGCGCGCCGGGCCGCGCGCAGGCCGACGTCATCGCCGAGGGAGTCCGGCGGGACGTCACCCGCTGTGCGGGCCGCCGATGCCGTCCACCGGGCCAGCTCGCGTACCCGTTCCGCGGCGTCCGCCAGGCGGGCTTCGGGGAGCTCGCCGGTGCGTACGGCGGTGACCAGGGCGTCGCGCAGGCGGCGTACCGTCGCGTCGTCGGCCAGGCCGCCGCCCACGCAGATCGCGTCGGCGCCGGCGGCGAGGGCGAGGACGCTGCCGCGTTCGATGCCGTAGGTGCCGGCGATGGCCTGCATCTCCATGCCGTCGGTGACGATGAGGCCGTCGTAGCCGAGTTCGCGGCGGAGCAGGTCGGTGAGGATCCGGCGGGACAGGGTGGCCGGGCGTTCCTGGTCCAGGGCCGGGACCAGGATGTGGGCGGTCATGAGCGCTCGGGTGCCGGCGGCGATGGCCGCGCGGAAGGGGGCCAGTTCGCGTTCGCGCAGTGCCGGGGCGTCCACGTCGATGCGGGGCAGCGCGTGGTGGGAGTCGACCGCCGTGTCGCCGTGGCCCGGGAAGTGCTTGGTGCAGGCGGCGACGCCGGCCGACTGGAGGCCGGTGACGTAGGCCGCCGTGTGCCGGGCGACCAGGTCGGGGTCGGCGCCGAAGGACCGTACGCCGATCACCGGGTTCGAGGGGTTGGAGTTCACGTCGGCCGAGGGGGCCCAGTTGAGGTTCACGCCGCAGACCGCGAGGCGGCGGCCGAGTTCCGACGCCACCTCCTGCGTGAGCGAGGTGTCGTCCACCGCGCCCAGGGCGTTGTTGCCGGGGAAGCTGGAGCCCGTCCGCACCTCCAGGCGCGTCACGTCTCCGCCCTCCTCGTCGATCGCGACCAGGACGTCGTCGCGTTCGGCGCGCAACTGGGCGGTCAGGGCGGCGACTTGTTCGGGTGAGGCTATGTTGCGGCCGAACAGGCCGACGGAGGCGAGGCCCTCGCCCAGGCGGCGCAGCAGCCAGTCGGGGGCGGTGGTGCCCGGGAAGCCGGGCTGGAGGACCGTCAGCGCGTCGCGCGTGAGAGTGTCCGTACCGCTGGCGAATGTCGTCATCGGGGGCGTTATCCCTTCACGGCGCCCGCGGTCAGGCCCGCGGCCATCTTGCGCTGGACGAGGAGGAAGAGGACGACGATCGGCACGGCCATCATGGTGGATCCGGCCATCATCGGGGCGTATTCGGTGCCGTGCTTGGTGGTGAAGTTGCCGAGCCAGACGGTCGCGGTCTGGTTCTTCTGGCTGAGCAGCATCAGGGCGTACAGGTACTCGTTCCAGGCCTGGATGAAGCCGTAGACCGAGGTGGCGACCATGCCGGGGGCCAGCAGCGGGAACACCACCCGGATGAAGGCGCTGGTGCGGGAGCAGCCGTCGACCATCGCCGCCTCCTCCAGCTCCTTCGGGATGTTGACGATGAAGCCGCGCAGCGTCCACACCGTGAAGGGGAGGATGAAGGTCAGGTAGGTGATGATCAGGCCGGTCAGCCGGTCGTACTGGCCGAGGTCGTTCAGGAGCAGGAACACCGGGATGATCATGGCGACCAGCGGGACCATCTGGACCGCGAGGATGCCCACGATCACGATCTTCCGGCCGCGGAAGGCGAAGCGGGAGATGGCGAGCGCGGCCAGCAGGCCGACGACCATGCCGATCAGGACCACGGCGAGGGACACGACGAGGCTGCGGCCGACCGGCCCCCAGAAGTCCGCGATGTCCAGCGCGCGGCTGAAGTTGGACAGGGTGAGGCCGGTGGGCAGCACGCTCGGGTCCGGGTCGATGGCGTCCTTGGCCGGCTTGAACGCGGTGTTGAGCATCCAGTAGACGGGGAAGCCGGCGGTGACGAAGACGAGGAGGCCGAGCAGGTTCCAGCCGGCCTTCGACTTCCGGCGCACGGGAGTCGGACCGGAAGTCGCCCCGGGTGCCCGCACGGGAGTCGTCAGCGTACTCATTCGACCTCTCCGATCTTCAGCATCTGGCGCATGTAGACGGCGACCACGCCGAGCAGCAACAGCACGGTGAGCAGGGCGATCGCCGAGCCCTGCGCGTAGTCGTTGACCACGAAGGCACGGTCGTACGAGTACGTGGTGAGGATCTGGAACTCGGCCTCGGGATGGCCGTTGCGCATCACGAAGACCTGCGGGAAGACGCCCATGTCCCAGATGACCGACAGGGTCGTGAGCATCACGATGATCGGCTTGAGGATGGGCAGCGTGACGTACCGGAAGACGCCCCAGGCGCCGGCGCCGTCGAGGCGGGCCGCCTCCACCAGTTCCTGCGGGACCTGGGTGAGTCCGGCGCTCAGCGTGATCACCACGAAGGGCACGGCCCCCCAGACCACCAGCAGCATGATCACGGCCAGGCCTTGCGGCCCGCTGGCGAACCAGTTGTGGCCGATCATCTCCACGCCCGGCAGCTTGCTGAGCAGCGCGTTGAGGATGCCGTAGTCCGCGTCGAACAGCCACTTGAAGACCGTGGTGGCCACGATGATCGGCATGCCCCAACTGGC
The DNA here is from genome assembly GCF_036237295.1 of Streptomyces sp. NBC_01352. Lineage (NCBI taxonomy): Bacteria > Bacillati > Actinomycetota > Actinomycetes > Kitasatosporales > Streptomycetaceae > Streptomyces > Streptomyces sp. NBC_01352. The sequence goes on from NZ_CP108354.1 coordinate 3,979,002, forward strand.
CACCAGGGCGATGTTGATGAGCGTCTTCACCCAGCCGGAGACCCGCTGGAGCAGAAGCGCGATCAGCATGCCGATGACCATCGTGAAGATCACGCAGCCGGCCGCGAAGACGATCGTCCGTACGACGACCGCCCAGAACTCGCTGTCCCCGAGCACTTTGGTGAAGTTGTCGAACCCGACCGACTCGGCCGGCTGGAAGCCCCACAGCTGGGACTGTCCGAACTTCTGGAAGGAGAGGGTGACCAGGCGGACCAGCGGATAGCCGAGGACGAGTCCCAGGATCAGCAGGCAGGGGGCGAGCAGGAGCCAGGGGGCACCCGCTTTGCCGGAAGCCCGGTCTCTGGGTGGCTTCTCAGCCACCGCCGGTGGTGGCGGTGCCTGCCGCGGCGGCGGCACCTTGGCAGGGGTGGTCGTGTCGGCACTCATCCGCGCGCTCCTCAGCGGTCCCTCACGGTCCTACAAAGCCCTCGTACGCCCCACAGGCGCGGGTCCGTACGACAAGCAGGGCCCCGTCGGTCTCAACGGGGCCCCGCCCTTGGTCACTTGGTGTTGATGACCTTGTCGATCTCGGCGTCCGCTTCCTTCGCGGCGTCCTCGACCGACTTCTTGCCGGTGCCGATGCTCTGCAGCATGGTCTGCAGGATCTGGGCCTTCTCGACCTGGCCCCAGCCCGGTGCCATCGGGACGAACCAGTTGGACTCGGCCGCGGTGGCCGGGACGACCGTCGCCGGGTCGTTCTTCAGCGTGGCGAGGTCGGTCTTGTTGTTGGGCAGGTTGCCCTTGCCCATCAGGCCCTTCTGGCCGGAGGGCCCGGTGAACGCGTTGATCCACTCGGCGGCGACCGCCTGCGCGTCCGACTTCACCGGGACGGCGAGGTCGCTGCCGCCGAGGAAGACGGGCAGGTTCTTGCCGGACGGGCCGGGCATCACGAAGTTCTCGACGTTGTCCTTGAGCTTGCCGGTCTTGTCGTTCTCCGGGGCCGCGGCGGTCGCGCCCTCCCAGGCGGGGGCGAAGATCATGCCGGACTTGCCCTGGCCGTAGACGATGTAACGGTCGGACTCGTCCTTGGTCTTGTCGCCGTGCATGTACGTGTCGACGACGTTCTGGAACTCCTTCAGGCCCTTGACGGACTCCGGCGAGGAGAGGTTGCCCTTCCACTCGCCGCCCGACTCGACGGCGATCGAGCCGCCGGCGTCGTAGACGAAGGACATGGCCGCGTACCAGTCACGGGTGGGCTGGTACCAGGCGCTGAACTTGTCGCCCTTGTCCTTCTGGACCTTGTCCAGGGCGGCGGTGAGCTCCTCGTACGTCTTCGGGGCGGACTTGACGCCCACCGAGGCGAACAGGTCCTTGCGCCAGTTGGCGACGCGACCGCCCGCGTAGTAGGGGACGCCGTACGTCTTGTCCTCGTACGTGACCGAGGCCTTGAGGCCGTCCAGCCAGGCGGCGGAGTTGTCGAACTTCGCCGGGTCGAGGGGCGCGAAGGCACCCTTGACCATGTAGCTCAGCATCTCGGTGTTGCCCATCTCGACCACGTCGGGGGCCTTGTCGGTGGCGAGGACCGCGTCGAGCTTGGCGTTCTTGTCGGGCCAGCCGTAGTACTCGTGGTTGATCTTGATGCCGGGGTGCGCCTTGGTGACCGCGGCGTCGGCCGCCTTCACCAGCTCCGGCCAGTTGTTCTGGGCGTCGACGGTGAGCCAGACGGTGAGCTCCTTGGCGTCCGCCCCGCTCTTGTCCGAGCCCCCGCTGTCGCTCCCGCCCCCGCACGCCGCGATGGAGACCATCATGCCCGCGATACCGATCGCGACTGTCAGCTTGCGCTTCACGCCAACCTCCTCAGGGATGCCCACAAACCCCCCTGCTTCCCTGCGGCTGACCTGGGTCTGCCCTCGGGGCCGGGACTGGACCAATGGTGTAGACCAGTAGGGGGAGCTTGGCCCAGACCAAATGGGCTGTCAAGGGTGGTTCCCTGGGCTTCAGCGGTCCGTTACGGGACCGCGATATGCAGGGATCCTTCATTACGAGCCCGGCAGATCGGACAGACCACTGGACGACTCTGTGGACTAGACCAGCGGGCGGCGTGAGGGTATACAGAGGGGATCACGCAGCGTGCGGGAGATCCCGGTACGCTGCCGTGCCACGATGTGAGCCGTGGCCGACGGGACGTCGGCCGCTTCGGCACCCGGAGCCGGGAAGGCAGAACATGAGCACCGACGTCAGCAGTGCGGAGAACGAGGGTGGGGCGACCGTCCGTACCGCGCGCGTGCCCAAGTACTACCGCCTGAAGAAACATCTCCTCGACATGACGGAGACGCAGTCGCCCGGCACCCCCGTGCCGCCCGAGCGCACCCTGGCCGCCGAGTTCGACACCTCGCGCACCACCGTGCGCCAGGCCCTTCAGGAACTGGTCGTCGAGGGGCGCCTGGAGCGGATCCAGGGCAAGGGCACCTTCGTCGCCAAACCGAAGGTCTCGCAGGCGCTGCAACTCACCTCGTACACCGAGGACATGCGCGCCCAGGGCCTCGAACCCACCTCCCAGCTGCTCGACATCGGCTACATCACCGCCGACGACCGCCTCGCCGGCCTGCTCGACATCACGGCCGGCGGACGGGTGCTGCGCATCGAGCGCCTGCGCATGGCCAACGGCGAGCCGATGGCCATCGAGACGACGCACCTGAGCGCGAAGCGCTTCCCGGCGCTGCGCCGGAGCCTGGTGAAGTACACGTCCCTCTACACCGCGCTCGCCGAGGTGTACGACGTCCATCTCGCCGAGGCCGAGGAGACCATCGAGACCTCGCTGGCCACCCCGCGCGAGGCCGGCCTCCTCGGCACCGACGTGGGCCTGCCGATGCTGATGCTGTCCCGCCACTCGGTGGACCGGCAGGGCGAACCGGTGGAATGGGTGCGGTCCGTCTACCGCGGCGACCGCTACAAGTTCGTCGCCCGCCTCAAGCGGCCCCAGGACTAAATCCCGAAGAGGCTTTGGCACCCCGACGAGTACTGCACGCGGTGTAGCGCAACTGCCGCTCCTGCTCTACGGTCCTCCCCGTCGCCGCATGGACGGGAGGACTCCCCGGTGCGTACCGCGAACGTCCGAACCATCGTCGTCTGGACCATCGTCGCGCTAGTCGGTGCGGCGGGCTGGTCCGTGCTCGCGCTCTCCCGGGGCGAGGAGGTCTCGGCCGCCTGGATGGTGGCGGCGGCCCTCGGCTCGTACGCCGTCGCCTATCGCTTCTACTCGAAGTTCATCGCGTACAAGGTGCTCAAGGTCGACCACACCCGGGCGACCCCCGCCGAACGCCTGAACAACGGCATCGACTTCCACCCCACCGACCGACGGGTCCTGCTGGGCCACCACTTCGCGGCGATCGCCGGCGCCGGACCGCTGGTCGGGCCCGTGCTGGCCGCGCAGATGGGCTATCTGCCGGGCACGATCTGGATCATCGTCGGCGTCATCTTCGCGGGCGCGGTCCAGGACATGGTGGTGCTCTTCTTCTCCACGCGCCGGGACGGCAGGTCCCTGGGGCAGATGGCGCGCGAGGAGATCGGCCCGTTCGGCGGGGCGGCGGCGCTGCTCGCCGCGTTCGCCATCATGATCATCCTGCTCGGCGTGCTGGCCCTGGTCATCGTGAACGCCCTGGCCGCTTCGCCGTGGGGCACCTTCTCCATCGCGATGACCATCCCGATCGCCCTCCTGATGGGCTTCTACCTGCGGGTCCTGCGCCCCGGCCGGGTCACCGAGGTCTCGCTGATCGGCGTGGGACTGCTGCTGCTCGCCCTGGTCTCCGGCCGCTGGGTCGCCGAGTCGTCGTGGGCCGACACCTTCACGCTCGCGCCCTCCACACTGGTCGTCTGGCTGGTGGCGTACGGCTTCATCGCCTCGATCCTGCCGGTGTGGATGCTGCTCGCGCCCCGCGACTACCTCTCCACCTTCATGAAGATCGGCACGATCGCCCTGCTCGCCCTCGGCGTCGTCATCGCGCTGCCGACGCTGAAGATGGACGCGGTCACCGACTTCGCCTCGCGCGGCGACGGCCCGGTCTTCGCGGGCTCGCTCTTCCCGTTCGTCTTCATCACCATCGCCTGCGGTGCCCTGTCCGGCTTCCACTCGCTCATCTCCTCCGGTACGACGCCGAAGATGATCCAGAAGGAGACGCAGGTCCGCATGATCGGCTACGGCTCCATGCTGATGGAGTCGTCGGTCGCGGTGATGGCGCTGGTCGCGGCGAGCATCATCGACCCCGGTCTGTACTTCGCGATGAACGCCCCGGCGGGCACGATCGGGACGACGGTGGAGAACGCCTCGCAGGTGGTGACCAGTTGGGGCTACTCCATCACCCCGGCCGAACTCGCCCAGGCGGCGAAGGACGTCGAGGAGTCGACCCTGCTCTCCCGCACCGGCGGCGCGCCCACGCTCGCCGTCGGGGTCTCGCAGATCTTCTCCGAGGTGACGGGCGGGGGCCTCAAGGCCTTCTGGTATCACTTCGCGATCATGTTCGAGGCGCTGTTCATCCTGACCGCGCTGGACGCCGGCACCCGGGTGGGCCGGTTCATGCTCCAGGACATGCTGGGCAACGTCTACCGGCCCTTCAAGAACGTGAGTTGGAAGCCCGGCCTGGTCATCACCAGCGCGGTCGTGTGCGGGCTGTGGGGCTACTTCCTGTGGGTCGGCGTCCACGAGCCCCTCGGCGGCATCAACCAGCTCTTCCCGATCTTCGGCATCTCCAACCAGCTCCTCGCGGCCGTCGCCCTGGCCGTCTGCACGACCCTGCTGGTGAAGTCGGGGCGTCTCAAGTGGGCCTGGATCACCGGAGTCCCGCTCGCCTGGGACGCGACGGTCACCCTCACGGCGAGCTGGCAGAAGGTCTTCTCCAGCGACCCGAAGGTGGGCTTCTTCAAGCAGCGGTCCGTCTTCCAGGACGCGATCGACCGGGGCGAGGTGCTGCCGCCCGCCAAGACCATGGACGACATGCACACCGTGGTGACCAACTCCACGGTGGACGGCGTCCTCTCGGCCGTCCTGGCCCTGCTGATCATCGTGGTGATCGTGGACGCGGGCCGGGTCTGCGTCCGGCACCTACGGCGTCCCGCGCTGTCCACGCTCAGCGAGGCACCGTACGTCGAGTCGAAGATCGTCGCGCCGGCCGGGCTGTTCCCGACCAGCCGGGAGAAGGAGGAGGAGCGCCGTGCGGTCGGCACTCCTACGAGCCCTTAGAGGCGTGCGCTGGTATGTGCGGGAGCTGACCGACGAGTCGGCGTACGACCGTTATGTCGCGCACGTACGCAAGGAGCACCCGCAGGCGCCGGTGCCGTCCCGGCGCGACTTCGAGCGGATGCGCACGGAGCGGCAGGAGGCGGACCCCCGGCAGGGGTTCCGCTGCTGCTGAGGGGCAGACAGGCACAGGGCCGAAGGGGGACACAGAACCACCACATACCGATATGCGGACGAGGTCTTCCGCTTTCCTGACACCGTCGCCTAGATTGCCTGCGCGTTGCACAGATGATCAGTGAGGGGACGGAGCCGCGGTATGTCGAATGCGCCTGAAGTGAGACCACCGGTGGTGACACCGGCCCGCGTGGTCATCGCGCTCTGCCTCTTCGCGCCCTTCGTGGCGATGCTGTGGGTGGGATCGTACGCGAAGGTCGACCCCGCCTTCATCGGCATCCCGTTCTTCTACTGGTACCAGATGCTGTGGGTGCTGATCTCCACCGCGCTGACGATGATCGCGTACAAGCTGTGGCAGCGTGACCAGCGCGCCCGCTCCGCCAAGGGGGGTGCGTCGGAATGAAGGACGGCGTGAACGGCGTCGCACTCGCCGTCTTCATCTTCTTCTTCCTGGCCGTCACGGTCATGGGCTTCCTGGCCGCGCGCTGGCGCCGGGCCGCCGACGAACAGAGCCTCGACGAATGGGGCCTGGGCGGACGGTCGTTCGGCACCTGGGTCACCTGGTTCCTGCTCGGCGGCGACCTGTACACGGCGTACACCTTCGTCGCCGTACCGGCGGCGATCTACGCGGCGGGCGCGGCCGGCTTCTTCGCGGTGCCGTACACCATCCTGATCTACCCGCTGATCTTCACGTTCCTGCCCCGCCTCTGGTCGGTCTCGCACAAGCACGGGTACGTGACGACCTCGGACTTCGTACGCGGCCGCTTCGGCTCCAAGGGCCTGTCCCTCGCCGTGGCCGTCACCGGCATCCTCGCGACCATGCCGTACATCGCGCTCCAACTGGTCGGCATCCAGGCCGTCCTGGACGTGATGGGCGTCGGCGGCGGCGAGGACACCAACTGGTTCATCAAGGACCTGCCGCTGCTGATCGCCTTCGGCGTCCTCGCGGCCTACACCTACTCCTCGGGCCTGCGCGCCCCCGCGCTGATCGCGTTCGTGAAGGACACGCTGATCTACATCGTCATCGCGGTGGCGATCATCTACATCCCGATCAAGCTGGGCGGGTTCGACGAGATCTTCGCCAAGGCGGGCGAGGCGTACAGCCAGACCAACCCGGCGACGGGTGCGCCGCGCGGTGCGGTGGTGCCGGGCGAGGCGGGCCAGTGGACGTACGCCACGCTGGCGTTGGGCTCCGCGCTCGCACTCTTCATGTACCCGCACTCGATCACGGCGACGCTGTCCTCGAAGAGCCGTGAGGTCATCCGCCGCAACACCACCATCCTGCCCCTGTACTCGCTGATGCTGGGCCTGCTGGCACTGCTGGGCTTCATGGCGATCGCGGCCGGAATCAAGGTCAGCAACGGGCAGCTGGCGATCCCGCAGCTCTTCGAGACCATGTTCCCCGACTGGTTCGCGGGCGTGGCCTTCGCGGCGATCGGCATCGGCGCGCTGGTCCCGGCGGCGATCATGTCCATCGCGGCCGCGAACCTCTTCACCCGCAACATCTACAAGGACTTCATCAAGCCGGACGCCACACCGGCCCAGGAGACGAAGGTTTCCAAACTGGTCTCCCTCCTTGTGAAGGTCGGCGCGCTGGCCTTCGTCCTCACCATGGACAAGACGGTCGCCATCAACTTCCAGCTCCTCGGCGGCATCTGGATCCTGCAGACCTTCCCGGCCCTGGTCGGCGGCCTGTTCACCCGCTGGTTCCACCGCTGGGCCCTGCTCGCCGGCTGGGCGGTCGGCATGATCTACGGCACGGTCGCCGCGTACGGCGTCGCCTCGCCGACCCAGAAGCACTTCGGCGGCTCGTCCAAGGAGATCCCCGGCATCGGGGAGATCGGCTACATCGGCCTCACGGCGTTCGTCCTGAACGTGGTGGTGACGGTGGTCCTGACCTTCGTCCTGAAGGCCCTGAAGGCCCCCGAGGGCATCGACGAGACGTCCCCGCAGGACTACACGGCGGACGCGGGCGACCCGGGCGTGCAGGTGGAGCTGCCGCCGGCGACCGCGGGCGCCGCGCACTGAGCCGTACGTCAGCACGGGCCGCCGGAGAAATCCGGCGGCCCGTTGTCGTACCCCTGATGCACACTGCGGGCCATGGACCTCATGATCAGGCAGGCGACCCCCGACGACTACGAGCCCCTCGGCGACATCACCGCCGAGGCCTACCTCCAGGACGGCCTCCTCGACTTCGGCGAGAGCGACGAGTACCTCGGCGAGCTGAAGGACGTGGCCAAGCGGGCGTCCGCCGCGGACGTGCTGGTCGCCGTGGAGCGGGAGCGCGTCCTCGGCGGAGTCACCTTCGTGCCGTCGGGCGGTCCCATGGCCGACATCGCCCGCCCCGGAGAGGCCGAGATACGGATGCTCGCCGTCTCCCGGGCGGCCCGCGGCCGAGGCACCGGTGAAGCCCTCGTCCGCGCGTGCATCGACCGCGCCCGGTCCACCGAGGGCTGCACGGCCGTCGTGCTGTCGACGCAGCGGACCATGCACTCCGCCCACCGCATCTACGAACGCCTCGGCTTCGCGCGCACTCCCGGACGGGACTGGAACCCGATACCGGACCTGGACGACATCACTCTGCTCACCTATGAGTTGACGCTGTGAAACCGGCGCGACACAACATATGGTGGTGCTGTCCTCGCTCGGCACAAGATGTATGCTCATGCTCGCTGTCGTCGCAGGGGAATCCGGTGCGAATCCGGAACTGTCCCGCAACGGTGTACTCATGCGCGCATATGCGTGTATGGGCGTCAGTCCGAGGACCTGCCGACAGCGTGCCCGGCCATCAGGTCCGGGTGCCATGACGTCCGGGCCTCGTGGAGTGGGCCGGTGGGCGCGACGCCGTGTGCGCTCGTGTGCTGCCGTCTGCCCTCCGCAAGGCCCCCGTGCCGAGCGAGGGAGAGCCCCACGTGACCATCGCGCCAGCAGACCCGGCTTCAGCTTCAGCTCCAGTGACCCCGGTGGCCGACGACGGTCCCGGGACCGCGTTGCTGCGGACCCTGACCGAGCTGACCGCCGACCTCCCCGACGCCGACCCCGGCCGGGTCGCCGCCGCCGCGTTGCGCGGCCGGTCCGCGCGGGCCGACGGGACGGAACTGCGCGAGCTGGCCACCGAGGCGGCCGCCGGCCTCATCTCCGAGGACCCCGCCTACTCGCGGCTCGCCGCCCGCCTCCTGACCGTCAACATCCGCGCCGAGGCCGCCTCCCAGGGCGTCACGTCCTTCACGGAGTCGGTCGCGGTGGGCCACCGCGAGGGCCTCATCGCCGACCGTACGGCCGAGTTCGTCCGGGTCCACGCCGACCGCCTCGACGCGCTGGTCGACGTGCACGCCGACGACCGCTTCGGGTACTTCGGCCTGCGCACCCTGCACGGCCGCTATCTGCTCCGGCACCCGATCACCCGGCACGTGATCGAGACGCCCCAGCACTTCATGCTCCGGGTGGCGTGCGGTCTCGCCGAGGACGACACGGCCAGGGCTCTCGACGAGGTCGCCGCGCTCTACCGGCTCATGAGCCGCCTCGACTACCTCCCCTCCTCCCCCACCCTCTTCAACTCCGGCACCCGGCACCCCCAGATGTCGTCCTGCTACCTCCTCGACTCCCCGAAGGACGAGCTGGACTCCATCTACGACCGCTACCACCAGGTCGCCCGGCTCTCCAAGCACGCCGGCGGCATCGGCATCGCCTACTCCCGCATCCGCGCCCGCGGTTCGCTGATCCGCGGCACGAACGGGCACTCCAACGGCATCGTCCCGTTCCTGAAGACCCTCGACGCCTCGGTCGCCGCCGTGAACCAGGGCGGGCGGCGCAAGGGCGCGGCCGCGGTCTACCTGGAGACCTGGCACTCGGACATCGAGGAGTTCCTGGAGCTGCGCGACAACACCGGTGAGGACGCCCGCCGTACGCACAACCTGAACCTCGCGCACTGGGTCCCGGACGAGTTCATGCGCCGCGTGAACGCCGACGCGCAGTGGTCGCTGTTCTCCCCCGCCGACGTGCCGGAACTGGTCGACCTGTGGGGCGAGGAGTTCGACACCGCCTATCGCGAGGCCGAGGAGAAGGGCCTCGCGCGCAGGACCATCCCGGCCCGTGACCTCTACGGCCGCATGATGCGCACCCTCGCGCAGACCGGCAACGGCTGGATGACCTTCAAGGACGCCGCCAACCGCACCGCCAACCAGACCGCCGAGCCGGGCCACGTCGTCCACTCCTCCAACCTCTGCACGGAGATCCTGGAGGTCACGGACGACGGGGAGACGGCGGTCTGCAACCTGGGTTCGGTCAACCTCGGCGCGTTCGTGGTCGACAACGGCATCGACTGGGAGCGGCTGGACGAGACCGTCCGCACCGCCGTCACCTTCCTCGACCGCGTCGTCGACATCAACTTCTACCCGACCGAGCAGGCGGGCCGCTCCAACGCCAAGTGGCGCCCGGTCGGCCTCGGCGTCATGGGCCTCCAGGACGTCTTCTTCCAGCTGCGGCTGCCCTTCGACTCGCCGGAAGCCCGTCGGCTCTCCACGCGCATCGCCGAGCGCATCATGCTCGCCGCGTACGAGGCCTCCGCCGACCTCGCCGAGCGCAACGGCCCGCTGCCGGCCTGGGAGAAGACCCGTACGGCCCGGGGTGTTCTGCACCCCGACCACTACGACACCGAGCTGACCTGGCCGGAGCGCTGGGCGGCCCTGCGGGCACGCGTCGCCACCACCGGCATGCGCAACTCCCTGCTCCTCGCGATCGCGCCGACCGCCACCATCGCGTCGATCGCGGGCGTGTACGAGTGCATCGAGCCGCAGGTGTCCAACCTGTTCAAGCGCGAGACGCTGTCCGGCGAGTTCCTCCAGGTCAACTCGTACCTGGTGAAGGAACTCAAGGCCCTGGGCGTCTGGGACGCCCGCACCCGCGAGGCGCTGCGCGACGCGAACGGCTCGGTGCAGGGCTTCGCCTGGATCCCCGAGGACGTACGGGCGCTGTACCGCACGGCGTGGGAGATCCCGCAGCGCGGCCTGATCGACATGGCGGCGGCCCGGACGCCGTTCCTGGACCAGTCCCAGTCCCTGAACCTGTTCCTGGAGACGCCGACCATCGGCAAGCTCTCCTCGATGTACGCGTACGCCTGGAAGTCGGGCCTGAAGACGACGTACTACCTGCGCTCGCGCCCGGCGACCCGCATCGCCCGCGCGGCCCAGGCCGCTGTCCCCGTGCAGCAGCCGGCCCCCGATCCCGAGGCCGTCGCCTGCTCCCTGGAAAACCCCGAGTCCTGCGAGGCCTGCCAGTAATGAGCTCCACCGAAAAGAACCTTCTCGACCCGGGCTTCGAGCTGACCCTCCGCCCCATGCGCTACCCGGACTTCTACGAGCGCTACCGGGACGCCATCAAGAACACCTGGACCGTCGAGGAGGTCGACCTCCACTCGGACGTCGCCGACCTGGCGAAGCTGTCCCAGGGCGAGCAGCACATGATCGGCCGGCTGGTCGCGTTCTTCGCGACGGGCGACTCGATCGTCGCGAACAACCTCGTGCTGACCCTGTACAAGCACATCAACTCCCCCGAGGCGCGGCTGTACTTGAGCAGGCAGCTGTTCGAGGAAGCGGTCCACGTCCAGTTCTATCTGACCCTCCTCGACACCTACCTCCCCGACCCGGAGGACAGGGCGGCCGCCTTCGACGCCGTGGAGAACATCCCCTCCATCCGCGAGAAGGCCGAGTTCTGCTTCAGGTGGATCAACGAGGTCGAGAAGCTGGACCGCCTGGAGACCAAGGCCGACCGCCGCCGCTTCCTCCTCAACCTCATCTGCTTCGCCGCGTGCATCGAGGGCCTGTTCTTCTACGGCGCCTTCGCGTACGTCTACTGGTTCCGCAGCCGGGGTCTGCTGCACGGTCTGGCCACCGGGACCAACTGGGTGTTCCGGGACGAGACGATGCACATGAGCTTCGCCTTCGAGGTGGTCGACACCGTCCGCAAGGAGGAGCCGGAGCTGTTCGACGACGCGCTCGGGCAGCAGGTCGTCGACATGCTGAAGGAGGCCGTCGAGGCCGAGCTGCAGTTCGCGCGCGACCTGTGCGGTGACGGCCTCCCGGGCATGAACACCGACTCCATGCGGCAGTACCTGGAGTGCGTCGCCGACCAGCGCCTCACGCGCCTCGGCTTCGCCCCGGTGTACGGCTCGGAGAACCCCTTCTCCTTCATGGAGCTCCAGGGTGTTCAGGAGCTGACCAACTTCTTCGAGCGGCGGCCGTCGGCGTACCAGGTCGCGGTGGAGGGCACCGTGGACCTGGACGAGGACTTCTGACCCTCCGCGGCCTTCCGGGCCTCCTGGGCCTCCCTGATCTGACGGTCGACGCGCCTGTCGTGCACGATCCCGATCACTGACGGGAGGACCAGGAGGACGAGGATTCCGAGGACGGTGAGCATGGCGATCAGTCCTTCTGTCTGTGCGGTAGTCATGTCACTACTGTCGTCCCCCAGACTCCTTACCGACAGTGGCAGGACTGCCGTAGGCCCTCGATTTACTGCCACTTCCGAGGCACACTGGCAGCATGCTGACCAACGTGGCCGCCGTCCTGCTCGACGGCGTGCATCCCTTCGAACTGGGCGTCGTCTGCGAGGTCTTCGGCATCGACCGCCGCGACGAGGGCCTGCCCGCCTACGACTTCGCGGTCGTCTCGGCGGAAGGCCCCTCGCTGGGCACGCACGTCGGCGGCCTCACCGTCTCCACGCCGTACGGCCTCGACCGGCTGGAGGAGGCCGATCTGATCGCCGTACCGGCCGGGAGCGACTACGTCACGCGTGACTACCCGCCCGAGCTCCTGGAGTCCCTGGTCCGGGCCGTCGACCGCGGCGCCCGGGTGCTCAGCGTCTGCTCGGGCGTCTTCGTGCTCGGCGCCGCCGGGCTGCTGGACGGCCGGCGGTGCAGTGTGCACTGGCGGCAGGCGGAGGAGCTGGCCCGGCGCTATCCGCGGGCGATCATCGAGCCGGACGTGCTGTACGTCGACGAGGACCCGGTGATCACCTCGGCCGGCACCGCCGCCGGTATCGACGCCTGTCTGCACATCGTGCGCAAGGAGCAGGGGCCTGAGACCGCCAACAAGATCGCCCGGCGGATGGTCGTACCGCCGCACCGCGACGGCGGGCAGGCGCAGTACATCGAGCGGCCGCTGCCCCGGTCGCAGTGCGACACCGTCGGCGAGGTGCTGGTGTGGATGGAGCAGCACCTCGACGAGGAGGTCACCGTCGAGCAGCTCGCCGACCGTGCTCTCATGTCCCCGCGCACCTTCGCCCGTCGCTTCCAGCAGGAGACGGGTACGACTCCCTACCGCTGGATCCTGCGCCAACGCGTGCTGCTGGCCCAGCGGCTGCTGGAGGCGACGGACGAGACGGTGGACGCGATAGCCGGTCGAACAGGGTTCGGGAACGCGGCCGCGCTACGGCACCAGTTCGTCCGGTCGGTGGGCACCACGCCGAACGCCTACCGGCGCACGTTCCGGGGCCCCGAAGCGGCCTGACCTCTCACCGGAGGACCGGCTTCAGCAGCAGCCGCTGCGGACGCAGGGTGATCCCCACCCGGGTCGCGTCGTCGGAACCGGACACCTGCTCGAAGCGGTACTTCGTCGACAGCGCCGCCGTGATGAGCGTCAGCTGGGCCATCGAGAAGTGGTCGCTGGGGCACTTGCGGTTGCCCACGCTGAACGGGCTCATGGCGTATTTGGGCACGTCCTTGACCCGGTCCGGAAGCCAGCGGTCGGGGTCGAACGCCAGGTTGTCCGCATAGGACCGCCCGTCGCGCTGGATCGCGTACGGACTGTAGACGATGTCGGCACCGGCCGGAATGCGATACCCGCCGAGTTCGGTGTCCCGCACCGCCCGTCGCGTCAATATCCATACGGCGGGCCGCAAGCGCATGGCTTCGACGACGACATTGTTCGTGTGCCTGAGCGCACGGACGTCCTCGAATGCCACCGGGCGCCCGCCGGTGACGGATTCGACTTCCGCGCACACCCTGTCCGCGTGTTCCGGATGTTCCGCGAGGACCTGGAGCAGCCACATGATCGTGGACGCGACGGTTTCGCTGCCGGGTGTGAGGATGGCGACGACCTGGTCGTGGATCTCCTGTTCCCCGATGGGTTCGCCATTCTCGTCCTTCGCCTCCAGCAATGCCGTCAGCAAATCGTCCGGCTTTTGACCAGATTCCCTCCGCTCGGCGACGATCTCGTCGACGAGGAGATGCAAATCGGCCAGCGCACGGTTGAATTGGCGATTGGCTGGAAGCGGCAACCGGTAGAGCGGCCCGGCGGGAATCACCATCCGCCGGTACATGCCCCGGAAGACGGTGGCGAGGGCGACGCACAGCCGCTCGGCGCGCTCGTCCATGAAGTCGCCGCGCAGCAGACAGCGGGCCGCGATGCGCACAGCGATCCGGAAGGACTCCGAGGTGCAGTCGACGGTCTCGCCGGGCTTCCAGCGCTCGGTCAGCGCATGCGCCTCCTCCTCCATGATCGGTCCGTACGCGGGGATGGCGTCGAGCCGGAAGGCGGGCTGGATGGTGCGGCGCTGACGCCGGTGCGTGGGCCCGTTGGCGGTGGCCACGCCCTCCTTGCCGAGCAGTCCCTCCAGCGACTCCCACAGCGGGCCGGCGATGATGTAGTCGGTGCTCAGCGCCATGGCTCCGGTGAGGGCCGGGGCGGTGACGGCGTACACCGTCTTGGGGCCGAGCTTCAGGCGTACGACGTCGCCGTGGTCGCGCAGCCGGGCCATGAAGCTGAGCGGGTCGCGCACCAGCTTCCAGCCGTGGCCGAGGACGGGGACACCGCCGCCCGCCAGGGGCGGCTCGCGCAGTTCCCGGGCCTGAGGGGCCGCGGGCTTCACAGATTCGACGGTCATTTCTCACCTGCCGTTTCGTTGTTGACGTACGGGGGCGTGGACCGGTCGTCCCAGCTGTCGACCATGTACCGGCCGGACTCGTGGTGGAACCAGTAGACGGTGCTGAACCAGTTCCGCATGTTGCAGACACAGGCCCGCACGGCGGCGCTCAGTTCCTTTCCGAGTACCGTTCCGTCGGCGAGGTCGTCGGCGAAACATAAGGCGTCGCGTTCGGCGACGAGGAATTCCGAAACGCATTCCTCGACCCGTCGCCTGACTTCGGCGATCGCCTCTTCCAGAGTCAGCCCCTGGTGGGTGATGAGGCTGATTCCGAGATTGTGCACCTCGTCGCCCGCTATTTCCTTGGGGAGCGAACAGAGGTCGTTGTACCAGGCGGCGAATTCCTGGCTGAGCAGCGCCGCCCGCCGATATGCCGGGTGTTTCCGTACGCCGTCCGGGAGTTCGCAGCCGGCGCTCGGCTCCAGCAGATCGGTCCAGATCCAGTGCGCGAAGGTGAGCCGCCGCAGCGCGAGGTATTCCTCGACCGTGGGGACGACGCCTTCGGTGCGGTTGCGGAATTCCCGGTCGTAGGCCTCGATCACCTCGTGGAAGTGCCGGGCGAACCGGGCGTTCCAGGTCTGCGGCAGGAACGAGTACAGCCGCGTCACGCTGTCCGCGAATCCGGCGACCAGCGCGTCCTCGTGGTGCAGATGGTGGTGTGGGGAGTCGAGGGCCGCGTGCAGACGGAACCTGAGCCGCCGCCAGGCGGCCGGACGGCCGTGCACGATGTCACGGTCGTGGCGGTCGTCCCAGACGAAGAACCACGCGCTGTAGTCCGCTATCGCCTGGAGGACCTCGTCGGGGGCGTCGATGTAGTACCCCGCCATGAGGTCGGTGTAGCACAGGCCATCGGCATATTCCTCCACCTTGTCCGCCGGCATGAGCCGTTTTTCCAGTAGCCAGGTACGGGTCTTCTCCTGGAGCCTGGGCCAATACGGATGAAGTTGCCTGGGAAACGCTGCCTCGATCACCGGGAGAGACAGCGATGGTGGAACCGCGATCGCCGTCGGTGTCGATGTGGTGCTGTGTGGGAAAGCAGGCACGAACAAACCCCTTCCAGCCGCCAGTTGGCGCACACACCTCTCCCGTTGTGCCGGGCGTGCGCCCGTTGCGTATCCCCGCTCATCCCATTCAGCCCTACAACTGACCGTTCTGGGAACGGATTTGCTCCATTCACTACCCCACAGTGCTGAGATTCTCCCCTTGCGTGTCTGGATTTGGATCACTAAGAGAGCGCAAGCGATCGAATGTGCGAAGGACACACGAACGGCGCCTGGTCAGGGGGTGTTCCTGACCAGGCGCCGTACGTAAGTGAGTTGTGAGGCGGCAGAGTATTCAGTCGTTGGCGACCACGGGGTAGCGGGGCTCGTTCTCGGCCATCTGCCGCAGCGCGTCCTTGCGTTCGCGCTTGGAGAGCCGGTCGATGTAGAGGTACCCGTACAGGTGATCCGTCTCGTGCTGCAAACACCGAGCGAAGTAGCCGGTGCCGCGCAGCTTGACCGGGTTGCCCTTCTCGTCCTGCCCGGTCACCTCGGCGTAGTCCGGCCGGGCGAGCGGCGCGTACGCGGTGGGCACCGACAGACAGCCCTCGTTGCTGTCGTCCAGCCGGCGCTTGTCCGCGGGCAGGTCGACGAGCTTCGGGTTGCAGACGACACCGACGTGCCGCTTGCCCTCGTCGTCCATGCAGTCGTACACGAAGACCTTCAGGTCGACGCCGATCTGGTTGGCGGCCAGGCCCACGCCCTCGGCGGTGCGCTGCGAGGCGAACATGTCCGCGACCAGCTGGTCCAGCTCCGCGCCGAACTCGGTGACGTCCCTGCACTCCTTGTGCAGCACCGGGTTCCCGACCACCGTGATGGGCCGCGAGGTGCCGCGCTCACGCCAGGCGTTCTCGCGCTCCTCGGTGTCCTCGGTGTCGATGACGAAGCCCTCGTCGTCCACGGGGAGCACGCCCGCGTGCTGCTGATCGGTGTCCTGCTGCGCCATGACCGACGTATGCCTTCCTGCATGCCTTGGAATTCTGCGAGTACAGCCTAAAGGGGTCGGCGAGGCGGCACGGCCTCAGCAGACCTCTTCCAGGTCCCGCCAGTCACGAGAATCCGGGCTGTCCGCGACCCACCCGTCCAGCAGCCCCCGCACCAGCGAAGCCGGCGCAGCCACCCCGCACTCCCGCTCCGGCACCCACAGCTGCCCGTCCGTGACATGGCCGAGCGGCCCCGGATGTCCCGGCTCGCTGTGGTCGTGCGGGTCGAGATGCTCGCCGTCGCCCTCGTCGGACGGCATCCGGGACTCGGAGCACATCCGGCACAGCAGCCGTACGGACGAGGACCAGTCCTCCGCGGCGAAGCCGGCGTCGGCGGCCAGCTGTTCCAGGGCGTCCCGGTCGGCCTCGGTGGCGGCCTCCAGGAGAACCACCCAGGTGGGCACAGGTGAGGGCGCCCACAGCTCGATCTCGTCGAACACCGGGTAGGAGTGCCCGGCGGCGGTGGTCCGCTCCCCGTGGGGCACCCCGTCGTGCAGCACGACCTCGCCCCAGCGCCGCCCGGACGACGGCAGCGGAATGGACAGCACCTCGACCCGCGCGGGGTCCAGCCTGCGTCCCCACACCACCTCGGCCTCGCCCTCGGGGGACAGCCGTACGGCCGCGCTGCCGAGGTCCATGCCGACGGGCTCGCCGGAGGCGGTGGCCCCGCCCGGCACCCGCAGCCCGTAGGCCTGCCAGGAGCGCCGCGCCAGCGGCCAGTCCTGCAGGGCGGTGGCCGCGATGCCGACGTTCCACCAGTCAGGTGCGCCCGTCTCCCGGTCCAGCAGGGCCACGGCCCGCAGACCGGCCGCCCGGGCCTGCTCCCAGTCGTGCCGGAACTTGTGCAGGAGCGCGAGGTTGAACCAGGACTCGGACAGCCAGGGCTCCAGGTCGGCGGCGCGCGTCAGCAGCGCCCCCGCGTCCTCGTACCGACCGTCCCCGATCAGCGTGAACGCACGGTCGGTGGCCTGCCGCCAGGAGGCGGAGGGCCGGTGCCGTCCCTTGCCGAAGATCCTCACGATTCCCGCCTGCCAGTTCCGTTCAGTGGGCTGGCTGTGCCCCCGGACACCCTCTTATTCGCATCCAACCACGTACGGCTGGAAGGGCGCTCATTACCCATGGGTTACCCAGCCAGGGGGAGGGTCAGACAGTCCCGTGACAGGACACGGGCCAGCGCTTCGACGACCTCGGGCGCGTACTCGTCCGCGGTCGCCAGTCGCAGCTCCTCCAGCGCCGTCAGCGGCCCGCCGGGCCCCGCGTCCCGGGCCTTCTCCTCGTAGGCGTTCACGGCCCGCACCACCCGGGCGGCGACCGGCTGCTCCCGCCAGGGGTCGGCCTGCCGCTCCACGACCGTCGCCACCTGCGCGTTCACCCCGGTCTGCCGTACGACGGCCCCGCCCAGCAGCGCGATCCGGCGCTGCTCCTGCGCGGGCAGCCCGGCCGTGGCGCCCGCCGGCACCGGATCGACGAGGCTGAGCTGCCCGATGTCGTGCATCAGGGCCGCGTACTCCAGCACGGTCAGCTCCGGCTCGGTGAGCCCCAGGTCCCGCCCGACGGCCTGCCCGAGCGCCGCGACCCGGCGGGCGTGCCCGGCCGGGGTGTACCCGGCGATCTCGGTGGCCCGGGCGAGGGAGGCGATGGTCTGCCGGTAGGTGGCCCGGACGGCCGCGTACCGCCGGAAGGACATCTGGGTGAGCAGCAGGGGCAGCGAGAACACGGGCAGCGCCCACAGCCCCACCACGGCGACCGCGAGCGCCATCACGGCCCCCGTCGCACACACGGCGGACCCGATCCCCAGCAGCGCCCGCAGCTCGTCCCGCAGCAGCGGACCGAAGGGCCACCGGGTACGGGAGTGCGCGAGCGCGGCGGCGAGCACGGCGTCGCACAGCGCGGTGAGGGCGAGCAGCGCGAGCAGCAGCAGGGCGTGGGCGGGCCCGACCCAGCCGCTGACCGTGCCCTGGTTGTACAGCGGCTGGAAGCACACGGCCGCGAAGCCGACGGTCAGCACCCGCCGGGCGAGATGGTCGAGCGTTCCGCGCTGCCCCCGCGCGATGTGCGGCACGCTGCCGAGGAGGGCGGCGGCGAGGACGACGGTGACGACCTGTGCCACGCCGTGCTGGGTCGGCTCCCCCGCGTCCGGTCCCAGCAGGGCGTACGACAACGCCCCCGCGGCCCCGAGCGGCGCGGCCTCCCTGACCTGAGCCCCGGTCCACCGGGACAGCTCGCCGACGGTGACCAGCACCCCGAAGGCGAGGGCCGTACCCCGCTCGTCGAGGCCGGTCCAGAGGGTGGTGGCGAGACAGACGGCGGCGAGAAGGGCGGCACACGCGTGGACGAGGGTGAGGAGCAGAGGGGGCCGGCATCCGCTCATCGACGCGCTCCCGGCCTGCTGGGGGCCGAGGGGCGGGGGCGCGGCGGGCGGGCCTCGTCCGAGGTGACGGCCGGGCGCCAGCCGTGCCGCCTCAGGGCGCGGACGAGGGCCGTCACCATCCGGGGGTCGAACTGCGTCCCCGCACACCGCTCCAGTTCCTCCAGGGCTACCGGAACGGGCCGGGCCCTGCTGTAGCAGCGCGTCGAGGTCATCGCGTCGAAGGCGTCCGCCACCGCCACCACCCGGGCCGACTCCGGGATCTGGCCCCCGACCAGTCCGTACGGATAACCGCTCCCGTCCAGCCGCTCGTGATGGTGCAGCACCGCCGCCCGGGCCTCCCCGAGGAAGGAGATCCCGCGCACCATCTCGTGCCCGTACTCGGGGTGCAGTTCGATCACCCGCCGCTCCTCGGGAGTCAGCGGACCGTCCTTGCGCAGCAACCGGGTGGGAACCCCCAACTTCCCCACGTCGTGCAGGATCCCGGCGAACCGCAGTACCTCGACGCGCTCGTCGGGCATCCCCAGCTCGCGCGCGATCATCATCGACGCCTGCCCGACCCGCTCGCTGTGCCCGCGCGTGTACCCGTCCTTGATGTCGACGGCCTGCACGAGCGCCCGGATCGTCGCCTGATGGGCGGCCCGTTCCCGGTGGTACTGGGCGAACACCCACCAGGACACGCACATCGGCAGCAGCACGAGCAGCGCGGCGACGGGCCCGTACGGGCTGCGCCACAGCACGGCCATCATCAGCCCGGCGAGCCCGTGCACGACGACGGGCGCGAGCGACCGCAGGAACAGCCCCCGCCAGGCCCGCCGCACCGGCACCCTCCCCCGCTGCCCTAAAGGCGCGGGAGGTACCCCCACGGCGAACGCCAGGATTCCCCCGTCCAGGACGGTCAGCGCCAGGCAGAACGCCAGTACCGCGGCCCCGGCGGGCGCGAGGGCGTACGGGAAGTCGGAGGCGCCGACGGCGTCCCGGCCGTCCAGCGCCCCGTGCACCCGGGCGGCCACCCACACGCCGACGACGAGCTGGGCGGCCCGCCAGAGTCGGCGCAGCCATCGCGGCCGCTGCTCGACCCCGGACAGCAACGCCCCCGGCACCGCCACCAGTGCGGCGGCGGGCGGGGGCAGCAGGAAGGCGCCGGCGAGCAGCACGGGGTAGAACGTGCCGGTGAACCGCCACCGGGCGGCGACCCGCTCGCAGCCGGCGTACAGCGCGGCGAGCAGCAGGACCGCCCACCAGGGTGTCCGCACGGTGGGCAGGGGAAGCAGACAGCACAGGGCGCCGAGGACCACACAGGCCACGTACACACGCGCCCGTGCCGGAATCGCCTCCATACGCCCCTCCCCCGAGCCCGGCCATGACTGTCCAGCGTCCGGAGCCTAAGGCGGGGCGGGGGGAGTCCGCGGGCCGATAACCCGCGGATTAGCACGTTCGAGTGACGACAGCCCGTTCCCGGGCGGGAGTTCAGGACTCCTGCGGGGTGACCTGGGTCGCTGTCACGTCATGCTCGGGCACGGTCTGCCCGGAGCGGATCAGCTCGATCCGCCCCATGACCTTGG
Source organism: Streptomyces sp. NBC_01352 (assembly GCF_036237295.1). Lineage (NCBI taxonomy): Bacteria > Bacillati > Actinomycetota > Actinomycetes > Kitasatosporales > Streptomycetaceae > Streptomyces > Streptomyces sp. NBC_01352. The sequence goes on from NZ_CP108354.1 coordinate 3,999,263, forward strand.
AACGCAGGTCGGTCGGTACGTCGTCCTGTCCGCAGCACCGCTTGACCAGCTTCTTCACGGCCTGCTCCAGGCCGTACTTCTCCAGGCACGGCGAGCACTCCTCGAAGTGGTGCTCGAACTTGGTGCAGTCGGCGTCCGGCATCTCCCGGTCGAGGAACTCGTAGAGATGGTCGAGTACCTCACTGCAGTCCGTCTCGTGCGGCTCTCCGCAGCTCATGAGCCCGAGCCTTTCGCTTCGTTCGACTCTCCGGCGCCGGCCGGGACCAGTCCGCGCTCGCGGGCGTAGTCCTCGAGCATGCCGCGCAGTTGACGGCGGCCCCGGTGCAGCCGGGACATCACCGTACCGATGGGTGTCCCCATGATGTCCGCGATCTCCTTGTACGCAAAGCCCTCTACGTCCGCCAGATAGACGGCGATGCGGAACTCCTCGGGGATCGCCTGCAGCGCTGACTTCACGTCCGAGTCGGGCAGATGGTCGAGCGCCTGCGACTCCGCGGAGCGCAGACCGGTCGACATGTGCGACTCGGCACGCGCGAGCTGCCAGTCCTCGATCTCCTCGGCCGCCGAGCGCTGGGGTTCGCGCTGCTTCTTGCGGTACGAGTTGATGAACGTGTTGGTGAGGATGCGGTACAGCCACGCCTTGAGGTTCGTGCCCTCACGGAACTGGTGGAACGACGCGTACGCCTTGGCATACGTCTCCTGCACCAGGTCCTCGGCGTCGGCCGGGTTGCGCGTCATGCGCAGCGCCGCCGAGTACATCTGGTCGAGAAACTCGAGCGCGTCCCGCTCGAAGCGCGCGCTGCGCTCCGCGGTCGACTCCGCGCTCGTGCCGCCCTGGCCCTCGGGCTGCTCCGCCTGGCCTTGTTCGGTCCCTGCGTCGGTACCGGGAACCGGACCCACCTCCTCAAGATTCCGGGCAGGACCGAGACCGGTCCCACCAGAATCGGAGGATAGAACACGATCCGGTCCGCCCGCCGCCCGAATAGGGGCAGCCTTGGCCGCGTGCAGCACCGTCCAGTCCAGGTCGGCACGGCTGCTGCGGCTCGGGCAGTAGGTCGAACCCATGCGGCGGACTTCCTCTCGTACGACGTCGGTGCCGGTTTCCTCAGCACTTCTGTCCGGCTCAACAGAGGTCTTCCGCTCAACATTCCCGAAGCTTTACCCGAGTGACCGGGTCCACCTCGCGACACCGTCCGTGACGATTCCCACGGCCTCCTCCTGGCCGATGTCCGCCCGCTTCGGCACGACGAAGCCGTGATCGCCGTACGGCACCTCGATCAGTTCGTACGACCCCTTCGGGAACTCCTCCGGCTTCCCGAACGGGTCGTTTCCGCCCTGGACGACCAGCGTGGGCACCCCCGCGCCGAGCAGTTCCTCGGCGCGGGACTTCTCCGGCCGGCCCGGCGGGTGCAGCGGGAAACTGAGGGCGAGGACGGCATGCGCGCCGAGTTCGACGGCCGTACGGCAGGCGACGCGGGCGCCGGCGCTGCGGCCGCCGGAGATCACCGGGAGGCCGGGCTCGGCGAGGGCGGGCCACAGCCCGCGCCAGCCGAGGTCGAGGGCCTTGGGCGCGGGCGCCATCTTCTTCCCCGCCACCCGCCAGGGCTGCTCGACGAGGGCGACGGTGACGCCGTGCTCCGGGAGGGCGTGGGCGAGGGCCTGGAGGTCGCGGGCCCCGATGCCGCCGCCGGCGCCGTGGCTGACCGCGAGCAGCAGCCGGGGCTTCTTCGCCTGGTGCCAGGTGATGCGGGCGGTACCGGCGTCGGTCTCGACGGTCTCTTCCGTGCCGCTGGTCACATTGGTCACGTTCGTTGCTTTCGTCACGTCAGAAGAGTGTGCCCTCTTCGGGGCCCTCCAGCTCCTTCAGCAGCTCGGGTCCGTTGTTGCGGACATTGCTGACGGCCGTGGAGACGGGGTAGGCGCGCATCAGCCCGGCGGGCGGCGGGGCGAGGAGCTCGCGCAGGTCGTGCGGGTCCGTGCGGGACGGGTCGAGCCAGGTGTCCCAGCGGTCCGGCGTCAGCATCAGGGGCATCCGCGGGTGGATGTCGGCGAGCACGTGCGGCCCGTCCGCCGGGGCGACGGCCAGCGGGGTCGTCTCCGCCTCCGTGGTGATCACCGAGCACGTCACCCACCAGGCCTGCGGGTGGTCGTCGGGCAGCGTCTTGTCCCGCCAGAACTCGTACAGCCCGGCCATCGCGAACACCGACCCGTCGGCGGGGAGCACGAAGTACGGCTGCTTGCGCGGCCGCTTCTTCCTTCCCTCGACCTCCAGGTCCCGCTCCTGCGTGCCGGTGACCCACTCGTAGTAGCCGTCGGCGGGGATGATGCAGCGCCGGGTGGCGAAGGCACGGCGGAACGACGGCTTCTCGTGGACGGTCTCCGCGCGGGCGTTGATCATCCGGGCGCCGCCCTCGGGGGTCTTCGACCAGGACGGCACGAGTCCCCACTTGAGCCTGCGCAGCTGTCGAACCGGCTTCGGGTCCTCCACGTCCTTAAGAGGGCGGTCCAGTACGGCGTAGACCTCCTTGGTCGGGGCCACGTTGTAATCGGGCGCCAGGGCCTCCTCGGGCTCCCACTTCTCGACCTCAAAGATTCCTGCGAGATCCTCGGGCCCACGACTCGCTGCATACCGTCCGCACATACGTGCCACACTGCCAGATTCGACGACACCCACGGGAGCCTCCGCCGACAATGCACACCACCGCATCCGACTCGCTCGCCTCCCTCTGGGACGAGGTCTTCGGCTCCCAGCCCGACCCCGACCTGTGGGTGGTGATCGCGACTCTCGTCGCCGCGCTCGCCGTGGTCGTCCCGCACGTCCTGTGGCGCATCGCGCGCAACGCCATCACCATCGCCCACGAGGGCGGCCACGGCCTGGTCGCCCTGCTCACCGGCCGCACCCTGACGGGCATACGCCTCCACTCCGACACCAGCGGCCTCACCGTCAGCCGCGGCAAGCCGCACGGCATCGGCATGATCCTCACCGCGGCCTCCGGCTACACCGCTCCCCCACTCCTCGGCCTCGGCGGCGCCGCCCTCCTCGGCGCCGGCCACATCACCGCCCTGCTCTGGCTGGCGACGCTGCTGCTGGTGGCGATGCTGGTGATGATCCGCAACGCGTACGGCGCCCTGACCGTCGTCCTCACCGGCGGCACCTTCGTGGTGGTGTCCTGGCTGACGGGACCACAGGTACAGGCGGCGTTCGCGTACGCGGTGGTGTGGTTCCTGCTCATCGGCGGGGTACGCCCGGCGTTCGAGCTCCAGGCGAAGCGGTCGCGGGGCGGGGCCGGGGATTCGGACGCGGACCAGTTGTCGCGGCTGACGCATGTTCCGGCGGGGCTGTGGCTGTTCCTGTTCCACGCCGTGTCGCTCTGCTCGTTGATAGGCGGGGGCCGCTGGCTCCTGGAGGGCTGAGAACTCCCTGTCAGAGGCGCGGAGCCGTATCGATATGCGGCTCCGCCGCGGGGCACGACCAGCCCCAACGGCGCCGCACCCGAACCACGACCGACCATTAAAGTGGGGCCCATGGCCCCAAACCCCGCACCCACCGCCCTATGGCCCGCCCCGCACGCAAGCGGAGCCGTCGATGCGACGGTCCACGTGCCCGGGTCCAAGTCGGTCACCAACCGCGCCCTCGTGCTGGCCGCCCTCGCCTCCGAGCCCGGCTGGCTGCGCCGCCCGCTGCGCTCCCGCGACACCCTGCTGATGGCCGGTGCGCTGCGTGAGATGGGCGTCGCCATCGAAGAAGGAGTCGGCCCCGACGGCTCCGGCGAGGCCTGGCGCGTGCTCCCCACGGGCCTGGCCGGCCCGGCCACGGTCGACGTCGGCAACGCCGGCACGGTGATGCGCTTCCTACCGCCGGTCGCCGCGCTCGCCGACGGCCCCATCCGCTTCGACGGCGACCCGAGGTCGTACGAGCGTCCCCTGAACGGCGTGATCGACGCCCTGCGCGTCCTCGGCGCCCGGATCGACGACGACGGCCGCGGCGCCCTGCCGCTGACGGTGCACGGCGGTGGCGCACTGGACGGCGGCACGGTGGAGATCGACGCGTCCTCGTCCTCCCAGTTCGTGTCGGCCCTGCTGCTGTCGGGCCCGCGCTTCAACCAGGGCGTCGAGGTCCGCCACATCGGCACGGCGCTGCCCTCGATGCCGCACATCCGGATGACCGTCGACATGCTGCGCTCGGTCGGCGCGCAGGTGGACACTCCGGAGTCGGGCGGCGAGCCGAACGTGTGGCGGGTCAAGCCGGGCGCCCTGCTCGGCCGGGACCTGACCATCGAGCCGGACCTGTCGAACGCCCAGCCGTTCCTGGCGGCGGCCCTGGTGACCGGCGGCAAGGTCCTCGTCCCCGACTGGCCGGCCCGCACCACCCAGCCCGGTGACCGGCTGCGGGAGATCTTCACCGAAATGGGCGGTTCCTGCGAACTCACCGAGTACGGCCTGGTGTTCACCGGCTCGGGCGCGATCCACGGCATCGACGTGGACCTCGGCGAGGTCGGCGAACTGACCCCGGGCATCGCGGCGGTCGCGGCCCTCGCGGACTCCCCCTCCACGCTCCGGGGCGTCGCACATCTGCGCATGCACGAGACGGACCGCCTGGCCGCGCTCACCAAGGAGATCAACGAACTCGGCGGTGACGTGACGGAGACCGCCGACGGGCTGCACATCCGCCCGCGCCCGCTGCACGGCGGGACCTTCCACACGTACGAGGACCACCGCATGGCGACGGCCGGCGCGATCATCGGCCTCGCGGTGAAGGGCGTTCGGATCGAGAACGTGGCGACGACGGCGAAGACCCTCCCGGACTTTCCCGACCTGTGGACCGGGATGCTCGGGGCGTAGGGACACACCATGCGCCGCTACGGCAAGCACACCGACGAGGACGACATCCGCTCCCGCCCGAACCGCAAGGGCAACCGACCCCGTACACACACCCGCCCCAAGCACGAGGACGCCGTCGAGGGCATGGTCCTCACCGTCGACCGGGGCCGCCTGACCTGCCTCGTCGACGACCGGATCGTCCTGGCGATGAAGGCCCGCGAGCTGGGCCGCAAGGCGGCCGTGGTCGGCGACCGGGTGGACATCGTCGGCGACCTGACCGGCAACAAGGACACCCTCGCCCGCATCGTCCGCATCGGGGAACGCACGTCGGTCCTGCGCCGCACGGCGGACGACGACGACCCGTACGAGCGCGTGATCGTCGCCAACGCCGACCAGCTCGCCATCGTCACGGCCCTCGCCGACCCGGAACCCCGCCCGCGCCTGATCGACCGCTGCCTGGTGGCGGCGTTCGACGCGGGCCTGGAACCGCTCCTGGTCATGACCAAGTCGGACCTCGCCTCGCCGGACAAGCTCTTGGAGCTCTACGGCCACCTGGACATCCCGTACGTCGTCACCAGCCGCGAGGAACTGGAGAGCGGCGAGGCCGTGGGCCGGGTCCGCGAGCAGCTCGACGACCGGATCACCGCCTTCGTGGGCCACTCGGGTGTCGGCAAGACGACCCTGGTCAACTCGCTGGTCCCGGAGGAGCGCCGCCGGCTGACCGGCCATGTGAACGCGGTGACGGGCCGCGGCCGCCACACCACGACCTCGGCACTGGCCCTGCCGCTGGCGGGCGACGCGGGCTGGGTGGTCGACACCCCGGGCCTGCGGTCGTTCGGACTGCACCACGTGGATCCGTCCCGGGTGATCCACGCCTTCCCCGACCTGGAGCCCGGCACCGAGGGCTGCCCGCGCGCGTGCAGTCACGACGAGCCGGACTGCGCGCTGGACCAGTGGGTGGCCGACGGTCACGCGGATCCGGCCCGCCTGTACTCGCTGCGCCGGATGCTGGCGACGCGGGAGCGGACGGAAGGCGACTAGGACGCGAATCCAGGAAGGCGACTGACCTCCGCGTTGTTTGTCTCCGGGTAGGTCCGGTAAGGGCATAATCGCACCGAGCCGGATCCAGGCCCGACCAAAGCCTGACGAAGCGGTCACACAACGACGGTCACAAGACGCTGGGACACGTGGACATCTACGGGAGGACAGCACATGGCGTGGCTGCTGGTCGTCGTGGCCGGGTTGCTCGAGACCGGATTCGCGGTCTGCCTGAAGCTGTCTCACGGCTTCACCAGACTCTGGCCAACCATCGCATTCTGCATTTTCGCCCTCGGCAGCTTCGGTCTGCTGACCCTGTCGTTGAAGAAGCTCGACGTGGGCCCGGCGTACGCGGTGTGGACGGGCATCGGCGCGGCGGGCACGGCGATCTACGGAATGATCTTCCTCGGGGACCTCGTCTCGACGCTGAAGATCGTCTCGATCAGCCTGGTGATCATCGGGGTGATCGGACTCCAGCTGTCGGGGTCGTCCCACTGACGGGGCCCGGGGTGTGCCCGTCCCGGGGCCTGCCCTAGAACACCACCCGGGGCCTGCCCTAGAACACCAACTGACGCTGGAGCGCGCCGCGTACGAGATCCGCGACGCCGCCCTCGCCGGGCGGGGCCGCCACGCAGGACAGCGCGAGACGGACGACGAGCTCGCAGGAGCGGGCCAGTTCGGCGGTGTCCGACTTGAGCGCGCCCGGTCCGGAGAGCACCGTCACGGCCCGGTCGCGCACCAGGGCCACGAAGTCGCCGGGTGACGGCAGCGGACCGTCCGCCCGGCGCTGTGCCGGTACGGCCGAGGAGGACGGCACCGCCGACAGGGTCGGCGAGGGCAGCCGTTCGCTCCAGCAGCCGGTGAGCATGGCCCGTACGAGCGCGTTCTCCCGGGCCGTCGACGCGGTCCACTCGGCGGTGGCGGTCAGCCGCTCGCGGGCGTCGCCGTTCGCGGTGAGCGCGCGCTCGACCCCGACGAGATAGCCGTCCGCCTCTCTCCTGACGAGGGCACGGGCCAGCCCTTCCTTGCTCCCGAACTCGTTGTACAGCGTCTGCCGGGACACTCCGGCCGCCGCCGCCACGTCCACCATCCGGACAGCGGACCACGGCCTACGGGCCAGCGCCGTGTAAGCGGCGTCCAGCAGGGATTCCCGCGCTGCAGGCATCATCGCCTCCCGAGGGCGAGCGGCACTGCGCCCAGATTTGACGCGCACAGGGGCACTGTCAAGGGGTCGCGAGAGCACTGGGGAGCGCCCTCGGTTCCCCGCGAGCCGCCTGACCGGCCGCTGTCCGCACCCTGGCCCCCTGTAGCCCGGTACGACTCCCGGCAGATAGCGTTCATCACATGCCGGACTACCACGACGACCTCCGCCTCGCCCACGTCCTCGCGGACGCCGCCGACGCGGCGACCATGGCCCGCTTCAAGGCCCTCGACCTCAAGGTGGAGACGAAGCCGGACATGACGCCGGTCAGCGAGGCGGACAAGGCCGCGGAGGAGGTCATCCGCGGCCAGCTCCAGCGCGCCCGCCCCCGCGACGCGATCCTCGGCGAGGAGTACGGCATCGAGGGCACCGGACCCCGCCGTTGGGTGATCGACCCCATCGACGGCACCAAGAACTACGTACGGGGCGTCCCCGTGTGGGCGACCCTCATCTCCCTCATGGAGGCGGCGGAGGGCGGCTACCAGCCCGTCGTCGGCGTGGTCTCCGCCCCCGCCCTCGGCCGCCGCTGGTGGGCCGCGAAGGGCCACGGCGCCTTCTCGGGGCGCAGCCTCACCTCGGCCTCCCGTCTGCACGTCTCCCGCGTCTCGAAGCTCTCCGACGCCTCCTTCGCGTACTCCTCGCTCACCGGCTGGGACGACCAGGGCCGCCTGGGCGGCTTCCTGGACCTGAGCCGCGAGGTGTGGCGCACGCGCGCGTACGGCGACTTCTGGCCGTACATGATGGTCGCCGAGGGCTCGGTCGACCTGTGCGCCGAACCCGAGCTCTCGCTCTGGGACATGGCCGCGAACGCGATCGTCGTGACGGAGGCCGGGGGCACCTTCACCGGCCTCGACGGCCGCCCCGGCCCGCACAGCGGCAACGCGGCCGCGTCGAACGGCCTGCTCCACGACGAGTTCCTGGGCTATCTGAACGAGCGCTACTGAGCGGCACGATTGAGCGCGCACGCCCTCAATCGGCCGCACGCGCCCTCTTGTTGACCTCCGCTTTGCCTGCCACTCTGAGGACACCCTCATTTGTGAACTTGTGAACCGCTGAACTATCGCAGCGGTTCCTAGGAGGTGACTCGGAACCCATGCTGGTCCGCGACGCCATGAGCACGGTGGTTCTCACCATCGGCCCCACCCACACCCTCCGCCAGGCCGCCGCCCTGATGTCCGCCCGCCGGGTCGGCGCGGCCATCGTCAACGACCCCGACGCCGATGGCATCGGCATCCTCACCGAACGCGACGTCCTCAACTCCGTCGGCCTCGGCCAGAGCCCGGACTCGGAACCCGTCCACGCCCACACCACCACCGACGTCGTCTTCGCCGCCCCGACCTGGACCCTGGAGGAGGCGGCCCGCGCCATGGCGCACGGAGGCTTCCGCCACCTCATCGTGCTCGACCGCGACGAGCCCGTCGGCATCGTCTCGGTCCGCGACATCATCCGCTGCTGGGCCCCGGTCCGGCAGCACGCGCCCGTCTGAGCACGCGAACGGGCCGGACCCCCCGCCCGGGGAAGTCCGGCCCGTCCGCTCACGACAAGCGATCCAGTGCTGGTGGTTCGTTCAGCCGCGCAGGGCCTGGACCGCGGCCTCCAGCCGCTTGCCGTAGTCTCCGTCGGCCTGACGGAAGTTGTCGATCGCCCGCTCGACGATGTCCTCGCGCGAGACCTTGGCGATGAAGCCCGCCAGGTTGGCGATCAGGCGCTCCTTCTCGTCCTGAGACATCAGGCGGTAGAGGTTGCCCGCCTGCACGAAATCGTCGTCCTCGGCGTGCACCGGGGCCGGGTGGTTGCCGGTGCCGCCGGTCACGGCGGTGGCGGACCACAGCGGACGATCCGTCTGGACCGGCCCGCCGAAGCTGTTCGGCTCGTAGTTCTTCGCACCGCCGTGCCGGCCGTCGTACAGGAAGCCGTCCCGGGAGTTGGTGCGCGCCTCGGTCGCGTGCGGGCGGTTCACCGGCAGGTGGTCGGCGTTGATGCCGACGCGGTAGCGGTGGGCGTCGCCGTACGCGAAGAGCCGGCCCTGCAGCATCTTGTCGGGCGACGGGCCGATACCCGGCACGAAGTGCGCGGGCGAGAAGATGCTCTGCTCCACCTCCGCGAAGATGTTCTGCGGGTTGCGGTTGAGCTCCAGCTTCCCGATCTCGATCGGCGGGTAGTCCTCGTGCGGCCACACCTTGGTGAGGTCGAACGGGTTGAAGCGGTACGTCGCCGCGTCCGCCTCCGGCATGATCTGCACCTGCACGGTCCAGGTCGGGAAGTCACCCCGCTCGATGGACTCGCGCAGGTCGCGCTGGTGGGAGTCGGGGTCCTCACCGGCGAGCCTCGCGGCCTGAGCCGAGGTCAGGTTCCTGATGCCCTGGTCGGTCTTGAAGTGGTACTTGACCCAGAAGACCTCGCCGGCCTCGTTGTTCCACTGGTAGGTGTGCGAGCCGTAGCCGTTCATGTGGCGGTACGAGGCCGGGATGCCGCGGTCGCCGAACAGCCAGGTCACCTGGTGCGTGGACTCGGGCGACAGCCCCCAGAAGTCCCAGACGTTGTCCGCCTCCTGGCTGCCCGTGTACGGGTCGCGCTTCTGGGTGTGGATGAAGTCGGGGAACTTGATGGCGTCCTTGATGAAGAACACCGGGGTGTTGTTCCCGACGAGGTCGTAGTTGCCCTCTTCGGTGTAGAACTTCAGCGCCCAGCCGCGCGGGTCACGCACGGCGTCGGCGGCACCGAGGTTGCCCGCCACGGTGGAGAAGCGCAGGAAGGTCTCGGTCTGCTTGCCGACCTCGGAGAGGAACGTGGCGCGCGTGTAGCGGGTGACGTCGGCGGTGACGGTGAAGGTGCCGTACGCCCCCGCGCCGCGGGCGTGGACGACGCGCTCCGGAATGCGCTCGCGGTTGAAGTGGGCGAGCTTCTCCAGGAGGAGCTGGTCCTGTACGAGTACCGGGCCGCCGGCGCCCGCGGTCTCGCTGTTCTGGTTGTCGGCGACCGGAGCCCCGGCCTCCGTCGTAAGCGGTCCCTGCGTCACGTACGCCTCCTGCGCCATTCCCTGCCGTTCCTGTCACTGAACCAACGTCGAAGTCGATCCTACAATAGACAATGTCTAAGTCAAGCAGGGATCCAAAGTCACACCTGGTCGCGACCTGGTCCCTCTTGCTGCTAGGCTGATGCGCATGAGCGACCTTCTGGAACGGCTGCGCGGACGCGGATGGCGAATGACCGCGCAGCGGCGTGTCGTGGCCGAGGTGCTCGACGGCGAACACGTCCACCTGACGGCCGACGAGGTCCACTCGCGGGCCGTCGCCAAGCTGCCCGAGATCTCCCGGGCGACCGTCTACAACACGCTGGGCGAACTGGTCTCCCTCGGCGAGGTCCTCGAGGTCGCCACGGACAAGCGCGCCAAGCGCTACGACCCGAACGCGCACCGGCCGCACCACCACCTGGTCTGCGCCCAGTGCGGCACCATCCGGGACGTCCACCCCGGCGGCAACCCGCTGGCCGACCTCCCCGACACCGAGCGCTTCGGCTTCACGGTGTCGGACGTCGAGGTGACGTACCGAGGCGTGTGCCCGAACTGCGCGGCGGCGTAGCACTCTCCCTGTCCTCGGAAAGCCCCGGCATCAGTGGATGCCGGGGCTTTCTGCCGCGCTCCGCGCCGCGCCTTCTGCCGTGCACGACCTTCCCGCACCCTTCCCGTATCTGACGGTCCGTCATATCGTCGTGCGGCACACCCCCCACCCCGTACCGAACTCCGCGAGGAGCAACCGTGGGAGATCCGCACCCAAAACTCCACGCCACCGATCTGACCCGCACCTTCGGCCGCGCACCCCGTGCCGTCGACGCCCTCGGCCCCGTCGACCTCACCGTCACCCCGGGCGAGTTCGTCTGCCTGGTGGGCCCGTCGGGCTGCGGCAAGTCCACACTCCTGCGCATCGCGGCGGGCCTGCTCCGCCCGAGCACGGGCCGCCTGGAGATCCGTACGTCCAGCCCCCGCCCGGCCGCCATGATCTTCCAGGACTACGGCATCTACGACTGGAAGACGGTCCGCGCGAACGTCCGCTTCGGACTGGACATCCAGCGCGTTCCCCGCCGTGAGGCGAACGCCCGCGCCGACGAGTGGCTGACCCGCATGGGCCTCGCCGACTTCGCGCACGCCTACCCGGCGGCCCTCTCCGGCGGCATGCGCCAGCGCGTGGCGATAGCCCGTGCGCTCGCGGTCGAGCCCGAACTCCTCCTCATGGATGAGCCGTTCGCCGCCCTGGACGCCCAACTCCGCATGATCCTCCAGGAGGAGCTCCTGGAGCTCACTCAAGCCACCCGCACCACCACCCTCTTCGTCACCCACAGCCTGGAGGAGGCGATCGTCCTCGGCGACCGCGTCCTGGTGATGTCCGCCCGCCCGGGCCGGATCATCGCCGAGCACCTCCCGCCGTTCCCGCGCCCGCGCACCGGCGACATCCGCTCCACGCCCGAGTTCACCTCCCTCAAGAGCGACCTGTGGGACCTCCTCAGGAAGGAGGCGGTGCCGGCATGACCACGCTCGCTCCGGACCGGACCTCGGTCCTGGTCCGCCGCCCCGGCCCCCAGGAACTCCACCCCGTACGCACCCACCGCCGCAGGCGCGCTCTGGAACTGTCGCTCGCCGCGGCCGTCCCGCTGGTGCTGATCCTGCTGTGGCAACTGGCCGCCGCCCAGGCCTGGATCGACGACCGCGTCTACCCGGCCCCGTCCACGATCCTCGCCGACGGCTGGGACCGGGCGGCGGCCGGTGACCTGTGGCCGGACGTATGGGCCACCCTGAAGCGCGTCCTGGCCGGCTACGCGATCGGCACGGCGGCGGGCTACGCGCTGGGCCTCCTGATGGGCTCCCTCTCCCTGGTGAGAGCGGCGCTGGAGCCGTTGCTCGACGCCCTGTACGTCGTACCGAAACTGGCCCTGCTCCCGATCTTCCTGAACATGTTCGGCCTGGGTGAGGGCCCCCAGGTGGCCCTGGTGGCGGCCACGGTCTTCTTCTTCGTATGGATCTCGACCATGTCGGCGGTGATCGCCGTCCCGACCGGCCACCGCGACGCGGGCCGGGTCTTCGGCGCCTCCTGGTGGCAGATGTTCCGCCATGTCCTGCTGCCGGCCTCGTTGCCGTCCGTCCTGGTGGGCGCGCGGATAGCGGCGGGCGTGGCGGTCCTGGTGATCGTCGCCTCGGAACAGATCGCCGCCACGAACGGCCTGGGCCACCTGATCTTCGACTCGCGCGCGCTGTTCCAGAACGACGTGATGTTCGTCGGCATCGTCTGTGTGGCCGTCCTGGGCGTCCTGTTCTCCGAACTGGTACGGATCGTGGGGCGGTTGCTCACTCCGTGGGCGCCCCGGGACCGCGGGCGGGGGCAGTCATGAGGGGACGACGTGCGTACGGTGCCGTGATCGCCGTGGGTGTCCTGCTGGTGTCGGCGGCCTGTTCGTCGCCGTACGAGTCGGACTCGGAACCGAAGGCAGGCGCGAACAACCGCACGATCCGCCCGATGGAGGGCTGCGGCGACACATCCTGGACCGACCCCGCCGACCTCTCCCCCACCCGCCTGCCGGCCCGCTGCCAGGCCGGGGCCCCTCCGCCGCAGCCCCTCCCCAAGACCCGGAAGCTGACGATCGCGACGGGAACACTGAGCGCCGAGTACGTGGCACCGCTCCAAGTGGCCCTCGACAAGGGCGAGTTCAAGAAGGAGGGCCTGGACGTCACCCTGAAGGTACTGCCCACACCGGACGCGCTCCCCCTCCTCGCCAAGGGGGACATCGACGCACAGTGGGCGGCCCCGGAGGCGGCCGTCATGAACGGCATCCGCGGCGGTTTCGACATCAGCTGGGTCGCGGGCAACTTCTCACCCGACCCGGAGTCGAAGAGCGGGCTGTGGGTGCGGCTGAAGAAGGGCGAGAGCGCGGACCGCGTGGCCATGGCCGGGCGCAGGATGGGCACGATGATCGGCAAGGGGTCCGTGATCGCCTACCCCATGGAGCAGGCGCTGGAGAAGCACGGCGGCGGCCTCGACAAGATCCAGTACGCCCAACTGGGCTCCGCCGACGTCCTCACCGCCCTCCAGAACGGAGGCGTCGACTCGGCCTGGCTCCTCGACCCCGTCTGGCGCAGGGTCGACGGCGAGCCCGGATACGCCTTCCTCGGCGGCCAGCCTCTGGGCGAACCCCTGGGCGGCATGCTGTACGGCCCGAGCCTGCTGAACGACGACGTGGACGCGGGAGTTGCCCTGCTCCGGGCCTACATCCGCACGATCAACACGTACTTCACGTCCGACTACAAACAGGATGCGGCCTTCATCTCCTACCTGGCCAAGCTCCTGAAGGCCGACGAGGCGATCCTCAGGTCCACTCCGTCCCTCCGCATGGACTGGGAAATCCGCACCGGCACCACGGACCGCCTCCAGTCCGCCTACCGCGCCCAGGGCGTGAGCGAGGGCGACCCGCTACCGGAGTCGAAGACGGTGAACAGAGCCTTGTACGAGGAGGCAATAGGCCACCGCTCCTGACAAACAGGGCCCATCACCGACAAACACCAAGGGCCGGAACCCATTTCTGGATTCCGGCCCTCGGCCTTCAGTAGCGGGGACAGGATTTGAACCTGCGACCTCTGGGTTATGAGCCCAGCGAGCTACCGAGCTGCTCCACCCCGCGTCGATGAATGGAACACTACGTCAAGGAGACCAGCAGAGGCAAATCGATTACCACCCCCTCATCAGCCCAGGTCAAAGCCACCCCTCACCCCTCTCACCTCGCCTCGACTCCGATCCGCATCCTTCAGCCCATCGGACATTCGAGGACGAGGCCCTCCGGGCTGAAGAGGCTCCGCGGCGGAGCCTTGAGGGGTGGCGCGCGAAACCCTGACGGGGTGCAGGGGCGGAGCCTCGCGGGGGGGGGTGCGGGTGCGCAGGGTGCAATGCGGGGTGCGGGGTTCGGGGTTCGGGGTTCGGGAGCGCAGTCCCCGCCCAATCCAGGGCGGAATGCCGGCAGGCGTGCAGGGGACGCAGTCCCGCCAGAGTTCAGGGGCGGAACCCCGCTAGGCGTTCGCGCAGGGCGCAGGGGGGCACAGCCTCGCGCAGTCCAGGGGGCAGAACCCCGCGATGCGTGCAGGGGCGAAGCCTCGCGCAGTCCAGGGGGCAGAACCCCGCGATGCGTGCAGGGGCGAAGCCTCGCGTGGTCCAGTAAGCGGAACCCCGCCAGGCGTGCAGCGGATGGAGCCCTCGCCAGGGTCCAGAGGCGGAGCCCCGCTATGCGTGCAGAGGCGAAGCCTCGCGCGGGCGGAGTCGCCGCCAGGGGCGCAGGGGAAGGGGCAGAGGCGCAGTCCCAACGGACTCCAGAGACGAAGCCTTGTGTGGGTGCCCGCCGGAGTGCAGGGGGCGGAGCCCGCCGGAGTGCAGGGGGCGGAGCCCCGCGCGGGGTGCAGGGAGCGCGGCCCCAGCGGGCTCAAGTGACGAAGCCCCACGTGGGGCGCAGGGGCGGAGCTCCCGCCAGGCGTGCAGGGGACGCAGTCTCCGCCGGCCCAGGGGACGCAGTCCCCGCCGGCCCAGGGGACGCAGTCCCCGCGTGGGGTGCAGGGGACGCAGTCCCCGCGTGGGGTGCAGGGGACGCAGTCCCCGCGTGGGGTGCAGGGGACGCAGTCCCCGCCGGGGTCCAGGGGCGAAGCCCCTGGTGGGGTCGAAGGGGCGGAGCCCCTGGGATGGGACGGGTAGGGGCGGCGGGGGCGAGGAACACCCCGGCAGCAACCCCAACCCCGAGCCGGCGGCCCCCCGGCCTCAGCCCGGCGAAAGCCTCACGCCGACAGCTCCTGCCGCAACGCATCCCGCAACCGAGCCGCCCGCTCCGCAACCTCTCCCGGCCCAAGCGCCACCGCCCGGTCAGCCCACCGCTGCCCCTCAGCCAGCTCCCCCCGACGCGCGTAGACGAGGGCAAGCCGCAACGCCGCCCGCCCATGCCCCGCATCAGCCGCCCGAGTCCACCACACCGCAGCCTCCGGCTCACTCCCCTCCCGAGCCAGCAACAGCCCAAGATTGAACGCACCGTTACGAGACCCGGCCTCCGCAGCCTCCCGGTACCACCGCGCGGCCTCCACGACATCGCCCCGCGCAGCGGCCAGCATCCCGACCCGCACCTGCGCCCGCCGATGCCCGAGCGACGCCGCCCGCTCGTACCACTCCTCGCACTCGCTCTTCTCGTGCACCGTCTCCCCGAGCTCATGCGAAGGCACCGGCGGCCGCCGGGCGTCCAGGACAGTCGCCAGCCGGTACGCGGCCTCCGCACTGCCACCCCCCGCCGCACACCGCAGGTACCGCTCTGCCTCCCGCTCGTCCCCGTCCCGCAGGCGCGCGATCCCGACCTGAAGCGCCGCTTCCGTATGCCCGGCGCCCGCGGCCCGCTCGTACCACCGCAGCGCGACAACGTCCTCGCCCCGCCCGGCGAACAGAATGCCCAGGTTGAACGCGGCGTCGACGCTCCCGGCCTCCGCGGCCTTGGAGAACCACGGCTCCGCCCCCCGCGCGTCCCCGCCCTGCAGCAACAGGATCGCCAGCGCGTTCGCCGCCTCGCGGTGTCCGGCGTACGCCGCCCGCCGGTACCACTGCTCGGCCTGCGCGGTCCGCCCCTGCTCGGCGCAGAGCAGCCCGAGGTTGTACGCCCCGTTGTCGTCACCGGCGTCCATCGCCGCCCGGTACCACCGCTCGGCGGTCTGCGGTTCCCCGCGCTCGGCGTGCAGCGCGCCCAGCGCGTTGGCCGCGTTGCCGTCGCCGTACTGCGCGGCCCGCAGCCACCACACGGCGGCACTCTCGGTGTCCCCGGCGTCCCGCAGCAGGAACCCGAGCGCGCAGGCGGCCCGCGCCTCCCCGTCCTTGGCGGAGGTCAGGTACCAGCGCCCGGCCTCCTTGAGCTCGCCGCGCTTCTCCAGGATCGCCCCGAGGTGCAGCGCGGCCCGCCGGTGCCCGCGCGCGGCGGCCTGCCGGTACCACTGCTCGGCCTCGTCCGTCGCACCAGCACCAGCACCAGCACCAGCACCAGCACCAGCACCAGCGACAACGCTGTCACCCCCGGCATCCACCTCGCCCACCGTCTTGCGATCAAGCGCACGGGCCAGCCGGTACGCCGCCTCCCGATGCCCCCGCTCGGCCGCGGACCGCATCCACAGCTCCGCCCCGGCATCCCCGCGATGCTCCAGCAGATCGGCGAGGGCGTACGCGCCCAGCGCGTGCCCCTGTTCGGCGGACTGCCGCAGCCAGTACTCCGCGGCCGGCTCGTCGCCCCGCTCCCGGTGGTGCCGACCCAGCGCGTGCGCGGCCGCGGCGGACCCGGCGACGGCGGCGATCCGCCACCATCCGGCGGCGTCGTCGGCGTACCCGCGCTGGTGGAGGAGGACTCCCAGGTTGTTGGCCGCGGCCCGGTCACCGGCCGCGGTGGCGGCACGCAGATGGGGCTCGGCTCCGTCGAGATCACCGCGGCGCAGCAGCATGGCCCCGAGGACGCTCATCGCCTCGACGTCGCCGGTCTCGGCGGCGATCCGCCGGCGGACCTCTTCGGCCGCGTCCTCGGCGACACCCTCGACCGCCTCCCCGGCCTCGTCCGGCTGGGAAGGTTGCACAAAACGCCCTGTCTCGAACAGAGTTGCCTTGTCCCCCATAACGTCCATCGTCGCACCACCTGCAACCTGGGTACACCTGGTATACCGCAGCCAGTGAGGTCACTTCAGCGTTTTGTCGACATGCCCACAGAGAGACAAGTCAAACACAGAAGTCCCCAACTCCCCTCGGCGGCACGGCCGTCCCTGATGTCGGCACATGCGTTCGCACATCACGAAGGCCCGGATCCTGAAAGGATCCGGGCCTTCGTTGGTCTGTGACTCACGTCGTCGACCTTGAGTAGCGGGGACAGGATTTGAACCTGCGACCTCTGGGTTATGAGCCCAGCGAGCTACCGAGCTGCTCCACCCCGCGCCGTTGTTCTGCAACCGTATCACGGCGCGGGGTGGGCTTTGACCAGCTGCTTTGGACTACCGATCAACCACTGTCAGGGCTACCGAACAGCCGCTGTCGGGACTGTCGATCATCCGCTGTCCGGACTGCCGGTCGGGCTCGGACTGCCACTCGGGCTCGGACTGCCGCTGGGACTGGGACTGCTGGTGCCGCCGGGCTTGTCGGCGGCGGCCTGCGCGTCCTCGGCCCGCCGCAGCGCGGCCTCCAGGTCCGCCTGGGCCCGGCCGTACGCCTCCCAGTCACCCTTCTTCAGGGCTTCCTGGCCGGCGTCGAAGGCCTTCTGGGCGTCGTCCAGGGCCTTTTGGACCGTTGGGTTACTGGACGTCGGTGGTGGGGTCGTGCCCGGGTCCTCGCCCTCGTCCGGTGGCTCGGGAGTCGAAACGTCCGCTCCGAAGACCTTGTTGAGGGCTTGGTCGAGGGTGTCCTCGAAGGCGGTGTTGCCTCCGTAGCTCACCAACACCTTCCGCAGCAGCGGGTACTTGA
This sequence comes from Streptomyces sp. NBC_01352, assembly GCF_036237295.1. Lineage (NCBI taxonomy): Bacteria > Bacillati > Actinomycetota > Actinomycetes > Kitasatosporales > Streptomycetaceae > Streptomyces > Streptomyces sp. NBC_01352. The sequence goes on from NZ_CP108354.1 coordinate 4,016,813, forward strand.
GTCCACCACCGCGTACGTAGACCGGCTCCACGTAGAGCAGTCCTCCGTCGAGTGGCACCGTCAGCAGGTTGCCGTACTCCACCTCGGAGTCGCCGCCCTGCAGAAGTCTGATGGACTCGGCGATGTCCTGTTCGGAGTTGAACTGGCTCTGCACCTGTTTGGGCCCGTTGACGGTCGTACTGGTCGGCAGTTTCAGGATTCTGATCTTGCCGTAGTCGGGCGTGCCCGCCTCCGCGTCGACCGCCATGAACGCGCTGAGGTTGTCCCGCCCGTTGGGCGTGAAGGTGGTCGTCAGCGAGAACGCCTGTGCCGACTGGTCGGGCATCTTCATGCTCAGGTAGTACGGCGGCACCGCGTCACCCGACTTGTTGGTCGGGTCGTCCGGCACCTGCCACACCTCGCTGCCGCTGAGGAACGTGTCCGCGTCCTCGACGTGGTAGCGGCTGAGCAGCTCGCGCTGGACCTTGAACAGGTCCTGCGGGTACCGGAGATGGGCCATCAGCGAAGCGGAGATGTCGCCCTTGGCCTTCACCGTGCCCGGGAACGCCTTCATCCAGGTCTTCAGGACGGGGTCCTGGGTGTCCCACTGATAGAGCTTGACCTGGCCGGTGTACGCGTCGACGGTCGCCTTCACCGAGTTGCGGATGTAGTTGACCTGGTTCTGCTGGGCCACCACCGCACGCGAGTTGTTCGTCGCGGTCAGCGAGTCGGCCGTCGTGTCACCGAGCGTCGTACGCGAGGAGTACGGGTAGCCGTTCGTCGTCGTGTACGCGTCGACGATCCACTGGATCTTGCCGTCCACGACTGCCGGGTAGGCGTCGCCGTCGATGGTCAGCCAGGGGGCCACCGCCTCGACGCGCTGCTTGGGCGTGCGGTTGTAGAGGATCCGCGATCCCTCGCCGATCGCCCCGGAGTACATGATCTGCGGTTCACTGAACGCCAACGCGTACGCGGCCCGGTTGACCGGGTTGGAGAGGTTGACCCCGCTGTCGGCCGTGTAGCTGAAGGTCTTCTCTCCGCTGTCGTCGGAGTAGTCGATCTCCTTCTGGGGACCGCCGACGATCGAGTACGTGGTGGTCTTCTCGCCGTAGTAGATCCGCTGCTGGTACGTCCCGAGGTCACCCTGGGACGGCAGGTCGGACTCGGTGAAGACCGGGCGGCCCTCGGCGTCGGCCGTGGTGCCCTTGGCGGCGACCACGCCGTACCCGTGGGTGTAGCGGAAGTGGTCGTTGATCCAGTTGTTCTTCGGAATGCCGTTGAGGTTCAGCTCACGCAGACCGATGACCGTGTCCTGGTCTTTGCCGTCCTTGCTGTAGCGGTCGACGTCCAGGTTGGTCGGGAACGCGTAGTAGTTACGCATCTGCTGGAGCTGCTGGAACGTCGGCGAGACGATGTTCGGGTCCATGACGCGGATGCTGGCCGTGCCGTCGACGTCGTCGCGCAGCTTGGTCTTGTCCGTGGTGGTGGACTTGCCCGCGTAGTCGGTGACCTTGGTGTCGTCGATGCCGTAGGCGTCACGCGTCGCCTTGAGGTTCTTCGCGACGTACGGCGCTTCCTTGGCCTGCTCGTTGGGCTGGACCTGGAACTTCTGGACGATCGCCGGGTACAGACCGCCGATGAGGATCGCCGAGAGCACCATCAGACCGAAGCCGATGACGGGCAGCTGCCAGGTGCGCCGCCACAGGGTGGCGAAGAACAGCACGGCGCAGATGACGGCGATGCAGAACAGGATCGTCTTGGCCGGCAGATAGGCGTTGGCGTCGACGTACCTGAGGCCGGTCCAGCTGTCGGTGGCCTTGAAGTCGCTGGACTTCACGGCCAGTCCGTACCGGTCGAGCCAGTACGCGACGGCCTTCAGGGCGACGAAGATGCCCAGCAGCACCGACAGATGCCCGGTCGCGGCGGCCGTGGCGCGCGCGCCCGGAGAGGTGATCCGCAGCCCGCCGTACAGGTAGTGGGTCAGCGCGGCGGCGATCACGGAGAGGATCGCGGCGGCGAAGCCGAACCCGAGCAGGAATCGGTACCAGGGCAGGTCGAAGGCGTAGAAGGAGACGTCGAGGTGGAACTGCGGGTCCTTCTGGTTGAAGGGCACGCCGTTGACCCACATCAGCCAGGTCCGCCACTGGCTCGACGCCGAGGCGCCGGCGATGAGGCCCACCAGGGCGGTGATTCCCAGGAGCAGCCACTTCTTGTACGGCGCGATGCCCATCCGGTAGCGGTCCAGGCTCTGCTGCTCCATCGACATGGCGCTCAGCGGCGGACGCAGCCGGTGGGCCAGCCAGATGTTGAGGCCGACCGCCAGGGCCATCAGCAGACCGAAGACGAAGAACAGCCCGATCTTGGTCCACAGGGTGGTCGTGAACACCGACGAGTAGTTCACCGACCGGTACCAGAGCCAGTCCGTCCAGAACCCGGCGAACATGGTGAACGCCATGCCGAGGACGGCAAGGACGCCCAGTGTCATGAGCAGGGTCCGGACACGCCGGGACGGGCGGCCCACTCTGATCCGTGGCCCCGTCGGGCCTCCGCCGCGGTCCGGCATCTGGAAAGCCAAGGTGCGCACCTCGAAGTTCGCTGTTGGTATGTCAGACCCGCGTCGTCACGGGCCGTCCGTGGGCCTCGTGATCGTAGGCCCCCACCTATGCAACTTACTCACGCTTTACTCGGTTCCCGATTCCGGCCCTGAACGAGAGAGGATTGTGACCATGTCCAACACTCCCATGGCGGCGAGCCCGCTGACCCGGGCCGTTCTCGAGATCGACGAGTACGCCTCCGGCCTCGGCTGGGACCAGCCCGCCCGCCTCTTCGCCCTCGTAGACACCGCACGGCTGCGCACTCAGGAACCCGCTCTCGCGGCCCAGCTCGGCCTCGACGCGGAGCAGCAGACCACCGGCCTCACCCCGATCGAGCAGGAGGAGATCCCCGCGGGCAAGCCGCTCGACGAGTTCCTCGGCACGATCGCCTGGCCCGACGCCGTGGTCGGCTGCGCGCTCACGGTGGAGCGCCTGATGCTGCCGCCGTCCGCGGAGGCGTCCGTCCCGGAAGGGCTGACCGAGAAGAAGCTCGCCCAGTGGGTGGCCGAGCACCCGGACCGTCAGGAGGTCCGCATGACGGTCGCGGTCCTGCGCGACGGCGCCCGCGACTCGGCCCTGCGGCTGCGCGAGAAGGACTCCCCGACGGAGGTCCTCACCGGCGGTGCTCTGGTACCGGGCCTTGCGGAGGCGCTGGCGGCGACGTTCGAGGAGTAGCCCTGCGGGCTACTGCGTCGTGCACTTCGTCAGGTCGGCGGTGTCGCCCGAGCGGATGTCCTTGAGGGCGCCGAGGGCGTCGTCGATGGTCTTCACCTTGACCAGGGTGAGCCCGTCGGGGGCGTCGCTCGCGGCGGCCGCGCAGTTGTCGGCCGGCGTGAGGAAGTACTGGGCGCCCTTGCTGCGCGCGCCGACGGTCTTCATCTCGATGCCGCCGATCGGGCCGACCTTGCCGTCGTCGTCGATCGTCCCGGTGCCGGCGACGAACTTGCCGCCGGTGAGGCTGCCCGGGGTGAGCTTGTCGTAGATGCCGAGCGCGAACATCAGCCCGGCACTCGGCCCGCCGACGTCGGCGAGCTTGATGTCGATGGTGAACGGGAACGTGTGGTCCGTCCCCGCCGAGATCCCGACGATGGCGCGCTTCTCGCCGGCGTCGTCGGAGGCCTTCGTCGTGATGGTGACGTCCTCGGTCCGGGTCGCCGTCTTGTTCTCCTTCTCGGCGGCGGCCTGTTCCTTGGCGGGCACGATCGTGAAGACGACGTCCTCGCCGGGCTTGTGCTTGGTCACCAGTTCGGCGACGTCGGCGGGCTCCTTCACCGCCGTACCGTCGACGGCCTTGATCACATCCCCGGCGTGCAGCCGGCCCTCGGCCGGGGAGTCCTTGACGACCGTCGAGACGATCACCCAGGACCGCACCGGGACGTCCAGCTCCTTGAGGGCCGCGACCTTGGCGCTCTCCTGGGACTGGCTGAACTCCTCGGCGTTCTCCTGGGTCGACTGCTCCTCGGTCTTGCCGTCCGGATAGAGGGTGTCGTGCGGCACGACCTTGTTGTCGTGCGCGAGCCACCCGTAGACGGCCTCGACGAGGTTCATCTTGTAGTCGGCGCTGGTGACCCGGACGGTTGTCATGTTCAGGTTCCCAGTCGTCCCGTACGTCTTCCGCCCCGAGATCTGCAGCACCGGCTCGCCGTCGTGGTCCCCGAGCGTGTTCACCGTCGGACCCGGTGACATCTCCGAATACGGCACAGTGATGAAGACTCCCGCGCACAGGAGCGCGATCAGCATCAGGGTGGAGGCGAGCATCGTCGCGGTGCGGCGTGGCATGGCACGACAGTACGGGACGCCTCTGTCAGCGCACCGTGAGGGCCGCGTCCGGGTCATGTGCCGGAGCGGGGCTTCTCCATGGCGGCGCGGAAGCGGGCGTACCCGTCGAGCTCGGGGCCGTCGCTGCGGACCTTGCGGGTCCGATTGGCCCAAGTGCCCCAGAGACCGGCGCCGATCGCAGCCACAAGCGGAATCAACAACCAGGCGAGCGCCGCCATGCCGTCCTCCCAACCCCGATGAGCGACCGCAAACTGACTGGTCAGCAGACTAACCGTCCGCACCGACAACGCTCACGCCAGGGGTGCGGTTACGCAACCGGAAGGGGAGTCACCACGGGGAGGCGGGCTCAGCAGGCGCCGACCCACTCCTCGGTGCCGTCGGAGAACTTCTGATGCTTCCAGATGGGCACTTCGTGCTTGAGATCGTCGATCAGCTTCCGGCACGCCTCGAAGGCCTCGCCCCGGTGCGGACAGGAGACGGCCACCACGACGGCGAGGTCCCCGACCTTCAGGTCACCCACGCGATGCACGGCCGCGAGGGCCCGCACCGGGTACTCGGCGACGACCTTCTCGGCGATCCGCCGCATCTCGGCCTCGGCGCTGGGATGGCACGAGTACCCGAGCTCATCGACATCGGCACCCCCGTCATGGTTCCGCACGGTCCCGACGAACAACGCGGTCCCGCCCGCGGCCTCGTCCCCGACGGCCCGGAAGACCTCGTCCAGGGAGAGCGCCGTCTCCCGGATGGCGAGGAGCTTGACGGGATCCTGCGCGGCCTGCTCACCGGGGTGGTCGTGTGTGGGTGCCATGCCTCCATCCTGCCGCACGCCGACGAGGACGAGGAATAGCGTCATCGACCGGTACGCACGCGTGCCTGCTTGGAGCCTCCTACAGGGGGCGCGCCGCGACCGACCGATGCCGGTGTGCGGCACGCCCTTCCGTCAGATCCGGCGCCGAGCCTTCCGGGCCCGCCGTACGACCGCCGCCGCACCCAGCAGAGCCACCGTCGCCCCCGCGGCCCCGGCCGCGGTCGCGTCCTTGCGCCCGAGTCGCCGGCCAGCCACGGTGTGTCTCCCGGAGACCTCGTCCAGCAGCTCCGCGAGCACCTCCTCGTTGGTCCACTGCGGCCGCCACCCCGCGTCGTGCAGCCGGCTCCCGCTGACCACCCAGGGGTACATCGTGTAGGCCAGATCGCCCGCCGGGGACGGCGTCAGCCCGATCCGGTGCAGCCGGGCCGCCGCGCCCAGCGCGACGGTGGACGGCAGTTCCATCCGCCGGATCCCGCTGAGTTCCTCGACCTCTTCCTGCTCCAGCCACCCGTCGCACCCGACGGCGAGTTCCCCGTCGACCTTCTCCAGGACGGCGTACTCCAGAGCACTGCACAGGTCCTCGACGTGACAGAACTGCCAGGCGGGCCGCGACCCGGCCACCACCAGCAGCCGAGGCGACTCGAAGTACCTGGTCAGCGCGGTGTCCGTCTCCCCGACCAGCACCGCCGGCCGGACCACGGTGACGTTGAGCCCCGGATGCGCCCGCGGCGCGCGCCGGGCGAGTCGCTCGATCTCCAGCAGGTCCCCGACCCCGGTCGCCTCCGCCGTGGCCCGCAGCTCCGCGTCCTCGGAGAGCGGCAGCTCGTTGTCCGGCAGGGCCCCGTAGACCATGGCGGACGTGCACAGCACGACCCGGTGCACGCCGGCCGCCGCGGCAGCCGTCAGCACGGTCTGTGTCCCCCGTACGTTGTAGGCCGTACGGGCGGCCGCGTCGGTCTCCAGATCCAGGTCGAGCGCCAGATGCACGACCGCGTCGGCCCCGCGCAGCTTCTCCGCGATGGCCGGATCCCGTACATCCAGGATGTGCCACTGCGCCGCCGCGCACTCGCCGCGCCGCTCGTCGATGGCGATGACCTGCTTGATCTCGTCCGAGGCGGCGAGCCGCTCGACGAGCAGCGCGCCGACACCGGACGCGGCACCGGTGACCGCGACGACGGGCCCGCGCGCAGCGGGCGTGGTTGAGTGGTTTCGCGCTGCGCGAACCTGCGGATCTGGGGAACTCACCGGGCGTCTCCAGCGGTTGTCTTCAGTACGCACGCGAGTGACGCGTACGTACCAGGTGGCATCCATCCTGCCGCAGGCCGAGAGTCGGCGAAGCACCGAGGCCCCGAGCGCCTCGGGTGTCTACGCTGGGTGGTGTTATCGGGCAGTCAGCCGTCGGAGACAACCGGCGGCCTTACCAGCCGAGGAATCCCGTGAGTGACACCCCATTCGGATTCGGCCTTCCGCCGGAGGAGCCGGACGACGGCGACGAGGGCAAGAAGAAGGACCCGCAGAGCGGCGGTGGTCAGGGCCCGGCCAACCCGTTCGGTTTCGGCGGGCTGCCCGGCGCCGGTGGCTTTGGCGGCCCCGGTGCGGACAATCCGCTCGCTGCCATGTTCGGTTCGCTGAACCCCAACGACCTGGGCGCCGCCTTCCAGCAGCTGGGCCAGATGCTCTCGTACGAGGGCGGCCCGGTGAACTGGGACATGGCCAAGCAGATCGCCCGCCAGACGGTCTCCCAGGGCACGGCCGACGGCACCAAGGACGCGAGCGTCGGCCCCGCCGATCGCACCGCGGTCGAGGAGGCCGTCCGGCTGGCCGACCTGTGGCTCGACGACGCGACGTCCCTGCCGTCCGGCGCGGGCTCCGCGGTGGCGTGGAGCCGCGCGGAGTGGGTCGAGGCGACCCTGCCCGCGTGGAAGGAGCTCGTGGACCCGGTCGCCGAGCGCGTCGGCGCGGCCATGGGCGACGTCCTGCCGGAGGAGATGCAGGCCATGGCCGGCCCGCTGATCGGCATGATGCGCTCGATGGGCGGCGCCATGTTCGGCACACAGATCGGGCAGGCCGTCGGCGTGCTCGCGGGCGAGGTCGTCGGTTCCACGGACATCGGCCTGCCGCTCGGCCCGGTCGGCAAGGCCGCGCTGCTGCCGGTGAACATGGAGGCGTTGGGCAAGGACCTCGGCGTGTCGAAGGAGGAGGTGCGGCTGTATCTCGCCCTGCGCGAGGCCGCCCACCAGCGCCTGTTCGCCCACGTGCCGTGGCTGCGCTCGCACCTGTTCGGCGCGGTCGACGGCTACGCGCGCGGGATCAAGGTCGACACCGCCAAGCTGGAGGACGTGGTCGGCCAGTTCGACCCGCAGAACCCCGAGCAGCTGCAGGACGCCCTTCAGCAGGGCATGTTCCAGCCGGAGGACACGCCCGAGCAGAAGGCCGCCCTGGCCCGTCTGGAGACGGCCCTGGCGCTCGTCGAGGGCTGGGTGGACGCGGTGGTGCACGCGGCCGCCAAGCCGCGGCTGTCGTCCGCGGACGCGCTGCGCGAGACGCTGCGCCGCCGCCGTGCCTCGGGCGGCCCCGCCGAGCAGACGTTCGCCACGCTGATCGGCCTGGAGCTGCGCCCGCGCCGCCTGCGCGACGCCTCCCGTCTGTGGGCCTCGCTCACCGACGCGCGCGGTGTCGACGGCCGGGACGCCCTGTGGGCGCACCCGGACATGCTGCCGACGGCCTCCGACCTGGACGACCCGGACGGCTTCGTGCACCGCGAGCAGCTGGACTTCTCCGAGCTGGACAAGATGCTCGGCGAGGCGGCGGACAAGCCCGACCTCAAGAAGAAGGGCAACGGCTCCACCGACGCCAAGGACACCGACAAGGGCGACGACACCGAGTGAGCCTGTCCGACGACGCGGTCCTCGTACTGAAGAGCTACGAGGGCCAGGAAGAGCTGCGCCAGACCTACCTGGACCACCTCGCCGCACATCCGGACGGCATGTGGAAGGCGTGCCGGGCCGGTCACCTCACGGCGAGCGCCCTGGTGATCGACCCGGAGCGCGGCCGCGTGCTGCTCACGCTCCACAAGAAGCTGCGCATGTGGCTCCAGATGGGCGGCCACTGCGAGCCGCAGGACGCCTCCCTGGAGGCGGCGGCCCTGCGTGAGGCGACGGAGGAGTCCGGCGTCGAGGGGCTGACGCTGCTTCCGGGCGGCCCGGTGGCCCTCGACCGGCATGCGATCCCGGCGCCGTGCCACTGGCACTTCGACGTCCAGTACGCGGCCGTGGCCCCGCCCGACGCGGCGCACGCGGTCAGCGACGAGTCGCTCGACGTGCGCTGGTTCGGATACGACGAGGTGGCGTCCGTGGCGGACGAGTCGGTCGTACGGCTGCTGGAAGCGACCCGCGCGAGGCTCTGAACGTGGGGCTGTGAACGTGTGGGGCTGTGAACGTGTGTAAGGGGCGACCGCCATGGCGATCGCCCCTTACGTTCGTCTCCGGCGATACCGGGGCTCAGGCGTTGCTCCCCCCGAGGGAGTTCCCGCGCATGCCGAACTGGCCGAGCATCCCCGACGAGCGAAGGTGCTGCGGCGGCAGCAGCTCGCTGGGCTGCACCAGGACGTGCCCCGTGCCGGAGAACTGCATCTCCCAGCCCTCGCCGGTGGAGCCCTTGCGGCGCCACACGGCGGACGTGGAGGTGGGGGCCTGGAGCTGGGTCCGCAGGGACGTGGACCAGGCGACCACGGCGTCCGCGTCGCAGCAGACGTTCTTCTCCGGGGTCACCTCCATTACCAGCGGCTCGCCCGAGGTCATGAGCACGACCTGCCCGGACCCGGTCAGCTCCAGGTTGTAGGCACCCGCCGCGGCGATCTCCACGGCACTGTCGACCGCGACGATGCCGACACCCAGGGAGCCGTCGAAGGCGAGGACGTAGGAGCTGTCGACGGTCAGACCGCGGCCGACCTCCATGATGTGCAGGTGCTGAGCGAGGTTGGCGAGATAGACGATGCCGTTGCCCTTGCAGCGCATGAGTTCCAGGCGCTCGCCGGTCATCCGCTCGACATTGCGCCAGCTGCGGTTGCGGTACTGGCTGTCGAACTCGACCTGCCCCTCGAAGGCCACCATGGCGCCCTGGCGGGCGAGTATGGGGCTGCTGCCCCGGGTGACGTCGGTCTTCAGGAGCTGCGGGTTCTGCAGGGTGTAGCGGCCGGTGGACTCCACCGGGACGTGTGCGAAGAGTGTGCTGTGCATGATGTGCGTGGTGCTCCCTTCAGCCCCGGATCTTGAATCGGTCGCCGGTGTCCTCGCTCGGCTGGACGACCACGAAGCCCTGTCCCTTGAAGCCGATCTGGAAGGCCTCACCACTGCCCCGGCCGATGAGGGCGCTCGCCTTGACCGTGCGGCGCGCCTTCATGTCCATGCCGGTCGTCCAGGCGATCAGCGCGTCCGGGTCGACGTAGGTCTCGCGTTCGGCGCAGTCCAAGGCCATCGGAATGCCCCGGCTAACCAGCGCCACCCAGCCGGTGCCCCGGATGACGAGGTTGGTCAGGCCCGAGCCGGACAGCTTGGCGAGCCCCTTGACCGGCTCGATGGTCAGCTCCAGCGCGGCGTCGCAGGCCAACAGCGTGGCGCCGTTGACCGAGAGCGCCTCGCCGTTCAGGTGCAGGACGAGGACATCGCCCCCGTAGTCGGCGAGGTAGAGGTCGCCGTCACCGCGGCAGAGCATCAGCCTGCCGCCCTCACCGGTGACCATCTCCTCCGCCGAACGGCGCAGGGTGGCCGGCGGCCCGTCGAACTGCACATAGCCCTCGTACGCGATCATCGAGCCGGCCTTGGCCAGCAGATCGTGTCCGCTGGCCATGGTGACCTTGAGCGTCTTGGAGCTGTGCACCGTCATCCGGACGCCGGTGGAAGCGGCGCGGTGAGCGCTGAGAGTCTGGGTGTCCATGGGCCTCACACCTCGAAGGGCTGTACGACGACGAAGTTGCCGGGGGCGCCGCGGAACTGGAGGTTCACGGCCTCCGAGGTCTGCCGGGAGTAGCCGGAACGGCGCAGCCTGAGCGCGGTGGTGGTGACGGCCTGCGCACCGGCGGACCAGGCGATGACGGCGTTCCCGTCGACGTAGGTGGCCGGACCCACGGGGATCACGACCGGCACGCCGCGTGTCTTCACGGCGACCGCTCCGGTCCCCGAGAAGAGCATGCTGAACAGCCCGCCGCCCGGCAGCCCCGCGCCCTCGATACGGCGCACCTCGGTGTCCAGGGCCTCGTCGAAGGCGAGCACACCCTGCGCGCTGGTGTAGAGCTGCTCCCCCTGGAGGCGGATGACGAACACCCGACTGGCCTCGTCGGCGAGGAAGACCTCGCCGTCACCGGAACAGCGCATCAGGGACATGCCCTGGCCGGTGAGCGCCCCGGTGAGCTTGCCGAGCAGCCCGGAGCCCTTGTGGGCGAAGTCGATGTCGCCCTGGTAGGCGACCATGCTGCCCTGCTTGGCGAGGATGTTGGCACCCTTGGTGAGCGTGGCCCGCACCAGCTGCGGGTTCTGCTCGGTCCAGCGGTCCCCCACGGGGGCTTCCGCGTACTTCGTGAGGACGACACGGACGTTCGCCTCGGGCGGCACCGGCGCCAGCGTTGTGGCGCCGCCGAAGGGCTGGGCCTGGCCCGGGAAGGCGCCGGGGGCGCCCGGAGGCGCGAACTGGCCGGCGGGTGCCCCAGGGGGCGTGAACTGGCCGGCGGGTGCCCCGGGGGGCGTGAACATCTGCGGGCTCGTGGGCGCGGGGGCGGCCTGCGGCGGGACGCCGGGCGGCGTACCGAATCCGGCGGGCGGGGTGGTCCCGGCGATCGTCGGTGCCGTGTGGACGGACGGGGCCGTGGGGGCGGGGGCTCCGAAGGAGGGAGCCGGCGCGGGGGCGGGAGGTGCCGGGGGCGCGGCGGCCTGCGGCGGCGGCGCGAACGCCGGTGCCTGGGTCTGCGCCGGGGCGCCCGGTGCGGGCGCGGGCTCCTCCTCGGCGACCTCGCCGCCGAAGTTCTTCAGCAGCGCGTCGAGGCCGCCGTCGAAGCCCTGCCCGACCGCGGCGAACCGCCAGACGTCCTTCAGGTACAGGTCGCCCAGCATGACGGCCCGTTCCGTGGAGAACTCGCCGCCGGCGAAGGAGTACCGGGCGACCTCCTCGCCGCCGGCGACGATACGGACGTATCCGGGGGCGATCTGCGACATCTGGCCGGCGCCGTCGATCGTCGCCGTGAACGACAGCTTCTGGATCTGCGGCGGGATCTTGTCGAGCGTGATTCTGAAGGCCTCTGTGTCACCCGCCTGCGCGCCCAGGAGCTGGATGGATTCCTCGGGGGACTTCGGCTGGTTGAAGAAGACGAAGTACCGGTCGTCCGAGAGCTGTTCGTCGGCGTCGAGTCCGAAGCAGCTGATGTCGAAGGTCAGCCCGGGGCCGGAGATCTGTACGCCTACGTACAGATCCGTGCCCGCGGTGAGGTCACTGATCTTGGCCTTGTGGCCGCGTTGGAATTCCCTGGCCATGCGTAACGACCGTCCCCCATCCCGAATGCGAGTGCGTCGCGACAGGCTAACTGCAAAGTCGGACACCCGAGGAAGTCGGTACAGATCCGGTACAAAATCCCGCGCGGCTCCCGATACGACCCGCCGTCGGGGCGGCCGTCACTCTCCGCGCGCGGCCGGAAGGTGGGGCAACCGCTCGGCGGCGACCACTCCTTCGAGATAGCCGCGGGCCCGCTCGGTGCGCGGATACGCCTCCAGCAGCCGCCAGAAGCGGGGGCCGTGCCCGGGGACGAGCAGATGCGCCAGCTCGTGGAGGAGGACGTAGTCAACGACGTACTCGGGCATGCCCTGCAGGCGGTGAGACAGCCGGATGCTGCCCTCGGACGGGGTGCACGAGCCCCAGCGGGTGTTCTGGTTGGTGACCCAGCGCACCGAGTTCGGCCGGGCCCGGCCGTCGAAGTACTGGGCCGACAGGCGTTCGGCACGCTCGGCCAACTCGGCGTCGCCGAGGACCCGTTTGCTCTCCTGGGCGGCCAGTTTGTCGAGCATGACGCTCACCCAGCGCTGTTCCTCGGCCTCGGACATCCGGGCAGGGATGAGCACGACGGTGCGATCGCCCTCGCGGTACGCGGAGACCGTCCGGCGTCGACGGGAACTCCTGCGCACCTCGATCGCGCTCGCCCCCGAGCCGCTCGACGGCAGGCTCGTCGTACTGCGCTGTGGCGTTCCGGCGCGGTGCAGTGGGTCGGCGGGCACGCCCCGACGTTACCCGTTGCGCACAGGGGAAGTCCCGACTCCGGGTCGGTTCCGTTCCGATCCCCCACATGCGTTTGATTCATACGACTGACTTGTACGACTAACACCCCCTGCCTGTGGACAACTTTGGGCACCCGGCGCCGGGCCCGGGCATGCTGGCTCCAGCCGGCGGAGCTGCCAGACGACCTCCACCGGCAGGCGGGGACGTTCGGGGATGTTCTACGAGGGCTACGGGGGCCTGTCATGCAGTCGATGGATCCGCATCCGACGGTTTCGTTGGTTCCGCTTGTGAAGCCCGCGCTCCGGCGCGGCTGGCGTGATCTCAACACCGTGCAGTTTGGGATGACCCCGGCGCACGCGATGACGCTGGGTCCGATGGACACGGCGACGGGCAGTTTCCTCGACCTGCTCAACGGCACGCGCGGTCTGCCGCTCCTGCGGGAGGAGGGCCGTCGCATGGACTTGCCGGACGGGCATGTCGACGCGCTGGTGGAGCGGCTCGCGCGGGCCGGGCTGGTCGACGACGCCAAGGGCGGCGGGCCGGCCGCCGAGGCCCTGCGCACCAAGAAGGAGGTCCTCGACCGGCTGCGTCCCGACCTGGCCTCGCTCTCCCTGACGACGTCCGAACCGGGCGAGGCGATCAGGCTCCTGGCCGCCCGCCGCTCCCTGCGCGTCCAGGTGAGAGGAGCAGGCCGGGTGGGCGCGGTCCTGGCCTCGCTGCTGTCGGGGGCCGGGGTGGGCGAGGTCGACGTGCGCGATGTGGGCTCGGTCGAGCCGGGGGACGTGGCGCCGGGCGGGCTGCCCGCCGAGTCCGTCGGCGACCGCAGGCAGGAGGCCGCGCGGCGCGCCGTGCGACGGTCGGCGCCCGACCGCCCACCGCGCCGCGGCCCCCGCACGCCGACCGAGAGCGACGACACCGGCTTCTCCCTCGTGATCCTCGCCCCACGCGACGACATCGACGTGCACGCGCCACTCCCGTCCGCCGCCGACCCCCTGATCACCTCCGGCACACCCCATCTGTACGTTGGCGTGGTGGAGGCGACCGGGGTGGTCGGTCCGTTCGTGCTGCCGGGCGAGACGGGCTGCGCCGGCTGTCTGCACGAGGCGCGCACCGACCGTGACCAGGTGTGGCCCCGTCTGATCGCGCAGTGGCGCTCCGGCGGGCCGCGCCGGGAGCGTTCCTGCGATCTGGCGCTGGCCACGACGGTCGCGGGCCTTGCCGCCGCGCACGCGCTCGCCTTCCTGGACGGCAAGGTCCCGTCTAGCGTCGGCGCACGCTGGGAGGTCTCCCTGCCCACCCTTCACTGGCATGCGCGGCCGGTCTGGGGGCACCCCGCATGCTGGTGCGGAGCAGCGGAGAAAGGTAAGGGGGAACACACACCCAAGTACGAGGAGTCGCACGAGACAATGGCGGAGCAACAACCGTCGAAGGAGTTACGCCGTACGACACACGCGGCGCGGCTTGCTGGGACCTGGAGGGCGCATGTCTGATCTTCCCCGCAAGGCGGTCACCCGTACCGCCAAGCTCGCCGCGCTGCCGCTCGGTTTCGCCGGACGGGCGACCTGGGGACTGGGCAAGCGGATCGTCGGCGAGTCCGCCGAGCTGGTCGGCCGCGAGCTGCAGCAGCGCACAGCCGACCAACTGTTCAAGGTGCTCGGCGAGCTCAAGGGCGGCGCCATGAAGTTCGGCCAGGCCCTGTCCGTCTTCGAGTCGGCGCTCCCCGAGGAGGTCGCCGGCCCCTACCGGGCGGCACTGACCAAGCTTCAGGAGGCGGCGCCTCCGATGCCGACGCGCACCGTGCACGCGGTGCTGGAGGAGCGGCTCGGCCAGGACTGGCAGGAGTTGTTCCTCGAGTTCGAGGACAAGCCCTCGGCGGCCGCCTCCATCGGCCAGGTGCATCGCGGGGTGTGGCGCGACGGCCGTGAGGTGGCGGTCAAGGTGCAGTACCCCGGAGCGGGCGAGGCCCTGCTGTCCGACCTGAACCAGTTGAGCCGTTTCGCTCGCCTACTGGGTCCCCTCATTCCCGGTGTGGACATCAAGCCGTTGATCTCGGAGCTCAAGGACCGCGTCTCCGAGGAACTGGACTACGGCCTGGAGGCACAGGCCCAGCGGGCCCATGCCGAGGAGTTCGCCGGCGATCCGGACGTCGTGGTGCCCGATGTGGTGCATCAGTGCGATCAGGTGCTGATCACGGAGTGGATGGACGGCATCCCGATGTCCGAGGTGATCGCCGACGGCACCCGGGAACAGCGCGACCGAGCCGGCCAGCTCCTGGCCCGCTTCCTGTTCTCCGGCCCCGCCCGCACCGGACTGCTGCACGCCGACCCGCACCCGGGCAACTTCCGCCTCCTGCCCGGTGGCCCGGAAGGCGAGGACGACTGGCGCCTGGGCGTTCTGGACTTCGGCACGGTCGACCGTCTCCCGGGTGGCCTGCCGACCCCGATCGGCATCTCCCTGCGGATGACGCTCGACGGCGAGGCGGACGCCGTGTACGAACTCCTCCGCGCCGAGGGCTTCGTCAAGGAATCCATAGAGCTGGACCCGGACGCCGTCCTCGACTACCTCCTGCCGATCATCGAACCGGCCCAGGCCGAGGAGTTCACCTTCACCCGCAGCTGGATGCGCAGCCAGGCGACCCGGATCGGCGACCCGCGCTCCCCCGCCTACCAGCTGGCCAAGCAGCTCAACCTGCCGCCGGCGTATCTCCTCATCCACAGGGTGACGCTGAGCACGATCGGGGTGCTGTGCCAGCTGGGCGCGACAGTGCGCCTGCGTGAGGAACTGGAGGAGTGGCTGCCGGGGTTCCTGCCGGAGGAGGACCTGGAGGAGGGCCTGGAGGAGCCGGCGGCGGAGGCGTGAGGCTTGGCGGGAGCCTCACCACCAGGCCGAGTCCAGCCGCCCCTCAATCGCCCTGAGGTTCTCCCGGGAGCAGGTGTCGCAGAAGTACTGACGGACGCCGTTCTCCACGGAGCAGGTCCAAGTGGGCTGCGGGCCCTCGGCCGCGGTGCCGCACCGAGCGCACACAAGGGGCTCGGACTCCCTGGCGGAGCCGCCGTCGTCACTGCCTCCGGAAACACTCGTCACTCGGCGACGATATCCCCGCGGCGTGCGGATCGGCGGACACAACGCACCGCGGGGGCCGGTCCGTTCGGACGGACCGGCCCCCGCGGGAAGAGCTTCGCCTCCCTGGCCGGGAGGCCACCGCTTCAGGTGTGTTCGGGATTACTGCATGACGGCCATGGCGAGCGCGCGGCGGGCACGCAGCGAGGCGCGCTCCGCCCGGCGCTGCATCCGGCGAGCGGTCACCAGGCGCGTGGCCCGGCGTTCCCGCTCGGCGTCCTGCAGGCGCTCGTGCATATGCGCACGAGCCAGGGCTTCTGGAATGAGTTGCATCTCTCGGGTCCTGTTCTGGCGCGAGTCGATCGCACCACTGGTGGTGAAGTCTTCAGGCGCGGAGCCTGCGAGTTCGTCGATGGACGGCTTCATCGGGGCCTGCTTCTTGGGGTCGTGCGTGAGGGGGCGATCGATCGTTCCTGCGGTGTTCATGCCGAGACCGGGTTCTTGCGCGGGCGACCACGCGGCCGCTTCCGGGCTACGACGACACCCTGGACGAACAGCTCGCCACCCCAGACGCCCCAGGGCTCGCGCCGCTCCTTGGCACCGGCGAGGCAGGCCTCGACCAGCGGGCAGGTGCGGCAGAGCGACTTGGCGTACTCGACGTCGGCCGGCGACTCGGCGAAGAAGACCTCCGGGTCGTACGAACGGCAGGGGACGGGTACGCCGAGGTTCTCGATGGCGTCGTCGAGCGCGGTGAGCGCAGTGAGCGGAGTCAAGGTGGAGTCCTCCGTGAGGCCGGGCGGGGGGATCGTTTCGGAAGGCGGTACGGACGGGGCGTGCGCTTCGAGTTGCACGGTTCGTCTTCCTCGTCTGTCGTTCCGGCCCTGTTGGGCCGAGTGGCGGCTGGTACCGGGTTCTTTTCTTGTCCCGAGGCCCCTTCGCTCCGTCGTCCCCGTTCGGGGACAAACAGAAGGGCCGCGGATCCCGGATGGGGTTCCGCGGCCCTGAAGGCGCCGGCCTGATGGTCGATCAGGCTGGATCACTCCAGGGTTCTGGCCCACGGAAGGCCCACATCTGGTGGTGCTGCGTCGTCTGCTTCCGGCTACCGGCACCGGCGGCCGCAAAGGCATAGACGTGCGCCTGTGCCCCTACTGCTTCCAGTGCCTTGGTCGGTCGCTCATTGCGCTCCCGGACGGGAAGGCCCGCGAGAGACACG
Source organism: Streptomyces sp. NBC_01352 (assembly GCF_036237295.1). Classification (NCBI taxonomy): domain Bacteria; kingdom Bacillati; phylum Actinomycetota; class Actinomycetes; order Kitasatosporales; family Streptomycetaceae; genus Streptomyces; species Streptomyces sp. NBC_01352. Next base: position 4,033,503 of record NZ_CP108354.1, read on the forward strand.
GAGGACGCCGGACGGACGGCAGGAATGCCGGACAGACCGGTGCCCAGGTTCGAGACGCCGAGCATGCACGTGGAGACGACCGAGCGATCGGTCACTTTGGCGGTGCTGATGGAGCTGAAGTTGATGCTGATCACTGGAATCGCCTCCTCTCGGCGTCTAGAGGGACCGGGGGTGAACCGGTCCGACGGATATGCAAGTACAGCACGAAAGCGGGGCCTCCGAGAAGGCCTCCGTTCTCGTGGCTACGAACCTATGGGGATTGCTGGGGCATGCGCAAACTATTTTTTCGACGAGTTCGCGTCAGTCCTCAACTTCTTCTCCTGCGAGGTCCTGGCCTGCGCAGATCGCCAGGACATCGGCTCCGTAGCGGTTGAGCTTGCGCATCCCGACCCCGGGGATCCGCGCCAGCTCCGCGTCGTCGTCGGGGACGGACTCCGCGATCGCCATCAGTGTCTTGTCGGTGAAGACGCAGAAGGCGGGCTGCCCGCTGCGCTGCGCCTGGACCGCACGCCACTCACGCAGCCGCTCGTAGAGCCCCTCGTCCATGTCCGACGGGCAGTCCTCACAGCGCATCAGCTTCAGCTCACCGGCGTCGGTGAGCGTGCGCCCGCACACCCGGCAGCGCGCCGGGGTGCGCTGCGCGCGCCGTGGGACAGCGGCGCCGGCTCTGCTGGTGGTGAAGCCCCGCTCGACACCCCCGGGGCCCGCGGCACTCCGTCCGGCGGCGCCGGACGAGCCGGGCCGCAGACCGTCGAGGAAGCGGCTGGGCCTGCGACTGGGACGGCCGCCGGGCGCGCGGGACAGCGCCCAGGACACGTACAGGCGCTCTCTGGCACGGGTGACGCCGACATAGAGGAGGCGGCGCTCCTCCTCGATCTGCTCGTCGGTCTTTGCGTAGGTGATCGGCATCATGCCCTCGGCGACACCGACCAGGAAGACGACATCCCACTCCAGTCCCTTGGCCGAGTGCAGGGAGGCGAGCGTGACGCCCTCGACGGTCGGGGCGTGCTGGGCGCTCGCCCGCTCGTCGAGCTCGGCCACCAGATCGCTCAGAGTGGCGCCGGTTCTGGAGGCGGCGAAGTCCTGCGCGAGGTTCACCAGGGCGGCCAGCGACTCCCAGCGCTCCCGGACGGCCCCGGAGCCGGCCGGCGGCTGGGTGGTCCAGCCCTCGCCCGACAGCACGGCACGCACCTGGGAGGGCAGGTCGACGGCGTCGTCGAGGAGGGAGTCGTTGCCGCCGAAGCGGGCCGCGCCGCGCAGGGCGACGCCCGCCTTGCGCACCTCAGGGCGGTCGAAGAACCGCTCGGCACCTCGCAGCTGGTAGGGGACTCCGGCGTCGGCGAGGGCCTGTTCGTAGGTCTCGGACTGGGAGTTGGTGCGGAACAGGACGGCGATCTCGCTGGCCCGGCAGCCCGCGTCGATGAGCTCGCGGATGCGGCGGGCGGCGCCCTCTGCCTCGGCGGGCTCGTCGGTGCATTCGGTGTAGACGGGCTCGGGGCCGGCAGTGCGCTGGGAGATCAGCTCCAGCCGGTGGTCGGCGGCGCGGCCCCGGGCCTGGGCGAGCAGGCCGTTGGCGAGATGGACCACCTGCGGAGTGGAGCGGTAGTCGCGGACCAGCTTGACGACGGTGGCCCCGGGGTGGCGGGTGCGGAAGTCGAGCAGGTGGTCGGGAGTTGCTCCTGTGAACGAATAGATCGTCTGGCTGGCGTCGCCGACCACGCACAGGTTCTCCCGATCGCCCAACCACAGCTCCAGCAGGCGCTGTTGGAGGGGACTGACGTCCTGGTACTCGTCGACGACGAAGTGCTGATACTGGGAGCGAACCTGCTCGGCGATGTCGTGCCGGTCCTGGAGGACCGCGACGGTCAGCAGCAGGACGTCCTCGAAGTCGATGACCCCGCGGGCGCGCTTGAGGTCCTCGTAGGCGGAGTAGACCTGGGCGATCTCCGCCGGGTTCCGAGGGGCCTCGCGGCCGGCCTTGGCGGCCGCGAGGGCGTAGTCGGCGGGGACGGTCTGGGTGACCTTGGACCACTCGATCTCACCGGTGACGTCCCGCAGCTCGCCCCGGTCGAGGCGGATGCGGCAGGCGGCGGCAGCGTCGGCGACGAGCTGGACCTTGCGGTCGACCAGCCGGGGCATGGAGCCGCCGACGGCTTTCGGCCAGAAGTACTGGAGCTGGCGCAGGGCGGCCGAGTGGAAGGTGCGGGCCTGGACACCGGCGGCGCCGAGCTGGCGCAGCCGGCCGCGCATCTCCCCGGCGGCACGGTTGGTGAAGGTGACGGCCAGCACGCTGGAGGGCTGGAGGATCCCGGCGCGCACGCCGTAGGCGATGCGGTGGGTGATCGCCCGTGTCTTGCCCGTGCCGGCGCCCGCCAGCACGCACACCGGGCCGTGCAGGGCGGTGGCCACCTCGCGCTGCTCGGGGTCGAGCCCTTCGAGCACCGCGTCGGCCGAGCCCGGTGTCTGCGGGAAGAGGGTGGAGTGCGTTGCTGCTGTCACACGGCCATGCTGCCAGGTCGCCGGAGACGGGTGAGCCGGTTGTCCACAGGCAGGCACTCGTAGTCGTACTAATGCGGCAGGTGTCACGTCCGGCGGACCCCGGCCACTGGGAATGGTCGTCCTTTCACATACGTTTCCCCACTGCGAGCGCACATCCGCCGACCCGCCGAAGGAGCACGAGAGACATGCAGGGCACTGTGACGATGTACAGCACCACGTGGTGCGGCTACTGCCGTCGGCTGAAGAGCCAGATGGACCGCGAGGGCATCGCGTACAACGAGATCAACATCGAGCAGGACCCTGACTCCGCCGCATTCGTCGAGAAGGCGAATGGCGGGAACCAGACGGTTCCGACCGTGCTCTTCCCGGACGGCTCGACGCTCACGAACCCTTCGCTGGCTCAGGTCAAGCAGAAGATCGGCGCGTAACCGCTGCGCGGACGTGTTCCGGAAGGCGGTCCCTGACGTGCGTCAGGGACCGCCTTCTTGTGGTGTGTCAGACGAAGCTCCTCGTCGGCAGCGGCTTGCCGTACCAGAGCTCGATCAGGCGGGCCGCGATCGAGATGCCGTACGGCGGCAGCACCTCGCCGGACTCGAAGGCGGCGCCGAGTTCGTCGCGGGAGAACCAGCGGGCCTCGTGGATCTCGTCACCGTCGACGTTGATGTCGGTCGAGGTCGCGCGGGCCATGAAGCCCAGCATGAGACTGGACGGGAAGGGCCAGGGCTGGCTGGCGACGTACTCGACCTGGCCGATGGTGATCCCGGCCTCCTCGAAGACCTCGCGGCGCACCGACTGCTCGACGGCCTCGCCGGGTTCGACGAACCCGGCGAGCGTCGAGAAGCGGCCTTCGGGCCAGTGGACCTGACGGCCCAGAAGTATGCGGTCGTCCTCGTCGGTGACGGCCATGATCACGGCGGGGTCGGTGCGCGGGTAGTGCTCGGCACCGCAGGCCTGGCAGCGGCGGATGTGGCCGGCCGCGGCGATGACCGTGCGTTCGCCGCAGCGGGAGCAGAAGCGGTGGGTGCGCTGCCAGTTCTCCAGCCCGACCGCGTGCACCATCAGACCGGCCTCGCGCGGCGACAGGAGCAGGCCGGCCTCGCGCAGGCCGGCCGCGCGTGCGGACTGGTCGATACGCCCGGGAAGCGCGTCCTTCTGGAGGGCGAAGTAGCGCACGCCCTCTTCGTCGATGCCGAGGAAGTAGCGGTGTGCCTCGGTGAGGGGGGCCTCGAAGGACGGGGTCATGACGAGTTCGGTACGGCCCTCGGCCGTCTCGTCGATGAGGACCTGGCCGCCGGAGACCACGAAGCAACGAGTGGTGGGGTGGCTCCATGCCGCCGCGAGCCAGGCCTCGTCGAGCCGGTGGTGGGCGGCCCGGTCGATGCCGCTCGGAGCGGTGAGCGAGATGGGGCGGTCGGCGGTGTGGTCGGTCCAGGTGGTCACGAGTGCTTCCAACTCCCCCGGGGGAAAGGGTGTTTCGCGGGCGGTTCAGCGGGACGTACGGCGGGAGGCGACCGGGTCCGGCGGGGCGTGGCGGTACGGGGCGGTTCTTCCAGTGTGCCCCGCGTGCCAGGCCGATCCGGGCGGTGCGGGACGGTCAGGGCGCATGGCGCCAGTTCTCCGCGAGGTCGCTCCAGAGGTACGCGGTGGTCTCGACGCCCTTGAGGAGGAGGTCCAGCTCGACCTTCTCGTTCGGGGCGTGCCAGCCGTCGGACGGGACGGAGATGCCGAGGAAGAGCACGGGTGCGCCGAGGACCTCCTCGAGGTCGGCGGCCGGTCCCGAGCCGCCCACGCGAGTGAAGCCGACGGGCTTGTCGAAGGCTCGGCCCATGGCGCGGACGACGGACTGCAGGGCCGGGTGGTCAAGCGGCGTCAGGCACGGGCGCGTGGCCGCGCCGAAGGAGATCTCGTAGCGGATTCCGGCGGGCACCTGCTCGGCGGCCCAGTCGCGGACGGCCTTCTCGATGCGATCGGGGTCCTGGCCCGCGACCAGCCGGAAGGAGAGCTTCAGCAGGGCGGAGGACGGGATGATCGTCTTGCTGCCGGGTCCCTGGTAGCCACCACCGATGCCGTTGATCTCGGCGGTGGGGCGGGCCCAGATGCGCTCCAGGGTGGTGTGCCCGAACTCACCGTGGATGGCGTGCGACTTGGCCTCGCGCAGCCACTCCTGCTCATCGAAGGGCAGCTCGGCGAAGAGTGCGCGTTCGCGGTCGGTGAGCTCGACGATGCCGTCGTAGAAGCCGGGGACCGCCACGCGCTCCTGCTCGTCGTGCAGGGCGGCGACGAGGCGGGCAGCGGCCGTGGCCGGGTTGGGGACGGCGCCGCCGAAGGCGCCGGAGTGGATGTCCTGGTCCGGGCCGTACAGCCGTATCTCGCACTCGGCGAGGCCGCGCATGCCGGTACATACCGTGGGGGTGTCCTCGGACCACATGCTGGTGTCGGACACGATGACGACGTCGGCGGCGAGCCTCTGCGCGTGCTCCTGGACGAGTGCGCGGAAGTGCGGGGACCCGGACTCCTCCTCGCCCTCGATCAGCAGTTTGAGGTGCACGGCCGGCGCGGTACGGCCGGTGGCGGCGAGGTGGGCGCGGACGCCGAGTGTGTGGAAGAACACCTGGCCCTTGTCGTCGGCCGCCCCGCGCGCGTAGAGACGGTTCTCCCGGATGACGGGCTCGAAGGGCTCGCTGTCCCAGCCGTCCTCGCGGGCGGCGGGCTGCACGTCGTGGTGGCCGTAGACCAGGACCGTGGGCGCCTCGGGGTCGTCGGAGGGCCATTCGGCGAAGACGGCGGGCGCGCCCGGTGTCTCCCAGACCTCGGCGGTCGGGAAGCCGGTCTCCTGAAGCCTGGCGGCGAGCCAGTCGGCGCTGCGACGTACGTCGGTCGCGTGGTCGGGCTGGGCCGACACGGACGGGATGCGCAGCCACTCGGCGAGCTCGTCGAGGAAGGCGGCACGGTGCCGCGCGATGTACGTACGGGCGGCGCTGACGGCACTGTCAACGGGCTGGCTCATGGTCACGAGCCTATCGGCCCGCACCGACATCCTCGTCGTGCGGTTCCTCACCCCCCGGCTCCTCCAGCAGCAGCCGCTCCAGTGCGGCTCTGCCGGGCAGGTCGTCCGGTCGTACGACCTCGCCGCTGCGCACGTAGAGGAAGGTCGCCGTGACCGACTCCAGGGGTACGCCCTGCCGCTCGGCCCAGGCGAGCCGGTAGACGGCGAGCTGGAGCGGATCCGCGGTGCGGGTGCGGCTGGTCTTCCAGTCGACGATCTCGTACGTGGCCGTCGGGCCGTCGCCCTCCTTGTAGACGGCGTCGATACGGCCCCGGACCACGCGCCCGGCGATCGCGAGCTGGAAGGGGGCCTCCACGCGGTAGGGCGTGCGCTGGGCGTACTCGGTGCGCTCGAAGGCGTCCTTGAGGGCTTCGAGATCGCGTTCGTCGGCGATCTCGGCCTCGTTGCCGGGCAGTTCCTCCGGCTCCAGCATGGGCAGCGTCAGTGCCTCGAAGCGGGACTCGATCCAGGCGTGGAAGCGGGTGCCACGGCGCGCTGCCGGCTGCGGCGGGCGGGGCATGGGACGGGCCAGTTCCTGGGCGAGGCCCGCCGGGTCGGCGGCCAGGCGCATCAGCTGGGACGCGGTCAGCGACGCGGGCAGGGGGACGTCGGTGACGCTCTCGCGGGAGCGCAGGAGTTCACCGGTGAGGGCGTCGAGGTCACGGTCCCAGGAGGCGATGGTGCGGGCCTCTTCCGGGGTGAGGGGCGCGTTTCCCGGTTCCGTGGGGTGGGGCCGCGCCGGTTCGGTACGGGGGTGTTCCGTGGCGCCCGGCCCCACGGCCTGGTGCGGGACGGTCGGGCGGTCCGCGCTCCAGGAGTCCCAGTCGGCCGAGTCCTCCCCGGCGAACGGGGCCTCCTCGTAGAGGCCGAGTTCGTAGTCGAGTGCGTAGGGGTCGGGCTCGGGAACCGCGTCGTCCCCGGGAACCACGTCGTCGTCCGGCGGCACGGGCCAGTCCGGGTCGTCGAAGGTGTCCGGGTCGTGCAGGGCGGCGGGGTGGTCGTCCTCGTGGGAGGCGAGGTGTTCAAGGTGTGTCAGGACCGTCTCGGCGGCCGCTCGGCGGCGGGCCAGGGACGTCTCGTCCAGGGGCAGGGGCCACACCTGGTCGGCGGTCCGCTGGTGCAGGGCCGGGTTCTCCTCGTCCTCGGCGGGCTCGTCCGCCCAGGCCTCGATCTCGCCGTGTCCGGCCGCGCAGTGCTCGTACAGGGCCTGGAGGAAGTCGGACGGCCCGCGGGGCTTCTTCTGGCTGGGCCCCCACCAGTGGCCGGAGCCGAGCAGCAGGGAGCGGGGGCGGGTGAAGGTGACGTAGCCGAGGCGGAGTTCCTCGGTGTGCTGGTGCTCCTTCATGTCCTCGTGGAAGGCCCTCAGGCCGCGGGAGTCCCAGGAGGTGACGTCGGGGAGGGTGTCGGCGTCGCCGCGCAGTTCGTGCGGCACCACCTTGCCCTGGGCGATCCACTTCTCGCGGCCCTGGGTGCTGGGGAAGGTGCCCGTGACCAGTCCGGGGACAGCCACGACGTCCCACTCCAGGCCCTTGGACTTGTGCGCGGTGAGCACCTTGACGGTGTTCTCGCCGCCGGGGAGGGCGTTGTCGAGGCCCTTCTCGTACTGGGCGGCGGTGCGCAGGAAGGCGAGGAAGGCGAGCAGGCTCGTCTCGTTGTCGCCGGCGGCGAACGAGGCGGCGACGTCCAGGAAGTTGGAGAGGGTCTCGCGGCGGCGGGCGGCCAGCGCGTGCGGGGACGCCGACAGTTCCACCTCCAGGCCGGTGACGGCGAGGACGCGGTGCAGGACGTCCATCAGCGGGTCGGACAGCGAGCGGCGCAGGTCGCGCAGTTCGGTGGCCAGGCGCGCGAACCGCACGCGCGCATCCGGCGAGAAGGGCAGCCCGTCGTCGTCCCCGTCACCGTCGAGCGGCGTCTCCAGGAACGTGTCGAGCGCGTCGGCGAGCGATATCACCTCGGACGGGTCGACTCCCTCGACGGCCTCGGCGAGCCGGCGGTCCGGGTCGTCGTCGCCGTCCACGCGCGCGTGGGAGACGAGCAGCCGGGCGCGCCGCCCAAGGAGGGCGAGGTCGCGCGGGCCGATGCGCCAGCGCGGGCCGGTCAGCAGACGGACGAGGGAAGCGTTGGCGCCGGGGTCCTGGAGGACCTCGCAGACGGCGACGAGGTCGGCGATCTCGGGCAGGTGCAGCAGCCCGGACAGGCCGACGACCTCCACGGGGACGTCCCGGGCGACGAGCGCACCCTGGATCTCGGCGAAGTCGGTGGCGGTACGGCACAGGACGGCGATCTCACCGGGTGCCTTGCCCGTGTTCACCAGGTGCGCGATGGAGTCGGCGAGCCAGTCGATCTCCTCGGCGTGGGTCGGCAGGAGGGCGCAGCGGACCATGCCGTCGCGCTCGGCGCCCGGGGCCGGGCGCAGGGCCTCCACGCCCGCGTGCATGGCGCGCAGCGGCTCGGCGAGGCCGTTGGCGAGGTCGAGGAGGCGGCCGCCGCTGCGGCGGTTCTCGCTGAGCGACTGACGGGCGGCGAGGCGGCCGTCGGCATGGGCGAAGTGTTCCGGGAAGTCGTCCAGGTTGGCCACGGAGGCGCCGCGCCAGCCGTAGATCGCCTGACAGGGGTCGCCGACCGCGGTCACGGGGTGGCCGGTGCCGCCGCCGAACAGGCCCGCCAGGAGGACGCGCTGGGCCACGGAGGTGTCCTGGTACTCGTCCAGGAGCACCACCCGGAACTCGTCGCGCAGGACGCGGCCCACCTCGGGGATTCCGGCGAGCCGGGCGGACAGGGCGATCTGGTCGCCGAAGTCCAGCAGGTCACGGTCGCGCTTGGCGGTGCGGTAGCGGACGACCAGTTCGGCGAGTTCACGGCGGGCGGCGGCCGTCTCGGGCACTTTGCGCAAGGCGTCGTTGGTGAGCTTGGCGCCCTGGAGGGCACGCAGCAGGTCGGCGTCGTACGCGCGCAGGTCCTCGGGTCGTACGAGGTGCTCGGCGAGCTCGGCGTCGAGCGCGAGGAGATCGCTGACCAGGTCGGCGAAGGAGCGGGTCAGCGCCGGGTAGGGGCCGGGGGCCTCGCGCAGTACGCGCGCGGCGAGCTGGAAGCGGGTGGCGTCGGCGAGCAGGCGGGAGGTCGGTTCGAGGCCGATGCGCAGGCCGTGGTCGGTCAGCAGGCGGCCCGCGAAGGCGTGGTAGGTGGAGATCACCGGCTCGCCCGGCGGGTTGTCCGGGTCGATGACGTCGGGGTCGGTGACGCCGGCCTTGATCAGCGCCTTGCGCACGCGCTCGGCGAGCTCACCGGCGGCCTTGTTGGTGAAGGTGAGGCCGAGCACCTGTTCGGGAGCGACCTGGCCGGTGCCGACCAGCCAGACCACGCGGGCCGCCATCACCGTGGTCTTGCCCGAGCCGGCTCCGGCCACGATCACCTGCGGGGCGGGCGGCGCGGTGATGCAGGCCGTCTGCTCCGGGGTGAACGGGATGCCGAGGAGCTCCTTGAGCTGATCGGGATCGGTGATACGGGCGGGCATGTCGGAGAGGCTAGCGGCGGCCACTGACAGTCGAGGACACATCGCCCTCGGGGCCGGGTGAAGCGCAGGTCAGCACACGTGGTGCGACTGATCACACCAGTGCGCTCACTCCACCACGTGCCGTCCCTCCGGCTGCGCGCTGCACGACGCCCGGAACGCGCAGTGCGAGCAGTGCTGGCCCGCACTCGGCGTGAACCGTTCGTCGAGGACCTTGCCGGCGGCCGTAGCCAGCAGATCGCCGACCCACTCGCCCTCCAGCGGCTCCTGGGCCTGCACCTTGGGCAGGGTCTCGCCGCCGTCCCGCTTGGCGGCGCCCTGGCGGAGCTGGACGAGTTCGGCGCCGCCCGGCTCGGGGCGCACTCCGTCGAAGGCCTCGTCGACGGCGCCCTCGCGGACGGCGAGCTGGTAGACGGCGAGCTGGGGGTGGTGCTCCACCTCGGCGGCGCTGGGCGCCTGCTTGCCGGTCTTGAAGTCGACGACGTAGGCGCGGCCCTCGCCGTCGGCCTCCACGCGGTCCATCTGGCCGCGGATGCGCACCTCGACCTCGCCCGCCTCAAGGGTCACGTCGAAGTCGTGCTCGCTGGCGACCGGTGTGCGCCCGCTGCGGTCCATGACGTGCCACTTCAGGAAGCGTTCGAGCGCCACGCGCGCGTTCTCCTTCTCCTGCGCCGACTTCCACGGCGCGTCGAAGGCGAGCGCGTTCCACACGGAGTCGAGTCGCTCCATGAGGACGGCCAGGTCGGCCGGGGTGTGCCCGGAGGCCACCTCGTCGGCGAGGACGTGCACCACGTTGCCGAAGCCCTGGGCGACCGTCGCGGGCGCGTCGGCCTTCACCTCGCGGCCCAGGAACCACTGCAGGGCGCAGGTGTTGGCGAGCTGGTCGAGGGCGCTGCCGGAGAGCACGACGGGCTGGTCGCGGTCGCGCAGTGGGATCTTGCTCTCGGTCGGTTCGAACATGCCCCACCAGCGGTAGGGGTGGGCGGACGGCACCAGGGGGCGGCCGTCCTCGTCGGCGAGTGCGGCGAGCCGGGCCAGCCGGCGGGCGGCTGCCTCCCTGAGGGTGCCCGAGACGCGCGGGTCGACGGTGGTGGCGCGGAGTTCCGCGACGAGCGCGGCCACCGACAGCGGGCGGCGGGGGCGGCCTGTGACGTCCTTGGGCTCGACGCCGAGTTCGGTCAGGAAGCGGGAGGGCTGGTCACCGTCGTCGGCGGGCGCCTTGACCGCGGTGACGACGAGGCGTTCACGCGCGCGCGTGGCGGCCACGTAGAACAGGCGGCGCTCCTCGGCGAGCAGCGCCCCCGGGGTGAGCGGTTCGGCCAGTCCGTCGCGGCCGATGCGGTCGGCCTCCAGGAGGGAGCCCCGCCGACGCAGGTCCGGCCACAGCCCCTCCTGGACGCCCGCGACGACGACGAGCCGCCATTCCAGGCCCTTGGAGCGGTGCGCGGTCATCAGGCGGACGGCATCGGGGCGTACGGCACGCCGCGTGAGCGTGTCAGCGGCGATGTCCTCGGCGTCGATCTCCTCCAGGAAGTTCAGGGCGCCCCGGCCGCCGGTGCGCTCCTCCGCGCGGGCGGCGGTCGCGAACAGCGCGCACACGGCGTCCAGGTCCCGGTCGGCGTTGCGTCCCGCGGCGCCGCCGCGTCGGGCGGACCGCTCCAGGCGCGTCGGCCACGGCGTGCCCTCCCAGAGGTCCCACAGCGCCTCTTCGGCCGTACCGCCGCCCGCCAGGCGCTCACGGGCCTTCCTGAGCAGCGCGCCGAGCCGCTGGGCACCTCGCGCGTACGTGGGGTCGTGCACGGCCAGGCGCTCCGGCTCGGCCAGCGCCCGCGCGAGCAGCTCGTCCGAGGGCGGCGGCAGGGGGTTGCCCGCGGCCCGCTCCTCGTCGCGCAGGGCACGGCCGAGGCGGCGCAGGTCGGCGGCGTCCATGCTCGCGAGGGGGGAGGCGAGGAGGGTGAGGGCGGTTTCGGTGTCGAGCCAGCAGGTCTCGGGCTCCCGCTCTTCAGAGGGAGCCCCTTCCGGGGGCTGCTCCGTGGCCTCCTCTTGCGTGGCCTCCCCTTCTGCGGCCTCTTCGGCCTCTTCGGTTTCTTTGGTTTCTTTGGTTTCTTCGGCTTCTTCGGCCTGCTCCGTGGCCTCCCCTGTTGCGGCCTGCTCTGTGGCTTCCGCCGCTGCCACCGCCCGCAGTGCCGTCAGCAGCGGAGCCACCGCCGGCTCGTGCCGCAGTGGCAGGTCGTCGCCGTCGATGTCCAGGGGCACGCCGGCCGCGGTGAGCGCGCGGCGGACCGTCGGGATGGTGCGGGATCCGGCGCGCACCAGGACGGCCATCTCGCCCCAGGGGACGCCGTCCTCCAGGTGTGCCCTGCGGAGGATGTCGGCGATGTTGTCCAGCTCGGTGCCGGTCGTCGGGTAGGTGTACACCTCGACGCGGCCTCCGTCCCGGACGGGAGTCAGCTCCCGGTGGGCGCGCACCTTGTGGGCCGGAAGGCGGGTCAGCGGCATGCGCTGGGTCAGCAGCCGGGTCGCGGCCAGCAGAGAGGCTCCGGAGCGGCGTGAGGTACGCAGGACCTCGACCGGCGCCGGACGGCCGGCCGCGCGCGGGAAGGCCTGGGGGAAGTCCAGGATGCCGTTCACGTCGGCGCCGCGGAACGCGTAGATCGACTGGTCGGGGTCGCCGAAGGCGACGAGGGTGCGGCCGCCCCCGGCGAGCGCGTGCAGCAGTCGTACCTGGGCCGGATCGGTGTCCTGGTACTCGTCGACGAAGACGGCGTCGTACTGCGCGGCGAGCCGCTCGGCGGCCTCGGGGCGGCGGGCGAGGAGGACCGCGCGGTGGACCAGTTCGGCGTAGTCGAGCACACCCTGCAGGTCGAGGACGTCGAGGTACTCGGCGAGGAAGGCGGCCGCCGCACGCCAGTCGGGGCGGCCGATGCGGCGGGCGAAGGCGTCCAGGGCGCCCGGGCCCAGGCCCAGTTCGCGGCTGCGGGCGAGGACCGCGCGGACCTCGTCGGCGAAGCCTCGGGTGGTCAGGCAGGCGCGCAGTTCGTCCGGCCAGCGCACGTGCGCGAGGCCGAGCCGTTCCAGGTCGGGCTGGCCCGCGAGCAGTTCACGGACGGCGACGTCCTGCTCGGGACCGGACAGCAGCCTGAGGGGCTCCACGAACAGGTCGGTGTCCTGATGGGCGCGGACCAGGGCGTAGCAGAACGAGTGGAAGGTGGTCGCCTGGGGCGCCCACGCCGCCCCTATGCGCAGCGCCATGCGGTCGCGCAGTTCGACGGCCGCCTTACGGCTGAACGTCAGCACCAGCACGCGCGCGGGGTCACCGCCCCGGGCGATCCTCGCCGCCACCGACTCGACGAGCGTGGTGGTCTTTCCGGTGCCCGGACCTGCGAGAACGAGCAGCGGGCCGGTGGCGTGGTCAACCACGGCGCGCTGTGCGGCGTCCAGACGAGGGGGATCCACGCGGGCCGGCGGGGTACGCACCAGTCGGTAAGCGCCACGGTTCCCCTGTCGCCCCTGTGGGTGCGACAGGCGCTTGGTGGAGGAAGAGGAGCTCACGTGGTTCGCCGGTCCTGGTGGGTGTGCAGTGGGGCTGTCCTCCGTGCGGGGAGGACGGTGATCGCGGGATGAAGGGGGCACGTGCAGCCGACGCTACGCCGACGGGAGGCGCGGAAGCAGGGCTTCCTCTTCTTCCCTCACGGCACTCTCGACACGTACGCCCCTCGCCCCACGAACGTACGGCATGCCTCGGACATGCCTGCTTGTCCCAGGCACACCACGCATGTGTCCTTTTTTCGCCGACATGTCACGGACGCGCCCTGTTTCGCCCGTACGGCCGTCCGGCCGCCCCTGAGGCCGCCCGATGGCGGAAGCTGTCAGGTGTGACCCTCCGCGCGTTCACCGCCGTCCCACCGCGCCCGTCTCATGTCGATCCGCGGGAGATGGCCCTCGGCGGCCCTGCTCGCCTCCTTCAGGGGCGTGCCCTCCGCGCGGTAGCGGCTGAAAGCCTCCAGCTCGTGGCCCGGCAGCAGGACACCGTCCGCGCGGACGACCCGCCACCACGGAACGGCTCCGCCGTAGAGCGCCATGACGCGTCCCACCTGACGGGGTCCGCCTTCCTCCAGCCACTCCGCGACGTCCCCGTACGTCATGACGCGGCCGGGCGGAATCCGCTCGGCGACGTCGAGGACTCGCTCGGCGTACTCCGGCAGCGCGTCCGCGTGCTCCGCGCGGGCTTCGTCCGGAAGGCTCTCCTCGCTCATCCGCCCCATCCTGCCCCACCCCACCGACAATGTGACGCGCTCACGACTGTGGGTATCCCTCGCCCTGAGACGGCGCTTCCGGCAGACTGTGCGCCCCCGCTTGTGCACCCTGACACCCCCCTGTGTCGGTGGGGCATGCCACCATCGTGCGGGCGGTGACCGGTGATACGAGACCAAGAAGAGACGATGAAGCAGCAGGGTGTGCATCCCGAGGGCGCGGAGAGCACCCCTGCCGCATCGTCGCGCCCGGACACCGCCGACGCGGACGAGAAGACGGACAAGGCGGACGAGAAGACGGACGAGAAGGGTGCGGGAGACGCCGACAAGGAGGCGCCCTCGGCACCGTCCGGGCCCGACTCCGGCGATCCTGACGAGGTACACGCCGACGAGGTCGAGGGTGACGAACCTCTCCTCCCCGCGCGCGTGCACCGGCCCAACGATCTCATGCGGCTCCTGGTGGGCGTGCTGGCGGTGGCCCTGCTGATCGCGATCGCCGCGTTCGCCCACGGCACCACCTCGGGCCTTGAGCAGGACATCAACAAGGGCACCGGACGGGCACCGGATCTGCTGATCAAGATCGCCGGACTGGCGTCCAGCATCGCGATCCTCCTGGTGCCGGTCGCGTTCGCGATCGAGCGGCTGATCAAACGCGACGGGCTGCGCATCGCCGACGGCGTCCTCGCGGCCGTCCTGGCGCACGGAGTGACCCTCGCCACTGACCTGTGGGTCGCCAAGGCCGCCCCCGACTCGATCCAGGAGGCGCTCACCCAGCCCTCCCCCGGCGACATCCACGCCCTCACCGACCCCGTGCACGGCTATCTGGCGCCCGTCATCGCGTACATGACGGCCGTGGGCATGTCGCGCCGGCCGCGCTGGCGAGCGGTGCTGTGGATCGTGCTGATGCTCGACGCGTTCTCGATGCTCGTCACCGGCTACACGACACCCTTCTCGATCATCCTGACGGTGCTCATCGGCTGGACCGTGGCCTACGGGACGCTCTACGCGGTCGGCTCGCCCAACGTCCGCCCCACCGGCCGGACGCTGATGGCGGGCCTCAGCCACGTCGGCTTCCGCCCGGTGAGCGCGGCTCGCGAGGAGGTGGCGGAGACCCCGGAGACCGGAGACCGCGGCCGACGCTATTTCGTCACCCTGGAGGACGGTCCACCGCTGGACGTCACAGTCGTCGACCGGGAGCAGCAGGCCCAGGGCTTCTTCTACCGTGCCTATCGCAACCTGACCCTGCGCGGCTTCGCCACCCGCAGCAGCCTCCAGTCGCTGCGGCAGGCACTGGAGCAGGAGGCGCTGCTCGCCTACGCGGCGATCGCCGCCGGCGCCAACGCGCCCAAACTGATCGCGACCTCCGAGCTCGGCCCCGACGCGGTGATGCTCGTCTACGAGCACACCGGCGGGCGCACCCTCGACTCCCTCGCGGACGAGGAGATCACCGACGAACTGCTGCGCGACACCTGGCACCAGGTGCGCGCACTGCAGTCCCGGCGCATCGCGCACCGAAGGCTCGTCGGCGACGCGATTCTGGTGGATCGTTCCGGCACGGTGATCCTCACCGACCTGCGCGTCGGCGAGATCGCGGCCGGCGACCTGCTGCTGCGCATGGACACCTCCCAGCTGCTGGTGACGCTCGGCCTCAGGGTGGGCGCCCAGCGCGCGGTGGCCGCGGCGGTGGAGGTGCTCGGTCCGGACGCCGTGGCCGACTGTCTGCCGATGCTGCAGCCCATCGCGCTGAGCCGCTCCACGCGCGCGACGCTGCGCAGACTGGCCCGGGAGCGCGCCGAACGCGAGCGGGAGGCGGTCCTCGAGGCGTCCCGGCAGGACAAGCAGGCCCGCCTGGAGGAAGCGCCGCACCCTACCCGGCCCGTACTCGAAAAGCCCGACAAGAGGGCCGTGAAGGCGGAGGCCAGGGCCGAGAAGCGGGCCATCGACGAGGCCGTGGAGGAGGCACGCGAGGAGGACCTGCTCACGCAGATCCGCCACGAGGTGCTGCTGATCAGGCCCCAGGCCCCGGTGGAGCCGGCCCGCCTGGAGCGGGTGCGGCTGCGCACGCTGCTCAGTTTCATCGCCGGCGCGATCGGCGCGTACTTCCTGCTGACGCAGCTCACGCACATCGAGTTCGGCCCGCTCATCGAGAACGCCGAGTGGGGCTGGGTCGCCGCCGCCGTGGTCTTCTCCGCGCTGAGCTACCTGGCGGCGGCGATGGCCCTGCTGGGCTTCGTGCCCGAGCGGGTGCCCTTCGTGCGGACTGTGGCGGCCCAGGTCGCCGGCTCGTTCGTGAAGATCGTCGCGCCGGCCGCCGTGGGCGGCGTCGCCCTCAACACGCGCTTCCTGCAACGCGCGGGCGTGCGGCCCGGGCTCGCGGTGGCGAGCGTCGGCGCGTCGCAGCTGTTCGGGCTCGGCTGCCACATCCTGATGCTGCTGTCCTTCGGCTATCTGACCGGTACCGAGAAGACACCGTCGCTGTCGCCGTCCCGGACGGTCATCGCGGGTCTGCTGACGGTGGCGGTGCTGGTGCTCGTGGTGACCTCGGTGCCGTTCCTGCGGAAATTCGTCGTCACGCGCGTGAGGTCGCTGTTCGCGGGTGTCGTGCCGCGCATGCTCGACGTGCTCCAGCGGCCGCAGAAGCTGATCACCGGGATTGGCGGCATGCTGCTCCTGACGGCCTGCTTCGTGATGTGTCTGGACGCCTCGATCCGGGCGTTCGGCACCGAGGGCACCTCGATCAGCATCGCCAGCGTCGCCGTCGTCTTCCTCGCCGGCAACGCGCTGGGGTCCGCGGCCCCGACGCCGGGTGGCGTGGGCGCGGTGGAGGCGACCCTGACGGTCGGTCTGATCGCCGTCGGCCTCCCCAAGGAGGTCGCCGCGCCGGCGGTGCTGCTCTTCCGTCTGTTGACGCTGTGGCTGCCGGTGTTGCCCGGCTGGCTCGCCTTCAACCACCTCACGCGCAAGGGAGCGCTGTAGTACGAGCATCCGGTACGGGGGTCCCGGCGGCGTACCTCGTACGGCTCGCGCCCCGAGCGTCCCGTCGTGTGCGACCGCAGGATGGGGTCATGCCGAACCCTCCCCGGCTGCGCGCCGCTGCCCTCACCGCCACCGCCCTTCTGCTGTCCTCCGTGCTGGCGGGCTGCGGTGACGACTCCCAGGACGAGGACCTGTCGGCCCAGGAACTGAGCTGGGAGGACTGTCCGGCACCGTCCCCGGCGGAAGGCGGCGGTGACGCCCCGTCCCCTCTCGCGGACGGCGACAAGTGGCAGTGCGCAACTATGAAGACGCCCCTGGACTGGGCCGAGCCCAAGGGAGACACGATCAAGCTCGCGCTGATCCGGGCGAGGGCGAGCGGCGACGAAAGCGAACGCATCGGCTCGCTGGTCTTCAACTTCGGCGGCCCCGGCGGCTCCGGCGTCACCACGCTGCCCGCATTCGGCGAGGACTACGCGAAACTGCGTACCCGCTACGACCTGGTCAGCTTCGACCCGCGCGGGGTCGGCCGCAGCGCCCCCGTGGAGTGCCAGAACGACCTCCAACTGGACGCCTTCTTCCAGCAGGACGCCACTCCCGACGACGCGGCCGAGCGCAGCACGCTCCTGGACAACACCAAGGAGTTCAACGAGGACTGCGAGGCGAACTCCGAGAAGGTGCTGCCCCATGTCCGCACCACGGACGCGGCCCGCGACATGGACCTGATGCGCCAAGTCCTCGGCGACGCCAAGCTGCACTACTTCGGCGTCTCGTACGGCACCGAACTCGGCGGTGTCTACGCCCACTTGTTCCCCAAGCGCGTCGGCCGCGCGGTCTTCGACGCGGTCGTGGACCCGACGCAGAACGCCGAACAGGGCTCGCTCGGACAGGCCAGGGGCTTCCAGCGCGCTCTCGACAACTACGCCGAGGACTGCACCTCCCAGGTCGAGGACTGCCCGGTCGGCGACACCGCTCAGGACGTCAAGGACCGCATCGCCACACTGCTCAAGGACCTCGACCGCAAGCCGATCCTCGGCCTCCCCCCGCGCGAGCTGACCCAGAGCGCCGCGACCAACGGCATCGCGCAGGCGCTGTACTCGCAGGACTTCTGGGAGTACCTCACCGAGGGCCTCGAGCAGGCGTACGACGGGAACGGGCAGATCCTGATGGCGCTGTCCGACTCGATGAACGGCCGTAATCAGGACGGCGAGTACAGCAACATCACCGCCGCCAACATCGCCATCAACTGCGCCGACGACAAGCCTCGGTACACCGCCGACCATGTGGAGCGGAAACTGCCCGAGTTCCGGGCCGCCTCCGCCCTGTTCGGCGACTTCCTGGCCTGGGGCATGATCAGCTGCACGGACTGGGCCGTGCCGGGCGCCGCCGACCATCCCGACGTGAGCGCACCCGGCTCCGCGCCGATCCTCGTCGTGGGCAACACCGGCGACCCGGCCACCCCGTACGAGGGTGCGAGGAAGATGGTGGACGCGCTGGGCGAGGGCGTCGGTGTCGAGCTGACCTACAAGGGGCAGGGGCACGGTGCGTACGACAGCAAGAACAGGTGCGTGCAGGACGCCGTGAACGGCTATCTGCTGGACGGGAGGATTCCCGCGGCCAAAACCGTCTGCTCCTGACACATCCCACCCCGAATCGGGGAGAACTCGCAGGTCAGAACGTTATCCACAGGCCGCAGCGGCTGAGCCGAGATCCGCCTACCATGGCCGGACAGCCATCCGCGGCACAGGGCGGACGGCCTGCGAGGGGGGAAGTGCAATGACGCGTTTCGTACGGTGGACGGCCCTGGGCGCCGCCGCCGCACTGCTGGTGACGGGCTGCAGCGGCGGCTCGTCAAGCGATGACAAGGGCGGCCGGAAGACCGGCCGGGCACAGCCGTCGGCCGAATCCTCCGGTACGGCCGACTCCGCCCTGCCCTCCTCACTGACCTCCCAGAAGCTCGACTGGGCGCGCTGCAAGGCCACCGCGGACTCCTCCGCGCCGGGCAGCGACTGGCAGTGCGCGACACTCAAGGTGCCGCTGGACTGGTCGAAGCCGGACGGCGAGACGATCGGCCTCGCACTGATCCGCACCAAGGCCCGGGGCGACAACCGCATCGGCTCGCTCCTGTTCAACTTCGGCGGCCCCGGCGGCTCCGGTGTGTCCACGATGCCTGCGTACGCCGCCACCACCTCCCTCCTCCGCGAGCGGTACGACCTGGTCAGCTGGGACCCGCGCGGAGTGGGCGCCAGCGAGGGCGTCCGCTGCCGCAGCGACAAGGAGATCCAGGCCGCCGAGTCGGTGGACGTCTCCCCGGACACGTCGTCCGAGGAGTCGGCGTACTTCAAGGACGCCGCCGACTTCGGCAAGGGCTGTGCGAAGGACGCCGGAAAGCTGTTGGCGCACGTCTCGACCACCGACACCGCACGCGACATGGACCTGATGCGCCAGGTCCTCGGCGACCGGAAGATGCACTACTTCGGCATCTCGTACGGCACCGAACTCGGCGGCGTCTACGCCCACTTGTTCCCGAAGAACGTGGGGCGACTGATCCTGGACGCGGTCGTCGACCCGAGTGCCGACACGGTCGGCCATGCGAAGAACCAGGCCCGGGGCTTCCAGCGCGCTCTGGACGACTACCTGAAGTCCACCGGCCAGGACTCGGAGCAGGGCTCGCAGAAGATCGCGGACCTGCTGAAGGAGATCGACGCGAACCCGCTGCCGACGTCGTCCGGGCGGGAACTGACGCAGACGCTCGCCGTCACGGGCATCGTCCTGCCGCTGTACAGCCAGGACAGCTGGCCCACACTGACCAGCGCCCTGGAGGCGGCGGAGCAGGGCGACGGGTCGGAGCTCCTGGCTCTCGCGGACGGTTACAACGAGCGTGACCCGTCGGGTCGCTACGGCACGACGACCCACTCACAACGGGTCATATCGTGCTTGGACGACAAGCAGCGGCCGACGGCCGCGGAGACGAAGAAGCTGTTGCCGGAGTTCGAGAAGATCTCGCCCGTCTTCGGAACCTTCCTCGGCTGGGACACGGCCGGCTGGTGTCACAACTGGCCGGTGGCCGGGCAGCACGAGAGCCCGGAGGTGAGCGCGCCCGGAGCGGCGCCGATCCTGGTGGTCGGCAACACGGGCGACCCCGCGACGCCGTACGAGGGCGCGCAGAAGATGGCGGACGAGCTGGGCAAGGGCGTAGGCGTGGTGCTCACCTGGAAGGGCCAGGGCCACGGTGCGTACGGCAGCGGGAGCGACTGCGTGGACTCCACGGTGAACGCGTATCTGCTGGCCGGGACGGTACCGAGGGACGGCAAGGTCTGCTCATGAAGACGGCGGGGGCCTCGGGCACCGTCGGTGCGCGAGACCCCCGCCGCTCAGGCCGGGATGCCGGGTCGGTAGACCGGCTGGTGCGGTCAGTAGACCGGCTTGCTCGGCTCGATCTGGTTGACCCAGCCGATCACGCCGCCGCCGACGTGCACGGCGTCGGAGAAGCCCGCGGACTTCAGGACCGCGAGGACTTCCGCACTGCGGACACCCGTCTTGCAGTGCAAGACAATCTTCTTGTCCTGCGGCAGGGTCTCCAGGGCGGTGCCCATGAGGAACTCGTTCTTCGGGATCAGCTTGGCGCCCGGGATGGAGACGATCTCGTACTCGTTGATCTCACGGACGTCGATGATCTCGATGTTCTCGCCGTCGTCGATCCACTCCTTGAGCTGCTTGGGAGTGATCGTCGAGCCGGCGGCCGCTTCCTGGGCCTCCTCGGAGACGACGCCGCAGAAGGCCTCGTAGTCGATGAGCTCGGTGACGGTCGGGTTCTCACCGCAGACCGCGCAGTTCGGGTCCTTGCGGACCTTGACCTGGCGGTACTGCATCTCCAGGGCGTCGTAGATCATCAGGCGGCCGACGAGCGGCTCGCCGATGCCCGCGAGGAGCTTGATGGCCTCGTTGACCTGGATGGAGCCGATGGACGCGCACAGCACGCCCAGGACACCGCCCTCGGCGCAGGAGGGAACCATGCCCGGCGGCGGGGGCTCAGGGTAGAGGCAGCGGTAGCAGGGGCCGTGCTCGGACCAGAACACGGAGGCCTGACCGTCGAAGCGGTAGATCGAGCCCCACACGTACGGCTTGTTCAGCAGCACACACGCGTCGTTGACCAGGTAGCGGGTCGCGAAGTTGTCCGTGCCGTCGACGATCAGGTCGTACTGGCTGAAGATCTCCATCACGTTCTCGGCTTCGAGCCGCTCTTCGTGAAGGACCACGTTGACGTACGGGTTGATGCCGAGGACGGAGTCGCGCGCGGACACGGCCTTGGAGCGGCCGATGTCGGCCTGGCTGTGGATGATCTGACGCTGCAGATTCGACTCGTCGACCTCGTCGAACTCCACGATGCCGAGCGTGCCCACGCCCGCGGCGGCCAGGTACATCAACGCCGGCGAGCCCAGGCCGCCGGCGCCCACACAGAGCACCTTGGCGTTCTTCAGCCGCTTCTGCCCGTCCATCCCGACGTCGGGGATGATCAGGTGGCGGGAGTACCTGCGGACCTCGTCTACGGTGAGCTCGGCAGCGGGCTCGACCAGGGGTGGCAGCGACACGGGGACTCCGTTGGTCGGTCAATCATTACGGTTGTTCTCCCCGTAACAGTGCCATGGCCTTTTTCATTCCGAGACACCCGTTCCGATCCGCGAGACGATCTCGTCCCAGTAACCGGGCATGGTCTCCCAGGGATCGGTGCGGCCGCCGCGGTCCGTGCGGTCGGTGAAGTAGATCGTCGACGCCCCCTGCCAGCGGGCGATGCGCAGCGCCTCCTCCAGGTGAGGGCGCGGCACCCCGTGGACGAAGTGACAGAAACGCTCGGGTGGATGGTCGGCGGTCCACTCCGCCACCTGCGACCAGCGGTAGTCGCTCCAAGGGCCGGAGAAGGTGACCAGTTGGTCGGCGTTCTCGGCGTAGCCGGGGTACGGGTGGATGCCATGGCCGAGGACGACGTGGGCCTCCTCACACAGCGCGCGGAGCGTGGTGACCGTACGGCGGATCTCGGGCAGCGCGACGCGCTCGGTCGGACAGCGGTCCAGAAGGAAGCCGTCGACCTTGTACCAGTCCATGTAGAGGTGCGCCTCGGAGATCACCTCCCCGAAGGCGCGGGCGCCGTACGCGGTGTCGAGGTGGCCGAGGACGCGGATGCCCGCGTTGCGCAGCCGGCCGGCCGCCTCCAGACAGTGCGGGTCGGGACGGCTGCCGGGACCGTCCGCGACGTTCAGGACGACCCAGTGCAGAGGGGTGCCCGGGCGGGTGAGTTCGGCCCACTCGGCGGGGGCGACGAGGGGGTGGGCGAAACCGGGGACGCCGAAGCCGGTGCGCAGGTCGGTGCTCGCCGTGCCCGGTTTGGCGCGGGTCAGATGCGGCATGCCGCCTCCATCCAGATGTCGGCGAGGGACTCTTCGAGACCGATCCGGGGCCGCCAGCCCAGCCGGTCACGAGCGGTGCGCACATCGGCCTGCTGCCAGCTGCCGCAGCCGTCGGGGTACGGGTACGCGACGGGGGCCGCGTGGTCCGACTCGGTGCGGGGGTGGCCGATGGTCGCCCTCAACGGCCCGGAGTGGCCGTCGAGTTCGTGGAGGGCGCCGCCGTATCCGGCCACGCGGGCGAGGACCGCGGCAGCGTCGCGCAGGCGGACAGCGCGGCCCGAGCCGATGTTGATGACGCCCTGCGCGGCGGAGAGCGAGGCCGCGTGTACGGCGCGGGCCACGTCGCGTACGTCGACGAAGTCGCGCTGGGCTCCGAGTCCGCCGAGTTTGAGTTCGCCGTCGCCGGACTGCATGGCGCGGCGCATGGCTTCGGCGAGGCGGCCGAGCGGAGAGCCGGCGGGGGTGCCGGGGCCCGCGGGTGAGAAGACCCGGAGGACCACGGCGTCCAGACCGGAGCCGAGGACGAGCTCGGTGGCGGCGAGTTTGCTGACGCCGTACGGGCCGCCGGGGCGGGGGACCGCGTCCTCCGCGGTGGAGGAGCCGGGCTGGCTGGGACCGTACTCGGCGCCGCAGCCGATCTGCACGAGACGGGCGCCGCAACCGCTGCGGCGCAGGGCCTCGCAGACGGTGGCGACGGCGACGGTGTTGTGGCGGGTGAGTTCGCGGGCGCCGCCGCGGGTGGCGCCGGCGCAGTTGACGACCACGCCGGGGTGGACCGCGTCGAGGAAGCGGGTGAGGGCGCCGGGGCTGCCGGACGCGAGGTCGAAGCGGACGTCCGCGTCGTCGCCGCGGCCGAGGGCGGTGAGCTGGACGGCCGGGTCGGCGAGCAGGCGGTCAGCGACGAAGCGGCCGAGGTAGCCGTTGGCTCCGATCAGCAGGACTCTCATCGGGCGGCTCCCGGGGCCGAGGCATCGGGTCGGGAGGTGATCATTTGGGGGTCTCCTTCGGGGAAGGTCATGCGGGTTGCCTCCGGCGGTGGGGCCGGGTGCCTGCGGCGGCCTGCGCGCGCGAGTGGTGGTGCGCGTAGCGCCTTTGGTTTCGTCGTGGGTCGGGGCCGCGTCGGCGGGTGTCCGTCCTCGGTCTGGCGCGGAATCGGTCTCTCACCAGGGCGAACGTGTTGACGCGCCATCCGCTGCGGGCGGACACCCCCCGACACGTCCCCTGCTCGCCGTACGCGGCTGCCGCGTCTCGGGAACACCGGTCGCAGCCGCCTCACCGCTGGTTCTCCGCCGGGGCGTGGGCCGAGGCCCGGGTGAGGGTGCGGGTTGCGTGGAGCAGGAGGATCAGCGCTCCTGTGCCGCAGGTGAGGGCCTGGACGCTGCCCGGGCCCCAGGTCTCGGTGAGGGTCTGGACCGGGAGGGCCAGGACCTCGCAGCCGGGGAGGCGAGCCGCGAAGACCGTGGCCAGGGCCGTTGCCTGGGCCGTGGCGATGGCCGTGAGGATGACCGCGGGGGCGTGGGTGAAGCGGTGGATGGCGAGGAGGCGGGAGAGGAGGAGAAGGGCGCCCAGGGTGGTGGTCTGGGCGTAGGTGACGGGTTCGTCGAGGGTCGTCGCGGTCAGGGTGAGGAGGGCGGTCAGGGCGCCGAGGAACAGGGCGAACGTGCCGAGCAGCAGGGGGCGTACGGATGCGGCGAAGTCCTCCAGGCCGCGGCTCGCCGTCAGTTTGCGGCGGGCTCGTGCGGTGAGGAGGTGGGTGGTCCAGGCCGCTGGGGCGCAGGCCCAGGTGAGGGCCAGGAGCGGAGCGGCGGCGAGGGGCCAGGGGGCGTCCGGGCTGCCGTCGGGCAGGCCGTCGGGGCCGCCGGCCAGGGCGGTTCGCAGCAGGCCGTCGCCCAGGAGGGCGTAGGCGATGAGCCAGTACGTCCAGGTGCTGGTGCCGGTCGCGGGGGTGCCGGATCTGGGGCTGAGCGGGCCTCGGGCGAGGGCCGCGCGCAGGGCCAGGGCCACGGCGAGGGCGCCTGCGGCGGCGACCGTCGGGCGGGCCTGTCCGTGGGTGAGGTGCAGGCCGACCACGGTCGCCGTGCACAGGGCGCCGGGGAGGAGGGTGAGGAGGACCCAGTCGACGCGTGGGCGAGGGCCACCCTCGGAGGCGCGGGGTTTTGGGGTTTCGCCGTCGCGGGGGATCCGGGCGTACATCTCCTCGGCCAGGGAGAAGACGTCGCGGTGACGGAAGCGGGCGGCGGTGCGGTCGGTGACGCCGTGGGCCTCCAGGCCGGCCGCGATCTCCAAGGGGTCCACAGCTCGTTCGCAGAGGTCCCGGTGACGGTGCATCAGGGCCTTGACCGGGTCCGCGGTGGTGCGGCGGGGGGTGGGGGTGGTGGAGCGGGTGTCTCTGGATTTACCGCGCGCGCTTGGGTCAGGGGCTGGGCCGTGGTCGGTGGTGGCGTCCGCGTCGGGCCCCTGGTCTGCGTCGGCCTCCGTGACGAGCCACTCCTGAGAGCGTTCGTCCCAGGCTCCGGGGCTATTCGGGGCCCCGGGGCGGTCCAGTTCGCCGAGTTCGCTCATGACGCTCCCTCCGTGGCCGCGGCCGGCGCCGTGGCGCGTACGGGCGGTCCCGCGGCCCAGCCGGGCCCACCGCGTGCCACGACGTGTAGGCCCTGCTCCGTCCAGCGTCCGGGTACGTGGGCCTCGGCGGGGGTGGCGAACGGCAGGGGTTCGCCGGTGGCGTCGAGGAGGACGCGGCGGACCGGGGTGCGCGAGACGATGTCCAGGTAAATGCCGTGAAATGCCGTGATGTTCTGCTCGACGGTGAACAGTTCGAGCGCGCGGGCACGGGCGGCGGCGCCCAGGCGCTCGCGGCGCTCGGTGTCGCGCAGTAGCGCCACGCACGCCTCGGCGAGCGCCCGCGGATTGCGCGGGGGCACCACGAGGCCGGTGCCGCCGATGACCTCCACGACGGCACCGACGTCCGTGGACACCGTCGCGCGGCCGCAGAACATGGCCTCGACCAGGCTGATCGGGAAGCCCTCGACGACGCTGGACAGGACGGTCACCGCGCCCGCGGCGTACGCGTCGGCCAGGGTCGGCAGTTCCGGGCCGCCGATCTCCTCGAAGGAGACGGGGTTGTCGCCGACGGCGTGCGGGCCGTCCGCCTCGTCGGGGAAGAGCTGCGCGGCCAGCGCCTTGCAGTGGCCGAGGTAGGCCGTGCCCTCGGAGCCGGAGGGGGCGCCGACGATCCGCAGCCGCGTCTTGGGCTCCTCCTTGCGGATCTCCGTGAAGGCGTGCAGCAGGGAGACCAGGTCCTTGGCCGGTTCCACCCGGCCGATCCAGACCAGGGTGTGCGGGTCGGCGCACTCCGGCGATTCGCCGACGTCCGCGAAGCGGGCGGCGTCCATGCCCGGGTAGACCGTGCGGAGCTTGTCGCGGTCGGCGCCGCAGCGCTCCTGCCAGCGGCGCGCGTGCGCGTTGCCGGACGTGACGATCGCGGCCCGGCTGTACGCCTCGGCGGCGAGTCGGCCGTGGAAGGCGGTGAGCAGGGCGCGTACAGGGGGCGAGGACTCCGTGGCGGTCAGGTAGTGGGTGCGCAGCCGCACGCCGTACTCGGTCACCAGCAGGGGCACGCCGCAGAAGTGCCGGGCGAGCAGCCCGGGCAGGGCCGCCGCGCCACCGGACGTGGCATGGCACAGGTCGACGGAGCCGAGGTCGTCGTCCTCGTACCAGTCGAGCGAGAGAGGGCGCAGAGCGCGTTCCAGATGCGCGGCGACGGTGAGCAGATCCGGTACGCGCGCCTCACGCGCCGTGCGCAGTGCGCCGGGAGCGCGACAGGCGCGTTCCAGGGCGCGTACGGCGGCCTCGGAGCGCAGCGCGCCCACCAGTCCGCCCTCGTCGCGGGCGAGTTCGGCGAGGCCGTACAGCGCGCTGGCGAAACGGTCCGCCTCGGTGGCCGACGGCTCCCCGGAGGCCTCCGCGACGCCCCCCTCGCACAGGGCGGCCGCCAGCTCGCCGTAGCACTCGGCGAACCGCCGGCGCGCGCGCCGTCCGTATCCGACCCCGTCCTCCTCGGCCGTCCACAGCGGTGCCGTGCGCACCCTGCTGACCTGCGGCGGCAGCGGAACCCAGCCCTCGTCCTCCTGGCGCTCGCTGCTGCTGAGCGCGTAGATGGTGAACTCGTGCTGCTCAAGCCCGCGCACGAGCCGGTCGCACCAGAGCCTGGCATCACCGCTCACATACGGATAGCCACCCTCCGTAAGCAGTCCGATGCGCACCAGCGCACCCCCGATCTCCCGTATGGGGAGCCGCCGTTGACCCGGCGACTCGCAGCGGGACGAACGTATGCGGACAAGGCGGTGGTGCGACGGACGGTTGTCCGTCGCACCACCAAAAGGGGTGAACGGTCGTAACTTTCCCGTGCGGGTCGCGTTCCGTCGCGCTAAGAGATCATGCGCGTACGGATCGTCACTCGCGGGCCACTCGGGGCGCGGCGCCCGTCAGCTGCCCGGATAAGGCCAGGGATTGGCCCGGCAGCGGATTCCGTCGTGGTCGAGGAACTTGGTCTGCTGCTGCATGACCGGGGCGAGGTCGCCGTTCTTGTCGCAGGTGACGTGGTTGTAGCCGAGCCGGTGGCCGACCTCGTGGTTGATCAGCATCTGGCGGTACGCGTGGATCTGATCACCGTAGGTCTTGGATCCCTGCGCCCATCGATAAGCGTTGATCATCACGCGCTCGGTGGAGGCCGAGTCGCACGACACGTTGTCCACGGTGGTGTCCAGACCGGACTTGGCGCACCAGGTCGCGGTGGTCCCCGGGCTGGCGAGGGTGATCACGAAGTCGGGCTTGCCGGAGTAGACGCGCTCGAAGGTGCGGGCGCCGTTGTGGGCCCAGCTCCGGTCGTCGTTGAGCGTCTTCTGCACGGCCTCGGCGAAGAGTCCGCCGTCGAGCCCGAGCCCCTGCTCCACGTCCACGCGGTAGGTGTACTTCTGCCCCTTGCCGGGCGCCTTGGCGATCCCCTTGATGGCGTCGAACTCGCCCGGCCCCTTGAGCGTGACACCGAGCGCGTACCTCTTGTCCATCCCCTGCTCGTACGTCAGCGTCGCCACGCTCGGCGAACCGGAAGGCGTCGGCCGGCCCTCCCCGCGCGAGGCCCCGTCGCGGGCGTCGCGGGCCTGGTCGGTGGCGGACTGCGACTGTACGGCGTTGTCGTCCCGCCCGTCCGTGACCTGACCGGCCACGACGACGGCCAGCACGGTGGTGACGGCGGCGGCCGCGATCCCGGTGAAGGTGCGCCCCTTGCCGTCCTTGACGGGCGGCGCCGGTTCGCCCGTGGGAGGCGCGTCGTCGTCCTCGGGACGGTCGACACCGGTCCCGCCGGGCCAGCCGGTGACGGTGCCGTAGGGATCGGAGGCGTGCGTGGAGAGCGGTTCGCGGTGCGCTGGGGCGACGGGCGTCCGGGGCGTGAAGACGTCGTCGTCCCCCTCGAAGAGGCCGCCGTCCCGCTCGAAGGCGTCGAGGTAGTCCTGCCGCGGCTCTCTCCGCCCCCTCGTGCCCACCGGCGGCGCCTGCCGCTGCCGCGGAAGAGCGACGCCCGGGCTGCCCGGCCTGCCGGGCCCGCTCAACTCCCCCCAGGCGCCACCGGATTCGCGCTGCTCGGGATGCCCGCCACGGACCTGCGGGAAGCCATGAGCGGGCGTGCCGTCGGGAAACCTGGGGACACCGTGCGCGGGTGTGCCGTCGGGAAGCCTGGGGAAGCCATGCGCGGGCGTGCCATCAGGAAACCTCGGCACCCCATGAGCCGGCGTCCCGTCAGGAAACCTCGGGACTCCGCGCGCGGGAGTCCCGTCGGCGTACCTCGGAACCCCCTGGGCCGGTGTTCCGTACCCCGGCTGCGGCGCCGGCGTTGCCTGCCGCGCGGCCGGTGGGCCCTGTGTCCGGCCCTGGACGGCGGGATCGGCGCTGTCCCCCTTGGGGCCACTCTTGGGAGCAGATCCACGTCGACTGTGGCGTCCCACCTCACCCCTCAGCTCCCCGAGTTCGTACTGCCCGACATTCCGGCCCCACCGCCGGAGGCTCCTTCTGTGGCGTCAAAGGTACCCTCGCCCCCGCTGAAGCCCCGCACCCCACCGTCACGGGCCGCGCCATCGGCGAGCAACTCGCGGACCGCCCCGGCCACCGTCTCCGGGTATTCCATCATCGCCACGTGCCCCGACTCCGGCAGGGTCAGGAGGCGCGAGTCGCGGAAGGCGCGAGTCGCCTTCGATGCCATGCGGAAGCCCACGAGTTGGTCGCGGCCGCCGTAGACGAGGAGGGTCGGCGCGAGGACCCGTTCGGCCTGGCGCCACAGCGCGTGCTGGCCGCCCAGGGTGTACGCGTTCACCAGCCCGCGCGCGGAACGCGTCATCGCGTCCCAGAAGTACGGCAGTTGCAGGCGCCGCTCCATCTCCTCCACGGCGTTGCGGAACCCTTCCGGAGTGACCCGCCCGGGATCGCCGTAGCAGAGGGCCATGACCCCCCGGACCCGCTGTTCCGCCGTCCACTCCTTGGTGAACCGGGTGAAGAGCCCGGCCACGCCGGGCACCGCCAGCAGCCCCGTCGGCACGGCCGTGCGCTGGACGCGGATCTCCGGCAGTGCGGGCGAGACGAGGGTGAGGGTGCGGACGAGATCGGGCCGTACCGCGGCGACGCGCGTCGCGACGGCGCCGCCGAGCGAGTTCCCGAAGAGATGCACCGGACCGCGCCCCGAGGCGTCGAGATAACGCATCACCGCGCGCGCGTGCCCGGTGATCGAGTAGTCGCCGTCGTCCGGCGGTGGGGAGTCGCCGAAGCCGGGCAGGTCGACGGCCTCGCCGTCGACCGCGTCCTCCAGCTGCTGCATCAGCGCCGACCAGTTCTGCGAGGAACCGCCGAGGCCGTGGACGTAGAGCGCGGGTGGCAGCCCTTCGCGCGCGGGTGGCCTCGACCGGACCGTCAGTGTGATGCCCGGCAGCTCTGCCGACCTGAGCCGCTCGCCCTCGGCCACCCTGACGGGCGCCACTTTGGGCAGCACGTTGGCTGGTGGCACGAACGGCAGCTCGGTCGAAGACATGCGGCAATGTTACGAGATGATCACGCAGTGGTTCATGTGTTCGCCGTCACAGAAGGTACCCGGATCGCATGGCGTCCAGATCGGGTGTCTCCTAGGCTCGTACGCAGGGCACCCGCATGTGGCCCCCTGTTCCACTCAGGGATGTTCTAGGAAGGGAGCCCATCATGGCCGTCGACCCCCGCGACCCCGAGACCTTCATGAACGAGGACACCGAGGAAGCGACCGAGATCGACGTCGAAGCGCCGGAGGGCGACGCCGCCGAGCAGCAGGCGGACGTCAAGCCGGACCGCGACGACCCGCTGACCGGCGTGGACCCGAGCCGGGCAAACGAGGCCGACCTCATCGAACAGGCCCGCGTCGTCTCCATCGACGAGGACGACTATCGGTGACAGCGCCCGTTCCATCCCGGTTTGAGAGACGGTGCGCGGCATTCACCAGCGTCCGGTCCGTGAAATTCTGCGCTCGCACTGCGCACACCACGGTTACCGAAAAGTACGATGGCGGCGCGGCGCACACCGCACGAGGACGACTTTGGGAGGCGGCGTGACAGCCATCGAGCAGACAGAGGCGGCACGCCCGCGAGGCACGCGCCTGCCGCGCCGTGCCCGACGGAACCAGCTGCTGGGCGCCGCACAGGAAGTCTTCGTGGCGCAGGGCTACCACGCGGCCGCCATGGACGACATCGCCGAGCGCGCCGGCGTCAGCAAGCCGGTGCTCTACCAGCACTTCCCCGGCAAGCTCGACCTCTACCTCGCGCTGCTGGACCAGCACTGTGAGTCGCTGATCCAGTCCGTACGCACGGCGCTGGCGTCAACGACCGACAACAAGCAGCGCGTACGGGCGACCATGGACGCCTACTTCGCGTACGTCGAGGACGACGGCGGCGCCTTCCGCCTGGTCTTCGAGTCGGACCTGACGAACGAGCCCGCGGTGCGCGAGCGCGTCGACAAGGTCACGAACGAGTGCGCCGAGGCGATCTCCGAGGTCATCGCCGAGGACACCGGCCTGTCGCCCGCGGAGTCGATGCTGCTGGCCTCCGGCCTCGGCGGGCTGGCCCAGGTGGTGGCCCGTTCCTGGCTGCACAGCGACCGCAGCGTGCCACGCGAGCAGGCGGTCCAGCTGCTGACCTCGTTGGCCTGGCGCGGCATCGCCGGTTTCCCGCTGCACGGCACGGACCACCACTGACACACGGCGCCCCGAGGGTTTGTTCCCGTCCGCTGTTCGCTCCTGGCGTTCTTGGGCGGAGCATGTACGTCCCCTCACCGGGCTAATGTGTGCGGAGTACGGCGCGGAAGCGCACTTCACTGACCGTCGGAGGGACATAGCCGTGGAGGTCAAGATCGGCGTGCAGCACGCGCCTCGCGAGATCGTTCTGGAGAGCGGTCAGAGTGCCGAGGAGGTCGAGCGGGCGGTGTCCGAGGCGCTGGCCGGCAAGTCGCAGCTGCTGAGCCTCGTCGACGAGCACGGCCGCAAGGTCCTCGTCCCGGCCGACCGCCTCGCCTACGTCGAGCTCGGTGAGCCGGCCCCGCGCAAGGTGGGCTTCGGCGCGCTGTAGCCATACGTATCGAGAGGGGCCCGGCGACAGTGAGTCGTCGGGCCCCTCTCGGTTTCTTCGGTTCCTTTCTCCACATCCGGAGCACAACTCGCGCACAGAGGAGGATTGCATTCCGCAGGTCACGGGTATGACGGGCTACGACCGTGACGCGCAGTGTGGCCGTGTGGGAGGACCCCCATGATGTTGTTGGAAGCGCTCGGCTCCGCTCTACTCGGTCTCGTGCTGGCGAGCTTGGCGGTCCACCGGCTGTCCCACCGTCTGCCCGCCCGTTCCCTGGTCCTCGCCACCGGTGTGGCCGGCGCCCTCTTCGGAGCCTTCGTCACGCACAGCGCGCTGGACACGGGCGGCGTCCTGCTGATCCTCCTGGGCGCGGCGATCGTCTGCTCGGCCTCGCTCTCGCTGCTGCTGCGCCCCGCGGGAAGACTCCGCCGCCGATCGGCAACCGCCTGATCCGCCGCCGATCGCGGCGTCCTCGATGAGCAAGTGCCGCGGCCCTAGGCAGCAAGCCCAAGTGCCGCCATCCGCTTGGTGTGCGCCTCGGTGATGCGGGAGAACATCCGGCCGACCTCGGCGAGGTCGAAGCCGTCCGCGACGCCGCCCACGAGCATCGTCGACAGCGCGTCCCGGTCGGCGACCACGCGCTGGGACTGCGACAGGGCCTCGCCCATCAGGCGCCGCGCCCACAGCGCGAGCCGGCCGCCCACCCGCGGTTCCGCGTCGATCGCCGCGCGCACCTTCTCGACGGCGAAACCGGCGTGCCCGGTGTCGTCGAGGACGGCCAGCACGAGTTCGCGGGTGTCCGAGTCGAGCCGGGCGGCGACCTCCCGGTAGAAGTCACTGGCGATCGAGTCGCCGACGTACGCCTTGACGAGCCCCTCCAGCCAGTCCGAGGGCGCGGTCTGTTTGTGGAAGCCGTCCAGCGCGGCGACGAACGGCTCCATGGCCGCGGTCGGCTCCTCGCCGATCTCGGTCAGCCGGTCGCGCAGCTTCTCGTAGTGGTGGAACTCGGCCGACGCCATCTTCGCCAGCTCCGCCTTGTCGGCCAGCGTCGGCGCCAGCTTCGCGTCCTCCGCGAGCCGCTCGAACGCCGCCAGCTCGCCGTACGCGAGCGCGCCGAGCAGGTCGACGACCGCGGCTCGGTACTGCGGTTCGGCGGAGGCCCGCGTCCAGTCCTGGGCGGCGACTCCGGTGTGTGCTGCAGGTGCGGCGGAGGCGTTGTCAGGCTTGTCAGAGGTCGTCATGAAGCGCACAATAGCTCGCTCGCCGCGCGACGGAAGTCCCTGGTCAATCAGTGTGACGACGACTACGTGACCAAATCGGCCATCGCATGTGCGCGTTTCCGGGGTACAGTGGTAATGCGCCCGGCGACTATTCGACGGGCCGCACGAATGAGGATGCCCGGTCGGTGGCCCGATCGGCTCCGACCCGACAGCCCTCCTCGCCCGTACGACGCAGTGCGTACGAAGTTCGGAGGGGGACCCTCAGCGGTTCGAGCGCTAGAGCGTCGGCAGTGGTCCCGTGTCATACGGCTCGCCCGTAAGGCAGTAGTCGACGTCCCCAGCACGGTCCTAGACGACCCCCGCGCTCGCCCTCGCGCCGCGCACACAGAAGAGGCAGCACCCTGACTACGACTTTCCGAGAGCTCGGAATCCTTCCCGAGACGGCCGAAGCACTTGAGGCCGTCGGCATCATCACTCCCTTCCCCATCCAGGAGATGACGCTCCCCGTCGCCCTCTCGGGCAGCGACGTCATCGGCCAGGCCAAGACCGGCACCGGCAAGACGCTGGGCTTCGGCCTCCCGCTCCTGGAGCGCGTCACCGTCCCCGCCGACGTCGAGGCCGGCCGCGCCCAGCCCGAGGACCTCACCGACGCCCCGCAGGCGCTCGTCGTCGTCCCCACCCGCGAGCTGTGCACGCAGGTCACCAACGACCTGCTGACCGCGGGCAAGGTGCGCAACGTCCGCGTTCTCGCCATCTACGGCGGCCGGGCGTACGAGCCGCAGGTCGAGGCCCTCAAGAAGGGCGTCGACGTGATCGTCGGCACCCCGGGCCGTCTGCTGGACCTCGCGGGCCAGAAGAAGCTCAACCTCAAGCACATCAAGGCGCTCGTCCTGGACGAGGCCGACGAGATGCTCGACCTGGGCTTCCTGCCCGACGTCGAGAAGATCATCAACATGCTGCCGGCCCGCCGCCAGACCATGCTGTTCTCGGCGACCATGCCGGGCGCGGTCATCGGCCTCGCGCGCCGCTACATGTCGCAGCCCACGCACATCAGCGCCACCTCGCCGGACGACGCGGGCAAGACGGTCGCGAACACCAAGCAGCACATCTACCGCGCGCACAACATGGACAAGCCCGAGCTGGTCGCGCGGATACTGCAGGCCGAGGGCCGCGGTCTCGTGATGGTCTTCTGCCGTACGAAGCGGACGGCGGCCGACCTGGCCGACCAGCTCCAGCAGCGCGGTTTCGCCTCCGGCGCGGTCCACGGCGACCTCGGCCAGGGCGCCCGCGAGCAGGCGCTGCGCGCGTTCCGCAACGGCAAGGTGGACGTCCTCGTCTGCACCGACGTCGCCGCCCGCGGCATCGACGTCGAGGGTGTCACCCACGTCATCAACTACCAGTCCCCCGAGGACGAGAAGACGTACCTGCACCGCATCGGCCGTACGGGCCGCGCGGGTGCCAAGGGCATCGCGATCACCCTCGTCGACTGGGACGACATCCCGCGTTGGCAGCTCATCAACAAGGCGCTGGACCTCGGCTTCAGCGACCCGCCGGAGACGTACTCCACCTCCCCGCACCTCTTCGAGGAGCTGAACATCCCCGCGGGCACCAAGGGTGTCCTGCCGCGCGCCGAGCGCACCCGCGCCGGGCTCGGGGCGGAGGAGCTGGAGGACCTGGGCGAGACGGGCGGCCGTGGGGCGCGCGGCGGTCGCGGTGACCGAGGCGGCCGTGGAGACCGAGGCGGTCGTGATGACCGCGGGGGTCGCGGTGACCGTGACGCCCGAGGCGGTCGGGAGGAGTCCCGGCCAGCTGAGGGCGAGCGTGCGGCCCGTACGCCGCGTCGCCGCCGTCGTACCCGCAACGGCTCCCCGCTGGACTCGACGGCCCCCGTCGGCACGGCTCCCGTCGAGGGCGTCGCCCCGCAGGAGACCACCGCGGTCCAGGACGCCACCGAGACCCGCACCCCGCGCCGCCGTCGCCGCACCCGCGGCGCCGCATCGGAGACGGTGCCGGCCACGGCAGCGCCGACGATCGAGCCGCCGGTGTCCGAGATCGCCCCGGTGACGGAGGCCGCGGAGGCCGCCGTCACGACGGCCGAGGGCACGGCCGCCCTCGACACCGCCGGGACCCCGGCGAAGTCGCGCCGCCGCCGTACCCGCAAGTCCGCGGAGACGGCCGTCGACACGGCCGAGTCCACGACGCCGGAGACGGAGTCGCAGACCCCGGTGGAGCCGGAGGCTCCCGTCGCCGCACCGCGCCGCCGTACCCGCAAGGCCACGGCTGCGGCCGAGGTCGCGGTCGACACGGCCGAGGGGACCGGGACTCCGGAAGCCGAGGTCACGGAGGCTGCGGAGGCCAAGCCTCGCCGTCGTACGCGGAAGGCCGTAGCCGCCGAGGCTCCGGCCGAGGCCGCCCTCGACACGGTCGAGGGCGTGGAGGCCAAGCCCCGGCGCCGTACCCGCAAGGCCGCAGCCGCCGAGCCCGTCGCCGTCGTCGCCGAGATCCCGGCGCAGACGGCCCCGGAGGCGGAGCCGGCCGCGGTCAAGCCGCGCCGTGCGCGCAAGGCTGCCGCCACCGCCGAGGCAGCGGTCGACACGGTCGAGGCCGTGGAGGCCAAGCCGCGCCGCACGCGCAAGACGGCGGCTGTCGCCGAAGCCGCCCCCGACACCGCGGAAGGTACGGCCACCAAGCCGCGCCGCACGCGCAAGACCGCCGCCGCGGCTCCGGCCGAGGCCGCCGTCGACACCGCCGAGGGCACGGAGGCCAAGCCGCGCCGCACGCGCAAGACCGCCGCGGCCAAGGCGGTCGAGGGTGACGTGGTCGAGGCGGAGGCAGAGGCGAAGCCTCGTCGTCGCACCCGCAAGGCCGCGGAGCCCGCGGTGGCCGCCGCCGACATCCCGGCCCAGGCCGTGGCCGAGGAAAAGGTCGCCGCTCCCCGGCGCCGGACCCGTAAGGCCACGGCAGCCACGGAGCCCACGGAGAGCTGATCTCCCGCCCGCCGGCCCGGTTCACCTCGTGTGGACCGGGCCGTCGGCATTCCCGGAGGCCGCCCGGTCCGCGCCCCCGCACCCCACCCGATACCCTCCCCCCGTGACCAGCCAAGCCCCCTTCGCCCGCCCCCGCCACGCCCGCGCCTACCCCCTCCACACCCCCCGCGGAGACTTCGCCGTCGTCGATTCGCCCGCGGCCCCCGGCGTCGAGCCGAAGGGCACCGTGCTGATGCTGCCCGGCTTCACGGGGAGCAAGGAGGACTTCACGCTGTTGCACGAGCCGCTCGCGGGGCGCGGGTACCGTGTCGTGGCCGTGGACGGGCGAGGGCAGTTCGAGTCGGACGGGCCCGAGGAGGACGAATCCGCCTACGCGCAGGCCGAGTTGGCGCGGGACGTGCTCGCCCAGGCCGAGAGCGTCGGCACGCCCCTGCATCTGCTCGGGCACTCCCTCGGCGGCCAGATCGCCCGCGCTGCCGTACTGCTCGACCACTCCCCCTTTCTCTCGCTCACCCTGGTCTCCTCCGGGCCCGCCCAGATCTCCGACTCCCAGCAGAAGCGCGTGAAGCTGTTGCGGGACGCGCTCGACGTGATGGGTATGGCCGAGGTGTGGGAGGCCATCCTGGCGATGGGCCCGCCGGAGGAGGTCGGCGGCCCCGCCCGCGGCATCGGCGGCACGGAGCAGCTGCGCCGCCGCTGGCTGGGCCACAAGCCCGCCCAACTCCGCGCCACGGGGCGCCAGTTGTGCACGGAGCCGAACCGGGTCGCCGAACTCGCCGCCGTTCCGCTGCCGTTCCACGTCCTGTCGGGCGCCCGGGACGACACCTGGCCGGTGACGCTGCTGGACGGCATGGCCGTACGACTGCGGGCGCGGCGGACGGTCATCCCGGGCGCCGAGCACTCCCCCAACGCCGACCAGCCCCTCCCCACCGCCCGCGCCCTCGCGGACTTCTGGGACAACACCCGGCTCAGCGAGCACGAGTAAGGGCCCGCCGAGGCGCCGCCGATTTCCTGCGACCTGATCCGCCGGACAGGCCCTAGTACTGCGTCCGCAGGTGCTCCCAGAAGCCGTCCCGCAGCGCGCGTCTGAGGTCGGCCTGGCCGCGGAGCGAGTACTGCAGCAGGCCCTCCGCCTCGACCAGGAGGTCCTGGTCCACCGAGCCGGGGAGGTACGGGTGGCCGGGCAGCAGGTCCCCGAGTGAGTCCCGTCCCCTCGCCGCCAGCCACTTCGCCGCGATCTGCGCGCCCACGAAGCGGACGTCCTCGCGCGCGGGGCGGGGTGCCGTCGACTCGTGGGCGAGGGCCGTGCGGCGGGACACGTACGACTTGAAGAAGTCGAGGTCGAAGGTGCGCTGGCTGTCGACCTCCCAGAGCAGGGGCTCGGCCTGGTTGCGGCCGTCCGGCGCCTCGATGCCCCAGAGGTGGACGCGGGCGCCGTAGCCCTGGGCCGCCTCGACCGCGGAGACCAGGTCCTCGTCGCCGCCGAGGAGTGCCGCGTCGCTGATGGCGCGGTGGCGGGCGAGGGACTCCAGGTCGGAGCGGATGAGGGAGTCGACGCCCTTCTGCTGGTTGTTCGCGTTCAGGTTGCCCAACCGGACCTTGACGTCCGGGAGTTCGGCGATGGACTGCTGCTCGGCGGTGTGGATGCGGCGTCTCGCGCCGTCGTACCAGTAGACCCGCAGCAGCCTGCTGTCCGCGAAGATCGTGCGCGCCTTGTCGATGAGCGCCTCGATCAGCCCCTCGGCGTCCAGGTCGAACGCGCGGCGGTCCTCCGTCCCGGAGACCAGGCGTCCCGCGGCCGCGTACAGGTATCCCGCGTCGACGAAGATCGCATGGGTCGAGGGCGTCTTCGCCACCTCGGCGAGCATGCGCTGGAGCAGCTCGTTGGTGCGGTCGATGCGGGCGCTGAGGGCCGCGAGGTCGTCGTTCATCGTCTCCATTGTCCCGGCGGTCACGCTGCGAACACAACCGGTCCCGGTCAGTCCCGTTCACACCTCTTTCGAACCTCTTACCGGTCAGTAATTAGCCGTTCGAAAAATTTCTTTAGCGTAGGGAATGTTTGTAACACGCATCCCGTTGACTACCTACAGAAGGCGCAGCACCACGCGGCGCCACCCAAGTAGTTCTCCGCAGGAGGATGACCAGACGAAGGGAGAAGCCAATGCGCTTCGAAATCATGCGTCTCGACGATGTCGACGGCACAGCCGTGGACAGCACCGTCGTGGACGCCGCCTCCGTCAACCGAATCGTGCAGCAGGCCGCCGCCATAGGACAGCGCCTCTGGATTCGCCCGGCCGAGACCTCGGCCTCATAACGCGCGAGTCCCCGCGACAGACTTCAGAGCCCCCGTACGGCACCGACGCCGTGCGGGGGCTCTGCGTATGTCCGGGCCACCGGCCCCTCAGCTCGCCTGGATCACCTGCGTGACGCCGTTGATGATCTGCTGCACGGCGATGGCGGAGAGCATCATGCCCGCGAGCCGCGTCACCAGGACGACTCCGCCGTCCTTGATGACCCGGATGATCAGCAGCGAGTACCGCATCACCAGCCACAGCACGACATGGATGGCGAGGATCGCCGTCCACACCGACGCCTGCATGGCGACGCTGTCGGCCTTCTGCACGGCGAGGATGACCGACACGATCGCGCCCGGCCCGGCCAGCAGCGGCATGCCCAGCGGTACGAGCGCGACGTTGACGTCCTTGGTCTGCTTCGGCTCGTCCGTCTTGCCGGTGAGCAGGTCCAGCGCGATCAACAGGAGCAGCAGCCCGCCCGCGATCATCAGCGCGGGCACGGACACATGCAGGTAGTCGAGGATCTGGTGCCCGAGCAGCCCGAAGACGGTGATGACACCGCCGGCCACGCAGACGGCCTGGAACGCCATCCGCTTCTGCACCTTGCCGGGGCGCCCGGAGGTCAGCGCGAGGAAGATCGGGGTGATCCCGGGGGGATCCATGATGACGAAGAGGGTCAGGAACAGGGAGCCGAAGACGGCGAGGTCGAACATGAGGGCCTTGCTGAGTGACGTGCGGGACGAACGGACGTGGAGTACGCGAGGGACGTGGCCTCAGACCCCGCCGGCCCCCGGCACCGGGAAGGCGCCCGTCGCCCGTCGCGTGATCTCGCCGTACACCTCGGGATCCGTCACGTACTCGCCGAGCACGCACGTCTTCCGGCTGCCGTGGTAGTCGCTGGACCCGGTGGTCAGCAGCCCGAGCTCCTTGGCGAGGCCGCGCAGCCGGGCCCGGGTGTCCGGGTCGTGGTCCATGTGGTCGACCTCGATGCCGTCGAGCCCGGCCGCGGCCATCTCGGCGATCGCGGCTTCGGGGACCGTACGCCCCCGCTTGCTCGCGCCCGGGTGGGCGAACACGGCGACGCCGCCCGCGCCCTTGATCAGCCGGATCGCCTCGAAGGGGTCGGTCTCGTGCTTCGCCACGTAGGCCCGGCCGCCGTCGGCCAGCCAGTCGGCCGTGAACGCGTCGCCCACGGTCGGTACGACGCCCAGCTCGACCAGCGCGGTCGCGACATGCGGGCGTCCGACCGAACCGTCACCCGCGATCCGCGCCACCTGCTCCCAGGTGACCGGCACACCCTGCTCCTGAAGCCGGGCGACCATGCCCCGCGCCCGCGGCACCCGGTCGTCCCGTACCAGCTCACGCTCGGCGAGCAGCGCCGGCTCCTCGGGGTCGAAGAGGTAGGCCAGCATGTGCATGGAGACGCCGTCGACACGACAGGACAGCTCCGCGCCGGTGACCAGTGTCAGCCCCTCCGGCAACGCGGCGACCGCCTCGGCGTGCCCGCGGGTGGTGTCGTGGTCGGTCAGCGCGACGACGTCGAGACCGGCCGCGGCGGCGTTGCGCACCAGTTCGGCCGGTGTGTCCGTACCGTCGGAAGCGGTGGAGTGGGTGTGCAGGTCGATGCGCACGACGCGGACTCCAAGCGGTGACGGGACGGAGGAAGACGCTCAAGGATAACCGGATTTTCGGGCTCCCCTGTCACACCCACAACCGCACAGCGCCCCCTACACAAGCTCGCAGCCGACCCTCAGCCGACCCCTAGGGTTCGAGCAACCGGGGCGACAACGCGCCGCAGGGCACCAACTCCAGCTCGGCCCCCGCATCCCGCAGATCCGTCAGCACCAGCTCGTCGTACATCAGCAGCCCGGACTGCTCGGGCCACACGACCGCCCACACCCACAACCCGAGCGCCTCACCCGCGAAGACCGCACGGTCGTCCGGCGCGCCGGCCACATGCCAGAGCGGGGTCGGGCGGCCGGCGGCGAGGACCTTGGCCTGGGGCGGCTTCTCGACGTTCATGTACGGCCCCGGGTCCGGGCCGTCGATGCCGCCGTACCGCGCGCCGAGGCCGACGCCGAGCTCCTCGGCGACCAGGATCAGCTCGCCCATGCCGCCGAGCGGTCCGGGTCCGGAGCAGGCCACGGCCGTGGCACGGCCGCCGCTGCGGTCGTCGCCCGCGCAGGCCACGCCTGTGAACAGCCAGCCGACGGGCAGTGGCCACGGCATCCACACCGGCACCTGGGTGCGGTGCACCACGACACCGAGGGCCTCGACGCTGGGCGGGATCACGGGCTGCACCGGATGCACGGTCCCGTGGACGTCGCACTGCCAGGTATCGGCGAAGAGTCCGGGAGCCCTGACCCGGCCACCACACTTCGGGCAACTGGGTTCGCCCCTCATAGGGCCCCACGGTCCTACCCCTGCTCCGCCACGTCAAGGACTGATCACCCGTCCGGGCGGAAGCCGTTCACCGGCGAAAACCAGATGTAGCTTGCATTAATTAGGCGATCTAACTTATCGTGTGCATATACCAACTACCTTCGTCGGGATGGGAGCACACGATGGGAGACACCAAGGACCCCTTCGACGCGGGAGCCGGTGGCATCCTGCGGCAGCCGAGGGCGGTGTGGGCGACCGCCGGCGCGTCCGTCGTCGCCTTCATGGGCATCGGGCTCGTCGACCCGATCCTGCCGTCCATCGCCTCGGGCCTGGACGCCACCGCCGGCCAGGTCTCGCTGCTCTTCACGTCGTACTTCCTGATCACCGCGATCGCGATGCTGGTCACCGGCTTCGTCTCCAGCCGCATCGGCGGCCGCCGGACCCTGCTGCTCGGCCTCGCCCTGGTCGTGGTCTTCGCGGCGCTGTCGGGCACCTCGAACTCGGTCGGCGAACTCGTCGGGTTCCGGGCCGGCTGGGGCCTCGGCAACGCGCTCTTCGTCTCGACGGCCCTTGCGGTCATCGTCGGCGCGGCAGCCGGCGGCAGCGCGGCCGCGATCCTGCTGTACGAGTCCGCCCTCGGCCTCGGCATGGCGTGCGGGCCCCTGGTGGGCGCACTGCTCGGTGACGCCAGCTGGCGCTACCCCTTCTTCGGCACCGCGTTCCTGATGGCGATCGGCTTCCTGTGCATCACGGCGTTCCTGAAGGAACAGCCGAAGCCGGCCCGCAAGACCTCACTGCTGGACCCGATCAAGGCGCTCGGCCACGGCGGTCTCGCCTCCGCCGCCGTCTCGGCGTTCTTCTACAACTACACGTTCTTCACCGTGCTGGCCTTCACGCCCTTCGTGCTGGACATGACCCCGTACAAGTCGGGCGCCGTGTTCTTCGCCTGGGGTGTGCTGCTCGCCGTCTTCTCGGTGATCGTGGCGCCGCGCATGCAGGAGCGCTTCGGTTCCCTGAAGGTGCTCGGCGGCTCGCTGGTGCTGCTCGCGGTCGACGTGCTCGTCCTCGGGTACGGCGGCCACACCGCCGCCATCGTCTGCACGATCCTGTCCGGCGCCTTCATCGGCGTGAACAACACCGTCTACACCGAGTTGGCGCTCGGGGTGTCGGACGCCCCGCGCCCCGTGGCGAGCGCGGGCTACAACTTCGTGCGCTGGTTCGCGGCCGCCGCGGCGCCCTACTTCGCGCCGAAGATCGAGGAGTGGAGCGACATCCACATCCCGTTCGTGGTCGCGGCGGTCACCGCCGTGCTGGGCGCGCTCGTGGTCGTCGTACGGCGGAAGGCGCTCGCGCACGACGCCGAGGAGCTGGAGCCGGTGCACGGGACCGAGGACGGCGTCACCGTCTTCGCCAACTGACGCTTTTCGGCCACCGGTTGGTGAGCTTGCTCACCCGCGCGTCAGTCCAGCGGGACGGACTTCCGGGACGGATCCCTGAGGTCCGTCCCGTTCGTCAGCCAGCGCTCCTGGAGGGCCTGGGCGCCGTGCACCCGTTTCCAGGCCGCCTCGTTCGGGGTCATCGGGAGCAGGGGCAGGAACCGTACGGGGTCGAGGGGTTCGTCGAGTTCCAGGTCCTCGACCAGGCCGCCCGGCTCGGCGACCAGCACCGAGGTGAAGGGAGCGCCGGGCCACAGGGGCTCGCCGACGTCGAGAGAGGCGCCGGGGGCCACCACCACGCCCTCGACCTGCGGGGACGCGCCGAGCACGGCGAGCGGGCGGAGCGCCTTGTCGGTGTCGGCGAGGCCGCCGCGTACCGAAAGGATCAGCTCGGCGCGCGGGCCCTTGACCGGGTCGGCGAGCGCGGCGGTGGGGTCGCTCATCGGCTGGGCGGACATGCCGAGCGTGGCGTAACGGACGATGTCCCCCTCCTGGAAACGCAGCACCTCGATGCGGTCGGTGCCGAGGAAGGTGACCGCCGCGCGCGCGTCCGGCTCGCCCAGCGCGCTGCGCAACCGGGCCTCGACCAGAGGAAGAACATCAGCCATGTCGCGAGCATAGAACTCGTCAGTACCGGGCAAAGCAGCGCCTTGACACTTCGGTCGGCTGATACTCTTGCCCGGTGGTTCGGGGCAGCACGCAGAAGCGTCGCGATCAAGCCCCGACGCCGAAGGAACTCCCTTACGAGGGACCGGCCGGAGGAGGTGGGGCTGCAATGGACCGAAGTCGACCGTGCAGTAGCACCCGCTCTTCCCGCCGCTGATGTAGCTGCTCTGGCTCTGGCTGGCTGCCACCTCTCGCACTCGCTTCACCGCGGAAGAGCGCTTCGTTTCGTTTTGCCTGATCTGTCCGAACTGCCCGATCAGGGGCAGTAGCTGAATCAGTAGCGAAGCTCGCCACCGCGACGGTGCGGTGCTCCCCGCTTTGTGGACGTGCCAAACATCCGCAGTCAGGACGTCCCCATTCCGGGCAGTTCCAACCGTCGTCGGCGGCCTTTCGTTGCCAGTCACGAAGGAGCCTGCCATGTCGATGATCCGCGACCTGCGTGCCGTCGTCCGCCCGTCCCGCGTCTCCCTGCGCAAGGACAGCAGCAGCGTCTACGACACCACCCGCGACCCCTCGACGCCGTCCGCCGTCGTCGACTGCGCCGTCTACCGCGACGGCGCCCGCGTCCAGACGCCGAAGCCGCTCACCCCGAACGAGGCGATGCGCGTGGTGCGCCGCGACGGAGGCTTCGTGTGGATCGGGCTGCACGAGCCGACCGAGGCCGAGTTCTCCGGTATCGCCAGCGAGTTCGGGCTGCACCCGCTGGCCGTGGAGGACGCGGTGCAGGCCCACCAGCGCCCCAAGCTGGAGCGCTACGACGACTCCCTGTTCACCGTGTTCAAGACCATCCACTACGTCGAGCACGACCGGGTCACCGCGAACAGCGAGGTCGTCGAGACCGGCGAGGTCATGTGCTTCACCGGCCGGGACTTCTTCATCACCGTCCGGCACGGCGGCCAGGGCTCGCTCCGGGCGCTGCGCCACCGCCTCCAGGACGACCCCGAGCTGCTCGCCAAGGGCCCCTCGGCGGTGCTGCACGCGATCGCCGACCACGTCGTCGACGGCTACATCGCGGTCGCGGACGCGGTGCAGGACGACATCGACGAGGTGGAGACCGAGGTCTTCTCGCCGGGGCGCCGCGGCGGGGTCTCGCGCGGTGTGGACTCGGCGGGCATCTACCAACTCAAGCGCGAGGTCCTGGAGTTCAAGCGGGCCGTCTCTCCGCTGCTGCGCCCCATGCAGCTGCTGAGCGAGCGGCCGATGCGGCTGATCGACCCGGACATCCAGAAGTACTTCCGGGACGTCGCCGACCACCTCGCCCGCGTCCAGGAGCAGGTCCTCGGCTTCGACGAGCTCCTCAACTCGATCCTCCAGGCCAACCTCGCGCAGGCGTCCGTCGCGCAGAACGAGGACATGCGGAAGATCACCTCGTGGGCCGCGATCATCGCCGTACCGACGATGGTGTGCGGGGTGTACGGCATGAACTTCGACCACATGCCGGAGCTGCACTGGAGGTACGGCTACCCCGTGATCATGTCGGTCACGGTGGCCCTCTGTGTGGGCATCCACCGCACGCTCAAGCGCAACGGCTGGCTGTGAAGGCCCTGGATAGGCTGAGCCCCATGACTAGCGAGCTGCTCGACCAGGCCCTCGTCGAGGAGGCCACGAAGAAGTCCGGCCTCATCTGGGTCGAGGGTCCCGGCGGCCCGGCCCGCGCGCTGTGGCACGTGTGGCACGAGGGCGCGGCCTGTCTGGTCGGCGACGGGCCGGGCGAGCAGCCGCTGCCGGGGCTGGCCGACGGGACCACCGCCGAGGTCACGGTCCGCAGCAAGGACAAGGGCGGCCGGCTTGTCTCCTGGGCGGCGAAGGTCGTGGAGCTGCCGCCCGGGTCCCCCGAGTGGGAGGCCGCGGTCGCGGAGCTCAAGGGCAAGCGGCTGAACGCCCCGGACGCCGAGGTCATGACGGAGCGGTGGGCCCGCGAATGCCGGGTACTCCGCCTGGAGCCGACCGGCACGACGGCAGCGCTGCCCGACGGGGACCTGGCCGGGGCGCCGCTGCCGACGTCGGCGACGACGCGTGAGCAGATCCCCGCGGGGCTGCCGAGGCTGCTGCTGAAGAAGCGCAAACGGCGGTAGCCCCCAGGAAGCCATCAGGCGGCCATCAGGCGGCCATCAGGCGGCCATCAGGTCTGGCCTAGGACGTCGGCAGCTTCTTGCCGTAGTCCACCGTCTCGTCCTTCTCGGGCTCGGTCAGGGCGAAGGTCTTGCCCCAGGCCGAGAAGGTCAGGGTGCCCGCGCCGCCCGCCCGTACCAGGCGCAGGGGGTACGGCTCGCCCTCCAGGGAGACGTCCAGCGTGCCGCCGGATCCCTTGTCGCCGGTGATGCGGATGGTGCGGA
Source organism: Streptomyces sp. NBC_01352 (assembly GCF_036237295.1). Classification (NCBI taxonomy): domain Bacteria; kingdom Bacillati; phylum Actinomycetota; class Actinomycetes; order Kitasatosporales; family Streptomycetaceae; genus Streptomyces; species Streptomyces sp. NBC_01352. The sequence goes on from NZ_CP108354.1 coordinate 4,077,141, forward strand.
TGCCCGCCTGCTTGTGGTGGCCGTCCGTCTCCAGCGTGCCGTGCAACGTCAGCAGACCGTCGAGGAGGACGTTCATGTCCGTGAAGCCGCTGAACTTCTTGTACGAGGGGTCGCCCTGCGGCACCTTCACATACTTGCCGTCGAGCTTGTCGGCCGCCGCCGCGTCCGCGTCGGAGCCGTCCCCCTTGCCGTCCGCGTCGGTCCAGAAGCCCGCGTCCGCCTTCAGGAAGAGCTGCTCGCCCAGCCGCAGCAGTTGGAAGGTCGCCCCCTCCGCGGTGACCGAGCCGGAGCCGCCGTCGGACTTCAGGCGCATGTCGAGCTTGTACGTCCGCCCGCCGGCGACCACGTTGCCGGTGAGCTGCACCGCGGTGGCGGACGTGGCGGCGGTACGGGTCCGGGACTGGATCTGCTCGGCCGGCAGCTTGCCGACCCCGTTGGTCCCCGCGTCCGGGTCCTCGCTGCATCCCGCGAGGCCCGGCCCCGCCACGACGAGGGCGCTCAGCGCGCTCACCAGTGCGGCCCTGCGGGTACGGCGCCGGGGAATCGCAGTCACAGGTGGGGCTGCCTTTCTGACAAGGGTCCTTCAGCGGCGTACGGCAGCGTACCGGGGCCCCGGGGCGCGGGCGGAGCCAGTCCGTCCGGACCGCTCACCAGGGCGTATCCGATCGGGACGGGCTAGCCTGAAGCCCACCCGAGCGGGCAATTCGGAAAAGAGACCCACCCAGCGACCCAGGATGCAACTCCGCACGAACCCCGCACGAGAAGGAAGCACAGCCATGGCAGCGGGCGCCCCCCGGATCTTCGTCTCGCACCTCGCCGACCTCGCCGTCTTCGACCCGGCCGGCGACCAGGTCGGCCGCCTGCGCGACCTGGTCGTCATGCTGCGCGTCGGACGGCGGCCGCCGCGCCTGCTCGGCCTGGTCGTCGAACTCGCCACGCGCCGCCGCATCTTCCTGCCCATCACCCGGGTGACCGGGATCGATTCCGGCCAGGTCATCACCACCGGTGTGCTCAACGTCCGCCGTTTCGAGCAACGGCCCACCGAGCGGCTCGTCTTCGGGGAGCTCCTCGACCGGCGGGTCACGCTCGTCGAGACCGGTGAGGAGGTCACGGTCCTGGACCTGTCGGTGCAGCAGCTGCCGGCCCGCCGCGACTGGGAGATCGACCGGGCCTTCGTCCGCAAGGGCGGCAAGGGCGGCGCCTTCCGGCGCAAGGGCGAGACGCTGACCGTCGAGTGGTCCGCCGTCACCGGCTTCTCCCTGGAGGAGCAGGGACAGGGCGCCGAGAGCCTCCTCGCCACCTTCGAGCAGCTGCGCCCCGCCGACCTCGCCAACGTCCTGCACCACCTCTCCCCCAAGCGGCGCGCCGAGGTCGCCGCCGCCCTCGACGACGACCGGCTGGCCGACGTACTCGAAGAGCTGCCGGAGGACGACCAGATCGAGATCCTCGGCAAGCTGAAGGAGGAGCGGGCCGCCGACGTCCTGGAGGCGATGGACCCGGACGACGCGGCCGACCTGCTCTCCGAGCTGCCCAAGGCCGACCAGGAGCGGCTGCTGAGCCTGATGAAGCCCTCCGACGCGGCCGACATGCGGCGCCTGCTGGCGTACGAGGAGCACACGGCCGGCGGTCTGATGACGACCGAGCCGATCGTGCTCAGGCCCGACGCGACCGTCGCCGACGCCCTCGCCCGCGTCCGCAACCCCGACCTCTCCCCCGCCCTCGCCGCCCAGGTCTACGTCTGCCGGCCGCCCGACGAGACCCCGACCGGCAAGTATCTGGGCGCGGTCCACTTCCAGCGCCTGCTGCGCGACCCGCCGTACACGCTGGTCAGCTCGCTCCTCGACGAGGACCTGCAGTCCCTGCCGCCGGACGCGGCGCTGCCGCTGGTCGCCGGGTTCTTCGCGACGTACGACATGGTCGCGGCGCCCGTCGTCGACGAGGCCGGGTCGCTGCTGGGCGCGGTGACCGTGGACGACGTACTGGACCACATGCTGCCCGACGACTGGCGCGAGACCGAGTTCCACCTCGACGAGGGCGAGGAGGTGGCCCCCCATGGCTCCTGAGCGCGAGAGCACCCGCGAGGCCGCCCGGGAGCGCACCATGGCGGGCGCGACCGCCGCCACCCGCTCACGCCCCCGGCTCGACCAGCCGCGCCAGCGCCGGCGCCGGCTCCTGCCCGAGTGGGACCCGGAGGCCTTCGGACGGTTCTCCGAGCGGATCGCGCGGTTCCTGGGAACGGGGCGGTTCCTCTTCTGGATGACGGTCGTCATCATCCTGTGGGTGGTGTGGAACGTCGCCGCGCCGCCCGCCCTCCGCTTCGACCACTACCCGTTCATCTTCCTGACGCTGATGCTGTCGCTCCAGGCCTCCTACGCCGCCCCGCTGATCCTGCTGGCGCAGAACCGGCAGGACGACCGGGACCGGGTCAACCTCGAACAGGACCGCAAGGCGAGCGAGCGGTCGATCGCGGACACCGAGTACCTGACCCGGGAGATCGCCGCGCTCCGGATCGGTCTCGGGGAGGTCGCCACCCGCGACTGGATCCGCTCGGAGATGCAGGACTTCGTGAAGGAACTGGAGGAGAGGCGCGACGGGCATGTCGTATTCCCGGCAGAACGGTCGCGGGCACGTGACGTAGACGACCGGTGACGGGCTTTCCCAGGTCCTTGTGCAGCGCCGTACCATCGTCCTTATGGCTACGGAAGACGCGGTGCGTGAAGCACTGGCGACGGTGAACGACCCCGAGATCAACCGACCCATCACCGAACTCGGGATGGTCAAGTCCGTGGAGATCGGTGCGGACGGAGCGGTCGCGGTCGCCGTGTACCTGACGGTCTCCGGCTGCCCCATGCGCGAGACGATCACGCAGCGCGTGACGGATGCGGTCTCGGCGGTCGAGGGCGTCACCCGTGTCGACGTCGAGCTCGATGTCATGAGCGACGAGCAGCGCAAGGAACTGGCGACCGCGCTGCGCGGTGGCCAGACCGAGCGCGAGGTCCCCTTCGCGAAGCCGGGCTCGCTGACCCGTGTGTACGCGATCGCCTCCGGCAAGGGCGGCGTCGGCAAGTCGTCGGTGACGGTGAACCTGGCGGCGGCGATGGCCGCGGACGGTCTGAAGGTCGGTGTCGTCGACGCCGACATCTACGGCCACAGCGTGCCCCGCATGCTGGGCGCCGACGGCAGTCCCACCCAGGTCGAGAACATGATCATGCCGCCGTCCGCGCACGGCGTGAAGGTCATCTCGATCGGCATGTTCACCCCGGGCAACTCCGCGGTCGTCTGGCGCGGCCCGATGCTCCACCGGGCGCTGCAGCAGTTCCTCTCGGACGTGTACTGGGGCGACCTGGACGTGCTCCTGCTCGACCTGCCGCCCGGCACCGGCGACATCGCCATCTCCGTGGCCCAGCTCGTCCCGAACGCCGAGATCCTGGTCGTGACGACGCCTCAGCAGGCGGCGGCCGAGGTGGCCGAGCGGGCGGGCTCCATCGCCGTCCAGACGCACCAGAAGATCGTCGGCGTGGTGGAGAACATGTCCGGCCTCCCGTGCCCGCACTGCGGCGAGATGGTCGACGTCTTCGGCACCGGCGGCGGCCAGTCGGTCGCGGACGGCCTGACCCGCACGACCGGCGCCTCGGTCCCGGTCCTCGGCTCCATCCCCATCGACGTCCGCCTCCGCGAGGGCGGCGACGAGGGCAAGCCGGTCGTCCTGACCGACCCCGACTCCGCGGCCGGTGCGGCCCTGCGGGCGATCGCCGGGAAGCTGGGCGGGCGGCAGCGGGGTCTTTCGGGACTGTCGCTGGGGATCACGCCGAGGAACAAGTTCTAGCTCCGGTACGACGATGGGGGCGCCGTCTCACGGACGGCGCCCCCATCGTCGTACCACCGGCTACGCGTAGTCGCTGATGTCCTTGATCATGGCGAAGCCAAGACCGTACGCGCTCATGCCTCTTCCGTACGCCCCCACGTGCACCCCTTCCTGAGTCGACCCGGCCAGCACCCAGCCGAACTCGGACTCGCGGTAGTGGAAGGACGTCGGCACGCCGTCCACGGGGAGGGACAGCGTCGACCAGTCGTCGCCGTCCAGGTCGTCCGCGAGGGCCCAGGCCGTCTCGGTCTGCTGGTCCAGCCAGTCGTCACGCAGGCTGTGGTCCATCTGGCCGGGCCAGGTGAAGGACAGCAGCCCCACCCCGGCCAGCCAGGCCGCCGAGGACACCGACGTGGCCTCCAGGAGGCCCGTGCCGTCCGCACTGCGCCGCACCGGATTGGCCGCCACGGTGACCACCACCGCGAACTTCTCCTTGTCCTCCGTGCCTTCGTTCCGTACGGAGGGCTCGTCGCCGTGCCCGATGGAACCGTGCTCCACGGCCCCGTCGGCCGCCGTACCGACCTGCATCAGCCAGCGCGGTCCCGTGAAGGCCTCGTCGAGGCCGTACCACGGGAAGGGCGCCAGCAGGTAGCCGTCGATCGTGCGCCGGGCGGAGGGGACCTGTTGTCCGCCCTCCGCGGCCGACGCCTGCGCGACTGCCCGACTCGTCGTCTCCATGTGCCCGGACGCCTCCTCGCTCTCGTCGGAACAAACGGCCCGCCCCCCTTCGGGCGTACTCGTCCGTTCCGCACAACAACTCGGCAGCATAGCCACCTCGCTCCGAGCAGCCGGGAAAGCGCCCGGCGCGTGGGTCGCTCAGAGGGGTGCGTTCAGGCTCTGCGGGCCTGTCCGGCGTATGAAACGCGTCACGTACGGCGAAGGCGTGCGCCCCGGCGCACGGATCAGGTGGCGTCCGCGTCGTACGGCGGGCGCTCGTCGGGGGTCTCGGGCTTCTTCGTCATGTCGACGGTGCCGCCGGAGGAGCCGGACGAGGACGAGGAGGACGACGACGAGTCGCTGTCGCGGCCGTGGACCGCGTCCGTGACCTCGGCCATCTCCTTCTTCAGGTCGAAGCCGTTGCGGATCTCCTTGAGCCCCAGTTCGTCGTTGTCCAGCTGCTTGCGGATGAACGTCTTGGGGTTGAGGTCCTCGAACTCGAAGTCCTTGAACTCCGGGCCCAGTTCGCTCCGGATGTCCTCCTTGGCGCTCTCCGAGAACTCCCGGATCTTGCGGATGGTCCGCGTGACGTCCTGGATGAGCTTCGGGAGCTTGTCCGGACCGAAGACGAGCACGGCGAGGACAACGAGCGTCACCAGCTCGAGCGGTCCTATGTCATTGAACACCTGAAGCTCCTTGCGATGTCCTCGGTCCTCGGCCCTCGGTGGTCTGTGCGGGTCTTCCGTGGTCCGGGCCGGGTCCACGGTACCCGGCGATCCCGCACGACCGGTACTGTCCCGAGCCCTTCGAGTGCGGGTACGTGTGGGGTTTTCCGGGTTGTTTGCCTTGTGGGGGCGTTGGTGGGGGTGTTTCCGGACCCCCGAGATGTGATGTTTCTGTGTGTCTCTCAGTCGCTGCCGCCGGAGGATCCGAGCACCAGTGTGATCGTTCGCTCCTTGCCGTCGCGCTCGACGGTGAGTTCGAGGCGGTCGCCGGGGCGGTGGGCGCGGGTTTTGACGATGAGTTCCTCGCCGGAGTGGATGCGCTGGCCGTCCACCTCGGTGATGACGTCGCCGGCCTCGATGCCGGCCCGGTCGCCGGCACCGCCGACGGTGACCGCGGGGCCGCCGTCGCTGCCCTTCGTTCCTACGCGGGCGCCGTCGCCGGCGTAGTCCATGTCGAGGGTGACGCCGATCACCGGGTGGGTCGCCCTGCCGGTGTTGATGAGCTCTTCGGCGACGCGCTTGCCCTGGTTGATCGGTATGGCGAAACCGAGGCCGATGGAACCGGACTGGCCGCCGTCCGGATCGGAGCCGCTGTCGGCGGACCTGATGGCGGAGTTGATGCCGATGACGCGGGCGCGGGAGTCGAGGAGCGGGCCGCCGGAGTTGCCGGGGTTTATGGGCGCGTCGGTCTGCAGCGCGTCCACGTACGACACGTCACTCGCGTCCCCGCTCTCGCCGCCGGCCGTGATGGGCCGCTCCTTGGCGCTGATGATGCCGGAGGTGACGGTGCCCGCCAGGTCGAAGGGGGCGCCGATGGCCACGACCGGGTCGCCGACCTGGACGTTGTCGGAGTTGCCGAGGGTCAGCGGCTTAAGACCGCTCACCCCGCTGACCTTGACGACGGCGAGGTCGTAGCCGCTGTCCCGGCCGACGACCGTGGCCTTGGCGGTGTCGCCGCTGTGGAAGGTCACGGATATCTCGCCTGTGTCGCCGTCGGAGGCGGCGGCGTCGACGACGTGGTTGTTGGTGAGGATGTGGCCGCGGTCGTCGAGGACGAATCCGGTACCCGTGCCGGATTCCTCCGCCCCGCTCACATGCAGGGTCACCACGCTGGGCAGCGCCCGCGCGGCAATCCCGGCCACGCTGTCCGGAGCCCGCCCGGCCGACTCCGCCCCGGCCTGCGGCAGCTCCACGGCCCCGATCCCGCCATCGCGCTCCAGATACGCCCCTACGACGCCGCCGACGCCCCCGGACACGAGCGCCACCAGCACGGCCCCACCGACGAGCACCTTCTTCACCCGTCCGCGCCGCCGGTCCTCGGTGGGGACGGCCGCGCCGTTCTGCTGGAGGGGGGCGGCGGGGAGCGGGGCCCAGGGGTCGTAGTTCTTCCAGGGCGTGGAGAGGGGCGGGGCGGGCGGGGCGTCGGCGTAAGAGGGGGCGGAGGCGACGGAGGGAGGTGCACCCTGGCCGGGGCCCTGCGGGGCGGCTGGAGGGCCGGCGTGGGGCGGGGCGGGCGCTGCGGCTGCGCCGGGTGGGAGGGCTTGAGCGGGGACCGCGGGCGGCTCCTGGGCCGTGCTGGGCGCGAAGGCTGCGGCAGGGGCGCCGGGCAGCCCGTGAGCCGGGGCGGGCGGAGCCGAGCCGCCGGGGGCCGCGGGCGTGGCGGTGAAAGGCGGAGGCGGGGCGGGCGGGCTGGGAGCCGGAGCCGTGGCCGGCGGGAGCGTGGCGGAAGCCGTGGGCGGCGCCGGTGTCGCCGTGCCGTGCGTGGGCGTGGGCGTCGCCGGGTGCTGGACGGGCGGGGCGGGCGCCCAGGGGCCCGGCTCGCCGTACGGCGGGGTGCTGTAGGGGTCGGGGTCGTGCAGGGGCCGGGGGCGCTCGGAGGCGGGCACAGCGGGCCGCTCGGAGGGAGGGTCGGCGGCAAGGTCAGCGGGCCGGGCCAGTTCGAAGTCGCCCCCCGTGGCGGGCGCGTCCTCCGGAGCTCTCAGTTCGAAGTCGCGCCCGGTGTCGGGGGCGTCCTCCGGGGCCCTGAGTTCGAAGTCACCGCCGGACTCGTCACCACGGGCCGAGTGGCGGCCCACGTCATCCGGCACCGCGTCCGCCAACGGAATGGGTGTCTCCCCGTCCCCCGTCGGCGTGGCCCCCTCCGCCGACGCCGGGAGGTCGTGCGGTCGAGGACGGCTCCACCACTTGGCCTTCGCGGGCTTCCCCTCGTTCATGCTCTCCCCACAGCTCGGGCTCCGCCTTGCGGCACAGGCAGTGCGTCGGCCCCCCTGGCCGACCCCCTTGGATTCAACCAGGTTCCCGAGCCGCCGCGCAGTGGCCGGTCAGCGGGGAGTGGAGGAGGAAGACGCCGAGGTCGAGTCGGGGACGGGCGCGGCGAGCAGGCCGGGGGTCGGGAGGAGGTCCGGGGTGGTGGACCACGTGGTGAGGGAGAGCGGCGGGGTCGCACTGAGCGGACGTATCAGAGGGGACATGGCGGCCGCGCCGGCCATCACGGGCGCGGTCAGCGAGTGGACGCCCTCGTGCACCTGGCCCGCGGCGGCCGTCGGCGCCCCGGGCAGCAGCGGTGCCGAGACCGCGGTCGGGGCGACCGGGGTGTCATGGAGCGAGCCCTGGCTCTGGCCCTGGGCGAACAGCGGGCCGAGCCCACGGCGTCGCTGGCTCTCGGGTGCCGTCACGGCTCCGGTGCCCTGTGTGCGGGCCGGTGTCACATTGCTGCCGCCGGATCCACCGCGCGCGTCCGCGGCCATGTCGGTCGGTGTCACCGTGGTGACCCCGCCCAGCGCGATCGCGGCCAGGGACACGGCCCCGGCGGCGACGAACGCGAACCGCAGCCCGCGCGAGGACGACCGCTCGGCCTCGTGACGGCTGACGTCATGGATGCGGAAGCCGCGGTTCGCCGAGGACGACGGAAGCATCGAGGCGTGCGAACGGGTCGGCAGGTAGGCGAACTCGAAGCGCTCGCCGCGCCTCGGGCCGAAGACCCCGGCGGCGCCGGGCCGTCCGGTCAGTCCGCCGGCGAACGGCGAGCCGCCGAACGGCGAGTCGTCGCCGTCGTCCGGGTCGTCTCCGGCGGGCAGCCCTTGGAGGCGGGCCAGGAAGCTCTCCGAGGGCGGCGGCGGGGCCGCCTCCGCGAAGACGTTCTTCAGTCGGCGCTGTGCGTCCGCCTCTGCCTTGCACTTGGCGCAGGTGGCCAGGTGCGCGAGGACGCGGTCGCGCGACTCATGACCGAGCTCTCCGTCCACAAGGGCGGCGAGTCGATCTCCCAGATGCTGTTCGGACGGGGTAGGCCGTGATCCACTCACGCGGTCGCGCCCCCTCCCCCCAGCGCGGGAACACGGGCCATGAAGGAGCGGCGCTGGGCCCGGGCCTCCGGCGAGCGGTGGGCGAGAGCCTTGCGCAGCTGGGAACGGCCACGGTGGATCCGGGACCGGACGGTGCCGAGCTTGACGCCCAGGGTCGCGGCGATCTCCTCGTACGACAGTCCTTCGATGTCGCACAGGACGACCGCGGCACGGAACTCGGGGGCGAGGGTGTCGAGGGCCTGCTGGACGTCGGCGTCGAAGTGCGCGTCGTTGAAGACCTGCTGGGGCGACGGCTCGCGGCTGGGCAGCCGCTCGGCCGCGTCCTCGCCGAGGGCGTCGAAGCGGATGCGCTGCTTGCGGCGGACCATGTCCAGGAAGAGGTTGGTCGTGATGCGGTGCAGCCAGCCCTCGAAGGTGCCGGGCGTGTAGGTCGACAGCGAGCGGAAGACGCGGACGAAAACCTCTTGGGTGAGGTCTTCGGCGTCGTGCTGGTTGCCCGTCAGACGGTAGGCGAGCCGGTAGACCCGGCCGCTGTGAGTGCTGACGATCTCCTCCCAGGTGGGCGGAGTCCACGCCTGCCCGTCCGCGTCGGTGGAGAAGGTCGCGGTCTGGGCGTATTCAGCGGCGTGGCTGTGGTCAGCAGCGGTGTCGTTCACGGATTTCGGCCTGCCCGCCGATCCGAGGAAGCGCCGCAGCACTCCTCCCCGATCCACAGGTGCGGCCGCACCTCCCCTGTCGGCTCTGGTGGTGTCCAGTGGAGCCCCTACCATAGCCACCTCGCCCGTTAGCTCCGGATAAGCGGTTTTACGAGAAATTGATCTGTGCTGATACGGCTCGTGCGGCTGCGTCAGCAGTTGCTCGAGCGCCTGCTCGTCGTCGTGATCCAACTGTGTCCCCCCGCTCTGTCTCCCACCCCTCTAAACGCCCGGTCCCATCTGCGGGTTCCCGGCGCCAACGGATACAGTCACGCCCAGGCAACCACGGGGACAGGAGAGGGTCATTACCGGCAACCGGCAGACGAGCTGGGCGTTCGCCGACACCTATGTCGCCGAGGACGAAGCCCTTCGCTGGGCCCGTGACCGGGCCCGCGAGGCGGGGCTGCGCTCGGTGTCGCCCGGCACGGGCGCGGCGCTCGGGTTGCTCGCCGCCACCGTGGAGGCCAAGGCGATCGCCGAGATCGGCACCGGAACCGGCGTGTCGGGGATCCATCTGCTGCACGGCATGCGCGCGGACGGCGTGCTGACGACCGTCGACCCCGAGCCGGAACACCAGCAGTTCGCCCGCCAGGCCTTCCGTGCCTCCGGCTTCGCCAGCAACCGGGCCCGCTTCATCCCGGGCCGCGCCCTGGATGTCCTGCCCCGGCTCGCGGACGCCGGCTACGACCTCGTCTTCTGCGACGGCGACCGGCAGGAGGTCATGGACTACCTCGCTGAATCGTTGCGCCTGCTGCGGCCCGGCGGCCTGGTCGTCTTCGAGGGCGTCTTCGCCAACGGCCGGACCGTCGACTCGGGCCCGCAGCCCACGGAGGTCCTGCGGCTGCGCGAGCTGCTGCGCGCGGTGCGCGAGAGCCAGGAACTCGTGCCGTCACTGCTCCCAGTGGGTGACGGGCTGCTCTGCGCGGTCAAGCGCTGACCGTTCGAGAACGGGCATTGATCGGACACCGAACACGACACCCGGCTCAGCACACAGCGACCCCGGGCACCGCATGCGGTGCCCGGGGTCGCTGAAAGGGTATGGTCGCGTCCGCGTCAGCCGACGACCTTCTTGAGGGCGTCACCGAGCGCGTCGGCCTCATCGGGGGTCAGCTCGACGACGAGCCGCCCGCCGCCTTCGAGCGGAACGCGCATGACAATGCCCCGCCCCTCCTTGGTCACCTCGAGCGGGCCATCGCCCGTCCGCGGCTTCATGGCCGCCATGCTCGTTCCCCTTCCTGAAACCAGCTCATCGTCTAAGCCGACGGCCCTGGAGGGCACGCGTCTCCCGGGGGTGGGACACGACACCGGCATCGAACACATTGCTTCCAGGCCATTATCCCGCATCTCAGCACCCGATGACCAACATCAGTCGGCATCGCTTGGGCAACGCGCGCGAGCAAAACCACTCAATTCGGCGATGTGACTGCGATACTGCGCCGCCCCACGGACATCCGGCGAGCGAATGCGGTGCCGAATTCTTTGACGCAGGTCACACGTCCGGTCCGGTCTCCGCACGGTGATCTCCGCCATGCTGTCCTTCGGACACAGGGACGTACCGACGGGTACGTCCGAGCCGCGAACCCGAGGGGATACGCCATGGCCGACACCGTGCTGTACGAGGTGAGCGACGGACTCGCGACGATCGTGCTGAACCGCCCGGAGGCGATGAACGCGCTGAACATCGCCACCAAGGTCGCTCTCCGGGACGCGGTGCAGGCCGCGGCCGCCGACGAGGCCGTACGGGCGGTGCTGCTGACCGCAGCGGGCGAGCGGGCGTTCTGCGTGGGGCAGGACCTCAAGGAGCACATCGGGCTGCTGGCCGCCGACCGGGAGGCGGGGACCGGGCAGACCATGAGCACCGTGCGCGAGCACTACAACCCCGTCGCGCGGGCGCTGACGGAGATGCGCAAGCCCGTGGTGGCCGGGGTGAACGGGGTGGCGGCCGGGGCCGGGTTCGGGTTCGCGCTGGCCGCGGACTACCGGATCGTGGCGGACACGGCGGCCTTCAACACGTCGTTCGCGGGCGTGGCGCTGACCGCCGACTCGGGCATCTCCTGGACGCTGCCCCGGGTGATCGGACCGGGCCGGGCCGCCGACCTGCTGCTCTTCCCGCGCAGCATCACTGCGCAGGAGGCGTACGACCTCGGGATCGCCAACCGGGTCGTGCCGTCGGCGGACCTGCGCGGCGAGGCGGAGAAGGTGGCGCGGGCGCTGGCTGAGGGGCCGACGGTGGCGTACGGGGCGATCAAGGAGGCGATGGCCTACGGGCTGTCGCACTCCCTGGCCGAGACCCTGGAGAAGGAGGACGAGCTGCAGACGCGGGCCGGCCGGTCCGAGGACCACGCGATCGCGGTGCAGGCGTTCGTGAACAAGGAGAAGCCGAAGTACCTGGGGCGGTGAGCAGGCAGGCGCAGGGCCTGTGTGGCGAGGCGGGGCTCAGCCCCGCCTCGCCACACAGGCCTCCAGGTGGTCGTCCACCAGGCCGCACGCCTGCATCAGCGCGTACGCGGTCGTCGGCCCGACGAAACGCAGCCCCCGCTTCTTGAGGGCCTTCGACAGCGCCGTCGACTCGGGGATGACCGCGGGGACGTCGGAGAGGGTCTTCGGGACCGGGCGGGCGGCCGGGTCCGGGGCGTGGGACCAGATCAGGTCGTCCAGGTCGCCCGGGGCCCAGTCGGCCAGCACGCGCGCGTTGGCGAGGGTCGCGTCGACCTTGGCGCGGTTGCGGATGATGCCCGGATCGGCGAGGAGACGCTCGCGGTCGTCGTCGGTGAAGGTGGCGACCTTCGCGATCTCGAAGCCGGCGAAGGCGGTGCGGAAGGTGGGGCGGCGGCGCAGGATCGTGATCCAGGACAGGCCGGACTGGAAGGCCTCCAGACTGAGCCGTTCGAAGAGCGCGTCGTCGCCGTGGACCGGGCGGCCCCACTCCTCGTCGTGGTACGTCACGTACTCCTCGGCCGACAGGGCCCACGGGCAGCGCAGCGCGCCGTCCGGACCGGGGAGGGCGGAGCCGTCGCTCACGGACGCTCCTCCTGTGCGGGCTTCTCCATGGAGACGTGGGTCGCGGTGGCCTGCGCGCCGGCCAGCGCGGACTCCAGGTCGGCGATCCGGGCGTCCCGCTCGGCGAGCTCCGCGCCGAGCCGGCCGAGCGCGTCGTCGACGTCGGCCATGCGGTAGCCGCGGGCGGCCAGCGGGAAGCGCAGGGTCTCGATGTCGGCGCGGTTCACCGGGCGGTCCAGCGGCAGCGGGTCATGCAGGCGCTCGGGCGCGGCCTCCGGCAGCGGGCCGCCGCTCTCCCCGCCGCCCACGACGGCGAGCGTCACCGCGGCGACCACCACGGCCAGTGCGATGACCAGGAACAAGAACATAACCATCGCTGAGGTCCCCATGGTCGGTGCCGACGGGCTGGGCGCCGGCGTCGAATGTGTCAGGGTCCGATCGTGCCATGCGAGTCTGACAGTTAGGGTCGCAGGCGGCCACAGACGCCGAGGACCACGACGTACGAGGAGAGGTCACAGGGGATGCTCAGGCTGGGCAGGCGTGAATTCGACGCGCACGAGCCGGTGATCATGGCGATCGTGAACCGGACCCCGGACTCCTTCTACGACCAGGGGGCCACGTTCCGCGACGAGCCCGCTCTCGCGCGCGTGGAGCATGCGGTGGCGGAGGGCGCGGCCATCGTCGACATCGGCGGGGTCAAGGCCGGGCCGGGCGAAGAGGTCACGGCTCAGGAAGAGGCACGGCGCACGGTCGGCTTCGTCGCGGAGGTCCGGCGGCGCTTTCCCGATGTCGTCATCAGCGTGGACACCTGGCGGGCCGAGGTCGGCGAGGCCGTGTGCGAGGCGGGCGCGGATCTGCTGAACGACGCGTGGGGCGGGGTGGATCCGGGGCTCGCGGAGGTCGCCGCGCGGTACCGGGTGGGCTTGGTGTGTACGCACACGGGGGGTGCCGAGCCTCGTACGCGGCCGCACCGGGTGACGTACGACGACGTCATGGCCGACATCCTGCGGGTGACCGTGGACTTGGCCGAGCGGGCGGTGTCCTTGGGGGTACCTCGGGAGTCCGTGATGATCGATCCCGGGCACGACTTCGGGAAGAACACGCGGCACAGTCTGGAGGCGACGCGGCGGCTGGGCGAGATGGTGGCCACGGGGTGGCCGGTGCTGGTGTCGCTGTCCAACAAGGACTTCGTGGGCGAGACCTTGGACAAGCCGCTGAAGGAGCGCGTGGTGGGGACGTTGGCCACGACGGCCGTGTCGGCGTGGCTCGGTGCTCAGGTGTACCGGGTGCACGAGGTCGCCGAGACCCGGCAGGTGCTGGACATGGTGGCGTCGATCGCGGGGCACCGGGCGCCGGCGGTGGCGCGGAGGGGGCTGGCGTAGGGTTTTCGTCGCCCCCGCCGCCCCTTCCCGTCCCGTCCCTGGGGGCTGGGCCCCCAGACCCCCGCTTTCGGCCCGAAGGGCCTCGTCCTCAAACGCCGGACGGGCTGATTCAGCGGCCCGCCTCCTTCGACACCAACGCCACCGCCTCGTCCACGTCGTCCGTGAGGTGGAACAGAAGTAGGTCTTTCTCCGAGGCCTTGCCCTGGGCGATCAGCGTGTTCTTGAGCCAGTCCACCAGCCCGCCCCAGTACTCCGTACCGAAGAGGACGATCGGGAAGCGGGTGACCTTCTGGGTCTGGACGAGGGTGAGCGCCTCGAACAGCTCGTCCAGCGTGCCGAGGCCGCCCGGCAGGACCACGAAGCCCTGGGCGTACTTCACGAACATCATCTTGCGGACGAAGAAGTAGCGGAAGTTGAGCCCGATGTCGACGTAGGGGTTGAGGCCCTGCTCGAAGGGGAGCTCGATGCCCAGGCCGACGGAGATGCCCTTGGCCTCGCAGGCGCCCTTGTTGGCGGCTTCCATCGCGCCCGGGCCGCCGCCCGTGATCACCGCGAAGCCGGCTTCCACCAGGCCCCGGCCGAGCCGCACGCCCGCCTCGTACTCCGGCGAGTCCACGGGCGTACGCGCGGAACCGAACACGCTGATGGCGGGCGGGAGTTCGGCGAGCGTGCCGAAGCCCTCGATGAACTCCGACTGGATGCGCAGGACGCGCCACGGGTCGGTGTGCACCCAGTCCGAGGGGCCGCCCGCGTCCAGCAGACGCTGGTCGGTCGTGCTCGCCTGGACCTGCCCCCGCCTCCGGAGGACGGGTCCCAGGCGCTGCTCCTCCGGTGGCCGCTTCTTGCCCTCGGGGTTGCCAGTAGCCATGTGCGCTCCCTCCTTGCCGTCTTTCCACCTCAGCGTAGATCTACGCGGGTTACGGACGGGGGACGTGAGCATGTCCGCCATGAAGCGCCGTCAAGCACGCTCCCGGCTTCTTTCGCCCCCTCATGCCGTCAGCCACGACCTCAGCCGCTCCTCCGCCTCGGGGATGAGGGACGCCTTCACCCGCTCGTCCACCTTGTGGGCGAGAAGCGGCTCGCCGGGGCTGTAGTTCACGGCGGGTACCCCGAGCGCGCTGAAGCGGGCCACGTCCGTCCAGCCGAACTTGGGACGGGCCTCGCCGCCGACGGCCGCCATGAAGGCCTGCGCGGCGGGGTGGGTGAGGCCGGGGCGGGCGCCGCCGGTGTGGTCGTCGACGACGAACTCGTCGACACCGCAGTCCGCGAAGTACTCGCGCACGAACGCCTCCGCCTCCGCCTCGCTGCGGTCGGGCGCGTAGCGGAAGTTGACGACGAGGGTGCAGGCGTCGGGGATGACGTTGGTGGCGACACCGCCCTCGACGCGTACGGCGTTGAGGCCCTCGTGGAACTGGAGGCCGTCCACGACCGGCTTGCGCGGCTCGTACGCGGCGAGCTTGGCGAGCGCCGGGGCGGCCGCGTGGATCGCGTTGGAGCCCATCCACGCGCGCGCGGAGTGCGCCCGTGTCCCCTTGAACTTCAGGAACATCCTCAGCGTGCCCTGGCAGCCGCCCTCGACCTGGTTGTTGGTCGGCTCCAGCAGGACGGCGAAGTCGCCCTCCAGCCAGTCGGGGTGGGCCGCGGCCACATGCTTGAGGCCGTTGAGGTGGGCGGCGACCTCTTCGTTGTCGTAGAAGACGAAGGTGAGGTCGCGGTTCGGGGCGGGGACGGTCGCCGCGATGCGCAGCTGCACGGCCACTCCGGACTTCATGTCACAGGTACCGCAGCCCCACAGGTAGCCCTCGTCGTCGAGCCGGGAGGGGACGTTGTCCGCGATCGGGACGGTGTCGATGTGGCCGGCGAGGATGACGCGTTCCGGGCGGCCCAGGTTCGTCCGGGCGACGACGTTGTTGCCGAACCGGTCGACCCGCAGGTGGGGCAGCGCCCGCAGCGCGATCTCGATCGCGTCCGCGAGGGGCTTCTCGTTGCCGCTCTCGGAGGGGAGATCGACGAGCTGCGCGGTGAGCTTCGCTGCGTCCAGCGTCAGGTCAAGCGGAGTGTCAGCCATGCTGTCGACCCTAACGCGCCGGGTCGCCGCCCGACTTTCCCCACCTGGCACAGCGCGCACAGTACTCTCCAGTATCTTGTGGCGGGTGTCAGAGCTGTCCCCTCCTTCCAAGCGTCGCGGCCGCCTCCTCCGTTTCGGGGCGGCCCTCGTGGTCATGTGCGCCGTCGCCGGTTACCTCGTGGTGCAGTACGTCACCGGAGGCGCGGGCCCGGGGTGCAAGGTCGTCTCGGGCAGGACCGACGGGGCCACCTACGAGTTCTCACCCGAGCAGGCGGTGAACGCCGCGACGATCGCGGCCGTCGGCACCGGGCGCGGGATGCCCGAGCGGGCCGTGACGATCGCGCTCGCCACCGCGCTCCAGGAGTCGGCGCTGCGCAACATCGACTACGGCGACCGCGACTCGCTCGGCCTGTTCCAGCAGCGGCCCTCGCAGGGCTGGGGCACGCCCAAGGAGATCCTGGACCCGACGTACGCGGCGAACAGCTTCTACAAGCACCTGGCCAAGGTGCCCGACTACACGAAGCTGCCGCTGACCGTCGCCGCGCAGAAGGTGCAGCGCAGCGGCTTTCCGACGGCGTACGCCAAGCACGAGCCGGACGCCGCGCTGCTCGCCGCCGCCCTCACCGGGCAGTCGGCGGCCACGCTGACCTGCGCGGGCCGCCCCGCCGCCACGCAGGCCGCGGGTGCCGACGCGGTGCGGACGGCGCTCGTACGGGACTTCGGACAGGACGTGCTGAAGTCGGCGTCGGCCGAGGTGGGCGCCGAGGCGACGCCCACGCCGACGCCCTCCGCGAGCGGGAGCGGAAGCGGGCGGACCGTCACGCTGCCCGTGACCGCCGAGACGGGCTCCGGCTCCGACCGCAGCCTTCGGCAGCGCGGCTGGCAGCTGGCGCACTGGGCCGTGGCCAACGCCTCCGCGCTGCACATCGAACGGGTCTCGTACGCCGGGCGGCAGTGGACGGCCGGGAACACGGACAGCCAGTGGCGTGCGGCCGGCGCGGAAGGCGCCGCAGGCGCGGAGCAGGACGCCGGGGCGGTCCGGATCGTCACTGCGCAGTAGTACGGGTACTCACTCGGAAGGGTTACATCCGGCGGGTTCGGGCGCGGTTGTGCGCAGGTTTTCGGTGCGTCACCCCCATATCCGTCGAAACCCTTGAGAACAAAGGGCTGTAAGGATTCGGCAGACTTTCGGACCGGGCACTTTTTGTCCGTTTTTATCCGCAGCCGATAATGCGACGCATTGCCAACTCTTTACGTTGCCCCGCCGCAACCTTCCCGGGCTTCGAGCGGTAGTCACTGCGTCCGAGGCCCGGAGATCAACAGCCGGACCGACAGCCAGTCGGTCAACTGCCGGGCACGGTCGGACACTTCATCGTTCTCTTCCGTCAAAGGAGCAACATGTCCCTCCCCCTGACCCGACGGATCGCCCGTGCCGCGCTGCTCGTCGCTGCGGGAGCGGCTGCCGGGGTCGGTGCGGCCGGTTCCGCCAGTGCGGCCCCCGAGCTGCCGGCCGCCCCGAACCTCGGTGGGCTGACCGCCCTGGACGGGGCGAGCGTCGGCAACACGGTCGACGGCGCGGCTCAGAACCTGGCCGGCACCGCCGGCCAGACCGGCGGCAAGGCCGTCCAGAAGGCCGTGCCGACCGCGGGCAAGACCAGTGGCAAGGCCGTGAAGAAGGCGGCCCCGGCCGCGCAGAAGACCGCGGGCGAGGCCGCGGGCTCCGCCGGGGACATCCTCGGTGACACCGCGTCGACGGCGACGAAGGGTGGGCTGCCGACGGACTCCCTCACCAAGGGTGGACTGCCGGCGGCGGACTCTCTGCCGGTGCAGAGCCTGCCGGTCGGCTGACCTCAGCCGCAGCTCGACTGTACGGCGACGGGGCCCAGGGAGTTTCCTGGGCCCCGTCGCCTTTGTGCGTAGTAGCCGTAGCGGCTACGTGAGCCGCTCCACCGCCGCCTGCACCCGCTCGTCCGTCGCCGTGAGCGCGACGCGTACGAAGGTCTCGCCCGCCTCGCCGTAGAAGTCGCCCGGGGCGACGAGGATGCCCAGGTCGGCCAGGTGGGCCACCGTGGTCCAGCAGGGCTCGTCGCGGGTGGCCCAGAGGTAGAGGCTGGCCTCGCTGTGCTCGATGCTGAAGCCGTGGCTCAGCAGTGCCTCGCGCAGGGCCGTGCGGCGGGCGGCATAGCGCTCGCGCTGTTCGCGGACGTGGGTGTCGTCGCCGAGGGCGGCCACCACCGCCGCCTGCGTGGGCGCGGACGTCATCATGCCGCCGTGCTTGCGGATCTCCAGGAGCGGGGCCAGGACGGCAGGGTCACCCGCCAGGAACGCGGCGCGGTAGCCCGCCAGGTTGGAGCGCTTGGACAGCGAGTGGACGGCGACGATGCCGTCGTAGGAGCCGCCGTTCACCTCGGGGTGCAGGACGGAGACCGGGTCGGCCTCCCAGCCCAGCTCCAGGTAGCACTCGTCGGAGAAGAGCAGGACGCCGTGCTCGCGGGCCCAGGCGACGATCCGGGTCAGCTCGGCCTTGGACAGGACCTGGCCCGTGGGGTTGGACGGCGAGTTCAGCCAGAGCAGCTTCAGGCCGGCCGGGTCCAGCTCGGTCGGGTCGTCGTAGACCTCGTACCCGGCGCGGGCCAGGCGGGCGCCGACCTCGTACGTCGGGTAGGCCAGTCGCGGGTAGGCGACCCGGTCGCCGGGGCCGAGTCCCAGCTGGGTCGGGAGCCAGGCCACGAGTTCCTTGGAGCCGACGATCGGCAGGACGTGCCGGTGGGTGACCTCACGGGCGCCCAGGCGGCGCTCCAGCCAGCCGGTGATCGCGTCGCGCAGCTCGGGCGTGCCCCAGACGGTCGGATAGCCCGGGGAGTCCGCCGCGGCGACCAGAGCTTTCTGGATCAGCTCGGGGACCGGGTCGACCGGGGTGCCGACGGACAGGTCGACGATGCCGTCCGGGTGCGCGGCGGCCGTCGCCTTGTACGGCGCCAGCTTGTCCCAGGGAAAGGCGGGAAGACGGTCGGAGACTGCGGACACGGTGCTCGGCTCACTTTCTTCGGTACGGCAAACGCCTCGGCCCCGTACGGCGATCAAGGCGATCAGGCCGTGCGGGACCGAGGCGGCGCGAGTGACGCGGGCCGCTCTCAGCCGTTCTGCGGCGGCAGCGCAGCGATGAAGGGGTGGTCGCGCTCGATCAGACCCAGCTTGCTGGCGCCACCGGGAGAACCCAGCTCGTCGAAGAACTCGACGTTCGCCTTGTAGTAGTCCTTCCACTCCTCAGGAGTGTCGTCTTCGTAGAAGATCGCCTCGACCGGGCAGACCGGCTCACAGGCACCACAGTCGACGCATTCGTCCGGGTGGATGTACAAGGACCTGGAGCCCTCGTAGATGCAGTCGACCGGGCACTCCTCGATGCACGCCTTGTCCTTGACGTCGACACAAGGCTGCGCGATGACGTAGGTCACGCTGTCGTTCCTCCTCGATAGGGCGCTGGCGAGCCGTCTTCAGGCTCCGCCACCTGGCGCGCGGGAGCGCGGCGTCGTCGATGCCCACCCCTAGTATCTCCGTTCTTGGGCATGATCCGAACAGGAGGGGTGGACCGACCTGTGGAAATCTCCGCGACCGGACGTCTCGTGGTCCGTATCACCGCTGCTGACGTGGGTAAACGGGTGTCGGTACGGCGCTTGGCGGAACCTGGGGTGACGGACACGAAGTTCACCGACACGGTGGGTGTTCTCACATCATGGGACGACGGTGTGCTGCTGATCACTCGACGGGACGGCGAGAGTGTCCGTATTCCGGAATCCTCGCTGGTCGCGGGCAAGATCGTACCTCCCGCCCCGGCCCGCCGACGGGGTCCCGCGGCCTCGTACGAGGAGCTGGCGCGCGTCTCCTCCCGGGCCTGGCGGCCCGTGGAGAGCGAGCGGCTCGGCGAGTGGGAGCTGCGGGCCGCCGCCGGCTTCACGCGGCGCGCGAACTCGGTGCTGCCGCTCGGCGACCCGGGCCTGCCGCTCGACGAGGCCCTGACCGTCGTACGACGCTGGTACGGCGACCGTGATCTGCCCGCCTACGTCCAGACCGCGACCGGCGCCGAGGGCACGCAGGAGCTGCTGTGCGCGGAGCTGGAGCGGCGGGACTGGACGCGGGAGGTGACCGCCGAGCTGTGGACCGGGGCACTGGCGCCGATCGCCGACCTGGCCGAGGCCTCCGAGGTGGTGCTGTCCCGGGAGGCGGACGAGGCCTGGCTCGCCCGGTATCAGCGCAAGGGGGTGAGTGAGGTGGCTCTGAGGGTGCTGGGATGGGGGTCCCCCCGCTCGAGCGAAGCCGAGAGTGGGGGAGGGCCTTCGGTGTGGTTCGCGACGGTGCCCGGTTCGTCGGCGGGTGCGGCTCCCGCCGCCATCGGGCGGTGTGTCGTCGACGGTCGGTGGGCCGGGTTCGCCGCCGTCGAGGTGGATCCCGCGCTACGGCGACGGGGGCTGGCCTCCGCCGTGATGGCCGCGCTCGCGCGTCGTGCCCTCGACGAGGGTGCCTCGGCGTCGTGGCTCCAGGTCGAGACGGACAACGCGGGCGCCCGGGCGCTGTACGCCGGGATGGGCTTCTCCGCGCATCATGCGTACCACCACTACCGCGCACCCGTAAGTGCCGGGAACCAACGGTAGCGATCGCCGTGAAAGGGCACGAGCCAGCTATGCGTCCCCCCTATCCCCCGCCCCCCGAACGCTCCGCCGAACTGCGCCGCCGGTTCGCCGAGGAGGCCCGCTCCGAGCGGCCCGACCTGTCCACGCTGTGCCTGCTGGTGGGCGCGGAGGCGGACGGCACGCTGGACGAGGCGGGCCTGGACGCCGCGCAGATCGAGCTGGACCGGCTGGCCGGACA
Organism: Streptomyces sp. NBC_01352; assembly: GCF_036237295.1. NCBI lineage: Bacteria > Bacillati > Actinomycetota > Actinomycetes > Kitasatosporales > Streptomycetaceae > Streptomyces > Streptomyces sp. NBC_01352. The sequence continues at coordinate 4,097,701 of NZ_CP108354.1, forward strand.
GCTGCCGTTCCGGCCCGGCGGGCCACGGTCCTGGGCGGTGGCGCTGCGCGAGCTGCTCGGGGACCGGTGTGGTTTCCGGGGCGCCCCCGTCGACTACCAGCGGCTGGAGTCCTCGCTGCTGCACGAGGTGCTGCGGCGGCGGCGCGGGCTGCCGATCCTGCTGTCCGTGGTGTGGATGGAGGTGGCGCGGCGGGCCGGGGCGCACGTGTACGGGGTGGCGCTGCCCGGGCATTTCGTCGTCGGCTTCGGTCCACCGGACGAGCAGGTGCTCGCCGATCCGTTCGACGGGGGGCGGGTGCTGACCGGGGGCGATGCTCAGGTGCTGGTGGCGGGGGCGACGGGGGCGTCGCTGCATCCGTCGATGCTCGGTCCTGCGGAGCCTTTGGAGGTGGTGCTGCGGATCCTGAACAACGTGCGGGCGTGGGCCGCGGCTCGGCCGGAGCGGTCGGATGTGTCGTTGTGGGCGGTGGAGTTGTCGCTGCTGTTGCCTTCGCATCCTGCGCGGTTGCGCTACGAGCGGGCCGAGTTGCTCGTGCAGCGGGGGGATTTCGTGGCGGGCGCTGTGGAGTTGGAGGCGTATGCGGAGGTGGTGGGGGCCGTGGATGAGGCTGCTGCGGCTCGGGTTCGGCAGCAGGCTCATGCGGCGCGATCAATGTTGAACTGACCGTTGTCGCGCGGGTGCGGGTGCGTCGTGGCTGGTCGCGCCCACGCGGCGGAGCCGCACATCGATACAGCCCAGCGCCCCTGGGGTGCTGCCCCTGACCTGCGTTTTATAGCCAGCCCTTTTCCCTCGCGATCCTTACCGCCTCCGCCCTGTTCCGCACCGCCAGTTTCTGGATCGCCGTCGAGAGGTAGTTGCGGACCGTGCCCTGGGACAGGTGCAGGGCTGCCGCCAGCTCCGCGTTCGTGGAGCCGTCCTCCGCCGCGCGGAGTATCTCCCGCTCCCTGTCCGTCAAAGGGTTCGCGCCCTCCGCCAGGGCCGCTGCCGCCAGTGTGGGGTCGATGACGCGCTCGCCCGCGAGGACCTTGCGTACCGCTGCGGCGAGTTGCGAGGCGGGGGCGTCCTTGACCAGGAAGGCGTCGGCGCCGGACTCCATGGCGCTGCGGAGGTAGCCGGGGCGGCCGAAGGTGGTGAGGACGACCAGCTTCACGGCCGGGAGTTCCTTGTGCAGCAGGGCCGCCGCCTCGATGCCCGTCGCGCCCGGCATCTCGATGTCGAGGAGGGCCACGTCGATGTCGTGCTCGCGGGCGGCCGGCAGGACCTCGTCGCCGCGGGCGACCTGGACGACCACCTCGATGTCGTCCTCCAGGCCGAGGAGGGCGGCCAGGGCCTCCCGGACCATCGACTGGTCCTCGGCGAGCAGGACCTTGATCGTGCGGCTGGTCATGGGGCGGATCCTACGTCCGCGGTGGAGTCGCCGGGGGCGCGGGCGAGCAGCCGGAATCCCTGCCGGGTGCCGCCCGCCTCCAGGGAGCCGCCCGCCTTGGCCAGGCGTTCGGTGAGGCCGGTGAGGCCGTTGCCGGGGACGGTGCCCGAGCCGCCGGTGCCGTCGTCCTCGACGGAGAGTTCGAGGACGGGGCCGTCGAGGGTCTGGCGGCGGACGAGGTCCACCGTGCAGCGGCGGGCGCCGCTGTGCCGTACGACATTGGTCACCGCCTCGCGCAGCGCCCAGGCCAGGGCCGACTCGCTCTCCTCGGGGAGGCCGGCGAGGTCGGGGTCGTCGGGGAGGTGCGCGGTGACGCCGGCCGCCGTCAGCGCGACCCGGGCGCCCGCGAGTTCGGCGGGCAGGCGCGGGCGGCGGTAGCCGGTGACCGCCTCTCGGACGTCGACCAGGGCCTGCCGGCTGACCTGTTCGATGTCGGCGACCTGCCGGGCCGCCTTGTCGGGGTGGGCGGGCAGCATACGGCCCGCCAGCTCGCTCTTGAGCGTGATCAGGGACAGGGAGTGGCCCAGCAGGTCGTGAAGGTCACGGGCGAGGCGCAGGCGCTCCTCGTTGGCGGCGAGCTGGGCGACGGTGGCACGGACCTCGCGCAACTCCACGGTCGTACGGATGAGTTCGCGTACGCCGGACATGGAGAACCCGCCGAGGAGGGCCGGGAGGAGCAGCCCGGCCAGGAACGCCGTGCCGCCCGGGACGGCCAGGGCGATCAGGGTGAGCAGGGCGGCCACGGCCGGGATGACCAGGCGGGCGAGCCGCGTCGGGAGCGCCGCGCCGGACGCCACCGACACGTACACGAACAGGACGAGCCACTCGCGGCCGAGGCTGAGGGCGAGAATCGTGGACTGGGCGGTGAGGACGGCCAGCGAACCGAGCACCACGGCGGTGGCCCTGCCGCGTCCGGCGCGGAAGATCAGGGCGAAGTACCAGGCGACGAAGGCCACGACACCGAGCCAGCCGAGGACCTGGACGCCGGTGCTGTGGCCGCCGTGCAGCAGGTCGCCCACGGGCGCGCTCAGATACGCGAGCCAGATGCTGGTCCAGAGGAGCTTGATCACCCTCTGCCTGCGGTTCTGCGGCCGCTGCCCGATGTTGATCCCGATGCCGCTCACACCTTCAGCGTGTCCTTCCGGTACAGCCAGGCCGCGCCGCCCGTGAACAGGAGGAAGAAGACGGCGAGAAGGGCGACGTCCTGGGCGTGTGGGGCCCGGCTCTGTTCGATCGCCTGCCCCAGGGCAGCGTACGCGTGCGTGGGCAGCCACTCGGCGATGTCCTGCAGCCAGGACGGGAACGTCGTCGTCGGCATCCACAGTCCGCCCAGCATCGACAGGCCGAAGTAGGTGATCATCGTGATCGGCCGGACCGCGTCCCCGCTCGCCAGGTACCCGATGGCGACGCCGAGCGCGGCGAAGACGAGGCTGCCGGCCCAGATCGCGCCGGTGAGGGCGAGCCACTGCCAGGCGTCCAGCCGTACGTCCTTCACGGCCGCCGCCACGGCGAAGACGACGACGATCGACGGCAGGCTCACCACGGCGGCGCTCGCGGTCTTCGCCAGGACGTAGCCGCGGCCCGGCAGCGTGGTCAGCCGCAGCTGCCGTACCCAGCCGCTCTCGCGCTCCTTGGCGATGCGTTCGCTGTTGCCCATCAGGACGGCGGTCAGGGCGCCGAAGGAGGCCATCGAGACCATCATGTAGGTCGGGAGGGTCAGGTCCGTGCCGGTGACCTCGGTCGTGCTGTCGGCGTTGCCCGCGATGATCAGGAACAGGACCGACGGGTAGATCACGGAGAAGAACAGGAACTTGCGGTTGCGCAGGGCGCGGGTGAGTTCCAGCTTGATCAGGCTGTTCATGACCGCTTGGCCTCCTCGGCGGTGGTGATGGCGACGAAGGCCTGCTCCAGGCCGAGCCCGGCGACTTCGAGGTTGCGGGGGAAGAGACCGAGGCCGTAGAGGGCGTGGACGGTCGCGTCGGCGTCGGAGGACTGGATGCGGACGGTCTGCCCGGACACGTCGAGGGAGGTCAGGAAGGGGAGCGCCCGCAGGGACGGCTCGTCGGTCCCGCCCTCCAGGTCGAAGGAGATCCGGCGGGCGCCCGCCTTCGCCTTGATCTCGGCGGCCGTGCCGTCGGCCAGCAGCCAGCCCCGGTGCAGGACGAGGACCCGGTCGGCGATGGCGTCGGCCTCTTCGAGGTAGTGGGTGGCGAACAGGACGGTCCGCCCCTGCTCGGCCTGTTCGCGCATGGTTGCCCAGAAGGCCTGGCGGGTGGTGACGTCCATGCCGGTGGTCGGCTCGTCCAGGACGATCAGGTCGCTGTCGCCGGCGGTGGCGAGGGCGAAGCGGACGCGTTGGGACTGGCCGCCGGAGAGCTTGTCGACCTTGCGGCCGGCGAGCTGGGAGATGCCGGCGCGGGACAGTACGTCGGAAGGCCGGTACGGCCTCGGATGCAGGGCGCAGGCCAGCCGCACCAGCTCCGCGACCGTCACCTCGTCCATCAGCCCGCCGCTCTGCAGCATCGCGCCCACGCGCCCGGCGACGATCGCCTCGCGCGGGGTGGTGCCGAGAACCCGGACGCTGCCGCTGTCCGGGTTCCTGAGGCCGAGCAGCAGGTCGAGGGTGGTCGACTTGCCCGCGCCGTTCGGGCCCAGCAGGGCCACGGTCTCCCCCGGATGCAGGGCCAGGGTCAGGCCGTCCACGGCCCGGACGCTCCCGTAGCCCTTGCTCACCTGGTCGAACGCGACCACCGGGGTGGTGGTCGCCGTTGTTGTCGTCATGGGTCCAGGGTGGCCGTGGGGGCCGGGCGCCCGGCAGTGTCGGTGATCCTGAGTGCCGGATGACAGATGTCATACGGCGGTGCGGTGGTGTACGACGAGAGGGCACCCGGCGGGTGCCGGGTGCCCTCTCGTGCGGTCGTGCTCCGCTGGTTCGAGCAGGTCAGTTCGGGGTGGTGTCGATGACCACGGTGCGCTCCGCCGTCGTCTTGCCGCGCAGAGCCTTGCCCAGCGCGGAGGCGACGTCCTGCGGCAGGACGTCACGCTTGCCGCTCGCGCCCTCGATCTGCACGCCGTCGAAGGTGGTGCCGTACGCCTCCTTGAGCGCCTCGAGGTCGTACGTCTCCACGAGCTTTCCGTTGACGGCCTTGAAGCCGAGGATCTTCGGCAGGGACAAAGAGCCGAAATCGATGCTGTGCGCCGCGTCGGTCTGAACGGTGACGAGCTCGGACATCGCCGGCTCGGCGAACTCCTTCATCATCCGGTCGACCTCGGCGTTCGAGATCGTCGGCTGCTTGGTGACCGTCGGGAGCGTCACCGCGGGGGCCGTACCGGTCTCCACCTGGGTGCGGTACGCCTCCTCGACCGCCTCGGTCGACCTGGCGACGTCGACGCCCTTGCCCGCCTTGCCGTACACGGCGACGGCCTTGCCGGACTTGAACTCGATGGTGCCGTCGGTCGCCGAGCCGGTGCCGCCCGCGGTGTCCTGGAGTTCGGCCTGCAGCTTCTCCTCGTCGACCGGCATGACCGGGTCGACGACCCGGTGGTTGCCGAACAGCGAGCCGATCACGGAGACCGGGTTGTAGTCGCTGTGCGCCGCCCCGCTGACGGTGGCCGCCATGTCGAACTGGAGCCCGGCCTGTTCCGGCTTGAGCGTGACGCTCTTGCCGTCGACCGTGAGCTTCAGGTCCTTGTTCACCCGGCCGTCGAAGGCCTTGTTGAGCTTCTCGACGGCGTCGTCCCGGGTGCCGCCGCCGATGTCGACGCCGAGCACGGTGGTGCCCTTGGGTACGTCGGAGCTGTTCATCAGCAGTCCGGCGCCGTAGGCACCCGCGGCGATGACGATCACGCCGGTGCCGAGGAGGGCGAGCTTGTTGCGGCCCTTCTTCTTGGGCTTCTTGGACGCGGCGGGCGCGGTCTGCCGACCGGGTTCGGGCTTCGGGGCCGCGTGGGGCGCCGGAGCGTCCGTGTGGGCGCCCGGCGGGAAGGTCCCGTTGCGGTCCGCCGGCACGACGGGGATGCCGCTGGTGACGGTGTGCCCGGAGACGTTGTCGGAGGCACCGCCGTAGCCGTGGCCGCCGGGTTCGGGGGCGGGCTTCTGCGGGGTGAGGATCGCGGTGTCGTCACTCATACCGCCGCCGGGGCCGAGGCCGCCGAGGGCGGGGTTGCCGAGGGCAGGGGTGCCGCCGGGGCCCGTGGGACCACCGAGGGCGGGAGACCCGCCGGGACCGGTCGGACCACCCAGGGCAGGAGATCCACCAGGACCGGTGGGGCCGCCGAGCGCGGGAGAACCACCGGGGCCGGTCGGACCGCCGAAGGCCTGCGGCGCACCGGGGCCGCCGGGGCCCGCGGGTCCACCACGGCCGTCGGGACCACCCGGACCGGCAGGTCCGGTACGCCCGGAGACAGAACCGGGACCGCCGGGACCGCCCGGGCCGCGGCCCTCGGAGAGACCACCGGGACCACCGGGGCCACCGGGGCCTGCGGGACCGCCGATGCCGTCAGGCACGTTGAAGTCGTAGGAGCCGCCGAGGGTGTCGCTCACCCCGCCGACGGGCGGAACGATCGGACCGTCGCCGGTGACCGGACCGCCGGTCGGGCCCGCGGGGCCCTGCCCGCCGCCCGGGCCTCCGGGGCCGCCGGGGCCGTTCGGGCCGTTGAAACCGCTCGGGCCGCCGGGGCCGCTCGGGCCGCCGTAGGGGCTCTGGGCGTTCGGACCGCCGTAGCTGCCCAGGTCGGTGTCGTAACCGCTCAGCGCGCTCTGACCGCCGGTGCCGTTCTGGGCACTGCCGTTCTGACCACCGTCGTTCAGACCGGCACCGTGAGGACCGGCACCGTTCTGACCGTTGCCGTTCTGTCCGTTGCCGTTCTGACCGTTGCCGTTCTCCGAGAAGTACGGCAGGTCGTCGCGGCCCGGGCCGGGGCGGGAGCCGCCCGTCTGCGGGCCGCCCGCGGACAGCGCCTCGGTCACGTCGAAGGAGCCGGTGCCGCCGCCGTGGCCGGGGGCGACGGGGCCGCCGGTGGCACCACCGGGGACCCCGGAGCCGTTCGTGCCACCCGGGCGGGAGCCGTTCGCTCCGCCGGACCGGGAGCCGCCCGGCACGCTCATGGAGCCGACCACCCCACCGGGCCGGGCACCACCCGGACGCGTACCGGCGCCCGCAGCACTCGCGGGACCGGAACCGCCCGGCGTACCGGCCCCGTTGGTGGAGCCGCCGCCCGGACTGCCCTTGGCGGGCCCGGACTTGCGGGGCGCGAACCAGTCGCTCGTCGGCTCGTTGGCACCCGGGGCGCCCTCGGCAGGAGACTCGTCGGCGCCCGTGGGCATGGCGGGGCCCGGCGCCGACGCCTCGGCGTCGTCCGTGCCGTTGCCGTCGGAGCCCTCGGCATCGGGGACGGTCTGGCGCACGACGACCGGCGGAATGGGCCGAGATCCGGGGATGTTGATCCGGATCCGGGTGGTCAGCGTGGTCTCGGTCTTGCGTTCCTCCGGCTGCGCGGCCGAACGGCCCGCGTCCGCACCGCCGTCGGAAGCCGTGGGCGTCCCGTACGGCGGCGTGCCCGAGGGGTATGCGGCTCCGCCGCGCCCGTTGGGCCCGGAGGACGGACTGTCAGTTTCACGACTCAAGGCAGGTTCTCCCGGTTGGCTCCGCCGCCCGCGTTACGACCTCTCTCGGGCGGCTCGGCGGCGCGCACCACCATACTGGCCACTTCTGGCGTGTATCCCACGACCGCCGGGGAAACCATCACCGGACTCCCACGCGCTCCGTACGGCGAAGTGGTACGTCACTTCCCAAGTCGGACGCCATCGCCGTCCGGTTGCCGCCCCTGGGCAAGCGTGGCGCAGATCACAGCAACGGCCATCCCGCCGAGCAGGAAAAGGTAGGACCCGCTGCCCGCGGCGAAGACGAAGTCGCCTTCCGGCCGGCTGGCGGTGAGCACGATGACCGCGACGATCCAGCCGCCGGCGGGCGCGACGGCCCCGGCCCGGCTGCCGATGGCTCTCGCTCCGCCGAGGCAGAGCCCGGCCTCGCCGGCGAGACCGAGCAGCAGCCCGCCCGGGAACCAGCCGGACTGCACCAGCGATCCGGCCACGCCGACCAGTGCGCCGAGCACGAGGAGCCCGAGGTAGGCCGCGGCCCGGCCGAAGGAGGGCCGCCGCAAGGGCTGGGCCAGCGCGGAGGTCGTCCGGTCGCTCATGACGTCTCCTCGATACCGGACATCTCCTCGACACCGGCGAACAGGTCGGTCTCCCGCGAGCCGGATGCCGCCCGCTCCCCGCGCACCAACTCGTAGTACTCGGTGGTGAAGAGGGGCTGGGCGAGCTCGTTGGAGAGCAGGAAGTACGGGTCGGCGACCGTGATCTGCGTGGCGTGCGCGCGCATCGCGGCGGCCTTGGCGGCGGCGTGGGCGGTGCCGTCGATCTCGGCGGTGACGCGCTCGTCGGCCACCACGCCCGGTACGTCCTCGATGACGGCCGCCTTGGTGAAGGGGAGGCCAGGCAGCTCCCTCTCGAGCCGCGCGAAGGCGTCTTCGGCGACGGAGCGCGGCACCCGGTTCCAGTAGACCTTGGCGATCCCGATGCCGGCTTCGGCGGCCAGCTCGGCCGCGCGCATGGCGACGCGGTGGGCCTGGATGTGGTCGGGGTGGCCGTAGCCGCCGTTCTCGTCGTAGGTGACGAGGACCTGCGGCCGTACCTCGCGGATCACCTCGAGCAGCCGCGCGGCCGCCTCGTCGACGTCGGCCTGCCAGAAGCAGCCCGGGTCGTCGTTGTCGGCGAGGCCCATCATCCCGGAGTCCTGGTAGCGCCCCGGGCCGCCGAGCTGCCGGAAGTCCTCGACGCCGAGCTCACGCATCGCGGCCGCGAGCTCGCGCAGCCGGTGCTCGCCGAGGGCGGCGCCGGTCAGATGCCCGAGCCCGGGCGGGATGACCTCGCCGCGTTCACCGAGGGTGCAGGTGACCAGTGTCACCCGGGCACCCTCGGCCGCGTACCTGGCCATGGTCGCGCCGTTGTTGATCGACTCGTCGTCCGGGTGCGCGTGCACCAGCAGCAGACGCCGGGCGGGCAGTTCCGTCATGGAGCCACTCTAAAGGGCTGGTCAGACTAATGGGCTGGTCAGAACTTGATACTTCCGATCATGCCCGCGATGTTCGTCGTCAGCTCACTGATCGTCGGGGCCACCGTGGACGAAGCCAGGTAGAAGCCGAGCAGGACGCACACGACCGCATGCCCTCCCTTCAGCCCTGATTTCTTGATCAGAAGGAAGACGACGATCGCCAGCAGCACCACCGCCGAAATCGAGAGTGCCACGGCGGCTCACCTCCAAAGAACCCAGGGACGTGGGGGGTCGGACGGGGAACGGAACTATGGGGGCAGATAAATCCATACAAGAAGCCAGCAGGTTGATACCCACTATGCGCTAGTGATCATAACTATCCGTACGTGCGCATCGGTCGGCGCACAGCCTCACAAGGGGGCGCACGGCCAATATGGTCAAGGCATGACGACCGAGCCTGACTCCTTCCCCCGTCGGCACGCCCGCACCCAGCGGTTCACGCTCGGCGCGCCACGCGCGTTCACCGTGGCGCCCGACGGTTCCCGTGTCGTTTTCCTGCGTTCGAGCTCCGGCACGGACCGGGCCAACTCGCTCTGGGTCCTCGACCTTCCGGACGCCGGGGAGCGCGTCGCGGCGGACCCGCGCGCCCTCCTGGGCGGCGCCGAGGAGCACCTCTCGCCCGAGGAGCGGGCCCGGCGCGAACGCAGCCGTGAGGGCGGTGCCGGCGTGGTCGGCTACGCCACCGACTCCGCCGTCGAGTTGGCCTCTTTCGCCTTGTCAGGGCGGCTTTTCACGGCGGAGCTGCGGGCCGGCACGGCACGTGAACTCCGCGTCCCCGGACCGGTGATCGACCCGCGTCCCTCCCCCGACGGACGGCACGTCGCGTACGTGGCGCAGGGCGCCCTGCGGGTCGTGGGCGCGGAGGGCGAAGGGGACCGGGCGCTGGCGGAACGCGAGTCGGAGCAGGTCACCTATGGTCTGGCGGAGTTCATCGCGGCCGAGGAGATGGGCCGTTCGCGGGGCTTCTGGTGGTCGCCGCAGTCGGACCGGCTGCTGGTCGCGCGCGTGGACGACACGCCGGTGCGGCGGTGGTGGATCTCCGATCCGGCCCACCCGGAGCGTGAGCCACACCACGTGCCGTACCCGGCTGCGGGCACCGACAACGCGGAGGTACGGCTCTTCGTGATCGGCCTGGACGGGGCGCGCACGGAGGTCGTCTGGGACCGGGCGCGTTATCCGTATCTGGCGCATGTGCACTGGTCAGCGGCGGGTGCGCCGCTGCTGCTCGTACAAGCGCGCGACCAGCGCAGTCAGCTGTATCTGGCCGTGGATCAGGAGACCGGCACGACCCGGATGGTGCACGCGGACGAAGATCCAATTTGGCTGGATCTTTTCCCTGGAGTGCCGTCCTGGAGCCCCTCCGGACAGCTGGTGCGGATCGCCGACGAGGGAGGTGCGCGGGTCCTGGCGGTCGGTGAACGGCCGCTGACGGGAGCCCAGTTGCACGTGCGGGCGGTGCTGGACGTCGCCGACGACGACGTACTGGTCTCCGCGTCGGCCGGCGAGGACGCCGAGTCCCCGGAGACCGGCGAGGTGCACGTCTACCGGGTCAACGAGCTCGGCCTGGAACGCCTCTCACAGGAACCCGGCGTCCACTCGGCGGTGCGCGCCGGGGGCGTGACCGTGCTGGTGTCCGCCGCACTGGACCGGCCGGGCGCCCGGGTCCAGGTGCTGCGCGACGGCAAGCCGGTGGCGACCGTCACCTCGTACGCCGAAGATCCCGGTATGTCCCCGCGCGTGACGCTCACCGAGGGGGGCGCACGACGAATCCCGTGCGCCGTGCTTATGCCTACTGACTACGACGGGGACACTCCCCTTCCCGTGCTGCTGGATCCGTACGGCGGTCCGCACGGCCAGCGGGTGGTCGCCGCGCACAATCCGTACCTGACCTCGCAGTGGTTCGCCGACCAGGGGTTCGCGGTGCTCGTCGCGGACGGCCGGGGCACGCCGGGCCGCTCCCCCGCCTGGGAGAAGGCGGTCAGGGACGACCTCGCGGCGGTGGTCCTGCAGGACCAGGTCGACGCGCTCCAGGCCCTCGCCGCCGACTTCCCGCTCGACCTGAACCGGGTCGCGATCCGCGGCTGGTCCTTCGGCGGCTACCTGGCCGCGCTCGCGGCCCTGCGCCGCCCGGACGTCTTCCACGCGGCCGTGGTGGGTGCCCCGGTCACGGATCTGCGGCTGTACGACACCCACTACCAGGAGCGCTACCTGGGCCACCCCGACGAGCAGCCGGAGGTCTACCGCCGCAACTCCCTGCTCGACGACGCGGGCCTGGTCGACGCCGCGGAACCGCACCGCCCGATGATGATCATCCACGGCCTGGCGGACGACAACGTGGTGGTCGCCCACTCACTGCGACTGTCCTCGGCCCTGCTGGCCGCCGGCCGCCCGCACGAGGTGCTGCCACTGTCCGGCGTGACCCACATGACCCCGCAGGAGACGGTCGCCGAGAACCTGCTGCGGCTTCAACTGGACTTCCTCAAGCGGTCGTTGAAGCTGACGTAGGGGCCCCGGGTACGGCAACGGGCCGGGACGACATGGCGCGTCCCGGCCCGTTTACGGCACCCGCACGGCCGTACGTTGTTCAGACTGACGCGTCCGTATATCGGGATCGGGTCAGCCGAGTTGCCTGCTTGTAAACGCGATTGCGGTGTATTTGTACGACTATGCCGCGCCCTCTGTCTGATCGTCCGGGGGCACGACCTGCCTCTCCTCCGCGAAGTGGCAGGCCGAGTCATGGGCCGCCGCGCCGGGGGCGTGGCGGAACCCGGCAGGGACCGCCAGCGCCGGCACCTCCGCCGCGCACCGCTCCCGTGCCTTCCAGCAGCGGGTGCGGAAGCGGCAGCCGGAGGGGATGTCGGTCGGGGACGGCACGTCGCCCGCCAGGATGATCCGCTCCCGGTGTTCGCGGGCCTCCGGGTCGGGCACGGGGACCGCGGACAGCAGCGCCTGGGTGTACGGGTGCGTGGGATGGTCGTAGATCTCGGCGTCCTTGCCGATCTCGACGATCCGCCCGAGGTACATGACCCCGACCCGGTCCGAGATGTGCCGGACGATCGACAGGTCGTGCGCGATGAAGACGTAGGAGAGGTCGAACTCGTCCTGGAGGCTCGCCATCAGGTTGATGACCTGCGCCTGGACCGAGACGTCCAGGGCCGAGACCGGTTCGTCGGCGACGATCACCTCCGGGCGCAGCGCCAACCCCCTCGCGATACCGATGCGTTGGCGCTGGCCGCCGGAGAACTGGTGGGGATAGCGGTTGATGTACTCGGGGTTGAGGCCGACGACGTCCAGGAGCTCCTGGACCTTGCGGCGGCGGTCGCCCTTCGGCGCCACCTCGGGGTGGATGTCGTACGGCTCCCCGACGATGTCGCCCACCGTCATCCGGGGGTTGAGCGAGGTGTAGGGGTCCTGGAAGACCATCTGGATGTTGCGGCGTACGGCCTTCAGGGCGCGGCCGGACAGCCTGCCGATGTCCTCGCCCTTGTACCTGATCGAACCGGCCGTCGGCCGCTCCAGGTTGACCAGCATCTTGGCGACCGTCGACTTGCCGCAGCCGGACTCCCCGACGATGCCGAGGGTTTCACCGCGGTGCAGGGTGAAGTCGACGCCGTCGACGGCCTTCACCGCGCCGACCTGCTTCTTGAAGAGGATGCCCGTGGTGAGCGGGTAGTGCTTGACCAGCCCGCTGATCTCCAGAATCGGCTCAGCCATGCAGGCACTCCGTCCAGAAGTGGCAGGCGCTGCCCCGGTCGTGCGACACCTCGTACAGCGGGGGTTCGTCGGTGCGGCACACGTCCCGGGCCATGGGGCAGCGGGGGTTGAAGGCGCAGCCCGGCGGGATGTGCATGAGGTTGGGGGGCAGGCCCTTGATGGCGTAGAGCTCCTGGCCCTTCTGGTCCAGGCGCGGGATGGAGTCCAGCAGGCCCCGGGTGTACGGGTGGGCCGGCGCCTTGTAGATGTCGTGCACCGGCGCCGACTCCACGATCCGGCCCGCGTACATGACGGCGATGCGGTCGGCCACGTCCGCGACCACGCCCAGGTCGTGGGTGATGAGGATCAGCCCCATGTGGTACTCGCGCTGCAACTCCGCGAGCAGGTCCATGACCTGGGCCTGGACCGTCACGTCCAGGGCCGTCGTCGGTTCGTCGGCGATGATCAGCGCCGGTTCCAGGGCCAGCGCCATCGCGATCATGATGCGCTGGCGCATACCGCCGGAGAACTGGTGGGGGTAGTCGCGCACCCGCGCCCCGGCGCCGGGGATGCGGACCCGGTCCATCAGCTCGACGGCCCTGGCCCGGGCGTCCTTCTTCGACATGCCCCGGTGGACGACGAACATCTCGCCGAGCTGGTCGCCCACACAGAGCACGGGGTTCAGCGACGACAGCGCGTCCTGGAAGATCATCGCCATCTCGGCGCCGCGGACCTTCCGCCGCTCCTCCTCCTTCAGCTTCAGCAGGTCGCGGCCCTGGAAGAGGATCTCGCCGCCGGTGATCCGCCCCGGCGGGCTGTCGAGGATGCCCATGACCGCCTGCGCGGTCACCGACTTGCCGGAGCCGGACTCGCCGAGCACGGCGAGGGTCTCGCCCGCGTCCACGCCGTAGTTCACCCCGTTGACGGCCCTGGCGACGCCGTCCCGGGTCCGGAACTCCACGTGCAGGTCACGCACTTCGAGCAGCATGACGGCGGCTCACCTCAGCTTCGGATCGAGGGCGTCGCGCACCGCGTCGCCGAGCATGATGAACGCGAGCACGGTGAGCGCCAGCGCTCCCGCCGGCCAGAGCAGCATGTGCGGGGCGTTGCGGATGTACGGGGAGGCCGCGGAGATGTCGATCCCCCAGCTGACCGTCGGCGGCTTCAGCCCGACGCCGAGGTACGCCAGGGTCGCCTCCAGCGCGATGTAGGTGCCGAGCGCGATGGTCGCCACGACGATCACCGGCGCGACGGCGTTGGGCATGATGTGCCGGAGCAGGATGCGGGAGTTGGAGGCGCCCAGCGCCCGGGCGGCCTGGACGTAGTCGTTCTGCTTGGCGGTGATGACGGAGCCGCGGGCGATGCGGGAGATCTGCGGCCAGCCCAGCAGCACCATGAAGCCGATCACCGGCCACACGGTGTTGCTGGTGACGACCGACAGCAGGACCAGACCGCCGAGGACGACCGGGATCGCGAAGAAGACGTCGGTGATCCGGGACAGGAACGAGTCGGAGAGCCCGCCGAAGAACCCGGCGAGCCCGCCCAGCACCGAGCCGAGCAGGGACACCCCGAGCGTGGCGCAGACGCCGACCGTGACGGACGTACGGGCGCCGTGGACGGTGCGGGTGTAGACGTTGCAGCCCTGGCCGTCGTAGCCGAACGGCGCTCCGGGCTGGGAGCCCTGCCGGGCCTTGGCGAGGTCGCACTTGAGCGGGCTGCCTGAGGCGATCAGCGACGGCCAGATCGAGATGACGACGAGGAAGAGGATCACCAGGCCGGCGATGACGAAGACCGGGTTCCGGCGCAGGTCGCGCCAGGCGTCGGACCACAGGGAGCGGGGCCGGTCGAAGGGGCCCGTGCCGTCCGGGCCGCCGGGGCGCTTCTCGAGGGTCTCGCCCTCGCTGGTGGCCAGGTCCATCGCGCCGCCGATTCCGGTCGCGGCGATCGCTTCGTCCTCGGGTGCCCGGCCCCCGCCGGACAGGTACGGCTCCTGCGGCAGGGGCTCAGGCATAGCGGATCCTGGGGTCGAGTACGGCGTACAGGAGGTCGACGATCAGGTTGGCGACCAGGAACACCAGGACGAGGACCGTCACGAACCCGACGACGGTCTGGGTGTTCTGGCGGAGGATGCCCTGGTAGAGCTGGTAGCCGACGCCGTGGATGTTGAAGATGCGCTCGGTGACGATGGCTCCGCCCATCAGGGCGCCGATGTCGGTGCCGATGAAGGTGACGACGGGGATGAGCGAGTTGCGCAGCAGGTGCCGGGTGATGACGCGCCGCCTCGGCAGTCCCTTCGCCACCGCCGTGCGCACGTAGTCGGACCGCTTGTTCTCCGCGATGGAGGTGCGGGTCAGGCGGGTGACGTAGGCGAGGGAGACCGAGGCGAGGACCAGGCCCGGCACGATCAGCTCGCCGAAGGTGGCCTCCGGCGACACCGACGGTTTGATCCAGCCCCACTCGACGCCGAGGAGGAGCTGGAGCAGCAGACCGGTGACGAAGGTGGGGACCGCGATCACGACGAGGGTGAACATCAGGACCGAGGTGTCGACGGGCCGGCCGCGGCGCAGGCCCGTGATCACGCCCAGCGTGATGCCGATGACGATCTCGAAGAGGATGGCGACGATCGTCAGCCGGATGGTGACCGGGAACGCCGTCGCCATCAGCTCGGTGACCTCCTGGCCGTTGAAGGCGGTGCCGAAGTCGCCGGTGAAGACGTTCCCCATGTAGGTCAGGTATTGCTGCCAGACCGGCCTGTCGAGGCCGAACTCCTTCTCCAGCTGGGCGGCCGTGGACGGGTCGCACTGCCGCTCGCCGCACAGGCCGGCGATGGGGTCGCCCATCACGTTCACCATGAGGAAGATCAGCAGGGTGGCCCCGCCGAAGACGGGGATCATCTGGAGCAGACGCCGGACGACGTACCGTCCCATGGAAGCTCAGCCGACCTTGATCTCGTTGTAGACGGGGACGCTGAAGGGGTTGAGCTTCACGTTGGACAGCCGGTCCGAGTAGCCGGCGCTCCCGCTCTGGTACCAGAGCGGGATGGCACCCATGTGGTCCCTGAGGACCTCCTCGGCCTGCTGGAACTTCTCCACCGCCGTCGCCGTGTCGGTCTCGGCGTTGGCCTCGTCGACGAGCTGGTCGAACTCCTTGTTGGTCCACTTGCCGTCGTTGGAGGAGGCGTTGGTGTAGTAGAGCGGCTGCAGGAAGTTCTGGATCAGCGGGTAGTCCATCTGCCAGCCGGCGCGGAACGGGCCGGGCATCTTCCGGTCGGTGATCTGGTTGCGGAAGTCGGCGAAGGTGCCGATCGGGTTGCCGACGCAGGCCTTGTCGTTGTCGAGGGCGTTGTTGATGGAGTTGCAGACCGCGTCGACCCACTCCCGGTGGGATCCGGTGTCCGTGTTGTACGTGATCTTGACCTGCCCGCCGGGGAGCCCGCCGCCCTCTTCGATCAGCTTCTTGGCTGCGACGGCGTCGTAATCGCAGGCGTCCCCGCACAGGCCTTCCTTGGAGCCGCCGTCCTGGCCGAGGACCGGGGAGGTCCAGTCGGTGGCGGGGGTACGGGTCTTCTGGAAGATCGTCTCGGTGATCTGCTCGCGGTTGATGGCCCGGGACAGTCCGGTGCGGACCTTCTCCATCCCGGCCTTGTTCCACGCGTCGTCGTAGAACGGGAAGGACAGGGTCTGGATGATGCCGGCCGGGGTGTTGATGTACCGGTCGCCGAGGTCGTTCCGGACGTTCTTGAGCTGGGCGGCGGGGACGTCGTCGACCAGGTCGAGGTTGCCGGCCATCAGGTCGGTGTAGGCGGTGTTGTTGTCGGTGTAGACCTTCAGGTCCACGCCGCCGTTCTGCGCCTTGTCCGGGCCGGGGTAGCCGTCCCAGGCCCGCAGGGACATCTGCGAGCCCTTGGTGTACGAGTCGACGGTGTACGGCCCGTTGCCCACCGGCTTCGCCACCCAGGCGTCGTGGTCGTCGAAGAAGGCCCGCGGGAGCGGGGCGTAGGCGGGGTAGCCGAGGGTGTCGGGGAAGGTCGAGAACTTCTGGCTGAGCTTGACCGTGAAGGTCCTGTCGTCGACGACCTTCAGGCCGGAGAGCGTGTCGGCGCTCTGCTTGCCCTCCGCGGGGTGGGTCTTGTCGTAGCCCTCGATGTAGCCGAAGAAGTACGCGTTCTTCTGGTTGTTCTTCAGGCTCGCGCCGTAGTTCCAGGCGTCGACGAAGGACTTGGCCGTGACCTTCTCGCCGTTGCTGAAGGTCCAGCCGTCCTTGATGGTGACGGTGAAGTTCTGCGAGTCCGAGGTGTCGATCTTCTCGGCGAGCATGTCCTCGGCCTTGCCGGTCTCCGGGTCGTACTTCTTCAGACTGCGGAAGATCATGTCGAGGACCTTGCCGCCCTGCACCTCGTTGGTGTTGGCCGGCTCCAGCGGGTTCTGCGGGTCTCCCCAGGAGGAACTGAGCACCGCGCCGGTGTCGCCGCTGCCGCTGTCACCGCCACCGCAGGCCGTCGCGGCGAGCGCCGCCGCCGCCGCGCAGACGGCCCATCTGGCGTGCGTGGCTCCGCGCATGGAGTGCCTCCTATGAATGCCGGTCCGTTACCGGCAAATATCGGGGCAAAGGATGGATACCGCACACAGGCTCAGGCCTTTGGAGGTACGCGCCATCCGGATGCACGCACCCGAACGGGATGCTGAAGCGGACGATCCGGTTCCGGCGCAATGGATCTTCGCCATGAGACGCAATGGATCTTCGGCAAGCGATACCGAACCGTTGGAAAGGAACGTCTCGGTGTACGCATTCCGACACAGCGGCGTCCGTATATCGAACTCATTGACCGATTGGCCCATTTAGCCCGATGTAAGACACGAGTCGATCACGGCACGCTACACGCGTAGCTACGGAAGGGTCATGGAAAGGCAAAGAACGTAAAGAGACACCCAAGTCGACTCAGATTTTATTGACCTTGAACGAATTGCGTTGAAAAAGTCCGGCGTAGCCCGTAGGGGAGTGCCCTGCGGAGTCATCAGACTTTTCCGTGGGCCAGGAGCACCATGACCCCCCCAACATCTGCGGCTGCCCCGCTCGAGGTGACCGACGAGACCGTCGAGAAGCCTGTGGCGTCCTCCACCCTCAAGGGCGCCGAGAGCCGCTCCCCGGGCCGTCTCGCCTGGACCCGCTTCAAGCGGGACCGGACGGGCGTGATCTCCGCGTGCATCGTGATCTTCTTCTTCGTGATCGCGATATGTGCTCCGCTGATCGCCTCGCTCTACGGCAAGGACCCGTACACGCTGTACGGCCAGGAGCAGACCGGCCTGCTCAACGAGGCCGGCTTCCCGCTCAAGCCGAACGGCGGCATCGACGGCGACTTCTGGTTCGGCATCGAACCGGCACTGGGCCGCGACGTCTTCACGTTCCTCCTGTACGGCATCCGCACCTCGCTGCTCATCGCGACGGCCACCACGGTCCTGGTCACCATCATCGGCGTGGTCATCGGCATCACCGCCGGTTACCTCGGCGGCAGGACCGACTACCTCATCGGCCGGGTCATCGACATCCTGCTGTCGTTCCCGTCCACGCTGTTCTTCATCGCCTTCATGCCCGTCGTGTACGGCCTCTTCGTCGCCCCCGACGACGAGATCCCCACGTCTTTGCGGGCCACCTGCCTGATCCTCGTCCTCACGGCCTTCGGCTGGGCGTCCATCGCCCGCCTGCTGCGCGGTCAGGTACTGGCCCTGCGGGAGCGGGAGTTCGTGGAGGCGGCGAAGGTGACCGGGGCCTCGCCGGCCCGCATCATCTTCAAGGAACTGCTGCCCAACCTGTGGACTCCGATCCTGATCCAGTCCACCCTCGCCCTCCCGGCCTTCGTGACCGCGGAGGCGGGCCTCGCCTTCCTCGGCGTCGGCATCATCGACCCGACCCCGGACTGGGGCGTCATGATCCAGCGCGGCGCGCAGTTCTACACGGAAGACATCACCTTCATGATCTTCCCGGGCGTCTCGATGATCATCTTCGTCCTCGCCTTCAACCTGCTCGGCGACTCGGTACGCGACGCACTCGACCCGAAGTCCAAGCGCTGAGTCCTACCCGGCCCGGTCATCGTCGTCCGGTCGCCGACAGCTCGTAGCCCGTCTCTCTCTCATCCATCACGTCTAGGCAGGTAGCCATGTCCTTTTCCCGCAGAAACTTCCTGATAGCCACCACCGTGGCTGCAGGTGCGTCCACCGTCCTGAGCGCGTGCAGCAGCGGCAACGCCGGTGGCAGCGGCGGCAGCTCCACCAAGGCGCCCCAGGGCAAGGCTGCCGAGATCACCGTCGGCACCAAGGCCGACTCCGCGGGCCCCGCCCCGGAGATGCCGGGCGCGGTCAAGGGCGGCACGATCTACACCCTCGACCAGATCGACTTCGACCACCTGGACCCGGCGCAGATCTACTCGTCGTACACGGGTGCCGGCTCGGTCCTGTTCCTGCGCGGTCTGACCGGCTACCGGGTCGACTCCAAGGGCAACACCACCCTGGTCGGCGACCTCGCCACGGACGCGGGCACCGTGAAGGACGGCGGCAAGACCTGGTCGTTCACGCTGAAGGACGGCGTGAAGTGGGAGGACGGCGCCGACGTCACCATCGACGACGTCCGCCACACCTTCGAGCGCCTCTTCGCCGACTTCGTCACCGAGGGTCCCCGCTACCCGCAGGGCTGGCTCGAGGGCGGCGACAAGTACAAGGGCCCCTACGAGGGCAAGCACCTGTCCTCGCTCGAGGTCGACGGCAGCACCATCACCTTCCGGCTGAAGGAAGCGCACGCCGACTTCCCGTTCATGCTGGCCATGCGCGGCTTCGCGATCGTGCCCAAGAAGCACGACACGCAGAAGAAGTACGACAAGCGCCCCTACTCCTGCGGCCCGTACAAGATCCAGTCCCGCAGCATCGACAAGTCCCTGACCCTGGTGCGCAACGAGCACTGGGAGGCCGACAAGGACCCGGTCCGCAACGGCTACCCGGACAAGGTCGTCATGCAGTTCGGCTTCCAGTCGCTGGCCTCCACGGACCGCTACATCGCGGACTCGGGCAACGACCAGTTCTCGCTCTCCCTGCTCAACGAGGTCGCTCCCGAGCGCATCTCGAAGGTGCTCGGCGACGCCACGCTGAAGAAGCGCGTGCTGACCCAGGTCGACACGACCTGCTACTACTTCCCGATCAACCTGACCCGCGTCAAGGACGTCAAGGTCCGCCAGGCTCTCAACTGGGCGTGGCCCGCGGCGCAGCTCAAGCAGCTGCGTGGTGGTTCGGCCGTGACCGCGACCGCCACCACCATCATCAGCCCGCTCACCCCGGGCCACACGGACTTCGACCTGTACGGCAAGAAGACCAAGCCGATGGGTGACCCGGAGAAGGCCAAGGCGCTCCTGAAGGAGGCCGGTGCCGAGGGCCAGAAGATCGTCATCGCCTTCCAGCAGTCCGACCAGGCCGTCAAGTCGGCCGTCACCATCAAGACCGCCCTCACCAAGGCCGGCTTCGACGTGGTGACCCAGCAGGTCGACAAGACGACCTTCTACAGCCAGATCGGCCAGCTGGACAACAAGTTCGACATGTTCGCCGCCGGCTGGGGCCCGGACTGGCCGGCCGGTTACGCGGTCATCCAGCCCTGCTGGGACGGCAGCCAGATCGCCGACGGCGGCGTCAACTGGTCGCAGCTGAACAACACCAGCGTGAACAAGGCCATCACCGCGGCCACCGCCATCACCGACCCGGACAAGGCCAACGCCGCCTGGGGCGCGATCGACAAGCAGATCATGGAGCTCGCGGCCTGCGTCCCGGACTACAACCCGGTCCGCAACTACTTCTACGGCTCCAAGGTCGGCGGCGTCGTCTACAACGCCGGCGACACCTGCGTCGCCATCGGCAAGGTCTTCGCCAAGGCCTGACGTCTCCTCGGGGCGGCGGTTCTCGCGACCGCCGCCCCGGCCCCGTCCACGCTCCCCACACCCCCGGCGACGGCGCCCCGTCCGGAAAGTCGCACCCCATGTTCCGTTTCCTGGTCCGCCGAGTGCTCGGCGCACTCGTCATTCTGCTGATCATCAGCGCCGTCACCTTCTTCCTCTTCTACGCCATCCCGCGTGACCCGGCGCGGATGGCCTGCGGCAAGGTCTGTGACGACCAACTGCTCGCGCAGGTACGGCAGAACCTCGGGATCGCCGACCCGATGCCGGTCCAGTACTGGCACTGGCTGCAGGGCATCTTCGTGGGCCGTGACTACACGGGCGTCGGGCACTGCGACGCACCGTGCCTCGGCTACTCGTTCACCAACAGCGAGCCGGTCTTCCAGACGATCATGGACCGCTTCCCGACGACGCTCTCCCTCGCCTTCGGTGCGGCCTTCTTCTTCCTGATCGTCGGTATCGGCGCGGGCATGGTGGCCGCGGTCAAGCAGGGCAAGGCCCTGGACAAGATCGCCAGCTCGTTCTCGCTGCTCGGCTCGTCGATGCAGATCTACTTCGTCGGCTACATCGCGATGTTCTTCCTGGTGCAGCAGGCCGGCATCCTGAGCCAGCCCTCGTACACGCCGTTCACCGAGAACCCGGGCGCCTGGGTCTCCGGCCTCCTGCTGCCGTGGATCGTGCTGTCCATCATCTTCACGGCCAACTACACCCGTATGACCCGCTCGCAGCTGGTGGAGCAGCTGAGCGAGGACTACGTGCGCACGGCCCGCGCCAAGGGCCTGTCGCGGCGCTCGGTCTTCTTCCGCTTCGCCTGGCGCGGGGCCATGGGACCGATCGTGACCATCTTCGGCATCGACATGGGCACGCTGATCGGCGGCGCGATCATCACCGAGTCGACGTTCAGTCTCCAGGGCATCGGCACGCTCGCCGTCCGCGCGGTCACCGACAGCGATCTGCCCATGCTGCTCGGCGTCACGGTCGTCGCGGCCGCCGGCATCGTCTTCGCCAACATCATCGTGGACGCCGTCTACGCCCTCATCGACCCGCGGATCCGGCTCGCCTGACCTCCGCCCCAGCCATCTTCCTCCCACCGCCCCACCCGGCGACTCTCGCACCATCCCCCAGGAGCGTCCCCGTGACGAGCACCGATCAGCAGGCCTTCCTCTCCGTCAGGGACCTGAAAGTCCACTTCTCCACCGAGGACGGCATCGTCAAGGCCGTCGACGGCCTCAGCTTCGACGTCGCCAAGGGCAAGACGCTCGGCATCGTGGGCGAGTCGGGTTCCGGCAAGTCCGTCACCAACCTGACGATCCTGGGCCTGCACGACCGTGCCCGCACCACGATCGACGGGGAGATCCTGCTCGACGGCAAGGAGCTGCTCACCGCCTCCGAGCGGGAGCTGGAGCGGCTGCGCGGCAACAAGATGGCGATGATCTTCCAGGACGCCCTGGCCTCGCTGTCGCCGTACCACACCATCGGCAAGCAGATCGGCGAGACGTACCGCAAGCACACCGGCGCCTCCAAGAAGGAGGCCCGGGCGCGGGCGGTCGAGATGCTGAAGCGGGTCGGGATTCCCCAGCCGGACGTGCGGGTGGACGACTACCCGCACCAGTTCTCCGGCGGCATGCGCCAGCGCGCGATGATCGCGATGGCGCTGGTGTGCGACCCCGAGCTGCTGATCGCGGACGAGCCGACGACGGCCCTGGACGTGACGGTCCAGGCGCAGATCATGGACCTGCTCAAGGATCTCCAGCAGGAGTTCGGGACGGCGATCGTCTTCATCACCCACGACCTCGGTGTCATCGCCGACATCGCGGACGACGTGCTGGTGATGTACGGCGGCCGGTGCGTGGAGCGCGGCACCAAGAAGGAGGTACTGCGCAGCCCGCAGCACCCCTACACGCTGGGCCTGATGAACTCGATGCCGAGCCTGGACGGTCCGGTCGACGTGCCGCTGTCGCCGATCCCGGGCTCGCCGCCCTCGCTGCTCAACCCGCCGTCGGGGTGCCGCTTCCACCCGCGGTGCACCTTCGCCGAGAAGGTCGCGGACGGGCTCTGCTCGACCGAGCAGCCGGCCCTGGACGTCGCGGCCGGCCGGGGTTCCGCCTGCCACCTCACGCCGGACCAGCGCCGGGAATTCTTCGCCGACTTCGCCGTAGCCCGGCACAACTGACGGACACGAGACGGGACTTCAAGATCATGAGCAACGCGAACCCCCTCCTGGACGTCAGCGGTCTGACCAAGCACTTCCCGATCAAGGGCGGCTTCCCGATCCGGCGCACGGTCGGTGCCGTGCAGGCCGTGGACGGGCTGGACTTCTCCGTCGCCGAGGGCGAGAGCCTGGGCCTGGTCGGCGAGTCCGGCTGCGGCAAGTCCACGACCGGACGGCTGATCACGCGGCTGTTGGAGCCCACGGGCGGCAAGGTGTCGTACCGCGGCCAGGACATCACGCACGCCGGCCGCAAGGAGCTGGCGCCGATCAGGTCCGAGATCCAGATGATCTTCCAGGACCCGTACGCGTCCCTGAACCCCCGGCAGACGGTCGGCAAGATCATCGCCGGTCCCATGGAGATCAACGACATCAACCCGGCGGGCGGCCGCGAGAAACGCGTCCGCGAGCTGCTGGAGATCGTCGGCCTCAACCCCGAGCACTACAACCGCTTCCCGCACGAGTTCTCCGGCGGCCAGCGCCAGCGCATCGGGGTCGCCCGCGCGCTGGCCCTGGAACCGAAGCTGATCGTGGCCGACGAGCCGGTCTCGGCGCTGGACGTGTCGATCCAGGCGCAGGTCGTGAACCTGCTCCAGCAGGTCCAGAAGGACCTGGGCATCGCCTTCGTCTTCATCGCCCACGACCTCGCGATCGTCCGCCACTTCTCGCAGCGCGTGGCGGTCATGTACCTCGGCAAGATCGTGGAGATCGCCGACCGCGACGACCTCTACGGCAATCCGCGCCACCCCTACACGCGGGCCCTGCTGTCCGCCGTACCCGAGGCCACCGCGGACGACGTCCCGGCCCGTGAGCGCATCCTCCTCAAGGGCGACGTGCCGTCCCCGATCAACCCGCCCTCCGGCTGCCGCTTCCGCACCCGCTGCTGGAAGGCGACGGACAAGTGCGCGAGCGAGGCCCCGCCGCTGGTCCAGGTCGAGGGCAACAAGCCCGGTCACCTCACCGCCTGCCACTACCCCGAGACGGAGGGAACCGTTCCGGCCCCCCGCCTCTCCAAGGACCCCCAGGCGGCGGTCTGACACACCCCTTTACCGTCAGCCGCTTCCACATCGGAACGGACCTTCCGGCCCATTGACCCGAGCCCACGAACGTCCGCTCCAGGGGACGAAGGCCCGCGCCCACCCAGGCGCGGGCCTTTGCTCATCCGTTTCCCTTTTTCAGGATTACAGCAGAGAAGATGACCAATATGCGCGGCCATAGGACATTAAACAAGAAAGGCTCTCCTAGTATTTAATCTGCGCCAGGGTCACTCATTTGCCGCGCATCCGACGGAAAGCGAATGACGTTAGCGGGACATGACGAAAGCAAGGTCCCTTCGCCTGGCTCAACGCGAGGCGGGGACGGATAATCTGCCTGCGGTCCGCGATGTGACATTGGGGAAATACACTTTCACGCCCGGCCTGGCCTACTCGGCGCTTGCGCCCCATGACGCCATGGTCGGGGACGGCACATGGGTCGAACGCCAGGTGACCGAGCCACTGCTTCGCGAGTTTCTCACACTGCTGGAGGATCTCCAGGAGGAACTCAATTCGCGGTGGAACGGCCAGGAAAGCTCAGGCTGCCGCCCGAACGACGTGTGACGGAAACGGATTCCCATGAATAACGACTATGTGGATCCTTCCCTCGCGCGACGTGAGTGGTATTCCGACACACACGCCGATGGGTGGGGCACTGGCTGGCACGGCGGTCCTGTCGATGCCGTGCACCTGGGGGTCCAGCTGACCCCACTCGACTCGGGCTGGGACCCGGCGGAGGAACTTGCCTACCTCCTGCAGGAGGCTGTTCCGACGGAGCCGGCGGCCAAGGTGCCACCACCTCGCGGTGAAGCGTCGTCCGACAACGTCGACCTCACCGACCCGATGGAGAACCTGGCGCAGATCACCGCCCAGTTGCCGCCCATCCGGCGCTCGTCTGCCGGGCATCGGAAGATGCGAGTCCGAAAATTCCGACTCGGGTGGCTGCGGACCGGCAGCTTCGTCATCCTCGCGCTCGTTGCCGTCATCGTGGCGATGGTCAGCGTCTTCGGCGGCGTAGTGGCCTACCGGCCTCTGCAGAACATCACGTCCGGCACGGGAGCCGGGATGGTCCCCTCATGGCCTCTTCTCGTCTACGGCCCGTGGATGGTGGCCTCTCTCTCCATCCTCCGAACCGCCCTGCATCAGCGCCGCGCCGTGCACTCGTGGTTCATCGTTCTGCTGTTCTCGTCCCTCGCCATAATGCTGTGCGTGGCCCAGGCCGACAGAACCATCACCGGCATGGCCGGAGCCGCGCTACCGGCCCTCGCGTCCCTCGCATGCTTTCAGCAATTGGTCCGACAGATCACCTTGACTCTGCCGCCACGACAGGGCACGCCACGCCACCGTCAGTAGCCGGCACGTCCGGTCGGAGCGGCTACCGGGATGCCGCCGTGGGCCTGCGCTCGCGCTGTGCTGCTCCGCCGCACCGAGTCGTCGACTGAACCGCGGACTCGCCGGCTAGACGCCTGTCGTGCCGTCCACCAGTTCGCACAGGATGTCCAGGTGCCCGTTGTGCCGTGCCGTCTCCTCGGTCAGGTGGAGGAGGATCCAGCGGAGGTCGACCTGGCGGCCGGAGCTGTTCGTGCGCTTGGCCTTGGTGTCCAGGTCGTGAGCGGCGACCAACTCGCGGTATCGGGACGCCTGTTCGGCGTACTCCTCGAGGAGGTCCGGGAGCGGGAAGTCGACGGCGATGCGCATCTCGCGGTCGGGGTCCTCGTCGGTCCAGGGCCCCTCGTCCTCCTCGCCGAGGAAGACCACCTGGAACCAGAAGTACTCGACCCAGCGCAGGTGATTGATCAGTCCGCTCAGGGTCATCAGCGGCGAACCCGGCAGCGGGGCCTTGCGCGCGCTCTCCGCCGAGACGTCCTCGCACTTGGCACGGGCGGTGTCGCGGGCGTAGTCGAGGAAGGTGGTCAGCTGGGTGCGCTCGTCCCACGCGGGAGGAGTGTCTGTTCTTGTCATCGAGGAGGATGCTCCTGGACCGGCGACCGCCTGTCGAACCATTAAGCGAATCGTCAGTCCTTCTTCGCCACCAACTCCACCTCGAACCCGTCCCCGTCCTCCAGGTAGCCGGCGTAGTGCTCCGGCCCGCCCGCGTACGGATGCCGGTCCGGGAACATCAGGGTCCAGCCGTGTTCCGGCGCCGCCTCGACCAGCGCGTCGAGGTCCGCGCGGCTCGGGGCGTGGAAGGCGAGGTGGTTGAGACCGGGGCGCGTGCGGTCGTACGGCTCGTCGAGACGCAGCGCCGGGGACTGTTCGAGGACGATGTACGTGTCCGCCATCCGCCAACTGCGCCCGTCGGCCCAGCTCTGGTACTCCTCGTAGCCCAGCCGCTCCAGCAGCCAACCCCACGAGCCGACCGCGCGCTCCAGGTCCGGCACCCACAGCTCCACGTGATGCAGCAACTCCCGCTCCCTTCAAGGCCGTAGGACAAGGCCGTACGAACCTCCGATCCTGTCATCCGACACACCCCCTTGTGGCAGACTGCCGCGATGGTCGATCGGTCGTTCGGGGACCCCGAGCTCGCCGCGTTGTACGAGACGCTCAATCCGTGGCAAGCGGGGGACGCCTTCTGTCTCGGGTTCGTGATGTCCGCCGGGTCCGTGCTGGACGTCGGATGCGGCACCGGACGGCTGCTCAGACGGGCCCGGGAGGCGGGGCACCGGGGGCGGCTGGTGGGGCTCGATCCGGCGGCCGCCATGCTCGTGCTGGCGCGGCGGAGCGCACCGGGGGTGGAGTGGGTGCTCGGGGATCTGCTGACCCGGGAGTGGCACGGGGAGTTCGATCTCGTCGTGATGACCGGGCACGCGTTCCAGGTGCTCGTCAGCGACGAAGAGATGCGGCTCGCGCTGCGTGCCGTACGGGCCGCGCTCGCCGACGGCGGACGGTTCGTGTTCGAGACACGGAACCCCGCCGCCCGCGCCTGGGAGCGATGGACTCCGGAGCGCGTGTACGAGATCACCGGACCGGACGGCGCCCCCGTACGCGTGTGGCACGAGGTCGACCAGCCCGTCCTCGGCGACCGGGTGACGTTCACCGAGACGTTCGAGGGCGGCCCCTGGCAGCGGACCGCGATCAGCAGGACCACCCTGCGGTTCCTCGACACCGACACTCTGTCCCGCTTCCTCGCCGAGGCGGGCCTCACCGTCGTCGAGCAGTACGGCGACTGGGGGCGGGGGCCGTGCACCCCCGCCAGCCCCGAGATCATCACCGTGGCGCGACCCGCCCGGTGCCTGTCCGGCGGATGAGGTCGCAGGAAATCGGCGGCGCCTCATCGACGCAGGTCAGCGGGGTCGATGGGAGTCGCCGCGCGCGAGCGAAGTCGAGAGTGGGCGAACCGGCAACCGACGACCACACCTCAGATCGGCACCCGCCACGGACCGGCCGATGCCACCGCGACCCACGCCGGCGGCATGCCGCCGGGCGGCCCTGGGGTCTGTCCGGCGGAGGAGGGCGTCGATGAGATGGGCCCCCGCGCGAGCGAAGTCAAGCGTCGGAGAATCGGCAACCGACGACCACACCTCAAATCGGCACCCGCCACGGACCGGCCGATGCCACCGCGACCCACGCCTGCGGCACGCCGCCGGGCGGCCCTGGGGTCTGTCCGGCGGACGAGGGCGTCGATGAGATGGGCCCCCGCGCGAGCGAAGTCAAGCGTCGGAGAATCGGCAACCGACGACAACGCCGCACAGCGGCGCCCGCCGCCGAGCGGCTGATGCCGCTGCGGTCCCACGCCTGCGGCATGACCGCCGGACGGCCCTAGTCCTCCTCCAGCGCCGCCAGCGCCGGGTCCAGGACGATGTCCTCCTCGCGGCCCTCGATCGTCGGGTCCTCCGGGAAGTGGCAGGCCGTCAGGTGGCCGCCGGTGTTGCCGGAGATCTGGATCAGGGGCGGTTCCTCGGTCGCGCACTTGTCCTGTGCCTTCCAGCACCGGGTGCGGAAGCGGCAGCCGGAGGGCGGGGCGATGGGCGAGGGGACGTCGCCGGCCAGGCGGATGCGCTCGCGCCGGCCGGCCCCGGCGTCCGTGAGGTCCACCTCGGGTACGGCGGACAGCAGGGCGTGGGTGTAGGGGTGCCGGGGGCGGGTGTAGATGGAGTTGCGGTCGCCGACCTCGATGATCTTGCCGAGGTACATCACCGCCACGCGGTGCGAGAAGTGCCGTACCACCGCCAGGTCGTGGGCGATGAACAGGAACGCGATGCCGAGTTCCTGCTGGACCTTCTTGAGCAGGTTCACCACCTGCGCCTGGATCGACACGTCCAGCGCGGACACCGGCTCGTCGGCCACGATCAGCTTCGGCTCCAGGGCCAACGCCCGTGCCACCCCAATGCGTTGCCGCTGGCCGCCGGAGAACTCGTGCGGGAAGCGGTTGTAATGCTCGGGGTTGAGGCCCACGATCTCCAGGAGTTCGCGGACGCGCTTCTCCCGGCCGCCGTCCGGCTCGATCCCGTTGATCTCCATCGGACCGGAGATGATCTTGCCGACGGTCTGCCGCGGGTTCAGCGAGGAGTAGGGGTCCTGGAAGATCATCTGGATCTCGGACCTGATCGGCGCCAGCTGCTTGCGGCCGGCATGGCTGATGTCCTGGCCGCGGTACGAGATCGTGCCGGCCGTCGGCTCCAGGAGCCGGGTGATCAGGCGTCCGGTCGTCGACTTGCCGCAGCCCGACTCGCCGACCAGGCCGAAGCTCTCGCCGACGTTCACGGTCAGGTCGATGCCGTCGACGGCCTGTACGGCGCCGACGGTCCGCCGGATCGGGAAGCCGCCCTTGACCGGGAAGTGCTTGGTGAGCCCCTCCACCACGAGCAGCGGCTCCCCGGCGCCGCCGGTGGCGGCCTCGCGCGGGGCGGGGAGGACGAGATCCTCTTTCATGACTCCTCTTTCATGTCCGTCACGACCGTGTCTGCCACGGCCGTGTCCGGCACGACCATGTCCGTCACGACGATGTCGTCCTACCCCATGCGGGGTTTGATCTCTTCGATGAAGATGGTCCGCTTCTGTTCCGCCGTGAGGTGGCAGGCCGAGTCGCGGTCCGGGCCCAGCAGCGGGCGTTCGTCCACGCAGCGCGTGCCGCCGACCCGGTCCTGGAAGGTGCAGCGGGGATGGAAACGGCAGCCGGACGGAGGCGTCAGCAGCGACGGCGGGGCGCCGGGGATCGGCGCGAGCGGGGCGTCGAGGTCGGAGTTCAGACGGGGCATCGAGTTCAACAGCCCCCAGGTGTAAGGGTGCTGGGGCGAGCGCAGCACCTCGTTCACCGTGCCGCGTTCGACCGCGCCGCCCGCGTACATCACCATGATGTCGTCGGCCATGTCGGCGATGACCCCGAGGTCGTGCGTGATGAAGACGATCGCCGTGCCGAACTCGCTCTGGAGGTCCTTCAGCAGGTCCAGGATCTGCGCCTGGACCGTCACGTCCAGGGCGGTGGTCGGTTCGTCGGCGATCAGCAGGTCGGGGTCGCAGACCAGCGCCATCGCGATCATCGCGCGCTGGCGCATACCGCCGGAGAACTGGTGCGGATAGTCCTTCGCCCGCTCCTTCGGGTTGGGGATGCCGACCTTGCCGAGCATCTCCACCGTGCGTTCCCAGGCCGCCTTCTTGGAGGCGCCTGTGTGCTTCATGAAGGGCTCGGCGATCTGCCGGCCCACCGTGTAGTACGGCGACAGAGCCGTGAGCGGGTCCTGGAAGATCATGGCGACCTTGTTGCCGCGCAGCTTCTCCAGCTCGGACTCCCGGGCGGTGGTCAGCTCCTGTCCCTCCAGGAGGATCTCGCCCTCGACGGTGGTGAACTTCGGGTTGTGCAGCCCCAGGATGGTCAGGTTGGTGACGGACTTGCCGGAACCCGACTCCCCGACGATGCCCAGCGTCCTGCCGCGGTGCAGGTCGAAGGAGAGTCCGTCCACGGCCTTGACGATGCCGTCCTCGGTCCTGAACCTCACGTGCAGGTCCCGCACCGACAGGAAGGCGCCCGCGTCCGCCGGGTCCGGGGATGCGGCTTCCTTGGTCAGAGTGGTCACGACAGTGCTCCTAGGACAGCCGCACGCGCGGGTCGATGAGGGCGTAGCAGGCGTCGACGATGATGTTGCACAGCAGGATCACGGCAGCGGAGAACAGCATCACGCCGAGCAGCAGCGGCAGATCGCTGAACTGCACCGAGTCCACCGCGAGCCGCCCGAGCCCGGGCAGTCCGAAGGTGTACTCGGTGATGATCGCGCCGCCGAGCAGCGAGCTGAGGTCGATGCCGAGGATGGTGATGATGGGGATGAGGGAGCCCCGCCAGGCGTAGCGGAAGAAGACATAGCGACCGCTCATGCCCTTGGCGCGGGCCGTGCGGACGTGTTCCTCCTGGAGCTGCTCGATCATCGCGGAGCGCGCCATGCGCGTGTACTGCGCGGCGAAGATCGTCGACAGGACGGCCCAGGGGATCAGCAGCCCGGTGAACCAGGCGGCCGGATTGTCGGTGATGCTGGTGTACTTGGGCTCGTCGAAGAGGTGCGCCTGGTACACCAGGAGCGCCAGCGCCAGCGGGCCCAGGAAGTAGATCTGCATCGAACTGATCACCATGGAGCCCGCGGTGAACGACTTGTCGATGAGGGTGCCGCGCTTCCATGCGGCCAGCAGGCCGGTGCCGAGCCCGACGAGCAGGAACAGGACGGTGGCGCCGAAGGCCAGCGACAGCGTCAGCGGCAGCCTGTCGATCAGGGTCGACCAGACCGCCTCGTTGGTGTGGTACGAGTAGCCGAAGCACGGGGCGGGGCAGGGCCCCTGCGGGAAGTTGTCGCGGCCCATGACGAGCCCCTGCAGGAAGATCCAGAACTGCTCCGGAATCGACTTGTCGAGCCCGAGGGTCTGGTGGATGTTCGCCAGGGCGTCGGGGGTGCACGTCTTGCCGCACATCAGCAGCGCCGGATCACGGGGCATGCCGAAGAAGAGCAGGAAGGCGACCACGGTCAGCAGGACCAGGATCACGAGTGAGCCGAGGATCCGGCGGAAGAGGAAGCGCAGCATCTCAGGGCAGCTTTCGGGCGTCGGAAGCCTGCGGCGAGGTGCGCCCCGTCACGGGACGGGACGCACCTGACGCCGCTTGGACGGGCGTTACTTCACGAACAGCCTGCGCGGGTCGACGCCGCCGATGACGTCGTCGTACACAAGGCCGCCGATCTTGGACCCGGCGATCTGGGTCTGCTTGTAGTACGCCGTCGGGATGTTGGAGACGACATCCTTCACGATGTACTCGTTGATCTTGTTCCACTCCTCCGCGGCCTTGACGGGGTCGGTGATGGCCATGACCCGGTCGATGTCCGCGTTGACCTTCTCGTCGTTGATGTGCGAGTAGTTGGAGGCACCGTCCTGGATCTGGCGGCCGTCGTACAGCGGCGGGATCACGGTCGACGCGCTCGGCCAGTCGGCACCCCACGCGGTGTGGAAGATGTCGTAGTTGTTCTTGACCTTGCTGACCTGGTCGTAGTACGTCTCGGCCGGGATCTCCTGGCGCTGGACGTCGAAGCCGGCCTTCTCCAGGCCCGCCGCCATGGCGGTGGAGTACTGCTGGCCCTCAGGGGTGTTGATGTAGCCGAAGGTCAGCTTCAGGCCCGTCTTGCCGGCCTTCTCCAGCAGTTCCTTGGCCTTGGCCGGGTCACCGGCGGGCTTCTTCTTCTTGCCGAACGGGTCAAAGGACGCGTCGTAGCCGGAGACGGTCGGGCTGATCAGACCGCCCGCGACCTCCATCGCGTCGTTGCCGCCGAAGGCCCGCACGAACGGGGTGATCGGCAGGGCGTAGGCGATGGCCTCACGGACCGCCTTGTCCTGCATCTCGGGCTGCGACAGGTTGATGTTCATCTGCCCGACGTACGGCTGGTAGCCGGAGACCGTACGGGGCTTCAGCGCCGAGTCGGCGAGGACCTTCGACAGGTTGCCCGCGTCGACCTGGTTGCTGAAGCTGATCGCGGTGGCGTTCGCGCCGCTGTCGTCCAGGATGGCCTTGGTCGAGTCCTCGTACTGCTTGTTGAACTCGAAGTTGAACTGGTCGACGTACTGGTGGCGGACCGCGTCGGTCTTCGGGTCCCAGTTGGTGTTCTTGACCAGCGTCATCGACTTGCCGGACTTGAACTCCTGGATCTTGTACGGGCCCGCCGCCACCGGGGCCTTGTCGTACTTCTCCTTGGTGTCCTTCTTCTCCGGCACCATCGAGTAGCCCGCCATGGCCAGGGCGTACGGCAGGTCGGGCTTCGCCTTCTTGAACGTGAAGACGATGGTCTTGTCGTCGGGCGTCGACAGGACGGAGTCCGGCAGGTGCTTGCCCTTGTACGGGCCGTCCGGGAGGAGCTTGCGGTACTCCGTGCCCGGGGTGTCGGCCATCCACTGCTGAATGAACGTCGGGCCGTTGGAGACGAACGGCGCGAAGAGCCGCTCGAAGGTGTGCCGTACGTCAGCGGCGGTGATCGCGGAGCCGTCGGCCCACTTGATCCCGTCCTTCAGCGTGTACGTCCAGGTCTTGCCGCCGTCGGTGGTCTTGCCGCTGTCGGTGGCCAGGTCTCCGACGACCTCGTGCTCCTTGCCGTCGTCGCTGGTGGCCTTGTAGGACGTCAGACCACGGTGGATCAGCTGCGAGAGCGCCATCTCGTCCGAGACGTAGATCTGTCCCGGGTCGAGGTGCGCGAAGCTGTCGCGCTGGAGAACCGTTACTGTGCCGCCCGCCTTGGCACCGGCGATCTCGGCCGCAGGACCGGTCGAGGCCTTGGCATCGCCGAAGTCGATGCCGTCCTGCTGCCGCGCGGCGTTCTCCTCGTTCTCCTTGTCGTTGCTGCTGCCCTTGCTGCCACCTTCGCTGCAGCCGGTGAGCACGAGAGCCCCCGCCGCGAGCAGTGACAGTGCGGCGTACGCGGGGCGTCCACCCTTACCCATCACAGAATCCACCCATCTTGTGTCACCAGTGCCAATGAAATGCCGACCGGTACAAGTGCCATCCGGTACGCGTCGGGCGGGATGCCCACGATCTCGCGGTCAGCGCTCCGACTTGGGGTCGAAAGCGTCCCTGACCGAGTCCCCGAGCAGGTTGAACGCCACGATGAAGATGATCATCGAGATGCCCGGGAAGAACATGTAGGTGATGTCGTTCTGCATCACAAGTTCGGTGGACGCCTTGGAGAACATCTGTCCCCAGTCCGGCGTCGGTTCGACGATTCCCACGCCGAGGAAGGACAGACCGGCCTCGGCGGTCACGAAGTTGGGGAGCATGTAGGTCGACTGCACCAGGATCGGCGTGACCACGTTGGGCAGGATCTCCTTGCGGATGATCCGGCCGGGCGGCGCCCCGCTCACCTTGGCCGCCTCGATGAACTCCCGTTCTCGCAGGGCCAGTGTGGTGCCGCGCAGGATACGGGCCAGACTCATCCAGCCCAGCACCCACTGCACCGCGATGAGGGCGACCACCCGGACGTACACCGGCGTCTCGTCGCGCGGGCTCACGAAGAGCGACACCACGACCGGCATGCTCGCGATGAAGAACAGCTGCGCCGGGAAGGCCAGCAGGAAGTCGATCAGCCGGCTGATCCAGAAGTCGGGCCTGCCGCCGAGGTAGCCCGCGGCGACGCCGAGCAGGATGCCGGTGAGGACGGTGGCGACCGTCACCGCCAGGGAGATCATCAGGGAGTTGCGGATGCCGTAGAGCAGCTTGGTGAAGACGTCGTAGCCGTTGCCCGGCTCCAGGCCGAACCAGAACTCGCCGCTGATGCCGCCGTTGGGCTGCAGGGGCACACCCGCGCTGTCGAAGAGCTCAGGACGTTCGTCCGCGTACACCGTGTACGGATTCTTGCCGTACAGCTTGGAGATCAGCGGAGCCGCGAGGCCGATCACGAAGAAGAAGATCACGACACAGGCCGAGAGCACGCCGGCGCGGTCCCGCCGGAAGCGGATCCACATCAGCTGGCCGGGTGAGCGGCCGACCAGCTGCTGCTCCTCGGGTTTCTTCTTCGGCTCCGGTTCGCCGTCGACGACGACGGATGTACCGCCGCCCTCGATGTCGATAGGACTTGTCACAGTTCGCCCATTTCACAGATGTGGGTGTGCCGAGCCGGCGACCGGCACAGACGTGCGCGGTCGCGGACCGGGTCATGAAGAAGCGTCAGGACACCGCGAAGCAGGCGGGAAAGGCGCAGCCGGACGCGCGTAGGCGCCAGGGCGTGCTGAGCCGCCGGCCACCTGCGCTCAGTGGCAATCGCCGTACAGTGGCGGGCACTCGACGGCTACGGATGACGCTGTGACCCACCTGGTGCTTGTGACACCGCGCATGGGACTCCTCCTCATGACTCCACGTGTTCACCAACAGGAGGGGGCACATGTCTGACCTCCGACACCCCTGACGGAGGGTCAGGCACCCCCTGGTGCTCGTGAGTCGGCGCCGTCCCCACGGCGCGAGACCCATTGACCCGAGCGTTACGCGGCTAACTATCTGCCATGCGCCAAGTACCGACCACCGTCTTTAAATCTCGATTCAGTCACAGCTGACGCGTACATCTTCCAAAACTTGGACAAACCGTTCGGCGCGAGATGGGTGCGAAACGGACGTGTTACATGGGTACCGGGCGAGGATCACCGCAATCCGGACACGGGGTCCCTCCGGATGCGGCCAAAACCGGTTGCAAAAAACCCGGCCGCCCCCACGATGGGGGCAACCGGGTCTCAGGCTGTGCGTCGGCTGTGCGTCAGCCGTGCTTGGCGCGGCTCGCGGAGCGGGCGCGCTCGCGGGCGTCCAGGTTCACCTTGCGGATGCGAACGGCCTCCGGGGTGACCTCGACACACTCGTCGTCGCGGCAGAACTCCAGCGACTGCTCGAGCGACAGCTTGCGCGGCGGGACGATCGCCTCGAAGGAGTCGGCCGAGGACGACCGCATGTTGGTGAGCTTCTTCTCCTTGGTGATGTTCACGTCCATGTCGTCGGAGCGCGAGTTCTCGCCGACGATCATGCCCTCGTACACCTCGGTGCCGGGGTCGGTGAACAGCACGCCACGCTCCTGGAGGTTCGTCATCGCGAACGCGGTGACGGCGCCGGCGCGGTCGGCGACCAGCGAACCGTTGTTACGGGTCGTCAGCGTGCCGAACCACGGCTCGTGGCCCTCGTGGATGGAGTGGGCGATGCCGGTGCCGCGCGTGCCGGTCAGGAACTCCGTACGGAAGCCGATGAGGCCGCGCGACGGGACCACGAACTCCATGCGGACCCAGCCGGAGCCGTGGTTCGACATGTTGTCCATCCGGCCCTTGCGGACGCCCATGAGCTGCGTGACCGCGCCCATGTGCTCCTCGGGGACGTCGATCGTCATGCGCTCGACCGGCTCGTAGACCTTGCCGTCGACGAGCTTGGTGACGACCTGCGGCTTGCCGATGGTCAGCTCGAAGCCCTCGCGGCGCATCTGCTCGACCAGGATGGCGAGCGCGAGCTCACCGCGGCCCTGGACCTCCCAGGCGTCGGGACGCTCGGTGTCCAGGACCCGGAGGCTGACGTTACCGACCAGCTCGCGGTCCAGGCGGTCCTTGACCTGGCGGGCGGTGACCTTGCGGTCCTTGACCGCGGCCTTGTTCTCCGCGCCCTTGCCGGTGCCGCCGCGGCCGACCAGCGGCGAGGTGTTGGTGCCGATGGTCATCGAGATGGCCGGCTCGTCCACCGTGATCAGCGGCAGCGCGATCGGGTTCTCGGGGTCGGCGAGGGTCTCGCCGATCATGATCTCCGGGATACCGGCCACGGCGCAGATGTCACCCGGGCCCGCCTTCTCGGCCGGCTTGCGGGTGAGCGCCTCGGTCATCAGCAGCTCGGTGATGCGGACGTTGGACATCGTGCCGTCACGCTTGATCCACGTGACCGTCTGGCCCTTGCGCAGCTCGCCCTGCTCGACGCGGAGCAGCGCGATACGGCCGAGGAAGTTGTCCGCGTCCAGGTTGGTGACGTGCGCCTGGAGCGGGGCCTCCTCGTCGTACTGCGGGGCCGGGACGTGCGACAGGATCGTGGAGAAGAACGGCTCCAGGCTGTCGCTGTCCGTGGGGACGGTGCCGTCCTCCGGCTTGGTCAGCGAGGCCACGCCGTCCCGCGCACAGGCGTAGACGATCGGGAACTCGATCTGCTCCTCGTCGGCGTCGAGGTCGAGGAAGAGGTCGTAGGCCTCGTTCACGACCTCGTCGATGCGCGAGTCGGGGCGGTCCGTCTTGTTGATGCACAGGATGACGGGCAGGCGGGCCTGCAGCGCCTTGCGCAGCACGAAGCGGGTCTGCGGGAGCGGGCCCTCGGAGGCGTCGACCAGCAGCACCACCGCGTCGACCATCGACAGTCCGCGCTCGACCTCGCCGCCGAAGTCGGCGTGGCCGGGGGTGTCGATGATGTTGATGGTGATGACATCGCTGCCATCCTTGGGGTGGTACTTGACGGCCGTGTTCTTGGCCAGGATCGTGATGCCCTTCTCACGTTCCAGGTCGTTGGAGTCCATCATGCGGTCGTCGAGCGATTCGGCAGCGTGCGCGGCAAAGGCCCCGGCCTGCTTGAGCATGGCGTCGACGAGGGTCGTCTTGCCGTGGTCGACGTGGGCGACGATGGCGACGTTACGGATGTCGTGGCGCGTGGCCATATTGCGGCGATCTCCCGGAGTGTGAGGAAGGCCTGCGCGTACATCTGTGTTACGCGGGACCCTGCCGGGCTGGACACGCCACGGCCTCACCCCATGGTACGTGGCCCTGGCAGAGACGGCCTCCACAGGGCCACGCGGATCACTTCCGCGAAGGGCCCGGGGCCGGATTCGCGCCCTTCTTCAGGAAGCCCATGTCCTCGTACACCGGGGTCTGGAAGCCGAAGGAACCGGCGTTGACCAGGTTCTTCCGTGCGGCCGTGAGCTGGGGGCGCTGGTAGAGGGGGATGGATCCGGCCGCCGCCCAGATCCGGGAATCCGCCTTGCGCAGCAGGCCGCGGCTCTCGCTCTCGTCGAGGGTGGCGATGGCCTGCTCGAAGAGCTGGTCGACCTGGTCGGTTCCGACGCGGGTGTAGTTCTGCTCGACGTTCAGGGAGCCGTCGGCCGCCGGCACCGGCTTGACGAAGATCGGGCGGGCGTCGGTCGCGGGGAAGGCGGACGTGGGCCAGGAGTAGAGGGCGAGGTCGTACTGGCCGGACGCGATGTGGTCCTTGAAGTAGCTCTCGTCGGCGACCTTGGAGATCTCGGTGCTGATGCCGACCTTGCGCAGCATGCTGCTGATCCGGTCGGCGACCGTGCGGAGCGTCTGCGAGCCCGGCCCCGAGGGGAGCACGAAGCGGAGGGTGAGCGGCTTGCCGTCCTTGGCGAGCGCCCCGGCCGCGGCGCCCGCCGGGGCGGCGGTGCCCAGGGGGGCGTAGGCGCCGGGCGCGCCGCCCTGGTTCAGCTGGTTCGCGTACTGCCTGCCGTCCTGGGCGAGGTGCTTGCCGAGTTCCTCGCCCTTCTCCGTCCGGCTCTGCGGGTGTTTCTTCTCCCGGTCGGCCTCGTGGGGCGCCTTGTCGTCCTCGCCGACGATGTACGTCCCGTCCTCGTCCGCCGCCGACCCGTTCTCGGCCTCCTCGGACGTCCCGGCCTTCTCCTCCCCCTCGGCGCCGGCCGCCTTCTCGCCCTTCTTCTGCTCCTTGACCGGCCCGCCGGGCACCCACCCTGCGTCGGCGAGCAGCGCCCGCGCCTCCGCGGTGTCCTGCCCGCCGAGGGCGCCGCTGTTGTCGGCGTAGTGGGCCTGCCCGGACAGCGCGAGGTGGCTGCCGACCGGCTCGGCGGGCAGCCCGAGCGGCTTGAGGACGGCCTTCGCGAGCGCCTCCCGGTCCAGGGCCCGGGCGACGGCCCGGCGGACACGCTCGTCGGCGAGCGGGCCGTCGGCGCCGTTGAGGGCGAGCTGGGTGTAGGCGGGCTCCAGCGACTTGCGGAGCTCGAAGCCGGGGAGGGCCTCCTGCCGGCTCTCGTCCTTGGCGGCCGCTTTGCGGCCGGCCGGGCCCTGGAGGGGTGTGCTCGTGCCCTTGCCCGCGGCGCGCGCGGCGAGGCTGACGCGTCCGGCGGACTCGGGGTCGAGCTCGGCGAGGTCGATGGTCCCGGCGGCCAGCGCGGCGGCCCGCTTGTCGCGCGGTACGGCCCGCAGCACGATCTCGGAGAGCTTGGCGGGCTGCCCCCACCAGCGCGGACTGCGGGCGAGGGTGACCTCGTCGTCCTTGCGGTCGACCTTCTTCAGGGCGAAGGGGCCGGCGGTGACCTTGAGCTTTCTCCTGGCCCCGTCGTTGAAGGCGTCCGGCGTGCCCATGACGTCCTTCGGGTACAGCGGCGAGAACAGCGACCGCCAGTCCGTGTACGGCCGCCCGAAGGTCACCCGCACCTCCAGGTCGTTCGCCCCGCGCTCGACCTTCTCGATGCGGTCGTACCCGGCGTTGCGCGCGGTCCAGTACGCGGTGTCCTTGCCGGACAGGGCCCGCCACTGGGCGGCGAAGTCGGCGGCGCCGATCTCCCGGCCGTCGCTCCACACGGCCTGCTGGTTCAGCTTGTACAGCACGACCTGCTTCGGCTCGGTCTCGACGACCTTCGCCGACTCCAGGTAGTCCGGGTTGCGCTCCGGCCGCCCGTTCTCGTTCAGCCGGTACATCGACGGCAGGACGGCCTGCGCGATCCGGCCGGTGGCCGCGTCCGCGTCCGACTGGAACGTGTTCAGCGTCTCCGGTACGGCGTCCACGGCCCAGCGCAGGGTGCCGCCGTCGGCGACCCGGGCCCGGGCGGCGGGCGCGACGTCCTGTCCGGCGAGCGGCTTGCCCGCCTGGTCCTCGGAGCTGCATCCGGCAAGAACGGACACCGCGAGCGCACCCGCGGTGAGGAAGGAGACCGAGCGCATGACAGAGCGCAGTCCGACGCCGTCGTGGGACATCTGCTTACCTCCGGGAGCCGCGGGCGTTATGATCACTTTTGGCGGTATATGGAGCTGATCACATGTATGCGGCCACTGAAGAGGAAAGGGTTCGGCAACGGACGGCGACACGGCGAGCACGGCCGAGAAGGTCACCCGTGCGGCGCAACGCACCACGGAGTGCACCCATACGCCTCGGCCAATCGGTGCACGTCCCTTCCCACCGACCGGTGTGACGCGCAACACTCGCAGGCGCATGAACGTTGCCGCCCAGGGCACCACCGCCCACGGAAGTGAGGTCACGTCATGTCCGTGCACGACGAACTGACATCGGTCCAGCGCTGCCTGGACGATCTGACCCGGTCGGTCGGACGTCTGGAGCAGCAGCTCGGCAGCGGCGGGCTCGACATGCGCCGCGTCCGCGCCGACGCCGACCACCTGCGCGAGAGCGTCGCGCTGCTGCGCGCGGCGGCCTCCGCACCGGCCGCGCCCAGGCGCCCCGACCTCGTCACCATCCCCGACACCCCGTACGACGACTCACTGTGGATCGACTCGGACGACGAGGGACTCGGCGCCCGGGACCGGCACGCCCCCTGACCCGACCGGAGTCATGAATTGGCCACTGGTACGGAACCCCCAGCCACCGAAGACCCCCATCCCCCGAGCGGCGGCGTACGCACCCGTACGCGCGCCGCGATCGACGCCCCGCACCTGCGCACCGACCGCTGGTGGCTGGCGCCCGCCGTCACGGCCGCCGGTCTGCTCGCGTTCATCGTGTACTCGACCTGGCGGGCGTTCGCGAACGCCGACTACTACGCGGCGCCGTACGTCTCGCCGTTCTACTCGCCGTGTCTGGCGGAGAACTGCGACGCGATGCGCGCCGGTCCCAACTGGGACCTCTTCGGCGGCTGGTGGGGCATCTCCCCCGCGATCATCATCCTGATCTTCCCGCTCGGCTTCCGCCTGACCTGCTACTACTACCGCAAGGCCTACTACCGGGGCTTCTGGGCGTCCCCGCCGGCCTGCGCGGTGGCCGAGCCGCACAAGAAGTACACCGGTGAGACGCGCTTCCCGCTGGTGCTGCAGAACATCCACCGGTACTTCTTCTACGCCGCGATCGTCGTCGCCGGGATCCTGACCTACGACACCGTGCTCGCCTTCCGCGACGAGCACTACGAGTGGGGCCACATGGGCCTCGGCACCCTGGTCTTCCTGGTCAACATCGTGCTGATCTGGGCGTACACGATCTCCTGCCACTCCTGCCGGCACATCGTCGGCGGCAAGCTCAAGCACTTCTCCAGGCACCCCGTGCGCTACCGGATGTGGCAGTGGGTCGGGAAGCTCAACGCCCGGCACATGCTGCTCGCCTGGGCGTCGTTGGTGAGCGTGGCGCTCGCCGACTTCTACGTGTACCTGGTCGCGTCCGGCGCTTTCGATGATCCGACCATCTTCTAGCAGACAAAGGGTGCTTCTGATGTCCGTTGTGGACCGGCAGCAGTGGGACGTCGTCGTGGTCGGCGCCGGCGGTGCCGGGCTGCGCGCCGCCATCGAGGCACGCGAGCGCGGTGCCCGTACGGCCGTGATCTGCAAGTCGCTGTTCGGCAAGGCGCACACGGTGATGGCCGAGGGCGGCATCGCGGCGGCGATGGGCAACGTCAACTCCGGCGACAACTGGCAGGTCCACTTCCGCGACACCATGCGCGGCGGGAAGTTCCTCAACCAGTGGCGGATGGCCGAACTGCACGCGCAGGAGGCCCCGCAGCGGGTGTGGGAGCTGGAGACCTGGGGCGCCCTCTTCGACCGTACGAAGGACGGTCGCATCTCGCAGCGCAACTTCGGCGGTCACGAGTACCCGCGCCTGGCGCATGTCGGCGACCGTACGGGGCTCGAGCTGATCCGCACGCTCCAGCAGAAGATCGTCGCGCTCCAGCAGGAGGACCACCGGGAGACCGGCGACTACGAGTCGCGCCTGAAGGTGTACCAGGAGTGCACGGTCACCCGGATCCTCAAGGACGGCTCGCGGGTGTCCGGCGTCTTCGCCTACGACCGGGAGACCGGCCGCTTCTTCGTCCTCGAAGCGCCCGCCGTGGTGATCGCGACCGGCGGCATCGGCAAGTCCTTCAAGGTGACGTCGAACTCGTGGGAGTACACGGGCGACGGCCACGCGCTGGCCCTGCTGGCCGGGGCTCCCCTGTTGAACATGGAGTTCGTGCAGTTCCACCCGACGGGCATGGTCTGGCCGCCGTCGGTGAAGGGCATCCTCGTCACGGAGTCGGTGCGCGGCGACGGGGGCGTGCTGCGCAACTCCGAGGGCAAGCGGTTCATGTTCGACTACATCCCGGACGTCTTCAAGGAGAAATACGCCCAGTCCGAGGACGAGGGCGACCGCTGGTACGAGGACCCGGACCACAACCGCCGCCCGCCGGAACTGCTCCCCCGTGACGAGGTGGCCCGCGCGATCAACTCCGAGGTGAAGGCGGGCCGCGGCTCCCCGCACGGCGGCGTCTTCCTCGACGTGTCGACGCGGATGCCCGCCGAGGTCATTCGGCGCCGGCTGCCGTCCATGTACCACCAGTTCAAGGAGCTCGCCGACGTCGACATCACGGCGGAGCCGATGGAGGTCGGGCCCACCTGTCACTACGTGATGGGCGGCATCGCCGTCGAGTCGGACACGGCGGCCGCGCGCGGGGTGCCGGGCCTGTTCGCGGCCGGTGAGGTCGCGGGCGGCATGCACGGCTCCAACCGCCTCGGCGGCAACTCCCTGTCCGACCTGCTGGTGTTCGGCCGGCGAGCGGGCTGGCACGCGGCGGACTACGCGACCGGGCTCGGGCCTCACCGCCCGCCCGTGGACGACACCCAGGTCGACACGGCGGCGGCGGAGGCCCTGCGGCCGTTCTCCGCGGAGGGCCTGGAGCCTGCCGGGGGGCCGCCGGAGAACCCGTACACCCTCCACCAGGAACTCCAGCAGACCATGAACGACCTCGTCGGCATCATCCGCCGCGAGGCGGAGATGCGGCAGGCCCTGGAGAAGCTGGCCGAGCTGCGCGTACGGGCCCGCCGGGCCGGTGTCGAGGGCCACCGCCAGTTCAACCCGGGCTGGCATCTCGCCCTGGACCTCAGGAACATGCTCCTGGTCAGCGAGTGCGTGGCGCGGGCCGCGCTGGAGCGCACGGAGTCGCGCGGCGGGCACACCCGCGAGGACCATCCGGCGATGGACCGCAAGTGGCGCCCCGTCAACCTCCTGTGCCGGCTCACCGATCCCACCGAGGGCCTGGCGGCCACCGACCCGGTGCGCGGCCAGATCGACCTCTCCCGTGAGTCCACCGACCCCATCCGCCCCGACCTGCTCGCCCTCTTCGACAAGGAGGAGCTGGTCAAGTACCTCGCCGAAGAGGAGCTGTACGAATGAGCGGCTACACGGCCCAGTTCAAGGTGTGGCGGGGTGACGTGCAGGGTGGCGGGCTCGAGGACTTCAAGGTCGAGGTGAACGAGGGCGAGGTCGTCCTCGACATCATCCACCGCATCCAGGCGACCCAGGCCCCCGACCTCGCCGTGCGCTGGAACTGCAAGGCGGGCAAGTGCGGTTCGTGCTCGGCGGAGATCAACGGGCGTCCCCGGCTGCTGTGCATGACCCGCATGTCGGTGTTCACCCCCGAGGAGACGATCACCGTCACTCCGCTGCGCGCCTTCCCGGTCGTACGGGATCTCGTCACGGACGTCGGCTTCAACTACACGAAGGCGCGCGAGGTCCCGGCCTTCGTGCCGCCGGAGAAGCTCGCCGCCGGCGAGTACCGCATGATGCAGGAGGACGTGGACCGGTCGCAGGAGTTCCGCAAGTGCATCGAGTGCTTCCTGTGCCAGGACACCTGCCATGTGGTCCGCGACCACGAGGAGAACAAGACGGCCTTCGCGGGCCCGCGCTTCCTGATGCGGGTCGCGGAACTGGACATGCACCCGCTGGACGCGGCGGCGGAGGCCGGGCTCGACCGGAAGCGGACGGCCCAGGACGAGCACGGCCTCGGCTACTGCAACATCACCAAGTGCTGCACGGAGGTCTGCCCCGAGGGCATCAAGATCACGGACAACGCGCTGATCCCCTTGAAGGAACGGGCCGTCGACCGCAAGTACGACCCGCTGGTATGGCTGGGGTCGAAGATCAGGAGGCGGAGCTCGTAGCGGGCGGCACGGGGGCACGGCCGGGGCGCTGGGCCAGCATCTGTATGCCGATGCCTCCCATGAACACGAACCAGCCGATGAGCGCGAGCGCGTCGAGCCTGGCGGGGAACACGCCGAGGAACATCCACAGGGACGCGCCGACCGCGCCCACCAGCTGACCGTACCCCCACAGCTTCGGCCGCAGGATCCGGTGCCGGCCCAGCGGCAGTACCCAGCCGGTCGTGATGCCCGCGATACCGAACCCCGCCGTCAGCACCACGACCAGCGTGCCCGCGACCACCAGGTACATGTGCATGACGATCATCGTCCCACGGGGGCCGTGGCCGCACCAGGCTCGCCTGCCGCGCCGTCCCGGACGAACGACCGCCTCAGGCCTCTGCCCGCAGATAGCCCGAGTGCGCGACCTGGCCGAGGAAGGTGAACCGGGTCTCGGTGGCCATGTGCTTCTCGAAGGCCTCCTTGATGCCGGGCCACTTGGGGTGCCCGAAGTCGTCAAGGACGACGATGCCGCCGGGGGCGACGATCTGCTCGGCCCACTCCAGGTCCGCCGCCACACCGGCGGCGGAGTGGTCGCCGTCGACGATGACCACGCCGTAGGAGCGGTCGGAGACCAGGGCGCGCACCTCGGGGTCCTCGGAGAAGCCCTGCTGGATCCGGGCCGCGGTCCCGGCCGCGCCCGCCAGGGCCAGGTTGATCCGCACCGCGGCCCCCTGCACGGGGGTGCCCGAGGCGTCGTCCCCCATGGTGGTGCCGGGCTGCAACTGCGACCCCGCGAGCGGGTCGACGATCGTCAGCTTCGGGTCACGCCCCGCCCGCTCCATCATCCGGATCAGCGCCGCGCCGAACATGCCGTACAGGGTGCCGATCTCCAGGACCTCGTCGTTCGGCGGGTCCAGCAGCGGTACGGCGGACAGCTTGCCGACGATGTTCATGGTGCCGCCGGCGATCCGCCCGACCCCCAGCGCCTCCATCGCGATGAGCAGCCGGAAGGCCTGGGCGACATTGCGCTCGGCGCCCTCCTTGTCCCCGGTCACCTGCGCCAGCTCCGCGATCGTGCGGTTGAGGTGGGGCCCGGACGGCAGCCGGGACGCCCCGCGCCCGGTCCCGTCGAAGAACAGTTCCAGGGGTCGCTGGCGGCTGCGCAGCTTCTTCAGTTCCTCCTGCAACGCGTCCGGTGCGGGGGTGCCGGTGGTGCTCGCCACGGTGTTCCCGGCGGGTTTCCCGACGGTGTTCGTGACGGCACGGCGGACCTGGCGCTCGATGCGCTGGTCGATGAGTTCGACGATCGGCCGCAGGGCACGCCGGGCAGCCTTGCTGGTGAGTAGCGCTCGCATCCGTGGACGGTAGGGCCGCTCACAGTCCGCTCACAACCAACGGAAGAGCCCCTGCGGGCAAAGCGCACATGACGTCTCGGTCACCGGATGTTCACCTCGTCCCGCCCCGGCCTCCGGTCAGCTCCAGGGCCCTGCGCAGATTGTGCTCGGCGATCTCCCGCATCGGCTCCGGGTTCGGGAAGTCGCCGTCGAGGAGGCGCAGGGGTCCGGCCACCAGGGACAGGTGCATGGCCAGGCGGTAGAGGCGGAGGCGGTCCTCGTCCAGGCCGGGGGCGCGGAGAGTGTCGTAGTGATGGCGGAAGCGGATCCGGAGGAAGACGTGCTCCCACTCCGCGTCGAAGTACATGAGGCCCTCGATGTCGATCAGGGCGGGGTTGCCGTCCGTGTCCAACAGGACGTGGTCCGGGCCGAGTTCGCCGTGGATGAGGGAGTACCGGGAGCGGGGGCGGACCGCGGAGGCCAGCTCTCGTACCGTGTCCGCCAGTTCTTCCCGTACGGCGGTGATCCGGGCGTCCCTCGCGGCGACTTCGGCGATGTCCCGCAGGGCGCCCTCGGTCACGCGCTGCTCGCAGGAGCTCGCGGACGACTCACCGCCGCTGTCGACAAGGGCTACCTTGCCGAAGGCCGGCGCCTCGTGCGCGTGCAGCTCGGTGAGCTGTGCGGCCAGCCTCTGGAGACAGGCGCGTCCCAGGGCCGGGTCCCGCTCCAGGGTCTCCTCCAGGCTCCCGCCCCGCAGGTCCTCGACGACCGCCGCGTCCGCCGGGAGGTGCGTGTGCGTGGCGTCGGCGTACAGCAGCCGGGGCGTGCGCACGCCGGCGGCGGCCAGCCGGTCGTGCGCCGCGGTGAACAGGCCGAAGCCGGTCCCGTGGGAGAAGGGGTCGCGCGGGTCGGAGGGCCCGGCGTCCCAGTAGTCCTCGTCCGCCGACCAGACGTAGGCGACGGCCGTCGAGTCGTCGTCGAAGGTCAGCCGGTAGACGCCCTTCTTGGAGCCGCCGCGCAGCCGGGCGACGGCGGCGAGGGTGCGGTGGGGGC
The DNA here is from genome assembly GCF_036237295.1 of Streptomyces sp. NBC_01352. NCBI lineage: Bacteria > Bacillati > Actinomycetota > Actinomycetes > Kitasatosporales > Streptomycetaceae > Streptomyces > Streptomyces sp. NBC_01352. The sequence goes on from NZ_CP108354.1 coordinate 4,142,519, forward strand.
CGGTCGCCGCCCGGGCGAGGGGGGTGAGGTCGTCGCGGGTGAGGGGCCTGCGGGTGGTGGTCATCGTCGGATGCTCGCACCGGTGGGACCCGCCCGCAGCCAGATTTCAGGACGGCCGGGTCCTCAGCGCACCCAGCCCTCCCGGTACGCCGTCCAGTCCTCCTCCGTGGCCGCGAAGTCCACGTACGCGGCGACGCCGAAGTTGGCGCGGTCCGCGTCCGTGCGGGACAGGCCCAGCCTCACTCCCCGGACCGCGGCGGCGGCGGTCTCGGCGTGATTCCAGTGGCCGAACCGGTTCTCGTGGTAGAAGGGCAGCCCCATGAGCAGGTCGGTGGACTGCGGAGTGACCTCCAGGGCCAGGGCGGTCTGCTGGGCGACATAGCCGCCGTACGTGCTCTCCAACGGCTGGATCGTGTCGTACGACATCACCGCGATCTGGTCGACCCGGCGCGCGACCTGTCCGAAGAACTCCTGCGACCACCACTTCGGGTGCCCGGTGAGCGCGTTCCAGAAGGAGTGGAACGCCGGCACCGGGTCGATCTGGTGCGCGGCGATCGACAGCTGCGCGCCCTGCGCGCGGGTGACGGGGCGCAGTGAGTCCAGGAGGGTGAGGTAGTTCCGGTCGCCCGAGTGCAGCGGCTCCAGGTCGAAGTGCACGCCGTCGAAGCCGACGGCGAGGATCTGCCGGGCGGACCCGACGACGGCGGCCCGGGTCTCGGGCAGCTCCAGCCGCATGCCGTTCGGGCCCTCGCTGGCGAGTACGTCACCGAGCCAGGCCTGCACGCGGACGCCGGGGGCGGCGCGGTGCATCGCGTCGATGAACCAACGCGCCCTCGGGTAGGCCGACTCGGGCAGCGTGCCGTCGTGCTCCAGCGGCCCGGAGTGGACGTAGAGATCACGCATTCCGGTGCTCTCCAGACGGCGGGCGAGCGCCGTGACGTCGGCGTCCTTCTTCCGGCCGTCGACCCAGGCGTGGCCGAGCCAGACCGCGTCCTTGTCGCGGGTGTACGTGCCGTCCGCCGGATCGCCGGTGTAGTTCACACGGAGGGCGATCTCCCCGGCGAGCAACGGCAGGACGACGACCAGCACGAGACCGAGGGCGGTACGCCGGACCCAGCGGACCCAGGCCCGCCGTCTCCTCGGTTCCGGTGGCGCCTGCTCACCATCGGCGACCGCGGGTGTCTCACCCTCCTCGGGCTTCTGCTCCGCTTCCATCCCCGTCCCCCCAGAACGTTCCGTCACGGCGTTCCCCTCCCCCATCGGCCCACGGCCACCCGCCACCCCGGTCGCGCGCCCGCATTCCTCCTCATACGCTCCCAAATGTGACGTCATCGTTGATCCGGGGCCGGCCGCGGGGCACCCGCTCTCACATATCCGTGCGGGTGGCCCATGCCGTACTGGGCAGTGCGGCCGGGCTCGTGTGGCTGGTGTTGCCGGGGATGACGATCAGCACGGACGTTCCGGTTGCGATCAGCACCGATGCCCCGGTGGCCGCCGCCGCGCCGGAGGACGAGGAGACCTCGGGAGCGGACCTGGTCCTGCCGCTCGTCGTGGTGGGTGGCGTGGGCGCACTGGCCGGATACGCGTATCTACGACGCACCCGACGGGCCAGGACCCGCACCACGCCCGGCGGCACCCGCACCACACCCCCCGCCCCGCCCCTCACGCAACTCGACGGCGAGTCCCGCACCCTCCTCGCCGAGGCCGACAACTGGATCCGCACCAGCCGCGAGGAACTGGGCTTCGCCGAGGCCCGTTCCGGCCCGGCGGCCGTCGCCCCCTTCGCCCGGGCCGTACGGGACGCGGAGTCCGAACTGTCGGCCGCCTTCCGCATACGGCGGCGGTACGACGCCGGCGTCCCGCCGGACGAACCGTCCCGGCGCCACGCGCTCGCCGGGATCGTGGGCCGGTGCCAGGAGGTGGGCCGGCGCCTGGACGAGGAGGCGGCGGCCTTTGACCGACTCCGCGCCCTGGAAGGGGAGATCGGCGAGGCTCTCACCGTCGCGGAGACCCGCTTCCGGGAACTCACCGGCCGCGCGGCGACGACCGGTACGACCCTCGCGGACCTCGCCGAGCGGTACGCGCCCTCCGCCACCGCCCCGGTCACCGGCTACGCCGAACAGGCCAAGGACCGCCTGGTGTTCGCCACGACCCACCTCAACCGGTCCCGCCAGGCCGCCGACTCGGGCGAGGCCGAGGGGGCGGTCCGGCAACTGCGCGCCGCCGAGGGAGCCGTCGCTCAGGCCGCCGCCTTCGTCGACGGCATCGACCGACTCGCCGCGGAGCTGAGCGCCGCCGCCGCGATGGTGGCGAGCGCCCTGACCGGGGCGGAGGCGGAACTCTCCGGGGTGCGGGGCGTGCTGCCGACCACCGGGGAGTGGGAGCAGCCGGCGGACGCGGGCACGGGCGCCATGACGGGCGCGGTGCCGGACACCGAGGCCGGCACCTGGGCGGACGCGTTGCCGGATGCCGGGACTGGCGCGGTGCCGGACGCCGGGGCGGGTACGAGGACGGGCGAGGGCGGGACGGCGGAGGACGCGAGGGCCGGCACCGGGCCGGACGCAGGGGCGGGCGCGGTGCCGGATGCCGGGGCGGGTACGACTAGGGGCGGGGCGGCGGAGGATGCGGGGAGAGCGACACGGTGGGCTCGGCTCCCGGACGCCGCCCTGCTGGGCGTCCCCGTGGGCGAGCTGTGGTCCCGGGTTCTGCACGCCGACACCGTGCTGACCTCCGTACGGCAGGAGCTGACCGGCGGGCGGCCGTACGACCCGCTGGACGTCCTGCGCCGGATCGTGCGCGTCCTGGCGCCGGTCGCCACCGGGCGGGCCGGGGTGCTCCCGGCGGCCGCCCGGCTCGCCGCGGGCAGCGCCACCGCCGTCGCGGACACCTTCGTCACCACGCACCGGGGCGCGGTGGGCGCCGACGCCCGCACCCTGCTCGCGGCGGCACGGGAGCTCCTCGACGCCGCGTCCCTCACCGACCTGGTGCGCGCCCACACCCTGGCCCGGCAGGCCCGTGAGCTCGCCGAGCAGGACGTGCGCGTGCACGGCAACCCCGTCGCCGGTGCGGCCCGGCACGAGAGGGGGGTCGCCGGGGCCGTCCTCGGCGGGATCCTCCTGGGCGAGGACGCGGACGGCGGCCCGGCGCCGAGCTTCGGCGGACCGCACACCCGGGCCGGGCGAGGGCTCACCTCCGCGTAGCCGCTCAGACGCGCAGCCCGCTCAGAACAGGCTCAGCAACGCCTCCGCCGGGTCCGCCAGGCCGTTCTCCCCGTCCGGCAGCGGCAGTTCGAACCACACCGTCTTGCCGCGCGGCGTCCGGCGGGAGCCCCAGGCCGCGCTGAGGAGGCCGACCAACTGCAGTCCGCGTCCGCCCTCGTCCGTGTCGCGGGCGCGGCGGCGGCGGGGCTGGACCAGGCCGGAGTCCCAGACCTCGCAGACCAGCGTGCGGTCGAGGAGCAGCCGCAACCTGATCTCGCCCTCGCCGTACCGCAGGGCGTTCGTCACCAGCTCGCTGACCAGCAGTTCCGTCGTGTCGACCAGGGGTTCCAGGTCCCAGCTGAGCAGCTGGCCGCGCGCGTACTCACGGGCCTTGCCCACGCTGCGCGGCTCGCGCGGCAGCGTCCAGTCGCCGACCGAGTCGGCGGGCAGGCCCTGGACGCGGGCCATCAGCAGGGCGATGTCGTCCTCTCCGTGGTGGGTGTCGAGGGTGTTGAGGACGTGGTCGCAGACGTCCTCCAGGGGAGCCGAGGGGTCCGTGAGGGCTCCGACGAAGGCCTGGAGGCCCTCGTCCAGCGGGTGGTCGCGCGATTCGACCAGTCCATCCGTGTAGAGCGCCAGCAGAGCGCCCTCGGGGAGTTCGACCTCGACCTCCTCGAAGGGTTCGCCCCCCACGCCGAGCGGCATGCCCGGCGGCACGTCCAGCATCAGCGCCGCCTCGCCGGGTTCGACCAGGACCGGTGGCAGGTGGCCCGCGTTCGCGAACGTGCACCTGCGGGTCACCGAGTCGTACACCGCGTACACGCAGGTCGCCAGGTACACCTCGGAGAGGTCCGCCTCGCGGGGGCGACGGGCGGCGCGGGTGGCCTGCTGGACGCCTCCCGGTGCCCCGAGTCCGCGTGCGATCTCGTCCAACGCGGAGAGTACTTCGGCCGGTTCGAGGTCCAGCAGGGCCAGGGTGCGTACGGCCGACCGGAGTTCACCCATCGCGACTGCGGCCCGCAGGCCCCGGCCCATCACGTCCCCGACCACCAACGCCGTGCGGTGCCCCGGCAGTTCGATCACGTCGAACCAGTCGCCGCCGACCTCGCTGGGCCGGTCGGAGGAGGAGTTGCCGGGCAGGTAGCGGCAGGCGATGTCCAGGCCGGAGGCGACCGGGTCGCCGGGGGGCAGCAGGGACCGTTGCAGCATCAACGCCCGTTCGTGCTCGCGCCGGTAGAGGCGGGCGTTGTCGATGCAGACGGCGGCGCGGGCCGCCAGCTCGACGGCCAGGTCCCGGTCCCGGTCGCCGAACGGCTCGCTGCCCTTCGTGCGGGCGAACTGCGCGAGGCCTACGACCGTGTCGTGGGCGACCATCGGCACGGCGAGCGTGGACTGGACGAGGCCGCCTTCCTCGGCCGGGATGCGCCGCGGCCGTGCGGTGCGCAGGGCGTCCGCGCACAGCGAGTTGAAGGGGTAGTGGTGGACCGCGCCGACCGCGACCGGATCGCCCGAGCCCGCGAAGGGCGCGTCGGAGACGGCGCTGGCGAAGGCGACGCGACGGAGTTCCGCGCTGCCGTCGGCGAGGCCGGGCGGCGTCTCGTCGCCGGCCAGCAGGCCCTGGTAGAGGTCGACCGTGGCCAGGTCGCAGAAGCCGGGGACGACGACGTCGAGGAGTTCGCGCGCCGTGGTCTCCAGGTCGAGGGAGTTGCCGATGCGGGCGCCCGCCTCGTTCAGTAGGGCGAGATTGCGCCGGGCGGCGGCGGCCTCCCGGGCGGCGGCGCGGCGGGCGGTGATGTCGAGTCCGAGCCACGCGATGCCGATGGGGCGGCCGGAGCCGCTGTGCACGCGATAGAGGTTGATGGACCAGTGGCGGCGCTCCTCGGAGCCCGGCACGAAGCCCGTGACGTGCATGTCCGTGATGGAGTTGCCGGTGTCCAGCACCCGGCGCAGGGTCGCGGCGACCCGCTCGGCCTCGGGGCGCTGCAGATAGTCGTAGACGCCCTTGCCGCGGTGGTCGTCGGGGGTGCCGCCGAAGGTGTTGGCGAACTGCTGGTTGGCGCGGCGCACCCGCAGATCGGGGTCGATCAGCAGGAAGCCGAACGGAGATTGACCGAAAATCGCCTGCGAGGCGGCGAGGTCGGTCTCGATGCTGCGCAGGGTGCGGACGTCGACGACGATGCAGACGGCGGCCTTCTCGCCGTCCTCGGTCCGCGTCGGCATGACGTACACCTCGGCGAGACCCTGCAGGCCGCGCTCCCCGGGTGCCGTGTCCGGCATCCGGAAGGGGACCACGCCGGTCCACTCCCGCCCGTCGAGGATCTCGGCCATCTTCCGCTGGCCCCGCTCCTGGAGGTCGGGGTCGATGAACGCCTCGATGGGGTCCATGCCGACGGCCCGCTCGACGGCGATACCGAAGAGCTGCTCGGCCCGCAGGCTCCACTGGTCGACCAGCCCGTCCGGGCCGATGGAGAAGGACGCGACCTTGATGTAGTCGTAGATCGAGCCGGGCGGACTGCTCTGCCACATGGCGTCCCCGGGCGGCACGTCTTCCGGACGGATCACGGCCTCGGCACCACCCGCGGCCTCCGTCCTCGCGCCGTCCGACGGGTCTTCCGACTCCGTGGCCTTCGCTGGTATCTCGCTCACGCGAACCGTCCCCTCCAGCTCACCGCGTCCGGCACCGGTCACCGGGGGCGGCTGCCCGCAGTATCCAGCACTACGGCGCCGCACAACACGGTGTTCACGATCACAGCACGGTCCCGATGGTTTTCGGTCCGGACCGTGACAACACCTACAGTCTTCTAACCAGCGGACACGTCGTCGAATCCCGCCTGTCGACAACCGCCACTGGCCTGAACCAGTTGCTCGACAGAGCGCGAGCGGTCGTACACCGTCGGATCATCCCGGCACGGCGAGTTCGAACCACACCGTCTTGCCCGCCTCGCCGGGGCGGCTGCCCCAGCGGCGCGAGGAGTGGGCGACGAGTTGCAGGCCCCGGCCGCTCTCGTCCTCGGGCCGGGCGACGCGCTCGCGGGGCGGGTCCGGGAGCGGGTCGGAGACCTCGACGAGCAGGACGCCGCCCAGGTCCGCGGGGCGCACCAGCCGTACGCCGATGGGGCCGGTGGCGTGCCGCAGGGAGTTGGTCACCAGCTCGCTGACGAGCAGCGCCGCGAGGTCGGCGAGGCTGTCGAGACCCCAGTCGCGCAACTGCCCCCGGACGACGGCACGGGCGCTGCGGACGGCACCAGGGTCCGCGGGAAACGTCCACTCGACGCAGTCGTCTTCGGTGTCGATCACGCCGATCACATCCCGAGCGAGCCGGCTCACCCATGTCCGCTTTCGTGGGGTTAATGGGCACATACCCTATATCGAGCGGGGAGTACCGCCCCCGACGGCGCACTGTGGCACGAACGGCGTACGGGCGATCAGCGCACGCCGTTCGCGGACCACGCGCAAGAGACGGTGCGCCCCCGGCCACGGACACCACGCGGGAGTCCGTACGCCCCGGTCATGGACGACATCCGGGAGCCGGTACGTCTCCGGCCACGACCGCCGTACGGGAGCCGGTACGTCTCCGGCCACGACCCCCGTACGGCGATCAGCGCGATCCGGCCTCAAGCCACGCCGCCTTATCCCGCACCGCCGCACGCCCTGGTCCAGCCGGTGGACGAGCCGGGGGCCGCCCGGGTCACGGACAGCATGCGAGAGCCCGCACACCTTCGGTCACGGCCCTCGTACGGGATCAGCGCGGCCCGGCATCCAGCCGCGTCGCCGCCTCGCGGACCGCCGGCACGTCCTGATCCAGCCAGGGCACGTCCCAGATCTCGCCCGGGGCGAGCCAGCGGAGCTCGTCATGGTCCTGGAGGGGCTTGGGGTCGCCGGAACCGGAATGGATGCGGGCCGTCCACACCTGGAGGACGTAGGGCGGCTTCAGGGGCCACTCGCCCGGGATGCGCTCGACGGGCTCGGTCTCGACGCCGAGTTCCTCGCGCAACTCCCGCACGAGCGCCGCCTCGGGCGTCTCGCCCGCCTCGACCTTGCCGCCGGGCAGTTCCCAGCGCCCGGCGAGTTCGGGGGGCGCACTGCGACGTGCCGCGAGGAGGCGGCCGCCGTCGAGCAGGGCGGCCCCCACCACCACGATCCGTTCCGTCATGGGCCGGAGCCTACGGGAGCGCGGGGGCCGGAAGGACCGGAAGGGTGGGAGGGCTCAGTCGGCCGAGCTGCTGCCGTTCTGCCCGATCCGCTCCACCCAGTAGAGCTGCTTGTGGCCGCGGGAATCGAGACTGTCGGCGATCTTCTGCGCCTCGGCACGGGTCGCGTACCTGCCCACTCGGTAGCGATTGCCGTTGTCGTCCTGCCGTATGACGAGCCAGGGAAGAGTGATCGTGCCGTCGTTCATCGCGCCCCACTGCTCCTTCCCGCCCCGGCCCGCCCGCTTCCCACCCACAGCCTGCGTCGAGCCCCACCCGCTAAGGAAACCGCAATCCGCATATGCCCGAGCCTACGCCCTACCTTTACGCAGCGAACACGCCTTTTCACAAAGAGGTACGCAACCAGCCAGGACGGACCGGCGCATCGGGGGGCGTGCACTATCGAACGCGCCCCCTGTACGCATCGATGCATCCGGTCAGCGACATGCCCCGCGCATCTGCGCCGACCTGCAAAAACGGCCGAATTCGAACGCCGTACGAACAGGCGTCGGTTGGGCGATCGCCGGGGGCAACTGCCAGGAGGGCGTGCGCCACTTCACACGGGGCATACAACAAGTCGGCCAGGAGGCGCGCTACTTCACCGGCAGGTGGTACGCGACCCGGTAGCGGTCCGCCGGGATCACCACGTCCGCCGTCTCCACCGGGCGGCCCGAGGCGTAGTACGTGCGCTGGACGACGAGGACCACATGACCGGGGACACCGCCGAGCGCATGGAGTTCTTCGGCGAGGCCGGGGCGGGCGCCGACCTCCTCGGTGACGTTGTCCACGACCACGTCGATGGCGGCCATCCGCTCGACGACGCCCATGCCGCCGAGCGGGCCCTCCTCGGGCAGCATCACGGGCGTACGGCCGGTGACGGCGAGGGGCTCCCAGGAGGTGGAGAGCATCATCGCCTCGCCGGCCTCCCGGAAGACGTACTTCGTGCACATCACGCGGTCGCCGGGCCGGATGTCGAGCCGCTCGGCGACGGCACCGCTCGCCTCGGCCTGTTCGCTGCTCGACTCCCAGGTGCCGCGCACCTCGCCGTCGGCCTGCTCCTGCCGGAACGGTGTGGCCCCGCCGGCCGGGCGGTAGCCGGAGCGGGCAATGGGCCGGGGCACGGGCCGCTCACGCACGTACGTGCCCGAGCCGGAGCGGCCCTCGACCAGCCCCTCGGCCATCAGCACCTTGCGCGCCTCGAGCGCGACCGTGTCCGAGACGCCGTACTCCTCGCGGATCCTGGCCTGGGAGGGGAGGCGGGTGTGCGGTGGCAGCGAACCGTTGACGATCTTCTTGCGGAGATCACCCGCGACACGCAGGTACGCCGGCTGCTCACCGAATGTCACTGGCCGCTCCCATCAGGTTGTACAGACAGCAACAGCGTGGCAACCGTAGGTTGGGCCGTGCAAGCAAAGGCCAGAGAATCACTCGATGTGATGACATATCTGGGGGCAGGGCTTTACGCAGGCACTTTCTCCCCGCTATGGCGGGCGTCACACCTCCAGGTCGTCGCCCGATCCCCCGGTGTCCCCGCCGGTGCCGCCCTCGTCCTCGGCCGGTGGGGTGGTGGCCAGCCCCAGAGCCTTGCGTGCGGTGACCGACAGGTCGGAGTCCTCCAGCTCCAGGGCCTCGCCGTAGTGCAGGTAGAAGGCGTCCACGTCGGCGGCCACGGCCGCCTTCGCCCACGGCAGCACCAGGGCCTCCGCCTCCTTGGCGACGGCCTCGACGGGCTTCTGGGCGTCGGCGGGCCAGGTGTGGCCGCGCAGCAGCCGGGCCTCGTCGTCGAGCGCGGCCGCCACCTGCGCGGCCCACTCCTTGTTGGCCTTCAGATCGTCCTCGGGCAGATCCTCGGGCACCGACTCCATGGCGGCCTGTGCGCCGTTGACCGCCTTCAGGTAGGCGAGTTGGTCCGCGTCGAGCGTCGTCTCGTCGTTGCGCAGCGAGCCGCCCTCCATCGCCACGTCACTGTCCGTGTTGCCGAACGCGCAGGTGATCTCGCGGTCGCCCAGATCCCAGCTCTCCGCGGACGGCACGACGTAGTAGACGTCCACGTCGTCCGGGACGGCCCAGGCGTCCATGGCGTAGGCGGACCGGAGCGCGTAGCACTTGTCCTCGGCGGTGGCGGTGACCGACGCGTCGCCGGGGAAGTCACCGCCCGGCAGCACGACGACCGCGAACACCTCGCCGTCGTGCGCGCCCGCGCAGGAGACCTCGTCGAGGTCGTACGTCGAGCCCTCCAGGCCGGTCGGCGAGTCGAAGCACTCGCCCTTGGCCGGCGAACTGGTGCTGCTCGCCGCGTCCTTGAACCCGTCCCAGAACTCCGACATACCGTTCGTGGCGAGCACCAGCACCCACAGGGCCAGCCCGAGGGACGACAGCACGGACCCGATTATGGCCATGGCCTTCCCGCGCTCGCCCCGCTTCTTGATCTGCCGCAGCGCGATCAGCCCGAGGACCAGTCCCACGGCCGGCAGACAGCACAGGACGCCGAGGACGAGAGCGGCGATGGCGAGCCCGTTGACGGGCGCCGGCTGGTTGTACGGGCTGTAGCCCTGGCCCCAGCCCTGGTAGGGCGCCTGGGGGTACGGGCCGTAGGGAGCGCCGTACGGCCCCTGTGCGGACGGCGGAGGCGGGGGGTACTGGCCCTGCGGGTACTGGCTTTGCGGGTACTGGCCCTGCGGGTACGGCCCTTGGGGTTCCTGAGGCTGGTAGGGCCCAGAGGGCGGAGGTATGGACACGAGTACCGTGCTTCCTGGTTCGGGCGGCGGGGCCGGGACGAAGACCGTGACGAGGCCGTACAGAACTGACGTACGCCAGGCCGCATGGTAAGCGCGGGGTTGATGGGGGCGGAATGCCGGTCACGAATACGACGATCCGGGCGGCCAACGCACTGACCGCGAGGTGGGCGGGGTCGGCGGAGGGCGGGACGGTGTTCTCGGCGCCGGGCGTCTGGCCGCTGCTGGCCTTTCTGGCGGACGGGGCGACGGGGGCGGCGCGGGCGGAAATCGCGCAGGCGCTCGGGGTGCCGGCCGGTGAAACGGCCGCCGCAGGGCGGGAGTTGCTTGCCGCGATGGCTCACATCCGCGGCCTGGACACGGCCGTCGGGTTGTGGACCGAGCGCACGCTGGAGCCGCGGGAGGAGTGGGAGGCGGCACTGCCGGCGGGGACGCGCGGGGTGCTCACGGGAGACACGGCGGCCGACCAGGAGGCGCTGGACGCGTGGGCGGCCAAGCGGACGGACGGCATGGTCGAGCGCATGCCGGTCGCGCTGACGGACCGTACGAAGATGGTGCTGGCGAGCGCGCTGGCCCTGCGGACGGAGTGGCTGCGCCCCTTCCGGGAGGGTCCGCTGATGCCACAGACCGGGCCCTGGCAGGGCCGAGTGCTGCGGGGACTGCGCCGGAGCAGCGAGCTGCTGGACCGGGTCGGCGTGGCGGACACGCCCCACGGTCATGTCACCGAGCTGAAGGTGCTGGGCGACACCGCTGTCGACGTCCACCTGCTGCTCGGCGAGGAGGGGATGACCGCCGGGCAGGTGCTCGGGGCGGGCGTGGACGTCCTGGCCCGCCGGTGTCCGGTCGTGCCCGGGTCTCAACTCCCGTACGGGGAGGTGGGACCGGGTCTGCACGTGGTGAAGGAGCGCCGGGCGCGGCCCCTGCCGCCGACGCTGGAAGTGGTGACCCCGGCCTTCCGCCTGGACGCGCGGCACGATCTGCTGAAGCTGCCCCGGGTGTTCGGCCTCTCCACGGCGATGGACACCTCGACCGGCCACTTCCCCGGCATCAGCGCTCTCCCCCTGGCCATCGGCTCGGCCCAACAGTGCGCGACGGCGACGTTCGGCGGACTGGGCTTCCGTGCCGCGGCCGTGACGGCCGTCGCCGCGCAGCCGGGCAGCGCTCCGCCCGCCCTGCGCTGGACCACCACCAGCGTCCGGGCCACCTTCGACCGCCCCTTCGGCTTCCTCGCCGTGCACCGCGCCTCGCGGCTCGTCCTCGCGGCGGGCTGGGTCACGGACCCGACGCCCTTCCGCGAGGACGGCCGTCACTGACCCCGCGTCAGAACTGCAACGCCCAGGCGTCGATCCGCCCGACGTCCTGCGCCGCGTTGTCACTGACCCGCAGCCGCCACGTGCCGTTCGCGACCTCGGAGGAGGCGTTCACCGAGTACGTGGTGTTGATGTTGTCCGAACTGCCGCCGGCGCCGTACGCCTTGAGGGTGTACGCCGTGCCGTCGGGGGCGACCAGCTGGACCTGGAGGTCACCGATGTAGGTGTGGACGATGTGGACCTCGACGGCCAGGGCCGAGGGCGCGTTGCCGGTGACTCCGGAGACGGTCACCGGGGACTCGGCGGTGGAGTTGTCGCTGATCGCGTAGTCCCCGGTGTTCTCGAAGCGGGGGCCGGGCGGGGTGGTCGTACCGCCGCCGACGTACAGGAGCCGGTTGGGTGAACCGGTGCCCGGGCTGGTGACGACGCCGGTGGTGGCGGCGGCCGTCAGCGCGGCGGAGACCTGGGCGGGGGTGGCGGACGGGTTGTCGGCCAGGTGGAGGGCAGCGGCTCCGGCGACGTGCGGGGTCGCCATGGACGTACCGGAGATGGTGTTGGTGGCCGAATCGCCGGTGTTCCAGGCGGAGGTGATGGACGAGCCGGGCGCGAACAGGTCCAGGACCGAGCCGTAGTTGGAGTAGCTGGCGCGGGCGTCGCCGGAGGTGGTGGCTCCGACGGTGATCGCCTCGGTGACGCGGGCGGGCGACCTGGTGGAGGCGTTGACGTTCTCGTTGCCGGCCGCGACCGCGAAGGTGACGCCGGAGGCGACGGCGTTGCGTACGGCCGTGTCGAGGGCGGTGTCCACGGTGCCGCCGAGGGACATGTTGGCGACGGCCGGCTTGACCGCGTTCCGGGCGACCCAGTCGATACCGGCCACGACCTGGGCGGTCGTACCGGAACCGGAGTTGTTCAGCACTCGCACGCCGACGATCTTCGCCTTCTTGGCCACCCCGTAGGCGGTGCCGGCGACCGTGCCGGCGACGTGGGTGCCGTGGCCGTTGCCGTCCTGGGCGGTGTTGTCGTTGTCGATCGCGTCGTAGCCGTAGGAGGCACGGCCGCCGAAGTCGCTGTGCGTGATGCGGACGCCGGTGTCGACGATGTACGCGGTCACGCCCTGCCCGGCGGAGTCCGGGTAGGTGTACGAGCTGCTCAGCGGGAGGTTGCGCTGGTCGATCCGGTCCAGGCCCCAGGAGGGCGGGCTGGGCTGGGTCGCCGCGATGTGGAAGGTGCGGTTCTGCACGACGGAGGCCACGGCCGGGTCCGCGGCCAGCTGCTTCGCCTCGGCCTCGGAGGCCTCGACCGCGTAGCCGTTCAGAGCCTTCGTGTACGTCCGCTCGATGTCGGCACCGTACTTCTCGGCCAGGTTCCGCCCCTCGGCGGTACCGGCACGCGCCTGGTCCGCCTTCAGGGTCACGATGTAGCTGTCGGCGACGGCGTTCGCGGCGCCCTCGTACTGGATACGGCCCTCGGAAGCGGCCGGGGCGGCACCCGCGGGGAGGGCGGAGACGAGGCCCGCGACGAGTACCGCGGTGGCCATGGAGCTGATCGTTGCCAGTCTCCTCGTGGCCAGTCTTCGCCGGGTTTGACGCATCACTGCCATGTGAGGGGTCCTCCTCAATTGGTGGTGCGCTGGTGGGGATGGTGCGGTGGTGGGGATGGTGGTGCACGCGCAACAGAGCCCGACGCCACTTACGGCAGGAACATGTCAATCTCCGTGCCGTACCTGTGCGTCAGCCGAAAGATTGGGGCTTGCGAAGGAATTGCACAAGGGCCCTGCACGGACGAAGGGACGGATCGATCCATGTCCTGGCCCGTGGCATAGCATCAACTTCCCTTCCCACTTGGCCACTTACTCCCCAGGGCTGCTCGCATGCAAGACAGAAACACGGCGGACGCCAGAAACACAGCGGACGCCGGCTCCGCGCATGACAACGCGTCCTCGTCCTTCGCGGACGATGTGATCCAGAGCGTCCTTCCGGACGCGGCCGACACGGACCGGCGCCGGCGGAACCGGAAGGTCCTCATCAGCGTGGGCTGGGTGGTCGTCAGCTCGCTCGTGCTGTTCCTGCTGACGAAGAGCATCGACTGGCTGACCTCGGAGCACGACGCGAGGGTGACGAGCGAGGCCGACGACAAGGTCGACCGGGAGGGGCCCGCGTTCTCCGCCGGCGTCCGGCAGGACACCGAATACCCCGAGGCCTCGCTCTACAACGCCCCGTTCTCCGATCAGGAGAAGCGGCAGATCCTCGTCCCGCGCCCGGACCTGGGCCCGTTCGACAAGGCCCACGACGCACGCAGCGTCTTCTACTCCGACGTCTGGAACGCCTCGACAGGTTCGCAGTGGTGGGGCTACTCCGAAGCCTGGCTGGCGGACCTCATCAGCGACCGGCAGGCCGCCCTCGTGATCAACGGCATGCGGATGAAGGGTGTCCGGTGCGCCCCGGCCAAAGCCAACACGGTGATCATCACCCACGGTGAGGGCGAGGGCAGCTACAGCGGAATGCTCTTCGACGTGACGCGCTCCACCAGCACCCCCCTGATCACCGGGAGCGACGAAGAGCACTACGGCGAGCCGTACTTCGCACACAAGAAGATCGACCTCGGCAACGGCGCCACGCCTGGAGGCCTGCGCATCCAGGTCACGTCCGGGACCAGGGACTGCACCTGGAAGGCCTTCGAGGTCACCTACGTCGACTCGGACGGAACCCACACTCAGGACATCACGAACAACGGCAAGCACTTCGCGGTGCACGGCATCGCGGAACACCCCAAGCAGGTGTACGAGTTCACCGTCACCGGCATGGCGGAGTGCAGTCCGCTGGAGCGAGGGCGCTACGAATGCCCGGGATGGTGACGAAGATGACCACATGGAAGCGGAGCCTGACCGCGGCCGGTGTCCGGGAACCGGAGCTGCGCGGCGACTACGACGACGGGCGTCGGCTGGTGGCGCGGTTCCGCCGCAGTTCCTACCTGGCGGCCCGTCTGCTGCTGCCGCCGTCGGTGCTGCCGCACGTGGTGGCCGCGACGGCCGTGATGCACCACGGGGACAACCTGCTGGACACCGGCCCGAAGCCGCAGCGGATCGCGGCGTGGGCGTCCTGGGAGCAGCGGGTGCGCGAGGCTCTGGAAACGGGGATGTCCGACGACCCGCTGATCCGCACGTTGCTGCACACCGTCGCCGCGTATCCACGGCTTCGGGGGGTGGTGGAGGAGTACCTGTCCACCGCCGGCGCCGAGCTGGAGTTCACCGGCTTCGACTCCGAGGCCGACTACCAGGCCTACGTGGACGCCTACTCACTGCCCGCCTTCATGCTGCTTGCCGTACTGCTGGGCCCCGAGGACGATGACGGACGGTACCGGGCGATGTGCCGGACGCTCATCGACGGCAGCCAGCGACTGGACTTCGTCAATGATCTCGCCGAGGACGTCGCGGAAGGGCGGCCGGGCATTCCGGCTCAGACCCTGGCGCGTTTCTCGGTCACGCCGGCGGACCTCACGGCGGGGCACGAGTCGCCGGGCCTGCGCCTGCTGGTGGAGCACGAGGTCGACGCGGCCCGGGCCGCCCTCGAGGAAGCCCGCGAGGCAGCCCACGCCCTTGCCACCCAGGTCTCGGCCTCCGGCCTGGCCCTGCTGAACGCATTCGTCGAGATCGAGCTGCTGACCGCCGACGCGGCCCTGACCCGCGGAGCGGCGCTCCTGCACGGCTCCGCGAGCCCTCCACTGCTGAGCACGCTGCGGGTCCTGCGGAAGGCTCGCCGTACGGTGAGCGGCCGCCGCACGTTCGTAGGCGAACGCAGGAGATCCGAACCCCCGCGCAGCGCCGCGTAGTCCTCGGCCGGGACGAACGCCGTTCACAGCGTGAACCTCGAGCAACTCGCCCCGGCACTCTTCCGCTCAGACGTTGAACCGGAATCCGTAGTGAAGAGCTCCCACCTGCGGAAACATGGTCCTGGAGAGGGTCATCCCAGCACGGTCTCAGCACGGGCGTTCCATCCCAGCACCCTGCAGCCCAGGCGACTCCTGCACGCCTACGCAGGTCGGGTGTCAGCGCTCCAGTTCCCCTCGCCTTCGATGGCTGGCACGTTGCGTCCAGGGATGTGGGCCGCATGGCGTGCTGTAGAACTTCCCGGCAACGGTCCCACGCGTTCGGTAGCAGGTGCCCGTAGATGGCGGCTGTGGTTTTGACTGATCGGATCGCGAGGTCCGTGCTTCGGCGTACCAACTCGCCGGCGCTGGGCTGGGCCTGCTTCGGCAGAGCTCGGCAGAGCATTGAGCACTTTGGCCGTGGGCGAACCGAGCACCTCTGGTGCCGGGACGAGGGAAAGACCTCGGCCGGCCAAAGGCCCTGAGCATCGCCCGGATTGCTCAGGGCCCCGTATTCCGGAGTGGTGGTCGTGGTAAGCGAGCCCGCCCCGGGTCCGGCCATGCTGCCGTGCCGCAGCAAGCAGCACTTACCGATACTGCTCCGTCGGCGAGGCGGACAGCACGACCTTGAACCGGCGGAACGGCCCCGGGCTGCCGTCGCGACGGGTCATGGACACTGACCTGGTCCGACCAGCTTGGCCACGACATGCACGCTACTGCCGCCGTCAGCTCAGACGCACCCACTCGGCCATGGAGGGCACACCCTTCTCGTTGACGAGGAAGAGCATGTACCAACCCGGCGGCGCGATGTCGCGGTTCTCCGTCACCCGCACGTCGAGCCCCCCGCCTCCCTGCCGTGCGATCACCAGATCGACAAGTCGCTGATTGCTGTCGAACGAGTGCGTCGTGACCCCGTTCCGCAGCAGCGAGGCCCATCGGATGGCATCCGCGTCCGGAGTCACGACCGTCACCGTCTCGCCGTACTGCCATTCTTCGGGAACCGAGCCGATGGTCGGGCGCCCTCCTCGGAAGAGGTAAGGCGGGCTGAAGATCTCCAGCCGCATCTCCTCGTTCTCGTCCGGCGGCTCGAAGGTGACCGATTGGCCGCCCTCCGGGTTACCGCCCGCCGCGACAACCCGACCGTCCGGCAACAACACAGCCGTGGAGTGGTACAGGCGTGGGACGGTGGCAGCCGCCATCAGGCTCCAGCTGTCCGAGGCGGGGTCGTAGATCTCCGCCTCGTGCCGGGCCAGGGGTTCGTCCTCCTGCTTCAGCGAACCTCCGCCGACGAAAACCGTACGGTCGGGCAGCAGCACGGCGTTCAGGTGCAGCCGCGGCAGGCCCAGCGGCGCGGCCGCCGTGTAGCGGGGCTCGCCGGCGGTGAGATCGACGACGCTGACCGCGTCCGTCGCGTCCGTCCGGTCGGGCTTGCCGACCGGACCACCGCCGATGACCATCACCCGCTGATCCTGGGCCGGGGGGAGGATCACGCTGGCGGACTGGTTGCGCATGTCGGGCATGAGCAGGTCCGGAACCGCGACCACCTGAACGGGGTCGTGAGCGAGGTCGAGGATGCCGGGCTCGACGTCAAGCGGGTCGTCCATCCGCCCGCCGGAGAAAAAGACCCGGCCGTCGGCCATCAGAAACAGGTGGGCGTACAGCGGCAGCCCGGGGAAGCCTGGCTCCAGGTCCGTCTCCCGCCAGTCGTCCGTCTCAGGCGAGTAGGTCTCCAGTGTCTGGTTGTGACCCGCGCCGAACTCGTCGAGTCCGGTCGTGGCCAGCACCGTCCCGTCGCCGAGCGCGATCAGCGTCGGGTACCAACGCCCGTGCGCCATCGAAGCAGCGAACGACCACTTCCCGCTGCCCGGGTCGAAGACCGCAACGTCTTTGCGGCCCTTGAACGGGTTGTAGGCGAGCGTGCCCCCGGCGGACAGCATCCGGCCGTCCGGGAGGAAGACGTCGCCGCCGCAGAACATGTCGAAGGGCCGGCCGTCTGCCGTACGCAGGGTCCCCGGGTGAGTGAAGGCGTTGCCCGGCGGGTCCCAGACGACGCTGGTGAAGACTCCTTCGTCCTCGTCGCCGAAGAGCGGGCTGTCGAACCGCCTCACACTACTGCCCGACCCGGCGAAGAACAGCACGTCGCCCTTTGGCAGCAACGCGGCGTGCACCGCCAGGACGCCCGAGTGGAATGGCAACAGCTCCCAGCGCCCCTCCCGCGCGGGGTCCGGTTCCAGCTCCAGCACCTGATACAGGCCCTGGTTCTGCTGCGGTGGGGCATCGGCCATCGACGCGATCAGCGTCAGCCGCCCGTCGAGTTCCGCGACGGCGATCCCGCCGCCCTGGTTCTGCCAGGAGAACCAGTTCGGCACGCCGCGCCACTCTCCCCACCCATCGCCGGGCAGGCCGTCTTGGTCGAGGTCCCGGGCGATCCGGTAGAAAGCCTGATTCTGGTCGACGGCATCGTCGACATGGAAGACGATCAGGTCACGGCCGCCATCCCGGTCGAGGTCGGCGACCGCGACGCCGCAGGCCGCGTTCTCCCACGAAAACCAGTCAGGGACGTCCTGCCACGGCGTCCAGCCGCCGGTCACGGCACCGTCCACCCCGAGTCCGTGGCCGATCCGGAACAGCCCCCGGTTCTGCTGCGGCCCGTTGTCAATCATGAAAACGAGCAGGTCGCGGGCGCCCTGCGGGTCCGGCGGCGTCACGGCAACGGACACCCCCTGGTTCTCCCAGGAGAACCAGTCGGGGATGTCGGTCCAAGGCGTCCAGGGGCCCATGACGGTCCCGTCGGCGGACAGACCCCGGCCGATCCGGAACAGCCCGCGGTTCTGCCCCGCGGCGCCATCTACCATGGCGACGACCAGGTCCTGGCGGCCGTCGGCGTCGAGGTCAGCGAGGGCGACTCCGGCACCCTGGTTCTCGTGGGGGAACCAGTCAGGGACATCGGCCCACGGCGTCCAGGGGCCCATGACGGTCCCGTCGGCGGACAGACCCCGGCCGATCCGGAACAGCCCGCGGTTCTGCCCCGGCGAGTTGTCGACCATGAACACCAGCAGGTCCTGGCGGCCGTCGCCGTCGAGATCGGCCACCGCGACCCCGGCACCCTGGTTCTCGTGGGCGAACCAGTCAGGCACGGGTCGGAACACGTTCGGCATCGCACATCCCTTTCAGATCGGCATTTCAGCCGGCATGGGTCCGCCGGTCAGATCCCTGTAGCTGTGCCTGTAGCTGTGCCTGGACTGAGACTGCGCAGGAAGGGAAGGGACGGCATGAAGAAGTACTCGCCGCCCTTCATGGTCACGGCCTGCGGGACGACCGGTATGCCCAGTTGCTTGGTCGTCCCGCCCCAGACCGACGGCCATGCCGCTGTCGGGCGGGCGCCCTGGCCGATGACGGGGTCGAGACCGGGCTGCGGGTCACCCGCGGGGACCCTCGGGAAGCCGGCGTTGTTCGCCCAGGTCCGCTGCGTGAACTCGAACTGGTTGCCCAGCTCGGAGTTGAAGGCCATGAACAGCAGGCCGACGCCGCCAGTGGGCCGGTATTGCGGCAGCGTGTCGTCGTTCGGGTCGTCCTTCCTTTCCCCGTACGTCTGGCCGCGCCGCGCCATCAGATGCCTGCGCTCGTCCTCCGCCTCTTCGAAACCGCCGGAACCTCGCGGGTTGGTCTTGCGGATGTGGCCCTGGAACGGGCATTTCATGCCGTGCTCGTCGTTCGCGTAGTCGAAGTTGTTCATCACCGGGCTGTGCGGCCCGGCCGCGCTCTGCGTGGTCAGCGGTGTGCCGTCCTCGAAGCGGCCGACGATCATCGCGCCCGCGCGCTCGCGGTCCTCGCCAACCAGTTTCAGCTGGTCGGCCAGGGCCTCCTCTGCCTGCTTGAACATCTGCACGTTCTGCTCCAGCTTGCGCAAAACGAAGTAGCTGCCGAAGTCCAGTTCCGGATCGGGTGCCGCCGGGTCGGGGACCAGAACGCGGTCCAGTGGGGTGGCGGGATTCCACACCGAGGTCCCGTCGGTACCGCGCCGCTCGTCGTCGACGTCTTGACTCCAGAACAGCGGCTGGCTGCGCCCGTCGACGTATCCGAAGTGTTCGATCCCGTCTCCGTTCGCGTTGCGCAAGCCGAGGCCGGTCTCCTTGCCGATGAGGTGGACCGAGGCGGGCCGCACGGCCTGGACCTGGGCAAGCCTGGCTGCAACCGTTACGGCAGAGGCATCGCCGACGAGCACAACCGCGTGGATCTCCTCCCGGTACGGCTCCTCCCGCAGTGAGAGACCCGGGTCCGAGAGTTTCTGCCGGGTCTGCTCGTCCCGCATGCCCAGCCGGAACGAAGGGTCGGTGGGCGCCTGGGCCGACAACCCCAGCTTGTCGTAGCCCGCCTTCGTCAATCCCACACCGACGTACGGCGTCCCTGGCGCGCCCCCAGCCTTGAACGCCGCCACCTCCCGGAGGTGCTCCCGCGCCGACTTCATCAGGGATGCGACCGCGGTCAGGAAGGCCCGGGCGTCCACGGCGCCCTCCGGGCTGTCAGTGAAACCCAACAGCAGTACCGACAGAAAGTCCCGGACGTGAGGCTTCACGATGTTCGGTTGCAGGCGGTCGAGCATGGCGTCGGCGTCAGTACCGACGTCGGCCGGAACATCTGCCCACGTCAGCAAAGCATTGCGATCGATCGACACGGCAATCCTCCCTCTCGCCAAGCCGGATTCCCCCGGCCTGCCGCCCAGGCAACCGGGGACGGCCGACGGGCGCATCGGGGAAAACCCTCGGACCTGGCGTAGCGGTCAAGGCCGTGTCCACCCCGTCATGGGCACCGACGGCGGCGCCCGGTGCTGGAGGAGCGGGAAACGGTCCGGGTTGCCCGGCTAGCCGGGCGAGTCGAAGACCAGGCCGTGGGACATCAGGATGCGGGTGAGTTCCGTGCGGGAGCGGACGCCCAGTTTGCGATAGACGCGGGTCAGGTGGGCCTCGACCGTCTTGTGCGAGATGAACAGCGCGGCCGCCGTCTCGACGTTGTTCATCCCGTCGGCGATGGTCCGCGCGACCTGTAATTCCTGCGGCGTGAGACGGTCGAACGAGGGGACCGAGGTACCGGGCGCCGGACGCTCACCCGCGGCGGCCAGCTCCACCGCTGCTCTGGCCGTCCACGGGCGGGCACCCAGCGACTGGAACGTTGCGTGAGCCGCCAGCAAGGGCAACCGGGCCGCCGCCGGGCGGCGACAGCGGCGCAACACCTCGCCGAGGCACAACCGGGTGCGCGCGGCCTCGAACGGCATCTCCCTACGCCGGTGGGCGACTTCGGCCACCGCGTAGCAAGCCTCGGCCTCGTCACCGTCGCCGGCGAGCAACACTCGGCCACGCGCGGCGGCTGCGGCCGGCCAGGCCAGACCGGTGGACCGGGCTCGCTCCTCCAACCACGCCAGGACGGTCTCGGCCCGGTCGCGGTCGCCGGTGCGCAGGTGGGCCTCGACGAGGTCGGCGGCAAACGGCACGATGACGGGATTGTCGAGGCCGCCGTCGGCGGCCAGCGCGCGGGCGTGTTCGAGATACGCGACGGCGACGCTGTGTTCGCCGTGGCCCAGCGCGACCAGGCCGAGGGTGCCGGATCCGTAGACCTCCAGGGAACCGATGCCCAGCGGCCCGACCTCACGCCGGGTCCGTTCGATGCGTTCCTCACACAGCGCCCGTTCGCCCCGGGCCGCGTCGAGACGGGCCAGGCTCAGCAGGCTGTAGCCGATCGCTCCCATCTGGTGCAGCTCCTCCGCCCAGTGCAGCGCCTCGGTCGCGTCGGCATAGGCGGCGGACCACAGCCCGGCCCAGCGGTCCAACTCGCCGCGTGCGCCGAGGGCGTACGCGAGCGTGGCCGGGGCCCCGGACCGGCGCGCTGCGTTGATCGCGGAGGTGAGCACCTTGCGGGCGCTGTCGTCGTCCTCCAGCCATCCGCACACCCGGCCGATCAGCACGAGCGTTTGCTGCGTGTCCACGGCATCCGCCGATTCCAGAGCCGTGCGTGCCGCCTGCAGCCACCGACGGGCGGCTGTCACCTGCCCGGTGAGGGCCAGAGCGAACGAGGCGCAGGCGGAGATCTCCACGGGCAGCTCGGCGCCTTCGCCGGCCCCCGCCAACGCCGGTGCGTCCACCGAGCCATGCCCGTCCGCCACAGCCGACCTGGAAGGTGCCGCGGACACGGCGGGGTGTCTGCCGTCAGCGGGTAGGGCAGGGACCTGCATCGGCGATGGGCCGGCAGCGAGTCGGGCCGCCTCGTCCGCATCCCTCAGGGCCAGGTTGCCCCTCCCTGCCATGGCTGCGGACAAGGCCGCCTCGGCAAGGAGTTTGCCCGCCCGGGCCGGATCGATGGCGCGGACGGCATCGGCAGCGTCCAGCAGTTGGTCGTGGGCAGGAGCAACCTGTCCGATCCAGATCAGCACACGGCCGCGGACCAGCGCTATGTCCGCGCGCAGCAGCGGATCGGTGGTCTCCGCAGCGGCGGCGTCGCACCACGCCGCGGCATCGTGCGGCAGTCCGCCCAGGTGCGCATCCACGGCGGCCCGCAGCAACCGCTCCACCCGCAGCCGACGGTCCGAGGTCAGCTCCGCTGCCCTCCGCAACGCCCGCGCCGCCACCCCGAATCCGCTGCGTTCCCGCGCCCGGCCAGCGGCCTCATCCAGTGCCGCGGCGACCTCCTCGTCCGGCCCAGCAGCCGCTGCTGCCCGGTACCAGACCCGCACTTCGCCTGTGGACGCTCCGGCCAAGGCCCGGTAGAGGTCGAGTCGGGCCGCTGGAGTGAGGCATTCCAGCACCACCAGACGCAGCAACGGGTGACGCAGGTCCAGGGCCTGGCCCGTCGCCGTCACAAGGCCCGCGGCGTGCGCCGGGTCGACATCTGCCGGAACCAGGCCGACCGAGGAGAAGGCCCTGGCCAGTACGTCGGGGGCTGCGGAGTAACCTGCCGCGATCAGGGCCAGCGCCCGTCGGGTGCGCTCCGGCAGCTTGTCCAGCCGGGCCGTCCACGCGCGGCGGAGCTGCTGTCCCACGGGAAGAAGCTCCGGCATAGGCCGCATCCCTGATAATTGACCCGAGTTCAGGCCCGCCACCGTCTCCAGCAGCGCCAGCGGGTTGCCCCCGGTGGCACGCACCAGGTCGGCCAGCACCTGGGGCGACGGAGCGACTCCCCGGCCGGCCAACAGCTCGGCACACACATCGGTGGGGAGGCCGGCCAAGTCGACACCCGGCAGCCCCGAGGCGGATGGCTCAGGGGCGTCGGACCGAACGGCCAGCACCATGGCCACTCGTTCGCTGGACAGCCGCCGCGCCACGAAGAGCAGCACCTGCCGCGACGAGGGGTCCACCCACTGCAAGTCGTCCACGAGCACGACCAGGGGGGTAGCGTCCGCGGCCGCCGCGAGTACGTTCAGCGTTCCTGCGCAGACAGCGAGGGAGTTCGGGGGTGGGCCGGCCGCCAAGGCCAAGCACACGTCCAGCGCGGACCGCTGGGCCTCCGGCAGGTCCACCAGCCCCACGCGGAAGGGTGTCATCAGATCGGCGAGCGCCGCAAAAGGCAGCACCGACTCCGACTCGACGCCGCACAGCCGCACCACGCGTGCACCGCGGGCCGAGGCACCGACGCTTGCGTAGTTCAGCAGCGCGGTCTTGCCCATTCCCGGCTCACCCCGCAGCACGAGCGCGGCACCGCACTCGGCGACCGCGGTGAGCACTCCGTCCACCAGCAGGCGCTCCCGCTCCCGCCCCACCATCACCTGCTGATCCGCCACCTGAGCCGCCGCCCCGTCCCCACGCCCCCGTGCGCTCGCGCTCCGTGGACTCACTGAAGCACAGACGGCAGTTCGCCACAATTGTCTGCAACAAACCCCTATCAGACCGACGTTCGCGGAACAGCAGACACCGAGACCAGCCGCCGTCCTCGTCCGCTCCCGCGTGAATCCCGCTGTTGTACGTCGGGTCGCAGCGCCGACTGGAGCTCAGCCTGGCCGGCGCAAGCCGAACTGCGCCGTCTTCGCGAGCGCTCTACGCTGGCTGCCCTCGGTTTCCCCACAGAGAGCAGATTGTGTCTGCGCCGTCGCGGTGGACGTTGTTCGCTTCCCGGAGCATGCTTCAGGAAGCGTGATGGAGCTGGCCGTATCAAGGCTCGCCCATCGGCCACGGGGGCGATCATCATGGACAGTCATGCTGTATCCGGCGCTTCGGCCAAGACGAACGTGGACGTCGTTCTGGAGGGTGGCGGTGTCAAAGGCATCGCCCTCGTCGGTGCGCTGAGGGAGCTTTGCGCGGCACATACCGTGCAGCGTGTGGCTGGTACGTCGGCGGGAGCCATCGTCGCGGCACTGCTGGCGGCCGGGTACACCATCCCGGAGTTGGAGCAGGAGATGCGGAGCCTGGACTTCGCCTCGTTCCAGGACGGGCCGGCGCGTCACTTCGGCAAGGTCGGGGCGGCATTGGCCGTGCTGCTGCACAACGGCGTCTTCAAGGGTGACGCTCTGCATGCCTGGATCGAAGCGCGGCTGGCGGACAAGAACGTCACGACCTTCCAGCACCTGCGGCGCAAGGAGGAGGGAGACGACACCAGCACGCCGCCCTACAAGCTGGCCGTCGTCGTGAGCGACATAAGCCGGGGGCGTGAGCTGCACCTGCCGGAGGACTACGAGGCGCTGTGCGGGGTGAATCCCGACACCGCCAAGGTCGCCGACGCTGTGCGTGCCTCCGCCTCGATCCCCTTCTACTTCCGGCCGGTGAAGTTCCGTACCGGCCCGTCGCAGGAGTCGCGACGGCTCGTGCTCGTCGACGGCGGTCTGCTGTCCAACTTCCCCGTTGCCCTGTTCGACCGGCAGGACTCGACACCGCCGCGCTGGCCGACCATCGGTATCAAACTATCGATGCGGCGGACGGCCAGCCAGCAGTGGCAACCAGCCCGGAATCCTGTGGAGTTGGCGAGGCGGCTGGTCTCCACCATGACCAGCGCCCACGACCGGATCCACGTGGATCAGAACCACGTGCAGGACCGCACCATCTTCATCGACACCGACAAGGTTCGGTCGACCGACTTCCGCATCACCCAGGAACAGACCGAGATGCTTTACGCCAACGGCGGCAGCGCCGCACAGCAGTTCCTGGCCACTTGGGACTTCGGGCAATGGCTGAGCCGCTATCACCCGTCGCAGGGCGGGACGGGCGCACCGTCCTGACCCCGTGAACGGAACGGGGGAAATCATGAACGCCCAAAGCCGCAAAGGCTGGCTGCGCAGAACCCACGCCCGTCGAGCAGCAGCGCGGACTGCCGCACAGGGCGCCTCATCGGCATCCGCTGCCGCAGGACCTCCCCACCTCAGGTCAAATACATGGCTGCATCGCGCGCAAACACGTTTATGTGTACTGCGGTACGAGCTCAAGGCCACACGGGGGCAACCGGATCGCCTGTGTCACAACGGGGTCCGGCAAGGGGAGCTGCAGGCAGGAGTGAAGTGTCTCCTGGACGCGGCCGAGCGTCACATGCAGCAGGCCGCCGAGAGCCAGAGGGACTGCTGCACGAAGGAAGTCATCGGTTACGCGATGGACGACCACTACCAAACCCAACTGATATCCAGGGCGATCCGCAACGCGGCACGGAACAGGAATATCTCGGCCGGCGAGATATTTCACTCCGACCGCGGAAGCAATTACATGTCAGCCATTCGGGAAGACGCTCGACCGGTTCGGGCTCCGCAGATCTTCCGGCCGCACCGGGACCTGTTTCGACAACGCCATGGCCGAATCGTTCTTCGGCGCCCTGACGAACGAGCGCGTATCAAGGGTGACTTACCTGACCCGCGAGGACGCCCGGCAGGACATCACTCGCTACATCGAATTCTGGTACAACCGCAAACGCCTCCACTCGGCAGTGGGTTACCGCCCTCTGCGCGAATTCCACGCCGAGTACGAGAAGTTGCGAATCGCCGCGTGAAGTAAACGGTCAGAAGCCTGTCCGGAAAACGCGAGGCCCCTCAAACCTCGCCCGGATTCAACTACCGAACGGAAACGCCCTGAGCTGCACAAACACCTTGTCGCATCTCGCGAACCCAGACCTTGAACGTTGCACCGCAACGCACGGTGCAGGACAGCAAATAGCCCCCTGAACTGCACAAACACAGACCAGGAGGCGATTCGAGGCCAAGCTAAACGTTGAAGCGGAATTCGGCGAAAACGCTGTGACCTGCTAAAACGCGACGTCATCCAGCACCGATCCAGCACGGGCGCCGAGAAAGGGCGCCAGAAGGCCCAGGGCCCCAAGATTACACAGCCTCACCGCGGTACAGCTGCTGAGCGACGCAGGTGGCCTGCACGGCCACAAATACGCCATCAATGCTCTCGTCGCCGCGATGGCGCTCCGTCTCCCGGCGCCCGTCCGCGACGCGATGAGGGCCGGCACACTCTCACACGCGCGTCGGCTTTCCGCATTCGAGCGGTCCTGGGTCACAGCCATTCCTGGTTGGCCGGTCGCACTTTGTCCAGTGCCTCGCGGATCTTCTGGCCGATCGTGATGAGGCGTGATTCCGGGAGGCGGCTGGTGGGCCCGGCAACGGCGATCGCGGCGCGGGGGTGACCACGACCGCGACACATGAGATCCCTGCCTGCTGGCTGTCCAGGTCGAGGGCGAAGCCGTGGCGTTCCGCGTCGGCGATCTCCTGCGCGTGGCGTTCCCACCGGTCCGGATCGTCGGCGCGGACCAAGTGGGCGAGGTCGGGGTCAGCTGCGAGCAGGGCGTGGCCGAGCGCCTCGCCGATCAGCGGCTTTCGCTCGCCGGGCCTGACGGCGAGGTGCAGGGGCTGGTCCGATTGCACGGCGTCCACGCACAGGTAGTCGGTGCCGGTGGCGAGTGCGAGGAAGGTGGACTCGCCGGATGCCTGGCTCACGTTCTTGAGCACGGGCCGGATGCGGGCGCGCAGGGCGTGCTCCGCCTCGGCGTCCAGGCGCAGCAACCGGTTGAGCTTGCCGGTCAGCCGGTAGGCGGCGCCCTTCTTGTCCTGGGTGATGTACCCGAGCCCTTCGAGGGAGGCGAGCAGATTGTGGGCGGTGCTGCGGTTCAGGCCGGCGCCGTCGGCGAGTTCGCTCAATCGCGCGCCTTCGGGGTGTGTCGCGATGCGTTCCAGCAGGTCCAAGGCCCGCTGCACGGACGGGAAGTGGGAGCCGCTCCGGACCAAGGAGGAACTATCGCCAATCCGCGCCGCAAGGGCGGCCTCGGGAAGAACCCGGAGCGGGCGCCGGAGCGCGCCTAGCAGCTGACCGCGATCGACCCGGACTGGAACTGCCCGTGGCCACTGGACCGGCAGCGCCACTACCGCGTCCTCGCGGACCTGGTCGACGCCGACGGCAGCCTGCCCGAGATCAAGGCTCAGCAGGCGTTCCAGCGCGGCCTGGCGGCCCTCGCGCAGTGGGTGGAGCGGGAAGGTGCCCACCGGCCTGTCCCGCGCGGCCATGCTGAAGAGATCGCGGTCGACGGTGAGCCGGAGCCGGTGGTCGTCAAGCTGGGCGTATGGGCATCGAACGTACGTGCGAGGCGGGACAAGCTCGCCCAGGAGCAGCTGGACGCGCTGCGTGAGCTGGGCGTGGAGTGGGCGTGACACAGGCTGCGGCTGGTCGTTGAACCGGGCGGTCAAGCGAAGTGCACTGAGAGGCTCCGGGCGTTGGCCCGGGCTTGCAGGTTCCAAGATCGGTTGAGAGACGGCGGCTGACCCAATCCGACGCACCGTGCCGCAGACCATCCCTCCGGCAAGAGTCCGGGCATCGGCGTGCCACCCGGGCAGCCCCGGGATGCCGCCGGTCAGCCGATCAGATGCAGTCCGTCCTCGAAGTCGATGCGTGCGAGGTCGGCGCGCGAGACGATACCGAGTTTGGGGAAGACGTTGGCCAGGTGATGACCCACCGTGCGGGGACTGATCAGTAGCTGTGCCCCGATCTCCCGGTTGGTGAGTCCTTGCGCGGCCAGCCGTGCGACTCTCAACTCCTGGGCCGTGAGGATGGCTGCGGTGTCCCGGGCCGGTGCGGAGTCGCGGCGCGGTTGTTGCCCGGTCAGCTCCTGTTCGGCCCGGGTGCGGGCGAGCAGGGGAGCCGCGTCGAGTCGCTGGAAGGTTTCCGCGGCTTCGGCCAGCTGTGTCCGGGCGTCGGTACGGCGGCGGGCCCGTCGTAGCCATTCGCCGTACAGCAGGCGGGTGCGGGCGTAGTTGAAGGGCCGCGACGCGGCTTTGGGGACCTCCAGGGCAAGCCGGAAGTGCTTCTCCGTGTCCGCGCCTGATGCGAGCAGGGCGTGGACGAGGTGGGTCGCGGAGATCGCCCACGCCGCGTTGGTCCGCTCGGCCCACCGCAGCAGCAGTCGTGCCTGTTCCTCGGCCGTCGCCCGCTGTCCGGCCTGGAGGGCGGCCTCGGCGGTGTCCGGCGCGGCGAGCACGGCGATGGTGGGGTGTGTGGCGTGGTGTCCGTGCTCGCTCAGCCGGACCAGGCGGTCCAGTGCTTCCTCGGCCCGGCCGGCGAAGAGCGCCGACATGCCCAGGTTCCACTCCGCGCAGGCGCTGAAGATGCGCACCCCACGCGGCACCCATACCTCGGTGAACCGGGCGGCGACGTCAGCGACGGTCTGCTCATCGCCTCGCGCGGCTGCCAGCCATCCGAGAGTGGCGCGGCACTGCGCCGCCAAGTGGTCGTCACCGGTGCCCTCGGCGACTTGGAGCCCTTCAAGGGCGTTCGCCGTGGCCGAGGTCCAGGCGCCTTGCACGATGTCGAGGGCGACGGTCTGGGCCAGTGCCTGGGTCAGGGCGGTGACCTGGTCCGTGTGCCGCAGCCTGTCGCTCTCGCGGCGGAGCGCCTCCTGCAGGGCGGATTCGATGCCCCAGGCCAGTGCCAGCGGGGCTGGTGGCATCAGGAGCCAGGAACTGCCGCTGAGCCGGGTGAGGATGTCCGCGACAGAGGTCACCACCTGGTCGCGGTCATCGGCGTGGTCGTCGTGTTCCTCGGTCCACCATTGGCGCAGCAGCGGCAGCAGATCGGCGTTGGGGAAGTCTCCTTGCGGGAGTCGGTGCTGGAGTCGTTGGAGCGCTTCGCGTTGCAGTGTGCCGTGGCTGGCTGCCCAGGCTGCCCGCAGGGCCATGCTGCCGAGTTTGAACGCCTGTCCGGGATCGGCCACCCGCTCCATGTCGCAGGTCAGCTGGCGGCAGGCGGTTTCCAGGTCGCCGTGCGCGAACTCGATCAGCCCGCGCAGTCCCTGGCTGAGGTCGGCGACGGTGGATGGGGAGGTGAGTCTTTCGGCCTGCTCCAGCATGGCCCGCGCCGCGTCGACGTGGCCGGCCTCCCAGGCCGCCCCCGCTCCGTGAGCCAGTCGTCTGGCCGCGTCGTCCCTTGCGGGGGACAGTTTCGCCGCGCGGCGCAGGGCGCGGGCCGCGGTGGCGCAGCCGCCGCGCTGCCAGGAGCGGTGGGCCGACTCCTCCAGCAGCCGGGCGACTTCCTCGTCGGTGCGGCCCACGGCTTCCAGCGCCGCGGCGAGGTGCCAGGGGCGCAGTTCGTCGGCGTTCTCACCGGTCAGTGCGGTGGCGAGGGCATGATGCACGGCCTGGCGGTCCGCGGGCGGTGCTTCCTCGTAGACCACGGCCTCCATCAGTGGGTGGCGGAAGCGGATCCGCCCGTGCGAGCCCGTGGTGAGCAGGCCCGAGTGCAGCGCCTCGTCCCATACGGCTGCGTCGAGGCCGAGTGCAAGGCCGGCCTGGCCGATGGTGGTGCGATCGCTGCGGTCGTCGGCGGCGGCGAGGAGGAGCGCGGTGCGGGCGGGCGCGGACAGCCTCTCGATCCGGGCGCGGAAGGCACGGCGCAGGCGTGGCCCGAGGGCGATCCGCTCATCGGGGAGAGGGTGCGTCGAGATGTCGCCGGCCGCCACGGACGTGGTCAGCTCCTGGAGAGCGAGGGGATTTCCGGCTGCCGCGCGGATGGTGCGGCGGATCACCGCCTCGTCCGCGTGCGGGGCGACCGCACGGGCGAGGAGCCGGGCGTCCTGGTCGCCCAGCTCCCCCACCTCCAGGGCCGCCAGGCTTTCCCAGGGCCCGTCGACGGGGTCGTCGTGGCCGGTGAGGAGCATGACCACACGTTCATTGCGCAGGCGGCGCGCGACGAAGGCCAGGCACTGCGCGGAGGGCTCGTCGAGCCATTGGGCGTCGTCGGCGACGATGAGCACCGGCCGTTCCCTGGTCAGCTCGCCGACCAGCGTCAGCACGGCCACACCGATCAGAAACCGGTCCGCCACGTCGCCGCTCATCCCGAGCGCCCCGTTCAGGGCCTTGGCCTGCGGCTGCGGAAGCGCACTGATCCGCTCCGTCACCGGCCACAGCAATTCGTGCAGCGCGGCGAAGGCCAGCCCCGACTCCAGACGAGTACCCCCGCACCGCAGGACGGTGAAGTCCGCGGCGGCTGACTCGGCCACGTATTCCAGCAGGGCGCTCTTACCGATGCCGGGGTCACCCCACAGCACCAGCGTCGCCCCGTCGCCCTGCCGGGCACCGTCAAGGATCCGGTCAAGGGCCGCCTGCTCCTGGCGCCGTCCGTATAGGTTCATTTGCTTGAAATCTTAAGGGGATACGACGCCCCGAGCCACTCCAGCACCCGCGTTCCACCTGATTTGACGGTTCCATGACCGATACGACGACCGATTCGCTTGCGGCTCGCTGTCCGTAGAGTCGGGCCTGGTCAGCGCACTCGCGCGCGCACCGCGGGAGACGACATGGCGACCGCGATCACCGAAACTGGAAGCAAGGACAGAACCGCAGGGCCGGCGCGCCCCCTGCGCACAGAATGTGTCGCCGTCCCAGGAGGAGCGTGACCCGCGCGAGCGCCGGAAACCGTCGGCCACAGCCAACTCACCGGAGGACCGCATGGACACGTCGCGAAGTAGCTCTCAGCCCGCAGGACACATTTACGTCGAGGGCCACGCAGGGGTGCTTGTCGCTCGTCTCGACGGAGGCCCGCACGCGTTGTTCGATACCGAGATGTCCAAGCAGCTGAAAGAGTTGGTCGATCGTGCAGACCGCGATCCGGACATCCGCGCGGTCGTCTTCACCGGTACGCATCCTGACCGCTTCTTGAGTCATTCTGATGTGCGCTGGCTGCAAAAAGGTGGCACTGGATTCCCGCCGATCAACACGCGCGTGGCCCAGCTCGCAACGCGCACGGGGCGACTCATCAACCGAGTGCCGGTTGTCAGAACGCTCGCGGGGATGACCCGGCTCAGGACACTTCTGCAGCTCGACGGCTTCCATGCCACCTTCCTGAAGATGCAGTCAAGCGGCACCATCTTCGTCGCGGCGCTCAACGGTTCGGCACTTGCCGTCGGCACGGAAATGGCACTTGCCTGTGATCTGCGCATCATGGCAGACGGGGAGCATGTCATCGGCCTGACAGAAGTCCTGCTCGCACTGACACCGGGTGGCGGCGGCTCTCAGCGACTGCCTCGTCTGATCGGTAGGCAGCAGGCGTTGCTCTCCATTCTCGAGGGCAGGCCGTTCACGCCTGCGGAGGCTCTTTCGCTCGGTGTGGTCGACGAGGTGGTGCCACAGGAACAGGTCCTCGCGCGGTCGATCGAGCGCGCCGAGTATCTGAGTCTGCGCTCGAAGAAGTCCCTCGGAGCCATCAAGCGATCCATCAACTTCGGCAGCACCCTGTCGCTCGAGGACGGCTTGCAGTTCGAGCATGGCGAGTTCCTGGTCAGAGATCAATCGAAGGAAGCTCAGGGGCGGATGCTTGCATATATCGCCACCACGGACGCCACTGGCGAGCTCCCTCTGATGGATCGTGAGGCGTACGCGCGAGCACTCGCCGCCGGGGGGCTCCCCAGCAAGTAGATCGGGGCGATGTGGTGACCTCGTCCTGATCGGCGGTTCATCGCCTCGAGGCCGTTGCCGAAGCCAGTGTCGGGACACATGCGGAACGGTGCGACGGGCCGAATAGCTGACGCGTGCCGAGGCGGCGATGACAGCGAAGCCGTACGAAATGTCGAGCGCCGCCGCGCTTGGCAGCAGGCTGTCTCCAGTGGAGGTGACGGTGGAGTCGATGGAGACCACGGGGCGGATGTTGAACGTCGCCGTACCTGCCGACGACGGCATGCGTGTCAGTCCCGGCAGCTGCAGTTCTTGATGGTCCGCCCTGCACATCACGCTTGACCGAACTGAGGCGCCTCCGGATCCCTTCACCGTCTTCAGGGGCGTGGAGCTAACGGTGTCTCCTCCACGCGGTGTGCCGCCCACAAATGTGCGGTCCCCTTGCGGTGGCCGGGGATTCCCGACGCCTTCGGCGGACAACTGGCCCCGGCGCATCAATTCTGGTGGGTGTCGTCAGGGCCCTCGCCCCAAGCTGCCGCTCCGTCCCCGGTAACGAACACCTGCAATTGAAACGGATTCAGCGGGCCGCCGGTGCGATCGTCGGCTCAGTGGAGGGTGACGCCCTGGGCGGCCCTTCGGGTCCGGGTCCCCAGGAGCATTCCCGCTCGGCCGTTTTTCCTGCGCCTGGTGCCGGTGGCGAGTGCGCAGACGTCAGTCGGCGGTTCCGGCTCGTCGTCTGCTCGTGGTCTTTCCCGTACTGCTTCCCACGTTTCCCGAATGCTTCTCGAAGCACCGGGTGTGACCACTTGCCATCGGCCGACGACCCCCGTATGGTCGTACGAACGTAAGACATACGACCGTACGACATACGGACGTACTCCAAACCAAAAGGAGCTCGTGATGGCGACAACTCAGCCGGTGGCACTCGTGACAGGCGCGTCCACCGGGATCGGAAAGGCGGCCGCCCTCGCGCTCGCCGCAGCGGGTTTCGAGACGGTGGGAACGAGCCGGAAGACCTCGGGAGCCGACCGTCGCGACGGCGTGACGTTCCTCGCCCTCGACGTGGGCAGCGACGATTCGGTCGCCGCCGCGGTCGAGCAGGTGATCGAGCGGTTCGGGCGGATCGACGTCCTGGTCAACAACGCGGGCATCGGCTCCTCGGGCGCGTGGGAGGAAAACTCTCTCGCGCAGGCCGAGCGCCTCTTCAACACCAACGTCTTCGGTGTGATGCGCATGACCAAGGCCGTTCTCCCGCACATGCGCGCCCAGGGAAGCGGGCGCATCATCAACATCTCGTCCGTCCTCGGGTTCCTCCCCGCGCCCTACATGGCCAACTACTCGGCGTCCAAGCACGCGCTCGAGGGGTACACCGAGTCCCTGGACCACGAGATCCGCGAACACGGGGTCCGGGCCCTCATCGTCCAGCCGGGCGGTACCAAATCCGCGTTCGAGGCGAACACCGTCGCACCCGACATCCCCATGCAGATCTACGCGGAGCAGCGGGCCATCGCCGACAAGGTGGCGTTGGCGGTCAACGAGGACGGCGACGACCCCGCCACCGTCGCGAAGGCGATCGTCGCGGCCGCCACCGACTCCAAGCCGAAGGTGCGCTACACCGCCGGCCGGCAAGCCCGGCTCGTCAGCGCGGCGCACCGCATCCTTCCCGCCGGGGTCTTCGACGGACAGATCCGCAAGAGCAACAAGCTCCCCGGCTGAGATCTGCGGACGAATGATCGTACGAACGTAAGACATGCGGGCGTAATGCAAACCCAGGGGAGTTCGTGATGGCAACTCGGCCGGTGGCACTCGTGACAGGTGCCTCATCGGGGATCGGCAAGGAGGCGGTCCGCGCTTTCGCCGCGGCGGGCTTCGAGGTGATCGGAACCGCTCGCAACACCGCGCGAGTCACCGCGCCCGCCGGGGTGACCTACCTCGACCTCGACGTGACCAGCGACGAATCGGTCGCCTCCGTGGTCAAGCAGGTGATCGACCGGTTCGGGCGCATCGACGTCCTGGTCAACAACGCAGGCGTCGGCGCCAACGGCGCCGCCGAGGAGTTCTCCGTCGCCCGCACGCAGGACGTCTTCGACGTCAACGTCTACGGCATCATGCGGATGACCAAGGCGGTTCTGCCGCACATGCGCACCCAACGGCGCGGACGCGTCATCAACGTCTCCTCCCTCAGCGGGTTCGTGCCCAGCCCGTTCATGGCCATCTACACCTCGTCCAAGCACGCGGTCGAGGGCTACTCCGGGTCGCTGGACCACGAGGTCCGCGAGCACGGCGTCCGGATCCTGCTCGTCGAGCCCGGCCCGATCAACACCCCCTTCGGAGACCACAGCGTCCAGGGCGACACCCCGATGCCGCTCTACGCGTCGGGACGGCGCACCTTCGACGAGGCGCTGGCGACAAACCTCAGCGGCGGCGACGATCCCGCCCTCGTGGCCAAGGTCATCGTCTCGGCGGCCACCGACCGGAACCCCAAACTGCGGCGCACCGCCGGCTCGTCGGCCGCCAGAATCAGCGTGTCCCACCGCGTCCTTCCGGCCCGGATCTTCGACCGCATCGTCCGCAGGTATTACCGGATGCCGAACTGACGCACACCTTTCGCACCCCCGAACCCGCCCGAAAGCGACGGCGCGCCTTCGACGAGGTGATCGCGGATGCGGTGCAGGACGGCGATGACCCCGCCGTCGTCGCCAAAGTGGTCGTCACCGCGGCCACCGACAAGAAGCCGAAGCTGCGCTACACCGCCGGCCCGCCGGCCTCTCGCGTGACCACGGCCCGCCGTCTCGTCCCCGCCGCAACGTTCGACAGGCAGATCCGCAAGAGCAACCACCTGCCCACCTGAACCCCAGGTGGCCCTGACATCCCAGGTGCCCCTGAAATTCCAGACAACCGTATGTGTACCGAGGAGAGTCATGCAGCAGCAGCACCAGGACACGGTCCGGCGCAGTGCATCGAGCAACCGGCGTTTCGGGAAGGTGAAGAGGAACGGCGTCATCGCGCTGGCGGTCGCCGCGACGGCGGGCGTCCTGGTCTCGGCGCCGTCCGCGTCCGCAGGGACGGGACGCTCGACGGGAGGCTCGTACAGCGGAGCCATTGTCACCGACGTGAAGACCGTGGCGACGTTCGACTTCGGCGCCGGTGAGATCCCCGAGAACATCACCGCCAACCCCGACGGCTCGGTGACCCTGTCCATGCTCGGCAGCTGCGCGGTGTGCGAGCGCACCGACGGACCGCAGCTGATGCGCATCTCCCCGTCCGGAGAGCGCACGGTGCTCGTCACCGGGCAGGTGGGTGAGGCGATCAGCGGCAACACCCGTGGCAGTGACGGCACCGTCTACTACGCGCTGTGGGCCCCGGGCAACGCGGACCGCAACGGCGTGTACAAGCTGCTCGCGGACGGCACCCCGCAGCGCATCGCCGCCCTGCCCGCCGACTCCGGCCCCAACGGACTGGCCGTCGACGCGGCCGGACGCACCCTCTACATCGCGGACAGCCTCAAGGGCACCATCTGGTCCGTCCCGGTCTCAGGCGGATCGGCGACCCCGTGGCTGACCGACACCGCTCTGGCGCCGGTGCCGACCGAGGCCCTGCCGATCGGAGCCAACGGGCTCAGGTTCCACAACGGCGCCCTGTGGGCCACCAACTTCAACAAGGGAACCCTGCTGCGGATCCCGGTCACCACCACCGGCACGCCCGGCCCCATCCGCCAGGTCACCGGCGGCCTGCCCAACATCGACGACATCAGCTTCCTCACCCCCCGCTCCGACATCGTCTTCGCGGCACAGAACGGCTCCTCCTCGAACAACGGCCCGGACCGGGTCGTGGTGATCTACCCCAACGGCACCACCAAGCCCGTCCTGACCAGCGCGGACGGCCTCGCCTCCCCCTCCGCGACCGCGGTCCGCGGCGACCGGCTGTACATCACCGACGGCGGGGTCCCCGAGCCCCACGACCCCAAACTGCAGACCGCGAAGATCAACTTCCCCGCCCTCCTCGCAGGCGCGGCCCACTGACCCGGCCCGACCAGCCCGGTGGCCGAGGCGCAAAACCCCGGCCACCGGCCCCAACGGAGGAACACATCGTGCGATACGCGAAAGAACACAAGCAGGAGACGAGGCAGCGGATCATCGCGACGGCCGGCCGCCGGCTCAAGCAGGACGGCATCGACGGCTCCGGAGTCGCCACGCTCATGAAG
Source organism: Streptomyces sp. NBC_01352 (assembly GCF_036237295.1). NCBI lineage: Bacteria > Bacillati > Actinomycetota > Actinomycetes > Kitasatosporales > Streptomycetaceae > Streptomyces > Streptomyces sp. NBC_01352. The sequence continues at coordinate 4,177,860 of NZ_CP108354.1, forward strand.
GACGCGGGCCTGACCAACGGCACCTTCTACGCCTACTTCGACTCCAAGGACCACCTCGTCGCCACCGCGGTCGCCGACCAGATGCGCGCACAGCACGCCAACATCGTCGCCCAGGCGGCACCCGGCCGCGCCGGACTCGAACAGATCGTGCGCTGGTACTTCTCCCCTGAGCAGCGCGACAATGTGGAGGACGGCTGCCCCAACGCCGCCCTGCTCGACGAGATCGCACGCGCCACGGATCCCACTAGGTAGGCATACACCGACGGTGCGCTCGTCCTCATCGACGGCTTCGCCGCCCGCCTGGCACCCCACGACCCGCCCTCGGCGCGACTGAAGGCACTCGGCCTCCTCGGCATGATGGCCGGGACACTGCAGCTCTCCCGTGCCCTCACCGAGCGGCACCTCGCCGACCAACTCCTCGAACAGGGCGTCCGCAACGCCCTGGCACTGCTGGATGCCGAGCAGCACAACTGAGACGCCATCCGTGCCGATCAGAAGCTGGTCCGGTCGAACAAGGTCGGCGGCTCCCTCGACAACGCATCCGCGTCACTCTCGACGCCGGCCACCCGCCGGGTGGCCAGACGATCCCACACCCCCCTCGATGAGGGGAAGGAACGAGGACCCCATGAGTGCCTTCCACCCCGATCTCAAACGAGGTCGCTTCCTCCCCAAGGTGTCCGCCGGACGTCTGTCGTCGCGCCTCGTGCGGAGCGTGAAGTGGCGCGCGATCGATCCAGGGCCGGACGTCACGGTCCAGGAGATCGTCGTGCCCGGGCCCAAGGGCGCACCGTCCGTCTCGCTGCGCGTCTTCCAGCCGACCGGCCTGAAGTCAGCGGCTCCGGCGCTGCTCTGGCTCCACGGAGGCGGGACGATCATGGGCGCACCCGAGCTGGACGACCGTACGAACATCGCCTTCGCCCGCGAGCTCGGCATCACCGTCGCCGCGGTCCGTTATCGACTGGCGCCGGACCACCCCGCGCCCGCCGCGGTCGAGGACGCCTACGCCGCCCTGCGCGGACTGGCCGAGCGCGCGAGCGACCTGCACATCGACATCGACCGCATCGCGATCGGCGGTGCCAGCGCGGGCGGCGGACTCGCCGCCGCCCTCGCACTGCTCGCCCATGACCGGGCCGAGATCCGCCCGGCGTTCCAACTGCTCCTCTACCCCATGCTGGACGACCGCACGACGACCAGAACCGACCTGAAGAGCCTCAAGGTGCGCGTCTGGACGCCCAAGAGCAACCGGTACGCCTGGTCGTCCTACCTCGGCGACGCCGTCGCGGGCCCCAACGTCTCCCCCTACGCCGCCGCCGCCCGCCGCGAGGATCTCACCGGTCTTCCCCCGGCCTGGATCGGCGTCGGCACCCTCGACCTCTTCCACGACGAAGACGTCGAGTACGCGCGTCGGCTCAGTGACAGCGGCGTCCCCTGCCACCTCGACGTCATCCCCGGCGCCTTCCACGCCTTCGACCTCGTGTTTCCCAAGGCCGAAATCTCGCGGGAGTTCTGGCGCCGGCAGGCAGCAGCGCTGAAGGGCGCACTGTGAGGCCGACCGAAAGTGAAGGCAGACCGACATGCAGATCGCGGAGAGGGGTTGCGTCCTCACGGCGGCAACGGGATCGGGCGGGAAGTGGTGCTCGGACTCATCTCCTGCGGTGAGCGCGTAGCTGCCGTCGACCTCAGTGAGAGCGGGCCGGCCGAAACGGCTCGGCTCACGGCCGCGGCGGAGGGCCTGCTCACTACCGGGTTGCATCGGCCGGGATGCCCTGCTGCTCGAATGGCCTTTCGCGGCTTGTGCGACAAGATGAAGTCGCTGCTCTCCTCCGCTCCATCAGGGGCCGCCCCTCCACGGTGGACGACTTGAGCATCATCGGGGCCCTACGTCCGATTGTCCGCCGCGAGGGCCCGTCACGTCCCATGCACGCCTGTCGTCGCTCGCCGGAAAGCAAAGGCTGTTCAGTCCTGCGTGCGGCGCTCACAGCGCCGGAACGGGGAAGAGCAGGGACACCTGCGCGCCCGCTTCCCGGGTCCGCGCGCGCCCCGTGGCCCGCTCCGTCGTCCGATTCTGGCCATTGGCGAAGACGAACAGGCGCAGTACCAGGAAACGCCCGGTGCCGGCGAGCCCTGCGGCGGCGAGGTAGGTGACCTGCTCGTAGAGCGTTCCAGCCGACGGCTGCACCAGATGCAGGACGAGCACCGCGACGGAGGTCACCGCGTAGGCGGCCGTGGCCGATCCCGCGGACTGCCAGTGCTGGCGCCATCCGGCGTGCCCTGTCTTGAAAGTGAAGCGTGCGTGGAGCTCCGTACCGAGGGCAGTGGAGGCGATGGTGATCAGCGCGTTCGCCGCAGCCCAGGGCATCAGTCCGGCGAGCCCCGCCACGGCGGCGCTGGAAGCGACCCCGACACCGCCGCCGAACACGACGAACCGGGCGAAGGAGGCGAGTGGACCGGGGGCACCCGGGGTGGGTCGTGCCGCGGCCGTATCGGTCGCCGTGCGCTCCGCTTGCCGCGCCTCGTCCAGCATCCCCGGCTTCAGCTTCGGCGAGACCAGCGACTTCATGGGAAGTCCCTTTCGGGGAGGGAGTGGCAGGGCTCTTTGTGGCGGGTTGGCAGGACGCTGCACCAGACGCTCACGAGCCTTTGCATTACGACTATACGACAATAGGCAGGGAGTCGGTCCACAGGCAAGGGTCTGGCCGAGTTTGGATTATGACCGTACTCACATGAGTGTGCAGGGTCGCCGCGGCGCACGCGCCCGGTGCGACGACCGCTCCGCTGCTGCGAGGTCACCGGCCCGGGAGGCTTCCCCTCCGCGGCTTCTCCACCGGCGCCCTTCTCCACGCAACCTGCAGCGGCCGGGCGACCGGCGTGGGCCGTCCCGGACCCTGTCGGCGCCAGCCGTCCCGAAGCGACTTGCCTCCAGCCCGGGCGCTGGAGGCAAGCGTCTGACAGTGGCTGCGCCGTGTGATCGTGAGCGGATCTGATCGCGCTCGTGGAGCACGATCAGAGCGTCGCGACCCCCAGCACCAGCGGCGCCACGGCAACGAGCATGATGGCGGCCGGGATACCGACTCCCTTCGTGTCACCTCCACGCAGGTGCGTGATCACGGCGCCCAGGAAGTACAGGACGACACCGATCGCCGCCGCGATGCCCAACGGCCGGTAGACGATGCCGGCGAGCAGCCCCAGAGCGCCCGCGATCTTGACCAGGCCGAGCGGCAGGAACCAACTGTCGGGCACCCCGAGCGCCTTGAGCGGCTCTGTGATCTTCGGATCGCGGGTGAAGTCGGGAACGGCAGAGAAGACCAGCAGCAGGGACACCACGACAGCGAGGACGACATAGGCGATGAACACGGAGAACTCCAGAGGGGAGGAAGGGGACCGTCGATCGCGGTCCGGGAATACAGGGCGTCAAGCGAGGAGTGGCGGAAAATAATGTAAGTGCTTCAATCATTGACTGCAGCCGATTGTTTTCTGGCTTGCTACGGTCGGACCATGGCCAGCGAACGATCCGGCGGCACCGCCCCCGCCACCAGCGCTCCCGTCAGCTCCCCCATCAGCGACGACACCCCGGAACCCGCCGGTCCCGACTCCCGCCTCGCCCTGCTCCTGGCGCGGCATGGTGGCGCCACCGACACCTGGATCCGCGAGGCACTCACCGCCTCCGAGGTCACGCCACGCCAAGCCGTCGTGCTGATGTACCTCGACGGCGGTCAGCTCGGCCAGCGCGACCTCGGTGCCCGGCTGCGCGTAGACCCCAGCGTCCTGGTCACTCTCCTCAACGCGCTGGAGGACCGCGACCTCGTACGACGGCGCCGTGATCCGGCCGACCGCCGCCGTCACATCGTCGAGATCACCGAAGCGGGCACGGCCGCCGTGACCAAGCTCGACACCGCCATCGGCCACGTCGAGGACGAGCTCTTCGCCGACCTCACCCCGCAGGAGCGCGACACCCTGCACTCATTCCTGGCCCGTGTTCGCACCACCTACGACGGCGCCTGCGACGCCTAGCCGACCACGGACTGCTGAATACACGAACGTGGCCCGGGATGCGGAGCGCTTCACGCTCGGCACCCCGTTCTCGCAGGCGATGTGGCGGAGCACTGAGGGAACGCGGGTCCCGCCCCTTCAGCAGGAGTGGGCAACACCGATCGCTCCTGGTGACGACGCGATCCGTCGTGGCTGACGCCTACCGCCCGTCGGTGAGGAGCTGGCAGAAATACAAGATGCGCGAGACCACCGAGTGTGGACGATCACGTAATTCGCATGAGCGTCGACACACCGAGCCGGACGGGTCGCAGACCACAGTAAAACTGGGGCTGTTCGTCGGCAATTGCACCGCGCCGACAAGCTCAGCCCGAGCGGCGCGCGGAACTCGACGCACTCGGCATGCGCGGGCAGCAGCAGCCGTCTACTGGACACGCCCATAGACACCCAGACCGGCGGATGGGACACCCGCCTCAAATTAAAGCGGCTGACCCGAGCGCGGGACCCTGATTGGGACCGAGCAAGTCTTGTTCACCCAGCCGCGGCCGCAGCCGACCGGCGACGCCACGGCCGGCCCGCCTGCCCCTCCCGAAAGGGTGAAACAGACATCAACTCACGTCATCCTCTCAGGACTGCAACTGGGCGAAGAGCGACGCCAGGTCGACGAGGCCCCAGCCCTCGGTGATCTTACCGTCGACCACCCTGAACATGCGGAGCTCCAGCACCTTGGCCAATCGGCCGGTGGGGGGTGTGCCGTTGAAGGGCCGGGTGCTCGTGCCGGAAATGATGAAGCTGATCGCGAACCAATCGTCCTCGGCGACGACACGGACCGTCGTGAAGGTGACGTCGGGGAACGCATCGTAGACCGACGCCACCGCCGCGCGGTTCTCCTCGACGCCGGTGGTGGTGCCGTCGGCAGCGTAGAAGCGGTAGTCCGGCGCGAACAGGGCGAACACGCCATCGGTGTCCCGCAGGCTGAGTTGCCTGATGAACTCATCGGCGAACTGGTGCAAGTCGGTGGTGGACGTTCGGGTTTCGACGTTCGAGGAAGACATGTGCTTCTCCAATGTGAATGGACGGAGCGGCTCCGCCCCGGTGATGGACAGTGGAATCGGGTCGAACAGGTGGGTTGGACGAGTAGGTCTGGCACGTTTCCAGGCTGCGCGAGTGCGATGCCCTTCCGAGCCCGGGACGCGACGGTCACGAGCGCCATCGCTGGGAGGCCGCCATTCATTAACTTACGATCATAATTCCATCGGGGCCGAGGGGCCGCAAGCGAGTTCCGAGGCGAGTGGGACCGTGTGGCGGCCTACCAGTCGAGCCACATTCACCGATAGACCTCTCCTCATTGGGGACTTATGGCGTCCCCCGATATGGCGCACGCCGATCACGCCCAACCCTACGAATGATGGAATGGAAGCAGATCCGTCACCGTATCCGTCATCGCGCTGCCGTCATGGTCGGACTGCTTCAGTTGCGTCGAGGTTCCCAGACTCCGACTCGACCCCAACGCCCGCAGCCCAGGATTTGATTAGCGTGGAACTTGGGTGAAGAGGCAGCCCGCTTGGTGAGGATTTCACGCAACTTGAAGACTCATGTTTCCTCGAAGCAGAGCCAGGCACCCAGGTCCGCCACGGTCTTTTTTATGACGGGCCCACTGCTCGTCCTTCCAAGCGGCGATCTTCTCCACGTCGCGCTCAGTCGCCTTGCGGGAGGAGGCCTGCACGCTCAAGCTGATGCGGTGCAGCAGCAGGTCCATCCCGGCCAGTGTGTACTCCGCCCCGAACCGGCGGCGCACAACCTCGGCGATCCTCGCCAGGGTCCAACACTGGTCAGGCCAGCCGACAGTCGCTGGAACGACGTCCAATACTGTTTCCAGCTACCGCAAGTTGAGATGGCGTCCCTTGTCGTGCAACACCGTTGCGTTATGCCGTCCGGCGTCTTGTCAAGTTCATGAACGAGAGGACGGGACCCCTGGTAGATCCCTGTGGTGTCGAGCCCAGAGATCGTCGTACCGGAGGTCCCGTTGCCGCGGCATTTTGCCACCCCGCCACCCGTGGCGTCAGCTCATGATGTGTATGCTCCCGGCCACCTCGGAGAGTTGACGCAGGTCATCGACCCACAGTTGGTTGATGCGGTCCTCGAGGAGACAGGCTCGCGTGAGCGGCGCGTGCGGTTGCTGCCTGCGCGGGTGGTGGTGTACTTCGTGCTCGCCCTCGCCTTCTTCGAGCGCTCGTCTTGCCAGGCGGTGTGGGGCAAACTCGGGGCGGGACTGCACGGGATAGCGGTGGCGCGGCCGTGCGCCTCCTCGTTGTCGCGAGCCCGGCGCCGACTGGGCAGCGCCCCGCTGCGCCGCCTGTTCGAGATCCTGGCCGGTCCGGTGGCCGCCCGGGCACGGTCCGGCTCCTTCTACCGCGGTCTGCGGGCGGTCGCGGTGGACGGCACCACCTTGAGCATCCCTGACGAGGAGGCGGTGACCTGGCGCTTCCCCAAGCACGGCGGTCAGGTGCTCGAATTCGGCTACCCCCTGCTGCGCCTGGTGGCGCTGGTCGAGTGCGGCACCCGGGCCCTGCTCGGCGCGGCCTTCGGCCCGGACACCACCGGCGAACTCGGCTACGCGCGCCGCCTGCTGTCCCACCTGGACGCCTCGATGGTGCTGCTGGCCGACGCCTACTACGACGCATACGACTTCCTGGAGGCAGTGACCGGCACCGGCGCATCCTTCCTGCTGCGCTCAACCCGCAAGCGGCGCCCGACGGTGCGCCGCCCGCTGCCGGACGGCTCCTACCTGACCACCATCTGCGCCGGGAGATACAAGGCCGGGCGCGGTTACGGGCGGCTCGAGGTACGGGTCATCGAAGCCTGGATGAGCATCGAGCTGGCCGACGGCACCCGCCGCACCGAGCTGTGGCGGCTGATGACCAGTCTCCTGGACGCCGAGCGCTACCCCGCCCACGAGCTGATCACCCTGTATCACCGCAGGTGGCAGGCAGAGACCTGCTACTTCTCGCTGAAATCCACGATCCTCGACGGGCGGGTACTGCGCTCGCGGACGGTCCCCGGCATCGAGCAGGAGGTCTATGCCCTTCTGACGGTCTACCAGGCGCTGGTGCGGATCACCGACGACCTGGTCACGGCCCAGCCGGGCCTGTCGGCGGAGCGCGTCAGCATGATCGTGCTGCTCAACGCCGCCGCCGACCAGATAGTGGCCGCCCACGGCATCGCCCCGGGCGATCCGGTGGGCCTCGTCGGGGCGATCGGCCGTGTCGCCCTGGCCAGCCTCCTGCCGAAGGGCCGGCGCTGGAGGCTGAAGGCCCGAGTCCGCAAGCGCAACAGCAAGTACACGTTCACTACCGGCAAGCACCCCAGAACAGCCCAGACGTACACCCTTCACTTCGAGATGATCAAGGAAGGTGGAAGCCTTGACGTCACCAACGGTGGCTAAACGCAACGGTGTTGCCTTGTCGTGGCGTAGCCGATCACGGTTAGGGAGTGCGCCGGGGGCGTGTGCCGATGGGCTTTCGCTCCCTGCCTGTAAGGCGGGCCACCGTGCAACTCTCCGTAGTAAACGGGCAGTTCAACGCGGGAGGTGCAGGATGGCCCTGTCTCAGCATGACTTACTCCGGCTGCTTGAGTCACTACGTTCGGCGGACGAGCTCGAACTCGTCCGCACTGTGGCTGAGCGGATGCTCCAGGAGCTGATCGAGGCCGAAGCCACGGCCCGGATCGGCGCGGACTGGAACGAGCACACCGACACGCGCACCGCGCTTCGCAACGGCCACCGCGACAAGACGCTCAGCACCCAGGCCGGCGACCTGGACCTCGCAATCCCCAAGTTGCGGTCGGGGAGCTTCTTCCCCGCGCTTCTGGAACGACGCCGCCGCATCGACCAGGCCCTGTACGCGGTCATCATGGAGGCCTACGTCCACGGCGTGTCCACGCGGTCGGTCGACGACCTGGTCAAGGCCCTCGACGCGGAGACCGGGATATCCAAGAGTGAGGTCTCGCGGATCTGCCAGGACCTGGACGGCCAGCTGACCGCGTTCCGTGCCCGGTCCCTGGACCACGTCCGCTTCCCGTACGTCTATCTGGACGCGACCTACTGCAAGGCGAGGGTCGAGCACCAGATCGTGTCCCGCGCCGTGGTGATCGCCACCGGGATCACCGAGGAGGGTGGCCGGGAGGTGCTGGGCGTGATGGTCGGCGACAGTGAGACCGAGGTGTTCTGGACCGAGTTCCTGCGTCACCTGCGCGAACGCGGTCTGACCGGGGTCCGGCTCGTCATCGGCGACCACCACTTGGGACTGGTCAAAGCCATCCGCAAGGTCATGCTCGGGGCCGCCTACCAGCGCTGCAGGGTTCACTTCCTGCGCAACGTGTTCAGCGTGATCAACAACCGCCGTCCCGCCACAACTGATGCCACTGGTAGGCCGACTTCGGGCTCACCCGCAGGCGCCGTGCCACCTCGGGCGGCTTGATCTTCTGCTCGAACAGCTTGGCCGCCTGCAACCGCACCGTCTCCCGGTGCTGACGTCCCGCAGGGGTCAGCCCGCCTCCATCCGCATACCTCACACACCACGGAATACAGCCACTACCCCAGGCCCAGCAGGGACTTCAGGAAAGCTCACCCTGACAAGCCGAAGTCAGTAATGGACCCGAGCCTGGTGGTCCTGGACACCCAGAGTGTCCATGTGGCCGCCAGGGTCCCCGCCGCCACGAGTGGCCACGATCCGGCCAAGCGGGTGCCCGGCCGCAAACGCGGCCTGGCCGTGGACGTCCTCGGCCTGGTCATCGCGGTCGTCGTCCTCGCCGTGAACACCCACGACAACGCCGCGGGCATCATCCTGCTGGACCAGGTCGCCAAGCACGCCGACGGAACCGTCCGCAAAGCCCTGGTCGACCAGGGCTTCAAGAACCAGGCCGTCATGCACGGCGTCGGCCTGGGAATTGACGTCGAGATCGTCGCACGCAACCCGCAGGACAAGGGGTTCGTACCGCAGCCGAAGCGGTGGAGGGTCGAGCAGACCTACGGGATCCTGATACTGCACCGGCGCCTGGTCCGCGACTACGAGCACAGTCCCTCCTCTTCCACCTCCCGCGTCTACTGGGCGATGACCCACGTCATGACCCGACGCCTCACCGGCGCGAGCGCCACCGCCTGTGCCGCGGCGCAGGCGGTGGCAGTGTGAACATCCGGCCCCTGCTCGATGCCCTGGACCTCCAGGAAGACGCCGCCCGGGCCCTGGCCGACGACCTCCGCGCACAGCTCGACGGCCTGCAGACCCGATTGCGGGAGGCCGAGATGCACCTGGAGCCCCTCACGATCACCCGCAAGACCGTCACCGGCCTCGCCGACCGGCTCCCGGCCGTCGCGCCGGACCTGCCCGAGCACCCGGACTAGCCCCGCATCCTCGCCGCCTTCGACCACGCGACCGGGCCGCTACGGGCCAAGGACGTCTGCGGAGCCCTCGGCCACAAACTGCTGCCGAAGAACATCGAAGGCACCCGCGCCAAGCTGAAACGCCTGGTCAAACTCGAGATCCTCACCGAGGCCGACACCGGCAACTTCGCCAGGAAGCAATAGCCGACAAAACCTCCACCAGCGGCCTTGCTCCCACCTCAGCCAGAAACGGATATCACCTTATGAACCGCCCACTCAGGACTGCAACTGGGCGAAGAGCGACGCCAGGTCGATGAGGCCCCAGGCCTCGGTGATCTTCCCGTCGACCACCTTGAACATACGGAACTCCAGCACCTTGAAGGATCGGCCGGTGGCTGGAATGCCGTTGAAGGGCCGGGTGCTCGTGCCTGCCCAGATGAAGCCGATCGCGAACCAATCGTCCTCGGCGACGACACGGACCGGCGTGAAGGTGACGTCGGGGAACGCGTCGAAGACCGACGCCAGCACCGCGCGGTTGTCCTCGACGCCGGTGGTGGTGCCGTCGGCGGCGTACAAGCGGGCGTCCGGCGCGAACGGGGCCAACGCGCTGTCGGCGTCCCGCAGGTTGAGTTGCCTCATCAGCTCATCGGCAAACTCGTGCAAGTCAGTGGTGGACGTTTGGGTTTCGACGTTCGAGGAAGACACGTGCTTCTCCAATGTGGATGGCCGGAACGGCTCCGCCCCCGGCGATGGACCACCCCGTTGCCTTACGATCGTAATGCTATCAAGGTGATCAAGAGGCCGCAAGCGAGTTCCGAGGCGAGTGGGATCGTGTGGCGGCCTACCGGTCGAGCACCGGCGCACGCCGTCCGCCGTGAACGTCACGGCGGACAACGGGGCGCAGTGTGTGCGGCAACGAGCGCGCCGCGTCGGCGATGACGAACACCTGACGATCACCCGGAAGACCACCACTGCTCTCGCTGACCGTCTCCCGGCCCACGCCACCTCGCCGTCTTCGACGAGGCCACCGACCCCCTCCGGGCCCGTGATGTCTGCGAAGGTCTCGGCCACGAACTACTGCCGAAGAACATCGAAGGCACCCGCGCCAAGTTGAAACGCCTCGTCAAGCTCGACGTCCTCACCGAGGCCGGCGCCGACAACTTCATCAGGCAGCAGTAGCCGACCGGGCCCCCGCGACCAGCTGCCCTGCACCAACCTCACCGGGAAACGGACATCACTTCACGGACCGCCCTCTTAGAGCCAGACGGCAGAGGCAAAAGCACAGATCGCTTCGGCCGCGCGGGACCGGACAGGATCCAAGGCCGGGCCGCCACTAGCCCCGGCGGTCTGTTTGCCGACGGCGGCGGTCCGGGGCGTTGCGCTTTTCGGCGAATGCCTCGCTCAACGCGGACTTCATGATCCGGTGCGGCAGCACTTGACCGTAGGCGAGGGTTAGGTGGTCGCCGCAGGCGCGACAACGTCGAGGGTGCTCAGGTGAGTTCGCGTTTGAGGATCTTGCCGGTGGGGGTCAGGGGCAGCTCGTCGACGAACTCGACGACGCGCGGGTACTTGTACGCGGCGAGCCGCTCCTTCGCCCAGGCGGCGAGCTCGTCCTCGGTCATGGCGCTCCCGGCCTTCTTCACCACGACGGCCTTGATCTCCTCGCCGTGGGAGTCGTGCGGTACGCCGATGACGGCGACCAGTGAGACGGCGGGGTGTTCCATGAGCACTTCCTCGATCTCGCGCGGGTAGACGTTGAAGCCGCCGCGGATGATCATGTCTTTGGCTCGGTCGACGATGTAGTAGAAGCCCTCCTCGTCCTTGCGGGCGAGGTCACCGGAGCGGAACCAGCCCTCCCGGATCGCCTCGGCCGTCGCCTCGGGCCGTTTGTAGTAGCCCTTCATGACGTTGTGCCCCTTGATCGCGATCTCGCCGATCTCGTCGGGGCCGCCCGCGATCTCCAACCAGTCGTCGCGGATCAGCTTCATCTCCACGCCCGGGATCGGCACGCCGATCGACCCGACGCGGGGCTCCTGTCCGAACCGGGAGAAGGAGGCGACCGGGGAGGTCTCGGACAGTCCGTATCCCTCGAGGATCGTGACGCCGAAGCGGTCCTTGAACTGCTTGTGGATCTCGACGGGCAGCGCCGAGCCGCCGGCCACCGCCACGCGCAGACGCGCGGCCAGGCGGGCGACGTCGACCGTGGCGTCGAGGGCGGCGAGAAGGGCCCAGTACATCGTCGGGACGCCGGCGAAGAACGTCACGTCGTGGTCGAGCATGAGCCGCAGGGCTGTCCGCGCCTCGAACCTGGGCTGCATCACGATCGTGCCGCCGAAGGCGAGCGCGCCGTTCTGGATCACGGTCTGGCCGAAGGCGTGGAACAGCGGCAATGCGCAGAGGTACGTGTCGGGGCGCTCGGGGTCGGCGGCGAACAGGCCGGTGCCGGCGAGCGCGTTGTCGTACACGTTGCGGTGACGCAGCTCCGCGCCCTTGGGCCGGCCGGTCGTGCCGGAGGTGTAGAGGACCACCGCGGTGTCGTCCTCGTCGCGCTCGACCGTCCGGAACGTCACCGGCTGCCCGGCGACTGCCGCGGCGTACGGCTCCGGCTTGCCGTCCCCGGCCCACGGCGCGCCGCCGCTCTCGATCAGGAAGAACTCGCTGCAGCCGTCGGTGGCCTGGAAGCCCTCCCATGCGCTCTGCCCGATCGGCAGCTCCGGCGTGCCTTCGAACGCGAAGTACGCCTTCGCGTCGGAGTCGGTGAGGTGGTAGGCGACCTCGCGGGCCTTCAGCAGCACGTTCAGCGGCACGACCGCCGCCCCGGCCTTGAGGATGCCGAAGTAGACGCTGGAGAAGTGGGGCAGGTTGGGGCAGGACAGCGCGACCTTGTCTCCCGGCTGGATGCCGCGTGAGACAAGCAGGTTGGCGACCCGGTTGGCCGCGGCGTCGAGGGCGGCGTAGGTGATGCGGTCGTCACCGAAGACGATCGCGGTGCGCTGCGGGTACCGGGACACGGAATCCGTCAGTACGCGTGACGCGTTGCGGCTCGGGCTGTGCATTGTCGTTCTCCTGGTGGTCGGGTCGGGTGGGGTCCAGACGAAGGCCGGGGGCGGCACGAAGCCGTCGACCTCCCGGCCCAGCAGGGCGGCGAACTCGATGGTGGTGAGATCGCCACCGCCCGGGCCCATGGCCTGCAGACCGATGGACGGCCCGCTCCTGCCCTTGCGCACCGGGATGGCCGGAACAAGGGCAGGAAAGCCGGCTGGTGGTTGGTCGCGATACCGACGGGGAGGCTCGCCGGCTGGACTGCGACCTTGGCGTCGGCCGCTCCGCAGCACGGTGAGTACGTCGTCGACGGCTGTGGCGACATCGCTGCCGACCGGACGCGATGTCACCGGCGAGGCCGACCCCGAACCTCCGGGCGACTTCGCCGGCCGGTCCGCGCCCCAGCATCACTCAATGCGTGCCCTTGCCCAGATGGGTCTCGAACCAACGGGCTGCGGCGTCGGTGACAAGGTCCCGGGAAAGGTGAGGCCAGAACACCCCGTAGTGTCCCCCGGAGATCATCACGAGCTCCTTGGGCTCAAGCGCCGCATCGTAGGCTTCCAGGGCGAGCGAAGGCGGAGTGGTCTGGTCGTCGCCGGCGACGATCATCATCAGAGGCGTCGGGCTGATGCGGCGCATGAACGGACGCACGTCGTATGCCAGCGCCCGGCCGGTCGATCGGATGGTCACGCTGTTGATCCATCCTTCGGCGGGGCCTTCGGGACCACCGACAAGGTATTCGTAGTCCGCCGCGTCCTCGAAGAGGACGACTTGGTCAGCCGGATCGTCCGGCATCCGCACCAGCTGGATACGGCCAGGCTCCTCACCCTTGAGCCTTCCTTGCCTGTCCGCGTTCATGTTGTCGTTGATCGCGGTGAGCGCGCCTTCGCCGTTGCCCAGTACGAATTGATCGTGACCAGAGATGAAGGGCACCTGGCTGACGACAGCTTTCACCCGGCGGTCCGTGGCGGCCACGACGAGGACCATTGCCCCGCTGTAGCTTGAGCCCCACAGGCCGATGCGGTCGCTGTCGAGCGCTGGATGCTGCTCCACGAAGGACAGGGCCATCTGCAGGTCCCGCTCTTGGGCGACAGGATCGACGTCCTGGCGCGGCTCCCCGTCGCTGCTGCCGCACGTCTGCTGGTCGTACAGCAGGGCCCCGAACCCCCGGGCGACGAAGGCGTCAGCGACATACTCGAGGCGGGTGATCGACGAAGAGAATCCAGGGGTCATCACGATGGTGGGATGCGGACCCTCGGAGTCCGGGGTCATCACCCAGCCACGCAGGACGACCCCGTTGTCGGCGCGAAACTCGATGTCTTCCTTCACCGACGCGGCCGCAGCCACATCCTGGTTCTTCAGGCTCATTTCTTCATCCCTCCGGTATGACGACTGACGGTCGCTCGGGCGAGCGCCGATGTGTTGGGCGGGCGGTCCCAGCCGGTTCGGGCAGGGACGTCATGCGGACAGGTCAAGGAGGACTTTTCCGATGGTTCCGGACTCCACTGCCCTGTGGGCATCCGCGATTCGCTCCAGCGGATAGTGGTGGAAGGGCAACCCTCTGGCTTCACCTACGCCGATCACCCCGGCTGCCAGGGCCCTGTCGATGGATGCGACGGCCTTGTCGAGAACGGCGTCGGTCATCTTGTACAGCAGCACGAAATGCCAGGTGACGCTCAGATTCATCTGGGCTCGGACCGGCATGGTGACGTCGTCGCCGCCGTTGTTGGCGTAGACGACGATCAGCCCGTGCGGCGCGAGGACCGCGAGGTCCAGGCCGACGTTGGTGGACGGAGAGACCTCAACGACGATGTCCACCCCGTCCGGCGCGAGTCGCCGTATCTCGGCGGCGGCGTCCTGCGTGCGGTAGTTCACCACCATCGGTGCGCCGGCGGCCTTCGCGAGGCGGGCCTTGGCCTCACTGCTGACGGTCGTGATCACGCTCGCACCGGCCCACGTCGCCAGCTGGATCGCGGCATTGCCGACGGCACCGGCTCCCCCCGCGACCAGCACGGTGACCCCTGCGAGCACCCCCGGTCCGAGCTGGGTGGGGCCTCCGGCACGGAGTGTCAGCGCGTGATGAGCGGTGATGAAGGGGACCCCGAGGCCGGCACCCAGCTCCAGAGAGGCCGTGTCGGGCAGCGGGCGGACGAATCGGGCCGGAACCGTGGCGTACTCCTGCGCGGTCCCCTCCAGGCGCTTGAAGGCGACGAGCCACAACCACACCCTGTCCCCGGGTGCGAAGTCCTCGACTCCTGGGCCGACGGCGTCCACGATCCCCGAGCCGTCGAGGTGCGGAACCTGGACCTGCCCGTCGGGGATCGGCATGTGGATGCCGCCGATGCGGGTCTTCCAGTCGGTCGGGTTGACGCCTGAGTAGTGGATCCTCACCCGGACCTCACCTGCGCCCGGATCTCGTATGGGGAGGTCGACAATGCGGAGCACATCGTGACCTCCTGTGGCTGCGTAACCTGCGGCTCTGATCTTCATCACTCCTTCTCTCGGCGACCTTCAGAGGCAGAACTGACTGACGGTACGGCCCGAGTTCTTGTTGCCGGGACGATCGGGAGGCGTAGAAAGGATGTGTGCTTTCCCCCCAGGTGAATCGAGGTGCGTCCACTGAAGACGGACGATGGGCGATCCGACGGATCGTTGTGCAGGAATGGTCCCGACCCCTGCATGGCATTCTTGAAGTTCGAGAGTCGAGTCTCCGGCGCCGAGCCGTAAACCCAGTCGGAGCCCCGCAGGGTCAAGCTGAGACGCCAGCCCGGTGGTAGGACCACGCTGGTGGGCCACAGTTCGACATCGAGTTGGTAGATCTCGTAGGGAATGACCTCGGATGCCCGCTCATGCGAATGGAACGGCCGGTACGGCGTACTAAGACGCTCATCGAGCTCCCGGTGCGACATTCGCAACCACCCCTTCGTCACTGCGCTGAAGGGATCAATGGCGCCTTGAAACACGTGCTCATTCCCAGCCGGGTCAAAGGCGCGCAGCACTGCGAAGATGTCCGCGTCCGTAGAGGTAGTGGATACGAAGAGCCGGCAGGCAACCGGTCCCGTGATCTCGGTGGTCTCCTCCATCGGTTCGGTGGTCCAGGAGATGCCCTCGCCGTTGGCGTCAAAGGAAACGACCGATTCCGTGACGGCACCAGGGTGCATTCGATCGATGTCCAGTTGCAGATCGGTCCAGGTCGTCCCGGGAAGTGGCCATGCGTCTTCGTGTCGCACCTCCGTCGTTCCATCGACGTGCCGAACCTTCATCTGAATGCGGGGCTGTTCGTCCCAGCCGTTGTCTTCACCCTTGAGGAAGTGATCGAAGAACCGGCGCTGGAGGTCTACGCCATAGTCGGTGTAGAACTCCACCCAATGTTCCCCGTCATGGATCTCAAGCCATTTATGCGTCGAGGATGCCCTGCAAAAACCTTCGATATTGCCGCGAAGGTGCAGTCCCTGCCCGCCCCAGTTGCCGGCGGACAACAGCGGCACATCAACGTGGGACAGATCAGCCTGGCGCTCACCGTAGGCGTCGATGAACTCGTTGTCGCGGTGAAATTTCGGCAGGTCAGCGCGGTTCGCAGCGAGTGCGGATTCACCCAGCGTTTCATCGCCGCAGACCAGTTCACCGGTTGCAGCGCTCCGCGGTCCCGCCTTCCCTCGTCCGTGCTGGACCGACAGCACCTGCATCTCGTACCAGTTCAGCAGCATCATGCTCAGAATGCCGCCATGGCGTGCACCCTCTCGGTAGAAGTCGGAGGCGCCCTCCCATACGCAGATCGCTGCGAGAGGACCTGGCTTCAGCGCGGCCACCCGCCACTGGTTCATCCCGTAATACGAGATTCCGTTCAGGCCGACCTTGCCGTTGCTCCACGCCTGCCGGCCCGCCCATTCGATGCATGCGCGAAAGTCCTCGGTCTCTCGCGCGGAAAACGGATCCAGAAAGCCGGGTGACCGGCCGGCACCACGAGAGTCCACGCGAACGATGACGTAGCCATGGGGAACCCACTTCTCCGGGTCCACTACCTCCCAGCACTGGTGGACGTTGGTCGACCCAGTCACCGTGTCCGGATGTTCCTCGGCCATCTTGTTCCATGCCGTCGGGTACCCGTCGGCGAACGCCAGACCTTTCCCGTAGGGACCGTAGGTCATGAGCGTTGGATGTTCCCGGCCGTCATTCGGACGGAAGACGTCAGCTCGCAGAATGATGCCATCGTCCATCTCGATCGGCACGTCTCGTTCGATAAGCATCATCTTCGCCACTTGTTCTTGCGTATCCACGTCAGTCTCCAGTCTTGCGCCTGCCACCGGGAACTCGCCCACGTCGACGGCTCTGGCTCATGGGAACGGGCGATGCGGACTCGGCGAATTCAGCCGTCGACACGCTCGAGACATCTCCGCGGGTGAATTGCGCCGTAGATCGCCGCCGTCAACCGGCGTAAAGCACGGTCGCGATCATTGCCCCGGAGGCGGCGAAGGCGCCGGCCCGGCGGCCAAGGTCATGGCGAATTTGGCCGCAGTAGGCCGCCGACAGCGAGTCGGTTGCCAGGTGAGTGTTCGGCGAGCTTGTGGATCTGCTCATTCTTCCCTGACCTTCTGAACGGGTCCTTGAGGACATCCGCTCGATTGGCCGGCGCCACATCGAGGTCAGATCAGAATGCCGCGGTGAACGACCCGGCGACATGTGCTCACTCACACTGTCAGCCGTCTGCAATGTGTCCGCGACACATAGCGTCGCTCACACCGCCCTCCGAGACTGAGTGCCCGAGGCATCGAGCACGTGCGCCGATGTCTCCCGCAATCGGGGAGGTCGACGCATGCGCGAACCCAAGTCCCGTCGGGCAGTCGTCGTCGGAGGATCGATCGGCGGTCTCACCACCGCACTGCTGCTGCGCGGCCTCGGCTGGGACGTCGACGTCTTCGAGCGATCGAACCGCGACGACGCCCGCGGTGGCGGCATCGTGCTGCAGCCGGACACGATCCGCTGGTTCACCGAACGCAGTACGCAGGCGCTGGAGAGCCTCACCACCTCGACACATCTCGTCCAGTACCTGGGCAGCGACAATCACGTAGCCCACCGGGAGCAGGCGCAGTGGTCCTACAGCTCGTGGGCGACCCTCCACTCGGCGCTGCTGCGGGACTTCGGGGCCGAACGGTACTGGCGCGGACACCGCGCCGTGGCGGTCGCTCAGGACGCGTCGGCTGCGACCGTCGAGTTCGACAATGGCAGCTTTGCCACCGGCGACCTCGTCGTATTCGCCGACGGGGTGAACTCAGTGGGCCGGCAGTACGTCTCACCGAACACCCCCATCCGGTACTCCGGCTACATCGGGTGGCGCGGCCTCGTGCCAGAGCGTCTGTTGAGCAGCGAAACGCGTGCGGTTCTTGAAAACTCCGTGACCTACGCGCTTATGCCGGACTCACACATCGTGATGTATCCCGTACCCGGCCCGATAAAAGACGGCACAACCGAAAGGCTTATGAACTTCGTCTGGTATCGCAATGTTCCGGCGGGACACCCACTCGATCGGTTTGTCGGGGGCGCATCCGACGGGGTCCTGTCATTGCATCCGGACCAGGTTCCGCATATCGAGGTCGAACGGATGCGGACCGACGCGGCTCGCGACCTACCGCCCGCAGCCGCCGAGGTTGTTTCGCGCTGCGACGCTCCCTACGTCCAGGTCGTCAGTGACATTCGCGCCGCACAGATGGTCCGAGGCCGGGTCGCGATACTCGGTGACGCCGCATGCGCCGCTCGCCCGCACGCGGCGGCCGGCACCGCCAAGGCCGCTGCCGACGCGTGGAGTCTGGCCGCGGCAATCGAAAAGACCGGCGGCAGCCTGGACCAAGCCCTTCAGGTCTGGGAGCCGGTTCAACTCGCCCTGAGCGCTCAGCTCGAGTCGCGCGTCCAGTCCATGGGCGAGCGTTCACAGTTCGACAACTCCTGGCGCCCGGAGGATCCCGGACTCCGGTTCGGTCTCTACGGGCCCGGCATCTGATGGAGACGGAAGGAGCATCATGAGTGAGAGGTCCCGCGCTCACCGAAACGCGCCCATCGCGAGCAGCCTTGATCTGCCGCTGGCAGGCGAACTGATCGCCAGCGACTTTGCCAGCTGGACTGATGAGCTGATCGAAGAGTTCCGCGTTCACGCGCAGGACGGACATGTGGGTTCGCGGCTGCTCAGCGAAAATCCACGCGTCCGGGTCTGGGAGATTCGGCTGGCGCCGGGCGAACGATGGCACGCTCATCGTCACGTGCTCGATTACTTCTGGACAGCTATCACGTCTGGCCGCAGCATTCAGCACACGCACGACGGAACGACTCGCGCCGTGGAGTACGAAGCAGGCGAAACGCGTCATTTCAGATTCGCGCACGGCGAGTTTCTGCTCCATGACATCGAAAACGTGGGGGAAGCAGATCTGGTATTCACGACTGTCGAACATCTCGACAGCGAGAACTCACCCCTGCCGATCGATTCTTGATGAGCACACCCTCCAGGCCGGCGACCTGCTCCTGTCATACCCTTGAGTCGGGATCACGGGCGACAGTCACCTGCGAGTCGTCAGGTCGGAGGGCACCTCTTGAGCAAGCCGATGTCTCACGAAGTGACGCCGACCGCTGTGTGGATCGCAGCGCTCGAGTTGCTGGCCCGGCAGGCCGGAGCAGGGAGTTCGGCCGAAGACCTGCACCAGAGACTGGTCGCGGTGGGGCGCCAGCTCACCGGCTTCGACTTCTGCGCGGTTCTTCTCCCCGACGAGTCGAGAACTCAGCTGCTCATCCGTGCTTGGGCGGGTTTGGACACCTTCTACGTCGAGCAGATCAACTCCCGGAACCCGTTGACGCTCGGTAGCACCGGGAGACAGTCGCCCTCCAGCAGGGCCTTTACCTCCGGAGTTTCCGTCTGGGTATCCGACATCACGCAGCACGCTGACTTCACGCAGTGGTCCGGGCCGGCGAGGGCGCAGGGTTACAGGACGCTGCTGGCTGTGCCGCTGCGAGCGGGCGACCAGATCGTCGGGACCTTCAACTGTTACAACAGAGAGGTCATCGCCCCGGATCCACAGCTTCGCCACTTGGTCGAGGCCCTGACGGATTTCGCGAGCGCGGCTCTCGAAATCACGCGGCTCCGCCAGGCGGAGACCGGCCGAGTGAATCAGCTCGAGGATCTCAACAAGGAACTACGCGACCGACAGGCGCGGGACGAGCGATCTCAGGAGTTGCACCGTCGACTTACCGATGTGGCGCTCACCAACTCGGATCTCGCCCACCTCGCCCATGAGTCCGTGCAGATGGTGGGCGCCGGATTCCTGAAGATCGTCGACGACTCGGGTTTCGTGCTGGCACAGGCGGGCTCCGCCTCGGTCGAAGACCTGACGCCGGAGGACTCGAACTCGGCAGTGGTTCTCCTGCACGGGGAGACAGCTGCACGAATCGAAGCTTTTGGCGCGACCCTCGACCCCGACATGGCAGCTCGCGCACTCGAGCACGCCGCGACCGTCTGCGCGCTCCTCCTGCTGCGCGACCGGACCGCGGCCGAGGCCGAAGCCCGATTCAGAGACGATCTGATCGGGGATCTCTGTTCTGGCGACCCTGAGCGGCGCGCCGCGGCCCGGCAGCGCGCACTGCGAGCAAACCTGCTCGTCGACGACGTTCAGGTGGTCGTGATGAAGGATCAAAGCGATGGCAGTGCCGCGAACGTCGACAACTCGCCGCTCGGACGCCGGATGCGATCCATTTCAAGCCGACGACCCCGCCTTGTGTGCGGCCGGCTCAGCGACTACTGGGTCGCTCTCTGGCCGATCAATGAAGACGCCGAGGACATCGCCGCCACCCTCACCCAGGGCGCGATCGGCTCTCAGGTACACGCGGTAGTGGCCCCGGCCAACGGTTCAGAAGACCTGGCCAGAGCGTTCCGGATGGCACGAGGCGCGCTGGAACTCGGCGGCTCCCAGGCTCCGCTGGTTCGCACCATCGAGGACCTGGGGGTGGTGGGCTTGTTGCTCCAGCTGGAGGACCACAGGGCCGTCGCGAGCTTCAGTGATCGCGTGCTGGGTGCACTGCGCCAGAGCGATCTCGAGCGCTCGACAGACCTGATCTTCACCCTGCGAACCTACTTGGCCCATGATTGCCGCGCCGATGTGTCCGCTCAGAAGCTCTTCGTTCACAAGAACACGATCTCCCAGCGGCTTCGGCGCATCGAGAAGCTGACGGGACTCTCTCTCGCAAGTCCTTCAGACGTCCTGCAGTTCAGTGCCGCCTTGGCAGCTGACGACATCCGGGCAGCATCGAACTCCTCGGCAACCGAGCGCCAGTCAGTCCCTCACCCCTGAGCGCTGTGCGCTCGCTGTTTTGTCGTACGTCGGCGTAACCCTTGCTCGGGGCACGGAAGCAGTCACCATGTACAACCTCGCCGCCCTCCTCGAGCAGTACACCGGCGCTTCCGCCGAGAGGGACACGATCGGAACCGTGAATTCTCGCCTGCCGCACCGGTAGGTGAACGGCGTGGCCAACCGAGTCACGCTCCTCCTGGCGTCGAAGGGGCTCCGCCCCGGTGACGATGTTGAGCAGCACACTTGAGGTGCCACCGTCTCGTCAGGCGGTGACTCGTAGATCGCTGCCTCCGTCCTGGCATCTTGGCGTGATCCCGTCGAAAGTTGGCATTCATGCCATGGCGCCGGGGGCGGCAGGCGGCAACGCTGGACGTATGACGAACCCCGATAACGCCACGATGCGCGCCATCCGCCAGGACACCCACGGTTCCCCCGAGGTGCTCAAGGAGGTCGAACTCCCCAGGCCCGTCCCGGGGTTGAGTGAGATCCTGATCGCCGTCCGCGCGGCCGGCGTCAACCCGACCGACTGGTGGAACCGCGCCCAGCCCATGACCGCCAACGGCCTGCCCCTCATCCTGGGCTGGGACGTCTCCGGAGTCGTCGAGGCCGTCGGCACCGGCGTCACCCTGTTCAAGCCGGGCGACGAGGTCTTCGGCATGCTGCCCTACCCCCACGGGGTCGGCGCCCACGCCGAGTACGTGACCGGACCGGCCCGCGCCTTCGTCCACAAGCCCGCCGGCATCGACCACGTCCAGGCCGGCGCGCTCCCCCTCGCGGCCCTGACCGCCTACCAGGCACTCGTCGACACCGCCGACATCCAGCCCGGGCAGCGCGTCCTCATCCACGCCGCCGCCGGCGGCGTCGGCCACCTCGCCGTCCAGATCGCCAAGTCCCGCGGCGCCTACGTCATCGGCACCGCCAGCGCCGCCAAGCACGACTTCCTGCGTTCGATCGGAGCGGACGAGTCCATCGACTACCACACGGTCGACTTCACCGAGGCCGCCAAGGACATCGACGCGGTCCTCGACCCGATCTCACGGGACACCGCCGCCCGCGCCCGCTCCCTCGCCGTCCTCCGCCCGGGCGGCACCCTCGTCTCGATCCTCCCGTTCCCCATCGACCCCGCCGAACTGGCCGACATCGCCGCGCGGGGCATCCGCTACGAGTCCCTGCTCGTCGAGGCCGACCGCGCCGGCATGCAGGCCATCGCCGACCTCGTCGAAACCGGCGCCCTGCGCCCCCACATCGAGGCCACCTTCCCGCTCGCCGAGGCCGCCAAGGCCCACACCCTGGGCGAGACCGGCCGCACCACCGGCAAGATCGTGCTGACCGTGGAGGGGACTGGAAAGGCATAGAGGAGGCTCGACCATGTGCCACCCACCTCTGCCGGGCGTCGAGTTGGTTTCCGGACAGGTGCGGACCTGGGGCCTCGGCCCGGCCGGAGCCTGGGGCGAGTCAGCCGACTACTTCGGTTGGCGCTTCGTGAGCAGTGTCACTGAGGTTGCGTTCCCCAGGTGGGCACGTGGGTGGCATGACGCTGTTCCTTCCGTGAGCGACAGGCCAGACGGACGCGGGCCGCCTTGGGGCGGAAGTCGGGGTCGCTGATGAAGATCCAGGAGTGGTGCTGCCAGGGTCTGATCGCGTCCCGGCCGAGCCAGCGGCGCACGGTGGACGCGGAAAGGGCCGGGGCGATCCTGCGGGCGACGGCCTCGCGGGCCAGTTCCGGGCACGACAAGACTGACAGTGGCGTGCCTGCCTCAGCGGGCAGCTGACACGCCAGCGCCTGGCCCGCCGCCAGGGAACGCTCGGCCCCCGGCTGCAGAGCCTGCGCGCCGGCCCGCCTGTCCAAGGTCACAAAGGAGATCGAGACGCAGAGCGCGGGGCCCTGACTAGCAGCGCGGAAGGTGACGCTGCGTGTGATGCGTCCAGCGTGTTGCCGTCACCGTCCGATCTCATGGCATGAACTCCAACTCTCGACGGGATCACGCCATGGCACCCACTCGCCGAGTCGCCGTTCTGGCCATAGACGGTGTGTACCCCTTCGAACTGGGCATCCCCAGCCGAGTCTTCGAGGCGGCGGACGGCCTCTACGAGGTCCTCACCTGCAGCGTCGACGGCCGCCCGGTACGCACCAACTCCGACTTCTCGATCACCGTCGAGCACGGCCCGGAGGCGCTGCGCACCGCCGACACCGTCGTCATCCCGCCCTTCACCACCACCGCCGTGCCCCCGGAAGTGCCGCAAACCGTGGTCCAGGCGCTCGCGTCCGTAACTCCCGGCACCCGCCTCATCTCAATCTGCACCGGCGCCTTCGTCCTCGCCGCAGCCGGTCTCCTCGACGGTCGGCCGGCCACCACCCACTGGATGGTCGCGGACCTCTTCCGCGCACGCTTCCCACAGGTCGCACTCGACCCGGACGCCCTGTTCATCGACGACGGGGACATCCTGACCTCAGCAGGCGCCGCCTCCGGGCTCGACGTCTGCCTGCATGTCGTCCGCAAGGACCACGGCAGCGAGGTCGCCAACCAGGTGGCCCGCATGTGCATCGCCCCTCCGTGGCGCGACGGAGGGCAGGCGCAGTACATCCAGCACCCGGTACCCGAGGCCACGGCCACCGGAACGGCCACCGTCCGCCGGTGGGCGCTGGAGAACCTCCACGAGCCCATGACTCTTACGGACCTCGCCGAGCACTCCCACATGAGCCTGCGCACCTTCGTCCGCCGCTTCACCGAAGAGGTGGGCATGAGCCCGGGACGCTGGCTGATCCAGCAGCGCATCGACCGCGCACGACACCTCCTGGAAACCACAAACCTGCCGGTGGACGAGATCGCCGGCCAAGTCGGCTTCGCCGGCGGCACATCGCTACGAGAACACCTGCATGCCGCTATTGGCGTCTCGCCGCTCGCCTACCGGCGTACCTTCCGCGGCGCCCTGTCCCCCACGCACTGAGCGCCACCACACACACCGCTCTGCGTATGCGGTGCTGAACCGGCGGACCGCCACGGCCGGGGGAATGGCCACACAGCACGCGCCCGTCCTCCTGCCGGCGCGGCCTCTTCAGCCGCGTGGGAGTTGTTCCACCTGCCCGACTGCGAGGTCCTCGTGGTGACCCGCAATGATCACGGCAACCGCCAGGTGCTGATCTCCGCGCCGATCAGCGAAGCGGCCTGCCCGACAGCGGGGTGCTGACGTCGCGGGCGCCCCAGCGGACCCGGCAGCATCTGGCCGATGTGCCGTTTGCCGGCCCCGAGGAGGTGGGGCGGCTCAAGAAGCGCTGGGTATGTATGGGCCGAAGTGCTCTGCTCGAGGCGCTCGTTCACCGAGCACACCGACCAGGCCCCGCCCCGGGCACGACTCGCCGCGCGGCTCAAGGACGCCATCCTCAACGCGGTTTCCGGCGAGGTCCTCGCCATCGACCAGGCCGCTGGCCAGTTCGGCGCCACGTGGCCGAGCTGGTCCGGTCACTGGGCATCGATGAGCACCAGTTCCGCAGAGTCCGCTGGTTCAAGGACGACGGCGGTTCGTGACGGCGGATCGAGCCGACCTGGCCACCGATGAGGTCATCGACGTCGTCGACGGACGCGACGCAGCGGCCGTCGCAGCCTCGCCGACCGCCCAGCCACGCTGGTGGCGCCGCCGGGTGCAGGTGGTCGCGCCCGACCCGTCGGCCTCGTTCCGCTCCGCGAGCTGCCGCTGCTGTGGACCACTTCCGAACTGGTCAAGCTCGGTAGCGACATGCTGCTCACCGTCGTCCGCGACGGGTGTCGTGAGCCGGCACCAGCGCCGCGGCCGCAAGCAAGATCTCGCGTCGGCTTACCGACTGCTCCTGCTGCGCGGCGGGTGTGGTTCGCCACGACCGCGAAACCCGATGGGCACGGAAGCCACTCCGGGGGCGTTCTGGCGGAGGCTGCGCCTGCTGGCGGTGGACGGCAAGAGCTCCTGACCTGTACGGGTGTCTCAGACCCAAGATGTCTCAGGCGACACACCCTCCGTGGACGAGACGCGCTCGCCGCCGATGGTTCGGGGAGTCGAAGAAGGAGATAGGCCGCGCTGCCGTCGGCGCGGCACATGACCTGCGCGAATGAAACGGATCTGGCGAGCCGCTGGTGCGGTCGTCGGCTCGGTGGTGGGCGATGCCCTGGGCGGGCGTCTTCGAGTTCGGTCCCCAGGAAGCATTCCCGCGCGGTTTCCCGCGCCTGGTGCCGGTGGCGGGATGGGCAGCATCAGCACGAAGGACATCACAGTGCCATCTGGCCTGCATACCGCCACCAGTTTCGACCATGTGATACGCGCGGCAGGCCGCGCCTTGTTTCCTGGCGGTGGAGGTCTCTTGCGACGCATGCAGGACCGGAGCTCGCGGTTCGAACGGCGCGGTAGCTAGGCCAGGCATACAAGAAGAAGCATCAGCAAAGTGGTCCAAAGGTGACTACGCGCAGACGTCAGCCGGCGGTTCCGGCTCGTCGTCTGCTCGTGGTCTTTCCCGTACCGCACCCCACGTTTCCCGAATGCTTCTCGAAGCACCGGGTGTGACCACTTGCCATCGGCCGACGACCCCCGTATGGTCGTACGAACGTAAGACATACGACCGTACGACATACGGACGTACTCCAAACCAAAAGGAGCTCGTGATGGCGACAACTCGGCCGGTGGCACTCGTGACAGGCGCGTCCACCGGGATCGGAAAGGCGGCCGCCCTCGCGCTCGCCGCAGCGGGTTTCGAGACGGTGGGAACGAGCCGGAAGACCTCGGGAGCCGACCGTCGCGACGGCGTGACGTTCCTCGCCCTCGACGTGGGCAGCGACGATTCGGTCGCCGCCGCAGTCGAGCAGGTGATCGAGCGGTTCGGGCGGATCGACGTCCTGGTCAACAACGCGGGCATCGGCTCCTCGGGCGCGTGGGAGGAAAACTCTCTCGCGCAGGCCGAGCGCCTCTTCAACACCAACGTCTTCGGTGTGATGCGCATGACCAAGGCCGTTCTCCCGCACATGCGCGCCCAGGGAAGCGGGCGCATCATCAACATCTCGTCCGTCCTCGGGTTCCTCCCCGCGCCCTACATGGCCAACTACTCGGCGTCCAAGCACGCGCTCGAGGGGTACACCGAGTCCCTGGACCACGAGATCCGCGAACACGGGGTCCGGGCCCTCATCGTCCAGCCGGGCGGTACCAAATCCGCGTTCGAGGCGAACACCGTCGCACCCGACATCCCCATGCAGATCTACGCGGAGCAGCGGGCCATCGCCGACAAGGTGGCGTTGGCGGTCAACGAGGACGGCGACGACCCCGCCACCGTCGCGAAGGCGATCGTCGCGGCCGCCACCGACTCCAAGCCGAAGGTGCGCTACACCGCCGGCCGGCAAGCCCGGCTCGTCAGCGCGGCGCACCGCATCCTTCCCGCCGGGGTCTTCGACGGACAGATCCGCAAGAGCAACAAGCTCCCCGGCTGAGATCTGCGGACAGTGAACCGTCCCCGATCTGTTCGCAGCACGCGAGCGGCTGATGGAACTGGTCGGGCAAATGATGCAGCGCGCCCGAGAGGCCGGGCAGTTGCGCCCCGATGTGGAGTCCGGCGATCTGATGGTCACCGTCAGCCAGCTCACCGGCCCCTGCCAGGCACCGAGTGTTCCTGGACGGTCTGCGGGCACCCGCCCGCCCCGTACTGCCCGGATCGGCCGTGACCGTGGAGGACATGCGACGAGCGTGACTGATCCGGTCGGTCAGATCGATACCGATTAGTTCGGCGCTCGGCGCTCGGCGCCGGTCAGTAGTCGTAACCAGTAACCACCTCGTACAACGCTTTCGGCCGTTGACGATGACGACTCGCCCCTGTCCCTGTCTCGATGTCCCGGCGTCTCGCTGCCTCGATCTCCAACTCCAGCTTTGTCTCTCTGAACTTCCTCATCGTTTTTCGCCACGAAGTCCCGAAGTGGGTATCCCCATGTCTGAAACAGCTCAGGCCACCGCCAAGGCGGCAGCCGACTCCCATGCCAACCGCTGGAAAGCGCTGACGTTCATCGCGCTCGCCCAGCTGATGGTCGTCCTCGACGCGACCATCGTGAACATCGCCCTGCCGTCCGCCCAACAGGACCTGGGCATCTCCGACGGCAACCGGCAGTGGGTCATCACGGCCTACGCCCTCGCCTTTGGCGGTCTGCTGCTCTTCGGCGGCCGCATCGCCGACCTGTGGGGCCGCAAGCGCACCTTCGTCGCCGGTCTGATCGGCTTCGCCGCCGCCTCCGCGCTCGGCGGTGCGGCCACCAACGAGGCGACGATGCTCGGTGCCCGTGCCCTGCAGGGTGCGTTCGGCGCGCTGCTCGCGCCCGCCGCGCTCTCGCTGCTCGCCGTGATGTTCACGGAGCCCAAGGAGCGCGCCAAGGCGTTCGGTATCTACGGTGCGATCGCCGGTGGCGGCGGCGCCGTGGGCTTCATCCTCGGCGGTGTGCTCACCGAGTACCTGGACTGGCGCTGGACGTTCTTCGTGAACATCCCGTTCGCGGTCGTCGCGGCCGCGGGCGCGTACTTGGTCATCCGTGAGCCGGCCGGCGGCCGCAACCGTTCGCCGCTCGACATCCCGGGCGTCGTCCTGTCCATCCTCGGTCTGGTCACGCTGGTCTACGCCTTCACCCGCGCCGAGTCCGACGGCTGGGGCGACTCCACGACGGTTGGCCTGTTCGTCGCCGCGGTGGTGCTGCTCGCCGCGTTCGTCTTCACCGAGTCGAAGGTCAAGGCCCCGCTGCTGCCGCTGCGTGTCATCACCGAGCGCAACCGCGGAGGCGTCTACCTCTCCCTCGGCCTCGCGATCATCGCGTTGTTCGGTCTGTTCCTCTTCCTGACCTACTACCTGCAGCTCGTGCTGGGCTACTCGCCGGTCAAGACCGGCCTCGCCTTCCTGCCGTTGATCGGCGGCCTGATGGTGGGCTCCACCCAGATCGGCACCCGCCTGATAACCCGGGTTCCCCCGCGCCTGCTGATGGCTCCGGGCTTCCTGGTCGCCGGGACCGGCATGCTCGTCCTCACCCAGCTGGAGATCGGCACCTCGTACGCCAGTGTCATCCTGCCGGGGATGGTGCTGCTCGGCCTCGGCATGGGTACGGCGTTCATGCCCGCCATGTCCCTGTCCACGCACGGTGTCGAGCCGCGTGACTCCGGTGTCGCCTCCGCAATGGTCAACACCTCGCAGCAGGTGGGCGGCGCGATCGGTACGGCCCTGCTGAACACGATCGCCGCCTCGGCGACGACCGCGTACATCAAGGACCACATCAGCGGTGCCGGTTCCCAGGCCCAGCAGCAGCTGGTCCAGCTGGAGGGCCAGGTGCACGGGTACACCAACGCGATCTGGTTCGCCGTCGGCATCCTGGTCCTCGCCGCGGTGATCGCCGCGACCTTCATCAACACCGGCAAGCCGGAAGTCGGTCCGGCCTCCGGCGAGGGTGCCGAGGACGAGGCGAAGATCCCGGTGATCGCCCACTGACGGCCCGTACACCGGGTACGCCCGGTACTTCGGGTACTGCGATCACTTCGGGTACTTCCCGTACTTCGTGTACGGCGCGGGGTGGGGACGCCTCGCCGTACACGATGCAGGGTCAGCCCCGGCTCCGAGAGCGACGGAGCCGGGGCTGACCCGTGTTCGGGCCACCAGGCTCGCTGTGATCAAGCCCGGCCAGCGTTAACAAGGCTCGTGATCAATACACCTAGGACCCCGCCACCGCGATCCATTTCCAGGTCGACCAACGACGAGCCGGAAGCGGCTCCTTGATGCGGGCATCGACCTCCGCGGTCCACTTCGCGGCCGCCGGCCAAGAAGCCGCGATGAACGCGGCCACCGCATCGCTGCCCTCACCCATGGTGACCGCGCAGCTTGGGAAGGCACGGCGATCTTCCACGAACTCATCCGCCTCACGTTCGAGGGCACCGACCCCCTCACCGCGCTCCCAGATTCTGGCCCTCCTCCACTCCGACCACCGAGGCCGCTACGCCGCCGTCCTCGCGCCCGACTGGCACCCCGATAAGGCGAACGAGTTCAACGGTGGGTTCCGTTTGGCCCTGTCTGGGCTCCGCCAGCTGGGACCTGCGCACCACCACCAGCTTCGAAGATGCGATACGCGGCAGGCCGCGCCCCTTGTTTCCCGGCATAGGGGTCTCTTGCGATGCGCGCAGGACCGGAGCCCGCGGTTCGCCAGCGCGGTAGCCAGGCAGCCATATGTGAAGAAAAATCAGCAAAGTGGAACAAAAGAGGCTATGCAGGGAAGATCAGCCGACGGTTCCGGCTCGTCGTCCGCTCGTGGTCTTTCCCGTACCGAGCCCCACGTTTCCCGAATCCTTCTCGAATCAGTGGGCGTAACCACTTGCCATCGATCGACGGCCCCTCTATGGTCGTACGAACGTAAGGCATACGAACGTAAGACAATCTCAAGGGAGCCAGTGATGGCGACGACTCGGCCGGTAGTGCTCGTGACAGGTGCCTCGTCAGGGGTCGGCAAGGAGACGGCCCGCGCCTTCGCTGCGGCGGGCTTCGAGGTGATCGGAACCGCTCGCAACGCCGCGCGAGTCACCGCGCCCGCCGGGGTGACCTACCTCGACCTCGACGTGACCAGCGACGAATCGGTCGCCTCCGTGGTCAAGCAGGTGATCGACCGGTTCGGGCGCATCGACGTCCTCGTCAACAACGCCGGCGTCGGCGCCAACGGCGCCGCCGAGGAGTTCTCCGTAGCCCGGACGCAGGAGGTCTTCGACGTCAACGTCTACGGCATCATGCGGATGACCAAGGCGGTTCTGCCGCACATGCGCACTCAACGGCGCGGACGCGTCATCAACGTCTCCTCCCTCAGCGGGTTCGTCCCCAGCCCGTTCATGGCCATCTACACCTCGACCAAGCACGCGGTCGAGGGCTACTCCGGTTCGATGGACCACGAGGTCCGCGAGCACGGCGTCCGGATCCTGCTCGTCGAGCCCGGCCCGATCAACACCCCGTTCGGTGACCACAGCGTGCAGGGCGACACCCCGATGCCGCTCTACGCGTCGGGACGGCGCACCTTCGACGAGGTGCTGGCGAAGAACACCAGCGGCGGCGACGATCCCGCCACCGTGGCCAAGGTGATCGTCGCGGCAGCCACCGACCGGAACCCGAAACTGCGGCGCACCGCCGGCACGACGGCCGCAGGCATCAGCGTCTTCCACCGCGTCCTACCGGCCCGGATCTTCGACCGCATCGTCCGCCGATTCAACCGGATGCCGAACTGACGCTCACCTTCGACACCGCATCCGCCTCGCCGTCGAGCTCGCCTCGCCGTGGCAGACGAGATCGGTCACACCGACCACCCCACCCACACCGCCTGACAAATAGCGGCGATACCGGTCCTCGCGGGCCTCTATCCCACATGGCCCCATGGAGATACCAAGTGTCTGAACACGCTGCAGTCGAACTGAGCCCGGCAGCGATCCAATTCGCGGAATGGCTGGCCACAGGACAGAACCCCCCGTCCGAGTTGGATGCGGCGCGCATCCAGGCGGAGCAGGTCCATCTCGCGGCCCGGGAGCCGGAAGGCGTCACCTATCGGGAGGTGGACGCGGGCGGTGTGCCGGGAATCTGGTGCGAACCCGTCGACGCCAACACCGACCACGTCCTCCTGCACAGCCACGCCGGGGGCTCCGTGCTGGCGTCGGCACCCGTCGACCGAAAGCTCGCCGGCCACATCGCCAAGGCCGCCGGGGCACCCGTACTGGTCCTGGACTTCCGGCGGGCACCGGAACACAAGTACCCGGCCCAGGTCGACGACGCCGAGGCGGCCTTCAACTGGCTGCTCTCCGAAGGCTATGAGCCGGGGAACATCATCACGATCGGCCACTCGATCGGCGGGTTCATCGCCGTCGCCCTGGCGCTTCGCCTCCGCGACAAGAAGCAGCCGCTGCCCGGCGCCATCGTGTCGATCTCCCCCTGGTGCGACCTCGAGATCGCCAACGAGACCATCACGACCAACGCCGCAAAGGACAAGATCCTCAGCAAGGAACTGCTGGAGTTCTTCCGGGATGCCTGGATCGGCGGCACGGGCATCGAGATCACGGACACCCGGATCAACCTGAACCGCGCGGACCTGAGCGGTCTGCCCCCCACCCTCGTCTCCTGGGGAACCTACGAGGTCCTGGCCGGCGAGGACGAGGAGTTCGCCGCCCGCGTCAAGGACGCCGGAATCGACACGGCGACCGTGGTGGTCCCCGGAGGCCAGCACTCCTACGTCTACGGCGCGGGCCGCATTCCGGAGACCGACGCCGCCATCGCACAGATCGGCGCCTGGGTCCGCGAGAAGGCGAAGATCTGACCGAGCGGACGGGCGCGGCACTCGCACGATCCGCGCGCCCGCCGGACCGGGACGGACGCCGGCATGGCCTGCGGTGACGCTCAGATCCACGAACCTCGTCCCAGTCCGGCAGAGGACGGCCGGGACGGCCGGCCACGACGGCGGCTGCGGCTGATACCACGTCGGCCATCAGACGCGGAGCCGTGTCGCGTGCGGCATCGGTGCGCTCGGCGACGAGTTCGGTGAGCTGCCGCGTCACGCGCTACGGACGCCCATCATCGGTGTCGCACCGGCTTCACAACCGTCCCCCCTCTCGACGCCAACCACCCGCCAGGTTGCCAGACGATTCCACACACACTCGATGAGGGAACCGAACGAGGACCCGATGAGTACCTTCCACCCCGATCTCAAACGAGGTCGTTTCATCCCCAATGTGTCCTACGGACGTCTGTCGTCGCGCCTCGTGCGGAGCGTGAAGTGGCGCTCGACCGATCCAGGGCCGGACGTCACGGTCCAGGAGATCCTCGTGCCCGGGCCCAAGGGCGCACCGTCCGTCTCGCTCCGCGTCTTCCAGCCGACCGGCCTGAAGGCAGCGGCTCCAGGTGATGACCCACCGTGCGGGGACTCATCAGCAGCTGTGCCCCGATCTCCCGGTTGGTGAACCCCCGCGCGGCCAGCCGTGCGACTCTCGACTCCTGCGCCGTGAGGATGGCTGCGGTGTCCCGGGCCGTGCGGAGTCGCGGCGCAGGTGCCGCCCGGTCAGCTCCAGTTCGGCCCGGGTGCGGGCAAGCAGAGGCGCCGCGTCCAGTCGGCAAGGCGGCGCTGGCAGCCGCCAAGGCTCAGGTCAACCGGGCGACGCTCCCGCCCGATGCCGACCTGCGAGCGGCCTACACGCAATTCCTGAGCTCCCTGACCTGGCCAGGGCCCCAGGCGTTCCTGCCCCAGTTCGAGAAGCTCGCTGCCGAAAAGGGTCCCGAAGAGCTGGAACTCCGCTTGGGCCACTACCTCGGCATCGCACGTCATGACAGCCGGTGCACACCGGACTGCGAAGACCCGTTCGCGACCAGCGGATGACGCCTCCGGGATCACCTCCAGGGCCACGGTCGGAACGGCCTCCACCTCTTCGACACCGTCGACTGGCGGTTCAGCCGGGCAGCCGGGCCGAGGCTCGTCGATCGGACCGTCCGACCGCTTAGCAAGGCCGTAATGGCGGCCTCTGCCACCTGCCCGTTATCCGCTCGTGATCTTTCCCGTAACGCACCCCACGTTTTCAGATCTTTCTCAGAACTTCTCGGATCGCCGGGCGTGACCACTTGCCATCGGCCGACGACCACTCTATGGTCATACGAACGTAAGACATACGAACGTAAGTCAAACGAAGGGATTCCGTGATGACGACAACTCGACCGGTAGTGCTCGTGACAGGTGCGTCATCGGGGATCGGCAAGGAGACGGCCCGCCGCTTCGTCGCGGCGGGTTTCGAGGTGATCGGAACCGGCCGCAAGACCTCCGGGCTCACCCCGCCCGCAGGCGTGACGTACCTCGATCTCGACGTGGGCAGTGACGAGTCGGCCACCGCCGCGGTCGCAGAGGTGATCAACCGGTTCGGCCGCATCGACGTCCTGGTCAACAACGCCGGCATCGGCGCGTCGGGCGCCGTCGAGGAGAACTCCGTCGCCCAGGCCCAGAGCCTCCTGAACATCAACGTCCTCGGTGTCATCCGTATGACGAAGGCCGTCCTGCCGCACATGCGGGCCCAGGGCGGCGGACGCATCATCAACATCTCTTCCGTCCTCGGGGTCGCCCCCCAGCCCTTCATGGCCCTCTACGTCGCGGCGAAGCACGCCATCGAGGGCTACTCCGAGTCGCTGGACCACGAGGTCCGTGAGCACGGCGTCCGGGTCCTCATCGTCCAGCCCGCCTACACCAAGACCCCCTTCGAAACCAACGCCGCACAGCCCGACACCCCGCTGCCTCTGTACGCGGAGCGGCGCCGCGACTTCGACGAGATGGTCGCGGAGGCGATGGAGAAGGGCGACGACCCTGCCGTCGTCGCCAAGGTGATCGTCACCGCGGCCACCGACAAGAAGCCCAAGCTGCGCTACACCGCCGGCCCGCTGGCCTCACGCGTCACCAAGGCGCGCCGCCTCGTCCCCGCCGGAACGTTCGACAAGCAGATCCGCAAGAACAACCGCCTGCCCGGCTGACACGCCGTGTCCGGCTTCGAGGGCGCCGATTCCGCCCGAACCATCTCCGATGTACCCGACATCCCTGATGTCCCCAAAGCCACTGATCATCGATCAGTTACTCGTTGATTTACCGAGGAGAGTCATGCAGCAGCAAGGTCAGCACACGGTCCGGCGCAGTGCATCGGGCACCCGGCGTTTCGGGAAGGCGAAGAGGAAGGGCGTCATGGCGCTGGCGGTCGCCGCGGCGGCGGGCGTCCTGGTCTCGGCGCCGTCCGCGTCCGCGGGGACGGCACTTTCGTACAGCGGTTCCGTTGTCACCGACGTACGGACCGCGGCGACGTTCGACTACGCGGCCGGCGAGGTCCCCGAGAACATCACCGCCAACCCCGACGGCTCGGTGACCCTGTCCATGCTCGGCAGCTGCGCGGTGTGCGAGCGCACCCACGGGCCGCAGCTGATGCGCATCTCCCCGTCCGGAGAGCGCACCGTGCTGGTCACCGGGCAGGTGGGTGAGGCGATCAGCGGCAACACCCGTGGCAGTGACGGCACCGTCTACTACAGCGTGTGGGCCCCGGGCAACGCGGCCAGGAACGGCGTGTACAAGCTGCTTCCGGACGGCACCCCCCAGCGCATCGCCGCTCTGGCCCCCGACTCGGGCCCCAACGGGCTGGCCATCGACGCGGCCGGACGCACCCTCTACATCGCGGACAGCCTCAAGGGCACCATCTGGTCCGTCCCGGTCTCGGGCGGATCGGTGACCCCGTGGCTGACCGATGGCGCGCTCGCGCCGGTGCCCACCGAAGCCCTGCCGATCGGCGCCAACGGGCTCAGGTTCCACAACGGCGCCCTATGGGCCACCAACTTCAACAAGGGCACCCTGCTGCAGATCCCGGTCACCGCCACCGGCACGGCCGGTCCCGTCCGCCAGGTCACCGGCGGCCTGCCCAACATCGACGACATCAGCTTCCTGACCCCCCGCTCCGACGTGGTGTTCGCGGCGCAGAACGGCTCCTCCTCGCAGAACGGTCCGGACAGGGTCGTGGTCATCTACCCCAACGGCACCTACAAGCCCATCCTGACCAGCGCGGACGGCCTCGCCTCGCCCTCCGCGACCGCGGTCCGCGGCGACCGGCTGTACATCACCGACGGCGGGGTCCCCGAGCCCCACGACCCGAAACTGCAGACCGCCAGGATCAACTTCCCGGCTCTCCTCGCAGGCGCGGCACACTGACCCGACCAGGACGGCAGCCGGGGCGCAAGCCCCGGCTGCCATGGAGGAACACATCGTGCGGTACACGAAAGAACACAAGCAGGAGACACGGCAGCGGATCATCGCGACGGCCGGCCGCCGGCTCAAGCGCAACGGCATCGACGGCTCCGGAGTCGCCACGCTCATGAAGGACGCGGGCCTGACCAACGGCACCTTCTACGCCTACTTCACATCCAAGGACGAACTCGTCGCCACCGCGGTCGCCGACCAGGTGCGCGCTCAGCACGAGAACATCGTCGCGCAGGCGGCACCCGGCCGTGCCGGACTCGAACAGATGATCCGCTGGTACTTCTCCCCCGAACAGCGCGACACCATCGAGGACGGCTGCCCCAACGCCGCCCTCCTCGACGAGATCGGGCGCTCCACGGACCGCACCAGGCAGGCGTACACCGACGGCGCACTGATCCTCATCGACGGCTTCGCCGCCCGCCTGGCACCCCACGACCCACCCTCGGCACGTCTGAAGTCACTCGGCCTCCTCGGCATGATGGCCGGGACACTGCAACTCTCCCGCGCCCTGACCGACCGGCACCTCGCCGACCAACTCCTCGAACAGGGCATCCGCAACGCCCTCGCCCTGCTGGATGCCGAACAGCACAACTGATGCGAAGATCCGCCGTCGAGTGGGGGATGGCCGCTTCCGCCGCCGACCGGAGTGGGAGCGCAGATGCTGGGCCCGTGTCTGCCTTCACTGCCTTCCAGCCGGCGAAGGAGCGTCCGGCGTGGTGCGGTACGGAAAAGAGCACAAGTCGGAGACGCGGCGGCGGATCATCGAGACCGCGGGCCGCCGGTTCAAGCAAGACGGTATCGACGGCTCCGGGGTCTCGACGCTCATGAAGGACGCGGGACTGACCAATGGCGCCTTCTACGCTCACATCTGCGGGGATACCTTTCGCCCCAGCACCGTGAAAGGCTTGGCGACGGCTGCCCCAACGCCGCTCTGCTCGACGAGATCGGGCGCTGCACCGACACAACCAGGCAGGCGTACACCGACGGCGTGCTGACCCTCATCGACGGAATTGCCGCCCGCATGGCGCCCGAGGCCCATCCTCCGCACGAGTGAAGGCACTCAGCCTCCTGGGCCTGATGGCCGGGACGCTGCAGCTCGCCCGCGCCCTGACCGACAACCAACTCGCCAACGAGCTCCTCGATCAGGGCGTGAACAATGCCCTCGCCCTTCTGGACACCTGGCAGCGCGGCTGACGCACTTCCGCGCGCGGACCGGTCGCTCCAGTCCGCATTCGCACCGGACGACGATCCGGGCGGGTTGGCGACACCGGATCGGTGCCGGTTCCAGGCTGAGCGAGGCGACGCTTGGCCGATACGGCGGCTGAGTCCCCTCGAGCCACTTCTCCCGCCAGGGCGGCCCCAGGTTTCATCCACGGCGAGGTAGGTGACCTGCTCGTAGAACGGCGGCGCCACGATGCGGGAGCCAGGGCCGGGCACGGTGGACATGCTGAGGTCGAGGCGCTTGCCCATCTCACTACGTGACCGCGGCGGTCCGGCATCAAGCTCGCGATCCACGGCCTCACCGAGTTCGTGGACGCCTACGAAGCCGAGCATGAACCGTTGAACGAGGCCGAGGCCGGTCTTCATCGACCGTGCGGTACAGCACGGAGTGGACCTGCAACTGCCGGGACACACCCACGGCGGCCAGCTCTGGCCCATGAACTACATCGCCGAGTTGGCCAACCCGACGGTCGCGGGACTCGAACAGTACGGGGACACGCAGCTGCACGTGTCACGGGGGTGTCGGCGCCTGGGGCCCGCCTACCCGGGTTGGGTGGGGCACCGTCCGACGTGACAGCGGTGGAACTGGCCTCCCGACAAGCGTGAGTTCGAGCCCGCCCAGGCACCCCTGTGGGCACAGGCGCCCAGGCACCCCTGTGGGCACAGGGCACCCACCTGCCGCGCTGGGCCGCGCAGAACCCTACGGGCGCCCTCCCTTCTGCCCAGCACATATCCAGCACGGTATGGGTGAGCAGGGGTGATGACAGGTGACGAGAGGTCAGAAAATCCAGCACCTATCCAGCACGGTAAAAATCTAGGGGCCTGACCCCAAAGAGTCAGACCCCATGTGACCTGCACGTTTGCCAGATCAGCGAAGTGGTGCTAAGTCACCGGCTAGACATTGAAGCGGAACTCCACCACATCCCCGTCCTGCATGACGTAGTCCTTGCCCTCCATCCGCGCCTTGCCCTTCGCGCGGGCCTCCGCCACCGAACCGGTCTCCACCAGGTCGTGGAAGGAGATGACCTCCGCCTTGATGAAGCCCTTCTGGAAGTCGGTGTGGATGACTCCGGCGGCCTCGGGGGCGGTGGCGCCCTTCTTGATGGTCCAGGCGCGGGATTCCTTGGGGCCGGCCGTCAGGTAGGTCTGGAGGCCGAGGGTGTTGAAGCCGACGCGGGCGAGGGTGGTGAGGCCGGGCTCCTCGGTGCCGACGGACTGGAGGAGCTCCATGGCGTCCTCCTCGTCGAGCTCGGCGAGGTCCGCCTCCAGCTTGGCGTTGAGGAAGATCGCCTCGGCGGGGGCGACCAGGGCGCGCTGCTCGGCCTTGAAGTCGTCGTCGACCAGTTCGTCCTCGTCGACGTTGAATACGTAGAGGAAGGGCTTGGTGGTGAGGAGGTGCAGGTCGTGCAGCAGCTCCTCGTTGCCGGAGCCCTGGACGATGCCCTGCGAGAAGAGGGTGTCGCCCCTCTCCAGGATCTCCTTCGCCTCCTCGACCGCCACGACCTTCGGAGCGACGTCCTTCTTGATGCGCGACTCCTTCTGGAGGCGCGGCAGGACCTTCTCGATCGTCTGGAGGTCCGCGAGGATCAGCTCGGTGTTGATCGTCTCGATGTCGTCCTTGGGCGAGACCTTGCCGTCCACGTGGACGACGTTCTCGTCCTTGAAGGCGCGGATGACCTGGCAGATCGCGTCGGACTCACGGATGTTCGCGAGGAACTTGTTGCCCAGGCCCTCGCCCTCGGAGGCGCCCTTCACGATGCCCGCGATGTCGACGAAGTCGACCGTCGCCGGGAGGATGCGCTGGGAGCCGAAGATCTCCGCCAGCTTGCCCAGACGGGCGTCGGGGACGCCGACCACACCGACGTTCGGCTCGATCGTGGCGAACGGGTAGTTGGCCGCCAGCACGTCGTTCTTGGTCAGGGCGTTGAACAGGGTCGACTTGCCGACATTCGGCAGTCCGACGATTCCGATCGTGAGCGACACGGTGCGACTTCCCGGAGTGAGAGGGCTGGCGTGAGGACCGGGGGCGGGCCCCCGGCGGCGGGCCCTGGGCCCTGTCGTCACATGCCCGTCGTCCGCCCGGAGGCGGGCCCCGCGCCCGCCGCGGTAGCGGCTGATGTGGCGGTGGGAGCGTGGTCTCGGTGTACCGGGCGCGGGCCCTCGTACTGGTGGTACGCGGGTCTGCGCCCGGTGCGGCGAGAGTGCGTGCAATGGCGCCGCGGGGCAGGCGGGAATGTGACGACAGGGCCCAGGGGGCCGATCCACCAGTCTACGGCGTGCCCGCACCCGCCCCGGCGACGTATCGAACGCTTGGCCAAGGTCCGGTCGACGGCGTGTCTGAGGGCCGATTCGGCACATAAACCGACCTAAGTTGGTCCAGTGGAGCAACACAGGACTCGAACCCCGCACGACGGAACGCGACGCGGTGTGCCGCCGCCCCTGCCTCCGCAGGCGGCTCGGGGCGGCGGCGGGGCCGGCAGAACCGGTTCGTCGTCGGCGGCGCGGGCAGGCGGGCCGCCGCGGCGGCCGACGGCGTCGGCAGCAGCGGTACGGCCGACCGGCCCGCCGCCGATCGTCCAGGCCGTACGCCGGATGCCCAACCCCCGGCTCACCGGGCTCGGCGGCGGGCTGTTCTGCGGGGCCCTGATGTTCGCGCTCGGCTGCCTGGACCAGCTGCTGTTCGGGGCGTCGCTCACGGTGTACGGCGTGCTGTTCCTGCCGGTGTGCGTCGTGACCGCCGTCTGGATCCGGCGGGGCGATCTGCTGACCGCGCCCATCGTCGTACCGATCGCCTTCGCCGTGGGGCTCCTCCCCGTGGCCGAGAGCGGGCAGGGCATCAGCGGTCGCCTGATGGGCCTCTTCACCGCACTCGCCACACAGGCCGGGTGGCTGTACGGGGGCACGCTGGTCGCCGGCTCGATCGCGACCGTGCGGAAGATTCGCCTGATGAACCGCCGGTCCACCAGAAACCGACCGCCCGTCTGACCGGGCCCCGGCCGCCCGGCCGCCCGGCCTCGACGAGGTCTAGCTTCCCTTCACCGCGTGCATCGCCGCCCCCACGATCCCCGCGTTGTTCTGCAGCTGCGCCGGGACGATCTCCGCCTTGATGTCCTCGATGTAGTGCAGGAACTTCTGGGACTTACGGCTGACGCCGCCGCCGATGATGAACAGTTCCGGCGAGAACAGCATCTCGACGTGGGCGAGGTACCTCTGGACGCGGTGGGCCCAGTGCTCCCACGTCAGTTCCTCGTCCTCCTTGGCCTTGCTGGAGGCGCGCTTCTCCGCGTCGTGACCGTGCAGCTCCAGGTGACCCAGCTCGGTGTTGGGGACGAGGACGCCGTCGACGAAGAGGGCGCTGCCGATGCCGGTGCCGAAGGTGAGGAGGACGACGGTGCCCTTGCGGCCCTGGCCGGCGCCGAAGTTCATCTCCGCGACGCCCGCCGCGTCCGCGTCGTTGACCACCGTCACCGGCAGGCCGCCCAGGCGGCCGCTGAACAACGCGCCCGCGTCCTTGTCGATCCAGCTCTTGTCGACGTTCGCCGCCGTACGGATCGTGGCGCCGCCGGTGACCACGC
This sequence comes from Streptomyces sp. NBC_01352, assembly GCF_036237295.1. NCBI lineage: Bacteria > Bacillati > Actinomycetota > Actinomycetes > Kitasatosporales > Streptomycetaceae > Streptomyces > Streptomyces sp. NBC_01352. The sequence goes on from NZ_CP108354.1 coordinate 4,217,152, forward strand.
CCGGGAAGGTGAGCCCGACCGGCCCGGTCCAGCCGAAGTGGTCGACGACCTGCTTGACGCCGTCGGCCACTCCTTCCGGGGTCGCCGGGTGCGGAGTCAGCACCTTGTAACGCTCGTCCGCCAGGTCTCCCCTGTCCAGGTCCACAGGGGCGCCCTTGATCCCGGATCCACCGATGTCCACGCCGAAGATCTGCATGGCCCTACGTTACGACGGACGACTGACAGTCACTCCGCCGAGGTACGTTCCCGCCCTGGCCGAGCCGCTCTCACACAGCTCTCACACACTTTCGCCACCGGCTGCGGCACGCTGCTTCATCAGCGCCGCCGCCTCCTCGCGCAGGTCGCGGCGCAGCTCCTTCGGCAGGGAGAAGACGATGGACTCCTCCGCCGCCCTGACCAGCTCGACGTCCTCGAACCCGCGCTGCGACAGCCACTCCAGGACCTGCTCGACCAGGATCTCCGGCACGGAGGCGCCGGAGGTGACGCCGACCGTGGACACGCCCTCCAGCCACGCCTCCTCGATCTCGTCGGCGAAGTCCACGAGGTAGGCCTCGCGGGAGCCGGCGAGCTTGGCGACCTCGACGAGCCGCTTGGAGTTGGAGGAGTTGCGGGAGCCGACGACGATCACCAGCTCGGCCTCGGCGCCCATCTGCTTCACCGCGAGCTGACGGTTCTGCGTGGCGTAGCAGATGTCGTCGCTGGGCGGGGAGATGAGCTGCGGGAACTTCTCCTTCAGGGCGTCGACGGTCTCCATGGTCTCGTCGACGGAGAGGGTGGTCTGGGACAGCCAGACGACCTTCGACTCGTCACGGACCTCGACCTTGGCGACGTCCTCGGGGCCGTCGACGAGCTGGATGTGCTCGGGGGCCTCGCCGGAGGTGCCGATGACCTCCTCGTGGCCCTCGTGCCCGATCAGGAGGATGTCGTAGTCCTCGCCCGCGAAGCGGACGGCCTCCTTGTGGACCTTGGTGACCAGCGGGCAGGTCGCGTCGATGGTGGCGAGCCGGCCCTGCTTGGCCTCGTCGTGGACGGTCGGTGCGACGCCGTGCGCGGAGAACATGACGATGTTGCCCGGAGGCACCTCTTCCGTCTGTTCGACGAAGATGGCGCCCTTCTTCTCCAAGGTCTGCACGACGTACTTGTTGTGGACGATCTCGTGCCGGACGTAGACCGGAGCGCCGTACTGCTCCAGGGCTTTCTCGACGGCGATCACGGCGCGGTCCACACCCGCGCAGTAGCCACGGGGGGCGGCGAGCAGGACACGGCGGCCAGGCGAAGCAGTCATGCCCCCCATCGTAAGGCCGCGTACGGCGGGTCAAAGAGCGCGTGTGTGTCGGGTTGATGGTGAGACGGGTGGTGACCCGGACGGTTTCGCCCCCGCCGCCCCTACCCGTCCCATCCCCAGGGGCGCTGCCCCTTCGACCCCGTACCAGGGGGCTCCGCCCCTTGGACCCCCGGACCTTCGCCCACCCACCACCCGACTCGGTGGGTCGAAGGGTGAACCGTTCAAGAGACCGAGTCGGGTGGTGGGTGGGCGGAGCCCCCAGTGACGGGGCGTTGTCGTAGCGGGCCGTTACCCTCGCGGCATGGCTGTCAACACGTCGCCCGAGACGCCCCTGCCCGTCGGTGAGGTCTCGCGGCTCATCGGGGGGTGGATCGACCGGCTCGGGGCCGTGTGGGTGGAGGGGCAGATCACCCAGTTGTCGCGGCGGCCGGGCGCGGGGGTCGTGTTTCTGACGTTGCGTGATCCGTCGTACGACATCTCCGTCGGCGTCACCTGTTATCGCCAGGTGTTCGACTCCGTCGCCGATGTCGTCAGCGAGGGCGCGCGGGTCGTCGTCCTCGCGAAGCCCGAGTGGTACGCCCCACGGGGGCAACTGTCGTTGCGGGCCGCCGAGATCAGGCCCGTCGGCGTCGGCGAGCTGCTCGCGCGGCTCGAGCAGCTGAAGAAGGCCCTCGCCGCCGAGGGACTGTTCGCGCCGGGGCGCAAGAAGCCGCTGCCCTTCCTGCCCCAGCTCGTCGGGCTGGTCTGCGGGCGGGCCTCCGCCGCGGAGCGGGACGTGCTGGAGAACGCCCGGCACCGCTGGCCGGCCGTCCGCTTCGAGGTGCGCAACGTGGCCGTGCAGGGCGTGCACGCCGTGCCGCAGGTCGTCCAGGCCGTGAAGGAGCTCGACGAGAACGACGAGGTGGACGTGATCGTCGTCGCGCGCGGGGGCGGCAGCGTGGAGGACCTGCTGCCCTTCTCCGACGAGCAGCTCATCAGGACCGTCGCGGAATGCCGTACCCCCGTCGTGTCCGCCATCGGGCACGAACCCGACACGCCGCTCCTCGACTACGTCGCCGACCTGCGCGCCTCCACCCCGACCGACGCCGCGAAGAAGGTCGTACCGGACGTCGGCGAGGAGTACGAGCGGGTACGGCTGCTGCGGGACCGCGCCCGGCGGTGTGTGCAGGCGTTCGTGGACCGGGAGGAACGCGGGCTCGCCCAGGCGCTCGCCCGGCCGGTGATAGAGGATCCGCACCGGATGATCGACGAACGGGCCGACCATGTCGCGTCCCTGCTCGACCGCGGCCGGCGCACCCTCGGACATCACCTCGACCGCGCCGACTCCGAGCTGACGCACACGCACGCACGCGTGGTGGGCCTCTCCCCCGCCGCCACCCTCAAGCGGGGGTACGCCGTGCTGCAGAAGACCGACGGGCACGTCGTCCGGGACCCGGACGAAGTCACGGGGAACGAGGTCCTGCGCGCGCGGGTCGCCGAGGGTGAGTTCGTGGTTCGAGTCGATGCATAGGGTGGGCGAATGAGCAGCAAGACGGATGAGGCGCTCGGGTACGAGCAGGCGCGGGACGAGCTGATCGACGTCGTACGGCGGCTGGAGGCGGGCGGTACGACGCTGGAGGAGTCCCTGGCGCTCTGGGAGCGGGGCGAGGAACTGGCGAAGGTGTGCCGGCGCTGGCTGGAGGGGGCGCGGGCGCGACTGAACGCGGCCCTCGCGGAGGAGGAAGAGCAGGCGGACCGGGGAGAGGCCGAGGCCGCCGAGTAGCGCCCGGCATCCGAACCTGTGAGACGAACCTGTGAGGCGGATCACCACGGTCCGGTTTTTGTTGAAGGTTGAACTTCACTGGCGTACGGTCGAAGACGTCAGCCGGTCCGGTTTCTCCGGATCCGACGTACGTCCCCGAGAAGGTTCACGCATGTCACTCGTTCTTGACCCCGCCGCCCAGGACCTCCTGTTCCGTGAGGCCCGCACCGCGAACACCTTCACCGACGAGCCGGTGACCGACGAGCAGGTACAGGCGATCTACGACCTGGTCAAGTACGGTCCGACCGCTTTCAACCAGTCCCCGCTGCGCGTCACCCTGGTCCGCTCCGCCGAGGCCCGCGAGCGCCTGGTCCAGCACATGGCCGAGGGCAACCAGCCGAAGACCGCCACCGCCCCGCTGGTCGCGATCCTCGCCGCGGACAACGAGTTCCACGAGGAGCTGCCGGAGCTCTTCCCGCACTTCCCGCAGGCCAAGGACGTCTTCTTCGCCGAGCGCTCCGCCCGTGAGGGTGCCGCCACGCTGAACGCCGCCCTGCAGGCCGCGTACTTCATCATCGGCGTCCGCGCCGCGGGCCTCGCCGCCGGTCCGATGACCGGTCTGGACTTCGAGGGTGTCCGCAAGGAGTTCCTGGACGACGACCACACCCCGCTGATGGTCGTCAACATCGGCACCCCGGGCGAGGACGCCTGGTTCCCGCGCTCCCCGCGTCTGGCGTACGACGAGGTCGTCACCACCGTCTGACCGGTTCGGATCCACAGAACCTCAGCTCCACGGCGCCATAGCTCCACGGCGCCATAGCTCCATAGCTCCATGAAAGAAGGCCCCCGGCTGCGATGCCGGGGGCCTTCTTCGCGTTCTCGGGGGCTCACGCCATCTTCAGGGCCCCGGCCATCTCCGCCAGCCGGCCGATCGTGCCGGTGCCCGCCACCACCGTCGTCACGCCGTCGCCCTGGTGCACGAGCGCGTCGTACCGGCCGCCCGTGTAGCGCGTCCAGGTGCGGCCGTCGATCTCCTGGGTGGTCTTCGTCGCCTCGGCGCCCTGGCTGGCCTCGTCGATGAACGTCGACGGCTTCTGAGTCGACTGCTCGACCTGGACGTACTCCCCGTCGGGCGCATGGAAGCCCAGGTGCCAGGCGTCGAAGTTGTCGCCCTGGAATCGGACGGAGGTGGCCTTCCAGTCGGAGGAGAGGCCCTCGGGCGCGGCCACCGGGTAGGAGGCCGCGCGGCGCGCCGTGAGCAGCTCGACGCGGTAGTCGACCGTCTTGATCTCCGGAGCGGAGTCGTCATGTGGGATGAAGAGGTAGATGACACCCGCCATGAGCCCGATCAGACCCAAGGAGAGGATCATGTCCCGGACCGTCTTCTGCTTACCGTTCGAACCTGCCACGTCCCTATCGTCGCAGGTGCCCTGGTCCGCTCATCCGTGGGGCCCCCTGCTCATTTTGTCTGCCTAACGATAGAGTCGGGCCCATACCCTCATCCGGCCGTCGCCGTATCAGAAAGGTGCGCTCCGATGACCGAGCATCATCATCTGCCGTCCGAGCTCGAGGTTCCCTCCGAGGCTCCCGACCGCAACCTCGCCCTGGAACTCGTACGGGTGACCGAAGCCGCGGCGATGGCCGCGGGCCGCTGGGTCGGGCGCGGCGACAAGAACGGCGCCGACGGTGCCGCGGTTCGGGCCATGCGGACCCTTGTCTCCACCGTCTCGATGAACGGCGTCGTCGTCATCGGGGAGGGCGAGAAGGACGAAGCCCCGATGCTCTTCAACGGGGAGCGCGTCGGCGACGGGACCGGGCCCGAGTGCGACATCGCCGTCGACCCGATCGACGGCACCACGCTGACCGCGAAGGGCATGACGAACGCGATCGCGGTGCTGGCCGCCGCCGACCGCGGGTCGATGTTCGACCCGTCCGCCGTCTTCTACATGGACAAACTGGTCACCGGGCCCGAGGCCGCCGACTTCGTCGACATCAACGCGCCCGTGTCCGTGAACATCCGCCGGGTCGCCAAGGCCAAGCGGTCCACGCCCGAGGACGTCACCGTCGTCATCCTGGACCGGCCGCGGCACGCGGGCCTCATCGAGGAGGTCCGCGAGACCGGCGCGCGCATCAGGCTGATCTCCGACGGCGACGTGGCCGGCTCGATCCTGGCGCTGCGCGAAGGCACCGGCGTCGACCTGCTGCTCGGCGTCGGCGGCACGCCGGAGGGCATCATCTCGGCCTGTGCCGTGAAGTGTCTGGGCGGCACGATCCAGGGCAAGCTGTGGCCGAAGGACGACGAGGAGCGGCAGCGGGCCATCGACGCGGGACACGATCTGGACCGGGTGCTGACGACCGACGACCTGGTGTCCGGCGAGAACGTGTTCTTCGTGGCGACGGGCATCACCGACGGCGAGCTGCTGCGGGGCGTGCGGTACCGGTCGGAGACCGCGACCACCGACTCGATCGTGATGCGGTCGAAGTCCGGGACGGTGCGTCGGATCGACTCGGAGCACCGGCTGAGCAAGCTGCGGGCCTACAGCGCGATCGACTTCGACCGGGCCAAGTAGGCACGTCCGGGCGAAGTAAGCACGTCCGGGCCAAGTGAGCACGTCCGACCAGCGTCGATGGGGCGCCCCCGGTGCGGTGGGGGCGCCCCATCGGCGTATGTCGGGCGGGCCGGTCAGCCCGCTGCGGCTATGTGCTCCGCCGACCTCGCGGCCTTTTTCAGCTCCAGGTCGCGGCGGCGGCGCCTCGCCAGGACCACTCGGCGTTCGGCGGCGGTCAGTCCGCCCCAGACGCCGTACGGTTCCGGTTGCAGGAGCGCGTGCTCGCGGCACTCGACCATGACGGGGCAGCCCGAACAGACGCGTTTCGCGGCCTGCTCGCGGGAGAGCCGGGCGGCGGTGGGCTCTTTGGACGGTGCGAAGAACAGGCCGGCCTCGTCGCGCCGGCACACCGCCTCGGTGTGCCAGGGTGCGTCTTGGTCCCTGTCCCGCACTGGCACCCGCTGGGCCGGAACGGCAGCTACCTGCAGGGACGAATGCGGCGGTTGCAGCACGGTCTACTCCTGACGACGGCTTCGCGAGCGAGCGACGATGCAGCAAGGCCTACCCGCTGTGCGCGCGCCTATGCACTGAGTTCCGAACCGCTGGATTCCGTGGGGATGTGCGCGCTTCGGGCGCGACAGGCGATGATCCCTTCCCCTCCCATCCGCTTCGCATCCCGGTCGAATTCACAACCGTCAATGATCCAGGTGCTTGCGCAAACTCTTGTCGACCTTGCGGTGCACGCGGTCGAGGATGTCCGCGACGAGCTTGCCGCGCTTGGGCTTGCCCTCGATGTTGCCGAGCACGGCCCAGCCGTCCACGTAGACCACGGGGGCCTCGGGGTCGGCCGAATCGAGCGTGTCCACCTCGAAGTTGCCGAGGACGCCGCCGCCGGTGCCGCGCAGCGACACGTTCTCCGGGACGCGGACCTCGACGTTGCCGAAGACCGAGACCGCCTTGATGACGACCTGCCGGTACTCGAAGATCGCCTCGCTGAGATCGATCTCCACGCTGCCGAAGACGGCGTACGCGTGGATACGGCGGCCCGCTCGCCAGCGGCCCTTGCGGACGGCGCTGCTGAAGACCGCGACCACGTTGTCGTCCGGGTCGTGCGGGATGGCGTCGGTGGGGCGGTTGGGGGCCGGGTTGTAGACAGGGGCGGCCCGGCGCTCGTGGGCGGCCGGCAGGTCCCGTATGAAGACCTCCAGTTCGCCCACCGTCTTGGCGTTCAGCACCCCCTCGACGCGCTCCGCGTGCTCGTCGGCGGTGAGGCGGCCCTCGGCGAGGGCCTCGCGCAGTATGTCGGCGATCCGGTCGCGGTCGGCGTCCGAGGCGCGCAGTCCGGCGGGGGACTGCGGCTGCGGTTCGGTGTGCTTCTGAAGGTCCACGGCAGCAGCGTACCCAAACGCGATAGATCGCGACTAGGGCTGTGGACAACCTTGACCCGGCTCGATCCGGCTGGATCGAGCCAACTGAGGATTACCTCACAAGAGTGCTGTCGGTGGCAGGTTCTACGCTGGTGGGCGCTGCCAATGGAGGCCAGCGGCCGTCTGTCGAGTGAGGAATGGGCGAGATGCCTGAGTTCGCGTACACCGATCTGCTCCCTATGGGAGAGGACACCACCCCGTACCGGCTGGTGACCTCCGAGGGTGTCTCCACTTTCGAGGCCGACGGGCGGACGTTCCTCAAGGTCGAGCCCCAGGCGCTGCGCAAGCTCGCCGAGGAGGCCATCCATGACATCCAGCACTATCTGCGCCCGGCCCACCTGGCCCAGCTGCGCCGGATCATCGACGACCCCGAGGCTTCGAGCAACGACAAGTTCGTGGCCCTCGACCTGCTGAAGAACGCGAACATCGCGGCCGCGGGCGTGCTGCCGATGTGCCAGGACACCGGTACGGCGATCGTCATGGGCAAGCGCGGGCAGAACGTGCTCACGGAGGGCGGCGACGAGGCCGCCCTCTCGCGCGGCATCTACGACGCCTACCTGAACCTGAACCTGCGCTACTCGCAGATGGCCCCTCTCACCATGTGGGAGGAGAAGAACACCGGCTCGAACCTGCCGGCGCAGATCGAGCTGTACGCCACCGACGGCGGCGCCTACAAGTTCCTCTTCATGGCGAAGGGCGGCGGCTCCGCCAACAAGTCCTTCCTCTACCAGGAGACGAAGGCCGTCCTGAACGAGGCCTCCATGATGAAGTTCCTGGAGGAGAAGATCCGTTCGCTGGGTACGGCCGCCTGTCCGCCGTACCACCTGGCGATCGTGGTCGGTGGTACGAGCGCCGAGTACGCGCTGAAGACCGCGAAGTACGCCTCCGCGCACTACCTGGACGAGATCCCCGCCGAGGGCTCTGAGCTGGGCCACGGCTTCCGGGACAAGGAGCTGGAGGAGAAGGTCTTCGAGCTGACGCAGAAGATCGGGATCGGGGCGCAGTTCGGCGGCAAGTACTTCTGCCACGACGTGCGCGTGGTCCGCCTCCCCCGCCACGGCGCGTCCTGCCCCGTCGCGATCGCCGTCTCGTGCTCGGCCGACCGCCAGGCCGTGGCGAAGATCACCGCCGAGGGCGTCTTCCTGGAGCAGTTGGAGACCGACCCGGCGCGCTTCCTGCCGGAGACGACGGACGAGCACCTCGAAGAGAGCGACGTCGTCAAGATCGACCTCAACCAGCCGATGGACGACATCCTCGCCGAGCTGACCAAGTACCCGGTGAAGACCCGCCTGTCGCTGACCGGCCCGCTGGTCGTGGCGCGTGACATCGCCCACGCCAAGATCAAGGAGCGGCTGGACGCGGGCGAGGAGATGCCGCAGTACCTGAAGGACCACCCGGTGTACTACGCGGGCCCCGCCAAGACCCCGGAGGGCTACGCGTCCGGTTCCTTCGGCCCGACGACGGCCGGCCGCATGGACTCCTACGTCGAGCAGTTCCAGGCGGCGGGCGGCTCCAAGGTGATGCTGGCGAAGGGCAATCGGTCGGCGCAGGTCACCAAGGCGTGCGACGCGCACGGCGGCTTCTACCTCGGTTCCATCGGCGGCCCCGCCGCCCGCCTCGCCCAGGACTGCATCAAGAAGGTCGAGGTCGTCGAGTACGAGGAGCTCGGCATGGAGGCCGTCTGGAAGATCGAGGTCGAGGACTTCCCGGCGTTCATCGTCGTGGACGACAAGGGCAACGACTTCTTCCAGGACCCGGCGCCCGCGCCGACGTTCACGTCGATTCCGGTGCGGGGGCCCGGGCTCGCGTAGTGCCTGCGGGGCGGCGGCCGGGAACGGATTTCGCCCCCGCCGCCCCTACCCGTCCCATCCTCCAGGGGCTCCGCCCCTTCAACCCCGCCGGGGACTACGTCCCCTGCACCCCGCCGGCGGCTCGGCCTCCGCGTCTCGCAGCCCGCTGGGGCTCCGCCGCCACACTCCCCTGCGGCTGCCGCCTCAACACCCCGCCCTGGCGCTCCGCCTCCGCACCCGCTGAGGCAGCGTCTTGCAATCCGCTGGTGCCGCGCCTCCACCCTGGTTCGGCCGCCGCAACTCGCTAGGGCGACGACCTTCACGCCCTTGCGGCTGTGCCGCCACAACCCGCCCCGAGGCTCCGCCTCCACACCCGCTGAGGCAGCGCCCCGCACCCCGCCGGCGCTCCGCCTCGGCACCCCCTGAGGCAGCTGTCCCCCGCGGCCCCTTCAGCCTCCCCCTCGCCCCCTCGGCCTCCCCCGCGGTCCGCAGGGCAAGGGTGTCGCCGGATGGTCCGGCTCTCGCGGTCGTGTCCGGTGCGGGCCCGGGTGTCGGTGGGGGTGCGGCGGAATGGTGGAACCTTGGGGGGCTGCGGAACATCCGGGGCCTTCCGGTCGCTGTATCCGGCATGAGCGACTACCGCATCGAGCACGACTCCATGGGCGAGGTCCACGTCCCCGCGGACGCGAAGTGGCGGGCCCAGACGCAGCGCGCCGTCGAGAACTTCCCGATCTCCGGGCAGCATCTGGAACGCGCCCATATCGAGGCCCTCGCCCGGATCAAGGCGGCCGCCGCCAAGGTGAACGCCGAGTTGGGGGTGCTCGACAAGGACGTCGCGACCGCAATCCAGGAGGCTGCGGACGAGGTCGCCGAAGGGCGCTGGGACGCGCACTTCCCGGTGGACGTGTTTCAGACCGGGTCCGGTACGTCGTCCAACATGAACACCAACGAGGTCATCGCCACGCTCGCGACCGAGCGGCTCGGGCGGGACGTGCATCCCAACGACCACGTCAACGCGTCCCAGTCGTCCAACGACGTGTTCCCGTCGTCCATTCACATCGCCGCCACCGCCGCCGTCACCCGGGATCTCGTCCCGGCGCTGGAGCACCTCGCCGACTCCCTCGCCCGTAAGTCCGAGGAGTTCGCCGATGTCGTGAAGTCGGGGCGGACGCATCTCATGGACGCCACGCCGGTAACGCTGGGGCAGGAGTTCGGGGGGTACGCGGCGCAGGTGCGGTACGGCGTCGAGCGGCTCCGGGCCTCCCTCCCGCGGCTTGCCGAGCTGCCCCTCGGGGGGACCGCCGTCGGGACGGGGATCAACACGCCCCCCGGGTTCTCCGCCGCCGTCATCGAGGAAGTCGCCCGTACCACCGGGCTGCCGCTCACCGAGGCCCGCGACCACTTCGAGGCGCAGGGGGCCCGGGACGGGATCGTCGAGACGAGCGGGCAGCTGCGGACCGTCGCCGTGTCGCTCACGAAGATCGCCAATGACCTGCGGTGGATGGCCTCCGGGCCGCGCACCGGGCTGGCGGAGATCTCGCTGCCCGATCTCCAGCCGGGGTCGTCGATCATGCCCGGCAAGGTCAACCCGGTGATCCCGGAGGCCGTGCTCATGGTCTCCGCCCAGGTCATCGGCAATGACGCGACCGTCGCCACCGCCGGGGCCGCCGGCAACTTCGAGCTCAACGTGATGCTGCCGGTCATCGCGAAGAACGTGCTGGAGTCCGTTCGGCTGCTCGCCAACGTCTCGCGGCTGCTCGCCGACCGGACCGTCGACGGGATCGTCGCCCACCGGGAGCGGGCGCGGGAGTACGCCGAGTCGTCGCCGTCCGTGGTGACCCCGCTCAACAAGTACATCGGGTACGAGGAGGCCGCGAAGGTCGCCAAGAAGGCGCTGGCGGAGCGGAAGACCATCCGTCAGGTCGTCGTCGAGGGCGGGTACGTGGAGCGCGGGAACCTCACCGAACAGCAGCTGGACGAGGCCTTGGATGTCCTGCGGATGACGCGTCCGTAACCGATCGGGCACGCCTGGCGCCCGGCGCGTGAACCGTGACGCGCGCCGCAGCGTCGTATGCCTGCGGCACCTAATATCTGTGCATGGCAGACGGTGGAGCGGTGAGAGCCGAAGCGGACGCGGGCGGGTCGGCGGTGTTCTGGGCGCCCGGGAGTCAGATCCTGTGGCGTTACCGGGAGAACGGCGGCGCGCGCTTCCACATCGCGCGTCCCGTCACCGTCGTACGGGACGACAGCGAGGTGCTCGCGGTGTGGATGGCGGCGGGCACCGAGTGTGTGCGGCCGGTGCTCGCGGACGGTACGCCGGTGCACGTCGAGCCGTTGGAGAGCCGCTACACCAAGCCGCGGACCGTGCAGCGCGACCGGTGGTTCGGGACGGGCGTGCTGAAGCTGGCGCGACCCGGTGAACCCTGGTCGGTCTGGCTTTTCTGGGATCCGGGCTGGCGGTTCAAGAACTGGTACGTGAACCTGGAGGAGCCGCTGACGCGTTGGGACGGCGGGGTCGACTCCGAGGATCACTTCCTGGACATCTCCGTACATCCCGACCGAAGTTGGCACTGGCGGGACGAGGACGAGTTCGCGCAGGCCCAGCGGGACGGGCTGATGGATGCTCAACTGGCCGAACTAGTACGGGAGGCGGGGCGGTCCGCCGTGGAGGTGATCCAGGCCTGGGGGCCGCCGTTCTCGGACGGTTGGCAGCACTGGCGTCCCGATCCGTCCTGGAGTGTCCCTGCCCTGCCGGAGGACTGGGATCGTACGCCCGCGCACATGTCCTCATGAGACCCTTGATGCGCCCCGGGGCAACAAACGTAGGATCGTCCTCCGCAAGGGCGCAGTGACAACTTCCGGAGCACGCGCTGGGCTTGACCGATCGTCACCGAGGGGCGGCAGGACGTGAGCGAGAGGTACGAGGGCAACACCGGTGTGGACGGCAACGCCCCCGCCGGTGGCACAGAAACAGCCTCTGGCCACGCCGGAAATCCGTTCCTGGGACATGTATTCCGGGTATCGGGTTTTCGGCGGGACCAACTGCACGCGCGGTACGCAGCGCCGGACGGACGGATTCGACACGCGTGACGGAGCAGCCGACCTCCTTCGAACGGCCCCAGACGGGCGCCGACCCCGCGGATCCCCGCGGGGCGCTCCTGCGTACCTCGGCGCCGCCGCACCCGCACAGTGCCGAGCACGGCTCGGACACGCCGTCGCACGCGCCCGGCGCGGGCGCCTTACCGGCACAGGCGCGCGCCGGCGAGACGCCGCCCGCCGGTCCCGGCACGACGACTTCGAGCGGTAAGGACACCAGAGCCGTAGGTACCGACCCCGAGCACTCCCAGCCCGCCGTCTCCGCCGAGCCGGACACGCACCGTCCCCGGCCGGTGCCCGAGGCGATCCCGGCCCAGCCGGGCACCGAGAGCGCCAAGAGCCAGGAGCGCCGTACCGGGCAGGGGCTGCCGCCCGGCCGGCCCACGCCGATGCGCCGGGACGGGGACCGGCTGCGGTTCGTGGGCGCCGCGACCCGGCGGATCGCCCGCGGCATCGACCTCGACGAGATCGTGATGGGGCTGTGCCGGGCGACGGTGCCGACCTTCTCCGACGCGATCCTCGTCTATCTGCGCGACCCGCTGCCGGTCGGCGACGAGCGGCCTACCGGGCCCCTGGTGCTGCGGCTGCGCCGGACCGACCGGATCCCGCAGGAGCGGGACCTGGAGGACGGAATCCTGCCGGTGCCGGTGCCGGACCAGCCCGAGCTGGACACGATCGGCACGGAGCTGTGCGAGGTACGGCCCGGCAGCGCGCTCGCCGAGGTGCTGCGCGGGGTGCGTCCCGTGTTCACGGACACCTCGGACGTACGCGCCGCACTGACCGAACTCCTCGGCGAGGGCGGCGAGTTCACCGTACCCGCCGGACAGCGGGCGATCCTCGCCCCGCTGCGCGGCCGGCGCCGGGTGATCGGGGCCGCGCTGTTCCTGCGCCGCCCCGAGCGCATCGCCTTCGAGCCGGACGACCTGCTGGTCGCCGCCCAGCTCGCCACGCACAGCGCGCTCGGCATCGACAAGGCGGTGCTGTACGGCCGTGAGGCGTACATCGCCGACGAGTTGCAGCGCACCATGCTGCCGGAGACGCTGCCGCGGCCCACGGGCGTGCGGCTGGCGTCCCGCTACCTCCCGGCGGCCGAGACCGCCCGGGTCGGCGGCGACTGGTACGACGCGATCCCGCTGCCGGGCAGCCGCGTGGCGCTGGTGGTGGGCGACGTCATGGGCCACTCCATGACGTCCGCCGCGATCATGGGCCAGCTGCGGACCACCGCGCAGACCCTCGCCGGGCTCGACCTGCCGCCGCAGGAGGTCCTGCACCACCTCGACGAACAGGCCCAACGGCTCGGCACCGACCGCATGGCGACCTGCCTGTACGCCGTCTACGACCCGGTCTCGCACCGCATCACCATCGCCAACGCCGGCCATCCCCCGCCGGTCCTGCTGCACCTGGGCGGCCGCGCCGAGGTACTGCGGGTGCCGCCGGGCGCGCCGATCGGTGTCGGCGGCGTCGACTTCGAGGCCGTGGAGCTGGACGCACCGGCCGGAGCGACCCTGCTCCTCTACACGGACGGGCTCGTCGAGTCGCGTCTGCGGGACGTGTGGACCGGGATAGAGCAGCTGCGCGAGAAGCTCGCCGCCACCGCGCAGCTGACCGGACCCGATCATCCGCCGCCCCTCGAAGCGCTGTGCGACGAGGTGCTCGACATGCTCGGCCCCGGCGACCGGGACGACGACATCGCCCTGCTCGCCGCCCGTTTCGACGGGATCGCGCCGAGCGACGTGGCGTACTGGTTCCTGGAGCCGGAGGACGCGGCCCCCGGCCGGGCCCGGCGGCTGGCCCGGCGGGCGCTCGCCCGCTGGGGCATGGAGGAGATCACCGACTCCGTGGAGCTGCTGGTCAGCGAGGTCGTGACGAACGCCGTGCGCTATGCGACCCGGCCGATCACGCTCCGGCTGCTGCGGACGGACGTACTGCGCTGCGAGGTGGGGGACGACGTTCCGCAACTGCCCCGGCTGCGGCAGGCTCGCGCCACGGACGAGGGCGGGCGCGGGCTGTATCTGGTGAACCGGCTGGCCCGGCGGTGGGGGGCGACACGGCTGAGCACCGGGAAGGTCGTCTGGTTCGAGCTGAACAGCAACTGAGGCCTCCGGCGGTCGGCGCGGTTTTTGCGGGCCGCCGCGGGGGTTTGGGTTGTCGGGCGGCTGCGGGTCCGTTGTGGCTTGTCGCGCCCACGCGGCGGAGCCGCACATGTCACAGCCCCGCGCCCCTTAGGGACGTCAAGGGCGCCCGGTGCGTACCGGGCGCCCTTGACGTTGCTACAGGGTGTCGTCTTCCCGCGGGTCCAGCGGGTCCTCCGGGGTGGTTCCATCCGCCGGGGGCGAAGTCGTCGGCGTGGCCGGGGGTCTGGTCGTCGTCGGCGGCGTCGTCGTCGGGGTCTGGGTCGGCGGTTCGGTCGTCGCCGGTTCCGAGGTCTCGGGCTCCGTCGTCGGGGGCTCCGTGGTCGGCTCCTGCGTCGGGGTCCGGCTGGGAGTCCGGCTCGGGGTCGCCGACTTGGTCGGCTGGACCGCCGCGCCCTGGTCGGTGTCCAGGTCGAACTTGGAGTTCTTGGCCGAGACGCCGAAGGTGTACGCCGCCCAGATCTGCGCCGGGAAGCCGCCGCCGTTGACCCGTTCCTCGCCGCCCGCGCCGTACATCTTGGTCTGCGCGCCGGTCTTCGCGTCCTCGCCGAACAGGCCGACCGAGGTGACCAGGTCGGGCGTGTAGCCGGTGAACCAGGCCGACTTGTTGTCGTCGGAGGTACCCGTCTTGCCGGCGACCTGCTGGCCGTCGCGCTCGGAGTTGTCGCGGACCGAGGTGCGGGCCGTACCGTCGTCGACCACGCCGGTCAGGACCGAGGTGACCGTGTCGGCGGTCTCGCGGCTGAGCACCTGGTCGCCGATCGGGTCGGGCAGTTCCACCGTGCGGGTGTTGTGCTCGGCCGACTTGAGGATGGTCGGCGTGACCTTCTTGCCGTGGTTGTCGAGGGTGGCGTAGACGCCGGCCATCTGCAGCGGGCTGGCCCCCATGGTGCCGAGGGTCTGCGCGGGGACCGCCTTGAGGTCGGTGGTGTCCATGCCGAGCTTGCCGGCCACCTCGAGGACGTTGTCCATGCCGACGTCGACACCGAGTTGCGCGAAGACGGAGTTGATGGACTTGTTCATCGCGGTCTGGACCGTGACGTCGCCGTAGTCCTGGTCGTCCTCGTTCTCGGGGGCGAACCCGACCTTGGTGCCGTTGTCCACGACCGGCCGCTTGCTGGTGCCGTCGTAGATGGTGCTCGCGGTGATCGGCTTGTCGTCCTGCGTCTTCGCGTTCTCCTCCAGCGCGGCGGCGAGGATCACCGGCTTGAAGGTCGACGCGGGCTGGTAGTCGGCGCGGGTCGCGTTGCTGCGGAAGTGCTTGTAGTAGTCGACGCCGCCGTAGAGGGCGACGACCTTGCCCGTCTTGGGGTCCACGGAGACCGCGCCGGCCTGGATGTTCTTGTCGACCGACCGCTTGTCGGGGTCAAGCTTGCTGGTCAGCTGGGTCTTGGCCGCCTGCTCCAGCTCGGCCTGCTTCTTCTTGTCGATGTTCAGGGTGATGGTCCAGCCCTGGTTCTCGACCTGCGCCTCGGCCTCGTCCCGCGAGATGCCCTGCTCCTTCATGAGCTGGTCCTCGAGCTGCCGGTTGGCGAGGTCGACGAGGTAGCCCTTCTGGCCGTCCAGGCCGGGGGCGCCCTTCGGCTCCTTCGGCACCGGGAACTCCATGGCGTCGCGCTTGGCCTTGGTGAGCCAGCCCTCCTCGACCATGTTGTTCAGGACGTAGTTCCAGCGCTCCTTCACCAGTGCCTTGCCGGTGTCGGTCGCGGCCTGCCAGTCGTACTGGCTCGGCGCCTGGAGCAGCGCGGCGAGGTAGGCGCCCTGCGCGACGCTGAGTTCCTTGGCGTCGACGCGGTAGTAGGCCTGGGCGGCGGCCTGGATGCCGTAGGCGCTGCGGCCGTAGTAGCTGGTGTTGATGTAGCCCGCGAGGATGTCGTCCTTGGACGTCGTGCGGTCCACCTTCAACGAGATGACCAGTTCCTTCAGCTTGCGCGTGACGGTCTGGTCCTGGTTGAGGTAGTAGTTCTTGACGTACTGCTGGGTGATCGTCGAGCCACCCTGCTTGCCCTTGCCGGACAGCGTGTTGAGCAGGCCGCGAGCGGTGCCCTTGAGGTCGACGCCGGCGTCCGTGTAGAAGGTCTTGTTCTCCGCCGCGACGAAGGTGTACTGGACGGGCTTGGGGACCTCACTGAGCTCCACGATCTCGCGGTTGGTCTCGCCGACGCGGGCCAGGATCGTGCCGTCGCTGTACTCGTAGACGTTGCTCTGCTGCTGAGCGGCCGCGTTGCCCTTGGGTATGTCGACCATCATGTACAGCGCTATGAACGCGCCGATGCCGAGCAGGCACAGGCCGAAGAAGGTGCCGAGGATCTTCTTCCAGGTGAACAGCCTGCGTATGCCGCTCTTCTTGGGCTTGACGCCCGCGGCGGCCGACGAGTGGCGGCTTTTGGGCGCCGCGCGGCGACCACCGCGCTGCCGCGCTCGTCTCTCTTCCGCTCGTCCCATGAGTCCGCTCGCTCCGCTTCGTTCTCGGCTGTCACACAGGTTGCTGGCCCAAGTCAGCTCAGAAAGCTAACACCGCTCTCTGTGACAAAGGGCCCTCGATCCGGTCTTTTACGGACGTGAGAATCAGCACCCGAGTCCATGGAACCTGACCACTGAGAGGGGGTCAGGGTTGCCGTGACGGGGTAAAGTGATATCACTTAGATAGAACGAAGCTAGAAAACGGGGGGACCCCATGTCCACACACGACTCCACACACGACTCCACACCCACCTCCGACGTGCCCCGCATGCCTGATCCACGGGTGCGCGAGTTCGCCGCCCACAGCATCGGCGGCGCGCTCGCGCTGCTGCTGGGCCTGGTCGGCCTGCTGCTCGGCATCGGACTGGTCGTGGGCGCCTCGGCGGAAGCCGCGGGCGGCGTCAAGGCCGCTCTGATAGTCGTCGGCGTCGTGATCGCCCTCGCCGCCTTCATCGCGATGTGCGGTCTGAACACGGTGGCGCCGGGCGAGGCCCGGGTGGTCCAGCTCTTCGGTCGCTACCGGGGGACGATCCGCGAGGACGGGCTGCGCTGGGTGAACCCGTTCACCTCCCGCGAGAAGATCTCGACCCGGGTCCGCAACCACGAGACCGCGGTCCTCAAGGTCAACGACGCCTACGGCAACCCGATCGAGCTCGCCGCGGTCGTGGTG
Source organism: Streptomyces sp. NBC_01352 (assembly GCF_036237295.1). Lineage (NCBI taxonomy): Bacteria > Bacillati > Actinomycetota > Actinomycetes > Kitasatosporales > Streptomycetaceae > Streptomyces > Streptomyces sp. NBC_01352. The sequence goes on from NZ_CP108354.1 coordinate 4,234,305, forward strand.
TGGCGGGTCGAGGACACCGCGCAGGCCACCTTCGAGGTGGACGACTTCCTGGAGTTCGTCTCCACCCAGACCGAGGCGGCCGTCCGGCACATCGCCATCGAGTACCCGTACGACGCCCATGACGAGGACGGCCTCTCGCTGCGCGGCAACGCCGAGGAGATCACCGAGAAGCTCGCCGTCGAACTGCACGCGCGCGTGGAGGCGGCCGGCGTCTCCATCATCGAGTCCCGCTTCACCCACCTCGCCTACGCCCCCGAGATCGCCTCGGCGATGCTCCAGCGACAGCAGGCCGGGGCGGTCGTCGCTGCCCGGCGGGAAATCGTGGACGGCGCGGTGGGCATGGTCGAGGCGGCGCTCGCCCGGATCTCCGAGCGGGGCATCGTGGAGCTGGACGACGAACGGAAGGCGGCGATGGTGTCCAACCTGATGGTGGTGCTGTGCGGCGACCGGGCTCCGCAGCCGGTCCTCAACACGGGGACGCTCTACCAGTGACGGATCCCTCCGAGGGCTCGGCCCCTCAGCGTCGGCCGCAGCAGCGCAAGCAGGTGCTGCTGCGGCTGGACCCGTCGGTGTACGAGGCGCTCGCCCGGTGGGCCGGGGACGAGCTGCGCTCGGCGAACGCGCAGATCGAGTTCCTCCTGCGCAAGGCACTGGCCGACGCGGGGCGGCTGCCGAAGGAGACCGGGCCCCTCCCCCGCCGGGGACGTCCGCCCGGGGGTTCGGGGCCTGTCGCAGAACCGTGACAATCGGCTCCCACCTGCACCGCCGTACGCCCCGCCACGACGTACACACTCCAGGTATACATGCGGGGTATACACCCCATGTACAGTCCCCTCATGTCCATCGGTCACACCCTCCTGGGACTCCTGGAGTCCGGCCCCTGTCATGGTTACGACCTGAAGCGGGCCTTCGACGAGAAGTTCGGTCACGACCGGCCGCTGCACTACGGCCAGGTCTACTCGACGATGTCCCGCCTGCTGAAGAACGGGCTCGTCGAGGTCGACGGGATCGAACCCGGCGGCGGGCCCGAGCGCAAGCGGTACGCCATCACCGAGGCCGGCGTCACCGACGTACAGCGGTGGCTCGCCACTCCGGAGAAGCCCGAGCCGTACCTCCAGTCGACGCTGTACACCAAGGTCGTCCTCGCGCTGCTCACCCGGCGCGACGCGGGCGACATCCTCGACACCCAGCGCGCCGAGCACCTGCGCATGATGCGGATCCTCACCGACCGCAAGCGCAAGGGCGATCTCGCCGACCAGCTGATCTGCGACCACGCGCTGTTCCATCTGGAGGCCGACCTGCGCTGGCTGGAACTGACGGCCGCGCGGCTGGAGAAGCTCGCCGAGGTGGTGACCAAGTGACCGCCCCCGCCGGTTCCCTGCTCGCGGCCGACGAGCTGCGCAAGGCCTACGGCCCGACCGTCGCCCTCGACGGCGCCGAGTTCTCCATCCACCCCGGTGAGGTCGTCGCCGTGATGGGCCCGTCCGGGTCCGGCAAGTCGACCCTGCTGCACTGTCTCGCCGGGATCGTGCCGCCCGACTCCGGGTCGATCACGTACAACGGGCGCGAGATGGCCACCATGAACGACGCCCAGCGCAGTGCGCTGAGGCGCAGCGACTTCGGGTTCGTCTTCCAGTTCGGGCAGCTGGTGCCCGAACTGACCTGCGTGGAGAACGTCGCTCTGCCGCTCAGGCTGAACGGCACCTCCCGCAAGGAGGCCGAGCGGACCGCGCTCGGGTGGATGGAGCGGCTGGAGGTCGACGACCTGCGGAAGAAGCGGCCCGGCGAGGTGTCCGGCGGGCAGGGGCAGCGGGTCGCCGTCGCGCGGTCGCTGGTCACCAACCCGCGGGTGCTGTTCGCCGACGAGCCGACCGGCGCGCTCGACTCCCTCAACGGCGAGCGGGTGATGGAGCTGCTCACGGACGCCGCCCGGTCCACCAACGCCGCCGTCGTGCTGGTCACGCACGAGGCGCGGGTGGCCGCGTACTCCGACCGCGAGATCGTCGTACGGGACGGGAAGTCCCGGGACATGGAGCGCGTCGTATGAGGGTGAGGCAGTGGGGGCGGGACCTGGCCATGGGCGTCAGGTTCGCGTTCGCCGGGGGGCGCGAGGGGTGGATGCGGGCGGTGCTGACGGCCGTCGGCGTGGGGCTCGGGGTGGCTTTGCTGCTGCTGACGACCGCGCTGCCGAACGCGCTGGCCGTCCGGGACGACCGGGAGGCCGCGCGCAACGACCTCTACTACGGCGACACCGACACCGAGGTGTCCAGGTCGGACCACTCCCTCCTGATCGCGCAGTCCGGTACGACCTTCCGCGACAAGAACGTCCGGGGGCGGGAGCTGGAACCGGAAGGACCGCGGGCGCCGCTGCCGCCGGGCGTGGAGAAGTTCCCGGCGCGGGGCGAGATGGTGGTCTCCCCCGCCCTGAAGGACCTCCTGGAGTCCGGCTCCGGGAAGCTGCTGCGGGAGCGGCTGCCGCAGCGGATCGTCGGCACGATCGGCGAGAGCGGGCTGATCGGCTCGGCCGAGCTCGCCTTCTACCGGGGCGGCCAGGACCTCGCCCAGAAGCTCGGCGGAGGCGGGGCGGCGCGGATCGAGAAGTTCGGGCTCTCCCAGGGGAGCTCCGAGGACATGGACCCCGTCCTGCTCCTGCTGATCCTCGTCGTCTTCGTGGTCCTGCTGATGCCGGTCGCCGTCTTCATCGCCGCGGCCGTGCGCTTCGGCGGCGAGCGGCGCGACCGGCGGCTGGCGGCGCTCAGGCTGGTGGGCTCCGACAGCCGGTCCACCCGGCGGATCGCCGCCGGCGAGGCCCTCGCGGGCTCGGTGCTCGGGCTGGTCTTCGGGGCGGGCTTCTTCCTGATCGGCCGTGAAGTGGCGGGTTCGGTCGAGGTCTTCGACATCAGCGTGTTCCCGAGTTACCTCAACCCCTCCCCCGTGCTCGCCCTGCTGGTCGGCCTCGCCGTGCCGGCGGCCGCCGTACTGGTGACGCTGTTCGCGCTGCGCGGTGTGGTCATCGAGCCGCTCGGTGTGGTGCGTACGGCGAAGCCCGCGCGGCGCCGGCTGTGGTGGCGGCTGCTGCTGCCGCTGGGCGGGCTCGCGATGCTCTACCCGATGGTCGGACAGGGCCGCGACGAGGGCGACTTCAACCAGTACCTCGTCACCGGCGGTGTCGTCCTGCTGCTCGTCGGCGTGACCGCGCTGCTGCCGTGGATCGTCGAGGCGGTCGTGGCCCGGCTCGGTTCGGGCGGCGTCGCCTGGCAACTGGCCGTGCGCAGGCTCCAGATGAGCAGCGGTGCGGCAGCCCGCATGGTGAACGGCATCGCGGTGGCGGTGGCCGGGGCGATCGCGCTGCAGATGCTGTTCGCCGGGGTGGAGAGCGACTACACGAAGAACACCGGCTACGACGTCTCGCTGGCGCAGATGGAGGTGACGCTCGGGGACGGGCAACCGCTCGGCCCCTCCGCCGAGAAGTTCCGGCGGACCGAGGGCGTGCGCCAGGTCTACCCGTACTCCGGGGGATACGTCGGCGAGCGGCGCACGGATCCGGTCCTCGGCACCCAGGTGACCGTCGCGGACTGCGCGTCACTGCGGGAGGTGGCCACGCTGCCCTCGTGCCGGGACGGCGACGTGTTCGCCGTACGGGGTGCCGACTACGACACCGACACGCAGAAGCTGGCGAAGGCCGGACAGACGCTGTACCTCGACCCGTCCTACGAGGGCGACGTGAAGAACTCCGAGGTGCCCTGGGTGGTCCCCTCGGACATGAAGCAGGCACAGACCCGCCCGGACCCGACCGGGTCGGAGCGGGGCGGCTTCCTGATCACCCCGAAGGCACTGCCGGCCGCGGCCGGCGCGGCCCTGGAGGGACAGCTCTACCTCAAGCTCGACGAGTCCGTGCCGGACGTCCGCGACCTGGTGCGGAACACGGCGGCGACCATCGACCCGCTGACGGAGCCCATGGTCTGGCAGTCGGTCCAGCGGGCCGACCGCTACACCGCGATCCGCACCGGCCTGTTCGTCGGCGCCGCCTGCGTGCTCGCCCTCATCGGCGCCAGCCTCCTGGTCTCACAGCTGGAGCAACTCCGCGAGCGCAAGCGGCTGTTGTCGGCGCTGGTCGCCTTCGGCACCCGGCGGCGCACACTGAGCCTGTCGGTGCTGTGGCAGACGGCGATCCCGATCGCGCTCGGCCTGCTGCTGGCCTCGGTGGTGGGGCTGACGCTGGGCGCGGTCCTGCTGCGGATGGCGGGCAACGGGGTGCGCGTGGACTGGCCGAGCGTGCTGTCGATGACCGGCGTCGGTGCCGCGGTCGTCCTGGTGGTGACGCTGCTCAGCCTGCCACCGCTGCTGAGGCTGATGCGGCCGGACGGGCTGCGGACGGAGTAGCCCGCGCGCGGCCCCGCCGGTTCCTTCAGGCTGTTTCCGAGTCGGTGAGGATCGAGCCGATACGGCGCAGAGTCGGCTGGGTCGCGCGGTGGAGCTCGTCCACGTCGATCCCCTCGTCGCCCAGGACGACCATCAGCGCGGTGTCGCCGACGGCGTACACCGCGGCGCAGCCGTGGCTGCCGTAGGTCACCGTCCGGCGCAGGCTGCCGCGGGCGGTGGCCTCGGCGGTACGGCGGGCGAGACCGAGGCCGGCCGCGGCGAGGGCGGCGAGGCCCTCCGGGTCGATGGAGTCGGCGGTGTCGGCGGCGATCAGCAGTCCGTCGGCGGCGGCGAGGGCGGTGTCGGTGATCCCGGTGACCTGTTCGCGCAGGCCGCGCATTTCCAGCGCCAGGGCTTTGTGGTCCATGTGGTCCATGTGTCCGACTCCCCTATCTGTGTGAGCAGCACCGAGGGAGGCATGTGTATCAGGCCGGGCGCATATTCCGGACGCGGTATTCCGAGCTGTCGCCGACTGGCGTTAGTTGAGCCTTCCGGTTGTCCAACTGGCTTGGGACAGCGCCCATTTGACAACTACCGGCGTTGTCGTTGCCGTCAGCTGGGGGCTCTGCCCCCAGACCCCCGGGCCTATGCCCACCCATCACCCGTCTCGGTCGGACAAGAAGTGCCCAAGACCTCTGCTCTCGCCCCGCCGAGACGGTTGGCGCGTGGTCTACGACGCCGGGGGCGGCTCCGTCGGTGCCGTTTCCACCGCCGTGGCGCCCCTGGGCCTCGGCGACTGCTTCAGCGCGACCTCGTGGGAGTACGAGCGCAGATAGCCGACCACCGTGTTCGTCACCGCCACCAAGGGCACCGCGACCACCGCACCGCCGATGCCGGCGACCATCCCGCCCGCGGCGACCGACAGGACCACCGCCAACGGGTGCACCCGGACCGCGCGGCCCAGGATGAACGGCTGGAGGATGTGGCCCTCGATCTGCTGCACCGCGAGGACGACCACGAGCACCATGACCGCCGTGAAGACGCCCTGCGTCACCAGTGCGACCACGACCGCCAACGCCCCGGACACGACCGCGCCGACGAGCGGGATGAAGGCGAACAGGAAGATGAAGACGGCGAGCGGGACGGCCATCGGGACGTCGAGGAAGTAGATGCCGAGGCCGATGAAGATGGCGTCGATCAGGGCCACTATCACCGTGCCGCGGACGTACGCCGTCAAGGTCCGCCAGGCCCGCGGGCCCGCGCCCGCCACACCCGGCCGGGCCGCCGCCGGCACCAGCTTCAGCGTCCACTCCCAGATGCGCCGGCCGTCGTACAGCAGGAACAGCGTCGAGAAGGCCGCCAGCAGTATGCCGGTCAGCGCCTCGACCACGACCGTCACGCCCTCCAGGCCCGCCGAGGTGATCTGGTCGGTGTTCGCGCCGACCGCGTCGCGCAGGTTCTCGGCGATGTCGTTGATCTGCTTGTCGGTGACGTGGAAGGGGCTGTTGAGCAGCCACTTGCGCAGCTCGTCGATGCCGTCCTGGACCTGGTCGGAGAGGTTGTCGATGTTCTCCATGACCTGCCAGGTCACGAACCACCCGATCAGACCCATGACGACGAAGCCGAGGATCGCGGTGAGAGCGGTGGCGAGCCCGCGGGGGAAGCCGAGCCGCCGCAGCCGTTCCACCGTCGGCTGGAGCAGCGCGGTGATGAGCAGCGCCGCCACGAACGCCAGCACGACGAGTTGCACGGCGCTGATGACCCGCATCAGGACCCAGAGGGTGCCGGCGAGGACGAGCAGGCGCCAGCCGGCCTCGGCGGCGACCCGGACGCCCCAGGGCACGGCGAGGGCGGGATCCGGGCGGTCCGCGGCGACCGGGGGCGTGGGATCGGCGGGCAGCGGACGGTGGGCGGGAGGCAGGTCGCGTTCCTCCGCCTCCGCGTGCTCGCGCTCCGCCTCGGCCCGGCGCTCGCCGAACCGCTCACCCATGTCGGTCAGTTTGGCGCCGACCCGACCGAGCCACCCCGGCACTGGTGACATGATCCGTCCCTTTTCCCCGTCTCTCCCCACCACTCCCCCTGGCGTCGTCCGCACCGACCGTACATGCCGAAAGCCCCTCCCCCTAGGACGGGGAGGGGCTGCGCGGGGTTGAGCGTCGCGGGCTCAGTACCAGTTGTTGGCCTGCCAGAAGGACCAGGCTTCACACGGGCTGCCGTAGCGGCTGTCCATGTAGTTGAGGCCCCACTTGATCTGGGTGGCCGGGTTGGTCTGCCAGTCGGCGCCGACCGACGACATCTTGGAACCCGGCAGGGCCTGGAAGAGACCGTAGGCGCCGGAGGAGGGGTTGACCGCCCGATAGTTCCAGTCGGACTCGTGGTCCACGATGTTGCTGAAGCACTGCCACTGGCCGCTCGACACCATCGCCTGCGCCATCGCCTGGATCTGCGCGATGGTGTAGGAGTTCTGGACGGGGAAGCTGGAGGAGTCCCGGCTGGCCTTGGTCTCCGCCTCGGCGCGTTCCTTGGCCTCCTGGGCAGCCTTCTCGGCGGCTTCCTTCTTCTCTATCGCGGTCTGGGCGGCAGCCTTGCGGGCCGCTTCCTCCGCCACCTTCTTGGCGCTCGCGTCCGCGGCGATGGCCTGTACGTCCGCCTGCTGTGTCAGCGAGGCGGTCTGTACCTGGGCCTGCTGACCCGCGGGGATGTCTGCGAGGAGCGTCGAGTCGGCTGCAGTCGCCTCGGCGTCGTTGTTCTGCGCGGTGCTGCCCGAGGCAACTCCAACAACGCTTCCGACAGCGGTGACCGCCGTGGCAGAGGCCACTGCGAATCCCCGGACCGAAATCGGGCTCACACGGTTTCCTTCCAGCATCGCCCGCTTCGGTGACCCTGGCGGACGCAATCGTGCCCCTGGCACTGGCCTCCCAACTGCGGGGTCACGGAGGCGCGGGCCCGGTGGGCAACTCCCTTGCGGGGAGCGCCGCGTGGTGAGCGGGCGGCATACGGCGACGATATGGAGTTGATGTGGTGCTTCTGTGGTGCCGTACCGCTGGGGGTACAGGTGTGCCGTATGCGGGGCCTGACAGGAGTGAGACTCTGCCGTAACCGGACGCCGCAAGGCAATTCTGAGTTGCGTGTGAAAGCTCACATCTCGTTTGGGCCAGGGGATTCCGAGAAAGCTCCACGCGCGAAGGCGCCGCCCGGCTAGGCTCACTGCCTTTCCGAACGGCGCCAACTACCGCGTAACCGGCCCTAATTGGACCGAGCTTCTCAGATGTGCCCATCCTCCAGCATTTCGGTCACAAGGGCCGCGATCTGGGACCTCTCGGACCGCGTCAGCGTGACATGGGCGAAGAGCGGATGCCCCTTCAGTTTCTCGACGACGGCGACGACTCCGTCGTAGCGGCCGACTCGCAGATTGTCCCTTTGCGCCACATCGTGGGTCAGAACGACCCGTGAATTCGCGCCGATCCGGGACAGAACGGTCAGCAGGACGTTCCGTTCCAGCGACTGCGCCTCGTCCACGATCACGAACGCGTCGTGCAGGGAGCGGCCGCGGATGTGAGTGAGCGGGAGCACCTCCAGCATCCCGCGGGCGCTGATCTCCTCGATGACCTCGCGGCTGGTGACCGCGGACAGCGTGTCGAAGACCGCCTGTGCCCAGGGGCTCATCTTCTCGGACTCGGAGCCGGGCAGATAGCCGAGCTCCTGCCCGCCCACCGCGTACAGCGGCCGGAAGACCATCACCTTCTTGTGCTGACGGCGCTCCAGGACCGCCTCGAGCCCCGCGCACAGCGCGAGCGCCGACTTGCCGGTGCCGGCCCGGCCTCCCATGGACACGATCCCGACGTCCGGGTCGAGGAGCAGATCGAGCGCGATGCGCTGCTCGGCGCTCCTGCCCTTGATGCCGAAGACCTCGCGGTCCCCGCGCACCACCCGGACGTTGCCCTCGGGCGTGACCCGGCCGAGCGCCTTGCCGCGCTCCGACTGGATCATCAGCCCCGTGTGCACGGGCATGTCCGCGGCCTCGGGGACGTAGACCTGCCCCTCCTCGAAGAGGATGTCGACCTGCTCGCCGGGCAGGGTCAGTTCGGACATTCCGGTCCAGCCGGAGGCGTCCGTGATCGCGAGCTCGGCGCGGTACTCCTCGGCGAGGAGCCCCACGGACGAGGCCTTGATCCTGAGCGGGAGATCCTTCGACACAACCGTGACGTCGAATCCCTCGGCCTGCAGATTGCGGGCGACCGCGAGGATGCGGGAGTCGTTGTCCCCGAGGCGGTAGCCGCTGGGCAGGACGCTGGGGTCCGAGTGGTTGAGCTCGACACGGACGGTCCCGCCGAGATCCCCGATCGGGATAGGAGCATCAAGGCGGCCGTGCTGGACGCGGAACTCGTCCAGCAGGCGCAGGGCCTGCCGGGCGAAGTAGCCGAGTTCGGGATGGTGCCGCTTGGCCTCCAGTTCCGTGACCACGACGATCGGCAGCACGACTTCATGCTCGTCGAAGCGGTTCAGGGCGTGCGGGTCGGCCAGCAGGACGCTGGTGTCGAGAACATAAGTGCGCCGGTCTGGCTTGTGGCGCTTTGTGCTGGTCACCACGGAAGGACGTACCCCCTCGGATGAGGTCGGGGAGCGACGGAGTGGAGCTGGACCGGTCGTCGGCCGCTCTGCACGGACCGAGAACCGGCCCTCCGCCTTGTCGTCCGCGCTGTGACCGCACGGTCGGGCTGGTGCAAAGGGCCTCCCGGGCGGACGGCCCCGTGCCGTCCGCTGAGATACGACACCCGTGGTTCGGGCGTCGACCTGCTTGGCTTATGCCCTCGAACATGCGCCGCCATGCCAGTGCATATGACGGCGCGCTGGTGAACTCCTTGTTACTTCCGCCCCAAACGGGGTATTCGGGCGCCCTCGACGGGTTGGCCGCCCCGGCCGGCGGAACGCGGTCGACTAGCCGCCGTAACGGCGGTGGCGCGCTGCGTAGTCGCGCAGGGCGCGCAGGAAGTCGACCTTGCGGAAGGCCGGCCAGAAGACCTCGCAGAAGTAGTACTCCGAGTGGGCCGTCTGCCAGAGCATGAATCCGGACAGCCGTTGCTCGCCGCTGGTACGGATCACCAGGTCGGGGTCGGGCTGGTCGCCGGTGTAGAGGTGGCGGCCGATCATGTCGACGTCGACGGACTCGGCGAGGTCCTCCATCGAGGTGCCCTTGTCGGCGGCGTCCAGGATCATCGAGCGGACCGCGTCGGCGATCTCCTGGCGGCCGCCGTAGCCGATGGCGACGTTGACCAGTATTCCGTCGACCTTCTCGGTGGCCTCCTCGGCCTCCTTGATGGTGCGCTGCATGCCCTGCGGCAGCAGGTCGAGCGTGCCCACGTGGTGCACGCGCCAGCGGCCGTCGGCGGCGAGGGAGCGGACGACGTCCTCGATGATCCCGAAGAGCGGGACCAGCTCTTCCTGCGGCCGGTCGAAGTTGTCCGTCGAGAACAGCCAGAGGGTGACGACCTCGACGTCCGTCTCGGTGCACCAGCCGAGGAACTCCTCGATCTTGTCCGCACCGGCGCGGTGACCCTGGGCTGTGGTGGAACCCGCGGCCTTCGCCCAGCGCCGGTTGCCGTCCATGACGACACCGATGTGCTTGGGCACCTGGGCGTGGTCCAGGTGGCCTTCCACCCGGCGTGCGTACAGCCTGACGAGCAGGCTGCGCAGCTTGTCGCGCAGGTTCACGTGATTGTCAGCCCCTCCGTACGGTGGCGGTCCCCGCGGAGCGAAGGGTATCGCGGGCGTGTGGTGTGGGGTGCGGGAGGGTTGCGGCGCCTGTGGCGGCGGGCTCGCCCCCCGGGGAGGTGGCCCCGCATCTCCTACGGGTGCCCCCTGTGAGAAACAAAAAACGGGCCGGTCCGTGGGGGGGATACGGACCGGCCCGAGGGGGGGTTTCCACCATAACCCTTCGTAAGTGATGCTGCGTGCATCGGCGTGCCACAACTACTCTCCGGAGTCGGACAGCGACGGCCCGGTGGCCGTTCGAGGGCCTCTCAGGAGCGGGTTCATGGCCGGAACACAGCGGATTCTCAGGGGAATCGGAAGGTTGCGGGGAGATCCGGGAGGTTCGGTGCGCTTCCCTCTTCCGGGTGAGGGCGGGGTGAGCGCGCCTTTGACGCCGGGAGTGTCGGCGGTGGCCGCGGCACCGCGCAGCCCCCTCCACTGCACGGTACCGGCCGCGCAGCTTTGCTCACGCGAATTACCTTGGTCTGAACTTACGTGAGATGCGCGGCGGAGGTGAGCCGCCTGCGATAACAATGTGGAAACCCTGTAGAGGCATGGAAATACGGGGCACACATCCTCGCTGGGCATTTATGGAGAACCCGGACACACCGAACTAGGACACGATCTGACCTCCTACCGTCCTACCCTCGCCGCATGACCGTGAGAATCACGTGGGACCAGGCGAGTGCACGGCGGCTGGAACGTCAGTTCCTGGCCACTCCTGCCAAGGAGGGCACCCCGGCCGCCGACATCGTGGGTGCGATGCTCGCCGCGCATGCGCAGGTGCTGTCCGCGGCGGAGGTGTCGGTGGGCGTACGGAGCACGGGGACGGCCCGGGCGGACGTACGGGCCGCACTGTGGGAGGACCGCTCGCTGGTGAAGACGCACGGTCCGCGCGGGACCGTCCATCTGCTCGCCGCGCGGGAACTGCCGGTGTGGAGCGCCGCGCTGACGGCCGTACCGTCCGGGGCGAGTCCCTTCGCACCGGGCGCCCGGGTCACCGAGGAGCAGGCGGGGCAGATCGTGGCGGCGATCGGGGACGCCCTGGACGGCGTGTGTCTGACCATCGACGAGCTGAGCGAGGAGGTCGTCGCCCGTACCGGCCCCTGGGCCGGCGACCCGGTGATGCCCGCCTTCCAGGACATGTGGCCGCGCTGGCGGCAGGTGATGCACCGGGCGGGCCAGTCCGGCGCCCTGTGCTTCGGCCCGAACCGGGGCCGCAAGGTGACGTACACCCGCCCGCCGCACTTCGCCCCGCTGCCGGCCCAGGAGGCGGTACGTGAGCTCGTACGGCGCTATCTGCGCGCCTACGGCCCCTCGACACCGGCGTACTTCGCCAAGTGGCTCGCCGCACCGGGCGGTTGGGCCGGCGGGCTGTTCCGGGAGCTGGCGGAGGCGGGCGAGATCGAGGAGGTCGCCTTCGAGGGCGCACCGGCCTGGGTGGCGGCCGACGACACCGCCTTCCCCGACGGGCCGGTCCGGGGCGTACGGCTGCTGCCCTACTTCGACGCGTACGGCATCGCCGTGCAGCCCCGTGCGCTGCTGTTCCCGGGAGCCGCGTACGAGCGGGCGCTGGCACGCGGCCAGGCGGGGAACTTCCCCGTGCTGCTCGTCGACGGGGTGGTGGCGGGGGTGTGGCACCAGCGGCGCCAGGGACGGCGTACGACCGTCACGGTGGAGCCGCTCGGGCGCCTCACGGCGCGGCAGGAGCGGGAGTTGGCGGAGCAGGCGGAGCGGGTGGGCGAAGTGCTGGAGGCGAACGCGGAGTTGGTGGTGGGGGAGGTGACGGCGGGGCCGCACGCGTGACGTGACGCCGCGTACCGGCGTCGGGTTCATGGCTTGGACTTGCGGGCGTCGAAGAGGTGGCGGGTGCTGTGGGCGACGAAGGGGCCCTCGGACTCGATCTGCTCGTGCAGGGCGCGAAGCCGGGGTTCGTAGGCCTCGACGGTGAAGCCGGGGACCATCCAGACGACCTTGCGCAGGAAGTGGACGACGGCGGCGATGTCGTGGAACTCCATACGGAGGCGCTCGGTGCGCAGGTCGACGACCTCCAGGCCGGCGGCCTCGGCGGCGGCGCGTTCGCGATCGGGATGGCGGTCGGCGCTGGTCTCCGGCGGCAGGGGGCCGAGGAAGTACTCGACGAGCTCGAACACGCTGCGGGGGCCGACGTGTTGGGCGAAGTAGGTACCGCCGGGCTCTAGAACACGGGCGATCTCCGGCCAGTTGGGGTCGACGGGATGCCGGCTCACCACGAGGTCGAAGGCCGCGTCCGCGAAGGGCAGCGGCGCGTCCTGGGGCGAGGCGACGACGGCGACGCCGCGCGGGCGGAGCAGGGCGGTGGCCTTGGCCACGTTCGGCGGCCAGCCCTCGGTCGCGACGGTGAGCGCGGGTGCCTTCGGGGCGGCTGCGCCGAGGGCGAAGTCCAGGACCTCGCCGCCGCCGGTCTGGAGGTCGAGCGCGGCGGTCGCGGCGGCGAGCCGGGCGGCCGCCGAGCGCGCGTAGCCCCAGGAGGGCCGCGCCTCGGTGGCCCGCCCCTCGAACCAGGAGAAGTCCCAGCCCTCGGTGGGGACGGCGGCGCCCTCGGCGAGGAGCTCCTCGAAGCCGCGTCGCCGCCGCACGTCCTTCGTCGTGCCGTGGTCCGTCGTTCCGTGGTCCATCGTGCCGTGCTGCTCTGCCATGGGGAGATGGTCCCAGGGCGTTGTCAGTGGCCGCTGTTAATTTTCACACCATGACGAGTCAGGGTGTTCAGGGAGTACCAGGAGTACCGGGAGTACCGGACGCTTCGGGCATGCCGTACGCGGGCGGGGAGAAGGAGACGCTGCGCGCGAGCCTGGACCGCCACCGGGACGCGGTGCTGTGGAAGCTGGAGGGGCTGGACGACGAGCAGCTGCGCCGGCCGGTCACCCCGTCCGGCACGAACCTGCTCGGCCTGGTGAAGCATCTGGGGTCCGTGGAGTACGGCTGGTTCGTGGGGGCCTTCGGCGGCGAGGTCGAGCCGCTGTGGTTCGACCCGTACGAGGACATGGTGGTGGGCGAGGACGAGCCGACGTCCCGGATCACCGACTTCTACGGCCGAGCCCGCACCGCCGCCGACCGCACGATCTCCGCCCTGTCCCTGGACGAACAGGGCCGTCCGGCCTGGCGCGAGGACGACTCCGTGTCCCTGCGCTGGGTCCTGGTCCACATGATCGAGGAGACCGCGAGACACGCTGGCCACATGGACATCCTGCGGGAGCTCATCGACGGGGCTACGGGGGATCACCGGCCGGGCTGACGAAGGGAGTGCTGTCGCGCGTGGTCACGCGTCGGCGGTGCGGTCGCGCTCGTGGCGCAGGAGGACGACGCCGTTGCCGAAGGTGTGGGAGTCGATGAATCGGAGGGAGGCCGGGGTTCCGGGCGCCGGGAAGAGGGGCTTGCCGGCGCCGACGAGGGCGGGATGGACGAAGACACGGAACTCGTCGACGAGGTCGTGGCGGAGGAAGGCGGCGGCGAGGTCGGCGCCGCTGAGGAGAAGGTCGCCGCCCGGTTGTTCCTTGAGGGCCCGGACCTCCTCGGGGACGACCTCCCGCGCGACGGTGGTGTTCCAGCCGGCGTGCTCCAGCGTCCGCGAGTACACGATCTTCGGGATGTCCCGCCAGACACGGGCGAACTCGACGGTGGCTTCAGTGGCCTCGGGGTCGGAGTCGGCCGTGGGCCAGAACGCGGTCATGGCCTCGTAGGTCACCCGGCCGTACAGGATGGCGCCCAAGCGCGGGAGCAGGTCGTTGAAGTGCCGGTGCACTTCTTCGGCGGGGTCGGCCCGGTGCCAGCTGATGTCACGGTCAGGGCCTTCCATGTAGCCGTCGAGAGACACCGCACTCACGAGGACGATCTTCCGCATGCCACACCTGTCTTGTCGGGTCTGGTGTCATCTGTCGGGTAATCGGCGACCACCGTAGTCGCTGTCTCGCGTATGAATAGGGAGGCGCAGAGGGAGAGGTGGGTGGCTCGCCATGGGTCGGTGGCGTGACGGGCGGGGAGAACTGGTCGTACCCGGCGAGGGCGGGGCGGTCGTCAGGGTCCCGCTGGAGATCGCCGCGTCGTACCGGGCCCGTACGAAGGGCCTGCTCGGCCGGGACTCCGTCGACGGGGCGATGCTCCTCTCCCCCGCCGGCGGCGTCCACACGTTCCGGATGCGCATGCCCATCGATGTCGCGTACCTGGACCGAAGACTCAAGGTCATCGCCGTACGCAATATGAAGCCGGGGCGACTGGGCCTGCCGAGGGTGAGGGCACGGCATGTGCTGGAGGCGGAGGCCGGGGTGATGGCGGGGTGGGGGCTGCGGGTCGGGGTTCGGGTCGCGGTTGAGGTGAAGGCGGAGTAGGAGCCGGCGACTGGTTCGATGGGGGCACCTGGGGGCCTGGGAGCCCCCGGGAGCACTACGGCAGCAGGCCGTGCAGAAGGTCCGTCACCCGCGTCGGGTCCGAAGGGCCGAGATGGTTGGCGTTCGGGAAGTTGTGGACCGTGAAGCGGTTGTCCGGGGTGAGTTCGTCGGCTTCCGCGATCATGCGGTCCTGGAGCTCCGGGGACACGGTCCTGTCCTTGCCGCACCTGATGTACGTGCGGGGAACCCGGCCCCACGTGTGCGCGCGGCCCACCGCCCGGCCCGCGTACGCCGTCACCGACTCGTCCGTCTGCATGCCCTCCAGCACCCGCAGGAACTCGGCGTCCGTGTAGTCCGCGCAGATCATCTCCTTGAACACGGCCAGGTCGCGGGGGTTGGACGTACGCCAGTTGAGGCGCAGTACACCCAGCTTCTCCGGGTCACCGACCATCTGCTCCAGCGGGGTGATGGAGCGCTGACCCTCGGGGGAGGCCGTGCACGCGTCCGGGGACGGCATGCTGCGGCTCGGGCAGAAGGCCGCCAGGTAGCAGAGGTGCGCGAGGAGTTCGGGTACGGCGTCCGCGACCCTGCTGACCGAGACGCCGCCCAGGCTGTGCCCGACCAGCACGACCGGACCGCCCAGACGTGCGGCACGGCGTACGGCGCCCGTCACCCGCCGCTCGAAGTCGTCCAGGGTGAGCGCGGCGACCGGGGAGGGTTCCGTCGCGAGGGCCCGCAGGTCCTGCGCCTGGTAGGCCTTCGGGATGAACTTCTCGGTGCCGTGCAGCGGTTGGTCCACCGCGACGACGCGGTGCCCGCGCAGCGCCAGCTCCCTGCCGATCGCCGTCCAGAACGCGCCCGCGCTGTGGGTGCCGTGGACCAGGACGTATGTACGGACGGCACGGTGCGTACGTTCCGTCGTGCGGCCTGAGTCGGTCGCCCGCGCCGTACCCGCGCCGACGCCGACCGCGAGGGCGGCACCGCCGACCGATGCGGCGAGCCGGAGCGTGTGGCGCCGCGTGGGCCTGTCGTGGTGAGTCACGTTGTCTGCCATGCCGACGAGGCTACGAACGCCCTGGTCGCCTCACCATGGCTCTGCCCACCCGGGCGACGGTGTACGTGGCAACACCTCCCTGCGCGGCAATCCGCTCAGCTCTCCGTACGTGGGAACGAGACCTCCACCCGTCGGTTCTTCTTCCGGCCGGACTCCGTCGCGTTCGAGGAGATCGGGTACTGCTCGCCGTAACCGCGGACCTCGAAGGTGACGTTCGGGTCGTTCAGTTCCTGGTCCAGGACTGCCTGTACGGCGTTGGCGCGTTGCCTGGACAGGACGTCGCCGTGGGCGGAGGAGCCGAGGTTGTCCGTGAAGCCGAAGACGCGGATCCTCGTCGCGTTCTGGGTCTTGATCTCCTCCGCGATCCCGGAGATACGGGCCCTCGCCTCCGCGCTCAGCTTCGCGCTGTCCTTGCCGAACAGCACCTCCGCCTGGAGCGCGAACTTCACGTCCGCGTTGGTGTCCTCACGGCGTTCGTCGCCGCTCTGGTCTTCGACGACCTGCTTGATGTCGAGAACCTTGGCCTCGGCAAGGGTGGCGCCCTCGGGGAGCTTGAGGTCGGGGTCGTTGGCGTCGACGTTGACCGGGGCGGAGGCGGAGGGTTCGGTGCCAGGGGGGACGCTGGGCGAGTCGTCGGCGTGGGCGGTCGTGGCGGTGAGGAGGTTCGCGGCGACCATGAGGGAGGCGGCGGTGAGGGTCAGGGCGAGGCGGGGGGCCGTGGGGTTCATGTCGGCCTCACCCAGAGATCGTGATCGTGGCGCTGGCGAAGGTCGGCAACTGGAAGGCTACTTCGGTCGTATCCGTGGGTGGTGCCGGGAACTGCATGAACACAGCGAGGCTTTCGCCCGCCTTGAGGGTGGAGAAGCCCGTCGTTGTCAGCGGACGGCCGTCCGTGTCGCGGAGCACGTAGTACCGCTTCTTGCCCTTTGAGTCGACGAGGGTGGCACCGCCGAGTGATCGACCGTTCCTTACGATCTCGGTCTCCTCGCCCCGCACCGCGGCAGGAACGGCCACGCCCTCGTCGGCGTCGTTCTTCAGGGTGCCATTCACGGTGACGAACCCACCGGCATCACGCTCGGCAGAGGTGATCTGGAGAAGAAGGCCGTCCTGGCCCTTCAACTCGGCCAGGGGTTCGTCCGACTGCCCCTCCTGAGCGCTCGGATTGGACTCGCTCTCCTTCGAGGCGGACGCCGGGGTGTCCGGCTTCTTGTCGTCGCCGCCGCCTCCGCCGCAGCCGGCCACACCGACGGCCAGACCGGCCGCAACGGTCAACGCGACCATCCCCCTGCGGGCCCTCGCAGTGAACCGATTGCTCATCTCTCCGCTTCCTTCATCACTCGTCGTTCGCTTGTCAGTCGGCCAGATGGACGTCGAAGAGGTCCTGGGGTTCCGGCAGAACGGTGAGGTCGTCCGGGTCCAGTTCCCAGGTCTGGTCGTCCTTGCAGGTGAGTTGCGGCAGGACGTCGTCCGCCGCGTCCTCCCCCGGGAGCTCGAACTCACAGAGCGGCTCGATAACAGCGGTGGCGGACGCCGTTGAGTGAATGTTCTCCGTACCGGGAACGATGGAGTCTCCCACGGGCTTATTGGTTTTCAGCTCGACCCTGTAGCCCAGGAGCCCCACCGGAGCGCAGTCCACCTCGCCGGCGTCGTTCTGGGCGGCCAGCTGGTTCGCCCGCTCGCAGGAGTTCACAATTCCTGGCACGTTGCCTTCGAAAATGCCCGGCCACTGGGTCGGGTCGAGTACGTCCTCGACCCACTGGCCTGCGAGTTGGTCCCGGGTGTCCAGGGCTGCCGCCAGCGCCGCGGCATCGGCGGCCGTCTGCGCACCGTTTCGATTCGCCGCGGCCTGGCCGACCGCAAGGTACGCGAACGCAAGCAAGAGCAGGCCCCCCACCACTGTGATGTAGATGGGGAAAGCCTGCCCTGCGTCGCTTTGCCTGCGGAGCCGGATCAGCCGCCGGTCACGTTCGCGATCTGAGTGGTGATCGCGTCGAAGATCGTGTTGCCGATGTCCGTCCCGGTGATCGCCAGCACGATCGCCACGACCACCGCGATGATGCCCAGGTACTCCACCGCGGTCTGGCCCTCGTCGTTGCGGACCGCTCGAGTCCGCAGGTACGCGACGGTGGTGTTGATCCAGTTGCTCATGGGGTTCCCCTCCGATGGCGGCCGACCGGCAAGCGATGGACCCAACGTATGGCGAAACACCCTGTCCTGCCGAGGGCCCCTGGGCCCAATTCCCCGTCACCACAGCTCACCCCAGTTCCCGGTAGGAACTCGGCGCCGTGCCGAGCCACTTCGCGGCGGCCTGGGAGCGGCTTGTGCTGTGGAGCTTGGCGAAGATGCGGTTGATGTGGTTCTTGACCGTCTTCTCGCTGATGAAGCAGGCGGCGGCGATCTGCTGGTTGTTCATCCCCGACGCGATGAGGTCCATGATCTCCGCCTCCCTCGTACTCAGCTGGAACCGCGACCTCGACGACTGTCCCACAGTTGGTTGCAGTTGCGAAAGCCCTTTGGGGAAATTACGGGGGCCCGGGATGGCTCGCAGGGCGAAATAGCCTGGTGGAGCTGGTAGTTCATCATTCACTTGTGGAATGAGCGCGTCCACATTTTCGTATGCAGTAGCACTCTGATGGGTCGCGGCAGCGGCCGCTCGTACGGCGCTGACAAGTTCCGTCACCGTGAACTCACCGTGGACCAGGTAGCCCCCGGCACCTCGGCGCATCGCCTCGCGGACGGTCTCCGGCTCCGCGCTGTACGTCAGCATCAGGACCGGGGCGATCCTCACCAGGTACGGGAGTGCCGAGATGCCGTCCGTGCCGGGCATGCGAACGTCCAGGAGGACCACGTCGGGGCGGTGGTCGCGGGCCGCCTCGCAGGCCTCCTGGCCGTTGGTGGCCTCCGCGACGACGGTGATGTCCGGGCGGCCGGAGAGCAGGGCGGTGAGGCCTGCGCGTACGACCGGGTTGTCGTCCGCCACTACGACCCGTAGGTGGGTGCGGCGTGGCGTTTGCTGGTCCGGCATCTTTCGGCCTCCTCTCAGGGAGTGGTGGGGGGTTGGGTGGTGGATAAGGGGGGCGGCGGGGTCACTGCCGCCAAGGGGAGTTCCAGTAGGACCTCCGTGCCTTTCGCATGGGCGCCCCGGCCTATCTCGATCCGGGCACCGACTGCCTTCGCGCGCTCGACCATGCCGACCAGACCGAAGTGGCCCGATCTGCGGAGGTCTTCGAGGGTGGTGTCGGGCGGGAGGCCGCGGCCGTCGTCGTACACGCTGATGCGGAGCAGGTCGCCGTGGACGACGCCCGCGCGGACGTCCACGTGTGTCGCAAACGCGTGGCGGTGGGCGTTCTCCATCGCTTCCGCGGCGATGGAGAGGAGTTGGCGGGCCACGGCGGGCGGGACGAGGGGTGGCTCGGTGGTCTCGCCGGTGGGGTGGTACGACGCCGGGAGGGCCGTACGGGCGGTGAAGTCCTGGGTGCGGGCGGCCAGTTCGGACAGTACGTCCGTGGCGTGGGCCGGGTCCGACTCGCGGCGCAGGTCGGTGAGGAGTTCGCGGGACTCGGCGGCGGCTCGGCGGGCGGCGCGGGCGACGAGTTCGGCCTGCTGCTTCACGCGGGCCGGGTCCAGGTCCGGCGACCCTGCCGTGTGGGCCAGGCCGTCCGCCGCGAGGGCCACGCCGTGCAGGGTCTTGGCCACGGAGTCGTGCATCTCGCGGGCCAGGCGGGCCCGTTCGGCGCCGACCGCCTCCGTGACGGCGAGGCGGGCCCTGACGGTGGCCAGCGCCTGCGTCGCCGTCCCGAAGCGGAGCATCAGGTTGCGCAGGGTGGAGCCCACCGCGCCGGTGATGACGCACAGGCCGGGGAGGAGGAGTCGCTCCGCCAGGCCGACATCGGGTCCGTCCTTCAGGGTCGCGTGGACCAGCAGGAGGATCAGGGACTGGAGCGAGGCGAAGACGGCGGCGCCGCGCCAGCCGTACACGATGCCGGCGAGGAGCGGCGTGCAGACGCTGACGTAGGCGAGGGTGGTGTCCGGGCCCGCGGAGATCAGGAGCAGGGAGCCCAGGAGGGTGTCCGCGGCGAGGAGGGTGGGGTGGCGGAGGAGGAGGGGTCCGAAGCGTTCCCAGTCCCTGAAGAGGACGTACGACGTCATGAAGGTGACCACTACGGCGGCGCCGACCAGGCGGACGCCCAGGCCGGGGTTGGCGTTGAGGAGCGCGGCGGGGGCGGCCACGGCGATCATCGCGAGGCGGAAGCCGAAGACCTGGCGGCACATGGCCTGGAGGGCGTTGACCTGGACGGAGAGGGCGGGTGCGCCGAGGTGCGCCCTCTGGGGCCCGTGAGTCCCCTGCGGCCCCCTCGCTCCCCTCACTCCCCTCGCTCCCTGCGAGGCCTGATCGCCGTCGGCGGTCGTGTGTCCGGTCACCGTCACCATGCCGTCCCCCTCCCTACTCCCCTGTGATGGACCCGAAGTCCGTCCCCGAGCCCAGCAGCAACCCCGCCCCCAGCAGGATCATCGTGGCCGGGACCATGAACGTCGTGATCATCATCGTGGCCTTGGGGACCGCCCTCGCGGCCTTGCGGCGGGCGTTCTGGGCGTCGGTCCGGCGCATGTCCTTCGCCAGGGACACCAGCGTGTCGACGATCGGCGCGCCCAGTTCCTCCCCCTGCTGCAACGCCGTCACGAACATCGCGACCTGCTCGGAGTCGTTGCGTCGGCGCAGTTCCGCGAAGGCCTGGCGGCGGCTCATCCCGAGGTCCATCTGGCGGAGGGTGATGCGGAGTTCGTCCGCCCAGGGGCCCTCGTACTTCGACGCCACCCGATCGAGTGCCTGCCGGAAGCCCAGCCCCGCGCTCACCACGACCGCGAGCACGTCCAGGAAGTCCGGCAGGGTCCGCTCGATGACGTCCTTCCTGATCCGGATCGCCGACCAGATGCCGACCTCCGTCCAGAACGCGCCGAAGGCCAGCAGCAGGAGGGCCACCAGGAGGTCGCCCCGGAGCAGGAAGACCAGGAAGCCGACGCCGCCCAGGAAGCCGTAGACCGCCCGGCGGGCCGCGTACCGGTCGATGGTCAGGCCGCCGGGGTTGCCCGCGAGGTCGATCTTGCGGCGGTACTTCGCGACCTGCTTGGGGCCCATCAGCCGTAGCACCGCGGGGGCGTAGCGCATGCCCATGCGGTCGATGAGGGAGTCGACCGCGCCGGTGCGGGTGGCGCCGACCTCCAGGGCCAGCGCCAGGTCGCTGGGGAGCTTCGCGTCGGCCCGGTACATGCGGATGCCGGCGAAGATGCCCCAGACGCTGAGGCCCATCAGCAGGGCGAGCAGGAGTGCCATCATGTGATCCCCCGCTGCTCAGACGTCGATGCGGGACAGGCGGCGGATGAGGATGAAGCCCACCGCGTAGAGCGCGAACGCGATGATCACCGCCCCTTGGCCGACCGGCGAACCCGTCATGCGGTCCAGGGCGCCGTCCTTCACGCCGTTCATGAGGAAGAGCGAGCCGACGCCCAGGACCGGGACGGCGTACGACGTCATGCTCACCTGGGACAGCTGCGTACGGACCTCGCGCCTGGTCTCCTTCCTCTCCTCCAGCGTCTCGGTCAGGTTCCGCAGGGCGCTGACGACCTGGCCGCCCGCCCGGTTGGACAGGACCAGGGTGGTGACGAGGACGACCAGTTCGCGGGAGGGCAGGCGTTCGGCCATCTCGCCCAGCGCGTCGTCCATCGTCGCGCCCATCGCCAACTGGTTGGCGACCTTGGCGAGTTCCTCGCCCGCCGGGGCCTCCAGTTCCTCCGCCGCCATGCCGATGGCGGTCCGCAGGGCCAGTCCCGCGTGGGTCGCGTTGGCCAGGATGCGGGACATCTCGGGGAGTTGGTTGATGAACTTCTCGATGCGTTTCTGGCGTTGCCAGTTGAGGAACTGGACCGCCGCCCAGATGCCGAGCAGTCCGGCGATCGGGCCGAAGAAGGGGGCCAGGGTGGCCTGGCCGATCAGCCAGAGGCCGGCGACGGCGGCGAGCATCGCGGCGAAGAACTCGCCGGGGGTGATGTCCAGGCCGGTCGCCGCCAGGCGGAGCTCCAGCTTCCGGCCGAGATTGGTGCCGCGCAGCCGGCGGTCCAGGTTGCGGAAGCGGCGCCGGCGGCCGGTGAGCGGTATCTGGCCGGCGGCCGAGAGGCGTTCGACGAGTGCGGCCCGCTGTGCTTTGCCCTTGGCGTAGGTGTGGACGCCGATCACGGCGAGGACGCAGGTCAGCAGCGCGATGCCGGTGGTGAGGGTGACGAGGGTCTCGAGATCCATGGGGGTCGTTCCTACCTGGCTACTCGGGTGGCTAGCTGGTCTGCGGACTGGGCCACGCCGAAGGCCTGGGGCGTGGGCTGGCTCGCCATGTAGAGGCGGTCGGCGGCGCGGCGCGGGATGGGGAAGTACTCGAAGCGGCCGTAGATCCGGCCGTCGGCCGCCATCGGCTGGGCGTTGAAGCGGGCGACCGTGGCGATGCGGTACGGCTCGCTGCCGTGGCTGTCGAGCAGGGCGATCTCGGTGATGCGGCGGACGCCGTCGGCGAACCGGGTCAGCTGGATGATGACGTCGATCGCGCTGTTGATCTGGTCGTGCAGCGCCTCGAAGGGGATCTCGACCTCGGACATCGACGCCAGGGTCTTGAGCCGCATGAGCGCGTCCTCGGCGCTGTTGGCGTGCACGGTGGCCAGCGAGCCGTCGTGGCCGGTCGACATCGCCTGGAGCATGTCGAGGGACTCGCCGCCGCGGACCTCACCGACGACTATCCGGTCGGGGCGCATCCGCAGGGAGTTGCGGACCAGGTCGCGGATGGTGACCCGGCCCTGGCCCTCCACGTTCGGCGGGCGCGACTCCAGGCGGACCACGTGCCGCTGCTGGAGCTGGAGTTCGGCCGAGTCCTCGATGGTGATGATGCGGTCGGTGTCGGGGATGAGACCGGACAGGGCGTTCAGGAGCGTGGTCTTCCCGGTGCCCGTGGCACCCGAGACGATGATGTTGAACCTCGCCTGCACCAGGCCCGCCAGCAGATACAGCATGTGGTCGTCGAGGGAGCCGAAGCCCGCCAGCTCCTGGAGCGTGAAGGAGCGGGGGAAGCGGCGGATGGTGAGGATGGCGCCGGTGAGGGACAGGGGCGGGATGATCACGTTCACGCGCTCGCCGGAGGGGAGGCGTGCGTCGACCATCGGGTTCGACTCGTCCACCCGTCGGTTGACCGTCGAGACGATCCGCTCGATCGTCTGCATCAGCTGGTCGTGGGAGGGGAAGCGCAGCGGCAACTGCTCGACCCGGCCGCCGCGTTCGACGAAGATCGCGTCCGGGCCGTTCACCATGATCTCCGTGATCGACGCGTCTTCGAGCAGCGGCTCCAGGATGCCGAGTCCGAGCGCCTCGTCGACGACCCTGCGGATCAGCTGGGAGCGCTCCACCGTCGACAGGACCGGACCCTCACGGCTGATGATGTGCCCGAGCACCCGCTCCAGCCGCGCCCGGCGCTCGGCCGCCGCGAGCGAACTCATCTCCGCGAGGTCGATCTCCTCCAGGAGTTTGGCCCGGTAGGAGGCGACCAGGTGGCCGTCCTCGCCCCGGCTGCCGTTCTCTTCCGGGGTGTTGATGCGTGACCGCAGGCTCATGGGTGCGTCCTCAGTGGTCGAGCGGCATGGTGGCGGTCTTCCGGGCGGGGTCGAAGTCCCAGCCGGGGACGACGGACGGGATGTCGACGGTGGCCGTGACGGTGACCTCGTCGGCGCCGCGCGCCTCCGTGCACTCGGTTCCGTCCGCCAGCCAGTCGCTGACCGCGTTCTGGCAGCCGTCCTGGGCGCCCAGGTCCAGCGAGGCGGCGCGCGCTCCGGCCCGGGCGGCGGTCCCGGCCTGCTGGGCGGTGTAGGCGATCAGCCCGATCTGTACCCCCGCCAGCGCGACGAGGATCAGGATCGGGATGAACCCGAGGTACTCGAGGGCGACCTGGCCGCGGTCGCGGCCGGTGCGGCGAGCCCTCCCCTTCCCGTCGTACGACATCTCAGTCCTTCTCCTCCTCTACGGCGCCCGCGTGGCCGTCGACCGTGAACGGAAAGCCGATCGAGCCGGGGAAGAGGACGGGGACTTCGAGATGGACGTCGGCCGTGACATAGCCGCCGGCCGTGTTGCACTCCACCGTGCCGCTCCACGCGCCCGGCAGCTTGTCCAGGCCCGCCTGCTGACACGCGCCCTGCCGCGCACCCGGGTCCGCCGCCGTCGCCGCCCGTACCGCCTCGTCCGCAGCATTCCCCGCGAGCGTGTACGTGTATCCCAGCAGCACGAACTGCCACATCAGCACCAGCGTGAGGATGATCAGCGGGGTCATGCCGAGGAACTCGATGGTGACCTGGCCGTCGTCGTCTTTCCACCGGGGACGGCGCATCCCTACCTCCCCAGCTCTCTGCGCCGCCGGAAGCCGATCGCCGACCGGTCGCCGTTCCGCAGCCGGCCGGCGCGGTGGCCGGGCGACTCGGACCCCTTGACCAGGCCCAGCTCTCCCGCGAGACCCCACAGGGCCTGTTTCACGGTGCTGCGGTTGTCGAGTTCGTGGACGCGGCCGGCGTCCACCGCGCTCTGGAGTTCCTTGAAGTTGGCGGGGATCGCGGTGCCGGCGACGGCGGTGCCGGTGATCTTTTGAATCAGCGGGGGCTGGATCTCCGTACCGCGGGAGTGGCGGTTGACGACGACCGTCGTCTCCTCGGCCTTGCGGATCTGCAGCCGGTCCCACATCCGTACCGTGCGTTTGGCGCCCCGGACCGCCACCACGTCCGGAGTCGTGACCAGCAGCGCGGTGTCGGCCATCTCCACGGCGGCCGCGCCCGCGCCGCTGAGCTGGGAGCCGCAGTCGACGACGACGATCTCGTAGCGGGAGCGCAGGGCGCTGACGATCTGGCGGGCGGCGCGGTCGGTGACCTCCTCGCCGCGTTCGCCCTCGCCGGGGGCGAGCAGCAGGGCGAGGCCGGTGTCGTGGCGGAAGACGGCGTCGGCGAGGACGCGGGGCGAGATGTCGGTGATGGTGGCCAGGTCGACGACCGAGCGGCGGAACTGGACGTCCAGGAACGAGGCGATGTCCCCGGTCTGGAGGTCCATGTCGACCAGGGCGGTGCTGCGGCCGGACGCCTGGGCGGCGAGGGCGAGTTGGATGGAGGTGAGGGTCGCGCCCACGCCTCCCTTGGCCCCGCTGACCGTGACGACGGTGCCGCCGACGCCGGTGAACACGTCGCCGCCGGCGCCGAGGTGACGCCGTACGCCCACCGACCACTGGGCGACCGCCTGGACGCGGATGGCCAGCTCCTCGTACCCGAGCGGCAGGGCGATCAGGCCGCGGGCGCCGTAGTCCATGGCGGCCTGGAAGAGGCCGGGGCTGGCGTCGGAGGTGACGAGGATGACGCCGACGGCCGGGAAGCGGAGGGCGACCTCGCGGATGAGTTCCAGGGCGGGAACCGGTCCGATGCGCTCGTGGACGACGACGACCTCGGGCAGTTCGTCGATCGACTCGGCGGCGAGGCGGGCGAGGGCGTCGATGAGCTGCGTGGAGTCGGTCACCGGGGCCATCGGCTCGGCGTCCGGGAGCTGGCTGAGGAGTGTGGTGATGGACCGGACCGCGTCCGCGTCGCCGACAGCCGGGAGGATCCTCGTGGGCATGGCGGCCTCTCACTTGTCCTTGGCGAGTTCGTAGGTGCGGTCCTGCTCCGGAACGGTGGTGTCGGTGCCCGGCGCGACGAGCGCGAGCCGGACCTCCTCGGCGAACGACTCCGCGTACGTGATGCGCTGGGCGTCGACGGTGGTGAGCGCGAAGGTGATCGGGACGGCGTCGGTCTCCTGCCGGGTGTTGTCGCTGTCGTCGGGCTTGAGGGCGGTCAGCTCGCCGACGTCGATGACCCTGGCGTTGGTCACGATGATCTTCGACTGGGCGGGGTCCTGCTCGCGCTGTCCCTCGAAGGTGGCGTACACGTTGACCGTCGATCCCGGCGTGATCTTTCCCGCCACCCCGGTCGCCGCGTCGATCATGATGGCGACCTCCTGCTGCCCGGGCTGCAGGGCGGGCTGGTCGACGATCATGTCGCTCTGCAGCAGGGAGCCCGCCTTCAGCGTGGTGACGGCGATCTTGCCGCGGATCTGCGAGAGATCGGTGACGGCCGTCTCGGAGAGCCAGCGCTCGGGCATCTCGGTCTTCTCGAACTGGCCCGCGGTCAGGCTGGTGTAGGGCTGCACGTCGGACTTCAGCCGGTACGCCGTGACCTCGGGGCCGACCTTGGACTTCACGTCGTTGATGACGGACAGCACGCCGGCGAAGGCGCCGAGGGCGCACAGGACCGACAGAAGCAGGAGTATCACGCCGCGGCGCTGACGGGAGTTCATGAACCGTGCAACCTCATTGGGGGTTCGGTCGAGCGGAGTCGGTGGGTGGCGGGCGGCCTTCGAGGGGTCACCCGGCGGGCAGTTGTTTCTGGTACCGGGGTGCTGCGGCTGACGCGGATGACGCTGGTGACGCGGCTGGTCCGGGCTGTGCCGGTGCTGTCGCGGAGCAGAAGACGCAGCGGTCGCCGATGAGGTCGATTCCGCACCAGTGACAGATGTTCTGCCGTACCGAGGTGACCAGTTGGTAAAGCACCGACAGGTCGGGCAGGAAACTGCAGAACTCGATCAGCTTCCCGGTCCCCCACCACCGCGCGGACTCGGCCGGCAGCGGGCACTCGCGCAGCCCTTGTACGTTCCACGCCTTGGCCAGCGAGTCGTTGACCCAGTCGGACTGGAGCTGGCCTCTGGCCACCAGCATCGACGTGGCGAACTCCGGGCCCGCCAGGGTGGCCCCGGGTCCGATGCGCTCCAGCTGCGGCTGCGGATGGGCGAGCACCGCGAACTGGCTGCCCGGCACCCAGGACTTGGCGTGCGACTTCAGGCCCACGGGCACGCGGTCGAGCTTGGTGACGGAGCCGAGGAGCGCGCCCGTGTGGATGTAGTGGGTGAGCAGCCGGCCGGCCGAGGCGAGCACGCCCGGACTGAGGTCGCAGGAGGCGAGCTGCCGCAACTGACGTGCCAGGACGGCGAGTCCGAGGGGCGGCAGTTCGGGACGGAACAGGGCGATACGGTCGCTCTCCAGCAGGGACCGTACGGTGTACAGCCGCCGTTCGGTCTGCTGTGACACCGCCTGCGAGCAGACGACGATCACATGTCCGTGCTGGTCGATCAGCGACTGCAGGACGGCCAGCGACCGCTCCAGCGGCTCGCTGTCCAGGTCCGGCAGGACCACGGCGGGCATGGTCCGTTGATCCTGCGGTGGCAGCGCCATGTCGGCACTGGTCACAGCAATGGCAGTTGGCACGCGCAGCTCCCCGAATCCCATGCCCGTCGGCCCGCCCGGCCCTACCCCGGCGCACCCAGTCGACTTCACTGCGTGACTACCTGAGCACTGTATCCACGCCCCTGTGACCGGAGAACAGCGTTTCTGTGACTTCCTGGTCCTGTTGGGAGCGCAAAAGGGGGCTATTTCAGTCCAGATGGGGCGCATGTGCCACGTGATCTTTTGCCGCACGGGGGAGTTGACCCCGCGATGACACCCCTTCCCCTCCCGCCCCCTTGACAGGTGAATTGGTCTGGACCAACTTGTACGCCAACGGTGGCCACCGTCGTCCTCTCCTCTCCGCACCTCTCCCCCACCGGAGGCCCCAGTGGACCCCGTACCAGGCATACCCAGACGCACCCGGCTTCTGCTCCTTTCCGGAGCCCTCTCCCTCGCACTGGCCGTGGCCGGCGCGGGCCCGGCGTCCGCCGCGGACGTCAACAACGCGAAGAACGCCGGCTTCGAGTCGGGCCTGACCAACTGGACCTGTTCCGCGGGCAGCGGTACGACGGTCTCCTCGCCGGTGCACGGCGGCGCGACCGCGCTGAAGGCGACGCCGGCCGGGCAGGACAACGCGCGGTGCACCCAGACGGTGGCGGTGAAACCGAACTCGACGTACACGCTGAGCGCGTGGGTGCAGGGCGGGTACGCCTATCTGGGCGCGACGGGCACGGGCACGACGGACGTGTCGACGTGGACGCCGGACTCCACGTCCTGGAAGCAGCTGACGACGTCCTTCAAGACGGGCGCGTCCACGACCTCGGTGACGGTGTACACGCACGGCTGGTACGGGCAGCCGGCGTACTTCGCGGACGACGTGTCGGTGTTCGGGCCGGACGGCGGCGGGGGCGGCGACCCCGCGCCGACGATCCCGGGGGCACCGAGCGGTCTGTCGGTGGCAGGGACCTCGGCGTCGTCGGTGTCGTTGGCGTGGGGCACGGTGTCCGGCGCGACCGGCTACAACGTCTACCGCAACGGCACGAAGGTGACGGCGGTGACGGGAACCTCGGCGACGGTGACGGGCCTCGCGGCGTCGACGTCGTACTCCTTCCAGGTCACGGCGACGAACGCGGCGGGCGAGTCGGCGAAGTCGGCGGCGGTGACGGGGACGACCACGGCGTCCCCGGGAGGTGGTGACGTCTCGCTGCCGAAGCACGCGGTGACGGGCTACTGGCAGAACTTCAACAACGGAGCGACGGTCCAGAAGCTGTCCGCCGTCCAGTCCCAGTACGACATCATCGCGGTGGCCTTCGCCGACGCGACGACCACTCCCGGCGCCGTGACCTTCAACCTCGACTCCGCCGGACTGGGCGGCTACACCGTCGACCAGTTCAAGGCGGACGTGAAGGCGAAGCAGGCCGCCGGGAAGAAGGTCATCGTCTCGGTGGGCGGCGAGCGGGGGACGGTGTCGATCAACGACTCGGCCTCGGCGACGAACTTCGCGAACTCCGTGTACGCGCTGATGCAGACGTACGGCTTCGACGGCGTCGACATCGACCTGGAGAACGGGCTCAACGCGACCTACATGACGCAGGCGCTGCGGGCGTTGTCCGCGAAGGCGGGCCCGTCGATGATCCTGACGATGGCACCGCAGACCATCGACATGCAGTCCACGTCCAACGCGTACTTCCAGACCGCCCTGAACGTGAAGGACATCCTCACGGTCGTCAACATGCAGTACTACAACAGCGGCTCGATGCTGGGCTGCGACGGCAAGGTGTACAGCCAGGGATCGGTGGACTTCCTGACGGCCCTCGCGTGCATCCAGCTGGAGGGCGGGCTGGCTCCGTCACAGGTGGGGCTGGGGGTGCCGGCCTCGCCGAGCGGGGCGGGGAGCGGGTATGTGTCTCCGTCCGTGGTGAACAACGCGCTGGACTGCCTGGCGAAGGGAACGGGCTGCGGAACCTTCAAGCCGGCCCGGACCTACCCGGAGCTGCGTGGGGCCATGACGTGGTCGACCAACTGGGATGCGACTGCGGGGAACGCGTGGTCCAACGCGGTGGGGCCGCACGTGCACGCGCTGCCGTAGACGGTGACGGGGGGTGCGGCACCGCTGTGTGGGCGGTGCCGCACCCCCCGGTGTGCCGTGGATCGCGTTCGAGATCTCTGCTCGCCTGCGAGGGTGTCCACCATGGACTCCGAGCCGAGCAACGATCCGACCCGCCACCATGACCCGGGACGCATGCTGGCTCAATTCGCCGACCGCATCCTCGTGGTCTGCCCGCGCTGCGGCGGCTGCGCCCTTGTCGTCCCCCGCCCTGGTCTGCCCCCACCCAGGTACGTCACCGAGTTGATGTTCCAGCCACGCCGACTGGCGTGCGGAGGGTGCGGTGCGGTCGCCGACTGGGAACCGGACGTGCGGGGTGCCGGACTGGTCGCCGCGACGCTGGGCGGCACCGAGGAGCCGTTCTTCGGACGGCCGCTGTGGCTGCAGACCCGTTGCGTCGGCCGTGTCCTGTGGGCGTACAACGAGGAGCACGTCGACGAACTCGCGGCGTATGTGGACGCCTCGTTGCGCGAGCGCGGCGGTACGCGGCCCACGAGGGCGATGTTCGCGCGGCTGCCGGCATGGATGAAGCGGTCCGAGAACCGATCCGGGGTTCTGAGGGGTCTGGAGACGCTGCGAGTACTGGCGACTCGGTCGGCGCCGGCTGATCGGGCGGATGCGGCACATGAGCGTGGTGACCGGCCTCGGGCGTATGGGGCTTTGTACTTCCGGGGCGGCCCGTATGAGGGAAGGTCTTGAGACGGCGGGGCACGGAGGCGGCGACTCGGCTGCTGGGCGGCGCAGTTGAGCGGGTCGGTAAGGTGCTTCACCGGCCGATTGATCACCGACGGAGGCTTCGTGAGCACCCCGCCGTACCCGCCCCCTCAGCAGCCTCCTGTGCCGCACCCGGCGTACGCGCCTGCGATGCCGTCGCAGCCCTCCCCGTACGCCGGAACGGCACCCGTGGGAGTCATGCCCGGGCCCGGGCCCGTGTGTGAGGTGTGCGGAGCCGCGCCCGCTGCCGCGGTGACCGTCCGTGGGCATCAGGGCATGGTCGTGATCATGCGGTTCCTGCGGCGGGAGGGGGTCTTCTGCCGGACCTGCGGGACGGCGGTCTTCCGGCAGATGCAGGCGGACACCCTGGTGCAGGGCTGGTGGGGACCGCTGTCGGCGATCATCACGCCGTTCGTCCTGCTGTTGAACCTCAGTGCGCGGTCAACCCTGCGCGGTCTCCCCCAGCCCGCCACCGGGAGCTGGCGGCCACCGCTCGACCCGGGCAAGCCGGTGATGCGGCGACCTGCCGGTCTGATCGCCGCCGTGCCGCTGGCCGCGCTGGGTCTGGTCGTGATGGCCCTTCCGGTGCTGATCGTCATCGGGGCGGTCTTCGGGGACGATCCGCCGGAGACGCTCACGGTGGGCTCGTGCGCACGCAACGACGGTTCCTGGAGTGCGCAGGATCTGAAACCGGAGCCCTGTGGTTCGTCCGACGCGGAGTTCGAGGTGAAGGATCCCGGGGTCGAGGAGTGCGCCGCCGGGGACTATCTCGCCAACCTGGAGTACAGCGCGGATGGTGCGACGTCGCTGTGCCTGCATCCCGTTGGGCGGTGAGCAGTGATTCCTGAGGATGCTTCCATGTCTTTCGGCCCTCCGCCCGCCGGCTTCGGGTCCCCGGTGTCGCCCGCCTGGACCGCGCCGACCGAAGTCGAGCGAGCCCTGTTCGAGGCCAAGTCGCGTGAGGACTGGGCGGCGTACTTCGACGTGCTCGCGCGGAACCGGGTGTACTTCGAGATACGGCGGGACAAGGCGGATGCCACGCCCAGCGGCACGTACGCCGTGTTCGGTCATGATCCGCGCGTCACCGGAGGCCGGATCTGGCCGGTGTACACCGATGGGATGCTTCCCGCTCCGGAGCCGCACCGCGTGTTCGACTGGAACAGACTCAGCTGGTTCGCCAAGGTGTGGGAGCCGTCGGATCCGCCGATGATCGTGGTCAATCCCGGCAGTCCGTGCGAGGCGTTCCTGCCGTCCGCGCCGCCGTACTCGGCGAGTTGGGCCGCGCATTCCGACCGGGTGAGCGGCTTCTCGTACGGGCCGAAGCTGCGCACCCTCCAGGTCGGCGGGCCCTTGAACGGCCCGGTCGCCCATGGGCTCGCCTGCGGTGCTCTGCTCTTCGTGCGGGACGGCTACCCCTGGAACGCCATGGGTTATCACGGCCGCGGCTATCCCGGAGAGCGCAAGACGCTTCGGGAATGGTGGGGCGTCACCGACCCCGTGGAATGGAGCAACCAGCAGCGCGGTCTGCTGGCGCTCGACGGCGCCAATCCGGTCTGGGAGTTCGTGCTCAGTCTGCGTCGCACCATCGCCCGTGAGTTCGGCGGCTTCGTGGACACCGCCTATTGGCGGGATGCCGCCGCCAAGGTTCTTCGCCATCGTGATGCCGGCGAGACCGTGATCACTCCGGACGGTGTCACCAAGTCCGATCCCCGCCCTGCGGCGGAGACCGAAACACGTATCAAGGGCGTGCAGCACCTCATCGGCAGGATCACCCGCTACGAGGCCCGCTTCCGGGCCGACGGCATCCTCGACGAGAACCGGTACGTCACCTCCGTCGACGCCTGGGATCTGGGGCGGGCCTCGGGCATGGCCCGGTGGGGCCTCGGTGCCCGCTACTGCGGCCTGAAGGAAGCCGAGTCGGCGGTCGTCGAGGCCGGGCGTGGCGCGGCCCGCTCCCATCGTTCCTGGCAGGACTTCTCCGCCGGTTACATCCTCGGGCGGTGCCTGCACTTCGACGACGAGGAGTTCGGGGAGTGGTACACCGACGCGCTCGACGCCCACCGGATTCTGATGTCCGAGCCCGGTAGCCCTTGGCTCAACATCCCCTTCCGGTAGTCCGTCCGTGCCTCGGTCGCATGTGGCGGGGGTGGCTGTCGTACGCGATTCCCTGCCTCTGCCTACCCCATGGGCCGGTAATAGCCGAGCACCATCGGCAACTGCCCGAACCACTCCCCCAGCAGCTCTCTCGGCCTCGCGTCCACAGCGCACTCGTAAACGCCGCCGTCGACGTGGACGACCGCCATCATGAGCGACCTGCCCGAAGGGCTCGCCTTGTAGTGGACGCTGCGGACCTCCGGCCAGGGGAACTCGGCCTCGTGGCCGTTGATCTCGAAGACGACGCCCGAGGCCTCGACCACGATCGAGCTGTGGCGGTCGACCGCGAGGAACTCCGGGCCCGTCGCGACGGGTTGCGGCGGCGGTGGCGCGTACGCGTACTGCGGGGGCGGTGGGCCGAAACCCGGGGGTGCGGGTGGCGGCGGAGGGGCCTGGTGGCCGTACGGCGGTTGCGGTCCGTTCGTCGCCCCGTCGTTCATGGTCTGTCCGCTCCTCGCGCCGCACCGATGGTTCGGACGCAACCTACCCGCCCGTCCCCCGGCAGAAGTCGTCGTGAAACATTTCCGGGGGCCCACCGCGTCAATAGGGGTGAGGGCACAGTCGGGGCGCAGCGCAGGGGGAGCACATGAGGAAGGTCCTGGCGGATCAGTACGCGGAGTTCGCCGCGGCGCGCGCGGCGCATCTGTACCGGTCCGCGTGTCTGCTCACCGCGGGGGACACGCATCTCGCCGAGGACCTGGTGCAGGAGACCCTGGGCCGGCTCTACATCAGCTGGCACCGGGTGGCCCGCGTCGGCAACCCCGCCGGGTACGCGCAGACCGTCCTCACCCGGACCTTCCTCACCCACCAGCGGCGCCGCAGCAGCACCGAGCGGGCCACGGACGTGCTGCCCGAGCGGGCCGACGGCGCCCACGGCGACGTCTCGCTGCGGCTGACGCTGATGGAGGCGCTGGCGCGGCTGCCCGCCAAGGACCGGGCGGTGGTCGTCCTGCGGTACTGGGAGGACCGGTCCATCGAGGAGACCGCCGACGCGATGGACGCCAGCTCGGCCGCCGTACGGACCCGTTGCACCCGTGCCCTGGGGAGACTGCGCGAGCTCCTCGGCGAGGACCTCACCGAGTACGTCAGTCCCTGACCCACAGTTCACCAACGACCTTCTCCAACCTCCAGCCTCCAACCACGCCGAAACGGTGGTTTGCCATGCCCGTAGAACAGCACAGCGACCCCTTCGAGGACCGGCTCGGCACCGCGCTGCGTCAGGCCGGACACACCTTCGACCCCGACGACGGCGCCGCGCTCGCCGCCGCCGGACATGCCCGCGGCCGCAGGCTCCGGCTGCGGCGGCGCCGGGCCGCGGTCGCTAGCGGGGCCGCGAGTCTCGCGCTCGTCGGGGTGGGCGGGGCACTGCTCCTGCCCGGTGACGACTCCCAGGAGCCGCAGCAGCGCTCCGTTGCCACCGGGACGACCGCCGCCCCGACACCGACCACCACGCCTCTGCCCCTTTCCCGGGCCGACATGATCCGTACGTTCCAGGAGCTGCTCCCCGAGGGCCAGTTCGGCGAATCCGACGCGCGTGGCACGGGCGAGGAGCTGCCGCCGTACGCACGTGTCGTGTTCGACGACGGCAAGGGCGCCGCGAGCATCTCCATGAGCCTCGACCGGATCGAGCCCGGGAGCGACCAGGCCCGGCAGATCGCCGAGTGTCCGGACAAGGTGCTGACGCCGTACGACAGTTGCAGCTCCAGCAGGCTGGCGGACGGGTCGCTGCTCAAGATCTTCAAGGGGTACGAGTATCCCGACCGGCGGGTCGACACCAAGCTGTGGACCGCCGATCTCGTGACGCCCAACGGGCACTACGTCACCGTGAGCGAGTGGAACGCGGCGGCCGAGAAGGACGCGCCGGTCAGCAGGCCCAACCCGCCGCTGTCGACGACGCAGTTGGAGGCCCTGGTGTCGGCCGGTGTGTGGCGGCAGGTCGTCGACGCGATGCCCGCGGACTCCACGAAGCCGGACCCCTCGGTGACGGAGACCGTTCCGGCGGGTGCCGACGGAGCCGCCGTCGGGCAGACCCTCGCCGATCTGCTTCCGAAGGGAGTGGAGGTGGTCGCCAAAGGCGGTCAGGACACCGAGTACGCCTATCTCGTCGTCGATGACGGCAAGGGCAAGAGCTTCGTCCAGGTCAACGTCCAGCCCGACATGCGGGACGTGGCGGGCGACCTCTACGGCTCCGGTTCCGAGACGCTGCCCGACGGCACTCGGGTGACCATCCGGCAGGGGCCCGGCGACAACAAGGCCGGTTCAGGCGTCGTCATGTGGACCGCCGACACCATGAGGGCGAACGGGATGCGGGTCGTGATCAGTGCGTTCAACGCCGCCGACCAGAACAGCGACGCGACCCGCGAGACGCCCGCCCTCACGATCGAGCAGCTGAGGGCCATCGCCCTCAGCCCGAAGTGGGACGCACTCGTCAAGGGCTGAAGGAACCAGCGGCTAGAAGAACTCCGACCACGGCTGGTCCCAGACCTGCTTCACGCACAGGACCAGGAACAGCAGGCCCGCGATCGCCAGCATCGAGTTGCTCAGGGCGCCGTTGCGCCACTCGCGCGGGGTGCGGGCCGAGTTCAGCAGCCACATCAGCGTGCCGGCCAGGAAGGGGAGGAAGGCGGCGCCGAGTACGCCGTACAGGATGATCAGGCGGAACGGCTGGCCCTCGAAGAGCAGCACGATCGGCGGGAACGTCAGCCACAGCAGGTACGCGCGGAAGGGCCATGACTTCTCGCGCTCGCCGGACGCGACCTCCACGCCTCCCGCCTCCCCGCGCGAGCGGTAGCGGGCCACGAAGTCCGCGAACATCAGGCTCACGCCGTGCCAGACGCCGATGAGCGACGTGAAGGAGGTGGCGAAGAAGCCGATCAGGAAGAACTTGGCGGTCGCCGTGCCGTACTCGTCCTCCAGGATGTCGCTGAGCTGGATCAGGCCCTTGTCCCCGCTGGCGATGGCGACGTTGGCGGAGTGCAGGAGTTCCGCGCCCACGAAGAGCATCGAGACGACGAAGATGCCGGTGGTGGCGTAGGCGACGCGGTTGTCGAGGCGCATCACCTTCATCCAGCCCGTGTTGGTCCAGCCCTTGGCGTTGACCCAGTAGCCGTACGCGGCCAGCGTGATGGTGCCGCCGACGCCGCCGATCAGACCGAGGGTGTTGAGGATGGAGTCCTTCTCGTCGGGGAGGACGGGGAGGAGTCCGGCGAAGGCGTCGCCGAGGTTCGGGGTGACGCGGATCGCCAGGTAGACCGTCACCACGAACATGACGCCCACCAGGACCGTCATGACCTTCTCGAAGACCGCGTACTTGTTGAACCAGACGAAGACCAGGCCGACCAGGCCGCACGCGATGCCCCACCACTTGAGGTCCATCACGTCCGGGAACAGGGCCTGGAGCGGCAGCGCGCTGGACGACATCGCCGCCGCGCCGTAGACGAAGCCCCAGATCACGACGTAGACGACGAAGAACCAGGTGGTCCAGCGGCCGAGGCTCGCCCAGCCTTCGAAGAGGGTGCGGCCGGTGGACAGGTGCCAGCGGCCCGCCGCCTCGGCGAGGGAGATCTTGACGAGACAGCCGATGACGGCGGCCCACAGGAGGGTGTAGCCGAAGTTGCTGCCCGCGATGAGGGTGGCCACGAGGTCGCCGGCGCCGACGCCCGTGGCGGCGACGACGATTCCGGGGCCGATGTACTTCCAACTGGACTTGCGGGGTGCTGAGGTGGCTGCCGTCCCTGTCGCTGTGTTGTCCGTGGTGTCCGCCATGCCGATCAAGAAAGCGCAAAGCGGACGAGGACACAAGAGGGCATGCGGTGAAGGAAACCGGTGGTCCGGGACGGGCCCCCGGAGGCTGGGCGTGCCGCCGGGGCCCGGGCTGTGGTTCCGGGGTGGGCAGCCCGGCACGGTTGTCCCGGGCGTCCGGAACTCGCGGATGTTACGGCTGTCGCCGACCGCAGCCGTCGGACCCGCACGTGCCGAGCTCGAACCAGACGGTCTTGCCCGGCCCGTCCTGGTGGCACCCCCAGCGCAGCGCGAGCGCGTCCACCAGGAACATCCCCCGGCCGCTCTCCGAGGCGCCCGCGGCGAGCACCTGGGGAGTGCGGCGGCCGGAGTCCGCGACCTCGCAGCGCAGGACGCCGTGGGCGGCGGTCAGGGTGAGCCTGAAGCGGCTCGCGGAGTGCAGCAGGGCGTTGGTGGCCAGCTCGCTGACCAGGAGCTCCGCCGCGTCCAGCACCTCCTCGCGGTCCGCCAGGCCCCATCGTTCCAACTGCCTGCGGACCTCGGCGCGGGCCTCGCGGACGGCGGAGGGGCGGGGGTCGTACTCGACGCTCAGATGGCCTGCTCCCAGGGGAGGCTGGGGGTAGGCGCCGTATCTGGGGTCGGGGTCCGGGAGGGGTCCCCCGGAGAGTTGCAGCATGCTTTCAGGGTGGCCTCCCCGGGCTGGTCGGACACGGGGAGGACTACCCGATTCCGTACCTGTACGGCTGATGCCGTGGGTACGGCTACGCGGTTGCGTGGGTACGGCTACGCGTACTGGAGGCGGACCGTCGACCCGGCGCCCTCGTCGCGGACGTCGACGTACGCGCACACCTGGCGGGCGAACCACAGTCCCTGCGCGGGTTCGAGTTCGTCGGTGGGCGGCGGGACGAAGCCGGCGAGGGGGTCGTCGACGCGGCGGGCCGTGCGCAGTTCGCAGACGCAGGACGGGGCCTCGCCCCACAGGAGCGTGCTGGTGACCGGGCCGACGGAGGCCGCCGCGGCGGTGACCGACTCGGCGAAGAGCTCCGCGTCCGCGACGGCGAGTCCACGGGCCCGCGCCCGCCGGCGGACCCCTTCGGCGTCCGGCCGGGCGAGCGGTTCCGCGTCGGCCGGGGGTGGCGGCAGGGGTACGGCGTCCAGCTCGGCGGCGATGCGGGCCGGGTCCTCGTACACGCCGGTGTCGGGGTGGGTGCGGCGGGCCGCGTCGATGATGGCGGGGCCGGCGGTACGGGTGTCGTAGGCGCACAGGGCGGTGGTGGCGAACGGGGCGAAGAGGAGGTTGGCGAGGGCCTCGTAGCGGATCCACTCGGCGGACTCGCGTGGGGAGCGGCCGGCTCGGCCGTTCCACACGGGTTCCATGAGGAGGTGGATGCGGCCGGTGGGGGCGGCGTGTGCGGCGAGGTAACCGGCGCCTTGCGCTACCGCGTTGGCGGCGGATCCCGAGTACCAGTCGGTGTGCGGGACGAGGGCGACGTTCTTGGCGTCGGGGCCGAGGGCGTGGTGCAGGAGGTCCAGCTTGTCGGGGGCGGCGATGGCTACGGGTGGGGGTTCGTTGGTTGCGGCGAGGCCCTCGGCGAGGAAGGGGAGGGCGGTGGCGAGGAAGTCGTCGTCGGCGCCGAAGACGGTCATGCGGTGGTCGAAGGGGTGGGGGGTGGGGGCGGGTTCGGGTTGGTGCGTCACGTGGGTTGTCCCTTTCGTGGGGTGGGTGTGACGGTGCGCGGGGTGGGGGCTGGGCTTGGGTGGGTGCGCAGCCCGGCGCTGCGG
The DNA here is from genome assembly GCF_036237295.1 of Streptomyces sp. NBC_01352. Classification (NCBI taxonomy): domain Bacteria; kingdom Bacillati; phylum Actinomycetota; class Actinomycetes; order Kitasatosporales; family Streptomycetaceae; genus Streptomyces; species Streptomyces sp. NBC_01352. The sequence goes on from NZ_CP108354.1 coordinate 4,271,646, forward strand.
GGTGCCGCTGCGCCCACCCGTGCCGCCCCAGCGGCACGACTGCCCGCAGCTGGGGCGGCGGCTACGGCCGCTGCGACCGTCCGCCGCTGCGCGCCACGGCTGCTCGCCGCTGCGCGGACCGGCGGCATGGCTCGTCAGCGTTGGGCTGTTACCCAGGCGGCGATCTGGCTGCGGTTGTTGAAGCCGAGTTTGGCGAGGATGCGTTCCACATGGCCTTCGGCGGTGCGGCGGGCGATCACCAGGCGGTCGGCGATCTGTTGGTTGGCGAGGCCCTCGGCGACGAGTTCGGCGACCTGGGCCTCTCGGCGGGTCAGGCGGACTTCGGGGGTGGCGTTCGACGGGGTGCGGACGGCGGGGTGTTCGGGGAGGTCGGGTTCCTGGAGGGCGTAGCCGACGATCTCGGTGAGGCCGAGGGCGGCGCCTCGGTCGTAGGCCTGCTGGAAGGAGGACCGGCCGACCGCGTCGAGGGCGCGGCGTTCGCTGTCGAGGCGGGTGGTGCTCAGGGCGGGCGAGCCCCAGCGGTCGCGGTCGACGGCGGTCCAGACGCGGTCGGCGCCGCCGAGCAGGACGGCGGCGCGTTCGTGGGCGCCGCCCTGGGTGGCGATGAGGGCGGCCAGGTCGAGGGTGAGGGCGATGCCGATGACGTCGTGGACGGCGAGTTTGAGGCGGAGGGCCTCGCGGGCGTGCCGTTCGGCGCGCGGCCAGTCCCGTTTCACGGTGTGGGCGAGGGCGAGTATCCGCAGGACGTAGGAGCGCACCCATTCCTCGCCGTGTTCCTCGCAGAGACGCAGGGCCTGGCGGCAGACGTCGACGGCCCGGTCCGCCTGCCCCAGGAAGCCGAGGGCGCAGGCGAGTTCGACCTGGTCGAGGCCGACGAGGCTGAGGTGCTGGCCGGGGACGCGGCCGCGGGCGACGCCCGCCTCGAAGTGGGCCAGCGCGGCGGGGAGGTCGTCGGCGAAGAGCCGGATGACGCCGATGACGTAGTCGGCGTGGGCGGCCTCGGCGGTGTCGCCCAGCCGTCTGGCCAGGGCGCGGGCCTCCTCGGCTCTGCGGCGGCCCCGGGTGAGGTCCTCGGGGCACCCGGCGAGCAGCCCGGCGACCCACAGGCCCCGGGCCCGCTCGCGGGTGGGCCCGGGGTTGGCGTCGAGGGCGCGGTCGAGCCAGTAACGGCCCTCGCGGGGGGCGCCGCAGGCGTGCCAGTAGAACCAGAGGGTGCCGGCGAGACGGAGTCCGGCCAGGGCCTCCCCCGGCGCCGTGAGGCTGAAGTCCAGCGCCGCCCGCAGGTTGTCCTGGTCGGCCCTCAGCCGGGCCACGATCTCCCGTTGGCCGGGACCGAACCAGGACCGTTCGCAGGTGGTGGCGAGGGCCTCCATGCGGTCGCGGTGGCGGCGGCGGGTGGCGGGTTCCTCGCCCGGCAGCTGCCGTAGTCGGTCCAGGCCGTAGTGGCGCAGGGTGTCCAGGAGGCGGTAGCGCACGCCGTCCGGGCCGGGCTCGCGGCACAGTACCGACTTGTCGACCAGGCCGGCGACGGCCTCCAGGACGTCGTAGGACCGGATCCGCTCGCCGTCGGCGCAGACCACCTCGGCCGTCTCCAGGTCGAAGCCGCCGGCGCAGACCGACAGCCGGGCCCAGACCAGTTGTTCGCGCGCGGTGCACAGGTCGTGGCTCCAGTCGACGGCCGCGCGCAGTGTCTGGTGGCGGGGCAGGACGGCGGGGCTGCCGGCGTTCAGGAGGCGGTAGCGGTCGTCGAGGCGTTCCAGGAGCTGTTCGACGCCGAGGACGCGCATGCGGACGGCGGCGAGTTCGATGGCGAGCGGGAGGCCGTCGAGGCGGTGGCACAGGCGGGCCACGGCGGCCCGGTTGCCGGCGGTGAGCCGGAAGCCGGGGGCGACGGCGGCGGCGCGGTCGGCGAAGAGGGCGAGGGCCGGGTAGCCGTGGGCGGCGGAGAGGTCGCCGTCGGGGTCGGGGACCGGCAGCGGCCGTACGTCCAGGAGGTGTTCCTCGGTGAGGCCGAGGCGGTGCCGGCTGGTGGCGAGGACGCGGACGCCGGTGGTGCCGCGCAGCAGGGCGGCGGCGAGTTCGGCGCAGGCGGGCAGCAGGTGTTCGCAGTTGTCGACGACGAGGAGGAGGCGCCGGTCCCGTACGTGTGCGACGAGGGTGTCCAGCGGTGGCCGGTCGGAGTGGTCGTGCAGGCCTAGGGCGTCGGCGGCGGCGAGCGGGACGAGCGCCGGGTCGTACAGGTCGGCCAGGTGCACGAAGCGCACGCCGTCGGGGAAGGCCCGCTCGACGCGGGCCGCGATGCGCGCGGCGAGGCGTGTCTTGCCGACGCCGCCGGGTCCGGTCAGCGTGACCAGCCGCGCCCGGGCCAACAGCTCGCGGCCGTCGGCCTGTTCGCGGCGCCGGTCGACGAAGCTGGTGGTCTCGACCGGCAGCTGACCGTCCCGTCCTGGCGCTGATCCGCCCATGATCAGCCTCCCGTTGCCGAAACCTCACTTTCTCCGGAGTCCGGCATATATGCACGCGGGGGTCACACCCGTGAGTGCACTTCACCGAGGACCGCACTCCGGGACGCCAACGCGCGTACACTGCACGGCTTTTCTACCGACCACTTCACGCCATCGCGTCTTTATTCACTCTTGACCTGCTCATGCCATACGCCGACGATGAGCGGCACACCCGCACCAGTTCGTCGCTGAACCACCCCCCGCTCCACTCCCCCCTTCCGGAGATCCCGGAAGTCCTGGAGAAACTAGGAGACTTCATGCGACTTCGCATACGAGGCTCGGGCGCCCGCCCCGGCAGACGGCGCGCCGCCGTCGCCGCCGTCGCCTCGCTGATGGCCCTCGCCCTCGCGGCCCCGCTCTCCGCGAACGCCGACAGCGCCCCGAAGGCGGCCCCGTCGGCCGACGACATCCGCCAGTACGAGGTGCACATGCACTCGGACTCCAAGTCCCGTACGGCACTGCAGCAGTCCGGCGTGACCGTGGACGACGCCGACGACCACTCGGTCTTCGTGTCCGGACGCGCGGACCAGGTCAAGAAGCTGAAGCAACTCGGCTACGACGTCACGCCGATGGGCGCGGTGCCGGACCGGTCGAACGGCGAGGACGACGTCCGGCTCCTCGACTTCCCCTCGGCCGACTCGCGCTACCACAACTACACCGAGATGAACGCGGAGATCACCACGCGGCTCTCGGCGTACCCGAACATCATGAGCAGGCGCGTGATCGGGAAGTCGTACCAGGGCCGGGACATCGTCGCCATCAAGATCAGCGACAACGTGGCGACGGACGAGTCCGAGCCCGAGGTGCTGTTCACCCACCACCAGCACGCCCGCGAACACCTGACGGTGGAGATGGCGCTCTACCTGATCCGCGAGCTCGGCGCGGGCTACGGCTCCGACTCCCGGGTCACCAGCATGGTCAACAACCGCGAGATCTGGATCGTGCCCGACCTCAACCCGGACGGCGGCGAGTACGACATCGCCAGCGGGTCGTACCGGTCGTGGCGCAAGAACCGGCAGCCCAACAGCGGTTCCTCGTACGTCGGTACGGACATGAACCGGAACTGGAACTACCGGTGGGGCTGCTGCGGCGGGTCCTCGGGGTCGCCGTCCTCCGAGACCTACCGGGGCACCGCCGCCGAGTCGGCGCCGGAGGTCAAGGTCGTCGCCGACTTCGTGCGCAGCCGGGTGGTGGGGGGCGTCCAGCAGATCAAGGCGGGCGTCGACTTCCACACCTACAGCGAGCTGGTGCTGTGGCCGTTCGGGTACACCACCGCCGACACGGCGACCGGGATGACCGCGGACGACCGGAACGCCTTCGCGGCCGTCGGCGGGAAGATGGCCGCGAGCAACGGCTATACGCCGGAGCAGTCGAGCGACCTGTACATCACCGACGGGTCGATCGACGACTGGCTGTGGGGCAACCAGAAGATCTTCGGGTACACGTTCGAGATGTATCCGTCATCCAGTGGGGGCGGGGGGTTCTACCCGCCCGACGAGGTGATCGAGCGGGAAACCTCTCGGAACCGGGATGCGGTGCTGCAGTTGCTGGAGAACGCCGACTGCATGTACCGGTCCATCGGCAAGGAAAGCCAGTACTGCAGCTAGGGGTCGGCAGGTTGTCGGGGAGCTGCGGGCCGGTTGTGGCCGGTCAAGCAGTTCCCCGCGCCCCTAGGCGGTGTCGTTCTCGTCGCCCTCTTCGAAGTACGCGTCGAGGACCGCGTCCAACTCCGTTTCCCACTCGGCGAATCGCGCCCTGGCCGCCGCCTCGATCTCGATCGGGTACCAGCGGCGGTCAGGGGTGTGCACCGTGATGGTGAACCGCTTGCCGAAGCGGGGGGACTCTGTTTCGACCGCGCCGATCTCGTCCCAGCGGAACTCGCAACTCTGGTCGTCCAGGGACAGTCGTACGCCCTTGTGGTCGGCGACGAACTTCGCGCGGCGGTCGGACGCCTCGAAGACGGGGCCGTCGGGGGTTTCCTCCTCGTCGGCCTCGTCGACCTCGTCGGAGTCGTCCGACGCCTCGGGCGCCTCGGGGGCGGCCTCCTCGGTGACGGCTTCCTCCGAAGCGACCTCCTCGGCCTCTTCCGGTTTGGCGTCCGCCGGCTTCTCGCCGGACACGGGTGAGGTGAGCCCGGGGACGAAAGCCGGGTCGAATCCGGCGCCTTCCAGGGGCTGGCTGCTCGAACCTATGCGCTGCTCCACAGCGGGCAGTATGGTCGACGATCCTGTGACGTACACAGCCAGCCCCCACTTCGTTATCAGACGCCTACAACCGGCGGCCTAGAAGGTGGCCCGCTGCTCGCAGGTCGCGACGATGCCGTCTCCGGGGTCGCCGATCGCCCTGTCGAAGTCGCCGGGGGCTTCGCCGCAGTCGACCGTGTCGCGCGGGTTGCCGTCGCGGACGTTGACCGAGTCGTTGCCGCTGCCGGTCCGTACGGTGTCGTCGCCCGTCCCGGCGTCGACGCTGGTGTTGACCGGGGCGTCGACGAAGATGCTGTCCCCCTGGTCGCGCAGAGCGACGTTGAGGCGGGCGACGGGGAGGGGGCCGCAGTTGACGAGGGTGCTGTCGTTGGGGTTCGGCCGCGAGCAGCCCGGGCCCGGCGCGACACCCGCGCTGTCCGTGATGATCAGGTTGCCGTTCTCGACGCGGACCGTGACGGCGTTCGGCACACCCCAACGGGCGCTGAGCTGGACGCTGCCGCTGAAGCGGACCGCCGTCGAGCCGGGCGGCTCCTGCGCGCCGGCCGGGGTGGCGAACACGGGCATCGAGGAGGCCCGCGACCAGGGCCGGTGCGGCCGCTCGCATCAGGGTGTTGCGCTCGATCTTCATACTTGTTTCCTCTCCCCCTCGGTCACACGTTCAGAGAGGGCGCCTTCGTTCGACGGCCTCGGCGCCAGTGAAACAGTGCGTGTTCGAATGAGCACATTCTGTTACGTACGTTCGAGTGGTGGGCCCGGCCCGTGCGAGGCGTAGGCCGGGCCCACCGCACGACCGCTAGACGAACAGGCTCAGCACCGCCGCCACCACGAAGCCCACCACCGACAGCACCGTCTCCAGCACGGTCCACGTCTTGAGCGTGTCCCGCTCGCTGATGCCGAAGTACTTCGCCACCATCCAGAAGCCGCCGTCGTTGACGTGCGAGGCGAAGATCGAGCCCGCCGAGATGGCCATGATGACCAGGGCGACGAAGGCCTGGGAGTGGTCGCCCTCGGCCAGGAGGGGAGCCACGATGCCGGCCGTCGTCACGATCGCCACGGTCGCCGAGCCCTGCGCGACCCGCAGGACCACCGAGATCAGGTACGACAGGGCGATCACCGGGAGACCGACGTCGTTGAAGGTGTCGGAGAGGGCCTGGGCGACGCCGCTGGCCTTGAGGACGGCGCCGAAGACGCCACCCGCGCCGACGACCAGAAGGATGTTGCCGACGGGCTTCAACGAGGCCGTCGACACCGTCTCCAGGGACTTGCGGGACCAGCCGCGGCGGATGCCGAGAAGGTAGTACGCCAGCAGCAGGGCGATCGTCAGGGCCACGAACGGGTGGCCGAAGAACTCGATCACCGAGCGTCCGGTGGAGGGGTCCAGGGCGATCGACGAGAAGGTGGCGGCGAGGATCAGGATCAGCGGCGTACCGATGATGCCGAGGACCGTGCCGAGCGGTACGGGGGTCTCCCGGGGCTCCACGCCCGTCTCCCGCTGCTCGTTGACGACGGCGAGCCTGGCCTCCGCCGCCGCCTCCACCATGTCCTGCGGTACGGCGACGAAGATCCGCCGGCCGATCCACGCCGAGAACGCCCAGGCGGCCAGCACGGCCGGGATGCCGCAGACGATGCCCATGAGGATGACCCAGCCGAGGTCGACGTGCAGGAGACCCGCGGCGGCGACCGGGCCGGGGTGCGGGGGCAGGAACGCGTGGGTCATGGACAGGCCGGCGAGCAGCGGCAGGCAGTAGAGCAGGATCGACTTGCCGGAGCGCTTGGCGGCCGCGTACACGATCGGTGCCAGGACGAAGATGCCGACGTCGAAGAAGACCGGGATACCGAAGATCAGGCCGGTCAGGCCCATCGCGAGGGGGGCTCGCTTCTCGCCGAAGAGATTGAGCAGCCTCGACGCCAACACCTCCGCCCCGCCGCTGACTTCGAGGATCGCGCCGAGCATCGTGCCGAGACCGATGATGATCGCGACGTGGCCGAGGATGCCGCCCATGCCCGACTCGATGGTGGAGACGGCGTCCGACCGCTGGACCGTGCCGAAGAGTTCGGTGACGGACAGCCCGGCGAGCAGGCCGACGGCTATGGACACGGCGAGGAGGGCGACGAAGGGCTGGAGGCGGGCCTTGATGATCAGGAACAGCAGGAGGGCGATGCCGATGGCGGCGACGGTCAGGAGGCCCGCCGTGCCGTCGATCCAGAGGAGCAGGCCTCCGGTGTGGGGTGGGGTCTCGGGGGTGGGGGTCGCCGCGAGCGGATAGGACATTGGGGGGTCCTCTGCGTAAGGGCATGGTGATTTCGGGCAGGGGGGATCGCGGCACGGCACCCCGAAGGGTGCCGTGCCGGGTACGGCGTGCGGGAGTTGAGGGGGCGTCAGCCGGGCTCAGCCCAGGACGGCGAGTGCGTCGATCTCGACGAGGAGCCCGGCGGGAAGGCCGACGTAGACCGTCGTGCGGGCGGCCGGGGGCGCGGTGAGGGCCTGCTCCTCGAAGTACGTGTTGTAGATGGCGTTCATCTCGGCGAAGTGGTCCACGTCCGTGAGGTAGACGCGGATCATCATCACGTCGTCCCAGCTCGCGCCGCCCTCCTCCAGGATCGCCTTGACGTTGGCCAGGGTCTGGAGGGTCTGCTCGCGCAGGGTCGGCCCGGCGGGCGTGGGCGGCTTGCCCTCCTCGGCGGGGAGGAAGCCGACCTGGCCGGCGACCTGGAGGATGTTGCCCTTCCGCACGCCGTGGGAGAACTTCGCGGGCGGGGTGGTGTGGGTCTTCGGGGTGAGCGCGGTCTTCTCGGTCATGAAGTGGCTTCCTTGACGGGGGTCGGGAACTGCTGCCGGTTTACTGAGCATGAGTGCCTTTTGGTGGGCGTGAGTGAGTGCCCGTGCTGAATGCGGTTGTTCCGCTGTGCGTCAGGGGGCTCCTGCGGCTGGGGGTGCGCTGGGGACACTCGCACTCGGCAGGGGAACGGGAGTTCTTGGGTCGAATGGGTGACCTTTTCGGAGGCTGCTCGTTGACTGCCGTGACGGGGGATGTTCGGCCGGGCGGGGGTGAACTGGTGGGCGGGCTGCGGAAGTTGGCGACATCCTTCGTGGTGCCGGGCCCGGCCGGGGTGGCGATCCGGGACCGGCTGCGGGTGTCGGCTGCGGACACGGTGGCACTCGCCGAGGTCGGCGTGTACTTGGGGTCGCTGGCCGCCGGGGATCTCGCGGAGCGGTCCCGGCAGGGGCTGGCGCATGATGCGGCCGGGTGGGCGATGCGCAAGCGTGCGCTGACGGGGAGGTCGTCGGCGCGGTGGGCGGGCAGCATCACCAAGGCCACCCATGACCAGTGGGCGCTGGCCCGGCGCGGGCAGGCCGCCCACCTGGCCTGGCTTCGCGGGCAGATCGCCTCGATTGAGGCGCGGCTGACCCGGCCGCTGGGCGCCAAGGCGGACAAGCGGGCAGGCCTGGCGCGCGGCTATGCCACGCGGGGCGAGTGGCATGCCAAGTCCCGCCGCCTGCAGACCCTCAAGGACCGTCTCATGGTGGTGGAGGCGGAGCGGGCGGCGGGCCGGGTGCATGTGGTGCGCGGCGGCAAGCGCCTCGCGAACGCCCGCCACCACCTTGAGGCGGCCGGGCTGAGCGAGCAGGCGTGGCGGGAGCGGTGGGAGGCGGGGCGGATGTTCCTGACCGCCGACGGCGAGTCCGGCAAGCGCTTCGGCAACGAGACGATCCGCGTCACCGACACCGGACAGGTCTCGGTCAAGCTCCCGGCCCCGCTGGCCCACCTGGCCAACGCCCCGCACGGCCGCTACGTCCTCGACGCGACCGTGGCGTTCAAGCACCGGGGCGCGGAGTGGCTTGACCGGATCACCGCCAACCGGGCGGTGGCCTACCGCATCCACCACGACACGGTGCGCGGCCGCTGGTATGTGACCGCCTCCTGGCAACGCGCCGCCGCCCCCGTCCTGCCGCTTCAGACGGCGCTGGCCCGGGGGGTGGTGGGGGTGGACATGAACGACGACCACCTCGCCGCCTGGCAGTTGGACGTGCACGGCAACCCGGTCGGCGAACCGCAACGGTACTTCTACGACCTCACCGGCACCGCCGAGCACCGGGACGCACAACTTCGGCACGCTTTGACCTGGCTGCTGCACCACACCCGCTGGTGCGGGGCCGCCGCGATCGCGATCGAGGACCTCGACTTCACCGACGGGACGAGCCGGGAGAAGCACGGCCGCAACAAGCGCTTCCGCCGCCTCATCTCCCGTTTCCCGACTGCGAAACTCAAGGCCCGGCTGGTGTCGATGGCCGCCGAACAGGGAGTAGCGATCGTCGCGGTCGATCCCGCCTATACCTCCCGCTGGGGTGCTCAGCACTGGCAGAAGCCGATGACCACCCCACGACGCAAGATTTCGCGGCACGATGCGGCAAGCATCGCGGTCGGGCGACGCGCCCTCGGACATCCGATCCGGCGACGGACGGCACCGCCCCACCCCGACCAGAGTGATCGTGGTGGGCATCGGACCGTCCAGGCCCGACCGGAGATCCGACGGCGTGAGGAACCCCGCCGCCACCTTCCCGGACCGCGCACACGATGCGCGCCGCCCGGTGGTGGATCGAAAGCGGGCGACCAGGGTGCCCAACACCGTTCGGGACACCCGGCTGAGCAAGAGTGCTGGCAACAAGACTCACTCCCGCTCAGTCTTTAGGAACGGTTCTGCCGGAGTACTCGCCGCTGATCGTGTCCGCGGTGCGGCGGACCAGCGGCAACAGGGTGAGGAGTTCGTCCGCGGTGACGACGACGTTCGGCGCGGACACCGACATCGCGGCGACGACCCGGTCGTCGGCCCCGCGGATCGGCGCGGCGACGCAGTTGATGGACTCCTCGTGGCCGCCGAGGTCGGTGGCCCAGCCCTGTTCGCGCACCTTGTCCAGCTCCCGCAGGAACGCGGGGGCGTTGGGGGTCGAACGGGCCGTGTACATGGGGTAGTCGAGCTTGTCGGCGCGGGCGCGGCGCTCGGGTTCGGGCAGGTCGGCGAGGAGGAGCTTCGCGACCGCGGCGACGGTGATGGCGACGGGCTTGCCGATCCGGGAGTACATCCGCACCGGGTACCGGCTCTCCACCTTGTCGATGTAGAGGACCTCGTCCTCCTCGTGGACGGCGAGGTGGACGGTGTGTCCGCACTGTTCGTTGAGGCGTACGAGGTGGGGGTGGGCGATCTCGCGGATGTCGAGGTTCTCCATCGCCTCCTGGGCGAGGGCGATGAGGCGGGCGCCGAGGCGGTAGCGCTGGTCGGACTGGCGGTAGACCATGCCGTGCTCGTGCAGGGTGCGGAGGAGGCGCAGCGCGGTGGACTTGTGCACCCCGAGGCGGTCGGCGACCTGTCCCAGGTCGGCGGGGCCCTCGGCGAGCAGCGGCAGGATGTTCAGCGCGCGGTCGACGGTCTGGCTCATGGCGTACGTACCTCCTCCTCGGCCCGCTGTGCGGGCTGTGTCCAGCCGGGGCCGAGTCGAAGTCTCCCCCACGCGTCGTCGTCGAGGGCGGCGAGGCGGTCGGCGTGGGGGCGGGTGGGGGGTGTCGCCAGGTCGCCGGGGGACGTGAGGGCGGCGGCGGCCCAGAGGTGGCCGTGGCGGATCCTGTGCCGCACGGGGAGTTCGCGGAGGGTGGCGGAGAGGAAACCGGCGGCGAAGGCGTCACCGGCGCCGACGGGTGCGACCACGTCGACGTTGAGGGCGTGGACGAAGGTGAGGGTGTCGGGGGCGGAGGGGGCGGAGGGGGCAGGCGGGGTCGGCTGTGCGGCGCTCGGGGGTGCTGGGGCGCCCGCGCCCTCGAACACCGTCGCCCCCCGCGCCCCCTCCTTCACCACCAGCACGGACGGCTCCGGCACCGCCTCCCGTATCGCCTCCGGGCCGCCCGTGACCCCCCACGCCTCCTCCGCCTCGTCCTCGCCGACGAACACGATGTCGGCGCCGCGGGCCAGCTCCAGCAGCACCCTCGGTCCGTCGGTGTCCTGCCAGAGGCCGGCTCGGTGGTTGACGTCGAAGGAGACCAGGGGGCGGTCCGGGCGAGGGGCGGTGAGCTCGCGCAGGAGGTCCAGACAGCCTTCGGACAGGGCCGCCGTGATCCCGGACAGGTGCAGCACCCGGCCCGCCCGCACCGCCCCCGGGTCCACGTTGTCCACCGACATCGCGGAGGCCGCCGATCCGGCCCGGTAGTACGCCACCTCGTGGGCGTCGGTGGAGCGGTCGCCCGCCGTGCGGAAGTAGATGCCCGTCGGACGGGTCGGGTCCCGGTGCACGGTGGAGACGTCGACGCCGTAGCCTCCGATCACCTCGACCAGGTGGTCGCCGAAGCCGTCCGTGCCGACCCGGCTGACCCACCGCACGGAGTGCCCCGCGGCGGCCAGCACGCAGGCCACGTTCGACTCCGCGCCCCCGATCCCCCGCTCGAAGGACGGAACATCGGCGAGGCGGCCCGGCCGGGAGGGCAGGAACGTGACCATGGACTCGCCGAGCGCGACGACGTCCACGACGTCGGGGGCATTGCAGGGTCCGCTGATGGTCACGATCGTCGTAGCTCCTGAACCTTGGGCGGGGGCGACGGCTCCGTTGACCCCGCGTTGGCCGAGATGTTAGACAGCTGTAAGCGATATACGCAATGAGTGTTGCAGTTAGTGCAACGCACCTGATCAGGGAGGCTCCATGGCCAGCGAAGCGCTCGCCCGCCTGGCGGAGGAACGCGTCGACCACCGTTTCAAGGGCCTCCCCCCGGACGCCGACGGCCTCACCGTGGGCGAGCTGGCCGCCCAGCGCCGCAACCTCTTCACCGACGGATTCGCGACCCCCGTGCTCGCCCTGTCCGCCGAGCGCCTGGAGCACAACCTCCGGCTCATGGAGACGTACGCGGCCCGCCACGGCCTCGCCTTCGCCCCGCACGGCAAGACCTCCATGGCCCCCCAGCTCTTCCGGCGCCAGATCGAGCACGGGGCGTGGGGCATCACGCTCGCGGTGCCGCACCAGGTGCGGGTGGCCCGGGCCTTCGGCGTCCGGCGGGTCTTCCTCGCCAACGAGCTGGTCGACGCGGCCGCCCTGCGCTGGATCTCCGGCCAGCTCGATTCCGACGACGACTTCCGCTTCCTGTGCTACGTCGACTCCGTGCGCGGCGTCGAGCTGATGGACGCCGCCCTGCACGGCGCGCACCGCCCCTTGGACGTGGTCGTCGAGCTCGCCGCCGGGGAGGGCGCCCGCACCGGCGCCCGTACGGAGGCGGAGTGCGCTGCGGTCGCGGATGCGGTGGCGGGAGCGGAGACACTGCGCCTCGTCGGCGTCGCCGGTTACGAGGGCGAGGTCCCGCGGGCGGACCCCGAGCGGGTGCACGCGTGGCTGCGACGGCTGATCGCGCTCGCCGTGGACTTCGACAAGGCGGGGCGGTTCGCGCACACCGACGAGATCGTCGTCAGCGCCGGCGGCAGCGCCTGGTTCGACGCGGTCGCCGACGTCTTCGCCGAGATCCCCGAACTCTCCGCCCCGGTACTGAAGTTGCTGCGCTCGGGTGCCTACGTCTCGCACGACGACGGCCACTACCGCAAGATCACCCCCTTCAACCGCGTCCCCGAGGAGGGCGCCCTGGAGCCCGCCTTCCGGCTGTGGACGCAGGTGGTGTCCCGGCCCTCCGCCGAGCAGGCCTTCACCAACGCGGGCAAGCGGGACGCGGCGTACGACCTCGACCTGCCCTTCGCGCAGGTGGTGCGCCGGGACGGCGTGGAGCGCCCGGCCGCCGGGATCGAGGTGACGGCCCTGTCCGACCAGCACGCCTGGCTGCGCACCGCCCCCGAGGCGGACCTGGAGGTCGGCGACTGGCTCGGCCTCGGCCTGTCCCACCCGTGCACGTCCTTCGACAAGTGGCCGCTGATCCCGGTCGCGGAGGCGGACGGCACGGTCGTCGACTACATCCGTACGTTCTTCTAGGAGGTCCGGCGTGGAAGAGCTCGTCATCCGGGACGCGGACGTCGTGGACGGCTCCGGCGGTCCCTCGTACCGCGCCGATGTGGTGATCGACCACGGCCGGATCGTGTCGATCGTCCAGGAGGCCGCGGCGGCCGGCTGTCAACGGCCGAAGGCGGTCAGGGAGCTGGACGCCGAGGGGCTCGTCCTCTCCCCCGGCTTCATCGACATGCACGCGCACAGCGACCTCGCCCTCCTCCGCGACCCCGACCACAGCGCCAAGGCCGCACAGGGCGTCACCCTCGAAGTCCTCGGCCAGGACGGGCTGTCGTACGCGCCCGTCGACGACCGCACGCTCGCCGAGGTCCGCCGCGCGATCACCGGCTGGAACGGACACGGCGACGACGTCGACTTCGACTGGCGGTCGGTCGGCGAGTACCTCGACCGGCTGGATCGCGGGATCGCCGTGAACGCGGCCTATCTCATCCCCCAGGGCACGGTCCGTGCCCTCGCCGTCGGGTGGGAGGACCGGGAGGCCACGCCCGAAGAGCTGGACCGGATGCGGCAGTTGGTCGCCGAGGGCATGGAGCAGGGCGCGGTCGGCATGTCGTCCGGGCTCACGTACACCCCCGGCATGTACGCCAAGGACGCCGAGCTCACCGAACTGTGCCGGGTGGTGGCGTCGTACGGCGGCTACTACTGCCCGCACCACCGCTCGTACGGGGCCGGGGCGTTGCAGGCGTACGAGGAGATGGTGGCCCTCACGCGCGAGGCCGGCTGTCCGCTGCATCTCGCGCACGCCACCATGAACTTCGGCGTGAACAAGGGCCGCGCGCCCGAGCTGCTGACCCTCCTGGACGACGCGCTGGCCGCCGGAGCCGACATCAGCCTCGACACGTATCCCTACACGCCCGGCAGTACGACGCTGGTGGCGCTGCTGCCGAGCTGGGCGAGCGAGGGCGGCCCGGAGGAGATCCTCAAGCGGCTGGCCGACGAGGAGAGCGCCGAGCGCGTCCGGCACCACCTGGAGGTCGTCGGCGCGGACGGCTGTCACGGGGTGCCCGTCGAGTGGGACACGATCGAGATCTCCGGCGTGACGGTTCCGGGGCTCGCGGACTTCGTCGGCCGTACGGTCCGGGAGTCCGCCGCTCTGCGCGGCGAGGCCCCCTGGGTCACCGCCCGCCGGCTCCTCCTCGACGACCGGCTCGGCACGACGATCCTCCAGCACGTCGGCCACGAGGAGAACGTCCGGGCGATCATGCGACACCCCGTGCACACCGGCGGCTCGGACGGCATCCTCCAGGGCGCCAAGCCGCACCCGCGGGCGTACGGCACCTTTCCGCAGTATCTCGGCCGGTACGTACGGGAGTTGGGCGTGCTGTCCCTGGAGGAGTGCGTCGCCCGTCTCACCGCACGCCCGGCGGCCCGGCTGCGACTGCCGGACCGCGGGCTGGTCCGCGAGGGGTACCGGGCGGACCTCGTGCTGTTCGACCCGGCCACGGTGGCGGCGGGCTCGACCTTCGAGAACCCGCGCGTGCTGCCCACGGGCATCCCGTACGTGCTGATCGACGGCCGTTTCGTGATCGAGGACGGCCGGCGGACGGACGTACTGGCGGGTCGGGCGGTGCGGAGGACGCCCTGACCCTTACGGCTCTACGGCTTGGGCAGGACGCAGCCGCTCGCGCTCAGGCTGAGCTGGTTGCCGGTCGTGAAGCAGGCAGGGAACTGGTACGTCTCCTGGGCGTAGTTGATGCCCTGGCGGACGGTGACGTTGCCGCTCGCGTCGACCTCGCAGGGGTTGTTCACCGTGCAGCGCTCGCCGTCCTCGTTGCCGGTGTTGTTGACGGCGACGACCTTGCCGGTGGCCTGGTCGACGACCGGCGAGCCCGAGGTGCCGCCGATGGTGTCGCAGGCGGAGGTGTAGCGGACCGAGTCCTTCCAGGTCCAGTCGCCCTCCTTCATGGTGTGCACGAACCCGTCGATGCTGCAGCTGTAGAGCCGCTTCCAGTAGCCGGAGGCGACGGTGATCGCGGTGCCGGCCGTGGGGTGCGTGTCCTGCACGGTCAGCGCGCTGATGCCGTACGAGTTCCGGATCGCCGCGTAGGTGCTGGTGAGCTGGTAGATCGTGGCGTCCGTGTCGGTCATCGTCGAGTAGGCGATCTTGCTGGCCCGCAGGGTCGCGACGCGGGTGCCGGCGGAGTTGAGCAGGCCGAAGGTGCGGGTCGACACCCGGTTGACGATCACCTCGCCGGGCTCCGGGAAGCCGCTCTCCAGGCAGTGGCCGTTGGTGAGCACCAGCGCGGGGGCGGTGTCCAGGGAGTTCGGGAAGCGGACGACCGAGCCGGAGCAGTTGCTCAGCGCGACGGTCCCGGCGAGCGTGACGGCCTGGAGCGTGGGCGAGGCGGCCGTCCTGGTGTCCGCCTCGGCCGCGGATGCGGTGGCCGCGGGCGCGCCGGGCGCGGGTGCCGCTACCGCGGGTGCCGCGCCCGCCCCGGCGATCACCAGGGCGAAGAGTGCGGCGACGAGAGGTTTTCTCATGTGGGGGTCCCCTCTGCATGACGAGGGTGACCGGAGATCTTCCGGTCACCCGCAGTTTTGTCATGCGCATTGTCATTGGAGGGGTGCATGGGGGCAAGGAGGTGTTTTCGGCCTGGGGACGGGGCCGAAAACACCTCCTCGGCTCAGCCGTTACTTGGGCCCTTTCGTGCCGCCCGGCCCCCGCCCCTTGCCGTCGGAGTTGCCCGGGGCCGAGTCGCCCTGGTCGGTGGTCGAGGTGTCCGTGGGGGTGGAGGTGACGGACGGGTCCGTGGACGACCCCGCCGAGGGCTCCCCGGACTCCCTCGCGTCCGGCGAGGCACCCTCCGACGTGTCCGCCGTACCGCCCGGCCCCTGGGTGTCCGGGGAACCGGAGGACGCCGGGCCGTCCGAGGAGGGCGAGCCCGCCGGGCCCCTGGACTCGTCCGGCGCCGAGCGCGTGGCGTCCTCCGTGCCCTGCGTCCCGTCGGCGGAGGACCCCGAGACGGCGAACCCGGCGATCAGCGCCGCCACGGACACCGCGCCCGCCGCCCCGGCGGCGACCAACGCGCGGCGCGACCGCCACCGGCTCGGCTTGCGCCGCGACCGCCGCGGCCCCGGGTCGGCCGGGCGGGCGGCGACCGGTTCGGCGTCGACCGCCGGCGCGCCGACCGCCACCGGCCCGACCTCGGTCACCGGGGGCAGTTCGGCCGTCTGGTCGTAGGCGTTCTGCCAGCCGTGTGCGGCGGCCGGGTCGACGTACTCCTCGTACGGGGGTGTCGATTCGACCAGAGGGAGGTACACGTTCGGCGCCTCCCGCGACTCGCCGTCATGGGCGCCGGGCGCGCCGTCGGCGCCGGACGCCCCGTTCTCGTACTGAGGTGGCCTGGACATGGCCGCGCATTGTAGAGACGGAAGGGGTGTGTGGGACAGCCGTCGGCGATATCCACCCAAACCACCGCGTCTCACGTGGCGGAAAACACGGCCCACGAAGCGTTACCGGGCCGTAAGCTCCCAGACATGCAGGTGATCCAGTCGACCAAGCTCGCCAACGTCTGTTACGAGATCCGGGGCCCGGTTCTCGAGGAGGCGATGCGCCTGGAAGCGGCAGGGCACCGCATCCTCAAGCTGAACACCGGCAATCCGGCCGCGTTCGGTTTCGAGTGCCCGCCCGAGATCCTGGAGGACATCCTCCGCAACGTCTCGTCGGCGCACGGCTACGGCGACGCGAAGGGCCTGCTGGCCGCACGCCGGGCCGTCGTGATGCACAACCAGACCATCGGCATCGAGACCGACGTCGAGCACGTCTTCATCGGCAACGGCGTCTCCGAGCTGATCGTGATGGCGATGCAGGGGCTGCTGGACGACGGGGACGAGGTCCTCGTACCGGCCCCCGACTATCCCCTGTGGACCGCGGCCGTCTCCCTCTCCGGCGGCACCGCCGTGCACTACCGGTGCGACGAGCAGGCCGACTGGATGCCCGACCTCGCGGACGTGGAGCGGAAGGTCACCGACCGCACCAAGGCGATCGTCATCATCAACCCGAACAACCCGACGGGCGCGGTGTACGACGAGGCGATGCTGCGCGGGCTCACCGACATCGCCCGCCGGCACAACCTGCTGGTCTGCTCCGACGAGATCTACGACAAGATCCTCTACGACGAGGCCACGCACACCCCGACCGCCAAGATCGCCCCCGACCTGCTCACCCTCACCTTCAACGGGATGTCGAAGGCGTACCGGGTCGCCGGTTACCGGGTCGGCTGGATGGCGATCTCCGGGCCGCGCGCGCACGCCGACTCCTACATCGAGGGCCTGACGATCCTGGCGAACATGCGGCTGTGCGCGAACATGCCGGGCCAGCACGGGGTCGTGGCCGCGCTCAGCGGGCGGCAGACCATCAACGACCTGGTGCTGCCGGGCGGGCGGCTGCGGGAGCAGCGGGACGTGGCGTACGAACTGCTGACCCAGATCCCGGGGGTGAGCTGCGTGAAGCCGAAGGGGGCGCTGTATCTGTTCCCGCGCCTCGACCCCAAGGTCTTCAAGATCAAGGACGACCGGCAGATGGTCCTGGACCTGCTCCGGCAGGAGAAGATCATGGTCGTCCAGGGCACCGGCTTCAACTGGCCCGAGCCGGACCACTTCCGGGTGGTGACCCTGCCGACGGCGGGAGACCTGCGGTCGGCGATCACCCGGATCGGGAACTTCCTGGACGGTTACGGCCAGCCGTGACCGAGTTTTGTGGGTCGCTCAACTTTAGACGAGATCTAAGCTAGGATGGTTTCCTGACAGCACAGGAGGCCATCCCATGTACGAGCCGATCCGCACCAAGTCGGTCCACAGCACGATGGCCGGCACCACCTCGGACTTCCCCCACCGTTCCCGTGAGGAAGAGCTGGACATCCAGCTCGCGGGCCATCTCGCCGCGCTGCTCACCGTCACGGACGAGCTGCGCGCGCTGGCGCCGTCCGCCGACCTGGACACCGCCGCCGACCGGCTCGCCGAGCAGGTGACCCGGCTGCGGGGAGGCCGGGCGCCGGCCCGAGCGCCCCTCACGTCCGTCACCGGCCGGCCCAACCTCGCGTCCATGCACCGGCGGGCGCATGCCCTCGCGGGGCGTGCGCTGGTGGTGGCCGCGTCGCGCGCCGACACCGCGGCGGCGATCCTGTCCGCCGAGCGGATGGACGCGCATGCGGCGGCGCTGGAGCCGCGGGAGCTCGCCGCGCACTGAGCCCTCACCGGGCTCCCCATGACGGCCCCGGTCCGCGTGCACCCGTAGCGAGGCGCGGACCGGGTGCCATGTACTGCGTTGGCTTGAGCGGCGGTTGTTGTTCTCGCCGGTTGTGAAGTGCCGGTGGGATGGGGTGCGTTTCGCCGCGGGGGATCTGTTGTTGGGCGGCTGCGGGTTGTGCGTGGCTTGTCGCGCCGTTCCCCGCGCCCCTGAGGCGGTTTCGCCGCGGGGGATCTGTTGTTCGGCAGCCGCGGGTTGTTCGTGGCTTGTCGCGCCGTTCCCCGCGCCCCTATGGGGCTTCGCCGCGGCGGAGCCCCATATTGATACAGCCCCGCGCCCCTTTGGGGGCGCTGCAGTACCGGGACCGGTACGTCACCCCCCGTTCATGCTTTCCGTCGGGGAATGTTGGGTTCCGCGAGCACTCTGCCTCTGTGAGACGAATCGTAGGAATCGTCCTCGCGGTCCTGCTGGTCGGCGGAGTGGTGGCAGCCGTCGTAGCGGGCCGGGACACCGGGGACAAGGGCACGGCAACGAAGACCGTGCGCGCAGTGATCGGGTCGGAGAAGGCGGAGTTCTTCGCCGATCCCGACGTGGTGAAGGCCCTCGCCGCCAAGGGCTACACCGTGAAGGCCGAGACCTCCGGGTCCTGGGCCATGGAGGGACTGGACCTCAAGGGGTACGACCTCGCCTTCCCGTCCAGCCAGGCGCCCGCCGACGAGCTCGCCGCGAAGTACAAGGCCCGGCAGCCCCTGCCGGTGCCCTTCTACTCGCCGCTCGTCGTCGTGGCCCACCGGGGCGCCGCCGAGGTGCTCGCGGACAACGGGCTCGCCGTCCTGGACAAGAACCGCGGCACCCTGAGGATGGCCGCCTATCTGGAAGCCGCCGAGCGCGACCGGACCTGGCAGCAGCTCAAGGGTGCCGAGAAGTACGGGGAGCTGACCGGCACCCTCTACATCGCCAGCACCGACCCGGAGTCCTCCAACTCCGGCGCCCTCTACCTCGCCGCCGCCTCCTACGTCGCCGCCGGCGGCAAGGTGGCCGCGAGTGACGCCGACGTCGACCGCACCGCGCCCCTGATGCGCAAGCTGGTCAGCGTGCAGGGCGCCCAGCAGTCGAGCACGGACGCGGCCTTCCGGGACTTCGTCAGCGGCGCCGGCAATCCGCTGGTGCTGGTGTACGAGTCGCAGGTCGCCTCTCTGCTCGGGGCGGGCCAGAGCGTCGACGACCTCGCCGTCCTCTACCCGGACACCACCGCCAACAGCGACCACACCGTCGTACCGCTCACGGAGAACGGCC
Source organism: Streptomyces sp. NBC_01352 (assembly GCF_036237295.1). Lineage (NCBI taxonomy): Bacteria > Bacillati > Actinomycetota > Actinomycetes > Kitasatosporales > Streptomycetaceae > Streptomyces > Streptomyces sp. NBC_01352. Next base: position 4,290,822 of record NZ_CP108354.1, read on the forward strand.
GCTCGCTCGGCGAACTCCTCAGCACCGACCCGGAGTTGCGCGAACTGGCCGTCCGGCACGGGTTCCGGCCGCAGGGCGCGACCGCCGAGTTCACCAAGGCCACGGCCGCTCACGCGGAGTACCTCAACCAGAAGCTGACCGGCATCCGGCAGGCGCCCGTGCCCACCTCCGAGGTGTTGCACGCGATGGCGCGCCGGGCGCGCGGATAGGGGGAACAGCACATGACCGACGACACCTTTGTCCTTACGCCGCCCGAGGCCGTCGCGCCCGTGCCGCGGGAGAAGGCCGGCGGGCTCGTCCCCGTCGACGAGACCGTGCGGACCGACATGGCCAAGAAGGCCGCCACGTACATCGAGGGTCTCGCCTCCCTCGACGCCCGCTCCCCCGAGTTCGCCGGCAAGGTCGGGGAGATCACCGCGCTCGGCGCCGGCGAGATGCGCAGCGCCGCCGCGCAGTCCAACCGCATGCTGGAGCGGACCGTACGGAGTCTGCCCGCGAAGGGCGGGGACGCGCAGTCGCAGGTCGCGGGCTCGCTCGTGGAACTCCGGCGCGTCGTGGAGGACCTGGACCCGCGCGACCTGCCCGCCGCCAAGGGCCGGAAGTTCCTGTCCCGGCTGCCCGGCGGCAACAAGCTGCGCGACCACGTCGCCAAGTACGCCTCCGCGCAGGGCACCCTGAACAAGATCGTGGGCTCGCTGCGCGGCGGCCAGGACGAACTGCGGCGTGACAACGCGGCGTTGCAGACCGAGCGGGTCCGGCTGTGGGAGAGCATGGGCAAGCTCCAGGAGTACGTCGTGCTGACCGAGGCCCTGGACGCGGCCGTCGAGCAGCACGTCGCCGGCGTGGAGGCGACGGATCCGCAGCAGGCCGACAGTCTCCGTGCCGACGTGCTCTTCCCGGTCCGGCAGAAGCACCAGGACCTGCTCACCCAGCTCGCGGTGTGCGCGCAGGGCTACCTCGCCATGGACGTCGTACGACGCAACAACGAGGAGCTGATCAAGGGCGTCGACCGGGCGGCCACGACCACGGTGTCGGCCCTGCGGATCTCCGTGATGCTGGCCTCCGCCCTCGACAACCAGAAGAAGGTCGTCGACCAGGTCAACGCCCTGCGCGGGACGACCGAGGACCTCATCCGGGGCAACGCGGAGATGCTCGCCACGCAGAGCGGCGAGATCCAGCGGATCGCCGCCGACCCGGCGGTCGGCGCGGAGACCCTGCGCTCGGCGTTCCAGCAGATCTACCGCACGCTCGACGCCATCGACACCTACAAGGTCCAGGCGACCGAGGTGATGGCGGCGACCGTGGAGTCCCTGACCTCCGAACTGCAGAACGCGAGCACCTACTTGGAGCGCAGCCGGTCGCAGGGCGCGCTGGAAGGAGGGCTCGCATGAGACGACGGCTCACCGCCCTCCTCGCCCTCGCCCTCCTGACGGGCTGCACCGCGGCACAGGATCAGGACGACGACACGGGCGCCCCGGAACCCGGCACCCTGCGCATCCTCGCCTCCAGCGAGATCGCCGACATGACCCCGGTCCTCGACCGGGTCGAGAAGGACACCGGCATCAAGGTCCGGCCCACCTACATGGGCACCCTGGACGCCGTGGAGCTGCTGGCGAAGGGCAAGGCGGACGGGAGGTACGACGCCCTGTGGCTGTCGTCCAACGACTACCTGCGCCTGCGTCCCGACGCGGCGAAGAAGGTCGTGTCCGAGACGCCGGTCATGTCCAGCCCGGTCGCCGTGGGCGTGAGGGCGACGACCATCCTGGAGCTCGGCTGGAAGCCGGAGGACGTCACCTGGGCCCAGGTCGAGCAGGCCGTCCGGGACGGGGAGCTGACATACGGCATGACCGACCCGGCCCGCTCCAACTCCGGCTTCTCCACGCTGGTCTCCGTGGCCTCGGCCCTCTCCGGCGCGCAGTCCGCGCTCACGGACGCCGACGTCACCAAGGCCACGCCCCGGCTGAAGGAGTTCTTCCAGGGGCAGCAGCTGACCTCGGGGTCGTCGGGCTGGCTGGCGGAGGCGTACGAGCGGCGCGAGAACGTCGACGCGCTCCTCAACTACGAGTCCGTCCTCAAGGGCATCCCGGGCCTCACCGTGATCCGCCCCCGCGACGGCGTGGTCACCGCCGACTACCCGCTCTCCTCCCTCGCGGCCACCGACGCCACCACCCGCGAGGACGTCCGCCGGCTGACCGAGGCGCTGCGCACACCGGAGATCCAGCGCGAGATCACCGAGCGCACCCACCGCCGCCCGGTCGTCGCCTCCGTGCGGCCCGCGTCCGGCCTCGACACGACGCGCCGGCGCGAACTGCCCTTCCCCGGCAGTCGTTCCGTCGCCGACGGCCTCCTCGACTCGTACCAGAACGAGCTGCGCCGCCCGTCCAGGACGGTCTACGTCCTGGACACCTCGGGCTCGATGGAGGGCGACCGGCTGGCGGGGCTCAAGGACGCGCTCGCCGACCTCACCGGGGACTTCCGGGAGCGCGAGGAGGTCACGCTGATGCCGTTCGGCTCGGGCGTGAAGAGCGTACGGACGCATGTGGTGGACCCGGCGGATCCGCAGGCCGGCCTCGACGCCATCCGCGAGGACACCGAGGCGCTCACCGCCGAGGGCGACACCGCGATCTACACCTCGCTGGAGAAGGCGTACGAGCACCTCGACGCCGGCCGGGACACCTTCACGTCCATCGTGCTGATGACGGACGGCGAGAACACCGCGGGCGCGAAGGCTCAGGAGTTCGACGACTTCTACGCCGGGCTCGGCGCCGCGCAGCGGGAGACGCCCGTCTTCCCCATCCTCTTCGGCGACTCCGACCGCTCCGAACTGGAGCACATCGCCGAACTGACCGGCGGCCGCCTCTTCGACGCCCAGCAGGGCTCGCTGGACGGCGCCTTCGAGGAGATCCGTGGCTACCAATAAGCTGCTCGGCTATCTCGAGTCCCGCAAGAACATCGCCGGGAGCGCGGGCGGGCTGGCCGGCCTGGCGCTGACCTTCGTGGGGGTCGCGGGCCCGTACTGGCCCGTGGTCGTGGGCGGTCTGTACGGGGCGGGGGCCCTGATCGCCCCGCCGGAACGGCCGGCGCTGCCCGACTTCCCGGACCCGTCCGCCCAGCTCGACGAGATCCGGACCGACTTCGACCGGCTCAAGGACTATCTCGCGGGCGTCGAGCTGCCGCCCGCCGCCGCGGGCCGGCTCACCGAACTGACCGAGCTGCTGGCCGCGTTGCTGGATCCCGGCTGGGTCACCGAGGTGCTCGTCCAGGACCCGGAGGGCGTGCACACGCTGTCGCGGGCCGTACGGCAGGACGTTCCCGAGGCCGTCGACACGTTCGTACGGACCCGGTGGTGGACGCGGCTCGCGCCGGGTCAGGAGTCGCCGGAACGGCACCTGGAGCGGCAGTTGACGCTGCTGCACGAGGAGGCCGAGCGGCTGGCCGCGGGCCTGCGGGAGACGGAGGCGCGGCGGCAGGAGTCGCACACGCGGTACCTGGAGGACCGCTCCAAGTGAGCACGGAGTGAGCACAGGCGAAGGCCTGTCGTCGCGCTCCTCCCGTCGGGGCAGACGGGACCGCGCGACGACAGGCCCAGGACCCCGCACGCCGTTGTACGAAGTCTCGCCGGTCCGGGGTGCTGCCACCGCGGCCGGCCCGTGACGATGTTGCTGGTCAGGGCACGATCGGAGCCGGCCGCGGCGTCTTGTGAGGGCCGGTTCAGCCCAGGCGCTGCACCAGGGCGCGGTACTCGTCCCACAGCTCCTTGGGCGTGTGCTCACCGAAGGTGTTGAGGTGCTCGGGGACCAGAGAGGCCTCCTCGCGCCAGACCTCCTTGTCGACCGTGAGCAGGAAGTCCAGGTCGGACTCGGAGAGGTCCAGGCCGTCGGTGTCGAGGGCGCCCTTGGCCGGCAGGATGCCGATCGGGGTCTCGACGCCCTCGCCCTTGCCCTCCAGGCGCTCCACGATCCACTTCAGGACGCGGGAGTTCTCGCCGAAGCCGGGCCAGACGAACTTGCCCTCGTCGTTCTTGCGGAACCAGTTGACGTAGTAGATCTTCGGGAGCTTCGACTGGTCCTTGCCCTTGGCGACGTCGACCCAGTGGCCCATGTAGTCGCCCATGTTGTAGCCGCAGAACGGCAGCATGGCGAAGGGGTCGCGGCGCAGCTCGCCGACCTTGCCCTCGGCGGCGGCGGTCTTCTCGGAGGCCACGTTGGCGCCGAGGAAGACGCCGTGGTTCCAGTCGAAGGACTCCGTCACCAGCGGTACGGCGGTGGCTCGGCGCCCACCGAAGAGGATCGCCGAGATCGGCACGCCCTTGGGGTCCTCCCACTCGGGCGCGATGATCGGGCACTGCGAGGCGGGGGTGGTGAAGCGGGCGTTGGGGTGGGCGGCCGGACGGTATCCATTTGCTTCGCGGGCGGACTCCGGCGTCCAGTCGTTGCCCTTCCAGTCGGTGAGATGGGCCGGAGTCTCCTCCGTCATGCCCTCCCACCAGATGTCGTTGTCGTCGGTCAACGCCACGTTGGTGAAGACGGAGTTGCCCCACAGCGTCTTCATGGCGTTGGCGTTGGTGTGCTCGCCGGTACCGGGCGCGACGCCGAAGAAGCCGGCCTCGGGGTTGATCGCGTACAGGCGGCCGTCCTCGCCGAACCGCATCCACGCGATGTCGTCGCCGATGGTCTCGACCGTCCAGCCTCGGGTGGTCGGCTCCAGCATGGCGAGGTTGGTCTTGCCGCAGGCGCTCGGGAAGGCGGCGGCGACGTACTTGGACTCGCCCTGCGGCGGGGTCAACTTGAGGATCAGCATGTGTTCGGCGAGCCAGCCCTCGTCACGCGCCATGACGGAGGCGATGCGCAGGGCGTAGCACTTCTTGCCGAGCAGGGCGTTGCCGCCGTAGCCGGAGCCGTAGGACCAGATCTCGCGGGACTCCGGGAAGTGCGAGATGTACTTGGTGCTGTTGCACGGCCACGGGACGTCCTCCTGGCCCTCCTCCAGCGGCGCCCCGAGCGTGTGCACAGCACGCACGAAGAAGCCGTCGGAGCCGAGCTCGTCCAGGACCGGCTGACCCATGCGGGTCATGGTGCGCATGGACACCGCGACGTAGGCGGAGTCGGTGATCTCGACGCCGATCGCGGAGAGGTCCGAGCCGAGCGGGCCCATGCAGAACGGGACGACGTACATCGTCCGGCCGCGCATCGAGCCGCGGAAGACGCCCTTCTCGCCCTGGAATATCTCCCGCATCTCCGCGGGGGCCTTCCAGTGGTTGGTCGGGCCCGCGTCCTCTTCCTTCTCGGAACAGATGAAGGTCCGGTCCTCGACGCGGGCGACGTCGGTCGGGTCGGAGGCGGCGTAGTACGAGTTGGGCCGCTTGATCGGGTCGAGTTTCTTGAAGGTGCCCTTCGCCACGAGCTCCTCGCACAGGCGCTCGTACTCGGCCTCGGATCCGTCACACCAGACCACGCTGTCCGGCTGCGTCAGTTCTGCGATCTCGTTCACCCACGAGACCAGTTCCTTGTGGGTGGTGGGGATGACGGGGGGAGCCGCGATGTCGCGCGCCACGATTGCTCCTAAGTGAGGGATTTTGTCCTTTGTTGCCCCGTGGGGGCCGCGACCCGGATGCTTCGCGTCGATTCCCTCTGGCGCTCATCCGGTGTCGACCGCACTCATTTGATCATCCGACGAGTTCGCCCATCTGTCCAGAGGGCCGTACAGATGAGCGGAGTGAGGATTACCACGTGTAAAATCGCCACTTTGCGTCTACTTGGGATTCAGCTGAAGCATCTTTGAATCGACATTCGACGGGACTCCCGTCAAACCCCCGTGAGATGATGGCCACTCTTCATCGGTCAACGGGTCGCACCGACCCGCAACTTACGGTTCCGTAGGTACGATGCCCCGCATGAATGCGTCCGTCCCCGACGCGACCACGGACACCTCGGCCGCAGGCCGCGGTCCGGTCGCGACCTCCCTGCCGCATCCGGTCAAACCCAGGCTCCGTGGCTGGCTGCACCTGGGTATGTTTCCGGCCGTACTCATCGCGGGCCTGGTGCTCACCGCCCTCGCCGACTCCCCCAGAGGCCGTCTCGCCTGCGGGATCTTCGCCCTGACGGCCTGCCTGCTCTTCGGCGTCAGCGCGCTGTACCACCGGGGCAACTGGAGCCCTCGCATGGACGGGATCCTGCGACGGCTGGATCACGCCAACATCTTCCTGATCATCGCCGGCACCTACACCCCGCTGACGATGCTGCTCCTGCCGGGCGCCAAGGGCCAGTGGCTGCTGTGGAGCATCTGGGCGGCGGCCGTGGCGGGCATCGCCTTCCGCGTCTTCTGGGTCGGCGCCCCGCGCTGGCTCTACACGCCCTGCTACATCGCGATGGGCTGGGCGGCCGTCTTCTTCCTGCCCGACTTCATGCGCACCGGCGGCATCGCCGTCCTCGTGCTGGTCATCGTAGGCGGCCTGCTCTACAGCGCGGGCGGAGTGATCTACGGCATCAAGCGCCCGAACCCGTCACCGCGCTGGTTCGGCTTCCACGAGGTGTTCCACTCCCTCACCCTGGCGGCGTTCATCGCGCACTACATCGGCATCTCGCTGGTGGCGTACCAGCACGCCTAGCACCCTCTCACCCCAGGGCCACGGCTTTCGAGCCGTGGCCCTTTTTGCGTGCCCGAAAGTCTCCGGTCCGCCCCACAAATTGACAGTCACTACATATTGAGAGTTACTCTCATTTCATGGCTACTGTCACTCCGTCTTCCGAGGCACAGCCCGATCCCCGCCGCTGGTGGGCGCTCGCCGCCCTCGTCGCCAGCATGCTGACCCTCGGCTTCGACATGACGATCCTGAACGTGGCGCTGCCGACGATGGCCGGCGACCTCGGCGCCACCACCGGCGAGCAGCTGGGGGTCCCCCCAGGCGTTTAGCACTGGGGGAGGATGGCGGACGCGTACGTCGTCGTCTTCGCGGCGCTGATGCTCCCGGCGGGCCTGCTGGGCGACCGGTTCGGGCGGCGGCTGATGCTGATCGCCGGGCTGGGTGTCTTCCTGGCCGGTTCCGTGGTCGGAGCCCTCGCCGGGGACGTGAACGCGGTGATCGTCGCCCGTGCGGTGATGGGCGTCGGCGGCGCGCTGGTCACCCCGCTCGCCCTCTCCGTCCTGCCCTCGCTCTTCGGGCCCGAGGAGCGCACCAAGGCCGTCGGCATCATCTCCGCCGCCTCCGCGCTCGGCCTGCCGCTCGGCCCGATCATCGGCGGCTGGCTGCTCGACCACTTCTGGTGGGGCTCGGTCTTCCTGGTCAACGTCCCGATGGCCGCGATCGGCATCGCCGCCTGTATCTTCCTGCTGCCCGAGACCCTCCCCCACTCTCGGCTTCGCTCGAGCGGGGGGACCCCCATCCCCTCCTCCCCCAAGGTCGACACCGTCTCCACGGCGCTCACCGCGAGCGGGCTGGGTGCGCTCATCTACGCGATCATCGAGGCGCCCACCCGGGGCTGGGGCGACCCGCTGGTGCTGGGGATGTTCGCCGCGGCTGTCGTCCTGCTCGGCGGGCTGGTCCTCCGGGAGCGGCGGACGGTGCGGCCCATGCTGGACATGACGCTGCTCGCCCAGCGCGGCTTCCTGTTCAACACGCTCGCCGCGACCCTGGTGATGTTCGTCCTGTCGGGCCTGCTGTTCGTCCTGCCGCCCTATCTCCAGGCGGTTCTCGGGCATGACGCCTTCGGCACCGGTCTGCGGCTGCTGCCGATGATGGGCGGACTGATGGTCGCCGCCAGGACCGCGCAGCCGGTGGTCGAGCGGTTCGGTGCGCGGGCCGCCGTCAGCGCGGGCCTGGTGGTGCTGGCCTTCGCCGCGCTGCTCGGCAGCCGTACGACCGTCGACTCCGGCTACGGCTTCATCGCCCTGTGGCTCTCGATCGCCGGCGTCGGCTTCGGCTTCTCGGTCGTCCCGGCGATGAACGGCGCCCTGGGCACACTGCCCCGCGACCGGTCCGGCTGGGGGTCCCCCCCACGCCCTTAAGGCAGTGGGGGAGGCTCGGGGCTGATCATGACGCTCCGCCAGGTCGGTGCCGCGATCGGCATCGCCCTGCTCGGCAGCCTGCTCGCCGAGACCTATCGCGACCGGCTCGACGTCATGGGGCTGTCCGCGCGGGCCGCCGACACCGCCGGGGACTCCGTGGTCGCCGCGCACCTCGTCGCCCGGCAGAGCGGCGCTGCGGATCTGGCGGCCTCCGCGAACAGCGCGTACGTCCACGGCATGGGCGTCGTGCTCCTGGTGTGCGGGGTCGCGGCCCTGGTGTCCGCGCTGCTGGCGGCGGCGTTCCTGCCGAACACCCCCGTGACCGAGAGCTCCGAGACCCCGGACTTGGCCGCCGCCGAGGCCGATGCCCGACAATGACCCCCATGACGCCCGCACGCACCTCTCCCCCCACCGACCTCCCCCAGCTGGGACTTCGTGAGCGGAAGAAGATCAAGACCCGGACGGCGATCCGCGACGCGACGTACGCGCTGATCGAGGAGCAGGGATACGACGCCACGACGATCGAGCAGATCGCCGAGCGCGCCGAGGTGTCGCCGTCCACGGTCTTCCGCTACTTCCCGACCAAGGAGGACATCGTCCTCACGGACGAGTACGACGCGGTCCTCCTGGAGGAGCTGCGGTCCCGGCCGGCGGACGAGCCGTGGCCGGACTCCCTGCGGTACATCATGCGCAAGGCCGTCGGTCTCGGAGCGGACCAGGAACCCGAGGTCACCCGGCTGCGGTCCCACCTGATGGTGCAGGTGCCCGCGGTGCGCGCCCGGATGGTGGAGAGCATGGCCGTCACCGGCAAGCTGCTCGCCGAGGCCGTCTCGGCCCGCACCGGCCGCCCGCAGGACAGCCTGGAAGTGCGGGTCTACACGATGTCCCTGATCGGCGGACTCGCGGAGATCTCCCTGTACTGGGCCGAGAACGACTTCCAGGACGACCTGACCGAGCTCCTCGACCGCGCCCTGGACGTCATCGAACACGGCCTCTCCCCGGAAATCTCCTGAGGCCGGCACCCGCGGCCGTGACATCCTGATCCGGTGACCTCAGCACCGGAGATCCACGTCGAATTCGCCCCCGAACTCGCCCTGTTCGTCCCCCACGGACGACGGTCCGGCACCACCCCGGTCGCCGCCGACGGCGTCTCCACCCTCGGCCATGTCGTGGAGTCCCTCGGCGTCCCGCTGACCGAGGTCGGCGCCCTGGTCGTGGACGGCCGCGAGGTCACCGTGTCGCACCTCCCGGCGGCGGGCGAGTCGGTGCGGGTACGCCCCATCGAGCGCCCCCAGCGGGTCCCCGGCGCTCCCCTGCGCTTCCTGCTCGACGTCCACCTCGGCACCCTGGCCCGCCGGCTGCGCCTGCTCGGCGTGGACACGGCGTACGAGTCGACCGACATCGGCGACCCGGCCCTCGCCACCCGCTCGGCCGCCGAGCGGCGCGTCATGCTCAGCCGCGACCGCGGCCTCCTGCGCCGCCGGGAACTGTGGGCGGGCGCGTACGTCTACAGCACCCGCCCCGAGGACCAGCTCCGGGACGTCCTGGACCGGTTCCGCCCCGAGCTGGACCCGTGGACCCGGTGCATCGCCTGCAACGGCCTGCTGCGGGAGGCCTCCAAGGAAGAGGTGGCCGACCAGTTGCAGGGCGGGACACAGCGGTCGTACGACGTCTTCGCGCAGTGCCGGGAGTGCGGCCGGGCGTACTGGAAGGGCGCGCACCACGAGCAGCTGGAAGCCATCGTGGAGCGCGCCCTGGAAGAGTTCGCCGACCGGAAGTGACCGGGGCTAACGCTTCTTCAGCACATCAGCCTTTCCGCAGGCGATGCCGTCCTTGTTGCGGTCGAGCCTCAGCGGGTCGTCCTTTCCGTTGACCTTGAGGCGGCCGTAGTCGTTCTTCTTCAGCCAGGCACAGCGGGCGGCCGTGGTCTTCTTGACCTCGTCCGGGAAGGCGGTCGGCACGCAGACGTTGATCGACCCGTAGTGCGGGTCGCAGCCGGAGACGGTGGGGCTGACCTTCTGCGAGGCCTTCTTCTTGCCGGGCCCCTGGACCGTGCCCTCCAGGGAGTCGGCGAAGGAGTGGACGTGGGCCGAGGCGTCGGTGGCGCTCAGGGCCTGCGGGCCCTGGAGGTGCACCCACTTGGCCACCGACGGCACGCCGTTGGCGTCGACCGCGAAGAGCATGTACCAGCCGGGCGGGGCGATGTTGGGGTTGCTCGTCACGTTCAGGTCGATGTTGTTGCCGTCCACCGACAGCGGCAGGTCCACGAACCGCTGGTTCGGGTCGGAGGAGTGGGTCACCGCGGCCGGGCGGATCAGCTCGGCCTTGGCGATGGGGCGGTCGACGGTGATCCGCTGGGTGTCGCCGTAGTTCCACTCGGTGTCGATCACCGACGTGATCGACGGACGCGTGCCCTTGAGCAGGTAGGGCGGGGTGTAGATCGACACGTTGTGGTTCCAGGTGCCGTTGCCCGGGTTGTCGCCGGTCGACATCACCCGGCCGTCGGGCAGCAGGAACGAGGACGAGTGGTAGCCGCGCGCCTGCGGGTCGGCGGCCACCGGGTCGAAGGTGTTCGACGCCGGGTCGTAGATCGACGACTCGAAGACCGGGTCGGCCCGGTTGTGCAGCGCGCCGCCGGTCTCCAGCACCTTGCCGTCGGGCAGGAGTACGGCGGAGACGTACATCTTGCCCTGGTTGCCGGTCTGCGGCACCGGGCCGTTGCCGAGGTCCACCGTGCCCTGCGGGATCGGCGGACCCGCCACGTAGGCCGGGTTGGCGGTCTTGAGGTCGATGACGTCGGTCAGCCGGTTGGCGTCCGGGTTGGAGTCGATGTTGCCGCCGCCGAGGGTGAGGACCTTCTGGTCCTGGGCCGGGGGCAGCAGCACGCTCGCCGACTGGTCGCGCTCGTCCTTGTTCTGCAGGCCCGGCGTCTGCGTGACCGTGTTGGCGTTGTAGTCGTAGATCGCCGATCCGGTGCCCGGGATGTTGTTGCCGAAGGTGTGGCTGCCCGAGTAGAAGAGGCGTCCGTCCTGCATCAGGATCATCGACGGGTACAGACCCCAGTACGACCAGGTCTGGTTGACCTTCCATGTCGGCAGCCACTGCTGCTCGGCGTCCGACCACAGTTCGGCGGTCACCGAGCCGGTCGAGTCCTCCTTCAGTCCGCCGAAGGAGATGACGTCACCGTTGCCGAGGGCGGTCGCCGACGGGTACCAGTGGCCGTCGTTCATGTCGTTGGTCTTGCTGTACGTCTCGGCGACCGGGTCGAAGATGTACGAGTCCTTGTAGCCCTGGTAGCCGATCGTGCCGTCCGCCGACGGATAGCCCTTGTTGCCGCTCATCACCAGCACGCGCCCGTCCTGGAGCTGGACGTGCCCGGCGCAGAACATGTCCTTCGGCGTGGGGATGACCTTGTAGGTGCCGGTGGCCGGGTTGTACACCGCCGAGGTGAAGGTGCCCGCCTTGAACTGCTCCTCGCTGTTGCCGGAGCCCGCGATCAGCAGCACCTTGCCGTTGTTGAGGACGACGGAGTGCATGGAGCGCACCGGGTTCTTCGTGGGCAGCACGTCCCACCTGCCGTTGGCGCACTCCGCTGCCGTGCCCGTGCACACGGGCTCGGGCACCGGGTCGGCGACCTGGTCCATCGTGTAGTCGTCGGTGGTGGCCGAGCCGGTGCCGTAGACCGAGACGCCCCACGAGATGCGGTCGGTGCCGGCCGGGACCTCGGGGGTGCGGACCGACGCCTGGGTCCAGGCGCCCGCCAGCTCCAGCGTCTTGAGGTCGGTCCAGTACTGCCAGCCCGCCGTGGTGTCGTGCCGGAAGAGGGTGAGGGCCGCGTCCGGGGTGGTCGTCTTGTACCAGAGCCCCAGGTCGTACTGCTTGCCCGCCGTCACCACCGGCGCGCACTCCGTCGACTCGGTGACCAGCGCCTTGCGGTCGCCGGAGACCCGGCGGGTCAGCTCGACCTTCATGGCCTTGGTGCCGGAGTGGGCGTCGGCCGTGGTGGTGAAGCTGAAGTCGTTGTCGCCCCAGCCGGACTTCTCCCAGCAGTACGGCATGCCGTCGGTGCCGGCGGTCTCGAAGCCGGGGTTCTTGATGAGGTTGGCGGCGGACGCGGGCTGTGGTGAGGTGAGGAGCAGGCCCGCTGTCAGGCCTGTCACGGCCAGAAAGGCGGATCTCCTGCGGTGTCTGTTCACGCGGCTCTCCCTGCTGTAGAACTCCCGCGCAGCCCCCTGCGCGGGAGGTAGACCAGCGCTTCGGTCCCCGCGAAGCGCACGACGAAGGTCGTCACCAGTGCGAGCGCGGTCGCCGAGAGCGCGCCCATGTCGAACCGGTGGACGAACAACGCGATCAAGGGGATCCGCAGCACCAGGTCGGCGTTGGCGAGCAGCGCGAACCTTCCGACGCGGTCCCACCACTGCCGGTGCCGGCGGCGGTCGCGGAACAGCAGGTGCTCGATGAGCACGAAGTTCCAGGCGACGCCGAGCTGGTTGGCGAGGACCTCCGCCGGCAGGTAGTGCATGCCGGCCGCGGTCAGCGCCCACAGGCCGAGCAGGTTCGGCACGAACCCCGTCGCGCCGATCAGCCCGAAGCCGATCATGCGGGCGACCGGGGAGGCGGTGCGCAGTCCGCTCAGGTGGCGCAGGAAGCGGAAGCCCTCCTGGGCGCTGGACTTGGACTCGCCCGCGAACCGTTCCTGGAAGACGAACGGGACCTCGGTGACCTGGCGCGGGCGGTTGCGGACCGCCAGTTCGAGCAGGATCTTGTAGCCGAAGGGCTGGAGCACGTCGGCGCTGACCGCGCTGCGCCGGATGGCGAAGAAGCCGCTCATCGGGTCGCTGATGCCGTGCAGTTTGCGCGGGAAGAGCGACTTGGTCAGCCAGGTCGCGCCGCGTGATACGGCGACCCGGTAGTTGCCCGCGAGTCCGGCGCGGCTGCCGCCCTTGATGTAGCGGGAGGCGACGACCAGGCCGGCGCCCGCCCGCTCGCCGGTGGCCACCAGCTCCGGTACCAGCGAGGGCGGATGCTGGCAGTCGCCGTCCATGACGACGATCCAGTCCGACCCGGCCGCCTTGATGCCCTCGACGACCGCGCCGCCGAGCCCGCCGACCGGTACGTCGCGGTGCAGGACGGTCACCGGGAAGGGGCAGTCCTTCGCGGCCTCGCGGATGACCTCGGGGGTGTCGTCGGTCGAGTCGTCCACGAAGACGACCTCGCAGGGCAGCCTGGACGGCACCGACTCGGTGATCTGGTGCAGGAGTTCGCGGACGTTGGCGGACTCGTTGAACGTCGGTACGACGATGGTGACGGCGCCCGGTTCCGGGACCTCCGCCGCGCGTACGGCCGGATCGTCGAGCTCTCCGGGGACGGTGGATTCCTGGCTCATCGGGCGCCTCCCGCGGCGGTGCCGGTGGTCTGGATCTGCCGGATCTCGATCCGGTCCTCACCGGTGCCGAAGACGGCCACCGGTTTCGAGTGCTGGATGGCGGCCTTGACGTTGGGCAGGTCGACCGCGTCGCGCCGCACCGTCGGGGAGGCGACGACGTAGTCGATGTCCCTCCAGCCGCCCGGCATCGTCTTGGTGACGGCCGGGTCGAGGTCGGCCTTGTAGAACCAGATGACGCCGAGCCCGGGCCGGTACCCGGCGTGCACCAGGTCCAGCCACATCGCGTCGTCGACGAGTACCCGGGTGTCCTCCGGGTCCGCCACCTCGGTGCTCAGCCACTTCGAGGCGGCCTGGTAGGGCGCGTTGGCGTCGACGGTGACGGCGGTGCGGGCACCGTCGTACCAGCGCGGTACGACATAGGCGCCGGCGGAGATGGCGAGGACCACGGCGAGGGTGTACCGGCCGCCGGTCTGCCACCGCCGCTCGTCGGGGTCACGCCATCTGCGCAGCACGGCGTGGGCGACGGACGCGGTGCCTCCGGCGAGGACCAGGGCGAGGAAGGGCAGCGCCTGGATGACGTACATGGCGGGCAGGTAGCCGTTGGGGCGCAGGGCCAGCGCGGCGAGGATCGCCACCGTCAGGGCCGGACCGGCCAGTGCCCGGGCGGTGACCGACCAGCGCCAGGTGGCCAGGAGCAGAAGCGCGCCGGCGAGGCCGCCGAGGGGCAGGACCCGGTCGTAGTAGAGCCAGGACTGGAAGACGCCCCAGGAGCCGGAGCCCTGGTCGAGGATGAAGCCCGAACCCGGCCTGGTCATCTGGTACTTGACGCCGTCCCAGAGGGAGACGTGCCCGCCGCCTGGCAGCAACTCGCCCTTGAGGAGGGCGAACAGGGGGTACGAGAAGCCGATCAGCGTGCAGGCCGTGATGGCGCCGGTGACCGCGAACTTCCGGGTGTCCTTGTGGCTGTGCCGCCACATGGTGACCAGCAGCGCGGGCAGGATGACGAGCATCGTCTCCTTGGTGAGCACGGCCGTGGCGGCCGCGATGCCCGCCCCGAAGTGGTGCCACAGGTGGCGGCTCGGGGAGGCGGCGAGGGTGAACGCGACCAGCGTCCACATCACCGCGAGGTTGTCGAGGAAGATCTCGCGCTGGAGGACGACGGACAGCGGCGAGAGCCCGAAGAAGACCATGCCGAGCCCGGCGGCCCAGCGGGGCAGGGAGAGGCGCCGGCCGAGGACGTAGACCAGCACCGCGCTGATGCCGCTGATCACCAGCATCGTCGCGCGCATCGAGCCGACGGTCATCGACTCGGGGCTGATCATCGAGGGTATCCAGGTCAGCAGGGCTATCTGGATCCAGCCGAGGGGCGGGTGGTCGTACCAGTAGGTGTAGTGGGCCAGGCCCCTGCCCTCCTGGACCGCCCAGGCCTGGGCGAGGTAGGTGCCCTCGTCGTCGCTGAGCGTCGGGTAGTCGGCGATGTTCCAGCCCTGCACGACCAGGATGGCGACGAGTAGCACGCCGCACAGCAGGAGGTCGGTGCGGGAGGAACGCAGCCGGCTCGGCGGGGCTGTTCGACCGGCCGAACCGGTATCAGGCGCAGGCTGCCGCTGCGCGGGGACCTGGGGAGTGGTCACCGCGGAAAGGGTGGAGGTCACGCAGGGACGTCCTCTCGGGTCACTTCGGACGGTGTGAGATGCGCGCCGACATGAGTGGTCAGCTCCCAGTCGTTGCGGCCGCGCTGCTCGCGCCAGACGGCGCGGATCGCGGCCCCGGCGAGGAGGACCTGGTAGAAGGGGCCGCCCACGACGAGCTTGACGTAGTGGACGAAGCGGACGCGGAGCCCGTACTGCTTGCCGAAGTCGTGCAGTCCGACGAGCTCGAAGACGAAGGTCACCATGGCGGTGACGAGCGGCAGGAAGGTGACGAAGGCGATGCTCACAGGCACGTCGAGGAAGAGTGCGATCGCCACGTTGAGCGGGATGATGACGCCGGTGAAGGCCTGCATGAACGGCGTCATGAGGGTGTAGCGGGCGAGCAACCGCTGTCCGAAGCCCGGCAGTTGCTTCCAGTCCTTCTTCCGGTAGACCTGGAGGAAGCCCTGGTTCCAGCGGGTGCGCTGCTTCAGCAGCGACATCAGCGAACCGGGGGTCTCCTCCTTGGTCACCATGTCGGAGTCGTAGGCGACGACGACCTTCTTGCCGATGCTGGAGAGCCGCACGCCGAGGTCGCAGTCCTCGGCGAGGCAGTCGGGGTCCCAGCCGTCGGCTTCCCGCAGGACGTCGGTCCGTACGAAGACGGTGTTGCCGCCGAGCGGGATGAATCCTTTCTGCGCGTGCAGATGCAGCCGGGAGCGGAACCAGAAGAAGTACTCCAGGCAGTTGCGCAGGCTGTACCAGCTGGAGTGGAAGTTGATCAGCTGGACACCGCCCTGCACGACATCCGCCTTGGTCGTCCGGAACGCGTGGTCGACGTGCGCGAGCAGCTCCGGGTGGACCTGGTCCTCGGCGTCGAAGACCCCGACCACGTCGCCGCGGCAGTGCGGCAGCGCCGTGTTCATGGCCTTCGGCTTGTTCTTCTTCTCGTGGGTGTCGACGACGACCCGCACGCGCGGGTCGCGCTCCGCGGCGTCGCACGCGACCGCCGTGGTCTCCGGGTCGTCGTGCCCGACGATCACGATGATCTCGAAGTCGGTGTGGCTCGACTCCAACAAGCGCTGGATGGTGTGGTCGAGCACCGCCTGCTCGTGGCGCGCCGGAAGCAGCAGCGAGAAGGACAGACTCTCCCCGCCGTCCGGTCGGTGGAATCGGGTGGAGGCGAGCACTTCGGGCGTACGCCACGCGTGCATCTGCCACCACAAGGTGAAGGCCGCCATCCAGAACAAGGCAAGCGAAACGGCAGCGATAACTACAGACGTCAGCAACAGACCCCCCAGGCCCCAAACCCCCTGTCGCGACGGTGAGTCACCCCCGTCGCGTCACTGTGCAGAGATTAAGGGGGAACTGTGAAGTGTGGGAACTGTTCTGATAAATAGCGTGTTTCGTAACGGTGATGTGACTTCTGGGACTAATCCGAACACGTGGGCACATCTCAGCAACGGAAGGGTGTACTCCACTTCCGTTTCAGCCGCTCAGCGCCGTGCGCAACCGATCGGGATCGGTCGTCGGAGCATCACAAGTGAAGTTACGGCAGACGTACGCGGTTGGTTCACCGTTACTCAAGGAACGGTCGGCGAGGAGGGGCAGTTCGTCGCTGTCGGGGGTGCCGACAGCGACGACCGCGCCGGGAGCGGTGCCGAGAAGTGCCGTACGGTGCAAGGCCCTTGTGCCCTCGTCGTCCAGGCTCGGACCCACGACCGCCACCTCGCGCGGCCCGTCGAGCAGCGCCTCGGCGACCGCGAGCCCCCAGCCGATGAAGCGGGGGACGCGCGGGCCGAGGGCCTTGACGACGCCGAGCGCCTTCTCGGCGGCGGTGCGATGGGGTTCGGCGCCGGTCTGGGCCGCGTAGCTCAACAGGGCGCCGGCTGCGGCGCTCCAGCCGGAGGGCGCGGCGTTGTCGGTGGGGTCCTGCGGCCGGCGGATCAGCTGCTCGGCGTCGGCGGCGGTGTCGTAGAGGCTGCCGGAGTCGTCGGCGAACCGCGCGAGGACGTGGTCGAGGAGGAACCCGGCGAAGTCGAGCCACACGCCCTCGCCGGTCACGGAGGCCAGCGCGAGGAAGCCCTCCGCCACATCGGCGTAGTCCTCCAGCACCCCGGCGTTGGCGCCGACCTGGCCGTCCTTGCTGGTGCGGGCGAGGCGGGCATGGTCGTCCAGATGCAGCCGTACGAGGAGGTCGGCGGCGCCCAGCGCGGCCTCCACCAGGTCGGGACGGTCGAAGTAGGCGCCGGTCTCGGCGAGCGCGGCGATCGCCAGCCCGTTCCAGGCGGCGACGACCTTGTCGTCACGGCCGGGTGCGGAACGCTCACTCCGCTTGTGAAGCAGTCGCTCGCGGACGGAGGCGATGCGCTCGGCGTCGAAGAACACGTCCTGCTGCGGGAGTTGCAGCACGGACGAGCCGTGCTCGAACGTGCCCTCCTCGGTGACGCCGAAGTACTGGACGGCGAGCTCGGCGTCCTCGGCCCCGAGCGCCTCGCGGAGCTGCTCGGGCGTCCACACGTAGTAGGCGCCCTCGACGTGCCTGCCGGTGCCGTCGTCGCTGTCGGCGTCGAGCGCGGAGGAGAACCCGCCCTCGTTCGTGCGCAGTTCCCGCACCATGAAGTCGGCGGTCTCCAGGGCGACCCGGCGGGCCAGCTCGGAGCCGGTCGCCCGCCACAGGTGGGCGTAGACGCGGCACAGCAGCGCGTTGTCGTACAGCATCTTCTCGAAGTGCGGCACGATCCAGTCGCGGTCGACGGAGTACCGGGCGAACCCGCCGCCGAGCTGGTCGTAGATCCCCCCGCGGGCCATGCGCTCACAGGTGTCCTGCGCCATCTGGAGGGCGCCCTCCGCGCCGGTCCGCGCGTGGTGGCGCAGCAGGAACTCGACCACCATGGACGGCGGGAACTTGGGCGCCCCGCCGAACCCGCCGCGCTGCGGGTCGTACTCCCGGGTGAGCCCGAGAAGGGCCGCGGCCAGCTGCTCCTCGCCGGGCGCCTGGCTGTCGCCGTAGGAGATCTCCCGCCCCGCCAGGTCCCGCACGATCTTCCCGGCGACCTCGGCGACCTCCTCCCGCCGGTCGGTCCAGGCACTGCGGACGCCCTCCAGCACCTGCTGGAAGGACGGCATGCCGTGGCGCGGGGCGGGCGGGAAGTAGGTGCCGAAGTAGAAGGGCTCGGCGTCCGGCGTCAGGAACACCGTCATGGGCCAGCCGCCCTGCCCGGTGGCTGCCTGGACGGCCTCCATGTAGACGGCGTCCACGTCGGGGCGTTCCTCGCGGTCGACCTTGACGCTGACGAAGTGGGCGTTGAGGTAGTCGGCGGTCTCCTGGTCCTCGAAGGACTCGTGCGCCATGACATGACACCAGTGACAGCTGCTGTACCCCACGCTCAGCAGCACGGGCACGCCCCGCTCGCGCGCCTCCTCGAAGGCCTCGGCCGACCACGGCCACCAGTCGACCGGGTTCTCGGCGTGCTGGAGGAGGTAGGGGGACGTCTCATGAGCCAGTCGGTTCGGCATGGGGTCCATCCTGCCGCAGTACCCCGCCTGTCACCCGGCAGGCGTCTCCCGGACAGTGACCTTGAGTTTTCCGGACCTACGCCCCCTCGCACCAATGCGCCGTCCGCAGCACACTTGACCAAGGAACCATCAAGGGACAGACGAGAAAGAGCCGTTGCCGCCGGAGGGGGACGTGACATGCGGGACAGTCATCGCGCGGAGGCCGAGCGGTTGCTGACGCGGGCCGTGGAGGAAGAGGTACGGCGGTCAGGCGGACGTACCGACGGGACCGTGCTGCTGTCGCGGGCGCGCGGGGCGCTGGACTCGATGGCGCAGACCGCCGCGGAGGAGTACGAGGCGTACACCCGCGCGCTGGACGAGTCGGAGGCCGGTCGGCTCACGTTCGGGCAGCGGTACGCGCGCGAGGGCGGCGGCACTCCGCTGCTGGTGGCGGGCGTCGCGGCCCTCGCGGCCCTCGTCGCCGACCTGGCGCTCGGCACCGGCGCGGGTACGGCGCTCGGCGCCGGGGTGACCGTGGGAGTGGTGGGCGCCGCGGCGACGGTCGTGAAGGTGGCCGGCTCGCATCTGCCCGCCGCCCACCACCACGCGGGCGCGCTCGGCCAGCCCGGCGGCCCGGAGCAGCTGCGGCTGCAGTGGCTGACGGCTCTCGAGGTGCGCGGCATCCGCCCCTACCTCGACCAGCAGCGGGTGCGGAACGCCTCGACCGGGCCGAAGCGGACGGGTCCGCGGTTGAAGGGCACGGACAAGAGCGCGGCGGCCCGGGGCCGGAACGTGCTGGAGCAGTCGTTCGGTCAACTGCCCGAGCCGGTGGGCCCGTTCGCGGGCCGCCGTCAGGAGATGGCGCGGATCCGGCAGTGGGTGCAGGCGGCCCGCGCGAGCACCGAGACCCGGCCGACGGTCGTCGTCCTGCACGGGGCGCCCGGCAGCGGTCGTACGACACTCGCGGTGCGCGCCGCCCACGACCTGAGGGACTACTTCCGCGGCGCGTGCGTGGTCGACCTGCGCGGCTACACCCCGGAGGAGCAGCCGCTGTCCACCCGGGACGCGCTGCTGCACCTCCTCAACCGCCTCGGCGCCCCCCGCGAGCAGCTCCTGTTCCGTGAGCGTTCCTCCGCGGACCAGCAGGTCAAGCGGCTGAGCGAGCTGTACCACCAGCATCTGACCGGGCTGCCCGTCACGATCGTCCTGGACGACGCCTTCGACCCGGAGCAGGTCCGCACCCTCATTCCCGAGCGCTCCGACAGCCTCGTCCTGGTCACCACCCGCGGCCCGCTCGACCTGCCGGCCGACGTGGCCGCCTGGGTGCACGAGCTGCCCGTCGAGGCCCTGGACCCGGCCGGATCGGAGGAGCTGCTGGGTGCGGCCGCGCAGGAGACCGCCGGCCCCTACGACGCCGAATCCACCGACCGGATCGGCCGGCTGTGCGGCCACCTGCCGCTCGCGCTGCGCATCGCGGGCTCCTCGCTCGGCCCGCGTTCACCCCGACAGCTCGCCACGGACCTCGACGCGTACGGCCCGGTGGAACCCGCCGAGAGAGTGCTCTGGCTGCGCTACACCGACCAGTCGGACACCGCCCGCCGGCTGCTGCGCCGCCTCGCCCTGGCCGGCCGCGCCTCCCTCGGCGCCGCCGCGGCCGCCGCCCTGCTGGCCACGGACGAGACGGAGGCGACCCGCCACCTGGTGGCCCTGTCCCGGGCGGGCCTCATCGACCACGTCCGCGGCAGCCGCTACCGACTGCACGACGTGGTCCGCGCCTTCGCCCACGCCCGCCTCCTGGACGAGGAGGAGCCCTCCGAGCGTACGGCGGCGCAGGAACGCCTGATCGTGAACTACGCCGACCTCGCCGACTCGGTGCTGCGCCTGGTCGACGGCAACATGTCGACCCGCTCGGACCGCTTCAGCCCGCACGGCTTCCACTCCCTGGACGAGGCGCTGCGCTGGCTCGACGACGAGTCGAGCTTCATCACGGCGGCCCTCCGGCACGCGGAGGGCGTGAACCAGGCGGCCGTACTGAACCTGCTCGGCGCCCTGTGCGACTACTGCCTGCTGCGCGGCGACCTCTATCGCCTCGGCGAGATCAGCGAGCTGGCGCAGGCCGTCGACCAGGGCCTGCTCGTCCGCTCGGTGCAGTGGCGTACGGGCATCGCGGCGCGGCAGCTGGGCGAGCTGGACAAGGCGCGCACGACGCTCACCTCGGTGGTGGACCTCTATATGGAGGCGCACCACGACGCGGGCGCGGCGCGGGCCCTGTGCTCGCTGGGCATCACGCTCCACCATCAGGGCAACCTGACGGAGGCGGCGGCGAAGCTGAGGGAGGCCCTCGACCTGCAGGCCGCCCCCGAGCTGGCGACGGACCGCGCGTGGACGATGCACGCGCTGGCGGCCGTGGAACGCGACCGGGCCCACCTGTCCGAGGCGATGGAGCTGCTGACCCAGTCCCTCCTCCTGCACCGCGCCGGCGAATCGGTCCACGGCGAGGCCTGGGCCCACTTCCAGCTCGGCCAACTGGGCCTGCGCATGGGCGACATCCCGCGCGCCGAAGAGGAGTTGCGCACGGCCCTCGACCTGTACGGCCGCACCCGCGACGCCCGCGGCGAGGCCTGGGCCCTGACCCAGCTGGCCCGCGCCCGCCTGATCGCCGGCGACCCGTCGGCGGCGGTCGACGGCCTGCGCCAGGCGGCCTCCCGGCACCGTGACAACGAGGACGCGCGCGGCGAGGCGTGGACGGTGTACTACCTCGGCCAGGCCATGGAGGAGACCGGCAACCTGACCCTGGCGGTCCGCGAGCTGGAGCGCTCCCGCACGATGTTCTCCCGGATCCGGGACGTCTACGGCCTGGCCTGCGCCCGGCACCACTCGGCACGCGCGACCCGCGACCAACGGGCCGCGCAGACGGGGTCGTTGCGCAACTCCGGCTTCGCCCGCCAACTGCTGGTGGACGCCCGCGCCGACTTCCGGCGCATCGGCGTCGCCCACGGGGAGGCCTGGACCTGCCTGGAGCTGGCGGTGGTGGACGCGGGCAACTCCCGTACGCCCCAGGCGCTGGAGTTGTGCGACGAGGCGATCGGGCTGTTCACGTCGTACGGCGATCGCCGCGGCGAGGACTGGGCGCGCTTCCTGCGCTGCACACTGCTGCCGTACGCCGCCCCGGGCGGCGTGGAGGTCGGTACCGCCGTGGCGCAGGAGGAGCTGGCCCAGCTGTCCCGGGCGGGACATCCGGCCCGGGACGAGAAGCTGGACGACTACGTCGAGGCGTACCAGTTGCTGCTGGAACGCGGGGTGAACCTCGAAGCGGGTTGGCAGGCCTGGCGCTTGGGGATGGTGCCGGGACGGCATGCGCGGGAGGTCATGGGGGTGGCGGTGGCGTCGAGAGCGTAGCGGCGGCGAAATGGTCTGCGGCCTGCGGCCGTGCCCAGGTGCCCCCGGCATTCTGGACGCCCACCGCGGCGATCCGGCCCGGTCGTGCGCGGGCGCGGTCCGCGGGCGCCCGCTCGGACCGTCCGCGGGCGGAGTCCGCCCACCTGCCACCGTCCCTGGCCGACCACTGCCGGTGAAGGGACGGAAGCCGGTGGGCTGACCGTCAGCCCTGCTTCGCCCCGGGCTCGGCGGAGGCGGAGGCGGAGGCGGAGGCGGAGGCGGAGCCGTCCGCGGGCTCCGCCTTCGGGTCCGAGGTCTCCTTGAAGTCGACCTTGCCCATGTGGCGGCTCATCGACTTCATCAGGGCCCACACGGCCAGGGCCATCGCCGCGAAGACGATGAAGCCGAGGACGCCGGGGGTGACCTTGTCCTCGTCGACCTCCTTGGCGAGGGTCGCGAGGTGCGTCATTGCCAGGCTTGCGCTTGCGCTCATATCAGGCATTGTCGCGGATGCCCGCGAAGAGGTCGTCCTCGGGGAGGGAGGTATCGACGAGGGACTTCGCGAGCTCGTACTCCTCCGTCGGCCAGACCTTCTTCTGGACGTCCATCGGGACGCGGAACCAGCCGCCGTCGGGGTCGATCTGCGTGGCGTGCGCGATCAGGGCCTTGTCGCGGATCTCGTAGAAGTCGGCGCACGGGACGTGCGTGGTCAGGGTCCGCTCCTCGCGCTCGAACTCGTCCCAGCGCTTGAGCCAGTCCCCGTACGGGGACTCCAGGCCGCGGTCCAGCATGGCCTGGTGCAGCGCCTCGGTGCGCGGGCGGTTGAAGCCCTGGTTGTAGTACAGCTTCTGCGGCTGGTACGCCGGGCCGAACTCCGCCTCCGGGTACTTCTCGGTGTCCGCCGCGCCCTCGAACGCCACCATCGAGATCTTGTGGGTCATGATGTGGTCGGGGTGCGGATAGCCGCCGTTCTCGTCGTACGTCGTGATGACCTGCGGACGGAAGGAGCGGATCTTCTTCACCAGCTCGCCGGCCGCGGTGTCGACGTCCTCCAGCGCGAAGCAGCCCTCC
This sequence comes from Streptomyces sp. NBC_01352, assembly GCF_036237295.1. Lineage (NCBI taxonomy): Bacteria > Bacillati > Actinomycetota > Actinomycetes > Kitasatosporales > Streptomycetaceae > Streptomyces > Streptomyces sp. NBC_01352. The sequence continues at coordinate 4,313,790 of NZ_CP108354.1, forward strand.
GGCAGCGGCGGCAGCGGGTCGCCCTCGGGCAGGCCGGAGTCCACGAAACCGAGCCACTCCTGCCCCACACCGAGGATCTCGCGGGCCTCGTCCATCTCCTTCTTGCGCACCTCGTGGATGTGCTCCTCGATGTACTTGTCGCCCTGGAGCTTCGAGTTGAGGATGGAGCCGCGCTCCCCGCCCGTGCAGGTCACGACCAGCACGTCCACCCCCTCGGACACGTACTTCGCCATGGTGGCCGCGCCCTTGCTCGACTCGTCGTCGGGGTGGGCGTGGACGGCCATCAGTCGCAGCTGGTCAGTCAAGACTCAATCCTCGTAAATGTCGGCGCCCGGTGTGAGCGGGTGCGATCGGCGCTTCTATAGTGACCGAACTGGAGGGCCAATAATTCCGGCGCGAGAGGACGATCATGAGTACGGCGAGCACGCGACTGCCCGAGGGCCGCTACGGCCGCTCCTCGGACGAGCGCGCCGACCACAGACTCAAGATCGCCGGTGCTGTCCTCGCCGCTCTGCTCCTCGCCCTTGTCGGCTACTTCGCGTACCACTACGTCGGCCAGAACAAGATCAGCGCCGAGGTGATCACGTTCGAGCCCGGGAAGGACGCGGTGCAGGTGCATCTGGAGGTCCGCAAGGACTCCGGTGCGAGCGGCTACTGCACCCTGCGCTCCCAGGCGGAGAACGGCGCCGAGGTGGGCCGCGCCGACTTCCGCTTCGACGGGGACGCCACCCGCATCGACAAGGTCCTCACCCTGCGCACCACGTCGCCGGGCACTACGGCGGAGCTGCTCGGCTGCCACGCTGACTGACCTCAGCCCGAATACGTAGCCGCCGACCTGCGCCTACGTAATTCTGATGGCTTATGTCCTCCCCCTTCCGTCGCTGAATTGTTAGGCTCGTGGTTTCGCCCTTCCATGGAGGAACATCCTTCTGGGTAGGGCGATGCTTTGTATTCCCAGTACCTACGAGGAGCACCTGTGACCCAGACCAGCGAGAACGTCACCTGGCTGACCCAGGAGGCGTACAACCAGCTCAAGGCCGAGCTGGAGTACCTGTCTGGTCCTGCGCGCACGGAGATCGCCGCCAAGATCGCGGCCGCGCGCGAGGAGGGCGACCTGCGCGAGAACGGCGGGTACCACGCGGCCAAGGAGGAGCAGGGCAAGCAGGAGCTCCGCGTGCGCCAGCTGACCCAGCTCCTGGACAACGCCAAGGTCGGCGAGGCCCCGGTCTCCGCCGACGGTGCGGTGGCGCCCGGCATGGTCGTGACGATCGCCTTCGACGGCGACGAGGACGACACGATGACCTTCCTGCTGGCCTCGCGCGAGTACGCGAGCGCCGACGTGGAGACGTACTCCCCGCAGTCCCCGCTGGGCTCCGGCGTGATCGGCCACAAGGTCGGCGAGGACGCGCAGTACGAGCTGCCGAACGGCAAGAAGGCCTCGGTGACGATCCTCAAGGCCGAGCCCTACAGCGGCTGACCCGGCTCCCGCACGTCCTTGCACGCCCTTGCACGTCCTTGGCGAACCCCCGGCGTCTGCTGACGCCGGGGGTGTCGTCATGGCGTCTCAGGCGTCGATCATCGACATGCCGCCTCAGGCCGTCGCGGAGCGGTACTTCCGCACCGCCAGGGTCCGGAATATGGCGATGATCAGGACCGAGTAGATCAGCGAGGCCCACACGGCGTGCTGCATCGGCCAGGCGTCCGAGGTCGAGACCCCGGGATTCCCGAAGAGCTCGCGGCAGGCCTGGACGGTGGCGCTGAACGGGTTCCAGTCGGCGACGTGCCGCAGCCAGGGCGTCATCTGGGCGGAGTCCACGAACGCGTTCGAGACGAACGTCACCGGGAAGAGCCAGATCAGTCCGCCCGAGGTGGCCGCTTCCGGTGTCCGCACGGACAGGCCGATCACCGCGCCGATCCAGGTGAAGGCGTACCCGGTCAGCAGCAGCAGGCCGAAGGCGCCCAGCACCTCGCCGAAACTGGTGTGGGTGCGCCAGCCGACCAGCAGGGCGACCACGGCCAGCACGAACAGGGTGAGCGCGGTCTGCACCAGGTCGGCGAGCGTCCGACCGGTCAGGACCGCGCCCCGCGCCATGGGCAGCGAGCGGAACCGGTCGATGAGCCCCTTGTGCATGTCGTCGGCGATGCCCGCGCCGGCGCCCGCGGTGGCGAACGTGACCGTCTGCGCGAAGATGCCCGCCATCAGGAACTCGCGGTAGACGCCGGGGTCGGTGGTGCCGCCGATGTTCATCGATCCGCCGAAGACGTAGCTGAACAGCACCACGAACATGATCGGCTGGATGAGCCCGAAGATGACCATCTCCGGGATGCGGGACATCCGGATCAGATTGCGTTTGGCGACGACCAGCGAGTCGCGGATCGACTGGGTGACGGGGTTGGTGGGCGCCGTGATCCGCACGGCGTCGGTGACGGCACTCACTGGGTGGTCTCCTTCTTCTGCCCGCGGTCCTTGGCAGCCTTGGCGTCTTTGGCAGGCTTGGCGGCCGCGCCGTTCGCGCCGTTCGCGCCGTTCTCATCGTCCTTGACCTCGGCCACATGGCCCGTCAGGGAGAGGAAGACGTCGTCCAGGGTCGGGCGGCGCAGGCCGATGTCGTCTATCTCGATGCCTCGGACGTCCAGTTCCCGGATGACCTCGGCGAGGAGCTTCGCGCCGCCGGTGACGGGCACGGTGAGCTTGCGGGTGTGCTCCTCGACGGTGGTCTCGCCCTTGCCGAAGCCGGCCAGCACCTCCCGGGCGGTCGGGATGTGCTCCCGCTCGTGCACGACGACCTCGACGCGCTCGCCGCCGGTGCGGGCCTTGAGCTGGTCGGACGTACCGCGGGCGATGACCCGGCCCTGGTCGACGACGGCGATGTCATGGGCGAGGTGGTCGGCCTCTTCGAGGTACTGGGTGGTCAGCAGCAGGGTCGTACCGCCCGAGACCAGCTGTTTGATGACCTCCCACAACTGCTGGCGGTTGCGCGGGTCGAGGCCGGTCGTCGGCTCGTCCATGAACATCACGGGCGGGGACACGACGAGCGCCGCGGCGAGGTCGAGCCGTCGGCGCATGCCGCCCGAGTAGGTCTTCGCGGGGCGGTCGGCGGCGTCCGTGAGGTGGAACTGCTCGAGCAGTTCCTCGGCCCGGGCCTTCGCCGCCTTGGCCTTCATCTGGTAGAGCTGGCCGACCATCTGGATGTTCTCGCGGCCGGTCAGGTATTCGTCGACCGCGGCGAACTGGCCGGACAGGCCGATCGAGCGCCGCACCTCGTTGGGCTGCTTCAGCACGTCGAGGCCGGCGACGACGGCCTTGCCGCTGTCGGGGCGCAGCAGGGTCGTCAGACAGCGGACGGTGGTCGTCTTGCCCGCGCCGTTCGGCCCGAGCAGGCCCAGCACGGTGCCCTCGGGGACATCGAGGTCGACGCCGTCCAGAGCCCTTACGTCACCGAAGGTCTTGACCAGGCCTTCGGCATAGATGGCGCCTGGCATATAAATCTCCACGTCGTTGGGGAATCTTCTGAAAGTCTCGGTACGGGTGGCACGAGACACACCATAACGCGATGTATCGCGTCTCTCAATGGACTTACCCGATCGGGTGAGATCGGGTGACAAAGAGGCGCCTGACCTCAGCCGATGACCGTGTAACCCGCGTCGCGCAGGGCCTGGCCGACCTCGACGCAGTGCGCCGGACCCTTCGTCTCCAGGTGCAGCTCGACCTCCGCCTCCGTGAGCCCGAGCCGTGGATCGGTCCGGACGTGGCCCACATCGAGGACGTTAGCGTCCACCACTGACAACACGCCGAGAAGCGTCGCAAGAGCGCCCGGGCGGTCCGTCAGCCGCAGGCGTACGGCCAGGTAGCGGCCCTGCGCGGCCAGGCCGTGGGTCAGCACGCGCTGCATCAGCAGCGGGTCGACGTTGCCGCCGGACAGCAGCGCCACGACCGGCCCCTCGAAGGAACCGGGGTCGCTCAGCAGCGCGGCGACCGGGCTCGCCCCGGCCGGTTCGACGACCAGCTTGGCCCGCTCCAGGCACAGCAGCAGCCCGGTGGACAGCTCGTCCTCCGTCACCGTGCGCACCTCGTCCACCAGCTCGCCGATGATCCCGAACGGCACGTCGCCGGGCCGCCCGACCTTGATGCCGTCGGCCATCGTCGCCGGATTCTCGATCGCCACCGGCCGCCCGGCCGCCAGCGAGGGCGGATACGCGGCAGCGCCCGCCGCCTGCACGCCCACGATCCGCACGTCCGGCCGCAGCGTCTTCACCGCGATCGCGATACCGGCCGCGAGGCCGCCCCCGCCGATGCCCACGACGATCGTGCGCACCTCGGGGCACTGCTCCAGGATCTCCAGGCCGACCGTGCCCTGACCGGCGATAATGTCAGGGTGGTCGAACGGGTGAATGAACACCGCGCCGGTCGCCTCCGCGTACTCCTGCGCGGCGGCCAGCGTCTCGTCGACCACGTGCCCGTGCAGGCGCACCTCGGCGCCGTACTCCTTCGTGGCACTGATCTTCGGCAGCGGGGCACCCTTCGGCATGAACACCGTGGACCGCACACCGAGCAGCGACGACGCCAGCGCCACGCCCTGTGCGTGGTTGCCCGCGCTCGCCGCGACGACACCGGCGGCCCGCTCCTCGGGCAGCAGTCCGGCGATCCGGACGTACGCGCCGCGCAGCTTGAACGATCCGGTCCGCTGGAGGTTCTCGCACTTGAAGTGGACCGGCGCGCCGACCAGCTGGGTCAGGTGGCGGCTGCCCTCCATCGCGGTCATCCGCGCCACGCCCGAGAGCATCTTCTGGGCACCGCGCACGTCGTCCAGCGTCACCGGCGGCACGGAGGGGGCCTCACGGTAGTTCATGACTCAAGTCTCGCAGTTCACACGCGCGGACCGCCGCTGTGACCAACCTCCGAGACTGGTTTGCGCAGCCCCGGTACGGCCCGCCTCCGGGCCGCGTACCCTGTCCCCCAATCCAGCACCCCCTTCACGAAGTGAGCCCCCGGCCATGCCCACAACACCTGAAATGTCGATGGACATGACGACCGTCGGTGACAGCGGTCTCCTCGACACGCTGCAGCACGAGGTGGCGGTGTTCGCCCGACGTGCCGAACAGACCCGGCTCGGCGGGGTGGGGCAGGTGCGCAACTCCATGGACCGCGCCGCGTACCTGCTGCTCAACCGGCTCGACAAGGAAGGCCCGATGGGCGTCAAGGCGCTCGCCGCGAGCATGGGGATCGACTCGTCGACGGTCACCCGGCAGGTGGCTCCGCTCGTCGACACCGGCCTCGTCAAGCGGACCTCGCACCCGGAGGACGGGCGGGCGGTGGTGCTCCAGTTGTCCCCGCGCGGACTGTCGCGTCTTGAGGAAGTGCGCTCGTCGCGGCGTCAGTTGATGGCCGAGCTGACACACGACTGGGCGCCCGAGGAGCGCGAGGCGTTCTGCACGCTCCTCACGCGCTTCAACACCGCTCTCTCCGCCCGGATGGCGACCCAGGAAGTACCGGACGGGCCGTCGGCCTCCTGATCGCCCGCTCGACGCTCACCGGCTCGTCGCTCACCGGCGCGCCGCCCTCGGCCGTGCGCGGCTCTTGACCTACGGGCCGCGCCTGGCCTCATATGAGACCGGGTCCCCGTCGCACACCGTTTCGCATGCCGTGCGCGGCCGGACCCGTCCCTCAGGATCGCCCTCAGGCGGGAGGCGCGGTGCGGCAACGGCAAGTGGCCCAGGGCGCCCGTCGGGCCCGGGAGTTCGAGGCGTTCGTCGCGGGCGCGGCCGGGCGGCTGCTGCACGCCGCCACGCTCCTCACAGCGGAGGAGCCGCACGACAACCCGCGCGCGCGACGCCTGTTGACGCTGGCCCTGGCGCACACGTACGCGTCCTGGGACCGGCTGCGCGGCGAGGACCCGTACGACCGGACGCGCCAGTACCTGGCCACCCGCTTCGCGCGCGGGGCGTGGCACCAGTACGGCGGCCTGGTCCGGGCGCGTCGGCAACCGGTCGGCGCCCTGGCCCGGCTCACCCCTCAGGAACGTCTGATCCTCGTCCTCAGGTTGTACGAAGGCGTCGCCGAGGAACAGGCGGCGGCCCTCCTCGGCCTCCCCCTGGAACGCGTCCGCACCCTCTGCGACCGGGCGACGGCGACGCTGCTGCATCCGCCACGCGGCCCGGCACCGGCGGTGGCGGGGCCGAGGGTGGCCCCGTCATGAGCACCGTCATGAGCCGGAGGCGGGCGTGAACCGGCCCGAGCGGGAGGCCGCCGTGCGGCGGATCATGGAGCGGTCCGTGCCGTCCGTGCCGCCCGGGCTGTACGCGGAGGCCGTGCGGCGCGGCGGGCGCATGCTGCGCCGCAGAAGGGCCGCCCGGCGCCTGCTGTGGCTGCTGCTCGCCACTGTGACCGTCGCGTTCGTCGTGTGGGCGCTGCTGGTCCAGCCCTGGGTGGAGCCGCCGTCGGAGACGACTCCACCCCTCACGGACTGGTGAGAGCGGCAGACACGCGCGCGGGCCGAAGGACTAGCCGAGCGCCTGCTGGAGGTCCTCCAGGAGGTCCTCGACGTTCTCGATGCCCACGGACAGGCGTACGAGGTCGGCGGGCACCTCCAGGAGGGATCCGGCCGTGGAGGCGTGCGTCATGCGTCCGGGGTGCTCGATGAGCGACTCGACGCCGCCCAGGGACTCGCCGAGCGTGAACACCTGGGCGCGGTTGCAGACCTCGACGGCCGCCTCCTCACCGCCCGCGACCTGGAAGGAGATCATGCCGCCGAACGCCCGCATCTGCTTGGCGGCGACCTCGTGACCGGGGTGCTCGGGCAGACCCGGGTACAGCACGTTCGTCACGCGCGCGTGCCGGGTCAGCATGTCGGCGACCTTGGTGGCGTTCTCGCTGTGCCGGTCCATGCGCACCGACAGCGTCTTCGTGCCGCGCAGCACCAGCCACGAGTCGAAGGGCCCGGCGACCGCGCCCATCGCGTTCTGGTGGTACGCCAGCTCCTCGCCCAGCTCCGGGTCGCCGACGATCAGGGCGCCGCCGACGACGTCCGAGTGGCCGCCCATGTACTTGGTCAGGGAGTGCACCACGACGTCCGCGCCGAGCGACAGCGGCTGCTGCAGGTACGGCGTGGCGAAGGTGTTGTCGACGACGAGCCGCGCGCCCGCGTCCCGGGCGACCTGGGCCACGGCGGCGATGTCGGTGATGCCGAGCAGCGGGTTGGAGGGGGTCTCCACCCACACCGCCTTGGTCTTCGGGGTGATGGCGGCCCGTACCGCCGACGCGTCGCCGGTGTCGGCGACCGACCATTCCACGCCCCACCGGGAGACGACCTTCGCGAAGAGACGGAACGTGCCGCCGTACGCGTCGTTCGGGATGACCACGTGGTCACCGGGGCTGAGCAGCGTACGCAACAGGCAGTCCTCGGCCGCCAGTCCGGACGCGAACGCGAGGCCGCGGCGGCCGCCCTCCAGGGCCGCGAGGTTCTCCTCGAGGGCCGTCCTGGTCGGGTTGGCGCTGCGGCTGTACTCGTAGCCGCCACGCAGACCGCCGACGCCGTCCTGCTTGTAGGTCGAGACCTGGTAGATCGGCGGGACGACCGCGCCGGTGAGGGGATCCGCGGTGTTGCCCGCGTGGATCGCGAGGGTCTCGAAGTGCTGACTGATGTGCCTGTCGCTCATGGGCACCGAGCGTAGTGCGCCCGCGGGGAAGGTGCCGGACGCCGAGGCCGGCGGGGGGGGCCGGCGGGGACGGCAGAGGGAGGCGACGCGGGGCCGTGGAGGGGGGCGCGGGTGTTTTCCACAGGCCGCCGGCGGGAGTTTTCCACAGGGCGCCGACCGCGTTGGCCAATTGTCGGCGGCGTCTGGAACCCTTGAGGCATGGAAATTCTCTGGCTCCTGATGGCGCTGGTCCTGCTCGGCTTCGTGCTGCTCCCCTTCCTGCGGCGCAGGCGCGGCATGATCGAGCAGGTCCCGCCGGGCCACCCGGACGCCGCGGACCCGGCGAACTACGGCTTCGCACAGCAGGAGGAGCTGGACGTGCGGATGCCCGGTCCCGACCAGGACCTGGTGGACGTCCTGGATCTCGTGCAGCGCACCCAGGACCACCGGGCGGCGGCCCAGCTCCTCGCCGGCACGGAGGCCGAGGGCGAACTGCGCTGGCAGCGCGTGCAGGCCTTCGCGGGCGCGGCCTCGCTGGAGCTGCGGCAGCGGCCCGGCGGGGTGAGCGAGACGCCGGGCGGCCAGTGGCTGCGGGTGTGGCGGGCGGAGGCACCCAAGGACGCGGGCGGCGCGGCGGTGCACGCGGAGTTCCTGGTCCAGCAGGCGTGGCGGACGTCGACGCCGGGCACGGACGAGTTCCGGATCATCATGGAGGAGGCGAAGGCGGCGGTCGGCGACGCGGCGCTGCTGGCTCCGGGTGACCCGATCCCGTACATCGTCGAGCTCTCGGTGGCGCGCGGACTGGCGTACTCCCAGCCGGAGTTCGAGCAGCTCTGGCTGAAGATCCTCGACCGCGCCCCGAACCACATGGGCGCTCATCTGGCCGCCCTGCACTACTGGTGCGAGAAGTGGCACGGCTCGCGGGAGCAGGCGTACGGCTTCGCGGAGGCGGCGGCGGCGCGGGCACCCCGGGGCTCCCTCCTGGCGGCCATGCCTCTGTTCGCGGTCTTCGAGCACCTCCCCGAGGTGAACCTGGTCAGCGGCTTCTACCAGAGCGAGGTCGTCACCAAGGCGATACACGGCGCACTGCACGCCGTGCACTCGGCCCGTGCCGACGACCCGATGCTGGCGCACGTCCGCCATCTGCTGGTCTTCTTCCTGGTCCGCGCCGAGCGCTGGGCGGAGGCGATGAGCCAGCTCGTGCACATCGACGGCCATGTCGGCGCCCTCCCCTGGACCCTGTCCCCCGACCCGGCCGCGGAGTTCGCGGTCTACCGGGCGCTGGCGGTGGCGGGCTACGAAGCGAACGGGGGGAGCCCGGCGACGCTGCCGCAATGACGGCCGGCACCGGCAGGAATCCGGAATCCGGGGCGGCACGGAAACGTTGCTTCGATGCCGCCCGCGCCCCGTACACCGACGGATGAAGGAGTCCGCGCCATGCTGTTCGGCCGTACGCCCGGCCTGCCCACCCCCGAGCAGGCACTCCAGGGCCGCCCGCAGCCGGTGTTCTCGGTCCCCGACCGCCACACGGTCCTCGGCACCCCGCTGCTCGGCCCCTACCCCGAGGGCTACCAGATGGCCGACTTCGGCCTCGGCTGCTTCTGGGGCGCCGAGCGCACGTTCTGGCAGCTCCCGGCCGGCGTCTGGACGACCCTCGTCGGCTACCAGGGCGGCCACACCGAGCACCCGACCTACGAGGAGGTCTGCTCGGGCCTCACCGGCCACACCGAGGCCGTCCGCGTGGTCTACGACCCCGCACTGATCTCCTACGAGCGCCTCCTGAAGATCTTCTGGGAGTCCCACGACCCCACCCAGGGCTTCCGCCAGGGCAACGACGTCGGCACCCAGTACCGCTCCGCGATCTACACCCACACCCCGAAGCAGACGGCTGCCGCCGAGGCCTCCCGCGAGTCCTACCAGCAGGTCCTGACGAGCTCGGGCTACGGCACCAGCAGCACCGCCGCAGCCCCGCATCCAGCTCGGTCGCCTTCTTCCGGCCTCCACCAGGACCGCGGACCCGCCCCAACGGACCCTGACTCCTCCTACTCCGAGATCCGGGCGGTCGGTTTCTCGCCCTCCGGGCAGACGATCGCCGTCGCGACGAGCAGTGACATCTCGCTGTGGACTCGGGTGGCTGCTCGGCAGGACTGAGCCGGTCGGCACCACGTAGCGGTAGCGTCAGCCGGTTGGAGTCTTGTCGCGATCGTGCACCCGATGGGCTGACGAAGCGGGCTCGGAGCTGCGTCGTCGCCCACGGCGTCAAGGTCGACCGCGCAGTGGCGTATCAGGAGCGTTGGGGTGGTCTCTTACTCCCTCCCGCTTCGCATTACGACGGTGGACCGACCTCGGAACCGACGTTCCGGAAGGTTCGCTGGCGGAGGGTTGATGGTTCGAGGCCGGACCTCAGCGGACGGCCGTGCCCTACTCGTTCATGGTCGGCTCTCAGGGCGAGTTCGGCACTCATGCCCCGCACCGAACCATCGAGGGATGGGTGGAGGCTCTCGCACTCGCCCACCACACATCGACGTGGGCGAGACAGATAACCAAGATCACGGGAGTCGAGGTCGACGCCCTAGCCCTGGACACCTTCGAGCCGGTACGGGAGGTCGAGGGCCTGGCGAACGCTTCCCTTCGCCGGCAACGGCACCTCGGTCGCCCTCTCCCACCCTGCCGACGGCCCGAAGCTGCAGGGTTTTGAGAGATCGAGGCAACCGTCATACTGCGGAGACCACACAACGCACACAACCTTGTTCAGTGGACGCGGAAGAGAGTGGGATCTTCATGAGCGCACAGCTCAACTCACCGCTCGTTGCAGACCTCGACGTTGTGCTGTCCGATGTTCCCGATCTGGGAGCGTGCAGTATGTCGGAGCTGCGTAACTTGGCTGACGCGGAGATGGATGGTGCGCTCGCGCACGTCGTTGCGCAGGCTGACCGCACACCGGCAATCAGCCTGGGAGGCGGCGAGGGCGGCGGCACCGGGGCTCGATGCGACTGAACGGGGAACTGGTGGCCGACTTGGTGTCCGCTGTTGCTCCGGCCTCGCAGACAGCCGTATGAGCGGGGCACGGCGATGGGCGCAGCACAAGATCTCCCGGGCCGACATCGATATCCTCGCGCGTGGCCGTGCGGGGTTGGATGTCGTCTGGCTTCTCAGGCGAGCAGAGCGTAGCCGCACGCTGCTCATGCTGCGAGCGATGCTGGACGAGGCGGGGCAGCAGAGGGCTGCTTCTGGTCCCCTGCCGTCTTTGGATCGCGCCTGGGACCTCCTCGAGCGCGTCCAACACAAGTCACCAGCCGACCTGGATGCGGTACTGACCTACCCCTACGTCGGCAATTGGGCCGGGCATACCCTGCGCAGGCTACGAGGCCATGCCAGCGAATCCAGTCCGTTGTGGGTGCATGTCGGGCATTTACACAGCATTGCTGCCGCTGCATCGATCCGCGCTGGACTGGATTTCCAAGTCCAAGTTCCGGTACGTAGCGGCACGGTGGCCCTACCGACCCTCGGTGCCGCCCACCTGCCCGCCGGTGCTTCGGCAGCCGAGGGGACTGACGCGTCGGTGGCGGAGGTGCGGTCGGTATCGGGACAGGCAGAGATCCGCTGGGGTGAAACGGCCGTCAGGCTTCCCGACAACCTCGGTGACGACGCGCCAGGATGGTCAGCACTTCGCCGACTTGGCGTGGTCTCGGGCCAACACAGGCTCTCACTGCTGTTCGACGACCTCGATCCCTACCGGGGCTTATACGGCCCCAGACAACCTGACCGCGTAGAGATCGCTGAGGTACGCGCTTGGCAGCGTGCTTTGGAGGAGGCTTGGACGCTCATCTGCCGCCATCTCCCCCGACAGGCTGGTGCTATGCGTTCGGTACTTGACGTTCTCGTGCCGGTACCCGCCCTCGGTCGCTTACAGGTTTCCAGTGCTTCCAGCGGCGAGGCCTTTGGCGGTGTGGTCATGTCGCGGCCTGAGAGTCCGGCAATACTTGCTGCGACGCTGGTCCATGAATACCAGCACATCATGCTGGGTGGTCTGCTTCACCTCCTGCCACTACACAATAACTCCCCGGAGGCGCGCTTCTACGCACCCTGGCGGGACGATCCGCGTCCGGTCGGCGGGCTACTCCAGGGCATTTACGCATTCTTTGGAGTAACACGGTTTTGGCGCGCTGTGTATCGCGCCCAGGATGAGGGGTTGCAACGTACCGCCGCATTCGAATTTGCGCGATGGCGTGCCGCAACCTGCCAGGCGCTCGATACACTGAAAGGCGACCATTCCCTCACAGTGATCGGAAGACGAGTACTGCAGCAGATCGAAGCAGAGATCAGGCCCTGGCTGAAGGAACCGGTTCCTGAGGACATCGCGGCGGCTGCTGAAACGGTGGGTAGGGACCACCAAGTTGCCTGGCGACTGCATCATCTGCAGCCAGATATGCGGACAGTGGCGCAGGTCTCCCAGGCCTGGCAGGTCGCCACTCGCCCGGGAGTGGGACCCGTGCGCGGTCACACCGGCCTCCCACTGGATGCACTCGTCCCGGACACCACCGCCTCTTGGCCGTCCACTCGCGCAGACCTGATTCGCTGTCAGGTCATCCCACCCGACGCCGGTGCTGGCTACCTAGAGCCGGAAACGGGAGCAAGCGCTGCGGACAGGGCCTTTGCCGCTGGCGATTACGCCGAAGCCTGCCCTGCCTACCGGTCCGAGATCACCACGTCTCCTGACTCCCCGGCTTCCTGGGTCGGCTTCGCGCTCGCCTGGGCGTACCTCGACCCAAATCCCGGAACTGAGCTGTTGCTCCGGCGCCCGGGCCTTGTACGAGACGTCTATCGTCAATTGCGTTCTCTAAATCACCGACTGGAGCCGGACGAGTTAGCAGCCTGGATCGCAGCTCACTGGCCGCTTGCCGCCTCCGATCATGACTGACCGCGCACAGCGATAGCGTAGGAGTAACCGACTTTGGCATTCTTGGTGACCCAACGAACTTCGTCGGACATCTGACAGTAAGTGGACTGCATCTGTGATTCGACAAAGTCCGGCATCTCTGTACTGAGGAGTGTTGCTTTAACCCTGTGCTCAGCAAAGGGAGAACATGAGATCCTCAGCCCGCCCTCCCCCTTGATTATCACCCTCAGTTCGTCCGTCACATGTGGCACTTCCGCGTAACATTTCTCCTCCTGGTCGATGTAGGTAAAGGCCCCACGCAGTTCAAGTTCCACGTCGAACGAACATCGCGTCCGGCCGGAGTCGAGTGACACAGGTATTCGTATGGCCCCTACTTCGACCACGCGGCCGTTCACGCTGGACTCGTCGACCGGTATTTTCCGGTGGAGCTTCACAAAGGAGATAGCCGGGTCAGCTTCCACACCATCCACGCACACCCGCCTCACTTGGATACTTTCCCACTCCGGACCTCCGCGGACCACCTCTGCAGTCGTCGCGAAAGATATCCATGGCACAAATGCCGCAGTAGGTGATTCGATATCACACGCGATGGACAAGAGAGCGTCACCGTCGGGACGAATGACAAAGGTGTCGTGCCGTCGACGAAATCGAACAAGTTGAGGCATGTAATCCTCAAGGTTCCGCAAATGTGCCAACTCTCGCACGTTCTTCCGGATGGAGTCGGCAAGTATCCACATTGCGACCGCACCGGAGACTACGGAGGTCGTGATCAGTATCCAGGTCAGGACGAGGAAAAGTTCCCCCTGCGAGGCTTGAGATCTGAGGCCGACCAGGGTGCCCGCGATGGTAAGCGCTACTGAGAGAACGGCCGAGACAAAGGCGGCGAGTGCCGCGCTGACTCCCTCCGACCGCTGCGACCTCGTCATACCAGTCCCCCACCACTGAACCGCGGTACCCGACCTCACCATTCTCCGGGAACCAGTCCGCGTCCTCCAGAGCACCTCGGAGCTGCGGCTGACTCGGCCCACGCCACCGCGCCGCGTCGAGAAGCCTCCCGGAGCCCGATGGTCCAGCCTTGCGGCACACCGATCAGCCGGGCGTTTGACCGGCAACCCGGTCCTTCCCATCTCCGGCACGCTAAGGGCTGCGAATGAGGCTTGACCTGGGTCAAGGCATGGGAACTTCGCAGCCTTCAGCGCATCGCGCGAGTCCCGATCGAGTGGTCGTTGTCGGTGCGCGCGCGGGTGTCAGCCAACTAGGCCCTGGTCCGGCGCTGCGACGTCAGACGTGTTCTGGTCATGAGCGACGTGGAACCGCAGATGTGTGACGTGCGGCGAGGCGAGAATCCTGGTCCGTTCCAGCTCGATGCGTTCCGTTCCCAGATGCTCGAACAGCCGGCGTCCGTCGCCCATGAGCACCGGTGCAATCTGGAGGTTGATCTCATCGAGGAGTCCCGCGCTGAGCGCCTGTTGAGCGTTGTCCGCCCCCATCAGCAGGACGTCCTTCCCGTCCGCCACTGCTTTCGCTTGCTGCAGCGCCGCTTTCACGCCGCCGGTGACGAAGGCGAAGGTCCCGCTCTTCATGACGCGCCGGTTTCGAGTGTTGTGCGTGAGCACGAAGCACGGCACTGGGTAGGGCGTGTCCTGCCAGACGTCGACGCCTACGTCGAATGTTCTTCTGCCCAGCACGACGGCACCTGTCGAGGCCGCGACCTCCTGTGCCACGGTGGCGTCCACATCGCTGGTCGGTGTGTTCAGAATCCATTCATGCAGGCGCAGCCCACCCCGGCCCATGGGGTGTTCGACGCTGATGTCCGGGCCGGCCATGAAGCCGTCGAGCGACATGGTGACGTTCAGAACCACCTTGCTCATGGGACGTACCTCTCCGCGCTCTTGTGTCGGGCATGCAGGGAGGTAGACCGTGGGGCGAGGCCAAACTCATCGGTCTCCCGGGCACAGCGGTGAGCGGCGTCATCAGCTGACTCCTGCTTCGAGCGGCCTCGCGGACACGACTGCGCGGAAAGGTCTGTGAACGAGGCTTGACATGGATCAAGCCGTCATCCTGTGGATGATGTACCGCTGCGGCTGGGGCACCAAAGAGGGGCAGCAGACCGTTCTCGCGGTCGAGATCAGCCGTGTCGGCTTCGAGTGGGCGCTGACCAACGCGTGCCTGTCGAGCTACGTTCGCGGCACACACCCCGACCGGGCCACCTGGCAGCGTCAGTTGAAGCGCGCGCCGGCTCGCGCGCAGTGGGACCCCGAGCGGGACCTGCAACTCCAGCCCCGGCCGTACCGTTCCCTGCAACTGGGCCTCTCCGGCGAGGCCTCACGACGCTACGCGGACGAGTGGACGATCGCCATCCGCGACGTGACCCCACTCGCCCACGAAATCCACGCCATGGTCAAGGGTGGCGACTTGGACTCCGCCACCCGGCTGCTGCCCGAAGAACGCCCCTATCCCGTTGAGGACGAACTTCTTGCCCACCTACGCGAATGACGGACCGGCCCACCCCACAGCCGGGTCCGGCGTATGGAGCGCATGACAGCACAGTCCGGCGGGACGGGCGTGTCCTGCCCGATCGGTGTGGCGAAGGCCGACGGATGAGCACTGGGGTCACCCCCGCGCTGCCAATGACCGCGTCCGGTGAGATCGGTCCGGCAACGGCGATGGTGCCAAGTCGCCCGGTGAGCCTTTGACCTTGACACGGTGACAAGGCCTTCACTGCTTGCCAAGGAGGTGGTCTCGATGGCCATGACGAGACAGGACGCGGATGCGACACGAGCGCTCCAGGGCCTGGAGGACGGCCGTTCGTCCGTGCGACTGCGGGCGGCTCTGGCGGTCGGCACGGCGCCGGACCCGCGCTTCGTCGACAAGCTCGTCGAGCGCTGCGGGATCGAGCCCGAGTTCTTCGTCCGCGACATGCTGACCTGGGCGCTCACCCGCCACCCGGTGTCCATGACGCTCCCGGCGTTGCTCCGCGAAGTCCGCTCGGAGCGTGCGCAGGCACGGAGCCAGGCGCTGCATACCCTGTCCAAGATCGGGGACGGGCGGGCGTGGCCGGCGATCACACGGGCGCTGCTGACCGACGCCGACGACGAAGTGGCGCGGAGCGCCTGGCGGACCGCGGTCGTGCTCGTGCCGGAAGGCGAGAGGTCCGGGTTGGCCGCGGTGCTGGCGACGCAGCTCGGGCGCGGGGAGCGGGAGACGCAGCTGAGTCTCAGTCGGGCGCTGGTCGCGCTGGGTGAGGTTGTTGTGCCTGCTCTGCGGGCTGCGACGAAGGCCCCTGACCGGCGCGTGCGCACGCACGCGCTCGCCACGGAACGGCTGCTGCGCGACCCGGATGCCGGATTCGAGTTCGCCATCGAGGAGGCGAAGCGCGTCGTGGCCCTCGGCGGTTCCGGCCAGGAGGGACGATAGGCAGTGTTGATCGGTGAGGTGGCGCGACGGTCCGGGGTCAGCGCCCGCATGCTCAGGCACTACGAGTCGCTCGGCCTGATGCGGCCTTCGGGTCGTACGGGCTCCGGCTATCGGGAGTACTCCGGCGAGGACATCCGGCGGATCTTCCACATCGAGAGCCTGAGGTCGCTGGGACTGTCGCTGCGCGAGATCGGACGCGCGCTCGACGATCCCGGCTTCACGCCCTCGGCGCTGGTCGACGACCTCATCCGTCAGACGCGCGAACGCATCGCGGCCGAGACGGAGCTGCTCACGCGGCTCCGCCGGATCGATGCCGCGGAACCCGCCGGCTGGGAGGACGTCCTCCAGGCCGTCGCCTTCCTCCAGGCACTGGGGGCGAAGAGCGCTGCCGCGCGCCAGCGCGCGGCCCTTTCCTCGGTCGACGAGGTTCCGGTGCCGGTGGAGGCCCTGGTCGAGGCCGTACTGAGGGAGTCGGAGCCGAACGTCGCCGGAGCCCTGCGGTGGGCGCTGGCGCGATCGGGCGACGGCGGCACGGCACTGCTGGCGGAGGGCCTCGGCTCACCGGTGGCCGCGGTGCGGGAGCGTGCCGTTCGGTCCCTCGCGGAGATGCCCGGTGATGAGGCCACCGCCCGCCTGCGGGACGCCCTCGCGCACCCCGATGCCGTGGTCCGCGGCCATGCGGCTCTGGCGCTCGGGACACGTGGAGTCGCCGCTACGGTCCCTGCGCTCATCGACATGATCGTGGAGGGAAGGAACGACACCGATGCGGCCGATGCACTGAGCATGCTGTCGAGCGACACCGCGACGGCCGATCAGATCGCCACCGGGCTCGTCGACCGCCTCGCCCACGACACCACCGGCGCGCCTGCGCGCGTACGGCTGACCCAGGCGCTGGCGGACATCCCGGGGAGGACGGCTTCAGGTGCCCTCGTGGAGCTGTCGCAGGACAGGGACCGTGCCGTTGCGCTGACTGCGGCCTATCTTCTTCAGCTGCGCGACGCACGGTGACGGATCTCTCCACCGCCGGCCCCGCAGAGGCAGGTGCGGCCCGGCTTGCGGAGCCTGTGTCAGTCAGCGTCCGCCGTCCCCCGGGCCGCCTCGCGGTCAGCCCTCGGTGCGGGCGGGCAGCCGCCATCCCGGGCGCGGGAAGTGGCAGGTGTAGCCGTTCGGGTAACGCTGCAGGTAGTCCTGGTGCTCGGGCTCGGCCTCCCAGAAGGGGCCCACCGGCTCCACCTCGGTGACGACCTTGCCCGGCCACAGGCCAGAGGCGTCCACATCCGCGATCGTGTCCTCGGCGATCCGCTTCTGCTCGTCGTCCACGTAGTAGATCGCCGAGCGGTAGCTGAGGCCGATGTCGTTGCCTTGCCGGTCCTTGGTGCTCGGGTCGTGGATCTGGAAGAAGAACTCCAGGATCGCGCGGAAGTCCGTCTTCGCAGGGTCGAAGAGGATCTCGATGGCCTCCGCGTGCGTGCCGTGGTTACGGTACGTCGCGTTCGGCACGTCACCCCCGGTGTATCCCACCCGGGTCGCCGTCACGCCCGGAAGCCGGCGGATCAGCTCCTCCATCCCCCAGAAACATCCGCCCGCCAGCACGGCCCTCTGCGTCTGCGCAGCCATTGCGGTCCTCCCATATCTGTCAGCTCGGCCACTCGGGCCACTCGGCTCACTCACCACCGGCATCCCGCGCCCACTTGCTCAACGCGCGAGAGGTCCACGCGATTCCGTACCCGTCCGACCGGCCCTGCCGGCATGGGGATGGGCGGGTCGGTGTGCTTCTTGCCGTGGCCGGTGGTCCGCAGTTCACCAGTTCACCCGAGTCGCAGCCTTCCCCCGTGCGTGCGAGCCTGAATGCATGATCAGGCAGCCACCAGGCGGTCTGCCCGTGGGGCGAGGATGCGGACGAGTGACCGCCGGGTGGCGACTCTGGAAGAGGAGTTGGGCCGCATGATTCCTGTCACCATGTCGCCTGTGCGTATCGAGGCGTCGCTCGATCCGCGGCTGTCCAGATGGCTGTGGCTGGTGAAGTGGTTCCTCGCCGTGCCGCATTACATCGTGCTGTTCTTCCTGTGGATCGCGTTCGTCTTCGTCACCATCGTCGCGTTTTTCGCCATCCTCATCACCGGGCGATACCCCCGGCCCCTCTTCGACTTCAATGTCGGCGTACTGCGCTGGAACTGGCGTGTCAGCTATTACGCCCACACCGCCCTCGGCACGGACCGATATCCGCCGTTCACCCTCGCGGATGTACCCGATTATCCCGCACATTTCGACATCACCTATCCCGAGCGTCTCTCCCGCGGCCTGGTGTTGGTGAAGTGGTGGCTGTTGGCGATCCCGCAGTACATCGTCGTCGGAATGTTCGTCGGCGGCTGGGGTTGGGAAGAAGGGAATGGCTGGCATGGCGGGGGCCTGATTCCCTTCCTCTCCCTGGTCGCCGTGATCATTTTGGCGGCTACCGCCCGTTACCCGGTGCGCCTTTTCGACTTCCTGCTCGGCCTGGCCCGCTGGGTCGCGCGGGTGACTGCCTATGCCGCCCTGATGACCGATGAGTACCCGCCGTTCCGTCTCGACATGGGCGGGCCAGAAGCGGACAACCAACCGATCGGCATGACCAAGGCCGACGGCTAAATTCGGTTGCCTCTCGTCGCCGGATGCGGGCTAATGCCACGCATGGCTGACATTCAGGGCTCGTACGACGACCTGTTCACTGCCGTGCCCAGTGCGCTGGCCGCGCTGCTGGACGAGGGGGACGTGGGCGGCTCGGTGGCGGTCTTCGTGGACGGTGAGCCGGTGGTGGACGTCTGGGGCGGGTACGTCGACGCGGGTCGTACGGTTCCGTGGGGGCGGGACACGATCGTCAATGTCTGGTCCGTGACGAAGACGATGACGGCGTTGTGCGCGCTGGTACTGGCCGACCGTGGGGAGCTCGATCTGGAGGCGCCGGTCGCCCGGTACTGGCCGGAGTTCGCGGCGGCGGGCAAGGACGGCGTGCTGGTGCGGCATCTGCTCGCGCACACCGCGGGCCTGCCCGACTGGGAGGGGCCGGTCGATGAGCTCTACGACTGGCCGTCCGCGACGGCGCGGCTGGCCGGGCAGGCACCGCAGTGGGAGCCGGGCAGCGCGGCCGGGTACCACTCGGTCACCCAGGGCTTCCTGGTGGGCGAGGTCGTACGCCGGATCACCGGCCGGAGCGTGGGCGAGTACTTCGCCGAGGGGGTGGCCGGGCCGCTGGGCGCGGACTTCCACATCGGGCTGTCCGCCGAGCACGACCACCGCGTGGCGCTCACGGTCCCGCCACCGTCCCGGGACGAGGACTACACCGCGAGCGCGGCCCGGAGCGACGCGAACGCGTCCGCCGGGACCGCGATCCGGGTCCGCGACGGGAACAGCGTGGCGTGGCGCCGTGCGCAGATCCCCGCGGCGAGCGGATTCGGCAACGCCCGCTCGGTCGCCCTCGCGCAGTCGGTGATGGCGTGCGGAGGAGCGGTGCGCGGGGTGCGGTTGCTGTCGCAGGGCGGCTGTGACCGGGCATGGGTGGAGCAGTTCAGCGGCGAGGACCGGATCCTGGGCATGCCGGTGCGCTACGGCCTGGGCTACGGGCTGTTCGGCAGTACCTACGGGTGGGGCGGCTGGGGTGGCTCACTGGTGATGATCGAACCCGAGGCGCGCATGGCGGTGGCGTACGTGACGAACCAGATGCGCGAACCGGCGGAGGACCAGCGCGGGTTGGAGATCGTCATGTCCGCGTACGACGGCCTCAAGGGCCTGCGTTCCTGATCCGGTCGCTCTAGTTCGATCCGGTTACTCCAGTTCGCTCCAGCCGCTCCAGTCGCCCTCTTGCCATGATCGGATCCAGGCGCTTCACTGTCGCTGCTCGCCCCCCACAGGAGAACACCCGTCCCACCCAGTCGAAGGGTCTTCTCTTGACCGACAGACGTGCCACCACCATGGCCCGCACCACCACCCTGGCCCGCACCGCCGCCGTCACCGCGGCCGCCTGCGCCGCCGTGCTCGCGACCGCGCTGCCCTCGTCCGCGATCAACTCCTACAACGCGACCCCCGCGCCGGAGCGCACCGAGGTCGGCGCCCTCATCGCCACCTGGGACAACGACGCGAACCCTGCTACCCCGGACCGTGTCGACTGGGTCTGCTCCGGCACCATGATCGACGGGAACACGTTCCTGACGGCCGCCCACTGCACCACGGACTGGCCGGCCAACGTGAAGTTCTACGTGTCCCTGGACCAGGACGTGCAGGCCGGACTCGACGCCGCCGCCACGAAGTTCCCCGGTGATCCGGCGGCGCAGGCCGGTGCCGTGGGCGTCCAGGGCGTCGCCCACTCCGACCCCGCGTATCCCGGCCCCGCCTCCGACACGCACGACATCGCGGTGGTCGAGCTGCCCGACCGGCAGATGAAGGCGCGCTGGACGTACACCCCGGCGACCCTCCCGACCGCCGACCAGTTCGGCGCGCTCGGTCCTCAAGGGCTCAACGCCGTCGACTGGTTCGTGGCGGGGTACGGCACCCAGGAAGCCGTCAACGGACCGGGCGGCCAGACCCACCCCGGCGGTGGCGTCCGCATGAAGGCACCCGTGACCTTCGACGCCCTCAACAACGCGTGGATACGGCTGGCCATGACCGCGCCCCAAGGCAACGGCGGTGCCTGCTACGGCGATTCGGGCGGCCCCAACTTCGCGGTCGTCGGCGGGAAGACCATCCTCGCCGCGACCACGATCACCGGCGACACACCGTGCTACGCCACCAACGTGACGTACCGCCTCGACACCCCTGGAGCCCGGGCGTTCCTGTCACCCTTCGTCAAGCTGCCGTAGGGGCTGGGCGGTTCCCCTCCCTCCGCCGGCCGTGCGGGTGACCGCGGCCGGCGGGCGAGGGCAGGAGGCGTCAACTGCCGCTGCCGTACGGTCGCGTGAGGATTTCCAGGTTGTGCCCGTTCGGGTCGTCGAAGTACGCGCCCCGGCCGCCGTCGTTGTGGTTGATCTCCCCGACCTTGCGGTGGAAGGGGTCTGCCCAGTACGTGAGACCGGCGTCCCGGACGCGCGCGAAGATCGTGTCGAAGTCGTGCTCGGAGACGAGGAAGGCGTAGTGCTGCGGGGTGATCGGGCCGGGGGTGTCCAGGTAGTCGAGGGTCACGCCGTTCGGGATCTCGACGGGGATGAAGGGGCCGTAGGGCGGGCCGACCGCCAGTCCGAGGATGTCGGCGAGGAAACGGGCCGAGGCGTGCCTGTCATGTGCGGCGACGATGGTGTGGTTCAGCTGGACGGTCATCGTGCGGGCCTCCTCGCGCCGAGTGCGGGCCTCTTCCGTACCGAGTAGAGCCTCTTCCGTACCGAGTAGAGCCTCTTCCGTACCGAGTTTGAGCCTCTTCCGTACCGAGTAGAGCCTCTTCCGTACCGAGTTTGAGCCTCTTCCGTACCGACCATACTCCGCGACCGTTTAAGGTAAGCCTTGCCTTAGCAAACCGGTTCATCGCTCAATCAGCGCAACGGTGCCAGTACATCGGTGGGCCAACCACACCACGTCGGAGGCGTCGTGCGCGCAGTAACAGTGAAGGCCGTCCTGGCCGCGACCGTTGTCGGAGGGCTGCTCGTCGGCTGCTCGTCCTCGGACGGGGGTGACGGGAGCGCGGAGAAGGCGGACGCGGCGCGGAACCCCGTGATGGGCGCCTCGGAGGGGGCCACCGAAGGGCCCTCCGCCGCGCCGAGCGCGCTCGCCGACGGCATGGGCGCCGACACGGACACCGACGGGACGTTCCCGCGGACCGTGACCCACTTCCAGGGGAAGACGACCCTGAAGGCCGAGCCGAAGAAGATAGCCGTGCTGAGCACGGGGCAGCTCGACGACCTGTTGTCCCTCGGGATCGTCCCGACGGCCGGCACCCGCGCCGACAACGCCGGCCTCGTACCCGACTACCTCGCGGACGCCTTCCCGGCGTACAAGTCGCGGCTCGCCGGCATGACCGACGCGGGCACCCGGCAGGCACCCAACCTGGAGTCCCTCGCCGCGGCCGAGCCGGATCTGATCCTCGCCAACGACTCGCTCGGCGACCTCTACCCGAAGCTGTCGAAGATCGCGCCCACCGTGATCACCGCGGGCAACGGCATCAACTGGAAGCGCGACCTGCTCCTCGTCGGCGAGGCCGTCGGCAAGGGCGAGGCGGCCCAGAAGATGCTGGACGACATCACCGCCGACGCCGCCGAGCAGGGTGCGGACCTCGGCGACCCCACCGTCTCCATGGTCCGGTTCACTCCGGACCGCACCCGCATGTTCGGCGTCTCCTCCTTCACCGGGTCCATCGCCGTCGACATGGGGCTGGCGCGCCCCAAGTCGCAGCAGTTCAACGCGATTTCCGAGGACATCGGCCCGGAGAGCGTCGACACCGCCGACGGTGACTGGATCTTCTACTCCGTCCAGGGCGACGCGTCCGAGACCGACGCCTCGAGCGTGGTCGCCGGGCCGCTGTGGAAGTCGATGAAGGCCGTCGAGGCGGGGCAGGCCGTGCAGGTCGACGACGACCCCTGGTACCTCAACGCCGGTCCGAGCGCCGCGCGTCTGGTGATACGACAGCTCGCCGAGCACATCGGCAAGTGAGCCCGAAACGCCTGGCCTGGCCGGCGGCCGTCCTCGTGGTGGCCGCCGTCGGCATGCTCAGCCTCGCCGTCGGCACCCGCGCGGTGCCGCTGTCGGCCGTGTTCGACGCCCTGCTGCACGGCGGGGGTTCGCCGGACGCCCTGGTCGTACGGTCGCTGCGGGTGCCGCGCACCGAGGTCGGGCTGACGGCCGGTGCCGCGCTCGGCGTCGCGGGCGCGGCGCTCCAGGCCGTGACCCGCAATCCGCTCGCCGATCCCGGCATCCTCGGGCTGAGCCAGGGCGCCGCGGCCGGGGTCGTCCTCGCGATCGGGTTCGGGCTGGCGAACGGCTTCGGCGGGTACGTCTGGTACGCCTTCGCCGGTGCCGTCGTCGCCGCGTGTCTGGTGTACGGAATCGCCGCGCGGGGCCGGGAGGGGGCGTCGCCGGTCAAGCTGGCGCTGGCGGGGACGGCGCTCTCCGCGATGACCGCGGGGGCCACGACCGTCGTCCTCACGTCCAGCTCCGCCACGCTCGACCAGTTCCGGTTCTGGCAGGTGGGCGCGCTGAGCGGGCGGGACGCCGACACGGTCGTCCGCATGCTGCCGTTCCTGGCGGGTGGTGCGGTGCTGGTGCTGGCGTGTGCGCGGGGGCTCGACGCGCTGGCCCTGGGCGACGAGACGGCGCGGGCGCTGGGGCATCGGGTTCAGCTGGTGCGGGGGGTGGCGGCGCTGGGCGCGACCCTGCTGACGGCCGCCGCGGTCGCCGCGGCCGGGCCGATCGCCTTCGTGGGACTCGCGGTGCCGCATCTGGCGCGGCGGCTGGTCTCCGGGCGGCATCGTGCTGTGCTGCCGCTCTCCGCCCTGCTGGGCGCGGCGTTGTTGTTGGGCGCGGATGTGGCGGGGCGGGTGGTGCGGGCTCCTGCGGAGGTGCCGGCCGGGGTGATGACCGCGTTGGTGGGAGTGCCGGTGCTGGTGGTGCTGGTACGGCGTAAGGGAGCCGTCGCGTGAAGGGGGCCCGGCGGTGGTGCTGGGCGGGGGTGGGTCGCGCAGCCCGGCGCATACGGGGCGCCGCCCGCGCCCACCCGTGCCGCCCCAGCGGCACGACTGCCCGCGGGATGGCGGAGCCGGCCGCCGACGGGACGGCCGAGTCGACCGACCGGGCAGCGCGCTCCACCGCCCCCGGCGTGGCGGTCCTGCGACCCCACCCCCGCGTCTCCCTCCTCCTCCACCGCCGTTCCGCCGCGGCCGCCGTAACCCTGTTCGTTCTCCTCGCGGCTGTCATGCTCGCCGCGGCCTGTCTGGGGCAGACGTATGTCTCGCCCGTCGAGGTCTGGCGCACCCTGCGCACCGGGGCCGGGCCCTACGACCTGGTCGTCGGGGAGTTGCGGGTGCCGCGGATCGTGCTGGGGGCGCTCGTGGGGGCGGCGCTCGGGGTGTCGGGGGCGTTGGTGCAGACCGTCACGCGGAATCCGCTCGCCAGCCCGGACGTGATCGGTGTCGGGCACGGCGCCGCCGCCGCGACCGTGCTCGCCCTGGCGACCGGGACCGTCGGTTCGCCCGGTGCGATGCCCGCCGTGTCCGTCGCGGGCGGGCTCGCCGCCGCCGCGCTGGTGTACGTACTGGCGTGGCGGCGCGGGATGCAGCCGAGTCGGTTCGTGCTCACCGGCGTGGGGATCGGGGTCGCGTTGTCGGCCGTCGTCCAGCTGTATCTCACCGACAGCGAGCTGGAGGCCGCCGAGCAGGTCAAGCTGTGGCTGACCGGCAGCCTCAACGGGCGGGGCTGGGAGCAGGCGGGGCCCCTGGCCACCGTCATGCTGCTGTGTCTGCCCGCGCTGGTGTGGGCGAGCCGGGCCGTACGGCCGCTGGGGCTGGACCCGGACACGGCGGCCGCGCTCGGCGTACGGGTGGACCGGGCCCGGCTCGGCCTCACCGTGCTGGGCGTCGTCCTCGCCGCCACGGCGACCGGCGCCGCGGGACCGATCGGGTTCGTCGCCCTGACCGCACCCCAACTGGCCCGCCGGATCACCCGGACGCCTCAACTGCCGCTGCTCTGCTCGGCGTTGACCGGCGCGTTCGTCCTGGTCGCCGCCGACCTGGCGGCCCGCACCCTGCTGCCCCCGCTGGAGATCCCGGTGGGCGCGCTCACGTCCCTGGTCGGCGGGCCGTATCTGCTGTGGCTGCTGGGGCGTCGTACGGCGACACGATGAAGGGCCTCGGGAGAACACCCGAGGCCCTTCGCGGGGAGGATCAGATCGTCGCCGTGTCGATCACGAACCGGTACCGCACATCGCTGCTGAGCACCCGCTCGTACGCGTCGTTGATCTCGGACGCGCCGATCAGCTCGATCTCCGCGCCGATGCCGTGCTCGGCGCAGAAGTCCAGCATCTCCTGGGTCTCCTGGATGCCGCCGATGCCGGAGCCGGCGAGGGTCTTGCGGCCCATGATCAGCGTGAAGAGGTTGAGGGCGACCGGCTCCTCGGGGGCGCCCACGTTCACCAGCGCGCCGTCCGTCCGCAGCAGGGAGAGGAACGCGCCGAAGTCCAGCGGGGCCGAGACCGTCGAGATGATCAGGTCGAAGGTGCCCGCCAGCTCCTGGAAGGTGCTCTCGTCGCTGGTGGCGTAGTAGTGGTCGGCGCCCAGCTTCAGGCCGTCGTCCTTCTTGCGCAGGGACTGCGAGAGGACCGTGACCTCCGCGCCGAGGGCGTGCGCGATCTTGACGGCCATGTGGCCGAGGCCGCCCATGCCGAGGACGGCGACCTTCTTGCCCGGGCCGGCGTTCCAGTGCTTGAGCGGGGAGTACGTGGTGATGCCGGCGCACAGCAGGGGCGCGGCCACGTCGAGGGAGAGGCCGTCGGGGATGCGCACGACGTAGTTCTCGTCCACGACGATCTTCTCGGAGTAGCCGCCGTAGGTGGGCTCGCCGTCCTTGTCGAGGGCGTTGTACGTGCCGACCATGCCGCCGCCCGTGCAGTACTGCTCCAGGCCGGCCTTGCAGTTGTCGCACTCGCGGCAGGAGTCGACCATGCAGCCGACGCCCACGCGGTCGCCGACCTTGTACTTGGTCACACCGGGGCCGACCTCGGAGACGACACCCGCGATCTCGTGGCCGGGGACCATCGGGAAGATCGCCTCGCCCCAGCCCTCACGGACCTGGTGGATGTCGGAGTGACAGATACCGGCGAACTTGACGTCGATCAGCACATCGAACTCGCGGACCGCGCGGCGCTCGATGGTGGTGCGCTCCAGCGGAGCCTTGGCGGCGGGTGCGGCGTACGCAGCAACAGTGGTCATGCCGGGGGTTCTCCTAGCGATGGTGTCGCGCCCGGCTGCCTTCCGGCCGGGCACGGAGATCAGCCTGCCTGACAAACCGGCATTCACCCAGGGCACGGCTCGGCCTACGCTTGCCGGTCCTACCACTGGCGGGGTCAGGATGGTGTGCGTACGACGGTGAATACTGGACGCATGGACGAACAGCCCGAACCCGCGCAGGACACCTCCGCCGAGGCCGGCGGGCCCCTGGACCGGCGTGCCGAGCTCAGCGAGTTCCTGCGCACCCGGCGGGCCCGGCTGAAGCCCGAGGACGTGGGGCTGCCGGACTTCGGGCGGCACCGCCGGGTGCCGGGGCTGCGCCGGGAGGAGCTGGCCCAGCTGGCCGGGGTGTCCGTGGCGTACTACACACGGCTGGAGCAGGGCAACGGGCGGAACGTGTCGGCGGAGGTCCTCGACGCCATCGCCCGCGCGCTCAGGCTGACCGACGCCGAGCACGCCCACCTCACGCACCTGGCGAAGCCCAAGCAGCACAAGAAGAAGCAGGCCGCCCCCACCCAGCAGCAGGTGCGGAGCGCGCTGCGGCAGCTGCTGGACACGATGGACGGCATTCCCGCGTACGTCGTGGGCCGGCGCTCCGACATCCTCGTCTGGAACCGGATGGCCGCGGCGGTCTTCGGCGACTGGGCGCAGTTGCCGCCGCAGGAGCGGAACTGGGCCCGGATGACGTTCCTGAAGCCGGAGTACCGCGAGCTGTTCGTCGAGTGGGAGCAGAAGGCGACCGACATCGTCAGCTATCTGCGCATGGACGCGGGCTGCCACCCGGACGACCCCCGGCTGTCCGCGCTGGTGGGCGAACTCTCCGTGAAGAGCGAGGAGTTCAGGCGGCTGTGGGCCACCCACGACGTCAAGGAGAAGAGCCACGGCGTCAAGCGGATGCAGCATCCGCTGGTCGGTCGCCTGGAACTCTCCTTCGAGACGTTCCGGCTGATCGACGACGAGGAGCAGTCACTGATCACCTACCACGCCGAACCGGGTTCCCCGTCGGCCGAGGCCCTGCGCCTGCTGGCGAGCTGGGGCACGGACGCGACGCGGGCGGGCACACAGTCGACGACGCCCCAGGCTTGATACGGCCGTGGACAAGCAGCGGCCTCTGCAGGCCAAGCAGCCGCAGGCCAAGCAGCTGTAGTCCAAGCAGCCGCAGTCCACACAGTGGGCTCTTCAGTCCAAGCAGTGGCCTCTTCAGTCGCGGACGCCCAGGTCCTCCCGCATCAGCCGCCGCATGGCACTGAGCCGCGGCTCGGCCGCCTTCAGGTCCAGTAGCGCCTGCTGCGCGCTCTCCCCTTCCCGGGCCCGGCCCCGGTCGAGGCGCTTGGCGACCGCGTCCATGTCCGCGAGCACCTTGTTGACGGCCCGCGAGGCCTCCAGGATCCGCTCCGGCACCACCATCTGGGCCTCGGCGTACCGGTCGCGGTAGTCCCGGCGGGCCTCCTCCAACTGCTCGCGCTCCTGGTCGCCGTAGACGCCGTCGCGCAGCCGGTGCAGGGCGTCTTTCAGCAGCGTGTGGAACTGCCGAGAGGCCCTGTTCATCGCCGTGTACGCGTCCCGCCGCTCCTCGAACGCCCGCCTCTTCTCCTCTGCCTGTGCCTCCTCGGTGCGCTGCCGGGTGGTGAGGCGGTGACTGAGGACGGGTGCGAAGAGGGTTCCGAGAACACCGACGACGGCGGTGACGGTGGTGGCGAGGGCGTCGGTCATGAGCGGATCCTATGCAGCGACCGACGCCAACTCTCCTCGGTTCAGCGGGACCTTGGTACTGCTGAACGTCAGCACTGCGGGATCTGGGACTTCCAGGTGGTCGGTCCCCCGGTGTCCAGGTACCAGTCGTTGACGTACCCGTCGCCGATGCCGTTGTCGACGCGCATCCAGTAGCGGTAGCCGTGGCCGTCCGCGTCCGGGTCGCCGGTGGTCCAGCACAGGAGGCCGAGTTCGTCGCCGTTGTGGTACTCGCCGAAGACCGGGGACTTCGGGGCGCCGTAGTTGGGCGCGGTGCGTACGGCCAGGTGGGACCCGGCGTCGATGCCGGTGACGTTGGCGCACCGGGCCGGGTCGCCGGAGATGCTGCACGGGTGGATCGCGGCACCGGCCGGGCCCGCTCCGAGAAGTACGGCCGAGGCGGTGGCGGTGAGGACCAGGCCCACCGCGGTGAGAAGACGGGGACGGTTCATCGAGGGCTCCTCGCGTCGGGTCGGTGGGGTCAGCACTGCGGGATCACGGCCTTCCAGACGCTGGGACCGCCGGTGTCCAGGTACCAGTCGTTGACGTAGCCCCAGGACCTGGGCGTGGAGACCTGCATCCAGTACCGGTAGCCGTGCCCGTCCGCGTCCGGGTCTCCGGTCGTCCAGCAGTCGACCTCCAGCCACTGGCCGTTGGTGTACCGGCCCACCTCCTGCGCGCCGTAGCGCGGTTCCGTACGCATCACCAGGGCCGAGCCCGCGTCGATGCCGATCACCTGCGCGCAGCGCGCCGGGTCGCCCGGTCCCGCGCCGGGACAGGGGCGCGGGTCGGCCTGGGCGGGCGAGGCCGCGAGCAGGGTGGCGCCGGCGAGCAGGGCGGTGGCCGCCCCGCGGCGGCCACCGCCCCGAGCCGGGACCTGAGCTGACGTGATGTCATCGGTTCCTCCGTTCGACTGCCGATGGCCTCGACCCTGGCAGCGAACGAGGACGAGCACATCCTGTGGTGTGTCAGGGTGCCCGCGTCAGCCCTGGTACGGCGGCGCCGCCCCCCACGTCCACTTCGGCACCGGCTGCTCCGCCGGCGGCTTCGCGTCCGGACCGGAGAAGTACACGGCCAGCCGCGTGCCCCATTCCACATACGCGAGGAACGCCGAACGGAACTCGGCGTCCGTCGGCAGGCCCGCCTCGTCCGCCGCGTCCTGGATCAGGTTCACCCAGCGCCGGCGCTGCGGTTCGGTGATCCCGCGGCCCATGTGCTTGGCGACCATGTGGCCGTGTCCGCCCTGTGTCTCGGAGTAGCCGGGCGGGCCTCCGAACACCTCGGCGAGCCAGAGCGCCACGTGCTCGGCGTGCTCGGGGTCAAGCCCCGCGAAGACGGGGGCGAGGACCTCGTCCGCGAGGACCTTCTCGTAGAAGACCGAGGTCAGCCGGGCGAAGGCCTCCGCGCCGCCCGCCCACTCGTAGAGCGTGGGGACGGCGGAACCCGTGCCGCGGACCGTGGTCGGCTTGTAGTGCCGCATCTCGTCGATGTACGGGATGTACGGCTGGATCTCGGCGAGGAAGTCGGGGAACAGCTCCGACTCGCGGAATCCCTCCAGGTGGTCCTCGGTCGAGGTCCACGTGATGCGCAGGACGTAGTTCTCGAAGTCCTCCTCGCAGCGCGCCAGCTCGAAGTCGACGCACTGCGGTGCCGCGGCCAGCAGGGCGGCGGCCTTGGTGTAGGCGGACAGGAACTCCGCCGACCGGTCTGCCGGGATGTTGTAGCGGATGTACTCGACGGTCTGAGTCGTCATGACAACACGGAAACACGAAAGCCGACCGGAGGCGTATCTTCCGGCGCTGTTGCGGAACTCCGGGCTCGTACAGAGGCCATGTGTCGGTCGGATCAGTGCTCGATGAGCCGCGGGTTGAGTTCGACGGCATCGGCAGGCTTGGCCGGCCACGGTTGCTCGCGGAGGATGGTGAGGTAGGCGGTGGCGGCAGGGGACCAGGAAGTGCGGGTGAACGCGGTCAGTTCGGCGCCGATGGGCGGTGTGAGGCGCCGGGTGGCCGGTTTCAGTTCCGGCGGGACGTTCCAGGCCGGGACCAGCGCGACGCCGAGGCCGGCGGCGGCCAGCCGGGCAGCCGCTTCGACTCCGGGGGTGGAGACGACGCCCCGGGGCTGGAACCCGGCGTTGCCGCAGGCGACCAGTACTGACTCGGCCGGGCCGAAGTCCCGTTCGTAGAGGACGAAGGGGCGGTCGGCCAGTTCGTCGAGTCTGATGTGGTCCCGTGCTCGCAGCAACGGATCGTCCGCGGGCAGGACGGCCACGATCTCGTCCCAGCCGAGGACGACGATGGGGCCGTCCCATCGAGCCGGCCGCGGTGCGATGCCGAGGTCGGTCAGTCCGCGGGCCACGCCCTCCTGCAGCAGCAGGCGCCCCTTGAAGCAATGGATCTCCATGGGGACGGCTCGGTGGCGGTCGTGCCACTGCTCGATCGAGGCCAGCAACGGTCCGGTGAGGTGGGAGACCAGGGCGCCGACCTCAAGAGTGCCGCCCTCCAGGCCGAGGGCTTCGCGAACCGTCTGGCGCGCGTGCTCGGCCGCTGCCACGACCGCCCGTGCCTCGGGCAGGAGGGCCCGTCCGGCCGGAGTGGGCTGCACGCCGTGCGGAAGGCGTTCAAGGAGGTCGCCGCCGAGATCGCGCTCAAGGGCACGGATCTGCTGGGAGAGCCAGGGCTGCGAGATGGACAGCCGCTTGGCCGCTCGGGTCAGGGAACCCTCTTCGACGACGGCCAGCCAGTAGGCGAGTTGCTTGAGATCGGGAAGCACGGAACCTCCATTGCGGATCCCAATGGATGGCAGTCGATGTTCGTCTTTGTCCAATGGGTCGCTTCATCCTACTGTGAGGGCACGCAATAGATCCGGGCCATAGTTCCGGGCCACTGTTCGGCAGCGGTTCGCAGGCCGAAATGCGTTTGCCAGGCAGCCGAGCAGCCCGCTCAGTGCAGAGCGGTTCCCTTTTCTTCCTTTCCCGCGTTCTTCCTTTCTCGCGCTGCCGCCTGGCCTCATTTCTTGATCAGATGTCTGGAGAGACATGTCGGTGGAGCCAGAACCGAGCGGATTGTGCTTTGAACCAGCGGTTCACATCGCCGCACGGTTGCGAAGTGGTGACCTCTCGGCGCGCGAAATCGTCGGCGATTTCTTGCAGCGCATCGAAAAACGTGACCCTGAACTCAACGCCTATATCACCGTGCTGGCTGATTCCGCTCTGGAAGCGGCACGGCGGGCTGACGAGGCTCTGGCCCGCGGCGACGAGGTCGGCCCGTTGCACGGTGTACCGATCGCCATCAAGGATCTCTACGACTTCAAGTCGAAGGTGCCGAACACCTTCGGGTCCCGGCTGTTCGCGGATTTCGTCCCGGACTCGGACGCCACCGACATCGCCCGGCTGGAGAGTGCCGGTGCCATCGTGCTCGGCAAGACGAACGTGCCGGAGTTCGGGCACAAGGGCACGACGGACAACACCCTCATCGGTCCGACCAGCACTCCGTTCGCCATCGGCAAGAACGCCGGAGGGTCCTCCGGGGGCAGCGCGGCCGCGGTCGCGGACGGCCTCGCCGCGGTGGCTCAGGCGTCCGATGCCGGCGGGTCGATCCGGATCCCGGCGGCATGGTGCGGGGTCTACGGGTACAAAGCCACGTTCGGGGTGGTGCCCCGTGCTGCCCGCCCGAACGCCTTCAAGCACGCGCCGCTGGCCACCAGCGGGGTGGTGGCCCGGACGGTCGGTGACGCGGCCCTGCTCCTCTCGGTCATGGCCGGCGGATGGGACCCGCGCGATCCGTTCAGCGTGCCCGCCGAGCCGGTCGACTGGGCAGGTGCCGCCGCGAGCGGTGACCTGACCGGGCTGCGTATCGCCTACAGCCCCGACTTCGGCGGTTACCCCATCGACAGCCGGGTCGCCACAGTCGTCGAGGACGCCGTACGGGCGTTCGCCGAGGGCGGCGCGGACATCGAGACGGTCGACCTCGTCCTGCCGTGCTCGCCCCAGGAGCACTGTGACATCTGGCTGCGTCAGACCGCCTCGTCCAACCTCGATCTCCTGGGGCTGTTCAAGGCCCGCGGCATCGACATCCTCGGCAGCCAACGGGATTCCTTCGCCCCGGAATTCGTCGCCCTCCTGGACAGAGGGCTGTCGCTGTCGACGGACGAGGTCCTGCGGGACCGGGTGATGCGTACCCGGATCTTCGACGCGCTGGAACTCTGTCTCGGCCGGTACGACCTGCTGCTGACGCCGACCGTCGCCGTCCCGCCCGTCGACAACGCGGCGTCGGGACGCACGCTCGGCCCCACGGAGATCAACGGCGTGAGCGTCGACCCGACCATCGGCTGGTGCCTGACCTACCCGCTGAACCTCACCGGTCATCCAGCGGCTTCCCTCCCCGCGGGGCTCACCCCGGAGGGGCTTCCCGTAGGGCTGCAGATCATCGGCCGGCGCTACTCGGACGCGACCGTCCTCGCGGCGAGCGCCGCGTTCGAACTCATCCGTCCCTGGAGCCATGTGTACCCGGGCCTCTCGGGGGCCGCCATCTCGGGCCGACACCAGGTCGGCCGACGACAGACAGGAGAAGGACGTTGAGCAGGAGCAGGACGTTGACCCTCACGCCGAACCAGTCTCGCCCGGCCGCGCGCCGAGTCAGACGCAGCCTCACCGCCGGACTGCTCGCCGCCGCCTGTACGGCGATCGCGGCCTGCGGCAGCGGCGCCTCACCGACGAGCACCACCGCGTCCGCGAAGGAATTCAGCGCCGACAAGCCCATGAAGGCGGTCTTCCTCTACGACGGCACCCCGCAGGACGGCGGCTGGGACCAGTCCTGGGACACCGCGCGGCAGGCTGTGCAGAAGAAATTCGGTTCTCGCGTGGAACTGGAATTCAAGACGAAGGTCCCCGAATCGACGGAGGCCGCACGGGTCATCGACCAGGCCGTCCAGGACGGCGCGGACCTGGTCATCGGCATCTCCTACGGCTTCGGCAAGTACATGACCGCCGCGGCGAAAAAGCACCCGAGTACGCGCTTCTATCAGTACAACTGGCAGAGCCCCGCGGACAAGAACTTCTCCGGCGTGGGACTGCGTACAGAGGACAGCTACTATCTGCTCGGCATGGCGGCGGCCGCGGTCGGCGAGAAAGGGAAACTGGGAGTCGTCGGCTCCTTTCCGATTCCCGCCCTGATCCGAGAGGTCAACGCCTTCGAGCTCGGGGCCAAGAAGATCAACCCGAAGGCAACTGTTCGCGCGGTCTTCGTCAACTCCTGGTTCGATCCCCAGAAAGACCTGCAGGCGACCAAGGCCCTGATGGCCGGCGGCGTCGAGGTGATCGGGAACCTGGTCGGCGACCAGGCCATCCAGCGGACCGCCCAGGACCAGGGAATCCCGTGGGTCGGCGACACCACCGACACCCGGACCGCCGCCCCCGCGACGTATGTGGGCCTGTCCTCGTGGACCTGGAAGAGCGAGCTGGAACGAGTGATCGGCTCGGTCCTGGACGACTCCTGGCGGCCGGGCTACCGCTACGTCGGGATCTCCGACGGCGCGATCACCATGGCGCCGTGGGGCGCTTACTACAAGAGCCGTGCGACGGCGGCGGAGCAGGCCGAGATCACCAAGGCGCAGGCGGCGATGGAACGCGGCGAACTGAAGGTGTTCGACGGGCCGGTCACCGACGCCACCGGAAAGGTACGGGTGCCTGCCGGAAGTACGCCGAGCGTCGCCGATCTGGAGGCGATGGACTACCCCGTCCAGGGCGTGAGCGGGATCAAGACCGGCAACTGAGCGCGACCCCACGTCAGCACACACACCCTTGGAAGGATCGATGACCACCGCTGACACCTCCACGCCCCCCGCGGCCGAACCGGCACCGCCCGCGCCTCCGGCGATCGCCGCCCGCGGCGTCACCCGCCGCTTCCCCGGCGTGGTCGCCAACGATCGCGTCACCTTCGAAGTGCTGCCGGGAGAGATCCACGCGCTGCTCGGTGAGAACGGCTCCGGCAAGACGACCCTGTGCAAGATCCTCACCGGCCTGTACCGGCCCGACGAGGGCGAGGTCGTCGTCAACGGGCGGCCCGTACGGTTCCGCTCGCCACGCGACGCCGACGACGCGGGGGTGTTCATGGTCCACCAGCACTTCAGCCTCGTCGACCGCCTGACCGTCGCCGAGAACGTCGTACTCGGCAGGTCCGGCAGCAGGCGCTTCCTCCTCGACCCCCGAGCGGCCGAGGAGGAAGTGGCGGCCGCCGCCGAGCGGTTCCACCTGACCATCAGCCCGCGCGCCTTCGTAGGGGAACTGTCGGTCGGCGAGCGCCAGCGCGTGGAGATCCTCAAGGCCCTCTACCGCGGCGCACGCACACTGATCCTCGACGAACCCACCACCGTGCTCACTCCACGGGAAAGCGAAGAGCTGTTCACCAATCTCCGCGGCCTGGCGCGGGACGGCGGCTCGATCATCTTCATCTCCCACCGGCTGCGCGAGGTGACGGCGGTCTGCGACCGGGTCACCGTCCTGCGCAAGGGCCGCACCGTCGGCACGGTCCGCGTCGAGGGCGAGAAGACCGACCCTCGCCAGCTGGCGCGGTTGATGGTCGGACGCGAGGTGTCCCCCGCGTCACGCGAACGTTCCGCCGACGCCCACTCCCTTGAGGGGGAGCCGGTGGTGCTGGAGATCGACCGGGTCAGCGCCGACGACGACACCGGCCGCCCACGGGTACGGGAGGTCTCCCTCAGCGTGCGCCGGGGCGAGATCGTGGGCATCGCCGGAGTGGCCGGCAACGGCCAGCGGGAACTCGCCGAGGCGATCACCGGCCTGCGGGCACGCAGCGCGGGGCGGGTCAGCGTCGCCGGACGCGCCCTGCCGTCCGGCAACCCGCGCGACGCGGCGGACGCAGGGGTCGCCTACGTACCCGAGGACCGGATGGGCACCGGGCTCGCCCCGGGGCTGCGGATCACCGACAACCTCATGCTCAAGTCCTACCGCCGGCCCGAGTACTCCCGCGGCCCGTTCATCCGCTCCAAGCGGGCCGCTTCCCGGGCCCGCGACCTCATCACCCGCTTCGGGATCAAGGGCGCGGCGGACGACGAGGTACGCCGGCTCTCGGGCGGCAACGCGCAGAAAGTGCTGCTCGCCCGCGAGATGTCCTGCGACCCCAGGGCCCTGGTGGTCGCCGCGCCGACCCGCGGCCTCGACGTGGCCGCGATGGACACGGTGCGCACCCTGCTTCTCGAAGCAGCCGACAACGGCCTGTCCGTGCTCCTCATCAGCGAAGACCTCGACGAAGTGCTCGACCTCGCCGACCGGGTGGCGGTCGTCTACGACGGCCGCGTCATGGGGGTCGTGGACCGCGGCCCTACCGGCTTCGACAGTGCCCGTCGCGACGGGGTCGGCCTGATGATGGCCGGGATGGAGGCGGCCACGTGATCCGCTTCGAACGGCGCCCCGACCGCCCACGCCTGCTGACGGCGTCCGTACCGGCCGTCGCACTCGCGGCCGCGGCGGTCCTGGTCGGCTGCGTCCTGCTGGCCACCGGCCACGACCCCGTCCACACCTACCGGTCGATGATCCAGGCGGGCTTCACCGACCCGGGAGCGTTCTCCGCCACGCTGCTCAACGCCACACCCCTGCTCTTCACCGGCCTGTGCGCGGCCATGGCGTTCCGTATGCGCCTCTACAACATCGGCGGGGAGGGACAGCTCTACATGGGCGCGGTCGCGGCCGCCGGTGCGGCTCTGGCCCTGGGCGGCCGGCCCGGACCTCTGATCCTCGCGGGCACGATCACCGCGGGTGTCCTGGGCGGCGCGCTCTGGTCCGCGGTCCCCGGCATCCTGCGCGCCTGTCTCAACACCAACGAGATCCTGACCTCGTTGATGCTCAACTACGTCGCCGGACTGCTGGCCTACTACCTGATCTTCGACAGCCACTCCTACTGGCGCGACGTCACCACGACGAGCGCCGCGGTCTTCCCCCAGGGCAGAACCATCGACACCGCGGGCTGGTGGCCGCGGGTGGCCCTCGGCGGCATCGTCCTGCCCCTCGGCCTCCTCGTCGGACTCGGCGCCGCGACGGCCCTGTTCGCCGCCCTTCGCTGGACCCGCTTCGGCTTCCAGCTCCGGGTCATCTCCGACTCACCGGAGGCCGGGCGGTACGCGGGACTGCGCACCACCCGCACCATCGTCGTAGTGATGGTCCTGTCCGGCGCGTTCGCGGGATTCGCCGGCGCGAGCCAGGTGGGCGACTTCAGCCACACCCTCGACCCCCAGGGCCTGCAGGACGCGTCCTTGGGCTACACCGGCATCGCCGTCGCCGCCCTGGGACGGTTCAATCCGCTCGCGGTGATCGGCAGTTCGCTGCTCTTCGGCGCCCTCACCAACGCCGGCTTCAAACTGCAGGGCTCCGCGTTTCCGCAGGGGCTCATCGGGATCACGCAGGGGATCGTCCTGTTCTGCCTGCTCAGCGCGGAACTGCTGACCCGCTGCCGGATCCGCCGACGGCGACCCGCCGAGCAGGCCCCCGAAATCAGCCCCGTCCCCGAACCCACGGCGAAGCCATGAACGACGCACTCCTCATCACCCTCATCACCTCAGGCATCGTCTACGGGACCCCTCTCCTCATCGCCGGCCTGGGCGAACTGCTCACCGAACGGTCCGGCGTCCTCAACCTCGGCATCGAAGGCATGATGCTCGTCGGCGGCGTTACCGCCTTCTGGGTGTCGCAGAAGGCCGGCGGCCCGGGATGGAGTGCCATCCTCCTGGCGCTGCTCGCCGCCCTGGCCGCCGGGGCGCTGATCGCACTCATCCACGCCTTCGTGACCATCTCTCTCCAGGCCAACCAGGTGGTCTCCGGGCTGGCCCTCAGCATCTTCGGCGGAGCGGCCGGACTGTCGTCCTACCTTGCCGACGCCGGTGATCTGGGAGGCCGTTCGGGCAAGCACCAGCTCGACGGCATCAACCTGCTCGGGCTGAAGGACCTGCCCGTCCTGGGCCCCGTCCTCTTCCACCAGGACCTGCTCGTGTACGGGTCCTGGGCACTGGTCGCCGCCGTCGCCTTCTACCTGCGCCGCACCAGGCCGGGACTGAACGTCCGTGCGGTCGGCGAGGCACCACGCGCCGCCGACGCCATGGGCGTCAACGTCACCGCCCACCGTTACGCCCACACGCTCGCCGGCGGAGCCCTGGCCGGACTGGGAGGCGCCTACTACGCGCTGGCGATCACCCCGACCTGGACGGACGGCATCACGGCAGGCGCCGGATGGATCGCGCTCGCGCTGGTGATCTTCGCGTTCTGGCGTCCTGTTCTCGTGCTGGTGGGCGCGTACCTGTTCGGCATGGTGAGCAGCCTCGGATTCAACCTCCAGGCACACGGCGTCACCCTCCCGCCCGAGCTCTTCGCGGCACTGCCGTACCTGACCACGATCCTCGTGCTCGTCCTCGTGTCCAGCGTCTGGGCGAAACGACGGCTGGGCGCACCGGCGGCACTCGGGGTGCCCTACGTGCGCGAGGACCACTGAGCTCGACGCGAACCTGAACACCCCCCCGGTACGGTGATCACCCGAAGGGCAACCCGGAGGAACGCACGTGCCCAAGCAGCCCTACCACGGGGGACGGGATCTGATCCCCCGGCCCGAACGGACACCCGAAGCCGTACGCACCGCCCTTGCGCGGATCGCTCCTCACCGGCTGGGCGACATGGAGCGGCACAAGGAACAAGCGCTGGCCACCGCGATCCAGGACGGCAAGATCGACCACCTCCAGTCCTGGCTCACCCACTGGCACGCGCAGGTGGAGATCGAGCGCCGCCCCGACCTGTCGGCCCGTCACCACGCTGCACTCTCCTCCGTGCACGGCACCACCGGTAAGGACGACCCAGCATTCCTGCACGGCATGATCGAACTGGCCGCCGTTGAGGACGAAGCCGTGCGGGCGGTGTCGTGACCTGGCAGTGGGAGTACGACCCGGACGAACAACACGTGTTGCTCAGGCGGTCGGCTCGGCCTTGAGCGCGGCGACGAAGGGAGCCCAGGCGTGAGCGGTGAGGAGGAGGGCCGGGCCGTCGAGGGCTTTCGAGTCGCGTACGGGGACGAGGCCGGGGAGACCGTCGGCGACCTCGACACAGTCGCCGCCGCTGCCGTTGCTGTAGGTCGACTTGCGCCAGAGGGCAGCGCCGGGGAAGTCGCTCGCGATCTCGACGCAGTTGCCTCCGCTGCCGTTGCTGTAGCTGCTCTTGAACCAGAGCGCGTCACTCAAGTCGGTCCGGCTGCTTGCCATTTCGGTAATCCTCTGCCGCTGTCTTGACCATGGCCAGGGACGCCTCAGGTGACAGCGCGACGGCCCTGAGCCGATCGTACGACCTGCGGTACTCCTCCACGAGCGCAATTTCTTCGATGGTGTCGCCGCTGTGCAGTGACTCCGTGTAGACCAGCGGCGGGGCATCCGGGAAGGTCATGATCATCGCGGTGCCGAGCATGAACGGGTGTGCTCCGCATTTCCGCAAGAGAATCTGCGGAACAATGCGACGACGCTCGGTCAACTCCACGATCCGGTAGAGCTGTTCGGCCATTCCCTGCGGCGGCAGGATCGGGTCCAGCAGCAGCGACTCGTGCAGGATCGCCCAGTACGC
This sequence comes from Streptomyces sp. NBC_01352, assembly GCF_036237295.1. Lineage (NCBI taxonomy): Bacteria > Bacillati > Actinomycetota > Actinomycetes > Kitasatosporales > Streptomycetaceae > Streptomyces > Streptomyces sp. NBC_01352. The sequence goes on from NZ_CP108354.1 coordinate 4,351,975, forward strand.
CGGCGTGTGGTGGTCCTCTTCGAAGAGGACGGCGCGTGCCATCCGGGCGCTGACCTTCGTCTCCGCCTCCTCGTCGAGCGACATCGGGTGGGTCGCCCGGACCACGGCTCGCGCGTAGGCCGGGGTCTGAAGCAGACCCGGGAAGAGGCTGGGGCAAACTCCTCGATCGTCCTGGCGCGCTTCTCCGCCTCCAAGACCTGCTCGAAGTAAGGGGCGTGCCCGGCCCTCCGCGCCTTCCTCACATCCTCGCAATGCCGCTCGAAGAACCCGTCCGTCCCCAGCACCCGATCCGCGTGCCGAGCCAGATCAATCGGCATCCGCCGTTGCCCGTGCTCGATGTCACTGAGGTACGTCTTGCCGTAGAAGCTCCCCTCCAGCAACCCCTCCAACGACAACCCCGCCGCCTCCCGCTTCCACCGCAACTCCTTGCCGTAGAACGTAGGAACGCTCATCGAGCCGTCGATGTCCTTGCGCCGTACCACCGTTCACCCTCCTCCGCAGTCCAGGCCGCGAACGCGAACCCCCTTTCACGGTAGCCAGCCCCGCGTCACTCTGTGAGCAATTCGTCACAGAGCGCACACGAGAGGTTGAGCCCATGCCGACCCCCTACGACACGACCCTCTGCCTGGAGGAACTCCGCGCCGCCCTCGCGCTGCACGGCATCACGCTCCCGTCACTCCGTATGGATCTGCCGACCTTCGCAGCCGCCTACGAGCCGCCCGCGGGCCTCATCACACTCGGGAACTGCAACACCGCCACGGCCCGCGCACTCGCCGCCGCACTCCGCGAGGCGGCCGAGCGGTGACCTTCGAACTCAGCCTGCTCGCCACCCCGAAGGCCGTCCCGGAACTGCGCCACCACCTCCGCCACCACAGCTACGAAGTCCGCCTCTGTGCGAGCGAGTTGGTGACGAACGCCATCGACCACCTCGGGGAGGGCACCCCGGTGACCGTCCGCGTGATCGGCACGGCCCACGGCCACGTCCGCGTCGAGGTCACCGACCCCGACCCGCGCGCTCTGCCCGTCCTCCTGCATGCCACCGACACCGACGAGTCCGGCCGCGGCCTCGCCCTCCTCGACGCGCTCGCACAGCGGTGGGGGGTGGAACAGCTGGCGGACCGCAAGACCGTCTGGTGCGAGCTGGCCGGGCAAGCACAACGGCCTGCCCGGGACCCGAGGTCCCAGGCAGGCCGCTCAGGCGCCGACGGCTACTTGCCGTAGTACGCGTTGTAGATCGAGATCGTCGACTTGTTGCCCTTCTTGTCGGCGATCTTGGCGTGGAAGGAGATGGCCTTCCCCTTCGCCGGGTTCTTCGCCGTGATCTTGCCGTTCTTGACGGTGACCTTCTTCCAGGTCTGGCCGTAGTCGTACGACACGTACACCGACAGCGACTTCAGGTTGGAGCCCTTGGCCGCGCCCTCGACGGTGACCGGGATCGACACCGTCTTGCCCGCCTCGACCTTGTTGTCCAGGCCGGTCTTGGCGTTGAAGCGGACCATGGAGGCCGGGAGCTTGACCGCGTCCTCGCCGGTCGGCTTCTTCGAGCGGAAGGTCCAGCTCGCGTCGATCCGGGTGGAGGCGGCCGCGACCTTGACGCTCCGCTTGACCGAGGTGGTCAGCTTGTACTCGGCGTCACCGGACGGGACCTTGAAGACGCCCTCGCCGAACAGCGGGTCGGCGTTGGTGCCGACCTTGGTGCCGTTGCGGTACAGCGAGGTGGCCACCGACGTGAAGTCCGACGAACCGGCGTGCCCGGCCCCGTCGGCGAACAGCGGCAGCAGGCCGTACATGTTGTTGCCCTCGCGGAAGAGCCCGTAGTCCGCGTTCAGGTGCGGGCCGAAGACCGCGGTGTTGAAGGTCTTCGTGTACTTCTTGCCCGCCTTGAAGGTCTGCGGGTCGCCCAGCGTGTAGAACGCGTCGACGATCGGGAAGCCGTCCGCGTCCTTGCCGCTGTACTGCTCGAAGTCGAAGGTCCACTGGATCTTGTCGGACGTCGAGAGGTACAGCGTGCGCGCACCCGGCAGCTTCTGCTCCACCGGGAAGCCGAGCACGAAGTCCTCGGGGAGCATGCCCCAGGTGACGAGCCCGCCGGACTTGCCGGAGGCGCCGGCACCGAGGTTGTTCTTGACCGTGGCGAGTTCGCTCGCCTTGAAGTGCCGGACCTTGTCGCCCTGGATCTTCTTGACCTTGGCGGTGGTGGCCACGTCGTACTCGGCGTTCGCGCCCTTGGTCCACTGGCCGTTCCAGGTCTGCGAGAGGCCGGTGACCTCCCCGCCCAGGTGGGCCATGCGCAGGTCGGCGAAGGACTCCAGGCCGAAGCCGATGCCGATGCCGGCCGCCTCGTAGAAGTAGCTGCTCATCGCGGCCGTCGGCTTGGCCTGCGCGTCCGGCACCGTGATGTCGGCGGCCTTGGTCTTACGGGCGTCGATCGTCACCGAGGTGTCCTTGGTGACGTTCAGCTTCGGCTGGACCAGCCAGTCGAGGCCGCCCTCCAGGTTCACGAAGTCCTTCACGATCCAGGCGTCCAGCAGGTACGTGCCCTTGGGCACCCGCATGGTCGTGGTGCCGGAGGCTGCCGTCGGGATCTGGTAGTCCCGGCCGTTGCCCAGGCCCGAGTAGCCGAGGAGCACGGAGTTGTAGTCGTCCGTGGGCTGCCCGTCGCGACCGATGTGCTTGATGGTGACGTCGTACGACTGCACCTCACGGTTGACCGCCGCGGCCGTACGGACACTCTGTCCGCCGCCCGTCGCCGTCACGTACGCGGAGTACGCGCCGTCGAGCGTGCCGCCCAGCTTGGTGTTGACGGTGACGTCCACGGACGCCGTGCCGCCGTTCGCCGGGACGGTCACCTTGGTCGCGCCCAGCTTGAAGAAGCCGGCCGGGGCCGCCGCGCCCTTGGGGTTGGTGGCGGTCGCGGAGAGGGTGAGCGTGACGTCCTTCGTACCGAGGTTGCGGTACGTCAGCTTCTTGGTCTCCGGCGTGTCGTCGGTGTGCGGCCACTGCTGCGTGCCGAAGCTCACCGACACCGGCTCGGCGATCACGGTCTGCTTGATGGCCTTGTCGACCTGGATCCGGCCCGAGCCCTGCTGGAACGGGGTGTACTTGCCGCCCTTGGTGGACGCGGTCAGCGCGCCCTTGAGTTCGGCGTACGTCCAGTCCGGGTGCTGCTGCTTGAGGATCGCGGCGGCACCGGCCACGTGCGGGGTCGCCATCGACGTACCGGAGATGGACAGGTAGCCGGCCGGCTTCTCGCCGACCTCCTGCTCGATCTGGCTGCCCTTGGCGGACGCGGCCGTGATGTCCACGCCCGGGGCGGTGACGTCCGGCTTGATCGCGCCGTCGCCGAGCCGCGGGCCGGTCGAGGAGAACGAGGCGAGCTTGTCCGTGTCGTCGACGGCGCCGACGGTGAGCGCGGCGTCCGCGCTGCCCGGCGAACCGACCGACTCCGGACCGGAGTTGCCGGCCGCGATCGCGAAGAGGATGCCCTTCTCGGCGGACAGCTTGTTGACCGCCGCCTCCAGCGGGTCCTCCTCCGGCGTGTCCATGCCGCCGAGGCTGAGGTTGACGACCTGGGCGCCCTGCTCGGCCGCCCATTCCATGCCGGCGAGGATGCCGGAGTCGTCGCCGGAGCCGGTGTCGTCGAGGACCTTGCCGTTGAGGATCGCGGCGCCGGGCGCGACGCCCTTGAGCTTGCCGCCGGACTTGGCGCCGGTGCCCGCCGCGATGGACGCGACGTGCGTGCCGTGCCCGACCTTGTCGGTGGCGTCGGCGGCCGGGGTGAAGTTCTTGGCCGCGACGACCTGGTTCTTCAGGTCCGGGTGGGTGGCGTCGACACCGGTGTCCAGGACGGCGATCTTGACGCCCTTGCCGTTGTAGCCGGCGGCCCACGCCTTGGGGGCGCCGATCTGCGGCACGGACTTGTCGAGGGTGGCCTTGCGGACGCCGTCGAGCCAGACGTGCGCGACGCCGGAGGCCGTCTTGTCGCCGTTGGTGACCGCGTCCCACAGGTCGGGCGTGTCCTCGTGCGGGGTCTGCACCGCGTCGGCGTTCAGGGACTTCAGGCTCTGGCGCAGGGTGCCCGCGTCACGGACGTCGGCCTTGGTGGCGGCCGCGGCTCCCTTGTAGCCGACGATCACCTTCAGACCGTTCTTCTGGGAGGTGCGGGTGGCCGACTTGTTGAGCTCGGTGATGTCGAAGAGCCGCTGGTCGAGCTTGCCGGCGGAGACCAGGCGGGCCGCGTCGGCAGGGATCACGAGCGTGTGTCCGTCGACCTTGCGGATCTGTACGGGTATGTGCTCGCGCCCCTTCGCCCGCTCCAGGCCGACGACGCGGCCCTTGGAGTCGACGGAGACGCGGTCACCCGTGATCAGGGTGATGCGATGGTGGGACGAGAGCTGGGCGGCGCCGGTCTCGCGCTGCTCGGGCTTCGCCGACGCCGGGCTGGTCATGCCCGCCGCCAGGGCCACGGCGGCCGCGGTCGCGACCGTAGCAGCGCATGCTCTTTTCACTTGTCTGCGCAAGTTTCCCCCTTGCTGACGTACCGGGTGAATTCCCCGTTCACCCGGCCGGGGGTGGTCTCGCACGCGTGCCCGTGCACCCCCCGGAACTCGCAGTATGCCGGGGGGTGATCAGCTACCTCAATAGACAGGTGCCTGACAGGAAGGGTCTGTTACACGATCGCCGGGTTAGCGAATATCCTCGGCCATTTCCGAATCTCGTTGTTACGAGGCGCGGTTAAGAGGCGCGGTTACGACGCGGCGTTCTCCTTCACCGTGATCTTTCCTTTGCGGATCGTCGCCACGCGCGGGGCTTTCTTCGCGATCGAGGAGTCGTGGGTGACCATGATGAAGGTCAGCCCCAACTCCTTCCACATGGTCTCGAGTACGTCCATGATCTCGTCGCGCATCGACTCGTCGAGGTTTCCGGTGGGTTCGTCGGCCAGCAGTACCTTCGGCTGCTTGACCAGTGCGCGGGCGATGGCGACGCGCTGCTGCTGGCCGCCGGACATCTCGCCCGGCAGATGCCCGAGCCGCTCGCCGAGCCCGACCGACCTCAGCGCCTCGGCGGCCCGTTCGCGCCGCTCCTTCACCTTCACGCCGAGCGGTACGAGGGCGGTCTCGACGTTCTCCTGCGCGGTGAGGGTCGGGATCAGGTTGAAGCTCTGGAAGACGAAGCCGATGTTCTCGCTGCGTACGGTGGTGAGCCGGGCCTCGGACAGTCTGGCCATGTCCGTGCCGTCGAGGACGACTTCACCGGACGTCGGCCGGTCGAGCCCGCCGAGCATCTGGAGCAGCGTGGACTTGCCGCCGCCGGTGGGGCCCTGGATGACGAGGCGGTCCCCGTCGGCGATGGTGAGGTCTACGGCGTCGAGGGCGAGGACGGCTTCCTTGCCTCGGGTGTAGCGCTTGGTGACGCTTCTTAGTTCGTACATGGTGGGTGACTCCTGGGATGGGTTCTGGGGTGGTACGGCTGTTGTTCGGCTGCGGGCGCGTGGGGGCTGGTCGCGCCCACGCGGCGGAGCCGCACATGGACACAGCCCCGCGCCCCTTAGGTGGGACGAATCCCGTCGGTTGCAACCGAACCCGGGGTTACTCGACTCGGCGCAGTGCGTCCGCCGGTCGCAGACGGGACGCCCGCCAGCCGCCGAACGCTCCCGCGATCAGGCCGCCCGCCACCGCCAGGCCCACCGCGATCGCCACCGTCGTCACGCTCACCGGTGCCGTCAGGGCCACGTCCAGGGTCCTGGCCGCCGCCTGCCGGCCGGGACCGCCGAAGCCGCCGGGACCGCCCGTGCCGCCGCCCCCGCCCAACTGCGCCTGCAGCGTGGGGCTGATGGCCGTCACCACGTACGCTCCCGCCAGGCCGAGCGCGATGCCCAGCGCACCGCCCAGCAACCCGTTGACCATCGCCTCGCCCACGACCTGCCGGGTCACCCGCCCCGACTTCCAGCCGAGCGCCTTCAGCGTGCCGAACTCGCGCACCCGCCGGGACACGGCCGAGGAGGTCAGCAGACCGGCGACCAGGAACGCGGCGATGAGCACCGCGATCGACAGCCACTTGCCGACGCTGGTGGCGAGGGAGGAGGCCGTGGAGAGGGAGCCGGACACGGTGTCCGCGAGGTCCGCGGAGGTCGTGACCGTCGTACCCGAGATGTTCTTCTGGATGGCCGACTTGACGCTGTCGATCTTCTGGGAGTCGGTCGCCCGGACGTAGACCGTGGTGACCTTGTTCTTCGAGTCGCTGAGGGTCTGGGCCTGGGTCAGCGGGATGTAGACGTTGGCCGCCGCGTCACCGCTGTCGGCCGTGGCGATGCCGATCACCTTGTACTTGACGCTCTTGATGGTGACCGTGCTGCCGACCTTGAGCTTCTTCTCCTTGGCGTACGCCGAGTCGACGACGGCCACCTTGGCGTTCTTCTCGGACGAGGTGAACGTACGACCGCTGGTGATCTTGGAGGAGGTCAGCGGGCCGAGGGCCGGCTCGGTGACGTCGGTGCCGTAGACGGAGTAGTTGTTGACGTCGAAGTCGGCGCCGCCGCCCCGTACTTCGCCCTGCGGCTGACCGGTGCCGCCGCCCTGGCCGCCGGGAGCGCCGCCCTCGCCCTGCTCGAACTGGCCGGGGGTGAACTGGCCGGTGACCTTGATGACCTGCAGGCTGAGGCCGCCCACCGCGTCCGAGACGCCGGTCTGGTCGCCGACCTTCGTGACGGTCGCGGTGGAGAGGGTCTCGAAGCCCTGCACCACCACGCGATCGGTGCTCTGCTCCGCGTCGGAGCCGCCGTCCTGGGCGTCGAACTGGAAGCGGGGGCGGTCGGAGGCGTCGGCCTGCGGCTGGGCCGCCTTGGTGACCGTCATGTCCGTGCCCAGGCCGTAGAGCGACTGGAGGACCTTGTCCTGGGCCTTGCCCATGCCCGAGGACACGGAATTGACCACGATGACCAGCGCGATACCGAGCGCAAGGCCGGAGGCGACGACGAGGGCCGCTTTTCTGCGGCGGCGCAACTCGCGCCTCAGGTAGGTGAAGAACATGGCCGCAAGGTAGGCACGGCGCGTGATGAAGGGATAAGGCAGAAATAAGAGAAGGATGAGAACGCTGTGATCGGCCCCGGAAACACCGATGCCGCCCCTTGGGGCGGCATCGGAAAGCTGTGAACTCCGGGTCGCTCAGACCGCCGAACCGGCCTTCCAGTCGGCCCAGCTCATGTTCCAGCCGTTGAGACCGTTGTCCGGCGCGACCGTCTTGTCGCCGGTGTTCTGGACGACCACGACGTCACCGACGATCGAGTTGTTGTAGAACCACGCGCCCTCGGTGTCCGGGTCGTTCGCGCCCTTGGTGTCGTTCAGACCCACGCAGCCGTGGCTCGTGTTGACGCTGCCGAAGATGGAGTCGGCGCCCCAGTAGTTGCCGTGCACGAAGGTGCCGGAGGTGGTCAGACGCATGGCGTGGGGTACGTCCTTGATGTCGTACTCGCCCTTGCCGTCGTCGTCGGTGAAGCCGACCGTCGCGCCGTTCATCCGGGTCTCCTTGAACTTCTCGGAGATCACCATCTGGCCTTCGTACGTCTTGTTGTCGGGCGAACCGGCGGAGATCGGGATGGTCTTGACGGTCTTGCCGTCCTGCGTGACCTTCATCTGCTTGGTCTTCGCGTCGACGTACGTGACCTGGTTGCGGCCGGTCTTGAAGGTGACCGTCTTCTGCTGGACGCCGTAGACCCCGTCCGCGCCCTCGACACCGTCGAGCGCGAGCTTCAGCGTGACGGTGGAGTTCTCCTGCCAGTAGTCGTCGGGCCGGCAGTCCATGCGGTTGGCGTTGAACCAGTGGCAGACGACTTCCTGGCCGCTGGTGGAGGAGACGGTGATGCCCTTCTGGACGGCCGCCTTGTTGGTGATCGCCTTGTCGAAGTTGATCGACACGGGCATCCCGACGCCGACGGTGGTGCCGTCGTCCGGCGTGAAGGTGCCGATGAAGCTGTTGGTCGGCGAGACCGTGGTGAACGAGGCGTTCTCGTGGGCGACGCGGCCGTCCGCGTCCTTCGCCTCCGCCGCCAGCTTGTAGGTCGTGGACCGCTCCAGCTGGACGCTGGGCTTCCAGCTGGTCTTGTCGGCGGATATCTCGCCGTCGACCGCGGTGCCGTCGGCGGTCGTCATCGACACGTCGGTGAGCGTGCCCTTGCTCACGGTGACGGCGGCGGAGTTGTTGATGGAGGCGTTGTCCGAACCGTCCTTCGGCGTGATCTTGATCTGGGCCTCGGACGTCTTCTCGGCCGCGGCCTCGTCGACCTTGGCCTGTGAGGTGTCCTTGCCGCCGTCGCCCGCGGAGGCGTCGTCGCCGCCGCTGGAACAGGCCGAAAGCACCAGCACACCGCCGAGCAGTGCGGACGCGACCGTCAGGCCCTTGCGCCGCCTACTGTTGGTCATCACACGCTTCTCCATCGTTGCCGAATCCCCAAAACCCCAGAGAGTCCCCGTCAAGACCTTCAACGCTACGACCGGTTCATCCCGTTCCACATGCTCCGCAGGTGTGGGGCACACCACGTCCGTGGAGGCGAGTGGTGTCGGTGTCGGTCCGTGCGCCCCATGAGACGACGAAACCCCGGACAGCGGTTGCCGTCCGGGGTCACGATTTCCCCAAGGAACGTCAGCCGACCCGCTCGTCCTCGTGGTCGTCCGCGGCATCGCCGTCGCCGTCGTACTCGTCTTCGTCCGTCGCCGCGTCGTCTTCGTCTTCTTCGTCGACATCATCCTCGTCGAGGTCCCAGTCGGGCGAATCGGGGTCGTAGTCGATCCGCTCGCTGGACCAGGACGCCTGGGCGAGTTCGACCCCCGGGATCTCGCTGACCAGGTCGAACGGGTCGACGAGATACGCGAGACCCTCCGCCGTGTCCTGCGTCACAGCGGTCTCGGCATGGGCCCGCTCGTCGGCCGGCATGTCGGTGTCGCCCGCGATCCGCCCCAGCGCGGCCTCGGTGACGGCCTCGGCATCGTCGACCTCGAGGACCAGCTCGACGCGAAGCCGTACAAATCGTGATGTCTCTGGAGTGCTCATGTCCGGAGCGTACGGCGCTTGCCTCCCGTGACTTTCCCGTGACCCGCGCCTTTCACTAACATCGCACCACACGGCCAATTCACCAGCGCCACAAGGGGATCGATATTCCGTGTCATCCGCTCGCCGTCCGTTGCTGACCGCCACCGCCGCGGGGACCCTTCTGGGCGCCCTGTGGTTCGTTCCCTCCGCCAACGCGTCGGGGGACCAGCCGGCGAGAACAGAGCCTTCCGCGACCCCGACGTCGCAGGTCACGACCCAGGCACGGGCCGCGTCCACGGACACCAGCAGCACGACCGGCGAGGCCACCCGGCTCGCCGACACCGGCAGCTTCGACACCACGCCGTACATCGCCGGCGGGACCGTCTTCCTGACGCTGGGTGCCGGGTTTGTCGTCTATTCGGTACGTCGCGAACGCCTCGGTTTCTAAACCCACTTGACGCGTTCTTGAGCAAACCTTCATAGTCCGCTCATGAAGAGATCAACGGGCGCGCGCATGGGCGCCACGGTTGCCGTGAGCGTGCTGTCGCTCGCCCTGATAACCGGCTGCTCCGACGAGGGATCGGACGACTCCAAGGACTCCGCGAACTCCGGATCCTCCTCGTCCTCGTCACCGACCGCGGCCGCGAAGGCGTACAACGCGGCGGAGCTGGAGAAGCTGCTGCTGGCGGAGGGCGAGATCGAGGGGTACAAGGTCACCTCGGGCGACGACACCCTGCCGAAGTCCAAGAGCGTGCTGAAGAACATCGACAAGGCCGAGTGCGAGCCGGTCGCCTACGCCATGGCCGCGCTGCCGCCGGGCGACACGGACGCGACGGCGAGCAACACCGTCACCCAGGACGCCCCGACGGACGCCTCCTCCACGGACGACTTCGCCGAGGCCTTCAACCTCACCGCGACCTATGTGGGCCTCTCCTCGTACGAGGGCGACGGCGCGGAGAAGGCCTTCAAGGCCGTCTCCGACGGGGTCGAGGCCTGCTCCGGCGGCTTCGGCTTCACCGCCGACGGCACGAACACCAAGATCACCAAGATCGCCCCCGAGAAGGCATCGGGCGCCGGTGACGAGTCGGTGGCGTTCGCCGTGGACTCCGGCGCGGACGGCGAGTCGGGCACCTTCCACACCGAGGTGGTGCGGCACGGCAGCACCATCGCCACGTACTACTCGGTGAACTTCGCGCTCATGTCTTCCGGCAAGCCGTACGACGTCCCGGCGGCCGTGATCGACGCGCAGGCCGCCAAGGTCAAGTGACCCCTCGGGCCTTGTCGGTCTTCCGACCGACAAGGCCCGTTCTTCTTGCTACTGCAGCGGCCCGGTGACCGTCTGAGCCGCCGCGACCAGCTTCCCGGCGCGTACGAACGCGTCCGCCGCCGCGAGGTCGGGTGACAGGAAGCGGTCCGGCCCGGGACCCTCGACCCCCGCCTTCCGTACGGCGTCGATGACCGCCCGGGACGCCGGCGCCGGGGTCAGTCCCGCGCGCAGCTCGACGGCGCGTGTGGCGGCGTACAGCTCGATGGCGATGACCCGGGTGAGGTTGTCGACGGCCGTGCGCAGCTTGCGGGCGGCCGACCAGCCCATGGAGACGTGGTCCTCCTGCATCGCGGAGGACGGGATCGAGTCCGCCGACGCCGGTACGGCGAGCCGCTTCATCTCGCTGACCAGCGCGGCCTGCGTGTACTGGGCGATCATCAGCCCGGAGTCGACGCCCGGGTCGTCGGCGAGGAACGGCGGCAGCCCGTGGCTGCGGTTCTTGTCGAGCAGCCGGTCGGTGCGGCGCTCGGCGATGGAGGCGAGGTCGGCGGCGGCGATGGCCAGGAAGTCGAGGACGTAGGCGACCGGGGCGCCGTGGAAGTTGCCGTTGGACTCGACACGTCCGTCGGGCAGCACCACCGGGTTGTCGACGGCCGACGCCAGCTCCCGCTCGGCGACCGTACGGGCGTGTGCGAGCGTGTCCCGTCCGGCGCCGGCGACCTGCGGGGCGCAGCGCACGGAGTAGGCGTCCTGGACGCGGGGGGCGTCGTCCTGGTGGTGCCCGGTGAGCTCCGAACCCTTCAGTACGGCCAGCATGTTGGCGGCGCTGGCGCCCTGCCCGGGGTGCGGGCGGATGGCGTGCAGCTCGGGGGCGAGGACCTTGTCGGTGCCGAGCAGGCCCTCCAGGGAGAGGGCCGCGGTGATGTCGGCGGACTTGTAGAGGGTGTCCAGGTCGGCGAGGGCCATGACCAGCATGCCGAGCATGCCGTCGGTGCCGTTGAGGAGGGCGAGGCCCTCCTTCTCGCGCAGTTCGACGGGGGCGATCCCGTGCTCGGCGAGGAGTTCGCCGGCGGGCCGTACGGCGCCGTCCGGGCCCTCGGCGTCGCCCTCGCCCATGAGGGTCAGCGCGCAGTGCGACAGGGGGGCCAGGTCGCCGGAGCAGCCGAGGGAGCCGTACTCGTGGACGACCGGGGTGATGCCGGCGTTCAGGACGTCGGCCATGGTCTGCGCGACCTCGGGGCGGACGCCGGTGTGTCCCGAGCAGACGGTCTTCAGCCGCAGGAACATCAGGGCCCGTACGACCTCCCGCTCGACCCGCGGTCCCATGCCGGCGGCGTGCGAGCGGACGATGTTGCGCTGCAGCTGGGCCCGCAGTTCCTGGCTGATGTGCCGGGTCGCCAGGGCGCCGAAGCCGGTGCTCACGCCGTAGACGGGTTCGGGCTTGGCCGCCAGCGCGTCCACGATGCCGCGGGCCGCGGCCAGGGCCGTGACCGCCTCCGCGGAGAGCTCGACCCGGGCGCCGGCGCGCGCCACGGCGAGGACGTCGGACGCGGTGACCCCGGACGTCCCCACCACCACAGTGTGCATATCCATATTCAGGAGCGTACGCAGTGAATTCGAGGATGTCACCAGTGGGGGCCGGGTTTGCCCCTTACCGACGGGTCACACTTCAGCCACGCCCGCGAAAGCGGCGGCGCTCGCCGGGCGGCTGCTCGGCGGAGGGTTCGTCGGCCAGTCGTACGACGGGGTCGTCGGGGCCCTGCCGTCCGGCGACGACCGGGCGCGTGGCCCGTTCGGCCTTGGCCCGGTACTGGGCCGCGTCGGCCAGCCGGAACAGCCGACGGGCGGAGCCCACCGGTCCGATGGGGTCCTCGGTGGACGCGACCCCGCAGGCGACGCCCTCCCCCAGCTCCAGCTCGGCGGCCCTGCGGCACAGTTCGTCGGCCGCCTTGACGACCTCGTCGGCGGGCGGTCCGACCGCGAGCAGACAGAACTCGTCACCGCCGAGGCGGGCGGCGAGCGTGCCGGGGAGCATGGCGCCGCAGAGGGAGAGGACCGAACCGAAGCGTTCGAGGAGACGGTCGCCGACGGCGTGGCCGCGGGTGTCGTTGACGCGCTTGAGCCCGTTGAGGTCGCAGACCACCAGACTGACGACCGCCCCGTCCCTGCGGTGCCGCTCGACGGCCTCGTCCAGGCGGGCGTCGACGGCCCGGCGGTTGGCGAGGCCGGTGAGCGCGTCGGTGAACGCCAGCCGCCGCACCTCCTCCAGCCGCTCGGTCTGGGCGATGCCCGCGGCGACGACGGAGGCCAGCACGGTGGCGAAGTCGGCGTCCTCACGGCCGAAGACCGGCCCGCCGACGGGACGGGCCACATACAGCTCGCCCCAGGCCCGGCCGTGCAGCACGATCGGCGCGACGACGCAGCACCCGCGGCCTCTGCGCCGCAGGGCGGCGACGCGCTGGTGGACGTAACCGGGGCGACGGCCGGCGGCGGGTCCTTCGGCGGTCTCGACCCAGGCGTTGGGTTCGCCGCCGCCGGCCCAGCGCTCGTGCAGGAACTCGGTGATCTCGGCGAACTGGTGCACCGGGTAGGCCTCGTCGTCCGGGAACTCCTCCTCGTCCTCGGCCCGCTCCCCCACGTTCACCAGCACCCGCAGCCGGCCGAGGTCCCGCTCCCACACCGACAGCGCGGCGAAGCTCCCGCCGAGCGCGCGGCACGCTCCGCTCGCGGCAGCCCACCACACCTCCCGTGAGCTGTGCGCCGCGGCCATGCCCTGAGCCAACGCGACGACGCCCGCGAGCCGACTGTCCTCACCCATCACACCAGGCTAGGGAGTTTCGGGGCGAACCGGTCACTTTCCGCGCCGCAGGGGTGACCGTCGCCCCTGGTAACCGCGTCAGCTGCGGGCAGTCGTGCCGCTGGGGCGATGGGGGTCCCCCCGCTCGAGCGAAGTCGAGAGTGGGGGAAGGTGGGCGCAGCGGCACCCCGTCAGCGCCGGGCTGCGCGACCCACCCCCCGGCAGCAACCCCGGTGCTCTACTCCCCCGGCCAAGAGGGACGCCGTTTCTCGTTGAACGCCGCCACCCCCTCCGCCCGGTCCCCCGAGAACGCCGCCGCCCGCCAAGCCGCGTCCTCGACCTCCAGCCCCGCCCGCAGATCCAGCCCCTGCCCCAGCCGCAGCGCCTTCTTCGCCGCCCGCAGCCCCACCGGCGAGTTCCCCGCGATCCGGGACGCCAGGGCCAACGCCTCCTCGCGGTCGCGTCCCTCCTCCACCAGCACATCGACGAGGCCCAGCGAGGCCGCCTCCCCGGCCTCCACCCGCCGCGCCGTGAAGATCAGCTCGGCCGCCCGGGCGGCCCCCACCCGCCGCGGCAGCAACTGCGTGCCGCCGCCGCCGGGAATCACGCCGACCGACACCTCTGGCAGCCCCACCACGGCCGTACGGTCCGCCACGATCAGGTCGCAGGCGAGCGCCAGCTCGAAGCCCCCGCCCAGCGCGAACCCGTGCACGGCGGCGATCGTCGGGACCGGCAGCTCCAGGACCCCGGTGTACGCCCCGCGCGCCACCGGCCGCTGCCGCACCAGATCCGCGTCGGTGAAGGAGTTCCGCTCCTTGAGGTCGGCGCCGACGCAGAAGGCCCGCTCATGGGTGGAGGTCACCACGACCACCCGAACCTCACGATCCGCGCCCAGCGCCGCGCACGCCCCGGCCAGCGACCGGGCCATCTCGGTCGAGACGGCGTTCATGGCCTTCGGCCGGTCCAGGGCCAGTTCCGCGACATGACCGTCAGCCCCGTCAACCCCGTCAGCCCCCTCCGGGTGTCGCCGCACCAGCACGAACTCCCCGAACCGCTCCTCGCTCATGACACCCTCCCGGTTAACGACGGTTAACGTCCTTCGCTCCGATCATCGCAGCCGAGCCCCGCCGGGGAAAGGGCGGGCCGGTTCCCGCTTCCGCGCCCGACACCCCGTTCGAGTGACATCCCGCCCGACTCCCGTTCCACTGCACAAGGGAGCGCATAACGTGCGTCCGCCACAGCGCACAGGGGGCGCGGGCGCACGGGGAGGGATCGCGATGACGACGAGGGACACACCGGCGGCGTGGGCGGAAAGAGACAGCGCGGCGGACGAAGCCGTACCGCCGGAGTCGTACGGCACCGGAACCCGGCTCTGGACGCCCCGCGGCCGGCACCGGCGCCCCCGCCCCCGCAAGGTGCTGCTGGCGGCGGGCGGCCTGGCCCTGGCGGCGGGCGCGCTGAGCTTCGTACGGCTGACCCCCGACGCGGGCGTCGGCGGCCTCGGCAGTGCGGAGGTGGAGCCCCGTCCCGACCCGGAGACCGGCCCGGAACGGTCGGCCGACACGGCCGCCACGGTCGCGGCCGTCACCCCCGAGGTGAGCCCGTCGGCGACCACCGTCCTGGGCGGTCCGAGCGCGCTGCCCACCAGGGGCGTGTCCCTCGCGACCCCCGCCCCGACCGCGGGGTCGTCCCGGCCGACGCCCACGTCCGTCCCCGAAGCACCGAAGCCGACCGGCAGCGCGGCGCCCGCCGCACCCCGGCCGCCGGCGACGTCCGCCGCCGGCACCCCGGCCCCCGCGCCGAGCAGCACGCCGACTCCGCCGGCCCCGCAGCCGGACCACCCGGACCGGCCCGGTCTGTGCCTGCCGGTCATCGCCGTGTGCGTGGACCACCCGCTGGCGGCCCGGCATCACTGAAAGCGCTGCCGGGGACTACGACTCCCCGGCCCGCCGCGTCAGCAGCCACGGCTCGACCACGCCGAGCCCGCGCACCGGCCGCTGCCACATCGGCTGCAGCGCGAAGCGGTAGGTCGGCGGCTCCTCGCCCTCCTTCTCGGCGGTCGCCGCGGCCTCGGCCGCCTCCGCCTCGGAGGCGGGGGCCTCGCCGGTGCGGATCAGTTCCTCCGCGAAGGCGCTGTCGACGAGGACCGCGTCGCGCGGGGCTATCGACGTCAGCCGGGAGGCGAGGTTCACCGTCGTACCGAAGACATCGCCCATACGAGTGGTGACCGTGCCGAAGGCGATGCCGACCCGCAGCTCGGGCATCGTCTCGTCGTTCGCCATGGTCTCGATGAGCCTCAGGGCGATCTCGGCGGCGACCCCGGCGTCGTCCGCCGCGTACAGCACCTCGTCGCCGAGCGTCTTGACGAGCCGTCCGCCGCGCGCGGCGACCAGGTCGGCGGCGGTGGTCTCGAAGGCCTCGACGAGTTCGCCGAGCTCCTCCTCCTCCATCCGGCGGGTCAGCCGCGTGAACCCGACGAGATCCGCGAAGCCCACGGCCAGGCGCCGGTCGACCATCTCCTCGTCGTCGGCGGTCTGGACGACCCGGCCGGCCGAGGCGGCGAGCTGGCGACGCCAGACGTAGACGAGGAACTCCTCCAGCTCGGGCAGGAGCAGCTCGATGATCGGGTACGTCACCTCGGTGCGGGTCATGCCGGGCTCGGGCGGCTCGGTCAGCCCCTCCAGGAACGAGTCGATCTGCCACTCCGCCAACCGGGCGGTGGTCTGCCCCGTGGAGCGCGCCACCTGCACGGCCATCGCCTCGCTCAGCAGCCCCGCCTCCACGAGACCGGAGAGCCGGCGCAGCGCGAGCACGTCGGCCTCCGTGAGCGCCTTGGCCTGGCCGATGTCGGCGAAGCCCATGGCCCGCCAGAAGCGGGTGGCCAGCTCCACGGAGACGCCCGCGCTGCGCGCCGCCTGAAAGGGGGTGTAGCGCCGCTCGGCGCCCAGAATGAGCTGTTCGATGCGGAGGGCGAGCGGGTCCTCGCCCTCGCCGGACTCGGCGGCATCGGGGTCTGCCCGGCCGTCCGCGTCCGCGCCGGAGCCCGTGTCGTCGACGGTCACGCCTGCTGCCCTTCCGATCTGTCACGGTCAGGTATCGACCGGCCTCAACTCTACGGCAGGTGTGCGCCAGCTCACTCCGGGAGGAGAGAGGGGCTTCACGTCCGGGGCGGAGCCCCAAGCTCCTACGCGGGCCGCAGGTGCACCACGTCCCCCGCCCCCACCGGCTCCTGCACTCCCTCCTCCGTGGCGATCACGAGCCGCCCGTCCCCGTCGACCGCCACCGCCTCGCCGACCACCGACCGATTTCCCGGCAGCTCCGCCCGCACCACCCTTCCCAACGTCGCGCATCCCGCCGCGTACGTCTCCTGCAAACCGCTCGCCGCCGGATCGCCCCCGGCCGCCCGCCAGCGCCCGTACCACTCCTCCAGCGACCGCAGCACTCCCCGCAGCAGCGGATCCCGGTCCGTGTTCACGGCGCCCGCCAGCGCCAGCGACCCCGCCTGCGGCACCGGCAGCTCGTCCGCGCGCAGGCTGACGTTGATGCCGATCCCGACGACCACTCCGTCGTCCCCGGCCCGCTCGGCGAGGATGCCGCCGGCCTTGCGTTCCTCGCCGCCCACGGTCACCAGCAGGTCGTTGGGCCACTTGAGTGCCGTGTCGACGCCCGCCACCCGCGACAGCCCCGTCGCCACCGCCACCCCGGTGAGCAGTGGCAGCCAGCCCCAGCGGGCCACCGGGATCCCGCCCGGCTTCAGCAGGACGGAGAAGAACAGCCCCGAGCGGGGCGGTGCCGTCCACCGGCGGTCGAGACGGCCCCGCCCGGCCGACTGCTCCTCCGCCACCAGGACCGCGCCCTCGGCCGCCCTGCCCTCGGCCACCAGGGCCACCAGGTCGGAATTGGTGGAGCCGGTGCGCTGCACGATCTCGACCCCGGACCACAGGCCGCCGTCCCGTACCAGTGCCCTGCGCAGCGAGGCACCATTGAGCGGAGGGCGGTCCAGGTCGGACCAACGGCTGTCGTCTGAGGCATCTTGCGGCGTCATGCAACCCACCCTAGGTGTGGTAAACGCCGCACTGCCGATGGGTAGGCACCGCACTACTCTACGGATGAGTAACCGTCCCCCCTTTTGAGCAGGCAGGGAGCCGCATCCCGATGTCCGAGCCGGAAGAGCGTCACGCGATCCACGAGACCCAAGGGATCGACATCCACACCACCGCGGGCAAGCTCGCGGATCTCCAGCGCCGCATCGAGGAAGCGACGCACGCCGGCTCCGCACGCGCCGTCGAAAAGCAGCACGCCAAGGGCAAGTTGACGGCCCGGGAGCGGATCGAGCTGCTGCTCGACGAGGACTCCTTCGTCGAGCTCGACGAGTTCGCCCGGCACCGCTCCACCAACTTCGGCCTCGACCAGAACCGCCCGTACGGCGACGGCGTGGTCACCGGGTACGGCACCGTCGACGGCCGCCCCGTCGCCGTGTTCTCCCAGGACTTCACCGTCTTCGGCGGCGCCCTGGGCGAGGTGTACGGCCAGAAGATCGTCAAGGTGATGGACTTCGCGCTGAAGACCGGCTGCCCGGTCATCGGCATCAACGACTCCGGCGGCGCCCGCATCCAGGAGGGCGTGGCCTCCCTCGGCGCGTACGGCGAGATCTTCCGCCGCAACACCCACGCGTCCGGCGTGATCCCGCAGATCAGCCTCGTGGTCGGCCCCTGTGCGGGCGGCGCGGTCTACTCCCCGGCGATCACCGACTTCACCGTCATGGTCGACCAGACCTCGCACATGTTCATCACCGGCCCGGACGTCATCAAGACGGTCACCGGCGAGGACGTCGGCATGGAGGAACTGGGCGGCGCCCGCACCCACAACTCCGCCTCGGGTGTGGCGCACCACATGGCCGGGGACGAGAAGGACGCCATCGAGTACGTCAAGCAGCTGCTGTCGTACCTGCCGTCCAACAACCTCAGCGAGGCCCCGGCGTTCCCGGAGGAGGCGGACCTCGCCGTCACCGACGAGGACCGCGAGCTGGACGCGATCGTCCCGGACAGCGCGAACCAGCCGTACGACATGCACACGGTGATCGAGCACGTCCTGGACGACGCCGAGTTCTTCGAGACGCAGCCGCTGTTCGCGCCGAACATCCTCACCGGCTTCGGGCGGGTGGAGGGCCGTCCCGTCGGCATCGTCGCCAACCAGCCAATGCAGTACGCCGGTTGTCTCGACATCAGGGCCAGCGAGAAGGCGGCCCGCTTCGTGCGGACCTGCGACGCCTTCAACGTCCCGGTCATCACCTTCGTGGACGTCCCCGGCTTCCTGCCGGGCGTCGACCAGGAGCACGACGGCATCATCCGCCGCGGCGCCAAGCTGATCTACGCCTACGCGGAGGCGACGGTCCCGCTCATCACCGTCATCACCCGCAAGGCCTTCGGCGGCGCCTACGACGTCATGGGCTCCAAGCATCTGGGCGCCGACCTCAACCTGGCCTGGCCCACCGCCCAGATCGCCGTGATGGGCGCCCAGGGCGCGGTCAACATCCTGCATCGCCGGACCATCGCCGAGGCCGAGGCCGCCGGGGACCTGGAGGCGACCCGGGCGCGGCTCATCCAGGAGTACGAGGACGCCCTCCTCAACCCCTACATCGCGGCCGAGCGCGGCTACATCGACTCCGTGATCATGCCGTCCGACACCCGCCGGCACGTCGTACGGGGCCTGCGTCAGCTGCGTACCAAGCGGGAAACCCTGCCCCCGAAGAAGCACGGCAACATCCCCCTCTAGGACCTCCAGGAGCCGTCATGACGATCAAGGTGGTACGGGGCAACCCGACCCCGGAGGAGCTGGCCGCCGCCCTGGCGGTGGTCCGCGCCCGCGCCGCGGCGGCGGCAGCGACCCCGCCCGGCGCACCCGCCTCCCAGGACGCCTGGGCGGACCCGGCCCGCATCGCGGCACACCGGCTCCCGCAGCCGGGGCCGACGGCGTGGGGCCGCACCTACTGGCCCGGGTGAGGAACACGCCCCAGGGGCGCGGGGCTGGATCAATGTGCGGCTCCGCCGCGTGGGCGCGGCCCGCCCCCACGCACCCGCAGTCACAAACGGCGCAGGACGGCTTCGGCCATCACGACGTACCCCTCGTCATTGGGGTGCAGGTGATCGCCGAAGTCGTACGCGGCCCGCAGCCGGTCCGGGTCCGCCGGATCGGCCAGGGCACGCCGCAGATCCACCACGGCGTCGTACTCCCCCGCGCACCGGATCCACTCGTCGGCCTCGTGGCTCGCCTTGGCCGCATGCTCACCCCAGTGGTCCGACCCCGCGAACGGCAGCAGCGTGCAGCCGATCACCCGAAGCCCGCGCTCCCTGCCCTGCCGTATCAACTCCCGGTGGCCGGCGACGACGTCCGCCGCCTCCACCACCGGTGCCGGCTTGTACGTCGGCTGTTCGTCGGTCTCGCTGAACCCGATGTCGTTCAGCCCGATCAGCACGACCACGGTGTCCACCCCCGCGAGTTCCAGCACGTCCCGCCGCAACCGGTGGACGCCCTTCTCCCCGTACCACGCTGAGTCGTTGAGCAGCAGGTTCCCGCCGATCCCGGCATTCAGGACCGGCCGCCCGGTGCGCCGCGCCAGCGCGTCGGACCAGCGGCGGTCGGCGCCGGGCGTGGAGCCGAACCCGTCGGTGATCGAGTCGCCGAAGAGGGCGATGCCGTCGGTGCGGCCTCCGTCGACCTCGACGGCGGACAGGAAGTACCAGGACTCGGTGCTCGCGTCGAAGCCCTCGCCGCCGGTGTCCGCGAGCAGGTCCCCCTCGCCCCGGTAGCTGGTCGTGAAGGCCTGGGCGTGGAAGGTCGCGGGGCCGGTCGTCGCGTCGAAGTACAGCGTGACCGTCACCGGCTCCCCGGCCGCCACGGCGAGTTCGGCGGCGTCACTGACGGCGTGTCCGCGCGCCGGAAGCGAAACGTCGTACGCCCCCTCGAAGGTGAGCCGCGTCGGTGACTCCACCGCGGCCCCCGCGGTCGCCCGGCCGACCGTGGCCCCCGCGACGCGGAGCGGCGAGGTGCCGTACGCGTTCGAGAGCCGGATCCGGACCCGGCCGCCGCCCGCGGTCAGCCGTACGACCTGACGGACGGACTGGCGCCAGAAGCCCTCCCGGGACCAGTTGGGGGTGAAGCCCTCGGCGGGCAGCTGGGGTGACGCGGTCCAGGCAGCGGTGAACATGACACGTCCTCTCCAAACGGGACTGAAGTTCTTTTAGGTTAACGGAACGACAGACCCTTTTACGACCCGCCGGTGGGAAGTTGAGTACGCGTACTCAGGCGCCCTCCACGAAACCCCCGCACGCTGGAAACCATGCTGTGGTCCGACCCCGAGAACGAGCCGCCGAAGGAACTGCGTGACACGCAGGCCATGCTTCGGCGGCTGGGTGTCCTCATGGCGCTGGCCATGGTGCTGGCGATGATCGTGCTCGGGGTGAGGTGAGCCCCCTGGAACGGCCGCCGATACCCTGGCCGCATGACTGATCAGCCGCGCCGCCGACTCGTCCTCGCCTCCCAGTCCCCCGCCCGGCTCGGTCTGCTCCGCCAGGCCGGACTCGACCCCGAGGTGATCGTGAGCGGCGTCGACGAGGACGCCGTCAGCGCGCCGACCCCCGCCGAACTGGCCCTCGCCCTGGCCGAGGCGAAGGCCTCCGTGGTGGCGGCGAAGCCCGAGGTCAAGGGCGCCCTGGTGATCGGCTGCGACTCGGTGCTCGACCTGGACGGCGAGGCCCTGGGCAAGCCGGCGGACGCCGAGGAGGCCACCGCCCGCTGGAAGTCCATGCGCGGCCGCGCCGGCACGCTCCAGACCGGGCACTGCGTCTACGACACGCGCAGCGGGCGGTACGCCTCCGCCACCGCCTCCACCGTCGTCCGCTTCGGCGAGCCGACCGACGAGGAGATCGCCGCATACGTCGCCTCGGGCGAACCCCTCTACGTCGCCGGGGCGTTCACCCTCGACGGCCGCTCGGCCCCGTTCATCGACGGCATCGACGGCGACCACGGCAACGTGATCGGCATCAGCCTGCCCCTCGTACGGCGGCTGCTGGCCCAACTGGGCGTCGGCATCACGGAACTGTGGACGCCCTAGGACAAGTGACCGAAAGGGGCGGTCAGGGGGTGCTGGGCGCCTGCGGGGGCGTGAGCGGCGAGCCGCCGCCCTTGGTGCCGTCCGGCGCCTCGTCGGCGGGCTCGGGCCCGGACCCGGATTCACCCTGCCTGTCGTACGTCATCAGCAGCAGCACGATGAGCGCCAGCACCACCATCATGAACACGAACTCGGGCCGGCCCATCAGCCCCCACGCGAACGCGCCCAGCAGGGCGTGCACCACGGCCGCGCTGATCAGCAGGACGCGGCCGAGGCCGGCCGGCGGGCGGTTGCGCAGGGCGACCAGGAGCGCGACCACGCCGCAGAGCACGAAGTAGAGGCCGAAGACGAAGCCGCTGACCTTCGACGACGTGGACATCACGTCCGGGTCGAGCCCGGCCAGGGACATCTGCTGGTTGTCGACGACCGTCCCCAGGAGCCAGTTCAGCCCGACGACCCCGAGCGCCTCGACGAAGAGCACGACCGCCACGATCCACGCCACCGGTCTGCGCACCACCGGTCCCACCCACTTCCGAGCTGTTCGAGTACCAGCTGTTCGAGTACCACTCGAGCAAGGCTGCCGTTACCCGAAGTACGTTCGGGACAGACCGAACGCTACTAACGGGTAAACCCACGGACAAGACTCCGGCGGAGGGCAAAGAATCATTGGGCCATTCGTAGGGACTCCACAAAGAAACCCTGTGGCCCGCAGCACGCTCTCATAGAGACCTTGGCCACAAAGGAGGGCTAGGGTTTCGACAGAAGTCCTGCGTTCCTAGGTGCGACAAGGGATTTCACGGTCGGGCCGGCCCCGCATCACGCTCCGTGTGGGCAAGCTCACCAGTCGGCACGGGTCGAAGTGTCGTGTCGGCAGTCCCTAAACTCGGCTTGTTTCAAGGAGGGAGCCTCAATCGTGCGCAAGGTGCTCATCGCCAACCGTGGCGAAATCGCTGTCCGCGTGGCCCGGGCCTGCCGGGATGCCGGTATCGCGAGCGTGGCCGTCTACGCCGACCCGGACCGGGACGCTCTGCATGTCCGCGCCGCGGATGAGGCGTTCGCCCTGGGCGGTGACACTCCCGCGACCAGCTATCTCGACATCGAGAAGGTGCTGAACGCGGCGCGTGAGTCCGGCGCCGACGCCATCCATCCCGGCTACGGATTCCTCTCCGAGAACGCCGATTTCGCCCAGGCGGTCGGGGACGCGGGGCTGATCTGGATCGGCCCGCCGCCGCAGGCCATCCGCGACCTCGGCGACAAGGTGGCCGCCCGGCACATCGCCCAGCGCGCCGGCGCCCCGCTGGTGGCCGGCACGCCGGACCCGGTGAGCGGTGCCGAGGAGGTCGTCGCCTTCGCCCGGGAGCACGGCCTGCCCATCGCGATCAAGGCCGCCTTCGGCGGTGGCGGGCGCGGCCTGAAGGTCGCCCGCACCCTCGAAGAGGTGCCCGAGCTGTACGACTCGGCGGTCCGCGAGGCGGTCGCCGCCTTCGGGCGCGGCGAGTGCTTCGTCGAGCGCTACCTGGACAAGCCCCGGCACGTCGAGACCCAGTGCCTGGCCGACCAGCACGGCAACGTGGTCGTGGTCTCCACCCGCGACTGCTCCCTCCAGCGCCGCCACCAGAAGCTGGTCGAGGAGGCCCCGGCGCCCTTCCTCTCCGACGCGCAGGTCGCCGAGCTGTACGCCTCCTCCAAGGCCATCCTCAAGGAGGCCGGCTACGTCGGCGCCGGCACGGTGGAGTTCCTGGTCGGCGTCGACGGCACGATCTCCTTCCTGGAGGTCAACACCCGCCTCCAGGTGGAGCACCCGGTCACCGAGGAGGTCGCCGGCATCGACCTCGTCCGCGAGATGTTCCGCATCGCCGACGGCGAGGAGCTCGGCTACGGCGACCCCGAGCTGCGCGGCCACTCCTTCGAGTTCCGCATCAACGGCGAGGACCCGGGCCGCGGCTTCCTCCCGGCCCCCGGCACGGTCACCACGTTCGCCCCGCCGTCCGGCCCGGGCGTCCGCCTGGACGCGGGCGTCGAGTCCGGCTCGGTCATCGGCCCGGCCTGGGACTCGCTGCTGGCCAAGCTGATCGTCACCGGCGCCACCCGCGAGCAGGCCCTGCAGCGGGCCGCCCGCGCCCTGGAGGAGTTCCAGGTCGAGGGCATGGCCACCGCCATCCCGTTCCACCGGGCGGTCGTCAAGGACCCGGCGTTCGCTCCCGAGCTGACCGGCTCCGCCGACCCGTTCACGGTCCACACCCGCTGGATCGAGACCGAGTTCGTCAACGAGATCAAGCCCTTCGCCGCCCTCACGGACATCGAGGTCGACGAGGAAGCCGGCCGCGAGACGGTGGTCGTCGAGGTCGGCGGCAAGCGCCTGGAGGTCTCCCTCCCGGTCTCGCTGGGCATGTCCCTGGCCCGCACCGGCCTCGCGGCGGGCGCCAAGCCCAAGCGCCGCGCGGCCAAGAAGTCCGGCCCGGCGGCCTCCGGCGACACCCTCGCCTCTCCGATGCAGGGCACGATCGTCAAGATCGCGGTCGAGGAGGGCCAGGAGGTCCAGGAGGGCGACCTGATCGTCGTACTCGAGGCGATGAAGATGGAACAGCCGCTGAACGCGCACAAGGCCGGCACCATCAAGGGCCTGTCCGCCGACGTCGGCGCGTCGATCACATCCGGCGCGGCGATCTGCGAGATCAAGGACTGACGGCCTTTCCGGTACGACGTCCCGAGGCGCCCGGCGGACTGAAGCGATCAGTCCGCCGGGCGCCTCGTTTTCCCCGTTCCCCCGTCGGTCCCGGGTCTCTTGCGGTCGGTCTATCGCGCCCGCACCCAGCCGGTGCCGTGGCGGGCGACGACGAGGCCCGCGGCACCGAAGGCGACGGCCATCATCAGGAACGACAGGACGGTCACCGGCAGCAGACCGCTCGCGAAGCCGACGACGTTCAGCGGCATGGACAGGATCAGCAGCCAGGCCGCCCAGACCGGGACCGTCCGGCCCCGCAGCAGGGCGGCGCCGAGCAGGATCGCGCCGATGACGTGGGCGGCGACGAAGTAGAAGGACGGAATCGCGTTCACCGCGAGCGCGAACGTGCCGTCCGTGACGTCGACCAGTGCCTCCCGGCTCACGCCCTCGTCGAGGCCGCCCAGCACGACCTGGTCCATGGACGGCGTGGTCGCGATCGCCATCCAGCCGGTGCCGAGCACGACGAGCCCCCACAGGCCGAGCTTCGGGGCCCGCGTCATGGCCAGCAGGCCCACCGCGAGCGTGCCCGGCACCAGCAGGACCAGTCCGAACACCCAGGCCCACTGCGCGAGCTCGACCAGTGCTTCGTCCTCGGCGATGGCCGTGACGATCTCCCTCGTCGAGTCGTCGGTGCCGTACGGCAGCACGCCGATGGTGACGGCGAGCAGCAGCGGGCTGAGCGCGGCCGAAAGCGCCAGCAGGACGCGCCCGACCTGGGATCCGGCAGGGTCTCGCACGGCGGCGGCGGGCGTGCGGGACGGCGTGGTGGTCATGAGCTCCCCCTTGGCGGCCGGCCCCGTGCGCGGGGCGCCTTCCGCCAGTGAAGCGACCGGGGGCGGACGCAGACCATCCGTCAATTCTGAGGGGTTGCGACATGTCGCCCGAGTCCGTATATGGCCCGAGCGCCCTGCGCGGTCTCAGTCCGTCAGCAGCCCGAGGTCGCGCCCCCGTCGCAGCAGGGCCGCCGTGTGGCCGGCGTCCAGCTTGCGGTGCAGGGAGGCGATGTAGCCCCGCACGGTGGCGGGCGACAGGCCCATCCGCCGGGCGGCCTGCGTGGGCGTGAGGCCGCTGTGGAGGTGGCGGAGGGTGCGGTGCTCCTGCTCGGTGACACCGAACAGACCGGCTACGGCCCGCGCGCGGGAGAGGTCGCGGAGCAGGAGCAGCGCGGGGCGGCCGGCGGCGGCCGCGGGGATGTACCGCACCTCGACATGGCGTGCGGTGAAGCAGGCGGTGGTCCCGGTGAGCCGGGGGTCGTCGCGCAGCGCCGCCAGCAGGTCGGCGGCCACGGCGTTCAGCGGCTGGGGGCGGCCGGTTTCGTCGAAGGCGGCGACCCCGCAGCCCTGGCCGCCGGCGAGTTCGAGGGCGGCGGCGGCCAGGGCGAGCAGGCGCTGCCGCTCGGCCAGCCGGCGCTCGACGGCCTCGAGGTGCAGCTGGGCGAAGCTCAGCAGGTCGCGTTCCCGGTCGGTGAAGT
This sequence comes from Streptomyces sp. NBC_01352, assembly GCF_036237295.1. Lineage (NCBI taxonomy): Bacteria > Bacillati > Actinomycetota > Actinomycetes > Kitasatosporales > Streptomycetaceae > Streptomyces > Streptomyces sp. NBC_01352. Next base: position 4,377,369 of record NZ_CP108354.1, read on the forward strand.
CACGGCCGGCCCGGGCCAGCGCGTACCCCTGTACGGCGGCCGAGTCCGCACCGGCCGACGCCACCAGGTGCCGGCACAGCCCGAAGGGCCGGAAGTCCAGGTTGTAGCAGTGGGTGCGCCGCCATTGGCGCTCCCCGGCGACATCGCTCACCCGCCAGGCCGCGGGGCTGGGCGCCTGCAGCATGATCTCGGTCAGCGGGTGGTCCAGCGGATGGTCGTAGATCACCATCGGATCCGCGTGGAAGGACTCCGCGGGCAGGGAGAACGCGGACACCCCGTCCCCGTTCGCCGACAAGCGGTACCGCTGCCCCGCGTCGGCGGGCACCAGCGTCATCACCGCGGTCAGCGCCCGCTCCCACAGCTCCTCGGCGCGGGTGGCGTCCTCCAGTTCGCGGGTCAGCTCCAGCACGCGCCGCACGTCCGCACCGGTGATCTCCATGCGCACTCCCCCGAGCGTCCCCTCGATCAGGACCGGCCCATGAAGAAGACGGTACGGCGGCGACCGGCCCCCGGAACCCCTCCCGCGCATCCTCACGGGTACGGCGGGGTCCCGCCGGGCCACACCGGTCCGCCCCTGCTCACGGGTGTGCCGTCAGCGGCGGCGGAGGTCCGCGACCCGCGCCCGTTCGGTGCCCGGCGTCTGCTCGCCCAGGGCCGTGGCGGAGCGCAGTCCCGGAGCGCCGCCCGGGACCTGGCCGCGACGCGGGCCCGGCAGGGGCACGTCCCGGCGCTGGTGCTGTCGGCGCGCCGGGACCTGATCACCCCCCGGCTGCTCCGACGCACCGGCGACGGCGATCTGCACCCCCTGGTCGGCGAGGGCCTGGAGTTCGGTGGCCGCGCGGTCGTCGTGGACGGGCGGTTCGTCCGTCACGAGGCGGGTGATGAGGTCCGTCGGCACGGTCTGGAACATGGTGTCGGTGCCGAGTTTGGTGTGGTCGGCGAGGACCACGACCTCGGAGGCGGCCTGCACCAGCGCGCGGTCGACGGACGCGGAGAGCATGTTGGAGGTGGAGAGCCCGCGCTCGGCGGTCAGTCCGCTCCCGGAGAGGAAGGCCCGCGACACTCTGAGCCCCTGGAGGGACTGTTCGGCACCGCTGCCGACGAGGGCGTAGTTGGACCCGCGGAGGGTGCCGCCGGTCATGACGACCTCCACGCGGTTGGCATGGGCCAAGGCCTGGGCCACCAGCAGGGAGTTGGTGACGACGGTCAGCCCGGGCACCCGGGCGAGCCGGCGGGCCAGCTCCTGTGTGGTGGTTCCCGCACCGACCACGATGGCTTCGCCCTCTTCGACGAAGCTCGCGGCGAGATCGGCGATGGCCGTCTTCTCGGCGGTCGCGAGATGGGATTTCTGCGGAAAGCCGGATTCTCGCGTGAACCCGCCCGGCAATACCGCACCGCCGTGCCGGCGGTCGAGGAGTCCTTCTGCCTCCAGTGCGCGCACGTCCCGCCGTACGGTCACTTCGGAGGTCTGGACGACGCGGGCGAGCTCACGGAGCGACACGGCCCCGTTCGCTCGCACCATTTCGAGGATCAATTGGCGACGTTCTGCAGCGAACACGAAACTGACAGTAACCCCAACGACCGTCTGGTTTCAGCAGTTTGCGCCGAATTACAGAAGTTGTTCGCACACCAGGTCAGGAAGTGGTATAGGGCCTAATCGCGGCGCCTATGCCGCCCGCATGCGCGACAACTCCCCGTGACCAGCGAGGAATCGCTTTCGGCCGTCAGCCTTCGTCGCCCGCCTTGCGCGTGTGCAGCTGCCGCGCGACCTCGGCGATCGACCCCGAAAGGGAGGGATAGACGGTGAACGCGTTCGCGATCTGTTCGACCGTCAGATTATTGTCGACGGCGAGCGAGATGGGGTGGATCAGTTCCGAGGCGCGGGGAGCGACCACCACGCCGCCGACGACGATCCCCGTGCCCGGCCGGCAGAAGATCTTGACGAAGCCGTCCCGGATGCCCTGCATCTTCGCGCGCGGGTTGCGCAGCAGGGGCAGCTTCACCGCCCGGGCGTCGATCTTGCCGGAGTCGACGTCGGACTGGCTGTAGCCGACGGTGGCGATCTCGGGGTCGGTGAAGACGTTCGAGGAGACCGTCTTCAGGTTCAGCGGGGCCACCGCGTCGCCGAGGAAGTGGTACATGGCGATACGTCCCTGCATCGCCGCGACGGAGGCGAGGGCGAAGACGCCGGTCACGTCACCGGCCGCGTACACGCCCGGGGCGGTGGTCCGGGAGACCTTGTCGGTCCAGATGTGCCCGGAGTCGCGGAGCTTGACCCCGGCGTCCTCCAGGCCCATGCCCGCGCTGTTCGGGATGGCGCCGACGGCCATCAGACAGTGCGAGCCGCTGATGACCCGCCCGTCGGCGAGGGTGACCTCGACCCGGTCGCCGACCCGCTTGGCGGACTGGGCGCGGGAGCGGGCCAGGACGTTCATGCCACGGCGCCGGAAGACCTCTTCCAGTACGGCGGCCGCGTCCGGGTCCTCGCCGGGGAGCACCCGGTCGCGGGAGGAGACGAGGGTGACCTTGGAGCCGAGGGCCTGGTAGGCACCGGCGAACTCGGCACCGGTGACACCGGAACCGACCACGATGAGCTCCTCGGGGAGCTCGTCGAGGTCGTAGACCTGGGTCCAGTTCAGGATGCGCTCGCCGTCGGGCTGGGCGTCCTCCAACTCACGCGGGTGACCGCCGGTGGCGATGAGCACCGCGTCCGCGACGAGGGTCTCCTCGCTCCCGTCGACGGCACGCACGACGACCTTCCGCGAGCCGTCGAGGGCCTGCATGCCCTCGAGGCGCCCGCGCCCGCGCAGCACCCGGGCGCCGGCCCGGGTCACGGAGGCGGTGATGTCGTGCGACTGTGCGAGAGCGAGCCGCTTCACACGCCGGTTGACCTTCCCCAGATCGACCCCCACCACCCGGGCGGCCCGCTCCAGGGGCGGGGTGTCGTCGGCGACGATGATCCCCAACTCTTCGTACGACGAATCGAAGGTGGTCATCACCTCGGCCGTGGCGATAAGAGTCTTCGACGGGACGCAGTCGGTGAGCACCGACGCCCCGCCCAGACCGTCGCAGTCCACGACGGTCACCTCCGCGCCGAGTTGGGCGGCCACCAGGGCCGCCTCGTATCCGCCGGGTCCGCCACCGATGATCACGATCCGAGTCACGTACTCCATTGTCCCGCACGCCCGGGGATGCCACCGCCCCGGGGGCGACAGGGAGGCCCATCCGTTACGTGCGTGACCGGAGATACGCACGAAACGGCTGCCGTACCCTCGACGCATGTCGCTCTACGCCGCGTACGCCGGCAACCTCGACGCGCGGCTGATGACCCGCCGCGCCCCGCACTCGCCGCTGCGTGCGACGGGCTGGCTGAACGGATGGCGGCTGACCTTCGGCGGCGAGCACCTGGGCTGGGAGGGCGCACTGGCGACGATCGTCGAGGCGCCGGGCGCCCAGGTCTTCGTCGCGCTGTACGACCTCGCGCCCCTGGACGAAGACTCGATGGACCGCTGGGAGGGCGTCGGCCTCGACATCTACCGCCGGATGCGGGTGCGCGTGCACACCATGGAGGGCCAGGAGCCGGTCTGGGTGTACGTCCTCAACGGCTACGAGGGCGGTCTGCCCTCGGCCCGCTATCTGGGCGAGATCGCGGATGCGGCGGAGTCGGCGGGCGCGCCGCACGACTACGTGATGGAGCTGCGGAAGCGCCCCTGCTGAGCTCGCCTGGGGCGCCCGATTCGTCGGGCCCGGGGGCGCGGACCGGTCGGAAACGACAAGACAACGATCGCCATCCCGTGAGCTCTGTCATCTACGCGCGTAGGCCTCGACCGGCTACCCTCATCGGCGTGAACGCATCTCTTCTTCCGGACGACATCCAGGGCGACCCCCATGCCGCCGCCGACGCCGCCGCCGCGCGCCTGCGCGAACTGACCGGCGCCGAGACCCACGACGTCGCCCTCGTGATGGGCTCCGGCTGGGCGCCGGCCGTCGACGCCCTCGGTGCTCCCGACGCCGAGTTCCAGGTCACCGAGCTGCCCGGCTTCCCGCCGCCGGCGGTCGAGGGCCACGGCGGCAAGATCCGCTCGTACCGGATCGGTGCGAAGCGGGCCCTGGTCTTCCTGGGCCGCACCCACTATTACGAGGGCCGCGGTGTCGCCGCCGTCGCGCACGGCGTCCGTACCGCCGTCGCCGCCGGCTGCAAGACGATCGTCCTCACCAACGGCTGCGGCGGCCTGCGCGAAGGCATGCGTCCCGGCCAGCCGGTGCTGATCAGCGACCACATCAACCTCACGGCGACGTCCCCCATCATCGGCGCGAACTTCGTCGACCTCACCGATCTCTACTCCCCGCGCCTGCGGGCCCTGTGCAAGGAGATCGACCCCACGCTGGAGGAGGGCGTCTACGCCCAGTTCCCCGGCCCGCACTACGAGACCCCCGCGGAGATCCGCATGGCCCGGGTCATCGGCGCGGACCTGGTGGGCATGTCGACGGTCCTCGAAGCCATCGCGGCACGTGAGGCGGGCGCCGAGATCCTGGGCATCTCCCTGGTGACGAACCTCGCGGCCGGCATGACGGGCGAGCCCCTGAACCACGAGGAGGTCCTCCAGGCGGGCCGCGACTCGGCCACCCGGATGGGCTCCCTGCTGGCCCAGGTCCTGGGCCGGCTGTAGTGACCGCACCAGGGGGCTCCGCCCCCTGACCCCCGGCCTTCGCCCACCCACCACCCGACTCGGTCACTCAATAGGTGCGGGACCACGCAGCCCGTCCGGCGTACACAATCAAGCACCGGCCCGCACCCTCAGCCCGTCCGGCGTTTGAGGACGAGGCCTTTCGGGCCGATGGGGGTCTGGGGGCGCAGCCCCCAGCGGGGTCGAAGGGGCAGCGCCCCTGGGGATGGGACGGGTACGGGCGGCGGGGGCGAGAAAACCCGTCCCGCGGCCACAAGCGAACCGAAACGAGAGGCTGACCGAACGTGCACGACGATCTCATCGCGCGAGCCAAGGCATGGCTGACCGAGGACCCCGACACGGACACCCGTGCGGAACTCGCCGAGCTGATCGACGCCAAGGACGTCGCCGAACTCGCCGAACGCTTCAGCGGCACCCTCCAGTTCGGCACGGCGGGCCTCAGAGGCGAGCTCGGCGCCGGCCCCATGCGCATGAACCGCACGGTCGTCATCCGCGCCGCCGCCGGTCTCGCCGCGTACCTGAAGAAGAACGGCCACACCGACGGAGTCGTCGTCATCGGCTACGACGCCCGCCACAAGTCCGCCGCCTTCGCCGAGGACACCGCCGCCGTGATGACGGGAGCGGGCCTGCGCGCGGCCGTCCTCCCCCGCCCCCTCCCCACCCCTGTCCTGGCGTTCGCCATAAGGCACCTCGGCGCGATCGCCGGCGTGGAGGTCACCGCCAGCCACAACCCGCCCCGCGACAACGGCTACAAGGTGTACCTCGGCGACGGCTCCCAGATCGTGCCCCCGGCGGACGCCGAGATCGCGGCCGAGATCGACGCCGTCGCGTCCCTCACCACCGTCCCCCGCCCCACCACCGGCTGGGAGACCCTCGACGACGCCGTCCTCGACGCCTACCTCGCCCGCACGGACGCCGTCCTCGCCCCCGGCTCCCCCCGCACGGCCCGCACGGTCTACACGGCGATGCACGGCGTCGGCAAGGAGACCCTCCTCGCCGCCTTCGCCCGGGCCGGCTTCCCGCGGCCCGTCCTCGTCGCCGAGCAGGCCGACCCGGACCCGGACTTCCCGACCGTCGCGTTCCCCAACCCGGAAGAGCCCGGCGCGATGGACCTCGCCTTCGCCAAGGCCCGCGAGACCGACCCGGACCTGATCATCGCCAACGATCCGGACGCGGACCGCCTGGCGGTCGCGGTCAAGGACGCCGGCGACTGGCGGATGCTCCGCGGCGACGAGGTCGGCGCCCTCCTCGCCACCCACCTGGTCGCCCGCGGGGCCCGCGGCACCTTCGCGGAGTCGATCGTCTCCTCGTCCCTCCTCGGCCGGATCGTCGAGAAGGCGAACCTGCCGTACGAGGAGACCCTCACCGGCTTCAAGTGGATCGCCCGCGTCGAGGGCCTGCGCTACGGCTACGAGGAGGCCCTCGGCTACTGCGTGGACCCGGACGGCGTACGGGACAAGGACGGCATCACGGCCGCCCTCCAGATGACGGAACTCGCCTCCACCCTCAAGGCGGAGAACCGCACCCTCCTGGACCTCCTGGACGACATCGCGGTCGAGCACGGCCTGCACGCCACCGACCAGCTCTCGGTCCGCGTGGAGGACCTGTCGGTCATCGCCGCCGCGATGCGACGCCTGCGCGAGCAGCCCCCGACCCGGCTCGCGGGCCTGCCGATCACCAGGTCCGAGGACCTCACGCAGGGCACGGAGTCCCTCCCGCCCACCGACGGCCTGCGCTACACGCTCGACGGCGCCCGGGTCGTCGTCCGCCCCAGCGGCACGGAGCCGAAGCTCAAGTGCTACCTGGAGGTCGTCGTCCCGGTCGCCGCGCACGCCGATCTCCCGGCGGCTCGCGCGAAGGCGACGGACCTGCTGGCGACGATCAAGCGGGACCTGTCGACGGCGGCCGGCATCTGAGCCGTACGCGCCCGGTACGCGACCGATGCGACCCACACGGCGGGGCGCTCCGGGGGAATCCCGGGGGCACCCCGCCGGGCGTTCTCCCCAGGCGGCTCGACGCGGCCTCCGCACACGCCCCGCCCTCCGGGCAACGGCGGGCCGCCCGACGTGGGCTTCGCACCCCGCCCCGCCCTCCGGACACGGCAGACCGGATTCACCCCCACCGAGCCGGCCCGGAGCCGCCCCGCCACCGTTCACGGGGGTCCGGCCGGCGATCGTGCCGGGCAGGCGGACAGCCGGACAGCCGGGGCGTTGCTTCCCCCGGGTTCGCTTCCGCCTCCCTTACAGCAGCCCTCGCCCTGCCGGCGGCGGTGGCAGGCTCGGGCGGGCGCACGTCGGGGCGTGCATGGCCCTGATGTGACGCGGGGGACGTAAGCACCGCACATCCCGCCGCTACCGCACCCTCACCCCACCGAACGGCGATGACACGCTCGGCCCACGTCAAGGCACGCACGGCCCTGATGTGGCACGGGGGGCGTAAGCACCGCACTCTCACCCCGCCCCCGCCCCCGCCCCACCGAACGGCGGCGGCACGCTCGGCCCACATCAGAGCACGCACGGCCCTGACGTAGCGCGGGGGACGTAAGCACCGCACATCCCGCCGCTACCGCACCCTCACCCCACCGAACGGCGGCGGCACGCTCGGCCCACATCAGAGCACGCACGGCCCTGACGTAGCGCGGGGGACGTAAGCACCGCACATCCCGCCGCTACCGCACCCTCACCCCACCGAACGGCGATGACACGCTCGGCCCACGTCAAGGCACGCACGGCCCTGGTGTGACGCGGGGGACGTGAGCGCCGCGCATCCCCCGCCACTACCGCACCCTCACCCCACCGAACGGCGATGACAGGCTCGGCCCACGTCAAGGCACGCACGGCCCTGACGTGACGCGGGGGACGTAAGCACCGCACATCCCGCCACTACCGCACCCTCACCCCGCCGAACGGCGATGACACGCTCGGCCCACGTCAAGGCACGCACGGCCCTGATGCGGCACGCGGCGCCGTGAGCGTCAGCGAGTGTGCCTAAGGGCGGCCCGGCCCTTCAGCCCGTCGCGATCAGAATCGCCAGCAGCACCGCCCCGGCCACCGCCGGTCCCACGACCTCGTAGGCCCACCGCACGGTCACCTCGCCCTGTGCCGCCTCCGACTTGGCCTGGGCCTCCTGGAGTTCCCGCAGCTCGTCCATGATCCGGTCGGTCTCGGCCCGTACGGGCCCGTCCGGTACCGCGGTCCTGCCGCCGCCGAGCATCCCCCCGGCCCCGGACAGCCCGGAGAGTCCGCCGCCGAACGCGCCACCCCGCCCGGCGCCGTCCGCCCCGCGCCGCTCCTCCCGCCGAGCCGCCTTCTTCCGGCCCCGCAGCGACACGGGAACGGCCCACAGCTGGAACTTCCGGCCGGCGGCGACCGCCTCGTTCGAGTAGCCCGAGCGCAGCGCCTCGATCTGCCCCCACGGCAGCACGATCACCCGGAACGGGTTCCGGATGCGCAGCCGTTCCTGGTTGGCGAACACGGCGGGCCGCAGCGTGAAGGCCACCACCAGCGGCACCAGGAGGATCAGCGCGGCGAGCGCCAGCCAGGGCGTGCGGCCCTCCCCGGAGACGATCGCGTCGATGCCGAGCCAGCCGGCGATACCGAGCAGCAGGAAACCGCCGGCCATGGCCGCGGGCGACCGATAGATCCGGTCCGGCGACTGGGGCGCCGAGGGCTGCGGCGCCGATGACTGGGGTTCCGGAGTCGTCATGGGCCCGATTCTGCCCGAAGCCCCCGGCGGGACTCGTACGCGGTGCCGCCGTACCGGATGAGCACCTGATATGTCTGCCGGGGTGTACAGCTGCTACGCGCGTAGATATGCTCGTCTGGTGACCATGCCCACCACTGCACACACGCTCACGGACGTGGCGGCCTCCGACAGCACGCTGCGCCGCTTCCTCCACGGGCTGCCCGGCGTCGACGCGGTCGGCCTGGAGGCGCGCGCCGCCTCGCTCGGCACCCGTTCCATCAAGACGACCGCGAAGGCGTACGCGATCGACCTCGCGATCTCGATGGTCGATCTGACGACGCTGGAAGGCGCGGACACCCCGGGCAAGGTCCGGGCGCTCGGCGCCAAGGCGGTCCGCCCCGACCCGACCGACCGTACGACCCCCGCCACGGCCGCGGTCTGCGTGTATCCCGACATGGTGGCCACCGCCAAGGAGGCCGTCGCCGGCTCCTCGGTGAAGGTCGCCTCGGTCGCCACCGCCTTCCCGGCCGGCCGCGCCGCGCTCTCCGTGAAGCTGGCGGACGTCCGGGACGCGGTCGCGGCGGGCGCCGACGAGATCGACATGGTCATCGACCGTGGGGCGTTCCTCGCGGGGAACTACATGAAGGTGTACGACGAGATCGTCGCCGTGAAGGACGCCTGCCGGGCGTCCGCCCGCCTGAAGGTCATCTTCGAGACGGGCGAGCTGTCGACGTACGACAACATCCGCCGCGCCAGCTGGCTCGGCATGATCGCCGGCGCCGACTTCATCAAGACGTCCACCGGCAAGGTCGCCGTCAACGCGACCCCGGCGAACACCCTCCTGATGCTGGAGGCCGTGCGTGACTTCCGCGCCCAGACCGGGGTACAGGTCGGCGTGAAGCCGGCCGGCGGGATCCGCACCACCAAGGACGCCGTCAAGTTCCTCGTTCTGGTCAACGAGACCGCGGGCGAGGACTGGCTGGACAACCACTGGTTCCGCTTCGGCGCCTCCTCGCTCCTGAACGACCTGCTGATGCAGCGTCAGAAGCTGGCCACCGGCCGCTATTCCGGCCCCGACTACGTGACGGTGGACTGATCACCATGGCATCCGTATTCGACTACGCACCCGCACCCGAGTCCCGCTCCGTCGTCGACATCGCGCCCTCCTACGGCCTGTTCATCGACGGCGAGTTCACCGAGGCCGCCGACGGCAAGGTCTTCAAGACGGTCTCGCCAAGCACCGAGGAAGTGCTGTCCGAGATCGCCCAGGCCGGCACCGAGGACGTCGACCGCGCGGTCCGGGCCGCCCGCAAGGCCTTCGAGAAGTGGTCGGCGCTGCCCGGCGCCGAGCGCGCGAAGTACCTGTTCCGCATCGCCCGGATCATCCAGGAACGCAGCCGCGAACTGGCCGTCCTGGAGACCCTGGACAACGGCAAGCCCATCAAGGAGACCCGCGACGCCGACCTCCCCCTGGTCGCCGCGCACTTCTTCTACTACGCGGGCTGGGCCGACAAGCTCGACCACGCCGGCTTCGGCGCGAACCCGAGGCCGCTCGGCGTGGCGGGCCAGGTCATCCCCTGGAACTTCCCGCTCCTGATGCTGGCCTGGAAGATCGCCCCGGCGCTCGCGACGGGCAACACCGTGGTGCTGAAGCCCGCCGAGACGACCCCCCTGTCCGCCCTGTTCTTCGCGGACATCTGCCGCCAGGCGGGCCTGCCCAAGGGCGTCGTCAACATCCTTCCGGGATACGGCGCCACGGGCGCGGCGCTCGTCGAGCACCCGGACGTGAACAAGGTGGCCTTCACCGGCTCCACGGCGGTCGGCAAGGCCATCGCCCGCCAGGTGGCGGGCACGAGGAAGAAGGTCACCCTCGAACTCGGCGGCAAGGGCGCCAACATCGTCTTCGACGACGCCCCGATCGACCAGGCCGTCGAGGGCATCGTGAGCGGCATCTTCTTCAACCAGGGCCAGGTCTGCTGCGCCGGCTCCCGGCTCCTGGTCCAGGAGTCGATCCAGGACGAGGTGCTGGACTCCCTCAAGCGCCGCCTCTCCACCCTCCGCCTCGGCGACCCGCTGGACAAGAACACGGACATCGGCGCGATCAACTCCGCCGAACAGCTCTCCCGCATCACCACGCTCGTCGAGGCGGGCGAGGCGGAGGGCGCCGAGCGCTGGTCCGCGGCCTGCGAACTCCCGTCCTCCGGCTACTGGTTCGCCCCGACGCTCTTCACGAACGTCACCCAGGCGCACACCATCGCCCGCGACGAGATCTTCGGCCCGGTGCTGTCCGTCCTCACCTTCCGCACCCCTGACGAGGCCGTCGCCAAGGCCAACAACTCGCAGTACGGCCTCTCCGCCGGCATCTGGAGCGAGAAGGGCTCCCGCATCCTCGCGGTGGCGAACAAGCTCCGCGCGGGCGTCGTCTGGTCCAACACGTTCAACAAGTTCGACCCCACCTCGCCGTTCGGCGGCTACAAGGAGTCGGGCTTCGGCCGCGAGGGCGGTCGCCACGGCCTGGAGGCGTACCTCGATGTCTGACCGCAGCAACGAACGACTGAGCGTCTTCAAGACCTACAAGCTGTACGTCGGCGGGAAGTTCCCGCGTTCCGAGAGCGGCCGGGTGTACGAGGTGACGGACTCGAAGGGCAAGTGGCTGGCGAACGCGCCGCTCTCCTCCCGCAAGGACGCCCGGGACGCGGTCGTTGCGGCCCGCAAGGCGTTCGGCGGCTGGTCCGGCGCGACCGCGTACAACCGCGGCCAGATCCTCTACCGCATCGCGGAGATGCTGGAGGGCCGCAGGGCGCAGTTCGTCCACGAGGTCGCCGACGCCGAGGGCCTGTCGAAGTCGAAGGCCACCGAGCAGGTGGACGCGGCGATCGACCGCTGGGTCTGGTACGCGGGCTGGACCGACAAGATCGCCCAGGTGGTCGGCGGCGGCAACCCGGTGGCGGGCCCGTACTTCAACCTCTCGTCCCCCGAGCCGACGGGCGTGGTCACCGTGCTGGCCCCCCAGAAGTCGTCCTTCCTGGGTCTGGTCTCGGTCCTCGCCCCGGTCATCGCGACCGGCAACACGGCGATCGTCATCGCGAGCGAGAAGTCCCCGCTCCCGGCCCTGTCCCTGGGCGAGGTGCTGGCCACCTCCGACCTGCCCGGCGGAGTCGTCAACGTCCTCTCCGGCCGTACGGCGGAGATCGCGACGCCCCTCGCGGCGCACCAGGACGTCAACGCGATCGATCTGGCCGGCGCCGGCACCGACGACGGCCTGGCGAAGGAACTGGAGATCGCGGCGGCCGACAACCTGAAGCGCGTCCTTCGTCCACAGCCTGTGGACGACTGGTCGGTGACGCCCGGCATCGACCGCATGACGGCGTTCCTGGAGACGAAGACGGTCTGGCACCCGACGGGTTCGCTGGGCGCGTCCGGCTCGGGGTACTGACCGGCCCGGCCGTCTCCGAAGACCGAAGAGCCGCGCTTCCCCTCCGTCCGGGGGAGGCGCGGCTCTTCTCCTGCCGTCCTCAGTGGCTCAGCAGTCCCGTCACCTGCCCGACCACCGGCATGCTCCCGATGGACTGCGCCTGCGCGACCGGCCCGGTCAGTGCCTGCGAGGTCAGCGGCTGGAAGTCGGCGAGCTGGGTGCCGATGCCGTTGTCGAGCGGGTCGACGCCGGTGCCGGCCAGGGGGTTGGGCTTGAGGCCGGCGACCGGGCCGGTGACGTAGCCGACGGTGGCGGTGAGGGCCTGGAGGCCGGCCTGCGGGTCGACGTTGCCGAGCGAGGTGGGGCGGGTGCGCATCACCTCGACGACCGGCTCGGTGTCCGCGGCGGCCGTCGCCGCGCCTGCTCCCAGGGCCACGCCCGCGGTCGCGAGGGCGACCAGGGCACGCCGGGCGGTCGGGTTCTGGAGGGACGCGTGTCGGACCATCGTGTCTGCCACCTTCTGCTTGCTTCGACTTGCACAGGGTAATCAGGTCGACACGAAGGGTAGTTGAGGTGTGACGCGCGCATCAAAGCCGACCCGCGGGGTCGTTGAACAGCAGGTGAATGCCTCACACTGGTGTCCCGTGAGCTCCCATCCACCCATACCGACGCGAGTCGTGCTGCTCTGCGGCCCTTCCGGCTCCGGCAAGTCCCTCCTCGCCGCCCGCTCCGGCCTGCCGGTCCTGCGGCTCGACGACTTCTACAAGGAGGGTGACGACCCGACGCTGCCGCTGGTGGCCGGGAGCTCCGACATCGACTGGGACCACCCGGACTCCTGGGACACGGACACGGCGATCGCCGCGATCGTGGACCTGTGCCGCACGGGCCGGACGAAGATCCCGGTCTACGACATCTCGCTGAGCGCCCGCACCGGCGAGGAGTCCGTCGAGGTGGGCCGCACGCCCCTGTTCATCGCGGAGGGCATCTTCGCGGCCGAGATCGTCACCCGCTGCCGGGACCTCGGCGTCCTCGCCGACGCCCTGTGCCTGAGCCGCGGCCCGGTCCGCACGTTCCGCCGCCGCTTCCTCCGCGACCTGCGGGAAGGCCGCAAGTCGGTGCCCTTCCTCCTGCGCCGCGGCTGGCGCCTGATGCGCGCCGAACGCTCCATCGTGGCCCGCCAGACGGCCCTGGGCGCCCACGCCTGCGACAAGGACGAGGCCCTGGGCCGCCTCGCCTCGGCCGCGGCGGGCCGCCGTCCGGCGGCGGCTTCGGCCTCGCAGGGCTGATCTCGGCCCCCTGACCGCCGTACACGCGGACCGCCGTACACACGGACCACACGGACCGCCGTACACGCGAAAACGGGACTGGATGGACCCCCCGGCCCTCCAGTCCCGCTCCCTTGGTGCTCCCCCGTGCTTCCCCCACCCCCGTGGGTCCCCCGTTGCCCCCCATGACCCCCGCGGGTCCCCCGTGACCCCCGTTGGCCCCTCCCCGGTTACTGCTCCCCCGTTACTTGCTTCCCCCCAACCTTCAGGCGACGAGCTCCCCGAAGGCGCTTTCCTCGTCACGGCCGAAGCTGAGGACCTCGTCCTCACGCAGCCGGCGGAGCGACCGCCAGATGCTGGACTTCACCGTGCCGACACTGATGTCGAGGATCTCCGCGATCTCCGGGTCCGTGCGGCCCTCGTAGTAGCGCAGGACCAGCATGGTGCGCTGGAGTTCCGGCAGCCGGGCGAGCGCCTGCCACAGGACCGCGCGCAGTTCCGTGCCGCGCATCGCGTCCGTGTCGCCGGGCGTCTCCGGCAGTTCCTCGGTCGGGTACTCGTTCAGCTTGCGGCGGCGCCACGCGCTGATGTGCAGGTTGGTCATGGTGCGGCGGAGGTAGCCCCCGACCGCGGCCTTGTCACTGATCCGGTCCCACGCCCGGTAGGTCGAGAACAGCGCGCTCTGCAGCAGGTCCTCGGCCTCGAAGCGGTCACCGGTGAGGTGATAGGCGGTGGCGTACAGGGAGGCGCGGCGCTCCTGGACGTAGGCGGTGAACTCCGCCTCCGACAGTGAGCGACGCTCCCCCGTGTCCTCCCTGTACGCGCTTCCCCCGTGTGCTTCCCCCGTGAAGCCGTCAACCACCGTCATGTAACCGGTGTGCTGACGCCCGGTGCCGCGAGCGCACCCCCGCCCGCTCACGGCACCGGACTTCTCGGAACCCCGGCCCCCGTTCACGTCGTGCAGACGCGTGATCACTGCGCTCGTGCTGGTGCCGTGCAGCGTGTTCATCTCGCGCCCCCCGTCGTGGACTTCCCGGTGTTTCGGTTGTGCGTCCCGCTTCCTTGCCTGTGACCAAAATCTTGCCCGGGCCACTTCATGGCCGTGTCCGCCGACTGTCACAGACCTGTCACAGGGCCCCCTTCGGATGCCGCTCCCGGGCGCGGCACAGGCCCCACACAGACAAGAGGGTTACCGGCGCGTAGAGATACAGGTTGAGGTCGGAGAAATACAGGTGTCGCAGCCCCACCCCGCCATGGGCCAGAATGACCCCCGTGCCTTCCCTGTTGCTGATCGAGGACGACGACGCCATCCGTACGGCCCTGGAGCTGTCTCTGACGCGCCAGGGACACCGGGTTGCCACCGCTGCCACCGGCGAGGACGGCCTGAAGCTGCTGCGTGAGCAACGGCCGGATCTCATCGTGCTGGACGTGATGCTGCCCGGTATCGACGGGTTCGAGGTGTGCCGGCGCATCCGGCGCACCGACCAGCTGCCGATCATTCTGCTGACCGCGCGCAGCGACGACATCGACGTGGTGGTCGGACTGGAGTCCGGTGCCGACGACTATGTCGTCAAGCCTGTTCAGGGGCGGGTCCTCGACGCCCGGATCCGGGCCGTGCTGCGGCGCGGCGAGCGGGAGGCGAACGACGCGGCCTCGTTCGGTTCGCTGGTCATCGACCGTGCGGCGATGACCGTGACCAAGAACGGCGAGGACCTCCAGCTGACCCCGACCGAGCTGAGGCTGCTGCTCGAACTGAGCCGGCGGCCCGGACAGGCCCTGTCCCGGCAGCAGTTGCTGCGGCTGGTGTGGGAACACGACTACCTGGGCGACTCGCGACTGGTGGACGCCTGTGTCCAGCGGCTGCGCGCCAAGGTCGAGGACGTGCCGTCGTCCCCGACGCTGATCCGTACCGTGCGGGGCGTGGGTTATCGGCTGGACAGTCCTCAGTGACCGAAGCGCAAGGAGGCGTTCGCGGCTGGGCCGCGGCTCACGGGGGAACCTGGTCACGGCTGCGCTTCACCAGCCTGCGGCTGCGGCTGGTCGTCGTGTTCGGTCTGGTGGCGCTGACCGCCGCCGTGTCGGCGTCCGGCATCGCCTACTGGCTCAACCGCGAGGCGGTGCTCACCCGCACCCAGGACGCGGTGCTGCGCGACTTCGAGCAGGAGATGCAGAACCGCGCGGGCGCGCTGCCCCAGAGCCCCACGCAGGACGAACTGCAGCACACGGCGGGCCAGATGGCGAACAGCAGCCAGCGCTTCAGCGTGCTGCTGGTCGCCGCGGACGAGAGCGGCAAGACGGTGTACGGCAACTCCGGTGCCCTGAACGGGTTCTCGCTCCAGGACGTGCCCGCCTCCCTGCGCAAGGCGGTGACCAAGGAGCAGAAGGTCACCTCGACCAACAAGTACGCGTACCACCTGTACTGGCAGCGGATAGTCAGCGACGGCACGCCGTATCTGGTGGCCGGCACCAAGGTGATCGGCGGCGGCCCGACCGGTTACATGCTCAAGTCGCTGGAGCCGGAGGCCAAGGACCTCAACTCGCTCGCCTGGTCGCTCGGTATCGCCACCGGCCTGGCGCTGCTCGGCTCCGCGCTGCTCGCGCAGGCGGCCTCCACGACCGTGCTGAAGCCGGTGCACCGGCTCGGGGTCGCCGCCCGGCGGCTCGGCGAGGGGAAGCTGGACACGCGGCTGCAGGTGTCCGGGACCGACGAACTCGCCGATCTGTCGCGGACGTTCAACAACGCCGCCGCGGCGCTGGAGAAGCGGGTGGACGACATGGCCGCCCGGGACAACGCGTCCCGGCGGTTCGTGGCGGACATGTCGCACGAGCTGCGGACGCCGCTCACCGCCATCACCGCCGTCACGGAGGTGCTGGAGGAGGAACTGGAGTCGGGCGGCATCGATCCCATGGTCGATCCGGCGGTACGGCTCGTGGTCAGCGAGACCCGGCGGCTCAACGACCTCGTCGAGAACCTCATGGAGGTCACCCGCTTCGACGCCGGTACCGCGCGGCTGGTCGTCGACGACGTGGACGTCGCCGACCAGATCACCGCCTGCATCGACGCACGGGCCTGGCTGGACGCGGTGGAACTGGACGCCGAACGCGGCATCCACGCCCGCCTCGACCCGCGCCGCCTGGACGTGATCCTGGCGAACCTCGTCGGCAACGCGCTCAAGCACGGGGGGTCGCCGGTGCGGATCGCCGTGCGGGAGGCCGACGAGGAGGTCGTCATCGAGGTGCGGGACCACGGGCCCGGCATCCCCGAGGACGTCCTGCCGCACGTCTTCGACCGGTTCTACAAGGCCAGCGCCTCCCGGCCGCGCTCCGAAGGCAGCGGCCTGGGCCTGTCCATCGCCCTGGAGAACGCCCACATCCACGGCGGCGGGATCACCGCCGCCAACTCCGCCGAGGGGGGCGCGGTGTTCACACTGCGGCTGCCACGGGACTCGTCGCCGCTCACGGAGGAGCCCGACGAAGGTGAGAAGGCCAAGGGGGACGCCTGATGAACGTACGCCGCGTGCTGGCGCTCCCCGTGCTCGCCCTGCTCCTCGCCGGGTGCGGCATCCGGGCCACCGAGGTGCCGACCGACTTCGGCCCCGCCCCCTCCCGGGTGCGCTGCTCCCTCGCCGAGCCGGACATCTCCACGCAGGCCTCGCGCGGGGTGCCGGTGCAGGTGTTCCTGCTGTGCGGTTCGTCGCTGGTGGCCGTCGACCGGACCGTGCGCGTGCCGGACGGTACGGCGGACTCCGAGCGGCGCGTGCTGGTCGCGCAGGAGTTGCTGGACGAGCTCGCCGCGACGCCGTCGCCCGCGGAGAAGGAGGCCGGCTACACCACCGACGTGCGCGGCGGCATGACGGTGAGCGGACCGCGTCCCGCGGACCCCGCGGACGCCCTGCGCCTGAGCACCCCGCCCGACGACCTCACCTCCTACTCCCTCGCCCAGCTGGTGTGCACCTTCTCCGACTCGGCGGCCGCGGAGGGCGACGGCTCCGTCATCCTCGGCGGCCCCGTCGGCGGGCCTCTGCGGCGCTACGAGTGCACCGACGAGGTCCGCTCCCGCCCGGGCAGCAAGGAGCCGCCGTCGGGCGAGGTGGCGGGCGGGTGATGCCCCCCAAGAGGGCCGTGTGGCGCAAGCCTCATGCACGTACCTCTGGGTGTCCCGGAACCGATCGTGCCGGAGGCCGCGTCTAGGGGGGCGTGCAGCGTCAAGGCTCCATCGGCGGCAGTGCCGCGATTCGCATCCGTGTGACGGGAGGTGTCCTCCTCGTCGCACACCTCGCGTTCGTCGCCTGGTTCACGCTGCGTCCGCTGGACGTCCCCTGGGTGATGCCGCCCAATCTGCATCCGCTGGCCGGTATCCGGGCGGATGCCGCGCTCGGCTGGCAGGAGGGCGCCCGGCGCATCGCCGAGGGACTGGCGCTGCTGGCCCCGCTGGGTGTGCTGCTCCCGATGGTGCACGGCAGGCTCGCGGTCTCCCCGCTCGCCTCCCTGCTCCGTACGACGGCCGCCGGCGCCCTGATCTCACTGGGCATAGAACTGCTCCAGACCGGCGTGCCCGGACAGGTCGTCGACGTCGACTCACTGCTCCTGAACACGGCGGGCGTCGCCCTCGCGCACGCGGCGCTCGTGCCCGCGGCCCGCGCCCTGCTCCGCCGCAGGACGGAGCGCGTACACGGCCGCTCCGTCCGCCAGGAGGACGCGCCTCAGGGTCGGACCCCGACGATTCCCAGGGTCGGCATCGCACCGTAGAGCGACGCTTTGTCCTCTTCGTCTCCGTACCGTGGTTGTAGATGAGGCAGCCGGCAGAGCCGCCTCCGACCGACGCTCACGAAGGAGCCGAACATGAACCGCCTTGCCCGCCCCACCAACGGCCGCATGATCGGCGGAGTGTGCGCAGCGCTGGCTCGGCGCTTCGGCACCTCCGCCACGACGATGCGGGTCATCTTCGTGGTCTCGTGCCTGTTGCCCGGCCCGCAGTTCCTGCTCTACATCGCGCTGTGGATCCTCTTCCCGTCGGAGGACAAGGCCGCGCGCACGGCCTGGTAGGCGCACGTACGCCGGTGGGGCGCACCCCGTGCCCAAGGGTGCGCCCCACCGGCGCGTACGGAGGCGGTGCGGATCAGCCGAGCGGGATCCCGTTCACCGGCAGGCCCTGCGTGGGCAGCCCGGTGCCACCGATGGGCAGACCGCCGAGCAGACCGGCGACCGGTGCGGTCGGGCCCTGGGAAAGCACCTCCTGCGCGACCGGCTGCACGGCGGCCAGGCTCGTGGTGAGCGCCGGCTGCGCCTGGGACACCGCCTCACCGGCCCCGGGCAGCGCCGAGGTGACGTTCTCCGCCGGCAGCGTCTGGGTGAGCGAACCCAGCGCCCCGGTGGCGTCCGGGACGGCCGGGGCGGCGTTCGCGGCACCCGCGCCGGCGGCGGCGAAGGCGGCACCGAGAGCGGCGACACCGAGGGTCTTGGCAGCAGACTGCTTCATGAAAACGCGTCCTTGAATGGGATGACGGTGATGTGAGCGGTCCATGACCGTAAACACGCGAAGGCACCCGCCGCAAACATCGAAATGCGGACGGCTCGTGAAAGTCCGCCCGCATTCCGGATCCCCGATTTCCCCCGGATCAGCCCTCCGAGGCCACAGAACCGCTGGTGGAAGCGGTCTGCTGGAACAGCCATTCGGACTTCAGCTCTGCATATCCGGGCTTGACGACGTCATTGATCATCGCGAGTCGTTCATCGAAAGGAATGAACGCTGATTTCATCGCATTGACGGAGAACCACTGCATGTCGTCGAGCGTGTAACCGAATGCCTCGACAAGGTGCTCGAATTCCCGGCTCATGCTGGTTCCGGACATCAGGCGGTTGTCCGTGTTCACGGTCGCCCGGAAGTGCAGCCGGCGCAGCAGTCCGATCGGGTGCTCGGCGTACGAGGCCGCGGCCCCGGTCTGGAGGTTGGAGCTGGGGCACAGCTCCAGCGGGATGCGCTTGTCCCGTACGTAGGAGGCGAGCCGGCCGAGCTTCACCGAGCCGTCCGCCTGGACCTGGATGTCGTCGATGATGCGCACGCCGTGGCCGAGCCGGTCGGCGCCGCACCACTGGAGGGCCTGCCAGATGGACGGCAGCCCGAAGGCCTCGCCGGCATGGATGGTGAAGTGGTTGTTCTCGCGCTTGAGGTACTCGAAGGCGTCGAGGTGCCGGGTGGGCGGGAATCCGGCCTCGGCGCCCGCGATGTCGAATCCGACGACACCGCCGCCCGCCAGGTCGCGGTAACGGTTGGCGAGTTCGGCGATCTCCAGGGCGCGGGCCGCGTGCCGCATGGCGGTGAGCAGGGCGCCGACGCGGATGCGGTGGCCGTTCGCGCGGGCTCGGCGCTCCCCTTCCCGGAAGCCCTCGTTGACGGCCTCGACGACCTCTTCGAGGCTCAGTCCGCCGCTCAGGTGCTGCTCGGGGGCGTACCGCACCTCCGCGTACACGACCCCGTCCTCGGCGAGGTCCTCGGCGCACTCGGCGGCGACCCGGACGAGCGCGTCGCGGGTCTGCATCACGCCGACGGTGTGCGAGAAGGTCTCCAAGTACCGTTCCAGGGAACCGGAGTCGGCGGCCTCGCGGAACCAGATGCCGAGCTTGTCCGCGTCGGCCTCCGGAAGGTGCGAGTACCCGGTCTCCCGGGCGAGGTCGACGATCGTGCCGGGGCGCAGCCCGCCGTCGAGATGGTCGTGCAGCAGGACCTTGGGCGCCCGGCGGATCTGGTCCGAGCTCGGGGTGGTTCCCTTCGGGGCAGTCTGGCTCGTCATTTCCGCACTCTAACGCCTACGCGCGTAGATCGCTCGCTGTACGAAATCGTCGATACGTAACGGTGACCGCACGGACCAGTGTCGTACACCCACGCTTCTGACACTGTTCTGTCATGGCACAGCAAGCGACGCCGGTTCGCACGGCCCGGCTGGGACGGGTACTGGGACCGGAGCCGACGGCGGTGAGCGGGGTGGTGCTGCTGCTCCCCGGTGGCGACGAGGTCTCCGCCCGCAAACCCTCGCCCATGATGGCGACCGCGTCCGTAAGGGCGTTGGGACGGCGCCTGACCCGTGCGGGCCGCGAGGACGGCCTGGCCGCGCACGTCGTCCACTACCGCTATCGCGGCTGGAACGGCAGCGAGGCCCGGCTGGCCCACGACGCCTCCTGGGCGGTCGACGAGACCGTACGGCGCTACGGCGACGTCCCCGTCTGCCTCATCGGCGTCGACATGGGCGGCCGTGCGGCGCTGCACGCGAGCGGGCACGAGGCCGTCAACTCCGTGGTGGCACTCGCCCCTTGGCTGCCCGAGGAGGACGTGGCCGCGCCACCCGAACCGGTGAAGCAGCTCGTGGGGCGCCGGGTGCTGATCGTGCACGGCACGAACGACGAACGTACGGATCCGGAGTTGTCGTTCCGGCTGGCGACGCGGGCGAAGAAGGCGAACCGGGATGTGTGCCGGTTCGAAGTGCACTCCGACGGGCACGGGTTGCACCAGCACCGGGAGGAAGTGCACGCGCTGGCCGAGGACTTCGTGATGGGGGCGTTGTTCGGGCGGGCGTTGGCGCGGCCGGTGCGGGATGCCTTGGCGGCGCCTCCGCCGTTGGGGTTGCGGATGCCGTTGGCTGCGGGGTTCGGTAAGTCGTTGAGGCGGTAGAGCTCGGGGCCTGGTGTTGTGTTCGGGGTGCGGGCCGTCCGTGGTTGCTCGCGCCCACGCGGCGGAGCCGCATATCGAAAGAGCCCCGCGCCCCTTAGGTTGGCAGCAGGTTGCCTCGTTTTGAGAGTAGGAACCTTTTGAAGGCCGCTACCGGGGGTGTGTCCGGGTGGCCGTCGAGCCAGGCCACGCCGATCTCGCGGGCCGCACGTGGAGCTGTGACCGTCAGTTCCACAACGCCCGGGCGAGGGAAGACAGGGGGTGGCAGGAGGGCCACCCCCAGGCCCGCCGCCACCAGGCCCCTCAGGGTTTCCGCCTCCTCGCCCTCGAAGGCGACCCGCGGCCGGAATCCCGCCTCCTGGCAGAGGTCGTCGGTGATGCGGCGGAGGCCGTAGCCGGGTTCGAGGGTGACGAAGGTTTCGTCGGCGGCCTCGGCGAGGCGGACGCGGCGGCGGGCGGCGAGGCGGTGGTCGGCCGGGACGACCAGGCGGAGTTTCTGTTCGTCGAGGCGGCGGGCGACGAGGTCGGGGGCGTCCGGGACGGGAGAGGTGAGGCAGAGGTCCAGCTCGCCTGCGCGCAGGCGTTCGATCATCGCCTCGCCGTAGTTCTGGACGAGGCTGAAGCGGACGCGGGGGTGGTCGGCGCGGAAGGCGTGGATCAGGCCAGGGACCGTCTCGGCGCCCATCGTGTGCAGGAAGCCGAAGGCGACCTTGCCGGTGGTGGGGTCGGCGTCGGCGCGGACCTCGTCGGCGGCGCGGCCGACCTCGGCGAGGGCGCGCTCGACGGAGGCGAGGAAGGTGCGTCCGGCGGGAGTGAGGGAGACCGTACGGCCGCGGCGGGCGAACAGGTCGACGCCGAGGTCCTGTTCGAGGCGGACCATCGCTCGGGACAGGGTGGACTGCGGGACCTGCATCTCCTGGGCGGCGCGCGTGACGTGCTCGGTGCGGGCGACGCCGGCGAAGTACGCGAGGCGCGGGGCCAGCGACATCACCATGTCTTCTGTGTCACCGGACGGTGACAGACGGGCCTGTGACCTCTGCTGATGCTCCATGGGAACGATTATGACGATTCCATGCATTGGACGGATGACCGGGAGCGTACGTAATTTCGAGGCATGTCTCCCGCCAGTACCGGGGCGTCCACCATCGTGGGCGCCGCAGCTTCTGCCCCAGTCGTCGATTCCCGTGTCGCCCCGGGCGGCCCCGGTTACCGCCGGATGAGCTTCGCCCTCTTCCTCGCCGGTGTCGCGACCTTCGCCCTCCTCTACTCGACCCAGGCCCTGCTGCCGCTGATCTCCGGCGACTTCGGGGTGGCGGCGAGCGAGGCGAGCTGGACGGTGGCGGCCGCGACCGGTGGACTCGCGGTGTTCGTCCTGCCGATGAGCGCCCTGTCGGAACGATTCGGCCGTCGTACGGTGATGACGGCCTCGCTGGCGGTCGCGGTGACGGTCGGGCTGCTGGTCCCCTTCGCTCCGTCACTGACGGCGCTGGTCGTGCTGCGGGCGGTGCAGGGTGCCGCGCTGGCCGGGCTGCCGGCCTCGGCGACGGCCTACCTCGCGGAGGAGGTCACGCCCAAGGCGCTGGTCACCGCGATCGGTCTGTTCGTCGCGGGCAACAGTGTCGGCGGGATGAGCGGCCGGGTCATCACCGGCTGGGTCGCGCAGGAGTGGGGCTGGCGGGTCGCGGTCGGCGTGATCGGTGCGCTCGCGGTGGCGTGCGCGGTGGCCTTCCGGCTGCTGCTGCCGGCGCCGAAGAACTTCGTGCCGGGCTCGCTGCGGCCGCGGGTGCTGGCGCGTACGGTCCGCGAGCATCTCTCCAACCCGCTGCTGTGCCGGCTGTACGCGATCGGCGCGCTGTTCATGACCGTCTTCGGCGGGGTCTACACGGTGATCGGGTACCGGCTGACCGAGGCGCCGTTCGGGCTGCCCCAGGGCATCATCGGGTCGATCTTCCTGGTGTACCTGGTGGGTACGGTGTCGGCGTCCACGGCGGGGCGGCTGGTCGGTCGGCTGGGCCGGCGCGGGGCGCTGTACGCCGGGGGCGGTACGACGGCGGCGGGGCTGGTGTTGTCCCTGGCCGACTCCCTCCCCCTGGTCCTGCTGGGCCTGGTGCTGATCACCGCGGGGTTCTTCGCGGGGCACGCGGTCGCTTCGTCGGCGGTGAGCAAGACGGCGACGAAGGGGCGGGCGCAGGCCTCGGCCCTCTACCAGTCGGCGTACTACGTCGGCTCCAGCGCGGGCAGTACGGTCGGCGCGGTCGCGTTCCACGCGGGCGGCTGGGCCGGGACGGTGAGCGTCGGACTGCTGGCGGTGCTCGGCGTCGTGACGATCACGGTGTTCGGGACCCGGGCCGCGCGGCGGTCGCCGGTGCCGGCTCACTGAGCTCGCCGTACCAGGGGGCTCCGCCCCCTGGCCCCCCGGACCTTTGCCCACCCACCACCCGTCTCGGTCTCTTGAATGGTTCCCCCCCTCGACCCACCGGGTCGGGTGGTGGGTGGGCGAGGGCCGGGGGTCTGGGGGGGCGGAGCCCCCAGGAGACGCCCGCCCCCACCTGACCTGCACCTTTCCTCACTCCCCAGGCCATTGTCAGTGCCGTGCGGTAGCTTCCGAAGTGCTGGGCGCAAAGGCGCGCGACAGGAACGCCACAGGGGTGGGTGGACGATGAGTGACACGGTGACGACGGATCTCGACGTCAGGCTGGAGAAACACCGGACCGAGCTGACGGGATACTGCTACCGCATGCTCGGCTCGTCCTTCGAGGCCGAGGACGCGGTGCAGGACACGATGGTCCGGGCCTGGCGGAGCTACGAGAAGTTCGAGGGCCGCTCCAGCCTCCGCTCCTGGCTCTACCGCATCGCGACGAACGTCTGCCTGGACATGCTGACGGCCGGCAACAAACGCGCCAGGCCGATGGACCTCACGGACTCCACCCCCCTCGCCCAGGCCGCCCTCTCCCCCCGCCCGGACAACACCTGGCTGGAGCCGATGCCGGACGCGCGCGTGCTGCCCACGACCGAAGACCCGGCGGAGGCGGCCGTGGCCAAGGAGTCCGTGCGGCTCGCGTTCATGGCCGCCCTCCAGCAGCTCCCCGCCAAGCAGCGCGCGGTGCTGATCCTGCGCGAGGTGCTGGCCTGGAAGGCGAGCGAGGTCGCCGAACTGCTCGACACCTCGGTCGCGTCGGTCAACAGCGCCCTGCAGCGCGCCCGGGCGACGCTCGCCGAGCGGGAGCAGCGCGGCGCCGACGCCGCCGTGTCCGACCCTCTGGACGACGACCAGCAGAAGCTGCTCGACCGCTATGTTGCGGCCTTCGAGGGCTACGACATGACCGCTCTGACGGCCCTGCTGCACGAGGACGCGGTCATGACGATGCCGCCGTTCGACCTGTGGCTGACCGGCCAGGCGGACATCACCGGCTTCATGACGACGCTCGGCGCCCCCTGCGCGGGTTCGCGTCTGGTGCCGGTCCAGGTCAATGGCCTGCCGGGGTTCGCCCAGTACAAGCCGGACCCGGAGAAGGGCGGCTTCGTTCCCTGGGCGGTGCAGGTCCTGGAGATCTCAGACGGGCGGATCACCGGGTTCCACTGCTTCCTCGACACCCAGCGCTGGTTCCCGCTGTTCGGGCTGCCCCTCCGTCTCGAAGCGGAGGCCGACCAGGTCGAGGAGGGCGTGTAGGGCCGGGGCGGGGTCCCGCAGCCGGATCCGGCCGCCGGCCCGCCGGGCGGTGAGCTCCAGCCGCGCCAGCAGGTCGACGGTGCCGAGCCCCGGCGGCCCGAGCCCTCCGACATCGCACACCACGGTCCTCGCGCCACTGGTCTTAAGCAGTGCCCGCACGTCGTCGCACAGCCCGGTCACCTCGTCCTTGGTGACGGGGCCGGTGAGCACGAGTACAGCGGGTGTCATGGCGTCCACGATCGGTAGACCGGCGGGGTGGGCGTAACTCATCGCGGCCGGCGCGTTGCCCCTGCTGTCCGCCGACCGGGACCGGATTGACCCGCCGCCCTCCTTCCCCGGAGGGTTGCCTGTATGCGCCACATATCGGCACCGCCCTGGAGACCGCACGCCTTCCTCACCTCTGAGGAGGCTCCGTGCAGGGAGTGCTGACCGGCTTCGCGGTGATCGCCGTGGTGATCGGCGTCGGCTATGCGATCGGGCGGGGCGGCCACCTCGGCGAGCACGGCCGCGACGTCCTGACGAAGCTCGCCTTCCACGTGGCCTCACCGGCTCTGCTGTTCACCACACTCGCCAACACCGACCTGTCGTTGATCTTCTCCAGCCGCCTGATCGTGACCGCGCTGAGCACGGCGGCGGCAGCGGGCGTCTTCGTCGCGGTGGGTGTCGTACGCGGCTGGGGAGTGGGCCGTACGACGATCGGCGCGCTGTGCTCCGGTTACGTCAACTCCGGCAACCTCGGTATCCCGATCGCCGTGTACGTGCTGGGCGACGCCTCGCTGGTGGCGCCGGTCCTGCTGTTCCAGCTCCTCCTGATCACGCCGGTCGCGCTGACGGTCCTGGACCTGTCGGGCAGGGACGGCGAGAAGGGCCCGCTGTGGCACCGGCTGCTCACACCGTTGCGCAATCCGATCGCGGTGGGGTCGCTGGCCGGAGTAGCGGTCTCGGCATCCGGTATCGACATCCCGTCCTTCGTCATGGATCCCGTCACCCTGATCGGCAACATGTCCGTCCCGGCGGTCCTGCTCGCCTTCGGCATCTCCCTGTGCGGCAGCGCGATGCCGGGCCGGGGCCCGGACCGCCCGCTCGTGCTGCTCTCGGTCGCGCTCAAGACGGTGGGCCAGCCGGTGGTGGCCTGGGCGCTGGCGGTCGGGGTGTTCGGACTGCGCGGGGCGCCCCTGCTCGACGTGGTGGTGACGTCGGCCCTCCCGGCGGCGCAGAACCTCTTCACGTACGCGTCCAGCTATGGCGTGGGCGAGCGGCTGGCGCGGGACTCGATCCTGGTGTCGACGGTGCTGTCGGTGCCGGTGCTGGTCGTGGTCGCGGCTCTGCTCGGCTGAGGTCCGGGCAGCGGAAAGGGGCCGGAGCTGTCGATCAGCCCCGGCCCCTCCCCTGTCGACCGCGTCAGGCGATCCGCTCCAGAACCACCGGCGAGGCCGTGAAGTCCGTCCCCTCGGCCGCGATGTCGTACGACCCCTCCACCGACTCCAGGGCGTACTCGAAGCGCTCGGGCGTGTCCGTGTGCAGGGTCAGCAGGGGCTGGCCCTCGGTGACCGTGTCGCCGGGCTTGGCGTGCATCTCCACGCCCGCGCCCGCCTGCACCGGGTCCTCCTTACGGGCGCGTCCGGCCCCCAGGCGCCAGGCGGCGACGCCGATGCCGTAGGCGTCGAGGCGGGTCAGGATGCCCGAGGCCGGGGCCTTGATCACGTGCTGCTCGCGCGCCACCGGCAGTTCCGCGTCCGGGTCGCCTCCCTGGGCGGCGATCATGCGGCGCCAGACGTCCATCGCGGAGCCGTCGGCCAGGGCCTTCGCCGGGTCGGCGTCCTTCACCCCGGCCGCGTCCAGCATTTCGCGGGCCAGCGCCAGAGTCAGTTCCACCACGTCCGACGGGCCGCCGCCCGCCAGGACCTCCACCGACTCGCGGACCTCCAGCGCGTTGCCCGCCGTCAGGCCGAGGGGCGTCGACATGTCCGTGAGGAGCGCGACCGTCTTCACGCCGTGGTCGGTACCCAGACCCACCATCGTGGAGGCCAGCTCGCGGGCGTCCTGAAGGGTCTTCATGAAGGCGCCCGTGCCGACCTTCACGTCCAGGACCAGGGAGCCGGTGCCCTCGGCGATCTTCTTCGACATGATCGAGGAGGCGATCAGCGGGATCGCCTCGACCGTGCCGGTCACGTCACGCAGGGCGTAGAGCTTCTTGTCCGCCGGGGCCAGGCCGTCGCCCGCCGCGCAGATCACCGCGCCCGTCCCCTCGAGGACGGACAGCATCTCCTCGTTGGAGAGCAGCGCCCGCCAGCCCGGGATCGACTCCAGCTTGTCCAGGGTGCCGCCGGTGTGGCCGAGGCCGCGGCCCGACAGCTGGGGAACGGCCGCGCCGCAGGCAGCGACCAGGGGGGCCAGGGGCAGCGTGATCTTGTCGCCGACACCGCCCGTGGAGTGCTTGTCCGCGGTCGGGCGGGACAGGGCCGAGAAGTCCATGCGCTCACCGGAGGCGATCATCGCGGCCGTCCAGCGGGCGATCTCCCGGCGGTTCATGCCGTTGAGCAGGATGGCCATCGCGAGTGCGGACATCTGCTCGTCGGCGACCTCCCCGCGGGTGTACGCGTCGATGACCCAGTCGATCTGCTGGTCGCTGAGCTCACCACGGTCCCGCTTGGTGCGGATGACGGAGATGACATCCATCGACAACAACGCCATGGCTGGCCTTCCTTCCGAAAAGCATTCAGAAACTGCGCGGCCCCCCGAGCGGCCCGGGCGGGCAACTCGGAGGGACCGCACGGGAGTTACTTGGTGAGATGGCCCGGCCCGAAGGCCTGCGGCAGCATCTCGGACAGCGGCAGGATGCCCGCCGGGGTCTCCAGGAGCAGGCCGGGACCGCCGAACTCGTACAGCAGCTGGCGGCAGCGGCCGCACGGGACGAGGATCTCGCCGTGGCCGTCCACGCAGGTGAAGTGCGTGAGCCGACCGCCGCCCGTGTTCTGCAGCTCCGACACCAGTCCGCACTCGGCGCACAGGCCGAGGCCGTACGAGGCGTTCTCGACGTTGCAGCCGGTGACCGTACGCCCGTCGTCGACCAGGGCGGCCACGCCGACCGGGTAGCCGGAGTACGGGGCGTACGCCCGCGACATGGCGTCCCGGGCCACCGCACGCAGCTGCTCCCAGTCGACCTCGGCGGCGGAGGTCACTTGCCCTGTCCCTTCCGGTACGGCATGCCGTCCGCCTTCGGCATCCTGAGGCGCTGGGCCGACAGGGCGAGGACGACGAGCGTGATGACGTACGGCGTGGCGGAGACGACCTGGTTCGGGACCTCGTTGGTGCCCAGGTACCAGGCGAGCACCAGGCCGCCGATGAGCAGGGTGATGACGGACGAGGTGTACTTCTTCCGGAACGCCAGCCAGATGGAGCCGATGATCAGCAGCAGGGCGCCGAGCAGCAGCAGCGCGTGGACGTTCTCGGAGCCGCCGCGCAGGTTGAGGCTGTCGGTGTAGCCGAACAGGCCCGCGCCGATGGCGAGTCCGCCCGGCATCCAGTTGCCGAAGATCATCGCGGCGAGACCGATGTAGCCGCGACCGCTGACCTGGCCCTCCAGGTAGAAGGGGTTGGCCACGATGGACAGGAAGGCGCCGCCGAGGCCGGCCAGGCCGCCGGAGATGATCACGGCGATGTACTTGTACTTGTAGACGTTCACGCCGAGGGACTCGGCCGCGATCGGGTTCTCGCCGCAGGACCGCAGCCGCAGACCGAACGCGGTGCGCCACAGCACCCACCAGGTGCCGGGGATCAGCGCGACGGCCAGGAGGGTCAGCCAGGAGACGTTGGTGATCAGACCGCCGAGCAGGCCGGCGACGTCGGAGACGAAGAACCAGCCCTTCTCGTTGAGGTCCCGGAGTCCGTCGGAGAGCCCGGGCACCGTGAAGTTGCCGAGGGAGTCCACCGGCGGGGACTGCTTGGCCGAGCCGCCCGTGTGGCCCTCGAAGGCGAGCGGGGCGAGGTAGCGGGTGGCGCCGAGGGCGAGGATGTTGATGGCCACACCGGAGACGATGTGGTTGACGTTGAAGGAGACGGTGACGATCGCGTGCAGCAGACCGCCGATCGCGCCGCCGAGGATGCCGACCAGGACGCCCGTCCACGGGCCCCACTGGAAACCGGCCCAGGCACCGAACCAGGTGCCGAGGATCATCATGCCCTCGAGGCCGATGTTGACGACGCCCGCGCGCTCGGCCCACAGACCGCCGAGACCGGCGAGGCCGATCGGGACGGCGAGCTGGAGCGCGGTGGACATCTGGCTGACGTTGGTGATGCCGTCGGCGCCGGTGATGATGCGCACGATCGAGGTCAGCGCGAGAGCGCCGGCGATGACCAGCAGCAGCACGGACAGCGACATCCGGCGCCCGGTCGGCGCGGTGGGCTGCAGCGTGGGCTGGTTGAGGTCGGTCACGGTGGTCATCGGCCGGCCACCTCCTTCTTGACGTTGTCGGTGGCGCCGAGGACGTGTCCGGCAGCCAGCTCTGCGCCGACCCGGCGCTGCTGGCGGCGCAGACCCCACTCGCGGACTGCCTCGTACGAGACGACGACGGAGAGCACGATCAGGCCCTGCATGATGACCGCGATCTCCTTGTCGTAGTCGTGGAAGTCGAGCTCGGGCGAGGCCTTGTCGAGCCAGGCCCACAGCAGGGCGGCGAAGGCGATGCCGGTGGGGTTGTTACGGCCGAGCAGGGCGATGCCGATGCCGAGGAAGCCGATGCCGGTGGGGAAGTTGAGGTTGTAGGTGTGCGAGTCGCCGAGCAGGATCGGCAGGCCCGCGAGCCCGGCGAGACCGCCGGAGATCAGCATCGCGGTGAGCACCATGCGCTTGGGGTCGACACCGCTGGCCGCCGCGGCGGACTCGGAGGCGCCGGAGGCCCGCAGGTCGAAGCCGAAGCGGGTGCGGTTGAGGACGATCCAGTAGCCGATGCCGAGCAGCGCGGCGAGGACCACCAGGCCGTAGATCTCGCCGGCCGCGCCCATGTCGATGCCGGGCACCCAGCCGGACTCGTGCATCTCGCCGGTGGTGTTGTTGTTGCCGACCTTGACGCCGAAGACGTCCGGAAGCCACAGGTAGGCGATCACGGAGACCGCGATCGCGTTGAGCATGATCGTCGCGACGACCTCGCTGACCCCGCGGGTGACCTTGAGGACACCGGCGATGCCGGACCAGAAGGCGCCGGTGCAGACGGCGGTCAGGAGGAGCAACGGGATCTGCAGGACCGCCGGCAGGTTCGCGTGGGCGCCGACGATCGCGGCCATCATGGCGGCGAGCTGGTACTGGCCGTCGACGCCGATGTTGAACAGGTTCATCCGGAAGCCGATGGCCACCGCGAGCGCCGCGATGTAGTACATCGACGCCTGGTTGATGATGCGGACCTGGACGTCGGAGAACGAGGCCTGCTCGAACATGATCGAGAAAGGCTCGACCGGGTTCTTGCCGGAGGCGACCAGCACGATCGCGCTCAGCACGAAGGCCACGGCGAGCGCGATGACCGGTCCGGCCACCGCGAGGAGCACGCGCTCCTTGTCGAACTTCTTCATCAGCGGGCCTCGTCTTCCGGAGACTCGGGAGACTTGCGAAGGTCGGGCGTCTCGGGAGTCTCGGGGGTGTCTGCCGGGGTCTCGGGGGTGTCCGCCGGGCTCTCGGGGGTCTCTTCGTGTGCGAGGTGACCGGTGACGGCACCGGTCATGGCCGAGCCGAGTTCCTCGGGGGTGATGGTGGCCGGGTCGGCGTCGGCGACCAGTTTGCCGTTGTAGATCACGCGCAGGGTGTCGGACAGGCCGATCAGCTCGTCGAGGTCGGCGGAGATCAGCAGCACGGCCAGGCCCTCGCGGCGGGCCTCACGGATGTGGTCCCAGATCGCGGCCTGCGCACCGACGTCCACACCGCGGGTGGGGTGGGCGGCGATGAGGAAGCGCGGCTTGCTGCTCATCTCGCGGCCGACGATCAGCTTCTGCTGGTTGCCGCCGGACAGGGAGGCGGCGGTGACGTCGATGCCGGGGGTGCGCACGTCGTAGTCCGCGACGATCCGGCGGGTGTCCTCCTGGGCGCCCTTCGGGTCCAGCCAGACGCCCTTGGCGTTGGGCTTCTCGGTGACGTGGCCGAGGATGCGGTTCTCCCAGAGGGGGGCCTCCAGGAGCAGGCCGTGGCGGTGGCGGTCCTCGGGGATGTAGCCGATGCCCTGCTCGCGGCGCCTGCGGGTGGGCCAGGCGGTGATCTCCTCGTCGATCAGCGCGATCGTGCCGGAGTCGGCGCCCTTGAGGCCGATGAGCGCGTCGACCAGCTCGGTCTGGCCGTTGCCCTCGACGCCGGCGATGCCCAGGACCTCGCCGGCGTGGATGGTGAAGCTGATGTCGTCGAGGAGGGCCTTGCCGCCCGCGGCTTCCAGGCGCAGCTTGTCGACGGTGATGACCGGGCGGTCGGTGACCGTCGACTCGGCGGTCTCCGGGGTGGGCAGTTCGCTGCCGACCATCATCTCGGCGAGCTGGCGCGGGGTGGTCTCGGCGGGGACCGCGGTGCCGACGGTCGTACCGCGGCGGATGACCGTGATCTCGTCGGCGACGGAGAGGACCTCGCCCAGCTTGTGGGAGATGAAGATGACCGACAGGCCCTCGGACCTGAGCTCGCGGAGGTTGTCGAAGAGCGCGTCCACCTCCTGCGGCACGAGGACGGCCGTCGGCTCGTCCAGGATCAGGGTGCGGGCGCCGCGGTAGAGGACCTTGAGGATCTCCACGCGCTGGCGGGCGGCGACGCCGAGTTCCTCGACCAGGACGTCGGGGCGCACGCCGAGGCCGTAGCGCTCGGAGAGCTCCTTGATCTTGCGGCGGGCCTTGCCGCCGATGCCGTACAGCTTCTCGCTGCCCAGCACCACGTTCTCGAGCACCGTGAGGTTGTCGGCGAGCATGAAGTGCTGGTGCACCATGCCGATGCCGCGGACGATGGCGTCGGCCGGCGACGAGAAGGCGACCTGTTCGCCGTCGATCGCGATGGTGCCCTCGTCCGGCTTCTGCATGCCGTAGAGGATCTTCATCAGCGTCGACTTGCCGGCGCCGTTCTCACCGACGAGGGCATGGACGGTGCCCTTGCGGACGGTGAGATGGATGTCGTGGTTGGCCACGACGCCCGGGAATCGCTTTGTGATCCCGGCGAGTTCGACGGCGGTCACCTGACCGTTGACCGCCGCGTCGGCCGGAGGGCTGCTGGACGCGTTGATGGCGCACTCTCCTGGGAAAGGGGGTCGTCTACGCGCGTAGCGCCCCTACGGCATCGAAAGGGGCCCGACGTCCGTGACAACGGGGTACGGGGAGACAGCCTCCCCGTACCCCGTTGAGCGGACGTAACCCCGCGGTTACACGCTGCTCAGGGTGTTGCTTTCTCAGCTGCTCTTGACCTTGATCTCGCCGCTGATGATCTTCTCCTTGGCCGTCTTGATGGCGTCCTGCAGCTCGGTGTCGTCCGCGAACTTCGGGTTGGAGTTCGACAGGCCCACCTCGCCGGTCTTCAGATCGCCCCTGACGATACCGGTCTCGGGCTTGCCGTCCTCGACCGACTTCGCCAGGTTGTACACCGCCTTGGCTACGTCCTTCATCGCCGAGGTGAGGATGGAGTCCTTGTACTTCGCGAGGGCTTCCTGCTGGTACTGGTCGGAGTCGACGCCGATCGCCCAGATCTTGTTGGCGGCGGCGGCCTCGATCACGCCCTGGCCGGACAGACCGGCGGCCGCGTAGACGACGTCCGCCTTCTTCTCGATCTGGCCCTCGGCGGCCGTCTTGCCCTTGTCGGGGCTGGAGAAGCCGCCCTCCTCCGCGGTCTGCGTCAGGTACTGCGAGATGACCTTGACCTTGGAGTCGGTGTCCTTGACGCCCTGCGCGAAGCCCGCCTGGAACTTGTGGATCAGCGGGATGTCCACGCCGCCCACGAAGCCGACCACGTCCGTCTTGGTGCTCTTGGCCGCGGCGACGCCGGCGAGGTAGGAGGCCTCCTCCTCGGAGAAGACCAGATCCGCCACGTTCTTCGCCTCGACGGTGGAGTCGTCCACGATGCCGAAGGTGGTGTCCGGGAACTTGGCCGCGGCCTCCTTGACGGCCGGCGCGTACGCGTAGCCGATGCCGATGACCGGGTCGTAGCCCTGCTTGGCGAGCGACTCCAGACGCTGCTGCTTGTCGGTGTCGGTCTCGCCCTCGGTGGGCTCCAGGTCGGCCGTCTCGTAGCCGAACTCCTTCTTCGCCTCTTCCAGGCCCGCGTACGCCGCGTCGTTGAAGGACTGGTCGCCCTTGCCGCCGACGTCGTACGCGATGGCCAGACCCTTGTCGCCCTTCGAGTCCGACGAACTGTCGGTCGAGGTCCCGCCGCAGGCGGAGAGCGCGAGGGCCAGAGAGGCGGTCGCTGCGCCTGCGACCGTGATCCGGGAAATCCGGCGCATGTGTGGTGCTCCTGTCGTATAGCGGATCCGGGGAAGTGCGGCTGCGTTCCTGCGTCGTTCGCGGCGGGAGTGCGTGCCGGGCGGCGCGGGGGCGCGCTCGCGCTTCCCTGGGGTCACCAAGCGCCGGACGGTTCGGCTTCCATGCTTGGCTTCGCCGCAGATTAACGCGCGTAGACCACCGTGAAAACCCCTTCTGTCCACCTTGTTATCCGCCCGTGCCCCAACGCAACTCGCCCTTGACCCAAGGATTGCCGACCGCAAAGAGAACGTGGCGGTGGGTGACCTCGGCCGGACACGCCGAAGCGGGCGGGGACTGAGAAGTCCACGCCCGCTTCGTACCGATCCGACGTTGTTCGTCCGTTCGTCCGTTCGGACGGAACTACTCGGTCTTCACCTTGATGGTGCCGTCGATGATCTCTTCCTTGGCCTTGGCCACCGCGTCGGACAGACCCGCGACCTTCGAGAACTCCGGGTTGCTCTCGGCCAGGCCGACGCCGTTCACCTTCAGGTCGAAGGTCTGGACGCCGGTCAGCGGCTTGCCGTCCTCGACCGACTTGGCCATGGAGTACACCGCGCCGCCGACATCCTTCAGGGCCGAGGTGAGGATGGAGTTCTTGTACGCCGCCAGGGCCGCCTGGTTGTACTGGTCGGAGTCGACACCGATCGCCCAGACCTTCGCCTTGGCGGCGGCCTCGATCACGCCCTGGCCGGACAGACCGGCGGCCGCGTAGAGAACGTCGGCCTTCTTCTCGATCTGGCCCTCGGCGGCGGCCTTGCCCTTGTCGGGGCTGGAGAAGCCGCCCTCCTCCGCGGTCTGCGTCAGGTACTGCGAGATGACCTTGACCTTGGGGTTGGTGTCCGTGACGCCCTGCTTGTAGCCGGCCTCGAACTTGTGGATCAGCGGGATGTCCACGCCGCCCACGAAGCCCACGGTGTTGGTCTTGGTGGCCTTGGCCGCGGCGACACCGGCGAGGTAGGACGCCTGCTCCTCGGCGAAGACGAGGGACGCCACGTTGTCACCCTCGACCACGGAGTCGACGATGCCGAAGGTGGTCTTCGGGTACTTCGCGGCCGCCGCCTCCATCGCCGGGCCGTAGGCGAAGCCCACGCCGACGACCGGGTTGTAGCCCTGCTTGGCGAGCGACTCGAGACGCTGCTGCTTGTCCGCGTCGGTCTCGCCCTCGGTGGGCTCCACGTCGGCCGTCTTGTAGCCGAACTCCTTCTGGGCCTTCTCCAGGCCCGCGTAGGCGGCGTCGTTGAAGGACTGGTCGCCCTTGCCGCCGATGTCGTACGCGATGGCGAGGCCGAGCTTTTCCTTCGTCTCGCTGTCGCTGCCGCCGTCGTCAGTGCTGGTACCGCCACAGGCGGTTGCGGCGAGCGCGAGCGACGCGACCCCCACCGCGACACGGGTCAGTTTGGATATCCGACGCATCTCGAAGTTCCCCATTCTCCAAAGCCCCGCAGTGGGTGCTGAGTTCGGCGCAGAGTAACGCGCGTAGACACTCCTGGGAACGGGGTTCCGTGTGGCCGTTATCCATTCGTGCCGATGGCCGGTTACGTCCCTGTGAACCACCGGATCGTATGGGACGCCACAGGACACAGCACCCTCAAGTTCCGTGACTCTCCGTGCCTCCGGGGTGCCTCCAGCGTGATGGCGCACCTGTTTGAACGCCACGCGCTCAGAGTCCCCCCACCCCGCCCCGGCCGCAACCGGAACGGGGGCTTCGGGGTATGGCTACAGGCCGGCGTCCATCAGCGCGGCGGCCGTGAACAGCTCCACGCCGACCGTGATCGCCGATTCGTCGGCGTCGAAGTCGCCCTGGTGGAGGTCACGCACCGTGCGCTCGCCCGGGGTGCGGACGCCGAGGCGGGCCATGGCGCCGGGGATGTGCTGGAGGTACCAGGAGAAGTCCTCGCCGCCCAGGCTCTGCTCGGTGCTCTCGACGGAGTCGATGCCCCGGCGGGCGATCATCGCGTCCCGGACCAGCTCGGTGACGTCCGGGTCGTTGACGACCGGCGGGACCCCGCGCACGTAGTTGATCTCCGACTTGGCGCGGTGCAGGTTGGCGACCTCGTCGATCGCGGCGACCACGATGTCGGGGGCCTGCCGCCACGCGTCGATGTCCAGGCACCGTACGGTCCCGGAGAGCTCGGCGTGCTGCGGGATCACGTTCGGTGCGTGGCCCGACTCGATGCGGCCCCAGGTCACGGCGAGCCCGGCGCGGGTGTCGACGCGGCGGGCGACGAGCGCGGGCACGTCGGTGACGACGCGGGCGGCGGCCGTCACGAGGTCGGTCGTGAGGTGGGGCCGTGCGGTGTGGCCGCCGGGCCCGTCGAGGGAGATCTCCAGCCGGTCGCAGGCGGAGGTGATGGCGCCCTGCCGCAGCCCGATCCGCCCGGCGTCGACGCGGGGGTCGCAGTGCACGGCGATCATCCGCCCGACCCCTTCGAGCACTCCGCAGTCGATGGCGTCGGCGGCGCCGCCGGGCAGGACCTCCTCCGCGGGCTGGAAGAGCAGCCGTACCGGTCTGGGCAGCCGCCCCTGCCGGTGCAGGTCGGCGAGGACCAGCCCGGCGCCCAGCACCACGGCGGTGTGCACGTCGTGACCGCAGGCGTGCGCGCGGTCGGGCACGGTGGAGCGGTACGAGCACTCGGTCTTCATGTCCGGGATGGGCAGGCCGTCGATGTCGGCGCGCAGGGCGAGCATGGGCCGGCCGCCGTCCCACTCACCGATGTCACAGACGAGTCCGGTGCCGACGGCGAGCACGCGCGGCTTCAGGCCGGCCCGCTCGAGCCGCTCCTTGATCGCCGCGGTGGTGCGGAACTCCTGGTTGCCGAGCTCGGGGTGCATGTGCAGGTCGCGACGGAAGGCGACGAGCTCGGCACGGAGCGCCTCGGGCAGCGCACCGGGAAGCAGCGCTTCCCCGGCAAGATCGGCCTCGGGCTCAAGTGACATCAATGGCTTCACCCTCTGAAGGGTAGGACGCCCGACCGGTCAGCTGACCACGATCAACAAAAGATCAGCCCCATAGGGGAAGAAAATCTGACCGCCGAACGCATATGTACCGTTCGGGGTGGGTACACTCGGCCGACTTTGCGGCCGGGTGGCTGCCGTAGGCACCCACCCCTTCCTCCACGGATACCACGCCAGGCGGAGAAGAGGCCGATCTGTTCATCTGTCGGGACCGCGCCGGCATCGAAGCGGGCCGAAATCCCGGAACCATCACCATCGCGCGACGGTTGCGCGACGCTGCGTACGCGCAGGGCCCTGCGCGGGCACCCTGCCCCCATGACGACCACCCTGGCGACGGCCCCCGGGCAGGCCTGCGGCTGCGGCGAGGACCAGATCCCCGGGCTGCTGGCGAAGCTCGGCCTGTTCGGCACGGTGGGCCTGGCCCTGGCCGTGCTGGTGCTGATGATCCTGGCGGGCTGGCTGCTCTCGACGACGGTATGGCTGTTCCGCCGAAGGAGCGAACGGGCGCGGGGCCCGGCCGCGGTCGCCACGCCCGTCGAGCCCTCGCCGGGGCCGCTGGCCGGCTTCAGCTGGACCTCCGAGGACCCCTGACCGGCGTGCCGGGGGCGGCCCGGAAACTCCTGGTGCCGCCCCGGTGAACTGCCCGGCACGGGTGCCGGACGGCGGCTAGGGTGCGGCAGCGTGAGCGCACAGGATCAGGGATTCATAGAGGCCACCCGCACCTCGTACGACAAGATCGCCGACGCCTTCGGCGAGCGCTTCCCCGGGGACGGGCTCGACGCCAGACCGGTGGACCGCGCCCAGGTCACCGCCTTCGCGGAGCTGGTGCGCGGCAACGGGTCGGCCCCCGTCGCCGACCTCGGATGCGGCACCGGGTACGTCACCGCCCGGCTGCACGCCATGGGGCTGCCGGTCTTCGGGGTCGACGTCTCGCCCCGGATGGTGGAGCTGGCCCGCCGGGCCCATCCCGGCCCGCGTTTCCATGTGGGTTCTCTCACGTCCCTGGACCTGCCGGACGGGACGCTGGGCGGGATCGTCGCCCTGTACTCGATCATCCACGTGCCCGACGAGCACCTGCCCACCGCGTTCGCCGAGTTCCACCGGGTCCTGGTGCCCGGCGGGCACGTGCTGCTCCTCTTCCAGTCCGGGGACGAGGACGGGCGGATGCATCTGGCGGAGCGCTTCGGCCAGGACATCTCGCTCGACTACTTCTGGCGTACGCCGCAGACGGTGGCCGACCACCTCACCAAGGCGGGCCTGCACGTCCGGGCCCGGCTGCTGCGTGAGCCGTACGAGGAGGAGCAGCGGCCGCGGGCCTTCGTGCTGGCGAGGAAGCCGGCGTAAGAACTGTCACACCGCGGTGACCGTCGACAGCCGGGTCACGTCCCGCGCCGAGCCCGTCACGCCGGACAGGAAGCCCTGCGCGCGCGGTGAGGCGTTCCGGGTGAGCCATTCGGGGTCGATGTCGCAGACCGAGACGCGCACGTCCGTGCCGACGAGGGCGAGCGGGAGGGTGTGGACGACGGTCGAGGGGAAGCTGAGGATCGTACGGCCGACCGGGCCGCGGCGGGCGATCAGTTCGAGGGGCAGGTCGGGGCGGACGATCTCCAGGCCCGTCTCCACGGCGAGGCGGTGGAGTTTCTCCGTGGCTTCCCGGCGGTGGGCGAAGTAGCGGGTCGCGCCGTGCGTCTTGGCCAGGGAGCGGACGGCCTCCAGATAGCGGTCGCCGTCGACGACGCCCGTCTCCACCAGCGAGGTGCCGACCATGTCGGCGCCCTTGGTGATGCGGGGCGGGCCGAAGCGGGAGCGGGTCCACGCGAAGGCGTTCGCGGTGACCGTGACGCCGGGTGGGGTCTCCTCCATCGGCATGGAGGAGAAGATCTCCACCGTCCTGTTCTCGTGCGGCGTCAGCCGGCGCCGGGCGACGGACGACACCGGCGCGAAGACCAGGTCCCGGGGTCCGGGGCGGCCGCCCTTGCGGTGCCAGCGGACCAGGCGCTCGCCGCGCGCCAGCTGGGCGACGAACTCCATGGTCGCCGTGCCGTCGTCGACGACGACGAGGTCACGGGCCCTGGTGATCGTCAGCAGCAGCTGGACGTAGCGCGAGAAGGGGTCGCCCAGGACCACCCGGTCCGCCTTGCGGAGCATGCCGGTCAGGCCGCCGATGGTCTGGAACGGGGCCATGGCACCGCCCCGCGCCTCCTCCCAGCGGACCTGGTGGCCCTCCTCGCGGGCGAGCTCGGACATGCGGCGCAGCTGGCCGCGGGTCATGGGGTCGAGAGGGGACAGCACGACGAGGGTGAACCCCGCGCCGGGCGCACGCTCATGCGCCCACTCCAGCACGTTCAGCAGCTGTACCGGACTCTCCACGAAGGCGAGAGTGCGGGGGCCGGCGGACCCGGCGCGGCGGTTCATCTACGTACGACCGTCCCGTCGTAACCGATTCTGTGGGGGGTGGGGTGGCTCAGACCGAGACCGGCTCGCCCGCCGCCGCCGCGATCTCCGCCTCGGCGACGACACCGCTGACGCGGCGCAGCTTCTTCATCGGGCCGAGCTCGGACTCGTAGACCTTCTTGACGCCGTCGCCGAGCGAGGCCTCGATGGTGCGGATGTCGCGGACCAGGCGGGTGAGGCCCTGCGGCTCGACGGAGGCGGCCTGGTCGGAGCCCCACATGGCGCGGTCGAGGGTGATGTGGCGCTCGACGAAGGTGGCGCCGAGGGCGACCGCGGCCAGCGTGGTCTGCAGGCCCGTCTCGTGGCCGGAGTAGCCGATCGGGACGTTCGGGTACTCGCCCTGGAGCGTGTTGATCACGCGCAGGTTGAGCTCCTCGGCCTTGGCCGGGTAGGTCGAGGTGGCGTGGCAGAGCAGGATGTTGTCGCTGCCCAGGACCTCGACCGCGTGGCGGATCTGCTTCGGGGTGGACATGCCGGTGGAGAGGATGACCGTACGGCCGGTCGCGCGCAGCTCGCGCAGCAGCTCGTCGTCGGTCAGGGAGGCGGAGGCCACCTTGTGGGCGGGGACGTCGAACTTCTCCAGGAAGGCGACGGCCTCGGTGTCCCACGGGGAGGCGAACCAGTCGATGTTCTTGGTCTTGCAGTACTCGTCGATCTGGCGGTACTCGTCCTCGCCGAACTCCACGCGGTGGCGGTAGTCGATGTACGTCATCCGGCCCCAGGGGGTGTCGCGCTCGATGTCCCACTGGTCGCGCGGGGTGCAGATCTCGGGGGTGCGCTTCTGGAACTTGACCGCGTCGCAGCCGGCCTCGGCGGCGGCGTCGATCAGCTTGAAGGCGTTCTCCAGCTCACCGTTGTGGTTGATGCCGATCTCGCCGGTGATGTAGACCGGTCGGCCGGGGCCGGCCGTCTTCGAACCGAACTGACGCAGACGGGAGTTGGTGCTCATGGCAGAACGTTCCTTAACTGTTGAGGGAGTCGAGAGAGGGGCCGAGGATCCAGCTGGCGATCTCTCGGATCGCGCCGTCGCCACCGGGCACGGTGGTGACCGCGCGTGCGGCGCCGCGCACGACGTCGTGGGCGCTCGCGACCGCCACGGGCCAGCCCACGAGGGCGAAGCACGGGAGGTCGTTGACGTCGTTGCCGACGTAGAGCACGCGCTCAGGCGCGATGCCCTGCTCCTCGCACCACTGCTTCAGTGCGAGGTCCTTGCGGTCGATGCCGTGCAGGACCGGGATCTTGAGCTTCCGGGCCCGGGCGGCGACGACCGGGTTCTGCTCCGTGGAGAGGATCAGCATGTTCAGGCCGCTCCTGCGCAGGGCGGCGATGCCGAGGCCGTCTCCGCGGTGCACGGAGACGAACTCCTTTCCATCGGCGTCGATCAGCACCCGGTCGTCGGTCTGGGTGCCGTCGAAGTCCAGTACGACCGCGTCGATGTCGTCGGCGGCCGGGAGGGCGCCGGGACGGTCCGCGTCGAAGAGGGGGGCCAGCGCGCGGGCGCGGGCCAGGTCGTGCGGGTCGTCGATCTCCAGCACGCGGGCCGGGTCGGTGCGGATCAGCTCCGTGTGCCCGAAGAAGCGGTGCTGGTGCTTGCGGAAGCCGGCCGCGTCCATCGCGTAGGCGGCGCCGGTCTCCAGGAGGTCCTGGGGGCGGTCCTGGCGGCGGGGGCGGAAGGACTTGTCGTGGTTGACGCCGTAACCGCCGGTCACCTCACCGGAGCCCGCCTCGTCGTCCGCGTCGCGCCAGATGAACCCGTGGAACGGCGCGACCGTCACCGCGGTGTCGGCGCCGTTCTCGACGACCGCGCCGGCCACCCCGTCGATGTCCTCGCGGACGATGAACGGGCTGGTGCACTGCACGAGCAGCACCGCGTCGACGGCCGCCCCGTGCAGGGCCTCGTGGGCCTCCATGGCGTGCAGGACCGCGGCCTCGGAGGTCGCCGTGTCCCCGGCGATCGCGGCGGGCCGCAGGACGACCTCCGCGCCGGCCTGGCGGGCCGCGGCGGCGATGGCCTGGTCGTCGGTGGAGACGACGACGTCCGTCACCAGCCGGGTGGCGCGGCACTCGCGCACGGCCCGGACCACCAGCGGGACACCGCCGACGGGGGCGAGGTTCTTCGCGGGTACGCCCTTGGAGCCGCCGCGCGCGGGGATCACCGCGAGCACCCGGCGCACCGAAGCGCCTTGGCCCGCTTCCGGGTTGGACATGGCCTGTACTCCTAGGGAAGGGATCGGGGCGCCGCTCACAGCTCGCCCATCCGCCGGATGACGGGGGCGACCCGCTGCACGCCGTGCCGGTAGGCGCCGCGCGCCGCCCGGCGCACGATCTGCCGGACCGGGCCCGGCTCCTTGTCGGCGGCGGGGGCGCCGGGCAGCGGGCTGCCGTCGGGGCCGAGGTGGTGGCGGGCGAGGATGCCGGGCAGATAGCCGGGCGCGGTCGCGGGTGTGTAGTACGGCGTCAGCGGGGGCAGTTCGGGTGCGGCCAGCAGCTTGGCGATCCGCTCCCGGGCCGCCTCGAAGGCCGTCGCGTACGAGCCGTCCGCGGCGACGCCCTGCCGGGCCACCCACTCCTCGTCGGGCGCCGGCCGGTGACCGGCGTCGAGCTGGTCCCAGGAGGCGAGGCACCCGGAGCCGACGAAGTGGTGGTTGCCGAGCACCTCGCGGACGCCGAGGTCGGTCAGCACGACGGTCGGGATGCGGCGGTGCAGGGATTCCAGGGCGGCCGTCGAGCTGACCGTCACCAGCAGGTCGGTGCGGTCGAGGACCTCGCCCATGTGGCCGTACACGAGACGGAAGTTGGGCGGCAGGTCGGACCGCTGCGCCAGCTTCTGGTAGGGCAACTCCTCGATGTGCGTGGTGTGTTCGCCCGGCTTGGAGCGCAGCTTCAGCAGCACCTCGCGCTCGGGGAACATCCGCGCGTGCCGGACGAGCCGCTCCAGCAGGTACGTACGGTCCTTGCGGCTGTCCGGGACGGACGGCTGGGCCGCGAAGACCACCGTGTAGGGGTCGTGCTCCCCCGTGTAGGGGGCCCCGCCGAGGAACGGGAGTGCCACCTCGGTCACCGCCGAGGCGTCGGCGCCCACTCCCTCGTACACCGCGCGGAAACGGTCCGCGTCCTGGCGGGAGTTGGCGAGGACGAGGTCGGCGCCGTGCCGCAGGAGCAGGCCGTCGGCGAGCTTCTCGTAGACGACGCCGACATAGCCGGTGACGACGACGGGACGCTTCTGACGACCCTCCCAGACCCGCCCCAGTCCGTGCAGCATCGCCTGGACGCCGCCGCCGACGAGGGCGATGACGACGACGTCGTACTCCTCCTCGGCCATGGCCCGCAGGAACTCGACCGCGGTGACCTCGCGCAGCGAGTCGGCCCGCACCCCCACCTCTTCCAGCTGGCGGGGCGTGGGCGTGGCCCGGCCGCGCAGCAGGAACCCGCTCAGCGCGGGGCCCGCTTGCGCGTCGTCGCGCGATGCGGTTTCCATGGACGGGCCCGGCGTGATGCGGTCCGCGGTCAGCGCACCCCATTTCCAGCGGGTGTCCGAGTCCGCGAGGACGGCGATTCGCGGGGTCTTCCTTGTACTTGGTGGCACGAGGAAGACGCTAGGAAGCAATTTCTAGGTGCGGCCCAACCAGGAATCAACGAAAAGTTAACAACAGCCCACCTGGAGCCGAACTGGCCCCTGGAAAAGCGGGAAGTACACGGGGTGCACCATTCCGACACATGGAGTTCACCCCCTGTATATGCACCGTACGGTTCGGCTGCCGGACCGGCTCCTAGGGTTTTGCAGGTGCCAAAGCTTTCCGTGATCGTGCCGTTCTACAACGTGCAGCAATTCGCCCCGGACACCCTCAGAAGCCTTCGAATGAACGCTCGGCGTGACTTCGAGTTCGTGCTGATCGACGACAGATCGACGGACGAAACCCCGGCCATTCTCGAACGCGCCGCCGACGAGCTCTCGGACGTCGCCCAGGTGCGTTACATCCGCCATGAGGTGAACGGCGGCCTCGCCACCGCGCGCAACACCGGCCTGGACGCCGCGCAGGGCGAGTACCTGACGTTCCTGGACGGCGACGACTGGCTGGCCCGCGGTTACCTCGCCGAACTGGTGTCGTCGATCGAGGGATTGGGCTGCGACTTCGTGCGCACCGACCATGTGCAGGCCACCGCCCGCGCCCGGACCGTGCACCGGGCCCCGGTCGGCAGACGCGGCGAGGTGCTGGACCCGCGCGAGGCGATCCTGCCCGCGGACCGGACGACCTCGGTGGACTACGCCTACGCCTGGGCCGGCGCCTACCACCGCCGCCTCCTCGACAGGGGGCTGCTGCACTTCACCGACGGGCTGCGGACGGCCGAGGACCGGCCGTGGATCTGGAAGCTGCACCGCGAGGCCGAGTCGTTCGCCGTGGTGAGCCTGCTGGGCGTGTTCTACCGGCGCGGGGTCGCCTCCTCGCTGACCCAGATCGGCGACGCCCGCCAGCTCGACTTCATCCGCGCCTTCGACCAGGTGATCGAGGAGACGGCGGCGGACCCGGACGCCGGCACCCTGCTCCCCAAGGCGGTGCGCACCTACTGCGCGATCATCGCCCACCACCTCTCGGACGAGTCCAAGTGGGAACCGGCCGTGGCCAAGCAGCTGCGGGCGATGAGCGCGGCGGCGATACAGCGCATGCCGCAGGACGCGCTCGGTGACGTACTCGAGACCATGGACATGCGCCGCTCCTCGAAGCTGCGGCGGCTGCGGCGCCGGGTCACCACAGCGAAGGCGGCCGCCTGATGTCCTCCCGTACCGTGCAGATCTTCTGCGCCTCGACGCTGTACGGCGCCGCCACCCTGGCCGCCGCGATCGACTCCGACCTGTTCGCCGAGCCGGACCGCCGGGTGCTGCTGGTCTTCAACAACTCGACCAACCCGGAGACCACCCCGGCGCTCGACGAGATGCCGGGCTTCGAGCCGCTGCGCGGCCACTTCGACGAGGTGCTCTCCTGGAACGAGGCCATCCGCCCCTTCCACCCCGGCTCCTGGACCCCGCGCCCGGACGACGTCCCGCTCTTCGAGCGCTATCTGCGCCTCCTGTGGGGCCTCGGCGAGGACCGCGTCGAGCTGATCCTGGAGTCCATCCAGGTCACCCCCGCCCTCACGGTGGCCCAGCTGTTCACCGGCGCGCCCGTCGAGGTCTACGCCGACGGGCTGATGAGTTACGGCCCGACGCGCAACAAGCTCGACCCGCTGGTCGGCACCCGGGTGCGCCGGCTGCTGCACCTGGACCTGGTGCCGGGGCTCAGGCCGATGCTGCTGACCGAGTTCGAGGTGCCGGCGGTCGTGGTGCCGACCCCCGCCTTCCTGAAGGTGATGGGGGAACTCACCACGTCCCTTCCCGAGTTGCCGGTCCTTCCGGACAACGCGGCGCTGCTGCTCGGCCAGTACCTGTCCGCGCTGAACATCCTCTCCGCCAAGGAGGAGGAGGACCTGCACGTGCGGATGATGCGCGGCGCGGTCGAGCGCGGCCACCGCACGATCGTCTTCAAACCGCACCCCACGGCGCCGGCCCGCTACAGCCGCCTCCTGGAGACCGAGGCCGGGAAACTGGGCGTCGACCTCACGGTGCTGGACACGCCGGTGCTTGCCGAGGTTCTCTTCGAGAAGGCGCGACCGGGACTGGTCGTCGGCTGCTTCTCCACGGCTCTCTTCACGGCGGCCGTGTTCTACGACCTCCCCGTCGCCCGCATCG
This sequence comes from Streptomyces sp. NBC_01352, assembly GCF_036237295.1. NCBI lineage: Bacteria > Bacillati > Actinomycetota > Actinomycetes > Kitasatosporales > Streptomycetaceae > Streptomyces > Streptomyces sp. NBC_01352. The sequence goes on from NZ_CP108354.1 coordinate 4,421,354, forward strand.
GCACCGAGCCGCTGCTGGAGCGGCTCACCCCGTACCAGAACAGCAACCGGGTCCCGGCGGTGCTGGCCGACGCGGTGCTGGCGGACCTGGAGTCCCGGGCGGGCGAGGAGCCGATCCCCGCCGAGGACCTGAACGGCCTCGTCACCGCGGTCGGCTTCACGATGCAGCCGCAGATCTACCACCGGCTGCGCCCGGCGGCGGAGCGCTACCTCTCGAAGCACTTCGGGCCGCGCACCCAGCGCTACTTCAAGCGCAAGCGGCTCACGTCGCTGGGGTTGCCGGGGGGAATTCCGGAGCGGCTGGCGTTTCTGCCGCGCAACGCGACGGCACGGCGGGTGGTGCGGCGGGCACGGGCGCTGAAGAAGGCCGTGAAGCGCTGAGCGAAGCCGCTGAGCGAAGCAGGGATGAACTTGAGGGGACTTAAGAATGTCCCACCGGAAAAGGCCAGGTCACACACCCGTGATCTGGTCTTTTCCGGTTTTACAGAGCCTGTGACAGGCCATGACCATGGCCCTACCATCGCGTGATGCGTATCCCCCAGCTCGAAGAAGCCAATGCCCGCATGCTGGCTCACGCACCATCCGTCCGGCCGGTCTCCACTAGCGACATCATCCGCACCCACCGCAAGAAGTTCCCGTACCGGGGCTTCGCCGAGATCGACTCTCCTTACGGCCCGCCGTTCGTGATGTTCTGCGTGAACGACGACGCGGTCGCCCTCGACACCCTGTGGAACGGGACGTTCGGCTACGAGCCCGGCAGCCTCTCCACCTGGGCCCGCCTTGCCGCGAAGAGCACGACCATCGCCGACGTCGGCGCGCACGTCGGGTACTTTTCGATGATCGCGGCCCTCGCCAACCCGAAAGCGAAGGTGCACGCCTTCGAGCCGGTGGACCAGATCCACGCCCGCCTCTCGGTGAACGTCCGGTCGAACGGCATTCAGAACGTGAAGCTCTATCAGGCCGGAGTGTCCAGCAGCGCCGGGTGGGCCGACATCAGCGTCCGCTTCTCGGGGAATCTCCTCTCAACGGGCTCGACCTTGGAGAGCGCCGCTGCCGACGCCCAGCTGAAGCGAATTCAGCTGCTCCCCCTCAACGAGGTGTTCGCCGAGAACAAGCTGGACCTCATCAAGATCGACGTCGAGGGCCACGAAATGTCGGTCCTCCAGGGAGCCCGGCAGGTGTTGAAGCGCGACCGGCCGACCGTGATGCTCGAAGCGCTGGTTGACGCGCCGCTGGACACACTCATGGCCGAGTTCGACCCCCTCGGCTACGACGCCCACTGGGTCACCGAACACGACGGTGCGCTCGTCCCGTGGTACGCGCCTCGTCCGCGCAAGACCCGCAATCTCCTCTTCACCCCGCACGAGTGAGCCGGGCCGAGAGTCGGGGTGAAGCGAAACGGGGAAGACAGCTTCCGGACGCAATGTGTTCGGGGCGGGTTCACTGAACGCGCATAGCTTCCCCAAATGCTGCAAACAGCTTTCACGTTCATACCGTTCGGCCCCGGGGACCGGCGGAGATGACCCAGCAGGACACCCGGCCGCCCGCCCACGTCCCGGCTCCCGTCGCGCTCGCGGCGGTCGAGCCGGGACCGGGCCGCCGGCCGCTGATCTCGTATGTGCTCCCGGTCTACAACGAGCGGGACGGCATAGCCGCCTTCCACGCCGAGCTGACCGCCGCCCTCGCCGGGCGTCCCGAGCTCGACTTCGAGCTGGTGTACGTCAATGACGGGTCCAGTGACGGGTCGCTGGCGATCCTCACGGGCCTCGCGGAGCAGGATCCGCGCGTCCGGGTGGTCGACCTGGCCCGTAACTTCGGGCACCAGATCGCCATCACGGCCGGGCTGGACGTCGCCGGGGGCGACGCGGTGATCGTGATGGACACCGACCTCCAGGATCCGCCCCAGGTCAGCCTGGAGCTGGTGGACGCCTGGCGCGAGGGCGCCGACATCGTGCACGCGCGCCGGCGCAGCCGGCAGGACTCCGCGTTCAAGCGGGCCACCGCGCACCTGTACTACCGCGTGCTGCGCGCCTCCACCGACGTGGACATCCCGCTGGACACCGGGGACTTCCGGCTGCTGGACCGCAAGGTCGCCGCCGAGCTGCGCAAGTACCGGGAGCGCAGTCGCTTCGTCCGCGGCATCGTCGCCTCGATGGGCTACCGGCAGACCGAGGTGGCCTTCGACCGCGACGAACGGTTCGCGGGCGAGACCAAGTACCCGCTGCGCAAGATGGCCCGGCTGGCCGTCGACGGGGTCACCAGCTTCTCCACCTCGCCCCTGAAGATGATCACCCGGCTCGGTTTCGTGGTGCTCGCGCTGTCGCTCGCCGGCATCGTCTACGCCCTGGCGATGAAGTTCTTCCGGCCCGACATCACCGTCTCCGGCTGGACGATGCTGATGTGTGTCGTGCTGTTCCTCGGCGGCACCCAGATGCTGTCCCTCGGCGTGATCGGGGCGTACATCGGGCGCATCTACAGCGAGACGCAGGGGCGTCCGCTGTATCTGGTGCGCGAGGTGATCGGCGGTCCGGGCGACGATGACTGAGACCACCGCCACCGTCGACGCGGCTCCCGAGAAGCAGAACCGCACCCTGCGCCAACTCGTCAGTTACACCCTCATCGGCGGCAGCGGTGTCGCCCTCGACTTCGTCGTCTTCCTGCTGCTGCACAACCTCACCGGGATGGACGAGCAGCTCGCCAACGCGCTCAGCACCACCCTCGGCATCGCCAACAACTTCGTGCTCAACGCGCTGTTCACCTTCGAGCGGCGTGACCGGATCGTCCTGCGCTTCCTGCGCTTCTACGCCGTCGGGCTGACCGGCATCGTCCTGACGAACCTGCTCTTCCTCGTCTTCACCGACGGGCTGGGGATCGACGCCAACCTGGTCAAGGCGGGTTCGCTGCCGCTGGTCCTGGCACTCCAGTTCGTGCTCAACAGAAAGTGGAGTTTCGCATGAACCTCGGCATCATCGGCGCGGGTGCCACCGGCCTCACCGCCGCCTGGGACGCCGTACGCGCCGGCCACCAGGTCACCGTCCTGGAGGCGGCCGACGAACTGGGCGGCCTCGCCGCCTCGTTGCAGGTGGGCGGCGTTCCCCTGGAGCGCTTCTACCACCACATCTTCCGCAGCGACAAGGCGATGATCGCCCTGATCGAGGAGCTGGGCCTCGGCGACGCGCTGCGCTTCCACAAGCCGACCACGGGCATCTACCGGGGCGGGAAGCTCATCGACTTCACCACCCCGTTCGACATGGTCCGCTTCCCGGAGTTCTCCCCCGTCGACGCGGTGCGGTTCGCCGGATCGTCGGCGCTGCTGAAGGCGATCCGCAACGGCGAGCGGTTCAACGACCTGACCGCACTGGCCTGGTTGCGCCGCTGGGCGGGCAAGAAGGCGACCGGCGCGATCTGGGAGCCGCTGCTGCGGGGCAAGTTCGGCGACCGGGCCGAGCAGGTGTCGATGGCCTGGCTGTGGGCCCGTATCCACTGCCGCACGTTCGAACTCGGCTATGTGGACGGCGGCTTCGAGCGCGTCTACGCGGCGCTGCGGGACGGTGTCGAGGAGCGCGGCGGCAAGGTGGAGTTCGGCAAGGCGGTCGAGTCGATCCGGCAGGACGGCCAGGAGGCGCCGGCGGTGGTGCGGTGCGCGGACGGTTCGACGTACGAGTTCGACCGGCTGCTCGTCACCACTCCGCAGCCCGCCTTCGCGAAGGCGGCCGGGCTGCCCTCCGAGGACGCGGTGTGGAAGAACCAGTACCTGGGCGCGACCTGCTTCGTGCTGGAGCTGGACCGCAGCGTGATCCCGTACTACTGGCTCAACATCAACGAGCCGGACTTCCCGTTCCTCGCCGTGGTCGAGCACACGAAGATGATCGACCCGTCGGTGTACGGCGGTCGGCACGTCCTCTACGTCGGCAACTACGTGGAGCGCGAGGACTGGCGCTTCACCACCGAACCGGCCGAGCTGCTGCGGAAGTTCCTGCCGTATCTGCGGCGGGTCAACCCGGACTTCGACGAGTCCTGGATCAAGGACTGGCACTTCTCGAAGGCCGGGTTCGCGCAGCCCGTCGTGACCCCCGAGTACCGGGCGCTGATCCCGGCCCATGAGACGCCGATGAGCCGGGTCACCCTGGTGACGATGGCGCAGATCTACCCGCAGGACCGGGGGCAGAGCTACTCGGTGGCGCTGGCCAGGAAGGTCACCGCGGCACTCGGGCTGCGGTGACCTTCGGACCTACCTGCGCCGGCACAGCACCGTCATCGTGTCGGCGGTCGACCGCGGGCACTCGTAGGCGGCGGTGATACGCCGCCACAGTGCCGGGTCGACCTTGGCGGGCCGGAACCAGGCCCGGTCGAGGATCGCGTACGGGGCGGTGCCGTGGTCGATGCAGTCGGCGTTCTCGCGGTAGGACTTCAGCTCGGTGACGTCCGCGAGGTAGCGGGTGCGCTGGAGGAACGTGGCGATCGGGTAGCGGCAGCGGGCCGGGTGGTCGACGTAGTACGTGGTGTCGCCGAAGGCCAGGTAGAGCACGGGGGCACCGGCCGGCATCTGCGCCCGCAGCCGGTCGGCCTCCGCCTCGCTGTTCCGCATCCCGGCCAGGTACTCGGTGCCGGTCATCCTGACCTTGCCGTACTGGACGAGGTGCGGGGAGCCGGGCCAGATGCTCGCGGCCAGGCACACCACACCGGCCAGGGCGACCGGCCACAGCAGACGCGCCGGACGCCCCGCCGTCGCCCGCGCACGCAGGACGTCGACGACGGCGGCGAGCAGGGCCACCAGCCCGAACACCCAGGCCACATACGTACGCTGCCAGTCCGTCGGCGCCTGCGCGTACAGCACGGGCAGCGCGCCGTACAGCAGTGACACGGCCCCGAAGCACCACGGCACCGAGCGGCGGGCGCCGCCCACGGCGAGGCCCCACAGCATGGCGGCGAGCACCGGCATCTGGGCGCCGTGGTAGAGGAACCAGTTGCCCTGCACGATCACGACCGCCTGGGCGCCGAGGCCGATGGTCAGGGCGACCAGGAGCAGTTCGAGCCGTCGGCCGCGCCTCTGGACCCGGGAGAGGACCAGCAGCAGCGCGCCCGGGAGCAGGAGCAGTACCGGGCTCTCCACGGCCCGGTCGGCCAGGAACTCCACGGAGCGGTCGAGCATGAAGGACGGGTGGATGCCGGTGCGGCTCAGCGCAGACTGGTTGATCTGCGGCATGTCCTCGGTCCACTGCCACTCGTGCGACCCGCCGAGCAGACTCAGCCCGAACAGGGCCACCGCGGCGGGCACCCCGACGAGGGCGAGCCGTACGGCCCGGCCCCGGTCGACGGCGTACACGAGCAGGACGCCGATGGCGGCCGTGGCGGCGGTGGAGTACTTCATCATCACCGCGAGGCCGAAGGGCAGCGCGGCGAGCAGGGCAGCGGGCCAGGGCCGGGACAAGCCGAGCGCGGCGGCGACGGCGAAGACCGTCAGGACCACGGCGGCCCACTCCGGCTGGAGGAAGTCGTTGCGGGGTGCCAGAGCGAGGGCGAGACCGGTGGCGCCCGCGGTGAGGGCCGCCTCGCGGCCGGTGAGCCGGCCCCGGAGCACGACGTACAGCGCGTAGGCGGCCGCGGCGGCGAGCAGGGCGCCCGCCGCTCCCATCAGGGCCTCGCGGACCGTCGTACCACCGAAGGTGAGCCGGTCGAGACCGGCGATGAACCACCGGTAGAAGTACGGCCGGTGGGTGAAGATCTCCGACGGTGAGTAGCCTGCCGCGCGGCCGGTGCGCAGGGCGCCCAGGACGTAGTGCAGGTCGCCGGTGAGGCGCCGGGTGAGCACGGTGTACACCACGACGGCCGCGGCCGGGAGAGCGACCAGCGGCCACCAGTACGGTGACCGGCGGCCGCCCCGGCGCGGCTGCGCCTGCGGGGCGGCCTCGTCGGCCAGGACGGTCGTCATCCGTCAGCCGCCCAGGATGGCGCGCAGGTCGGCCGCGTTCGCCTCGGTGACCTTCCAGAGCTCCTGCTGCCGACCGTGCACGTCGGCGACGGTCTTGGCGTGGTCCGCGAGGAGGTCCTTCGCGCGCTCCACCAGACGGGCGGCGAGGTGCCGGTCGTGCACGGAGACACCCCACTCGGGACGCTCGATGTCGCGCAGGAAGTACGCCATCTTCGGGTGCGAGATCAGGCTGATGATGGGCGTGCCGACGCCGAACGGGATCATGCCGGCGTGGCCGCGCATGCCGATCACCAGCTTGGTGCGGGCGTACAGCTCACGGATCTCGTCGTTGTCGAAGTCGTACATCGGGATGACGGGCATCGAGATGCCGTGCTCGCGCCGCAGGTCGAAGGCGATCTTCTCGTCGTCGAGCGAGTGCGCCACGCACTTCACCTCGGCGAGCTCGCCCAGGTCGCGTACCGCCTGGGCCATCTGGGCCAGGAAGTAGTCGTAGTCGTGGCCGAAGCGCAGGCCCGCGCGGTCGTAGGCCGCGTTGATCAGGATGGTGTCGTCGCGCGTCAGCGGGTCCTGCCAGCCGTCGACGAGCTGGCGCATCACCGTGGTGGGACACGGCTGGAAGCGCACCCTGTCGTGCAGGTGCGCCGGGATCATGGCCCGCACCTTCTCGATCGACCCATGGTTGCGCAGCCCGAAGAAGGAGGACTTCTCGACCAGCAGACGCAGCGACTCCCGGAACCGGCCCGCCCGGTACGACTGGCCGTCGAAGGCGTTGAAGCCCACGGCGAAGACCGCGATCGGCACGTCGATACGATTCAGCAGCTCGTCCGGGACGTTCCACTGCCAGGCGCTGTTGCCGTTGGGCATGGTGTCCGGGATGAACAGGCCGCCGCCGCCGATGACCAGGCCGCGCCGGGAGTTCACGCGCTCCAGGGCCGCCTCGTCGAACAGGCGGTGGGCGTGCACCGAGTGCCAGCGGCGTGAGGTGGTGTCGGGGTCGAAGGCGAGGCGGACGGTCTCCGGGAGGAGCTTGTCGCCCGCGTTGCCCTGCCGGTCCATGTAGAAGGCGACGTGGGCGAGCTGTTCCTCGGCGGCGCCCTGCTCCTGGGCGGGCAGGCCGGAGGCGCGCTGTGCCCACAGGCGGCTGGAGCGGTGGGTGATGTCGACGGACAGGCCGGCGGTGGCGTATTTGAGGGCCGCGGTGTTGTCGCCGTGCACCCAGGCCATCTGGGCGAGGCGGGCGTAGGCGGTGGCGGCCCGGTTCGGGGCGGCGGTGGCGAGCAGCAGCTGGGCCTTGGCCTCGTCGTAGCGCGAGACGCTCATCAGGGCGTGGCCGAGCACCTCGTGCGGCCAGGCCGCGTCCAGCGGGATCTTCACACCGCTGAGGATGTCGACGGCGTCCTGGTAGTCGCCGGTCGAGATGTGCGCGGCGGCGACCTTGCGGGCAGCCTCGACGTCACCGGTGCGCTTGACGTGCGGGGTGCCGAAGTGGACGAGCAGGTCGTGGTGGAGGCCGCCCGACTTCGACAGGTACTCGGCGTGGAAGTCGGCGTCGTCCAGCTCGAACTCGCGCCAGCGGTCCTCGGCCTGGCTGTAGCCGGCCTCGCCGCCCTGCCACGGCTTGTGGCGGCCGGTGAAGTGCAGGATCGCGGTGTCCTCGGGGACCGGGAGGTCGCCGGACAGGCGCCGCTTGACGAAGTTGTAGCGCGCGTCGAGGCGGATGAAGCCGCCGTCGAGGACCGCGTTCAGGATGCCCTGGTCGTGCTTGTCGAGCTCGTAGTCGCCGCTGCGTCCGGTGGCGTCGAGCTTGGCGCAGAACGCGTCGCTCAGGTACTCGCGCTGGATGACCAGCAGGCCCGAGTTGAGCTTGTGCTGGCCGTAGAAGAACTGCGAGACCGCCGCGAGCCCTTCGCGCAGCTCCAGCAGTTCGCTCAGGTCACCGAGGACGACCATGTCCGTGTCGAGCGTGATGATCGTGTCGTACTCGCGCAGCCGGAAGACGTCGAGGATGAAGTACGCCTTGCGGACCAGGTAGTTGTCCTGGTCGCCCTTCTTGTACGAGTCGTAGTGCTCGGCGTTGACCCGGCGCAGCACGATCCGCGGGTGCAGGTCGCGGATCTTGGCGATCGAACCGGGGCGCAGGTCGTCGTAGAGGACGACGAAGTCCTCGCACACGCCCGGGTTGGACAGGGCGAGGCTGCGCAGCAGGACGAGGAAGCCGGGGAGGTAGTTCTCGTCGACGTAGCTGGCGAAGGCTATGCGGCGCTTGCCGGTGAGGGCGTGCGCGTCGGTGGCCGGGGCCAGGGGGGCGGCGGTCCCGGTCGGGGAGGTCGTGGTCATCGCAGGGAGATCCTCATGTCGGTCACGCTCTGGGCCCGCTGCATGACCCATGCCTTCTCGCTGGTGTATTCGTGCACGGAGGTGATGGCCAGCTTCATCGCTTCCTGGACGCGGTAGGCGCCGCTCTCGTAGAAGTCGAAGCCGATCAGGTCGAGGGTCGGGCTGACGTCGAGGAAGTCCAGCAGGTACAGCATGTTGAAGCCGGTGGTCGGGATGCCCGACCAGACGTCGGTGCCGAGCTTGCCGATGTTGCGCACGGGCCAGCGCAGGGACTCGTCGCCGAGATACGTCTGGGCGCCGGGGACCAGGCGGTTGCGCAACGAGTGCTTCCAGTCGCCGGAGACGCCGCCGAAGACGAGCCGGGTGTCGACGGGCTTCTCCCAGTTGAAGCCGTGCTTGTGGATCGTGGCGTGCAGGTCGGTGCGGCTGCCGGTGTGCTTCGGCTCGATCTTGTACGAGTTGAAGCGCACGACGAGGTCGTAGGCGTCGATCTCCGCGCCCATGGAACTCGCGCCGACACGGCCGGAGTTGGCGATCAGGCAGACCGACTTGCCGGCGATCCGGTTGCGGAACTCGCCGAGGCTGATCCACTGCACCCCGCCGACGGTGGGGTCCTCGACCGGGCCGCGCATGCGCATGCGGCGCTGCTCGGCGTAGAGGGCGATCGCCTCGGTGAGCGCGGGCAGGTCCCCGCTCCCGGTGTTCTCGGCGGTGCGCAAGTCGAGGTACTGGCTGAGGAGTTCCTGCCGGTCGGTGGCCGGGGCGTCCTCGGCGGCCAGGCTCAGGAGCGCTCCCACGAGCCGGGGCTCGGCGGCCTGCCAGTCGCCCACGGCGTGCGCGGCGAGGCCTTCGGCCCATATGTCGGTCGCGGGGCCGCGGGTGAACTGCTCGGCGCGCGGGCACTGGCGCCGGAGCAGGCTCAGCAGCTCCCGCTCCTTGTCCTGCGCCGCGCGCAGGCCGGCGATCCGGGCGCGGACGCCGAAGCCGTCGTCCTCGGTGAGGGCGAGATACCGCTCGTAGGCCTCCACCGCCTCCTTCTCCTCGCCGAGCGCCTCAAGGAGGCGGGCGCGCAGGCGCCAGCCGGCGCGGGAGTTCTTGCGCTGGGCGAGCACGGTGTCGCTTATGACGAGCGCGAGGTTCAACTCGTCGTCGTAGCCGCACTCCAGCGCCTTGTTGGCGACGGCGAGCAGGGCGTCGAGGAGTTCGTTGCCGAGACCGGCGGAGGGGGCCGCGGCGCCCTTGACCGCCCGCTTGAGCAGGGCGGTGGCGCCGGCCGGGGCGGGCGCGGGGGTACCGGTGGAGGTGGTGCCCCACACGACGAGCAACTTCCTCAGCTGCTCGGCGAGTTCGACGCGGCGACGGTCGATGCTGCCGACGAGTTTGCCGCTGTGCACAGCACAGGCGCGCAAACAGTCGTCCAGCTCCCCTCCGCGCACACGTGCCCGTCTGTTCTGGACCCTCGTCATGGCACTCCTGATTTTGCCGCGTCTGTGTTGCGCGATTCGCTCTTTATTAGCACGTGGGGGGAGGTTGAGAGAAAGTTAGGAAACCAAGGCAAAGTCCAGGTGAATTCGCAGAGACCACCCGGACAACCGTCACCCCTCGGCACCGGACATCCCTGTGATTCGGACTAATGTGCTCCGGGTACCGCAGGAGCGCCCGGCGCGTCGACCAAGGGGAAATTCGTGACCAGCATGACCGTCCGGCCGGCGCCCGACGCGCCCGCGGCCTCTCTGCCAAAGCGGCCGGTCCGCCGGGAATCCCGGTTGCGCGCGCTCGACGGACTGCGGCTGGTCGCGGCGCTGATGGTGGCGGCCTATCACTACGGCGGCCGCGGCGGCGAGATCACCCGGGCCTGGGAGAGTTCACCGAAAGAGCAGTTCCCCACGCTGCACACCTATTTCGCGTACGGCCCTCTCGGTGTCCAGATCTTCTTCGTGATCAGCGGGTTCGTGATCTGCATGAGCGGCTGGGGCCGGCCCCTGAAGTCGTTCTTCGCGTCCCGCGTCTCCCGCCTGATGCCGGCGTACTGGGCGGCGGTCGTGCTCGTGACGGCGGTGTTCGCGCTGCCGGTGGTCTTCTACAAGGCGGTGTCGCCGAGCGACGCACTGGTGAACCTGACGTTGCTCCAGGAACCGCTGGGCGTGGACCGGGTGCTCGGCGTGGACTGGACACTGTGGGCCGAGGTCCGCTTCTACGCGCTGTTCGCGCTGTGTGTCGTCCTGCCCGGGGCGTCCCGACGGCGCGTGATCATGTTCTGCGCCGGCTGGACACTGGCGGCGGCGATCACCCAGGGCGCCGACCAGCCGCTGCTCGACATCGTGTTCATGCCGGAGTACGCCCCCTTCTTCATCGGCGGTGTCGGCATCTACCTCGTCCACCGCGACCGGCGGGACGTCTACGGCTGGGGCATCATCGCCGTGAGCTTTCTGATCGGGCAGCACTACGCGGTGCGCAGCCTGTGGAACGCCGCCGACCCGAACGCCTTCGCCCACCGCACCTCGCTCGGCATCGTCCTCGTCGTCGCCTTCGGCTTCGTGGCGGTCACGGCGATCGCGCTGGGCTGGTTCAACTGGGCGAACTGGCGCTGGCTGACGGTCGCCGGGGCACTGACCTACCCCTTCTACCTCGTCCACGAGCATCTCGGCTGGGTGGTGATCCACACCCTGCACATCCGGCTCGGCCTGCCCTCGGCGGAGACCTTCGCCCTGACGATCGGGGCGATGCTGCTGCTGGCGTGGCTGCTGAACCGGTACGTGGAGAAGCCGTTGACGCCTCGACTTCGGGCTGCGCTGACCAAGCCGCAGTGAGCTGTTCACGCGACATTCAGCTTGCGGCCTGATTGTCCGCGCCCCAGCGAGCATCCTCGTTCCATGGTGACTGCACAACCAACCGACAGGAACCCCGGCGATCTCCAGGACGTCCCCGGCTGGTTCCCCCCGCTCGACCAGGTGCTGTTCACGTGGTTCCTGGACCGGCAGAAGACGTACGGACTCCGCGGCGATCTGCTGGAACTCGGCGTCTACATGGGCAAGAGCGCGATCCTGCTCGGCCAACACCTGGGCAGGGACGAGGAGTTCACGGTCTGCGACCTGTTCGAGAGTAAGGCGCCGGACGGGCACAATCGGGCGGAGACCACGAAGTCGTACGCCGCGCTCACCCGGCAGGCCTTCGAGCGGAACTACCTCTCCTTCCACGACACCCTGCCGAGGGTGATCCAGGGCCCCACCTCGGTGATCTCCACGGAGGTACCCGCGGGGAGCTGCCGCTTCGTCCACGTCGACGCCTCGCACCTGTACGAGCACGTGTACGGCGACATCGGCGCGGCACACGACATCCTGCTGCCCGAGGGCATCGTGGTCCTGGACGACTTCCGCTCCGAGCACACCCCGGGCGTCTCCGTCGCCGTATGGGAAGCCGTGCTCAACCGCGGCCTCAGGCCGGTCTGCCTCAGCACGCAGAAGCTGTACGGCACCTGGGGCGATCCCAGGCCCGTCCAGGACGAGCTGCTGGACATGCTGCGGCAGCGGACCGATGTCGGCCTGAGTGTGCAGTCGGCCGCCGGGCACCGACTGGTGCGGGCACGGGCCAAGGGGATGAGGCCGCCACCGTTCCCGCGTTCCCGTCATTACGTCGCCCCGACCCCGGCCGCGGATCCCGTTCCGGCTCCGGCTCCGAAACCTCGCCGCTCTCCCGCCCGCCGTATCGTCGTAGACCTGCTGCCGCCGCTGGTCACGCGGGCGGTGCGGCGGGTTCGCACGAGCAGGGCCTGAGCGCTCTCACGCCGGCGCACATCACCCCTCACACCTCCTCTCTCATGACCCCTCGCATCACCCCTCACGTCACCCCGAACCGCGCCTCGATTCCTGCGATCAGAAGGGCCAGCCCCTCCTCGAAGTGCCGGTCGTAGTCCTGGAAGATCTCCGCGCCCGCCCGGGCCGACAGCGGGAAGTCGGCCATGAGGCGGGCGCGTTCGTCGACGTCGTAGCCCTCGCGCCGTTCGCCGGGCAGCGGCTGGACGCCCTGTTCCTCGGTGACGAAGCCGAGCGTGTAGAGGTACGTCGTCGAGGTCGCGCGGACCGCCTGGGCGAGCGTGAGGCCGGCCGCCGTCAACAGACCCAGGTTCTCCTCCATCTGCTCGGCGTGCTCGATGCCGGTGAAGCGTGAGCCGCTGAAGACCTTCGCGCCGTCGCGGTAGCCGAGCAGCGCCCCACGCAGTCCCCGGTTGGACTTCAGCAGCCGCTCCTGCCAGGTGTCTCCGGGATCGAGAGGCGTGCCGGCGACCATCCTGCGGTACATCTCCGTCGCCATCTCGTCGAGCAGCGCCTGCTTGTCCTTGAAGTGCCAGTACAGGGCGGGTGCCTTGACGTCGAGCTCCTTGGCGATGGCACGCAGGGTCAGGCCGTCCAGGCCCACCTCGTTCAGGAGTTTCAGGGCGGTGTCGGCGACCCGCTTGCGGTCGAGGGGTGCCCGGCGTTCCGTGTTCACGCTTGACAGCTTAACGCCGTTAAGGACACTGTCTCACCGACGTCACTTAACAGCGTTAAGGAGAGCGGCTGTGACTGTGAATGCAGATGTACTGATCGTGGGCGCGGGCCCCACCGGTCTCGCCCTGGGCGTCGACCTCGCCCGGCGGGGCGTGGACGCGCTGGTGGTGGAGCGGGCCGACGCCCTGTTCCCCGGCTCGCGCGGCAAGGGCATCCAGCCGCGCACGATGGAGGTGTTCGACGACCTCGGCGTCCTCGACGCGATCCGCGCGGCCGGGGGCGACTACCCGGTCGGGATGATCTGGCAGGACGGGCAGCGTGCCGGCGAGCACCGGATGTTCGACCCGGTCGAAGCCACGGAGGACTCCCCCTACACCGAGCCGTGGATGGTGCCGCAGTGGCGCACGCAGGAGATCCTGTTCGCGCGGCTGGAGGAGCTGGGCGGGCGGGTGGCCGTCGGCCGGGAGGTGGTGGGGCTGGAGCAGGACGCCGAGGGGGTGACGGTGCGCTTCGCCTCGGGCCCGGATGCGCGTGCCCGGTATGTCGTCGCGGCCGACGGCGGGCGCTCGGTCGTACGCCGGGCGCTCGGCATCGCCATGACCGGCGAGACCGTCGACCCGAACCCAACCCTGGTGGCGGACCTGCGGATCACCGGCCTGGACCGCGACAACTGGCACATCTTCCCGCCGAGCGGAGAGGGCGAGGGCTTCCTCGCGATCTGCCCGCTCGCGGGTACGGAGGACTTCCAGGCCGTCGCCCGGTTCCCCGAGGGCAGCACGGTGGACCTCTCCCTCGACGGCATCCGCAAGGTCGTCGCCGTGCGGTCCCACCTCGCCCCCGAGGACGTGACGGAGGTGCGCTGGGCGTCGGACTTCCGGCCCCGGGCGGCCCTGGCGGATCGCTTCCGCTCCGGCCGGGTCTTCCTCGCCGGGGACGCGGCGCACGTCCACTCGCCCGCCGGGGGTCAGGGCCTCAACACCAGCGTCCAGGACGCCTACAACCTGGGCTGGAAACTGGGCGCGGTGCTGCTGGGCGGGGCACCGGCCGCCCTCCTCGACACCTACGAGGAGGAACGCCGCCCCATCGCCGCCGACATGCTGGGCCTGTCGACGAGCGTGCACCGGGGAGTGACCCGCCGGGGCGAGGCGACCCGCCAACTCGGCCTGGGCTACCGGGAGTCGTCACTGACGGAGGAGGCACGGACGGCCGGCGTGGGCCGAGTGCGGGCCGGCGACCGAGCGCCGGACGCGGTGGTGGGAGGCGTACGGCTCTTCGACGCGTTCCGGGGTCCGCACTGGACGCTGTTGGCGCTGGGCAGGGAGGCGCCGGAGGTGGGCGACTCGGTGCGGCTCGTACGCGGGCCTGAGCAGGAGGCGTACGGCAGCGGGCTGTTCCTTGTCCGACCGGACGGCTATGTCGGCTGGGCAAGCGACACATTGACGGGGCTAGCGGGATACGCCGGGCGAGTGGGTGGCTTTTAGCTTTTAGGGGCGCGGGGTTGTATCGATATGCGGCTCCGCCGCGGGGCGCGACAAGCCACGACGAACCCGCATCCGACGTACGACCTACCGCCTCACGAACTGGCCAACGACAACTTCACCGCGAACCCCAAGAACAACGCCCCCGCCGCCGAAGTGGCCCCCGCAGACAACCGCCTACGCCGCCGGAACGCCGCCGCCAGCTTCGTCCCACTGAATATCAGCGCACTGAGATACAGGAAACTGGCCAACTGCGCGAACGTACCGAGCACGACGAAGGAGACCGCAGGGTACGCATACCCCGGATCCACGAACTGCACGAAGAAGGCGACGAAGAACAGAATCGCCTTGGGATTGAAGAGACTGATCACCAGCGCCCGGCGATACGGCCGCTCATCGGCACCGGCACCGCTCGCATCCTCGACGGCGGCCCTCTCCCGCCGACCCCGCCACATCCCCCACGCCGCCCGCAGCATCCCGACCGCCAGCCACGTCAGATACCCGGCCCCGGCATACTTCACGATCCCGAACAACACGGCGTTCGCCTGAAGCAACGAGGCAACTCCCGCAGCCGACAAGGTCATCAGCACGGCATCCCCGCACCACACCCCCGCCGCGGCGGTGTACCCGGCCCGCACCCCGCGCCGGGCGGCGACGGAGAGGACGTACAGGGAGTTGGGACCGGGGAGCAGGACTATCAGGACGAGTCCCGCCAGATAGGTGGGGAGATCGATGACACCAAGCATGGGAAGGAGTGTCGCACGGGGGTACGACACTCCGACCGTGAATTTCAGCCGTCGAGAAGGATGTCCACAGAGAGCTCCAGCCGGACGCCCACGGACTCGGGCACGGGCACACTCTGGCCACGCTTGAAGCACTGGGGCTCGGGATACTTGCCGTCGGCCGGGTCGGTGTAGAGAAGCACCTCGTCGTGCTTGCGGTCCGCGACGAGGTACGCGGGGATGCCAGCCTGGGCGTAGCACTCCACCTTGACGTACAGGTCGTCGGACCAGTTCGACGACGTCACTTCGACGACGAGACGGAAGACGTTCGGTGCGTAGTAGTTCTTCGTGACGTGGGCGTCACGGAAGTCCTCGTCGACGACGGAGAAGTCAGGGATCGCGAAGTCTTCGGGCAAAGCAGGCAGCCAGAGGCCGACGCCCTGGACATACTCGTGTCCTGCCTCGACGATCCCTGCCCGGTCGAATGCCCTGCCCAGCTTCGTCAACGACAGCGCATGCGAGCCGTCCGGCGGCGGTGTCACAGTGAGCCTCCCCTGGAGAATCTCCACGCGGTGGCCAGGCAGTGCACGGGCAAGCTGGTCGGCAGCCTCGCCCAGGGTCAGCTCCTGCTGCAGTACGGCCATGGCGTCCTCCTTTTCGGGGCCCACTCTGCAACGAGCGTAACCGGAGGCACGCAGATTCAGCTCGTGATCACTCATACGGAGTAATCGCCCAGGTCAGAAGGCATCGCTCGGCACGTAAGTCCCCCAAACCCCCCGCAACGCGTTGCAGACCTCGCCCACCGTCGCCCGGGCCCGCAGCGCGTCCTTCATCGGGTAGAGGACGTTGTCCTCGCCCTCGGCCGCCTTCTTGAGGGCGTCCAGCGCGGCGTCCACCGCCGCCTGGTCCCGCTCCGCACGGAGTTTCGCCAGGCGCTCCGCCTGCTGTGCCTCGATGGCGGGGTCGACGCGGAGCGGCTCGTAGGGCTCCTCCTCGTCGAGCTGGTAGCGGTTGACGCCGACCACGACCCGCTCGCCGGAGTCGGTCTCCAGCGCGATGCGATAGGCGGACCGCTCGATCTCGCCCTTCTGGAAGCCGTGCTCGATGGCGTCGACCGCGCCGCCCAGCTCCTCGACCTTGGCCATCAGCTCGATCGCCGCGGCCTCCACGTCGTCGGTCATCTTCTCGATGACGTAGGAGCCCGCGAAGGGGTCGACCGTCGCCGTCACGTCCGTCTCGTAGGCAAGGACCTGCTGGGTGCGCAGCGCCAGGCGCGCGCTCTTGTCCGTCGGCAGCGCGATCGCCTCGTCGAAGGAGTTCGTGTGCAGCGACTGCGTGCCGCCCAGCACCGCGCCCAGGCCCTGGACCGCCACCCGGACCAGGTTCACCTCCGGCTGCTGGGCCGTCAGCTGCACGCCCGCGGTCTGCGTGTGGAAGCGCAGCATCAGCGACTTGGGGTTCTTCGCGCCGAACTCCTCCCGCATCACCTTCGCCCAGATCCGGCGGGCGGCGCGGAACTTGGCGACCTCCTCCAGGATCGTCGTGCGGGCCACGAAGAAGAAGGACAGCCGGGGCGCGAAGTCGTCGACGTCCATGCCGGCCGCGACCGCGGTGCGCACGTACTCGATGCCGTCCGCGAGCGTGAACGCGATCTCCTGCGCGGGCGAGGCACCCGCCTCGGCCATGTGGTAGCCGGAGATCGAGATGGTGTTCCACTTCGGGATCTCGGCCTTGCAGTACTTGAAGATGTCGGCGATCAGCCGCAGGGAGGGCTTCGGGGGGAAGATGTACGTCCCGCGCGCGATGTACTCCTTGAGCACGTCGTTCTGGATCGTGCCCGTCAGCTGGTCGGCGGTCACGCCCTGCTCCTCCGCGACCAGCTGGTACATGAGCAGCAGCAGGGCCGCCGGGGCGTTGATCGTCATCGACGTGGAGACCTTGTCCAGCGGGATCCCGCCGAACAGCACCCGCATGTCGTCGATCGAGTCGATCGCCACGCCCACCTTGCCGACCTCACCGCTCGCGATCGGAGCGTCGGAGTCGTGGCCCATCTGGGTGGGCAGGTCGAAGGCGACCGACAGACCCATCGTGCCGTTGGCGATCAGCTGCTTGTAGCGGGCGTTGGACTCCGTCGCCGTACCGAAACCCGCGTACTGGCGCATGGTCCAGGGGCGGCCGGTGTACATCGAGGGGTACACGCCCCGGGTGAAGGGATACTTCCCCGGCTCGCCCAGCTTCTCCGCCGGGTCCCAGCCCTGAAGAGCCTCGGGACCGTACACCGGCTCGATGGGCAGTCCGGACTCCGACTCGCGCGCCATGGTGTGTGTGCCTCCCGCTGAGCTGTTACTCGCCGGTTCCGGTCCGACCCTTCGACGGACTGTAGCGGTGGGCGTGCACCCGGTGGAGGGGAGCACGCTGGGACCTTGCTCACAGGACTTTTGCGGTCCCGGTCACAACAATGCCGCGCCGTTCGCAACCAGTCATCCGGGGGCAGACATCTCAGGTGGCATCGGCGCACATCGGTGAGACGACGGGGGGTCGCCGTGCGTACTGAGGACATGGGGAGATGGTTCGCCGCGCTGCTGGCCCTGGCCGCGCTGAGCGCCTGTACGGTGCGGGCCGCCGACGGGGACGGCAAGCAGGGCTCGCCGGTGCGCATCGAACTTCCCGGCAGCAGTCCCCCGGCCACTCCGAAGGACGACAAGCCGAGCTCCGCGCCCACCGAGAAGGAGACCGAGCCCGCCCCTCAAGTCCTCTGGTCCCGGGGCGACACCGGCCGGGACGTCCGTGAGCTCCAGGCCCGGCTGCGGCAGGTCGCCTGGCTCTTCGACGGGCCGACGGGGTCGTACGACGAACTGACCGAGCGGGCGGTCGAGGGCTTCCAGGGCAAGCGCGGGCTGCCGAAGACCGGCGAGACCGACACCGTCACCTGGCAGCGGCTGCTGAGGATGACGCGGGAGCCGGGCAAATGGGACCTGTATCTGATGGGCGGACAGCAGGCCGACGCACCGGATCCGCGCTGCCTGACCGGGCGGGTGCTGTGCATCAGCAAGTCGAGCCGGACCCTGCGCTGGATGATCGACGGACGGACGGTCACCACCGTGGAGGTCCGCTTCGGCTCGCAGTACACACCCACCCGCGAGGGCGTGTTCAGCGTCTACTGGAAGTCCCGGCACCACGTGTCGACGCTGTACGACTCGCCGATGCCGTACGCGATGTTCTTCAGCGGCGGCCAGGCGGTGCACTACTCCTCGGACTTCGCGGCCCAGGGATACGCGGGCGCCTCGCACGGCTGCGTCAACGTACGGGACGAGGCGGCGATCGCGGACCTGTTCACGCAGGTGCGGAACGGCGACAAGGTCGTCGTCCACTGGTGAGGCGCGAGGATTCAGGTATGGGGCGCGGGCGGGACCGGGGGAACGTGTCCCGCCCGCGCCTAGGTGCACGAGCCGCGAGTACGGGGGGAACCCCGGCTCTGTGCGACGGCCGATGACCAGTCGGCTCACTCATTACTGCGCCACGGCGGCCGAAAACGTCACACTCACCGCGGAAGAATTTCGACGGAACTCGCGCGACCCACGAATCCGCAGGTCAGTGACGTCCTTTTTTGATCAGAGCGCGCTGTACGTCGGGCTGGGCGTCGATCCGGGCGAGGGCGTGGCCGGCTCCGGCTCCAGGGACGCGACGGCCGACGGCGTGGCCAGACCGCCGTTCGCGTGGTGGCCGTTGCCGCCGGTGCCGTTGTCGCCGCCGGTGTAGCCCTCGCCCGGGTTCCGGCCGTCCCCGTCGTCACGGTCGCCCTTGACTTCGTTGTCTTCCTGGCCGTCCTGGCCGTTCTGCTCGCCCGTGCCGCCCTTGCCGTCGCTGTGGGCGTCCTCCTCGGACGAGCCGGAGGCGAGCACACCGGCGCAGTACTTCCACACCTTCGCGGAGCCGCCGGCCGCGCCCTCCAGCGCGCGCCTGCGCTCGGAGCTCAGCCTCTCGCCGTCGCGCACGGCACTGCAGGCCGAGACGGCCCCGCTCCACTCGCCGCCGGAGCGGCCTTCCTGGCCGTCGGCGCCGTTGCCGGTGCCGGTCTGCGAGCCGTCGTCCGGCGTGGCCGAGCCGCCGCGTGCGGTGTCGCG
This sequence comes from Streptomyces sp. NBC_01352, assembly GCF_036237295.1. Lineage (NCBI taxonomy): Bacteria > Bacillati > Actinomycetota > Actinomycetes > Kitasatosporales > Streptomycetaceae > Streptomyces > Streptomyces sp. NBC_01352. The sequence goes on from NZ_CP108354.1 coordinate 4,440,433, forward strand.
GGAGGAGCCCTGCCCGGTGTCGCCGGTGGCGCCGTCGGGGGTGGGCTCGCTCTGAGGGCCCTTCGGCGAGGGCGTCACCAGCGGGCGGTCCGGTGTCACCGCGGCCGAGACGGAGGCGGCGGGTTCCGGTTCGGAGTCCTTGAACGGCAGCGCTCCGGTTCCGGCCGCGAAGGCGACACCCCCGGCCATGCCGACGGCCAGCGCGGCGGCCAGCCCGAGGCGCACGGGGCGGGTGCGGCGGCGGCGCGGGGCGTCCGGGTCCGGGCCGCCGATGCGGACCAGGCCCGCGTCGGAGGAACGGGGCCGGGAGCGCCGGTCCCGGGAGGCTCGCGCACCGCTGTCGTCAACAGCCCGGTCGCCGACCCAGTCGTCCACGCGATCCGTGCGCGCCTTGCGGAAAGCGGCCAACGCGGCCGCCTCACCAGGGAGTTCGGCACCGGCAGGCGAGTCGACGGAGAGTGCGCCGAGGGTCTTGGCGAGCCGTTCGGCCTGGTCGCGGTCGGCCGCGTCGACAGCATCGAGGGACTCTCCGCTCAGCAGACGCTCCGCCGTTTCGCGGTCCAGCCACCTATAGTGCTCGTCGGCCATCACATGTCCTTCTGCGTCCGCGCACGTGTATCCGTCACACTCGCGGACGTCACCGCCCGTCCGCGCGGTTCTCGCGGGGGTGGCAGGGCGTCGAGGCCGCCCGTCGATTCCGGATCGCCGTCGATGAGTTCGGCGAGCCGTTTCAGACCGCGGTGCGCGGCCGTCCGTACGGCACCCGGCCGCTTGCCGAGCGTCTCGGCGGCGGTCTTGGCGTCCAGGCCCACGACCACCCGCAGCACGACCGCCTCGGCCTGGTCCTGCGGCAGCCGGGCGATGAGGGAAAGGGTGCTGTCGGTGGCCAGCGACTCCATGGCCTCGCCCGCGGTGTCGGAGTCGGCGGGTCTGCCGGTCAGTTCGGTCTCGTCGCCGCCGATCGCGGGGCGGCGGCCGCGCATGCGTATGTGGTCCAGCGCGCGGTTCCTGGCTATCCGGGCGGCCCAGCCGCGGAAACGGTCCGCGTCGCCGCTGAACCGGTCCAGGTCACGGGCTATCTGCAGCCACGCCTCGGACGCCACGTCCTCGGCGTCGGGATCGCCGACCAGTGTCCGTACGTACCCGAGCAGCCGCGGGTGCACCGTGCGGTACACAGTCCGGAACGCGGTCTCGTCCCCGTCCTGCGCGGCAAGCACGGCGGCCGTCAGCTCCGCGTCGTCCCCCAGCACAGTGTTCCTCAGTCGATGGTCGCGGCTTCGAGCCGCCGATGGTTGCGGTGGTCCTGCAACTTCCGCGCCCGGCGCGAAAGGCACGTTACGACCTGAAACCGCTGCCCGTCCATGTCCGTACAAGATGCAACTACCTCGGACGGGGCGCGTGACACCCGGGGGTGTGACAGAAAACGCACCGACGGCGCTGTAGGAAGTACGGGCCGCCGCGCGGCCCGTGCCGCGCGACGGCCGGGGCCTCTCCTGTGGGGGGTGGCGGCCCCGGCCGTCTCCGCGACGTCTACCCCTCTGGCCTGGGACGATGTGGGGCTTCACCTGGCGCCGTGACCAGCGGCGTGACCAGCGCGTCCGGCGCTTCATGCGATGCCCCCAGACCAATGCGCTGAGCCGTCCCGGCCGCGAGCTTGCGGGCGCCTTCGACTCGGCGCTTACCGTGCTGGGCCATGGTGTAGCCCGGTGAGTGGTGCCTCACGTTTGCGGAGACCTCCACAGGATTCTCCCCCGCATCCAGGTCGTTGGTGACCTTGCTGTGCCGCCAGTCGTGGATGCGGAACCGGTCTGGAAGGTCCAGCCTTTCTCTGATGGTCCGCCATCGAGCGCTGACCTGGCCGGCGTCCTGCGGCCCTCCGGGGGTGATCCCGTCCTTACGGAGCCTGTATCCATCCCGCGCGAAGACGAGGCCCTGGTCCGTCCAGAGCGCACCGAGCTCCTCCTTCCACATCTGCTGGCGCTCCCACTGCACCTTGAGCACGCTCATCAGCGCCTGGTCGACGTAGATGATCGCGTTGTCGTCCCCGTCCTTGGTGAGTCCCAGTGGATGAGGTCCCACATCATCCCCAGGGCCTCGCTGCGCCGGACGCCCGTCGCCGTGTACGTCGTCCCCCGCGGCGCATCACGCGTGCAGAAGTGCAACGGCCCGCAGTCGCGCTGCCCGCACGGCGTCCAGACGTCCCCGCGGAACCGTGCCGTCGCTGCGTCGTCGAGAGTCACGAACTTGCGCTGTTGCGATTTGATCTGCCGGGTCGTGGGCGGATTGGCAGTTGCCGCCGGGTTCGCCGGGATCAGCTTCTTCGTGACCGCAGCCTCGAACGCACCCGACAGGATGTTGTGGACGTGGCGAACGGACTTCGCCCCCAGGGGCTTACCTCGGTTCGTCGGACACGGCGTCGTCTCCAGCTTCCGATACAGGGCATCCAAGTCGTCGTCGGTGACGTCTCTGAGGTTCTTCGCCCCAAGGTGTGGCTTTATGTGGAGGCGAATCTTCGGCGCGTACCCGGCCCGGGTCGTTTCCTCGACACGGAGACCAACGAACCACTTGTCCAACCACTCGCCGAACTTCATGTCGGAACGCGCGACGATCGCCCCGGCTTCGTGGCCCACCAACCAATTGCGAAGCGCCCTGTTGGCCTGCGTCTTGTTCGCGTACTCACGGCCTACCCAACTCGTTTCCTCTTCGGGCCACTTACCTCGATCTTTTGTGAGGGCCCACCGACGGTGTCGGTGGGCCCTCACAAAAGATCGAGGTTAAACAGCAATTCACCCGTTTGGCCCAATGAGCGTGCCACGTTTCCCATGCTGAGTAAGCTGATATGAGGAGCGTTTGATTCCATTCCGGCTGCCTGACTTAAGGAATCCGGTCGCTTCTCCGGCTCCGCCGGCGAAGGACGCCGATTTGGTCAGGAGTGCGGTGCGTGCGAAGCCTTAAGGGCTGATCGAGCATGTGACGGAGGCGTTATGCCTGACAGGACGGGAAGGGCGGCTTTGGGGACGGCCGTCGCGCTGGCTGCCCTGCTCGCGGCCGGTGGCTGTGGGGGAAATAGTGCGTCCCCAGGTGAGGCCGCGACATCCGTGGACGCCGAGCCTGTAGGAGCCGCCACCCTCTTTCCGGGAAGCGAACAGGAAGAGGGGCAGGATATCGACATCCCGCAGACCGCCGTCGGTGAGCCCGCGGCACGGGACGTGGAGATCCGCAACAAATCGGATGAGCCGATGGTCGTCAACGACGTGTCGGCGACGGGGTTCGAGGTGTCCGATGACACCTGTACGGGTGAGACGATCAATCCTGGAGAGTCCTGCACGTTCCAGCTGCTTGCTCCGCCAGGTGAAAGCACGACGGGAAGCCTGACGGTCGAGACCGACCAGGGATCCATCAGTTCGGACCTGTCGGCAGAAGCCGTCGAGGAGGACTCCAGCTCCTCGCCTCAAGAGACACCCCCGCCCACACCCACACCCACCGACCTGCCGTCATCTGCCGATGAAACAGAAATCATTCCGACTCAGACGCCGGACGAGCCGGACAACACTCCTGACGGCTCAGATGACGGCTCAGAAGAAGACGTCGTGCCGGAGGAATCACCTGGGGTGCCGTAGTACGACTGCCGGCGTCACCACACGGGTTACCGACGAACAACCCCGCGCCACATACCGGACACCTCCACCCGGACGCTGTCGTCGTCGGGCAGGACCAGGACGACGTCGACATCACTCGGGCGCTTGTGCGGCACCAGGAAATACCGGGTACTCGACTTTGCAAGAATACGAAACCCGGTACACCGGAACCGATACGGCCGATCCGCCCGGCCACGGTCCTCGCAGGTAATGGAGGAGGCCGAGGCGTGGATGGGCGTGCGGGAGTGGACCAGCACACGCGTGGTTCCCCGGTAGCCGCTCTCGGCGTCGTTCTGGGCGCGGGACATCCCCGCCCCGTACGCATAGCGCGCCATGACGAAGAAGATGATCATCACGACCGCGGCCAGCAGTAGCCCTTGTGCGGCGTTCCACAGACGCTGTCTCCGATACTCAGGGCCGTGCCGCAGATACAGCGCGAACAGCAGTATGAGGACGCCGACGGCCACCACTACTGGGGGAAGCAACTCGCGTACCCAGAAGCTGGAAATCCCCTGCAGCACTCCACGTTGCCACCAGAGCGGCTCCAGCAGAACCGGAAAGCTGACCAGGAGCAGCACGGCACCCGATGCGGCAACTGCACTGGCTGCCAGCCTCCTTTGCCTGTCCGACGCCTTCTCCGACAGCCACCGCTCCGTCGCGCGGAACAACAGCACCCCCACGAGGCCTAGGACAAGCAGGACCCACAGCGGAAAGAAGAGCGCGGTGGGACTGTCGAGCAGGTAATCCTGGGGAGTGAGCTCCAAATCACGCATCGGGATTCCGAAGTAGGAGTAGTAAGCGCTCCGGTACCTGTTCCCCAAGTAGTACAGCAGGCCGATCACGACCGAGCCCGGTGTCACCACATAGGCAGTCCTCTCGAGAAAGGACTTCCTCCCCGACTCCTGCTCCATAACGCCGACCTCCTGCGATTTGCTGTTTCGAAATCTAGATGCCAGCCCTCACAAGGATGGGCTTTGACACGCACCGTGCGACTGTGGCTGGACCGTGAGGAGCCCGTCGCAGCGGGGCGCCCGCGCGCGGTCCCAGCTGCATCGCTGCGAGGCCTTTGCCGGCGAACCCGAGCCGCCCTCAGCGCCCCACCCCTGAAAGTGCGTACACCCGTAACCCGATCCCACGGATGAATGAGGGTCTGCCATGCCCCGCTCCGCACCGCTCCCGTTGCTGACGGGGACCGCAGGTGCGCCGGCTACGGTCTGCCCTGCGGCGAGCAGGTGACGTCCATCCCCCGCATCGGTGGCGGAACGCGTGCCTCCTACGCCTGCTCCGCGTACGCCTGTTCCGCGTACGCGGCCCAGCACCGCAAGGCAATCTGAGCGGCGCTTTGACGGTGGGGCGGCGCGTCAGTCCGTTACGGACCAGTCGCTCCTGCCTATCCCCATGCGCCCCTGGCTGACGCTGTTTGCGCCCCGGGGGTGGTGCCGTGCCGGAGGTACTACCGAAACAGGACGCGACAGCGCCCGTATCCCAGCGACCTGTCCGATGCGCGCTGGGAGTCGGTCGGACCCACGCTCACCACCTGGCGAGCTGAACGCAGCGGCAAGGGCCTGGACATCCCTGGACATCGGGCTGTGCATCGTCGGCGCCGTAGTCGATGCGCGGCGGCGAAACCCGGCTGGCGCTGGCCGGTCGCCGGGCGGGTCCCTGGCCAGGAGCCGGCGACGAACCGCTCCCGTGATTGCAGTGATCTTCGCCGGAATTAAATTCTCGCCCCTTGTTCGTCCTGCTAATGGGCCTTCCACTTCGCATTGTCGGGGATCGTTTTTTCAGGCACTCGCACCTGGATGATGGACGGGCCGCTCGTGTTCTCCAGTGCACCCGTCACAGCATCCCTCAGCTCTCCATACGTGCCGACTTCCCAACCCCGGCACCCGAACCCGAAGACCTCTGCCAGCATGCTGTAATTCCACCGGTGCAGCACGCAGGGCTTGTAGAACGGCTCGTCGGAATGGAATACCGCTGCATCAGCGAGCCACTGCTCTACGGCGTAGACGCCATTGTCGATGATGAAGATGACCGGATTGAGCCTAAAGCGAGTCTGTATCGAGAGGCATTGGGCGGTCATCTGGAAGCCGCCGTCGCCCGAGAAAACCATTACCTTCTGGTCGGGACTCTTTGCCAGGCAGATACCCGTCGCGGCCGGCGCGCTGTAGCCTATCGACGAGTAGGACGACTGAACGATAAACCCTCCCGGGCTGGGCACATCGAGCAGCAGGCTCCCGAAGTAGTTCATGCTCGCATCGGCGCCGACGATGGTGTTCCTGTCGATGTACTGCTGGATGCAGTTGTAGAACCCCTGGTACGTGATGACATCGGCCTCGCCCATGGTCGGCGCGCTGCGGGCCGGCTTTTCCGGAAGTTTCCGCTCTTTGGGCGCGATCTTTTCCGCCAGGATGCCGTCGATCAGGTGCTCCAACGCGACCTGTCCACCGAAATAGGTTCCGAACTTGACCGCGTCGAACGACGCGAATGCGGTCTTGTCGTAGTCCGGGTCCCAGCCCAACGAGTTGATGTCTGTCAGCCACACGCCGAGGGCCAGTATGAAGTCCGACGTGCTGGCCAGATCCGTGACGGCCGTCGAGGACGCCTGGCCGTCGAGCACGCCGACGAACAGCGCATCGTCTTCGGAAAGGACGGCTTTACTGAGGAGTTCCGTGACGAACGGGACGTTCAGTTGCTGGATCAGACTCATGGCCTGGTCCTGAAGGCCGAGCCGGTCGATCTCCACGCCAAGCCAGATGAGCGGATTCTCGGCGCTTTCGAGCTTTGCGCAGATCTGTGCGACCGACTGTTCCAGGCTGGTCTCGTCCGACAGGGTCCTGGTCGGCTTCAGAACACCTCTCGGCGGCTCGCACTCCAAGTCGACCATGTCCTGGAGCAGCTCGATATAAATCGGGCGCCGTTCACTTATGCACCGGGTCAGCGCATAATCTATCAGCGTCGGCGCGAGGTCCGGGTTGTCGATCCGTATGGCCGCGACCGTCAGGTGCTCGAACGACTGAAGATCCGTTTCGCGTCCACTGATGAAGTGATGTGCACTGAAGCCGGTCTGCTCGAAGGTGATGGTCTTCTTTACGCTCGGTGTGCCGTTGATCAGCACGAGCGGCACCTTCTCGACATAGGCACCGGCGACAGCGTTCACGGCACACAGTGCGCCTGCGGAGTAGGTGACGCAGAGGGCGCCGATTCCCTTCAGTCTCGCATATCCGTCCGCCGCGTAACCGGCGTTCACCTCATTGACTTCCTCGATGATTTCAATGCCGTTGGGCGTGACATGCCGGTTCAACCATTCTATCGAATAGTCACCCGCGATGGCGAACAGATGCTCCAGCCCGAGTTGGCGGAGCCGGTCTGCCAGGTACTTTCCTACAGTGCAGGCCTCGTTCATGGTTGGATCACCTCCGTGGTCAGTAGTCGCTCGCGCCGCCGAACAGCCGGGGCATGTATATGTCGAAGATCCCCGGGCACTTGCGTTCCGGATACCGCTGCAGCATGAAATTCTTGAAGGTGTCGTTTGTCAGCCCGTTGCCGATCGCCTGCCGGGCGGCGGAAAGGTACTCGATGTTGCGGGCGACTTCGTTCTTGTCGGCCGGCAGGCCGTGGCCCGGCATGAACAACTCGTAGTCGGACACCAGCATTTCCTGCAGCACCTGAATCCAGTGGTCCATGTGTTTCGTCAGGTACAGATGGGTGCCGCTGTAGATCAGGTCCTGAGCGAAATACACGCCTATTTCGGGAAGCCTGATGGTGAGGTCGTAATCGATTTCGGTGTCCGTCACCCGATCGAAGACATACCTGGTCCCGTCGATTGTCTCTTCGCCGGGACTGGCGACTTGCTTGGGAACGACTATGCGTTCCGGGGTGAGGTCGCCGAGTTTCCAGTGGTCGCTTCTCGAGTCTTCCCCATGCTCGTGGATGAAGGTCATGGTTTCGGACAACGCGTAGACCGTGATGTCGGTGAACGCCGTCCCCAAACCGAACCAGTGGTCAGGGTGCCGGTGAGAGACGTACAGTCTTTCGATCGGCTTGCCCAGGCTGTCGGCATAGTCCCTGAACGCCCTCGCATAGGGGGCGAGGAACTGCCCGTCGACGAGAACCAGCTGGTTCTTGGTTTCGATGATGTGCGTGGCGTTCGCGATGTTGCTGTACGCGAAGGACGCGACGAAGGTGTGAATACGGACATCGCCTGTCTGCTTCACGGTCATGATGATGGGGTCTGACACCTGAGTTAGCATTCGAGGCCTCTCCGGGGTTATGTGGTCTGCTCTCGCAGTTCCTCCAGCGCGGCCGCCGCGACATCGTAGGCGCTGTCCCTGCCGGGCACCGGGTCGTCCTCGCCAGGTCGCCAGAAACGCCGACGTGCCATGCGCATAGAGCTGTCGAACGGCGGGATCGCGTTGAACACTTCGATCAAGTACGGCCCGCGGTACACCGGCTCGATCTCGTGCGAGATGACGTCCCACGGGATCCAGCTGTCCTTCACCGCCCCCCGGTCGGGTGCGGAGATATGGACGTAGTGGAGCCGGTTCTGCCGTGCGGCTCGCGCGACGTTCTCCTTGAAGGCCGAGGGACCCTGGCTTTCCATCAGGACCTGCGCCGTGTCGATCGCCACGCCGCCCTGTGGGTGCTCGAGGCTCTCGAGGAAGTCCAGTACCTCCGAGACCATGTTGGGTGGCGGCGTCTCCCAGTTCTTGACGGGCTCGACGGCGAGCCGCACCTCTCGCGCCGCGGCGTACTCCAACAGCTCTTCGAAGACGGAACGCGCTGCGTCATAGCGCGGCTTCATCCAGTCCTGCAGGGCGTCGCTCCAGATCGGCTCATCGGTGTCCGTGAGCGGAAAGACCCCGTAGGGGGAGATGAACGGCCCTGACATGATCGAGTCGCCGCCCAGGACCCGTGTGATGTCGACGCGTGACTTGAGGTAGGACAGGGCCTGGCGGCGCTGCTCCTCGTACGGCGACGTCGGGTCGAAGGTGCGTGTGGTCCCGACGTTGGTGGTGAACTTCGCCTCCCCCAGCCCTGCCTGTTCGAATGCCTTCCTGAGGCCGATGTAGCGGTCGACCTCGATCTTGTGGTCGACCGTGGTGGGCTGGGCGGCGATATGCACGTCGAAGCCGTCGTAGCCCAGGTCGGTCAGGGCCTTCAGGTGATTGATCAGGATCCGGCTGTACTGTGTGTCCTGTGGCCGCAAATCGGCCGTGAACATGAAGAAACTGAAGAATACGTCTCGTCCGAGTTTCGCGTTCATGGTCACCAGCCCAAGACGTCGGCCAGGTAGGCACGGGCCTTCTTGGCGTACTCGAGCGGGACCGCCTTGTTCGGATCCTGCTCCGCTTCCACGACCAGCCAGCCCTCGTACTGTGCGGTGGCCAGCACCTCGAGGATGGGCCGGAAGTCGATCGCGCCGTCTCCGGGCACGGTGAAGACGCCGAGTTCGATGCTCTCCTGGAACGTCCGGCCCTCTTCGCGCACCCGTCTTACGACTTCGGGCCGGATGCTCTTCAGGTGGACGTGGCCGATGCGGTCGGCGTAGGCCCGGGCCAGGTCCAGCGGATCGTCGCCGGCAAAGGCCATGTGGCCGGTGTCGAGCAGCAGGTGGACCAGGTCCGGATCGGTCGAAGCCATCAGCCGGTCGATGTCGGCCCGGGTCATGACGCCGGTGCCCATGTGGTGGTGATAGCTGAGCTTCATCCCGGCCGAGCAGGCGATCTTGCCAAGCTCGTCCAGGCCCGATGTCAGGGCGTCCCACTGGGAGTCGGTGAAGACCGGGCGGTTGGCGAACACGTCCACGGGAAGCAGGTGCGACGAAGCGCCGAACTCAGCCACGACCAGCTCGGTCCCGCCCAGGGCCTTGATATGGGCCAGGGTCTCCTCGAAAGCGGCGATCGTCTTCTGCCGCATGTTGTTGATCGTGAAGTACGTGCTCGTCCAGGGCTCGGACACCCGCAGGCCGCGGAGATTGAGGGCGGCCATGAGCTCGGTGGCGTCCGAGGGGTACTTGTGCCCGATACTGCAGCCCTGGAAGCCGGCGAGCGCCATGTCGCTCACGGCCTGGTCGAAGGAGATGCCGGCGTCGATGGTGGGGAAGTCGTCGTTCCACCACAGGGTGCAGCAGACGCCGAGCTTCACCTTGTCCGGGCTGAGACGGTCAGTTGCGTACGTCATCTTGTCGCCCCTTTCAGGTAGCGGTCCGCGATGCGGGGCGGCTGAGTCCAGGAGCCGTATCCGGGTGCCTTGGCGCCCGGAGGGTTGGCCCCGATGGCCCGCCACAGCAGCCCCTCCTGGTAGGCGGCGGCGGTCACCGTGGAGGTTTCTGCCGCGGTATGGGCGCCGTAGCGGTCGATCCACTCGGGTGGCAGCGCGTACCACATCCCGGCGTACCAGAGCTTGATCACATTGCGGGCCACCGGGCCCAGGCGGTCGTCGCTGAAAATCCGGTGGCGCAGCGAGCGGTCGAACAGATCCGGGTCGAGCGGGGTTGGGGCAAGGCGTGTGGCATCACCGGCAGCGTCGGCGCGGGCTGCGCGGTGAGCGTCCAGGAGGGCGGTGACGATTTCGTCGCCGCAGGCGGCCCGCGTTTTCGCCAGATATTTGTGGGCCATGCCGGTGCCCAGCAGATCGGTTTCCGCGAAGGCGGTGAGGTCGGCCGACAGGAAGAGGAACTCCTCCAACGACGGGGCGGTCATCGCGTCACCGCCTGGGTTGTCTCGCCGGCACCGGGTGGGGTCTGCGGATTCGGCCCAGCCTCGGCCGGAATCTCGAAAGTGGGAGCGGCGTGCAGGCCGTCGCTGCCCGGCAGGGGGTTGCACACCAGCCGGTTGAACGCGTCACGCAGGCGGAACATCTCCCAGACGGCCTCCTCAAAGACGCCCGGCTGCCCGTTGAAAGCCTTCGTGAGCAGCGCGAGAAAGGCCCCGTAGTCGGCGTTGAAGTCCCGGGCCACACGGGCAAGCTCGGATCCCGTCGGGTAGTCGGCCAGCCGGGCATTGACCTTCACGTCGTAGACATCGTCCCAGGAGATGCTCAGCAAAGGTCCCGAAGGCGCGTCAGGGTGGTCGCCCACCTGGTAGTAGCGCCCGAGCTGCAGTTGCCGGAACCGGTAGTAGTGGGCCAGCTCTCCGCTCGCGTCGTACAGGCCTGAATCGAGGCCCTCGCCCTGGTCGGCGATGAGACGCAGCGCCTGCCGGGCCGAGTCCAGGTCGGAGACGACGATCACCGTCCCGCCGCCGGAGTAGAACGACTCGGGCCCCACCTGCCGGGCCGGATTCCCGCAGAAGAGCGCGGGGTTGCCGGCCGCCACCTTCTCGAGCCCTTCGATGATCTCCTCGTAGAACTCGCCGATGCTGTAGTAGCGCATTCCTTCGGCGGTGGGGCTGGAGAGCAGCGGAGTTGCGCTGTTTGATGTCGTCATCAGCCGGGAGCCGGCACCGGGGGCCTGGCCCGGCCGCTCGATCTTGCAGAACGTCTCCACCGCCTCGGGGGAGAAGGGCCGCAGGTCGACGGTGAAGTCGTTCTCCCCGTCCGGCAGGTAGGCCGGATAGGACGGCACGAAGCCGGGGCGGGTCAGGTCGGGCTCCCCGCCGATGGCGTTCAGGACGTTGGCCACGAGGGTCAGGTGCAGCATCTCCTCCACCGCGATCACCCGGATGATGTGGGCGGCGTCGGAGTTGGTGCCGGAGTGTATGGAGTAGTACGCGGTCAGGTACGGCGGGATGGTCGCGTGCTCGAGCGCCATCGCCGCGTTCAGGTAGCTGAGCAGGTCGTCACGGTTCTCGATGGTCGATACGGTCATCGGGCCGCCTCCCCTGAGGTCGGCGCCGTGTGGCGCCGGTCGGAGGTGATGTTGATCGGTGCGCTCTCGGAGTCGAGCTGGGCGAGCATGGCCCGGACGCTGCGCAGGCACAGGGCGGCGACGGTGAGCGTCACGTTCGACGTGCCCACGGTGGGCATGCTTCCCCCACCGACCATGTAGAGGTTCTCGTGATCCCAGCACCGCTGGTCCGCGTTGACCACGGAGGTCGCCGGGTCGCGGCCCATCACGTGGGTGCCGGCGAGGTGGTTGCCCCCGCGGATCTCGTACCCCTCGCCGTCGTGGACGGCGTAGCCCCAGAAGTTCGGGTCGTACGCGGTGTGGTCCTCGGCCCCCAGGCGGGCGAAGATCCGTCTCGACAGCTGTCGGGCGTACGCCACCCCGCGCATCGTGTACTCGGGGATGTCGTAGGTGAGGATGGGCCGCATGTTGCCCAGCTTGTCGGTGAAGTCCGGGCTCACGGTGACCCGGTTACTCGGGTCGGCGGGGACCTCGACCATGAACGCCAGCTGAAGCTGGCGGGAGACCCGGTCCACCAGGCCCTGGCGGAGGGACTCGCCGTAGCAGCCGCCGGAGTGCACCAGGCCGATCAGGTCGGTCATCGGGGCGCCCCGGGCCCAGCCCCAGCCGTCGTTGTGGATGTCGACGCTGAACGCCGCCTGACGGCTGCGGAAGTGGCCCCCGCGCAGGTCGGTGATGCCGCCCGTGCAGATCGTGCCACGGAAGGTGCCGGCCACCTCTGGCAGCAGGCCCCACGCCAGCAGGTAGGCGTGGTCCATGAAGTTGCGGCCCATCAGGCCGTTCGGACCGTGCAGGCCGGAGGCCAGCATCAGCCGGGGGTTCTCCACCGCGTTGGCGGCCAGGACGAACAGCCGGCCGCGGGCTGTCATGGTGGTGAAGCCGGGGCTGTCAGGCCGGTCGTAGCGGCGGTACTCGATCTCGGTCACCCGGCGCGTGTGCTCGTCGATGTGCACCTTGTGGGCCACCGCCTGGGCCACCAAGTCGACCCGGCCGCTCTGGAGGGCAACCGCGAGGGTCTTGCCGGCGTTGTACTTGGCCTGCACCGGGCAGATGGGCACGCAGTTGTTGTTGCCCTGGCACCGCTCGCCGACCTCGACCTGGTACGCACTCACTGCCCCTTGCGGCACATAGCCCTTCCCGCCGTCGTAGGCCGGGTTCGGTATCCCGTTGCGGCCCTGCGGGAACGGCCGGACCCGCAGCTTTCGGTGCTCCCCGTCGAGTTCGACCGGCATGCCGTCGATGTCCTTGGCGACCATCTGGTCCAGGTAGGACAGGGGCAGTCCCTTCATGGGGAACACATAGTCCTCGTCGAAGGTGATCCCGAGGTAGGCCTGGTCCTCCACGTCGGCGGAGACGCCGATCTCGCGTTCGGCCTCGTTGTAGTACGGGTCGAGATCCTCGTAGGTGAGCGGCCAGTCCGCCCCCTGGCCGTGGAGCGTCCGCATCCGGAAGTCCTCGGGCAGCATCCGCAGTGTCTTGCCCTCCCAGTGCATGGTGGTGCCGCCGAGGACCCGCGTATAGGTGGTGTCGGTGGCGAAGGGCCCGCTCTGGACGATGTAGGCCGAGGCGTCGGGCGCACCCGGGGTGATGCGCCGTGCGTCGGTGCCGCGGGGCATCGGGGCGTTGGCGACGGCCGGGTAGGGGGCCTGATTGTCCTTGCTGATGGCCGAGTAGAACCGGTCGAGGTACTTCTCGTAGCCCCTCAGGGTGAGGTCTTCGGCCGGGCCCGCTTCGAGGAGCAGCACTCTCTTGCCGGCGTTGCTCAGCCGCAGGGCGACAAGGGCGCCGGAGATCCCGCCGCCGACGATGACGGCGTCGTAGAGAACCTCGGCCGCCGTCCCGGGGTCGGTGCGCTTCGCCGCGCCCTTGGGGAATTTCGTGTACATGGGACAGTCACTCCTCTACTGCCGGGCGCAGCCGGGGCTGGCGTGGCGGCCGGGATTCGAGTCGGCCGGCCATGGTCCAGGGCCTGGCGCAGCCAGGCCATGGCGGGCCGCAGCCCGGCCGGCTTGCCGATGCCGGTGATGGTCGAGGCCTGGATCTCCTCGAAGCGGCGCGGTTGGGCACAGCGGGCGAAGAAGCGGTACCCGCTGGGCTCCTTGCGCAGGTTCATGGTGCGGTCCTGGTAGACGCCGAAAAGGCAAGCCACGTTCGAGTGCACCAGGCAGGCCGGCCGCTTTTCTGGGTGCCGGCGTCGAGGTGGCCGCAGGCGGCCAGGATGGTGATCGTCTGCAGGGCCTCGTTCTGCTCGGTCCACCAGCGGGCGTCGCCGGGCCAGGCGGCAGCAGGCCTGGCCCTTGGTCAGCGGCGGCCGGGCGTCGGCGCGGCCACGGCCGGCGGACTGCACGTAACCGTTGCGCGTCTGCACCGTCCAGCCCGGGCTCACGGGCAGGCCGGTCTTCGTCGCATCCATGGCCGTGATGCCCCCGTCGCGCACCCGGTGGAAGCCGTAGCCCTCGTCGATGCCGGGAACCAAGGCCGCACAGGACGGGGCGGCGATGCTGCACACGGGCGTCGCGTCAGGGCAGACGTCGCCCGGCGACCCAGGACCGGAAAAGACGAAGCCGTCGCCGGGGATGTTCCGGGACACGACAGCGGACATGACCGGCACGAGCGACGGCAGATCGCCCGCTGGCGGGGCACAGAAGCTGAGGACGCTCGCCCGCGCTGGGGAAGCGTCGGCCGGCCGGTTGGCGCGGGCGCGCATGTCGATCGTGGTGGACTCGGGCATTTCTAAAACTCCGTCACCTTTCGCGCGGACCTGGCGGATCCGGCCGACGGTCGGCGTCCTGGTCACACGGATGGAAAGGGTGAAAACCGCATGCGTCCATGGGCTGCCGCCACGGGTACGTGGGATTCCGGCGCGAGCAAGCCGATGGAGGCGCAACGGGGGCGCAGACTGTTCGAAGGTCAAGCTGCGAGTCGATATCGCAGCTGGTAACGCCTGGCGTGCAGACGACTGCCGCGTCTTCGACGATACGCGGGAACCATCAAGATCGCAGAGTGGGCCGCGGGCGCAGGACCAGGTCCACCCGCTCGGCCTGGGACACGACCTGCCCGTCGCCGCACCCTGGACGGCCGCACGGGTGCGGCAGGCCTCTCGTGAGCCACGCGGGTGGATCGCCGACAGGATGCGCGGGCCGTCACGGCAGCTTCCCGTGACCCAAAGAGCCGCGGTGACCTGAATGAGCATCAGAACTGGTGCCGTACACAACTTTTTACGCGGCGCGCAGCGACGCGGGACCTGGGCGGGGCCACACGCCGACCGGGCAGCGCGGGCCAACCGGCCATCAAGGGCTCATGTTTGCGCCCAGAAACGCGACGAGGACAGTAACGCACGACCACGCAGCCAGGCCGACGAGGCCCTTCTGCCAGCGGCTGGCACCATGAGGCGGATGGGGCCTGACGGGCCGTGTACAGGCCGGAGTTGAGCATGTGGTCGCGCTGCCTGGTCGACGTCTGTCGACGTCTTGCATGTCAGAGCGCTCAAAAGGGGTCCTTGCCCTTTGAACGCCCGATGAGGCCGCGTGGTGTTGTGCCGTGCACCGCAAGGCGCGGGCGACGGCCGACGCGTCGAACTGGTCCTCGTCGACGACGAGGACCGCCACCGGCAGGTCCCGATGGCCGAGGTCGACGGGTTCCGCAGAGCCGTTGCAGCGGAGCTACCGGAACTTTTCGGCAACGCACTTTCGGACAACGCGGCAAGGTGCGGCGGTCGGACCACGCGAAGCGGGCGGGCATAGTTGAAAGGACCCCGCTCAGAGGGGGAAGCACCCGGGCCCATCACCGCGGTCAACCGGGACGGGCCGGCGCAACGACGCCGCCCAGTCGCCGCCCTCGCTCGTGCGGCCCCGCCCCTCGGCGGCCGTAATCGGCCGCCCCGCTGCGAGTCGGACTCGCTGTTCGCCGACCGCGGCTACGGCCACGACATCCACCGCGACCCGGCCCGCGCTCCCGGCATCATCCCGGCACTCCCGGCATCATCGCGGCGGTCCCGGCAACCGCCCCACACGACCGCCCGGCACGACCGCCCGGCACGGCACCGGGCCGGGCAGCTGTGGCCGGGGCGCAGAGAGGAGGTTCGCGTGGCTGCCGGCGACCGTGTTGCGGTCTTCTGCACCAGTGCTTTCATGGAAATGAAGGCATGCATGCAAGTGGATATTCACGGGGCAGATTCCCTCGACGCGGGGCGGCGGTATCGCGCTGTGCAGCGTGGAGCCGGGAACGTCCATGTGAGACGACTCGCTGGTATCCATAACTCACCCCAGTACTCGGCATTATGACGTCCCACCACTCATGTGCAGCGCGGAGGGAGCGGACCTCATGCCCACCAAGGTCATCCGCCACCTGGAAGGCAAGGAACTGCCACGCAGCACCCCCTGGTACACGTTGTATCCGAGACGGTGGTGGTCCCGGATCTCGCGGGCCACGGGCAGAAGATGGCGGAAGCTCAGGACGGAAAGGGAGGCGAGCAGGAGCATCGTCCCCAATCGTCGCTGGCGCTCCGGAAGGTTTTCCCTCGGCCCCCTGCTGCGCGCATACGCCTTCCTCGGGACGGTTCTGCTTTTCACTTGGGTGGGACTGGCCGTTTACGATTTCGTGAAGGACGGCGAATCACCGTTCCACGCGGTACTCGCTTCCCTGTGGTTCGACGCCGTCAACGACATCGTGGGCCCTGTTCTGACGGGCTCTTTGCTACTGGCGTTCTTCCTTCTCTACTGGTATCACAAAACCAAGCTGCCGCTCACCGACAAGGCGCGCACGCATCCACATGACCTGGTCCCCACGGCCGGAACCCTCGTCAATCGGATCGTCGGGCGCCGGCAACTGTCCCAGGTGATGGCCCAGACACTCCGTAACTGGAAGACCCGGAAACCGTATCTGCTCGTCGGTGGCGTGGGCGTCGGCAAGACAGCCGTCCTGGTGGAACTCACCCGGATGCTGGCCCAGCAGTCCGCCGTTCCCGTGCCGATCAGTCTGCGCGACATGAGGGGCGACGGTGAACTCGACTTCGAGGAGATGGCACGGCGCCGCTTCGAGGAAGAAGCGGACCAAGGAGTGCTCGCCGGCAGCAACATCGACAAGACGTGGCGGCAGTTGAGACTCGACGACAAGGCCGTCGTCATCGCCGACGGCCTGGAAGAGGCCCTCCTCGACGAGAAGTACCAGGAGGATCGCGACAACATCATCCGACGGGCGATAGAGCGAGCGGATCGCCAGAAGCTTCCCCTGGTCATCGCCTCGCGCCCGCACGCACCGCTGGAGGGTACCCGGGCCGCGATCGCCAACCTGGAACCGCTGAGCGAGGAAGCGGCTCTGGAATATCTGATACCAGAACCCGGCGAGGTGGACGAGCGCCGCCTCGACTGGGTGGTGGAGACCGCCCAGGTCACGGATTCGCCGATCTACCTACGGATCGCCCGTCTGCTCCAGCAGTGCGGGCTGCTGGAGCACCTGACTCTCCGCGAGGAAGACGGCCGCCTGGACACCCGCAGCAACGACTGCTCCACTCTCCGGCTGGGGCTTTTGAACACCTACCGTCAGGCCATCGAAGACGGCCGCATATTCGACAAGCTGGTGATGGACCGCAGGGAACGCGGGGAAACCATGTGGGTCGTGTCGGCACTGGCCTGCCTCGGACTGTTCCAGGACAGTATCGAGGTGACGTTCGACGACTTCGTCAGCGCACACGTGGACGACCTCCTCAACCGCAGGCAGTCTCAGAGCAATCACGAGAAATCACCGGACACGGGTCCACAGCACGGAACCCACCTTGCTGTTTCTCCGGCACAACGCGACGCGATATGGGGCGCCTTGGGCCGAAAAGTCGGCAAGTGGGCGCCCTGGCTCAACACCCTCGACTACCCCATCGAGTGCCGTACCGAGCTGGCGAGATACACCGCCAACGGGCAGCTCCTCGGACTGGTGTACGGCTGCAACAACAAGGTCCGGTTCCCGCACAGCATCCTCCAGGCCTATCTGGGCTACCGCCTGTTGAGGGAGATGGCAGACGACGAGATCGACGCGATCGTCGAACCGGCCCTTCACAGCCCGGGCCCGTCCCGGGAACTGCTCATCGCTCTGGTGCTGCTCTCGCGAAACCGGGCAGGCCCCCTCTCCGCCCGGCCGGCCGCCGGGCCGCACACGGCTCCTCGTGCCCAGAGCAGTCACACAAAAACGCCGCCGAAACTGTCCGAGCTTCTCAGGAATGCCGCAGCGAACCGGCACGACGCCAAGTACTTCGACCTGTACGCGGCGGCCCTGGAAATAGACTGCACCGATCCGGCGCCGATACAGGACAAGCTGGCCCAAGACCTCGACGAACAATGGGCGCACCTCGACATCAGAGGCGACCAGCGGACCATCGAGGATGCGAAGCTGCGGTTGGTGCGGCGCTTCGGAGCTGCTCTGCGTGAACGGGACCGCCGCAGCAAGGGAAGCCATCCTCTGCCCTACAAGCACCTCTTCCGCATCGGCACCCAGGAGCCCTTTCATTCCGTCCGGATCGCGATCGCACACCAAATAGCTGCCGGCGGCGATGCAGCCTTCCAGGACCTGCGCACCGAATTCCTCGGAACCGATCCCGTGTCCCAGTACCTGGAGAAGATCCGTGACGCCAAGCAGAAACTCGACCACAACTACACTGCGTGGCTCGATGAAGAAGACTCGCACCCCGTCGCCGGCCCGGAGGCGGCGCAAAAAGGACAGCACCACCATGACAGAATCGTGGAGGAGTACGAGCAGAGCCGCACCACATGGTGGCGCCACTTCGCCCTGCGGGCCTGGCTCGTTCCCATGATGGTCGGCTCCGTCTCCGGAAAGTACCGTGCCGAGGCCAAGGAGCGGCTGGACCTCTGGTTGCACCACCTGACCACGACAGGCGACCAGCAGATGCCGCGCCTGCCGCTGTCTTTGGAGAACGCTCTGGCCCAGGGCTTCAAGAACGCGGCGAACCGCAGGAGACGCCACCCGGACGCATACGACGAGACCCGGACCTACCTGGTGAAACAGGCGGAGAAGATGCTCACCTGCAGCCGCTACTGGTACGCCCAGCTGGGTCTGCTCCATGCACTGTGCCTGTGGGAGCTTCCCGACACCATCGGCCACACCACCCCTTTCGGCGCGGCGAACGGGCACCGCCGCCGTCCCCCACCACCGACCGCCATCCTCCCGACAAACAGCGACACGGCCTCCAGCCGTCCGGTGGAGCCCATGCGGCTGGTCGCCCGATGGCTCGCCATCGCGGGGCATGCACACCAGACCCCACCCACCACCGGCGCCACACCCCAACGCCATACCGACAAGGCCCTCCACCCGTTCGTCGCCGAAGCCGGCGACCTGGTGACCCTGGCCCTGGAAACCGGACACCCCGAGCGGTTCATCTGGATCGACGAGAACGAAGCCACCGACAACGTCGGTTCCACCCCGGCCGATCCCGACCGCTACCGCAAGCACAACCTGTGGATCTCCCCCTCCGCCGGCTGGAGCATCCTGCACCCGCGAGCACAACGCCTTCTCGCCGACGTCCTGCTGATGCTCAATCTCACCGAGGGCAACGGAATGCCGGACGACATCGAGGAACGCCTCACACTCGCCAACAGGGACGACCTCCCGCACTGCCTCACCCAGGACCGCAGCCGGCTCCACCCCGAGCGCAGTGTCGGCCGGGTCGACAAGGACGCATCCCGCACCACCTGCCAGTCCCCGTGCGAATTCCGCCTGTGCCCCTATCCCCCCCAGGCCGGAAGAGCACAGACGGAAATGGCAGAACTGTTCTGCCGCCAGCAACAAGCGCTCCTGCACAGCCGCTTCAGCTGGCACCTGCCGGCCATCAGCCGGCGCACCGCGCCCTGGGTGAGCATCCCCGTGAAGGAGCTGGACGCCTTCTGGGAAGAGATGGCCAACCGCAACCGCAAGACCACCGACGACGACGAACACCTCCTGTGACACTGAGTCTGCGAGCCGGACGGGCCTGAAAAAGCGTCTGTTCGGCGCCAGAAAACAAATGGCCGCCCCGACGCACCCCCGCTGACACCGGCCCCCGCAGCACATGCGCGATACGCCGGCAACCGACCGACCGCCCACGCACCCAACTTGGCCGACGAGCGGCAGCAGGATCCACAGCTTAGGCTGATCGAGGGGGTGCGTCCGGGTGAATCTCACACCGAAAGGAGCACGCTGATGGACGGCTACCCACTGATCGAGGACCACGGCCTCATCGGCGATCTGCAGACCGCGGCACTGGTGAACACCGAGGGCGCAATCGACTGGTTCTGCTCCCCGCGGTTCGACTCGCCCAGTGTCTTCGGGGCGCTGCTGGACAAGGACAAGGGCGGTCATTGCACGGTCCGGCCGGCCCACCCGACCCATACGACCAAGCAGTTGTACCTGCCGGGCACGGCGGTCCTGGTGACCCGGTTCATGACCGAGGCGGGAGCCGGCGAGGTGGTCGACTTCATGCCCGTGACCGGTACGACGGTCACCTCCCGCCACCGGCTGGTGCGTCTGATCCGCTGCGTGCGCGGCAGCATGACCTTCCAGGTGGAGATCGCCCCCCGGTTCGAATACGGACGCAAAAAGCACGACGTCCACATCACCCAGCACGGAGCGGTCTTCGCCGCGCAGGACGGCAACGCACTCACCATGCACCCCATCCGTGAACCGGACGACGAACCACTCCAGGACATCCTCACGGACCAGGACGGCGACCTGCACCTGTCACTGACACTCCAGGCCGGCCAACAGCGCGGCCTGGTCCTGGAAACAGGAAGCCAGGTATTCCCCGCCGAAATCCACCTGGACGCCTACCAACAGCTCTTCGACGAAACCGTGGCGTTCTGGCGCTCCTGGCTGGCGCAGTCACGCTACACCGGACGCTGGCGCGAGATGGTGGAACGTTCCGCGATCACCCTCAAACTCATGACCTTCGCACCCAGCGGCGCCATGGTAGCCGCCCCGACAGCGGCTCTCCCCGAACAACTGGGCGGCGAACGCAACTGGGACTACCGCTTCACCTGGATCCGCGACGCCTCCTTCTCCGTGTACGCCCTGCTGGGACTCGGCTTCACAGAAGAGGCCCGCGCCTTCACCTCCTGGCTGAGCGACCGGGTCAAAGAGCGGGCCGGCAAGAGCGGGACCACCGGCCCCCTCAACGTCATGTACCGGGTCGACGGCTCATCCGACCTGGACGAACAGATCCTCGGCCACTGGCAGGGCTACGCCGGCTCCGCACCCGTACGCATCGGCAACGGCGCCGCGACACAGCTCCAACTGGACATCTACGGCGAGGCACTGGACAGCATGTACTTCGCACACCAGCACGGAATCCAGGTCGGATACGCAGGCTGGACCTCCATGCGGGAGAACCTCGACTGGCTCGACGACCACTGGAACCAGGCCGAGGAAGGAATCTGGGAAACTCGCGGCGGACGCCAGGACTTCACCTACGGCCGCGTCATGTCATGGGTGGCCCTCGACCGCGCGCTGCGCCTGGCCGATTCGAAAGGCTGGCCGGCCGCACACGCACGATGGCAGACCGAACGCAACGCCGTCTACGAACAGGTCATGGCCAAAGGATGGAACCAGCAACGCCAGGCCTTCGTCCAGCACTACGCCAGTGACGTCCTGGACTCCTCACTGCTACGCATGGCAACCGTCGGCTTCCTCAGCCCCGAGGACCCGATATGGGCCTCGACACTCGACGCCATCGAACGGGAACTGGTCAGCGACAGCCTCGTCTACCGCTACAACCCGGAAGCCTCACCCGACGGCCTGCGCGGCTCGGAAGGCACCTTCTCCCTGTGCACGTTCATGTACGTCGACGCCCTCGCCCGAGCAGGACGAACAGAACAAGCACGCCTCGTCTTCGAAAAGATGATGGGATACGCCAACCACCTGGGCCTCTATTCGGAAGAAATCGACTCAACAGGCCGCCAACTCGGCAACTTCCCCCAAGCATTCACCCACCTCGCCCTCATCGACGCAACCCTCACCCTCGACAAAGCACTCGACGGCCACTAGTCACGTTGAATGCGTGATGTCGTCATGGTGGGGCGAGCACGCGTCCAATTGCGGTGAGGGAGCCGTCGAGGACGTCGTGGCGTGGAGCTGGCGCAGGGCCCCGCCGGACGGCGGTGATCAGGTCCTCAGGGCCGGTGAACGCGCGGGTTGGCCGTGGTGGTGCGCCGCAGTACCGACCAGATGCCCTCGCCAGATGCCTTCGACCGGGTTGAGGTCCGATGCGTAGGGCGGCGGGAGTTGGCAGACGGTGAGCCAGTCGCGTTCGGCGATGTAGCGGCGCATCCCGGCTGTCAGGTGGGCTCACAGATGCCCCTATGTTGCGTCAAGAGGCAGCGGATGATCTCGCGTTTCGACATGCCCTGCTTCGTGCGTCGTCCGAGGTAGGCGCGCGTGCGGGTGCCACGGCGAAGACGTGTCACGACGATGCGGTAGAGCACGGCGTTAGCCTGGCGGTTGCCGCCGCGGCTCAGCCGTCGTCGCGGGGTCTAGCCCGCAGGGGCTGATCCAACCGTTGGACACGTGACCAGTAGCGGTCAGGAACAGGCAGAAACACCTGGATGAGGACCGGTCTGGACGGGAAGCGAGAACCTGCGCCCGGGCTACAAAGTGACTGGTCAGAGGCCCTTCATGCTTCTATCAGGCCAGGGGTGGCGGCCCCGGCCGTTGCCGTGGCGGGTGCTTCTTCCCCGCCGTGGCGGGCCGTTGCCATGACGGCTAGTTCTTCCCCTGGGCCTTGTCGGCCTTTTCCTGACTGTTGTCGGCGTTGTTGTCGGCCTGCCCGCTGCCCGCCTGCCCGCTGCCCGCGTTGTCACCGGCCGGACCGCCGGAATTCGCGTCGGCATTGGCGGACTTGCTCGGGTCGGCCGGGTTGGCCCGATTTGACGGGTTGGCCGGGTTGCTTCCGGGCGTCGCCCTCGCCAACTGCTCGGCGCAGTAGGCACGCACCTTCGCCTCACCGCCCGCGGCCGCCACCAGCCGCTGCCACGCCCTCGCTTCGAGCGCCTTGCCGCGGCCCTGGACCTGCTCGTACGCCCGGCAGTGGGCCTCGGTGTCCTGCGCGGTGCCCGGCCGGTCCGTGGGACCGGCCCCCGGCGCGGTCGTCGGACCGCCCGGCCGGGTCTCGTCGCTCGCGGAGGCGGTGGCACGGCCGCGGCCGTCCCCGGCGCCGTTCGAGGAGGAGCCCCCCGACGAGCCGATCGCGGCGTACGCGACACCGCCCAGCGCGAGGCTGGCGAGGAACACGGACAGCGTGGTCCGCAGCGAACGCGCCGCACTCCGCTGCTCCCGGGGCCGCCAGTCGTCCCGGCGCCGGGTGCGCGCCCGGTGCGCACCCGCGTCCCGGGCGTCCCGGAAGGCGGCCACGGCCCGCTGCTCGGCGTCGGCGTCGACCGTGCCGGCGCGCATGGCGACGGCGAGCAGGGTCTCCAACGCGGCGGGGTCGACCGCGGGACCGCCCGGAAGCCGATCGTCAGGGCGTACGCGTCGGCGGTCGGGGCCTCCGATGCCGTTCTGCCGCTCACCCATACCGTGTCCGTTCCCGTCCGGTCCGGCCGGACCGTCCCGCCGGATCGGGCCGCCCGGCGTCCAGTTGTCACCGTCGCCCGTCATGTCGACTCCCCCAGCGTCCGGGGACCGTCATCCGTCACACCTTTGTCCGTGCTCTCGCCGCCCAGCTGGCGGGCCAGCCGCTTCAGCCCCCGGTAGGCGGCGGTGCGCACCGCACCCGGACGCTTGCCGAGGACGCGGGCGGCCGCGGGGCCGTCGAGGCCGACGACGACCCGCAGCAGTACGGCCTCGGCCTGGTCGCGCGGCAGCCCGCGGACCAGCTCCAGGGCGTACTCCGTGGAGATGGCCTCCAGCGCCTGGTCGTGCGTGCTGTGCGGACCGGGCAGATCCAGTACGTCCTGTTCGAGCGCCGACGGCCGGGGCCGTACCTTCTGGCGGCGCAGATGGTCCAGCGCCCGGTGCCGGGCGATGGTCGCGCTCCAGCCGCGGAACCCGGCCCCGTCACCCTTGAACCGGCCGAGATCCCGGGAGATCTCCAGCCAGGCGTCGGACGCCACGTCCTCGGCGTCGTCGCCGACGAGACCCCGCACATACCCGAGCAGGCCGGGCTGGACCAGCCGGTAGGCAACCGCGAAGGCGGCCTCGTCACCCTGCTGGGCCCGCGCGACGGCCGCGCCCAGTTCCCCGTCGTACGCCTGCACCCGGCGGGGTTCCCCTCCTTGGCCCAAGAACCGTCCTCGTCCGTACCCGGTCGGCGGCGGATCCGCACGAAGCCGATTCCGCCGCCCTTGTCCTTGCCCCCCACGGTGATCAGCGCCTGGCCGCACCGAAGTGTCACAGCCGCCCGTCCGCCCCACGGTCCTCAGCGGCCCGGGTGGTGTGGCCATCTCACGCCACGACCCGCCGTGACCGGCCGTGCAGCGTGAGGTAGAAGGTCCGCAGCGACTCCTCGGGACCGCCGGTGTCGAAACGGTTGCGGACCTTGCCGAGCGGGTTCCAGACCCGCCCGTCCGGCATGCGTACGCCGACCGGCTGGGCGAAGTACCCGCGCTGGTCGGCGTCGAGGTCCACCCACACCGCTCCCGCGCGACGGACGAGCACCTCACCGACGTACGCCCCGAGCCCGAGCAGCGTCTCGCGCGCCCGCTCCCGGTCGGCGCCGCCCTTGCGCAGTCCGTCGATCAGGAAGTCGACGACGCGCAGGCTGGCCACGGAGTAGTCCAGCGGCAGGCGGTTACGTGCGGTGACGCGGGCGACGAAGGCCGTCGCGTGCGGCCTCATCTCCCGTGCGCACGGCCCGGGTTCGTCTCTCGTGCCCATGTCCTTGTCCATGTCGGCCCCCTTCGGTCGGTCGGTCTCGGGAGCTCCCGCCTCCGGCCACTCCCCCCTCTTGACCAAGCGGATACCGCCTCACAAACATCACTGACCGCTTCCATCCCAACTGTTCGGTGACGTCCGGCCGGGTCTGTGCGCTGTCCAAGTGGGACCTGTGTGACAGGTGCCTTTTTCATGTCCATTTGTGTAGGGGTGGGGTAGTTGAGTCCTCGCAAGACCCATGCGTACAGACCGTTGAGTGTGCGACGAAGAGCCTGGCTGACGGTCGGAGCCGTCGTCCTGAGCGGTGCGGGCGTCGTCACGTACGCGATGGCCGATCAGCCCGCGCGGTCCGACGCCAAGGGCCAGGGGCGTGCACCGGCCGTCCACACCCTGAAGCTCAGGAACGAGGGCGGAGGCCGCAAGGGGCTCGCCAAGCAGGAGACGAACCGTTTCAGCGCGGTCCTGGTAACCTGGGACGACCCGGAAGCCGGCGCCAAGGGCACGCCCCAGGTACGCACCCGGGACCTGGAGACCGGCAAGTGGTCCGGCTGGCAGAAGCTGACGGTCGAGCCGAGCCAGGCGGACGGCGCGGAGGGCGAGCGGGCGGCCCTGCGCGGCGGCACGGAATCGATGTGGACCGGTGACGCCGACGGCATCGAGGTGCGCGTCGTGGCGGCGGACGGCACGGAGGCGGGCGGGCAGCCGGCCGGCATGGACGTGCGGCTGCTGGATCCGGGGACCGATCCGAAGCGGACCGCGGCGTCCGGCCTGGAGCCGGCCGCGTTCGTGGCGGAGACCACCACGCCGACGCCCACCGATTCGGTGACCGTCACGCCCACCGACCCGGCCTCCGCCTCTCCGTCTGCGTCTACGTCTACGTCGGCCTCGGCGTCTGCGTCTGAGTCGGCTTCGGCCTCCCCGTCGGTGACGGCCTCCCCGACCCCCACCCCCACCGTCCCGGCCCCCCGCCCCTCGACCGTCGTCAAGCCGCCGGTCATCACCCAGGCCCAGTGGGGCGCCTCGACGGACTACGACGGCACGCCGGAGTACGGCGCCGAGATCAAGGCCGCCGTCGTCCACCACACCGGCGTGGACAGCGACAACACCCTGTCCTGCGCGAAGTCCGCCTCGCGGCTGCGGTCCATCCAGCAGGACCACTTCGCCCGCGGCTACTTCGACATCGGCTACAACTTCGTCGTCGACAGGTGCGGCCAGATCTTCGAGGGCCGCAGCGGCGGCATGGAGCTGCCGGTGATCGGCGCGCACGACGCCGGCTTCAACACCAACACGCTCGGCATCTCCTACATCGGCAACTTCGAGTCGGCCCAGCCCAGCAAGGCCGCCCTCGACGCGATCGCCCGGGTCGTCGCCTGGAAGTTCGGGATGTACGGCATCGACCCGACCGGCAAGGTGACGCTGACCTCCGGCGCGAAACAGGGCTACAGCGGCAACAAGATCCCGCTGGACCAGCAGGTCACGCTGCCGCGCGTCTTCGGCCACCGGGACACCAACGCCACGGCCTGCCCCGGCGCCAACCTCTACCCGAAGCTCTCCCGCATCGCCACGCTCGCCAAGACCCCGGGCATCTCGCACGCCCTGGCCACCTCCGACTACAACCGGGACGGCGTCACCGACCTGGTCGCGGGCGTCCCCCGGGCCAACGCGGTGAAGGTCATCCCCGGCAGCCTCGACGGCCCGGTCCCCGCCGCGAAGGTCGCGCTCTCCCAGAACAGCCCCGGTGTCCCCGGCGCCACCGAGACGGGTGACGGCTTCGGTACCTCCACCGCCTGGGGCGACGTCAACGGCGACGGCCACGCCGACCTCGCCATCGGCGCCCCCGGCGAGGACGACACCCTCGGCACCGACCGCGGCCAGGTCGCCGTCATGTACGGCCCGGCCCTCAACACCGGCTTCTCGTACAGCACTTCAGGGATCACGGCGACCGGCGCCAAGCTCGGCTCGGCCGTCACCGTCGGCGACTTCAACGCGGACGGCAAGGCGGACGTCTTCGCGGCCGGCAGCGGCAAGGGC
Organism: Streptomyces sp. NBC_01352; assembly: GCF_036237295.1. NCBI lineage: Bacteria > Bacillati > Actinomycetota > Actinomycetes > Kitasatosporales > Streptomycetaceae > Streptomyces > Streptomyces sp. NBC_01352. Next base: position 4,466,794 of record NZ_CP108354.1, read on the forward strand.
GGCAACTGGAACGTCCGGCTGGGCAGCGGCAAGTACCAGTACGGCGCGCTCACCTCCGCCACCGGCTCGGTCGCCTACCTGGACGCCGCGACCGGCGACTTCAACCGGGACGGCTACGCGGACGTCGCCCTCAACTACCGCGACACCGGCGGCATCGGCCGCGTGGTCCGCTTCGCGGGCTCGGCGACCGGCCTGACCAAGGCCGGGGTGATCTCCGTCAGGGGCGGCCGCTCCATCGCCGCGGGCGACGTCAACGGCAACGGCTACGACGACATCGTCATCGGCCAGCCGGTGGCGTCCGAGTCGGGCGGCATCTCGGGCGGCCAGATCACCATGGTCCCGGGCACGTCGACGGGCTTCACGACGACCGGCCTGACGACGGTCCACCAGGACACGACGGGCGTCCCCGGCGGCAACGAGTCCGGCGACACCTTCGGCGCCTCGGTCTCGGTCGGCGACTACAACGCCGACGGTTACGCGGACGCCCTCGCCGGCGCCCCCGGCGAGGACCTCTCCCGCGACGGCGTGAACCGTGCCGACGCGGGCAACGCGATCCTGGTCAAGGGCAGCGCCTCCGGCCTCACCGGTTCCGGCTCGGTCGGCGTCTCCCAGGACACGTCCGTCATCCCGGGCGCCACGGAGACCGGCGACCGCCTCGGCTCGTCCGTGACCCTCGCGGACCTGTCCGGCTACGGCCGCGCGGACCTGACGTTCGGCGCCGACGGCGAGGACGGCACCGACGGCATCCTCCTGCACCTGCCGAACAACAGCACGGGCCTCGGCTACGCCGACTCCGTCATCTACAGCAGGACCACACTGGGCACCCCGACGGACGGCCGTCTGGGCCAGACCCTGACGCCGTAGCCACCGGCCCGAGACACGTGACCGTCCGGCCGCCGCGTCCCGGCCGGACGGTCACTTCCCTGCCGTCGCGTCCCGGCACAGCAGCCGCAGCGACCCGTCCCCGGCGAAGCACCGCCGTGCCTCGTCCATCGGGTCCCACAGCCGGTTGTCGGGGGTGCGGATCCAGTGGTCGCCGCCCGAGGCCCACCACTCGGCACCGGTCTGACGGACGACCACCTCACCGGCGTAGGCCCCGAGTCCGCGCAGCACGGTCTCCACGGCGGCGTACGGCGCCCCGTCCCGCCGTATCTCCTCGATCATCCGGTCGACGCTCCACAGACTCTGCGCCGAGTAGTCGAGCCGCAGCCGCGCCCCCTCGCGCAGGGTGGCCACCACGTCCGCCGCCCACCGCACGGGCTTGGTCGCGGCGGAGGGCCTGGTCTCCTGATTGGTCGTCACAGTCGTCACATCGGGAAAAGCGTGGTGGGGCGGTGTTTCGTCACCCGGATCAGGAGGCTTTCCGCAACCGGTGCAGGACCGCCCCACCGCCGCCCCACGACAGTCACAGGACTCTCTCAGGAATGAGGTTTACCCGGGTGTGACAGTTCGCCGCTCCCGCGCGCTCCTCTCTCTGATGAACACGTACTTCCATTTCCGCGCGGTGCCGCCCCCGGCCCTGCGCAACAGCGCGACCTGGTTCCAACGACTGTTCGACGACGACTGGGACTCCGTGCGGGAGCGGATCGGCCGGCACCGGGAGGAGGTGCTGGACCAGCGGTACCTCGACCACGAGCTCCTCTACTCCGGCATCCCCCCGAACCACGCGCCGGACGGCCCTCCCTGCCAGGTGGTCCTGGGCGGCCGCCCGGTGTTCCACCCCGACGCGGCCCAGCCACCGTTCCTGCTGCTCACCGCGGCCCACACGGCCCGGGTCGCCGCCTACCTCACCGCGGCCGACTTCGACGACCTGTGGCAGGGCACCCGCGAGAGACTCCTGCAGCCGTACGCCGAGCCGGACGCGGAGCCCGAAGTGCGGGCCGCCTTCGCCGCGACCCACCGGGACCTGACCGCGTTCTACAAGCAGACGGCCCTGTACGGGGACGCGGTGGTCAAGTGGCTGATGCTCTGAGCGGCGTCAACGCCGCTTCCGGGACCGCCGCGACACCACCGCGCGCAGCACGCGCCGCCCCTCGGTCGACACCTCCAGCGCCCGCCGTACGCCGCCCGCGCCGTGTTCGGCGAGCAGCTCCAGGACGGTGATCTGGCGGCGCAGTTCGGCGGCGACGAGGGGCGACACGCCCTCCGTACGGCCCTCGCGGGGGGCGTCGACCGAGGACGCCAGGCCGGCGGAGGGGTCGAGGAGGCGGTGGATGTGCAGGGCGGCGACGGAACAGCCGTCGGCCCACACCCGTACCCCGGCGGCGGACCGTTCGGCCGGGGCGGCCTCGAGCATCCGGCGGGCCAGCAGCGCGGCCTCGTCCCCGGCGGACTCCGCGGGGCCGGCGCCGGCGAGCTTGTCGCGCACCTGGGCGATGCGCACGCCCCAGTCGCCGCCGTCACCGCCGTCCGCGAGGTCGGCCCACAGCGGCCGCAGCACCTCGTCGTCCCCGCCCAGCAGGGGCAGACACCGGTCCAAACAAGCCAGCCCACTGGCCGCCAGTCCGCGTTCGTCGGCCTGAGCGATCAGTTCCACCAGGCTCATTCCACGCTCCCTCGCCAGGCGGTCGTCCCTAACGGAGCCCGCACTTCCCCTTACTGCGCGCGACGGCCCGGGAGTGTCACAGGGGCACCACGCCGAGCCGGTCGAGCAGCCGGAAGAACAGGTTTTCGGCCAACACGTCCGACGCGGGGTCGGAGTCGGCGGTCAGCACGTCGACCACCGGCTCGGCGACGACCTCGTGCCCCGCCTCCAGCGCCCACGCGACGGCCCGCTCGGCGGCGTCCCGGGGCTCCAGGAAGTAGTCCTCCAGGGTCAGCCCCTCCCGGTCGGCACCGAGATACGTGGCCATGGCCGCCCGGCCCAGACAGCTCGTCCACGCCCCGCTCTCGGGCCCCGCCGCCTCCACGACCACGGTCGCGCTGTCCATGACGTACCCGAAGAGCGCGGGCGCGCCGGTCTCCACGGCTAGCCCGTTCATGCTCCCGACGTCGCCGTCACCGCTCGGGTACTCCCACACCTGCCACCCGCCCGGCGCCGACGCCCGTAACGACATGCCCTTGACGCCGGACAACGCCTCCAGTTCCGCGAGCGGCCGCTCCCCGCGACCGACGACGAAGTACCCCCAGTAACCCATTCCGGTTCCCCCCGGCTGCTCTCCGTACGGCTCCGCCCGAATACACCACATTCGTACGGCCGTTCGCAGCCGGACGGGACAATCCGCCCCGATCCGGGTTCAGCCGAGCCGGTCCGCGAGCGCCTTGAACTGCGACCACGACAGCTCCGGCTTCCCCGGGTCCCACAGCTTCTGGACCATCGCCCTGAGCGGCATCCGGATCCCGGCCGCGACCTGCGCCTGGGTCTGCGAGTTCGGCAGGTCGCCCCACACCGCGAAGACCCCGCCGAGGATCTGGTCGTCGTACTTCGCCGGAACCGGCTGCGTGCCGCGCACGACGAGCGGCGTCCACTGCTCGTAGATCCGCTGCCCGGTCGGATAGACGAAGGTCAGCGGCTCCCCGAGGACGTAGTACAGGAACTCGTCGTTGTAGTTGATCAGCTTCCGCCCCTCGCTCAGATACGCGGTCGGCAGCCGCGCCCCGATCTCCTTGCCCGTCCAGTACGCGACCTGGATGTCCGCGTCGGCCTTGACGGACGTACCGGCGAAGAACCCGTCGTTCCAGGCGCGGGGGGTCTTGTCGTGGGCGCGGACCGTGTCGGCGCGGTCGTTGAGCCAGCCGGTGGTGAGGTCCTCGACGCTCGCGCCGGAGCCGAACGCCTCGCGGGCGGCGGAGGCGAGCTGCGGATAGGACGCCTCGGGGTCGGACACCACCAGCGCCTGGTACTCGTCGCCGCCGAGGTGCCACTGGTCGCCGGGGAAGAGATCCGCGAACTCGTTCAGCAGGTCGTCGACGATCTCGGCGGCGTCCGGATCGGAGATGTCCACCGCCCCGCGCGTGGCCACGCCCTGCGTGTTGCGCAGCTGGAGGTCCGGGTGGGCGGCGATCACGGCGCCCAGATGCCCCGGCGAGTCGATCTCCGGCACCACGGTGATGTGCCGGCTCGCGGCGAGCGCGACGATCTGCCTGACCTGCGCCTTCGTCAGATGCTCCTGGGACACGACCTCCGGGTGGGAGTCGGACTCGATCCGGAACCCCTGGTCGTCGGAGAAGTGCAGCCCCAGCTGGTTGATCTTCAGATCGCCGAGTTCCCGGACCCGGTCCTCGATCCAGTCCGCGGTGAAGTGCTTGCGCGCGATGTCCAGCTGGAACCCGCGCACCGGCTTGGCCGGCTCGTCCCGCACGACGCCCTCCGGCGCCGTACCGCCGCCGTGCACCTCCTGCTTGAGCGTGCGCGTGCCGTAGAACACCCCCGCGTCCGCGGGCCCGCTGATCGTCACCCGCCCGCCGCGCACGGTCATGGTGTACGACTCCGGATCCGCGCCCTCGTCGTCATTGAGCGCCAGCCGTACGTCCCCGGCGCGCACGTCGCCCTGCTGCCCCGCGTACGTCAGCCCCAGCTCGCCGGCGAGCAGCCGCCCCTCGTCGGCGAGGTCCCCGTCGCTGACCACGACCCGCTCACCCTTGTCCGGCGTCCAGCCGGGCCCGCGCGCCGGGGTGTGGGTGCGGACGGCGGGGATGGTGCGGGGCGGCTGCGAGAGCGGATAGGAGCGGGTGGGGGAAGGACTCGGGGTCTTGGAGGCGGACGACGACCCGCCCTCGGAAGCGGTGGGGGACGGCTGCTGCTGCGCCGACCCCACGGGCTCACCGCCGTCGCCGTCGCCGTCAGTGGCCAGCAGGCCGAGGCCCACCCCGGCCGCGACCGTCACGACCACCACCGCGACGATCAGCACCCACGTCTGCTTCAACGCGCTCTTCACCGGTGTCCTGCGACTGTGCTGACTCCGCCTGTGCTGACTCACAGCGACAACGCTAGGCCCTCGGGTGACCCGGACGCGTCCACCACACGTTCTGAAACTCTCCCGTTCGGATGAAATTCGGGCATCGGTCGGACACACGATGTCCGCTCTCGATAGCGTGGTGCCACATATCTCACATCATCCTCTGCCGAAACCCACGTGACGCCCCCACACCTTCCTGGCCGAGTGGCCATACCCTCGCTGCCCGAGCAGACCCGGGACACGCCCGGCTCGCCTGCCCCGCTGGAGCACTTCAACACCGCTCCCGCCGAGGAGATCCGCCACACCCTCCTCACCTGCCTCCACAGCCTCCGCTGGGCCACCCGCGTCGCCGCCCACCGCCCCTACCCCAACCTCGACTCCCTCCTCGCCGCATCGGACGAGGCGGCGTACGACCTGACACCGGGCGACCTGGCCGAGGCGCTGGCAGCCGAGACGCTGCCGGTACTGCCGGACGACGCGTACCGGGCGGCGCACATGGCACTGGGGGCGGCGCATGCGGCGTACGAGACGAAGTTCGGACACGTGTTCGCCATTTGCCTGGACGGGGTTCCCCCTTCGGAGGCCGCCGACCAACTCCTGGCAGCCATCCGGTCACGATTGACAAACGATCCGGAGGAGGAGCGAGTGGTGACCGCAGAGGAACTCCGGCGCCTCGCAAGGGGCCGTCTGGTGACGTCTCTCAGGGGCGCGGGGAACTGCGCGACCAGCCCCAACGCGCCCGCACCCGGCAAATAAGCGGACACTCCACCCCATAACCCGCAAACGCTAACCCATACGCGTGCCACTTTGATCACACCCTCACACCCCGGCGAAGCCCAGCGGCAGCGTCTCGCTACGATGCTGGGGGCCGGTGGACCGTACCCGGCCGGGCCCGTCCGACACAGAAGCCGGCGCGGCCCCAATCCCCGCTCCCGGAGGGTTCTTCCGTGCCGGCTGGAACGCTGTACCGCGGCCGGGAAGGAATGTGGTCCTGGGTGGCTCATCGAGTCACCGGCGTCCTCATCTTCTTCTTCCTGTTCGTTCATGTGCTGGACACTGCGCTCGTCCGTGTCTCCCCCGAGGACTACGACAACGTCGTAGCCACCTACAAGACGCCGCTCGTGGCCGTGTTGGAGTACGGCCTCGTCGCCGCCATCCTCTTCCACGCGCTCAACGGCCTGCGTGTCATCGCCGTCGACTTCTGGTCGAAGGGCCCGCGCTACCAGAAGCAGATGCTCTGGACCGTCGTGGGCGTGTGGGTCGTGCTGATGATCGGGGCGATCTACCCCGTCCTCGGCCACGCCTACCGTGAACTGTTCGGGAGCTGACGCGCATATGTCCACCACCGAAACCGCCGCGTCCGGTATCGGCCCTGTCGAGGGCGAGTCCCTCTACAGCGTCGACAACCCGGCCCCCCTCATCGAGGCCCCGCGTCAGCGCACGAGGAAGACCCCGAAGTCGACGCGGGGCAACTTCGAGATGGCCGCGTGGCTGTTCATGCGGCTGTCGGGCATCGTCCTGGTCGTCCTGGTCATCGGCCACCTGCTGATCCAGCTGGTGCTGGACGGCGGCGTCTCCAAGATCGGCTTCGCCTTCGTGGCGGGCCGCTGGGCGTCCCCGTTCTGGCAGGTCTGGGACCTGCTGATGCTGTGGCTGGCGATGCTGCACGGCGCCAACGGCCTGCGCACAGTCATCAACGACTACGCGGAGCGCGCGAACACCCGCCTGTGGCTGAAGGGCCTGCTCTACACCGCCACGGTGTTCACCATCCTGCTGGGCACGCTGGTGATCTTCACCTTCGACCCGAACATCCGCTAGGCACGGGGCTGAGGTAATCCACCCATGAAGATCCACAAGTACGACACCGTCATCGTCGGCGCCGGCGGCGCCGGTATGCGCGCCGCCATCGAGTCGACGAAGCGCAGCCGCACCGCCGTGCTGACCAAGCTCTACCCCACCCGCTCCCACACGGGCGCCGCGCAGGGCGGCATGGCCGCCGCGCTGGCCAACGTGGAGGAGGACAACTGGGAGTGGCACACCTTCGACACGGTCAAGGGCGGTGACTACCTGGTCGACCAGGACGCCGCCGAGATCCTGGCGAAGGAGGCCATCGACTCGGTCCTCGACCTGGAGAAGATGGGCCTGCCGTTCAACCGCACCCCGAACGGCACCATCGACCAGCGCCGCTTCGGCGGACACAGCCGCAACCACGGTGAGGCCCCGGTCCGCCGCTCCTGCTACGCGGCCGACCGCACCGGTCACATGATCCTCCAGACGCTGTACCAGAACTGCGTCAAGGAGGGCGTGGAGTTCTTCAACGAGTTCTACGTCCTGGACCAGCTGATCACCGAGGTCGACGGCGTCAAGCGCTCGGCCGGTGTCGTCGCCTACGAACTGGCGACCGGCGAGATCCACGTCTTCCAGGCGAAGGCCGTGATCTACGCGTCCGGCGGCTGCGGCAAGTTCTTCAAGGTGACGTCGAACGCGCACACGCTGACGGGCGACGGCCAGGCCGCCGTGTACCGCCGTGGGCTGCCGCTGGAGGACATGGAGTTCTTCCAGTTCCACCCGACCGGCATCTGGCGCATGGGCATCCTGCTGACGGAGGGCGCCCGTGGTGAGGGCGGCATCCTCCGCAACAAGGACGGCGAGCGCTTCATGGAGAAGTACGCGCCGGTGATGAAGGACCTGGCGTCGCGAGACGTCGTGTCCCGCTCCATCTACACGGAGATCCGGGAAGGCCGCGGCTGCGGTCCCGAGGGCGACCACGTCTACCTCGACCTCACCCACCTCCCGCCGGAGCAGCTGGACGCCAAGCTCCCGGACATCACCGAGTTCGCGCGCACCTACCTGGGCATCGAGCCGTACACGGACCCGATCCCGATCCAGCCCACCGCGCACTACGCGATGGGCGGCATCCCGACGAACGTCGAGGGCGAGGTCCTCGCCGACAACACGACGGTCGTCCCGGGCCTGTACGCGGCCGGCGAGGTCGCCTGCGTCTCCGTCCACGGGGCGAACCGCCTCGGCACCAACTCGCTGCTGGACATCAACGTCTTCGGCAAGCGGGCTGGCATCGCGGCGGCGGAGTACTCGCAGAAGGCGGACTACGTCGAGCTGCCCGAGAACCCGGCGGAGCTCGTGGTCGCGCAGGTCGAGCGCCTGCGCGACGCCACCGGCACCGAGCGGGTCTCGGTCCTGCGCCGCGAGCTGCAGGAGACCATGGACGCGAACGTCATGGTGTTCCGCACCGAGCAGACGATCAAGACGGCCGTGGAGAAGATCGCGGAACTGCGCGAGCGCTACCTGAACGTCTCGATCCAGGACAAGGGCAAGCGGTTCAACACCGACCTGCTGGAGGCCGTCGAGCTCGGCAACCTCCTGGACCTGGCCGAGGTCATGGCCGTGTCCGCCCTGGCGCGCAAGGAGTCCCGCGGCGGTCACTACCGCGAGGACTACCCCAACCGCGACGACGTCAACTTCATGCGCCACACCATGGCGTACCGCGAGGTGGGCGACGACGGCACCGAGTCCATCCGTCTCGACTACAAGCCGGTCGTCCAGACCCGCTACCAGCCGATGGAGCGTAAGTACTGATGGCAACCCCGACCCTGGACAAGGCGGACGCGGCCGGCACACCCGAGCCCGGCTTCGCCGACTCCCCGTACATCACGGCGACCTTCCGCATCCGTCGCTTCAACTCCGAGGTCTCGGCCGAGGCGACCTGGGAAGACTTCCAGGTGGAGATCGACCCGAAGGAACGCGTCCTCGACGCCCTCCACAAGATCAAGTGGGAACTGGACGGCACGCTGACCTTCCGCCGCTCCTGCGCGCACGGCATCTGCGGCTCGGACGCCATGCGGATCAACGGCAAGAACCGCCTCGCCTGCAAGACCCTGATCAAGGACCTCAACCCCGAGAAGCCGATCACGGTGGAGGCCATAAAGGGCCTCACGGTCCTGAAGGACCTGGTCGTGGACATGGACCCGTTCTTCCAGGCGTACCGCGACGTGATGCCCTTCCTCATCACGAAGGAGACGAACGAGCCCACGCGCGAGCGTCTCCAGACGGCCGAGGACCGCGAGCGCTTCGACGACACGACGAAGTGCATCCTGTGCGCGGCCTGCACGTCCTCGTGCCCGGTCTTCTGGAACGACGGCCAGTACTTCGGCCCGGCCGCCATCGTCAACGCCCACCGCTTCATCTTCGACTCGCGCGACGACGCGGCGGAGCAGCGACTGGAGATCCTGAACGACCGCGACGGCGTCTGGCGCTGCCGGACGACGTTCAACTGCACGGACGCGTGCCCGCGTGGCATTGAGGTCACGAAGGCGATCCAGGAAGTGAAGAGGGCGCTTATTACGCGCCGCTACTGATCTTTTTCGAATGCATCAGGGCTCTGTTTCCGTACCTCTGGAAACAGAGCCCTCATGCATTTCTGGCGCAATTTCGCCCTCTACTGAATTAGTGATTCCGTCTGTCACACTCCGGGCACAAAGCCCAACGGGTGGGGGGCGGTTAATGGAACACAGGAAAGAACCGAGCACATGGCCGCGTGTTCCGTATCCGCTCGGATACGCGGAAGCGTCGGTCTCGACGCAAACGGTGGCCGCGCCACTGCTCACCGCGGCGTCGCTGTCCCTGCTCGGTGTGGTGCTCGTGGACGGCAACGATTTCCGGTGGCCCGGGGCAACGCTGCTCCTCGTGGTCACGGCCTCCATCTCGTTGATCGGGAGCATTCAGCTCGGGGCGGACGCCCGCAGGTTCCTGTACAACAGGCAGACGCTCGAGGCCTGGTACACCCCGGAGGAACTGGATCGTGGGCCCCTTGCACAGGTCGAGCAAGAAGCGCACTTCATCGTGTGGAAAGTGCGCAACCAGCGTGCGGTGATCGCCTTCAACAGCGGAACGATGCTGCTCGTCTTCGCCGTGTCGTCGGCACTGATTCCTTCCGGTGATGATCACGCCGTGTGGCACTGGATTGCCACGGGCCTGGCGTTGGCGGCAGCTCTCGTCGAGGCCTGGTGGATGTTCCACCTCCACCGGGAGTTCAGGCAGAAGAACAAACCCAAATCGCTGGACGGAGGCACGAACTGATGCTTTACGACGTGACGCTGCCAGGTGAGGCACCTGTGACGCATCTGTGTCCCGGCTGCGAGCGGCCCTTCGGAGGCTCCTTCCGGCGCAAGCAGATCGACGATTGGAGCGCCGCCGTCGAGCAGGGGGAGGCCACGGCGCGGGCATATCTCGAGCGATCCGGAGCCCTGACGTTGGCCCACACGGCCGTGTGCGACTTCAAGGGTCTGCCGCTCGCCGTCCTCGCCCTCTGCCCGCGCGAAGAACTCGTGGCCCACTACTACAAGGCTCGAGCGGTTCTCGGCGACAGTTAGGGCGCTGCGGAGTCGCCTCTGTCCGGCCGGGCCCTCACCCCTGGGTGGTCGTAGGTACGGTCCTGGTGCCGCAGCCCGGCGAACAGATCCGATACCTCGGAGAACACCTCCTCCTCGCTCGTCCGGTCACGGGGCAGCGGATAGTGCAGTGCGTCGAGCAGATCGAAGCGATGCAGGTCGTACACCACATGCATCAGCCCCGAGTACGCCTGCGCCACTGTCACCGCCCCCTTGTACGCGACCGCCGCCAGCAGCACTCCGGCACCGCACAGCCACCAGGCGGACGGTTCGTCGTACAGGGCGGTGACACCCGTGAGCGTGAGGGCGAGGAAGGACCAGCAGAGGTTGACGGCTGTGTCGAGGGCGTCGCGGGTGGAGCGGAGCACCTCGGCCATGCGGTCGGAGACCTGGAGGTATATGCGTGGCCAGGAGGTCAGCGTGGTGAGGCCGTAGCGTTCTCCGGCGCTCAACTCTCCGGCGCGCAGGGCGTTTCCCAGAGCCGTGGGCAGCAGGACCTCGGCCGGCGGTCGGGCGGCCAGGCGGCGGCGTGCGTCGGCCTGTACGCGCAGGCCGCTGTCCCCGGCCGCCGACCGCTGAGTCCGCCGACGCAACGCCTGCCAGCGTCTGTGCTGGACCCGCGCCAGCATCCCGGCCAGCCCGGCCGTCAGCGACCAGCGGTCCCAGTAGCCCTCCAGAACACGCACCGCACGCACCTGGAACGGCTGCAGCAGCAGACCGAGCAGGGACGCGCAGACGGTGATCGTCGCGATGACGCCGACCGCCGTGCCAGGCCGCTGCGGCCATACGGCGTTCCAGTCGCTGCGCCCGGAGAAACTTCCCGCCCGCACCAGCGCAAGCACCCCGGCGACGAACAGCGCGCACGGCGCGAACTGCACCGACAGCACCCGTCGCACGAAGCCCGTCCTCCCCAAACGCCCCTCAGCGCTCTTCAGTATGGGGGCTTGGGGATCTCGGCTTCCCTACAGCTGACTCAGGATCGTCGGATCCGTGATCTCCGTGTCGTCGGCCAGCATCATCGCCTTGCTGAGGATGACCGCCAGCATCCGGTCCCCCTCGTACGGCAGGTACCCGCCCTGCGGTGAACCCCCGTTGGACTTCGGGACGATGCACAGGTAGCGGTCGTCCGGGGTCATGAGGATGTTGCCCGAGCCGAGGTGGATCTTGTAGGTGTGGCGTTCGCCCTTCACGTGGAGGAAGCGGCCCTCCAGGGTGCAGCGGTCGGCTATCGCCAGGCGGGGGACGAGGCGGTCGAGGAGGAGTCGGCGGGTCTGGGCGCTCTGGTTGAGGTCGCCGAAGCCGTACGACGTCCAGTACTCGCGGAAGCGGCCGTCGGGGCCGCCGTCCTGCCAGGTCGGGTCGTTGCCGACGCTGGCCACGCCGACGAAGAGGTCGACGTCGCGCAGGACTTCGGAGAGGACCAGGGGTGGGATCGTATCCAGGGGCAGCGGGTCCACCGGGTCCGACCCGTCGCGCAGCCACATGCCGTACTCGCCGCCGTAGCAGTGCGCAGAGTTGTGCGGGGCGTCGATCGGGTAGAACCGGACCTGGTCGGTGCGCAGGCGGAGGTAGCTGCCGGAGTCGGTGGTGTCGATGCCGTACTCCTCGCCGTCGCCCTCGATCCAGTACTCGGCGCGCAGGCCCCACTGCGGTAGTTCGCGGGTGGCCGGTGGTGCCTCGTCGTCGACGCACAGGCGGAGTTTGTTGCGCCAGCCGCGGACCGCCGCCAGGGAGTGGAACTGGTGCTGGCGGAGGAAGTGGGCCGCGAAGCGGTTCGAGTAGGTGGCTGTGGAGCGCTCGGCGTCCGTGAGGAGGTACACCTCGCGGTGAGCCTGCTTGAACGGCTGGGTGATCTCGTGGCGTTCCAGCCAGTCGCGCCAGGCGACGATCTCGGCGGGTTCGTGCCCGACGGGGTGCCAGAGCCGGACCTCGTGGCCGGTGCGGACCGGGTCGTCGGTGAGGGTGCGCAGTTCGCCGTCGGCGTGGCCGACCGTGACGCCGTCCACGGTCCACAGGAGACGGCGGGCCAGGGTGCCGACCAGGGGATGGTCGAGGTAGCGCTCGCGCCAGGTGGCGTACGGCCACGTCCGGCGGGCCAGGAACTGGCGGTCCAGGCGCTCGGTCTGGGCCGAGAGCATCTTGTCGACGTCCTTGACGGCGGCCTTGAGTTCCGTGAGCTCGTCCGGGTGGTCGCGCCGGACGGACGCGGGCACGCTTTTGACCGCCTTGCCGGTGGTGTTGCGCCAGGTCAACAGGGCTTTGGAGCCGTGCACTTCGAGCAGGGCGGTGGCCTCTCCCAGCCGGTACTCGGCGCGGCCGACCTCGGTGAGCCCGTAGGCCGGTACGGCCAGTTCCTCGATCTCCTCGCGGCCGAGGCCCAGCGCGACGGCCCGTTCCTCCAGGGCCGAGTCGAGGAGCTTGGCGGTGTTCTTGTACGTCACCCGGGTGGCCAGGCGGGCGAGTTCTGCGAGGGCGGGCTCGCTGTCGATGCGGGCGAGCGCGATGACACCGGCGTTGGCGACCTTGGGGTTGCGCGGGCCGAGCCCGGCGACCTTCTTCAGCGAGGTCTCGACGAGGGCACCGAGGGCACGGGGCGTGTCGGGGTGCGGGGGCAGGACGGAGAGCAGCCACGCCAGGCCGCGCAGGGCGTTGGCGTTGTAGGGGTCGTAGGCGTTGTTGAGGTTCGCCTCGTACGCCCGCAGGTCCAGCGGGAGGGTGCGGGGGCGGCCGACGAGGGTCAGCCAGGACAGCACGGTCTCGCGGACGCGGTCGGGGCCGAGGGTGTCGACGAGGGCGGCGGCCCGCTTGTCCCACCTGGCTGTGGGTTTGGACGCGGTGGCGGTGGCGGCATGGGCGAGCAGGGCCTGCCCGTCGGCATCGGCGGTGTCCCGCATGGCCTGCTCGGCCCACGCCTCACCCACGTTGAGGACGGGCTCGGTCAGCTTCTTCGCCAGGGAGACCAGTTCGTCCAGGCAGTATCTGTCCTGGGCGGAGCGGCGGACGACGGCCACGACGGCGGGAGACAGCGCCCGGCCGGCGGCCCACTCCGCCTCGGCCAGGAGATCGAAGAGCGTCGCGGACCACAGAGAGTACTGCCGGCCCAGGTCGTCGAGGGTCTTGCGACGCTCGGCCGCCAGGGGATCGTCGTCCAGTCCGTCGGCGGCGAGGGCGTACAAGGTCAGGGCGTTGCACCGGCTCTCCGTCTCGTCACCGACCGACGGGAAGCGCTCGGCCACCGCGTGCACCAGCTCGCGGCGCCGCTCGGCGGGCAGCTCCCGAAGCTCGCCGAGCACCTCTTCCCAGCCTCCGGTCCAGTAGGCCTGGTTGTCGACCAGCGCCTTCATCGCCTCGTCGGCGACCCGGTCCATGTCTTGGGCGGCGATGTGCCGGCGCAGCAGACGCACGCGAGAGCTGTGCATCAGCCACCCACCAGGGGGACGAGCTTCAGGAACGTGACCTCGGTGCCGAGCGCCAGCTCGATCTGTTCGTCCGGGTCCGTGACCTGGCGGTCTCCGACCAGCACGAGGAAGCCGTTGCCGGCGAAGGCCTTCAGCGCCAGCTCGGTCTGCGCCTCGGGGTCTATCCGCCGCGGCGTCCGCAGCGCGTACCCGTTCAACACCCGCTCGGCGTCCTCGGGCCGCACCAGCCCCTGGAACACCCCCGGCGTACGCGCGTTGAACTCGGCGACCTCCTGGAACACCCGCCGCCGGATCAACTCGCGCACGGTGAGCCGCTCCTCGGCGATCTCGAGCCCCCAGCCGTCAGTGCGGCTCCCGCTTGTCGTCTCGTCGACGAACGTCACGATTCCCATGCCGCCGACAGTACGAGGCACCACTGACAACGCCCCCGGACACGGCATGCACCGGTCACTTCGGAAGGGGCTTGCTCCACTCCCGCGCATCCGCCCTGCGCATCAGCTCCACCGCCGCCGCCGCGTCTTCGGTCACCAGCGGATGCACGAGTTCGACGTAACGGAGCTGGCCGGCCAGGGACTTCCGCATCTGCCTGAGGCTGCGGGCGCTGAACGAGACACCGCCGGGCTTCTCGACGGCGCCCGCGGCGACCGCCAGCTTCTCGACGCTCACCTTGCACAGGGTGGAGGACGTCTCGCGGCACGCGTGGATCTCGACGTAGCCGTCCCACAGCCCCAGGACGACCTCGTACTTCACGCCGGAACCGGTGTAGGTCGCGACGGCGACGGGCAGGCCCGACTCCCGTTCGCCCGGACCCTCGAGACCCAGTCTCTCCGCGACGCCGGCACAGGTCTCACGCACCTCCGCGAAGAAGACCTTGACCCCTGGAACCATTCACGCCCCCCGCTGCAACCATCCACGCCCCCGCGCCTCGGCCCTGACGACGCCTCAGCGTAGCGGCGGAAGGGGCGGCGTCTGGGCCCAATGAGTGACCCCGCGGTCAGCCCGCCCGGTCAGAGGCGCCTCCGCACCTAATCTGATGGCATGTCAGATGACGAGTCGTACGAACTGCTCGGTTTCGACAACCTCCTCCTGCCCGTCGGGGACCTCGCGGAGGCCGTCGGGTTCTACGAGCGCGCCGGGTTCACGGTGGGGTTCCGGTTCGACGAGGGCGGGATCGCGCTGCTCAAGGTCGGGGGTGAGACGCCCGGGATCCTGCTCAAAGAGGAGGACGGTTTCGGCCACCGTCCGCCCCCCTGGCCCTGCACGCGCGCGTGGCTGGAGGTACCGGACGCGCGCCGCGCCGCCAAGGAACTGGCCGCCGCGGGCATCACCCCGCTCGACGAGCCCCTCTCGATCGCCACCGGCTGGACCGTCGAGATCGCCGATCCGTGGGGGAACGTCATCGGGTTCACGGACTACAGCAAGCGGCCGGCGCTCGCGCGCAGGGCGTGACGCAGATCCCATGACCCCTCCCCGACAAGGGAGTTGAACACGTTCAAATACGGGACTACAGTCTTTCCCGTCAGCGTTTTGAACGCGTTCAAGAAGGGGTGGGGCATGGACCGCACCGTCATCGCCTACGTCATCTACCTGCTGGTCAGCATCGGGCTGACCGTCTGGGTGGCCCGCACGCTCAGCCGCAACGGACGCGTCTTCCTCGCCGACGTGCTGCGCGGCAACGAGAGCCTCGCCGACGCCGTCAACCACCTCCTGGTGGTCGGCTTCTACCTCGTCAACCTCGGCTTCGTCGCGCTCTACCTGAGCGGCGACGAGACCATCCAGGACACCCGCCAGATCTTCGAGGCCCTGTCGACCAAGCTGGGCGTGGTGCTGCTGGTGCTCGGCGTCATGCACCTGGGCAACGTGTACGTGCTCAACCGGATCCGGCGGCGGAGCGTCATGGAGCGGGAGCAGGTGCCGCCGGTCGCACCGCAGGACTGGGTCCGGGCATGAGCACCGCGACGCCCGCCGAGGACCGGGGCACCACGCGTGTCCCGGTCCGCCGGCTCACCGTCCTGTACGACGCCGAGTGCTCCCTGTGCGCCTTCCTGCGCGACTGGCTCGTACGGCAGCCGCAGCTGGTGCCGCTGGAACTGGTCCCCGCCGGGTCGGACGAGGCCCGGCGGCGCTTTCCCGGGCTCGACCACCGGGCCACCCTGGACGAGATCACCGTCGTGGGGGACGCGGGCCAGGTCTACCGCGGCGCCGCCGCCTGGATCGTCACCCTGTGGGCCCTGCGCGCGCACCGGCCGCTCGCGCACCGCCTGAGCACGGCGTCCGGGGCGAGGCTCGCCAAGGGCGCGGTGCTCGCCGCGGCCAAGTGGCGCGGGGCGCAGTGGCACGGACAGCGGGCGAACGCGGGCCAGTGGAGCGGCAAGGTGTACCACCGCGCGGACGGGTGGGCGTACGACTCCGCCCGGGGATGGACGTACAGCCCCCCTGCCTGCGACAGCGGTACCTGCGCCACTCGTTAGGCTCCGTTCCGTGCCTGCGAACAACGACGGCCCCGATGAGGGCGGTAACCCGAGCAAGTCCGAGCAGACCCGCGCGCTCATCCTCGAGACGGCGATGCGACTGTTCCAGGAGCGCGGCTACGACAAGACGACCATGCGGGCCATCGCCAAGGAGGCCGGGGTCTCCGTGGGCAACGCGTACTACTACTTCGAGGGCAAGGAGCACCTGATCCAGGGCTTCTACGACCGGATCGCCGCCGAGCACCAGGTGGCGGTCCGGGAGGTCCTGGCCCGGGAGACCGACCTGGAGGCGCGGCTCGCGGGCGTCCTGAGGGTGTGGCTGGACATCGCGACCCCGTACCACGAGTTCGCGGTGCAGTTCTTCAAGAACGCCGCCGATCCGGACAGCCCGCTCAGCCCCTTCTCCCCCGAGTCGGAGCACGCGCGCGTGGAGGCCATCAGCATCCACCGGCAGGTGCTCGCCGGGGCGAAGACCAAGGTGCCGGAGGAACTGCGGGACGTCCTCCCCGAGTTGATGTGGCTCTCCCAGATGGGGCTCGTGCTGTATTGGATCTTCGACCGCACGGAGGGCCGCGAGCGGAGTTACCGGCTCGCCGAGCGGGGGGCGCGGCTCACCGCGCGGGGCGTGTCACTGGCCCGGTTCCGGGTGCTGCGGCCGCTGGTGCGGGAGGTGCACGAGCTGTTCACGGACTTCCTGCCGGGGATGACGAAGATGATGCCGGATCCGGGGGCGGGGGCGAGAGGGCGGGCGGAGTGATCCACGATCGGGTGAAAGGGATCGAACGGGACACCTCGTATCCGACCTGCCTACGATGATGCTCTCGATACCGGCCCACAGGAGGCACGTGATGTCCGCAGCATCCGTCGAGCGGCCCCACGGCGACCGTCCGCAGATCGCGGAGGCGAACCGAATCATGGACCGCCTTCCGGGGTACCGCGTCGAGATCATCGGAGGCCTGCTCATCGTGTCCCCGCCCCCCAACGTGGCTCACGCCCGCGCTCTGTCCAGGTTGAGGCGACCTTTCTACGCCGCAGGTCTGGATGGCGGCGAAACGGAAGTGCTCGAAGGAGTCGGGCTTTGGCTCCCCGCCGGTGTCGAGGACTACGCGATCCCCGACCTTGCAGTCGTCGATGGTGACATCGAAGATCACCTCGTCGAGAACAACTGTTACGACCCGATCGCCTTCCGTCTCGTCCTGGAGGTCACATCCAGCAACTACCAGAACGATCTCCGCGGCAAGGTCACCGCATACGCCCAGGCAAAGATCCCCGTCTACGTCATCGTCGACCGCCAGCACCAGCGCCTCCACGTCCTGACCGAACCCGCCGGGAACACGTACGCCAACCACCGCGTCCACGCCCCCGGCGAGATCGTCGCCCTGCCCGACTCGATCGGCGCCAAGGTCAGCCTCGACGTGGACGAGATCCTCAAAGCCGGGCAGTCGAAGGCTAGTTGACCGCGTCCACCTCGCCCTCGGCCAGCTCCACGTCACACACCAGCGGCCCGTCCCCGACCTCCACCTGCCGCGCCCGCGACCCGTACGACGGAGCCGTCGTCGCCAGCAGATACGTCCCCGGACCCGGCACCGACACGATGTACGAGCCGTCCGCGAGGGACACCACCCGGTCCAGCTGACGTCCGCCCGCCGACAGCAGCGTCACCGCCGCCTCCGGGACCGGTTCGCCGTCCGCCGTCCGGACGAAGCCGTGGACGACCGAGGCGGGGCCCTTTGCGGCAAGGGCTTCCGAAGAAGCCGCCTCCTCCTTCGGTTCCACCGCCAGATGCGGCAGCCGCTTGTCCAGCCACCCGGGCAGCCACCAGTTGGAGTTGCCGAGCAGGTGCATCGCGGCCGGCACCAGGGCCGTACGCAGGATGAACGCGTCCAGGGCGACCGCGGCGGCCAGTCCGACGCCGGCCATCGCCGCCCCGTAGTCGCCGCTGAGCACGAACGCCATGAAGACGCACACCATGATCAGAGCGGCGGAGTTGATGACGCGGCTGGTCTCCGCCAGCCCCACCCGCACCGCTCGCGCGTTGTCGCGCGTGTGCACCCACTCCTCGTGCATCCGGCTGACCAGGAACACCTGGTAGTCCATGGAGAGGCCGAAGAGCAGGGACAGCATGATGATCGGCAGGAAGGCCGCGATCGGGCCCTCCTGGCCGAGGCCCAGCAGGTTCAGACCCCAGCCCCACTGGAAGATCGCCACCAGGACGCCGAAGGAGGCCGCCGCCGCGATCAGGTTCATCAGCGCGGCCGTCAGGGGGACCACGACGGAGCGGAAGGCGATCAGCAGCAGGACGAAACCGAGGCCGATGATCGTCGCGATGAAGTACGGCAGCCGGTCGGCCGTGACCGAGGCGAAGTCCTTCGAGACCGCTGTCACGCCGCCCACGTGGGCCTGGACGCCCGCCTCCGGGATCACCCGGTCGCGCAGGGTGTCGATGAGGCGGTCGGTCTCCTCGGCCTGTGGTGAGGTGGTCGGGACGACCTGGATGACGGTGACGCCGTTCGCGGGAGGCGCCGAGACGGCCTGGGCGACGCCGTCCGTGTCCCGGATGGTCGCGACCAGACTGTCCCCCGCGTCGCCGTTCACGACCACCTGGAGCGGGCCGTTGAAGCCGGGGCCGAAGCCCTCGGCGAGCAGGTCGTACGCCTGCCTGGTCGTCGTCGACGCGTCGTCGTTGCCCTGGTCGACCGTGCCGAGACGCAGGGACAGCAGGGGCAGGGCGAGGACGGCCATCACGACGACGGCCAGGGCGGCGACCGAGCGCGGGCGGCGCTCGACGGTGGCCGACCAGCGGGCCGCGAGGCCGCTCGTGCGCTCCTCCTCGGGGCCCTGGGCGGCCAGTCGGCGCCGCTGGCGGCGGCTGAGCACACGGTGGCCCAGGAGGCCGAGCATCGCGGGCAGCAGGGTGACGGCCGCGAGCACGCTCAGGACGACGGTGAGCGAGGTGCCGATGACCACGCCGTCCAGGAAGCGCAGGTTCGTCACCAGCATCCCGGCGAGCGCGATGCACACCGTGCCGCCCGCGAACAGCACGGCCCGCCCGGAGGTGTTGAGGGCGGTGACCGCCGCCTCCTCGGGGTCCAGGCCGCGTTGGATGCCCTTGCGGTGCCGGGTGACGATGAACAGGGCGTAGTCGATGCCGACGCCCAGGCCGATCAGCGTGGAGAGCAGGGAAGCCAGTTCGGGCACGTTCGTGACGTGGCTGAGGAGCTGCGTCCCGAACAGTCCGGTGCCCACGCCGAACAGCGCCACCAGGATCGGCAGCAGCATCGCGAAGAACGAGCCGAAGGCCAGGAACAGCACGACGGCCGCCGCGAGGATGCCGACGATCTCGGCGGTGCCGGTCGGCGGCTCCTGCACGCGTGTGATGGCCTGGCCGCCCAGCTCGACCTGGAGGCCGTCGCCGCCGGCGTCCTGCGCGGTGTCGACGACGTCTTCGACCAGGTCCTTGGGTACGGCGTCCGCCTGCGCGGCGAAGGTGACCTGGGCGTACGCGATCCGCCCGTCCTCGCTGATCTGGGCGGCGCCCCGCTCACCGTACGGATCGGTGACCTCGCCGACCCCCTCCATGCCGCGGATCTCCCGCAGCGCGGGTTCTATCCGGGACCGTACGGAGTCGTCCCGTACGGAGCCCTCGTCGACCTTCCACACCACCGTGTCGGTGTCACCCGCGCGCTCCGGGAAGGCCTTCGCCATCAGGTCGTACGCGCGCTTGGAGTCCGTGTTGGGCAGAGAGAAGACCTCCGCGTAGTTCGTGCCCGCGCTCGAACTCGCCGCGCCCAGGCCGAACAGCGCTCCCACCCACAGCAACAGGACCACCAGCCGGTGCCGGTAGCACCAGCGTGCCAGTGTCGCCACGCCAAAAACCCCCTCGTAGTCCGGTCGGTCCCCCAGGTCCTGGCCAACAGAATTGGCGGCGGCACGCGTGCGTGGACATGCAACGGGCGGGACTCTCAAGGAACTCCAAAGCACGAACCGGCCCGACTGTCAGTGCTCGCCCCGATACTGGGGAGCATGACGACGGCTCCAGGCACCGTGCTGGTCGTGGAGGACGAGGAGAGCATCGCGGACGTCCTCGCCATCGCGCTGCGCTACCACCGGTTCGAGGTGATGGTGGCGGGCACCGTCCGCGAGGCGCTCACGCTCGCCGACCGGACCAGGCCCGACGCCGCGCTGCTCGACGTCATGCTGCCCGACGGGGACGGGCGGGCCCTGGCGCGCGAACTGCGCGACCGACGTCCCGATCTGGCGCTCGTCTTCCTCACCGCCCGCGACGCGCCCGCGGAGGTGGTCGGCGCGCTCGGCTTCGGCGACGACTACATCACCAAGCCGTTCAACATCGACGAGGTCGTCGCCCGGATCACCGCGGTGCTGCGCCGCACCCGCCCGGCCGACGTCCTGCCGCAGCGCCCGCCGCTGCGCTACGGCGACCTGGAACTGGACGAGACGACGTACTCGGTGCACCGCGCGGGCCGCTCCGTCGAGCTCACCCCCACCGAGTACGCCCTGCTGCGCTTCCTGGTGCGCAACGGCGGCCGGGTCGTGCCCAAGGAGCAACTCCTGCGCCACGTCTGGCAGTACGAGCACACGCCGCCCGACTCGACCGTCGTCGAGACCTACATCAGCTATCTGCGGCGCAAACTCGACGCACTGGGACCGCCTGTGATCACCACCCGGCGTGGTGTGGGATACGGGCTGGCATGAGGCTCCCCGCAAGGCTGCTCAGGCCCGTCCCGCGATCCCGCCGGAAGCGCGGCATCCATTCCCTGCGCGCCAAGCTGACGCTGGCGAACGTGGCGCTGCTCGCGCTCGGCATCGTCGCGGCGACCGTCGTGAGCGTGATGGGCATGCGGTACTACCTGCTCGACCAGATCGACGCGGAGCTCACCAAGACCCGGGACTCCCTGGGCGGTTCACAGCTCACCCTGCGGGAGATCGACTCGCTGAGCGTGCTGGGTTTCGTGCGCGACCGGCTGGTCCAGCAGCAGTCGGACGACCAGCCACGACCGGACTCGCTCTTCGCCGCCGTGGACGGGCGGGGCAAGCCCGTCGGCCTCCTCGGCTTCGAGCCGACCGACGCCCAGCGCGCCTTCGCGAAGGCGGTCGACGACCCTCGCGCCCTGATCGAGGACCCGGATCCGCACGACATCCGCGTGCAGGACGCCGACTACCGGGCGTCCGCGACGCAGCTCGCCGACGGCACCTACATCCTGCTCGCCACCTCCACCGACGGCCTCCACAAGGGCGTCGCCAAGGCCGTCAAGTTCGATCTCGCCATCGGCACGCTGCTGCTCGCGGTGCTGGCCTGTCTGACGATGTTCAGCGTCCGGCGCCGGATGCGGCCGCTGGAGGACATGGTGGAGACCTCGTCGGCGATCGCCGAGGGCGATCTGACCCGGCGCGTCCCCTCCAGCCGCGAGGCCACCCTGGAGGTCGAACAGCTGCGCGTCGCCCTCAACTCGATGCTCCACCAGGTCGAGTCGGCTTACCGCACCCGCGAACACAGCGCGGCCCAGCTGCGCCGCTTCGTCGGCGACGCCTCGCACGAGCTGCGCACCCCGCTGTCCGCGATACGCGGCTATCTCCAGCTGTACGAAAAGGGCATGCTCACCGATCCGGGTCAGCGCAAGCGCGCCTGGGACCGGATGAACGGCGAGGTCGACCGCATGGGCCGCCTCGTCGACGAGCTGCTGACCCTGGCCCGCCTCGACCAGCGGCCCGAACTCCGGTTCCGCAACGTCGACCTCACCCGCCTGGTCCGGGACGCGGCCGAGGATCTGCGCGTCCAGCAGCCGCAGCGGCCCCTCACGGTCGACGCCGACGGCTCCCTGCTGGTGCACGCCGACGAGTCCGGGCTGCGCCAGGTGCTCGGCAACCTGGTGGGCAACGTGCGCACGCACACACCCGCCGACGTGCCGGTGCGGCTCGGCGTGGAGCGCGCGGACGGGATCGTACGACTGTGTGTCGCGGACAAGGGGCCGGGGCTCGGCCCGCAGGACGCGGCACGCGTCTTCGACCGCTTCTTCCGGTCCGGCCGGGGCGCGGGCAGCGGGCTCGGTATGGCGATCGTGCAGGGCGTGGTGCACGCGCACGGGGGTGAGGTGGCGGTGCGGACGGCGCCGGGCGAGGGGCTGGCGGTGACGGTCACCCTGCCGGCGGGGGCCGTACGGTCGTAACGCCGTGTCCCGCGAGCACGGCCCTTCAGGTGTCCCGACCCGCGTCCCGCTTCAGGCGTTGGCCGGCACGAGTGCCCACACCGTCTTGCCGTGCCGGCCCCTGCTCCACACCCCCCAGGCCGCGGCGATGTGCTCCACCATGTGCAGGCCGCGGCCGGTCTCCTCCCACTCGCCCACCACGCGCAGCCGGGGCTCCACCCGGCCCTCGTCGGAGACCTCGATCAGGCAGGAGCCGTCGGCGAGGGCGGTCACCGCCACCTCGAACTCCCGCTCCACGAGCGGGCCGTGGCGTACGACGTTGGTGGCCAGCTCGGACACGAGGAGCACCGCGTCGGCCAGCGCCCGGCCGTCCGGGGCGTGGCCCCAGTCGGCCAGGTGGTCCCTGACCCGGCGCCGGGCGAGACCGACGGAGGCCGGATGCCGGGGCAGCCGGAAGGAGTTGCGTCTCAGCACGTCTGCTCCTCACCCCGCCCACACCTCCCTCACATGGTGCTGCGTCGGGTGGCCGTCCGGCGTCACTTGGGCGAAGGTCACCACCGCGAGATCGCGTCAGATCCGCCCAATCCGGCTTCGAAGCCGTCAGATCCGGCCTCGGAGTCGTCAGATCCAGGTGAGACGCCAGAGGCGGAACCCGCCGGTGCCGTCCGAGAGGTACTGGCCGCCGCCCACGGCCTCGCTGGTGACGACGTACTCCTTGGCCTGCCACAACGGGATGACCGGAACATCACGGGCGACGGCCTGCTGCAGTTCGCGGAAGTCCTCGGTGGCCTCGGTGCGGTCGGCGTACCTCTGGCTGTCCTGAATCAGCTGGTCGACGGCCTTGCTGCGGTAGCCGGTGTTCATGGTGGCGCCGGAGCCGACGAGCGGGGAGCCGAAGGTGTCCGGGTCGGGGTAGTCGGCCACCCAGCCGACGGCGTACGCGTCCAGCTTCCCGGACACCCAGCGCTTCTGGAAGTCGGTCCACTCGTAGCCCTTGACGGTCACCTGGAACAGGCCGCTCGCCTCCAGCTCCCGCTTGAGTTCCGCGGCCTCCTCGGCGGCGGCGCCGCGGCCCGTGGCATAGCCGTAGGTGAAGCGGACGGGCAGGCTCACGCCGGCCTCGGTGAGCAGTTGCTTCGCCTTGCCCGGGTCCAGCTTGGGGTAGAGGTCGAAGAACGACGTGGTGTGGCCGGTGATGCCGGTCGGGATCAGCGAGTAGAGCGGGTCGACGGTCCCGTCGTACACCGTGGCGGCCAGCCGCTCGCGGTCGATCAGCCAGGCCATGGCCTGCCGGACGCGGGTGTCGTGCAGCGGCGAACCGGCGCGGGTGTTGAGGTACAGGTTGCGGGTCTCGGAGCTGTCGGCCACGGACACGCGCTGGTCGGGGTCGCTGGCGTTCAGCCCGGAGAGGATCTCGGGCGGCAGCTGCCGGGTGGCGACGTCGATCTGCTTGGCCTTCCAGGCGGCGTCGAGCTTGTCGGCATCGCCGTAGTAGCGCAGTTCGACGGGCCGGCCGGTGTCCTTGAGGGCGCCCTTGTAGCGCTCGTTGGGCGCGAGGTCGGCCTTCTTCTCCTTCGTATACGTGGTCAGGTCGTACGGTCCGGTGCCGTCGGCGCCGGTGCCGGTGCGCAGGCCGTTCGCCGGGTACTTGGTGCGGTCGACGATCGAGCCGGCTCCCGTGGCCACCTTGAACGGGAAGGTGGCGTCGGGCGAGGAGAGCCGGAAGGTGACGGTGAGGCCCTTCGCGCTGACCGAGCGGAGGGTGCTCAGCAGGGACGCGGGACCGACCTCGGAGTTGATCTTCTTGACCCGCTCGAAGGAGTACTTCACGTCCTCCGCGGTCATCTCACGGCCGCTCGGGAAGGTGAGGCCCTCGCGCAGTTCGCAACGGTAGGTGCGCAGGCCGCTGCCGACGAACGCGCAGCTCTTGGCGGCGTCCGGTACCGGCGTGGCGCCGCCGGGCTCGAAGGTCAGCAGTGACTGGAAGACGTTGCTGAACAGCGCCCAGGAGCCGGCGTCGTAGGCGCCGGCCGGGTCGAGCGACGTGACGGCGTCCGTCGTACCGACCGTGATGGTCCGGTCGTCGTTCTGCGCCGGCAGCAACTGCCAAGCACCCACTCCGGCGGCCGCCAGCACCAGCAGCGTCGCGAGTATCCGCATGCGAACCGAACGCATCGGTTGGCCCTCCCCAGGCCCCTCGGGGCCGTGCGCGTACGCCACTCCCCTAGCGGCGCGGATCACCTTTCCACACGCGTTTCACCTGGGGGAAGAGGGATTTGGGGAGTTGGACAAGACATTACCGCAAGGCGTTTCTGCGACGTTTCACAGGGGCCGCACAGTTTGACTCAGTAGGCCACCGCCCAGGCGAACACGCCGACGCACACCGCGGTCGAGGCGGCCGCGCGGGCCAGGACCACGCGGTCCACGATCCGCCGCAGCGGCGCGACCGGGACACAGCGCAACGCCCACGTGAACGGCAGCGAGAGCACCGCGGCGTACGCGAGCAGGAAGAGGGGCCGGGAGGGGTCCCAGGTCTCGCGACCCTGGTTCTCCAGGTGGAGGAGTCCCGCGAAGACATAACAGACAAGGGCGCAGGATCCCGTGAGGGCGGTCTCGAACAGCGCGAACAACACCGGGCGGGTGCGCGCGAGGCGCAGGACGGGCGTTCCGGTCATCTGGAGTCTCCTCACCCGGTCCTGTCCGCCGGCGGTGTTCAGGCCTGCGTCGACGCCAGTTCGATCACCGTGATGTCCGATTCGGCGCCGACCCGGGTCGGCGGGCCCCACGCGCCCGCGCCGCGGCTGACGTACAACTGCGTGTCACCGTAGCGCTCCAGGCCTGCGAGGGTCGGGTTCGCGGCCGAGGCGATGAGGTTGCCCGGCCAGAGCTGGCCGCCGTGGGTGTGGCCGGAGAGCTGGAGGTCGACGCCGTGCTCGACGGCGTCGTGGATCTGGACCGGCTGGTGGGCGAGCAGCACGCACGCGCGTGCCGTGTCACGGTCGCCGAGCGCCTTGACGAAGTCGGGACCCTGGCCCTCGTCCTCGCCCGACACGTCGTTGACGCCGGCGAGGTCGAAGTGCGCCAGTTCGGTACGGGCGTTCTCCAGCGGGCGCAGGCCCAGCCGTCGTACCTCCTCGATCCACTGCTCGGCGCCGGAGAAGTACTCGTGGTTGCCGGTGACGAAGTACGACCCGTGGCGCGCCCGCAGCCCGGCCAGCGGTGCCGCGGCCGGGCCCAGGTCCTTCACGCTGCCGTCGACCAGGTCGCCGACGACCGCGATCAGATCCGGCTGGGTTCCGTTGATCGTGTCGACGACCTTCTGGGCGAAACCGCGCCCGAGCACCGGGCTCAGGTGGATGTCGCTGACCACTGCGATCCGGTAACCGTGCGCCGCGCGCGGGAGCTTGGCCAGCGGGACGGTGACCCGCTTGACGGTGGGGCCGTTCAGGACGCCGTAGGTGCCGTAGCCGACGGTCCCGACGGCGAGCGCCGCGGCGGTGCCCCCGACGACCCGGGAGACGAAGAGGCGGCGGGAGGGGAGGGACGGCGGGCCGGCGGCCGGGGGCTCGGCAGCCGGGGGCTCGGCATCCTGTTCCGGGTCGTGGTCCGGCGTGGGTGCCGTTCCCGCCGGGACCGGCTCGGGCTCCGGCTGTCGTACGGCCGTCTCGGCGCCCGCCCGCCGTTCCAGGAACCGTCGCAGCAGCGGTCGTACGACCTCACCCGCCACCACGGCCAGCAGCAGGTAGATCGACAGGGCCATCCACAGGAAGCCCGGCCAGGCCAGGACGCGCTGGAGCCAGAAGGGCGCGCCGGTGCGCTCGGCGACGAGGGCCGTGACGGTGAGCACCCAGCCGCCCGCGATCAGCACCGCGCCCGCGCGGCGCACCAGGCCGGGGGCCTGGGTCGTGTCGCGGAACAGGCGTCTCCACAGGTACCAGTTGGCCGTGACCAGCACGGCCAGGACGAGCAGTACGAAGAGTATGACCACGGTCTCGTGTCCCCCCGTTGTGGGCTGTCAGGGCTGTCAGGTCTGTCGGTTATGACGTCCGGCGCAATGCGCGCACTCCGCGCAACCCGATGCCCCCGACGACCGTCCCCAATACGAAGGAGACGACGGCGAGCAGCAGGTGCACCCAGAAGTACGCCGTCGGGTGACCGTCGTCGAACGCGAGCCCACTGCTGTCCTTGATCAGGTTTTTGACGAAAGTGACCCAGATGACCCAGCTCCACACCCCGAAGGCGAGCAGGAACCAGGAGACGGGGCGGCTGAGCTTCATGCGTCCAGTATCGCCGCCGGGTGTCCGGTTCCTTGGCCGGGGTGGGGAGGGAGACGGGACATCACGCCCTGTGCCATGTACGTTCCTGACCGTGCCCGCACCCAAGAAGACCGCCAGGCGATCCCTGCTGGTCATTTCCGTTGTCCTGTCGTCCGCCCTGTCCTCGCTCGTGTTGACCGCGCCCGTCTCGGTGGCGGCGCCGAGCCCGTCGCCGAGCACGTCCGCGAGCCCGTCGCCGAGCAGGTCCGCGAGTCCGTCGGCGAGTCCGTCGGTCACTCCCCCGGCGAACATGTCGACCGTCGGCGGCGAACGCCTCGGCATGCCCGGGGCGCAGGTCAATCTGGCGAGCGGGGTGCCGGTACTGCCCAAGGGCCTGAGCGCGCGGTCGTGGATCGTCGCCGACGCCGAGTCCGGGGACGTACTGGCCGCCAACAACGCGCACTGGCGGCTGCCCCCGGCGAGCACCCTGAAGATGCTGTTCGCGGACACGGTGCTGCCGAAGTTCGCGAAGACCCAGAAGCACAAGGTCGTCCCCTCCGACCTGGCCGGCATCGGTTCCGGCTCCAGCATGGTCGGGATAAAGGAGGGCGAGACGTACACCGTCCACGACCTGTGGCTCGGCGTCTTCCTGCGGTCCGGCAACGACGCCGTGCACGTGCTGTCGCAGATGAACGACGGCATCGACAACACCGTCACCGAGATGAACGCGCACGCCGAGGAGCTCCAGGCCCTCGACACGCACGCGGTCAGCCCCGACGGCTACGACGCGCCCGGCCAGGTCTCCTCCGCGTACGACCTGACCCTGATCGCCCGTTCCGGGCTGCAGAAGAAGGACTTCCGCGAGTACAGCTCGACCGTCTCCGCGAAGTTCCCGGGCGAGACGACGAAGAAGAAGGGCAAGACGACCCGCGGGTCCTTCGAGATCCAGAACACCAACCGGCTGCTGACCGGCGACTCCGACATGTCCGTCTACCCGGGCATCGCGGGCGTCAAGAACGGCAACACCACCAACGCCGGCGCCACCTTCACCGGCGTCGCCGAGCAGGGCGGCAAGGTGCTGCTCGTCACCGTCATGAACCCGCAGAAGGAGGAGAGCAACGAGGTCTACAAGGAGACCGCCCAGCTCTTCGACTGGGGCTTCAAGGCGGCCGGCAAGGTGGAGCCGGTGGGTGAGCTGGTGCCACCGAAGAGCGCCGCGCAGGCCAGCGCCCAGCCGGGGGCGAACGCCTCCGGGGAGGCCGGGGGTACCGACGCGGGCGGCGCCGGGACCTCTTCCAAGCCGGTGGCGTCCGCCACCGCCGAGACCGCCTCCGGCGGCATGGGCATCGCGCTCTCGATCACCGGCGGGCTGCTGGTGGTGCTCGCGGGCGCCGCGTTCCTGGTCAACCGCCGTTGGCCGCTGCCGGATCTGGTACGTCGTCGGCCTCGCCCGTAGGTTCGTCCTCCTTGCTCTGCGTGGCCGTCCAGGCCGCGCAGAACAGGACCAGTTTCGCCGTGAAGTTGATCCACAGCAGCAGGGCGACGGGGACGCCGAACGCGCCGTACATGCTCTTCGTGGCCACGCCCTGCATATAGCCGCTGAGCAGCAGCTTCAGCAGCTCGAAGCCGACCGCGCCGGTCAGCGCCGCCACGATCAGCCGGCGGCGCTTCGGCTCGACTCCCGGAAGCAGTGTCAGGACGTAGAGGAGCAGCAGGAAGTCCGCGAGCACGGCGACGAGGAACGCGGCGATCTGCAGCAGGACGCTGCCCCAGCCCTCCTTGTCGATGCCCAGCTGCTCGGTGATCCAGCCGACCATCGCGGAGGCCACGGTGGAGGTGGCGAGCGTGACGAGGACGGCGCCGCCGAGGCCGACGAGGATGCCGAGGTCCTTGGCCTTGCGCAGGACCGGGTTCTCCTCGTCGTCGGGCAGCTCCCACACGGCCCGCAGGCACTCGCGCATCGAGCCCGCCCAGCCGATGCCGGTGAACAGCAGGGCGGCGCCCGCGATGAGGCCGACGGTGCCCGCGTTCTGCACCAGGCCGTCGATGTTGAGCTGGTCGGAGATGCCGGGCACCTGCTCGGCGATCTTGTCCTCCAGCGTGTCCTGCCGCTCCTTGCTGAGCGTGGCCGCGGCGACCGCGGCCACGACGGTGAGCAGCGGGAAGAGCGCCACGAAGCTGGTGAACGTCATCGCGGCGGCCAGCCGTGTCCACTTCACCCGGTCCAGCCGCTCGTACGACCGCCACGCGTGCGTGGCGGTCAGCCGGGCGACGAGCGGCCCGACGCCGGGGAGTTTTTTCAGCCAGTCCATGATCCGACTCTGCCCTCGCTTCGGAAGACCAATGTCCTGGTGCCCCAAAACCGCAGGATCGTGGCCAGGGCCATGCCGATTCCGGCGCCGGAGACGGTGTCCGCGCGCTGCGAGGTGAGGCCGAGGCCGTAGTGACTGACGGCGAGGCACAGGAGCTGTACGACGGCGCCGGCGAGGTTCACCGCGAAGAAGACGGCGTACGGGCGCGCTCCTCTCGGGCCGGTGTCCCGATACGTGCCCAGCGCGTTGCCCGCGTACGCCACCGAGCAGCCCACGACGAAGGAGAGCACCTTGGCGGTGAGCGGGTCGAGACCGGCCGGGCCGCGCAGGTAGGTGAAGAGGGCGAGGTCGGCGGCGTAGGCGAGGAGGCCGACGGCGGCGAATCCGAGGAGTTCCCGGCGACTCGTCCACGCGCGCGTGTTCAGCGGTCCGTTCGGGCTCGCGTACGCGCGCGTCCTCACCAATTGGCCACCGCCAGGGCGTACATCGCGATCCACAGCAGGCCGATCAGAGCGAGGGCGCGGTCGCGCAGGACGACGTCCTCGGGTTCGCCTGCCGTGCCGCGGTCGGCGAAGACGGCGTACCTGAGGATCGCGAGGATGAAGGCGACCATGGAGAGCTGCCGCCAGGGCAGGAGGCTGGTGTGCGGGACGCCGCCCTCCTCCAGGGCCCACAGGCAGTAGCCGAGGACGGCAACGCCGACCGCGAGCTGCCACACGAAGCGCAGGTAGCCGGTGGTGTACTCGGTGAGCAACGCGCGCGTGGCGCCTGTCTTCCCGGCCATCTGGACGGCTTCGGAGTAGCGCTTGGCCGACACCATGAACAGCGCGCCGAACCCGGTCGTGATGAGGAACCACCGCGACAGCGGGATATCGAGCGCGAGGCCGCCGACCACGGCCCGCATCAGGAATCCGGTCGTGACGACGAGGTCGATGACCAGGATGTGCTTGAGGCTGACGCAGTACGCCAGTTGCATGCCCAGGTAGGCCGCCAGAAGCGCCGCGACGGCCGGCGAGACCAGCCAGGCCGCGACAGCCGGCGCGAGGACGCCGAGAGCCGCTCCTACGGCGTACGCGACGGGTACGGGGACCTGTCCGGCGGCGACCGGGCGGCGGCGCTTGGTGGGGTGGGTGCGGTCGGCGTCGGCGTCCCGGGCGTCGTTGACGAGGTAGACGGCGGCCGCGCAGGCGGTGAAGAGGGCGAAGACGAGCGCGAGTTGGGTGAGGGCGTGCCGGGAGAAGAGCTGACCGGCGGCGGCCGGGGCGGCGATGACGAGGACGTTCTTGACCCACTGCTTGTGGCGCGCGGCCTTCAGGAGCCCTCCCAGGAGGCTGCCCTGAGTGGGTGGTGCGGACTGCCGGAGGGGCGTGCGCTGTTCCAGCAGCGTGGCCTCGCGAATGCGCCCGCCGCCCGTCATCGGCGCGGTCTCAGTCATGCGCGCTCCCTCTCATCCAGCGCGCTCCGATGCGCGCTGTGAGCGCCCCCAGGGCCGCGCCCGCCGCCACGTCGGAGGGGTAGTGCACGCCGACGACCAGGCGGGACACACACATCGCGGCGGCCAACGGCGGGACGGCGTACGCCCCCAACGCGCCGAAGGCGACCGCGGCGGCCACGGCGGACGTCGCGTGCGAGCTCGGGAAGGAGTGCCGGCCGACGGTGCTCACCAGGGGCTCCACATGTGCCGGACGCGGACGGCGCACGACCCTCTTC
This sequence comes from Streptomyces sp. NBC_01352, assembly GCF_036237295.1. Lineage (NCBI taxonomy): Bacteria > Bacillati > Actinomycetota > Actinomycetes > Kitasatosporales > Streptomycetaceae > Streptomyces > Streptomyces sp. NBC_01352. The sequence continues at coordinate 4,497,432 of NZ_CP108354.1, forward strand.
ACGCCCATGCTGACGAGGTGCGCGCCCGCGGTGCGCGCCGTCCCGCGCAGCCATGCGCCACGGCGCGGACCGTCCGCGACAGCTCCCGCGAGACCCGCCGCGAGCCACAGCGCGCCGTGCTCGCCCGCCCAGGACAGGACGCGCGCGGCGTGCGCTACGCGTGGGTCGCGGCCGTACGCCCGCAGCGCCGAAAGGATTCGGTGGTCGATGTCGTCGAGATCGTCCATGTGGACTCACTGTTCACGTCAGCACCGCCGGAGTTCCTGCAATATAGGCCGACATCCCATTAATCACCCATTTCGGGTATGGGGTGAATGTTTCAAAACCAATCGCCCGCAAAGGGGCGATACGGTCACCGACATGCCTGCCGACACCGCTTCCGTCACCGGCTGGGGACGCACCGCTCCCACCACCGCCCGCCTGATCCGCCCACGGACGTACGAGGAGGCCGCGGCCGCCGTCCGGGACTGCGGGGCCCGCGGAGGCATCCCGAGGGGCCTGGGGCGGGCCTACGGGGACGCGGCGCAGAACGCCGGCGGGTCCGTGCTCGACATGACGGGCCTCGACCGCATCCACGCGATCGACGCCGACGAGGGCATCGTGCTGTGCGACGCGGGCATCTCCCTGCACCGGCTGACGGAAGTGCTGCTGCCGCTCGGCTGGTTCGTGCCGGTGACACCCGGGACGCGCCATGTCACCGTCGGGGGCGCGATCGGCGCGGACATCCACGGCAAGAACCATCACGTGTCGGGTTCCTTCTCCCGGCACGTCCTCTCGCTCGAACTCCTCACCGCCGACGGCGGGGTCCGCGCGGTCGGCCCCGGCACGCCCCTGTTCGACGCGACGGCCGGCGGCATGGGCCTGACCGGCGTGATCCTGACCGCGACGGTCCGGCTCCAGCCGGTCGAGACCTCCCTCATGTCCGTCGACACCGAGCGCGCGCGGGACCTCGACGACCTGATGGCCCGTCTGACGGCCACCGACCACCAGTACCGCTACTCGGTCGCGTGGATCGACCTCCTGGCGCGCGGCGCGGCGACGGGCCGCGCGGTGCTGACCCGGGGCGACCACGCCCCTCTGGAGGCGCTTGCGAAGCGCACGCGCGCGCGGAGGGACCCGCTCGCCTTCCGCACCTCCCGGCTCCCGGCCGCCCCCGCCTTCCTCCCCGAGGGCCTGCTCAGCCGGACGACCGTGGGCCTCTTCAACGAGCTCTGGTACCGGAAGGCCCCACGCGCGCGTACCGGCGAACTCCAGAGGCTCTCCACCTTCTTCCACCCCCTGGACGGGGTGCCCCACTGGAACCGGGTCTACGGCCGCGGCGGCTTGGTGCAGTACCAGTTCGTCGTCGGACACGGCCAGGAGGACGCCGTACGCCGGATCGTGCGCCGTGTCTCGCAGCGCCGGTGCCCGTCCTTCCTCGCCGTCCTCAAGCGCTTCGGGGACGCCGACCCGGGTTGGCTGTCCTTCCCCGTGCCCGGCTGGACGCTGGCCCTGGACATCCCGGCCCACCTGCCCGGCCTCGGCGCCTTCCTCGACGAGCTGGACGAGGAGGTCGCCGCGGCCGGCGGGCGCGTCTGCCTCGCCAAGGACTCCCGTCTGCGGCCTGAGCTGCTCACCGCGATGTACCCGCGCCTGGCCGACTTCCGCGCGCTGCGGGCGGAGCTGGACCCGCGCGGGGTGTTCGTGTCGGACCTGGCCCGCCGTCTCGGCCTCTAGGCAACCTCAGGCCCCCGGGCCTTCGTTAGGAGCTGTTCGTGAAGGACGCCTTCGGTACCCCCCAGTCCCTGCTCGTCCTCGGCGGTACGTCTCAGATCGCGCTCGCCACCGCACGCCGGCTGATCGCCCGCCGCACCCGCACGGTGTGGCTGGCCGGACGCCCGACACCCGCCCTGGAGACGGCCGCTTCGGAACTGCGCGCCCTGGGGGCCGACGTGCACACCGTCGCCTTCGACGCGCTCGACCCCGACTCCCACGAGACGGCACTCGGCAAGGTCTTCTCCGAGGGCGACGTCGACATGGTGCTGCTCGCCTTCGGGATCCTCGGCGACCAGGCGCACGACGAGCGCGAACCGGCGAGCGCGGTGCGCGTCGCGCAGACCAACTACACGGGAGCGGTGTCTGCGGGCTTGGTCGCCGCGCGCGCCCTGCAGACCCAGGGCCACGGCTCGCTCGTGGTGCTCTCCTCCGTGGCCGGCGAACGCGCCCGCCGCTCCAACTTCATCTACGGCTCCAGCAAGGCCGGCCTCGACGCCTTCGCCCAGGGCCTGGGCGACGCCCTGCACGGCACCGGCGTACACGTGATGGTCGTACGCCCCGGCTTCGTCCGCTCGAAGATGACCGCGGGCCTTGCGGAGACGCCCCTGGCGACCACGCCCGAAGCCGTCGCCACAGCCATCGAGCTGGGACTGCGCCGCCGCTCGGAGACGGTGTGGGTGCCGGGTGCGCTGCGGGTGGTGATGTCGGCACTGCGGCATGTGCCGCGAGGGGTCTTCCGGCGGCTGCCGGTCTAGGAGAACCGGGTCGCGGGGATCGCGGCTGCCGCTCCAGGAGGCCGGTGTCAGGGGGCGGGGATCGAGCCGCGCTCCACGCGGGCCGCCTGCGGAGGCACGACCGCGCCCCCGAAGACGTACTCGCGCAGCTTGCGCCACTCGCCGTCGGCGCCCTGTTCGTAGAGCGCGAAACCGGTGCAGGGCCACTCGGCGTGGTAGTCGGCGAGTTCCTCGAAGGCGCGGTCCATGGCCTCGTCGTCGATGCCGTGGGCGACCGTGACGTGCGGGTGGTACGGGAACTGCAGGTCGCGCGCCACGGGGCCCGAGGCGTCCCGGACCTGCTTCTGCAGCCAGGTGCAGGCCTCGGCGCCCTCGGCGACCTGGACGTAGACGACGGGCGACAGCGGCCGGAACGTACCCGTGCCGGACAGCCGCATGGGGAACGGCCGGCCGGCCGCCGCGACCTCGGTCAGGTGCATCTCGACCGCCGGCAGCATGGCCTCGTCGATCTCCGTCGGCGGCAGCAGCGTGACGTGCGTGGGAATGCCGTGGGCCGCCGCGTCGCCGAAGCCCGCGCGCAGCTGTTGGAGCAGGCTGCCGTGAGGCTCCGGGACCGCGATCGACACGCCGATCGTTACGGTCCCCACGTCGTCTCCTGTCGTCCTGTTCGAGTTCGTTCCCAGCCGTCCGGCTATCGACTGTACGGCCACGGCTGTGTTGGTGGGCAGGCGCAACCGTAGTGATGTGCAGCGCTCTGCGCAGTGGTACGCCTGTGCGGTGGTGCGCCTGTGGTGGTACGGCTCAGTGTTTGGCGGGCAGGAAGCCCACCCTGTCGTACGCCTGGGACAGGGTCTCCGCGGCGACGGCACGCGCCTTCTCCGCGCCCTTGGCGAGGATCGAGTCCAGCGTCTCCGGGTCGTCGAGGTACTGCTGGGTGCGCTCGCGGAACGGCGTCACGAACTCGACCATGATCTCGGCGAGGTCCGTCTTGAGCGCGCCGTAGCCCTTGCCCTCGTACTTCTGCTCGAGGTCGGCGATTCCCTCGCCCGTGAGGGTCGAGTAGATGGTGAGCAGGTTGCTGACGCCCGGCTTGTGCTCCGCGTCGAAGCGGATGACGGTGTCCGTGTCGGTGACCGCGCTCTTGACCTTCTTGGCGGTGGCCTTGGGATCGTCCAGGAGGTTGATGAGCCCCTTCGGCGTGGACGCCGACTTGCTCATCTTGATCGACGGGTCCTGAAGGTCGTAGATCTTGGCCGTCTCCCTGAGGATGTACGGCTTCGGGATGGTGAAGGTCTCGCCGAAGCGGCCGTTGAAGCGCTCGGCGAGATCGCGGGTGAGCTCGATGTGCTGGCGCTGGTCCTCACCCACCGGGACCTCGTTCGCCTGGTACAGCAGGATGTCCGCGACCTGGAGGACCGGGTACGTGAACAGGCCGACGCTGGCGCGGTCGGCGCCCTGCTTGGCGGACTTGTCCTTGAACTGGGTCATGCGGGACGCCTCGCCGAAGCCGGTCAGGCAGTTCATGACCCAGGCGAGCTGGGCGTGCTCGGGGACATGGCTCTGGACGAAGAGCGTGCAGCGCTCCGGGTCGAGACCGGCCGCGAGGAGCTGGGCGGCGGCCAGGCGCGTGTTGGCACGCAGGTCCGCGGGGTCCTGCGGGAGCGTGATCGCGTGCAGGTCGACGACCATGTAGAACGCGTCGTGGGACTCCTGCAGGGCCACCCACTGGCGGACGGCGCCGAGGTAGTTGCCGAGGTGGAACGAGCCTGCGGTGGGCTGGATTCCGGAGAGCACTCGCGGGCGACGCTGCATGGCGGAGCCATTCCCCTGAGGGTGGTGGTGGGCGACGGGTGGGCGGTCAGAGGCCATGCTCACCATTCTCTCAGGTCCCGGGGGGCGATCCGGAACTGGTCGGAAACAGATGGGACACGGGTGGGAACCGATCCGCGCCGAGCGGTGTACCAATCATGTGAGGACGCGGGAGGGGGGCCGCATCGTCGATGAGGCCGCGGTGATCGCCCGCGTACGCGCCGGAGAGCCGGAGGCGTACGCGGAGCTGGTGCGAGCCCATACGGGCCTCGCGCTCAGGGCGGCCGCCGCGCTCGGGGCGGGTGCGGACGCGGAGGACGTGGTGCAGCAGGCCTTCGTCAAGGCGTACTGCGCGCTGGGCCGGTTCAAGGACGGCGCGTCGTTCAAGCCGTGGCTGCTGTCGATCGTGGCCAATGAGACGAGGAACACAGTGCGGACGGCGGCCCGGCAGCGGACGCTCGCCGGTCGCGAGGCGGCCTTCGCGGAGGCGGAGCCGCTGATACCGGAATCGGCCGACCCGGCGGTGGCCACGCTGGAGACGGAGCGCCGCGCTGCCCTGCTGACCGCCCTGGAGAAGCTGAGCGAGGAGCACCGCCTGGTCGTCACCTACCGCTATCTGCTGGAAATGGACGAGTCCGAGACGGCCCAGGCTCTGGGCTGGCCCCGGGGGACCGTGAAATCCCGGCTCAACCGCGCCCTGCGGAAGATGAGCCGACTGTTGCCGGATTTTCAGCCTCGGGAAGGGGGTGATGAGCGTGAGTGAGGAGCCGGAGCTGGGTGCGTACGACCGTGAGGGCGGCCCCGATGACGTGGGCGAGGGACGCCGTGGTGACAGTGACCTGGGCGAGGGGCGCCGACGTGGCGAGCCCGCCCGGCTGCCGCAGGAGCTGCGGGCGCTGGGGCGTTCGCTGGACCCACCGGGCGGCGCCGGGTCCGACTCGATGGTCGAGCGGGTGCTGCAGCAGATAATCGCTGAGCACATCCCGGTCCCGGTGGCCGAGCCGACGGGAGCCGGTGAGCGGCTGCGGGCGGCCCGGTACTGGACGCGGGCGCGGTGGCGGTCGCTGACCGCTGCGCTGTGCGGCCTGCTGACGGTCCTCGCGCTCACGCCCCCGGTGCGGGCCGCGGTCCTCGACTGGTTCGACTTCGGCGGGGTCGAGGTGCGGTACGACCCGTCGGCGGCGCCCTCGACCGGCGCCGAGGTGCCCGGCTGCGAGGGGTCGCTGTCGCTCACGGGGGCGGAGCGCGAGGCCGGCTTCGAGCCGCTGGTTCCGCCGGCGCTGGGCGCGCCGGACGCGGTGTCGGTGACCGACGAGCCGCAGGGGCGGTTCCTGGTGAGCTTGTGCTGGCGCGAGCAGGGGCACACGATCCGGCTGGACCAGTACCCGGCCGGCCTGGACATCGGCTTCGCCAAGAGCGTGTCCGAGCAGCCCGTGTGGATCTCGCTGAGCACAGATCCCGCGGACGTCGGCACGCCGAGCAACACGGCCCTGTGGTTCCCCCGGCCGCACCTGCTCAGCTTCTGGCTGGTGGACGCGCACGGCTCCCGCTACACCCGCGAGGAGCGGACCGCCGGGCCGACGCTGCTGTGGATGCACCCCTCCGGCGGTAAGGACGTGACGCTGCGGCTGGAGGGGGTCGCGTCGAAGGGGCGGGCGGTGGAGATCGCGAAGTCCATCGACGGGGCGCCGGAGGAGTCCCCGAAATAGTGCGCGCGGGGTGGGAACCCCGGCGGGTCGGGCGGTGTACCAGAAGTGACAAGCGGCTCGCGGACGGGCCGCACGGGGATCGTCTGGCTTTGTATGGGGGTTCGGATGCGCAGGCTCGGGGTCGGGTGGAGCGGCCGGTGTCGTGAACTGGCGGCGCTGGCAGGGGTGTTGGTGATGGCGTCGGCGCTGATGCTGTGGGGGGCTTCCTCCGCGTCGGCGGGCGGACCGACGAGCGTGCTCGTGGTCTCGCCGCAGAGCACCCAGACGGCGGCGCTGTACTACTCCGACGAGGAGTACGGAGAACTGGAACAGCTCCTGGGCGCCCCCGGCACCGGCGTCCGCGACAAGCCGCCGGAGGCCAATCTGACGGCCGCCCGGCAGATCAACGTCACGTGGATGGTGCACGACGTGTCGCCCTGGCGCCTCGACCGGGTCTTCCCGCTGACGGACGGCGACGACGTCTGGATACACACGGCCGCGAACCTCCCGGAAACGGTGAACGGCCAATGGCACCGCGCCCAGCACCCCGGCCAACTGCGTGCGCTGCTCAAGGACCTCGGGGTGATGGGCAAGACGTCGGACGAGGGCCGCTCCGGGATCTTCCCGGCACCTTGGGAGACGGGCGAGTCCGGCGTCGGCGGCGAGACCGGCACGGGTGCCGACGCCGATGCCGGCACCACGGACACAGCGACCGACGCGGCTGTCGCACCGACTGCGCAAGCACGGCCAGGCGATGGCACCGACTGGTGGTGGGTGCTGCCCGGCGCGGCTGCCGGAGCCGCCCTGGCGCTGGTGCTGCGGCCCTTCGCCACGCGGATGCGGTGGAGGCCGTGGGACCGACCGCGACGGGAGCCGGGGCCACGGCAGGAATTGCGGGACGTGTGAGCGGCCGGGGGGCCGATGGCTGCCAGGAGCGACATGGAGGGGGACGGATGGCTATCGGGACCAAACGCGCGGGGCTACGGATGATGACGTGGCGGACGCGGGCGGGGGCGAGGAGTACACGGGTGACGACCCGGAGTACACGGGTGAGGACCCGGCACACACACGCCGGGCCACGGACGGCTCTCCAGGACGCTGGCGCGGGCATGGGGGTGACGGCCCGGTGCAGACGTGCGGGCATGGGGGTGAGGGCCACGTACAGACGTGCGGGCGTTCACGTCACGGGCCGGTGCAGACGTGCGGTTGTCCGGCTCGCGGTCATCGTGCCGATGTCGGTGGCCGCCGCCCTGTGCGGGATGCCGGCCGCGGACGCGGTCCTGCACGGGGCGGGCCGGGACGCCCCGAATGTGGCGGTGGTCGTCGCGGGCGGTACGGGCCGGACGACGGCGGTGCGTTCGGGCGAGCCGGACTTCGCCCGTCTCTGGCAACTGCTGGAGCCGATGTACGCGGGGACGGAGCGGGTGTCTCGGGCGTGGGACGAGGGCCGGTATCCACCGGTGCTGATCACCGTGGTGTGGGGGCTGACGGGGATCGGGGGCTGGCCGCAGACAGACGCGGCGCCGGGTGGTGACGTGGCGATGGAGCGGCAGGACCAGCTGTTCGTGGCCGGGGACGGCACGCCGTGGGTGCGCTCGGATGCCGCGCCGGACGTGGATGACGACGACATCCGCTGGCACCGGGCTCCGCGCTCGGTCTTCGAGCGGATGAGCTGGGCCGGGTTGCTCGGCGAGGCCGACGAGAGGGCGGCGGCAGAGAGTCTGGGCGATGCCGACGGGCCCGGCGGCGGGCACAGGTCCGCGGCGAGCGGCGTCTGGTGGGCGATACCGGGCCTCGCGGCCGGGTTCGCGGCCGGAGTGGGCGGCACGCTGCTGATACGCCGCGCGGCGGCCCGGCCGGGAACCGGGCCGCCGCGGGAGGAACCACGACAGGAGCTGATCGATCTCTGATGCGGGCCGGGCGTCAGCCCAGGTCGATCTCCGGGTACAGCGGGAAACCGGCCACGAGGTCGGTGGCTCGGTGGGCGACCTCGTCCGCGATCTTCGGGTCGAGGACGTGCTGGGCCTTGGAGGGGGCGCCCTTGCCGGTGGTGCCGGGCTCGGTGGAGGTGAGGACGCGGTCGATGAGGGCCGCGACCTCGTCCATCTCGGCGGTGCCGAGACCCCGCGTGGTCAGGGCGGGGGTGCCGATGCGAATGCCGGAGGTGTACCAGGCACCGTTGGGGTCGGCCGGGATGGAGTTGCGGTTGGTGACGATGCCCGAGTCGAGCAGCGCGGCCTCGGCCTGGCGGCCGGTGAGGCCGTAGGAGGAGGCGACGTCGATCAGGTTGAGGTGATTGTCCGTGCCGCCGGTCACCAGGGTCGCGCCCCGGCGCATCAGGCCTTCGGCCAGGGCGCGGGAGTTGTCGACGATGCGCTGGGCGTAGTCCTGGAAGGAGGGCCGGCGGGCCTCGGCGAGGGCGACGGCCTTGGCGGCCATGACGTGCGGGAGCGGGCCGCCGAGGACCATCGGGCAGCCGCGGTCGACCTGGTCCTTGAGGGAGTCGTCGCACAGGACCATGCCGCCGCGCGGGCCGCGCAGCGACTTGTGGGTGGTGGTGGTGACGATCTGGGCGTGCGGGACCGGGTCGAAGTCGCCGGTGAGGACCTTGCCGGCGACGAGACCGGCGAAGTGGGCCATGTCCACCATGAGCGTGGCGCCGACCTCGTCGGCGATCTCGCGCATGATCCGGAAGTTCACGAGACGGGGGTAGGCGGAGTAGCCGGCCACGATGATCAGCGGCTTGAACTCGCGGGCCGTGGCACGCAGGGCCTCGTAGTCGAGGAGACCGGTGGTGGGGTCGGTGCCGTAGGAGCGCTGGTCGAACATCTTGCCGGAGATGTTCGGGCGGAAGCCGTGGGTGAGGTGGCCGCCGGCGTCCAGGGACATGCCGAGCATGCGCTGGTTGCCGAAGGCCTGGCGGAGCTCGGCCCAGTCGGCCTCGGAGAGGTCGTTGACCTGGCGGACGCCGGCCTTCTCCAGGGCGGGGACCTCGACACGCTGGGCGAGGACCGACCAGAAGGCGACGAGGTTGGCGTCGATGCCGGAGTGCGGCTGGACGTAGGCGTGGCGGGCGCCGAAGAGCTCGCGCGCGTGCTCGGCGGCGAGGGACTCGACGGTGTCGACGTTGCGACAGCCGGCGTAGAAGCGGCGGCCGATGGTGCCCTCGGCGTACTTGTCGCTGAACCAGTTGCCCATCGCGAGGAGGGTGGCCGGGGAGGCGTAGTTCTCGGAGGCGATCAGCTTGAGCATCTCGCGCTGGTCGGCGACCTCCTGGCCGATGGCGTCGGCCACGCGCGGCTCGACGGCGCGGATCACGTCGAGGGCGGCACGGAAGGCGGTGGACTCGTGGGAGAGGGGTTCGGCTGGCATGGGGACCTCCGGACGTCGTGTTCAGCGTTCACGGTACGGCCCAGGCGCACGGCACTCGGTGCTGGACAGAGTCCAGGGGCCGCTCCCCGATGGTTCGTCCCATCCCAGCGCGCCAGTCACGGCCCGCCGGTCAGCCTACCGGGCACGCCGCGTCGCCCAGGTCCCGCGTCCACCATCCGAGCGACGATAGGAAGGAGGCCACCGCCACCTCAGGGAGATCCCGTGAACGCTATGGAGGGGCTCGTCGCCGCGACCGAAGCCCACAGTGCGCACACCTACCACCCGCTGCCCGTGATGATCGCCACCGCGGACGGTGCCTGGATGACGGACGTGGAGGGGCGCCGGTATCTGGACCTGCTGGCCGGTTACTCGGCGCTCAACTTCGGGCACTGCAACCGGCGGCTCGTCGAGGCGGCGAAGGCGCAGTTGGAGCGGGTGACGCTGACGTCGCGGGCATTCCATCACGACCGGTTCGCCGCGTTCTGCGAGGAACTCGCCGAGCTGTGCGGCATGGAGATGGTGCTGCCGATGAACACGGGTGTGGAGGCGGTGGAGACGGCGGTGAAGACGGCCCGGAAGTGGGGGTACCGGGTCAAGGGCGTGCCGTCGGAGATGGCGAAGATCGTGGTCGCCGGCAACAACTTCCACGGGCGCACGACGACGGTCATCAGCTTCTCCACGGACTCCGAGGCGCGGGCGGACTTCGGGCCGTACACGCCGGGCTTCGAGATCGTGCCCTACGGGGATCTGACGGCGATGCGCTCCGCGCTGACCGAGAACACGGTGGCGGTGTTGCTGGAGCCGATCCAGGGCGAGGCGGGGGTGCTGGTGCCGCCGGCCGGTTACCTGCCGGGGGTGCGGGAGCTGACGCGGGAGCGGAACGTGCTGTTCGTGGCGGACGAGATCCAGTCGGGGCTGGGGCGGACGGGGCGGACGTTCGCGTGCGAGCACGAGGGCGTGGTGCCGGACGTGTATGTGCTGGGGAAGGCGCTCGGCGGCGGGATCGTGCCGGTGTCGGCGGTGGTGTCGAGCGCGGCGGTGCTCGGGGTGTTCCGGGCCGGGGAGCACGGGTCGACGTTCGGCGGGAATCCGCTGGCCTGCGCGGTGGCGCTGGAGGTGATCGCGATGCTGCGGACGGGCGGGTACCAGGCGCGGGCGGCGGAGCTCGGCGAGCGGCTGCACCGGGAGTTGGGTGCGCTGGCCGGGACGGGGCGGGTGACGGGAGTGCGCGGGCGTGGGCTGTGGGCGGGCGTCGACATCGAGCCGTCGTACGGCACGGGACGGGAGGTGTCCGAGAGGCTGATGGACCTGGGGGTGCTGGTGAAGGACACGCACGGGGCGACGATCCGGATCGCGCCGCCCCTCGTCATCAGTGAGGAGGATCTGGACTGGGGGCTGGCCCAGCTGCGTGCGGTGCTGGGGCTGTAGGGAGTCCGCGGGACTTCAGGGGGTTCTCAGCGGATCACGTGCGGCAGGAAGCGGGCGTACTCGTCGGTGACCAGGCCGGAGGACTCGCGGATGCCGAGGCCCGCGGACTCGTTCTCCACGACCCAGGCGCCGAGGACGACACGGTTGCCGTCGAAGTCGGGAAGGGGGGCCAACTCCTGGTAGCAGCAGGCCTCTTGGCGTACCACCGGTACCGGGTCGGCGCCGGGCTCGTGGACCGTCACTCCCGCGCCCTCCCTGCCCAGCAGGGGCTTGGCGACGTAGCCGGTCGTCGTCGCCAGCTCCCGGGGGCCGTCCAGGTAGGCGGGGAGGAGGTTCGGGTGGCCGGGAAACAGCTCCCAGAGGATCGCCAGCAGGGCCTTGTTGCTGAGCAGCATCTTCCAGGCCGGTTCGATCCACAGGGTGCTGCCCGTGCCGCCGCCGTTGTCGAGGGTGCCGAGGACCTGGTCGGCGAAGCGGTCGGTGGTGAGCCATTCCCAGGGATAGAGCTTGAAGCAGCTGCGGATGAAGCGGAGTTGGTTGTCGACGAAACGGCCGGAGAGGGGGTCCCAGCCGATCTCTTCCATGGAGATCCAGTCGGTGTCGAGGCCGGCCTGGTCCGCGGTCTCCTTGAGGTAGGCGACCGTCATGAGGTCCTCGCCGAGTTCGTCGGCCGAGGAGTGGGCGAAGTACAGAGGGCTGCCGGGCGGGAGGAGGGCGGCCTGGTTCTTCCAGGCGGCGACGAGGCGTTCGTGGAGGGAGTTCCACTGGTCGGCGCCGGGGAAGCGCTCCTCCATCCAGAACCATTGGGGGGAGGCGGCCTCGACGAGGGAGGTGGGGGTGTCGGCGTTGTACTCCAGGAGTTTCGCCGGGCCCGTGCCGTCGTGGCGGAGGTCGAAACGGCCGTAGACGGAAGGGAGTTCGGCGCGGCGGCGCCAGGCCTCGGCGACCGACTCGGTCACGCGGGGGTCGGTGATGCCGAGGTCGGCGAAGCGGTCGGTGGCGACGATGTGCTCGGCCGCCGTCAGGCACATCCGGTGAAGTTCCTCGACGACCTCCTCCAGGGCCTCGACCTCGGAGAGGGTGAAGGAGTAGTAGGCGCTCTCGTCCCAGTAGGGGCGCAGGGAGTCGTCGGGATAGCGGGTGAGCGGGTAGATGAGCCCCTGCTCCTCGACGGTCTGCTGCCAGCCGGGGCGGGGCTCGATGGTGTGGCGATTCATGGGAGGGGTTCCTGAGGGCGGGGTTCCGGAAAGGTGGGTCGGTCAGCCGCCGGAGCTGCCCTTGCCGACGCCTCCGCTGTCCCCGCTGTCGCCGCTGCCGAAGCCGCCCCGGTCGACACCGCCGCTGCTGCCACTGCCGCTACTGCTCGAGCTGCCCGACCCCTTGCCGGACTTGGTGAAGGAGCCGCCCTTGACCCAGCCGCTCTTCTTCTTGCCGCCGTAGTAGTAGGCGCCGTCGACGGTGGTGACGGACTTGCAGTTCTTGTCGCCGACGACCTCGTAGCCCTTGCCGGCGGTGTAGCTGTCGCGGTCGACGCAGCGCTTGTCCGGGTCCGAGGAGCAGGCCGTGAGGGCGGCGGCGAGCAGGCCCACGCCGCCGAGTGCGACCGTGCCCGAGCGGAGTTGTCGGCGTGCGTCTGCCATGTTCTTGTCTCCCCGTTGGTCGGGCCGTCGGCCCGGTGTGTGTGGTCCGGCGAACAGCCTAGAGATCGGTAAGAACAGGCGTGCGGGCGGCCCGTCCGTCATGACCTTTCCCTACAGTCGCTTTGTGTTCTTTGGAATGGTGTGCGCCCTTGGTGCCGCGGTCTGCTTCGGCACGGCGACCGTCCTGCAGGCGATGGCGGCGCGGGCGGCGGACACCGGCGGGGGCGGCGAGGCGGCACTGCTGCTGCGGGCGGTCCGGCAGTGGCGGTACCTGGCCGGGCTGGCGCTGGACGGGCTGGGGTTCCTGTTGCAGGTCGCCGCGCTGAGGTCGGTCCCGATCTACGCGGTCGGCGCGGCGCTGGCGTCGAGTCTCGCGGTGACGGCGGTGGTCGCGGCGCGGCTGCTGCGCGTGCGGCTGAGCGGGAGCGAATGGGGCGCGGTGGGGGTCGTGTGTGCCGGGCTGGCGCTGCTCGGGGTCGCGTCGGGGACCGAAGGGGACCGGGGCGGATCGTCGGCGCTGAGGTACGCGCTGCTCGCCATGGCCGTGGCCGTGCTGCTGCTCGGGCTGAGCGGCGGGCGACTGCCGGAGCGGGCGCGGGCGTCGGTGCTCGGGCTGGGAGCCGGATTCGGGTTCGGGGTGGTGGAGGTGGCCGTACGGCTGATCGACTCGCTCGCGCCCTCGGAACTGCTCACGAATCCGGCGACGTACGCCCTGCTGCTGGGCGGCACAGCCGCGTTCCTGTCGCTGACCTCGGCCTTGCAGCGCGGCTCGGTGACCACCGCCACCGCGGCGATGGTGATCGGGGAGACGATCGGGCCGGCGGCGGTGGGTGTGGTGTGGCTGGGGGACCGTACGCGGGAGGGGGTGGGGTGGGTGGCCGTGTTGGGGTTTCTGGTGGCTGTGGCGGGTGCGTTGGCGCTGGCTCGGTTCGGGGAGGTGGCCCAGGAGACGCCGGTCCGGGAGACCTCGCTGCGGCAGCCGCCGCCCTTGGCCAACCCGGGGTTTTCCCCAGGTCCTTCCCGGAGGCCAGGTCCCTGAGGGGATCCCTAACGTTCAGCTGTACGGCCGGAAAGCCGGCCAGGACAAACAGGGGGTAGTAGTCATGGGACCGAACGACGCTCAGATCATCCGGGTGTTCAGCCGCGGGCTCAAGGGGCCCATCGCGGACCTCACTCTGAACCCGAACAGCGAGGGCGAGGTCGTGCTGGAGGCCGAGGCCGGGGAGACGCTCCACGACGGCGGCGGGGACTACCTCGTCACGCTCGTCGTGCGCGACCTCAGCGACGGCACCGCTATTCCCGCACAGGTGCCGAACGCACCGAAGCCCGGCGAGGTGAAGGGTCGCTTCAGGGACCCCAACTGGGTGGACCTCCCGGCCAGCTTCGGGTTCGTGATGAGCAGCGCCGACCTCAAGAACCACCGGGGACACCTGGTCCAGGCATACGGTTCGGTGGTGTACGGCAACACCAAACCCGGCTCGACCTTCGCGGTCAGCCAGACGTTCCAGATCCTTCCGTAGGCGCGGCGACCCGCGCCACGAGTTCCACCCGCGAGCGAATGCCCAGCTTTGCGTAGGCATGGCTCAGGTGGTACTCGACGGTCTTCGCGCTGAGGACCAGCTCGCGGGCGATCTGGCGGTTGGTCAGCCCGGTCGCCGCGAGTTGGGCCACTGCGTGCTCCTGCGGCGTCAGCCGTTCCCGCGCCCACGGGAGAGCCTCGGAGGCGGGGGCACCTTCGAGGGCGGCCCCGCAGGCGGTCAGCTCACGGTCGCACCGCTCCAGGAAGGGGACGGCACCCAGCCCCGCGAAGCGGGACCGGGCCGCCCGCAGGTGTTCCAGGGCCGGGGCGCGGCGGCCCGTGCGGCGCAGGAAGGCGCCGAAGTCGAGCTCGGTGCGGGCCCGTTCGAAAGGCAGGCCGGCACCGTCGGCACGGTCGAGGGCCTCGGTGAAGGCGTCCCGGGCGGGTTTCGGCTCGCGACGGGCCGCGTACAAGGTGCCGCGTATCCGGCAGACGGCCGCCAGGGTCGAGGCCCGCGAGCGGCGCAGGGCCCGCAGCTCCAGCGCTGCCAGCACCTCCTCGGCCTCGTCGAGACGGCCCGCGCCCACCAGGGCCTCGGCCAGCAGGTCCCGCCAGGCCACGAGGCTGGGTTCCGCCGTGAGGTCCAGGTCCTCGTGGACGACGAGGGTCCGGAGCAGGTCGACGGCCGCCGAGTGGTCGCCGCGGACGAAGGCCAGGAAGGCGCGGCCGTACGTCACGAAGAGCTCGACCATCGCGGACTCCTGGATCACGGGGTTGCCGCGCGCGATCCGCAGATGCTCCTCGGCACGCGCGTACTCGCCCCGGGCCGCGAGCGGGAGCGCGGCCTCGGCATGCACGACGGGGGCGATCCACCCCTGGCCGAGGTCCGCGGCGACGGAGGACGCCGTCTCCCAGCGGGTCATCGCCGAGTCCCAGGATCCGCAGAGGAATTCGGTCTTGGCCAGGACGGCCAGGGCTATCACCCGCAGGGGCACGGGCCCCCGGCGTACGAGTTCCACGGCTCGCTCCAGGTCCTGGCGTGCCTGTGTCGTGCGGTCCGAGTACAGGTACAACGCGGCCCTGCCCATGAGGAGTTCGATGTCCTCGGGCCCCACCAGCGCGGCCTGGGGCAGGGCTTCGGCCAGGCGGAACCCCTCGTCGAAGGCGCCCAGTTGCCCGAGCGCGGCCAGGTGGATGAAACGCAGGGTTCCTCCGGAGCGCGCCCGGCCCCCGTCGCGCCGGGCCGGTTCGGCCCACCGGCACACCTGGGATGCGTGACCGCCCATCATGTGAACCATCACGTACTGTTCCGCGATCCGCTCCTCGAGCCCGGCGTCCGCGCCCGGCGTGCGCAGCCGCCACGCCTCGTCCAGCAGCGTCCGTGCCTGGGTGATGCGTCCGGCGACCAGCGCGAGATGGCCGCGGGCGCAGCATCGTACGGCCGGGTCGGTCGCGTCCGGGAGTGCGGCCGCGACGCTGTCGGCCTCCTCCTCCCTGCCGTCGAACAGATAGGCCTCGATGGCCTCGCAGTCCAGTCGGCCCCGCTCGCTGGGCGGGGTGGTCAGTCGGGCCGCGTACCGCAGGAGGGGTGCGGCCTCCACCCAGCGGCAGACGGCCGCGCGGCGCCGGGCGCAGTCGGCGAGTTCGGCGGCCAGCCGGTCGTCGGGGCCGTGTGCGGCGAACGCCCGGTGGTGCAGCCTCGTGAACTCGTCGTCCTCGGACTCGGCGGCCCTGGTGTGCAGGGCGGTGCGGCGCACCGGGCCCAGCTGGTGGTAGACCGCCGCGCGGACCAGGGGATGGGTGAACGCGATGCCGGTCACCGCGTCGTGCGCGGCCTCCTGGAGCAGGCCGTGGGCCAGGGCCTCGCCGAGGGCTGCCGGCGGCTCGGCGACCTCGGCGAGGTGGGCGGCGCGGACCAGAGTGCAGCGCATGCCGAGCACGGCCGCGGCCTGCACGAGGTCCCTTGCGGGCGGGCCGCAGCGGGCGAGCCGGTCCAGGACGAAGCGGGTGTACGACTGCGGGGCGGGCAGCGTGGCCGCGGCGGACCGGAGCACGGCCGCGGGCACCTCCTCGAGCAGGGCCCGGCAGTGCAGCGGGTTGCCCCGGGTGTGGGTGTGCAGGCGCCGGGCCGCGTCCGCCGGCAGCGGCTCGGTCAGGAACCGGGCGCTGAGTCCGACGAGGTCAACCGCCGCGAGCCCGGCCAGGCGCAGTCGTACGGCGGTGTCGTCGGTGAGGATCCGGCGCAGTCCGCCGGGTATCCGCCGGTCGTCGAGGTCGCGCAGGGTGAGCAGGCACAGAACGTGGTCGGCGCGCAGTCGGCGCAGGGCGAAGGTGAGGGCGCGCAGGGAGGGCGTGTCCGCCCAGTGTGTGTCGTCCACGACCAGCACGACGGGCTCGTCGTGCTGTAACTCACCCAAGGATTCGAGGAGTTCGGCTCCGGCGGTGAGCGGGTCGGTGCGCACGGGCCGACCGAGGAGCCGGCTCAACACCCCATAGGGCAGCTCCGCCTCGTTCTCCTCGCCGGCCGCCGTCAGGACGCCGCCGCGCGCGGTGTCGGTGACGAAGCACCGGACGAGCGCCGTCTTGCCGATGCCGGCGGGCCCTTCGACGACGACCAGCCGGGGCCGCCCCGCGGACGCCTCCCCGTACAGCCGGCGCAGCTCGGCGAGTTCGCCCGTCCGTCCGAGGAACGCCGCCCCGTCGCCGCGTCCCCCGGGCATGGCAGCGTGCATGGCAGCCCCTCCCCCGAGGCCACGGCCCGCGGTGCATCCCGCGGGTGCATCCCGCGGGTGCGCCCCCGGGGCCGTGTCCGTACGTTGGCTCGAGCCCAGCATCCACGCAGACGACGGGGAGTGCGGTGAAAGCCGAGAGAAGTACGCACAGAAGCTGGCCTTGGACGAGCCCCTGACGTACGTCGGGGCAGGACTACGCACCCGGGGCAGCACATCTACGGCAACACCCCGCACAACGCCCCCAACGCCCCCGCCCACGCATGGTCCGGCGGCGTCCCGTACCCCACCACCAGCGCGTCCAGCTGCTCGGCGGCGGCCGACTCGTGGCGGAAGAAGGACAGGCCGTGGACGGCCAGGCCCTGCCAGTTGGCGGCCTGGACGACCGACTGTTCGGTGCCCGCGGGGAGGGTCAGGACAGCGTGCAGGCCGGCGGCGATGCCGGTCACGTGGATGTCGGGGGCCTCGGTCGCGACGGCGTCGACCAGGGCGTCCCGGCGGCGCCGGTAGCGGAGGCGGGCGGCGCGTACGTGGCGGTCGTGGGCGCCGGAGGTGATGAACTCGGCCAGGGTCAGCTGGTCGAGGACGCCGCAGGTGTCGATGCCGCCCTTCGCCGAGGCCGCCGCCTCCGCGAGGTCCGGCGGCAGCACCATCCAGGCCAGCCGCAGGCCGGGGGCGAGGGACTTGCTCGCCGTGCCGAGGTAGACCACGTGGTCCGGGTCGAGGCCCTGGAGGGCGCCGACCGGCTGGCGGTCGTAGCGGAACTCGCCGTCGTAGTCGTCCTCCAGGACCAGTCCGCCGGTGCGCCGCGCCCAGTCCAGGACGACCGCCCGCCGGTCCCGGTGCAGGGGGACGCCCATGGGGAACTGGTGGGCGGGGGTGAGCAGTACCGCCCCTTCGTCGGTCAAGTACGAGGGATCGGTGCCCAGTTCGTCGAAGGGGAGGGGCGAGGTGCGCAGGCCCGCCGTCCTCAGCTGGTCCTCGTGGGCCTTCAGGCCGTACGACTCGACCGCGACCGTGCCTACTCCGCGCGCCCGCAGCACCGCGCCCAGCACCTTCAGGCCGTGGACGAAGCCGGCGACCACGACGATCCGGTCGGGGTCCGTGCGGACGCCCCGCGAGCGGGCGAGGTAGCCGGCGAGGGCGGTGCGCAGTTCGACCCGGCCGCGGGGGTCGCCGTAGCCGAGGGCGTCGTTCGGGGCGGCGGTGAAGGCCCGGCGGGCGGCCTTGAGCCACTCCGCGCGGGGGAAGGCGGCGAGGTCGGGGGTGCCGGTGCGGAGGTCGTACGCCGGGCGGTGGCGCTGCCTGCGGGGCGGGGCCGCGTCGGCCGGAGCGGCGTTCGCGCTCCCCCACTGCCTCGTAGGCGCGGGAGGCGCCCCTCTGGCAGCCCCCATGGTTGCCTCCTCGGCTGCCCCCATGGCTACCCCCTCGGCTGCCCCCATGGCGGCACCCATGGCGACCCTCGTCCCCGAGCCCTGGCGGGCGGTCAGCCAGCCCTCGGCGACCAGGTCTGCGTAGGCGTCGGCGACCGTGTTGCGGGCGATGCCCAGGTCTGCGGCGAGGGCGCGGGAGGAGGGCAGACGGGTGCCGGGGGCCAGACGGCCGGACCGTACGGCCTCGCGCAGCGCGTCGGTCAGGCCGCGGCGGACGCCCGGGCCGGTCGGTTCGAGGTGCAGGTCGATGCCCGGAGTGGCCCAAGGTTTCGCCATGGAAATGGACCATACCCCTGGGACGCCTTCCTCCTAGGGTCGACCTCATGACCATCGACGACACGGCCGCCACGACGGCCACGACCGCGGAGTACGCCCCCGAACACACCCCCCGACTGCGCTGGAGCGAGCACGCCCCCGAGGTCTTCAAGGCGATGATCCGGCTGGACGCCGCCGCCCGTAAGGGCCTCGACCCCAAGCTGCTGGAGCTGGTGAAGATCCGCGCCTCGCAGATCAACCGCTGCGCGTTCTGCGTCGACATGCACAGCAAGGACGCGCTCGCCCAGGGCGAGAGCGTCGAGCGGATCGTCCAGCTCAGCGCGTGGGACGAGTCGGAGCACTTCTACACCGAGAAGGAGCTGGCGGCGCTCGCGCTGACCGAGGCGGTGACCGTGCTGACGGACGGCTTCGTGCCGGACGCGGTGTACGAGAGGGCCGCCAAGCACTTCGAGGAGGCCGAGCTGGCGCAGCTGATCGCCGCCATCACGGTGATCAACGCGTGGAACCGGTTCGGCGTGACCTGCCGTCTGGTGCCGGGGCACTACGAGCCCGGGCAGTACAAGTGAGCCGTACGACACTGCTGGACCGCGAGGTCGGACAGGCCATGTCCGCGCTCAGCGCCGCCGCGAAGAAGGGGCTCGGCGACCCCGCGCTCACCGAGCTCGTCGTCATTCGCGCCTCGCAGCTCAACCACTGCGCCTTCTGCCTGGACATGCACCTCGCCATCGCCCGCGGACACGGGATGAGCGAGAAGCAGCTCGATCTGCCGGCCGCCTGGGAGGAAGCCGGGGAGGACGTGTTCGACGAGCGCGAGCGGGCCGCCCTCGCGCTGACCGAGGCGGTTACCGTGCTGACGGACGAGTTCGTTCCGGACGCCGTACACGACCTGGCGGCCAAGCACTTCGACGCCACCCAACTCGCCCATCTCGTCGGGCTGATCGCCGCCATCAACAACTGGAACCGGGTGATGGTCGCCCGCCGGATCCCACCAGGGGGCTACACGCCATGAGCAAGGTCGAGACCTTCCGCAGGCTCCACCACGGCCGGACCCCCGACCGCCCCCTCGTCCTCCCCGGCCCCTGGGACGCGGCCAGTGCGCGGGCCCTGGAAGAGGCCGGGTTCCCGGCGCTCGCCACGCCCAGCGCCGGGGTCGCCGCCTCCCTCGGATACGAGGACGGGGCGACCCCGGCGGACGAGATGTTCGCGGCGGTCGCGCGGATCGTACGGGCGGTGGACGTGCCGGTGTCCGCCGACATCGAGGACGGGTACGGGCTCGCGCCGAAGGAGCTGGTGGAACGGCTGCTGGAGGCGGGCGCCGTGGGCTGCAACCTGGAGGACTCCACCGGTGGCGTCCTCCAGGACCCGCACGAGCACGCCGACCGGCTCGCCCAGGTGCGGTACGCCGCCGGGGACTCGCTCTTCGTCAACGCGCGCATCGACACCTTCATCAGGGGCGTCGCCGATCCCGAACGGGCCATCGAGCGGGCCGCGTTGTACGTCGCCGCGGGCGCCGACTGCATCTATCCGATCGGCGCCCCGACGTCCGTACTGCCGTTGCTGCGGTCCGGGATCGAGGGACCGGTCAACGTGTTCGCGACGGTGGGCGAGGGCCCCTCGCCCACCGAACTCGGTGAACTCGGGGCCACTCGCGTCACGTTCGGGCCGGGGCTGCAACGCCGGGCCACCGCCGCCCTGCGGGAGATCACCGCAGAGCTGAAGTGAGCATCAGGACAGCCATGCCTTCCACGTCGACGCGTGGCTGTCCACCCACTTCTTCGCCGCCTCCTCCGGCGACAGCTTCTCGTCGGCGATCATCAGGGAGACCTCGTTCTGGTCCTCGGTCGTCCACTTGAACTTCTTCAGGAAGGCCGCCGCTTCACCACCGGACCGGGCGAAGTCCGTGTTGAGGTACTTCTGCAGCGGGGTGTGCGGATAGGCGCAGGCCACCTTCTCCGGGTCCGCGTCGCAGCCCTCCTTGTACGCCGGCAGCTTCACCTCGGTCATCGGGACCTTCTTGAAGAGCCACTGCGGGGTGTACCAGTAGGTGAGGAAGGGCTTCTTCTCCTTGGCGAACTGCTGCATCTGCGTGATCTGGGCGGCCTCCGAACCGGCGAAGACGACCTGGTAGTCGAGCTTCAGGTTCTTCACCAGAGCCTTGTCGTTGGTGACGTAGGAGGGAGAGCCGTCCATGAGCTGGCCCTTGGCGCCGCTCTCCGGCGTGCGCATCTGCGAGGCGTACTTGTCGAGGTTCTTCCAGTTGGTGACGTCCGGGTGCTGCTTGGCGAAGTACGTCGGGACGTACCAGCCGATGTGCCCGGTCACGCCGAGGTCGCCGCCCCGCGTGATCGTCTTCTTGTCCTGGACGTACCGCTGTTCCTCCTCCGGATGGCCCCAGTCCTCCAGGATCGCGTCGACGCGGCCCTGGCTGAGCGCGTCCCAGGCGGGCACCTCGTCGACCTGCACGGTGTCGACGCGGTAGCCGAGCTTGTGCTCCAGGAGGTACTGGGCCACGGCGACGTTCGCCTGCGCTCCGACCCAGGACTGGGTGGACAGGGTCACCGTCTTCGACCCCTGCGCGTTGGCGAAGGGCGAGGCCTGCTTGGTCATGTCGGCGGCGCCGCAGCCGGTCACGGTCAGCAGCAGAAGAGAGCCCACTACGGCAGTCGTACGAAGTCGCATGTCACGCTCCCTTCTTGGCGCGGCGTTCGGTCGGCTGGGTCACCCGGTCGAGCATCAGGCCGAGGCAGACGATCGCCGCGCCGGCCACCAGACCGGTCGCGAGGTCGCCCTGGGCGAGGCCGAAGACGACGTCGTAGCCGAGGGCGCCGCCGCCGACCAGGCCGCCGATGATGACGACGGCGAGGACCAGGACCACGCCCTGGTTGACGGCGAGCAGCAGGGCGGGCCGGGCGAGCGGGAGTTGGACCTGCCGGATCTGCTGGCCGCTGGTCGCGCCGAGCGAACGGGCGGACTCCAGGGAGGCCTGGTCGACCTGGCGCAGGCCCTGGGCGGTGATGCGGACGACGGCGGGCAGCGCGTAGACGACCGCCGCGGCGACAGCCGGTGCGCGGCCGACGCCGAACAGCGCGACGACCGGGATCAGGTACACGAACTGCGGCATGGTCTGGAAGACGTCCAGGACGGGCCGCAGCATCCGCTCGACGCGGTCGCTGCGGGCCGCCGCGATACCGATGGCGAAGCCCAGCACGAGGGTGACGGCGACCGCCGCGAGCACCTGCGAGAGCGTGTCCAGCGACGGCTGCCACACGCCGAGTACGCCGATCGCGGCCATGGCGAGGACCGCGGTGAGCGCGGTCTGCCAGGTGCCGATCAGCCAGGCCAGGGCGGCCACGATGAGCAGGACCGACCACCAGGGCAGCCCCTGCAGACCGTCCCGCACCGGGTCGAGGACCCAGGTGGTGAAGTGGCCCGCCCACTCGGCGGTGCCGCCGACGACGGGGACGCCGGAGTAGAGGTGGTCCGTCATCCAGCCGACGGCCCGGTTGACCGGTTCGGCGATGTTCAGCGTCCAGGCGTCGGGCCAGTCGAGCCGGCCCAGGAGACGTCCGGCCACCGCGACGGCCACGGCGGCGAGGAGCGCGTACGCCCATCCCGCGCGGTCCGACCCCTCGGTACCGTCGCCCGCCGCGCCGGTGACGCGGTCCAGTACGACGGCCAGGAGCACGATCGGGATTCCGGCGGACAGCGCCGCGCCCACGTCGACCGAGGCCAGCGCCTGGTAGACGCGGTCGCCGAGGCCGCCCGCGCCGATCACCGACGCGATGACCGCCATGGACAGCGCCATCATGATCGTCTGGTTGAGGCCGAGGAGGAGTTCCTTGCGGGCCAGCGGGATACGCGCGGTCAGCAGCCGCTGCCGGGCGGTCGAACCCAGCGACTCGACCGCCTCCAGCACCGACTTGTCGGCGCCGCGCAGACCGAGCGAGGTGAGGCGGGCCATGGGCGGGGCGGCGTAGACGACCGTGGCGAGGACGGCCGCGGGGACGCCGATGCCGAAGACGAGGACCACCGGGAGCAGGTAGGCGAAGGCGGGCAGGACCTGCATGGTGTCCAGGATCGGGCGCAGGATCCGGTCCATACGGTCCGACAGCCCGGCGGCGAGCCCCAGCAGGGCGCCCACGAGGACCGACGCCAGCACCGCCACGACCATCAGCGCGAGCGTCTGCATGGTCGGCACCCACATGCCGAGCAGGCCGCAGGCGAGGAAGGCGGCGCCGGTGCCGAGGGCCAGCTTGACCCCGGCGACCCGCCAGGCGACGAGCCCGGCGAAGGCGGTGACGCCGGCCCACCCGGCGGCGAGCAGCACCAGGTACACGGCCCGTACGGAGAGCACGACCGCGTTGCTGACGTAGCCGAAGAAGTACAGGAACAGCGGGTGGCTGTCGCGGTTGTCGATGATCCAGTCGCTGGTCCTCGTCAGCGGCTCGGTGAGGTCGACGGTGAGCGCGCTCGGCCAACTGCCGCTGGCCCAGCGGGCGTTCGCCAGGGGGACGAGAATCGCCGCGGCGACGGCGAGCAGCAGGAGCTTGTGGACGGCCCGGTGCCTGAGGATGCCGGGGAGGGCGATCCGGGGGGCGGGTGCGGTGACCGTTGCCATCAGACCGCCTCCTTGCGGAGCTCCGTTCCGGCAACGACATCCAGGAGCCGTTCGTGATCGACGACCCCCAGACACCGGCCGTCCTCCACGACACACGCGGGCTTGCGGCTGCGGGCGACGACCTTGATCGCCTCGGCGACCACCGCGTCGGCGGCGATCGCGCCCGGGTGCTCCGGGCCCTCGCAGTCCCCGGCGCGCATGGCGGTGCGGACCGTCATGACCTGCTCGCGCGGGACGTCGCGGACGAACTCGCGGACGTAGTCGTCGGCGGGCGAGCCCACGATCTCCTCCGGCGTGCCCAGCTGCACCACGCGGCCGTCGCGCATCAGCGCGATGCGGTCGCCCAGCTTCAGGGCCTCGCTGAGGTCGTGGGTGATGAAGACCATCGTGCGGCCCTCCTCGCGGTGCAGCCGGACGACCTCCTCCTGCATGTCGCGCCGGATCAGCGGGTCGAGCGCGCTGAACGGCTCGTCGAAGAGCAGGACTTCGGGGTCGACGGCGAGCGCCCGGGCCAGCCCGACGCGCTGCTGCTGGCCGCCGGACAGCTGGCCGGGCCTGCGCTGCTCCATGCCCTCCAGGCCGACCTTCTCGACGACCTTCCTGGCCCGCTCGCGGCGCTCGGCCTTGCCCATGCCCTGGATCTCCAGGCCGTAGGCCACGTTGTCGAGGACCGTGCGGTGCGGGAGCAGGCCGAAGTGCTGGAAGACCATCGCGGCGCGGTGGCGGCGCAGTTCGCGCAGCCGGGCCTTGTCCATCGCGCGGACGTCCTCGCCGTCGATGACGATCGTGCCGGCGGTCGGTTCGATCAGCCGGGTCAGACAGCGCACCAGCGTGGACTTGCCGGAGCCGGACAGGCCCATGACGACGAAGACCTCACCCTTGCGCACGTCGAAGGAGACGTCCTGGACGGCGGCGGTGCAGCCGGTGCGGGCGCGCAGCTCGGCGGGCGGGAGGGCGGCCAGCTCGGAGTCGGCCGGGACGCTGTCGGCCTTGGGGCCGAAGACCTTCCACAGGCCCTCGACGGAGAACACGGGAGCCGTGGTCTCGGTGGGAGTCGCAGTAGTGGTCGTACTCATCACGCACCACCTCCAAGGAGGTCGACGGCCCGTTCCCCGACCATCAACACCCCGATCATCGGGTTCACGGCGGGCATGGTCGGGAACACGGACGCGTCGGCGACACGGATGCCGTCCAGGCCGCGGATCCTCAACTCGGGGTCGACGACGGCCGATGGGTCGTCGGCAGCGCCCATCCGGCAGGTCCCCGCCGGGTGGTACACGGTGTGCGCGACCTTGCGGGCGTACTCGCTCAGCTCCTCGTCCCCCGTGACGTGCGGTCCGGGAGCCACCTCGCGCTTGAGCCAGCCGGCGAGCGGCTCGGCCTTGGCTATCTCGCGGGCGATCTTGATGCCGTCGACGAGGGTACGGCCGTCGTAGTCGTCCTCGTCGGTGAAGTAGCGGAAGTCGAGGGCCGGCTTGACCGAGGGGTCGGCGCTGGTCAGGAACAGCCGGCCGCGGCTCTTGGGCTTGGGGATGTTCGGGGTCATCGAGACGCCGAAGGGCGGGCGTTCGTAGCCCAGGCGCTCCGGGTTGTCCGTGAACGGGATCTGGTAGAAGTGGAACATCAGGTCGGGGCCCGCGTGTTCGGGGTCGCGGCGTACGAACAGGCCCGCGTCGGAGTCCATCGCGGAGTTCTCCGGGATGGGGCCGTTCGTCTCCCAGACGATCACTGACTCGGGGTGGTCGAGCAGGTTCTCGCCGACGCCCGGCAGGTCGTGCACGACGGGGATGCCGAGCGCCTCCAGGTCGGCCTTCGGGCCGATGCCGGAGTGCAGCAGCAGTCGGGGCGAGTCGACGGCGCCCGCGCACAGCAGGACCTCGTTGCGGGCCCGTACGAGGATCTCCTCGCCGTCCTTGGTGCGCACGTGCACGCCCTCGGCGCGGGTGCCGTCGAGCTCCAGCCGGTACGCCCAGGTCTCCAGCAGGATGCGGAGGTTGGGCCGCTCGTCCATCACCGGGTGCAGGTACGCCACCGACGCCGAGGAGCGCTTGTTGTTCTCGGGGTGGTAGGCGAGGTCGAAGAAGCCGACGCCGTCGTTGAACGGCTTCTTGTTGAAGCCCTCGACGCGGGGGACGTCGAGCGCCTTCTGCGCGGCGTCGACGAAGTCGCGGGCGATGGCGTTGCGGTCCTTCTCGTCGACCGGGACGATGTTGTTCTTCAGCCGCGCGAAGTACGCCTCCATCGGGACCGCGCCCCAGCCCTTGGCGCCGGCCGCCTCCCACTCGTCCCAGTCGGACGGCAGCGGCTTGAAGGCGATCAGGGTGTTGTGGGAGGAACACCCGCCGAGGACGCGGGCGCGGCTGTGCCGGATGTGGGAGTTGCCGCGTGGCTGCTCGGTGGTCGGGTAGTCGTAGTCGAGGTCGCCGCCGAGCAGACCCATCCAGCGGCGCAGGGTCAGGACGTCGTCTCTGCCGACGTCACTGGGGCCGCCCTCGATGACGGCGACGGTGACGTCGGGGTTCTCGGTGAGGCGCGAGGCTATGACGGATCCTGCGGTGCCGCCGCCGATCACGACGTAGTCGTACTCGTGTTGGTGCATGGGGGGAACTCCAGGGGCTTGCGAGGGAGAGCAGGGAAAGGCCGGGAGGCCGCAGGTGGCTCAGCCGGCGAACCAGCGGACGGGCTTCGGGGCGAGGTTCTGGTAGA
This sequence comes from Streptomyces sp. NBC_01352, assembly GCF_036237295.1. Classification (NCBI taxonomy): domain Bacteria; kingdom Bacillati; phylum Actinomycetota; class Actinomycetes; order Kitasatosporales; family Streptomycetaceae; genus Streptomyces; species Streptomyces sp. NBC_01352. The sequence continues at coordinate 4,523,139 of NZ_CP108354.1, forward strand.
CGTGCTTGGTCTCGCGGTACTCGGCGAGGCCGGCGGGGCCGAGTTCGCGGCCCGTCCCGCTCTTGCCGAAGCCGCCCCACTCCGCCTGGGGGAGGTAGGGGTGGAAGTCGTTGATCCAGACCGTGCCGTGGCGCAGCCGGCCCGCGACCCTGCGGGCCCGGCCCGCGTCCGCGGTCCAGACACCACCCGCGAGGCCGTACTCGGTGTCGTTGGCGAGGGCGACCGCCTCGTCCTCGGTGCGGAAGGTCTCGACGGTGAGCACGGGTCCGAAGACCTCCTCCCGTACGACCCTCATCTCGCGGTGGCAGTGGTCGAGGACGGTCGGCTCGTAGAAGTAGCCGGCGGCGGGACGTTCGGCCGACGGCGCGGGCCGCTTGCCGCCGGAGCGCAGCACCGCGCCCTCGGCGAGCGCGGATTCGACGTACGACTCCACCTTGGCGCGCTGCTGCTCGGAGACGAGCGGGCCGCACTCGACGCCGTCCTCCGTGCCGCGGCCGAGGCGGATACGGTCCGCCCGGCGGGCGAGTTCGGCGACGAAGCGGTCCCGGACCGACTCCTCGACGATGAGGCGGGCGCCCGCGGAACAGACCTGGCCGCTGTGGATGAAGGCCGCGTTGAGGGCCTGGTCGACGGCGGTGTCGAAGGCCTCCTCGGTGGCGCAGGCGTCGGCGAAGACGACGTTGGGGTTCTTGCCGCCGAGTTCGAGGGCGACCTTCTTGACGCCCGGGGCGGCGGCCTGGGCCACCTTCGTGCCGCTGACCAGGCCGCCGGTGAAGGAGACCAGGTCGACGTCGGGGTGCTCGGCGAGGCGGGCGCCGACCGAGTGGCCCGGGCCGGTGACGATGTTGGCGACGCCGGCGGGGAGTCCGGCCTCGGTGAGGAGGTCGATGAGGGCGACCGTCGTCAGCGGGGTGATCTCGCTCGGCTTGACCACGAAGGTGTTGCCGGCCGCGAGCGCCGGGGCGATCTTCCAACTGGCCTGGAGCAGCGGGTAGTTCCAGGGCGTGATCAGCGCGCACACGCCGAGGGGCTCGTGCACGACCACGCTGTGGATGTCGGGCGAGCCCGCGTCGACGACCCGGCCCGGGGCCTCGGCGGCGACGAGGTCGGCGAAGTAACGGAAGGCGTCCGCGACACAGTCGATGTCGACGCGGCCCTCCTCGAGGGTCTTGCCCGCGTCACGGCTCTCCAGCAGGCCGAGCTCTTCGCGGTCGCGTACGAGGAGATCGGCGACGCGGCGCAGCAGTGCGGCGCGTTCGGCGGCGGGGGTGCGCGGCCAGTCGCCGTGGTCGAAGGCCTGCCGGGCGGCCGCGACCGCCAGGTCGGTGTCCTTCTCGTCGCCCTCCGCGACCAGGGCGAACGGCAGGGCGTCCGCGGGGTCGATGATCTCGCGCGTGGCGCCGGAGACAGCTTCGAGCCACTCCCCGTCCGCGTGGATGGTCTTCCGCGCCTGGAGTTCTGGTGTGTCCGCCATGATCGGTTTTGCCTTCCGTTCCTGTTCAGTGCCCCTGCGTCACAGACATGTCACTCACCGGGACCGTTGGCGCATGCCCGAACCGTCCGATTGCATGCGCAATCCATGGCCGAAAGTGCGCCGTATCACTGGGCCATCCGCCAAAGTTTGACTAAAGTCAAAGAAATATGGAGCCAGTGTCGATGGAACAGGTGACGGCCCTCCGCCGCTTCAACCGCTACTTCACGCGCCGCATCGGCGTCCTGGACGACCACTACCTCGGCCAGGACCGCCCGCTCGGCGAGGCCCGGCTGCTGTTCGAGATCCACGAGAGCGCGTCGGAGGCGTCCGGCGCCGGCGCGTCCCTGCGGGAGCTCAGGACGCGGCTCGGCCTCGACGCCGGATACCTGAGCCGGATGGCGAAGGCCCTGGAGGCTCAGGGCCTGGTCCGCACGAGCGTGCACCCCGGTGACAACCGGCTGCGCCGGGTGGAACTGACGCCCGCCGGACGCGCCGAGGTCAAGGAGCAGAACCACCGGGCGGGCGCCCTCGCCGCCGGCCTGCTCGAAGGCCTCGCCCCGGGACAGCGCACCGAACTGACCGGCGCGCTCGCCACCGCACAGCGCCTGCTGCGCCTGGCCGCCATCACCGTCACCCTCGTCCCCGGCGCCTCCCCGGACGCCCGCGCCTGCCTGGAGGCGTACGCCGCCGACCTCGACGTCCGGTTCCCCGAGGGCTTCGACGAGTCCGCCCTGGTACGGCCCGAGGAGGTGTCCGGCGACGCCGGCGCCTTCTTCGTCGCGTACGAGGAGAGCCGCCCGGTGGGCTGCGGGGCGCTGCGCCGGCTGGAACCGCGGGTCGGCGAGATCCGGCACGTGTGGGTGCACCGGGAGGCCCGCCGCCTGGGCCTCGCCCGACGCCTGCTCGCGGCGCTGGAGGGCGAGGCCGCCGCGCGCGGCTTCGACGTCGTACGACTGGACACGCACGCGGCGCTCAAGGAGGCGCAGGCGATGTACCGGGCGTGCGGGTACCGGGAGATCCCCCGCTACGACGACAACGTGTACGCCGCCCACTGGTTCGAGAAGCGCCTCGTGTGAGGCTCAGGGCTCGAACGACCCCACCGCCCTGGTGAGCGGCTCACGCACCGAGGCCGCCGCGAGGCTCTCCGGGCCGCTGGAGCGGATCGCGTACCGGGTGCCGTCGGCCGACTGGAAGCGGTGGTCGACGACCTGGCGCGGGCCGGTGTCCGAGTCGTCGTAGCGGTAGGAGAGTTCGGACCAGGTGGCGCCGGAGGCCCGGTCGAGGGGCCGGTAGCCGGGCTGCCGGGCGAAGCCGTAACCGGGGTGGGTCTCGGCGAGGGCGAGGGACTCGGCCGCGGTGGCCTCGGCGAGCCGGAAGATCTGCAGCCGGCGTCCGTCGGCCGGGGCGTCGTAGGAGACGACGGGGGCGAGCCGGCCCTGTTTCTGGGTGCGGGTCCAGCCCTCGGGGACGTCGACGGAGTAGCCGACGGGGTCCAGGGCGCGCCGGTAGGCGGGGGCGACGGTCGACGGGCTCGCGGTGACGCTCACCGCCGGATCGCGTCCGGCGCCGGGGACCGTGGAGGTGTCGCGGACCGTCGAGGTGTCGCGGATCAGGAACCAGACGCCGACGCCCACCCCCGTGCCCAAGGCGACCGCCAGGACGAGAGCGAGCAGCAGGCGCCGCACCCCGTGGCGGGGCGGCGGAGCGGGCGCGTACACCAGGGCCGCCTGTGTCGGCACCCAGGCCCAGGGCGCCTGCCCGCGCTCCTCGCTCGGCTCGTGTTCCGCTCCCGAGCCGGAGCCGGAGCTGTAGCCATAGCCAAACCGTCCGCCGCTCATCACGCCCCCCGAAAACACCGTCCCCTGGTGATATTCCGACGGTAGGGGCGGAAAGGGGCACGGGCCCCGTTCCGGCCGGAACCGGAACAGAGCCCGTGCGGGGTCGTGACAGAGCCGTCGAGAAGCCGGCCGCCATGACGGCTCAGATGAGGCCGAGACCGCGGACCGCGTCGCGCTCCTCCGCCAGCTCCTGCACCGAGGCGTCGATGCGGGCGCGGGAGAACTCGTTGATGTCCAGGCCCTGGACGATCTCGTACTTGCCGTCCTTGGTGGTGACCGGGAAGGAGGAGATCAGGCCCTCCGGGACGCCGTAGGAGCCGTCCGACGGGATGCCCATGGAGGTCCAGTCGCCCTCGGCGGTGCCGTTGACCCAGGTGTGCACGTGGTCGATGGCGGCGTTGGCGGCGGAGGCCGCGGAGGACGCGCCACGGGCCTCGATGATCGCGGCGCCGCGCTTGGCGACGGTCGGGATGAAGTCCTCGGCCAGCCACTTCTCGTCGCTGACGGCCTCGGCGGCGTTCTTGCCGCCGACCGTGGCGTGGAAGATGTCCGGGTACTGGGTGGCGGAGTGGTTGCCCCAGATGGTCAGGCGCTTGATGTCGGCGACCGTCGAGCCCGTCTTCTTCGCGAGCTGGGTCAGCGCGCGGTTGTGGTCCAGGCGGGTCATCGCGGTGAAGCGCTCGGCCGGTACGTCCGGGGCGGCGGCCTGGGCGATCAGCGCGTTGGTGTTGGCCGGGTTGCCGACGACGAGGACCTTGATGTCGTCCGCGGCGTTGTCGTTGATGGCCTTGCCCTGCGGCTTGAAGATGCCGCCGTTGGCCTCCAGGAGGTCACCGCGCTCCATGCCCTTGGTGCGCGGGCGGGCGCCCACGAGGAGGGCGACGTTGGCGCCGGCGAAGGCGACGTTCGGGTCGTCCGTGATGTCGATGCCCTGCAGGAGCGGGAACGCGCAGTCGTCCAGCTCCATGGCGGTGCCCTCGGCGGCCTTCAGCGCGGGGGTGATCTCCAGGAGGCGCAGCTTGACCGGCACGTCCGCGCCGAGCAGCTGGCCGGAGGCGATGCGGAAGAGCAGTGCGTAACCGATCTGGCCGGCCGCGCCGGTGACGGTGACGTTCACGGGAGTGCGGGTCATGGCGTTCTCCGTATGACAGCTGGCGGTGGGGCGTCCCTGCCCCGGACGTTTGATCGATCTCTTGGCGTCAAGAGAGATCAGCGGTCAGGCTATCGCGCATCCGGGATGCCGGACGTCCGGGGTTGTGTGGCCCAGCCCACAGACCACAAAAAGAGGCGGCCGCCCGTCCGGGAGAGGGGGGACGAAGGCGGCCGCCGTTCGGGGGTACCGATTGCCGGACTCCCGTGGGGGTAACGTTCGCGTGCCCGCGATTCAGGCGGGCATGCGCGTCTCCCCGGATTCTTTTCCGTTACTTCGTGCAGCCCTCCTGGCCCGAGGCCAGCGTCACGCAGGCCTCCGCCTCTCCCGCGTCCTTCACCGCCACCATCGGCGTGTACGCGATCGTGTCCCCGGCCACCGTGATGTTCCCGGTCTGCTCGGCCTTCCCCACGGTCACCCGCACCTCGTCGCCTTCTGCGGCCTGCGTGATGCGTCCCCATGCCGCGCCGCAGGTCTCGCTGTAGCGGACCTCGACGACGGTCGTGGCGACGGTCGTCGTCTTGGCGGTGGTCACGAGGTCGCCGCTGCACCCCATGCTCTCCGCGTCCTTGCCGGTGCAGGAGTCACCGCTGCACTTCACGCCGGCCGGCAGGTCGGGGTTCGTACTGACCGACGGCGACGCCGAGGCGGCGGTGTCCTCCTTCTTGCCGCCGTCCCCGCCCTGGGTGAGGAAGTAGGCGGCCCCGACCACCACGAGCACGCCGAAGACGCCCGCGAGGAACATCGTCAGCCGCCGCTTGCCGCCCCCGCCGGAGGACCCGCCGCCCGGACGGGGACCCTGCGGGGGTTCGCCGTACGGGGTCGAAGGCGCCGGAGTCCGCACGGGACTGTCGGCGGAAGCCGAAGCCGATGCGGAGGCCGGAGACCCCGCACTGGCACCGGACCCCCGCCCGCCGGTCGGCGCCGGCCGCTGATACCCCGCCAGCCCCCACGAGTTGCCGCCCGAGGCCCCACCCGAAGACCCGCCGGAGGAACCGCCCGAGGCCCCACTCGAAGGGAGTACGTCCCGGACGTCGCCCGCCGAGTCCCGTACCTCCGGTGCCGTCGGCTGCGGCGGCACCGACGGGACCACACCGGCCGGTCCGGCGATTCCGGGCGTGGCAGTGGCGCTGCCGCTCTTGCGGGCCGTCCTGCTGCTGCCCTTGACGTCCGCCGCGGGCGCGCCGAACTCGCCCAGTGCGGCACGCGCCTGGGAGATCCGTATGGCCTCCATGGTCATGTCGTGGCGCATCTCCGAGCGGCTCCAGGCGCGCTCGGCGAGCTCCCACATGGTCGTCAGATGAATGGGATTGGTGCCGGTGACCTCGGCCAGGGCGACGATCGCGCCCTTGGGCGCGAGAAGCCGGCCGTTGAGATAACGCTCCCAGGACGTCTTGCTGTAGCCCGTGCGGTCGGCCACCGCTGCGACGCTCAGACCGCTGCGGTCCACGAGCCGCCGTACTTGGCTCGCGAACTCTCTGACCTGCGGATCGAGCTCGTCGGGCAAGTCCTTCCAACGAGGCATTGCTACCCCCCTCTTCCCCCGGGTTGTGCTGGTTGTTCCCCGCTGTTCCCCATGTGTGGTGCCCTCTGCCGAGTCCCCGTTGTGGCTACCCACAGGGATGCGCCCAGTCAGGATCTCAGTTCCCGGGGTGGGGGCGCACGGGTGCATCGTGGCCGCGGGCATGCACCGTTGCACGCCCACCGGTCGGAGGTCCAGTACGCCGACGGCAGAAGGAGACACGCTAGCGCCCATGTCGAACGACTTCGGGTCAAATCCGCGAACGTCTCAATACATCGACACGAGTGTCACACACCGGAAATACCGCATGTCACGCAAGTGTTCGGCTCACCCAAACGCAACGGTCCCGACGACGCCGATCAGCAGCGTCACAAGGAGCAGCAGCACGGCCGACAGCAGCAGCCGTCCGCTCCGCCCGCGACCGCTCTGCTCGGGGGGCGCGTCCCACCACGGCAGGGTGGGATCGTCCTCGTACTCGCCGCTCCCGTCGCTCCCCTCGGACGGGGCCGGCACCGTCGCGGGGCGGGGCCACGCCTGGACCGCCAGTTCCCAGCGCACGCCGAAGCGTTCGGCGTCCGTGCCGCCGAGGCCCGCGATCCGGCACAGCGCGGCGACTGCCTGCCGGGGCGGGGGCTGGGTGGCGTTGAGATAGCGGTGCCAGGAGGACTTGCTGTAGGCGGTCCGGGCGCCGAGGGCGACCAGACTGAGTCCCGTGCGGTCCTTCAGGAGCCGCAGCTGTTCCACGAAGTGCCGCACCTCCGGCGGCAGATCGTCCGGCAACGGCTGCCAGCCGCCCATCGGCCACCTCCCCTTGGGACCCCTGGGGCCCTCTTGGGACCTCGCTTCTGAGCGAGTGACGACGTCAGAGGGCTGATCGGTTCCCGCGACGGGTGCGACTGTGGCACAGCGCGGACACCGTGCCGGAACGGTCACCTCCGTGCCACAGCGCACTGACAGCCATTGAACAGCCGGTTCACCGTGCAGGAGTCTGGTGCCCGGCGGCGGCCCGTCCTTGCTCGGGGGAGGGGACGGGCCGCAGCCGTACGAGACCGGGTCAGTTGCTGACCGTGAAGTGCAGCGTGTCCTTCAGGAACGGGATGACCAGCCAGGGGTTCGGCTGCACCATCAGCGCCAGCAGGACGATCACGAGTCCGAGCCCGCCGTACGTGACGATGTCGGTGAAGCGGGAGCGCACCGCGAGCATGCCGACGTCCGGCAGCAGCCAGCGCAGCACACCGCCGACCAGCAGGGCCACACCGAGCAGGAGAATGCCGACGCGGAACAGGTCCAGGGCGGTCAGCAGCAGTCCGAGCCCGGCCATCGCCAGGACGGCGAGGACCGGCCACTGCCGGGCGGGTGCCGGGGCGTCGCTCGGTGCGGCCCTGCCGCCGCCCTCGGGGCGCGCGGTGTCCCGCGTGAACAGCGGGAAGCGACGGGTCGTCCGGCGCGGCCTGCCCTCGGCGTCGGGCGCGCTGACGGGGTCGCGCACCTCGATCTCGTCGAGGTCGTCGACCCTCTTCACGCTCTCGATGTCCTCGGCCTTGCCGGAGGTGCCGTCAGCCGACACTGCGCTCCGCCGCCTCGACCACGTTGACGAGCAGCTGGGCCCGGGTCATGGGGCCGACGCCGCCCGGGTTCGGCGAGATGAAGCCGGCCACCTCGGCGACGTCCGGGTGGACGTCGCCCACGATCTTGCCCTCGGCGCTGCGGGAGACACCGACATCGAGGACGGCGGCGCCCGGCTTCACGTCCTCGGCGCGGATCAGGTGCGCGGAACCGGCGGCGGCGACGATGATGTCGGCGCGCTTCAGGTGCGAGGCGAGATCACGCGTCCCCGTGTGGCACTGGGTCACCGTCGCGTTCTCGCTGCGCCGGGTCAGCAGCAGCGGCATCGGCCGGCCGATGGTCACGCCCCGGCCGACGACGACGACCTCGGCGCCCTTGATCTCGACGCCGTAGCGGCGCAGCAGGGTCAGCACGCCGTTCGGGGTGCAGGGCAGCGGGGCCGGCTCGTTCAGGACGAGGCGGCCGAGGTTCATGGGATGCAGGCCGTCGGCGTCCTTGTCCGGGTCCATGAGCTCCAGGATCCGGTTCTCGTCGATGCCCTTGGGGAGCGGCAGCTGGACGATGTAGCCGGTGCAGGCCGGGTCCTCGTTCAGTTCGCGGACGACCGCCTCGATCTCCTCCTGCGTCGCCGTGGCCGGCAGGTGGCGCTGGATGGAGGCGATGCCCACCTGGGCGCAGTCGCGGTGCTTGCCGGCGACGTACTTCTGGCTGCCGGGGTCCTCCCCGACGAGGATCGTGCCGAGGCCGGGCGTGACGCCCTTCTCCTTCAGCGCCGCCACGCGGGCGGTCAGATCGGACTTGATCGCGGCTGCGGTGGCCTTGCCATCGAGAATCTGGGCGGTCATGCCCCCATCCTCGCGGATGACCCGGTCCCGGTTCCAATCCGGGGGCCACCGGACAGCACGGCGCCCCGTCCGCCCGCATCCCGCTCATGATCAGCTGTGTTGCACTTGCACAACACATACGGACTGCGGCTGGACAACTACTCGGCTCTCCTAGAACGATGTGGGGCGCAGTCTCGCGGTTGATGTTCGGGGGGAAACCGCTCAGTTCAGGACGTTCCTCCGCACAGTCCGCAGTGTCCCCAGTTTGCGCAACGGAGGAACCCCGCCATGAGTTTCGGCTCGCCCAACAACCCCTATGGTCAGCCGCAGGACCCCCAGCAGCCGCCGCAGCAGCCGGGTTACGGCTATCCCCAGCAGGGCGGCCAGCAGCAGCCCTACGGCTACCCGCAGCAGGCCCCGCAGGGCGTCCCGCCGCAGCAGGGCTACGGCTACCCGCAGGCGCCGCAGGCCCCGGCCGGTTACGGCTACCCGCAGCAGCCGGGTTACGGCATGCCGCCGTCGTACGCGAACTGGGGACAGCGGTTCCTCGGCACCCTGGTGGACGGCCTCATCTTCATGATCCCGTACATCCTCGTCATCATCGACGTCAGCGCCCAGACCGGGATCCTGTCGGTCGTCGGCGCGCTCGGCGTCATCGGCCTGGCGATCTGGCAGCTGATCAAGGAAGGCCGCACCGGCCAGACGGTCGGCAAGAAGGCGCTCGGCATCCGCCTGGTGCGGGAGAGCGACGGACAGCCCCTCGGCGTCGGCATGGCCTTCGTGCGCCGGCTCGCGCACTTCCTGGACAGCCTGGCGTGCTACCTCGGCTGGCTGTGGCCGGCCTGGGACGCCAAGCGTCAGACGTTCGCCGACAAGGTCTGCTCGTCCATCGTGATCCGCTCGAACTGAGCACGGATTGAGCGCGGTTTCACCACAACTGACGGCGGATCGCTACGGCGCCTTCTCGCCAACCTTTCCCAGGGGCCGTGTCACGTCGTGACACGGCCCCTGGGCGTCGCCCACCCTGACTCGTAGACACGCGGGGACGGGGAGACGCACCGTGTACAGCATCATCGTGGTACCTCCGCCGACCACGGAGGACGAGCCGGACCGCACGCAGCTGCGGCTGGCGCCCGGCGAACGGCTGGCCTTCGGGCGTGCCGCGGGCGACAACGACCTGGTCGTTCCGCACGACGGGGTGTCCCGCAGGGCGGGCGCGATCACCGCACAGGGCACCTTCTGGCTGCTGAGCAACCTCAGCGCCCACCAGACGTACGTGGTGGAGAACCCGGAGGGCGCGGGCGAGCACATCAAGGTCGGGCCGGGCCGGCTGGACGCGCCGGTGCCGTTCGAGTTCTCGCGGATCGTGCTGCCGGCCGCGGGCGATCTGCTCGCCTTCGACGTCTGGGCGCCGCGCCACGACCATCTGCGCGCCGAGGCCGGACTCGACGGCGACCCGACCGCGCCCGCCTTCTCCGTCGACCGCACCAAGCGCTACTTCTCGGTGCTGGCCGCCCTGTGCGAACCGCGGCTGCGTGGCGAGCCGCACGCCGCGCTGCCCACGGTCGAGCAGGTCGCGGACCGGCTGCGCCCCAACTGGCCGGCCGCGTCCCGCACCTCCGTCCAGTGGAACATCGACTACCTGGCCGTGAAACTGCGCCTCAAGCCCGGCCCGGAGACGGCGGACCCCGGCCCGCGCCTCAACGGCAAGAAGGAGTCGCTGGTCTCGCTGGCGCTCCGCTTCGACCTGGTCCGGGAGGAAGACCTGGTCGTCCTCGCGGCCCCGGCCGCCCGGGGGGCACGGTGACGGAGCCCTACGCCGTGCAGGTCCCCCGCGGGTACCGGCTCGGCGTCTGGGAGGTGCGCGAGCCGATCGCGACGGGGGCGTTCGGGAGCGTGTACGAGGCGCGGCGCACGGACGGCGGCGAGGAGCTGCCGAGGACGGCGGCCCTGAAGTTCCTGCCCACCGGCACGGGCACTCCTCGCCAGCTCGCCCATCTGCGGGAACTGATCGACCGGGAAGTGGAGTTGCACCGCAGACTCAGGCGTCCGCGGCTGATCCGGATGTACGACACCCTCGTCGTCGACGACCCCGACCGGCCCCGTCTCGACGGCGCCACCGTCCTCGTGCTGGAGAAGGCGGAAGGCTCGCTGTCCGCCCTGCTCGCCTCCTCCCCCCGCCCGCCCGCGGGTCCCGCCCTGCTCGCGCAGATCTGCGAGGGGCTGGCCCAGCTGCACCGGGCGGGCTGGGTGCACGGTGATCTCAAACCCGCCAACGTCCTGCTGATGAAGGACGGTTCGGCCCGGCTCGCCGACTTCAACATGGCCGCGGAGCTGGAGGGCACCCACGCCTACACGCCCGCCTTCTCCACCCCGGACTACACCCCGCCGGAGCTCCTGTGGTCGGAGATCGGCGAACGGGGCCGCAGGATCCGTCCGTCGGCCGACGTCTGGGCGTTCGGCGTGCTCGCGCACCTCCTGCTCACCGACTCCTTCCCGCTGCCCGGCGGCACCCCGACGGCCCGCCGTGACGCGGCCGCCGCCTACGCGCGCGGCACCGACGAGCTGCGGCTGTCGCCCGAACTGCCGGACGGCTGGCGGGAGATCGTCCGGCAGTGCCTGACCCGCACGCACGAGGACCGCATCGCCACCGACGACCTGCTGAGGCGGGTCGAGGCGGCCGCGGGCACCGGCCGCTCGCCCCGGCTGCCCCGGGTCCTGCTCCCCCGCCGCCGCTCCCGCCGTACGACGGTCCTGGCCGCCACCGCCGCGGTCGCGGTCCTCGGCTACGGCATCAGCAGCTGGGCCGGCTCCGGCGCGGACGGCAAGGGCACGGCCGGCGCCGGGACCCAGAAGGTCACGCCCGCCACCTACGGCGCCTCCGAACTCCGTACCGACAAGGGCGTCCCGGTGGCCTACCGCCGGCTGATCGTCGACTCGGCCCACGACTGCGTCCAGCCCGAGGTCACGCCCGCGCTGATCGCCGCGCTGCTGAAGGCGGAGAGCAACTTCGACCCCGACCTGTCCGACCCCACCGCGGGCGAGGAGGGCGAGTACGGCATCGCCCGCTGGACCCCGAGCCTGCTGCGCTGGTACATCCGCGCGGACGGCGTCCCCGCGACCGAGACGCCACGGCCTCCCCTCACCCCCGCCGAGTCCATCCCGGCCGTGGGCCGCTACCTCTGCTTCATGGAACCGCGCCTGGAACAGACCGGGTTGACCGGCGACCGCCGGGTGCTGCTGGCGGCCGCCTACCGGACCTCGACCAAGGTCGTGAACGCCGCGGGTGGCGTTCCCCCGAAGTACCGTGCCTACGCCACCCGCGTCGCCCACTACCTCAAGGAGTACACGCCGCCGGGGAAGACGTGACCCTGGGAGTTCTGAGGTACCGCGGCGCGGGGAGGGCCGCGCCCCGGTCGCACAAGCTGGTGGACAGCTGCTCGACCAAGTCGGTGGTGTGGATGATCTTCTCGCCGTTCGGCTGAGCCGTCGTCCGCTCACGCGGAAGTCCGGGCGCCCGCACCGGACTTCCGCCCGGCGGCCCGGAGCACCGCGCCCCCACCGGGGTGAGGGTGTGCAGTACGGTCGCGCCGTGCCGTTGGCTGGTGACAAGGGTGAGTACACGGTCGTCGTCCGGACACGCGAGCGCATCCCCCGGATCGGCGAGGAGATCGAGATCGTCTACGACCCGCAGGACCTGAGCAACGCGGAGAACGCGGAACTCGCGTCCATGCCGTCGTTCGGTCGGCACGACATCATCGTCCTGCTCGGGTGGGTCGGCATCTACCTCGTGTCCGTGTCCTGCGTGGCCGCCGCCGACTAGTGCCCGGCAGGTGCCTCGCGCGGTGCGCCGCGGCGGCTTCGGCCGACACGGGCCCGCATTCCTGGCTCGTGCGCACGGTGCCGCTTCCGGGCCCTCTCCCCGCCCCGGCACGATAGCCTCGCGAGAACTGGAGTGGTGCACAAGGACCTTGAGGCTGACCAGCACACGGGGGATCGGATCCATGACAGACGAACGGCACCCCACGCCGTCGTACACCCCGGCGTCCGGTGACGCCGCGCTGAAGCAGGCAGGGGCGACACCGCTGCAGCCCGCCGATCCCGGGCGCATCGGGCCGTACGTCGCGCTCGGGCGGCTCGGCAGCGGCGGTATGGGCCGGGTCTACCTGGCCCGCCCCGCCGACGACAGCCCAGGGCTCGCCGCCGTGAAGGTGATCCGCCCCGAGTACGCCGAGAACGCCGACTTCCGGCGGCGGTTCGAGCGGGAGGCCGCGGTGCACGGGCGGGTCGGTGCGCCGCACGCTCCGCGGCTGCTCGGCAGCGGCTTCGAGGACTCGCTGCTGTGGATGGCCACCGAGTACCTGCCCGGCCTCAACCTCGCCGACGCCGTCCGCGAGTGCGGTCCGCTGGAACCGCCCGGGATGTGGCGGCTGGTGGCCGAGCTCGGGCAGGCGCTGTCGGCGCTGGCCGCCGCCGGGGTCGTGCACCGGGATCTCAAGCCGTCCAACGTGATCCTGTCCTCGCAGGGCGCCCAGGTCATCGACTTCGGCATCTCGCAGGCCGCCGACAGCAGCGCGATCACCACGACCGGCAACCGGGTCGGCACCCCCGCGTTCATGTCACCCGAGTACCTGCGCGAGGGCCGCTGCGACACCATCTCCGACGTCTTCTCGCTCGCGGGGTCGCTCGTGTACGCCGCCACCGGACACGCGCCCTTCGGGGACGGGACGGGGGTCGACGTGATGCACCGGGTCGCCTTCGAGCAGCCCAGGGCCGAGATCATGACCGAACTCTCGGCCGCCGACCCCGCGTTGGCCGCGCTGCTGGCCGCCTGCCTCGAAAAGGACCCCGCCGGGCGGCCGACCCCGCAGCAGCTGATCGACGCGGCCACGGCCGCCGGGTACGACCGCGCCGCTCCCTGGCAGGAACCGCTGGCCACCCGTCTGCTCTCCCGGCAGCAGGGCTGTGAGCTGCTGGAGGACGCCTCCGCCGAGGACACCGGGCACTTCCGTCCGCCGACGTGGGGCGTGGCGGCTCCCGCGCCCGCCCCGGCGTACGGGGCGCCGACGCCGTCGGAGCAGCACGGCGGTCCGGGAACGCCCGTGCAGTACGCCCCCTCAGCACACCCCTCCGGCGAGCACGGCGCCCGACGGAGGCGAAAGTCCCGTCTCCTCGCCCTCACAGCCGGCCTCGCGGTGGTCGCCGTGGCCGCGGGCGCCTTCTTCCTCACCCGCCCCGACCTCGACGAAGCCGCCTCCGTCTCTCCCACTGCCTCCACGGCGTCCTCCGCCGACGCCGAAGCGGCCTCGGCTCCCCCCACTTCCTCCGGCTCGCCCTCCGCGACCAAGGGGACGGAGACCACCGGCGAGAAGGGGGAGGTGACGGACGAGGAGTCGGAGAAGGCCGACAGCGCCCCGCCCGGATCCACCGGCGAAGCACAACCCGCCCCCGACGACGACCCGACCGCCACCTCCGGCAGCGGCGGCAGCGGGAGCGGGAGCAACAACGGCGGTGGCAGCACCCCCACCCCCACCCCCACCAAGACCGCGGCCAAGCCCGCCACCCCGCCCTGGATCTCCCAGTGCACCTACTACTCCGGCACCGAGCTCACCACCTTCGGCGACAAGGGCCAACGCGTCGTCCAGGTGCAGTGCATGCTCACCAAGCGCGGCTACAGCGTCGGCGGCTCGGGCGTGGACGGCCAGTTCGGCGAGGACACCGAGTCGGCGGTCAGGCTGTTCCAGAGCGACAAGGGACTGGAGGTCGACGGCGACGTGGGGCCCAACACCTGGGCGGGACTGCGCAGTTCGACGTGACCAGGACGAGGGCCCGCCGGTCACCGACCGGCGGGCCCTCGCTCGTTCACATCCGGCACCCTCAGTGGAAGAAGTGCCGCGTCCCCGTGAAGTACATCGTGATGCCCGCCTTCTCCGCGGCCTCGACGACGAGTTCGTCACGGACCGAGCCCCCGGGCTGGACGATCGCCTTGACCCCGGCCTCGCTCAGGACGTCGATGTTGTCGGGGAAGGGGAAGAAGGCGTCGGAGGCGACGTACGAGCCCCGCGCCCGCTCCTCGCCCGCCCGCTCGACCGCCAGCTTGCAGGAGTCCACGCGGTTGACCTGGCCCATGCCGACGCCGACCGAGGCGCCGTCCTTGGCCAGGAGGATGGCGTTGGACTTCACCGCCCGGCAGGCCTTCCACGCGAAGGCGAGGTCGGACAGCTCCTCCGCGCTCAGCGCCTCGCCCGTCGCCAGAGTCCAGTCGGCCGGGTCGTCGCCGTCGGCCTGGAGGCGGTCGGTGACCTGGAGGAGGACACCGCCGTCGACCGGCTTGAGCTCGACCGGGTTGGACGGGCCGCCGGGGGCCTTCAGGACGCGGATGTTCTTCTTCTTGGCAAGGGCCTCCAGCGCGCCGTCCTCGTAGTCGGGCGCGACGATGACCTCGGTGAAGATCTCGGCGACCTGCTCGGCCATCTCCTTCGACACCGGACGGTTGACGGCGATCACGCCGCCGAACGCCGACAGCGGGTCGCAGGCGTGCGCCTTGCGGTGCGCCTCGGCGACGTCCGCGCCGATCGCGATGCCGCAGGGGTTGGCGTGCTTGATGATCGCGACGCAGGGCGCGTCGTGGTCGTACGCGGCACGGCGGGCGGCGTCCGTGTCCGTGTAGTTGTTGTACGACATCTCCTTGCCGTGCAGCTGCTCCGCCTCGGCCAGGCCGCCGCGGGTGCCGTCGACGTAGAGAGCGGCGGGCTGGTGCGGGTTCTCGCCGTAGCGGAGGGTGTTCTTGCGCTCCCAGGTCGCGCCCAGGAAGTCGGGGAACTGCGAGTCGTCCACGGGGGCGTAGGAGGAGGCGAACCAGGACGCCACCGCCACGTCGTACGACGCCGTGTGCTGGAAGGCCTCCGCCGCCAGGCGCCTGCGGGTGGGCAGGTCGAAGCCGCCGTCCTTGACCGCCCCGAGGACGTCCGCGTACCGCGCCGGGCTGGTGACGACCGCCACCGACGGGTGGTTCTTCGCCGCCGCGCGCACCATCGACGGGCCGCCGATGTCGATCTGCTCCACGCACTCGTCGGCGGAGGCGCCGGAGGCGACCGTCTCGCGGAACGGGTACAGGTTGACCACGACCAAGTCGAACGGCTCGACGCCGAGTTCGGCGAGCTGCCGCTGGTGGTCCTCCAGGCGGAGGTCCGCGAGGATGCCCGCGTGGACCTTGGGGTGCAGCGTCTTGACGCGGCCGTCCAGGCACTCGGGGAAGCCGGTGAGCTCCTCGACCTTGGTGACGGGGACGCCGGCGGCGGCGATGCGGGAGGCGGTCGACCCGGTGGAGACGAGCTCCACGCCCGCCTCGTGCAGGCCGCGCGCGAGGTCTTCGAGGCCCGTCTTGTCGTAGACGCTGACGAGCGCCCGTCGGATGGCCCGCTTGTTGCTCTCGGCGGTCACTGGATAACTACCTTTCGTCCCTCAATGCGATAGCCGTTGCGGCAGAGCCGCCCCACGACATCGACGAGCAGCCTTCGCTCGACTTCCTTGATGCGCTCGTGCAGAGCGGCACCCTCGTCCTCGTAGTCCTCGTCCCGGACCTCGACCACGCCCTGAGCGATGATCGGCCCGGTGTCGACCCCGTCGTCGACGAAGTGGACGGTGCAGCCGGTGACCCTGGCGCCGTACGCGAGAGCGTCGCGGACGCCGTGGGCGCCGGGGAAACTGGGCAGGAGGGCGGGGTGGGTGTTCACGAACCGCCCCCCGAAGCGGGCCAGGAACTCCTTGCCCACGATCTTCATGAACCCGGCGGACACGACAAGGTCGGGCTCGTACGCGGCCACCGCCCCGGCGAGGGCCGCGTCCCACTCGTCGCGCGTGGCGTGGTCCTTCACCCGGCAGACGAACGTGGGGATCCCGGCGCGCTCGGCGCGGGCCAGTCCTTCGATGCCCGCGCGGTCCGCACCGACGGCCACGATCTCGGCGCCGTAGGCCTCGGCGCCGGTGGTCGCGATGGTGTCGATGAGCGCCTGCAGGTTCGTACCGGAACCGGAGACCAGCACGACGAGGCGCTTGGCCACGGGCTTGGCGGCCACGGTGGGGCCCTTTCTCGGGGGAGCGGCATGTCCGGGCGGCTCGTGTGTTCATACGAATGCTTCGCGCCCCGGGATACGGGGAAGTCTACGAAGCGGCCGACCGTCAGCAACGATACCGGCACACCGGGCGGCCCCCACGGGACGGGGGCGTGGCCGGAAGGTAGCGTCTGGGACGAGCAGGCTCGGGAACGCGGTCGTCGTACGGTGCGTTCTCTCTGTGACAGCTCAGGACAGACAGCCGTATCACCTAGGGGAAGACGCTCACTTGATGCCGGACCGCAGTCTGCGACTCCTTACGCTCCCCCCGCAGTCATCGCAGGGAGGGGAGCGTAGCGGTGTGCTTCTGCGGGAGCGCCCCGCCTCACCGCCCGACGCGCCCTCTGGCGACGCGGGCAAGCAGAACGGGGAGGGGCAGGGCGGCTCGGCCCCGGCTCCACCTGGATCGGCTCCGGCTCCGGCTCCGGACGACAACCCGTTCGCACCGCCGCCGGAGGGCACCCCGGACCGGCCGTGGCAGCCGCGCCACCACCCGGCGGGCCAAGAGGGCAAAGAGGGCGGCGACGGTTCGGAGGGTGAGGGGGCCGGCGGTGGCGCCCCGGCCCCGTGGGGCAGTCAGTGGAGCGACCAGCAGCCCGGCCGTTCCCCCGGTGGCTTCGGCGAGCGCCCCGGTGCCGGTCCCGAGGGCCCGGCGGGCGGCGGCGGGCAGGGCCAGGGACCGCGCTGGGACCCGACGGACCCGGCCCAGCGACGCGCGCGGTACGCCCTGCTGTCCGGCATGTGGGCCTTCTTCTTCGCCCTGTTCAGCTGGCCCTACGTGGCGCTGATGCTCGGTGCGCTGGCCCTGTACTGGGGCATCACAGCCCTCCGCGCCAAGCCCCCCGCCGCTCCCGACCCGAACATCCCGGCGCACGCGCAGGGCGGCCGCCCGCAGCGGACCGCCGCGGTGAGCGGCCTGGTCACGGCGTCCCTGGCCATCGCCCTGGTCGCCGCGGGCTTCACCGTGAAGCTGGTCTACAGCGACTACTACACCTGCACGAACGACGCCCTCACCAACGAGTCGAAGCAGGCCTGCGCGGAGCTTCTGCCGAAGGAGCTGCGGGGAGTGCTGGGGGCCAGTAGCTGACGGTGACGGCGGCTCGTCAGGGTGCGTCGGGGGACGCGGATGGCTGTGGCGCCGATGGTTGTGACGGCGACGGTTGCGACTTCGCCGGTCGTGACTCCGGTGGTTCCGGCTCCGCCGACGCCTCTTTCAGCGCCGCCCAGCGCGCCTCGCGTGCCGCGTCGTCGTCGTGCCACAGCGGCTGCGCGGCCTCGGTGGGCAGGAAGTCGTACGGCTCGAAGGTGCTGTCGTCGGCCATCGGCACCGCCACCCTCGGCTTCCCGATCGTCGCCTCCCGTTCCTCGCCCTGCCCGCCTTCCTGCCGGACCCCTCCCTCCTTGCGCCCCCTGCACCGCCACGCCCTCAGCCCCAGCGCGGTGGGGACCCCCAGCACCGAGGTCCACACCAGGGCCGCCGCCCCCGTCTGCCACCACACCGGCCCGAACCGTGCCAGCGTGCCGACGCCGAGCGGCCCGCCCGCGAACGCCGCGAGGACACTGACCTGGGCCGCGCACAGTACGGCCGCCAGCCCGGCGGTCGCGGCGGTCCGACCCGGCGACCAGACATCCGCGCTCCCTGCTCCCCCAGCAGCCACCCGGCCCACGAACCATCCCACCGTCACGCCGACCACCACTGGCACCACCCCCGCCGCCCAGTGCAGCGGCGTCCCGGTGCCGGTGTCCGGAACCGCCGCCAGCAGCGGAAACGGCGGGAGCAACGGGGTCGGGGCGGACGCGAGCGGCGTCACGGCGTGGCCGACGCCGAGGGTGAAGCCGGGGCCGAGGGCGTACGACCCCGCCCACACCACCGCGTTCGGGACCAGGGTGAGGCAGAGCAGCAGGACCGCGAACCGGCCCGACCAGCCCTCCGTGAGCCGGAGGAACGACTCCCGGGCCGCCTCGCCGTGCCACACCAGCGAGGCCGCCAGCAGCAGCGCCCCGCCCCCGACGAGCACCGCCGTCGCCGCGCCCGCGGCCCGCGCCGCGGTACCGAAGCGGGCCCGCGCGTCCGGGCCGAGGACGAGCCGTCGCAGGCCCGTCGGCAGCAGGATCAGCACCTCGTCCAGCACCGCGCGCGGGCGGCCGTACGCCGTCCACACCCCCGCGCCCGCGGCCACCGTCACCACCAGCGGCATGCTCACGCCCGTCCACAGCCACGACGGCCGCAGCTCGCCACCCGTCGCGTAGAGCGCGGCGGCGGTGCCGACTGCGAGATAGCCGAGGACGACGCCCGCCCAGACCGTCCGCCCCGAGACAGCCGTCCGCGCCGAGACAGCCGTCCGCGCCAGGACGGAGATCCGCCCCGGGACGGCCGCCGGCCCGTCGTCCTCCTCCTCACCCCCGTCGGTCGCGTCCCGTGCCGCCCGGTGCACCAGCCAGAGCGGCAGCGCGAGGAGGAGCAGCGGGGTGAGGCCGACGGGAGCGGGGGTGCCGGAGAGCGTGTCGGTGCGGACCAGTTCGGCGCCGTGGGCCAGCAGCCACAGCGCCGCGGCGACGTGCAGCGCGCCGTCGGGCCCGCTGTCGGGGTACGGCGAGCTGATCCACAGCACCATCACGAGCACGGCGAACGAGCCGAGCCCCAGCCCGGCCGCGACCGCACCTCCGAGGAGACCGGCGGCCAGTCCGGGCGACCGGTCACGCAACCGGGTGGGCAGGGAGGTCAACGGCGATCGGCGTTCGGTCATCTGGATCACGCCCGTCATGCTCCCAACGACACGCGCTTTCTCGTCGTAACAGGCGAACCTCCGAAGTGTCGCTCAATATACGGTTATGTACTTTTTCGCACGAAGGGGCGCCCGGTGACGCAGAGTCCTGCAACCCCGCTCCCCCCGCCGAAGGAGCGCCGACGCCTGCGGGAGGCCGGGTCGTTGACGCAGGCTCAGGTCGCGGCACGGGTGGGCGTCACCCGCGAGACGGTACGCAAGTGGGAGAACGGCCGTACGACACCGCTCGGCCGGAGACGGGAGGCGTACGCGAGACTGCTCGCCGAGCTGGCGAGGGACACCGCCGACAGCCCCGTACGGACGAAAACCCCTCCGGCACCGGAACCAGCACCGGAACTGGAACCGGCACCGGCACCCGAGGCGCCCCCTGCACCGAGCCCCGCGCCCGAGCCCGAGCCCGCGCCCGCGCCCGAACCGGACGTCCCCGCGCCCGCCCTGACGCCCGCTCAGGCCTTCGACGCCCTGTACGCTTTCTGCGCCCCCGCCCTCGTACGGCAGGCCTTTCTGCTCACCGGCCGGCGTGAGCTCGCCCGCGAGTCGGTCGAGCGGGCCTTTCAACTCGCCTGGCAGCGCTGGCCCGAGGTGGCGGTCGACCGGGATCCGGCGGGCTGGGTGCGGGCGACGGCGTACGAGTACGCCCTCTCCCCCTGGCACCGCTTCCGCCCTCGCCACCGGCACCCCGAGGCGCCGCCCGCGGACGCGTCCGACCGCGCGCTGTTGGACGTACTGCTGCACCTCCCGCCGCCGCACCGCCGCACGCTCCTGCTCTACGACGGTGTCGGCCTCGACCTGCCGGAGACGGCGGCGGAGACGGAGGCGAGCACGCCGGCGGCCGCGAACCGGCTGCTGCGCGCGCGGGAGGCGGTCGCCGCGCGGCTGCCGGAGCTGTCCGACCCGACGGAGCTCACCCGGCGGCTGGCCGAACTGGCCGCCACGGAGCGGCTGCGGGCCGCCAGGCCGCCGGTGGTGCGGACGGGCAGCGAGCGCAGGGCCCGCTTCTGGACGCGGGCCGCCATCGCCTTCACGGTCGCCCTGATCGGGACGACGGCGCTGACGCTGCGGACGGCGCCCCGGCAGTACGAGCCGCCGGTGCCGTCGGGCGAGACGGTGCAGGGGGTGCCGCCCCGGGTGGCGCCGGGGCCGCTGTCGGAGGCGGAACGGGAACTGCGGTCGAAGCTGCGGGAGGAGACGGTGAGCGGGCCGCAGCGGCTGGTGCCGCAAGGAGGCTGAGCACACGGAGGCTGAGCATGCGGAGGCTGGGCATGCGGAGGCTGGGCATGCGGAAGGGCCCGCGTCCTCGATCGAGGACGCGGGCCCTTCGCTGTCACGCGTCGGTTCAGCCGGCGAAGCTGTACTCAGTTGCCGAGACTCAGTTGCCGAGACTCAGTTGCCGAGAATGGCGCGCGCCAGCTTCGCCGTCTCGGTCGGCGTCTTGCCGACCTTGACGCCGGCGGCCTCGAGGGCCTCCTTCTTGGCGGCGGCCGTGCCGGAGGAGCCGGAGACGATGGCGCCGGCGTGGCCCATGGTCTTGCCCTCGGGCGCGGTGAAGCCGGCCACGTAACCGACGACCGGCTTCGTCACGTTCTTCGCGATGAAGTCCGCCGCACGCTCTTCGGCGTCGCCGCCGATCTCGCCGATCATGACGATCAGGTCGGTGTCGGGGTCGGCCTCGAACGCGGCGAGCGCGTCGATGTGGGTCGTACCGATGACCGGGTCGCCACCGATGCCGACGGCGGACGAGAAGCCGATGTCACGCAGCTCGTACATCATCTGGTAGGTCAGCGTGCCGGACTTCGAGACCAGGCCGATGCGGCCCGGCTTCGTGATGTCGCCCGGGATGATGCCGGCGTTGGACTGGCCCGGGGTGATGAGACCGGGGCAGTTCGGGCCGATGATCCGCGTCTTGTTGCCCTTCGACACGGCGTACGCGTAGAACGCGGCCGAGTCGTGGACCGCGATGCCCTCGGTGATGACGACCGCGAGGGGGATCTCGGCGTCGATCGCCTCGACGACGGCGGCCTTGGAGAAGGCCGGCGGCACGAAGAGGACGGACACGTTGGCGCCCGTCTTCTCGATCGCCTCGGCGACCGTGCCGAAGACCGGGATCTCGGTGCCGTCGATGTCGACGGACGTGCCCGCCTTGCGGGGGTTCACGCCACCGACGATGTTGGTGCCGTCCGCCAGCATGAGCTTGGTGTGCTTCATGCCCGTGGCACCGGTCATGCCCTGGACGATGACCTTGCTGTCCTTGTTGAGGAAGATAGCCATGGCTGTGTCTGTCCCTCTTCCTTACTTCGCAGCCGCGAGCTCGGCGGCCTTGTCGGCCGCGCCGTCCATGGTGTCCACGCGCTGCACGAGCGGGTGGTTGGCGTCGGAGAGGATCTTGCGACCCAGTTCGGCGTTGTTGCCGTCGAGGCGGACGACGAGGGGCTTGGTGACTTCCTCGCCCTTGTCCTTGAGCAGCTGCAGCGCCTGCACGATGCCGTTGGCGACCTCGTCGCAGGCGGTGATGCCACCGAAGACGTTGACGAAGACGGACTTGACGTCCGGGTCGCCGAGGATGATCTCCAGGCCGTTCGCCATGACCGCGGCGGAGGCGCCGCCGCCGATGTCGAGGAAGTTGGCGGGCTTGACGCCGCCGTGGGCCTCACCGGCGTACGCGACGACGTCGAGGGTGCTCATGACGAGACCCGCGCCGTTGCCGATGATGCCGACCTCGCCGTCGAGCTTGACGTAGTTGAGGTTCTTCTCCTTGGCCGCGGCCTCAAGGGGGTTGGCCGCGTCCTTGTCGGCGAGAGCCTCGTGGTCCGGCTGACGGAACTCGGCGTTCTCGTCCAGGGAGACCTTGCCGTCCAGGGCGATGACGTCACCGGAGGCGACCTTCGCCAGCGGGTTGACCTCGACGAGGAGCGCGTCCTCGGCGATGAAGGTCTTCCACAGGGTGACGAGGACGTTGGCCACCTTGTCGGCGACCTCGGCCGGGAACTTCGCGGCCGCGACGATCTCGCGGGCCTTCTCGGGGGTCACACCCTCGTTGGCGTCGATCGGCGTCTTCGCGACGGCGTCGGGGCGGTTGGCCGCCACCTCCTCGATCTCCATGCCGCCCTCGACGGAGGCGATGGAGAGGAAGGTGCGGTTGGTGCGGTCCAGGAGGAAGGAGACGTAGTACTCCTCCAGGATCTCCGGGGCCGTCTCGGCGATCATCACCTTGTGGACCGTGTGGCCCTTGATGTCCATGCCGAGGATGTCCGTCGCGCGGGCGACGGCCTCGTCCGGGCTGGCGGCCAGCTTCACGCCACCGGCCTTGCCACGGCCGCCGACCTTCACCTGGGCCTTGACGACGGACTTGCCACCAAGACGCTCAGTGGCTGCGCGGGCCGCCTCAGGCGTGTCGATGACTTCACCGGCCAGCACCGGTACATCGTGCTTGGCGAAGAGGTCCCTCGCCTGGTACTCGAACAGGTCCACGCGCTTCCGTCCCTATCAGTGATCTCGCGGTTCGTTGTCTGCGTGGGCGTGCCGCGAGGGCAACGTGACGTCCGCCGTCTGTCAGTCACAAG
The DNA here is from genome assembly GCF_036237295.1 of Streptomyces sp. NBC_01352. Classification (NCBI taxonomy): domain Bacteria; kingdom Bacillati; phylum Actinomycetota; class Actinomycetes; order Kitasatosporales; family Streptomycetaceae; genus Streptomyces; species Streptomyces sp. NBC_01352. The sequence continues at coordinate 4,545,973 of NZ_CP108354.1, forward strand.
GGAGGCGCACACGGTGTCCGAGCGCGCGGCATGTCCGTCTCGCAGGTTATCGCTGCTTGCCGGGGGCCTCTAAATCGCGGGTCACACCTGAGCGGTGATACCTGTCACATGATGCCGCGCTCACTGGCACGGCGTGCCGCGTGTGAGGGCCTCACCGGGCTGGGGTTGACCCGGTGAGGCCCCTTGAACAGCCCCCTTAGGGGCGCAGGGCGGATGATCCCCACCCCAATGGGGACCACCCGGCCCCGTCCATGAGGTTCCGGCCGGACGAAACCGATGGCTTTCGGCCGTCCGGGTCCTGCGGCCTCATGGAGTCAGGTGGTCCGGCAGTCGAACGGACTGCCGGACTAGCGGTCCGGCGGTCTGACTCAGGCGCCGTACGTGCTGCCGTAGTGCAGGTTCTGTGCGGCCTGCGTGTTCTGTACGTCCCGCACGTAACCCGGGGTGACCGACTCGGCGACGCCTCCGACGCCGGTGACGGCGTGGCCGGCGAGCGGGCCGGTGGTGGCCCGGACGGTCCCGGTCAGGTCCTCCGCGAAGGAGCCCGCCTGACCGGCGACGCCGTACGCGAACGGGGCGACCTCGCCGGCGACGCCGTACACGAAGGGATGGACGTCCTGGGTGACGCCGTACGCCAGCGTGGTGGCGCTGCCGCCGACGCCCTGCGCGACCGGCCGGACGGTCTCCCCGACGGCGTCGAGGACCGGCTGGACGGCACCGGTGACGCCCTGCGCGAAGGGCGTCACCTGGTCGGCCACGCCGTACCCGAGGTCGCTCACGTGGCCGCTCACGCCCTGCGCGAGGGGCGGTACGGCACCGGCGACGCCGTACGCGAAGGGCTGGACCTCCTGGGTGACGCCGTACGCCACCGTGGTCGCGTCCACGACAGCCTGCCCGGCGACGGGCGCCACGCCGTGCACGCCGGTGTTCGCGACGGGGGGCAGCACGGCCTCCGTGGTGTCGCCGGCGACCTGGCCGACGAGGCCGGTGGCGTAGGGCGGGACGTCGGTGGCCACGCCGTCCACGACCGACCGGGCGTCGGCGACCGTGGCCGCGGCGTACTGGGGTACGTCCGCGACGACCCCGCCGACGACCGGCCGCACGCCCCCCACGACACCGCCCGCGACGGGCTGGACATCGGCCACGACGCCGTACGCCAGCGCGGTCGCGGCGTCGACGGTGTGCCCGGCGGTCTGCTCGACCCCGGCCACGGCGCCGCCCACGAGCGGCGTCACGCCGTTCACCGTGCCGGTGACGACCGGGTGCACGCCATCGACCGCGTGACCGGCGACGGGCGCGACCCCGGCGACGGCATGCTCGGCCGTCGGCCCGACACCCGCCACCGCGTTCCCGGCGACCGGCTGGACCCCGTCGACGGCGGCGGTCGCCACGGGCGGGACGACCGCGGTCGCCGTCTGCCCGACGACCGGGGTGACCGTGCCGGGGACGCTCGCGACCGTGCCGACGACGTGCTGCTCGACGCCGCCGACCGTGCCCGTGATGTGGCTCGGGACGGAGGAGACGGTGGCGTCGGCGGCGGTCGTGACGGTGGTGGCCTCGCCGTGGGCCGTGGCGGCAACGCCGGTGACCCGGTTCTCGGCGCCGGTGACCGTGGCGTGCGCGGCGTGGGTCACGCCTGCCGCGGTGCGGCCCGCGCCGGCGACCGTGTGCTGCGCCTTCGTCCGTACGACGCCGTCGACGCCCTGCGCCTGGGAGCGCGCCGCGGACTGCACGCCCTGCAGCCGCGTCTGGGCCGCGGCAAGGGCCTGCTCCAGCTCGGGTGCGAAGGCGGTGAGGGGGCCGAAGAGGTAGTCGATCTCGGGTTGGGGGGTGCTGGGAGCGCCGGGAGCATTGGGAGCGCCAGGAGCGTTGGGAGCGCTTGCGTCGGAGACCGTGGCCCGGATGGTGGTGGTGGCGGTGGTGGCCTGGGCCGCGCGGGCGGCCTTCGCGCCCCGGATGGCCGCGGCACCCTTGATCTTGGACGCCTTCGGGGCGGTGACCTTCGCGTCGACGTAGCGGCGGGCCTGGTCCGCGGTGTCGGCGGTGTCCGCGGTGCTACTGGCTTCGGTCGTGACACCGGAGACGGTGTTCTGCACGCCGGAGACGACGCCGTCGAGCGTGCCGGTGACGGTGCCGGTGACCGTGCCGAGGGTGTCGGTGAGGCCGGTCGTCGCCTCGGTCGTGGCGTCAGCGGTGGCGTCCGTGGTGGCGTCTGGCGCGGAGAGGGCGGACGCGGGCAGTTCGTCCGCGCTGGCGACGGTGGAACCGAGCGCCCACGCGCCGGTGACGCCGGCGGCTATGACGATGGAACGGCGGATGTTCTTGTTCATGCGTACGTCAGATCCTTAGATCCTCGGGAGTGCCGAGGCGGGCGCGAGAGCTCGTTCGGAGAGCTCTCGGAGCCTCGGACTTAGGGCAGGCTTTGGGGGCATTCCGGCGCCGGATGAGGCTTCCGGGGGTTTCCGTCAGGAGATCGGAGCGGTGTCCGGACGGCCTGCTCTAGCCGGGGAATACGGGGATGTCCCGGTGCCTGTCCCGGGTACCGTCCGCCACGGCGCGGGCGGCGACGCCGGCCACGAGCCGCAGCGGTGCCCGGTTGTTGTCGGTGACGGCGTGGGCGTCGCCGTGCCGCGGCGTGCCGTTGTCGACCGCCGACTTGCCGCTCAGGGCGCCGCCCGGATCGCCGGGGGGCGCGTGGTGCACGGGGGCCTGCCCGGTCTCTCCGAGCTGACCGGCCCGATGCGCCGAGGTGTGTGCCACTCCCGCGCCGCCGCTCACGGCGGCGCCGACGTCGAACCGCGGTCCGTACGTCAGGGGCACCGCCGCAGCGGAACGCCCTTCCGTGCCCTGTCCGCTCGTCGCCGACGGCGTGCCCGGCGAGCCCGACTCCGGCGCGGACGTGACCGGCGCCGGCAAGGTCTGCCCCGGAAGCGCGGGCAGACCGGGCGGGCCGGGCAGCTCGGAGAGGCCCGGCAGGTCCGAGAGGTCCGGGGGACTCGGCAGCTCGGAGGACTCGGGCGGCGGCGGCAGCTTCGCCTCCGCCTCGGCCAGCCCTGTGACCATGGTGCCCACGAGCCGACCGACCGGCTGCGCGACGCGAACGTCCACGCTCCGGACGACCTGACTCTTCGCCAACGACCGGACGCCCTGCGCCGAATCCGACGACACGACGTCGTCCGAGGGCACGGAGGTCGTCGAGGTCACGGACCGCGTCACGGAACTCGTCGTCGTCGCCGGCAGCACACCGTCCGCCGCATGCGCCTGCTCCCCGCAGAGGAGCCCGAGCGCGAACAACCCGCCCACCAGTAGGACCACTTGCAGCGCACGCCGCCCGGCCGCCGTACGCATCATGCGCAGGGCGGCACCGGGAAGAACGGCCGGCAAGGTCAAGAGGGGGGGTCCTCCCGTGCGGAACAAGCGGAGCGCGACGCACCGCCGACGGGCGCGTCGATACTCGCACGGGACTCCCGAGGTTGCGCAAGCCCCCTGTTACCGATGGACAGTCATGTCCGGTTTGCCTGTCCACGTAACTCGACATTGCAGGTCAACGGGTCGACAAATCACCAGCGAGCCACGACGCTCCCCGCCCCCTCACGCACTCTCCGGTATCGGCAACGGCCGCTTCTCGATCGCCGCCGCCATCACCTCCGGGAACAGATCCGGCGTACAGGCGAAGGCCGGCGCCCCCAGCCCGGCGAGCGCGGCAGCGTGTTCCCGGTCGTACGCGGGCGCCCCCTCGTCCGACAGTGCCAGCAGCGTCACGAACTGCACCCCCGACGCCTTCATCGCCGCGACCCGCTTGAGCATCTCGTTCCGTATGCCCCCTTCGTAGAGGTCGCTGATCAGCACGACCACCGTCTCGGCGGGCCGCGTGATCTGCGACTGGCAGTACGCCAGCGCCCGGTTGATGTCGGTGCCGCCGCCGAGCTGGGTGCCGAAGAGGACGTCGACCGGGTCGTCGAGCTGGTCGGTGAGGTCGACGACCGCCGTGTCGAAGACGACGAGCCGCGTGCTGATCGACCGCATGGACGCCAGCACCGCCCCGAACACGGACGCGTAGACGACGGATGCCGCCATCGACCCCGACTGGTCGATGCAGAGGATGACTTCCTTCTTCACGGACTGGGACGCCCGCCCGTACCCGATGAGCCGCTCCGGCACGATCGTCCCGTACTCCGGCAGGTAGTGCTTGAGGTTGGCCGCGATCGTGCGGTTCCAGTCGATGTCGTGGTGGCGGGGCCGGTTGATCCGCGCACTGCGGTCGAGGGCACCGGTGAGCGTGGCCCGGGTACGGCTGGCCAGCCGCTTCTCCAGGCCCTCCACGACCTTGCGCACGACCGCCCGTGCCGTCTCCTTCGTGGTCTCCGGCATCGCCTTGTTGAGGGAGAGCAGCGTGCCGACGAGGTGCACGTCGGCCTCCACCGCCTCCAGCATCTCCGGTTCCAGCAGCAGCGTGGACAGGCCGAGCCGGTTGATGGCGTCGCGCTGCATGATCTGTACGACGGAGGAGGGGAAGTACGTCCGGATGTCCCCGAGCCAGCGGGCCACGGCAGGCGCCGACGCCCCGAGCCCCGCCGAACGATCCCGCCCCGCGGGCCCCTTGTCCGCCTTGCCGTAGAGCGCGGCCAGCGCCCCGTCCATCGCGGCGTCCTGCCCGGACAGCGCGCATCCGGTGCCGTCGGCCGCGTCGCCCCCGAGGACGAGCCGCCAGCGCCGCAGCCGCTCCTGCGCCGAGTCGGTCAGCTCCGTCGGCTCGGTCGTCATTCCGCCACTCCCCTGTGCTCGCAGACCCGTTCCATCGACCTGTTCGTCATCCGCGCGCCCCCGTAGGAAGCCGTTCCCAGAGCGGCATCACCGGCACGGTCGTCGTCGGACGGCTCTCCCCCCGGCACCCGTGGCCGTCCCTGACCGCCTCCACCGCTTCGGCACTGTCCCTCGTCATCGTCATCGTCGTCATCGTCATCGTCGTCGGCTCGCTCAGCCGGTCGGTCGTCATGGTCGCCATCACGCCACCCCCACCAGGTCGTTGTCGTCGGCGCTCGCCGCGTCGCCGTCCAGCCCCAGCAGCATCCGCACCACCGGCAGCACCGCGTCCGCGCGCTCGCTGTCGAGGTCGGCCGCGAAGCCGGGTATCCCGACCCCGGCAGCGGCGCCGCTCCCTCGCTGCCCCGGCCCGCGCCGGACCAGCTCGCCCAGGGTCCGACGCACCCCCGGTTCATACGCCGAGAAGGTCCGCCGCAGCAGGGGCAGCACGTCCGTGAACGCCTCCGCCGGCACGCCCGTCAGCCACGCGTCGACCAGCCCGAGCAGCCGCTCGTCGTGCACGAGCAGCATTCCGCCCCCGGAACCCCCGCCGACGAAGCCCTCGATCCACGCGGCCGCGTCGCCAGGCGGCGTCCCCGGCGACAGCACGAGCCCCATGAGCCGAGCCGCCTCGTCCTGCGCCAACTCCCCCTCGTCCAGCAGCAACCGCACGGCCCGCCCCCGTACGACGCCCGGCACGGTGTCCCGCCCGGACAACACCCGAAGCACGCGGCACCAGCGCTCGCGCAGATCGCCGTGGGCGGGGCCGGCGGTTGAGCCGGAGCCGGATGCTCCACCATCGGCCCGGGCGCCCTGCGCGGACACCACCGCATCACCCAGCAACCCCACCGCCCCGTGCACCGCGTCGACATGGCGTCGCATGTCCTCCGCCGCGTCGGCGTCGAGTGCGGCGCAGGCCGGGGGCAGGCCGACGAAGATCCGTTCGGCGAGGCCTGCGGCGACCTCGGTCAGCGCGCCGGTGTCCGTGCCTCGTACGTCGCCGTAGCGGAGGGAGCGGACCAGGGCCGGCAGGGCCTGGGCGAGGTGGCCGACGTCGGCGTCGAGCGCCGCACGGTCGGCGAGGACGCGCATCACCACGGGCAGCGCGTCCGGCAGTTCGGCCAGCAGGCAGCGCTCGGCGAGGGCGGTGACGTCCGCGAGGCCCTGTGCGGAGACGGCCTCGGCCTCGGCCTTGGCGGTCGCGGCGCCGAGCACGGTCGTACCCCACACCCCCGCCTCCGCGACCCGCACCGACAGCTCCGGCTCCCACCGCAGCCGCCACGTCTCCCGGAACGTGCCCGTGCTCCCGCGTGAGGCCACCGGCTCGCCCCACCCGATGCCCAGCAGCCGCAGCCGGTGCAGCAGCCTGCTGCGCTCGGCGTCGTTGTCCTTGCGCAGGTCGAGCTCCAACTCCCGCTCCAGCGCCTCCGGCTTGAGCCGCAGTCTGCGCTGGATCCGGTCGAGGTCCCGCTGCAACGGCACCGCGGGCGCCGCCTGCGGCACCTCCCCCAGCAGGTCCCCCACGACCAGCCGGTCGTGCACCAACGCCAATGGCACGTCCGAGCCCTCGCACATCACCGCCCGCACGGCGTCGGTCGTCTCGCTCAGGCCGGGCAGCGGGCGCCCGCGCATCGCGGCGAGCGTCTGAGCCAGCCGCACCGCCTCGATGACGTGCGCCGAGGACACGAGCCGGTCCTCGGCCCGCAGCAGGCCCGCCACCTTCGTCAGCCACCGCTCGACCGGCCGGTCCGGCGCGCCGAACAGATGCCCGTACCAGCCCGGCGAGTCGATGCCCGCGCCGTATCCGCTGTGGCGCGACAACCTGCGGTACGTCCACGGCACCCACGTCATGTCCGCCTTGACCTTGGGCAGCCCCTTCAGCAGCGCCCGATCGGCGGCGACGGCGCTCTTCTGCCGCAGCGCCGGCACATGCCAGGCCCCGCACACCACGGCCACACCGTCGCCGAACTCCCGCTGCGCCGCCCGCACCTGGAGCCGCATGTACGCCTCCCGCACGAGATCCCGGTCGTGCCCCCCGCTCCCATAGGTCTCCCGCAGCGCCCCCATGGCCTCTTCGAGCGCGACGAAGGGCGCGAACGCGTCCCCTTCGCCCACCCCGCGGTGCTCGACGACGTCCTCCCACCAGCGCTCCGGATCGTCATAACCGGCAGCCCCGGCAAGCACCGCGAGCGGATCCACCCGAACGTCGACGCCGTCGGCAGCCTGACCGGCTGCGTCACTGCCGACGTCACCGTCTCCTTCGGGCGGAAGCTCGCCGTCTCCCCCGGCCGGGAGCTCGCCGGCCGTACCCTCCGCGGGCTCGCCCTCTTCCCCTCCCGAGGGCCCGCCGGACGCCCGGGACGAGGGCTCACCGTCACCCCCGCCGACGGGCTCCTGCGCCCCCTCTCCCGGCTCGTCCCGCCCCCAGGCCAAGGTGTGCGTGGCCGGCAGGTCGATGAAGCGGGCCGGGACGTCGTGCTCCAGGGCCCAGCGGATCGCGACCCACTCCGGGGAGAACTCGGCCAGCGGCCAGAACGCCGAGCGGCCGGGCTCGTCCACGGCGTGGGCGAGGAGTGCGACCGGCGGCCGCATGTCCTCGTCCGCGGCGAGCGGGATCAGCGCGTCGGCCTCGGGCGGCCCCTCGATCAGCACGACCCGCGGCCGGGCCGCGGCCAGCGCCGCCCGCACGGCCCGGGCGGACCCGGGCCCGTGATGCCGCACCCCGAGCAGCAACGGCCCCGCCCCGGGCCTCCTGTGCCCGTCCCCCTCAGTGCCTGTCACACCGTCCCCCTCGCCTCCGGGTCCACCCCGAATCGTCGTCGCCCCGGTTTCCTCGCCCCATGCCGCTCACGCGCTCACCTCCCGGCAGGCCCGGTAGAAGTCCTTCCAGCCGTCGCGCTCGCGGACGACCGCCTCCAGGTACTCCTGCCAGATGACCCGGTCGGCCGCGGGATCGCGGACGACGGCACCGAGGATGCCCGCGGCGACGTCACCGGCCCGCAGCACGCCGTCGCCGAAGTGGGCGGCCAGCGCGAGGCCGTTGGTGACGACGGAGATCGCCTCGGCCGTCGAGAGGGTGCCGCTCGGCGACTTCAGCTTCGTACGGCCGTCGGCCGTGACGCCGTCGCGCAGTTCGCGGAAGACGGTCACGACGCGGCGGATCTCGTCCATGCCGTCGGGTGCGGCGGGCAGGTCGAGGGAGCGGCCGAGCTGGTCGACGCGGCGCGAGACGATGTCGACCTCGGCCTCGACGCTCTCCGGCAGTGGCAGCACGACCGTGTTGAAGCGGCGGCGCAGGGCGCTGGACAGGTCGTTGACCCCGCGGTCGCGGTCGTTGGCCGTCGCGATCAGGTTGAAGCCGCGGACCGCCTGCACCTCCTGGCCCAGTTCCGGTATCGGCAGGGTCTTCTCCGACAGGATCGTGATGAGCGTGTCCTGCACGTCGGCCGGGATGCGGGTCAGTTCCTCGACCCGGGCCGTCATCCCTTCGGCCATGGCCCGCATGACCGGGCTGGGCACGAGGGCGTCGCGGCTGGGGCCGTGCGCGAGCAACTGCGCGTAGTTCCAGCCGTACCGGATCGCCTCCTCCGGTGTGCCGGCCGTGCCCTGCACCAGCAGCGTCGAGTCGCCGCTGACCGCTGCCGCCAGGTGCTCGGACACCCAGGTCTTGGCGGTGCCGGGCACACCGAGCAGGAGCAGGGCGCGGTCGGTGGCGAGGGTGGTGACGGCGACCTCGACGAGCCGGCGCGGGCCGACATATTTCGGTGTGATCACCGTGCCGTCGGGCAGGGTGCCGCCGAGCAGGTACGTGGCGACGGCCCACGGTGACAGCTTCCAGCGGGTCGGGCGCGGCCGGTCGTCCTGCGCGGCGAGTGCGGCGAGTTCATGGGCGAAGGCGTCCTCGGCGTGCGGCCGCAACGCGACGGCAGGTGCCCCGTCAGGTACTTCGACAGACATCGGTTCCACGGACACAGACATGGCTGAGGCCCCCTCCAGCTCGGCCGGTTCGGATCTGGTACCCACCGTGCACCACGGCACTGACAACGCGATCTGACCTGCGCAAACGTGCTGGCGAAGGCGCTCGCCGGACCAATTGTCAGTGGGGGGATCTACCTTCGATGTCATGACTCAGCAGGGGGTGCGCTGGAGTGCGGATCAGGTGCTGGCACTGGCGCCTGACGCCTCATCACGCAAAGCGGGAAGCAAACTCGGTGCGGCCGGGCCGTGGTCCGAGGCGGGGAGTTCCGGCGAGGGGATGGTGTGGGGGCTGTGCAAGGGCAGTGGCAGCAAGCCGTATCAGACGGTCGTCGACATCGCGGACGCGTCCGGCCCGGCGTACAAGTGCAGTTGTCCGAGCCGCAAGTTCCCGTGCAAGCACGCGCTCGGGCTGCTGCTGCTCTGGGCGGGCGAGGACAGTGTGGTGCCGTCCTCGCAGCCGCCGGACTGGGCCGGGGAGTGGATAGAGGGGAGAAGGCGGCGCGCGACGGAGAAGCGGGCGGCGGGTGCGGCCGGTTCCTCGTCGGGTTCCGGTGATCCGGAGGCGGCGCGGCGCAGGGCGGAGCGCCGGGCCGAGCGGATCACCGCGGGCGCCACGGAGTTGGAGCAGCGGCTGGCGGACCTGCTGCGCGGCGGTCTCGCGGGCGCGGAGCAGGCGGGGTACGGGCTGTGGGAGGAGATGGCGGCCCGGATGGTGGACGCCCAGGCCTCCGGACTGGCCGCGCGGGTGCGCGAGTTGGGGGCGATCCCGTCGTCCGGTCCCGGCTGGCCGGTGCGGCTGCTGGAGGAGTGCGCTCTCCTCCACCTCCTCGACCAGGGCTGGCTGCGCCGGGAGCGGCTGCCCGACGGCCTGGCGGCGACGGTCCGGTCCCGCATCGGCCTGCCCGCCTCGGCGGACGGCCCGCCGGTGCGGGACCGCTGGCTGGTCCTCTCCCAGTACGACACGGCGGACGCGCGTCTGACGACCCGCCGGATATGGCTGTACGGCGCCGAGTCGGCCCGTACGGCGCTGCTCCTCTCTTATGGTGCCGCCGGCCGCGCGCCCGAGCTCGCGCTGCCGGTGGGTCTGGCCCTGGATGCGGAGGTCTCCGCCTACCCGGGCGCCGGGCAGGTGCGAGCGGCCCTGGGCGAGCAGTTCACCCCGCCCTCTCCCGCGGCGACCCGGCCGCCGGGAGTGACACCGGCCCAGGCGGCCGACCGTTACGGCGAGGCTCTCAGGGACGATCCCTGGCTGGACTCGGTCCCGGTGACGCTGGACCGGGTCGTCCCGGCCCCGGACGGCGACTCCTGGCAGCTGGCGGACGCCGACGGGGACGAGGCGCTGCCTCTCACCCCCGCAGCGCGCTCCCGTCCGGGCCTGTGGCGCCTCGTCGCCCTCTCGGGCGGGGCACCCGTCAAGGTCTTCGGCGAGTGCGGCCACCGTGGCTTCACCCCGCTGACGGCCTGGCCGGAGGGGCCGGGCGAGGCGGTGTCCCTGTGCTGACCCGAAGGGACCACGACCGACGGGACCACGACCGGCGGGACCACGACCACCGCGCGACACCCACCGTCACCGGTTGTGCACGCGGCGCAACGCCCTTCGCATCACCGATCCCGACAGCCGCACGCCACGCACCAACCTCCGACAATCCACCCTTTCTCACCCGATCCAGGCATGCGGTCCGCCCCGTGGGACACCCGCATCAAGTGAGGCTTCAACCACTTCCAGGCACCGCACGGAAAGGAACCGAATGAACAGGACCTCCGCTCCTGCGGACTCGCCCGCGCCGGGCGCCTGGGAGGAACTCGTCACGGCGGCGCTGCTCGGCACGGAGCGGCGCACACCGCCGGGCTCGGCGCCGGGCCGCGAGGCGCCGGTGACGCTGCTGGACGCGGCGGCCACGGAGACCGTACGACGCCGGGCCGGCCTGCTGCCCGGCCGGGCCGCGCAGCGTCCTGAACCGGCGGCCCGGGACCCGCGCCCGCCCCTGCCCGCCCCGGCGGCCCGCAGGCTGGCGATGCTCCTGGCCGACCGTCCCGGCACCGGCGGCGGTGGCCGCAGAGGTACCGCACCGGACCTGATGGAGCTCCTGCCGCAGTGGCTGGCGGCGGCGAACACCCGCGGTTTCGCCGCACCCCCCGAGATGCTGCCCGCCCTCCTGGACGCGGCCCGGGGACGTACGGACCTGCGCCCGGCGGCGCTGGCCTTCGCGGGACCGCGTGCCATGTGGCTGGCCCGGCTGAACCCGGACTGGCGGTTCGCCCTGCGCGCGACACCGGGTGGGGGCGCGGCACTGCCGGCCTCCGAGGACACCGACAAGATCCACCAGCTGTGGCAGGAGGGACTGTTCGCCGAGCGGGTCGCCCTCCTCTCCGCGATACGCGCCCGCGAGCCCGCCACCGCCCGCGAGCTCCTCGCGACGACTTGGGCGACGGAGCGGGCCGAGGACCGGCTGATGTTCCTCGACTCGCTGCGCACGGGCCTGGCCGCGGAGGACGAGCCGTTCCTGGAGCAGGCACTGTCCGACCGGAGCCGCAATGTGCGGGCCACGGCGGCCGAGTTGCTGTCGGCACTGCCGGGTTCCGCGCTCGCCGCCCGGATGGCGGTGCGGGCCGGGGCCTGCGTGGCCGTCGACCACACGGGCAGCGCACCGACCCTCGTGGTCGAGGCGCCGCACGAGTGCGACCCGAGCATGGAACGCGACGGCGTCGTGGCCAAGGCTCCGGCGGGTCGGGGTGAACGGTCGTGGTGGTTCGGACAGTTGGTGGAGGCGACGCCGCTCACCACGTGGTCGGCGCGACTGGGCGGCCGTACCCCGCGGGAGATCGTGGTGCTGCCGGTCGCGGACGACTGGCAGAGCGAGCTGCACGCGGCGTGGTGCCGGGCGGCGGTGCGGCAGCGGGACGCCGAGTGGGCACGGGCCCTGCTCGGGGCGCCCGCGGCACCCGAGGCCGGCGGCCCCGGCGCGGTGTCACTGGCCGAACGCGCCAAGCTGCTCGGCACCTTGGGCTCGGCGGAGCGGGCCGACTGGGTGGCCGGATTCATCTCGGCCCACGGTCTGTCCGAGGCGTTCCAGCTGCTCGGGGTGTGCGCCGTGCCGTGGGCCGTGCCGCTGGGCCGGGCCGTGGTGGACGCGCTCAACATCGCACGGGATGCGGGGAGTTACCCATGGAGTTTCAGCGGAGTGATGGGACTGGCGGAACGCTGCCTCGACCCCTTGGAGGCGAGCCGTCTCGACGGGCTGCTGGCGGTGCCGGACGAACCGGAGGACGCCAGTCCAGGGGCCGGCGGGTACTGGGCGGAAGCCTTCCAGCGCCTGATGACCACGCTGCGCTTGCGGGCGGCGATGGCCGAGGAGTTGGAGGCGGCCTAGGAAGAACAGCCCGTCCGGCGCTTGAGAACGAGGCCGTTCAGGCCGACGCCGACGGCGGTCTGGGGGCGAAGCCCCCAGAGAAGGTCACCCTGGACCACCCGCGGCGGAAACACGGCTCAGCCGCCGGAGACCTACGCCCCTGCCGGCTGCCGCACGTTCGCCCGAACCCAGTCCACGATCGACTGCGTCGTCGCCCCCGGCGTGAAGATCTCCGCGACACCCTTCTCCTTCAGCGGAGCGATGTCCCCCTCGGGGATGATCCCGCCGCCGAAGACCAGGATGTCCTCCGCCTCCCGCTCCTTGAGGAGCGCGATCACGGCCGCGAAGAGCGTGTTGTGCGCCCCGGAGAGGATCGAGAGACCGATCGCGTCGGCGTCCTCCTGGATCGCGGTGTCGACGATCTGCTCCGGGGTCTGGTGGAGCCCCGTGTAGATCACTTCCATTCCGGCGTCGCGCAACGCCCGCGCGATGACCTTGGCCCCGCGATCGTGGCCGTCGAGCCCCGGCTTGGCCACCACCACGCGGATCGGACCGGCTGCCACACCCATCACTGCCTCCATGAAGCGACTACATCCATCCGTACCGATAAGTACCGCACCGGCCGGGAAAGTGAACGAACGTTATCGCCAGGATCCCGCAACCGGCAGTTTCGCGGTGGATACCGAGGGGGAAATCACATGGTGGGACACGTTCGGGAGCCGCGACGAGGTCGCCTCACCGCCGCGCCGCAGGCCACGCGCCGCGGCGGTGAGGCGTTTCGGCGAGGGCACGAAGGGCACGCAGGGCAGGTAAGGCACGACAGCGGGGAGCCTCGTCGCCACACCGACAGGGAAACTCGTCAGGTCATCGGCGCAACACCAGCACCATCACCGACAGCAGCCACATCGACAACTCCGGAAACAAGCGCCGCGCATCATCCTCACCCCACGTGCCCCACTCGCGCTCCGTCGAGGACCTCCACCGCGCCTCCCCATGAGGGCACACGGGGGACAGAGCCGTCCCCCTGTGTGCCGACAGGAGGTCGGCCATGAAGGTCACCAAGGCAGTGCTGCCCTTTCTTCCGCTCTGCCAGCGACTCCTCCCGGACCTGCTCCCGGGCAAACTGGCGGGCCTCTCCCTGGCACTCCTGAAGGCGACCGCCCTGGAGATCGCGATCCTCGCGGGCCACCTGCTCCTCTATCCCGCCGGCATCGCCCAGGAGCGCCGGTCCCCCGTGCCCCCGCTTCCGTCACCGGACGACGCGGGGACGCCCCAGCTGCCCAGGGAGGCCAAGCCCCCGGTCGTCCTGCTGCACGGCTTCATAGACAACCGCTCGGTCTTCGTCCTGCTGCGCCGCAGTCTCGCCCAGCACGGCAGGCAGCAGATCGAGTCGCTCAACTACTCACCGCTGACCTGCGACATCCGCACCGCGGCGGAGTTGCTCGGCCGGCACATAGAGGAGATCTGCGAGCGCACGGGCAGCGAACAGGTCGACATCGTCGGGCACAGCCTCGGCGGGCTGATCGGGCGGTACTACGTACAGCGGCTCGGCGGCGACCTCCGCGTCCGGACACTGGTGACACTCGGTACACCGCACTCCGGCACCCGTGTGGTGCCGCTGGCGAACGCGCACCCGATCGTGCGCCAGATGCGCCCCGGCTCGCAGCTGCTCGAGGAGCTGACCCGGCCCGCACCCGGCTGCCGTACGCACTTCGTCAGCTTCTGGAGCGACCTCGACCACCTGATGGACCCGCTGGAGACGGCCTGCATCGACCACCCCGACCTGACCGTGCAGAACGTCCGGGTGAGCGGCGTCGGGCATCTCGCCCTGCCCGTGCACCCCGCCGTCGCGAACGGAATACGGGATGTGCTCGACACGGCACGGACAGCGACCGAGGCGGAGGGACACACCGGCGGCCTGACCGTGGCGTGATCGCGGCGGACACAGCCCGCTGACAGCCCCTCGACAAGCCGTGGACAGTCCGACCGAAGCCGACCGTCATCGAACACTCTTCGAACACAGGGCCAAACCCACGCCCGCCGTCCCCCGAAACACGGCCGAATGCCCGTTTCCTGCGCGCCCGAAACCAGACGAAGATTGTCGTGCCCGCATACCGCCGGGTACAGTCACCGCACTGCTCTGGCAGCCCCTGTTGTCGAGGCGAAAGAGAAGTTGGTGAACGACCGTCACCCGTCGGGGACCATGACCACCCCGGCTCCGGCTTCCGAAGCCGCCTCGGCGCCCTACGCGTCGTACGGCACCCAGGAAGCCCAGTACGGCGACTTCACCACGTACGGCACGTATGACGCCACCGGTTTCGACCCGGCATCGGGCACCGCTTTCGACACCGGCGCCCACGCCACCGCGTCCTTCGAGGCCGACCCCCTCTTCGGCTGCATGCCCGGCGACTCCACCGGCTCGTACGACTCCTCGACCTGGTCGACGGGCGGTCACCAGACCCTGAACTACGACGCGTACGCGGCCCAGCACCACGCCGCCTACGACACCGGCGGGTACGACACCACCGCCTGGAACACCGGCCACCAGCAGCTCTCCTCGATCCCGCCGCAGGCCACCAGCCCCGACGCCAGCGGTCAGTGGGACGCGAGCGCCTGGCTCCAGCCCGACCATTCCGGCACCCCGGCCGACCAGACCCAGCAGTGGGAATGGGGCTCACAGGCTTGCGACACGGGCGCGTACGACGCCACCCAGTGGAACTCCGACGGCGGCGCCTCCGCGACCGGCCACGAAGAGTACGAGCAGCACGCGACGGCCACCTTCGAGCAGGTCACGCACAACGAGACGCACAGCGAGACGTACAACGAGTCGTACGACAAGCTCTACGACGAAACCGCCTCGCACGACGCCGAGTCGACCGCCACCGGCACCATGCCCGCCGCGGCCGACGCGCTTCTCCTCGACGACCAGGAAGAAGTCACCCCGGCGGCCGCCGCCGCGCCGGCCGGGTCACCCGCCCCGTCCTCGCGTGCCGCCGCCCGCGGCGCCTCCCGCTCCCGCCGCCGCCCGCCCCCCAAGCGCTCCGCGCTGCTGACGGTGGCCGTGCCCTCGGCCTGCGTGATGGGCGTCGCGGGGATCGCCGCCGCGTCCGTCAGCGCCCTGGCCGACGACAGCAGCGACACCTCGACGACCGCGTCGGACGCGACGGCCGTGAAGCCGTCCGCCGCGAACAACAAGCTGGACACCCAGCTGAAGAGCCTTTCCGCCGGCGCCGACGACTTCGCCGACCGGGCCAGCCGTACGCAGGAACGTATCGACCTCAAGGCCCAGCAACTCGCGGAGAAGAAGAAGGCGGCCGCGGAGGCCGCGCGCAAGGAGCGGCTGCGCCCCAAGTACGCGCTGCCGGTAGCCGAGCGCGGGCTCAGCGCCTACTTCGGCCAGTCCGGCATCAACTGGATGTCCGTGCACACCGGCATCGACTTCCCGGTCTCCTACGGCACGACCGTGATGGCCGCGACCGACGGCACCGTGCGGACGCAGTGGAACAGCGCCTACGGCAACATGATGATCGTGACCGAGAAGGACGGCACGGAGACGTGGTACTGCCACCTCTCCAGCTACCGCGTCGCCTCCGGTACGACCGTCAAGGCCGGCGACCCGATCGCGTACTCCGGCAACTCCGGCAACTCGACCGGCCCGCACCTGCACTTCGAGGTTCGGCCCGCGGGCGGCTCGGCCATCGACCCGCTGCCGTGGCTGCGCAGCCACGGGATCGACCCCACCTGACCTCAGCGAGCCCTGTCTGACCTCAGTGAGCCCCTGTCGAGCAGGGGCTCACCGCATCGGTCAGAGCTTCTCCACCGGCGCGTAGCGCAACAGCAACCGCTTCGGCTTCTCGTCCCCGAAGTCGATCGTCGCCTCGGCGTTGCCGCCCGTGCCCTTCACTCCCACGACCGTGCCGAGCCCGAACTGGTCGTGGGTGACCCGGTCCCCGACGGCCAGCGACACGGTCGGCTTCTCCGAGGTCCGGCGCGTGGCGAAGCCGGACGCACCCGAGGCCGACGAGCGGGAGCGGGACGACGACAGCGAGGCCGCCACCCCGGACGCCGGGCCGGAGGACACGGGCGCCATCGCCCCCGTCCGCTTCCAGTCCACGTGCTGTGCCGGGATCTCCTCCAGGAACCGCGACGGCGGGTTGTACGACGGCTGCCCCCACGCACTGCGCATCGAGGACCGCGTCAGATACAGCCGTTCCCGCGCGCGCGTGATGCCGACGTACGCCAGGCGCCGCTCCTCCTCCAGCTCCTTGGCCTGGCCGAGGGCGCGCATGTGCGGGAAGACGCCGTCCTCCATGCCGGTCAGGAAGACGACCGGGAACTCGAGGCCCTTGGCGGTGTGCAGGGTCATCAGGGTGATGACTCCGGAGCCGTCCTCGTCCTCGTCGGGGATCTGGTCGGAGTCGGCGACCAGGGCCACGCGCTCCAGGAAGTCGGAGAGCGAGCCGGACGCCTCACCCTCCGCCGTCTCCTGCTCGAACTCCAGGGCCACGGCGGCGAGTTCCTGGAGGTTCTCGATCCGGGTCTCGTCCTGCGGGTCGGTGGAGGCCTGCAACTCGGCGAGGTAGCCGGTCCGTTCGAGCACCGCCTCCAGGACGGTCGCCGGGCTCGCGCCGGACTCGGCGATCGTACGGAGGTCCTCCATCAGCGTGTTGAACCGCTTCACGGCGTTCGTGGAGCGCGCCGCCATGCCGTACGCCTCGTCGACGCGCTTGAGCGCCTGCGGGAAGCTGATCTTCTCGCGCTGGGACAGGGCGTCGATCATCGCCTCGGCGCGGTCGCCGATGCCGCGCTTGGGAACGTTCAGGATTCGGCGCAGCGGTACCGAGTCCTCCGGGTTGGACAGCACCCGCAGGTAGGCCAGGACGTCCCGGACCTCCTTGCGCTCGTAGAAGCGGACGCCGCCGACGACCTTGTAGGGCAGGCCGACACGGATGAAGATCTCTTCGAAGACACGGGACTGGGCGTTCGTGCGGTAGAAGACGGCGACGTCTCCCGCCTTCGCGTCGCCCGCGTCGGTGAGGCGGTCTATCTCGTCGGCGACGAACTGTGCCTCGTCGTGCTCGGTGTCGGCGACATAGCCGGTGATGCGCGCGCCCGCGCCCGCGTTGGTCCACAGGTTCTTGGGACGGCGGGACTCGTTGCGCTCGATGACGGCGTTGGCGACGGTGAGGATCGTCTGGGTGGAGCGGTAGTTCTGCTCCAGGAGGATCGTCGTCGCGTCCGGGTAGTCCTCCTCGAACTGGAGGATGTTGCGGATGGTCGCGCCGCGGAAGGCGTAGATCGACTGGTCGGCGTCGCCCACCACGCACAGTTCGGCGGGCTGGAGGTCGTCCTCGCTGGGCGGGACGTCCACCGGGTGCTCGGAGGTGCCGACGAGTTCCCGGACCAGGGCGTACTGGGCGTGGTTGGTGTCCTGGTACTCGTCGACGAGGACGTGCCGGAAGCGGCGGCGGTAGTGCTCGGCGACGTCCGGGAACGCGCGCAGCAGGTTGACCGTCGTCATGATCAGGTCGTCGAAGTCGAGGGCGTTCGCCTCGCGCAGTCGTGACTGGTACATGGCGTAGGCCTGGGCGAGCGTCTTCTCGAAGCCGTCGGTGGCCTGGGCGGCGAAGTCCTCCTCGTCGATCAGCTCGTTCTTCAGGTTGCTGATCTTCGCGCTGAAGGACTTCGGCGGGAAGCGCTTGGGGTCGAGGTCCAGGTCGCGACAGACCAGGGCCATCAGGCGCTTGGAGTCGGCGGCGTCGTAGATCGAGAAGGACGAGGTGAAGCCGAGCTTCTTGCTCTCGCGCCGCAGGATGCGCACGCACGCGCTGTGGAAGGTCATCACCCACATCGCGTTCGCGCGCGGGCCGACGAGGTGCTCGACGCGCTCCTTCATCTCGCCCGCGGCCTTGTTGGTGAAGGTGATCGCGAGGATCTGGCCCGGATGCACGTGCCGCTCGCCGAGCAGGTGGGCGATGCGGTGGGTGAGCACGCGGGTCTTGCCGGAGCCGGCGCCGGCCACGATGAGCAGCGGGGTGCCGTGGTGCACGACCGCGGCGCGCTGGTTCTCGTTCAGCCCGTCCAGGAGCGCGGCCGGGTCCACCGCCGGGCGCGGGGCGCCGTCGCGGTAGTACGCGTCCCGGTCCGGCGGCACGTCGAACTTCCCGCCGAACAGATCGTCCGGAACGGGCTCCGGTGCGTGATCGTCGTCGGGCGGCGGGGGTTCTTCCTCGTGGGCCCGGGGGCCCTGGAGGTTCGCCAGGAAGCTGTCATCAAAGAGGCTGCTCATCGCTCTCCGAGTCTAGGACGCCCCACTGACAGCCCGCCGCCACCCCAAGAACTTCGCCCCGTTCGAAGGGTTCTCCGGAAGAACTCCGCAAGGACTCCGGAAGGCTCCCGCAGGGCTCAGAAGCCGAGGATCTTCCAGAGCTGGCCGCCCGGTGTCTTCCTGCCCTCCAGCATCGTGCCGTCCCGGTCCGCGATCGACCAGGCCGAGACGTAGACCTTGCCGTCGTACGGGTCGACGGCCACGCCCGCCGGGAACGGCACCTTCACGCTCGTACGTTTGCCGTGCGAGACCTTCGTCACCCGGCCGGCGAAGAGCTGGCTGACGTACAGGTCGCCCTTGTCGTTGAAGGCGATGCCTCCGATGGAGCCGAAGCCGGACTTCCAGCCGAGGATCTTGCCGGTCCGGGGGTCGACCTTCCACACCCGCGCGGTGGGCTTGGCGGCCTCGCCGTTCAGCTCGCCGACGTAGAGCGTGCCGTCGGGGCCGAGGGCGAGGGAGGTGGGGACGGACTCGTTGCCGTCGTGGTCCGGGAAGACCGTGAAGGGGCGGGCCCTGCCGCCGGGCGAGACGACGACCAGGTCGTTTCCGGCCGCGTCCGCGACGATCTTGCGGCCGTCGGGGAGGGCGAGGACGGCGTACGGGTTGGACTCCAGCGACGCCTTGTGCGGGTTGTGCCGGAACTCGACGGCCGAGATGTCCGCGGCGATCCTCGCCTTGCCGTGCCCGAGGTCCAGCAGCTTGCCGAGGGTGTTCCAGGGCGGGGCCGTCGGGACTCCGGCCTCCGGCGGGGCGTACGTCTCGACGCCCCAGACCTTGCCGTGCAGGGCGGAGACACCGTCGAGGCCGGTCGCGAAGCCGCCGTCCGGGGCGGCGCCCGAGGGCAGCCCCTTCACCACCCTGTGGTGCTTCCACGCGCCCCCGTCCCAGTAGACCTTGGTGAGCGCGGAGGTGAGTCCGACGCACGTCTCGCCCTCGGGCCCCTCCCCGATGCACTTCTTGCCGCCCCGGCCGGCCTCGGCGACGTACAGCCGACCGTGGTCGTAGGAGAGCTGGCGCGGGTTGTCGAGGCCGGTCGCGATCACCCGGACGACCGGTTTGCCGCCCGCCTGACCTCCCTGGCCCGCGCTGGCGGGCGCGACGCCCGCGGTGGCGGCGAGTGCGACTCCTGTCGCGAGTCCCGTGGCGACGAGTGTCCTGCGTTTCGTCATGGCCGTGCCCCTCTTCCCCAGCCACGGCACCGGACCGCGGCTGGGTGGAAGCTAGCGCCCCGAAGGGGGCGGACGTCATCACTCCGGCGAAAATACGCACAAGTCGTGGCAGATCACTCCGGATCGACCACGGTGAGCCATGTCCTGACCCAAGGTCACGAAAATGTATCGGGCATATCGAACATCAACCTTCACAGGGGCCACACCAGTTGGCTACGGTGCCGGACAGGCCGTACGACACCCACCGGCGAACGTCGCCGGGCCGCACGGCCTCCGCCGAGTCCGACGCGCCGCCGCGCGCCCGGAGCCGGGGACCCACCGACCTTGGGGTGAATCGGCCCGAACTCCCTTCCAGGGAAGGGCCGTAGGGCAAACCTTCCTAACCACCCGCCCGAACCCGACAGCTAACTCGGTAGGCGGAACGTGGAAGGAGTCGCCTCCCTTGGCGTCGCACCGCAAGTCGCGCCCTTCGGGCACGCGCGTAGCAGGCATACGGACCCCGGCCCTTGCCACGGCCGCCCTCACCTCCGTGGCCCTGCTGTCCCAGACGGCCAACGCCGCCCCGTCGGCCGACGACAAACCGAGCCTCGAAGAGGTCGAGAAGAAGGTCGACGACCTGTACCGGCAGGCGGAGTCGGCGACCGACAAGTACAACGCGGCCCAGGAGAAGACCGCGAAGCAGCGCAAGCGCGTCGACACCCTCCTCGACGACGTCGCCCAGCGCACCCAGAGCCTCAACGAGGCGCGGGAGGAACTCGGCACCTTCGCCGCCGCCCAGTACCGGACCGGCGCCTCCGCCCCCGACACGGCGACCTTCCTGCTCGCGGACTCCCCGCAGGACTACTTCGACCAGACCCAGCTGATGGGCCGGCTGACCAACCGCCAGAAGGGCGCGGTCGACGACTACGTCACCGAGCAGTCCGAGACGATGAAGAAGCGCCAGGAGGCCACCGAGAGCCTTCAGACGCTCACCAAGTCACAGGGCGAGCTCAAGACCGCCAAGGCGACGGTGCAGACGAAGCTCGCCGACGCCCGCGCGCTGCTGTCGCAACTGACCGCCGAGGAGAAGGCCCGGCTCGCGGCGATCGAGCGGAAGAAGCAGCAGGAGGCCGCGGCCAAGGCGGCCGAGCTGGCGCGGCAGCAGGCGGCGGAGCAGAAGGCCCGGGAGGAGGCGGCGGCTCAGCAGGAGACGGACAGCGGCTCGTCGAGCTCTTCCTCCTCCACCACCACCGACTCGTCCACCGCCACGGACGCCTCGTACGCCACCAAGGCCGAGAAGGCGCTCGCCTTCGCCCGCGCCCAGATCGGCAAGCCGTACGTCTGGGGCGCCACCGGCCCCGAGTCCTACGACTGCTCCGGCCTCACCCAGGCCGCCTGGAAGGCCGCCGGCGTCGACATCCCGCGCGTCACCTACGACCAGGTCAAGGCCGGCACCACGGTCTCCGTCTCCGCCGCCCAGCCCGGTGACCTGGTCTTCTTCTACGACGACATCAGCCACGTCGGCCTCTACATCGGCAACGGCATGATGATCCACGCCCCGAAGCCGGGCGCGTACGTCCGCGAGGAGTCCATTTTCTACGACGGCGAGTCGTCGATCCACAGCGTGGTGCGGCCGGCCTGACCGGACGCCGCCCGGCCGCGGGCGCGGGCCCTGGTCAGTGACCTCCCTGGTTCTCGACACAGGGCCCCGCTCCCGGCTGGGGCTCGGCGTAGACGCCGTGCACCTCGCCGGTCAGCTCGTCCTTCGTCACCCGCCCGGACACGCACACGACGCCCGTGTAGACGGCGTAGTACCCGTTCCCGACGGAGACGCCATGCTCCTCGCCGCAGCCGACACGCCGCAGTGCCGCCTCCACGCGCTGGTCGCTGAAGCGGCCGAACTCCCCGGAGCCGCCTTCCTTCCGGACCTTCGCCAGCTCCGTGAGGATGAGCTCGGCCGACGCCTGCCCACTGGCCTGCTGCTCCGCGCTCAGGGACGCCTGCATGCGGTAGGCGTGGTTGTCGGCGTAGTTGGGGGGCGCGTCGGCGGGCCCGTCCGGCAGGCCTCCGTCCGGGCTCGACGTGCTCGGAACGGGTGAGGAAGGCAGCGCGGTGGGTGTCCCGGCCGGCTGCGCGCACGTCGGCGGGGGCGGGTAGGAGGGCGTCGGGCTGCCCGACTGCGCGGAGCCGGCCTCATCGGCCGCCCCGCCCTTCTGGCTGCCGCACGCGGTCATGGTGATCACCATGAGGGAAGCTGCGGCGGCGGCCATGGCGGCTGATCGTCTGAAGGGCATGGGCAGAGTTTCCCCGCTCGGAGCGCGGGTTGTCATGAGCGGAACTACTCAGACCGTCGCCGCGAAGGTCTTTGCCGCGAAGGTCTTTGGAGAGGCCGAGGATGCGCGACCTCGGCCCGGACCGGCGTCCGGTTCCTCAGGTCCACAGCACCGCGATGAAGATGTTCGCCGTGGTCAGCGCGCCGACCAGCCCGAACAGCCGCTTGTCCACCGTCTCCTCGTCCCGCTGGACGTAGACGAGCCCGAGGATCACGATCAGCAGGGCCAGCTTCACGCCGATCTTGATGTTGTTGACGGACTGGTCGTCGGCCTGGTTGAGGCCGACCAGGACGACGCCGGTGACCAGCATCGTCAGCGCGCCGTGCAGCATCGCCGGGACGAAGCGGGCGGTGCCCTGGCCCATCGCCTTCATCTGGGTGAGGAAGCCGCCGAGCAGCGAGGCGATGCCGATGATGTGCAGGCCGACGAAGAGATGGATGAGTACGTCCATGAGGCCGGAGCCTAATCAGACCCCCGGGCGCCCTCCGACACCGCCCCGTCCCAACCGCCTCTTTCGACCCCGGCCCCGACCCCGACCTCGGCCCCGGTTCCTGCCTCGCCTCACCCACCTCGCCTCGCCGTGGCAGATCTTGCATATATGCGGCCCATAGCACCCGCCCGCCCTCACTGGTCCGGATTCGGCACATCGGTCATCGCTCTGCGTGAAGTCGACGGGGCCGACCGCGGATCACGGTCACATACGGTCACCCGGTGGTCAGCTCGGAGAACTTCCGCACATCGCGTTACCCCGCCGTCACACTCAGGTTTAGCGTCCTCCCTCAGGTGACCGGCTCCCCACCGCCGCCCGGACCAGGGGCGGCAGTCGGCCACCACCGCCGAGAAGGTCCGGCGGCGGTCCGCTCCCCCTGTGCGGGTCGTCGCCGGACGCGTGACCGCCCCCGGGTGGCCGTACGTCCGCTCCGCTTGGCGTTCGTACGGACAGGGCGGTCGTACGAGTCGTACGAAAGGACGTGCAGTCCACGTGGCAGCGCACCGCAAGCCCCGGCAACGCTCGGTCAGCGGCACCAAGGCCCGGACGGCGGCGACGATCGCCCTCGCGGGCGCGGCGACCGCGACCGGCTTCGACGGGACCGGACACGCCGAGCCTCAGCTCACGCCGGCGCAGGTCAAGGCGAAGGTGGACAAGCTGTACCAGGAGGCGGAGGTCGCCACCGAGAAGTACAACGGCGCGAAGGAGAAGGCGGAGGCGGCCCAGTCGCGGCTGTCCAACCTGCGGGACGAGGCGGCACGCAGGACGGAGACCCTCAACTCGGCCCGGGACGCGCTGGGTTCCATGGCCGCCGCCCAGTACCGCGACGGCGGCCTCGACCCCGCCCTGCAACTCGCCCTCTCCGACGACCCCGACCAGTACCTGGACGGCGCCGAGTTCGCCGAACGGGCCGGCAGCCGCCAGGCCTCGTCCGTGGCCGGCGTCCGCGAACAGCTCCGGGAGATCGAGCAGCTGCGCGGCGCCGCACACATCGAGCTCGCCTCCCTGCAGTCCCGCCAGGCGGACCTGAAACGCCACAAGAAGACGATCAACGGCAAGCTGGGCGCGGCCCGACAGCTGCTGTCCCAGCTGCCCACGGAGCAGCGCGCAGGGCTCGGCGAGGGGGACGCGGCCCGCGCCTCCCGCTCGTCGACGACCGCCCGGGACGGCCTGACGGCCCCCGGCTCAGCCACCGCTCAGGCCCCCAACTCCCGCGCCGCGGCCGCCGTCTCGTACGCCTACTCCAAGCTCGGCAGCCCCTACGTCTGGGGCGCGACCGGCCCGGACGCCTTCGACTGCTCGGGCCTCATGCAAGCCGCGTACCGCTCCGCGGGCATCTCCCTCCCCCGCACCACCTACGCCCAGATCGACACCGGCACCCGCGTCTCCCGCTCCGAACTGCTCCCCGGCGACCTGGTGTTCTTCTACTCCGCCATCAGCCACGTCGGCATGTACATCGGCAACGGCCAGATGGTCCACGCGCCCAATCCGTCGGCGCCGGTGCGGGTCGCTCCGATCAGCGAGATGCCGTTCGCGGGGGCTACTCGGGTGGTGTGAGGGGGCGGCCGATCGGAAGGCTGCCTCACTCTCGCGTCACGGGCAACACCGGAACCCCGAGCCCGTGATACTCCTCGGGTTCGAGAGCGTGCGTGCGGCACACTCGCCTCCGGGCCCTCCCCCGTAAGCGAAGCGCTCGTACTCAACGGACGAGGGTCCACCAGTCGGTGGACCTCAAGTTCAACCGGTCGCTGCTGTCGGCGCCACACCCCCGACGAAGAGGGTGGACGCCATGAAGAATCTTCCCGTACGCATGGCTCGTTGGAGCGCCGCCCACCCCTGGCGGGGCATCGTCGGCTGGTTCGTGTTCGTCGTCCTGTGCCTCGGTATCGGCATCACCGTCGGCACCAACGCGGCGACCACCGAGGACTTCCGCATCGGCGAGGCGGGACGCGGCGAGGCGATCGCCGCGGAGGGCGGGTTACAGCAGCGCCCCGTCGAACACGTCCTGATCACCGCGAAGCCGGGCACCGGAAAGCTCGACATCGTCGCGGCCGACTCGGCCGCCGCCGACGTCGCCGCCCGGATGCGCAAGCTGCCCGAGGTGCTCTCCGTCACCGACCCGGTGCGCGGCGCGGGCGGCACGGCGGTGCGGGTCACCGTCACCATGAAGGGCCCGGAGCTGGAGGGCAAGGAGCACGTCGACCCGCTGCTCGAGCAGACCGCGGCCGTACAGAAGGCCAACCCCGGGCTGCGCGTCGAGGAGACCGGATCGCCTTCCATCAGCAAGGGCGTCGACAAGCTGCGCGGCGACGACCTCGCGCGCACCGAGATGATCGCCCTGCCGGTCACCCTCATCACCCTGCTGCTGGTCTTCAGCTCCGTGGCGATGGCCCTCGTACCGCTGCTGCTCGCCCTGTCCTCGATCGCCGCGGCCGTCGGCCTGACGATGGTGGCCTCGCACGTCTTCCCCGACAACGGCATCAGCACCAACGTCATCCTGCTCATCGGCCTCGCGGTCGGCGTCGACTACACGCTCTTCTACCTCAAGCGCGAACGTGAGGAACGGGCCCGCGCCGGGGGCAGGCTGAGCCCGCAGGCCGTCGTCGAACTCGCCGCCGCCACGTCCGGCCGGGCCGTTGTCGTCTCCGGCCTCGCGGTCGCCGTCTCCAGCGCCACCCTCTACCTCGCCGACGACGTCATCTTCTCGTCCATCGCCACCGGCGCGATCCTCGTCACCCTCGTCGCCGTCGTCAGCTCACTGACCGTGCTGCCCGCCCTCCTCGCCGCACTGGGCATGCGCGCCGAGCGCCGTGCCGAGCGCCGGGCGGCCCGCGGGCTCGCCCCGAGGAAGCAGAAGACGCACAAGGCCGGCTCCGGCCGCCTGACCGCCGCGGTGCTGCGTCCCGTCGCCAAACACCCCGTCGCCACGCTCACCGTCGCCCTTGTCGGGCTGCTCGCCCTCGCCGCCCCGGTCCTGGGCCTCAAGCTCACGGACATGGGCCGCGAGACACACTCCCGCTCCATCGTCGCCATGCAGGTCTACGACCGGCTGAACGCGGCCTACCCGGAGCTGAAGTCCATGCACCAGGTCGTCGTCCGCGCCGAGGCCGACCGTTCGCCCGAGGTGACCGCCGCCCTGCGCGAACTCGCCACCGACGTCAAGGACGACCCGCGCCTGAGCGGCACTTCCCGGCTGACCACGTCGCCCGACCAGCGGATCAGCATGCTCCAGCTACAGGTCCCGCACCACGTCAGCAGCGACAAGGCCGGGTCGTCGCTCAAGGACATCCGCGACACGTACATCCCGGAGACCGTCGGCCAGGTGACGGGTGCCGAGACCGCGGTGACCGGTGACGTCGCCCGCTACACCGACTATCCGGCCCACCAGGAGCAGAAGCTGCCGCTCATCATCGGGGCGCTGCTCCTGGTGACCTTCGCCATGACCGTCTGGGCGTTCCGCTCCGTGGTCCTCGGCCTGGTCGGCATCCTCCTCAACCTCCTCTCCGCCGCCGCCTCGCTCGGCATCCTCGTCCTGGTCTTCCAGCACACCTGGGCCGAAGGCCTGGTCGACTTCACCTCCACCGGTTCGATCGGCACCCGTGTTCCGCTGTTCCTCTTCGTGATCCTGTTCGGCCTGTCGATGGACTACCAGGTCTTCGTGATCAGCCGGATCCGGGAGGCCGCCCTGCGCGGAGTCCCCACCCGCAAGGCCGTGATCGAGGGCATCGGCAGCTCGGCGGGCGTGGTGACCAGCGCGGCCGCGGTGATGGTCACGGTCTTCGCCAGCTTCGCGGCCCTGCACCTGATCGAGATGAAGCAGATCGGGTTCAGCCTCGCGGTCGCCGTCCTCCTGGACGCCTTCGTCATCCGCATGCTGGTTCTGCCGTCCATGATGCTCCTGCTCGGCGAGGCCAACTGGTGGCCCTCACGCGGAGTGCGCCGTGCCCTCCGCAGCACCGAACAGGCCTCCCGCCCGCTGGAATCGGTAGGCTGATCGACTCGACCGCCGGCCCCTCAACTCCCTTACGAACGAGGTGAATCAGCGTGAGTCAGTGGCAGCAGCAGCCGGGTGACCGGCTCGCCCAGGACCGTGTCCAGGACCGTATCCGCCGCTGGAACTCAGCGGGCTGGGTCCTGTTCGGCCTGCTGCCCCCGGCCGTCGCCGTGTTCGACGCGTCGCCGGCCCGGAAGTACTGGATGCTCGGCCTGCTCGCCCTGATCGCGCTGTGCCACACCGTCGTTCTCACCCGACCGGACAACCGAGTCCTGCCTCCCCGGACCTACCTCGCCGTCCTCGCCGTCGTCCTGGGCGCGACGTCCTACCTGCTGGACGGCGGGGCCGCCTTCTACGTCGTGTCCCTGCCGCAGTTCTGGCTCTTCACCCGCGCCCCGCGGGACGCGATCACGCTCAGCGGGGCCGCCGCGGCTCTCACCGTGTTCGGCGGCACCCTCGGCCAGGGCTGGAGCCCTCAGTTCCTCACCGGGAACGCGGTGTTCACCGTCGTCGCCTACGCCGCAGGGGTGGGTCTGGGGCAGTGGGTGCACCGCTTCGTCGGCCAGAGCAACCAGCGGCAGGAACAACTCACCTCCGAACTGGCCGTCACCCAGGAGGAGTTGGCGGCCGCGCATCAGCGGCAGGGCGCGGCCGAGGAGCGCGAACGGCTCGCCCGGGAGATCCACGACACCCTCGCCCAGGGCTTCGCCTCCATCGTGGTGCTCGCGGAGGCCGCCCGCGCTGCCACCGTCACCGACCCCGTACGCTGCGCCGAACAGCTCACCTCCATCGAGCAGACGGCGCGGGAGAACCTGGCCGAGGCCCGGGTGCTCGTCGGCTCCGCCCCCGAGAGCGGCGTCGCACCCAGTTCGCTGGCCACCACCCTGCGCAGAACCCTGGACCGCTTCGTCCAGGACACCGGCCTCACCGTCACCGCCGAACTGCCCGACGTGGACCTGGACCAGCGCACCCGCGTCGCCCTGCTGCGCTGCACCCAGGAGTCCCTCGCCAACGTGCGCAAACACTCGGGCGCCTCCACCGTCGGCGTCGTCCTCACCGAACTCGCGGGCGGTGTCGAGCTGGAGATCACCGACGACGGCCGCGGCTTCGTCGTCGAGGAGTCCCAGGGTTTCGGCCTCGACGGCATGCGCCGACGGCTGGCCGAACTCGACGGCGAACTCGCCGTCACCAGCTCCCTCGGGGACGGCACCCGAATCCTCGCCAGCCTTCCCACGCACAGTCAGGACTGACCATGACCGACACCGCGTACGACCGGATCCGCGTGGTCGTGGTCGACGACCACGCCGTGATGCGCGCCGGAGTCATCGCCCTGCTGACCGACGAGCCCACGATGGAGATCGTCGGCGAGGCGAGCGACGGCCGCGAGGGCGTCGACCTCGTCGAGCGGCTCGCCCCCGATGTGGCCCTCCTAGACCTGCGCATGCCGGTGCTCGACGGCGTGGCCGCCACCGCCGAGATCGTCGCTCTGCCGGTGGCCACCCGGGTGCTGATCCTCACCACGTACGACACGGACATCGAGATCGAACGCGCCGTGGAGGCCGGTGCCGTCGGCTACCTGCTCAAGGACACCACCCGCGAGCAGCTCGCCGACGCCATCCGCTCGGCGGCACGCGGTGAGACGGTCCTCGCGCCCAAGGTCGCGGAGCGCCTGGTGGCCCGGATGCGCCGGCCCGAGCCGGTCGCGCTCACCGCCCGCGAGCGGGACGTGCTGCGCGCGGTCGCCGACGGTCTGTCCAACGCCGAGATCGGCCGTCGCCTGGTCATCGGCGAGGCCACGGTGAAGACGCACCTCCTGCGGGTCTTCGCGAAACTCGACGTCAGCGACCGCACTCGCGCCGTCGTCGTCGCCCTGGAACGCGGACTCCTTGCGCGCTCCTGAGGCCCGGGCGCCCTAGACCAGCCTCCGCGCCGTCGCCCACCTAGTCAGCTCATGCCGGTTCGACAGCTGAAGCTTCCTCAGCACCGCCGAGACATGGGACTCGACCGTCTTCACCGAGATGAAGAGCTGCTTGGCGATCTCCTTGTACGCGTACCCGCGCGCGATCAGCCGCAGCACCTCCCGCTCGCGCTGGGTGAGGCGGTCCAGGTCCTCGTCCACCGGGGGCGCGTCCGTCGACGCGAAGGCGTCCAGGACGAAACCGGCGAGTCTCGGGGAGAAGACCGCGTCGCCCTCCTGGACCCGGAAGATGGAGTTGATCAGGTCGGCGCCTGTGATCGTCTTCGTGACGTAGCCTCGCGCGCCGCCGCGGATCACGCCGATCACGTCCTCCGCCGCGTCCGACACGGACAGGGCGAGGAAGCGGACGGGCTGCTCGGCGTCGGACATCAACGGGGCGCAGCGGCGCAGGACTTCGACGCCGCCGCCGCCCGGGAGGTGGACGTCGAGGAGGACCACCTCGGGCCGGGTCGCGGTGATGACAGTGACCGCCTGGTCGACGTCCGCGGCCTCGCCGACGACCTCCACGCCGGTCTGCTCGGTCTGGCCGATCTCGGCCTGGACGCCCGTACGGAACATGCGGTGGTCGTCGACGAGGACCACGCGTACGTGGCGCCCGCCCTCACCACCGGGGGTCTCCGCGGTGCCGGTTCCCTCGGTCGGGTCGCTCATGACGTCTTCTCCGCCCTCTCCATCTCCAGCTCGACCTCCGTGCCGCCGTCCGGCACCGCGCGCAGCCGCGCCGTGCCGCCGTTGCGCTCCATGCGGCCGATGATCGATTCTCTGACGCCCATGCGGTCGGCGGGTATGGAGTCGAGGTCGAAGCCGGGGCCGCGGTCCCGGACGGACACGAAGACCGTCTTTCCCTCGACTTCGGCGAAGACCTGGACTGCGCCGCCCTCGCCACCGTACTTGGCGGCGTTCACCATCGCTTCGCGTGCGGCCTGCATCTGTGGCCCGATTCTCTCGTCGAGGGGGCAGTCGCCGACGACGACCACCTCTATGGGGACGCCGTGTTTGTCCTCGACCTCGGCGGCGTTGCGCCGCACCGCGTCGGCGAGGGTGGTGGGCTCGTCGGCCTCGTCCTTGCCGGTGCCCTCGGGCTTGTACAGCCAGGTGCGCAGGTCGCGCTCCTGGGCGCGGGCGAGGCGGCGGACCTCGGCCGCGCTCTCCGCGTTGCGCTGGATCAGGGTGAGGGTGTGCAGCACCGAGTCGTGGACATGGGCGGCGACTTCGGCGCGCTCCTGGGCGCGGATGCGCATCAGGCGCTCCTCGGAGAGGTCCTGGGTCATGCGCACCAGGTAGGGACCGGCCAGGAGCGTTATGCCGACGAGGACCGCGAGGGCCGCCTGCAGGACCGAGCCGAGGTGGGCGGCGGAGCCCTGCAGGACGAAGATGCCGGAGACGCCGGCGGTGACCAGCAGGACGCCGGCCACGGCACGCAGCAGGGTGAGTGTGCGCCGGCGGCGGCCGGCCTCGACCCAGCGAGCCCGGCGGGCGTTGTCCGCCTGGCGCCACACGAGGGCGACGCCCGCGCCGACGAGGACGACCGGCCAGAGGTAGGCCTTGGCGCCGTTGCCGAGGTTCACATTGCCGACGAAGACCATGGCCACGACGACCATGAGGAGCAGGGCCACGATCTGGCCCTTGTCCGGCCGGCGCGTGACGAGTCTGCGGCGGCCGTCCGCCGAGGTCTCGGTGGCGACCAGGGACGGGGGTTTCTGGCCGCCGACGCCGCCGACGCCGAGCGGAACGAAGAACCAGAACGCGGCGTACAACAGAGCGCCGAGGCCGTCCGCCAGGAACAGGCCGACGAACATGAGCCGCACCCAGATCACGGGCAGGCCGAGATGTCCGGCGAGCCCCCGCGCCACGCCACCGAGCCAGCGTCCGTCACTGCTGCGGTAGAGCTTGCGCGGCGGCCGCGGTTCGACGAGTGGCGCTGCTGCGGCTTCCGGCATGCCATCGATGGTCACACGGCGGCACGGCGCGGGCATCAGGGTTGTCCCCCGAGACTCCCCTGATCTTCGACGGGCGGGTCCGTCGAACGCTTCCCCGGCGCCGGCTCAGGGCAGATATCAGGGTCCGGCCAGGGTCGTTCCGACTGCCGCGGCGGCGGCGCGGCAGTCACCATGGAGCCATGACAGATCACGACCACGCCGCGACGGGTCCGGGACCCGGCTCCGGCCCGCGCCCCCGACCGGGCGCCGGGCCGCAGGATGCCGTGCCCGCCGCGGGGGCGGAGCCGCACGCGGGCGCCCCGGCCGGCCCGGGCGCGGCCTCGCGCGCGCACGTGCGGGCGGGCGCGGAGGGAGAAGGAGAGGCGGCCGCGGCGGAGGCGGGCGCGGCCGAGCTGCCCCACAAGTACCGGCGCGACCGGCGGTACAAGATGCTCGCGGGCGTGTGTGCCGGGCTGGGGCGGCAGTGCGACATGGATCCGGTGATCTTCCGGATCACCCTCGCGGTGCTGTCCGCGACCGGCGGCATAGGCCTCATCTTCTACGGCTTCGTGTGGCTCTTCGTCCCGTATGCCGACGAGGACGAGAACGAGGTGCGCAAGCTGCTGACGGGCCGCGTGGACGGCCAGGCGCTGACGGCCGTGCTGTTCGCGCTGGTCGGCTGCGGGGTGTTCCTGACGCTGCTGAACAACGGCGGGGTGCTGGCCTTCGCCGTCGTCCTCTCCCTGCTCCTCGCGGGCGCCGGGTACTGGTCGCGGCACCGCGGCGCCCCCGACACCGACCCACTGGCCGCCCAGGCCGTCGCCGACGCCCCGCCGGAGGCCCAGGCACCGCCGGTCCCCATCGCCTACCCGTCCTGGTGGCGCGACCCCATCGTCAAGGACGGCACACATGTGGGCGGCACCGGTTATCTCTGGGGTCCGGAGGACTCCCGGGTCCGGGACATCTCGGCGGCGGTCAACATCGGCATGGGCGCCTCCTGGCGCGGCCGCGAGGGCATACGCACGCCGTACGCCCCGCCGCCCAAACCGCGCGGCCCCCGCTGGATCGGCGGGTGGGTGTTCCTGCTCGCCCTGCTCGCGGGCGGTCTCGGCACCCGCCTGACGTGGGAGGAACGCGCCCTTGGCACCAGCCTGCAGACCGGGCTGGCCTGCGCGCTCATCGTCCTCGGCGTGGGAATAGCGGTCAGCGCGTTCCTGGGACGTACGGGCGCGGGGTCGATCTTCCTGGCGATCGTGACGGCGGGGCTGCTCGCCGGGTCGGCGGCCCTGCCGGCGGACATCAACACCCACTGGGAGCGCACGGACTGGCGGCCGGCCACGGTGGCGGGCGTCCAGCAGAACTACAACGTCGGCACCGGCGTCGGCACCCTGGACCTGAGCCGGCTGGACCTGAAGAAGGGGCAGACGGTGGCCACAGAGGCGGACGTGGGCATGGGCCGGCTGCTGATCATCGTGCCCGCGGACGTGACCGTGAAGCTGAGCATCGACGTGGGGGTGGGCGACATCCAGTTGCCGGGCGACGACGAGAAGGACGTGGACGTGGCACCGGGCAAGCACAAGGAGGTGACCCTGGCACCGACGGCCGGCGGCACGGGCACCGGCACGCTGGACCTCGATCTCAGGGTCGGCATCGGACAGGCGGAGGTGAGCCGTGCTGCGTCATGAGTTCCAGCCGGGAAGGCTGGTCGCCGGGTCCTTCCTGATCCTCGCGGGCGTCATCTACGCCGGTGACGCGGGCGACGCCTGGGAGACCCCGTGGTTCGTGGTCATCCCGGTCGTCATCGGCGGCCTCTGCCTGGCGGGTGCGGTCGGAGCCCTGACCCGGGCCATACGCAGACGCCGCGCGGTGGGCCGTACGAAGCCCGCCGGGCCGCAACCGATGGAACCGGTGGAGCCGAGCTGACGGGGGGCCGCGCGGCAAGCGCCCCGCCCGCGTCCTCGCCCGGTCCCGCCCGTCAGCAACAGCGCCCCGCGCCTGCCGGAGCTACCGGTGCCTCACGACCCCGCGCGCCGTACGGGAGCTACCGGTAGTCCCCGAACCGCCGTCGTCGCCGTGCCCGTAGGGCTGCGTCCAGGGAGTAGACGGGGGCGCCGGCGAGGACGAGGGGGATCCAGGCCATGAGGTAGGCGAGGTCGTTGCCGTAGTAGTACGGGTCGGTGGCCCAGCTCACCGTGAGCCACAGGCTGAGCGAGATCAGTGCGCCGCCGACCGCGGCCAGCCGGGCGAGGAGGCCGATGAGGATGCCGATACCGACGGCGAGTTCACCGAAGGCGATGGCGTAGCCGAAGCCCACGGGGTTCTTCAGGGACAGGTCGACCAGTTCCGGGATGGCCGAGGAGTCGCGCACGGTGCGCATCAGGTCGCCGACCGAGCCGGAGCCGGAATCCCTCATGAAGGCGCTGTCGGTGAGTTTGTCCAGGCCGGCGTAGATGAAGGTGACGCCGAGGAAGACGCGGAGCGGAATGAGTGCATAGCGGGTGGCGGTGTCGCGCCAGTCCGGGCCGCCGTTCGCATAAGGGGAGTGCATGTCCGTACGAATGCCGTGAGTCATAGCTGCTAGCCGCCTCTCGCCCGCCGTGCCTGACCCCTCAGGTGACGATACGTACGACAGGGAGGCCCCGCTCAATCCCGACGCGACCGGTTGCGTCCCTGTCGCGACCAGTTTCTCCGACTTGACCGGCTTGAGCCATGCCCACGACACCGACAGCGAACCGACACCGACACGGACACCGACACCGAAAGGACCACGGATGGCACACCCGCACGGATCAGTCCGTGACGTCGATCGCGTACCGGTTCGTCTCGACGCCCGCCGCCGTCACCACCTGCACCTCCACCCGGCCCGGCTCCACATCGGCCGGGACCGGCACGGTCAGTACGGCGTCCGTGGGGTTGCTGAAGCCGCCGGTCACCGGGACCAGGGGGACGTGCACGTTGACCGGGCCGATGCGTACGACCATCCGGGACAGCCGGTCCGCGCCCTGCGCCCCCGGCGGCACGAAGCCGGCGCCGCGGATCTCGATGTCGTCGCCGGTGCGGATCGGCCCGTCCAGGTCGCCGGCCTCCCGGGCGCGCACGACGGAGAGGATCACCGGCCGCCCGCCCTCGGCGTACTTCCCGGCGACGTAGGTCGCGGCGGACACCAGGACCACCACCGCGAGACCCCAGGGCAGGTCCGGCAGCTGGTCGGGGCGCCGGGCCAGCCGCACGGCGGCGAACAGGAGGGCGACGGCGCTGATGACGACGTACTGGATGTCGGCGAAGGTGCCCCGGCCCGCGTCGTCCGTGAGCAGGTCGGCCGCCCTCGGCCGGTCGGCCCGTACCTTCTGCAGCCGCTGGCCCAGCACCCGCAGCCCGACCACGCGCCGTACCAGGACGGCGATCCCGCACACCACGGCGAGGACGGTCACCACGCCCGCCGCCCGGGCGAGTTCGAATCCGGCGAGCAGCGCGTCGCGCTCCGTCTGCTCGGACGCCGCCGCGAGGCGGCCCACGAGCACGAGCACGGCGTAGGCGACGAACAGCACCCAGCCGACCGCGACCGCCCGGGAGGTGGAGAGACGGTTGTCCTCACCGATCAGCGGCGCCAGCGCGCCGCCGCGCGCCCGGTGGAACCACGAGGCCGCCGTCAGCGCGCCGGCCACCACCAGGGCGGCGAGCAGTCCTGCGGTGCGGGCGGAGGTCCAGCCCGCGCCGATGGCCGTGAGCGACTGCACGAGGAGGAGCAGGACGACCAGCGCCCACACCACCGCCGCCGTACGGCGCCACAGTCGCGCCAGCCAGGCCTCGCCCTCGGCCCGGCCGCGTTCGGCGACGAGGTCCGCGGACTGGGTCAGTTCCTCCGAGACCCACTGGCGGGAGGCGGAGGCCGAGTGCGCCACCGCCGCCGGCAGCCCCTGCCCGGCCGCGAACTCGTCGCGTTTCAGCAGGAATTCGGCGACCGCCCTACGGTGTCCCGCCCGCGCCCCGTGGGGACAGTCCCCGCAGGTGCAGCCACCTCCGTGGATGCTCCCGTGCGCGCCCGAGTCCGCGCCCTGTCTCGCCTCCTGCACCGCCACGCCCGACGCCCGCCTTCCCCGCTTTTTTGTGCCTCACAACTCACGTGCGATGA
Organism: Streptomyces sp. NBC_01352; assembly: GCF_036237295.1. NCBI lineage: Bacteria > Bacillati > Actinomycetota > Actinomycetes > Kitasatosporales > Streptomycetaceae > Streptomyces > Streptomyces sp. NBC_01352. Next base: position 4,580,426 of record NZ_CP108354.1, read on the forward strand.
CAGCGAATTGTGCCCTACGCAACACGCCCCGTGCGGGGCAGGTCCGGTCAGGGCGATGGAAGGCCGGTTCGCCGTGTTGACCCGGCTGCGAGAATTTCCCCATGGCCGAGATCATCCAGCGCGACGGGACCTGGGCCTTCGACGGGAGCACGGTCAGGATCACGCCGGGACTCCACCGCTCCGTGCCGCTGTTCCGGCAGACGTACGGCGAGATCGCCGTGCCCCTGGAGGCCATCTCGGGCGTCGCCTTCGAGCCCGAACGCAAGCGCGGCCGGCTGCGCATGCGGCTGCGCGAGGGCGCCGACCCGCTCCTGCACGCGACGGGCGGCCGCCTGCCCGACCCGGCCGATCCGTACCGGCTGCTGGTGGAGGTGGACCGGGCGGGAGTCGCGGAGTACGTGGCCGAGGAGATCCGCCGTTCCCTGCTCCTGGACCAGATCCCCACGGAGCCGACCAAGGCCTACCTCCTGCCCGGCCCGCCGGTCCCGGTCTCGGTCCGTTCCTCGGACGGCACGGTCTCCTTCGACGGCACCCGGGTGCGGATCGACTGGGCGGACACCTCGGACCGGGTCAAGCGGGCGACCGGCCCCCGCATCATCGACCTCGGCGATCTCCTCCAGGTCGAGTGGCTGCCCAACTCCGGTTACGAGGACGGCTTCCTGCGCTTCGTGACCCGCGAGACGACCTTCTCCAAGCTGCCGCCGGAGAAGGACCCGTACGCCCTGGACCTGTGGGGCAGCGCCCGCCGCGACCTGCTCACGGCCCTCGTCGCCACCGCGGTCACGGCCCGCCTGCCGCACCCCTCCACCCGCGTCGCCGTCGAGAACGGCGAGCAGGCCGCCCGGCGCCCGCTGACGGCGGCCGTACCGCCCCAGGCCGACCATCACGACGTCCTCCTGAGGCGGCTGCGGGAGCTGGGCGAGCTGCACCGGGACGGGGTGCTGACGGACGAGGAGTTCGCGATGACGAAGGCCGCCGTCCTACGAGGGTTCTGAGAGGTTTCCGGGAGGGTTCTGAGGCGTCAGCTCAGCAAATCGGGCTCGCTGCGGCTGATGTCCTGCCACATCGGCTGGTAGTTGATCCACGCCACCAGGTCGCCGCCCAGCTGCTCCCGGGTGGCCACGGCCGCCTTGTGGTCGATCAGGACGGGCCGTCCGGCCGCCTTCGCGGTGAGCTGGACCTGGCAGGACCGTTCCAAGGACAGGAACCACCAGGCCGCCGCGTCCACCGAGTCGCCGACCGTCAGCAGCCCGTGGTTGCGCAGCACGAGCGCCTTGCGGGTACCGAGGGCGGTGGCGATGCGCCGGCCCTCGTCGGCGTCGACGGCGACGCCGGTGTAGGCGTCGTAGAGCGCGTGGTCCTCGTAGAACGCGCAGCTCTCCTGCGTGATCGGGTCCAGGAAGTCCCCCAGGGCCGACAGCGCGCGGCCATGCACCGAGTGGCAGTGCGCGACCGCGACGACGTCGGGGCGGGCGGCGTGCACCTGGACGTGCACGGTGAAGGCCGCCTGGTTGACGTGGTAGCGGCCCTCGATCACCTGGCCGTCGGAGTTGGCGAGGACCAGGTCGCTCACGGTGACGTGCTTGAACGGCAGCCCGAACGGATTGACCCAGAAACAGTCGCTGTACTCCGGATCACGGGCGGTGATGTGCCCCGAGACCCCGTCCTCGAAGCCGAGCCGCCCGAAGATCCGCAGCGCGCCCGCGAGCCGTTCCTTGCGGTGCCGGCGTTCGTCGTCGACCGATTCGTGCATCGGCGGCATGGCGAAGCGGAGCCGGTCGGTGGGGAGCGGCTGGGGTGGAGTGGGCCCGGCTTCGGGCGTCCCGTGCATGTGTCGTCCTCCAGCACTGGGTGGGTGTACGGGGCGGAAGTTACCGTCGGTCAGCGCAGGAGAACAGCGCTGGTGGGTAAAGATGACGCACCCGGCCGATACCCGACAGAAGATGTCGGGTATCGGCGGAACACTGGCTGATATGAACTGGGCAGCTTTCTCCTCCGCGGAACCCGACCTGGCGAAAACCGTCGAAGAACGCTTCGGCGCCTACACCCACCACATCCTCGCGACCCTCCGCAAGGACGGTTCGCCGCGCACCACCGGCCTCGAGGTGCGCTTCCTGAACGGTGAGCTGTGGCTGGGCATGATGCCGGACTCGCTCAAGGCGCTCGACCTGCGCCGCGACCCGCGGTTCGCGCTCCAGGCGAACCCCGGGGACGGCACCGGCATGGGCGGCGGCGACGTCCGGATCAGCGGTCGGGCGATCGAGGTGGACGATCCGCAGACCAAGGCCGGATACGTCGAAGAGGTGGAACCGCCGGAGCCGCTCCACCTCTTCCGCACCGAGCTGACGGAGGTCGTACGGACCTACGTCGAGGACGACAGGTACCTGGTCGTCCAGGTCTGGAAGCCCGGAGAACCGGTGCGCACGCTCAAGCGGACGTGACCCCGGGTCCTACTCCCACTCGATGGTGCCCGGCGGCTTGCTCGTCACATCGAGCACGACGCGGTTGACGTCCGCGACCTCGTTCGTGATCCGCGTCGAGATCTTCGCGAGGACGTCGTACGGCAGTCGCGACCAGTCGGCCGTCATGGCGTCCTCGGAGGAGACGGGCCGCAGGACGATCGGGTGGCCGTACGTGCGGCCGTCGCCCTGGACGCCGACGCTGCGGACGTCCGCGAGCAGGACCACCGGGCACTGCCAGATGTCCCGGTCGAGGCCGGCCGCGGTGAGCTCCTCGCGGGCGATGGCGTCGGCCTCGCGCAGCAGGTCGAGCCGCTCCTTGGTGACGTCGCCGACGATACGGATGCCCAGGCCGGGGCCGGGGAACGGCTGGCGCTGGACGATCTCGTCCGGCAGTCCGAGCTCCTGGCCGACCATCCGGACCTCGTCCTTGAACAGCTTGCGCAGCGGCTCGATCAGCTGGAACTCGAGGTCCTCCGGCAGCCCGCCCACGTTGTGGTGGGACTTGATGTTGGCGGTGCCCGTACCGCCACCGGACTCGACCACGTCGGGGTAGAGCGTGCCCTGGACGAGGAACTCGACCGCCGGACCCTCGTCCGCGATGATCTCCGCCTGCGCCTGCTCGAAGACCCGGATGAACTCTCGCCCGATGATCTTCCGCTTCTCCTCGGGGTCGGAGACTCCCTTCAAAGCAGAGAGGAACCGATCCTCCGCGTCCACGACCTTCAGCTGTACGCCGGTCGCGGCCACGAAGTCCTTCTCGACCTGCTCGGTCTCGCCCTTGCGCATCAGGCCGTGGTCGACGTACACGCAGGTCAGCTGGGAGCCGATGGCCTTCTGGACGAGGGCGGCGGCGACGGCGGAGTCCACGCCGCCGGACAGACCGCAGATGGCACGCCGGTCGCCGACCTGCTCACGGATGGCGGCGACCTGCTCCTCGATCACGTTGCCCGTGGTCCAGTTCGGGGTCAGGCCGGCGCCCCGGTACAGGAAGTGCTCCAGCACCAGCTGGCCGTGCGTGGAGTGCATGACCTCGGGGTGGTACTGGACGCCGTACAGCTTCTTCTCGTCGTTCTCGAAGGCGGCGACCGGGACGACGTCCGTGGAGGCCGTGACGGAGAAGCCCTCGGGGGCGGCGGAACAGGCGTCGCCGTGCGACATCCACACCGACTGCTCGTCCGGGGTGCCCTCGAAAAGGGTGGAGGACGACCTGGAGACGTGCAGCTCCGTACGGCCGTACTCGCGGGCGCCGGTGTTGTCGACGGTGCCGCCGAGGGTCTGCGCCATCAGCTGGAAGCCGTAGCACATGCCGAAGACGGGGACGCCGGCCTCGAAGATCTCGCGGTCGAGGCGGGGCGCCTCGTCGGCGTACACCGAGGAGGGGCCGCCGGAGAGGATGATCGCCGCCGGGTTCTTGGCGAGCATCTCCGCGACCGGCATGGTGCTCGGCACGATCTCGCTGTAGACCCGGGCCTCGCGGACGCGACGGGCGATGAGCTGGGCGTACTGCGCGCCGAAGTCGACGACCAGGACGGTGTCGGGGGCGGTGGCAGCGGGGGTCGCTGATGACACGGGGTGCCTTCCGGCGGTCGGGCGGGGTCTGTGGTTACCGATTCTAACGGGGTGGACGTGGGACCTCGGCCAGCGGAAAAGATGCCGTGGCATACTGGGGCCCATGCTCACGCACCCGACCTTCCTCTTTACCTATGGCACCCGGCCCGCCGGCTGCCATGGTCGTGCTGCTTGAGCTACTGACAAGCGACTTCCCAGGCGCCCCGGGCCGACAAGGCCCGGGGCGCCTGTCGTTTCCCGGGTCCTGTCGCTCCGGGGCACCTCGACCGTCCCCACGCCATCCCACCGAATGAGGAGCCCCGACATGACCGCCACCGACGTGACCGGCGCCCGTACCCCCGAGGCCGCCGATGTGATCTCCGGCGCGCGTGAGCGCATCGACGCGCTGGACGACCGGATCATCGGTCTGATCCAGGAACGGATGGCCGTGTCCGCCGTCATCCAGGAGGCGCGGATCTCCTCCGGCGGCCGGCGCGTGAATCTCTCCCGCGAGATGGACGTCCTCAGCCACTACAGGGACGCGCTGGGCAAGCCCGGTACGTCCCTCGCGATGACGCTCCTCGAACTGTGCCGGGGTCGTATCTGAGTTCGGGCCACCTCTCACCCGTACGGCGCGTGACCGGGACGCGAGGCCCTTCGTTGGTGGTGGTGTCCGTGCCAGCCAGGGGCGGGCCCGAAAGAACCACGCGTGGCTCGCTGGAGCGATGAGACGTACGGATCGTGCTGTGCGTCGTGGGACCTCGCTCCGGACAAGTGACCGGACGGCAGGGGACAGCTGGTCCGGTCACCCAAGAGAACGGTCGGCTCCGGGGACGCCCGGAGCCGACCGGCGGGACGTCCAAATCAAAATGTCCGAGTCAAAATGTCCAAGTCTGAGTCAAACGGTTGCGGCGGCGGCATCCATCCAGCACGATGCCTGAAAAGCCCCCAAGTCCCCCCGTAGACAACTGCATTCACGTGCACTGCCGTACTGCCAAAGGTCGAGACCAACCGTGCGCCCCGCATGCGCCGGGGCGCCGACCCGGAGCACACAGGCAAGCGGCGCAACCCCCCGGCGCCGCTCCCCAGGCACCGACGCTGCCCTGACGTCGGTGCTGACGAGAGAAGGGCCCCGCGGCTTCGGCCTGCGGGGCCCTTCGCATGCCCGGCGCCGAGCGGACCGCAGTCGGCGCCCGGCGTCAGGTGCGGGACACCGTCCCGCACCCCCCGCCGGACCCGATCTCGCGGCTGCGGTCGTACGGGTCCACCAGCGGCCCGTTCGGCGGTTCGTCCGAGACGGCGTCCGAGGAGAACTGCGGGTGCAGATAGCCGTCATGGATGTCGCAGGCCGTGTTGCCGACGTCCCGGTCGTAGCGCAGGACGTTCAGGCGGTCGGGGGTGGACACATAGCGGGTGGGGTCGAGGAGCTCGACTTCGAGGACGCGGCGCACGATGGTGCGGGTGACCTCGGTGGAACCGTCGGTGCGGACGACCGGGTAGACGAAGGTGTAGTCGGCGCGCACGGCCACCCCGTCCTGGTCGCCCTTCTCGAACGTCATCCGGCCACGCGTCTTGATCACGTCGCCGACGAGTCGTACCTCGGCGGGGTCGAAGCGGGTGAGCAGGTCCAGCGGGTCGTGCTCCTCGTCGGGCGCGCGCAGGGACCGGTTCAGGCCGTCGACGAACTCCGGCTGCTTGGGGTCGAGGACCGCGAGGGCGGCATCGGGGCGTCCGCCACGTACGGTCTTCGGGTCCAGGTTGGCTCCGACCAGCAGTTTCTTGGTCAGCCGGAGCGCCGTCCCGACCCGGTCCTTCGATAGCCCGCCGACCGCCTTCGCCTCCGGCAGGACGATGCCGGCGGCACCGTCGGCCCACTCCAGCGCCGGGGAACCGGCGAACGGCTCGTCCAGGGTGGGGGTTTCGGCGTCGGTGGCGGCCGGGGGTGCGGTCGGGGCCGCGGTCTCCTCGCCCAGGGGCGAAGCGGCGGCGGTGTCCGGTGTCCCCGTGCCGAAGGGGTCGCCCGGCAGCAGGGACGGCTTCATCGCCACGACGGCCACGGCGACGGCGACGGGTATGCCGATGACCGCCCACAGCCGGCGGCGCCGGGTGGTACGCCCGTTCGTCTCCTGCCAGGCCGGACCCGTGCGCCAGCCCTCGGGCAGCTCCCCCCGCGCCTCCTGCTGCCGCAGCCGCTCGGTCACCATGCGGGCGCGGGCGGACGGCTCCTTCGGCGCCTCGGCACGTATCTCGCGTTCGCTGTCCTGGACGAACTTCTCCCACACCTCGTCGGGTACGGCGGAGGAGTTGCTGGTGTTACTGGAGTCGCCCCCTTCACCCGATCCGGATCTCGGCTCTTCGGACGATCTGTCGGCCACGGTGCCGGACGCCTTTCTGCGAGTGGATTTCCGAGCAGCTGAGCGTACGTCAGCTCCGAATCCGCTCGACCGGTGATCCAGGTCACATAAAAATCCTGTGAGGACGAGGGCAACCATTCACAGGCTTCGCGGATCAAACCATGCGAACCAAGGGCCACACCCGCGCCCCACACGCGGAGGCCTCCCAAGCGTGTTGCCGCCCGCGGCACACCGGATTTTCGAGGTCTTCATGAAGCTTCGCCGCGCCATGGCCGCAGCGGCCGCGACGGCCGTCATAGCCCCGCTCGCCCTGCTCTCCGCCCCCACCGCGTTCGCGACGGACGGCGAGACCCCCGGCACGACGACGAGCAGCCCGGCCACGGAGACCAGCTCTCCCGCCGCGGACACCAGCAGCCCGGCCGCGGACACGAGCTCCCCCGCCGCCGACACGAGCAGCCCGGCCACGGACACCAGCTCCCCCGCCGCCGACACCAGCAGCCCGGCCACGGACACCAGCTCCCCCGCCGCGGACACGAGCACCCCGGCCGGCAGTGAGAGCTCCCCGGCCGCCTCCCCCTCGCCGAGCGCCAGCGCCAGCGCGCCCGAGGACCCGGAGCTCTGTGTCGACGAGGAGGGCAACAGCACCGCCGAACTCAGCGAGGACGTCCGCAGCAGCCTGTCCGGGCTGCCCGAGACGATCGTCGCCGGCAGCGGGTGGACCGGCTTCGCGTTCAACGTGTCCAACCGCGGTGACGACGAGATCAAGGACATCAAGCCGCTCATCGGCGTCGCCGCGTGGGGCTGGGACGACGCGGCGGACTACTCCGGCGAGATAAAGGTCCAGGTCTTCAACAAGTCCACCGGTTCCTGGGACACGATCGCGGACGCCGCGGGCGAGGGCGGCACGTTCCCCTCGTTCTCGCTGGGCGCGGGCCAGTCGATCTCGTACAAGCTGCGGCTCAGTGTCAGCGGCAAGGTGCCGGACTCGCTCGGCCTGACCGGCGGCCTCGCCGAGTACGCGGACGACGAGGGCTGCTGGGTCGCCGACGACCCGAACGGCTGGGTCTACGTCTTCGACATCCTCGCCGCCGGCTCCGACGCCGGTGACCCGAACGACGCCAAGCCGCAGGGTGGCAAGACGGACCTCACGGACGTCAACGAGGTCTCCGCCACCGGCACCCTCGCCGAGACCGGTGCCGGCTCCACGCTGCCGATGATCGGCCTCCTGGGCGGCGTCGCGGTCGTCGCCGGTGCGGGCGCGGTGTTCGTGGTGCGGCGCCGGAAGGCCGGGGCCGTGGCGTAAGGGCCCAGTAGGGCCCAGTAGGGCCCAACAGGGCTTGTCGCAAGAAACAGAGAAGGACCTGCGCTCGGAGGGGGGTGCAGGTCCTTCTCTTTGCCATGGGCGGTTACTTCCGCGGCGGCACCGCCGGTATCCCCAGGAACGGCAGCTTCAGCGCGCCGAAGGCGTCCGCCGGGACCGCCGGGGACCTGGGCTCGACCGGCTTGAGGCGTTCGTACGTCTCGCCCTGTGCCGGACGCGGGTCCGCCTCACCCTTGTTGGGCCAGTACGACATCGCGCGCTCGGCCTGGGCGGTGATGGTGAGGGAGGGGTTCACTCCCAGGTTGGCGGAGACCGCGGAGCCGTCGACGACCGAGATGCCGGGGTGGCCGTAGAGGCGGTGGTACGGGTCGATGACGCCGGTGTCGCGGGAGGCGCCGATCGGGCAGCCGCCGAGGAAGTGCGCGGTGAGCGGGGTGCCCATCAGCTCGCCCACGTTGGAGCCGGCGAAGCCGTTGATCTCGGCGGCGATCGCCGCCGCGCCCTCCGCGGCGGCCCTGATCTGCTTGGGGTTCGGGGAGCCGTGACCCTGGCGGGCCGTGAGCAGGCCCTTGCCCACGCCGTCCGGTTTCAGGTACGTCGTCAGGGAGTTGTCCAGCGACTGCATCACCAGGCCGATGATGGTCTTCTCCGACCAGCGGCGGTTGGAGAGGGAACGCAGGACCAGTGCCGGGTGGCGGGCCGCGTTCCGCAGCCAGGCCAGGACCCGGGAGGAGCCCTCGGCGTACGGCACCTGGAGGATCGACAGGCCGCCCATCGAGTTGGAGCCCTTGCCGTAGCGGACCGGCTCGATGTGGGTGTTCTCGTCCGGGTGGATGGACGAGGTGATGGCCACCCCGCGCGTGAAGTCGACCTTCCGCTCGCCCGTCGCCTTGCGGTAGCGGCGGTCGCTGGTCTGCGCGCCGACCAGCGCCTCGGAGTTGGTACGGGTCAGCTCGCCCAGCTTCTCGGACAGATACGGCAGTTGGCCGCCCGCCTTCATCCGGTGCAGCAGGGTCTGCGTGCCGTAGGTGCCGGCCGCGAGGACCACCCGGCGGGCCGTGAAGGTCCGGCCCTTCGCTTTGCGGCGCGCGTCGGTCGGCAGGGTGGCTATCGCGTAGCCACCCCGCGAGTCGTCCGTGACCGAGACGACCGTGGTCAGCGGGTGCACGACCGCGCCCGCCTTCTCGGCGAGGTACAGGTAGTTCTCGTTGAGGGTGTTCTTCGCGCCGTGCCGGCAGCCGGTCATGCACTCGCCGCACTCGTTGCAGGCCTTGCGGGCCGGGCCCGCGCCGCCGAAGTAGGGGTCGGCCACCTCGTCACCGGGTTCGGCCTTCGTGGCGCCGTCCGCGTCCTCGCCGTCCCCGAAGAACACGCCGACCGGCGCCATGTGGAAGCTGTCGCCCACGCCCATCCGCTCGGCGGCCGCCTTGAGGTGGACGTCGGACGGGGTCATCGTCGGGTTGAGGCGTACGCCGAGCATGCGCCGCGCCTGGTCGTAGTACGGCGCCAGCTCCTCCTGCCAGTCGGTGATGTCCCGCCACTGCGCGTCCTCGAAGAACGGCTTCGGCGGTACGTAGAGGGTGTTGGCGTAGTTGAGGGAGCCGCCGCCGACGCCCGCGCCGGCCAGGACCATGACGTTGCCGAGCAGGTGGATGCGCTGGATGCCGTACATGTTGAGCCTGGGGGCCCAGAGGTAGTTCTTCAGGTCCCAGGAGTTCCTGGGGAGGGTTTCGCGGGTGAAGCGGCGGCCGGCCTCCAGGACGCCTACGGTGTAGCCCTTTTCCGTCAGGCGCAGGGCGGTCACCGAGCCGCCGAAGCCTGATCCGACGACGATGACGTCGTAGTCGTAGGTGTCCTGGGGCACGTGCTCTCCTCGTTGAGAACCGGGTGGTGTCTAGCGGAACCGGAATGCCTTCATCAGGCGGAGACTGCGGCTCATGAACTGCGCGTACTTCTCGTCGTCCATCCCCAGCGAGGGGGCCAGGGGCAGCAGCCGCTGATGGGCCACCGTCTGGGCCTCGGTGTACTTGAGGATGCCCTCGGAGCCGTGGCGGCGGCCGAGGCCGGAGTCCTTCATGCCGCCCATCGGGGACTGGAGGCTGCCGTAGGCGGCGGCGTAGCCCTCGTTGACGTTGACCGTGCCGGTGCGCAGGCGGGCGGCGATGTCGCGGCCGCGGCGGCCGTCCTTCGTCCAGACGGAGGAATTCAGGCCGTACGCCGTCGAGTTGGCGTGCTCGACCGCCTCGTCCTCCGTCTTGAAGCGGTAGATGGAGACGACCGGGCCGAAGGTCTCCTCCGCGCAGACGGCCATCGGGGCCTCGACGCCGTCGAGGATGGTCGGCTCGAAGAAGTACGGGCCGATGTCCGGGCGGGCCACCCCGCCGGCGACGACCTTCGCGCCCTTGGCGACGGCCTCCTCGACGTGCCGGGTGACGGTCTCCAGCTGGCGTTCGCCGACCAGGGAGCCCATGTCGGCGCCGTAGGCGAGGGACGTACCGAGCCGCATCGCCTTCGTGCGGGCGGCGAAGCGCTCCACGAACGCGTCGGCGATCGACTCGTGGACGTACAACCGCTCGATGGAGATGCAGAGTTGACCGGCAGAGGAGAAGCAGCCGCGGACGGCTCCCGCGGCCGCCTTCTCGATGTCGGCGTCCTCCAGGACCAGCATCGCGTTCTTGCCGCCGAGTTCGAGGGAGACGCCGATCAGGCGGGCGGCGGCGCCCTGGGCGACCTCGCGGCCGGTGCGCGTGGAGCCGGTGAAGGAGACGTAGTCGGCGTGCTTGACGACTTCGGGGCCTATGACCGGGCCCTCGCCGAGGACGACCTGGAAGACGTCGGCGGGCAGACCGGCCTCGACGAGGAGGTCGCGGGCCCAGAGCGCGGTGAGGCAGGTCTCCGTGTCCGGCTTCATCACGACCGCGTTGCCCGCGACGAAGGCGGGGAGCGCGTCGCCGACGGAGAGTTCGAGGGGGTAGTTCCAGGGGGCGATCTGGCCGACCACACCGCGCGGGTGGCGCAGTTCGGTGACCTTGGTGAGCGTCGGGACGGCGCCGGTGTGCCGCTTGGGCCTCAGATACGCGGTGGCCCTGTGGCCGTAGTGCCGGGCCGCGATGGCCACGGCCTGCACCTCCTCGTGGGCGTGCAGACGGGCCTTGCCGGTCTCCAGCTGGATCAGGTCGAGGACCTCGGCCTGGCGTTCGAGGACCAGGTCGTGGAAGCGGAGCAGAACGGCGGCGCGCTGCCGTATCGGCGTCTGTGCCCACACCGCCTGCGCCTTGCGCGCGGCCTCGAAGGCCTTCTGCACGTCCTCGGGCGTGGACTCGGGCAGGTCCGCCAGCTTCTCGCCGGTGAACGGGGTGTGGTTCGCGGTCCGGCCGGAGCCGGCCACGCCCTTGGTGAGCTGGGCGACCAGCTCCGGGGTGACCACGTCCGCTGCGGTGCGGGCGCCCTCGGGGGCGGGGGCGATGGGGTTCGTACCGGTCTTGGCCGGGGCCTGCGCGTCGGTCATGAGCCGCAGGGTATGACGTGGGGAAGGCTTTGTGTACCCGTCGGTAATAGTGATTCACCGACCGCTCACACAGTGCCAGTGGCCGCTGGCGGGGAATGCGCTGATCAGGGCGTTGGCCGGTGGCTGCCGCCGGGAGCTCAGCCGCTTCCGTCGCTTGTGTCGTTTCCGATCTCGAGACGGCCACGGGCCGACTTGAACACCGCCGTGCCCTTCTTCTCGTCCGCCGTTCCCTTGGGCATGTCCACGCGCAGCTCGTACATGCGGCTGTCGGGGGTGCGGATCATCAGCTGCATGACCCGGGTGGGGCGCCCGTCCCAGTCGTACGTGGTGTCCGCGAGCGCCGCCTCGTAGCCGTGGAAGCTGGTGCGGGTCTTCTGCGTGCTCGCGTCCGCGTTACGGCTGCCCCAGGTGTCCTGTGCCGCCTGCGCCTGGGCCATCGGGGAGCGGGGGGCCTTGTCCCACTGGGTGAGGCGGAGCTGGATGGTGTCGTCGAGGTCGTAGACGACGAAGCGGGGCGGATCGTCTGCGCTGCCTTCGCGGGCGGTCTCCTTGTAGGCGGCGGGGAGGGCGAGGGTGGCGTTCATGGCCGGCTCGCGGTGGGTCGTCCAGGAGGCGGTGGGAGTGGGAGTGGGGGTTGGGGTTGGGGTGCCTGGGCTGTGGCGGGGGGTCAGTTCGGCGGCTGAGCCGCTCTCGGTCTCCGTGAAATAGGTGGACGTGCCCAGCCATATGCCGCCGACGAGGACGGCGGCGAGCAGGGCGGCGATGGCCGGGCGGCGGAGGAAGCGGCGTTTGGGCTTCGAGGCCGGCTTCGGGACAGCGGTGGTCTCCGGCGCGGGTGCGGGAGTTGTGAGAACGGATGCGGATACGGGGGTTTCGGGTGCGGGTGGTTCGGGCGTCGGGTCGGGCGGCCGTACGGCCATCCCCAGCCCGATCGTCCCGGTGTCCTCCGCCAGTTCCCTGAGCCCCGACGCGTCCTGCTCCCCCACCCCGGAGGGACCCGGCATCGGCCACCCCTCCGCCACCGCCTCCAGCGCCACGGCGACCTCCGCCGCGCCCGGCCGCCGCTCGGGCTCCTTGTCCAGCAGCCGCACGACGAGCGGCCCGAGCGGACCGGCCAGCTTGGGCTCCGGCGTGTCGGCGGCGAGGATCGCGGCGAGGGTGGACTCCAGGGTCGTACGGCGGAACGGGGACCAGCCCTCCACGGCGGCGTACAGCAGCACGCCCAGCGACCACAGGTCGGAGGCGGGGCCGGCGGGGCCGCCCCGGCCGGACATCCGCTCGGGTGCGATGAACTCCAGCGATCCGATGAACTCGCCGCTGACGGTGAGGGATTCCTCGCCCTGGATGTGGGCGATGCCGAAGTCCGTGAGGACGACCCGATGGTGCGGGCCGAGCAGGACGTTCGCGGGCTTGACGTCCCGGTGCACGATGCCGACGGAGTGCGCGGCACGCAGGGCGCCGAGGACGGCGAGGCCGATGCGGGCGGACTCGGCGGGTTCGAGCGGCCCGCGCTGGAGCACTTCGTGGAGGGACTCGCCGCGGACCAACTCCATGACGATCCAGGGGAGTCCGTCCTCTTCCTCCGCGACGACGTCATGGATGGTGACGGCGGAGGGATGGTCGACCCGGGCGGCGGCGCGAGCCTCGCGGTAGAGCCGGTGGGCCGCCCTCTGATGACTCTCGTCCTCAGGATCCCCGGGCAACCGCGGCTGCTTGACGGCGACCTCCCGCCCGACCAGCTCGTCGACGGCCCGCCACACGGTGCCCATCCCCCCGGACCCGATCCGCTCGACCAGCCGGTAACGCCCTCCGACTATCCGGCCCTTGCCGCCTCCGGAGTCACCGTCGTTGCTCATGCCCCATGAGTACCTTGCGGGGTGGCCGCTTGTCGACGCGGCTCCCGGTTCGCGGCGTTCAGCCGCCCTCCGGCTGCGGCCGGCGTAGACGAATCAACGTGTCGGTGCTCTCAGGAGCGGCGGACATGCGGACGACGGTCCTCTGGAACGTGGTGTAGGGCCAGTCCTCGGTGCTGTCGGGTTCCGCCCCGACTCCCGTCACGAAGCCGCGGAGGACCCAGCCCGGGCCGTCGAAGCCGAGGACCCGCGTGGTCTGGCGGTCCTTGCCGGGAGGGCCCTGGATCCGCACGACGGCCTGCAGTTCGGTTCCCGCACGGCCGGCGCGCTCCTCGACGGAACTGCCCTGACTACGCATCGTCCGGGACAGCTGCTCACGGATGGTCGCCCAGGACGTGTCCGAGAGCGCCCGGAAGGCCTGGAGCTGGATCGCCGTCCGGCCTCGAACGACGGTGACCGCCACGACGGAACCGTCACGGGATGTCATGGGCCGGATCTCCACTCCGGGCTCGGTCGGCACCAACAGGCCCCCGAAATCGACCAGTTCGCCGTCCCGCGGCCGGCGGTCGTCGCTCTCGTCCCACGGTCCGACGGCACGGCAGCTCTCCTCCGCGACCTCCAGCAGGGAGTCGACCTCGTCCTCGGACAGCGACTCCTCCTCGATCAGGGACGCCATCAGTTCCAGCAGACGATCCAGGGTGATCAGGCCGCGCCGCGAGGTCTCGGGAGCCGCCACGGCGTCCCCCAGCAGGGTCCTGACCACCAGCCCCGCTTCCTCCTCGTCCAGTCCCGGCACCGGACGGCCGAGGTCCGCCGGGCCGTCCTCTCCGCGCAGCCGAAGGAGCGTCTGGACGGCCACGAGCAGGACCCGTCCCGCCGTCAGCCGATCCCAGACCTCGAACTCGGCACGCTCCGCGCTCTCCGCTGCGACGAACCCGTCGCGCGTGAACTGCGCGACGACGGCACGTGCCGCGTCACTTGCCTCGCCCATTCCACCATCTCCTGAACATCTGGACCCCCTTGGCCACGACGATAGATCCTGCGACGGCTGCTTCGGCGGGACCGTGTGCTCCCGGAGGTACAGCTCCGTCGATCATCTTCTGCGCCGCTCCCGGGCTTCTGGCCACCGTGGTCGCTCGCGTGCCGGCTTCCTCGGCCACTTCCTCCGCTGCCCGGCGGGACTGGCCGGTCTCCTCGAGCGGCTCGCCCCGGCCGCGAGGGGCGTTGTATCCACCGGTGTCCGGATCGTAGAGGTCAGGCAGCGACGACGGATCCTCCGACCCCGCGCCCGACCCCCTGGAGACACCACAGTTGTCGTTGTGGACGAGAACCGGGCTGTCCCCCACCAGCACGTAGTACGTGTGGATCTCGTCGATCGTGAGATCGTGCGTGCGCTGGCGCTTCGTGTAGTGCGCGACCGCCGAGATCTGGACGTACGTGCCCGCGCTGGTGCGCAGGTGCTGGCCGGGCTCGAGGTCGCCGGCGTCGACCCACTTCCTCAGGTCGGGGACCCAGAAGGGGTGGGTGTCCGTGGCCGTGATGGTGGAAGGGCCGGTCCTGGTGGCGACGGTGAGGACCGTGAAGTCCTTGTCGTCCTCCGTGGTGATCGTGCGGACGGCCTTCCGTTCGACCGTCCTTCCGGTCTCCGGGTCGGTGACCAGGACTACGTCACCTGTCTTCACGTCCTCGATGTCTTTCGTCGTGCCGTCGGCCAGCAGGACCTTCGTGCCCGGCAGGAAGCTGTGCTTGACCTCGCAGGACGCCGCCGATTCCAGGATGTCGTCGGCCCACTTCTGCTCCTTGCGCCACTTCTTCACCGCCTTGGCGATCTTCCAGGCGCCCTTGATGAGCTGGGCGCCCTTCTTGAACATCGCGGTCCACGGAATCGCCCCGATGATCAGCGTGGCGCAGGACGACACGCTGCCGCCCATGCAGCCCTTGAAGTCGTTCCAGCCGATGAAGTCCTTGAACAGCTCCCAGCCGACCTTCTTGACGACCTGGATGACGGGCGTCTGCTTGATCGCCCGTGCCTTGCCGACGTTGACGGTCTGCTGGCTGGCGGTCGCCCGCTTGGTGACCGGGTTGTAGCCGACCGACTCCTGGACCTCCTTGGAGCAGTTGTCCAGGGAGTACTGGCAGGAGTTGGGCCGGGAGCCGATCTCGGTTCCGGCGGGGTCGCTCAAAGTGACCGGGTTGTTGTTGCTGTAGGCGTAGCCGTTCAGGGACTGCGTGTCGTTCGTGTTCAGGAGCGGGTCGACGGACAGGAAGCGGCCCGTGGCCGGGTCGTACTCCCGCGCCCCCAGGTGGGTCAGGCCGGTCGTCGTGTCCTGGGTACCGCCTACGAAGCCCTTCTCGCCGGGCCAGCTGCCGGGCGGGCTGCCGCGGGTGCCGCCGAAGGGGGTCGAGCGGCGTTGCTGCATCGTCAGGTCGGTGGCGTTGACGGCGATCTCGGAGGTGCCGTGGTGGTCGCCGATGAGGAAGGCGAGCTTGTTGTCGTCGGTGCGGATGGCCTGGTTGCCGCCGCCGAGGTCGTAGTAGCGGGTGGCCTTGTCGGCGGTGGCGCCCTTGGTGAGGGTGAGCTCGGTGGCGCCGAGGTAGACGGTGGTCTCCGCGTCCGTACGGCGGATCAGGCGCTGGCCCTCGGCGTCGTACACGTACGACGTCGTCTTCGTGCCGCTGCCGGCCGGTTCGGTGACCTTGGAGAGGTGGCCCTCGGCGTCCCATTCGAGGGTCTGCTTGGTGCCGCCGATGGTGCGGGTCTCGGTGTCACCGGTGGCCGTGTAGGTGAAGCTGTCGGTCGCCGTGCCCGTGGGGCCGGTGGTGTCGATGCTGGTGACCGCGTGCGGGCGGGCGCCTCCGGCCGCCGGGTAGCGGTAGGTGCGCTTGACGTCCTTGGCGGTGTCGCCGGCCGTGTCGTGCCGGGTCTCGCCGGTGCGGTTGCCGCTCTTGTCGTAGGTGTACGAGTGCCAGTACGCGGCCGGGCCGCCGAGCACCGAGGCGCTCGGGGTGGCGGAGCAGCTCGTGCTGCCCTGGGTCCACGCCTCCTTGAGGCGGGTCAGGTGGTCGTACTGGAAGCACTGGGTGTCGGTGCCCGAGCGGGACACGTCCGAGATCGAGGTGACGTTGCCGGCCTCGTCGTAGGCGTAGGTCGCGGACCGGTCGGTGCCGGCCACGTCCTCCCGGTCGAGGCGGCTGTTGGACAGCCGCTGGGTGCCCCACTGGTAGGAGTTGGTGACCTGCGTCTTCTTCGCGCCGGCCGACTGGTAGGTGAACTGCAGCGGCTTGCCCGTGTAGCTGTAGGTGGTGTCGGTGACGTAGGTGACGCCACCGCCCGCGCCGAGGGTCTTGGGCCGCTGGATCTCGTCGTAGGTCGGGGTGAGGATCTCGGAGGCCAGGGAGCCGGCCGCCGGGTAGCTCTTGGACTGGACGGTGCCGTCGAGGTTGTAGACGGTGCTCGACAGGTAGGTGCCCGCCAGGGCCTCCTCCCCCGTCACGGAGGGGATGGCGACCGCGGTGCGCTGGGGCCGGTACAGGTTGTCGTACATGCTGTACGTGGTCTTGTACGCGAGCCCGCTCGCCCCGCCGACATAGCGGGTGGAAGTGGCGAGCTGCCCCTCGAATCCGGTGGGGTCCCACACCTGCTGGGTCAGCAGCGGCCCGGTGGCCTCCCCCTCGCGGGTCTCGAGCTCGCGGCCGAGCCCGTCGTAGAGATGAGTGACCTTCCGGCCGCGGTGGTCGGTGGTGGAGACCAGCTGGCTGCGGTCGTCGTACACGGACTTGGTGTCGCCCTTGTCCGGGTCCGTGGCCAGCGTCTGGTTGCCGCGCTGGTCGTAGGTGTAGCTCCAGCTGTTGCCCGAGGGGTCCGTGAGCTTGGACAGCTTTCCGGTGGGCGTGTAGTCGTAGTGGGTCTGGTCGTACGCGCCCGTCGGGGTGGCGGCCTGGTACTGCAGCAGGTCGGTGACGTTGCCGCGGGCGTCCGTGACGCTCGTGGTGGCCGTGGCCCCCTTGGGCGGGGTCACCGAGACCCGGTCGCCGCCGTAGTCGGTCCGCGTCGTCGACAGGACCGTGCTGTGGTCACCGTTGCCCGCGATCTGCTGGGACATGGTGACGCGGCCCAGGCCGTCGAAGGTGTTCCAGGTCTGGGTCTCCACGGAGAGCGCGTTGTCCAGCTGGAGCAGGCCCGGGGAGGGGGCGGCTTCGTCGTTGTAGTAGGGCGCGAACTGCTTGGCGACCAGGCCGCGTTCGTCGTAGAAGGTGTCCGCGACCAGGCGGCCGCCGGACGGTCCCGGGGCCTGGGTCTGGCGCTCGCGCAGGAAGCCGTCCAGGAGTTGGTACGTCGTCTGCTGGGTGCCGTCGTTCTTCAGCGTCCGGGTACCGACCGCGACCGGGCCGCTGCCGTCCATGGTGTACGTGAACTGGTAGTTCGGGGTGTCGTCGTTGGCCTGGGACCGGTTCGGCAGCCAGATCTTCTGGTTGCGGCCCAGGGCGTCGTACGTGGTGTCGGTGCGCTTGTTGTTGGTGTCGAGCACGGTGACCGGCAGGCCGCGCAGGCTGTCGTAGGTGGTCGTGGTGACCTGCGCGGTGGCCGCCGTGCCCGCGGTGGCGGGCGGCGTGGTGACCGTCGACGTCTTCGGGAAGCCCGTGGCCGGCGTGTAGGCCGTGGTGGTGGTACGGCCGTCCGTGCGCGCGGTGCGGGCCGGTGCCGTGGTCTCGGTGGCCGTGACGGTGGCCGAGATGTCCTTGTCGGTCAGCTGACGCCCGTAGGTGTCGTACGTGGACTCGGACTCCAGGTAGCTGGCGGTCGTGCCGTCGTGCTTGGTCAGGGTCGCCGTGCGGGTGGCGTCACCCTTGGTGGGTGCCGTGCCGTAGGCCTGGCCGTCGTAGGCGGTGCGGACGTCCGAGATGACGGCCTTGGTGCGGTCGGGGGTGTCGGCGCACTTGACCGCGACCGTCTCCGCGCGGGACGGGGCGTCGAGGATCCAGTCGGTGGTGTTGTCGACGTAGGTCGTGCGGGTGCACTGGTTGTCCTGCGAGGTGGTCTCGTCGCCGAAGTCGTCGGTCTGGACGACCCGGCCGACGGTGTTCTCGAAGGTGTTGGTCTTGTACGTCGTGCGCCACTTGGTGCCCGCCCCGTCGTCCAGGGAGGTCCAGGTGCGGGTGGCGGCCGTACCGGTCAGGTTGGCGGTGGTGGTGCCCCAGGAGCGGACGCGCGACGCGGTCTGGCGGTGCCAGGGCGTGTTGACGCTCTTCTCCAGGATCTTGCCGCCGGGACCGCTGTAGCTCGCCGTCTTGTACTCGAAGCCGGCCGCTGAGGCGTGGTCGGTGATGGTGCCGCCGTTGTCGTCGGAAACGGTCACCGACTTGGTGCCGCCGGACGGGCCGGCCCGGTCGCCGTCCATGCCGCGCAGGAAGTAGTGGTCGGTCTGCGCCTTCATGCCGACCGGGTCCTGGCCGCCGGTCAGCACCCGGACGTGGGCGTAGCCGCGCCAGGCGGACCAGGTCTTGTACTTCTCCTTGGTCAGGCCGTCATCGTCGTCGTAGTGCCAGGCCGCCCCGTCGAGATAGCTGTAGCGGGTGACCATGTCCGGGGAGGACTTGGTGCGGTCGGTCTGGGTGACCGCGTCGACGACGTACTTGTTGAACCACTGCCGGGTCGGGTTCTCGTCGCCCTCCCTCGTGAAGAACACCGGGAAGCAGCGCG
This sequence comes from Streptomyces sp. NBC_01352, assembly GCF_036237295.1. Taxonomy (NCBI): domain Bacteria; kingdom Bacillati; phylum Actinomycetota; class Actinomycetes; order Kitasatosporales; family Streptomycetaceae; genus Streptomyces; species Streptomyces sp. NBC_01352. The sequence goes on from NZ_CP108354.1 coordinate 4,599,173, forward strand.
TGGAGTTCGTCTCGGGGGTCGGCGGGTTCGACGCGTCGCAGACGGCCGTGGAGTAGGTGACGTCCGTCTGTCCGCCGGACTCGTCGGCGATCGTCGACAGGCGTTCCTTGATGAAGGGAGCCGTGTCGTCGCCGGCGATGTCGAGGCGGTTGGAGCGCTGGTCGTAGCCGAAGGTGACCTTCGGCAGGGTGATCTCGGGGGTGACGGCCCTGCCGGTGTGCTCGACGGAGGTGAGCAGCAGCTGGTAGGCGATGTCGGACATGCCCCAGCGGTGGTCCATCTTCCAGGTGTCGACCGGCGCGTAGGTGCCGTCCGCCTTCAGGGTGCTCGCGGTGACGCCGGTCAGCCGCTTGCGGGTCCAGAACGACGGTGAGGGCGAACTGGTGCAGTCCGTGCCGGACTTGCAGTTCAGGTCCCAGGGAGTGTCGTACCAGTAGAAGGACTTGTCGTCGATCGTGGCGGCCGCGCAGGTCACGCCCGTCTCGGGCAGGCACCGCTCGGCGGAGGTGAAGTCCACCCGGCCCAGCGCCTTGGCCGAGTAGTTGGTGGTGTTGCGCAGGCCGTAGTCGATGTGGTTCAGAGCGCCGCCGCGGACGTACGGGGTCTCGTCCTCCGGCTTGAGGTTGCGGCCGTAGTGGTTGGTCTCCTTGTCGTAGTAGTACGCGATGGAGTTGCCGCGCGCGTCGACCGCGTAGTCGAGGTTCCAGCGCCAGCCCTGCTGGCACCACGAGTCGGCGAACGCGGCGGCGTTGCACGGCTCGCCGCTGTCGTTGCCGAAGACCGGTGCCGTCCAGGCCGAGTTGGTCTCCGCGTTGCCGGAGGCCCAGCCCGGGAGGCGGTTGTAGCCGAAGTAGTAGCGGGTGCCGTCGGTGGTGGTGACGCGCCAGTACTCGTCGTCACGGGCGCCGTTGGCACGGACGTTGGTGTCGGAGCCGTAGATCCGGTCGACCTTGGTGCCGTCGTCGCCCTTGATACGGAAGCTGTTCGTGCCGGTGGAGATCAGTTCCCCGGAGTGCCCGTTGAACGACAGGGTCGCGTTGTCGTACGCCCAGCACAGATCGCCCACCTTGATGCCGGCGGAGTTCTTCACGCCTTCGTCGGCGCACGGCTTGTAGCTGCGCTCGATGAAGCCGGGCCACAGGTCGAAGCCGTCACCGGTCCAGGAGGCCTGGTTGTTGCTGTTCGCGGTGCGGCCGTCGATGCCGCCGGAGGAGTAGGCCAGGCCCAGCTGCGGGGTGAAGGAGCCGGGCACGTCGGGCACGGGCATGCCGTAGGACCAGCTGAAGTCGCCCGTGTTCAGGTTGGTGTTCCACGTCGAGGACGCGGACAGCTGGGTGGCCTTGTAGTCGCCGTGGTCGCTGGAGGCGGCGGCGGTGGCCGCCAGGACCATGGGGGCGCTGTCGGTCGCGGGCAGCGCGAGGGAGGACGCGGTGAGGGTCTGCGCCTTGGGGTCGTTGTCCGCGGCGACCGGGACCGGGGTGGAGCACTTCGCGGAGCCGGGGTCGGTGGCGGCGCAGGCCGGCAGGCGGACCAGTTTCAGACGGGACGCGTAGGCGCCGCCGTACGCCTGGGCGAACTTCGAGTAGTCCACGCTGACACCGACCCGGTCGCCCGTGGCTCCCGCCTGGCGCCGGACGGAGAAGACCATGCCGTCGACGCCCGCGCGCTCGGCGGTCCGCCGGTCGAGGACCTGTACGACGGCCTTGCCGGTCAGCGGCGTCGAGGCGGCCTTGTCCTGCTGCGGCGCCGCGGTGAGGGAGACCGGCAGGTCACCCGCGCGCACGCGCACCGGGGCGGACTTCGCCCCGGCCCTGGCACCGGACTTCGCCGCCGCGGGCACACTCACGGTCGCCGAACCGGCGCCCGGCCAGGCCTTCTTGGGCGCCTGCTCGGGAACCCTCGGCTCGCCGTCGCCCTTGCGGGGCAGCATCTTCACGCCGTGCCCGGACACCGGCTTCTCGGAGGCCGGCACCTTCGGGAGGCTGCCCGACGGCTCCGCGGCCTGGGTGACGGTCGCCTCCACCGTGGTGGCGACCATCACCGCGGCCACCACCAGGGCGATTCTCGCCCGTACGTATCTGCCCCGCCTGCGTGCTGTGGCCGTCATTCCCCGCCCTCACCCCGAAAACCACTGACTGAAACCAATGACTGAAACCACTGACTGAAACCGTTGGCCCGAACCGCTGATGGGAACCGCCGGCTGAAACGCTGAACCGAATACCGCTGGTGGGACCGCTGCTCACGGACCGGGGATCGTGGGCAGGCCCGTGTAGTCCCGGCTCGCGAGGGCGACGATCTGCGTGTCGCTCGCCGCGCCCTGGAGGGCCCAGACGTCGTCGATGGCGCCGCTCCAGTACTCGCCCCACGTGCTGGTGCCGGTCTTGGTGCGGCCCAGCTGGAGCCCCTTGCCCGCCGCGAACGGCAGCACCGCGGAGTCCCACGACACCTGCTCCGTGCAGTTCGGGTCGTCGGCGTCCCCGTCGTCGTTGTCGTCCGCGCACGGCCGGACCTGGGTGAGGCCGTTGATGTACAGCCGCATCTGGCCTTCGAACGCGTCGTAGACGACGGCGATGTGGTCCCAGGCGTCCGTGCCCTGGAAGACGGAGTGCTCGGCCGTCGAGACCGTCGCCGACGTCGCGTCGGCGCCGGCCATGACCAGCTGCCAGCGGCCCGCGTTCGCGGGATCGGACGCGTCGGGCACGTACCGCACCGCGAACCCGTTGGCGTTCGTCCCGGCCATGCTCATCACCGTGACGGCCTTCTGCGGCCGGGCGGGTGTGGTGACCCACGCGGTCACCGTGAAGCTCTTGCCGGTGTCGACGGGCGAGGCGCCGGTGGCGGCGTAGCCGGTGGCGGCGCCGTTCAGCAGCAGTCCGCCGTCGCCGACCATGTTGCTGCTGCCGGACTGGTCGATGCTCGCCCCGGCGCCCAGGGTCAGCGGGCGCGCGGTGTGGTCCTCACGGACCAGGTCGTCCGGCGAGGCGGCCGGGCTGCCCGAGGCGGCGTCCAGCTTCCAGCGCCCCTCCACCGTCGGCCGGCTGTCGAACATCGCGGCGATCTCAGGGGCGGACAGGGCACGGTCGTACAGCTGGACGTCCGAGATCTGGCCGGGGAAGAAGCTGGTCGCGTCGGCACCGGAGCTGCCGGCCCCGATCCGCAGCGCGCCGCCGGCGTAGAACGGCGCGGTGACCTTGGTGGTCGCCACCCACTTGCCCTGCACGTAGAGCCGCAGGTCGTCGCTGACACCGTCGTAGGAGCCCACGACGTACGTCCATTCACCGCCCGGGGCGAGCGCGGTGTCGCCCTGGGTGGCCCGGATGGGGGTGCCCTCCGCGGTGTCCGCCGAGTACTGGTTGAACGTCCAGCCGTAGGTCGCCGAGTAGTACAGCTCGAAGCCCGGTTTCACGGTGCCGGCCTGGCTCGCGATCACGGCGGCCTTGGTGGGTTTGGTCCTGGGCAGTTTCGCCCAGGCCGCCACGGAGAAGCTCCGCTGGTTGTTGAACATCGGGCCGGCCGTGGCCGCGTGGTCGTCCACGCCGTCCAGGGTCAGCGCGGTGCCCGCGCGGCCTGGCTGGCCCGGCTTCGCCCCGCCCTTGAACACCGCGGGGTGCACGTCCGCGCGACCCGTCACCTGCGTTGTCACGGCGCCGTCGGCGTCGGTGGCCGGCTCGTCCAGCGGGAACACCGCGCGGGCCGGGCGGCCGTTGCCGATGGAGTTGGTGGTGTAGAGGCCGCTCACCTCGTTGGCCGACAGGGGCTTCTCGAAGATGCGGACCTCGTCGATCGTGCCCGGGAAGTGGGTGGTCACGTTGCCGTTCAGGTTGCCCGCCCCGATCTGCAGGCCGCGCCGGGCGTCCCACGGAGTGGAGTAGGTGGCAGACCCGGCCAGCGCGCCGTTGACGTAGAGGGACAGCAAGTCGGAGCCGGGGCTGTAGGTGCCGACCAGGTGCGCCCAATCACCGGCCCTGACTCCGCCGGCGGCCGCCTGCATCGCCCGTACCGGAGTGGCCGTGGTGGTGTCCGCCGAGTACTGGTTGAACGCCCAGCGGTCGTAGCCCTTGGAGTAGTACAGCTCGAACCCCGGCGAGTTGTTGCCCGGCTGGGCCGCGATCACCGCCGCGGTGTCCGGCATCCTGTCCAGCTTCACCCAGGCCGCCACCGAGAAGCTGCCCGACGTGTCCACGGTCGGGATGTCCGACACCAGGTAGTCGTCCACGCCGTCGAACGACGCCGCGGTGCCCAGCTTGCCGGGGGCCCCGAGGGTCGCGCCGCCCATCACGTCCACGGTCCGGGTGCCGGCGCCGCCCTCGGCCTGGGTGGCGGTGGCGGCCTCGTCCAGGTTCCACTCGGCGCGGGTCGGCTGGCCCGACTTCACGCGGAACGCGTAGCGCGAGGGCTCGCTGACCCGGCCGGCCGAGTCGACGGCCTGCACGTACAGGAAGTTGGTGCCCGAGCGGGTGGGCCGGAAGCTGACCGTTCTGGCCGCGCCCGCGGAGGTGGCCACCTCGTTGGCCGCGGAGGCGTCCGCGTTGACGCCGTACCAGTACTTCACGACGTCCGTGTCCGGGGTGTCCACGGTGAAGGTGCCGTAGCGGCCCACTCCGTCGTAGACGGGGTCGTTCGGATCGGTGTCGTCGGCCGCGGGGTAGTCGCCCGAAGCGATGGAGGGGCCGACCGGCACGGTGGTGTCCCAGACGAAGTAGCAACTCGTCGCCGATCCCGTGCTCGACCACGGCGAGGAGGCGTAGAACTTGCCCTCGTCGTGGTCGACGGCCCGGGCGACCCAGGCCACCGTCTTGTTCTTCGGGATCTTCTTGCCGTTGGGCAGCGTCTCGACCAGGGTCGTGCTGAAGTCCGATCCCGACGCCTTCGGGGTCATCCGCGCCGAGGTCCACTGGGCCTTGAGCCCGCTGCCCGCGTCCCACAACACCTGCCACTGCACGCTGACCCGGTCGCCGTCGGGGTCCTTCACGTCACTGGCCGTGATCTTCGGGAGCGAACGGATCGACACCTTGTCCGCGGGCTTCTTGCAGAGGCCGCCGGGCTGCATCGACAGCTGCTTCATGGCGATCTGCTTCGGCGCCTGGTTGTACTTCACCCGCAGATACGCGTCGTCCGTGAACCGCTTCCAGGCGTACTTGTCGTCCTCGTTGGCGGCCCGCAGACCGAACGAGGTGTACGCCGAGTCGTGCGAGGACGCGTACTTCACGGCGGCCGTGGCATCGAACTCCACGTCCCCGCCGGGGCACGTCGAGTTGAAGCCCTTGGCCACGTCCCGGGAGTCGAGGTGGTCCAGCCAGTTGTCGTCCGAACTGTTCCAGGTGGTGTCCGAGTTGAAGGACTTCGTCCGCCACAGCTGGACCGACCGCCCGTCACAGGACCCGGACCACGTCTCACGCGCCACGAACGTCGCGCTGAGAATCGACTTGCCCGAGAACTTGGAGGTCGGGAACTTGTAGAAGAGCCGCTTCACGTCGTACGGGGCGCAGTAGTCCCAGCCGCAGTAGCCCATGCCGGCGTCGGAGTCCCCGTTGAACCGCCACTGCGGCGAGGACGCCCAGTAGCGCGAGACCATCGTCCACTCCCCCGCCTTCGGGGTGTAGGTCTGCGGGTCGATGTAGACCGGGAACGTGGTCTCCGGGTCGGTCAACATGCCCTGGTCAGGAGTCAGTTGCAGCTCGCTGCCGTCCGCGGCGACGTCCACGTCGATGGGGGCGACCTTGGCGGCGTCGCCCGGGCCTTCGGCGGCGTCCTCCGTGGAAGGGGATACCGCCGTAGATGCGGACGCGGACGTGGATGCGGATTTGGATGTGGACGCGGATGGGGACATGGCCGTGAGCGTGCGGGCGGTGGAGGCCGAGGCTGTGGAACCCGAGGCTGTGGAACCCGAGGCCGTCGAGTCCGCAGCCGTCGAATCTGAAGCTGTGGAATTCGCAGCCGTCGAACCCAGCGCCGTGGAACCCGAGGCCGCCGAGCCCGCAGCCGTCGAACCCAGCGCCGTGGAACCCGAGGCCGCCGAGCCCGCAGCCGTCGAACCCAGCGCCGTGGAACCCGAGGCCGCCGAGCCCGCAGCCGTCGAACCCGAAGCCGCCGACGCCTGCGTCCCGGAGTCCCACATGACGGGCTGCGGCGCCTGGAACACCACGCCGCCCATGGCCTCGTCGACCGCCTCCAGACCGCCGGAGCCCGTGGCCCGCAGATCCAGCCCCGGGGAGTCGACGGCCAGCTTCAGTTCGGCGAGCGCCGGGTTCTTCGCCGCCTCCGGTGTGTTCACCACCAGCAGCTGCGCGAACCCGTCCGCGGTGGCGCGCATCCTCAGGTCGACGTCCGGGAGGACGTCGGCGTACGTCGCGGTGTCGCCGTCCAGTGTCGGGGCGGGCAGCGAGGCCGGCCAGGAGAACGACAGCTCCTTGCCGGTGCGTTCGAGGGTGACCAGCGGTCCCGCGCCCCCGCCGGAGAAGGCGATGCCGACCGCGGAGGCGTTCGGCGTCACCGTGCCGTCGGACCGCGCGGCCAGGGTGTTGTCGATCGCCTTCCACTGCCCGTCGCTCCGGGTACGGACCGGCCTGAGGTGCTGCACCTCCTCCAACTGCCCGTCCGGAGTGGCGTACACCTCGCCCGACTCGCTGCGCAGGGACGTGATCTCCACGTTCGAGCCACCGGCCTCGGCGGCCTCCTGCGCCGCCTGCGGCGTGACGGCCGACTTGGGTGCGCCCTTGCCGGCCGGCACCGCGTCCTTGCCCGCCGCCACTTGGGCCGTCGGCTGCGCGGCGGCCGCGGACGGTGCGAAGGCGGCAGGCTGTACGACACCTGCCAGGACGGCTCCGGCGACGGCCGCCAGCAACGGTCTGCGCGTCCGGCTCGATCTGCCGGAACGCCCCTTGGACGCACTCATTTCCCCCGCCCCCCGACTCCACAGTCCCCACCCAGGAGTCACACCCGTCACAGAAAGTGCGAGGACTTTAAGCCGCCCTTAGCTGTACACGTCAAGAGTGGCTTGATCGACGAGGGCGCCGGAGAGTGCTCGGTGGTACGGAATCAGCCACACGCGGTGAGTAATCGACGAATGGATCAAACCGTCACCCATCGGCAGCCGGTGAAGCGATTGCCGACGGGACATGTACGCGGGGTGAACCCTCCCCGGCACCGATCACCGGCAGCCGGGGCGAGCTCTTGGCGCAAACCGGCTTACGCGCTTACAGCTTGCCGACGTCCAGGTTGGCGATCGCCGTCTCGGCCACCTCGCGCCCGCGCTCCGTGAAGTCACCCCTGCCCGGGTAGCCGACGGAGAGCTTGTACATGTCGCCGGCGGTGTTCTTGTAGTAGAAGATCCGCAGCTCGCGGGGGCGGGGGTTCTGGGTGTCGTCGGTGGTGTAGACGACCGTGTTCTCCGCGGCCTTCTTGCCCTGGTAGGTCGCGTCGCCCGGCTTCGTCTTCAGCTTCTCGGCGGGCATGTCCAGCTGGTAGCTGCCGCTTTGCTTGAACTCGCCGTCGTCGTCGTACATCTCGGCGGCCGCGGACCCCGCGATCTCGCTGCTCGTGTCCTCGGCCTTCTTCTCGAGACTCAGGCTGATCCAGATGGCGCCGCTCGCATCGGTGTACGTCACCCAGTGGCCCTTGTCGGTCTCCCGGTCGGGCACGGACTTCTTGTAGCCCTTGGGCACGGACAGCGTCGCGGCCACGTCCTTGACCTGCTCCGTCTTCCAGCCGTCCGGCAGCGGCCCGGCGAAGGGATCCGCGATCACCAGGTACGCCGCCACCGCCGCCGCGACGACCGCGGCACCGAGGCCGAGCAGGGTCTTGCGGCCGAGCCGGATACCGCCCGCCCCCGTGGCCACGCCACCGGTGACCTGGACGACCTGGGTGGGAGCCGGAGCGGGCGGGTTCGCGGTGCGTTCCAGCAGGTCGCGGACCTGCGCGGCGTTCGGGCGACGGGCCGGGTCCTTCTGGAGCAGGCCGTTGATGGCCTCGGCGAGCGGGCCCTGCGCCGCGGCGGGCGGCGCGGGTGTCGCGTTGAGGACGGACTGCAGGGTCGCCGGGGTGTTGCTGCGGCGGAACGGGGAGACGCCCTCGGTCGCCGCGTACAGGACCACACCGAGGGACCACAGATCGCTGGACGGACCGGGGCGCTGGCCCAACACCCGCTCCGGCGCGATGTATTCGGGCGAACCGACGAAGCCGCCGGTGTCGGTCAGGTTGGTCTCGCCCTCGATCTGGGCGATGCCGAAGTCGGTGAGGACGACCCGGTCGTGCCGACCGAGCAGGACGTTGTCCGGCTTGACGTCACGGTGCAGGATGCCGGCGGCGTGCGCGGCCTCCAGTGCGCCCAGCACCTCGAGGCCGATTCTCGCCGCGTCCCGGGCCCCGAGGGTGCCCTCCTGCAACGCGTCACCCAGCGAACGGCCCCGCACCAGCTCCATGACGATCCACGGCTGGCCGTCCACCACCGCGACATCGTGCACATTCACGACAGCGGGGTGATCGAGCCGGGCCGCCGCACGCGCCTCCCTGCGCATCCGCTCGAAGGCGTTGGCGCGTTCGCGTTCGGGAAGATGGTCCGGTATTCGGGGCTCCTTGACGGCGACCTCGCGGTCCACCGTCTCGTCCTTGGCCCGCCACACCGTCCCCATGCCACCGTGCCCCAGCTTGGCGAGCAACCGGTAACGACCGGCGATCAGGCGACCGGTGCCGGGATCCTGGGGAGGCGGGGCCTGCGGCGGCACGACCTGCGTGGGTGCCGCGTACGGGTTGCCGGGGTGCGGCACCGCCGCGTGCGGGTTCGGCGGTTGCAGACCAAAACTCGTTGGCTCTTCGGATCCGTAAGGGGCTCCCCCGTTGCTGCTCATGGGTCCATCCATATCGCGCCAAGCGCTTCCGCTTCCACCTCTGGTGCTTTCCGGTCACAGACCCGTGACGCAGGTCGCTACTTATCTCCCCTTTATCCACGGTTCGTGGGAGTGGAGACGGTTGTGGAGAAGGTTGTGGAAACGGTCGTGGAGACGTCGGCGGAGCCGGAGCCGGAACGAGAGACCGAGGGGCTGGGCGAGGGGGACCTGCTACGCGTACCGACAGAGGACCCGGGCCCCTCCGGCGCCGAACTCGTAGGCACCACACCCCCGTCCCCGCCCCCCTCCATCAGCAGCGCCGCCGCCGACACACCCGCCCCCGCCATCGCGGTGACCAGCATCGCCGTGACCAGGACGCGGCGTATGGAGTACGCGGGGCGCTCCCCGGCGCCGCCTCCTTCCGGCGTACGCCCCGTGTCCAGGAAGTCCCGCAGCATCCGCTCCGCCTCCCCCGCGCCGAGCCGCCGCCGGGGATCCCGCTCCAGCAGCCCGCGTACGACGGGCAGGATCGGCGCGGCCTGCGCGGGCGGCCGTATCTCCGCGGAGACCACGGCGTGCAGGATGCCGCCCAACGAGTCGCGCCGGAACGGCGATTCACCGCTGAGGGCGGTGCACAGCAGCGCGCCCAGCGACCACAGGTCGGAGGCGGGCCCGGTCCCCGCCCCGGAGATCCGCTCGGGCGCGGTGTACTCGGGCGAGCCGACGAAGGTCCCGGTCTCGGTGAGCGTGCTGGCGCCGGCGACCTGGGCGACGCCGAAGTCGGTGAGGACGACCCGGCCGGGTCCGGCGCGGCCGCTGCCGTCCTGCGCGACGCCGTCCCGGACTACGCCGTCCTCCAGCAGGACGTTGGCCGGCTTGAGGTCACGGTGCAGAACCCCGGCCGCGTGCGCGGCGCGCAGCGCGCCCAGCAGCGCGATGCCGATCCGGGCGACCTCGATGACGTCGACCGGGCCGTGCTCCGCGATCCGGTCGGCGAGCGAGACGCCGTCGATCAACTCCATGACGATGTACGGACGTTGGTCGTCCTCGACCACGTCGTGGACGACGATGATGTGCGGGTGGCCCAATCGCGCGACCGCACGCGCCTCGCGCAGGGTGCCTTCGCGCTGCCGACGGGCCTGCTCCTGGGAGAGTGTGTCGTCCAGGGGGAGTTCCTTGACCGCCACCTGCCGGCCGAGCAACCGGTCGGTCGCCCGCCAGACGACCCCCATGCCACCGCGCCCGATCCGCTCCTCGAGCCGGTAACGACCCGCGATCACACGGACGTTGTCCCCCTCGGTCCCCATGCGCCTCATGATGCCGCACCGGACGGACACCTTCCGGGTCGGCGACCGGCCATTCCTCAGGGGCGCACGTCAGCCGGTCCCCGGCCGCCACCCCTGCAGCACCGTCGTGAACTGCTTGCGCGTCTTCGCCCAGCTCTTCGCCGGCGACGACATGTAGATGGCGTACTCGACGCCGTCCCGAGCGAAGTACGTCTCCTCGATCGCGCGGCGCGGCCCGGGGAACGGCGTGTCCTTGGCCTGCGCGGTCCACGTGTACTCCCACAGGGAGCCGTCGCGGTCGCGGTAGAGGTTCCTCTCCAGCGTCACCCGCTTGTAGTCGACCAGATCCAGGAGCTGCTCCTCCAGGTCGATCTGGTGCGCGTACGGGTCGCTGAAGTCCGGCGAGTCGTCGACGGCGATGCGGACGAAGTGCTTGCCGCCGTCGGGTGAGTAGTCGATCTGCTCGATGCCGCCCTTGCTGCTGAAGACCGATCTCTTCCAGCCCTTGGGCAGGGAGAGACCGAACCCCGCGGGGTCGTCGACGGAGACCCAGGTCTCCGGAACGGAGCCCTCCGGGGCTGTCGTACCCGTGCCGGTGTCCTCGGGGCTCGGCACGGCGCTCGCCCCGACGTCGGCCGCCTGCTGCCGCCCCTCGTCCCACCGCTGCACCCACACCGCCGCGCTCCCGCCGATGATCGCGGCGAGGGCGACGACAAGAGCGAGGGTGCGCAGCCGGCGGCGCTTGGACGGGGCCGGCGGCGCGGCGGCGGCAGGATGCGCCGGTCCGCCGACGGGCGTCACACTGGTCGCCCTGGTAGCGGGGGGATACGGCGTCCCGGTGACCGGCGTGCTCGCCCCACCGTGCACACCACTGTGCGTGCCACCGTGCACACCATTGTGCGTCCCGCCGTGCACACCACTGTGCGTCCCGCCGTACGCCCCGACGCCCGCTCCGGTGTGGGGCCCCGTCCCGTACGGGGACCCGGGCCCGACCCCCACGTGCTGCGTCGGCACGTACGCCTGCGCCGCGCTCGGCCGCCGCCCCTCCGCCGCCTCGGCGAGCATCTGCTCGGCCTCGGACACGTCGGGCCGCAGGGCGGGTTCCTTGTGCAGCAGGGCGGCGATGACCGGGCCGAGCGGACCGGCGTACCGCGGCTCGGTCGGCTCCTCGTCGACGACCGCCTGCATGGTGGTCAGGGGCGTGGTGCGGCGGAACGGCGACCTGCCCTCGACGGCCGTGTACAGCGTGGCGCCGAGCGCCCACAGGTCGGACGACGCTCCCGGGTCGTGGCCGCGGATCCGCTCGGGGGCGAGGTAGTCGACCGAGCCGACGATCTCTCCCGTACGGGTGATCGCGGTGTCGCCCTCCACCTGCGCGATGCCGAAGTCGGTGAGCAGGACGCGGCCGTCCCGGCCGAGCAGGACGTTGCCGGGTTTCACGTCGCGGTGCAGGACGCCGGCCGCGTGCGCGGCGCGCAGCGCCCGCAGCACCCACAGTCCGATACGGGCGGCCTCCCGCGGCTCGACCCGTCCCTGTTCCTTGACCGCGTCGGCCAGCGAGTGGCCCTCGACCAGCTCCATCACGATCCACGGCCGACCGTCGTGATCGAGCACGTCGTGCACGGTGACGACGGCGGAGTGGTTGATCCGGGCGGCCGCGCGCGCCTCCGCCCGGGTGCGGGCGAGGAGGACGGTCCGGTCGCCCTCGGAGACGTAGAGCGCGGCGGTCAGCTCCTTGATCGCGACGGCCCGGTGCAGCACCTCGTCGTGGGCACGCCAGACCCGGCCCATGCCGCCCTTGCCTATCGGGTCGGCGAGCCGGTAACGCCCCGCGAGGAGCTGCCCCTGCATCTGATTCACGTTGCCCCGCAATGCTCTTGACAGGGTCAGACTAAGGACCCGTCAGCACCGAAAGGAACCAGGAGCGCGTCAAGGTGACCGCACTGTGACGGTTGTCGCTTCGAGAGGCGAAAGTGAACCAACGGGCAGCGGAAAGCGTCCGTCAGCCGTCCCCTCGTGGCCCGGAGTTCAGCCGGTGACCTGATAGGTCTCCGCCGCCTGCTCGTACAGCCGCGTCACCTCGTCCCGCTCGGCCTCCGGTCCGCGCACCTGCACCACGTGGTACTTCCCGTCGACCAGCATCGCGAGATTGCGCACGAACAGCTCGCGCCCGTCGTCGCCGGTCCAGGTGAACTGGCCCTCGGCCATGGTCCGTCCGCCCACCTGGATCGTCTTCAGCCCGGTCGCGGTGGCCCAGCTGGAGTCGCGGTACGGCTGCAGCTCGGGCTCCTTCTCCCGCTGGTACACCATGGGATCGCTGCCGTCCTCGGCCGCGCTGTCCCGCCCCGGTACGACGATCAGCTCGAAGTTCCCGTGCGCGTACACCACCTGCCCGCGCCCGTTCTCCGCCGTGCGCTCCCAGCCGTTGGCCACGGCGACCTGGAAGCCCGCCGTGTCCTTGCGCAGGGTGAAGCCGTCGGCGACCTCGGGCCCGCCGGTCTGCGTCCCGGTGGCACCGGCGGACGTCGAGGGACTGCTCTGGGGAGACCCGGGCGAGGTCTGGTCGGGCCGCGGCTCGCTGCTCGCCTCCGGAGACTGCTCGGGCGCGTTGCTCACCTCACCGGCGGTCCCGGTCCGGTCCCCGGCACTCTGGTCACTCGGGTCGGCCTTCGGCATGAAGAACATGGCGTACGCGACCCCCGCGGCCAGCACCAGCAGGATCACCAGAAGCAGGTTCCGCCCGAGGCTGCTAGGCGAACGGGCCTCCTCCCGCGCCCGCTTGTGCCGCCCGTGCGCACTCGTCGCGGGCAGCCCGGCCCGCCGCCTGCGCACCAGCTCGCCCCGACGGCGTACGACGGGCAGCCGGCTGGTGCCGACGGGCGGCGCGGCGACGACGTGCGCGCCGGCCTCCGGCTCGGGCGCCGAACGCACCAACGAGCGCAGCCAGCCCCGCAGTTCCTCGAAGTCCAGCCGCTCGGTCGGGTCCTGCCGCAGCAGCGACTCGACGACCGGCCTGAGCGGCCCGCACTCCTCGGCGAAGGCGGGCGGCTCCGCGCACACCAACTGCACCAGCTCGGCCGTCGACTCCTCCGGATACGGCGCATGCCCCTGTACGGCCCGGAACAGCAGCGCCCCGAGCGCCCACAGGTCGGTGGCGGGCCCGATCGGCGCCGCCAGCTGCCAGTTCTCGTGCACGGGCCCGGCCTGCTCCGGCGCCCACCGCTCCGTCACGGGCCCCACCACGGCCATCCGCGCGTGCCGAGCCCGCTCGGCGGCCAACGCGGTGGCCGGCCCCCGCCGCACGGGCGCACCGGCGGCCGGCTCGTCCCAACGGCCGGGCGGCGGTGCGGAGGCACCGGGCAGCGCGGGAGCGGGAGAGCCGTGAGAGACCGGCGCCGCGGCGCCGTAGGGCGACGGGGCCGGGACGCCGGGCGCGGTCGCCTCGAGCCCCCCGGACGGGGCGGTGGGCATCGCACCGGGCGCGGTGAGCCCGCCGACGCCACCCCGAGGCGCGGCCCCGTGCCAGGACGTGGCCCGCACACCGTAGGGATCGGCTATCTGCCCCGGAGCAACGCGCCCGGCCTGATCCTGCACACCGTTCGCGCCGGGGTACGGAGCTTGCTGCTGACCACCGTTCGCCGCCGGGTACGGAGGCTGCGCACCGTTGCCGGCGCCGTACGGCGACCCCGCCGCCCCGTTGGCGTGTGCGGCCGGGTCGCCCTCGGGTGCGGGGCGGGCTCCGGGCAGTGCCGCCCGCCCGCTCTGCTGGGCCTCCTGGACCCGGGCAGCGGCCCGAGCCCCCGCGCGATACGCGGCGATCGCCCCGGCCCGCGCCGCCCGGATGTCCGTACCGCCGTCGACGTCCCTGCGGGCAACCACGGACGAGGCTCCCACCCCGTTCGCGGTTCCCGGCTCCGCGCCGGGAGCCGGCAGTCCTCCGGCCTCCCGTGCCTCGATGGCGGCCCGCCGAGCAGCCTCGGGATCGCCCCCGCCGAAGCCTCCGCCACCACCGACTCCAGGACCTCCACCGGGCCCGACCGGCACACCCCCGCCGACTCCACGCGCACCGGGCCCGACCGGCATCCCGCCGCCAACTCCACGGGCACCACCAGCACTACCGCCACCAGCAGGTCCGCCGGCACCGCCGGCTCCCCCAGCAGCAGCCGGGGCGGCTGCCGGATCACCGAACTCCTCGCCCTCGGCGCCCCATGCCGCCGCCTCGGCCGGCACCGGGTCGTATCCGCACAGCGCTTCCTCGGCCGCGCCGACCGCGAGGCCGGTCAGCATCACGCGGCCGTCGTCGCAGACGAGCACCGTGCGAGCGGTCACGTTCCGGTGCACCCAGCCGTGCGCGTGCAGCACCCGCAGCGCCATCAGGACGTCGGAGGCCACCTCGGCCGCCCGGTACGGCGAGAGCGGCTTCTCCGCGAGCAGCGCCGCCAGCGGCCGCGCGGGCACCAACTCGCTGACTATCCACAGCGACCCGCCGTCGGCGAACACGTCGAAGACCTGGTCGAGCCGAGGGTGGTCGGGAATCCGGGCCGCGGCCTGCGCGGCCTCGACGGCCCGCCGTACGGCCGGATCGGTCGGCCGCCGGGCCGCCGCACCCGCCGGAGCGCGCCGCGCTCCCCGCTCCCGGGCCGCCCGCGGATCCCGCGCCGTGAACCCCTCCGGCAACCCCTCCGCGTCGAGCACTTCGGCCTCGACGACCTCGGGCAACGGCACCTGCCTGACCAGGACTTCCTGCCCGCTGTAGGTGTCGAAGGCGCGGCTCTCGGTGAGTTCGTACTCGTCGGAGGGCGGCAGCGGCAGGCGGTAGCGGTCGGCGAGTACCCGTCCCGCATAGTCGTCCACGTTGCCTCCCCCGGCCGCCCGGCTGGTCAATTCCGTTCGCCTCACGGCCCGTTCTGTACCCATACCTGGATGCGTACGGTCCGCAAGCACTCACGATACGTGCCGGAGGCAACTCGCAAAGAGGGGATTCCAGATCTCAGGTCTCAATCGAGAAACCGAACAGGGTGTCGATCACACCCCGCCCCGCCCCACGCCGCCTCACGACTTCGGTTCGAACGTCTCCGCCAGCGTCTGCCAGGTCCCCTCGCGCAGCGCGCTGCCCCACTGGGCGTCCTTCGCCGTGTACATCAGCGCATATCCGAGTTGGTTGTTGACGACGAACCCCCGGTCGATCGTCCGGTACTTCGTGCCGCTCTCCGAGTAGGTGAACTCCCAGTCGGCCGTGTTCCAGCCGCGGTAGTTCACCTCCTCTATTCGGATCCTCTTGTACTGAGAGCGCGTCATGTAGCTCTCCTGGCTCTTCCAGTCCGCCACCGGGTCGCCCTTCGGCGTGGACGTCCAGGCCACGAGCAGCTTCTGCCCGTCGGGCCCGGTGAAACGGTCCCCCGCCGATCCCGTCGACGCGTACTTCCATCCCTCGGGCAGCCCGATCGAGTACCCCTGGCTGCCCTGGTGCGTCGTCTTCACCGCGGCGCCGCCGCCGGAACCGGAAGAGCCTTCGGCCGAGCCACTGCCGCCGGACGCGCTCGCGTCGGGGCTCGCCGTGCTCCCGGCCCCCGCGGCCGCGGACTCGGTCGACGAGCCGTCCGTACGCGTACCGCCGCTCTCGTCCTCCTTGGTGTCGGCACTCGCGCTCGCACTGGCCGACACCTTGCTGCCACTGCCCTCGGCCCCGTCCGAGCCGCCGTCGTCACCGAAGGTGAGGGCCAGCACGGTGCCGATCACGGCGAGCGCCAGGACCACCGCGATGATCACCAGCGTCCGTCGCGGCACCACATCGGTGAGCGGCGCCCTCGGCACGGGCCGCGGCGGCAGATCCGGCGGCGTCATCACGGGCCAGCCGGAACTGCGCCCACCCGTCGACGCGTTGGCTCCTGCGCCACCCGCGGCCGTACCGCCTTCCAGCGCACCCGGGTCACGAGGACCGGGCACCCCACCGGAAGCCGAGCCCGAGCCCGCGGTCCCGCTCGACGCGGCCTTCTTCGAGGAACCGGCCGCGCCGGCACTCGTCGCAGCCGCACCACCGCCGGCCGCGGAGTCCGCCGTACGTCCACCCGCTCCGGACCCCGACGTACCCGACGCAGCACCACCGGCCCCAGAGACAGCGGTACCGCTGTCCCTCGAACCGGAACCGGAACCGGAATCCGAACCCGATTTCGAACCGGCGCCCGAACCCGAACCCGAATCGGTCGTACCTTCCCCGGACTTGGTCCGGGACGCGGCCGCGGAGGCCGCCACGGCACCCGCCGCCCCGGCGGCCTTCCGCACGGAACGCAGGGCTCCGCGGAACCGCTCGCCGGCCTCCTCGCCCCGCGTGCCCCGGTCCGCCCGCTCCTCGGGCTGCGGGGGCAGCGGCACGACCTTCGTCGCGTCCGGAGCCGGCTCCGGCTCGGCCGGCTTCGGCTCGGGTGCGTGGATCACGGCGTTGAGCATCGTGCGCGCGCCCGCGTCGTCGAGCCGCTTGGCGGGATCCTTGTTGAGCAGGCCGTAGATGACGTCCTTCAGCGGCCCGGCGTTCTTCGGCTCCTCCAGCGGCTCGGTCATCACCGCGGTGAGGGTCGCGATCGCCGACCCCTTGTCGTACGGCGGCGCCCCCTCGACCGACGCGTACAGCAGCCCGCCCAGCGACCACAGGTCGGCCGCCGGTCCCGGCTTGTGCCCACGGGCCCGCTCCGGGGAGATGTAGGAGGGCGCGCCGACGAGCATGCCGGTCGAGGTGATGGACGGGTCGCCCTCGACCTGGGCGATGCCGAAGTCGGTGAGCACGACCCGGCCGTCGTCGGAGATGAGCACGTTCGACGGCTTCACGTCACGGTGCAGGATGCCCTCGCGGTGCGCGGACCGCAGGACGTCGAGGACCGCCAGACCGACCTCCGCGGCGCGCCTGGGCTCCAGCAGGCCGTCCTCCCGGATGACCTCGGCGAGCGACTTGCCCTCGACGAGCTCCATCACGATCCACGGCCGGTCGTCCTCGTCGACCACGTCGAAGACCGTCACCGCGCTGTTGTTGCGGATCCGCGCGATCGCCTTGGCCTCGCGCAGCGTGCGCGTGATCAGCCGTCGCTTCTCGTCCTCGTCGATGTTCGACGGGAACCGCAGCTCCTTGACGGCGACCGTCCGCCCCAGGGTCTCGTCCTCGGCGCGCCACACCGTGCCCATGCCACCGCGGCCGAGCACCCCTCCCAGCCGGTACCGCCCTGCGAGGAGACGCTCGTGGTTGTCCTGACGAGTCTCCTGACGGGATGTCCCCGCCCGCTCCGCCTCCGACATGCGTCCCCTCATGCAACCCGCCCTGACAGAGCCTCCATTGTCCCTCACCCGACAAGTGCCCAACGCCCAGGGTGCCCCTGACCGCACCTGTGGCCCTTCACACGGTGCCCCGGTGAACCTCCCGTTCCACCGCCCTGCATGATGGGCCGCGACAAGGGAGGACACGCGCGATGCCACCGCTACGGACGCTGTCGGCCCTGCCCGTGTGCCTGGTCCTGCTCGCCCTGGGTTCCGCGGCCTCCTCGCCGCCCACCGCCCCGCCCACGGACGCCGTCCTTCCGCTGCTGGTCACACGGGGTGGCGCCCCCGCCGCAGCCCTGTTGGCCCGCGAGGAGACAGGCACCCGTTACGTCGAGAGCGGTCCGGGCATCGCCCGCGCCCAGCACTTCCGGGCCGGCAGCATCACGAAGACCTTCATCGCGACGGTCGTCCTGCAGCTGGCCGCCGAACACCGGCTGAAACTGTCCGACACCGTGGAGCAGCACCTGCCCGGTCTGGTGCGGGGAGCGGGCAACGACGGCCGCGCGCTGACCCTGCGTGCCCTGCTCACCCACACCAGCGGCCTGTACGACTTCACCGCGGACACCGGCGGCGTCGTCCCCGTCGCCCCTCTTCAAGCCGTACGCATCGCACTCACCCACCCCCCGGCCGACCCCGGCCGCTACTCCTACTCGAACACCAACTACGTCCTGCTCGGCCTGGTCGTCAAGCAGGTCACCGGTCGCTCGTACGCCGCCGAGGCCGAGCGCCGTGTCATCGCTCCGCTGGGTCTGACGGGCACCTCCTTCCCTGGCTCTCGCACGGCTCTCCCCTCCCCGCACGGCCGCGCCTACGCCGCCGACGGAACCGACGTCACCGAACTCGACCCGCGGGTGGCCGGCGCCGCGGGCGAGCTGGTGACCACGCTCGCCGACCTGGACCGCTTCTACGCCGCCCTGCTCGGCGGACGGCTGCTGCCCCCGCACTGGCTGCGCGAGATGCTCGACACCCGCACCGCACACGGCTCGTACGGCATGGGCCTCTACCCGGTGAAGCTGCCGTGCGACACGACGGTGTGGGGGCACAACGGCCGCATCACCGGCAGCTACGTGCGCACCGCAGCCACGGCGGGCGGCCGCCGTGTCCTCACCTTCCGCGTGAACACGACGGCGATGGCAGATCCCGGCCTCGAATCCCGGCTGCTCGCCGCCGAGTTCTGCCCCCGCACCTCGTAGAACGGCCGGGTTCCGAACGAAGATCCCGGTTCGCGACACCCGTTCGGGTGACATGGGCGCGGTGGGTCCGGGGTGATGGCCGGGACCCAGTCACCCCAGCCGGAAGCCCTACAGCGACAAAGCCCTACAGCGGCACGATGTCCGGCGCCCCCAGCCGCGCCGCATCCGCCGTCAGGTCGTCCGGCTGCCGCTGCGACTCCCGCTCCGCCTCCACCCGCTTCTCGTAGTGCTCGACCTCGCGCTCGATCTGGTCCTTGTCCCAGCCGAGCACTGGTGCCATCAGCTCGGCGGCCTCGCGGGCGCTGCGGGTGCCCCGGTCGAAGGTCTCGATGGAGATGCGGGTGCGCCGGGTCAGCACGTCGTCCAGGTGCCGCGCACCCTCGTGCGAGGCGGCGTACACGATCTCGGCGCGCAGATAGTCGTCGGCCGCCTGGAGGGGTTCGCCGAGCGAGGTGTCCGAGGCGATGAGGTCGAGCACCTCCTCCGCCAGCGCGCCGTACCGATTCAGCAGGTGTTCCACGCGCACCGTGTGAAGCCCCGTCCGCGCGGCGATCCGCGCTCGCGCGTTCCACAGCGCCCGATACCCCTCGGCGCCGAGCAGCGGTACGTCCTCCGTCACGCACTCGGCCACCCGCATGTCGAGCCCGTGCACCGCCTCGTCCACCGCGTCCTTGGCCATCACCCGGTACGTCGTGTACTTGCCGCCGGCCACCACCACGAGCCCGGGCGCCGGATGCGCCACGGTGTGTTCGCGCGACAGCTTGCTGGTGGCGTCCGACTCGCCGGCCAGCAGGGGCCTCAGGCCCGCGTACACACCCTGGACGTCGTCCCTGGTCAGCGGCACCGAGAGCACCGAGTTGACGTGCTCGAGGAGATAGTCGATGTCGGCACTGGACGCGGCCGGGTGCGCCTTGTCGAGGTCCCAGTCGGTGTCCGTCGTACCGATGATCCAGTGACGGCCCCACGGGATGACGAACAGGACGGACTTCTCGGTGCGCAGGATCAGGCCGCTCGAGGAGGTGATCCGGTCCTTGGGCACGACCAGGTGGATGCCCTTGGACGCCCGGACGTGGAACTGCCCGCGCTCTCCCACCATCGCCTGGGTGTCGTCGGTCCACACACCGGTCGCGTTCACGACCTGCTTGGCGCGGACCTCGTACTCCCCGCCCGCCTCGACGTCCTGCACCCGGGCGCCGACCACGCGCTCGCCCTCGCGCAGGAATCCGGTCACGCGCGCGCGGTTGGCGACCTTCGCGCCGTAGGCCGCCGCCGTACGCACCAGGGTCGCCACGAAGCGGGCGTCGTCCATCTGGGCGTCGTAGTACTGCAAGGCGCCGACCAGCGCGTCCTTCTTCAAGGCGGGCGCGATCCGCAGGGCGTGACGGCGGCTCAGGTGCCGGTGTACGGGCAGGCCCCGGCCGTGTCCGCGGGCCATCGACATGCCGTCGTAGAGAGCGACGCCCGAACCGGCGTACAGCCGCTCCCAGCCCCGGTGCTGAAGCGGGTACAGGAAGGGCACCGGCTTGACCAGATGCGGCGCGAGCCGCTCCAGCAGCAGGCCGCGCTCCTTCAGGGCCTCGCGGACCAGCGCGAAGTCGAGCATCTCCAGATAGCGCAGGCCGCCGTGGATCAACTTGCTGGACCTGCTCGACGTGCCCGACGCCCAGTCACGCGCCTCGACCAGGCCGACGGACAGGCCCCGGGTCACGGCGTCGAGCGCGGTGCCCGCGCCGACCACTCCCGCGCCCACCACCAGCACGTCCAGCTCGCGCTCGGCCATTGATGCGAGTGACTCGGCGCGTTGCGCCGGGCCCAGTGTCGCTGTCCTCACCGCTGCCTCCCGCTGTCGGTCGTGCCGGTGTCACCCCTGAGGAGTGGCCCGGTTCGTTTCCCTCATGCCCAAATTCTGACCGGCTTGCCCGAGTTCAGCCACCAGGGACCCCCAGCCTGTGGACAACTTTCACGGACCCGCGGAACAACACTCACCGACCGACGCAAAGACACACGTCACCAATCCCGCATATCGGTCATATTTACTCCTAGTCTGACATTGCGCTCGCCCATCCTGTCCACAGGGCTTGCGCACCTGTCCCGCTTCGGTTACTGGGAAGGACGGCCCACGCCATGCCCGCAGATCTCGCCGTGATCGGACTCGGCCCCTACGGACTGCCCCTGGCCCAGGCCGCCGTCGCCGCCGGCATCCCCACGCTCGGCTACCGCACCGGCCCCGAGGCCGGCTCCCTCAGCCCCGCCGAACTGCGCCGGATGCTCTCGGGGGGCTTCCGGCCGACCACCTCCCCCGCCGAACTCGGCCGGGTACGCACCGCCGTCATCTGCTCCCCCACCCCACGGGGAGCGGACGGCGGACTCGACCTCACCCAGGTGGAGACGGCCGCCCGCACCCTGGCCGCACACCTGCGCCCGCACACCACGGTCATCCTGGAGTCGCCCGTCCAGCCGGGCACCACGGAGGACTTCCTGCGCCCCCTCCTCGAAGAGGGCTCCGGGCTGCGCGCGGGCCGCGACTTCCACCTCGCCTACTCCCCCAGCCGCGTCGACCCCGGCAACCGCGACTTCACCCCCGCCACCACCCCCAAGGTGATCGGCGGCCTCACCCCCGCCTGCACCGAGTCCGCCGCCGCCTTCTACGGCCGCCTCACCGACAAGGTGGTACGCGCGCGTGGACCGCGCGAAGCGGAGACCGTGCAGCTCCTGGAGACCAACTACCGGCACGTCAACATCGCCCTCGTCAACGAGATGGCCGTCCTGTGCCACGACTTGGGCGTCGACCTCTGGGACGTCATCCGCTGCGCGGAGACCAAGCCGTTCGGCTTCCAGGCCTTCCGCCCCGGCCCCGGCGTCGGCGGCCACGCCGTCCCCCAGGACCTCACCGCCCAGGCCGGCCGCACCCTGCGCATGGTCGAACTCGCCCAGCAGGTCAACCACCAGATGCCGCGTTACGTCATCCAGCGCGCCGCCGCCCTCCTCAACGAACACGGCAAGTCGGCGCGCGGCGCCCGCGTCCTCCTCCTCGGCGTCACCTACAAGCCCGACCTCGCCGACCAGCAGTCCACCCCCGCCCAGGAGATCGCGACCCGCCTGATGGAGCTCGGCGCCTCCGTCAGCTACCACGACCCGCACATCCCGTCCTGGAACGTCCTGGACCGCCCCGTCCCCCGCGCGGACTCCCTCTACGAGGCCGCCGCCGACGCCGACCTCACGATCCTCCTCCAGAATCACCGCACGTACGACCTCCAGGGCCTGTCGGTGAAGGCCCAGTTGCTGCTGGACACGCGAGGGGCGACGCCGACCGGGGCGGCCCACCGCATCTGAGGGCGAATTTCCGGGTGAACCGGGCAGGGGTGCCTGCTACTCTTCGGCGACTCGTCGCATATGCGTGCGCGAGTCCGTCGCACGTTCGTGCGCGCACCACACCGCTCGTTCACCGGTCCCGCGAGGGACATGGGGGGATTTCTGTCATGGCCCAGTCAACGCCACCGCCGCAGCCTGCCGAGGGCAACCCGTACGCCCAGCAGCCGACCGAGGGCAACCCGTACGCCCAGCAGCCGGGAGCCATGCCGCCTCCCCCGGCGCCGCCCGCCCCGGCCCGCGGCAACGTCGCCCTCGGCCTGGTCGTCGCCGTCGTCGCGGCCCTGGTCACCGCCGGCATCTACGGCGCCATCGTCGGCGCCACCGAGTACGAGATCGGCTACGCGGCCGTCGGCGTCGGCTTCCTCATCGGCCTCGCCGCGGGCAAGCTCGGCGGCTCCCACCCGGTGCTGCCCGTGGTGAGCGCGGTCCTGTCGCTCGGGGCCGTCTACGCGGGCCAGCTCATCGGCATCGCCATGATCGGCGCCGACGCGAGCGGCATGTCCGTGATGACGATCTTCACGGACCACTTCGACGTGGTGACCAAGGCCTGGAGCGAAGAGGCCGACCTGCTGACCTTCGTGTTCCTCGGCGTCGGCGCGTTCGCCGCGTTCTCCGGCGCCAAGAAGGCCGCCGCGTAACGACGACGCACCCGTACACACCCGGTACGCAGCCTGCACGCAGCCACACGTACCCGGTACGCACCGGAAGGGGCCGCCCACCTGATAGTGGGCGGCCCCTTCACGTCGTACCGACTAGCGCCGGTGCACCGAATCCGCCACCGTCACCTCGACGCGCTGGAACTCCTTCAGCTCGCTGTACCCGGTGGTCGCCATCGCCCGCCGCAGCGCTCCGAAGAAGTTCATCGAGCCGTCCGGAGTGTGGGACGGGCCCGCGAGGACCTCCTCAAGGGTGCCGACCGTGCCGAGGTCGACCTTCTTGCCGCGCGGCAGCTCCTCGTTCACCGCCTCCATGCCCCAGTGGTGGCCCTTGCCCGGCGCGTCCGTGGCGCGGGCCAGCGGGGAGCCCATCATCACCGCGTCGGCGCCGCAGGCGATGGCCTTGGGCAGGTCGCCGGACCAGCCGACGCCGCCGTCGGCGATCACGTGCACGTACCGGCCGCCGGACTCGTCCATGTAGTCACGGCGGGCAGCGGCCACGTCGGCGACCGCGGTCGCCATCGGGACCTGGATACCGAGCACATTGCGCGTGGTGTGCGCCGCGCCGCCGCCGAAGCCGACCAGGACGCCGGCCGCACCGGTGCGCATCAGGTGCAGGGCCGCGGTGTACGTGGCGCAGCCGCCGACGATCACCGGGACGTCGAGCTCGTAGATGAACTGCTTCAGGTTCAGCGGCTCGTGCGAGCCGGAGACGTGCTCCGCCGAGACCGTCGTACCGCGGATGACGAAGATGTCCACGCCCGCGTCCACGACCGCCTTGGAGAACTGGGCGGTGCGCTGCGGGGAGAGCGCGGCGGCGGTGACCACGCCCGAGTCGCGCACCTCCTTGAGGCGCTGCCCGATCAGCTCTTCCTTGATGGGGGCGGCGTAGATCTCCTGGAGGCGGCGGGTCGCGGCCTCGACCGGCAGGCCGACGATCTCGTCCAGCAGCGGCTGCGGGTCCTCGTGCCGCGTCCACAGGCCCTCGAGGTTCAGCACGCCGAGGCCGCCGAGCTCACCGATGCGGATCGCGGTGGCCGGGGAGACGACCGAGTCCATGGGGGCGGCCAGGAACGGCAGCTCGAATCGGTAGGCGTCGATCTGCCAGGCGATCGAGACCTCCTTCGGGTCCCGCGTACGGCGGCTGGGGACGACGGCGATGTCGTCGAAGGCGTACGCCCGGCGGCCGCGCTTGCCGCGCCCGATCTCGATCTCAGTCACGTGTGTGGCCTTTCCCTGATGCGTTTCAGCGTCTTCCAGTATCGCCGACGGGTACGACAAGGGCGGCCCCGGATGCTCCGGAGCCGCCCTCGGCCTGCTTCACGCGCGCGTGCGGGTCACTTGCTGCGGCTGTAGTTCGGTGCCTCGACGGTCATCTGGATGTCGTGCGGGTGGCTCTCCTTGAGACCCGCCGAGGTGATCCGGACGAACCGGCCGTTGTCCTGGAGCTCGGGGACGGTCCGGCCGCCGACGTAGAACATCGACTGGCGCAGGCCGCCGACCAGCTGGTGGACGACCGAGGAGAGCGGGCCGCGGTAGGGCACCTGGCCCTCGATGCCCTCGGGGACGAGCTGCTCGTCGGAGGCGACGCCCTCCTGGAAGTAGCGGTCCTTGGAGAAGGACTTGCGGTCGCCGCGGGACTGCATGGCGCCGAGCGATCCCATGCCGCGGTACGACTTGAACTGCTTGCCGTTGATGAACATCAGCTCGCCCGGCGACTCCTCGCAGCCCGCGAGCAGCGAGCCCAGCATCACAGTGTCGGCACCCGCGACCAGGGCCTTGGCGATGTCGCCGGAGTACTGCAGGCCGCCGTCGCCGATGACCGGGACACCGGCCTCCTTGGCGGCGAGGGCCGCCTCGTAGATGGCGGTGACCTGCGGGACGCCGATGCCGGCGACGACCCGGGTCGTACAGATGGAGCCGGGGCCGACGCCGACCTTGATGCCGTCGACACCGGCGTCGATGAGCGCCTTGGCGCCGTCACGGGTGGCGATGTTGCCGCCGATGACGTCGACGCCCGTCGAGTTCGACTTGATCTTGGCGACCATGTCGCCGACCAGGCGGGAGTGGCCGTGCGCGGTGTCGACGACGATGAAGTCGGCGCCCGCCTCGATCAGGGCCTGGGCCCGCTCGAAGGCGTCACCGGCCACGCCGACCGCGGCGCCGACCAGCAGGCGGCCCTCGCCGTCCTTCGCGGCGTTCGGGTACTTCTCCGCCTTCACGAAGTCCTTGACCGTGATCAGGCCCTTGAGGACACCGCCGTCGTCGACCAGCGGAAGCTTCTCGATCTTGTGCTTGCGCAGCAGCTCCATGGCCTCGACACCGGAGATGCCGACCTTGCCGGTGACCAGCGGCATCGGCGTCATGACCTCGCGCACCCGGCGCGTACGGTCGGTCTCGAAGGCCATGTCGCGGTTGGTGACGATGCCGAGCAGCTTCTTGTTGCCGTCGGTCACCGGGACACCGCTGATGCGGAACTTGGCGCACAGGGCGTCGGCCTCGCCGAGCGTGGCGTCCGGGTGGATCGTGATCGGGTCGGCCACCATGCCGGACTCGGAGCGCTTCACCAGGTCGACCTGGTTGGCCTGGTCCTCGATGGAGAGGTTGCGGTGCAGAACGCCGACGCCGCCCTGGCGGGCCATCGCGATCGCCATGCGCGACTCGGTGACCTTGTCCATGGCGGCGGACAGCAGCGGGATGTTGACCCGCACGTTCTTGGAGACGTACGAGGCGGTGTCGATCTCGTCGGGTGCCATGTCCGACGGGCCCGGCAGCAGCAGCACGTCGTCGTAGGTCAGCCCGAGTGTCGCGAATTTTCCGGGCACTCCGTCGACGTTGGCAGTCATGACACCTTCCCCAAATGGCCTTGATCGGTGCGGATGTCCATGCTAACGGGAAGCTCACCTCCCGAATTCCACGGTGCCGGGTGACTCCGGGCTTCGTATGTTCGTACGGACTCCGGTGGACGCCCGTTCATCGGCGGCGGCGCCCGGCGGAGGGCTACTGCTCGGCCAGCGCCCGCAGCCTGCTCAGGGCGCGGTGCTGGGCGACCCGGACCGCTCCGGGTGACATTCCCAACATCTGGCCGGTCTCCTCGGCCGTGAGGCCCACCGCGATCCGCAGCAGCAACAGCTCCCGCTGGTTCTCGGGCAGGTTGGCCAGGAGCTTCTTGGCCCATTCGGCGTCGCTGCTGAGCAGCGCCCGCTCTTCCGGGCCGAGCGAGTCGTCCGGCCGTTCCGGCATCTCGTTCGAGGGGACTGCCGTCGAGCCGGGGTGCCGCATCGCCGCCCGTTGGAGGTCGGCGACCTTGTGCGCGGCGATGGCGAAGACGAACGCCTCGAAGGGGCGGCCGGTGTCCCGGTAGCGCGGCAGGGCGAGGAGGACCGCCACGCAGACTTCCTGGGCGAGGTCCTCGACGAAGTGCCGGGCGTCGCCCGGGAGACGGGACAGACGGGTACGGCAGTAGCGCAGCGCCAAGGGGTGGACATGGGCGAGCAGGTCGTGCGTGGCCTGCTCGTCCCCGTCTACGGCGCGGTGGACGAGCGCACCGATCGCCCCTGGGGCAGTGCCCGCCTCGTCGTCGCGCATCGGTCCATGGTGCCTTGGCGGCGTCCGATGCGTGGCATCGCCCTGGTCGTTGTGCACCGAAGCGTTATGAGCAGGTGCGCCGGAACTCATCCCTTGCGCCCTCCCCTCCCGCTCGATCGACTCGTCCCCGAGGAACTCCACACCCTCAAGGATGCGGCATCCGCGCCGAAACGGGCAGCGGGCACCCGGCGGGCCCCGTCGTCACCCCCGCCCACCATGAGGCAGGCGGGGATTTCCGCACCCCCGCTACAACCCACGCGGGGGACCTAGCGCACCAGGCCCCAGCGGAAACCGAGCGCCACGGCGTGCGCGCGGTCCGAGGCGCCGAGCTTCTTGAAGAGCCGTCGGGCGTGGGTCTTGACGGTGTCCTCGGAGAGGAACAGCTCGCGGCCGATCTCGGCGTTCGAGCGGCCGTGGCTCATGCCTTCGAGGACCTGGATCTCGCGCGCGGTGAGCGTCGGCGCGGCGCCCATCTCGGCGGAGCGCAGCCGGCGCGGGGCCAGCCGCCAGGTCGGGTCGGCGAGGGCCTGCGTCACGGTGGCGCGCAACTCGGCGCGCGAGGCGTCCTTGTGCAGGTAGCCGCGGGCGCCGGCGGCGACCGCGAGCGCCACGCCGTCCAGATCCTCGGCGACGGTGAGCATGATGATGCGCGCTCCGGGGTCGGCGGACAGCAGCCGCCGGACGGTCTCGACGCCGCCCAGTCCGGGCATGCGTACGTCCATCAGAATCAGGTCCGAGCGGTCGGCGCCCCAGCGGCGGAGGACTTCCTCGCCGTTGGCCGCGGTCGTCACGCGCTCGACGCCGGGCACGGTCGCGACCGCGCGGCGGAGCGCCTCTCGGGCAAGCGGGGAGTCGTCGCAGACGAGGACGGATGTCATGGCCGTCCTCCGCAGCTGATGCACGTCACCTTGAGCCTCCAGGCTGGTACGAAATCGTCACCTGTGCGGTCGACCGTCTCGGACGCCTGCCCGAGCTCTTGTTGTTTCAACCGCCTCCGCCCTCTCAACGACGGTCACTCGAAAGAGTTACGGGGCCGTGTGCCATCTTCGGCACTCTACGTGAGGGCGCGGACACGGTGCAGACATGTGCGGCGGACCCACAACGTTTCGCCACAAGCCGTGCCCCATTCAGACCCATTTCTTCCCATTTGCTGGTGTCTGAGGCTAGATTCGCAATGAGTCATATTTTCATCTCCTTAGATCGTAGATGTACGGTCGTGGACACCGTATCCGCCCAGAACGGCTACAAGGGGTCACGCAATGGCAGATTTCTCCCGCCTTCCCGGACCGAACGCGGACCTGTGGGACTGGCAGCTCCTGGCCGCCTGTCGCGGGGTGGACAGCTCGCTCTTCTTCCATCCGGAGGGTGAGCGTGGCGCGGCCCGGAGCGCTCGCGAGAACTCGGCCAAGGAGGTCTGCATGAGGTGCCCGGTCCGCGCGCAGTGCGCGGCGCACGCGCTGGCGGTGAGAGAGCCGTACGGCGTCTGGGGCGGGCTGACCGAGGACGAGCGCGAGGAGCTCATGGGGCGGGCCCGCCACCGGCTGGTGTCGGCGTCGGCGGCAGCCGGGGACGGCCCTTCGAGCAATTGAACGACTGAGCGACCGACCAACTGAAGGAACGTTTCTGCAGGATGGGCACGCGCAGGCGTGCCCCTGTTTTTGCCCCGCGTCAACGGTTGGCCGCGCGCGCCAGCTGGTCGAGCGTCGCCGCCACCGCCGGCACCTGGGCCAGGTCGGGCAGCGTGAGCGCGACGATCTCCCGCCGGACCGCCGGTTCCAGCGTCACCGTGCGCGCGCCCCGCGGCCGTACGGACTCGACGGCGAGCTGGGGCAGGACGGCGACGCCGAGGCCGGCGCCCACCAGGCCCACCACCGCCGGATAGTCGTCGGTCGCGAAGTCGATGCGGGGGGTGAAACCGGCGCTCTCGCACACCTCGACGAGCTGGCCGCGGCAGCGCGGGCAGCCCGCGATCCACGGTTCCGTGGCGAGTTCGCCGATGGCGACGGATTCCGCGCGCGCGAGCCGGTGCCGCTCGGGCACGAGGGCGACGAGCCGGTCGGTCAGCAGCGGCCGTACGACGAGGTCGTCCCACTCCTCGGCGCCCGCCGCCCCCTCGTACCGGAAGGCGAGTGCCAGATCGCAGTCGCCCTCGCGCAACAGGGCGACGGACTGCGGCGGTTCGGCCTCCTCCAGCGAGACACGAGTCCCCGGGTGTTCGGCGCGCAGGGCCGCGAGGGCCGTCGGTACGAGGGTGGAGCTGCCGCTGGGAAAGGAGACGAGCCGGACCCGCCCGGCGCGCAGGCCCGCGATGGCCGCGACCTCCTCCTCGGCCGCGGTGAGCCCGGCGAGGATCCCGGCGGCATGCCGCACCAGCGCCTCGCCGGCCTGGGTCAGCCGCATCTCGCGTCCGCTGCGGATCAGCAAGGGCGTGCCGACGGACGCCTCCAGGGCCTTCATCTGCTGGCTGACGGCGGGCTGGGTGCAGCCCAGTTCGCGCCCCGCCGCCGAGAAGGAGCCGGTGGTGGCGACGGCGCGCAGCACGCGGAGATGACGGGCCTCGATCACCCTTTGAGCATAAGCGGAGCTTGGGGCTCTCGCAGAAAACTCTGTCGACACTTTGGGGTGGGTTCGCCTACCGTGCGCTCATGAAGCTTCTCTCGGTGAATCTCGGCCGCGCGAAGGCCGTGCCGTACACGGACCAGCCGGAGGGTCTGACCGGCATAGACAAGCGGCCGACCGACGAGCCCGTGAAGGTGGCCGCGCCCGGGCCCAAGGGCGTCGGGGCCAGCGGGCTGGCCGGGGACACCGTGTGCGACACCCGGCACCACGGCGGCAACGACCAGGCCGTGTACGCGGTGGCCCGCGAGGACCTGGACGACTGGGAACGCGAACTGGGGCGCACGCTCGCGAACGGCGCGTTCGGGGAGAACCTCACGACGGAGGGCATCGACGTCTCCGGCGCGCTGATCGGCGAGCGCTGGCGCGTCGGGTCGCAGGTGGTGCTGGAGGTCAGCAGCGGGCGGATTCCGTGCCTCACCTTCCAGGGGCACATGGGTGAGCAGCGGTGGGTGAAGCGGTTCACGCAGAAGGGAGCCTCGGGTGCGTACCTGCGGGTGATCGAGCCGGGCGAGATCCGCGCCGGGGACCCCGTCGAGATCGTCCACCGGCCCGACCACGACGTGACGGTGGCCCTGGTGTTCCGGGCGATCACCACCGAGCGGTACCTGCAGCCGCGGCTGCTGGCGGCGGGCGAGGCGCTGCACTCGGAGGCGCGGGAGTGGGCGCGGAAGTACGTGCAGAAGCACGGAGCCTGACGAACACTCAACGGGGCTGCCGCTCGCCCGCCCTTCAGGCGCCAAAAGGCCCTGTCCAGGGAGCGGACGCGCACAGTCCGGGTCATTAACCTGGCGCCATGACAACGGCTCTCATCACGGGTTCCACCGCGGGCATCGGTGCCGCCTTCGCGCGACGGCTGGCGGCGGACGGGCACAACCTCGTCCTGGTCGCCCGCGACACCAAGC
Source organism: Streptomyces sp. NBC_01352 (assembly GCF_036237295.1). Lineage (NCBI taxonomy): Bacteria > Bacillati > Actinomycetota > Actinomycetes > Kitasatosporales > Streptomycetaceae > Streptomyces > Streptomyces sp. NBC_01352. The sequence goes on from NZ_CP108354.1 coordinate 4,628,919, forward strand.
GGCTGCGGGAACAGGCGACCGAACTGCACGACCGGCACGGCATCGAGGCGGAGGTCGTCACGGCCGACCTGGCCACCGACGACGGCATCGAGACGGTCGCCGCCCGGCTGGCCGACCGCAGAAACCCCGTCGACCTGCTGGTCAACAACGCGGGCTTCGGCAACAAGGGCCGCTATCTCGACGTATCCATGGCCGACGAGCTGATGATGCTCAAGGTGCACTGCGAGGCGGTACTCCGGCTGACCTCGGCGGCGACCGAGGCGATGCGCGAGCGGGGCCGCGGAGGCGTCGTCAACGTCGCGTCGGTGGCCGCCTTCCTGCCGCGCGGGACGTACGGCGCGTCCAAGGCGTGGGTCGTGCAGTTCACCCAGGGGGCGGCGAAGGATCTGGCCGGCAGCGGGGTGCGGTTGATGGCGCTGTGCCCGGGCTTCGTGCGGACGGAATTCCACCAGCGGGCCGGAATGGGGACGGACAACATCCCGGGATGGATGTGGCTGGACGCGGACAAGCTGGTGGCGGCGGCGCTCAACGACCTCGCGCGGGGGAAGAGCGTGTCGATTCCGGATCCTCGGTACAAGGTGATGATGGGGGTGGTGAAGGTGGTGCCTCGGGGGTTGCTGGGCGGGATCAGTTCGCGGACGGGGCGGAAGTACGGGCCGCAGTAGGGTCGCGCAGGACCTCGACGACCCAGGAAACCGCTCGCGGTTCCAGGCGCATGACGGCCGGGAGGGCGTCGAGCCACGAGCCGTCACCGAGGAGGAGACGTACCGCGAGTTCGCGGCCGACGGCCGGGGCGACGACGTGCCAAACGGACAGGAGGCGCCGGGGCGTCACGGTGGGAGAATGGTGCTGTTCGGCCGGGCCCAGGGGGGTCTGGAGGTGGTGTCATGACCTTTGTGCAGCTCATCGACTGCAGGACCAGTCGGTTCGACGAGATGAACCGACTGATGGACAGGTGGGTCGAGCAGACCCGGGGGAAACGGACCGCGACGCACGCGGTGGTCGGGAAGGATCTGTCGGACGCGTCGCACTTCGTCGAGATCGTGGAGTTTCCGTCGTACGAGGAGGCGATGCGGAACTCCAATCTGCCCGAGACCGAGCGGATCTTCCGGGAGCTGGTCGCCCTGTGCGACGGGATGCCGACCTTCACCGATCTGGACGTGGTGCGGGACGAGCAGCTCAACCGTGGGGTGGCGCGGGCGTTCTTCGAGGAGGCCGGGCGGGGCGAGCCGGAGGCCGTGTTCGAGCGGTGCACGGACGACTACGTGGATCATGATCCCGCCAATCCGCAGGACCTCGGCTTGCGCGGAGCGCGGGAGGAGTACGCCGGCTGGCGGCGCTCCTTCGACTTCTCGTTCCGGGTGGACGACCAGGTCGCCGAGGCGGACCGGGTGTGCACGCGGTGGACGTGGACCGGGCGGCACACGGGCGAGTTCCTGGGGGTCGCGGCCACCGGGCAGGAGGTCACGATGACCGGGACGACCTGGCACCGGTTCCGGGACGGGAGCATCTGCGAGGGGTGGTGGCAGTACGACCGGGCCGGGCTGCTGGAGCAGTTGGGGGCAGTCGCCCAGACCCCGTGAGTCCCCAGCACTTCCCATGACCCGCGCATCACACCCCGTGACCCGCGAAGGGGAAAGCCCCCGCTCCCTCAGAGGGAGCGGGGGCTTCTTCGTGCGAGCTCCTGGTGCCTCAGTGGGAGTGGCCGTGGCCGTGGCCACCGGCGGCCGGCTCCTCTTCTTCCTTCTTCTCGACGACCAGGGTCTCGGTCGTGAGGAGGAGGGAGGCGATGGAGGCGGCGTTCTCCAGGGCGGAGCGGGTGACCTTGACCGGGTCGATGACGCCGGCCTTGACCAGGTCGCCGTACTCGCCGGTCGCGGCGTTGAAGCCCTGGCCCTTGTCGAGCTCGGCGACCTTGGCGGTGATGACGTAGCCCTCGAGGCCCGCGTTCTCCGCGATCCAGCGCAGCGGCTCGACGACCGCGCGGCGGACGACGGCGACACCGGTGGCCTCGTCGCCGGTCTTGCCGAGGCCGCCCTCCAGCACCTTGGCGGCGTGGACCAGCGCGGAGCCACCACCGGAGACGATGCCCTCCTCGACCGCGGCGCGGGTCGCGGAGATGGCGTCCTCCAGGCGGTGCTTCTTCTCCTTCAGCTCCACCTCGGTGGCGGCGCCGACCTTGATCACGCACACGCCGCCGGCCAGCTTCGCGAGGCGCTCCTGGAGCTTCTCGCGGTCCCAGTCGGAGTCGGTGTTCTCGATCTCGGCCTTGATCTGGTTGACGCGGCCCGTGACGTCCGCCGAGTTGCCGGCGCCGTCGACGACGGTCGTGTCGTCCTTGGTGACCGTGACGCGGCGGGCGGAGCCCAGCACGTCCAGGCCGACCTGGTCGAGCTTGAGGCCGACCTCCTCGGAGATGACCGTGGCGCCGGTGAGGACCGCCAGGTCCTGCAGCATCGCCTTGCGGCGGTCACCGAAGCCGGGGGCCTTGACCGCGACCGCGTTGAAGGTGCCGCGGATCTTGTTCACGACCAGGGTCGACAGGGCCTCGCCCTCGACGTCCTCGGCGATGATCAGCAGCGGCTTGGAGGCACCCGCCTGGATGACCTTCTCGAGCAGCGGCAGCAGGTCCTGGATCGAGGAGATCTTGCCCTGGTTGATGAGGATGTACGGGTCGTCGAGGACGGCCTCCATACGCTCCTGGTCGGACACCATGTACGGAGACAGGTAGCCCTTGTCGAAGGCCATGCCCTCGGTGAAGTCCAGCTCCAGGCCGAAGGTGTTGGACTCCTCGACGGTGATGACACCGTCCTTGCCGACCTTGTCCATCGCCTCGGCGATGAGCTCGCCGACCTGGCTGTCCTGGGCGGACAGACCGGCCACGGCGGCGATGTCGGACTTCTCGTCGATGGGGCGGGCGGTCGCGAGGAGCTCCTCGGAGATCGCCTGGACCGCGGCGTCGATGCCCTTCTTCAGGGCGGCCGGGGAGGCACCCGCGGCGACGTTCCGCAGGCCCTCGCGGACCAGCGCCTGGGCCAGCACGGTGGCGGTGGTCGTACCGTCACCCGCTACGTCGTTGGTCTTGGTCGCCACCTCCTTCACCAGCTGGACACCGAGGTTCTCGTACGGGTCGTCGACCTCGACCTCGCGGGCGATGGTGACGCCGTCGTTGGTGATGGTGGGGGCGCCGAACTTCTTGTCGATGACGACGTTGCGGCCCTTGGGGCCGATCGTCACCTTGACCGTGTCGGCGAGCTTGTTGACGCCGCGCTCGAGGGCGCGACGGGCGTCCTCGTCGAACTTCAGGATCTTCGCCATGGGAGCGTGAGCCCTCTCGGAAATCTAGGTGAAATTAGCCGCGCCCCCGGCGCCCGGCTCATGAGTGATCGCGGGGGGCCAGGGGCGCAGCTCAAGCAATGTGCTTCGCGGTGAGGCGAAGCGAGGTGAATTACTTCTCGATGATCGCGAGAACGTCGCGAGCCGAGAGGACGAGGTATTCCTCGCCGTTGTACTTCACTTCGGTGCCGCCGTACTTGCTGTACAGCACGATGTCGCCGGTCTTGACGTCGAGCGGAAGACGCTCGCCGTTCTCGAAGCGCCCGGGGCCCACGGCCAGGACGACGCCCTCCTGGGGCTTCTCCTTGGCAGTGTCCGGGATGACCAGGCCAGAGGCGGTGGTCTGCTCGGCGTCGAGCGGCTGGACCACAATGCGGTCCTCGAGCGGCTTGATGGCAACCTTGGAGCTGGTGGTCGTCACGATCCGACCTCCCCCTTCGGAGATCTCACGGGGTTAACTGTCTGAGGTGGCGACCAGGTCGATCCGTCGTCGCGGGTGCCGGACCTGCCCGTCGCGTAGTTGGCACTCTCCAGGGGGGAGTGCCAGACCCGAGACTATGACTGTGATTAGCACTCGGTCAAGCGGAGTGCCAATGCGGTGCGGCGCGGCGGTGAGGTTTTCAGCTGGCGTTCACGCGCGGAGACCGACCTGGGCCGACCCAGGCCGAGCTAGAGGTAGTCCTCCAGCCTGCCCACCGTCAGCCCCCTGCCCTGGATCTGCCGCAGCAGCCGGGTCGTCCGTTCGGCGAGTGTGTCGCCGGTCGGCTCGCGCGAGGGCATCGAGACGATGTCGCCGGGGCGCAGGCGGCTCTCGCCCTCGGTGAAGGTCAGGTCGCCGTTCTCCGCCGAGGCCCGCCACAGGACGACCGCCGAGAGGCCGCAGTCGGCGGCGGCGCGCAGGGTGGTGGTGTCGTACGTGCCGTAGGGCGGGCGGAAGAGGCGGGGGCGGATACCGAAGCGGGAGCGGAGTTTGTCCTGCTGGCCGCAGATCTCGGCGCGCTGGCCGGCGTACGGCAGTCCGCGCAGGGCGGGATGGTCGAGCGTGTGGTTCTGGATGCTCGCGCCGACCGACTGGAGGCGCGCGAAGTGGCCGTATCCCGGCCCCACGACGCTGTCCGTGAGGAACATGCTGACCGGAAGCCGCAGTTCACGCACCATGTCGACGAACCGCGGGTCCTTCTCGGCGCCGTCGTCGTAGGTGAGGAAGACGACCCGGTCGCGGGTGCGGACGTGGTGGACGACGGGCGGCAGACCCGGGCGCGCGGCGGGGGGCCTGGCGGCCGGTCTCGGAGCCGGGGCCAGAGGGGCCGCGAGCCCCCAGCGGCGGTACGGCCGCTCACCCGCGCCTTCCGGACCGTACGAGCCCGTGCCCCCCGGGCTGTAGGAGCCCGTGTCCTCCGGACCGTACGACCCCGCCCCGCTCGGTCCGTACGGCCCCGCCCTGCGCGGCCCGTACGTCCCCACGCCCCCGGTCGCCTTCTCGCCCAGCCGTTCGGCGGGATCGGCGGGCTGGGCGGTCTGGGTTGCACAGCCGGCGAGGAGGGCCGCTGTGAGGGCTCCGGACGCCAGTGCCCGCCACCTCACAGGTAGTCCTCCAGGCGGGCCACGGCGTACCCCTCCCGCGTGACCTTGTTCAGGAAGCGGCGGATCATGTCGGGCATCGTGCCCTTCCAGTCCTGTCGGCCCCGGAAGTGGCTGAGGACGATGTCGCCGGGGCGGATCTTCCGGTCCCACTCGCGGTACTCCCAGCGGTCGACGAAGACCTCCTCGTTCCACAGGGGCGCGTACTTGATGCCGCAGGACTTGGCGGCGCGCAGGGTGGCCTCGTTGTAGCTGCCGAAGGGCGGGCGGAAGAGGGTGGGGCGCTTGCCGTAGCGCTTCTCGATGACCTTCTGCATGCCGCAGATCTCGCGCTTCTGGCGGGCGTACGACAGCCCGGGCAGGTAGGGGTGACGGAGGGTGTGGTTGTTGAGGACGACCCCGTCGGCCTGCATCTTCCTGAAGTACCCGTAGTCCCCCTTGACCAGGTAGTCGCTGAGGAAGGCGGTGTACGGGATCTTCAGCTCGCTCATCATCCGCAGGAACGCCGGGTCCTTCTCGGCACCGTCGTCGATGGTGAGGAACACGATCTTGTGCTTGGTGGGGACGGTGGTGAAGACCGGCGGGAGGCTGTCGTAGCGGTGGCCGTCCACCTCGAAGCCCCTGCGGGTGGTGATCGTCGACTTGGCGGCAGGGGGGCGCGGGGGTGTGAGCGGGACCTCCTTCAGGCCCCAGCGTTTCGCCGCCGCCACTCTGGCCTGGTGCGCGGCGCGCAGCTCGGCCGTGCGCCCCACCTTCGCGCCTTGCTGGCCGGCGGCGGGCCCGACGTCGGAGCCGTCACCGCCCTGCGCACAGCCGGAGACGAGGGCAGCCACGGCGAGCACGGCGATGCCGCCCCTCAGCGTCACACATGACCGACTTTTGTCATTTTGTCCTACTGTTCGCATGGTGCGGGATCCTCGCAGGACGCCCCCGCGAACCCGGGGCGACACCTCCACCGCGGGCAGACCATCCACCGACTGGCCCACAATGAGCCGGTGAACGACCTCGCTCCCCTCCTCACCCCCGAGGGCCGCGCCCTCCTCGACGCGGTGCGCGGCACCGCCCCCGCCGACGAACTCGCCGTCGCCACCCGGCTGCGCCGCGAGCACCCCGCCGACCTGGTGTCGGCGGCGCTCGGACAGGCGCGGCTGCGGCAGCGGGCGGAGGCGAAGTTCGGGGCCGAGGACGCCGGGCGGATGTTCTTCACGCCGAACGGGGTCGAGCAGTCGACCCGGGCGAGCGTGGCGTCGTACCGGGCGGAGCGCTTCCGGGCGCTGGGGGTGCGGTCGGTGGCCGATCTGTGCTGCGGGATCGGCGGGGACGCGATCGCGCTCGCGCGGGCCGGGGTCAGGGTGCTCGCCGTCGACCGGGATCCGGCGACCGTGGCGGTGGCGCGGGCGAACGCCGACGTGCTCGGCCTCGACGACCTCATCGAGGTGCGGGAGGCGGACGTGACGGAGGTGGACACCGCCGGCTACGACGCCGTGTTCGTCGACCCGGCGAGGCGCGGCGGGCGCGGCCGGATCTTCGACCCCGAGGCGTACTCACCGCCGCTGTCCTGGGCGATCGGGACCGCCCTCAAGGCACCGCACGCCGCCCTGAAGGTCGCCCCCGGCATCCCGCACGAGGCCGTGCCCGCCGACGCGGAGGCCGAGTGGATCTCGGACGGCGGGGACGTGAAGGAGGCGGTGCTGTGGTTCGGGACCGGGGCGGGCGCCGTACGGGCGACCCTGCTGCCGGGTCCGCGCACGCTCCTCGGCCGGGGCCTGCCGAATCCCCGGGTCCGATCCGTCGGCCGGTACCTGTACGAGCCCGACGGCGCCGTCATCCGCGCCCATCTGGTCGCCGAGGTCGCCGAGGACCTCGACGGCGGGCTGGTCGACGAGACCATCGCGTACATCACGGCCGACGAACTGCGGCCGACCCCGTACGCCTCCGCGTACGAGATCACGGACCGACTCCCCTTCAACGTCAAGAAGTTGAAGGCCCTGCTGCGGGAGCGGGAGGTCGGCATCCTGACCGTGAAGAAGCGGGGGTCGGCGGTGGAGCCGGAGGAGCTGCGCCGCAAGGCCCTCCCCAAGCAGCACGGGCGGAACTCGGCGACCGTGTTCCTGACGCGGGTGGCGGGGGCGCCGACCATGCTGCTCGGGCATCCCGCCTGATCAGGACGCCTCGGCCTCGGCCGCCCGCCTCAGCAGCAGCTCCCGTTCCCGCGTGTTGTGCGTCAGCTCGGCCGCCCGTACGAACTCGGCCCGAGCCTCCGCCGTACGGCCCAGCCGCAGCAGCAGATCGCCCCGCACGCTCGGCAGCAGGTGATAGTCGCGCAGCGCCGGTTCGGCGGCCAGGGCGTCGACGATCTCCAGCGCCGGGGCCGGACCGTCCGCCATCGACAGGGCGACCGCACGGTTGAGTTCGACGACCGGGGAGGGGGCGCGGGCGGCGAGCAGGGTGTACAGGGTGGTGATGGTCCGCCAGTCGGTCTCCTCGTAGGAGTACGCCATCGCGTGGCAGGCGGCGATGGCGGCCTGGAGGGCGTACGGGCCCGGGGCGCCGGTGGAGGTGGCGTCGGCGCGGCCGAGGGCGGTGATGCCGCGGGCGATGAGCATGCGGTTCCAGCGGCGGCGGTTCTGGTCCTTGAGGAGGACGGGTTCGCCGGACGGGCCGGTGCGGGCCGCCGATCGCGAGGTCTGGAACTCCAACAGCGCGGTCAGGGCGTGGACTTCCGGCTCCTTCGGCATCAGGCCGGACAGGACGCGGGCCAGGCGTAGGGCGTCCTCGCACAGGCCCGGGCGCAGCCAGTCGTCGCCGACGGTGGCGGCGTAACCCTCGTTGTGGATCAGGTAGATGACGTCGAGGACGGAGCCGAGGCGGGCCTCGCGGTCGGGGCCGTACGGCACCTCGAAGGCGATGTTCTTCGTGGCGAGGGTGCGCTTGGCGCGGACGATGCGTTGCGCGACCGTCGGTTCCGGGACCAGGAACGCGCGGGCGATCTCGGCCGTGGTCAGGCCGCCGAGCAGACGCAGGGTGAGGGCTGTGCGGGCCTCGGCGGACAGGACCGGGTGGCAGGCGGTGAAGACCAGGGGGAGCAGGTCGTCGTCGATGTCCTCGGGGTCGGCGGGCTCCTCCGGCGGGGCCGCGTCCGACAGGTCCCGGCCGATCTCGGCGAGCTTGCGGGCGTAGTTCTCCCGGCGCCGGATCAGGTCGACGGCGCGGTGCCGGGCGGTGGCCATGAGCCAGGCGCCCGGGTTGTCGGGGACGCCGTCGCGCGGCCACTGTTCCAGGGCCGCGACCAGCGCGTCCTGGGCCAGCTCCTCGGCGATGCCGACGTCCCGGACGATGCGGGCGACGCCGGCGATGATCCGGGGCGACTCGATACGGAAGACGGTTTCGACGGCTCCGCGCGGGTCGGCGGTGGGCTGTGGTGTCACAGCCCACCATCAGACACCCGCGAAGGCCTGCCGCCAAGGAGCGCTCAGCCGGCAGCCCCTGGTGCCGTGGCAGGCGACGTCTGCCCGTCAAGGAGCGGCGTCCGGTGCGTGCTCTCGGCGTGCCGGCCGGCCGGAAGGCGTAGGGCCTGGACGTACTTGGGCTTTCGGCCGGTGCGGCGAGTGGGGGCACCCCCTCTGGGGGAGCGTGTCGGGCGTCGCGACGGGGCGAACGTTGCCTGCCGCGACACTAGCCCTCGGCGATCTCCCGCACCTCGCAGGTCACCGTCCAGTGCTCCTCGTGCACCTTCAGGAAGCGCTTGGTCCACTCGATCGCCTCGGCCTTGTCCTTGGCCTGGATGATCGCGTAGCCGCCGACGACCTCCTTGGACTCCGTGAACGGCCCGTCCGTGACGGACAGCTGCCCGCCCTCCCACCGCACCCGGTTGCCCTGCGCGGTCGGCGTCAGCCCGGCGGTGTCCAGCAGGACGCCGGCCTTGGTCATCTCCTCGATCAGCTCCCCCATCCGCTGCATCAGCTCGGGGCTGGGGCCCTCGGCGGGCGCGGTGTTCTCGTCGACCTTCACCAGCGACAGGTAACGGGGCATGGTGGCTCCTCGTGCCGTGCGGGCCGGGTCCTTCCCGGCCTCTCACCCCAGCGTCGAACGGGAGCCACCCGGATCGACATGCCCGACGGACTTCTTCGCGGAGTCTTCCTCCGTCTGCCTCCCCGACCACTCGGGGCACACAGCTCGGCGCTCAGCGCAGCGACTCCCACAGCTCGCGCGCCTCCGGCTCGTCCGCCACCACCCGGTACTGGTTCGAGGGCGCCGTCACCACCGGCATCGTCACCGTCGTCACCCGGTCCGCCGACAGGCCGTGCAGGCTCTCGCCGAGGCGCATCAGTTCGGTCAGGGAGTTCAGGCCGGTGTCCGTGGTGAGGCTGCCGGTGACGGCGTCGGCGACCCGGTAGAGCTTGGCGGGGTCGGTCAGCAGGTTCGTCGAGGAGATCTGTTCCAGCAGGGCCTCCACCAGCTTCTGCTGGAGGCCTATGCGGCCGAGGTCGCTGCCGTCGCCGATACCGTGCCGGGTGCGGGCGAAGGCGAGGGCCTGCTCGCCGTCGAGCTCGTGGGTGCCGGCGTCCAGCTTGAGGTGGCTGTCGTCGTCGTCGATGTCCTCGTCCGTGGTGACGGTGACCCCGCCGAGCGCGTCCACGAGCTTCGCGAAGCCGGCGAAGTCGATCTCGATGTAGTGGTCCATGCGGACGTCGGTGATCGACTCGACCGTCTTGACCGCGCAGACCGGACCGCCCACCGAGTAGGCGCTGTTGAACATCGAGTTGTACGCCACCGCCGTCGACCCCCCGGAGGACAGCGGGCAGGACGGCCGGGTGACGAGCGTGTCGCGCGGGATGCTGACCACGGTCGCCGTCGTACGGCCCGCGTCGAGGTGCACCACCATCGCCGTGTCGGACCGGGCGCCGGAGCTGTCGCCGCCGCCGAGCGCCTGGTTCTCCTCGCCGCTGCGCGAGTCCGAGCCGAGGACCAGGATGTTCAGGGCCTTGGTGGGCAGCGGGGCGGCGGACGCCGTGACGGTACCGGACGGGGTGGGCGTCGTCACCGCCTTCGCCGGGCGGTCGTCGCCGAGCGCGCTGTTGATGTCGACGCTCTTGATGTTGCTGTTGAGGTGCCAGTAGGCCCAGCCCGCCGCGGCGGCGCCCAGCACCAGTGCGCCCGCGAGGGTGAGACCGACGGCCTTGAGCGCTCCAGACCGTCGGCCTCTTCGTCTGCCCTCGTCGCCGTTCTCGTCAAGTCCGGTCACGGGTAGGAACGTAAGTCCGAATTATTAGGAGAATGTTAGGGACGGGGGTGGGAGACGGTTTTCTTCGGAAATTCTCACCTTCTCAGGACCGTCTCACCCCAGTGTCACCACCGGCACCGGATTGCTCCCGCTCCACGACGCGTTGAACCCGAAGGTCACCGATCCGCCGTCCGGCACCGTCCCGTTGTAGGAGGCGTTGGAGCAGCTGACCGCCGTTCCCGTCTGGGCGCAGGTCGCGTTCCAGGCCTGCGTGATCCGCTGCCCCGCGCCGTACGTCCAGTCGGCCTTCCACGACGACAGGGCGGCCCCGGAGCAGGCGATCCGCACCTGCCCCGTGAAGCCGGTGCTCCACTGACTGGTGACGCTGTACGTCGCCGTGCAACCCTCGGTCGACTGGCTGCCGCCGAGCGCCTGCGCGATCGCCTCGTACGCCGGTTTCGGCGCGTAGTTCTCGTCGTACGGCGTCGCCGCGCCCTGTCCCGGGAAGGTGTCCGGGATCCAGGAGTCGGAGTCGGTGAAGCCCCACACCGTGACGCCGACGCACCGGGCCACCGCCACGCAGGCGCCGACGACCGCCTTGTAGTCGGCCGCCTGCTGGGTCAGCTTCGCGCTGTCCGACGGCAGCTGCATCCGGATGTCCAGCTCGGTGATCGCCACGTCCACGCCGAGGTCGGCGAAGCGCTGGATGTTCTGCTGGAGGGTGGACGGCACCTGGCCGACGATGAGGTGGGCCTGGAGCCCGACCCCGTCGATCGGGACGCCGCGCTCCTTCAGGGACTTGACCAGGTTGTACAGAGCGGTGCTCTTCGCGTTGACGCCCTCGACGTTGTAGTCGTTGATGTACAGCTTGGCGGCCGGGTCGGCGGCGCGGGCGGCGGTCAGGGCCTGGGCGATGTAGTCGGCGCCGAGGCCGTTGTACCAGAGGGTCTGGCGGTAGGTGCCGTCCTCGTTGAACGGCTCGTTGACGACGTCCCAGGTGGCCAGCCGGCCCTTGTAGCGGCCCACTTCGAGCGCGATGTGATCGTTCATCAGCTGGCTCAGCTGGGCGGAGGTCCAGGTGCCGTTCGTCAGCCAGCCCGGGTTCTGGCTGTGCCAGACCAGGGTGTGACCGCGTACCTGCTGCCCGTTGGCCTCCGCGAAGTCGACGATCCGGTCGGCCTCGGCCCAGTCGAAGCTGCCCCGGGTCGGCTCGACCGAGCCCCACTTCATGGCGTTGCCGGGGGTCAGCGCGTTGAACTCGCGGGCGGCGATCTCGCCGTACGTCCCGGTCAGCTTGGAGCCGGTGACCGCCGTGCCCATGACCTTGCCCTTGGCGGCGGCGAGGTCACGCAGGGGCGCGTCGGCGGCGTGCGCGGCGGGGGCGGTGACCAGCAGCGCGCCGAGCAACGCGACGCCACTCACCAGGGAAGTCAGGGATGCCAGGGAAGTCAGGGATAAGCCTGGTCTCAGAGATCTCATTGCGGGTGCCTCCGAAAGTTTCGGTTGTGCAACCGATTGGCTTCGGAGCAGTGTGAGGGGCCTCACCACACCCGTCAACGCGGAAACACGACTAACTCGGCGGAGCCCCCGTACTCGCCCGCACCACCAGGCTGGTCGCCAGCTCGACCCTGGTGGCGGCCGGCGTCCCTTCCGCCCGCCCGAGGTCGAGCACCAGCTTGGCGGCCGCCTCGGCCATCTCGGTCAGGGGCTGTCGTACGGTCGTCAGCGGCGGCCCCACCCAGGGCGCCACCGGCAGATCGTCGAACCCGACCACGCTCAGGTCCTCCGGGATGCGCAGCCCCAGCTCGCGCGCGGCCTCGTACAGCCCGAGCGCCTGGAGGTCGTTGCCGGCGAAGACGGCGGTGGGCCGGTCCGGGCGGCGCAGCAGTTCCAGGCCCCGCCGGTAGCCGGCCTCGTGGTGGAAGTCGCCGGCCGCGATCAGCTCGGGGTCGACCGGCAGCCCGGCGGTCTCCAGGGCGGCCCGGTAGCCGTCGACACGGGCGCGGCTGCACATCATCCGGGACGGTCCGGTGATCGCGCCGATGCGGGTGTGGCCGAGCTCGACCAGATGCCGGGTCGCGGCGAGGCCGCCCTGCCAGTTGGTGGCGCCGATCGAGGGCACGTCGGCGCCCGGGTCGCCGGCCGGGTCCATCACCACGAACGGGATGGAGCGGCTGCCCAGCAGGGCGCGCTGGGACTCGTCGAGCCCGGACAGCACGAGGACCACGCCGTGCGGCCGGCGGGCGGCGACCTGGTCGGCCCAGGTCCGCCCGGGGGTGAGCCGCCCGGCGCTCTCGCTCAGCACCACACTCAGCCCGGCGTCCCGCGCCACGTTCTCCACACCCCGGATGACCTCCATCGCCCAGGCGCTCTCCAGCTCGTGGAAGACCAGGTCGATCAGGGGCGAGCGGCTCGCCTCGGCACGCCGGCGCCGATAGCCGTGCGCGCGCAGCAGGCCCTCCACGCGGCTGCGGGTCGCCGGGGCGACATCGGCACGTCCGTTCAGGACCTTCGAAACTGTCGGCGCCGAAACGCCGGCCTCGCGGGCGATCTCGGCGAGCGTCGCGGTCTGTGCGGACCGTCCGGCCGTCGGGGTTGTCGTCCGGGTTTCTGCGGGCTCCGGGGGTGTCATGGCGGCGATCGTATCCCTGCGCGACCTCTTGACGAACCCCTCGCACCGGCCTAGGTTCCCAAAACATTCGACTTACATCTCGAAACATTCGCGAGAGGGCCATTCACCCCGACAGGAGTTTCATGACCACCGCGCCCTGGCGTGACCCCGCCCTGCCCGCCGCCGCCCGCGTCGACGACCTCCTCTCCCGGATGACCCTGGAGGAGAAGACCGCCCAGCTCTACGGCGTGTGGGTGGGCGCCACCGCGACGGACGGCGGCGAAGTCGCGCCCCTCCAGCGCGAAATGACCGCGGACTACGACTGGGACGAGCTGATCACCCACGGCCTGGGCCAGCTCACCCGCCCCTTCGGCACGGCCCCCGTGGACCCGGCGCTGGGCGCGCAGGCACTGGCCCGCGCCCAGCGCCGTATCGCCGGGGCCGGCCGCTTCGGCATCCCCGCGATCGCCCACGAGGAGTGCCTGGCCGGTTTCACGGCCTGGCAGGCCACCGCCTACCCCGTCCCGCTGGCCTGGGGCGCGACCTTCGACCCCGAGCTGGTCGAGGAGATGGCCCGCCGCATCGGCCAGGACCTCCGCTCGGTCGGCGTCCACCAGGGCCTCGCCCCGGTCCTGGACGTCGTACGGGATCTGCGCTGGGGCCGGGTGGAGGAGACCATCGGCGAGGACCCGTATCTGGTCGGCACGGTCGGCGCCGCCTACGTCCGCGGCCTCGAATCGGCCGGGGTCGTCGCCACGCTCAAGCACTTCGCCGGGTACGCCTCCTCGGCCGGCGCCCGCAACCAGGCCCCGGTGCGGGCCGGGATCCGGGAGTTCGCCGATGTGACGCTCCCGCCGTTCGAGCTGGCCCTGCGCGAGGGCGGCGCCCGTTCGGTGATGGCCGCGTACAACGACACGGACGGCGTCCCAGCCCACGCGGACACCGGCCTGCTGACCGAACTCCTGCGGGAACAGTGGGGGTTCACCGGCACGGTGGTCGCCGACTACTTCGGCATCGGCTTCCTGCAGACCCTGCACCGGGTGGCGGAGACCGAGGCGGAGGCGGCGCACGCGGCGCTGGCGGCGGGCGTCGACGTGGAACTGCCGACGCTCAAGTGCTACGGCACACCACTGCTGGAGGCGGTCGGGGCGGGCTCGGTCCCGGAGTCCCTGATCGACCGGGCGGCCCGCCGGGTCCTGCTCCAGAAGTGCGAACTGGGCCTGCTGGACGAGGACTGGGACCCGGAGCCGGCCGGGCGGATCACCCTCGACTCGGCGGCGAACCGCGCCCTGGCCCGCCGTCTGGCCGAGGAGTCGGTGGTCCTGCTGGACAACCCGGACGGCCTGCTGCCGCTGGCCCCGGACACCCGCATCGCGGTGGTCGGCCCGCGAGCCGACGACGCCCTGGCGATGCTCGGCTGCTACTCCTTCCCGTCCCACGTCCTCACGCACCACCCCGAGGTGCCGATGGGCGTCGAGATCCCCACCCTGCTGGAGTCGCTGCGGGCCGAACTCCCGGACGCCAAGGTCACGTTCGCGGAGGGCTGCGGGGTCTCGGACCCGGACACCTCGGGCTTCGAGGAGGCGGTGGCCCGGACGGCCGAGGCGGACGTCTGCGTGGCCGTGCTCGGCGACCGGGCGGGCCTGTTCGGCCGGGGCACCTCGGGCGAGGGCTGCGACGCGTCGGACCTGCACATCCCCGGCGCCCAGGGCGAGTTGCTGGACGCACTGGTGGCGACGGGCGTCCCGGTGGTCCTGATCCTGCTGACCGGCCGCCCCTACGCGCTCGGCCGCTGGGACGGCCGGCTCGCCGCCGTCGTCCAGGCGTTCTTCCCGGGGGAGGAGGGCGGCCCGGCGGTGGCGGGAGTCCTGTCGGGTCGCGTGAACCCCTCGGGCCGCCTCCCGGTGAGCGTCCCGCGCGTCCCCGGCGGCCAGCCGTGGACGTACCTCCAGCCGCCGCTGGGTCTGAAGGCCGACGTCAGCAACCTGGACCCGACGCCGCTGTACCCGTTCGGGCACGGGCGCGCGTACACCGCGTTCACCTGGGAGGACTTCACGGGCGGCCCGCAGGCGGAAGTGGACACGGACGGTTCGTACGACGTGTCGGTCACGGTCCGCAACACGGGCGACCGCGCCGGCGCCGAGGTCGTCCAGCTGTATCTGCACGACCCGGTGGCGAGCGTCACGCGACCGGACGTACGGCTGATCGGCTACCGGCGGCTGGAGTTGGAGCCGGGCGAGGCGAGCCGCGTGACCTTCCGCTTCCACGCCGACCTGTCGGCGTTCACCGACCGCCGGGGGCGTCGCGTGGTCGAACCGGGAGCACTGGAGCTGCGGTTGGGGGCGTCCAGCACGGAGATACGGCATGTGGCACGGCTGACGCTGACCGGGCCGGTGCGGGAACTGGGCGTGGAGCGCCGACTGCGGTGCGAGACGGAGGCGGCAAAGGTGTCGGCGGCCGTCCCCGGTGACTGACGCGCGGCTGCGGGGTGCCGGTACGCCACAGGCCACCGGCACCCCGGGCGCGCTGGCCACGCGAGCCGAGCCGACTCATACGGCCGATCAGGCCGCCCGGTGTGGACGAGCGACGGCAAGCTGGCAGCCACGCGACACCGGCAACGAGGGCGCGACCCGGGCACGTGCCTCGAACGGGCCTCCGACCCACCGGCCGCGATCCACTGGACGGGCGGGGCGCACCGCATCGGCGCGGACGAGCCGTCGGCGGTACTGCGCTCCTGGGAGGACCGCTTCGGCGCCCGGGGCGCGGCCTTCGGACACGGCAGCCTGTACCTCTCCGGCCGCCCGGCGCCCTCGCCTCGCGCGCCCCGATCAGTCGCCCACCGACTCGAACCGCCAGCGATGCACCGCCCGGGTGACCAACTCGCCGTCCGGTTCCGGCAGTTCGGGCAACTCGGCGTCGTACGCGGCATCCCACCAGGTGATGACCAGCACCCGGTCCCCCGGCGCCCGGAAGGTCTCCCGCCGCAGCGGGGCCTCGGCCAGGTCCTGCGCCCGCGCCCAGGCGAGCAGTTCCCCGCCCCGCCCCTCGGCCGCCTTCGCCTCCCACATCAACGCCACCGTCACGAGTACAGGTTCTCCTTGCTGACCTCGTGAACGTGGTCGTGCCCCGGCACATGAGGCTCCGTCACCGGCAGCGAGGAGTCCGCCGACAGGTCCCAGCTCGACGCGGCCCGGCCCCGCGCCACCATCTCCGCGCCCAGCGCCGCCACCATCGCCCCGTTGTCCGTGCACAGCTTGGGCCGCGGCACCCGCAACCGGATTCCGGCCGCCTCGCAGCGCTCCTGGGCCAGCACCCGCAGCCGGGAGTTGGCGGCGACGCCGCCGCCGATCATCAGGTGGTCGACGCCCTCGTCGCGGCAGGCCCGGACCGCCTTGCGGGTCAGCACGTCCACCACCGCCTCCTGGAAGGACGCCGCCACGTCCCGCACCGGCACCTCCTCCCCCGCCGCCCGCTTCGCCTCGATCCAGCGGGCCACGGCCGTCTTCAGCCCGGAGAAGGAGAAGTCGTACGCCGGGTCGCGCGGGCCGGTCAGACCGCGCGGGAAGGCGATGGCCGACGGGTCGCCCTCCTGGGCGTAGCGGTCGATGACGGGACCGCCCGGGAAGCCGAGGTTCAGCACCCGCGCGATCTTGTCGAAGGCCTCGCCCGCCGCGTCGTCGATGGTCGCGCCCATCGGCCGTACGTCGGAGGTGATGTCCGAGGAGAGCAGCAGGGACGAGTGGCCGCCGCTCACCAGCAGCGCCATGGTCGGCTCCGGCAGCGCCCCGTGCTCCAGCTGGTCCACGCAGATGTGCGAGGCCAGGTGGTTGACGCCGTACAGCGGCTTGCCGAGCGCGTAGGCGTACGCCTTCGCCGCCGAAACCCCGACGAGCAGGGCGCCGGCGAGCCCCGGACCGGCGGTGACCGCGATGCCGTCCAGGTCCTTCGCGCTCACCCCCGCTTCCTTCAGCGCGCGGTCGATGGTCGGCACCATCGCCTCGAGGTGGGCCCGGGAGGCCACCTCCGGTACGACACCGCCGAAGCGGGCGTGCTCGTCGACGCTGGAGGCGATGGCGTCGGCCAGCAGGGTGGTGCCCCGGACGATGCCGACGCCGGTCTCGTCACAGGAAGTCTCGATGCCGAGGACGAGCGGTTCGTCAGCCATGGATCTCGGTTCCTTGCAGGGAAGTCGAAGGGTCGGTCAGTTTCATCACCAGGGCGTCCACATTGCCCGGCTGGTAGTAGCCGCGTCGGAAACCGATGGGCTCGAACCCGAAGCGCTGGTAGAGCTTCTGGGCGCGGAGGTTGTCCACCCGGCACTCCAGCATCACTTCGGCGCACTCGAAGGTGGTCGCGGCCTGCAGCAGGTCGGTCAGCAGCCGTCCGCCGAGTCCGGTGCCCTGGTGGTCGCGGGCGACGGCGATCGTCTGTACGTCGGCCAGGTCTCCGGAGGCGGCCAGTCCCGCGTACCCGACGAGCCGCCCGCCGGTGTCCTCGGCGACGACGTACCGCCGGGTCGCCTCGGGCCCTCTGGAGTGGGCCAGCTCCGACCAGAACATCCCCCGCGACCAGGCGTCCTCGGGGAAGAGGTCCCGCTCCAGTTCGAGCACGGGGTCGATGTCCCACCAGCGCATCTCGCGCAGTCGAGGAGTCATGGTGCGGGTCACGGTGTCGGTCACTTGGGGGTGACCACCTTGTAGTTCTTGGGGACCTGGGCGTCGGGGCGGCGCAGGTACAGCGGCCGGGGAGCGGGAAGTTCCTCGCCCGCCGCCAGTCTCTCGGCGGCCAGCCGCGCGAGCGCCGCGGCGGACACGTGCTCCGGCTCGTGCACGACCGGGAAGGTGTCCGGGTAGAGCAGCGCGCCCGCGCCGACGGCCGGCAGTCCGGCGACCCGTTCGGCGATGTCGGCGGGCCGGTCGACCGCGGGGTCGGTGAGGCGGGTGCGGGAGTCGGCGTACTGCGCCCAGTAGACCTCCTTGCGTCGGGCGTCGGTCGCCACGACGAAGGGGCCCTTCTCGATGTCGGCCGCGTACGCGAGGCCGTCGAGCGTGCACACACCGTGCACGGGCACACCGAGGGCGAGCCCGAAGGTGTCCGCGGTCATCAGGCCGACGCGCAGCCCGGTGTAGGGGCCGGGGCCGATGCCGACGACGACACCGGTGACGGCGTCCAGCGTGAGACCGGCCTCGGCGAGCAGACGGTCGACGGCCGGCAGCAGCAGCTCACCGTGCCGGCGCGCGTCGACCTGACTCGACGAGGCGATGACGTCCGTGCCGTCGTACAGCGCGACGGTGACGGCGGGGGTGGCGGTATCCAGAGCGAGCAAGAGCACGCAAACAGCCTACGGCTCCCGCGCCGCGGGCACGGCCGTACAGATCGGGCCGTCACCTGCTGCTACCGTCGCGGCAAAGCGGGACGTACTACACAAGGCTGAGGTGGACGACGGTGGCAGTCAGCAGCTCGGGAATCGTGGCCGGGCTCACCGTGACGGCGCTGGCGACGGTCGGCTTCCTCGCCTACCAGGCCTCGGCGGGCGTCCCCGCGGACCTCGGCGGCCCCGACGCCGGCGGCGCGCTCGCGGCGGCCGCCTCGAAGGCACCCCGGGCCGTGCGGGACCCCGCCGCGCTGCCCGAGCGCTCCGGTACGGGTGAACGGGTCGTGTACTCGGTGGACGACGACCGGGTGTGGCTGGTCGGCCGGGGCGACAAGGTCAGCCGCACCTTCAAGGTCACCCCGGGCACCGTCGCCCCGGCCCCGGGCACCTACGCCGTCACGTCCCGCTCGAACCGGGTCACCGGCACCGACGGCATCCCCGTCGAGCACGTCGTGCGCTTCACCACCGTGAAGGGCGTACCGGTCGGCTTCAGCGCGGCGGTGGACGGCTCCACGCCGGCGCCCGCACCGACGGTCAAGGCGGGCGGCGTCCGGGAGTCCCGGGCGGACGGCGACGCGATGTGGAAGTTCGCGACGATCGGCGTGCGGGTCGTCGTGATCCGCTAGGCGGCCTTACGGTGCTCCGCCCGCGGCCGCAGCGCTTCGGGATCGGGCAGGCGCGGCGGCGTGGACACGGCAGTCGCGGCCGCGCAGGACGCCAGCAGATCGCGCATGGACACCCCGGCGACGACCGCGTAGGGCCGCGGCTCCGGCTTGTTCTCGGTGGCCGACATGGACGCCTCCTGAAGTTCGGGGGCGGGCGTAGTTAGGTAGACCTAACTACGGACTGGGTACCATGTGACCACGCCGAAGACGCGCAACGCAACATCTTGCCGACGTCTTGTCGGAACATTCATCAACCCGTGCGGTCAGGCGGCGAGCACGCTCAGATCCACCGCCGCCCACCGCTCCCCCAGCCCGGTCAGCGTCACGTGCCGCACCTCGTCGGTCGTATCTCCGACGGCCCGGTGGATCAGGACCTCCAGCCGGTCGTCGGTCAGCTCCTCGACCTTGCCCTCGCCCCACTCCACGACGATCACGGACTCGGGCAGCGAGACGTCGAGGTCGAGGTCCTCCATCTCGTCGAGCCCGCCACCCAGGCGGTACGCGTCGACGTGGACGAGCGGCGGCCCGTCCCCGAGGGACGGATGCACACGGGCGATCACGAAGGTCGGGGACGTCACAGCCCCGCGGACGCCGAGCCCCTCGCCGAGCCCCCGGCTCAGCGTCGTCTTGCCCGCGCCCAGCTCCCCGGTGAGCATCACGAGGTCGCCGGCGCGCAGCAGTTTGGCGAGGCGGCGGCCCAGCTCGCGCATCTGGTCGGGGGAGGTGACGGTCAGCTCGGTGTCAGCCGGGTCGTGCGGCGCTGCTGGTGCTTCCATAGCCATTCACGGTAGCGCCTGCGGGTACGGCACCCGCGCGGGTGAGGAGGTCGGCGAGGCGGTCGGTGACCACTTCCGGGTGTTCCAGCATGACCAGGTGCCCGGCGTCCGGCACGAGCACCAGCTCGGCGTCCGGCAGCAGGTCGGCGATGGCCTCGCTGTGCTCGCTGGGCGTGACGAGGTCCCCCACTCCGGCCAGCACGAGCACCGGCATGTCCGTGAAGAGGGCGAGGGCCTCGGTCTTGTCGTGGTCGTTGAACGCCGGGTAGTACTCGGCGACCACGTCGATCGGCGTGCCCTCGATCATCCGTTCGGCGAACCGGACGACGGCCGGGTCGACGTCCCGGGAGGCGAAGGAGTACCGCTTGATGACCCCGGCGAACAGGTCGGCGGTGGCCCGGCGCCCCTTCTCCACCAGGGCGGCCTGCTGCCCCAGTGCCCTCAGTACGCCGGGCAGCACCCGCCGTACGGCGTTCACACCGGCGACGGGCAGACCGAAGTTCACCTCGCCGAGCCGCCCGGACGACGTGCCGACCAGGGCGGCCGCCACCACCCGCTCGCGGATCAGCTCGGGGTACTGGTCGGCGAGGGCCATGACGGTCATGCCGCCCATGGAGTGCCCGACCAGCACGATCGGCCCCTCCGGCACGGCGGCGTCGATGACGGCCTTCAGGTCGCGGCCGAGCTGCTCGATGCTGACCGGCACGTCGTCCTGCACCTGGGCCACGCCCCGCGCGGACCGGCCGTGGCTGCGCTGGTCCCAGTGCACGGTCCGTACGACGCCCCGCAGGGCGGCGCGCTGGAAGTGCCAGGAGTCCTGGCTGAGGCAGTAGCCGTGACTGAAGACGACGGTGACGGGCAGGGGCGCCTTGCGGCCGAAGAGCCGCCGGCGCCGGGGCGCCGAGCCGCCTTCCGGCTCCACGTCGTCGACCTCGTAGTACAGCTCGGTGCCGTCGTCGGCGTACGCCTTGCCGGGCATGCCCCGCAAGGCGCCGTACGGCCCGGTCGAGTCGAGCGCGAGCCGTGCCTTCTTGCGCATGCCGCGGCCGACGGTGAGCCGCTCTATGGCGACTCCGGCGGCCGCGCCCGCGGCGACCACTCCTATGGCGGCGCCCGCGATGCCGGTCGCCCGGCGCCACCCGGCCGCCCCCGTGGCGGAGGCGACGGCCGCGGCGGCGTCCGCGACGACCTCCGCACTGCTCTCGCTCACGTACCGCTCCTCTTCGCCGGACTGACTGGTGGTTCGCTGCGCCGGATGACACAGGAGTTGCCGAATGGTGCTGGATGATGCCGGGCTTGCTGTGCTTCCGCGCTCCTGCGGTTACCCGGCTCGTTCCTCATTCCTCATTCACATAGACGCGGGGAACGCGCGTTCCGATCCGGGTGACGATCTCATACGCGATGGTCCCCGCCGCCTGCGCCCAGTCCTCGGCGGTGGGCTCCCCGCGGTCGCCGGGCCCGAACAGCACGGCCTCCGCGCCCGGTTCGGGCTCGTCACCGCCCAGATCGACGACGAACTGGTCCATCGCGACCCGCCCGGCGACCGTGCGCCACTTGCCGCCGACCAGGACCGGGCCGGACCCGGAGGCGTGCCGCGGGATGCCGTCCGCGTAGCCGACGGGCACGAGTCCGAGGGTGGTCTCGCCCGGCGTGACGTAGTGATGCCCGTAACTGACGCCGTGGCCGCCCGGCACCTGCTTGACGAGTGCGACGGACGCCGACAGCGTCATCACGGGCCGCAGGCCGAAGTCGGCCGGGCCGCCGATCTCGGCGCTCGGCGAGATGCCGTAGATCGCGATCCCGGTCCGTACGAGGTCGAAGCGGGCCTCGGGAAGCGTGAGCGTGGCCGGCGAGTTGGCGATGTGCCGCACCTCGGGCCGCACCCCCTGCCCCTCCGCGTAGGCCAGCATGTCCCGGAACCGGGTGAGCTGGGCGGCGATGGAGGGATGCCCGGGTTCGTCGGCGCAGGCGAAGTGCGACCAGAGCCCGGTGATCCGGATCAGCCCCTCGCCCTCGGCCTTCAGCGCCTCCCCGACGAGCTCGGCCCAGTCCTCACCCGGCTGGCAGCCGTTCCGCCCCAGCCCGGTGTCGGCCTTGAGCTGCACGCGTGCGGGAGTACCGGCGCGGCGAGCCGCCTCGGTGACCTCCCTGAGGGCCCACATCCCGCTGACCGACACGTCCAGGTCGGCCTCGACGGCCGCCTGCCAGGGCCCGCCGGGCGTCCAGAGCCAGCACATGATGCGCCCGGTCAGCCCGGCGGCCCGCAGCTGGAGGGCCTCCTCGGGCGTCGCCGTACCCAGCCAGGTCGCCCCCGCCCGCACGGCCGCGCGAGCGCACGGCACGGCCCCGTGCCCGTACCCGTCGGACTTCACCACGGCCATGACGGCCGCCCCCGCCGCGCGGGCACGCAGGGTCCGCACGTTGGCCCGCAGCGCGGCCAGGTCGATCTCGGCGCGGGCACGCAGCGGTGCGGTCGGGGCAGGTGCTGTCTCATTCATCGCGCCCCCAGTGTCTCAGAGGGGTCCGACAGGACCGCCGGACGCCTACGTCCCCGGCCTGTGCCCCCACACGTACACCCGATCACCCTTCTTCAGCACTCCCCACAGCTTGCGGGCGTCGCCCAGGCGCAGATTGACGCAGCCCATGGAACCGACCGTGGTGAAGATGCTGCCGTAGACGGCGTGGAAGGCCTGACCGCCGCTGAAGAACTGGGAGTAAGGCATGGGCTGGTTGTAGAGCGTCGACACATGGTTCTTGTGCCGCCAGTAGATCGTGTGCCACCCGGCCCGGGTCCGGTACCCCGCCCGCCCGCTCCTCATCGGCACCGGCCCGTACACGACCTTCTCGCCCTTCTGCACCCAGGTCAGCTGCCGCGTGAGATCGACACAAGCGACCCGGTACGACCGCACCGGACACTTCTTGGCGGCATTCGGGTTCTTCCTCGCGGAGATGAGCTGCATCCGCGCCCAGGTGACGGGCCCGGCGAACCCGATCGCCGGCTTGATCTTCTCCTTGACCTGGAACGCCCGGATCGCCTTGCAGTCCCCCGCCGACTGCTTCCCGTCCACCGTCCGCTTCAGCCACCGCTCGACCTGCCGCTGATAGGGCCCGGCGGACTTGGTGCACGCGACCCGAGCGACAGCATCGGCGAGCGGCACGAACTCGACGAGGTCGTACGTCCCCGCCACCGCACCCCGAGGCTCCACCGCGTCCTCCTCCGCGCTGGGCTCATACACCTGCGGGGGCAACGCCTGATCAGGCGTGTCGATCTGCCACGGCTGATACCCAGGCCCCGGCGCAACTCCAGGCACCAGCTCGCCCTCGGCCCCGGAAGCGGGCGGCACCGGCTCGGCGGAGGCGGCACCGACGGGGAGGGCGGCGGCTGCGGCTGCGGCGAGGACCACGGCAAGACATCGAGGCGCGATACGTCTGCTGATCATGCGATCAGAGAATCGCGGGGGTGTGAGGGGAGGGGGTTGCCGCGCGGTGGGATCACCCTTATTGCCGAGCGCCTGCACCTTCCAGCCCGTCCGGCGTTTGAGGACGAGGCCCTTCGGGCCGAAAAGCGGGGTCTGGGGGCGCAGCCCCCAGGGACGGGAAGGGAAGGGGCGGAGGGGGCGAAACACCCCAAGGGCACCCCCACCGCCGAGCACCCCTTCAGCCCCGTACGACTTCAGCCCCGTACGACTTCAGCGCCGCACGACTTCAGCCCCGTACGACATCCCGCCACGCCAGAGGCAAGGCCGCCGCCACATCATGCGCCCCCACCGGCGCCCCGTCCGCCGCCAACCTCCCCGCCAGCCCATGCAGATACGCCCCCACGCTCCCCGCATCGACCGCCGACAACCCCGCCGCCAGCAAAGACCCCGTCAGCCCCGACAGCACATCCCCACTACCGGCCGTGGCCAGCCAGGACGTCCCCGTCGCATTCACCCGCACCGCTGCCGCCGCCCCACCCCCCGGCCCGGCCACCAACGTCGTCGACCCCTTCAGCAGCACGGTCGCCCCGTACCGCCCCGCCAACTCCCGCACAGAGTCCAGCCGAGCCCTCTCGACCTCCTCCCGCGCGACCCCCAGCAGCGCCGCGGCCTCCCCGGCATGGGGAGTCATCAACGTCGGCGCGTCACGCCCCCGCACCGCGTCCACGTCCGCCAGCCGCAACCCGTCCGCGTCGATCAGCACGGGCACGTCCGCCGCCAGCACCTCCGCCACCGCCGACGCGTCGTCCCCGGCCCCGGGCCCGACGACCCACGCCTGCACCCGCCCGGCCTTCCGAGGCCCACGGTCCGACACCAATGTCTCGGGAAAGCGGGCGATGACGGCATCCGCCGCAGGCCCGACGTACCGCACGGCCCCGGCCCCGCCCCGCAGCGCCCCCGACACCGCGAGCACCGCGGCCCCCGGATACCGCGCGGACCCGGCGGCGATCCCGACGACCCCTCGCCGGTACTTGTCGCTCTCGGCCCCCGGCACCGGCAACAACCGCGCCACGTCCGCGTGCTGCAAGGCCTCCACCGCGGCCTCACCGGGCAGCGACAGCCCGATGTCGACGAGCCGGACAGAACCGGCGTACTCCCGCCCCGGATCGACCAGCAGTCCCGGCTTGTGCGTCCCGAAGGTGACCGTGAGGTCGGCCCGGATCGCCTCGCCGTCGACCTCACCGGTGTCGGGGTCGACGCCGCTCGGCAGGTCGACGGCGACGACGGCGGCCCGGGCCCGCGAGGCCAGCGCGGCGAGGGGCGCCGCGTCCGGCCGCAGCGGCCCCTTGGCGCCGATGCCGACGATCCCGTCGAGGACGAGGTCGGCCCGGTCGATCAGGTCGGCGGCGGCCCGCAGGAAGGCCGGGATGCCGTCCGCCTGCCTGCTCGGCGCCACGCCGCCACCGGCCCGCCGCAGCGCGGCAAGTCCACCGGCGTGGGTCCGTTCGGGCGCCAGCAGCACCGCCGTGACCCCGGCTCCGCGACGCGCCAGCCGGGCCCCGGCGTACAGCGCGTCGCCGCCGTTGTCGCCGCTGCCGACCAGCAGCACGACCCGGCTGCCGTACACCCGCCCCAGCAAGTCCGCGCAGGCGGCGGCGAGTCCGGCCGCCGCCCGCTGCATCAACGCCCCGTCGGGGAGCCGTGCCATCAGCTCCCGTTCGGCCGTCCTGACCGTCTCCACGCTGTACGCAGTACGCATGCCGTCGAGTCTCCCCCGTACCGCACGAACCTCGTCACAGGCATTGACCCTTTGCCACCCCTTTGCCAAACTCACCGGCCCCCACCGGATGAATCGATTCAGTCGAATCGATTCGACGAGAGCCACGAGAGCCCCAGAGACGTCACGAGTTCTACGGGCTCCACGAGAGGACGCACCCCCATGGGACGCAGAGCCGCACTCATCGCCGCCGCCGGTACAGCCGCCCTCCTGACCGCCGTCGGCACCCTCACGGCACCGGCCACCGCCGCCCCCGCACCGGCCGCGGCCGCCGCCTGTGGCGAAGGCTCCTACCAGGCCGAGGCCGTCCTCAACGGCAGCACCTGGACGGCCCGCCGCGGCAGCTCGACCGTCTACACCGGCACCGACCTGCGCGCGGCGGTCCAGGCCGCGGTCAACAGCCTCACCGCCGGCCGCACCGCCAAGGAGCGGGTCGTCGTGCGCGGCTCGGGCTCCATGTCCGCGGGCTCGCGCATCTCGCTCCCGAGCTACACCGCCCTCGACGTCTGCGGCACCATCAACGTCACCGGCACCGGCTCCGGCGACCAGGCACCGGTGTACTCCCGCGGCACCCGCGACATCGAGGTCCAGCACCTCAACCTCACCGGCAGCCCGCTCTACGGCATCTTCCTGCGCAACGTCCAGAACGTGGTCCTCGGCCAGCTCGACATGCGCCTCTCCGCGGGCCTCGGCGTACGCATCGACAACCGCGGGGACACCACCCAGTGGACGCGCAACGTCCGCATCGACAACGCGTACGTCTCCGGCGCCTCCAGCCACGCGGTCGAGACGTACGGCGTGGACGGCCTGACCGTCGGTACGGTCACCGCCCGCAACGTCGGCGAGTCGGGCCTGCTGCTGAACCAGACCATCAACGCGACGGTCACGAAGGTCGACGCGGACAACGCGGGCGCGGGCACCGGTTACGCGGCCTTCCGCATGGCCAACCGCAACGGCCGGGTCGGCAGCGGCTACCCCACCAACATCCGCGTCGGCGAGGTCATCGCGCGAGGCGGCGGACGCGGCGTCTTCTGCGTGTCGGAGAGCGGCGGCGCGGTCATCGACAAGGTGACCCTCTCCAACACCGGCAACAACGCGGTCCTGATCGAGAACTGCTACAACGTGAACCTCGCCGCCCAGAGCGGCACGGTCACCGGCGGCGGCGAGATCCGCCTCGCGGCCCGCTCCGAGTTCCCCAACAACTCGGACATCCTCATCCAGAACCTGACGGTGACCAACTCCGCGATCAGGGAGAGCCCCTGCGGCACGAACACCACGTTCCGCAACAACACGCTGGTCAACAGCAGCCAGTCGATCTGCTGACGGCCCGTACGGCAGGACACCTCGGCGGTCGTCGTCACCCTTCCGCGACGACGACCGCCGAGGCCACCCCCGCGTCATGGCTCAGCGACACGTGCCAGGACCGCACGCCGAGTTCCGCCGCCCGCGCCGCCACCGTCCCCGTCACCCGCAGCCGCGGCTGCCCGCTGTCCTCGACGTAGACCTCGGCGTCGGTCCAGTGCAGCCCCGCCGGGGCACCCAGCGCCTTGGCGAGCGCCTCCTTCGCCGCGAACCGCGCCGCGAGCGAGGCGACGCCCCGTCGCTCACCGCTCGGCAGCAGCAACTCGCTCTGCAGAAAGAGACGCTGTGCCATGTGGGGCGTACGCTCCAGCGCCGCCGCGAAGCGGTCGATCTCGGCCACGTCGATCCCGACCCCGATGATGCTCATGCCGAGCACCTTACGACCGGCGCCTCGGCCGACACGCGTGTCACTGCCGACGGCCGGCCGTCACCGACGCAAACGTTGACACAGGTCAGGGCCCCCTCATCCCTCGCAACAGCAACACCCCTCCCGGAACAGCCGTTCAGCTCCTACGCTGGAACCGCATTGCGGACGCGATACGTCCATTGATACAGATGCTCAAGTCGACGACGTCTGGGATTAACGGGGGGCGAGGGCCGGCGTGCTCAAACCGGGGGAGATACCGCAGTTCACTGGCAATCTGCCGCAACTGGAGACCGACTACGCGGAGCTGAAGAAGGACGCGGGCAACGTCCGCAAGACCGGCGGGGACGTCCACTCCCAGTTCCAGGGCCTGTCGGCGTACTACACGGCTCCGGAGGCGGAGCAGCTCTTCGCGACCACGAAGCCGGTCCAGGACCGGGCGGACGCGTTCGCCGACGACCTCGAGACGGTGTCCTCCGCCCTGTCGTCGTACGCCACCGAGATCCGGCCGCTCGTCGACAAGCTGGAGCAACTGAAGACCCAGGCCACGACGTTCGTCGACTCCGTCAAGGACGACGACGAGTGGGAGTACAACGGGGACAAGGTCGAGGAGCACAACCAGATCCGGGACGACATCACCGCGACGGTGGCGGCGTTCTGGGCCGCCGAGCGGACCGCCCACAACAAGATCACCGCGTTGTGGGGCGGCACCCAGATGGTCGCCGGTGACGGCTCCGAGCGCACGGACCAGTACGGGTTCAACGCCGAGGACATGAAGAACGCCCAGGTGCCGTGGGGCGATCCGGTCGAGGAGAAGCACCACTGGTACGAGGTCGGCCACTGGGTGAAGTCCTTCGTCTGGGACGGCCTGATCGTGGACGGCATCTGGGGCACCATCAAGGGCCTCGGCACGCTGGTGGGCTTCGGCGGCTGGGACGCGATGGGCCAGGCCTGGAAGGGTCTGGCGCAGCTGGCGACCGGTCTGGTGATCTCCTCCATCCCCGGTGCGGGGGCGTTGTTCTGGACGCTTCCGGACGACAAGCTGCCGTCCTGGATCCGTGATTCGCGTACCGCGATGAAGGAGACCGGCAAGGCGCTGGTCGCCTGGGACGAGTGGGGCAAGAACCCCGGCCGTGCGGCCGGTGCGGTCACCTTCAACGTCCTGACGACCGTGTTCACGGGCGGTGCGGGTGCCGGTGTGGCGGGTGCGGGCAAGGCGGGCGCGGTCGCCAAGGTGCTTTCGGCGGCCGGCAAGGCGGGCAAGGTCATCGACCCGATGACCTACATCGCCAAGGGCGCGGGCGCGGGCCTGTCGAAGATCGGCGACATCAGCGCGGCGCTGAAGGGCGTCGGCAACATCGACATCCCCGCCCTGCCGGAGAACGCGATCACTCTGCCAGAGGGCGCGCTCAAACTCCCGGACGGGACGGTGCGGTTGCCGGAGGGGGCGGCGATCCCGGCGGGCGCGACGGAACTGCCGGGCGGGAACATCAAGCTGCCGGACGACACCCCGGTGCTGCCGGAGGGCTCTACGAAGCTGCCCACCGAGGACGGTGCCCCGGCGCGCTACTACGACCCGGACGGCAACCTCCTCGACGAGAACGGCAACGTCCTTCAGCAGGCCAAGGACGGCCCCGGCGACGTCGTCGACCAGCCGGACAGCCCGAACTCCCCGGCCGCCGGCGCCGACAGCCCGAACACGCCCGCCCCGGTCAGGGAACCCGCCATGGCAGGCGCCCCCGCCCATGCCGCCGAAAACGCCGCCCAGAACATCAACCTGGGCAACAGCCTCGACAACGTCGGCGACGTCGGCCGCGTCGGCGATGACGTGGGCGCTCCCGGCAACCGTGTCGAGGGTCCGGGCGGAGTCGCCGACAACACGCCGGGCGGAGTTGCCGGCAATACCCCGGGGGGCGTGGCGGGCAACCTGCCGACCAACAGCGTGGACAACGCGGTTCCCGGCACCCAGGCGGGCAACAACGTTCCCGGCGGGCCGGGCAATCACGTCCCGGCCAACAGCGTGGACAACGCCGCCGCCGGCAGCGCGGACACCGGACTGCGCCCCGGCGGCCCCGGCGGCCCCGTGGGTCCGATCTCCCCCAGCGCCCTCGACGACCTGGCCGCCCGGTTCGGCGACGACGCCCTCCCCGGAATCGGCGACGACCTGGGCGACCTGGGCAGGACCGGCGACGACGCGGGCTCGCCCGCGAACACCGCGGACGAGGGCGCGGGTGCCGCCGACGAGTCGCAGCCGGCGCGGACCCCCGAGGAACAGCAGAAGATCATCGACGACCAGCTCCACAAGGCCAACACCGACCCGGACTGGTTCAAGGACCACTACCGCACGGACGGCCACCGGCACAGCATCGACGGGATCGACGGGAACGGCAACGCCCTGCCCGTCCTCGCCAAGGACGCGGACGGCAACTGGATCGCCCGGGACTCCATGCCCTCCAAGCAGCCGCCGCCGCGCATGGCCCCGGAGCCGATCAGCCCCAACGCCCTCGACAAGCCCCAGGCCGACTACCTCGACGGTGTGGCGAAGGACCGCCAGGTCGCCGGGGAACTCACCGCGGCGGAAAAGGCGGCCAAGGCTAACCCGGGCGACCAGGCACTTCAGGACGCACTCGCCCAGGCCCAGAAGGACTACGACGCACGGCTCGCCGGTACGCCGAACAACAGCGCCATCCCCGAGCGCCTCGGCGAGGACGCGGCCCGCGTCCACGTCGTTCCGGAGCGGTACGCGGACTACTCGCCCGTGACACTGCCGAAGACGCCCAACGGCGCCAACATGTTCGACCAGTTGTACAAGCGGGAGGACGGCAGCTATCTGATCGTCGAGGCGAAGGCGCCGCAGAGCGACCTGATCTGGCGCCAGGGCGCCGGACCCGCCAAGGGCTGGATGGTCCGGCAGGGCACCTCGGAGTACGTCCACACGATCATCGCCGAGATGCTGAGCCGCAAGGCCGCGGACGTCCGCATCGCCGGTGACCTTCTGCGTGCGTGGAAGGATGGCAAGCTGGACTACGTCCTGGTCAAGGCCAAGGAGAACACCGGCAGCTACGCCGGGGCCACCCTGGAGCAGTTCCCGATCAACTACAAGCTCGACTAGAGGAGAGCGTCAGTGGCCACGACCGTTCCCCGCCACGTGTATCCGACGGACGACGTGCCGGACACTCTCGACGCCCTCGGCGAGACGGCGAGCTGGATCCTCGACGAGTTCGCCGACTCGCCGGTCCTGCGGCCCCAGGCGCTGAGCACGGCGCTCAGCCTGGCCCAGCAGCACTGTGCGATCGACCCGCAGGCGGTGAAGTTCGAGACCTGGGAGGCCTGGGTCACCGCCATGCAGACCGGCGCCGCGCTGTTCGCCGCGGCGACCGCCCCCGAGGGCACCACCGTCACCTGCCGGATCAAGGAGCGGGAACGCACGCTGCCCGCCACCGGTCCCGAGTCGCATCTGAACGCGGGCACCTGGGTCACCGCCTTCTACCTGGCGATGATCTGCCGCGACAACGACCGCCTGCGGGCCCTGGCCGAGGTGCCCGTCTCGTTGCTGCGTGACTCCGGCGCCGTGTTCGACGAGTACATCTACTCCTGGGTGGAGACGCTGCAGAGCTTCTGGCTCGGCCGGCCGGACGTGGGCGAAAAGCTCGTCGCGGCAGTCGACGGCACCGCCCCGGAGGCCCTGCGGTACGCGGACGCGGATCTGATGGCGAAGGTCCTGTACCCGCCGCTCATCCTCCTGTACCGCGTCATCCGCCGGGACTCCGCGGAGTTCGACAAGGCACTGGGTGACGCACTGCGCTGGCACAAGGAGTACTGGACCGCCGATGAGGACCGGGCGACCAGCGCCGACAGCCTGGTAGCCCTCGGTCCGCTGGCCATGGCCTGTCTGGCCCGGGACCAGGGCCTGTCCGTGGAGGTCGAGTCCGAGTACCTGCCGAAGGCGCTCCTGGACTACGCCTGGATCGGCGAGATCGAGTACTGAATCTGAATCGAGTAGCGAGCGAAGGCGGAACACCGTCAGCAAAGGGAGCCGAACGGTGACCGTGATCGTAACTCGGCACGACTTCTCTGCCGATGATGCCGAAGGATGGTGCGAACTACTCCACGACGGAGCCGTTGAGGCCATCGATGAACTCGATGCGGATTCGAGGAATTTCGATCACGCTTTCCTCATGACACTCACCGAGGCAGAAGCGCGATGCCTCCGCGACCCGTTGGCCGAGTACGCTCCGACTTGGCGAGCGTGGGTGGCGGCGATGCAGGTGGGTTCCGCACTGTT
The DNA here is from genome assembly GCF_036237295.1 of Streptomyces sp. NBC_01352. Lineage (NCBI taxonomy): Bacteria > Bacillati > Actinomycetota > Actinomycetes > Kitasatosporales > Streptomycetaceae > Streptomyces > Streptomyces sp. NBC_01352. Next base: position 4,659,693 of record NZ_CP108354.1, read on the forward strand.
CGCCTCAGCCACCGCGTCCGACGCCCGCGTCGAAGCGCGCATTGCCGGGAAATTGAGGTCCATCCCCGCCTCAGGTCCGCAGTACAGCGCGAATGCCGGAAACTGGCTCAAGGCTTTCTGGCTCGCCGTCATCTGCCGAGAGCAGGATCGGATGACGCAACTGTGCGCTGTTCCGATCTCCCTCCTTAGAGAGTCGGGGGCGGAGTACGACGAGTACATCTACGACTGGATCGACGCGCTGCAGAGCTACTGGCTCAACCGCGGCAATGTGAGCGAAAAGCTGGTTGCCGCGGTCGACGGGACCAAGCCGGAGACGGCTGTGATCGCCAGCCCCGAGCTCATGCTGAAGATCCTCTGTCCCCCGCTCGAACTCTTCTACCGCTACCTGCGCCAGGACAGCGAGCAGTTCAACTCGACACTCGCCGATGCCGTGCGCCGACACAAGGAGTACTGGACCGCGGACGAGGACCGCGCTTCCAGCAGCGAGGGACTCCTGGCACTCGCCCCGCTGGCCATGGCGTGCCTGGGGCACGACGCCGACTTCCCGGCCGAGGTTCGGTCGGACTACCTGCCCCAAGCACTGGTCGAAGGAGCCTGGATCGGCGAGTTCGAGTACTGAGCCAACGCCCGTCACGCCGAGGCAAGCTCGCACCACACGAACTTGCCGCGGTTGCCCTGCCTGGCCAGCGGATGCCACCCCCACAGGTCGGCACACGCCCGCACCAACGCCAGCCCCCGCCCCTCCTCCAATTCGGCGCCCTGCTCCAGCGACCTCGGCGGTTCGGGCGGCACCGGGTCGGCGTCCCACGCCCCGATCCGCAGCACCCCCGCCGACCAGCACACCCGGAGGGCGGCTGGCCCCTTGGTATGCCGTACGGCATTGGAGACCAACTCGGCGGCGAGGAGTTCGGCGACGTCGACGAGGCCGATCAGTCCGTGCATGGTGAGGATCAGGCGGAGGGTGCGGCGACTGACGGTGACAGCGCGCAGGTCGTTCGGGATGTAGAGGCAGTACTCCCACGGTTCGGCTTCGTTTTCGGGCATGGGTGAACTCCGTTCGGATGATGGGGAGTTGAGGACGCCGGGCGGTGGCAGTGCCGCAGCCGTCATGGCAGGACGGGGCGGTGCGCTTCCGGTACCCCGGGGGTTTCGCAGCGTGTGCGTCGCATCACCGACGGTAGGTCTAACCGTTTAAGTTTCGCAAGCCGATCGCATAACGTAGCCCCGAACGAGTCGCGCATACAGGCGCGTTGGGAGGAGCAGGCGATGGCATTGAGGCGCGAACCAACGGCACGTCAGATGCGCCTGGCGGTCGAGCTCCGGAAACTGCGGGACGCGGCGGGCCTCACGACCCGTGACGCGGCGGCACTGCTCGGGGTGAGCTCCGCGCAGATCAGCCAGATCGAGGCTGGCCTCGCGGGGGTGAGCGAGAAGCGGTTGCGCCGCCTCGCGGCCAACTACGCCTGTTCAGATGCCGAATTGATCGATGCCCTGGCGGCCATGGCGACCGACCGAACCCGAGGCTGGTGGGAGGAGTACCGGGGCATCCTCCCCTCCGCTTATCAGGACCTGGCCGAGCTTGATCACCACGCCACCTTCCGCCACGACGTGACGGTGATTCACGTGCCGGGGCTCTTTCAGACGGCGGACTACGCGCGGGCCCTCTTCGCTTACATGAACCCGGAATTCCCCGAAAGCGAGGTGGAGCTCCGGGTGGAGCACCGGATGAAACGAAAGGTGGTCATCGAAGGCCCCGATCCCATCCCGTACGAGACCGTGATCCACGAAGCCGCACTCCGGATCAAGGTGGCCGGACGCACCGCCTCGCAAGCCCAACTGGCCCGCATCCTGGAGATGTCCGAGGCTGATCACGTCACTGTTCAGGTCATCCCCTTCGCCCTGGACGACTTCGCCGGAGCCGGGAGCACCCTGGTACACCTGGGCGGAACGGTCCCCCGTCTGGACACCGTGGTGCGCGACGCCCCGCACGGCACGGCCTTCCTCGACTCCGAGGCCCAACTGGAGCACTTTCGAACGCTCTTCCGTAGGGTGAAGGAAGCGTCACTCCCCCCGGAGCAGTCACGCGACCTCATCCACCAGTTGGCCAAGGAACTGTGAGGACGACATGACCACCCCCACCCACTGGAAGAAGTCCTCCTACTCCGGTGGAGGTGAGGGCAACGACTGCGTCGAGATCGCGAACTCCCCCACCCACATAGCCATCCGCGACTCAAAGGCCCCGACCCGCGCCACCCTCACCTTCCCGACCGGAGTCTTCGTCCCCTTCGTGGACGCCCTCAAGAGCACCCTCGTCACCCCCGTATCTCAGTAACCCCGCGTCACCTCTCCCTGCTAGCCTGCGGGCACTCCGCGCACGGATACGCCATGGGGGGCGGCCATATGGGCAAGAGCATCGTCGGCACGGGGGCCGACAAGGACGGCAGACCCGGCGGCTCATCGGGACCGGTGACCGACCCGTTCGACGCGCTGCCCGCGCTGGCGCCGCTGCGCACCGCCGCGTGGGACGGCGACTGGGCGGCCACCCAGGCCTTTTTCGCGGGGATCGACTCGGCCGAGGACGTCTCCTTCGCCTCCGGGCTCCTCGCCCACATCGGCAGGGCCGAGTGGTACCTGGAGAAGGCCGCGAAGGCCCTGCCCGCCGATCCGCTGCCGCGCACGCTGCTCGCCGAGCGCTACATCCGCATCGGTTGGGAGGCCCGCGGCGGCGCCCGGGGCGAGGATGTGTCGCGGGACCAGGCCGACCTGTTCCACGGCTGGCTGCGCAAGGCGGAACGGCTGTTGATCGAGGTGTGCGCCGAGGAGCCCGCGTACGCCCCCGCCTGGACCGCCCGGCTGCTGACCGCCCGTGGCCTGGAGCTGGGGCAGTCCGAGGCCCGGCGGCGCTACGACCGGCTGTCGGAACACCACCCCCAGGACTACCGCGCGCAGTCCCAGTTGCTCCAGCAGCTGTGCCCCAAGTGGGGCGGTTCCTGGGAGGCCGCGCACGGCTTCGCCCAGAAGTGCACGAGCGCCGCACCCGACGGCTCGCACGCCGGAGTGCTGGTCGCCGAGGCCCACATCGAGCACTGGGGTGACCTCAAGGGCGCCGAGGCCACGGAGTACCTGCGGAACGTGTCGGTCCGCAACGATCTGCGCCGCGCCGCCCAGATCTCCGTGCTGCACCCCGACCACCGCCGCGGCTGGTACCGGATCGACGGCCACAGCACCTTCGCCCTGGCCTTCTCCCTCGGTGGCCATCTGGGGGACGCCGCACGGCACTTCGCCGCCCTGGGAGACACGGCCTCCGAGTCCTTCTGGCGTTACCTGCCCGACTGGAAGAGCCGGTTCGCGCAGTACCGCACGGCCGCGTCGGCGACAGCCTGAGGCAGGAGACGACCATGACCACGCAGGACACGACAGCCACGGAACAGACGGCGAGCACCGGCCGCGGTGTCCTCGACGGCATCGTCGGCCACACCACCGTCCACGGCATCCCCGCTCTCTTCACCCCACGTCCCGGCGAGATCACCGCAGGTCTTCTCTTCCGCGTGGGCCGCGCCGACGAGACCCTGGCCACGACCGGCCTCACCCACCTCGTCGAGCACCTCGCCCTGTACCGCCTCGGCCTGTCCGACCTGCACTACAACGGCGCCACTGCGGACACGTACACCCTCTTCCACGTCACCGGCGACGAGGACGAGGTCGTCACGTACCTCAACAGCGTCTGCGCGGCCCTGCGCGACCTGCCGATGGACCGTCTGGAGACGGAGAAGGAGATCCTGCGCACGGAGGCGGGCAGCCGGGGGAACGGCCCGTTGTCCCGGATGCCTCTCTGGCGTTACGGAGCCCAGGACTACGGCCTGTCGAGCTACGACGAGCTCGGCACCCACGGCCTGACGGCCGACCAGGTACGCCACTGGGCCGAGACCCGGTTCACCCGGGACAACGCCGTGCTGTGGCTCACCAGCGACCGCGTACCGGACGGCCTGGACCTCACCCTGCCCGCCGGCCGCCGCTTCCCCCCACCGGCCGCGTCCAGCACGCTGCCCGTCACACCCGCCTACATTCGCGGCGACGACGGCCACCTCGTCTTCACCTCCGTACTGCGCCGCTCCACCGCGGCTGCCGTCTTCGCCGAGGTCCTGGGCCGGGCCCTGTTCCAGGACCTGCGCCAGAAGGGCGGTTACTCGTACTCGGCGGAGGCCGACTACACCCCGCGTGACGCCGACTTCGCCACCCTCACCGCGTACGCCGACGCGCTGCCGCAGAAGCAGGACGCGGCGGTCGGCGGATTCGTGGACACCTTCGCCCGGCTGCGCGCGGGCCGCATCGAGCAAGCCGAACTGCACTCCGCGCGCGGCAAGTTGCTCAAGCGCTACGACGCCCCCGACCTCGGCGCGGCACTGCTTCCGTCGTACGCGCTCAGCCTGCTGCTCGGCCACCCCATCCTGCCCGCCGAACAGCAGGCGGCCGAACTCCGGGCGGTCACCGTTGAGGACCTGCGCGACATCGCCCGCGAGGCGTGGGACGCCGGGCTGCTCCAGGTGCCGACCCAGGGCGCCGACTGGGCAGGCCTCACCCCCGCCCCCCACCACTCGCCGTCCGGGGTCTCCGGCACCCTGCACCCGTCGCTGGAGGACGACGACGTCACGCTGGTCATCGGCGCCACGGGCGTCACCCTGTCGCTGCCGGACGGCCTGATCACCGTGCGGTACGACGCCTGCGCCGCGATGACCACCCGCCCCGACGGGGCCCGGTGCCTGATCGGCATCGACGGCTTCCGCGTGGCCGTGGAGCCGACCCTCTTCGGGGACGTCACGGCCGAGCGGATCGCGGTGCTGGACGCGGCCGTCCCCGCCGCCGCGGTCGTCCCGCTGCCGGCCCGCACCGCCCAGGAGATCCCTCAGCCCCGCGAGCAGGCAGCCCCCGTTCCCCAGGCGCAGAGAAGAACCAGGGAACGGAAGCCGGCCGGGCACGTGACGGGACGTTTCCTCTTCCTGACCGCGCTGGCCGTGCTGTGGCCCGTGCTCCTCACCGCCCTCGTCGTCAACGGGATCCACGAATCACCGTCGATGGGTTTTGCCGCCGTCGCCGGGATCATGCTGGAGTTCTGGCTGATCCGCCTCGCCCGCATGGTGTACCGGGACGAGCAGCACGAACACAGTTGACCTGGCCGCCCTACTCCACCGTCACCGACTTCGCCAGGTTCCGAGGCTGATCCACGTCGTTCCCCCGAGCCGTGGCCAGCTCACAGGCGAACACCTGCAAGGGCACGGTCGCCACCAGCGGCTGAAGCAAGGTCGGCGTAGCCGGAATCCGGATCAGGTGATCGGCGTACGGCACGACCGCCTCGTCGCCCTCCTCCGCGATGACGATCGTCCGCGCACCCCGCGCCCGGATCTCCTGGATGTTGGACACGATCTTGTCGTGCAGTACGGACCGCCCCCGAGGCGACGGCACAACGACCACCACAGGCATGTCGTCCTCGATCAAGGCGATCGGCCCGTGCTTCAACTCGCCCGCGGCGAAGCCCTCGGCGTGCATGTAGGCGAGTTCCTTGAGCTTCAACGCGCCTTCGAGCGCCACGGGATACCCCACATGCCGCCCGAGGAACAGCACCGTCCTCTTCCCCGCAAGGGACCGCGCCAGCGCCCGCACCGGCTCCATGGTCTCCAGCACTCGGTCGACCTCACCGGAGATGTGCGACAGGTCGCGAATCACGGCACTGATCTCGTCGCCCCACTTGGTGCCGCGCACCTGCCCCAGATACAGCGCGACCAGATAGCAGGCCACGAGCTGCGTCAGGAACGCCTTCGTCGAGGCGACCGCGACCTCCGGCCCTGCATGCGTGTAAAGCACCGCGTCCGACTCGCGGGGGATCGTCGACCCATTGGTGTTGCAGATGGCCAGCACCTTGGAGCCCTGCTCGCGGGCGTGCCGTAGGGCCATCAGGGTGTCCATGGTCTCGCCGGACTGAGAGATGGCGATGACCAACGACCGGGCATCCAGAATCGGGTCCCGGTACCGGAACTCGCTCGCGAGCTCGACCTCGCACGGAATCCGCGTCCAGTGCTCGATGGCGTACTTGGCGATCATCCCGGCGTGGAAGGCCGTGCCGCACGCGACGATGACGACCTTGTCCACCTCCCGCAGCTCACCGGCGGAGATACGGACCTCGTCCAGTGCCAGCGAGCCGGACGCGTCGATGCGGCCCAGCAAGGTATCGGCGACCGCCTTGGGCTGCTCGGCGATCTCCTTGAGCATGAAGTAGTCGTAGCCCCCCTTCTCGGCGGCCGAGGCGTCCCAGTCGACGTGATACGAGCGCACGTCCGCCGGACGGCCGTCGAAGCCCGTGACTGTCACCCCGTCCCGCCGCAGCTCCACCACCTGGTCCTGGCCCAGTTCGATCGCCGAGCGCGTGTGGGCGATGAACGCGGCGACGTCCGAGGCGAGAAAGGCCTCGCCGTCTGCGACGCCCACCACGAGCGGCGAGTTCCGCCGCGCCCCCACGACAACATCAGGCTCGTCCGCATGCACCGCGACCAGCGTGAACGCGCCCTCCAGCCGCCAGCACACCAGCCGCATCGACTCCGCCAGGTCGGAGGTCACGGAGAACTCCTCGGCGAGCAGATGGGCGACGACCTCGGTGTCGGTCTCGGAGCCCAGCGAATGCCCCCGCTCCTCCAACTCGGCCCGCAGGGCGGCGAAGTTCTCGATGATCCCGTTGTGCACGACCGCGACCCGCCCCGCGTTGTCGAGGTGCGGGTGCGCGTTCGCGTCCGTCGGTCCCCCGTGCGTGGCCCATCGCGTGTGCCCGATGCCCGTCACACCGGTCGGCAGCGGCCGGTCGACCAGTTCCTTCTCCAGGTTGAGCAGCTTCCCGGCCTTCTTGGCCGCCGCCAGCCCGCCGTCCGCGAGCACGGCGACGCCTGCCGAGTCGTACCCCCGGTACTCCAGTCGCTTCAGTCCGGCCATCACGACATCAAGCGCCGACTGCGACCCCACGTATCCCACGATTCCGCACATGGACCGCAGCCTAGGGGCCGACGACCGCCGGAACTCAGCACTTCCTGCCCGAAATCGGAAATTCCCAGCGGCTTACGGACCCTCCGAGACCCTCCGAGACCCTCTGAGACCCTCCGAGAGCTCATACCTTCGCCCGATAGGCCCTCATCGCCAGCGGATAGAAGACGAGCGCGATTCCCGCCGCCCAGACCAGCGACCACAGCACCGGCTCCGCCACCGGCCCGCCGAGCAGCAGCCCGCGGAAGGCGTCGGACAGATGGGTGACCGGGTTGACGTCGCTCCACGCCTGGAGCCAGCCGGGCATGGTGTCCACGACGACGAACGCGCTGCTGGTGAACGTGATCGGGAAGATGAGCGTGAACGCGAACGCCTGCACCTTCTCCGCGTCGCCGGCGAGCATCCCGATCAGCACCGCGCCCCACGACACGGCCGCGGCGAACACCACCACCAGCAGTGTGCCGAGCAGGAAGCCATCGAGCCCGCCCGTGATCCGGAAGCCGAGCAGCAGACCGAGCCCGATCATCAGCAGCAGGGCCCACACATGCTTGGCCAGGTCCGCGGTGATCCGCCCGATCAGCGGCGCGGACCGCGCTATCGGGAGGCTGCGCAGCCGGTCGAAGACGCCCTTGGTGAGGTCCGTGTTGAGCGCCATCGCCGTGTACATGGTCATGAACAGGGTGTTCTGCACGATGATCCCGGGCAGCGCGTACTTCAGATACGCCTCGGGCGATCCGGCCATCTGCCCGCCCAGTACGTACGTGAACAGGAACACGAACATGATCGGCGTGATGCTGTAGTCGACCAGTTCGAGCGGGTTGTGTTTGACGGCGACCAGGCTGCGCCAGGCCATGGTGAACGTCTGCCGCAGTCCGTCGAGGGGCCGCACGCGGCCGGATTCGGTGACCGGCGCCGTGATGGTGGTGGCGGTCATGGCCGCACCACCGCCTTCTGGAGCTCACTGTCGTCCTCCCGCACGGCCGCTCCGCCGTTGCCCTCCGGCCCGCCCGGTTCGGCGCGATGGCCGGTCAGGGCCATGAAGACCTCGTCGAGCGAGGAGCGGCGCAGGGCCAGCTCGCCCACCGCGATGCCCTCACGGTCGAGCGTGCGCACGACGGCCGGCATCAGCTCGGGGTCCTTCACCGGCGCCGTGATGGTCCCGCCCTCTATCTGGGCCTGCGGACCGGCCGCCTGGGCGACGAGCGCGTGCACCCGCGTGAGGTCCTGCGCCAGCACCGGCCGCAGTTGCAGCACCTGACCGCCGACCTGCGACTTCAGCTGGTCCGGCGTGCCCTCGGCGATCACCCGGCCCTTGTCGATCACCACGATGTCGTCGGCGAGCACATCGGCCTCGTTCAGATACTGCGTGGTCAGCAAGGCCGTCGCGCCGTCCGCGACCAGGCCCCGCAGCATCTTCCACAGCTCACCGCGGCTGTGCGGGTCCAGGCCGGTGGTCGGCTCGTCGAGGAAGAGGATGCTGGGCCGGCCCACGAGGCTGGCCGCCAGGTCCAGGCGCCTGCGCATGCCCCCGGAGAAGGTCTTGACGGCCCGCCCGGCCGCGTCCGTCAGCTGAAAACGCTCCAGCAGCTCACCCGCCCGCGCCTTGGCCTCCCGCCGCGGCAGACCGAGCAGCCGGCCGATGAGCAGCAGGTTCTCCGTGCCGGTCAGGTTCTCGTCCACCGCCGCGTACTGCCCGGTCAGCCCGATCATGGCGCGCACGACCCCGGCCTCCCGGACCACGTCGTGCCCGGCCACCCGGGCCCGGCCCGCGTCGGGCCGAAGCAGCGTCGCGAAGATCCGCACCGCGGTCGTCTTCCCCGCGCCGTTGGGACCCAGCAGCCCGAGCACCGAGCCCTTGCGGGCCCCCAGGTCGACCCCGGCCAGCGCCTCTGTCTCCTTGAACCGCTTGACCAGGCCTTCCGCCTCAATCGCATACGTCATGGGTCACCCCTCGGGGTTCGTGGACCCCGGCCTGGGCCCACCCTTCCCACAACTGTGACGCACGCCACTGACATTCCCCGTCTTGCCCCGGTTCGCCCCGAATCCTGATGCGTGACGGACCCCACCCCGCCATCCGTTCGTACGCCCGTAACAATGGACTGTGATCTCTCCGGTCTCCCCGATGCCCCGGAGCGCCCACCGGCACAGGCCGGAGGCGACTCCCTACGTCGACCTCACCCGAGCCGAGTGGAGTGCGCTGCGCGAGAAGACGCCGCTGCCGCTCACCGCCGAGGAGGTCGAGAAGCTGCGCGGCCTCGGCGATGTCATCGACCTCGACGAGGTGCGGGACATCTACCTCCCGCTGTCCCGGCTCCTGAACCTCTACATCGGGGCCACCGACGGCCTGCGCGGCGCGCTGAACACCTTCCTCGGCGAACAGGGCTCCCAGTCCGGCACCCCGTTCGTCATAGGCGTCGCCGGCTCGGTCGCCGTGGGAAAGTCCACGGTCGCCCGTCTCCTCCAGGCCCTGCTCTCCCGCTGGCCCGAGCACCCGCGCGTCGAACTGGTCACCACCGACGGCTTCCTGCTGCCCACCAAGGAGCTCCAGGCCCGCGGCCTGATGTCGCGGAAAGGTTTCCCCGAGTCGTACGACCGCCGCGCCCTGACCCGTTTCGTCGCCGACATCAAGGCGGGCAAGGACGAGGTGACGGCCCCGGTCTACTCCCACCTCATCTACGACATCGTCCCGGACCAGCGGCTCACGGTCCGCCGCCCCGACATCCTGATCGTCGAGGGCCTGAACGTCCTGCAGCCCGCCCTGCCCGGCAAGGACGGCCGCACCCGGGTCGGTCTCGCCGACTACTTCGACTTCAGCGTGTACGTCGACGCCCGCGCCGAGGACATCGAGCGCTGGTACCTCAACCGCTTCAAGAAGCTGCGCGCGACCGCCTTCCAGAACCCCTCCTCGTACTTCCGCAAGTACACCCAGGTGTCCGAGGAGGAGGCCCTCGACTACGCCCGCACGACCTGGCGGACCATCAACCGTCCGAACCTGATCGAGAACGTGGCCCCCACCCGCGGCCGCGCCACCCTCATCATCCGCAAGGGCCCGGACCACAAGGTCCAGCGCCTGAGCCTGCGCAAGCTGTGACGCCGTAACCGGGGCCTGTTAGAAAGACCTCATGCTGCATCTGCGTCTGATCACCCCGTCCGGCAAGACCGACGAAGTGGTGCGCCTGATCGAGGAGACGGTCGGCACCGCCCACCTCGTCGTCCTGCCGGGCGCCGCCCGCGACCCGGCCGGAGACGTGGTGATGTGCGACGTGGCCCGCGAGGCGGGAGACGAACTCCTCACCGGACTCCAGGGGTTGGGCCTCGAGGACTGCGGCTCCATCGCCGTCGAGAACATCGACCTGTCCCTGTCCAAGCGCGCCGACCGGGCCGAGGACGACGCACCCGGCGAGGGCGCGGACGCGGTCCTGTGGGAGCACCTGACGGACGCGACGCACGAGGAGTCGACCCTCTCCGTCACCTACCTCGCGTTCATCACGCTCGCCACGATGATCGCGGCCTGCGGTGTGGTCCTGGACAACGCGATCCTGATCGTCGGCGCCATGGCGGTCGGCCCGGAGTTCGGCCCACTGGCCGGTATCTGCACGGCCGCGGTACAGCGCGCGCCGCGCCTGGCACTGCGCTCGCTGATCGCCCTGCTGGTGGGGTTCGCGGTGGCGATGGCGGTGACGGTCGGCTTCAGTCTCTTCATGGACGCCGTCGGCCTGTTCACCAAGGACCTGTTGGAGGCCGACCGCCCCAACACCGGCTTCATCTACGCCCCGGACTGGTTCTCGTTCGTCGTGGCCGTCCTCGCCGGAGCCGCCGGCACCCTCTCCCTGACCTCCGCCAAGTCCGGCGCCCTGGTGGGCGTAGCCATCTCCGTGACGACGGTCCCCGCAGCCGCCAACGCGGCCGTGGCCCTGATCTACAGCGACACCAACCAGGCCTGGCGCTCCTCGGAACAGCTCCTCCTGAACCTCTTCGGCATCATCCTGGCCGGCACCCTGACCCTCATGCTCCAGAAGTGGCTCTGGTCCACTCAGCGCAAACGAACAGCACTCTGAAACGCCGGAGTTGAGCTACGCCCTCAGGGGCGCGGGGAACTGCGCGACCAGCCACAACGAACCCGCAGCCCGCACACAACAGAACCCCCCACCCCCTGAACGAACGCCCCTTAACCCAGCGCCGACTTCACCGCATCGGCCAACCGCCCGGCCACAGACCGAGCCTGATCAATATCAGCCGCCTCGACCATCACCCGAACCAACGGCTCGGTCCCGGAAGGCCGCAGCAACACCCGCCCAGTAGCCCCAAGCTCCCGCTCCGCGTCAGCAACAGCCGTCGCCAACTCCGCGGACGTACCGACCCGCGACCGATCAACATCCGGCACATTGATCAGCACCTGCGGCAACCGCTCCATCACAGCCGCCAGCTCCCTGAGCGACCGCCCGCTCTCCGCGACCCGCGCGGCCAGCAGCAGCCCGGTCAGCGTGCCGTCCCCGGTGGTCGCGTGATCGAGGATGATCACGTGCCCGGACTGCTCGCCTCCCAGCGCGTACCCGTGCTCCTTCATCTCCTCGAGCACATACCGGTCCCCCACCGCCGTCTGGACGAGCTTCAGCCCCTCCCGCTCCAGCGCCAGCTTGAACCCGAGGTTCGACATGACCGTCGCGACAACGGTGCCGGAGCGCAGTGCGGAACGCTCCCGCATCGCAAGCGCGAGTACGGCCATGATCTGGTCGCCGTCCACCTCCTCACCGGTGTGGTCGACGGCGAGGCACCGGTCCGCGTCCCCGTCGTGCGCGATGCCGAACGCGGCACCGTGTTCGAGGACCGCGGCCTTGAGGAGGCCGAGGTGGGTGGAGCCACAGCCCTCGTTGATGTTGAGCCCGGTGGGATCGGCACCGATGGTGATGACCTCGGCGCCGGCCCGGGTGAACGCCTCGGGCGAGACCTGGGCGGCCGCGCCGTGCGCCTCGTCGAGGACGATCTTCAGCCCGTCGAGCCGGTTCGGGAGAACGCCGACGAGGTGGGAGACGTACTTCTCGGCCCCTTCGTCGTACGTCCGCACGCGCCCCACGCCCGAGCCCGTCGGCCGGTCCCAGGGGGCGCCGGTGCGGTGCTCCTCGTAGACGGCCTCGATCCGCTCCTCCAGCTCGTCGTCGAGCTTGTGCCCGCCGCGGGCGAGGAACTTCACGCCGTTGTCGGGCATGGCGTTGTGGCTGGCGGAGAGCATGACACCGAGGTCGGCGCCGAGCTCGGCCGTGAGGTAGGCGACCGCCGGGGTGGGCAGCACGCCCACCTTCAGGACGTCGACGCCCGCGCTGGCGAGGCCCGCGACCACCGCGGCCTCCAGGAACTCCCCGGACGCGCGCGGGTCCCGTCCGACCACGGCCGTCGGCCGATGGCCCTCGAAGGTGCCCGCCTCGGCCAGTACGTGCGCCGCGGCCACGGAGAGGCCGAGCGCCATCTCGGCCGTCAGATCCGCGTTGGCGACACCGCGCACGCCGTCCGTGCCGAAGAGTCGTCCCACTTGTCCTCCTGGATAAAGCGTCACTTTCGGAGATCACGCGATCACACAAGCCCTTGAACGTCTTGTGCCGTTATACGCCCATGGCTGTGATAAACGAACGCCCCGACGGCACTGTGGCGTGCCGCCGGGGCGTTCGGACGTACTGCGTACTGCTGGTAGTACCGCGAGTACGAGCAGGCAGCGAAGCTTAGCGCTTGCTGTACTGCGGGGCCTTGCGGGCCTTCTTGAGACCGGCCTTCTTGCGCTCGACCGCACGGTCGTCGCGACGGAGGAAGCCGGCCTTCTTGAGGGCGCCGCGGTTGTTGTCCACGTCGGCCTCGTTCAGCGCGCGGGCGACACCGAGACGGAGCGCACCGGCCTGACCGGAGACACCGCCACCCGCGATGCGGGCGATGACGTCGTAGCGGCCTTCGAGCTCGAGCACCTTGAAGGGCTCGTTGACTTCCTGCTGGTGCACCTTGTTGGGGAAGTAGTCCTCAAGGGTGCGACCGTTGATCTTCCACTTGCCGGAGCCCGGGACGATCCGGACGCGGGCGATGGCGTTCTTGCGACGGCCCAGGCCGGCGGCCGGCTGCGGGTCGCCGAAGCGGCCGGCGAGGGACTCCGAGGTGTACTCACCCTCGACGGGGACCTCGGACTCGGTGGTGTAGCTGTCAATGTCGACGAGCTCGGTCTCGGTCTCTTCGACCGGCTGCTCAACGGTGGTCTCGGCCACGATTCTCCTCAGATTCTGTTCGGTCTTAGGGGTGGCCGGACTTACTGCGCGACCTGGGTGATCTCGAACGGCACCGGCTGCTGGGCGGCGTGCGGGTGCTGGTCACCCTTGTAGACCTTCAGCTTCGAGAGCATCTGACGGCCCAGAGTGTTCTTGGGGAGCATGCCCTTGATGGCCTTCTCGACGGCCTTCTCGGGGTTCTTGTCGAGCAGCTCGTCGTAACGGACGGAGCGCAGACCACCCGGGTAGCCCGAGTGGCGGTAGGCCATCTTCTGGGTCCGCTTGTTGCCGGAGAGGTGCACCTTGTCGGCGTTGATGATGATGACGAAGTCACCGGTGTCGACGTGAGGGGCGTAGATCGGCTTGTGCTTGCCCCGCAGAAGCGTGGCGGCGGTGGTGGCGAGACGACCCAGGACAACGTCCTGAGCGTCGATGACGTGCCACTGGCGCGTCACATCGCCGGGCTTGGGGCTGTACGTACGCACGGTTCGTAGCCTTCGCTTCGAGTGAATGGTCCTAAACAAGGTCACCGAAACGATCACGACAGCCTGGGCCCACGGCGGCGACGCATACCGCGTGCGTGGGGTCGCTGGTCATCGGCCCGGTGGACCGGTGTAAGGGCCCGTCCCGTGAGAATGAGCAAGCCAATACACAACGAAGAAGCAGGATACCTGCGCTGGCCCGTACGGGTCAAAACGAGGCGACTGCAGCCGTCCGAACCGATTCTACCCGCCCCCCACACCCCCGGGTCCTCCCGTGGTGCGCCACCGTGAACGCCTGCGCACACAGCGTGACGCAACCCTGGAATGCCCTGCACCGATCGGACATCAGGAGCCGTCATGGAGACGCAGGGCACACAGACACAGCCGTCGCCCGGGGGCGCGCGGCCCGGGCGACGATGGCGTCGCCCATCCCGCCGTCCGAGGTCAGCGGGCCGTACGCGCCGCGAGGGCGCCAAGTACCGGCACCGACAGCATCCCCCACTCCCGGGTCACCCTTCGCACCAACCACCCGGAGATGTCGCCTTTGTGCTCGCCCGCCGAGCGAACGCCTGGTGTTCCAGAGCCCCTTGAGGCGGACCGGCGCACCGCTTCCGCCGTCTAAGATGCGGCTCATGAGCTATGGGCAGCAGGGGGGACCCCAGTCCCAGTGGGATCCCTGGACACCGCAATCCCAGCAGCCGTGGAACGGCGGCGACTCCGGCGGCGCCCCGGACTGGGCAGCGCTCGCCGAGGCCTCCGAGACGCGCGCCAAGCGGCGCCGGCTGCTGTTCATCGGCGGCGGCGCACTGGCCACGCTGGCGATCGGCACGGCCGTGGCGATGGCCGTGGTGTCGGCGGACGGCGACCCCGAGGGATCGGGCCGGCCGTCCACTCTTCCCAACAGTGCCGACATTCCGAGCGGGACCGGGACCGCGGAGCCGTCGTTCGAGCCGACCAGCGCCCCGCCGCCGCTGGACCCGAAGGAGTTCGTGTCCAGCAAGAACAAGGACACGGCCCCGATCGGCCCGAACATCCTGTTCCCGGGCACGCAGCTGACCATGGGCACGACCGTCTACAAGAAGGGCGCGACGGCCGACACCAAGAACTGCGCCGCGGCGGCCAAGGGCACCCTTGTGAAGGTCCTCAACGACAACGACTGCACCCGCCTGATGCGCGTCACCTACACCAAGGACGGCGTCGCGGTCACGGTCGGCGTGGCGGTCTTCGACACCGAGGCACAGGCGCTCAAGGCCAAGAAGGACGCCGACACCAAGAGCATCGTCGCGTCCCTGGCCGGCGACGGCGTCAAGGAGTTCTGCAACTCCGCGGTCTGCCGCTCGACCACCAACTCCTACGGCCGCTACGCCTACTTCACGATCGCCGGCTTCACCAACGGCAAGGACGTGACGACGAAGGACACCGCCGTCTTCACCACCGGCGACGACCTCGGCGAGTTCACGTTCCGCCAGATCCGTCGACGCGGCGAGGCCCAGGCTTCGGAGGCGGCCAACGAGTGACGCAGGCGCGCAGCCACCTGCGCGCCTGGGCCGCCGGTCACGCTAGCCGCAGCACCCGCCCCCCGACGGCAGAGACCGCCGGTTCCGCGCCTCGATGTTCCGCGCGGCCAGCAACTCGTCGGCCGGGTAGCCGACTTCCTCCAGCGTCAGCCCGTGCGGCCGTACGACGTGCACGGCGGAGTCCCGTACGCCTGCGGCCAGCACCTTGCCCGGCCAGTCGGGCGGCCGGTGCCCGTCCCCCACGAACAGCAGCGCGCCGATCAGCGACCGCACCATGTTGTGGCAGAAGGCGTCGGCGCGGACCGTGGCGGTGATGATCCCGTCGGCCCCGCGCTCCAGGCTCAGCTGCTGGAGCGTACGAATGGTGGTCGCGCCTTCGCGCTTCTTGCAGTAGGCGGCGAAGTCGTGCTCCCCGAGGAGCCGCTCCGCGGCCTCGTTCATCGCGCCGACGTCGAGGGGCCAGTCGTGCCAGAGCACGTGGCTCCGCAGCAGGGGGTCGACGCCTCCGGGGTTGTCGGTCACGCGATAGGCGTACCGCCGCCAGACCGCGGAGAAGCGCGCGTTGAAGCCGCTGGGCGCCTCCCGCAGGGCCCACACCCGTACGTCCTTGGAGAGCCGCCCGGCGAGCCGCTTGAGCAGCTTCCCGTGCTGCTCGGCCCAGACCTCCCGAGGCAGATCGACGTGGGCGACCTGGCCCCGGGCATGCACCCCGGCATCGGTGCGCCCGGCCACGGTCAGCTCGAACACCGTGTCGCGCGACCGCGTCACCGTCCGCAGCGCGTCCTCGATCTCCCCCTGTACGGTCCGCCGGCCCCCGGCCTGCTTGGCCCACCCGGAGAACGCGGTCCCGTCGTACGAGAGGTCCAAACGCACCCGTACGAACCCGGGCTGTACTTCGTCACTCACCCCTAGATCCTCTCAGCGCTGCATCCCTTTGAAAAAACGTGAAAGCGGGCCCGCCCCGCAGGGGGCGGACCCGCTCAACGCGAGGGTTCGACCTCAGGCGTCCTTGGACTCCTCGGCCGGAGCCGCGTCCTCGACAGCCTCGTCGGCCTTGGTCACGTCGACCTTGGTCTCCTCGGCGGCCGGAGCCTCGGTGGCGGCCTCGGCGTCCTTGGCGGCACGCTGGGTGGCGGCCTCGGCCTCGCCGGTCGCCTGCTGCGCGACCGTCAGCGCCTCGACCAGCTCGATGACAGCCATGGGCGCGTTGTCGCCACGGCGGTTACCGATCTTGGTGATGCGGGTGTAGCCACCCGGGCGGTTCTCGTAGCGCGGGCCGATCTCGGTGAAGAGCGTGTGCACGATGCTCTTGTCCGTGATCACCTGGAGCACCTGACGACGGTTGTGAAGGTCGCCCTTCTTCGCCTTGGTGACCAGACGCTCGGCGTACGGACGCAGCTTGCGCGCCTTCGCCTCGGTGGTGGTGATACGGCCGTGCTCGAACAGCGACTTCGCGAGGTTCGCGAGAAGCAGCTTCTCGTGCGCGGCACTGCCGCCCAGACGGGCACCCTTGGTGGGCTTCGGCATGGTGTTTCTCCTAGGTGTCTGCCCCGGCCGTATCAGGTACCGGGGTCAGTATCCGAGCGGGCGGTCGCCCGTCGAAGATCCGGGGGCCTCAGCGAGACCCCCGGAGGTGGTGCCGATCAGTACTGCTCGGTCTCCACGAAGCCCGCGTCCACGTCGTCGTCGGCGCCGAAGGCGTCGGCGGCGGCGGTCGGGTCGAATCCGGGCGGGCTGTCCTTCAGGGCCAGGCCCATGCCGGCCAGCTTCGCCTTGACCTCGTCGATCGACTTCGCACCGAAGTTGCGGATGTCGAGCAGGTCCGCCTCGGAACGCGCCACGAGCTCACCCACGGAGTGGATGCCCTCGCGCTTGAGGCAGTTGTACGACCGAACGGTGAGCTCGAGCTCCTCGATCGGCAGGGCGAGATCAGCGGCAAGGGCGGCGTCCGTGGGGGACGGGCCCATGTCGATGCCCTCGGCGTCGATGTTGAGCTCACGGGCCAGACCGAACAGCTCGACCAGGGTCTTGCCGGCCGACGCCATGGCGTCACGCGGACGCATGGCCTGCTTGGTCTCGACGTCGACGATCAGCTTGTCGAAGTCGGTGCGCTGCTCGACACGGGTCGCCTCGACCTTGTAGGTGACCTTGAGAACCGGCGAGTAGATCGAGTCGACCGGGATACGCCCGATCTCCTGACCGACCTGCTTGTTCTGCACGGCGGAGACGTAACCGCGGCCACGCTCGACCGTCAGTTCCATCTCCAGCTTGCCCTTGCCGTTGAGCGTGGCGAGGACGAGGTCGGGGTTGTGCACCTCGACACCGGCCGGGGGCGCGATGTCGGCGGCGGTGACCAGACCCGGGCCCTGCTTGCGCAGGTACATCACGACCGGCTCGTCGTGCTCCGAGGAGACGACCAGCTGCTTGATGTTGAGGATCAGGTCGGTGACGTCCTCCTTGACGCCCGGCACGGTGGTGAACTCGTGCAGAACGCCGTCGATACGGATGGACGTGACCGCCGCACCCGGGATCGAGGAGAGGAGCGTACGACGCAGGGAGTTGCCGAGGGTGTAGCCGAAGCCCGGCTCCAGCGGCTCGATCACGAACCGGGAGCGGAACTCGTCGACGACCTCTTCGGTCAAGGACGGACGCTGAGCAATCAGCATGTGGGGATCCTTCAGTCAGGGGCGCCCGCTATTTGACGCCCTGCTCACCGGGCGGAGCCCGATGTTGTTACTTCTGCAAGGGTACGGGCGGCACGCCTCCGAAGAGCCGTACCGCCCGCAACCTCAAGACGACCGAGCCTCAGACGCGGCGGCGCTTGGGCGGACGGCAGCCGTTGTGCGGGGTGGGGGTGACGTCCTGGATGGAGCCGACCTCGAGGCCAGTGGCCTGGAGGGAGCGGATCGCGGTCTCGCGACCGGAGCCCGGGCCCTTCACGAAGACGTCGACCTTGCGCATGCCGTGCTCCTGCGCGCGGCGGGCGGCCGACTCGGCGGCCATCTGCGCGGCGAAGGGCGTCGACTTGCGCGAGCCCTTGAAGCCGACGTGGCCGGCGGAGGCCCAGGAGATCACGTTGCCCGAGGGGTCCGTGATCGAGACGATCGTGTTGTTGAACGTGCTCTTGATGTGCGCGTGGCCGTGAGCGACGTTCTTCTTTTCCTTGCGGCGCACCTTCTTGGCAGCGCCCTGACGACCCTTGGGGGGCATCTATAACTCCTACGGGAGGTGGTCGGTCCTACAGCGAAGACCGCTTGTTCAAGCGTCCGCTGAGGACTACTTCTTGCCCGGCTTCTTCTTACCGGCGATGGCGCGACGCGGGCCCTTGCGGGTGCGGGCGTTCGTGCTGGTGCGCTGACCGCGGACAGGCAGACCGCGACGGTGACGCAGACCCTGGTAGCAGCCGATCTCCACCTTGCGGCGGATGTCGGCCTGGACCTCGCGACGGAGGTCACCCTCGGTCTTGATGTTGTTGTCGACGTACTCGCGGATCGCGACCAGCTCCTCCTCGGAGAGGTCGCGAACCCGGGTGTTCGGGTTGATGCCGGTCTCGGCCAGCGTGAGCTGGGAAAGGGTCCGGCCGATGCCGAACACGTAGGTCAGGGCGACCTCCACACGCTTTTCGCGCGGGATGTCAACACCGGAAACGCGTGCCATTCAATGGCTCCAGTTGATCTTCGGAGGTCTTCCACAGAACCTGCTCCCAGCCGCCGTACGAGGTACGAACTGGGTCCCCGGCCTCCGAACCGGGGGTATCAGGCGATCGCTCGCGATGCCTGGGTCCTGCGTATGAACATGTTCAGCTCGCGTCGCGCGAAGTTCTGCGGAGAGCAGAGGGTGGGTCGTGCGTCAGCCCTGGCGCTGCTTGTGGCGCGGGTTCTCGCAGATGACCATGACCCGACCGTGACGGCGGATCACCCTGCACTTGTCGCAGATCTTCTTGACGCTCGGCTTGACCTTCATGGGGTGAGGTTCTCCGGGTCAGTGCCACCACCCCGCCGGAACGGGGCAAAGGCAAGATCTACTTGTACCGGTAGACGATCCGGCCACGCGTCAGGTCGTACGGAGACAACTCCACCACGACCCGGTCGTCAGGGAGGATACGGATGTAGTGCATACGCATCTTGCCGCTGATGTGCGCCAGGACCTGGTGGCCGTTCTGGAGCTCGACCTTGAACATGGCGTTCGGAAGAGACTCGACGACAGTGCCCTCGATCTCGATGGCACCTTGCTTCTTGGCCACGCTTCGCCCTTCGAATCGACTACCTTGATCGACTCCCTTTGCGTCCCTTACGGGCGCATGCGGACATGCGGGTGCACGAGAGCCGACGAGTCAGTCTACGTCAGCGCACCCGGAATGACGAATCGAGAGAGTCTGCCCCGAGCCGGAGATCTCTAAGCACGCGTCGGCCTGGGAAGACAGGACCCTGCATCCCGGAACGCGCTCAGGCCAGTGGGTCCGGCGCCGCCGTGATCCCGTGCTCCGCGAGCTTCGCCCTGCCGCCGTCCGGGGCCGTCAGGACCAGCGGTCCCTGCTCCGTGAGGGCGACGGAGTGCTCCCAGTGGGAGGACCAGGTGCCGTCGGTGGTGATGACCGTCCAGTCGTCCTGGAGGACCTCCGTCTTCGGGGTGCCCAGGGAGACCATCGGCTCGATGGCGAGGCAGAAGCCGGGGACCAGCTTGGGGCCCTTGCCGCGGCGCCGGTCGACGTAGTTCAGCAGGTGCGGGTCCATGTGCATCTCGGTGCCGATGCCGTGGCCGCCGTAGTCCTCGATGATGCCGTAGCGACCGCCGCCGGCCTTCGGCTGGCGCCGGATGTACGTCTCGATGGCCTTGGAGACGTCCACGAGCCGGTTTCCCTGCTTCATGGCCGCGATGCCGGCCCACATCGACTCCTCGGTCACCCGGGAGAGCTCGATCAGCTCCGGAGCGTGCCCGGAGCCCACGAAGGCGGTGTACGCGGCGTCGCCGTGCCAGCCGTCGATGATCGCGCCGCAGTCGATGGAGATGATGTCGCCGTCCTTGAGGACGACCTCGTCGGACGGGATGCCGTGGACCACGACCTCGTTCACCGAGGTGCAGATCGTCGCGGGAAAGCCGCCGTATCCGAGGAAGTTCGGCTTCGCGTTGTGCTCCGCGAGCACCTTGCGCGCGACCTGGTCCAGGTCCTTCGTCGTGGCCCCGGGCACCGCGGCCTCACGCGTCGCCGCGTGGATGGCGGCCACGACCAGCCCCGCCTCACGCATCTTGGCGATCTGCTCGGGGGTCTTGATCTGCACCATGGGGGCGGGGGCCTTTCTCGGACCGGAGGTGTGACGGGCGCCTTCAACGATACGTGCACCCACGCAGCAGCCGCGGCCCCCTGGGAAGGGAACCGCGGCTACGGCGACACGTACGAAGAAGGATGTACGGAGAACGGCTACGCGGCGTCCTCGCGCTTCAGGGCCTCCATGGCCCGCGCGGTGACGTCCTCCACCTTGCCGAGCGCCGAGATCGTGACCACCAGGCCCTGCGCCTTGTAGTAGTCGATGATCGGCTCGGTCTGCGTGTGGTAGACCTCCAGCCGCTTGCGGACGGTCTCCTCGGAGTCGTCGTCGCGCTGGTAGAGCTCGCCGCCGCAGACGTCACAGACGCCGTCCTGCTTCGGCGCCTTGTACGTCACGTGGAAGACGTGCGCCGAGTCGTTACGGCAGATACGACGGCCGGCGATGCGCTTGACGACCTCTTCCTCGGGGACCTCGAGGTCCAGGACCCCGTCGAGCTTCATGTCCTCGTCCTGCAGCATCTCGTCCAGCGCCTCGGCCTGCGACACGTTCCGCGGGAAGCCGTCGAGAAGGAAGCCGTTCTCGGCGTCCGGCTTCTCCATGCGGTCCTTGGCCATCCCGATGGTGACCTCGTCAGGGACCAGGTTGCCCGCGTCCATGTAGGACTTCGCCAGTTTGCCGAGTTCCGTCTGCTGGCTGATGTTGGCCCGGAACAGGTCGCCCGTGGAGATGTGCGGGATCGACAGGTTCTGGGCGAGGAACGCGGCCTGCGTTCCCTTACCGGCACCCGGCGGCCCGACGAGGACGATACGCATCAGCGGAGGAACCCTTCGTAATTGCGCTGCTGAAGCTGACTCTCGATCTGCTTCACCGTCTCGAGACCCACACCCACGATGATCAGGATGCTGGTCCCGCCGAACGGGAAGTTCTGGTTTGCCCCGAAACCAGCCAACGCCATCGTCGGCACGAGAGCGATCAGCCCCAAGTACAGCGAACCCGGCCAGGTGATCCGGTTGAGTACGTAGGACAGGTACTCAGCGGTCGGTCGGCCAGCCCGGATGCCCGGGATGAAGCCACCATACTTCTTCATGTTGTCGGCGACTTCCTCGGGGTTGAACGAGATAGCCACGTAGAAGAAGGCGAAGAACACGATGAGGAAGAAGTACAGGATGATGTGCGGCGTGGCCGCCGTATCCGCGAGGTTCTTCTCGATCCAGGTCGCCCAACCGGCACTGGAGTTGGAGAACTGCACGATCAACGCCGGGATGTAGAGCAGCGACGACGCGAAGATGACCGGGATCACACCCGCCTGGTTGACCTTCAGCGGAATGTAGGTCGAGGTACCGCCGTAGGAACGGCGGCCGATCATCCGCTTCGCGTATTGCACCGGGATACGGCGCTGGGCCTGCTCGACGAAGACCACCAGGCCGACCATGACCAGGCCGACCAGGATCACCGTGCCGAACTCGATCCAGCCGCCGGCCAGCGAGCCCTGCTGCTTGATGGCCCACAGCGCGGACGGGAAGGTCGCGGCGATCGAGATGAACATCAGGATCGACATGCCGTTGCCGATACCGCGGTCGGTGATGAGCTCACCGAGCCACATGACGACGGCGGTGCCGGCGGTCATGGTGATGACCATGGTCATCGTGGAGAAGATCGAGCGGTCCGGCACGATGTCGGTCGCGACCGGGCAACCGCTGAAGAGCGCACCGCTGCGGGCGGTGGCCACCAGGCCGGTGCCCTGCAGGACGGCGAGCGCCACCGTCAGATAACGGGTGTACTGCGTGATCTTCGCGGTACCCGCCTGTCCCTCTTTCTTGAGGGCCTCCAGGCGCGGAATCACGACGGTCAACAGCTGCAGGATGATGCTCGCCGTGATGTACGGCATGATGCCGAGCGCAAAAATCGTGATCTGCAGCAGCGCGCCACCACTGAACATGTTGACCAGCCCGAACAGACCCTGGTTCGCGCTGGCCTGGTCGATGCAGGTCTGTACGTTCTTGTAGTCGACACCCGGGATCGGTACATGCGTGCCGACTCGGTAGACCACGATGATGCCGAGCGTGAAGAGCAGCTTCTTGCGCAGGTCGGGCGTCCTGAACGCCCGGGCGAACGCGGTGAGCACGGAGCCTCCTGCGCCCCCCGCACGCAGAGCAGGGAGGCTAGTCGTTGACAAGGCCTTGAAAGCCAGTAGACGGTCGCCCAACAGTGCTGAGGGAGACAGACACCTGTCACCACTAGCTATGGATGGACCACAGGACTCTAACAGTGCCGACCCCCTTGCAAGAAGCGGACGAACCCGACGACGGCCGCCCGGGACCGGCGCTCCGCCACGGCCGGGAATCGTCTCTTCCTCACACACCGCCGCATTTCGCATGAATCACCTCTACGAAAGCGGCCGAACTGTGCGGAGACGCGTGCGGTGACACGTCTCATGACGCACCTCATGACGCGCCTCATATGAAAAAGGCCCGCCGAAATATCGGCGGGCCTTTTTCGGCCGGGGATACCCACAAAAGAGGTATCCCCGGTCGGGGTCGTTCAAGTCAGCGAGACGTCCGAGGGAATCAGACGAGCTCGGTGACGGTACCGCCGGCAGCGGTGATCTTCTCCTTGGCGGAGCCGGAGACGGCGTCGACCGTCACCTGCAGCGCCACGGAGATCTCGCCCTGGCCGAGGACCTTGACGAGGCTGTTCTTGCGAACGGCACCCTTGGCGACGAGACCCTCGACGGTGACCTCGCCACCCTCCGGGTACAGCTCGCCCAGCTTGTCGAGGTTCACGACCTGGTACTCGGTCTTGAACGGGTTCTTGAAGCCCTTGAGCTTCGGGAGACGCATGTGGAGGGGCATCTGGCCACCCTCGAAGCGCTCCGGAACCTGGTAACGGGCCTTCGTGCCCTTGGTACCACGACCGGCCGTCTTACCCTTCGACGCCTCACCACGACCCACACGGGTCTTGGCGGTCTTGGCGCCCGGGGCGGGACGGAGGTTGTGGATCTTGAGCGGGTTGTTCTCCGCCATGATCAGTCGACCTCCTCGACCGTCACGAGGTGGCGGACGGTGTGCACCATGCCGCGGAACTCGGGACGATCCTCCTTGACGACCTGCGTGTTGATCCCCTTGAGACCAAGGGAGCGCAGGGTGTCACGGTGGTTCTGCTTGCTGCCGATGTACGACTTCGTCTGCGTGATCTTGAGCTGAGCCATTACGCAGCACCAGCCCCGGCACGCGCACGCAGCAGAGCCGCGGGAGCGACGTCCTCGAGCGGCAGACCGCGGCGGGCCGCGACCTCCTCGGGACGCTGCAGGCCCTTCAGGGCCGCCACGGTCGCGTGCACGATGTTGATCGCGTTCGACGAGCCGAGCGACTTCGACAGGATGTCGTGGATACCGGCGCACTCGAGCACGGCACGCACCGGACCACCGGCGATAACGCCGGTACCCGGAGACGCGGGCTTGAGCAGCACGACGCCGGCAGCCTTCTCACCCGTGATCGGGTGCGGGATGGTGCCCTGGATACGGGGGACCTTGAAGAAGTGCTTCTTGGCCTCCTCAACACCCTTGGCGATGGCGGCCGGCACCTCCTTGGCCTTGCCGTAACCGACACCCACGGTGCCGTCACCATCGCCCACCACGACCAGCGCGGTGAAGCTGAAGCGACGACCACCCTTCACAACCTTGGCGACGCGGTTGATCGCGACAACGCGCTCAACGTACGCGGTCTTCTCGGCAGCAGAAGCGCCACCGTCGCGACCCTTCCGGTCCCGCCGCTCGCCGCCACCGGCACCGCTTCCACGGCGCTGGGGTCCAGCCATTGGATTACCTCTCTCTTTCCGCTAGCTACGGAAGCGGCTCAGAACTTGAGCCCGGCTTCGCGGGCGGCGTCCGCCAGGGCAGCGATGCGCCCGGCGTACTGGTTGCCACCACGGTCGAATACGACAGCCTCGACACCGGCGGCCTTGGCGCGCTCGGCGACCAGGGCGCCGACCTGCTTGGCCTGCGTGGACTTGTCGCCCTCCGCTCCGCGGATCGAGGTGTCCAGGGTGGACGCCGACGCAAGGGTGTGACCCTTGAGGTCGTCGATCACCTGGGCAACGATGTGGCGGTTCGAGCGGGTCACGACCAGACGAGGACGCTCCGCCGTACCGTTGATCGACTTGCGGATCCGGATGTGGCGGCGCTTGATCGCGGCGCGCTTGTAGGCGTCGCCCTTGAGGATCTTCTGTCCGTATGCCATGGCTTACTTACCCGCCTTTCCGACCTTGCGGCGGATGACTTCGCCCTCGTACTTGACACCCTTGGCCTTGTACGGGTCGGGCTTGCGCAGCTTGCGGATGTTGGCCGCAACCTCGCCGACCTTCTGCTTGTCGATGCCCTCGACCTGGAAGCGGGTCGGGTTCTCCACCTTGAAGGTGATTCCCTCGGGCGCCTCGACGGTGATCGGGTGGCTGTAGCCCAGAGCGAACTCGAGGTTCGATCCCTTGGCCTGTACGCGGTAACCGACACCGCTGATCTCGAGCTTCTTCACGTAACCCTGGGTCACGCCGGTGATCATGTTCGCCACCAGCGTGCGGGACAGGCCGTGCAGGGCCTTGTTCTGACGCTCGTCGTTGGGGCGGGTGACGTTGAGCACGCCGTCCTCACCCTTGGCGATGTCGATCGGCGCAGCGACGGTGTGGCTCAAAGAACCCTTGGGGCCCTTGACCGAAACCGTACGGCCGTCGATGGTGACGTCCACGCCGGCGGGAACCGTGATGGGGAGCTTGCCAATGCGCGACATAGCTGTTTCCTCCGTTCCCTTCCGCTACCAGACGTAGGCGAGAACTTCTCCGCCTACGCCCTTCTTGCCGGCCTGCTTGTCGGTGAGGAGCCCGTGCGACGTGGAGATGATCGCCACGCCCAGGCCGCCCAGCACCTTCGGCAGGTTGGTGGACTTCGCGTACACCCGGAGACCGGGCTTGGAGATCCGCTTGATGCCCGCGATGGAGCGCTCACGGTTCGGGCCGAACTTCAGCTCGAGGACGAGGTTCTTGCCGACCTCGGCGTCCTCGATCTTCCAGCCCGTGATGAAGCCCTCCTGCTGGAGGATCTCCGCGATGTGCGACTTGATCTTCGATGCCGGCATCGTCACGGAGTCGTGGTATGCCGAGTTCGCGTTCCGCAGACGCGTAAGCATGTCTGCGATCGGATCAGTCATGGTCATGAATTGGCCTTCGGCCTCTCTCGCCGGGGTTTCCTGGTGCGCCATCCCTCTCCCCGATCCGAGACGGGGCGGGTGCGGCGCGGTGGACCTACGGCGTAGTAAGTCGTATGGGCGTCCAAGCGCCCAACCCTCCTAGCCTAAGCCACGAAGGGGTGGGCGCCTGACACCGCCCTTTACTTACCGAGAGTTCCTGAAATCCCGAAGTACGGGACTACCAGGAGCTCTTGGTCACGCCCGGCAGCTCGCCACGGTGAGCCATCTCACGAAGGCACACGCGGCACAGGCCGAACTTGCGGTACACGGAGTGCGGACGACCACAGCGCTGGCAGCGCGTGTAGCCACGTACTCCGAACTTGGGCTTACGAGCAGCCTTGGCAATCAGAGCCTTCTTCGCCATCTCGCTCACGCCTCCTTGAAGGGGAAGCCGAGGTGACGAAGGAGCGCACGGCCCTCAGCGTCGTTGGTCGCCGTGGTGACCACGGTGATGTCCATACCCCGGACGCGGTCGATCTTGTCCTGGTCGATCTCGTGGAACATGACCTGCTCGGTGAGACCGAAGGTGTAGTTGCCACGACCGTCGAACTGCTTGGGAGACAGGCCGCGGAAGTCGCGGATGCGCGGGAGCGCCAGCGACAGGGTGCGGTCCAGGAACTCCCACATGCGGTCGCCACGAAGCGTGACGTGGGCACCGATCGGCTGACCCTCACGCAGCTTGAACTGCGCGATGGACTTGCGGGCCTTGGTGATGGCCGGCTTCTGACCGGTGATGGTGGTCAGGTCACGGACGGCACCGTCCATGAGCTTCGAGTCACGGGCGGCGTCGCCGACACCCATGTTGACCACGATCTTGACGAGACCGGGGATCTGCATGACGTTCTCGTACTTGAACTCGTCACGCAGCTTGCCCGCGATCTCCTCGCGGTACTTCGTCTTCAGACGCGGAGTGGTGGTGGTCGTCATCAGATGTCCTCACCCGTCCGCTTGGCAACGCGAACCTTGTTGCCCTCTTCGTCGAAGCGGTAACCGACACGCGTGACGACCTTGTTGCCGTCCTTCTCCACGACGAGCTGAACGTTGCTCACGTGAACAGGGGCCTCGGTCGTGACGATGCCACCGGCCTGCGAACCCTTGGCGGTCGGGCCGGCCTTGGTGTGCTTCTTGACCCGGTTGACACCCTCGACCAGGACACGGTCCTCACGGGGGAAGGCCGCGATGACCTTGCCCTGCTTGCCCTTGTCCTTACCGGTGATGACCTGGACCAGGTCGCCCTTCTTGATCTTCATGCTTACAGCACCTCCGGCGCGAGCGAGATGATCTTCATGAACTTCTTCTCGCGCAGCTCACGACCCACCGGGCCGAAGATACGGGTGCCGCGAGGGTCGCCGTCGTTCTTGAGAATGACGGCGGCGTTCTCGTCGAAGCGGATGTACGAGCCGTCCGGACGGCGGCGCTCCTTGACGGTGCGAACGATGACCGCCTTGATGACGTCACCCTTCTTCACGTTGCCACCGGGGATCGCGTCCTTGACGGTGGCGACGATGACGTCACCGATGCCCGCGTAGCGGCGACCGGAGCCACCGAGCACACGGATGCAAAGGATTTCCTTCGCACCAGTGTTGTCGGCGACACGCAGTCGCGACTCCTGCTGGATCACGTCTATCTCCTGTTTGTCTGCCGGTTCCCCGGGAGCCGCTCAGCGAGCGGCTCCCGGAGCCTGGCGGAACTGTCCTGCGAGTTTGCCCGCAGGAGAATTACTTGGCCTTCTCGAGGATCTCGACGATGCGCCAGCGCTTCGTGGCGGACAGCGGACGCGTCTCCATCAGGAGGACGCGGTCGCCGACGCCGGCAGCGTTCTGCTCGTCGTGCGCCTTGAGCTTGTTCGTACGGCGGATGACCTTGCCGTACAGCGCGTGCTTGACGCGGTCCTCGACGGCGACGACGACGGTCTTGTCCATCTTGTCGCTGACGACGAGACCCTCACGGGTCTTGCGGAAGCCGCGGGCCTCTGCAGTCTGCTCAGTCACGTTGTTCTCACTCATCAGGCGCTCTCCACCGTCTCGATGCCCAGCTCGCGCTCACGCATCAGGGTGTAGATCCGCGCGATGTCCTTACGGACGGCCTTCAGCCGACCGTGGTTCTCGAGCTGACCCGTCGCCGCCTGGAAGCGGAGGTTGAACAGCTCTTCCTTGGCTTCGCGGAGCTTCGCGAGAAGCTCCTCGTCACCCAGTTCGCGCAGCTCGGACGCCTTGGTACCGGCCGACATCACGCTTCACCTGCCTCGCGCTTGACGATCCGGCACTTCATCGGCAGCTTGTGGGCTGCGCGAGTCAGGGCCTCACGGGCGATCTTCTCGTTGGGGTAGGACAGCTCGAACATGACCCGGCCCGGGTGCACGTTCGCGATCCACCACTCCGGCGAACCCTTACCGGAACCCATGCGGGTCTCGGCAGGCTTCTTCGTGAGCGGGCGGTCCGGGTAGATGTTGATCCAGACCTTGCCACCACGCTTGATGTGGCGGGTCATCGCGATACGGGCCGCCTCGATCTGGCGGTTGGTCACGTACGCCGGCGTGAGGGCCTGAATGCCGTACTCGCCGAACGCGACCGTCGTACCGCCCTTGGCCTGGCCACGGCGCTTCGGGTGGTGCTGCTTGCGGTGCTTGACCCGTCGGGGGATCAGCATTTCGGTCAGGCCTCCGTTCCGGTGCTCTCAGCCGGAGCGGCAGCCGCCGGAGCCTCGGCCTTGGGGGCCTCGGCGGCGGGAGCCTGCTGCGGCTTGCGACCGCGACCGCCACGCTCGCCGCCACGGCCACCACGGGCCGGGCGGTCGGCGCCGCCGCCACCACGGGCCGGGCGGTTGCCGGCGCGGGCAGCAGCGTTCTCGGCGCGGACCTCGGCGATGTTCTTGACGTCGCCCTTGTAGATCCAGACCTTCACGCCGATGCGGCCGAAGGTCGTCTTGGCCTCGAAGAAGCCGTAGTCCACGTTCGCGCGGAGCGTGTGCAGGGGCACACGGCCCTCGCGGTAGAACTCCGAACGGGACATCTCGGCGCCACCGAGGCGGCCACCGCACTGGATCTTGATGCCCTTGGCGCCGGCCTTCATCGTGCCCTGCATGCTCTTACGCATGGCGCGACGGAAGGAGACGCGGGAGGAGAGCTGCTCGGCAACGGCCTGGGCAACCAGCTGAGCGTCGGTCTCGGGGCTCTTGACCTCGAGGATGTTCAGCTGGACCTGCTTGCCCGTGAGCTTCTCGAGGTCACCGCGGATGCGGTCGGCCTCGGCGCCACGGCGGCCGATGACGATGCCCGGACGGGCCGTGTGGATGTCCACACGGACGCGGTCACGGGTGCGCTCGATCTCCACCTTGGAGATGCCGGCGCGCTCCATGCCGGACGTCATCATCCGACGGATGGCGACGTCTTCCTTGACGTAGTCCTTGTACAGCTTGTCGGCGTACCAACGGGACTTGAAGTCCGTGGTGATGCCGAGCCGGAACCCATGCGGGTTAACCTTCTGGCCCATTACCGGGTTCCTTCCTTGCTGCTGACGACCACAGTGATGTGGCTGGTCCGCTTGCGGATCCGGTAGGCGCGGCCCTGGGCACGCGGACGGAACCGCTTCAGGGTCGGACCCTCGTCGACATACGCCTCGGAGATGACGAGGCTGCCGGCGTCGGTGTGGTCGTAGTTGTGTGCGGCGTTGGCAATGGCGCTGTCAAGCACCTTGCCGACCGGCACGCTCGCGGCCTGCGGGGCGAAACGCAGGACCGCCTGAGCCTCCGTGGCGTCCATGCCACGGATAAGGTCCACCACGCGGCGGGCCTTCATGGGCGTAACGCGGATGTACCGCGCCTGGGCCCTGGCTTCCATGGTTGTCCTTCCAGTGTCTGTCATGGTCATTCCACCCCGCGTTAGCGGCGCTTCGACTTCCGGTCGTCCTTGACGTGACCCCGGAAGGTGCGCGTCGGCGAGAACTCGCCGAGCTTGTGGCCGACCATCGACTCGGTGACAAACACCGGAATGTGGGTCTTGCCGTTGTGCACCGCGATCGTGTGGCCCAGCATGGCCGGGACGATCATCGAGCGACGGGACCAGGTCTTGATGACGTTCTTGGTGCCTGCCTCGTTCTGTACGTCCACCTTCTTGATCAGGTGGTCGTCGACGAAGGGCCCCTTCTTGAGACTGCGCGGCATCTAAACCCGCTCCTAGCGCTTCTTGTTCGTCTTGCGGCGGCGGACGATGTACTTGTTCGAAGCCTTCTTCGGCGAACGAGTACGACCTTCCTTCTGACCCCAGGGGCTGACCGGGTGGCGACCACCGGAGGTCTTGCCCTCACCACCACCGTGGGGGTGGTCAACCGGGTTCATCGCCACACCACGAACGGTCGGGCGGACGCCCAGCCAGCGCTTGCGGCCGGCCTTGCCCCAGTTGATGTTGCTCTGCTCGGCGTTGCCGACCTCGCCGACCGTGGCGCGGCAGCGCTGGTCGACCAGGCGGATCTCACCGGAGGGCATACGAAGGTGGGCCATCGTGCCCTCCTTCGCCAGCAGCTGCACCGAGGCGCCTGCGGAGCGGGCGAACTTGGCGCCGCCACCGGGACGGATCTCGATCGCGTGGATCGTGGTACCGACCGGGATGTTGCGGAGCGCCAGGTTGTTGCCCGGCTTGATGTCGGCCCCGGGACCGTTCTCGACGCGGTCACCCTGCTGCAGGTTGCGGGGGGCGAGGATGTAGCGCTTCTCGCCGTCCGCGTAGTGCAGCAGCGCGATGCGCGCGGTGCGGTTGGGGTCGTACTCGATGTGCGCGACCTTCGCCGGCACGCCGTCCTTGTCGTGACGACGGAAGTCGATCACTCGGTAGGCGCGCTTGTGTCCGCCACCCTGGTGGCGAACGGTCACACGACCGGAATTGTTACGGCCGCCCTTGCTGTGCAGCGGGCGAACCAGCGACTTCTCCGGCGTGGACCGCGTGACCTCGACGAAGTCGGCGACGCTGGAGCCACGACGGCCCGGCGTAGTCGGCTTGTACTTGCGGATTCCCATTTCTCAGTCCTCGTCCGATATCGGACGATCCGGACCGCCGTCAGGCGGTCGGACCGCCGAAGATGTCGATACGGTCGCCCTCAGCGAGGGTCACAATCGCGCGCTTGGAGCCGGCACGCTGACCGAAGCCGGTCTTGGTGCGCTTGCGCTTGCCCTGGCGGTTGATCGTGTTGACCCCGGTGACCTTGACCGAGAAGACCGCCTGGACGGCCTGCTTGATCTGGGTCTTGTTGGCGCCCGGGGCGACGATGAACGTGTACTTGCCCTCGTCGAGAAGCGCGTAGCTCTTCTCGGACACGACCGGCTTGAGCAGGATGTCACGGTGGTCCGTGAACGACTTGCTCACCGGGGTGACGACGGTGTTCTTGCCTTCGGCCTCGTGGCGGCGCGCCTTGGCGACGCGCGCGACCTTCTTGGCCTTGGCGGCCTTCGAGGCGATGCTCGGGTGACGCGTAGCCATCAGGCCTCGCTCCCTTCGGTGTCGGTGGCCTGCGGGCCGGACACGAAGGACTCGAAAGCGGCCTGGGTGAAGACCACGTCGTCGGAGACGATCACGTCGTACGTGTTCAGCTGGCCCGGCTCCAGGATGTGGACCTGGGGCAGGTTGCGGGCGGAGAGCCACGCGGCCTCGTCGGCGCGGTCGATGACCAGGAGCAGGTTCTTGCGCTCCGAGATCTTGCCGAACAGCGTCCGAGCGGCCTTCGTCGACGGGTTCTCACCCTCGATGAGGCCGGAGACCACGTGGATGCGGTTGTGGCGGGCCCGGTCGGTGAGGGCGTGACGCAGAGCGGCAGCCTTCATCTTCTTCGGGGTCCGCTGCGAGTAGTCACGCGGCTGCGGGCCGTGGACGACGCCACCGCCTGCGAACTGCGGCGCGCGGGTCGAGCCCTGACGGGCGCGGCCGGTGCCCTTCTGGCGGTACGGCTTCTTGCCGCCACCACGGACTTCACCGCGACGCTTGGTCTTGTGCGTGCCCTGACGGGCAGCGGCGTTCTGCGCGACGACGACCTGGTGGATCAGCGGAATGCTGATCTTCTCCACGCCGAAGATCTCCGCGGGGAGCTCGACGCTTCCGGTCTTCTCGCCTGCAGGCGAAAGGATGTCAACAGTGCTCATCGGTTACCTCAGGCCCCCTTGGCCGCGGTGCGGACCAGGACGAGGCCGCCGTTCGGACCGGGAACCGCGCCCTTGATGAGCAGCAGACCCTTCTCCGCGTCAACGGCGTGGACGGTCAGGTTCTGGGTGGTGACACGCTCATTGCCCATGCGACCCGCCATGCGGAGGCCCTTGAACACGCGGCCGGGGGTGGCGCAGCCACCGATGGAACCGGGAGAGCGGTGCTTGCGCTGGGTGCCGTGTCCGGCGCCGAGGCCCTTGAAGTTGTGACGCTTCATGACACCGGCGAAGCCCTTGCCCTTGCTCTTGCCGGTCACGTCGACCTTGATGCCGGCCTCGAACACCTCGGCGGTGATCTCCTGGCCGAGGGTGTACTCGCTGGCGTCAGCGGTACGGATCTCGACGAGGTGGCGGCGGGGAGTGACGTCGGCCTTGGCGAAGTGACCCTTGAGGGGCTTGTTCACCTTGCGAGGGTCGATCTCGCCGAAGGCGATCTGGACCGACTCGTAGCCGTCGGAGTCATTCGTACGGACCTGGGTCACGACGTTGGGGCCGGCCTTGACGACGGTGACGGGAACAACACGGTTGTTCTCGTCCCACACCTGCGTCATGCCGAGCTTCTCGCCCAGGATGCCCTTGATCTGCTTAGCCATTCTCAGATCACCGGCCCTCAGAGCTTGATCTCGATGTCGACACCGGCCGGGAGGTCGAGTCGCATCAGAGAGTCAACGGTCTTGGGCGTCGGGTCGAGGATGTCGATCAGGCGCTTGTGCGTGCGCATCTCGAAGTGCTCGCGCGAGTCCTTGTACTTGTGCGGCGACTTGATGACGCAGTACACGTTCTTCTCAGTGGGCAGCGGCACCGGGCCCGCGACCGACGCACCAGTACGCGTCACCGTCTCGACGATCTTCTTCGCCGAGGAATCGATGACCTCGTGGTCGTAGGCCTTGAGCCGGATGCGGATCTTCTGTCCCGCCATGGCTACTAGTAGTCCTGTCTCTCGTTTAACGCTCTGGAACCCGGTGTTCCGAACACTTCGCCCCTCCGACCCACGCGGTCGGGTGTGTCGCGCTCTCACTGACACAGAGGTCCCATCTCTGGAACTTCCCTGCTGGGAAAGCACGGCCCTTCCGGAACCGCAAGCGGGGGCGAAGACCCACCGGGTGCCTGGCCGGTGCTGCACTGACACTTCCCGAAAGATTCCCGTACGTCCGCCCCAGCGCTGCCATGTGGCAGTTGGGGCGACGAGTACTGTGGGACTCGCTTCCGGTCCTCCCGGCGGGAGGCGCGCAGCATCAACACTCGACCGAGCAACTCCGACAGTCTGCCATATGGGGCAGGGGCCTGGCCAATCGAGCCGGAGACAATACCCCGGGAGTGACGCAGGTCAAACCAGCGGGGCGAGCAGGGGCCGGTCAGGGCCCCGCCGGCCTCTACAGCCTGCCGAAGACCACGCTGCGCCAGGTCCACCCCGAGGCGAGGACGGCGTCCCGCAAGGGGTTGCGCAGCTCCCCGCTGTCGAAGCGGAACGTCTCCGTCGCTTCCAGGCCGCCGCTGTCTGTGCGCTGGACGGTGTAGCGGCGGGAGACGGTCCTGTCGGGCCCGCGCGTGTACCGCTTCGAGATCGCGAGCCTCGGCGGATTCCCGACCCGGGTGACCTCCCACCCCTCTTCGAGGGCGCGCACCTCATGGCCGTCCTGGACCAGGCGCATCCGGATCCGGACGGCGCGGGACAGCTGCGACCGGACGAAGAAGTTCTCCCAGGCGGGGTCCCGCACCCGCCACTCCGCCACCAGGTCGGCGCCCTCCGGAGCGCCGTCGCGGATGACGTACGGGGCATCCGGCCGGTCGAGGCCGAGCAGGGCGGTCCGCACCTCCTCGGCCGAGCGGGGCGCGACACCGTCGTCGGGGTGCTCGGTTCCGGTCAGCTTGTCGAGGAGTCCCATGAAGTCAGCCTATTCGGGGGCGGGTTGCTCCGGTCACGCGCCCGACCCCGCATTGCGCAGCCGCGCGAACGACGTGTCCAGCCCGCTCTTGAGCAGCCGCGAGACCGGCCGCTCCACCGCCCGGTGCACCAGCCAACTCAGCACCAGGAAACCGGCGATCACCACGGCGACCAGCAACCGCGCATCCATCGTGTCCCGCAACCGATTGATCAGCGTCGTACCGGCCGCGTAGTGCATCAGGTAGAGCGGATACGTCAGAGCACCCGCCGTCACCAGCCACTTCCACCGCACCCGGTCCGTCGCGCCGAGGGCGATGGCCACCATGGCCAGCAGGAAGACCGTGAAGATCAGGACACTTCCCCGCCACCCGGACACGTGCTCGACCTCGTCGATCCGGTGCCCGAGCTCCAGCTGGCCCATCAGCCACGCCATGGCGAGGATGCCCCACAGCAGCAGGTCCTGGCCGAAGCGGTGCATGAGGTAGAGCGCGAGCCCGGCGATGAAGTACCAGGCGCCCTCCGGGTTGGCGACCAGTTCCAGCAGGGGGAACTCGGACACCGGTGCGAGCATCGCCGCCGCACCCCACACGCAGCAGAAGACCACGACCTTGCGGTACGTCAGCCCGGTGGCGACCACCAGCAGGAACAGCAGGTAGAAGCGCAGCTCGGACCAGAGCGTCCAGTACACGCCGTCGACGTTGGCCACGCCCGAACCGGACTGCAGCATCGTGAGGTTGAGCAGGACCTCGCGCAGCCGCAGCCGCTCCCACACCCCCGGTACGGCCATCAGCACGCCCGTGGTGAACAGCACCGCGAACCAGTACGCCGGGTACAGCCGGATCACCCGTGACACGAAGAACTGCCGCGGTGTGCGCCCCCAGCAGGACATGCAGATCACGAAGCCGCTGATCACGAAGAAGATCTCGACGCCGATCCAGCCGTAGGAGGCGAGGCGGAACACCGTGGGCATGATCTCGGAGACCGGCCGGTCCCAGATCACGTTGCCGGGCTGGTCGGCGCGGTTGGTGCCGGCGAAGTGGTGCACGGCGACCATCAGGGCGGCAAGCAGCCGGATGCCGTCGATGGCGTACAGCCGGCGGCCCACCCGCTCCCGTACGACGGCCCTACGGCCCGCTCCGGCGGGCCGCGGCGGCCGCCCTCCGGGCGTGACGAGCGGGGGCAGCGGCTGCTGCAGGCCGGCGCCGAAGCCCGCCACCCGCGTCGGGATCGTCGTTCTGCCGTCCGCACCACGCATCGGCACCTGTCAGTCCGTCCTCACGAGGGAATCCCGGTCCGGGCGGCTCCCGGCCGCCGCTCACGCTACGACCGCCCCAAGCACCCCACAGCGAACAGACAGGAACATTCCGTGCCACCGCAAGGCGGAGTTGCCCGAAAGCTCTCCGAGGCGTCCGGCAACGTTCGGCAATACTTCACTTGGCGCCCTTGTCATACTCCCCGGCCCGACCTCATGATCACGCCCATGTACAAGCGAAGACGCGTGGTCGGCACCGCCCTCGGAGCAGCCCTCGCCACCGCCCTGCTCCCCGGCATCTCACTGGTCCTCGACTCGCCGCCCCTGGAGCTGCTCCTCCCGGTCGCCGTGTTCCTGATCGTGAACCAGCTGATCCACACCTATCCCGGCACCGTCCGAAGCGCTGCCCCGATCGCCCTGCTGGCCCTCGGCGCGCTCGGCGTCCTCCAGGACACGCTGATCTGGCTCCTCGTCTCCTGGCTCGGCTCGCGGATGGACTACGGCGTCCATGTCGACGGTTTCCTGGCAGCGCTGCTCGGCGGCGTCATCGTCCGGGCGACCGTCCTCGTCTGCCTGGCGCTCGGCCCGCAACCGGTGCCGGAAGCCTCCTGAAGGCCCCCGCAGACAGCGAAGAGGCCCGCACGACCGAAGTCGTACGGGCCCCTTCAGGTGCTCGCGCTGGAGCTACCAGGTCAGATCGACAAGCTTACTTGTTGATCTTGGTGACCTGGCCGGCGCCGACCGTCCGGCCACCCTCACGGATGGCGAACTTCAGGCCCTCTTCCATGGCGACGGGCTGGATGAGCTCCACCTTCATCTCGGTGTTGTCACCCGGCATGACCATCTCGGTGCCCTCGGGGAGGGTCACGACGCCGGTCACGTCCGTCGTACGGAAGTAGAACTGCGGACGGTAGTTGTTGAAGAACGGCGTGTGGCGGCCACCCTCGTCCTTGGACAGGATGTAGGCCTGCGCCTCGAACTCGGTGTGCGGGGTGACCGAGCCCGGCTTGATGATGACCTGGCCGCGCTCGACGTCCTCGCGCTTGATGCCACGAAGCAGCAGACCGACGTTCTCACCGGCCTGGCCCTCGTCGAGCAGCTTGCGGAACATCTCGATGCCGGTGACCGTGGTGGTGGTCTTGTCCTGCTTGATGCCGATGATGTCAACGGTCTCGTTGACCTTCAGGACACCACGCTCGATACGGCCGGTGACGACCGTACCGCGACCGGTGATCGTGAAGACGTCCTCGACGGGCATGAGGAACGGCTTGTCGACGTCACGCTCGGGGGTCGGGATCGCCTCGTCGACGGCGGCCATCAGGTCCAGGACCGACTGGCCCCACTCCTTGTCGCCCTCGAGCGCCTTGAGCGCCGAGACCTTGACGACCGGCAGGTCGTCGCCCGGGAACTCGTACTCGGAGAGGAGCTCACGGACCTCGAGCTCGACGAGCTCCAGGATCTCCTCGTCGTCCACCATGTCGGCCTTGTTCAGGGCGACGACGATGTACGGCACGCCGACCTGGCGGGCCAGGAGCACGTGCTCCTTGGTCTGCGGCATCGGACCGTCGGTGGCGGCGACCACGAGGATGGCGCCGTCCATCTGCGCCGCACCCGTGATCATGTTCTTGATGTAGTCCGCGTGACCGGGGCAGTCGACGTGGGCGTAGTGACGCGTCTCGGTCTGGTACTCGACGTGCGCGATGGAGATGGTGATACCGCGCTGGCGCTCCTCAGGAGCCTTGTCGATCTGGTCGAAGGCCGAGGCCTCGTTCAGGTCCGGGTACGCGTCG
This sequence comes from Streptomyces sp. NBC_01352, assembly GCF_036237295.1. Lineage (NCBI taxonomy): Bacteria > Bacillati > Actinomycetota > Actinomycetes > Kitasatosporales > Streptomycetaceae > Streptomyces > Streptomyces sp. NBC_01352. Next base: position 4,696,574 of record NZ_CP108354.1, read on the forward strand.
TGCAGCACCTTGGTAATGGCGGCCGTGAGGGTCGTCTTACCGTGGTCGATGTGACCGATGGTGCCGATGTTGACGTGCGGCTTAGTCCGCTCGAACTTCGCCTTCGCCACTGGGTCCTCCTGTGGAGTGGTTCTGGTACGCCTTGCTCATCGGCGCCAGGGTGATCTTTGCTGGGATGCCGCCCGCCGGGGTTTTCCCTTGCCGGGTGAGCCCCGGCGGTCGGTGTCAAGCCTAAAGCGTGGGAACGGGGTGCGTTACTCGCCCTTGGCCTTCGCGATGATCTCCTCGGCGACGTTCCGCGGAACCTCGGCGTAGGAGTCGAACTGCATCGAGTAGCTTGCGCGACCCGAGGTCTTGCTGCGGAGGTCTCCGACGTAGCCGAACATCTCCGAGAGGGGCACGAGGCCCTTCACGACGCGGGCACCGGCACGCTCCTCCATGGCCTGGATCTGGCCACGGCGGGAGTTGATGTCGCCGATGACCTCACCCATGTAGTCCTCGGGCGTGGTGACCTCGACGGCCATCATGGGCTCGAGCAGCACGGGGCTGGCCTTGCGGGCGGCCTCCTTGAAGGCCTGCGAACCGGCGATCTTGAACGCGAGCTCGGAGGAGTCGACCTCGTGGTAGGCACCGTCGAGAAGCGTGACGCGAACGCCCGTCATCTCGTACCCGGCGAGGATGCCGAACTGCATGGCCTCCTGCGCACCGGCGTCCACCGAAGGGATGTACTCCTTCGGGATACGGCCACCGGTCACCTTGTTCACGAACTCGTACGAGGTGTCGCCACCCTCGAGCGGCTCGATCGCGATCTGCACCTTGGCGAACTGGCCGGTGCCACCGGTCTGCTTCTTGTGGGTGTAGTCCACACGCTCGACGGCCTTGCGGATCGTCTCACGGTACGCGACCTGCGGCTTACCAACGTTGGCCTCGACCTTGAACTCACGGCGCATACGGTCGACCAGCACCTCGAGGTGCAGTTCGCCCATGCCGCCGATGATGGTCTGGCCGGTCTCCTCGTTGGTGTGAACCTGGAAGGAGGGGTCCTCCTCCGCGAGACGCTGGATGGCTACACCCAGCTTCTCCTGGTCACCCTTGGACTTCGGCTCGATGGCGACCTGGATGACCGGCGCCGGGAAGTCCATGGACTCCAGGATCACCGGGTTCTTGTCGTCACAGAGCGTCTCACCGGTCGTGGTCTGCTTCAGACCCATCACGGCGACGATGTCGCCGGCGCCCACCGCCGCGATCTCTTCACGCTTGTTCGCGTGCATGCGGTAGATCTTGCCGATGCGCTCCTTCTTGCCCTTGACGGAGTTCAGCACGGCGGTGCCAGTCTCCAGGCGGCCCGAGTAGACCCGGACGAAGGTGAGCTTGCCCAGGTGCGGGTCGCTCATGATCTTGAACGCGAGCGCGGACAGCGGCTCGTCCTCGGACGGCTTGCGCTTGACGACCAGCTCGGGGTCCTTCACGTCGTGGCCCTCGATGGCCTCGACGTCGAGCGGGGTCGGCAGGTAGCGCACGACCGCGTCGAGCAGGGGCTGGACGCCCTTGTTCTTGAACGCGGTGCCACAGAACACCGGGGTGACCGTGATGTCGTTGGACTTGCCGGACGCGATGGTGATGCGACGGATCGCGGCGTACAGCTGCTCCTCGGTGGGCTCGACGCCCTCCAGGTACAGCTCCATGATCTCTTCGTCGTTCTCGGCGACGCCCTCGATCAGCTTGCCGCGGTACTCCTCGGCAGCCTCGGTGTGCGTGGCCGGGATGTCGACGACGTCGTACATCTCGCCCTTGGCGGCCTCGGCGGACCACACGAGCGCCTTCATGCGGACCAGGTCCACGACGCCCTTGAAGTCGGCCTCGGCACCGATCGGAAGCTGCATGACGAGCGGCTGGGCGCCCAGGCGGTCCGAGATCATGTCCACACAGCGGTGGAACTCGGCGCCGGTACGGTCCAGCTTGTTCACGAAGCAGATGCGGGGCACGCCGTAACGGTCGGCCTGACGCCACACCGTCTCGGACTGCGGCTCGACACCGGCGACACCGTCGAACACCGTGACGGCACCGTCGAGGACGCGCAGCGAGCGCTCCACCTCGACCGTGAAGTCGACGTGCCCCGGGGTGTCGATGATGTTGATCGTGTAGTCGTTGTCCTCGAGCGGCCAGTGACAGGTGGTGGCAGCAGAGGTGATCGTGATGCCACGCTCCTGCTCCTGCTCCATCCAGTCCATGGTGGCAGCGCCGTCGTGAACTTCACCGATCTTGTAGCTGACGCCGGTGTAGAAGAGGATCCGCTCGGTGGTGGTCGTCTTGCCCGCGTCGATGTGAGCCATGATCCCGATGTTGCGGACCTTGGCCAGGTCAAGTGAAGTGGTAGCCATAAGGCTTTCGTCTTCTCTCGGTCTCGATGTGGGTAGCGACTACCAGCGGTAGTGCGCGAAGGCCTTGTTGGACTCGGCCATCTTGTGGGTGTCCTCGCGCTTCTTCACAGCGGCACCGAGGCCGTTGGAGGCGTCGAGAAGCTCGTTGAGCAGACGCTCGGTCATGGTCTTCTCGCGACGGGCGCGGGAGTAACCGACCAGCCAGCGCAGCGCGAGCGTGTTGGCGCGACCGGGCTTGACCTCGATCGGAACCTGGTACGTCGCACCACCGACACGGCGGGACTTGACCTCGAGGGTCGGCTTGATGTTCTCCAGCGCGCGCTTCAGCGTGATGATCGGGTCGTTGCCCGTCTTCTCACGCAGACCCTCCATGGCGCCGTAGACGATGCGCTCGGCGGTGGAGCGCTTGCCGTTGAGCAGCACCTTGTTGATCAGCGACGTGACAAGAGGAGAACCGTAGACCGGGTCGATGATGACCGGGCGCTTCGGGGCGGGGCCCTTACGAGGCATTTTCTACTTCTCCTTCTTGGCGCCGTAGCGGCTGCGGGCCTGCTTGCGGTTCTTGACACCCTGGGTGTCGAGCGAGCCACGGATGATCTTGTAGCGAACACCCGGCAGGTCCTTCACACGGCCGCCGCGCACGAGCACGATGGAGTGCTCCTGCAGGTTGTGTCCCTCACCCGGAATGTAAGCCGTGACCTCGATCCCGCTGGTCAGACGCACACGCGCGACCTTACGCAGGGCCGAGTTCGGCTTCTTCGGGGTGGTCGTGAACACACGCGTGCAGACGCCACGACGCTGGGGCGAACCCTCGAGTGCGGGCGTCTTGTTCTTCTCGACCTTGTCCTGCCGGCCCTTCCGGACCAGCTGCTGGATCGTAGGCACTACTTCTCCGGTTTCTGTGTGCCGAATGGTGAAGCTAACCTGGAACGTCGCCGACCCACGCGGTCGGGTGTGTCGAATGCTGCAGACCCCCGCCGCGAGGCAGAAAGAGCGCAGATTACGGTGGCCAGTGACGGCTCCCTATGTGCGGTTGAAGGCACGCACGGGAGCCAGGGCACACCCCAGGCACAAGGTCTGAGCGTACCTACCTCATAGGCTGCGGTCAAAACAACTAGGCCTCGCCCCCACCTGCGGGCGGACGTGTCAAGCCTCATCCGGACGCGAGGCCCGCCAAGAGCAACAGCGTCAGGACGAGCGCCCAGCCCCCGGTGTACAGCCAGCCGAGGACCAGCCCGGTCAGGGCCAGCCCTTCGCCGCCCTCCCCCGTGGACCGCATCTCCGAACGCGCCGCGTGCCCGAGGATCACCGCCGGAATCCCGGTGAACCCGAAGGTCGGCACACACAGCAGCCCGCACACGGCGGCCCCCACGGCTTTCCCGTTGGTCCGCGGCTGCGGCGCGGGCAGAAACGTCCGCGGTACGGCCGTGACGGGCGCGGGGTGCGGTACGGGGCCCTGGGGCAGGTCGGCGACCAGCAGAGCCAGCTCCCCCACCGTACGCGCCGCGTACGCCCGCCCCACCCGCTTGTCGAACTCGACCTTCTCCAGCCGCCCCTCGCCGTACCCGGCCCTGAGCACGTCGACGGCGCGCTCGCGGTCGGCGTGGGAGGCGAGCATGGACGGGGCGCTGTAGGGCTGCCAGGACTGCTGCACACCTCCGCCCTGCCACAGCTGCGGAGCACCACTACCACCGCCGGCACTGCCACTCAGTCCTGACGGCGACGACGACTCGTCCTTGTCCTGCCACGGCTGCCATGACGGTTGCGACACGGAGTACCCCCTGAGAGGTCGAATGCCTCCATGATGCTCCAACGCGCCGATATGGGGACAGGTTCCCGCACCGACCGCGGTTGTCAGCCCATGACGTGGTAGGCGAAGGAGAGAGCCGCACCGGCGCCGGGGACCATCGCGGTGGCGACGGAGAATCCGGCGACACTCTCCGAGGTCACGTACAGGCCGACCGCGGCGGCGGCCGCGTTGCGCGCGGTGAGGACGACCTTGGGAATGGCGCCGTAGGCCGTGGCATAGGTGACGCGGGCGATGGTCCCCGCCGCGGGAGAGGCGGCGGCCGTGGTGTTGATGACGCCGGCGTTGTCCTTGGCCCCGTTGCTCCCGGCGGCCGCGGATGCCGACTGCGCCCCCGCGGCGACGGTCACGGCGGTTCCTCCGCCGATGACGTGGGCGTTCAACCGGATGTCACCGTTGAAGTGGTGCGCGGCCTGCCATGTGCGGGTGGGACCGGTCTCCAGCGGATTGCCGGCCTGCCGCGTGCCGGTCACCGTGTTGAGATGGGCGTTGACCGCCGAGGCGCTCTGGGGAACCAGACCTTGGTTCGTGTACGGGGTCGCTCTTGTGTCGACCACCGAGTTCAGGGCGACGGTGACATCGGCGGAGGTCACCGGGTTCTCCATGAGGATTCCGATGTTCTGCGTGAGATCGCCGCTCTCGATGACGGTCGTACCGTCCGCGAGGTGTGCGGTGCCGACGTCACTGATCTGATTGCCGGTCACCTGGACGTGTCTGACGCCGTTCAGATAGACGCCGGCGCGGGCGGCCCTGCGGATGTGGTTGCCGACGACGGTGATGCCCTCCGCCCGGTCGGTGGGGTTGCCCCGGTCCGTGATCGGAAATCCACCGAGGTAGATCCCGGCTCCGTTCACGTCGCTCGGTCTGTCGGAGGGGCCCCGGAAGAGTCCGCAGTCGATCTCGTTGCCCGTGATCGCGCCGTACTTGGAGGCGTAGTCGACGTAGATGCCGTTGTGGCCGACATCGCGGACGACGTTGCCTGTGACCGTGAAGTTGGCCGGGCCTTTGTCGGTGAGGAATCCGGCGACCCAGATGCCGTTGAAGGCGCAGTTCTCGAAGGTGTTGCCGACACAACTGATCTTGCCGTTGCCCCGGGAGAGGGACACCCCGTTGTCCGCGGACTGGCGGACGTGATTGCCCTGGAAGATCACTTCCTCGCAGAAGAGGAATCCGGCGTCCTGGTTGTTGGTGAACTCGCAGCCGGTCACCGAGACCTTGCCCCGGACCCCGCCGATTCTGATGGGCAGCGCGGTCATGTTCCGTACGGCGCAGTCGCGCATGGTGAAGTTCGTGAGCCGCGCCTGGCCGCTGCCTGTGGTGTCGAGATCGCCGGTGAGGAAGACGGCGGTCTGCGCGCCGGGGCCGGAGGCGGTGCGTCCGCGCTTCGGCGTGGCGGGTGACTCGTCGACGGGGCCGAGGAAGGTGAGGCCTTCGACGGCGAAGTCGGTGAAGGCCACGGCGGACCCGTAGATGATGGCGCTGACGGCAGTGTGGTGAAGAGCGGATCCGGCGTCTCCGGAGAGCGTGACGTTCGACCTGGGGGTCAGTGAGCTGGAGCAGGCGTAGTTCCCCGGAGGCAGATAGACCGTGCCCCCGCCCGCGTCACTGGCGGCATCGATCGCGTCCTGGATGGCGCCGGAGTCGTCGGTGGCGCCGTCGCCAACTGCTCCGTGGTCACGAACGTTCAACCACGAAACTCCGGTCGTGGCCGCCTCGGCGGTACTCGTGCTCGCGGCCGTGACGGCCAGAGCGAGGCCTCCGGCCCCCGCTGCGGATCGGAGCACAGAGCGTCTTGTAGTGGTCACAGTCCCCGCCCGTCTCGCCACAAGATTAACGTCCGGTAACGCAGAGGTTGCGTACACCCGAGCACCCCCGTGGGACGAGGGGTTCCAGATCACAATCCTGCGGCGAAAGTGTGATTAAAAGTTTTGTGAGCTTAAAGTAAGACCCGCTGTCGGGGGGGTTCGGCGGGGACTGTGGGAACACAGGCGCCGGTCTTGATTCCCGAGCGCTTGTGTGCATCACCAGTTGGGGGGGAGCCCACTGTGTCCACGTTGTCCATCGTCATACCTGCCCTGAACGAAGCCGAGAACCTGCCGCACGTCTTCGCGACGATCCCGCTCGAGGAACTCACCCAGCAGGGCTGGGGAGTCGAGGTGGTCATCGCCGACAACGGCTCCACGGACGGGACGGCCGAGATCGCCGCCTCCTACGGAGCGCGGGTGGTCCACCAGCCGTTACGCGGCTACGGCAACGCCTACAAGGCCGGCATCGCCGCCGCGCGCGGCGAGGTGATCGCCACCGGCGACGCCGACTGCACCTACCCGTTCGACGACCTGCCCAGACTGCTGAGCATCGTCGACGAGAAGCAGGTCGAGTTCCTCAACACCAACAGACTCGGCCGGGAGAACCGCGAGGCCATGAAGCCCTCGCACACCGTGGCCAATCACGCCCTGAGTCTGATCAGCCGCAAGCTGTTCAAGAGCCAGATGCGCGACTCCCAGAGCGGGATGTGGGTGTTCCGTCGCTACATCTGGGAGTCCCTCAAGGTCACGTCCGACGGCATGGGCTTCTCCCAGGAGATCAAGAACGCCGCCGTCCGGGAAGGCTTCCGCTGCCTGGAGGTACCGATCGAGTACCGGCCGCGCGGCGGCGAGGTGAAGCTCAACGCCGTCTCCGACGGGGTGTCCAATCTGGCCCAGCTGTTCCGCCACCGGCTCAAGGACAACGCGCTGCGCACGGACACCCGGTCCCAGTGGCGCGACCGTTCCACCCGGCCCGTCCCGCCACCGCTGATGCCGGCGCAGCGGCAGGCGGCGCCCGCCGACGCGCCGCAGAAGATGGTGTGGACAGGGCACCATGGCGTGTGACGAGCTGGGCTGCTGAAAGGCCACAATGCGGACTGAGACAACGCGCGACGGGCAACGCGGTAGCGCAGACGAGACGGTCGGCGGGCGCGGCCCTGTGATCCGGCGTGTCCTGGTGGCCGTCGCGGTGGTCGCCGCGGTGGTCGTCGCCTGGTCCACACCGGCGGTCCGCACGGAACTGACGAAGTCCTTCACCCGCCAGGACCGCCCTTATCTGGAGCTGTACTTCATCGAGTTGCCGTCCTATGTGGGCGACCGGGTCGAAGCCCAGGTCGCCTTCACTCCACACGGCGGCGTGCGGTCCACGGGGCCGTCGGCGAAGGAGCGGGAAGAGGGCGCGCCCCGGCCCGGGGCGGACACGTTCGTGCTGAAGGCCGAGGCGGACCGGGACGGTGAGCGCCTGGCCACCGGGTGGGCCACCGTGCGTGCCGTCGACGGTAAGGCGAGCGTGGTGAAGGTGGACGTGGACCTGCCCAAGGGCGAGGACGCCGACGCGCTGCGCGTCTCGGTGGCGGGCCGGTCCGAGTACCTGATCGGTCATCTGGAGGCCACCGGATGAGCGCGGAGACAGAGGCGGGCCTCATGGGGCGCAGAGTCATTCAGGTCACCCCCTACTACCCGCCGGCCCTCGGCGGGCTCGAGCGGGTGGTGGCGCAGCTGTCCCAGGAGCTGGCGCACCGGCACGAAGTGCATGTGGTGACCACGGGACTGCGGACGTCAGGCCTGCCGCGGCACAGCGTCGAGGACGGCGTGCACGTGCACCGGCTGCCCGCGATCGAGGTGGCCAACACCGCCATCTCGGCGCTGCTGCCCGTCCAACTCGCCAAGGCGCGGCCCGGGGACGTCGTACATCTGCACATCGCGCACGCCCTGGTCCCCGAACTCGTCTCCGCGGTCGCGGCGCTGCGGCATGTTCCGTATGTCGCCCACTTCCATCTCGACGTGGACGCCAGCGGCCCGCTGGGGCGGCTGCTGCCCTGGTACAAGCAGCACTTCCTGGGCCGGGTGCTGCGCCGGGCCGTCGCGGTGGTCGCGCTCACCGAGGAGATGGCGGAGTTCCTGGTCGAGCGGTACGGGGTGTCCCGGCAGCGGCTGCACATCGTGCCGAACGGCGTGTCGGACGCGTACTTCCTGCCGCCCCGGCCCGCTCCGGCCCGGCCGCTGCGCCTGCTCTTCGTCGGACGTCTGCAGATCCAGAAGAACGTGGCCCGGCTGCTGGACGCGATGGCCCAGGTCCAGGAGGACGTACGGCTGCGGATCGTCGGCGACGGCGAACTGCGCGAGCCGCTCGTGGCGCAGGCGGCCCGGCTCGGGCTGCGGAACGTCGAGTTCGTGGGGGCGCTGTACGGGGACGACCTGGTGAAGGCGTACGCGGACAGCGATGCCTTCGTGCTGCCCTCCGACAAGGAGGGGATGCCGCTCGTGCTGCTGGAGGCGATGGCTTCGGGGCTTCCCGTCATAGCCACCGATGTGCCCGGCAACCGTGAACTGGTCGACGGCACCGGGCTGCTCGCGGCGCCCGACCCGGCCGCGCTGGCCCGGCGGATCGACGAGCTGGCCGCCGACGCGGAGCTGTGGCGGAGCCTGGCCGAGCGCAGCGCCCGCACCGCGGCGGGACTGTCGTGGTCCCGGGTCGCCGAGCGCGTCGAGCAGGTCTACACCGAGGCGTTGGCATGACGCTCGAGACGGACGAAACCCTTGCGTTGACCACCGTGAAGCACCGCGGAGAGGACCGGAGAGAGACCGACACGGCGACCGGCACGCGGACCGCCAGCCGCCGGAAGAGCAAGCGCTTCGAGGTGCCGGACGGCGCGGTGCTGATCGCCTCCGCGCTCTGCACCCTCGCGGTGCTCATGCCCGTCACGCCATCGCTGGTACGTCTCGCGGCCGGGCTGTATCTGCTCTTCGGCGCCCCGCTGCAACTGTGGCGTCCGCTCGCCGGGCGGATCGTGCCGACGGGCAGCGGCCGCACGCTGGTCTCCGTCGGCCTGGTCGTCATCGGGGACATGCTGCTGGCACTGCTGGTCAACACGGTGCTGCCGCTGGTGGGCGTGGACCGGCCGCTGACGCGCGGGTACCTGACCGCGGCCACCGTGCTGGGCATCGGCGTCCTGTGGTGGTGCCGTCGGCGGTACGCGCCGTACGAGCGCACCGGGCCGACGCGGCTGTGGGCGCTCGCCCGCGCCACCCCCGGCCTCGGCATGGCGACCGCCGCGGGGGCCGTCACCGTGCTGTGCGCGGTCGCCGGAACGATCCGCCTGAACAACGGATACGGCGGGACGGTCAGCATCGTCGCGAGTGTGCTGGGCGGCCTGCTGCTGTTGTTGCTGACCGTCAGGCGACGCAAGTACCACGTGACCGCCCTGGAGACGGGGCTGTACATGGCGGCGCTCGCGCTGCTGTTCCTCGCCTCGCTGCGCGGCTGGTTCATCACCGGGCACGACGTCCAGACCGAGTACCTGTTCTACCGGATGGCGCTGGGCGGCGAGTACTGGGACGTGTCGACGTACCGGCACGCCTACAACGCCTGTCTGAGCATCACCCTGCTTCCGGTGAGCATCCGTCAGCTGACCGGCATCGACGACATCTACATCTTCAAGGCGATCATCCCGGCGCTGTTCGCCCTCACCCCGGTCATGCTGTTCCGCTCCGTGCGGAACGTGGCCCCGCGCTCCGTGGCGCTGCTCGCGGCGGTCTTCTTCGTCGCCTTCCCGACCTTCCTGACGGACATGGTGTTCCTCGGCCGGCAGGCGATCGCCTTCGTCCTGCTGGGCAGCGCGATCGTGGTGCTCACCGACAGCCGGGGCCCGCGGACGGCCCGGCGGGTGCTGTTCGTGGTGCTGATGGTCGGCGTGGTCCTCTCGCACTACTCGACCGCGTACGTGGTGATCGGCACGCTGACACTCGCGCTCGGTTACGACAAGGTGTGGCGGCTGGTGTCGCGTCGGGGCCGGGACCGGTTCCGCCGCAAGCGGCGCGAGGACCGCATGCTGAGCTTCCTTCAGTGGTGGATGGTGCTCGTGCCGGCGGTGGCCGCGCTGGTCTGGGCGGGTCCGGTCACCCACACCGGCGGCCAGTTGCACACGACGGTGGCGCAGGCGGTCTCCGATCTGGTGTCACCCAAGAAGGGCCAGGCCGGTTCCTCCGACACCGGCTACAGCCTGTTCGGGGGCGAGCAGCTGTCGCCGCAGCAGCGCCTGGATCAGTTCGTGAAGGAGTCGGAGGCCGACTCCTCGAAGGAGCGCGCGGACCTGCTGCTGACACAGAAGGAACTCGACGGCATCGACTGGAGGGCCGTGTCCACCGCGGACATGCCGCTCACCCCGCTCGGCCGGATCCTGGACGCCGTGGGCATTCCGGTGCCGTCGTTGAACGGCGCGGTGCGGGGCGCGGTCGCCTACTTCTTCCAGTTGATGACCCTGCTCGGCATCTGGGTGGTGCTCAGGGCGCGCGTCTCGGCGTTCCGCGCCGTCCGGGACCAGACGACCATGGCCTGTGCCGCCCTGAGCACGGTCGCGCTGTTCACCCTCGTACCGCAGCTGTCCGTGGACTACGGCGTACTGCGGGCGTTCCAGCAGGGGCTGTTCTTCTTCGCCCCGTTCCTGGCCGCCGGCACCCTGTGGGTGCTGCGCTGGGCACGCCGCAGGGAGGTCTTCAGCGCGGTCCTGACGTTCTGCCTGCTGCTGAACCTCGTGGGCGTCATGCCGAAGCTGCTCGGCGGCTACCCGGCGCAGATCCAGCTGTCCAACGGCGGCGACTACTACGACATCTACTACACGCAGGCGCAGGAAGTGCAGGCCGCGCTCTGGCTCGACGCCTGGAAGCGGGCGCGCAAGGACGCGACACCCATCCAGATGGACAGCTTCTCGTACACCCGGCTGAAGCCGTACATGGCGTCGGACGCCGCCGACATCGGCACTCCGGTGTGGCTGGACAGGGAGGCGTACCTGCTGCTGGGCACGACGCCCGCGAAGACCGGACGGGTGTCCATCTTCTATCGGGGCGACCGGATCACGTACGAGTTCCCACGGGCGCTCGTGGAGAAGAAGAAGGACCTGGTGTACAACAACGGCGGTTCGGTGGTGCTGAGGTGACCGGTTCCGTGCGACGGGTGCTGCTCGTCTGCCACTTCTATCCACCGCACATGGGCGGGATCGAGCGGGTCGTCCAGGCCGAGGCGCGCCGGCTGGCCGCTCTCGGGCTGGAGGTCACCGTGGTGACCTCGGGCGAACGGGCGGCCGAGACGGTCGGGGAGGACGGGGTCCGGGTCGTGCGGGTGCGGGCCTGGAACGGGCTGGAGTCCCGTTTCGGCGTGCCCTTCCCCTTGTTCGGGCCGGGGCTGCCGCGGCAGATGCGGCGCTGGGCACGGTGGGCGGACGTCGTGCACATCCACGACACCTTCTATCTGACCTCGTGGTCGGCGGCCCGCGCGGCCCGGCGGGCGCGCCGCCCCTGGCTCGTCACCCAGCACGTGGAACTGGTCGACCATCCCTCGGCGCTGGTCACTACGGTGCAGCGGGCCGTGTACCGGCTGGCGGGGGCACGGATCTGGCGGGGCGCGCGCACCGTGTTCACCCTCAACGCCCGCGTCGCCGAGTTCGTCCGCGGCCACGGCGCGTCGCCGGAGCGGATGCGGCATCTGCCCAACGGCGTGGACACCGAGCTGTACCGGCCCTGCCAGGACGCCATCGAACGACGCGAGATACGGGGCGAGTTCGGGCTCCCGCTCGACCGGCCGCTGGCGCTGTTCGCGGGGCGGCTCGTCCCGAAGAAGGGGTACGACGTCGCCGTCGCGGCTCAGGAGCGCGGCACCGGCTTCGACCTCGTCCTCGCCGGCGGTGGTGACGCCTCCGAACTGAACGGCGGACAGGGCGTGCACTACGTCGGTGCGCTGCCGCCCGAGCGGCTGGCCCGTCTCTACCGGGCCTGCGACATGTTCGTGCTGCCGTCGGTGGCGGAGGGTTTCCCGCTGTCGGTGCAGGAGGCGATGGCGGCGGGTCTGCCGGTGGTGACCACCCCCGACGCCGGCTATGCGCCGTACGGCCTCGACACGGACCGGTTCGTGTTCGCCGAGCGGAACCCGGAGGCGGTCGCCGCGGAGCTGTCGCGGCTGGCCGCGGACGCCTCGCTGCGCACCGAGATGGCCAAGTACTCGGAGCGGTACGCGCGGACCGCGTTCTCGTGGGACGCGCATGCGGAGGCGCTCGTGGCGGCCTACGAAGAGGCGTAAGAAGAAGAGGCGTAAGAACGAGGCTTGAAAGGGGGGCGGGACTCAGGTCCCGCCCCCCTCTGCTGTCACATCGAAGCTGTCACGCCGAAGCTGTCACAGCGAGCGGAACAGCTCGTTGTACCGCTTCGTCAGCAACGGCCAGTCGTACTTCTCGACCACCCGGCGGCGTCCGGCCCGGCCCATACGGTCGGCCAGTTCGTCGTCGGTGAGCAGGGTGCGCAGCGCCGCCGCGAGCGCCTCGGGGTCGCGCGGCGGCACGATGAGACCGGTCTCGCCGTCGGCCACCGTGAAGGGCAGCCCGCCGACAGCCGTCCCGACGGCCGGGGTACCGCACGCCTGGGCCTCGGCGAGAGCGGTGCCGAAGCACTCGGAGTCGCTCACCGAGGACAGCACCCCGGCCCGCGCGTGCCGTACGGCGTCCACCAGTTCCTGGCCACGCAGCTCACCCACCGCGATCACGCGGTCGGCGACACCCAGCTCGGCGGCGAGCTTCAGCAGGTTCTCCACGTCGTCGCCGCCGCCGATCAGCTTCAGCCGCGCCTCGGGCAGGTCGGTGAGCAGCGCGAAGGCGCGGATCAGCTGGTCGACGCCCTTCCAGCGGGAGGTGCTGTCCATCCGGCCGACGTAGACGACGACCGGCGGCCGCTCGGAGGGCGGCGGGCCGGGGACCCAGCGCTCGGTGTCGACGCCGGGCGGAATCTCCTGGGCGCGCGGACGGCCGTACGCCATGGACCCGGGGGCCACGGCGACGGGAACCGTGGCCCGGGCCATCAGCCGGGGCAGGACGGAGCGCTCGTAGACGGCGATGATCCGGTTCGCCAGGCCGCCCTCGGCGTCCTGCTTGTGCATGGTGCCCGCGTGGTACGTCAGCACGGTGGGCCGGCGCTTCGCCGCGAACACCGCGATGTCCGCGAGGCCGGGCACCGGCGCGTGCGCGTTGACCACGTCGACGCGCTCCTTGCGCAGCCGGCGGCGGACCTGGAACGGCCACAGCGGGTTGATCGGGCTGTTCGACAGCTTCAGCCAGGGGCCCAGCCGCACCACCTTCACGCCGTTCTCGACGCTCACCCGGGTGCGCCGGCCCTCGGTGTTGGTGGTCAGCACGACCGCCCGCATCCCCGGCTCGGCGGCGACGGCCTCGGCGATGCGGGCCGCGTAGTTCTCGACGCCGCCGATCTTCGGGGGGTAGTACGACGTCACCACGGCCACCGTGCGCTCACCCCGCGGCCCCTGCGGGGCGGGTACGACGGAGCGCAGGCGACGCTTGGCGTTGTCGATGACGACGTTCACCGGCTGATGGCCTCTCTGTAATGGTTCTCCAACGCATCGAGGAAGCTCTCGACGTCGTAGCGGGCGGCTCGGGCTGCGGAGCCGTCACCGAGCCGGCGCAGCCGCTCCAGGTCGCTCACGAGCGGGCGCAGGGCCTCGGCCAGGGCCGGGGCGTCGCCCGCGGGGACGAGCGCCCCGTTGTCCTCGCCGACGAGTTCCGGCAGCCCGCCCACCCGGGACGCCACCAGCGGCCGGCCGATCTGCAGGGCTTCCAGGGCGACGGTGGGGAAGTTCTCGGGCCACACCGACGGGATGACCACAACCGAGGAGGCGGCCAGCGCCTCGCTCACGGCGTCGGGCGAGACCCAGCCCCGGAAGCGCACCCGTCCGGCGGCCGTGAGGTCGGCCACGGAGGTCTCCAGCGCGGCCCGGTCGGCGCCGTCGCCCACGATGTCGAGGGTGGTGTCGGGGTGGGACTCGAGCAGGAGCCGGAAGGCGTCCAGCAGGACGTGCACGCCCTTCACCCGCTCCAGCCGCCCCACGTACAGCAGGCTGCCGCTCTCCTTCACCGGCTGGGGCAGTGCCGTACGGGGCACCCCGTTGGGCAGGACGTGGACGGGGACCTTGCCGACGTCCCTCCGGACCAGCTCGGCGAAGTAGGCGCTGGGCGCGAGGACCCGGTCGAGCCTGCGCAGCCGCGGGAGGTAGGCCGGGCGCTGGAGGAACCGCAGGTACAGGTAGCGGGCCTGGTCCGACAGGGAGAGCCGCTCACCGCGGGTGGCGGAGTGCAGGTTCCAGCGCAGCAGTTCCAGCGTCCAGTCCTCGGGCCCGTGCAGGGTGAGGATCTGCGGGCTGCGGTCCGTCGCCGCGAGGGCCGCGGGACTGAACTCGCCGATGGTGTGCAGATGGACGACGTCCGGCTGGTACTCGTCCATGATCCGCGTCAGGCGGCGGTGGGCGTCCCGGTGCCAGAAGTAGCCGAGGAAGCGCTGGGGTGCGCTGCCCTGGATGGCGGGGACGAGGTCGTCCGCGAAGAGTTCATGGCCCTCGGAGTCGAGAGTGGTGGCGACGGTGCGTATCTGGTGGCCGCGGGCGGTCATGCCCTGCTGGATGAGGCGGACACTGCGTTCCGCGCCGCCCGCCTCATGGCCGATGTTGATGACGTGCAGCAGTTTCATGACGATGTCCGGGTGCCGAGGCCGTGCGGCCGGTCAACAGGGGTGAGCGTGAGCGTGGAGTCCACCGGGGCGGCTCCGGGCGGGGGTGTCTGTCCGCGTCGGCCGCGCACCACGGCGACCAGGGCGACCAGACCGGAGGCGAGGTTGCCCAGCCCCCAGGCCCAGCCGATCCAGACCAGGCCGCGCGGCGCCCACAGCAGCGCCAACGAGACCGTCACCACGGCGAAGACGGCGTTGTTGACGACGAGCTGGCGCAGCTGACGGGTGATCTTCAGGGCGAAGTTCGCCCAGGCCGAGAGCGCGACCGCCAGTGAGCCGAGGGCGAAGGAGACCAGCAGGGGCTTGGCCGCGTCCGAGTAGCCGGGCCCGAACACCCACAGGATGAGCCCGCTGCCTCCCGCGATCACGGCGGCGGCCGGGGTCTGGGCGGCGGCGATGATCACGGCGGTGCGACGCAGCAGCATGGGCACCTGGGCCGGATCGTGCGACCCTTCGGCGAACAGCGCCTCACCGACGGAGAAGGCGATCGCGTTGAGCAGGCCCGCGATCTGGAAGGCCACGTAGAAGTATCCGGTCGCCTCGGCGCCCAGGTGGTGCAGCACGATCAGCGGCAGGATCAGCTGCGGCAGCAGGTTCAGCAGCCCGGCGACGTAGCTGGCCAGGGAGTAGGTGAACTGCTCGCGCAGCCGGGTGCCGCCGATGCGCAGGTCGAAGCGGAAGCCGAGCCGGCGCCGCATCAGGAAGAGCGCGCACAGCACGGCGGCGGCGAATCCGGCCCCGGTCGATCCGACGATCCCGTACATGCCGAAGCCGGTCAGGGATGCCGGCAGGGCGAGTTTGGCCACCCCCTGCGTCAGCCCGTCCGACCATACGTTGAGCTCGGGGGCGCGAGCCCCCATGAACACCGACTTCGCCAGCTGGTTGAGCGCCGCGAAGGCGCACAGCACGGCGAACGTCGTGACGGCGAGCGGGTTCTCACGGACGAAGAGCAGTTTCTCGCCGTACCAGGGCAGGCCCGCCAGATAGCCGAGCGCCAGCAGACCACCGGCCGCGGCGACCGCGCACAGCGCCAGCGTCAGCTGGGCGTTGCGGGCATCCGAGGCGGCGGGGAAGCGTATGAGGGTGTTGTTGAGGCCGAACAAGCTCAGATACGAGATCAGGCTCATCGCGGAGATGAGCGAGGTGGCGATGCCGACCTCGGCCGGGGTGTAGAAGCGCGCCACGACGACCCAGAACAGGAAGCCCAGCGCGGCCGTGGTGGCCGTGCTGGCCAGCACGAAGGCCGAGTTGCGGTAGACCGCTTGCCCTTCTTTGGGACGCCTATGTCTCGCCACGTCGGTCCCGTCGATGGCGGAGCACACGGCTCACGTTTCCCCCCACATGGTCGTAACGCCGAAGCCGCCCGGTGGTACGGGCGGCAGCGATCGTGTGAACGGCCCGCCCGGGCCCGGTTCCCCCGCCCGGGTCATCGGCCGTCAGTCCTTGGCCCGATATGCCGCGATCGCGTCCCGATAGGCGTCGAACGACGGCTTGCGCTCGCCGGCGTAGTCGATGAGCCCGTAGTAAGCCCATGTGCCCGCGTTCGCCTCGGGAGTCTTGACGTCGCGGTGTCCGTACCAGAACACCTTGGTGACCGGGGTGAGTTCGTCCGCCGCCTTGATCATGTCGGTGGCGATCCGCGCCTGATGGGCGAGGGTGACATGGCTGGTCTCCACGCCGGGCCGCTCTCTGTCGGCGACCGCGCCCCTGCCGTCGGTCGGGGCGCCCGTCTCGGTGAGCCAGATCTCCAGATCGGTCTTCTCGTGCCGGGCGAGGACCGCGGTCAGGCTTCGGCGGACGCCGGTGACCTGCTCGTAGGGACTGTCACCGGTCTTCGTGCTGAGCAGCATGCCGTGGGAGAACGCCTGGAAGCTGATCCCGTCCACATGGTCGCCGACGCCGCGCTCCAGCACGTTGTCCAGGAAATCGGCGGGGGTCTGACGTCTGCTGGTGGTGGTGGCGGCATTGGCGAGGCCGGCCAGCAGGACGAAGGAGTCGGGGTCGGCGGCGCGGATGGCCTTGGAGGTCTCCTTGACCATCTCCGCGTAGCGCTCCGGGTCGGCGCCACCCGCCCAGAAGCCGCTGATGTTGGGCTCGTTCCAGATCTGCCAGGTGTGCACGCCCATCTCCGAGTAGCGACTCACCGCCTCGCCGACGAACTGGGCGAAGCGGGCGTTGCTCGCGGGAGGGCAGGTCGCGCCCTCGGACGCGCACGCGAGGTCGCGGGACCACTGTGGGGTGTAGCCGAGGGTGGCGAGCACCTTCAGGTCACGCTGCTGCGCGGCGCGGGCCACCCGGTCGAAACGCTCCCACAGGTACTGCGACTCACCGTCGGGCTGGATGTTCGTCCAGGACAGGTCGGCGCGGATCCAGGTGACACCCAGGTCGACGGCGTCGTCGAGCGCCTGGGCGAGATCCGCGTCGTTCATCCACGGCAGGGTGTCGCTGTAGGCGAGCCCGAAGTCCAGGGGCTTCGTACGCGCCCCCTCGGCCTGCGCGACCGCCGAGGGCAGTTCGTACGGCGACTTGGACGAGTCCGTGGCCTCGGGCGAGGCGGTGCCGGTGTCCGCCGAGCATCCACTGCCCAGCGCGACGAGGGCGGGGGCGGCCCACAGCGCCCTCAGCACCCTACGACGAGAGGTGAAATGCCCGACTTTCCCAGGCCCTTCACCTTGTTCGAATTCTGTCGACATGCGGTGCACCTTAATGGACGACAAGACATCCCCATTCCAGGGATCGCCCCGCGCGGAAGCGGGCCACGCACCGCCGAGTACTCACGCCAGTTCCAGGGATGCGTCTTCGACCGCGCGCGGAGTCGGCAGGGCGGCGCGGGCGGCGAGCTCCGCGACGAGAGCCGCGGCCTGTTCGGCGGCCTGCGCGGCCCGCTCCGCCGCGGCGTTGGCCCGGGCCGCCTCGGCAGCGGGGACCATGCGGGCGGGCGTGGTGCGGAAACGATTGTCCCGGAGCTTGTGTTCGAACAGCTGGCGCAGGTTGGCCACCCCGTCCGGCAGCGCGTTCAGCTTGACCTCGCCGCCGCGCACCCGGTACTCGATGGGCACCTCCAGGCAGCGGAAACCGGCCCGGGTCGCCGCGTTCTTGATCTCCTGGGAGAACGCCATGCCGGGCGAGCGGACGTCGATCCCGGTCCACACGTGCCGCTGGAAGATCCACATCCCGGACTGCGAGTCGCGCAGGCCGTTGCGGAACAGCGCCCTGCTGAGGCCGCTCAGCGCGTGGTTGGCGATGGTGTGCGAGGGCTTCATGGCGTGCCGGTTCTCCCGGCCGAGCCGGTTCGTGGTCATGAACTCCACGTTCCTGGCGTCCAGGATGTGCAGCAGGTGCGGCAGCGCGTCGAACGGGTAGGTGCAGTCGGCGTCACCTGTGGCGATGACATCGCCCGTCGCCGCGTCGAACCCGGCGATGTAGGCATTGCCGTACCCGCGCCTGGGCTGCGAGACGACGGTGGCGCCCAGCGACCGGGCGACTTCGGCGGTGTCGTCGGTGGAAGCGTTGTCGACGACGATGACCTCCGTCGCCCACCCCGCCTCCATCAGCTCGACCCGCGGGATGGACGCCAGCACCGCGGGCAGGTTCTCGGCCTCGTTGAGCGCGGGTATGACGATGGACAGCGATCTCAAGGAGTCCCCCCCAGGGACTTGAACACACTGGACATCACTCCGGGCGGGCCCCCTTGCCCGACCGCGGCGGCGCTTCGGCGCGTGTCCTGCGACACGGGCCCCCTCTGCGCACCACGGGAAACCGGAAGCCCGTCGCGAACACGTGCACACGCAACGAGCAGATGTCTCATTCAACTACTTTCAGCGCACCTTAACCGGCCCTTACTTGCCCCACGCACGTTCTTCATGGACTTGTTATGGAGCTCACTTCTTCTTTACGGGGCGGCGGACGCCGAAGGCGGCCACCGCTCAGGTGACGCCCAGGTGACCGCCTTCGGCAGACAGGAATCGGGAAGGAACAGCGAGTAGCGAGGCCGCCGGCGCGACAGCTCAGCGCACCCGTCTTCGGGTGGTGGCGCGGGCCGCCGCGCGCTCCGCGGCGAACACGTCCTCAAGGCGGAAGAGTTGGGCGCGCCCCACCTTGCCCGCCGCCGTGAGACGGCCGAGCTGGACCCACTTGCGGATGGTCGCGGGGGCGACACCGGCCTCCTGGGCGGCGAGGGGGCCGGGGATGAGCGTCGGCAGGTCGGTCCTCATCGGTGGTTCCACTCCCCCTCGTTCCAGGTGTGCCGGTAGGCCGGATCGTCGTGGCAGCCGCAGTCGGGTGCCGAGCAACGGCAGGCCGGGTTGACGCAGAGGACGGCCGCGCGGTCCGGGAAGGCCCGCAGCGAGACGGAGTCGCACCAGGGGCAGCGTCCGGAGACACGGACGACGGTCTCGGTGTCCCCCAGGGCGCGGGCGCAACGCCGTGCCATGCGGCGGGTCTCGTCCCTCACGTGCGCGGCGAGCACGGGGTCGGCGGCGACGCCGTCGAGCAGGGCGGCGATACGGCGCAGCCGCTCGGGCACGGTCGCGCGGCGGGCCCGGGTCAGACCGAGGCGGTCGCGCACCGCCTCCTCCAGTTCGATCACGCCGTCGGTGATGTCACGGATGGTGTCGGAGATGTGCAGGCGCAGGGGTGCCGCGCTGTGGCCGGGGGCGACGAGTCCATGCGTCTGCTGGAGGAGCAGAGCCTCGGCACGCTCCTCGCGGAGGCGGTCGGCGAGGCCTGCCGGGGGTGGTGGTCCGGCAGGGCGGTGGGCCGGGGTGGTGCGGCCGGGGGCGAGTTCGGTGGAGAGCTCGGGGAATTGGTGGAGGAGCATGCCGATCCAGAGGCGGGCGTTGTCGGTGGGGCGGTCGGCGGGAGTCGAATCGGGGGCGGCAGCCGTACGACGGTCAGGCGTCGGGCACTGATCAGACAACGGAGCCTCCGCGGGGCCGACCCTGCACGACCGGCAGGAAGTGCGCCGGAATCTCCACGGGGCGACCGCGTCGCCACAGGCGGCCGCCGCAGACTCCGTCGAACCAGTTGTCGGCCGGAGCGACGGCCTCCTCGCACTTGCGCCGCACCGGGCAGCCGGCGCAGGCCCGCAGCGCGGGTGCGGCCTCCTTGACCTTCTTCGAGAAGACGACTCCGGGCGGGAGCCCGACGCAGGCGGCCGCGGTCTGCCAGGCGCCCGGACGGGGCGGTGGACACGAACCGGTGACGGACATGGGGGCCTCCCAGTGTGGCGGGTGTGATGCAAGGGTCGCCCAGAGTGACAGATTGCGTGCGCGCCCGCAACAAATATGCCAGCGACCCTTTCGGCGGAATCGGGAGATCCGGATCAGTCGGACATCACCTCCACCGAATCCCCCCTCCTCACACCGATCTTCCTCAGTGCTTGCGCGAGAGCACGTAATTCCGCGCGCGCAAGCAAGCTAAACTTGCCGCACTCCACAGGAAAGCGAGCCCTCAGATGACCAGCCAGGATCTGGACGCGTTCGCCGCTTGGGTCGAGCACCTGATGCGCGACCGCGGCTACGACATCGACAGCCCACGCGGCGGCGGCAAGTCACGCATCGCGGACGAGGCGGGAGTCCATCGCGCCGCCGTCACCCGCCTGCTGCAGCGCCAGAGCATGCCGGACCTCGAGACCACACGCCGGCTCGCCCGCGCCCTGGGCGTGCCGGTCCGCGACATGCTCATCCGCTCCGGCCGACTGACCGCCGAGGAACTGACCGACCCCGGCGACCACTTGACCTCCCCCACGCCCGGCGCGGAGTTCGGCCGCCGCCCCACCCTGGAGGAGGTCGCCGACCTGCTCGGAGTACCGGCCGACCGAAGGGAGATGTTCGTCCGCGTGGTGGAGCAGTTCCTGCCGAACGACGTACCGGCCATGGAGCGCGACCACGAGGAGCCCCGCCAGCTGGCGGACGCGGCCGCGACCGCCGACTGACCCTCTCCCTGATGCCGGACGCGCCACAGAGGACACCCGTGGGCCGACGGGTGCACCTGCACGGGGGCGGCGAGTTCCGGCACTCCTGAACGCCCATGTGCGCCTCAGCGCCCCTTTCTTCAGGGGCGCGGGACTGTATCGATGCGCGGCTCCACCGCGTGAGCGCGACAAGCCCTCACGCACCCGCAGCGCCCCCCACCTCATACCCCCCCCTTCGCCTTCCCTTCCCCCACAACAGGTCTCCGGATTTAGTTGCGTGCGCGCACGCACCTCTGTCACAGTTGGTGCAGCGGCGGAGCTGTGCCCGCAGGGCGCCACACCGCCTTCCCAACGCTCCCCGAGGTGACCCGGCATGACCACACCCACTCCCCCGAGCACCTTCCCCGACGTCGAGGCCATGATCGTCGACGTCCTGGAGGACGACTCAAGGCTCTCCGGCGCGATCGTCGACGTCCAGGCACCGTCGGGCTTCGACGGCACGGCCGCCGCCGTCTTCGTCAACCGCCGCGGCGGCGCCTGGGTCGGCGAGCTCCACGTCGACCAGCCGCTGATCGAGCTGGAGGTGTACGGCCCGACCAAGCAGGCCGCACACGTCCTGGCCAACGACGCCCGCCAGGCCGTACTGGCGATGGCCAACACCCGGTACGGCACCAGCCTCGTCACGGAGGTGGAGGAACAGGACGGCCCGCGCTGGCTGCCCGACTACCTCTACTCGGCGGCCAACCGCTACGTCACCGTGATGAAGGTGTACGTGGACGTCTACTGACAGACGCTCCACTCCCCACAGACCGAAGGCCTCGCCACCCCGGCGGGGCCTTCGTCGTGCCCGGACCACCACTCGGGCACGACAACCCACCCATACGAACCTGTATGAACCCATATGAACAAGGAGAACCACCACCATGGCAGGAACCAACTCCTCCGAGATCCGCATCGCCGGTGTAGGCCGCCTCTATGTCGCCACCGCCGACACCGACGTCCCGACGACCTTCTCCACCGACACCGCCACCGACTGGGCGACCGGCTGGAAGAACCTCGGCTTCACCTCCGGTGAGGGCGTCACCTTCAGCAAGAAGGACAAGCTGGAGCCGGTCGACGTGTGGCAGGCCGTCAGCCCGGTGCACTTCGTGTACTCGGACCGCGACCTGACCCTCAAGTTCTCGCTGATGCAGTTCAACGAGGACACGCTGCCGTTCTTCATGGGCGGCGGCACGGTCGAGGCCGTCACCGGCTCCACGGGCGTCTACAAGTACGACATCGCCGACCGTCCGTACGCCGACGTACGCGCCCTCGGCCTGGAGTTCACGGACGTCCGGGCGAGCGACGGCACCACCGTGACCTACCGCTTCGGAATCCCGCGCGGCCAGGTCACGGCGGCGGACGACATCAAGCTGGCCCGCAAGTCCGCGGCCCAGCTCGGCATCACCTACACGGCGATGGCGTCCGCCGACGGCTCGGCGCTCGCCAGCTTCGTGATGAAGGACGCCTCGTACGCGGCGGCCTGACCCACCGGGGTGGGGCGGACGCCGATCCGCCCCACCCCGGGCCCTCACCCTGGACCCTCACACCGTTCAGCCGCCTTCAGCCTTCTGTCCGCGGTCTTCAAGGACTCCGGTCTTCAAGAACTCCAAGGAGTACGCCTCACCATGGCCCGATTCGACGTCAACGCAGCCCGCGCCCAGCGCCTCGAAGCCCTCGGCCGCACCTGGTCGTTCGAACTCGACGGCGAGACCTTCACCCTGCCCACCGAGCTGACCCGGGCCACCGCCCGAGCCCTGCGCAAGCTCGACGACAACGACGTGGACGGGCTGCTCGGCCTGCTCATGGGTGAGCAGCAGTTCGCCCGCTTCGAGCGGTACGAGATCACCATGCAGGACATCGCCGCCATCCTGGAGGCCTACGGCAAGGAGACGGGGCTCGGCCTGGGGGAAGGCTGAGCCTCGTCGGGTTCGTAGACGAACACGCCGAGGCCCTGGAGGCGGACCTGCTCCGCTACTACGGCATCGACCTGCTCGACTGGCACCGCGACCGGCTCTCCTCCCGCCGGCTCGCGGTGCTCGTCAAACACCTGCCGCGCGACAGTGCCCTGAACCGGGACCTGCACGGTGAGGCCGCCGAGTGGTCGGTGACCGACCATCTGCTGGCGGCGACGGTGGACCATCTGGCCGCCGCCAACTGGATGTTCATGTGTGTCAACTCGTCCGAGGACGGTGACCAGCCGGAGCCTCCGGTGCCGGTCCCGCGCCCGGGCGACGCGGCGGAGGAAGAGGATGCGGGGAAGGAACGGGAAGAAGGAGAGGCAGGGCCGGAGCGGTCGCCGGTCGACGGTCGAAGGACACCCGGGGACGGGGACGGGGACGGGGACGGTTCGACGCCGTCCGCGGTCCAACTGGCCCGATTCTTCGCCTGATTCTTCACCCCGGTCGGGGCGGAGCCCCGATTCAACGAGGCGGCGTCTGTTCGTCGTTCTCATCCCGACCCCGGCCCGAGGTCCTGCCCTTGCCCTCCAGCTCGTCGGCGAGGACCCGGGCCTTGTCCGAGAGCCGGGGGCGGTCCTCGTCCCGGGGCACTTGCGGATCGGGCTGATCCTGCTGGCGGCGATTCTTGTCCCGTAACGCCCCGGTGTCGGCGGCACGTTTCAGCGGGGGCACGCTGGGCCGCCCGTTACGCCGCACCACCGGCCGCCGCTCGACCGCCGGGCGCGCCTCCCGCACGTCACGCGCGGAGAGCAGGATGTCGGCGGCGGGCACGCTGACCGGGCCGGAGCCGGGGCCGGGGCCGGGTTCAAGCTCGGGCTCGGGCTCAGGCTCAGGCTCGGGCTCGGGCGACTGTTCCTTCTCGTCGGCCACCGACCGCTCCCGCTCGCCCTTCTCCTCTACCCGCGTCACTTCCGAAGGGGGACGCAGGAGCTGGAGATACGGCAGCGGAATGACCTCTCCGCCCCGCTCGCCCCGCTCGTCCCCGGGCCGTCCGGTCCGGCGCGGCCGGCGGCCGGTGCGGGCGTCTTCGTGACCCTCGAAGTACGCGGCGGTGATCCGCTCCTCGTAGGCCCGCCGTATCCCCGGCATCTGCTCGGCCACCACGTCCGCCCAGGCCGCGCTGTAGGCGCCCAGTTCACGCCGGTCGAGTTCGCCCCGGGGCAGGACGATGAGGTCCTGGGCGTCGTAGCCGAGACGGTGGACGAGTTCGGAGACTCTGGCGATGAGATGCGGCAGATCGGCGAACTGTTCCAGCCAGTCGATCACATGCTCGTGCCGCGCGTTGCTCGCGTCCGCATCCACCCAGTAGGCCTTGCTCTCGTCGCCTGCCCCTTCGCACCCCCCCGGCGCGAGGACGGCCATCGGCGGCCGTCGCCGTCGTCTGCCGGGCCCTCAGCTTCCTGTGGAGCCCGTTTATTCACACTTCATTCACCGACGGAAGAACGGCCGGATCCTACTCCACCAACCTGACAGAACTTTCACCGGATCCCGCATCGCCGCAGGTCCGGACCACGCACGACGGAGCCGCCTCGGCAAACACGGGACGGCACCGCGGGATCACTCGTACACTAGTTCGAACAACGCGTTTCGAACGCCCCGAGGCGCCACCTGTACCACCAGCCCAGCGGACACACCGGAAAGCAGGCCGAAATGGCGACGACTGGCACGAGCAACCACCCGCAGCAGCCGACGGACACCTACACCCGCCTCGCCCACCTCCTGCGCGCCCCCGCCCCCAGCCGCGAGGCCCTGCTCGACCAGGTGTACGAGGAGCTGCTCACCCGGGAGTCCCGCGCCTACGCCGCCGGCTGGACGGACGCGCTGACGGAGGCGCGGCGGGCACGCCCGGGCCGACGGTCCTCGTAACCGCTCACCGGGTCCGGGGGTGGCACGGATCCGCCGATCCCGCGAGGGCGGCGCCGGACGTGAGCGCAAAGGTGCACCAGACCTGCTTCTCGTCGAAGCCCGTCCGATGTGCCACCCCCACCGACGCGCCAAGGCCTCGACGAGACGCAACCCCCGGCCGGCAGTTTGAGCGCCTCGCTCCAGACACGGTCGATCACCATCACTCGCGACAACACCGACGCGAGCTGTCGCCCGGCCTCAAGGAGGGGGCTGCGTCAGAGGGCACTCAGGCGTCAGACCGGAGCGGCACTCTCATCCACAGCAGCGGTAACACCTGCGTCCGCTGCCGAAGCTCGCCCTTACCAGTCACATCACCGCTGCCCTCGACCAGCTCGCCCGAGACCGACCCCCGGTTTACCAGCCGCTTCTCTGTCCCAACGACGGCACCCCCCGTCCCGCAGCAGCGGAACCCGGCATCCACCCGAGACGGCTTCGGCCTACCGGGGGCCCATCACCCAGCTTCACAAAGCGAAACAGTCCGCCGACTCCGTCGGCGGACCGTCATCAAAAATCGAGGCTGAGCCAGCGTTCACCGCGACGCCTTTGGGCGGCGTAACAACCCTCAGACCATGGTCAGCAGCAAGATTCCCGCTACGAACATCGCCAGACCGCCGTACCCGAGGATGAACACGAGGATCCTCTCGGCGCGGTAGTCGATGTCCTTCAGGAATCCAGTCTTTGCACGACGCGGCTTTCTTCTGTCGTATACCACTGGGACCACCATGCCGGGGCTCGGCTGATCCCTCTGGACCTCGCGGAACTCGGCCCGCGGCTCACCTTCGAGCAGGAGAACTTCGTAGCGGACTCGGTATCTTCCCCCGCCGTAATAATCGTGCGTCGTGGAGACCGCCTCACCCTCGACTCCATGCCGCACCAGATTTCGCAGACGGTGATATGTCAGAAATGTAGTGGATTGAATAATCATGGCAGCGAAGCCGGCCATCACAAGGAGGCCTGCGACGACGAAGCCGACGGTCGAATTTTCCACGGCACCCCACCCATTCTCGCTTGACTGGCGACGCGAATCTAGCATCGGCAAATCAAGAGGGTCAACCCTCTCCACCAATTAAACGAGGTGAATATGGCCAGCACTTCGGACACTGAAACTCTTGAGAAGATCGCTGAGCTCAAGGCTGACATCAGTGCAGTGAATACCACACTGAACACGCATGTAAAATCAGGGAACCAGCTGACCGACGGAGAGTTCGAGAAAGGCAAGAAGGAGATTGTCGATGCCGTCAAGAAAGGAAAGGATGAGCAGAAAACCCGCTGGGAAGCCCTCATGGAGGCGCTCCACCTGAAGGAGATCTTCGAAGCCTTCAAGCAGTTGGACACATTCACCGTGGTCATCATCTTCGTCGGCGCAACCCTGGCCTTGTTGAAGGACCGGGTCCTCAACTACGGAAAGCTTCTGAACCTGCTGGTCGAGAAGGTTACAGGGAAAATCGTCAGCGTCGACCCGCAGAGAGGCACTCCGGCATTCCAGACACGCGAAGCGACGGAGGCCGGCCAGGCTGTCTCCATCAACCCCACGAACGTCACGCCCGAAAGACTCAGCGCCCTCCAGTCCGCACTCAACACTCTCACTCCGGAAGTCAATAGCTATAACTCCGAAATCAGGGCGATGAAATCCCCAGCGCAGATCAAGAAGATCGCCAAGGCGGTGGGAGACCTCAAGGCCAAGCTCACCCCAAACCCCGCCGAGGACATCAAGGAAGTAGCCACGGCCATCGGCGAGCTCAATGGAAAGCTCCAGCATTACGACCCCGAGAAACTCCCCAAGCCGCAGGCCTTCAAGAAAATCGCTGACGCCGCCAAGGACCTCAACCGGGACGCCGGCACTCTGCGCCAGACGTTCCTGGAGCTGGCCACCGCGTCCAACACCGCCGCGGGCGCCATCGGCGGCGGCGCCACCGCCCCCGCCGCCAGATGACCCCGTTCCGCCCGAAGGAGGTGTGCCATGAGTCTCGTTAGTTCACTGAAGCAGGCGTCCGGATCCCTGCAGGACTTCAAGTCGAAGGCGTCCGGCGCCGAGTCGGCGGCGAAGGGTGTCGGAAACGCCGGCAAGGCAGGGGCAACCCAGCTCAAGGCCCTCAAGACCGCCGCCCAGAGCTCCGAAAAGGAGCTCAAGGACCTCAAGAAGGCCTCCGACCAAGCCGAGAAGTCCATATCCAAGGCAGGCAAAACCGGCTCCACCGCCGGCAAGAACCTCGGCAAGTACGAGTCGGGGGCGACCAAGGCGGCCAAGGGCCAGGACAAGATGAACAAGTCGATGAAGGGCAACTTCTTCGGCATGCTCATGGACCTGCTCATGCCGCTCATCGAGAAGGTCGTCGAGATGGCGACCAAGTCGAAGACCATGCAGAAGGTCCTCAAGGCGGCCTTCGGCGCCATCAAGTCCGTGATCAGCAGCGTCATGAAGGCCATCGGGCCGATCATGAAGAACGCCGCGAAGCTGATCAAGTCGGTCTGGAGCGGGATCAAGAAGGCGATCTCGGCGGTCGTCAAGGCCGTCGCCACTGTCATCAAGACCTACGTCGCTATCTGGAAGAAGGTCATCAGCACGGCGCTGAAGGCCATCAAGACGGTCGTCTCCAGCGTCTGGAAGGGCATCAAGGCCGTCATTTCACCGGTCGTGAACTGGATCAGGTCCGCGATCCCGAACGCCTTCCGCGCCGTCAAGGACAGGCTGTCCAGCGTCTGGGGCGGCCTCAAGGGCATCGCGGGCCGCGCCTTCGACGGCATCAAGAGCGCCGTCAAGGGCCCGATCAACGCCGTCATCGGCATCATCAACTCCGCGATCGGCGCCCTCAACGGCATCAAGGTGTCGATCCCGGGCTGGGTCCCGAAGGTCGGCGGCAAGACCTTCGGCGTCAGCCTGCCGAGGATCCCCGCCCTCGCGGCCGGCGGTGTCGTCATGCCTCGCTCCGGCGGTGTACCGGCGATCCTCGCAGAGGCCGGTGAGGCGGAAGCCGTACTGCCGCTCAGCAAGCTGGACCGGCTGCTCAGGCGCGCCGCCGCACAGGGCCCGGCCTACGCCGGCGCGGCCGGAGCACACGGCGCGCTGCACATCGAGCACTACTACGCGGCCGAGGCCGGCAGCCCCCAGCGCACCGCCGACGCCCTGATGTTCCTGGCGAAGGCCCGCGGATGAGTGCCGCCTCGATATCGGCGGGCGGCCTGCCCCTGCCGGTCAACCCGTTCGCCGGGGTCGCGCCGGTCCTAGGTTCCTTCCGTACGAGGGTGACGCAGACCCAGTCCACCCTCCGCACCCTCACCGACCGGATCAAGGGCGCCGCCACCGCCGTGGACCGCATCCGTCCCGCCGCCGACCAGGGCGCCACCGCCCTGCGCCAGGTCAAGACGAACGCCGACGCCGCCGCCCGCTCCGTCACCAGGACCGGGCAGACCGCCACCACCGCCGCACCCGGCATCAAGGCGGTCGGCAGCGAAGCCAAACGCTCCACGAAGGCCCTCGGCAGGCTCACGTCCGCCGCCGGCGGCATCCTGGCCCTGGCCGCCGGTCTCATCGACGTCGCCGGAATCGTCGGCGACCTGATGGGCGCCTTCGGCACCGCCATGACCATCGGCTCCGGCGTCATGCTCGTCATCAACGCCCTGACCCGCGCCAACCCCATCGGTTTCGTCACCGGCCTGCTCCTCCCGGTCGCCGCCTGGCTCCTTGACCTGGCGATGAACTCCGAGACCGGTCAGCGCCTCATGGAGCAGCTCGCCACGCTCGTCCTGAAGTACGTCGAGGGCTACCTGACCGTCATGACGCCGCTGCTCAAGGCGATCGCGAGCGCGGTGAACACATACGCCACCGCCTACCTCACCCTCATCACCACCGCGATCTCCGTCATCAGCACGCTCCTCGGCACCGCATTCGCCGCCCTCAGGGCACTCACCACCGGCGACACCCGTGCGCTCAGCGGCAGGGTGTCGTCGATCTGGCGCGGCTTCAAGAACGCGGTCAGGCCGGCGCTGACCTGGATCACCAAGGACATCCCCCGGATGTTCACCCGGATCAAGGAGGCGATGTCCAACACCCTGCGTGCGATGGGGCAGTTCGTCACGACCGGCGCCCAGACCGTCGCCGGTGTCATCAAGGGACCGGTCAACGGGCTGATCGCGTTCTGCAACTGGGTCGTCGACGGGCTCAACTCCCTGAGCTTCTCCCTCTTCGGCAAGAAGTTCGGCATCGACCTGGACAAGATCCCGATGCTCGCGGAGGGCGGCGTCGCGGTCCCCGGTGCCTCCCGCCGTGCGGGCCGGGTGCTGCCGCTCACCAACCTGGAACGGCAGCAGACACTCGCCCGGCGAACCCGGTCCCGGTCCCGGTCCCAACTCCCGCACAACATCAAGGAGTTCCACGAGAGTGCGGGCGCCGGCGCCCGGGGCACCGCCGAAGACCTCCTCTTCCTCGCGTCGGCACACGCATGAGCACAACGCCACGCATGAGCACCCGCGAGGACCTGAACCCGAGAGCGACGAGAGTAGTGAGGTGACGGCCCGATGGCCGACATAACCACAACCGCATACGCCGAGGACGTTCCCCCCGGCTCACTCATCACCCGCGACGGGCAGATGCAGTGGGCCGGACTGCTGCTCGGCCCCGGCACCCCGTACGAGATCGACCGCGGCGGCCTCAGCGGCTGGGAGGACCTGCCCGAGTACGACAGCTCCGACGCCGACCACCCCACCGCGCACGGCGCCTGGCCGGGCACCCGCTACGCCAAGCCCCGCAAGGTCGGCGGCACCCTGTGGACCGTACCGGCGGAGAGCGGCACCGAGTCCTCCCTCGCCGCGATGCGCGTCCTGCGCCAGGCCCTCCTGCTCGGCGACGCCGAGCGCTGGCTCGCCGTTCGGCTGCACGGCGAGACGCTGGCCGTGCGGGCCCGGGTCAGCCAGCGCGTGCTGGCCGCCGACCGGACGTACACCACCCAGGGCGTCTCCAAGGCGTCCGTGCAGTGGTACGCCACCGACCCGCGCCGCTACGCCGTCGACGAGCAGGCCGCCGTCACCGGCGCCCCGCAGCCGGAGAGCGGCCTCACCTGGCCGCTGACCTGGCCGCTGTACTGGGGTCAGACGGCCTCCACCGGAGACGTCAACGCCGACAACACCGGCTCGGCGCCCACGCACCCGGTGCTCATCTTCAACGGTCCGTGCGCCAACCCGACCGTCACCGACCGCACTTCCGCCCGCCGCCTGCGCTACGACATCACCCTCGCCGCCGGTGACGAGCTGGTCGTCGACACCGCGGCCGGCACGGTCACCCTCAACGGCACCGCCTCGCGCCGCCACACCGCGGCCGCGGACAGCAGTCCCGAGGAGCTGTTCGCCTTCGAACCGGGCCGCGCCCAGCTGGCGTTCCGGCCGGACACGTACGACACCGGCGCCCGGATGACCGTCCGCTGGCGCGACGCCGAATGGTGACCCGGGCCGTGAATCACCCCATGCCCCACGTGCCCCACCCCGTGCCCCACCCCAGAGGAGAACACTCGTGAACCTGCGCAGCTCATGGGTGGCCGAGACCGGCCAGACCCGCGAGGACACCCGCCTCACCCAGCTCGGCGCGACCACGCCGAGCAACCCCGTCGGGGTCCGCTCCGGCATCCTGCCCGGCTCCTACAGCGGCCAGCACCGAGTCTCCGGCTTCTGGATGGAGGGCGGCGCCGGCACCATGAAGGCGACCGTGTACGAGGGCCGGGCGGTCATCCAGGCCGAGAACAACCAGGGCGCCTACCCGGTCACGCTCCCCGAGTCGCTGTCCCTCACCTTCGCCGACGGCGACGCCTCCAACGCCCGGATCGACCTCGTCGTACTCCGCATCTACGACGACCTGTACGACGACTCCGGCTTCACGAAGGCCGCCGTCGAGATCATCAAGGGCACTCCGTCCGCCACCCCCGTCGACCCTCCGCTCCCGGACATCGCGCTGCCGATCTACCGGGTCACCGTGCGGGCCGGCGTCAGCGCCGGTACCGGCGGCGTCAACTGGAACAACGACGCCGAGGACCTGCGGACGTCCGTCGTCGCGCTCGGCGGCATCCTCCCGGCGTACGGCGACACCGGCAACGGCGCGTACCCCGGCCAGTACCGGGACTCCGGCGGCACGCTGCAGCGCTGGGACGGCTCGGCGTGGGTGTCGTACCCGAGCGCGCTGGGCGGGATCGCCCCGGCCGGTGCGGTCACCACGGCGAGCTACACCGGGCAGTACCGGGATTCGTCCTCGGGGCTGCTACAGCGCTGGAACGGCACGACGTGGGTGTCGTACCAGCCGGTGCCGAGCTGGGTCGACTACACGCCGGTCTGGGGTGCCGAGAACGGCCCGGCGCCCACGATCGGCAACGGGACGCTCGCCGGGTCGTACATGAAGATCAGCACGGTCGTGCACGTCCGGATCTACCTGAAGATCGGTTCGACGACCAACCTGGCCGCCCAGGACGCCAACGCCAACTGGACGTTCTCGCTGCCGACCGCCCCGGTCGCCACCCCCGCCTGGAAGCTGGACGGGCGCGTTCTGAACGCGGAGGCGTTCGACTCCTCGGAATCACTGCTCCACCAGGGCTCCGCCCTGCTGGCGGCGACCAACGGCGGATTCGTCCGCTCGGTGCGCGACGCCCTGGCCACCAACACCGGCCTCTGGGACAGGTCGCTGCCCTTCGCCTGGGCCTTGGGGGACGTCCTGTCCATCCACGGCACCTACGAAGCCGCCTCACCCTCCTGAGCGGACACAGCCAGCAGACCAATCGAAGGGCTCGCTGACCATGACACTGCACTCCGGCTGGCTGTCCCCCACCGGCCAGACCCGCCAGGCCACCCGCCACACCGCTCTCGGCGCCACCACCCCGGCCGGCCCCCTCCAGTCCCGCTCGGGCATCCTGCCGGGCACGTACGACGGCCAGTACCGGGTGGGCGGCCTGTGGATGAGCGGCAATGCCGGCACGATGACCGCCGTCGTCTTCCACGGCAGGGCCGTCATCCAGGGCACCACCACCCAGGGTGCCTACCCGGTCGCCCTCGACGAGGACATCACGGTGACCTTCGCCGACGGCGACGCCCAGCACGGCCGCATCGACCTGCTCGTGCTGCGCGTGTACGACGACGCCTACGACGGCTCCGGCCGCACCGAGGCAGTCGTCGAGATCGTCCAGGGCACCCCGGCCGCCGCCCCCGTCGCACCGACCACCCCGGACCTGGCGCTCCCGCTGTTCCGGGTCTCCGTCCCGGCCGGAACCAGCGCGGGGACCGGCGGCATCCCCTGGACCACCTCCACCACCGACCTGCGCACCACGCTGGTCTCGGCCGGCGGCATCCTCCCGGTCTACAACAACGCGACAGCGGCCGGCAGCTACCCCGGTCAGTACCAGGACAACGACAACTCGGGTTTCCTCCAGCGCTGGAACGGCACCGAGTGGGTCAGATACCCGAAGGCGCTCGGCGGCATCGCGCCGACCGGCACGGTCACCACAGGCAGTTACACCGGCCAGTACCGCGACTCCTCCCTCGGCGTCCTGCAACGCTGGAACGGCTCCGCATGGCAGTCGGCGATCACGCCGCCGCCGTTCGCGTCGTCCCTGGACTCCGGCTACACCACGTCGACGACCTACACGGCCGCGCTCACGGAATCCACCGTCACCGCGCTCACCCTCGCCTTCACCGCCCCGACCACCGGCGCCGTACTGCTCCACTTCGGCGCGCGCATGCTGACGCAGAGCAGCACCACCGCCACGGCGTTCATGGCCGCGCAGGTCACCCAGGGCGGCACCGTCGTGTCGAGCGCGAACGACGAGTACTGCGTCTCCCACGGCGGCACCGTCTACTCGTCGGCCTCCACAGTGTGGCGGCTGGGCGCGCTCACCCCGGGCACGAGCTACACGGCGACCGCCATGCACCGCTCCAGCGACGCGGCCGTGACCTGCTGGTTCGACAACATCTTCATGCGCGTCGAACCAGCCAACTGACCCGGCCAACTGACCCGGCCCACAGACCCGCCCAACTGACCTGCCCCAGAAAGGGAGTTCCCCATGCCCGTACGCTCAGGCTGGCTGTCCCCGGACGGCCAGTCCCGCGAGGACACCCGGCTCGTCTCGCTCGGCGCCCTCACTCCGACCTCGGCCGTCGCCACCCGCTCCGGCATCCTGCCAGGCTCCCCCGACGGCCAGTGGCGGATCTCCGGATTCACCCTGACCGGCACCCCGAACACCATGACCGTGAGCGTCAGCCCCGGCCGCGCGGTCCTCCAGGGCACCGACACCCAGGGCGCCTACCCGGTCGCCCTGACCGGGTACCTGCCCCTGACCTTCGCCGACGGCGACGCCCTGTACGACCGGATCGACCTGGTCGTGCTGCGGGTGTACGACCACGCGTACGACGGCCAGGACCGTACCGAGGCCGTCGTCGAGATCATCCCGGGCACCCCGGCCGCCACCCCGGCCGCCGAGCCCGTACCCGCCCTCGCGATCCCGCTGTACCAGGTCACCGTGGCCAAGGGCGCGAGTGCGGGCGGCGGCGGTCTCGCCTGGTCCTCCGTCCTCGCCGACCGCCGTACCCCGACGGTCGCCGTCGGCGGCATCCTGTCGGTCACGTCCGACACCGCGATCGGCTCCTACCCCGGCCAGTACCGCGACATAAATGGCCAGTTGCAGCGCTGGACCGGCAGCGCCTGGGCCGACTACCCGGCCCTGCCGACCTGGCAGAGCTGGACGCCGAACTGGACGACCGGCACCGGGAGCGCCACACCGTCGTACGGCAACGCCACCGTCAACTGCCGTTACCTCAAGTCCGGTACGACCGTGCACCTCAACTTCTCGATCCAGTTCGGCACCACCACCAACTTCGGCACCAGTCCCACCACCGCGGACAACTGGCGGTTCTCGCTGCCTGTGCCCGCTTCCGCGGCCCACCCCGTCATCGGTTTCGCCGAGCTGTCCGCCACCAACGCCGCCCGCCTGATGGGCCGGATCTACCTCGCCACGACCAACACCTTCGAGTTGAACATCGGCACGGGCCGGGTCGACGCCGCCACGATCGCCGGTCCCAACCAGGGCACCGCGGACTCCCTGTCGCCCTGGACCTGGGCCGCCTCGCACGCCGTCCGGGGCACCGCCACCTACGAGGCCGCCTCATGAGCACGATCAACACGCCCTACCGGGCGATCTTCTGCGACCTGCTCACCGACCACACCATCGACATCCTGCCCCTACGAGACGTCACCGTCGACGACTACATAGGCAAGGCCGGTTCCCTCTCCGGCACCGTCCCCCTCCCCAACGCCGAGATGGCCGCCCGCGCCCGCCGCATCGAAGAGGGCCGCACCTCGGTGTACCTCCAGCGCGGCAACGACCTGTGGTGGGGCGGCATCATCTGGACGTCCACCCTGCAGAGCGACACCCGGGGCGTCCTCACCCTCGGCATCCAGGCGGCCACCTTCGAGTCGTACGCGGGCCGCCGCCGCATCCGCAAGGACCTCGCGTTCACCGATGAGGACCAGCTGGAGGTGGCCCGCAAGCTCTGGCGGCACCTCCAGACCGGGACCGTCGACGCCGAAGCCGAGCCCACCGAGGCCGGCGGCGACATCGGCGTCACGTCCGGCGACGAGACCTCCACGCAGACCCGCACCGTCTCCTACCGCGACGGGGACGAGACCGTCTACCTGGAGGCGCTCGACGCGCTCGCCGCCGTGGACAACGGCTTCGAGCACCACATCGCCGTCTACCGCGACCCGTCCACCGGCGAACGGACGCGCCGGCTGCGCCTGGGCAACCCGAAGATCCTGATCGGCACCACCGACCTGCTGTTGGACCGGCCGGGCACGATCCTGGCGTACTCCTTTCCGCGCGACGCCACCCGTGGCGGCACCACCGCGCGGACCCGCGGGGCCTCCGTCAACGACAACCAGGCCGCGGAGTCCCGCCCGCAGTGCTCCGACATCCAGGTCGCCGACGACCTGATCACCAAGGCGGGCTACCCGCGCATCGACCTGTCCTCCGACCACACCGAGGTCACGAGCAAGGCCACCCTGAACTCGCTGGCCAAGGCCGAACTGGCATCGGCCACCGCGGCCGTGGTGATCCCGGAGATCAGCGTCCGCCTCGACGACCTGGTCCCGCCCGCCCTGCTCGGCCGAACCGTCCGTATCCGCATCACCGACGAGTGGTGGGCCGAGGGCCTGGACGCCCGGTACCGGATCATCGGCGTCAAGGTGAGCCCGGCCCAGCGCGGCCGCCCCGACACCGCCGAGCTCTACCTGGAGGAGGTCTGATGCCCCAGCTCCCCGAAGACATCATCGACCGGCTCACCCAGATGGAACGCCGCATCCAGCAGCTGTCCACCGCCGTCAACGGCCTGCCCGCGCTCAACAAGGGCTCGGGCGCGGGCGGTTACATCTCCGTACGGACCCCGGACAACAGCTCCGAGGTGTTCCGGGTCGGCAAGTGGACGGCTGACGAGTTCGGCCTCGCGATCCGCCGCCAGACCGGCAAGCTGGCGCTGAGTATGTACAACGGCGACGGCACCAGCACCTCCCAGCAGCCGCTGCGGGTCCACGACGTCAACGGCCGCGAGATCTTCTCCGACGACATCGACACCGGCGGCCTGGCCCGGCCCTGGCTCCCGATGGCACTCCCGACCGACCTGGACAACGCCCGCTGGCCGCGCACCACTCTGACGGACTGGTCGACGGTCGCCCGGTCCTGGAACCCGCTGTGGCAGCCGCGGATGCGCATCTTCGTCGCGACGGCGGTCAGCTCCGGTGCCACGGGCGAGGTCCGCGTCCTGATCAACGACGCCGAGTGGTCCGGTGCCGTCACCGCGCCCACGTCCCTCGACCACACCGGCGCCGTCGCCGCCGACTTCAACGCCTCGTTCGGTTCGCTGCTCAAGGTGGAGATCCAGGCCCGGGTCACCTCGACCTCCGGCACGGTCTACGCCCAGCCGCGAATGATGTTCGGCCTCCAGACCTCGTAAGCCCCTTCAGCCCTCAGCCCTTTCAGCCCTCACGGAGAAACCCATGGACATCGACACCAGCCAGCCCTGGGGCGTCGCGATCGACTACGCGGGCCGCGCCACGGTCGTCGAGGACGGTCACGCGATCCACGTCAACGTCTCCGACGCCAGCCTCAGCAGCATCATCGCCCCCGACCCGCTCACCGGACGCCACGCGTCCGTGACCGTCACGGCCCAGTTCTCCGAGACCGACGGCAGCGGCGCCGTCCTGCGCGGCGGCGGCCGCGTCACCGTCCAGCCGACCGGCACCGACCCCGTCGTACCGGACCAGACGGCCGTGCAGCGGGCGGTCGCCGCCGCACTGGTCGACTTCCGGGCGAACACGGAGAAGTACGCGGCCCTGTGCGCCACGTGGACGAGCCCGAGCACCCCGGATCCGGACACGGACACGGACACGGAGACAGGGACAGGGACAGGGACAGCAACCACCTGACCCACCCCCCGCCACATCCACCCCGAGCCGCTCCCGGCCGGGGTTTTCTCATGCCCGCGTCACCCCTGAAAGGCAGCCCATGGCCACACCCCTCTCCGCCGACGCCCTCGTCTCCGCCCTACGGGCCGAGGGCGTCACCGTCGTCGAACACCCTGGCTGGCACACCAACAACCGCAACCACAAGGGAAGTTGGGGCCCGGTCAACGGCGTGATCATCCACCACACCGTCACCTCGGGCACCGCCGCCACCGTCAACCTCTGCTTCAACGGCCGCTCCGACCTCCCCGGCCCGCTCTGCCACGGCGTCATCGCCAAGGACGGCACGGTTCACCTGGTCGGCAACGGCCGCGCCAACCACGCCGGCAGCGGCGACGGGGACGTACTGAACGCCGTAGTCGCCGAACGCACCCCTCTCCCCTCCCCCAACGAGAACGACACCGACGGCAACGTGCACTTCTACGGCTTCGAGTGCGTCAACCTCGGCGACGGCAAGGACCCCTGGCCCGAGGCCCAGCTGGACGCGACGGCCCGGGCGGCGGCCGCGCTGTGCCGGGCCCACGGCTGGAGCGCCGGCTCCGTCATCGGACACAAGGAGTGGACCAGCGCGAAGATCGACCCGCGCGGGTTCACGATGACCGACTTCCGGGCCAGGGTCGCCACCCGGCTCGGCAAGAAGCCGACCAGTGCCCCCAGGCCCACATACCAGCCCTTCCCCGGCGCCGCCTGGTTCAGGAAGCACCCCCGGTCGCCGATCGTCACAGCGATGGGCAAGCGCCTGGTCGCCCTCGGCTGCTCCGCCTACACCGACGGCCCCGGCCCCCAGTGGACCGAGGCCGACCGCCGGTCGTACGCGAAGTGGCAGCGAAAGCTCGGCTACACCGGCGCGTCGGCCGACGGGTGGCCGGGCGCGAAGTCCTGGGCGGCACTGCAGGTCCCGTACAGCCCCTGAGACCCGTACAGAAAGGAGGCCGCCCCCATGTCAGAGGCCGCCAAGCGGACCCTCCGCACCGTTGTCCAGACCGCTGCCGGCCTGTGCGTCCTGCTGCCGACGGTCGTCGACGCCGCCGGCATCTCCAGGACACTCCCCTGGGTGGCCGGCGCCCTCGCCGTCGCCGCGGGCGTGACCCGTGTCATGGCCGTACCCGGCGTCCAGACCCTGCTTCCCGCCTGGCTGCGCACAGACAGCACAGCAAGCACAGCCGGCCCGGACTCCGGGGGTGCCGGATGACGCCTCCGGAGCAGCAACAGCACGACGTCGCCCTCGAACTGGAACGCCTGCGCGGCACCGTCGAGGCCGGTTTCGCCCGCGTCGACGGGTCCCTCGCCCTCCTCGTCCAGCGCAGCGACCAGACCGACAAGCAACTCGCCGATCACGAACAGCGGTTGGACGCCCTGGAGCACTCCCGATGGCCGCTCGCCAGCATCGGCGCGCTGGCCGCCGTAGCCACCATGATCGTCATGGCCTGGGAACTGGCAGCACGCTGAACAGGCCGAAGGGCGGCCACCCCGTACGAAACGGGGTGACCGCCCTTCAGAACCTCAGACCCTCAGGACCCCTGAACCTCAGGACCTCAGGACCAACTACTACTGGTTGTACGGACCGTAGTCGTAGTCCTCCAGCGGAACGGCCTGGCCGGAGCCCGTGCCGAACGGCGAGTAGTCGATGTCGTCGTAGCCGACGGCCGAGTACATCGCGGCCTTGGCCTCCTCGGTCGGCTCGACCCGGATGTTGCGGTAGCGGGACAGACCCGTACCGGCCGGGATGAGCTTACCGATGATGACGTTCTCCTTGAGGCCGATCAGGGAGTCGGACTTGGCGTTGATCGCCGCGTCCGTCAGAACCCTGGTCGTCTCCTGGAAGGACGCCGCCGACAGCCACGACTCGGTCGCCAGCGAGGCCTTGGTGATACCCATCAGCTGCGGACGACCGGAGGCCGGGTGACCGCCCTCCTGGACCACACGACGGTTCTCGGTCTCGAACTTCGAACGCTCGACCAGCTCGCCGGGCAGCAGCTCCGCGTCGCCCGACTCGATGATCGTCACGCGGCGCAGCATCTGCCGGATGATGATCTCGATGTGCTTGTCGTGGATCGACACACCCTGCGAGTTGTAGACCTTCTGGACCTCGCCGACCAGGTGGACCTGGACGGCGCGCTGACCCAGAATGCGCAGCACATCGTGCGGGTTGGTGGCACCCACGGTGAGCTTCTGGCCCACCTCGACGTGCTCGCCCTCGCTGACCAGGAGTCGGGCACGCTTCGAGATCGGGAACGCCGTCTCGTCGCTGCCGTCGTCCGGGGTGACGACGATCTTCTTGGTCTTCTCGGTCTCCTCGATCCGCACGCGGCCCTGGGCCTCGGAGATCGGGGCGACACCCTTCGGCGTACGAGCCTCGAAGAGCTCGACGACACGGGGCAGACCCTGGGTGATGTCGTCACCGGCCACACCACCGGTGTGGAAGGTACGCATCGTCAGCTGGGTACCGGGCTCACCGATGGACTGGGCGGCGATGATGCCGACCGCCTCACCGATGTCGACCAGCTTGCCGGTGGCCAGCGAGCGGCCGTAGCACATGGCACAGGTGCCGACGTGCGACTCGCAGGTCAGGATCGAGCGGGTCTTGACCTCCTCGACACCGTGGCGCACCAGCTGGTCGATGAGGACATCGCCGAGGTCGACGTTGGCCGGCGCGATCACCTTGCCGTCGATGACGACGTCCTCGGCGAGCATGCGGGCGTAGACGCTGGTCTCGACGTCGTCCGTCTTGCGCAGCACACCGTCGGCGTCGCGGTTGGCGATCCGCAGCTTCAGACCGCGCTCGGTGCCGCAGTCCTCCTCGCGGATGATGACGTCCTGCGAGACGTCCACCAGACGACGGGTCAGGTAACCCGAGTCGGCGGTACGCAGGGCGGTGTCCGCCAGACCCTTACGGGCACCGTGCGTGGAGATGAAGTACTCCAGCACGGACAGGCCCTCACGGAAGGACGCCTTGATCGGACGCGGGATGGTCTCGTTCTTCGCGTTCGACACCAGACCGCGCATACCGGCGATCTGCCGCATCTGCATCATGTTTCCTCGGGCACCCGAGTCAACCATCATGAAGATGGGGTTCGTCTTGGGGAAGTTCGCGTTCATCGCCTCGGCGACCTCGTTGGTCGCCTTGGTCCAGATCGCGATGAGCTCCTGCGTGCGCTCTTCCTTGGTGATCAGACCGCGCTCGTACTGCTTCTGGACCTTCTCGTCCAGCGCCTCGTAGCCCTTGACGATCTCCTTCTTCGCCTCGGGAACGACGACGTCGGAGATGGCCACGGTGACACCGGAACGGGTCGCCCAGAAGAAGCCGGCCGCCTTCAGGTTGTCGAGCGTCGCCGCCACGATGACCTTGGGGTAGCGCTCGGCCAGGTCGTTGACGATCTCGGAGAGCTGCTTCTTGCCCACCGAGTAGTCGACGAACGGGTAGTCCTCGGGCAGCAGCTCGTTGAAGAGCGCGCGGCCCAGGGTGGTGCGCAGGCGGAAGGTGTCCCCCTGCTGCCACTCGGGCTCGCCCTCCTCACGCACCGGCGGAGTCCAGCCGCGCGGCGGGATGGTGCCCACCGGGAAGCGGATGTCGATCGGCGACTGCAGCGCGAGCTCGCCGGCGTCGAACGCCATGATCGCCTCGGCCGTGGAGCCGAAGGACCGGCCCTCGCCCTTGGTGTCACGCAGTTCACCGTCGGTGGTGAGGAAGAACAGACCGAGGACCATGTCCTGGGTCGGCATCGTCACCGGACGGCCGTCGGCGGGCTTGAGGATGTTGTTCGAGGACAGCATCAGGATGCGGGCCTCGGCCTGCGCCTCCGCGGACAGCGGAAGGTGCACGGCCATCTGGTCACCGTCGAAGTCCGCGTTGAACGCGGTGCAGACGAGCGGGTGGATCTGGATGGCCTTGCCCTCGACCAGCTGCGGCTCGAAGGCCTGGATGCCCAGGCGGTGCAGGGTGGGCGCACGGTTCAGCAGAACCGGGTGCTCGGCGATGACCTCTTCGAGGACGTCGTACACGACCGTGCGGCCGCGCTCGACCATCCGCTTGGCGCTCTTGATGTTCTGCGCGTGGTTCAGGTCGACCAGGCGCTTCATCACGAACGGCTTGAAGAGCTCCAGCGCCATGGCCTTGGGCAGACCACACTGGTGCAGCTTCAGCTGCGGACCGACGACGATCACGGAACGCGCGGAGTAGTCCACGCGCTTGCCGAGCAGGTTCTGACGGAAACGACCCTGCTTGCCCTTGAGCATGTCGCTCAGGGACTTCAGCGGGCGGTTGCCGGGACCGGTGACCGGGCGACCACGACGACCGTTGTCGAAGAGGGCGTCCACGGCCTCCTGGAGCATGCGCTTCTCGTTGTTCACGATGATCTCGGGCGCGCCGAGGTCGAGAAGCCGCTTCAGGCGGTTGTTCCGGTTGATCACACGGCGGTACAGGTCGTTCAGGTCGGAGGTCGCGAAGCGGCCACCGTCCAGCTGCACCATCGGGCGAAGGTCCGGCGGGATGACCGGGACGCAGTCGAGGACCATGCCCTTGGGGCTGTTGGAGGTCTGCAGGAAGGCAGACACGACCTTCAGCCGCTTCAGCGCACGGGTCTTCTTCTGGCCCTTGCCGGTACGGATGATCTCGCGCAGCCGCTCGGCCTCTTCGTCGAGGTCGAAGGACTCCAGGCGCTTCTGCAGCGCCGCGGCACCCATCGAACCGTCGAAGTACGTGCCGAAGCGGTCACGCAGCTCGCGGTAGAGCAGCTCGTCACCCTCGAGGTCCTGGACCTTGAGGTTCTTGAACCGGGTCCACACCTCGTCGAGACGGTCGATCTCGCGCTGCGAACGGTCGCGCAGCTGCTTCATCTCCCGCTCGGCACCTTCGCGCACCTTGCGGCGCACGTCGGCCTTGGCGCCCTCGGCCTCCAGCTCGGCCAGGTCGGTCTCGAGCTTCTTGGCGCGGGCCTCCAGGTCGGCGTCCCGGCGGTTCTCGACCTGCTGCCGCTCGACGGAGACGTGCGCCTCCAGGGAGGGCAGGTCGCGGGTGCGGCGCTCCTCGTCGACGTACGTGATCATGTACGCCGCGAAGTAGATGACCTTCTCGAGGTCCTTCGGGGCGAGGTCGAGCAGGTAGCCCAGCCGCGACGGAACGCCCTTGAAGTACCAGATGTGCGTGACGGGCGCGGCCAGTTCGATGTGGCCCATCCGCTCACGACGCACCTTGGCGCGAGTGACCTCGACGCCACAGCGCTCACAGATGATGCCCTTGAAGCGGACACGCTTGTACTTGCCGCAGTAGCACTCCCAGTCCCGGGTCGGACCGAAGATCTTCTCGCAGAAGAGTCCGTCCTTCTCGGGCTTGAGGGTGCGGTAGTTGATGGTCTCGGGCTTCTTGACCTCGCCGTGGCTCCACTGACGGATGTCGTCAGCGGTGGCCAGACCGATCCGGAGCTCGTCGAAGAAGTTGACGTCGAGCACTATGCGTCAATCCCTCTCAGGGTTGTAAGTCATGGGGTCTGATACGGGGGTCCTGGGGCCGGAGGCCTTCATGGCGAAGGCCTCCGAACTCCCGTCAGACCTCTTCGACGCTGCTCGGCTCACGCCGGGACAGGTCGATGCCAAGCTCCTCCGCAGCGCGGAAGACGTCCTCGTCGGTGTCGCGCATCTCGATGGACATGCCGTCCGAGGACAGCACCTCCACGTTGAGGCACAGGGACTGCATCTCCTTGATGAGCACCTTGAAGGACTCGGGGATGCCGGGCTCGGGAATGTTCTCGCCCTTGACGATGGCCTCGTAGACCTTCACGCGGCCGGTGACGTCGTCGGACTTGATGGTCAGCAGCTCCTGGAGGGCGTACGCGGCGCCATAAGCCTCCAGCGCCCACACCTCCATCTCACCGAAGCGCTGGCCACCGAACTGGGCCTTACCACCCAGCGGCTGCTGGGTGATCATCGAGTACGGACCGGTCGACCGGGCGTGCAGCTTGTCGTCGACCAGGTGGTGCAGCTTCAGGATGTACATGAAGCCGACCGAGATCGGCTCCGGGAACGGCTCACCGCTACGGCCGTCGAACAGCCGCGCCTTACCGGTCGGGAGGACCAGACGGTCCCCGTCGCGGTTCGGGATGGTGTGCTGCAGCAGACCGGTCAGCTCGTCCTCGCGGGCGCCGTCGAACACCGGGGTCGCCACGTTCGTGCCGGGGTCGACCTGGTCGGCGCCGATGACCTGGAGGCGCTGTGCCCAGTCCTCCGCGAGGCCGGAGACGTCCCAGCCGCGGCTGGCGAGCCAGCCGAGGTGGATCTCCAGGACCTGTCCCGGGTTCATTCGGGACGGCACACCCAGCGGGTTCAGGATGATGTCGACCGGGGTCCCGTCCTCGAGGAACGGCATGTCCTCGATGGGCAGGATCTTGGAGATGACACCCTTGTTGCCGTGACGGC
The DNA here is from genome assembly GCF_036237295.1 of Streptomyces sp. NBC_01352. Lineage (NCBI taxonomy): Bacteria > Bacillati > Actinomycetota > Actinomycetes > Kitasatosporales > Streptomycetaceae > Streptomyces > Streptomyces sp. NBC_01352. The sequence continues at coordinate 4,739,054 of NZ_CP108354.1, forward strand.
CGGCCAGCTTGTCGCCGTCCGTGATCTTGCGCTTCTGCGCCACGTAGACACGAACCAGCTGGTTCACGCCCGGCGGCAGCTCGTCGCCCTCTTCACGGTCGAAGACGCGGACGCCGATGACCTTGCCGATCTCGCCGTGCGGCACCTTCAGCGAGGTGTCACGGACCTCACGGGCCTTCTCACCGAAGATCGCACGGAGCAGGCGCTCCTCCGGGGTCAGCTCGGTCTCGCCCTTGGGCGTGACCTTGCCGACCAGGATGTCGCCGGCGACGACCTCGGCACCGATACGGATGATGCCGCGCTCGTCGAGGTCGGCGAGGACCTCCTCGGAGACGTTCGGGATGTCCCGGGTGATCTCCTCGGGGCCGAGCTTGGTGTCACGGGCGTCGACCTCGTGCTCCTCGATGTGGATCGAGGAGAGGACGTCGTCCTGCACGAGGCGCTGCGACAGGATGATCGCGTCCTCGTAGTTGTGACCCTCCCACGGCATGAACGCCACGAGCAGGTTCTTGCCCAGCGCCATCTCGCCGTTCTCGGTGGCCGGACCGTCGGCCAGGACCTGGCCGTCGATGATCCGGTCGCCCTCGTTGACGATGACCTTCTGGTTGACCGAGGTGCCCTGGTTGGAGCGGGCGAACTTGGCCAGGCGGTACGTGATGTACGTGCCGTCGTCGTTGGCGGTGGTGATGTAGTCCGCGGAGACCTCCTGGACCACACCCGCCTTCTCGGCCTTGACCACGTCGCCGGCGTCGACGGCGGAGCGGTACTCCATGCCGGTGCCGACGAGCGGGGACTCGCTCTTGATGAGCGGCACGGCCTGACGCATCATGTTCGCGCCCATCAGGGCACGGTTGGCGTCGTCGTGCTCGAGGAACGGGATCATGGCGGTCGCGACCGACACCATCTGGCGCGGCGAGACGTCCATGTAGTCCACGTCGTCACCGGGGACGTAGTCGACCTCGCCGCCACGGCGGCGGACCAGGACGCGGTTCTCGGTGAAACGCATGTCGTCATTGAGCTCGGCGTTGGCCTGCGCGATGACGAATCGGTCCTCTTCGTCGGCCGTCAGGTAGTCGACGTCGTCGGTGACGACACCGCCGGTGACCTTGCGGTACGGCGTCTCCACGAAACCGAACGCGTTGACGCGGCCGTAGGAGGCGAGCGAACCGATCAGACCGATGTTCGGGCCTTCAGGGGTCTCGATCGGGCACATGCGTCCGTAGTGGGACGGGTGCACGTCACGGACCTCGAAGCCGGCCCGCTCACGGGAGAGACCACCCGGGCCCAGAGCCGACAGACGGCGCTTGTGGGTGAGACCCGACAGCGGGTTGTTCTGGTCCATGAACTGCGACAGCTGGCTGGTGCCGAAGAACTCCTTGATGGAGGCGACGACCGGCCGGATGTTGATCAGGGTCTGCGGCGTGATCGCCTCGACGTCCTGGGTCGTCATCCGCTCGCGGACGACTCGCTCCATACGCGCCAGACCCGTACGGACCTGGTTCTGGATGAGCTCGCCGACGCTGCGCAGACGACGGTTGCCGAAGTGGTCGATGTCGTCGGTCTCGACGACGATCGTCTGGCCGTTGTCGGCGGCCGTCTCGGTCTCGCCGGCGTGCAGCTTCACCAGGTACTTGATCGTCGAGATGACGTCCTCGACGGTCAGGACACCCGCGTTCAGCGGAGCGTCCCCACCCAGCTTCTTGTTGACCTTGTAGCGGCCGACCTTGGCGAGGTCGTAGCGCTTGGGGTTGAAGTAGAGGTTCTCGAGCAGGGTCTGCGCGGCCTCACGCGTCGGGGGCTCGCCCGGACGCAGCTTGCGGTAGATGTCGAGCAGCGCGTCGTCCTGGCCCTGGGTGTGGTCCTTCTCCAGGGTGGCGCGCATGGACTCGTACTCGCCGAACTCCTCGAGGATCTGCTCGGTGGTCCAGCCGAGAGCCTTGAGCAGGACGGTGACGGACTGCTTGCGCTTGCGGTCGATGCGCACACCGACCATGTCGCGCTTGTCGATCTCCATCTCCAGCCAGGCACCCCGGGACGGGATGATCTTGGCGGAGAAGATGTCCTTGTCGGACGTCTTGTCGATGGAGGAGTCGAAGTAGACACCCGGCGAGCGGACCAGCTGCGACACCACGACACGCTCGGTGCCGTTGATGACGAAGGTGCCCTTGCCGGTCATGAGCGGGAAGTCGCCCATGAAGACGGTCTGGGACTTGATCTCGCCGGTCTCGTTGTTGGTGAACTCGGCGGTGACGAAGAGCGGGGCCGCGTACGTGAAGTCGCGGTCCTTGCACTCGTCGATGCTGTTCTTAGGCGGCTCGAAACGGTGGTCGCGGAACGTCAGCGACATCGACCCGGAGAAGTCCTCGATCGGAGAGATCTCCTCGAAGATCTCCTCCAGACCGGACTTGGTGGGGACGTCCTGACCGGACTCCAGAGCCGCCTCGACACGAGCCTTCCACGCGTCGTTGCCGAGCAGCCAGTCGAAGCTCTCGGTTTGCAGCGCAAGAAGGTTCGGAACCTCGAGGGGCTCCTTGATCTTTGCAAAGGAGATGCGCAGCGGGGCGGTGCTGGCGCCGTTGTTCGTATTCGCGGTCGAGGCAGTGCGCGAGGCGGCCAAGAGGGGGTCCTTCCGAGGGCTCGGACTCACTACGCGCGTACCGGTCCCTCTCCCGGACACAGAGACAGACGATTCCTTCTCCAGCTCAAATGGCCAGGTCAGATACGGTCTGATCGTCGGTGCTCAAGCGAGGGTATGCCCCTGGTGACGGGCAGGAGGCAGCTAACAGGCAGCGCAAAGGGTCAGTGTAGCCATTTGGCACACTGATGTCCAGTCCGGGTTTTTCAAGACCCTCGTTGCTCTCAACACCTTCGGCAAGCCCACGTCCTCAACGCACGGTGATACTGCCCTCTTCGTCGCCGATCCATGCCTCGGATTCGGATCCTTGTGACGACGCGTCCTGAGAATTGCGCGCTGCGTGCGGTTCGTCAAGGCCCTCCTTGCCCGAACCGGGTGCTGCGCTCGTCACGTTGCAGCCTGCACCGGGGGCGCCCGGAGACACGACGAAGATCACCATACTCCGCACGAACGTCGGTGCAAGGCAGCCGCCGCCCGGCTCCCCGGAACGCCGAAGAGCGACCACCCGGATGGATGATCGCTCTTCGGTGCGTCAGCGTTACAGCCCTCTCGAAGGGACTGTGTCAGCTAGCAAGAGGAGTCCTGCGGACTCCGTGGGGTCACTTGACCTCGACGGAGGCGCCGGCGCCCTTGAGGGACTCGGCGGCCTTCTCCGCGGCCTCCTTGGCGACCTTCTCGAGAACGGGCTTCGGGGCGCCGTCCACGAGGTCCTTGGCCTCCTTGAGGCCCAGGGAGGTCAGCTCACGCACGACCTTGATGACCTGGATCTTCTTCTCGCCGGCGCCGGTGAGGATGACGTCGAACTCGTCCTGCTCCTCAGCAGCCTCGGCCGGGGCGGCCGGACCGGCCGGACCGGCAACGGCGACCGCGGCGGCGGCGGTGACGTCGAACTTCTCCTCGAACGCCTTCACGAACTCGGAGAGCTCGATGAGGGTCATCTCTTCGAACTGCGCGAGCAGGTCTTCCTGGCTGAGCTTCGCCATGATGGGCGATCCTTCCACTTTTTCGGCTGGTGCCGGTATGTACATGTCTGGCGGGCGTACGTTCGGCCCGCGACGACCGTCACCTCAGGCGGGGAGCCTCAGGCAGCGATCATTTCGGGAGCCGAGTTACTCGGCACCGCCCTGCTCGTCCTGCTTGGCACGAAGGGCGTCCACGGTGCGGACGAGCTTCGACGGGAGCGCCTGGAAGACCTGAGCAGCCTGAGTCTGCTTGCCCTTGAAGGCACCCGCCAGCTTGGAGAGCAGAACCTCGCGGGACTCGAGGTCCGCAAGCTTCTTGATCTCGTCGGCGGACAGCGCCTTGCCGTCAAGGACACCGCCCTTGATGACGAGGTTCGGGTTGTCCTTGGCGAAGTCACGAAGACCCTTCGCCGACTCCACCGGGTCACCGGTGACGAAGGCGACTGCCGTCGGACCGTTGAACAGGTCGTCGAGCGTAGAGATCCCGGCCTCGTTGGCCGCAATCTTGGTCAGCGTGTTCTTCACCACGGCGTACTGGGCGTTCTCACCGAGCGAACGACGCAGCGTCTTGAGCTGCGCCACGGTGAGACCCCGGTACTCGGTCAGCACGGCGGCATTCGAGCTACGGAACTGCTCCGCGAGCTCGGCCACCGCGGCAGCCTTGTCGGGCCTTGCCATAGAGCGTCGGCCTCCTTCCGGGTGATGAGGACCGCTCAGAAGGGGCTGGGACGAACGAAACGCCCCGGCGCAGGCGCACGGGGCGTAGCTCGACCGGCATTCGCAACGCAAGCAGCGAACTCCGGGAGCACATCCACGGTCACCTGCGCGGGTCGTCCGCAGTTCAGCGGATCCTTCGGCCACCGCGCCCTCTTACGAGCACACGGCAACGACCAGCGGTCTTTGGCTTCCTCAGGAGAGTACGCGACCGGATCGCCCTCGAGCAAATCCGCCCGTACGGGGCCCAGCTCGCGGCGTCCGCACCTGTGGCCGTGACCTTTCCCTGTGGCTCAGGGGGTGTTGCCGAGCGCGCCCTGCTGCTTCAGGAGCTCCTTGAAGTCCTCGGTGTCGCCGGCCGGAGGCTTTTGTACGGAGACCCGCACGCCGTAGTCGCTGTAGTACGCGGTCTGGGTCAGCTCGCCGGTGGCCATCCGGCCCTTCTCGACCTTCTTGACCAGCAGATCCTGGTCGTCGACCCAGATGTCGACGGTCTGTGTGGTCACCCCGGCCCCTTCCAGCTGCTGCCGCAGCTCGGCGTCGGCGACGTCGCTCACCTCGACCGTGCCGGAGTAGTGCGTGGTGGGCTGCCCGTTCACCGTCTCCGCGCCGACCTTGCGCACGTCCTCGCAGTCCAGGAGCAGCTTCACCGACTGGTTGGGCGTGGTGTTGCGCATCTGGTCGGCGAAGTTCGCGCCACCGCCGCCGAGGGCCTCGAGATCGTCGTAGACGTACCTGAGCCAGTGCTTGCCGCCGGCCTTCTCGGCGAACGCGTCGCCCATCCGCGCGTAGTAGGCGTCGGACAGATAGCGGGCCTCCATCGACGTGATGCCGAGGCCGCGCATCGTGTCGGCCGTGGTGCCGCCGGTGTACGTGATGGTCAGGGTGCCGGTGAGCGCGCTGCCCCAGTCCAGGGCGCCGTCCGCCTCGACGGACAGCTGGGTGCCCATGACGGTGGTGGACCGCACCCTGGCCGACTCGGCCCGGTCGGTGGACCGCTCGGCCAGGCGCAGGGCCGGGAGGAACTCGGAGGTCGCCGCACGGTCGTTCTCGGGCTTCGGGGAGGGCTCGGAGGAGGTACAGGCGGTCAGCACCGTCAGTGCGGCCGCCATCGCGACCGAGCGGACACCGCCTCGCCCCGTCGTGCACTTCATACGTCCCCCTGTGCCATTGCCCTGTGCGCACGCTAACCCAGGGCACAGTCCCCTCACACAGGAACGGGCCCCGCACCGAGAAGGTGCGGGGCCCGTCGCCGACCAGGCGAGCCGTCAGGCTCAGACCGCAGCCGGGTCCTCCTCGACGAGGAGGTTGCGGGTGCGGTTCGGGTCGACCGGAATGCCGGGGCCGATCGTGGTGCTGATCGCGGCCTTCTTGATGTAGCGACCCTTGGCGGCGGACGGCTTCAGACGAAGGATCTCGTCCAGGGCCGCGCCGTAGTTCTCCACCAGCTGGGTGTCGTCGAAGGACGCCTTGCCGATGATGAAGTGCAGGTTCGAGTGCTTGTCGACGCGGAACTCGATCTTGCCGCCCTTGATCTCGTTGACGGCCTTGACGACGTCAGGAGTCACGGTGCCGGTCTTCGGGTTCGGCATCAGACCACGCGGGCCGAGGACACGGCCGAGGCGGCCGACCTTGCCCATGAGGTCGGGGGTGGCGACGACGGCGTCGAAGTCCAGACGGCCCTTCGACACCTCGTCGATGAGTTCGTCGGCGCCGACGATGTCGGCGCCCGCGGCACGAGCGGCCTCGGCACGGTCACCGGTCGCGAAGACCAGGACCCGGGCGGTCTTGCCGGTGCCGTGCGGGAGGTTCACGGTGCCACGGACCATCTGGTCGGCCTTGCGCGGGTCGACACCCAGACGGAAGGCGACCTCGACGGTGCCGTCGAACTTGCTCGTGGAGGTCTCCTTGGCGAGGCGGACGGCCTCGAGCGGGGCGTAGAACTTGTCCCGGTCGATCTTGGCGTCCGCAGCGCGGAGAGACTTGCTGCGCTTGCTCACTACTGCTCCTGTGTGTTCTTGAGGAGTCGTGGTGCGGGCCGAGCAGGCCCTGCCACTTCTTCTGCTGTGCGGGGGTTGGGGCTCAGCCCTCGACCGTGACGCCCATGGAACGCGCGGTACCGGCGATGATCTTCGCGGCGGCGTCCAGGTCGTTGGCGTTGAGGTCGGCGAGCTTGGTGGTGGCGATCTCGCGGACCTGCGCCTCGGTGATCTTGGCGACCTTGGTCTTGTGCGGCTCGCCGGAGCCCTTCTCGATACCCGCGGCCTTGAGAATCATCTTGGCGGCCGGCGGCGTCTTGGTGATGAAGGTGAAGGAGCGGTCCTCGTAGACCGTGATCTCCACCGGGATCACCCAGCCACGCTGCGACTCGGTCGCGGCGTTGTACGCCTTGCAGAACTCCATGATGTTGACGCCGTGCTGACCCAGCGCGGGGCCGACCGGCGGCGCCGGGTTGGCGGCACCGGCCTGGATCTGGAGCTTGATGAGCCCCGTGACCTTCTTCTTCTTGGGAGGCATTCCGGGTCCTCTGTCTTTTCTGTCAGTTTCCTGATGCCCGAAGGCAACCGCACAACCCTAACGGGTATCTCTGCGCGGCTAAAAACCGAGCAGGTCAGACAGGCTGCGAAGCCGTCTGACCTGAACGGTGGCTTTGTCGCCGAAGGCGTTAGTTCTTCTGGATCTGGTCGAACGAGAGCTCGACCGGAGTCTCGCGGCCGAAGATCTCCACGAGGCCCTTGACCTTCTTCGAGTCGGGGTTGATCTCGTTGATGGTCGCCTGCAGCGTGGCGAACGGGCCGTCGGTGACGGTGACCGAGTCGCCGACCTCGAAGTCCAGCACCTGGACCTCGACCTTGCGCTGCGGAGCTGGCTTGCCCTCGGCCTCGGCGGCCTCGCGGGCGGCCTTCTCCTCGGCCTCCGGGGCGAGCATCTTGACGATCTCGTCCAGGGTCAGCGGGTACGGGTCGTAGGCGTTGCCCACGAAGCCGGTCACGCCGGGGGTGTTGCGGACGACGCCCCAGGACTCGTTCGTCAGGTCCATGCGCACCAGCACGTAGCCGGGGAGCTTGTTCTGGCGGATGGTCTTGCGCTCGCCGTTCTTGATCTGCGCGACCTCTTCCTGCGGCACTTCGGCCTGGAAGATGAAGTCCTCGACGTTCAGCGAGACGGCACGCTGTTCGAGGTTGGTCTTCACGCGGTTCTCGTAACCGGCGTAGGTGTGGATGACGTACCACTCGCCGGGGAGGGTGCGCAGTTCCTCGCGCAGGGCGGCGACGGGGTCGACCGGCTCGGCCGGCTCCTCCTCGACGTCCTCTTCCGCTTCCGCTTCGTCTTCCGCGACGGTCTCGTCGGCGGCGGACTCGTCGGCGTCAGTCTCGTCCGCGACGGTCTCGTCCTCGTCCTCGACGTGCACGGCGGCGTCCTCGGCGGGCTCACCAGCGTCGGCGTCGGCAGCCTCGACCTCGTCCAGATCCTCGTCCGCGCCCTCGACGATGTCGAGTTCGTCTTCCACGGACTCGTCCGGCTCGACGGCCTCGTTCAGGTTCGGGTCAGACACGGTGGCTGCTTCTTCCTGGATACATGGGGGTGGAACACGCGAAAGGGGCGCCGGTGACGGCGCCCTTCGCTCTTGGCTCAGCCAAAGACGTACTTGGCGGCGTGGTCGAGTCCATAGTCAATCACGGTGACCAGGCCGATCATGATGACGACGAAGACGATCACGACGGTCGTGTACGTCGTCAGCTGGCCGCGCGTAGGCCAGACGACCTTGCGCAGCTCGGCGACAATCTGACGATAGAAGAGAGCGAGGCGCTTCAGCGGGCCCTTCTTGGCACGCTTTCCGCCCTTACGAGTCTTCTTCTTGGACTCCGGCGCCTCGTCCTCGGCATCAGGCATGTCGATGGAGCCCACGGCGTCCGTCACTCGTCCTCACCTGATTCCGGGTCGTGGCCGTGCCGCGCCCGGTCTGAGCCGCACGGCGGTGCATTGCTGCTGTACGTACATGCGCACACATCCTGGCGAAGGAGTGTGTAGCAGGGCCGGAGGGACTTGAACCCCCAACCGCTGGTTTTGGAGACCAGTGCTCTACCAATTGAGCTACGACCCTTTGTGTGTTCCCCAACAACGTACCGCATCCGACCGAGTGCTCGGTGTGCACCGATTGAGCGCAGCCTGCTGAAGGCCAACGAGGTGAGAGTGTACGTGTTCTGTGGCCCATCGTCGAACAGAAAGTGCCCGTGGGCGCCCTGTCGACGGAAGAACGGCGGAAGATCGACTGTGGATCGCCCTGGCCGCGGCCGGGATGCGAGCGGGATGCGGGCGGGTGTTCAGGGGTTTGCCCGTACATGTTCAGTCTGTGAAACCCGCGTGCCGGGGTGGTTTCCGGTCTGAAACGATGGGCCCCATGAGCGCTGCAACCCCTCCCACCGAGCGCCGGGTCTCCGCCCGAGTCGGCGCGATCTCCGAGTCCGCCACTCTCGCCGTGGATGCCAAGGCCAAGGCCCTGAAGGCCGCCGGGCGGCCGGTGATCGGCTTCGGCGCCGGTGAGCCCGACTTCCCGACCCCGGACTACATCGTCGAGGCGGCCGTCGAGGCCTGCAAGAACCCGAAGTACCACCGCTACACGCCGGCCGGTGGTCTGCCCGAGCTGAAGGCCGCGATCGCCGCGAAGACGCTGCGCGACTCGAACTACGAGGTCGACCCCGCGCAGATCCTCGTCACCAACGGCGGCAAGCAGGCCATCTACGAAGCCTTCGCCGCGATCCTCGACCCGGGCGACGAGGTCATCGTCCCGGCGCCGTACTGGACGACGTACCCCGAGTCGATCCGGCTGGCCGGCGGTGTGCCGGTCGACGTGGTCGCGGACGAGACGACCGGCTACCGCGTCAGCGTCGAGCAGCTGGAGGCAGCCCGTACCGAGAAGACGAAGGTCGTCCTCTTCGTCTCCCCCTCGAACCCGACCGGCGCGGTCTACAGCGCCGAGGACGCCGAGGCGATCGGCCGCTGGGCCGTCGAGCACGGCCTGTGGGTCATGACGGACGAGATCTACGAGCACCTGGTCTACGGCGACGCGACCTTCACGTCCCTGCCCGCGATCCTCCCGGAGCTGCGCGACAAGTGCATCGTGGTCAACGGTGTCGCGAAGACGTACGCCATGACGGGCTGGCGGGTCGGCTGGATCATCGGCCCGAAGGACGTCGTGAAGGCGGCGACGAACCTCCAGTCGCACGCCACGTCGAACGTGTCGAACGTGGCGCAGGTCGCGGCGCTGGCCGCGGTGTCGGGTGGCCTGGACGCCGTCGCGACGATGCGGGAGGCCTTCGACCGCCGCCGCAAGACGATCGTGCGGATGCTGAACGAGATCGACGGCGTCGTCTGCCCCGAGCCCGAGGGCGCCTTCTACGCCTACCCCTCGGTGAAGGGTCTGCTCGGCAAGGAGATCCGCGGCAAGCGCCCGCAGGACACCGTCGCGCTGGCCGCGCTGATCCTGGAGGAGGCCGAGGTCGCGGTCGTTCCGGGCGAGGCCTTCGGTACGCCGGGCTATCTGCGGCTGTCGTACGCCCTGGGGGACGAGGACCTCGTCGAGGGGGTCTCGCGGATCCAGAAGCTGCTGGCGGAGGCGCGGGACTGAGCTTTGGTCACAGGGCGGCCGACTCCGGTTTCTTCGGAGGTGGCCGCCCTGTTTGTTTGTGCGAGCAAGACCACTAAAGGGGAAAGCGCTACCGGGACGGCAGGGACGTACGGCAGGATCCTGGAATGGAGCGTGTACGTGATGTCTCTGAGCTGCCGAAAACCCATCTGCACCTGCACTTCACCGGTTCGATGCGGCCCGGCACCGTGCTGGAACTGGCCGACAAGTACGGCGTGCGTCTGCCCGAGACGCTCAGCGAAGCCCTGATCAGCGGGGAACCGCCCAAGCTACGGGCGACGGACGAACGGGGCTGGTTCCGCTTCCAGCGCCTGTACGACGCGGCGCGCTCGTGCCTGAGAGAGCCCGAGGACATCCAGCGGCTGGTGCGGGAGGCCGCGGAGGAGGATGTGAAGGACGGCTCGGGCTGGCTGGAGATCCAGGTCGACCCGACCTCGTACGCCCCGAGGCTGGGCGGACTGATCCCGGCCCTGGAAGTCATCCTGGACGCGGTGGAGACGACCTCGCGGGAGACCGGGCTGGGCATGCGCGTCCTGGTCGCCGCGAACCGCATGAAGCACCCCCTGGACGCACGCACGCTGGCCCGTCTCGCGGTGCGGTACGCCGACCGGGGCGTCGTCGGCTTCGGCCTCTCCAACGACGAACGCCGGGGCATGGCGAGGGACTTCGACCGGGCCTTCGCCATCGCGCGGGAGGGCGGTCTGCTGTCGGCGCCGCACGGGGGCGAGCTGACAGGGCCGTACTCGGTACGGGACTGCCTGGACGACCTGCATGCGAACCGGCTCGGTCACGGGGTCCGGGCAGCGGAGGATCCGCGCCTGTTGAAGCGGCTCGCGGAGCGGGGCGTGACGTGTGAGGTGTGTCCGGCGTCGAACGTGGCACTGGGTGTGTACGAGAAGCCTGAGGACGTGCCGCTGCGGACGTTGTTCGAGGCGGGTGTGCCGATGGCGTTGGGGGCGGACGATCCGCTTCTGTTCGGCTCTCGTCTGGCCGCCCAGTACGAGATCGCCCGCCGGCACCATGCCTTCACGGACCTGGAGCTGGCGGAGCTGGCCCGTCAGTCCATTCGTGGGTCGGCGGCGCCCGAGGACATGAAGGGGAAGCTGTTGGCAGGGGTGGAGGACTGGCTGGCCGGCTGACGGCCGGGGCCTTTAGAGGCTGACGCCGACCGTCACCGGTTCGTTGACGAGGGTGACCCCGAAGGCGTCTTCGACACCGGTGACCACCTCGCGGGCCAGGGTGAGGAGGTCCTCGGTGGTCGCCGAGCCGCGGTTGGTGAGGGCGAGGGTGTGCTTGGTGGAGATGCGGGCCGGGCCGGTGCCGTATCCCTTGCCGAAGCCGGCCTTGTCGATCAGCCAGGCGGCGGAGGTCTTGGTGCGGCCCTCACCCGCCGGGTAGGCGGGCGGCACCACGCCGTCGCCGAGGCGCTCGTGCACGCGCGCGTGGAACGCCGCGAACTCCTGCTCGGTGAGGATCGGGTTGGTGAAGAAGGACCCGGCCGACCAGGTGTCGTGGTCCTCGGGGTCCAGGACCATGCCCTTGCCGGAACGCAGCTTGAGGACGGTCTCGCGGGCGTCCGCGAGGGGCACCCGGTCGCCGGGTTCCACGCCCAGGGCCCTGGCCGTCTCGGCGTACTTGACCGGGCCGGACAGTCCGTCGGCGTCCTCCAGCTCGAAGCGGACGCGCAGGACCACGTAACGCTCGGGGGCTGCCTTGAAGCGGCTGTGGCGGTACGAGAAGGCGCAGTCGGCGTTCGGGATCGTGACCGTCTCGTGCGTGGTCCGGTCGTAGGCGATCACCTCGGTGATCGTCGAGGAGACCTCCTGGCCGTACGCGCCCACGTTCTGGATGGGGGTCGCGCCGGCGGAGCCGGGGATGCCGGCCAGGCACTCGATGCCGGCGAGTCCGGCCTCCACGGTGCGGGCCACGGCGTCGGTCCACACCTCGCCGGCGGCGAGCTCCAGCCGGGTGCCGTCGAGGGCGAAGCCCTGCGTGGCGATGACGAGCGCGGTGCCGTCGAAGCCCTTGTCGCCGATGACCAGGTTCGATCCGCCGCCGATGAGCAACAGGGGCGTCCCGCTGTCGTCCGCCTCGCGGACTGCGGCGATCACCTCGGCGTCGGTCGTCGCGGTGACCAGCCGGGCCGCGGGACCGCCCAGCCGGAAGGTGGTCAGCGGGGCGAGGGGGGCGTCGTGGAGTTCCTGCACGCGCTCAAGAGTACGAGACGGGGGGCGGGGCGTTGTGCCTGCGGCGGCCTGTGCGGGTTGGGTGCGCGTAGCGCCTTCGGTTGGGTGGTGGGTCGGGGACGTGTCGGGGGGTGTCCGTCCTCGGAACGGCGCGGAATCGGTCGGCCAGGGAGGTACCGGCGTTGACGCGCCAACCGCTGCGGGCGGACACCCCCCGACACGTCCCCTTCCCGCCGTACGCGACCGCGGGAGCGCCCACCTTCCGACCGACCACCCTTCGGGGCGACGCTCCCTGTCGGCCAACCGAGTCGGGTGGCAGGGACCGTCCCTAGCCCCCATCCACCCGCGGGGACGCAGCCCCAGGTGTGAGGCCCACCTTTCGACCGTGCGCAGCCTCCAGGGCGGCGCTCGCCTCTCGGCCAACCGAGTCGGGTGGCGGGTGGAGACCGTCCCCAGCCCTCACCCACACTGGCGGCGCAGTCCAGGACAAGCCCCGCTACCTCTCGGCCAACCCAGTCGGGTGGCAGGTGGAGACCATCCCCAGCCCCCACCCGCCCCTGGGGGCGCAGCCTCAGGGGTGAGGCCCACCCCTCGACCCACCGAGTCGGGTGGTGGGTGGGCATAGGTCGGGGGTCTGGGGGCGGAGCCCCCAGGGACGCCCGCGCCCGCGCCGGTGACTGGGAACACGGGGTACCCGAACCCAGGCCACCACCCGACACCGACCCCGCGACACTCACCGAGAGGCCGTCTCCCTCACCGGCGCCGCCACCGCATCCTCCGGCGCCGCCAGCCGCGCGGCACTCTTCCGTCCCGGGATCAGCAACGCCGCGATCCCGGCGACAGCCACAACCGCCGCGCCCGTCACCAACGCCGGCCGCAGCCCGTCGACGAAGGCCTGCCCGCTCTCGTAACCACCCTGCGCTGCGAAGATCGACGCCATGACGGCGATGCCGAGCGCGCCGCCGACCTCTCGCAGCGCGTTGTTCGCGCCGGAGGCGATGCCCTGTTCGTGGGCGCGGACGCTGGACATCACCAGGTTGGCGGCGGGAGCGAAGTACAGGGCCATGCCGACGCCGCTGATGATCAGGCCGGGCAGCTGGGCACCGTAGGACGCGTCGGCGGTGACCACGGAGGCCATCCAGGCGAGGCCGGCCGCCTGGAGGAAGAGTCCGGCGGCGACGACGGGGCGGCCGCCGATGCGGTCGGAGAGTATGCCCGCGATGGGCGCCACGAGCATCGGCATGCCGGTCCAGGGCAGCATCCGCAGGCCCGCCTCGGTGGGCGAGTAGCCGAGCACGCCCTGCATGTACTGGCTGAGCAGGAAGATCGAACCGAACATGCCGAGGAACATCAGGAGGCTGGCCGCGTTGATCCCGGAGAAGGCGCGGGAGCGGAACAGCCGCATCGGCAGCATGGGGTGCTTGGCGCGGATGCTGTGGAAGACGAAGCCGGTGAGCAGCGCCGTCCCGGCGAACAGGCCGGTCAGGACGAGAGGGCTGGTCCAGCCGTCGACGGGGCTGCGGACCAGGCCGTAGACGATCCCGAAGAGGCCGCTACTGGCGAGCACGGTGCCGAGTACGTCGAGCCGGGCATCGGAGCCGCGGGACTCGGCCAGTCGGAGCCGGGCGAGCGGCAGCAGGGCGATGCCCAGTGGGACGTTCAGCCAGAAGATCCACTGCCAGGAGATGTGTTCGGTGAGGCTGCCGCCGATGAGCGGGCCGGAGGCGACGGCGAGTCCGTTGACGGCGCCCCAGATGCCGTACGCCATTCCGCGCTTGGCGGCGGGCACGGCCGCTGTGAGAAGGGTGAGCGTCAGCGGCATCATGATCGCCGCTCCCACACCCTGGACCGCGCGGGCCGCGATGAGGGAGTCGATGCCGGGCGCCATGGCCGCCGCGGCGGACGCTGCGGTGAAGACCGCCGTGCCGATGATGAAGAGCCGGCGGCGGCCGAAGCGGTCGCCGAGCGCCGCGCCGAACATGAGGAAGACGGCGAAGGTGAGCGTGTAGGCGCTCACCGTCCATTCCAGGTCGTCCAGCGCTCCCCCGAGGTCCTCGCGGATGGAGGGCAGGGCGGTGGTGACGACGAGGTTGTCGAGGGCCGCCATGAATCCGGCGACGCTGGTGATGACGAGGGCCCAGACGGCTCCCCCGCGACGTGCTGTCTGCTGTGACATCTCTCCCCCAGAGAGTGATCGGAGAGTGACCAGAGAGCGTTGAGCGACTGATCACCAAGGTCAGTTAGTTATTGATGACTAACTTTCACGCGCATAAAAAGGCGCCTATGACGCCTTCTTGTTTCCTGTTTCCTAGTGCTCCAGCCGGCCCTTGGCCCGCGCCGACGGATAGAGCCCTTCCCAGACCCGGTGCTCGGGCGGGAAGCCCATGGCCGCCAGGCAGTTGATGAGCATTCCGTACGCCAGGAAGGTCGTCGTCTCGTTGACGTCGGCCCCCAGGGGCAGGTGGACGGTGTCCCACAGCCGCATCCAGCCGGCCCGCACCGCCTCGCCGAACTCGTGCTCACCGGCCTCCTCGGCGGCAGCCACGGCGACGTACATCTGCATCTGCATCATCAGCTGATCGGGCCGCTCCGCGATGACCTTGGTGTACGCGTTCCCCATGGCATGCAGGGCCTCTTCGCCCTCCAGCCCATCGGCGGCCTCCTTGAAGGTGCGGATGGTGTCCTCCACGCACCGCTCGGCCGCCGCGAGGAAGATCGCCTTCTTTCCCGGGAAGAGCCGGAAGAGGTACGGCTGCGAGACGCCGACCCGCTTGGCGATCGCCTCGGTCGAAGTGCCGTGATATCCACCACGGGCGAACTCGGCCGTCGCCGCACGGATGACACTCTCGCGCCTCTCTTCTGCGCTCATCCTGACCATGCCAGTAAGTTAGTACTCAATCACTAACCACGTCAAGGCTGCCGGACTCAGCCTCTTAAGTGGCGAGATGCACCTGTGCGTAAGGGGCGCCCCGCAATGGAGGACGCCCCTTACCGCTGCTCCAGGGTCAGGCCAGTCGTACGACCGCCCGCGACATCCCCAGCACTTTCTGCCCGGCACTGGTCGCGGTGAGGTCGACGCGGACCGTGTTGTCGTCGAGCTTGGCCGCGACCTTGCCGCTGACCTCGATGGTGGCGCCCTGGTCGTCGTTCGGGACGACGACGGGCTTGGTGAAGCGGACGCCGTAATGGACGACCGATCCCGGGTCGCCGGCCCAGTCGGTGACCACCCGGATCGCCTCGGCCATGGTGAACATGCCGTGCGCGATGACGTCCGGCAGCCCGACCTCCTTGGCGAACTTCTCGTTCCAGTGGATCGGGTTGAAGTCGCCGGAGGCGCCGGCGTACTGGACGAGGGTGGCCCGCGTCACGGAGAAGGTCTGGGCGGGCAGCTCGGTGCCGACCTCGACATCGCTGTACGCGATCTTGGCGGTCATCTGCTCACGCCTCCTCGGCCGCACGGGCCACGAGCTTGGTCCAGGCGGTCACGACGTGCTCGCCGGCCTCGTCGTGGACCTCTCCCCGGATGTCCAGGATGTCGTTGCCCGCCATGGACTTGATCGCCTCGATGGTCGAGGTGACAGCGAGCCGGTCGCCGGCGCGCACAGGGCGGACGTATTCGAACTTCTGGTCACCGTGCACCACCCGGCTGTAGTCAAGGCCGAGCTGCGGGTCCTGGACGACCTGTCCCGCCGCCTTGAAGGTGATCGAGAACACGAAGGTCGGCGGCGCGATCACATCGGGGTGACCGAGCGCCTTGGCGGCCTCCGGGTCCGTGTACGCCGGGTTGGCGTCCCCCACCGCCTCCGCGAACTCACGGATCTTCTCCCGGCCCACCTCGTAGGGGTCGGTGGGCGGGTAGCTCCGCCCGACGAAGGACTGGTCGAGCGCCATGGCTCGGCACCTCCTGAAGTCTGCTGTACCGAAACGACGTGAGGCCGCCCCCCGACTGCGGGGGCGGCCTCACGTACGAGCCTGATTTATCGCGTTTCGCGGTGCGCGGTGTGCGCGTTGCAACGCGGGCAGTGCTTCTTCATCTCCAGTCGGTCCGGGTTGTTACGCCGGTTCTTCTTGGTGATGTAGTTCCGCTCCTTGCACTCCACGCAGGCCAGCGTGATCTTCGGGCGGACGTCGGTGGCAGCCACAGGAGTGCTCCTTGACGAACGGATGGGACGGTTTAAGCATTAACGCATAGAAGAGTAGCCGATCGAAGGACCGACCCCACAATCGGCTACTGTCAGTAGCGGTGACCGGACTTGAACCGGTGACACAGCGATTATGAGCCGCTTGCTCTACCGACTGAGCTACACCGCTGAGATGCGATCGGGCCCCGCCTTGCGACGGGAACCTTTCACACCAGAGCCCCAATACGGAATCGAACCGTAGACCTTCTCCTTACCATGGAGACGCTCTGCCGACTGAGCTATTGGGGCGAGCGATGAAGACATTACACGCTCGCCCGCCGTTCGCCCAAATCCGTTTCGCGGCTCCCGTCCTGCCCCGATCTGCGGTCCTCCCACGGGCCTCGCAGGCCCCTCCGGTGCGGTGGACCACACCGGTACGACTATTGCGCTCCTCCCTGTAGCGAGCGGGTGGTCACCCTAGGCTCGACTCACTCTGCGTGATCTTGCGTCCCCTTGCGATCCCTTCCGCAGTCCATAGCCAGCAGTCGCCGAGCCCCCTCCGTAGTCCCCGAGCCCGCAGTTCCCGAGCCCCGCAGCCCCCGAGCCCCTGGAGCGCGATGCCCGACAGTCAGCCGCAGCCGCCCCCCTCCCCGTCCGGTCCGTCGTCGTCCTCGTCCTCGTCCGGTTCGTCGTCGCGTTCGCCGTCCGGACGGGCCGAGGGGGCCTCTCTCCTGTTGTGCGGCGCGCGGCTCGCGGACGGCCGGGCCGTGGACGTACGGCTGGGCGGTGGGCGCATCGAGGCGGTCGGTACGGCGGGGAGTCTCTCGGCGGGCGGGGCACGCGCGCGTGGCGCGCGTCTGGACCTCGGTGGCTATCTGCTCCTGCCGGCCCCGGTCGAGCCGCACGCCCACGCCGACACCGCGCTGTCCGCCGACGACGAGGGTCCGGTTTCGTACGACATCCAGGACGTCCAGCGTCGGGCCACCGAGGCCGCCCTGCTGCAACTCGGGCACGGGGCCACCGCGCTGCGGGCACACGTGCGCGTGGGCGACGTCCCGGGGCTCGGCACGCTGGCCGCCGTACTCCAGGCACAGCGGGCGCTGCGCGGGTTCACCGAGCTGACGACCGTGGCGATGCCGAGGGTGCTGACCGGGGTGGCCGGGGCCGACGGGCTCGCGATGCTGCGGGACGCGATGAAGATGGGCGCCTCCGTGGTGGGCGGCTGTCCGGATCTCGACCCCGATCCGACGGGCTATGTGCAGGCCGTCCTGGACGTCGCCTCCGAACACGGCTGCCCCGTGGACCTGCACACCGACGCCACCGACCCGGCCCGCCTGTCCCGGCTCGCGGCCATGGCGGGCGGACTGCGCCCCGGAGTGACCCTCGCGCCCTGCGGTGGTCTGGGGCGCCTGCCCGCCGAGGTGGCGTCCCGGACCGCCGACCAGCTCGCGGCGGCCGGCGTGGCGGTGGTGTGCCTGCCACAGGGGGGCTGCGGGGGTGTCGACCGGCGGGGCACGGCTCCGGTACGGCTGCTGCGCGCGGCCGGAGTGCGGGTGGCCGCGGGCAGCGGCGCTCTGCGGGACGTCTCGAACCCCGTCGGGCGCGGCGACCCGCTGGAGGCGGCCTATCTCCTGGCCTCCCGCTACGGCCTGCGGCCCGAGGAGGCGTACGACACTGTGAGCGTGTCGGCCCGAGCGGTGCTGGGTCTGCCGGAGGTACGCGTGGAGGCCGGGTTCCCGGCCGAGTTGCTCGCGGTACGCGGTGAACGACTGGCGGGGGCGCTCTCGCTCGCGTACAGCCGCATCGTGGTGCACCGGGGGCGCGTGGTGGCGCGGACGAGCGCGGTACGGGAGTACTGCGACACGGCTGCGTCGGCGGAGTTGGGGCTGCCTCGGCAAGGGCGCGGGCAGTTGTCGTAGGGGGCGGTCACCGGGCCGTGTGCCTGATGTGCAGGCCCTGAGGTGTGGCCGGAGTCGTGCGGCGGATGCGGCTGTTCGGGCGTACGGTCGGAAGCATGCGCATTGTCATCGCTGGTGGTCATGGTCAGATCGCGCTGCGGCTGGAGCGTCTGCTCGCCGCGCGCGGAGACGAGGTCGCGGGGCTCATCCGCCGCGCCGAACAGGGCGACGATCTGCG
This sequence comes from Streptomyces sp. NBC_01352, assembly GCF_036237295.1. NCBI lineage: Bacteria > Bacillati > Actinomycetota > Actinomycetes > Kitasatosporales > Streptomycetaceae > Streptomyces > Streptomyces sp. NBC_01352. Next base: position 4,757,455 of record NZ_CP108354.1, read on the forward strand.
GGAGGCCGGCGCCGAACCGGTGCTGCTGGACCTGGAGTCGGCCTCGGTCGAGGAGGTCGCGGCGCAGCTGCGGGGCACCGACGCGGCGGTCTTCGCGGCGGGCGCGGGTCCGGGCAGCGGGGTGGCCCGCAAGGACACGGTCGACAAGGGTGCGGCGGTGCTGTTCGCGGACGCGGCGGTCCGGGCGGGCGTACGGCGCTTCGTGGTCGTGTCGTCCATGGGCGCGGATCCGGCACACGAGGGCAGTGAGGTCTTCGACGTCTACCAGCGCGCCAAGGGCGAGGCGGACGCGTACGTGAGCGGACTGGACGCCCTGGACTGGACGATCCTGCGCCCCGGTTCACTGACGAACGACGCCGGCACCGGTCTCGTACGGCTGGAGGCGCACACCGGCCGGGGCGCGGTGCCGCGGGACGATGTGGCCGCCGTACTCGCGGAGTTGGTGGATTCCCCGGCGACTGCCGGGCTGACCCTGGAACTGGTCAGCGGGCCCTCGCCGGTGTCGGTGGCGGTGAAGTCGGTGGCGGGGAACTGAAGATGGCCGCCGAGGGGGTGCCGGCCGCGCGGGAGGCGCTGCTGCGGCGGATGTACGAGGTGTTCTCCACCGACGAGCGGGACGTCTTTCTCGCGCGGTGCCTGGCCCCGGACGTGGACTGGCCGAACATGCTGGACGGGGTCCGGCTGCACGGCCGCGAGGCGGTACGCGCGTACTGGGCACGGCAGTTCGCGGCCGGGCATCCCCTCGTAGGGCTGGAGGGGCTCCGGCTCGACGGGGACGGCGAGGCGGTGGTGGCGACCGTACGACTCGGGATGCGGGACGCGAGCGGGGAGCACTGGGCCGGGACCGTCGAGCATGTGTACCGGTTCGACGGGGACGGGTTGGTGGCGCGGATGGACGTACGGGCCGGTTCGTAGCGGTACCGGTAACTCGGCCGCGGGGCTCGCGCCCAGAACCTCCCAGACACGTCCTGGAACCTCCTAGAACCTCCTAGGGCCTCCTAGAACAGGGGCAGCTGCCCTGGATAGACGGGGACTGCGTACCCGTCCAACGTGGGCTGCGCGGCTCCGAGTTCCGCCTGCCGTCGGGAACCGGGGCACGAGACGAGTACGCCGTTCTCGCGCGCGCCGGGCGGGTCGTGCCGGGCGAAGCGTCCGGCGACGACGGCGATCTCGCGACGGCATTCGGGGCAGTGTCTGCGGCGGGTGGACATGGGATCAGTGTGCCCCGGGGGTCTGCGCGGTACCGGAATCAGTGTGGGCCCGGGGGGTCTTCGCGGTACGGGCGCCGGAAGGGAAACGAGGCAGCTGGCGACCCCAATCCCTTCACCACTCCTCCCCGAAAACCGACCACACTTGCTTAAGTCAATCAACTGACTTAGTTTGGACATGTCGCGCTGCCCCCCAATCCCACCCGGAGGCTCGGCCCATGTCCCACGCGCTCCCCCGCCCCACCGACGACGGAGAGGTCGCGGGCCCCAGGGCCAACACCGTCGTCGCGGTCCTGGCCTTCGGCGGGATCGTCGTCTCGTTGATGCAGACCCTGGTGATCCCGATCGTCCCGGAGCTGCCGCAGCTCCTGAACGCCCCGGCCTCGGACACCGCGTGGGCCGTCACCGCCACGCTGCTCGCGGCCGCCGTCGCCGTACCGATGATGGGGCGGCTCGGTGACATGTACGGCAAGCGCCGCATGCTCCTGATGAGCCTGGTCCTGCTGGTGGCCGGATCGGTCACCGCCGCCCTCAGCGACTCCCTGACCCCGATGATCGTCGGACGCGTCCTGCAGGGCATGGCAGGCGGTGTGATCCCGCTCGGCATCAGCATCATGCGGGACGAACTGCCCGCCGAACGGCTCGGTTCCGCAACCGCTCTGATGAGTGCGTCCCTGGGGGTCGGCGCCGCCCTCGGACTGCCCGCCGCCGCGCTGATCGCCGACAACTTCGACTGGCACATGCTGTTCTGGAGCTCGGCGGCCATGGGCGCCGTCGCCCTCCTGCTGGTCCTGCTCCTCGTACCCGAGTCCAAGGTCCGCACCGGCGGCCGCTTCGACCTGGTCGGCGGCCTCGGCATGGCGGTCGGCCTGGTCTGCCTGCTGCTGGCCATCTCCAAGGGCGGTGACTGGGGCTGGGGCAGTGGCACGATCCTCGGGCTCTTCGCGGCGGCCGTCGTGGTCCTGCTGGTGTGGGGCTGGTGGGAACTGCGCACCGAGCAGCCGCTGGTCGACCTGCGCACCACCGCCCGCCGCCAGGTGCTGTTCACCAACCTCGCGTCGATCGCCCTCGGCTTCGGCATGTTCGCGATGTCCCTGGTCCTTCCGCAGCTCCTGCAGTTGCCTGAGGCGACCGGCTACGGTCTGGGCAGGTCGCTGCTCACCGCGGGCCTGGTCATGGCGCCCAGCGGCCTGGTGATGATGGTCATCGCACCGGTCTCCGCGGCCCTGTCCAAGGCCAAGGGCCCGAAGGTGAGCCTGATGCTCGGCGCCCTGATAGTGGCCGCCGGCTACGGCCTGCAGATCCTCCTGATGGACGAGGTCTGGCAGTTCGTGATGGTCTCCTGCGTCATCGGCACCGGCATCGGCTTCACGTACGGCGCCATGCCCGCGCTGATCATGGGCGCCGTACCGCCGTCCCAGACCGGCGCCGCGAACAGCCTCAACACCCTGATGCGGTCCATCGGTACATCGGTCGCGAGCGCCGTCGCCGGCGTCATCCTGGCCCAGATGACCACCGACCTCGGCTCGGTCGCCCTGCCCTCCGAGGACGGCTTCAAGACCGTCCTCGCCATTGGCGGGTGCGCGGCGCTGCTTGCCTTCGGCCTCGCCGCGTTCATTCCGCGCAGGGGGGCGGGCGAGGTGGGGGCGGTGGATGGCGACGGGGGTCCGGTAGTGGCGGCGCCGGCAGTTGAAGGTCCGGTAGTTGCGGGACCTCGGACGCCGGACGGTAAGCCGGTTGCGGTCGGGCAGGCCGGGCAGGCCGTCGGCGTGGCGCCGGAGCGGGCGGGGGCGCTCGCCTCCGTGGCGAGCGCCGAGGGTGACGACGGTCCGAGCGGCTCACTCACCGGCCCCGTCGGCGTCGGCGTCGGCGTCACGGTTAGCGGACACATCCTCGGGGCCGAGCGCGTCCCCGTGGCCGCGGCTGCGGTCACTCTGATCTCCCTCGGCGGGAAGCAGCTCGGCCGGTCGGTCTCGCGGAGCGACGGTTCGTACGGCGTGGACGCGCCCGGCGCCGGTTCGTACGTCCTGATCGCCTCCGCCGACGGCTGCCAGCCGCAGGCCTCGACGATCGTCGTCGCCGGTGACGCGCCGGTTCCGTACGACATCCTGCTCAGCGGCACCAGCGGCCTCGCCGGTGTGGTGCTGTCCGCCGACAGCGGGGCCCCGGTCGCGGAGGCCGTGGTCATCGTGACCGACGTCCGCGGAGACGTCCTGGCCACCGCACGCACCGACGCTCTGGGCGAGTTCGCCATCGCCGACCTGGTGCCGGGGACCGTGACCCTGGCGGTCAACTCCCCCAAGCACCGCCCGCTGGCCCTGCCCGTCGAGATCGGCGGCACCGGGACCACCCGGACAGAGGTCGAGCTGCGGCCGGGGGCGCAGGTGCGGGGCACGGTACGCGGAGCGAGCATCCCGCTGGGTGACGCGCTGGTGACCCTGGTGGACGCCGCGGGCAACGTCGTCGCCACGGCCACGACCGGCCCCGACGGGGCGTACGCCTTCTCCGACCTGGACAGCGGCGCGTACACGGTCATCGCGACGGGCTACCCGCCGCGGGCAGCCTCGGTGACGATCTCCGGCGGTGATGTGGACGACCATGACATCGAACTCGTCCACGCCGGTGAGTAGTTCGAGCCGACGCGCGGTTCACGCCCTCGTCTGAACCCAGCCGGCCCGCGGCAGGCGCCTTGAGCGCAGGGCGCCTGCCCCGGATCCGGGTGCAACCGGGGGGGACAAGTCGCCTACTTTCGATTCCACTCGAGAGATTGCCCTCGAACGCGAAGAGACCCCCTCCGTCCTGCGTTTCCGCAGTTCGGAGGGGGTCTACCTTCATGTGGCGGCGCCAGGATTCGAACCTGGGAAGGCTGAGCCGGCAGATTTACAGTCTGCTCCCTTTGGCCGCTCGGGCACACCGCCGGGGTTTGCCGCCCTTCGAACCGCTTTTCGGCGGTGCTCCGTGGCAACGACGTAAACGATACCCGATGGGGAGGGGTGCTTCGCCACCCGATTGATCTGCGCTCGGAGGTCGGTGGGTGGCTAGGCTTGTCCGGATGCGGCCCGGGACCACACCGGGCTCGGCGCTCGCCTCCACGTACGCCGATACGCACGTACGCACCCCGTTACGCACCCCGATACAAGGAGCCACAGGACATGGCCGACTCCAGTTTCGACATCGTCTCGAAGGTCGAGCGGCAGGAGGTCGACAACGCCCTCAACCAGGCCGCCAAGGAGATCTCGCAGCGCTACGACTTCAAGGGCGTGGGTGCCTCGATCTCGTGGTCCGGTGACAAGATCCTGATGGAGGCGAACTCCGAGGACCGGGTGATGGCTGTCCTCGACGTCTTCCAGTCCAAGCTGATCAAGCGCGGGATCTCACTGAAGGCGCTGGACGCGGGCGAGCCGCAGCTCTCCGGCAAGGAGTACAAGATCTTCGCGACGATCGAGGAGGGCATCTCCCAGGACAACGCGAAGAAGGTGGCGAAGATCATTCGCGACGAGGGTCCGAAGGGCGTGAAGGCGCAGGTGCAGGGCGACGAGCTGCGGGTCAGTTCGAAGAGCCGCGACGACCTGCAGGCCATCATCGCCCTCCTGAAGGGCAAGGACTTCGACTTCGCGCTGCAGTTCGTGAACTACCGGTAGGCATTCCCGAACTGCGAGCGGACCGCTCTGTACGAGGAAGGGTGGGCGCCCGCCGGTTTCCCGGTGGGTGCCCACCCTTCTCGCCTGCTGGCTGCGGTCCGAGGGGTGTTCCGCGCGGTCAGTTGCGCGAGTTGCCGAACAGGAGGCGGTAGGCGATCAGGAGGACGAGGGAGCCGCCGATCGCCGCCGCCCAGGTCGTACCGTCGTAGAACTCCTTGGTGACCGGGTGGTCCAGCCAGCGGGCCGATATCCAGCCGCCGATGAACGCGCCCGCGATGCCGATGAGTGTCGTGCCGATGAAGCCGCCCGGGTCGCGGCCCGGCAGCAGGAACTTGGCGATGGCTCCGGCCAACAGACCGAGGATGATCCAGCTGATGATGCCCATGGCCTGAACCTGCCCTTCCGTTCTGTGCCCGCACTGTCTTCGGCCTGTGACTTCCGTCGCGGCAGGCTGTCCTTGCGGGCGGTGCACGTACCGCTGTGCGCGAGTGTTCGTGCTGCGTTGATGAAGAGGACGTCACTGCTGCATCCCGCGGTTGCAGCGATCAGTAGGGTGCCGCACATGACACCTTCCGAAGCCGGACTTCGGCGCACCCTGGGGGTGGGAGACGCGGTGGTCATCGGGCTGGGCTCGATGATCGGCGCCGGCATCTTCGCCGCTCTCGGGCCCGCGGCGCACGCGGCCGGGTCCGGACTGCTGCTCGGGCTGGCGGTCGCCGCCTTGGTCGCCTACTGCAATGCCACCTCCTCCGCTCGGTTGGCGGCCCTCTATCCGGCGTCCGGCGGCACGTACGTGTACGGGCGCGAGCGGCTCGGGCCGTTCTGGGGTTATCTCGCGGGCTGGTCGTTCGTGGTCGGGAAGACGGCCTCCTGTGCGGCGATGGCGCTCACGGTCGGGACGTACGTCTGGCCGGGGCAGGCGCATGCGGTGGCGGTCGCGGCGGTAGTGGCGCTGACCGCGGTGAACTATGGCGGGGTCCAGAAGTCGGCCTGGCTGACCCGGGCGATCGTGGCGGTGGTCCTGGCGATCCTCGCCGGCGTGGTGGTCGTGTGTCTGGGGTCCGGGGCCTCCGATGCCGGGCTGCTGGACATCGGGGCGTCGGGCGGGGTGGGCGGGGTGCTCCAGGCGGCCGGTCTGCTGTTCTTCGCGTTCGCGGGGTACGCGCGGATCGCGACCCTCGGCGAAGAGGTGCGGGATCCGGCGCGCACGATCCCTCGCGCGATCCCGCTGGCCCTGGGCATCACGTTGGTCGTGTACGCGTGTGTGGCGGTGGCTGTCCTTTCCGTACTCGGGGCGGGCGGTCTCGGCGACGCGACCGCGCCACTGGCCGACGCGGTGCGGGCGGCCGGGGTGCCGGGGCTGGTGCCGGTGGTGCGGGTGGGTGCCGCCGTGGCCGCGCTGGGCTCGCTGCTCGCCCTGATCCTGGGCGTCTCGCGGACCACGCTGGCCATGGCGCGGGACCGGCATCTGCCCGGCGCGCTGGCCGCCGTGCATCCGCGGTACCAGGTGCCGCACCGGGCGGAACTGGCCGTGGGCGTGGTGGTCGCCGTCCTCGCCGCCACGGTGGATGTGCGGGGTGCGATCGGGTTCTCCTCCTTCGGTGTGCTGGCGTACTACGCGGTGGCCAACGCGTCGGCCTGGACGCTCGGTTCGGCTCCGGCGGCGCGGGTGGTGCCGGCGGTGGGGCTGCTCGGGTGTGTGGTGCTGGCGTTCGCGCTGCCGGGAGTGTCGGTAGTGGTGGGGGCGGGTGTGCTGGCGGTGGGTGCGGTCGCGTACGGGGTACGCCGGGGGGTGTCGGGTCGCGGGCAGTAGCGGCCGAGGGGTCGGGAGGTCGGTGGGCGGGAGTGTGTGACGGCATTCCCAGGCGCCCATCCGTGTCGACAGCCGGGCGCTCTCGGCCATGGGTTCATCATGCAAGGCCCCACTGACAATCAGGCGGGGCTGTGGACAACCGCCGGCCTGTGGAAAACCCCGCGTGTGGAAAGTCCGGCGCTCAGGCGAGGCGGACTTCTACGCCTCTCTCGGTCAGGAAGGCGAGCAGCTCGTCGAAAGTCGGCGGGCGGTCGTCGGGCAGTGGGGTGACGCCGAGGCAGGCGCGGGCGATGTGGGCGTCGTGCCAGACGAGAGTGAAGGGCGGGGCGGCACCCCAGCGGCCTCGGAGGCAGTCGTCCATGGCGCTGAGGCCCCAGCCGAAGTAACCACCGGGACCGTTCACCGCCTCGCCCACCGCACAGAAGAAGCCGATGGCATCGGTGATGTGGCGGCCGTCGAGGTCGTAGACCGTGTCGGACGGCTTGTCCGGCGCTTCGTGCACGTGGTTGTCCAGGGCCGTGCGCAGCCAGAACCGACGGCCTTCCGGGCCGCACCCCGCCCATCGGTTGGGCTCCGCGGGCCGCCCGTCCTCCCACAGCTCCCAGACCTCACGAGCCGCCAGTGGCGGCCGCTCCGACCACAGGTCGAGGGTGAGGTCGACCAGGCCCGCACCGCGGGCGGAGGGGATCCAGGCCCGCAGTTCGCCCTCGGCGGCGGCCTGCACGGGCCGGCCGGAGGAGTCGATGCGCAGGACCTTCACCTGGCCGAGATCCTCCTCGCCGGCGTCCAGTGCGGTGCGCAGGGCTCCTCTCGGCGCACAGCCCAGGAGGCGCAGCGGGGGCTCCAGGGGTTCGTCCTCGACCTCTCGCACACGGGCCAGGTCACGGCAGGTGCCCCATGGCTGGCACTCCGCGTCCAGCAGGCGGTAGCCCGGGGACAGCGGCGGGCACTGCGGATAGTCGTAAGGGTTGTCGTCGGGTTCTCGAGCCTCGATCGTGACGTCGCGCAGGCTCAGGTCACGGGCGCAGGGGCGGACGTCGAGAACGCGGGCGTCTTCGACGTACCACTCCCCGACCGCCGTCCCGGACTTGTCGAGAATCTCCAGGGTGAGGACGCCGAGCGGTACCGAGCCCTCGGCACGCACGCGTGCGAGGGCTTCGGAGAGCTCTCCCTCAGGTGCACAGCCCAGCAGGTCGTACCTGTCCCGCGTGGGCGGAGGGGGGTCGGCGAAGAGGTCGTCGGAGTCCTGGCACAGGGCCCACGTCTCCTCGTAGCCCTCCTCGCCCTCGAACTCGGCCTGTCCGTCGTACGACAGCAGGAGGTACTTCGGCTCCCCCACCCCCGGATCCGCCTGTCAGCGGGTCGTGAACGGCTGGTCGCTCGGCACGATTTCGCGGCCCAGTGGGAACAGCGAGACCGGGATCAGCTTGAAGTTGGCGATGCCGAACGGAATGCCGATGATCGTGAGGCACAGGACGAGGCCGGTGACGATGTGGCCGATGGCCAGCCACCAGCCGGCGAGGACCAGCCAGAGCACGTTGCCGAGGAAGGACGGGGCACCCGCGTCGCGGCGCTCGACCGTGGTGTAGCCGAAGGGCCACAGGGCGTAGACGCCGATACGGAAGGCCGCTATGCCGAATGGGATGCCGATGATGGTGATGCACAGGAGCAGGCCCGCGGCCAGGTAGGCGAGGAAGAGCCAGAAGCCGCTCAGGACCAGCCATATGACGTTCAGAATGGTTTTCACTGGGGTCGACCTGCCATCTTCTCGAGCCGGGCGATGCGTTCTGCCATCGGCGGGTGTGTCGAGAACATCTTGGAGAGTCCCTGGCCCGGGCGGAAGGGGTTCGCGATCATCATGTGGCTCGCGGTCTCGATGCGGGGCTCAGGGGGCAACGGGAGTTGTTTGGTGCCCAGTTCGAGCTTGCGCAGGGCGCTGGCGAGGGCGAGGGGGTCGCCGGTGAGCTGGGCGCCGGACGCGTCGGCCTCGTACTCCCTGGAGCGGCTGATGGCCAGTTGGATGAGGCTGGCCGCGAGCGGTCCCAGGATCATGATCAGCAGCATGCCGAGGAGGCCGGGTCCGTCGTCGTCGTTGGAGCGGCCGATCGGGATCAGCCAGGCGAAGTTGACCAGGAACATGATCACGGAGGCTAGGGCGCCGGCGACCGAGGAGATCAGGATGTCGCGGTTGTAGACATGGCTGAGTTCGTGGCCGATGACGCCGCGCAGCTCGCGCTCGTCCAGGATGCGCAGGATGCCCTCCGTGCAGCACACGGCGGCGTTGCGCGGGTTGCGGCCTGTCGCGAAGGCGTTCGGTGCCTCCGTCGGGGAGATGTACAGGCGGGGCATGGGCTGGCGGGCCTGGGTGGAGAGATCACGGACCATGCGGTAGAGACCCGGGGCCTCGAACTCGCTGACGGGGCGGGCACGCATCGCGCGTAGAGCCAGCTTGTCGCTGTTCCAGTACGCGTACGCGTTGGTCCCCAGGGCGATCACGACCGCTACGACGAGCCCCATGCGGCCGAAGAAGCTGCCGATGACGATGATGAGTGCGGACAGTCCCCCGAGGAGTACTGCGGTCCTAAGCCCGTTGTGCCGGCGGTGCACGGTACGCCCTCCAAGTCGCGCAGCAGGGGAACCCTTTGCTTGCTGGTCTCGCTGGATGATCTTGCTTACTGACTCCGATGCCACCGGTGTCGTGGTGTCACGTCCAGTGGACCCTCCCGTTCTGGTCAACGCCAGGCGAGGGCCTCTAGTTCCCTTGTGCGTACGGCGGCCTGCGTGGGCCGTCCGGGTGAGGGCAGTCGTGAGCGCTCAGAAGAGCCCGGTGTCGGTGAAGCGCAGGACCAGCTGAGGTGCTCCGGAGAGGGCGATGCCGAGGACGCCGGTGAGGGCGATCGCGGCGGTGAGGGGGGCCGGGACGCGGTGGGCGGCGGCCTCGCCCTCCGGGGCGCGGAACAGCAGGGTCGTCCACTGGAGGTAGTAGAACAGCGCGATCACGACGTTGACGGCCATGACCACGGCGAGCCAGCCGAGGCCCGCGTCGACGGCCGCGGAGAACACGGTGACCTTCGCGAAGAGCCCGATGATGCCCGGCGGCAGTCCGGCCAGGCAGAGCAGGAAGAAGGCCAGGAGGAGGGCCGCGATGGGGTTCGACGCGTACAGGCCGCGGTAGTCGGAGACGCGGTTGAGGGACTTCGTACGGCCGACCAGTGCGGCCACCGCGAAGGCACCCAGGTTCACGGCGGCGTACATGAGGGCGTACGCGACCGTGGAGCCGATCGACTTCTCGGCGTCGTCGGAGTACGCGGCGGCGGCGATCGGGACGAGGAGGTAGCCGGCCTGGCCGACGGACGACCAGGCGAGCAGCCGTACCGCGCTGTACGCGCGCGTGGCCTGCTGGCGGAGGGCGCCGACGTTGCCGACGGTCATGGTGAGGGCGGCCAGCGCGGCGAGGGCCGGGCCCCAGACGTCGGCGTACGACGGGAGGGCGACGACGGTGATGAGGATGAGGCCGGAGAAGCCGACCGCCTTGCCGACGACCGACAGGTAGGCGGCGATCGGGAGGGGCGCGCCCACGTAGGTGTCCGGCACCCAGAAGTGGAAGGGCACGGCGGCCGTCTTGAAGGCGAAGCCGATGAGGGTGAGGACGACGCCGGTCTGGGTGAGGGTGTGGAGCTGCCCGTCGACGTTCTGGATGCGGTCGGCGATCTGGGTGAGGTAGAGGGTGCCGGTGGAGGCGTACACGAAGCTGATGCCCATGAGGCTGACCGCGGTCGCGGTGACCGAGGACAGGAAGAACTTCAGGGCGGCTTCGGAGGACTTCCGGTCGCCGTGCCTGAGGCCGACGAGGGCGAAGGCGGGCAGGGAGGCGACTTCCAGGGCGACGATCAGGGTCGCGAAGTCCCGGGAGGCGGGCAGGAGGGCGGCGCCGGCCGCGGAGGACAGCAGGAGGAACCAGTACTCCCCTTCGGGGAGTCCCTTGTCGGCGTCCTTGAGGGCGGTGACCGACAGGAGGGCGGCGAGGAGGGCGCCGCCGAGGACCAGGAGCTGCAGGACGAGGGTGAAGCGGTCGGCGGTGTAGCTGCAGACATCGGGGGCGCCGGTCAGGCAGAAGGTGCTGCGGTCGCCGTCCAGGAGGGGCAGCAGCATGAGCGTCGAGACGGCGAGGCCCGCGACCGACCCCCAGCCGAGCAGCGCCTTCTTCTTCTCGCCGACGAACAGGTCGGCGACGAGGACGACGAGTCCGACGACCGCCGCGATGGTGGGCGGCGCGATGGCGAGCCAGTCGACGGACTGGACGAGATTCACGGCCAGCGGCTGGACCGGGGAGCTCATCGGGTGCCTCCTGCGAGGAGCTGTTGCACGGCCGGGTCGGTCAGGCCGAGGAGGGCCTTCGGCCAGAGGCCGGCGACGACGGTGAGGACGACGAGCGGAGTCCAGGCCGCGAACTCGTATGTCTGGACGTCGGCGAGCTTCGGCGCTTCCTGCCCTACGGCGCCCATGCAGACGCGGCGGACCACGATCAGCATGTACGCGGCCGTCAGCAGCGTGCCGAACGCCGCGATCGCCATGAAGGTGAGGAAGGCCGGGCGGCTGAGACCGTCGGCGGGGTCGAACGCACCGAACAGCGCCAGCATCTCGCCCCAGAATCCGGCGAGGCCGGGCAGGCCGAGCGAGGCGACGGCGGCGAAGGCGAGCAGGCCGCCGAGACGGGGTGCCTTGCCGTAGAGCGCGGCGCCGGTGGCCTCGGCGAGGGCGTCGAGATCGGACGTGCCGGTGCGGTCCTTCAGCGCGCCGACCAGGAAGAAGAGCAGGCCGGTGATGAGGCCGTGGGCGATGTTGGCGAACAGCGCGCCGTTCACGCCGGTCGGGGTCATGGTCGAGATGCCGAGCAGGACGAAGCCCATGTGGCCGACGGAGGAGTAGGCGATGAGCCGCTTGAGATCGCCCTTCGCTCCCTGTTTCGCCAGGGCCAGGCAGGCCAGCGATCCGTAGATGATTCCGACGACTGCGAAGGCGGCGAGGTAGGGCGCGAAGGTGCGGAAGCCGTCCGGCGTGATCGGCAGCAGAATCCGGACGAATCCGTACGTACCCATCTTCAGCAGTACGCCGGCCAGCAGGACCGAGCCGACGGTCGGGGCGGCTGTGTGGGCGTCGGGCAGCCAGCTGTGCAGCGGCCACATCGGCGTCTTGACCGCGAGCCCGATCCCGATCGCCAAAACGGCGATGACCTGCACGGATGTGGTCAGCGACCGGCCGTTGTCAGTGGCGAGTGCCACCATGTCGAATGTGCCCGCCTTGATTCCGATCAGGAGCAGGCCGAGCAGCATGACCACGGAACCGAGCAGCGTGAAGAGGATGAACTTCCAGGCCGCCTGGGTCCGTTGCTCACCGCCCCAGCGGGCGATGAGGAAGTACATCGGGATGAGGACCATCTCGAAGGCGAGGAAGAAGAGCAGCAGGTCGAGGACGGCGAAGGTCGCGAGGGTGCCGGACTCGAGGACGAGCAGCAGTGCGACGAAGGCCTTCGGGGTCGGTCCCGCAGGCATCTTGAAGTAGGAGTAGAGCGCGCAGAGGAAGGTCAGCAGCGCGGTCAGGACCAGAAGGGGGAGGGAGATGCCGTCGATGCCGAGGTGGATGCGCACGTCGAGTGCGGGAATCCAGCTGATGTCGGTCGTGGCCTGCATCTTCGACGGGTGGTCGTGGTCGAAGCCGAGCGTGAGGACGACCGCGGCGATGAGAATCGCGCCGGTGACCGTCACACCGTGCCGCAGCACGGCCTGCTCGGGTGACTTCCCCTTCAGCCCGGGCGGGGCCGGCAGCAGAGCGGTGGCGGCGCCGAGAAGCGGGCCGACCACGATGAACGCCAGAAGGACCTGCATCACGGACTCGTTGATATCGATCACGCCTGCTCACGCTCCCGTGGCGACGAGGACGGCGGCGACCACCAGGACGACGGTGCCGGCGAGCAGCGCGCTCACATAGGTCTGCAGATTGCCGGTCTGGGCCCGCCGTACGGCGGCTCCCAGCAGGCGGGGCAGCGCACCCGCGCCGCGTACGTAGGTGTCGACGACCTCGCGGTCGAGGAACCGGACGAGGCTTGCTCCGGCCTGGACCGGACGGACGAAGAGGGCCGTGTACACGGCGTCGAGGTGGAAGCCGACGGCCGCGTGGCGGTGCAGCGGGCCGAGCAGGAGACGGCCCGGGTCCGCCGGGTCGGGCGCGTAGGCCACGTCTCCGTACGCGGGCTTGTGGCTGGCGATGGCCTCGGCCTCGACCTGGCCGGCGTCGCCCTCGGGGTGGGCCGCGACCGCACCCAGCGGGACGCGGGCCGCGAGAGCGGTGGTGTGCCGCCAGGCCGCGTAGGTGACGAGACCGCCGACCAGGGCCACGCCCGTGCCGAGGACGGAGGTGGTCAGGGTCGGGGCCAGGTCACGGCCGTCGAACCAGTCGGGCAGCGTGCGATAGGTGAATCCGCCGACGGCGAGGGACGGAACGGCGAGCACCCACAGCACCACGGTCATGGTGAGGGGCTGCCGGCCGTGGTCGGGGGCCTCGGCGCCGCGGCCGTGGAAGGCAAGCAGCCACAGGCGCGCCGCGTAGGCGGCGGTGAGGAGGGCGGTGAGCAGGCCGGCCACGAGGACGGTCCAGCCGGCGGCGCCGGGGGCGTGCTCTGTGTGGCCGGTGGCGACGTGCTCGGCGGCGCCGAGGACGGACTCCTTGGAGAAGAAGCCGCTGAAAGGCGGAATCGCGGCGAGCGCGAGGAGCGCCACGGTCATCGTCCAGAAGGCGTCGGGGACGCGGTCGCGCAGGTTGCTCATGCGGGACATGGCGGCCAGCGAGTTGGTGCCGGCGGCGTGGATGATCACGCCGGCCGCGAGGAACAGCAGCGCCTTGAAGGCGCCGTGCGTGAGGAGGTGGAAGACGGCGGCACCGCGGTCGCCGACGGCGAGGGCGCCGGTCATGTAGCCGAGCTGGCCGATCGTCGAGTAGGCGAGAACACGCTTGATGTCGTCCTGGGCGAGCGCGGCGAGCGCCGAGCCGACCATGGTGACGGCGGCCATCACGGCGAGGACGACCATCGCGGCCTGGGAGGCCTCGAACACCGGGAGGAGCCGGGCGATGAAGTAGACACCGGCGGCGACCATCGTCGCGGCGTGGATCAGCGCGGAGACAGGTGTCGGGCCCGCCATCGCGTCGGGGAGCCACGTGTGCAGCGGGAACTGCGCCGACTTGCCCGCCACGCCGGCCAGGAGCAGCAGGGCGATCAGGGTCGGGTGGTCGAGTCCGCCGTTCGCGACGGCGCCGAGAACGCGGGTGATGCGGAACGACCCGGCGTCGGTGGCCAGCGCGAACAGGCCGATCAGGAAGGGGACGTCGCCGAGCTTGGTGACCAGGAAGGCCTTGAGAGAGGCGGCGCGGGCCTCCGGGGTCTCCCAGTAGTGGCCGACCAGGAAGTACGAGCAGATGCCCATGATCTCCCAGCCGACCAGCAGCACCATCAGGTCGCCGGAGTAGACGACGAGCAGCATCGCGGAGGTGAAGAGGGAGACGAGTGCGGCGTACGAGGGGTAGCGCGGGTCGTCGCGCAGGTAGCCCGTGGAGTAGATCTGCACGCAGGTGGCGACGAGCCCGACCAGGACGGCGACGAGGGCGGCGAAGCCGTCGACGTGCAGGGCGAGTTCGATCGGGACCGAGCCGGTGGGGGTGAGCTCGGTGGCGGCGTTCACCGCCTGGTCGCCGCCCTGGCGCACGGCGACCACCGCGGCGAGCGCGAGGGAGGTGAGCGTCGGCAGGACGGCGAGCGGGCGGACGAAGCCGGGGGCCGTGCGGCCCAGGAGCAGGCCGGCCGCGGCGCCCAGGAACGGAAGGAGGGGGACGAGGACGGCGAGGGTGGTCGTGGTCACGCGGTGGCCTCAGCCTTCCCGGCCCGGTCGGCCGGGCCGGCCGTGCGGGCGTCGCTGTCGGAGCCGTCAGAGCCGTCGGAACCGTCCGTCGGGTGGCTCTCGTGGCCCTCGGCGGTGTCGCGGAGCTTGTCGATGTCCGCGGTGCCGCGGTTGCGGTGGACGGCGAGGACGATCGCCAGGCCGATGCCGATCTCGGCGGCGGCGATGGCGATGGTGAACAGGGTCAGGGCCTGGCCGGAGTGCAGGGTCTCCTCGGCGGCCCGGCTGAGCCAGATGTCGAAGGCGACGAGGTTGAGGTTGACGGCGTTGAGCATCAGCTCGACCGACATCAGGACCAGGATCGCGTTGCGGCGGGCGAGGACGCCGTACAGGCCGGTGCAGAACAGGAGGGCGGAGAGGACGGCGGGATAGGCGAGGTGCATCAGCGGGCCCCTTCCGTGTCACGTCCGGTGTCCGCGGCGCCGGGGACACCCGGGCCGGTGCTCGCCGCCGGGCCGGTGCCCGCCGCGTCCGCTTTGGTCTTGCGGGAGAGGACGATCGCGCCGACCAGAGCGGCGAGGAGGAGGACGGAGAGGGCCTCGAAGGGGAGGACCCAGTTCTGGAAGAGGCTGGCGCCGGTGGCCTCGGTGGAGCCGGCCGCCGGGCCGTCCAGGTCGATCCAGGTGGTGCGGAAGGCGTCGACGACGACCCACACCAGGGCGGCCGCGGAGGCGACGGCCACGGTGAGGGCGGCCCAGCGGTTGCCGGAGTCGGCGTCCGGGGAGCGGCCGATGGGGGCCCTGGTGAGCATCAGACCGAACAGGAGGAGGACGACGACGGAACCGACGTAGATGAGGACCTGCACCCAGGCGATGAACTCGGCGGTGAGCAGGAGGTACTCGACGGCTAGCCCACCGAGGGTGACCACCAGCCACAGGGCGGCGTGCACCAGCTGTTTGGTGGTGACGGTGACCAGCGCGGCGCCGAAGGTGACCAGGCCGACGAGGAGGAAGGCGATCTCGACGCCGGTCGGGGAGAGGAAGCCGTGGGTCTCGGTGGCGGCCGTCAGGGAGCCGGCGGCTGCGGCGAGGGTCATGCGTCTCCCTCCTGCAGGGGCTGGTCCGTCTGCTGCTTCGACTCACCCATCGGCCGGGTGGGCTGCTCGGCCGCGCGGGCCTGCTCGTCGGCGTGCGGCTCGGTCGGCGACTGGACCTCCGGCTGGGCCTCCTGCTGGGCCTCCTGCTGGGCGGCCAGCTTCTCGGCGGTCTTGCGGGCGGCGGCGATCTCCTTCGGCTCCTCCGCGGCGGGGTCGAGGGCGGGCGGGGCCGGGACGGTCCACATCCACTCGCGGAGCTTGTCGCGCTCGTGGGTGAGGTCGCGGATGTCGGTCTCGGCGTACTCGAACTCCGGGGACCAGAACAGGGCGTCGAAAGGACAGACCTCGATGCAGATACCGCAGTACATGCACAGGGCGAAGTCGATGGCGAAGCGGTCGAGGACGTTGCGGCTGCGTTCGCGGCCGCCGGGGGCCGCCGCCGGGACCGTCTCCTTGTGGGAGTCGATGTAGATGCACCAGTCCGGGCACTCGCGGGCGCACAGCATGCAGACCGTGCAGTTCTCCTCGAAGAGGCCGATCACACCACGGGTGCGGGGCGGGAGGTCGGGCTGGACGTCCGGGTACTGCTCGGTGACGGTCTTCTTCGTCATCGTGCGGAGGGTGACGGCCAGGCCCTTGGCGAGGCCACTGCCAGGAATGGGGGCCATGGTTACTGGATCACCACCTTGACGATGCCGGTGAGGGCGATCTGGGCGAGGGAGAGGGGGACGAGGAGGGTCCAGGAGAGCTTCTGGAGCTGGTCCTCGCGCAGACGTGGGTAGGTGACGCGGAGCCAGATGACGAGGAAGGCCAGCACGGCCGCCTTCAGGAGGGTCCAGACCCAGCCGAGGCCGTCGGCACCCCAGGGGCCGTGCCAGCCGCCCAGGAAGAGGACGGTGGTCAGGCCGCAGAGGACGACGATTCCGGCGTACTCGGCGAGGAGGAACAGGGCGAAGCGGAGGCCGGTGTACTCGGTGTAGGCACCGAAGATGATCTCCGAGTCGGCGACCGGCATGTCGAAGGGCGGGCGCTGGAGTTCGGCGAGGCCGGCGACGAAGAACACGATCGCGCCGACGATCTGCCAGGGCAGCCACCACCACTCGAAGGCGTCGAGGATGCCGGGGATCGAGACGGTGCCGGCCGCCATCGCCACCGAGGCGGCGGTGAGCAGCATCGGGAGTTCGTAGGCGAGGAGCTGGGCGGCTGTGCGCAGGCCGCCGAGGAGGGAGAACTTGTTGGCGGAGGCCCAGCCGGCCATGAGCGAGCCGAGGACGCCCACGCCCATGACGGCGAGGACGAAGAAGACGCCCGCGTCGATGACCTCACCGACGGCGCCCTCGCCGGGGCCGATGGGGATGGCGAGGAGGACCAGGAGGTACGGGAGGAGGGCTACGGCGGGGGCGAGTTGGAAGATACGGCGGTCCGCGCCCGCGGGAACGATGTCTTCCTTCTGCGCGAACTTCACGCCGTCGGCGACGAGTTGGGCCCAGCCGTGGAAGCCACCGGCGTACATCGGGCCGAGCCGGCCCTGCATGTGGGCCATGACCTTGTGCTCGGTCTGGCCCACGATCAGGGGGAAGGTGAGGAAGACGACGAAGACGATCACGAGTCGCAGGGCGACGTCGAGTGCGTCGTTCACTGCGGGCCTCCTGAGGGGTCTTCGGGGGTGCCGGGCTCGGGGTCGGGGACAGGGCCGGGCCTTGGGGGGTGCTTGGGGTCGGGTGCCTGTTCGGCTTCGGTATCCGCCTCGGCCCCGGCCCCGGCCTCGGCCCCGGCCTCGGCCCCGGCCTCGGCTTCGGCTTCGGCCTCGACTGCGTGGTCCGGCTCGGCTTCCGGTGCCTGCTCGGCATTGGGTGCTTGGCCGGCCGCTGCCTCGCTCTCGGCGTTGGGCTCGGGCTCAGCGCCTCGCTCGGGTTCCCGTTCGTCGAAGGCCGGGCGGGAGTGGTGCCAGGGGGCGTCCGGGCTGCGCGGAGTGGTGGGTGCCTTCGGGGGCGTGCCCTCGGTCTGCGGAGGTGCGGCGGCCTCGCCGGTGTCGCCGGCCGAATCCGCCGCGCCGGGCGTGGCTCCCTGACTCGCCGACCCCTCAGACGCGGTGCGGGGCCGACGCCGGGCACCGGGCGCATCGCCGGCCGGGGCAGCCGGGGGCGGGGCGCCCGTGGCCGACGTCTCCGTGGCCCTGGACGCCTCGCTCTGACTGGCCGAGCCCTCCGCCGCGGTGCGGGAACGCCTCGGTACAGCGGGCGCGCCCTCAGTCGGCGCACCCGCGGGCGGAGCCTCCTCCACTTGACCCGCCGCACCCGCAGACCCGGCCGCCTCCACCGGAGCGGCCGACGCCTGACTCGCCGACCCCTCAGCCGCCGTACGGGCACGCCGTACGGGCCGTTCGCCGGCCGCGCGCGCCGGGTGTTCGCCCGTGTCCGCCACCGGGCGATCCGCAGTACCTCGTGCCGGGCGATCCCCAGTACCACCGCGCACCGGGCGTTCCCCCGCCCCCGCGCGACCCGCGCCCCGTGCCGGGCGGGTTGGGGCCGGCGGGAGTTGGCCCTTCAGGGGGCCCCATTCGTTGGGGTCGGGGACGCCTGGGGGGAGCATCTGACGGCGTTTGGGGCCGCCGTGTTCGGATTCGCCGGGTTCCTTGGCGCCGGGCCAGGCCTTGGCGACTCGGGAGGCGAGGACGAAGTCCTTGCGGAGGGGGTGGCCTTCGAAGCCGTCCGGGAGAAGGAGGTGGTCCAGGGAGGGGTGGCCCTCGAAGGCGACGCCGAACATCTCGTGGGTCTCGCGTTCGTGCCAGGCGGCGCCCGCGTACACGTCGACGGCGGTCGGCAGGGCGGGGGCCTCGTGCGGGACGGTCGTACGGACGAGCAGGCGGCGTACCGGGGAGAGGGCCACGACGTGGGCCGAGACGCGGAAGCCCGTGCCCGGTTCGTCGACCGCGCTCAGCCAGTCGAAGTAGGTGCAGCTGAGACGGTCGCGGGCCGTTTCGAGCGCCGCGATCCAGGAGGCCGGCGGCACGTCCACCGTCAGGACCTCGTACGACTCCTCCGCCGTGGCCTCCGCGCCGAACAGGTCCTCGGCGGGCGCGGGCAGCCAGCCGACCACCGTCATCGCGCGTCCCCCTCAACAGTCGGCTCAACAGCCGACTCAACAGCCGACTCAGCGGCCGGTGGCCGCACCAGCCCGCTCTGCAGCGCCGCGGCCGACGGCCGGACCGTCCCGTACCGCTCCCCCAGCGACTCCCGGGCGATCTTCTCCTGGAGTTTGAGGATCCCCTGGAGCAGCGCCTCGGGGCGCGGCGGGCAGCCCGGGACGTACACATCCACCGGGATGATCTGGTCGACGCCCTTGGTGACGGAGTACGAGTCCCAGTACGGGCCGCCGCAGTTGGAGCAGGCGCCGAAGGAGATGACGTACTTCGGCTCGGGCATCTGTTCGTAGAGGCGCTTCACGGCCGGCGCCATCTTGTCGGTGACCGTGCCGGAGACGACCATCAGGTCGGCCTGGCGCGGGCCCGGCGCGAAGGGGATCACGCCGAGGCGGATGAAGTCGTGGCGGGCCATCGACGCGGCGATGAACTCGATCGCGCAGCAGGCGAGGCCGAAGTTGAAGACCCACAGGGAGTAGCGGCGGCCCCAGTTGAGGACCACCTTCATCGGCTCGGGGGCGAGCCGGGAGAGCACGCCGAGGCGCTTCGGCTCCGGCAGGTACACGGGCTCCGAAGGAGTCACTTCTGGTGTCACGTCCATGCCAGTACGCCCTTCTTGTACGCGTACAGCAGGCCCACGGCCAGGAAGCCGAGGAAGATGAACATCTCGACGAGCGTCGTCGCGCCGTAGCCGGGGGCGGCGAACACCGTCGCCCAGGGGAACAGGAAGATCGAGTCGACGGCGAAGATGACGTACAGGAAGGCGTAGACGTAGTAGCGGACCTGGGTGTGGGCCCAGCCCTCGCCGACGGGGTCGACGCCGCACTCGTACGTCAGGAGCTTCTCGGGCGTGGGGACCACGGGTCGCAGCAGCCGCCCGGCTCCGAAGGCGACGGCCACGAACAGGACGCCGACGACGGCGAGCAGCCCGACGACCGAGTACGACTGGAAGTAGTCCGCCGCAACGACGACGGTCGGTTCCGGCACGTCAGTCCCTCGCTCCCTGACACTGGACGACATCTGGACGACACTGGACGCTCTTCGACGATCTGTACGCACGGGAGTCTAGGCCCTGCTAAAGAGACCGTAAGCAGCCCGTCACGCCTTGGCACAAGCCACAGGTCGCCGGGGTGGGGTTATCCCCAGGGGATCGCGGCGGTCCGCCTCATGGCGCGGCGGCCCGCCGCGCGGCACGCTAACCCATATGACCGAACGTCTCCCGTCCTCGAGACCCAGCGGGGAAGCGGACAGCGACCGCCTGCCGCCTGTCCGTTTCGCCTTCGACCGGCACACCTGGAAGGAGATCGCGCACCTCCTGGCGAACCTCCCGGTGGCCCTGCTCGGATTCACCTACGTCATGACGGTGCTGGTCACCGGCTTCTGGCTGACCGTCACGGTGATCGGTTTCCCGCTGCTGGCGGCCGGCCTGATGGGCGCCCGGCAGCTGGGCAAGCTGGAGCGGGCGCGCGCCAGGGCGCTGCTCGGCGTGCGGATCGACGAGCCGAGCCCCTTGCCCCTGCGCAGCCGCAAGAACGGCTTCTTCGTGCAGCTGTGGATGGGGATCAAGGACCCGGTCGGCTGGCGCACGGTGCTGTACGACTTCGTCCGGCTGCCCTGGGGTGTCTTCACCTTCGCCATCACGCTGACCTCCTTGTTCGTGCTGTGGCCGGTGCTGCCGTTCATCGCGCGGGGGCTGACCAACGTGGACCGGGCGATGGTGCGCGGCCTGCTGTCGCCGTCCGACGAGCTGGAGCGGCGGATCGCCGAGCTGGAGTCGGACCGGGGGGTCGTGGTCGACACGGCCGCGGCCGATCTGCGGCGCATCGAGCGCGATCTGCACGACGGGGCGCAGGCCCGGCTGGTCAACCTGGCCATGGGCCTGGGCCTCGCCAAGGAGAAGCTCCTCGAGGACCCCGACACGGCGGCCGCGATGGTCGCGGAGGCGCACGGCGAGGTGAAGCTCGCGCTGCAGGAGCTGCGGGATCTGGCCCGGGGCATCCATCCCGCCGTACTGACGGACCGCGGCCTGGACGCGGCCCTGTCCTCGGTCGCCTCGCGCTGCACGGTGCCGGTGAAGGTGACGGCCGACCTGCCGACCAGACCGGCCGCGGCGATCGAGGGCATCGCCTACTTCACCGTCTCGGAGCTGCTGCAGAACATCAGCAAGCACAGCGGGGCGAGGACCGCGTCGGTCGACGTGTGGCAGGCCGACGACCGGCTGCTGATCCAGGTGTGGGACGACGGCCATGGCGGCGCGCGTCTCGACGGCGGTACGGGGATGCGCGGCCTCGCCGACCGGCTGGGCGCCGTCGACGGCCTGTTCGTCATCGACTCGCCGCCGGGCGGGCCGACGGTGGTCACGGCGGAGCTGCCGTGGCGGGACCGGTCGCTCGACGCGCGGGAGCCCAGGGGGGCCGGGGAGCCCAGGCGGTCCCGGAGGTAGGGAAAACCCCCCGTCCAGGACGCCGACTGACTCCATGGTCCGCGGACCTGCGGCCGAGCAGGGTGGAGATACGACGGCACAGCCCCGGGACCAGCAGGTGGACCAGCAGGGTCTGCGGAGCCTCAGGACGAGTAGAAACGGACGACGCCGATGGCCACGGACTACGGACAGGGCTACGGGCACGACAGCGAGCTCGGGTTCGCGGAGGGGACGCGTGGGCATCGGCTGCCCTCCGCGCTGCGGGCGCCGTTCGAGGCGCGCAGCTGGAGCGAGCTGGCGTATGTGCTGCTGGGCCTGCCGATCGGCGTGCTCCTGTTCACGTACGCCGTCACGATGGTCTCCCTCGGTGCGGGACTGCTCGTGACGTTCCTCGGCATCCCGGTGCTGGCGGCGGGGCTCGCCGGGTGCCGGGGGTTCGGTGCGCTGGAGCGGGGCCGGGCGCGGGCGCTGCTGGGTCTGGAGGTGGGCGACCCGGAGCCGCTGCGGATGCGGAAGCAGGGCGTGATGGGCTGGATGGGAGCCGTCCTCGGGAGCGGCACCTCCTGGCGGACCCTGCTGTACGCGCTGCTGTACCTGCCGTGGTCGGTGTTCTCCTTCGTCGTCTCGGTGACCTTCTGGTCGATCGGGTGGTCGCTGATGACGTACCCGCTGTGGTTCTGGCTCTTCCCGATGTACGGCGGTCAGGACGGGCTCCAGCTGTACGGCGACGAAAGCCACCACATCTACCTGGACAACGCCTTCGAGATCGGCGTCACGGCGTTGGTGGGGCTGTTGTTCACGATGGTCACGCCGTGGATCGTGCGGGCGCTGACGATGGTGGACCGGGTCCTGGTGCACGGGCTGCTCGGGCCGACGCGGTTGTCGGCGCGGGTGGTGGAGCTGGAGTCGGACCGCGGGGTCGTCGTGGACACCGCCGCGGCGGACCTGCGGCGCATCGAGCGGGACCTGCACGACGGGGCGCAGGCACGGCTGGTGGCGTTGGCCATGGATCTGGGGCTGGCGAAGGAGAAGCTCACGGAGGACCCGCAGGCGGCGGCACGGATGGTGGACGACGCGCACGGTGAGGTGAAGACGGCTCTCCAGGAACTGCGGGACCTGGCACGCGGGATCCACCCGGCGGTACTGACGGACCGGGGCCTGGACGCGGCACTGTCGGCGGTGGCGTCGCGGTGCACGGTGCCGGTGCAGGTGGAGGTGGATCTGCCCGCGCGGCCGGCGGCGGCGATCGAGGGGATCGCGTACTTCACGGTGTCGGAGCTGCTGCAGAACATCAGCAAGCACGCTCGGGCGACGTGGGCGTCGGTGGATGTGTGGCGGGTCGAGAACCGGCTGATGCTGCAGGTCGTGGACGACGGGGTGGGCGGGGCGGACACGGCCGGCGGGTCGGGGCTGGCCGGGCTCGCGGAGCGGCTGGACGCGGTGGACGGGATTCTGGTGGTGGACTCGCCGGAGGGCGGGCCCACCCGGGTCACCGCGGAGTTGCCTTGGCGGGCGGAGCCGGCGATGCGGTGAGCTCCGCGGGTGGGTGACGGGGTGGCGGTGGGTGTGTTTCGCCCCCGCCGCCCTTACCCGTTCCCATCCCCAGGGGCTCTGCCCCTTCGACCCCGCCAGGGGGCTCCGCCCCCTGGACCCCCGTCGGCCTGAACGGCCTCGTCCTCAAGCGCCGGACGGGCTGGATCCAGGCCTCGTCCTCACAACGCCGGACGGGCTGGATCCAGGCCTGCTCCTCAAGCGCCGGACGGGCTGGATGGCTCATGCACGCCCGTCCGGGTCCGAATGCTGGGATGCTGGACGTTGTCGTCCGGGCGGGCGGTGGAGTCGGGGCTGTGGGGGGCCGTAGATCGTGGAGGACAGGGTGCGCGTGGTCATCGCCGAGGATTCAGTGCTGCTCAGGGAGGGCCTGACCCGGTTGCTGACCGACCGGGGGCACGATGTGGTCGCCGGGGTGGGTGACGGGGACGCGCTGATCAAGACCATCACCGAGCTGGACGCGGAGGGTGCGCTGCCGGACGTCGTGGTGGCGGACGTACGAATGCCGCCGACGCACACCGACGAAGGGGTGCGGGCCGCCGTACAGCTGCGCAAGGCGCACCCCGGACTCGGTGTGCTCGTGCTGTCGCAGTACGTGGAGGAGCGCTACGCCACCGAACTGCTGGCCGGTTCCAGCCACGGGGTCGGCTATCTGCTCAAGGACCGGGTAGCCGAGGTGCGTGAGTTCGTGGACGCGGTGGTACGGGTGGCCCAGGGAGGTACGGCCCTGGACCCCGAGGTCGTCGCGCAGCTGCTGGGGCGCAGCCGCAAGCAGGACGTGCTCGCGGGACTCACCCCCAGGGAGCGTGAGGTCCTGGGGCTGATGGCCGAGGGCCGGACCAACTCCGCGATCGCCCGGCAGCTGGTCGTGAGCGACGGGGCCGTCGAGAAGCACGTCAGCAACATCTTCCTGAAGCTGGGGCTGTCCCCGAGCGACGGCGACCACCGGCGCGTCCTCGCGGTCCTCACCTACTTGAACTCCTGAATTTCTGACACCCTGTCAGAAATGGGGCGCCCGCTGAGCGGGATGTGCGGGCCCGCCGATCCCGAGAACCGAAGAATGAGGGGCAGCGTCTTCAAGGGCAAGCGCTGGGGGCGAGTAAATCGTGACAAGTCGGGGTGCCCAACCATCTCAAAAGCGTGTCCATCATGCGAATGACCCAGGGAAGGCGACCCTTACGGTCGTAGGGTTGATCCTGGGAGGGCCTGCGGGAAGGCCGCTCCCAGACAGCCGCCTCGAGGGAGGTCCAGTTCAGTGACGCAGGTCAGTAGTCCAGCGGAGCAGGCCGACGGAACCGTCGTGGGAGAGCAGCGCAAAGCGGCAGGCGTGAAGGACGTCCGCCGTCTGGACCGGGTCATCATCCGTTTCGCGGGTGACTCGGGTGACGGGATGCAGCTCACCGGTGACCGTTTCACCTCGGAGACGGCGTCCTTCGGCAACGACCTGTCGACCCTGCCGAACTTCCCGGCCGAGATCCGGGCCCCCGCCGGCACTCTCCCCGGTGTCTCCTCCTTCCAGCTGCACTTCGCCGACCACGACATCCTCACGCCGGGTGATGCGCCGAATGTGCTGGTCGCGATGAACCCGGCGGCGCTGAAGGCGAACATCGCCGATCTGCCGCGCGGCGCGGAGATCATCGTCAACACGGACGAGTTCACCAAACGGGCGATGGCGAAGGTGGGGTACGCGGCCTCGCCGCTGGAGGACGGGTCCCTCGACGGTTATCACCTCCATCCGGTCCCCCTGACCACCCTGACCGTCGAGGCTCTCAAGGATTTCGACCTCACTCGCAAAGAGGCCGAGCGCAGCAAGAACATGTTCGCGCTCGGCCTCTTGTCGTGGATGTACCACCGGCCGACCGAGGGCACCGAGAAGTTCCTGACCTCGAAGTTCGCCAAGAAGCCGGACATCGCGGCCGCGAACATCGCCGCCTTCCGCGCGGGCTGGAACTTCGGTGAGACGACGGAGGACTTCGCGGTCTCCTACGAGATCGCGCCGGCGACGACGGCGTTCCCGACCGGCACGTACAGAAACATCTCCGGGAACCTGGCGCTGTCCTACGGGCTGGTCGCCGCGTCCCGGCAGGCGGACCTGCCGCTGTTCCTGGGCTCGTACCCGATCACCCCGGCCTCCGACATCCTGCACGAACTGTCGAAGCACAAGAACTTCGGTGTGCGTACCTTCCAGGCGGAGGACGAGATCGCCGGGATCGGGGCGGCGCTGGGTGCGGCGTTCGGTGGTTCGCTGGCGGTGACGACGACGTCCGGTCCGGGCGTGGCACTCAAGAGCGAGACGATCGGGCTGGCGGTGTCGCTGGAGCTGCCGCTGCTGGTCATCGACATCCAGCGCGGCGGCCCGTCGACGGGTCTGCCGACCAAGACCGAGCAGGCGGACCTGCTGCAGGCGATGTACGGGCGCAACGGTGAGGCGCCGGTGCCGATCGTGGCCCCGCGCACCCCGGCCGACTGCTTCGACGCGGCCCTGGAGGCGGCCCGGATCGCGCTGACGTACCGCACGCCCGTCTTCCTGCTCTCGGACGGCTATCTGGCCAACGGTTCCGAGCCGTGGCGGATCCCCGACCTCGACGAGCTCCCCGACCTGCGGGTGCAGTTCGCGCAGGGCCCCAACCACACCCTGGACGACGGCACCGAGGTCTTCTGGCCGTACAAGCGCGACCCGCAGACCCTGGCCCGCCCGTGGGCGATCCCGGGCACGCCGGGCCTGGAGCACCGGATCGGCGGCATCGAGAAGCAGGACGGCTCGGGCAACATCTCCTACGACCCCGCCAACCACGACTTCATGGTCCGCACCCGGCAGGCCAAGATCGACGGCATCGACGTACCGGACGTGACGGTCGACGACCCGCACGGCGCCCGCACCCTGGTGCTGGGCTGGGGCTCCACGTACGGGCCGATCACGGCGGCGGTACGGCGGCTGCGCACCGCCGGCGAGGCCATCGCGCAGGCCCATCTGCGCCACCTCAACCCCTTCCCGCGCAATCTCGGCGCCGTCCTCGAGGGCTACGACAAGGTGGTGATCCCCGAGATGAACCTCGGCCAGCTCGCCGCCCTGGTCCGGGCGAGGTACCTGGTCGACGCCCACTCCTACAACCAGGTCAACGGCATGCCGTTCAAGGCAGAACAGCTCGCCACGGCTCTGAAGGAGGCCATCGATGGCTGAGACGTCCACGGAAGGCACGGGCACGATCGAGGCGCTTTCGCTCGTCCCCAAGGCCGAGGCCCGCCAGTCCATGAAGGACTTCAAGTCCGATCAGGAAGTGCGCTGGTGCCCCGGCTGCGGTGACTACGCCATCCTCGCCGCGGTCCAGGGCTTCATGCCCGAGCTGGGCCTGGCGAAGGAGAACATCGTCTTCGTCTCGGGCATCGGCTGCTCGTCCCGCTTCCCGTACTACATGAACACCTACGGCATGCACTCCATCCACGGCCGTGCCCCCGCGATCGCGACCGGCCTGGCGTCCAGCCGCCGGGACCTGTCGGTGTGGGTGGTCACCGGTGACGGAGACGCACTGTCGATCGGCGGCAACCACCTCATCCACGCCCTGCGCCGCAATGTCAACCTGAAGATCCTGCTGTTCAACAACCGGATCTACGGCCTGACCAAGGGCCAGTACTCCCCGACCTCCGAAGTCGGCAAGATCACCAAGTCGACGCCGATGGGCTCCCTGGACGCCCCGTTCAACCCGGTGTCCCTGGCAATCGGCGCGGAGGCCTCCTTCGTGGCGCGGACGATCGACTCGGACCGCAAGCACCTCACCGAGGTCCTGCGTCAGGCCGCCGCTCACCCGGGCACCGCGCTGATCGAGATCTACCAGAACTGCAACATCTTCAACGACGGCGCCTTCGAGGCACTGAAGGACAAGCAGCAGGCCGAGGAGGCCGTGATCCGCCTGGAGCACGGCAAGCCCATCCGCTTCGGCACCGACGGCACCCGCGGCGTCGTACGCGACGCTGCGACCGGCGACCTGAAGGTGATCACGGTGACCCCGGACAACGAGGCGGACGTCCTGGTCCACGACGCCCACGCCACGTCCCCCACCACCGCCTTCGCCCTCTCCCGCCTGGCCGACCCGGACACCCTCCACCACACCCCCATCGGGGTGCTCCGTTCCGTGGAGCGACCGGTGTACGACACCCAGATGACGGACCAGCTCGACACCGCGATCGAGCAGAACGGCAAGGGCGACCTGGGAGCGCTGCTGGCCGGCGGGGACACCTGGACGGTCGTGGGCTGACCGCGGGTTTGACGTGACGGTCGAGGGCCTGGGTTCGGTAATGCGCCCAGGCCCTCTTCGCGGACAACGGCTACGGCGGCAACTCCTTCCGCCTGGACAAGGGCTGGGGCAACACCTTGGACTCGGTCGCCAACGACCAGGGCGAGCCCATCGCAGGGGGAGTGCCCGGTACGGCCGCACAGGCTGGTGTTAGCCTCATGCGGCTGTGCTTGGGGGGACGGCCGGGGGGCCGGGAACATTCCAACGTTCATGTGACGTGCGCCTGTTGAGCCGCCGTCGTCCCGTCATGCTCCGCCTTCGTCCCGACCAGAGGCCCAGGAGCCGACGTTGGCCAGACGCACCACTGCCCGCGGGGTCATAGCCGCACTGGCGGTCCTCGCCGCGACCGCCGGAGGGATCACCGGCGCGGCCACCGCCTCCGCCGGCAACGCCCTGGCGGCGGAGAAGGTCTTCCAGTCCAACCGTTACGCCCCGCGCGCGGACCGGATCCGCAGCGCGGGGCCCAGTGGCTATCTGCATGCCCAGGAGGGCCGTTCCGGCTACTTGTGGACGTCGTACGCCACTGGCGCGACGACCGAACTGGGCGACCTGCCCTCCTTGGAGATCCCCGGGTACCTGGGCTCGTCGTCCGACATCGTCGCCGAGGTCGTCTCGCCCACCGAGAAGGTCGTCCTCAGGGACATGGCCGCCGGTACCAGCACGGACGTCGCCCTCACCAACGGCACCTACCAGGCCACCTTCGGCACCCACGTGCTGACCCAGGCCCGGGACGCCGACGGCAACCGCACGCCGTGGCTCTACGGCGCGGGCACGCCCGCCGACGGCACCCCCGTCGAGGGATGGCCGACCGGCGTCACCACCGACTTCACCGTCCTGGCCGGCGACAGCACCACGGCCGTCCTCAACTACGCCCAGCCGAACGGTATGCAGCACCTGATGCTGGTCGACCTGGCCACCGCGAAGGTCACCGGCGACGTGACCCTGAACGTCGTGCCGACCGGCGTCGCCCTGAGCGCGGACCGGCTGGTCTGGTGGTCCGGCCTCTGGTCCGCCCATGTCCTGGACCGCGCCGACCTCTCCGCCCCCGCGACGGCGCTGAAGCTGCCCGGCACGGAGGGCACCCCGTCCGTGGGCATCGCCGGGAACTGGCTGGTGGTGGCCCGTTCCGTGCCGGCGAGCCCGCAGGACTGGGTCGACAAGTCCGGCGAGCGGCTGATGGCCGTACCCCTGACGGGCGGTGACCCGGTCACCCTGCTCCGGCACGCGAACACCTCCCTCGTCACCGCGCCGGACGGCGGCCTGCTGGCCGTGGGCGGCACCGACTCCGGCGCCTGGGCGGTGCGCCGGGTCGCCGACACGGGGGCGGCCGCCCCGACGCTGAGGGAACTGACCGCGGTACCGCCGGTCGCCGCGAGGATCGACCGGCTGTCGCTGCAGAACGGCACGCTGGCCACCGACGAGGCCGACGCCAGCTTCATGGGTGCGTACTACACCAGGCCGATCGCTGCCGACGGCACGCCGGGCGCACCCACCTGGCAGGACTGGGACGGCTACAACGTGGGCCCGTACTCCACCGGGGACGGCCGCGCGGTGACGTTCACCGCCGACTCCGACCCCACCAGCGGCTCGTACGTCCAGTCCGTCTTCGAGGACGACGCGGCGGGCTTCTTCCGGGTGCCCTCCGCCTCCGGGGCCCTCCTCGACGTCACCGGCCGCTACGCGATCGTCAACGGCTCCTCCCCCGCCAAGCAGTACATCGGCGACCTCGGCGTGTACTCCGACCTCCAGCCCATCGTGACCCGTTCGGTCACGGCCGCCTCCGTCTGGGGCACCAAGTTGTGGACGCCGGGCTCCGGCACGGGTGTCGTCACCGCGAAGGACCTGAAGACCGGCAAGGTCACCGACACCATCGCCACCGGCGCCCCCTGCGTCGCCAAGGAGCTTCAGGCGGTAGGCCGTTGGATCTACTGGTCCTGCGGCCCGACCTCGACGGCCGGGGTGTGGGACCGTACGGCGAAGAAGAACATCGCCGTCCCGTCCGGCGAGGCCCTGCTCGGCGACGGCTATGTCGTACGGCACGACCGCGCGGCCGGCGCGCTCCTGCTCACCTCCTTCGCCGACGGCACCGCAGCCACCCGGAAGATCGGCGACCTCGCGGCGGGCGGCTCCAGCCGGCGCGGGGTGACCTGGACCGTGGACAAGTTCGGCGGTCCCGTGGCCTACGTCGACGCGGACCGGCGGATCCACCTGGTGCCCAGCGGGGCCGCCACCCAGGCCCTCGGAGTGATCGAGTCCGAGGTGACGAGCAGCTTCGGCGGCAACCCGTGGTGGCAGTGGCGCGGACTGCTCTCCAAGCCCGCCGCCTCCTGGAAGGCCACGCTCACCAGCAAGGCCACCGGCACGGTGGTCCGTACGCTCTCCGGCGGCGAGGTGTCGGGCAACGTGACCGCGCGGTGGGACGACCGCGACGGCAAGGGCGCCTACGTCCCCAACGGCACGTACACCTTCAGGCTGACGGCCCAGCCCGCCGACGGGTCGGGGCCCGCGATGACCGTCACCCAGACGGTGCGCGTGTCCTACGGAGCCGTCGTACGCCGCGACTTCATCAACTACGACACCTGGGCGCCCGACGGGATCGGCGACGTGATGACCCTCAGCCCGTCCGGTGTCATCAGCTACCGTCCGGGCAACGGGACGGGAGGCCTCGGCAAGGCCATGTCCGCCTCGGGCTGGCCCTCCTCGGTCACCCTGGTCCCGTTCGGCGACCTGAACGGTGACCGCCAGAACGACGTCCTCGTCCGCTTCAGCAGCGGCGAACTCCGCGTCTACCGCACCTGGCGCGGCCAGGCCTTCCTCACGGACACCCCGCGCACCTCGCTCGGCAAGGGCTGGAACCAGTACGACGTCCTGACCTCGCCGGGGGACGTCAACGGCGACGGGCGGCCCGACCTCATCGCCCGCAACAGCTCCACCGGCGCCGTGTACCTCTACAAGGGCACCAGCACGGGGAAGCTGTCGGCGCGGGTGAAGCTCTACGACAACTGGAAGACGTACAAGAAGATCGTGGGCGTCGGCGACTTCAACGGCGACGGCCGCGGGGACCTGTTGGCCCAGGACAAGTCGAACACCCTGTGGCGGTACGACGGGAACGGCACCGGCGGCTTCAAGGCGCGGGTGAAGCTCGCCGCGAACTGGGGCTCGTCGTACAACGTCATCGTCGGCGTCGGCGACATCACCGGCGACGCCAGAGGGGACATCATCTCCCGGGACACCTCGGGCGCGGTGTGGCGCAACACCGGTAACGGCAAAGGGTCGTTCGGGGCCCGTACGAAGATCGCGACCGGGTGGCAGGGGTACAAGGGCGTGTTCTGACCGGACTTCAGCCGAGGCCCGTCGACTCCCGGGCGACCACCGTGCGGAAGTCGTGCGGTGGCCGCCCGGCGAGGCGCCGGACCACCTCGGTCGTGCGGTCCTCGGCGCCCTCGGCGATGGCGCGGTCCATGCCGGCCAGCATCTCGGCGAACAAGCTGGGTGGCTTCGTCATCGTGGATCGTGCGGGCGACCATCGACAGGCCCACCCTTGACGATCAGCCGCTCCCGCAGCACCACCGAGGCGCGACCGGAGCGGTCCACCAGGCAGTCGGCGCTGAACTCCCGGCCGCTGACTGCCTGTGGCTGATCGGGTCGGGGACCAGGTCGCACAGCACACGCGCCTGCTGGCAGCTGTCGCAGAGCACGACGTGTTTGGTGGGCGGTCAGGCGTCGGGGTCGACCTCGGGGTGCGTGAACCGCGCGGGCTTGCCCAGCGACCGGGCGTAGGCGATTTCGGCTCGGGTGCTGTCTCCGATGTAGTCGCCGACTACGAGCACCTCATCAGCGAGCCGGATCTTCGCCCGGTGCGGATCGTCGAGTCGGACCTTCAGCGCCTCGGCCTCGACAGGATCGGAACAAAGCTCGTGCGGCGACTTCATGTCGCAACCCGGCTTGACGACAATCTCTCCGGTTCGAGCACTGGGTCGGCGATCGCCTGGTCCAGTTGCCCGACGAACAAGCCATGCATCCGGATCTCGTTCGCGAGCCGCAGTTCCCGCGCCGGGAAGAGGTCCTCTTGAACTGGTCCGGCCATGTCGGCGCCCCCATGTCACGAATTCGCCCGGAACCATCAGAGCGCCCGGCTGCACAAGCCGGCGTGGGAGGCGGAAAGGGGGCGCACGGGTGGATGCACCGCGTCAGGCGTCAGGAATGTCCCGCTTGGCGCGGATGAGGGTCTCGCGGTCGATCACGACGATCCGCTCGTAGTCGGCCCGCGCCGCGTCCGGGGGAAGGAGAGGGTCCAGGTCGGCGGTGGCCTCCGTGCCGATGACCGCGAACCTGCCGTCGCTCAGCTCGAAGAGGTCCGGACAGGTCTCGACGGTTTGACTGCCTCGCAGCTTGGGCGGGTCGCCGATACGGCGGACAACACTGAGAGCAGAGATTTCGCGGGGCACTCGGACCTTCTCTAGACCGGAAAGCCCCAGGTCGGCCGGGGCACGCAAAGGCTACGGCAAGATCGCTTCACCTGCTTCGGATTCCCCGGAATTACCTCCTTTTGCAGGAGTCACGGCAATCCATTGACGATCACTGCGCGCCGTGCGCATCACCGAAACGACCGGCCCCCGTCAGGCCACAGGCCCGGCAGACGGCTCGTCAGGACGTAGGCCGGCAGCCGGCGCGGGCCCTACGATCCACCACTCGTCAGGGTCGTCCGCCAGCTCCTCCAGCATGACGTCGACGGCGGCACCGACCCGCGCCTCCATCGAGTCCGCCGGAAGGCTCCTGCGGTGCTCGACCGTGCGGTCCCAATACTCGGCAAAGATCTCATTTCTGCACAACACACGTAAATGGCCCAGTAGTTCATCCCAGTCACACACGCCGACGCGGTGGGCCAACAGCAAATTGCCGTACTGCCGATTGGCGAAGATCATCTGACGTCGCCTGCCCTTGGAGAGCCCCGGCAGTGTGCTCGCGGTGTCCGCCAGGGACGGGTCGTCGACCATGCGGTCCATCTGGTCCACGGTGAGGCGGTACTGCTGGATGACATTCGCGCGGTGAATCTCGTCGGTCATCAGGGTGAGTTGCTGGAGCAACTCGGCCAGGATCTCCTCCTGCCGTCGACGGCGGGGGCCACGAGCAAACAGCGCCCGCATCAGGCCGAGCCCCGCGGTGGCCGCAGAACCGATACTGCGCGCCGCCCGTTTCTGTGTGGCCATGTCAAGGCATCCCCCTGGATTCGGTAACCGCGCACCGGAGGGTGGCATCGCGGGTGGCGCGCGGGCGGGTGCAGCACTCCGCATCCAGCGTGCCCGGCGACTCAAGTCGGCGCGGGAGGCGGAGAGGGGGCGCATGGAAGGACGTATCTCGAAAGTCGGCCAACGCCCTGACACATGTGTGCCCCCTGGCGCCGTCCGCATTCCTTCAGAGGGCCCACCCCACGCGTCACGCCTGCTCAGAACCCCTCTTCCGCGCGTCGTACACCTCCCGCGCCTTCTGCACCTCCCCCATCCGCGCGTCGGTCCACACCGCCAGCGCCCGCACCTGTTCGGCCGCCTCGCGGCCCAGGTCGGTGAGGGAGTAGTCGACCCTCGGGGGGATGACCGGCTTGGCGTCGCGGTGGACGAGGCCGTCGCGCTCCAGGGTCTGGAGGGTCTGGGTGAGCATCTTCTCGCTGACGCGGCCGATGGCCCGGCGCAGCTCGCTGAAGCGGTGCGGGCGGTCGAGGAGCTGGATCAGGACCAGGACACCCCAGCGGCTGGTGACGTGTTCCAGAACCAGGCGGTGCGGACACATCTCCTCGGCGACCAAGGGACCCATCGACGGGACGCTCACCTCATTGCTTACTGCCATACCAGTACCTTACTTCAAAGTGGGTACTTTCGCAGAGTTAGCGCACACCCTAGGGTTAGCGTCAGACCCCGCACCCCACAAGGAGATCGCAGATCATGAGCATCGTCGTCACCGGAGCCACCGGAAGCCTGGGCCGCCACGTCGTGGAGCAGTTGCTGGAGAAGGTCCCGGCCGAGCAGATCACCGCCGTCGTCCGCAACGCGGAGAAGGCCGCCGACTTCGCGGCGCGCGGCGTGAAGATCGCGCTCGCCGACTACAACGCCCCGGCCTCCTTCGACGGGCTGTTCGCGGCCGGTGACAAGGTGCTGCTCATCTCGGGCAACGAGTTCGACAAGGGCCGCGTCCAGCAGCACACGATCGTCATAGACGCCGCGAAGGCGGCCGGTGTGGCGCTGCTCGCCTACACCAGCGCCCCGGGCACCCTGACCGCCGCGCTCGCCGACGACCACCGTGGCACCGAGGAGGCCCTGACCACCTCCGGTGTCCCGTACGCGCTGCTGCGCAACGGCTGGTACCACGAGAACTACACCGAGAACCTCGCCCCGGTGCTGGAGCACAGCGCGGTCGTCGCCGCCGCCGGTGAGGGCCGGGTCTCCTCCGCCTCGCGCGCCGACTACGCGGCCGCCGCGGTCGCCGTACTGACCGGCGAGGGGCACGAGAACAAGACGTACGAGCTGGGTGGCGACGAGGCGTGGAGCTTCGAGGAGTACGCGGCCGAGCTGAGCCGGCAGACCGGCAAGGAGATCGGCTACTCCGCTGTCCCCACCGACGCCCTCATCGGCATCCTGACCGGCGCCGGGCTGCCGGAGCCGTTCGCCGCGACCCTGGCCGGCGTGGACGCGTCGATCGAGAAGGGCGAGCTGGTCGTGTCCAGCGGCGACCTGTCCCGTCTGGCCGGCCGCCCGACCACGCCGCTCGCCGAGGCGATCGCCGTCGCGCTCAAGGGCTGACCCCGCGCTGAAACAGACCCCCGTCTGTCATGACCGTATGCCGATACGGACATGACAGACGGGGGTGCTCGGCGTTACCTTCTTGCAGGCGAGCTGGATGTGAGAAGGAGGGGTCCGTGGCCGGGACGTCGAAGGGCGAGCAGCACATAGGTCTGCTGAACGGCTTCGCGGCGTACGGGATGTGGGGGCTCGTACCCCTTTTCTGGCCTCTGCTGAAGCCCGCCGGAGCGGTCGAGATCCTCGCCCACCGGATGGTGTGGTCCCTGGCCTTCGTGGCCGTCGCGCTCGTCGTCATCCGGCGCTGGGCCTGGGTCGGTGAGCTGCTGCGGCAGCCGCGCAGGCTCGCGCTGATCACCGTGGCCGCGGCCGTCATCACCGTGAACTGGGGGCTCTACATCTGGTCGGTGAACTCCGGCCACGTCGTCGAGGCCTCGCTCGGCTACTTCATCAACCCGCTGGTCACCATCGCCATGGGCGTCCTGCTCCTGAAGGAGCGGCTGCGGCCCGTGCAGTGGACGGCGGTCGGCGTCTGTCTCGCCGCGGTCCTCGTGCTCACCGTCGGCTACGGCCGCCCGCCGTGGATCTCCCTCACCCTCGCCTTCTCCTTCGCCACGTACGGCCTGGTGAAGAAGAAGGTCAACCTCAGCGGCGTCGAGTCGCTGGCGGCCGAGACCGCGATCCAGTTCCTGCCCGCGCTCGGCTACCTGTTGTGGCTCGGCGCGCAGGGCGACTCCACCTTCACCGGCGAGGGCGCGGGCCACGCGACCCTGCTCGTCGCGACCGGCGTCGTCACCGCGCTCCCCCTCGTCTGCTTCGGCGCGGCCGCGATCCGTGTGCCCCTGTCCACGCTGGGGCTGCTGCAGTACCTGGCCCCGGTCTTCCAGTTCCTGCTCGGCATTTTCTACTTCCACGAGGCCATGCCGCCCGAGCGCTGGGCCGGGTTCGCGCTGGTCTGGCTGGCACTGACGCTGCTCACCTGGGACGCCCTGCGCACCGCCCGCCGCTCCGCCCGCACGCTCAGGGTCGAGATGAACAGGCCCAGCGCCACCATCCCGACGGGCACCAGCAGTGCCGTACGGAACGCGGAGAGCGTCGCCTCGGGGCCCGACCCCGTGGACGCCAAGCCGTAGACAGCCGTCACCGCCGAGATCCCGATCGCCGAGCCGAACTGCGTGGCGGTGTGCAGCAGCCCGCTCGCCAGCCCCTGCTCGGACTCGGCGACCCCGTCCGTCGCCGCGATCGCCAGCGGCCCGTACGCCAGCGCGAAGGCCGTGCCCGCGATGATCAGCGTCGGGAACATCGCGGCGTACGACCAGTCCATGCCGACCGGCAGGAACAGCCCGTACGCGACGACCGCCAGCACGAAGCCGCCGACGATCACGCGGGTGTTGCCGAAGCGGGCGACCAGTTTCGGGGTGAGGGTCGGGGCGAGCACCGCGTCGCACCCCATGATCACCAGCGCGATCGCTGTCTGGAGCGAGGACCAGCCGCGCAGCTCCTGCAAGTACAGCGTCACCACGAACTGGAAGCCGAAGAAGGCCCCGACGAACAACAGCGCGCCGAGGTCCGCGCGGACGACGGAGCTCATCCGCAGAATGCCGAGCCGGACCAGCGGGGCGGCCGTCCGGCGCTCCACGGCGACGAAGACGGCGGCCAGCAGCAGCGCCGCGAGGGCGGACGCGGTGGTCAACTGCCAGCCGTCCAGACCGTGTTCCAGGCGTACGACGGTGTAGGCGGCCAGCAGCATGGCGCC
The DNA here is from genome assembly GCF_036237295.1 of Streptomyces sp. NBC_01352. NCBI lineage: Bacteria > Bacillati > Actinomycetota > Actinomycetes > Kitasatosporales > Streptomycetaceae > Streptomyces > Streptomyces sp. NBC_01352. The sequence goes on from NZ_CP108354.1 coordinate 4,793,056, forward strand.
GGCGGCGGTGCTCGCGCCGGGGAGGTCGAAGCCACGGCGCCGCCTTACGGGAGCATCCTGCGCCGGCACCACTCGTACGGCCGCCAGCAGCAGCGCGCCCGCCAGCAGCACGGGCGCGAAGAACACCCAGCGCCAGCCGAGCTGGGTGAGCAGGCCGCCGACGACGAGGCCGAGCGAGAAGCCGCCGGCCGCGGTGCCGGCGAAGACCAGCAGGGCCTTGTCGCGCCGCGGGCCCTCCTCGTACGAGGTGGTGATCAGGGACATGGCGGCCGGCGTCATGAACGCGGCGGACACGCCGGTCACGAAGCGGGCGACGACCAGCATCCAGCCCTCGGTGGCGAAGCCGCCGAGCCCCGAGAAGAGCAGGAAGACGGTCAGCCAGATCAGGAACATCCGGCGGCGGCCGAGCAGGTCCGCGGCCCGGCCGCCGAGCAGGGTGAAACCGGCGTACCCGAGGACATAGGCGCTCATCACCCAGGCCGCCGTGCCGGTCGTGAGGCCCAGGTCGGATCTGATCGACGGGATCGCGACCGCCATCATCGCGACGTCGATGCCCTCCAGGAAGATCGTTCCGCAGAGGACGAGTAACAGCGCCCACGCGCGCGTGCCCATGGCAGTACTCCACATCTAGGGACGGTTACGGGGATGAGGGTCGGTTCCCTCTTGTAACCGACTTCAGCGTGCGGCAGCATCGACAGACATGGAAGAAGGCACTTCAAAGTCACCGAGTAACTGCGCGGGCACCGTGGACTACGGCGATGCCGACCCCTTCCAGTGGGACACCCGGGAGGACTGCCAGGTACGGCAGATCCTCGACCGGGTGGCCGACAAGTGGTCACTGCTGGTCATCGCGCTGCTGGAGCACCGGCGGCTCAGGTTCACCGAGCTGCGCCGGGAGATCGACGGGATCAGCCAGCGGATGCTGACCGTGACCCTGCGCTCGCTGGAGCGGGACGGGCTGGTGAAGCGGACGGTCCATCCGGTGGTGCCGCCGCGGGTCGAGTACGAGCTGACACCGCTGGGCGGGACGCTGCACGCCACGATCCAGTCCCTGGTGAAGTGGACGGAGGTCCACCAGGAGGAGATCGCGGTGGCACGGGCGGCGTACGACGTGCGGGAAGCGGACGCCGCTGCCCTTCACTGACCCGGCACTGTCGGACCCGGCCGCTATAACTGGTGGGCATGACACAGACACCCGCAGTCACACCCGCACCCGTGCACTGGAAGCTCGTCATCGACGCCGGTGACCCGCACGCGCAGGCCGACTTCTGGGCGGCCGCGCTGAACTACCTGGTCGAGGACAACGACGCGCTCATCCAGCGGTTGCTGGAGCTCGGCGCCCTGCCGCGCGAGGCCACCGTCGAGTTCCACGCCCGCCTCGCCTTCCGGGACCTGATCGCCGTACGGCATCCGGACGACCCGTATGAGAAGGACAGCGGGACCGGGCTGGGGCGGCGGCTGCTGTTCCAGCGGGTGCCGGAGGCGAAGACGGTCAAGAACCGGCTCCATCTCGATCTGCACCCGGGCGAGGGCCGGCGCGCGGCCGAGGTCGAGCGGCTGACGGGGCTCGGGGCGAGTGTGCTGCGGGAGGTGAAGGAAGCGGGGGGTGAGTGGGTGGTGATGGCGGATCCGGAGGGGAACGAGTTCTGCGTGCAATGAGCGCGGATGATCTGCGGCGGTGCGGGAGCTGTCGGCGTGGGACATCCCCTCAACGGGCGCTCTGAGCACGTTCGGTCAGGCGGCCCATGCGGGCGCGGGCCTTGTCCAACTGCTCGATGTCGTCGGCGGCGGGGCCGTCCTCGGCCGTGAGCTCGGTCCACAGGCCGATCAACGCGTGGCCCAGTTCCAGGCCCAGCTGGGGGTCGCGTACGGCACGCCAGGCGGTGAACGCGCTCTGGATGTTGCCGTACGCGGCCTCCGCGTCCCGCGTGTGGCGGCGGGCGTGGGCGAGGTCGAGGGAGAGCTGGAAGGAGCGGACCGGGTCGTCCGCCAAGTAGGCGATGTACGCGGCCAGTTCGCGCAGGTGCAGCACCTCGGGGTGCTCCGGCCCCAGCGCCCCGGACGCCTGCGCCAGGGTCCGGTCCGCCAACTCCGCCGCCGCGTCCGTCCGCCCCGCCTTCACGGCCTCGTTGATGTGAGCGAGTGGCTCCGCGAGCAGCGGGGGTGCGGTGCCGTCGCCGGCCGCGACGGTCAACGGACCGTCCCCGAGCACGGCTTCGGCGACGGCGTCGAAGCCGCGGGGCGGGGTGGGCTTGGGGTCGGGGTCCGGTGCCGGCTCGGGGGCGAGGTCGGGGAGGAGGAAGGAGGCGGGCCTGGTTGGGCGCGCGGGTGTGGTGGGGGCGGCCGGTGTGGTGGGGGCCGCGGGTGTGGTGGGGGGCGCGGGCGGAGTGGCCTGCTCGGGTGGAGTGGCGTGCGGGGGCGGGGTGGACTGTACGGGCTGGAAGGACTGCGCGGGCGGGGTGGCCTGCTCGCGGGGGGCGGGGTGCCCGGGCGGGGCGGGGGGCGCGGACTCTGTGGGCTCCGGCCTCGCGTCCATCACCGGCGGCGGGCCGAACACGCCGGTCGGCGGGGCGACGGTGCCGGGGGCGTGACCGGGGGGCGGGTCCGGGAGCGAGTGGAGGGGGAAGGTCGGAGGGGAGTACCCGGTCGACGGCGGTTCACCGGCACGGGGGGACTCACCTGCCGGGGACGGCTCTCCGGCAGAGGACGGCTCTCCGGTCGAGGACGACTCTCCGGTCGGGGGCGGAAACGTGGGGGCCGCGTCCCCCTGCGGCTCGGGCTCGGCGGCCGCTCCCGGGGGAAGGCCGCGGCCCGCCTCGTCGGCCGGCTCCGCCTCCGCCTCCGGCACCGCCCGCATCCGGAAGGTGGGGACCGCGTCCCGCACGGGCTCGTCGACCGGCCGTAGAAGGTGCGTGGGCAGATCACGCCGGGGCTGCTGCGGCTCGACGGCGGCCGGGGGGCCGTCTGAGGAAGCCGGCATGCCGGGCGGTACGGGCACACCGGACACCCCAGGCCCACCAGGCTGCTCGGAATCGGCCCCCGCGGAAGACCCCCGCTCCACCGGCGGAGCCATCGGTACCGGGTCTGCCGTGAAGTGGCTCGCGCCGTCAGGGTCGACCTGGAGGGGGACGACGTAGCCGATGCGCTCGTCGTGGATCGTGGCGTGGACGGCGTGGCCGGTGCTGAAGGCGATGTGGTGCAGGTGGGTGAGGACGGCCTGCTGAACCTCCTCGCCCGGGGCCGCGACGATCCGTACGTCACCGACCCACGCCGCGCCCGCACCCGTACCGGACGCCGGGACGTGGACGTCGATCGGCGTCGGTGCGGGGGTGGCCGGGTGCGCGGCGCGCTGCTGGTCCCGCTTCTTGTCGCGGCTGAGTCGAGCCATCGGTTCCCTCACTCGGATGTGTCGGGGAGTCGCCGGACAACGCGTTCGGGTTCCATGGTGCTCCCTCCCGCGTCGGGCTTCCGCACCCTCAGCGCATGATCCGGTCGTACACGTACTGTCGAGTCTCTCCGCTCCCCCACGGTTCTCACGTCACTGCGACGTCACAGACTCGTTCCAGGAACTCATGCCACGTCAGAACACGTGCCCGATGCCGTGCGCGTCACCGGGCAACAGCGGGTAGCAGGCGGGTATCGGGGACGGCGAGGAGGAGGAGCGGGACATGGGGACGGACGTACGGAGTGACATACGGAGGGACGTACGGCGAGGGCCTGAGATCTGGCTGCGCGGGCCGGCGGCCACACCGGAGGGCCGGCCACCGGAGCCTGTCCTCGGCGCCGGCGGCTCTCCGCTCCACTCCTTCGTCAGTGCGCATGGCGGGGCCGGCACCTCCACCCTCGCCAGGGTCTACGGCGGCCACGACTGCGGACGCGACTGGCCCGGCCCCACCGCCCCGCGGTCGGTCCTGCTCGTCGCCCGTACCCACGCGTCCGGACTGAGCGCCGCCCTGCACACCCTGGAGCTCTTCCGGCGGGGTGAGGCTCCGCCCGGCCTCGGCCTCGACGCGGTCGTCCTGGTCGCGGACGCCCCCGGCCGGCTGCCGCGCCCGCTCGCCCAGCGGATCAAGGTGATCGACTCGGCGATCGACGTGCACCGCGTCCCGTGGGTGCCGGCCTGGCGCCTGGGCGACCTGACCGGTACACCGCCTCGGGAGACGGAGGCGCTGGTCCGCCTGACGGGGGCGGCGGGGCGGTCGCGTTGAGCGGCGGTCCAACTCCAACTCCCTGCCACCTCAACGACGTTGGCGAGAGTCGGGCATCGCCGAGAATTCGCCGTATGACAGCCGCCGTACCCGCCATCCGCTCCTTCCTCTCCGACCTCGCCGCCCTCTCGGCGGAGGAGACCGCCGCCGCCGTACGCTCGCGTGCCCTGTGTGCGGTCGACGTGGTCGCGGCCGCGCTGGGGCGGATCGGGCGGGTGGACCCGGAGCTGTGCGCGTTCGTCGAGGTGTGGGGTGAGGAGGCGCTGCGGCGGGCGGGTGAGGTGGACGCGCGCGTGGCGGCGGGCGAGTGGCTGCCGCTGGCCGGGGTGCCGGTCGGGGTGAAGGGCCGGCACGGGCTGCGCACTGCGGCTCCGCTGCTCGCGGCCGGGTGTGTCGCGGTGGGTGCGACGGCCGTGCCCGGTCCCGGAACTCCCTGGCAGACCTGGGGACTTGGCGCCCATGGCCGTACCGTCAACCCGTGGCGGGCCGACCGTACGCCGGGCGGCTCCTCGGCCGGGTCGGCCGCCGCGGTGGCCGCCGGACTGGTGCCGCTCGCGACCGGGAGCGACGGGGCGGGGTCGGTGCGGATTCCGGCGGCCTGGTGCGGTGTGGTGGGGCTGAAGGTCACGAACGGACGGCTGCCGACGGCCGACCGTACGGGGCTCACGGCGCCCGGCGTGCTGGCCCGGTGCGCGTCGGATGCGGCGGCCTGGTGGCGGGTGGCGGCGGGGGACGCGCCTGCGGAGCGGGCGGCCGGGACTGGGCCGGTGGCGGGCGGCTCGCACTCCCCCACCGCCGTCTGGTCGCCCGACCTCGGTTTCGCCGGCCCCGATCTCGACCCGGACGTCGCGGCGGTCGCCCACGCCGCCGCCGTACGCCTCGCGGAAAGCGGTGCCCTGCGGCTCGTACGGCCGTCCGCGCCCCTCCGCCTCGAAGACCCCGCCCGGGCCTGGCTCGCCCTCCGGTCACCCGGCGCGGACCTCGCCTCCGCCCACCGCACCCGCGCGGAGAACGACCGCCGCCTGGCCGCCCTCTTCGCCGACGCGGAGCTGCTGCTGACCCCGACGACCCCCACCCTCCCGCACGGCCACGAAGGCCCGGGCGACCGCTACTCGACCGCTCTGACCTGGGCGTTCAACCTGAGCGGGCACCCAGCGGTCAGCATGGCGGCGGGGTTCGGCGGCGACGGGTGTCCGGTCGGGCTCCAGATCGTGGCGCCGCACGGGCGGGAGGACCTGTTGCTCCGTACGATTGCATATTGAATGCGTACGCATATACTGCAAGCGCAAGTAGTCGTCGCACGCCGACCATCTGGGGGACCTCATGACCCGCCGCTTCCTCTTCGTCCTGGGCAGCAGCCGCACCGAGAGCAACTCCGAGATGCTGGCCCGCAAGGCCGCAGATCAGCTTCCCGCGGACGTCGAACAGGAGTGGATCAGTCTCGCCGAGCATCCGCTGCCCGATTTCGTGGACCTGCGGCACGACAGCGACCACGTCCGCCCGACGGAAGGCGAGGTGGCGCTGCTGCTCGACGCGACGCTCGCGGCGACGGACATCGTGATCGTGTCGCCGCTGTACTGGTACTCGGTCTCCGCTCCCGTCAAGCGCTACCTGGACTACTGGTCGGGCTGGCTGCGCACGCCCGGTGTGGACTTCAAGGCCACGCTGGCCAGGCGCACGCTGTGGGGAGTCACCGTGCTCGCGCACGAGGAAGAGGAGGTCGCCGATCCGCTGGTCGGCACGCTCAACCACTCGGCCGCGTACATGGGGATGCACTTCGGCGGGGTGCTGCTCGGCAACGGCAGCAAGCCGGGTGACGTACTGAAGGACACCGGGGCGCTGACGCGCGCCAAGACGTTCTTCGCGCGGGAGACGCCGCTCGCGCGCTTTCCGTACGAGACCGAGTGACCGTACGAGACCGAGTGACCGTACGAGACCGAGTGACCGTACGAGACCGAGTGACCGTACGAGACCGAGTGACCGTACGAGACCGAGTGACCGTACGAGACCGAGTGACCGTACGAGACCGAGTGGCCGTACGAGACCGGGTGGCCGTACGAGACCGGGTGACCGCTAAGACGCGATGTCCTTCGTCGTGAACCGCGCCCAGGCCGCCGAGCCGAACACCACCGCGTACAGGGCCTGGATGCCGAGGTTCTTCACCAGGTCGTCCCAGTAGACGGGCTCGCGCATGAGGTCGGCGAAGGACAGCCAGTAGTGGGAGAAGAAGTACGGCTGGATCGCGTGCAGTTGGGGGATCTGGTCGAGGATCTGAATGGTGATGAGCAGGCCGACCGTGGTCGCCATCGCCGCGATGCCGCTGCTGGTGAGGGTCGACACGAACAGGCCCAGGGCCGCCATGCCCACCAGTGACGCGGCGACGGCCAGGGCGATCAGCAGCGCTCTGCCCAGGCCCTCGGCGAAGCTGATCTGCGTGCCGGAGATGGTCGTCAGGTCGCCCAGGGGAAAGAGCAGCGCCCCGACCGTGAGGGCCGAGACGGCGACCACCAGAGTGGCCAGCAGACAGAAGGCCAGCACCGTCGCGTACTTGGTGAGCAGCAGGCGGGTGCGGCCGGCGGGGGCGACCAGGAGGTAGCGGAGGGTGCCCGCGTTGGCCTCGCCGGCGATCGAGTCGCCGGCGATGACGCCGATGGCCATCGGCAGGAAGAAGGGGAGCGTCGCGGCGAGCGCGGTGAAGACCAGGAACAGGCCGTTGTTGGTGATCTGCGAGATGAACGCCGGGCCTCCTCCGCCACCTCCGCCGCCGGGCCCCGGTCCGTCGCCTGTCTCAATCTTCACGGCGATCCCGACCAGGATCGGCACGGCCGCCAGCACGCCGAGGAGGGCGAGGGTGCGCCAGCGGCGGAAGGTGGTCCACATTTCGTTGCGGAGCAACCCGAAGGTCCACAGCACGCTCGGCGTACGGACAGCCTGAGCCTGCGCCGTCGACGTACGTACGGCCTCAGCCTGCGACATCGAAGCCCTCCCCCGTCAGCGCCACGAACGCGTCCTCCAGCGAGGGCCGTTCGACGCCGAAGCCGCGGACGCGGACGCCCGCCGTCACCAGTGCGGCGTTCACCTCGGCGAGGTCGCGGTCCTGGGGCGGCTCGGCGCTCACCCGGTCCTCGGCGATGACCACGTCGGCCGCGCCCTGCTCCTTCAGTATCCGGGCCGTGTCCGCCGGGTCCGGGGTCGTCACGACGAGCCGGCCGCGGGTGCCCGCCGCCAGGTCGGCCACCGGGCCCTGGGTGATCAGGCGGCCCTGGGCCATCACCGCCGCGTGCGTACAGACCTGCTCGATCTCGTCGAGGAGGTGGGAGGAGAGGAAGACCGTGGTGCCGTCCGAGGCCAGCTCCCGGATCAGGGAACGGATCTCGCGCATGCCCTGCGGGTCGAGTCCGTTGGTCGGTTCGTCGAGGACGAGCAGCCTGCGCGGCTGGAGGAGCGCCGCGGCGAGGCCGAGCCGCTGCTTCATGCCGAGCGAGTACGCCTTCGCCTTCTTGCCCGCCGCCGCCGCGAGGCCGACCCGGTCCAGCGCCGCTGCGACGCGGGTGCGCCGGGTGCGCGGGTCGGCGGTCGGGTCGGCGGCGTCGTAGCGCAGCAGGTTGTCGCGGCCGGAGAGGAAGCCGTACAGCGCCGGGCCCTCGATGAGCGCGCCCACGTGCGGGAGCACCGCGCGCGCCGAGCGCGGCATGGGCCGGCCCAGCACGCGGGCCGACCCCGAGGTGGGCTCGATGAGGCCCATCAGCATGCGGATGGTGGTGGTCTTGCCCGAGCCGTTCGGACCGAGGAAGCCGAAGACGCTGCCCGCCGGGACGGCCAGGTCCAGACCGTCGACGGCGAGCTGCCCGCCGCGGTAGCGCTTGGTGAGCGCGCGGGTGACGATGACGCCGTCACCCGCGCTCTGCTGCTCCGGTTCCGGCTCCGTGGCCGGCGTTTCACTCATGGGTGTCTTACTACCCGGCGTTCGCGGCCTTGACCAGGGCGTCCTTGCTGACGGCGCCGACGTAGACCTTGCCGTCGTCGGTCATCAGCGCGTTGACCAGACGGGTCGAGAAGACCGTGCCCGAGCCGAACTTGCCGGTCACCTTGTCGCCGAGGGAGTCGAGGAAGCCGCCCATGTCGCCGCCGACCTCGGAGCCGGAGGGCATGCCCTCGCCGCCGGTGTCGAAGGTGGCGACGGAGTTCCAGCCCTCGCCGATGACCTTGAGGCCGTCGAGGCCCTTGCCGAGGTCCTCCTCGGGCTTCCCGCTCGCCGAGCCGTCGTGCTCGCCGTGCGCGCCCTTCTCGATGGTCTCGCCCTCGGTGACCTTCGCGCCCTTGGGCGGCGTGAAGTCGAACGTGGACGCGGCCGGCTTGGCGAAGCTGACCTGCGTGAAACCGGCGTCGATGACGGCGGCGCCGCCGCTCGCCGGGGTCAGCGTGAACTTCAGCGGCAGCCCGGTCTTCGAGTCGACGGCCACGGTGATCTGGCCGACCGTGGACCCGGAAGCCTTGGGCTTGATGACGAGCCGGTAGGCGTCGCGGCCGGCGACCTGCGCGGTGCCGTCGACGGTCACGGAGGTGGTGTCGTCGACCGCCTTCAGGGCCTCCTCGGCCATGTCCTTCGGCGTGGCCGGGACGTCCTGGCCCTTCTCGGCCTTGCCGCTGTCGGAGCCGCTGTCAGAGGTGGTCGAGTGGTAGACCTCGTTGGACTTGCTGTCGTAGCCCCAGACGTCCTTGCCGTTGTGGATCACGCTGTACTCGGAGCCGCTCTCCAGGAGCGACAGCTTCTGCTTGTCCGGGCCGTCGGCCGCGACCCGCAGGGTGTGCGTGCCGGTCGCGAGCTCGGTGAGCTTGGCGGACGGGTCGGCGGAGGAGCCGCCGTCGCCCGAGTCCATGGCGCCGGAGGTCAGGCTGCTCTCCAGACCGCCGAGGTCGGGCAGTCCGAGATCCGTGCTGATCTTCACTGTGCCGGACAGCTGCTCCACGTCCGACGCGGCGATCTTCTCGATGAGCTCCTGTGCGCTGACCTTCGGCAGGTCGGGGTCGCCGGAGTCGGCGAGCGCGGGAACGAGCCCGATGGTCGCCGCCGCCACCCCTATCACCGCGACCGGGACGACGTACCGAGCGGCCTTGCGTCGCCGCGCCGCGCGCAGGTCCGCGGCCTCCGCGGCCTCCGCGGCGGTCGTGCTGTCGTCGGTTTCGATCGGTGCCATGTGTGCCTTACCTCCGTCGTCGGCGGCGGCTGGTCCAACTCCCGTACGTCAACCCCGTAGCCGCCATTCTCACCCGAATCGGTGAGGAGTGGTGTTTTTCTCTGATGTCCATCTGACCAAATCCGCCGCGATGATTCGTCAGCCCGCGGGCTCAACTCCGCGTACACCTGGGGTATGACACGCGGAGGCGGCGCCTCCCCCGACCCGTAAGGGTTGGGGTGCAGACGCCGCCGTCGGGTGGTCGGTTGCTCAGCCGCGCAGGAACACGTAGTCCGCCTGGTACGGCACGCCGACGATCGTGCCCGCCGTGCAGGAGCCGGCCGGGGCGACTCCGCCGACGGTGTTCAGCCGCAGGATCTCCGTGGTGCCGGCGAACAGGCCGTGCTGCTTGCCGGACTGGGTGGCCTTGATGTCCAGCTCGGGGATGTTGCCGGCGCCGTTGGGAGTCCTGGAGATGACGGCCCCGGTGACCGCGCTGCGGTCGGGCGCGATCCACTGCGGCGTGCCGGAGTTGGGCGCCACGAAGGAGTGCGCGATGCCGGCGCCGAGTACGGCGCTGACGTCCCGCTGGGCGAAGGCGTACCCGCCGCCCTCGACCGGCTTGCACTCGTAGATCTGCTTGCCCTTGAGGACGGACGCCTGGAAGTTGTCGAGGGCGTCGCGGAAGTCGAAGGCGGCGACGGTGACCTTGTGGAACTGGCCGCGGACGGCTCCGCCGGGGAACTCGGCGGTGTGCAGGTTGGCGTAGAAGGAGGTGGGGTCGGTCTTGAGGGCGTCGAGCAGGGCCGGGTCGTTGACCTTGACGGTTCCGGTGACGGTACGGGCCTTGCTCTTGCTCTTGCCCTTGCTCTTGAGCAGCTCGGTGAAGTCCACCTTGACGCCGCCGTTGGTGCCCTTGGCGCCCTGGTGGATGTGGAGGGCGGTCGGCTTGTCGGTGCCGCGCCACTTGACGGCGACGGAGACCTTGTCGCCGTCGACCTTGACGAACTGGAGCGCGGCGCCGTCCTGGTCGCCGACGGCGGGTACCTCGTTGGTGCCTCGGAGGCTGGCGGCGAGGACGGTGCCGTCGCCTCCGGCGGTGGAGGCGGAGGCGACGGCGGGGGTCGCTGTGGCGGCGAGGCCGCCGGCGGCCACGGCGACGGCGGTGACGATCGCTTTCATGCGCATGGGCAGATATACGGGCTGATGTCAGTGTGGACTCGGGGCGCGGGTGTGACCTGTGTCACTCTTCTCTGCGGGTGTGTGGGGGTGCGCGTCTCTGGGGGCTCCGCCCCCAGACACCCCGGGCCTATGCCCACCCACCGCCCGACTCGGTCTCTTGAATGGTTCACCCCTCGACCCACCGAGTCGGGCGGTGGGTGGGCGAAGGCCGGGGGTCCAGGGGGCGGAGCCCCCTGGAGCGGGGGCGGGGTCAGCCCGCCCGGTGTACCACCGCGTCGCACAGCTCCATCAGCGCGGCCTTCGCATCGCACTCCCGCAGCGGAGCCAATGCCGCCCGCGCGTCCTTCGCGTACCGCACCGTGTCACGCCGCGCGTGCTCCAGCGCGGGATGCGCCCGCAGGCCCTCCAGCGCCTTCGCGTGCAGGGCGTCGTCGGTCAGGTCGGAGTCCAGGAGCTCGCACAGGGCGATGTCCTCGGCCAGCCCCAGCCGGGCCGCGCGCTCGCGCAGCCGCAGGACCGGCAGGGTCGCGATGCCCTCGCGCAGATCCGTCCCGGGCGTCTTCCCGGACTCGTGGGAGTCGGAGGCGATGTCCAGGACGTCGTCCGCGAGTTGGAAGGCGACGCCGAGCCGCTCGCCGTACTGGGTCAGCACGTCGACGACCGTCTCGTCGGCGCCGGACATCATCGCCCCGAAGCGGCACGCCACCGCCACCAGCGATCCCGTCTTGCCGCCGAGGACGTCGAGGTAGTGCTCGACCGGGTCACGGCCGTCGGTGGGACCGGCGGTCTCCAGGATCTGCCCGGTCACCAGCCGCTCGAACGCCTCCGACTGGACCCGGACCGCCTCGGGCCCGAGGTCGGCCAGGATGTGCGAGGCGCGCGCGAACAGGAAGTCGCCGGTGAGGACCGCGACCGAGTTGCCCCAGCGGGCGTTCGCGCTGGCGACCCCGCGCCGGACCTCGGCCTCGTCCATCACGTCGTCGTGGTACAGCGTCGCCAGGTGGGTCAGCTCCACCACCACCGCCGACGGCACGATCCCCGGCGCGTAACGGTCGCCGAACTGGGCGGACAGCATCACCAGCAGCGGCCGGAACCGCTTTCCGCCCGCCCGCACCAGATGCTGGGCGGCCTCCGTGATGAAGGGGACCTCGCTCTTGGTGGCTTCGAGCAGTCCCTCCTCGACAGCCGCCAATCCGGCCTGGACATCGGCTTCCAGAGCCTGGTCCCGCACGCTCAGCCCGAACGGCCCGACGACGGTCACGAGGGATCTCCTGTCTGCTGTGTCTACTGGCGATTACACGGTTTGTCGATAGGTCGCTGCCATCACTCAAGTCAGCGTATCCGGTCACGTTTCGATCACCGCTAGCGCCCGCCCGTGCAGCCCGGGCGGTATCGGATCACGACGGGTATGTTTTTGATCACTTGAAAAGAATGGATATCTGCCGATTTACATGGAAGTGGTGGAGCGTGTCGCGAACCACCGTCGATACCGAGCCCGGAAGCCGGCCGCCTCCGGAGTTCGGCCCGGTCCTGTGCGTGACGGGCGGCCGTCACCCGACCGGACGCACACACGCGGCCGAATCCGCCCTCGCCCCGGACACCACGCACCCGGTCCACTGAACTCACGGGGTCACGCTCATGCACATCCGTACGTCCTTCCCCTACGAGACGACCCACGAGGACCTCCGCATCCCGCTCCCGGACGGGACGCTCCTCTACGCGCGCGTGTGGCGCCCCCTCACGGACGAACCAGTACCCGCGATCCTCGAATACCTGCCCTACCGCCTGACCGACTGGACCGCACCCCGCGACTGGCAACGCCATCCCTGGTACGCGGGCCACGGGTACGCCTCCGTACGAGTGGACGTACGCGGACACGGCAACAGTCAGGGCATGCCGGGCGACGCGTACTCGGCCACCGAGCTGGCGGACGGCGTCGCGGTCGTCCGATGGCTCGCGGCCCAGCCCTGGTGCGACGGCAAGGTCGGCATGTTCGGCATCTCCTGGGGCGGCTTCGACTCCCTCCGGATCGCGGCCCTCGCACCCGAGCCGCTCAAGGCGGTCGTCACCGTCTGCTCCACCGACGACCGCTATGACAACGACGTGCACTACCTGGGAGGTTCCGTCCTCGCGGTGGACATGCACGCCTGGGCGGCCACCCTGCTGGCCCTCGTCTCCCGCCCGCCGGATCCGCGGTACGTCGGCGAGGCCTGGCGGGACATGTGGCTCAAGCGCCTGGAGGAGGTCGCCCCCCTCATCCACACCTGGCTCGACCACCAGACCCGCGACCGCTACTGGCAGCACGGCAGCGTCCGCGAGGACTACGGCGCTATCGACGCCGCCGTCCTCGCGGTCGGCGGCTGGCACGACCCGTACCGCGACACCGTCCTCCACCTCGTCGAGCACCTGCCCGCCGACCGCGTCCGCGGCCTGATCGGCCCCTGGTCCCACCAGTACCCCGACCGCGGTCTGCCGCCCGGCCCGGCGATCGGCTTCCTCCAGGAGACCCTGCGCTGGTGGGACCACTGGCTGAAAGGGGTCGAATCGGGCGCGATGCGCGAGCCGCTGCTCCGTGCCTACGTCAGCGACTCCCACCCCCCGGCCACGGTCTACGACACCCTGCCCGGCCGCTGGGTCGGCGAGCCCGCCTGGCCCTCCCCCAACGTCTCGATGGTCTCGCACGCCCTCGAGGGCACCCCTCTCCTGGTCCGCTCCCCGCAGCACACGGGTGTCGACGCCGGCCGCTTCCTCCCCCTGGGGAACGACGCCGACCTGCCGCCCGACCAGCGGGAGGAGGACGCGCGGTCGGTGTGCTTCGAGTTCCAAGCCGACGAGGAGACCTGGGTGTTGGGGCGGCCGAGGGTGCGGCTCAGGCTGACCTGTGAGGTGCCGCGCGGCCAGGTGATCGCCCGGGTGTGCGACGTCGCCCCGGACGGCGCCTCGACGCTGGTCACCCGCGGCGTACTGAACCTGTCGGCGCGGCAGGGGCGGGACCGGGCGGTGCCGTGGGAGCCGGGCGTCACCGAGGACGTGGAGTTCGAGCTGAACGGCATCGGGCACGCCTTCCCGGCCGGTCATCTCGTCCGGCTGGCCGTCTCCTCCGCGTACTGGCCGTGGATCTGGCCGCAGCCCGACTCGGCGGCCGGCTTCACCCTGGACCCGGAGGGCAGCTTCCTCGAACTCCCGGTGCGCACAAGGGAGTCCGCCTCCGGCATCGCGTTCGAGGAACCGGAGCAGTCCGAGCCGCTCGGCGTCAACGTCCCCGTCACGCTCGACGAACCGCGCCCCGAGCGGCTGGTCGTCCGCGATGTGGCCAAGGGTGAGTGGCGACTGGAGGTCGACCCGCGCTACGGCGGCACCCGCGTGTATCCCGACGGTCTGGAGTTCACCGAGGACGCGCTGGAGACGTACACGATCAACGAGTCGGACCCCCTGTCGGCCCGGGCCCGCTCGGACTGGACGGTCGAGCTGCACCGGCCGGAGCTCGCCTGGCGGGCGACGGTCCGCACACGGTCGGAGATCAGCTGTGACGGAACGGACTTTTCCACCTCAAACGAGGTGATTTGCACGGACGGCGACGAGGTCGTCTTCCACCGGACGTGGGAGAAGCGGATTCCACGGACGGCCGGTTGACCACGAGTTGGGCTCATTGCCCGTTTTGGCCACCCTTGTTCTCGCCCGTGAGTTGGGTCACTTGCGGCCGGCTGCGGCCACACCTCCGCACGCCCGCGTTTCGCCTTGCCTTTCGCGCCAGTTGAGACTTGGCAACCGCAAAGGATCAAGCACCCCAAATGCCTCAGACCAAGGTCATAGCCCTGAAGTGTGAATCAGCCACTTGTTTCGGCCATGTGCTCTCGCATACGTTCCGGGCCTGTCGGGCGGACGCCTAATCCTGCCGCCGCCCACAGAACACTCATCGACCAACACCGCACGGCAGGAGCGGGGGACCCAGGTAAGCGCCGCACCGGACATCACGCCGGAACGGCTAGGGGTTAAGTCGCGCCGCCTCACGGCGGTACGGCCGGGCAGCTCCCGCCCGAACCCGACAGCTCACCTCGTAGGCGCCGGAGAGGAACAGCGCCATGCCCGCAGGCAAGCACCGTCGTACCCGCACCAACCCGCTCACCCGAGGCGTCGTCACCGCCGGAACAGGCGTCGCCGCCCTCGCCCTCCCGCTCCTGGGCGCGACCACCGCGAGCGCCGCGCAGCCGGCCAAGGCCCCCGCCGCCGCGCCGGCCGCGGCACAGGTCAAGTCCGTCACGTACACCACGGTCAAGGGCGACTCGCTCTACGGCATCGCGGACAAGTACGACACTCCCGGCGGCTGGCGCCAGCTGTACAAGGACAACCGCAAGGCCGTCGGCGACAACCCCCGGCTGATCCACCCGGACGTCGAGCTGACGGTCAAGACGGCGAAGAAGTCCGGCACGACGGCCGACAAGGCCTCGACGTCCGCCAAGAAGTCCGCCCAGTCCGTCGCCAAGGCCACCCAGGCCTCCGCCAAGACGTACGCGGACAACCTCGACGGCTGGATCCGCGAGGCGATGGACATCATGGCGCAGAAGGGCATCCCCGGCTCGTACGACGGGATCTACCGCAACATCATCCGCGAGTCGTCCGGCAACCCCCAGGCCATCAACAACTGGGACTCCAACGCCGCCGCGGGCACCCCCTCCAAGGGCCTGCTCCAGACCATCGACCCGACCTTCCAGGCGTACCACGTCGAGGGCACGTCGTGGGACCCGTACGACCCGGTCGCGAACATCACCGCCGCCTGCAACTACGCGGCCGCGCGGTACGGCTCGATCGACAACGTCTTCGGGGCGTACTGAGCCCGACTACCGCTGAGGAAACAGTCTTTCGAGGACGACGGCGATGCCGTCGTCCTCGTTGGACAAGGTGATCTCGTCGGCCACGCACTTGAGTTCGGGGTGGGCGTTGGCCATGGCGACGCCGTGGCCGGCCCAGTCGAACATGGGGATGTCGTTGGGCATGTCCCCGAAGGCGATGGTGTGTTCGGGGCCGAGCCCGAGATGGTCGGCGGCCAGGGCGAGGCCCGTCGCCTTGGTGATGCCGCATGGCTGGAGTTCGACGGTCCCGGGGCCCGACATGGTGACCGTGGCGAGGGAACCCACCACCGAACGCGCCGTGGCCGCCAACTCGTCGTCGGACAGGTCGGGATGGCGCAGCAGCACCTTGCTGATGGGCGCGCTCCACAGGTCGTCGCGCCGCCCGACCCGGACGGCGGGCAGGGTCGGGTGCGGCATCAGATAGCCGGGCTCGATGAGGGTCAGCCCGTCGACGCCGTCCTGGTCGACGGCCGCGTACAACTGGCCGATCTCGGCCTCGATCTTGCCGAGCGCGGTCTCGGCCAGCTCCCGGTCCAGGGTGACCGACCACAGCAGACGGTCCGCGCCGGCGTCGTACACCTGCGCGCCCTGCCCGCACACCGCGAGCCCCTTGCTGCCCAGGTCGTCGAGGAGCGGCCGCACTCTGGGCGCCGGGCGGCCGGTCACCACCAGATGCCGGGCCCCGGCCGCCGCCACCCGCGCGAGCGCGGCGAGCGACCGGTCGGACAGCGTGTCGTCGCCTCGGAGCAGCGTTCCGTCCAGGTCGGTGGCGATGAGTGAATATGCGGTGGGTGCGGCCATGATCAGAGAATACGGATGGAACGCCGCATCGACTCGACGCGAACCGGACGGCTACAGCCTTCACATGCGTTGACACGCGCTCCGGTTAGGGCAGTTGGCGCCCTCACGCGGAGTCCCGTACCACCAGTTCCGTGGGCAGGATCACTCCCGCTGTGTCCTCCCCCGCGATCTGCGCGAGCAGCATGCGGACCATCTCGGCGCTGATGCGGTCGTAGGGCTGGCGCATGGTGGTGAGGGCCGGGGTGACGGCGGTGGCCGCGGCCGAGTCGTCGAAGCCGCCGACAGCGATGTCATCGGGGACCGAACGGCCGGACTGGTGCAGGGCGTTGACGACTCCGGCGGCCATGAGGTCGGAGGCGACGAACACCGCGTCGATGTCGGGCGCCTGCGCCAGCAGCCGACGGGCGGCCTGCTCGCCGCCGGTGCGGCGGTAGTCGCCCTCCACCACCAGCGCCGGGTCGTAGGGCAGTTCCGCCTCGGCGAGCACGTCGCGGTAGCCGGCCAGGCGGTCGGTACCGCCCGGGGTGTCCAGCGGGCCGGTGATCATGCCGATGCGGCGGCGGCCGCCGGCGAGGAGGTGGCGGACCATCTCCTGGGCGCCGTCGCGGTCGGCGGCCGCCACATAGCTGACCTTGGAGCCCAGACCGAGCGGCTTGCCGCAGGCCACCAACGGGATGCCGGCGTCGCGCAGTTCGGCGGCGACCGGGTCTCCGCTGTGGCTGGAGACCAGCAGCACGCCGTCGACGTGGCCCGAGGTGATGTACCGGGTCAGCCGGCGCCGGTCGTCGTCGCTCGCCGCCAGCATGAGCAGCAGCGGGATGTCGTGCTGGGCGAGGCGCTCGGTGCAACCCCGCAGCAGTACGTTGAAGTTGGGGTCCTCGAAGAACTTCTCCTGCGGCTCGGTCAGCAGGAAGGCCACCGAGTCCGAGCGTCCGGTGCTCAGGCTGCGGGCATGCCGGTTGACCACGTACCCGGTCTTCCTGATGGCGGCCTCGACGGCCCGGCGGGCGGCCGGGGAGACGTAGTGGCCGCCGTTCAGGAAGCGGGAGACGGTGCCCCGTGACACGCCGGCCTCCCGCGCCACGTCGTGGATGGTGGGCGGTCGGCGGCGTCCGTTGGCGCTGGTGGTCATGTTCCTCGTTCGTGACGGTGGGGTCGGCGGATGCCTCAGGCCTTGACCGAACCGCTCAGCAGGTCCAGGGACCAGAACCGCTGGATCACCAGGAAGAGCGCGATCAGCGGAATGATCGCCAGCAGACATCCGGTGATGACCAGGGTGTAGAGAGCGGGCTGCGAGGCGCCCTGCGCGAGCAGCGTGTAGAGCCCGAGGGTGAGCGGGAACTTGGTGTCGTCGGCCAGCATCACGTACGGCAGCAGGAAGTTGTTCCAGATGGCGACGAACTGGAAGAGGAACACCGTGATCAGGCCCGGCATCATCATCGGTACGGCGATCCGCGAGAAGATCCGCCACTCGCTCGCGCCGTCCATGCGGGCGGCCTCCAGGAGTTCGGCGGGCACCGCGGCGGCCGCGTAGATGCGGACCAGGTAGACGCCGTACGGGGAGAGGATGGACGGCAGCAGCATCGACCAGTACGAGTCGGCCATGCCCATCTTCGACAGCAGCAGGTACTGCGGGACGGTCAGCACGATGCTGGGCACCAGGACGCCGGCCAGGATCAGCTTGAAGATGAACTCCCGCCCCCGGAAGGCGAACCGGCCCAGCGCGTAGCCGCCGCCGGCCGAGACCGCGGCGGACAGCAGGGCACCGAAGCCCGCGTAGAGGGCGGAGTTGCCCATCCACGTCCAGTAGATGCCGTCCCGGTAGGCGGTCAGTTCGCTCAGGTTGTCGAAGAAGCCGGTGCCGGGCGCGAAGGTGAAGGTGGAGAACAGCTCCGACCGGTCCTTGGTCGCCGCCATCACCACCCAGGCGATGGGGACCAGGCAGTACAGCGCGCCGAGGAGCAGCACGAGGGTGGGGACCCAGGCCGTGCGCCGCGCACGGCTTGTGACCGGGGGCTTGCCGGTGGTGTCGGCGGTGAGGGTGAGGGGGGTCATGCCCGGTCCTCCCGGGTGTAGCGGTCGGAGACGCGCAGCAGGGTGAAGGAGATGAGGTAGGTGGCCAGGGCCAGGACCACCGCGGTGGCGGACGCGCCGTAGATGTCGGACTTCAGGAAGGCGCTGTCGTAGATGGCCATCAGCGGACTCCAGGTGGTGGAGAGGCCGTTGGTCAGCGGCTTGAGCGCCATCGGCTCGGTGAAGACCTGGAGGGTGGCGATCACCGAGAAGAAGAAGGTCAGCACCAGGGAGGGCATGACGATCGGGATCTTGATCCTGAGCGCGATCTTGAGGTCGGAGGCGCCGTCGATGCGCGCGGCCTCGTAGATGTCCGGCGGGATCGCCCTGAGCGCGGTGTAGATGACGATCATGTTGAAGCCGGTGCCGCCCCAGACCGCGATGTTCGCGAAGGACAGGTAGAGATTGCCGCCGTCGAACAGGTCCGGCTGCGGGAGGCCGAACTTGTCCAGCAGGTAGTAGAAGGGGCTGACGGCCGGGAGGTAGAGGAAGCCCCACATGAGGGCGGCGATGATGCCGGGCACCGCGTACGGCAGGAAGATCATCAGCCGGGCGAAGGACGCGCTGCGCGCCTTCGGGGTGTCGAGCATCAGCGCGAAGAGCAGCGCCAGGCCGAGCATCGTCGGGATGACGATGAGGCCGTAGCCGAAGGCGCGCAGCACGCTGTGGCCGAACTCGGAGTCCTGGAACACGTCGGTGTAGTTGCCGAAGCCGTTCCAGACCTGTTCGCGGGCGCCCTTGCCGAGTCCGATGCCCTTGACCTGGACCTTGTGCAGGCTGAGCCAGATCGCGTACCCGATGGGAACGACGGTGAAGGCGGCGAACAGGACCAGGGTCGGCATCAGGAACCAGTACGGTGCGCTGCGACCACGGCCACGGCGGCGGGGGCGGCTGGGGCGGACGGACGTGGCGGTGCCGGTGCCGTCCGCCAAGGGCCCGACCGTGACGCGGTCGGAGCCCTTGAGCGGAGCGCTGGTCATGCCTCGGTCACCTCGAAGCCCTGCTTCTTCATGTCGTCGAAGGTCTTCGACTGCATGGTGCTGAGCGCAGAGGTGAACTGGGCCTCCTTCTTCGCCTTGGTGGCCTTGCCGAAGCCGTCGTTGAAGGCGGTGTAGGCGGTCTGCACGTTCGGGCCCCAGGCGGCGGTGGCCGTGGTGGCGGCTATCTCCGCGGCCGTGGTGTAGAAGTCCTTCTGGTTCGGGAAGAAGGCGGGCGTGGTGAGGATGTCGCCGGACTGGCCACTCGTGGCCGCCGGGTAGATGCCGACCTCCTTGACCAGGGCGGCCAGCGCCTCCGGGTCGGTGTTGATCCAGTGCGCGAACTTCGCCGCGGCCTCGGCGTTCTTGGAGTCGGTGGAGACACCGGTGGAGGAACCGCCCCAGCTGCCGGTGACGTTCTCGCCGGCCTTCCACTGCGGCAGCGGGGCCATCCGCCACTTGCCCTCGGTCTCGGGAGCCGAGGAGACCAGCACACCGGGCGCCCACACGGCGGAGACCCAGGCGATGTGGGTGCCCTTGTTCAGGGCGTTGTTCCAGGCCGGGGTGTACATCGGCTGGTTGTCGATGACGCCTTCCTGGACCAGGCCGCCCCAGAACTCGGCGACCTGCTGGCTGGCCGCGTCGTCGATGCCGACCGTCCACTTGCCGCCGCCGTCGACCGTCCACCACTTGGCGCCGGCCTGCTGGGTGAGGCCCGCGAACAGACCCGGGTCGTTGGAGGAGAAGGTGGTCAAGTAGGCGTCCGGAAGGGCCTTCTTGGCGGCGCGCGCGGTCTCGGCGAACTCCGTCCAGGTCTTCGGCACGGACAGGCCGTGCTCCTTGAAGAGGTCCTCGCGGTAGTAGAACATCAGCGGCCCGGAGTCCTGCGGGACGCCGTAGACCGCGTCGGTGCCGAGGGTGACCATGTCCCACAGGCCCGCGGCGAAGTCGCCCTTGGCGTCACCGACGTACTTCGAGATGTCGGCGAGGACGTCGTTGGAGACCAGGGTCGGCAGCGACTGGTACTCGGCCTGGATCAGGTCGGGCGCGTTGCCCGCCTTCTTCGCCGTGATCACCTTGGTGAGGATCTCGGCGCCGCTGCCCTGCTTCGACACGGTGACCGTGATGTCCGGGTTCTTCTTGTTCCAGATCGCGGCGACCTTCTCCATGTTCGGCGCCCACGACCAGTAGGTCAGCTTGACCGGCCCGCTGCTCTCGCCGGAGTCTTCGTCGTCGGAACCGCCGCAGGCGGCGAGGGTGCTGGTGAGGCCGAGGGCGGCGGCCCCGGCGAGAATGCTGCGCCTGCTGATCTGGCGGCGGTTGATCGACATCTTCATCTCCCCTGACTTGGACGAGCCCACCTCGTCAACGTCCCGCGTACGCGGCAACCGCCGTGGGGGGAGGTTCTGCGGACGTGACCGAGGGGCTGTGCGCGAGGGCCGCGCGGCTCTGTGATCGTGCACAGTAGAGAATTGTTTCGGCCCCTTGTCAATGGCGGGTGCCTGGGGTTACCTACTTGTTGCCCGCCGATGTCCGCCGCCTTCGGTACTGTGCACGATCACAGAAACCTGGCGTCACCTCTGCCGATCCCGTCCTCGATCCCTGTCCTCGATCCCTGTCCTCGATCCTGGGAGCCACCGCATGCCCTCCGCCGCCCCGCACGACCGCCTGCCACTCGCCTTCGGGGGCGACTACAACCCCGAGCAGTGGCCGCAGGAGGTGTGGGAGGAGGACGTACGGCTGATGCGCGAGGCCGGTGTCACGATGGTCTCGCTCGGCATCTTCGCGTGGTCGAGGATCGAGCCCCGGCCCGGCGAGTACGACTTCGAGTGGCTCGACCACGTCATCGGCATGCTCGACGAGGCCGGGATAGGTGTGGACCTGGCGACACCGACCGTCGTACCGCCCGCCTGGTTCTACCGCGCCCATCCGGAGGCGCTGCCCGTGACCCGGGAGGGCGTGCGGCTGGCGTTCGGATCACGCGGGGCGATCTGCCACTCCAACCCGGACTACCGGGCGGCTGCCGCTTCGATCACCTCACGGATCGGCGAGCGCTACGGCCGTCATCCGGCGGTAGCGATGTGGCACGTCCACAACGAGTACGGCGCACCCGTGCTCAGCTGCTTCTGCGACACCTGCGCCGACGCCTTCCGGGCCTGGCTCCAGGACCGCTACGGCACACTCGGCGCCCTCAACCAGGCCTGGGGCACCGCCTTCTGGGGCCAGCTCTACGGCGACTGGGAGGAGATCGGCGTGCCCCGGGCCACGCCGACGGTGGGCAACCCGGCCCAGCAGCTGGACTTCCAGCGGTTCGCGGACGGCCAGGCCCGCGCCAACTTCGTCGCCGAGCGGGACATCCTGCACCGGCTGTCCCCCGGCGTGCCCGTGACCACCAACTTCATGGTCGCGCCCAGCCAGTGCGCCTCCATCGACTACTGGGCCTGGGCGGACGAGGTCGACCTCGTCACCAACGACCACTACCTGATCACCGACGGCCGCCGCACCCACGTCAACCTCGCCCTCGCCGCCGACCTCACCCGCTCGGTCGCGGGCGGCGGCCCCTGGCTGCTGCTCGAACACTCCCCGTCGGGCGTCAACTGGCAGCCGCACAACCCCGCCAAGGAGCCGGGCCAGATGGCCCGCAACTCCCTCGGGCACGTCGCCCGCGGCTCCGAGGGCGCGCTGTTCTTCCAGTGGCGGCAGTCCCGCAGCGGCGCGGAGAAGTTCCACTCGTCGATGCTGCCGCACGGCGGGACGGGGACGCGTGTGTGGCGGGAGGTCACCGATCTGGGCCGCCGGATCGCGGACCTGGCGGATCTCCGGGGTACCCGCACCCGCGCCGACGTGGCCATGGTCTGGTCCTGGGACTCCTGGTGGGCCCAGGGACTGGAGTGGCGGCCGAGCGAGGCCCTGGACGCCAGGGAGCGGCTGGACGCGTTCTACGAGGCCCTGTACGACCGGCATCTGACCGTGGACTTCTTCGCGCCGGCCAGGTTGGGCGGGGTCGATCCCTCGCGGTACCCGCTGCTCGTCGTCCCCCAGCTGTACTCGGCGCCCGCCTCGGTCGCCGCCGACCTGGAGCGGTACGTCGCGCGCGGCGGCACCCTCCTGGTCTCCTACTTCTCCGGCATCGTCGACGAACACGACGCCGTGCACCCCGGGGCGTATCCGGGGGCGCTGCGGGACGTACTCGGGCTGACCGTCGAGGAGTTCGACCCGTTGCTGCCGGGCGAGCGGATCGCCGTACGGACAACGTCCGGGGAGGTGTTCGAGGCCGATGTGTGGTCCGAGTACGTCGTCCCCGGCGACGGCTGCGAGACCGTGGCCGTCTTCGCCGACGGGCGTACGGCGGGACGGCCGGCGCTCACCCGGCGCGCGCTCGGCGACGGGGCCGCCTGGTATCTGGCCACCCGGCTGACCGGGGACGATCTGGCGGCGGTGGTGGACCTCGCCCTCGCGGACGCGGGCATCGTCCCCGTCGACCTGCCCCGGGACGTCGAACTCGTCGTACGCGAGGGCGAGTCGGGCTCCTTCCGGTTCGCCATCAACCACAGCGGTGCCGACGTGAAGGTGGTGCTGGCGGACGGGAGCCGGGCCGCCGTGCCGGCCGGAGCGGTCGAGGTGTTTCGCGAGCCTCGCTGAGCTCGCTCTTCTGAATCCTTCCTTCCCCTGTGACCTGCACCTTGAAGGGACCTGACATGCGCAGACGCAGTGTTCTGACCGCCGCCGGAGCCGCCGCACTGGCGATTCCCGTGCTGGGCGCGGCGCCCGCCATCGCCTCGACGGCCGGGGATCGTCGCCGCCTGGAGATCCGCGGCGTCGACATCTCCTCGCTGCCGAAGAACGAGGACCACGGCGCCGTGTTCCGCACGGCCGACGGCCGCCGCCAGGACCCCGTGCGGATCCTCGCCGACTCGGGCGTCACCCACGCCCGCCTCAAGGTGTGGGTCAACCCGGCCGACGGCTACAACAACAAGGCCCGCGTCCTCCCGCTGGCCCGGCGCCTGAAGCGGGCCGGCATCGGCATCTGGGTCGACTTCCACTACTCCGACACCTGGGCGGACCCGGCGCACCAGACCAAGCCGGCCGCCTGGGCCGACCTGGACGTGGCGGGCCTGAGCAGGGCCGTCTACGACCACACCGCCGACGTCCTCGGCGCACTGCGCCGGCAGGGCACCCCGGCCGAGCTGGTGCAGATCGGCAACGAGCTGAACGGCGGCATGCTCTGGCCCGACGGCAACTGGGAGCACTGGGACAACCTCGCCGCCTTCCTCAAGGCCGGCCTCAGCGCCGCCCGCGACACCCAGCCGCGCATCCGCACGATCCTCCACCTGGCCAACGGCGGCGACAACGGGCTCTACCGGTGGTGGTTCGACAACGCGGTCTCCTACGGCGTCGACTTCGACATCATCGGGCTCTCCTACTACCCCTTCTGGCACGGGTCGGTGGAGCAGGCCGCCGCCAACATGGCCGACATCACGGCCCGTTACGGCAAGCCGTGCGTCATCGCCGAGACGGCGTACCCGTTCACGCTGGAGAGCGAGGACGACATCAACGACATCATGAACGACCCCTCGCAGCTCACGCCCGGCTACCCCGCCACGCCCGCGGGCCAGGCGGCCTGGCTGCGCGCGGTGGCCGACCTCGCGGCCGCCGTCCCCGGCGGGCAGGGGCTCGGCTACTGCTACTGGGAAGGCGTGTGGACCTACCGCGCCGGCAGCGGCTGGAACCCACAGGATCCGACCTCCGGCAACGCGTGGGAGAACCTCGCGCTGTTCGACTTCGAGGACCGGGTACTGCCGGGGCTGAGGACGCTGGGGCGCTACCGGGGCTGAGGACGCTGGGGCGCTACCGAGGCTGAGGACCCTGGGGCGCTACCGGTCGTGGGGCGGGCCGCGGGGCCTGTCAGGTGTGGCGGGGACCGGCGGGGACCGGCAGGGACCGGCAGGGACCGGCAGGGACCGGCGGGGACCGGCAGGGACCGGCAGGGACCGGCAGGGACCGGCAGGGACCGGCAGGGACCGGCGGGGACCGGCAGGGACCGGCGGGGACCGGCGGGGACCGGCGGGGACCGGTGTAGCGGACTACACCACGGATACGGGTGGCCGTTCCCTCGTGGCGGCGGGCGGGCGACGGGATCGTAAGGGGCAGAGATCCTCTACGAAAGGACCAGCCCCATGTCCGCGAACCGTCCGCGCCGCCGCCGTGTCACCACCCTCGCCACCGCCGTGGCCGGAGTCGTCCTGACCGTCGGGCTCGCCACCGCCTGCGACCCCGACGACTTCGACAACTCGCTGGGCTGCCTGTCCAACGCCGACACGATCTCCGACAGCCTCAAGGAGATCCACGAGGCCGGCTGGGACGCGGCGAAGGACCCCTCGCGCACGGACGAGTCGATCGACACGATCGAGAAGAACCTCGACAAGATCAACGACGACACGGACGACAACAAGGTCGACAAGGCCGCCGACGACCTGAACCAGGCGATCAAGGACTACAACAAGGCCATCCTGGACGGCGACACGAACCCGGACACCAGCGAGATCGACGCGGCGGCCGACGAACTGAAGGACGTCTGCACCTCGTGAGTCGGTCCGGGCCAAAGCCCGGACCGGCGCTCGCCGTCATCCCCAGGTCGTACCGGCCGGCTCCTTGATGGTGGTGTTGATGCGGTTGAACAGGTTGGTGAGGGCGATGGTGAGGATGATCGCCGACAGTTCCTTCTCGTCGAAGTGGTCGGCGACCTCGTCCCACAGCGCGTCCGGCACCGACTCGTGGGAGCGGTCGGCGAGGCGGGTGACCGACTCGGTCAGCTGGAGCGCCGCCCGCTCGGCGTCGGAGAAGTAGGGCGCCTCGCGCCAGGCGGCGACGGACGCGATGCGCTCCTCGCTCGTCCCGCCCTTGCGCAGGTTGTGCACATGACCGTGGACGCAGGCGCCGCAGCCGTTGATCTGGCTGGCGCGCAGCCCGACGATCTCCGCCACCTCCTGCGACAGTCCTGACTCGCCGATCGCCTGGAACAGGGTGCCGATGCCCTTCATGGCGCCGGGAAGGACGTACGCCGGGTTCGTCATCCGTGCCTGCATGGTGTGCCTCCTGTGTCAGTGTGGTCGTGCTCGTTCTCGTTCTTGTTCTCGGTCTCACTGCACTGACGGGTCGGAGGCAGCGGTTGTGACAGGTCGGCCGGAGGAATCGCCGAGCGATTTCCAGACGCATCTGCGGGAGGCCGCCGCCGGCATCCTGGACCGCTTCCCCGAGGCCCTGCGGTCCGAGATCTACGCCCTCTCCTTCCGCATCTGGCGCATCGACTACGACGACCGCCGCCCGTACGTGGCCATCGGCTACAACACCGAGAGCCAGTACGAGCTGGAGAAACGCCCGGAGGACCCGGGCGAGGCCCGCTGGAACTACGCCTGCTGGCTCCTCGACGGCTTCGAGATGCTGGGCAACATCCCTCA
Source organism: Streptomyces sp. NBC_01352 (assembly GCF_036237295.1). Classification (NCBI taxonomy): domain Bacteria; kingdom Bacillati; phylum Actinomycetota; class Actinomycetes; order Kitasatosporales; family Streptomycetaceae; genus Streptomyces; species Streptomyces sp. NBC_01352. The sequence goes on from NZ_CP108354.1 coordinate 4,818,782, forward strand.
GGACCCGACGGGTGCCGAGCTGTACGTCGACGAGATCAAGCGGCTCGGCCTCTGGTACGAGGGTGAGGACGAGGATCTGCCGCTCACAGGGGACGACGACAAGATCGACGCCCAACGCGACCTGCTCAACCTCCACTTCGCCGACGCCTGCATCGACCTCGCCCGGCATCTCCACGCGGACGGCCGTATCGAGAAGCTCTTCGGCCGCGGCCTGCCCGTGGTGGTCTTCGACATGGACTGCCCCGGCTGGGAGATCGAGGCCACCGAAGCGGCCAACCCACCGGAGTTGATCGCGGACTTCCTGACCTGGCAGCGGGCGGCCGAGGGACCGTGACCTGCGCAAGGGGTGCGCCAGGGGTGTGGCCTGCCCAGAACAGGCAACTCAGCCGTAACGTGTGGCCCGACAGCGTGTGGCGCGACCACATCGAACGCAGGTACGCACGAGAGTGAGGCAGCACCCATGCCCCCCTTCGATGTCCCCGAGGGCGACCCCTTCGGCCCGCACAACCTCCCGTACGGCGTGTTCTCGCTCCCCGGATCCGACGATCGCCGGGTGGGTGTCCGCCTCGGTGACCACGTCCTGGACGCGGGCGCGGCGGCCGCGGCCCTCGGCTCCCCGTACGTCTCCCTCCTCGCGCGCCCCTCCCTGAACCCGCTGCTCGCCGCGGGCCGCACCGCCTGGTCGGACGTACGACGCGCGCTGACGGGATGGGTGACGGTGCCGTCGCACCGCGAGATCATCGAGCCGCTGTTCCACCCCCTGTCCGCCGTGACCCTGCACCTCCCCTTCGAGGTGGCGGACTACGTCGACTTCTACGCCTCCGAGAACCACGCCCGGAACGTCGGCCGGATGTTCCGCCCGGACGCCGCCGACTCCCTGACCCCCAACTGGAAGCACCTGCCGATCGGCTACCACGGCCGCTCCGGCACGGTGGTGGTGTCCGGCACGGACGTCGTACGCCCGTCGGGGCAGCGAAAGGCCGCCTCCGACCCGGCGCCCGTCTTCGGGCCCTCGGTCCGCCTGGACATCGAGGCCGAGGTCGGCTTCGTGGTCGGTGCGCCCTCCCGCAGGGGCGAACCGGTCGCACTCGCCGACTTCCGCGAGCACGTCTTCGGGCTCTGCCTGTTGAACGACTGGTCCGCTCGCGACATCCAGGCCTGGGAGTACGTCCCGCTCGGCCCGTTCCTCGGCAAGTCCTTCGCCACCTCCGTGTCGGCGTGGATCACCCCGCTGGACGCCCTGGAGTCGGCGCTGGTGACGCCCCCGGAGCGAACGCACCCGCTGCTGCCGTACCTGGACGACACGGACGACGAACCCGGCGGCTACGACCTGCGCATCTCGGTCGCCGTCAACGGCCACGTCGTCTCCGAGCCCCCCTTCTCCACCATGTACTGGACGGCCGCCCAGCAGCTGGCCCACATGACCGTCAACGGCGCTTCCCTTCGCACCGGCGACCTGTACGGCTCCGGGACGGTGAGCGGCCCTTCCGAGCACGAACGGGGATCGCTGCTGGAACTGACCTGGAACGGCCGCGACGCCCTCGAACTCCCCGACGGCAAGCGGACGTTCCTCGAGGACGGCGACGTGGTGACTCTGACTGCCTGGGCCCCCGGTCCGGACGGCGTCCGGGTGGGCCTGGGGGAGGTCACCGGCCGGGTGGTGCCGTCCGCATCCCGCCCCGGATCCCACCCCGCACCCCACTGAACCACTCCCGACACCTGCCGTACGCCGCCCGCCGCCGTCATACTGGCGACGGGCGGCGTGGCGTGTGAGGACGACACCCTCGCCACCCGAACATCCCGTGCGGTGCTTGCCCTTCGCGCACTGCGCGCCCAAAGCAGCCGTTTCTTCCGACCAGGATCCGGAGCCCGTGGCAATGACTGTCTGCCTGCTCCTGCTGAGCGCCGTCGCCCTGGCGGCCGCCGTGCCGGTTCCCCGTGCGCTGACCCGGGCCGCGTGGCCCGAACGGGACCCCGTGGTCGCGCTGTGGGTGTGGCAGTGCCTGGTCGCCACCGTCCTGCTGTGCTGTCTGGCGGCCCTTGTGCTGAGCACCGCGGCGGTCTTCCACACCGTCCGCCACCATGTCTTCGCACCCGCGCCGCCGGCCGTGACCGCGGCGTACGACCTCTCCGCCGCTCCGCCCTGGGCCGCCACCCTCACCCTGCTGCTGGCCTGCGGGGCCGCCTGGACGACCGCGATGCTCGCCCGCGAGCTCGTCGAGGCCCGCCGTCGCCGTGGCCAGGCCCGCGCCCACCTGCGCGAACGCGCCCCCGACCTGCCGGCCGGCCTGCCCGCCGCGCGCGGCCCTCTCCTCGTCCTGGAGGACGAGTATCCGGACGCCTGGTGGATGCCCGGCAACCCGCCCCAGCTGATCGTCACGACCGGCGCCCTGCACCGCCTCACCGACCACCAGCTGGACGCGGTCCTCACCCACGAACGCGGCCACGCCCGCGCCCGCCACGACTGGCTGCTCCACCTCTCGACCGCCCTTGCCACCGGCTTCCCCCGTATCCCGCTCTTCGCCCACTTCTGCGACCAGACCCACCGTCTGGTGGAACTCTCCGCCGACGACACGGCCTCCCGCCGCTGCGGTCACCTGACCACGGCCCTGGCCCTCATCGAGCTGAACCAACACCGAGGTGTCCTCTCCTGCGCCTCCACCCACCGCCTCCTCGGCGAACGAGTGGACCGCCTCCTGGAACCCCAGCCCCGCCTCGGCCCCCGCCACCGAGCCCTCACGACGACGGTGGCAGCCCTGATCCCCCTGCTCCCCCTGCTGATCGCCTTCGCCCCGGGCCTGACGGCACTGTCGTAACGACGAACGCCCGGACCCCGGGACCCCGTCAACCTGCGGGCACCCGGTCAGCGCCGGGCTGGGCGACCCACCTCCGCTCAGCCGCAGCACCGGGCACAGGCACCAGGCACCAGGCACCAGGCACCAGGCACCAGACACCGAACCAGCCGACGCCCTCTACTGCATCCAGTCCTCGTCCGGCCCCGGCTCCGCATCCATCTCCGGCCAGTCGTCCGCACTCGGTCCCGCGTCCCCCTCCGGACTCGGCGCCGCACTCCCTGGAACCCCGCCCAACCCGGCGAGCACTCCGATCACGCCCTCTCCATAGGTCACCAGCTTCTTCTCGCCGACCCCGCCGACCCCGCCCAGCTGTGCGACGGACGTGGGCCACACCGTGACGATCTCCCGAAGCGTCGCGTCGTGGAAGATGACGTACGCCGGAACGCCCTGCTCACGGGCCTGTTCGGCTCGCCACGCCCGCAACGCCTCGAACGCCGGCACCAACGCCTCGGGCAGCTCGGCCACCGCCGCCTTGGCCTTGCGCTCGCCTCGTCCGGAGCCCGAGGACCCCGAACCCGCCGCCGACCGCGCGGTCACCGCCTTCTTCGGCTCCTTGCGCAGCGGCACCTCCCGCTCCCGCCGCAGCACCGCCCCGCTCGCCTCGGTCAGCACCAACGTGCCGTAGTCCCCCTCGACCGCGAGCAGCCCCTGCGCCAGCAACTGCCGTACGACGCCCCGCCATTCCCCTTCGGAGAGTTCCTCGCCGATACCGAACACGGACAGCTGGTCGTGGTCGAACTGGATGACCTTGGCCGTGCGCTTTCCCATCAGGATGTCGACGATCTGCACCGCGCCGAACTTCTGTCCGCGTTCCCGCTGCAGCCGCACCACCGTCGACAGCACCTTCTGGGCCGCGACCGTGCCGTCCCAGGTCTCCGGCGGCGTCAGACACGTGTCGCAGTTGCCGCAGCCCACCGGGTCGGGGTCCTGGCCGAAGTAGGCGAGGAGCTGCCCACGCCGGCACTGGGCCGTCTCGCACAGCGCCAGCATCGAGTCCAGGTGGGCGGCGGCCCGTCGCCGGAACGCCTCGTCGCCCTCGCTCGACTGGATCATCTTGCGCTGCTGTATGACGTCGTTGAGCCCGTACGCCATCCATGCCGTGGACGGCAGTCCGTCGCGGCCGGCGCGGCCCGTCTCCTGGTAGTAGCCCTCGACCGACTTGGGCAGGTCGAGGTGGGCGACGAAGCGGACGTCAGGTTTGTCGATGCCCATGCCGAAGGCGATGGTCGCGACCACGATCAGGCCGTCCTCCCGCAGGAAGCGGGACTGGTGGGCGGCGCGCGTGCCCGAGTCCAGGCCCGCGTGGTACGGCACCGCCTCGATGCCGTTGCGGGACAGGAACTCGGCCGTCGCCTCCACGGACTTGCGCGAGAGGCAGTACACGATGCCCGCGTCGCCCGCGTGCTCCTCGCGCAGGAAGCCCAGCAGCTGCTTCTTGGGGTCGGCCTTGGGCACGATCCGGTACTGGATGTTGGGCCGGTCGAAGCTCGCCACGAAGTGGCGGGCCGTCGGCATGTTCAGCCGCTGGGTGATCTCCTTGTGCGTGGCGTCCGTGGCCGTCGCCGTGAGGGCGATCCGCGGGACGTCGGGCCAGCGCTCGCCGAGCAGCGACAGGGACAGATAGTCGGGGCGGAAGTCGTGGCCCCACTGGGACACGCAGTGCGCCTCGTCGATGGCGAAGACCGCGATCTTGCCCCGCGAGAGCAGGTCCAGCGTCGACTCGAGGCGCAGCCGCTCCGGTGCCAGATAGAGCAGGTCCAGCTCCCCGGCCAGGTACTCGGCCTCCACCACCCGCCGCTGGTCGAAGTCCTGCGTGGAGTTCATGAACCCGGCGCGCACGCCGAGCGCCCGCAGCGCGTCCACCTGGTCCTGCATCAGCGCGATGAGCGGCGAGACCACAATGCCCGTACCGGGTCTGACCAGGGACGGGATCTGGTAGCACAGCGACTTGCCGCCGCCGGTCGGCATGAGGACCACGGCGTCGCCGCCGGCCACCACATGCTCGATGACCGCTTCCTGCTCGCCGCGGAAGGCCCCGTACCCGAAGACGCGGTGCAGCGTGGCCAGCGCCTCACTGTCGATCGTGCCTGGCATCTCGCTGATCCCGCCCGTCCCACCCATTGCCGTGTCCCCCGTACGTCGTCCCTCGACCACTGCCTCCACGATAGGGGTCCGGACTGACACCATCGGAGTTATCCACAGGCGGCCCCGGCTCCCACGAGGGAACCGGGGCCGCACCAGGCAAGAGCAGCGCAGATCAGCGCGGATCAGCGCACGAAGACTCCCGCCTGGTTGGCCAGGTCCAGGAAGTACTGCGGCGCCACACCGAGCACCAGCGTGACCGCCACGCCGACCCCGATCGCGGTCGTCGTCAGCAGCGACGGCACGGCCACGGTCGGTCCCTCGGGCCGCGGCTCGCTGAAGAACATCAGCACGATGACGCGGATGTAGAAGAACGCCGCGATCGCGGACGAGATCACACCGACCACGACCAGCGGGGCCGCGCCGCCCTCCGCCGCCGCCTTGAACACGGCGAACTTCCCGGCGAACCCGGAGGTCAGCGGGATGCCCGCGAAGGCCAGCAGGAACACCGCGAACACGGCCGCCACCAGCGGTGACCGCCGGCCGAGCCCGGCCCACTTGGACAGGTGCGTAGCCTCCCCGCCCGCGTCCCGCACCAGCGTGACCACCGCGAAAGCACCGATCGTCACGAACGAGTACGCGGCCAGGTAGAAGAGGACGGACGAGATACCGTCGGGCGTGGTCGCGATGACACCCGCGAGGATGAATCCCGCGTGCGCGATTGACGAGTACGCCAGCAGCCGCTTGATGTCGGTCTGCGTGATCGCGACGATCGCACCGCCGAGCATGGTGACGACCGCGACGCCCCACATGACCGGCCGCCAGTCCCAGCGCAGGCCGGGCAGGATGACGTACAGCACCCGGAGCAGCGCGCCGAAGGCGGCCACCTTGGTCGCCGCGGCCATGAACCCGGTCACCGGCGTGGGCGCGCCCTGGTAGACGTCCGGCGTCCACATGTGGAACGGCACGGCGCCGACCTTGAACAGCAGGCCCATCACCAGCATGGCGGCGCCGATGAGCAGCAGTGCGTCGTTGCCCATGGTGTCCGCGAGCGCCGGGTTGACGGTCTGGACCTGGCCGTCGACGACCTGCGCGATCGTCGCGTACGACATCGAGCCCGCGTAGCCGTACAGCAGGGCGATGCCGAACAGTGTGAACGCGGAGGCGAACGCGCCGAGCAGGAAGTACTTGACCGCGGCCTCCTGCGACAGGAGCCGCTTGCGGCGGGCCAGCGCGCACAACAGGTACAGCGGGAGGGAGAAGACTTCCAGGGCCACGAAGAGCGTCAGCAGATCGTTGGCCGACGGGAAGATCAGCATGCCGGCGACGGCGAACAGCAGCAGCGGGAACACCTCGGTGGTGGTGAACCCGGCCTTGACCGCGGCCTTTTCGCTGTCGCTGCCCGGCACGGAGGCGGCCTGCGCGGCGAAGGAGTCGACGCGGTTGCCGTGCGCCTCCGGGTCGAGCCGCCGCTCGGCGAAGGTGAACAGGGCGACCAGGGCCACCAGCAGGATCGTGCCCTGCAGGAAGAGGGCCGGCCCGTCGACCGCGATCGCGCCCATCGCCGCGATGCGCGCCTTGGTCGTGCCGTATCCGTCGGCGGCGAGCGCGACGACCGCGGCGAAGGCGGCGACCAGCGCGACGACGGACACGAACATCTGGGCGTAGTAGCGGGACTTGCGCGGGACGAACGCCTCGACCAGCACCCCGACGATCGCCGCGCCGACGACGATCAAGGTGGGCGACAGTTGTCCGTATTCGAACGTCGGCGTATCGATCTTCGCGATCGGTTCCGCCGCGGTTGTCCACAGGCTGTGGACGGCTGCTGCGCTCACTTGGCCGCCTCCACCTCGGGCTGGGGGTCCTTCTTGTCCACGTCGGACATGGTCTGCTTGACCGCCGGATTCACGATGTCGGTGACGGGCTTCGGATAGACGCCCAGGAAGATCAGCAGTACGACCAGCGGGGCGACCACCACGAGCTCCCGCACCCTGAGGTCGGGCATCGCCGTGACCTCGGGTTTCACCGGGCCCGTCATCGTCCTCTGATAGAGGACGAGGGTGTAGAGCGCGGCAAGGACGATGCCGAAGGTGGCGATGATCCCGATCACCGGGTAGCGCTCGAACGTGCCGACCAGGACGAGGAACTCACTCACGAAGGGCGCGAGCCCGGGCAGCGACAGGGTCGCCAGACCGCCGATCAGGAAGGTGCCGGCGAGGACCGGAGCGACTTTCTGCACTCCGCCGTAGTCGGCGATGAGCCGCGAGCCGCGCCGCGAGATCAGGAAGCCGGCCACCAGCATCAACGCGGCCGTCGAGATCCCGTGGTTGACCATGTAGAGCGTCGCACCCGACTGCCCCTGACTGGTCATCGCGAAGATGCCCATGATGATGAAGCCGAAGTGCGAGATCGACGCGTACGCCACCAGCCGCTTGATGTCCCGCTGGCCGACGGCGAGCAGCGCCCCGTAGATGATGCTGATCAGCGCCAGCACGAGGATCACGGGCGTCGCCCACTTCGACGCCTCCGGGAACAGCTGGAGGCAGAAGCGGAGCATCGCGAAGGTGCCCACCTTGTCGACGACCGCGGTGATGAGGACGGCGACCGGGGCGGTGGCCTCCCCCATCGCGTTGGGCAGCCAGGTGTGCAGCGGCCACAGGGGCGCCTTCACCGCGAAGGCGAAGAAGAACCCGAGGAACAGCCAGCGTTCGGTGTTGGTCGCCATGTCCAGCGAGCCGTTGGCGCGGGCCTCGGCGATCTCCTGGAGCGAGAAGTTCCCGGCGACCACATAGAGGCCGATCACCGCGGCCAGCATGATCAGTCCGCCGACCAGGTTGTAGAGGAGGAACTTCACCGCGGCGTACGACCGTTGCGTCGACGCCGCCTCCTCGCCGTGTTGGTGGGCACGGTCTCCGAAGCCGCCGATGAGGAAGTACATCGGGATCAGCATGGCTTCGAAGAAGATGTAGAAGAGGAAGACGTCGGTGGCCTCGAAGGAGATGATCACCATCGCTTCGACGGCCAGGATCAGCGCGAAGAAGCCCTGGGTGGGCCGCCAGCGGCCCGCAGCGAAGCTGCCAAGAGATTCAGCGCCCGTCTCCAGCGGGTCGGCGTCGTGCCAGCCCGCGAGGATGATGAACGGGATCAGCAGCGCGGTCAGCGCGACGAGCGCCACCCCGATGCCGTCCACGCCCAGCTCGTACCTGACCCCGAAGTCCGCGATCCAGGCATGGGATTCGGTGAGCTGGTAGCGGTCGCCGCCCGGGTCGAAGCGGACCAGGACGACGATCGCGAGGACGAGCGTGGCGAGCGAGACGAGCAGCGCCAGCCACTTGGCGGCGGTGCGCCGTGCCGCCGGCACAGCGGCCGTGGCGATCGCCCCGAGGGCCGGGAGCGCCGCCGTCACTGTCAGCAGAGGAAAGGACATCGGTAATCAGACCGCCCTCATCAGCAGGGTCGCGGCGACGAGGACCGCCGCACCGCCGAACATCGAGACCGCGTACGACCGTGCGAAGCCGTTCTGCAGCTTGCGCATCCGCCCGGAGAGGCCACCCATCGAGGCCGCCGTACCGTTGACGACGCCGTCGACCAGGGTGTGGTCGACGTACACCAGGGAGCGCGTGAGGTGCTCGCCGCCGCGGACCAGGACCACGTGGTTGAAGTCGTCCTGGAGCAGGTCGCGCCGGGCGGCCCGGGTGAGCAGCGACCCGCGCGGGGCGAGGACCGGGACCGGGCGGCGGCCGTACTGGGCCCAGGCGATCGCCACGCCGACGACCAGCACCACCATCGTGGCGAGGGTGACCGTCAGCGCGCTGACCGGCGGGTTTCCGTGGTCGTGGCCGGTGACGGGTTCCAGCCAGTGCAGGAAGCGGTCGCCGATGCTGAAGAAGCCACCCGCGAACACCGATCCGAAGGCCAGCACAATCATGGGGATCGTCATGGACCTCGGCGACTCGTGCGGGTGCGGTTCCGCGTGCTCGCCGCGGTGCTCGGCTGCGGGCTCCACACTCGGCTCGGCCGGAGAGGCCGTCTTGGTGTGACGCCAGCGTTCTTCTCCGAAGAACGTCATCAGCATCACGCGCGTCATGTAGTACGCCGTGATGGCCGCGCCCAGCAGGGCGCAACCGCCGAGGATCCAGCCCTCGGTGCCGCCCTTGGCGAAGGCCGCCTCGATGATCTTGTCCTTGGAGAAGAAGCCGGACAGGCCGGGAAAGCCGATAATGGCGAGGTAGCCGAGCCCGAAGGTGACGAAGGTGACCGGCATGTACTTCCTGAGGCCGCCGTACTTGCGCATGTCGACCTCGTCGTTCATGCCGTGCATGACCGAACCGGCGCCGAGGAACAGTCCGGCCTTGAAGAAGCCGTGCGTCACCAGGTGCATGATCGCGAAGACATAGCCGATGGGGCCGAGGCCCGCGGCCAGGACCATGTAGCCGATCTGCGACATGGTCGAGCCGGCCAGCGCCTTCTTGATGTCGTCCTTCGCGCAACCGACGATCGCACCGAACAGGAGCGTGACGGCGCCGACGATGGTGACGACGAGTTGCGCGTCGGGCGCCGCGTTGAAGATGGCCCCGGAGCGGACGATCAGGTACACGCCCGCGGTCACCATCGTCGCGGCGTGGATGAGGGCCGAGACCGGGGTCGGGCCCTCCATCGCGTCCCCGAGCCAGGACTGCAGCGGCACCTGGGCGGACTTGCCGCAGGCGGCGAGCAGCAGCATCAGTGCGATGCCGGTGAGCGTGGCCTCGGAGGTGTCTGCGACGAGTCCCGGCTCCTCATGGGTGCCGAGCACCGGGCCGAAGGCGAAGGTTCCGAAGGTCGTGAACATCAGCATGATCGCGATCGACAGGCCCACGTCGCCGACGCGGTTGACCAGGAAGGCCTTCTTGGCGGCGGTGGCGGCGCTGGGCTTGTGCTGCCAGAAGCCGATCAGCAGGTAGGAGGCGAGACCGACGCCCTCCCAGCCGACGTACAGCAGCAGGTAGTTGTCGGCGAGGACGAGCAGCAGCATCGCCGCGAGGAACAGGTTCAGATAGCCGAAGAAGCGGCGGCGCCGCTCGTCGTGCTCCATGTACCCGACCGAGTACAGGTGGATCAGCGAGCCGACGCCGGTGATCAGCAGCACGAACGTCATCGACAACTGGTCGAGCTGGAAGGCGACGTCCGCCTGGAAGCCCTCGACAGGCACCCAGCTGAACAGATGCTGGGTCAGTGTCCGGTGCTCGGCGTCCTTGCCGAGCAGGTCGACGAAGAGGATCGCACCGAACACGAAGGACGCGGCGGCCAGGGCCGTGCCGATCCAGTGGCCGACGGCGTCCAGCCTGCGGCCGCCGCACAGCAGGACCGCCGCTCCGAGCAGGGGCGCCGCGACGAGCAGCGCAATCAGGTTCTCAGCATTAGTCACGGTTCAGCGACCCCTTACAGCTTCATCAGGCTGGCGTCGTCGACCGAGGCCGAGTGGCGGGAACGGAACAGCGACACGATGATCGCGAGCCCGACCACGACCTCCGCGGCGGCGACGACCATCGTGAAGAAGGCGATGATCTGGCCGTCGAGGTTGCCGTGCATCCGGGAGAAGGCGACGAACGCGAGGTTGCAGGCGTTGAGCATCAGCTCGACGCACATGAAGACCACGATCGCGTTGCGCCTGATCAGCACCCCGGTGGCGCCGATCGTGAACAACAGGGCGGCGAGATAGAGGTAGTTGACGGGGTTCACTTCGACGCCTCCTCGGCCCGCTTGAGGTTGGCCTGCTCGATCCCGGTGCGCTCCAGGCGCTCCTCGGCGCGCTGCTCCAGAGCCCGCAGGTCGTTGAGCGCCTCCTGTGACACGTCACGGATCTGGCCGCGCTCCCGCAGCGTCTTGCTGACGGTGAGGTCGGACGGGGTGCCGTCGGGCAGCAGGCCCGCGATGTCCACGGCGTTGTGCCGGGCGTACACACCGGGCGCCGGCAGCGGCGGCAGGTGCTTGCCCTCGCGGACGCGCTCCTCGGACAGCTCGCGCTGGGTCTTGGCCCGCTCGGTGCGCTCGCGGTGGGTGAGCACCATGGCGCCGACGGCGGCCGTGATCAGCAGGGCGCCGGTGATCTCGAAGGCGAAGACGTACTTCGTGAAGATGAGGGCCGCCAGGCCCTCCACATTGCCGCTCGCGTTCGCCTGAGCGAGGCCGCTGAACTCCGTCAGGGAGGCGTTGCCGATGCCCGCGAACAGCAGGATGCCGAAGCCGAGCCCGCAGGTCAGGGCCAGCCAGCGCTGGCCCTTGATGGTCTCCTTCAGGGAGTCCGCCGCCGTGACGCCGACGAGCATCACCACGAACAGGAACAGCATCATGATCGCGCCGGTGTAGACGACGATCTGGACGACGCCGAGGAAATAGGCGCCGTTGGCGAGGTAGAACACCGCCAGGATGATCATGGTTCCGGCGAGACAGAGCGCACTGTGCACGGCCCGCTTCATGAAGACGGTGCACAGGGCGCCGATCACGGCGACGGTGCCGAGGACCCAGAACTGGAAGGCCTCTCCGGTGGAGGTGGAGTAGGCGGCGAGTTGCGCGCTCATCGGCCGATCACCTTCTCCGACGTCGGCTCGTCCTCGCCGAAGGTCGACGCGGCCTCCTGCGGAACCTCTCCCTTGGAGAGCGCGACCTGCTGCACCGTGCCGGGCGCGGCCTCGGTCACCAGGCCCCGGTAGTAGTCCTGCTCGTCCGTCCCCGGGAAGATGGAGTGCGGGCTGTCGACCATGCCCTCTTCGAGGCCGGCGAGCAGCTGCTCCTTGGTGTAGATGAGGTTGGCGCGGCTGGAGTCGGCCAGCTCGAACTCGTTGGTCATCGTGAGCGCGCGCGTGGGGCACGCCTCGATGCACAGGCCGCACAGGATGCAGCGGGCGTAGTTGATCTGGTAGACGCGGCCGTACCGCTCGCCCGGCGAGTAGCGCTCCTCGTCGGTGTTGTCGGCGCCCTCCACATAGATGGCGTCGGCGGGGCAGGCCCAGGCGCACAATTCGCAGCCGACGCACTTCTCCAGGCCGTCCGGATGGCGGTTGAGCTGGTGCCGTCCGTGGAACCGGGGGGCAGTGGTCTTCTGCTGCTCCGGGTACTGCTCGGTCAGCCGCTTCTTGAACATGGCCTTGAAGGTCACGCCGAAGCCGGCCACAGGGTTCTGGAAGCCAGGCTTCGTCTGCCCGGCCTCCTTGGGCTCCTCAGCCATCGGACGCCTCCTTTCCATCCGAAGATCCGTCACTCGCAGTATCCGGGCCACCACTGACAATCAACTCGCGCTCGCGGCGCGGACTGCGCCGCGGCACCGGCGGAAGCTCCTGCCCCGGCAGCGGAGGCACGGGGAACCCGCCCGCCATCGGGTCGAAGCCGACCGGTTCCTCGAGGGGCCGCTCGGCCACCCTCGCCTTCTCGCGGAACATGTCGACGACGAAGGAGAGCAGCAGCAGGGCGAGGACGCCGCCGCCGATGTAGAGGGCGATGTCGGCGAAGTCGTAGTTCTCGTTCCTGAGGGTCCGCACGGTGGCCACGAGCATCAGCCACACCAGGGAGACCGGGATGAGGACCTTCCAGCCGAGCTTCATCAGCTGGTCGTAGCGGACCCGCGGGAGGGTGCCGCGCAGCCAGATGAAGAAGAACAGCAGCAGCTGCACCTTGACGACGAACCAGAGCATCGGCCACCAGCCGTGGTTCGCGCCCTCCCAGAAGGTGCTGACCGGCCATGGAGCCCGCCAGCCGCCCAGGAAGAGCGTCACGGACACGGCGGAGACCGTCACCATGTTCACGTACTCGGCGAGCATGAACATCGCGAACTTGATCGACGAGTACTCGGTGTTGAAGCCGCCCACCAGGTCGCCCTCGGACTCCGGCATGTCGAAGGGGGCGCGGTTGGTCTCGCCCACCATCGTCACGATGTAGATCACGAAGGAGACCGGCAGCAGGACGATGTACCAGCGGTCCTGCTGCTGCTCGACGATCGTCGAGGTCGACATCGACCCCGAGTAGAGGAACACCGAGGCGAACGCGGCGCCCATGGCGATCTCGTACGAGATCATCTGCGCGCAGGAGCGCAGACCGCCGAGGAGCGGATAGGTGGATCCGGAGCTCCAGCCCGCGAGGACGATGCCGTAGATGCCGACCGAGGCGACCGCGAGGATGTAGAGCATCGCGATCGGCAGGTCGGTGAGCTGCATCGCGGTGCGGTGGCCGAAGATCGAGATCTCGTTGCCGGCCGGCCCGAAGGGGATCACCGCGATCGCCATGAAGGCCGGGATGGCCGCGACGATCGGCGCGAGGATGTACACCACCTTGTCCGCGCGCTTGACGACGAGGTCTTCCTTGAGCATCAGCTTGATGCCGTCGGCGAGCGACTGGAGCATGCCCCAGGGGCCGTGCCGGTTGGGCCCGATGCGCAGCTGCATCCAGGCGACGACCTTGCGCTCCCAGACGATGGAGAACAGCACGGTCACCATCAGGAAGGCGAAGCAGAACACCGCCTTGACGACGACCAGCCACCAGGGGTCGGTGCCGAACATCGAGAGGTCTTCAGCGGCGAGGTACGGGCTCATGCCTCCACCTCCTTGGGGGCTTCGGCGGCGAGCGTCGCCGGACCGATGCGGACGAGTGCGCCGGGCAGCGCCCCGGTGTCGGAGGCGACGCCGCCACCCAGGGAGTTCAGCGGGAGCCAGACCACGCGGTCGGGCATCTCGGTGATCCTGAGGGGCAGTTCGACCGTTCCGGTGCTCGCGGTCACAGCGAGCAGGTCGCCGTCCTTCACCCCGGCTTCGGCAGCCGTTGCGGGCGACACGCGCGCGTGGGCCGCGTGCCGCGTCCCGGCGAGCGCCTCGTCGCCCTCCTGGAGGACGCCCTGGTCGAGCAGCAGCCGGTGCCCGGCCAGTACGGCCTCACCGGCGGCCGGCCGCGGCAACTGCGCGGCGGTCTCCAGGGGTTCGGTGGCCCGGGGGCCGTCCCAGGCCCCGAGCCGGTCCAGCTCCGCACGCGCGGTCCGCAGATCCGGCAGACCCAGGTGTACGTCCATGGCGTCGGCCAGCATCTGCAGCACGCGCGCGTCGGTGGGTGCGAGGCGCCGGGTCATGTGGTCGGGCTTGAGCGCGGCCTCGAAGAAGCGCACCCTGCCCTCCCAGTTGAGGAAGGTGCCGGCCTTCTCGGCGACCGCGGCCACCGGCAGGACGACGTCCGCGAGTTCGGTGACCTCGCTGGGCCGCAGTTCCAGCGACACCAGGAAGCCGACCTCTCGCAGCGCCTCACGCGCGCGTGCCGGGTCGGGCAGGTCGGCGACCTCGACGCCCGCGACCAGCAGCGCCTGGAGCTCACCGCCGGCGGCGGCCTCGACGATCTGGCCGGTGTCGCGCCCGTAGCGGTGCGGGAGTTCGGCCAGGCCCCAGGCCACGGCGACCTCGTCCCGCGCGCGCGGGTCGGTGGCCGGACGCCCGCCCGGCAGCAGCGTGGGCAGCGCGCCCGCCTCGACGGCACCGCGCTCCCCCGCCCGGCGCGGGATCCACACCAACTGGGCGCCGGTCGCCGAAGCGGCCCGTACCGCGGCGGTCAGCCCGCCCGCCACGGCGGCCAGCCGCTCGCCCACGAGGATCACCGCGCCCTCGGTACGCAGCGCCTCGGAGGCCTTCGCGCCGTCGTCCTCCAGACCGACCCCGCTCGCGAGCGCGTCCAGCCACTCGGTCTCGGTGCCGGGAGCTGCGGGCAGCAGCGTGCCGCCGGCCTTCTCCAGGCCACGCGTGGCGTGCGTGGCGAGGGAGAACACCTTCTGCCCGTGCTTGCGCCAGGCCTTGCGCAGCCGGAGGAAGACGCCGGGCGCCTCCTCCTCGGCCTCGAACCCGACCAGCAGAACGGCGGGTGCCTTCTCCAGGGCGGTGTACGTGACGCCCGTACCGTCGAGGTCCCGGCCGCGTCCGGCGACCCGGGCGGCCAGGAAGTCGGCCTCCTCGGGGCTGTGCACGCGCGCGCGGAAGTCGATGTCGTTGGTGTCGAGCGCCACGCGCGCGAACTTGCTGTAGGCGTAGGCGTCCTCGATGGTGAGCCGGCCGCCGGTCAGGACACCGGTCCGGGCCCGTGAGGCGAGCAGGCCCTGAGCGGCGATCTGCAACGCCTCCGGCCAGGACGCCGGCACGAGGTCGCCCTCGGCGTTGCGCACCAGCGGGTGCTGGAGCCGGTCCCGCTGCTGGGCGTACCGGAATGCGAAGCGCCCCTTGTCGCAGATCCACTCCTCGTTGACCTCGGGGTCCTCGGCCGCGAGCCGCCGCATGACCTTGCCGCGCCGGTGGTCGGTGCGCGTGGCGCAACCGCCGGAGCAGTGCTCGCACACGGACGGCGAGGAGACCAGGTCGAAGGGGCGGGAGCGGAATCGGTACGCCGCCGAGGTCAGCGCGCCGACCGGGCAGATCTGGATGGTGTTGCCGGAGAAGTACGACTCGAAGGGGTCGCCCTCACCGGTGCCGACCTGCTGGAGCGCGCCCCGCTCGATCAGCTCGATCATCGGGTCGCCCGCGACCTGGTTGGAGAACCGGGTGCAGCGGGCGCACAGCACGCACCGCTCACGGTCGAGCAGCACCTGCGTGGAGATCGGCACGGGCTTCTCGTAGGTCCGCTTCTTTCCCTCGAAGCGGGACTCGGCCTGACCGTGCGACATGGCCTGGTTCTGCAGCGGGCACTCGCCGCCCTTGTCGCAGACCGGGCAGTCCAGCGGGTGGTTGATGAGGAGCAGCTCCATCACACCGTGCTGTGCCTTCTCGGCGACCGGCGAGGTGAGGTGGGTCTTCACCACCATCCCGTCCGTGCAGGTGATGGTGCACGACGCCATGGGCTTGCGCTGGCCCTCGACCTCGACGATGCACTGGCGGCAGGCGCCGGCCGGGTCGAGGAGAGGGTGGTCGCAGAACCGGGGGATCTCGATGCCGAGTTGCTCGGCGGCCCGGATGACCAGGGTGCCCTTGGGCACGCTGATCTCCACGCCGTCGATCGTCAGCGACACGAGATCTTCCGGCGGGACCGCCGCCTCTCCCCCGCCCGAAGGAGCGTTGGTGGTCACGGTCATGCGTTCACCTCCGTGCGGTGGTCGGCCCAGGCCGTCGACTTGGCCGGGTCGAAGGGGCAGCCACGGCCCGTGATGTGCTGCTCGTACTCCTCGCGGAAGTACTTGAGCGAGGAGAAGATCGGCGAGGCGGCGCCGTCGCCGAGGGCGCAGAAGGACTTGCCGTTGATGTTGTCGGCGATGTCGTTCAGCTTGTCGAGGTCGGACATGACGCCCTTGCCGGCCTCGATGTCGCGCAGCAACTGCACGAGCCAGTACGTCCCTTCACGGCACGGTGTGCACTTGCCGCAGGACTCGTGGGCGTAGAACTCGGTCCAGCGGGTCACGGCACGCACGACGCAGGTCGTCTCGTCGAAGCACTGCAGAGCCTTTGTGCCGAGCATGGAACCCGCGGCGCCCACTCCTTCGTAGTCAAGAGGGACGTCGAGGTGCTCCTCGGTGAACATCGGCGTCGAGGAGCCGCCGGGCGTCCAGAACTTCAGCCGGTGCCCGGGCCTCATCCCGCCGCTCATCTGGAGGAGTTGGCGCAGGGTGATGCCGAGCGGGGCCTCGTACTGGCCGGGGCTGGCGACGTGGCCGCTGAGCGAGTAGAGCGTGAAGCCCGGGGACTTCTCGCTGCCCATCGACCTGAACCATTCCTTTCCTTTTTGCAGGATGGCGGGAACCGACGCGATCGACTCGACGTTATTCACAACAGTCGGGCACGCATAGAGGCCCGCGACAGCAGGGAAAGGGGGACGGAGCCGCGGTTGACCCCGGCGGCCTTCGAGCGAGTCGAGCAGTGCGGTCTCCTCACCGCAGATGTACGCGCCCGCGCCCGCGTGCACGGTGAGCTGGAGGTCGAGTCCGCTGCCCAGGATGTTCTCGCCCAGGTAGCCCGCCTCGTAGGCCTCACGCACGGCCTCGTGCAACCGCCGCAACACAGGGACGACTTCACCGCGCAGATAGATGAAGGCATGCGAAGACCTGATGGCATAACACGCGATGACAATGCCCTCGATGAGGCTATGCGGGTTCGCGAAGAGGAGCGGAATGTCCTTGCACGTTCCGGGCTCCGACTCGTCGGCGTTGACAACTAGATAGTGCGGCTTTCCATCCCCCTGGGGAATGAACTGCCATTTCATTCCCGTGGGGAATCCCGCACCGCCGCGACCGCGCAGACCGGAGTCCTTGACGTACGCGATCAGGTCGTCCGGCGACATGGCGAGCGCCTTGCGGAGTCCCTCGTACCCTTCGTGCCTTCGGTAGACGTCCAGCGTCCAGGACCTGTCCTCGTCCCAGAAGGCCGACAGCACGGGTGCGAGCAGCTTCTCGGGGCTGGTGTCTTTGATCTCGGGTGCCAAGGTCATCACTCCCCCTCCTCGGCGGTAGGCCCTGCCGGGTGGGCCGGGTCGGAGGCCGACGTGTCCTGCGGCGCGTCGTGCGAGCTCAAGTGCTCCGTCGGTGACGGGTGGTGCACCGCTGTGTCGTGCGGCTCGTCGTGCGGTCCGCCGTCGTGCGGTCCGCCGTCGCGCGGATGGACCACGCGCGCGGGTGCGGCCTCTCCCCTTGCCAGGCGAAGGCCCACCAGCGAAGCGGGTCCCGCTCCGCCGCTCGCGTCGACCGCCCCGGGCCGCTCGTCGGGGAAGCCGGCCAGGATCCGGGCGGTCTCCTTGAAGGTGCACAGCGGCGCCCCGCGCGTGGGCTCGACCGGCCGCCCCTCGATCAGGTCGTCGACGAGGCGCTTGGCGCTCGCCGGGGTCTGGTTGTCGAAGAACTCCCAGTTGACCATCACGACCGGCGCGAAGTCGCAGGCCGCGTTGCACTCGATGTGCTCCAGGGTGACCTTGCCGTCCTCGGTGGTCCCGCCGTTGCCGACGCCCAGGTGCTCCTGGAGGGACTCGAAGATCGCGTCGCCGCCCATGACCGCGCACAGCGTGTTGGTGCAGACGCCGACCTGGTAGTCACCGCTCGGCCGGCGCCGGTACATGGTGTAGAAGGTGGCGACCGCGGTGACCTCGGCCGTGGTCAGGCGGAGCACGTCCGCGCAGAACTGCATCCCGGTGCGCGTGACATGGCCCTCCTCCGACTGCACGAGATGCAGCAACGGCAGCAGGGCCGAGCGGGAGTCCGGATAGCGGGCGATGATCTCCCGCGCGTCCGTCTCCAGCCGGGTGCGGACGTCGTCCGGGTATGCGGGCGCGGGCAGCTCGGGCATGCCCAGGCTGACGCCCCGCTCCGAAGAAGAGGTGGTCACCGGTCGACGCCTCCCATCACGGGGTCGATGGACGCGACAGCGACGATGACGTCGGCGACCTGGCCGCCCTCGCACATCGCCGCCATCGCCTGCAGGTTGGTGAAGGACGGGTCCCGGAAGTGGACCCGGTAGGGGCGGGTGCCTCCGTCGGAGACGGCGTGCACCCCGAGCTCGCCCTTGGGCGACTCGACGGCCGCGTACGCCTGTCCCGGCGGTACCCGGAAGCCCTCGGTGACCAGCTTGAAGTGGTGGATCAGGGCCTCCATGGAGGTGCCCATGATCTTCTTGATGTGGTCGAGGGAGTTGCCCAGACCGTCCGGCCCCAGGGCGAGCTGGGCGGGCCAGGCGATCTTCTTGTCGGCGACCATGACCGGGCCGGGCTGCAGCCGGTCCAGGCACTGCTCGACGATCCTGAGGGACTGACGCATCTCCTCCAGCCGGATCAGGAAGCGGCCGTAGGAGTCGCAGGAATCGGCGGTGGGGATGTCGAAGTCGAACGTCTCGTAGCCGCAGTACGGCTGCGACTTGCGCAGGTCGTGCGGCAGGCCGGCGGAGCGCAGGATCGGGCCGGTGGCGCCGAGGGCCATGCAGCCGGTCAGGTCGAGATAGCCGACGTCCTGCATGCGGGCCTTGAAGATGGGGTTCCCGGTGGCGAGCTTGTCGTACTCCGGGAGGTTCTTCTTCATCTTCTTCACGAACTCGCGGATGTGGTCCACCGCGCCGGGCGGCAGGTCCTGCGCGAGTCCGCCGGGGCGGATGTACGCGTGGTTCATCCGCAGGCCCGTGATGAGCTCGTAGATGTCGAGAATCATTTCACGATCACGGAATCCGTAGATCATGATCGTGGTGGCGCCGAGTTCCATGCCGCCGGTGGCGATGCACACCAGGTGCGAGGACAGCCGGTTCAGCTCCATCAGGAGCACCCGGATGAGGGTGGCGCGGTCGGGGATCTGGTCCTCGATGCCGAGGAGCTTCTCGACGGCGAGGCAGTAGGCGGTCTCGTTGAAGAAGGACGTCAGGTAGTCCATGCGCGTCACGAACGTGGTGCCCTGCGTCCACGTGCGGAACTCGGTGTTCTTCTCGATGCCGGTGTGGAGGTAGCCGATGCCGCACCGGGCTTCGGTGACCGTCTCGCCGTCGATCTCCAGGATGAGGCGCAGCACGCCGTGGGTGGAGGGGTGCTGGGGGCCCATGTTGACGACGATGCGCTCGTCGTCGGCGCGGGCCGCGGACTGGACGACCTCGTCCCAGTCGCCGCCGGTGACCGTGTATACGGTGCCTTCGGTGGTCTCCCTGGGGGAGGCGTGGGAAGTGCTCACGAGTACGACCTCCGCTGGTCCGGAGCCGGGATCTGGGCGCCCTTGTACTCGACGGGGATGCCGCCGAGGGGGTAGTCCTTGCGCTGCGGGTGGCCCTGCCAGTCGTCCGGCATCATGATCCGCGTCAGGGCCGGGTGACCGTCGAAGACGATGCCGAAGAAGTCGTAGGTCTCGCGCTCGTGCCAGTCGTTGGTCGGATACACGGAGACCAGCGACGGGATGTGCCGGTCGCTGTCCGGAGCGCTGACTTCCAGGCGGATCAGCCGGTTGTGGGTGATCGAGCGCAGGTGGTAGACGGCGTGCAGCTCGCGACCCTTGTCGTGCGGGTAGTGGACCCCGCTCACGCCCGTGCACAGCTCGAAGCGCAGGGCGGGGTCGTCGCGCAGGGTGCGGGCGACGCGCAACAGGTGCTCGCGTTCGATGTGGAAGGTGAGCTCGTCGCGGTCGACGACCGTCTTCTCGATCGCGTTCTCGGGGAGGAGGCCCTGCTCTTCCAGCGCGCCTTCCAGCTCGTCGGCGACCTCGTCGAACCATCCCCCGTAGGGGCGGCTCGTCGGGCCCGGGAGCCGGATGGAGCGGACCAGGCCGCCGTAGCCGGAGGTGTCGCCGCCGTTGTTGGCGCCGAACATGCCGCGCTGGACGCGGATCTCCTCACCGCCCTCGCCGCGCTGGCCGGGGAGGTTGGAGGCGCCGAGGTCCTTTTCGGGATTCACCCCGTTCGACGCCCCGTTGGTGCCGTTCGCGTCGCTCACCGCAGCAGCCCCTTCATCTCGATCGTCGGCAGGGCCTTGAGCGCCGCTTCCTCCGCCTCACGGGCCGCCTCCTCGGCGTTCACGCCGAGCTTGGAGGACTGGATCTTCTGGTGGAGCTTGAGGATGGCGTCCATCAGCATCTCGGGCCGTGGCGGGCAGCCGGGCAGATAGATGTCGACCGGCACGATGTGGTCGACGCCCTGGACGATGGCGTAGTTGTTGAACATGCCGCCCGAGGAGGCGCAGACCCCCATGGAGATCACCCACTTCGGGTTCGGCATCTGGTCGTAGACCTGCCGGAGCACCGGCGCCATCTTCTGGCTGACCCGGCCGGCGACGATCATCAGGTCCGCCTGCCGCGGCGAACCGCGGAAGACCTCCATGCCGAAGCGCGCCAGGTCGTAGCGGCCGGCGCCGGTGGTCATCATCTCGATGGCACAGCAGGCGAGGCCGAAGGTGGCGGGGAAGACGGACGACTTGCGCACCCAGCCCGCGGCCTGCTCGACGGTGGTCAGCAGGAAACCGCTCGGCAGCTTTTCTTCGAGTCCCATGGCTAAAGGCCCCTCAGTCCCATTCCAGGCCGCCGCGCCGCCATACGTACGCGTACGCGACGAAGACGGTGAGCACGAAGAGCAGCATCTCCACGAGCCCGAAAACACCCAGGGCGTCGAAGGTGACGGCCCAGGGGTAGAGGAAGACGATCTCGATGTCGAAGACGATGAAGAGCATCGCCGTCAGGTAGTACTTGATGGGGAAGCGCCCGCCGCCGGCCGGCGTGGGGGTCGGCTCGATCCCGCACTCGTAGGCCTCGAGCTTGGCCCGGTTGTACCGCTTCGGACCGATCAGCGTGGCCATGACCACGGAGAAGATCGCAAAGCCTGCCCCGAGGGCTCCCAGTACGAGGATGGGCGCATACGCGTTCACCGCTCCTCGCTCCTCTCAGTCGGCACTGACTGCTGGCGATGGCACATCGGACTCACATCCGCCTCACATGTCCCGAGAGCCCCGCTAGTCCCGGCGAAGATCGCGAACATGTGAAGCAGGTCACAAGCCCAACTGCCTCGCATCTTATGCCTGCCGCTCTGTGATCTGCGACACGGGGTATTGCACAAGCTTTGTGATCTCCACCACCTGACGAAGGATCATGAAGCCGGACGAGTGTCGATCTTCGTACGAGAAGCGTCCGAGTGATCACCAGACGTGACAGTTTCGCTCGTCGGTGCAGGTCGAAAGGTGAGTCTCCATATCAAGAGACTTCCCTTGCATGCAAATTGGTGCTGGACGCGACACCTTGATAGAGGACCGCGTTCACACATCAGGGGGAGCCGCGGTGCGCGGTGTGGACGCGTGCACACATTCACGAGCTCGGCTCGACGCGTTCCGCACACCGGACGCACCCGCACTCGTAACCGTTGCGTGACCTCCACCACACCCCCGAGAAGCCCACGAGAAGCGGGGTTGGCCACCTGTCCCAACCAGTGGTAGGTGGCGGGCAATTCGGGCGTAACAATGAAAGCCCATGATCACAGGCATGATCACTCGCGTCCGCAATGTCCGTTACGGCGTCAATAAAGAACGACACGCCCGGCGTTCGGAACACCGATTGAACAACTGTGGCGCACCACACGTTTCTTGAAGGTATGGAGGAGCCCCTGATACCGGTTGTTCTCATGTCCCACACCGCTCACATACGCAGCCACCGGAAGCCCCGCCGCAGCGCGTCGAAAATCGCGATGCGGGCCGGAGTTGCCGGTGGCGTTCTCAGCACCCTGGCAGTGGCCGGGGCGTCGGGTTCGGCGAACGCTGCCGAGCCTGTGACGCAGACGCTTGAACTGCCCACCCTGACGGCCGACCTGGCCACGCAGGTCGCCGAGTCCGCCGACGCCACACAGCAGGCGGCGGCGAACTACCAGCTGCAGGCCGAGCGTGACGCGGCCGCCGCAAAGGCCGCGAAGCAGGCCAAGGCGGACCTCGCGGAGGCGAAGCAGAAGGCCGAGGACAAGAAGAAGGCGGCCCAGGAGGCCGCTCGCAAGGCCGCTGCCGAGCGCGCGTCCCGCACCACCGAGCGGGCCACCCTGTCCGCCTCGGCGAGCGCCAGCACGTCCACGAGCACGTCCACGGCCACCGGCACGGCCGCCGCGGTCATCGCCTTCGCCAAGGCGCAGGTCGGTGACGCCTACGTCTCCGGCGGCACCGGCCCGAACTCCTGGGACTGCTCCGGCCTCATGCAGGCCGCCTTCAAGCAGGTCGGCATCGACCTGCCGCGCGTCTCGCAGGACCAGTCGACGGCCGGCACCCAGGTCTCGCTCGACAACCTGCTGCCGGGCGACATCCTGTACTGGGGCAGCGCGGGCAGCGCGTACCACGTGGCGGTGTACGTCGGTGACGGCATGTTCGTCGGCGCGCAGAACCCGTCCACGGGCGTCGCCGAGAAGCCGCTGTCCTACGACCCGCCGACCGGAGCGGTGCGGGTGCTCTGACGCGAGCGACAACAGTACGGATGGGGCCGCAGCCGCTCGAGGGCTGCGGCCCCATCCGGCTCGTCCGAGGCCGGAGCCGGTCGTCGATCCAGTCCGTCCGCAGGGCGTCGCACGGGGCGGGTTCCCCGGCGCCCGTCAGGAACCGTCTGCGGGAGTGGCCGGTCCGGCCGGTCTGGTTCCGGGGCTGCTGTGTGTGGTCTGTTGTCATGAGCAACGGAGGGTGGGGAGGGGCTCCGGAAGGCCGGAACCCGGATTCCCCACCGCACACGACAGGAGAAACAGCCATGCCGAGCGTGTTCGTACAGGGCAGGCCCGTCGACTCGTATCCCCCGCTCGCACCCGACGCCCGGCGCGGGTCGGTACGGCGTATCACCGAGGTGGGCGAGGGAGTCCTGCACAAGCCGTGCCGGGACGTGACCGAGTTCGGTCCCGATCTCGCGGCGCTGATCGACGACATGTTCCTGACGATGTACGTCGCCGACGGCGCGGGACTCGCCGCGAACCAGGTCGGCGTCGATCTGCGGCTGTTCGTCTACGACTGCCCGGACGACGACGGTGTCCGGCATGTCGGACACATCGTCAACCCGGTGCTGGATCCGCTCCCCCCGGCCGGGCGACGGCTGCTCGACGACAACGAGGGGTGCCTGTCGGTGCCCGGCGCCGTGATGGACGTACCGCGTCCGGACCGGGCCGTCGTGCGCGGGCTCGACAAGGACGGCGAGCCGCTCGTCATCGAGGGCACGGGGTACTTCGCCCGCTGCCTCGCCCACGAGACCGACCATGTGAACGGGCAGGTGTATCTC
Organism: Streptomyces sp. NBC_01352; assembly: GCF_036237295.1. NCBI lineage: Bacteria > Bacillati > Actinomycetota > Actinomycetes > Kitasatosporales > Streptomycetaceae > Streptomyces > Streptomyces sp. NBC_01352. Next base: position 4,842,371 of record NZ_CP108354.1, read on the forward strand.
GACCGGCTCTCCAAGCGGGAGCGGAAGGACGCGCTGCGGCAGGTGGCGGACCGGCGCGAAGAGGTCTTCGCCCGCCGGGCCGCCAACACAGCCGCCCTCAGCGCCTGATCACGCCTTCGGCGCCACCTTGCTCAGGCCGTTGATGATGCGGTCCATCGCGTCGCCGCCCGTCGGGTCGGTGAGGTTGGCGAGCATCTTCAGCGTGAACTTCATCAGCAGGGGGTGCGACAGGCCGCGCTGGGTCGCGATCTTCATGACCTTCGGGTTGCCGATGAGCTTCACGAAGGCGCGGCCCAGCGTGTAGTAGCCGCCGTAGGTGTCCTTGAGGACGCGGGGGTAGCGCTGAAGGGCCAGTTCGCGCCCCGAAGGGGTCGAGCGGGCGTGGGCCTGGACGATGACGTCGGCGGCGATCTGGCCGGACTCCATGGCGTAGGCGATGCCCTCGCCGTTGAAGGGGTTCACCAGGCCGCCGGCGTCGCCGACCAGCAGCAGGCCCTTGGTGTAGTGGGGCTGGCGGTTGAAGGCCATGGGGAGGGCGGCGCCGCGGATGGGCCCGGTCATGTTGTCGGGGGTGTAGCCCCAGTCCTCCGGCATCGACGCGCACCAGGCCTTCAGGACCTCGCGCCAGTCGAGTTCCTTGAAGGAGTCGGAGGTGTTCAGGACGCCGAGGCCGACGTTCGAGGTGCCGTCGCCCATGCCGAAGATCCAGCCGTAGCCGGGGAGGAGACGGTCCTCGGCGCCCCGCCGGTCCCACAGTTCCAGCCAGGACTCCAGGTAGTCGTCCTCGTGGCGCGGCGAGGTGAAGTACGTACGGACGGCCACGCCCATCGGGCGGTCCTCGCGGCGGTGCAGGCCCATCGCCAGGGAGAGCCGGGTCGAGTTGCCGTCGGCGGCGACGACCAGCGGCGCGTGGAAGGTGACCTCGCGCTTCTCCCCGGTGTCACCGAGCTTGGCGTGGACGCCGGTGATGCGGCCGGTGCGGTCGTCGAGGATCGGCGCGCCCACGTTGCAGCGCTCGTACAGCCGCGCTCCCGCCTTCTGTGCCTGCCGGGCCAGCTGCTCGTCGAAGTCGTCGCGCTTGCGGACGAGGCCGTAGTCCGGGAAGGAGGCGAGATCCGGCCAGTCCAGCTGCAACCGCACACCCCCGCCGATGATCCTCAGGCCCTTGTTGCGCAGCCAGCCGGCCTCCTCGGAGATGTCGATGCCCATGGCCACGAGCTGTTTGGTGGCGCGCGGGGTGAGTCCGTCGCCGCAGACCTTCTCGCGCGGGAACTCGGTCTTCTCCAGCAGGAGTACGTCGAGTCCGGCCTTGGCGAGGTGGTAGGCGGTGGTGGAGCCGGCTGGCCCCGCGCCGACGACGATCACATCGGCGGTGTTTTCGGAGAGGGGCTCGGTCACGGCGGGATCTCCCCAAGTTCGGAATCTGCGTGCCGACCGGCACTGGACATGGGCAGTCTATTCAGCAGAATTGATCACCCGGCTGAAGGGCTGCCCAGTGCACCGAGCTCCCCGGACCGGGGGCCGACGGGCGAGATCGAGATCGGCCGGCCACAGAAGCCGATGATTACGCTCAGTAACCGACTGTCACAGAAAGACACTTGGAGCTTCCGGGTGGCACGCACCCGGGGTTACCCTGCCAGTACCGCTGGGGGTGACATCTGTGCGAATAACACCCAAATCGCCCGAGGTGCGGGTGCCGAAGCTGGTCGGTCTGATGGCCGTGGACGCGCGCGAGGCGGCCGAGGCGGGCGGCGTGCTGCTCGCCGCTCCCGACCGGCCCGACTTCCGTCGCACGGTCGTGGAGTACGTCGTACGGCAGTACCCGCCACCCGGCGCCGAGATTCCGCGCGGGGCCGTGGTGACCGTGTGGTTCGAGTTCGGCGAGGGTGAGGGCGGCGGGGGCGCGGGCGTGCACGAGCCGCGCCTGCCGCGTCCGGGCGGCGGCGGCATGCAGCGCGAGCTCGACGAACCGGGCGCCCCGTACTACGCCGTGGCCGGGTTCAACTCGCCTTGAAACCCCGGTGCAGCGCCACGATCCCGCCGCTCAGGTTCCGCCAGGCCACCCTCGACCAGCCGGCCTTCTGGAGACGCTCGGCCAGCGCGGGCTGGTCGGGCCAGGCGCGGATGGACTCGGCGAGGTAGACGTACGCGTCGGGGTTGGACGACACCGCGCGCGCGACCGGCGGCAGGGCGCGCATCAGGTACTCGGTGTAGACGGTGCGGAAGGGCGCCCAGCTCGGGTGCGAGAACTCGCAGATCACGACCCGGCCGCCGGGCTTGGTCACGCGGTACATCTCGCGCAGGGCCGTGTCGGTGTCCTGCACGTTGCGCAGCCCGAAGGAGATGGTGACGGCGTCGAAGGTGTCGTCCTTGAAGGGCAGCTTCGTCGCGTCGCCCGCGGTGAACGGCAGCCAGGTGTGCTTGCGCTTGCCGACCTGGAGCATGCCGAGGGAGAAGTCGCAGGGGACGACGTACGCGCCGGTGCGGGCGAAGGGCAGCGAGGACGTGGCGGTACCGGCGGCCAGATCCAGGACCTTCTGCGCGGGGCGGGCGTCGACCGCCTTGGCGACCTCCTTGCGCCACACCCGGTCCTGGCCGAGCGAGAGCACGTCGTTCGTCAGGTCGTACCGTTCCGCCACGTCGTCGAACATCGAGGCGACTTCGTGCGGCTGCTTGTTCAGGGAAGCGCGGGTCACGGGGCCATTGTTGCAGTACGTCCCCTCGCGCCAGCTCAGGGGAGCAGCCGCGGCTTCCTCCTCGCCGCCACGTCCTCCACCCATCCGCATCCCAGGACGAACCCGGCGATCAGGATCCAGCCGACGCCGAACATGAACCACTGGCTCTCCAGCGGCAGATACGTCTCGAAGGCCGGCACCTGCCAGAACCGGTCGATCAGCGGGACCGCCAGGATCAGCGCGATCTCGTGCCAGAGGTAGATCGTGACCGCGCGCGCGTTGAAGACCGTCACGAGCCTGTCCAGCCGCCGGAAGCGGGTGAGCCCGGCGAAGTCGATCCGGAAGCGGGCCTTGGCCCACATCAGGAGCAGGACGAAACCGGCCGACCAGAAGGCCTGCGCGAGGGGGATCTCGTCGAGGTCGTAGGTGCCGAACTCGGCCTGGTGGCCGACCGCGTACCAGCCGCCGTACCCCATCGCGGCGAGCGACAGCACGACCACCACGGCGGGCCGCGTCCGCTGGAGCACGCCGTCGCGGTGGGCGAAGCCGAGGAGCCAGCAGAAGAGGTACGTCGACAGGTCCCACAGTGCGCTGCCGAAGCGGTTGTCCGGGCCCGGCCAGAGGAAGGTCAGGACCAGAATCGGGCAGAGGGACAGCAGGAGCACCGGGACGGGGGCGCGCCGGAAGACCTTCAGCAGGAGCGGGGAGAGCAGGACGAACCACAGATACGTCCGCAGGTACCAGAGGATCTCCCAGGCCTGTACGCCCCACGCGTTGCCCGGCGGGTCGCCGAGCGGGACGATCCAGTAGACGATCTGCCAGCCCGGCATCCAGCCGTGGACCAGCATCGCGACGACTACGAAGAAGCCCCAGAACCAGAACGGCGGCAGGAGTCGGCGCAGTCGGCTCTTCACCACCGTGAGCGGCGGTCGCTCCAGGGACTTGGCCATCAGCGTGCCGGCCAGGCCGAACATGATCCCCATGGAGGGGAAGACCAGGCCGGCCCAGGCCCACCCGAAGGTGTGGTAGGCGACGACACGGATCAGGGCGACTGCCCTGAGCGTGTCGAAGTACCGGTCGCGTCCGGCGGTCCGCGGCGAGGTCGTGGCGTCGACCTCTCGAACACCGCCCTTGCTGTGTGCCCCCATCAGGGCGCCCCCGCCGGGGTGCCCACCTCGCCGGTCCGCTTCAGCTTCTGCCAGCGCAGGCGGCCGCCGGTGAGGGCGGTGATGCAGGAGTGGATGAGGACGAGGTACATCATCTGGCGGTAGGCCAGCTGTTGCAGGGGCATCATCAGCAGGTAGCGGTACTTCTCGCGGTCGAGCCGGAAGGCGTACGCCGCGCAGAACAGCTGCACGCCGAGGACCGCGAGCCAGGCCAGCAGCGCCGCCCGGAAGTCGACGAAGATCATCGAGTAGACGGTGAACACGTCGATGAGCGGGGCGAAGACCGGCGTGACGATCTGGAAGATGACCACGAGCGGCATGCCGACCCGGCCGAAGCGGCCCGAGGGACCCTTGTCGGTGAGGGACTTGCGGTGCTTCCAGAGCGCCTGCATCGTGCCGTACGACCACCGGTACCGCTGCGACCAGAGCTGCTTCAGGGAACCCGGCGCCTCGGTCCAGGCGCGCGCGTGCTCCTGGTAGACGACCCGCCAGCCCTCGCGGTGCATGGCGATGGTGATGTCGGTGTCCTCGGCGAGGGTGTCCTCGCTCATGCCGCCGACCTGGAGGACCGCCTCGCGGCGGAACGCGCCGATCGCGCCGGGGATGGTCGGCATGCAGCGCAGCAGGTCGTACATGCGGCGGTCGAGGTTGAAGCCCATCACGTACTCGATGTGCTGCCAGGCGCCGATGACCGTGTCGCGGTTGCCGACCTTGGCGTTGCCGGCGACCGCGCCGACCTCGGGGTCGGCGAAGGGCTGCACGAGCTGTCGTACGGTGTCCGCCTCGAAGACCGTGTCGCCGTCCATCATCACGACGAGGTCGTGACTGGCGCTGCGCACACCGTTGTTGAGGGCGGCCGGCTTGCCCGCGTTCTCCTGGCGGATGACCCGGACGTTGAACATGCCGAGCGAGTCGGCCGCGCTGCGCGCGATCTCGGAGGTGCCGTCCGTCGATCCGTCGTCGACCACGATGATCTCGATCGGGTGGGTGCTCTGCGCCAGCGACTTGAGGGTGTTGGCGATGCACTCCTTCTCGTTGTACGCCGGGACGATCACGCTCACCGGGCGAGTGACCGGCTCTCCCCAGCTGAACCGGCGTCTGTTGCGCTGTCGGTAGTGGCTGCGGGCGAGGATCAGCATCATGCCGAACCGGCCGATGACCGCCACGCCCACGACGACCAGCCCGACCGACAGGGTGGGTACGGTCCACTCGGCGACGGCGACGGCCACGAGGAGGGCCTTGCCCTCGTAGAGGGTCGCACCGGTGGCCTCGCGGTGCGCGGCCTGGAGACGGTCGGACGCCGAAACCTGGGCCCCCGCTTGCCCCTCCGCCGTGCCCCCCGCTTCACCGGCCGCCTGCCCGTTCGGCACGCCACCGGGCTGCACGGCCCCCGCCGCCTGCGCGGCGCCCCCGTTCTGCTGCTCCATGACACCGCTGATGGTGGTGAAGGTGTACCCCTTCGCCTGCATCTTCTCGATGTACTGGGGCAGCGCCTTGATCGTCTGCTCGCGCTCGCCGCCCGCGTCGTGCATCAGCACCGCCGCACCGTCGGTCCCCGACGGCGTGGCCCACTCGACGATCTTCGAGACGCCCGGCTTCTTCCAGTCGTCGCTGTCGGTGTCGACGAAGACGCTGGTGTAGCCGTCCGCGCCGAGTTGCTGGTAGACGGGCCAGCTGTAGTTGTCGATGGCGTCCGTCTCCGAGGAGTACGGCGCCCGGAACAGCGTGGTCGTGATGCCGGCCGCGCCCGCGAGCGCCAGCTGCGTCTGCTCCATCTCGCGCCGGATGCGGGCGTCGCTCTGGTAGGAGAGGTCGACGTGGGTGAAGGTGTGGATGCCCACCTCGTTGCCCTGCTCGACCATGTCCTTCACGATGCCCGGGTAGCGCGAGACCATCGAGCCGACCACGAAGAACGTGGCGGGGATGTCGTACTTCTCCAGGATCTCCAGGACCCGGGGCGTGTACGTCGGGTTGGGGCCGTCGTCGAAGGTGAGCGCGATCGTCTTGTCCGGTACGGACAGTGTCGTGGCCTGACCGCCCCGGAAGCTCACGATGGGCCCGCCGTTGAGGATCTTGTCCGGCACCTTGTTGGCGCTGGCCCCGTCGCGTACCCGCTGGTCGCCGCCGACCTCGGCACGCAGATAGCCGTCGAGCAGCATGATGCTGGTCAGGGCGAGGAGGAGCAGCAGGGCGAGGATGACCCGTGGCTTCTGCAACGCCGCGGCCTTGCCCGCCGCCCGCTCGATCCGGGAGGGGGCACGCCGGCGGCGGCGTGCGGGCGGGTTCGGGCTCGGGCTCGGGCTCGGGCTCGGGCTCGGGCTCATGTTCGTGCTCATGACGCCGCCGAGGGGGCTGCGGTGACCGAGGGGATGGCCGAGGGGCTGACCGAGGGCAGCGCCGACGGGGCCCCGCTGGGCCGGACGCCCCGGTCGCCGATGCCGCCCTGCGGCTGGTAGCCGCCGGGGCCCGTGCCGCCCGGCCCGGCCCCGCTCCCGCCGCCTCCGCCTCCGCCGAACGGCACCAGCGAGGACGGGTTGACCGAGATGCCGACGCCCATGAAGGCCATGCCCAGGACGACCGCGTACCCGAGGCAGACGACACCGACCAGGAGGCCGATCCGGCGCAGCGCCTTGGAGCGGCGTCCGGAGTTGTCAACGAACACGGGACCCTCGGTCGGGGACCCGTTGCCGCGTTTGCGGCGGCGACCGCGCACGACTGCGGCGGCGCGGTTTTCGATGGCAGGCTCGGAATGCATTCCCCGGATATTAGGGAGCCTTTATGTGGCCTAAACTCAGGGTTCCTTGTGAGAGAACCATGAGAAACCCGGAAATCTTTCCTTTCGCTGAGAGATTCCCAGAAAGCCTGCGCGACTTCGAGCGGAGCGAAAGGTGTCGTATGCCTGAATTGCTCGCCCGTTGAGCGCCTTTTGACCGCTTGTGCCCATGAAGCGCCTGTGCGGTCGTCGTCCGCCCGGAGCTCTGCTCCGTGTGAGACATTTCCACTTCGGAAACGCGGTTTGTTTCCGTCCTGAGACAGAAATCACGAGAGCGGGAGCATACTCAATGCGGAGTTTCCTGAAGCCGGCGGCCGGGCTCACCTGCCTGTTCGTCCTGGCCACCGCGGGGTGCTCAGCGGGGTCCGACGACACCTCGGACGCGGCGTCGGCCGCCCCCGCGCAGTCGAGCGCGTCCCCCGCCCAGGAGCCCGTCTCCACCACCTCGTACGCCCCCTACGTCAACGCCACGACCGCGTCCGACAACGACTCCGCCGCCTCCCCCACGACGTACAACCTGGCCTTCGTGATCGCAGAGGGCAGCGGCTGCACGCCGAAGTGGAACGAGACGCATGCCATCGATGACTCGTCCGTGAAGTCCCGGATAGCGCAGCTCAAGGAGGACGGCGCCACGGTCCGGGTCTCCTTCGGCGGCGCCTCCGGCGAGGAGTTGGCGGCGACCTGCGACAGCGCGTCCGAACTGGCCGAGGCGTACGGCAAGGCGCTGGACGCGGCCGGCTCCACCCAGGCCGACTTCGACATCGAGGGCGACGAACTCACCGACTCCGACTCGGTCGCCCTGCGCTCGGAGGCGATCGCCGCGTTGCAGGAGGAGCGCACCGACCTGGAGGTCTCCTTCACGCTCCCGGTCATGCCGTCCGGCCTCGACGAAGCCGGCCTCGCCCTCCTGGAGTCGGCCAACGAGCACGACGTACAGGTCTCCACCGTCAACCTCATGACGATGAACTACGCCGAGTCGTACGACGGCGACATGGGCGGCTACGCGCTCACCTCGGCGAAGGCGGCCCACACCCAGCTCAAGGACGTGTTCGGTCTCGCGGACGCGGCCGCCTGGCGGGGCATGGCGCTGACCTCGATGATCGGCGTCAACGACGTGGAGAACGAGACGTTCACGCTCTCCGACGCGGCCCAGGTGCGGTCGTTCGCGGAGGAGAAGGGGATCGCGTGGGTGTCGATGTGGTCGGCCGAACGCGACCAGCAGTGCGAGGAGGGCAGCTCCGGCGAGGACGACGCGGCGACGGACTGCAGCGGGGTGAAGCAGAGTCCGGGGGCGTTCGCGGAGGCGTTCGCGGGCTGAGCTCGCGTCGGCACCTACCGGCGCCGGTACACCAGACGTCCCTTGACGACCGTCGCCACGCAGCTCACGGCTCCGCGTTCGGCGAGCACGGCCTCGTCGGAGACGTCGAACACGGCGAAGGTCGCGTCGATGCCGCGTACACCGTCCGGCGGAAACGGCAGCAGGATCGCCTCCGCCAAGCTCCGCCCGGCCAACGGGTCGAGCGTCGGCGGGCCCGGGGGATCCTCGAACCGCTCCTCGACCGTCAGCCCCGCCCGGTACACGGCGTCGACGGCGCCGGGCCGCCACAGGCTCCCCGCCACGGCGACGGTCCCGTGGGCCAGCATCCGCTGCACTCCGCGCCGAGCGCTCGCACCCCACCGCGCGTCCGTCATGGCGAGCGCCGCGAGGGCCGCGCCGGCGATCGGCTCGGTGCCCAGTTCGTCGGCCTCGCGCGGATCGGGATGGTAGGCCCGCTCCAGGAGTTCGGGCCCGTGGACGTTCACCAGACCGGGCGTCAGAAGCCCCGGCCAGCGCCGCACCCGAGCCGTCGGATGTGCGGCGACCAGCTCCTCGTACCGCCCGACGGCCGCGATCTCCCGCCCCTCGACGAGTACCGCCCCGCCGGGCACGGGCGGCCGCCGATCCCCCGTGATCAGGAGGTCGGCGGCGTGAACCGTCAGCACAGCGGCGTCAGTTGGACGCCAGCAGCTTCAGCTCCGGATGAGCCGTGCCGCCCGCGATCGCCGTGGAGGAGATGTGGGACATCACGCGCTCGTCGACGGGGTCGTTCGCCGGGTCGTCGTGCACGACGAGGTGCTCGTACGTCGTCGCCCGCTGGGCCGGGACGCGCCCCGCCTTGCGGATGAGGTCGATGATCTCCATCCGGTTGGAGCGGTGCTTGGCGCCGGCGGAGGAGACGACGTTCTCCTCCAGCATGATCGAGCCGAGGTCGTCGGCACCGTAGTGCAGAGACAGCTGGCCGACCTCCTTGCCGGTGGTCAGCCACGAGCCCTGGATGTGGGCGATGTTGTCCATGAACAGCCGCGCGATGGCGATCATCCGCAGGTACTCGAAGAGCGTGGCCTGCGTACGGCCCTTCAGGTGGTTGTTCTCGGGCTGGTAGGTGTACGGGATGAAGGCGCGGAAGCCGCCCGTCCGGTCCTGTACGTCACGGATCATCCGCAGGTGCTCGATGCGCTCGGCGTTGGTCTCGCCGGTGCCCATGAGCATGGTGGACGTGGACTCGACGCCCAGCCCGTGCGCGGTCTCCATGATCTCCAGCCAGCGCTCGCCGGACTCCTTCAGCGGCGCGATGGCCTTGCGCGGACGGGCGGGCAGCAACTCGGCACCGGCACCGGCGAAGGAGTCGAGACCGGCCGCGTGGATCCGCGTGATGGCCTCCTCCACACTCACCTTGGAGATCCGGGCCATGTGCTCGACCTCGCTCGCCCCCAGGCTGTGGATGACCAGCTGCGGGAAGGCCTGCTTGATGGCGGAGAAGTGCTTCTCGTAGTACTCGACGCCGTAGTCCGGGTGATGACCGCCCTGGAACATGATCTGCGTCCCGCCGAGCTCGACGGTCTCCGCGCACCGGCGCAGGATGTCGTCCAGATCGCGGGTCCAGCCCTTGGCGGTGTCCTTGGGCGCGGCGTAGAAGGCGCAGAACTTGCACGCAGTGACGCACACGTTCGTGTAGTTGATGTTGCGCTCGATGATGTACGTCGCGATGTGCTCGGTCCCCGCGTACCTGCGCCGCCGTACGGCGTCGGCGGCTGCGCCCAGCGCGTGCAGCGGGGCGTCGCGGTAGAGGAGGAGCGCCTCCTCGGGAGTGATGCGCCCACCTTCGGCGGCACGGTCGAGGACGGACTGAAGGTCGGCCTTCTCGGTCACCGGGGGCGTCCCTTTCGTCAAGGGGGGAGGACGGGTCCGAACCAGCCTACGCCAGCCGTTTTCGGCTACGGACTTCAGGCCGCGTACGCGCCGATCAGCAGCCCGAGGTACGCCCCCGCGATCAGAAACGGCCCGAACGGGATCGTCGTCCGGCGCCCGGCCCGCCGCGCCACGACGAGCGCACCGCCGTACAACGCCCCCAGCAGGAACCCGGCGAAGGTACCGAGCAGCACCGTCCCCCAGCCGTACCAGCCGAGCACGGCCCCGATCCCGAGCGCCAGCTTCACATCGCCGAAGCCCATGCCCCCGGGGTTGATCAGCCACAGCACGAAGTAACCGGCCCCGAGCGCAAGGGCGCCCAGCGCGGCGGACGGCCAGTCCCCGGCATGCTCGGGCACCAGCGCGACCAGCCCGAGCAGCACCAGCGCGACTCCGGCGAGCGGCAGCGTCAGCACGTCCGGCAGCCGCTTCACCCGGAAGTCCACGACGGCCAGCAGCACGCCGACCGGCGCGAGCAGCAGCCAGACGGCGAGCTCGGGCCGGGTGCCGGTGGCGGCGGCGAGGGCGGCACAGAGGAGAGCGGTGGTGAGGGCGAGGACGGGGGTGCGGGGGCCGTACGTCCCGTGCGCGAACTCCTTCGCCATGACGGTCTCGGCGTCCGCGGTCACGACGGTCTCGGCGTCCGCCCCCACCCCAACCCGGCCCGCACACTCCCCGCACCGGGCCAGCCCGAGCCAGCCACGGACCGGCCCCCGGATCGGATGCCCCCCGGGACACCGCTCCCGCCAGGTTTCCTCCGCGGGCACCGAGAACCGGTACGCGGCCCGCGGCAGCAGCGCCCCCGCCGCCGCTCCCCACACCACGGCGACGGTGACCAAGAGACCGGTCATCCTTGCTCGACCTTCGACAGCCGTGCCTTCGGCCGCCCCGAGTCCTCACTGTCGGAGTCGTATTGAAGGTCGTCGCCGACGGGCGTGAGCCGGACCGTGTGGGCGGCCTGGCTGCACACGCCCCGGTTCGACTCGGCGCCGACGGCGGTCGCCACGACCTGCTTGTCCGTCACCCTCTTCAGGGTCAGTACGTCGTCGCAGACCCCGCCGAGCACATCGGTGTGCCGCAGGGTGCCCAACTTCTCGCCCACGTCGGCCTGTGCGACGGTCAGCCGGAAGGTCCCCATGGGAAGCGTGCCGTCGAGTGCGGCGGCCTGGCCCTGCCAGGTACCGAGGTAGCGGGCCGGCAGCGCGACCGCGTCGCCGCCGGTGCTCGCGCTCGGTGTCGAGGAGTGGGCGCCGCTGTCGGAGTCGCCCGCGGCGCTTGGCCTGTCGTTGTCCGGCAGCAGGTCGAACACGAACACCGACCCGACGGTCACCGCCGCCAGCGCCCCCGCGACAGCGAGGGCCACCGTGCAGCTGAGCCGGCGCCCTCGGCCGGTGGCGGCAGGGGCCGCCGTGGCGGAGACGGAGACAGAGAGCTTGCCGGGGCCGCGGTCGGAGGGTGCGGTGTCGTGCGGACGGGGTTCGCGCGCGTCACGGGGCTCGGGGACGGACCCGGGCGAGGCCACCGCAGCCTCAACGGAAGAAGGCGGCGGAGTCATGACCGGCGGCGGCCCGAACTCCCCGAGCGGCGACGGCTTCACCATCACCGGCGCGGCATCCGAAGTCCTGCTGAACTCCACCGGCCCGGACGCCACCTCCTGCCCCGTGTCCAGGTTCAGCAGCCGTACGGCCCCCCGGCTGACCTGTTCCACCAGCGCCCCCGGCAGCCACCCGCCCGCGACCAGCCGCGCCGCGCCCTCGGGGGCCAAGCGCCGGGCCACTTCCGCGGGCGTCGGCCGCTCGTCGGGTTCCTTGGACAGGCAGGCCTCCACCAGCGGCCGCACGTCACCTTCCAGCGAGCCGAGTTCGGGAGGCTCGTGGACGACCCGGTACAGCAGCGCCGCCGAGGAGTCCCCGCGGAAGGGCGCCTCCCCGGTCGCCGCGTACGTCAGCACCGCGCCGAGGGAGAAGACGTCGGCCGCGCCGGTCGCCCCCTTGCCGAGGATCTGCTCGGGCGACATGTAGCCGGGCGAGCCGATCGAGACGCCGCTGGAGGTCAGGGAGGCCGTGCCGTCCAGGGCCCGCGCGATTCCGAAGTCGATGAGCAGGGGGCCGTCCAGGGTCAGCAGCACGTTCGACGGCTTCACGTCCCGGTGCACCAGGCCGAGTTCGTGCACCGCCGTCAGCGCCTCGGCGAGCCCCGCTCCCAGCGCCCGTACCGAGTGCGCGGGCAGCGCGCCCCCGTCCGCGACCGCCGCGGACAGCGACGGGCCGGCCGCGTAGGCGGTCGCCACCCAGGGCACCGGGGCCTCCGGGTCCGCGTCCAGGACCGGCGCGGTCCAGGCGCCGCCGACCCGCCGCGCCGCGTCGACCTCGCGTCGGAAACGGGCGCGGAACTCCTCGTCGAGCGCGAAGTGCGGGTGCACGATCTTCACCGCGACCGTGCGGCCGCCCGCGCTGCGGCCGAGGTAGACCCGGCCCATACCGCCGGAGCCGAGCCGGCCGAGCAGCCGGTAGGGCCCCACGACGGTGGGTTCGTCGACTCCGAGCGGCTGCATGGCGTCACTCCTCCCCCGTGCCACTGCCAAAGCATCAGCAGCGTAGTGCGCCGTACCCGCCACGGTTACGGCTGGAGCAGATCGACCTTCACATCCGCCGGGAACCCCGTCGTCGGACCCACCCGGCGGGCGAACTCGGCGACCGCCGCGAGCTGCGGGCCGCCGAAGCGGAAGTCGAGGGTCGTGAAGTAGCGCTCCAGGACCTGCTCGTCGAAGGCCTCCCAGCGGGCCGCCTGCTCGGCGACCTTGCCGACCTCCTCCAGGGAGAGGTTGCGGGAGGCGAGGAAGGCCTCGTGGACCTTGCGGGTGATGGCGGGCTCGCGCTCCAGGTAGTCGCGGCGGGCCGCCCACACGGCGAAGACGAACGGCAGCCCGGTCCACTCCTTCCACAGCGCACCGAGGTCGTGCACTTCGAGCCCGAACTTCGGCCCGTCGAGCAGGTTCGCGCGCAGCGCCGCGTCTCCGATGAGTACGGCGGCCTCGGCCTCCTGCATCATCAGGCTGAGGTCGGGCGGGCAGGTGTAGTAGTCGGGTTGTACGCCGTAGCGGTCGGACAGCAGGAGCTGGGCCAGGCGTACGGACGTGCGGGAGGTCGAACCGAGGGCGACCCGGGCGCCGTCCAGCTCGTCCAGCGGAACCTGCGAGACGATCACGCAGGACATCACCGGCCCGTCGCAGCCGACCGCGATGTCGGGGAAGGCGACCAGGTCGTCCGCGTTCTTGAGGAACTCGACCAGGGTGATGGGCCCGATGTCGAGGTCGCCCCGCACCAGCTGCTCGCTGAGCTTCTCCGGGGTGTCCTTGGTCAGCTCGAAGTCGAGCAGCGTGCCGGTTCTCGCGAGCCCCCAGTAGAGGGGCAGGCAGTTGAGGAACTGGATGTGGCCGACGCGCGGCCGGGTGCGAGAAATGTCCACATCGCGACACTAGACCCCATGGGGTAGCGTGCAGGGCCCGGGTGCGGCTCAAGCGTGACTTGTCTGTGGCTCACGCGTCACCTCTGCTTCACTGCCGTCCCGTCAACCCCGAAGCGGGTCCTGTCAACCTCGAAACGGGCCCTTCAAACGTCCGGGTGACGTGATCTTGACCTCTATTGCTTTCGGCTGCCCACATGCTAGGCTCGCCGCAAGTTGCAGTTTGGTTTCCCTTGCAGTACAGAGCCTGCGGAGCATGTAACCGCGGGCTCTAGTCGTTTTCAGACGTATGCAGTTGTGCGGCATTTTGTTTTCACACTTGCAGGGTTCTGGAGCAGGGCAACCCTTTGGGCCCAAGGAGGGCTTATGGCTACCGGAACCGTGAAGTGGTTCAACGCCGAAAAGGGCTTTGGCTTCATCGCCCAAGAAGGCGGCGGCCCCGACGTCTTCGTCCACTACTCCGCGATCAACGCGAGCGGCTTCCGCTCGCTGGAGGAGAACCAGCAGGTTTCCTTCGACGTGACCCAGGGCCCGAAGGGCCCGCAGGCGGAGAACGTCACCCCTGTCTGAGTTCATGAGCCCAAAGCTCTGATCCGGAATCGACAGCAGTACCCAAGGAGCCCCGCGCCGCAAGGCGACGGGGCTCCTGCCCTTGCCCCCTGACGTTCAGAGGACCTGCGCCCCCTGACATTCAGACGTGCTGCATCACCAGCACGAACGTCGTCCCGGCCGCCAGCGCCTCGTACGAGTGCGGCACGTCCCCGCGATACGTCATGTAGTCGCCGGGCCCCAACTCCGCCTCCTCCCCCCGCGGCCCCGCCTTCACCCGCCCCGTGCTCACCACCAGATGCTCCACCGTGCCCGGAATGTGCGGCTCCGACTCGCGCGCCGCCCCCGGCTCCGCCCGCAGGTGGTAGATGTCCCGCCGCGCCCCGGGCGGACTGGCGGACAGCAGCGTGGCCACGAAGTTCGCCCGCTCGGACGCGACCGCGGGCCCCTGCCCCGCCCGGATCACCTGAACGGAAGACGCCGGCGGTTCCACCAGCGCGCTGAAAGGCACCCCCAGCGCCACCCCCAGCGCCCACAGCGTCTCCACGCTCGGATTCCCGCTCCCCGCCTCCAGCTGCGACAACGTCGACTTCGCGATGCCGGCCCGCTTGGCCAGCTCGGACAACGACAGCCCGGCGCGGGTGCGTTCACGGCGCAGGGAGGCGGCGATCCAGTCGAGGGGGAGGCGGGGAGGGGGTGTCGCGCCGTCGGCCATTCCGTTCGCTCCATCGGTATGTTCGTTCGCCTTGACGAACGCGGTCTCTTCTGTCCACTGTAGAGAACATGCGTACGGCAGAGCGAACACCCCGTGTCACGCGCTACCCGGAGCTGGTCCGGGACGCGTCCCTCATCTGGCTGGCCAGTGGCGTCGTCGGCGTCTCCTTCGGCGCGATCGCCGTCACCGGCGGACTCCCGGTCTGGGTGCCGGTGGTGATGTCGCTCGTCGTGTACGCGGGCGCCTCCCAGTTCAGCGCGGTCGGCGTGCTGCTCGCCGGGGGCGGCCCGGTCGCCGCGGCGGCCACCGGTCTCCTGCTCAACACCCGTACGGCCGCCTTCAGCCTCGCCGTCGCCGACACCATCGGCCGGGGCCGCCTCGCCCGTCTCGTCGGCGCCCACCTCGTCGCCGACGAGACGGTGGCCTTCGCCCTCGCCCAGCCGGACCCGGCCCGGCGCCGGGCCGCCTTCTGGATCTGTGGCGTCGGCCTGTTCGTCGTGTGGAACGCGACCGTCCTCGCCGGCGCCCTCGCGGGCAGCGCGCTGGGCGACACGGCCACCTACGGCCTGGACGCCGCCTTCCCCGCCGTACTCGTCGCGCTGGTCCTCCCCACGCTCCGCGAGGGTGCGGCCGTACGGCGATCCGCGCTGCTCGGCGCCGCACTGGCGCTGGCGGTGACGCCGGCCGTTCCGGCGGGGGTGCCGGTGCTGGTGGCGCTCGCGGGGCTGGCCCTGTACGGCCGCGGGAACTCGGCGAACGTGCGGGAGGGGTCGGCGACATGAGTGCCACGGTTGCCATGATCGTGGCGCTCGCGGTCGGGACGTACGCCTTCCGGCTGGTCGGACCGGTCCTCCACGGGCGCGTGACGCTCCCGGCGCGGGCACAGGAGCTGCTGTCGGCCGGCGCGGTCGTGCTGCTGGTGGCCCTGCTGGCCACGGGGGCGCTGACCGAGGGCGGCGGCTTCGCGGGGTGGGCCCGGCCGGCCGGAGTGCTGGCGGGCGGCGTACTGGCGTGGCGGCGGGCGCCGTTCGCGGTGGTGGTGCTGGGGGCGGCGGGGGTGACGGCCGGGTTGCGGGTGGTCGGGGTGGCCTGATCCGGTTGTCGGGTCGCCGTGGCTGTCGGTGGCCGCCGCTAAGGTCCCCGCCCATGACCCACGACACCGCCTTCCTGACCGACACCCGCACCTTCTACGACGCCATCGCCGAGGACTACTTCACCCGCTTCCATGACGTGCTGGCGAAGACGCCGTTGGACCGGGCCGTGCTCACCGGGTTCGCCGAACTCGTCGGAGCCGGCGGCGAGGTGGCGGACCTGGGCTGCGGGCCGGGGCAGGTGACCGCACACCTCGCCTCGCTCGGCCTGTCCGTGTTCGGGCTCGACCTGTCCGAGTCGATGCTGGCGGTGGCCCGCCGCGAGAACCCGGGGCTGCGGTTCGAGCAGGGCTCGATGCTGGAGCTGAAGCTTGCCGACGGGGCGCTCGCGGGGGTCGTGTCCTGGTACTCGTCCATCCACACACCTGTGGACCGGCTGCCCGACCTCTTCGCCGAGTTCCACCGCGTCCTGGCCCCCGGCGGCCATCTGCTCGTCGCCTTCCAGGTCGGCGACGAGCCCCGGCACCACGACCGCCCCTTCGGCCACCCGGTGTCGCTGGACTTCCAGCGCAGGCGGCCGGAGGACATCGCCGAACTGCTGTCGGCGGCGGGGTTCGCCCCCGTCGCCCGGACGGTGCGGGAGCCGGACGAGACGCGCGGGGAGCCGACCCCGCAGGCGTCCCTGATCGTGAGGAAGCCGCTGGAGGCCGCCGGGTAGGGCCTGTCCGGGCAGGTCCTCTCTAGAGCGCTCCCGCCAGGTCCAGTGCCGCGATGTACCCGAAGGTCATCGCCGGACCGATCGTCGAGCCCGCGCCCGCGTAGCTGTGGCCCATCACGGCGGCGCTGGCGTTCCCGGCGGCGTACAGGCCGGGGATGACCGAGTTGTCGGGGCGCAGCACGCGGGCGCGGGCGTCGGTGCGCAGGCCGCCCTTGGTGCCGAGGTCGCCGGGGACGATGCGGAAGGCGTGGTACGGGGGCAGCCACAGGGGCGCCAGGCAGGAGTTGGGGAGGACGGCGGGGTCCGTGTAGTAGTGGTCGTACGCGCTGTCGCCGCGCCCGAAGTCGGTGTCGTCGCCCTTCAGGGCGAGGGAGTTGAAGCGGTCCACGGTGGCGCGGAGGGCGGCCGCGGGCACGCCGATGGCGGCGGCCAGGGCGTCCAGGGACCAGGCCTTGTGCGCGGCACCGGAGGTGTACCAGTCGTCCGGGAACGGGAAGGTCGGCGCCACGTCCTTGAAGAGGTAGCGGTTGCGGTAGTTCTGGTCCGTGATCAGCCAGGCCGGGATGTCGGGGTCGGTCGGGTTCCGCTCGTACATGGTGTGGACGACGTCGCCGTAGGGGGCGGCCTCGTTGACGAACCGGCGGCCGGCGGCGTTGACCAGCAGCCCGCCGGGGAGGGTGCGTTCGGCGAGGCAGAAGTACGGCTGGCCGGGGATGGGAATGGCGGGCCCCCACCAGGCGTCGTCCATCAGGGCGAGGTCGGCACCCAGCCGCTGCCCGGCCCGGATTCCGTCCCCGGTGTTCTCCTTCGCGCCGACGGTCCACTCGGTGCCGATCGGCTGTTGCTGGTACTGCGCCCGCATCGCCGCGTTGTGCTCGAACCCGCCGGAGCCGACGACGACCCCGCGCCGGGCGCGGACGAGCCCTGGGGTGCCGCCCTTGGTGACCACGGCGCCGGTCACCTTCCCGCCCTCGACGTACAGCTCGGTGAGCGGGGTGCCGAGCCAGACCGGCACGCCGGCGGCCCGGAGTCCGAGGCGCAGCCCCGCCGCGAGCGACTGCCCCATGGTGAGCGGCTTCTGGCCGAGCGCGGCGGCCTTCGTGCCGCGGGCCAGGCACTCGGCGGCGACGGCGATGCCCTTCGCGCTCACCGCGGTCAGGGCGAGCCACTTGTAGTCGGCGCTGAAGACCACCATGCCGGCCGGGACTTCGAGGTACGGCGGGTTGAGGCGGGCGAGTTCGGCGCCGAGGAGGTTGCCGTCGAGCTGGTCGGGCTCGACGGAGCGGCCGTTCGGGAGCCCGCCGGGAAGCTCCGGGTAGTAGTCGCTGTATCCCTCCATCCAGCGGAAGCGCAGTGGGCTGTTGGCCAGGACGAAGGAGATCATGGCGGGCCCGTGGGCGAGGAAGGCCCGCTGCCGGTCGACGGGGACGTCCGCCCCGACCACGGCGGCCAGGTAGGCGGCGGCCTTGGCAGGGGTGTCGGGAACACCGGCGGCGAGGATCACCGGGTTGTTCGGTACCCAGATCCCGGCACCGGAGCGGGCGGCCGAGCCACCGAAGGTGGCGGCCTTCTCGACCACGACACAGCTCAGCCCCCGCTTGGCGGCCGCGAGTGCGGCCGTCATCCCGGCCGCGCCGGACCCGATGACGACGACGTCGTACGTACCGAGCGGAGGCAGATCGGCCGCCCGGGCTCCTTGCCGCACCCCGGTGGCGACGGCGAGCCCGGCACCGGCGGCGCCTGCCAGGAGGTGTCTTCGGGACGGGCGTCCAGTAGGCCTGACGCCCGATCTCACACGGTCCGCGCTCGTGGTCATGGCAGCACTCCAGCCCGCTCGGGAACGAATCCAAGGGAATTCAAGGGATGAGGGACGGGAATGTCGCGCGGGGGTCTTGTGAAGTCAAGAGCCGTGCGCCGACCACAACGCCCTTGACCTCGACCGGACTTGAGGTACGAGGATCGCCGCATGACGACGACAGAGCAGTCGCAGGCGGCGGTGGAGTTCGAGGCGATGGAGATCGAGGCGATCACCCAGGTGGTGGCCAGGGTGGAGCACGCCCAGCGGAACGAACTCCCGGAGGAGTTCGTCGGGTTGTTCCGCGCCGACGCGATCTGGACGACGGGACACGGACGGCGACTCTTCGGACGGGAGGACATCGCCGCCTTCACGCGGCAGGTCCTCCCCGGCGCCATGCGCGAGTCGACGGTGACCTACGAGGTGGAACACGTGCTGTTCATCCGGCCCGACGTGGCCGCCGTGAAGGTCCGCGCCCAGTACCGGACCCCCGACGGCGAGCCGCTCGGCAACCCCGGCAGCCCGATGTACGTGATGTCCAAGGAGGACGGTGAGTGGCGGCTCACCGCCTGCCAGAACACGGAGGTGTTCGAAGCCGCGTGAGGTGTGCCCTGCCTTTCGGGGCACTGGCTCACCGCTCGTACAGCCCCTCCACCTCCTGCGCGAAGTCCTTCATGACCGCTTCCCTGCGCAGTTTCATCGACGGGGTCAGGTGGCCGGCCCGCTCCGAGAAGTCCACCGGGAGGATGGTGAAGCGGCGGATGGACTCGGGGCGGGAGACGAGCTTGTTGGCCTCGTCCACCGCCCGCTGGAGGATGGATCGCAACTCCTCGTCGTTCACGAGGAGTTCCGCCGGGACGGGGTGTTTGCCGTTCATCTGGCGCCAGTGGGTGACGCCGTCCATGTCGAGGGTGATGAGGGCGGAGATGTAGGGGCGGGTGTCGCCCACGACCATGCACTGGGAGATCAGGGGGTGGGAGCGGAGCCAGTTCTCCAAGGGCGCCGGGGCCACGTTCTTGCCGCCCGCCGTGATCAGGATCTCCTTCTTCCTGCCCGTGATCGTCAGGTAGCCCTCGTCGTCCAGGCGGCCGATGTCGCCCGTCTGGAACCAGCCGTCGGGGGAGGCGGGGATGAGGCCGCTGCCGTGCGGGTCCCAGTAGCCGCGGAAGACCTGGCCGCCGCTCAGGAGGATCTCGCCGTCCGCGGCGATGCGGATCCTGGTGCCGGGCAACGGCCAGCCGACCGTGCCCAGGCGGGGTTTGAGGGGCGGGGTGACCGTGGCGGCGCCGGTGGACTCGGTGAGGCCGTAGCCCTCGATGATCTCCATGCCCGCGCCCGCGTAGAAGGCCGCGAGGCGGCGGCCGAGGGGGGAGCCGCCGGAGATGATGTGGCGGATGCGGCCGCCCATGGCGCTGCGGATGCGGCGGTAGACCAGGGGGTCGTAGAAGGTGCGGGCCGCCTTGAGGGAGGCGCCGGGGCCGGAGCCCGTGCCGGCCAGGCGGGCCTCGACCGCCTCGGCGTAGCGGCAGGCCACGTTGGTCGCGCGGTCGAAGACCTTGACGCGGCCGCCGCTCTCCGCCTTGGCGCGCGCGTTGTTGAAGACCTTCTCCAGCATGTACGGGATGACCAGCAGGAACGTCGGTTTGAAGCTGCCGAGGTCCGCCAGCAGGTCCTCCGACTGCAGGCTCGGCGCGTGGCCGAGACGGACCCGGGCGCGGATGCAGGCGACGGCCACCATGCGGCCGAAGACGTGTGACATCGGGAGGAAGAGGAGGGTGGCGAGGTCCTCGGACGCCGTCTTCGACTTGAAGACGGGGTGCAGGAGTTCGATCGCGTTGTCGACCTCCGCGAGGAAGTTGCCGTGCGTGAGCGCACAGCCCTTGGGGCGGCCGGTGGTGCCCGAGGTGTAGACGATGGTGGCGAGCGTGTCCGGGACCAGCACCCCACGCCGTACGGCGATCTCCTGGTCGGCGACGCCCTGGCCGAGTTCGGCGACGCGCTCCAGGTGGCCCTTTTCGAGGATCCACAGATGGTGCAGGTCGGGGACGTGGCTGAGTTCCGGGCCCAGCGCGGACGCCTGGGCGACGGTCTCCGTGACCAGGGCCACCGCGCCCGAGTCCTGGAGGATCCACCGGGTCTGGTAGACGGAGGAGGTCGGGTAGATCGGGACGGTGACCAGGCCGGCGGCCCACGCGGCGAAGTCGAGGAGCGTCCACTCGTACGTGGTCCGCGCCATGATCGCGATCCGGTCGCCCGGCATCAGCCCTTCCGAGATCATCCCCTTGGCCAGGGCGAGCACTTCCCCGGCGAACTCGGCCGCCGTGACGTCCGCCCAGCCGCCCTCCGCCGTACGGCGGCTGAGCACCCGGTGCTCGGGCGCCGTGTCGGCGTTGTCGAAGGGCAGGTCGGCGAGCGATCCGTGGCTCAGCGGCGGGACCATCGGCGGTACGAAGACCTCCCGGACCTCTCCGTCCAGCCGCCGGAGCTCCGGTTCCACGAGCACGGGCGCGCCGTCGTAGTCGTGACCGGACGTGTAGGCGAGGGACATGGGCAGCTCCAGAGGCGTGCAGCAGCGTTCCGCTCTGCTGCATGTGGTACGCACGGGACATACCAGGGCGTTCACCAGCGGCGCGCGGCTGACGGGTTACCGCGGGTTAAGACGGTGATCGTACGGGGCCCGCGTGGAAGGTTCGTGCGGGTTCGGAGGTGGTACGGAGCCGGGGATGTGCAACCTCGGAGGTTATGTGAGCGACCCTCAGGTTCGCCCCGTGTGACGTGGCATTACCTGCGGTAACGTTAGGTCGGTGTCCGTCGTCTTCACCCGGTCCCCCGCCCTCGCGCCCCTCCTCGCGCGCGGCGCCCTGCTGTCCCCCTTCAAGCGGCCCCGCCCGGCCGCCGAATTCCCCGGCACCCGGCTGGTCCTGCCCGGCCTGCGCGTCGACCTCGCCCGGCTCGCGGCGTACGAGCGGGTGTGCGGCTTCGCGACCGGGGACGACGCGCTGCCGGTGACGTATCCGCACGTGCTGGGCTTTCCGCTCGCGATGCGCCTGATGAGCGGACGGGACTTCCCCCTGCCGCTGCTCGGGCTCGTCCACACCTCGGTCGAGATCGCGCAGCACACCGCGCTCGCGGCCACCGGGGAGTGCGAACTCACCGTGTACGTCGACGGGTTGGCGCCGCACCGGCGCGGCACGGAGGCGGCCGTCATCACCGAGGTGCGGGCGGGCGGGAGCGTCGTGTGGGAGTCGAGGAGCACGTATCTCGCGCGGCACCGCACGGACGGCCGTACCGCTGAGACCGGCGCGCTGGCCCACGAGCCGCTGCCCGCCGTGGCCGAGTGGCGGCTGGCCGGTGACGTGGGGCGGCGCTATGGCGCGGTCTCCGGGGACCGCAACCCCATCCACCTGCACCCGCTCACCGCCCGCCTCTTCGGCTTCCCCCGGGCCGTCGCGCACGGCATGTGGACCGTGGCCCGCTGCCTGGCCGCGCACGGCACGCCACAAGCCGCCCTGGTGCGGGCGGAGTTCAAGGCGCCCGTGCTGCTGCCGGGCACGGTGACGTACGCCGCGGACGGCGAGCGGTTCGAACTGCGCGGCGGGGGCCGGGTGCAGGTGAGCGGCGGGGTCTACCCGATGGCCTCGTGAACCGGCTCGGGCGGCGACCATGGCTGCCCGTCCATCAGGTTCCCCAGCCCCGCCCACGCGAAGTTCATCAGGGTCGCCGCCGCCTGTCGGGCGCTGACGCCGGGCGTGACGTTGGCCCAGGCGGCGAGGGACTCGGCGGCGCCGACCAGGGCCTCGGCGAGACCGGCGACCTCGCGTTCGGCGAGGTCGGGGTCGCGGTGGGCCGCTCGGGCGGCGACGACGATCAGCCCGGTCACGAAGGCGACGATCTCCTCGCGCATCGAGGCGACCTCGGCGGCGAACGGCTCGCCGTGGGTGCGGGCCTGGAGGTGCAGGACCGACCAGGCGTCCGGGTGCCGCGCGGTGTGGGTGAAGAACGCCCGCAGACCGTCCCAGAGTTGGCGGTCGGCGGGCAGCGCCGGATCGACGCCGGCCCGGACGGCCACGGTGAGGGCCTTGGCCTCACGGCGGATGCAGGCGGTGAAGAGGTCTTCCTTCGAGTTCAGGTACAGATACACCAACGGCTTGGACACGCCCGCGAGTTCGGCGATCTCGTCCATCGACGCGGCCATGTACCCGCGCTGCCCGAAGGTCCGCACGGCGGCGTCCAGCATCTGCTGCTCACGGACGGCACGCGGCATCCGCTTGCTCTTCACGGCACCCATACCGGAAGACTAATTGGGTACGGCCGTGAGCGGCTCTCCTACGAGGCCTGGGGAGCCTGTCCCTGCGCCCGGGCGCTGTCGTCGGCCCCGTCCTCCTGGCTGCGGTTGGCCTCCAGGTTGGACTTCATACGGTCCACCTTCTGGACGACCTGGAGCGAGGCGCGGTCCCGCTCCTTGCGCAGCACGACGAAGCTGATCGGCGCGGAGAGCACGAGGGCGAGCAGGACGACCCACATGCCGTTGGCGTCGCCCACGCCGCGCGGGACGGCACCGGAGTAGACGAGGCCCCAGACGACAACGAGGCAGCCCACGAAGATCCCGAGGCGCATCAGTGTGTAGCGGAGCATCTCAATCCACTCTTCCGTTCCGACCGAATGTTCCCGAACGCACCATCCAGTGAAGCACGCCCGGCATGCGATCTTGCAGGGGGTGTCAGGGGAAGCCACATCATGATGTCGTCCCGGTAGTCGTCCGCGGCGACCCGCAGCCCGCCCGGCACCCGGCCCACCTCCTGGTAGCCGACGGAGGCGTAGAAGTCCTCCAGGCCCATCCCGCCCCGGCAGGTCAGCTTGAGCGCCTCCAGGCCGAGGTCGCGGGCGTGCTCCTCGGCCGCCGCGAGCAGGGCCCGGCCGTGGCCGCCGCGCTGGAGGGAGGGGTCGACCATGACGGTGGTCAGCCAGGCGTAGTGGCCCTGGAGGCGGTGCGTGTTGAAGCCGAGGAAGGCCGTGGCGCGCAGCCGCCCGTCGGGGTCGAGCCCGGCGATCAGGCGGTGGCGTCCGGCCGCGACCGACTCCGCGTACCGGTCGATCTCGGGACGTACCTCCTCGTACGTCGTGTCGCCGGTGAAACCGACCGCTCCGCCCGTGTTGTTGACGTCCGTCCACAACCGGGTCAGCTCGTCCAGCAGCGCGGGCGTGAGGTCGGGGTCAGGCCGGAATATCAGCTCCATGGTCGGCAAGTTTAAGTTCGGCCAGGCGTACGCCCGTCTGCGGGTCGAAGGCCTTCACGTAGGCGAGCTGGGCGCGTCCTGTGCAGCCGCGGGAGAGTTTCACGTCTCCGGAGCCGGTGCCGTAGTGGATCGCCGTCACGTCCTCGGTGACGGCGAGGCGCAGCAGCTCGTAGTAGAGGAGCCCGAAGTAGAGGGGGGTGTCGCCCTTCGCTTCGTAGTCGTAGCCGGTCTGGCGGGCGTACATCTCGCCGCGGTGGGTGAAGAAGAGCACGAATCCGGCGAGGCGTCCGTCCAGCTCGGCGGTGAGGACCCGGGCCGTGTCGCCGGTGTTGGTCGCGACGCTGGTCAGGACGCGGCGGAAGGCGTCGGCGTCGGCCGGGGTGCCGTACTTGGCGTAGAGGTTGAGTTCCAGGGGGGCGATACGGTCGATGAGGTCGTCGGTGAGGGGCGAGAGCTCGTAGCGCGCTCCCGCCTCCTCCAGCCGCCGCAGGTCACGGCGGATGCGGCGGCGGGTCTCGCGGCCGAAGCGGGCACGGTAGGCGTCGAAGCCGCCGTCGGCCGCCGAGGGGACGTCGAGGGAGTACGCCGTCTCGAAGGCGAGGTCCGTGTAGCCCGCGCCGGTGAGGGCGGTGCGCAGGACGTCGTCGTCCTCGTCGACGTAGAGGAAGCAGACCGAGCGCATGCCGTCCTCGCGGGCCTGTTCCTCGGCGGTGGTGAGGAGGGCGCCGAGGGCGTCCGGGTCCGCGCCGGCGGCCTTGCCGTGGGACGGGTTGCGGCCGCCGAGGGCGAGGGCGGGCATGAGGTCCGGGGTCCAGGGGGCGTCGTAGGTGCGGCCGAGGACGAAGTCGGGACGGCAGAAGACGTAGGGGGCGTCGTCTTCCAGGGGGTGGGCGGGGAGGGCGGCGAGCAGGTCCCCGCCCGGGGAGCGGGCGGTGAAGTAGTACGGGGCGGTGGCGGCCGTGGCGTGGGCGTGCCGGAGCCAGGGTGTGGCGGAGAAGAAGGACCGGGCGCCGAAGGCGGAGTCCCAGGCCGGGTCGAGGGCGTGGGGGCCGCGGTGGACGGCGAGGGTGAGGCGGCCGGGGCTGTCGGTCATGTCCGTCACTCCCCCTCCGCCTCGGTCACCACCGGCGTCAGCTGCCCGATCGCCGCGTCCGCGCACCGCAGCGCGTCCCCGGCCGTGTCGGCGGTGGCGACCACCGTGCCCAGGTAGTCGAGATTGCTCTCGGCCGGCTTGACCGGCTTGCCCGCCTTGGGCTGGAGGACGACCGTGACCACGCCGGGCACCCGGCGGGCCAGGTCCGCGCCCTCGACACGCGCGAGGATCCCCGCCGACCGTGCGGTGAGGTACCGGGACGCGGCGGCCCGGGACTGGGTCGGGGTCAGGTCGGCCGGGACCCCGGCATGCAGCTTGGCCACCTCGCGCTGCAGGTGGATGCCGGTGGATTCGAGGATCAGTCGGGGGATCTCCGCCCCCGCCATCCGCCCGTTGATCTCCACGACGTACGGCCCGCCTTCGGTGACCTTGACCTCGACGTGCGCGGCGCCGAAGTCGTGCCCGACGGACCGGAGGGCCCGTACGGCCAGCTCCTCGCACGCCTCGCGCACCTGCGACGACAGCAGCGACGGGAACACCTCGCCCAGCTCGGCGAAGTACGGGTGCGGGCCCAGCGCCTTGTCGGTCAGACCGATCACGACATGCGTCTCACCGTCGTACACGATCTCCGCGCTGAGCTCGTAGCCGATCAGGTACTCCTCGACGAGCGCACCCGGCCGGCGCGGCTGGCCGCGGAAGTTCAGCGGGACGGACGCGATGGCGTGGTGGGCGGCGGCCACCTCCTCCGGTGTGCGGCAGAGGCTGACGCCGATGCTCGCCGACTCCGTCATCGGCTTCACCACGACGGGCAGCCCGTACTCCTCTGCGGCGGCCAGCGCGTCCGCCTCGGTGACGGCCTGCGTGAAGCGCGGTACGGCGACCCCGGCGTCCCGCATCAGTTCGCGCTGGACGAGCTTGTCGCGGCAGGCGGCGGCCGCGGCGGCGTTCATGCCGGGCAGCCCGAAGTGCGCGGCGAGTTCGGCGACGATCGGGATGTTGTAGTCGGTGACCGTCATCACCCCGGCCAGCACGCCCTCGGCGTGGAAGGGAGCGAGCGCCTCGACGACCGCGGCGACGGAGTTGGTATCGGCGGTGAGGATGCCGTCGATGTACTTGGCGTACACCTCGTCGGCGGTGGAGACGATCCGGTAGCGGTCGGGGGCGTTGCTCACCAGCACGGCCCGGTAGCCGAGTTCGTGGGCGGCGCGAAGCGGGGTGAGTCCGAAGTCGGAGAGCTGGCTCTCGACGACGGCGATCACGGGGGTGGTGCTCATGCGGTCTTCCCTTCGAGGGCCGGTGCGGGGAGTGCGGTCGCCACCGCGATGGGGTGGCGGGCGGCGAGGACGAGGACCAGGGCGAGGGCGGTACAGGCGGCGGGCACGAGCAGCGCGGCCGACGCCCCGAGCCGCTCGGCGACCACCCCGGCCACCGCGGAACCGGCGGCGCTGCCGGCCTGGATGAAGCTGCCGACGCCCGCGAAGGCCTGGGTCATCCGCCCGGTCTCCGTCATGTCGCCGATGAGCTGGAACTCCTCGGCGCCGGCGGGCGCGATGGGCGTTCCGCTGGCGATCAGCAGGACCGCCAGGAGGACGACGGCCGTGGTGCCGTCCGCGAGCCCGGCCAGCGGCAGCAGCGCGAGCCCGGCGGTGAGGACGACCAGGAGCCGCAGATAGCGGCCGTAGGTCGAGCCGGGCCGCAGCTTCGCCCCGTAGACGAGGCCGCCGGCCACACTCCCCGCGGACTGCAGGGCGAGCAGCACGCCCGCGAACGCGGTGTCCGACCGCTCCCCGTCCAGCAGCGCGGCGACGGCGACGGCGAGCGCGCTGGACAGGGCGGCGGTCAGACCGATCGCGACGAGGACGGTGAGCGCGGCGACCGGCCGGTGCGCGCCGCGTTTGCGGGGCTTTCCGGCGTCCGGGGCGGGGCGCTGCCGCCGTACGGCGGGAGCCTGCGCGTAGGCCCAGGTGCCAGCGCCCATCACCACCGCCGCGGTGATCAGCGCGGGGCGCGCGCCGACGGTCGCGGCGAGCAGGGTGATCAGGGAGGGGCCCGCGATGAAGAGGAACTCGGTCAGGGTGGCCTCGAAGGAGTACGCCCGCTGCCGCAGGCCCTCGTCCTCGGTCAGCCTGCTCCACAGCGCCCGCACGGAGGCCCCGACCGGCGGCGCGCACGCCCCGGCGAGACAGGCGCAGGCGAACAGCACGGCGACCGGCGCGCGCAGCCCGGCCACGGCGACGCAGACCAGCGCCACGCACACCCCCGTGCCCAGCACCCGCAGCACGGGCGCCGGACGCAGCCGGTCCATGGCCCGCCCGGCGAAGGGCTGCCCGCACGCGCTGCCGACCGCGTAGGCACCGGCGGCCCCGCCCGCCACGGCGAACGACCGCCCCGCCTCGACGACACTCAGCAGCAGCGCCACCGGCACCATGGTCACCGCGAGGCGGGCACAGGCGGCGGGGACGACGGCGGGGCGGGCGCCGGGGAGGCGGAGCAGCTCGGCGTACTTGGCGAAGAGGCCACTCATGCCGTGACTCCCACCGCGAACCGGAACACGTCCTCGTCCGTCTCCGCCCGCCACACCAGGTCCTCCCGCTCCCCGTCGATCGCGACGACCCCGGCGCGCAGGCGGATGAAGTTGTTGCTGCGGCCCAGCGAGTAGGCGCCGGAGTCGTGCATGGCGAGCAGGTCGCCGATGCCGAGGTCGGCGGGCAGGTCGGTGGCCGGGGCGTGGACGTCGGCCTCGTAGCAGAGGGGGCCGGCGAGGGACCACGGGGTGAGGTCGCCGGAGAACTCCCGCCCCAGCGGCGTGAAGCGGTGCACCTCGCCGGTGCCGGTCCAGGGGGCGATGTGGTGGCCCGCGTCGAGGATCAGCCAGCGGGCATCCGGCAGCTCCTTGCGGGACATCACCCGGGTGAGCAGGCACATCGCGTCGGACACCAGCAGCCGCCCCGGCTCGCACGCGAGCACCGCGTCACCGAGGCCGAGTTCGGTCATCCGCTTGTCCACGGCGGTGAGGAAGGATGCCGGGTCGAGTCCCGGCCCCGGCGACCGGTCCGTGCCGCGCGGCCGCAGGATCCCGGGCACGCCGAACCCGCCGCCGATGTTCACCTCCCGCACGCCGAGCCGCGCGGCCTCCTCCAGTACCGGGTCGAGGGCGGCGAGCAGCGGCTCGGGGTGGACGATCTGGCTACCGAGGTGCGCGTGCACGGCGGTGAGACTCAGATGCCGCGCGGCGTCCACGGCGGCCAGCACCCGCGCCAGCTGCCCGCTTCCCGTCGGCCAGCCGAACCGTCCGCGCCGGGCGGTCCGTTCGGCCTGCGCGAGGAACGCGGGGTCGTCGGATGCGGTGACGGGCAGCCCCGGAAACAGCCGTATCCCGACCTCCGCCACGGTCCCCGCCTCGGCCGCCGCCCGCTCCAGCGCGGCGATCTCGTGCTCGCCGTCGATGTTGACGCGCACCGAGTTGCGTACGGCCAGGGCGAGTTCCTCCGGCGTCTTCACCGGTCCGTTGAAGACGATGTCGCCGGGCGCGAACCCGGCGCGCAGCGCGGCCCGCAGCTCGTATCCGGAGACCACGTCGGCACCGAGCCCGCGCGCCGCGAACCGCTCGCACAGGTGGGGCAGATAGTTGGTCTTCACCGAGTAGTACGCCCGCCCCGGCCGCCCCAGCCCGCCGAGCGCGCCCAGCAGCTCGTCGGCGGACCGCTCGGCCCGCCGCACGTCGAGGACGTGCACGGGGGTGCCGTGCCGCCCGGCGATGTCCGCGAGGCGCTCCTCGTCCCAGCCGGTCGTCATCCCTCGCCTCCCGCTCCCGTGATCAGCCGGAACCCGGCGTCGATGTGGTCCAGCTCCAGCAGCCCGGCGTGCCCGCGTTCCCACGCCCCGGACTCCAGGTCGGCGGCCAGCCGCCCGACGCCCCGCTCCACCGCGGCCGGGTCGGTCAGCGCGAACGCCGAGCAGGAGCGGCGGCGCACCGGGTCCAGGTAGGCGTGCGGCCGCCGCCAGAAGGCGGTCATGAAGCCGTCGGTGAAGTCGTGCCACACGGGCAGCTGCCGGACCTCGCACTCGCCGAGGAGCCCGGTGAGCCGCGGCAGCGACGGCACCCTGCTCTCCTCCGCGGCGGCGATCTCGGGCAGGTACTCGCGGGTGAGCCAGAACTCCCGCTGTACCGCCATGTCGTACGTCACGACCACGAACCGCCCTGCCACGCGCCGCAGTTCGGCGATCCCGGCGGCGAGGTCGGTCCAGTGGTGGACGGTGAGGACGGCGAGGGCGACGTCGAACTGGGCGTCGTCGAAGGGAAGTTCCTCGGCCCGCCCGGTGAGACAGGGGGCGGCACCGGCGGGCCGCTGGGCGCGCATCGCGGCGGACGGTTCGACGGCGAGCAGCGGGACGTCCCGCGGTTCGTAGGAGCCCGCGCCGGCGCCGACGTTGATGACGCTGCGCGCGTCGCCGACGGCGTCGCGGATCGCGGCCGCCCACCGCGGGTCGGGCCGCCGTACGGAGGAGTAGCCGATGCCGATCCGGTCGTAGAGGTCCGTGACCGGAGCCTTGAGCGCCTCGGTCGTCATCACGCCGACGCCCGCTGCCCCTCCAGGACCTTCGCCTCCCACTCCTCCCCGTACCGGCGCTCGTCCCAGGGGTTCACCGCGATCAGCCAGACGTCGCGCAGGCCGCCGCTGTCGTCGAGGTGGTCGATGTCGGTGGCGTGGTGGAACATCTCGCGGTCGTTGAGCGCGATGGCCTGCCCCGGCTGCAGCACCGTACGGAAGAACGGCTTGCCGCCCCCCGGCGGCATCAGCTGGGTCTCGCCGCCGCTGATGTTGTGCCGGCGGCTGACCGCGGTGACGGTGTAGTGGTGCCCGTCCCGGTGCGGTCCCTCGGGGACGGCGACGCCCTTCACGCCGGGCGCGGAGACGATGCGCACCTGGTGCACGTTGAGCTGCCAGGACGCGTCCCGGTCGAGGCCGATCGCCTCGGCGGCGGCGCGGATCAGCGGCTCGGGCACGACGCCCAGCGGCTCGAAGGACCGCGGCTGCCCGCCGACCAGCGCGTTGTACTCCCGCGCCTGGGCGAACTCCCGGTGCGGCAGCACCCGCGGCGTCCACGCCCCGCCCTCATGGGTGAGCCGGAACTGCGAGTACCGGCGATAGCGCTGCCGCGAGCCCGTGTACTTGTCCAGCGGGAGCGTCTCGAACTCCGTCAGCGCCGCCTCCCCCAGTGGCGGCACGTCGAAGATGACGAACCCCTGACCGTTCAGCCCCATGTGCCGCAACTCCCCGTGTTGCCCGGCCAGTTGACCGGAAAGCGACTTGAAGGCCAAGACTGTAGTCGCCGTTGATCAACACGCGTAGACACCGGGGCGTTAAATCAACGTTTCCGAAAGCGGTGCACCGGTGGTGGCCGGCGGTTCACCCGGACCCGAGGGCGCGGGCGGCGACCCGCAGATCGGAGAGCAGCCCGCTGTACGCGGCCTCCCGGTCGTCCGCCCGCAGCACCGACGAGGGATGCACGGTCGGCACCAGCCGCTCCGGACGCCCGTGGATCTCCTCCTCCAGCACCGTCCCGCGCACCTGCGTGACCCGGAACGACGACCCGAGCAGCGCCTTGCCCGCCGTGGCACCGAGCACCACGATCAGCTCGGGTTCCACGACGGCCAGCTCGGCGGCCAGCCACGGCCCGCACGCGGTCATCTCGCGCAGGGACGGCGCCTTGTGGATCCGGCGCTTACGCGGCTCGGCCTGCGTGAACTTGAAGTGCTTCACGGCGTTGGTGACGTACGCGTCCGCCGGGTCCATGCCGGCTTCCTCCAGGGCCCTGTCGAGAAGCTTGCCGGCGGGGCCGACGAAGGGTTTGCCCTGCCGGTCCTCCTGGTCGCCGGGCTGCTCGCCCACGAGCATGACGCGGGCGTCGGCCGCCCCGGCCCCGAACACGGTCTGCGTGGCGTCCCGGTGCAGGGGGCAGCCGCGGCAGTCGGCGGCGGCCTTGCGCAGGGCCGGGAGGCCGCCACCGTCCGGGACGAAGGGTTCGGCGGTATATGCGTCCTCGGGAGGCATGGGGCCCGAGTACCCGCCGTGGGGGTTCGGACCCATGTCGTCCGCGGCTGCGTGGGGGCTGGTCGCGCAGTTCCCCGCGCCCCTGGCTTGGGTACCCGGCCGGCATGGTGAGCACCAGGTTCCTGAGGGCTCCGCAGCAAAGCTGAGTGTGCCGACCCAGGGGCGCGGGGAACTGCGCGACCAGCCACAGCGCACCCGCAGTCGAAGTCACACCCGCATCGGCTGCGGCGACTCCCGACGCGCCGGGTCCGGGCCGTCGTACTCCCGGATGATCTCGTACCGGGTGTTCCGCTCCACCGGCCGGAAACCGGCGTCCCGGATGAGGTCCAGCAGGTCCTCGCGGGTCAGCTTGTTCGGCGTGCCGTAGTTGTCGGCATCGTGCGTGATCTTGTACTCGACGACCGAGCCGTCCATGTCGTCGGCGCCGTGCTGGAGCGCGAGCTGGGCGGTCTGGACGCCGTGCATGACCCAGAAGACCTTGACGTGCGGAACGTTGTCGAAGAGCAGCCGGGAGACCGCGAAGGTCTTGAGGGCCTCGGCACCGGTGGCCATCTGGGTCCGGGCCTGCAGCCGGTTCCGTACCTTCCCGTCCTTCATGTCCACGAAGTCGTGCTGGTAGCGCAGCGGGATGAAGACCTGGAAGCCGCCGGTCTCGTCCTGGAGCTCACGCAGCCGCAGCACGTGGTCGACGCGGTGGCGGGGCTCCTCGATGTGGCCGTAGAGCATGGTGCACGGGGTCTTCAGCCCCTTCTCGTGCGCCAGCCGGTGGATCCGCGACCAGTCCTCCCAGTGCGTGCGGTGGTCGACGATGTGCTGCCGGACCTCCCAGTCGAAGATCTCGGCGCCGCCGCCGGTCAGCGACTCCAGACCGGCGTCGATCAGCTCGTCCAGGATCTCGCTCGCGCTGAGCCCCGAGATGGTCTCGAAGTGGTGGATCTCGGTGGCGGTGAAGGCCTTCAGCGACACGTTCGGCAGGGCGGCCTTGAGCTCCTTGAGCGACCGCGGGTAGTAGCGCCACGGCAGGTTCGGGTGCAGGCCGTTGACGATGTGCAGCTCGGTGAGGTTGTCGTTCTCCATCGCCTTGGCGAGCTTGACCGCCTCCTCGATGCGCATCGTGTACGCGTCCTTCTCGCCCGGCTTGCGCTGGAAGGAGCAGTAGGCGCAGGACGCCGTGCACACGTTGGTCATGTTGAGGTGGCGGTTGACGTTGAAGTGGACGACATCGCCGTTCTTGCGCGTCCGCACCTCGTGCGCGAGGCCGCCCAGCCAGGCCAGGTCGTCCGACTCGTACAGCGCGATGCCGTCCTCACGGGTCAGCCGCTCACCGGCCCTGACCTTCTGCTCCAGCTCGCGCTTGAGTCCGACGTCCATACCCACACCTTTCTCCGACGACTTCCCACCGTACGTCTATGCCTCTTCGGGCAGCTCCCCGACCCGGTTCTCCCACTTCGTGGAGAGCACGATCGTGGTGCGGGTCCGGGACACGCCCTTGGTTCCGCTGAGCCGCCGGATGATCTTCTCCAGGCCGTCGACGTCGGTCGCCCGCACCTTGAGCATGAACGAGTCGTCGCCCGCGATGAACCAGCAGTCCTCGATCTCGGACAGGTCCTTCAGCCGGCGGGCCACGTCCTCGTGGTCGGCGGCGTCCGAGAGCGAGATGCCGATCAGGGCGATGACGCCGAGGCCGAGCGAGGCGGCGTCGACCGTGGCGCGGTAGCCGGTGATGACGCCGGCCGCCTCCAGCCGGTTGATGCGGTCGGTGACGCTGGGTCCCGACAGGCCGACGAGGCGTCCCAGCTCCGCGTAGGAGGCCCGGCCGTTCTCCCTCAGGGCCTGGATGAGCTGCCTGTCCACCGCGTCCATGCGATCGAAGCCTTCCGATGAAGAGACTGAAGAGAGGTTTGTGTGGTGCGTGGTGCGTGGTGCGTGCTGCGTGCTGCGTGGCTCCTGTTGCCCGGTGCCTGTACCTGGTGCTCACTCAGGCGGCCTGGAGCCCCCGCCGATCTCGCCCTGCCACCGGCGGTACAGCCCGTGTCCGACGCCCGCCGCGTCGAGGACCCGTCCGGCGACGAAGTCCACCAGGTCCTGGATGTGCGTGGCGCCCGCGTAGAAGGCGGGCGAGGCGGGTACGACGCTGGCGCCCGCGTCGTCCAGGGCGACCAGGTGCCGCAGGGTCTGCCCGTTCAGCGGGGTCTCCCGCACGGCCACGACCAGCGTCCGGCGCTCTTTCAGCGTGACGCTCGCGGCCCGTTGCAGCAGGTCCTTGGACAGGCCCAGCGCGACTCCGGCGACGCACGCGGTGGAGGCCGGCACGATCAGCATCCCCTTCGCGGGGTACGACCCCGAGGACGGCCCCGCCGCCAGGTCCCCGGCGCTCCAGTGCCGTACGCCCTCGACGTCCACGTCGAAGGTCCCCGGCTTCCCGTCGGCGCCCCTGGACAGCCATTCCCGCAGGTCGCCGCGCCAGTGCGCGTCCCGGAAGGAGATCCCGGTCTCGTCGAGGAGAGTCAGCCGGGAGGCTCGCGACACGACCAGGTCGACGCTCTCGCCCGCGGCCAGCAGTGCGCGCAGCACGGCGGCGGCATACGGCGTACCGGATGCTCCGGACACCCCCACGATCCAAGGCGTGCGCTGCGTTTCTCCTGCGTTCACACCCTGAGCCTACCGGCGGGTCACGGCACACTCAGGACTGGTCGCGCACTTTCGGGTCGACCGGAAGGCCCGCGGTGGCGACCGTGAGCTTGCCGAGGGAAGAGTCGACGGTCAGGTCGGTGCCGTAAGGGATGGTGTCGCGGCCACGGTAGCCGTCGGGGCCGGGGTTCCACATCGTGACGCAGTGGCCCTTGAGTGGGTCGAGGACCAGGTAGTTGGCGATACCTCGGGAGGCGTACCAGCGCGGCTTCACCTCGTAGTCACGGCGGATGCTGCTGGGCGACACGACTTCGGCGACAAACTCGATCAGGTCGGGCGAGTACTCGCTGCGGTTCTCGGCCTCGGCCTCGGCCGGAATGACCGCCAGGTCCGGACAGAACTCGTTGGCGTCGTCGAACGGGAACGCCACGTCACTCACCAGGGCCCACCCCGGCGGGAGCTGGTCTTCCACGATCGACCACAGACGCTGGATGCTCTTCCCGTGGACCGGCCTGACCGGGTTCATCACGATGCTGCCCTCGACAATCTCGGTCAGATAGCCGGGGAACATGTCCTCCAGCCTGCTGAGCTGCGAGTGCAGGCGGTCACGGTCCGAGACGGTCACGGTGGCCTCCTGAGGTCCTGCCCTCGATGGTAGGCCGCACCGTACTTACACGGTCAGACCCCGAACCAAGAGATCCAGCAACGCACACACGAACAGGGCAATCCCGATGAACCCGTTGACGCTGAAGAACGCCCTGTTCACACGGGACAGGTCATGGGGCCGCACGATCGAGTGCTCGTAGACGAACGCGCCCGCGACGATCATCAGGCCGAACCAGAAGAAGGTGCCCGCGTCGGTGGCGACCGCGTACCAGACGAACAGCGCGGTCGTGAGCGCGTGGCATACCCGCGCCCCCCAGACCGCCGCCGGGATGCCGAAGCGGGCCGGCACCGACATCACGCCGATCTCGCGGTCGGTGTCGACGTCCTGGCAGGCGTAGATCAGGTCGAAGCCGCCGATCCAGATGCCGACGGCGAGACCGAGGATCACCGCGTCCCAGGACCACTCGCCGCTGATCGCGAGCCAGCCGCCGACCGGGCCCATCGCCTGGGCGAGGCCGAGGATCGCCTGGGGGAAGTTCGTGAACCGCTTGCCGTAGGGATAGACCACCATCGGGATCACCGCGATGGGGGCGAGCGCGAGGCACAGGGGGTTCAGCAGGGCCGCCGAGCCGAGGAAGATCACCAGCGCGACCAGCGCGCCGGTCCAGGCGTGCTTCACCGACATCGCGCCGGTCACCAGCTCGCGGTGCGCGGTCCTGGGGTTACGGGCGTCGATCTCCCGGTCGATGATCCGGTTGACCGCCATCGCGAAGGTCCGCAGGCCGACCATGCAGACGGTGACCAGGAGGAGGCGGCCCCAGTGGATGTTCTCGTCCCACTGGAACATCGCGGTGAGCGC
The DNA here is from genome assembly GCF_036237295.1 of Streptomyces sp. NBC_01352. NCBI lineage: Bacteria > Bacillati > Actinomycetota > Actinomycetes > Kitasatosporales > Streptomycetaceae > Streptomyces > Streptomyces sp. NBC_01352. The sequence continues at coordinate 4,877,029 of NZ_CP108354.1, forward strand.
GGCGATGTACGCGAAGGGCAGGGCGAAGACCGAGTGCTCGATCATCACCAGGCGGAGGAAAGCCTTCGTGCGTCCTGGCTGCGGGAGCGCCGCAGAAGCTGAACTCACAGGCCGTACTCCTTCCACCGGCGGTCGACCTTCGCCGCCGTCTCCGGGTCGGACAGCACCATGTCGGGCCAGCCGCCGTCGCGTGTGTAGCCCTCCTCGGGCCACTTCTTCGTCGCGTCGATGCCCGCCTTGCCGCCCCAGAACTGCTGGTAGGAGGCATGGTCGAGGTGGTCGACGGGGCCTTCGACGACCGAGAGGTCACGGGCGTAGTCCGTGTTGCCGAGGGCCCGCCACGCGACCTCGTGCAGATCGTGGACGTCGCAGTCGGCGTCCACGACCACGATCAGCTTGGTCAGGGACATCATGTGCGCCCCCCAGACCGCGTGCATCACCTTCTGCGCGTGCTTCGGGTACTTCTTGTCGATCGAGACGATCGCGCAGTTGTGGAAGCCGCCCGCCTCGGGCAGGTGGTAGTCCACGATGTCCGGCACGATGATCTTCAGCAGGGGGAGGAAGAACCGCTCCGTCGCACGGCCCAGGGGTCCGTCCTCCGTCGGAGGGCGGCCTACGACGATCGACTGCAACAGCGGCCGCTTCCGCATCGTCACGCAGTCGATCGTCAGGGCGGGGAAGGGCTCCTGGGGGGTGTAGAACCCGGTGTGGTCGCCGAAGGGGCCCTCCGGGAGCATCTCGCCGGGCTCCAGCCAGCCCTCGATCACGACCTCCGCCTGCGCCGGCACCTGGAGCGGCACCGTCTTGCAGTCGACCATCTCGATCCGCCTGCCCGCGATGAACCCGGCGAAGAGGTACTCGTCGATGTCACCGGGAAGGGGCGCGGTGGAGGCGTACGTCACGGCGGGCGGGCACCCGAAGGCGATCGCGACCGGCAGTCGCTCGCCCCGCCGCGCCGCGACCTGGTAGTGGTTGCGGCTGTCCTTGTGGATCTGCCAGTGCATGCCGATGGTGCGCTTGTCGTGGCGCTGGAGGCGGTACAGGCCCAGGTTCCGGATGCCGCTCTCGGGGTCCTTGGTGTGGGTGAGCCCCAGGTTGAAGAAGGAGCCGCCGTCCTTCGGCCAGGTGAAGAGGGCGGGCAGCTGGTCGAGGTCGACGTCGTCGCCGTGCAGGACGACCTCGTGGACCGGGGCCTCCTTCACCTTCTTCGGCGGTACGTGCGTCATCGCGCCGAGCTTCCCGAATGCCTCCCGCACGCCCACGAAGCCGTGCGGCAGCTCGGGCCGCAGCAGCCCGCCGATCTTCTCGGAGATCTCGCCGTACGACTTCAGCCCGAGGGCCTTCAGCAGTCGCCGGTCGGTCCCGAAGACGTTCATCGCGAGGGGCATCGCGGAGCCCTTCACGTTCTCGAAGAGCAGCGCCGGGCCCTGGGACTTCTGCACCCGGTCGACGATCTCCCCGACCTCCAGGTACGGGTCCACCTCGGCTTTGATGCGCTTGAGGTCGCCCTCGCGCTCCAGGGCCCTGAGCAGGGAGCGAAGATCGTCGTAAGCCATGGGGCCAAGTATCCCCGAGCCGCTACCCTGGCCCGGTACCTGGGGTCCCGTGCTCGTGGCCCCGACGACCGTTCCATTGGAGAGGCCCCATGCTCCGGGTACTGATGTTCCTCGTCCCACTGGCGCTGAGCGTGTACGCGTTCATCGACTGCATCAGCACGAAGGACGAGGACGTCCGCTACATGCCCAAGCCGCTGTGGGCCATCCTCGTCCTGGTGTTCCCGCTCGCCGGCTCCCTCTCCTGGCTCATCGCGGGCAAGAAGCGGCACCCGGCCGGCGCGGGCGGCCCCGCGGGTTCCGCCGGTTCCCCGTGGCGCCGGGGCGGCGGGCAGCGGTGGGTGGCGCCCGACGACAATCCCGAGTTCCTCAAGTCCCTGAAGGATGAGGACAAGAAGGACGAGGACAACAAGGACCAGGGCAAGAAGGACGGCGGCGAGGACCCCACCGCCTGAGTTCTCCGCACCTGACAAGGTGTACGCCGGTGGGCCGCCCGAAGCGGACAATGCGCCCCTGGGCGGCGGCGGGCGGGGGCCGGACACTTACCTCGCATGACGACTGCTCCCGCCGACTCCACCGGCACCACGCTCACCCCCGAATACGGTGACAAGGTCATCGCCGTCGAGACGGCGGGCTCGGAACCGATCCCCGACGCCGAACGGCACGGCAGCCCGCTCCAGTTGCTGTGGACGTGGGCGTCCCCGAACATCGAGTTCGCGACGGTGTACATCGGCGTGATCTCGGTCCTGTTCTTCGGGCTGGACTTCTGGCAGGCGACGGCGGCACTGCTGCTGGGCACGGCACTCGGCTCGCTGACCCACGGGATCCTGTCCCTGGACGGCCCGCGCTTCGGCGTCCCGCAGATGGCGGTCGGCCGCTTCTCCTTCGGTTTCCGGGGCAATCTGCTGCCGGCGGGTGTGAACGCGCTGGTCGCGGGCGTCGGTTGGTTCGCCGTGAACAGTGTGAGCGCGGCTTTCGCCCTCAACACGCTGACGGACCTGCGCCCGCTCCCCTCCCTCCTGCTGGTGGTGGTCGCCGAGATCGCGATCGGCTTCATCGGCCACAACTTCGTCCACGTCTTCGAGAAGTACGCCTTCCCGGCGCTGGCGGTGATCTTCCTGCTGGCCGGTGTCTGGACCTTCAAGGAGGCCGACCTGGGCGGGGCGGGCGCGGGCGGCGGCATCGGCGGTTTCCTCCTCGCCTTCAGCGCGGCCTGGGGCTACACGGCCGGCTGGAACCCGGGGGCCTCGGACTACTCCCGCTACCTCCCGCGTACGGCGAGCCGCTTCAAGACCGCCTTCTACCCGGCCGTCGGCCTCTTCGTGTCGGTCGCGATCGTCTCCGTGATCGGCGCGGCGTCGGCGACGATCGTCGCCCCCGAGGGCGCCTCTCCCACGGCCGCGTTCACGGGCCACCTCCCGGGCTGGCTCAGCGACTTGGTGTTGCTGGCCATCATCCTGGGCGCGGTCTCCGCGAACGCCCTGAACGTGTACTCGTCGGCCATGTCGATCACTTCACTGGGCCTCAAGCTCCCGCCGTGGCTGGGCCGCAGCGCGATCGTCGTCCTGTGCGGTGTCGCCGGTACGGCGGCGGCGTGGGCCTCACTGGCGGACGCGGGGCACGCGTACGAGGCGTTCCTGCTGGTCATCGCGTACTGGGTGGGGCCGTGGCTCGGGGTCGTGCTGGTCGAGCGGTGGCTGCAGGCGCGGACGCCGGTCGAGCAGCTGGCGGCCCGGCTCAGCGACCGGACGTTCGCCAACTGGCCCGGTATCGCCGCCCTGTTGACCGGTATCGCGGTGTCCGTGCCGGTCTTCTCCAACCAGGAGAAGTACGTGGGCTGGGTACCGGAGCAGTGGCCGTCCTTCGGTGACATCACCTGCCTGGTCGGGTTCGCGGTGAGCGCGGGGCTGTACGCGGTGCTGCGGCGGGCGCCCCGCTGAAGGACCCCGCCGCAGGACAACGCCGAGAGACGCAGGTCACATTCGGGCCGTGTCACATCCTGGCGGGGCCGTTCCGTCCGAGTGGTGTAGCCGTCATTTGAACGGCAGCCATCGACAACGGCAAGGAGTGCACCATGGAAGCCCGCATGAACCTCCTCGGCAACCCGGTCGCGACCAAGATCTGGAAGCACATCGTCGCCGCGAGCAAGGCGGTCGAGGGCACGACGCTGCCGGCCGCGACGCAGGAGCTGGTGAAGATCCGTGCCAGCCAGATCAACGGCTGCGGTTTCTGCACCGACATGCACACCAAGGACGCCGCGCACGCCGGGGAGACCGCCCAGCGCCTCAACCTGATCGCGGCCTGGCGCGAGGCCAAGGTGTTCACCGAGGCCGAGCGGGCCGCCCTGGAACTCGCGGAGCAGGGCACCCGCATCGCCGACGCCGCCGGCGGCGTCACGGACGAGGCCTGGGCGAACGCCGCCAAGCACTACGACGAGGACCAGCTCGCCGCGCTGGTGTCGCTGATCGCGGTCATCAACGCCTTCAACCGCGGGAACGTCATCATCCAGCAGCCCGCCGGCGACTACCAGGTCGGCATGTTCGGATGACGCCGAGCAGCTGACCGAGTGCGCCTGGGCCTGTCCGGCGGATCAGGTCGCAGGAAATCGGCGGCGCCTCATCGACGCAGGTGAGCGGGGGCGATGGGGGTCCCCCCGCGCGAGGTTGTTCGAGCGTGGGGGAGCGTCGAGCTGCAAGGCGGAGGAGGGCGTCGATGCGATGGGGGTCCCCCCGCTCGAGCGAAGTCGAGAGTGGGGGAATCGGCAACCGACGACAACGCCGCAGATCGGCGCCCGCCGCGGAGCGGCTGATGTCACTGCGGCCCCGCGTCTGCGACCTGATCCGCCGGACAGGCCCTAGCCGACCTCGGGGACTTCCAACGGCAGTGTGTGGGCCTGTTCCACGTGCTCGACCCTGATGTACCGCACGCCGAAGGTGTCCTCGAGGATCGGCTCGGCCCTCTCCGGGTCGTCGACGCCGACGAAGACGAACCCGCTTTCGTCCACGCCGACTTCGCGCAGCTGGAAGGCGCCGTCCCAGCGGCTCATGTCCTCGCTGATGCGGTCGGCGAGGGCATTCAGGTCCTTGCGGTTCACGTCGGTGCTGTGCAGCCGTACGGTCACGCCCTTCTCTGCGGCGGCGCAGGCGGCGGTGTCGAAGGCGGCGGACGGGATGCGCCAGACGTCCGCCGCGTTGTCGTCGTCGTCGACGGACAGACCGGTGTAGACGGCGGTGTGACGGCCTGAGGTCAGCTTGCCGAGGTGGTCCACGGTCCGGTCCAGCGGGGTGTAGTGGACGGCGTCACCGGCCGTGGGGGCGGGGCGGGTGCCGACGCAACTCTTGTCCGTGGCCGCGGCTTTGATCTGGGCGGGTGCCACGCGGTACCCCCCGTCGGTGTGGCCGGTCTGCAACTCCTCGATGTACAGCCCGGCGCCCACGGCCACGCCGGCGGTCGCGAGGCCCGCCGCGATCCAGGTGCGGTGCCTGATACCCCTCATGTCCCCCTCCGTCCCTTGCTGTCCCTCGCCGTCCCTCGCTGTCGGAACTGTGACGCCGGGAGGGAGGCGAAGGTTCGGGCTCCTCGCGCACAGGTTGACGGAAGAGAACTTTCTGTAACCGTTCCAGTTCACCCCGTTGACACCTCCCGCACTCCCCCTTAACGTCACGCCCACATTTGGAACGTGGGACGAGATTTCGAACACCGGGGTCCGCCGGTCGTTCACTCGCCTTCAAAGCTGTACGCCGACCCCCGACGACCTCGGTGGCTGCGTGCGGATCCACCAGTTCTGCCCGTCCAGGGCATCGACGTCCGCTACGCCGTCATCCCCCCACCCAAGAAGAACAAGGAACGATCACCATGGTCACCCGAAGAGCCGCCCTTGCCCTCCTCGGCGGAGTGGCCTCCATGGCCCTCACCTTGTCCGCCTGCGGCCAGAGCACCGAGGCCGGCTCCGAGGACAGCTCCGAGAGCGGTACCGTCGGCATCGCCATGCCGACCCGGGCCTCCGAGCGCTGGCTCACCGACGGCAAGAGCGTCGTCGAGAACCTGAAGGGCATGGGGTACAAGAGCACGCTGGTCTACGGCGACGACGACCCGAAGGTCCAGTCCTCGCAGATCGAGACCCTGGTCAAGCAGGGCGTCGACGCACTGATCATCGCGGCCATCGACGCCAAGTCGCTGAACGGCGTGCTGCAACAGGCCGCCGACGCGGACATTCCGGTGATCTCCTACGACCGGCTCATCCTCGGCACCAAGAACGTCGACTACTACGTCTCCTTCGACAACGAGATGGTCGGCCGGCAAGAGGCCCGCCACATCATCGAGAAGCTCGGCCTGGAGGACGGCAAGGGCGGCCCGTTCACCATCGAGCTGTTCGCCGGTTCCCCCGACGACAACAACACCAAGTACTTCTTCGACGGTTCGATGGCGCTCCTGGAGCCGTTCCTGGAGAGCAAGCAGTTGATCGTCCAGTCCGGCGAGACCGAGCTCGACAAGATCACCACCCTGCGCTGGGACGGGCCCACCGCGGAAAAGCGCATGAGCGACCTCCTCACCGAGTGGTACAGCGACCAGACGGTCGACGCGGTCCTGTCGCCGTACGACGGCATCTCCCGGGGCGTCCTGTCCGCGCTGAAGTCGGACGGCTACGGCACCGACGGCAAGCCCCTTCCGATCGTCACCGGCCAGGACGCCGAGCTGGACTCAGTGAAGTCGATCATCGCGGGTGAACAGTCGCAGACCGTCTTCAAGGACATCCGCGAGCTCGCCAGGGCCGCCACGGAGCTGGTCGACGACATACTCACCGGCCGCATACCGAACGTGGACAACAGGCGGGATTACAACAACGGCGTCAAGGACGTGCCCGTCCACTTGCTGCAGCCGGAGAGCGTCGACAAGACCAACTACGAGATGCTGATCAGTAACCGCTACTACACCGCCGAACAGCTCAAGTAGCGAAACAGCCGTCAGCGGAGAGCGGACGTGAACGCCGACCAGGCGGCGGGGGCGAGGAGCAGGACGGGGCCGTCAGGGTTCTTGCTGTCGCGGACGGGGACGACGGTGGGGAAACCGGGGGCTATTTCGATGCAGTTGCCGCCGTTGTCGTCGCTGTAGCTGCTCTTGATCCAACTCGCCGCGCCGAGGCCGTGCGTGTCCATGATGCTCGTACCTTCCCTCGGGTACCCGGATGCGGGTCAGCGCACAGTGGACGTGAAGGCAGCCCAGGCGGTACGGGAGAGCAGGAGGACCGGGCCGTCAGGGGTTTTGCTGTCGCGGACGGGAACGACGGTGCGGAATCCGGGGGCCACTTCGATGCAGTCGCCTCCGTTTGCTCCGCTGTGGCTGCTCTTGATCCACGTCGCCGCACTCAGATCGTGGCTGTTCATGATGCTCGTACCCTTCCTGCCGAGGTCGAGGAGTGGCAACGCCGGCACACCCAGGAGACCCGTCATCTGCGCTACCGCCGCAGCTTCGCGGACTACGCGGTGTTCGAACGCCCGTGAGCCGGGACCTGCACCAAGAGCATGGCAGCGAGACCCTCCGGCCGCGTGATACAGCGTTTGATATACTGGCATGAACTTGTATATCAAAGCGTCAGCTCGGGAGGCCACATGTCCAGGACCCTGGTCGACATCGACGACGACATGCTGGCCTTCGCCCAGCAGCAGCTCGGTACCAAGACGAAGCGGGACACCATCAACCGCGCCCTGACGATAGCGGCCGCGGTCAGCGCGGACGACCGGGCACGGGCGCTGCGCTGGTTGCAGGAGAACGCGGACGACTACCTCGACTTCGAGGCCCTCGAGGAACTGGAGCGATCGGGGCAGTGACCTACCTGGCCGACACTTCGGCGGTCTGGCGACTTCTGCGGGGGCAGATCGAAGCTCCCTGGCCCGAACAGGTCGCGCGCGGCCTGGTGGCCATCTCCCCTCCTGTCGAGGCCGAGTTGATGCGCGGGGTGCGCGCGGACCGCGACTACAAGCCCTTCTTCACCATGCTCGGGCAGACCTTCGGCTGGGTACCGGCGCTCGACGACGCCTGGCCGAGGATCGTCGCCGTACAGCGTGAACTACTGAAGATCGGCCACCACCGAGGCCCGTCACCGATCGACATCCTCATCGCCCTCACCGCCGAACACCACCGTCTGACCGTCCTCCACGTCGACGACGACTTCGCGGCCATCGCCAAGGTACGGCCAGGCATTCCGATGCTCCGCCTGCAACCGACTGTCCAGTGAATGCACTCACCTCAGCCGCGACGACGACAGGATCGACAGCAGATGGGCCGGGACCATCACCCACGTGATGACGGCCAGCGCGCCCAGCGCCCAGCGGGTCGGCTCGATGCCGCCGGTGATCTGGTCGGCGACGGCGGCGACGAGCAGCACCAGCGACGCCTCGATGCCGTTCGTCACGCGGTGGATCTTGAAGGCGGCGGCCAGCTTGCGTACCGTCGCCACGCCCTGGGAGCGCGGGCGGGTCGCCTCGTCGTCGACGACACCCAGTCCGCGCCGGGCCCGGGCCACGTCCACGAGGTCGGTCGAGGCCTTCAGGAGGACGACGCCGAGCGCGGTGGCGATGCCGATCGAGAGCCAGCCGCCGACGCCGGACTCGGCGGCGCGGTAACCCGCGCCCGCCAGCAGGGCCGCGTCGGCGAGGTAGGCGCCCAGGCGGTCGACGTAGATGCCGGACGCGCTGTTCTGGCCCTTCCAGCGGGCGACCTCACCGTCCACGCAGTCGAAGAGCAGGAACAACTGCATGAGGATGACCGCCAGTACGGCACCCGTCAGCCCCGGGATCATCAGCGCGGCCCCGGACGCGACCCCGCACACCACCATCGTCCAGGTCAGCTGGTCGGGAGTGACCGGCGTGCGCACGAGGTGCCGGGTGAACCGCAGCGAGACGCGCCGCATGTACAGCCGGCCCGCCCAGTGCTCGCCGTTGCGGCTCGCGAGCTTGGCCTGCGGCTGGCAGACCTCGCGCAGCTCCTCCAGAACCGGAGCAGCAACCATGAACGTTCCTCCAAGGGGGGCCCAACTGCCGCTGACGCGGCGGTGATCGGCACAGGTTACCTGCCCGGTCGGCTGGGCATTTCGCGGGGAAGGAGCCCGCTCTAGGCCACCGTCCGCAGCCCGCCCGCCACCGCCGGGCTCGTCCCCCGCACCACCCGATGCGCACAGGCCGCCGTCAGCAGTTCGCCCAGCAGGTCCGGGTCGCCGATCTCCAGCCCCAGCAACGACTCGATCCGCTCCAGCCGCTGGTAGAGGGACTGACGGCCGATGTGCAGCAACGCGGCCGTACGCGTCGGGGAGCAGCCGTGCCGCAGGTGGACCTCCAGGGTGCGGACGAGGTCGCTGGGGTGGGCCGCCTCCCAGGCCAGCAGCGGGCCCAGGGCGTGCTGGACCAGCCCGGCGAGCCGCTCCCGGTTGGCGTCCACGCCGCCCCGGGTCAGCTCCCGTTCCAGGGCCAGCGCCCGCGACGACGTCACCAGCGGGCCGCCCGCCATGCCCGGTTCGGCGGCCGGCACGGTCAGCGCCAGCTCCAGCGTCGTACGGGCCGCCCGCAGCGTGTCGCTCCAGCGCAGCCAGCCTCCGCCGACGGCGACGGCGTGCCCGACCGCGACGGTCAGGCCGGGCTCGGCTGCCGTGCGGAACGCGTCCTGGACGGCCCGTACGGGGTCACCGGCACGTGAGCCGGGGAGGGACAGCAGCGCCAGTACATCGCCCGGAAACGCCGCCCGCAGCACCCCCGATCCGCCCAGCAGCCGTACCGCACGGTCCACCGTGCTCACGTCCCGCGTGCCGTGCAGGGACACGCCGAGCAGGCGAGCCCCCGGGCCCGGGTGGAAGCCCGCGAGGGCCGCCCGCGCCTCCACCTCGGGCTGATTCAGCGCCGCCCGGTCGGCCAGGTCCGCCAGCAGGGCCGCCGTATGGTCGTCGCCCCACGGCCGGACGACCGACCGCCCCGACAGGCCCCGGGCCACGATCGCGCGGTTCGCGGCCTCCGTGATCCGTACGAAGGGCACGACCCGGTGCAGGGCCAGCAGCGGCAGGCCCAGCCGGCGGGCCTCGTCGGTCACCTCGTCCGGCATCGACGGCAGCGAGCGCCCCACCTCCACCGCGAGCCCGGCCGCGTCCCGTGCCGCCAGCTCGCGGACGTACCGCCTCCGGACCTCCTCGTCCGCGTCCGTCAGCCCGAAGCCGTTGGTCAGCAGCAGTTCCCCGCCGTCCAGGAAGTTCGCGCCCTCGTACACCTCGCTGGAGTGCACCCAGCGCACGGGACGGTCCAGCGAGCCCTCGCCCGCCAGGAGCCGGGGTTCGGCGGCCCGCACCGGGTCCAGTTCCAGGATCTCGCGGAGGGTGAGTGCGGGCACGGGAACCTCCAGGGCGCTGACAGTTCCGCTGACAGTTCGTCCGGCTGCGGGATGCCCGGAGAGTACTTTCCGCACGTTGCCCTCGTGTTTCCGCCACAGGAGAGTGAAGGCATGGACCCTTTGGATCAGGCGACAGCACGTACCTGGCTGGCCACCGCCGTCGACGAGGCCCGCGCCGGGCTCGCCGAGGGCGGCATCCCGATCGGCGCCGCCCTCTACGGCGCCGACGGCACCCTCCTCGGCCGCGGCCACAACCTCCGCGTCCAGGACGACGACCCCTCGATGCACGCGGAGACGGCCGCCTTCCGGAACGCGGGACGGCAGCGGTCGTATCGCGGTACGACGATGGTGACCACCCTCTCGCCGTGCTGGTACTGCTCCGGCCTGGTCCGCCAGTTCGGCATCTCGCGGGTGGTCGTCGGGGAGGCGGCCACGTTCCACGGCGGGCACGACTGGCTGGCGGAGCACGGCGTGGAGATCGTGCTCCTGGACGATCCCGAGTGCGTCGAGATGATGCGCGACTTCATCAAGAACAACCCGGCACTGTGGAACGAGGACATCGGTGAGTAAGCCCCGCATTCCCACGATCGACCTGAAGCCCTGGGTCGAAGGCACCCCCGACACCCGCGCCGAGATCGCCCGCACCGTCGACGAGGCCCTCCAGACCGCCGGATTCCTGCTGGTCACCGGGCACGGGGTCGCCCCGGCCCTGCGTTCCCGCATCCGGGAGGCCGCGCGGACGTTCTTCCGGATGCCGGTCGACGTCAAGCAGCCGTACACGGCGAAGGTCGGCGGGCGCGGCTGGCTCGGGCCGGGGGCGGAGGCCAACGGGTATTCGGAGGGTACTCAGACTCCGCCGGACCTGAAGGAGTCGCTGACGTTCGCGACGCACGAGCACTTCGAGGACCCCGTGGTCGACGCGGAGTGGGCCGCGCCCAATGTCTGGCCCGCGGAGGTGCCCGAGCTCCGGGACCTCTGCGAGGAGTACCTGGCGCGGATGGCCGACCTGGAGAAGGAGCTGCTGTCCCTGCTCGGCGAGGCGCTCGGGCTCGACGCCGACTTCTTCTCCAAGCACATGGACCATCCGACGTACGGCTTCAACATCAACTGGTACCCGGGGACCGAGGTCGTCGGGGAGCCGCAGCCGGGGCAGTTCCGCATCGGCCCGCACACCGACTTCGGGACGGTGACGATCCTCGACCGGCAGGCCGGCAAGGGCGGGCTGCAGGTCTACACGGAGGCGGGCGGCTGGGAGGACGCGCCCTTCGACCCGGAGGCGTTCACCATCAACATCGGTGACCTGATGGCCCGTTGGACCGGCGACCGCTGGCGTTCGGGACGCCACCGCGTGCTGCCCCCGCCGGCCGACGCGCCCGCCGAGGAGCTGATGTCCCTCGTCTACTTCGGGGAGTGCACGCCGGGCACGCTGGTGGAATCGCTGCCCGCGCCGGTGGGGCGGGTGGCGTACGAGCCCGTCGACTCGCACACGTACCTGCGGGCGAAGCTGGACTCGATCACCGTGGACTGACCGGTCGAGAGTTTCGTAACCCAACGGACATCACGGGGTCTGGCCCGCACCAACTCCCTCTCTTTACCCTGAGGTTGGAGTCTCTGGGGGGAGAGATGCGGTGGGCAGACGGTTGCACGGGCGCGGGGCGTTGTTCGACACCGATCCGGCCGGCCTTGCTCCGCGGCTCGTGGGCCTGCGTCCGCACCAGCACCGGGCCACTCCCGTGGAGCATCCCAAGGAGCTGCCCTTCGTGCTGCTGACCGGCGGGCGGGGGCTCGGCAAGAGCGCGGTGCTCGGTGAGCTGCGGGACGCCTACAAGGGGCACACGCCGGTCGCGTCGATCGACTGCGAGGACGTCCAGTTCGCGCGGCCGACCGGCGGGCGGCCCCTGGAGGCCTGGTCGCCGGTGTCGCAGGCGCTGCTGGTGGTCGCCGAGCAGCTGGCCGAGCCGGTGACCGGGGCCGGGCGGATCACGTTCCCGCGGCTGATGTCGGGCCTGGTCGCGGTCGCGGCGGGCGGCTGGGACGACGCGGACTCGGAGCGGATCCGGCGCGAGGTGGAGCGGATCCTGCTGCTGAACGAGGGCGGGTCGTGGGTCGCCGGGTTCGCGGGGCGGATGGCGGGCCGGGTCACCGCCAACGTCGTCTCGGCGGTGAGCGGCACCGGTCCGCTCGTGGCGTCGGCGATCGAGGCGACCCTGGAGTCCTTCTCCGACAGTTTCGTGAACCGGCGCCAGCAGCGGGCCTCCGCCTGGTGGCGCGCCTACCCGAACGCGGGCGCCGACGCCCGCCGCGGCCTGATGCTGCTGTCCGGGCACTTCCGGGCCGGCGGCACCTCGCGGGAGCACGCCGAGCGGTATCTCGTACGGGCGCTGCTCGCCGACCTGACCGACGCCTACGCGGGGATGCTGCCGCGGATGCAGCGGCTGGGGCGGCCCGTCGTCCTCGTCGACAACGCGCACCGGGCTCCCGGCCCCGGGCTGGTGGACGCCATACTGCGCGACCGTGCCGAGGGGATCGCCGACCAGGTCGTGTTCGTCGGCGGCCTCCGCGGCACCGACCGCCCGGTCCTGCGCAACGCGGTACGGCGGACGCTGGCGGAGGTCGCGCGGCGCAGCGACTGGGTGCCTGACCCGGCGTCCCCCTCCTCCAGGGCCCTGCTGGTGGCGCTGCCGCCGCTCAACCCGGACGACACCCTGCACCTGGTGGGCGCCGCCTGCGCCGAGGTCCCGGTGCCGCCCCAACTGCCGTACGCCACCCACCGGCTGACCGGCGGCAACCCGCTGGGGATCGTCCACCTCGCCGACTCCGCCGCACAGAACCTGCCGGGCGCCGCCTCCCTGGGCGAGCTGCTGACGGCGGACGTGCGGCTGGACGACGACCGCGACGCGCGGCCCACCTACCTCGAACTCCTGGACCGGCTGGTGCCCGCCGACCGTCTGGACGAGCTGACCGTGCTGGCCGCCGCCCACGACCACGACTCGGCCTGCGCGCTCGCCGAGGCGCTGCTGCCGGACGACTTCGGCCCGGCGGACGTACGGGCGTTGCAGACCCGGCTCGTGGCGGAGGGTCTGGTGGAAGCGCCGGGCCGGTTCGTCGGGGACTCCTTCGTACGGACCCTGCTGTTGCTGCGGCTGCACCACCGGGACGCGGACCATGGGCAGTGGCGGCAGGCGCACGAGACGCTGATCCGTTACTACGCGCACGCGGCCGACGACGACGATCCGGCCCGCGCCCGCTACCGGCTGCACCACGAACTCGCCCTGGGCCGCTCGGAGTCGGCGGTGGCGTATCTGCGGGACAGCTTCCCCACCCTGGACATCCGCGTCTGGCTGCGGTCGCTGCGGTTCATCGCGTCGGCGCCCTACTTCCACGCGCACGACGCCGAGGGCCACGACTTCGCGGCGCGGGACGACCGGCGGGCGGCGATCGCGCTCGGGCGCACCGACGCCGAACAGGTCGTGCCTCAGGGCGCGGACGCCGTACTGCACCTGCGAATACGGCGGTTGCTGCACGCCGTGTGGCAGCTCACCGACCCGCTCGCGCTGCCCGACCCGAAGGTGTGCGACCGGCTGCGGTTCGAGCTGGAGCAGCTGTCCAACCTGCGCCCGGCGGGCAACGCCCTGCTGTGGCGGGCCTCGCGGGACTGGCCCGAGGACGCGCTCGCCGGGCGGCCGTTGCGCGTCCCGGACGACGACGAGGACGAACCGGACGGGGAGGCGTGATGGCGGGGAGCGGTGCGGGCGGGGGTTCGGGCAGAGGACTGGGCACACGGTTGCGCGAGGGCGTCTGGGAGATCCCCCTGCGCCGCTACCTCGCCCTGCTGGTCGCCGCCGCGGTGGTGACCGGCCTGGTCTTCGCTGTACGGGCGCTCGCGCACGACGACCGATCCTGCGCCCCCGGGGTCGTGCGGCCCGAGGGCAGCGACGAGTGCGTGGGCGTGTCGGCGACGGACTACTACTTCGACCGGCCCCAACTGCGGGACACGGTGAGGGCGATCGACCGGGAGAACAGGTCCCTCAAGGCGGACAGCTATGTCACCGTCGCCCTCCTCGAACCCTTCACCGCGACCGACAGCGACAACCTCGGGGACGCGCTGCACGAGTTGCAGGGCGCGTATCTCGCGCAGTACCAGGCCAACCACAGGTCGGCCGGGCAGACCCCGGCGATCCGGCTGGTGCTGGCCAACCCGGGGGCGACCGGCGCCCACTGGGAGCACACGGTCGACCAACTGGAGAAGATGACCGAGGGCCCGGACCGGCTGCGGGCGGTGACCGGGGTCGGGCTGAGCACCGAGAACAACAAGAAGGCGGTCGCCGAGCTGACCCGGCGCGGGATTCCGGTGATCGGCACCTCCATCACCGCCGACGACCTCGCCAACGGACAGGACGGCACCGACCCCTTCCCGGGGCTGGCCCGAGTCTCCCCCACCAACACCGACGAGGCCCGCGCGCTCGCGTCCTTCGCCGAGGTGACGGCGGGCAACGCGCTGCTGGTGTACGACAAGCCGGGCGACCCGTACACGACGACCCTGCAGAAGTCGTTCGCGGACCTCATCGAGGGCTCGCCGTACGAGCCGCAGCCCTTCACGCCGCCGGACGACCGCAGCCAGGAGGGCACGACCGCCAACACGTTCCGGCAGATCACCCACCTCGTGTGCGACACCGCGCCGGACACCGACACCATCCTGTTCGCCGGACGGCACACCCAGCTGCGGCAGTTCATCAACGCGCTGGGCGGGCGCGGCTGCCAGGACCGCAGGTTCACCCTCCTGACCGGCGACGAGGCCTCCTACCTCACGGGCGACAAGGAACTCGACCGCAGCGCCCTCACCCACAACCTCTCCGTGCGCTACACCGCCCTCGCCCACCCGGACGCCTGGACGAAGGACCCGGTGAAGACCGGCGGCTCGGCGAAGGACGCGGAGGTGCTCAACGGGCTGCTCGCGAGCAGCAAGCGCGAGCCGGTCGGCCCGCTCGGCCCGATCACCCTCTCGGACGGCCAGCTGATCATCGCCTACGACGCCATGCAGCTGGCCGTCAAGGGCATCCGCGAGGCCACCCCCGACGGCGAGGTGGTTCCGCCGCTCGCCGACGTCGGCCTGCAGTGGCCGCAGGTCAAGGGCTCGCTGAAGGTGAGCGGGGCGAGCGGCTGGATCTGCCTGGACGTGCACGGCAACCCGTACAACAAGGCCGTACCGGTGGTGGAGGTCACCCCGCAGGGCACCAACCGCTTCGTGAAGATCGCCTGGCCGGAGGGGAAGCCACCGGCGAAGGAGTGCCTGCCGCCGTCCTAGGGCCGTTTTCCGAGCTCGCCGATCAGCCGCTCGAAGCGGGCCCGCCAGCGTGCCTCGGTCTCCGACTCCCGGTCCCCCCGGAACTCGTGGGTGAAGCGCAGGGCGGACCCCTCGTCCCCGTCCCGCTCCAGGTGGAACCTGATCCGTCCGCCGCCCTCCACCGTGTACTCGGCGACCCGGTCCACGTCCCACGCGGTCACCTGCCCGGACCCGAGGTCGCGCAGGGTGACCGCGCCGCCGAGGCGGGGTTCGAGGACGTCGGCGGCCGTCCACCAGGCGGCGATCCCCTCCGGGGTGGCCAAGGCCGGCCAGACCGCCTCCATGGGCCTCGGGAGCCGCACCAGGAAGTGCAGGATGCGCGTGTCCCCGTGGGTCTGGCTGGTGCCCTGTTCGACGGAACCGCTCATGACACCAGCCTGCCTCCGGCCTACGGAATGCGCATCCCTCAGGGCCGCTGACCTGCGCGGTCGACGACGGCCCGGCGGAGCACCGCGGTGTTGGCGATGACCGTGCCCTCCTTCACGTCCGAGAAGTCGTCCGTGGCCACGCTGCGCTCCCCGAGGAACTCATGGGTCTCCTTGTCGAAGATCCACTCGTCCCGGCTCGGGTTGTCCGGGTCCTTGCGGGCGATGGCGACACCATGGCGTCCGGCGGCGTCCACCGCGTTCTCGATCACGGTCACACCGGGAATCCGGGCGACCACCCGGAACAGCGCGGCGCTCTGCTCCGGAGGCACGATCGCCTGCCTCAACAGGTCGCCGGCCAGCACGAACATGGCCTGGTACCGCTCTTGGCCGCTGTACTTCGGGGCCGTCTCGTACAAGTAGTCGTACATCCCGTCGGTGTCGGTGGGCAGGGTCTTCACGTTGTTGTAGGAGGGAGAGATCTCCCAGCCCTCGCCGCCCGGCTTGACGTCGGTCGGCAGATCCCAGTCCTCCCGCCCCGCCTCCCGCCCCATCCCGGTGTGCAGACCGTCCACCGACATCCACAACTCCATCCGGTGCAGGGGCTGGACGGTGAACTTCCCGTCGTACGCCTCTCCGTACGACACCTTGCTGTCCACGTACGTGAACTGGTCGTCCCGGACCTTTCCGTACGACGGCTGCTCGTGCTCGGCGGCCAGCGCGATGTCCTCCAGCAGCGCGACGGTGGCCCTGCTGGGCGGCTGCGCGCTCGCCTCGGCGCCCTCGTTCGACGGCAGGACGACGAAGGTGACGGCGGCCGCGGTGGCCACGGCCGTCGCCACGAGCGCGGGCCGCAGCCAGGGCTTCCGCTTCCGGGCGGGCAGCGGCTCGGTGTGCCGGATCTCGGTCATCAGATGCTCCTTCAGGAGTCGGTGACGGCCCGGCGGAAGGTCGTGTTCGGGAAGCTGGTTCATCGGTTTCCCTCCCTGATGGGCCTGACCGCGGTGGTGCGGTCACCTCTCATCTGTCCGTGTCCGGAAGGCGGTTCCATATATTTCGCGAGTTTTGCCCGCGCCCGGGAGAGCCGTGAGCGTACGGTGCCGACGGGCACTCCGAGCGCCTCGGCGGCCGCCGCGTAGTCCAGCCCCGACCACACGCACAGCGCCAGCACCTCCCGCTCGGCCCGCCGCAGCTTCGCCAGCGCGGTCCGTACGACGGCCAGTTGCGCGGCGTCGTCGAGGCGTCCGGCGATCTCGTCGGCGAAGTCGCGCACCGTCTCGTCCCGGGGCAGGCGGGCGACGGCGGCGGTGTGTCTTCGGGCGGCCCGGCGGGTGTTGCGGGTGACGTTGGTGGCGATGCCGAGCAGCCAGGGCCGCAGGGAGCCGCCCTCCTCGTCGAGCTTGTCGCGCAGCCGCCAGGCGTCCAGGAAGGTCAGCGAGACGACGTCCTCGGCCACCGCCCACTCCCCCGTGAGCCGATAGGCGTGGTTGTAGACGGAGCGTGCGTACGCGTCGAAGAGATCGCCGAAGGCGTCGTGGTCCCCCGCGCGGATGCGTCTTCGCAGATTCGTATCCACACCCTCTACCTGTCCGTACGACAAAGGCCGGTTCCCGTGACCCAGGTCACAGGGAACCGGCCTTCACCGTAAGGGGGTTACGGGCGCACGCGCCCGCGCAGGTCACACGCCCGCGTAGGAGTGCTTGCCGCTCACGAAGATGTTGACGCCGTAGTAGTTGAACAGCCAGCAGCCGAACGCGATCAGCGCCAGGTAGGCGGCCTTGCGGCCCTTCCAGCCGGCGGTGGCGCGGGCGTGCAGGTAGCAGGCGTAGGCGACCCAGGTGATGAACGCCCAGGTCTCCTTGGGGTCCCAGCCCCAGTAGCGGCCCCAGGCGTCGCCCGCCCAGATCGCGCCCGCGATGATCGTGAACGTCCACAGCGGGAAGACGGCCGCGTTGACCCGGTAGGAGAACTTGTCGAGGGTCGACGAGGCGGGCAGCCGCTCCAGGAACGAGGTGGCGAACTGGCCGGGCCTGCCGCCGCTCTGCAGCTTGTTCTCGTACGAGTCCTTGAACAGGTAGAGGATCGTGCTGACGGCGCCGACGTAGAAGACCGCGCCGCACAGGATCGCGGTCGAGACGTGGATGTACAGCCAGTACGAGTGGAGGGCGGGAACCAACTGGTCGCTGGCGGTGTACAAGACGGTGACGGCGATGCCGAGATCGAGGAGGACCGTCGTGATCAGGAACAGTCCGAGCCAGCGCACGTTCTTCTTCAGAGCGAGCAGCGTGAGGTACACACCGACGGCCACGGTGGAGAAGGTGATGTTGAACTCGTACATGTTGCCCCAGGGCGCCCGCTCCACCGAGGCAGCCCGGGCGATGACCCCGCCCAGCTGGATGAGGAACGCGAGCACCGTGAGGGACACGGCGATACGCCCGTAGAGGTCGCCCTGCGCATCGCCACCATGGGCGCCGGGCCCGTCGGGCACGTCACGCGAACCGGCCGCCGCCCGCACGACGACCTTCGGCCGCTCCAGTACGGCGGTGGAGCCGCCCTCCTTCACCGTGACGGCCGGCGCCTTCGCCGCCCTCTCGGAGGTGAGCGCGGCGGCGGTGCGGGCGATCTTGCTGCGGCCGCCGAAGGTCCATTCGGCGATGTAGGCGAAGAAGGCCAGGGTGTAGACGGCCATCGCGGAGTAGATCAGCGTGTTGCTGAGGTTCGCGAGGTTCTCGTTGGTGGCGGCGGCCAGGTTCGTCACGGCGGTCAGATCGGTTGCGGCGGCGAGAGTCACTTCTCAGCCCCTTCGGCAGGTACGACTTGGGGGTCGGGGGTGGGGGTGTCGTCGGAGTCTTCTGGTTCGGGGGCGCCCGGTGCCTGGTCGTAGAGGATCCCGGCGAGGTCGCCGAGTTCCTCGGGCACCTTGGCGGACTCGCTGCGGCCGAGGCCGGCCATCTCGACGACGGTGACACCGTCGTCGCCCTTGACGGCCCGCACCCACACGCGGCGGCGCTGGATGAACAGGGAGCCGGCCAGACCGAAGATCGCGGCGACCGAACCGCCGAGCGCCCAGCCACTGCCCGGCTGCCGGGTGATCTGGAAGTTGGCCCACTCCTTGGTGCCCTCGTAGGTGACCGAGCCGGCGCCGTCCGGGAGCTGCATGGTCTCGCCGGGCTTCAGGTTCTCCCGCAGCTGCGTGCCCTTGGAGTTCTTGAACTCCTTCAGGTGGGTCTTGTCGAGCTGGTACACGCTCTGCGGGATGCCCGCGTCGACGCCGAGGTCGCCGTGGTAGGCCTCCAGGTTCAGCACCGGGTTGTTCAGGGCCGGGAACTGCGAGACCACCGCGGAATTGGCCCCGCCATAGGTCGGCAGGAAGAAGGCCTGGAAGCCGAGCTGTTCCTTCACGCCCTTGGCGTTGCGGTAGCCGTCCATGACCTTGATCGCACCGGAGGAGGTGACGTTGGAGTCGAGCGGGAGGAGAGGCACGGCCTGGCTGTAGACGACGTTGCCCTTGCCGTCGCGGACGGTGATGACGGGGGCGTAGCCGTGGGCGGTGAGGTAGACCTTGGAGTCGCCGATCGTCAGCGGCTCGTTGACCTTGACGGTGGTCTTCTCGTCCTTGCCGTAGGCGCCGACGCTGTAGTCGAGCGTCGCCTGATAGGTCCGCGGGGTGCCCTTGTTCGGGCCGCTCGGCTCGTAGGTGCCCGTGAAGTCGTCCAGGACGAAGCTGAACGGGTCCAGGCTGTCCTGGCTGAAGAGGTTGCCGGACTTGAAGTCGTCGTACTGCGTGATGGTGTTGGAGAAGCCGTCGCCCTCGACGATCAGCTTGTTGCCCTCCATCTTGAACAGCTGGCCCCAGGCGAAGGCGGTGAGCATCACGATCAGGGCGATGTGGAAGGCGAGGTTGCCCACCTCGCGCAGATAGCCCTTCTCGGCGGCGACGGCGTCACCGGCGAGGTGGGCGCGGAAGCGGCGCTTCTTCAGCAGGGCGAGCGCGGCCTCGCGGACCTGCTCCGGCTCGGCCTCGGTGCGCCAGGTGGTGTAGGCGGGCAGCCGGGTCATCCGCCTGGGAGCGCCCGGCGGCCGGCCGCGCAGCTGGCCCACGAACTGCCAGGTGCGCGGGACGATGCAGCCGATGAGGGAGATGAACAGCAGGATGTAGATCGCGGAGAACCACACCGAGCTGTAGACGTGGAAGAGCCCGAGCTTGTCGTAGACGTCGCCCAGGGTGGGGTGTGCGTTGCGGAAGTCGGCGACCTTCGTCTCGTCGGTCCCGGACTGCGGGATCAGCGAGCCGGGGATCGCGCCGAGCGACAGCAGCAGGAGCAGCAACAACGCGACCCGCATGGAGGTCAGCTGCCGCCAGAACCAGCGGGCCCAGCCGATGACGCCCAGGGAGGGCAGGTTGGGCAGCTCTTCCTTGGGGGCGGTGGACAGCTGGGATCCGGCGGCCCCGAGGTCCTGTTCGTCCGGGGTCGCGTCGGCGGGCGCGCCGGTGGTCGTCTTGCTCATCGATCAGATCCCCACAGTGAAGCCGTTGGACCAGTTCTGCATCTCGGAGACGATCTGGTCCCACGCGCCGGTCAGCAGCAGCAGACCGGTCACGATCATCATGGTGCCGCCCAGGCGCATCACCCAGACGTAGTGGCGCTTGACCCAGCCGAAGGCGCCGAGCGCCTTGCGGAAGGCGACCGCGGCGACCACGAACGGTACGCCGAGGCCCACGCAGTACGCGACCGTCAGTATGGCCCCGCGGCCGGCACTCGCCTGGCTGAAGGACAGCGCCTGCACGGAGGCGAGGGTGGGTCCGATGCAGGGCACCCAGCCGATGCCGAAGAGGGCGCCGAGGACGGGGGCGCCGACCAGTCCGGTGGCCGGCTTCTTGTGGAAGCGGAACTCGCGCTGGGTGAGCCAGGGCATCAGGCCCATGAAGAAGACACCCATGAGGATCATGAGCACGCCGAGCACCTTGGACAGGATGCCCTTCTGCTCCTGCAGCGTCTCCCCGAAGTACCCGAACAGGGCCCCGCCGGAGACGAACACGGCGGTGAAGCCGAGCACGAACAGCGAGGCCCCGACGACCATCCGCCCGCGCCGGGCGTCGGCCAGGTCGGTGCCGGTGACTCCGGTGACGTAGGAGAGGTAGCCGGGGACCAGGGGCAGGACGCACGGCGAGAAGAAGGAGACGAGTCCGCCGAGCAGGGCGACGGGCAGGGCGACCAGCAGGGCGCCGCTGAACACGGTCTCGTTGCGGCCCGTCGCCTCGGCGAGGGTCACCAGCGCGCTCACGTCACTTCTCCGCGAGGACGGGCTTGAGCATGCTGAGCAGATCCTCCTCGCCGAGGGCCTGCAGCGCCCGCGCGGCGACCTTGCCGTCCTTGTCGATGACGAGCGTGGAGGGGATCAACTGCGGGTTCAGGGTGCCCTTCTTGAAGCGGAGCATCAGCTTGCCCGTGGGGTCGTACAGGCTCGGGTAGGTGATGCCGTAGTCCTTCTCGAAGGCGACCGCGACTCCGGTGCTGGTGTCCCGGGTGTTGATGCCGACGAACTGGACGCCCTTGGCGGCGTACTCCTTGGAGATCTTGGAGAAGTACTTGGCCTCCGCGCGGCACGGCCCGCACCAGGAGCCCCAGACGTTGAGGACGACGACCTTGCCCTGGTAGTCGGCGACGTCGAGCTGCTTGCCGTCGATGGTGGCGCCGGAGAGGTCGGGGGCGGCGACCCGCTTGCCCTGCGCGACGGTGTCGATGCCGTTGTTGCCGGTGACGAAGTTGGTGTCACCGCCGCCGCCGGACGTACCGCCCGAACTGCACGCGGACAGGGTCACCGCGGCTGCCGAGGCAACGGCGGTGAGCAGGACGGCGCGACGGGTGCGACTACGGCTGGCGGCACTCATGTGAAAAGTTTCGCATGCCCGTTCTGGGGATCTTGCGCACCCCCCTTGCGGGCGGAAACCCGCATTTCAGGCAGCGTTTCCCGAGGTCGCCGAGGCGGTCGAGGGGCTGCCCTTCAGGAACTCGTTCCAGCCACCGGCCGGCTGCTGTCCGACATCGAGCGTACGCAGCTTGGCGAGCACCTCGGGCTTCTGGACGTCCATCCAGTCGACGAACTGCCGGAAGGAGACCAGGCGTACGTCCTCGCCCTTCTCCTTCTCCCGCGCGATGTGCTTGAAGGCCTCCTCGACGGCGTCCATGTAGATGCCGCCGTTCCACTGCTCGAAGTGGTTGCCGACGAAGAAGGGTGCGCGGTTTGTCTCGTATGCCCGCTGGAATCCCTGGATGTAGGCGCCGGCGGACTGTTCGCGCCAGGCCGGGTAGTTGTGGGCGGGCGCGTTGGTGGAGTTGACGGACTGGTTCGCCAAGTGGTTGTAATCCATGGAAAGCACCTCAAAACGGCGACCGGGGAAAGGTATCGCCTGCAGGGGCAGGTCCCACATCCCCTCCTTCCGCTGCGGCCAGACCTGGCGGCCGCCGGGCGAGGAGGCGTCGTAGCGCCAGCCGAGGTCGCGGGCGGTGGGCAGCAGGTTGTCCTGGCCGAGGAGGCAGGGCGTGCGGCCGCCGACGAGTTCCTTGTCGTAGTCGAAGGGCAGCGCGGGCAGGTCGGTCCATCCCGTGTTGGTCCGCCACTCCTTGACGAAGGACTTGGCCTGGTCGATCTCGCTGCGCCACTGCTGGGGCGTCCAGTTGCCGACGGTGCCGGTGCCGGCGCAGAAGTGGCCGTTGAAGTGGGTGCCTATCTCGTGGCCTTCGAGCCATGCCCGGCGGACGTTCGTCAGCGTCGCCCTGACGTGCTCGTCGGTGAGGTAGCCGATGTCGGAGGCGCCGCGCGGGTTGTTCGGCGGGTCGTAGAGGCGCTTCTTCGACTCGGGCAGCAGATACAGCCCCGAGAGGAAGAAGGTCATGCTCGCGCCGTGCTCCTTGGCGAGGTCCAGGAAGCGCGGGAAGAGGCCGTTGCCGACCTCACCGGCCCCGTCCCAGGAGAAGATCACGAACTGCGGCGGGGTCTGCCCCGGCTCCAACGGCTCGGGCTTCGCGGGCTGGTGGGGCTGACTGCCGGTGAAGGAGGTGGAGCCGTCGCCGAGGGGGCGGGCGGTGGGCTTGGGGCCGCTCGGGCGGCCGTCGCCGGAACCTCCGGCATGGCTCGACCCGTCCGACGGGGTGAGCGTGCCGCACCCCGCCAGTCCTACGGCGGCCGCGGCGCCCGCGCCGAGTCCGAGTGCTCCCCTTCGGGTGAGAGTGCGCATTGCGTCCCCGTTCGTCACGTTCTCTGGTGGTCACCCAGTCAGAGGCGGCGACGAACGGGGAGGTTCCTCCGATACTTACGGATTCCGTAACAGAGGCGCCGAGAATGCGCTTACGCCCCGAAGGCCTTGCCCTGCCCCTTCACCGGCTTGGCGCCGGCGAGGAGATGAGCGGGGACGAGATCGCGGGCCGGCTCGCTGTAGCCGACGGAGACGATCTTGTCGCCCCGGTACGTGAAGGTCGTCAGGGACGCGAGGGTGCACTGCCGCTTGCGCGGGTCGTGCCACAGCCGCCGCTTCTCGACGTACGACCGCACGATCCAGATCGGCAGCTGGTGACTGACGAGCACCGCCTCGTGCCCGCGCGCCCGGTCCTTCGCCGCGTTCAGCGCGCCCATCATGCGGATGACCTGCTCGACGTACGGCTCGCCCCACGACGGCTTGAACGGGTTGACCAGGTGCTTCCAGTTCTCCGGCCGCCGCAGCGCGCCGTCCCCGACCCCGAAGGTCTTGCCCTGGAAGATGTTCTCGGCCTCGATGAGCCGCTCGTCCGTCGCGATGTCCAGGCCGTGCGCCTTGGCGATCGGCATCGCCGTCTCCTGAGCCCGCTCCAGCGGGGAGGCGACGACATGTGTCACGTCGCGGGTGGCGAGGTGCTCGGCGACCCGGTCGGCCATCTGCCGGCCGAGCTCGGAGAGGTGGTAGCCCGCGAGACGGCCGTAGAGGACACCGTCCGGGTTGGCGACTTCACCGTGCCGCATCAGGTGGACGACGGTGATGTCGTCGTTGCCGTTGCCGTTGTCACTCATGCGTGCGTGGCCTCCGCAGCCGCTCGGGCCGCCGCCGGAAGGGCGTCGGCGATCCGCTGGACGGCCCGCTCGTCGTGGGCCGTGGACACGAACCAGGACTCGAAGGACGACGGCGGCAGGTAGACGCCGTTCGCCAGCAGGGAGTGGAAGAAGGCGGTGAAGCGGAACGACTCCTGCGCCTTCGCGTCCTCGTAGTTGCGGACCGGGCGGTCCGTGAAGAAGACGGAGAACATGTTGGAGGCGTTCTGCACGGTGTGCGCGACGCCTTCCTTGGCGAGGGCCCCGGAGACCAGCGCCTGGATCTGCGCCGACACGTCGTTGACCTTGGCGTAGGCCGCGTCGTCGAGGAGCCGCAGCTGGGCGAGACCGGCGGCGGTGGCGACCGGGTTACCGGAGAGGGTGCCGGCCTGGTAGACGGGCCCGGCGGGCGCGAGGTGCCCCATGACATCGGCGCGGCCACCGAAGGCGGCGGCCGGGAACCCGCCCCCCATCACCTTGCCGAAGGTCATCAGGTCGGGCCGGACGCCGTCGATGCCGTACCAGCCGGCCTTGCTGGTCCGGAAGCCGGTCATGACCTCGTCGGAGACGTACAGCGCGCCGTTCTTCGCGCACGCGTCCTTCAGCCCCTGGTTGAAGCCGGGCAGCGGCGGTACGACGCCCATGTTGCCCGGAGAGGCCTCGGTGATCACACAGGCGATCTCGCCGGGGTGGGCCTGGAAGGCGGCGTGCACGGCGTCGAGGTCGTTGTAGGGCAGGACGATGGTGTCGGCGGCCTGGGCGCCGGTGACACCGGGGGTGTCGGGCAGCGCGAAGGTGGCGACGCCGGATCCGGCGGAGGCGAGGAGCGAGTCGACGTGACCGTGGTAACACCCGGCGAACTTGACCACCTTGGTGCGCCGGGTGAACCCGCGGGCGAGCCGGATGGCCGACATGGTGGCCTCGGTCCCGCTGGACACCAGCCGCACCTGCTCCAGCGGCTCGATCCGGGCGACCATCTCCTCGGCGAGCGTGACCTCGCCCTCACCGGGCGTACCGAAGGAGGTGCCGCGGGAGACGGCGTCCTGTACGGCGGCGATGACCTCGGGGCGGGAGTGCCCGAGGATCATGGGCCCCCAGGAGCAGACCAGGTCGACGTACTCGCGCCCGTCGGCGTCGGTGAGGTACGGACCCTTGCCGGACACCATGAACCGGGGCGTTCCGCCCACGGCACGGAAGGCGCGCACCGGGGAGTTCACGCCGCCGGGCGTGACGGCGGCCGCACGGTCGAACAGGGCCTGCGAGACAGGCGCATCGTATGAATAGGGCAATTCGCTCATGTCCTGCGACTTCTCCGACCTTCTCCGACTGCTCGGACTCCGGTTTTGCCAGTGACCTCCTCAGGGTAGGCCAGGGGGCACCGAGGACAGCGGGGGCGCTGTGGACGGGGCTGCCGAGACGGCTACTGACCCGGCGACCAGTCCCGGGCCCCCGTCATCTGCGAGACTGGCACCTGATACACACAGCTCACAGGGACGATGTTGTGGTGCGCCCTGTTCAGGGGCTGCAAAGATCCTGCGGACAGGTGTTTCAGCGCACGTTTCGGCGGGCGGCCGTGGGGGAGGTCACTGACACGATGATCGGGTTGCGCGGCGGGGCCCGCGCGTCCTAGAAAAGCAGTCGGGTGGAGATATGCATCGCGGTGGCGGACTGGGCGAGGGGACTGACGACCTGGGTCCTCGACGTGCCCGGCGGGGGAAGCACCGACGCGACGCGGAGGAATCGAACGAAGCACGCCAGGGACACGTTGTACCTGGTGAGGAGTCGGAGTGGTCCGACCGACGGATCGACCGGCTGAGGGCGGGGAGCAGGAATGGTGGTCGGGTGGGGGTGACGTACAAGTACTTCGGCGCGCCCGACGGCGCGACCGCAGCCCGTGTCCCGATCTCGATGCGTCCCGAGGAACTCGGCGGCGACGAGCTCGGGATGAACGGCATGTTCACGAAGATCAAGCCGGAGACCATGGCGGCGATGGTCCTCACCGGCATCGAGGGCGTCCCCCTGCACAAGGTGCCGCCCCTGGAACTCGTCGTCCTGCACCCCGACTACGCGGTGGTCAAGCTCCCCATGACGGTCGTCGACCCGCTCCGCGGAATCGGCGAGGAGGCGGTGGGCGCGGCGGCGTTCATCTGGTCGACGGTGCCGGACCGGGGCGGGCCCCGGGACGCGTTCAACGTGTACCAACTGCTGCACGAGTGGCAGGATTTCAGCCACCGGTTGCATGAGGCGGGGCATCAGCCGTACTGCCTTGTGTGGCCGTGAGCTGAGGTTTTCCGGTAGTCGGGCGGGGTTTGCGGACCCCGCCCTTTTGAATGCCGAAATCGTCGGAACCCGCCCGTAGCGTCTCTTTCGGAGCAATCTCTCGTTGGGCCACATGGCCATCGAGCGATGCCGCGAACGGAGAGCCCCTTGCGAATCACCGACATCCAGCGTTGCGAGCTTCGGTCCGGACGTCTCGTGGAATGGACGCTGCACCCGACGACCGTCGAGGCCGCGATGAGGTTGCCGGACGATTCCCGCCCTCCCGCGTACGTACAGGAGTCCCATGTTCGAACGACGCGATCGGTACGGCAGGACGGCCTGTTCGTACCGACCTGGCTCGGGGCGGCCTTCGACATTCCGGGACGGATCGATCTCGACGTACTCCAAGGCGCGTTGCGCGCCTGGACACTCCGGCACGAGACGCTGCGCAGCGGATTCCGCTGGACCGACGACGAGATGCGACGCTTCACGCTGGACGCCGACGCGGTCGTGCTGCACCGCGAGGACATCGGCACCTTCTCCGACACGGCGGTGCTGACCCGCTATCTGCAGGACCGTTTCGACGTCGCGGCGGACGCGCTCACCTGGCCGAACTTCATTTTCACCGCGGTCGTCAGGGACGACGGCACGAGTGTCTACATGGCGTTCGACCACAGCAACGTCGACTCGTACTCGCTGCAGCGCGTCCCTGGCGAGATCCACGACCTCTACGCGGCCGGGCTCCAGGGGCGCACCGCCGACACGGCACCGGTCGCCAGCTACGTCGACTTCTGCGCGTCCGAGCGCACGCGTGCCGACGGGATCGACGACTCGCACGCGACGGTCGCCCGCTGGCGGGAGTTCATCTCCCGATGCGACGGCAAACTGCCGAACTTCCCCGTCGACCTCGGTCTCGACCCCGAAGGACCGCTGCCCGCCCAGAAGCTCATGCGCGAGATGCTGGTGGAGGACGCGGAAGCAGCGGCCTTCGAGGCGTACTGCCGTCCGTACGGCGGAAGTCTGGTCGGCATCCTCGCCGCCACCGCCCTCGTCGTCCGCGAGATCGGCGGCCAGGAGGTGTACCGCACCGTCGTGCCGTTTCACACCAGGGCGAAGTCCCAGTGGTCGGACTCGGTGGGCTGGTACGTGGGCGGCGCGCCGATCGAGGTTCCGGTCGCGCGGGCGGCGGATTTCGACAGCGCGCTGGCGATGGTCCGCACCGCGCTGCGGGAGAACCGGTCACTGGCCCGGATGCCCATCGCCCGCGTGCTCGGCCTGCTGGGCTCCGACTTCCGGCCCACGTCTCCCGACCTGTACTCGATCGTCTCGTACGTCGACACGCGCGGCACTCCGGGGTCGGAGCGGTGGCAGGACCTGAAGGCCTCCGGACTGCTGCGGGTCTCGTACGGCGACCAGGTGTGCGTGTGGCTGAACCGGCTCCACGAGGGCTTGCAGTTCGCCAGCCGCTATCCCGACAACGACGTCGCGTACAAGAACATGCGGCTGTACGTCGAGGGGCTGCGGGACCTCGTGGTTTCGGTGGCCCGGGACTCGGCCGCGCGCGTCTAGGACGGGGCCGTGGGTGGAGCGGGCCCCGAAAGGCACCTGCCATGAAGGCGATGCTCCCCCCGCGCGGGTACCCGTACGGTCGTGATCACTGAGGTGGAGTGGGCGACGTTCGTCCCGTCGGCGCTGCTGCTGGCGGCCACGCCCGGGGCGAATCAGTTACTGGCGCTGCGCAACGGGCTGCGGCACGGACTGGCGCCCGCCGTCAGCGCGTCCCTCGGACGCTTCGCGGCGTTCGCGCTGATGGTGATCGCGGTCGCGGCGGGGCTCGGAGCGGTACTCACGGAGTCCGCGGTGGCGTTCAACGTCATCAAGTGGTACGGCGTGGCCTACCTGGGGTGGCTGGGAGCGCGAACGCTGCTGGCGGCCGTACGCGGGAAGGCGTCGCGGGCCGCAGCCGGCGGCGAGCCTGCCGACGAGGGCCTGAACGGCGGCGGGTCGCCTCGAACCCCAAGGCGCTGATTCTGTTCACCGTGTTCCTGCCGCTGTTCCTGCCGCTGTTCCTGCCGCGCGACGCCGACCGCGTCGCCGTACCGCTGCTGGCCCTCGGCGCCGCGTACATCGGCGTCGAGTTCTGCTGCGCCTGCGGTTACGCGGCTCTGGGCAGCCGTCTGCAACGCATGGGCTCGCCCGGCGCGCCCGCCGGTGGCTGGACGCGCTGACCGGTGCGGCCATGCTGGGTCTGGCCGGGTGGCTGGCCACGGAGAACCGTTGAGGGGCGCCCCTGCCTGCCTCAATCCCCGCCCACCGTGAACCCGATCACCGTCCCGCCGCCGTTCCGCCGCACGGCGAACGGCGCGCCCCCGTGCGCGAGGGCCACCTCCCGCACGATGGACAGGCCGAGGCCCGAGCCCGGCAGGGAGCGCGCGTCGGCGGCGCGGTAGAAGCGGTCGAAGACGCGGACCAGGTCGGCGTCGGCGATGCCCGGGCCCCGGTCGAGGACCTCGACGCGGACGGTGCCGGCGGCCGGACCGCTGACCCTGATCTCGATGGGCCCTCTGCCGTCGCGGTCGAACTTGGCCGCGTTCTCGACGAGGTTGGAGAAGGCGCGCTGGAGCATCGCCGGGCGGCCGTCGGTCGTCGTGTCACCGCTCGCGCGGACGACGATCTCCCGCCCGGTACGGCGGCGCGCGAGCCCGGCGACGTCCTCGGCGATGTCGGCGAGGTCGACCCGCTGGGGCGGCTCGGTGTCGGACTGCCCGGCCGCGAGGTCGACCAACTCGTTGACCAGGTCGGTGAGTTCGCGGGCCTCCTGGCCGAGGTCGGCGACCAGTTCGGCCCGGGTGCCGGGAGGCAGCTCGTCGATCCTGCGCAGCAGCGAGATGTTGGTCCGCAGGGAGGTAAGCGGCGTACGGAGTTCATGCCCCGCGTCCTGGACCAGCCGCCGCTGGTCCTCCTCGGACTGGGCGAGCCGCCCGAGCATGCGGTCGAAGGCGCGGCCGAGGCGGCCGACCTCGTCGTAGCCGGCGACGGGCACCTGGATGCCGAGGCGTCGGGTACGGGCGACGTCCTCGGCGGCGGAGGTGAGGATCACCAGCCGGCGGGTGATGCGCCGGGCCAGCCACCAGCCGAACAGCCCGGCCGCTGTCACGACCGCGAGCATCAGGATCAGCGTCCGCTGCTGCAGGGCCCGCAGCAGGTCCTCGGTGTCGCTGAACTCCTGCGCGACCTGCACCGCGCCCCGCCCGTCCCCGAGGGCGACGGTCGCGACCCGGTAGACGTCGTCGCCGACGTCGACGTCCTTGTGCTCGACCATCGTCCCGGCGGTGGCGTCGGCCGCGATCCGCCGGTCGCCGGCGACGACCGGCAGCCCCGGCCGGCCGGGGTCGACGACGCTGCCGTCCGGCCCGAGCACCTGCACGTCCGTGCGGGCGGGCCGGACGAGGTCGTGGCCGGGCTCGGTGGAGGAGAAGTCGCCGGGTGTCATCCGGTGCGTGCGCACCTCGTCCCGCAGGTCCTGCACGACCTGGTCGAACACGGATTCCTGGTCGACCCGGACCAGCCGGGCGGCGGCGTTGTAGGACAGCACGCCGACCAGCAGGGTGACGGCGGCGGTCACGGCGGCGAAGGACACCGCGAACGTGGTCCGCAGCGACAGGAGCCGGAGCCGCCGTCCCACCGGCAGCCGCCCGAGGCGGCCCACCGTTCAGTCCTCCCGCAGCACGTAACCCACACCGCGGACCGTGTGGATCAGCAGCGGCGCCCCGGGCTCGTCGAGCTTGCGGCGCAGGTAGCCGACGTACACGGCGAGGTTCTTGGAGCCCGGTCCGAAGTCGTAGCCCCAGATCCGGTCGTAGATCGTGGAGTGGTCGAGGACGATCCCCGCGTTGCGGACCAGCAGCTCCAGCAGCTCGAACTCGGTGCGGGTCAGCTCCAGCTCCCGCCCCCCGCGCCAGGCGCGCCGCGCCTGTACGTCCATCCGCAGCCCGCCCGCCTCGATCCGCCCCTCGGCGTGCTCCAGCGCCTGCGGCTTCGGTGCGCCGCTCAGCGCGCCGACCGGGCTGGTCCGGCGCAGCAGTGCCCGCAGGCGGGCGAAGACCTCCTCGACGTCGAAGGGCTTGACCACATAGTCGTCGGCGCCCGCGTCCAGCCCGGCGATCCGGTCCTGGGTCTCCACGAGCGCCGTCAGCATCAGGATCGGCGTCCGGTCCCCCTCGGCGCGCAGTACCCGGCAGACCTGCAGTCCGTCGATCCCGGGCATCATCACGTCCAGCACGAGCACGTCGGGCGGACTCTTGTGGGCGTGCGCCAGCGCCTCGATCCCGTCGGCGACCGCGGTGACCCGGTAGCCCTCCAGGGTCAGGGCGCGCTCCAGCGCATGGCGGATGGCGCGGTCGTCTTCGGCGAGCAGCACGTTTTGGGGCACGCCCTCAGTGTGCCAAGCCCGCCGACCCGCGCGACGTGATGAGCGGCTCACCGGGCGCCCTTCTTACTGCCCTCTCACCGCCGGGTGCGCAACCGGGGGCGCACCCCTACCGTCCTCTCACTCTCCCCGCCGGGGAGCTCACGGGCGCAGGCCGTCGAGCGCGGCCCGCAGGATCGGCTCGACGTAGTCGGGGGTGCCGTGAATCGTGGCGACGGCGATGATCATGTCGCAGATCTGCTCGAGGGTGAGGTCTTCGCGGATCTCGTGGGCCTGCTGTGCGGCGACGAGGAGCGGCCGGCCGGCGGCCAGCACCCGGGTGCGGCTCTCGCTGAAGACGGCGTCCTCGCTGTCGGAGTGCGTCAGCAGCTCGGTGGCGATGTCGTGCTTGCCGGTGGCGAAGGCGAAGAACCGGTGCAGCCAGGCCGTGAACACCGCTCCCGGCGTCCGGCCGTCGACGGTCTCGGCAGGCGCGCAGACGGCGTCGACCTCGTCGAGGTAGAGGGCTTCCAGGAGCTCTCGGCGGCCGGGGAAGTTGCGGTAGAGCGTCGCCATGCCGACGCCGGCGCGCCGCGAGATCTCGGCCATCGACACCTGGACGCCGGGCTCGGCGAAGGCGGCGCGGGCGGCCGTGAGGATCTTGTCGCGGTTCCGCTCGGCGTCGGCACGTCTCGACGGTGTGGGCGGCGGCTGGTCCGGGGTCATCACGTTCCTAAGTGGATAGGCTATCCGATTATCCGCTACGCTGAACGGACAGGCTATCCGCTTCTGCGTCCGGCCTGATTCTATCCACCTGCCGCGGCTCGATTCGCGGCGATTCGAGGAGCCTCCACCATGGAGTACCGCCCCCTGGGACGCACCGGCGTCTCGGTCAGCCCGCTGTGCCTGGGCGCGATGATGTTCGGCGCCTTCGGCAACAGCGAGCACGACGACTCGGCCAAGATCATCCACCGTGCCCTGGACGCCGGGATCAACTTCGTCGACACCGCCGACTTCTACTCCGGCGGGGAGTCGGAGGAGATCGTGGGCAAGGCGCTCGCCGGCGGGCGGCGTGACAACGTCGTGCTCGCCACCAAGGTCGGTCTGCCGTTCGGCGAGGACCCCAACCAACGGGGAACCTCGCGGCGCTGGATAACGGAGGCGGTCGAGGGTTCGCTGCGCCGGCTGGGGACCGACTGGATCGACCTCTACCAGGTGCACCGTCTCGACGCGTCCGTCGACATCGACGAGACCCTGGGCGTCCTGTCCGATCTGGTCCACGCCGGAAAGATCCGGGCCTTCGGCGCCTCGACGGTCTCCGGTTCCGAGATCGTCGAGGCGCAGTGGACCGCCGAGCGCCGCGGCCGCGAACGGTTCCGCACCGAGCAGCCCCCGTACTCCCTCCTGGCCCGCGCCGTCGAGTACGACGTGCTGCCGACCTGCCTGCGCCACGGGATGGGCGTGCTGGCCTACAGCCCGCTGGCCGGCGGCTGGCTGACCGGCCGCTACCGCAAGGGCCAGGAGATCGCCGGGCCGGGTTCGGTGGCCCGACGGACCCGTTTCGCCGCCACCTACGACGCCACGTCCCCGGAGAACGCGGCCAAGCTCGACGCCGCCGACGCCCTGGGGGCGCTCGCCGACGCGGCCGGGCTGACGCTCGTCCAGATGGCGATCGCGTTCGTCGTCCGCCACCCGGCGGTCACCTCGGCGATCGTCGGCCCGCGCACCATGGACCACCTGGAGTCCTACCTGACCACCGACGGCATCGAGCTGTCCGACGACCTCCTCGACCGCATCGACGAGATCGTGCCGCCCGGCCACACGGTCAACGTCGCCGACAACATGTGGCACACCAGCACGTCCACACTGGACGCCGCTTTCCGCCGCCGGTAGGTCGCAGGACGTCGGCGGTGCCTGATCGACGCGGGTGAGCGGGGCAGGGTGCGTCGAGCAGCGATGCGGAGCACCTGCGACGAAAACGCCGGGGAGCGGCTGATGTCACTGCTGCCCCGCGTCTGCGGCATGATCCGCCGGCCAGGCCCTGGACCGGCCGGGTGCGGCCAACCCGCCGCCCCGGCCGCACCCGACGTCACACCCCGCACTCACACCCGCAACGCGGCCAACCGCTCCTCGAACGGCACGACCGCTGCGAAGGCGCCCGTGACGGGCCTGGCCGCGGACAGCCCCGTCATCAACACCTTCCGCCGCCGATAGACCGACGCGGCCGGGCCGGGCCGCGGCCCGCCGCCCCGGCCGCACCCGGCCCACCCGACGTCACCACCCCGCACTCACACCCGCAACGCGGCCAACCGCTCCTCGAACGGCACGACCGCTGCGAAGGCGTCCTTGTCGGGCCTGGCCGCCGACATGCCCGTCATCAGGGCCGCCAGCTCACCCGCAGCCCGCTCGATCCGCCCGTCCAGCCCTTCCGCGCCCCAGTCCTCCGAGGCCGCGTACACCCCGGTCGGGACGACGACGGCCCGCAGGTGGGCGAAGAGCGGACGCAGCGCGTGGTCCAGCACGAGGGAGTGCCGGGCCGTACCGCCGGTCGCGGCGATCAGCACCGGCAAGCCCGCCAGCGCGTCCTTGTCGATCACGTCGAAGAACGACTTGAACAGCCCGCTGTACGACGCGGAGAACACCGGCGTGACGACGACCAGCCCGTCCGCCCCGGTCACCGCGTCGATCGCGGCGGACAGCTTCTTCCCCGGGAACCCGCTGGTGAAGTTGTGCGCGATCTCCACGGCGAGGTCGCGCAGCTCCACGACCTGGACCTCGACCGGCAGGTCCCGGCCCACGGCCGCGGCCAGCCGGTCCCCCAGCAGACGGGTGGACGACGGGACACTCAGCCCGGCCGAGACGACGACGAGCTTCATTCGACGGTCACTCCCTTCGATGCGGCCGCGAGCAGCGACTGGTGGGTCGGCGCCTGAGGCACCCCGGCCGGACGCCTCGAGGCGAACTCCTTGCGCAGCACCGGCACGACCTCCTCGCCGAGCATGTCGAGCTGCTCGAGCACGGTCTTCAGCGGCAGCCCGGCGTGGTCGACCAGGAACAACTGACGCTGGTAGTCACCGGCGTACTCGCGGAAGGCGAGCGTCTTCTCGATGACCTGCTGCGGGGAGCCGACGGTCAGCGGGGTCTGGTCGGTGAAGTCCTCCAGCGACGGCCCGTGCCCGTAGACCGGCGCGACGTCGAAGTACGGCCGGAACTCCCGCACCGCGTCCTGCGAGTTGCGCCGCATGAAGACATGGCCGCCCAGGCCGACGATCGCCTGCTCGGGGGTGCCGTGCCCGTAGTGGGCGTACCGGCTCCGGTAGAGCTCGACCATCCGCTTGGTGTGGTCGGCCGGCCAGAAGATGTTGTTGTGGAAGAAGCCGTCGCCGTAGTAGGCGGCCTGCTCGGCGATCTCGGGGGACCGAATCGAGCCGTGCCAGACGAACGGCGGTACGCCGTCCAGCGGGCGGGGTGTGGACGTGAACCCCTGGAGAGGCGTACGGAACTTCCCCTCCCAGTTCACGACGTCCTCGCGCCACAGCCGGTACAGGAGGGCGTAGTTCTCGATGGCGAGGTTGATGCCCTCGCGGATGTCCTGCCCGAACCACGGATACACCGGGCCGGTGTTGCCGCGCCCCATCATCAGGTCCACCCGGCCGTCCGCGAGGTGCTGGAGCATCGCGAAGTCCTCGGCGATCTTCACCGGGTCGTTGGTGGTGATGAGGGTGGTGGAGGTGGAGAGGATCAGCTTCTCCGTCCGCGCCGCCACGTAGCCGAGCATGGTCGTCGGCGACGACGGCACGAAGGGCGGGTTGTGGTGCTCGCCGGTCGCGAAGACGTCGAGCCCGACCTCCTCGGCCTTCAGCGCGATGGCGACCATGGCCTTGATGCGCTCGCGCTCGGTCGGCGTACGGCCCGTGGTCGGGTCCGGCGTGACGTCGCCGACGCTGAAGATCCCGAACTGCATGGTCGCTCAACCTCCAAAGTTGTTGACCGTTCAACTATAGCCTGACAACTGCCCCGCCCTCCCCCGTATTCCGCACCCGTATCCCGCACCCGTCATCCCGCGTACCCGTCGACTGTCCGTGCCCCGCCCTACGATCGCCTCATGGCCCCCGTACGCCGTGACACCCGAGGCATCGTCGACGCCGCGGAGCTCTTCACGCACGTGGACTTCCGCCGTGTGGAGCCGGCGGAGCCGCTGCGCCGGTATGTCGAGCAGTACTGGCTGATCGACTGGAACCTCTCCGAGCCGTACGTCTCCCATGTCGTCCCGCATCCGGCGGTCAACATCGTCTTCCAGCGGTTCGAGGGCCAGGACCCCTTCGTCGAGGTGGCGGGCATCCAGCTCGGCCTCTTCGCGCAGAAACTGGAGGGGCGGG
Source organism: Streptomyces sp. NBC_01352 (assembly GCF_036237295.1). NCBI lineage: Bacteria > Bacillati > Actinomycetota > Actinomycetes > Kitasatosporales > Streptomycetaceae > Streptomyces > Streptomyces sp. NBC_01352. The sequence continues at coordinate 4,911,771 of NZ_CP108354.1, forward strand.
GCCGAGTGTGCGGCATCAAGTTCAGACCCGGCGGCTTCCGCCCCTTCGCCCCGGAGCACCCGGTCACACACTGGACGGGCCACCGGATCCGCTCCCCCGAGGTCTTCCCGGACACGGACCCCCTGACGATCCTCTCCCCGGACGACGAGAAGGCCAGGGTCGCCGCCCTCGACACCTTCCTCCTCGGCCTGGCCCCCCAGCCCGACCCCCAGGCCGACCTCGCCACCACCCTGGTCGACCGCATCGGCGCCGACCGCACGATCCGCCGCGTCACCGACTTCGCGCGGTCCGAGGGCATGTCCGTACGACTGCTGCAGCGCCTGTTCGCCGCGTACGTCGGCGTCGGCCCCAAGTGGGTCATCCTGCGCCACCGCATCCACGAGGCGCTGGAACGGGCGGAGACGGAGGCGCCGGTGGACTGGGCGGCACTGGCCGCCGACCTCGGCTACGCCGACCAGGCCCATCTGGTCCGGGACTTCACAGCGACGGTGGGGGTCCCGCCGACGGCGTACGCGCAAGGCGTGCACTGACGGCCCTCCGCGGCACTTGTCCGCCGCGCAAGAAAAAAAGACCCCGGCCTGTCACACTCCCGCCCCGCTCCCCGTCAACCCGGTGAACGCGATGAAGCCCACCACCGAGGAGCACCCCATGTCCGTCGCCCACACCGTCGTCACCCTGCTGGCCGCCGCGATGGCCGGCTACTCCGGGGGCGTCGTCCTCACCCGCGCCGAGTGGATCACCAAGGCCCTGGCCGACTACCGGGTGCCGAGCTCGTGGTGGCCCTGGCTCGGCGCGGCGAAGATCGCCGGAGCCGTCGGCCTGCTGGTCGGGTTGTTCGTACCGGTCATCGGCATCGCGGCCGGGACCGGGCTGGTGCTGTACTTCGCCGGGGCGGTCGTCACCGTCGTACGGGCGCGGTGGTACGCGCACATCCCGTTCCCGCTGGTGTACGCCGCCCCGGTGGTCGCGGCCATGACACTGGGCGCACTGGCCTGACCCCGCCCGGCGCTCAGGGAACCAGCACCAGCCGCCCCCGCACCCCGCCCTCCGCGAGCCGCGCGTGCGCCTTCGCAGCCTCGTCCAGGGCGTACGTCTCGGCCACCCGGAGGGTCAGGACCCCCTCGTCCACCAGGCCGACCAGCTCGGCGAGCCGGGCCCCGTCGGCGCTCACTCCGACGGCTGCCGTCCGCACTCCGCGCACCGGGTCCGGGGCCGTCCCCGGAATGACGGCGACGAAGGCGCCCCCGTCCCGCACCCACTCCAGGGCCGCCTCGCCGACGATGGCCGCGTCCAGCACGGCGTCGACGCTGCCCGGCTCGACGGCACCGGTGGTGAAGGACGAGGCCCCCAGCGACCGTACGAGCTCCGCGTCCTCCTCGCGGGCCAGCGCGGTCACCGACACCCCTCGGTGCGCGGCGAGTTGGACGGCGTATCCGCCGAGCGCGCCCGCGGCCCCCGTCACCAGCAACGACTGACCCGGCGTCACCTCCAGCAGGTCCAGGGCCTGTGCGGCGGCCAGCGCGTTCAGCGGCAGGGTCGCGGCCGCCACCGCGTCGACCGACCTCGGTGCGAGCGCCACCGCGTCCGTGTCCACGACCACGTACTCGGCGTGGGTGCCCAGCGGATTGACCATGCCGTGGTCGAGCGCCACGACCTCGTCCCCGACACGCCAGTCACCCCCGGAGGTACCCACCGCGTCCACCGTCCCGGCCACGTCCCAGCCGAGCCCGAGCTGCTTGCCCTCGCCGCCGAAGACCCCCGACCGCACCCCGGCGTCCACCGGGTTCAGCGCGGCCGCCGTCACCTTGATCCGCACCTGCCGCTCGGCCGGCTCGGGCAGCTCCGTCTCCACGATCCGCACGGCCTCGGGCCCGCCGAACGTCGTCACCACCGCAGCTCGCATGTCCGTCAACTCCCCATACATCACTGACTGCCTCGGTATCTCCTCAGCTGCCGGCAACCCTAGGAAGAGTTACTATCCATTGGGAAGTAGTTACCCGCAGGTGCGTACATACCCCGGAGGTGAGCCATGGCGACCATGACGGCGGCCCAGCGGCGCGAAGAGGCCCGCACCGAGTACGACGCGTTCCTCAAGGGATGCCCCACCAACCAGCTCCTGGACCGGCTCAGCGACAAGTGGGTCAGCCTCGTCGTCTCCGCCCTCGCCCCCGGCCCCCTGCGCTACAGCGACCTCGCCCGCAGGCTCGCCGGCGTCAGCCCCAAGATGCTCACGCAGACCCTGCGCGCACTGGAACGCGACGGCATCCTCACCCGCACGGTCACCCCGTCCGTCCCGGTCCGCGTCGACTACGAACTCACCGAACTGGGCCGCAGCCTGAGCCTGTTGCTGCTCGCGGTGAAGGACTGGGCGGAGACGCACATCGAGGAGGTCTGGGAGGCGCGGGAGCAGTACGACGCCGGGGACGCGGCGGCTTCCTAGGACAGGCTCGGCCGTGCCGGCTCCGGACCTGTCCTAGCAGGCCTGCGTCCGTACCGTCCGTACGTCCGCAGTGAACCGCACCTCGTCGTCCTGGCGGGCGACGACCCGGACGGCGTCCGCGTCCCCCTCCACAGGCTGCGCCTCTATCCAGCAGGGAGCGTCGAACTCGACGTAACGGCGGAAGGCCGTCTCCATGCCCGCGGGCAGGACGGGCGCGGGATGCCGTACCGCCTGGGCCGCCTGGCGGGCGGCCTCGATGAGCAGCATCCCGGGGACGTGGTCGACGGCGTGGTCGAAGTACTTGGGGTGCCGGGTGTCGACCCGCAGCTGCCAGCGGTCCGGGCGTTCCGTCGGGGACAGGACGACGTCCTCGGTACGGTCCCGCCCGACCGCCTCCGCCGGGGCGGGCGCCGGTGGCGGTATCGCCGCGGCCATCGCGCGTTCGGTGTCCGTACGGTCGCCGCGGAGCCGGTCGTAGACGGCCGGCGCCTGGATGGTGAAGCGCGAGCGGGCCCGGGCGCGGACGGCGCCGTCGCGCACCAGGTCGACGTCCATGGTCATGGCGGCCACATGGGTGCGTCTGCGCGCGATGTCGCTGCAGGTCACCCGCAGTTCGGGCAGCGCGGGGCCGGGGCGCAGGGTCTCGGGCGCGAGGTCGACCCCGTACTCCTCCCAGACCAGGTGGTGCCCGTCGGGCACCTCGTATCCGGCGTGGCACAGCAGCGGGAAGAGCTGGCGAATCGTTTCGCTGACCAGCAGGGGCTGGTACGCCCCTGACTCGGCCGTATAGAAGGGATGGTCGCCGGGCCAGCAGGCGGCGACCCGGAAGGAGTCGGGAGCCGTACGGCTCCAGCGGGTCAGCAGCACCTCTGCGGCGTCCGACTTGTGGACGAGCCGCTGGGTCACGGGCCGGCCGGCCCCGCTCGGCTGCTGCTGTTCGCACACAACGGTGGTCATGACGGAACCTCCCCCACTCAGAAGGGCTTTGGCGCAGCGCTCTTGTACCGGCTGCGACGCAGAAAAAAATAGAGTACGTTCTGTTTTTTGTCGAAGGGGCGACGTCAGACGACATGAGTGCGAGGAGAGAGCCGATGGCACGGCCCAAGCAGGAACGCGCTGTCCGCACGAAGCAGCTGATCCTTCACGCGGCGGCCGAGGTGTTCGACGAGTGCGGCTACGCGGGCACGAGCATCACCCGCATCCTGGAGCGCGCGGGCTCCACCCAGGGTGCGATGTACTTCCACTTCAAGTCCAAGGAGGACCTGGCGCGGGCCGTCATCGTCAACCAGGCCGAGGGGCTGAAGCTGCCCAAGGACCCGGCCGGACTCCAGCAGCTCGTGGACATCACGCTCCACCTCGCCCACGAGCTCCAGCGCAACGTCCTGCTCAGGGCGGGCGTGCGGCTGGCCGTCGAGCAGGAGGAGTCGGGCCTGAACGAATACTCGGTGTACGAGTGGTGGATCGGCCAGTTCCGCCGGGAACTCGACGTGGCGCGCGAGCGCGGCGAGCTGCTGCCGGAGGTGGACGAGGCGGAGTTCGCGGGCGTCCTGGTGGCGAGCTTCACCGGCACGCAGGTGATGTCCCAGGTGGCGACCCGGCGCACCGACCTTCCGGAACGGATCGCCTCGCTCTGGCGCTATCTGCTGCCGGGGCTGGCCCCGGGCGAGGTCAGGGAACGGCTGGTGGTGGGCGTGGAGCGGGGGGAGACGCCGGTATGAAGCCCCTCAGCGCCGACGAGGTCGCCGAGGTCGCCGAGGTCGTGACAAAGTACGCCACCCCCCGCTCCCCGGCAGCACGGCAGCTCGCAACAGCCCCTTAAGATCGGCGAATTGCGAATCTGTAGGCCGTGCGCGCAGACCGGGACCTGTGCGGGCGGCAGTCGTCCGGAGCCGGGCGACGGCCCCTCCCCCGTTCGGCATGGGCAACCACGCCGTGCCCGGTCGGCGCGTCTTCGTGGAGATCGGAGACGGACAGTGGCACGACAGGAAAGGGCCGAGCGGACCCGCCGGGCCGTGATCCACGCGGCCGCCCGGGAGTTCGCCGAGCACGGCTTCGCCGGCACCTCGCTGGCCCGCATCAGCGGCGCCGCCGGAGTGACCATGGGTGCCCTGACCTTCCACTTCGCGACGAAGGGCGAACTGGCCGACGCGGTCAGCGAGTCGGGCGGTACGACGACCCGGGAGGCGCTGCCGCTCCGGCAGGGCCCGGCCGGCGTGGCGGACGTCGTCGGCTTCACCCGCACCCTGGCCCGTCTCCTGGAGCAGGAGGTCGTCGTACGGGCCGCCGCCCGGCTCACCTGGGACCGCCCGGCCGCCGGCGCCGGCTGGTACGGGACCTGGCTGCCACTGCTGCACGAGCTCGTCGGGCAAGCGGACGAGGAGCTGGCCGCTTGGGCGTCACCGCAGGCCGTGGTCGCCCTCGCGCTGTCGATCGTCGCGGGCGCGGAGACCGCCGTACGGCTGGACGGCCTGCCCGGCGCGGAAGGGGTCGCGGCACCCGCGCACCACGCGACGCTCGTGTGGGGCCTCGCGCGCCCCTGACAACACCCCTGTCCTCTCCACCCCCCACCCCTCCCCACCAGGCGCTTTTCCGCCCGACTTGGCAAAGTGGCGTCGGCCCGGTCCGCGCGGGTCGAAAACAAAGAGAGCGTTCTGTATTGTCTTGGGAGTAGCCGTCGGCAAGGGGGATGCAGAGTGGAGGACCTCTTCGGTCACCTGCCGCGCAGCGACCAACGTCATTGGGCGCAGGTGTACATACGCGGGCTGCTGACCGCGCAGGGGCGCAAGTCCCCGCGCAACCTGGCCCTGGCGGCGACCGGTTCGCCCGACGCGGCGCACGCGCTGCACCAGTTCGTCGGCAACAGTCCCTGGGACTGGGCTCCGGTCCGGGAGCGGCTCGCACGCCGGGTCGCCGAACGGCTTCCGGTGCGTGCCCAGGTGCTCGCGGCGGCGCTGATCCCCAAGCGGGGCAGCCACTCCGTGGGCGTCGGCGCGCACTTCGACCCGGCCGGCGGACGGGCCGTCAAGGCCCAGGTGGGCGTGGGACTGTTCCTGTCCACCGGCCGCCGGGCGGTCCCCGTGGACTGGCGTCTGGTCCTCGACGAGGAGTGGTGCGCGGATCCCGTGCGGCGGCGGCGCGTACGACTGCCCGAGTCCGCCGTGCCCTGCCAGGCCTGGCAGCACGCGCTGACCCTGGCCTCCGGCGCGGGCCCACTGCCGGTCGTCGCGGACGCCCGGTGCGCCGAGGACCTCGCGCCGCTCGCCGCCGAACTCACCCGGAGGGGCACGGTCTTCCTCGCCGAGACCGGCACCTGGCAGCGGGTCGTGCCGGTGGGCGGACCGGCCGGCCCGGTGCGGGTGGACGAACTGCCGTCGTACGACGGTGACGACGTCGTCCGTACGGCACTGGTCCGGCCCGTCGAGGCCGGCAGCGGTGCGGTCGGTGCCCAGGTGCTGCGGCTGTGGCGGCTGCGGGCGCCGGGGCCCGGGCGGACGGTCCGCTGGGCGGTCACCAACTCCCGTCACCTCGCGGCCGGCGGGGTGCGCGGGCTGCTGCGGCACGCGGACGCGGCCCAGGCGTCGCTGGCCGCGCTGAACGCGGAGTTCGGGCTGTCCGACTTCGAGGGCCGCTCGTATCCGGGCTGGCACCACCACATGACCCTCACATCCGTCGCCCACGCGCTCGCGACGCTGCGGCGAGGACCGGCGGCCGGGGAGCCGGACCCAACCCCGGAACCGTCGACGAACCCCCCGGCCCCGACCTCAGCCCCTCCGACGCACCGATGCTCCGGCGTGCTGGCCCGCGGCGCCTGAGCCCGGCGACCCGAGCCCGGAAGCCCGAGCCGGAGCCCGGAAGCCGGAGCCCTGGACCCGAGTCCGGGACCCGAGCCCAGAAGCCGGAGCCGGAGCCCGGAGCCCGGAAGCCCAAGCCCTGGACCCGAGTCCGGGAAGCCGGAGTCCGGGGCCCGGAAGCCGAGTCCGGGCGCATGTCCTTCGCGGCAGCGTGGCCGCTCCACTCGTCACCCTGCGCCCGGGATCCGGAGTCCGGGAGCCGGAATCGGGGCCCGAGTCAGGGGCCCGAGCCCGGAACCCGGGGCCGAAACCCGAAACCCGGAAGCCGGAGCCCTGGACCCGAGTCCGGGAAGCCGGAGTCCGGGGCCCGGAAGCCGAGTCCGGGCGCATGTCCTTCGCGGCAGCGTGGCCGCTCCACTCGTCACCCTGCGCCCGGGATCCGGAGTCCGGAGCTCGGATGCCCGAGTCCGGGAGCCGGAGTCCGGGGCCCGAGTCAAGGGCCCGGGGCCGGAACCCGGAAGTCCGAGCCCGAAAACCGGAGCCTGGAAACGGGAGCCCTGGACACGAGTTCCGGAGTCCGGGGCCTGGGACCCAAGTCCGGGAGCCGGAGTCCGGGGCCGGAGCCCGGGGCCGGAACCCGGGGCCGGAACCCGGGGCCGGAACCCGGGGCCGGAACCCGGGGCCGGAACCCGGAAGCCGGAGCCCTGGACCCGAGTCCGGGAAGCCGGAGTCCGGGGCCCGAGCACGGGGCCCGAGCCCGGAAACCGGCCGGGGCCCGAGCCCGGAAGCCCGGGTTCGGGTGCATGTCCTTCGCGGCAGCGTGGCCGCTCCGCTCGTCACCCTGCAAGGAGGGGTGTGTCATGTATGCGTCGGAACTGATGTCCTCATGCGCGGCGATTACTTCCCCGCGCACCGCGTTGTCGTCCCCCTGCACGGAGTCCCTGGTCTCCGAGCTGTCCGACCGTCTCTTCCCGTCCTTCTCCCGGGCCGGCCACCGCCTCAAGGGGGAGCAGTACCTGCGGGGACTGCTCACCGCCCCCGGGCGCAAGTCCGTCCGGAACATCGCCCGCGCCCTCGGCGACTCGGGGGCCGCGCAGCGCCTGCATCACTTCGTGTGCAACGCCCCCTGGAGCTGGCAGCCCGTCCGCGCGGCGCTCGCCGCCCATCTGACCGACCTCGCGCCGCCGCAGGCCTGGGTCGTACGGCCGCTGCTCATCCCCAAGTCGGGCACCAACTCGGTGGGCGTGCACCGGCGATTCGTCCCCGAGACCGGCCAGGTGATGAACGGCCAGCAGGCGCACGGCCTCTGGTACGCCCGCCAGGACCTGAACGCCCCCGTCGACTGGGTCCTCTCCCCACCCAGCCGCACGGTCCCGCACCCCCAGCCCGTGGACCTCGGCCCCGGCCGGCGCCCGGTCACGTCCCTCCTCGCAACGGAAGCGACACCACCGGCCCCGATCCTGTGGGACACCCCGGCGGCCGACACGGAGTCCGCGCTGCGGTCCCTCGCCACGGCGAGCGCCGCCGTACGGCTCTCCGCCGGCGTGACCCTCCAGGTGCTCGGCCCGTCGGGCCGCCCCGCCCTGGGCCCGGCGCTCCCCGTCGAGCGGCTCGTCGCCACCCCGGGCGCCCCCTGGTTGCGGTCGTACGAGGTCGCCCCCGGGGTCCGGGCCGTCACCGCCCGGGTGGCCCCGCCGGGCGGGGACGGCCGACCGCAGGACGGGCTGCTGCTGTACGCCCAGTGGCGGACGGACCACCCCGGCCGTGCCGACTTCTGGCTGACCACCCTGACCCAGGCCCCCGCCCCCGAACTGCACCGCCTGACCGACCTCGCCGACCAGGTGGCCCGCGACACCACCCGCACCGGCGCCCGAGTCGGCCTGCGCGACTTCGAAGGCCGCTCCTACGCCGGCTGGCACCGCCACATGACCCTCGCCTCGGCCGCGTACGCCGCGCTCATGCTCGGCGGGGGCCACGGCTGAACCCGCGAGGGGAAAGCGGCCGGGGCCGCGAACGGATCGTCCGTTCGCGGCCCCGGCCGTCACCACCGCCCCGCAGGGCTCAGTGCCCGCTGTCCCAACCCCCCGGCTCCCCGGCATAGCGCCGGGCGGCCGTCTCCCTCTCGTACGGGAGACTGCCGTCGGGGATGGCCAGGAGTTCCAGGGTGATGCCGATGGGCGTACGGAGGTAGGTCCAGCGGTTGCCCGCGATGGGGCCGTGCTCGATGGTTTCCGGGCCGCCCAGGATCCGGACGCCCGGCTGGGCGGCCAGGTACGCCACCGCCGCGTCGATGTCCTCGACGGCGATGGCGAGATGGTGGCCGCCGACGTCGTGGTTGCGGGGTGGGTCCGTGCGCCGGCCGGGGGCCGTGTACTGGAACAGCTCGACGTTGCAGGTGGGGCCGAGCCGGATCATGGCGATCTCGGCGACGGCACGGGGGTGCACGTCCAGGCGCTCGGCCATCCAGTCGTCGTCGCGGCGGATCGGCCCCTCGCGGTAGACGAGGTCGCCGCCGAGGACGTCGACGAAGAAGGCCACCGCCTCGGCCAGGTCGGCCACGGTGTAGGCGACGTGGTCGACATTGCGTGCGGTCGGGATGCCCCGCCGGCCCGGCGCCGGCCCCCGCTCAGTCACGGGTCAGTTCCGGGACGCGCCGCGGCAGCCGTCGTACCCGATCGTGTGGGAGTACGGCCATCAGCAGCAGCTCCGCGCCGCCGTCCGCGGCCGTCAGCCGGGGGCGGGCGCCCGCGGGGCTGAGCATGAGCTCGCCGGGGCGCAGCGTCCAGGGGGCGCTGTCGCACTCCTCGACCGCGACCGCGCCGGACAGCACGAGCCACACCTCGTCCGTGCCGCTGCGCCCCCGTTCCTCCACCGCGCCGCCGCCGGGGAGCCGTACGTGGTCGACGGCCTCGCACTCGCTGTGCAGCATGCCGCGCCGCGCCAGACAGCGCCGGTCGGGCCCGCCCTGCCGTACGGCGTGTGCCGCCGCCCGGGAGACGATCACGCGGCGGTCACCTCCCCGGACGCGGGCGCGACGGCCATCACGGCGTGGAACAGCCGCAGCCTGCCCGGCCCGCCGGTGACCTTGACCTCGCCGCCCAGCGGCAGGGTGAGCGCGGTGCCGGCCGCGAGCGCGACCTCGGTGCCGCTGCCTGCGGCGGTGCCCTCGCCCGCGAGGACGAACAGCACGTGCTCGGTGCCGTCGGCGGCCAGCGCGAGGCTCTCCCCGGCGTCCAGGGCGAGGGTGCGGATGGAGCGGAGGGGGCCTTCGAAGCTGACCGACGGGTCGACGGTGCTGTCCTCCTGGAGGACGTGGACGGTGCTGCGGGGCATGGCGTTCTCCTGGTCGGACCGCCGTGCCCCGGTCAGCACGGCGTGGGTGTGCGGCGTCGACATCTCGACGACCAGCCAGTCGAGCCGGCCGGCCCCCGTGTTGCGCAGGCCGTGCGTGCTGCCCGTACGGGTCAGCGCCATCGAGCCGGGGCGTACGGCGTGCGGCTCGCCGTCGAGGAGGAGCTCGCCCTCGCCGGTCAGGACGAAGTAGATCTCCTCGGTACGGGTGTGCAGGTGCTCCCCGCTGACCGCGCCGGGCGGCAGCGAAGCCCACTCGACGGCCTCCCAGGAACCGGCCGTACCGGTCCGCCGGGCCAGGCACTTCCAGAACGTCAGCCCCTCGGTGCCGTGGACGCCGTGGACCTCGGCCGCCTCGGAGACGTCGGCGACGATCACGCGGCCTCCTCGAGCACCGCGCCCCGACGGCCGGCCGTACCCAGGGTGCGCAGGTCGTCGATGGCGGCGGCCAGTTCGGCGGGGGTGACGTCGTTGACGAAGGCCGCGTCCCCGATGCCGACCGGCAGCGGCAGCCGCTGCCGGCCGTCGCGGTGGCGGACCGTGTCCGCGAGGGCGCGGGCGAGCAGCCCCGGCTCCAACAGGTCGTTCCACGTGGGCAGTTCGAGGGCGTCCATGACCGCGAGGATCCGGTCACGGTCGGCGGCGCTCACCATGCCCCGGCGGGCGGCCATGACGGTGGTCAGAGCCATGTCGACGCACACCGCCTCGCCGTGCAGCAACGCCGGCAGGGCGTGCATCTCGATGGTGGGGCTGAAGGTGTGGCCGTAGTCCACGACCCGTTCCAGCTGGGTCTCCCACAGGTTGGGCTGAAGCTCCTCCAGCATGCCGTGGATGGCCCGCTGGACGACCTCGCAGGCCGCCCGGCCGGTGCCCCAGCGGCTGCCCTGGAGCCGGTTCTCGATCAGCGCGGGCCCGTGCGACTCCAGCAGGTCGAACAGCCGGGCGTCCTTGATGAGGGCCATCTTGAGGACCTCGGCCAGGCCGTTGGATATGTGCCGGCGGTCCACGGTGGCCAGGAACGACCGGTCCAGCAGGGTCAGCGAGGCCGGGAAGTAGGTCCCGAGACGGTTCTTGTGCCCGTTGAAGTTGACGCCGGTCTTCACGCCGACACCGGCGTCGACCAGCCCGATCAGGGTGGTGGGCACCCGCACGACGGGGGTGCCGCGCCGGTAGAGGCTCGCCACCAGTCCGACGATGTCCATCAGCACGCCGCCGCCGATCGCGATCAGCGGCTCGCGGCGCCGGTCGATGCTGAACGCGTCCAGGGCCCGCACGATGTCCTCGAGGGTCGCCAACTCCTTGAGTGTCTCGTCGACTTCCACGACGTGCATCCGGTAGTCGACCCGGTGATGGTCGAGGTACGCGCGGATCCGCTCGCCGTGCAGCCGCTCCACGTGCGCGTCGATGACGACGAATCGGCGCCGGTCCCCGCCGGTCACGGAGGCCGGTTCCAGCAGGGCCTCGTCCGCCGGGTCGAAGGCGTCCTCGCACATCCTGATCTCGTAGCTGACCGGTTTCACCGCGTTGACCTGCCAGACGTCCACCTGCGCGCTGCGGGTGAAAAGGCCCGTCGGCGCGTTGTCCCGAGTCATGCTGCCTCCACAGAGATATTCCTGGGTTTCCGGTGTTTTCCGTAATCCCGGCCTACGTTTACTGCATTCACATTCCAGCAGCCGTCGAATACGCCGGGCAAGAAATTCGAGAATCCGTCGGCTACTTTGTCAGAAGTGGCGCCTCGGATGCTTGGTGCCGCTTTCCGAGCAGGCGTCCCATTCCGATGAGGCAGTGGTCGTCGTCGGGGGCGCCGAGGACGAGCATGTCGCGTATCTCCGGCGCGGTGAGCCCGAAGCAGCCCACGCGCAGGAGTTCCTCGGCGAGGACGTCGAGGAATCGCTCGCCGACGGCCAGTGCGAATCCGCCGACGAACACGTAGCGGCGTATCCCGGCGGCGAGGAACACCGAACTCACGGCGGTCGCCAGATGGGCCAGGCCCGTCCGCACCACCGCGACCGCGAAGGGGTCACCCTCGTGGGCGGCCCGGGCGAGCTGCCGGTTGGTGATGTCGTCGGGCTGCGGGGGCGTCGCCGTACCGGCGCACAGCTCGGCCAGCCGGGACACCGCGAACGCCCCCGGCTCGGCGCGGGCGGCCCGGCGGGCGGCGGCCAGCATGCCGCGGCCCGAGGCCAGTGCGCCGAGGTGGCCGCGGCCGCCGCAGTCGCAGCGGGGGGCGTCCGGCGCCGGGTCGCACAGCAGGTGGCCCAGCTCGCCGCCGTGGCCGCCGGCGTCGACCAGGACGTCGTCACCGACGTAGATCTTGTTGCTGATGCCGGAGCTGACGGTGAACAGGCAGAACGCGGGGCCGCCGGGATCGGCGTACCGCCAGGCCGCGGCGGTCGTGTCGTTGACGACGGTCACCGGCATCCCCGTACGCTCCCGCAGCAGCTCCGCCAGCGGCAGCGCGGGACCGCCACCGCCCCACACGGTCGGCGCCCCGGTGACGGTCCCGGCGCCGGTGACCGGCCCGGCGAACGCGACCCCGACGGCCACCGCGCCGAGCCCCTCGGCACTCCCGCGCACCAGCTCGATCTCCTCGACGAGCTGCTCGACGACGGATCTCTGCACGCCCACGACGTCCTCGGTGTCGAGCCCTCCGGTACCACGCACGGGAACGCGTCGTACACCGCTCAATGCCTGGACATCGGCATCCCAGCAAGCGGTCCGCAGGGTGGTCCCGCCGACGTCGACGACTATGCAGCGCATGGGGGCTCCTTCTGGAAGTTGGGTCGAGATACGCGGGGATACGGGCGAACGGAAGTTTCCGGCGGTCGGCCGCGCGGGGCCCCGCGCGCGCGTGGCCGGCCGGGGCCCCGGGCCGCAGCCCGGCGGTCGGCCGTGCCGCGCGCGCCGCACGTGGGACCGGCCCGGGATCCGCGCCGCAGCCCCGCAGTCGACCGTGCCACGCACCGCACGTGGGACCGGCCCCGGACCCGGGCCGCAGCCCGACGGTCGACCGTGCCACCCACCACACGTGGGGCCCACCCCGAGCCGGCCGCAGCCCCGCAGTCGACCGTGCCACCCACCGCACGTGGGACCAGCCCCGGACCCGGGCCGCAGCCCAGCGATCGGCCGTGCCACCCACCACACGTGGGGCCCACCCCGAGCCGGCCGCAGCCCCGCAGTCGACCGTGCCACCCACCACCCGCAGAACCGGCCCTGGACCCGGGCCGCAGCCCGGCAGTCGACCGTGCCGCGCACCGCACGTGGGACCAGCCCCGGACCCGGGCCGCAGCCCGACGGTCGGCCGTGCCACCCACTGCATGTGGGGCCCACCCCGAGCCGGCCGCAGCCCGGCAGTCGACCCGTGCCGCGCACCGCACGTGGGGCCGGCCCCGGACCCGAGCCGCAGCCCAGCGATCGGCCGTGCCACCCACCACACGTGGGGCCCACCCCGAGCCGGCCGCAGCCCCGCAGTCGACCGAGCCACCCACCACACGTGCGACCGGCCCCAGACCCGAGCCGCAGCCCCGCAGTCGGCCTGCCCGCAGGGCCGGGTCCGAGGCGCGTCCCGCCGTTGGTCGCGCTGCACAGCACCCGCAGAGCCCGCCCGGGGCCCGGGCCGCAGCCCGGCGGGCGGCCGCGGTGCACGCCGCCCGCTGGGCCCGCCCCGGGTCCGGGGCGCGGCGGAGTCCTGCAGCCGCTCGTCCCGTCGTGCCGTCATGCTCCGGCCACCGGCCCGGCCGTCGCGTCGTCACTCGCCCGCGCACCGGGCCGACTCCCGCTGTCCGGCCGCACCCGCGCCCGCCGGCGCGGTCGGCTCGCCGCTGCTGCCGGCGGCCGGGGCGGCGGCCGCCCCGTCGTCGTCACCGGCTTGGACGAGGGGCCGCCCCTCCTGCCCGGCCCCCTCCGCCGGGCGGGTTCGCAAGCCGCGCTGCCGTGCCCACATGGGGGCGATGACCAGCAGGGCGACGGCCGCGGCGGCGCAGCCCGCGGAGGTGACGGAGCGGGCGCCCCAGCCCTGGTCCATGACCGCGCCGCCGAGCCAGGCGCCGAAGCCGTTGCCGAGGTTGAAGGCGGAGACGTTCGCGGACAGGGCGAGCAGGGGCGCGGACGCGGCCAAGGCCAGGACGCGGGACTGGAGGACGGGGATGATGGAGAAGCCCGCCGCGCCGAACAGGACCAGCGCGGCGACCGCCGGCCAGCGGTACGGGGCCACCGCCCAGAACAGCGCCAGCACCGCCACCAGCGTGGTCAGGCACAGCACCGCGCCCCGCGTAGGGTCCCGGTCGGCGAGCCTGCCGCCGACCAGGTTGCCGAGGACGGCACCGATCCCGAACACCGCGAGCAGCACGCTCATCGCGCCCCCCGGGAAGCCCGAGACGTCTCGCATCAGGGGCGCCAGATAGGTCGAGGTGGTGAACACCGCGCCCTGCGCCAACACCGTGACGGCCATCGACGCCAGCACCGCCGGCCGGCACATCACCCGCACCTCGTCCCGCACCGAACCGCCCGGCGCCCCGGTCGCGGCGCCATCGCCGGTGCCGCCACGGCCGCCGTCACCGGCACCGATCCGGCCCGGCACGGCGAGCAGCACCAGCACGATGGAGGCGACCGCGGTGACGGCGAGCGCGCCGAACGTGGCCCGCCACCCCCACCGCTGGCCGACCAGCGTGCCCAACGGCGAACCGAGGATGTTCGCGAGGTTGAAGCCCAGGGACACCTGCGCGATCGCCGTGGCCTGCCGGTCCGGCGGCGACATCCTGGCGGCGACCAGACCGGCCATCGCCACGAACGTGCCGTGGGCGAGCGAGGCGACGATCCGGGCGCCCATCAGCGTGGCGTAGTTCCCGGCGAGGAAACTGCCGACGTTGCCCGCCAGGAACACCGCCATCAGCCCCACCATCAGCGCCTTGCGCGGCACCCGCAGGGTGAGCAGTGTGATCACCGGGCCGCCGAGGGCGACGCCCACCGCGTACCCGGTGACCAGCAACCCGGCCGACGGGACGGAGACATCGAGACCGTCGGCCACGTCGGGCAGAATTCCGGCGATGGCGATCTCGGCGGTCCCCACGCAGAACACACACAGCATCAGAGCGAAAACGGGCAATGGCATGGGGGCGACTCCGGTAATTCGCCGAACAAATCCGGGGTCAATAATGGAGTCCGGCAACGCCGTCGGTCACGCGGAAAACTGACACAGTCCCTGTGGGGGACGTCATGACCGGAGCGCGTTGTCCACGGGGAACCGGTCCCTTTATGGTCGGACTAGCCGGCCGCCCGATATTGCCGGGACAGCGGCCCGGCAACATTCAGGCAACATACCTGCAAAGAATCCCACTCAGCACCCTGCCCAGTTCGAGGAGGCTCCCTTGTCCGTCGGGGGAATGTCAGCGACCACGAGAATTCCCGTGCGTGCCGTGCTGTTCGACCTGGACGGCGTGCTGGTGCACTCCGCAGCGGTCGTCGAACGCTCCTGGACCGGCTGGGCGCACCGGCACGGTCTGGACGCGGCCGAGGTGCTCGCCGTCTGCCACGGCCGCCCGTCCGTCGAGACCATCGCGCTGCTGGCCCCGCAGGTGGACGCCGCCGCCGAGGCCGTAGCCCTCGAGGCCGAACAGGCCGCCGACACCGAGGGCCTGGCGGCCTGTCAGGGCGCCGCCGAACTGATCGCCGCTCTGGACAGCGGCGCGGACGGGGCGCCGGTGCCGTGGGCCGTGGTGACCTCCGGCACCCACGCCCTGGCGTCCGCCCGCCTGGCCGCCGTCGGCCACCGCCAGCCGGACGTCTTCGTCACCGCGGACGCCGTCACCCGCGGCAAACCGGACCCGGAGGGCTACCTCACCGCGGCCCGCGCACTCGGCGTCGACCCGCACGAGTGCGTCGTCGTCGAGGACGCCGAACCCGGCGCCCGCGCGGGCCACGCCGCCGGCGCGAGGGTCATCGGCGTGGCGGGCGGCACCCTCACGGGCACGGAACCGACCCTCGCGACGTTCGTGGAGACGCTCGCCCTGCTCACCGTGGACCGGGATCCGGCCACCGGCGACGTGTGCCTGCACGCGCACACGCAAACCCACCCCCACACGCAAACCCACCCCCACACGCAAACCCACCCCCACACGCACCCCTACGCCCCTGCGCACGAAAGGGTCGGGTGAGCCCCGTGAGCCCTGCCAATCCCGCACCACGCCACATCACCGTCGTCGGCCGCGGCCTGATCGGCTCCGCCCTCACCGCCGCCCTCCGCCGCGACGCGGCGACCGTGCACACGGTCGCCCGCAGCGGCGCCCGTACGGCCCACCACGAGCCCTGCGACCTGGGCACCCGGCACGGCCGCGACGCCCTGCGCGCAGCCCTGCGCCGCCAACAGCCGGACCGGGTCGTCCTCACCCACGGACCGAGCGACGTGACCTGGATGGAGAACCACCCCGAGGACGCGGCCGAGGCGCACGCCGGCCTCGCGCGGGCGGTGTCCGAGGAGTTCGGCCCCCGGATCCTGCTGGTCTCGACCGACAACGTCTACCCCGGCACCGACCCCCTGCGCACCCCCGCCGACCCGCCGGCCCCCGCCAACGTCTACGGCCACGTCAAGCTGGCGGCCGAGCAGGCCGTACTCGACGCGGGCGGCCACGTCGTGCGGGTCAGCCTCGTCTACGGCGGCTGGTCCCCGCCCGGCCAGCGGGTCACCTTCGCCGAGCGCTGCCTCGCCGCGGCCCGCGCCGGACAGCCCCTGGCCGCGCCGGAGGACCAGTGGTTCACCCCCGTCCACCTGGACGACGTCACCACCGTCCTGCGGGCGATGTGCGGCCCGGGCGTCGACCGCAGCGCCGTAGAGCCCTTGTCGCACCTCTCCGGCCCCCGCCAGCTCAGCCGCCACGACTTCGCCCTGGCCGCCTACCGCCTGGCGGGCGCCGACGAAGCCCTGGTCACGCCGGTCCCGCGGGCGCGGAGCGAGTGGGCCAGCCGCCCCCGCTACTCCTCCCTGCACTGCGACGACTTCGCCCCGGTCACCGGCATCCCGGGCTGGCAGCCCGCCGACGTCACCGACGGCCTGCGCACCATGCTCACCACGGCCCCCGCCCTGGCCGAGGCGGTGACCCGATGACCGGCACGACCCCCGTCCCCCCGACCATGACCGCCCTGCTGCTCACCGGCCCCGAACAGGTCCGCACGGCCGAGGTGCCGACCCCGGAACTGCGCCCCGGCCACTGCCTGGTGGCCGTCCGGTACGTCGGCCTGTGCGGCACCGACCTCGGCTTCTGGGACGGCTCCAGCAACTACGTGCACGACGGGCTCAAGAATTACCCGTTCGTCCCCGGCCACGAGTGGAGCGGCCAGATCGTGGCCGTCGCCGAGGACATCGACGAGGACATCGACGGCGACGGCGCCATCCACGGCGCACGCGTCGGCGAGCGCGTGGCCGGCCACAACTTCCGCCCCTGCGGCACCTGTTCGCAGTGCGCGGAAGGCCGTATCGCCTCCTGCCCGCAGCGCAGCGAGATGGGCGTCCTCGGCCCGGAACCCGGCGCCGCCGCCCAGTTCCTGCACGTGCCCGCGCACACCCTGGTCCGGTTGCCGGACGAGGTCACCGACCAGGAAGCCGCCCTGCTGGAACCGTGCAGCGCCGCCATGCACGCCGTCGACCGGCTCGGCATCACCGCCACCGACCGGGTGGCCGTCCTCGGCGGCGGCACCCTCGGCCTCGCCGCCGCCCAGCTCGCCCGGGCCCGCGGCGCCAAGGTCGCTCTCTACGACCCCGCCGCCCCCGCCCGCGCCCTCGCGACGGAACTCGGCCTCGACACCGACCCGCCCGAGAACGCCCCGCACGGCACCTTCACCGCCGTCATCGAGGCATCCGGCGCACCGGCCGCCGTACGCGCGACGCCCCTGCTGTGCGCGCACGGCGCCCGAGTGGCCCAACTGGGCACCCCGCACCACCCGGTCGACGGCATGCCCACGGCGGAACTCGTCCTGCGCGACATCACCCTGCACGGCGTGCTGTCCGGCATCGCCCACTGGAAGCCCCTGCTCGACGCCGTCGCCTCGGGCGCGCTGCGCCTGTCCCCGCTCATCGACGCGGTCCTGCCCTACGACCGTCCCCGGGACGCCTACCTCAGGCTCGCGGACGGCGGCCGCATCCGGCCGAAGGTCCTGCTCGAGCTGACCTGAACCGCCCCGCCCCCACACCTCCCACACCCCCCACCACCACCTCCGCCAACCCCCGAGGAAAGCCATGCACCAGAAGACTGTCGGCAACGCGACCGTGCACTACCGCACGGAGGGCCAGGGCCCCGGTCTGCTCCTCGTCCACGGCACCGGTGCCACCGGCGAGACCAACTACGGCCACCTGCTCAAGCACTTCACCGAGCACCACACCGTCATCGCCCCCGACTACGCGGGCAGCGGCGACACCGTGGACGACGGCGCCGACCTGGCCCTCGACCAGCTCGTGGACCAGGTCCTCGGCGCCTGCGACGACGTCACCGACGAGCCCGTCGACATCGTGGGCTTCTCGCTCGGCGCGGTGATCGCCGCCGCGGCCGCCGCCCGGCATCCCGAGCGGGTCCGCCGCCTGGTCCTGGTCGCCGGCTGGGCCCGCAACGACGACCTGCGCAAACGCCTCGGCTTCCAGCTGTGGCGCCGGCTGGCCGACGTGGACCCCGAGCTGTACTCCCACTACATCAGCCTGCTGCTGTTCACCCCGGGCTTCCTGGCGGACCTGGACGAGGAGACGTTCACGTCATCGGTGGGCGGCATCGAGGTCAGCGAGGGCACGCTGCGGCAGATCGAGCTCGGCCTCGACGTCGACATCCGCGACCTCCTGCCCCGCGTCACCGCCCCCACCCTCGTCGTCGGCTGCCGCCACGACCAGCTCGTGCCGGTCCAGCACTCCCGCGAACTGCACGAGGCGATCGCCGACAGCACGTACCTCGAGATCGAGAGCGGCCACCTGGTACCGGCCGAGGCCCCCGACGAACTCGTCGACGCCATCCAGAAGTTCCTGAGCTGACCCACCCGCGACCCCAGCACCCCAGCACCTCAACACTTCAGCCCACACGCTCCGCCGGGACCGGGGCGGCAGGGCAGGCACCTCCCCTGACCACCCCACCCGACAAGGAGTCATGCCGTCATGGCCACGGACCAGACGTCCCCCGCCGAGCACATACCCGGCGCCGCGACCACGACCGTCACCACCGCCGCCACAGCCGCAAGCACGGGCACAGGCACAGTCACCGAGCACATCCCCGACACCCCCCGTGCGGCCCTCTCCGCCACCCGCCTCCCCTCCCTCACCGGCATGCGGTTCCCCGCGGCCCTCCTCGTCTTCCTCTTCCACGTCTCGCTGCCCGCCGCCTGGCTCCTCGGCGACGACGCCAACGACAGCCTCGTCGCCCGGCTCGCCGAGCAGGCCGGCGGCCTCGGCGTCACCTTCTTCTTCGTGCTCAGCGGCTTCGTCCTGGCCTGGTCCGCCCGCGACGGCGACCCCAACCGAAGCTTCTGGCGCCGCCGTTACGTCAAGATCGTGCCGAACTACCTGATCGCCTGGGCCCTCGCCATGGCCCTGATCGCGGCCGGCACCGCTCCCTGGCGTTCGCTGTCCACCCTGTTCATGGTCCAGTCGTGGATCCCCGACTACGACGCCAACTTCAGCGTGAACCCGCCCGGCTGGTCCCTGTCCACCGAGGCCTTCTTCTACCTCTGCTTCCCGCTGCTGTTCGCCTGGGCCCGCCGCATCGCCCCGCACCACCTCAAGTACTGGACCGCGGCCGTCGTCGCCGCCATCGTCGCCACGCCCTTCGTGACCACCGCGGTCATCCCCGCCGGCGACGTCTACATGTCCAACGAACCGTCCGTCTCCGGGCTCCACCTCTGGTTCGCGTACGTCTTCCCGCCCACCCGCCTGCTCGACTTCCTGCTCGGCATCCTCGTCGCCCGAGCGGTGCTGCTGGGCCGCTGGCGCGACATCGGCATGGTGTGGTCGGGCCTGCTCCTCGTGGCGAGCTACGCGGTCGCCGAACTCCCGGGCGTGCCCTACCTGCTGGCCCAGCGCGCGGTGTGTGTGGTGCCCTGCGTCCTGCTGATCGCGGCCGGCGCGATCGCGGACGCCGAGGGCCGGTTCACGATCTTCCGCAACCGTGCGATGACCTGGCTCGGCGAGGTGTCCTTCGCCTTCTACCTGCTGCACTTCGTCGTACTGGCCGAGGGCCGCAAGCTGGTCGGCCCGGACCTGAACTCCGTACCGGCCGCGATCGCCGTGCTCGTCGCGGAGTGCGCGGTGGCGGTCCTGCTCGCCTGGGCCCTCTACGAGTGGGTGGAGAAGCCGATCGTCCGCCGCTGGTCCCGCCCGCGCGCAGGCACTCACACCTCGCCCGCCCGCAGCCGGGCCACCTGAGCCGCGCTGAACTCCGTCGTGCGCCTCATGTGGTCGACGAGCAGCCCGAGTTGGGATTCGTCCAGGTCGTCGAAGAGAGCGGACCAGCCGCCCCCAGCCGATCCCACACCCGCCCGAACTCGGCGATCCGCTCCGGCACCGTCGCCACCAGCACCCGCCGCCGGTCGGCCGCGTCCCGCTGCCGTACGACGTACCCCGCCCGCTCCAGCCGGTCCACCAACCGCGTCGCCGAGCCGGTCGTCAGCCCGGTCAGCTCGGCGACGCGGCCGGTCGTCACCGGCCCGCCCTCCAGCGTGAGCAGGTTCAGACACTGCAGGTCGGTGGGGTGCAGCCCGAGATGGTCGGCGACCGCCTGGTTGAACAGGGCGTACGACGCCATGTGGCGGCGGGAGACGGTGGACAACTCCTCCAGCAGCCGCACACGCCCCTGACCGGCCCCCGCCCCACGAGCCATCGCCTCGCCGGCCATCATCCCGTCCGCCTCTCCTCTGCGTCGCGCAGAGATCGTACGACGCAGCCACCGAGGTAGGTGCGGGGCCGGCGCCTGCTCAGAAGTAGTACTCGTCCCCGGTGTCCAGGACCAGCACCCGCTGCCGGTCGTTGGCCCGGTTGCGGTCCACCACCCCACCGCTCCACACCGTGTCGACCTCCAGCAGCACCTCCGACGGCGCCCCCCGCAGCCGTACCCCCAGCTCCACCCGCTCCCCCAGCCCGTCCGCGGCCAGCGCTCCCACCCGGCACAGCACCACCCGCAGCCCCGAGCGCGCACACCCGTCGGGCAGCACCTGCCGGAACGCCAGCGGCTGCGACCAGCGCAGCCGCACCGTCGCGTCCGGCACGGCCGACGGCCCGTGATTGCGCGGCGTGAACCGTACGTCGACGACCCCGAAGGCCATCGAGGCGGTCCCGTGATAGGCGAGATCGGCCTCGGGCCCCCCGTCGGCGGCAGCCACCGGAACCGTCCCGCCGCCCACCGCCGCCAGAGCAACCCCCCACACTGCAAGACACCGCAGAACCCGTGGAACCCGCACCCGCATGCCACCACTCCTCAGCCAGAAGTCAGAAGTCAGCAGTCAGTAGTCAGCCGTGGCCAGTACGGGATGTATCCCACGCGCGGCCCACCCCAGGCGCAGCCCATCAGGTGACGCACGACCCCCTGCACGCGCATGGAAAGCTGGACCGCATGCTCATCCTCCGCTCCGCCGCCCTCTTCGTCGTCGCCGCGCTCTTCGAGATCGGCGGCGCGTGGCTGGTCTGGCAGGGCGTACGTGAGCACCGCGGCCTGTTGTGGATCGGCGCGGGCGTCCTGGCCCTCGGCGCGTACGGCTTCGTCGCCACGCTCCAGCCCGACGCGAACTTCGGCCGCATCCTCGCCGCGTACGGCGGTGTCTTCGTCGCCGGTTCCCTGGTCTGGGGCATGGCCGCGGACGGCTACCGCCCGGACCGCTGGGACGTCACGGGCGCGTTGATCTGCCTCGCGGGCATGGCGGTGATCATGTACGTGCCGCGGGGCGACTGAGGGGACGCGAGGCAGCGACCACTCAGGTCTTTCGGAGCCCTCAGGCCGGCTCTTCGGGCAGCAGCCCCAGCTGCCCCAGGAAGTCCATCTCGTCGAAGTAGAGCCGGTAGTCGACGATCTTGCCGTCCGTCACGGTGGCGATGTCCACCCCGCGGATCCTGATCTCCTTCTGGGTCGGCGGGAGCGTCTCCCCGTTGGGCAGTTGCAGCGGCCCGGTGTTCCGGCCGCTGAAGATCCCCTCGTCGATGGCCGTGTCACCGGCCTCGTACGCGTGCAACGTCTCGAACGTGGCCTCGGGGACCGCCTCCGTCATCTGCCGCCAGTACTCGACGATGCCGTCGCGACCGCGGATCTCCCCCTCGTCGGGGGTGAAGGCGACTGCGTCGTCGGCATAGAGCCCGGCGATGACCTTCAGATCCGGGTGCGAGGTCAGCGCGTCCGTGAGCCGGTCCATGACCTCACGTGCCTGTCCCATCGATCCACCTCCTGTACCGCGGATCACCCACCTCATTGTCCCACCGGGACCGCGCCGGGGCAGACCGGAGAACCGGCCGCCGGGCAGACCGGAGAGCGAGACCGCAGACCACCCGGTTGCCCCACGCACTTAAGCTGGCCGGGAAGGTCCGTCACGCACCGTCCGAGGAGCAGCCCATGGCCACCGCCGCACCGTCCGCCGCCTCCCGCATCGCCGTCGTCACCGGTGCGAGCAGCGGAATCGGCGCCGCCACGGCACGCCGCCTCGCCGAGGCCGGCTACCGCGTCGTCCTGACCGCCCGCCGCAAGGACCGTATCGAGGCGCTGGCGGAGGAGCTCACCGCGGCCGGCCACCAGGCGACGGCGTACGCCCTCGACGTCACGGACCGCGCCGCCGTGGACGAGTTCGCGACGGCCTTCAAGTCGATAGGCGTCCTGGTCAACAACGCCGGCGGAGCCCTCGGCGCCGACCCCGTGGCCACCGGCGACCCGGCCGACTGGCGCTCGATGTACGAGACGAACGTCATCGGCACCCTGAACCTCACCCAGGCCCTCCTGCCCAAGCTGGACGCGAGCGGCGACGGCACGATCGTCGTCGTCTCCTCGACCGCCGGCCACGGCACCTACGAGGGCGGCGCGGGCTACGTCGCCGCCAAGCACGGCGCCCACGTCCTCGCCGAGACCCTCCGCCTCGAAATCGTCGGCCGCCCCGTCCGCGTCATCGAGATCGCCCCCGGCATGGTCAAGACGGACGAGTTCGCCCTCACCCGCTTCGCCGGCGACAAGGAGCGGGCGGAGAAGGTCTACGAAGGGGTGGCGGAACCCCTCACGGCCGACGACGTGGCCGACACCATCGCCTGGACGGTCACCCGTCCCAGCCACGTCAACATCGACCTCCTGGTCGTCCGCCCCCGCGCCCAGGCCTCGAACACGAAGGTCCACAGGGACATCGGATGACCAGCGACGCCGAACGCCGCCGCCTGGACGAGGAGAAGAAGAACGAACGCAAGATGTGGTGGTGGCTCGCCTACTTCCTCTTCGGCATCCACATCGTGGCGTTCGTGATGATCTACGCGGTGACGCACGCGCCGAGATAGCACGCACGCGCCGAAGCAGGAGTGCTGAAAAAGGGGCCCGAGTCTCCTCGGGCCCCTCTCACACGGCCGGTCGTCAGCCCTTCACGCACACGACCTGCTTCAGCTTCGCCACGACCTCCACCAGGTCCCGCTGCTGATCGATGACCTGCTCGATCGGCTTGTACGCGCCCGGGATCTCGTCCACGACACCGGAGTCCTTACGGCACTCCACGCCCCGCGTCTGCTCCTCCAGGTCCTTCGTCGAGAAGCGACGCTTCGCCGCGTTCCGGCTCATGCGCCGACCCGCCCCGTGCGAGGCCGAGTTGAAGGCCTTCTCGTTCCCGAGGCCCTTCACGATGTACGAACCCGTGCCCATCGAACCCGGGATGATCCCGAAGTCACCGGAACCCGCGCGGATCGCGCCCTTGCGGGTGACGAGGAGGTCCATGCCGTCGTAACGCTCCTCGGCCACGTAGTTGTGGTGCGCGCTGATCTCCGGCTCGAAGGTCGGCTTCGCCTTCTTGAACTCCCTGCCGACCACGTCCTTGAGGAGCGCCATCATGATCGTGCGGTTGTACTTGGCGTACTCCTGCGCCCAGAACAGATCGTTGCGGTACGCCGCCATCTGCGGGGTGTCCGCGATGAACACGGCGAGGTCGCGGTCGATCAGCCCCTGGTTGTGCGGGAGCTTCTGGGCGATGCCGATGTGGTGCTCGGCCAGTTCCTTGCCGATGTTCCGGGAACCGGAGTGGAGCATCAGCCAGACAGAACCGGTCGTATCCGTGCACACTTCGACGAAGTGGTTGCCGGATCCGAGCGTTCCCATCTGCTTCCCGGCACGCTCGTGACGGAACTTCACCGCCTCCGCGACCCCGTCGAACCGCCCCCAGAAGTCGTCCCAGCCACCGGTCGCGAACCCGTGCAGCCGCCCCGGATCGACGGGACTGTCATGCATCCCCCGCCCCACCGGAATGGCCTGCTCGATCTTCGACCGCAGCCGCGACAGATCCCCCGGCAGATCGTTCGCCGTGAGTGAGGTCTTCACCGCCGACATCCCGCACCCGATGTCCACCCCCACCGCCGCAGGACACACAGCCCCCCGCATCGCGATGACCGAGCCGACCGTCGCGCCCTTCCCGTAGTGCACGTCGGGCATCACGGCGAGCCCCTTGATCCACGGCAGGGTCGCCACGTTCCGCAGCTGCTGGAGCGCACCCTCCTCGACCGTCGCCGGGTCGGCCCACATGCGGATGGGTACCTTCGCGCCCGGCATTTCCACGTACGACATATCGTCCTCATTCCCCCGGAATCACAACAGAAGTCCTGAATCGCAAAACCGGCGCCAAGGTCGACGTAAGGGACAACGGACCGGCGTCCACGGCCATGCGTGCGATACACATTGTCTCCAGGGCAGGCCCCCGTGCGGCAAGCGATTAACCAGCGGGGACACTGAAGTACCCGGCAACAAAGCCATCGTCGAGAGGAGCCTGACCGTGCAGCGGAAGGCGTACGTACCCGGCGTCGCCGCACTCCTCGCGGCCCTGCTGGCCGGCTGCACCGGCAGCTCGGGAGACGGCGGTACGACGGACGACGCGAACCCCGGCCAGGCCGGCACGGCGTCCGCCGCGGCCCAGCCGGGCAAGTACCGCGTCCTCCCGGAACCCTGCGGCGCGGTCGGCCGGGGCACCCTCGACTCGCTGCTGCCCGGCATCAAGCAGCTCACGGACGAGGAGCAGCGGGAGAACGCGTACGCGGGCGAGGCGACGCTCACCTACGACACCGACCGCAAGGTCGGCTGCCGCTGGAAGGTGGAGTCCACGGACGCCACCGACCATCTGCTCGTCGACTTCGAGCGAGTGGTGTCGTACGACACCGCGGTGAGCGACGACACCGAGGCGCAGCAGCTCTTCGGGACGAAGGAGGAGGCGGCCGACCTTCCCGAGGCGGCGAGCCCCAGCGCCGCGTCCGACGTCGAGACCGGCGAAACCGGTGGCACGAGCACCGGCAGCCCCACCGCCACCCCGACCGACGCCGCCTCGGCCTCCGCGCCCGCCACCCCCTCCTCCACGGCCTCCCCCTCGCCCTCGGGCTCGTCCTCCCCCTCCTCCACGACCTCGGCCACCCCGACCGATCTCCAGCCCCGTCTTCTCGACGATCTGGGCGACGAGGCGTTCCTGGACGACGCGTTGGGCAGTTCCGGTTCGACGGCCCAGCAGCGCACGGTGACTGTGGCGTTCCGCACGTCGAACGTGATCGTGACGATCGAGTACGCGGAGCAGCCGACGACGATCGGCGTGGCCCCGGACAGCAAGGAAATGCAGGACAAGGCCCGGAAACTGGCCGCACAGCTGGCGGAGGCACTGGCCGAGTAACACCCCTTCACAGGCCCCTCACGCCCGCGCACAAAGCGGCGGAAGCGAGACCGCACAACTCCCTCACCGCGTACCGTGGCCCCTCGGACCAGATCCGACGGCAGGAACCACAAGCGTCATGAGTGAAGGAACCATGCAGCGACCAGCACAGGCAGACCAGCGTGACGAGCGAGACCAGCGCGATCGGCGGGCCAAGCGCCTTGGCCGCGTCCTTGTCTGCGCGGCCGCCGTCCCCGTGATGCTGATCGCCGCCGGCTGCTCCTCGGACTCCGATTCCGGCTCCGACGACACCGGCGGCAAGAGCGCGGACACCGCCGCGTCGGCCTCGGCGAGCGCTTCGCCGACCGTGCAGGCGGCGGCGTACCAGTCGCTCCCGAAGGCATGCGGGGTGTTCTCGAAGAAGACCTTGGGCGAACTGGTGCCGGAGGCGCCGAAGTCGGGCAAGGAGGGCACTTCGGACGACAAGTCGGCCCGTGCCAGCTGCTCCTGGAGCAGCCTCGACAACAACGGCGTCAAGGGCTCCCAGTTCCGCTGGCTGAACGTCTCCCTGCTCCGCTTCGACTCGGACACCTCACGCGGTGCGGGCGACGCGCAGGCGCAGACGTACTACGAGACGCAGCTCCAGGACGCCCAGGCGGTGGACGGCGCGAAGAGCGTGAAGTCGCAGCCGGTGTCCGGGACGGGCGACGCGGCGACGACGGTGACGTACGACCTGAAGAAGAAGGAAGGGTCCTTCAAGCAGCAGACGGTCGTCGCACGCGTCGAGAACGTCGTCATCACCCTCGACTACAACGGCGCGGGCCTCGCCGGCGAGAAGTCCCCGAGCGCGGCGACCCTGACGAAGCTCGCGGAGAAGGCCGCCAAGGAGGCGGTGGCGGCCGTGTCGTCGGCGAACGGCGAGGGTTCCGGCGCGGGTACGGGCTCGAGCCCCTCCGCCTCGACGTCCCCCTCGAAGAGCCCTTCGAAGTCCCCGTCGGCCTCGGCTTCTCCGTCCAATTCGGCTGTCAAGAAGAGCTGACGAAGGTCTCAACTAGGGCGGCCGAAACCTGTCGGCCGCCCGCACGCCGCACACATGTGCCACTCTGTTGCGCGCAACAGCACGCATGGGGAGGGGAGTACGGGTGGCCGCGCCCATTCAGCTCACACGGACGCACCGGATTCTCATCGGCGTGGTCGTCGCCGGTGCCGTGGTCATCGCGGGCATCGGCTTCGCCGGTTCGTATGCGGCGGTCCGTGAACTGGCCCTCAAGAAGGGCTTCGGGAACTTCAGTTACGTCTTCCCGATCGGCATCGACGCGGGCATCTGTGTCCTGCTCGCCCTCGATCTGCTCCTGACCTGGATCCGGATCCCGTTCCCCCTGCTCCGCCAGACGGCGTGGCTGCTGACGGCGGCGACGATCGCCTTCAACGGTGCGGCCGCCTGGCCGGATCCGCTCGGTGTGGGCATGCACGGGGTGATCCCGATCCTGTTCGTGGTCTCCGTGGAGGCGGCCCGGCACGCGATCGGCCGCATGGCCGACATCACGGCCGACAAGCACATGGAGGGAGTCCGCCTCACCCGCTGGCTCCTGTCCCCCGGGCCCACGTTCCTCCTCTGGCGCCGCATGAAGCTGTGGGAGCTGCGCTCCTACGAACAGGTCATCAAGCTGGAGCAGGAACGCCTCGTCTACCAGGCCCGCCTCCGCTCCCGCTTCGGCCGGTCCTGGCGCCGCAAGGCCCCGGTGGAGTCCCTGATGCCCCTCAGGCTGGCCAAGTACGGCGTCCCGCTGGCCCGGACCGCTCCGGCGGGCCTGGCGGCGGCTGGCATCGAACCGGCCCTGCTGCCCCCGGCGCCGGTGGAGGCCCAGGCCCAGGCACCGGCACTCGCTCCCCAACAGGAGCTGGCACCGGCCCCCGTGTCACCAGAGCAGCAACAGCAACCGCAGCCACAACAGCAGACACAGCAGCAGGCAGAGCCGCTCGACCAGTCGCCCGAGGACGACCAGAACCCCTGGTTCCAGTCGCCTCACGAGGTCGCGTACCAGGGCGGCTACGACCCGACGTACGACCCGTCGGAGCAGTACGCCGAGTGGTACGCGCAGCAGCAGCATGCCGAGCAGTACCGGGACCAGTACCAGGAGGAGCCCCCGGTCCAGGAGCCCTCCCCCGAGGAGACGGGTTCCTTCCCCATTCCGGTGGGCCCGGGCCGCAGCCGCGAGCTGGGCGAGGGCGGCGGCACCCCGATCGCCGAGCCGGACGAGGAGTCGTACTACCAGATATTCAAGCAGTCGTCGATGAGCGGCAGCGGTTACCCGACGCCGAGCCAGTTCAGCTACGACGTGGAGGCGACCTACGGCGCCCCCATCCCGGACTCCGAGGCCAAGCGCATGGTCATGCGCTTCCAGAAGCGCCACGCGGCGGAACTGGAAGAGGACCACATCGCGTAGGTGAAACAACGCGCAGGTGAAACAACGCGCAGGTGAAACAACAAGAGGCCCTCTCACGAGGGCCTCTTGTTGCGCGTCCTACTCCCCGAGCAGGGCCCGCACCCGCTCCTGCCCCACCGCGAGCAGCAGCGTGGGCAGGCGCGGACCGGTGTCGCGCCCGACCAGCAGGTGGTACAGCAGGGCGAAGAAGGACCGCTGGGCGGTCTTGATCTCCGCGGGCAGTTCCTTCGGCGTCGCGTCCGCCGGGAACCCGGCCTGGACCTTGGGCACGCCGTACACCAGGTGGGTCAGTCCGTCGAGCGACCAGTGCGAGGCCAGCCCGTCGAGGAGCAGCCGCAGCGAGCCCTGTGCCTGCTCGTCGAGGGACTTCAGCAGCTCGACGTCGGGTTCCTCCCGCACGATGGTCCGCTGGTCGGCGGGCACGTGCGTGTTGATCCACGCCTCGGCCTTGTCGTACCGCGGCCGGGCCTCGTCGAGGGAGCCGAGCGGGTCGGACGGGTCGAGCTCGGACAGGATCCGCAGGGCCTGGTCGGCGTGCCCGGCGGTGATGTCGGCGACGGAGGCCAGGGTCCGGTACGGCAGCGGCCGAGGCGTACGCGGCAGCTCACCGCCCGCGGTCCCCACCGCACGCGAGTGCGCGGCGATGTCGGCCGGCAGGGCGGAACGGTCCGCGACCTTCGCGTCCAGCTTGTCCCACTCGTCGTAGAGCCGCTGGATCTCCTGGTCGAAGGCGATCTTGAAGGACTGGTTGGGCCGGCGCCGGGCGTACAGCCACCGCAGGAGCTGCGGCTCCATGATCTTCAGCGCGTCGCCGGGGGTGGGCACGCCACCCTTCGAGGACGACATCTTCGCCATCCCGGAGATACCCACGAAGGCGTACATCGGCCCGATGGGCTGCTGCCCGCCGAAGATCCCGACGATCTGCCCGCCCACCTGGAACGACGACCCGGGAGACGAGTGGTCGACCCCGCTCGGCTCGAAGATCACGCCTTCGTACGCCCAGCGCATCGGCCAGTCGACCTTCCAGACCAGCTTGCCGCGGTTGAACTCGTTCAGCCGGACGGTCTCGGAGAAGCCGCAGGCGGTGCAGGTGTACGTCAGCTCGGTGCTGTCGTCGTCGTAGGCGGTGACGGTGGTGAGGTCCTTCTCGCAGTTGCCGCAGTAGGGCTTGTACGGGAAGTACCCGGCGGACCCGGAGCTGCCGTCGTCCTCGCTCGCGGCCCCCGAGCCCTCGGCGGCCTCCAGCTCGGCCGCGTCGAGGGGCTTCTGCGACTGCTTGGCCGGGGCCTTCTTGGTCCGGTACTGGTCGAGGATCGCGTCGATGTCCCCGCGGTGCCTGATGGCGTGCAGGATCTGCTCGCGGTAGACGCCGGAGGTGTACTGCGCGGTCTGGCTGATCCCGTCGAACTCGACGCCGAGCTCGGCGAGGGACTCGACCATGGCGGCCTTGAAGTGCTCGGCCCAGTTCGGGTGGGCGGAGCCCTTGGGAGCCGGCACCGAGGTGAGCGGCTTGCCGATGTGCTCGGCCCAGGACGGGTCGACGCCGTCGACTCCGGCGGGCACCTTGCGGTACCGGTCGTAGTCGTCCCACGAGATCAGGTGCCGGACCTGGTGGCCCCGCCGCCGGATCTCGTCGGCGACGAGGTGCGGGGTCATGACCTCACGGAGGTTCCCCAGGTGAATGGGTCCGGAGGGCGAGAGCCCGGACGCGACGACGACCGGTTTGCCCGGGGCCCGACGCTCCGACTCCTCGATGACCTCATCCGCGAAACGGGAGACCCAGTCGGTGGTCTCGGTGCTCTGAGCCACGATCGGCACGTCCTTCTTTCTCCGGGGCAGCCATACGGTCAACGGCTGACGCCCTCATTCTCCCAGCTCGGGCGGCAACCACGAAAACGCCTTTTCACACCCACCGCCACCACCCGGGCTCTCCGCAATAACCGCTTTGCTCCCCATGGGATACTGGCCACGTCCATCAAGCCCACGAGGAGAACGGCTCCCACCCCATGGCCCCGGTCACGTCCCTCACCGATCTCGTCCAACAGCGCCTCGCCGACGCCCTCTCTTCCGCCCTCGCGGAAGCCGACGGAGTCGACCCGCTGCTGCGCCGAAGCGACCGGGCGGACTTCCAGGCCAACGGGATCCTGGCTCTCGCGAAGAAGGCGAAGGCGAACCCGCGGGAGTTGGCGACGCAGGTCGTCTCCGGGGTGGTCACCGGTGACGTGATCAAGGACATCGAGGTCTCGGGCCCCGGCTTCCTGAACATCACGCTCACGGACAGCGCGATCACCGAGAACCTGGCCGCGCGGTACGCCGACCCCGACCGTCTCGGGGTCCCCTTCGCCGAGAACCCGGGCACGACGGTCGTCGACTACGCCCAGCCGAACGTGGCGAAGGAGATGCACGTCGGCCACCTGCGCTCGGCGGTGATCGGCGACGCGGTGGTCCAACTGCTGGAGTTCACCGGCGAGACGGTGGTGCGCAGGCACCACATCGGCGACTGGGGCACCCAGTTCGGCATGCTCATCCAGTACCTGGACGAGCACCCGCACGAGCTGGACCACAAGGACGCCCAGGTCAGCGGCGAGGAGGCGATGTCCAACCTCGACCGCCTCTACAAGGCCGCGCGCAAGCACTTCGACTCCGACGAGGAGTTCAAGACCAGGGCCCGCCGCAGGGTGGTCGACCTCCAGGCCGGGGACCCGCACACCCTCGCCGTCTGGCAGAAGTTCGTGGACGAGTCGAAGATCTACTTCTTCTCCGTCTTCGAGAAACTGGACATGGAGGTCCGGGACCCGGACATCGTCGGCGAGTCCGGCTACAACGACATGCTCGCGGAGACCTGCCGCCTCCTGGAGGAGTCCGGCGTCGCGGTCCGCTCCGAGGGCGCCCTCTGCGTCTTCTTCGACGACGTCAAGGGCCCGGACGGCAACCCGGTCCCGCTGATCGTGCAGAAGTCGGACGGCGGCTACGGCTACGCGGCGACGGACCTGTCCGCCATCCGCGACCGCGTCTTCAACCTGAAGGCGAACACCCTGGTCTACGTGGTCGACGCCCGCCAGTCACTGCACTTCAAGATGGTCTTCGAGACGGCTCGCCGGGCGGGCTGGCTCGGCGACGACGTCAAGGCGCACCAGCTGGCCTTCGGCACCGTGCTCGGCAAGGACGGCAAGCCGTTCAAGACCCGTGAGGGCGAGACGGTCAAGCTGGTCGACCTCCTGGACGAGGCGATCGAGCGGGCGACGGCGGTCGTCCGGGAGAAGGACACGCTGGGCCAGCTGTCCGAGGCGGACATCGCCGAGCGCGGCACCCAGGTCGGCGTCGGCGCGGTGAAGTACGCGGACCTGTCGACGTCGGCCAACCGGGACTACAAGTTCGACCTGGACCAGATGGTCTCGCTGAACGGCGACACGTCCGTGTACCTCCAGTACGCGTACGCCCGTATCCAGTCGATCCTGCGCAAGGCCGGGGAGGTACGTCCGTCCGCGCACCCGGAGCTCGAACTGGCCGAGGCGGAGCGGGCGTTGGGCCTGCACGTGGACGCGTTCGCGGAGACGGCGGCCGAAGCGGCGACGGAGTACGCCCCGCACAAACTGGCGGCGTACCTGTACCAACTGGCGTCACTGTTCACGACGTTCTACGACCAGTGCCCGGTGATCAAGCCGGCACCGCCGAAGGACATCGCCGAGAACCGCCTGTTCCTGTCGGACGTGACGGCGAAGACGCTCCACCGGGGCATGGCCCTGCTGGGTATCCGGACGCCCGAGCGCCTCTGAGCGCCTGAAGGCACGCGCGCGGCCCGTCCTCTCCCCCGTGGGAGGACGGGCCGCGGCGCGTTCGCTCAGGCGCAGTAGTTGATCTCGTTGAAGTCCCAGAACGCGGCCTTGGTCGCCGGTCCGGCGACCCCGTCGACGGCAAGGCCGTAGTCGAAGATGTTCAGGTAGCGCTGCAGCGCCTTGATCGTGTTGGTGCCGACGACTCCGTCGACGGTGCCGGCGTTGAGGCCCAGGTCGTTGAACTTCCTCTGCGCCGCCTTCCAGCTGTTGGTGCCGAGCTGCCCGTCGATCGTGCCGGGGTTGTAACCCGTGTCGCGCAGCCAGCACTGCCAGCGCTGGGCCCGAGCCGTGTTCAGGCCAAGGTTGTTCACCGCGAGGACGGAGACCTCGGAGCTCACGGCCGGCTTCGCGTCCGGCGCCGCGAAGCTGGTACCAGCGGCGGCCACCGTTCCGGCCGCGAGTCCGACGACGGCGGTGAGGCTGATGGCGGTCCTCGTCAACACGTTCGGTCGCATGTTTCCCCCTTGGGGTCGTGGGACGGCACCTGACGTGCCGCCGGTCTGGCAACACGAGAGTGCTCAGTGGGCGGCAACGCCTGCCACAGTTGCCGCAGAAGTGACGCCCTCGCGGGACGCCCCGCCCGCTGACCTGCGGGGACGCCCTCCGCCGGGACGGTCCGGCGGGACGGCTGCGGCGGGCGGTGGCCGATTCCGTACCCGCGCGGGAACCACGCTCCGGTGCGGGCCGTGGATGGTGATGCAGAATGCGACGGGCGCAGGGGCCGCTGACCACGGCCACTGAGCACGGACCGGGAACGCGAGTGGGGGAGACATGTCGCGTTGGAAGGCGCTGCCCGCAGAACTGGATCCGCGCGTCCGGCAGTTGGTCGTGCAGTTGCGCCGGCTGAAGGATCACAGCGGGCTGAGCCTGCGGCAGCTGGCGGCGAAGACGGGGTACAGCCCGAAGTCGTGGGAACGCTATCTGGGCGGCAGATCGCTTCCTCCCTCGGAGGCCGTGGAGGCGATGGCCCGGATCGGCGGTGACGATCCGACCCGGCTGCTCGCGTTGCACGAAGTCGCCGCCGAGGCGTGGGGGAACGCGCGCGAAGACGGAGGCGCGTCCGCGCCGGAAGCGGTCGCGGCCGAGCCGGGGATCCGGTCGGTGGGGGCCGAGAGCGCACCGTTTCCCGGCCGTTCGCTGCGCATCGCTCTCGTGGCGGGGACGGCGGCTCTGGTACTGGCCGTCTCCGCGGCGGTCCTCCTGCTGGTACGGCTCAACGGCGGCGGCGACGGCGAATTGGCGTCGTCCCCTCTCGCCTCGTCCGCCTCCTCCGCCACGTCGGCACCCCGGTCGCCGACGGCGGCACCCACGTACACCTGCCGCCCGGAGCGGAGCGACGGCCGCTGGTACGCGGGCATCAGCCGCACCCGGGACGCCATCCTGGCGGACGGCCACGCCGGGCCGGAGGTGGCCGAGGCGCAGTGTCTGCTGCGCAGGGCGGGCGTGTCGCCGGGGGTCGTCGACGGGATCTTCGGTCCGCTTACGGAACGTGCGGTCAAGCGCGTGCAGCAGCGGGAGGGGCTGGTCGTGGACGGCATCGTCGGACCGCACACGTGGGAGGTCCTGCGGGGATGACGACGCCGTCGCCCGAATGCGCCCGACTGGCCGCCGCGCTGCGGGAGGTGAAGGAGCGGACCGGCCTGAGCATGGCGGGCCTCGCCTCGAAGACCCCGTTCAGCAAGTCGTCCTGGGAGCGCTATCTCAACGGCAAGACGCTGCCGCCGCGCGAGGCGGTGCGGGAGCTGTGCCGGCTCGCCGGCGCACCGGACGGACGGTGTCTGGCGCTGTGGGAGATCGCGGAGTCGGAATGGCGCGGGCGCGGAACGGGAGAGCCGCGTACGGAGGGGCGGTCGCAGGAGCCGAAGCCGTCCCCGACCGCGGCGCCGCCTCCACCTCCAGCTCCACGTCCGCCTCCGCAGGAGGTGACGCGTGCCGGTCACAAGGGTCTGGCAGCCGTGGCGGTCCTCGCGTCGGTGTCCGCCGTGGCCGTCGGGGGCGTGGCGGTGGCCCTCTTCCTGCTGCCGGACCAGGACGTCGGATCCCGGTCGTCGGCGTCCCCGTCCGCCACCGGGCCGCGCTGCCGGGGAGCCGCCTGCGAGGGCAAGAGCCCGATGCACATGAAGTGCGGCGTCGGCCCGGACACCCTCGCGTCCCACCGCACGGCCACCGGTGCCCGGTTGGAACTGCGCCACAGCGAGGCGTGCGGGACCAGCTGGGCGCGGATGTGGGGCACACGGATCGGCGACCGGATCGAGATGACGGTGAGCGGTCGTGACGGTCTCGGAGATGGTGGCGGTCTCGGAGATGGTGGCGGTCGTGTCCGCAGCGCCGAGGTCGAGGACGACGTGGACGCGGAGGCCTACGTCTATACCCCCATGGCCGTGACCCGTCCCGGAGCCGTCGTCGAGGCCTGTTTCCAACCGGCGGCGGGTGGCAGGCGGGAGTGTTTCGACGGCAGCGTGGACCAGTCGGGGCGGCCGCCGCCGTTGTCAGTGGCTCCCCCTAAAGTCACCGGCATGGCGACACTTCCCAACCCCCTGCCGAGACTTGCGACCCTCGGTCTCCCCCTCCCGCCCGGACGCCTGGTCGACGAGACACCCGACGGCCCCTGGCACGAACCGCTGCTCTGGTACGCCGACCGGCCCGCGTCCCTGGGCGACTGGTCGGCGCTGGCGGCACCCGCCTCGCGGGCCGGCCTGCTGCCGGTGCTCGTGGACACGGAAGGCGTCCATGGCGGCGGCCCGGAGAGCTGGGCACTGCGGCCCGAGCTGATGTCGTATCCCGGGGACCACGACGCCGAGGAGGTGCTCGCGGAGTTCTGGGAGGAGCACCAGGAGGTGTACGAGGCGGAGTACGAGGAGGGCGCGCCCGGACCGGACTGGCCGGGGCTCGCCTCCGCCGGTTCCCCGGACGCCGGTCCCCCGGACGCCGGTCCGCCCGACGCCGATCCGGACGTGCGAGCGGCCGAGGTCGCCGACCTGGTGTGCGACGGCGGTGCCGACGCCTTCCACCACCCGAGTCTCGCCCTGGTGCCGGCCCGCCGCTCCGCCGACATCCCGGCGGCGATCGGCTGGACCGGTCCGCTGAACCACGAGAACGACGTGGCCCGGCTCTGCGCTGTCCTGCGGTCCTGGGAGGACCGCTTCGGGATACGGGTGGTGGCGCTGACCCCCAGCGACCTGCTGGTGTCCGTCGCCGCCCCTCCCACCACTCCCGCCGAGGCGGAGGCGATCGCCGCCGAGCACCTCGCGTTCTGCCCGGACGCCATCTGGCAGACGGGCCCCGGCGACCTGGTCTCCTATGCCAAGGACCTCATCGGTCAGCGCCGCTGGTCCTTCTGGTGGGACTGACCGGCCACCGCCCCCTCACTCCGGCGGGGTCAGCAGCGTCATCCCCTCCGGAGCCACCACCCCGAACTCCGCCTCCAGCAGCCGGCGCACCTCCGCCTCCTCCGTGACCTCCCGCTCCCTCACCGTGCCGTCGACCAGCGTCTCGGTGAGGAGGCGGCCGTGGAGAAGGAGGTGGCGTTCGGCGGAAACCCGCTGCACGTAGAGCTGTTGGGTGAAGGGCGAGCGCGGGTTGGTCCCGATGTGCCAGTTGATGACCTCGAAGTCGGGCGCCTCGAACGGCTCCAGGGTGAACGCGTACTGCTCCGCCCAGGACGCGGCCTTCTCCTCGTACGCCTCGAGCGCCCACATCTCCAACGGCCCCCGGTGCGCCACGTGCACGAGCCGATGCCGCCGCTCCGCGTCCCGGACCTCGGCACCCACCACCAGCGGCATGGGCTCCAGCAACGCCCCGATGGCCCCGAACCCGACGTCGGCCAGATACGGCGCCCGCTCCCCCGGCACCTCCACGAGCAGAGCCATGTGCGTACGCGGCCGACTCTCCCTACGGTCCGCCCCCACGACGACGCGGGCGGCCAGCCGGGTCACCACCCGGAAGCCCAGCGCCTGAAGGGCCAGCGAGAACAGCGTGTTGTGCTCGTAGCAGTAGCCGCCGCGCCGGCTGTGGACCAACTTGGTCATGAGGTCGGCGGGTTCGAGTGAGGGCGCCAGGCGCCGCAGGGCATCCAGGTTCTCGAACGGGATGCCCCGCATGTGCGCGAGATGCACCCCCCTCAGCGTCGCAGCGTCGGCCCGCCGCTCCCCCTCCCACCCGATCCGCCCGAGATACGCGTCAAGGTCGAACTCCCCAATGTCATCGGCCATGCCCTCACCGTATGCACACCGCTCAGCCCACGTCAGCGATCCACAGCAGTAGCCGCTCCCCCGCCTTTGGACCTAGGGCCTGTCCGGCGGATCAGGTCGCAGACGCGGGGCCTGGCACGCCGATCTGCGGCGTTGTCGTCGGTTGCCGATGCTCCGCATCGACGCCCTCCTCCGCCTTGCAGCTCGACGCACCAGGCCCCGCTCACCTCCGTCGATAAGGTGCGGCCGATTTCCTGCGACCTGATCCGCCGGACAGGCCCTAGTCCCCCAGAAGCCCGAATCCGGCCCCCAGCCTCCGCAGCCCCTCCCCGATCTCCTCCGGCGTCTGCGTGACGAAGCACAGCCGCAGCGTCGACCGATCCGGCTCACCGGCATAGAAGGGCGCCCCCGGCACATAGGCCACGTCCTGCCGCACCACCCGCGCCAGCAGCTCGGTCGTGTCGTACGACGACGGCAGCCGGGCCCAGAGGAACATCCCGCCCTCGGGCCGGCTCCAGGCCGACCCCTCCGGCAGCGCGTCCGCCAGCCCCGCGAGCATCGCGTCCCGCCGCTCCCGGTACACCCCGGCGACCCGCCGGACGTGGGCGTCCAGGTCCCGGTCGGCCAGATACCGTGCCGCGGCGAGCTGGTTGACCGTCGGCGTGTGCAGGTCGGCGGCCTGCTTGGCGACCGCGCAGGCCCGCCGCAGCGCGCCCGGCGCCCGCAGCCACCCCAGCCGCAGCCCCGGCGCCATGACCTTGGAGAAGGAGCCGAGCAGGACCGTACGGTCCTCGGCGCCCGGGTACGTGGCGATCCACGGCACCCGCTCGCCCTCGAACCGCAGCTCCCCGTACGGATCGTCCTCGACGATCCACAACCCC
The DNA here is from genome assembly GCF_036237295.1 of Streptomyces sp. NBC_01352. Lineage (NCBI taxonomy): Bacteria > Bacillati > Actinomycetota > Actinomycetes > Kitasatosporales > Streptomycetaceae > Streptomyces > Streptomyces sp. NBC_01352. The sequence continues at coordinate 4,948,514 of NZ_CP108354.1, forward strand.
TGCCGGGCGGCGACGGACGCGATCGCCGCCCGGCGCGCGGCCGGCAGCGTACGGCCCGTCGGATTCTGGAAGGTCGGCACGGTGTACAGCAGCTTGGGCCGCTCCCGCACGACCAGTTCCTCCAGCGCCGCCGGATCCAGCCCGTCCCCGTCCCCCGGCACCGCCACCACCCGCGCCCCCGCGAAGCCGAAGGCTTGAAGCGCCGCCAGATAACAGGGACTTTCGACGAGAACCGTGTCCCCGGGCTCCACCAGCACGGTCGCGAGCAGGGACAGAGCCTGCTGCGAACCGGTGGTGACCAGCACGTCGTCGGCCTCGGTGGGCAGCCCCCGCACCGACATCCGCCCGGCCAGCGCACCCCGCAGCCCCGGCTCACCCTCGGTCGTGGAGTACTGCAACGCCCGCTCGGACGCCTCCGTGAGCACCGCCCGATAGGCGTCCGCGATCCCGTCCACGTCGAACAGCTCCGGCGCCGGCAGCCCGCCCGCGAAGTTGATCACCTCGGGCCGGGCGGTGACGGCGAGGATGTCCCGTACGGCAGACCCACCGACCGCCCGGGCCCGCGCGGCGAGCGGCGGCGCGGGAACGACATCGACCTCGGCAGCGGTCATGGCGGCTCCTTCGACTGCGGCGGACTGAAGAACAGAACAGTGCCGCGCAGCCTAGGGAAATAAGTGCCACCTACAAGCAGGTTTCCGCCATCCGGACGGCACCCACGCCAACCCTTCAGCCCTCAGCCCTCAGCCCTTGAGCCCAGTCGCCCCATACACATTGATGTCGTCGTCCGTCACGTCGTTGATGTCCCGGTAGCGGATCTTCTCGATGTCGTCGAGCCTCGCGAAGTCCTCCGGATCGATGGTCGGCGGAGCGGGCGCGGGATCCGGCTTCCACTGATGGACGGGGACGACACCGGGCTCGTCGAGCGTGATGCCCGGCGTCTCGGTGAAGAACCGCTCCACCTCGGCCTTGGTCCGGAACACGAAGGTGAACCCGCGCTCGGTGTACGTCCGTTGCACCGCCCGGGTCGGCTCCGGGTGCATCTCGTCGGTGAGATGGGTGAGCACGAGCCGGCTGCCCAAGGGCAGCGCGTCCACCAGACCGCGCACGACCGAGTAGGCCTCCTCGTCCTCGACGAAGTGCAGAAGCGCCACCAGACACAGGGCGATCGGCTCGTCGAAGTCGAGGGTCTTGGCGGCCTGTTCGAGGATCTGGCCCGGTTCGCGCATGTCGGCGTCGATGTAGTCCGTACGCCCCTCGGGCCCGCTCGTCAGCAGGGCACGCGCGTGCGCGAGGACGACCGGGTCGTGGTCGACGTACACGACCCGCGAGTCGGGAATGACCCGCTGGGCGATCTGATGGACGTTCTCCGCGGTCGGCAGCCCGGTGCCGATGTCGAGGAACTGCCGGATGCCGTGGTCCGTGGCCATCCGCGTCACCGCGCGGCGCATGAAGTCGCGGTTGTGCCGCACGTCGAGGTAGCCGCGCGGATTGGCGGTCAGGGCGGCGGCCGCCGCCGCGCGGTCCATCGGGTAGTTGTCCTTGCCGCCGAGGAAGACGTCGTAGACACGGGCCGGGTGCGCCTTGGTGGTGTCGATCCTCCTTCTCAGCTCGGCGGGGTCCTGGCTGAGGGCGTCACCGGACATGGGCGTCTCCTCGGAGAGTCGGCGGTGGAACGGTCAACAACCTAACTCCCGGCGGCACTTGATGGTGCCCACCGGCACATTTCGCAGAACCCGACCGTACGACGTCCCGCGCCACGTCCCTGGGAAGCAGCATCCCCGCAGGTCAGCCCGCATCCCACGGCCCCGGCGTCCCGAATCCCCCGCGAACCATGGCACCGGCCACCACTCACCCCGCACGCTGTTGGCACCGCCCCCCACCCACCACGGAGGCCGCCCCGCATGTCCGCCCGAACCCGCCACCGCCGCCGCCTCCTCGCCGCCACCGCCCTCACGCTCCTCGCGCTCGTGCTGACGGGCTGCGAGGACGGAACGGGCGTACGCGACGAGGGCCCGTCGACGCTGTCCCCCTCGACGCACTCCACCCGCTGACCGGCCGGCCCCACTCAACGCGAAAGGCCGCCCGGAGAGCGGCCGGGCGGCCTAAGACACGCAGGTCCGAAACTCGACGTCAGACGAGAACCGGCGCTTCCTTCGGGTTCGCACCGAACTTGTTCGCGCCCGACTCACCGTCGCTGCACAGGAAGACCAGCATCACGATGGCGCCGACGAGCGGCACCAGGCCGATGAAGACCCACCAGCCGGCGCGACCGGTGTCGTGCAGACGGCGCACGGTGACGGCGAGGCTCGGCAGCAGGATCGCGAGGTAGAAGACGATCGCGATCACCGGCTGCTTGGTGACGGCCGCGATGATCGCGAACACGATGTAGAAGATGGACACGAACAGCGTGTACATCCAGTACTCCTTGCGACGCGCACGCCCCGCGAACACCGCGTACTTCTTCAGCGCCTCGATGAACCAGCTCATTGTGTCCCCCCAGGGATCGACATTCCCAAGACCCCTCCGAACGGATCAGGCCAGGCGCAGAAGATATGGACACTGACGGGAACTCGTCAATTCGTTACGTCGGCCCAGTTCCGAGGCCCGAACTCACCACCCGCCACGGGGTAAGCGCTCTCCCCAGGGTCATTTTCCGGACAGACCCCCAGAAGCCCACCGCGAAAACCCGGAAACGCCACGGAAACACCACGGTTCACGCCCCCCGCGTTCGCCGGACCGAGTTCCGCCCGTAGCCGGACCGAGTTCGAACCGTTGCGTACGGTAGGCACCCGGGAGCGCCCCGTTCGCGTCCCGCTCCGCCGTCACAGCAGGCGCTGCGCGACCTCGGTGGCCCAGTAGGTGAGGATGTTCCGCGCCCCGGCCCGCTTGATGCCGGTGAGGCTCTCCAGAATCGCCCGGTCCCGGTCGATCCAGCCCTTCTCGGCGGCGGCCTCGATCATCGAGTACTCCCCGGAGATCTGATAGGCGGCGACCGGCACGTCCACGGAATCGGCCACCCGGGCCAGAATGTCCAGGTAGGGCCCGGCCGGCTTCACCATCACCATGTCGGCGCCCTCTTCGAGATCGAGCGCCAACTCCCTCAGCGACTCCCGCGCGTTCGCCGGATCCTGCTGGTACGTCTTCCGGTCCCCCTTCAACGAGGACCCGACGGCCTCCCGGAAGGGCCCGTAGAACGCGGAGGCGTACTTGGCGGTGTACGCGAGGACGGCCACGTCCTCCCGCCCGATCTGGTCAAGGGCATCCCGGATGACGCCGATCTGCCCGTCCATCATCCCGCTGGGACCCACCACGTGGGCCCCGGCGTCGGCCTGGACCTGCGCCATCTCGGCGTACCGTTCAAGGGTCGCGTCATTGTCGACACGCCCTTCCGCGTCGAGGACCCCACAGTGCCCGTGGTCGATCGTCTCGTCGAGGCACAGGTCGGACATGACGAGCAGCTCGTCGCCCACCTCGGCCCGCACATCACGGATCGCGACCTGCAGAATCCCGTCCGGGTCGGTCCCCGGCGTCCCCACCGCGTCCTTCTTCGACTCCTCCGGCACGCCGAACAGCATGATCCCGGAGATCCCCGCCGCGACCGCCTCCGCGGCGGCCTTCTTCAACGTGTCCCGGGTGTGCTGCACCACCCCGGGCATCGCCGCGATGGGCACCGGCTCGGCAATGCCCTCGCGTACGAAGGCCGGAAGGATGAAGTCGGCAGGATGCAACCGCGTCTCGGCGACCATCCTCCGCATGACGGGGGTGGTCCGCAGCCGCCGCGGCCGCGTGCCGGGAAAGGATCCGTACGTCGTCATACACCTACGCTACGCCCGCCCCAGCACCCCCTTTGCCGACGCCCCGTCGGCGCCCGACCCCTCACCATTCACCCCAAGTCCCCAGTCCCCCGGCGCGGCCACAGCCACCCCTGGGGTCTCCGCCCCCAGCCACCCGACCTATGCCCACCCTTCGCCCCGGGGCCTGCTCCAGGCGGATGGCTCGGCGGGCCGAGAGGTGACGGTCGTCGGAAGGTGGACGCTCCCGCACTCGCGTACGGCGGCAAGGGGACGTGTCGGGGGGTGTCCGCCCGCAGCGGTTGGCGCGTCAACGCCAGCACCTCAACAAGGAACCGATTCCGCGCCGTTCCGAGGACGGACACCCCCCGACACGTCCCCGACCCACCACCCACCGCAGGCACAACGCCCCGCCCCCCACATGCGGCACGCACACCACAGGTCCAAGCTGAAAGTACAAGCCTCCCGCCCCAGGAGGACAAGATGACCGCCACCCACGGCACCACGCCCCACCGCACGACCCACCGCACCACCCACCCCACCCCCGACCTCTTCGCCCTCTCCGACATCAAGGGCCCGGTCCTACGCCCCGGCGAAGACGGCTACGCCGACGAGGTCACCGGCTTCAACCTGGCCGCCCTGCACACCCCCGACGTGGTCGTAGGAGCAACCGGCGTCGACGACATAGTCGCCGCCCTCCGCTGGGCCTCCGCCACCCGCACCCCCGTAGCCGTCCAGGCAACCGGCCACGGCGCCAACTACCCCATAGACAGCGGCCTCCTGATCACGACCACCCGCATGACGGACGTGGAAATAGACCCCACCACCCGCACCGCCACAGCATCAGCCGGCACGAAATGGCGCCACGTCATCGACGCCGCAGCCCCCCACGGCCTCGCCGCCCTCACCGGCACCTCCACAGACGCAGGCGTCGTCGGCTACACCCTCGGCGGCGGCCTCCCCGTCCTCGGCCGCGCCTACGGATACGCCGCCGACCTGGTCCGCTCCTTCCAGGTCGTCACCCCGGACGGCGCCCTCCACGAGGTGACCAAGGACACCGAACCCGAACTCTTCTGGGCCCTACGAGGCGGCAAGGGAAACGTAGGGATCGTCACGCAACTGACCTTCGACCTGCTGCCCTTCTCCCGCCTCCTCGGCGGCGGCATCTACGCCCCCGGCGAGCACACCGAGGCCCTCCTCCGAGCATGGGCGGACTGGACACACACCGTCCCGAACGAGATGTGCAGCGCCTTCAGCCTGCTGCGCCTCCCCCCGATCCCCCAGATCCCCGAACCCCTGCGCGGCGGCTTCTGGGCCAGGGTGGCGATCGCATGGACGGGCGACCCGGCAGAAGGCGAACGCCTCATCGCCCCCATCCGCGAGGCCGCCCCCGTGTCCGTCGACACGGTCGAGGAGATGGACTACGCGGAAGTCGACCGCATCTACATGGAGCCCCAGGACCCGCTCCCCGCCCGGGAATCCTGCGCTCTGCTCCACGACCTGACCCCGGCCGCCGTCCGCACGTTCCTGGACCAGGCGGGCCCGGCCGCGCAGGACTACCCGCTCCTCCTGGTGGAGATCCGCCACATGGGCGGAGCGCTGTCCCGCCCGGCGGCGGTCGAGGACGCGATCTGCGCCCGCGACGCCGAGTACTTCCTGGAAACGGTGGCGGTGCTGGCCGCCCCACCGGCCGCCGAGGCCATAGAACAGGCCACGACAGCCCTCCAAACGGCCATGGCCCCGTACGGCACGGGCCGCACGATGGTCAACATCCACGGCACCCCGGGCAACGAAGAGGACCGAGCCCGAGCCTGGACGCCGGAGGTGTACGCCCATCTCCAACAGGCGAAGTCGACCTACGACCCCGAAAACCTGCTCCGCTACGGCCACACAGTGACCCCAGCCTGACAGGCACGGGCACCGGCACCCACACCCCCAGGCACCGACACCACTATCAGGTCGTCGTACGCCTCCGCCGAGCCCCCGGCCGCCGCTCACTCGGCCGCGTCACCGGATCCCCAGCCTCCAGCGCCGCGGCTCTCCGCCGCAGCCCGAAGTCGGCAAGCGCCTCGGCCAGCTTGTGCACGGACGGCTCGGGAGCCATCACATCCACCCGAAGCCCATGCTCCTCGGCGGTCTTGGCGGTGGCAGGCCCGATACACGCGATGACGGTCACGTTGTGCGGCTTACCGGCGATACCCACCAGGTTCCGCACCGTGCTCGACGAGGTGAACAGCACGGCGTCGAACCCACCGCCCTTGATCGCCTCCCGCGTCTCGGCCGGCGGCGGCGACGCCCGCACGGTCCGGTAGGCGGTGACGTCGTCGACCTCCCACCCGAGCTCGATCAGCCCGGCGACCAGCGTCTCCGTGGCGATGTCGGCACGCGGCAGGAACACCCGGTCGATCGGGTCGAACACCGGGTCGTAAGGAGGCCAGTCCTCCAGCAGCCCAGCCGCCGACTGCTCCCCGCTCGGCACCAGATCCGGCTTCACACCAAACGCGACCAGCGCCTTGGCGGTCTGCTCGCCCACCGCGGCGACCTTGATGCCGGCGAAGGCGCGCGCATCGAGCCCGTACTCCTCGAACTTCTCCCGAACGGCCTTCACGGCATTGACGCTCGTGAAGGCGATCCACTCGTACCGCCCGGTCACCAGCCCCTTGACCGCCCGCTCCATCTGCTGCGGCGTCCGCGGCGGCTCGACGGCGATCGTCGGCACCTCGTGCGGCACGGCCCCGTAGGACCGCAGTTGGTCGGAGAGCGAAGCCGCCTGCTCCTTGGTCCGCGGCACGAGCACCTTCCAGCCGAACAGCGGCTTGGACTCGAACCACGAGAGCTGCTCGCGCTGAGCCGCGGCGGACCGCTCACCGACCACGGCTATCACCGGCCGCGCGCCCTCGGGGGACGGCAGTACCTTGGCCTGCTTCAGCGTCTGGGCGATGGTCCCCAGCGTCGCGGTCCAGGTCCGCTGCCGCGTGGTCGTACCGGCGACGGTGACCGTCAACGGCGTATCGGGCTTGCGCCCGGCGGACACCAGCTCACCGGCGGCCGCGGCCATGGAGTCGAGGGTCGTCGACACGACTACCGTCCCGTCCGAAGCCCCCACCTCCGTCCAGCACCGGTCGGAAGCGGTCCGAGCATCCACGAACCGAACGTCCGCGCCCTCGGCGTCCCGCAACGGCACACCGGCGTAAGCAGGCACGCCGACGGCGGCCGCGACCCCGGGAACGACCTCGAAAGGCACCCCCGCGGCGGCGCACGCCAGCATCTCCTCGGCGGCGTACGCGTCGAGTCCGGGATCCCCGGACACCGCACGCACGACCCGCCTGCCGCCCCGCGCGGCCTCCATGACAAGATGTGCGGCATCCCGCACGACGGGGACACCCACGGTCGTTGACGCACTGTCAACTACCGTTAGTTGAGGCGCGCCTGCGCCCGGAGTCGGACCCTGAGCCGGACCGGAGGACAGATCCGCGGACGGATCCGAATCCGTGTTCACGACGGCGACACCGGACCTGGCGTGCGCACGTACGACGTCGAGCACTTCGTGCTCGGCGACGAGGACGTCCGCACGTGCCAGCGCCTCGACGGCGCGAAGAGTCAGCAGTCCCGGATCCCCGGGTCCGGCACCAAGGAAGGTGACGTGCCCGTGTTCCGGACCGGCGGCGGGAAGAGTGGTGGGGCTCACTGTGCTTGCTCCCCCATCAGACCGGCCGCGCCCTGGGCAAGCATCTCGGCAGCGAGTTCGCGACCGAGCGTCATTGCCTGGTCGTACGTCTCGGGCACGGGACCGGTGGTGGACAACTGCACCATCCGCGAGCCGTCGGTCGTGCCGACGACGCCGCGCAGGCGCATTTCCTTGACAATCTGCCCGTCGGCCAGCAGGTCGGCCAGCGCGCCCACAGGGGCGCTGCAGCCGGCCTCCAGGGCGGCGAGCAGGGACCGTTCGGCGGTCACGGCGGCCCGCGTGAGCGGGTCGTCGAGCTCACCGAGCGCAGCGATCAGGTCCGCCTTGTCTGCGGCACATTCGATCGCGAGTGCCCCCTGGCCGGGGGCGGGCAAAACCGTGTCGACCGACAGGAAGTCGGTCACTTCGTCACCGCGCCCGATGCGATTGAGCCCGGCCGCGGCCAGCACGACCGCGTCGAGTTCACCGTCGCGCACGAATCCGATCCGCGTATCCACGTTCCCGCGGATCGGAACCGTCTCGATGTCCAGCCCGTGGCTGCGCGCGTACGCGTTCAGCTGGGCCATCCGCCGCGGCGAACCCGTACCGATGCGCGCCCCGCGGGGCAGGTCGGTGAACTTCAGCGCGTCCCGGGCGACGATGACGTCCCGCGGGTCCTCGCGCAGCGGAATCGCGGCCAGCGCCAGCTGGTCGGGCTGCCCGGTGGGCAGGTCCTTCAGCGAATGAACCGCGAAGTCGACCTCCCCTTTCAGCAGCGCTTCCCGCAGCGCGGTCACGAAGACGCCCGTGCCGCCGATCTGCGCGAGCTGCTCGCGGGAGACATCGCCGTAGGTGGTGATCTCGACGAGCTCGACGGGCCGTCCGGTCACCTGGCTCACGGCGTCCGCGACCTGCCCGGACTGGGCCAGGGCGAGTTTGCTCCGCCTGGTCCCGAGCCTCAATGCCTTGCTACTCATGCCGGCCCTCGGTTCTTGCTGTTCTCAGGTTCGTCGTCGGCGCCATCGGCCCGGGAGACGGCGGCCACCGTCTCGGGGTCGAGGTCGAACAGGGTCCGCAGCGCGTCCGCGTACCCGGCGCCGCCGGGCTCGGCCGCGAGCTGCTTGACCCGTACGGTCGGCGCGTGCAGCAGCTTGTCGACGACGCGCTTCACGGTCTGGGTGATCTCGGCGCGGTGCTTGTCGTCGAGGCCGGGCAGCCGCCCGTCGAGCCGGGCGATCTCGTTCGCGACCACATCGGCGGCCATCGTCCGCAGCGCGACCACGGTGGGCGTGATGTGCGCGGCCCGGAGCGCCGCCCCGAAGGCGGCGACCTCGTCGGCGACGATACGGCGGACCTCGTCGACGTCGGCCGCCATCGGAGCGTCTGCCGAGGCGTCCGCCAGCGACTCGATGTCCACGAGCCGTACCCCGACCAGCCGGTGCACGGCCGCGTCGATGTCGCGGGGCATGGCGAGGTCGAGGAGGAAGAGGGTCGGCTCGGGCCGCGGGATCTCGGCGACGGGCTCGGGCTTGCGCCGCTCGGGCACCCGGCCGACGGCGGCCGCGGCGGCGGCGAGCGCCGCGATGGCGTCCGCCTCCTCGGCCGGGTCGAGCACGCCGAGCGCACCCGCCGGGGCGGCGTTCTGCTGACGCGCGACGCCGTTGTCCACCCAGGCCGCGTGCTGTTCCAGGTCGGCGGCGGCCATCCCGGCCACGGCGGCCTCCCCGAGCACGGAGAACCCGGCGGTTTGCGCGACCGGCAGGTCCAGCGGACAGCCGTCCTCGGCGCCCAGGCTGGTGGGCGGAAGCCCGTCGCGCGCGGCGGCCGCCACGGCCGTACGACCGGAGCCACCCGACGGCGAAACGCGCCCGCTCTCCGCGGCCCCCGCTCCCGTACGGCCCTCGACCGCCGAGGCGACCGCCTCGGCCGTCAGGACCAGCCCCGTCGCCCCCGTGCAGGACACGACGAGATCGGCACGTGTCAGCTCGACCGGCACCGATTCCATCGGTACCGCGCGGGCCAGCACGTCCGTGTCGTCGCCCTCCGCCAGGCGTTGTCCGTAGTGCTCTTCGAGCAGGAGGGCGAGCCGCTCGGCGCGGTCGGGCGTGCGGTTGGCGACGACGATCTCGGCGACCCCGGCGCGCGCGAGCGTGGCCGCGGCCAGCGAGGACATCGAACCGGCGCCGATGACCAGGGCCTTCTTGCCCCGGGCCCACTGCTCGACGGCGTTCGAGGCGGACAACTGCTCCAGGCCGAAGGTGACCAGGGACTGCCCGGCGCGGTCGATACCGGTCTCGGAGTGGGCGCGCTTGCCGACGCGCAGGGCCTGCTGGAACAGGTCGTTCAGCAGCCGCCCGGCGGAGTGCACGTCCTGTGCCTTGGCGAGGGAGTCCTTGATCTGGCCGAGGATCTGTCCCTCGCCGACGACCATGGAGTCGAGCCCGCACGCCACCGAGAACAGATGGTGGACGGCCCGGTCCTCGTAGTGCACGTACAGATAGGGAGTGAGCTCCTCCAGCCCCACCCCGCTGTGCTGGGCGAGCAGCGTGGACAGCTCGGCGACACCGGCGTGGAACTTGTCCACGTCGGCGTACAGCTCGATGCGGTTGCAGGTCGCGAGCACCGCGGCCTCGGTGGCGGGCTCGGCGGCGACGGTGTCCTGGAGCAGCTTGACCTGCGCGTCCGCGTTCAGCGCTGCCCGCTCCAGCACGCTGACCGGGGCGCTGCGGTGGCTCAGCCCGACGACGAGGAGACTCATGCCGGCATCACGGCGGGGACGTCCCCGTCTGGACCCTTGTCGGCGGGCTGCTTGCGGGCGGCGGTGTGCGGGACGGCGCCGTCGGCGTTGGCGGCGGCCTCCTCGCCGGCCTTGCGCTGCTCGTGGAAGGCGAGGATCTGCAGCTCGATGGAGAGGTCGACCTTGCGCACGTCGACGCCGTCCGGGACGGACAGCACGGTCGGCGCGAAGTTCAGGATGGAGGTGACGCCGGCGGCCACGAGCCGGTCGCAGACCTGCTGGGCGGCGCCGGCGGGCGTGGCGATGACCCCGATCGACACGCCGTTGTCGTCAATGATCTTTTCGAGCTCGTCGGTGTGCTGGACGGGGATCCCGGCCACCGGCTTTCCGGCCATCGCCGGGTCGGCGTCTATGAGCGCCGCGACCCGGAAACCGCGCGAGGCGAACCCGCCGTAGTTGGCGAGGGCGGCGCCGAGGTTACCGATACCGACGATCACTACCGGCCAGTCCTGGGTGAGGCCCAGCTCACGGGAGATCTGGTAGACGAGATACTCGACGTCGTAGCCCACACCGCGCGTTCCGTAAGAACCCAGGTAGGAAAAGTCCTTGCGCAGCTTCGCGGAGTTGACCCCCGCCGCGGCCGCGAGCTCCTCGGAGGAGACCGTGGGTACCGAGCGCTCCGACAGTGCGGTCAGCGCGCGGAGGTACAGCGGAAGGCGGGCGACGGTGGCCTCGGGAATCCCTCGGCTACGGGTCGCCGGTCGGTGAGTTCGGCCAGTTGCCACGGTGCTCCTGCGGGTAGAGCGGGGCTGCAGGCGGTCACACGTTCCCGGACCGCCCCGTCGAAAGCAGGCTATGTCTTTGTGAACGCGTGCACAAAGATGGTGTCCGATTTGCCCGGCCAACGTGACCGGGGTCACGCACCCCCGGCGCACCTGTGCGGAACCGGCGCATGCGCACCACCGTTCCTCTTCTCTTGGGGGCAAAACCGCACACTCTCCTCTACGATTCCCGCCCCCGAGACCAAGTCGCCGTCGATCCTAAGCGACGTTCCGGACCAGTTGGACTACTCGGTCAGTGCTTTGCGAAGGCGATCCTCGTTCACGCGCCAGAAGGTGTGCTGCGCTCCGTCGACGAGCACGACGGGGATCTGTTCCCAGTACTGGTCGTGGAGTTGGGGATCCTGGGTGATGTCCTTCTGCTCCCAGGGAACCCCCAGATCGGCGCACACCTTCTCGACCACGGACTGTGCGTCATCACACAGATGACACCCGGGCTTGCGGACGAGAGTGACGAGCCGGTCCTGTGGGGCCCTCGGGGCGCTGCGCCGAAAGATGGGAGTCATGTCGGCCATTCTCCCGCGTTCTTTAACGGCACGGTCGCGGAGAGTTCACACCCTTCGAACCTCTCGGCTCCGGAACCTCCGAACAGACTGGCTATGCTCACGCCATGGCCGCTCTTGGATGGCTCACTCCCCGTAGGCGCTCCGCCACCGCGCGGAGCGTGTTGGCAGGCGAGGCCTCGGCTGAGGCAGCGCGCAAGTCCACGCAGGACCTCCCCAGCGAGGAGCCGGCGTTCCCCGTGCACGGCGACGCGCACGCCGCCGCCTTCTTCGACCTGGACAACACCGTGATGCAGGGCGCCGCCCTGTTCCACTTCGGACGGGGCCTGTACAAGCGGAAGTTCTTCGAGACCCGCGACCTCGCGAAGTTCGCCTGGCAGCAGGCGTGGTTCCGGCTGGCCGGCGTCGAGGACCCGGAACACATGCAGGAGGCCCGCGACTCGGCGCTGTCGATCGTCCAGGGCCACCGGGTCTCCGAGCTGATGTCGATCGGCGAGGAGATCTACGACGAGTACATGGCCGAGCGCATCTGGCCCGGCACCCGGGCCCTGGCCCAGGCGCACCTGGACGCGGGCCAGAAGGTGTGGCTGGTCACGGCGGCCCCGGTGGAGATCGCCCAGGTCATCGCCCGCCGCCTCGGCCTGACCGGTGCTCTCGGCACGGTCGCCGAGTCGGTCGACGGCGTCTACACGGGCAAGCTGGTCGGCGAACCCCTGCACGGCCCGGCGAAGGCGGAGGCGGTCCGTGCGCTGGCCGCGGCGGAGGGCCTGGACCTGACCCGCTGCGCCGCCTACAGCGACTCGCACAACGACATCCCGATGCTGTCGCTGGTCGGCCACCCCTACGCCATCAACCCGGACAGCAAGCTGCGCAAGCACGCCCGTCGGCTGGAGTGGCGGCTGCGCGACTACCGCACGGGCCGCAAGGCGGCGAAGGTCGGCATCCCGGCGGCGGCCGGCGTCGGCGCGGTGGCGGGCGGCACCGCGGCGGCGATCGCCCTGCACAAACGCCGCCGATAACGCGGGGCATCACAACAGGTCACGCCCGGAACAACCGGCCAATCCACGGGTCGTACCCCGTTACCCCGCTGGTCAGTCCCGTTGGCTGCACACGGCCACAACACGCCCCGGACCCAGACGGAACACGACGCTTTCCGATCAACAACCGATCACTGACCGGCACTTGATCGGCCGCCATTCGGTTACAGAAGCGACGTAATCGATGATTTGAGCAACTGCGTGTAGCAGTGCCTGCACTAAGCGTTATTCTCCTCAGACGCAATCCGGATCCCCTTCCGTCGCTACGACGGGTGAACGGTTCCGTACTGCACGTGATGGAAGCTCTGCCTCTGGGAGTCCCGTGTACCCACACGTCGGGGTTGACGCCTCGGGCCTGGCTACGCTGCGCGCAACGGTCCAAGACCTGTTGCGCGGCTTCGTCCCCACCGCGTACGCCGTCCCTGCCCTCGCCGTTGCCACCACCCCCGTCGGCCCGTGCTACGCGCTCGCCGACGGCAGCGCCGCCGTCGGAAGACGAGGGCGTTCGACCGGTGCCACAACAACCCGCCGCCCCGCGGCGGACAGCGACAGCGCCCGCATGATGGACCTTGTGGAGCGCGCCCAGGCCGGCGAGGCCGATGCCTTCGGCCGTCTCTACGACCAGTACAGCGACACCGTGTACCGGTACATCTACTACCGAGTGGGAGGCAAGGCGACCGCTGAGGATCTCACCAGCGAGACGTTCCTGCGCGCACTGCGCCGCATCGGCACGTTCACCTGGCAGGGCCGCGACTTCGGCGCGTGGCTCGTGACCATCGCCCGCAACCTCGTCGCGGACCACTTCAAGTCGAGCCGCTTCCGGCTCGAAGTCACCACCGGCGAGATGCTCGACGCCAACGAGGTCGAGCGCTCCCCCGAGGACTCCGTCCTGGAGTCCCTCTCGAACGCCGCCCTTCTCGACGCCGTACGACGGCTCAACCCGCAGCAGCAGGAGTGTGTGACACTCCGCTTCCTCCAGGGCCTCTCCGTCGCCGAGACCGCCCGCGTGATGGGCAAGAACGAGGGCGCGATCAAGACCCTCCAGTACCGCGCCGTGCGCACTCTCGCCCGGCTCCTCCCGGACGACGCACGCTGACAGAACACGCTCGGTAACTCTCAACTCGCAGTCGGTGAAAGTCCGTTGGCTTCGCTATCCGATCATCCGCCGTCCGTAACCCAAGTGCCGCGCCACTCGTTGTGCGGGATGCAGGCTCCCTGTGGTCACCCCCTGGCCGACTTCGATCACCCGATCGTGTGCTTCTGGTCAGGGCGTGCAACCCTCAGGACCCCCTGGGGAGTCGACCGTCTTGACGAGAGGAGGTGCCGCCAGTGATCGCGAACGTATCGGCGCACCGGCGGGCGAACGCCTTCGCCCAGGCCCTGGAGGACCAGTCCGGCCAGGGCACGGCGGCCGAGCAGTCCGACGGACCACCGCCGTCCCCGGCTGCTGCGGAACAGACCGGTCAGGGCCGCCTCACGGCCCTGGCGACCGGTCTCGGCGAGCTGCCCAAACCGCAGATGGACCCCGAGGTCAAGGTCGTCCAGCGGGCCCAGCTCGTGGCCGCGATGGAGGCCATGCTGCTGGAGGGCACGATCGGAGGCGAGGGCGACCCCGCGGTACCCGAGCAGCGCTCCCCCCGGGCACGGGGCGCTCACCGAGCAAGCCCACTGGGCAAGCTCCGCCCGCGTTCCCGGCTCACCAAAGGCCTCGCCGCGGGCGGACTCAGCGTCGGCGTCGCCGCCGGCGCCTTCGGCGGAGTCGCCGCGGCCAGCTCGGACGCCCTGCCCGGCGACTCGCTGTACGGCCTCAAGCGCGGCATAGAGGATTTCAAGCTCTCCTACCTGTCCGACGGGGACGACGAGCGCGGTGTGGCCTACCTCGACCAGGCCTCCACCCGCCTCAGCGAGGCCCGCCGGCTCATGGAGCGCGACCGCGGCGGCCAACTCGACCACGAGTCGCTGGGCGAGATCCGCCGCGCCCTGTCCGGCATGCGGCACGACGCCTCCGAGGGCCACCGCCTGCTGACCGCGGCGTACGAGCGCGACCCGGACTCCCTGGGCCCCATCCAGGCCCTGGACGCCTTCTCCCGCTCGCACCGCGACGTCTGGGGCGCCCTGCGCGACCGGCTGCCCGTCCAGCTCGGGGACGTCAGTCAGCAGGTCTCGTCGGTCTTCGACGCCATAGACGAAGAGGTCGCCCCGCTGCAGTCCCTCCTCCCGCAGCCTCCCGCCCAGGGCGGCAGCGGGACCGGTCAGCGACAGGACTCCGGGCCGACGTCCTCCGACACCTCCACCGGTTCCGGCCGCTCCTCGGCACCCAGCAGCGGCAACGACGGCTCGTCCGACGGCACGGGGAGCGACAGCCCCAGCCAGTCGGCCGGCTCCGGCACCGAGGACGACGGCCTGCTCGGCGGCAACACCGGCGGCCTCCTCGACCCGCCCAAGAACACCGGCGACACCAGTCCCCCATCCACCACGACACCCACCACCGAACCGGACGTCACCCTCCCGCCCCTCCTCCCCGGCCTGCTGCCCGGCCTGGGCATCGACGCGGAGGACGCGGAGCAGTAGTCCCTACGACAACGGGGGCGCCCTCCTGGGAAGGGCGCCCCCGTTGTCGTACGACAGGCTTCCGTCAGCTTTCTCAGACAGTCTGCCGAAGCCCGCAAGTTTCTCAGACAGCTGCCGAGAGCCGCCGACAGCACTCAGAGGAAGACCGAGCGGCGCTGCACCAGCAGCTTGGCCCCTCCTGTCTGCCGCCCTTGCACTGCTTCGCAGGCTGCGGGCAGCTGCGCCGGACTCCGTCCGGCGGCTTCAACCGACCGGGATCGCCGCCCCAAGGGCTGCCCCGCCGTCGACAGACCCATCCGTGCGTCGGCTCAGAAGAAGACCGAGCGGCGCTGCACCAGCAGCTTGGCCCCTCCTGTCTGCCGCCCTTGCACTGCTTCGCAGGCTGCGGGCAGCTGCGCCGGACTCCGTCCGCCGGCTTCAACCGACCGGGATCGCCGCCCCAAGAGCTGCCCCGCCGTCGACAGACCCATCCGTGCGTCGGCTCAGAAGAAGACCGAGCGGCGCTGCACCAGCAGTTTGTAGAGCGTGTGCTGGATCTGTTCGCGGACCTGGTCGGTCAGGTTGAACATCAGCATCGGGTCCTCGGCGGCCTCCGGCGGATAGCCGTCCGTCGGGATCGGCTCGCCGAACTGGATGGTCCACTTGGTCGGCAGCGGGATCGCACCCAGCGGGCCGAGCCACGGGAAGGTCGGCGTGAGCGGGAAGTACGGGAAGCCGAGGACGCGGGCCAGAGTCTTGGCGTTGCCGATCATCGGGTAGATCTCCTCGGCCCCCACGATCGAGCACGGGATGATCGGGGTGCCCTGGCGCAACGCCGTCGAGACGAAGCCGCCGCGGCCGAAGCGCTGGAGCTTGTATCGCTCGCTGAAGGGCTTGCCGACGCCCTTGAAGCCCTCCGGCATCACCCCGACCACCTCGCCCTGCGCCAGCAGCCGTTCGGCGTCCTCGGCGCAGGCCAGGGTGTGGCCGAGCTTGCGGGCCAGTTCGTTGACCACCGGCAGCATGAAGACCAGGTCCGCCGCCAGGAGCCGCAGATGCCGGTTGGCGGGGTGGTGGTCGTGGACGGCGACCTGCATCATCAGGCCGTCCATCGGCAGCGTCCCGGAGTGGTTCGCGACGATCAGCGCCCCGCCCTCGGCCGGGATGTTCTCGACGCCCTTCACCTCGACCCGGAAGTACTTCTCGTACATCGGGCGCAGCAGGGACATCAGGACCTGGTCGGTCAACTCCGCGTCGTAGCCGAAGTCGTCGACCTCGTAGTCACCCGTGAGTCGGCGCCGCAGGAACGCGAGCCCGCCCGCGATACGCCGCTCCAGGCCGCCGTACGCGCCCTCGTCCTGCCGCTGCGGGGGCAGCTGTTCCTCACGGGTCACGGGAACATCATCCTGCGCGGGCGCCCTGCTGGGCAGGGGCTGGACCTCACGGACCACCGTGGGCTCACCCTTGCGCCGGCTCCCCGCGCTCCGGCGCCGCGGCGGCCGCTGTACGGCGCTCCCGCGGGACCGGTCGTCGTCGAACGGAATGACCTTGGCGTCCGCCATCGTTGATGCGCTCCTCAGTTGGCGCTCTGCGTCGGGGGGTGGCCGCTGCCCGCCAGGGGCAGCGCGGCGATCCGGTCGACGGCCCCCGCAAGGGCCTCGGGCGGCAGCAGTCCCGGTCCGCGACTGCGCGCGAACTCCGCGAACGTCTGAGCCGTCGTGTACTTCGGCTTGAACCCGAGCGTCTCACGCATCTGGTCCGTCGCCACGACCCGGCCGTGGGTCAGCAGCCGGATCTGTTCGGGCGAGAAGTCCGTCATACCCAGCGTACGCACCAGCGATCCGGCCCAGGTGACCGCGGGGAGCAGCAACGGCACCGTGGGCCGGCCCAGCCGCCGCGAGCACTGCGACAGCAACAGCACCCCGTCCCCGGCGATGTTGAAGGTGCCGCTGTTGAGCGTGCCCCGCTCCGGTTCGTGCGAGGCGATCCGCAGCACCTCGATCACGTCGTCCTCGTGCACGAACTGCAGCCGGGGGTCGTAGCCCAGCACGGTCGGCAGGATCGGCAGCGCGAAATACGCGGCGAGCGGGGTGTCCGCGGTCGGGCCGAGGATGTTGGCGAACCGCAGCACGCACACGGCGACGTCCGGCCGGCGCCGGGCGAAGCCGCGCACATACCCCTCGACCTCCACCGCGTCCTTCGCGAACCCGCCGCTGGGCAGCGACTTGGGCGGAGTGGTCTCGGTGAAGACGGCGGGATCGCGCGGCGCGGATCCGTACACGTTCGTACTGGACTTGACCACGAGCCGCTTCACGGTCGGCGACTTCTGGCATGCCCCCAGCAGCTGCATGGTGCCGATGACGTTGGTCTCCTTGACGGAGGTCCGGCTGCCGCTGCCGAGCGCGGTCGCGGTGACGTCCAGATGGACGACCGTGTCGGCGGCCGTCTCGGCGAGGACCCGCGCTATGCCCGGCTGCCGGATGTCGGCCTGGATGAAGTCGGCGCCGCCCAGATGGTGCTCGGGCGGAACCGCGTCCACGGCGACGACCCGCTCCACCTGTGGGTCACGCTGGATCCGTCGTACGAACCGGCCCCCCAGTTGACGGGCCACCCCGGTCACGAGCACGACCTTGCCCAAGATCAGCGCCTTCCTTCCAGCCCAACCAGCACTCTTAGCCTGCCGTGTTCCCCGTGTGAGGCCCAACTTAGCGGTTTGGTGTTGCGCTGTGATGACCGCCCAATGCGTGAAGTGACGACATCCGGCCCCGGACACGCGTGTGGCCCCCCACCATCATGGGCGGGGGGCCACAGAACACACGCTCTCGCGGTGTCGCTTACTTCTTGTTGCGACGCTGAACGCGCGTGCGCTTGAGCAGCTTGCGGTGCTTCTTCTTGGCCATCCGCTTGCGCCGCTTCTTGATAACAGAGCCCACGACTACCCTCGCTCACTTCTCATCACTCGGTGCTGGGCGCCATGGGCCCATACGACCTACGAGGGGCTAGCCTACCCGCCCGAGCGCTGAGGTCGTAATCGAGGTGACCGGGGTGATCCAGTAGTGCCCTGAGGATCCCCCCGGACCGTCGTCGTCAGGCGGTTTCCACCCCCACGTAGCTCTCGCGAAGGTACTCGTGAACCGCATTCTCCGGGACGCGGAAGGACCGCCCCACCCGGATCGCGGGCAGATGACCGCTGTGCACCAATCGGTACACGGTCATCTTCGACACTCGCATCACCGAGGCGACTTCCGCCACGGTAAGGAACTGAACCTCGCTCAGAGGCCTCTGCTCAGCAGCCATGACACACCTGAACCTTCCGCACTCGACGGCCACCGGCTTCCCCTTCCGGTGACTCTTCGTCGCTGCGTGCTCACTCCCCAATGTAGGGGCGGGTGATGCAAGTGGGGAAGAGGTGCACCCATCGGCGGCCTACTGTGACAGACACGCTCGATTGAGTACGTAGCGGGTCAGCGGCAGGTAGTAATCAGACCGCACAGCGTCATCAAGTGGAACGACGACGGACACGACCCCCTCCGCCTCCCCCACAAAGAGCGCGGGGTCATCCGTATCCGCCAGCCCAATGGCCTCAAACCCCAGCTGACCTGCTCCGCAGACCCATCCGTGGTCTCCGATGACGAGCTCGGGAAGAGGCCCGCCGGCCTCCGCGGCCGCGGCCAGCGCGACCCGAACCGGGAGCGGCGAATGCGTGTGCGCGCCGGTCGCACGACCGGAGCTCGGCGCGGCGGGTTCCCGCACCAGCGCGACTCCTCGTACGTAGTCAAGGTTGTACGTGCGTAGACCGAACCGGGTCGTTATGTCGACAGAGTGACCCTGCGCCGGGCTGAGGACGGTACATCCCGCCGCCGACAGCGCGTCCGCCAAGGCGGCGTAGAAGCCGAGCAGCCGATGGGGGTGTCCGGTGCCGAGGAGGACGGTCGCGCCACGCTGCGCGGCTGCCTCGAGCCGCTCGGCGAACGCATCCAGAGCAACCAGGGTCCGCTCAGGATCAATCACATCATGGCCCTCAACGTGACGAGGATCGGCCGAAACCCCGCACTTGTCCGCCATCAACTCGATCAGATCCAGCTGTCCCCACGACCACTCGGGATCAATCCCGATCAATACCCGAGGATCCCGAGCAGCGAACAACCGATAACTCCGCAGACTCTCCTCCCGCGAGGTCGCCACAGTCCCGGCCAACCGCGCGGCAAGCAGATGGGCACGCAGGGCGCCGACACTCAACACGGGTGCGATGCTGACGGACCCAACACTCCACCGCGACACGAACGAGCAAACACCCCACAGTTGGCGTAACACCTGCCTGCCAATACCGGCCACACCCCTCTCTCCGCGTCCGAGTCCGAGGAGACGGCCCTTCGGGCGGAAACGGGTGCGCGGCGCAGCCCAGCGGGGTGCAGGGACGAAGCCCACAAGGCGCGAGCGGACGTAGCCTCCGCCAAAGGTCCGGGACTCCAGCCCCCGCCCGAGAGCCGGGACTCCAGTCCCCGCCAGGGATCCGGGGGGACGCAGCCGCCGGGGCGGAGCCCCGCACCAAGTTAGTTCTCGCGGGCCGGACTGCGCCCGGTTGCGAGGCGTTTCCGCCCCTCGGGCATGGGCAGGACCGCCAGTGCGGTGTCTGCGATGTTCCGCAGCGTCTCCGGGTCCAGGCCGGCCTTGCCCACCGCCTCGATACCGCGGACCACCGTCAGCAGCAGTGCAGCCAACCGCTCCGGATCCGCAGCGCTGTCGATGTCGCCGTGGCGCTGGGCGGCGCTGATCTCCGTCCGCAGCAGGGTCAGCAGTGCCGTCATGGTCTCGGCCGACCGTCCGGCGACCGTCGGATCGTGCTGGGCCAGTTCCGCCGCACCCTTGGCCAACAGGCACCCGCGGCGCTCGGTGTCGGAGGCGGTGTTCTCCGCCATTAGGTGTACGTATCCCGACAGCCGGGCCAGGGCCTCCGCGTCCGGGCCACCCGCCAGCCGCCCTTCGGCCACCTCGACGACTGCGGTGCACCAGTCGCCGAACACACGGTGGAACAGCTTGCCCTTGTCGCCGAACGCGCCGTACAGGCTGCCCTTCCCCAGGCCGGTCGCCTGGGCGATGTCGTCCATCCGGGTTCCCGCATAGCCGGTCGCCCAGAACTGTTCCCGGGCCTGCTCCAGGACTCGGCGTTCGTCGAATGCGCGTGGTCTCGGCATGCTCTCACCCTAGCCATTCTTGACTCGATCGTCCATTACTGCCTACGTTGTGGACGATCCATTCCACAACTGAAGGGGTTCGACATGCCAGGCGTGCTGCAGGAGAAGGTGGCCGTGATCACCGGAGGGACCAGCGGGATCGGGCTGGCCATCGCCCACCGCTTCGTCCGGGAGGGCGCACGGGTCTTCGTGACCGGCCGGGACATCGACCGCCTCGAAGCGGCAGTCAAGGAGATCGGCCCTGCGGCCACCGGCGTACGATCCGACGTCTCGGTCCTGGCCGACCTGGACGCGCTCTACGCGCGAGTCCGCGAGGAGGCCGGACGCATCGACGTGCTGGTGGCCAACGCGGGCATCGTCGCGGACGCCGCGCTCGGCGCCCACACCGAGGCGAACGTCGACCTGACGCTCGCCGTCAACGTCAAGGGCCCACTCTTCACCGTTCAGAAGGCGCTTCCGCTGCTGGCGGAGAACGCCTCCATCCTGGTCATCGGCTCGAGCAACAGCGTGCGGCCCAATGAGCAACTCGAGGTCTACAGCGCCTCGAAGGCGGCGGTGAGCAACCTCGTGCACAACTGGGCCCGGCAGTCACGGGAGCGCCGATTCCGGGTCAACGTGCTCAGCCCGGGACCCACGCGGACCCCTGGTCTGCTGGGCGCCGCGGGGCCGGACGTCGACCAGTTCGCCGAGGCCGTCGTGCCACTGGGGCGGCTGGCCGACGCCGATGAAATCGCCGAGGCCGCCCTCTTCCTGGCTTCGGACGCCTCGTCGTTCGTCACCGGCGCCGAACTCTTCGCCGACGGCGGCTACACCCGGGCCTGACCGACGGCCGTGGTGCACATCCGGTCCCCTCAAGCGATGGGGCGCACTCCCGGCCGCGCGTGTGCGTCGTACGAGGCCAGTGCGCCCGAAGCAACCAGATCGTGGCAACGCCAACCTCCACCGCATGCTCATCCATCTCGTCGAGGAGACCGGACGGCACTCGGGGCATACGGACATCGTGAGGGAGCTGCTTGACGGGGCGAAAGAGCACTACTAGCTCGCCTCTGTGCTGTCGGTTGGCCCGCTGGTTCTTCGGTTCGGGGGTCGTGTGCTTGATCTGGCGTCGCCGCAGGTAGCGGCGGTTGCGGCGGGCTGAGTAAGCCTTGTCTTTGCCGAGGTGGCCAGGCCGAGTCCGCGGTCGCCCGCCATCCCGGCGGGCGGCACGGACACGCTCCACGACCGGGATGAGCTGCGGAGCGTCGCCCCACTGCCCCGGGGCGATCAGCAAGGCGAGTGAGCGGCGTCCGCCCTCACCAGCAAGGTGGATCTTGCAGGTCAGGCCGCCCCGTGAGCGTCCCAGGCCCTCATCGGGGCGGTGCTCCAGGAGCGGGTGTCTTTTCCCGGAAGCCGCGGGGGTTTCTTACGTGCTCCCGCGGCGTGTCGGTGGGCCCGGCAGGAGGTGGAGTCCACGCGAATCATGGACCCGTCACTGCGGCCTTCCGCGTCGGCATCGGCGAGGAAAGCCGCGAAGGGCTTGCCCCATGTCCCATCCGCTGACCAGTGCCGATGTCGCTCCTACACGGTCTTCCACCGACCGAAACGCGCAGGCAAATCCCGCCAAAGAACCCCGGCGCCAACCCGCGCCCCACCTCGCCCCTACGCCAACAACCCCCGCAACGGAAACACCGCCCGCCGAGCCGCCAACACCGCCTGGTCCAACCGATCCGCCGGATCGTACCCCGCCTCCCAGTCGGCCCACCCCACAGGCCACCGCCCGTCAGTCATCCGGGCCGGCCCCAACCGCCTAGTCCGGGCGAACACTTCCTGCCGCCACCCCTCGGGAATCATGGCCGAGGGCTCCACGGCCCGCCCCGCCGCGATCCCCACCAGATGAGTCCACGACCGCGGCACCACATCCACCACCGCGTACCCGCCCCCACCCAGCGCGACCCACCGCCCGTCGGCGTACTCGTGCGCCAGGTCATGACAGGCCACCTGCACGGCCCGCTGCGCATCAAGAGACACAGCCAGATGAGCCAGCGGATCCTCGAAATGCGTGTCGGCCCCGTGCTGCGTCACCAACACCTGCGGCCGGAAGTCGGCGATCACCTCCGGCACCACCGCGTGGAACGCCCGCAACCACCCCGCGTCCCCGGTCCCCGCCGGCAACGCGACATTCACCGCCGCCCCCTCCGCACTCTCCGCCCCCGTCTCCTCCGGCCACCCGGTCTGCGGAAACAACGTACGAGGATGCTCGTGCAGCGAGATCGTCAGAACCCGCGGATCCTCCCAGAACGCCGCCTGCACCCCGTCCCCGTGATGCACATCGACATCCACATAGGCGACCCGCTCGGCCCCCAGCTCCAGCAACCGCGCAATGGCCAGCGACGCGTCGTTGTAAATGCAGAACCCCGACGCACCCCCCGGCATCGCGTGATGCAACCCACCCGCGAAGTTCACCGCATGCAGCGCCTCCCCCCGCCACACGGCCTCCGCGGCCCCCACCGACTGCCCTGCGATCAGCGCCGACACCTCATGCATCCCGGCAAACGCCGGATCATCCATGGTCCCCAGCCCGTACGACCCGTCGGCCGCCCCCGGATCCAAGGAGGCCGCCTTCACCGCCTCGACGTAGTCCTCCCGGTGAACCAGCCGCAGCGTCGAATCCCCGGCCGGCTTGGCCGAAACTACGTCCATCTCCCGGTCGAGCCCGAAGGCCTGGACAAGCCTCCAGGTCAGGGCAAGCCGAACCGGATCCATCGGATGCTCCGGACCGAAGTCATAGCCCGTTACTGCCTCGTCCCACATCAGCTGTGCGCGGCCGCTCATGTCCGCCACCGTATCGGTCCGGTTGAGCGGCGAACGACCGGGCGTACACGAGCGTCACCAGCACCAACACCATCGGCACAAGCATGGCCCCGCGATAGCTCCAGGCATCCCCCAAGGCCCCCACCAACGGCGACCCGACCAGGAACCCGACGTAGTTGAAGACATTGAGCCGGGCAACCGCCGCATCGGACGCCCCCGGGAACAACCGCCCCGCCGCCGCGAAAGTCTGCGGCACCAGCACACACAACCCGAGCCCCAGCAACGTGAACCCCAGCATGCCGACCCACGCCCCGGGCGCCACCGCCACCACACCGAACCCGACGGCCGCCACCAACGCCCCCGCCCGCACGACAGCGACCGCCCCGAACCGCCGTACCCCGAGGTCCCCGATCGCCCGCCCGATCAGCGTGGTCACCATGTACACGTTGTACGGCACAGTCGCCAGCTGCTCACTGCTCCCCAGCACGTCCTGCAGATACTTCGCGCTCCAGTTGGAGACCGTCGAATCCCCGATGTACGCGAAACACATCACCAGACACAGCGGCAGCAGCAACGCGAAGGCGAGGGTCCCACCCTCGCCCTTCTCCTCCACGACATCGGCGTCCCCGCCCCCGTCGACATACCACCGACTCCCCACCAGAGCAGCCGGCAACAGCACCAGCACGACCGGCAGATACGACACCCACAACGCCAGATGCCAGTGCGCCCCCACCCAGGCGAGCGAGGCTCCCAGAATCCCGCCCAGGCTGTACACGGCATGGAAACTGAGCATGATGCTGCGCTTGTACGCCCGCTGCAGACTCACCCCGAGCATGTTCATCGAGGCGTCCAGCGCACCCACGGCGAGCCCGAAGGCGGCGAGCGAGACACCCAGCTCGACCATGGACTCCCCCGCCCCCACCCCGAGCAACGCCAGGAGCACCACAGGCTGGGACCACCGCAGCACCCGGCTGGGCGGTATTCGCTTCACCAACTGCTCCGTGGTCACGCTCCCGACCCCGGCGAGGATCGGCACGGCCGCGAGGAACGCGGGCAGCAGCGCGTCGGAGACCCCGTAACGGTCCTGGATGGCCGGAATCCGCGTCACGAGCAGAGCAAAGGCGACACCCTGCGCGAAGAAGCTGAACGCCAGCGAGGCCCTGCCGCGCCGCAGCACATCAGTCATGGCGGCGAGCGTAGGGCCCCGGCGTACTCGTGGGTAGGTCCAGCCAAAGATGAGTTTGTTTCATCTTTGCTTCGTCCGGCCCTCCCAGACCGAGCGTCAGACCAGCAGGTCAGCCAACTCCCCCATGTCAGAGAACAACTGGGTGGCTCCGACCAACCGCTCGGCAGGCGTCATGGCGGTGAACCCGTACACATCCATCCCGGCCGCGACAGCGGCCTGCACCCCCAGCGGACTGTCCTCGATCACGACACACCGCTCGGGCGCGACCCCCATCCGCCCGGCCGCGTACAGAAACAGATCCGGCGCCGGCTTCCCCCGCCCCACATCCTGCGAACTGAAGATCCGCCCCTCGTCGAACCACCGGTCCAGACCGGTCTTCCGATGCCCGACCCGAATCCGCTCATGACTCCCGGAAGAAGCGACACAGTACGGCACCCCGTCCGCAGCCAGCTTCTCCAGCACCCCCACGGCCCCGGCCACCGGCTCCAACTCCCGCTCGAAGGCCGCGAACACCCGCCCATGAAAGACGTCGTCGAAGCGCTCCGGCAACCGCTGCCCCGTCCGTTCCCGCACGAGGTCGTGGATCCGGTGCATCGCGGACCCCATGTAGTCACGGATGGAGTCCTCGTACGACGTCGGATGCCCGAGCTCGGTCAGATAGCCGGCCAGAAGCCGGTTGGAGATGGGCTCACTGTCGACGAGCACACCGTCGTTGTCGAAGATGACAAGGTCATAGCGCATGCCCCGACCCTAAACGACCCCGAAAAACAGAAAACCCCCGTGCCGATGGCACGGGGGTTTCCTCAACAATTGTTCGGCGGCGTCCTACTCTCCCACAGGGTCCCCCCTGCAGTACCATCGGCGCTGTAAGGCTTAGCTTCCGGGTTCGGAATGTAACCGGGCGTTTCCCTCACGCTATAACCACCGAAACACTATGAAACTGTTTCAGCCGCACCGTTGTCGTGGCCCGACAACGGGGCTGTTCGTGGTTTCAGAACCAACACAGTGGACGCGAGCAACTGAGGACAAGCCCTCGGCCTATTAGTACCGGTCACCTCCACCCATTACTGGGCTTCCAGATCCGGCCTATCAACCCAGTCGTCTACTGGGAGCCTTAACCCCTCAAAGGGGGTGGGAATACTCATCTCGAAGCAGGCTTCCCGCTTAGATGCTTTCAGCGGTTATCCCTCCCGAACGTAGCCAACCAGCCATGCCCTTGGCAGGACAACTGGCACACCAGAGGTTCGTCCGTCCCGGTCCTCTCGTACTAGGGACAGCCCTTCTCAATATTCCTGCGCGCGCAGCGGATAGGGACCGAACTGTCTCACGACGTTCTAAACCCAGCTCGCGTACCGCTTTAATGGGCGAACAGCCCAACCCTTGGGACCGACTCCAGCCCCAGGATGCGACGAGCCGACATCGAGGTGCCAAACCATCCCGTCGATATGGACTCTTGGGGAAGATCAGCCTGTTATCCCCGGGGTACCTTTTATCCGTTGAGCGACGGCGCTTCCACAAGCCACCGCCGGATCACTAGTCCCGACTTTCGTCCCTGCTCGACCCGTCGGTCTCACAGTCAAGCTCCCTTGTGCACTTACACTCAACACCTGATTGCCAACCAGGCTGAGGGAACCTTTGGGCGCCTCCGTTACTCTTTAGGAGGCAACCGCCCCAGTTAAACTACCCATCAGACACTGTCCCTGATCCGGATCACGGACCCAGGTTAGACATCCAGCACGACCAGACTGGTATTTCAACGACGACTCCACCTGAACTGGCGTCCAAGCTTCACAGTCTCCCAGCTATCCTACACAAGCCGAACCGAACACCAATATCAAACTGTAGTAAAGGTCCCGGGGTCTTTCCGTCCTGCTGCGCGAAACGAGCATCTTTACTCGTAGTGCAATTTCACCGGGCCTATGGTTGAGACAGTCGAGAAGTCGTTACGCCATTCGTGCAGGTCGGAACTTACCCGACAAGGAATTTCGCTACCTTAGGATGGTTATAGTTACCACCGCCGTTTACTGGCGCTTAAGTTCTCAGCTTCGCCACCCCGAAGAGTGACTAACCGGTCCCCTTAACGTTCCAGCACCGGGCAGGCGTCAGTCCGTATACATCGCCTTACGGCTTCGCACGGACCTGTGTTTTTAGTAAACAGTCGCTTCTCGCTGGTCTCTGCGGCCACCCCCAGCTCACCGTGTAAAACGGATCACCAGTGATGGCCCCCCTTCTCCCGAAGTTACGGGGGCATTTTGCCGAGTTCCTTAACCATAGTTCACCCGAACGCCTCGGTATTCTCTACCTGACCACCTGAGTCGGTTTAGGGTACGGGCCGCCATGAAACTCGCTAGAGGCTTTTCTCGACAGCATAGGATCATCCACTTCACCACAATCGGCTCGGCATCAGGTCTCAGCCTTGATGAGCAGCGGATTTACCTACCACTCGGCCTACACCCTTACCCCGGGACAACCACCGCCCGGGATGGACTACCTTCCTGCGTCACCCCATCACTCACCTACTACAAGTCTGGTCCGTCGGCTCCACCACTCCCCTTTGCCCGAAGGCTCCAGGGCGGCTTCACGGACTTAGCATCGCCTGATTCAATGTTTGACGCTTCACAGCGGGTACCGGAATATCAACCGGTTATCCATCGACTACGCCTGTCGGCCTCGCCTTAGGTCCCGACTTACCCTGGGCAGATCAGCTTGACCCAGGAACCCTTAGTCAATCGGCGCACACGTTTCTCACGTGTGTATCGCTACTCATGCCTGCATTCTCACTCGTGAACCGTCCACAACTCGCTTCCGCGGCTGCTTCACCCGGCACACGACGCTCCCCTACCCATCACAGCACCCGTTGGGGCTATTGCTGCAATGACACGACTTCGGCGGTACGCTTGAGCCCCGCTACATTGTCGGCGCGGAATCACTAGACCAGTGAGCTATTACGCACTCTTTCAAGGGTGGCTGCTTCTAAGCCAACCTCCTGGTTGTCTGTGCGACTCCACATCCTTTCCCACTTAGCGTACGCTTAGGGGCCTTAGTCGATGCTCTGGGCTGTTTCCCTCTCGACCATGGAGCTTATCCCCCACAGTCTCACTGCCGCGCTCTCACTTACCGGCATTCGGAGTTTGGCTAAGGTCAGTAACCCGGTAGGGCCCATCGCCTATCCAGTGCTCTACCTCCGGCAAGAAACACACGACGCTGCACCTAAATGCATTTCGGGGAGAACCAGCTATCACGGAGTTTGATTGGCCTTTCACCCCTAACCACAGGTCATCCCCCAGGTTTTCAACCCTGGTGGGTTCGGTCCTCCACGAAGTCTTACCTCCGCTTCAACCTGCCCATGGCTAGATCACTCCGCTTCGGGTCTTGAGCGTGCTACTGAAACGCCCTATTCGGACTCGCTTTCGCTACGGCTACCCCACCCGGGTTAACCTCGCAACACACCGCAAACTCGCAGGCTCATTCTTCAAAAGGCACGCAGTCACGACGCACCGAGTAAACTCGATGCGCGACGCTCCCACGGCTTGTAGGCACACGGTTTCAGGTACTATTTCACTCCGCTCCCGCGGTACTTTTCACCATTCCCTCACGGTACTATCCGCTATCGGTCACCAGGGAATATTTAGGCTTAGCGGGTGGTCCCGCCAGATTCACACGGGATTTCTCGGGCCCCGTGCTACTTGGGTGTCTCTCAAACGAGCCGCTGATGTTTCGACTACGGGGGTCTTACCCTCTACGCCGGACCTTTCGCATGTCCTTCGCCTACATCAACGGTTTCTGACTCGTCTCACGGCCGGCAGACCGTAAAAGAGAGATCCCACAACCCCGCATACGCAACCCCTGCCGGGTCTCACACGTATACGGTTTGGCCTCATCCGGTTTCGCTCGCCACTACTCCCGGAATCACGGTTGTTTTCTCTTCCTGCGGGTACTGAGATGTTTCACTTCCCCGCGTTCCCTCCACATACCCTATGTGTTCAGGTATGGGTGACAGCCCATGACGACTGCCGGGTTTCCCCATTCGGAAACCCCCGGATCAAAGCCTGGTTGACGACTCCCCGGGGACTATCGTGGCCTCCCACGTCCTTCATCGGTTCCTGGTGCCAAGGCATCCACCGTGCGCCCTTAAAAACTTGGCCACAGATGCTCGCGTCCACTGTGCAGTTCTCAAACAACGACCAGCCACCCGTCACACACCACTTCCGTGATGCTGCACCGGGGCCGGCAACTGAGGGGTTCATTCCCTCAGATACCCAACAGCGTGCCCGACACCCTTCCCGCTCCCCTCAACGTTCCACGCTCTTGCGAGCAGTACTGGAAGGAGAAGACGATCAAGTGTGCCGAGTAGTCAACGTTCCACCCTTGAGCAACCAGCACCGGACGTTCGCCGATGAACTGGCCTCTGGACAACCAGGCAAGCCCGGCTGCCAAGAAGTGCTCCTTAGAAAGGAGGTGATCCAGCCGCACCTTCCGGTACGGCTACCTTGTTACGACTTCGTCCCAATCGCCAGTCCCACCTTCGACAGCTCCCTCCCCACAAGGGGGTTGGGCCACCGGCTTCGGGTGTTACCGACTTTCGTGACGTGACGGGCGGTGTGTACAAGGCCCGGGAACGTATTCACCGCAGCAATGCTGATCTGCGATTACTAGCAACTCCGACTTCATGGGGTCGAGTTGCAGACCCCAATCCGAACTGAGACAGGCTTTTTGAGATTCGCTCCACCTCACGGTATCGCAGCTCATTGTACCTGCCATTGTAGCACGTGTGCAGCCCAAGACATAAGGGGCATGATGACTTGACGTCGTCCCCACCTTCCTCCGAGTTGACCCCGGCGGTCTCCTGTGAGTCCCCATCACCCCGAAGGGCATGCTGGCAACACAGAACAAGGGTTGCGCTCGTTGCGGGACTTAACCCAACATCTCACGACACGAGCTGACGACAGCCATGCACCACCTGTCACCCGGCCACAAGGGGGGCACCATCTCTGATGCTTTCCGGGCGATGTCAAGCCTTGGTAAGGTTCTTCGCGTTGCGTCGAATTAAGCCACATGCTCCGCTGCTTGTGCGGGCCCCCGTCAATTCCTTTGAGTTTTAGCCTTGCGGCCGTACTCCCCAGGCGGGGAACTTAATGCGTTAGCTGCGGCACCGACGACGTGGAATGTCGCCAACACCTAGTTCCCACCGTTTACGGCGTGGACTACCAGGGTATCTAATCCTGTTCGCTCCCCACGCTTTCGCTCCTCAGCGTCAGTAATGGCCCAGAGATCCGCCTTCGCCACCGGTGTTCCTCCTGATATCTGCGCATTTCACCGCTACACCAGGAATTCCGATCTCCCCTACCACACTCTAGCTAGCCCGTATCGAATGCAGACCCGGGGTTAAGCCCCGGGCTTTCACACCCGACGTGACAAGCCGCCTACGAGCTCTTTACGCCCAATAATTCCGGACAACGCTTGCGCCCTACGTATTACCGCGGCTGCTGGCACGTAGTTAGCCGGCGCTTCTTCTGCAGGTACCGTCACTTTCGCTTCTTCCCTGCTGAAAGAGGTTTACAACCCGAAGGCCGTCATCCCTCACGCGGCGTCGCTGCATCAGGCTTTCGCCCATTGTGCAATATTCCCCACTGCTGCCTCCCGTAGGAGTCTGGGCCGTGTCTCAGTCCCAGTGTGGCCGGTCGCCCTCTCAGGCCGGCTACCCGTCGTCGCCTTGGTGAGCCATTACCTCACCAACAAGCTGATAGGCCGCGGGCTCATCCTTCACCGCCGGAGCTTTCAACCCCCACCCAGGAGGGAGGGAGTGTTATCCGGTATTAGACCCCGTTTCCAGGGCTTGTCCCAGAGTGAAGGGCAGATTGCCCACGTGTTACTCACCCGTTCGCCACTAATCCCCACCGAAGTGGTTCATCGTTCGACTTGCATGTGTTAAGCACGCCGCCAGCGTTCGTCCTGAGCCAGGATCAAACTCTCCGTGAATGTTTACCGGTAATCCGGCCGACACCACGAGAGCGGAACAGCCAGGCGGAATAAGCCCGGCCGTTCACAGCGTCCTCGCTGTGTATTCTTCAAAGGAACCTCGCCACCGGAAGAATCCGATGGACGGGGTATCAACATATCTGGCGTTGACTTTTGGCACGCTGTTGAGTTCTCAAGGAACGGACGCTTCCTTTGTACTCACCCTCTCGGGCTTTCCTCCGGGCGCTTCCCTTCGGTCTTGCGTTTCCGACTCTACCAGATCTTCCCGATCCGATTTCCTCGGTGCTTTCCAGGTTCCCGCTCTCGCGTTTCCCTTTCCGGCGGTTCCGACTCTATCAGATCCTTTCGGGCCTGATTCCCAGTCAGAGGGCTTGTCATCCCGACCCTTGGGCCGTTCCGACGAGTGAGACTTTAGCGGATTCCCTGCTCCCGACGCTAATCGGGGGCTGCGTTCATTCGAACGCGGATTCCTCATTTCGCTAATACGCATGCCAATGGCGCGACGGCAGAACACTGTCGTCGAGTGTCGACTGGTACTTGCGGAATGGCTGCCCGGGGACCGACCGGAGTCGGCGCTCACGTCGGACAACTCGGAGAACAGTACGGAGCGGGTCGGGGTGTGTCAACTTCGGTCCGGACCGTGCCCTGGCGGCGTACTGTGAGCCGCATGACTACGCGTACGTGCACCCAGCTGTGGTGGGCCGCCTGACGGCGGCCGTGCTCACGTATGCACTCAACGGCCGCCGCCTCGGCGGCCGTTCTTGTTTCTCCCTCCGGAACTCCTGAGGGTCGGCCGGCCGGGACGGCGGCCTCGACCAGGAGGTGGAGTAGAGATGACACGGGTCTTCAGCGGGGTCAAGCCGACCGGGCACCTGACGTTGGGGAACTATCTGGGCGCCATGCGGCGGTGGGCCGACGTCGATCAGCACCAGGCCGAAGCGCTGTTCTGCATCGTCGATCTGCACGCGCTGACCGTGGACCACGATCCGGCGCGGGTGCGTCGGCTGAGTCGGCAGGCGGCGACGTTGTTGCTGGCGACGGGGCTGGATCCGGACCTGTGCACCGTGTTCGTGCAGAGTCACGTGGATGAGCACGCGCGGCTGTCGTATCTGCTGGAGTGCGTGGCCACGGACGGTGAGATGCGGCGGATGATCCAGTACAAGGAGAAGGCCGGGCGGGAGCAGGCGCGGGGCGGGAGTGTGCGGCTGTCCCTGCTGACGTATCCCGTGCTGATGGCGGCGGACATCCTTGCGTACGGGGCCGACGAGGTGCCGGTCGGGGACGATCAGGTTCAGCATGTGGAGCTGACGCGGGACCTGGCGGTGCGGTTCAACCAGCGGTACGGGCTCACCTTCGTGGTGCCTCGGGCGACGCGTCCGGCGGTGGCTGCTCGGGTGATGAATCTGCAGGAGCCGCTGTCGAAGATGGGGAAGAGCGACGACACCGGGCCGGGGATCGTCTATCTGCTGGACGAGCCGGACGCCGTACGGAAGAAGGTCCTGCGGGCCGTGACCGACAGTGGGCGGGAGGTCGTGTACGACCGGGAGGCGCGGCCGGGGGTGGCCAATCTGCTGGAGATCCTCGCGGCCTGTACGGGTGGGAACCCATCGGACCTGAGCGGTGTATATGAGTCGTACGGCGCCTTGAAGAAGGACACCGCGGAGGCGGTGGTCGAGGTCCTCAGGCCCGTGCAGGAGAGGCACAAGGAGTTGTGCGCGGATCCTGGCTTTGTGGAGGGGGTGCTGCGGGATGGGGCGGAGCGGGCTCGGGCGATGGCGCGGCCGACTGTCGATGCCGCATATCGGGCGATCGGGCTGTTGCCGGCGGGCACGGCTGTTGCGGAGACCGTGAC
Organism: Streptomyces sp. NBC_01352; assembly: GCF_036237295.1. Taxonomy (NCBI): domain Bacteria; kingdom Bacillati; phylum Actinomycetota; class Actinomycetes; order Kitasatosporales; family Streptomycetaceae; genus Streptomyces; species Streptomyces sp. NBC_01352. The sequence continues at coordinate 4,980,640 of NZ_CP108354.1, forward strand.
GGGCGGGGCCGGCGTGCGGTGAGGGCCCGGGTGCGGTGAGGGGTGGCGTGCGGCCCCTGGTCGGGGGCCGTACGGCGTCAGCTGTTGCCGGAGGCCAGTTCGCGGCTGCGGTCGCGGGCGGCCTCGAGGGCGGCGATGAGGGCAGCTCGTACGCCGTGGTTCTCGAGTTCGCGGATGGCGCTGATGGTCGTGCCCGCGGGGGAGGTGACGTTCTCGCGGAGCTTGACCGGATGTTCGCCGCTGTCGCGGAGCATGGTGGCGGCGCCGATCGCGGACTGGACGATCAGGTCGTGGGCCTTGTCGCGGGGCAGGCCGAGGAGGATGCCGGCGTCCGTCATGGCTTCGACGAGGTAGAAGAAGTAGGCCGGGCCGGAGCCGGAGAGGGCGGTGCAGGCGTCCTGCTGGGACTCGGGGACGCGGAGCGTCTTGCCGACGGCGCCGAAGATCTCCTCGGTGTGGGCGAGGTGGTCGGCGGTGGCGTGGGTGCCGGCGGAGATGACGGACATGGCCTCGTCGACGAGGGCGGGGGTGTTCGTCATGACGCGGACGACCGGGGTGCCTTTGGCGAGGCGCTCCTCGAAGAAGGAGGTGGGGATTCCGGCGGCGCCGCTGATGACGAGGCGGTCGGCGGGGACGTGTGGGGCGAGCTCGTCGAGGAGGGTGCCCATGTCCTGCGGTTTGACCGTGAGGATCAGGGTGTCGGCGGTCTTGGCGGCTTCCGGGTTGGTGACCGGGGTGACTCCGTAGCGGGTGCGGAGTTCTTCGGCTCGCTCGGGGCGGCGGGCGGTGACCAGGAGGTCGGCCGGGGCCCAGCCGGCGCGGATCATTCCGCTGAGCAGGGCTTCGCCGATCTTGCCGGTGCCGAGGACTGCGACTTTCTGGGTCATGGCTGGGGTGCCCTCCGGGGGGTGCGTCGTCCAGGCTCATCCTCGCATCGGGTTCGTCGGTCTGGCTCGGGTGTCCGGTGGGCGGGACGTCGGGTGTTGGGGTGCCGTGGGGGTTTCTCGCCCCGCCGCCCCTACCCGTCCCATCCCCAGGGGCTTCGCCCCTTCGACCCCGCTGGGGCTGCGCCCCCAGACCCCCGTCGGCCCCGAACGGGCCTCGTCCTCAAACGCCGGACGGACTGAACTGAGGGGTGCGGGCGGCGCTGGAAGGGGTCATGCCGTCCGGCGTCGTAGTGTCGCCGCGCCCAGGCCCAGGACCAGGAGTGCGCAGCCCGCGACGATCAGTGCGTCGCGTACGAAGGCGGCTGTCATGTCCGTGTGGTGGAGGACCTCCTTCATGCCGTCGACCGCGTAGGACATGGGGAGGACGTCGGAGATGGCCTCCAGGGCTGGGTGCATGTTGTCGCGAGGGGTGAAGAGGCCGCAGAGGAGGAGTTGGGGGGAGATCACCGCCGGCATGAACTGGACGGCCTGGAACTCGGAGGCGGCGAAGGCCGAGACGAAGAGGCCGAGGGCGGTGCCGAGGAGGGCGTCGAGGAGGGCCACCAGGAGGAGGAGCCAGGGGCTGCCGGTGACGTCCAGGTCGAGGAACCAGAGGGCCAGGCCGGTCGCGAGGGCGGACTGGATGATCGCGAGGGTGCCGAAGGCGAGGGCGTAGCCGGCGATGAGGTCGCCTTTGCCGAGGGGCATGGCGAGGAGGCGTTCGAGGGTGCCGGAGGTGCGTTCGCGCAAGGTGGCGATGGAGGTGACCAGGAACATCGTGATCAGCGGGAAGATCCCGAGGAGGGAGGCGCCGATGCTGTCGAAGGTGCGCGGGCTGCCGTCGAAGACGTAGCGCAGCAGGAACAGCATCACGCAGGGTATGAGGATCATCATCGCGATCGAGCGCGGGTCGTGGCGGAGCTGGCGCAGGACCCGGGCCGCGGTGGCGAGGGTGCGGGAGGCGTTCAGGGCGCTGGTGGGCGCCGGGGTGGTCGGGGGCGCGGTGCTGGTCGTCGTGCTCATCGGTTCGTCTCCTTCCGGCGGCCGGCTGCGGCGGCCTCGTCGACGAGGTGGAGGAAGGCGGCCTCGACCGTCTCGGAGTGCGTCCGGGTGCGGAGGGCGTCCGGGGTGTCGTCGGCGAGGATCTCGCCCTCGCGCATCAGGAGGAGGCGGTGGCAGCGCTCGGCCTCGTCCATGACGTGGGAGGAGATCAGCAGCGTCGCTTCTCGCTGTGCGGCGATGTCGTGGAAGAGGTTCCACAGGTCGCGGCGCAGGACGGGGTCGAGGCCGACGGTGGGCTCGTCGAGGACCAGGAGTTCGGGGGCGCCGAGGAGGGCGACCGCGAGGGAGACGCGGCTGCGTTGGCCGCCGGAGAGGTTGCCGGCGAGGGCGTCGGCGTGGGTGGTGAGGTCGACGTCGGCGATCGCGCGGGTGACGTCCTCGTGGCGTCGGTCGGCGGAGGCGCGGCCGGGGGCAAGGATCGCGGCGAAGTAGTCGAGGTTCTGGCGGACGGTCAGGTCGTCGTAGACGGAGGGGGCTTGGGTGACGTAGCCGATGCGGGTGCGGAGGGTGGGGTGGCCGGCGGGGCTGCCGAGGACGTCGAGGGTGCCGGTGACCTTGGCCTGGGTGCCGACGATCGTGCGCATGAGGGTGGACTTGCCGCAACCCGAAGGGCCGAGCAGGCCGGTGATCTGGCCGCGCGGGACGGTGAAGTCGAGGCCGCGCAGGACGGTGCGCGGGCCGCGGACGACGGTGAGGTTTTCGGCGTGTACGGCAGTGCCGGCGTCCCCGGGGGCCGTTCCTCCGCCGGCTGGGTCGAGATTTATAATCATCACACGATGAATATTGCTCTCGTCGACGGACGCCGTCAAGCGGCGTGAGTCGGGTGGTACAGGCGCGCGGCGGAGTGATCAGAGGCGGGTGATCCGATCCGTGCGCCCCTGGGTGCTCCGGATGACCACGGGAACCGGGTGCGCAATCAACTCGCCCTCCCGAGAATTGATTTCAGTGCGAGGTCATATGCCGAGCACGTGCGTCAGCCAGCGGAGGTGCGGTTGCGATGCGCCGTGGCGTAGGCAAGGCCGATCTGTTCGCGTCCCTCGTTGTGTTTCTCGTGGCCTTGCCTCTGTGCGTGGGAATCGCCATCGCCTCCGGAGTACCCGCCGAACTGGGGCTGGTCACCGGGATCGTCGGCGGACTGGTCGCGGGGGCGTTGCCCGGCAGCAGTCTGCAGGTCAGCGGGCCGGCGGCGGGGTTGACCGTGCTCGTGTACGAGGCCGTGCAGAGGTATGGCGTCGAGGTGCTCGGAGTGCTGGTGCTCGGGGCCGGGCTGGTGCAGCTCGGTCTGGGGGTGCTGCGGCTCGGGCGGTGGTTGCGGGCCGTGTCGGCGGCCGTCGTGCTGGGGATGCTCGCCGGGACCGGGCTCGTGCTGGTGGCCGCTCAGGTGTATGCGCTGGGTGACGCGGCGGTGCCGGCGAGCGGGCTCGGGAAGCTCGCCGGGCTGGTGTCGCTGCCGGGGCGAATGAATCCGGTGGCGTTGTCAGTGGGGGCTGCCACCATTGCCGTATTGCTCCTGTGGCCTCGCTGGCGGCAGGGGGCGCGGGTGGTGCCTGCGCCGCTGGTGGCGGTGGCGTCGGCGGCCTTGGTGACCGGGGTGTTCGACCTGGATGTGCGGCGGGTCGAGGTGCGGGGGCTGGTCGATGCGGTGCGGGTGCCGGAGGGGGCGGATTTCGGGCGGCTGATGGAAGTGGGGGTGATCGGGACCGTCGTCGCGTTCGCTTTGATCGCGTCCGCGGAGTCGTTGTTCGGCGCGGCTGCCGTGGACCGGCTGCATTCGGGGGCGCGGACGGACTACGACCGGGAGTTGATCGCGCAGGGCGCGGGGAACGCCGTGTGCGGAGTGCTGGGGGCGCTGCCGATGACCGCGGTGATCGTGCGAAGCGCGGCGAACGTGCGGGCGGGGGCGCGTACGAAGGCCTCGCGGGTGCTGCACGGCGTGTGGCTGCTGGTGTTCACTGCGCTGCTGCCCGGCGCGCTGGGGATGATTCCGGTGGCGGCGCTGGCCGGGCTGCTGGTGTACGCCGGATGCAGGCTCGTGCCGGTGCGGGAGGTGCGGGCGCTGTGGCGCGGGCATCCCGGGGAGGTGGCCGTGCTGGGGGTGACGGTGGTGGCGATCGTGGCCGGGAGTCTGGTCGAGGGGGTGCTGGTGGGGCTGGCGGTGGCAGTGGCGAAGACCGCGTGGGACATCAGCCAGGTGCAGGTGGAGACCGAGGAGCGGGGGGAGGCGGGGATCGTCGTACGGGTGCTCGGTCATGCGACGTTCCTGCGGTTGCCGAAGCTGCTCGACGCGTTGGAGGCGTTGCCGCGGGATCGGGAGGTGCGGCTGGAGCTGGGCGGGCTGCGGCACATGGATCATGCGTGCGCGGCGGCTCTGGAGGGGTGGGCCGCCGGGCGGGGGGAGGGGTTGGTGGTGAGCAGGAAGAGAGTGTCGTAGGCCTGGCTGGAGTCTGGAGTCTGGGGTCTGCGGTCTGAGGTCTGAGGTCTGGAGTCTGAGGTCTGGAGTCTGAGGTCTGGAGTCTGAGGTCTGGAGTCTGAGGTCTGGAGTCTGAGGTCTGGAGTCTGAGGTCTGGAGTCTGAGGTCTGGAGTCTGAGGTCTGGAGTCTGAGGTCTGGAGTCTGAGGTCTGGAGTCTGAGGTCTGGAGTCTGAGGTCTGGAGTCTGAGGTCTGGAGTCTGAGGTCTGGGGTCTGAGGTCTGGGGTCCGAGGTCTGGGGTCTGAGGTCTGTGATGCGGGGTGGTCAGGCGGGAGTGGTGGCCACCAGCAGGATCACGTCGTAGACCTCCTCGACGATGCCGTCCGGGAAGGCCCTCGTCAGGTGGTCCCGCTCCTCGGCGAGGAAGGCTGCGGCTGCCTCCTCGCCCTGGACCAGGAAGATCGAGTGGCTGCCGATGTTGGCGAGGTGGGTGTCGATGGGAACGCGGCGGCTCCAGCGGACCTGACGGCGGACGAAGTCGAGGCGGCCGGTGGGATCGGCGACCCGGGCGTTGACGCTTTGCTTCTCGGCCTGGACGTTCACGTCGAAGTACCGGGCGATGCGGTCGGCGGCCTCGGCGATCCACGACACGTCGAGGGCCTCGGTGTTCCACCACAGGGCGAGCGCGCCGCCCGGGCGCAGGACGCGGAGGGCCTCCGGGACGGCCTGGGCGGGGTCGGTCCAGTGCCAGGACTGGGCGTAGGTGAGGAAGTCGGCGGAGGACGTGGTCAGGGGGAGGGTGTTGCCGTCGCCCCGGATGATCGGGATGTCGGGGTGGGCTCGGCGGAACTGGGCCGCCATGCCGTCGCCGGGTTCCACGGCGACCACGTCGGCGCCGCGCGCGTGCAGGAGGGCGGTCGCGATGCCGGTGCCGGCGCCGATGTCCGCGACGCCGGCGCCGGTGAGGGGGTGGCCGGCCAGGTCCTCGATGGCGTCGAAGAGGGCGGGCGGGTAGGAGGGGCGGTTGGCGGCGTACTGGGCTGCGGCTGCGTTGAAGGACTGCGCGCGGGTGGCGTGGGAGGAGGCCGTCATAGGGCCATCGTGACCGGGGTCGGGGCTCAGTGCGGTGAGTTTTTGGTGAGAGGGGGCGCAGGCCTATGCGCGGCGGCGCATCTTCGACGGGTTGCGGGTGCGGCGGGTCGTGCGCTTCTCGTGCCGGTCGAGGGCCGCCTCGTACTCCTCGCGGTGGAGTTTCTCGCCGGGGGCCTCGGTGAGGGAGCGGAAGAAGTAGGCGAGGAGGGAGCCGACGAAACCGATGGCCAGGAGGCCCCTGAGGGAGGCCTGGCGGTCGGGGTCGGGGCGCTGGGTGAAGCCGTCCCAGGTGTGGCGGAAGGCGAGGGCGCTGCAGATGGCGAACATCGCGACGACGAGGACGGTCACGAAGCTGCCGGTGTCGGCGATCTGGAGGCCCTCGTAGGCGAAGCGGAGGACCAGGCAGGAGGCGATCGCGGCGGCCAGGGAGCCGATGGAGGCGGCGATGCGGCGGAGGGCGTAGCCGTTGTCGTGGGTGACCCAGGTGGTGCCGAAGAGGCGGAGGGGGTCGGGGTGGGGGGTGCCTGGGGAGCCCGCGGGGGTTTCCTGGATGCCGGTTTCGTCGCTCACACGATGATTATGGCTCCGGGCCGGTCGCGGGCTCCTTCGAGGCTCAGGAGCAGCGCGGTTTGATGTGGCCGTCGCTGCCCGTGTTCACGTACGCGTCCGAGACGTACTCGCCGTTGTCGATGTTGTCCCAGCTGTTCGACGTGCCGTACGGACCGGTGACCGTGGTGCCCGGTGACTGGCAGAAGATCGGGACCTGGGCGCCCTCGGCCAGGATGCGGACGATGGTGTAGTTGGTGCCCGGGCCGCTGCGAACGTTGAGGCGCACGCCCGGGGCGACCGGGTAGTGGCGCAGGGCCGACTCGGCGGCGGCCGCGCCCACCATGAGGAGGGCTCCGGTGAAGCCCGCGATCACGGTAGATCTACGTTTCAGGGATGTCGTGGGTGTCCCCCGCGTAGTGGTGGTGGGATCAGGCGCAGCGAGAGGCCACGTAGCCGTCGCTGCCCGTCTTCACATAGGCGTCCGAGACGTACTGACCGCTGTCGATGTTGTCCCAGATCTTTGATGTGCCGTACGGGCCCGTGACCGTCTGGCCCGGCGTCTGGCACCAGATCGGGACGTAGGCGCCCTCGGGGAGGACGCGGACGATGCCGTACGTCGTGCCCGGGCCGCTTCGGACGTTGAGGCGCACGCCCGGGGCGACCTGGTAGTAGCGAACGGCCGCGGTCGCGGCTGCCGTGGTCACGGCCTCCGCCTCGTCTCCGCTCTCGACCTCTTCGACACGCTCAACAGACATGGAAAGCCTCCCCCGTTGAATCCCATGACTGCCATGGGACCCGTTGATTCCCCTAAAACACGCCACGCACACCTGTGCGATCGCGGAACACGCAGGCTAGCAAGCCCCCTCTGTCTCGCACGAGTCATCGACTAGGCTCCGTGCGTCGCGCGCGCGAACGAAGAGCACGGGGGTGGTCGCATGGCGCCACAGCGCAACACTGGGGCGGGCGCGGAAGCGGAACTTCCCGAGTACGCCGGTCACTACCGTCTGGAGTCGTGCCTGGGCTCCGGGGGCATGGGCGTCGTGCACCTCGCTCGGAGCACCTCGGGGATGAAGCTCGCGGTGAAGGTCGTACATGCCGAGTTCGCCAAGGACCCCGAGTTCAGGGGGCGGTTCCGGCAGGAGGTGGCGGCCGCGCGGAAGGTCAGCGGTGCGTTCACCGCGTCCGTCGTCGACGCCGACTCGGAGGCCGAACGGCCCTGGATGGCCACCCTGTTCATCCCCGGGCCGACCCTGTCCGAACACGTGAAGCGGAACGGGGCCATGAGCCCTGCCGAGTTGCGCCGCCTGATGGCCGGGCTGGCCGAGGCGTTGCGAGACATCCATCGGGTCGGCGTGGTGCACCGGGATCTCAAGCCGAGCAACGTGCTGCTCGCCGAGGACGGGCCCAAGGTCATCGACTTCGGCATTTCTCGGCCAAAGGACAGTGAACTGCGGACCGAGACCGGGAAGTTGATCGGAACGCCGCCGTTCATGGCGCCCGAGCAGTTCCGGCGGCCGCGGGAGGTCGGGCCCGCTGCCGACGTCTTCGCGCTGGGATCCGTGATGGTGCACGCGGCCACGGGGCGGGGTCCGTTCGACTCCGACAGTCCGTATGTCGTCGCCTATCAGGTCGTGCATGACGAGCCGGACCTGACCGGCGTACCGGAGAATCTCGCGCCGCTGGTGCTGCGGTGTCTGGCCAAGGAGCCCGAGGACCGGCCCACGCCGGACGAGTTGATGCGGGAACTGCGGTCGGTGGCGGCCTCGTACGACACGCAGGTGTTCATACCGGCGCAGCGGTCGACTGATGTGGCAGAGCCGGAACCCGTCGTCGAGGCGGCCGGACGAAGGTCCAAGAGACGTCTGGGCAAGCGGGTGGCCCTCGCGGCCGGGGCGCTCAGCCTGCTGGCGGGCGGCGTGTTCGCTTCCGTCCAGTTGGCGGACTCGCCCTCCCCCGAGGCGAAGAGCTCCAGCTCCCCGAGCACGGCGGCGGCGTTCCGCGCATGGCAGGCAAAGCCAGGCCCGGACGGCGCCGGTACGCCCCAATGCTCGTACGGGGCAGGGAAGTTGTTCTGCACGCAGTCGGAGCTGGTCTTCGCTCTCGCGCCGTCCGACGGCACTCTGCTGTGGCGGCGCTCCATCAGTGAGGTGGGCAGCAGCGCGCCGCCGGTGTTCTCGGGCGGGCTCGTGCTGATCTCGACGGACGAGGGCCGCCGCGTGCAGGCGCTCGATCCCGCCACCGGCCGGGCACGCTGGCAGCGGAGCACACCCGCGCAGACCGGTACGCCGTGTGTCGGCGGCACGCTCCTGCTCACCGCCGCCGACGGGACGGTCACCGGTGTGGACAGCGCGACGGGCGACGCCAAGTGGAACCGGCGGATACCGGGCCAGAGCGCGCCGGCCTTCGTCTCGTTCACGGGGGATCCGCTGGCGTACGCGTGGAGCACGTCCGACGGGTCGACTACGAGGGTCACGGCGGTGGATCCGGCGACGGGTGTCGTGCGGTGGGACGCGCGACTGCGAGGCAGTCTGCAGCCCGTCGGCACCGTCGGCGGATCCGTGTATCTCCTCTCCGCCGCCGGCGCGTACGGGGACACGGCAGCAGTGGTCCGCTACGACCCCGGGTCCAGGACTGCGGTACGGGTCACGCTGCCCGTTCCGCGCCAGGGCGTTCACGCCGGCGTGCGGGGGAATGTCGTCCATCTCCTGGCCTCCGGGGGTTCCCTGGAAGCCGTCGACACGAAGACGCGCAAGCGACTGTGGCACCTCGAAACGTCCGTGAGCCGCGGTTCCGTGCCGGTCGCCGACGACAAGCACGTGTACGTCAGCGCTCCCGACGGACGGCTGCTCGCGGTCGACGCCGACAGCGGGAGGCTCGTGGGGCAGACGCCGCCGAGGCTCGGTACGAACTCGGATCGAGTTGCGGGGACACTGCCGACGCCCGTACTCGCCCACCACCACATCTACGCAACCGCCCCCGACGGCACCGTCTTCGCCGTCCCCGCGAAGAACCCGTCCGCCTGGTAGAGGCACGACAGACCGCCGGGTAGAGACACGGCAGAGGCACGGCAAAGGCACGGCGCAAAAAGGGGCCGCCCCCGAAGAGACGGCCCCAGAAGACGAACCTCAGCCCAGCATGCTCACGTCCCGCACCGCGCCCTTGTCCGCGCTCGTGGCCATCGCCGCGTACGCCCGCAGCGCGGCCGAGACCTTGCGCTCGCGGTTCTTCGGGGCGTAGACGCCGTTCAGGGCCTGCTCGCGGCGGGCCAGTTCGGTGTCGTCGACGAGGAGTTCGATCGTGCGGTTCGGGATGTCGATGCGGATGCGGTCGCCGTTCTCGACGAGGGCGATCGTGCCGCCGGACGCCGCCTCCGGGGAGGCGTGGCCGATGGACAGGCCCGAGGTGCCGCCGGAGAAGCGGCCGTCGGTGATCAGGGCGCAGGTCTTACCGAGGCCGCGGCCCTTGAGGTAGGACGTCGGGTAGAGCATCTCCTGCATGCCGGGGCCGCCCTTGGGGCCCTCGTAGCGGATGACGACGACGTCGCCGTCCGTGACCTGCTTGGTGAGGATCTTCTCGACGGCCTCTTCCTGCGACTCGCAGACGACCGCGGGGCCCTCGAACGTCCAGATCGACTCGTCGACACCGGCCGTCTTCACCACGCAGCCGTCGACGGCGAGGTTGCCCCTGAGGACCGCCAGGCCGCCGTCCTTCGAGTACGCGTGCTCGGCGCTCCGGATGCAGCCGCCCTCGGCGTCCTCGTCCAGGGCCTCCCAGCGCTCCGACTGGGAGAAGGCCTCGGCGGAACGGACGCAGCCGGGGGCCGCGTGCCACAGTTCCAGGGCCTCGGGGGACGGGGAGCCGCCTCGGACGTCCCACGTCTTCAGCCAGTCCGCCAGGGAGTGGCTGTGGACCGAGTGGACGTCCTCGTTCAGCAGGCCCGCGCGGTGCAGTTCGCCGAGGAGGGCCGGGATGCCGCCGGCGCGGTGCACGTCCTCCATGTAGTACGTGCGGTCCTTGGCGACGTTCGGCGCGACCTTGGCGAGGCAGGGCACGCGGCGCGAGACCTCGTTGATCTCCTCCAGGCCGAAGGGGACGCCCGCCTCCTGGGCTGCCGCCAGCAGGTGCAGGATCGTGTTGGTCGAGCCGCCCATGGCGATGTCCAGGGCCATCGCGTTCTCGAAGGCCGCGATGGTGGCGATGTTGCGGGGCAGGACCGTCTCGTCGTCCTGCTCGTAGTAGCGCCGGGTGATGTCCATGACCGTGCGTGCGGCATCGACGTAGAGCTGCTTGCGGGCCGTGTGCGTGGCCAGGACCGAGCCGTTGCCGGGGAGGGAGAGGCCGATGGCCTCGGTGAGGCAGTTCATCGAGTTGGCCGTGAACATGCCGGAACAGCTGCCGCAGGTCGGGCAGGCGTTCTCCTCGATACGGAGGATGTCCTCGTCCGAGATCTTGTCGTTGGCGGCCTCGGACATCGCGTCGACCAGGTCGAGCGTGCGGACCGTGCCGTCGACCAGCGTGGCGCGGCCGGATTCCATCGGGCCGCCGGAGACGAAGACCGTGGGGATGTTCAGCCGCAGGGCCGCGTTCAGCATGCCCGGGGTGATCTTGTCGCAGTTGGAGATGCAGACGATGGCGTCGGCGCAGTGCGCCTCGACCATGTACTCCACGCTGTCCGCGATCAGGTCGCGGGAGGGCAGGGAGTACAGCATTCCTCCGTGGCCCATCGCGATGCCGTCGTCCACCGCGATGGTGTTGAACTCGCGCGGGATGCCGCCGGCCTCGATGATCGCCTCGCTGACGATCCGGCCGACCGGCTGCAGGTGGGTGTGGCCGGGGACGAACTCCGTGAAGCTGTTCGCGACCGCGATGATCGGCTTGCGGCCGATGTCCGCACCGGGTACACCGGAGGCGCGCATAAGGGCGCGGGCGCCCGCCATGTTGCGTCCGTGGGTGACTGTGCGGGACCTCAGCTCGGGCATCGTCGCTCGCTCCTTCAGGGACTGCAGAGACTGCGATCAGAGACTTCTGACTGCTAACGAGCGTACGCCGGTCATCCAGGGGGCGGACAGGTTGTCCGGAATGCGGGACGCGCGTCTCACAGCCGCTCGCAGCCACTCACGGCCGCCCTCGGCCGCTACGGACTCGTCAGATGCCCCTGCACCACCGGCGCCACCCGCGCGATGATCGCCTCCACCTCCGCCGACGCCAGCGGCTCCACCTTGATCACGTACCGGAGCATGGCGATGCCGACCAGTTGCGCCGCCGCCAGCTCGGCGCGCAGTTCCGCGTCCGGGGCGTCGAGCTCGCCCGCGATGCGGAGCAGCAGCTGCACGGAGACCAGGCGGCGGAAGACGGCGGCCGCTGTGTCGTTGGTCACCGCCGAACGGACGATCGCGAGCAGCGGCGTCCGGGTCACCGGGTTCTCCCAGAGACCGAAGAACATGCGGGTCAGACGCTCGCCGACGGTGTCCGCCGGGCCGGCGAGGGCCACGTCACGCCCGGTGAGGGCGGGGGCCAGGGCGACCTCGATGGCCGCCTCGAAGACCTTTTCCTTGGTGCCGAAGTAGTGGTGGACCAAGGCCGAGTCGACGCCGGCCGCCTTGGCGATGCCGCGCACGGACGTCTGCTCGTAGCCCCGCTCGGAGAACTCCTCGCGGGCCACGGTCAGGATGCGGTCGCGGGTCTCGGCCGATTCCGTACGACGGCGGCGGCCCCGCCTGCGGGCGGTGACGTCGGTCACGGGCGGGTCACCTTCACCGCCGAGGCCAGATGCAGGCGCGTGAAGGCCAGCGCCTCGGCGAGGTCGGCCTCCCGTTCGGCGCCGGACATCGCGCGCCGGGTGTTGACCTCGATGACGACATGGCCGTCGAAGCCGGTCAGGGCGAGACGTTCCAGCACCTCGGCGCAGGGCTGGGTGCCGCGGCCGGGGACGAGGTGCTCGTCCTTGGCCGAACCCCTGCCGTCGGCGAGGTGGACATGGCCGAGCCGGTCGGCCATGCGGTCGATCATCTGGATGGCGTCGGAACGGGCCGTGGCCGCGTGACTGAGATCGATCGTGAAGTGACGGTAGTCCTCCTTCGTCACGTCCCAGTCGGGCGCGTAGGCGAGCATCTCGCGGTCGCGGTAGCGCCAGGGGTACATGTTCTCGACGGCGAACCGTACGTCCGTCTCGTTCGCCATGCGCCAGATCCCGCTGACGAAGTCGCGGGCGTACTGGCGCTGCCAGCGGAAGGGCGGGTGGACGACGACCGTGCTCGCGCCGAGCTTCTCGGCGGCCGCCTGGGCGCGCTGGAGCTTGGTCCAGGGGTCGGTGGACCACACGCGCTGCGTGATGAGCAGGCAGGGGGCGTGCACCGCGAGGATGGGGATGCGGTGGTAGTCGCTGAGTCTGCGCAGCGCCTCGATGTCCTGACTGACGGGGTCGGTCCACACCATGACCTCGACGCCGTCGTACCCGAGGCGCGCGGCGATCTCGAAGGCGGTCGCAGTCGACTCCGGATAGACGGAGGCCGTGGACAGGGCGACCTTCGCATCCGGGATGCGTACGACTGGCTCTGCCATGGGGGACAGATTACGGGGTGCGGTCGGGTGGATGTGGGGTGCCTATTCGCCGTTGTGGGGTTCGCCACGGGCGAGCGCGGGTTCGTCGTGGCTTGTCGCCGCCCCTGCGGCGGAGCCGCACACCGGTACAGCCGCGCGCCTCCTCGGGGCGCTACACCGACCCCATGTGATCCAGCCGACGCAGGATGACACCCTCCCGCAACGCCCACGGGCAGATCTCCGCGCTCTCCACGCCGAACAGGTCCATCGCCCCCTCGGCCACCAACGCACCCGCGAGCAGCTGGTTCGCGCGGCCCTCGGAGACTCCGGGAAGGTCGGCCCGCTCGGCGGTCGTCATGCCGGCGAGCCGCGGAACCCAGGCCTCCAGGGACTCGCGCTTCAGCTCGCGCTGGACGTACAGGCCCTCCGCGGAGCGGGCCGCGCCGGCCAGACGGGCCAGTTGCTTGAAGGTCTTGGACGTGGCGACGACGTGGTCGGGCGCGCCGAGGCGGGTGAACTCGCCGACCGTGCGGGCGATCTGGGCGCGGACGTGGCGGCGCAGGGCCCTTATCGCCTCCGGGTCCGGGGGGTCGCCGGGGAGCCAGCCCGCGGTGAGGCGGCCCGCGCCGAGCGGCAGGGAGACCGCGGCGTCGGGCTCCTCGTCCATGCCGTACGCGATCTCCAGGGAGCCGCCGCCGATGTCGAGGACGAGGAGCTTGCCCGCGGACCAGCCGAACCAGCGGCGGGCGGCGAGGAAGGTCAGCCGGGCCTCCTCGGCTCCGGTCAGGACCTGGAGGTCCACGCCGGTTTCGGCCTGCACGCGCGCGAGGACGTCATCGGCGTTGCTGGCCTCGCGGACGGCGGAGGTCGCGAACGGCAGCACGTCCTCGACGCCCTTGTCCTCGGCGGCCTGGAGCGCCTCGCGGACGACTCCGATGAGTTTCTCGACCCCCTCGGGGCCGATCGCACCGTCCTCGTCGAGCAGTTCGGCAAGGCGCAGCTCCGCCTTGTGCGAGTGCGCGGGCAGGGGGTGCGCACCCGGGTGCGCGTCCACCACCAGCAGATGCACCGTGTTCGATCCCACGTCGAGGACACCGAGTCTCATGGGCGGAACGCTACTGCCAGCGGAACCGGACGCGGCCCCCGGAGCTGTCCACGAGGTTGTCCTCGGGGTTGTCCCTGGTCCGGCCTCGGGCGACTTACCCTGGACGCGTGCCAAAGACGAAAAAGGCGAAGAGCGACAAGACGGCCAAAACAGCCAAGGGTTCTTCGCAGGCGAAAGCACCGAAGAAGTCGAAGCAGGCCCCGGCAGGCGACGAGAAGGGGCTCGACTTCGCGCGGGCATGGGTGGAATTCCCGGATCCGGCGGACGACGAGCAGGTCTTCCGCTGCGATCTGACATGGCTGACCTCTCGGTGGAACTGCATCTTCGGCAGTGGCTGCCAGGGCATCCAGGCGGGCCGCGCGGACGACGGGTGCTGCACCCTCGGCGCCCACTTCTCCGACGAGGACGACGAGAAGCGGGTCGCCGGGCATGTGGCCAGACTCACGCCGGAGATCTGGCAGTACCACGACGAGGGCACGCGCAACGGCTGGGTCTCCGAGGACGAGGACGGCGACCGCCAGACCCGCCCCCACCAGGGCTCCTGCATCTTCCAGAACCGGCCCGGGTTCGCGGGCGGCGCGGGCTGCTCGCTGCACATCCTCGCCCTGAAGGAGGGCCGCGAGCCGCTGGAGACCAAGCCGGACGTCTGCTGGCAGCTGCCGGTGCGACGGACGTACGACTGGATCGACCGGCCCGACGACACGCGCGTGCTCCAGGTGTCGATCGGTGAGTACGACCGCCGGGGCTGGGGTCCGGGCGGCCACGACCTGCACTGGTGGTGCACGTCGGCGACCTCGGCGCACGGCGCGGGCGACCCGGTGTACGTCTCCTACCGGCCGGAGCTGGTCGAGCTGATGGGCAAGGCGGGCTACGACCGCCTGGTCGAGCTGTGCGAGGAGCGGCTGGCCTCGCAGCTGCCGTTGCTGGCACCGCATCCCGCGGATCCGGTCGGCCGGCCGGAGCGCGGTCTGTAGGGCCTACGACGTGGACGGGCTCGGGTCGCCGCCGCCGGTGGGCGGTGGCGTCGAGTCCCCGGGGTCGGACGAGGCGGGGTCGGTGGGTGTGGTCTCCGGGTCGGGCGACGAGGGCGGATCGCTCGGGGCGGAGTCGGAGGGTGCCGGGGTCGTCGGGTCCGGATCGGGGTCGGGGTCGGACGGGTGCGGGTCGCTGGGGTGGCCGGGGCCAGGCCCGGGGTGGTGGCCATGGCCCGGGTCCGGATCGGGGTCGGAGGGACTGGGCGCGGTGCCGTAGCCGTCGATGGAGACGACGGCGCCTGCTGGTGAGACGGCCACGCGCGCGTTCCAGTAGCCGGACGGCTCGCGCAGATGGTCGACGTACACCTTGATCGTCAACGATTCGCCCGGCGCGAGCGTTCCGGACGGCCGGCTGAGGTAGAGCCAGGAGGCGCTCGTGGTCGCGGACCAGCGCACCGGCGTGGAGCCGGTCGCGGTGAGGGTGATCAGAGTGGTGTCGCCGCTGTTGTCGGCGGCCACGTCCAGGTGCCCGGCGCCCTTCTTGCCGGCGCCGGCGACGCTGATGACCGCCACGGACACGTCGGGCTTGTCGCCCTTGCTGAAGCGGCCTCCGGGGTGCGTGCTGGCGTTGCCGGCGTTCTCGTAGCCGCCGGTCGCCGAATCGCCGTCGAGGAGGCCGGGGCCGTGCTCCTCACTGGCGCTGGCGGCGGTGCCGCCCGGGCCCTCGCCGGGCGGGGCGCCGCGGTAGGCGGCCCAGAGCGCCAGCACGGGGGCGGCGACGACGGTGGCGACGACGGTCGTCGTGACGGCACGCGCGCGTAGGCGGTCCCTTCGGGCGGCCCGGTCCTTGGGGTCCATCGGGAAGCCGCGCCGGTCGAAGCGGGGCGCGGCGGTGCCCCGCGCGCGCGGGAGGTGCGTCAGGGCCACGTGCAGGGCTGCGCGGGGCGCCTCCAGGACGGGCAGCTCGGCGGGGGTGACGGCGGCGCCGGGCCAGCGTCCGGGGACCGCGCGCTCGGCCGTACGGCGGCAGCGCGGACAGTCGTCGACGTGCCGGACGAGTTCGCGGCGCACGGCGGCGCTGAGCACCAGCTGGTTGTCGCCGGTGAGCCGGGCCACCCCCGGGCAGCCGCCGGTCTCGACGACGGCCAGGGCCGCGCGGGTGCGTTCGACCTCGCAGGCGGCGGAGGCGAGCAGTTCGCGGGCTGTGGTCAGGTCCATGCCGAGGACGGCGGCGACCTCGTGGGCGGCGAGATGGTGGCGCACGGCGAGTTCGAGCGCCTCGCGCTGCTCCGGGGTGGTGCCGGCGGCCTCCGGCCAGGCGAGCAGGGCCAGTTCGCGCCGGCGCTGCTGCTGGGTCTCCTCGGAGACCGGCGGGCCGGCGGACGGGCGGCGCTCGGCACCCTGGCGGCCCGCCGCGTGCGTGACCTGACGTTTCTGCTTGGCCTCGGTCAGCTTGCGCAGGCACGCCCAGCGGGCCAGCGCGTACAGCCAGGCCCTGCGGTCGCCGGCCACGTCCGGGCCGCGGCGCCTCTCGGCGAGCGCGAGGACGTCACCCAGGGCGGCGGTCGCGGTGTCGTGGTCGCACAGCACGGACAGGCAGTAGGTGAACAGGCCGTCGAGGTAGGGCTCGTAGCGCGCGGGCGGGCGCTGCGCCAGCGTGCGCGCCGCCGCGCGGTCGCGCCCCTCCCGGTGCGCCCGGTGTGCGCCGGTGGTGCGGGTCGAGGTCTCCGGACTGCTGCTCATCACCCGTGGACCGTAGGCGGCGGGAGTTGGACGCTTCGGCCCCCTTGAGCACATTTAATCCGTACGGGTGAAACGATCCCTCAATAGGGGACAGGAACGGATCATTCCGTGGCTCGTTCCCGATGAGGGTGGCTGGTTCCAGCGGGTACGCGGCGAGGTGCGGAGCCGGGCGTCCGGCCCGCCTGCGACGGTCGCCGCCGGCGTTGTCAGTGGTGGCGGTTACGGTTCGTGCATGGCTGCCCGTACGAAGTCCGCCAAGGAGCGTCCGTCCTACCGCTGCACCGAGTGCGGCTGGCAGACGGCCAAGTGGCTCGGCCGCTGCCCCGAGTGCCAGGCCTGGGGGACGATCGAGGAGTACGGCGCGCCCGCGGTCCGTACGACGGCTCCGGGCCGCGTCACCACGTCCGCCGTGCCCATCGGCCAGGTCGACGGCCGGCAGGCCACCGCCCGCTCCACCGGCGTGCCCGAGCTGGACCGGGTGCTCGGCGGCGGTCTGGTGCCCGGCGCGGTGGTCCTGGTCGCGGGCGAACCCGGCGTCGGCAAGTCGACGCTGCTGCTCGACGTGGCGGCCAAGTCGGCGAGCGACGAGCACCGCACCCTCTATGTGACCGGCGAGGAGTCGGCGAGCCAGGTCCGGTTGCGCGCCGACCGCATCAAGGCCATCGACGACCACCTGTATCTCGCCGCCGAGACCGATCTGTCCGCGGTGCTCGGCCACTTGGACGCGGTGAAGCCGTCCCTGCTGATCCTCGACTCGGTGCAGACGGTGGCCTCCCCGGAGATCGACGGCGCCCCCGGCGGCATGTCCCAGGTGCGCGAGGTGGCGGGCGCCCTGATCCGCGTGTCCAAGGAGCGCGGCATGTCCACCCTCCTTGTGGGCCATGTCACCAAGGACGGCGCGATCGCCGGCCCGCGCCTGCTGGAGCACCTGGTGGACGTCGTGCTGAGTTTCGAGGGCGACCGGCACGCGCGCCTGCGTCTCGTACGAGGCGTCAAGAACCGCTACGGCACCACGGACGAGGTGGGCTGCTTCGAGCTGCACGACGAGGGCATCACAGGCCTCGCCGACCCGAGCGGCCTGTTCCTGACCCGCCGGGCCGAGCCGGTGCCCGGCACCTGCCTGACCGTCACCCTGGAGGGCCGCCGCCCGCTGGTCGCCGAGGTCCAGGCGCTCACCGTCGACTCGCAGATCCCCTCCCCCAGGCGGACCACGTCCGGTCTGGAGACCTCCCGCGTCTCGATGATGCTGGCCGTCCTGGAACAGCGCGGCCGGATCAGCGCCCTGGGCAAGCGGGACATCTACTCCGCGACGGTCGGCGGTGTGAAGTTGTCGGAGCCCGCCGCGGACCTCGCCATCGCCCTCGCCCTGGCCTCCGCGGCCAGTGACACCCCGCTCCCCAAGAACCTCGTCGCGATCGGCGAAGTCGGCCTCGCGGGCGAGGTCAGACGGGTCACGGGCGTGCAGCGCCGGCTCTCCGAAGCACACCGCCTGGGCTTCACGCACGCGCTCGTTCCGGGCGATCCGGGCAAGGTCCCGCCCGGCATGAAGGTCCTGGAAGTAGCGGACATAGGGGACGCCCTGAGGGTCCTTCCACGCTCGCGTCGGCGAGAGGCCCCACGGGACGAGGAGGAGCGCCGGTAGACTTTGCCCAGGTCTCGCCCGTCCGTACGAACAATGTGTGCGAACGGGAGCGCCCCAGAACCTGCGACCCGAGGAGTGCAGTGGCAGCCAACGACCGGGCGGCAGCTCCCGGAAAGTCCGGCGGGAGTTCCGGTGCCGATGGCCTCATGCGCGCCTCGCTGAGCGCCGTGGCACCCGGCACGCCCCTGCGCGACGGCCTTGAGCGGGTCCTGCGCGGCAACACCGGCGGCCTCATGGTGCTCGGCTCCGACAAGACCGTCGAATCGATGTGTACGGGCGGTTTCGTCCTGGATGTCGAGTTCACGGCAACGCGACTGCGTGAGCTGTGCAAGCTCGACGGCGGCATCGTGCTGTCCTCCGACCTGTCGAAGATCCTCCGGGCCGGCGTCCAGCTGCTCCCCGACCCGACGATCCCCACGGAAGAGACGGGCACCCGGCACCGCACCGCGGACCGGGTGAGCAAGCAGGTCGGCTTCCCGGTCGTCTCGGTCTCCCAGTCGATGCGGCTGATCGCCCTGTACGTCGACGGCCAGCGCCGCGTCCTGGAGGACTCTGCGGCGATCCTGTCCCGCGCCAACCAGGCCCTTGCGACCCTGGAGCGCTACAAGCTCCGCCTCGACGAGGTGGCGGGCACGCTGTCCGCGCTGGAGATCGAGGACCTGGTCACCGTCCGGGACGTCTCGGCCGTGGCCCAGCGTCTGGAGATGGTCCGCCGCATCGCCACCGAGATCGCCGAGTACGTGGTCGAGCTCGGCACGGACGGACGTCTCCTGGCCCTCCAGCTCGACGAGTTGATCGCCGGCGTGGAGCCCGAGCGCGAACTGGTCGTGCGGGACTACGTCCCCGAGCCCACGGCCAAGCGCTCCCGCACGGTCGAGGAGGCGCTGTACGAGCTCGACGCGCTCTCCCACGCCGAGCTCCTCGAACTGCCCACGGTGGCACGGGCGTTGGGCTACACGGGGTCGCCGGAGGCGCTGGACTCGGCGGTGTCGCCGCGGGGCTTCCGACTGCTGGCGAAGGTGCCCCGCCTTCCGGGTGCGATCATCGACCGGCTGGTGGAGCACTTCGGGGGCCTGCAGAAGCTGCTGGCCGCGAGCGTGGACGACCTGCAGACGGTGGACGGGGTCGGCGAGGCGCGGGCGCGGAGCGTGCGCGAGGGGCTTTCGCGACTGGCGGAGTCCTCGATCCTGGAGCGTTACGTCTAGGTCGGAGTCGGATCGCCCTCAGCCGGGCAGTCCCTGGTGGTTCTCCAGTCAGTCGTTCTCCAGTTAGTCGTTCTCCAGCACGAACGACGCCTGCGCCGTCCCGAACCCGGGCGTCTTCGCCTCCACCAGGTACGTCCCCGCCCCGGCCGTCCCCGCGGGAGGCGTCGCGCACTGCGGAGCACTCGGCTTGCGGTCCCACTTCACGGTGTACGTGATGCTGGTGCCGGCGGGCGCCCGGAAGACCAGGTTGGAGACCTCGGGGCAGTCGGCGGAGGACCAGTACGCGTCCTCGCTGCCCGCCTGGGTGATGGTCACCACCGCGTTCTTCGGGCCGAGATCGACCTTGCAGTCACCGGCGGAGGAGTTCGTCGCGGTCAGCAGCAGGGTGGGCGTCTGACCGGGCTCGTACGCGTTGTGCAGGCTGCGCACGCTCAACTTCACGGCGCTCGGGGTGCAGTTGGGGAGTGCGGAGCCCGCCGGGAGCGTGTCGTTTCGGCCGACCCCGGTACCCGTACCGCCACCGGCCGTCCCACCGACGGAGCCCTCTGACCCGCCCGAGCCACCAGTGGCGGAACCCGCGCCCGCTGCCGACCCGGAACCATCACCCGAGCCGTCGCCGGACCCGTCGCCCGAGCCCGACCCGCCGGAGTCAGTGCCGCTCGACTCGTCCCGCCCGCCCGGTGCTTGGCTGATCGCCGGCCCGGAGCCGGACGGCCCCGGCGTGATCGTCGAGGGGGAAGGATTCTTGTCGTTGGATCCGTCGGCACCGTTGTTGCCGCCTGAGCCGCCCGAGGAGACGATCCAGGCGATCAGCAGCGCCAACAGGGCCATCACGGACAGCAGTACGGCCCTCCGTCGCCAGTAGATGGAGGAGGGAAGCGGCCCGACCGGATTGCGCAGAGATCCCACGGCGCAAACTGTACGAGAGATCGGAGCCTTCGCTGGCCCCACCCGCCGCCCGGGTCCACAACTTTTCCGGATCATCATCCCGGAACTGGCCGCTCCACTCCTGTCCTTCGTCAGGTGCGGCACCCCACGATCGCACGCTGTGACGGTATCGGCCCGCCACCTACCGTCCGTGACCAAGGACTTCGAGAACACCGAGCTCTACCGCGACCTCACCGACGCCGCCCAAGACACCCCTACGTGGGTACAAGACACCGCCGAGACGGGGACGGAGGCCGGGATCCTGCTCTTCGCGATCGCGGCCCTTGCACCTCTGGCCACGGCTGGTGACGGTCGTGTCACCCGCCTTCCTGGCCGCCAGGAGGGTCAACTTCGCCCGGCGCCCGGCGCGTGCCGCGCCGCGTTCGTCAGCGCCTCGCCCACCACCCGGTGCGGGATGCGTTCGGCGACCGAGCCGGTTGTACGGCCGTACCGGCTCCCGTCGGTTCCCAGTGCACCGGCAGCCCCGACTCGGCCGCGCGGGCCACGAGTTGCTCGACGCTCTCGCCCGCCGGGGCCGGCGGCACCGGCCCGTCGCCCTCGCGCAGGACGCCGATGATGCGGGCAGCCGGCAGCCGGTCCGTGGCGTCGGTGGCGGCCGCTCGCAGGTCGGCGGCGACCTGGAGGGCGCCCGCCCGCAGGGCGATCGGGCTCAGCTCGTGGCCGAGCGAGTCGTGCATCTCCTGGGCGATGCGGGCCCGTTCACGCAGCCCCGCCCGCGCCTCGGCGATGCGCTGCTCTTCCTCAAGGCGGGCGGCGCGCGTCCAGCCGGCCCGCGCCTGGCTGCCGCCCCCGCCCTGTTCACCGTCGCCTGCGGCCCGGCTCTCGGCGTCCTCGCCCTGCTGCTCGGCCTGGGCGCGGACCGGGTGCTCCCGGCGGCCGTGCTCTTCGCCGCGCCAGGGTGCCGGCCGGCAGACGCGATGCGACGCGACCGCCGAAGCGAGCACCAGGGCGGCGATCTGCGGCCAGAGGGCAGGTGGGCCCGCCGGATACGAGGACGTTCCATCCGGCCGACTCTGCAAGCGGTCGTAGGGGCGGCACTGCTGTCGATCGTCAGGTCCGGTAGCTCGCAGGGGTGGCGGTACGCCCGGGGAACCGCCCTCGCATGGCAGGATCGGTAGGCCATGACTGTGTCCACGAAGTCCCCGCACCCCATGAGCAGCCCCGTCGGTGACGCCCTCGGCGAGCCGCTCCACGCCCCCGTCATCGACTGGTTCGACGAGCACGCCCGCGACCTGCCCTGGCGGCGGCCCGAGGCCGGCCCCTGGGGCGTGATGGTCAGCGAGTTCATGCTGCAGCAGACGCCGGTGAGCCGCGTCCTGCCCGTCTACGAGCAGTGGCTGGCCCGCTGGCCGCGCCCCGCCGACCTGGCCGCGGACGCCCCCGGCGAGGCCGTGCGCGCCTGGGGCCGGCTCGGCTATCCGCGCCGCGCCCTGCGGCTGCACGGAGCCGCCGCCGCCATAACGGAACGGCACGGCGGCGACGTACCGACGGACCACGCGCAGCTGCTCGCGCTGCCCGGCATCGGGGAGTACACGGCCGCGGCCGTCGCCTCCTTCGCCTACGGGCAGCGGCACGCGGTCCTGGACACCAATGTCCGCCGGGTCTTCGCGCGGGCCGTCACCGGTGTGCAGTACCCGCCGAACGCCACCACCGCCGCCGAACGCAAGCTGGCCCGCGCGCTGCTGCCCGAGGACGAGGGGATCGCCGCCCGCTGGGCCGCCGCGTCCATGGAGCTGGGCGCGCTGGTGTGCACGGCCAAGAACGAGACCTGCCATCGCTGCCCGATCGCCGCGCAGTGCGCCTGGCGGCTCGCCGGAAAGCCGGAGCACGACGGTCCGCCGCGCCGCGGACAGACGTACGCCGGTACCGACCGCCAGGTCCGCGGCAGGCTGCTGGCCGTGCTGCGGGAGGCGCACGCTCCCGTCCCGCAGGCGGCGCTCGACCGGGTGTGGCACGAGCCGGTGCAGCGCGCCCGGGCGCTGGACGGTCTGGTCGCCGACGGTCTGGTGGAGCCGCTCCCGGGTGGTTTGTATCGGCTGCCGTTGACCTGACGGCGAGGACAAAACACCGCACACCGCCACCTACCGGTACAACAACTGGCCCTGCCGCCACTGCTGTTACACAACCGACGGACAGCCGAGCGCTAGCCGCAGGCTGCTTCGGACAGCCCCGTGACAACGCCTCCGTAACTTCATTTCCGTGCCCGACAGGCACCACAGGCAATGAATCCGACGGCGAACAGGCCGGCCGGGAACGGGGAGCGGGAGGCGGTCACCATGGCGCAGGGCGAGGTGCTCGAGTTCGAGGAGTACGTACGCACCCGGCAGGACGCGCTGCTGCGCAGCGCCCGCCGGCTGGTCCCGGACCCTGTCGACGCACAGGACCTGCTGCAGACGGCGCTCGTGCGGACGTACGGCCGCTGGGACGGGATAGCGGACAAGCGGCTCGCCGACGCCTACCTGCGCCGGGTGATGATCAACACGCGTACCGAGTGGTGGCGGGCCCGCAAGCTGGAGGAGGTGCCGACCGAGCAGCTCCCGGACGCCTCGGTCGACGACGCCACCGAGCAGCACGCGGACCGCGCCCTGCTGATGGACGTCATGAAGGTGCTGGCCCCCAAGCAGCGCAGCGTCGTCGTGCTGCGACACTGGGAGCAGATGTCCACGGAGGAGACGGCCGCCGCCCTCGGCATGTCGGCCGGAACGGTCAAGAGCACGCTGCACCGGGCGCTCGCCCGGCTCCGCGAGGAGCTGGAGAGCAGGGACAACGAAGAGCGCGCCGAACGCGCGCTGGAGCGTGAGGAGCGGGAGCGTTGCGCGGCCTAGGCACGCATGCCGGTGGCATCGGGCGCACGGCGGGTGGGGGTTCCGACAGCGGTGGCCCCCTCCGGCCGGAGCCCGTGGCACCGGCGCGGGGGACCTTTCAGGCGGCGATCACGGCAGCGGCTGTGCTCGCCGCCCTCAGCCTTTTCGTGTCCGCCTGCGGCACCGGCGGCACCGGCGCCCGTGACGAAGGCCCGGCCCGCACCGACTCGGTGGCGGGCGCGGCCTCCTCTCCCTCACCCGCCTCCTCCGCGACGGCCGGGCGCGTGGACGCGGTGCGGCTCGTCAAGGCCGATCCGGAGGTCTCCGCGGACGTCAAGCGCCAGCTGAAGCCGTGCGCGGGCGACGACTACCCCGTGGACGTGTCGTACGGCGACCTGACCGGAGGTTCGTCCGACGATGTCGTCGTCAACGTTCTGACCTGCGGTGACATGGTCGGAATCGGCTCGTACGCGTATCGCGACGAGGGCGGTTCCTACCAGAACGTCTTCAAGGCCGAGGAGCCTCCGCTCTACGCGGAGATCGACCGCGGTGCCCTGGTGGTGACCCGGCAGGTGTACGCGAAGGGCGACCCGGTGTCGAGTCCGTCCGGCGAGGAGGTCAGCACGTACGTCTGGACCACGGACCGCTTCGTCCGGAAGTACACGACGCGTACGGAGTACAGCAACGCCGTGGGCGGCGGCGAGCCCACGCCGGTGCCGGGCAGCTGATCCGTGCGGTGAACCGATCAGGGCCCCTGAACCGATGACCTGGTGACGGCACCACACAAGAACTGACAGCAGAGAGCAGAGAGCAACGGGATGGCAGACCAGACCCACGTTCTGTTCGTCGAGGACGACGACGTCATCCGCGAGGCCACCCAGCTCGCCCTGGAGCGGGACGGCTTCGCGGTCACCGCCATGCCCGACGGGCTGTCGGGCCTGGAGGCGTTCCGCACGGACCGACCCGACATCGCCCTGCTGGACGTCATGGTGCCGGGCCTCGACGGGGTCTCGCTGTGCCGCCGGATCCGTGACGAGTCGACCGTCCCGGTGATCATGCTGTCCGCGCGGGCCGACTCGATCGACGTCGTGCTGGGCCTGGAGGCGGGCGCCGACGACTACGTGACCAAGCCCTTCGACGGCGCGGTGCTGGTGGCCCGGATCCGCGCGGTACTGCGCCGCTTCGGACACGCGAGCGGCGGCGACCGTATGGACGACTCCGCCGCCCCGGCGGCCGGCGGCGGACTGCTGACCTTCGGCGAACTGGAGATCGACACCGAGGGCATGGAGGTGCGCCGGGCCGGCGAGACGGTGGCGCTCACGCCCACCGAGATGCGCCTCCTCCTCGAGTTCTCCTCCGCGCCGGGCACCGTGCTCTCCCGGGACAAGCTTCTCGAGCGGGTGTGGGACTACGGCTGGGGCGGTGACACCCGGGTCGTCGACGTCCATGTGCAACGGCTGCGTACGAAGATCGGCCAGGACCGGATCGAGACGGTCCGCGGCTTCGGCTACAAGTTGAAGGCCTGAGCAGGGGATCAGGGGTATGCGGGGGAACCTTCGGCGTCCGAGCAGCACGATTCCGGGCATGCGCACGACCCCGGGCAAGCGCACGATTCCGGGCAAGCGCACGGTCTCGGGCGTGCGCATGATTCCGGGCGTGCGCATGATTCCGGGCATTCGTACGGGACTGAGATGGAAGCTGAGCGCGGCCATCGCACTGGTCGGCGCGCTGGTGGCGATCACGCTCAGCCTCGTTGTGCACAACGCGGCCCGGGTCTCGATGCTGGACAACGCGCGCGACCTCGCCGACGAGCGCGTCCAGATCGCGCAGCGCAACTACGAGGTGGCCCAGAGGCCGAACTTCCCCAACATCAAGATCGACGACCCGGACCTGCCGACGGCGCTGCGGACGAAGGTCGAGCAGGGGCGCCGGGCCACCTACGTCTCCGACCGGCCGGACGGCGTGCCGGACATCTGGGCCGCCGTGCCGGTCAAGGGCGGGCATGTGCTGTCGCTGCACACCGGGTTCACCGACCGCAGCACGGACATCCTCAACGACCTCGACCAGGCCCTGGTGATCGGCTCCATCGCGGTCGTCCTCGGCGGCAGCGCGCTCGGGGTGCTCATCGGCGGGCAGTTGTCGCGCCGGCTGCGCAAGGCGGCGGCCGCGGCGAACCAGGTCGCGGGGGGCGAGTCCGATGTGCGGGTGCGGGACGCCATCGGCGGGGTCGTGCGGGACGAGACCGACGACCTGGCGAGCGCGGTGGACGCGATGGCGGACGCGTTGCAGCAGCGGCTGGAGGCGGAGCGCCGGGTCACCGCCGACATCGCGCACGAGCTGCGTACGCCGGTGACCGGACTGCTGACGGCCGCCGAGCTGCTGCCGCCGGGCCGGCCGACGGAACTGGTCCTCGACCGGGCGAAGGCCATGCGCACGCTCGTCGAGGACGTGCTGGAGGTGGCCCGCCTCGACGGCGCCTCCGAGCGGGCCGAGCTGCAGGACATCATGCTGGGCGAGTTCGTCAGCCGGCGGGTGGCGGCGAAGGACCCGGCCATCGAGGTCCGCGTGGTGCACGAGTCCGAGGTGACGACCGATCCGCGGCGCCTGGAGCGCGTGCTGTTCAACCTGCTCGCCAACGCCGCCCGGCACGGCAAGCCGCCGATAGAGGTCACCGTGGAAGGCCGGGTCATCCGGGTCCGCGACCATGGCCCCGGCTTCCCCGAGGACCTCCTCGCCGAGGGACCGAGCCGCTTCCGCACCGGCAGCACCGACCGGGCCGGCCACGGCCACGGCCTGGGCCTGACCATCGCGGCCGGGCAGGCCAGGGTGCTCGGCGCCCGGCTGACCTTCCGCAACGTACGGTTGGCGACCGCGTCGGAGGAGGTCCCGGCGGAGGGCGCCGTGGCGGTGCTGTGGCTGCCGGAGCACGCGCCGACAGCCACCGGGAGCTACCCGATGATGCCGACATCGGGGAGGACTTCGGGGAAGGCTTCGGGGAAGTGAGCTAGCACGACCAGTCCTTGGCGGTGTCGAGGCCGCCCTCACGGGGCTGGGTGAAGGAGAACCAGTTGCCGGAGTCGTCCCGGAAGAGGGCCTCCGTGCCGTAGGGGCGCTCCTGCGGCTCCTGCAGGAACTCCACTCCGCGGTCCTTGAGCTTCCGGTAGTCGCCGTGGATGTCGTCGGTGGTCAGCACGCCCGCGCCGAGCGCCCCCTTGGCCACCAGCTTCTTGATCATTTCGGCGGACTCCGGGTCCATCGCGCCCCCGCCCGGGACCATCAGCGTCAGTTCGACGTCGGGCTGGTTCGGCGAGCCGACGGTGAGCCAGCGCATGCCGCCCTCGCCCATCGTCATGTCCGTACGGACCTCCAGACCCAGCTTCTCCGTGTAGAACTCCTTGGCCCGGTCCTGGTCGAGGACCCAGACGGTCGAGATGGCGAGACCCTTGATCATGATGTGCTCCTCATTGCCCGCGTCGGTGCCGTGCCCCGTCACCGTAGGCACCGGCGCCCTCAGTCCGCTTCTCCAGAATTGCGCTCTGCCCTGCCGGGGGCGGATCTGAAGCCTCCGACCCAGAGCATGGCGTAGCAGCCCGGTATGAGGGCGGCCCCGCGGCCCACGTGCTTGGTGCGGTACTCGGTGGGGGTCAGTCCGGTCCAGGCCTTGAAGCGGGCCGAGAACGTGCCGAGGCTGCTGAAGCCGACGAGGTGGCAGATCTCCGTCACCGTCAGGTTGGCGGTGCGCAGCAGGTCCTCGGCGCGGTCGATGCGGCGGTGCGTGAGGTACTGGCCGGGCGTCTCGCCGTACGCCTCCTTGAAGGCGCGTATGAAGTGGTAGCGCGAGTACCCGGCGTGCGCGGCCACCGCGTCCAGGTCGAGCTCCGGGTCCGCCCAGTCACGGTCCATGGCGTCCTTGGCCAGCCGCACCTGCCGCAACTTGTCCATGCGACCGATGGTGACACGCCGGTCTGACAACGACTCGGGCGTCGTGCCCGGGCAGGCCGAAGGCCCCCGGGGGCGGACACCGCCCGGGGGCCTTCGGCACACGCGGGGTCAGACGGACTCGGCCACCGGCGCCTGCGCCGCCGTGGCGTCCCCCGTGCCCTCCGCCTCCTTCGGTCCCGCCCCCTTCAGCGGAACCTCCTTCACGAACCACGCCGCCACCATCGCGACCACCGCCACCGCGGCCCCCAGCAGGAACGCCGAGTGCGTGCCGGCCGACACCGCGTGCTGGTAGGCCTCGCGCGCGGCGTCCGGCAGCTTCGCCAGGCTCGCCGCGTCCAGCTGCGCGGACTGCTCGGTCACCTTGGAGCCCAGCGCACCGGCCCGCTCGGACATGACCTCCTGGACGCGGTTGTTGAACAGCGCGCCCATGATCGCGACGCCGAACGAGGAGCCGAGCGTACGGGAGAGGGTCGAGGTCGAGGACGCCACGCCCATGTCCTTCATCTCCACGCTGTTCTGCGCGACCAGCATGGTGATCTGCATCAGACAGCCCATGCCGAGACCGACGACCGCCATGTACACACCGGACGTGAATCGCGAGGTGTCCGTGTCCATCAGGGACAGCAGGTACAGCCCGACGACCATCAGGACGCCGCCGACGATCGGGAAGACCTTGTACTTGCCGGTGTTCGTGGTGACCCGCCCCGCGACCATCGAGGTGACGAGCATGGCCCCGAGCATCGGCAGGAGCAGCAGCCCGGAGTTGGTCGCTGAGGCACCCTGCACCGACTGCTGGTAGAGCGGCAGGAAGAGGGTCGCGCCGAACATCACGAAGCCGGTGATGAAGCCGATGATCGCCATCAGGGTGAAGTTGCGGCTGCGGAAGATGTGCAGCGGCACGACCGGCTCGGCGGCCTTGGTCTGCCAGAACACGAACCCGATGAGGGCGGCGACGCCGATCCCGATGAGCTCCATGATCCGCGCGGACGTCCAGGCGTACTGCGTGCCGCCCCAGGTCGTGACGAGCACGATGGCGGTGATGCCGACGGTCAGCAGCGCGGCGCCCAGGTAGTCGATCCGCGCCTGTGCCCGCTTCTTCGGCAGGTGCAGGACGACGCTGATCGCGGCGAGCGCGATCACACCGAGCGGCAGGTTGATGTAGAAGGACCAGCGCCAGCCCCAGTGGTCGGTGATGGTGCCGCCGACGAGCGGGCCGCCGATCATGGCGAGCGCCATGACGCCGGCCATCATGCCCTGGTACTTGCCGCGCTCGCGGGGCGGTATCAGATCGCCGATGATCGCCATGACGCCGACCATCAGACCGCCGGCGCCGAGACCCTGGACGGCCCGGAAGCCGATGAGCTGCCCCATGTCCTGGGCCATGCCGCTGAGCGCGGACCCGATCAGGAAGAGCACGATCGAGCTCATGAAGACGCCCTTGCGCCCGTACATGTCGCCGAGCTTGCCCCACAGGGGGGTGGAGGCGGCGGTCGCGAGGGTGTACGAGGTCACGACCCACGAAAGGTGTTCGAGCCCGCCGAGCTCGCCCACGATCGTCGGCATCGCCGTGCCGATGATCATGTTGTCGAGCATCGCCAACATCATCGTGATCATGAGCGCGAGCAGGACGACCCGCACGCTCCTGGGTTGTTTCTCGGGCTCTGCCTCAACCGCCTGCGCGTCCGCCATCGTCTTTCCCACTCCCCTGGGTACTGCCCCCGGCGGTACTTACTTGCCGCCCGGCTAGTTGACTACACTCCGGGAAAGTAGACCCGCAACTAGCCGGTCGTCAAGTAAGTTCTTGGGAAAGTGCGAGGAGTGCGACGATGGGCGACACCATGGACGGCACCAGGCAGCGGCGCCGCGGGAACACCCGCCAGCGCATCCAGGACATCGCCCTCGAACTCTTCGCCGAACAGGGCTACGAGAAGACCTCGTTGCGCGAGATCGCCGAGCGTCTGGATGTCACCAAGGCGGCGCTCTACTACCACTTCAAGACCAAGGAAGAGATCCTCGTCAGCATCTTCGACGACCTGGCGAAGCCCATCGAGGACCTCATCGAGTGGGGCAAGGGCCAGCCGCACACCCTGGAGACGAAGCAGGAGATCGTACGGCGCTACAGCGAGGCCCTGGTCGCCGCCGCACCCCTGTACCGCTTCATGCAGGAGAACCAGGCGACCGTACGCGAACTGCGCATCGGCGAGACCTTCAAGCACCGCATGCTCGGCATCCGGGACATCCTCATCGACCCGACAGCGGACCTGGTCGACCAGGTCCGCTGTGTCAGCGCGATGTTCACGATGCATGCCGGGATGTTCGTCCTCCAGGACCTCGAGGGCGATCCCGAGGCCAAGCGCCAGGCGGTCCTGGAGGTCGCGACGGACCTGGTGACGCAGGCTCACCGAGGCACCGGCGGTTCCGCCGCGAGGTCTTAGGGCTCCGCCGGAACTGCGTCAGAGCTCCGCCCGAGCTCCACCGCGAGGTCTCAGACCTTCACGCCCTTGGAGCGCAGGAAGGCGACCGGGTCGATGGCCGTGCCGTAGTTCGCGGTCGTACGGATCTCGAAGTGCAGGTGCGGACCGCTGGAGTTGCCGGTGTTGCCGGACAGGGCGATGCGCTGACCGGTCTTGACGACCTGGCCGACGTTCACGTCGATCCGGGACAGGTGGGCGTACTGGGAGTACGTCCCGTTGCCGTGCTTGATGACGACGGCGTTGCCGTACGCGGGACCGTCACCGGCGCCGTTGCCGCCGGCCTTGACGACGGTGCCGCCGTGCGTGGCGAGGACCTTGGTGCCGCTCGCGACGGCGAAGTCCTGCCCGCTGTGGGTGGACTGCCACATGCCGCCGGCCTGGGCGAAGCTCGCGGACAACGTGTACTTCTGCACCGGGTCGACCCAGGAGGCGGCCTTCTTGGCCGCGGCGGTCTTGGCGGTGGTCTGGGCGGCGGCGACCGTGGCCGCGCCGGTGTCGGCGGCTGCCGCGACCCCGGCCCCCAGTACGACCGACACTCCCAGGCCGGTGGCCAGCACGGCCGCACGGGTGCGGAGGGCGGACATACGGGAAGAACGGGGCGAGACGCGCTGGGACATCGAAAACCTCATGGGGACGGGGACAGAGAAACCACCCGGCGCAACAGGCATTCGCCGGATGGGGCATCCCTTGGTAACCCGAACCCCCACACAGTCCCAAACCGCTGATCTACGACGAAAGCTAGTACGTGACCACAAAGCTTGCCGCTTCTTGACAGAGCTCCCATTCAGCGCGAATCCACCCGGGATGGCGAATCCCGTACGGGAGTTCCGGGCCGAAAATCCCTTTTCGTTCACTTTCATCCATCGGGCGACGTCCACTATTCCGCGTAGTAACGGACAAAACGCCTGTGCGGCATGTCACCGGGCGGCGAGATCCTCGATCTTTGAAATAGCGCGCCATGTGACGTGCATCTCTGGCCACTTACCGTCCAGTAACCCTACGGTTCCCCTCGCGCCACCCTCACCAACGAACATGCACCCGACAACTGCAGAACGTCCGGACGTGAGAGGAACCCCCACACATGACACGACGACGCCCCTGGGCGCGCCGCGCAGCCGTCACCGCCGTCTCCGCCGCCGCCCTCGTGGCGCTGGCCGTCCCCGCCGAGGCCGCGACGACGACCACCAGCACCTCCACGACCGCCACGGCCACCGCCGCCGAGGACGTCGACTACGCGACCTGGCAGCAGGACTGCCAGGCCCTGATGGATCAGGCCCTGCCCTACCTGAAGCAGCGCATAGCGAACACCAGGCCGGGCGAGAAGCAGGCCATCGTCCTCGACATCGACAACACCACGCTGGAGACCGACTTCGGCTTCAGCTACCCCCAGCCGGCCAACCAGCCGGTCCTGGACGTCGCCGAGTACGCCCAGGAGCACGGCGTCGCCCTGTTCTTCGTGACGGCACGGCCCGGGATCATCTACTCGGTGACCGACTACAACCTGGAGCACGTCGGCTACGAGGTCTCCGGTCTCTACGTCCGCAGCTTCGTCGACCTCTTCAAGGACGTGGGCGCCTACAAGACCGCCCAGCGGGTCGACATCGAGTCCAAGGGCTACACGATCATCGCGAACATCGGGAACAGCGCCACCGACCTCTCGGGCGGCCACGCCGAGAAGACGTACAAGCTGCCGGACTACGACGGCCAGCTCTCCTGAGATCTGAACGACCGCGCGCAAACGCACGGAAGGGGCCGGTGCTCGAAAGCACCGGCCCCTTCTGCTTGCCTCTGAGGACGCGAGACTTACGCGTCCTTGCTCAGGTTCGGCCCAGCCCCACCGGCCGCCTGCTCGATCGGCGGAACGTCCGGCAGTGCCGACTTCTCCTCACCCCGGAAGGTGAAGGTCTTGGTCTCGCCCTCGCCCTCCGTGTCCACGACCACGATGTGACCGGGGCGCAGCTCGCCGAAGAGGATCTTCTCCGACAGGGAGTCCTCGATCTCGCGCTGGATGGTGCGACGCAGCGGACGCGCACCCAGCACGGGGTCGTAACCCTTCGTGGACAGCAGCTCCTTGGCGGACTGGGAGAGCTCGATGCCCATGTCCCGGTCCTTCAGACGCTCGTCCACCTTGCCGATCATCAGGTCGACGATCCGCAGGATGTCCTCCTGCGTCAGCTGCGGGAAGACGACCACGTCGTCGACGCGGTTGAGGAACTCGGGGCGGAAGTGCTGCTTGAGCTCGTCCGAGACCTTGTTCTTCATGCGCTCGTAGTTGGTCTTCTTGTCGCCCGAGGCCGCGAAGCCCAGGTTGAAGCCCTTGGAGATGTCCCGGGTGCCGAGGTTGGTCGTCATGATGATGACCGTGTTCTTGAAGTCCACGACCCGGCCCTGGGAGTCGGTCAGGCGACCGTCCTCCAGGATCTGCAGCAGCGAGTTGAAGATGTCCGGGTGGGCCTTCTCGACCTCGTCGAAGAGGACGACGGAGAACGGCTTGCGGCGGACCTTCTCGGTCAGCTGGCCGCCCTCTTCGTAGCCCACGTATCCGGGGGGCGAACCGAACAGACGCGACACCGTGTGCTTCTCGCTGAACTCCGACATGTCGAGGGAGATCAGCGCGTCCTCGTCACCGAAGAGGAACTCGGCGAGCGCCTTGGACAGCTCGGTCTTACCGACACCGGACGGACCGGCGAAGATGAACGAACCACCGGGACGCTTCGGGTCCTTCAGACCGGCACGCGTACGACGGATCGCCTTCGACAGCGCCTTGACGGCGTCGACCTGGCCGATGACCCGCTTGTGGAGCTCGTCCTCCATGCGCAGCAGACGCGAGGACTCCTCCTCGGTCAGCTTGAAGACCGGGATGCCGGTGGCGGTCGCGAGGACCTCGGCGATCAGCTCGCCGTCGACCTCTGCGACGACGTCCATGTCGCCGGCCTTCCACTCCTTCTCGCGCTTGGCCTTCGCGGCGAGGAGCTGCTTCTCCTTGTCGCGGAGAGAGGCGGCCTTCTCGAAGTCCTGCGAGTCGATCGCGGACTCCTTGTCGCGGCGGACGCCGGCGATCTTCTCGTCGAACTCGCGCAGGTCCGGCGGCGCGGTCATCCGGCGGATGCGCATCCGGGAACCGGCCTCGTCGATCAGGTCGATCGCCTTGTCCGGGAGGAAGCGGTCCGAGATGTACCGGTCGGCCAGCGTGGCGGCCTGGACCAGCGCCTCGTCCGTGATGGAGACGCGGTGGTGGGCCTCGTACCGGTCACGCAGACCCTTGAGGATCTCGATCGTGTGCGGCAGGGACGGCTCCGCGACCTGGATGGGCTGGAAGCGGCGCTCGAGGGCCGCGTCCTTCTCCAGGTGCTTGCGGTACTCGTCCAGCGTGGTCGCACCGATGGTCTGCAGCTCACCGCGGGCCAGCATCGGCTTCAGGATCGAAGCGGCGTCGATGGCGCCCTCGGCGGCACCCGCACCGACCAGCGTGTGCAGCTCGTCGATGAACAGGATGATGTCGCCGCGGGTGCGGATCTCCTTGAGGACCTTCTTCAGGCGCTCCTCGAAGTCACCGCGGTAACGGGAGCCGGCGACCAGCGCGCCGAGGTCCAGGGTGTAGAGGTGCTTGTCCTTGAGGGTCTCGGGCACCTCGCCCTTGACGATGGCCTGGGCGAGACCCTCGACGACGGCGGTCTTGCCGACGCCGGGCTCACCGATCAGGACCGGGTTGTTCTTCGTACGGCGGGACAGCACCTGCATGACCCGCTCGATCTCCTTCTCGCGCCCGATGACCGGGTCGAGCTTGGACTCACGAGCGGCCTGGGTGAGGTTCCGGCCGAACTGGTCGAGGACCAGGGACGTCGAGGGGGTGCCCTCGGCAGGCCCGCCGGCGGTGGCGGTCTCCTTGCCCTGGTAGCCGGAGAGCAGCTGGATGACCTGCTGCCGCACCCGGTTGAGATCTGCGCCCAGCTTGACCAGGACCTGGGCGGCGACGCCCTCGCCCTCACGGATCAGGCCGAGCAGGATGTGCTCCGTGCCGATGTAGTTGTGACCCAGCTGAAGGGCCTCGCGGAGCGACAGCTCCAGGACCTTCTTGGCACGGGGGGTGAAGGGGATGTGCCCGGACGGGGCCTGCTGGCCCTGGCCGATGATCTCCTCCACCTGCTGGCGGACCGCCTCGAGCGAAATCCCGAGGCTCTCAAGGGCCTTGGCGGCGACACCCTCACCCTCGTGGATCAGGCCCAGGAGGATGTGCTCGGTGCCGATGTAGTTGTGGTTGAGCATCCGGGCTTCTTCCTGAGCCAGGACGACAACCCGCCGCGCGCGGTCGGTGAACCTCTCGAACATCGTTAATCGCTCCTCAGAGCGGTCAGGCAGTGGGGGGAACTTCCCCTCCCTGTCCTTCCGCAGCTTAGTCCCGCAAGCGGGGACCGCTCATTCCAACTGCCGACACCGTCCTTGGCCTCCTGACCCCGAACGCCGACATCTGCTCCAACCTGATGGTGCGAGACGATGTTCCCGCAGGCCAAGCACTTACCCCCTTCCCCAGTACGCCGATGGCGAACGTGAGACGGCCTGTCCTGCGTGTCGCCCCCTCCCACTAGGGATGTCTTACCCGCTGCGACGGACACTCCATGCCGCGCGCCCCGGATCCCTCCGCTATGGGCGAACAACCTTGTGTCTCCCCGCACCCCCGAACGTCCCCTTTTTCGATACTCTGCGCATTCGATAGCACACCCAGCGTAACTCGGGGGCGCTTCCGACGGTTGCACTTGGCATGGTTGGCACCCACCCACCGGTCCCCATCGAAATCACCACGGTCCCTCGCCCCCGACGGCCGCTCGATTCGAGCGATCAGGTCCGCCGGTGGTACGAGAACGAACTGGGCTGGCCGACGGTGCCCGCGAGCGAGAAAAGCCCCGAATTTCCGGTACGGCTGTGCGTGGGCCCGCGCTTCGACGTCCTGGACGTGCCGGCCGAGGCGGGCCGACCGGCGCTGAGGCACCTCGCGCCGGGCTCTCCGGTGGCCCTGCGGGGTGACCGGATGTGGCTGCTGATCGCGCCGGGCAGCGCGGAGGAAGTGCCGGGAGTCCTGGACTGGCTGGAGTGGGGAGCGCTGACGCTCGACCTCACGGCGATCGGCGAGGGCGGCGTCATGGACGCGCCACCGCCACCACCCCCGGCGCCGGGCCGGGTCGGAGTGGGTCCGCCACCACCGGGCCTGGGCTGCTCGGGAACCGAGCAGGGGGCCGCCGTATGGCTGCGACCCCCCGTGCCCGGGTGCGAGGCCGAGGCCTCGCTGCCGACGCTGTCGGCCGTGGGGGGCGGTGGGGGCGCCCCCGATCTCGTACGAGTTGTGGCCACGGTGGCAACTCAGTGCCACCGCCTGCGGCTGCGACGCGCGTGCGCGCGGCAGCACACCTGCCCGTAAGTGCCGTGACCGTGATCAGCCGTTGGCCTTCTCGTATGCCTCGCGAATGATCGCGGGAACACGGCCGCGGTCATTGACGTCGTAACCGTTCTCCTTGGCCCACGCGCGGATCTGCGCGGTGTCCTGGCTGCCACCGGAAGCGGCACGCGCCTTTCCGCGGCCACCCGAAGTACGGCCTCCGGTACGACGACCACCCTTCACGTAAGGCTCGAGAAGGCCGCGCAGCTTGTCCGCATTGGCGGTCGTGAGATCGATCTCGTACGTCTTGCCGTCCAACGCGAACGTGACGGTCTCGTCCGCCTCGCCGCCGTCGAGGTCATCGACAAGAAGGACCTGAACCTTCTGTGCCACCGGATTTCCTTTCATCCAATACTGAGGGCCGGGGGCCTGCGGCGTCCGCCGTTTCGCCGTCCCCTGTTATATGCAGTACTGCAGTACGTCGGAAAGCAAACCGCTTTTGCCCGAAAAACACAAACCCCCGGCGGAGACTGCTGGGCCCGCTCCAGTCCGGAAACATGTGCGTTTCGGACATAGGGAACCTGGGCAGGGTGAGTCGCACCGGAATTGGCCTCGCTTGCGGACCCTTGTCGTCCCTTCGCGCCTTGTCGTCGGCGGGCGATCACAGATGCAGAAGCATCCGGCTGTTGCCCAAGGTGTTCGGTTTCACTCGTTCGAGACCGAGGAACTCCGCCACGCCTTCGTCATAGGAACGCAGTAGCTCCGCGTAGACATCGGTGTCAACGGGTGTCTCACCGATCTCGACGAAGCCGTGCTTGCCGAAGAACTCCACTTCGAAGGTCAGACAGAAAACGCGGCGAACACCGAGCCAGCGCGCGGTGTGCAGCAACTTCTCCAGCACCTGATGGCCGACACCGGCGCCCTTCAGGCCCGGCTTCACCGCGAGAGTGCGGACTTCCGCGAGGTCTTCCCACATCACGTGCAGGGCACCACAGCCGACGACCTCGGCGTTGTCGTCCCGTTCGGCGACCCAGAACTCCTGGATGTCCTCGTAAAGAGTCACCATCGCTTTGTCGAGCAGGATGCCGCTGCGGACGTACGCGTCAAGGAGTCGTCGAACGGCCGTGACATCGCCGGTGCGGGCCCGTCGGACGGTGATGGCATTTGCGGTGACTTCGGGACTCTCCGCGGAGGCACTCCCCGCTGAGCTCTCTGCTGACATGTGCGGACGCTATCGCCCGCCGCCCTCCGCCGCCGAGCCGGGGTTCTCCTCGGCGGTATGAGCGGGAGCGGGCGGAGCGGCTTCGGGTGTTTCCGGACCCTGCACCATCCGCACGGCGTCCCTCAGCGCGTGGCGCTGTTCCTCGCTCATCATCCCGAAGAAGGCGACGAGAGCGGCCGCGGGGTTGTCACTCTGCGACCAGGCGTCGTTCATCAGGGCGGCGGCGTAGGCGGCCCTGGTGGAGACCGCCTCATATCGATAGGCCCGGCCTTCCGCCTCACGACGCACCCAGCCCTTCTGATGGAGATTGTCCAAAACGGTCATCACGGTGGTGTACGCGATGGACCGTTCCTGCTGAAGGTCTTCCAGGACTTCTCGAACGGTCACCGGGCGGTTCCACTTCCACACCCGCGTCATGACCGCGTCTTCGAGTTCTCCCAATGGGCGAGGCACACCTCAGCACAATAGTGGGAGTTCCCGACATTCGCGTGGCGGACGAGCGCTTTCGCCGACAAACGACACAAAAAGGGCGTACGACTCGAAAAATCCGCGAGTCGTACGCCGCTAAGGCCGGCGGGCTCTCCGGCCCGGTCTCGTGCCTCAGACCTCGGTCTTGCCGGCGGCGGAGGCCTGACGAGCCCCCTCCGCGCGCGCGAGGGCGGCATCCACGGCCGCGTCCTCCTTGGCTTTGTTGGCCCCACCCTGGGTCTTCACGATCACCCGGATCACACCGATGAAGAACACGGCCATGACGACCGGGGGCACGAGCGCGGAGACATAGTCCATACGTCCAGAGTAGCCACGCGCCGGACGGCGACCGGGCCGGGGTGGGGCGAAACGGGCCGCGCGCCCGTCAGCCGACGGCGAGCTGCCGCGGAGAGTCGGCAGGCGGCGGGGTCGGCTTGCGGCGGGGAAAGACCTCGCCCGGCGTGGGAATGGGCCGCGCCGGCTTGGGAGCGTCGGGTGCCGGGGACTTGGGGCCGGGCCGCTCGGGACGCTCGGCCGGCTTCTGCGCGGGCTTCTTGGCGGGACCAGGGGCGGGCTCCTTGGCGAGCCCGACGGTCGGATGCCCGGCGAGCTCCTGGGCGCGACCCCCGGCGGCCCGCCCTCCGAAGCCCTCCCGTTCGGAGGTCCTGCGCTCGGGGAGGCCCTCAGGCGCTGCGGAGAGCCCCCCTGGGAGCGCCAGAAGGCGCGTACGAGAGGCGGGCACCGTCGGGGTGGGCCGAACCGTGGCACGGGCCCCGCGACGGGCCAGACGGGCCCGTACGTCCTGCTCGGCCAGGATCTGGCAGCGGTGGAGGAGGGTGGCCGCGACGGGGTTGCCGCGCAGGGCCCGGAGCCCGGCCAGGTCGTCGGGGTCCGGACGGTAACCGGCGCTCAGGGCTTCCTCCAGGAGGGTGAGGTAACCGGCGGCGGTGCCGGGCAGGGCGGCGCGGTACCGGGCGAGGTCGGCCACCAGGAAGGCGCGCAGCCGGGCGCCCTCACGCATCGCCTCGTCGAGGGACTCGGAGAGGCGGAGGCAGTCCTGAACGTCCTCGGCCGAGGCGGGCGTGGGGTGCAGGGCGAGGGCGAGAGCGCGGCGGAGCACACGCAGCTCCTCCACACCGAACGCCATGCCGCCGCGGGATCCGTATGGCGTGGGCATGCGGCGACGATACGCGCTAATCAGACAAACTCGACATAAGTCAGCCGGGTGTGGCGCACGAAGCCACCCAGGCGGCCGCGCACACCTGCCGCCGGAGCCGACAGGGCCCGGCCGGCACGACCGAGCGCTTGGATCTGGGGCGGAGCACGAGCGGGGTGCGGGGGCGGAGCCCTGTCTGGGCGGTGCAAGGGGGCGGAGCCCTGCGTGGGCGGAGCAAGGGGGCGGAGCCTGCCGTAGGTGCAGAGGTGCAGCCCGTGTGGGGTGCAGGGGGCGAAGGCCCGCGTGAGGTGCAGGGTTGCAGCCCCGCGTGGGATGCAGGGGGCCGAGCCTGCCGTGGGTGCAGGGGTGCGCCCCGTGTGGGGCGCAGCCCCGCGTGGCGTGCAGGGGCGCAGCGCTAGCCAGGGTCCAAGGGCGCACCAGCCAGAGGCTAAGGGCGGGCCCGACCGGGAGTACCGAGGACACATCCCCATCGGGGCCAGGGGCGCAGCCCCGGCGTGGGTCCAGGAGCACAGCCCCGGCGTGGGTCCCAGGGGCGCAGCACCGTGCGAGGTCCAGGGGCGCAGCACCGTGCGAGGTCCAGGGGCGCAGCACCGTGCGAGGTCCAGGGGCGCAGCACCGTGCGAGGTCCAGGGGCGCAGCACCGTGCGAGGTCCAGGGGCGCAGCCCCTGGGGGTCGAAGGGGCGCAGCCCCTGGGGGTCGAAGGGGCGCAGCCCCTGGGGGTCGAAGGGGCGCAGCCCCTGGGGATGGGACGGGTAGGGGCGGCGGGGGCGAGAACAGTTGACGGCGAGCACAGCGCCGGGCAGTCGCACCGCCCCCCCACCCCGCCTCACATACGCGACACGTTCCGCTCGTACACCAAGCGCAGCCCGATCAGCGTCAGCCACGGCTCATGCTCGTCGATCACGGACGACTCGCCCAGCACCATCGGCGCCAGTCCCCCCGTGGCGATCACCGTCACATCCTCCGGATCCTCCGCGAGCTCCCGGGTCATACGGTTCACCACCCCGTCCACCTGGCCCGCGAACCCATAGATGATCCCCGCCTGCATCGCCTCGACCGTGTTCTTGCCGATCACACTCCGCGGCCGGGCCACCTCGATCTTCCGAAGCTGCGCCCCCTTGACGCCCAGCGCCTCGACCGAGATCTCGATACCGGGCGCGATGACACCACCGACGTACTCCCCGCGCGCGGACACCGCGTCGAACGTCGTGGCCGTACCGAAGTCCACGACGATCGCGGGGCCCCCGTACAGCTCGACCGCGGCCACCGCGTTGATGATCCGGTCCGCGCCGACCTCCTTGGGGTTGTCGGTCAGGATCGGCACGCCGGTCTTGACGCCGGGTTCGACGAGCACGGCCGGCACGTCGCCGTAGTACCGCCGCGTCACCTCGCGCAGCTCGTGAAGGACGGACGGAACCGTCGCGCAGATCGCGATCCCGTCGATGCCGTCGCCCAGTTCGTCCCCAAGGAGCGGATGCATGCCCATCAGGCCCTGGAGGAGGACCGCCAGCTCGTCCGCCGTACGGCGCGCGTCCGTCGAGATGCGCCAGTGCTCGACGATGTCCTCGCCGTCGAACAGGCCCAGAACCGTGTGCGTGTTGCCTACGTCGATCGTGAGGAGCATCGCGACTACTCCGCCTCGCGCAGGTCCAGGCCGATGTCCAGGATCGGCGAGGAGTGGGTGAGGGCCCCCACGGCGAGGTAGTCGACGCCGGTGTCCGCGTACGCCTTGGCGTTCTCGAGGGTGAGCCGCCCCGACGCCTCGAGGGCGGCGCGGCCGTGCACGACTGCAACCGCCTCCTCGCACTCGCCGGGCGTGAAGTTGTCCAGCAGGATCAGATCGGCCCCGGCGTCCACGACCTCCCGCAGCTGGTGCAGGGTGTCGACCTCGACCTCGATCGGCACGTCCGGGAAGGCTTCCCGTACGGCCTTGAAGGCCTGCGCGACGCCGCCCGCGGCGACCACGTGGTTGTCCTTGACCAGGGCCGCGTCAGACAGCGACATGCGGTGGTTGACGCCGCCGCCGCAGCGGACGGCGTACTTCTCCAAGGACCTGAGCCCCGGAGTCGTCTTGCGGGTGTCCCGCACGCGCGCCTTGGTGCCGTCCAGGACATCCGCCCACGCGCGCGTGGCGGTCGCGATGCCCGAGAGCCGGCACAGGAGGTTGAGCGCGCTGCGTTCGGCGGTGAGCAGGTCACGCGTGCGCGTGGTGACCGACAGGAGCTTCTGCCCGGCCTCCACGCGGTCGCCGTCCTCCACGTGCCGCTCGACTTCGAGCTCGTCGGTGCAGACGACCGAGAGGACCGCTTCGGCGACCCTCAGGCCCGCCACGACGCCCGCCTCGCGCGCGGTGAAGTCGGCGGTGGCCACGGCCTCCTCGGGGATGGTCGCGACGGTCGTCACGTCCACGCCGTGGTCGAGGTCCTCCTGGATGGCGACGTTGGCGATGTCCTCGACCTCCACGGGGTCGAGTCCCGCGTCGGCCAGGAGCTGCGCGAGCGCGGGGTCGAGCCCGCACTCCAGATACTCCTCGCCGGCGATGTCGGAGGCAGCGCCACAGGCACAGCCGTCACCGCAGCCGCCGCTCTCGGCGAGGGGAAGGTCGGGGGTGCTCACTTCTGTCACTGCTCCTGGGGAATGTGGGGCTGCTGCTGCCGGGTCGGGGGGAAGTCTGGGGTGTCCGTGGTGTGTACGGCCAGCGTGCGGTCCGGATTCAGCCGTACGACGATGTGGCGGCGCCAGGTCGTGTCGTCGCGCTCGGCGTGGTCCTCGCGCCAGTGGCAGCCGCGGGTCTCCTCGCGCAGGAGCGCGGCGGCGACCAGGACGCGGGCCACGCACAGGAGGTTGGTGGCCTCCCAGGTGTCGACGCCGGGCTCGGCGGTCTTGCCGTTCTCGTCGAGGGCGTCCCGGGCGTCGGCGTGCAGCCGCTGAAGGGCGTCCGCGGTGCCCGCGAGGGACTCGGCGGAGCGCAGGACGCCCGCGCCCTGCGTCATGGTCCGCTGGATCGCGAACCGGGCTTCGGGCGCGAGCAGCGGGTGCGCGGGCTTCTCGGGGTGCTCGACGGGCACCGGCACGCGCGCGTGGAGGCCGTTCTCCGCCCGGCGCGCCGCGATGTCGGCGGCGATGCGCTCGGCGTAGACGAGGCCCTCCAGGAGGGAGTTCGACGCGAGCCGGTTCGCCCCGTGCACGCCGGTGCAGGCGACCTCGCCGCACGCGTACAGGCCGGGGACGGTCGTACGGCCCTGGGAGTCGGTGCGCACGCCCCCGGAGGCGTAGTGGGCGGCAGGGGCGACCGGTATGGGCTCGTGGACCGGGTCGATGCCGTGGGCACGGCAGGCCGCGAGGATCGTCGGGAAGCGGTGCTCCCACATGTCGGCGCCGAAGTGCCGGGCGTCGAGGAACATCTGCTCGGCGTCCTGCTCCTG
The DNA here is from genome assembly GCF_036237295.1 of Streptomyces sp. NBC_01352. Taxonomy (NCBI): domain Bacteria; kingdom Bacillati; phylum Actinomycetota; class Actinomycetes; order Kitasatosporales; family Streptomycetaceae; genus Streptomyces; species Streptomyces sp. NBC_01352. The sequence continues at coordinate 5,021,719 of NZ_CP108354.1, forward strand.
CATGCGGCGCATGATGCCCTTGGCGACGATGTCCCGGGGCGCGAGTTCGGCGAGTTCGTGCTGGCCGACCATGAAGCGCACGCCGTCCGCGTCCACCAGGTGGGCGCCCTCGCCGCGTACGGCCTCGGAGACCAGGGGCTGCTGGCCCTCCGCGTCGGCGCCCAGGAAGAGCACGGTCGGGTGGAACTGCACGAATTCGAGGTCCGAGACCTCCGCGCCGGCGCGCAGGGCGAGCGCCACGCCGTCGCCGGTCGACACGGACGGGTTGGTGGTCGCCGAGAAGACCTGGCCCATGCCGCCCGTCGCGAGGACGACCGCGGGGGCGAGCACGGCGCCCACACCGTCGTGCTGGCCCTCGCCCATGACGTGCAGGGTGACGCCCGCGGTGCGGCCGTCGGCGTCCGTCAGGAGGTCCAGGACGAGCGCGTTCTCGATCGTGCGCAGGCCACGCGCGCGTACCGCCTCCACCAGCGCCCGGGAGATCTCCGCGCCGGTCGCGTCACCGCCCGCGTGTGCGATGCGGCGGCGGTGGTGGCCGCCCTCACGGGTGAGTTCCAGGCGCCCTTCCTCGGACTCGTCGAAGTGGGCGCCGGTCTCTATGAGCCGGCGTACCGCGTCGGGCCCCTCGGTGACGAGGATCCGTACGGCCTCCTCGTCGCACAGGCCCGCGCCCGCCACCAGCGTGTCGTCCAGGTGCTGTTCGGGCGTGTCGCCGTCGCCGAGGGCCGCGGCGATGCCGCCCTGCGCCCAGCGGGTGGAGCCGTCGTCGAGGCGGGCCTTGGTGACGACGACCGTCCTGAGGCCCTCGGCCTCGCAGCGCAGGGCGGTGGTGAGGCCGGCGACGCCGGAGCCGACGACGATGACGTCCGCGTCGATGGACCAGCCCGGGGCGGGCGCGTGCAGTCGTATGCCTGTGCTGGTCACGAGGCGGCTCCGAAGGTGAGGGGGATGTTGTCGATCAACCGGGTCGTCCCGACCCGGGCGGCGACGGCGAGGACGGCCTCGCCGGTGAAGTCGTCCTCGATCTCCGTGAAGTCGGACGGGTCGACGAGCGCGAGGTAGTCCAGCGTGAGCGGCGGGCTCAGGCGGCCGGCGTCGTCGAGGACCAGACGGGCGGCCGCGCGGACGGCCGCGGGACCGCCCGTATGGGCGGGGCGACCCGCAGCGTCTCCGCCGACGGCGGTGGTGGGCGAGGGGCGGGACTTGGCGACGGCGTGCGTGTCGGCCGCGGCGCGGGACTCCCCTATGGCGCTCAGCGCCTCGGCACGCGCGTGCGTGGCGGGCACCTCGCGCGCCCGCGCGCGCAGCGCCTCCTGCGCCGCGTGCCGGTCGCGGCCCGCGAACAGCGCGCGGGACAGCGTGAGCGCCGTGCGCCGTTCCTCGGGGCTGAGGTAGCGGTTGCGGCTGGACAGCGCGAGGCCGTCGTCCTCACGCACGGTGGGTACGCCGACGATCTCGACGCCGAAGTTCAGGTCCCGCGCCATGCGGCGGATCAGGGCGAGCTGCTGGGCGTCCTTCTGGCCGTAGAGGGCGACGTCGGGGCGGGTCAGGTGCAGCAGCTTGGCGACGACGGTGAGCATGCCGTCGAAGTGGCCGGGGCGCGAGGCGCCCTCCAGGCGCTCCCCCATGGGCCCGGCGCTGATGCGGACCTGGGGCTCGCCGCCCGGGTAGACCTCCTCGACGCCCGGGGCGAACACGGCGTCCGCGCCGGAGTCCTCGGCGATCTTGAGGTCGGCGTCCAGGGTGCGCGGGTAGCGGTCGAGGTCCTCGCCCTTGCCGAACTGCAGCGGGTTCACGAAGACGGTGACCACGACCTCGCCGTCCGGACCCGCGATCTCGCGGGCGGTGCGGATCAGGGTGGCGTGGCCCTCGTGCAGGGCGCCCATGGTCATCACGACGGCGCGGCGGCCCACGCGCACGCGTGCGTGCAGCTCATCGGCGGTGCGCAGCAGGGCGGTGGTCATCGGGCGTCCCCTTCGGTGCCGGTGGTCCCGTCGGTCCCGTTGGCGAGTACCCCGAGGAGGTCCTCCGCGAGTTCCGGCTTCAGCAGTCCGTGGGCGAGCGCGCGGTCCGCGGTCGCGCGCGCCATCGCCAGGTAGCCGGCGACGGCCTGCGGGGCGTGCTTGCGCAGCTCGGCGACATGGGCGGCGACGGTTCCCGCGTCCCCGCGTGCGACGGGGCCGGTGAGGGCCGCGTCGCCGGAGCGCAGGGCGTTGTCGAGGGCGGCGCCGAGCAGCGGGCCGAGCATCCGGTCGGGGGCCTCGACGCCTGCCGTGCGCAGCAGCTCCATGGACTGGGCGACCAGCGTCACCAGGTGGTTGGCGCCCAGCGCGAGGGCCGCGTGGTAGAGCGGCCGGTTCTCCTCGGCGATCCACTCGGGTTCGCCGCCCATCTCGATGACGAGCGCCTCGGCAGCGAGCCGCAGTTGGTCGGGGGCGGTGACGCCGAAGGAGCAGCCCGCCAGGCGCTGGACGTCCACCGGGGTGCCGGTGAAGGTCATCGCCGGATGCAGGGCCAGCGGCAGCGCGCCCGCGCGCAGGGCGGGGTCGAGGACCTTCGAGCCGTACCGCCCGGAGGTGTGCACCAGCAGCTGGCCCGGGCGGACAGCCCCGGTCTCGGCGAGGCCCTCGACGAGCCCGGGCAGCGCGTCGTCGGGGACGGTCAGCAGCACCAGGTCGGCGCGCCCCAGAACCTCGGCGGGCGGGACGATCGGCACGTCGGGCAGCATCTGCGCGGCGCGCCTCCTGGAGGCGTCGGAGACCCCGGAGACGGCGACCGGGCGGTGTCCGGCGAGTTGCAGGGACGCGGCAAGTGCGGGGCCCACCCGGCCGGCGCCGACGACGCCGACGGTGAGCCGCGCGGGGCGGTCCTTGGGGTCTGGCTGGTGGACTGTACTCACGCGACGGCGGCCTTCCCGTTCCAGTCCGCTCTGGGTACCGGACGATTTCTCGTCATGTTAACGCGATCGGTTCCAGAGGCGTCCGGTTGTCCACAGGCTGTGGGTTACCCAACACCCCGCGCCCGTCGGCGGGACAGCGGAAATGAGGGTGCCCGCGCGGACCGCCGCACGGCATGATCCGGAGCATGACGGACACGGCGGAGCAGGGCGGGGAGCAGTCGGCGCAGGAGCGGCTGCGGGAGCGGCGGGCGGCCGCCTTCCTGGGGGCGGAGCGCGTCCTGGCACGAGCGGGTTTCCGCGGCACCCTGCGCGAACGGCTCGCGTGGCTGCAGGAGGCGGCGCCCGAGGTGTACGACCTGGACGAGCCCGGCGACATGTACGGCAACCGGATCGTGGAGGCCCTGGAGGACCGCGTCGCAGCGCTGCTGGGGACGGAGGCCGCCGCGTTCTTCCCGACCGGCACGATGGCCCAGCAGATCGCCCTGCGCTGCTGGGCGGGCCGTACCGGCAACCCCACGGTGGCGCTGCACGCGCTGGCCCACCCCGAGGTGCACGAGCGAAGTGCGCTCAGCGAGGTCGCCGGGCTGCGCCCGGTCCGCCTCACCGGCGAGCCCCGGCTGCCGACCGCCGAGGAGGTGCGCGACTTCGAGGAGCCCTTCGGGACGCTGATGCTGGAGCTGCCCCTCAGGGACGCCGGTTTCGTGCTGCCCTCCTGGGAGGAGCTGACGGAGGTCGTGGAGGCGGCGCGCGAGCGCGACGCGGTGGTGCACTTCGACGGGGCACGCCTGTGGGAATCCACCGTGCACTTCGGGCGTCCCTTGGACGAGATCGCGGGCCTGGCGGACAGCGTCTACGTGTCGTTCTACAAGTCCCTCGACGGCTTCGGCGGCGCGGCGCTGGCCGGCCCGAGGACGCTGGTGGAGGAGGCGAAGACCTGGCGGCACCGGTACGGCGGCATGATCTTCCAGCAGTTCCCCACCGTGCTGTCGGCGCTCGTCGGCCTCGAACGCGAGCTGCCCCGGCTGCCTCAGTACGTGTCCCACGCGCGCGTGGTCGCCGCCGCGCTGCGCGAGGGCTTCGCCGAGGCCGGCGTGCCGTGGGCGCGCGTCTTCCCCGAGGAGCCGCACACCCACGAGTTCCAGGTCTGGCTGCCGTACGACCCGGACGTCCTCGCCGAGGCGGCCGTACGCCAGGCCGAGCAGACCAGGACCCTGCTTTTCGGCGTCCCCTGGGACCGGGGCGGACCGGGCCTGGGCATCACCGAGGTCACGGTGCGCGCCGACGGCCTGGCGTGGACGGCGGACGACGTGAAGGCGGCGGTCGTGGACTTCGTGGCGCGGGTGCGCGAGGTGGCCGGCGAAGCGGTCGAGACGGTAGAGGCGATCGAGACGGTCGGTAAGTAGAACGCGGTCGCGTCGATTGACGGCGGCCGTCAATCGACGGCGACGTTGTCAGTGGCGGCGTGCACCATGAGGGCATGAGCGTGCACATCGACATCGCGGGGCTGCGGCCGGAGCGGATCGCCGTCGTGCCCTCGCCCCTGGCCGAGCTCTGCATGGCGCTGCACGCGCTGTCCGAGCCGGGGCACCATCCGGGCCTGCAGGGCTGGGTGACGGGCGTGAGCGCGGGGCTCGACCCGCATCTGGCCGACCGGATGTGCGAGGCCGACTTCCTGTGGCGGACGCTGTTCTCGGACCTGTTCCTGCCGGCCGCGGGCATCCCGGGCGGTGCCACGCTGCCCGGCGCGACGCTCGCCGAGGAGCTGGACCTGCTCGACAAGCTGACGGACGAGCAGTTCGTGGACGCGGCCCTGGAGTTCACGTGCGCGCTGCCGTACAGCACGCGCGGGACGACCGCGCTCTCCGACCCCGAGCTGCGCCGGAGGGCGCTGGATCTGGCCGCCGCGCGCGGTCCGCAGCAGGTGCGCTTCAGCGAGCGGCTGCTGGCGGACCCGCCGCGGATCCGGGCGTGGCTGAGGCAGTTCCTGGAGGACTGCGATGCGGCGTTCTTCGCGGAGACCTGGTCCCGGCTGCGCCACCAGCTGGCCTCGGACGCCCGGCACAAGACCGACCTCCTGCGGCGCAGGGGCCTGGCCGAGGCGCTCGCCTCGATATCGCCGGCCGTGGCGCTCGACGAGTCCGCCACGCGGATCACGGTCGACAAGCTCGGCGACGGCCGTACGGCCACTCGGGACGGCGGTCTGCTGCTCATCCCCACCAGCCTGGGCCGGCCCCACCTGATGGTCCTGCACCGGTACGACTGGCAGCCGGTCCTGCACTACCCGGTCGGCTCCCCGGAGCTGGCGGCCCCGCCCTCGGTCGAGCAGCTGACGCTGCGGATGGCCGCCCTGTCCCACCCGGTGCGGATGCGGCTGTGCCGCAGCCTGGCCCGCAGCGCGTTCACGACCAGCGAGCTGACCCAGGTGCACGGCATGACGGCCCCCGAGATATCCCGGCACCTGAGCGTGCTGAAGAAGGCGGGTCTGGTGACCACCCGCCGCCGCGGCCGGTACGTCCTGCACCAGCTGGACGTCACGGTGGTGGCCCGGCTCGGGAGCGACTTCCTGGAAGGGATACTCCGCTAGCGGCGGGGCCCGCCTCAGCCGTGCCCGCCCGCCCGCACCAGCCCCGTCTCGTACGCCAGGACCACCACCTGCACCCGGTCCCGCAGCCCCAGCTTGGTCAGGATGCGGCCCACATGGGTCTTCACGGTCGCCTCGGACAGCACCAGCCGGGCCGCGATCTCACCGTTGGACAGCCCCTGCGCGACCAGCACCATGACCTCGCGCTCGCGGTCGGTGAGCCGCTCCAGCGCCTTGAACTGGGGCTCCTTGCCGGCGCTCGGCAGCATGGGCGCGAAGCGGTCGAGCAGACGGCGCGTGGTCGAGGGGGCCACCACCGCGTCGCCGCTGTGCACCGCGCGGATGGCGGCCAGCAGCTCGCCGGGCGGCACGTCCTTGAGCATGAAGCCGGAGGCGCCGGCCTTCAGCCCGGAGAAGGCGTACTCGTCGAGGTCGAAGGTGGTCAGGATCAGGACCTTCGGCGGGTCGGCCTCCATGCAGATGCGGCGGGTGGTCTCCACGCCGTCGAGCTTCGGCATGCGGACGTCCATCAGCACCACGTCGACGGCGGTCGAGCGCAGCACCTCCAGGGCCTCGACGCCGTCGCCCGCTTCAGCGACGACCTCCATGTCCGGCTGGGCGGCGAGCACCATCCGGAACCCGGTGCGCAACAGCACCTGGTCGTCGACGAGCATCACGCGGATCGTCATCGGGGCCTCTCTTTAAAGGTCTTCAGGGGGTTACAGGGGGCCTTGCACGGGTCGTTACAGGTGTCAATGAAGGACATAGGTCGGCGTCAGTGCGCCGGTTTGAGCGGGAGCAGGGCGCTGATGCGGAATCCTCCGCCCGGGCGCGGGCCCGCGTCCAGGGTGCCGCCCACCATGCCGACCCGTTCGCGCATGCCGATCAGGCCGTGGCCGGCGCCGTCGGCGCCGCCCTCCTCGTACAGCTCGTGCGGTGCGCCCTTGCCGTCGTCCTCGACGAGCAGGCCGAGGCCGTCGTCGAAGTAGACCAAGCGCACGCTGGCGCCCGCGTTCGGCCCGCCGTGCTTGCGGGTGTTGGTGAGCGCCTCCTGCACGATGCGGTACGCGGTGAGCTCGACGCCGCTGGGCAGGGGCCGCGGGGTGCCCTCGATCTTGAAGTCGACGGGCAGGCCCGACCCCCGGCACTGCTCGACGAGGTCGTCGATCTGCTCGACGTCGGGCTGCGGGACGTACTCGCCGCCCTCCTGGTGCTCTCCGGTGCGCAGCACGCCCAGCAGGCGGCGCATCTCGGCGAGGGCCTGGCGGCCGGTGGAGGAGATCGTCTCCAGGGCCTTCTTGGCCTGGTCGGGGGCGGCGTCGAGGACGTAGGCGGCGCCGTCGGCCTGCACCACCATCACCGACACGTTGTGCGCGACCACGTCGTGCAGTTCGCGCGCGATCCGGGCGCGCTCGGCGGCGACCGCGACCTTGGCCTGAGCCTCGCGCTCCTTCTCCAGGCGCGCGTTGCGCTCCTCCAGCTGTGCGAAGTAGGCGCGGCGGGTGCGGATCGAGTCGCCCAGCACCCAGGCCAGCACGAACGGCACCGTCAGGAAGATCATTTGCGCGAGGTTGCCCAGCGTGCCCGTGTCGTCGTTCCACCAGCGCAGTTGCGCCAGGGGGGCGGCGCACAGGCCTACGGCCAGCGCGAGCCGGGAGGCCCAGCGCGCGCCCGTCGCGGCCACGGTGTAGGCGATCACCAGGAAGGCGAAGTCGGCGGCCGTCGTCTCCACGTTCAGCGCGAGCTGCGCCACTCCGAGCACCACGGCCAGCACCAGCATCTTCTCCGGCATACGCCGGCGCAGTGCGATGACCAGGCACAACAGGAGAACGATCGGGACGACCACCGCCGGGGCGTCGGTGCCCCGCGCCTCCTGACGGGCGGTTTCGCCCACCACCGAGATCCCGAACAGGAAGACGGCCCAGAAGCTGTCGACCCACGTCGGGTGCCTGCGGAGGAAGTCATAGAGGCGCTGCACGTAACCCAGCGTAGGGAAGCGAGATGCGTGCAGGGGTCAACCGGAGGACCGATCCGTACGCCCCGCGCATACTCCGCAAGGTGGAGGCTCCGTTCCCCTGTACGCCTAACCTGACGGCGTGACGCAAGGGACAGTGGGCGAGTGGCGCGGCTGGCGAGCGGCCTCGGAGGCCGCCCTGTACGGGCCGGACGGCTTCTATCGAAGGCCCGAGGGGCCGGGCGCGCACTTCCGTACGTCCGTGCACGCGTCGCCGCTGTTCGCGCAGGCCGTGGCCAGGCTGCTGTGCCGGGTCGACGAGTCTCTGGGGCGGCCCGAGACGCTGGACTTCGTCGACATGGCCGCGGGGCGGGGCGAGCTGGCCGCCGGTGTACTGGCGGCCCTGCCCGCGGACGTGGCCTCCCGCGCGCGCGGGTACGCCGTCGAGGTCGCAGACCGCCCCAAAGGTCTCGATCACCGGATCGAGTGGCTGGCCGACCCCCCGAAGGGCGTCACCGGGCTGCTGTTCGCCAACGAGTGGCTGGACAACGTGCCGGTGGAGATCGCCGAGGTGGACTCCGCGGGCGTACCCCGGCTGGTGCTCGTACGTCGGGACGGGCGCGAGCGCCTCGGGGAGCCGGTTTCCGGTGCGGAGGCGGAGTGGCTCGCGCGCTGGTGGCCGCTGCCGGCCGAGGAGGGGCTGCGGGCGGAGATCGGTCTGCCCCGGGACGAGGCGTGGGCGTCGGCGGTCGCGACCGTCGACCGGGGGCTCGTGGTGGCGGTGGACTACGCGCACACCGCACGCGCGCGCCCCCTGTTCGGGACGCTCACCGGATTCCGCGAGGGACGCGAGACGGCGCCCGTGCCGGACGGGTCGTGCGACATCACCGCGCACGTCGCCCTGGACGCGTGCGCGCTCCCGGGAGGGCGCGTCCTGACCCAGCGCGACGCCTTGCGCGCCCTGGACCTCTCCGGCGCACGCCCCCCGCTCGCGCTCGCCTCCACGCAGCCCGCGGCCTACGTGCGCGCCCTCGCGAGCGCCTCAGAGGCCACCGAGCTCACGGCGTCGGGCGGGCTCGGCGACTTCGGGTGGCTGCTCCAGCCGGTCGGACTCGAGCCGGCAGGAGCCCTGGCCGCGCCCCTCGGCGGCCTACTTGTCGATGTCCCCGACCACGAAGAACAGTGACCCCAGGATCGCCACCATGTCCGCGACCAGCGTGCCCGGCAGCAGCTCCACGAGCGCCTGGATGTTGTTGTACGAGGCGGAGCGCAGCTTCAGCCGGTACGGGGTCTTGTCGCCCTTGCTGACGAGGTAGTAGCCGTTGATGCCGAGCGGGTTCTCGGTCCACGCGTAGGTGTGGCCTTCGGGCGCCTTCAGGACCTTGGGGAGCCGCTGGTTGATCGGCCCGGGCGGCAGGCCGGCGAGCCGGTCCAGGCAGGCGTCCGCGAGGTCGAGGGCGTTGTGCGTCTGCTCCAGGAGGACCTCGAAGCGGGCGAGACAGTCGCCCTCTTTCCGGGTCACCACCTTCAGGGTGTCCTGCAGCTCGCCGTAGGCCAGGTACGGCTCGTCGCGGCGCAGGTCGAAGTCGACGCCCGAGGCGCGCGCGATCGGCCCGCTCACGCCGTACGCGTGCACGGCCTCCGGCGCGAGGATGCCCACGCCCCGCGTGCGCCCCCGGAAGATCTCGTTGCCGAGCACCAGGTCGTCGAAGCGGTCCATGCGGGAGCGCACGGCGGCGACGGCCCCCCGCGCGCGTGCGGCCCATCCGGCCGGCAGGTCCTCCTTGAGGCCGCCGACGCGGTTGAACATGTAGTGCATACGCCCGCCGGAGACCTCCTCCATGACGTTCTGCAGCACCTCGCGCTCGCGGAACGCGTAGAAGACCGGGGTGATCCCGCCGAGCTCCAAGGGGTAGGAACCGAGGAACATCAGGTGGTTCAGCACCCGGTTCAGCTCCGCGAGGAGCGTGCGCGTCCACACCGCGCGCTCGGGGACCTCCATGCCGAGCATGCGCTCCACCCCGAGGACGACGCCCAGCTCGTTCGAGAAGGCCGACAGCCAGTCGTGGCGGTTGGCGAGCATGATGATCTGGCGGTAGTCGCGCGCCTCGAAGAGCTTCTCCGCGCCCCGGTGCATATAGCCGATCACCGGGTCCGCGCGCATGATGCGCTCGCCGTCCAGGACAAGCCTGAGGCGCAGTACACCGTGAGTGGACGGGTGCTGGGGCCCGATGTTGAGCACCATGTCGGTGCTCTCCGCGGCGCCGCCGATGCCGACCATGGTCTCCGTCGTAGGAGTCATGCACACAGTCTCTCCTACGTACGCTGGCGGTATGGAGACGGGGAGCACGGCCGACACGGGGACCACGCGGGACGAGCCGGTGTGGACCGGGCTCCCGCCGGGGCTGCTGCGAATGCGGCGATTGCTGCTGGTGGTGTGGCTCGGGCTGCTGACGGTGGGGCTCGGACTTCTGCTGGGCCTGGTCGTGGGCCTGGCCTGGGCCGCCTTCGCGCTGCTGCCGTTGGCCCTGATGGCGTGGGGCTGGGTGATGCTCGGCCACAACTGGCGTTCCTGGCGCTACGCCGAGCGCGCCGACGACCTGCTGATCAGCCGGGGCGTCCTGTGGCAGGAGGAGACCGTCGTGCCGTACGGACGGATGCAGCTGGTCGAGGTCGCCTCCGGGCCCGTCGAACGCCACTTCGGGCTGGCCAGCGTGCAGCTGCACACCGCTGCGGCGGCGACCGACGCGACCATCCCGGGCCTCGACCCGGACGAGGCGGAACGGCTGCGCGACCGGCTCACCGAGCTCGGCGAGGCCCGATCGGCCGGCCTGTGACGGCACCGGGCGTGGACGACGCCATACGCGAGAAGCCACCCGTCACCGAGCGGCGGCTGCACCCCGTGACGCCGCTCAGGCGCGCGTGGGCGCCGATCGCCGTGATCATCGGGTGGGCGGTGCACGACCCCAACCAGGCGCAGCAGCAGCTGACCAGACTGACCACGACCACGCTGCTGATCGCTCTCGCCGTGTTCGTCCCGGCCGCCGCTCTCTACGGCTTCCTGACCTGGTGGTTCACCCACTTCGCGGTGACGGACACCGAACTGCGCATCCGTACCGGCCTGCTGTTCCGGCGTGCCGCGCACATCCGGCTCGAACGGATCCAGGCCGTCGACGTCACCCAGCCGCTGCTCGCGCGGGTCGCGGGAGTCGCGAAACTCAAACTCGACGTCGTGGGCGCGGACAAGAAGGACGAACTCGCCTTCCTGGGCGAGGGCGAGGCACGCGCGCTGCGCGCCGAACTCCTCGCGCGCGCCGCCGGTTTCGCGCCCGAGACGGCGCACGAGGTCGGCGAGGCGCCCTCCCGCGAGCTGCTGCGCGTGCCGCCCGGCGTCCTCGCCGTCTCGCTGGTGCTGACCGGCGCGACCTGGGGCACCCTGGTCGCCGCCCTCGTCGTACCGACGGTGCTGTGGCTGGCCACCCACAGCGTGTGGACGGTCCTCGCCACCGCGCTGCCGCTGCTCGGCGCGGCGGGCGCGAGCAGCGTGGGGCGGTTCGTCACCGAGTACGACTGGACGGTGGGCGAGTCGCCGGACGGGCTGCGGATCGACCACGGGCTGCTGGACCGTACGCACGAGACGGTGCCGCCGGGGCGTGTGCAGACCGTACGGATCGTGGAGCCGCTGCTGTGGCGGCGGCGCGGCTGGGTGCGGGTGGAGCTGGACGTGGCCGGGTCGTCCAACTCCGTGCTGGTGCCGGTCGCTCCGCGGGAGGTCGCCGAGACGGTCGTCGCGCGCGTGCTGCCCGGGGTGACCGTGCCGCCGCTGTCGGCGCTGTCCCGGCCGCCCCGGCGGGCCGCGCGCTGCGTGCCGCTGTGGTGGCGGGGCTACGGACTCGCCGTCACCGACGCCGTGTTCGTGGCCCGGCGCGGACTGCTGCGGCGGAGCCTGTCGCTGGTTCCGCACGCGAAGGTGCAGAGCGTACGGCTCGCGCAGGGGCCCTGGGCGCGCGTCTGGCGCGTCGCCGACGTCCACGTGGACACCGGGGCCAACAAGACCGTGACAGCGCGGCTGAGGGATGCTCAGGAGGCCGCCGAACTGCTGCGGGGGCAGGCGGAGAGGTCACGGACGGGGCGGAGCGAGGCGCGGCCGGACAGGTGGATGGCGCCCTAGCCGCGGGCTCCTGGCCGGCCCCGTCGTTACGAAACCGCGTTACGAAACCGCGCTCCGCAGCCCCTGCACGTCGATCTGCTCGGTCTCGTCGTGGGCCGTCAGGTCGATGACCTGGCCCACGCCACGGGACTCCTCGTCCGCCGGCTTGAACTCCGCCTCGGCCTCGGCCTTGTGGAGCGCGAGGGCCTCCTGGCCGACGACGTCGGCGAGGTCCTCGTTCTGGACGGCCGCCAGCGCGGCCGGGGCCGCGCCCTTCTGCGCACCGAAGAAGTCGAAGCCGCCCTCGACCAGCGGACGCCGCGCGGGCGTCGTCGGCACGACCGCCACCGCCGTCGGGGCGACGAAGTGTCCGGAGGACTGCCGGCCCGGCTGGGCGGTCTTGGCCGTGGTGACGGCGGCCGCGCGCGAATGCCCGTCGACCGCCTCGGGCTTCCCCTGCGCCTCGTCCTCCTGCGCGGCCTCCGCCTCGGTGCCGCCGGCGGCACCGGCCGCCGGCGCCTCGGCCGAAGCGACCTTCACCGGCTCGCCCTTCTTGGCGTCCTTGGGGCCGGCCTTGTTCACGCCCTTGGAGTCGTTCTTCGCCTCGGACTTGGACTCGTTCTTCGGCTCGGCCTTCACCGTGCCGTCGCCGTCGTCGCCGAAGCGCGCCAGCGCTCCCTGTGCCCGCAGGAACAGCTTGGAACCCTCCGGCGAGAAGATCGCCGGAGCCTCCGGTTCGTCTTCCGCCGCCGGTACTGCCGCGGCAGTCTCTTCGGTTTCTTCCGCCTCGGAAGTCTCGTCGACTTCCGGATCGGCCGGGGCAGCCACAGCCCCCGCCTCCGCCACGGGCGCGGCCGGCGCCGGCAGCAGCTCACGGGCCGGACCCGACGCCTCTATCTCCAGCAGACGACGGCCCTCAAGGGCGCTGGCCCGCTCGGTCTCCGCCGTGGCGTACCGCCGCAGCAGCGCCGCGTGTTCGTTGCGCAGGCCCGCGAGTTCGGCGCGCTTGGCCCGCAGCCGCTGCTCCAGCTTGACGCGCAGCTCGCGCGACTCGTCGAGGTCGGTCTCCAGTTCGGCGACCCGCTCCTCGTAGCGCCACTCGTCGCTCGCACGCGCGCGCGTGAGGTCGGCGACCTGCTTGCCCGCCTGGGTGTCCCAGTGACGCATGACGACCGCACCGACGACCGCCGTCACCGCGGCGGCCGCGGCCAGCCCACGGAGCACTGTCTGTTCCGTGAACACCCAGGGGCCGAGAGCGCAGACCAGAGAGACTCCTGCGATCGCCGACGGGGGCAGGATCCTGTGCAAAGGCGGGGAATGGCGGTGACGTCCACGTGGCATGGCCAGAAACTTACCGCGCGTAGGCGAATGATGGTGCCCCGGGCCGTAAAAACACCGCCATCCCGAAGACTTCACAGGTCATCAGGAAACAGATCCGCATCGAATTCGGCAGGATTGGCAAGAGGCACCACGCGCGGCCGACCGGAACGGCGAGAACTGCAAGATCGTTTTCAGTGGTCGCCCAGCCGCCCGCCGATCCACTGCAGCGTCGCGGGAATCTCCCGACGCCAGGTGTTGAAGTTGTGCCCGCCGCTTTCGAGGATGATCGACGAGATCCGTGTCCGCCCGGTGTTCTTCACCCGCTCTATGAACTTCAACGTGTCCTTGTAGTTGGCCTCGCCGGCCTTGCTGCTGGTGACGAGCAGTGAAGTGTCGGGCGCGGGCCTGTGCTTGAGGTACCACCAGAGGTTGGCCCGGTCGCGCAGTTCCCTGTCGCCGTGGAAGAGGTCGCCCGTGGTCGGGTCGCTCGGCGCGTTGTAGTACGCGGACAGCCCCGCCCCGGCGGCGTACACCTCGGGGTGGTGCATGGCGAGCTTCAGCGCGCAGTAGCCGCCCGTGGAGTCGCCGATGATGCCCCAGCTGCCCGGCTTTTCGCCCACCCTGTAGTGGGCGAGTACGGCGTCGGGCAGATCCCTTGCGAAGAACGACTCGGTCTGCGGACCGCCGGGGATGTCCACGCACTCCGTGTCCCGCGGCGGCGCCACCGTCGGCCGCAGCATCACCAGGATCATCGGCTGCATACGTCCGTTCTCGGCGAGCTTCCATGCCGTGCGCGGATAGCGGAGTTTGTCCACGAGCGCCTGAGCGGTACCCGGATAACCGGTGAGGACGACGGCCGCGGGAAACGTTCGCGTTCGGTACTGCGGCTGGAAGTACTCCGGCGGCAGATACACGTACGCGGGCGTGGCGATACGGGTCGTACGGCCCACAATGGCGACCTTCTGGATCTGCCCGCCGACCTGCGGCCTCAGACCGCCCGTCTCCTTCACCCGCTGCGTGTCGACCACCCGGAGAGGGCCGCCCGAACGGAGACCCTCGGTGTGGTCGACCACCACGCCCTGGTCGGTCTCCCGCCCGAACAGGTCAGCCCAGGAGGCGTAGAAACCGAAAGCCTGGTTGGCGGCGAGGCCGACGGACACGAAGAGTGCCAACTGGATGGCGAGCAGCAGGCCGACGCGTCCTCCCACGGCCCGCAGGTTCCGCCGTGCCAGCCGCGGCCACAGCCACACCGTGCCGACGAAGAGCAGCACGGCGCAGAGCACCGCCAGCAGCAGCGTCTTGTTGCTCGTGAGACCCATGGGTTCCTTCGCGAGGACTTGCCCGGGACTTGCCCAGGGCTTTGGACCGGTTTTGAGGAGGTGAGTGAACCTCTCCCACCGAGACACCGTCCTAGAGGGCGCAATGTCGCCGGATGCCCGAATCGGGCCCGGATCCAAGGTCTCTCGCGGAACAACGGGATGCGATGTCTGTCAGGACAGATGAGGAAATGTCGGGCGAGGTTCCGACCCGATCACACCGGATGCGGCGCGTCCTGAGTGGTCCGCGCCCCGAGGCCGTCCCGGCCCTCGTCGGCAGAGCGTGTGCCCTCGTGGGCCTCGTGGACATCGCCGCGGGCGTCTTCCCGCGCTTCAGGCACAGCCGTATGCACACCATCGCCGAGGTGCTGCCCGGCGCGCTCGGTCCGTTCGCGGCCGCGCTCGCGCTCAGCGCCGGCATCCTGTTGCTGCTGCTCGGTCACGGCCTCAAGCGCGCCAAGCGCCGGGCCTGGCGCGCCGCCGTGGTGCTGCTTCCGGCCGGAGCGATGGCGCAGTTCACCTACCGGCACTCGCTCGTGGGAGTCCTCATCTCGCTCGCGCTGCTCGCGCCCCTGCTGCGCCACCGCGACCAGTTCTCCGCGCTGCCCGACCCGCGCAGCCGGTGGCGGGCACTCGCCAACTTCGTCCTCATGGGCGCCGGTTCCCTCGCTCTCGGACTGGTCATCGTCAGCGTCCACCCCGATCACCTGGTGGGCGACCCCAGCCTGGCCGACCGCATCACGCACGTCCTGTACGGCCTGTTCGGCTTCGAGGGCCCGGTCGACTACCAGGGCAACACCTCCTGGACGGTCGCGGTCTCCCTGGGCGCCCTCGGCCTGCTCACCGCCATCACGACGATCTACCTGGCCTTCCGCCCCGAACACCCGGCCGCGCGCCTCACGGCGGAGGACGAGGCCCGGCTGCGGGCCCTCCTGGACAAGCACGGCGGCCGCGACTCCCTCGGCCACTTCGCGCTGCGCCGCGACAAGGCCGTGGTCTTCTCGCCCAGCGGCAAGGCGGCGGTGACGTACCGCGTCGTCTCCGGCGTGATGCTGGCCAGCGGCGACCCGATCGGTGACGTCGAGGCCTGGCCGGGCGCCATCGAGCGCTTCATGGACGAGGCCAGAGCCCACTCCTGGACCCCCGCCGTCATGGGCTGCTCCGAGACCGGCGGCGAGGTCTGGACCCGCGAGACCGGCCTCGACGCCCTCGAACTGGGCGACGAGGCGGTGGTGGACGTCGCGGATTTCTCCCTGGCCGGCCGTGCGATGCGCAATGTGCGCCAGATGGTCAAGCGCATCGAGCGCGCCGGTTACGAGACCCGGGTACGGCGCGTCCGTGACCTCGGCGACGTCGAGCTGGACCGCATCCGCCGCGCCGCCGAGGACTGGCGCGGCACCGACACCGAGCGCGGCTTCTCCATGGCGCTCGGCCGCATCGGCGACCCGGCCGACGGCGACTGTCTCATCGCCACCGCCCACAAGGCCGACGGCCGGCCGGGGCAGTACGGCGACCTCATGGCGATCCTGCACTTCGTGCCGTGGGGCACGGACGGCGTCTCCCTGGACCTGATGCGGCGCGACCGGTCGGCGGACCCCGGCATGAACGAACTGCTGATCGTGGCGGCACTCCAGGCGGCACCGAGGCTCGGCATCACGCGCGTGTCCCTGAACTTCGCGATGTTCCGCTCGGCACTGGCCCGCGGCGAGAAGATCGGCGCGGGCCCGGTCCTGCGGGTCTGGCGCGGGCTGCTGGTCTTCCTGTCCCGCTGGTTCCAGATCGAGTCCCTGTACAAGTTCAACGCGAAGTTCCAGCCGCGCTGGGAGCCCCGCTTCGTCGTCTACCGCGCCTCCGGAGACCTGCCCCGCATCGGCTTCGCCGCCATGCAGGCGGAGGGCTTCGTCAACCTGGCCCTCCCCCTTCCGCGCTTCCTGCGACGCCGTACGGCCCCCTCGCGCGCGTGCGCCCACGCCGTCACGGAGCGGGACGTCCGCGCGGCGTGACGCAGCCACCCGGACAGGCCGCGGTCACGGTGACGGCCCCGGGGGCCCGCCCCTCGCCACGGCCGGGCCCCGGGGCTCGCGGCCCCGCCCTGGGCCTACGCTGAACGTATGAGCAAGCAGAGCGGACGTGGACGCGTCGCGGGCCTTCCGGAATGGGGCCGCTGCGCGGTCATGGGAGTCGTGAACGTCACCCCCGATTCCTTCTCCGACGGCGGCCGCTTCTTCGACACGACAGCGGCCGTCAAGCACGGCCTGGACCTGGTCACCGAGGGCGCCGACCTGGTCGACGTCGGCGGCGAGTCCACCCGCCCCGGCGCCACCCGGGTCGACGAGGCCGAGGAGCTCAAGCGGGTGATCCCCGTGGTCCGCGGCCTCGCCTCCGAGGGCGTCACCGTCTCCGTCGACACCATGCGCGCCTGCGTCGCCGAACGGGCCCTCGCGGCCGGCGCCGCCCTCGTCAACGACGTCAGCGGCGGCCTCGCCGACCCCGCGATGATCCCGGCCGTGGCCTCCGCGGGCGCCCCCTTCGTCGTCATGCACTGGCGCGGCTTCCTGGAGGGCGGCAACGTCAGGGGGGTGTACGACGACGTCGTCGCCGAAGTCGTCGACGAACTGCACGCGCGCGTGCAGGCCGTTCTGGACGGGGGCGTCACCCCCGACCGCATCGTCGTCGATCCGGGCCTCGGCTTCTCCAAGGACGCCGAACACGACCTCACCCTCCTGGCCCACCTCGACCGCCTCCTCGGCCTCGGCCACCCGCTGCTGGTCGCCGCCTCCCGCAAGCGGTTCCTCGGCCGGGTCCTCGCCGGACCGGAGGGCGCGCCGCCGCCCGCACGCGAGCGCGACGCCGCGACGGCCGCCGTCTCCGCGCTCGCGGCGCACGCCGGCGCATGGGCGGTGCGCGTGCACGAGGTGCGCGCGACGGCGGACGCGGTACGGGTCGCACGCGCCGTGGAAGGCGCACGCGCGGCGGACAACGGCGCAGAGGGAGCCCTGTGAGCGCCCCCCACACCGAGGTCGAGCAGGTCGAACTCGCCAACGCCACCTATTACGAGGCGATGGAGCGGGGCGACTTCGAGGAGCTGACCTCGATGTGGCTGACCCCGTCCGACCTGGGCGTCGACGAGGAGTACCACGATCCGGCGGACACCGGTGTGATCTCGTGCGTGCACCCCGGCTGGCCTGTGCTCACCGGCCGCGGCGACGTCCTCAGGTCCTACGCCTTGATCATGGCAAATACGGACTATATTCAGTTTTTCCTCACAGATGTGCATGTTTCCATCACCGGTGACACCGCCCTGGTGACCTGCACGGAGAACATCCTCAGCGGCGGCCCCGCCCCCGAGGGCGGCGAGGAACTCGGCCCGCTCGTCGGCCAGCTGGTCGTCGCCACGAACGTGTTCCGCCGCACACCCGACGGCTGGAAGCTCTGGTCGCACCACGCGTCCCCGGTTCTGGCCGAAAACGACGAGGACGAAAGCGACGACACCCCCGCCTGAGCGGGTAGGCGCCCCACAGGAAGGACGCCGACAGGTCCCCGTCGCCCGCACGGACCAAGAAGTGGTTGGAATCACGGACCCGGGGTAGGGGCGGCTACCAGCCCGTGAGCCGTCGGGTTCCCCGGGGGAAACACAAGGTGAAACCTCCGGCCCCGGCTCGGGCCCGCGGCCCCGTGCCCCGGCCCTGTCAGTGCTCGCAGGTAGATTCGTTCGAGGCCGGTGTACCGCCCGCACACGGTAGGGACCGGCCGTCACCGACGATTGCAGGAGTGATTCGCGTGGATCGTGTCGCGCTGCGCGGCCTCAAGGCCCGCGGGCACCACGGCGTGTTCCCCAAGGAGCGCGAGGAGGGCCAGACCTTCATCGTGGACCTCGTCCTCGGCCTGGACACCCGTCCGGCCGCCGCCGACGACGACCTGGCGAAGACCGTGCACTACGGCATCGTGGCGGAGGAGGTCGTGGCCGTCGTCCAGGGCGAGCCGGTCAACCTCATCGAGACGCTCGCCGAGCGCATCACCCAGGCCTGTCTGAAGCACGAAGGAGTCCAGGAGGTCGAGGTCACCGTCCACAAACCGGACGCGCCGATCACCGTCCCCTTCGACGACGTGACCGTCACCATCACCCGGAGCCGAGTATGACCGCGTTCTTCACCGAGGGTCACAGCGACCCGACCGTACAGCCGGTACCCGCCTCCGTCGTCGAGAAGGTCGACGCCGCCGACACCACCCTCCAGAACCCGAAACGCGCCGTGATCGCCCTCGGCTCCAACCTGGGCAACCGCCTGGAGACCCTCCAGGGAGCCATCGACGCCCTGGAGGACACCCCCGGCCTCCGCATCAAGGCCGTCTCCCCCGTGTACGAGACGGAGCCGTGGGGCGTCGAACCCGGCAGCCAGCCGTCCTATTTCAACGCGGTCGTGGTCCTGAAGACGACGCTGCCCCCGTCCTCCCTGCTGGAGCGGGCGCACGCGGTCGAGGAGGCCTTCAACCGCGTCCGGGACGAGCGCTGGGGCCCGCGCACCCTCGACGTCGACATCGTCGCGTACGCCGACGTCGTCACCGACGACCCGAACCTCACCCTCCCCCACCCCCGCGCCCACGAACGCGCCTTCGTGCTCGCCCCCTGGCACGACGTGGAGCCCGAGGCCCAGTTGCCCGGCCGGGGCGCGGTCGCGACCCTCCTCGACACCGTCACCCGCGAGGGCGTGGAACCTCGCAAGGACCTGGAACTCCGGCTGCCCGAGTAGCCGTTAAGGTCAAGACGACCCTGGGGCGGCCCGCCGAGACGGCCGGACCGGACGGGTCATCACGACCACCGTCCGCGACCACGGCCGGGGAGCTGAAGGGACACCGTGAGAGAGCTGCGCATCAGGTTGCTGGCCGGCGTCTTCGCCGTCGCCGGGATCCTGTCCTGGGCGGGCGCCCGCCTCTGGAACTCGGTCGGGACCCTCCCCAGCGTCCCCCTGGCCGCCCCCATCGTCCTCGCCCTGATCGCCGCGGTCCTGCTGTCCACGGCGCTCTCGATCCGCGCCCGCCTCAAGGCCCAGCGCGAGCGCCGCCCCGAGGCCAAGGGCGTCGACCCGCTGATGGCGGCCCGCGCGGTCGTCTTCGGCCAGGCCAGCGCCCTGGTCGCCGCCCTCGTCTCCGGGATGTACGGCGGCACCGGCGTCTTCCTCCTGGAGTCCCTCGACATCCCCGCCCGCCGAGACCAGGCCATCTACGCCGGCTTCTCGGTCCTCGCGGGCATCGCCGTCATAGCGGCCGCCATCTTCCTGGAGCGCGTCTGCAGGCTCCCGGAGGACGACGACCACAACACGGGGGCGGCTTCGGCGGCCTGACCCGCCGGACGATCAGGAGGCCGCTCAGCGGGCCATGATGAGGCTCATCGCCTCATTACGGGTGGCGGGGTCACGCAGCTGGCCCCGGACCGCCGACGTTATGGTCTTCGCCCCGGGCTTCCGGACCCCCCGCATCGACATGCACATGTGCTCGCACTCGACGACGACGATCACCCCGCGCGGCTCGAGGATCTTCATCAGGGAGTCGGCGATCTGCGTGGTGAGTCGTTCCTGCACCTGGGGCCGGCGGGCATACACGTCCACCAGCCGGGCCAGCTTCGACAGCCCCGTGATCTTGCCGTCGGTGGACGGGATGTACCCGACATGGGCGACGCCGACGAACGGCACCAGGTGGTGTTCACAGCTGCTCAGGACTTCGATGTCCTTCACGAGCACCATCTCGTCGTGCCCCAGGTCGAACGTCGTCGTCAGCACGTCCTCGGGCTTCTGCCACAACCCCGCGAAAATCTCCCGGTACGCCCGCGCCACCCGCCCCGGCGTCTCCCGAAGCCCCTCGCGGTCCGGGTCCTCACCGACCGCGATCAGCAGTTCGCGTACGGCGTTCTCGGCCCGCTTCTCGTCGAAATCGCCGATCGAGCCCTCGCCGTCCAGCGTCACGGGGTCGGTCATCTGGTGCCTCGTTCCTGTGCCTGTCGCGCGTGTGGACCACGCGCCTCGCTGCGGACATGCAAAATGCCGCGCCCCCCAGGCTAGAACCTGGGGGGCGCGGCATCCATTCCGGGCCTGGTGAGGTCACCGTGCCCCGAAGTGTCCGAGGAGTCAGCTCTCCGGACGCTCCTCGGGGGCGGGCTCGGCCACCGGGGCGGGTTCCGCCGCGGTGGACTTCGCGGTGGAGATCGCCGGCGTCGCGCCGTTGGCGCCGTTCGTCAGTGCGAGCTCCCTGGGGGAAAGCACCGGCGGACGGGTGGACGGCGTGCGGCGGGAGGAGCCGGTCCAGGCCGGCCGCGGGGGACGCTTGACGATGGGAGCGAAGATCTCGGCGATCTGCTCCTTGTTCAGCGTCTCCTTCTCCAGCAGCTGGAGCACCAGCTGATCGAGCACGTCGCGGTTCTCGACCAGGATCTCCCAGGCCTCGTTGTGCGCGTTCTCGATGAGCTTCTTGACCTCTTCGTCGACGAGCGCGGCGACCTCTTCCGAGTAGTCACGCGGGTGCGACATCTCACGTCCCAGGAACGGCTCGGTGTTGTCGCCACCGAACTTGATGGCGCCGAGACGCTCCGTCATGCCGTACTGCGTGACCATCGCGCGGGCCGTTGCGGTGGCCTTCTCGATGTCGTTCGCAGCGCCGGTGGTCGGGTCGTGGAAGACGAGTTCCTCGGCCGCGCGGCCGCCCAGCATGTAAGCCAGCTGGTCCAGCATCTCGTTGCGCGTGGTCGAGTACTTGTCCTCGTCCGGCAGGACCATCGTGTAGCCCAGAGCACGGCCTCTCGAGAGGATCGTGATCTTGTGGACCGGATCGGAGTTCGGGGAAGCCGCCGCGACCAGGGCGTGGCCGCCCTCGTGGTACGCGGTGATCTTCTTTTCCTTGTCCGACATGATCCGGGTCCGCTTCTGCGGGCCCGCCACAACACGGTCGATGGCCTCGTCCAGCATGTGGTTGTCGATGAGCTTCAGGTCGCTGCGCGCCGTCAGGAGCGCCGCTTCGTTCAGCACGTTCGCCAGGTCCGCGCCGGTGAAACCGGGGGTGCGGCGGGCGACGGCCGACAGGTCGACGTCCGGCGCGACCGGCTTGCCCTTCTGGTGGACCTTGAGGATCTCCAGACGGCCCTGCATGTCCGGACGGTCGACCGCGATCTGGCGGTCGAAGCGGCCGGGACGCAGCAGTGCCGGGTCGAGGATGTCCGGCCGGTTCGTCGCGGCGATGAGGATCACACCGCCCTTGACGTCGAAGCCGTCCATCTCGACGAGCAGCTGGTTCAGCGTCTGCTCGCGCTCGTCGTGACCACCGCCGAGGCCGGCGCCGCGATGGCGGCCGACCGCGTCGATCTCATCGACGAAGACGATCGCCGGAGCGTTCGCCTTGGCCTGCTCGAACAGGTCACGCACTCGGGAGGCACCGACACCGACGAACATCTCGACGAAGTCGGAACCGGAGATCGAGTAGAACGGCACGCCGGCCTCGCCCGCGACGGCACGCGCGAGCAGGGTCTTGCCGGTGCCGGGAGGGCCGTACAGCAGTACGCCCTTGGGGATCTTCGCCCCGACGGCTTGGAACTTCGCCGGTTCCTGCAGGAACTCCTTGATCTCGTGGAGCTCCTCGACGGCCTCGTCCGAGCCCGCGACGTCCGAGAACGTCGTCTTCGGGGTGTCCTTGGTGATGAGTTTCGCCTTGGACTTCCCGAAGTTCATGACTCGGGAGCCGCCACCCTGCATCTGATTCATCAGGAACAGGAAGACGACCACGATGAGGACGAAGGGGAGCAGGGAGAGCAGGATCCCGACGAAAGCGTTCTGCTTCGTCGGCGAGACGGTGTAACCGTCCGGGATCTGCTTGTCCTGGTACTTGTTCTGCAAGGTGCCGGCGAGGGTCGCACCCTGGTCGCCGATGTAGCTCGCCTGGATCTTCGAGCTGCCCTCGACCTTTACGCCGTCCTTGAGCTGGACCTTCACGGTCTGCTCGTCGCCGGTGGTCAGCTTGGCTGATTCGACCTTGTTGTCATTGATCGCCTGGATCACCTGGCCGGTGTCCACCGTCTTGTAGCCACCGGACGAGCCGACGACCTGCATCAACACGACCACGGCAAGGACGGCCAGCACGATCCACATGACCGGCCCACGGAAGTATCGCTTCACGTCCATCCATACGGAGCGGTGCCGCCCCGTCCCTCCTGCCATAGTGAGTTTGATAAGACAGTTCTTCTGACGGTACCCCAGCATTGTGGACCGAAGCCGCACAGGACAGCCGGTGAACCCGTCTGCATGCTCCAACGGCGCGAAACCCGCTGGGGTTCCCGATCGTCTTACAGGGCTTGGGCTGTCTGGCTCAGCCGCCGTAGACGTGGGGCGCGAGCGTACCGACGAACGGGAGGTTGCGGTACTTCTCGGCGTAGTCGAGGCCGTAACCGACGACGAACTCGTTCGGGATGTCGAAGCCGACCCACTGGACGTCGATGGCGACCTTGGCGGCCTCGGGCTTGCGCAGCAGAGTGCACACCTTGAGGGATGCGGGCTCGCGCGAGCCAAGGTTGGAGATCAGCCAGGACAGGGTCAGTCCGGAGTCGATGATGTCCTCGACGATCAGGACGTGCTTGCCCTTGATGTCGGTGTCGAGGTCCTTGAGGATCCGCACCACACCGGAGGACTGGGTGCCCGCGCCGTACGACGACACGGCCATCCAGTCCATGGTGACGGGGGTGGACAGCGCCCGGGCGAGGTCCGCCATGACCATCACCGCGCCCTTGAGGACGCCGACGATCAGCAGGTCCTTGCCCGCGTACTCCGCGTCGATCTTCGCGGCGAGCTCCATGAGCTTCGCGTCGATCTCTTCCTTGGTGATGAGCACCGACTTGAGGTCGGCACCCATGTCTTTCGCGTCCACCCGCATCACTTTCGGTCGTCCAACCGGCTGCCCTGCCCCTCGCCGAGGTGCACGGAGAGGCCGGGATTCAGCCTTGCCGAATCACCAGTCTGCCACCCTGCCGCTGGGCCACGACCTTGCCCGGGAGATTGATGGCTCCCTGGCCGCGCCAGCCGGTGATCAGCCGGTCGACTTCCTCGATGTGACGCGCGAACAACGAGCCCGCCGGGGCGCCGGCCTCGATGGCGGCGCGGCGCAGGATGCGACGGCGTACGGCGGGCGGCAGGGCGTAGAGCTTGGCGCACTCCAGCAGCCCTGCGGCGTCCCGGACGGCGGCCTCGGCCTGACCGGCCCAGGCGTCGAGGGCGTCGGCGTCGTCGCGGGAGAGCTGGGCCGTACGGGCGAGGGCCTCCACGACGCCTTTGCCGAGCGCCTTCTCCAGCGCGGGCAGGCCCTCGTGGCGCAGCCGGGAGCGGGTGTACGCCGGGTCTGCGTTGTGCGGGTCGTCCCAGACGGGCAGGGACTGGACCATGCAGGCCTTGCGGGCGGTCTGCCGGTCGAGCTGGAGGAAGGGGCGGCGGTAACGGCGGGCGGCCCCCGGCCCCCCGGAAACAGCGGCCATTCCGGACAGGGAGCGGATGCCGGACCCGCGGGCGAGGCCCAGCAGGACGGTCTCGGCCTGGTCGTCGCGCGTGTGGCCGAGGAGGACGGCGAGGGCGCCGTGGCGTTCGGCGGCCGCGTCGAGGGCGGCGTAGCGGGCGTCACGGGCGGCCGCCTCGGGTCCGCCTTCGCGGCCGACGGTCACGGCGGTGGACTCGACCGGGTCGAGGCCGAGTTCACGCAGCCGCAGGACGACCTCGTCGGCGCGCAGGTCGGAGCCGGGCTGCAGGCCGTGGTCGACGGTGATGCCGCCGGCGCGGAGGCCGAGCTTGGGGGCTTCGAAGGCGAGGGCCGAGGCGAGGGCCATGGAGTCGGCGCCGCCGGAGCACGCCACGAGCACGAGCGGCGACGGCGCGCGCTCGTGCGGGGGGTCGTCAAAGGCGCCGGGCTCGCCGGTCGTACGGCTCTCGGTCGTACCGCTCTCGGTCGTACGACCGGCAGTCGTACGGCTGTGCTCGGTGAGGATGTCGTGGAGGACGCGGCGGACCGCCAGGCGTATCGCCGCGACCGCAGGATGGGGACCCATGTCCGGTTCCCTTCATGAAGTTTTCGGGGGTGAGCCCGGGTTCGGTCACTCAGAGTGTGTAGATGGTGACAGAACCGGGCCGTTCCCCGAGCATTGCACGCCTACCCATCGCTCACGGTCCCTCGGACGGGTGATTGGAGGGGCGTTCGCCTGCCGTCGGCCGGATTCGCTTCACGACCTCGGCGCGCTGTTCACGACTCGGCCTTGCGATGCACCCGCGCGACCCAGTCCGCCGGTTTGGCGATCTCCGTCTTGGTCGGGAGGGTGTTGGGGGACGTCCACACGCGGTTGAAGCCGTCCATGCCGACCTGGTCGACGACGGCCCGCACGAAGCGTTCGCCGTCGCGGTACTGCCGGAGCTTGGCGTCCAGCCCGAGCAGCTTGCGCAGGGCCATGTCCAGTCGGGAGGCCCCCTTGGCGCGACGCTGCTGGAACTTCTCGCGGATCTCGGCGACGGTCGGCACGACGTCCGGACCGACCCCGTCCATCACGAAGTCGGCGTGGCCCTCCAGGAGGGACATCACGGCGGTGAGGCGGCCGAGGATCTCCCGCTGGGCGGGCGTCTGCACGATCTCCACGATGGACCTGCCGCCCTCGTCCTCCTCGCCCTCGGGGCGCCCGCCGGCGAGCGACTGGGCGGCCTCCCGGACGCGTTCCAGGACGGTCATGGGGTCGACCTCGGTCTCCCCCAGGAACGACTGGATTTCGCCCTGCAGGTGGTCCCGCAGCCAGGGCACGGCCGTGAACTGCGTGCGGTGCGTCTCCTCGTGCAGGCACACCCACAGGCGGAAGTCGTGCGGCTGTACGTCGAGTTCGCGCTCCACGTGCACGATGTTCGGGGCGACGAGGAGCAGACGGCCGCCGCCGTTCGCTCCCGCCGGGAGTTCGCGGGTGGCCGGGGCGAAGGTCTCGTACTGGCCGAGGACCCGCGAGGACAGGAAGGACAGCAGCATCCCCAGCTCGACGCCCGTCACCTTGCCGCCTACTGCGCCGAGGACCGCGCCGCCGGGGGTGCTGCCGCGCCGTTCCTGCATCTTGTCCAGCAGCGGCTTCAGCAGCTCCCGGAAGCCGGCGACGTTCGCCCGGACCCAGCCCGGTCGGTCGACGACGAGGACCGGGGTGTCGTGGGTGTCTTCCGTCCCCAAACGAGTGAAGCCCCGGACGTGTCCCTCCGAGGCCTTGGCATGCCGACGCAGCTCCGCGACGACGGCCCTGGCCTCGTCACGGCTCACGTCGGGGCCCGGCCGCACGAGCCGGGTCGCGGTCGCGACCGCGAGATTCCAGTCGACCATCTCGGCACCACCGATGCTCGTCATGCGTCAACCGTACGTGAGCGCTACCGCTTGGGGCAGGGCCGCGCGAGGTTGACGGGGCCGCGTTACCTGCAACCGCACGCCGCCAGAGCCGTCGCGGTCCTGTCCAGCGCCGACTGCGCCGCCGCCGGGTCGGTCGTGTTCGACGTGAGGAACGCGAAGGCCAGCAGGTGGCCGTCCTGGTCCACCACCGTTCCCGCCAGCGTGTTCACGCCGGTCAGGGTGCCTGTCTTCGCTCGTACGATCCCTGCCGCGCCGTCCGTGTAGCGGCTGGTCAGGGTGCCCGTGAAGCCGGCCACCGGGAGGCCGGTGAGGGCGGGGCGGAGTTCCGGGCGGGTGGGGTCGCCGGCCTTCACCAGAAGGGCCGTCAGGAGGTCCGCCGTGAGTCTGTCGTTCCGGTCGAGGCCGCTGCCGTCCTTGAAGGCGGCGCCCGACACGGGCAGTCCGAGTTTCTTCAGCTGGGCGCCGATGGCCCGGCCGGCGCCGTCGAAGTCGGCGCGTTTGCCGGTCGCGACCGCCGTCTGGCGGGCGAGGGCCTCGGCGATGTCGTTGTCGCTGTTGGTGAGCATGCGTTCGACGAGGGCGGAGAGCGGCGGCGAGGAGACCGTGGCGAGGGACTCGGCGCGGCCGGTGGCCTTGGAGGGGCCGGGGGACGTCGTCTTGATGCCGTTGTCCTCGAGGAGCTCGGCGAAGGTACGGGTCGCGTCCGCCGCCGGGTCCGGCACGCGGGGCGCGGGGCCGCTCGCGGAGTCGTCCGTGCGGGCCTCGTCGGCCATCAGGGCGGTGACGAGGGCGAGGTTGTCGTTGACTCCGATGGGATGACGTTCGGAACCGGCGTACAGGGTGGTGTCGTACGAGAGCGTGACCTGGTTGATGTCGCGCTTCTTCAGGGCGGCGGCGGTGTCGTCGGCGAGGGTGCGCAGGCTCGCCCAGCCCTCGGCGTCCTTCCGGGCGGTGAGGGTGGGGTCGCCGCCGCCGACGAGGACGAGTTCGTCGGTGTCGGGTTCGAGGGCGGCGCGGGTGGTGAGGCGGTGGTCGGCGCCCAGGGCGGAGAGGGCGGCGACGGCGGTGGCGATCTTGGTGGTGGAGGCGGGGGTCAGGGCCTCGTCGGCGCCCGTGCCGTAGAGCCGCTTGCCGGTGGCGACGTCGACGACCGCCGCCGTGGAGCGGGCGCCGAGCGCCGGATCCCTCAGGAGGGGGCTCAGGACCTCGGCGAGGGCCGGGCCGGTCGGGGCCCTCTTGGCGCCGTTCGTGGCACCGCCGAGGCCGGCGAGCACGGAGGCGGCGCTGGGGGCGGGCCGGGGCGCCCCGCCCACCGAACCGGACGAGCCGTCGTGATCTGCGCCACCCGTTCGCTCCTGGGCGACCGCCCGGTCCCGCTCCGCCGTACGCTGACCGGTGGAGTCCCAGGGGCCCGCGGCGGTCACCACTGCGGCGGCCAGCGCCAGTCCGGCGGTGGCGGCGCCCGCGGTGTACTGCCAGGTCTTCGGTGTCTTCGGCCTCGTGATCCGCGCGACCTGCGGCTTCGCGGCCCGCGCGATCCGTGCGAGCCTCGGCTTCGCGGCCGTCGCGGCGCGCGCAAAACGCGGTCGTACGGCGTCCGCGGCCTGTGCCAGACGCGGTCGTACGGCGTCCGCGACCCGCGTCACATGCGGTCTCGCGGCCCGCCAAGGCCTCCGCTCTGGCACGACCACCAGCCCCTTTCGCGATCACACACCTGCGTGAGGGACACTTAACCACCAGAACTATGTGCTGATCATGGAGGAGCCACCGGTGGAGTTCGACGTCACGATCGAGATTCCGAAGGGTTCGCGGAACAAGTACGAGGTGGACCACGAGACCGGTCGGATCCGCCTGGACCGTCGCCTCTTCACCTCGACCAGTTACCCGGCCGACTACGGCTTCGTCGAGAACACCCTCGGCGAGGACGGAGACCCGCTGGACGCCCTGGTCATCCTGGACGAGCCGACCTTCCCGGGCTGCCTCATCCAGTGCCGCGCGATCGGCATGTTCCGTATGACGGACGAGGCCGGCGGCGACGACAAGCTGCTGTGCGTCCCGGCGCACGACCCGCGCGTGGAGCACCTGCGGGACATCCACCACGTGTCGGAGTTCGACCGTCTGGAGATCCAGCACTTCTTCGAGGTCTACAAGGACCTGGAGCCCGGCAAGTCGGTCGAGGGCGCCGACTGGGTCGGCCGCACCGAGGCCGAGGCCGAGATCGAGCGGTCGTACAAGCGCTTCAAGGACCAGGGCGGTCACTGAGCCTGCTGTTGCGAAGGGGCCGCACGCATGCGCGTGCGGCCCCTTCGCGTATGTGTGCGCATACTGAGGCTTGCTGCATGTGTCGTACAGGGAGCGCTACGGAGTGACGGACGCGAAGGACCGCAAGCCGCGGTCGGACGAGGCCAGGAGCAGGTTCACCGCTCCCACCGGCGTTTCCGGGGATCCGGCCGACTCCTCGACGACATCGGAGTTCGCGGTTCCCGAAGGGCTGGCCGCGCCCAGGGGTGTCGCCACGGAGTCCGAGACCACGTCGGAGTTCGCGGTTCCCAAGGGGCTCGGCGTGCCGCAGACGCCCGTGGCGGAGTCCGAGGGGTCGGCGTTCAGTCCGCCGCGCACCTACAGCGCCCAGGACGCTCCGGCCGCGTTCACTCCGGCGACCGGCATCCCCCTGATCAGCCTCACGAAGAACGCGCCCTGGCAGGACCGGATGCGCACGATGCTGCGGATGCCGGTGGCCGAGCGGCCCGCTCCGGAGCTCTTGCAGAAGGTCGAGGAGGAGGGCCCGGCCGTCCCGCGGGTGCTCGACCTGACGCTGCGTATCGGCGAGCTGCTACTGGCCGGCGGTGAGGGTGCGGAGGACGTCGAGGCGGCGATGTTCGCGGTCTGCCGCTCCTACGGCCTGGACCGCTGCGAGCCGAACGTCACCTTCACCCTGCTGTCGATCTCGTACCAGCCGTCCCTGGTGGAGGACCCGGTGACGGCCTCCCGGACGGTCCGCCGCCGCGGCACCGACTACACGCGCCTGGCGGCCGTGTTCCGGCTGGTCGACGACCTCAGCGACCCGGACACGGCGATCTCCCTCGAGGAGGCCTACCGGCGGCTCGCGGAGATCCGGCGCAACCGGCACCCGTATCCCGGCTGGGTGCTGACCTCCGCGAGCGGGCTGCTGGCGGGTGCGGCCTCCGTGCTCGTCGGCGGTGACTACATCGTCTTCGTCGCGGCCGCGCTCGGCGCGATGCTCGGCGACCGGCTGGCGTGGCTGTGCGCGGGACGCGGGCTGCCGGAGTTCTACCAGTTCACCGTGGCCGCGATGCCGCCGGCCGCGATAGGGATCGCGCTGACCCTCGCGCACGTGGACGTGAAGGCCTCCGCGGTCGTCACCGGTGGGCTGTTCGCCCTGCTGCCCGGGCGGGCGCTGGTGGCGGGCGTCCAGGACGGTCTGACCGGCTTCTACATCACCGCCTCCGCGCGCCTGCTGGAGGTCATGTACCTCTTCGTCGGCATCGTCGTCGGCGTGCTGATCATGCTCTACGTGGGCGTGCAGCTCGGCGCCAGCCTCAACCCGGACGCCGCCCTGGGCATCGGCGCGGATCCGCTGTGGCAGATCGGCGCGTCGATGCTGCTGTCCCTGACCTTCGCGGTGCTGCTCCAGCAGGAACGTTCCACCGTGCTGGCGGTGACGCTGAACGGTGGGGTCGCCTGGTCGGTGTACGGCGCGATGCACTACACGGGCGATCTCTCGCCGGTCGCGTCCACGGCGGTGGCGGCGGGGCTGGTCGGCCTGTTCGGCCAGATGCTGTCCCGGTACCGGTTCGCCTCCGCGCTGCCCTATACGACCGCGGCGATCGGGCCCCTCCTGCCGGGTTCCGCAACGTATTTCGGGCTGTTGGCCATCGCGCAGAACCAGGTCGACGAGGGGCTGGTGTCGCTGTCCAAGGCGGCGGCGCTCGCGATGGCCATCGCCATCGGCGTCAACCTCGGGTCGGAGATCTCGCGGCTGTTCCTGCGGTTGCCGGGGGCGGGGAGTGCGGCGGGGCGGCGGGCCGCGAAACGCACCCGCGGGTTCTGAGCGCCGGGCGTCCACGAGCCTCGGCCACGAGCCTCGTTGCCGACAGTGACACGGCCCCGCCTCCCATGGCCGCCTGTCAGTAACCCTGGTTGTAGGGGTCCTGCTGGTTGTTGCCCTGCTGTGCGCCGTACTGGTCCTGTCCGTAGCCCTGCGGGTACTGCTGGGAGCCCTGCGGGTACTGCTGGGCGTACGGCTGCTGCTGTTGCTGCTGCGAGGGCTGGCCGTAGTACTCGTCGTAGCCGTACTGCTGCTGGCCCTGGTCGCCCTGCCGGCCCTGCTGGCCCTGCTGGCTCTGGTTCCCCTGGTTGCCGTACGGCTGGTCCGTCGGGGGGATGCGGCGGAGTTGGGTCGTCGCGTCGTCCATGGCCGGGGGCTGGTAGGCGGCGACCGGGGCCTGGGCGGCGGCGCGCTTCTTCTTGGAGCGTTCGCGGAGGTACTCGACGATGATCGGGACCACGGAGACGAAGACGATCAGGATGAGGATCGCCTCGATGTTCGTCTTGATGAAGTCGATCTGGCCGAGCCAGTAGCCGGCGACGGTGATGCCGACGCCCCAGGCCACGCCGCCGACGATGTTGTACGTGAGGAACGTGCGGTACTTCATACGGCCGGCGCCCGCCACGATGGGGGCGAACGTACGCACGATCGGCACAAAGCGGGCCAGGACGATCGCCTTGGGACCGTACTTCTCCATGAACTCGTGGGCCTTCTCCAGGTTCTCCTGTTTGAAGAGCTTGGAGTTGGCACGGCTGAAGAGCTTCGGGCCGAAGAACTTGCCGATCATGTAGCCCACCTGGTCGCCGAGAACGGCGGCGAGCACGATCAGCGTGCAGACCAGCCACAGGGGCTGGCTGATGAAGTTCCCCTCCGCCACGAAGAGTCCCGCCGTGAACAGCAGCGAATCGCCGGGCAGGAACGCGAAGAGCCCGGACTCGGCGAAGACGATCAGCAGGATGCCGGGCAGGCTGAAGGTCTCGATGAGGTAGTCGGGGCTGAGCCACTCGGGGCCGAGCGCGAGCGTGGTCACGGGATTGTGGCTCCTGCTGATGGGGGACGGGCTGAGGCTGACTGCCCAAAAGTATCAACGCAGCTGTCGTGGCCCAGGTTCCATGGGCGTCCCCAGGATGCACTGTGGTCCGCCTGGGACAAAGCTGTGCACCCTGGGCCAGCGGTTACGACGTGCTGCGGCTCGCGTTCGCCTTGATCGCATCCCTGAGGTGTTCGGCGAGCCCCGGGCGCATGGAGTCGTAGAACGCCTTGAAACGCTCGTCGGAGACGTACATCTCGCCGAGGCCCTGGTGGATTTCGTACGAGCATTCGTAGAACCACCCGCAGATGTGCTGCCGGTGTTCCTCGGCCAGGTCCATCGCCGCCTGGCCGGTCGGCGGTTCGTCGGCGTCCATCAGGGCGTTGTAGCGCTCGCTCCAGTCGTTGACCTCGGCCTGCATGCGCTGCCAGTCGTCCTTGGTGTAGCGCGCGGCGCGGCGCTGTGTCTCGGCGTACGCCTCCGTGTCGCCCCAGCGCTGTTCGGCTTCCTCGGCGTACTGCTCGGGGTCCTTGTCGCCGAAGACCTCGAACTTTTCCTGTGGTGTGAGGTTCATGCCCATCGTGCGTGCCTCCATGGCGTGTTCCACGGCCGCCGCCATCTTCTGCAGCTTCTCGATCCGGGCGGTCAGCAGGTCGTGCTGGCGGCGCAGGTGCGCGCGCGGGTCCGCGGCCGGGTCGTCGAGCAGGGCGGCGACCTCCTCGAGCGGGAAGCCGAGCTCCCGGTAGAACAGGATCTGCTGCAGCCGGTCGAGGTCGGTGTCGCTGTAGCGCCGGTGGCCCGCGTGGCTGCGCTCGCTCGGGACGAGCAGGCCGATGTCGTCGTAGTGGTGCAGCGTGCGCACCGTCACTCCGGCGAAACCGGCGACCTGTCCCACGGAATAGCTCACTTCGTCCGCTCCCTTCTCGGTACGCACTCCACGGTGGGTCCTCACGTGACGTGAGGTGCAAGCCGGATTTCCCGGATTCCCCGGCCAGGTGCGAGGCGGCGGGCCCGGCCGGATCCCTCCGGATGTT
Source organism: Streptomyces sp. NBC_01352 (assembly GCF_036237295.1). Classification (NCBI taxonomy): domain Bacteria; kingdom Bacillati; phylum Actinomycetota; class Actinomycetes; order Kitasatosporales; family Streptomycetaceae; genus Streptomyces; species Streptomyces sp. NBC_01352. Next base: position 5,053,451 of record NZ_CP108354.1, read on the forward strand.
CGGCCGGTTTTGTCCGCTTATCGTGAGCCCGTGGCCCAGGACACCGTGCAGCAGGCACCCGCCGCCCCGGCGACCCCGGCGCGCACCCTGCTGCCTTTGATCCTCCCCGCTCTCGTCGTAGGGGTGGGCGCGAGCCTGCTCTTCGTCGGGGTGAGCGCGGCAGCCGGGAAGCTCCAGGACGTGCTGTGGCAGGACCTGCCGGACGCGCTGGGGATCGGCCGGTACTCCGTGCTGTGGATGCTCGTCGTGCTCACCGCGACGGGCGTGGCGGTCGGGTTAGTGGTGTGGAAGGTGCCCGGGCACGCCGGTCCCGACCCGGCCACCACCGGCCTCGACGCTCCCGTTCTCCCGCCCGCCGTGCTGCCCGGGCTGGTGCTGGCGACCGGGCTGATGCTCGCGGGCGGGCCGAGTCTCGGTCCTGAGAACCCGATCATCGCCGTGAACGTGGGGCTCGCGTTCTGGCTGGGCAGCCGGCTGCTCCCGCGGGTTCCGGGCGGCCTGTGGCCGGCGCTGGCGGAGGCGGCGACGATCGGGGCCCTGTTCGGCACGCCGGTGGCGGCGGCGCTGCTCATTTCGGAGGCGCTGGCCGGGAAGCAGCTGAAGGGGGCGCTGTGGGACAACGTCTTCGCGCCGCTGGTCGCGGCCGCGGCCGGCGCCCTGACGACCGCCCTGGTGGCCCGTCCGACCTTCGATCTGCATCTGCCCGCCATCGGGCGGCCCGGCTGGGGCGACCTGCTGGCGGTGCTGGTGGTCGCGTCGGCGGCGGCGCTGCTCGGCATGGTCGCCGTGTACGCCTTCCCTTACGTCCACGGCGCCTTCGCCCGGCTCGGGCACCCGATGCTGGCCCTTCCGGCGGGCGGGCTCGTACTGGGCCTGCTGGCGGCCCTGGGCGGGCATCTGACGCTCTTCAAGGGGCTGGACGAGGTCGGCGAGCTGGCCCGCAGCCCCGAGGGCTGGTCGGCGGGCGAGTTCGCGACGATGGCGGTGGTGAAGCTGGCCGCGCTGCTCGTCGCCGCGTCCTGCGGCTTCCGGGGCGGGCGGATCTTTCCGGCCGTGTTCGTCGGCGTCGCCTTGGGGCTCGGTGCCCATGCCCTGGTGCCGGCCGTGCACCCGGCGGTCGGTGTCGCCGCGGGCGTCCTCGGAATGCTTCTCGCCATCACCCGGCAGGGCTGGGTGAGCCTGTTCACGGCCGCCGTGCTGGTGGCCTCCCCCGCGATCCTCGCCCTGCTCTGCATCGCCTCCCTGCCCGCCTGGCTCCTGGTGACGGGGCGTCCGCAGATGCAGCTGCGCAAGGACGGAACCCCGGTCGTCTGAACCCGCCGACGAACCCCCTATCCCCTGAGGAGACCCGCCCCGCAGTCCACGCGGGACGTGGCCCTCGGCATCGCCTAACGCATGGAGGCGCTCGGCGACTTCCGGCTGCCGACCCGGGGCGGCCAGCTGCCGGTGTTCGCCTTCACGACCGCGCCCGGGGCGTACGACGTCTTCAACGTGTCCCGGCGGCTGCGTGAGCGGGGCTGGCTGGTGCCCGCCTACACCTTCCCGCCCCACCGTGAGGACCTGTCCGTCCTGCGGGTGGTGTGCCGCAACGGGTTCTCGGTCGACCTCGCCGAGCTGTTTGTGGAGGACCTGGGGCGGCTGGTGCCCGAACTGCGCCGACAGCCGCACCCGTTGACCCACGACAAGGAAGCGGCCACCGGTTTCCATCACTGAGCCGGCTGTGCGGTGCGCCCCCGTCAGTTCCCGTCGCCCAGGTCGAACGACGTCCAGTGGACCCCGTCGGCGGATATGCGGAAGCTCCCGGCGCCATGGGGGTCGCTCCACAGGTAGCCGAGCGGGGTCGGGGTGACCGAGCCCGCGATTCCCTGGGAGCCGGCCCCTGTGAAGGAACGCCCGCCGTCGGTGCTGCGCCAGACGCCTGCCTCGCCGTAGATCGTCAGGCTGCCATCGGAGGCAGCGACCGGGGCGCCGAGCGACGAGCGCGGTTCCACGCCCTTCCGGTGCTTCCAGACCCGCGCCCAGGTGTGGGCGCCGTCGGTGCTGCGGTACAGGGCGAGCAGGCCGTTCTTCACGTCGTCCTCGTCGGGCGGGACGCCCGGCTGGACCGCGTACAGCACCTTCGACCGCGCGGCGCCGACCACGTGCGCACCCGAGCCGTGCTCCGCCGCCCCCGGCAGCCGGGACAGTCGCCAGCTGCGCCCCCGGTCCTCGCTGACGGCGAGGGCGGGCCGACCGGAGTGCGGGTCGCTGCCGGCGGCGAACAGGAGGCTCGCGGCCGGCCCGCGCACGGGACCGCTCTCGGCTTCCTCCGCGACCTCCCCCGCCGGCCGCACCGCGCCTGTCAGGGGAGGCTGGGTCGCCAACGTCCTGTACTCCCCCGCGTCCGGCAGGATCGCGGCGAGGCGGGACCGCTCGCAGCCGTTCCCCTCCGGGTCCGTCCGGAGGCAGTCCTCGACCAGGGCGCCCCCCTCGGGCACGACCGGCGTCGTGCCCGAGGGCTCGCTGGAGCCCCGCTTCCAGCTGCGGCCCCCGTCTGCGGTGAACCAGGTACCGTCCGGCGGCGGCCAGGCGCCCTCGGTGATGAGCGCGCGGCCGGGGCCCAGCACGACCAGGCCCGCCGTGATCCCGAGGTCGCCCGTCACGTCCGGCAACGGCGAGCGCCCCAGCCGCCAGGCGCCGGCGCCCCGGTCGAGCACGGCGACTCCGTGTCGGCACCGCGACTTTCCGCACTCCGCGAACAGCGCGAACCCGCTGCCGTCCGACGCGAAGCCGGTGCCGGCCACGAAGCCGGGCAGGTCCGGCGCGGACGGGACACGAGGGGCCCCGGCGGCCCCCGCATCCCCTCTCTCGCCCGCACGTGCGTCCCGCCCGGCCCCCGTACGCCCGTCCTCAGCCCCCGCGTCCACGCAAGCCGTCGCCAACGCCAGCACGCCCAGCGCTGCGGCCACCACCGCCCTGCCCCTGACCCACCTCATGGGAACCCCCCGATCACCACAGATCCACCGGATCCGCCCGGCCGCGATGCACTGTCATTTCTGGTACACCGCTCGCCGCATCCGGGTTCCCACTCCCCCACGACGACTTTTCGGAGCCGCCCTGCCGCCCGCCCCGCCGCCCTACCGCCCGCCGCTGTGCCGCCCCGCCGACACTCCGCCCCTCCGCCCCTCCGCCCCTCCAACTGTCCGCCCCGCCCTACTTGCTCAACCCCCGGAACCTCCGCACCGCCAACGGAAAGAACACGCCCAGCAGCACCAGCGGCCACACCACCGCCGCCCACACATGCCCCGGCTCCCCGCCCGGCCCGCCGAACAGGTCCCGTACCGCCGTCGCCGTCTGGGACATCGGGTTCCACTCGACCACCGTGCCCAGCCACCCCGGCATGGACTCGGGGGTCGCGATGGCGTTGGAGAGGAAGCCGATCGGCCAGACCAGGATCTGCACGGCCTGCACCAGCTCCGGTTTCCCGGCCAGCATCGCCAGGTGGATGCCGATCCACAGCATGGCGAAACGGAACAGCAGGAGCAGCCCGACGGCTCCGAGGAGGCCGGAGACCCCGCCGTGCGGCCGCCAGCCGATCGCGTACCCGACGCCGATCATCACCGTGAGACCCACCGCCGACTGGAGCATGTCGGCGGCCGAACGGCCCACCAATACCGCGCTGTTGGCCATCGGCATGGACCGGAAGCGGTCGATCACGCCCTTGTTGAGGTCCTGCGTGACGGCGAGCATCGTGCCCTCCAGGCCGAAGGCCATGGTGAGCGCGAGCATGCCGGGGACCAGGTAGTCGACGTAGCCCCCTTCGACCTCCCGCCCGCCGCCGACGAGGTAGCCGAACATCAGCAGCAGCATCACGGGAAAGACCAGGCCGACCACGACCTGCACCGGCTGCCGCGCCCAGTGGGCGAGTTCGCGCCGGGTCATGGTCCAGGAATCGGTCAGTGCGTACGCGCGCGTGGCGTGCCGGCTCGTGGCGTACGTGCTTGTGCTGGTACTCGTGCTCGTACTCACGCGGCCTCCTTCACCCGGTGGTCGCCCACTCGCTGGTCGCCTTCTCGGTCGCCGCCGGTGAGGTGCAGGAACACCTCGTCCAGCGTCGGGCGGCGCAGGGCCACGTCCTCCGCCTCGATGCCGGCCTCCTCCAGTGCCCGTACGACACCGGACAGTGCCGCCATGCGGTCGGTGACCGGCGCGCTGAGCAGCCGGCGGTCGGCGTCGACGGACACCTGCGACGCGGCGAGCGGCAACAGGGCCCCCGCCGCGCCCAGTTGGCCCGCGTCCCGAAGGACCACGTCGATCCGGTCGCCCCCGGTCAGCGCCTTCAGTTCGTCCGCCGTGCCGTCGGCGATGACGCGGCCCCGGTCGACGACCGAGATGCGGTCGGCGAGCTGATCGGCCTCTTCCAGGTACTGCGTGGTCAGCAGGACCGTCGTACCGGCGCCCACGAGGGAGCGGACCGCGGCCCACACCTCGGCGCGGCCGCGCGGGTCAAGGCCGGTCGTGGGTTCGTCCAGGAAGAGGACCTCGGGGTCGGTGATGAGGGAGGCCGCCAGGTCGAGGCGGCGCCGCATGCCGCCGCTGTAGGCGCTGACGGGCTTGCGGCCGGTGTCGGCGAGGCCGAAGCGCTCCAGGAGCTCGACGGCCCGCACGCGCGCGTGCCGGGCGCCCAGGTGGTACAGCCGGCCGAACATCTCCAGGTTCTGGCGGCCGGACAGCTCCTCGTCGAGGGCCGCGTGCTGGCCGAGCAGTCCGATACGGAAGCGAACCTCCTGGGAGTGCGTCACGAGGTCGTAGCCCACCACCTCCACCCGGCCCGCGTCGGGCCGCAGCAGGGTGGAGAGGATGCGGACCAGGGTCGTCTTGCCCGCGCCGTTCGGCCCGAGCACGCCATGCACCGTCCCTCGCCCGACCCGCATGTCGAGTCCGTCCAGTGCCTTCTTGTCGCCGTACTTCTTGTGTGCGCCTTCGACGGTGATCGCCGTGTCGGCCACTGCCACTCCCTTGCTCACTCGTCCGCCCACTCGTTAGTCAAACTTGACTACCTCAGCAAAGTATCACCGCGTATCGCATTGGTCAAACTTGATTAGCGGGCGTCTCCCGGATGCCGCTCATCCGTCGCGTACGGGTTCTCCTCGCCCTCGGCCAGGATGCCGACGAAGGGTTCGCCCTCACCCGCGAAGGTGTAGGCGCCCCCCTCGATGCGGGCGATCAGCCCCTGGGTCCACTCGGCTTCGGCGTCCGCCGTGTGGACCCAGAGGTTCATGATCTCGCCGATGTGGCCGAGTTGCTCCGGGCCCTCTTCGGGCACGTAGTGCTCGGTGACGGCGGAGCGCCACTCCTCGATGCGCCGGATCCGCTCCTTCAGGAGCGCCACGGCCTCGGCGCGCGGCAGCTCCACCATGAAGCCGATGGCCGCCGACTTGAGGTCCATCTTCTGGTCGTACGAGGTCAGCGCCTCGCGCACCAGCCTGAAGCACTCCTCGGTGCCGGCCTCGGTGAGCTCGTACTCCGTGCGCGGCGGCCCGCCCGCGGTGGACGGCGCGATCTCGTGCGCGTGCAGCAGACCCTGCTTGGCCATCTGCTTGAGCGCGTGGTAGATCGAGCCGGGCTTGGCGTTGGACCACTCGTGCGCGCCCCAGTACTCCAGGTCGTTGCGCACCTGGTAGCCATGGGCCCGGCCGTGCTGGCGCACCGCGCCGAGCACGAGGAGACGGATCGCTGACATGCGGTCCAGATTAGGCCGCCGCGTCGCGGCGCCGCGGGTCAGCCCCAGGAGGCGCCCTGCTCCTTGGCCACCAGTTCGAAGGCGGTGGCGCCGTCCAGGGACTCGCGGACGATGTCGGCGTGGCCGGCGTGCCGGGCCGTCTCTCGGATCAGGTGCAGCACGAGCCAGCGCATGGAGACGGCCTCGTCCGGCGGGAACCAGGGCTCGTTCGGGAGCGGGAAGGTGTCGTCGAGGCTCGGGACCGAGCGGACGAACGCCTCCGTGTCGGCGGCGACCTTCTCCCAGTACGCCAGCTGCGCCTCGACGGTCTCGTCATCCACCAGCTCGAAACACTCGTGCCAGTTCGACTCGTCGCGCTTCACCACCGGCGCCTCGCCCTTCGCGCGGGCCACCCATCCCTGCTCGACCTCGGCGACGTGCTTGAGCAGGCCGGCCAGGGACAGTTCGCTGGCGCTGGGTCGCGACGAGGCCTGCTCGTCCGTCAGCCCGAGCACCGCGCGCCGGATGCCGCCGCGCTGCTCGGCCAGGAAGGAGAGCAGCGCACCGCGCTCGTCGCCCTGCGCCTCGGCTCGCACGTGAGTGACCATGACCGGCCGCCTTTCGTCGGATTCGGAATGATCCGGGGTTTCCCCCGACACCGACGAAGCTACGGGCCCTTGCGGTCAGCTTCTGTCCGCAAGGGCCGCGACAGCCGAAGAAACAGCGGCCGGAGAAAGGCCGCCGGTGAAACCTAGAACGGGAACCCGCTCCGCCCGTGCTGCACCGAGATCCACTTCAGCGTGGTGAACGAGTCCGCCGTGTTGTCGCCGTTCAGGCGGCCGATGCCGGAGTGCTTCTCGCCGCCGAAGGGGACGAGCGGTTCGTCATGGACCGTGCCGTCGTTCACGTGGAACATGCCGGTGTCGATCTGCTTGGCGAAGTTCACGCCGCGCTCGATGTCACCGGTGTGGACGGCGCCGCTCAGGCCGTACGGGGTGTCGTTGACGATGCGTACGGCCTCCTCCTCGCCGTCGAAGGGGATGAGGAAGGCGATCGGGCCGAAGACCTCCTGCCGGAGCAGGGCGGAGTCGGCGGGGAGGTCGGTGAGGACGGACGGCTCGACCAGGTTGTCGGTCGTGGTGCCGTGCACGAGCGCCGTGGCGCCCTCGGCGATCGCCTGCTCGACGACACCGGAAAGGGCGTCCGCCTGGGAGGAGTTGATGACCGGGCCGATGATGGTCTCGGGGTCGCGCGGGTCGCCGACCTTGAGAGTCTTGACCTTGGCGACGAACTTCTCGGTGAACTCCTCGGCGACCGAACGGTCCACCAGGACCCGGTTCGCGGCCATGCAGACCTGTCCCTGATGGACGTACCGGCTGAAGACGGCCGCGTCGACGGCGTAGTCGATGTCCGCGTCGTCGAGGACCACCAGCGCGCTGTTGCCGCCCAGTTCGAGGACCGAGCGCTTGAAGTTCGCGGCGCAGACGGTGGCGACGTGGCGGCCGACCTTGTCGGAGCCGGTGAAGGAGATGACCTTCGGGATCGGGTGCTCGATGAAGGCGTCGCCGATCTCCGCGATGTCCGTGATGACGACGTTGAGCAGACCGCCGGGCAGGCCCGCGTCCTCGAAGATCTTCGCGACCAGGGAGCCGCCGACGATCGGTGTGTTCTGGTGCGGCTTGAGGACGACGGCGTTGCCGAGGGCGAGCGCGGGGGCGACCGACTTGAGCGACAGCAGGAACGGGAAGTTGAAGGGGCTGATCACGCCCACGACGCCGACCGGTACGCGGTAGAGGCGGTTCTCCTTGCCGTCGACCGGCGACGGGAGGATCCGGCCCTCGGGGCGCAGCGCCAGGTGGATCGACTCGCGCAGGAACTCCTTGGCGAGGTGGAGCTCGAAGCCGGCCTTCAGCCGGGTGCCGCCGAGCTCGGCGATGATCACCTCGGCGATCTCCTGCTCGCGCTCCTCGACCAGTCTGAGGGCCTTCTCGAAGACGGCGCGGCGCGCGTACGGGTTGGTCTCGGCCCACTTCTTCTGGGCGCGGGCGGCCGCCTGGTACGCCTCGTCGACCTCGTCGACCGTGGCTATCGTGATCGATGCCAGCTTCTCGTCGTCGTACGGGTTGAAGTCGATGATGTCCCAGGAGCCGGTGCCCGGGCGCCACTCACCGTCGATGAACTGCTGAGCCAGGTCGGTGAAGTAGGACGACATGTGATCCCCAAATCACTAGCAGACACACGATCAACGTCACGGTCTGATCACACGTCATCGTACTTGCGTCTCAAGCGAGTTGGGCACTCTGGGCAATCTTCTGGGGAGAACCTGGGGAGAACCCTAGGAAAGCTGGAGGAGACCCCGCAGAAGGTCCCGGCTCTCGTCCGGCCCTGGGCTGTCCTGCTGGAGTTCCTTCAGCGCCTTCTCGTACTGGGCGACGTCCTCGTGCTTGTCCAGGTACAGCGCGCTGGTGAGCTGCTCCAGGTACACGACGTCGGACAGATCGGACTCCGGGAAGGAGAGGATCGTGAACGCGCCACTCTCGCCGGAGTGCCCGCCGAAGCTGAACGGCATGATCTGCAGCCGGACGTTGGGGCGCGCAGAGATCTCGATCAGGTGCTGGTACTGGCCGCGCATCACCTCGCGGTCGCCGTAGGGGCGGCGCAGGGCGGCCTCGTCAAGGACGATGTGGCACTCGGGGGCGTCGTCCTCCAGGAGGTACTTCTGCCGTTCCAGGCGCAGCGCCACGCGCCGCTCGACGTCCTCCGCGCTCGCGCCCTTCATGCCGCGCCGCACGACCGCGCGCGCGTACGCCTCGGTCTGCAACAGGCCGTGCACGAACTGGACTTCGTAGGCGCGGATCAGGGACGCCGCGCCCTCCAGGCCGACATAGGTGGGGAACCAGCTCGGCAGCACGTCCGAGTAACTGTGCCACCAGCCCGCGACGTTGGCCTCCTTGGCGAGGGAGAGCAGCGAGTTGCGCTCCGCCTCGTCCGTGATGCCGTACAGCGTCAGCAGGTCCTCCACGTCCCGTGTCTTGAAGCTCACCCGGCCCAACTCCATCCGGCTGATCTTCGACTCGGAGGCGCGGATCGAGTACCCCGCGGCCTCACGGGTGATCCCGCGTGCCTCACGCAGTCGCCTGAGTTGCGAGCCGAGCAGCATCCGCCGCACCACCGATCCGGGCTCTCCCGCGCTCACGTTCGTCAGCCTCCCCAACCGTCTTCAGACGCCGAAGTCTGCCACTAAAACACTCCGAGCAGTACTCGTCCGATTACAGAGATGGAAATATTTGATCCATCCGCACAGCGGGCAGACAGGTTCTGGGGAGGAGTGGGCAAGAAGTCGGGGAGAAGATGGCGGAAAAATTGGCCAACAAGCGGTACGGGAGGGTCCAATTCGGTCACGTGCACGTGCATCTGCCCTTGCATCTGCTGTACGCATCCGAAACCATGGTCCCGCGCAACCGCTGCATCGCAACGACCGCGACCTCCCGGGAGTGCCTCGCATGGGGACGAATGGATCGACCATGCTCGAGCCGTTACGGCAGGGCCTTCCGCCGCTGGACCCCGCGGCCGTGTCCAACGCCGCTTCGTGTGCACTGCCCGCTCGCTACGAAGCCGTGCGCGAGGCACGCCAGTTCACCGGCAGAACACTGGACGGGTGGGATCTGGGCGACCGTTTCGACGACGTCTGTCTGGTGGTCTCGGAGCTGGTGACCAACGCGCTGCGGCACGCACTGCCGGCCAACACCCCGCGCGTACCGGAGCAGAGCCCGCCCGTGCGGCTGCATCTGATGCGGTGGACCGAGCGGTTGGTGTGCGCGGTGCGCGACCCCAGCGCGGACAGTCCCATCGCCCGCGAGGCAGACGACTTCTCGGCGGAGTCCGGCCGCGGACTGTTCCTCGTCGACTCCTTCAGCGACAGCTGGGGCTGGCATCCGCTGGCGGGCACGCTGGGCGGGAAGGTCGTCTGGGCGCTGTTCCGGCTGCCCCAGCCGCAGTCCGGCGAATGAGGAACCCCGGCGTTTTCTGACGCCGGGGTTCTACGCGCGTTACGCGGTGCAACTGTGACATTACGGTCCGGAGCGGCCCGGCTCAGCTCGCTATCAGGTGGTCGAACTCGCCGTCCTTGATGCCGAGCAGCATCGCCTCGATCTCGGCGCGGGTGTAGACCAGCGCCGGTCCGTCAGGGAAGCGCGAGTTGCGTACGGCCACCTCGCCGCCGGGGAGCCGGGCGAACTCCACGCAGGAGCCCTGCGAGTTGCTGTGCCTGCTCTTCTGCCAGGCCACCCCGTCCAGCCTGGGGGCCGGCATGCCGTTGTACACGCCGGACGCGTCGTCAACGTCGTACACGTCGTGGTCCACAGGTCGCTCCCCGGTGGTGCACTGGCTGATGAGGCCATTGATGCATTGGTCAATTGGACCGGATCATAGCCCTGTTCATGTGCAGACGCATGGGCGGATGCATCTGCAGATGCACGTGCACGGGGGGTGTTCCTGCGGTTACAGCTTTGACGGACGTTTTGCCGATGCCGCCGCGCACCAAGGCTTGCCTTGGAAAGAGACGCATTGCACGGCGTTCGTGTTCCATCGGCCGGGCGATGGCCGGGAATGGACCGTCGCCCGGCCGGTGCTCACGGTGCGATACCGGGGAGCCGCCGTCAGCGGCTGGAGTACGGCAACAGTGCCATCTCCCGCGCGTTCTTGATCGCGCGGGCCAGCAGTCGTTGCTGCTGAGCGGTGACGCGGGTGACCCGGCGGCTGCGGATCTTGCCGCGGTCGGAGATGAACTTCCGCAGCAGATCGGTGTCCTTGTAGTCGATGTACGTGATTTTGGCCTGATCCAGCGGATTGGGCCGGTTCTTGACGGGCTTGCGGTCGGTCTTGCGGGGCGGCATGGCGGGGTCAGACCTCCAGGAGGGTGTCGAAGGCGGGCGGCAGCCGCTTCCAGGCGTCGCGCCCGGCGGCGTACTCGGTGTCGGTCAGCAGGCAGGACTCCAGCAGCGACTCCAGTCCGTCGCGGTCGAGGCCGGGGGACGTGAAGACGAGGTGCTGGCAGCAGTCGCCGTGCTCGGGGTGCCAGTCCAGCGCGGCGGCGGCGCGGCGCACCGGCGGGACCATCTCCCAGGCCGCGTCCGGGAGGGACGCGAGCCAGGGGCCCGCGCTCTCCACGCACAGCGCCCCGCCGGCCGCGTCCCAGTGCAGCAGCGCGTCCGGCTTGTCGGCGAGCCAGAACCGGCCCCGGCTGCGGGCGGCGGCACAGGTGATGTCCTCCAGGGCCTCGTACAGCCGCTCCGGGTGGAAGGGGCGGTGCCGGCGCCAGACGAGGGTGGACACGCCGTGGGCGTCCGCCTCGGCGGGCAGCAGGGCGCACGCGGGGTGCTGGGCGGCCGCGGCGGCTTCCACGTCGAAGCCGGCGCGGGCGGCGCGGGCGAGTTCCGGCCGGGCGCCCGCCAGGTCGCCGTGGCCGATCGGGACCTGGCGGGCCGTCGGATGCAGCTGGGCCAGCAGCTCCCGGTCCTCGTCGTCGGCCTCCGGGGAGTCGGCGAGGGCGAGGACGGGCGCGTACTCCAGCTGCCGTGCGAAGGTGTCGGCGACCGTCCGCTGGTCGGTGGCCGCGGCGGCGAGGCCACCGTCGGCCAGGTCGTCGCCGTTGGCCAGGTACGGCAGGACGAGCGCCGGGTCGACGGCGGTGATCACGCCGGTGACGGTGAGCCCGCCGGCCGTGACCACCTCGGCCATGGCCTTGGGCTCGACCGAGTCCCACAGCTCGACGACCGCGAGGTGGGTCGCGCCGACCTCGGCGAGCCGGCGCAGCTCGGGCACCAGGTCCTCGCGGAGCGCGCAGCAGGCGCAGTCGTTGACCAGAGGTGCCTCGCCGGCGTCGATGATGCCGGTGGCGTCGCGGATGGTCCGTACGACGGTGCCGGCCGCGGCGGTCGCCAGGTCGTGGTGGAGTACGACGCTGCCGGGCACGTCGGCGAGCAGCCGCGCGACGGCCGCCCTGCGGGCGTCGGCGTGCAGCCCGCCGACGATCACGACGGAGAGTGCGGAAGGCACGGCCACGGCGCTAGCCCTGCTTTCCGTACCGGCGTTCGAAGCGCTCGACGCGCCCGGCGGTGTCCAGGACGCGGGCGGTGCCCGTGTAGAAGGGGTGGCTGACGTCGGAGATCTCGACGTCGACGACCGGGTAGGTGTTGCCGTCCTCCCACTCGACCGTCTTCTCGCTGGTCATCGTCGAGCGGGTGAGGAAGGCGTAGTCCGCGGCGCGGTCGCGGAAGACGACGGGGTGGTACTCCGGGTGGATTCCCTTGCGCATGGCGGTGGTCAGCGCTCCTCTCGGAAGTCGACGTGGCGGCGGGCGACCGGGTCGTACTTGCGCAGCGTCATGCGGTCCGGGTCGTTGCGGCGGTTCTTGCGGGTGACGTAGGTGAAGCCGGTCCCGGCGGTGGACCGGAGCTTGATGACCGGGCGGAGTTCGTTGCGAGCCATGCTGATATCTTACTGAAAATGAATTCCATTTCTACAACTGCTTCGAGAGAGGTGCATCACCCGTGTCCGCCCACTGCATGCTGACCGGCGCCCAGCCCGGCTTCGGCAACCGCGTCTCCCACTCCCACCGGCGCACCTCGCGCCGCTTCGACCCCAACATCCAGTCCAAGCGCTACTGGCTGCCGAGCGAGGGCCGGCACGTACGGCTGCGGCTGAGCACCAAGGGGATCAAGACCGTCGACACGATCGGCGTCGAGGCGGCCGTGGCCCGGATCCGGGCGCGAGGGGTGAAGGTCTGATGGCGAAGAAGAGCAAGATCGCGAAGAACGAGCAGCGGCAGGTGATCGTCGCGCGGTACGCCGCCCGCCGGGCCGAGCTGAAGGAGATCATCCGACGGCCGTCCTCGACGGTGGCCGAACGGCTCGCCGCCCAGGAGGAGTTGCGCCGGCAGCCGCGGGACGCCAGCGCCACCCGTGTCCGCAACCGCGACCAGGTGGACGGGCGGCCCCGCGGCTACTTCCGTGCCTTCGGGCTCTCCCGGGTGGGGCTGCGTGAGCAGGCGCACGCGGGGTACCTGCCGGGCGTTCGCAAGTCGTCCTGGTAGGCCCGGTTACGCCCTGGTAGCTTGCTGCGGTCCTTTCCGGCCGACTCGGCCGACGGGGCGACCGGCTACAGCTTGGGAGCTTCCAGTGACTTCGGCGACCTTCTCGTGTACGGCGGCGCGGCGGCGGGTGCGGACCGCCGCCGCGGCCGCGGCCCTGGCCGGTGCGCTCACCCTGACCGCGTGCAGCGGCGACGGCGGCTCCGACGACGAGGGTTCCGGCGGCCCCAGCCCGTCCGCGAGCGCGAGTGCGTCCGGGAGCCCGTCCGGGAGCGCGGACACCGGCGGCGTGACCGGCGGCAGCGAGGGGGGCGCGTCCAAGGAGCTGGAGGGCAGCTGGCTCGCCACCACCGACGGCAAGGCCGTGGCGCTGGTGATCACCGGCGCCAAGGCCGGGCTCTTCGCCACCGACGGGGCGGTGTGCAGCGGCACCGCGAGCAAGGAGGCGGGCGCGGAAACGATCCGCCTCAAATGCTCGGACGGCAGCAAGAACCGGGCCGAGGGCACGGTCGACTCCGTCGGCGGGTCGACGCTCGAGGTGACCTGGGAGGGCGGTCTCGGCACGGAGACCTACACCAGGTCGGAGGGCGGACAGCTGCCGAGCGAGCTGCCGACGGCGAGCCTGGGGTCCTGAGTTTCCGTCCCGGGCGACCGGGTCTCCCGGGCGGGGCGGGCAACCGCACCACCGCCTGATGCGTGATGATCCATGCACTCGACTATCGGCATCACGCTCACTCAGAGGACCCTCATGCGCACCGCCCCTTCCCTGGCCGCAGCCGCCCTCGCCGCAGCCCTCCTCCTCACCGCCTGCGACGACAGCGGCAGCAATGACGACGGCGGCGGTGCCGCGGAGACCGGCAAGGAGAGCACCGCGAGCACCGCCTGCAAGCTCGACGAGGTCACCGTCGAGGTCGGGCCCGCCGCCGAGGCCCCGGCCGCCGGGGACACGGGCACCGTCCCCGTCACGATCACCAACAGCGCCACCGAGTGCACCCTCGACGGCCTCCCCACCGTCGGCCTCCAGGCGGGCGACACCTCGACGGACGTCCCCGCGGACCCGGCCGCCACGGCCCAGAAGCTGACCCTCGCCGCGAACCAGGCCGTGTCCTTCACCATCACCTATGTCCGGGGCGAGGCGGGCGGCGCGCAGAGCCTCGCCGTGAAGACCGGAAAGTTCAGCCTGCCCGGAGCCACGGCCACGCACGGCTTCCCGTGGTCGTACGGCGAGGTCGCGCTGAAGGGCGACGGGAGCGAGCCCGACGCCACGGTGAGCGGGTTCCAGCAGGTCGGCGACTGACCCGGCGACAGGTGCGCGGCCTCCTCGGCGGCCTTCTCCGCCTCGGCGGCCTCCTCAGCCGAGCGGCCGGCGCGCCCGGACCTGGGCCCGGTCGGCCGCCTGGGACCCCTCCGTCCAGCCCGCCTCGTCGCTGACGCCGCGCAGGCGGGTGGTGGTGGTCTCCGGGAACATGCGGTCGAGGTGGTCGGTGACGGCGACCTCGCGGGTGGCGAGGACCGGCAGCAGATCGTCGGTGACCTGGGTGTCCGCCGCCGCGGCCAGACGCGTGCCGACGCGGTGGGCATAGGCCGCGAGGAAGGACTGCCGGAAGGCCTTGGTCCGCTTACGGCCGCCCGCGCGCTGCGCCGCCTCCGCCTTCGCCATCGCGGACTGGGCCTGGACGAGCAGCGAGGTGTAGAGCAGCTCGACCACTTCCAGGTCCGGTTCGAAACCGACGACGGTGGTGAAGCCGAAGGGTTCGTTCCACACGGCCCGGCAGTGGTTCGCCGTGGCGACCGCGTCCAGCAGCACCGCCTTGGCCTGCTCGTACGGCGGCTCGACCCCGATCCGGCAGGCGCCGGGGGCGTCGGCCGCGGGCGCCCCGGCAGCGAGCAGCGCCTCGTCGACACTGTGCCGGGCCATCAGCTCCTGCGCCTTGGAACTGAGCGCTTCGGCCTCCTCGGGGAAGCCGGTCGCCTCCGCCTTGGCGAGGAGGGCGCGGATACGGGCGAGCATGCGGGACTCGGACTTGGAGTGGTGCCGGGCGGCGGCGGGCTGCTCCAGGGGCTCGATCGCGGGCAGGCTCAGGAGGAGGCGGTACAGCTCCAGGACGACGGTCGCGTACGAGAAGCGGTCCGTGCGGGGTGGGGCCTCGGCGGCCTCGGCGGCCTCGGCGGCCTCGGCGGCCAGTTCGTCGAGCTGGGCGGTCCAGCGAGGGCCGCGCGGACGGTCGTACGCCGCCTGGGCGCGGATCAGCGCGGACAGCACGCGCGCGTGCACGTCGTCCAGCTCGCGCCGCACGATCCGCACGACGTCGGCGGGCTGCCAGCCGCGCCGCCAGGCCGTCGCCACGAACTCCTGGCCCCGCCGGTCGAGTTCGGCGTCCGCGGTGGGGTCGGCCGCGAGGAGGGAGGCGCCGGTGTCGAGGGCGGAGTCGGTGTCGGCGTAGAGGGCGGCCTGGAAGGCGCGTTCGACGGTGCTGCTCACCGGACGATCGTCTCACTCCGGTCTCACTCCGGAACTCGCGTCATGGTGTCTGCTGATGTCAACCCGCGGTTGACACTTGCTCACTGTCAACCTAAGGTTGACACATGACGACGAACCCCAACATCACGTCATCCGTACGTCTCGACGACCTCATCACGGCCATCAAGAAGGTCCATGCCGAGCCCCTCGAGCAGCTCCAGGACGCGGTGCTCGCCGGTGAGCACCTCGGCGAGGTGGCCGACCATCTGATCGGCCACTTCGTGGACCAGGCACGGCGCTCGGGCGCCTCCTGGACGGACATCGGCCAGAGCATGGGCGTCACCCGGCAGGCCGCGCAGAAGCGGTTCGTGCCGAAGGAGTCGGCGGCCCTCGATCCGGACGCCGGCTTCAGCCGCTACACGCCCCGCGCCCGCAACACGGTGATGGCCGCCCACAACGAGGCCGTCGCGGCCCGCAACCCCGAGGGCCGCCCCGAGCACCTGGTCCTCGGCCTGCTGGCCGAACCGGACGGTCTGGCCGCCAAGGCGATCACCGCGCAGGGCGTCCTCCTGGACTCCGTACGCCAGGCCGCCACCGCCGTGCTGCCGCCCGCCGCCGAGGAGGTCCCGGAGCTCGTCCCCTACGGCTCCGACGCCAAGAAGGTCCTGGAGCTCACCTTCCGCGAGGCCCTCCGCCTCGGCCACAACTACATCGGCACCGAGCACATCCTGCTCGCCCTGCTGGAGTTCGAGAACGGCGAGGGCGTCCTGTCCGGCCTCGGCATCACCAAGCCGGCGGTGGAGGGGAACATCGCGGCGGCACTCGCCGAGGTCACGGTGAAGCTCGGCGAACAGGACTGACCAGGCCGGACCAGGCCGGACCAGGCCGGACCGGGTCGGAGCAGGTCGGAGCAGGTCGGAGCAGGTCGGAGCAGGTCGGAGCCAGGTCAAAGCAGGCCGGACCAGGTCGCATCCAGCTCAGAGCCAGGTCGGAGCAGGTCCGAGCAGGTCAGAGGTCATTGTCAGACCCTCCTGCCACACTCGCAGCATGACCGACCGGTGGGCTCTCGCTCCGGCCGAGGACGGTGGCGTGGAGTTCGCCCCCCTCGGCCCCGGCGGGCTGCTCGCCGGGCCGGTGCGGCGGGCGCCGGACCCCGCCGAGGCGGTACGGGGCCTGCCGGACGTCACGCGCTGGGTGTGGCGGTCCACGGCCGAGACGTACCCGCGTCTGCTCGCCACGGGGGTGCGAGTGGAGCGGTGCTACGACGTCGAGGACGCGGAGACACTGCTGCTGGGCCACGAGGGGCGCTCCGGCGAGCCGCGTTCGGCGGCCGCCGCCCTGGCCCGGCTGCGCGGCGGCCCCGTACCGCCGGATCCGCCGCAGCGGTCCGCCGAACCGGGCTCGCAGTCGCCCCTGTTCGAGCCGCAGTCCGTGCACCTGCCGCTGACGGACCTGGTCGAGGTGTACGCCGAGCAGCAGCGCCGGCACGACGCCACCGCGCACCCGGACCGGATGCGGCTGCTGACGGCGGCCGAGTCGGCGGGGATGCTGGTGGCCGCCGAGATGAACCGGTCCGGACTGCCGTGGAGCGCCGACGTCCACCGCCGGGTGCTGCACGAACTGCTCGGCGAGCGGTACGCGGGCGGTGGTGAGCCCCGGCGCCTGGCCGAACTTGCCGACGAGGTGTCCGCCGCCTTCGGCCGCCGGGTCCGCCCCGACCTGCCCGCCGACGTGGTCAAGGCGTTCGCGCAGGCCGGGATCAAGGTGAAGTCGACCCGGCGCTGGGAGCTGGAGTCGGTCGACCATCCGGCCGTGAAGCCGCTGATCGAGTACAAGAAGCTGTACCGCATCTGGGTCGCGCACGGCTGGTCCTGGCTGCAGGACTGGGTGCGCGAGGGCCGCTTCCGGCCCGAGTTCCAGGCGGGCGGGACCGTCACCGGCCGCTGGGTGACCAACGGCGGAGGCGCGCTGCAGATCCCCAAGGTCATCCGTCGGGCCGTGGTGGCCGATCCCGGCTGGCGGCTCGTCGTCGCCGACGCCGACCAGATGGAGCCGCGCGTCCTCGCGGCGATCTCCCGCGACCCCGGGCTGATGGAGGTGGCCGGCCGGGAGACCGACCTGTACCAGTCCGTCTCCGACCGCGCCTTCTCCGGCGACCGCGCCCAGGCCAAACTCGCCGTGCTCGGCGCGGTCTACGGCCAGACCTCCGGCGACGGGCTCAAGAACCTCGCCGCGCTCAGACGCCGCTTCCCGCGCGCGGTGGCCTACGTCGACGACGCGGCCCGCGCGGGCGAGGAGGGGCGGCTCGTGCGGACCTGGCTCGGCCGGACCTGCCCACCGGCGGCCGGGACGGGCGACGACGCCTCCGAGGAGGCGGGCATCCCCGCCGCGGAGGACGAGTCCGGGGACCGTCAGTGGGTGCCCGGGTACGCGTCCACCGACGCCCGCGCCCGCGGCCGCTTCGCCCGCAACTTCGTCGTCCAGGGCAGCGCCGCCGACTGGACGTTACTGCTGCTCGCCGCACTGCGGCAGTCCTGCGCGAACATGGCGGCCGAACTGGTGTTCTTCCAGCACGACGAGGTGATCGTGCACTGTCCCGAGGAGGAGGCCGAGGCCGTCGTGGCGGCGATCCGGGAGGCGGCGGAGCTGGCGGGCCGGCTGACGTTCGGTCAGACGCCGGTGCGGTTTCCGTTCAGCACGGCGGTGGTGGAGTGTTACGCGGACGCGAAGTGAATTGCCCCTCCCTGAGGGAAAGAAGTGAATCCCCCTCTCTGAGGAAAAGGGTGTTGCCGGCTCAGGCGCCCGGCCGCAACGCCGTCAGATGACCGGCGGCCGTCCCAGTCGGCTGAGCCGCCAGACGGTCCGCCAGCGCATCGGGCGCCGCTCGCCGGCAGGCTCCCGTACGCCTTCGACGAATCCGCCGAACCACGCGCGCAATCCCGCCGCCGACCGCACCCGCAGCAGCGTGAGCAGCATCCACACGCCCAGGTGCAGGGGAATCAGCGCGAGGGGCAGCCGGCGGCGGACCAGCCAGACCCGGTTGCGGGCGTTCACCCGGTAGTAGATGGCGTGCCGGGCCGGCGAGGTCTTCGGGTGCTGGAGCAGCAGCTCGGGCGCGTAGAGAATCCGCCAGCCGCCGTCGGCGGCCCGCCAGGCCAGGTCGGTCTCCTCGTGGGCGAAGAAGAACTCGGCGGGCCAGTCCCCGATCTCGCCGAGCATCGTCATACGGAAGCCGTGTCCGCCGCCGAGGAACCCGGTGACGTACCCGCCGCGCATCGGATCGGCGGAGCCGACGCGGGGGACGTGCCGCTGCTGCGTCTCCCCGAGCTCGTCGGCGATGCGGAAGCCGACGATGCCCAGGCGCGGGTCGGCGGCGAACAGCTCCGCCGCGCGGCGCAGCACGTCGGCGTCGACGAGGAGCCCGTCGTCGTCCAGCTCGACCACGACGTCGACGTCCCCGAACTCCCGGAGCCGGGCCAGCGCCACGTTCCGCCCGCCGGGACAGCCGAGGTTCTCCTCGACGTCGATGGTGGTGACCTCGCCGGGCAGCGACAGCCGCGCGGCGAACTCGGGCAGGCGGCAACCGTTGCCGACGATCACGATGCGCCGGGGGGCCAGGTCCTGCTTGGCCACGGACTCCAGCAGCGCGTCGACTTCCGCCGGCCGGTTCCCCATGGTCACCACGGCGACACCGATCCTCGGTTCCCGCACGTTCTCACCCCAATCCCGGCCGGCCATCGCGCTCGCGATGCTAGCCGTTCACTGTAAGGACTCCCTAAGTACAAGTCCGGCAATGACAACAGTCGGGCGATGACAAACGTCGGGCGATGACGACGACATGATGACGACGACATCGCCCGACGACATCGCCGGACGGCACCGCAACCCACTCGACCAAGTCCGACTTGTCCGTTTCTGGTGCGACGGGCACGCTGAGGACTATGAGTGACACGCCCGGCGCGAATTGAGCAAGGATGGACACCGGAGCCGCCACGGCCACCATCAGCCCCCGAGGCACCGTCACGGGCTGGAGCGAGGGAGCTCGGCGGCTGCTGGGCTACCGCGCCTCGGACGTCGTGGGGCACTCCGCGGCCGGCCTGCTCGCCGTGGAAGGCTCCCGCCCGGCCGGGTTCACCCGGATCGACTCGCGGGAGTGGAGCGGCACGGCGGCCTTCCGTCACCAGGACGGCCGTCGCGTCGAGCTGGCCCTGCACTCCTACCCCTCGCTGGACGGCGACGAAAAGGCCCAGGGGCTCGTCGTGACCGCCACCGCGGAAACCTCCGAGCCGGGCTACGACCGCAGGATGGTGGAGTGGGCGTGCACCCAGTCCTCCGTTGCCATGTCCACATTCACCACCCGCTCGCGCCACTGGCGGCCGAACACCGTGGCGTCAGCGGACACCGGCTCGCCCTACCCGGACGTCCTCGACGGGGAGGACGCCGACGAGGGATTCCTGCGGTTCGTCGACCAGGTGGCCCAGGACGCGGAGCCGATGCGCTACGAGCGCTTCGCACCGGGACCGTCCTCCTCCCGCCAGCACGCCTGGATCATCGAGATGTGGCCCGTCAGGGACCCCTCCACCGGCCGGGTGTGCGGGGTCGGCACCGCGGCGTTCGACAGCAGCGAGCACCACTGGGCCCGGCAGCGGCTGGCCCTGCTGAACGAGGCGGGCGCCTGTGTCGGCACCACCCTGAACGTGGAGCGCACCGCCCAGGAACTCGCCGATCTGGTCGTGCCCCGGCTCGCCGACTTCGTCAGCGTGGACCTGCTCGACTCCGTGACCCGAGGGGAGGAGCCGGTCCCGGGCCCGCTCGACGCGGCCGTGGTGCTGCGCCGGGCCGCCCACCGGTTCGCCGCCGAGGGAGTGCCCGGGGCCGCCGTGCACCTCGGCCACGTCGACACCTACCCCGCGTTCTCGCCCCCCGCCCGCTGCCTGGCCACCGGCCGACCCCTGCTCAGCGGGACGGACGACCCCGACTTCGTCCAGTGGATCACCCGGCACGAGGCCAGAAGCGCCAGCGTGCGGGCGTACGGATTTCACTCGATCATGGCGGTCCCGCTGCTGGCCCGCGGAATCACGCTCGGCGTGGCGGTCTTCGCCCGGGGCAGCTCCTCGGACCCCTTCGAGCAGGACGACCTGGTCCTCGCCGCGGAACTCGCGGGCCGGGCGGCCGTCGGCATCGACAACGCCCGCCGCTACACCCGGGAGCACGCCAACGCTCTCACCCTCCAGCGCAGCCTGCTGCCCCACGGCCTGCCCCGGCAGGCGGCCGTCGAGGTCGCGTACCGCTATCTGCCGGCCGGCACTGGGGCCGGCGTGGGCGGCGACTGGTTCGACGTGGTCCCCCTGTCCGGCACCCGGGTCGCCCTGGTCGTCGGCGACGTGGTCGGGCACGGACTGCACGCCTCCGCCACCATGGGACGGCTCCGCACGGCGGTGCGCACCCTCGCCGACGTGGACCTCCCCCCGGACGAACTCCTCACCCACCTCGACGACCTGGTCACCCATCTCACCTACGACGACGAGCACATCCCCGAGGAGATGCCGTCCGCCGGCGAGATCGGCGCCACCTGCCTGTACGCCGTCTACGACCCCGTCTCCCGCGTCTGCACCCTCGCCAGCGCCGGCCACCCCCCGCCCGTCGTGCTCTATCCCGACGGCACGGTCAGCGTGGTCAAGCTCTCCCCCGGGCCGCTCCTGGGCGTCGGCGGCCTGCCCTTCGAGGCCACCGAACTGGAACTGCCCGAGGGCACCCTGCTCGCCTTCTACACCGACGGCCTGATCGAGGCCCGCGACCACGACATCGGCCTCGGCCTCGACCGGCTGTGCGAGTCCCTCGGCTCCCCCACCCCCTCGCTGGAGGTCACCTGCGACGCCGTACTCAAGGCGCTGCTCCCCGACAGCCCCGACGACGACGTGGCCCTGCTCCTCGCCCGCACCCGCGCCCTGCACACCGACCAGGTCGCCGCCTGGTCCCTGCCGTCCGACCCGGCGATCGTCGCGGACGCCCGCGCCCAGGCCTCCCGCCAGCTGGCCCTCTGGGGGCTTCAGGAAGCGGCGTTCGTCACCGAACTGGTGGTGAGCGAGCTGGTCACCAACGCCATCCGCTACGGGGCGGTCCCCATCGGCCTACGACTGATCCGCGACCGAACGCTGATCTGCGAGGTCTCCGACGCCAGCAGCACCGCGCCGCACCTGCGCCGCGCCCGTACCTACGACGAGGGCGGACGCGGGCTGCACATGGTCGCCCAGCTCACCCAGGGCTGGGGCACCCGCCAGACCCCCACCGGCAAGACCATCTGGGCCGAACAACCCCTGCCGGTCAGCTGAAGATGACGAGACCGACGCAGAATCCCAGCGCCACCGGAGCCGCCCCGCCCACGGATGCGGGGGTTCCGGCGGGGGGCGGCACGCGCGCGGGGGCGGAGGTTCCGCAGGGAGGCGGCACGCCCGCGGGGGCGGAGGTTTCGCAGGGAGGCGTCACCCGCGCGGGGGCAGGGGTCTCGGACGTGGGCGTCACCCGCGCGGGGGCGGAGGTTTCGGAGGTGGGCGTCATCCGCGCGGGGGCAGGGGTCTCGGAGGTGGGCGTCATCCGCGCGGGGGCAGGGGTCTCGGACGTGGGCGTCATCCGCGCGGGGGCAGGGGCGGGGGGCGTGAAGGAGGGCGCCACGCGCGTGGGGACGAGGGCGGGGACGGGGGCGGGGGCCGCGGAGGAAGGCGGAGCACGCACGGGGGCAAGGACCCCGGCGAAAGACAGCGCACGCGCGAGGTCAGGGACGACCCCGGCAGAAGGCGGCACACGCGGCACACGCACCCTCGGTCTCGTCTATCCCCCGGCAGGACGCCATCACGACTACACCGAGGGGCAGCTCACCTTCATCGGCGGAGTGGCCGAGGCCGCCACCGCATACGACTACGACCTTCTCCTCTGCCCCGCCGACCGGGCGAGCGACCCGTCCTTCCGACGGATGATCGACGGGCGGCGGGTGGACGGCGTGATCGTCATGGAGATCCTGCTGGAGGACGACCGGGTCGAGCACCTCGCCAGGGCCGGTTTCCCCTTCGTCACCATCGGGAGAAACAGCCGGGCGGAGGAGACCGGCTGGGTCGATCTGGACTTCGCGGGGCTGGCGCGCGGCTGCGTGTACCACCTGGCCGACCTGGGCCACCGCCGGATCGCCTTCGTCAACCGGTCCGAAGATCTCTTCCAGAGCGGCTACGGCTTCGCGCACCTCGGACTCGAGGGCTACACCAAGGCCATGGCGGAGCAGGTCCTGACCCCCCGTGCGTATCTCTGCGACGACGACGTCGCCGCCGGGGAGGCGGTCCTGGAGCAGATCCTGCTGGACGATCCGGCGACCACCTCGCTGGTCACCATGAACGAGGCGGCCCTGGTGGGCCTGTACCGCGGGCTGACCCGACACGGTCGCGCCGTGCCGCGCGACTTCTCGGTCGTCGGCGTGGCGGCCGGGCGCTGGGCGGAGCAGGTGGATCCGCAGCTCACCGCGGCGGAGATCCCCGCCAAGGAGATGAGCCGGGTGGCCGTCGACCTGATGATGCGACGCCTGACCTCACCGGACTCACCTCCCCGGCACGTCCTGCTGAAACCCCTGATCTCCCTGCGGGCCAGCACCGGTCCCTGCCGACCGGTGCCCGGTTCGGAGCCCGATCGGGAGTTCCCGGATCTCGACGCTTTTCCTGACCTGGACGCTTTCCCTGATCTGCCGGATTCCGACTTCTGACACCTGGGAGCAGAGCATGTCGTACGCCGTCGACCGCCGCGGTTTCCTGCGCGCCGCCGGAGCGGGAGCCGCCGCCCTCGGCCTCGGGTCCGTCCTGACGTCCTGTGGCTCGGGCGGGCAGAGCGGCGGCGGGACGGTCACCCTCGCCTGGTGGGACTACTTCACCCTGGACAACTTCCAGCCCGCCTTCGCACGGCTGGTCAAGGACATCGAGTCCAACGTCCCGGACGTGAGGATCGAGCGCCGGACGTTCCCCTTCGCGGACCTCGACCGGCAGATCACCCTGGGCGCGGTCTCCGGTGACCTCCCGGACATCGCCATCGTCGACAACGTCGCCATGAACTCACTCGGCGGCAGCGGACTGCTGGCCGATCTCACCGGCCGGGTCGAGGAGTGGGGCCAGTCGGGCACGTACTACGAAGGCCCCTGGGCCGGCTGCCAGGTCGACGGGAAGACCCTGGGGATCCCCAACAACAGCAACTGCCTCGCCCTGTACTGCAACACCAGGATGCTCGACTCCGCCGGAGTGAAGCCGCCGACCACGTGGGACGAGCTGGCCGACGCGGCGCAGAAGCTGACCCGTGGGGACCGGTACGGCCTGGCGATGAGCGCGATCAGGACGGAGGAGGGCGTCTTCCAGTTCCTGCCGTTCCTGTGGCAGGCCGGCGGCGACCTGGACACCTTCGCCACGGACGGCGCGACCGCGCTGTCCTTCCTCGACGACCTCGTCGCCAAGGGCTCGCTGTCCGAGCAGTGCGTGGGCTGGACGCAGCAGGACGTCAACACCCGCTTCGTCAACCAGCGCGCCGCGATGCAGATCAACGGCCCCTGGCAGCTCCCCTCCCTCAAGCAGGCCGACCTGGAGTGGGAGGTCGTCGCCCTGCCCCGCGACCGGACGTCCGCCACCTGCCTGGGCGGTGAGAACTGGGTCGTGATGGAGAGCAGCAAGCACCAGGACAAGGCCTGGGAGGTCCTGGAGTACACCCAGCGTCCGTCGGTCCTGGTGCCGTACCTGGTGGCGCTCGGCAACCTTCCCGCCCGCAAGGACCTGGCGGACACGGGCACCTGGGCGTCCGACCCGGCCCTCAGGCTCTTCCTCAGCCAGCTGCCCGTCGCCCGTCCGCGTCAGTACGGGCCGCACTACGCCGACGCCTCGCAGGCCGTCGCCGTGGCCGAACAGGCCGTACTCACCGACTCCGCCGCGCCCACGGCTGCGGCGAAGTCCGCGGCCGTCAAGATCGACAAGGCGCTGGGGAGCCGGTGAGGAGGCGTCACCGGAGGCCGGTCCGCAGGCGTCACCCCGCTTCGCCTTCCGCGCGCCGCCGCCGAGCCGGGTACCTGTTCTCCCTCCCCGGCCTCGCCTTCCTCGGCCTCTTCCTGGCCTACCCCCTGCTCTACAACGTGTGGATGTCCGTGCACGACGTCGACCTCGGCACGCTGCTCGGCGGTGCCTCGCGCTTCAACGGCCTCGACAACTACCGGGCCACCGTGACCGACCCGGACTTCTGGCACGCCGTGCGCCTCTCGATCGTCTTCACCCTGGCGTCGCTGCTGTTCCAGTTCGTCATCGGCTTCGCCCTGGCCCTGCTGTTCGCCCGGCCGTTCCCGCTGAACGGGCTGCTGCGGTCGCTGCTCCTGGTGGCCTGGCTGCTGCCCCCGGTGGTCAGCGGCACCCTGTTCCGCTGGATGCTCGACGGTGAATCGGGCGCCTACAACGCCCTGTTGCGCGCGACGGGGCTGGGCGCCCTGTCCCACGACTGGCTCACCGACCCGAGCACCTCGCTGGCCGGGGTCGTCTTCGCCAATGTCTGGGTCGGCGTGCCCTTCAACATGCTGCTGCTCCTGGTCGGGCTGCACACCATCGACCCGGAACTCCACGAGGCCGCCGCCATCGACGGCGCGAGCGTCTGGCAGCGCTTCCGCTGGATCACCCTCCCGCTGATGCGGCCCGTGTCGGTGACCGTACTGCTGCTCGGGCTCGTCTACACCTTCAAGGTCTTCGACATCATCTTCGTGATGACGGGCGGCGGTCCCGTCGACGCCACCAGCGTCCTGTCGCTCTACGTCTACGAGATCTTCTTCAGGTTCTTCCGCTTCGGCGAGGGCGCCGCGGCCGGCCTGCTCCTGCTGCTCGTCCCCCTGCTCGCGGGCGGGCTCTATGTGCACAGGCTGCGCAGGGAAGGAGAAGCGGCGTGACCCGGGGCCGCCGCCCCTGGCTGCGCACCGCCGTCGCCACGCTGATCACCGCGGCCTTCCTCCTGCCGGTCTACTGGATGGTCAACACCAGCCTGACCGAGCCGGACCGGATCCAGGCCGACACCCCGCGGTGGCTCCCGGTACCGGTCACCACGGAGAACTACTCGACGGCGCTGGCCGCCGACGCCCTGCCCCAGGCCCTGCTCAACAGCGTGGTGATCTCCTGCGGAGTGGTCGCGCTCACCCTGCTCCTCGGCGTCCCCCTCGCCTACGCGCTCGCCCGGATCCCGATGCGCGGCTCCGGCACCATGGTGCTCGCCCTGCTCATCGCCCAACTGCCGCCCAGCATCGTGCTCGCGGCCCCGCTGTTCATCCTCGAACGCCGGGCCGGCCTCGACGACACCCACCTCGGTCTGATCGCCGCCGACACCACCCTCACCCTGCCCTTCGCGGTGATCGTGCTGCGCCCGGTCCTGCGGAGTGTGCCGAGGGAACTGGAGGAGGCGGCGATGGTCGACGGGTGCGGCCCGGTGGGCGTCCTGCTGCGCGTCGTCCTGCCGGTCATGGTGCCCGGCCTGTTCGCGGTGGCCGGCCTGGCGTTCCTCATCGGCTGGGGCGAGTTCGTCTTCGGTCTCACCCTCGCCTCGGAGCCCGCCGTGCAGCCCGTCACCGTCCTGCTCAACTCCTTCGTGGGCCTGCACGGCACCGCGTGGGGAGCCCTGATGGCCACCGCCACCCTCATCAGCATCCCGGTCGTGTGCGTCTTCGCGATCTTCCAGCGCTTCATCGTCGGCGGCCTCACTGCCGGGAGCGTCAAGAACTGACTCCGCGGCCGCCGGAGACGGGCGTCTAGGCTGCGCGCATGGATCAGCGAGAGATCATGCAGCGCGTCGTCGGCATTCTCACCGAGTCACTCGAGATGCGGCGACAGGTCCGCGAAAACCCCGGCAAGCAGATCGCGCTCACCGGCGCCATCTCCGCACTGCTCGCCGAGACCCTCCCCCACATCCACCTGCCCGCCGACGCGGGCGGCCAGGCAGCCGCGGCCATCGTCACCGAAGAGCTGGGCCCCACCATCGTGAGCATCGCCAACTGCTTCTCATTCGCCTTCGTACAGCTCGCCGAGGTCCACGACGAGGGCCGCACCGACATCTCCACCACGGACGTCCTGCGATCCATCTCCCTGCGCTTCGCAGGCGAAACGGAACAGTAGGAAAGCCGTCCAGGGGGCCACCAGTGCCAGGGCGCACATGCCGACGCCACCGACACTGCCCTTCGAGTTTTAAGCGGCTCACTACTGCTGCGCAAGATCGAGGCTAGTCGACCTCCCCGAGTTCGACCGAGTACCGCTCACGGACATCGTCCACGAACTCCTGCTGTCCGAACGACGGCACCCTTCTGTTCCACCAGTAGAAGTCACCGCGCCTGACTACAGGGCCGTCGTGAAGGACGTCCCGGAATCCGCCGTCGATGCGCTGGACCTCCGCGGCGAACCAGGCGTACTCGTCGCACGCCTGAATGTCCGGGTCGTCGAGGACGCTCTGGAGAAGGCCACGCACCGACAGGTCGTTCAGGTACTCGGAGAGATCGGACTCGTACCCGCTCGCGCACTGGTCGACCATGAGTTCCCAGGCACTGAGGAGGCTTCCGGGAAGAACCGGGTCACGCCATCCCCGGTCCAGGGCGATCTGCTGGATCCGTTCCACGAACCGGCGGGTGGTGCTCACTTGAACTGGCTCCAGAAGTAGTCGACCGGATCACCCTTGGGGCGGTAGACGGTGGAGATCGTGCCAGACGAGTTCATGTATCCGACGTATCCGGTCTTCGGGTCGACCCGGAACATTCGCTCAAGTGCCGAGCAGAGGGCCGCAATGATCATCCATGGAATTCGCCCATGATTGGTGAGTACCTGCGCGAACAGCGGCGCACCGCGCAGCTGTTCGCGCAGGCAGCTCGCCGACCTCAGCCCAGAGCTTCCGCCTCATGACGTACGAGCGCTCTTCATGTGCATGCCCCAACTGGGACGCACGAATGGGGCCAAAACTGAGTCCGCTGACAGCCGCGCGGCCCGCGCTCGCCGTCGCCGCCACATCCGTCAAAAGCAAAAGCCCCAGGTCACGGCGAGTGAGTCCTGAGGCTTTTACAGAGCCGCCTTCGGGATTCGAACCCGAGACCTACGCATTACGAGTGCGTTGCTCTGGCCATCTGAGCTAAGGCGGCACGCCGTCCGCACCATGGTGCGATCAGCAACGAGGGAAAGTCTACACAGTTTCCGAGGGTGCTCCGTACGGGCCCCGGGGGTAGGGTCCCCGGGGCCGGTCGCACGGGTTATGAGCAGCGCTTTCCGTCCACCGGAGGGGTGCCGCGGAGCAGGTACGCGTTGATCGTGGAGTCGATACACGTGCTGCCGCGGCCGTAGGCGGTGTGGCCGTCGCCCTCGTAGGTGAGGAGGCGGGCGGAGGAGAGCTGGGCGGACAGGGCCCGGGCCCAGCGGTAGGGGGTGGCCGGGTCGCGGGTGGTGCCGACCACGACGATCGGGGCCGCGCCCTTCGCCTCGATGCGGTGCGGCTCGCCCGTTGCGCCCACCGGCCAGTACGCGCAGTTCAGGGAGGCCCAGGCGAGGCCCTCGCCGAAGACCGGGGACGCCTTCTCGAAGGCGGGGAGGTCGTTTCGCACCTCGTCCGGGGTGTCGAAGGCGGCCGGGAGGTCGAGGCAGTTCACGGCGGCGTTGGCGAACATCAGGTTCTCGTAGCGGCCGTCGGCGTCCCGCTCGTAGTAGCCGTCGGAGAGGACCAGCAGGCCCGCGCCGTCGTTCTCCTTCATCGCCGAGGTCAGCGCCTCGCGCAGCTGCGCCCAGGCTCCTTCGTCGTACATCGCCGCGATCACGCCGGTGGTGGCGAGGGATTCGCCGAGCGTACGGCCGTCCGCGTCGCCGGTGGGGATCGGGCGGGCGTCGAGCTTCTCGAAGAAGGCCTTGAGGTTGCGGCCGACCTGGGCCGGCGTCGTGCTCTTGCCGCCCAGCGGGCAGTCCGGCTGCTGCACGCAGTCCTTCGCGAACGACTGGAACGCCGTCTCGAAGCCCGCCGTCTGGTCGAGGTTCATCCGGCGCGCGGGCAGCGAGGGGTCCATCGCGCCGTCCAGGACGAGGCGGCCGGCCCGCTCCGGGAAGAGGCCCGCGTACGTCGCCCCGAGGAACGTCCCGTACGACGCCCCCACGTAGTTCAGCTTCGGGTCGCCCAGCGCCGCCCGCACGATGTCCATGTCCCGGGCCGCCTCGACCGTGGACACATGGCGCAGCAGCCGAGGCGAGTCGGCGCCGCAGCCCTCCGCGAACTCCTTGTACGCGTCGACGAGTTCGGTGGTCTCCCGCTCGTCGTCAGGCGTCATGTCCGTCTGCGTGTACGCGTCCATGTCCCGCCCGTCGAGGCATTCGACGGGCTCGCTGCGGGCGACGCCACGTGGGTCGACCGCCACCATGTCGTACCGGGCGCGGACCTCGGCCGGGTAGCCGATCCCGGCGTACGCCTGGAGGTAGCCGATCGCCGAGCCGCCCGGCCCTCCCGGGTTCACCAGCAGCGACCCGAGACGCTTGCCCGGACCCGTGGCCTTCTTGCGCGCCACGGCGAGCCGGACGTCGCCGTCGGCCGGCTTCGCGTAGTCGAGCGGTGCCTTCAGCGTGGCGCACTCGAAGCCGGGGACGCCGCAGCTGCGCCAGTTCGCCTTCTGTCCGTAGTACGACGCGAGGGCGGCCGGCGTGGCCTCCGGCAACGCGACAAGCGCCGCATGAGCCGCCGCGCTGCCGGAGCTCGTCGTACTCCCGGAGGAGCAGGCGGAGACGAGCAGTGCGGCGGCGGCGAGGAGAACACTGCTGGTGCGGGCTCTGCGTGTTCGGGAACGCCGGACGGGCGGATCGGTCTGGCCTGCCGTGGTGAGGGGGCGGAAGCTGCGCCTGGTGTACATCGACCGAGCGTAACTCTGTGCAGCCATCCGAATGCCCTCCGTGCACGCCATGGCTCGTACGAGTGACATGGTCAACCTCTCCCCGCCCCGTCCCCCTCCGCGCCCCTCCCCTCAGCTCACCTCAGCCTCAGCCTGCTCTCAGCGCCATCGTCATCGCTTCCACCGCGAGCAGCGGAGCCACATTGCGGTCGAGGGCCTCGCGGCACGCGGCGATCGCCTCGATGCGGCGGAGCGTGGACTCCGGGGAGCCGGCGCGGGCGAGCCGCTCCAGGGCCTCCTCCGCGTCGGCGTTGGAGATCGCCACGCGAGAGCCGAGCTGGAGGGCCAGGACGTCGCGGTAGAAGCCGGTGAGGTCGGTCAGGGCGAGGTCGAGGCTGTCGCGCTGCGTACGCGTGCGGCGTCGCTTCTGCTTGTCCTCCAGGTCCTTCATCACGCCCGCGGTGCCACGCGGCATCCGGCCGCCCTGGGAGGCACCCATCGCTGTCTTGAGTTCGTCGGTCTCCTTGCCGTCCATGTCCTCGGCGAGCTGCTTTGCGTCGTCCGCTGCCGCGTCGACGAGTTCCTGGGCGGCCTTGAGACAGGAGCCGACGTCTTCGACCCGCAGCGGCAGCTTCAGTACGGCTGCCCGGCGCGCGCGGGCGGCGGGGTCGGTGGCGAGGCGGCGGGCCCGCTCGACGTGCCCCTGCGTGGCGCGCGCGGCGGCCATCGCGGCGGCCGGTTCGACGCCCTCCCGGCGTACGAGCATGTCGGCGACGGCGTCGACCGCCGGCGTCGAGAGGTTCAGGTGGCGACAGCGGGAGCGGATGGTCGGCAGCACGTCCTCGATGGAGGGGGCGCACAGCATCCAGACCGTGCGGGGGGCGGGTTCCTCCACGGCCTTGAGGACGGCGTTGGCCGACTTCTCGTTAAGCCGCTCTGCGTCCTCGACGAGGATGACCTGCCAGCGGCCGTTCGCCGGCGAGGTGAACGACTTGCGGACGGTGTCCCGCATGTCGTCGACGAGGATCTGCGACCCGACGGCGGCGACGGTGGACACGTCGGCATGGGTGCCGACCAGCGCCGTATGGCACCCGTCGCAGAACCCGCAGCCGGGGATCCCACCGAGTGCGCGGTCCGGGCTCACGCACTGCAGGGCGGCGGCGAAGGCCCGCGCCGCCTGGTTCCGCCCCGCTCCGGGCGGTCCCGTGAACAGCCAGGCATGGGTCATCTTCGACGCCTCGGGCGGCGGCGTGTCGGCGGCGGCCGCGGTGACCAGGGCGTCGGCGTCACGGGCAGCGGCACCGAGCTGCTCGCACACCCTCTCCTGGCCGACCAGGTCGTCCCAGACGGTCATCCCTCACCCCGCCCTTTCGTCACGTTTCGCGTTGCGGCTTCCATTGTGCGGGGTGGCACTGACAACGGCCGGGACGGACCGTGCCGCCCCGGCCGCGAGCAGACGTACGACCGGAGACAACCGGAGACAACCGGGCCACGCGGCCTGCGGGCAGTTGTGCCGCTGGGTCGGCCCCGACCCAGCGAACTCAACCGCGCCGAACTCAACCGCGCCGACCGCGCCCGCGCCGCCCCTGCTCCTCGTCGAACTCCTCGTCCCCGCGCGGCCCCAGCAGTTCGTCCGCCAACGTCGGCAGATCGTCCAGCGGTGTCTCCTCGGCCCAGTCCGACCGCGCGCGTCGCCGCGGCACCCCGGACTCGTCGACCTGCGGCATCTCGCGCGTCCGGTCCTCGGTCCCGTCCGGCTGCGCCCCGGCGCCGGTGGTCCCGGCCTGATCGTCCCGGAAGTACCCCGGCGGAACCCGGTCCCCAGGAGTCTCGTCCCGCACGGGAGGCAGTACGGCCGTCTCGTCCGCCGCACCGGGCGGCGCCACCGGCGGCAGCACCGCCGTCTCGTCCGCCGCCCCCGCAGGAGCCGGCGGCTGCGGCAGCTCGGCCGTCACCTCGGCGTCCGGCCCTCCGGCGGCCTCCCCGGACGAGCGCCCGTCCGTCTGCTCGTCCCGCACGGGACGCAGCACCGTCGTCTCGTCCGTGTCCCTCGGCGGCACCGGGGGAAGCACCGCGGTCTCGTCGTCCGCGGCCCCCGGCGCCACCGACGGCAGTACGGCCGTCTCGTCCACCGGTCCGCCCGACGCGTTCGTCGGCGTCACCACGGGCGTCGGCACGGTCGCCGCGTCCGCCGCGGGGCCCGCAGTCGGCCGATTTCCCGGCGTCTTGGGCCCCGCCTGGGCCGCGGTCGCCGCCTGCTCGGCCAGCCGCCGGGCCTCCTCGGCGCGCATCAGCGCCTCCTCGGCCTTCCGCTGCTTCTCCAGGCGCCGCGCCTCGGCCTCGGCACGCAGGCGTGCCTCCTCCTCGGCCTGCCTGCGGCGCCGGTCCTCCGCCGCCTTGCGGCGGGCCTCTTCCTCGGCCCGTGCCTTCTCCTCGGCGAGGAGCCGCGCCCGCTCCTCCTCGGCGCGGCGGCGCGCTTCCTCGGCCCGCACCCGGGCCTCCTCCGCCTGCCGTTCTGCCTCGCGCCGCTGCGCCTCCTCCAGCTCGCGCCGCTTGCGCTCCTCCTCCTCGGCGCGCAGCCGCTCGAGCTGCTCCTGGCGCTCGCGCTCCAGGCGCTCCTCCTCGGCCTTGCGGGCGGCCTCTTCCTCCGCCTTGCGCCGGGCCTCTTCCTCGGCCTTCCGGCGGGCTTCCTCCTGGGCCTGGATCTCGGCCTCGGACAGCGGCAGCATCTGGTCGAGCCGATGCCGTACGACGGTGGTGACGGCCTCGGGCTCCTGGCCCGCGTCCACGACCAGGTAGCGCCCGGGGTCGGCGGCGGCCAGCGTCAGGAAACCGGACCGCACGCGCGCGTGGAACTCGGCCGGCTCCGACTCGAGCCGGTCGGGTGCCTCGGTGAACCGCTCGCGCGCGATCTCCGGCGAGACGTCCAGCAGCACCGTCAGGTTGGGTACGAGCCCGTCCGTCGCCCAGCGGTTGATCCGGGCGATCTCCGTCGGGGACAGGTCACGGCCCGCGCCCTGGTAGGCCACCGAGGAATCGATGTAGCGGTCGGAGACGACCACCGCGCCGCGCTCCAGGGCGGGCCGGACGACGGTGTCGACGTGCTCGGCGCGGTCCGCCGCGTACAGCAGCGCCTCCGCCCGGTGCGACAGCCCGGCGCTGGACACGTCCAGCAGGATCGACCGCAGCCGCTTGCCCACCGGGGTGGCGCCCGGTTCCCGCGTCACCACGACCTCGTGCCCCTTCGCCCTGATCCACTCGGCGAGGGCCTCGGCCTGGGTGGACTTCCCGGCCCCGTCGCCGCCCTCCAGGGCGATGAAGAAACCGGTGCCGGCGGGTGCCGTCACGGGGTCGTCGCCGCCGAGCAGCGCGTCCCGCAGGTCGTGCCGCAGGGGCACGCCGGAGCGGTCGTCGACCTTGGCCAGCACCAGTGCGGCCACCGGCAGCAGCAGCGCGCCGATCAGCATCAGGGTGAAGGCCGCGCCGCCGTGCGCGAAGACGAACTTGCCGTTCTCCAGGCGGTGCGGGCCGATCCCCGCCGCCACCAGGGGCGCCACCAGCGCACCCAGGGCCACGGAGACCCGTACGACCGCGTGCAGATGCTCGGTGGTCCGCGCCCGGCGGTACTCCTCGGCCTCCAGGTCGAGCAGCGTGTGCCCGGTGTTGGCGGCCACGCCCGCGCCGACGCCGGCCAGCGCGAGGATCAGCACCACGCTGGTGACGTCCGGGACGAGCCCGGCGGCCAGCAGCGCGACGCCGGTGAAGGCGAGTGCCAGTGCCAGCAGGCGGCGCCGCGACAGCGTCGGCAGCAGCGAAGGCGCCGTACGGATGCCGACGACCACGCCGCCGGTCAGGGCGCTCACCAGCAGCCCGTACATCACCGGGCCGCCGCCCAGGTCCTTGGCATGCAGCACGGACACGGCGACCGCGGCCGCCACCGCCCCGGCGATCGCCGCGCAGGCGAGCACCAGCAGCGGGATCGCGCCGGTACGGCCCTTGTCGACGCCGGTGCCCGTCTTGGGCCGGCGCAGCCCTTCCAGCGGCGACCGCGCGCGCGGGGTGCGGGTGCCGGGCAGCTCCAGGAAGGTCAGCACGGACAGGGACGCGGCGAACAGTCCGGCCGCGACATACGAGGCCAGGGCCGCCTGGTGCTGGGCGAACCAGGCGATTCCCGAGCCGAGCAGGTTGTTGAGCAGACCCGCGACGACGAGCACGGCGGCCGCGAGCGGGATCGCCACGAAGGTCGTACGCAGCGTCAGGCGGCGCAGGGCGTCCATGTGGTCCGGCAGCGGTCGCACCGTCGCCCCCTCCGGGGGCGGGGCGGGCAGCAGTGCGGGCGCCGCGCTCTCGCGGCACACCGTCCAGAAGCGCTCGGCGACACCGGTCACGAAGGCGGTGACCAAGAGGACGGCCAGCGCGTCCTCGGGTGTCCAGTCGATCCACAGGGGCGCCACGATGAGCATCGCGGCCCGCAGCCCGTCCGCGCCGACCATCGTCCAGCGGCGGTCCAGCGGGCCGTCCTGGGAAGTGAGCGCGGTCAGCGGGCCGAGGAGAACGGCTCCGAAGAGCAGCGTCGCGAGGATGCGCACCCCGAAAACCGTCGCCACTGCGAACGCCACGCCCCGGTAGCCGCCGCCGAACGAGCCCTCGGCGATCGCCGCTTGGAGGGCGAGGACGACCAGTACCAGAAGCGCGAGGGTGTCACCGACTCCGCCCACGAGTTGTGCGCTCCACAGCCGTTTCAGCTGCGGTCGGCGCAGCAGGGCGCGGACGGCGCGCTCGCGGGAGTCCGCGACCAGGGCGTCGTCGGGGGCCGGGTGAGGGGCCGTTGGCTGCTCCGCTGGGGTCATGCTTTCAGCCTATCGGGACCCACCGACAGGCCGGGGCGCGCGTCCGAACGTGCGCACGCCCCGACACCAAAGTGATGCCGGGGCGTTCGTTTTGCGAACCCTCAGTGGAGGAATACGGTGACCGTCACTCGTCGGCGGCCGTCTTCGAAGCCGTCGCCCTCTTCGCGGTGGTCTTCTTGGCGGTCGTCTTCTTCGCAGCGGTGGTCGTCTTGGCCGCGGTCTTCTTCGCAGCCGTCGCCTTCTTGGCCGGAGCCTTCTTGGCCGGAGCCTTCTTGGCGGGCGCCTTCTTCGCCGTCTTCTTGGCGGGCGTCTTGGCCCGCTTCTCGGCGAGCAGCTCGAAGCCGCGCTCCGGGGTGATCTCCTCGACGCTGTCGCCGGAGCGCAGGGTCGCGTTGGTCTCCCCGTCGGTGACGTACGGCCCGAAGCGGCCGTCCTTGACGACGACCGGCTTCCCGCTGACCGGGTCGTCGCCCAGTTCCTTCAGCGGCGGCTTGGCGGCGGCCCGGCCACGCTGCTTGGGCTGGGAGTAGATCTCCAGCGCCTCTTCGAGGGTGATCGTGAAGAGCTGGTCCTCGGTCTGCAGCGAGCGCGAGTCCGTGCCCTTCTTCAGGTACGGCCCGTAGCGGCCGTTCTGCGCGGTGATCTCCACGCCTTCGGCGTCCTTGCCGACGACGCGCGGCAGCGACATCAGCTTGAGGGCGTCCGCCAGCGTCACTGTGTCGAGCGACATCGACTTGAACAGCGAGGCCGTACGCGGCTTGACGGCGTTCTTGCCGGTCTTCGGGGTGCCCTCGGGGAGCACCTCGGTGACGTACGGGCCGTAGCGGCCGTCCCTGGCGATGATCTGACGGCCCGTCTCCGGGTCGGCACCGAGCTCGAAGTCGCCGCTCGGCTTGGCGAGCAGTTCCTCCGCGAACTCGACGGACAGCTCGTCCGGGGCCAGGTCCTCGGGCACGTCCGCCCGCTGGTGGTTCTCGGAGTCCTTCTCGCCGCGCTCCACGTACGGGCCGTAGCGCCCGACCCGCAGCACGATGCCGTCGCCCACCGGGAACGACGACACCTCACGTGCGTCGATGGCGCCCAGGTCGGTCACCAGCTCCTTGAGGCCGCCGAGGTGGTCCCCGTCGCCGTTGCCGGCGTCTGCGGCACCGCCGCCGCCCGCGCCCTCGCCGAAGTAGAAGCGCCTGAGCCACGGCACGGCCTGCGCCTCACCGCGGGCGATGCGGTCGAGGTCGTCCTCCATCCTGGCCGTGAAGTCGTAGTCGACGAGCCGCCCGAAGTGCTTCTCCAGGAGGTTGACCACGGCGAAGGACAGGAAGGACGGCACGAGGGCCGTGCCCTTCTTGAAGACGTAGCCGCGGTCGAGGATCGTGCCGATGATCGACGCGTACGTCGACGGGCGGCCGATCTCGCGCTCTTCGAGTTCCTTGACGAGGCTGGCCTCGGTGTAGCGGGCCGGGGGCTTGGTGGCGTGCCCGTCGACCGTGATCTCCTCGGCGCGCAGCGCGTCGCCCTCGCTGACCTGGGGCAGCCGGCGCTCGCGGTCGTCCAGCTCGGCGTTCGGGTCGTCGGCGCCTTCGACGTACGCCTTCAGGAAGCCGTGGAAGGTGATCGTCTTGCCGGACGCGCTGAATTCGACGTCCCGGCCGTCGGCGGCGGCGCCACCGATCTTCACGGTGACGGAGTTGCCGGTCGCGTCCTTCATCTGGGAGGCGACGGTCCGCTTCCAGATCAGCTCGTACAGCCTGAACTGGTCGCCGGTCAGTCCGGTCTCGGCGGGGGTGCGGAACCGATCGCCCGAGGGGCGGATCGCTTCGTGCGCCTCCTGCGCGTTCTTGACCTTCCCGGCGTACGTCCGCGGCTGGGCCGGGAGGTAGTCGGCGCCGTACAGCTGGGTGACCTGGGCGCGGGCGGCGTTGATCGCCGTGTCCGACAGGGTCGTGGAGTCCGTACGCATGTAGGTGATGAAGCCGTTCTCGTACAGCTTCTGGGCCACCTGCATGGTCGACTTCGCGCCGAAGCCGAGCTTGCGCGAGGCCTCCTGCTGGAGCGTCGTCGTACGGAACGGGGCGTACGGCGAGCGGCGGTACGGCTTCGACTCGACGGACCGCACCGAGAACTGGGTGTTCTCCAGGGCGGCGGCCAGCGCGCGGGCGTTGGCCTCGTCGAGGTGGAGGGTGTTCGCGCTCTTGATCTGTCCCAGGGAGTCGAAGTCGCGGCCCTGCGCGACCCGCCTGCCGTCGACGGTCTGGAGGCGGGCGACCAGCGACGACGGGTCCGACGCGTCTCCCGCGCGGCCGGTCGCGAAGGTGCCCGTCAGGTCCCAGTACTCAGCAGAACGAAACGCGATGCGCTCGCGTTCCCGCTCCACCACGAGCCGGGTGGCGACGGACTGGACACGGCCGGCCGACAGGCGCGGCATGACCTTCTTCCACAGGACCGGCGAGACCTCGTAGCCGTAGAGACGGTCGAGGATACGGCGGGTCTCCTGGGCGTCGACCAGCTTCTGGTTCAGCTCGCGCGGGTTGGCGACGGCGGCCTGGATCGCGGCCTTGGTGATCTCGTGGAAGACCATCCGCTTGACCGGGACCTTGGGCTTGAGGACCTCCTGGAGGTGCCAGGCGATCGCCTCGCCCTCGCGGTCCTCATCGGTGGCGAGGTAGAGCTCGTCGGAGTCCTTCAGCAGGTCCTTGAGCTTCTTGACCTGGGCCCTCTTGTCGGCGTTGACGACGTAGATGGGCTGGAAGTCGTGCTCGACGTCCACGCCGAGGCGGCGGACCTCGCCGGTGTACTTCTCGGGCACCTCCGCGGCGCCGCTGGGGAGGTCGCGGATGTGCCCGACGCTCGCCTCGACAACGTATCCGGGGCCGAGATAGCCCTTGATCGTCTTCGCCTTGGCAGGCGACTCGACGATGACGAGTCGGCGGCCGCCCTTCGCGGTCTCGCTGGTCGGGGACAACTTCGCTCTTCTCTCCGGTCGACGCTGGGGCCTCCCCAGGCCTTGCTCCCGGGGTCGGGTCATGGTGACGCTGCGGAGTGTGACGGTACATCCCGCCCCCGTGTCAAACGGGAAAAGCCCGCAACGGCCACTCGAACGGTAACCCGACTCCCGCCATTCCTGCCGCCCGGAGTGCCCACCGGCCTTTTCTCGCCTATCCGGAGGCAGACCTCCCAATTATCGGGGCCTCGGCCTTCCGGCAGCTCTCGCGCGGTTCTTACACGCGCGTGAAGCACCACACGCCAAGGGCCAGCGCGATCAACGCGACGAGGCTCGCGACGGTCGCCGATGCGACAGGACTCACACCGAGGGCGACCGGTTCCCGGTGCCGTACGCGGGCTGCGGTCCACGCCAGCAGCCCGCTTCCGAACAGGGCGAACACCACTCCCGAGAAGATCGCCGGTCCGCTCTCCATGGCTCCCCTTGCCCCTTTTATCCCGAGCCCGTGTGCCCAGCCCGTGGAGGCTGACACGCATGGGCGGCGGACAGGCGAACCCCAGGTGAACGCGGGACCGACGCGGTTGTGCACTCCTCCGCTCCGCGCCCTGCCGGCCGGCCTCAGACCGCGCCGGGCGCGGGTATCTTTCCGGTCGTCTTCTTGTTGTCGGCCCGGCTGACCGTGCACACGACCTTGTTGAAGCCCTCTTCCCAGTCGTCCTGGTCGGCCACCCAGCCGTAGACGGTCCGATCCTGCCCCGGTGCCCAGGTCGACTCGAACTTGTTGCCGCACAGCTTCGTCGCGTTGTCGGTGCCCTTCTTGTACGTCATCCCCGTAGGGGCCTGGACGCTGCCGATGACCTGGTCGGTGTGGGGTTTGGCGCAGTCGGTGAGCGGGGCGTTGTAACTGTCCTCCTGTTCCTCGTAGACCCAGCAGTCGCCGACGCTCATCTGACCGACCCACAAGTCGGTGCCCGCGTCGCGGAAACGGCCGACCTCACCGCCTATCGCGGCATGGCGGCCGAGTACGAGACATGCCGTACCGCCGCCCGCCGCGGTGAAGCCCTCCTCCGTCGGCACGACGGCGTAGCCGGCCGCGTCCGGCAGCGCGTCGACGAGCGTCCGGGTCTGGTTCTCGCAGCGTTTCGCGCCCTGCGCGTGGGCGTCCGCGTGGTCGGCGGCGGTGTCGATCGCGACGACCTGCCCGTCCGGCCAGTCCTCGGCGCAGTCCACCAGCCCCAGGTTGGGCTCCGACTTGAACGGCGTCCCCGACCACACCGCCTGCACACAGTCCCCGGGCTCCAGGGGTTCCCCGAGTCCGACCACATCGCCGTACGGCAGCACGGGCCCGGCCGGCGGCGCCGAGGCCGACCCCTGCGATCCGCTCGCACTGGGCGAGGCCGACCGCTTCGTCGCGGCGTCCTTCTTGCCGTCGTCGTCCCCGGTCACCAGGACGACCCCCCACGCGCCACCGGCGATGACCAGCACGGCGGCCACGACGAGGGCGACGAGAGCGATCCGCTTCTTCCCGGGGGACGGCGGGGGCGGAGCCTGCCCACCAGGAACGCCGGGAACGCCGGGCCCACCCGGGCCGCCGTAACCGCCGTACCCAGGCTGCGCGGGGGCGCCACCGGGGTACGCCGACTGCGTGGCGCTGCCTCCGTACGACGCTTGGGAGCCGCTGCCGTACGGCGACTGCGAACTGCCGATGCCGTACGGAGACGGGCCGCCGCCGCTCGCGTACGGCGAACCGGGCGCCCGCGCATAAGGGTTGCCGGCCTCCGGAGGCTGCGCCGTTGGCTGCCGCCACGGGTCGTACGCCGAAGGGCCGGGCGTTCCGCCGGGCGTCGCGGGGCCGCCGGACTCCGCACTGCCGGAGCCCGCCCCGCCACCGCTCGGGCCGCCCGAGCCAGGGCCACCCGAGCCGGCACCGCCGAAGCCAGGACCGCCGGATCCCGGGGTGGCCGGGTCCCCGGCGCCGGGGCCCGCGAGAGCGCCCGCACCGGCGGTGCCCGCCTGGGTGTGCGGCGTCTGCGGCGTGTTGGGCGTCGGTGGCGCACCCGGCAGCGGTGGACTCCCCTGCGCCGGGCCGCCGCCCCACCCGCCCGGCGGGCCGGAGACATAGCCCGGAGGCGTGCTCGCCACGTACCCGGGCGGCGGGCCGTCCACCGCCCCGGCGCCCGGCGAAGCGCCTTGACCCCCTGGCGAAGCGCCTTGGCCTACCGATGCCCCGCCATGGCCCCGCGACATCGCGTCATGGCTCTCCAGGGCCGCACCGTGGCCCTCGGGCGAGCGCCCCGCCCCCGCCGGTGCCGCGCCGAACCCCTCGGGGGGCGGCCCGAAGCCTCCCGGCGGCGCGGCGAAGCCAGCCGCCGCGACCGGCGCAGCACCCCACCCAGGCGGCGCCCCAGGCCCCGCGCCCCCTTGCACCACCCGCTCCAGCCCTCGCGCGACCGTCTCCGGCGAGAACCTGCGCACCGGATCCTTGACGAGCAGACCCAGCAGAACCGGGGTCAGTTCGCCCGCCCGCACCGGCGGGGTCGGGTCCTCGCCGAGCAGCGCCGTGAGGGTCGCGTAGTCGCCGTGGCGGTCGAAGGGGCCGCGGCCCTCGACGGCGGCGTACAGCGTGGCGCCCAGGGAGAACATGTCGGCGGCCGGCGTGGGCGGTTCACCGCGGGCCCGCTCCGGGGCGAGATAGCCGGGTGTCCCGAGGATGCCGGCCGTGGCCGTGAGCCGCGGCTCCTGGGACTCGGGCTGGAGGGCGATGCCGTAGTCGGTGAGCAGCACGCGCGCGTACGGGTCGCCCGAAGAGTCCGGTGCCAGAAGGATGTTGGCCGGTTTCACGTCCCGGTGAAGGATGCCGATGCGATGACCCGCGGTGAGCGCGTCGAGGACGGCGAGTCCGATGCGCGCCGCCTGTGCGGGGTCGAGCGGTCCCGAACGCCGTACGACCGCCTGGAGGTCGATCGCGTCCGGGACGTACTCCATGACGATCCACGGCAGCCCCTCGTGCACCACCACGTCGTGCACCGTAGCCACGTGCGGGTGTCCGCGCAGCCGGGCCGCGTGCCGGGCCTCGCTGCGGGCCCGCGCGATGCGCTGCACGGGCTCGGTCGAGTCCATCGGCACGTCCGGAAGCGCGATCTCCTTCATCGCGACTTCGCAGGCCAACTCCTCGTCGTACGCGAGCCACACGCGGCCCATGCCGCCCGCCCCGAGCGCCCGCAGCAGCCGGTACCGCCCGTTGATGACCCTTCCCTCGCCCTGATCCGGCGTCTCCCCCGCCATCGCGCCTCCCCCGAGACTGCGCGCCTCCCCCGAGAACGCGCGAAGTTTGTCCCTCGAAGGTAGCTTCGCACCCACCACTGACAGGAGCCCTTTTCCGGAGCAACCCCGCCAAACAGGACCCTTGCGACTCAAGAGAACGCACGTGCCCCAGAGGTGACGACGTGTAGACGGGACCGACCCCTGGGATCAGGCCGGGTCGAGGAACCCCTGCTCCACCAACAGCCGGATCTGGGCGGGCGTACGGTCGCGCAGCAACACCGGATCCTCGCCGACCAGTTGGGCGATCGCGTCCAGGATGCGGCCCGCGCTCAGCGAGCCGTCGCAGACGCCCGCGAAGCCCGCGCCGACCGTGTCCACCTTGGTGGCCCGCCGCATCCCGCGGTTCTGACGCAGCACCACGTGCTCCGGATCCTCGGCACCGGGCAGCCCGACCTGTTCCTGGACGATCTCGGCGCCGAGCTTGAAGTGGTGCTCGAGAAGGGCCGCGTCGTCGTACGCCCGCAGGTAGTCGAGGCGCTCGAAGTGCGCCCGGACCGTGTCGCCGAGCGGCTGTTCGACCGGGTGCGGCCACTCCTCCGCGGTCACCGAGGGCACCGCGGCACCCGTCCTGCGCAGCGTGATCCAGCCGAAGCCCACGGCCTTGACCTTGCGCGCCTCGAACTCGTCCAGCCACGCGTCGTACCGCGCCTGGTACTCGGCCACGTCACCCCGGTGGTCGCCGGCGTCCCTGAGCCACAGCTCGGCGTACTGCGTGACGTCCTGCACCTCGCGCTGCACGATCCACGCGTCGCACCCGCGCGGCACCCACGACCTGAGCCTGTCCTGCCAGTCCTCCCCCTCCACGTGCTGCCAGTTGGCGAGGAACTGCGCGAACCCGCCCTCGCTCAGCCGCTCCCCCGCCTGCTGAACGAGCGTGCGGCACAGATCGTCCCCGCCCATCCCGCCGTCGCGATACGTCAGCCGGGCGTCCGGCGAGATCACGAACGGCGGGTTGGACACGATCAGGTCGTACGTCTCGTCGTCCCGGATGGGCTCGAACAGCGAGCCCTCGCGCAGGTCGGCGGCGGGCGCGCCGGACAGCGCCAGCGTGAGCGCGGTGATGTGCAGGGCGCGCGGGTTGAGGTCGGTGGCCGTCACGCGCGTGGCGTGCTGGGCGGCGTGCAGCGCCTGGATCCCGGAGCCGGTACCGAGGTCGAGGGCGGCGGAGAGGGGCGTACGGACGGTGATGCCGGCCAGCGTCGTGGACGCGCCGCCCACTCCGAGCACGACACCCTCGTCCCGGCTGCCGATGCCACCGGCGCCGCCGACCGCGCACCCGAGGTCGGACACGATGAACCAGTCCTCGCCATCGGGCCCGCCGTACGGCCGTACGTCCACGGCCGCGGCCACCTGGTCCCCGTCGACGCGAAGCAGCCACCCGCTCTCCAGGCAGGCGTCCACGGGCAGAACGTCCACCACGCGCGCGTGCGGCACGGCCTGCTGCAAGAGGAACAGCCGTACGAGCGTCTCCAGCGGCGTGTCTCCGCGTGTCGCCCGGAGTGCGGGCACGATCTCGCTCCGGGCGAGCGCCGCGTACGCGGGCGCGCTGAGCAGCTCGAGCAACCCGTCGGCGGTGAAGGAGGCCCCGAGCAGGGCGTCCCGGAGCCGGGCGGTGGCGTCGGGGCGGTCGACGGAGGGCAGGGAGTGCAGGCTGGCGTTACTCACGCCCCCATTGTGACCCTCGTCCGGCCGCCGAGGGCGACTCAGCTGTCGGTGGCCGAGGCCGACGCGGTTGCCTGCTTGCAGCCCTCCTGGCCGAGCAGCGCCTGCTTGGTGTCGCCGCTCGCTTCCAGCTTCTTCAGCGCGTCGAGCGCGCTCTTGCGCTGGCTCACCACGTCCTTCATCTCGTCCGAGACCTCGCTCAGCCCGGACGCGAACTTCCCCTGGTCCTTCGTGTTCAGCCCGTCCATCTGCTTCTTCAGGTCGGCGTAGGTCGCGGACAGGGCGGTGAGCTTCTTGATGGCGTCCTTCTGGTTCTTCGCGCCGTCGTCGACACCCGGAGGCGCTCCGGCGTCCTCCAGGAGGGTCGCGCGTGCCTTGAAGCCCTCGGAAAGGTCCTGGAAGGCCTGGGCGTCGACCTTCTGGAGCTCCTTGGGCGGGCTGTCCTTGGCCGCCTTCGTGATCGCGGCGTCGGCCGCCGCGATCTTCGCGTTCTGCGCCGGCGCCGCGTCGCAGATCCGCTTGGCCCAGGCGTCCAGCTCCTTGTTGCCTTCGTCGCTGCTGCATCCCGTCAGCGCCAGTACCAGTACCGCACCGCCGGACAGTGCGGCCGTGAGCTTCTTGTTCACCGGATTGGTCCCTTCCATGGCTCTCGGCCCCGGAACATACACGGCATGTGGGCGTCAGCCGTGTGACAGATGACCATTTCGTAACACTTTGAAGTCTTATACACCTTGAGAGAGAAGGCTCACGATGACGGCGTGAAGGCACCGGGGCGGGCGGTCGGCGCGACATCGCGCGCCTCCCGCCCGCCCCGGTGAGCTGGGCCCCTGACAAGCCCCGCTAAGAAACCACGGCAGGATCAACCGACTTGGGCTCCTCGGCGTTGTCTTCGTCACCCACGGCGATCCCGCGTCGCTTGGAGACGTAGACCGCCCCCGCAATCACCAGGAACGCCAGGACCGCGATCGCGATCCGTACGCCGAGGTTCTCGTCGTCGCCGTAACTGAACTTGATGACCGCGGGCGCGATGAGCAGCGCCACCAGGTTCATCACCTTCAGCAGGGGGTTGATCGCCGGGCCGGCGGTGTCCTTGAAAGGGTCGCCGACCGTGTCGCCGATCACCGTCGCGGCGTGGGCCTCGCTGCCCTTGCCGCCGTGGTGGCCGTCCTCGACGAGCTTCTTGGCGTTGTCCCACGCGCCACCGGAGTTGGCGAGGAACACCGCCATCAGCGTGCCCGTCCCGATGGCACCGGCGAGGAACGAGCCGAGGGCACCCACACCGAGCGTGAACCCGATGAAGACGGGCGCCAACACGGCGAGCAGTCCGGGCGTGGCGAGCTCGCGCAGGGCATCCCTGGTGCAGATGTCGACGACCTTGCCGTACTCCGGTTTCTCGCTGTAGTCCATGATCCCGGGATGCTCGCGGAACTGCCGCCGCACCTCGTACACCACGGAACCCGCCGACCGCGACACGGCGTTGATCGCGAGCCCCGAGAAGAGGAAGACGACCGCCGCGCCCGCGATGAGACCGACGAGGTTGTTGGGCTGGGAGATGTCCATCATCAGGGTCATCGGCGCGCCTTCGCCGGAGAGTTTCTCCCCGACGTCCTGCGCGCCCGTGATGATCGCGTCACGGTACGACCCGAAGAGCGCCGACGCCGCCAGGACGGCGGTGGCGATGGCGATGCCCTTGGTGATGGCCTTGGTGGTGTTGCCGACCGCGTCCAGGTTGGTGAGCACCTGGGCGCCCGCGCCCTCGACGTCGCCGGACATCTCGGCGATGCCCTGCGCGTTGTCGGAGACGGGCCCGAAGGTGTCCATCGCGACGATCACGCCGACCGTGGTGAGCAGACCGGTACCCGCCAGGGCCACCGCGAACAGCGCCAGCATGATCGACGTACCGCCGAGCAGGAACGCCCCGTAGACGCCGAGGCCGATCAGCAGGGCGGTGTAGACGGCCGATTCGAGCCCGACCGAGATACCGGCGAGGACGACGGTGGCCGGGCCGGTCAGCGAGCTCTTGCCGATGTCCTTGACCGGTCGGCGGTTGGTCTCGGTGAAGTAGCCGGTCAGCTGCTGGATCACGGCGGCGAGCAGGATGCCGATCGCCACCGCGACGAGGGCGAGGATCCGCGGGTCGCCGCTCTTGTCCAGGATCGCTGTGTCGGTGACGCCGTCGAGGTCGGCGTAACTTCCCGGGAGATAGACGAAGACGGCGATCGCCACCAGCACGAGCGAGATCACCGCGGAGATGAAGAAACCGCGGTTGATCGCGGACATGCCGCTGCGGTCGGAACGGCGCGGGGCCACGGCGAAGATGCCGATCATCGCCGTGAGGACACCGATCGCGGGGACGAGCAGCGGGAAGGCGAGTCCGGCGTCGCCGAAGGCCGCCGTGCCGAGGATCAGCGCGGCGACCAGCGTCACGGCGTAGGACTCGAAGAGGTCGGCCGCCATGCCCGCGCAGTCGCCGACGTTGTCGCCCACGTTGTCGGCGATGGTCGCGGCGTTGCGCGGATCGTCCTCCGGAATGCCCTTCTCGACCTTGCCGACCAGGTCGGCGCCGACGTCGGCGGCCTTGGTGAAGATGCCGCCGCCGACACGCATGAACATCGCGATGAGCGCCGCGCCGAGACCGAATCCCTCAAGGACCTTCGGCGCGTCGGCCGCGTACACCAGCACCACACAGGAGGCGCCCAGCAGACCGAGCCCCACCGTGAACATGCCGACGACGCCGCCCGTGCGGAAAGCGATCTTCATGGCTTTGTGCGAGACAGCGGTGAGATCCTTTTCCGGCTCTCCTTCTGCCGGTGTCGCCTCGCGCGCGGCGGCGGCGACGCGCACATTGCTCCGTACGGCGAGCCACATACCGATATAGCCGGTGGCCGCCGAGAACGCCGCGCCGATCAAGAAGAACGCCGATCGTCCTGCGCGCTGATTCCAGT
The DNA here is from genome assembly GCF_036237295.1 of Streptomyces sp. NBC_01352. Taxonomy (NCBI): domain Bacteria; kingdom Bacillati; phylum Actinomycetota; class Actinomycetes; order Kitasatosporales; family Streptomycetaceae; genus Streptomyces; species Streptomyces sp. NBC_01352. Next base: position 5,098,301 of record NZ_CP108354.1, read on the forward strand.
CGTCCGCGGGCAGCAGCATGAGCAGGAAGAACACGACCACGGCGAATACGCCGAGCGTGCGCAACTGGCGGGCCAGATAGGCGTTCGCGCCCTCCTGGATCGCCGTCGCGATCTTCTTCATGCTGTCCGTGCCCTCGCCCGCCGCGAGTACCTGGCGCACCAGGACACCTGCCACCACGAGGGCGGCCAGGGCCACGACGCCGATGACCGACACCAGGACCCGGTTTCCGTCGGTCAGTACCGCTGCCGCGAGGGCTGTGGAGTGGTCAAGCTGGTCTGGGGAAGAAAGCCCCGCCATTCGTCCTCCTTGACGCTGGGGCTGAGCTCAAGATGTGGACGGATTCTAGAGATCTGTTCCTGATCAAAACAGTATGCGGCAACCGGAATCTGCTGCACCCGGAGTAACGCCTCGAAAGCATTTTCACTCGATCCAATGATCGGAAATTGATCGTGAATTACTTCACGAATTCAAAATGCTCTTGAAAAAACACTGAGGGCCCTGCTCAGCAGGGCCCTCGGAAGTGAAGTGTTACGGGTGTGTCGGCGACGCCGGGGGCGTCAGGGAAGCACGGTGACCGACGGTGTGGTCGGCCACGTCATACGAATCGATCCGCCGTGTTCCCCGGCAGTGACCTCCACGTCGTCGACGAGGCCGCTGATGACCGCGAGGCCCATCTCGTCCTCCTCGGTCTCGGCATCCTGCTCCTCGCCGGCGGCACCGGGTGCCCGGTCGCCGGGAGCGTGACGCGGCGCCTCGTCGCCGACCTCGATGGAGAACTGTTTCTCCTCCTCGGTCAGCACCACCTTCACCGGTGCCGTGATGCCACCGTTCTGGTGCAGTCCGACGGCTCGGGTACAGGCCTCGCCCACGGCAAGCCTGACCTCGTCGAGGACGGCCTCGTCCACTCCGGCCCTGCGCGCCACCGCTGCCGCCACCAGTCGGGCGGTCCGGACGTGCTCGGGCAGCGCGCTGAAGCGGAGTTCAACGGTGGCCATGCATCCCCCTCGGAACTACGGGCGCGTGCTGTCGGGGGACCGGGCTGCCGGCGCCCGGACCCCCTTGTCAACTTCTGCCGTCCCGGGTGCGGACGGTTGCCCGCACCCGGATCGGTGGTCAGTCGGTTGCTGCCACCGCTTCCTCGACCGAGGTGTGGATCGGGAACACCTTGGTGAGGCCGGTGATACGGAAAATCTTCAGAATGCGCTCCTGGTTGCAGACCAGGCGCAGCGAGCCCTCATGGGCACGCACCCGCTTCAGTCCGCCGACCAGTACGCCGAGCCCGGTGGAGTCGAGGAAGTCCACGCCCTCCATGTCGACGACAAGGTGGAAACTGCCGTCATTCACCAGCTCGACCAGCTGCTCGCGCAGCTTGGGCGCGGTATATACGTCGATTTCGCCACCGACCCTGACGATCGTGCGATCGCCGATGGTTTCGGTCGACAGAGACAGGTCCACGGATCCTCCAGCACCTTGCTATCGAGCGGTCGCCCGTTGGGACACCTCGGCTTGAAGCCCCCAGGACGGTTCGCCAGCCGCGATGGCATTCAATCACTTACCGGCAGGCGTGCACGACGCCTTGGTCCCATTGTCCGTCACGCCAGTGACACACTCGGTGCCGATGGCCAAGAATCACCGATCCGATCGACCCTCGGCGCAGCCCGTCTCCCGGCTCTCGCCGGGCACGATCCTGGACCGGCTCGCCGCGGGGCCGAGCCGGGCTTCGCGCATCACTCATACGGAGCACTTGCCCCCACGTGAGGGCCGCCATGCCGTCTGGCCGGACCGGATCCGTTCGGAGGTCATCGCCGCGGTGCAGGCCTGCGGCATCGAACATCCCTGGGCGCACCAGGCCCGCGCGGCCGAGCATGCCCTGGACGGCGAGTCCGTGGTCGTCGCCACCGGCACGGCGTCCGGCAAGTCCCTGGCGTACCTCGTCCCGGTCCTGTCGACGCTCCTGGACGGCTCCGAGGCCCCGAACGGCCGTGGCTCGACCGCCCTCTACCTGGCTCCCACGAAGGCCCTCGCGGCGGATCAGTGCCGCTCCGTGAAGGAACTTTCACAACCGCTCGGCCATTCCGTGCGCCCCGCGGTGTACGACGGCGACACGCCGGTCGAAGAACGCGAATGGGTCCGCCAGTACGCCAACTACGTCCTCACCAACCCCGACATGCTGCACCGGGGCATACTCCCGTCCCACCCCCGCTGGTCCTCCTTCCTGAAGTCTCTGAAGTACGTCGTCATCGACGAGTGCCACACCTACCGCGGCGTGTTCGGCTCCCACGTCGCCCAGGTGCTGCGCCGCCTGCGCCGCCTCTGCGCCCGCTACGGCGCCTCTCCCGTGTTCCTGCTGGCCTCCGCGACCGCCGCCCAGCCCTCGGTGGCCGCCGGCCGCCTCACCGGCCTCCCGGTGGTCGAGGTCGCCGACGACGCCTCCCCACGCGGCGAACTGGTGTTCGCGCTCTGGGAGCCCCCGCTCACCGAGATGCAGGGCGAGAAGGGTGCGCCGGTCCGCCGTACCGCCACCGCCGAGACCGCCGAGCTGCTGACCGACCTCGCCGTCCAGGGCATCCGCACGGTCGCCTTCGTACGCTCCCGGCGGGGCGCCGAGCTCATCTCGGTGATCGCCCAGGAACGCCTCGCCGAGGTCGACCGCTCCCTCGCCCGGCGCGTCGCCGCGTACCGCGGCGGCTATCTCCCCGAGGAACGCCGCGCCCTCGAACAGGCCCTCCACTCCGGCGAACTCCTCGGCCTCGCCGCCACGACCGCGCTCGAACTCGGCATCGACGTCTCCGGCCTCGACGCCGTCCTGATCGCCGGCTACCCGGGCACCCGCGCCTCCCTGTGGCAGCAGGCGGGCCGCGCCGGGCGCGCCGGGCAGGGGGCGCTGGCGGTGCTGGTCGCCCGGGACGACCCGTTGGACACCTTCCTCGTCCACCACCCCGAGGCCCTGTTCGACCAGCCCGTCGAGTCCACGGTCCTCGACCCCGACAACCCTTACGTGCTCGCCCCGCACCTGTGCGCGGCGGCCGCGGAACTGCCGTTGACGGACGAGGACCTGGTGCTGTTCGGCCCCGCGACCGAGGAGCTGCTCCCGCAGCTGGAGGCCGCGAAGCTGCTGCGCCGCCGTACGAAGGCCTGGCACTGGACCCGCCGAGAACGGGCCGCCGACCTCACCGACATCCGCGGGGAGGGCGGCCGGCCGATCCAGGTCGTCGAGGCCGGCACAGGCCGCCTGCTGGGCACGGTCGACGAGGGCGCCGCTCACTCGACCGTGCACGAGGGCGCGGTCCACCTGCACCAGGGCCGTACGTATCTGGTGCGCTCGCTGGACCTGGAGGACTCGGTCGCCCTGGTCGAGCAGGCCAGCCCTTCGTATTCGACGGTCGCCCGCGACACCACGTCCATCTCCGTCCTGGAGACGGACGTAGAGATCCCGTGGGGCGCCGGCCGCCTGTGCTACGGCTCCGTCGAGGTCACCAACCAAGTGGTCTCCTTCCTGCGTCGACGACTCATCACCGGTGAAGTACTGGGCGAGACGAAACTCGACCTCCCTCCTCGTACGCTGCGCACGCGTGCCGTGTGGTGGACGGTCACCGAGGACCAGCTGGACGCCGCCCGCATCAACCCGGAGATCCTCGGCGGCGCCCTGCACGCCGCCGAGCACGCGTCGATCGGCATGCTGCCCCTCTTCGCCACCTGCGACCGCTGGGACATCGGCGGCGTGTCGATCCCCCTGCATCCCGACACCCTCCTGCCGACCGTCTTCGTCTACGACGGCCATCCCGGCGGCGCGGGCTTCGCGGAGCGCGCCTTCCACACCGCCCGCGAGTGGCTGACCGCCACCCGCCAGGCCATCGCCTCCTGCGAGTGCGACGCCGGCTGCCCGTCCTGCATCCAGTCCCCCAAGTGCGGCAACGGCAACGACCCGCTGCACAAGAGGGGGGCGGTGCGGTTGCTCACGGTGCTGTTGCAGGGGGCACCTGGGGAGGAGGCTGTGGGGGCGGGGGGTGCTCCGCAGGGATCTCCGGTGGCGGTGGGAGATGCTCCGCAGGGGCCTCGTGCGGGGGCGCCGGAGGAGTCCGGGGCGCCAGCGGATCCGGCGGTCCCGCAGGTCCCGCCCGTGCCCTGACCTCCACCGCGAACGGACCCCTCCCCGACGCCGCCGTCACGTCCGAGGTCTCGCCCACGATCGCGCACCGCACGAGCCGCGTGCCCTGGGCTCGCGCCACCCGGTCCGCCCGGGCGCAGGCCGCCCTGGCGCCGCCCGCCCAGTGGTCCGCCGCCGCGAGCGCCGCGAGATCCGCACCGCCGGCCGCTCGATGCCTGGTCACGACGGCCTGTCCCATGGCCAGGACGACACCGAACACCACGCACAGCACGGCGATCGCCCCTACGCTCCACACGGTGGCGGAGCCACGGTCCCTGCTCCGAACGGCCGCACGGAGACGGGCCGAGAAACCGCCGCTCATCTTCCCTCCCCCGCCGTCTCCTCCACCAACGCCACGGCCTCCTCCCGCACTTCGAACGGCAGACCGTGCAGCGCAGGCGGCTTCGCCACGACCGCCACCCGCACCTGGTCCCCCTCCCTGCTGACGGTGACCTCCGCATCGCGCGGTGCCGCCTGCCTGGTGATCTCGACGACGGCGTCGGCGGCGTCCTGGCGGGCCGCGGCGCGGGCGCCGGTACGCGCCGCGTCCACGCACTGGATCTGCGCGGCCACCACGAGCAGTCCCCACACCAGCGCCATCGCGAAGATCACCAAGACGGGCAGCACCATGGCCGACTCCGCTGTGACGAAGCCCCGGTCCGTCTCCCGCTCACATCTGCGCATCGAGGGCCTGCTTCACGATGTTCTGCAACTCCGCGTTGACCTGACCGCTCGTCACCACCTTGTAGAGAACGACCGCGAACGCCACCGCCGCGACGATCCCCATGGCGTACTCGGAGGTGACCATCCCCGCGTCCCGCCGCGCCGCTCGCGCCCTGCACACCAGGGCGACCAGCCGTGCCCGTACCGTCTTGTACATCTCAACCCCCGTGAGGTTCCGTTCCGTTGACCAGCTGACTTCTTGCCAGGCGTCGGCCACTCGGCCCACGCCTCCTACGTGCCGTCGCTCCCGTCCTGCGTCATCCACCACCCCCTCCCAGCGCCCCGCCCGCCAGTCCGATCACCACGGGCACTACGCCGACCGCGATGAACGCGGGCAAGAAGCACAGCCCCACCGGCGCGCTGACCATGACGGCCGCCCGCCGTGCCCGTGCCGTCGCCTCGCGCGTCCAGTCGGCGCGGGCGTCCGCGGCGAGCCTGGCGACCGGTGCGGACGCGGGGAGTCCGGAGACGCCGGCCCGTTCCAGGAGCCGCGCCAGGGTGCCGGCGCCCGGTGTGGAGGCGAGCCGTCGCCAGGCCTCGCCCGGTTCGCCGCCGAGTCTCACCTCCGCCGCGCCCCGTGCCAGCCCTTCTCCGACCGGACCACCAAGGGCTTCGCCCACCGCCTGGGCCGCGATCACCGGCCCGGCGCCCGCCGCGATGCAGGCCGCCAGGAGGTCGGCCGCGAGGGGGAGTTGCCGAGCCGCCTCTTGGGCGTCGTACTCCGTCTCGGCCCCGACGGCCGCCTGCCGAAGCCGCCACCGCCACAGCCCGGCGGCGGCCACCAGGCCCACCACCGCACCGGCGAACCCACCGACCAGCACCCACCCGGCACATGCCACCCCCACCATCGGCAGCCACCGCCGAGCGACGTTCCGGAGGTCGATACGCGACCCCGCGGACGTCTCCCCCTCCGCCACCAACAGCTCGGCCAACCGCCGCCGCACTCTCCGCTCCCGCCGTACCGACTCCAGCCACCGCACGAGCCACCCGAGGACGAGCACCACCCCCACCGCCGCCCCCAGCCTGTGGACAACTTCCGCACTCACGTCACCGCCTCCCTCCCCAGACCACTGCCGACTCCCGCTTCCGACACGTCCGTCCGCCCGCCGACCGCGTCCCACACATCGCCTCCGCCACCCGCCCCGCGCCTCGGCCCCATCCCTCACATCGCCTCCGCTCCCCGCACGATCCGCATCGCCCACCACATCCCCAGCGCCTCCAGCAGGCCGCCGACCAGCAGACATCCCAATCCCGCCCCGGTGTGCAGCAGTACATGCAGCGGATCGGCACCCAGGGCCGTACCGAGGGCAAGGCCCAGGACCGGCAGGCCCGCGAGCATCACCGCTGTCGACCGGGCACCCGCCAGCTGCGCGCGCAGGTCCGCCCGCTGGTCACGCTCCGCGCGCAATGCCCCTTCGAGTCGGTCGAGTCCGGCTGCGAGGCCGGCGCCATGGTCCACGGCAACCCGCCAGCAGGCCGCAAGCCCCACCAGCCCCTCGGCACCCGGCTGTCGCGCGGCAACAGCAAGCGCGGCCGGAACGTCACCCCCAAACCGCGCCGCCGCCAGCACCGCCGCCTGAGCCTCACCAAGCCGACAGGCGTCCTGCAGCACTCGATCACCACCGGACCTACCTGACCTACCTGACCCACTGGACCCACCGGACACACCGGACCCACCGAAGCCTCTGGCCGCCCGAGCGACACCAGCCCCTCCGAAGCCCCGCACAGCCCGAGCCCCACCCAGCCCTCCAAAACCCCGCACCGCCACCAGCGCGTCAGCAAGCCGTTCGGAGTCCCGCACCGCCGCCTCTCCCTCACCAAGAGCGCCGTCGGCCTCCCGCACCGCCCGCAGCAGCGCCTCCCCCGGCTGCCGGCCGGCCCGCACCTCCCCGGCCAGCGCCCCGCACAACGCGATCACCGCGTCCCCTCGACGCTCCCGGGCACGCCGCGCCTCCCCCGCCAACCGCACCCGCCGCAGCAACGGCACCCCGGCCGCCCCCGCGACGGCCGGCAGCACGGAGGAACCCAGCACCGCCAGCACCAGCCCGGCGGCCACCGCCCACCACTCGGGGCGCAGCCGCCCGCGAATCCGCCGCAGTTCTTCGGCCAGTTGCCGCCAGGCGGGCGGTCCGGCACCCACCACTCCGCCACCCGCGAGCAGCAACTGGGCCCGCCGAGCGCCAGGGTGCCGCCCACCGAGCAGCCAGAGAGCAGCCCCCACGCACGCCACAGCCGCTCCCGTCGACATCTCACCCATCCCGTTGACCACCACGCGCCTCCTCGATCCGCACTCCGGAGCGCCCAAAGCGCTCCCCGCACCCCGCTCCCGCCTCGTACGAGGCGCACTCATCCCTCGCCTCGCACGAGCCGCACTCCTCCCGAAGCAGCCCCCGCAGCCGCCCCCAACCCCGTTCGTACGCGAATCCCTCCGCGCCCCACCGCAGGGCCGGCACCGTCCGCACCAGCCCCGAAGGGTCCCGTTCCAGCACGTGCACCTCGGCGATCCGCCGCCGACCGGTCCGGTCGCGGACGAGGTGCAGTACGACCGACAGGGCGGCCGCCAACTGGCTGTGCAGGGCGGCCCGGTCGAGCCCGGCCGCCGTACCCAGCGCCTCCAGCCGGGCCGGCACGTCGGCCGCCGCGTTCGCGTGCACGGTCCCTTCTCCGAACTAGCCTGCGGCGAGCCGGGTAGACGGAAGCCCCCGAGACCGCGGACAGGGCGCGGGTGTTGGGGGGCCTGGGCCGGGAGCGCTGCGGAGCCTGGTAATCCCACTGCGTACTGGCTGGAGGACTGGCAAACTGCGCCGCATGGCAAACCAGCTCATCAAGGACCTCCGGGCCATCGCAGAGGGCCTGGACGGGGACGGGCCGCAGTGGCCGCATATTCCTTGCCCCTCATGTAAGAGAGGGGGCTTGACCCTGATCAGCGAGTCCCTGATTCAGGAAGAAACCGCGATTAGCAAAAGGAACCAGTCACATCCGGAGTGGGATCCTGATTGGGCGCATGGTTATTTCAGCTGCCTATTGCGCTGCCAGAAGCCTGCCTGCGATCTCGTACGAGTCGTTGGCGAAACTGGACTCTATTTGTTGAGGAGTGAAGACGGGTATTGCAACTTCTTCACCCCAAAGTTCTTCCTGCCTCACCTGCCTCTGATCGAGAGCTACGATCTCAGTCCCCCGCTGGTTCAGAAGCGGATCGACGCTGCGGCAAAAATCATCTGGTCCGACCCCAGCTCTGCTGCCAATCGCCTTCGATCCGCCGTAGAGGCGCTGATGGATGATCAAGGAATTCCAAGGAAATGCGTTCGCGGCGGGAGGCCTTACGAAGTAAACCTCCACAACAGGATCGTCGCCTTCAAGGCAGCAAAGCCAGAACATGCGGGAGTTGCAGACCTAGTCCTGGCAGTCAAGTGGATCGGAAACGTCGGAAGTCACAACGACAGCCTTCGTGTGCCCGACGTTTTGGAGGGAGTCGAAATTCTTGATCATACGCTTGATCAGATCTACGACTCCACCAAGGATGAGATTAAGCGAAAGGCTGCGGATATCGCTGCACGTAAGGGTATTCCAGCTAGCAGGTTTAGCGGCTCGATACCTTTCTGAGCAGCGATCTTTATGGCGAACTAGGAGTTGAGGCGCGTCGGGATCGACGGGCGGCGTGTGGTCGCCACCCATTGGTGTGGATTAGGGGGTCTTCACTTCGCTTGCGCGGGCGACAATCTGCTCGAAGGAGGGGATCCCCATGAATATAGGTGATTCCTTCCGATCTTTCCTCGCGTCGAGTTGAGCGATCTTTTCTTCGGCTGCGGCCTGACTGACAGACAGACCCTCGACTTCACCAAGCCAACCCTCGCGTTCGGCCTCTTCGATCCGGTCCGCAAGGTTTTCGCGGATCTCGACCAAACGCGGCCTGTCCGTGAAGTCCACGATGAGGACTGGGCATCGGACACATGCGTGTTCGTGAGCGCAGTCCGTGCCATATGCTCGCCCACATTCCCCGAGAGCAAGCTTGCGGCGCTCGAAGTGCCCCAGGAACTCCTGCCACTCTTCCGGTGTGACGGCCCTGTATTCCTCGACAGGCCGGAGTGCGCGACGGCGAGCGATGAAGGCTTGGTGCGCCTCGATGGCGTCCGCTGGGTAGATAGCGGCGTATCCCATGGTGGTGTTGATGTTGCCATGACCTGCGATGACTTGGGCAATGTGGGGTGGAAGGCCGTTGAGGATGGCATCAGTGATGAAGATTCTCCGAAAGTCGTGAGGCTCAAAATTCAGCGGCTTCCCGGAGGCGTCAGTGAGCCCGGATGCTGCGAGAGTGTCATTTAGGGCATCGCGAATCGTGTTCTCGGATATTTGCCGGTCCTCTCCACTGACATTCCACTGGTAGAGAAGCGGCATGGGAGATTTCCAGGTCTTCTCATGGTGGTCGTAGCTATGGATGACCGGGACGGTTCTGTTGCCTCTGCGGACACGTGAGATCACGGCGCTGAGTACGTCTGCGAGTTCCGGAGTGATGAGCAAGAGCCGCTCTTGGTCGGTTTTCGACGGTGCGATTTGCAAGAGCGGGACAACTTCTCCGGTGGTGGGCAAGGTATAGCTGATGACGCTGTGATGCCCGAGCTCGCGGAGCTCTTCGATCCGAATTCCGGTATGCCGAAGGATCTCGATGGTTGCCCAGGCCCAGAATGCCCGCTTCTCCTCAGCACCCAGTTCGCGGCGGCGCCCCTGCGTGTCTCGAACGCTCGAGGGGCGACCGCCCGCGCGATTGGTGCTCCGGGGGACGGTGAAGGTCTCCCCGAGCACCGTGAAGGTGGAGCCCAACTCGGCGGCGTTGAGGGCGTCGAGGCGGGCTCTGGCCTCCTTGAGCCGGCGGTCGGCGACACGGACCAGAACCGGCAGGACGGGAAGCCGTTCGCGGGTGCGCTGGTCCGACCTGGACTTCTGACGTTGCTCGTTCTTCTTCACCGAGCAGTCGGCTTCGCTGACTGGGGCCGGCGCGGCCCAGGGGCCCCATCGTTCGGGCTCATCGAGGGCCCATTGTGCAATGTCCAAGTAGAACGCCCGCACGGACTGCTTGACCATTGGCGCACTGTCCCGAGGCTCGATGACCTCGGCGAAGGAGCCGTCCGGCTGCCTCTTGCGGACCCTCTTCGTGGCCAGCCGGGCCTTCCAGGCCGTCCTTGCATCAGCACTCAGGGCCAGGGAGTCGATGCCGGGGTGATGCCGTTCGAGGTCAGCCCAGAACAAGCTCGCCAGAGACGCCGACAGCGTCTTGAGGGAGTTGTAGTCGAGGCTTGGCTGGCGTTCGGTGAGGTAGTCGACGATTAGGTCACGGACGGGTTTGCAGCGCAGTCCGTAGCGGTCCACGAGTTCGGCAGGGCTCGCCTGACCAGAACGGATCGCGAAATGAACCAGGGTCGCAGGGGCGTGAGGCGGGAACTGGCCCAGGTCCCGGAGCCAGACGTAGGCGGAGCGAGAGCTTCGAGTGTCGCCTCGGGAGGCCTGCAACCGTGCCAGGCAGTCGCCGACGGTGATCTCCTCGACCTTGCCGCCGTAGGCGACGATGATCTGTGCGATTGCCCTGAGTGCCTCGGAAGAGTACCGGCTGCTGGTTCCCGTGGGAGGCCCTGCGGCTTCGAGCCGTGCGAACCCCTCAGGATCGCGTGCCGCCTGGATGGCTGGCCTGAGGTACCGCGAGGGGTTCGAGGCGAGCCATTGCAGGTCCGGGCGGATGGCATCGATGCACATCAGGGCCAGAAAGCCGGTTCTAAGCGTGCCCGGATCGGGGCTTCGGCCGACTGACTTGGCCCACTCGCCCGCCGGCTTGTGCCAGCGTTCGGGGTCGGATGCCGCAGGTGATGCCAGCCAACGGTCCTGCCAGGTGTCACCGGGGAAGGTTTGCAGCCAGGACAACAGCAGGCGGACCCCCACCATCCGCGTCCCCTGGGAAATGTCGGCCGCCCCCGGAGGCCGCCTCATCTCCTGGATTCGCTCCAGGAGCTCCTCGCGGCTCAGGGCAGTGGTGGGCCAGGTGATGGCGCGTGGGCGAGCCGGAAACCGTTGGAGCAGGGCAGCTGCCTCGACTCCGGCCAGAGAGCGCTGCGTTGGTGGTACGAGAAGTTCAGGAAGGACCTGGGTTGTCATGCGGAAGGTCCTCCGAACAGGACGTTAAGGGACTCACGGTTGTAGGCGGGCGCGGGCGGAGCAGGCGGCGGGTCGTAACGCTTCTTCTCCTGCCGGGCGTGGTGCGCGAGACCGGCCGTGATGACGTCGTCCTTGGTGGGGCGGCTGTAGATGTCCAAGGTCGACAGGTACTTGTGGCCGAGGATGTGCTGGACGTAGACGGGCGGCATGTCCGGGTCATCGAGCATCAAGAACGTCGCGGTGTGCCGCAGGTCGTGAAGCGTCCAGTTGGCGCCCAGGAGTGCGTTGGCACGGTTGAACATCATGCGAGCCGCGTCGTACTCCAGCGGCCGCCAAGGGCGGCGCAAGGTCCACCACAGGGGCTGTGCTCGCCCTCGCGGGACGCCCTTCTTCCAGGCTTCTTCCTGGTAGAGCCGCAGCCAGACGAACGCATCGGTATTCGCGGGCAGTTCCTGATATTCACCCGTGCCCTTACGGATCACGCCGATGGTCTGCTGGCCGACCTTCGCGTCGCCCTGCTTCGGAGAGAGAAGTTCCTCAGCTCGGGCTCCGTTGGAGACCCAGAAGGCCAACAGGGCGCGGTCGCGGTGGGAGCGGAGGCCGGCGAAGACCTCGGTGTACTTGTCCTCCGGGATGCGCCGCGGAATCCGCTTGGGAATGGTGGGTCGGTAGCGGCCCTTCCGCTCCTTCTTAAACTCTTCCATCGGGTTGTGGTGGGCATTCGCCCGATCGCCCTGGCGGCCCTGCTCACCTTGACCGTTGGGCCGACGCTTTCCGCGGTAACGGGAGCGGTCCAGTGGGAACGGATTGACCAGCAGAGCACCGGACTTCTTGTCCAGGTGCCAGTCGTAGAAGGTCCGCAGCACCGTCTCGAAGTGCGCCCGGGTTCTGGGCGAGTACTTCGTCCCGACGGTCGGCTTCCCGGTCACCGGGTTCGGTGTTCCCGGCGTCGGCCTGTCCGCCCGGGGCCGAGGGATTTCGGAAGGTTCCTTGCCGCGGTGGCGCCAGTGGACGCGTACCGGCTTGTCCGCCAGCTTCATCCACAGCGTGAAGTCCCGAGCATCCTCACTTGTCACACGGTCCCACTCGATCTCGAGCGCCCACAGGAAGCGCCACCATCGCAGCAGGTCCATGCCGTACGAGCGCGGGGTCAGCGGCGAGTAGGGCCCGGCCATCAGGTCCTTGAAGTACACCGCGACCGGCTCGACCGGACTGCCGAACGGGTCCAGCAACAGGTAGGGCTCCCAGGGATCTCCCGTCTTCAGCAACTTGCCTATCTCGGGCAAGACGAAGTTCCTCAGGTCCCTTCCGGGACGTTGTTCACCGGGCATGACGGGAAGCTAGCAGAACCCCAACTGACCTGCACAAACACGCAATTTAGTTCGGTCAATACGCCGCAGCCGCCCTCGTGACCGGTGTTCAGCGCGGCCAGCAGATGGACCACTTCGGGCCCGCGCACCTCGCCCACGACCAGCCGGTCCGGCCGCATCCGCAACGCCTGCCGGACCAGGTCCTGGAGCGTGACGAGGCCCGCGCCCTCCTGGTTGGCGGGTCTGCTCTCCAGCCGTACGACGTGCGGATGGTCCGGCCTGAGCTCCGCCGAGTCCTCGGCGAGCACGATCCGCTCGTCGGGCCCGACGAGCCCCAGCAGGGCGCTCAGCAACGTCGTCTTGCCGGTGCCCGTGCCACCACTGATGAGGAAGGACAGCCGCGCCCGAAGCAGCGCCCTCAGCACCCGGTCCCCGCCCGGCGGCACCGTGCCGGCCGCCACGAGTTCGTCGAGCGTGAACGCGCGCGGCCGTACGACCCGCAGGGACAGGCAGGCGCAGCCGACGGCGACCGGGGGCAGCACCGCGTGCAACCGGGTCCCGTCGGGCAGCCGAGCGTCCACCCAGGGGCGCGCGTCGTCGAGCCGGCGTCCGGCCACCGCGGCCAGGCGCTGCGCGAGCCGTCGTACGGCGGCCGCGTCCGGGAAGGAGACGGTGGTCAGCTCCAGGCCGCCGCCCCGGTCCACCCAGACCCGGTCGGGTGCCGACACCAGTACGTCGGTCACCGAGGGGTCGGCGAGCAGCGGTTCGAGCGGGCCGCTGCCGACCAGCTCGGAACGCAATTGCTCGGCCGCGCCGAGGACTTCCGCATCTCCGAGCACCCGCCCCTGCTCCCGCAACGCCTGGGCCACGCGCGCGGGCGTCGGTTCGGCCCCGCTCTCGACCAGCCACTGCCGCACCCCGTCGAGCAGCCCCGGCGTCACGTCAGCACCGCTCTCCAGAGCGACCGCCGCGCCGTTGGACAGCCACCGCTCGGACCCCACGCGACCGGGCAGCCGTCCCTCTGCCGCCACGCCACCGGACAGCCGTCGCTCGCCCGCTCCGTTCGCCGAACCGACGCCCGCCCCGCCGACCCACTCAAGCCCCGAGAACGTACTCACGCGGCACCCGCCTCCATCAACGCCCGCTCCCAGAACTCCTTGCAGAAGCGCGCGAGCGGCCCTCGTGCGGTCGCGCCGGGTGGCGTCTCGCTCCCGTGCGGGCGCAGCAGCGCGGACTCCACAGGCACCTCGCCGGCCAGCGGCAGTCCGAGCAGCCTGGCTACTTCGCGGTCGTCGAGCCCGGGTGTGTAGGGCCCGCGGACGGCGACCCGCAGGTCGCGCAGAACCATGCCGACGGCTGAGGCCACCCGGCCCGCCGCGGCCACGGCACGCAGCTCCGCGGGGACCACAAGGAGCCCCACGTCGAGCTGGGCGAGGATCTCGGCGACCCCGTCGTCGATGCGGCGCGGCAGATCTACGACGACCGTGCCGCCCCGGCGCCGGGCCGCGGCGAGCACCGCCCGCACGGCCTGCGGCGGGACGGCGACACAGTCGCTGCGGTCCCAGCTCAGCACCCGCAGCGAGTGCAGTCGCGGCAACGCCTCCTCCAGGGCGCCGCCGCCGACCCGCCCTCGCGAGGCGGCGAACGCGGGCCAGCGCAGTCCTTCGGCGCTCTCGCCGCCGAGGAGTACGTCGAGTCCGCCGCCCAGCGGATCGGCGTCCACCAGGAGCGTGCGCAGTCCCTCGCGCGCGGAGGTGACGGCGAGCGCGCAGGCGAGCGTGGACGCCCCGGCCCCGCCCCGGCCGCCGATGACGCCGACGGTGAGGGCGGGCCGGCCGATGCCCTCGGCCACGTCGGCGATGCGGTCGACCAGCCACTGCTCGCCGTCAGGCAGCATCAGGACGTGGTCGGCGCCGATCTCGACGGCCCGCTGCCAGACCCCCGAGTCGTCCTGGTCGCGCCCGACCAGCACCACTCCGCGCCTGCGTGCGGCCCCGCGCACGCGCCGTGCGGCGTCGTCGCCGACCAGCACGAGCGGTGCGGCCTCCCAGCTGCCTCTGTTGTCCGGCACTCCGTGGTGGACCTCGGGTGTGGCGCCGGCGGCCGCGCACAGGCGCAGCAGGTCGTCCAGCAGTTCGGCGTCTTCCGTGACGATCAACGGCTTGCCCTGCCGCCCTCCGGCGGCGGGTGGATCGTGTGTGACGGCTGCGGCCACGGTGTCCATCCCCCTTCCGCGGCGCCACCTTGGCCCCGCGATTCCCGAACGTGTGAAGAACCGGCAACCGGCCTCCATATGAACGGCCGATACCAACCGGCCAAACGCATCCGACTAACCGGAACCAGCCATGAACTCGGTGCGAGCCGGGCGCGTTGGAATCACGGTGCAGCGATCCCGGAAATCTTGTGGATCTTGGACGAAAACTGTGGACAACTCAGCACCTGTGAATATCGCCGTCACCCAAACCGGTGACCCCTGTACCACCCGCTGTGCGACTTCCGCAGAGCAGCACCTCGACTACACACAGTGACGGATCATGGGCAGGCGAAAGAGGCGGCCGCAGCCGCCTCAGCACGGCCCAGCGGCCGCGTACAGAAGAGGAAAAACCCACCCGGACATGCGACGACCCCCGCCGGGGGGGAGAGCGGGGGTCGTCTCCACGGCCGACTCGGGGGGGGAGGAGTCGGACCGGGTTAGCACGGTCGCGAACGATCCGTGACTTCCATGGTGTACCCGAGAGGCCTCTCAGGCAAACCAACGCGCCAACCTTACGCCGAATGGGCAGCACCTATGCTCATGGTTGTGGAAAACCACTCCTTGCCCCGCACAGCGGCCTTCTTTGACCTGGACAAGACGGTCATTGCGAAGTCGAGCACGCTCACCTTCAGCAAGTCCTTCTACCAAGGCGGGCTGATCAACCGCAGGGCGGCCTTGCGTACCGCATATGCCCAGTTCGTCTTCCTCGTGGGCGGTATGGACCACGACCAGATGGAGCGCACCCGCGAGTATCTGTCCGCGCTCGTGCGCGGCTGGAACGTCCAGCAGGTCAAGGAGATCGTCGCCGAGACGCTCCACGAGCTCATCGACCCGATCATCTACGACGAGGCCGCCTCCCTCATCGAGGAGCACCACACCGCCGGACGTGACGTCGTCATCGTGTCCACGTCGGGTGCCGAGGTGGTCGAGCCGATCGGCGAGATGCTCGGCGCGGACCGCGTGGTGGCGACCCGCATGGTGGTGGGCGAGGACGGCTGCTTCACCGGAGAGGTGGAGTACTACGCGTACGGCCCGACGAAAGCCGAGGCAATCAAGGAGCTGGCCGCGTCCGAGGGGTACGACCTCTCGCGCTGCTACGCCTACAGCGACTCGGCGACCGATCTGCCGATGCTGGAATCCGTCGGTCATCCCCACGCGGTGAATCCCGACCGCACACTGCGCCGCGAGGCGCTCGCGCGCGGGTGGCCGATTCTCGATTTCCACCGGCCGGTCCGGCTCAAGCAGCGGCTCCCCGCGTTCTCCGTGCCGCCCCGTCCGGCACTCGTCGCGGTCGCGGCAATAGGAGCCGCGGCGGCCACCGCGGGCCTCGTCTGGTACGCGAGCCGGCGCCGTTCAACTCCGGCCTGACCAGGGCGACGCCCGTTTAATGTGTTTTGAACCCAAAAGTAAAGAAGTGCTTCCTGGGCTTCCGCTTGCTCCGGTCCTGGAGTACAAAGGGATTAACGGCCCGCGAGACCAAGGACATCCGAAAGGATCACCTTAAGAACGCATTTGGCCCCACGGACCGAGCATGCACACCGGGCACCCACGCGACGTCGACCCGTCGATTACGGGCCAGCCGCACCAGGGACGGGCAAAGTTCCCGACCTGATGGGCACCATTCGAGGACGCTTGGTACCCCGGTGGACATGCCAGCGGCGGTACGAATCCTCGTACCGCCGCAACCCTTTCCCGGAGTTCTTCCGGGACTCCTACGCCGCCCCGCGCTGCAGCGCCTCGCACACGGCTGTCGATTCGCGCGCCCCCAGTCCGACCGCCCGGCCGCAGTGGGTGATCCAGGCGGCCATGCCCTCCGGGGTGCCGGAGACATATCCGTCGAGCGCCGCCAGGTAGGCCGCGCGGCCCAGTTCGGCGTGACCGACCTCCGCCGGACAGACAGACTTCGGGTCCAGGCCGCTGCCGACCAGAACGATGCGTTCGGCGGCGCGCGCGACCAGGCCGTTGTGCGAGACGAACGGACGCAGGGCGAGCAGTTCGCCGTGTACGACGGCTGCCGTGACCAGCGCGGGGGCCGAACCGCCCGCGATGATCAGCTCGGAGAGCCCTTCCAGACGGCCGGAGACCTCCGCCGCGCTCGGCAGCGGCAGCTCGACCAGCGGCTCCTGGACCGGCTCGCCCGCCTGGCGGGGGCGCCCGACCTCGTCGCCCGTGGTGGCGGCCGCGACCAGGTGCAGCCGAGCCAGCACGCGCAGGGGCGACTGCCGCCAGATGGACAGCAGTTGGCCCGCCTCGGCGGTCAGCCGCAGGGCGGCGCCCATGACACGCGCCTCGTCGTCACCACTGAAGTCGGTGCGGCGGCGCACCTCCTCCAGGGCCCAGTCCGCTCCGGACAGCGCCCCCGAGCCGCGCGCGCCGCGCAGGGCGGCCTCGGAGGTGATCTCGTTGCTGCGGCGCCGCATGACCCGATGCCCGTAGACCCGGTCCACGGCCTTGCGCACGGACTCCACGGACTCGGCCACCCCGGGCAGCGAACCCAGGGCCGCGAGCGGATCGGCGGTCGCGCCTGTCGTA
This sequence comes from Streptomyces sp. NBC_01352, assembly GCF_036237295.1. Taxonomy (NCBI): domain Bacteria; kingdom Bacillati; phylum Actinomycetota; class Actinomycetes; order Kitasatosporales; family Streptomycetaceae; genus Streptomyces; species Streptomyces sp. NBC_01352. The sequence continues at coordinate 5,115,409 of NZ_CP108354.1, forward strand.
CTCATAAGTACGACCCTACGCAGCCCGGACGCGCACCCCACGAAGGAGTGGTCTTCTTCACGCACACTCGCCACTTACAGCTATTCCGCAACTACGCTTGGTGAACATGAAAATTGCTTTCGTCGGGAAGGGCGGCAGCGGCAAGACCACCCTGTCCTCCCTGTTCATCCGCCACCTCGCGACCACGGGGGCGCCGGTCGTCGCCGTCGACGCCGACATCAACCAGCACCTGGGCCCGGCCCTCGGCCTGGACGAGGCGGAGGCGGCCGCGCTGCCCGCGATGGGCGAGCGCCTGCCGTTGATCAAGGACTACCTGCGCGGCTCCAACCCCCGCATCGCCTCCATCGAGACGATGATCAAGACAACCCCGCCCGGCGACGGCTCCCGGCTGCTGCGGGTGCGCGAGGACAACCCGGTGTTCGATGCCTGCGCCCGGCCGGTGGAACTGGAGGGCGGTGCCGTCCGTTTGATGGTCACCGGCCCCTTCACGGACGCCGACCTGGGCGTCGCCTGCTACCACTCCAAGACCGGAGCGGTGGAGCTGTGCCTGAACCACCTCGTCGACGGCCCCGACGAGTACGTCGTGGTGGACATGACGGCGGGCTCGGACTCCTTCGCCTCCGGCATGTTCACCCGCTTCGACATCACGTTCCTCGTCGCCGAACCGACCCGGAAGGGAGTCTCCGTCTATCGCCAGTACAAGGAGTACGCCCGCGACTTCGGCGTCGCCCTGAAGGTCGTCGGCAACAAGGTGCAAGGTCAGGACGACCTCGACTTCCTTCGCGCCGAAGTCGGGGACGACCTGCTCATCACGGTGGGGCACTCCAACTGGGTGCGCGCGCTGGAGAAGGGCCGACCGCCCCGGTTCGAGCTCCTGGAGGACGCCAACCGCCGCGCCCTGAGCCGGTTGCAGTCGGCCGTCGACGCGACGTACGAACTGCGCGACTGGGAGCGCTACACACACCAGATGGTGCACTTCCACCTGAAGAACGCCCGGTCCTGGGGCAACGAGCGCACCGGGGCCGACCTGGCGGCGCAGGTCGACCCCTCCTTCGTACTCGGCGAGAGCGTCGCGGCAACCGCCTGACGGCTATTGCCGGTTGGCCGCCGGCGCCCCGGGCACGCCCTTCGGGGCCGGGGCCGGACGTCCCGACAGGAAGGACGCCCAGCTCTGCTTCGGGGCCTCGCCGACCTTCAGGGAGCGCAGCTTCTGAAGGGTCTTCGGGTCCTGGGCGTCCAGCCAGTCGGCGAGCTGCCGGAAGGACACGCAGCGCACGTCGGGCTTGTTGCAGACGCCCTCGATGACCTCCTCGACGGCCCGCATGTAGGTGCCGCCGTTCCAGGACTCGAAGTGGTTGCCGATGATCAGGGGCGCGCGGTTGCCGTCGTAGGCCCGGTGGAAGCCCGTGAGGAGGCCGTCGCGCATCTGGTCACCCCAGAGGCCGTGTTTCCTGGGGTCACCCTGGGTCCTGGTGCCCGACTGGTTGACCATGAAGTTGTAGTCCATCGTCAACTGCTCGTAGGAGTGTCCGGGGAACGGCACGAGCTGCATCGACAGGTCCCACAGGCCTTGCTTCTTCTTGGGCCAGACCTGGTCGCTGACACCGCTGGTGTCGTAGCGGAAGCCCAGCTCGCGGGCGGCCTTCATGAAGTTCTTCCGGCCCTCCAGGCAGGGCGTGCGGGCGCCGATGAGCTCCTTGTCGTAGTCGAAGGGCAGCGGGGAGGCGTTCTTCATGCCGGTGTTGGTCTTCCAGGACTTCACGAAGTGCTTCGCCTGAGCGATCTCGTCCTTCCATTCCTCCACCGACCACTCGCCGACCCCGCCGCCGCTGCCGCAGAAGTGGCCGTTGAAGTGGGTGCCGATCTCGTTGCCCTCCAGCCACGCCATGCGCAGCTGCTTGACGGTCTCGGCGATGCCCTCCTCGTCGTTGAAGCCGATGTCGGAGCGGCCCGGGGAGTGCTGCGGCGGCCGGTACAGGTCGCGCTTCTCCTCCGGCAGCATGTACACGCCGCTGAGGAAGTACGTCATCGTCGCGTTGTTCGCCTTGGCGACCTTGCGGAAGTGGGAGAACAGCTTCTGGCCGTCCTCGCCGGCGCCGTCCCAGGAGAACACCACGAACTGCGGGGGTTTGTGGCCCGGCTTGAGGCGGTCGGGGCTGGGCAGGTGGGGCTGGGCTCCGGTGTACGAGGTGGAGCCGTCGCCGATCAGGCGGACCGCGCTCTTGGGCGCCTGGGCGGGCTCCGCCTTCTGCGGCCCCGGCGCTCCTTCCTTCGAACCGTCGCTGCCGATCGCGCAACCGGCCAGGGACGCGGCACAGACCGCGGCGATCACGGCGCCCGCGGCGATCCTCTGGGTGGCGGCCATGTTCCGCCCACCTTCTTCCTTCTCTCGGCCGACGCCGGTGAGGGCGTGTTGTGGCCGCCAAGCTCGCACGGGACCGAGAAGGAATTAGTACGACAAGCCGATCAAATGGGTGCTTCATCACTCCGAGTGACTGATTCACCCATTTGCCCGGAAAATCTATGCTCGGTCTTTACTCTGCATTACGATCCATTTACTGAGCGTTGAATCATCCCGCCGCTGCACGCCGTGACCCACGGCCGCCGACCCGACCCCCCGCCGACGGGGGACCACCAGATCCGCGACCGCGCCGCCCCGGAGGAGACGGGAAAACATGTCAGCCTGCGTCCCCACCCGCACCGCCGACTCGACTCGGCCGAAGGCCATCAACCCGCCCCACAACCCGCCGCCGTCCTCGCCCCGCCGTTTCCGCATCGCGGGCGCCGACATCTCGGCCTCGATCGCGGTCTTCCTGATCGCCCTGCCCCTGTCCCTCGGCATCGCCCTCGCCACCGGTGCGCCACTGCAGGCCGGACTCGTCGCCGCCGCCGTCGGTGGCCTCGTCGCCGGCCGGCTCGGCGGCGCCCCGCTCCAGGTCAGCGGTCCCGCCGCCGGGCTCACCGTGGTCACCGCCGACCTCATCCAGCGCTACGGCTGGCGGACGACCTGCGCCATCACCGTCCTGGCCGGCCTCGCCCAACTCGGCCTCGGCTGCCTGCGCGTGGCCCGCAGTGCCCTCGCCGTCAGCCCCGCGATCGTGCACGGAATGCTCGCCGGCATCGGCGTCACCATCGCCGTCGCCCAGCTGCACATCGTCCTCGGCGGCACTCCGCAGAGCTCCGTCCTCGACAACGTGCGTGCGCTGCCCGCCCAGTTGGCGGACCTGCACCCGGCCGCCGTGTCGGTGAGCGCGCTGACCCTGGCCCTGCTGCTGCTCTGGCCGCGGATTCCCGGTCGGGCCGGACGCCTGCTGCGCCGGATCCCGGCCGCGCTCGTCGCCGTCGCCGGGGCCACCGCCGCCGCCTCGCTCGCCGGGCTGACCCTGCCCAAGGTCGACCTGCCGTCCTGGCGCAGCCACGCCCTGGCCGGGCTTCCCGAAGGCCCGGTGCTCGGCCTGGTCGCCGCCGTGCTCACTACCACGCTGGTGTGCAGCGTGCAGTCGCTGCTCGGCGCGGTCGCCGTGGACAAGCTGGTGGCCGGCCGCCCCGGCCTGCCCGCCCGCGTCTCGCGCTCCGACCTGGACCGCGAACTGCTCGGACAGGGCGCCGCCAACATCGTCTCCGGCTCGCTCGGCGGCCTGCCCGTCGCGGGCGTCGCCGTGCGCAGTTCGGCGAATGTCCAGGCCGGTGCCGTCAGCCGGAACTCCACGATGGTGCACGGCGTTCTCGTAGTAGTCGCCGCCCTGCTGATGGTCCCGATCCTGGAGTTCATCCCGCTCGCCTCGCTCGCCGCCCTGGTGATGGCCGTCGGCATCCAGATGGTGTCCCTGCACCACATCCGCACGGTGACGCGCCACCGAGAAGTGCTGGTGTACGCCGTCACCACACTCGGCGTGGTCCTCCTCGGCGTCCTGGAGGGCGTGACGCTCGGCATCGCCGTCGCCGTGGCCGTCGCCCTCAACCGCCTCGCCCACACCCGCATCACGCACGAAGAGAAGGAAGGAGTCCATCACGTACACGTACGAGGACAGCTGACGTTCCTCGCGGTGCCCCGGCTCAGCCGAGCCCTGCATCTCGTACCCCAAGGCGTCCACGCCGTCGTGGAGTTGGACGGGTCGTTCATGGACCACGCGGCGTACGAGACACTGCAGGACTGGCAGAACACGCACACCGCGCGGGGCGGCACCGCCGAACTCACCGGCCGCCGCGCCGGCGTCCGGATCGGTGAGCCCGGAACCACGGCCGACCTCCACCCCGGGGACGGGGACAGCGAATCGGCCACCGACACCGCCGGCTGCCGCTGCCGCCCCTGGACGGCCTGGCGCAACCACCAGTGCGACCGACCGCAGGCCGCGTCACCCCACGACGGACGTAGCGGCGGGCCCGGCACACCGGGCGCACCCGGCCGCGCGCCCGGTGAGGCGAGCGGGCATGAACTGGCACGTGGCATCAGCGCGTTCCAGCGCCACACCGCACCGCTCGTGCGGGGTGAGCTGGCCCGGCTGGCGCGCGAGGGGCAGCGGCCGTCCCAGCTCTTCCTCACCTGTGCCGACTCGCGCCTCGTCACCTCGATGATCACCTCCAGCGGGCCGGGCGACCTGTTCGTGGTGCGGAATGTGGGCAACCTCGTTCCGCCGCCCGGCGAGGAGAGCGGGGACGACTCGGTGGCGGCCGCGATCGAGTACGCGGTGGAGGTGCTGAAGGTGCGTTCCATCACGGTGTGCGGGCACTCCGGGTGCGGGGCCATGCAGGCGCTGCTCAACTCCGAGCCCGGGGGCGCCCAGACGCCGCTCAAGCGGTGGCTGCGGCACGCTCTGCCGAGCCTGGAGTGCCTGGCCGACGACAGCCGGCCGTGGGCCCGACTGGCCGGACGGGCACCCGCCGACGCGGTCGAGCAGCTCTGTCTGACCAATGTGGTGCAGCAGTTGGAGCACCTGCGCGCCCACGACTCGGTGTCCCGGGCCCTGCGGGACGGGGCGCTGGAGCTGCACGGAATGTACTTCCACGTGGGAGAGGCCCAGGCGTACCTGCTTACCGGGATGGACGGGGACGAGGTCTTCGACCGTGTGCGGGCGGCCGACGTCTCGGTGTGATGCCGAGGCCTGCTGCGGGTGTGCGGCCCTCGGGCTGAGAGCCGCACACCCATCCCGGTGTGAAAGGCGTTACATCGGCTGAACTCTGCCTGGTCGGCGTCCGTGGGTACGGATGACCCCGGCCGGCCGAAACGGACGTCCACAGACGCACATACAGGTCTAAACCAATTTTCCGTCGCCCCTTGTCACCGGGCCGCCGGGTCTGATGAGCTGTGGCCTGGGACACAGCGGACAACCCTGGGATTGGGAGATGTCGTGAGCAACGAAAGCCTGGCCAACCTGCTGCGCGAGGAGCGCAGGTTCGCACCCCCCGCCGACCTGGCCGCGAACGCCAACGTCACCGCGGAGGCGTATGAGCAGGCCAAGGCTGACAGGCTCGGCTTCTGGGCCGAGCAGGCCCGCCGGCTGACCTGGGCCACCGAGCCGACCGAGACGCTGGACTGGTCGAACCCGCCGTTCGCCAAGTGGTTCAAGGACGGCGAGCTCAATGTGGCGTACAACTGCGTGGACCGGCATGTGGAGGCAGGGAACGGCGACCGGGTCGCCATCCACTTCGAGGGCGAGCCCGGCGACAGCCGCGCCATCACCTACGCCGAGCTCAAGGACGAGGTCTCCAAGGCCGCGAACGCTCTGCTGGAGCTGGGAGTTCAGAAGGGCGACCGGGTCGCCGTCTACATGCCGATGATTCCCGAGACGGCGATCGCGATGCTCGCGTGCGCCCGGATCGGCGCCGCGCACTCCGTCGTCTTCGGCGGCTTCTCGGCGGACGCGCTCGCGACCCGCATCCAGGACGCGGACGCCAAGGTCGTCATCACCACCGACGGCGGCTGGCGGCGCGGCAAGCCGTCCGCGCTCAAGCCGGCCGTCGACGACGCGGTCGCCCGCGTGGAGAACGTCGAGCACGTCCTCGTCGTCCGCCGTACCGGCCAGGAGGTGGCGTGGAACGACAGCCACGACGTCTGGTGGCACGAGATCGTCGAGCGGCAGTCCGCCGAGCACACGCCGGAGGCGTTCAACGCCGAGCACCCGCTGTTCATCCTGTACACGTCCGGTACGACGGGCAAGCCGAAGGGCATCCTGCATACCTCCGGCGGCTACCTGACGCAGACCGCGTACACCCACCACGCCGTCTTCGACCTCAAGCCGGAGACCGACGTCTACTGGTGCACCGCCGACGTCGGCTGGGTCACCGGCCACTCGTACATCGTCTACGGCCCGCTCGCGAACGGCGCCACGCAGGTCATGTACGAGGGCACGCCGGACACCCCGCACCAGGGCCGGTTCTGGGAGATCGTGCAGAAGTACGGGGTGACCCTCCTGTACACCGCGCCCACGGCGATCCGCACGTTCATGAAGTGGGGCGACGACATCCCCGCGAAGTTCGATCTGTCCTCGCTGAGGATCCTCGGCTCCGTGGGTGAACCCATCAACCCCGAGGCCTGGATGTGGTACCGCAAGCACATCGGTGCCGACCGGACGCCCATCGTCGACACCTGGTGGCAGACCGAGACCGGCGCGATGATGATCTCGCCGCTCCCCGGTGTCACGGCGACCAAGCCCGGTTCCGCGCAGACGCCGCTGCCCGGCATCTCCGCGACCGTCGTCGACGACGAGGCGAACGAGGTGCCCAACGGCGGTGGCGGCTACCTGGTCCTCACCGAGCCGTGGCCGTCGATGCTGCGCACCATCTGGGGCGACGACCAGCGGTTCCTCGACACGTACTGGGCGCGCTTCGAGAGCAAGTACTTCGCCGGCGACGGCGCGAAGAAGGACGACGACGGCGACATCTGGCTGCTGGGCCGGGTGGACGACGTGATGCTGGTGTCGGGCCACAACATCTCCACCACCGAGGTCGAGTCGGCCCTCGTCTCCCATCCGGCAGTCGCCGAGGCGGCCGTCGTCGGCGCGGCGGACGAGACCACCGGCCAGGCGATCGTCGCCTTCGTGATCCTGCGCGGCACGGCGAACGCCGAGGACGAAGGCCTCGTCGCCGACCTGCGCAACCACGTCGGCACCACCCTCGGCCCGATCGCCAAGCCCAAGCGGATCCTGCCGGTGGCCGAGCTGCCGAAGACCCGCTCCGGCAAGATCATGCGCCGCCTGCTGCGGGACGTGGCCGAGAACCGCCAGCTCGGTGACGTGACGACCCTGACGGACTCGACGGTCATGGACCTCATCCAGGCGAACCTGCCGGGGGCTCCCAGCGAGGACTGAGTACGGCCGCATGGGGCACCCGTGACAAGCGCGCCGGGTGCCCCATACGCGCCTAACGTAGGAATCGCCGGATTCCTCCCCCGCTTATATTAGGTAGACTAACCAAATAGGTGCGCCGGGAAGTCTGGTCGGCAAGTGCTCCATGCTGCCCACCGACCGGAGGTCCCCGTGACCGCGCCCCGCCCCACCGCCCCTCGCAAGGCCTTCGGCCGGCTCTCCCTCCCCGAGCGGACCTTCGTCGCGGACGCGCTGCGCACCGAAACCGTCGGCGGTGTCCTGCTCCTCATCGCCGCGGTCGCCGCGCTGATCTGGGCGAACGTCCCCGCGCTGGGCGACAGCTACGAGAGCGTCAGCCACTTCCACCTCGGCCCCGCGTCCCTCGGCCTGGACATGTCGGTCGCGCACTGGGCCGCCGACGGGCTCCTCGCGGTCTTCTTCTTCGTGGCCGGCGTCGAGCTCAAGCGCGAACTGGTCGCCGGTGATCTCAAGGACCCCAAGGCGGCCGCGCTGCCCGTCGTCGCCGCCCTGTGCGGGATGGCCGTACCGGCACTCGTCTACACGCTCACCAACGTCACCGGCGGCGGCTCGCTCCAGGGCTGGGCCGTCCCCACCGCCACCGACATCGCCTTCGCGCTCGCCGTACTCGCGGTGATCGGCACCTCCCTGCCGAGCGCGATGCGCGCGTTCCTGCTCACCCTCGCCGTGGTCGACGATCTCTTCGCGATCCTGATCATCGCGGTCTTCTTCACCGACAGCATCGACTTCGCCGCGCTCGGCGGCGCGGTCGTCGGCCTCGCCGTCTTCTGGCTGCTGCTGCGCAAGGGCGTACGCGGCTGGTACGTGTACGTCCCGCTCGCGCTCGTCATCTGGGCGTTGATGTACAACAGCGGCGTCCACGCCACGATCGCGGGCGTCGCGATGGGCCTGATGCTGCGCTGCACGACCCGCGAGGGCGAGCAGCACTCCCCCGGTGAGCACATCGAGCACCTCGTACGTCCGCTCTCGGCGGGCTTGGCCGTGCCGCTGTTCGCGCTGTTCAGCGCTGGTGTCTCGGTCTCCGGAGGCGCGCTGGGGGACGTGTTCACCAGGCCGGAGACGCTCGGCGTGGTTCTCGGTCTGGTCGTCGGCAAGGCGGTCGGCATCTTCGGCGGGACCTGGCTGACGGCCCGCTTCACCCGGGCCTCGCTCAGCGACGACCTCGAGTGGGCCGACGTGTTCGCGGTCGCGACTCTCGCCGGCATCGGCTTCACCGTCTCGCTGCTCATCGGCGAGCTGGCCTTCGACGGCGACGCGGCGCTGACGGACGAGGTCAAGGCCGCCGTACTCACGGGGTCCGTCATCGCGGCCGTGCTGGCGACCGTGCTGCTGAAGATACGGAACGCCAAGTACCGCCGCCTGTGGGAGGCCGAGGAGCGCGACGAGGACCTCGACGGGATCCCGGACGTCTACGAGGAGGACGAGCCGGAGTACCACCTGCGGATGGCCGCGATCTACGACCGCAAGGCCGCAGAGCACCGCCGGATCGCCGAAGCGAAGGCCGCCGAACGCCACGCGCTTGCCGAAGTGACGGGCAGGGCAGGCGATGAGGACGGTCGTCCGGCATGATCTGACGGGACGGCACAAAAGGACTGTTCCCAGTCAGGCACATCAGTCAGGCACACAGCAGAAAAGGGAGAACGCGATGAGCGCACCCGACGGCAGCCCGGTCGGCGCCGAACGCAGCATCGGCCAGTTGTTCGCCTCGGCGACGACCGAGATGTCCGCGCTGGTGCACGACGAGATCGCGCTGGCGAAGGCACAGCTGAAGCGGGACGTGAAGCGCGGCGCGACGAGCGGCGGCGCGTTCACCGTGGCCGGGGCGATCCTGCTCTTCTCACTGCCGATGCTGAACTTCGCGCTGGCGTACGGCATCCGCACCTGGAGCGACTGGAACCTCGCGATCTGCTTCCTGCTGTCCTTCGCGGCGAACGTCCTCGTGGCGCTCGTCCTCGCCCTGATCGGCGTCGTCTTCGCGAAGAAGGCGAAGAAGAGCAAGGGCCCGCAGAAGGTCGCCGCCTCGATGAAGGAATCCGCGGGCGTCCTGCAGAACGCCAAGCCGCACCCGCGCCCGGCCCTGGAGGACGGGCTCCCGGACGCCAAGGCCATCGAGGCTGTGGCACGCTCATCCTCATGACGGATCCCGCGACACCCTCGTCCCAGCCGGCCTCGGTCGTACGACCGGACGGCCCCTGGACGCACCGGGAGGTCGCCGCCAACGGCGCGCGCTTCCACATCGCGGAGATGGGTGACGGGCCGCTGGTGCTGCTGCTGCACGGCTTCCCCCAGTTCTGGTGGACCTGGCGGCACCAGCTGCCCGCACTCGCCGACGCCGGCTTCCGGGCCGTCGCCATGGACCTGCGCGGCGTCGGCGGCAGCGACCGCACCCCACGCGGCTACGACCCGGCCAACCTCGCCCTCGACATCACCGGCGTGATCCGCTCCCTCGGCGAGCCGGACGCCGCGCTGGTCGGCCACGACCTGGGCGGCTACCTGGCGTGGACGGCCGCCGCGATGCGCCCCAAGCTCGTACGGCGGCTCGCGGTCGAGTCGATGCCGCACCCCCGGCGCTGGCGCTCGGCGATGCTCGCGGACGTCAAGCAGACCACGGCGGGTTCCTACATCTGGGGGTTCCAGCGGCCCTGGATCCCTGAGCGGCAGCTCACCGCCGACGACGGCGCGCTCGTCGCCCGTCTCATCCGGGACTGGTCGGGACCGCGCCTGCCGGACGACGACGCGGTGGACGCCTACCGCCGCGCGATCTGCATCCCCTCGACCGCACACTGCTCGATCGAGCCGTACCGCTGGATGGTGCGGTCGATGGCGCGTCCCGACGGCATCCAGTTCAACCGGCGGATGAAGCGTCCGGTGCGCGTGCCGACCCTCCACCTGCACGGCTCCCTCGACCCGGTGATGCGGACGCGCAGCGCGGCCGGCTCCGGCGAGTACGTCGAAGCGCCGTACCGCTGGCGGCTGTTCGACGGTCTGGGGCACTTCCCGCACGAGGAGGACCCGGTCGCCTTCTCCACCGAACTCATCAACTGGCTGAAGGATCCCGAACCCGATCGGTGACCGTTCCGATGCGCCCGGTATCCGGACGTGAACACGTGTCCTACGAACGGCCACTTGCCCGGCGCATAGGCCAATTGGGGGGCCAGGGGGCGGTTATCGACCTTGGGGCAGGGGCACACGTCCGGGTATGGGCTGGACGCACGACTACAGTGACGCAGCACGCAATCGACGCTCGGGCAGCGGCCTGGGCTCCCACCAACGAGGGGGTTCCCCGCACATGGCGGGGACGGACCTGAGGGTGGGCATTCCGCGCATTCTGCGCCGCCGGGCCCGCTGGGTCTCGGTACGCCTGCGTCATCCGCGAGGCTGACGCCCCCCTTTTTTCTGCACCCGGGTTCGGGGGCGTTCCCGGACGTTCCCGACAGCCCGGGCTCAGAGCGCGCAGCTGTCGCTGTCCACCTGCTGGTTCGCGGTGCGCCCCTTGGCGATGTCCTCCTGGATCTCGTCCACGGTGAGCGCGTACCCGGTGTCGGCGTCGTCGAGGGACTTCGCGAAGACCACGCCGTACACCTTCCCTTCGGGGGTGAGCAGCGGGCCGCCGGAGTTGCCCTGGCGGACGGTCGCGTACAGCGAGTAGATGTCGCGACGCACGGTGCCGCGGTGGTAGATGTCCGCGCCGCTGGCCGTGAGGCGCCCGCGCACGCGCGCGGAGCGGACGTCGTACGCCCCGTTCTCCGGGAACCCGGCGACGATCGCGCTGTCCCCGCTGCTCGCGTCCTCGCTCGTGAACTTCAGCGCGGGTGCGCTCAGGTCCGGTACGTCGAGTACGGCGATGTCGCGCTCCCAGTCGTAGAGGACGACCGTCGCGTCGTACTTCTTGCCCTCACCGCCTATCTGGACGGTGGGCTCGTCGACGCCGCCGACGACATGCGCGTTGGTCATCACGCGGCGCTGCCCGAAGACGAAGCCGGTGCCCTCCAGGACCTTGCCGCAACTCTGGGCGGTGCCCATGACCTTGACGATGGAGCGCTGGGCACGGGCGGCCACCACGCTGTTGGCGAGGGCCGGATCGGGCGGCCGGACCTCCTTGATCGGCTCGTTGGCGAACGGGCTGAAGACCTGTGGGAAGCCGTTCTGCGCGAGGACCGAGGTGAAGTCCTTGAACCAGGTGTCGGCCTGACTGGGCAGCGCCTCCGACACCCCGAGCAGCAACTTGGAGCCGCGGACCTCTTTGCCCAGCGTCGGTATCGTCGTCTGCGCCAGCATGGAGCCGATCAGCCACGCGACCAGCAGCATCGCGAGGACGTTGACCAGGGCGCCGCCGGTCGCGTCCAGCGCGCGGGCCGGGGACCAGGTGATGTACCGGCGCAGCTTGCTGCCGAGATGGGTGGTCAGGGCCTGGCCGACGGAGGCGCAGACGATGACGACGACGACCGCGACGACCGCGGCGGTCGTGCTGACCTCCGCGTTGTCGGTCAGCGCGTCCCAGATGACGGGCAGCAGGTACACGGCCACCAGACCGCCGCCGAGGAAGCCGATCACCGACAGGATGCCGACGACGAAGCCCTGGCGGTAGCCGACGATCGCGAACCACACGGCGGCCAGCAGCAACAGGATGTCCAGCACGTTCACCGGCTCACGCCTCGCCTCATCACTTTGCACAGCACGGCAGACACCCTGTCATGCGCGCCAGTCGAGCGGGACCTGCTTATCGCGGTCCCAGGGGCGTTCCCAGCCCGAGTAGTGCAGCAGCCGGTCGATGATTCCGGCCGTGAACCCCCACACGAGGGCCGATTCGACCAAAAATGCCGGGCCTCGGTGGCCGCTGGGGTGAACGGTGGTGGCGCGGTTGTCAGGGTCCGTGAGATCCGCCACGGGGACGGTGAAGACCCGCGCGGTCTCGTTCGGATCCACCACCCCCACCGGGCTCGGCTCCCGCCACCAGCCCAGCACCGGCGTCACGACGAAGCCGCTGACCGGGATGTACAGCTTGGGCAGCACGCCGAAGAGCTGGACGCCGGCCGGGTCGAGCCCGGTCTCCTCCTCGGCCTCACGCAGGGCCGCCCACAGGGGGCCGTCGCCCTTCGGGTCGCCGTCCTCCGGGTCGAGCGCGCCGCCGGGGAAGGAGGGCTGGCCGGCGTGGGAGCGCAGCGAGCTCGCCCGCTCCATGAGCAGCAGCTCGGGGCCGCGCTCGCCGTCGCCCTCGCCGAAGAGGACCAGGACGGCGGACTGCCGCCCCGCGCCGTCCTTGGGCGGCAGGAAGCGGCTGAGCTGCAGGGGCTCGACGGTCTCCACCGCGTGCACCACCGGATCCAGCCAGGCGGGCAGGCCCTCCTTGCTGAGTGTCACCGAACCGCCCCGTGTGTTGCTCGCCCGCGTCATCGCCACCCCCGTCGTCCTGCTGGATCCAACGCCCCACGGCCCCGAGATCGTTCCTGGGAACGTGCCCAAAGGCAGAAGCGTGTCATCCCGCCCCCAGCGGCGGCGCGGGTTTCCCGCCCGCGTCCAGATATGCCTGCGGGGGCTTCAGGCGCTGGCCCGGGAAGCCGCCCTTCTCGTACTTGAGGAGCTTCTTCGCCTTCTCCGGGTCCGTCTCGCCCTCGCCGTACGCCGGGCAGAGCGGGGCGATGGGGCAGGCGCCGCAGGCGGGCTTGCGGGCGTGGCAGATACGGCGGCCGTGGAAGATCACGTGGTGCGAGAGCATCGTCCACTCGCTCTTGGGGAAGAGCGCGCCGACGGCGGCCTCGATCTTGTCGGGCTCGGTCTGGTCGGTCCACCGCCAGCGCCGCACCAGCCGCTGGAAGTGCGTGTCCACGGTGATGCCCGGCCGCCCGAAGGCGTTGCCCAGGACGACGAAGGCGGTCTTGCGGCCGACTCCCGGCAGCTTGACGAGGTCCTCGAGCCGCCCGGGGACCTCTCCGCCGAACTGCTCCACCAGGGCCTTCGACAGCCCTATCACCGACTTGGTCTTGGCCCGGAAGAAACCGGTCGGGCGCAGGATCTCCTCGACCTCCTCCGGGTTGGCCGCCGCCAGGTCCTCCGGCGTCGGGTACTTGGCGAAGAGGCCGGGCGTCGTCTGGTTGACCCTGAGGTCGGTGGTCTGGGCGGACAGGACCGTGGCGACGACCAGCTGGAAGGGGTTCTCGAAGTCCAGCTCGGGGTGGGCGTAGGGATAGACCTCCGCGAGCTCGCGGTTGATACGGCGGGCTCGGCGGACCAGAGCGGTGTGCGACTCGCTCTTCTTCCCCGGACTCGCCTTCACCTCACTGGCCGAAGCCACCGCTCGCTTCGCCGGAGCCACCGCTTTCACCGCAACTTTCTTTGTCGCTTTTGCCGTTTTCTTTCCGCCGGCAGGGTCCTGTTCGCCCACGGCGGAATTTCGACGTACAACCACCCGCCCAGCCCCCTAGGCCTGTGCTCTCACCGGCGATTTGGACACCCGGCCAGCCTAGAGCCCGGCACTGACATCCGCCCCGGACCCTGAAGATCAGCCCCCAATTGGACCCCTGCCGCTTACCCCGGCACACCTGTGCGGCATCCTTGTGACAGATCACACTGTTTGGACCGTCCGGCAAAATGGGGAACACGGTCCCCTGGTACCAAGGGGGAGCAAGATCCCCTGAGCAGGTCGACAAGGAGAGAACTCGTGGACGACGTTCTGCGGCGCAACCCGCTCTTCGCGGCGCTCGATGACGAGCAGTCCGCGGAACTGCGCGCCTCCATGAGTGAGGTGACCCTCGCACGTGGCGACTCCCTGTTCCACGAGGGCGACCCGGGCGATCGGCTCTACGTCGTCACCGAGGGCAAGGTGAAGCTCCACCGCACCTCCCCCGACGGGCGCGAGAACATGCTGGCCGTCGTCGGCCCCGGTGAGCTCATCGGTGAGCTGTCCCTCTTCGACCCGGGCCCGCGCACGGCGACCGCCACCGCGCTGACCGAGGTCAAGCTGCTGGGCCTCGGCCACGGCGACCTCCAGCCCTGGCTGAACGTCCGGCCCGAGGTGGCCACCGCCCTCCTGCGCGCCGTCGCCCGCCGCCTGCGGCGCACCAACGACGCGATGTCCGACCTGGTCTTCTCGGACGTCCCCGGCCGCGTGGCCCGCGCGCTGCTCGACCTCTCCCGCCGCTTCGGCGTGCAGTCCGAGGAGGGCATCCACGTCGTCCACGACCTCACGCAGGAGGAGCTGGCCCAGCTGGTCGGCGCGTCCCGCGAGACCGTGAACAAGGCGCTGGCCGACTTCGCGGGCCGCGGATGGCTCCGCCTGGAGGCAAGGGCCGTGATCCTGCTCGACGTCGAGCGGCTCGCGAAGCGCTCGCGCTAGGCACCCCAAGGCGTAGGTCGACGAGGGCCCCGTCTCCTGGGTGAGACGGGGCCCTCCTCGCGACCGCCGCGCCTCTCCGCGCCGTAAATGACGGGCTCGGGCCTGCCCTTCACGGCACAGTGATCCCATGGCCGAAACAGTTCGCCGCCCCGGGCTGGACACACAGGGCTTCATCGAGCGCGAGGGCTCCCTGGGACGCATCCCGCACGCCTTCCGCCCCGTGGTCGCCGCCGCCCGCGACCGTCTCCTGGACGTCTTCGGGGCCCGGCTGCACAGCGCGTACCTCTACGGGTCGATTCCGCGCGGCACCGCGCGCGTGGGCCGCAGTGATCTCGATCTGTTGCTCGCGCTGCGCGAGGAGCCCACCGACGCGGACCGGGACGACGCCCGCGACGTCGACGAGACGCTCGACAAGGAGTTCCCGCAGATCGACGGGAGCGGGACGCTACTGGTCAGCCGGGCGCAAGCGCTGAGCGACCTGGAGACGTACGACCTGGGGTGGTTCATCGCCTGTCTGTGCACCCCCCTGCTCGGCGAAGACCTGGCCGAATACCTGCCGCGCTACCGCCCCGACACCCTCCTGGCCCGCGAGACGAACGGGGACCTCGCCCTGCTCCTCCCCCGCTGGCGCGAGCGGATCGCCGCCGCCGACGACACCGAGGCCGCCCTGCGCCCCCTCGTACGCTTCATGTCCCGCCGCCTCGTCCGCACGGCGTTCACGCTCGTCATGCCCCGCTGGAACGGCTGGACGAGCGACCTGCGCGAGATGGCCGAGGCCTTCGCCGAGTACTACCCCGCGCGCGCGGAACAGCTGCGCACAGCGGCCGCCCTCGGCTTCGAGCCGGCCGGCGACGCGGCCGTCCTGCGCTCGTACGTCGACGACCTGGGACCGTGGCTCGCCGAGGAGTACGCGCGCGTACACGGCGTCAAAACCCCCAGGCCCTAGATGAGCCCGTGCTCCTCCAGGTACTCCAGCTGTGCCCGTACCGACAGCTCAGCAGCCGGCCAGAGGGACCGGTCCACGTCGGCGTACACATGGGCGACGACCTCGGCGGGCGTCCGATAGCCGTCCTCCACGGCCGTCTCGACCTGGGCGAGGCGGTGGGCGCGGTGGGCGAGGTAGAACTCGACGGCGCCCTGGGCGTCCTCCAGGACGGGCCCGTGGCCCGGAAGCACCGTATGGACCCCGTCGTCCACCGTGAGCGACCTGAGGCGCCGCAGGGTGTCCAGGTAGTCACCGAGGCGGCCGTCCGGGTGGGCCACGACGGTCGTACCGCGGCCCAGGATGGTGTCACCCGTCAGGACCGCCTGATCGGCCGGGAGATGGAAGCACAGCGAGTCCGCGGTGTGCCCGGGAGTCGGTACGACCCTCAGCTCCAGGCCACCGACCCGGATCACGTCCCCGGCGCCCAGCCCTTCCTCCCCCAGCCGCAGCGCCGGGTCCAGGGCGCGCACCTTCGTGCCGGTCAGCTCGGCGAAGCGGGCGGCGCCGGCCGCGTGGTCCGGGTGGCCGTGGGTGAGGAGGGTCAGGGCGACGCGCTTGCCGGCCTTCTCCGCCATGGCGACGACGTTGCGCAGGTGGCCGTCGTCCAGCGGCCCCGGATCGATCACGACGGCCGACTCCGAGTCGGGCTCCGCCACGATCCAGGTGTTCGTGCCGTCCAGGGTCATCGCGGAGGGGTTCGGCGCGAGGACGTTGACGGCACGCGGGGTGGCGGGACCCGACAGGACCGCGCCCCGTGGCTGGCCGGGAAGGGCTGCTGCGTCCGTCATGCGAGGGCTCCACCGGTCGGGAGGTCGGTCGGGATGTGCTTGGTGAACTCGTCGTGCCCGGGCCAGGACAGCACGATCTGCTCGCCCTCGATGCGCGCCCGCGCCAGGACAGGCGTCAGATCACGCTCCGGGGCAGCGGCGAGCGCCTGAGCGGCACTGCCGTACGGACTCAGCTGGCGCAGCGTCGCGATCGTCGGCGGCATCATCAGCAGCTCGCCCTTGTCGTACGAGCCCGCCGCGTCCTCGGGCCGGATCCACACCGTGCGATCGGCCTCCGTGGAGGCGTTGCGCGTGCGCTGGCCCTCAGGGAGGGCGGCGACGAAGAACCACGTGTCATAGCGCCGGGACTCGAACTCCGGGGTGATCCAGCGCGTCCAGGCACCCAGCAGATCCGAGCGCAGTACCAGTCCCCGCCGGTCCAGGAACTCGGCGAAGGACAGCTCACGGTCGACCAGAGCGGCCCGGTCCTCCTCCCAGTCCGGGCCCGTGGTGTCGCCGACCACGGAGTCCGACGCCGGGCCGGCGAGAAGGACGCCCGCCTCCTCGTACGTCTCCCGCACGGCCGCGCAGACGATCGCCTGGGCCGCCGCCTCGTCCACGCCGAGCCTGTCCGCCCACCACGCGCGCGTGGGGCCCGCCCAGCGGACGTGACGGTCGTCGTCACGGGGGTCCACACCGCCGCCCGGGTACGCGTACGCGCCTCCCGCGAAGGCCATGGAGGCCCGTCTGCGCAGCATGTGCACGGCAATGCCGGCGTCGGTGTCCTTCAGGAGCATGACGGTGGCCGCGCGCTTGGGACTGACCGGCGTAAGCGTGCCGTCCGTCAGGGCACGGATACGGTCGGGCCACTCCGGGGGGTACCACTGCCCGTTTGCCATGGGCGGAGGCTATCTCTTGGTGCGCGGATGTTCGAGAGCAGCCAGGTGCCGCCGCCGGCCTCGGGACGACGAGGTACCAGCCCCCTATCCACTCACCCGGCACGGACGCGGGCGTCCCTGGGGGCTCCGCCCCCAGACCCCCGGCCTATGCCCACCCACCACCCGACTCGGTGGGTCGAGGGGTGGGCCTCACCCGCCTCGGTCGGCCGAGAGGTGACGGTGGTCGGTCGGAAGGTGGACGCTCCCGCACTCGCGTACGGCAAGGGGCCGTGTCGGGGGGTGTCCGCCCGCAGCGGTTGGCGCGTCAACACGGGCGCGTTGGTAGCTGACCGATTCCGCGCCGTTCCGAGGACGGACACCCCCCGACACGGCCCCGACCCCCACACAACCGAAGGCGCACACGGCAGCCGCAGCCGCCCTACGCCCCCGTCAGCTCCACCTGAACCTCAACCTCCACCGGCGCGTCCAGCGGCAGCACCGCCACCCCCACCGCGCTCCGCGCATGCACGCCCTTGTCGCCCAGCACCTCACCCAGCAGCTCACTCGCGCCGTTGATGACGCCGGGCTGACCGGTGAAGTCGGACGCGGACGCCACGAAGCCGACCACCTTCACCACGCGCGCCACCCGGTCGAGGTCACCCGCGACGGACTTCACGGCGGCCAGGGCGTTCAGCGCGCAGATGCGCGCCAGCTCCTTGGCCTCCTCGGCCGTGACCTCCGCACCCACCTTGCCGGTGACCGGAAGCTTGCCCTCCACCATCGGCAGCTGGCCGGAGGTGTAGACGTACACACCGGACTGCACGGCCGGCTGGTACGCGGCGAGCGGCGGAACGACTGCCGGGAGCGTCAGCCCCAGCTCGGCCAGCCGCGCCTCGACCGAGCTCACGCCTTGGCCCGCTTCAGGTAGGCCACGAGCTGCTCGGGGTTGTTCGGCCCGGGCACGACCTGGACGAGCTCCCAGCCGTCCTCGCCCCAGGTGTCCAGAATCTGCTTCGTGGCGTGGACGAGCAGAGGCACGGTTGCGTATTCCCACTTGGTCATGCGGCCGACTTTAGCCGCTGCGGCACACCGGCCGGACGGCCGACCTCGCCGAGGTTATCCACAGCCTCCCGCTTAGTCCGCGCACGGACTGGTTACGCTCGAATACGTGAGCAGGCTCCAGGTCGTCAGCGGCAAGGGCGGGACCGGAAAGACGACGGTCGCCGCCGCCCTCGCGCTGGCCCTCGCGACCGAGGGGAAGCGGACGCTTCTCGTCGAGGTCGAGGGCCGGCAGGGCATCGCGCAGCTCTTCGAAACGGAGACGCTGCCTTATGAGGAGCGAAAGATCGCCGTCGCTCCAGGGGGCGGGGAGGTGTACGCCCTCGCCATCGACCCCGAACTGGCCCTTCTGGACTACCTCCAGATGTTCTACAAACTGGGCAGCGCCGGCCGGGCCCTGAAAAAGCTCGGCGCGATCGACTTCGCCACCACGGTCGCGCCCGGCCTCAGGGACGTACTCCTGACCGGAAAGGCGTGCGAGGCGGTGCGGCGGAAGGACAAGAGCGGGCGGTTCGCATACGACTACGTCATCATGGACGCGCCGCCCACCGGCCGCATCACCCGCTTCCTGAACGTCAACGACGAGGTGGCGGGCCTCGCGAAGATCGGCCCGATACACAATCAGGCGCAGGCCGTGATGCGGGTGCTGAAGTCTCCTGAGACGTCGGTCCACCTGGTGACGCTCCTTGAGGAGATGCCCGTCCAGGAGACCGCGGACGGAATCGCCGAGCTGCGGTCGGCGCGGCTGCCGGTGGGGCGGATCATCGTCAACATGGTGCGGCCCGAGGTGTTGGACGCGGCCGAGCTGGAACTCGTACGAACCGTGCCGCGTACGGCCGTGGCGCAGTCGCTGTCCGCGGCAGGGCTCGGCGGGGCGCGGCGCGGCGGGCATGCCGAGCGGCTGGTGGACCCGCTGCTGGCGCAGGCCGGGGAGTACGGCGAGCGGTACGCGCTGGAGCACGAACAGCGTGCCGTCCTGGGCGAACTGGGCCTGCCGCTGCACGAACTGCCGCTGCTCGCCGAGGGAATGGACCTTGCGGGCCTGTACGAACTCGCCGCAGAGCTGCGGGAACAGGGGATGTCATGAGTTGGGGGATGTCATGAGCAAGGATCCGGCCCTCGCCAAGGAGGGCACCCGTCACGGCCTGTCCCCCGCGCGCGTACTCGACCTCGACCCCCTGCTCGACGATCGGAAGACCCGCATCGTCGTGTGCTGCGGCTCGGGCGGCGTCGGCAAGACGACCACCGCGGCGGCCCTCGGTCTGCGTGCCGCCGAGCGCGGCCGGAAGGTCGTGGTGCTCACCATCGACCCGGCGCGCCGGCTCGCCCAGTCGATGGGCATCGACTCGCTCGACAACACCCCGCGCCGGGTGAAGGGCGTCGAGGGTGACGGCGAACTGCACGCGATGATGCTGGACATGAAGCGGACGTTCGACGAGATCGTCGAGGCGCACGCGGACGAGGACCGGGCGTCGGCGATCCTGAACAACCCCTTCTACCAGTCGCTTTCGGCAGGCTTCGCGGGCACGCAGGAGTACATGGCGATGGAGAAGCTGGGGCAGCTCCGCGCCAGGGACGAGTGGGACCTGATCGTCGTCGACACACCGCCGTCCCGCTCCGCGCTCGACTTCCTGGACGCGCCGAAGCGGCTCGGGTCGTTCCTCGACGGCAAGCTCATCCGGGTCCTGCTGGCGCCGGCGAAGGTCGGCGGCCGCGCGGGGATGAAGTTCCTGAACGTCGGTATGTCGATGATGACCGGCGCGCTGGGCAAGCTGCTCGGCGGCCAGCTCCTGAAGGACGTACAGACGTTCGTGGCGGCGATGGACTCGATGTTCGGCGGGTTCCGCACGCGCGCCGACGCGACGTACAAGCTGCTCCAGGCGCCCGGGACGGCGTTCCTGGTGGTCGCGGCCCCGGAGCGGGACGCGCTGCGGGAGGCCGCGTACTTCGTGGAGCGGCTGGCGGCCGAGGACATGCCGCTCGCCGGTCTGGTGCTCAACCGGGTCCACGGCAGCGGCGCCGACCGGCTGTCGGCCGAGCGGGCGCTCGCCGCCGCGGAAAATCTTGAAGAGCCCCGCATTGTGGATCAGGGGGACGGGAAAGCTGGTCTTCGTAACTCTCCCGACATGTACGGCAGTTCAGAGTCTCCCGCCGCGGACTCTCCGGCTTCCGAACCTCCCGCCTCCGCACCACCGGCTCCTGACGAAGGCTCCCCCGCCGCCACACAGGACACGGAACGCAGGCAGGACCCCCGGCAGGTCAGTGAGCAGCAGGTCAGTGAGCAGGAGATGTCCGTAGAACAACTCACCGCAGGCCTGCTGAGGCTGCACGCCGAGCGCATGCGGCTGCTCTCCCGCGAGCAGCGCACGCGTGACCGTTTCACCGCGCTCCACCCCGAGGTGGCCGTGGCCGAAGTGGCCGCGCTGCCCGGTGATGTGCACGACCTCGCGGGGCTGCGGGACATCGGAAACCGGCTCGCGGCGGCTCACCCGGAGCTGCCGGAGCCCGATGCCGGCGTCTGAGACACCACAGCCCAAGACACCACAGCCCAAGACACGACAGTCCACGACACCTACAGTCCACGAAACGACTGTGAGAGACACCACTGTCCGGGACACCACTGTCCGAGACGCCGGTGTCCGCTGAGGGGCGGGCCCTCAGCTCACCGCCGCGTAGTTCTCGTACACCTCGTCGTCGTCGAGGGGCAGGATGCCGACCCCCCGCTCGTATTCCGTACGCGCGGTCTCAAGGAGCCGGCGCCATGAAGTGACAGTCGGCCGCCTGCGCAGCAGTGCGCGGCGCTCCCGCTCCGTCATCCCTCCCCACACGCCGAACTCGACGCGGTTGTCGAGCGCGTCGGCGAGGCACTCCGTGCGCACCGGACATCCGGTGCACACCGCCTTGGCCCTGTTCTGCGCTGCTCCTTGAACGAACAGTTCATCTGGATCGGTAGTGCGGCAGGCCGCCTGCGCACTCCAGTCGGTTACCCAGCCCATACCGGCGCCGTCCTCTCCCGAATCGAGGCTCCCCCACGGCGGCAGCGGCATATTCACCGCCGCCAGTTGAGGACGTTACGGAAGGTGGGCACAGCGCAACACCCCCTTCGGGCCCAATCTTGAATGGCCCGAACGGACTATGGGTAAGCGGCAGATCACCCGGGGGAGTGAGCCCGCGACATACGTGACTGTTCCGGCAAACCGGGACGGTTGCATTGCGTCACAACGGGCATCAGATGACACACGAGGCGGATTCGGGCACGTCCCCTTCAAAAAAATCGGGGAACTTCCGGAACGATTCGGGGTCGCCGGACGTATTGATACGTAGCCCTACAGCTGTGACAGTTGAGAGCAGCTTAGGCCAAGGCCTGTACGCGTGTCCGGCGAATGAGAACGTAGGCTGCTCCCATGCCAAAAAAGCGCTCGGGCGGTGGTCTGACCTCCACACAGCAGGCCGCCAAGTTCCTCGGTGTCAGTGTGCTCGCGGGAGCCGTGATGGCCGGCATCGCGCTGCCCGCGGCCGGTGCGCTGGGTCTCGCGGCCAAGGGGTCGGTGGAGAGCTTCGACGAGCTCCCGGCCAATCTGAAGA
The DNA here is from genome assembly GCF_036237295.1 of Streptomyces sp. NBC_01352. Classification (NCBI taxonomy): domain Bacteria; kingdom Bacillati; phylum Actinomycetota; class Actinomycetes; order Kitasatosporales; family Streptomycetaceae; genus Streptomyces; species Streptomyces sp. NBC_01352. The sequence continues at coordinate 5,137,359 of NZ_CP108354.1, forward strand.
CGCCGCCGCTGAGCCAGCGCACCACCATCCTCGACGCGGACGGCGGCCAGCTCGCCACCGTGTACTCGCGTGACCGCACGGTGGTCGGCCTCAAGGACATCTCGTCGTACATGCAGAAGGCGATCGTCGCTATCGAGGACTCGCGCTTCTACCAGCACGGCGCGATCGACCTGAAGGGCGTCCTGCGCGCCCTCAACAAGAACGCGCAGAGCGGTGAGGTCTCGGAGGGCGCGTCCACGCTCACCCAGCAGTACGTGAAGAACGTCTTCGTGGAGGAGGCAGGCGACGACCCGACGAAGGTCGCGCAGGCCACCCAGCAGACCCTCGGCCGCAAGATCAACGAGTTGAAGCACGCGATCCAGGTCGAAGAGGAACTCGGCAAGAAGAAGATCCTCGAGAACTACCTGAACATCACGTTCTTCGGCCAGCAGGCCTACGGCGTCGAGGCCGCGGCCCAGCGGTACTTCTCGAAGTCCGCCAAGAACCTCAACCTCCAGGAGTCGGCCCTCCTCGCCGGCATCGTCCAGTCGCCCAGCCGGTACGACCCGGTCAACGACGAGACGGAGGCCACCAAGCGCCGCAACACCGTGCTGCAGCGCATGGCCGAGGTCGGCGACATCTCCCAGGCGGAGGCCGCCAAGGCGATGAAGCAGCCGCTGGGCCTGAAGGTCAGCAAGCCCAACAACGGCTGCATCACCGCCGTGCAGGGCGCCAGCTTCTTCTGCAAGTACGTGGAGCGGGTCTTCCTCAGCGACCCGGTCTTCGGCAAGTCCCGCGAGGAGCGGGCGAAGACCTGGAACCAGGGCGGCCTGACGATCCGTACGACCCTCGACCCGCAGGCGCAGAACTCGGTCGAGGAGTCGCTCAAGGACCACGTCAACAAGAGCGACAAGGTCGCCGCGGCGACCACCCTGGTCGAGCCCGGCACCGGCAAGATCGTCGGGATGGGCCAGTCGAAGCCGTACGGCTACGGCAAGAACGAGACCGAGTACAACTACTCGGTCGACGCGGCCTACGGCGGCTCCAACTTCGGCTTCCCGACCGGTTCGACGTTCAAGCCGTTCGTGGCGGCGGCCGCCCTGGAGGAGGGCCGCCCGGCGACGCAGGACTACTCGTCGCCGTACGAGATGGAGTACCCGAGCCCGGTCCAGACGTGCGACAGCAGTCCGTGGACCAACAGGCGCGGCGAGAAGCTGGAGAACGAGACCGAGTCGGAGGTCGGCCCGTACCGGCTGAAGGAGGCCATGGCGAAGTCGGTCAACACCTACTTCGTGCAGATGATCTCCGACATCGGCCTGTGCCCGGTGGTCAACGTGACCGACAAGCTGCACGTCCGGCAGGGCAACGGCGACAAGATCCCCGAGACGCCCGCGATCGCCCTCGGCTCGATCGGCCTCTCCCCGCTGACGATGGCGAGCGCGTACGCCGCCTTCGCCTCCCGCGGCATGTACTGCACCCCGGTCGCCATCGAGTCGATCACGCAGAAGGTCGGCGACAAGCGGAAGTCGCTGGAGGTCCCGAAGTCCACGTGCTCGCGGGCGATGAGCGAGAAGACCGCGGACACGGTCAACACGCTCCTGCGCGGCGTGGTCGACTCCGGTACGGGCCAGCAGGCCGGCCTCACGGACCGCGAGAGCGCCGGTAAGACGGGTACGACGGACGAGCGGAAGAACGCCTGGTTCGTCGGCTACACGCCGAACATGTCGGGCGCCGTCTGGGTCGGCAGCGCCACCCAGAAGGTCGAGATGAAGAACATCACGATCGGCGGCGTCTACCACCCGCTCGTCTACGGCGGCCAGGTCCCGGGCCCGATCTGGAAGGACGCCATGGCCGGCGCCCTCGAGGGCAAGTCCACGGAGTCCTTCAACCTCGTCAACATCCCGAACCCCGACGAAGACCGTGACGACGGCGACGGAAACGGGAATGGCAACGGGAACGGGAACGGCAACGGCAACAACGACGGGGACAACGGCGACGAAGGAGCCACCGACGGTGGCACGGGCGGCGACACCTTCCCGTCGCCCACCTTCTCCATCCCGGAGGGTTTCTTCCAGGGCAACGGAAACGGGAACGGCGGCCGCGACTGACGCGGTGAGCTGAGATGGGCGCGGCCCCTTCCTCCCGTACGGATTCATCTCGTACGGGAGGAAGGGGCCGTTCTTGCTCGTGATGCCGGTGACGCCGGTGACGCCGATGCTGGTGAAGCTGGTGATATGGCCCGGAGTCGGTCAGCCTTCAGCCTGCCAGGAGCTTCTTGACCGCGGCGGCGACGCGGCCGCCCTCGGCCTGACCGGCCACCTTCGGGTTGACGATCTTCATGACGGCGCCCATGGCCCGCGGCCCCTCGGCGCCGGCCGCCTTCGCCTCCTGGACGGCCTGCGCGACGATGTCGTTCAGCTCCTCGTCACCGAGCTGCTGGGGCAGGTACGCGGCGAGCACCTCGCCCTCCGCCTTCTCCCGCTCGGCCGACTCGGCACGACCACCCTGCGCGAAGGCCTCCGCGGCCTCCCGGCGCTTCTTCGCCTCGCGGGTGATCACCTTCTGTACTTCGTCGTCGGAGAGCTCGCGCTTGGTCTTGCCCGCGACCTCCTCCTTGGTGATCGCGGTGAGCGTCAGCCGGAGCGTCGAGGAGCGGAGCTCGTCGCGCCCCTTGATCGCGGCGTTGAGGTCTTCCTGCAGCTTCGACTTGAGCGTGGTCATGCGTTTGATTGTCGCAGGTACCGCGCCCCCGCTGCCCGTTCATTTAAGGGGCAGTGGGGCACGGAGCACCAGCGAGGTCTGACACGATGGGCGTATGCGCTCGCGATACGGAGTACCCCTGGGAATCATGGCGGCCGGCACCGCCGGTCTGGTGTACGCGGCGGGCTTCGAGGCCCGCTCCTTCCGCCTGCGACGGGTGACCGTCCCCGTCCTCCCCGCCGGGATGCGCCCGCTGCGCGTGCTCCAGGTCTCCGACATCCACATGGTCGGCGGCCAGCGCAAGAAGCAGCGCTGGCTGCGCTCGCTGGCCGGGCTGCGCCCCGACTTCGTGATCAACACCGGCGACAACCTCTCCGACCCGGAGGGCGTGCCCGAGGTGCTGGACGCGCTCGGCCCGCTGATGGAGTTCCCGGGCGCGTACGTCTTCGGCTCCAACGACTACTACGGCCCCGCACTCCGCAACCCCGCCCGGTACCTGTTCGAGAAGGCCCAGGGCCGCCACGGCCTGAACGGCAACGCGCCCGCCGTCAACGTGGTCCACAACCCGTGGGAGGACCTGCGGGACGGCTTCGACGGCGCGGGCTGGCTGAACCTCACCAACACCAGGGGCACGCTGAAGATCGAGGGCGTGTCGGTGGAGCTGACGGGCCTGGACGACCCGCACATCAAGCGGGACCGCTACGCGCAGGTGGCCGGCGGCCCGTCGGGCGGCGCCGACTTCTCGATGGGCGTGGTGCACGCGCCGTACCTCCGCGTACTGGACTCCTTCACGGCCGACGGCTACCCCCTGGTCCTGGCCGGCCACACCCACGGGGGCCAGCTCTGCCTCCCCTTCTACGGCGCCTTCGTCACCAACTGCGACCTGGACACGGACCGCGTGAAGGGCCTGTCCACGCACACGGCGGAGACTCGTACGGCGTACCTCCACGTCTCGGCGGGCTGCGGCACGAACCGCTACACGCCGGTACGGTTCGCGTGCCCGCCGGAGGTTACGTTGCTGACGCTGGTGGGGCGGGAGTAGTTCCGCCGGGGGTGGGGCGAGGTCGGTGGGCCGGAGGTGACCAGGGTCCGTGGGCCGGGGTTGCCAGGGTGTCGGTGAGCCGGGGTTGCCAGGGTCGCTGAGCCGGGGTTGACGATGTCGGCGGGTCGGGGTCAATGGCTTCGAGTTCGGGCTGCCGGAGTTAACCCACCCGGCCCGCCCGCATCGCCCCTTTTGTCACCCCTGCTTAGCGTGAGGGCATGACCGCCCCGATACCCAGGGACATGCCGGACCTGCCCGCCATCCCGGGCATGCCCGCGCTGCTGCCCTCCCCCGTCCCCGCCACGGCGGTGGTGGCCCCCGTACGCCGCCCCCTGACCGCCGCCTACCGGCTGCTGGTCGCCCTGGCGGCGACCGCGGCCGTGACGATCGACCTGCTCCTCGGCAGCCCGGTCCGGATCCTGAGCTACTTCTCGATCCAGAGCACCATCCTGCTGGCGCCGGTCATGGTGTTCTCGGCCCGCCGGGCGTGGGCGGCCCGCCGCCCCCTTCCGTCCGCCCTGACGGGCGCGGTCCTGCTCTACGTCACGATCACGGGCCTGGTGTACCACCTGCTGCTGGCCAACGAGTCGAGCCCGTTCTCCATGACGGCCGAGGCAGCCACCCCCACGGGCTGGCACGCGATCACCAACCAGGTCCTGCACACGGTGATCCCCGCCGCGGCCCTCCTGGACTGGCTGTTCCTGACACCCCGCGGCCGCCTCCACCTGCGCCAGGCCGCCCCCTGGCTCCTCTACCCCCTGGCCTACCTGACCTTCTCGCTGACCCGCGGCGAACTGCTCCCGTCGGGCACCCCGGACCGCTACCTCTACCCGTTCCTGGACGTCGGCCTCCACGGCTACAAGAGCATCCTGGCCAACGCCCTCCTCCTCGGCCTCTCCTTCTACGCCCTCGCCGTCCTCCTCATCGCCCTCGACCACGCCCGCCCGAACCCCGTCCGCCACCGCACGAAAACCGGATTTCGTCTCCAGCCACCGGTGGGCTAAAGTAAACGACGTCGCCGCCACTAGCAGCGACGATCGGGGTGTAGCGCAGCTTGGCAGCGCGCTTCGTTCGGGACGAAGAGGTCGTGGGTTCAAATCCCGCCACCCCGACAGTAAAACGCCAGGTCAGGCCCGGTGCTGAGAAATCAGCACCGGGCCTGCCTCGTTCTCCAGGGGCTCTCTGGAGAAATCCTGGAGAAAATCTTGGAATCGTCTCCAGGCCGACGCCCTACCGACGAGCCTTCAACAACGCGTCCAGAGCAGCCACGGGCGAGCCGGGACTCATCTCCCGACGCGCGTCCAACGCTTCCTCCCACATACCGGTGAGCGCGTTCATCAGCCTCTGCCGCATGCCAGCGGTGATGTGGTCATAGCGCGACTGAACGGAACCGTCCTCGTGGCCCAAGCGTTCGTCCATGAGCTTCGGCGGGGTCCCCACTTCCCTCATCAGAGTCTTGTGGGTGTGGCGCAACCCGTGTGGGGTCAGTCCGGGAGCGATCGGCACCCAGCACGCCTCAGCCCGCTTGGAGGCGCCTCGTCCGCGCGCAGGGATGCCAGGCCACGGCTCGGCGACTACGGGCACCGGGTGCTCTTCCTGAGTGCCGCGCCCCGGGTACCGCCCTGTGACGGCCGGTTGAAAGAGCCACGTGGCGAAGCCAGAGCGTCGCCAGTGGGCGGCCAACTCCCCCGTTCCCGCGTTGCGGACGTACCCGAGATCGGTGATGGCCTCCAGCACCTTCATCCGAGTCGGCTCCGCCACAGCGTCCGGACGGTTGAGGACGTTGGAAACGGTGCCGGTCGAGACGCCAGCGCGGCGAGCCACGTCGGCTAGCTTCGCCCCCGGGCGACTCGCAGACCCGTTGGCCGTTCCGTGGCCTCGGAAGACGTAGGTCAGTCCGTGGCACTCGCAAGGCTTCGGTTTCGTCCGGGCGATGTGGCCGGCAATCAACGAGGCGAGGAAGTCCGGAGCGTCGACGTCACGGTAGGAGTCGTCCTTGGGCGGGCAACGGTGCAGTTCGCCAGTGTCCAGTTCGTAGAGCTGCCACTCAACCCGAATGCTCTTCGGCCGGACGAACTCCGTCTCAAGGCCAACGACTTCGCCCCAGCGCATGCCGGTGTAGCCCATGATGATGCCGCCAACGAACTCGTCGTCGCGGCCGGACAACAGCGCCATCCGTTCGGAGAGCAGCAGAATGCCGAGGGCCGTCGTGACCGCCTTCTCCGGGCCTCGGTTGCGTGAGCGACCAGCGCGCTTGCCTCGTCCACGGCGCCTGGTTGCCGGGTTGGAGTCGCGCAGCCCCTCGTCAACGGCGTCGGCGAGGATCAGATGCAGTGTCGCCCGCCATGTTTTGACGCTGGTTGCCGCGTAAGGCACGGCGCGTTCGTGCTTCTCCCAAGCGGCGATGTCGGTGCTCAAGATGTCTGCGACGGCGAAATCCTCGAACGCGGGGAGCAAGTGTTCTTCGATGTGCCGCCGGTAGTTCTGCATGGTGGATGCCGCCAAGTCCTGCGCGGCATACCAGCGGTTCGCGTAGGCGCCGAAAGTGATCCGCTCAGGAGGCGCCTTCTTCGTTCCGGCCAACAGCTTCGCTTCTTCAGCGTCCGCAGCCTTCTTTGCCGCCGGCTTGGTCCGGAAGCGGATGGCCTCACCATCGGCATCGCGGACAGTGGCGTACTTGCCCGGCGCGAGCTTGTACCGGCCGCGCCAGTACGTGCCGAGGTTCTCGCCGTAACCCAACTTGCTCTCCCTAAGGACGGAGGTGCCGCCCGGTCGGAGGACCGGGCGGCACATGGAATCAGGCTGCGTTCTGCGCTTGGTGCTGCTGCGCCCTACGCGGTGTCCGTGCCTTCAGAGGGGTGGCGGACACCGTTGTTATGGCCGCCACCTGCCGTCGCGGTGCTGGTGTGGCTCGGGCGGTGGCAACACGGGCTTCCGTGGGACGGCTCTCGAAGATGCGCATGATCTCTACGAAGTGCTCGACCGTGAACCGGTAGCTGCCGCCGGGCTTGGTGAAGGGAATGCGTCCCCTGCGAGCTTGTTCCTTCACCCACCACTCGGAGCAGCCGAGAGCTTGGGCAACATCCGCAGCGGAGTGGAGCTGAGGCAAGTCAGTGACCTTCTGACGCACTTTCATGTCTCCTCTGGGGTTCGCTTCGGGGGTTCCGAAGCTCGTGTCTGTCCGAGGTGCGGATTTCTGCGTCATTGCGTCATCAGCGTCATTCGGGCTTCTGACCTGGGGTTTTGTGTGACGCAGTGGTGTGGGTGTGCGTCATGGGTGCGTCATGGGCTGCGTCATCCGTGACGCGGCCCATGACGCAGATGACGCAGGATGACGCAGAGACGGCTGTCTGCGTCATGGCTTTCGTCGCAGGTCAGGTGCCGTTTTCCGGCTCGCGTGACGCAGATGACGCAGCGTCTTCCCTCTTAGGACAAAAGAAGGGGGTGTCTGTTGTGGTGCGGTGCGCCTCACAGCGTGAGGAAGGAGCCGCTGCGCGGCGCGTCCTTGGCGCGGCGTTCCGCCGAACAGCAAGAGGAGCACGCCCCGGGGCTGGTGCTCCTCTTGCTTGTCCGTGCGGTGCGGGGCGGGTCAGAACGCCGGTTTCTGCTCGTGTGGGGGCGAGGTGGCCGGGCGGGTCATTTCGAGGTAGCGGCCCTCGCTGGTGCGGCCGGTGTCGATGAGGACACCCCGGGCGGCCAGGGTGGGCTGGAGACGCTTGAGACGGTCGGAGAGGACTTTGCCCGTGGTCGGCCAGCCCTTGGGCAGGGCACGCAGTTCCTCGCCGCTGTAGAGGCGGCTGAGGCAGTGCAGCCACTCGGTGGACGTCATCCGCTGCGCGCCGCCCGGCTCGATGGTGTCGGCATGCCGCAGGACGGTCTGCGCCAACAGGTCGCCCTCGATCACGTCGTCGTTCAGATCGTCCAGGCTGGCCCGGTAGGCGGGCAGCGCCCCGAGGCCGGTTGCCGCATCAAGCTGCGCGCACAGGTGCGCGAAGTCCGCCATCCGCAAGTCCGTGGGGGTCTCCGCTTCGACCGCGCGGACCTTGACGGTGAGGTCCAGGAGCGAGCCGAGAACGACGGGCAGAACCTCGGCGTACTCCGTCCACAGTTCGGCTTCGGTGCGCCGGATGGTGGGGCGTTCCAGGCGCAGCGGCAGGAGCCGTTCGGCCAGGTCGGGCCGGATGACTCCCACGTCGATGCCGGTCAGGAGCAGGGGGCGGCGGTAGCCGACGCGGACCACGTCCCCGTCGGTGAACAGGGCCCGTTTGACGCTCTCGGCGCCGGTGACGATGCAGCACATCGCGTCGGACAGGTCCGGGGTCATGTGGGAGAGGTTGTCCAGGGCGGTGACCCATCCGGCCGCTACCGCTGCGATCAGGTTCTCCTCGTCCTTCGGGGCCCGGCGCAGGTCACCGCTCATGCCCTCGATGATCCTGACGAGCATCCGTCCGCCGGTGGACTTGCCCGCCCCCTGCGGGCCGGTGAGGAACGGCGCCGGGACGGGAACCGACGGCCCGAGACAGCCGATCAGCCAGGCAATGGCCAGGCACTCGGTCTCGGCACCTGCGAAGTTGCACAGTCGCAGCAGGAGATCGATGCCCTTGCCGTTGGTGTCCTTGGCGGGCAGGGGGAGTTCGCCGGTGAGCTGGGTGCGCCGCCAGCACACCTCGCGGGGGTCGGGGATCATGATGTCCCAGCCGGTGGGGTGGATGCGGATGGACTGCCCGTCATCACGTCCCAGGTCCAGCCACGTGGCCCCGTCGAATCCGGGGGCTACGCGGATGTGGACCGGCTGCACGTCTTCGGTCAGCGCGAGTGCTTCGATCAAGTCCAGTGCCTCCTTGAGAGCGGTCCCGTTGAACACGCCGCGCCCGTCCTTGAACAGGCCGACCATGAGTTCCTGGCGGTGGCTGCCCGTGGTGCCCTGGGAGCGGATCGGACGTGCCACGGGGTGGCCGTTCTTCTGCGCGTACACGGTCCCGTCGGCGGTGCGGAAGTACCGGAAATGCGCCTGCGCGTAGCCGGTGATGATCTCGCGGGCGGGGTTCTTCTCGTCGTCGGACATGATCACAGTCCCAACGTGGTCAGGGCGTTGGTCCACGCGTCGGTGCAGTGCCGGGGGGACTCGCCCTTGGCCTGCGCGGCGGCGAACAGCCGTGCGGTGTGGGCGTCGGTGAGGCAGCCGCACCGGCCGTGCGTGGACAGCACGGCGAGGAACGTCCGGTACACGGTGGCGTGAATTCCGGCGCGAGCTTCGGTGATGCGCTGCTCCGCCATGGCGATTCCGCGGTTCAGGTAGGCGGGCGTGCGGTGGCGGCACTCCCCGCCCCCAGTTCGCGCGGGCACGGTGAGGGACTGCGGCGCCGGCCGGACCGTGGTGGGTTCCTTCACGGCCAGCGCGCGCACAACTTCCGGCAGCGCCGTCATACGGCCGGTGCCGGGACCGAGCCAACGGGCGTAGGCCATGCTGGACTTGATGTCGACGCCAGGTCGTACTCCGTTGGCGGAGCGCATGGCGCCCTGGTAGATCCAGTGCTCGCCCCGGGTGGTGGGCACGGTCCGTGTGGCGGGCAGGGTGTCGCTGGCCCACGTGAGGGCCTGCGCGTTGTCGAGGTCGACCACAGTCACCCCGGCGCCGCCAGGGTGGTAGCCGAGCCCGGCGGCCTGCCGCCATGCGGTGGCCCACTGGGGGGAGTTGAGGACGTTCGGGTCGGTGGTGGCGGCGGCCCATGCGTGGCAGACGTCGGGGCAGGTGCAGGGGCCGGGGGTTTTCATGTTGGGCCGTCCGCCGCACGCGTTCTTCGCGCAGGTGCGGCAGTTGCCGAACGGCACCTTTCCCGCCCGCAGTGGCAGCGGCGGCACACCGGCCGCCGCCAACTCCAGCGCTGTCCGCAGGTGGACGCTCACGCGACGGCCCTCCCGTCCAGCACTGCGGCGGCGAGGTAGGCGCGGCCGATGTGCTCGCTGTAGACGGGCGGGATGCATTCGCGGATGCCTTCGCGGGTCATCCAGGGCACGTCCATGACGCGGCGGGCGAGGGGGACTCCAGAGAAGTTGCCGACGAACTGTCCGTAGTGGCCGGGCGGGACGGGGCGGCCCATCTTTGCCTGGGGGGCGGTGTGTGCGGGGTGCGGGGGCTGGCTGAGGGTGAAGCCGTTGCCGGTCTCGAAGTACCGGTGCCGGTAGGTTTCCAGCCCGAACATGGCGCCGCACAGCATCACGGGCGTACGGAGCTTGGGCAGTGCTCCCCGGACGTTCTCGATGACCCACGGGCGCCCGGTGGTTTCCAGGGCGGCACGGGTGGGGTCGATCAGGTCGGGGTGCTGGTTGCCGTGCAGCCGCTGGCAGTCGCTGTCCAGCTGGCACGGGGGTGAGGTGTGGATGAAGTCGAAGTCGGCTCCGTGTTCGCGGATGAAGTCGACTGCGTCGCCCTGGATGAACGGGTACGGGTAGAGGGGCTGCGGGTCGATGTCGATCCCGGTCACGTCGAATCCGGCGTCGGCGTAACCCTTGCCGGCGCCGCCCTGTCGGCAGAACGCGTCCAGCAGACGCGGCCGGTAGCCGCGCACTCGCCGGATGTCAGTGGGTTGAGTCATCCTGGAGGTCTCCAGTTCCTTGATAGTGACTGGCTGGCAAGGGCGGCCCCGCTTCATTGGCGTGAGTGGGGGGCCGCCCTTGGCGTTGCTAGTGGGTCTTGGCGCGGGCGAGTTTGAGGGTGATGCCGCCGATGCCGATCGGTCCGGTGGCGCCGGCGATGATGGTGACGGCGTGGGCGGCGGCGTCGAACAGTGCGCAGAGGGCGACGACCAGGCCCCAGGTTCCGAGGGCGGCGGCGCCGGCGATGGCGAACGGGATCAGGACCCGACGCCACGGGATGCCGTTGCTGTCGGTGGTCTGGACGACGATGACGACCGGGGCGCCGGTGGCTTGTGCGCGGCGCCAGTCGTCGGCGGGGACGTGCGGGGCGATGATCCCCGGCGGGTCGCGGTGGTTCACGGGAATTCCCTTCGGTGAGCGCGGCGGGCCCGCGCCATAGGTGGCGCGGACCCGGGGGCGTGCAGGTGTCAGACGCGGGTGTCAGGGGTGTCAGCGGGTGGTGTCAGGAGTGCGTGACACCGCGTGTGCCTAGGGGTTTGGGTGTCAGGGCGCCGTGACGGTGTCAGGCGTCACGCGGGTGTCAGGGCGGGGACGATCCGCCACCGGCCGGTGGTGTTGGTGGGCTCCAACCGGCCCTCCTCGTACGCGTCCTTGAGCCGTGCGGAGACCCACGGGCGGGAGAGGCCGTGCCGGTCGCACCACTCCATGAAGTCCTTCGGACCGACGACCATGCGGCCCTCGTCCTCGAACTGGGTGAGCGCGTCGGCGAACAGCCGGCGGGCCTCGTCCGGGGACGGCTTGCGGCCGGTCTCCTGTCCGAACAGCGGGATATCGTCGCCCTCTTCGGGGTCGGGGAGTTCGGCGTCCGGGTCGATGTCGACGTCCTCCGGGTCGACCAACAGCCCGTACTCCATGTCGTCGTCCCCCTCGTCGGCAGCGGCGCCCGCCGTCGACTGGTCGTCGGTGTCGTTGCGGGTGGTGTAGGCGCGGCCGGCGACACCGGCCGCAGCGCGGTCGGTAACCGGGTCGGGGGTGGCGCCGTTGCGCTGTGCCCAGGTGGCGAGCAGCTCCATGACCGGCACCGCCCGATGACCGAACGCGCGGGTGCGGCCCGGGGAGGGGTAGCGGGACTCGTCGATACCAGGGCTGACGACGTAGCAGTAGCCAGGGCGCCGGTTGCCCCATGCCCCGGGGTGCGCGCCTGCGTCGATGACCGTGTCCGGCAGCGAGAACCCCTCGTCGCGCGGGTCGCAGCCGAGCGCGATCACGGACGGCAGCGAGGCACGCGTGCTGGTCGACATCTGGTCGTAGGAGGGACGCTGAAGCGACACGACCAGCGAGATGCCAGCGGAGCGGGCTTCCTGCGCGATGCCGGTGAACACGTCGTCCCCGAGGGCACGCAGCGTGTTGGCGGCTTCCTCCATCCATGCGACCAGGAACGGCATGCCCGCGCAGCCGCATGCCGTGCCGTCCTTGCGGCAGGAGTGCGCGGGGTCGTTCTGTGTCTGCACGCATTCCGGGGTCCACTGCCGGTAGCGGTGGGCACCGAGCCAGCCGGTGCGGGCGGGGATGGTGGCCTTGAGGGCTTCCACCATGACCTCGGTGGCCGTCCCGCCCTCAACGGCCCAGTCGATGCCGGGCAGCAGGGGCCGGAAGTCCTGGAAGGACTTCGGGTCGGAGAGCCACAGGATCACGTCGCGGCGGGAGAGGATCTCCGTTTGGACGTTCAGGGCGGTGTCGCCCTTGCCGGACCCGGTCCCGCCCGCGATCAGCACGTGGGTGCTGTTCCGCTTGGCTTCGGGGTCGCCCGGAAGCCAGAGCAGGAGCGGGGCGCCGTCGTCGTAGCGTCCGATGACCAGCGGTTCCGCGATCGAACCCCCCAGGTTCGAGGGGCCCTCCCACTCCACCAGTTCGGACAGCATGTCTTCGGGCACGATGACCAGTTCGCCACGCCGTGCCGATCCGGGGTCGGGCAGGTAGCGCACGGCCGACGTCGGCAGATCCAGGGCGGACGCGAGCCGGGACAGGCTCTTGGTGACGTCGTCGTTGGTCTGCTCGCCCGCCTCCAGACCGAGCGACGCGGTGACCCGGTTGGGTTCCACCTTCGCCGCACCGATCTGCGCCCGCGCCAGCCCGACCTTCGCCAGCAGGCCCTTGTCGGAGCCTTCGCCGGCGGGGTCGTCGTTGCGGCGAAGGACCATGCGCACGTTCCACGACAGGGCCAGCACCGGCCCGCCGATCAGATACATGTCGTCGATCGGACCGGCGGTCGGTCCGGCGAGGCACGCGGCGGTCAGCCACGCGGAACCCGCCGCAACCGTGATCGCGGAGTGTATGCGGCGCTGCTGGGTGGTGGATTTGCCCATCCACCAGGTCGCGCCGGTCAGCGCCACGGACGCGAGGGTGAGGCCGACGCCGGCGGCGGCGCTCTCACCCCACCGCCAGTTCCCCAGCGCCCCCGTGATGCCGACACCGGCGACGCCGATCCACGGGGGAAGGTGGGGCTTGGCCCGGTTGAGCAGGTAGGCGCCGACACCGCCCCCGCCGCCGTGCGTGTCGAGGGTGTAGCCGCTCATGCCGTCGTCGGGGTGGGTGGTCATGCGGTTGTGGTCACGGGCCATGGCCTGTGCCTCCTTACTGATCGGCCCAGTTGATGACCGGCGCCTGTGGTTTGCGGGCACGGTGACGAACCGCGTTGATCTCTTCCTGGAATTCCTGCTGGTAGACCGAGTAGCAGGCGGCGGCGTTCTTGGCCGCGTCCCGCAGGGCGTCGGCGGATTTCTGCATCTTGCGGGCGACCTTGCGGGCCCGGAGCTTGGAGCCGAACGCGCGGCCCTCCGGGTCCGGCACGGAGGACAACACGCTCTTGAAGATCTCAGCGCCCATGGCCACCTCGATCGACAGGGCCACGGCCGCAGCACGCAGGGTGTTGCAGTAGTTCCGTACCTGCGCGGGAGAGGTGAACTCCGGTGCCGGCAGCAGCGATTGGGACCCACGGCCACCGCCTGCGCGGGCGGCGCCCCGGTTGTTGTTGACGGTGACGTTGATGGGCGGGACGAACGAGCCGCCCATCGCACCGACGAACCCGCCCGCCGCCGCGCCGGCGTTGGCGAACTTGTTGGACTTGTTGGTGGTGCCATCGTTGGTGTTGACGCCCGGCCGGTTCGCGCTCTGTGCCTGCCGGTGCTGCCGGTTGGCGGCCCGGTTGGCCGATCCGTTGTCTGCCATGTGGCAATCCCTTCAGGTCAGCGGGTGCGGCGGACGATGAGCCAGCCGGTCTGAGCGGGCAGCAGCAGGAACAGCCACAGCAGCTCCAACGGACCGGCGAGCGGCCCGAACCCTGCGGCCAGCGCGGCCCACAGGCACGCGAGGGTGGCGAGCAGGGCCAGACCGGCGCGCCACGCGAGGGTGGAGCCGGTGGCGGGGCGGCGGCGCTGCATGAACGCCAGCCATCCGGCCGGCGCGGCCACCGCAGGGGCAAGCACGAGAGCCGACCACCAGGCCAGCACGTGAAGCAGCGCGGTCACCACGAACGCGACCAGGGCGATACCGGTGGGGGCAAGCGCGTGGCGGAAGCGCCACAGCAGACCGCCCGCCCATCCGGCCAACTCCCGTGCGATGGAGGGGCGTTCGGGCACGACGACCACGAACGGCTGAGCGGAACGGCGCCCGCGCTGACGCGGCAGACGCACGGTGTGCACGCCCGCCGCTGTCTTCACGCGGCGGGTACGGGTACGGCTGGACACAGCAGAACTCCCAGGTGAGAGACGAACGTTGGCGGGCGGTGGGGTGGTGGTCATGCGGTGGGGCGGGGAAGGGCGCGGCAGCGGGCGGCGTGCTCCTGCGCCCACTCCCGGACCGTGTCCCTGTAGCCGTACGCGGCCGAGCTGCTACCACAGGCGGTGCAACGGGCGTTGGCCTGGATGTCGTCGACGCTCACGTCGACCGTGACGTCCGCATCCCCCAGCAGCTCACCGGCCAGGGTGAGGAACCGCGCGCTCACACCTTCGGGCCATGCGGTCGGAGCCTTGAGAGGCACCATGGGTTTCTCCTCGGATGGAAGGGTCAGGCGGCGCACTGTTCTTCGGGGTAGGCGCAGGTCACACACACTCCGAGCGAGGTGGGGATGACGTATCCGGCGTCCGTACGGCACTGCGGACACGTCCGGCGGGCCCGGTTGGCGCACTCCAGCGCCCGCCACTTCGCCGGCGTCATCGGCCGGACCGGCTTCGCGCAGTCGAGGCGATAGAAGTAGGCAACCAGCGGGCCGCGCCGGAAGCGCGGGCGCAGCGCCTGAGCCGCCACGGACTGACCACCCGGGCGCAGACCACGCGCCCGTAACTGCCGGAGAGTGGCGTAGCCGTCCGGTACGCACCGCCACGGAAACGTGGGGATGCCGTAGCGGGCGCCGGCCGGATCGAAGCACTTCGCGTAGCCGAGCGACATCACGCCACCGCCTCAGCCGGTACTACCTCGCGGGCGGTGCCGAGGTGGCCGGCTTCGCGCAGTTCCTGGTAGCGGGTGGACACCCAGCCGACCGACCAGCCGCACAACTCGGCAGCGGCCCGCGTCGGCAGACCGGACTCGAACGCGGCCCGGACGATCGGGCGGGCCCGGTCCTCCGAAAGCTTCGCCGTAGCCGGTCCGCCGGCCAGCAGCGCGGCGCGTTCACGCTCGGCACGCGCCGCCCGCTCCACCTGCTCACGGCGCTCACGCTCAGCGTGCTGCTGCCGTGCCTGCTCGCGCCGGTCGGCTTCCGCCTGTTCACGGCGTTCACGCTCACGCCGCTGCTGTTCACGCTCGCGCTCAGCGCGTTCACGCTGCTCGCGCTCGGCCCGCTCCCGAACCTCCACGCGCTCGGCTTCCTCGCGCCGCGCCCGCTCATCCCGTTCAGCCTGTTCACGGATCAGGCGGGCTTCGTGCTCACGCTGTTCACGCGCCAACGCGGCGGTGTGCTCGCGCTGCTCACGGGCCAGCCGCACCGCAGCCTCGCGCCGTTCGGCCGCTGCCTGTTCCCGCGCCGCCCGCTCGGCCTGCTGCCGCTCTTCCAGGGCGGTGACGGCGGTAGCGATGGCGCGCCGGTAGGCGAGTCCGGTCTCTGCGGTGACGATCAGCAGGAGCGGTGCGACCGCGTGAACGGCCGCGCCGACCAGGTCTTTTCGCAGTGCGGAGTCTGCGATGTTCAGGGCGAGGGTCATGCAGCCGGTCATCCAGCGAAGGACGATCGGCCACTTCCCACCGTGGCCCCCCAGTGAGGCGAGCACGGCATCGAGGCGGACCACGATCACCACCGCCGCATCGACGACCAGCGGCAGGATCGGCGCCGTCCAGTCCCACTTGTCGGGGGTGTGCTCGGCAGCGAGCGGGGTGACGGTGAGGATCGAATACAGCATCGCGCCCGCCACGATCAGCCACGTGCCCACCGACAGCGCGCGCTCGGCTGAACGGATCTGAACGGCGTTCACGCGCCCACCCCCGACCATGAACGCACCCGGATGGCGGCGATCAGGCAGACCGGAGAGGCGGGGTCGTCGGGGGTCTCGCTGTCCTCGGTCCACGTCCACTCCGCACCCGGAACGGGTTCGAAGCCGAGCACGCTGAGCGCGTCCGTACGTTCCGTGAACGTCGGCACCGGCAGCGCCCGGCCGAAGCCGAACTCAGGCCACCGCTCGGTGGTGTTGAGCAGCACCACGTACAGGCGCCACCGGCCCCGGCTCACGGACATCTGAGCGGTGAACTCCCCCGCCATCAGGCCACGTCCGAGAACGCGGCGCCGTCCCGGTTGGCCAGCACGAGACGGGCGGCGAGCACCTTGCGGTGGGCCCGCCGCAGACGGCGGGTGTCCGTCTCCGTTGCCGGCCGGTCCAACAGGCTGATCTGCACGTCCAGCAGCTCAACTTCAGCCTGGATGAGCGGCATCTCAACCCAGATGGCGTCCAGTTCCCCGAACGTCGGCTCGCGGTCGAAGTCGTCGGTGGTAACGCCCGTCTGAACAGCACCGATGTGCTTCATGGGTCGTGTCTCCTCAGAGGTGGAACGGCCCGAAGCGGCTCCCGGGTGGCACCCCGGGAGCCGCACGCCGTTGTGGGTGAACAGCCGCGCGATGACGCGCGGCGCAGCCGCAGAACAGCGGCCGGAGTGCCCCGGGCGGGAGTTGATCCCGCGCCCTCGCGGCTGGATGCCGGGGCGGTAGATGTGGGAGTCCGAGAGCTTCACCGGCGCCGTTGCCACGGCCACCGGTCCCGAGCCTCGAAGTGTCGGGGCGCCCTATCGCACTGCTCGGCGCCAGCAGAACAGCCCATGACCACCGAGCCGCGCCGGTACGGGGCGGAATCGGCGAGCGGAGAGCCGTCGACAGTCATCACCCGGCTGTCACGGGGGCGGGATCGACTCCCGCCAATACAGATCACTCTGTTCAGTTCTCAAGGAACGACCAGGTCAGGGCCCCACATGAAGGCGAGCTATCCCGAACCGGCACGGCGTTGAAGCAGCCCAAAGAAGGGCCCCTCGACTCGCTGTCCTAGGACTGCGAGTCGCCTGAGATGACTATGCATCGCAGTCCCAGGACTGTCAACAGTCCTGGGACTGTGCTTCACTGGGGGGCGTCGAGAGGAGTCACTGAATGGCCCCGAAGTGGCGCGAGCTGGCAGACCGGATCGCGGAGCAGATCAGGAACGGCGAGATCCAACCCGGCGAGGCATTGCCGCAGATCAGAGACCAGGTCGAGGCCGGGGAAGGCTCCAAGTCCACCGTGCATCAGGCGTACAAGGCGCTTGAGGTGGAAGGCCTTGTGACCTCATCGCGCGGGCACGGCACCGTGGTGCGCTCGCGTACCCGACTCAAGCGGCTCGGTATCGCGCGGTACGACAAGGTGAAGTGGCGCGACGGGGACGAAGTCGCGTTCATCGCGGACCGTGTGGCGTCGGGGCGCGCCTACAAGCGCAATGAGCAGACGCAGTCCGTGAGCCGCGTCCAGGCGAGCGGCCTAGTGGCTGAGGGGCTCGGCGTCCCCCTCGGCTCCGACGTGTACGCGCGCGCCCGACTGGTGAAGGAGGGAACGCAGCCAACGCACACTCTGACCAGCTACTACCGTCCGGAACACGTCGAAGGGACACGCATCGTCGACCCGACCCCGGGGCCCGCCGGCCGTGGCGGCGGATACCGGGTGCTGTACGACGCCGGATACGAGATCGACCACATGAAGGAGGCCCTGCACGCTCGCATCCCGACCGCAGACGAGACGAAGCTTCTACAGCTCCCAGTGGGGGAACCCGTGGTCGAACTTCACCGGACCACGTACACGGCGGATGGCACGGTGGTTGAGTTCGCGGTCGGTGTTCACGCGGCCTCACGCTTCGCGTGGGAATACGAGTTCAAGGTGCCCGACTCCGCCAACGACAACGGTAGTGACGAGGAAGGATCAGCGTGATCTCCGTACAAGACTGGCGGGACACCCAACTCCTGTGGGACTACCAGCAGATGGGACACGAACCGCGCCCCTGCTCGGTCGGCATCGGTCTCGGTAGTCATGACCTGGGAGTTGCTGACGCCACCGTCGACCTGTACCGGCGCGGCATGATGCCCCTGATCGTCTTCACCGGAGCGACCAGCCGGACCACCGAGGGTCGCATGCCGCGCGGCGAAGCCGAGCACTACCGTGATCGCGCCCTTGAGCTGGGTGTACCGGCGGACGCGATCCTTGTCGAGCCGCACGCTCGCAACACTGGTCAGAACATCACGCTGTCTCGCGCACTCCTCGAAGAGCGCGGGATCGGCGTCTCGTCTGTGCTGCTCGTCAGCAAGCCGTACGAGGAGCGTCGGGCGTACGCCACTGCCCGGAAGCTCTGGCCGGAAGTCGAGTTCGTCAGCGCGTCAACTCCCATGACGCTCCAGGACTACGTCGACTCCATCCAGGATGCGCGCCTTGTCATCGACATGCTTGTCGGGTCGCTGCAACGGCTACTGATCTACCCCACGCAGGGGTTCATGATCGAGCTGGACGTGCCGGCGGACGTCGTTGGCGCGTACGAGCGTCTCGCGTCACGTGGCTTTACGAGTCGACTCGTGGCCGGGGTCGGCTCCAGGCCGGGTGGGGGCGTCCGGTGATACGCGGCGCGGCTCTGACCGTGGTCTCAATTGCGGTCTCAGATGCCGCTCAATCCGGGGGCGTTCGCGATTGTCCGCCAACGTCCGGCAAGCGCTCCGACCAGCAGCGCAAGCCGGTTCGCGGACGTCCATGGACGCCCCCGGACCAAGATCGGACAACTCGTAATGCGTAGGTATCGAGATCGAATCCCACCGCACATTTGAAAGGGGCCGTCGGTTCAGGGAACGTCGGCGGCCGGAGAGGCTCTACGCGAGATTGGAGGGCTCCTCGGCAGCGGATACGTTCCGTTGCTGAGGTGGGATGCGGTTCTGGCCTGCCCGGCGGGTCTCGATGAGTGCGCGGAGTTCTTTCGGTGTCGGCCAAGGTGCGCGGCGGTGGATTACGCGGTGGCAGTTGGCGCAGATGAGTGCGAGGTCGCTGAGTTTGGTGCGGCTCTCGCCGGCCTCGTGCAGCGGGACGACGTGGTGGCACTCGATGTAGCCGTCTCCCCGCTCGCCGTAGACCTCCTCGAAGTCGAACCCGCATGCCTCGCAGCTCAGCCGTCCGCCTTGTCGGAGGACTGCAGCGATCTTCTTCTTACGCAGGGCCTTGTTCCGCTCCCGGCTCCTGTGCCGGCGCATCAGCAGTCGCCCTTCGGGCGCGCTGTAGTCGTCCAGCTCGTCCTCCTCGTCTGGCGAAAGGTTCTGGAGATCGCCGGTGGTGATGCCCTGCCGGATGAGCTGAGCCACCGCGGTCATCTCTGCTGGCTTGGCAAGGAAGTCGTTCAGTACCTCAAGGTCGAGGGCGCCGCCGTTGGTGGGCTTGCCCTGGTAGTCCGGATGCCGTGTGGCGATGTCGAAGGTCTTGCGGGCCACGCCGTTGGGGTTCCGGAACTTCTCGTTGCGGTCGGCCGCGGCGTGAATCGGCATCAGTTGCAGGAGGCTGGACAGCTCGATGACACGCTGGTCGTTCGCATCGAGTCCCTTCCATCTGTTAGCCAGTACGAGTTGGCAGGCGAGGATGATCTCGTCAGGTGCCCAGTCGGGGTTCTTGACAGCTTTGACCTTGAAACCGATTCGCCTGAGCCAGGCCGCTGCATGGTCCTTGCCGCCACTGAACTCCGCTGGCAGTAGTGCACGGCCGTGGTCCCACTGGTGTGCCACCCCGGCGATGGCCTTGGAGTCGTACCAACCGCCTTCGTGTACGAGGACGTAGGAGAGGGACTCCTTGAAGCCGTACTTCTCCAAGAACTCCGTCCGGCCCAACTGGTCGTACTCGGCGATGGCCTTGAGTACGGCATCCCGTGTGATCGCACCTATGCGCATGGCTGAAGGTTACGTTCAGGCGCTGACAGCAGGGGCCTTCTCTGCCCACCCGGGTTTCAGCCGGTCAGAGGGCCCGCAAGTCCGGCACTTCGTTTGAGTTGTCAGTCACCATCGAAGCCAGCCAGGGGTTAACGCACCCTCTATCTCAAAGCTGCCGACGTTAATCCAGTCCCGCCCGCTGTCGTCGACCGAAAGGTCAGCGCTCCGCAAGGCGTCACGTAGGTCCAAGCGTGCCTGCTGGCTTCCATCGAATCGGATGACATGTCTCCCGGATACGTCTGAAAAAGGTCGGACCGTTCCAACCTCAACGATGATCGTGCGATCACGGTCGAGGGCATCAGCAATTCCAGCCTCGTAGTAGACGTTTGGGCGAGCTTGGTAATCTGCGCTCGTTCTAACTGAACCAGACAATTCGGGGTGTAGATCTACAAATTCATCTGGCGTCAGCAGTATTACCGCAGCGTTGGACATTTCCATCCCAGCCATAACTATGTCACCGACATAGGGCGTTCCTTGCTTGAGGCTCGCCTTTGCCTGAGACCATTCGATCGGCTGGAGGCTGAGAGCTCGGAGGAAAGCCCGCATATCACCGGCAATCTCTTCGTTCCGCCCGTGGACCAGAAACACTTTTCTGTGGCTCTCGTGGCCCGCGCGATGGGCTTCATTTACTTCAGGCATTGCACTACTCCCCTGCCTCGGGTTCATTCCCCTAGACAACAGCTCTTTTTCTACCCATGAAGTTGAGTGGGTTCTTATCGCTTCAGTGACTGAGATATTCAACTCCGCGCGAGCCATTTCGCGGGCCTCGGTCGCCTGCTGAGATTCATTCCACTCCTCCCAACGCGCTAGCTCGATGCGCTTCAACGCCGTGTAAATTTCTGCTATGTGGATCCGTTCTCGCTGAAGATGTTCAAGGCCTGAGTGGTATTCTCGGTCGGCTTGGTCGTAGGGATTTTCAACCGTCTTGAAGAATGTGAATCTTCCGAGCCATTTCCTCTCGCTGATTGGTGGGATGCTTCCAAGGTGCCTTCGCGCTTTGGCCTCCTCCTTCTCCACCCTAAACGCTTTCAGTTTCCGCTCCTCGTGCTCAT
This sequence comes from Streptomyces sp. NBC_01352, assembly GCF_036237295.1. NCBI lineage: Bacteria > Bacillati > Actinomycetota > Actinomycetes > Kitasatosporales > Streptomycetaceae > Streptomyces > Streptomyces sp. NBC_01352. The sequence goes on from NZ_CP108354.1 coordinate 5,158,179, forward strand.
TTCGTTTGAGTTGCTCGGCCGCAGCCTCTTCCAGCTTCGCATAGTCTGGAGAATGGCTCCGAAGGAAATCGGAGAAGGCGTCGTCGACTTGTTCAAGCACGGGCCCGTAGTTTGCAATGTGCTGCGATACTCGGGGCAGGAGGAATCCATGCGAATCGAGAACACTGCCTCGCAGTTCAGATATCGTCTCGCCCGCCGTCTCGTTTCGCAATTGGGCAAGGTTGCGAATCTCCGCGCTCAGGTTTCCCTCATGCGTTACCTGCATGAAAATATTCTCGAACATCGACAGCCGCTCCTCTTGTAGGTGGAGGAGGTTTCTATCAACGTTAGCGGTGCCCCGACGCGCCCGCGAGCTCAGTTCGTAAGAGCTCGTAACGCGGTCCTGATCGGTGTTTTTTGGAGGCGTCTCCGGCAGATGAAGCTGCGGACACAGTTGGTCGTCCACCGTGCGCCGCCCGGCGACATCTACGGCCAGGGCGATAGCAGCGGCTGCACCGATCAGCGCCCACAAGTCGTCGTCCACGACCCACGGTTGAGTGCTTAGTGCTCACACCTCATGAACGGCCGAATCGTCACGTTGATCGTGCCCGACCAACCCCTCAACAAGATGTTACGAACTCGTAGCGCCCTGGCATACGCGGTGCTCGGCGCGTCTCTGGACGAGGTGTGGACGGCTGGAGGCTAGTCCGACGCGGACACCCATATTTTCGCAGGTCAACGGTACTTCTGACGCACGATCTTGAGGGGACTGTAAATCTGCTGGCTGTCTCTGCCATGACTCCCGTGCGGACGGCTGAGCCGTACCCGGAACTCCGCCACCGTTACCCGCTGTACGCACACCGTGAACCGCTACGGACGCCCCCGTACGGCCATGCGGACAGCGGGGAAGCAGTCGCCGACCCTCACCCCGCAGCCTCGCAACAGGGCGGTCAATGCATCGGCCAACGATCAGTGCACCCACATGGCGGACTCGGTTGACCAGCTCCCCTACGGAACTGGCCCCTACAACCGCAGCGACGTCTCGGACAGCACGACGCGTACGTGTTTCATGCCGTACCGATCAAGAAGCTGATGAGTGCCGTTGACCCGCTCTGCCGAGTGAGGCCCTGGGCCAACGATCAGCTCGCCCACGTCTTCAGGGGAGAAGTCCACCGACACAAAGGGTGTAACCCCAACTGGGCCAACTCTGAATTTCGTCAGTTCGTCAATGCAGTCACGCGCTACCATCACGCGCCATTCACGTTCTTCCCGGAATGCGTCATTCTTGATCAACGTCAGCGGCCTCAGATAGTCCGCCATTAGCGTCATCCCCGACTTGAGATATTCCGGAAAGAGTTCCGAAGCGCTGGTCAGACTTTCATCGAAGCCGTAGCGGACATTTTCAAATACCGCCACCGGAAATCCTTTGGCTCGCTTTTCCAGTACGTCAGAACGAAAGCCGATTGCGTAACCGCCCACGCCGCCATATCCACGCCACTGGCTAAGAAGATCACCATTTTCACAGAAGCAGGAGACGTAGACGTGTAGCGGCGATGACCTTGATGGCCCGCACATCTGCTCAAGCTCCTGAATGAGGGTAGAAAGTGATTTAATAGCCCCCAAGGAACCCTGCTTTGTCAAGTGACGACCCCAAATCGCGCGGCGTCTTTGCCGCTCGCTGAGCTCTGCAGTGATCTGCGGCGTCCGCTGTAGATTCCGAGCCGTCATATGACTATTGAGTGCGATTGCTTCTCGTTCTTGACGCAAGGCGTGTAGCAAATTATCGCCTGCATAGGTCAGCTCACGGGAATCATTCAGGAAGGTAACGTCGCCTGCATGAAGGGAGCAAGTTGAGATAATCCCTAGCAGACCCGCCGCTGACGTGTAGTGATAAACCTTATCGGGCGCCACTCTTGGCCGACTGTACTCTAGATGAGGCCAACCCTCCCAATCGGGAGGCAGGCGTTCCCATTTATAGATGAAATTCTCATCCGAGTAGAAGGATTTCAAGTCGAGCCAATCGGGATAGATTTCGGGAGGTATATCGTTCATTTTCACTACCCGACTAATTGCTGCCCTGGATGCCTCGCCACGCTACGACACGCCTAATCCATGCCCAAGACCATTCTCTCGTGCAGTCGGTATAGGTGCCACTCGACCGATACAAGCTCATGCTTTCAAGAAGCCGAGGGCGGCGTACTCTCGCGCCTACCGCTGTCCTCACTGGTGTCAACGCCACCGTGTAGATCGCGCCAGCCGAGGGCACTGGCCGGCCGCTGCGCAGTTCTTGTACGCCTCGATTCCGCCAGGGTCACGCCCCCGTACGAGCCCAGGGCGGCCGGCCTCGGCACTGGGCCGCTCCTTGTCCTGGTCTTTGTCCAGTGCACCGAAGGATGCCGCTGTTCGCTGCCGTACGCGCACACCGTCTGATCTGCCCCCTGAACCCACACGGACGCCCCCGTACGGTCACGCGGACAGTTGGAAAGCGTGTTGGGGGCAACGCAGGTTGGTGCACACAGACCGCACAAGCAGCGAACCCACAACGCAGCCTCACCGTGCCTCCATGGAGAAATCCTGGAGACGATCTTGAGATAGCGACCCCGGAGCACCACCGGAGACCGATACACCCCGACGCCCTGACCTGCATCTTTAGCGTGATCCCCAGGTCGGCGATCTTCCAGGGCCTAATTCGGGACGAAGAGGTCGTGGGTTCAAATCCCGCCACCCCGACAGTGAAGTACCAGGTCAGGGGCCTGATCCACTTGGTGGATCAGGCCCCTGAGTGGTTTCTGGAGAGCTCCGGGGAGTCGTGGCGTTTCGCGCCCGCCACGTCCACTTGTGACAGCGCGCGGATCACAGGCGTCCCCCGGGGCTTACTGAGCGGAGGGTGTCACTGTGCCGCCGCCTCGGGTTCGTCCGCTGCTGACGGGTGGATGTATCGGCCGTCGTGGAATGGGGTGAACCATGAGCTGAAGGGCGTGGGTGCGACTCCGAGGGCGGTGCTTGTGGGGGGATCGTCGGTTTCGTCTGTCGAGTCGTCGTAGAGCCACTCGTGGTCCATGTCGTCGTAGACGTTGTCGGTGAAGGCGTCGAGGGCGGTGGAGACGTCTTCGTCCAGGAGTTCGTGGAGTTCCAGGGTCGTGGTCGCCTGGCTCAGGAGGAATCTGAGGGCGAGTTCTTCGGCGACGCAGCTGAGGCGTTGGAAGCTTCCGTCGGTGAAGCGGGTGGTCAGGGCGATCACGGTTACCAGGAAGCGGCGGGCGAAGTGGGCGTCGTACTGGAGCGCGTAGCGGTCGGGGAGGCGTTCCAGGTGCCACAAGGGGCCCTCGCATTCGGCGACGGTTGCCTCTTCCTGTGTCAGGACCTGTACGTCTTCGAAGAGTTCGGTCACCAGGAGGTCGGTCGCGTAGACCAGGGCGCCTGCGGCGAGTCTGGCGCTTGCCGGTGGGACGGTGGATTCGCCGGCCAGTGCGGGTGTGTCGGCTTCCCGCTCGGCGTTCTCGTCCTTGAGCACTCCGAACATGGTCAGGGGGAACGAGCGCAGTTCGTCCGCCAAGCCCAGCATCTGGCTTCGCACGGTGGCGGCTTTGGTCGGTTCCGCGTCGTAGGTCTGGCCGGTGCTGTCTTCGGTAGTTGGGTTCTCGGTGTGGCGGGCCTTGCGGGCGGCCGGGTCCGCGGGCGGGGCGTGGGGGCCTTCCGCCGCGTCGAGGCTCTTCTTGGCCAGGTCCTGGTGCAGCTCGACCTCGCACCGCTCGATCGTCCAGTCGGCCAACAGCTCGGAGCGTTCCAGTAGTTCGTCCACGAGTGCCTGCACCGAGTCCTCGGCGAACTCCAGTGCCGGTGCGTCCACGATGACCTTCAGAAGGGCGCCGCCGGGATGAACGGACACGATGGTGTCGAGCAGATCTACTTGCACTCCGTCGGGGCCCTCGACGGCCCTGACGGAGTCGAATCCGTCCTCGATGAGTGCCACGGCGCCGGCGCGCTGAAGCGGGTCCATCTCCGGAGTGTCCTCCGGGATGCTGGTGTCCACGGTCACTACGTACGTCACGGGTCCGAGCCTGGCAGGAAGATGCGCCTCGCGCGACGGAATGACCACCTCCGTTCAGCGGACTTGGCCGGTGCGACCTGCGTTGACGGCGAGAGCACCCCGCTCCGTCCCCGTCGGTGGGCGTTGCGAGGCGGCAACGCTGGTGCAGCGTTCAAGTTTTCCGGCGTGCGGCTCCCGGTGATCCGCTCTACGTTGAGAAAGGCCGGTGTCTTCGCTGGAGAGCGGGATGTGGGCGGGATGACCACTGGGAAAGCTTTCAACGTCGGAGAAGGCGCGAGAAGGCCCAGAGGGAAAGCGGTCCTTCTTATTCTCTTGTGGGTTGCTTCGCGCATGCTTCCGCGTCTGCCGACGCCGGGCCGGTCGCATCACGATGACGGTGAGTTTGACGGTGACGGTGACGGGGCGGGGCAGCGGGGGCAGAGGTCGGGGCTCCGTGAGCGGGGCAGGGTGCTGTTCAGAGAGCACAGAACTGCCTGGCGTGAGCGCGCCGGCGCTCGGATCCTTTTTCTGAGGCAACAAGCGAGCATTGAGGCATGTCGAGCGGGGAGGGACTCCGCCGATGAATGCCGGCGCGAGAAGACACTGGACGGGATCAGGCAGCATCTGGAAGAGGCAGCCCGTGGTACCTATCACCGGCGCCGTCTCTTCTCTGGAGCGGCTGCTCTTGAACGGACCTGGGCCAATGTGCGTGCAGCCGATGTCATGCTGCTCTCGCTGTGCTCGGACGAAGATCTGATGGGCCGAAGTATCGACGTCCTCAGGAAGACCGAACAACATCTCGACAAGGACGACCCACTTCGCGTGAAGGTCGAGGAGGTCGCGGAGCGCATAGGGGAACGAGGGGTTCAGCCAGGTGACCGCATCCTCTTGATGGATGCCCTGGATACGGCTTACGACGCGCTGGATGCTGAATACAGTCGAGTGCGCAGCCTCAGTGGGATATTACGGATTGCGACCTTCTTCGTGCTGCTGGGTGCCGGTGGGCTCGCCGTTTGGGGGTGGTTCTGCCCCGACTCGCTCAACATGTGCTTCCTGCCCGAGGGGAAGAAATTCGCCGCGTGCCCTTCCGGGGAAGTCCACCTGAAGGACGGAAATGTCGCGAGTGACTACGCGCAGAGAGTCGACGTGCTTGTCATCGAGGCGGCGGGCCTCGCTGGGGCCGCTCTGACGGTCATCGCGTCGCTGCGCTCGATCCAAGGAACGAGCTCTCCCTACATGCTGCCCCTCTCGGCGGCCTTGCTGAAATTTCCCACCGGCGCTCTGACAGCGTTTGTGGGAGTGCTGCTCATTCGGGGTGCGTTCATCCCCGGACTGAGCGATTTGGATTCCAGTGCGCAAATCATCGCCTGGGCCGTCATATTCGGTGCCGCCCAGCACCTGGTGACGCGGTTTGTCGACGAACGGGCCCGTGTGACGCTTTCGGATGTCGGACGCCCGCCCAGCGAATCGGAATCAAACCTTCCGAAGAAGGGGTAGCGTTTCCTCGGGCGGGGCGCGTGTCCGGGCGCATGGCCGACGTGCTGCGGTCGCTGCGGCCGGGACGGTGATTCGGGGCAGGCGTGTGCGCGGGCGCTGCGGGCCGAGGGCGGCGCGCTGTCGCTGCTCATCGGTGACCGGCGGACGGCAGGCCGGTGTGGTGTCATCCCGAGTTGAGCGCACGGTTCGAGGAACTCCCGTTCCAACCACGCCCTGTTCTGAACAGATCAAGGGTGTGCCGGCGGAGCGCTGAGACACCTGCGTCGACGAGGCCTTTGCCGCGTTCCGGTCGTACGCGCACGCCCGTACGACACCGCACGGGGAGCAGTGCGGCTGAGCGTCCTGGAGCGGTTCCTTCCGCCTGTTCGGGGAGTAGCGTGAACCCATCGGGAGCATTTCGCGCACCGGCCCCGATGCCGGTGTCGTTCCCGGTGAGCAACGGCGCCGGGCAACTGCCCACCCGCAAGGGCCCGGAGACAGGTTCGCGCGATGTCCGCGACCACCCCCCGTCCCCCGCTGCGGTCCGTGCCCTTCAGGGAGCCGACCGCGCGTCTCGCGCTGAAAGCCGTGAACCCTTCCGGAGTGCCTGCCGAGCTGGACGGCGCCTGGTGGCCTCGTTCACGTGACCTGACGAGCGAACTCTCCACTCTGGCGGACGTGCTGGATCCGCTCTGGGGACGGATCACGCGGATCGCCGTCAACCCGAGGTACTGGCCGATCATCCCGCCCAAGGTCTTCGTCAACGGCCATGTGGTGAAGGTCGGTTGGTTCACCTCGGAGCTGGATCCGCACAAGATCCTGCTGCTGTCCTACACCGCGGGCCGCTGGGACCTCCTGGTGATCCCCCCGGAGACCGCCGCCCCCGCGGCCGCCCGGCTGATGGCCGCCGCGAGCGGGACCACCGACCCGGCGATGACCGCGAGCGCGCTCATGGCTGCGGAGCCGGCCGACGAGACCTGCCCGAGGGACGAGACGTACGAGACGTACGGGACATACGGCGCGTACCAGGCGTACGGGGCCATGAGGCTTACGGGGCCACCGGCCGGCCGCCTCGGCTGATCATGGTGATGTGATCAGACCTGGTGGCCCACCGCTGCTGCTGCCGCCGCCATCAGCGCTTCGGCCGCCGCCGCGGTCATGTCCGGAGGTACGACCAACAGATCCCAGCGCCCCCGCCCCGGCGCGAGGAGGACCACGGTGTGCGGGGCGGACGCCGTCACGGTCCTGTGCAGTCCCACGACCTGGTTGGAGACGAGCATCCGGCCGGGCGCCGCCGACCACTTCGCCCCGTTGACCGTGACGCTGGTGATGTGGCCCCACGCCCTCGGCAACCCGGCGAGGAGTCGCGGGAGTTCGGCGAGCAGGTCGTAGGAGCGGGGCCACCACGCTCCGTCGATGGGCCGGGGCAGGACGCCGTGGGGTGCGAGGCGCAGGCGGAGTACGGGGTGGGAGGGGATCGGGGGCTGCAGTGCGGTGGTCATGGAGGCTCCTGGTGACGTTCGACTGCCGTGCTGAAGCTGAAGTGGGAGGGCCGGGTCGGGCGCGACCAGCGGCGATCCGGTCCGGGGTCGGCCGGCGCACGTCGTGCACCCGGTCGAGGCGTTCGAGGAGGCGTATGACCGCGGCTGACGGATCCGGCCGATCCGGCCGACCGCCGTCCACGCCGTGGCGGGCGCTCGCGCGGTCGGCGTGTGGTGGAGTACGACGATCGCCGCTGTCACCGTGACGGGGGACGTTCCGTCGTAGGACGGAATCACCGTCGTGGGCGAGGGAGGACGGGGCGCCATGCGGAGCTCCTCGGCCTGGATGCGGATGGCGCGGCCGGGGTCACGGGCTGCCCCTGTAAGAAGGGTGCTGTGCGGTGGAGAAACGGGCGGTGGGCTCGTACGAAGAGTCCTCGCCTCGTTCACCGTACTCCCGCACCGCGTAATAACAGCCTCCGGCGCAGGGAACCGCGTTGACACGGGCCGAAGCCGGACGTTGACTGGCGGCACGGCGCAGAGCCATGCCGCTCCGGAACACCCGGCACCACACACAGGAAAGCGGCACACATGATGTACGACCAGACACGCGCCCAGCAGCCCGCGGACCAGCCCCGGGGCGTCGCCGGACGCCGCGCCACGGGGCCGGAGCCGCTGGTCCCGGCGGACGAGCGGGAGCAGATCGCCACGCGTCTCGGGCATGCCGTCAACGCCTTCGCCGACACCCCGCGTGAGGCGCTGGAGCAGGCCGAGGGCGCGTTCGACGAAGCCACCGCCCAGCTCGTGAACTCCCTCGCCGAACTGCGGCGGGTCCTTCGCGAGAACTGGCAGGACCGGGACCCGGAGGCGGAGGGGGAGTCGACCGAGCTCCGTCTGGCGCTGCGGCAGTACCGGGAGCTCACCCAGCGGCTGCTGCGCCTCTAGGGCCGTCCGTGACCGTCCGGACGTCCGGGCAGGTCAGACGGTGATCCGGGCACGGCGGCGCACAGTGGGCTGCCCCGTGGAGCGATCGGGCTCCGGGCACACCGTGACCAAGGCCGTGCTGTTCGACCGAGGCCGTGCCTCCGACGTGTGGCGGACGGCCCACCAGGCCGTTCGCGCCTGTCTCGCCGAGGCGGGGTCCGGAGCGCCTGACACCGGGCGGACCGTCGTCGCCGTGGGAGTGGCCGGGCACGGCGACTGCCTGTACGCCGTCGAGGAGCGGGCCGGCCGGTTCGGGCCGCGATCGTGCCGATGGACACCCGCGCCGAATTGGTGCCGGAGGAGTGGCGGGGCACGCCGGTCTGGTCGCGTGCCCTGGCGTTGTCGGGCACGGTGCCCTTCGCGGGGTCCCCGGCCGCCCTGCCGGCCTGGCTGGACCGCCACGAGCCGGCCCGAGTCCCATCCCCCGCACCCACCCCCGCACCACGCGTCGTCCGGCACCGGTCCCTCCCCTCGTGGGGACCGGTGCCGAACCATGCGGGCGGCGTCGATCCGTGCCGTGACGGCGTGGATCGTGGAGCAGCCGGGTCTTGGTCGGTGGGAGCGCGGGCCGGTCGGACAACCGGCTCTGGGTGGGCTCTGACGCTCAGGGAAGAAGACCGGCGCGCCGTGTCGTGATTCCGGCGCAAGTTGACCGAGAACATACGGCGGCATGAGTGGTCTCTCCGAGCGCTGAGCTGGTGGCCGGTCCGGACGACGTCCCGTTGCTGCGCTGTTGCGTCGTGATCCTGCCAGCAGGGGGCCCCGATGAGGAGGTTCCGGTCCGGATCCGGATCCTTAACCGCAGGTCAGCCGTATAAAGTGAGTTTTCCGGTCCGGATGGTCCAGAGGTCCGGACGGTCCGGTGAAGCGATGGTCCGGATGTCCAAGCGCGGAGGAAGTAAGGGGTGGACGCCTTGAGTTCCGACTCAGGGGCACGCACGGCCTTCGCCGAACGCCTCGCGCTGTTGTACCGGGAGGCCGGGAACCCTCCCCTGAAGAGCGTGTCCGAAGCGGTCGTACGGCTTCAGCGGGTCGACGAACGCGGGCGGGCCGTACGGGTGTCCGCCCAGCGGATCAGCGACTGGCGGCGGGCCAGGAACGTACCGGCGCAGTTCGCCGCCCTGTCCGCAGTCCTGCACGTCCTGATACCGCAGGCCCGCCGCGAGCGGCCCGTACCGGTGGCCCCCGGGCTGTACGACCTGGCCCACTGGCAGCGGCTGTGGGAGCGGGCGGTGGCCGATCCGGCCGGCGAGCGGCCCGCCGCCTCTCCGGAGGCGGACGAGGAGCAGCGGGCCGGCGTGTGCCCCTACCGCGGGCTCGCCTCGTACCGTCAGCAGGACGCCCGCTGGTTCTTCGGCCGGGAGCGCAGCACCGAGGCCCTCGTCGCCCAGCTGCGCGCGGCGGAGAAGACAGGCGGCCTGGTGATGCTCGTCGGCGCCTCGGGGGCCGGGAAGTCCTCCCTGCTCAACGCCGGCCTGGTGCCGGCCCTGCGGCAGGGCGCACCGGGCGACGACGGCGAGGCCCCGGCGCGGGAGGTGCTCCAGCTCGTGCCGGGCGCCGATCCGCTCGCGGAGCTGACCGGCCGGATCCCCGGGCTCGCGGACGTCAGGGCCGCCGCGGAGGAGTCCGAGGCGGTCCGGGACGCGGTCGCCGCGTGGGCGGCGGGCTGCGAGAACCCCGCGCCTCCGGTCGTCATCGTGGACCAGTTCGAGGAGACGTTCACGCTCTGCTCCGACGAGGCGGACCGGCGTACGTTCATCCAGTTCCTGCACGCCGCGTGCACGCCCGCCGGTCCCGGTGAGCCACCGCCCGTGCTCGTGGTCCTCGGGATCCGGGCCGACTTCTACGAGCAGTGCCTCGGGTATCCCGAACTGGCCGACGCCCTCCAGCACCGCCACATGGTGCTCGGACCGCTGACCACCGCGGAGCTGCGGGAGGCGGTGACCGGGCCCGCCAAGGCCGTCGGGCTGGAGATGGAGCCCGGGCTGGCGGAGCTGATCACCCGGGAGGTGAGCGCCGACGGGCCGCGCGGCGCGCACGACGCGGGGGTGCTGCCGCTGCTGTCCCACGCGCTGCTCGCCACCTGGCAGCGCCGCAAGGCGGGTCGGCTGACGCTGGCCGGATACCGTGCGGCGGGCGGCATCCAGGGAGCGGTGGCGGCGACCGCCGAGCGGGCCTGGTCCGCGCTGGACCCGCCGGCGCGTACGGCCGCGCGGCTGCTGCTGCTCCGGCTGGTGCGGCTCGGCGAGGACACCCAGGCGACCCGGCGGCGCGGGACGCGACGGCAGTTGGCGGAGGAGTCGAGGGACCCGGCCAAGACGGAGGAGTCGCTCGAGGCGCTGGTGCGGGCCCGGCTCGTGACGCTCGACGCGGAGACCGTGGAGATCACCCACGAGGCCCTGCTGACCGCCTGGCCCCGGCTGCGCGACTGGATCGACGAGGGCCGGGGCGACCATCTGCTGCGCCAGCGGCTGGAGGAGGACGGCCGCGCCTGGGAGGGCTCGAACCGCGACACGTCCCTCCTCTACCGGGGTTCGCGGCTGGAACAGGCCCACACCTGGGCGAAGGCCGCCGGCGAGACCTTCCTGACCCGCAGCGCGGTGGATTTCCTGGCCGCCTCGGTCAGGCTGCGCCGACGCACCGTCTGGATCAGCCGCGGCGCGGTGTCGGCGCTGGTCGTGCTGTCCCTGGTGGCCGTCGGCGCGGCGCTGATCGCGTGGCAGCAGCGCAACGACGCGGTGTTCGAACAGGTCGTCGCCGAGGCGGACCGCGTCCAGTACACCGACCCCTCGCTGTCCGCCCAGCTCGACCTGGTGGCCCACGACCTGCGGCCGGGCGACGAGGGCACCAACAACCGGCTGGTCGCGATCGTGAACGCGCCGCTGGCCACCCCGCTGCTCGGCCACACCGGCGCGGTCTACCTCACCTCGTTCAGCCCGAGCGGGCACACCCTGGCCACCGCCAGCTACGACCGGACCGTACGCCTGTGGGACGTCCGGAACCCGACGCACCCGAAGCCCCTGGGCAAGCCGCTCACCGGTCACACGAGCTGGGTCAGCAGCGCGGTCTTCAGCCCGGACGGCAGCACCCTCGCCACCGCCGGCGACGACGGCACCGTCCGCCTGTGGGACGTGCAGGACCCCCTGCACCCGATCTTGCTCGGCAAGCCCCTGACCGGCCACGAGGGCACCATCTACCTGCTCGCGTTCAGTCCGGACGGGCGGATCCTGGCCTCCGCCGGCGAGGACCGGACCGTACGCCTGTGGGACATGGCCGACCCGGACCGGCCGAAGGCGCTCGGTGCGCTCACCGGGCACACGGCCGCGGTCCGGGCCGTGGCCTTCAGCCCGGACGGACGGACGCTCGCGACCGGCGGCGACGACGACACGGTCCGGCTGTGGAACACGGCAGATCCTCGTCGTCCCAAGCGGGTCGGCCCGGTGCTGACCGGCCACACGGGTCTGGTGCACTCCGTGGCCTTCAGCCCCGACGGACAGACGCTCGCCAGTGGCAGCGCCGACGACACCGTACGGCTGTGGGACGTGGCCGATCCCGGTCGCGCCGAGGCCCTCGGCGGGCCGCTCACCGGCCACACCGGTGCCGTGTGGTCCGTGGCCTTCAGCCCCGACGGTCAGACGCTCGCCGCCGCCAGCGCGGACAGCACGGCGAGCCTGTGGAACGTCAGCGATCCGGCCTTCCCGGCGCAGGTCGGCGAGCCGCTCGCGGGCAGCAGCGGCGAGATGTACGCGCTGGGCTTCAGCCCGGACGGCCGCACCCTCGCCACCGGGAGCGGCGACAGCAAGGTGCGCCTGTGGTCGGTCCCGACCTCGGACATGATCGGCCGGAGCGGGGCGTTCCGGCCGGACGGGCGGGTGCTCGCCACGGCCGCGCGCGACGGGCGGATCCGGCTGTGGAACGTGGACACGCCCGACCGGCCGGTGTCCCTGAGCGAGCCGTTCATGCCCGGCGACGAGGGCCAGCGTTCGCTGGCGTTCTCGCCCGACGGCCGCACCCTCGCGGTGCTGACCGGAAGCCGTGCGGTGTACCTGCTGGACGTCACCGACCCGACCCGGCCGGTCTCCCACGGCCCGCCGATCACCCTGCGCACCCGGTTCATGGGCCCGGACGCGCTGGCCTTCAGCCCGGACGGGCGCATCCTGGCCACCGCCTACGACGACCGCACCATCCAGCTGTGGAACGTGAGCGACCCGTCCCGCGTCACCGCGTTCGGCGCGCCGCTCACCGGCCACCGGGGCTACGTCAACGCCCTCGCCTTCAGCCCGGACGGCCACACCCTCGCCAGCGGCAGCGCGGACGGCACGGTCCGGCAGTGGGACGTGACCGACCCCCGCCGTACGAAGTCCCTGGGCGCCCCGCTCACGGGCCACCTCGGACCCGTCAACGTGCTCGCCTACAGCCGGGACGGCCACACCCTGGCCAGTGGCAGCGACGACGACACCGTGCGGCTGTGGAACGTCACCGATCCCTCGAAGGCGGCCCGGCTCGGCTCGCCCCTCACCGGCCACACCGAGGCGGTCGTGTCGCTGACCTTCAGCGAGGACGGCGACACCCTGGCCAGCGGCGGCAACGACAACACCGTCCGGCTCTGGGACGCCGGCGACCCGGCCCACGCCTCCCCCATCGGCCAGTCGATGAGCCCCAACGCCAAGACCGGCAACTTCCTGTCGTTCAGCCCCAAGAGCCACATGCTCGGGGTGTCCAGCGGCACCGACACCGTCCGGCTGTGGAACCTCGACGTCGACGCCGCGATCGACCACATCTGCTCGACCACCCGCGGCGTCCTGACGAAGGAGAAGTGGAACGAGTACCTGCCGCGGCTGTCGTACGAGCCTCCGTGCGACCAGTGATCCCGCTCACACCTGCTTGCTACGGCTCAGCAGTCGTCTCCCGCCGGGCAGGCAGCCTTGTTAGTGTTGGCCATAGCCCGATCGCTGGTGCATCCCCCGTCGCCAGCGGTCGGGCCTTTCCGTGTCGCCGCCACCGGGCGCGCACGGGCCGGGAGTCGTACGCTGACCTGGTGCGGAAGGTCTACCAAGTGGTCCGTGACAACCGGCGGCACCAGTGGGAGAAGAACCGGGTGCACGCGTCCTGGGCCGAGCGGGCCGGGACCGGGGCCACGGAACGCGACACCGGGTCCGAGCGCGCGAATCTCGTCTTCCACGCGCGGTACCGCGAGATCGCCGCGCCCCCGGACCTGGCCGAGGCGTTCGGCGTCCCGCCGGCCACCCCCCTCGTCGAGCGCACCTACCGGACCCGCCACGCCTGCGAGAGCACCCCGGTCAGCCTCACGACCTCCTACCTCGTCCGCTGCATGATCGCGGCGAACCCCGCCCTCCTGGACCACACCAACGAGCCCTGGCCCGGCGGCACCCAGCACCAGCTGCACACCGTCGGCATCGAGGTGGGCCGCGTCGAGGAGCGGGTCACCGCGCGTGCGCCGACCCCCGAGGAGCGTTGCGAGCTGGAGCTCGCGGCCGGGACCCCGGTGATCCTGCTGCGCAAGACCTCGTACGACATCGACGAACGCGTGGTGGACATCTGCCGCGTCACACTCCCCGGCGACCGTACCGAGCTCGTCTTCACCACCCCCCTGGAAAGGTGGTGAGTGCCGCCGTGACCCGGCGCGTCATCGTCGTCACCGCCGTCCACGCCCCCTCGGCCCGCTTCCTTCCCGAGGCCCACACGTCGCTGTGCGCACAGGAGTTGCCGGAGGGCTGGGAGTGGCACTGGGTGATCCAGGAGGACGGGCGCACCGACGCCGTCGCGCCCTACGTCCCCGACGACGCCCGGATCACCTTCCGGCAGGGGCGGCCCGGCGGCCCCGGCGTCGCCCGCACGATCGCGCTCGCGCACGCCGAGGGGACGTACGTGAAGATCCTGGACGCCGACGACCAGCTCACCCCCGGCGCCCTGGCCCGCGACCTGGCCGCCCTCGAAGCCGACCGCACGCTCGGCTGGGCGACTTCCCGTGCCCTGGACCGGCTGCCGGACGGCTCGACCGTGGGCTTCCCCGGCGACCCGGCGACGGGGCCGATCGAGCGCGGGGCCGTGCTCGACTTCTGGCGGGCCAACGGTTTCCGCGCCCAGGTCCACCCGGCGACCCTCTTCGTACGGCGGGATCTGCTGCTCGCCCTCGGCGGCTGGATGGCGCTGCCGGCGTCCGAGGACACGGGGCTGCTGCTGGCGCTGAACTCCGTGAGCCGCGGGTGGTTCTCGGCCGAGGTCGGGCTGCTCTACCGCAAGTGGGAAGGGCAGGCGACCGGGCAGGCGGCGCACGCGGACACCGCCGAGCGGGCGGCACGGATGGCCGTGGCGGAGGCACGGGCGCGGGCGCTCGCGGGGTCGGGGTGGAGCTGGCCGGCGCCTAGTCGGTGAGCTTGACCGCCTGTGACGGGCACAGCTCGGCCGCCTCCCGTACGTCCGGATCGTCGCCGGTGTTCTCGCGGCCGGGTATGACGGCGCCGAATCCGTCCGCCACCGTGAAGACGGACGGAACGCGGTAGACGCATTCACCGGAGCCGTAGCACAGGTTGGAATCCACGGAGACCTTCATGGACAGTGCCTGCCCGTCCGACGCCCCTTCTAGGCGCCTTTGTCTCCAGGCGCCTTTGTCTCCAGGCGCCTTTGTCTCCAGGCGCCTTTGTCTCTAGGCGCTCTTGTCGAAGGGCAGCTCCAGCATCCGGATGGCGTTGCCGCGCAGCAGCTTGTACGTGACCTCGTCCGAGAGGCCGGCCACGTGCTCCTCGGCGACCTGCTTGGTGTGCGGCCAGGTCGAGTCGACGTGCGGGTAGTCCGTCTCGAAGGTCGCGTTGTCCTCACCGACCGTCTTGATGGCCTCGATGCCGTGTCGGTCGCGGAAGAAGCAGCAGAAGATCTGCCGGTAGTAGTACGTCGACGGCGGCTCCGGGATCAGGTCCTTGACCCCGCCCCACGCCCGGTGCTCCTCCCACACGTCGTCGGCGCGCTCCAGGGCGTACGGGATCCAGCCCATCTGGCCCTCGCTGTACGCCAGTTTCAGCCGCGGGAACTTCACCAGAACCCCGGAGAAGAGGAAGTCCATCATCGACGCCATCGCGTTGTTGAAGCTCAGCGCGGCCTGGACGGCGGGGGGCGCGTCGGGGGACGCGGCCGGCATCTGCGACGAGGACCCGATGTGCATGTTCACCACGGTCCCGGTCTCCTCGCAGACCGCGAAGAAGGGGTCCCAGTACCCGGAGTGGATCGACGGCAGCCCCAGATACGTCGGGATCTCGCTGAACGTCACGGCCCGTACGCCCCGCTCGGCGTTGCGCCGGATCTCCGCGACGGCCAGGTCGATGTCCCACAGCGGGATGAGGCACAGCGGGATGAGCCGGCCGCCGCTGTCGCCGCACCACTCCTCGACCATCCAGTCGTTGTACGCCCGCACGCAGGCGAGTCCGACCTCCTTGTCCTTGGCCTCCGCGAAGGTCTGCCCGCAGAAGCGGGGGAAGGTGGGGAAGCAGAGCGAGCCCTCGACATGGTTCATGTCCATGTCCTCCAGCCGGGCCTTCGGGTCCCAGCAGCCCCGTCGCATCTGCTCCCGGGTGATCCCGTCGAGCGTCATCTCGTCCCGCGAGAAGCCGACGGCCGCGATGATGCGCTTGTACGGGAAGAGCTCGCCCTCGTACTCCCACCAGTCGGTGATCTGGCCGTCGGGGTCGGTGGTGAACCGGTACTTCCCCCCGACGTACTGGAGGTCACCGATCCCCGCGGTGAGCGGCTTCGGCCCCCTGTCCCGGTACTTCGCCGGGAGCCACGTCTCGAAGAGATGCGCGGGCTCGATCACGTGATCGTCCACGCTGATGACCTTGGGCAGTTCCCTGCCACCGCTACTGACCACTGCGTGCCCCTTACGCTGAATCTGACGACCCATCAGATTAAGCGTAGGGGGCGGCTCCTGCGGCAGCAATACACGCCGCCTTGATCGTGGTAGGGAGGGGGCATGCCCGGTCGACTCCCTCTCACCGAACAGCTCACGGCCCTGCGCTCCACGCTCTCCCGGAACGAGGTCCTGACCGACGTGCTGACCAGGGCGGCGACACTGGAGCTGCCCGGCTGGTACCTCACGGCGGGCTGTCTCTTCCAGACCGTGTGGAACGTGGCCACCGGCAGGCCCCCGGCAGCCGGCATCAAGGACTACGACCTCTTCTACTTCGACGACACCGACCTGTCCTGGGAGGCCGAGGACGCCGTCATCAGGGCGGGCAAGGCGGTGTTCGCCGGGGTGCCGGGGGAGGTGGAGATCCGCAACGAGGCCCGGGTGCACCTCTGGTACGAGGAGAAGTTCGGGGTGCCCTGTCCGCCGTACGAGTCCACCGAGGCGGCGATCGACTCCTTCGCTGCGACGACGTGCTGTCTGGGCGTACGGCTGGAGCCCGACGGGGAATGGCGCGTCTACGCCCCGCACGGCCTCTCCGACGTCTACAACCTCGTGGTCCGGCCCAACCCGGTCCTCGCCCCGCGCGAGGTCTACGAGGCCAAGACGCGGCGCTGGCAGGAGCAGTGGCCGGAACTCACCGTTCTGCCGTGGCCGGGACGGATCAAGGACGACCCCTGTGGGTGAACACCGGGCGGTCGGGCGCCGGTAGGCTGGGTCGGCTGCGGCACCCCCCACCATCACCCGCGTCACCGTGGGTCGTTGAGTCCTGCGGCGGTCGAGACGTCATTACGGCAATCACGGCATGAGGATGAAAACACAGGTGCTGATCGCGGGCCGGTACCGGCTGCACGACCCCATCGGACGCGGCGCGATGGGGGAGGTCTGGCGGGCGTTCGACGAGACGCTCGGCCGGACGGTGGCCGTCAAACTGCTCCTTCCCCACGACTCCGATCCGACGGCGACCTCCCGCTTCCGGCTGGAGGCGCAGACCGCCGGGCGGCTCAACCACCCGCATGTGGTGGGCGTGTACGACTTCGGCGAGTACGACGGCCGGCTCTTCCTGGTGATGGAGCTGGTCGAGGGCGACAGTCTCGCCCGCCGGCTCAGCACCGCGGGACCGCTCCCCGTCGAGCAGGTGGCCCGGATCGCGGCGCAGGCCGCAGCCGGGCTCACCGCCGCCCACCAGCAGGGCATCGTGCACCGCGACATCAAGCCCGCCAACCTGCTGCTGGA
Organism: Streptomyces sp. NBC_01352; assembly: GCF_036237295.1. Classification (NCBI taxonomy): domain Bacteria; kingdom Bacillati; phylum Actinomycetota; class Actinomycetes; order Kitasatosporales; family Streptomycetaceae; genus Streptomyces; species Streptomyces sp. NBC_01352. The sequence continues at coordinate 5,175,283 of NZ_CP108354.1, forward strand.
CGCCGACGGCACCCTGAAGATCGGCGACTTCGGCATCGCCCGTTTCGTCGACGACCCCTCCGGCGCGCTCACCACCACCGGCCAGATCGTCGGCACCAGCCTCTATCTCGCCCCCGAGCGCGCGCTGGGGCAGGCCGCCGGACCGGCCTCGGACGTGTACGCGCTGGGCTGTCTGCTCTACCAACTCCTCACCGGACGCCCGCCGTTCCAGGCCGACACCGCCGTCGCGATCCTCCACCAGCACCTCGACGCCACCCCCGTCCCGCCCCGGCAGGCCCGCCCCGAACTCCCGCCCGCCTTCGAGAACTTCCTCCTCGGGCTCCTCGCCAAGCGGCCCGAGGACCGTCCGGCCACGCAGCAGATCGCCGAGTGGTTCGGCGGCGGGGCCTGGCAGGGTCGCTCGGAGCCCCTGCCGGAACCGGCACCCGCGCGGCAGGCGGCGACCCCGCTGATCCCGCCCCCGACCGGACCGGGTCTCCCCGGCGGTTCGGAGGCCGGCCCCGCGACCACGTACGCGCTGCCCTCCGCCTCGGTACGGCCGTCCCGCTCCCGCAACGCCGGGTCCCCCGGTGCCCGCGGCCTGGTCGCGCACCGGCCGAGGGTGATGGCGACGGCCGCCGCGGTCGTGGTCTTCCTGGCCGCGATGCTCGCGGGGATGCTCTGGTTCTCGCCGGGCAACAGCTCGGCGGAGAGCCCCGGGAACGGCACGCCGGGCGCTACGACGCCGGGGGCGTCCGAGGGGTCAGAGGGATCCGTTGGGTCCGATGGGTCCGCCGGGTCCGAGGCGCCCGAGGGATCCGGAGAATCCGGGGGATCCGCGACCAACCTGTCCGACACCCCCGAGGCCTCCCCCACGTCCTCGTCTCCCACCCCGACTCCCACACCCACTCCCACCCCCTCCAGGACGGATGACGGGCAGAAGGGCAAGGACGGTCAGGACAAGGGCACGGACGAAGAGGACGAGGACGAGCCGGACGAGGAGGGCTGAGGCCCGACGGTCCGTCCTGTCCGCGCAGGCGCCTCGTACGGGACCGGGTCGGCCGTGAAGAGGGTGCCGAGGCGGTGCGCGTACGCCTCCCGGGCCGCGGCGAAGTGTTCCGCCGGGAGGGCGTTCGCCTCGGACACCGTGAACGGCTCCAGCGGGGTCATGCCGGTGAAGCGGAACAGGCCGTGCTGGAGCGGGTGGAGGACGTCCGTGAGGCGGCCGTGGATGCCCCGGTCGGAGAAGGACCGCTCGCGGGCTCCGTACGTCACCGACAGCAGGGCCCGGCGGCCCGCCAGCGGCGCGTCCTCGCCGTAGGGCGGCGCGACCCGGGGGCCGTACGCGAAACCGCTGGTGAAGACGCGGTCGATCCAGCCCTTGAGGATCGCCGGGGCGGCGAACCACCACATCGGGAAGTGCAGGATCACCGCGTCCGACCAGAGGAGTTTCTCCTGCTCGGCGGCGATGTCCGGGGCGAGGCGGCCGGCGAGGGTGGCCTCCTCGGAGACGTCCATCACGTGCAGGCGGCGGTCGGTGCCGTGCTCGGGGAAGTCGTCGGCGTCCACCGTCGCCTTCCACTTCATCGCGTAGAGGTCGCTGAGCCGCACCTCGTGCCCCGCCGCGCGGAGCTGGTCGACGGCGAAGGCGGTGAGGGAGGCGTTGAGGGAACGGGGGTCGGGGTGGGCGCTGACGACGAGGACGTTCCTGCCCGGGTCGGTGTTTTCCGTCATGTCCTTCACGGTGTCCCGGGCGCCGACGGGTAGCCAGAACCTTGTGGAACCGGCGGATTCGGAATCCTGGTATTGCCAGGGCCACCCGTACGGGATGCGGGCGCCGCGCATACTGGAACGCATGGACGGCGTGCACGGGGTGGGGGAAGGCAAGGCACTCGGCGGCTTTCTGCGGGCCAGGCGGGGGCGGGTGGCACCGGAGCGCGTGGGGCTCGCGGGTGGCGGCCGGCGTCGCGTGCGCGGGCTGCGCCGGGAGGAGTTGGCCCAGCTCGCCGGGATCAGCGTCGACTACTACGTCCGTCTCGAACAGGGCCGGGCGACCCAGCCGTCCGCCGAGGTCCTCGACGCCCTCGCCAGGGTCCTCGGGCTCGACACCGCGGAGCGCCGGCACCTCGACACCCTGGCCACCGGCAGGCCCGAGCCCACGCCCAGGCTCCGCGTCGGCCCCGTGCTGCTGCGTGCCCTCGAGGCCATGGCTCCGCTGCCCGCCTTCGTGACGGACCACCGCCTCGACGTCGTCGCCTGGAACGACCTGGGCGCCGAGCTGATGGGCGGCCTGGCCGACCCCGGCCGCCGGGACCGCAACAACGCCCGTTTCCTCTTCCTGGACCCCGCCTCGCGCGAGCTGTACCCCGAGTGGGAGGCGAGGGCGGCGGAGGCGGTCGGGCAGCTGCGGGTGGCCGCGGGACGCTATCCCGACGACACCGAACTGGGCGCACTCATCGCCGAATTGTCCAGGAGCAGCGCCGACTTCCGGCGGATCTGGGACTCCGGCGAGGTGATGATGTGCGCGGCGGGACGCAAGCGGCTGCGGCACCCCGCCGCCGGACTGCTCGACCTCGACTACGAGACCCTGCACGTGCCGGCCGCGCCCGGTGAGACGGGCCTGATCATGCACGTGTTCAGCGCCGGGGAGGGCACGGCGGAGGCCGCCGCCCTCGAACGGCTGACGACCGCCCTGGTCTGACGGTCAGTTGTTCCAGGTCTCGTCGTACGGGTCCTTGGGCGCCTCGACCGGTACGGCACCGGTGACCTCGATGAACGGGATCGGGCCGCCGTTGACCGGGTCCTTGGTCCGCTTGGCCGTGTACGTGCCGGTGACCTCCAGCCAGGTGTCCGGTTGCAGCACCGGCGGAATCCGGCCGGTCAGCCCGACCTTGACCGGCTGGGCGTCCGCGGCACAGCAGTTGAGAGCCATCCGGACCAGGTACGGCGTCCCCGTGCGGTCCAGCGCCACGAACCCGGCGACCTTGACCTGCCGGTCGCCGAGGGAGCGCCCGTGGTCGTAGGCCGCGCGGCCCGCGTAGTCGACGAGGTTGAGGCGGAGCGGCCCGTCGGCGGGCAACGCGGCGTAGCCGTACGGCTGTTGCAGCGCCGTACCGGTGCGCAGGGCGCTGTACGAGCCGAGGGCGGGCGGGGCGACGAGGATCAGGGCGAGGAGGGGGAGGACGAGGAGCCAGGAGACGCGGGGCTCGGGATGTGCGTGGCCCTTGCCCTGGGGCCGCTGCCTCCCGGCCCGCCACTCGTACCAGACGGTCGCCAGCGCCGCCGCGATCAGGACGACGCCGGAGGCCAGCAGCATCGGACGCAGCCCGGCCTTGACGTACCGCAGATACAGGTCGGTGAGCCCGGCGTGCAGCAGGGCCGCGCCGAGCAGGAACAGGACCGCCGCCTGTGCCTGCCGGTTCACAGCAGCACCGCCCCGGTCAGCACCGACAGCGCGACGGCGAGGACGAAGGTCGTGGGCGCGAACCGCAGCGCGAAACCGCGCCCGAACGTCCCCGCCTGCATCGCGAACAGCTTCAGGTCGATCATCGGCCCGACGACCAGGAACGCCAGCTTGGCGGTGAGCGAGAACTGCGTCAGCGAGGCCGCCACGAACGCGTCCGCCTCCGAGCAGATCGACAGCAGTACGGCGAGGATCGCGAGCGCCAGCACCGAGACGACCGGATGGTCGGCCGCGGCCTGCAGCCACTCCTCCGGCACGACCGCCTTGAGCGTCGCGGCGGCCATCGCGCCGATGACCAGGAACCCGCCCGCGTGCATCACGTCGTGCCGGACCGAGCCCCAGAACGCGGCGCCCCGGCCCTGACCGTCGTACGTCTGACGGGCGGGCGGCCGCAGCCAGTCGGTGCGTCCGAGCCGCAGCCACAGCCAGCCCATCGCGCACGCCACCAACAGGCTCGCGACGAGACGCGCGAGGACCATCTCGGGGTCGTTGGGGAAGGCGACGGCCGTGGCCGTCAGCACGATCGGGTTGATCGCCGGCGCGGACAGCAGGAACGTCAGCGCCGCGGCCGGCGTGACCCCCCGCCGCACCAACGCCCCCGCCACGGGCACCGACGCACACTCGCACCCCGGCAGCACCACCCCCGCCGCCCCGGCCACCGGAACCGCCAGAGCGGGCCTCTTGGGCAGTGCCCGCGCGAAGAACGAGGCCGGCACGAACACCGCGATCGCCGCCGACAGCAGCACCCCCAGCACCAGGAACGGCAGCGCCTGCACCATCACGGCGACGAAGACGGTCGTCCAGCTCTGCATGACGGGCGCGGCGAGCGCGCCTCGGATGGGCCCCTGGGCGAGCACCATCACGACCAGCAACAGGGTGAGGGCGAGCGGAGAGCTGAGCCGCCCCCGCTCTTCCCGCTCCTCCCTCGCCTCCCCCTCTGGCCCGTGCACCGGCGGGCGCGCGTCCTCGCCCGTCCGCTGCGGGACGGTTCTGGTGATGGCCACGGGCGAGGTACCTCCGGGCGTCGGGGTCGATCCCTTTTCTCCTGTACGAGGATTCTGCCGCCGTTGTTCAACTCCGCGCGGGATCATGTGCGGTTCCGTCCGGACCCGGCCGTGCAACCGCCGGTACCGGTGAGGCAGTCTTGCCCCTTGTGGTGAGCGTTCCGAATCAGGGTCCGGCGGGTGCTGCGGCTGCCGCGCACATGGTGGTGTGCGGTGACGACGGGCTCGCGCACCGGCTGGCGGCCGAGCTGCGCGGAGTGTACGGCGAGCAGGTCACGCTGGTCGTGCCGCCGGCCGAGCGCTCCGTGCGCCCGCCGGTCGTCGGACGTGCGCGGGCGGCCTCGGCGCTGCTGGACCGGGTGGTGAACGCGGCCGTCAACCGGGCCGGGGGCAACGCCGCTTCGGTCGAGCCGGCGAGGAGCGAACCGGCGGGGAGCGAACCGGTGCTCGTGGAGGCCGCCGAGGCGACCGAGAGTGTGCTCGCCGAGGCGGGTGTGGAGCGGGCGGCCGCCCTCGCCCTCGTGTACGACGACGACGAGACCAACATCCGCGCCGCCCTCACCGCCCGCCGCCTCAATCCCACGCTGCGGCTCGTCCTGCGGCTCTACAACCGGCGGCTGGGGCAGCACATCGAGGAACTCCTCGACCAGGCGGCCGCGTTGGCGACCGGTGGTACGACGGGGCCCGCCGCGGTGTTCGACGCCTCCACGACCGTGCTGTCCGACGCCGACACGGCCGCGCCCGCGCTGGCCGCGAGCGCCGTCGCCGGCACCAGCAAGGTCGTGCAGACCGACGGGCTGATGCTGCGCGCGGTGGAGCGGCCGGTGCCCCGGCCGGGCGAGACGGCCGACCCGGGGCTGGCCACGCTCGCGCTGCTGTCCGCGACCTCCAACGACCCGGGCGGCGACGCGAACGGCCCCGAGAGCGGGGAGCAGGGACCTCTGCTGCTGCCCGACGCGGCGACGGTACGGGACGCCGCCGGGCGCGGAACCGTCGTACTGGAGCAGGTGTCGTACTCCGGGCCCGCGCTGTCCTCCGGGCGCGGGATCGTGCCGCCGTTCGCCTCGCTGTTCTCGCGGCGGCTGCGGTGGTCGCTGGCCGGGCTCGTGGGGTGCGTGGTCGCGCTCGCGGTCGCGTTGAAGCTGGTCACCGGTGACCATCCGCTGCACGCGTTCTACCTGACCCTGCTGGATCTCTTCGCCATCAACGACCCCGCGATCGGCGCGGACACCGGCCGCCAGGTCCTCCAGCTCCTGTCCGGTCTGGTCGGCTTGCTGCTCCTGCCGGTGCTGCTCGCCGCGGTGCTCGAAGCGCTGGGCACCTTCCGCAGCGCCTCCGCACTGCGCAAGCCGCCGCGCGGGCTCGGCGGGCACGTCGTACTGCTCGGGCTCGGCAAGATCGGCACCCGGGTACTGACCCGGCTGCGCGAACTGCACATCCCCGTGGTGTGCGTCGAGGCCGACCCCGAGGCGCGCGGACTCCCCACGGCACGGCGGCTGCGGGTGCCCGTGATCCTCGGCGACGTCACCCAGGAGGGCGTCCTGGAGGCCGCCAAGATCCACCGCGCGTCCGCGCTGCTCGCGGTGACCAGCGCGGACACCACGAACCTGGAGGCCGCGCTGTACGCGCGGTCCGTACAGCCCGGTCTGCGGGTCGTGCTTCGGCTGTACGACGACGACTTCGCGACCGCCGTGTACCGCACCCTCCGGGCCGCGCACCCGGGGGCGAGCACGCGGAGCCGGAGTGTGACGCATCTGGCGGCGCCCGCGTTCGCCGGGGCCATGATGGGGCGGCAGATCCTGGGGGCGATTCCGGTCGAGCGGCGGGTGCTGCTGTTCGCCGCCGTGGAGGTGCGCGGGCATCCGCAGTTGGAGGGGAAGACGGTCGGGGAGGCGTTTCGGGCGGGGTCCTGGCGGGTGTTGGCCTTGGACACGGACGCCTCCGGCGGACGGCGAGCGGAGTCGACCGCGGAGGAGGCCTACGAGGACGAGCGGGCTTCCGGACTGGTATGGGACCTTCCGGACACGTATGTGCTGCGCGACTCGGACCGGGTGGTGCTGGCGGCCACACGGAGAGGGCTTGCGGAGTTGCTGGGGCGGCGGGCTCGGCGGGAACGGGCCGGGGCGTAGGGGCTCTGCCCCTACCACCCCGCCAGGGGGCTCCGCCCCCTGGACCCCCGGCCTATGCCCACGCACCGCCCGACTCGGTCACTTACGAGCTCGCCAAATGCCTCTCCGCGAAGTCCAGCTCCAGCCTCACCTGCTTGATGCGCTCGTCCACGACCAGCGAGCCGTGTCCCGCGTCGTACCGGTACACCTCGTGCACCGCGCCCCGCGCCTCCAGCCGCTTGACGTAGTTGTCGATCTGGCGGATCGGGCAGCGCGGGTCGTTGACGCCCGCCGAGATGTACACCGGGGCCTTGACCTGGTCCACGTACGTCAGGGGGGAGGACGCCTCGAAGCGCTCCGGGACCTCCTCGGGGGTGCCGCCGAGCAGGGTGCGGTCCATGGCCTTCAGGGCTTCCATCTCGTCGTGGTACGCCGTGACGTAGTCGGCGACCGGGACCGCCGCGATGCCCAGGGTCCAGGCGCCGGGCTGGGTGCCGAGGCCGAGGAGGGTGAGGTAGCCGCCCCAGGAGCCGCCGGTGAGGACCAGGCGGGAGGGGTCGGCCAGGCCGGAGGTGATCGCCCATTCGCGGACCGCCGCGATGTCCTCCAGCTCGATGAGGCCGACCCGGTGCTTCAGGGCGTCGGTCCAGGCGCGGCCGTAGCCCGTCGAGCCTCGGTAGTTGACGCGGACCACCGCGTATCCGTGGTCCACCCAGGCTGCCGGGCCCGCCGCGAACGCGTCGCTGTCGTGCCAGGTCGGGCCGCCGTGGATGTCGAAGACCGTGGGGAGCGGGCCGGTCGCGCCCGCCGGCCTCTGGACCAGGGCGTGGATGCGGCCGCCCGGGCCCTCCACCCACACGTCCTCCACGGGGACGGACCCCGGGGACTTCATGCCGGGCGGGTCGAGGACGACCTTGCCGGTCGTCGAGCGGACGGTCGAGGGCTCGGCGGAGGAGGACCAGAGGTACTCCACGCTGCCGTCGGGACGGGCCGTCGCCCCGGAGACGGAACCCGCCGGAGTCGGGACCTTGACCAGGTCACGGGTCGCCAGGTCGTAGCGGAAGAGCTCGCTGCGGGCCTCGAAGCTGTGCGCGATGAGCAGCCCGGTGCCGTCCGGGTACCACTCGGCGCTCACGTCGCCGGGCAGGTCCAGGGCGAGGTCGCTCTCCACGCCGCTCGCCACGTCCCACACCAGGGGCTCCCAGCGGCCGCGCCGCTGGTGCCCGATGAGCAGCCTGGTGTCCCCGGCCACCGGCGCGAAGCCGAGGACCTCGAGGCCCAGCTCCTTCTCACCGCCCTTGGTGTCGTCGAGTTCGGCGACCGGCGTGCCGTCGGGGCGCAGGACGCGCAGCGCCGAGTGCATCGCGTCGCCGTGCTCGGTGTGCTCGATCGCGATCAGCGTGCCGTCGTGAGAGAGGTCGCCGACGGCCGCCGACTCGCGGTGCCGGTAGATCTGCACCGGGTCCTCGCCGGTGCGGGCGACGTGGATCGTCGTACCGTCCTCGTCGGTCGAGCGGCCCACGACCGCCGTACGGCCGTCCCGTCCGAGCGCCAGGCCCGCTGGGTACGAGGCATCGAGGCCCGGCGTGGCGAGCTCGTCCTCACCGCCCCCGAAGGGCTGGCGGCGCCACACGCCGAACTCGTCGCCGTCCTTGTCGTCGAACCACCACACCCAGGTGCCGTCCGGGGAGAGCACTCCGTCCGTCGTGCCGTTCGGCCGGTCGGTCACCTGGCGTTGCTCGCCCGTCGCGCGATCCCAGGCATACAGCTCGTACGTCCCCGTCGCGTTCGACACGAACAGGGAGCGGTCCGGTGCGTCCTCCGCCCAGTCGGGCAGCGACACCCGGGGCGCCCGGAAGCGCTTCTCCCAGTCCGGCATCTCCTCGTTGCGCTCGGCCGCGGCGGACCCGTTGCTCTCAGTCATGACCCCATACTGCCCGCCCGGACCGACAATGCGCTGACCAGGTCCCCAGCCTGTGGATAACTTCACGCAAGCCCGTTGTCAGTGGCACGGTGCAGACTCTTCGGCATGACGGATCTGCGCAAGACAGTCGAGACGTTCTGGGCCACCGCCGAGGCCCGGGACTGGGGTGCGTTCGAGGAGACCCTGGCCGAGGACATCGTGTACACGCTGCCGCAGACGAGGGAGCGGATCAGCGGGCGGGAGCGGTTCGTCCGGTTCAACCGGGAGTATCCGGGCGACTGGCACCTGCGCGTCGAGCGGATCGTCGCCGAGGCGGATCAGGTGGTCACCTGGGTCCACTTCACGGTCGGGGAGGAGGAGATGTACGGCATCGGCTTCTTCACGGGGGACGAGAGCGGCCGTATATCCGCCTTCACCGACTTCTGGCCGGAGCCCTACGAGCCGCCGGCGGGCCGGGAGCACCTCGTCGAGCGGTACTGACCGCGCGACCCCGCGGCCCGGCCCTGCGCGGCAGCCACGTACCTTTGAAGGCGTGTACCGGTTTCTGCTGACGCCCCGTTGGTGGGGGATCAACGTCTTCGTGCTGCTCGCCATCCCCTTCTGCATCTTCATGGGGTCGTGGCAGCTGAGCCGCTTCGAGGACCGGATGCAGGACCAGCAGACCGTCACCGCCCAGGCCGAGTCCGGCAAGCGGGAGGCCGCCCGTCCGCTGGCCGAGCTGCTGCCGGTGGACAAGGCGACCTCCGGCAGGCTCGTCACCGCGACCGGGCGCTACGACCGGCAGCTCCTCGTCCCGGACCGCGAACTGGACGACAAGGCGGGTTACTACGTCCTGACGCTGCTGCGCACCGACGGCGGCAAGGCCCTGCCCGTCGTCCGGGGCTGGCTGCCCGGCACCCCCGACCCGGCGAAGGTCCCGGCCGCGCCCACCGGCGAGGTCACCGTGACCGGTGCGCTGCAGGCGTCCGAGACGCCCGGGAGCAACGGCGTCAGCGCGCAGGGCGGGCTGCCGGCCGGGCAGACCGGGGCGATCAGCGCGGCGTCGCTGGTGAACCTCGTGCCGTACGACGTGTACGACGCGTGGGTCACGCTCTCCGAGGCGGACTCCGGGATGACGGCCGTGCCGGCCGCGGCGCCGGCGGACACGGGGCTGGACCTGAAGGCGTTCCAGAACCTCGGGTACACCGGGGAGTGGTTCGTGTTCGCCGGGTTCGTGGTGTTCATGTGGTTCCGGCTGCTGCGGCGGGAGATCGAGTTCCTGCGGGACGCGGAGCTGGGGCTGGTGCCGGACGAGGAGCCGGTTGCCGTCGACGTCGGGAGCAAGTGACCCGGGGCCGGCGCTCGGCGGTGGGTCGCGCGGCCCGGCGCTACGGGGTGCCGCTGCGCCCACCCTCCCCCACTCTCGGCTTCGCTCGAGCGGGGGGACCCCCATCGCCCCAGCGGCACGACTGCCCGCAGCTGCGTCGGCCTGACGGCCTTGGCTGCCGCCCGCGCCCACCCGGCGTACGACTCGGCGCTTACGACGCCGCCAGCACGCCCGTCCAATAGACCGTCCCCGCACACGCGTTGGACACCGTCGCCGAAACCGACGGCGCTCCGGCCTCCGCGGTGTTCGTGACGGTCACGCTGCCGTCGGCCGTGCCCTCCGTGACCAGCTGGGGCGAGGTGCCGGTCTCGCCACCGGTGGTGGTGCCGCCGTCGGTGGTGGCGCCGCCGGTGGGCGTCGGGTCGGGCGTGGGGGTGCCCGTGTCGCCGGTCGAGTTGTCGCCGGTCGTGGGGCAGGTCTCCGAGGGCACCCAGGCGAACTTGACGTCGTAGGCCGAACCCGGCTTCAGCACCAGCGAGGCGACCTCGAGGGCCGGGTCGGGCAGTCCGGCCGCCGCGTCCCCGGCGACATGCCGGGCCGTGCTGATCTTGGTGGCGTCCGCCGCGCCGGCCGCGGTCGGGCTGACCGTGCCGGGGCCGACGACCGTGCAGTCGGCGGTGGAGGTGTTGGTGATGCGGAAGGTGCCGTAGACGGTGCCGACGGAGTCGGGGGCGTCGACGCTCTGGGTGGCCGAGCCGAGGTCGGCGGCCGTACAGACGGGGACGCCGGCCGTGCTGCTGACGGCGGGGTCGGCGCCGCTGCTCGCCCCGGCGCCACTGCCGGCGCCCTTGCCCTTGTCCTGTTCCTTCTGCTCGCCCTTGCCCTTGTCCTCGGTCTTCCCGGCGGAACCGCCGGAGGTGCTCTCGCCGCCGTCGGGGCCCTTGCCCTCGCCCGCGCCGCCCTGCGCCTGGGAGTAGTGACCGGCCATCGACGGGTCGGCGTCCGTACCCGTGGAGTTGGAGACGTGCAGGAGGGCCGGGATGGCGGTGCCGACGAAGAGGGCCGCGGCCGCCATGCCGACGACGGCCTGCCGCTTGCGTGCGCGCCGGGCGGGGACCGCCTTGCGGAGGTGGTCCAGCGTGCCGTCGCGCGGCTCGATCTCCTGGACCGCCTGGTGCAGCAGGCCGCGCAGTGCCAGCTCGTCCGAGTCGAGCCCGGTGGGGCTCTGGTCGTCGGGGCCGTGGTTCACAGTTCCGTTCCCAGCGTGCGATTGCTTCGGCGTCTGCTCGTCCGACGACTCTGTCGGCTCACGCCATTCATAGGGCTCGTGGGGGACGTGCAGATGACGCCGCCCGTCGTTGTCTCGGCTCATACCGGGGCCTCCATGGCAACCCGCAGAGCGGCGATGCCGCGCGAGCCGTACGCCTTGACGGAGCCCAGCGATATCCCGAGGGTCTCGGCGACCTGGGCCTCGGTCATGTCCGCGAAGTAGCGCAGCACCAGGACCTCGCGCTGGCGGCGCTGCAGGCCCTTCATCGCCTTGATCAGGGAGTCGCGCTCCAGCAGGTCGTACGCCCCCTCCTCCGCGCTCGCCATGTCCGGCATCGGCTTGGACAGCAGCTTCAGGCCGATGATGCGGCGGCGCAGGGCGGAGCGGGAGAGGTTGACGACCGTCTGGCGCAGGTACGCGAGGGTCTTCTCCGGGTCGCGGACGCGTTTGCGCGCGGAGTGGACGCGGATGAAGGCCTCCTGGACGACGTCCTCGCAGGAGGCGGTGTCGTCGAGGAGGAGCGCCGCGAGACCGAGCAGCGAGCGGTAGTGGGCCCGGTAGGTCTCGGTGAGATGGTCGACGGTCGTGCCGGCGGCCGCGACATCTTCGGCGCCGTCACGCTGTCCAGGGATGCGGGCGGGCCGCGCTGCGGGCATGGGGGCGATCACCGGCATGCCACCGGACGTGCCGGCCATGCGGGGTCGTAGGGACGGCCGGGGCGGCCGAAGGGCCGTGCCGCGCGTCGCCGCTCTGAAGTCGAGAACCTCTGCCACGCCAGTTGGACACACTCCCCCCCGTCAGGGTTGTACGCGACCGGCCGTCTTCTGCCAGGCAGCACAACTGACCGTGCGTCAAACGCCCTCATGCCCTACCCGCTCTTCCCCTGTGTCCTGAATGGCCAGGGCGTCCCCACGCCCTGTCAAGCTTCCCCGCGCCCCCGAAGGGTGTTCGCAAAGACGCTCCCCGCCCTCCGCGCGGTTGCGGAGGACGGGGAGCCAAATCTTCGGACGCCGAGGCGGCTCGGTTCAAGTGGTCCGGACCATCGACCGGCTCACACTTCTCATACAGATCCTACAAATGTACGCGGTTTCAGCCAGGACTTTTCCGGCGGTAACCCTTTACCTCAACACACGTCACACATCAGACCAGCGGACGAGGCCGCGCAGGCGTCACCCGAAGTCCGCCGCCACCAGCTCCGCGATCTGCGCGGTGTTGAGCGCCGCCCCTTTGCGCAGGTTGTCCCCGCACACGAAGAGTTCGAGCGCCGTCGGGTCGTCGAGCGCCCGCCGCACCCGCCCGACCCAGGTCGGGTCGGTGCCCACGACATCGGCGGGCGTGGGGAACTCCCCCGCCTCCGGGTTGTCGAAGAGGACGACGCCGGGCGCCGTGGCGAGGATCTCGCGCGCCTTGTGGACGGTGACCTCGCCCTCGAAGCGGGCGTGGACGGTCAGCGAGTGGGTGGTGACGACCGGCACCCGGACACAGGTCACCGCGACGCGCAGCCGGGGCAGTCCGAGGATCTTGCGCGACTCGTCGCGCACCTTCATCTCCTCCGAGGACCAGCCGTCCTCGCGCAGCGATCCGGCCCACGGTACGACGTTCAGCGCGACCGGCTCCGGGAACGGCCCGGTGTTGTCCCCGACCGCCCGGCGTACGTCACCGGGGCTGGTCCCCAGTTCCGTACCGGCGACCAGGGACAGCTGCTGCCGCAAGGTCTCGACACCTGCGCGGCCGGCCCCGCTCACCGCCTGGTAGGAGGAGACGACCAGCTCGCGCAGCCCGAACTCGGCGTGCAGCGCGCCGAGGGCCACGATCATGGAGAGGGTCGTGCAGTTGGGGTTGGCGATGATGCCCCGCGGCCGGACCCGGGCCGCGTGCGGATTGACCTCGGGAACGACGAGGGGCACCTGCGGGTCCATCCGGAAGGCGCCCGAGTTGTCCACGACCACCGCGCCCCTGGCGGCGGCGACCGGCGCCCACTGGGCGGACACCTCGTCGGGCACGTCGAACATGGCGACGTGGACCCCGTCGAAGGCCTCCTCCGTCAGGGCCACCACCTCGACCTGCTCACCGCGCAGGGCCAGCTTGCGGCCGGCCGAGCGCGGTGAGGCGATCAGACGGATCTCGCCCCAGATGTCCGCGTGCTGGGACAGGATCTGGAGCATGACCGTGCCGACGGCTCCGGTCGCACCCACGACCGCGAGCGTCGGCCTGCCGGTTCGCCCGGCACCCACGGTCATCAGCGGCCAGTGCCCCCGTAGACGACGGCCTCGTCGCTGTCGGAGTCGAGCCCGAAGGCGGAGTGCACGGCCCGGACGGCCTCGGGCACGTCGTCCTGGCGGGTGACGACCGAGATGCGGATCTCGGAGGTCGAGATCAGCTCGATGTTCACGCCCGCGTCGGACAGCGCCTGGAAGAAGGAGGCGGTGACGCCCGGGTTGGTCTTCATCCCGGCGCCGACGAGCGAGATCTTGCCGATCTGGTCGTCGTAGCGCAGCGACTCGAAGCCGATCGAGCCCTTCGCCTTCTCCAGTGCGTCTATGGCCTTGCGGCCCTCGGTCTTGGGGAGGGTGAAGGAGATGTCCGTCAGACCGGTGGAGGCCGCGGACACGTTCTGCACGATCATGTCGATGTTGATCTCGGCGTCCGCGACCGCGCGGAAGATCACCGCGGCCTCGCCCGGCTTGTCCGGGACGCCGACGACCGTGATCTTGGCTTCGGAGACGTCGTGGGCGACTCCGGAGATGATGGCGTGCTCCACCTGCTGGTCCCCTTGCGACTCGGGCTTCTCGTTGCTGACCCAGGTGCCCGGCAGTCCGGAGAAGGACGAGCGGACGTGGATCGGGATGTTGTAACGGCGTGCGTACTCCACGCAGCGGTGCAGCAGCACCTTGGAACCGGAGGCGGCGAGCTCCAGCATGTCCTCGGAGGAGATCCAGTCGATCTTCTTCGCCTTCTTCACCACCCGAGGGTCGGCGGTGAACACGCCGTCGACGTCGGTGTAGATCTCGCACACCTCGGCGTCGAGGGCGGCGGCGAGGGCCACGGCCGTGGTGTCGGAGCCACCGCGTCCCAGCGTGGTGATGTCCTTCTTGTCCTGGCTGACGCCCTGGAACCCGGCGACGATGGCGATGTTGCCCTCGTCCAGCGCCGTCCGGATCCGGCCGGGCGTGACGTCGATGATCCGCGCTTTGTTGTGGACCGAGTCGGTGATGACGCCTGCCTGGCTGCCGGTGAAGCTCTGGGCCTCATGGCCCAGGTTTTTGATCGCCATGGCCAGCAGTGCCATGGAGATACGCTCTCCGGCGGTCAGCAGCATGTCGAACTCACGCCCGGCAGGCATCGGGGATACCTGTTCGGCGAGATCGATCAGCTCGTCCGTCGTGTCGCCCATCGCGGAAACGACCACGACCACCTGGTGGCCGTTCTTCTTCGCTTCCACGATTCGCTTGGCGACGCGCTTGATGCCCTCGGCATCGGCTACGGAGGAGCCTCCGTACTTCTGCACGACAAGGCCCACGTGCGCTCCTCGCTCATTCCGTCTGTGTATCCACAGCCCACACATACGCGTGTGTACTGCGGTCGGCTCAGTCTATCGAGCGCCCGAAATTCGCCCCTGAGGTATCGCATCGTGAGATTCGGGCGCCCAGGTCAGCGCATGCCCAGAACAGCCTCCCGGGAAAAGTGCCAAGCGTCACAGGCGACGCATGTGAGTCAACTTTCAAGCACTAGGGTTCGCGTGTGCACGTACTCCTGGTGGAAGACGATGAGCCGGTCGCCCAGTCCCTGCGCCGAGGTCTGACCCGCTACGGCTTCGAGGTCGACTGGGTCACCACGGGCGCCGCCGCCCTGGCCCACCCCGAGCCCTACGACGTCGTACTCCTCGATCTCGGCCTGCCCGACACCGACGGCCTCGACGTCTGCAAGGCCCTGCGGGAGCGCGGCGACGTACCGATCATCGTGATCAGCGCGCGCAGCGACGAGACGGACCGGGTGGTCGGCCTGGAGCTCGGCGCCGACGACTACGTGTCCAAGCCGTTCGGCGTACGGGAGGTCATCGCGCGGATACGAGCGGTGATGCGGCGGATGCAGCCGCGCACGTCCGCCGCCGACACCGGCCCGGACCGCTACGGCACCCGCCTCACCGTCGACCGCAAGGCCGCCCGCGTCCGCCTGGACGGCGAGGAGGTCGCGCTCGCGCCCAAGGAGTACGACCTGCTGGCCTTCCTCACCGAGGAGCCGGGCGCGCTGATGTCGCGCGAGCAGATCATGGAGGCGGTCTGGGACGCGAACTGGTTCGGCCCGACGAAGACGCTGGACGTGCATGTGGCGGCGCTGCGGCGGAAGCTGAAGGGGGCGATCACGATCGAGGCGGTAAGGGGTGTCGGCTTCCGCCTGGAGATCGCCAACGGCGAGACCGGTGACGGCGTCTCATGAACCGTCAGCTCATCCGGAGCTACATCCTGATCGTCGCGGTCGCGATCTTCCTCTTCACCGTGCCGGTCGCCTTCACGCTCACCAAGCAACTGCGGGACGACACCGCGGTGTCCGTCCTCCGCGAGGCCAAAACCATGGCCCTGCTGCTCGGCAACGGCGACGGGACCTCGTGCGACGCCCTTGAGCAGATGGCCCAGGCGTACCGCACCGAGACGCCCGGCAGGGTCGAGGCGACCCCGACCAACGGCTGCGTACCGAAGCTGCCCCGGCCCGAGAACGACGCGGCCCTGGCCCAGGCCCTGAAGGGCGAGAAGCCCGCGCCCGACTGGGGTGCCGACTTCATATGGGGCAAGGAGCTGGTGGTCACCGTCCCCGCCCGGGCGTCCGGCGAGGGCGGCGCCGTACGGATCGTGTACTCGACGAAGGACATGACCGCCCGGCTCTGGCAGATCTGGGGCTTCCGGGCCGGCCTCGCCGTGATCGTGCTGGCGGCGGCGGCCGCGATCGGCGCGTTCGCCGCCCGCAGAATCACCGCGCCCCTGCGCGAACTCAACGGCATGGCCAGCAAGTTCAGTGACGGCGACCTGACCGCACGCTCGCCGGTGACCGGTCCGCCGGAGACCCAGACGCTGGCCCGCACCCTCAACCAGGGCGCGGAACGCCTGGACACCCTGGTCGCCTCGCAGCGCATCTTCGTGGCGGACGCCTCCCATCAACTCCGTACGCCCCTCACGGCTTTGCGGCTGTCCTTGGACAACATCGCGGACGGCGTGGACGACGAGTTCGTCCGGGAGGACGTGGAGCAGGCGACCGCCGAGGTGGTCCGGATGAGCCGCCTGGTCAACGGCCTGCTGGTGCTGGCGCGGGCCGAGGCCAAGGTGACGGCCGCGGAACCGCTGTCCCTGCCGGACATCGTGGACGAACGTCTGGCGGTGTGGAGGCCGGCCGCCGACGAGCGCGGAGTCACCGTCGCGCTCAGGGGGAGTGCCGACGGCCGGCTGCTGGTGCTGACCAGCCCCGGTCACCTGGACCAGGTGCTGGACAACGTGCTCTCGAACGCCCTGGAGGTGTCGCCCGACGGCGGCACGATCACCGTACGGATGGAGCAGCAGGGCGAGGAAGTGGTGCTGTCGGTTCTCGACGAGGGTCCCGGCATGTCGGATCCGGAGAAGTCCCGCGCCTTCGACCGCTTCTGGCGCGGCCAGGGTCTGACCGGCCGCTCCGGGTCCGGGCTCGGCCTCGCCGTCGTCAAGCAGTTGGTGACGGACGACGGCGGGACCGTGACGCTCCGGGACGCTCCGGGCGGCGGGCTGTGCGTGGAGATCCGCCTGCGGGCGGCCAACCGTTAGGCCCGTGAGGCCCGTTGGGCCTCAGCCCTCCGGCATCGCCGAGGAGTGGTGGTTCATGATCAGCCACTTGCCGTCGATCTTCTCGTACACGTACGTGTAGCGGGCCTCGACGACTCGCTTCTTGCCGGTCTCGTGGTCGGTGAGCGTGAACTCGTAGACGCCGGCGTCGATGGCGGTGTTGCTGTCGAGGACGTTGACGATGGTCTCGATCTTCTTCCCGACCGGCTTGTTCTCCAGGAAGTGGTTGAAGTAGTCGACGATCTCGGCACGGTCGCTGCGGACGTTGTTGGAGACGGTGGGCAGCAGAACCCCGTCCTTCGCGTACAGGTCCGCCACCTTGCCCGAGTCACCGGTCTGCAGGGCGGCGTTCCAGCCGTCGAACAGGGCGGCGATCTGCTTCTTGCTGGCCTTCGGCTCCGAGGCGGAGTCCGAACCGGCCATGCTGACGCCGGCGGTGAACGTACCGACGGCGACGGCGGCGGTGGCGGCTACGACGGCTGCGCGCTTGGCTATGGAACGACGGGTCATCGTGGTCTCCAGCGGTAGTGCGAGGTGGGGGTCTCTCCCTCCGCGTTCGGTGCGGTGTGGAGTGACTCCAGACTCTCTTTTCGCTGGTTAGGGCCCGTGCAGCCGAGATACAGGACAGATCCAGCACTCGGCCAATTGACGTTCCGTACCGGTACGGTTACGCGGCGCTCCGCCGACCGCGCAGCAGGCTCACCCCGGCGCCCATGGACACTACGCCCATCCCGACAGCCGTCATGATGCCCTGCGCCCCGTCCACGGCGAACGGCGCGACCGCTGCGACGGCGAGGTTGAAGAGGAAGAGGAACCACAGGGCGGGCTTGGAGGAGAGCAGCGACTTCATGACGTTTTCCCTTGAGTGAGGGCCATTCCCTGGCCGGTTGGCCGGTTGACCTTGTGCCCTCAACCATTCCGTTTTCCGACGGCCGCCACGAGGGAGTGCCCTCCCGAACCGATGGTGTAGCGGGCTACACCGTACGAGCCACTCAGGCGTCGCCCGTCGACACCGAACCGATGTCCCCGCCGGCCGCGACGGACCGCTCCCCGGAGGCGGTGACGGGCCGCCCGCCGGAAGGCGGCGCCGAACCGGGAACGGTCGTAGGAGGGGCCACGGCCTGGACACCGTCGCCGGTGGCGACCGCCCCGATGCTCCCGCCCGCGGCGACGGACCGCGCACCGCTAGCGGTGACTGACGCGTGCGGAGTTCCAGAGCCTCCCGAGGCTCCCGAGAAGAGGGCGTAGATGGTGAGCGCCAGACCCACCAACCCCGCCGCTCCCCCGGCCACGCTCGCCCACGGATCCGCCGCGTCGACGTCCAGCACGCCCCCCACGACCAGCCCCGCCGCACCCGCGACACAGAGCCCGATCCCCGTCCACATCAACACCTTCGAACGCCCCGTCATACGGCCATCATGACGGCCGGGGCGACCGAGGCGCAGGGGCTTGGCCCGCCGGCTCCGGCCGGGGAGGATGCCGATCATGACGACGAGCGGCTGGGCGGGCGACGTACTGCTGACGGCGATCGTCCTGCTCGGCTCGTCCGTCCAGTGGCTCACCGGCATGGGCTTCGCCCTGGTCGCCGTACCCGCACTGATCCTGCTGCTCGGACCGGCCGAGGGGGTCGTCCTGGCCAACTGTGCCGCGGGAGCGATCAGTGTCGTGGGGCTGGTGGGTGGTTGGCGACAGGTCCGGTGGGCGGCCATGCTGCCGCTGTGCGTGGCGGCGGCGTGCACGGTGCCGGCGGGCACGTGGGTCACTCGTCAACTTCCGGAGCCCGTACTCCTGTTGGCCATGGGCGGCCTGGTGACCGTGGCCGTGCTGCTGGTGATGCGGGGCGCGCGGGTACGGGCACTGCGGGGCACCGGGGGCGCCCTGGCGGCCGGCGCGGCCGGCGGTTTCATGAACGCGGCGGCGGGTGTGGGCGGCCCGCCGATTTCCCTGTACGCCGTCAACGCGGGCTGGACGGTACGGGAGTTCGTGCCGAACGCGCAGTTCTACGGGGTGGTCGTGAACGCGTTCTCGGTCGCCTCGAACGGGTTGCCGTCGCTGAGTACGCCTCGGTGGGTGTCGGTGGGCGCGGCGATGGTGGTGGGGGCGCTGATCGGCAGGGGGCTCGCGGGGCGGCTGCCGGAGGAACGCGCCCGGTTGCTGGTGTTGGTGCTGGCGTTGGGGGGTGGGGTCACGGCGGTGGGGAAGGGGTTGTGGGGACTGTGAGCGGCCTCTCCCCGGCCGTCCGGTCTCGGGCGCCCGGCGGGCGAGTTCCTCGGACTCCTCGACCGGCATCTGGGCGCGCCGACACCCATACCGGCCCTCGGCCGGGGAAGACCGCCGCTGCGCCCAGCTCTTCATGGCCGCTCGACGCGGATGCGCTTGCGGTTGGCGCTCGTGGCCAAGGCCCGGATGTCCTCGAGGTCATCCGTGAGGATTGGGGCGTCATCGTGCGTGAGGGATGCGAGCACGACCGTGGCATCGATCACGTCCGCCGTGCCGTTCTCCTGACACAGAAGCGCTGCCGCTTTCGCAGTGGTCTCGGTCAGTGGCAGGACAAGGCAGGGACGCAGCACCTTGTGCAGGTTGGCAGCCTTGGGACGGGTGTCCCAACACTGGGCCAGCACCCCCGCCGGAATGATCGGCCGTACGTCCGCGGCCAGGAACTCGTCATGCTGCGCGAGGAAGTTCCGGTCGTTCTTCGCGGCTGCGAGCAGGGCACCCGCGTCGTACACGACATGGCTCATGCGGACTGCGCCCCCGGCGTGCCGCTCTCGCTCCACCCCATGAGGTCGGCCACACGGGCCCTGGCCTTGGCACGCTCTTCCTCTGTGAACATGCCGTACTGCTCCTGGTACTCGACCATGGCCTCTCGGCCATCGCGCATCCGCTTCCGATGGCCCAAATAGGCCTCCAGCGCCCGGCTGACCACAGTCGAGATCTGCTCGTCCTCAGCCTCGGCATGCTGCCGCAGCGCCTCGCCGAGCCCGGCGTCGATACTCACGCTGAACTTCACCTTCTCTGCCATATTACGAATGTAATCCGGGAGTCCTGCTGGGACCACCGGCACGCGGAGGCGCGCGTACGTTCCCCTGTGTCACCGACCGTCACCAGTTCCAGTGCCTCGGCGGGAGACCGTTGGCGATGCGGTCCCGGTTGTCGCGGTAGTGGTAGAAAACGCGGTCCTCGATGGGCACCGAGCGGAACGTGTCGGGCACAGGGCCGCCCGTACGGCGTTCCAGCTTCTTCTTGAGGTAGTAGGCGGACGTGACCCCCAGGTGCGCGATCTCGGCGAAACCCTTCGTGACGTCGTCGTCGGTCATCGGGTTCTCCGCGTCCTCCTTGCGGCAGTCCTCGCAGATACCCCGGTCGATCTTGACCGTGCGTTCGTCCTGGTCGCAGCTGGCGCAGGCCATGATCACGCGGGTGACGCGGCCACGGAGGGGACCCGTCGGGGCCGTGGAGGTGTCGGTGTCGTTCTTGTGCGGGGGCATTTTCGCCTCCAGTCGCTTGCGGGCGAGTCCGCCCGGGTTGGTGACAGGGGATGGGAGCCCGTCGGTCAGGGCTCGGGTGATGTCGTTCGGCGTCGCGCCACGGGAGAGCCACTCCGCGGCGAGGGGTTCGAGGGACTGGCAGTCGGACGCGGAGAGAGGCATACGGGGGTCCGCGGCGCGGAGTCCGGCGAGTACGCGGTACGCGGCGCTGGGCTCGTCGGGAGCCGACTCGTCCGGCGTGGCTTCGGGGGTTGGCTGCGGTGCCGGATCCTCGGTCCGGGCCAGGCCCGGCCGGCAGTCCGTCACGTCCTTGCCGTGCCGTTCCCGCGCAAAGTTCGCCCACCACTCCGGCGACCTGGGCGTACGCGACCAGTACGTCCGCGTCACCCACCGCATCGAGTTGTCCTCGACGGTGATGTGTTCCTTGATCCAGCGCAGGTGGCCTGCCTCGGTGAGGCGGTTCAGAGAGCTGCGCATCGACTGCTGGCCGTAACGGGGATGTTCCGCCGCGAGCACCTTGTGCCCCATCGCGTGGCCGTTGTCGAGGTGGTCGATGAAGACGGCGACGTCGGCGTCACGCGGGAGCAGATGTGCGAAGTCCGGGTCGGCGTGCGGGTCTTCGTCACCCGCGGAGCGTTTTCCGTAGCCCGAATTGGCCATGGGGTGCGACGGGGACGGCAGGGCAGGACTAGGGTTGGCGTAAGCCACGATCGAGCTCTTTCGATCCGTAGGGCTAGGCCCCGGAGCCGGTGTTGGCGCACCGACCGGGGCCGATCTATTGCCGCGAACCTAGAGCGGTTTCACTCTCCGGCGCAAGCTGGTCACGGAACGTCACCCATTCGAGGTACGCCGCCTCAACTCACGTACAGACATGGTTGGTTGGGTTGGATTTTCAACCAGCCCAGAACCCATGGGAAGAGCTCGGAGCCCGAGGCTCAAGCTCCGGGGCGACCTGCGGAAACTCCGGAGATGAACGCCGTCCAGGCGGGGGCGGTGAGGTGCAGTCGGGGGCCCGAGAGGTTCTTCGAGTCTCGGACGTGGATGGTGACGTGGGGGGCGGGAAGGGCTACTTCGACGCAGTTGCCGCCCTCGTTGTCGCTGTAGCTCGACTTGAACCAGGCGAGAGCGACCTCGACGCAGTTGCCGCCCTCGTCGTCGCTGTAGCTCGACTTGAACCACTTCAGCTGGTCGCTCATGGCTGATCCACCATCCCCTCGATGAAGCGGGCCGACTCAGCGGGGCTGAGAGCCTGCGCGCGGATCATGCTAAGCCGCTGGGTCACGCGGCTGACAACCTCCAGGTCGGACGAAAGTTCGCTGGCGAACGGCCCTTCCGTGAAGGCGAACCGCTCGTGGTCACAGGTCTCCAACAGCACCATCGGCCCCATGAGTGCGTCGCTGATGGCTCGTTCGAAGGGGAGCACCTGCAAGATGACGTTCCGGAGGCAGGGCACCTCCAGCAGTCGATGCAGTTGCTCGGCGTTCACCTGGGGACTGCGCAGAGCAGCCTCATAGATCACGAAGTGCAGCGCCACCGGCGGCCGACGGGTGAAAATGACCTGCCGCTCCATCCGTGCCGCGACCCGCTCGTCCACCGTCTCCTCGTCAAGAGGCGGAAGGCGGTTCTCGATCAGCGCCCGCGCGTACGCCTTCGTTTGCAACAGCCCGGGGATGAGCGCGGTCTCGTACGACCAGACACTGGTCGCCTCCTTCTCCCGCTCCATGAAGTCGAGCGCCCGCGCCGGAAACCTCTCCCTCTGCAAGTACTCCTTGGCCGCGCTCAGCATGCCCTCCGCCCGGCACAACTCGTCCGCCACGTCGAGCACTCGCGGCGTCGGCATGCGTACGCCCTGCTCCATGGACTTGATCGTGTCCGGCGAGTAGTTGGAGGCGGCGGCGAGTTCCTCGCGTGTGACGTTCGCCTTGGTACGCCAGCGCTTCATCTGGTTGCCGCTGTACCGCCAGGCCACGGGCGGCTGGGAGTTGACGTTGTACTGACCCGACACAGCACGCACCTCCGACGGATACACCCCGGCGCGTATCACCTCAGTCGCTACCGAGCGTAGCGCCGTCGACGCCACTGTGTGACCATGACGAACGCAATTCACCGCCCCGACTGGATCCCGGCCTCCGGCCACCAACTCCGCCTCGCCGGGGTGCACTTCGATGCCGTACGGATCGAAGGCGTACGAGGCGAAGTGGTCGCCGAGCGGATCACCGAGGCGGCGGACGGGGACGCGGGGCCGGTCGTGTGCGAGGCCGCCGGGTTCCGGTGGATGTATTTCCTGCTGGCGCCCGGGGAGGTCCGGAATCACAGCTGGCCGCTGGGGGTGCAGCGGTTCGGGAGCAGAGGGGATCGGGCCCTCACGTACATCGGGATCCCCGCACTCGACGGCAACACCTGGCCCCTGCGCTGGTACAGCGAGCCGACGCCGACGACGCCGTACGTCCGTGCCGCCCAACTCCGCGCGGTGCTCATCAGTTCACGCCGAACACTGACGTGAGGCCCTGGTCGAGGACCGGGTCCACGGTTTCGGTGCCCGGCTCGACCACGGTGTACGAGCGCCGCAGGAAGCGGCGCAAAAGCAGTGTGTCGAACCAGATCAGCGCCACGCCCTGCGGTGCGTGGAACTCGACGAACGTGCGGCGGGGTCCGCAGGGCCATATGTGGACGCTGCCGATGCCGGCCGGAGCGCCGAGGCCCTCTTCCAGGAGGGCGCGGGCGAAGGTCCAGGTCACTTCCTCGCCGTCGAGCGTGACATGGGCCGGGAAGCCGATGTGCACGGCGAGCGGGTCGGCGGCGGTGTAGCGGAGCGTGGCCGGTATCGCGCGCTCGCGGTCGTCGGAGGTGACCAGGCGGGCACCGATGGGCTGTTCCATGGTGACGTTCATGCCAGTGAGAGCACGGGGAGGGGCTCCTGATTACGCCGTTTCCGGAGTCAACCTGTGTGACCTGCGGCACGTTTCGGCCATTTAATTGAGACTTTCACCAACTCGGATTACAAACTCCTGCCATGAACGACGGTCCCACCGCCACGTACGCACGCCTCTACGAGGAGCAGCAGCCTCGCCTCGTCGCGTACGCGCGCTCGCTCACCAGGAACGCCTGGACCGCCGAGGATCTCGTCGCCGAGGCGCATTTCCGTGTGTGGCGGCGGCTGTCCGCCGGGCACGAGATAGACAACGTGCCCGCGTATCTCATGACGACGGTGCGGCATCTCGCGGCCGCCGCCGGGAGCGCCGTACGCGAGACCCCGCAGGATCCGCAGGTTCCCGAGCAGGGCGCGCGCGGAGCGCGGCGGGACGACGACTCGTCGGCCGACCCGGCCGAGCAGGTGTCCTCCGTCGACCTGCTGGTGCGCGTGCTGGGGCAGTTGCCCGAGCGGTGGGTGAAGGCGCTGTGGCTTGCCGAGGCGGAGGGACAGCCGCTCGCGGCGGTCGGATCGCAGATCGGGTCCAACCAGGGCGCGACGGCCGTACTGCTGCACCGGGCCCGCGAGGGCATGCGGCAGGCCTTCCTTCAGGTGCAGACCGGCGCTCCCGACGATCCGGCCTGTCAGGTCCACTGGGCGCGCTTGCCCGCATACGTGCGCGGCACGGCGACGACACGTCAGTCCGAGCGCCTGCTCGGCCACGTCGACGCGTGCGACGACTGCCGCGGGCGGCTCGCGGTCCTGATCCAGGCCAACAACCGGCTGCCCGCGCTCGTCGGTCCGGCGCTGCTCGTGTTCGTGCTGGGCGGCGCGGGCAAGTTCCTGCTGCCGTTCGCCGCCGGGTCCACCGGTGCCGTGGTGGCCTCCGCGGGCGGGCCGGGCGGCGGGCTGCTGCACGGGGTACGTGATGTCGTCACCGGTGGCTCGAAGGCAGCCGCGGTGGGGGCCGGAGCGGCCGTGGTGGGTATCGCCGCCGCGCTCCTCATCTCGCTCGGCGCGATCGACCCCTCTCCGGGACCGGGTCCGGCTCCGTCGGAGAGGGTGCCGGTGGCTGAGGCTCCGGTGGCGGAGGTGCCGGTGGCGGAGGTGCCGGTGCCGGTTGTTGAGCCGCCGCAGGATCCGGCCTTGGACGCGGCCGAGGAGCACGGCACATCCGTCGCAGCGGCTGACAGTGGCGGCACGGGCCGGGCCGCCTCGGTCCCGGATCCGGCCGCCGAGTCCCCGACAACCGAACCGCCGGGCACCGACGCGCCGAAGCCGGCAACGCCCCGGACAGAACCCCCGATACCTCCGTCACCCGTGCCCGCGCCTGAACCGGATGATCCCGCCACCCCAACTCCTGCGGATCCCGGACCGGTTGAGGAGCCCTCCGCCCCTCCGGCGACGACCGAACCCGCTCACCCCGCCGAGCCCGCTCACCCCGCCAAGCCCGGTCAACCCGCCGAACCAGCCAAGCCCGCCGAACCAGCCGAACCCGCTCCGCGGCCGGCGCCCCCCGGCTCCGGCGCCGACTGCGATCACTGACTGATCGCGGGCGCGCTACTTGGCCTGGGGCAGACCCAGCGGGCCGCCGATCTCCTCCGCCATGACGCGGCCCGCCTCGAACTCGAGGGTGTCGTCGCCCATCGCCTGGTCCGTGTCCAGGCCGTCGAGCTCCTCCAGGGGCTGGTTCAGGCGGACGTGGGCCACCACCGACTGGAGTGCGCGCAGCGCCGCCGACGCGGTGGAGCCCCAGTTGGAGAAGTAGGAGAACTGCCACCACCACAGGGCCTCCGAGGTGCGGCCGGCCTTGTAGTGGGCCATGCCGTGGCGGAGGTCGGTGATGACGTCGGTGAGGTCGTCCGAGATGCGGGCGGGGACGGGCGCCTTGCGGGGCTCGTAGGGGTCGAAGACCTCGGAGTAGACGTCGATGGGCTCGAGGAGGCGGGCGAGGTTCTCCCGCAGGTCGTCCACGTCGCCCTCCGGGCCGAGGTCCGGCTCGTAGCGCTCGTCGGGGACGATGTCCTCGTGCGCGCCGAGGCGGCCGCCGGCCAGGAGGAGCTGGGAGACCTCCAGGAGGAGGAAGGGGACCGCCGAGTCCGGCTCGTCGCCCTTCGCGACCTCCGTGACGGCCACCAGGAAGCTCTCGACCTGGTCCGCGATCTGGACCGCGAAGTCGTCGGGTTGCTGGGCTGTCGCGTGCAGCGTGGCGTCAGACATCTAGGAGTCGTCTCCCCTCGAAGGCGCGGCCGAGAGTCACCTCGTCCGCGTATTCCAGGTCGCCACCCACCGGGAGGCCGCTGGCCAGGCGGGTGACCCTGAGGCCCATGGGCTTGATCATGCGGGCGAGGTACGTGGCCGTCGCCTCGCCTTCGAGATTCGGGTCCGTGGCGAGAATCAGCTCGGTGACCGTGCCGTCGGCGAGACGGGCCAGGAGTTCCCTGATCCGCAGGTCGTCGGGGCCGACCCCCTCGATCGGGCTGATCGCGCCGCCCAGGACGTGGTACTTGCCCCGGAACTCGCGGGTGCGCTCGATCGCCACCACGTCCTTCGGCTCCTCGACCACGCAGATGACGGTCAGGTCGCGGCGGGTGTCGCGGCAGATGTTGCACAGTTCCTCCTGTGCCACGTTGCCGCAGGTCGCGCAGAAGCGGACCTTCGCCTTGACCTCCATCAGGCACTGCGCGAGGCGCCGTACGTCCGTCGGTTCCGCCTGGAGGATGTGGAAGGCGATCCGCTGCGCGCTCTTGGGACCGACGCCGGGGAGCCGCCCCAGTTCGTCGATGAGGTCCTGGACCACGCCTTCGTACAACGGACTGCCCGTCCTTCCGTGCTTGCTGGGGGTCCTTCTGTACGTACGGTAGTTGGCCGAGGCCCGTCTTAGTAAGGCAGGTCGGCCCCCGGTTTCGGTCGGCCCACGGTATCGGGGACGTCAGAACGGCAGGCCGGGGATACCGCTGCCGCCGCCGAGGCCCTGCGCCAGCGGGCCGAGCTTCTGCTGCTGGAGGGTCTGCGCGTTCTCGTTGGCCGCCTGTACGGCCGCGACGATCAGGTCGGCGAGGGTCTCGGTGTCTTCCGGGTCCACCGCCTTCGGGTCGATCTTCAGCGCGCGGAGTTCGCCGGCGCCGGTGACCGTGGCCCGTACCAGGCCGCCGCCCGCCTGGCCGTCGACCTCGGTCCTGGCGAGTTCCTCCTGCGCGTTCGCCAGGTCCTGCTGCATCTTCTGGGCCTGCTGCAGCAGCTGCTGCATGTTGGGCTGGCCACCACCGGGGATCACGATCAGCTCTCCTTGGTCGGTACGGGGGTCCGTTCGGGTTTGCCGTTCAGCACGAGCCTACGTGCTCCACGCAGCCATCGCCCCAGCACTCTTTCGAGTGAGTGGGCGCGGAATCCTGTACCTGATCAAGGGCCTCTTCCGGGCGGAAAAGAGGGGAAAGCTACGCCTTCGCCACCCATTGGGCGCTAGGAAGGTAGCGGCGCGTCAGCATCAGGTGTCACGGTGTGACGCGGACTGTGTCACGCAACGTGATCGGTTGGGATGAGGGTAGGGAGTGCCGGGTGGGTCAGCCGGAGATGCAGCCCGAGGGTCCTCCTCAGGACGGGCGGGGTGAGGGTTCGGCCGGGCTGCGGCCGGGCGATCTGACCGGGCGGGAGTTTCCGCTCGGGGACTGGGGGGAGCCCGCCGTGCGGCTGGACGAGCTGTACCGGTGGGTGGAGCGGGGGGCGCTGGAGACGGCGTCCTGGTATCTCGCGGACCGGGTGTGGAAGCGGCGGGGGGCTCGGGGGCTGCGGGTGGGGGCGGCGGGGGGTGCGGTGGCGGGGGCCGCGTTGCCGCTGCTGGACATGACGGGGGTGGTGGGTGGCGTCGCGCCCTGGGGGTATCTCTCGCTGCTGCTGGGGGTGGCGTGCGTGGCCGTCGACCGGTTCTTCGGGGTGACGGCCGGCTGGATAAGGGACGTGGCCACGGCTCAGGCCGTGCAGCGGCGGCTTCAGGTGCTTCAGTTCGACTGGGCCTCGGAGTGTGTGCGGGAGGTGTTGGGGCCGGCGGACGGGACGGCGAGTGAGGCTGCCGAGCGGTGTCTGGGGGTGCTTCGGCGGTTCTCCGAGGACGTGACGGAGCTGGTGCGGACGGAGACGGCGGACTGGATGGTCCAGTTCCGGACGGGTGCGGCGCCGCTCGGTATCCAGTCGGCGGTGGTCGTGGGGCAGCGGACGGACTCGGGGGCTTCTCAGGGGCGGTTTCCGTTGCCGCCGGGGGCGGGGGCTCGGCCGAACATGCCTCGGCAGCGGCCGCCGGAGCCGCGGTGAGGGGGCATGGGGTGGTTGGCGTGGGATTTTCCTCGCCCCCGCCGCCCCTACCCGTCCCATCCCCAGGGGCGCTGCCCCTTCGACCCCGCCAGGGGCCCCGCCCCTGAACCCCGCTGGGGCTGCGCCCCAGACCCCCTTCGGCCCGAAGGGCCTCGTCCTCAAACGCCGGACGGGCTGGAAGTCAGTCCTCCGCGCAGAGTTCCAGGCCCTCCGGTGTTGAGCACGGGATGTGGCCGTGGGTGCGGATTACGTCCTGGCCGTTTCCTCGGGCCAGGTAGGTGAGGAAGCTGGAGGCCAGGGAGTCGGCCGGGGGGCGGCCGTAGGTGTAGGCGTACTCGATCTCGCGGTAGGGGTAGTCGTTCGTGCCGTGTTCGATGGCGTCCACGGAGGGGGTGTCGTCGTCGACGCGGAGGATGTGGAGGCCCTTGGCGCTGCTTGCCGCGTTGAGTTCGCTGTAGCCGACAGCGCCCCGGGTCGCGGCGACGGTGGTCAGCACCTGGTCCGTGGAGTCGAGTTCACAGCGGATGACGGGTGCCGTCGGGTCGTCCTTGTGAACGCAGTCAAGGGACGAGTTCGCGATTTCGCCGCGTCCCAGCACCCGCCGCTGAAACACCTGCCTCGTCCCCGAGTTGGCGTCCCGGCTGATCAGGTGCACGGGCAGGTCGGGGCCGCCCAGCTGCCGCCAGTTCCTGATCTCGCCGCGGTAGAGACGTCGTACGTCCTGGGTCGACAGGTTCGTCAGGCGTACGTCGTCGTTGACCACCAGCGCGAACACCGACACCGCCACCCGGTTCTCGCGCAGCTCCGGCAGGCCGTTCTGCTTGGGGCCGTCCGACAGGGCCACGATGGGCGGCGCCCCCTTCGCCCCCGCCTTCGCGCCGGCCGCCGCCAGCTCCCGCAGGCCCGCCGTCGACCCGTGCGGATCGACCTCGATGTCCGCGCCCTCGCAGTCCCCCTCGTACTTCTTGGCCACCTCCTTCAGCACCGGCGCGAACGCCGTCGAGCCGGTCAGGGTCAGCGTGCCGGTCGCGCAGCCGATCGGAGGGCGGGTGTCGTCCTGGGTGACGACGATCGTGGCGAGGGTGAGGACGCTGAGCGTCAGCATGATGGTGATCAGCCGGGCCGCGCGGCTGAACAGGGGCGGTTTCTCGTCCGGGGTCGCGCTGCGGTTCATGTGGACCACGCCGTCGCGGATTCCGCCGCTCAGCCGGACCTCACTGTCGACGTCGCCGCCGGACAGCATCACGAGCAGTTTGAAGTGATCGCCGCGGTTGAGGGGGACGCGCGGGATGCGCAGGGTGCGGCCCTCGTAGCCGAAGCCTCTCGCGGCGGTGAAGTGGTCCATCAGGTGGTCTGTGTCGGACGGCTGGGTGACCGAGACACCGCGGATCGCGCGGTCGGTGAACACGGCGGTGAGACCGTGGACCTCGGGGCTCGTGTAGTCGTCGCGATCGATGCTCTGCGAGCCGTCGTTCTCGATGCGGAGCAGCACCAGGGTGGCGTTCGACATGTTCGGCGCCTCGTCGAAGACTCCGAGCCGGACGTTGGGGCGGCCCATGCGCACGTCGTCGCCTATCGGGTTGTCCATCTGGACGCGATAGCCGAGGCGTTTGCGGCGCGGCACCCGGCGCTCGTACCAGACCATCACGCCGGACGCGGCGATACTGAGGACCGCTGTGGCCAGGGCGACGACGTTCTCCGCGCTCAGCAACTCCACCGTGGGTGCCCCCGCTACTCCCCGGAGCCGAATCGTGAGGTGTCACCGTACGGCTGTGCGAGGCGGGATTCCGGCCCGGTCGGCGGAAGTTCGCCTGACGTTCAACGACGTGCAGGAGAAGCGGACTTGGTCACTGCAGGGTCACTGCCGGGTCACTGCCGGGTGTACGTCAGCCTCTCGTCCGTGCCCGTGTTCGTGCGCTCCAGCGAGCCGTCCGGCAGCAGGGTGATCTCGGTCGGCGTCCCCGGAGAACAGGACGAGCGCGGCTGTCCGCTGGTGACCGTGGACGGGCCGATGCTCAACGGGCCCTCGCCGCTCGGCTCTTCGGCAAGGTCCGCCTGGAAGACGCAGTGGTACGTGCCGTTGGCGGTGGGTCCGTCGGCGACGAGCGACAGGACCGTGTCGCCCGTCTCGCCCTGCCGCAGGGTCAGTTCGCGGGTGTGCAGGCCGTCGGCGTTGTCGATCGTCGTGGTCCAGGTGCCGAGGTAGTCGGCGGGGATCGCGCCGTCGGACGGCGGGGCGGAGGTCGTCGGCTGTGAGGGAGACGGTTGTTCTTCGGGCGTGCTCCGGCCGGGAGTCGTGGGAGCGGTCGCGGAGGGGGTGGTGGTCCCCCCGGCTGCCTCCCCGCCGCCGTCGCCGTCACCGCTCAGCAGGGCGTAGACCGAGCCGCCGGCGGCCAGCGCCACGACCAGGGCGACGAGGACGAGTACGGCGGTGGAGCGGCGGTTCCTTCCGGGCTCCGGAGGGCCGGAATACGGGGTGACGGCGGTCGGGGGCGGGCCGTGGGGCGGGGTCTGGCCGAGGCCGCCGTACGGGTGGGGAGGGTGGTTGTACGGCGGCGGGGTGCCGGGCTGTTGCGGATAGCCGTACGCCGAGGGCTGCGGGTGTTGTTGCGGGTAGCCGTACTCGGGGTGGGCCGGGACGGGCGGGGACGGGGCGGGCGGTGCGCCCGGACCGCCCTGGCCTGTGACGACCGTGGGCAGGTGGTCCAGCCGCCCGCCGCTGCCCGGCTCCCCCGGCACGGGCGGGCCGGAGGGCGCGCCGGGAGCCTGGTTCGGGAGCGGAGGAGCGTTCGGGGACAAAGACGGAGACGGGCCATCGGCAACGGCGGCGTGCTCGGGAGACGCTTCAGGAGACACCCCGGGCGGCACCCCGGGAGCCGGCCCCGCACCTCCACCCACCCCCTCCGGGTCCTCCGTGTCCAGCAACCGCACCGCGTGCCGCCCCAGTTGAGCCACCAGCACCCCCGGCAGCCAGGGGTCCCGCGAGCGCCCCATGAACACCGTGTCCTCCGCCGCCGTACGCTCCAGGATCCGCTCCAGCGTCGGACGTGCCCCCGGTTCCTTCTTCAGGCAGGCGCGTACGAGGTCGGCGATGCCCTCGGGGACGCCCTCCAGGTCGGGCTCCTCCTGGGCGATGCGGAACATCAGGGCGTGGACGCCGCTGTCGGCGGTGCCGAAGGGGAGCCTGCCGGTCGCGGCGTACGCCAGCACCGAGCCGAGGCAGAAGACGTCGCACGCGGGGGTGATCCGGTCGCCCCGCACCTGCTCGGGCGCCATGAAGCCCGGCGAGCCGACGAGCGCGCCGGTCCTGGTCAGTCCCCCGTCCGTCACCGTCTCCAGCGCCCGCGCGATGCCGAAGTCGATGACGCGGGGGCCGTCGATGGTCACCAGCACGTTGGACGGCTTGAGGTCGCGGTGGACGATCCCGGCGGCGTGGATGTCCTTCAACGCGTTCGCCAGACCGGCACCGAGGATGCGGACGGAGCGTTCGGGCAGCGCCCCGTGGTCGTGGCCGACGACCTGCTGGAGGCTCGGCCCGGCGACGTACCCGGTGACGACCCACGGCACGGCGGCCTCGGTGTCCGCGTCGATCACGGGCGCCGTCCAGTACCCGCCGACCTGCCGCGCGGCCTGCACCTCCTGCCGGAACCGCGCCCGGAACTCGTCCCGCGCGGCCAGTTCCTCCCGTACGAGCTTGACGGCGACCGTGCGCCCCCGGTCGGACCGGGCCAGGTACACCTGCCCCATCCCGCCGGCGCCGAGCCGCGCCAACATCCGGTACGCGCCGATCCGCTGTGGATCCCCAGGCCCCAGTTTCTCCATCGTCGCGCCGCCTTCCCCCGCCCCGCACGTGAGCAACAGCCCGAGGATAGTGCGCGGCCACACTGCGGTGAGCTGGGGTTTGTCTACGGTTCCGTAACAGGCGGGCCCAGCTCTTCGAGCATCTTGGACAGCCGTTCCAGCACCCGTACGGCGTCCGCCAGTTCGGCGTCGTCGCCGTACGCCCGGGCCAGCCGCTCGGCGAAGGCCGCGTGCCCGGGGCCGATGCGGGACACCGCCGCCCGCCCCTCCGCCGTGGGCGCCAGCAGCTTGGCGCGCCGGTGCGCGGGGTTGGGCCGGTACTCGGCGAGCCCCTTGTCCACCAGCAGATCGGCGATGCGCTGCACGCTCTGCCGGGTGATGCCCATCGCGCGCGCGACCCCGGCGACCGGCAGCGGCTCACCGAGCACCGCGCCGAGCACCTGCCACCAGGCGGCGGTGAGCCCGGCGGGCTTGGCCAGCTCCTCCGCCACGGCGAGGAACTGGCCGTTGAGCCGGAAGACGCCGAGCGCGCTGCGGCTGAACAGGTCCTGCCGCTCACGGCTCACTGCTGCGCACCCGCCTGCTCCAGTACGGCGTAAGCCTCGGCGTCGGAATGGTGGAACAGCCGGTACCAGGCGTCGAGCACCTCGCCCTCGTACACCCCGAGCAGTCCGAAGATCTCGCGCGCGAAGGCGACGGGCTCGGTCGGGCCGGCGGTGATCAGGCCGCGGTCGGTGACGGCGTCCGCGTCGACGTACCGCCCGCCGCCGCCGTAGCCGGTCGCGGCCAGGTAGAAGGAGACCGCGCTGGTGTGCTCACGGTCGTCGAGCAGCCCCTCGCGGGCGAGGCCGGCGGTGGCCCCGCAGATCGCGGCGACGGGCACGCCGGCGTCCAGGAACTCCCGCGCCTTGCGGGCGAAGGGGGCGAGGTCGTCCGAAGTGTCCCAGAGGTCGGCGCCCGGGAGGATCAGCAGGGAGCTGTCCTCGGGGCGTACGTCGTCCAGCGCCAGGTCGGGCTGGACGCGCAGACGGCCGATGGATGTCACCGGCTCCCCGGTCGGGCCGACCGTACGGATCCCGTACCCGGCGCGGGCGAGATACGCGGTCGTGTGGCCGGTCTCCCAGTCGGCGTAGGTGTCGTACACGGCGTGATGCACGGGCTTGCGATCACCGCTGCTCATGACTGCCTCCTCGTTCACTGACCATCTGATGACAACATCCTGTCATTTCGACAGGAAGCTGTCAACTCTCTCACGGACCTGCCTTCGGCCTTCGACAACCTGTCGCGGAAACCCCCTGTCCACAGACAGGACGCCGATACCGCTTCCGCATCGCGGACATTTACGCTCACTCACATGACCCCTCAGCCAAGCCCCGAGGTCGGCGCCGCCGTGAAGGCCGCGGACCGTGCGCACGTGTTCCACTCCTGGTCGGCGCAGGAGCTCATCGACCCGCTCGCCGTCGCCGGCGCGGAGGGGTCGTACTTCTGGGACTACGACGGCACGCGGTACCTCGACTTCACCAGCGGGCTCGTCTACACCAACATCGGCTACCAGCACCCGAAGGTCGTCGCCGCGATCCAGGAGCAGGCCGCGACGATGACGACCTTCGCGCCCGCGTTCGCGATCGAGGCGCGGTCGGAGGCGGCGCGGCTGATCGCCGAGCGGACGCCCGGCGACCTGGACAAGATCTTCTTCACCAACGCCGGTGCCGACGCCGTGGAGCACGCGGTGCGCATGGCGCGACTGCACACGGGGCGGCCGAAGGTGCTGTCGGCGTACCGCTCGTACCACGGCGGCACCCAGCAGGCGGTCAACCTCACCGGGGACCCGCGCCGCTGGGCCTCCGACAATGCCGCGGCCGGTGTCGTGCACTTCTGGGCGCCCTTCCTGTACCGCTCCCGCTTCTACGCGGAGACCGAGGAGCAGGAGTGCGCGCGGGCCCTTGAGCACCTGGAGACGACGATCGCCTTCGAGGGGCCGGGGACCGTCGCCGCGATCCTCCTGGAGACCATTCCGGGGACGGCCGGGATCATGGTCCCGCCGCCGGGCTATCTCGCGGGCGTCCGCGAGATCTGCGACAAGTACGGCATCGTCTTCGTCCTGGACGAGGTCATGGCCGGGTTCGGGCGGACCGGCGAGTGGTTCGCGGCCGACCTGTTCGACGTCGTGCCGGACCTGATGACCTTCGCGAAGGGCGTGAACTCCGGGTATGTGCCGCTCGGCGGGGTCGCGATCTCCGGGGCGATCGCGGAGACCTTCGCCAAGCGGCCGTACCCGGGCGGGCTGACGTACTCGGGGCATCCGCTGGCGTGTGCGGCGGCCGTCGCGACGATCAACGTGATGGCCGAGGAGGGGGTCGTCGAGAACGCGGCCCGGCTCGGGGCGGACGTCGTCGGGCCGGCGCTGCGGGAGCTCGCCGGGCGGCATCCGTCGGTGGGCGAGGTGCGGGGCGTCGGCATGTTCTGGGCGCTCGAGCTGGTGAGGAACCAGGAGACGCGCGAGCCGCTGGTGCCGTACAACGCGTCCGGTGAGGCGAACGCGCCGATGGCCGCGTTCGGCTCCGCCGTGAAGGCCCAGGGCGTGTGGCCGTTCATCAACATGAACCGGACACATGTGGTGCCGGCGTGCAACGTGAGCGAGGCGGAGCTGAAGGAGGGGCTGGCGGTGCTGGACGCGGCGCTGTCGGTGGCGGACGAGTTCACGCGGTAAGAGTTCACGCAGTAAGTGGGGTGGTTTCGGGCAGTGGCCGGTCATCACTGGGTGAAAAACGTCCCGCGAACTCGAACGCGTAAGGTGGCGTGCTCGTAGACATATACGTGCACGCCACCCGATCGCGACGAGGGAGACGCCCCGACCATGCCCGCCACTAGCGGCAACGGCGCAGTGACCCGCAGCACCCTGCGGCAGCAGATCGCCGACGCGCTTCGTGACGAGGTGCTGGCCGGGAGGCTCCAGCCGGGGCAGGAATTCACGGTGAAGGAGATCGCCGAGCAGTACGGCGTCTCCGCCACACCGGTGCGCGAGGCACTGGTCGACCTCTCCGCGCAAGGGCTCCTGGAGGCCGACCAGCACCGGGGCTTTCGCGTGCACGAGTACTCGTACGAGGACTTCCGCGGCATCATCGAGGCCCGCGGCCTGGTCATCGAGGGGATGTTCCAGGCCCTCGACAACGGCCACCGGGGCTACCGCGATCTTGACGACCCCCGTACGGCCGCCGCCGTGGCGGGCGTACGCCGTCGCGGCGAGGAGGCGCAGCGCGCCGCGACCGCCGGTGACATCACCGTCCTGATCGGCTACGACCTGCGCTTCTGGCGCGAACTGAGCACCCTCTTCGGCAACCCCTACCTGGCCGACTTCCTGCACCGGCTGCGGGTGCAGTCCTGGGTGTGCACGGTCCAGCACCTGCGCCGGCTGACCGACCTGCGCGGCAGCCTGTGGTCCGGCCACACCGAACTGGTGGACGCCCTGGCCGAGCGCGACACCAAGGCCGCCCGCTCGATCGTCGCCGCCTACAACACGTACTCCCTCGCGCTGATCGAACGCCTCGCCGCCGGGTGAGCGGGGCGGGCACGGGTATGGGACCTGCACGACGGCAGCGAAGTCCGCACCGCACCGACTACCCTGCCTTGACCACCGTGTGACAACCACTGTGACGACCGCAGCGCTGCGCGTGACCGAGGAGCTGACTTTTGGCCTGTGACCTGTGGCTGGTGCCGCTCGTGGACGTGTTGTGCCACACCCCGGACAATCCGTTCGCCGAGGAACTCGCGCAATACAACAAGGTGCTCGCCGAGGCCGGGCTCCCGCCGGTGCCGGTGTACCAGTACATGCCCGGCCTGTCCGGCGAGGTCGCCCCGGTGGCCGGCTTCGACTACGACGCGCTGCACTTCCTGCGCCGCGCCTATCTGCTCCAGGTGTGCGGGCTGCCGGTGACACCGGTGGACGAACTGGGCGGCGACTACGAACAGTTGCTGGAGATGTTCGAGGCGACGGCCCAGCAGTCCCACCTGGTGTGGCACTACGACCACGCGGGCGCCTACGTCCCGGTGGACTTCCCGCACCCGCTCTCCAACGACGAACTCCTCGCGGGCGGCGGCCCGCTGGGCTCCTCCCAGACACTGCTGCGGGAACTGGAGTTCGTCGCCCCGTCACTCGGCATCGACCCGGCCAACCCCCCGGCGCCCCCGGAGGCACCGCTGGCCCCCACGGAGCTGGAGGAGCCGGCCGTACCGCCGCCGTACGATCCCAGCCCCTTCGCCCGTGAACGTCACGTCTGGCTGGGCCTGCACGCGGCGGCGACACGGAGTCTGGCACAGGGCTCGATGATCATCTTCAGCTGAGCCGCAGGGCTCCGCCGGTGATCAGCGCCCCAGTTGGGAGAGGCCCTTCTGTACGTCCTCGAGGTTCATGATCGGGGTGTAGGAGATCTTCGCACCCAGCTGGAGGAAGAACGGCTCGCTGATCACCGGCATCTGCGAGCTGTCCTGCATGTCGAAGACCAGGAAGGCGGTGCGCTGGCCGTTCTCGGCGGTGAAGTAGGCCGCTTCGGGCTTGATCTGTTCGACCGACTCCTGGATCAGCTTCCCCAACGTGCCGTTCCGGATGGCCTCGTTCGCCTTCTCCGTGTCCATCGATGCCTTGAGCAGTACGCGCATCGCATTCACCTTCTTCTGGTCACCGGACGCATACAACGGTCAGGCTATGTCTGATACGTCCGGTTGGTGCGTACATGTTCACGTACGGTGCCGTGTTCAGTTGGCTACCCTGAGTGGCGTATGGCAGTTCTTGGAGGGGAGAGCGCATCATGACGGTGATGATTGAGCGACCGACGATAAGCAGCACGGAGCCCCACAGCTTCGAGGCGATGCTGGACGACCTCGACAGGCTGGACGTGCTGGACGGCTACAAGGCCGAGATCATCAGGGGGAGCATCGTCATGTCGCCCTGGTCGAAGGGGTACTACACCCGCGTCATGAACCTGGTGTGCAAGCAGCTTCAGCGGCACCTCCCCGACGGCCACTTCATCAGCCAGGCTCCCAACCTGTTCGTCTTTCCCGGGCTTGAGCGTGCCTACGGGCCGGACATCCACGCAGCGCACGAGCAGGTGCTTGAGACGTCGAGCAACCGCCTCGACGG
This sequence comes from Streptomyces sp. NBC_01352, assembly GCF_036237295.1. Classification (NCBI taxonomy): domain Bacteria; kingdom Bacillati; phylum Actinomycetota; class Actinomycetes; order Kitasatosporales; family Streptomycetaceae; genus Streptomyces; species Streptomyces sp. NBC_01352. The sequence goes on from NZ_CP108354.1 coordinate 5,211,786, forward strand.
AGAAGCCCTCTCCTTCGTCGCCGAGTTGACCTCGTCCGCCACTCGCGACGACGACCTGTCCGACAAGGTCGAGACGTACGGAAAGGCGGGCGTCCCCGTCTACCTGATCCTCGACATGCAGGAGGAGAAGGCCACCGTGCTGTGGGCACCGACCGCCGAGGGCTACACGGCCCGCCTCAGCAAGCCGTTCGGCGAGAAGCTCGACATCCCCGCGCCCTTCGACTGCACGCTCGACACCACCGAGTTCCAGGCCCCCGCGGCAACCCAGGAGTGACACACGGGTGCCCCCGTCCGACACCGGACGGGGGCACCCGTGGCACAACCCCTCTGAACCGCCGTACTAGATGAACGAGTTGATCTCGATCGTCTCGTCCCGGCCCGGGCCCACGCCGATCGCGGAGATCGGGGCGCCGGACATCTCCTCCAGCGCCTTGACGTAGTCCTGGGCGTTCTTCGGCAGGTCGGAGAAGGACTTCGCCTTGGAGATGTCCTCGGACCAGCCCGGCAGCATCTCGTAGACCGGCTTCGCGTGGTGGAAGTCGGACTGGGAGTACGGGAGTTCCTCGACGCGCTTGCCGTCGATCTCGTACGCAACGCAGACCGGGATCTCCTCCCAGCCGGTCAGGACGTCCAGCTTGGTGAGGAAGAAGTCGGTCAGGCCGTTCACGCGGGTCGCGTACCGCGCGATCACCGCGTCGAACCAGCCGCAGCGGCGGTCGCGGCCGGTCGTGACGCCCTTCTCGCCGCCGATGCGGCGCAGCGCCTCGCCGTCCTCGTCGAAGAGCTCCGTGGGGAACGGGCCCGCGCCGACGCGGGTCGTGTACGCCTTCAGGATGCCGATGACGCGGCTGACTTTCGTCGGGCCGACGCCGGAGCCGGTGCAGGCGCCGCCCGCGGTCGGGTTCGAGGACGTGACGAAGGGGTACGTGCCGTGGTCGATGTCCAGGAGGGTGCCCTGGCCGCCCTCGAAGAGGACCACCTTGTCGTTCTCCAGGGCCTGGTTGAGCACCAGGACCGTGTCGGCGACGTACGGCGCGAGCCGGTCGGCGTAGGTCAGCAGCTCCTCGACCACCTGGTCGACGGCGATCGCACGCCGGTTGTAGAGCTTGGTGAGGATCTGGTTCTTGACGTCGAGGGCCGCCTCGACCTTCTGGGTGAGGATCGACTCGTCGTACAGGTCCTGGACCCGGATGCCCACGCGGTTGATCTTGTCCGCGTAGGTCGGGCCGATGCCGCGGCCGGTCGTGCCGATCTTCCGCTTGCCGAGGAAGCGTTCCGTCACCTTGTCGACGGTGACGTTGTACGGCGTGATGATGTGAGCGTTACCGCTGATCAGGAGCTTGGACGTGTCGACGCCGCGCTCGTTCAGTCCGTTCAGCTCGGAGAACAGGACCGACGGGTCGACGACGACTCCGTTACCGATGACCGGGGTGCACCCCGGCGAGAGGATTCCGGAAGGGAGGAGGTGGAGGGCGTACTTCTGATCGCCCACGACTACCGTGTGGCCGGCGTTGTTGCCGCCCTGGTAGCGCACCACATAGTCCACCGAGCCACCGAGCAGGTCGGTCGCCTTTCCCTTGCCTTCGTCACCCCACTGAGCACCGAGCAGCACAAGTGCGGGCACGCGCGTACACCCCTTCCGGGCGGGGCATGTCCAAGGTCAGGGGCGTACGCGACATTGACTGTGCGCCGCACAGCCTGTTTCGTACACCGGCGACCTTCGTTGGCCGCAACCCGTCGGACCGGATGCCCCGGAATAGACGAAGCCCCTGGCGCAATAGCGCAAGGGGCTCTTGCACAAAGATGCTACCCGAGGAAGCGAGGCATGACCGAGGTGGCGACTTCCGACCAGCTCCTTGTGGTCATCGACCCGGTCGCCCGCCGGACCGACGGTGAGGCCGTACGGATCGCGAAAGACGTGCTCAGCGCGGGTGCGACCACGAAAGTGTGCCTCCCCGAGGGGCCCGAGGAATTCGCCCGGGCACTCCAGAGAAAAGGTTCCCGCAGGCCGGTCGTGATCGGCGACGACCGGGCCCTGGTGCGCACGGTGTCCCTGCTGCACCGGTGGCGGGAGCTGGCCGGATGTGGGCTGTCGGTGGTGCCGGTGGGGGGCGCTCAGTCCCTTGCCCGCTCCCTGGGCGTCCCCGCGGGCGCGGTCGCGGCGGCACGGGCCGTCCTGGACGGCGCCGAGCGGCGCATGGACCTGCTGGTCGACGAGAGCGACGGGGTGGTGCTGGGCGCGCTGCGGATTCCGCCCCTGACGGGGGTGCCGGAGGACGCCGCGGAGGCCGACCGGCACGGCGCCGACCTCGACTCCGCGCGCCCCTGGATACGGACCTGCCAGTCCCTGGTACGGACCCTGGTGACGGCCCGCCCCACCCGCTCCCTCTCCCCAGCGTCCGCCCCCGGCCACTCCCGCCTCCGCGTGGAGGTCGACGGGATCACCCTGGTGGACCTTGACCAGCCCCTGGAGGCCCTGTCGGTCATCCCGGGCGACTCGGGCCTGGCCGAGGTCGAGGCCCGGCCCCTGTCGGTGGGCGCGGAGGCGACACCGCTGCTGGCGACGGGCCGGCGGATCACCGTCTCGGGACCGGACTTCCGGTACCGGGCGGACGCGGTGGTGTCGGGGCCGGTGCGGAGGCGGACGTGGACGGTGTGGGAGGGGGCGTGGGGGCTGACGCTGCCGGTGGCGGCGGCTGGTGATCACTCACTTGGGTGATCACACCGTGGAACGCGCCCGCCCGCTCCCTTCGCCGGTGACGCTGGTGTCCACCTACGCAGGGGGCACCATGACGGTCAGGGCAGAGGGCACATCGTCTCGGATGTCGGTGGATTTGTTCGAGCGGATCGCCGCGTTCGCCGAGCGCGAGGACGAGACCGTCAGGTTCGAGTTCATCGACGGACGGATCGGGCTCCAGAAGGCGACCAACGGCAATCACAGCACGCTCGCCATGTGGCTGGTCCGCCAGTGCATGGAGGCCCGGCCCGAACTCAACCTTTACCCGCAGCAGGGCCTGAAGGTGGAGGCCCACCGCAAAGGCCGAGCCCGGCCTGACGGGGTGCTTGCGCCTGTCCATTACCTGCTGGGCCAGGGCGACTGGGCCGACCCCGCCGGCGTCCTGATGACGGTCGAGATCACCTCGTACGACGCGGACACGCACGACCGCGACCGCGTGGAGAAGCCCCGTGGCTACGCCGAAGCCGGAGTCCCCGTCTACCTGCTGATCGACCGCGAGCACGCCTCCGTCGTCGTGCACAGCAAGCCCGACCCGGAGGACGGATACCGGGACATCCACACAGTGAAGATCGGCGACAAGGTCACCCTCCCCGAACCCGTCGGCATCACGCTCGACACCTACCAGCTCAAGCCCTACCTGGACTGAGCCGGGGCCGCCGCCGGCAACGCGTCCGACTCGTCCTTCAGCCCCACCCCCGTCAGCCCCAGCTCCCACGCCCTGCCCATCAGCGCCGCCAGCTTCGCCGCCGCCGTGTCGTACGTCAGCCCCAGCGGTGGCCGGATGTTGGACAGGCAGTTGCGGTCGGCGTCGGTCGTCACGCCGGGCTTCGGGCCGTACGTGAGGTACGCGCCCAGGGAGTCCGCCGCCGACATGCCGGGCCGCTCCCCGACCAGGACGACCACCATCGCCGCGCCCATCGCGTGGGCGACGTCGTCGCCGAGGGCCACCCGGGCCTGTTCGGCGAGGACGACCGGGGCCACGCGGATATCCGCCGACAGCCGGGCCGTGGTCGCCCGGACCATCGCCGCCGCGTGCTCGTGCACCGCCCGGCTGGACAGCCCGTCGGCGACCACGAAGACCAGGTCCCACTCCCCCGACGGGAGATGCGCGCGGTCGGTGGCGTCCAGGCGGCGGCCCAGGTCGGGCCGCTGGAGGTAGGTGAGCCGGTCGGGGGCGGCGCTGCGGACCCGTACCGTCGGTGTCCCGGTCAGCGCGGCCGCGACCGTGTCCGGGTCGAACGGCGAGTGCACCGCGTCGCGGGCCGCCGCGTGGGCGGCCTGGAGCTCCAGCCGGTGCCGGGTCGGCAGGCCGGAGCCGGCCCGGCCGAGGCCGATGCGGGCCTGGGTGTGGCGCCGTAGCGTCGACCAGAGCGCCGAGTCGTCGGCGTGTGCGACGAGCTCACTCATGCCGCCGGCTCCCGTTTCACTTATGCCGCCGGCTCCCGTTTCACTCATGCCGCCAGCTCCCGTCCGATGTCCGTCAGCGGATGTGCGGTGACCTCGCGGATCGCGCCGCGTTCGTCCAGCAGCCCGATCGACCCGAGCCACGCCTCGAACTCCGGCGCCGGGCGCAGCCCGAGCACCTCCCTCAGGTACAACGCGTCGTGGTACGAGGCCGACTGGTAGTTGAGCATGATGTCGTCGCCGCCCGGCGTGCAGATCACGAAGGAGGCGCCCGCGACGCCGAGCATCGTCAGCATCGTCGCCACGTCGTCGTCATCGGCGTCCGCGTGGTTGGTGTAGCAGATGTCCAGTCCCATCGGCAGGCCGAGCAGCTTGCCGCAGAAGTGGTCCTCCAGGGCGGCGCGCAGGATCTGCCGGCCGTCGTAGAGGTATTCCGGGCCGATGAAGCCGACGACGGTGTTCACCAGCAGGGGGTCGTAGCGCCGGGCGACCGCGTACGCCCGTGCCTCGACCGTCTGCTGGTCCACCCCGTGGTGCGCGCCGGCCGACAGGGCGCTGCCCTGGCCGGTCTCGAAGTACATGACGTTCTTGCCGACCGTCCCCCGGTCCAGCCCGCGCGCCGCCTCGTACGCCTCGTCGAGCAGCCCGAGCGTGACGCCGAAGGACGCGTTCGCCGCCTGCGTGCCCGCGATGGACTGGAAGACGAGGTCGACGGGCGCCCCGCGTTCCATCAGGTCCACGCTCGTCGTCACATGGCACAGCACGCACGACTGGGTCGGGATCGCGTACCGCGTGATGACCCCGTCCAGCAGCTCCAGCAGATCCCGTACGGCTCTCGGGCTGTCCGTGGCCGGGTTGATGCCGATCACCGCGTCGCCGGAGCCGAGCAGCAGGCCGTCGAGCAGGGCCGCGGCCACGCCCGCCGGGTCGTCGGTGGGGTGGTTGGGCTGGAGACGGGTCGCCAGCCGGCCCGGCAGGCCGATCGTCGAGCGGAAGGCGGTCACCACCCGCACCTTGCGCGCCACGGCCACCAGGTCCGCGTTCCCCATCAGCTTGGACACGGCCGCGACCATCTCCGGGGTGAGCCCGGGCGACACCGCCGCCAGCGCCTCGGCGTCCGCCGCCTCGGACAGCAGCCACTCCCGCAGCTCCCCGACCGTCATCCCGGCCACCGGCGCGAAGGCCACCGGGTCGTGCGTGTCGAGGATCAGCCGGGTCACGTCGTCGGTCTCGTACGGCACCACCGGCTCGGTGAGGAAGGCCGCGAGCGGCACCTCGGCCAGCGCCCAGCGGGCCGCGACCCGCTCCCGGGCGGACGACGGGGCGAGTCCGGCCAGCCGGTCGCCGGAGCGCTCGGGGCTCGCGGCGGCGAGCAGGCGCGCGAGGGAGTCGAACCGGTGGCGTTCGCCGCCGAGGGTGGACGTGTAGGTGCTCATGCGAAGGACGCTACGAGGCTCGGTCCGGCACAGTCCACGAGCTGCCCGAGAGTTAACCAAGGCGTTCGCCACGCCCGGTTTTTAAAGGTCTAGTTGACATGCATTTAACGCCCTCAGCCCTTTGCGTGACTCATTCGCACTTCAGGATTCCGGACCAGTACCCAAGCCGGACGACAGAAGAGGGGCCACCCGATGGCAGTACAAGAGGGCGTCGCCCCCGAGGCGAAGACGGGCGGGGAGGAGACCGTCCACCGGCTCAAGCCCAATGCCATCGGCCTGCTCGGCGTGGTCTTCATGGCCGTGGCGACCGCCGCGCCGATCACCGCGATGACCGGCAACGTGCCCTTCATGGTGTCGTCGGGCAACGGCATCGGCGCCCCGGCGAGCTACCTCGTCGCAATGGTCGTCCTGGCAATCTTTTCCGTCGGCTTCACCTCGATGGCGAAGCACATCACCTCCACCGGCGCCTTCTACGGCTTCATCTCGTACGGCCTCGGCCGCACGGTGGGTCTCGCCTCCGGGCTCCTGGCGACCTTCGCGTACGTCGTCTTCGAGCCGGCCCTCATCGGCATCTTCTCGGTCTTCGCGACCACCACGCTCGAGGACCAGACGGGTCTGAACATCCCGTGGTGGGCGTTCGCGATCCTGATGCTCGCCGTCAACGCGATGGGCACCTGGTTCGGCGTCTCGGTCGCGGAGAAGGTGCTCGTCGTCCTGCTGGCCACCGAGGTGACGATCCTCGCGGCGATGGCGATCTCGGTCGCCCTGCACGGCGGCGGCCCGAACGGCTTCACCTTCGGCCCGATCAACCCGGTCAACGCCTTCCAGGGCACCTCCGCCGGCCTCGGCCTCTTCTTCGCCTTCTGGTCGTGGGTCGGCTTCGAGTCGACCGCGATGTACGGCGAGGAGTCCCGCAACCCGAAGAAGATCATCCCCAAGGCGACGATGATCTCGGTCCTCGGCGTCGGCGTCTTCTACGTCTTCGTCTCCTGGATGGCCATCATCGGCAACGGCGAGAAGGAGGCCGTCGCGGCCGCCTCCTCCGCGAACCCCCTCGCGTTGTTCTTCAACCCCACCGAGCAGTACGTCGGCCACTGGGCGGTCGTCGTCATGCAGTGGCTGATGATCACCGGCTCACTCGCCTGCGGCATGGCCTTCCACAACTGCGCCGCCCGCTACATGTACGCGCTGGGCCGCGAGGGCGTCCTGCCGTCGCTGAAGAAGACCATCGGCCGCACCCACGACAAGCACGGCTCCCCGCACATCGCGGGCCTCGTCCAGACCATCATCAGCGCCGTACTGATCGCCGCGTTCTGGATCGCGGGCAAGGACCCGTACGCCGGTCTGTACGTCCTGCTCGCCATCCTCGGCACCATGGCGATCCTCGTCGTGCAGGCCGTGTGTTCGTTCGCGGTGCTGGCGTACTTCCGCACGCACCACCCCGAGAGCCGCCACTGGTTCAAGACGTTCGTCGCCCCGCTGGTGGGCGGGGTGGCCATGCTCGCGGTGGTCGTCCTGCTGGTCTCCAACATGGGCGTGGCGGCCGGTACGGAGTCCGGTTCGCTGGTGCTGAAGGCGACGCCGTGGATCGTCGTGCTGATCGCGGCATCGGGCATCGGGTACGCGCAGTACCTCAAGCGGCGCGACCCGTCCCGGTACGCGCTGATCGGGCGGACGGTGCTGGAGGAGACGAAGGAGCGTTAGCCGTACGGTAGTTGGGCCCTGGTGGAGAGGTCGGTCTCCACCAGGGCCCTTGGTCTGTGCGGCTTCACTTGCGCCTCTTGCGGCGGCCCCGCTTCCCACGTGCCTCGCGCTCCTCGTTTTCCTTCCTGATGCGGTCCCGGTCGTGGCGCTCCCGTTGCAGTCCCATGTTGAGCCACTGGAGGGTCACGCCGTTCGGGACCCGGCTGGCGCGGAAGGTCAGGCCCGGCGAGCCGTCGGTCGTCTCGATCAGCAGTTTGCGCTCGCTGAACCAGACGGTCTTGACCTTCTCCCAGGGCACGGAGACCGAGCCCGCCCTTATCGTGTCCCGGTCCACCGTGATCGGCCCGAACGCGGCCTCCCCGCCGTCCCGGATCGTCGCCCGGACACCGGCGACCTGCTCCGCGGCGACGCCGGCGAGGATCGCGCCGCTGAGGTCGTCGTACGCGTAGTCGAGACCGCTCGACCTGAAGCGCAGGTTCCGCCCGCCCCGTACACGGAGGCGGTGCCAGTGGTGCTCGGCGTGGCGGCGGTTATAGCCGTCGCCGGGGGCGAGGGTGGGAACCTTCCTGCTCGTCGACCACTCCGCGTAGCGGAGGACGGTGACGTCGGCGTAGCGGATCAGCCGCCGTCGGCCGCCCCACGAATTGCCCAGCACCAGGCCCTCGCTGAACGTGTACCAGGGCGCGTAGGCCAGGAAGAGAATGTCGAAGCCGATCACGAGGACCGGCACGGCGGCGGTCACGGCGACCACGGTCAGCCAGTCGCCGAACGAGTTGTCCGGCCAGCCGAGGTGCCACTGCCAGGCCAGGTAGCCGCCGAGCAGGGCCGTATACACCACGAGTTTGCCGAGATCCCGGGCCGGAGCGGGCTCCGGTACCGCATCGTTGGTGAACAGCGGCGAGAACCGCCAGACCACGACGCCCATCTCCACGACCCCCACCAGCAGCGCCAGCCAGCCCCACGCGCCGTCCGGCCGCCCGGTCTTCGCCGCGAAGAGCAGGATCACCACCGGCAGGAGCAGAGCCACCTCGGCGGCCAGCCGCCATGTCGGCGTACGGCGGTCATGCCGGTTCTCGAAATCTCCGAGACCGGCCTTCTCTGCGGCGCGCGCGACGCGCGGGGGTGGCACGGTCTCAGTTGACATCCCGTCATCCTCGATCACGGGATCACAGCAGGGCAAGGGCTACGTGAAACCGGTTGCGTGACGAAGGCGCGCCTTTCAGACCGAGCGTCAGCCCCGGCCGAAGGTCTTCTCCCGGTGCTCCCGCCACCGTTCCATCAGCTTGATCAACTCGCCCTCCAGGTACTCGAAGAAGGCGAGCGTCTCGGCGATCCGCTGTCCGCCGGGGCTCGCGGCACCCAGGCTGTCGACGCCCTCGCGCAGGGTCTGCTCCCAGCGTTTGAGGATGGCGTCCCGGTTCGTCAGCGCCTCGTACCACTGATCGCTGTGCACCCGGTAGCGCTCGCGCCGTGAGCCGGGTTCGCGCTCCCGCGAGACCATGTGCACCTGCGCGAGATACCGCACCGCACCGGAGACGGCGGCCGGGCTGACCTGGAGCTGTTCGCCGAGTTCGGCTGAGGTCATGGCGCCGGAGTCGGACGCGAGGAGCGCGGCGAACACCCGGGCGGCCATCCGCTGCATACCGGCCTCGACGAGCTGGGCCGCGAAGGCCTCCACGAACTTCGACACGGCCTCCGCGTCCCGCCCGGCCCCGGCTGATTCGGTCATGCGGCCCATCCTAACCGGATTTCATACGCTTCCTTAACTTCACAAATTTCTGAAAGAAGCGTACGTTCTGAAGCATGACGAAGGCCATCACCGTGTCCGGACTGCACAAGTCCTTCGGCCGCACGCACGCGCTCGACGGTCTCGACCTGGAGGTGGAGACGGGCGAGGTGCACGGCTTCCTCGGCCCGAACGGCTCCGGCAAGTCCACCACCATCCGCGTCCTCCTCGGCCTGCTGCGCGCCGACTCGGGCGCCGCGCAGGTCCTCGGCCGCGATCCCTGGGCGGACGCGGTCGAGGTGCACCGCCGGATCGCGTACGTCCCCGGCGACGTGACCCTGTGGCGGAACCTGTCGGGCGGCGAGGTCATCGACCTCTTCGGCCGCCTGCGCGGGGGCCTCGACACCGGCCGCCGCGCCGAACTGATCGAACGCTTCGAGCTCGATCCGACGAAGAAGGGACGGACGTACTCGAAGGGCAACCGGCAGAAGGTCGCCCTGGTCGCCGCGTTCGCCTCGGACGTCGACCTGCTGATCCTGGACGAGCCGACCTCGGGCCTGGACCCGCTGATGGAGGCGGTCTTCCGGCGGTGCGTGGAGGAGGAGCGGGACCGGGGACGGACGGTCCTGCTGTCCTCCCACATCCTGAGCGAGGTCGAGGAGCTCTGCGACCGCGTCAGCATCATCCGCAAGGGGCGGACCGTCGAGACCGGCTCGCTCACCGACCTGCGCCACCTGACGCGAACCAGCGTGACCGCCGAACTCGCGGGGGCGCCCAACGGGTTGACCGAGTTGCCGGGCGTCCACGACCTCGACGTGCAGGGACACCGGGTACGGCTCCAGGTGGACACCAGCGAACTCGACGCCGTACTACGGCAGTTGAGCGAGACCGGCGTGCGGTCGCTGACGTCGACGCCGCCCACGCTGGAGGAGCTGTTCCTGCGGCACTACCAGGAGGACGTACCGGCCGAGGCGGCGGCCCGATGACCGCCGTTTCGACGCCACGGCCCACCGGTCACCGCCAACTCGCGGGCACCGGCACCCTGGTGCGCTTCGCGCTGCGTCGCGACCGCGCGATGATCCCCATCTGGATCGGGGTGAACGCGCTGATGGTCCTCTCCATGCCGAACACCCTGAAGGGCCTGTACGGCACCTCCGCCGAACGCGCCGACCTGGTACGGCAGATGGAGACCAACCCCTCCCTGCGCGCGATGGTCGGCCCGGTCTTCGACGACTCGCTCGGCGCGCTGACCGCCTGGCGGGTCGGCGTGTACGCGGGCGCGCTGGCCGCCGTGATGAGCCTGATCATCGTCGTCCGGCACACCCGGGACGAGGAGGAGAGCGGGCGGCAGGAACTGGTGGCGTCGAGGATGGTGGGCCGTAGGGCGTCGCTCACGGCGGCACTGCTGACCGCGGCGGCCGCGAACGCCGTACTGGCCCTGCTCCTGACCGCCGGCCTGGCCGGACAGGGCGTGGCCGGCGCGCTCGCCCTCGGGCTCGGGATCGCCGGCGTCGGCATGGTCTTCGCCACGATGGCCGCGATCGTCGCCCAGCTCACGGAGAGCGCGCGCCTGGCCCGCGGCCTGACGGCGGGGGTGCTCGGCGCGGCCTTCGTGCTGCGCGCGGCCGGCGACTCGGCGACGGACGACGGCTCGTCGGTCCTGACCTGGCTGTCGCCGATCGGCTGGCTGGAGAACGTACGGCCCTTCGCGGCCGAACGCTGGTGGGTACTGGTGCTGTTCGCCGCGGCGGTGGCGGTGCAGGCGGCCGTCGCCTACGAACTGGCCGGCCGCCGGGACGTCGGCATGAGCTTCCTGCCGACCCGCCCGGGACCGGCGTCCGGCCGCCTCGGCTCGGCGGCGGCGCTGGCCTGGCGGCTGCAACGCGGCAGCCTCCTCGGCTGGAGCATCGGCTTCTTCCTCGCCGGGGTCGTCTACGGCGGCATGACCGACGGCGCGGCCGACCTCGTCGGCGACAACGACAACGCCCGCCAGATCATCGAACGGATGGGCGGCCAGTCGGGGATCACGGACGCCTTCCTCTCGGCGATGATCGGCATGCTCGGCCTGATCGCCGCGCTGTACGTCGTCGCCTCGGTGCTGCGCCTGCACGGCGAGGAGACCTCGGGGCGCGCGGAACCGGTGCTGGCGAACGCGGTCGGCCGACTCCGGTGGGCGAGCGGCCACCTGCTGATCGCCTTCGGCGGTTCCGTACTGATCATGCTGCTAGCCGGGCTGGGCTTCGCCGTGGGCTACGGCAAGGAGGCCGGGCCGATCCTGGGGGCGTGCCTGGTGCAGGTGGCCGCGGTCTGGGTGATCGGAGGGCTGGCGGTGCTGCTGCACGGGCTGGCTCCCCGGGCGGCGGTGGCGGCGTGGGGCGTGGCCGGGGCGGTGCTGCTGATCGGCTGGGTGGGGCCCGCGCTGGACGTTCCGCAGGCGGTGCTGGACGTCTCCCCGTTCGGCCATCTGCCGAAGCTGCCGGGTGGGGAGATGGAGTGGGGCCCGGTGCTGGTCCTTGTGCTGTTGGCGGTGGCGCTGGTCGGGGTGGGGCTGGCTGGGCTGCGGCGGCGGGACATGAGCCCGTGAGGTGTTTCTCGCCCCCGCCGCCCCTACCCGTCCCATCCTTCTGGGGCTCCGCCCCAGACCCCGCTCCTCAAACGCCGGAGGGGCTGAATTTCAGCCCGTCCGGCGTTTGAGGACGAGGCCCTTCGGGCCGAAGGCGGGGGTCTGGGGGCGGCAGCCCCCAGGGACGGGACGGGAAGGGGCGGAGGGGGCGAGAAAGCCCGGCGGCCCGCCGTCGTCACACGTCGACGGCCAGCCCTTCCAGCCCCCGGATCACGAAGTTCGGCTTCCGACGCGGCTCCGCCGCCAGGCCCAGCGTCGGGGCCTTCTCCAGCAGGGCCGTCATCGATGCCGCCAGCTCGATACGGGCCAGCGGGGCGCCGATGCAGTAGTGGATGCCGGCACTGAAGGAGATGTGCGGGTTGTCCTCGCGGGCGAGGTCGAGCTGCTCGGGATTCCGGAACACCTCGGGGTCGTGGTTGGCGGAGCCGAAGAGCATCGCGATCTCCGCTCCCCTCGGGATCGTCGTGCCGTCGACCTCGATGTCGTCGAGCACCCAGCGTTCGAAGAGCTGGAGCGGGGTGTCGTAGCGCATGAGCTCTTCGATCGCGGACGCGACCAGCGTGTGGTCCGCACGCAGGGCCGCCAGCTGGCCGGGGTTGCGGAACAGGGCGTACCAACCGTTGACGGTGGCGTTCACCGTCGCCTCGTGCCCCGCGTTCAGCAGCAGCACACAGGTCGAGATCATCTCCTGCTCGGTGAGACGGTCGCCCTCGTCGTGCGCCGCGATCAGCCCCGAGATCAGGTCCTCGCCCGGCTCCTTGCGACGATCGGCGATCAGCTGGAGGAGGTAGTCGGAGAACTCCACCGACGCCCGCACCGCTCTGGCCGCCACGTCCTCCGACGGGTTCAGCTCGTACATCCCGCAGATGTCCGCCGACCAAGGACGCAGAGGCGCCCGGTCCGACTCCGGGATGCCCAGCATCTCGGCGATCACGGCCACGGGGAGCGGCTCGGCGACATCGGTGAGCAGGTCACCACCGCCCTGCCGCACGAGCCCGTCGACCAATTCCCCGGCGAGCCGGGTCACGTAGGGCTTGAGCTGCTCCACCGTGCGCGGCGTGAACGCCTTCGAGACCAGGCGCCGGATCCGGGTGTGGTCCGGCGGCTCCAGGTCGAGCATCCCGTGGTCGTTGAGCGTGTGGAACGGCTCGTGCGCGGCGGGAGGAGCGGTACGCCCGAAGTCCTCATGGGTGAACCGGTGCTGATACGTCCGCCCCAGCCTCCGGTCCCGCAGCAGCGCGGACACGTCCGCATGATGCGACACCAGCCACTGCCCGGTGGGCTCGAAGTACTGCACACGGCCACGCTCACGCAACTCGGCATAGGCGGGGTACGGGTCGTCGAGGAACGCCGGGTCCCACGGATCGAAGGCTGCCATGCACGGACGTTAGACCGTGGCTCCCCTGTCTGACCAGGGGGGACACCCCGAACGACCGGGTCGGCACCGCGCGTATTTCTTCCTCCAGCAGGCCTCACTGGGCCTGACCGAAGTCGGGGAGCGTGACCGTGCCGTCGTCCGCGAGCGGAAAGCCGGGGTTGTGGGCTACCTCCCAGGCGTGGCCGTCCGGGTCGGTGAACGCGCTGGAGTAGAAGCCGATCTCGTTGACAGCGGCGGGCCTGGTCACGGTGCCGCCGGCTCGTTCCACGGCGGCGAGCAGTTCGTCGACCTCGGCGTCGGACCGGACGTTGTGCGCGAGCACGATGCCGCCGAACCCGTCCGCCTTCCCGGCTTCCAGCCCACAGTCCGCGGCGAGCTTGTCCCGGCCCCAGAGGACCAGGCCGAGGCCGCCCGCCTGGAAGAAGACGGTCTCCAGGACTTCCTGCCCCTGCCAGCCGAGGGCTTCGTAGAAGGCCTTGGACCGGGCGAGGTCGGAGACGCCGAGGGTGATCAGAGTGACTCGCTGTTCCATGCGGGGTGGCCCTTCAGGTGGTCGATGAGGGCGGTGAAGGCGGGGGCGGGGAAGGAGAGGGTGGCTCGGGTGGGGGCCTTGGAGTCGCGGACGGCTATGCGGGTGGGGAGGGTGGCTATCTCTACGCAGGTGTCGCCCTCGCCGCCGCCGGAGTACGTCGATTTCCGCCAGTTCATCACAGTTCCTTCGCCAGTCGTTGGATGAAGTCCCGCGACGCTGTGGGGTCCAGCGACGCCTCCGCCACCTTATGGAACAGCCTCCGGAGGTGCTTCAACTGCGCTTCTGCATCGCAGAACGCAACGCCGGTGGGCGAGTCGCGCAGCCCGGTGTCCAGCTGGGGAACCGGGCCCCCCAGATACACCAACGAGGCTCCAGCACCCGCAAAACCTTCCTGGTCAAACGGGATGACTCGAAACCATGCCGATCCCACGGACCTGTCCGAGGTTGTCCGCCTCGCCGAGGAGTTCCGCGGCCGTCGCCGAAATCCGCACAGCTCGGGGAGACAATCGGTGAACGACGGTTCGGCAGCGCTCTGAAGGGGCGCGGGGAACTGCGCGATCAGCCACGATGGCGCCGCAGACGACCGACGGCCCATCGCGGCACTTCCCGCGGATCGCTCAGCCCGGCGTCACCAACCGCGCCTCGTACGCGAACACCGCCGCCTGCGTCCGGTCCCTGAGCCCCAGCTTCACCAGGATCCGGCTGACGTGGGTCTTGATCGTCGACTCGGCCACCACCAGCCGTTCCGCGATCTCCGCGTTCGACAGGCCCTGGGCGATCAGGACCAGGACCTCCGTCTCCCGGTCGGTCAGGTCGCCGTACGCCGCCTGTGCGGACGGCATGAGGCGCGGCGTCTGGGACAGCTTCGAGAACTCGGTGATCAGGCGCTTGGTGACCGTGGGCGCGAGGAGGGCCTCGCCGGACGCCACCACCCTTACCCCGTCCGCGAGTTGGCGGGCCGAGGCGTCCTTGAGGAGGAAGCCGGAGGCTCCTGCCCGCAGTGCCTGGTACACGTACTCGTCGAGGTCGAAGGTGGTCAGGACCAGCACCTTCGCCGCGCCGTCCGCGGCGACGATCTCGCGGGTCGCCTCGATGCCGTTCAGCTCCGGCATGCGTATGTCCATCAGGACGACGTCCGGGGCGAGTTCGCGGACCTTGGCCACCGCCTCGCGGCCGTTGACCGCCTCTCCGACGACCTCGATGTCCGGCATCGCGTTCAGCAGGACCGAGAAGCCCTCGCGGACCATCATCTGGTCGTCCGCGATCAGTACGCGGATCGTGCCCTGCGTCATGCGTCGTCCTCACCGGGAGCGGGCGCCGCAGGCACCGGCAGGAACACCGCCACCTCGTACCCTCCTTCGTCCGTCGCGCCCGCCGTCATCTCGCCGTTCAGCATGGAGACCCGCTCCCGCATGCCGGTGATGCCGTGCCCGGCGCCGGGCGAGGGCTTCACCAGGGCCGGCGCGGGCGGCGGGTCGTTGACTATGCGCAGGCCCAGCCCGCCGAGGACGTAACCGATCTCCACCCGGGCGCTCGTGCCGGGCGCGTGCCGCAGGGTGTTGCTCAGTGCCTCCTGCACGATCCGGTACGCCGACAGCTCGACGCCCTGCGGCAGCTCGCGTACCGCTCCGGTCACCGTCTTGTCGACGCTGAGCCCCGCGTCCCGCACGTTGGCGAGCAGTCCGTCCAGGTCGGCGAGGGTGGGCTGCGGGGCGTCCGGGGCCTCGTAGTCCTCGGCCCGGACGACGCCCAGGACCCGGCGCAGCTCGGTGAGGGCCGCGACCGCGTTCTCCCGGATGGTGACGAAGGCCCGCTCCAGCTCCGGCGGCGGGTTCTCCACCCGGTAGGGGGCGGCCTCCGCCTGGATGGCGACGACCGACATGTGGTGCGCGACCACGTCGTGGAGCTCGCGGGCGATCGTCGTGCGCTCCTCCAGGAGGGTGCGCCGGGAGCGCTCGTGCGCGGTCACCGTCTGCTGGGCGGTCACCTCCTGCTTGGCCTCACGGCGGGTGTGCCAGACGGCGACGCTGAGCAGGGCCAGTGCGGAGACGACCAGCATGGGACCGGTGTTGGTGGAGTAGTGGCCCGAGCCGAACAGTGCCTCCGCGAAGGTGCCGTACGCCGCGGTCAGCGCCCACATCCACGCGGCCGTGCGCGGCCTGGTGCGCACGGCCACGACCGTCAGCACCGTCAGATGGCAGGCGAAGCTGCCCGGCAGCCACGGCCATTCGCCCCACTGGTCGCCGAACGGGAGAGCGAGCGGGGTGGCCGCCATGGACAGCCAGAACGCTCCGACCGGCCGGGCCATGGTCAACAGGATCGGGAGCACGGCGAGCGGAGCGAGCACCAGCCACGCGCCCTGGTCGACGGCGGAGATGGCCAGGGTGAGCAGGGCGGCCGCGCAGATCATCGCGTGCGGCATCCAGCCCGCGTACTCCCCCAGGCGCGGCGGCAGCCGCCTGGTCAGCGGGCCGTCGACACGCATGCGAGGGAGCAGGCGGTAGGCGAAGGCATCGTGGAACAGGTCCTGCCGCAGCCCGCGCAGGGCGTCCGCGGCAAGCCGGAACTCCGGGCTGCGCGACTTGGCCCCGTCGCCCGGCGGCGTGGTGTGGATCTGGGTCGTCTCGGTCACATACAGAACGGTAGGGGGAGGGCCGGGTAGCGGTCGTCACCAGTGAGAGGGGTCCTTCGCCATCCCTCTCAGGTACTACGCGTGCCCCACGTCGGCGGGCGCGGGTCACCACGCCAGCTGCGTGATCTCCTCCGCCACCACCGCACACGCGTCCGCCACCGGATCGATCAGCGGGAAATGGCCGACGTCCTCCAGCAACGTCAGGCCCACCACCTCCCCCGCCTTCGCCGCCGCGTCCGCGTACGACTCGGCGACCGCCTGCGGGACGACCAGGTCGCCGCGGCCTTGGACGAGGGTCGTCGCGATGCCCGTGGGAAGCAGCAGGGCGGGGTCGGCGTACGGCTGGCGCTCCGCGAACTCGACTTCCCCGCCCAGGAGTTGACGCACCGCCCCGCCGCACACATCCAGCTTCTGCGCGACCGCGAGGTCCGCGATCGGAGCGAGGGCGACGACCCCCCGCAGTGGCGCCGGACGGTCCGTGTGCCAGGGGGCGTCGGCCGGCAGCAGGTGACGGGCCGCGACCCACAGGGCGAGGTGACCGCCCGCCGAGTGCCCGGTGACCACCATGCGGCGCGGGTCGGCCTGCGGGAGGATCTCGCGGACGAGCGCGGGAAGCGCGTCCAGCGCGCCGGCGACGTCGTCGAAGGTGTCCGGCCACCGCCCCGCGACCGACTCCGGCTCCCCGTCCCCGGCGCCCCGCCGGTATTCCACGCTCGCCACCCCGAACCCCCGACGCGCCAGGTAGTCCGCGAAGGGCGAGATGTGCCGGCGGTCGTACGGCGCACGCCACGCACCCCCGTGCAGCACGACGACCAGCGGGGCGGGAACCCCCGGTACGACCTCGATGTGCGGGGCGTAGAAGTCGATCACCTGGTCGGGATGATCGCCGTACGCCGCGGTGGCGTCTGGGTCGACCGCGGGGTGCGAGAAGGCCGACTCCTCTTCGGCGACGGCACGGGCAGCTGCGGCATCGAGTGCTGCGGCGTCGTCCGGCATGCTCCAACCTCTCAGCGGTGAAACGGACTTGGCGGACCGGGATGCGATCCCGTGGAGAGAATTCGCCCGTTGGCGGGACGCTATCAGGCCGGTGACGTGCGCGGACACGGGGATGTCACGCTCGGTGAGGCTTAAACGGTTCTGCCGTTTCGTTACGCTGGCGGTCCGGGTGGCGATACAGCGATCCAGGCGATACAGCGATCCACAGGGAACGAGGAGGCCGACATGTCCGCCGAACCCGGCACCGTACGCCCCGGCGGCCGCACCGCCCGCGTCCGTACGGCCGTACTGCGGGCGGCGGGGGACGTGCTGGCCGAGCAGGGCTTCGACCGGCTGGACCTCGCGGACGTCGCCCGGCGCGCGGAGGTCGGCAAGACGACCGTGTACCGGCGGTGGGGCTCGGTGACCGCCCTGGTCGCCGACCTGCTCGCCGAGATGGCCGAGCAGTCGCTGCCGCGCACCCGCACCGGCTCCGTACGAGGCGACCTGCGCGCCAACGCCTCGCTGGTCCAGCGGACACTCACCGACCCCCGGCAGGGCGCGCTGTTCCGCGCGGTGATCGCCGCGGCGGCGTGCGACGAGCGCACGGCCCAGGCGCTGCGGCGGTTCTACGAGGTCCGGGTGGCGGAGTGGGCGCCCTGCGTGGCGGAGGGCGTCGCGCGGGGCGAGCTGCCGGCCGGCACGGACGCGGCGACGGTCGTACGGGCGGTCTCGGCGCCCCTCTACTACGGCTTCCTCACCACCGGTACCGCCCCGGACCCCGCCGACGCCGAACGCGCGGCGGACGCCGCGGTCGCGGCGGCACAGGCGGGGGTGTACGCCATCGCGACGTGACCGCTCCGCACGCCGCCGCGTACCACCGCACTCCTCTTCCCACCACCCCACAAATTTGTCCGTTGCCGGACACATCGCCCTACGAGGAACATGGCTCTCAACCGAGACCATTTACATGCGTCTCGGCAACGGGGAGTGATGAGTCATGGCGCGGACGGGGGTCCGGCCGCCCTATCTGGAGATCACCGAGCCAGTGCAGTTCGCCGGGGTCACCTGGGGGTTGAGCCGCAGCACGCACATCATGGGGAGACTCGGCGACATCCGCCTGGACTCTCCGGACGTCAGCAAACGCCACGCCGAACTACGGCAGGGCAGCGACGGAGTCTGGCTGAACGACCTCGGCTCCCGCAACGGCGTCCTGCACAACGGCACGCCGATCCCGCCCGGACAGCCGGTCAGGCTCACCCATGGTGACCAACTTCGGCTCGGCTCAGTGCAGTTGACCTTCGTCGGCGAGGACGGAGCAGCCGCCTTCGGGCCCGCCCACCGCTCCGTGCACGACACCGCCACCGTCACCGACGTACGCGACGCCCGCCGACGCCGGGAAGCGGCCGCGGCAGCCGGGCGAGACCCGGCCCCGGGCCTGTCCACGCCCCCGCCCCCGCCGAGCCACGCCCCGCCTCCGCCCGTCGACGACGACGCCCGCTCGATGACCACCCGCCACCTCGCGGCGGCCACCCAGCTCGACCCCTGGTTCGCGGAACTGGTGGTACGCCAGGTCGTCGACGAGCCCTACCGGGCCCTCGCCCCCGTCTTCGGCGCCGACCTGGGCGTCGTCACCCGCTGGGCGCTCGCCGCACGCCGGCGCCGCCTCGCCCGGGACCTCGTCCTCGCCGGCATGCTGCTCTGCGCGGTCGCGCTGATCGGGCTCGGCGTCCACGCCCACCTGGACGAGTTCACGTCGGACCAGCCGCGGATCGACTGGCAGCCGTACGCCCTCGGCGCCCTGCCCGCCCTCCTCCTCGGCTGGCTGGCCGTGGCCGTCGACATCTGGGTGACCGACTACCTGGTCCTGCGCCGGAGACTGGCGGCGAACCACTACCGACCGTCCCAGGCACCCGACCCGCCTGCCTCCCGGGCCCGCGACCGCCTCGCCGCCGTGGCCGAACGGCCCGCCGGGAACCTGATCGTCTGCTCCAACTACTGCCCCTTCGCGGGCAGCGGCTTCCAGGTCGACGAGTGGGACATGCCGATCGACATCCGCAAGGGCACGCCCCGCCCGGACGGCGGACGCCGCCCGCCCCGGCCGTTCACCACCGGCGAGCTGTACGACGAACTGGTCGCCGCGGCCCGTGGCATCGGCCTGAACAACCTGCGCGTGGAGGAGCGCCTCTTCGTCGACGGGCTGAACGTCGCCCTGGACCGCAGGCTGCTCCCGATTCCCGACCAGCCTCCGCTCACCCGGGTCGCCCCGCACGTCATGCGCACGATGCCGGACGGCCTGGGCGCGACCCGGCGCTCCTACGTGAGCATCGAGATCCCCGCCTGGAGCGGCCAGTTGGTGGTCACGATGTATCTACGAGCGGTGCAGGTGAGCGGCACGCTGTACCTGGAGTGGTCGGCGTACGCCCTGCTGCCGATGCTCCCGGGGTACTACGCGGTCGACCTCCTCCCCCACCGCACGGGCGCGGGATCCGCCGTACGCGCCGGGGCGCAGGCACTGCCCCGGCTGCTGCCCGCGCTGCTGGGCGCACCGAGGGCGCTGGCGCGGCGTGCCTCCTCCGCCCGTGCCGCGGCGGCCCGCAGGCGCCGGCAGCGGCGGGTCGTCCGGGGTGGCTACCAGTTCGACTACGGCGCCCAGTACAGCGTCCGGGAGTTCGCCTGCGGTCTGAACGAGGGGACGTACTTCCTCGGCCGGGACCTCAGCCGCGCCCTGCACACGACACAGCAGCACCTGCTGAACACGGTCGGCGACTTCCTGGAGTCCCGCGGCATCGACTCGGAGAACTTCCAGCGGCTCCAGCAGAACCTCGTCCAGAACTTCACCACCAACAACGACTACAGCGTCAGGAACGACAACCGCGTGAAGGCCAAGAACTTCCACAACTCGGGCGCCTACGCCCCCGGCGGAAGTGCCCGTTCGGGCGGCGGAGGCGGCGGTGCCCGCCAGGCCGCACCGAACTGACCCACCGGGACCGACCCACCAGAGGAGACAGGGAATGCCCCAGGGACCCCAGGGAAACGACAACCGCGTGAAGGCGAAGAACTTCACCAACTCCGGCGCCTACGCCCCCGGCGGCACGGCGAACTACACCGCGGCCCCCGTCCCGCCCGACACGCTCGAACTCCGGACCCGCCTGGACGAACTCCAACGCCTGCTGAGCCAGTACGCCGACGCCCTTCCCGACGCCGAGGAACTACGGCAGGTCACCGGGGAGTTGGGGGCCCAGCTCCAGCAGCCGGAACCCAACCGGACCGTCGTGCGGAGCCTGCTGACCGCGCTGACGACGGGAGCGGGCGGTGTCACCGCCGTACTCGCCGCCGTCACCGGGCTCAGCCAGTTCGTCAACCGTTTCCTGCACTGACCCGCAGCGTCTCCCCCAGCACCCCCGCCGCCCGCTCCACATCCCCGAACCCGACGTACAACGGCGTGAAGCCGAACCGAAGCACGTCCGGCCGCCGGAAGTCCCCGACGACCCCCCGTTCGATCAGCCGTTTCATGACCTCCCCGGCATCCGCGCACCGCAGGGCCACCTGGCTGCCCCGCTCCTCATGGGCCACCGGCGTCAGCGACTCCACCCGGCCCGGCGGCACGTACCGCGCGACGCACTCCAGGAAGAAGTCCGTCAGGGCGAGGGACTTGGCGCGGACGGTGTCGATCGAGACGCCGTCCCAGACCTCCAGGGCCGCCTCCAGGGCGAGCATGGAGAGGATGTCGGGCGTGCCGACGCGGCCGCGCAGGGCGCCCGGCGCCGGTTCGTAGTCGGGGCGCATGCCGAAGGGTTCGGCGTGGGAGTTCCAGCCGGGCAGCGGGGAGTCGAAGCGGTCCTGGAGCTCGCGGCGGACGTAGAGGTACGCCGGTGAACCCGGGCCGCCGTTCAGGTACTTGTAGGTGCAGCCGACGGCCAGGTCGACGCCGTGCTCGTCGAGCCCGACCGGCAGGGCGCCCGCGCTGTGGCACAGGTCCCACACGGCGACCGCGCCCGCCGCGTGCACGGCGGCCGTGAGACCGGGCAGGTCGTGCAGCCGGCCGGTGCGGTAGTCGACGTGGTTCAGCAGGACGGCGGCGGTACGGTCGCCCAGCACCCCCGGCAGGTCGGCCGGCGCCACCGGACGCAGCGTGCAGCCGGTCATCCGGGCCGCCGACTCGGCCATGTACCCGTCCGTGGGGAAGGTCGTCGCGTCGACGACGATCTCGTCGCGGGCGGAACGGACGGAAGGAACGGAACGGGCGGAGCCGCTGAGCCGGGCCAGCCGCACCGCCCCCACCAGCGCCTTGAACACGTTCACGCTTGTCGAGTCGCCGACCACGACCTGCCCGGCCGCCGCCCCCACCAGCGGGGCGATCCGGTCGCCGATCCGCTCGGGCGCGGTCCACCAGCCGCTCTCGTCCCAGGACCGTATGCGCAGCTCGCCCCACTGCCGCCGTACGACGTCCTCGACCCGCCCGGGGACGGCCGCCGGGAGTGCGCCGAGCGAGTTCCCGTCGAGGTAGACGCCCGCGGCGTCAGCCGCATGATCAGACGCAGTGTCGAGCACGAACTGTGAGCGCACCCCCGCCAGCTCGTCACCGGCGTCCAACTCCCGGGCCTTGAAGGCCAGTTCAGTGATGTCAGACATGGGACCGCGCCGTCCACAGCTCGGGGAACACGTTCTTCTGCGCGCGCTTCTCCAGCCAGGCCACCCCGGCGGAACCGCCCGTGCCGGTCTTGGCACCCATCGCGCGCCGGGTGGCGACCAGATGGTCGTTGCGCCAGCGCCAGACCAGTTCGGCCACGTCGGTCAGCGCCTCGCCGAGGCGGGCCAGGTCGTCGCTCTCGTCACCGGAGTAGAGGGCGGTCCACACCTCCTCCACCTCGGGCGACGGCTCGTAGCGGCGCGACACGTCACGGTCCAGGACGGCGGCCGGGATCGCGTGCCCGCGCCGCGCGAGCAGCCGCAGCACCTCGTCGTACAGGCTCGGCTCGTGCAGCGCCTTCTCCAGCTCCCCGTGGACGCGGGGGGCGCCCCGGTGCGGGACCAGCATGGACGCGGACTTCTCGCCGAGCAGGAACTCCATGCGGCGGTACATCGCCGACTGGAAGCCGGAGCCCTCGCCGAGCGCCGAGCGGTACGCGTTGAACTGGGCCGGGGTGAGCTGGCCGAGCGGCTTCCAGGAGGCGTTCAGCGCCTCCAGCTCCCGTACGGAACGCTTCAGCGCGGCGATCGCCACCGGCACCCGGTCCTCGCGAAGGGCCCGCGCGGCGGTCTCCCACTCGTGGACGATGACCGTGAACCACAGCTCCATCACCTGGGTCGTGACCAGGAAGACCATCTCTCCGGGGTCGTCGGAGAGGGTGTGCTGAAGGTGGGTGAGCACGTCCGCCTGTACGTAGTCCTCGTACGGGGTCGTGCCGTTGAAGTCGAGATGCGGAGTCTCGGGCTCCTGGGTTTCGTGAGCCTCTTGGGACATCGCTGTCTCCTGCTGTGTACTCCGGGTAGCGGTCCGCCCCTGCCGTTACCGACACGGGGGCCCCGGTCCCCGCCGGGCATCTTCTTCGATGGTCCGCCGAAAAGGCAAGGCCCGCCTGATCGCGCAGGCGGGCCGTACCGAGGAACGTCTCAGCCCAGGGTCTGGGCGGCCGCCGGGGAGGAGTCCTTCAGGAACTGCGAGCAGCGCTCGTACTCCTCCTGCTCGCCGATCGCCTGCGCGGCGCGGGCGAGGCCGTGCAGGGCACGCAGGAAGCCGCGGTTCGGCTCGTGCTCCCAGGGAACCGGGCCGTGGCCCTTCCAGCCGTTGCGGCGCAGGCTGTCCAGGCCGCGGTGGTAGCCCGTGCGGGCATAGGCGTACGACTCCACGACGCTGCCCCGCTCGAAGGCCTCGTCGGCCAGCTGGGCCCAGGCCAGCGAGGAGGTCGGGTACTTCGCGGCGACGTCCGCGGGCGCGGTGCCGTTCGCGAGCAGCTCGCGCGGCTCCGGGTCGTCGGGGAGGTGGGTCGGGGGCGGTCCCCCGAGGAGGTTTTCGTGAATGGACATGGAGCCCAGTCTCCTCCATTCCCCCCCACCCGCGGGCAGTCGCGTCGGCACACCTGCGGACAGCCCTGCGCGCCAGCACACCTGCGGACAGCCCTGCGCGCCAGCACACCTGCGGGCAGTCCTGCGCGCCAGCACAGCTGCGGGCAGTCCTGCGCGTCAGCGCAGCTGCGGGCAGTCCTGCGCGTCAGCGCAGCTGCGGGCAGTCCTGCGCGTCAGCGCAGCTGCGGGCAGTCCTGCGCGTCAGCGCAGCTGCGGGCAGTCCTGCGCGTCAGCGCAGCTGCGGGCAGTCCTGCGCGTCAGCGCAGCTGCGGGCAGTCCTGCGCGTCAGCGCAGCTGCGGGCAGTCCTGCGCGTCAGCGCAGCTGCGGGCAGTCCTGCGCGTCAGCGCAGCTGCGGGCAGTCCTGCGCGTCAGCGCAGCTGCGGGCAGTCCTGCGCGTCAGCGCAGCTGCGGGCAGTCCTGCGCGTCAGCGCAGCTGCGGGCAGTCCTGCGCGTCAGCGCAGCTGCGGGCAGTCCTGCGCGTCAGCGCAGCTGCGGGCAGTCCTGCGCGTCAGCGCAGCTGCGGGCAGTCCTGCGCGTCAGCGCAGCTGCGGGCAGTCCTGCGCGTCAGCGCAGCTGCGGGCAGTCGTGCCGCAGGGCGGCACGGGTGGGCGCAGCGGCACCCCGCAAGCGCCGGGCTGCGCAACCCACCTCCCCGGCACCAGACCCGCACCCGCACCCGGCTAGGCCAGCCGCTTCCGCGCCCGCACCCCTTCCAGCGGCGGCGCCGTCACCGACCCGTGGGTCCGGCACTCCGGCCTGCGGCAGTCCGCCGGAGGCGTCCGCACCGTCGCGAAGGCGACCACGGCCCCCACCACCAGCACTCCGGCACACACCATCATCGCCCGCCCGAACGCGTCGTCGAAGGCCCCCGGCGACCGGTACGCCTCCTCCCCCATCCCGGCGATCAGCGGCAGCGCCGCCACCGCGATCAGGCCGGCCGCCCGGGCCGCCGCGTTGTTGATGCCGCTGGCCAGCCCGGCCCGCGCGGTGTCCACGGACCCGAGGACGGTCGCCGTCAGCGGCGCGACCAGGGTGACCATCCCCAGCCCGAGGACCAGCAGCGCGGGCAGCACGTCGGCGAGGTAGGACGCGTCCGGACCGACCCGCAGCATCAGCAGCATCCCGGCGGCGCACAGCAGCGGCCCGACGGTGAGCGGGATGCGCGGCCCGATGCGGTCGGCCAGGGCGCCCGAGCGGGCGGAGAACAGCAGCATCAGGGCGGTCGTGGGCAGCAGTGCCGTACCGGCGCCGAGGGCGGAGTAGCCGACGACCACCTGGAGCTGGAGCGCGGCCAGGAAGAAGAAGCCGCCGAAGGCCGCGTACACGCACAGCGTGACCAGGTTGACGGCGGTGAACTGGCGGGACGCGAAGATGTCCGTCGGCATCATCGGATCGGCCCTGCGCCGCTCGACGAGCACGAAGACCACGGCGGCGGCCACACCGAGGACGGCGGTGAGCACGACGACGAGGGAACCCGCCCGGGCCTCGATCAGCGCATACGTCACCAGCGCGAGCGCCAACGCGCCGAGCACCGCACCCAGCACGTCGAAGCGGGTGTGCGCACGGCCGTCCCCCGACTCGGGAACATGCCGTACGGCGATCGGCGCGCACAGCAGCGCCAGCGGCACGTTGAGCAGGAACACCCACCGCCAGCCGGGCCCGTCCACCAGCCACCCGCCCACGAACGGCCCGACCGCCGCCCCGACCCCGCCGAACCCGGACCACAGGCCGACGGCCCGGCCCCGGTCGTCGGCATGGAAGGACGCCTGGATGATGGCGAGCGAACCCGGTGTGAGGAGCGCGCCCCCGACCCCTTGCAGCGCCCTGGCGGCGATGAGGAACTCGGCGTTCGGGGCGATCCCGCACAGCAGGGAGGCGGCGGCGAACCAGAGCACGCCGATCACGAAGACCCTCCGGCGCCCGAACCGGTCACCGAGCGCACCGCCCAGCAGGATCAGCCCGGCCAGCGTCAGCATGTACGCGTTGATCGTCCACTGGAGGGCGGCGAGGTCCGCGTCGAGGTCGCGGCCGATGCGGGGCAGGGCGACGTTGACGACGGTCGAGTCCAGCAGGGCCATGCTGGAGCCGAGGACGGTGGTGAACAGGATCCACTTGCCTTGCGGCGAGGCCAGCCGGACATCGGGCATGCCCCAGGTATACAGCGACCCCGGTGCAGTAGCACCGGGGTCGACGCAATCGTGATCGTGCGCGTTACTTGATCTTCGTGCCGCTGGAGCGCAGGTGTCCGCAGGCCTCGACGACGCGCGCGGCCATGCCGGCCTCGGCCAGCTTGCCCCAGGTGCGCGGGTCGTAGGTCTTCTTGGAGCCGACCTCGCCGTCGACCTTCAGGACACCGTCGTAGTTGCGGAACATGTGGTCGACGACCGGGCGCGTGAAGTGGTACTGCGTGTCGGTGTCGATGTTCATCTTGACGACGCCGTTCTCCAGCGCGGTCGCGATCTCCTCCGCGGTGGAGCCGGAGCCGCCGTGGAACACGAAGTCGAACGGCTGCGAGCCGGCCGGCTTGCCGTACTTGACGGCGACGCCCTCGTTCAGCTCCTTGAGCAGGTCGGGACGCAGGACCACGTTGCCCGGCTTGTACACGCCGTGCACGTTGCCGAAGGACGCGGCCAGCAGGTAGCGGCCCTTCTCACCGAGACCGAGGGCCTCGACGGTACGAACGGCGTCGTCGACCGTCGTGTACAGGGAGTCGTTGATCTCGTGCGAGACGCCGTCCTCCTCGCCGCCGGTCGGGGTGATCTCCACCTCGAGGATGATCCTGGCGGCGCGGGCGCGCTCCAGGAGCTCCTGGGCGATGGACAGGTTGTCGGCGAGGGTCTCGGCGGAGCCGTCCCACATGTGGGACTGGAACAGCGGGTTCTGCCCGGCCTTGACCCGCTCCTCGGACACGGCCAGCAGCGGGCGTACGTACCCGTCGAGCTTGTCCTTGGGGCAGTGGTCCGTGTGCAGGGCGACGGTGATGTCGTACTTCTTGGCGACGATGTGCGCGAACTCGGCCAGGGCGACCGCACCGGTCACCATGTCCTTGCTGTGCTGACCGCCCAGGAACTCGGCGCCACCCGTCGAGATCTGGATGATGCCGTCGCTCTCCGCCTCCGCGAAGCCGCGCAGGGCCGCGTGCAGGGTCTGGGAGGAGGTCACGTTGATGGCCGGGTAGGCGAACTTGCCTGCCTTCGCCCGGTCGAGCATCTCGTTGTAGACCTCGGGGGTTGCGATGGGCATCTGTCCGCTCCTTGGTATGCGGGTTGGCGTTCTGCTACTACGGCCCTGACCTAGACCTTGAGGGTGACGTCATCGTCGGCCCCATCTTTCCAGACTTGGGCGGATGGTCCATCCTGCGGTCAGTCCAGACCCAGCTCGTCCTTCGAGTACGCGAAGAGGTACGGGACACCCGCGCCCTGCTCGATCTTCTCGGCGGCCCCGGTCGCCCGGTCGACGATCGTCGCCACGGCGACGACCTCGGCACCGGCCTCGCGCACCGCCTCCACGGCGGCCAGCGGGGAACCGCCGGTGGTGGAGGTGTCCTCGACGACCAGCACCCGGCGGCCCGCGATCTCCGGGCCCTCGACCCGCCGCTGCAGCCCGTGCGCCTTCGCGGCCTTGCGTACGACGAAAGCGTCGAGCTTCCTCCCGCGAGCGGCCGCCGCGTGCAGCATCGACGCGGCGACCGGGTCGGCGCCCATGGTCAGCCCGCCCACCGCGTCGAACTCCAGGTCGGCGGTCAGGTCGAGCAGCACCTGCCCGACCAGCGGAGCGGCCTCCCCGTCGAGGGTGATGCGCCGAAGGTCGACGTAGTAGTCGGCCTCGAGACCCGACGACAGGGTCACCTTGCCGTGCACCACGGCCTTGTCCTTGATCTGCTGCAGCAGCTCGCCGCGTACGTCACTCATGCCTGTCAGCTTAGAGGCGACGCCAGGTCCAGGTGGTGGCGGCTTCGAGCGGCTCCAACGGCGTGACCAGGCGCGGCAGCGTGTTCAGCCCGTTGGGCGGGCCGGTCTGCGGCTCCACGCACACGGCCGCCTCCTGCTCGTCGTACACCACGACCCACTCCTCGCGGCTGGCCACCTTCAGCTCCAGCTGCCCCGGCCAGGTGAGCGTGACGTCGACACCGCCGGGCATGCCGAAGCAGTCGTCCCAGGGGCCGGGCTTCGGGTCGAGCCGGTTGCCGGTCGGCAGATGGTCCTCTCCGCGCTCCTCCTGCCAGGCGGGGCTGAAGTCCAGCTGTGCGTCCTCCTGCCCCAGGTTCCGGTTGAACCAGGGGTGCCAGCCGATCTGGGCCGGGAAGGACGAGTCGTACGTCTCCACGGACATGGTCAGCGTCAGGGCGTCCTCGGCGAGGGCGACGACCTGGGTGACGCGGCCCCGGTAGGGCCACGGCTCGACCAGGTCGTACGTGATGACCGCCTCGTCCCCGGTGACGCGGGCCGTGCGCCAGACGCCCTCGCGCACGGTGCCGTGGATGGCGTGCGGCGGGTTGTTGAGCGGCATCTGATGGACGGTCGCCCCGTCCCGGAACCGGCCGTCCCTGATCCG
This sequence comes from Streptomyces sp. NBC_01352, assembly GCF_036237295.1. NCBI lineage: Bacteria > Bacillati > Actinomycetota > Actinomycetes > Kitasatosporales > Streptomycetaceae > Streptomyces > Streptomyces sp. NBC_01352. The sequence goes on from NZ_CP108354.1 coordinate 5,239,557, forward strand.
GCCGCACCAGGGAACCATCGGGAAGCAGCCGAACCGCTCGCCCTGCCGCAGGAGTTCGACCCCGCCGACACGGAGCCCTCCCACCCGGCCACCGTTCCCCGGCTGCACGATCACTTCCGCGTCACCCGCGGTCAGCCTGATGTCTTCGCTACTCACGTGACGACCCTACTGGGCTGATCAAGAGGGCGGGGCGAGTAGGACTCGCGTAGCCGCGGGGCACGCCGTACCGCCGCCGTAGCTGCGGGCAGTCGTGCCGCTGGGGCGGCACGGGTGGGCGCAGCGGCACCCCGCAGCGCCGGGCAGGCGACCCACCCCTCTCCAGCCCCCACGCCCGGGCCACTGTTCAGCGACGCCGACGCAACGCCCTGCCCACGACGATCGCCGAAGCCAGCACCACCGCCGCAGCGGGCGCAGCCCACCGCAGCGCCGAGTTCGCCCCGCCGGTGTGCGGCGCGGGAACAGGCGCGTACCGCCCCCGCGGCGGCGCGTGGTCGACCTCCTCCGCACTGCGCCCGATCATCGTCCGCCGCGCATGCGCCGCCTCGGCGGGCGGCACGACGGGCTCCGTGAGGTCTTCGGTCTCGAAGACGGAGGGGGGTTCAGGAACTGCTGCAGGCGCTTCCGGCTCGGGCGCTTGCGGCTCGGGCGCTTGCGGCTCGGGCGCTTGCGGCTCGGGCGCCTTCATGGCCTCCGGCTCCTGCGGCTCCTCCGCCGCAACGCCCAGATTCTCGGCGAACCGACTCAGCAGCCGTCCCACCGCCGATGCCACCGCGTCCGACGGAAGTTCCGTGACGCGGCCGTCCGCGGACGCCGTACCGTCAAACGTCACCGTGGAGCCGGAGCCGGAGCCGGAGTCCGAACTCTCGTCCGCCTCCCGGACACGAATGGTGAGCGCGAGCTTCACCGCCCCGGTGCCGCGCGCCTCGACGGCCTCGCCCTCGACGGCGTACGAGCCGTCGTCCTGCCCGGAGACCCGCACGGAGCCGCGGTAGGTGACGGAGTGACTGCCGACGCGCACTTTCAGCCGCCCCGCGATGGGTTCGGCACCGGCGTCCTGCTGGAGCCCGGGGACCGCCCGGGCGACCCGCGCGGGGTCGGCCAGCGCCTCCCTGAGCCGATCGACCGGAACCGGAACGAACACCTCATGCTCCATGTCAGCCGAGACTACCCAGTGAGCGCCGTAGTGCACCCCCGTTGGCCGAAAGTGCCCGCGCGTCGGTGCCGGCCCTCTTGCCGGCCTCCTCATCGGGCCCCTCACCGGCCCCCTTACGGGCCATACCGCCCGCCCTCAGTACCGCGGATGCACCAGCGTCGAAGCCGGCAACCCCTCCACCCTGCCCCTCGCGGCCGCCCGCGCGTCCGCCGCGAGGGTCGCCTGGGTCATCGTCCGCGGCCGCGGCCCGGCAGGGTCGAGCCGCAGGGCCGGCCGCTCGCCCGGTGCCGCGAGCACGAACCCCCAGTCGTGCGGGGCCCTGGACGCGCCGGCCGAGCGGTCGGGACCCGCGGCGAAACCGGAGTCGCGGCCGCCGACGCGGTAGGGGGCGGTGCGCAGGCCGGCCGCGCGCATGGTCGTGTCCACCGTCCAGAAGACGCGGGGACGGGAGGCGACCGGACCGGCGTGCACCGCCAGGCGGCCACCGTCCGCCAGCGTCTGCCGCGCCAGGCCGTAGAACTCCTGCGAGTACAGCTTCGTGCTCGCCGTGATGCCCGGGTCGGGCAGATCCGAGATCACCACGTCGTACGTCGCCGGCGGCGCCCCGCGCAGCCAGTGGAAGGCGTCCGCGGTTCTCACGTGGACGCGCGGGTCGCCGTAGACGTGGCCGTTGAGCCTGGCGAGGGCCGGGTCGCGGCGGGCGAGCCGGACGACCTCCTCGTCGATTTCGACGATGTCGACCCGGTGGACGCCCTCGTACCGCAGGACCTCGCGGGCGGCGAGTCCGTCGCCGCCGCCGAGGATGAGCACGCGCGCGTGCGGGCCGTTCATCGCGGGGTGGACCAGGGCCTCGTGGTAGCGGTACTCGTCGCGTCCGCTGACGCGGAGCCGGCCGTCGAGGAAGAGGTCGAGGGGGCGGCCGTCGGTGCCGCCGGTGAGGACGATCTCCTGGACGTCGCTCTGCAGCGCGACCCGTACGTCCTGGCCGTACACCGCGTGCCGCGCGGCCCGCTCGAAGTCGTCGACGAGGACGGCGGCCGTGGCGAGGACGGCGAACACGGCCACGTTGGTGAGCAGCAGGAACCAGCGGGCGCGGCGGGTCAGGTCGCGGCCGAACAGGCCGAGGACGAGCGCCCCGCCGGCGATGAGGTTGACCGTCCCGGTGAGCAGGGCGCCGGTCAACTGGCCCAGCAGCGGGAGCAACAGGAACGGGAAGGCCAGGCCGCCGACCAGTGCGCCCACGTAGTCCGCCGCGAACAGGTCGGCCACCGCACCGCCCGCGTCCTGGCGCCGGATGCGCTGGATCAGCTCCATCAGCAGCGGGACCTCGGCGCCGATCAGCAGGCCGATGGCCAGGGAGAAGGCGACCAGCAGGCAGCGGGGGCCGCTCACCCACAGGCCGCCCCAGTCGCCGGTCCAGGCGAAGACGGCGTACAGGGCCATCGCGCTGCACCCGCCGACCAGGGCGAGTGCCGCCTCCACCGCGCCGAAGGCGGCCGCCGCCCGCCATCGCAGCCGTTTGGCGGCGAGGGAGCCGATGCCCATCGCGAAGACCATGACGGACAGGACGACGGACGCCTGGGTGACCGAGTCTCCGATCAGATAGGTGGCGAGGGCGACGAGTTGGAGCTCGTACACCAATCCGCAGGACGCGCAGACGAAGACGCAGGTGAGGACGAGGAACCGGCCCGTGCCCGGGCGGACGGGCAGCCGCGCGGGGCCCGCCCAGGGCGGCGTGGTGCCGGGCGGGGCGGGCGCGTGCGGTTCGATCACGCTGCGACGTTACGTCACTGCAACGGAACGCTTCGTCACCCACACGTGTGGAACTTTCGGTCGGTTGAGCCGCCCGGGTTTGGATCCGGGCAGCCCCGATCGGGATCGGAACCACCCGGATTTCTGGATCCTCAGACGCCGGACGGGCCGAGTCGGGGCCCTCAGTCGCCGACGGACTGAGTCGGGATCCTCAGACGCCTGACGGACTGAGTCGGGCCTGGCGTGGGCCGAGTTGAGCCGCCGGCGCCACCCGCACCCCCACCCGCGTCCGCGTGGCCACCAGGTGTCCGTCCTGCGGGTAGGCATGCCAGGTCCGCCAGTGCACGTGTCCCTCGTGGCGCTGGGCCAGCAGGGCCGTGAAGGCGTGCGGGCTGCCGGGAAAGACGCCCGCGAGGCCGTGCGGATGGTCGGCGACCAGGGCCAGCAACTCCTGGGCGCGGCCCGCGAAGGAGCCGGGCGAGAGGACCTCGACCCGGGCCGCGAACTCGTACTCCCAGTCGCCCACCCGCTTGGCCACGCCCAGCGGCAGCGGTGTGCTGCTGCCCGGGATGCACGCGACCGTCTCCGAACAACTGCCCCGTTCCTCCTCCAGGAGCACCTGGTGGGATGCGCCGAGGAGTCTCAACTGAAGCTGTGCGCCCGCCAGTTCGAGGTCGAGCGTGGCCAGGGCGGGGAGCGGTTCGCGCCCCAGGGCCCAGGCGAGGTCGGCCGCGCGCGTGTCGGTGTAGGAGGTCTTCAGGGTCGTGAGCATGGGTCGGCTCCGCTAGCACGCAAAGAAAGGGAGGTGTGGGTCCGGCGCACCCCGGTCGGCACCCGGGAATTCGGCCCGGTCGGCCCAGTCGGAGTGTTGGGTCGGTGTCCGCGGGATGTCCTGCCGACAGCGCCCGGGGGCCGCGTTGGTGATTTAGAGGGAATCATGAACTGTGGCGCCGCCACAGGGTTTTTACCCAACTTCGTGGGGTTTCCATCCCTCAGAGGGCTCCACAGCTCAACTGTTCAACCACGGCGTGCGCCGGGGCGGCCGGAGCGTGCGCCGGAGCTCTGTTATGCACACCGGGCGCGGCACACGGGACGGGGGCGCGGTGACCGACCCGGTCGGTCACCGCGCCCCCGTCTCCCCCGCTTCCCCCGTGCCCCCCGTGCGGATGCGGTTCCTCCTCGGAGCTCAGCTGCCCCGTGTCAGCTGCCTCCTCCTCCGCATCCGCCCCCGCCGCCACCGCAGGACGAGGAGCCGCCCCCGCAGGACGACGAGCTGCCACTGCCGCAGGAGTGGCCGCCGGACGAACCGCCGTCGCGCGACGAACCGCCGTCGGACGACCCCGAGCCGCTGTCGCCGATGCCGGCCATGCCGCTCGCGACCCACCAGCTGCTGTCACCGGCGCTGCTGTTGTGGCTGCCGCCCGACGACCGCCGGCCGTGGCCACCACCGCGGCCCGCCGGTCGTACGGTACGGCGCCGGCGGCCCGCGCCGATGGCGATGAGCGTCCCGACAAGGACGAAGCAGACGATCGCCAGGATGATGCCGATGACCATGGCGTCACCCTCCTTCCGATTCCCCCGAAGCGGCCCCCCGTGGGCGCCTCGCTTGGTGCGTGCCGTGGAGATGCCCCTCTGTCTCCCCGCCCAAAGCAGAGTTGAGGAACCTCAGAGGGTTCTCTCTGGCCAACGGCCCCTGACCTGCACAGAAGGGCAGGTCAGGGGCCGTCCGTGCCTCACTGGGCCGTCTGTGGGCCGTGATCTTCCTGGGGGACGGGCTGAAACACCATGTCGATGGCGCGGCGGGCACGCTGCCGACTGTCGGGCATCAGGTGGGCGTACACCCGCAGCGTCAACCCGGGGTCGGCGTGTCCCATGTACTCGCTGACGGCCTTGATGTTCTCTCCCGCGTCCAGCAAAGCGGAGGCATAGAAGTGCCGGAGGGCGTGCATCCCGTGCTCGCGCGCCGACTCGTGCTTCCCGTTCTCATCCGCTTCCGGCGAGATGAACCCCGCGGCCGCGAGAGCGGGCTTCCACTCCTTGCCGTTGAAGTTGCTCCGCCACACCATGCCCCCTTGCTCCGCCGTGAAGATCAGCCGGGCGGACACCTTCGGGCCCTCCGGCACGTCCCACGGCAACGTGATTTCCATGGGCCGCCCTTGGGTAGGGGCGAACACCGGATGCCCTTCCACCTGCTTGATCTGCCGAACCACATGGAGCGTGCGCCCGTCGGCGTCGATGACGTCCTCCGCCAGTCCAACAACGAGCAGACGCAGACCGCCGCACCGATCGCGCGGAGCTGAGCTGTGTCGAGGCGGACAACCTCATAGCGGAGGGGCGGGGTGTCCCCGTCGGCTACGAGGTGTACGCACGCGCCTGGCTCGTAAAGGAAGGCGTGCAACCGACTCACACGCCTGACCAGCTACTACGAGCCGGAGCACGTCGAGGGGACGCGCATTGTCGACCCCGCCGCACGGCCCAGCTGCGGGTACCGGGTCCTCTACGACGCCGGATACGAGATCGACCCCATGAGAGAGGGCACTGTCTGCCCGCGTCCCGACGGCGGACGAGGTGCAACTCCTACAGCACCCATCCAGTGAGCCCGTAGTCGAGCTGCCCCGGCCTCCTGATGGCCGCGTTCCCGGATCGGGTAACGCGACGCTCAGCAGTGCTCTCACCGCTCGTGGGTTCGTGCGCCTATGCCACTTCTCGGAGAGCGGCCTTCGGCGGTATCGCACTCGCTTCGCACCTCCGGACTCGGGTGAACCGCACCTCACGTATAACGGTGGTCCTGCGGCCGTGATAGCGGTATTTGAGTCCGTCCGACCCTGACATGCGCCGGAGCCGTGGGCTCGGCATGGAACCCGGCTCCACGGCACCCTGCCCGGCGGAACACAGCCCCACGGAACCTCCAACCAGCGCAACGCTTAACCCGTTTGGCGCCATTTAAGCCGCCAGCAAATGCGGGTCCTGAGATAGCGGGCTATCAAGTAGTTATGCAGCAGCAGCCCCGAGATCCACCGGCCAGAGAGCCCACCGATTGGCAGTTGCTCCTAGCGTTCGGCGCTGGACTAGTGGGTCTATTTTTCGTCCTGCTGAATGCCGGATATGTTCACTTCTATGAGGAATTGAGTGTACGCCCCGAAGAAGTGGGGCTTGATCGTGTAGGCGTATTGGCTCGAACGGCCGGAATTGCACTCACCGTCTCCGTTGTAGTGTCTGCCGTGATTGCCATCACCTACTCCATCCCTCTCTTTAAAGGGTTTTTTATCGGGTTCTTTCTACTGAGTCACAAATTGTCGCTCTTCATCTTCTACGCAGCCTTTGCCGGATTGTACGTCTACGCTTACGTCGCGGATCACTATTGGGTGCAGGGTATTGTAATTCCGTTCCTCTTGATCCTCTTCTGCTTTGCATTCTTCACGCTTCGTAAGCGTATTGGGCCACTAGTTATCGTGCCTAGCATCGTCGCCGGAGTGGTCGCCCTCTGCTTTATCATGCGAGCCGAGTATCACGCAGTCGAATTCCGACTGACGCACGTCGCAAATGGGCGTCCAGTCGCGCCGGTCAAGCTGCTCAACTTCCCCATTCTCGATATTACCGCTGAGCCTGCCCAGATCACCCTACTGAACAACGGCGAAAAACTCCCCCCCGAACTCAAGGACCCCTACTTACTGTTTCTCGGAAAGGGCCCCTCCGGAGTGGCGCTAGTCGGTTGCGGCAATACCATTATCATGCCATCAGATACAATCTCGCTCCGCACCGGGACAGGCATTGACTTTCAGAATTCCAAGAATTGGCGAGATCAAGAAACGGCAAAGTTGCGGTGGACATTCTGCCAGTGTGTACACGCTGATGCGGACGGCTGTGAGCGCTTGATGCATGGTGAGTCTGGTCCTGGTCGGCCCCCTAAACCAGGCTGAGACTCGGGTGCACTTCGCCGTACGACGGGAGTCACCCGCGCACCACGCGATCGACGTTGAGGCGTTGAGATCCTGGTCCGTCAGTCGACGGTGGGAACTCCTTACAGCGGTGCTCAGCTGATCGTCCGTGGACTTGTTCCACCTGATCTGCCATGCGCGCGGCCATGCCCTGCTGCGTCATCTAGGTCCCAAGCGGCCTGAGCCATGTGCGCCACGGACGGCGACGGCAGTGGGGCGCAGATGCGCCACACGCCAAACCACAAGCTCTCGGGCAGCCCCGCCCACTCCCTGACGGGCTGGGCCGTCTGGGGGCCGTCCGAGGGCGGCCAACGACGACAGATGACGACAATCGACGACAGCGCTCCCCCCTGCTCAGAGACGGCGCCGTGGATTCCGGCGCGGGTGCTCACCCCCGAAGGTGAGTTGAGGAACTCCAGAGCTTGGGCGGAGGATGACCGGCATGACCTCCAGCGCACGCCCCCTCCTCAACCGTCGGCTCGCCGAGTTCGGGACGACGATCTTCGCCGAGATGTCCGCCCTGGCCCTGCAGACCGGGTCGATCAACCTGGGCCAGGGCTTCCCCGACACGGACGGGCCCGAGGAGATCAGGGAGGCGGCCGTGCGGGCGCTGCGCGACGGCCGCGGCAACCAGTACCCGCCGGGCCCGGGCGTCCCCGAGCTGCGGACGGCGATCTCCGCGCACCAGGAACGCCGGTACGGCCTGTCGTACGACCCCGACACCGAGGTCCTGGTCACGGCCGGCGCCACCGAGGCCATCGCCGCCGCGCTGCTCGCGCTGGTCGAGCCCGGTGACGAGGTCGTCGCCCTCGAGCCGTACTACGACTCCTACGCGGCCTGCATCGCGATGGCGGGCGGCACGCGCGTGCCGGTCACCCTGCACCCGTACGAGGGAAGTTTCCGCCTCGACCTCGACGAGCTGCGCGCCGCCGTCACCGACCGCACCCGGCTGCTGCTGATCAACACCCCGCACAACCCGACCGGCACCGTCCTCACCCGCGAGGAGCTCACCGCGATCGCCGAGCTGGCGGTGGAGCGGGACCTGCTCGTGGTGACGGACGAGGTGTACGAGCACCTGGTCTTCGACGAGGCCGAGCACGTGCCGCTGGCGACCCTCCCGGGGATGCGCGAGCGGACGGTGTCGATCGGCTCGGCCGGCAAGACGTTCTCGTTCACCGGCTGGAAGGTGGGGTGGGTGACGGCGGCTCCGGGGCTGGTGGCGGCCGTCCGCTCGGCGAAGCAGTACCTGACGTACGTCGCCTCGGGGCCCTTCCAGTACGCCGTCGCCGAGGCCCTCGCCCTCCCCGACAGCTACTTCACCGCGTTCCGCGACGACATGCTCGCCAAGCGGGACCTGCTGGCCACGGGCCTTACGGAGGCGGGCTTCCAGGTGTTCCGGCCCGCGGGCACCTATTTCATCACCACCGACATCCGCCCCCTCGGCGAGAAGGACGGCTTCGCCTTCTGCCGCGCCCTGCCCGAGCGAGCGGGCGTCGTCGCCATCCCGAACGCCGTCTTCTACGACCACCGGGAGGCGGGCGCGCCCTTCGTACGGTTCGCGTTCTGCAAGAAGACGGGGGTGCTGGAGGAGGCGGTACGGCGTCTGAAGACGCTCGCGTAGGGCGCGCGGCCCGCTGCTCCCCGCGAACTGCGAACTGCGAACTGCGAGAGCCCGGCCCTGGCACGCGACCGTGGTGGTCGGCGCCCTGGCCGGGCTCTCTTTCGCCGCTACGGGCGGTACAGGCCGTTAGTTACGGGCCCGGGGGACCTACTCGTCCTCTTCGGGCTTCTCCGCGTCGTTGACCTCCTGCTCGAGGCCCAGCTGCTCGACGAGCCACTTGTCGAACTCGATGGCGGCCCGCACCCAGCTGACCGTGGACGAGACGAAGTGCTCCAGGCTGACGCCGGTGCCGATCAGCATCTGCGCCTCGCCGATCAGACGGACGGTGCCGTCGTCATGCGTGTGCGTGTAGACCTTGGGCCACAGGGTGCGCCGGTTCCAGTCGTCGATGGACTCCAGCAGCAGAGGCTTCTCGTCGATCTTGTGGGGGCGGTCGTAGAACGTCCGCACCGAGAAGACCTGCTGGTCTCCCTCACCACGGAACATGAAGTACGTGCGGAACTGCTCCCACGGCGCCGCGAGGTCACCCTCGTCGTCGACGACATACTTCAGCTCCATCTGGTCGAGGAGCTGCTTCACGAGGTCCTGATCCGGGACGACGGGGCCCGCCGGACCTGACGGCTGCGGCTCGGGCTGGCCCCCGAAGTTCGGAATCGAGGACGGGTCGATGGTCACCGTGATTTTCCCTTCGTACGGATCCTGCCATCCTCCCCCATGCGGGGAGGGGGGTGGCAAGCCCAGGCGAGTCTGTGAGCCCCCGGCTGACATGATCCGGTCAGCAGGAAGCAGAGGCCGGAAGCAGGTACCGACAGGTACCCGACGGAGGGGAACTCATGACGCGGAGCGGCGACGAACCCGTGACGGAGCCGAGGACGCCCGGCAGGACCCGCTGGGGCGTGTTCGCGGCCATTCTGGCGTTACCGGCCCTCCTCGTGGCCGTAGCGCTCGTGCTGCTCCTCCTGTGGCTGTTCACGGACGACACCGCACGGACCGGGGTCGAGAAGGCACCCTGCGCCGAGGCGCTGGCCTTCGGCGGGGCGGAGCTGCCCTCCGGCGCGGACGACACCGCCTGCGAGGTGCAGTCCGGCATTGACACCCGCTACGACGCCCGCTTCCGTATGCCCCGCGACGAGGTGCGGGACTGGCTGGCGGCCACGTACCGGGACGGGCCCGAGCCGCGGACCTCGCAGTGCGGCGAGGCCACGGCCGACCTCTGCCTGAACCTGGGCCACGGGGAGTCCGGCGGCAACGGCGCCGTACAGGTGGACATCACTCACGACGGGCCCAACTGGTCCCGGGTGCGGTTCGTGGCGTTCACCCTATGACCGAGCCCGTGGCCGTGGCCGTAGCCGTAGCCGTAGCCGTAGCCCGGGCGGGGGCCGGAAAGACCGGCATCCCCGCCCGTGTCGTCCGTCCGTTCAGAGCGTCTTGCCAGTCGACGGCCCGACGATCAGGCCGTCCCCGAAGACGTCCACCCGGACCGTGTCGCCGTCCTTGATCTCGCCGGAGAGGATCTCCTTGGCGAGCCGGTCGCCGATGGCGGTCTGGACGAGGCGGCGCAGCGGGCGGGCGCCGTAGGCCGGGTCCATGCCCTCGGTCGCGAGCCAGGCCAGGGCGTCGTCGCTGACCTCCAGGGTGAGCCGGCGCTCGGCGAGGCGCACCGCGAGGCGGTCGATCTGGAGGCGGGCGATCCGGCTCAGCTCGTCCTTCGTCAGGGCCGAGAAGACGACCAGGTCGTCGAGCCGGTTGAGGAACTCGGGCTTGAAGGAGGACCGGACCACCTCCAGCACCTGCTCCTTCTTCTCCGCCTCGCTCGTGATCGGATCGACCAGGAACTGACTGCCCAGGTTCGAGGTGAGGACCAGGATCGTGTTGCGGAAGTCCACCGTTCGGCCCTGGCCGTCCGTCAGGCGGCCGTCGTCCAGCACCTGGAGGAGGATGTCGAAGACCTCCGGGTGCGCCTTCTCGACCTCGTCGAGCAGGACGACGCTGTACGGCCGCCGCCGCACCGCCTCGGTGAGCTGGCCGCCCTCCTCGTAACCGATGTAGCCGGGGGGCGCGCCGACGAGACGCGAAACAGTGTGCTTCTCGCCGTACTCGCTCATGTCGATGCGGACCATCGCCCGCTCGTCGTCGAACAGGAAGTCGGCGAGGGCCTTGGCCAGTTCGGTCTTGCCGACGCCGGTGGGGCCGAGGAAGAGGAAGGAGCCGGTCGGGCGGTCGGGGTCCGCGATGCCGGCGCGGGTGCGCCGTACGGCGTCCGACACGGCCTGCACGGCCTCCGTCTGCCCGATGAGGCGACGGCCCAACTCCTCCTCCATGCGCAGGAGTTTCTGCGTCTCGCCCTCCATGAGGCGCCCGGCGGGGATGCCGGTCCAGGCGGCGACGGTGTCGGCGATGTCGTCGGCGCCTACCTCCTCCTTGACCATGGTGTCCTTGGAGGCCTCCTCCTCGGCCTGCGAGGCGGCCTCCAGGTCCCGTTCCAGGGTGGGGATCTCGCCGTACAGCAGCTTGGAGGCGGTGTCGAAGTCGCCGTCGCGCTGGGCCCGTTCGGCCTGGCCGCGCAGTTCGTCGAGCTTCTCCTTCAGCTCGCCGACGCGGTTGAGGGACTGCTTCTCCTTCTCCCAGCGGGCGGTCAGGCCCCGCAGTTCCTCCTCCTTGTCGGCGAGATCGCGCCGCAGCCGCTCCAGCCGCTCGCGCGAGGCCGGGTCGGTCTCCTTGACCAGCGCGAGCTCCTCCATCTTCAGCCGGTCGACACCGCGCTGGAGTTCGTCGATCTCCAGGGGCGAGGAGTCGATCTCCATGCGGAGGCGGGAGGCCGCCTCGTCGACCAGGTCGATGGCCTTGTCGGGGAGGAAGCGGGAGGTGATGTACCGGTCGGAGAGCGTCGCGGCCGCGACCAGCGCGCTGTCCGCGATCACGACCTTGTGGTGGGCCTCGTAGCGGCCCTTGAGCCCGCGCAGGATGGCGATGGTGTCCTCGACGCTCGGCTCGGCGACCAGCACCTGCTGGAAGCGGCGCTCCAGGGCGGGGTCCTTCTCGATCCGCTCGCGGTACTCGTCGAGCGTCGTGGCACCGACCATGCGCAGCTCACCGCGGGCGAGCATGGGCTTGAGCATGTTGCCGGCGTCCATGGAGGAGTCCCCGCCGGCTCCGGCGCCCACGACGGTGTGCAGCTCGTCGATGAAGGTGATGACCTGCCCGTCGGAGTCCTTGATCTCCGCGAGGACGGTCTTCAGCCGCTCCTCGAACTCACCGCGGTACTTCGCCCCGGCGACCATGGCGCTGATGTCGAGCGCGACGAGCCGCTTGTTCTTGAGGGACTCGGGCACGTCGCCCTTGATGATCCGCTGGGCGAGCCCTTCGACCACGGCGGTCTTGCCGACGCCGGGCTCACCGATGAGCACGGGGTTGTTCTTGGTCCGGCGGGACAGCACCTGCACCACGCGGCGGATCTCCTGGTCCCGCCCGATGACGGGATCGAGCTTGCCCTCCCGCGCGGCGGCGGTGAAGTCGGTCCCGAACTTCTCCAGGGCCTTGTACTGGCCCTCGGGATCGGCGGTGGTCACGCGGCGTCCTCCCCTTGCCTTCTGGAAGGCCTCCGACAGCTTCTTCGCCGTGGCCCCCTGCCCGGAGAGTACGTCCCCGGCCGGGCCGCCCTTCGCGGCGATCCCGATCAGCAGGTGCTCGGTGGAGAGGTACTCGTCCCCGAGGTCCTTGGCCCGCTCCTGGGCGTCCGCGATCACGGCGAGCAGTTCGCGGTTGGGCTGCGGGGGCGCGACGGTGGACCCGGTCACGCTGGGCAGCGAGGCCAGCACCTTCTCCGCGCCGACCCGCACGGCGGCCTGGTCGGCGTCGACGGCGGCCAGCAGATCGACGATGTTCTCGTTCTCCTGCCCCTGCAGCAGCGCCAGCAGCAGATGGGCCGGGGTGAGGTCCGGGTGCCCCTCGGTCACGGCCCGGTTGCCGGCCGCGTTGATGGCGTCCCGGCTCCGGTTGGTCAGCTCGGCGTCCACGTTCGCTGTCTCCTCCTCGGCGTCCTTGCGTCAGCCGTCCCGTCTCACAGTGACTCAATCAACGTACACAAAGTTGAGTCTATTCCACTCAAGGTGTCCGGTGGGGGTCCTGGACCGGCTAACTTCCGGACCATGGCCGCATACCCTCAGGACCCGGGTGCCCCGGACGCGCCGTACCTCAGCTTCTGGCGCGAACGGCATCTGTGCACCCTGACGACACCACGCCCGGACGGCAGCCCGCACGTAGTACCGGTCGGAGTGACATACGACCCCGAGGGCCGTCTGGCTCGGGTGATCGCGGACAAGAAGAGCACCAAGGTCCGCAACATCCTGGCGGCGGGACCGGCGGGCACTCCGGTCGCGGTCTGCCAGGTCGACGGCCGCCGCTGGGCCACGCTGGAGGGGCGGGCGTTCGTGCGCACGGAGGCGGCACAGGTCGCGGAGGCGGAGCGCCGCTACGAGGAGCGCTACGGGCACGCACCGCGTCCGAACCCGACGCGGGTGGTCATCGAGATAGCGCTGACGCGGGCGATGGGGCGGGGGTGAAGGGCCGAGCCCAGGAACCCTGGGGACCGGGCGAGCGAAAGAGGACGAGCGGTCGGTCTTTGAGGGCCGCCGAAGATCGCCCCGTACGCAAGATCGACTGCTTTCGGCCACACCTCGATTCGCCCGATACCCGGAAATGTCCCGCAAAACTGCAGCGGCGTCACCGTGTTCAGGTCACGGTGACGCCGCTGCGGGGGGAAGCACCTGAGCGATCTGTTACGACGGGGGAATCGCGTCAGGCACTGCGGGGGGTGGCTGAGATGGTCCTTACGGGCGGAGTGTCCGACTCCACCAGTCGATGGTCCCGCTGGTCCAGGTTCACAAAGATCATTCCGTACCGAATGGCACACCGCACAGGCTGCGGCGCGCCCCGGGGCTTCCTCAGGCACCGGTAGGCCCGTACGTCCTCGTCCTCGTCGCGCGTCACGACGACCGGCTCACCGAAGACGGTCACCATCAGCGAGTCACCGGCGTGGGGGATCGCGGTGACGAGGTCGATGAAGTGCCAGCCCGAGCGGTAGGCCGTGGCCATTTCGCGGCGGAAGGAGCGGTCGTCGGGTGGAGTGGTCATGCGTCCGCGCCCGCCGGGGTGGACCAGCCGACGTCGCCGTTGGTACCGAGGGGGGTCCCCCAGCCGACGTCCTCGCTGGCACCGGCGACGGTCGCCCAGCCGACGTCCTTCACCGCGGCCTTGCTCGCCTCTCCAGTGGGACTCGCCCAGCCGACGTCGAGAGGACCGGCCATACCGCTGGCCAGCGCAACAACGAAGGCAGTGGCAAGCACCGAGCGAAGCATTCTCTTTTTCATAGTCGGCTTCGTCCTCACTTGATGGCTTCCTCTCCCCCGTGAAACAAGACGATGGCTCATTCAGGCACGTCAATGCCACACAAGAGATGCATCATGTTCCTGCACGTTCAGGACCCTGGGGGGTGGAGATTTGCCATCGAAGAGTACAAAAGGGATACATCCACATGGCATAGCCGACCTATGTGCGGAAGGTGCGCGTATTTATGCCACCGCTCTCGGCGCCGGACGCGTCTCTCGCCGTGAGGTCGAGCCTGCCCCATGTCTGCTCGAGTTCGCGCTGCTCCACCCCGACCCGGACGACGCCCAGTGGCTCCGGCCGGTTCCGCCGTCCGTCGTGCTGGCTCAGCAACTCCAGCCCCTGGAACGCGAGATCCAGGACCGCCGCCGGCTCACCCTCGACCTCGCGGGCACCTTCCAGCCGTTCCTGGAGATCAGTGCCCAGAAACCCGCCACCACGCACGCCATCACCGTGCTGGAAGGCATCGACCGCATCCACTCGGCGCTCGACGTGGCGATCGCCGAGGCCCGCACCGAAGTCCTGACGGTCCAGCCCGGCGGCAGCCGGCCGGAGCACATCCTCAGCCAGGCACTGAAGCGCAGCAAGCCACTGATCGAGCGCGGCATCTCCATGCGCACCCTGTACCAGCACACGGTCCGGCACAGCCAGAGCACCTACGCCTACATGGACAAGATGGCCGGCGCCAAGGTGGAGATCCGCACGCTCGAGGAACTCATCGAGCGGCTCATCATCTGCGACTCCACGGTCGCCTTCATCCCCGCCCAGGACGACCGGACGGTCGCCCTGGAACTGCGCCACCCCGGTCTCGTGCAGTACCTCATCAAGGTCTTCGAGCAGCTCTGGCAGCGAGCGACCCCCCTCATGGACGAGGTCCGGTACGAATCGACGCCCGAGGGCATCACCGGCGTCCAGCGGACCATCGCCAAGCTCCTCATCGACGGCCACGTGGACGAGGCGATCGCACGGCGCCTCGGCATGAACGTCCGCACCTGCCGCGCCCACATCGCCAAGCTCGCCGCGGCGCTGGGCAGCGGGAGCCGCGCACAACTCGGCTTCCTCATCGCGCAGTCGGGGATCCTGGACCAGGACCACGCGGGCCCGAAGGAAGACGGCCATCCGTGAGCGAGGCACACGCCCCCACGACCGCGACGGAGGAAGCCGGCGCGCCGCACCAGGAGCACGGAGTGGAAGACCTGTGCGTGGCGGCGAGGGAGCTGTACGAGGCCGCCCTGCGCGAAGGGCACGTGAGCGCGGCCGACGCGGAAGCGGCGCCCTGTCTGGTCGACTTCGGGCTCCTGCACCCCGCGGTCGAGGACCTGAACCGGCTGGAGCCCGTCCCTCCGGCCGTCGCCCTGCACCGGATGCTGCGCACCACGGCGGGCCGCATCGCCGACGAACGCCGGCGCGAGCAGCGGCTGGCCGAGACCTTCGAGCCGCTCATGCGGATCGACGGGCGGCACACGGCGACCGCGGACCTGCCGGGCATCACCGTCCTCGGCGGACTCGACCGGATCAACGAGGCCATCACCAAGGCCATGGCGGACGCCTCCCGCGAACTGCTCGCCATCCAGCCCTACGACGGCCGGAATCCCGCCGCCCGCCTGGCCCAGAGCCTGGGCCGCGACCAGGCCCTGCTCGATCGCGGCGGCCGCATCCGCACCCTCTACCAGCACACGCAGCGCCACTCCCCCGCCGTGATCGCCCGCTACGAGCAGCTGAACGGCGACGCCGAGGCACGCACCCTCGACCAGGTCACCGAGCGCCTCGTCGTGATCGACCACGCGGTCGCCTTCGTCCCGGCCAGCAAGGACCGCGGGCTCGCCCTGGAAGTCCGCCACCCGGCGCTCGTCGACTTCTTCGCCACCACCTTCGACCGCCTCTGGCACCTGGCCACGCCCATGTACCCGCAAGCGGTCCAGCAGGTCACCCTGAACGGCATCACCCCCCGCCAGCGGGCCATAGCCGCCCTCCTGGTCGAAGGCCACACCGACGCCGTCATAGCCGACCGCCTCGGCCTGAACATCCGCACCGCCCGCGAGCACATCGCCAAACTCGCCTCGACTCTCGGCAGCGAGAGCCGGGCGCAGCTCGGTTACCTCATCGGACGGTCCGGGATCCTTGATCAGGAAGGGTGAGCGACGCCGTCGGCGGTCCCGAGCCCGCCGCCGCCGCTGCCACGTCCGCCGGACGGGACGTACCGTCGAGGCCCACCTGGGCGATGCGGACGCCCAGTTGCGTACGGCTGGCCGCGCCGAGGGTCTCCGACAGCCGGGCGATGTGCGCCCGGCAGGTCCGGACGCTGATCCCGAGCCGTTCCGCGATCACCGCGTCCTGGTGGCCCTCCGCGAGCAGCGCCGCGATGGACTGCTCGCGGTGCGAGATGCCCTTGATGCCGGTGTCGGGGAGGGGGGCGGTCAGCGGGATCGCGAGGCGCCACAGGCGTTCGAAGACCGTGACCAGGTACTGCACCAGGGCCGGATGCCGTAGCTCCAGGGCCAGGGTGCGGTCCGGGTTCGCCGGGATGAAGGCGACCGTGCGGTCGAAGAGGATGAGGCGGTCGATGACCTCGTCGAGCGTCCGCGCCTGGACCGTGCCGCCCATCAGTTCCAGGTAGTTGAGCAGGCCCTGCCCGTGCCGGGCCACGTGCGTGTACAGATCGCGCATGCGAACGCCCCGGCCGCGCAGCGCCAACGCCCGGTGCAGGCCCTCCGTCAGCTCGTGCTCGGGGCGGATGCCGCCGGGCTGGACGGTCAGGACCTCCGTCGTGCACGCCTCCGTCGCCTCGTCCATCGCGGCCTGGATGCGGGAGAGTCCGTCGAGGACGCGGATCGCGCCGCCCTCGGCGGTGGCCGCCTGCCGCTGCGGTCCCAGACCCGCGTACCACTCGAAGGCCGCGACCGCCGAGCCCACCCGCCGCTGACTGGTGCTGACCTCGTCGTACAGCCCGCGCAGCAGCCGTGTCATGACCTCCTGGGGTGCCGTCGGCACCAGCCAGGTCATGTCGTCGGGGTCCGGGTGGAGCAGGGCCAGGTCCAGCAGGCAGGGCACCGGCTCGGCATCCTCGCGCGGCACGCGGCCCCGCCGCACGGCCCGGGAATACACGCGATCCCCGGCCTCGCACAGTCGGTCGGCACCATGTGGATGCTCATCCGCCCCGTGCCCGGCCATCGCCCATCCCACCCCCGGTTCCAGCGTCTTCCGCAGCGCAACTATGCGCGGACCCGACCCGCTCCGCAACACGGCTCCTCCCGCCTCAGCAGGGAGAAAACACCGGTATGCCCCACTAAATCCACGCCTCCGCCAGTCGGGTTGCAACAAGCTGACGGTGGTGTTCAGTACCCGCCGGGCACCCGGCGGAACCCGCGCCGCCACAGCCATGACACTCCGCGGCGCCACTCGCCCCGAGCACCCCACCCGCACCCTTGTTCCGCGTGAGCTCCCGGAAATGCCCGAGTGATCGTCGCGTTACGTCCCGCCTCTAACGTCAGGCCATGGCGGACATATTTGACGCGTACGCGTTGGCCGACGCGTGGGACGAGATGTTTGAGCGGCCGGGTGAGGTCAGGACCGCCTATGAGCCGGTGCTGGCGGCACTTCAGCCGATCGAGCCGAGCGAACTGCGCTTCCGGGCCGACCAGATGGCCAGAGCGTTCACCGACCGAGGAGTGACCTACGCCTTCGCGGGCGAGGAGCGGCCCTGGCCGCTGGACCTCGTGCCCAGGATCCTGGACGCCCTGGAATGGGATCTCATACAACGCGGGGTGAGCCAGAGAGTCAGGGCCCTGGAGGCCTACCTCTCCGACGCCTACGGGCCCGCCCGTGCCTTCGAGGACGGGGTCGTGCCCTGGCGGCTGCTCCTCAACTCCCCCCACTTCCACCGTGCGGCCCATGGGGTCGAGCCCCCGGGAGGCGTACGCATCCACGTCGCCGGCATCGATCTCGTCCGGGACGAGGCCGGGGACTTCCGGGTCCTCGAGGACAACGTGCGCGTGCCCAGCGGGGTCTCGTACGTCATCGAGAACCGGCGCGCGATGACCCGGATCTTCCCGTCCCTCTTCGCCGAGCAGCACGTCGTCCCCGTCGACGGATACGCCCAGCGCCTGCTCGCCGCCCTGCGCGCCGCCGCGCCCGACGGCACCCAGGACCCGCGGGTGGTCGTCCTGACCCCCGGGCCGAGCAACGCCGCCTACTTCGAACACGCGCTGCTCGCCCGGCTGATGGGCGTGCAGCTGGTCGAGGGGCACGACCTCGCCTGCCGCGGCAACCGGGTGTGGATGCGGACCACCCGCGGCGAGGTACCCGTCCATGTCGTATACCGGCGCCTGGACGACGACTTCCTCGACCCGCTGCACTTCCGCCCGGACTCGGTGATCGGCTGCCCCGGCATCATGGGCGCCGCCCTGGCGGGGAACGTCACGCTCGCCAACGCCGTCGGCAACGGCATCGCGGACGACAAGCTGCTCTACACGTACGTGCCGGACCTGATCCGGTACTACCTCTCCGAAGAACCGATTCTTCCCAATGTGGAGTCCTTCCGTCCGGACGCACCCGGCCAGCTGGACGCCGTCCTCGACCAGATCGACCAGCTGGTCATCAAGCCCGTCGACGGCGCCGGCGGCCAGGGCATCGTCATCGGACCGAAGGCCGACCGCGAGACCCTCGAACGCACCCGCGCGGCCGTCATCGCCGACCCCCGCGGCTTCATCGCCCAGCGCCCCGTCGCCCTGTCGACCTCCCCCACCCTCGCGGGCGAACGCATGGCGCCGCGCCACATAGACCTACGGCCCTTCGCCGTCAACGACGGCAACGACGTCTGGGTCCTGCCCGGCGGCCTGACCCGCGTCGCCCTCCAGGAGGGCAACCTGATCGTCAACTCCAGCCAGGGCGGCGGCTCCAAGGACACCTGGGTGCTCGCCGAGGGGCCCGCGCAGCAGCCCGCCCCGGTCGGCAACGGCTCGGTGCCCGCCGTGGCACCCCGCCAGCTCGGACCCGACGGCGCCCCCGCCGTCGTACAGGAAGGGGCGCACCAGCAGTGAACGACGTGATCCTGTCCCGGATAGCCGAGGCCCTCACCTGGACCGGACGGTATGTCGAGCGCGCGGACAACACCGGCCGCATCCTCGACGCCTACCTGCACCGCATGCTGGAGGACCCCTGGCGCGACGAGGACGTGGCCTGCCGGTCGCTGTACGCGATCCTCGGCGTCGACGCGGGCGAGCAGCGCGTCGACATGCAGCAGGTCCTGGACCAGCTGGCCTTCGACGCCCGCTCCACCTGCTCCATCGAGGGCGCGCTCGGCGCGGCCCGGCTGAATGCGAGGAGCGCCCGCGAGGCCGTGTCCTCCGAGATGTGGGAGTGCCTGAACTCCACCTGGCACGCGCTGGCGGACCAGCGGCTGGCGGCCCGCCGCACCGGCCCCTACGCCTACCTGGAACTGGTACGCCGCCGGGCGGCCCTCTTCTTCGGCCTGGCCGACTCCACCATGAGCCGCGACGACAGCTGGCGGTTCGTCGTCCTGGGCCGGAGCCTGGAACGGGTGGACATGACCGTACGACTGCTGTCCGTGCGCGTACTCGACGCGGCGCACGCGCCCGACTGGCCGACCCTGCTCAGCGCGTCCGGCGCCGACGAGGCGTACGCGCGCGTGCACAGCGGCTTCGGCGACACCCCGCGGGTGGCCGAATTCCTGCTCATGGACCGCGAGTTCCCGCGCTCCGCGCTGCACGCCCTGACGACGGCGGAGGAGTGCCTGGCCGCGCTCGGCCGCCCCCGCCAGGACCCGGCGCGCCGCCCGATCGGCCGGATGCGCACCCGCCTCGAGTACCTGGACTCCCAGGCACTGGAAGACCAGCTCCCGCACCTCCTCCGCGACCTGCAGCAGGCCTGCATGGCGTCCGCGGACGGCGTGGCCGAGCGGTTCTTCCCCTACCAGGGCCCCGTCGAGTGGGCCACAGAAGGAGCCTGAGATGACGACGACGACCACGATGACCACCCAGGGCATGCGCCGCCTGCGCATCCGGCACGTCACCCGGGTCTCCTACGCCCAGGCCGCGGTCTCCTCGCACAACGAGGTCCGCATGACCCCGCTGACGCTGCCCGGCCAGACCACGCTGGACTCCCGGGTCACCGTCAGCCCGACGGCCACCACCTGGTCGTACTGGGACTACTGGGGCACCCAGGTCACCGGCTTCGACCTGATGGACCCGCACGCCGACCTGACCATCACCGCCTCCAGCCTGGTCGAGACCCACGCGCCGGGCCCTCTCCCCCAGCCCCCGGACTGGCCGGAGATCGCCGCCAACACCGCACGCTCCCGCCTCCTGGAGTTCGCGGACGAGACTCCCCGTACGACACTCCCCGCCGACCTGATCGAGCAGGCGAGGGCCGCGTCGGCCGGCCTCGACCCGCACGAGACGGCCGCCACCGTCTCGGCCCTGGTCGCCGACCGCGTCTCCTACCTCCCCGGCTCCACCGGGGTGACCACCTCCGCCGCCGAGGCCTGGGAACAGGGCGCGGGCGTCTGCCAGGACATCGCCCACGTCACCCTCGCCCTCCTGAGGGGCCTCGGCCTCCCCACGCGCTACGTCTCCGGCTACCTCCACCCCGAACGAGACGCGGAACTCCACCGCCCCGTCGCCGGCCAGAGCCACGCCTGGGTCGAGTACTGGGCAGGCGACTGGTGCGGCTACGACCCCACCAACCGGACACGGGCCGACGAGTCGCATGTGGTGGTGGGGCGGGGGCGGGACTATGACGACGTGACGCCGCACAAGGGGGTTTATCGGGGGGTGGCTGGGGGGTTGCCGGAGGTGACTGTGGAGTTCACTCGGGTGAGGTGAGGACAGTTCCCCGCCTCTTGCCTGCGCCGCCTGTCGGAACGGGTCGGCGGCGGGGACGACGCTATGCGCGCTCCATGAGCCGCTTGAGCGTGGTGAGATCGGCGAGGACGGCATCCGCGTCGCGCTGGAAGTCCTCGTCGCTCATCTCGGGCCGCCGGCGAAGGGTGAACACGACCTCGCACCCGGCGCCGTCGGCGATCACGCGCACCGGGTTGTGGATGACCTCGCCCGACGGCAGGGTCACGTCGTGATCGAGTACGCCGAACTCGTTCTTCTCCGCGAAGGCGACCACGACCCGTCCCAGGGACGTCGACTCCGCGATCCACTGACCGTCGATCTTCTCGATGCTGCTTCCCAGTCCGTGAGCCCACTCGGGCCAGTTGGTGGGGTCCGAGGCGTAGTCGTAGACCTCGTTGGCGGGGCGGTCGATGTGTGTGCTGATGTGCCGCGAGGTTGAGGTGTTGGTTTCCATGACTTCGACGGTAGGAACCGCTGCCGACGCAGTCTTGAACAAAACGGACGCGATCAGCCGCGGTGCGTGTCAGCCCCGCTTCGGGCCGGTGATCGCTTCCCCGATCACGAAGCCCTTGGCCGGGCCTTCGGGGATGGTGACTTCGGTGCCGTAGGGGACGCGGTGGATGTCCTCCCAGTCGGCCTGGTCGGGGCGGGGGCCGGTGAAGAGGGTGACGGCGCCCTGGTCGTCGTAGTCGTCGATGAGGACGTAGACGGGGATGCCGGCGCGGGCGTATTCGCGGCGCTTGCGGAGGCGGTCGCGGTCTTGGCTGCGCTTGCCGGGGGAGACGACTTCGACGATCAGCTGGACCTCTGAGGCCTTGATGCCGGCCCCCGCCTTGGAGGGATCCGGGTCACGTGGGGCGACGAGCACGTCCGGAATCCACGCCGCGCGTTCGTGGATCACGTACGCGGCGTTCCAGGCACCTTGCTCACCGCCTTCCAGAACGGCCCCCAGGGCGTCCCGCAGGCGGTTGACGACTCGGGCATGGGAAAAGTGTCCGGTGGGCGACACCTCGATGACTCCTTCGATGATCTCGGCGCGGTACCCCTCGGGGAGTTCCATCGCCTTCCACACTCGCCACAGGACCTTGTCCAGGCTGGTCATGACGGCATCACCTCGAGTGAGAGCGGAACGAGCCACCGCTCCCACCCAGCTCGAACCACACGCCCTTGGCGAACCGCCCCGCCCGTTCCGCGGCGACACCCCACGTGTCCGCCATCTCGGCGACGAGGGCGAGCCCTCTCCCCCAACAGGCGACCGCCCCGGCGGCGGGGTGCGTGACGACGGGCGGGTCGGGGCTCTCGTCGAAGACGCTCACGTGGAAGCGGGCGGGGGTGAGACGGACGCGGAGCATGGCGATGCCCTTGGTGTGCAGGTGGACGTTGGTGACGAGTTCCGAGGTGCACAGGGCGGCGGGCATGACGAGGGGTTCCCGGTCGTGGGTGAAGAGGACGGCACGTACGAAGTCACGGCAGAGGCGGGGGGCGGTGGCATCGGCGGGGGCGAACAAGCTGTATTCGTGGGTGAGTTGGGTGGGGCGGTGGGCTGGGGTTCGGGCGGGATTCATGAGGACTCCTGTGGGGTGGGAGTGGGTGGCCTTGCCCGGCGATGGCGGTGCCCGGGTGCGGGTGCTCTGTCGGCTTATGGGCAGGGGAAGTTGGATGGTTTCGGTGCGTGACTGATCCCGCACTCACGGTAGAGGTGTGGGTTTACAATTTTCAAGCTGCTTGCCGGATCGATGGACGAACTCACCCACTCCGGGGAGACTTTGGGCGACCGGACAAGGAGTTACCCGTGGGACTGCGCACCACCATCACCGAACGCCAGCGCCGACTCGGCTTCGAACTCAAACAACTGCGCGAACAAGCGGGATTCAGCGCAGGTGAGGCTGCCGAGCGGATCGGCATGGGACGGGCCCATCTGAGCCAGATCGAGACGGCGAAGACCACGATCCTGACGGAGCGACTCCGCGAGCTGTGTCATCTCTATGGGTGCAAAGATGAGACGTACATCGAGGCTCTTGTCACCATGTCCGAGGCGACTGGCAAAGGCTGGTGGACCGCCTACAAGAAGCCCATGGAACAGGGGCCACTGAACCTGGCGGAACTAGAGGCCGGCGCGGTCGCCCTACGCATGCACCAATCGCTGCTCATCCCGGGCTTGTTCCAAACGGCCGACTACGCCCGTGCCCTATTCGCCAGCCCTGACCTGGACTTCGCCAACGTCGGGGAGGCTTTGCGGTTCCGCATGGAACGGCAGCACGTCCTGACGCGGGCCGACCCGCCGTCCGTCCACGCCGTCATCCACGAGTCCGCGTTGCACATGAGGTTCGGCGGCACCGAGGTGCTGCGGGATCAGCTGCTCCACCTCGTCGAACTGGCCCGTCTGCCCAACGTGACCATCCAGATCTACCCGTTCACCTCTCAGCCGCACGCAGCCCTTACCGGCAACTTCGTTCACGCCATCCCCGAGGTACCCGACCTTGGCACAGTGGTCCTCGAATACCCCTCAGGATTCCGATACTTGGGCGATCGCGACGGCTTGACCCAGTACAGCGCACTGTTCGAGCGCCTCACCGAGCACGCCCTCGCTCCCATCGACGTATCGTTGGCCCCGGAAGCACACTCCGTGAAGGACTCGCTGGCCCTCATCCAGCACGTGCTGTACACCCTTTGAGGAGGCCCGGATGCCCGAACTCACCTGGCAGAAATCGACGTTCAGCGGCGGCCCTCAAGGCGAATGCCTCTACGTCGCCACCGCCCCCGACGGAACGATCCGCCTCCGCGAGAGCGACACCCCGGACGTCATCCTGACCACTGCCCCCGCCAGCCTCGCCGCCCTGATCAAGTACGTCACGGACGCCGACTGAACAGGTCGGACACGGCGGCCGGAGCTACGAGGTTGCTCCACGGTGGCCCGCGCCCATCAGGACGTGGCCGGAATGGCGGTGGATCCGGCACCGTTCCGAGCCTGCTCTCCCGGTATCGACTGGAGGCGTGTTGATCACCGTCGACGGCGTCAATCTGAACAGTTCCGACATCGCGGCCCTCGCATACGGGGAGGCATCTGTCCGGCTCGCCGACGAGGCGCGATCACGGGCTGCGCGATCCTTCGAACACGCGGTGCAGATCAGCGCCGAGCGCATGGTGTACGGCAGATCGACGGGTGTGGGCGCCAATCGCGACATCGCCATCGACGATGCGGACGCACATGCGCTGGCCCTCCTGCGCAGCCACGCCACGTCCGCGGGGCCGCTCCGGAGCCCGGAACGCATACGCGCGATGCTGGCCGTACGCGTCAATCAACTCGCCGCCGGAGGCAGCGGGGCGGCGCCTGATCTCCTCGACGGCTTGGTGGTCATGCTCTCGGCCAACGCGCTGCCGCCCGTGCGCGAGGTGGGCAGCATCGGCACCGGTGACCTCCCGGCGCTCGCGGTCACCATCCTCGCACTGCTCGGAGAGGTGCCCACCTCCACGGCGCTGCCGGCACCGGTCGTGTGCGACCCGAAGGACGCCATGCCGGTCATCAACAGCAACGCCGCCGCGATCGGAGATGCGGCGCTCGCCCACGCCTCGCTCGCTTCGTTGTCACGGTCCGCGATCACGGTGGCGGCGCTGACGTTCGCGGCGGTGGATGGCAATCCTGAGGCGTTCGCCGAGGTCGTCGAGCAAGTGACGCCGTTCAGCGGGGCACGCGAGGTGTGCCGGTCGATGCGCCGGCTCATCTCCCCGGTAACAGCACCCACGCGCATCCAGGACCCGCTGGGACTGCGCAGCATGCCGCAGGTGCACGGCGCGTTCATCGACGCCCTCTCCCACCTCGACGTCGTCGTCTGCCGTATGGCGAACGCACCGTCCGAGAATCCCGCACTGTTGCACGGTCACGGTGTTGCCCATCACGGTGGCTTCCACGCCGCGTACCTGGCGCAGGCAGCCGATGCGATCGTCTCGGCGGCAGCCCAGTCGGCGCAGCTGGCCATGGCCAGAGTGTCCATGCTCACCGAGCCCGCGTTCACCGGATTGGCGCCGTTCCTCGGGGCGGGGGCTGGAGGTGCGTCGGGTGTGATGGCCTGCGAGTACGTCGCGGCCTCCGCGCTCGGCTCGCTGAGAGCCCTCGCCATGCCGACGGCGGTCCAGACCGTGACGCTGTCGCGCGGCGTCGAGGAGGACGCGAGTTTCGCTTCGCACGGTGCGCGGCAGGCATTGACCGCTGCGGACGACTACCGGACGGTGCTGGCGTGTGAACTCGTGGCCGCCGTACGCGCGTTGCGATTGCGCGGTGTGCGGTTGGACGATCTCTTCGACGACCTGACGCCGGAGATGGCCGACCGCGACCTCACCTCCGACATCGCCGCGGCGGCACTCCTGCTGCCCAAGCTCGCCGACATCCCGCAGGGGACGAGAATCGCTTGACGACGGCCCGAAGGGCCATCGGCGCAGCAGCCGACGCGAAGCGCCCCTGACTCCGTCCCCTCGGCGTCCCCTACCCCCTACTTCAGCCCGATCGACTCACAGTCCGCCTTGAAGTCGCTCGTGCAGATGTCGGACACCTTGTAGATGCCGTCCGCGACGACCGTTGACTTGATGTTGGCCTTCGTCAGGGCCACCACCGGGACCAGCTGGGCGGAGATGTCCTTGTGGGTGGGGCTGTCCACCTTGTCGGAGGCGAGGGCGTCGAACTTGATGTCCTTGCCCTGGATCTTGGCGACGGCCATCTCCGCGGCGGCCTCGGCCTCCTGCGGGTACGGCTTGTAGACGCTCATGTACTGCTCGCCCGAGACGATCCGCTGCACGGCGGAGAGTTCCGCGTCCTGGCCGGTGATCGGCGGCAGCTTGGTGACGCCACCGTCCTCCAGGGCCTTGATGATGCCGCCGGCCATGGCGTCGTTGGCGGAGTAGACGGCGGCGATGTTGTCCTTGCCGATCTTTTCGAGCGCCTCGGCCATGTTGGACTCGGCGACCTCCGGGCTCCAGCCCTTGGTGTCGAACGACTCGGCGATCGTCACCTTGCCCTCCAGCTCGGAGCGCGCGCCCGCCTTGAACTGCCCGGCGTTCGGGTCGGTGGGCGAGCCGTTCATCATGACGATCTTGTCGGAGGTGTCGGCATCCTGGCCCAGCGCCTCGATGAGCGAGCGGCCCTGGACCTCGCCGACCTGCTCGTTGTCGAAGGAGACGTACGCGTCGATCGGGCCCTCGGCCAGGCGGTCGTAGGCGATGACCGGAATGCTCGCGTCCTTGGCCTTCTGCACCATCTCGGCGATGGCGTGCGAGTCGACGGCGTCCAGCAGGATGACGTCGACCTGGTCGTCGATCATCTGCTGCATCTGGGCGACCTGCTTGTCCGGGTCCGCCTCGCCGTTGGCGTAGACGGTCTTGCCCTTGTTCTCGGTGAGGGAGGCGACCTTCGCCTTGATGATGGGGTAGTCGAACTCCTCGTACCGCGTGTTCGTCTTCTCGGGCATCAGGACGCCGACGGTGATGTCGTTCCCCTTGGTCGGGCTCGCCTCGCTGCTGGTCCCGGTCACCCCGAGCGCGCCGCAGGCGGACAGCGAGAGGGTCATCGTGGACGCGGCCACGGATATGGCGATACGACGCATTGGGGAGCTCACTTCTGGTGCTTTCCGGACGCGGGCGCAGCATGCTGCCCATGTGACTGAAAAGCCAACGCGTCGACCTCCCTCAGCGTCAAGCGGAACCACTTAACGAGTGCGCAACGCCACGCTCCGCTTTGCTTGTGAAGACATGGCGGAAACCCCTCCAAACGCCCTTTACGGACTCTCCATCGAACGCACCCCCTTGGAAGGGCAAAGATCCGTACAACCAACTCCATTCCTCACGAGTCGATGATCACAGCGGCTGCCTCTGCCGCTCTGATCACGACCAGAGGACCGAATGAACTCAGCCAGACGCACGACCATGGCGGCCGCGACCGCCGTCGTGCTCGCCACCGCGGGCGGCCTGCTCACCGTCGTCACCGCCCCCGCGTCCGCCGCGACGACCTGCGCCTCGCCGGTCTTCAAGCGGCAGTTCTTCGCGAACACCACCTTCTCCGGTACGCCGAAGAAAACGGACTGTGACTCGAAGATCGCCCAGAACTGGGGCACGGGCGCCCCCGCCTCAGGGCTGCCGTCGAACAACTTCGGCGTCCGCTGGACCGTGACACGCGACTTCGGCTCCGGTGGGCCGTTCGCCCTGCCGGTCTCCGCCCAGGACGGTATCCGCGTCTACCTGGACAACGTCCGCAAGGTCGACCTCTGGAAGAACGTGTCGACGACGGTCAAGAAGACCGTCAACGTCACGATCCCCTCCGGCAGGCACACCCTCCGCGTCGACTTCGTCAACTGGACCGGCACCGCGAACGTCTCCTTCGCCTACACGCCCCGCACCTCGGCCACCGTCGACACGGTCAAGCCGCTCGCCCCGACGGGCACTTCGGTCACGTACGACCAGGCCACCGGCAAGGCGAAACTCACCTGGGCGAAGAACAAGGAGATGGACCTCGCGGGCTACCAGGTCTACCGGCGCCTGAAAGGCAGCGAGGACTACCACAAGGTCAGCGGCGGCTACCTGGTCACGGGCACCTCGTTCACCGAGACGCTCGCGCCGACCGGTGCCGCGTACTACTACGAGGTCCGCGCCGTGGACAAGGCCGGCAACGAGTCGGCGGGCAGCGCAGACAAGCTCGTCACCACCGTCGACAGGACGGCCCCGCTGACGCCGGTCCTGTCCGCGACCGACGACCCGGTCCTCGGAGTCGAGCTGGACTGGCAGGACGACACGTACGGCGTGACGTACGACGTCTACCGGGCCGCGTCCGCCGACGGGACGTACGAGAAGCTCGGCGTCTCCTACGGGTCGAGCCGCACCGACGAGACCGCGCCCTACGGGGAGACCTCGTACTACAAGGTCGTCGCCAAGGACGCCGCCGGCAACACCGCCACCTCGCAGGTCGTCCCCCTCGCCCGGCCGCTTGCCGTGCCCACCATGGAGTCCCCGGGCACGAACGCGGAGGAGACCGGGATCACCCTGCGCTGGAAGACGTCGAAGGCGGCGCCCACGCAGTACCGGGCCTACCGCTGGGAGCTGTCCGACGCGGACGCCGTCCCGGCCCTGGTCACCTGCGAGACGTACCGGGTGGGCAACGAGGCCGACTACTACCCGGAGTACGGCTGCACGGACTACTCCGCCGCGGCGAGAACGGCTTACGGGTACTACGTCACCAGCGTCGACAGCGCGGGCCGCGAGTCGGCCCCCTCGGCCACGGTCCAGGCGGGCCTGCGCGACACCACCCCGCCGCCGGCCGTCACCGGCCTCACCCACACCAACACGGAGTACGGCACGGTCCTGGAGTGGGACGAGAGCCCTGCCCCGGACCTCGCCCGGTACATCGTGCACCGGGCCCCCGCCGACGGCGGCGTCAGCGGCCACGAGTGGATGGCCACCCTCCCGCCCGGGACGACCACGTTCACCGACCTCAACGTGCCGAACGACGAGTACTGGGTCTACTTCGTGGACGCGGTGGACACGTACAACAACTCCCGTTACACGACAAGCGGTTCCCCGCTCGTCGACGTCGCCAACGTGGCTGTCAACGAGTTCGAGCTCACCCCGTCGCAGTCGCCCGAGCCGACCGCGCCCTGGTCCCTGACCGCGGCTGCGGACGAGTCGGCCCACGCGAAGCTCTCGTGGACCTGCACCGCCGCCGACTGCACCACCGCGGGCTTCCACGTCTACCGCTGGGACCGCGCGGCCGCCCAGTACGTCCGCCTCACCGACGTACCCCTGGCCGCCGACGCCCGCACCTACACCGACCTCACCACCCCGTCGGCCACGACCAGCCACTACCTCGTCTCGGCCGTCGCCGCCAACGGCTCGGAGGCCTTCTCCGGCCTCGCCCCCGTCGTGGTCCCACCGAGCGGAGCATGAGCATGAGAAACCTCGCCCTGCGGGCCACGGCGCCGGCCGTCGTCCTGGCGACGGCGAGCGGCCTGCTCACGGCCCTCGCCGCCCCGGCATCGGCCGCCACGACCTGCGCCTCGCCGGTCTTCAAGCGGCAGTTCTTCGCGAACACCACCTTCTCCGGCACGCCGAAGAAGACGGACTGCGACAACGCCGTCGACCAGAACTGGGGCACGGGCGCCCCGACGTCCGGCCTCCCGTCGAACAACTTCGGCGTCCGCTGGACCGTGACACGCGACTTCGGCTCCGGCGGCCCGTTCTCCTTCGCCGCCCAGGCGCAGGACGGCATCCGCGTCTACCTCGACAACGTCCGCAAGGTCGACCTCTGGAAGAACGTGTCGACGACGGTCAAGAAGACCGTCAACATCACGATCCCCTCCGGCAGACACACCCTCCGCATCGACTTCGTCAACTGGACCGGCACCGCCAACGTCAAGTTCGGCTACACGCCCCGCACCTCGGCGACCGTCGACACGGTCAAGCCACTGACGCCGACGGGCACTTCGGTCACGTACGACCAGGCCACCGGCAAGGCGAAGCTCACCTGGGCGAAGAACAAGGAGATGGACCTCGCCGGGTACCGCGTCTACCGGCGCCTGAAGGGGGCCTCCTACGGCAGTACTCCGCTCGCGACGACCACCTCGACCTCGTACACCG
Source organism: Streptomyces sp. NBC_01352 (assembly GCF_036237295.1). NCBI lineage: Bacteria > Bacillati > Actinomycetota > Actinomycetes > Kitasatosporales > Streptomycetaceae > Streptomyces > Streptomyces sp. NBC_01352. The sequence continues at coordinate 5,268,879 of NZ_CP108354.1, forward strand.
ACGCCGGTCTTCCGGTCACCGGCGCGATCTACTCCTACGAGGTCCGCGCCTACGACAAGGCAGGCAACGAGTCGACGGGCACCGCCGACCAGGCCGTGACCACCGTCGACCGCACCGCACCCGCCGCCCCCACCGGACTGACCACCGACTCCGAGTCGGAGGGGCTGCGGGTCAGCTGGGGATCGGTCTCGGGGGCGGCGTCGTACCGGGTGTACCGGGCGGCGAGTGCGGAGGGTACGTACAGCAGGGTCGGCAGTACGACGAGTCAGGTGTCCTACGTCGACGCCTCGGCCGTCGAGGGCAGCACCTACTACTACCGGGTGACCGCCCTCGACGCGGCCGGCAACGAGTCCGCGCGGTCCGCCGCCGTCAGCGACAGTCGCGTGGACCTCACCGCGCCGTCCGCCGTCACCGGGCTGAGCGTCACCGCGACCGAGTACGGCTTCGCGCTGCGCTGGGACGCGAACCCGACCGCCGACCTGGAGAGGTACGTGGTCCGCCGGGGCGAGCTCCTCGGCGACGAGGAGGAGAGGGTCTGCTCGCTCTACCCGGGCTACTACCTGTCGGCCGACACCACCTCGTACGACTACGCCCTCCTCCCGGACGGCGAGGAGACCTGCTTCATCGTCGACGCCATCGACGATGCCGGGAACTCGTCCTTCCAGTGGACCGGCGAGGCCCAGGTCGTGACCGTCACCGAGCTCGACACGACGCCGAGCGTGGCGACGCCCGAAGGCTCACCGCTGACCCTGGAGGCGACCGGGGCGGAAGGCGACGAGGGGAACCGTCTGACGTGGTACGGGCTCGGTGAGGACTCCCCCGAGGCCGTCGGCGGCTACCGCGTCCACCGCTGGAACCCGGCCACCGGGGCATACGAGAAGATCGCCGATCTCGGTGCCGGTTCCATCGAGTACTTCGACACCGGGGCCGAGCGCGGGACCATCTCGTACTACTGGCTGACCGGTGTGAAGGCCGACGGCACCGAGACCCTGCCCGCGGGCGACTGGGCGGTCACCACGCCGTAAGTCCTCGCCGGGAAAACGCGAAGAGGGCCGGGAAAACCCGGCCCTCTTCCACGAGTTACGTCAGCTGTCAGTCCGACGCCTGCCGTCCCTTCGGCCGCCACACCACCAGCGCACTCGTCTGCTGGACCTCCTGGTACGGGACCAGGTCCCGTCGGTACGACGCGTGGACCGCGGCCTCGCGCTGCTGCATCGCGGCCGCCGCGCCGTCCAGGGCCGACTGCAGTTCCGCCACGCGGGACTGGAGGGCGGCGACCTGGTTCTCCAGTTCGATGATCCGCTTGATGCCGGCCAGGTTGATGCCCTCGTCCTGCGACAACTGCTGGACGGTGCGCAGCAGTTCGATGTCGCGGGCCGAGTAGCGACGGCCCCGGCCCGCGGTGCGGTCCGGGGAGACCAGGCCGAGGCGGTCGTACTGGCGCAGGGTCTGCGGGTGCAGACCGGAGAGCTGGGCCGCCACCGAGATGACGTAGACCGGGGTTTCCTCGGTCAGCTCATACGGATTGCGTCGACGACCGTCCATCTCGATCATGCTCCCTTCGCGGCCTGGAACAGCTCCGCCCGCGGGTCCTCACCCGCGGTTGCCTCGCGATACGCCTCGAGCGCTTCACGAGCATTCCCCGTCAGGTCCTTCGGAACACTCACCTCGACGGTGACCAACAGATCTCCGCGGGTTCCGTCCTTGCGGACCGCGCCCTTCCCGCGGGCGCGCATGGTGCGGCCGTTGGGCGTGCCCGGGGGCAGCTTCAGGGTGACGGAAGGGCCGCCGAGGGTCGGGACCCTGACCTCGCCGCCCAGCGCCGCCTCCGCGAACGTCACCGGGACCGTCACCGTGAGGTTGTCGCCCTTGCGGCCGAAGACCGGGTGGGCGTCGACATGCACGGTGACGTACAGATCGCCCGCCGGGCCGCCGCGCTCGCCCGGTGCGCCCTTGCCGCGCAGCCGGATCCGCTGCCCGTCGGTGACGCCGGCCGGGATGCGGACCTGCATGGTGCGGGACGACTTGGCCCGGCCGCTGCCCTTGCAGTCGAGGCAGGGGTGCTCGGCGATCAGGCCGCGGCCCTTGCAGTCGGGGCACGGGTCGGTGAGGGAGAAGCCCCCGCCGGTGCCCCGGGCGACCTGCCCGGTGCCGACGCAGGTCGGGCACACGCGCGGTGTGCCGTTCTTGTCGCCGGTGCCCGAACAGGCCTTGCAGGGCTGCTGCGAGGACATCCGCAGCGGGACCGTCGCGCCCTCGATCGCCTCGGTGAAGCTGAGGGTGACCTCGGACTCGATGTCCTGGCCGCGCCGGGGCTGCGTCCGCGTGCCCGTGCCCGCGCCGCCGCGGTTGAACAGGCCCCCGAAGACGTCACCGAGGCCGCCGCCGAAGCCGCCGGCGCCTTGGCCTCCGCCTGCGCCGCCGCCCTGGGCGCCGCCTCCGAAGAGGTCACCCAGGTCGAAGTTGAAGGAGCCGCCGCCCGCGCCCGGCCCCGGGCGGAAGCCGCCGTTGCCGAAGAGGGCGCGGGCCTCGTCGTACTCCTTGCGCTTCTTGGGGTCGCCGAGGATGTCGTTCGCCTCGGAGATCTCCTTGAAGCGGTCCTCGGCCTTGGCGTTGCCCTTGTTGGCGTCCGGGTGGAACTCGCGGGCGAGCTTCCGGTACGCCTTCTTGATCTCGGCCTCGGTGGCGTCCTTGGGGACGCCGAGGACCTTGTAGTAGTCCTTCTCGATGAAGTCCTTGGTGCTCATCCTCGACGTCCCTCCTCTCTCAGCGGTACAGCGTTCGGTTCACGCTCAGCCCTCGTCCGGGCCACCGCTCTCCTTGTCGTCGGCGGCGGAGGCACCAGAGGCACCAGAGGCACCGGTGGACGTCTCCGCCTCGTCGGCCTTGACGGTCTGCGCGCCGGGCTGCGGCTCGGCCACGGCCACCCGCGCGGGGCGGATGGTGCGCTCGCCGAACCGGTACCCGGGCTGCAGAATCGCCACGCAGGTCGTCTCGGTGACGTCCGGCGCGTACGAGTGCATCAGGGCCTCGTGGATCGTCGGGTCGAAGGGCTCGCCCTCCTTGCCGAACTGCTGCAGACCCATCTTCGCCGCGACGGTCTCCAGCGACTCCGCGACGGACTTGAATCCGCCGACGAGTTCGCCGTGTTCCCGCGCGCGGCCGATGTCGTCGAGGACGGGCAGGAGCTCGGACAGGAGGTTCGCCACGGCGATCTCCTTGACCGTGACCCGGTCCCGATCGACCCGGCGGCGGTAGTTCTGGTACTCGGCCTGGAGCCGCTGGAGGTCCGCCGTGCGCTCGCCGAGCGCCGTGCGTACCTGGTCCAGCTGTGCCGTCAGGCCTGCCGACTGTGCTGATGCGTCCCCGGCCGGGGCCGCCCCCTCCCCGGAGGGGGAGGCGGCCTGCGGCTCGGCGTCGTCGGGGGTGGCGCCGGAGGGGACGTCAGGCTTCTCGTCGAAGCCCGGGGTCTCCTCCGTCACGCGGCACCGTCCTTGCGCTCGTCGTCCACGATCTCGGCGTCCACGACGTCGTCGTCGGCCTTGGGCGCCTCGTCACCGGCGGACGCGCCACCGGTGGCCTGCGCGCCCTGCGCGTCGGCGTACATCGCCTGGCCGAGCTTCTGCGACACGGCCGCGACCTTCTCGGTGGCCGTACGGATCTCAGCGGTGTCCTCGCCCTTGAGCGCGGCCTTGAGCTCCTCGACCGACGCCTCGACCTCGGTCTTGATGTCGCCGGGGACCTTGTCCTCGTTGTCCTTGAGGAACTTCTCCGTCTGGTAGACGAGCTGCTCGCCCTGGTTGCGGGTCTCGGCGGCCTCGCGGCGGGCGTGGTCCTCCTCCGCGTACTTCTCGGCCTCCTGGCGCATCCGGTCGACCTCGTCCTTCGGCAGCGAGGAGCCGCCGGTGACGGTCATCTTCTGCTCCTTGCCCGTGCCGAGGTCCTTCGCGGTCACGTGCATGATGCCGTTGGCGTCGATGTCGAAGGCGACCTCGATCTGCGGGACACCGCGCGGGGCCGGCGGCAGACCGGTGAGCTCGAACATCCCGAGCTTCTTGTTGTACGCCGCGATCTCGCGCTCGCCCTGGTAGACCTGGATCTGGACCGAGGGCTGGTTGTCCTCGGCGGTGGTGAAGATCTCGGACCGCTTGGTCGGGATCGTCGTGTTCCGCTCGATCAGCTTGGTCATGATGCCGCCCTTGGTCTCGATACCCAGGGACAGCGGGGTCACGTCGAGGAGCAGGACGTCCTTGACCTCACCCTTGAGGACACCGGCCTGCAGGGCGGCGCCGATGGCGACGACCTCGTCCGGGTTGACGCCCTTGTTGGCCTCGTTGCCACCGGTCAGCTCCTTGACGAGCTCGGCGACGGCGGGCATGCGGGTGGAGCCACCGACGAGAACGACGTGGTCGATCTCGGAGAGGTTGATGCCGGCGTCCTTGATGACGTTGTGGAACGGCGTCTTGCAGCGCTCCAGCAGGTCGGCCGTCAGCTGCTGGAACTGAGCCCGGGTGAGCTTCTCGTCCAGGTGCAGCGGGCCCTCGGCGGACGCCGTGATGTAGGGCAGGTTGATCGAGGTCTCGGTGGACGAGGACAGCTCGATCTTGGCCTTCTCGGCGGCCTCGCGGAGGCGCTGGAGGGCCATCTTGTCCTTGCCGAGGTCCACACCGTGGCCGGACGCGAACTGCTTGACCAGGTAGTCGACGACCCGCTGGTCCCAGTCGTCACCACCGAGGTGGTTGTCGCCGTTGGTGGCCTTCACCTCGACGACGCCGTCGCCGATCTCCAGGAGGGACACGTCGAAGGTGCCGCCACCGAGGTCGAAGACGAGGATCGTCTGGTCGTCCTTGTCGAGGCCGTACGCGAGCGCCGCCGCGGTGGGCTCGTTGACGATCCGCAGGACGTTCAGACCGGCGATCTCGCCGGCCTCCTTCGTCGCCTGGCGCTCGGAGTCGTTGAAGTACGCCGGGACGGTGATGACCGCGTCGGTCACCTTCTCGCCCAGGTAGGACTCGGCGTCCCGCTTCAGCTTCTGCAGGATGAACGCGGAGATCTGCTGCGGGTTGAAGGGCTTCCCGTCCAGCTCGATCTTCCAGTCGGTGCCCATGTGGCGCTTCACCGAGCGGATGGTCCGGTCCACGTTCGTGACCGCCTGGCGCTTGGCCACCTCGCCGACGAGCACCTCACCGTTCTTGGCGAAGGCGACGACGGACGGCGTGGTCCTGGCGCCCTCGGCGTTGGTGATCACGGTGGGCTCGCCGCCCTCCAGAACGCTGACGACGGAGTTAGTCGTGCCCAGGTCGATGCCGACCGCACGTGCCATGGTTGATTCCTCCAGCAATGACTTGAGTGGAACGGACTCAAGTGTGCATGACGTCCCAGCCCTGGTCAACAGACCTGAGTCGCCCGGACTCAACTCTTATCCGTTCCTTACACGCAACTGGGCTCTGACCTGCGGTGATTCAATCCGCCGGGGGCTTCGAGGCCCGTAAACCCTGACCCGCAAGAGTGCGATTACGACGATCAGGGCGCCCGCCCCGACCCAGTACACCCCCGACTGCGCGAGCCACCCCAGTTGCGCGAGGACCGCGACGAGTACCCCGCAGAAGGCCCCGACACCGAGCAGAACCGCCGCCCCCTGAGAGGTGAGCCCGAGCCGCCGCAGCCGGTGCGCGAGATGGTCGGGGCCGCGGCGCAACAGGGGCCGTCCGGCCAGCCTGCGCGAGAGCAGGACGAGGACGACGTCCGCGGCCGCGAGGACCGTCAGCGCGAACAACACCCCCGCACCCGCCGCCGGTTCGTGCCCCGTCCGGGTGCTCAGAGCAGCCGCCGCGAGCACGAACCCGGTGAACAGGGATCCGCAGGAACCGAGCCCCACGCGCGCGGGAGGCCAGTTGTGCATCAGGAACCCGGTCAGCGCGGCGGCCAGCACGCTCAGCAGCGCGGCCAGCCCGTCCATCACCTCGGCCGCCGCCAACACGCCCACCCCGAAGGCGGTCACCACCCCGACGGTGCCCGCCAGCGCGTCCGCGTGGTCGAGCGCCCGGAAGCCGACGGCGACGAAGACGATCCAGCCGGCCGCCAGCAGCCCGCCCGGCACGCCGGTCTCCGCGTACGGCACCACACAGACCGCCGCGACGGCCGTACCGCCCACCAGGAACCGCGCCTTGACCCGCCGCACGTCGGCGACCAGCCCCAGCACGGCGACCGCGACCCCGGCGGCGAGCAGCGTGCCGATGCCGTCCAGGAGGGGCGCGAACCCGGTCCACTCCCCGGCGGCCGTGACCAGGCAGGTGACGAGCACGACGGCCACCCCGCCGAGCAGCGGGAGCGGGCGCTGTCGGCGCCGGTCGAGGACGCCGAGGCGCAGGGCCGGGACCCGCATCAGCGCGGTGAGGACGGCGGAGAGGAGAAGGGCGGTGGTGGCGGCTGCGATCCCGTAGAGCACGGATCCAAAGCTAAGCCGAATGTCATGATTTGGTATGAATGACGGGATCGGCTCGGCGCGCCGCCGGGGCGCGTTACTGAGGTCTGCCTCAGTAGCACAGATCACCGACCGGCTGACTACAGTGCGGCACAGGATTGCGGGTACTCTCAGAGGACTGCATAAGTTACCGCTTAGTAATCGCCGAGAGCGTCCCCTCGCGGACCGCCTCGACGAAAACCCACGACGCAACCCCTCGACGAATCCTCTCGACGAATCCTCTCGACAAAAACCCTCGCAGGCCCGAGGAGCCCCGAAATGCAACTCGCCGCGATCATCGTGTCGCTGGTTCTGACCGTGGTCGGCGTCGCGCTGCTCGCACGCGCCATCGGCCAGTTCGTCCGGTACTTCAAACTCGGCCAGCCGCTCCCCGCCGGCGCCCGGACCGACAACCCCTACCAGCGCAGCGTGACGCTGGTGAAGGAGTTCCTCGGCCACACCCGGATGAACCGGTGGGGCATCGTCGGCTTCGCCCACTGGTTCGTGGCGGTCGGGTTCCTGACGCTGCCGCCGACCCTCGCCCAGGCCTTCGGCCAGCTCTTCCAGGCCGACTGGGTGCTGCCGTACATCGGCGAGTTCCTGCCGTTCGAGCTGTACATCGAGTTCATCGGCGTGATGACGATCCTGGGCATCGCCGTGCTCATGGTGATCCGGCTGCTGAGCCTGCCCTCACGGGCCGGCCGCAAGTCCCGCTTCGCGGGCTCCAAGGCCGGTCAGGCGTACTTCGTCGAGTACGTCATCCTCACCATCGGCCTCGCGATCTACGTGCTGCGCGGCCTGGAGGGTGCGCTGCACCACGTGGAGCACTACGAGGCCGGGTACTTCGCCTCGTACCCGCTGGTCCTGGCCTTCAAGGGCCTGAGCGTCTCCACGCTGCAGAACCTGGTCTACCTCGTCGCCATGGTGAAGATCAGCACTTCGTTCATCTGGATGATCGTGGTCTCGCTCAACACCAACATGGGTGTGGCCTGGCACCGCTTCCTGGCGTTCCCGAACATCTGGTTCAAGCGCAACGCGGAGGGTTCCACCGCGCTGGGCGCGCTGCAGCCGATGACGAGCGGCGGCAAGCCGATCGACTTCACCGACCCGGGCGACGACGACGTCTTCGGCGTCTCCCAGGTCGAGCAGTTCTCCTGGAAGGGCCTGCTGGACTTCTCCACCTGCACCGAGTGCGGGCGTTGCCAGTCGCAGTGCCCCGCCTGGAACACCGGCAAGCCGCTCTCCCCCAAGCTGCTGATCATGTCGCTGCGGGACCACGGCCACGCCAAGGCGCCCTACCTGCTCGCGGGTGGCGGCAAGACCATGGAGGGCGAGGAGAAGGCCTCCGAGGAGGCTCTGAAGGATGTCCCGGCCGCCGCGCTGGCCGAGGCCGAGCGTCCCCTCATCGGCACCGCCGAGGAGAACGGCGTCATCGACCCGGACGTCCTGTGGTCCTGCACCACCTGCGGCGCCTGTGTCGAGCAGTGCCCGGTGGACATCGAGCACGTCGACCACATCGTCGACATGCGCCGCTACCAGGTGATGATCGAGAGCGCGTTCCCGTCCGAGGCGGGCACGATGCTCAAGAACCTGGAGAAGAAGGGCAACCCCTGGGGGCTGGCCAAGAAGCAGCGCCTTGAGTGGACGAAGGAAGTCGACTTCGAGGTGCCGGTCGTCGGCAAGGACCTCGAGGACCTGTCCGAGGTCGAGTACCTGTACTGGGTCGGCTGCGCGGGCGCGCTGGAAGACCGTGCCAAGAAGACGACGAAGGCCTTCGCGGAACTCCTCCACATGGCGGGCGTCAAGTTCGCGATCATGGGCGGCGACGAGAAGTGCACGGGTGACTCGGCACGGCGCCTCGGCAACGAGCCGCTGTTCCAGGAGCTCGGCATGGAGAACGTCTCCGCGCTGAACATGGCGTTCGGCGAGGAGACGGACGACGAAGGCAACGTGACGGAGGAGTCTCGTAAGCCCAGGTCGGCGAAGAAGATCGTCGCCACCTGCCCGCACTGCCTCAACACCCTGGGCAACGAGTACCCGCAGCTCGGCGGCGACTACGAGGTCATCCACCACACCCAGCTGCTCCAGCACCTGGTGGACGAGGGCAAGCTGGTCCCGGTGACGCCGGTCGAGGGCCTCATCACGTACCACGACCCCTGCTACCTGGGCCGCCACAACAAGATCTACACGCCGCCGCGCGAGATCATGACGGCCGTCCCGGGCCTGCGTCAGCAGGAGATGCACCGCCACAAGGAGCGCGGCTTCTGCTGCGGCGCCGGCGGCGCGCGGATGTGGATGGAGGAGCGGATCGGCAAGCGCATCAACAACGAGCGTGTCGACGAGGCGCTGTCGTTGAACCCGGACATCGTGTCCACCGCCTGCCCGTTCTGCCTGGTCATGCTGACCGACTCGGTCAACGGCAAGAAGAACGACGGGACGGCCAAGGAGTCCATCCAGGTCGTCGACGTCGCCCAGCTGCTCCTGGAGTCCGTCCGGACACCGGTGGACGAGGAGCCCCCGGCGGGCGAGTCGGATGCCGAGAGCGAGGCGGAGCCGCAGCCGGTGAAGTAGCCGACCTCACTTGTGCGTCGAGGCGCCCCCATGTCCGGGACGGGCATGGGGGCGCTGTCGTACGCGCGACCGTCGGCCATGCTGCGGAACGTCGTACGGGCGACCGTCAGCCCAGGCTGCGGATGGACGTGAAGACGTACACCAGGAAAACGAGGAAGAAGCCGCCTCCGGCGAAGAGCAGTTCCGCGAGCTCGGGCTGCTCCCCCAGCAGCAGCGGACGCCATCCCAGAAACACGGCCGCGGCCAGCGCGGCACGGATCGTCTGGGCCCATGGCGACCAGGCCAGTTCCTGGAGGTCGTCGGCATCGGCCACCAGTGTGAAGACGGGCGTCAGAACGCCGCCGAAGACCACCGCGAGGAGGATGAAGGCGAACAGCATCGCGCCGCCCAACTCGCTGTCCGGGAACGCCTTCCAGCGCCCCGCGGCGATCGTCGGCAGGTCCCTGTCCTCGTGGACGTAACCACCGAGCCGCGTCACGGACCGGGCCCAAAGGACGTCGACCTCGGTTCCCTCCCGGGGCTTCTCGGAGGTGTACGCGTCCTTCACGATGAGCCGCTCGGGCCCCCCGACCACGGACACGACGAGCCGCGACGAATATCCCTGTACGACGTCCTCGTCGTCCACGTCGGCCCGAACCGCCGCCGGCTTCTCCACGACCGTCGCGGCACTGACCTCCGCACCGGCGTCCCGCAGCGTCTCGGCCTTGCCTCCCGCCTCCGACCCGGTCAGCAGCGCGACGAAGAGCGCCCCCGAGGAGAACGCCACGAGCAGCCATACGGCGGCGGTGCGCAGCTTGATCCAGATCTCGTGGCCGTCGAAGGAGAGTTCGTGGCCGTCCTGCCAGTCGGCCCAGTCCTCCCAGTCGGCCCAGCGGCCTCGGCGGTCCGCGTGCCGCTCCTTGCTCAGTGAGACGCCGCTCCGCCGCCGTCGACCCCACGAGGCCACCGCAGCCGGCACCCGCAGCGCCCACAACGCCAGCGCCCGCACCACCGCACACCCCGCCGCGACCGCGCCCCACACCAACGGGCCGTTCCACGGCTGGGGCGTGGGCGCGACGCCGAGCAGCCACGTACACGCGACCGCCGTCGCCACCCACCCCACCAGCGCGCACAGCCGTACGACCCAGACCAGTCCCCAGCCCAGCACAGAGCGCATGCGCGCTCCCTCCCCCGACTCCCCGACTCGAACAGCTGCATCATCACGCGTCTGCCGTCACAGCAGAACCCTCGGCCACCGTAAGTTCCGAAGACGACTGGGCACCCAGACCCTGAGGCGCCCCCGGACCTCCCCTTAGGGGATGTCACAGCTCGGCCGCAAAGGCCGGTCCGGAACGCCGGGCCCCGCACGTCACTCTCCGGGACCAGGTACGTTCGAAGACGTGGCTGGATTCAGGATCGGACGCGGCCGGGACAACGGCGCTCCTCACACGCGACCGCAACAACCTCCGTACGGGCAGCAGACGCCCCCGGGGCCGTCGTACGGCGCGCCCCAGGGACCGTCGTCGTACGGCTACCCGCCGGCGCCGCAGCCCCACCCGGGGCAGCAGCAGTACGGCGGCGCCACCCAGGCGGGCGGCTACGACGAGCCGGAGTACTTCGGCGACGCCGGCGCCTACCCGCCGCAACCCGGCCCGGACCCGTACGCCGCCAACAACCCGGGGCACACCCAGGCGTTCTCGGTCGGCGAGGACCCCTACAACCAGGGCGGGACCTACCGCGCCGGCGCGGCCCCCACGGCCCCGGTCGGCCCCCGCCTGCACTGGAAGGTCCTCCTGAGGGGCATCGTCCTGTCCCCCAACCAGACCTTCCTCCAGATGCGCGACTACACGGTGTGGGGCCCGGCCCTCGTCGTGTCCTTCCTCTACGGCCTGCTCGCGGTCTTCGGCTTCGACGGCGCCCGCGAGGACGCGATCAACGCCACGCTGTCGAACGCGGTCCCGATCGTCCTGATCACCGCCGTCGCGATGGTGCTGAGCTCCTTCGTCCTCGGCGTGGTCACCCACACCCTGGCCCGCCAGCTCGGCGGCGACGGCGCCTGGCAGCCCACGGTCGGCCTCTCCATGCTGATCATGTCCCTCACGGACGCCCCGCGCCTGGTCGTCGCGATGTTCTTCGGCGGCGACGCGAGCTTCGTCCAGATCCTCGGCTGGGCCACCTGGGTCGCGGCCGGCGCCCTCCTCACCCTCATGGTGTCCAAGTCCCACGACCTGCCCTGGCCGAAGGCGCTGGGCGCGTCCGCGATCCAGCTGATCGCACTGCTGTCGATCGTGAAGCTGGGCACGTTCTAGAGGCATTCCCGTACGACGAGTAGGGGCTCCCCGCATGCGGGGAGCCCCTACTGCTTGCTGTGACCGTTGCGACCGTCAGGCGTCGAGCACCTGTCCCGTCCGCTTCACGACGGGCGGTCGGACGCTCCACGGGAAGTTGATCCACTCATCGGTCCGCTTCCACACGTACTCGCACTTCACCAGCGACTGCGACTTCTCGTAGATGACGGCGCTGCGCACCTCGTCGACGGCGTCGAGACAGAAGTCACGCACCAGCTTGAGCGTCTTGCCGGTGTCGGCGACGTCGTCGGTGATGAGGACCTTCTTGGAGGAGAAGTCGATGGTGTTGGGGACGGGGGCGAGCATGACGGGCATGTCGAGAGTCGTCCCGACGCCGGTGTAGAACTCGACGTTCACCAAGTGGATGTTCTTGCAGTCGAGGGCATAGGCCAGCCCCCCGGCGACGAAGACACCACCCCGGGCGATGGAGAGCACGATGTCGGGCTCGAACCCGTCGTCGGCGATGCTCTGGGCGAGTTCGCGCACGGCGGTGCCGAACGCCTCGTACGTCAGATTCTCCCGTATCTCGCTCATACCTGGGTCCTGTGGAAGTTGAGGAAGGACCGGGAGGCGGTCGGCCCCCGCTGCCCCTGGTACCGGGAGCCGTACCGCTCGCTCCCGTACGGGAACTCGGCGGGCGAGCTGAGCCGGAACATGCACAGCTGCCCGATCTTCATGCCGGGCCAGAGCTTGATGGGGAGGGTGGCGAGGTTCGACAGCTCAAGGGTCACGTGCCCCGAGAACCCCGGGTCGATGAACCCGGCGGTGGAGTGGGTGACGAGCCCGAGCCGGCCGAGAGAACTCTTCCCCTCCAGCCGCGAAGCAAGATCGTCGGGGAGGGTGACGACCTCGTACGTACTGGCGAGAACGAACTCCCCGGGATGCAGGATGAACGGCTCATCGCCCTCCGGCTCGACGAGCCGCGTGAGATCCGCCTGCTCGACGGAGGGATCGATGTGGGGGTACCGGTGGTTCTCGAACACCCGGAAGTACCGATCAAGACGTACGTCAATGCTCGACGGCTGCACCATGGATTCGTCGAAGGGATCGATCCGCACCCGTCCGGCGTCGATCTCGGCCCGGAGGTCCTTGTCTGAGAGAAGCACGCCCCGAGGATACGCAAGACGCGCGGACCGACCACCATCGGACGACCCGCGCGCCTGTTCTGCTGCTCGCTATACGGATGTGGTTAGTGCTTCTCCAACGCCACCGGCACCACGCTGCGGAGCCGGGCACACCGAGGGCACCGGACGAGGCGTCCGGGACCGAGCCGCTCGGCCTGCTGCATCGGGAACGAAGCGGTGCTGAACACGTGCCCATCGGCACAACGGACGACGGTGCGCTCCATCAAGTCCACGAGTCCCTTCCCCAAGAGCCGCGTCTGGCTGCTGCTCGCCTGACGACAAAAGCCACATTACGGGATCAAAGAGACGACTCTCCAGGCGGCACTCCGACCCACCCGGCCCCTCTCCCACGTCTCCACCGTACGCCCCAACTCCCGCCCCCCGCAGCCCGGTCACACCCCCGTAACGCACCGCGGCCCCACGGCTTCAGCGCCGGGGGCCGGACATGAGGTAAAGTGACCGTGCGTTCCGATACCGGTCCCGACCGGCGTCTTACGCGGGTGTAGTTTAGTGGTAGAACATCAGCTTCCCAAGCTGAGAGTGCGAGTTCGATTCTCGTCACCCGCTCCACGAAGAAGGCCCAGGTCATCGACCCGGGCCTTTTTGCTGCGCTCTGCGATCACTCGCCGCGTGCCAGATTCGTGCCAGAACGTTGATCGTCGGGCTCGGCTGTCCCCGGTTCTGGCACGGCCGCAGCTTCCTGGCGGGCCTTGCGTACGGTCGCGTCGAGTCCGGCAGCAACTTCCTGCTGTCGCTCGTCGTCGGAGTGCTGATAGATCAGCGCCGCTTTCTCCGAGGACTGCCCGGCCCGGACCATCGTGTCCTTGAGGGTGGCACCCGAGCGCGTGGACAGCGTGTGTCCGGTGTGGCGGAGATCGTAGAACCGGAAGCCCTCGGGCATGCCGACGATCTCACGTGCCTTCCTCCATTTCCGGCCGAAGGTGCTACGGCGGAAGGGGGCGCCCTTCTCACCGACGAAGAGCAGCCCATCGGGGCCCGGCTCGGCGTACGACTCCAGGTGCCACCGGAGCTCCCGGTGGAGAAACGCGGGAAGGATCACACTCCGGGTCCCGGCCTCAGACTTGGTGTCGCCCTGGACACGTCGCCCGTTCATGCGCTCCGGCTCGGCGAGGCGAACGCGAATCCGCAGAGCGTCGAGGTCGACGTCTCGGCGACGGAGGCCGGCCAGTTCCTCGGGCCGCATCGGACCGTACGCGCCGAGGTAGACCATGAGCCGCCACCGCATGCCAATGGCTTCGGCAAGCGCGTCGACCTGGGCGACGGTGGCGATGCGCCGCTCAGCAGCCCTCTCCTTGCCAGCACCCTTGATCCGGCACGGGTTGCGTTGGATCAGTTCGTCATCAACGGCGGTCTCCATGATGGCCTTGAGCAGCCGGTACGCCTTGGCGATCATCGTCTTGCCGCCGTTGGCCCGCAGCTGCGCCGTCCGCCACTCACGAACTTGTGGCGCGGTGATCTCGTCCAAGTCGGACTCGGCGAAGCTGCCCAGCAGGTACTTGTCGAGGAGATACCGGTAGAGGTCCTGGGTAAGAGGCGCGAGTTCCCGTTCCTCGACCCACTTCTCTGCGTACACACGGAAGCCCACCGCCCCCGCTTCGGGGTCACGCCATTCACCACGCCGAATCTCCGTCTGCTTTTCAGCAAGCCAATCGTCGGCATCCGCCGTCGTCTCGAAGGTCATCGGGGCCGGTCGCATCACGCCGTCCGGGCCCGGGTAGCGCGCCTGATAGCGACCGGACGGAAGCTTCCTGATGGCCCCGAAGCGCCGCCGCCTGCCTCTGTTGTTGGCCATCAGGAGGCCCTCCCGTACCGGGTACGGGGCCGCCTCAGCGGCTGCACCATGCGGGACGTGATGAACTCCTCCACCGCGCTTTCCGGGATGCGGACGTGCCGGCCGACCTTCACGTACCGGATGCGCCGTTCCTCGATCAGCCGCCGGGGAAAGCGGGTGGTCGTGCCGAGCAGCTCGGCGACCTGGTCGACGGACAGATAGCGGTCGGTCATGCGGTGGGTTCCCCTTCCGTTCCGGGGGCGGGTTCGAGGGATGCGGATAGCCAGGCTTCGGCGCGGGAGAGGCCGGTTCCGGCGAAGACCCAGTGAGAGAGGACGAGGGTGGTTTCCGTCGGCTCTGTCTCGACGGGCGCAGCGACTTGTGCGCGACGCCATTCGGCTCGTGCGTCGCGGAGGGCGCCGAGGGTGGTGGAGTAGCGGCGGGATTTGGTGGAGAAGTGGCCGCGGAAGCCGAGCATGTGAGCCCAGGCCCGAAGGCGGAGCTCGGCGAGTTCGGGGCGAGCGCCGAGGGTCCAGGCGACGCGGATCATGCGTTGGGCGTGTTCTGAGATGCGTGCCTGGGCGAGCTCGGCGAGGAACTTGAGCGGGCGATCGAGGGTGCCGGTCGCCGTCTCAGCGCCTTTGGTGGCGTACTTGGCGATGTAGGCCGCTACGGCTCGTTCGGTCAGCTCCTGGCCGTTGTCGAAGTCGGCGGATCGGATCGTACGGACGTCGAGTTGGCGGCCGAAGGCGAAGGTGTGCGCGCGGCCGTCGATGGTCGGGCCGTCGACGCGGGCGGCGGTGGCTGCGGCCTGGATGGCGTCCATCAAGAGCTCTGCCGTTGCCCAGGCAGGTGGTGAGGTGTCGCCGCCGTCCGGGCCGTCGAGGCGAATGACCGCGTGGAAGTGCACGGCTCCGCGCTTTTGGTACTCGGCGACCTTGGCGAAGGAGATGCGTGCGTGGTCGCGGAAGGTGCGTTGGGTGAGGCCGGCGCGCTTGGCGACTTCCCGGCGGAGATAGATGGAGAAGCGCCGCCAGAGGAGCCCGGCGTGGGCGTTCCAGAGCACGGCCGCTTCGTAGTCGTACCGGTCCGGGTCCAGGGGCGTACCCAGCGCGTTGTCGTCCTCGTCGTGACGAGCACCGCAGCGGCAGGGGCGTCCGTCGGAGCGGCGGTTGTGGACCAGGCCGAAGCCGGGGGCGGTGAAGGTGGCGAAGACCCGGGGGTGTGTGGCGACCTGGTCCGATGTGCCCTTGCCGCCCCGTAATCCGGCGGTGATCAGGTGATAGGTGTCGCGGCGGTAGGTCTCGGCACAGGCCGGGCAGCGGGTTGCTCGGCGGTTGTTGCAGCGGACGAGGAGTTGGCCCGCCGGGAGGGCGGTCGAGTCGAGGTGGTGCAGGGCGCGGCCGATCTCGCCGGTTGTCGTGTCGACTGCGTATTCGGTGCGGTGGCCGTCGAGGCGGATAGGGTGCGTGCAGCCGCCCAGGCCGGAGAGTTGGCGGGCCAGCTCGGGCATGGTTCCGAGGGAGGCCAGCATGGAGAGTTCCGCCAGCGGGGGCGGAGTCTGCCGGGTGAGAATGGGACTTCCTTTCGGCTGTTCTGCGGTTGGGAGGGACGGCCCCGGGGCGGCGGGATGCTTGGCGGCGTTTGCCGCCCCGGCGGCCGGTCAGCGCCTGTTGGCGTTGTTGAGCAGGGAGCGCAGGACCACGGCGGCGATGGCCACGGAGATGGCCGTGATGGCGACGGCCGCCAGGAGCGCGGTGAGGACGACCCCGCCGACGAGGACGACGGTGACCGGCCCCGCGTAGGGACTGAGCGAGCGGCCGGCGGCGGGAGCCGGGCTGTTCTGGTGGTGCTGCTGCTGAGGGATGAGGGTCGACGGCGGAGTGGGGACGTCGGGCAGCTTGGGGCGGAACATGGCCAGCTCCTTTCAGCGGTTGTCGCCGTTGACGACGCCGACCCCGGAGCGGGTGCCGGACTCGATGGCGGGGGCGAGGAAGGTGTGGGAGAGCCAGAAGCCGAAAAGGGCGATCACGACGGCGACCCACATGCGGACGCCCAAGAACTTGATCGCGGCCCAGGCGATGACGCCCAGGACGAAGACGAGCGGGAGCGAGACGGTCACGGCATCTCCTCAGCGGACGCGGCAGCGGTGGGTGCGGGCGGCGAGTTCGGCGGCGGCACGGGTGTCGTAGTCGTGGGAGAAGCCGCAGCGAGGGGCGGTGCAAACGGCGGTGTGTTTCTCGCGTCCGCGGCTGTCGTAAGCGGTGCCGACCTGGACGGGTCCGATGCGGACGACGTTGCGGAAGCGGCGGTTGGTGGGCATCAGGGGAGCTCCTCAGGGTTTTCGCCGGTGAAGTCGGCGGCGTGGTCGGCAAGCCAGCGCAAGATCTCGTCGCCCTCGTAGCTGTCGGCGGTGAGAATCACCGGTTCGGCGATGAGCACGGCTTCGGTGAGGCGGTTCTGTCGGGTCAGCTCGGCGGCACGCTTGAGCGCGCGGAGCGTGGACGGACGCAAGGTGGAAAGTCCTCCGGGTCAGGTGAGTTGGGCGGCGATGGCTTCGGCGAGCGGAAGCGGGACACCGAGGCGAGCGCGAAGGGTTGGGGTGTCGATGTCCGTTCCGGTCCGTGTCCGGTGGTCGTCCGCGACCTTGCGGGCGAGGGCGACGAGGGCGGGCGGGACGGGAGCGACGGACGGCGGTGCGGTCGGCTGCGGATCGGCTGCGGGCAGCTCAGGGGCGGTCGGATTGACGGGCGACGCAGATGCCTGGTCCTGGTCTGATTCCGGAACCTGGTCGCGGTCCGGGGCGCCGTGGGCGAGGAGGGTTCCGCCGAGGAAGGCGACGGCGGGCCATCCGGCGACGAGGATGCGCAGCCAGGCCGGGACGTCTCCGAGGTCGAGCAGGCCGGCCGTGGCGACGTTCGCGCCCAGCGACGCGACCAGGGCGACGACGAACCAGCACCAGGCAGCGGCTTTCGCCGTACCGGAGCGCAGCCGTCGCCAGGCGGCGACAAGGAGCAGGTCAACGCTGATCGGATAGGCCCATGCCTTCCAGCCGTCCTGCCCGGCCGCGGCGGCGAGGTCGTGAAGGTGGGCGAAGGACAGTGCTGCGGCAATGGCCGCCTGGACCAAGACCGGGTCGAGCCGGATGCGCATCGGTCAGTCCTCCGCTGTCTCGGAGGCCAGGCGCGCGGTGGGTACCGGTTCGGGAGTGTCGAGGACTACGGGCGGGACGTACGGCCGGAAGGGCGTGAGCGCCGGAATGTCGGGGGCGAGGTGGGCCGTGTCGCGGCAGGTGGCCGCAGCATCGGCGAGGGACAGGTGGGGAGTGCGGATGCGGGACCAGCCGCCGGAGGTGTCACCGGCCACGGCCAGGCCGGGCAGCTCGGCGGCGATGGCACAGGAGGCGTAGACCGCCTCGGGTGCGATGTCGCCGAGTGCCATCTTGGCGGAGGCTTCGTCGTTGACGCGGTGGCAGACGCGGCCGGTGAGCTGGGCCCGCAGCATGGTCGCGCCCTTGCCCAGCTCGGCGCCGAAGCGCTGTCCGCAGACCTCCAGGTAGATGCCGGCCGCGCGGCCGAGCTGGGCGAGGCGGATGAGGTGAGTGACCATCTCGTCGCGGCGTTCCTCGTCCTTACGCGTGGCGACGAGGAAGAGTTCGGCCACCTCGTCGACGAACAGGACGATGGGGGTGGGCCGTTCGCTCTCAGGCAGGCCCCAGATGTCAGAGGTGATCTCCTCGTCGGGAGTGCCGGGGGCGATGCCCTGCCGCGCCTTGATCAGGTCGTATCGGTCCTCCATTTCCTTGACCAGGACGGGCAGCAGCCCGGCCGCCTCTTCCGGGTCGGTCGCCAGCGCAGCGAAGCGGGAGGCGAAGGGCGCCAGCTCGACGCCCCGCTTGCAGTCGATGCCGACCAGGGCGACGGACTGTCGAGCGAGACCGGCGATCAGGTTCCGCAGGTACATGGACTTGCCCGACAGCGTTGCGCCGAGGACGAGTTCATGCGGAACGGCGCGGTAGTCACGTAAGAACGCCGTGGCGTCCTCCCGCAGCGCCACCGGCACCTTGAGGAACCCGCCTTCGATCCGCCGAGGCATCCGAACCTTGCGCAGGACGTCGAAGCCGATGAGCCGCAGTTCGACGACACCGGGCTTCACGTCCTTCACGTACACGCCATGCACGCCCCACGCATGGCGGAGCCGTTCCGCCGAGGCAGCGACGTCAGCGGGTTCCTGGCCCGGCGCGAGCCGAAGACGGACGCGCAGGCCAGTCGACGTGGGCCGGATGATGCCCCGACGAGGCGGGACGGGGCGGATCTCCCGTCGGCTGGTCGCCTTGATGGCCAGCACCCGTAGCCGGGACGGTGCGACGGTCAGGCCGCACGCGTCCATGGTCGAGGAGTACGAGGCCAGCAGCCGGGCCACCGAGACCGGCAGCCCGACCGTGGACCAGTACGCCGCCGGGTGGGCGTGCCGGACGTACGCGGCGCCGCCTATCGCAGTGAGCGAGCCGCCCAGCTCGGCCAACGTGATCAGGTCCGTCACGACGATCAGCCCGCCTGAGCGACCGGGAAAGCGCCCGGCGCGATCGCGGTGGCGCGGTAGGCGATGCCGTGCCGCTGCTGGCCGTTGAACACGCTCTCCCACGGCCGGGCGATGAGGCCCGGCAGCGACACCGGAGAACCAACGGCCAGGCCCTCCGTCACACCGCTTTCGGGAACGGTGACCTGGATGAGCGACGAGTCTCCCTCGTCGATGAAGACGACGCCGACAGTCATCAGCGCCTCACCGCTCACGGCGTCCTTGGCGATCTCACCGGTCTGCCGGTCACGCACCTTCGGCGCCGGAGCTTCGGTCAGCAGGATCGTGGCGGACGAGGCGTCAATGCGGATCACACGCACAGAGATTTCTCCTTCTGGAATCGATCAACCCGTCACCTGACAGGTTGACTTAGCAAGTTCGAAGTTAGAGTTGCCAAGTTGACTTGTCAAGAGGCTTGGTGGCGGTCAACGAGCGCGACCGGTACCGCACGCGCACCATGAAGTCAGGCAGCACAGAGGAGGGCGCGACATGGGCAGACGAAACCGCGCTCAAGAGCCGCAGGCATGGGGTCCGCGGAACTCGACAGGTTCCCCACCACTGCCGGCAGCCTGGTCAGCACCAACGCAAGGCCCCCCGCCAAGCAGCCCTGATCAAGGCGGGACGATACCCCCGCCAAAAAAACGCCGTCGCGTCTTCCTGTGGTTCTTCCTTGCCATCCAGATCCTGTTCCTGATCTGGGTGATCACGGGCGCCACGAGCGGAAGCGGTACATCCGAGGAGTGCCGAGGCCTGACAGGCGACGCCCTGAAGCTGTGCGAGGACGCAGGCGACGTCGGAACCACCATCGGCGTGGGTCTCATCATCGGCCTGTGGGTAGCCGTCGACGTGATCCTTGGCTTTACTTACCTGATCTACCGACTCGCCACCCGACGCACCTGACGTAGACCGTCACAGCCGCTCAGGAAGTAGCCAATGCGTCCACCGACTCAGCTGAGCCGGTATGTGTCTTCGAGTTCCTGTCGATCCGCCGGAAGTAGCACGTCAGAGACTTGCAACGCCTGACCAGATGCATCGCACGCGACGACCAGGACGCTGAGCACGGGTACACCGACCGGCAGTTCCAGAAGCTCGGCCTCACCGCCCTCGGGCAGCCGAGCCGAGACCCGTTCCGTCACGTGGTCGAAGCGGACCTTCTTTCGCGCCTCAAGGTGATCACGGGTGCCGCCACTCAAGGGTGCGGCACTCCCCAACTCAGTGCCCTCGATCAAGCCGGCGGGGAAGTACGACGAGACCAGCTCGGCAGGTTCGCCGTCCTCCACGACGAGGAACCTGCGCACAAGAACCTTGGCACGCTTCGGCAACCCGAGCGCGGAGGCGATGCGCGCCGGAACCGGCACTTGGTCGACTGCAACCAGACGCCCCGGAGTCCGTGACTCGTCGCGCTCCAGTGCTTCGCGCCCGCGGCGGTCCTTCTGCTCGATGACGGCCGGTCGCCTGCGCACGATCGTGCCGTACCCCTGCCGGGACTCCAGCCAGCCGTCTCGTTTCAGCAGCTCTAGGGCGCGTACGACAGTCGGGCGGGACATCCCGAAGGATTGGACCAGCTGATTCTCACTGGGGACCCGCGTGCCTGGCGGGTACGTGCCATCCTCGATGCGGCGTTGGATCGTCTGCGCGAGGCGTACGTACTTCGGTGCCTCCACTTCATACGCCATGAACGCCGCCCGTCGGGATTGGCCAAGTCAACTGGTCAACCAGACTAGCGACAAATTCAGTTGCGCAGTACTGCGGCGTCACACACGTCTCAGGCCGGCCAGGCATCGGCCATCACGAAGGAAACAACGGTTCCGCCGCGCCGACTGGGGCCGGAGTGCCAGGACTCGGCGATGGAGTCGACGAGGAGCAGCCCGCGCCCGTGCGCGTCGGCGGCATCGGGGTGCCGCAGCCTCACGTTCGCCGGAAATCCCGGGTTGTGCACTTCAACCCGGAGCGAGGTCCCCTCTCGGAACCACTCCACCCGGACGAGCCACGGGTCGTCCGACCGGCCGTAGGCGATGGCGTTGGTCACCAACTCCGAGATCATCAACAGGCAGTCGTCGACCGAGCAGGCCGGGTTGTAGGGGGCGATGAACTTCCGGAACCAGCGCCGGGCCCGAGGCACAGACTCCGCGACGGGATGCAAGGTCATCGCACCGAGTCGAGGCGCTTCCTCGGAGGGGTAGCGGTCGAGCGTGTAGGCCATCCGTGCTCACTCCTTGCCGCTGCCGTCACAATCGAGGCAGCGCCGTTTCGATGCGGCACGGGCACGGTCATTGACGGTCGATACCGCCAGGGCCGTGCGCGAGCTGACTCGTTTCCAGCCCCGCCCTCGGCATCCCCGGCAAGTTAAGTGCGCGCCCTGTTCCGGCGGCTGACCCGTCACTCCGTGCCCCCTTTCAATAAGTGGCCTTAGCCACTTACTGGATAGTGGCATTAGCCACTCGTGCGACGCAAGCGGTTCGCCGAAATGACGAACCGTCAGGTGAGTGGGTAGCCCTGCTCGAACGCCCAGCGGTGCGGCGGGTAGGTGGCTTCGGCGAACTCCAACGGCCGGTCCTGGAGGTCGAACACGACATGGTGCACGATCAAGACCGCAGAACCGGCGTCGAGTTGGAGGTCTGCTGCCTCCTCGTCGGTTGCCTGCCGCGCACACATGCGGTCTTCGGCGTAACTCCCCTGCCGTCCCGTCATGTTCTCCACGTACATCAAAGTGCCCTCTTGGATCCGTTCGGGCTCCAGTAGGTTGGGCGCGCGTTGTCCGACGTCCGGAGCGAACCACGAAGTGGACAGAGTGATGGGCCCGTCCTGGTTGTTGGTCACGCGTCGCCGGTGCACGGCTCGGCGGTCCTTCACCAGACCCAGCCCCTCGGCGACATGGTCAGGCGCCTCCATCCAGCCGGCCGAGGTGATGACCGCGTACTCACCAGGGGTGTAGATCTTTCCGGTCTGTCGCGCCCGCCCGTACAACTCTCGTGCTCGGCGGTTGACTTCAAGGCTGCGCACGTAGGTGCCCGAACCCTGCCGCTTCTCAACGAGTCCTTGATGGCTCAGAGCTTCCAGCGACCGCGCGGCCGTCGGCCTGGACACCTTCCAGTTAGCCGCCAGTTGTCGCTCCGAAGGGACCTCGTCCCCCGGCCTCAGGTCGCCCCGAAGGATCTGATCGCGGATGTAGTGAGCGATCTGGAGATACTTCGGCTGCGCCTCTTCGATCTGAGGCATGTCCCCTCCTCGTCCAAGTGGCTATGGCCTCTAGCCACTATAGGGTGAGTGGCCAGACGCCGAACCCGTAATGTTGACCACATGACGCGGTTGATCGTCGCAGCAGGAGGAGGGGGCGACGCAGTCGCCGCCGCAATGCTTGACGCCGCCCTTTACGGCGACGAGGACCAGGCGGTGATCCTCACGTACGCGTGGGACCGCCTCTTGGTCGACCCCGTCCCAGGTCCCCGAGGCCCATCCGACTTCACGGGCCTCGAACCCGTCACTCCCTCCGTCTGGTCGGTGCTGGCCGAAGCCCGCCCGATCGCCCCGGCAGGATCCACCCTCCCGCGACTCGCGGCGGAGCTCCCACACACCTTCGCTCTGATCGACCCGCACCACGGAGCCGAGGGCATCACACGCCAACTCGAAGAGCTGGTGGACCACTTGGCGCCGACCTCGATCGACCTCCTAGACGTGGGCGGTGACATCCTCGCGCGAGGCAACGAACCGACGCTGAAGAGCCCGCTCGCCGACGCCCTCACGCTGGCCGCGTGCTGCCGGGTGAACGCTCCGGTCAGGCTCTTGGTTGCCGGTCCCGGCCTGGACGGCGAACTCCCGATCGACGAGGTGCGCAGCCTGCTCGGGCCCCTCGTCCGCACATTGACCGCGAAGGACGCAGAGCCGGTCAGCTCGGTCCTGGAATGGCACCCGTCCGAGGCCACCGGGATGCTCGCTGCAACAGCGCGCGGAGTACGAGGTATCTGCGAAGTACGAGACGCCGGACTCCCCATTCCGCTCTCAGACGACGGCCCGACGGTCCATGAAGTCGACCTTGACGACGCCCTGAACCGCAACGAGCTGGCTCGCGCCATCCTGTCGACCGCCACCTTGGACGAGGTGGAGGCCCACAGTCGCGAAGTCTGCGGCTACTCGGAAATCGACTACGAACGCAACAAGGCTGCCTGGCTCAAGGACCAGCCAGCAGTGCAACTCGACCGCGACAACGTGCTCTCGCAGCTCGACCGGTTCGAGGACGAGGCCCGAAGCCGCGGAGTAACCCACACGACGTTCCGCCACCTCACAGAGGTCCTGAACCTCAACGGCTCGCAACGCGATGACCTGCGTCAACTGCTCATCAGTAGCCGTCCAGAGCGCTACGTCGCACCGCTGTGGCACATCCCAGCCGATGCCTGAGTAACAACCTTCTCTACGGTTTCAAGGCGGCTCGCTCCGCTCCCCGCGCGCGGCCCGGCCCCCGGCCGGGCCTGCGCTCCTGTCTCCGCCCCGCTCCAGCCCGGCCGGCGCCCGTGCCGCGCACAGCATTCAACCGCCTGCCTTAAAGAAAGGGGTACGTCGTGGCGAGGCGGTCGGCTCTGCAGCTCTAGGCAGTCGCTGCAAGCCAAGCTCCTAAGATGCTGGCCCCAACCTCGCGCTTTACTGGGCAGCACCACAAGCCTGACGCGCCAAAACTTGTGGGCCAAGACTACTCGCCTCGAAGCAACTCCCGCCCGAAGCCGCTCCGCCGACCTAGTCTGCACGTATTCCGTCGAGTAGCGAGCGGCCCTCGACGTGCGCAACATACCTCTCACCATTGCTGTCTGCACGAATGTCGATTCGATAGATGTCCTCGGTTCCCACACGAACGAACAGATCAATCAAGCTATCGAGTGGAATTTTATACAGAGTCTTCCGACGTTTGTGATCGGAACAGACATACACGCCGTCCAGCATTCCAGAATCTTCAGTCACGGAAAAATGCCAGACATAGCTATGAATTATCTGATTGCACAGGTGAGAGAATGAAAGGGTATCCGCCGCACCACGTTCGAGATCATACAGCTCATAGAACTCGTGACGGTTATAAACGTCCGGCACCTCTCCAACTAGCGAGAAGCGCTCGACCGGGAAGTTACGCGCAGCAAGGCTATCGGAGACTTTACGGGACTCGTTCAGTCGCCGGACAATGAAGGCACCAAGTGCTATGTCTCGCTCGACCAGGTAAGTGGTTCGCTCAGTCCACCGCTTTTGAACTTTTCGCTTCTCAAGTCGCTCTGCGATTCGAAGAAGGTCCTCACGCCATGGCATCGAGTCGCCGATCATCAATTTCCCTCCAGTTCATCGTGCACCCGAAATGGTCATCAGTCGCGATCACCCTCTACTTGACCTCCCAATTAAGCTGAAAAATCTCGGAAAGCGTGGCGAATGCTATCGAGAATCGCGGTGACCCCAGACCAATCTTCCTCCGGTTGAGTGCTCCCCCGAGCTATGGCGCCATCCAGCTTCCTTCTGAAAGATTTCTGAAGACGGCTTTTATCAAGAAGTTCACCCTGGTAGGCGTTCTGCCGCTTTACGTACCCCGTCCACTGCACCGGTGTCAGTTCACCCGCGGGATCTTTCAAGACATCCTCACCGAAGTACAGCTCCAAGGCGCCCGCTTTACCGTTGACGTCAGCGACTCCGCGCCCGGTAGGGCCGATCGTCGGGTATTTTTTGCCCAAATCGATGTCAGGGTATCGAAGCACCCTGAAAGTATTAGGAAGTGTGGCGTTCATAGCGACCAGTACATCCGAGGCGGCCGTATCATTATCAAATATAGCGATCACTCTGTTTGCGACCCCTGAGGCCGCGAATGACTTCACGGATCGCGCAAGGGCGCTAGCCCCTCCTTCTGCTCCAACCCCAAAATCCATGAACTTCAGAAAATCGACAAGGTGCGGATATATCAATGAGAGCGCCGAACTCAAAAAGCTAGCATCGGTCGATCCCTCTGTCAGTACAATCACGGGGAAGGTTGCGACGTTTGCCCCCCGCTTCTTCTCCAGTTCGAGTTCGCAGAGCCGAGGATCGGGTGACACGAAGCCGCGACCCACCACGTCTGCAAGATTCCAGACCACGGGCACGTCTGCTTCATGCATTTCGATTACGGCCCGAATTATGTAGCGAATATCGACCGACGAATCAATCCAGTCGGCATCTGCACCAAAATCGCACCCTCCGAGTCGCCGCACAGACTCTTTGCCGTCTTCCAGCCAAGAGTGGAAATCGAACCCGTCTGGACGGTATTCTTCTGGAGTCTCCATGTATCCGTGCCTGAAAGCAGCGGCCGTCGCATTGATATCGATACCAAGGAGCTCCAACCGATCCCCCATCTGGCGGGATGAAATGGTGAAGTAATCCAGTTCGCCGTTTTCGTCACAGCGGGCGTCGCACTCACGAAAAATCGATGCCGCTTCAGGGTTATAGCCCTCACGGAAAGATTGAAACCAAGTTTCCCCCACGACAAAAAATGACTGTGCAGCCAATTTTCCCCCCGTTCTATCTTGCTTTTCTCTCAGTACTCGCGACACAGCCCCGACGCAGCCGGGTCACAGGGAAGCTGCTTACATCTCCCTCGACCTCTGAACCATGCCTGTGCAGTAGGCGGTAGCTCTGTAGTATCAGCCTCGTCCTGTGCCGGGGGGAAGACGTGGCCACACGCCGCATGTTGCGCGATACACATCCTGCTGTCTTCGCAGAGATCAGCGCCGTGGAGCCGGCAGCGGTTGATCGAGATTCCCTCACTACCGGCAGCGGCCGGACAGTGCTCTGGGCCTGCAGCACATGCGGCCATCAATGGCGAGGCCGAGTAGTCGATCGGACTAAGGCGGGCGGTCGCGGCTGCTCACAGTGTCGGCGGGCGGCATCGCAAGTGACTTGGCGGACGCCGCCTCCTGGCGCATCACTACAAGACCGCTTCCCAGAGATCGCGGCAGAGCTCGCTGTAATTGACGGCCACCCAGGACACACCGCCTCTGACATCCACGCCAGCTCGAACAAAATGTGCCGATGGCGTTGCGGACAATGCGGCAACCAGTGGAGCACGACACCAAACGCCCGAACCCGCACAGGCAGCGGCTGCACACAATGCCGGCGGGCGGCTTGGCAGGCGCCGCCTCCTGGCGCATCACTACAAGACCGCTTCCCAGAGATCGCGGCAGAGCTCGCTGTAATTGACGGCCACCCAGGACACACCGCCTCTGACATCCACGCCAGCTCGAACAAAATGTGCCGATGGCGTTGCGGACAATGCGGCAACCAGTGGAGCACGACACCAAACGCCCGAACCCGCACAGGCGCAGGTCGTGGGTGCCCGAAGTGCGCGCGTCTGCGGACAATCAATGCGCGCAGGATAGCGCGTCCAGGCGCTTCACTGGCAGATCTACACCCTGAACTGGCGCTAGAATTCGTCGCCAATCTAGAGAACGAACTTACTGCTTCGCAGCTTAAGCCCCATAGCAACTACAAATGTCGCTGGCGCTGCCGCTCCTGTAACAACGAATGGGTAGCGGTTCCTCAGAATCGTGTGTCCGGAAAAACGGGATGCCCCGCCTGTTTTGAAGCAAAACGCGGAAGTTGGAGACGTAGCCCGAAGGGCACTTCCCTGACCGCACACGATGCACTCGGCGAGGTCGCGTCGGAGTTCGTCAGTAATGAGACAACTCCCGATCACGATCTAACCATGCTGAGACCAGGCTCTGCCGATAAGTGCACATGGCTATGCTCGGATTGCAGGCACACTTGGATAGCCTCTGTCGCCTCCCGGGTAACCTCTCATAGGAACCGAAGCAGATCCGGGTGCCGTAAATGTTATGACCGTCGAATTTCCGCAAGGCGCAGAATACCGAAAGAAGGAGAGTCACTAAAGGAACGCTTCCCGCAGATCAGTCACTCATTCGTCAAGAATCTAACGACCCCGGGAGCGGGACCCGACCGGCTGCGCATCCGCAGCAATGACCGATGTCTCTGGAGATGCAATTACGGGCATGAATGGGAAGCTATTGTCCTGTCCCGCACCTACGGCTCTGGGTGCCCGAAGTGCACCTCAGCCGGCAGGTCCCGTTTCGAGCTTGAGGTGCAGTCTCTACTCATAGCGGCAACAGGAACCGGCGTAGTATGCGACTACGCCGTAGAGCATGTACGCGGCCTGTCAGGCCGCCGCCCCCGAGTGGATTTATTTATCCCTGCGATTCAGCTCCACGTGGACCTAGACCCGTTCCACACGCACAGCGCGAGTAAACACAGAGAAAAGGATGCCAGGAAGAGCGCGCTTCTCTGCGGTTTGGACTACGTACGGGTCCGCGCCCGAGGCCTCCCTGCTATTCCAGGGGATCACGTAGAAGTCAGCGATAGCACCAAGGATGGCCTTAATCCGTGGACTTGGGCGTCTTCCCTTCGCCCCGTATTGGTTTCCCGAGGATTGCCATTTGAACCTCTTACTAAGGAACAACGAGGGATAGCCCTCGGACAGGCCGCAGAAGCCTGGGCAGTAGTTAAGGGGCGGGTTAGATTTGAATCCGTCGCTGAACGAAACCCCGAGCTCCTAATCGAATTCAGGGAAAATCTCACCCGCCCAGAGTACGACCTGAGCCTGTGCTCACCTTCATCGTTCGATGTAGCAAAATGGCAGTGCAGTAAATGCGGAAACATTTGGGCAACGATGATCCGCAACAGGGCTGTCAGCGGTTCTGGTTGTCACGCGTGCCATCGGCAAGGCGTAAACCAAAACAATGTCGCACGCTCAATGGCGCCGCCTGGCAAGTCACTTGCAGATCTTTTCCCGAAAATTGCCGCTAGGTTCATCCGTTGCTTGAACGATCCTAGTCGCTCCCCGAACAACCTCCGAATCAAGAGCAATTTGAAGTGCGAGTGGTTCTGCCATACAGGAGGGCACACATTTATCGCACCGGTCCATTCGGTATCGAACGGCGCAAAGCGCAGGTGCTGCAAATAGACACTCGCATGGCTATGCCCTGTCTCCCTTCTCCCTCCCGGTAGACGACACAAGCCAGTAGCGTGGCTGAGGCTGGTGGGGGTGCATCGAGGCACACGCGCGCCTGACCGGTCGGCGTACCCGCCGCCGTGGCTGACTGTCGTCGGCTGAGGTTCGTGCCACAACCGTGCCAGATGCAGGGGTCAGCCACGGTCAACGAGGGCACTCCGCGGGCAGGACGCCGGTCACCTCACCGGGCATCGAAAAGCCAGGCCAACGGCCGGATCACCCAGCCCCTCTCCTAAAGCGGTGGTCGGCTTCTGGCTACGTTTCCTAGCACCACGTCGTCAGCATGATGCCGGCCCCCGCGTCGTTGCCCTCACACTTGCAGCGCGCTGCCGGGCATAGTCGTCGAGGCCGCTGCCTGGGTGCATGTAGACCTTCGAACGCGCCTGTTGAACCTGGAGGTCGTTGAGCTGGGCGGCGAGGGACTCGAAGACTATGGCGTCCGTGTCGGGTCGGGCGAGGGCTACGGCGTGGTGCCGTCCGAGGGGCATCACGACGGTGGCGGCCTCAGCCACGGCGACGTTGGGGCGCACGCTGTCAGGCTCGAAGCGCAATGTGAAGCAGGGCACGTCACCGATGAGGAACTCATGCCCGGGTGGGGGCGTGAGAATCCGTACGTCGGAGTCGGCGATCAGGTCTCGGACCTGGCGGTATACCTGCTCCATACGCACCCGCAGCATGCCGTGGCTCTCAAAGAGGTCGACGGCATGCTGCAACAGTTCCCTGGCGTAGTGCTCTAGGCCCTCGCGGCCCACCACATGCAGCCCCTTCTCGCGCAGTACCGCCGCGTGCAACTGCCCTTGCATGTCGTTCACCAACAAGTTGAAGATCAGTGCGTAGGGCTTTGTGAAGGTACGAAAGTGCACGTCGCGGTAGGTATGGGAGCGCACCAAATGAAGGGAAAGAGTGTCCAGCAGGATCTGGGTTGATACGTAGTCCGGAGAGTCGATGCCATTGGCCAGGGCGTTAAAGACTTCCGGTAGCTTCTCCTCTGTGCCGCCCCATACGTGCTCCAGAGACTGAGAAGCGAAGGCCACGAAGTCCTCCTCGAATCCGCAGCCCCCCGGGCCCTTACGCGCTGGTGCGCGCTCCGGGTGGTCAAGGTCGATCGACAGCAGGTAGAGGCCATGGCGGGGATGGCGCTCAGCGAACTGCTTAAGCAACACCCGAGAGACCACATGCTGTTTACGCACGGGCGGCTCACGCAGTGCGGCAAGGCGCTCCACCTCGGCGAGGAGATTATTCGCGGTCTTCGGTTCGGACATCACTGGGCAATCCTTACATCCGTCGCCCGCAGGAGGCATCGCCACGGCCGTGTGCTCTGCACTGGCAAGATGGGGCAATGGTTCGCAGGCCGTATCCCACGTACCGTGATCAGACGTATCCCGCGACAGCGGCAGTATGGAGGGCCCTACGAGAGCTCCGTCCAGAGCCGCCAGGGTATGCGGCCAAGGGCCCGCGCCAGAAGCTGTTCAGCGCAGCACTGGAGCAGTCGGAGCAACTCTTCACCGCAGCTGCCTCGGTTGGGCCGGCTTCCAGGCCCCTCGTACTCTTCTACGGCCTGAGCCAGGCAGGACGGGCCATCGCAGCGTGTGCACCCGTCCCCGCCGACAAATGCCGCCTGAACGGCCATGGAATCGCAGCCGCCCAGATGGACCAACCAGACCTAGGCTCGGTCACCGTCAAAGACAAGGGTGCAGCCGGAACGCAGTCGTTCACTCAACTTGCGGCGATGCTCGGATCACGATCACTGCCTGAAGAAGCCCGTCTCGCGGACGTGTGGGCCTCGATCTTGGAAGTGAGTCTCTGGCCTTTGCAGTCGGCAACGCGTCCGCAGCTCTCAGTCAATAGAGAGACGCATCAAGTAGATGCGAACACCTTGCAGGCGATGGTGTCCGGCTTGCCTGGAAACCTTCAAGACCACGCGAGCCCGCACGACCGTGAGCAGGCCGTACGTGCGTGGCTCGCCGACTATCCGTCGTTGACAGGGCACCGCTTCCGGTCGACTGGCGCCATCCCGGATAGCGGGCCGGATAGCTGGGATTCGATGCAAGGCACGATCGGCTGCCGCCTGGTATGGGACGTGGTAGGCGGAGAGGAGGCTGCCAAGCGTAGGTTCGAGGACATCGCACCATGGAAGGGGCGCAGCCTCTCAGACTCCACCCGAGTGATCCACGCGCGATTCGGCGGTGACGACCGCGTGCTCCACCCTCTGTTGGCCTGGTGGGCGGTGCTCTACGCGCTATCGATGCTTGCTCGCTACCAGCCCGGCCAATGGACTGCACAGATCGACGTGAACCGCAGCAAGGATGCTGTAGCGATCGAGTACCTCTTGGACAGCGCCCTTGCCGCCGTGCCTGAGTTGATCCTCGCCGCGATCGACGAGGTGACGGCCTAGTTCCTAGCCCCCGGATAGCGGCCGACGCTGAGTGTCTAACTGCGTGACAACGCCGACGGACAGCGACGGACAAGCGCGGACGCCTGCGGACCACCGGCGCAGGTGAGAGACGCAGCGGCCCAAGGTCAGACGCACATCCATGTTGCTTCGGGACGACGAGGTCATCGTTCAAGGCCGCCCAACCACGCTTCCGCCGGAACGGCTTGCTCTGGCGGACATCGCCAGACAGCGTGACTGAGGCCCGGTGGTGGGTGCCCTGCACGCGCGCCTGAGCGGTTGGCGGACCCGTCAACCCTGTCCTGCGTTCTCCTGGCTAGAGGAACATCGAGCACTCTTCGCAGGTGCCGTCTCCAAGCTCCTCTACACGTCCGCGGACTCTGCGACCCTCGTCGGTCAACCAGTCGTACGTGTAAATGTTTGTCCTGCTCTCAAAAGCCAACTGATCACGCGTTCTGCGCTGCGCTATCGTCATTTCAGACCGTCTGCCAATTATGACCAGTCCGTTGGCCCAGTCGCCGATCTCGACAAGCCCCAGGCCTTCCTTCCCGGCTCCACGCGGCCTCTGAGCATAGTCCGTGTTTGCGCGTAGCCATCGCCGCCATTCGGTGATCTGGTCGAGTCCTTCTCGAAGCTTTTCTGCTGGTCGATTGGCGTTCTTTTCGCTCGCCATGAAGAGTGGAGCTCTGGGGCTCTCCAGCTCGACGAGTGTCCAGTTCAGTTGGTAGCTGTCGAGTCTGGCCACCAGGAAATCGGGTACGTAAGCATCACCCAGTCTCACCTGGGGGCGAATCCATCTGCAGCTTCCTCCCATCTGCTGGATCAGCATCCACGGGTTCTCTTCCAGGAACTTCTGGATCGGTTTCTCATCCTCGGCAGCTGACAGAACCTCTTCGTACTTCGTGAAGGTCTCTGGATCGAAGTGTCCCGCCCACTTGCACACATGAACGAATCCTGTAGCAGTCAGTTGCTCGTGAACTGACAGGGTGTATGCGTCCCAATCATCCATACCGGGATACTGCCTTGTGGGGACGGCTTGGAGGGACCTCTTTGGTGGATCCGGGTGCCCCGCTGCCGAGGGTGGCGATGGAGAAGGGGGAGCCAGGAGGGCGCCGAATCCGCTGCATAGCACGGCTCCGCCGCGGCTAGGTTCCTCGGCTCGCGACCGTGGACTACCCGTGGACTCGTTCCGCCAGATCTGTGTCGCGTAAGGCCATGACCTGCCTCGTTACCCAGGAGCCAAGCGGCCTCCGGAGCCGTGTGCGAGACGGTGGTCGTTCCGTGGGCAAGCGGTGCGCTTACTCGAAGGGTGGAGCAGCCGCCACCAGCATGCCGCTGATCAAGCCCGTATCGGCGGCGGCTTTCGTGGGGTCGACGCTGTTTTCCTCCGCGACCGTCGTCGCCCAGCAATCCCCCCACGTCGCCGCCCAGTCGCCGGCCAGGTCGCTGTCAGGGGCGAGATCCTCGGGCTTGCCCGTGATGCCGTAGGCGTCGAGGAGTCGTCGCTCGACTCCGAACGGCTCGCCCAGGGCGAGCTCCGGGTACTCACTGAGCGTTTTCAGTGTGGCCACTGATCGGGTGACGGGATCGATGCCCGCAACGCACGAGGCTCCCGTGCCGTTGGGAGAGGTGTTCGAAGTCTCAACCCTCAGACGCAGGAGCCGCGTTGGTTCCGTAATCTGCCGCACTCGACCTGCCGCACGCCCTGGTCGAGTGGGTCACCATGCTCATCGTCACCCGCGAGGGTGACCGCCGCTGCAAGCTTCCACCGCACCAGCGTGCGCTGGTCGGTCTGGTGTACCTGCGCCGGCACGACACTCTCGCCCAGCTCGCTGCCGGGTTCGACATCACTGTCGGCACGGCCCACGCCTACACGGCAGCCGTCGTCGACCTGCTTGCCGACCGCGCCCCGGGCCTGTGGTGACCGACCCAGCCGGTCAGCTGCTGTGCATCTCGCCCGCACTGCCCGGCCGCGCACACGATCTCACCGCGGCCCGCACCCACCGCATCATCCGGATCTGCGAACGCCAGGGCATCCCGATCCTCGCCGACCGGGCCTACATGGGAGCCGGCCCATGGGTGACGACAGCTCTCAGACGCTCTCGTACCACTTCTCCTTCATGGCGGCATAAAACTCCCCCGACTTCACATGAAGATTCAGCTGAGTTTCATTCGGCAGACTCGATTTGGAGTAGTAATACTCGCCGGCAAGTGAGCTATTCACCACGATGGCCCTCAGGGAGCGGACCCCATGACTGAATTTTTCGACCCCCAGGAAGGCATTTAGTACGTCTGCATCGATTGCGCTAACCCCATCTTCATGCCCGTCAAATAGATGGGTTTCGCTTTGCAATATGGAGCGAAGCAAGATGGCCCTTCGAAGAACCCAAAGCGGATCATCATCCCGCTTGTCAATTCCCTGGAGCTCCATGGTTCCACGCACCCTGCTCAAAAAGTCAGGACCTTTCGCCAGCTTGAACTCCTCCGTACTGCCTTTCGCCGGATTGAACTCCTCCGCACTCCCTAGATTCTTAAATTCGTCTAGAGTACTTGCAACCCCTCCCGCAAATACGAAAACAGATCGCCCTATGGGATGCACGGCCTGCCCTTGCTGAAAACTACCGTCTTGCATGGGAGACAGGAAGTAACGAAGCCAACCTAGGGTTCCATCAAAATCTGTATCGAATTCATCCCAAAGGACCACAGGCACACGTCCCCTCAGGCGGTGATCGCGGAGCAAATGGAAGGAGTCGATCAACTCGGAAGTCCCTCGGAATTGAGAAAGATTGAACTCCTCAATCTTCAGTTCCCTGTCCTGGATCTTCAGGGACCCTATAATCTCCCTAACCGCCGTAGACTTACCCGATCCAGGCTGTCCGAATATTGCTATAGATAGGGGTACCGGCGTCCTAGCTTGTTGCATCTCCCAGTAATTACGGACACGGGTCCCGCGCCTCTCGACATAATCCTTAACGAGCGACCTAACTGATTGGTAGCTCTCGATCTCTCGCCGATCAACTGTGACTACTCTTCCGTATTTGAGGTGGGGAACTTTCGTGACTTCTAGTGCTTTTTCGACGCCCTTGTAAACAATCTCGTGTGCGATTTCATCCAGACGGCGCGGACTAGCATTGAGCACTGTCCAGGAGCTTCCAGCCTCTCTATCCACTGGCACTTCTGCGACGCGACCGCTAGCGGTGCCATTGATTGCGGCACCTACTTCTGCCACAGGGAAGCAAAGGGCGTCATCGTCAGAGATGGGCCCGAATCCGGCGTCATAAATTCTTTGCATTGCCCCGATGCCGCGCCGTACTCCATCGTTCATAACTGCATTACCCACCACCAAAGATGCATCGTCCTCCCATGAAGTCAGGATTTTGCGACAAATCGCCGCAGTCAAAGCAGATGTGTACCCCCACATTCTTCCATTGAGCCAGAAATCCGACGACCCTTCCACTGTTGAGGCGTCGTAAAACAGCCTCAATCGGGCGTCATCATTGGCCTCTCTGTCAAATAGCAGTGCACCCGCTGGGCCAAATGAGACAACGACAAATCGGTACTGGTTAAGCCGATCTTGGGTACGGAAAACTCTGGCGCAATCTGATGCCTCAAGATCCCAAGCCGTGCTTCGGCTTATTTTCGTCCCAGGGACGCGCCTTAGGTCGTCTGCTGTCGTTACGACAATAACCTTGTCCCTGCGTTGGGTGAGAGCCCTGTGCAGTTTGTCATTAC
The DNA here is from genome assembly GCF_036237295.1 of Streptomyces sp. NBC_01352. NCBI lineage: Bacteria > Bacillati > Actinomycetota > Actinomycetes > Kitasatosporales > Streptomycetaceae > Streptomyces > Streptomyces sp. NBC_01352. The sequence continues at coordinate 5,302,877 of NZ_CP108354.1, forward strand.
GGTCCAGCATCCCATCCCCGCCCAGCTTTACGAGTAGCCACGGGACTTTATCCTCCCGGTCAATTCCCTTGGGCAGATCATGATCCTCAAAATACTTGAGCCCGGACTCAACCAGTACGATCAAATGCGCTTCATCGGGCTCATCGGTTATCCGGCAAACGCGATCATCGTGTGCACACGGCGTGCGCCTCCTAGTCATTCCTATGCCATCCGACATTCGCCAGCAAAAGTTTTCGTCATTCTCGAAATCAGTTATGCTTCCATTTTTTGGAAAACGCCCAAGAATTGCATAGTGATGGCTGATCCTCTCTTCGCCCCAACTAATTTCACTCCAACCATTCGTATAAGAAAGAAAGTCAGCCCCATCCCGCGCCCCCTCGATCAACATGGCAACCAGACGGGCACCCCCGGGTATCTCTTGTTGGATAACATTCTGCTGTCGTTCTTGCCACTTGGTCCCGGTGGTGCGCCGTGGCTCATCTTCTTTGCGCCGCGCCATGATCCAATCAGCTACGGCGTCTCCTGAAACCACGATTCTTGACTGAGTTGAGTTGGGTGTACCCATGACCACCCTCCGACCCCGAAATCGCTCAGAGAGGATTTGCTCGCCATCAGTGAGAAGGAGATGACCGAGCCCTGGAACATCCGCGCAAGGCGCTTGCTCTTCCAGGATGAAGCAAGTCTTCATGACCAGCAATCGGAGGGGCGCGGACAGCAGGCTCATGGCAACCGGCGCACCCGCCGTCGTGGCTGACTGAGCGTTTTCAGTGTGGCCACTGATCGGGTGACGGGATCGATGCCCGCAACGCACGAGGCTCCCGTGCCGTTGGGAGAGGTGTTCGAAGTCTCAACCCTCAGACGCAGGAGCCGCGTTGGTTCCGTAATCTGCCGCACTCGACCTGCCGCACGCCCTGGTCGAGTGGGTCACCATGCTCATCGTCACCCGCGAGGGTGACCGCCGCTGCAAGCTTCCACCGCACCAGCGTGCGCTGGTCGGTCTGGTGTACCTGCGCCGGCACGACACTCTCGCCCAGCTCGCTGCCGGGTTCGACATCACTGTCGGCACGGCCCACGCCTACACGGCAGCCGTCGTCGACCTGCTTGCCGACCGCGCCCCGGGCCTGCTGCGCGTCCTGCGCGAGTCCGACCCGGAGTACGTCCTGCTCGACGGAACCCTGGCGGAGTGCGACCGGGTCGGCGACAGCCGGGCCGACTTCTCCCACAAGCACCGCCGGCACGGGGTGAACGTGCAGGTGGTGACCGACCCAGCCGGTCAGCTGCTGTGGATCTCGCCCGCACTGCCCGGCCGCGCACACGATCTCACCGCGGCCCGCACCCACCGGATCATCCGGATCTGCGAACGCCAGGGCATCCCGATCCTCGCCGACCGGGCCTACATGGGAGCCGGCCCATGGGTGACGACAGCTCTCAGACGCCCGCCGGGCCGTGACCTCACACCCACCCAGCAAACCGTCAACCGAGCGCTTTCCGCGGCCCGGGCCCCGGTCGAGCGTGGCATCGCCCGACTGAAGTCGTGGAGGATCTTCCGCAGGTCCCGGTGCAGCCCGAACCGAATGACGTCAATCGCCACGGCCGTCCTCACCCTGGAGCGGCAACGCTGAAAATCCTCACTGATCCAACGTCTGAGGATCCGTCCGCGGTCGGCGATCAGCCACGCCTCCCCGTCGTTCTGCTCGCTGTGGAAGAAGAGTTGGGCTTTGCCGAAGTGCGCGCTCGACTTTCGGCACAGGTCAGTGACGTGCACTGTCTGCTGAGGATAGGACAGGCCGAAGTACGGTCCGACGACCAGGGTCCACCCCTGCATGGGCGGGGTAACGACGACTGTGGAGAACGGCTCCGCCTCCTCATGTGCCACCTCGTCGATGAGTTCCACGCCATCGGCCCAGGTGGTCTCCCGTGCATCCATCAAGCCAAGGGTCTTCACCAACTCCGCTCGATCGACGGTCGCGACTGCGAGCCATGAGAGCCAGCAAGCGCGTATGAGTGGTGTGGAATCAGACGTCCCCATGACCCGCATCGTAGGGGCGTACGAGTGGGACTCGCGCAGCAGGCCAGATGTTGCGAGGCACCGGCCGGACGTGCCAGATGCGTGCCAGATCTCGCGGAGAACCACGGGGAACAGCGGGGAACAAGTCTGCAACCGCTCGGACGCGGTTCAACTTCCGTCGCAGGTCAGAGCAGTCACCGCTTGCAGAACACCTGAGCTTCCCAAGCTGAGAGTGCGAGTTCGATTCTCGTCACCCGCTCCAGTTGAAACCCCCAGATCATGGATCTGGGGGTTGTTTGTTGTCCAGACCGGTGGGTCGGGCGCGGACCACGTCCGCACCGTCGGGCTTGGCCAGGTGCCGGTGGGCCTCTGCTTGTGGTGCGCGCGGTCGTCGTTGTGGTGCTTCGCCCCGAACCGCCGCCGCCTGCCCCTGCCGTGACCGGGATTTCGAGTGCGTCGCCGCCGTCACCGGGCAGGCACTCCAGTGGTATGGCCCTGCAGCCGGCGAGTAAGCCCGAGCCGAGGTCTGTGCAGCCGCGACGGCTCCCGACCTTCTCTCTGTCAGGCTCAGGCCCAGTCGGCGCAGGCTCCGGGACGAGGCCGTCACACCCCCCGAAGACGGCGGACTGAGTCGCGGACGACGATGTGGGTGCCCAGCAGGACGCGCTGGGCGGCACCGGGCGTCTCGCCCCTGAGCGCCAGCCGCACGGCGGTGCGGCCGAGTTCCTCGTGCGGGACGTGAACGGTGGTCAGGTCGATGTCCGCGGCCGGGGGGAGATCGTCGAATCCGACCAACGAGACGTCGTCGGGAATGCGCAGCCCGCGCTCGCGCAGCACGTCGCGCACGCCGGCGGCGATGAGATCGTTGCTGGCGAAGACGGCGGTGAAGTCTCGTGGTCCCGATCCCCTGTCGAGCCGCTCACGCATCATGCGGTAGCCCTCGCCGCGCTCCATCGTGCCGTCGACCTCGAGCCCGGGGTCGTGCGGGACCCGGTGCGCGGCCAATGCCGCGCGGTAGCCGGCGATCCGGCTGTCGGGTGTGGTGTATCCGGAGCGGCGTCCCAGGAACAGGATGCGCCGGTGGCCCGCCGAGAGCAGGTGACTGGTGATGGCGTGAGCGCCGGCGGTGTTGTCGTACTCGACCCCGATGGCCGGGACGTCGGGCCCCAGCGGAGGGCGGCCGCACAGCACGAGCTGCGAGCCGGCCCGGGCGAGGGCGCGGGCGATGCTGGCCATGCGCTCGCGGTAGGCGTCGTCGGCGACGATGTTGCCGACGAGGATCACGGCTTCGGCCTGCTCCTGGCGCATCAGCCCGATGGTGGCCAGCTCCCGCTCCGGGTCGCCGCCGGTCGTGCCGACGATGCACAGCCTGCCCTCCCGCGCGGCCTCCTCCTGCACGCCCTGCGCGACGTGGGCGTAGTGCGGCGAGATGACGGAGTTGACCACGATGGCCACGCTCTTGGGCCGTACCCCCGCGAGTCCTCTGGCGTGGGCGTTCGCCACGTAGTCGAGCTCGCTCACGGCGCGCATGACCTTGGCGCGCGTGGAGGGGGCGCTGGGGTAGGTGCCGGACAGGATCCGGGAGACCGTGGCGACCGAGACGCCGGCGTGTTGGGCCACGTCGCGGATCGTCGCGAGGCGGGGCTGCCCGTCGTCGGCCGCTGTCCGGCGAGGCATCGGGCCTCCAGTGTCCCCACCTGTATGTAAACGTTTCCGCTCGATGCTCGCGTATACGTTCCGTCTCGTCAACACGAGGGTCCTTATATGCCCCCGCCACCTTGACGGGTACTCATCACGGTGCTTCCATCCCGGGTGTGTAAACGGTTTAACTCTTCGACGTTTCCGGCCTGGGCCGAGGGCGGGCACCGGCGCGCTCACCACCGTGAGCCGTTCCAGGAGGTTGTCATGTACATGAAATTACGTCGGCGGGCCGCCCATCGGGTGCCCCTCACCATCTCGGCGGTCCTGGCCGTCTGCGCCACTCTGGCCACGGGCCCCTCGCACCCGGTTCCAGCCGACGCCACAGCAGCCGATCCGACGATCCAGGCCGCGCGCGTGATGGAGAATCTCGGTCGCGGGGTCGTCGCGGTGCGCTCCAGCAGCACCCAGGTCCTGGTCTCCTGGCGGCTGCTGGGACTCGACCCGGAGGGCATCGGCTTCAACGTGTACCGGTCCACCGGCGGCGGCGCGTACACCAAGCTCAATGCCGGCGTCCTGACGGGCGGGACCAACTACCAGGACTCCACGGCCGACCTGACACGGTCCAACAGCTACCGAGTGGCTCCGGTCGTGGGCGGGCAGGAGCAGGCGCCCAGCGGAGCCTTCACCCTGACGGCCAACCACTCCGTGGAGCCCGTGGTCCGCGTGCCGTTGCGCTCCGGCGGTCCGGTGAAGTTCGTCTGGGTCGGCGACCTCGACGGCGACGGCGAGTACGACTACGTGGTGGACCGCCAGACCTCTCCCCAGAAGCTCGAGGCCTACAGCGGCGACGGCGACTTCCTCTGGGATGTCGACCTGGGGCCGAACAGCCAGAACCAGGACAACATCGAACCGGGATCGTCCGCGATCGACCTGGGCCACTGGGACGGCGTCACGGTCTACGACTTCGACAGCGACGGCCGTGCGGAGGTCGCCGTCCGGATCGCCGACGGGGTCAGGTTCGGGGACGGGACGACCTGGACGCACGCGGACGACTCACGTCAGTTCATGGCCGTCCTCGACGGCCGGACCGGAGCGCTCCGCAACTGGTCCGCCGTACCGACCACTTATCTGGGCGACGGTCCGATGGCCGCACGTCTCGGGGTGGCGTATCTCAACGGCACCACCCCGAGCCTGGTCGCCTACATGAAGAACCGGCGCGCCGACGGGGCTTTCAACCTGATGACGGGCGCCTGGAAGTTCGACGGCGATTCGCTGGACCGCCAGTGGACGTGGGAGCGCGGCAACCAGGACGCACCCGACGGGCACAACACCCGCGCCATCGACGTCAACGGTGACGGGACGGACGAGGTCGCCGAGATCGGGTTCGTCCTCAACGGCAACGGCTCCCTGCGCTACTCGATGGGCCCAGGCGGCATCATCCACGGCGACCGCTTCCACCTTGCCGACATGGACCCCGACCGTCCGGGCCTGGAAGGCTACGGCGTGCAACAGCACAACCCGAGCGGCCTCCTCGAGTACTACTACGACGCCGCGAACGGCTCCGTCATCTGGAAGCACAACGGCGGCCCCGCCGACGTCGGACGCGGCATGGCGGGCGACGTCGACCCGCGCTTCCCCGGCATGGAGGTCTGGTCCTTCTCGGGCCTGTACAACGCGCCCACCAACAGGCTCACCGAACCGAACACGTCGTTGAGTCCGTGGCCGCAGCTGGGCCTGTGGTGGGACGGTGACCTCACCATGGAGCTGCTCAACAGCGGCAAGATCGAGAAGTGGGACCCGGCGCGTCCGACGGCGAGCGGCAGTCTGCCCCGGCTGGTCAGCACCTGGAACCACGGCGCGGTCACAGCCGCCCAGGGCGGGCCCACCCTCGTCGGCGACATCCTCGGCGACTGGCGCGAGGAGGCCGTGTACACCAACGCGTCCCACAACGAGTTGATCATCTTCTCGACCGACCGGCCGACGAACACCCGGCTGTACACGCTCGCGCACAACCCCGCCTACCGGAACGCCATGACGTTCAAGGGGTACATGCAGTCCCACCACGTCGACTACTTCCTCGGAGCCGGCATGGCCAAGCCGCCTCGGCCGGACATCACCTACGCGGGAGGCGGTTCCGCCGCCGTCACCGCGGCAACATCGGCCCGCCCGACCGGCTCGCGCAGGTAGGCCCGCCGGTCGGTGCGCACCGGGCCGTGAGCCACCCGGATCCCGGTGTGTGCTGTCGCGACGGACACTCCAGATCAGTCGGCGAGACGATGCGGTCCGGTCAGTGCGAAGCGTCGCGCACACGCATGACCGGGCCGCTGGTGGCGCCCGTGCCCACGGCATGCCCGTAAGGGCGGGCAACCACGGTCAACAGCGGTGCGATCCTGCACCCCCGGGCGCCATCCCACAGCACATATGACCAGGCCAGAAGCCATCTGGCGACGCCAGCCCCGTCGCTTCCCGAGCTGAGAGCGCGAGTTCGATTCTCGTCACCCGCTCCATGAAGAAGGCCCAGGTTCAAAGCCTCGGGCCTTCTTTGTTGTCTGGACTGACCAGAGAACTCGCACCGTTCGTACACTCTGTCCGACGGTTGAGGTGTGGCCCGCGTACCCGGTGTTTCGCAACCAGAGGTGAACGAGCGCGGCCCGCAGAGGGATGTTCCGAAAGGCATGTCAGCTCGTTCAGAGTTGGCCGGCTGCAGACAGGACAAGCAGGCAGAGGCCCATCGACGTGGCAAAAGCAGTGCCGCCGTAAAGGACTGCCTCAGCGAATGCGGCTCCGGTGCTGGTCTTCAGGATCCCGGCGACCAGAGCCACCACGAGCGAGAACAGCGCTGCCACGAGTAGCCACAGGTACCTGGTTCCGGATCGTGGCTCGGACGACGGAGCATTCACAGAAGTCTTCCTTCGCGGACGGACTGAAAGGAGAGGAGTGCGTCATTCGGGGACCAGGACGCCGGTCAGCAGATGCGCGGCGAGTGTGCTGCGGTGGCGGGTCGCGGCCTGGATGAGTTCACGATGCGCGGTGATCTGCGCGTCCACGGCATCCAGCGCGGCGCTGATTCGCCGCTGGTGGGCAAGGGGCGGCAGCGGTACGGGCAGAAGTGCCAGCGTGGCGGCGCTGAGGGAAGGAACGGCGGTGCCGCGGGCGTACTCCTTGAGCCAGTGCACTGTCTCCGGCAGAGACAAATAGGCGAGCAGGTAGCCGGGGAGGACCAGTGGCTCCCCATCCGTTTCCGGGGCACGCAGCCGCAGCAGGTTGGTGCTGAAGAGCCAGCCGTCCTGCGCCTTCTCGACCAAGGCAGGGGGCATCTGGGCACCGGAACGCACGCACAGGATGTCTCCGGGGCTGAGACGGAACCTTGCCAGTGCGCGGGCGACATCCGCGCTTACTTTCTCCATGTCACGATCGTCGATACGTCCCTCACGCAGGTGCTTGGGCATCACGACACGGAGATCGCCTGCCGCGGAGCGAACCTCGGCCGGCAGGCGTGTGTAGGACGGACCAGCCATGATGTCGACCAGTTCTCCCAGCGGAACCCGACGCCAGTCATGAGGTAGCCCGTCGTACGAGAGCACGGTGGCTGACGGCAACGGGCCGTACGAGAGCGCATCGACCGCGCCGTCCACGGCTTTCGTTCGACGCCTCGCCGCAGAGAGCACCCGCTCCGTGGCTGCTGCCTCGGTAGCCGCATCAGCCGGTGACGCCGTGGACATCCATCTGTCCACATAGTCGGAGGGGCTGAGCGAATAACCGGCAGCCCGCACCGCCTCCAGCGGAGCAGCAACCGCAAGATGGCCCGCTCTCTGCCGACCGAGGCGGAATCCGGTCCCTCGTCGCCATGCCTGAACGGTTTTCGTGACGGCCCCGACGTGTTCGTCGGAGAGGACTCGGGGTCCGCGAGTCGCCTTGTCACCCAGGTCCCGGGCGTCCACGAACAGGATCTCTTCGCGCACCGCCGTGGAACTCCGCAAGAACCACAAGCAAACGGACACCTGAGCCCCGGAAAAGAGCTGAGGCGGCAACGCGACAATGCATTCGACGGCGCCGTCCTCCACCAGCCTGCTCCGGATCTCCCGCTCCCGGACGTCTGTGGAGGTGCCCGCGCTGACCGGCATCACCACACCTGCACGGCCCTCGTCCTTGAGTGACACCATGACGTGCTGGAGCCAGGCGAAGGCAGGACTACCGGGGGGAGGCGGTCCGTACGGCCAGTCGATGCCCTCACGCGGCTTCGGCACGGCCCCGTGAGCGTTGAAAGGCGGATTGGTCAGGATCAGGTCGGCCCGGTGGCCCTTCGGCCAGGCACGTTCGTTCCATGGGGCCACGGTGCCGGCTTCCAGTTCGACCGGGATACCGTGCAGCGCGAGGTTCATTCCGGCGAGCCGAAGTGTGCCGCGCTGCGGGCTCTCACCACGCAGAGTCAGAGGCACGACACCGCCGAGGCGTTCAGCGACTCCGTCAAGCATCTCGCCTGCGCGCGCATACGGGTCGTAGACGCGTTGCGCGGAGTCCTCGTCCCCTATGGCGGCGTCCCGCATCAGCCGCACCACGGCACGTGGGGTGAAGAACTCTCCGCTGGGAAGCGCGGCTCGGGAGCCGAATTGATCCACCAGTTGTCGGAACTCGTCGATCCCCAAGCCGTCGGTGAGGCGGATCACCTCGACAACATCCCCGTACTCCCGAGGTTCCAGCCTGACGATGGCTGTCCGCATGCCCGGCGGCACACCGCGCAGGCGCAGTGCCTCGTCGGCTGCCTCCCCAATCTCCTGCAACAACGCCGCCGTGGCAGCCCTGGATCGAGCCCGCACCATACGCGGGAGCGACACCGAGCGCGGGCTTCCGCTCACCTGAAGAAAGACCAGGGAGAGAAGCAAGGCAAGGTAGTCCGTCATCGATGCGCCGCCGCGCACGGCGTCTGCCATCGGTCCCAGTAGCTGCGCAAGTCGCCGCGCACGCTCTTCTTCGTCGCTCAACTGACCGCTGCCTGCTGCCTCACAACTCAGCGCGGCCGCTCCCTGGCGGGCGTCGTCCGACGCGACGAGGTTCCGCCGCATACGGTCGGCATAGGTGAACCCGGCCGGCTCGTCGGTCGCACGCGCACGTGACGGGATCTGACGGGAGTCGAGCCAGCGGAGGACCGCCCGTAGACTGAATAGTTCCGTTTCCCCCGTCCTGACCGGCTCCGGATAGTCCTCGTACCGACGTTGCCAGTTGGTGACCGCCGGCCGCATCACCCCGGCCAACTCCGCGAGTTCAGCCCTCGACAGCAGGCGATCGTCGCTGAGACCCGTACCGTCCATGAAACCCCCGTACACCGTCCTGGTTGCTCTCGATGAGGGAACGGTAGAGAGGCGACAGTGGGAGCGTCAATCAGCGCACCGACGGTGCGCACATCGACAGACGGGCAGGACACGTGGGTCGCGCTTCAGATTTTCAGAGACCATTAAGGCGCTGAGCAGCCATTTTGCCCTGCCGCCACTCTCTTTGGTTAACCCAATCACCAGGAGGTGAAGAACATCGCTTGTTAATGGGCTACCTGAGAAGAGCTTGCGGCGGTCTGCGGACCAAGGAGCCCCACCGCAGGCTCTTCCTGGATAATCGACGTATGGCAACACAGCCCGATCTCTCTGATCTTCGCCGTGCCAAGTTCGCTCGGCGTGCGCCTGCCGCGCTCTCCGAGCTCGTCGGCCCTCAGCACGGCACAGTGACCTTGCCGCTGCATCTGGCGTGGTCGGGGCTGACCACGTTCGATCTCGATCAGCCGCGGCTGCGGATGAGCTACTACCGGATTGTCCTGGCCGAGGGACTACAAGACGATCTGGTCCGGTTCCTCAATCGCGACCTTCTGGTCAGCCTATGGCCCACACTGCGCACACTGGTCAGCCGTGATGTCCGGGAGGTGTGGGAGAGCTCCTTCGACGAGCTGGCTCACGAAGCCCAGGCCGCTGCGTGAACCTCACGGATCCGCCGGCCGAGGGGGTGGTCCCTGGTCGTCGACCTATCCCTGCTGGTTGATCAGGCCGGCGTAGTAACCGAGGTTGCGCTCGATCTCGTCGAGACCGATCTCGGCGATGGCCTTCCCGAGCTGCGGCACGCGCGCCTGGAATCCCGGCCAGTTGACCGATTCCGCGAACTCCGCCCAGGACGCGCGCAGGTCGGCCACCGTCGGCAGGGTCGACCGGTTGATCTGTGCCTTGGCGCCCAGGACGGACGCCTTGTCGAAGGACGCGATGCGCGCCGCGACACCGTCGACGAAGGCGTCGAGTTCGGCGTCGGGAACGGCCCGGGTCACCCAGCCGTACTGCTCGGCGCGCTCGGCGTCGTAGTCCTCGCTGGTGAGGATCGCTTCGAGCGCGCGGTCCCGCCCCAGCAGCCGGGCCAGACGGTCGCTGCCGCCACCGCCCGGGACGATGCCGATCGCAACCTCGGGCTGGCAGAAGATCGCTTCCTCGCGGCTCGCGTAGCGCAGGTCGAAGGCCAGGGTGATCTCGTCGCCTCCGCCCCGTGTGCGCCCGCGGATGGAAGCGATGCTGATGAACGGGGCGCTGGTCAGGCGGGTGACGAGCTTGACCCACCTCGGGGTCCCGTCCGCGGCGTTCAACGCCAGGAGTTCGGGCACCTGGCCAAGATCGGCGTGGTTGAAGAAGTATCCGGGCGTGCCGCTGTCAAAGACGACGACCTGGACCCCCTCGTCGCGGCTCAACTCATCGACTACCTAAAGCAGTTGGATGACGGTGTCCGCGCCGACGACGTTCACCGGCGGATTCGAGAAGGTGACCCTGCGGATCTTCGGCGCCACGGTCTCGATGCTGAACATGCTGTGCTGCGTCACGGGGTCCTCCGGTGCGGAAGTGTTCGAGTGGGGGTTGGGGTGGGAAGGGGTGTGTGGATCGGCATGACCGCACGGTGCACGTGCGCGGGCGGGAGATTCGGCCATACGACCCGGCTGCGCTCCACGGTGGAGAACCGCGCGGTCAGCTCGGTGGCGAAGCGGCGGGCCGGGGGTGTCCAGGCCGCGTGGACGTAGGCGAAGGTGCTGAACCGGCCGTTCGGAGTCAGTACGTCGGCCGCCGCGTCGAGGGTCCGCCGCTGCCGCTCGTGCGGCATGACGGTCCACGGCAGCCCGGAGACGATGACGTCGACCGGGTACGGGGCGATCGTCACCAGGTCCTCGGCGGAACCGTGGACCACCTCGACGGGACTGTCCCGGTACCGGTACTCAGATGGATGTGCGGTGACTGTGCTGAGCCAGCACCGCGAGAGGTGCGTCTCGGCGGTCGAACCAGGGACAGGTCCCTCCCTTGCAGGGACTTCAAAGGGGACTTTTCGCAACGGAGTTGCAGGGGACCTGGCCGGCCGCGCGTCTCCGGACACAGGGGATGAGCTCAGCGCAGCGTGAGATCGCGCGGCGGGCGCCTGTCCGGTGCAGGTGTTCGGCCGACGCCGTCAGGCCGCGAGGAAGGCGGTCACCTGGGTGGCGAAGGCTTTGGGGTGCTGGAAGGGGAAGCCGTGGCCGGCGTCGCTGTAGGCGACGAGGGTGGCGTTGGGGAGGTGCTGGACGGCCGTGTAGGAGGCCAGGGCGGGAATCATCACGTCCCGCATGCCGGTGGCGTACAGGACGGGGTGCTTGATGGTCTCCAGGTCCGCTCGCACCTGCTCGAACGGGATCGCCGCGTCCTTCGCGATCGCGGTGATCTGGCCCAGCCCCGCCGCCTCGGACACACCGGGGCCCCCGGCGGCCAGCCGTGCGGCCACCCTGGCGAGGTACTCGTACCCGGCGGCGCGCCCCGCCTCGGTCTCGGGGAAGAACAGGAACACCAGGTCCTCCGCGGTGACTTCGGGCTTGGTCATCGTGGCCCGCACCTTCGGGTCCGGGTCGGGAGCGCCGGGCACCGTGCCGCCGGGGTTGGCGGCAGCCACGACCAGCCTGCGCACCAGTTCGGGCCGCTTGAGGGTGATGTGCTGGGCGACGGTGCCGCCCATGGTCCAGCCGAGCAGGTCCACCTGCGGCAGTCCGAGGGCCTCGATGAACTCGATGGCACCGTCGGCGAACCTTTCGAAGGAGTCACGTGGTTCACCGGTGGTGTAGCCGTGGCCGATGTCGTCGAACACGATGACGTCGTGTTCGACGGCCAGGTGGTCCAGAAACTCAGGGTCCCACCAGTCGATGGTCGCCCGGACCCGGTTCAGCAGAACCAGGGGGGTGCCGCCCTGCGGACCGATGCGCCGGTAGGTGAACGTCGCGGAGGGGCCTTCGACGGTGAGGTTCTCGGCCGCGTCTGCCAGATAGGTGCTCATGGCGGGCTTCCCTTTCTGTGGGGGGGGTTGGCGTACGGGGGTCAGGCGGCGGGCAGGCGGTTGAGCTTGCGCAGCTGCTGGTCGAACACGCGGGTGGGGACCATGCGGCGCATGGTGCGGACGCGTCCGGTGATGGCGCCTGCGGTGTAGCGAAGCTTCGGCTTGGCGTCGGTCGCCGCGGCGACGATCTCCTTGGCGACGACGACGGGGTCGTCGCCGTCCTTGACCGCTCCGGCCATGTACTCCTCGAAGACGTGCCGCTGCTTGGCGTAGATCTCCAGGGGCTGGTCGGGCCGCACGCTGGCCGCGTCGAACGCGGTGTTGGTCCACGCGGGTTCGACGAGCAGGACCCGTACGCCGTACTCGCGGATCTCGTGGTCGACGGACTCCGAGTAGCCCTCGACGGCGTGCTTGGAGGCGGCGTAGGCCGCCATGTAGGGCTGCGGCATGAACCCGACGATGGAGGAGATGTTGATGACGCGTCCGCTGCGCCGGGCGCGCATGTGCGGCAGGACGGCGTTGGTCATCCGGATGACACCGAAGACGTTGATGTCGAAGAGGCCCTGTGCCTGCGCGGCGGAGCTCTCCTCGGCGGCGCCCGCCGAGCCGATGCCGGCGTTGTTGACCAGGACGTCGATCCGCCCGAACCGGTCGATCACCTCTGCGACCGCGGCGGTCACGGATGCGTCGCTGGTCACGTCGAGGTCGAGGAAGGTCACGCCCTTCACAGGGGTGACGTGCGCGGTGTTGCGGCTGGTGCCGACCACGTCGTAACCGGCCGCGGCCAGCGCGAGGGCGGCCGCCTTTCCGATGCCGGAGGACGCACCCGTGATGAGGGCTACCGGTCGTGTTGTCGCCATTTTGGGCTCCTGACTGAGTCATGGGATTGATGTCGTCTTGCGGTGGGTGAGGGATCGCGATGCCGGTCGCCAGTGACCGTCGCACTCAGCATCGATCCGTTTCATCAATGTATCAGTTACATCGGCAGACGCAACATAAGAGCATCAATTAATGAGATACCCGTAGCGTTCACGTATCCTCTACACGGGACCAGGTAGTGAACGAGACAGGAGACAGACATGGGCCGAGCACTGCGGGCAGATGCCGAGCGCAGTGTGCGCGCGATTCTGCAGGCGGCCGAGCGGGTCCTCGCCGAGGACGCCGGCGCCTCCATGGAGCAGATCGCCGAGGCGGCGGGGCTGACCAGGATCACGGTGCACCGCCGGTTCGCGAACCGGCAGGCGCTGCTGGAGGCGCTCGCCGTCTCCGCGAAGCAGCAGCTCGTCGAGGCGATCGAGGAAGCCCGGCCCGAGTCCGCTCCCGCACTCGTGGCGCTGTACCGGGTGACGGCGAACGTCCTGCGGGTCAAGAGCACCTGGCGTTTCACCCTCAGCCACGCCACGGCCCACACCCCCACCGCTGCCGCCCTCTGGGAGGAGATCAACACCCACACCGTCGTACTCCTGAACCGGGCACAGCACGAGGGACTGCTCGCCCCGGACGCCGACCTGGACTGGACGCGGCAGGTGTACTACGCCCTCCTCAGCGAAGCCCTCAACAGGCCCGGCGCGGACCAGGACCCTGCCGCACAGGACCCGGACGCACTGGCGACACTCGTCATCGACACACTCCTGCACGGCGCAGGACCGCGCGGCTGAGCCGATTCACCCGCGTTCGCGGCGCGCGACAGGTCCACTCCCAGGACCCGCACGTGGACAGCAGAGCGTTTACGACTCCCATGCGTTCAAGGAGTTCTCCCTGGCGAGAGCCTTACTTCTTCTCGACAAGATGCCGAGGATCCCGCGTCAGAGCGGAAGGTCGTCCGGGAGTACCCGGAACAACTTGTGGCGGCCCAATGGTCTTACGGCCCGGAAATTCCTCCGGTCGAGGGCGAGGATCGCGTCGGTGTCGTAGTCGGCCGCAAGCGCCACGTTCACCGCGTCCGCGAGGTCCAGGTCGAGCGCGCCGTAGCGGACTCGGACGGACTGGGCGGCACCCAAGTGGTCCTCCGTGATCTCCGGCATCACGACACGGCCCCGGCTCATCCAGCGCCGCAGGTCGTCGACCGCGCTCAGGGCGGCCTCGCGCCCCAACTCACGCGTGGCCACATGATCGAGTTCCGCCAGCAGGAGCGGGGACATGATCAGGAGGCCGGCCGCCAAGTGATCGCCCTTTGTCCGCACGCAGGACCAGACCAGAGGGGAGCGGCCTCGGGTGGGCGTCGGCCGGGCACTCCAGTGGTACCGCACCGGAGCCGACAAGACGGACGGCTTGGGCGCCGCGGGCTTCCCGGAGTCAGGAGAACGTACGGACGACGTCCCGGACCCGCGTCACGGTGTCGCCGTGCGTGCCGAAGTGGGCCAGCACGCTGAGGTGTTCGCGCAGGTGCAGCAGCGGCATGCGGTCGCGCCAGCCGTCGGGGAGGGGGGTGATCTCCTCGTAGGCGTGGAAGAAGCGGGCCGGCGGAGGGTCGCAGCAGTACGTCATGCTGAGGTCGGACTCGGCCCACAGCCAGCACACCGCCGGGTCGAGGAACACGGGGTCGCCGGCCGGGTCCGCGACGATGTTGGCGCGCCAGAGATCGCCGTGGTTGAGGACACTCGGGGAGGCTGGGACGAGCTGTGGGAGGCTTTCGCAGATTCGCTCCAGGCCCGCCAGGTCGGCCGGGTCGAGGGCGTGGCGGACCTTGGGTTCGCGCAGGTAGCGACGGATTCGGTGCTCGGCGAAGAACTCGTGGCCGTCGTCGGCCCAGCCGTTCTCCTGGGGAAGCAGGCCGAGCCATCCGTCGGTGTCCCAGCCGAACCGGTCGCCGCGCACCGTGTGCAGGGTGGCGAAGGTCCGGCCCGCGGCCTCCCAGAACTCGTCGGTGTCGGGCCGGGGGTGCAGCGCCTCCATGAGGAGGTGGTGCGTACTCACCTCGAACACCTGGGGCGTACGGATGCCCGCGCGTTCATGGAGCGCCCTGAGTCCGGCCGCCTCCAGCGGGAACAGGTCGGGCGGAGCGTCGACGGATCCCTTGAGGACGTACGCCGTTCCGTCGGCGAGGGTCAGCCGCCAGACGTCGTTCACCGCGCCGCCGGAGAGCGGCTCGGCGTCGACCACGTCCGGGACGACATCGCTGGGCAGGCGCTTCCAGAGGGTGTTCACGCGATCAGCTCCGACAGGGCGTTCCACAGGGTGCGGGCTGATTGGAACACTCCGAGAGAGGGGCCCGCGTGCAACGGTGTGGCGGTGTGGCGGAGGCCACAGGAACTCCGCCGGACCCGCGGAGAGTAGTGAGTGTGAGGCAAACAGAACCACCGGAAACGATGCGTGCGCGCATACGGGCAGGGGACCGTGCGGCATTCGCCGACCTGTACGACGAGCACGCGCGGGCGGTCTACAACCATGCCCTGCGCCTGACCGGCAACTGGTCGGAGGCCGAGGAGGCCATGTCGGAGACCTTCCTCGCCGCCTGGCGTACCCGGGAGACCGTGGAGGCGGAGGGCGGTTCGCTCAAACCCTGGCTGCTCGGCATCGCCACGCACAAGGCGCACAACGCCAACCGTGGGCTGCGCCGACGGCTCGCCTTCCTGGCGCGCAGCCCGGAACCCCGTGCCGTCGAGGACTTCGCGGAGGAGACGGCCGGCCGGATCGATGACGCCCGCCGTCTCGCGGTGGTTCACGAGGCGCTGGGCCGGTTGCGCCGCCAGGACCGGGAGGTGTTCGCCCTGTGCGTGTCGGCCGGTCTGGACTACCAGCAGGCCGCCGAGGCGCTCGGCATCCCGGTCGGCACCGTGCGGTCGCGGCTGTCGCGTGCCCGGGCGCGGCTGGCCCGGATCAGCTCCGGGCGACTCGACCGCGCGAAGGCGGAACCGCGGGGCCCTCGCGGAGAGAAGGAGAGTGAGGCCGCGCTCGCGGCCATGTTTCTGCAGGAGGAAACAGGATGAACAGTGAGAGCGAAGAACTGCTGTCGGCTCCGGCCGAATGGGACCTCCCGCCGAGCCGACACCTCCACTTCAAGGACGTCCTGATGCAGCACATCGACCACGACCGCACCCCTTCCACCCCGGCGCGCCCGACACCACGCCGTCGACTGGCGCGTGGCGTCGTGCTGTTGCCCCTCGCGTCGATGGCACTGGCCGGCGCGCTGATCGTCACCCTCTCCGGCGGTGACGACACGTCCGCCCCCAAGACCCGGGCCGTCGGCAGCAACAGCGCCTCCGCCGTTCTCGACCGGATCGCCGTAGCAGCCATGGCCACCGACGCGACGCCGGTGAAGGACGGTCAGTTCGTGTACGTCGAGAGCCTGGGCCGCTCCAACGAGGGCACCTTCGACGGTCCCGTGCGGCTCGGAGCCCTGAACAAGCGGGAGGTCTGGATGGCGCAGGACCCCGGGCCCCTCACCAACACCGGGTGGATTCGCGAATCCGGCAAGGGTGCCGTGATGCCCGGTCAGCTGATCCCCATCGAGTCCTCCGCTCCCGTCCCGGCGGGCATCCACCACCCCACGTACAAGTGGCTGGCCTCCCTGCCCACCGACCCCGACGCGCTGCTCGACGTGCTCTACGCCCAGACCCGGGTGGACGAAGGCAAGTCGAAGGAGCAGGCCGTCTTCTCCCAGATCGGCAGCTTGATCAGCGAGACGATCATGCCGCCGGCGAACGCCGCTGCTTTCTACAAGGCAGCCGCCAAGATCCCCGGCGTGAAGGAGATCCCCGACGCCGTCGACGCCGCCGGCCGGCACGGCATCGCCGTCACCCGCGAAGACGCCTCCTCCGCGACCCGTGACGAATGGATCTTCGACAAGGACACCCTCGCCTTCCTCGGCTCGCGCTCGTACATCACCAAGGACGAGGTCAAGGGGATCAGCTCCGACACCCTGCTCGGGACCAGCGCCATCATGAAGCGCGCGGTCGTCGACCAGCACGGCAAGGCACCCGCACGGAGCGGCAGTTGACCTGCGTCGCGCCGGGTGTCTTCAGGGGCAGTCGTACGTGAAGTGGGTGGTGACCGTGCGGTGGGCGGGGGACTGGAGCCGTAGCTCGGCCCCTGCCGTGTAGTGGCCCTTGCCCTGGAAGGTCCACAGCAGGTGCAGACGTGCCTGTCTCTGGCCCCGGACCACCACTTCGTGCAGGACGCCCGAGGCGGTGCCGTCACTTCGGGTCCAGCGGTAGGAGAGCGTGCCCGGCCGGCCGTTCGTGGCGACGAGGGCGACTATGTCCGCTGTGCCGTCGCATCCCAGAGCCGTCGGCCGGGCCGTGACCGCCGCCGTACGCACCGCGACGGCGGGCCCGAGGCGCTGCCAGGCGAGGAAGGCGAGGACGACGATCAGTACGAGCGCGGGCAGCGCGTGTCTTCGCAGGCGTCGGCGCGGGGGCACGCGAGGCGGCGGCAGGGCGGGCAGCGTCCTGTGGGTACGGTGCGCGGCGGCGGCCGTCACCCCCGGGCCGAAACGCAGCACGGTGCCTTCGGCACGGTCGGGCGGCGTCGGCGGCGGTGGCGGTGGCGGCAGGGTCCCCGTGGAGGGCGGCCCGACGCGGGTGGTGGTGTCCGGCTCGGGCCGCTGGATCCAGTGGCTGGCCAGCACCGTGGCGCTGTACTCGGCGTCGGCGGAGCCGAGTTCGTCGCCCGGGGCGTGTTCGTCGCCCGGGGCGTGTTCGTCGCCCGGGGCGTGTTCGTCGCCCGGGGCGTGTTCGTCGCCCGGGGCGTGTTCGTCGGTGGGGCCGAGGTGGAGGGTGGAGGTGTGGTGGTCGGCGGGGCCGAGCACCCGGGTTTCGTCGGCCGGACCGAGCACCCGGGTTTCGTCGGCGGAGCCGAGTACCCGGGTGGGCTCCCGGTCCTCGGCGGACGCGGGAGTGCGGTCGTTGTGAGCGCTCATCCGATGAGACACCCCCTGGTCAGAAGCTGCTGCGAGGCGCCGCCGTCGGCGGCGGCCGGAGTGGTCGTGGCCTGCACCGTCCAGTAACAGCCCTTGCCCTGGAACGTGTGGTCGACGGTGAGCGTGTACTGGGTGGCACCGCTGCGCTCGAACGTCTGGGACGCACCGTCCGGGGTGCCGGGCTGTCCCCCGGTGTCGCCCGTGAACCACGAGACGGTGATGGAGAGCGGTCCGGTGCCGTCCGTGGTGATGTCGATCGTTGCCGAGGCGGTCGTCGGACCCGTCTGCCGGAAGCCCGACACCGCGACGTCCTTGACGGCGGGAGCGGCCGGCGAGGTGGGTGCGGTGGTCGTCGGCGTCGCCTCGGTGGTCGCCGCGCCGGGTGTCGTCGTCTCCGGGGCGGCCGGAGCCGGAGCCGTGGTGGCGGACGCCGAAGGCTCGTCGGTGCCAGGTGACGCCGGGTCCGAGGGCGACAGGCTGGGTGACACGGAGGACGTCGGGGGCGGCGGGGACGAGTTCGCCGACGCGGTCGGCGGAGCGCTGAGCTCTCCCGACTCCACACCGGGCTGGGCCCTTGTGGTGGCCAGGGCCTGCGCCGCCTGCTGGGGATCCGTTCCCAGCGGGGTGTGCTGGATGCCGTAGGTGAGGAGGACCGCCAGCAGCACGGCCGCACCGGCCACCAGCATCCCTGGTCGGCCGGGACGCCACGACCGCGCCCAGCCGAGGCCCGGTTCACTGCTCAGGACCGTGCGTGCGGTGTCCGTCGTGGTACGTGGGGCACTACGGGCCGAGGGCAGCAGCAGCGGCACCAGAGCCATCAGCGCGGCGAGCCGGCCGCGGCCGCGTTCCTCCCAGTCGGGCCCGTAGGCGGCGCCGGCCACCGCCTCCAGTTCCGTGACGAACTCCTCGGCGTGGGTGGGCCGTTCCCGCGGGTCCTTGGCCAGACCGCGCCGGACCAGCTCCCGCACCGCCTCGGGGGCCTCCTCGGCGGGGACGGGCGCGTCGACGTGCTGCAGCGCGAGTTCGGCGAGATTGTCACCCGAGTACGGCTTGTGGCCCGTCAGGCACTCGAAGAAGGTGGCCGTGGCCGCGTACACGTCGGCGGCGGGCGAGGCGGGCGCGCCGGTCCACTGCTCCGGGGCCATGTAGGCGGGGGTTCCCGCCACGCCGACGCTGGTGCCGGCGTCCACCGCGATCCCGAAGTCGACCAGCTTGGACGATCCGTCCGGTACGACCAGGACGTTCGCCGGTTTGTAGTCGCGGTGGACGACGCCGACGCGGTGCGCGTCGGCCAGGCCGAGCAACGACCCCTTGAGGATCACCAGCGCGGCCTCGGGATCGAGCGGACTCTCCCTGGTCAGCAGGGTCCGCAACGAGACACCGTCCACCAGCTCCATCACGATGGCGGCGCCGTCCGGGCTCTCGACGTACTCGTACAACCCGGTGACGTACGGGCTGTCCAGGCCGCCGAGCAGCCGCGCCTCCGCCCTGAACTCGCGTACGAAGCCCGGCCGGGTGCGCAGTGACTCGCTGAGGTACTTCACCGCGACCGGCACGCCCGTCTCCTCGTGCACGGCCAGGACGACCCGCCCGCTCGCCCCTGATCCGAGCTCCAGTGACTCGGCGTATCCGGGCACTCCCCATGTGTTCATCCCAGCCCCCCAAGGCCGCACGTGCACCGGAGACTCACCCGCCCCGGAGCTTCGGCCACGCGTCCAAAGACACGTTTTCAGCCACTGCGGTTGCGGTGCGGCATCCGGTATCCCCGTTCCGGGCACCGGCAGCCGGGATATCGGGGGGAGCACCACTGGATAGTGCCTCAGAACCTGTACGGATCGGCCCGGAACGCCGGTATCAGTCCGGAGCACGGCCCGCGTGCCGCGCGGGTGCGCGACCGGTCCGGCCCGTTTCCTGCCGATTTCGCCGCGGCTGCGGGGTGCATCACGGGTGGCTGAAAAGATCACACCGCGTTCACCAGGTCAGGGCGTCGGTCACGTTGTCCTGCCAGTACGTCACCTTGGCCGCACTCGGCTCGACGTGGAGGGAGCCGCCGGGCGCCGGAATCTTCGCTGCGCCGCCGACGCTGCCGCCGTTCGGCCGTGGAGGTGCAGGCTGATGACGGAGCTGCGGACGGACCGCTCACCGCTGCCGTCGCCGGACGAGGTCGTCACGCCGGCGTAGGCGGTGGCGCCGGGGGCGAGGGTGACGACGGCCTGCGGCCGGCTCTCCTCGATCTCGGCGGTGGCGGCCTGCGCGTCCTTCTCGAACGCCAGGAGCGGGAAGGCAAGGAGGTTGCAGGGCCGCGGGCCGTTGTTGGTGGCCTTGATGACGATGTGGTTGACGGGCCGGGAGACCTGCTCGGCCGTGAACTTCAGCGAGCCGGTCGCGCAGTCCGCGGGCTTGGCTGTGCTGCTGCCCCCGCTACTGGGGTTCTTCCCGCTCCCGCTCCCGCTCCCGCTCCCGTTCCCGTTCGACGAGTTCCCCCCGTTGGTCTTTGAACCGGTGCTGCCGCCGTCCGCGGTGGGCGTCGCGGACGCGGCGGCCGACGATGCCTGCGTCGGCTTGGCTGCCCCGTTGCATGGTGGTTCCCCCTGCGTGGTTGTCGTTACGGCGTTCGGGATACGGGTGGTAGGTCACGGCACGCGGATCGCGGGTGCTCTACCTGGTCGACTACCGCACCAGGCAGGGGCGCTTGCCGTCGAACTCCCAGCCAGGGATGAGGTGTTGCATGGTGACGGCGTCGTCGCGTGCCCCCAGCGCCTTCTCCCGGTAGAGGTCGTGGGCCGCGAGGAGCCGGTCCATGTCGAGGCGGACGCCCAGCCCCGGGGCGTCCGGGACGGCGATCTCTCCACCGACGATGCGCGGTGGGGCGGTGGTGAGCCGTTCCAGCCCTTCCTGCCAGATCCAGTGGGTGTCCAGGGCGTTGTACTCGCCCGGGGCCGCGGCGCCGCAGTGGGTCACCATGGCCAGGGAGATGTCGAAGTGGTTGTTGGAGTGGCAGCCCCAGGTCAGGCCCATGGCGTTGCACAGCTGCGCCACGCGCACCGAGCCCTTCATGGTCCAGAAGTGGGGGTCGGCCAGCGGGATGGAGACCGACTGGAGGGCCAGGGCGTGGGTCATCTGGCGCCAGTCGGTGGCGATCATGTTGGTCGCGGTGGGAAGGCCGGTGGCGCGGCGGAACTCGGCGAGGATCTCCCGTCCGGAGTAGCCGCCTTCGGCTCCACAGGGGTCCTCGGCGTAGGCGAGCGTGCCGACCAGGGGCCGGCACAGCTCGATCGCCTCGCGCAGTGACCACGCGCCGTTCGGGTCGAGGGTGATCCGGGCCTCGGGGAAACGGTCCTTGAGGGCGCGTACGGCGGCCACCTCCTCGGCACCCTCCAGGACGCCGCCCTTGAGCTTGAAGTCCCGGAACCCGTAGAGGTCGTAGGCCGCCTCGGCCTGGCGGACGATCGCCTCCGGCGACAGGGCCTCCTCGTGCCGGAGCCGGTACCACTCCACGGGCGCGTCCGGTTCGCGGACGTAGTCCAGGTCGGTCCGGTCCGGGTCGCCGACGTAGAAGAGATAGCCCAGCACTCTTACGGAGTCCCGCTGTTGGCCGTCGCCCAGGAGCGCGGCGACGGGCACGTCGAGGTGCTGCCCGAGGAGGTCGAGCAGCGCGGACTCGACGGCGGTGACCGTGTGGACGGTGGTCCGCAGGTCGAAGGTCTGGGCGCCCCGTCCGCCGGCGTCGCGGTCGGCGAACCGGTCGCCGATCTCGCGCAGGACGCGCTTGTAGTCGCCCACCTTCGCACCGAGCACGAGGGCTTCGGCGTCGCGGAGCGTCTGGGTGATCTTCTCGCCGCCGGGCACCTCGCCCAGTCCCGTACGGCCCTCCGAGTCCTTGAGGACGACGATGTTGCGGGTGAAGTACGGGCCGTGGGCGCCGGAGAGGTTCAGCTCCATGCAGTCGCGGCCGGCGACGGGGTAGACGGCGAACTCGGTGACGGTCGGCTGACTGCTCATGATGGTCCAAGTCCCTTGTGTCATGGATGAGTCGAGTTACAGGCTGAGGACGTCGAGGGCCCACTCGGCCGCCAGGACGCCTCCCAGGCCGAGGACGGCCAGCACCGTCGTGTAGGTGGTACGGACCTTGATCGCCTCGATGACGGAGAGGTTGAAGTACTCCTTGAACAGCCAGAATCCCGGGTCGTTGACGTGGGAGCACGCGATGGAACCGCAGGCGACGGCGAGCACCATCATCTCCGGGTGGACCCCGCTGCCCGCCAGGAGCGGCAGCACCACACCGGAGGCCGTGACGACGGCGACCGTGGCCGAGCCGAGCGCGATGCGGAGGATGACGGCGACGAGCCAGGCGAGGACGATCGGCGAGATGGACCAGCCGTCCGTGGCGTCCTTGATGTAGTCGGAGATCCCGCCTTCGACGAGCACGTTCTTGAAAGCCCCGCCGGCGCCGATCACCAGCAGGATCATCGCCATCGCCTTGGCCGCCGAGGTGCAGGAGGCGCCGACCTCCTCCAGACTCCGGCCGATCCGCGGCCCGAACGCCCAGATGGCCAGGCACAGCGTCAGCAGCAGCGCGATCGGTGCCGAGCCGATGAAGGCGACGAAGTTCAGGAACGGGCTCTCGCTGGAGGTGGCCATGTCGGTCACGGCGGCGGCCACGATCAGCGCCACGGGGAAGAGCGCCACGAACAGCGACCAGCCCAGTGAGGGCATCTCCTCGTCGGTGAACTCGCGGTCGCTGACCAGGCCCTTGGGGATGGAGGGGTTCATCGCCCTGATGAACGGGAGACGGGGCCAGGTCAGGGCGATGAGCGCGCCGGCGGGAACGGCGATGAACAGGCCGTAGAAGAGCGTCAGTCCGACGGAGGCGTGGAAGGTCGCGGCGACGGCGGTGGGGCCGGGGTGCGGCGGCAGGAAGCTGTGCATGGTGGACAGGGCGATGGACATCGGCAGGCCGACCCACAGCAGCTTCGTTCCGGTGACCCTGACCAGGGTGAACGCGATCGGCACGATGATGATGAAAGCGACCTCGTAGAACATGGTCACGCCGATCAGCATGGCCGTGACCACCATGGCCACCTGGACCCAGCGCGGGCCGAAGGCGTCGAGGAGCTTGCCGGCTATCCGCTGTGCGGCGCCGGAGTCCCCCATGACCCGGCCGACCATGGCGCCGAGTCCGATGGTGAGCATGGTGTCGCCGATCTGGTCCCCGATGCCTTCGGAGAGGACGTCCGGGATGGTGGCCACCGGGATGCCCCGGACCAGTGCGACGCCGACCGCCACGAGCAGGAGGGCCGCGAAGCCGTTGAGCCTCAGCCTGGTCATCAGGAGAAGCAGGACCAGAACGCTGATCCCGACTACGAGGAGAGGCATGGCAGTTCCCCTTTGAACTGTTGGGTGAGCCCTCACGCTCATCCCTGTATGCAGATGGCGTCTACGTATGCAGATGGAGGTTAGATGGGTGAACTGAGTGGGTCAACGGGTTGGGCGGACTCGGATCGACGCGGATTTACGATGGGCCCATGTCGGAGGGGAGAGGTGTCCGCGGTGTGAAGTCGGCGGCCCGGACCGTCGCGCTGCTGGAACTGCTCGCCGAGCGGGGCGAGCAGCCCTCGCGCCTGGACCAGCTCGCTGAGGAACTGGGCGTGCCGCGCAGCAGCATGTACCAGCTGCTCCAGACCCTCGTCGACTCCGGTTGGGTCCGCACCGACGCCACCGGCTCCCTCTACGGCATCGGCATCCGCGCCCTGCTCACCGGCACCAGCTATCTCGACGGCGACCGGCGCATCCGTACGGTCCGCCCGTACCTCGACGAGGCGTCGGACGCGCTCGGCGAGACGATCCACATGGCACGGCTCGACGGCCCGGACGTCGTCTACCTCGCCACCCGCGAGTCCCACGAGTACCTGCGCACCATCAGCCGCGTCGGCCGCCGCGTCCCGGCCCATGCCGGCGCCCTCGGCAAGGCACTGCTCGCCGAGCGCCCCGACGACGAACTGCCGGTCGCGGGCGGGCCGTTGACGGCCCTCACGGAGAACACCCGCACCGACCGTGCCGCCCTGCTCGCCGACCTGGCCCAGGTGCGCGAGCGCGGCTACTCCATCGACCGCGAGGAGACGGTGACCGGTATCGCCGGCTTCGGCTTCGCCCTGCGGTACGACACACCGGCCACCGACGCCATCAGCTGCTCGGTCCCGGTGGCCCGGCTGACCCGGGAACACGAGGCCCGCATCGTCTCGGTGATGCGGGAGGTACGAGCGAAGATCGAAGCCCACCTGCCGCCCGCCTCGGGCGTACCCGACTGGCGCTGAGGCTGCGGGTGGTGACTGACCGACCTGGTCACACCAAGAAGATCGTGCGTGCCAGTACGCTCCCGGTCATGACGGCACCTCCGACCGGCTCCGAGACAGCCCCCCGCCCGACCGCGTTGTGGGGTCTCTCCCTGGCCTCGCTGGGCGTCTTCCTCCTCAGCTGGGCGCTGTGCTGGGCGAACGCGTACGTCGTCAATGACGACCTGCCGAACACCTGCGGCGACCTGCGCCGGCAGAGCTTTCCGCCGGAGGTGGCATGCGCGTCCGCCGACGGCACGCTCACCGGTGCGAACGCCGGCGGGATCGAGGTCCTGTTCTTCGCCTCACTCGTGCTGTTCGTGCTGCTCACGAGCATGGTGCTGGCGCTCGCGGCCGTCCGCGGGAAGTGACGCGTACGGCGAGCTGCGGATCAGTCGCCGCAGGGCGGTGTGCAGAGGGTCGCGGGCATGGCATTCCTCGTCCGGTCAGTCGTACTCCGGCTGCCACATGGCGCCCTGGGTCCGCTGGATCACGTCGTCGAGGCGGGCCCGGGCGACGCCCTCACCGGCTGAGCGCGGGCGGACGGTCGCGGTTCAGGACGGCGCATCGACGAACCGCCGTCCACAGCCGGTGTGTTGCTGTGTCACGGCTGTGCCACGGCGGTGTCCTGAAGGGAAGACGGGCGTGACCTGCGGGCTCTGGGACGCCTCATAGTCAGCGCAGAGCGGGAAACCGGTGGAGAACGCCGCCGGCTCCCTGCTACTCCCCACTTCGGAAGGAACCTCCCGTGATGAACCGCCACCTGCGCAAGGCCGTTGTCGCCGCTGCCGCGATCACCGCCGGACTGCTGATGACGGCCTGCCAGAACGGCACCGCCGACAGCTCGTCCGGCACGAGCCCGGCGGACCCGGCAAGCCCGGTGGCGGCCGCGGAGAAGGCCTCTGACTCCAAGGACTCCAAGGACTCCAAGGGCGTCAGCGGCTCGTTCAGGAACGGCAAGGTCACCTACCTCGCCCCGGGCAAGTACATCGTGTCCGTACCGGGCAAGAGCAACCAGCAGTTCTGGGTCGCCGACGACACCGAGGTCTACGGCGCCGGCACGATATGCGGCGAGGCGGGCTCCAAGGTGGACGCGCCGTGCACCCCCGACCAGCTGGAGGCGGCCCTCAAGAAGGGTGCCGTGAACGCCGACGTGGAGATGAAGAACGGCGCGGCGACCCTGGTGACCGAGCGCCGCGCCCCTCAGCAGGACACCGGATCCGACGCCGGCTCCGCCCCCGACTCCGACTCGCGCGACACCGTCGTCGAGGGCATCGACGAGGGCAAGGGTGTCGACGGAACCTGGTTCGGCAACGTCTCCTACCTGGCGCCGGGCAAGTACACGGTCTCCGACATGAAGGGCACCGAGCAGCAGTTCCTCGTCGCCGAGGACACCGAGATCTGGGGCTACGGCGACATCTGCGGTGACACGAACACGGGCGAGGGCGGCCAGGGCGGCATCGAGTGCACCGAGGGCGAACTGGAGACGGCCGCCAAGAAGGGCTTCAGCGCCGAGGTCGAGATCAGCAACGGCATCGCGACCACCATCACCGACGACCACTGAGCACACCCCCGCGGCAGTCCGCGGCACGTCGTGCCCGCCGCCGGCCTTCCCGTCCTTCGGGTGTCGGAGGGTCTTCGGGTGTCAGAGCGCTTCGGTTGTCAGAGCGCTTCGGTTGTCAGAGCGCTTCGGTTGTCAGAGCGCTTCGGTTGTCAGAGGGGCGAACCGGGGTCCTCGGGCCGGATCCGACCTCGCCAGGCACCCGTCTCTCCCCCGCGCCCTTCGATGTAGTCCTTGAAGCGGTGCAGGTCTCCCTTCACCCGGCGGTCGATCATGCCGAGCATGTCCCCGCCCTTCTCGACCATGCCGGAGGGCTCGACGTCCATGGTCAGTTCCACCCGGGTGTGCGTGTCGTCGAGCCGTTCGAACCTGACCGATCCCCGTTGCCGGACGTCGCCCTCGACGACCCGCCACGTGATCCGGTCGTCCGGCAGCTGGTCGACGATCTCGGTGTCGAACTCGCGCTGCACTCCCCCGATCTTGGTCTTCCAGTGGTTGTGCCGCTCGTCGAGCTGGCGCACCTCCTCGACGCCCTCCATGAAGTTCGGGAACTCCTCGAACTGCGTCCACTGGTTGTAGGCGGTGTGGACGGGAACCTCGACGTCTACTGCCTTCTTCACCGTGCTCACGGGGTCCTCCTCGCTGAGATTCGGCGACGGTCGTTGCACAGACCGCCGAGTACCCGTGCGCCGGGGGATGAAGACCCGCATACCGCCCTGAATCAGGTGTCACCGCAGGAGGACGCCACCGGTACGACTCCGTGAGCTCGGGGCCGTACCGGTTCGGCGGTCGGGGCCGGGATCAGTTGGTGAAGGTGAAGTACTTCCAGGCGCCGTGGGTAGTGGAGTTGACGCTGTCGCCGGAGGAGCCGTTGATGTACGACGAGCGCATCCGGGCCCGGATGCCGGATTCGCCCGGCGCTTCCAGGTTCACGGCCGACTTGCCGTTGGTGGCCAGTGCGAAGTACTCGGACCCGGAGTCGTACCAGGAGCCCTGGTAGTAGACCTGGAGCTGGAACCGCTGCTGGCGGCCCGAGTAGTAGTTCATCGTCGTGGTGAACCGCGGGTCGGTGTTCTTGCGGAAGTAGTAGTACGTCGTGGAGCCGATCTTGCCCGTCTTGTAGTGCTTGGAGACGGCGGTGGAGATCTTCGCCTGGGCGTACCCGGTCGACTTCACGGTCTTGGGCGCGGAGCGGGCGTCGCCGTCGAAGACGGCGGTGACGGCGGTGTCCCGGGTCATGTCGACGGTCGCCGACAGGTTGCCGCTGGAGTTGACCTTGGCCTTCTTCAGCAGCTTCTTCGGCTTGTCGGCGCCGAAGGGGTCCGCGTAGATCGCGACGGTGCGGTTCTTGTACGTCGTGCCGAGATGCGCGGTGAAGGTGACGTCCTTGCCGTACGAGTACAGCTTGCCGTTGTTGTTCAGGGTCAGCGTGGTCGCCTTGCGCGAGACCTGCACCGCGTCGGAGCCGGAGACGGGGGCGTGCGTGGCGTCGCCCGCGTAGGACACCTTGTAGGTGACCTTGCCGCCGGCGGGCGGGGTGTCCGGGAAGGAGAAGCTGCCGTCGGCCTTCGTGGTGACGGCGGCCAGGGCCTTGCCGCTCGGCGACTCGAGGTCCGTGCGGGTCACCTTCAGGCCGGTGCCCGCGGGAAGGGGTGTCTTCGAGGTCAGCTTGCCGGTGACGGTGAGTTTCTTGGCCCGTTCCGCCGTGGCGGGGGCCGCCACCTTGAGGGTGGGCAGCTCCTTCGTGGGGTCGGTCAGGGCACGCAGGGTGTACGTCCCGTGGGTGTTCACGGAGACGGCGAAGACGCGGCTCGCGTCCGGCGCCCAGGCGAGCGCTCCGTCCACCAGGGTGTCGGCGCCGCTGCTGTCACCGGTGTTGGGGAAGTCGTACTCCCGCGTCGGCGTCGGGTCACCGGGCCGGTGGATGTGCACGTCGGGCTCGTACCAGGAGAAACTGCCGCCCGCGACGCTGCCGTCGGGCGCTACCCGCACGGCGTTCGGGTACGCGTCGATGGGGTAACCGGCCCGCTCGGTGAGGTCGGTGGTCGAGTAGGCGCCGATGCCGTAGCCGTTGTCGGGGCTGCCCCACGAGGTGAGCACCTGGCTGCCGTCGGGCGTCAGGTCCAGCTGCTTCACGGCGGTGTCCATGTCGCCCTTGACCCGCAGCGTGGCCCCGTCGGCCGAGACGTCGTACACGGCGAGATCGCCGCCGTTGCCTGCCACCAGGACGCCCGGGACGGCCGGGTCGGAGGCCAGGAACATCCCGAAGGCGCCGGAGAAGTCGACGTCGCCCCGCTCGGCGAGATGGACGACGGGTTCGGTGCCGGAGACGTCGAGCGAGCCGAAGTCGGTGCCGTGGGCGAACCAGATCCGGCCGTCCACGACCTCCAGGTCACCGGGAGCCGCGCCCACCGGGTAACTCGCGGTCTGGGTGTACGTACCGGTCTCCACGGAGACGATCCGGTTGCCGTTCTTCACGGCCGCGTACACCTGCCCGGAGTCGGCGGACAGCGCGAGGCCGCTCACGCCGGAGAGCCCGCTCAGCGTCGCCTTCACGGCGCCCGCGTAGTCGGTGACGACGATCTTGCCGCCCGTCGGGTCGGAGACGTAGACGCGCTGGTGGGCGCCGTCCACGACGATGTCGCCGACCGACTTCACCGCAAGTGTCTTCGCGGAGTCGGCCACGGACGGCCCCGCGGCGCCGACGGCGAGAACGGCGGAACTGAAGACGACCGCGAGTGCGGTCGCGGTCGAGATGGTGCGCCTGCGCACAGTGATGTAAACCCCCACAGAACAGCCCGGTGGTCGCCGGGCGGAAATGACGATGAGCCGGCCGCGCGTCCCCCCTCACACCGACGACGGGTGTGTGGACGCTGCCGAGAAAGGCAGCGTATGGCATGCCAGTGACAATGGTGATCGTTCGGCCCTCACACGCGAGCCCCGGGATCCCCGCAGGAGTTCCGCACAGCCTCCACACAGCGTTTCGGAACCGTCGCTACTGTTTGCTCGCCGCTCGATCCCACGTACGAACGTGACCGGGCCGTGGCCCGGCGGGTCGACGGCATGTCAACTCAGGAAGACCGCACATGGACTACTGCTCCACATGTCGCCGCCATCTCAACGGTGCCCTGGTGTGCCCCGGGTGCGGTGCCTACGCCCCGGACATCGCTCCGGCCACCACGCCGACCTCCGTGACCGCGAGTGCGGCAGCGGCACCAGCATCGGAGCCCATCGCCTTCGACGCGTGGCACGGTCGCGACGGCCGACTGCGGCACGAGGTGGCGGCCGGGGGCGGCATGGACGAGGTCCCGCAGAGCGACCCGTCCGGCGGTCCTGAGGGTGGGCCGATCGCGCCGCAGGGGCGGGCCGCGCGGCGTCGCCAGCGTGCCCGCTGGAAGAAGAACCAGCGCAAGGCCGTGGTCGCCACCGCGGTCGCGCTCATCGGCGGCGGACTGACCCTGGCCTCCATGGACCGGCAGTCCGGCGACCGGACACAGGCGGCCATGGCGCCGAAGGACCCGGCCATGGGAGGCGTCGAGGAACAGGCGGCACAGGACGCCCGCCCGACGTCGACACAGCCCGACATACAACGCTCCTCGCCCACGCCTCCCACGCAGTCGCCCGCGTCGGACCACCCAGACCGACAGCAGGCCACCGCCTCCCTCCCCACCACTCCGCCGAACACCCGGCCGGACGCGGCTGCCCCGCCCCGTACGACGGAAATGTCGCAGCCTCAGCCGCAGACCACTGCCCCGTCCTCGGACGGAACGGTGTCCGACCGCACCGACACGGCCGATGCGACGCCGGCACAGACGCCCGCGCCCGCTGCCACTGCTGCCGCCGGCGGTTCCGACGCCACGGACTCGGGGACGTCGCCGGCGAGCACCGCGCCGGCCACGACCTCGCCGTCGCAGGTCTGCCTGCTCGTGCTGTGCATCGGCTGACCGCGCCGAGCCGCACCTGGTCGTGACCTGCACGAGCCGGTGTCTTCGGTCGGCGCCCGCGTGCCTCCCCCCATCAGAGCGGCCGCCCCTTCGGTGGCGCACCCCGCGCCGACAGAGGACGCTGGATGCAGGGGCAACGCGATGGAGAGACACCCCATGGCTCAGACCAGCTCAGACCACAAGGCGCACACGCCGTTTCTTTCCCGCCCCGGCGTCCGCCGCCTCGCACCGTTCGTTCTGATCACCGCGATCGCTCTGGTCTTCATCTTCGAGAACCGCGAGAACGTGAAGATCCGCCTTCTCGTCCCTGAGGTGACCATGCCGCTGTGGGGCGCCCTTCTGATCGCGTGGGGCCTCGGCATGCTCGCCTGCGCCGTTACTCTTCGCCGGCGCCGCAGCCGGCATACACGACGGCCTCAGTAGGTCCCCGCGCCGTCTGCGCCCCTACGACTACAGGGGCCGCGGGATCTTGACCCGGGTTTGCTCAGCACGTACGTTCCCTGCGTCGGCGAGTAAACGGTTACTACCTGATTACCTCAATGGGGAGGTCCCTTCACGATGAGAGCTGCGGGAGACCGGGAAGAGCTCACCACGGACAGCGGCGACAGCGCGGGGGCGTTGTCCCGTCGGGGAATACTCAAGGGCGCGGCCGTCACCGCCGGGACGGCGGCGGTGGGGCTGGTCGCCACGCGGCCGGCCCACGCGGCGGACGCCCCGGCCCGTGTGGTCCGTGCGACCGCGCGCATGGGCGGTACGTCCATCACCATGTCGGTGGTGAACGGGGCGCTCCGGTGGTCCGCCGAGCGCAACGGCAAGACCGTGATCGACACCTCGGCCCTGGGCCTCAGGCTGAGCGACGGGACCGTCCTCGGCAGCGACGTGACGGTGCTCGGGCAGCAGCACGGGACCACCCGTACCACCTGGTCCCCGGTGTACGGCCGCAATGCGACGGTCACCGACCACTACCAGGAGCAGCGCTGGAAGCTCCAGGACACCGCCTCTGGCATCCGCTTCGGCGTCCGGATCCGCGCCTACAAGACCGGCGTCGCCCTGCGCTACGTCCTGCTCGACACAGGCACCGGCACCGACACCGAGACCGGCACCGTCACCATCTCCGACGAGCTGACGACGTTCGTCTTCCCGGACGACACCACCGTCTACAGCGCCCGCGACGAGGACGCGTACCTCCCGGTCGCCCCCGACGCGATCCCGTCGAGCGGAACGTCGAGCACGGACCAGGGCCCTCTGACCGACCTGCCGCTGACGGCCACCCTCTCCAACGGGTACCTCGCCTGCGTCTGCGAGTCCGCCCGCCTGAACTTCCCCCGCCTGATGCTCAGTTCGGTCCCCGGGCAGCCGGGCACCCTGTCCGCCTTCCTGATGGAGCACACCGCCCGCGGCAGCGGCCCGGTCGAGACGACCGCCACGGTCACCGCCCCGTTCGCCACACCGTGGCGCGCGGTGGTGATCGGGGCCACGCACGCCGAGCTGGTCGACAACGCCGAGCTGGTGCTCAACCTCGCCCCGCCCACCGCCCTGACCGGCACCACCTGGATCAAGCCCGGCAAGGTCTTCCGCTGCGAGCTCAGCACCGCCGCCGGCCTCGCGGGCGTCGACTTCGCGGTGGCCCGCGGTGTGGAGTACATCGAGTACGACGCCGGCTGGTACGGCCCCGAGTTCACCACCGTCGACGCGACGACCCCGATCGCCGCCATCGACCTGCCGTCCGTCATCTCGTACGCCACGAGCAAGGGCATCGGCGTCTTCCTCTACGTCAACCGGATCGCGCTCACCGACGCGGATTCACTCTTCGCCCTCTACAAGAGCTGGGGCGTCGCGGGCATCAAGCTCGGCTTCATCAACGAAGGCACCCAGTCGATGACGAACCAGATCACCGGCTGGGCGCGGACGGCCGCCGCGTACGAGCTGCTGATCGACATGCACGACGACGTACGGCCGTTCGGCTACGAGCGCACGTACCCGAACTACATCAGCCTGGAAGGCGTCCGGGGCAACGAGCAGTTCCCGACCGCCACCCACAACGTGACGCTGCCCTTCGCCCGCAACATCGGCGGCCCGATCGACTACACCATCTGCTACGGCCAGTCGCGCAACAAGACGACCAACGCCCACCAGATGGCGATGGCCGCGGTGTACTACCAGCCCCTCAACTTCCTTTTCTGGTACGACAAACCGTCCAAGTACGCCAACCCGGCGAGCTGGCCCGGACTGCCCTGGTTCAACGCCGTCCCCACCACCTGGGACGAGAGCAGGACCCTGGCCGGATCGATCGGCGAGTACGTGGCGGTCGCCCGCCGGAACGGCTCCACCTGGTACCTGGGGGCGATGACCGACGAGACGGCCCGGACGCTGCCGATCCCGCTGTCGTTCCTGGGCGGCGGAACCTATACGGCGACCGTCTACGCCGACGGCACGCCGGGCAGCAGCCCGTTCCGCACCCCGGTCGTGGTCGGTACGCGGACCGTCACCTCGCAGACCACGCTGGACGTGGCCATGGCTCCCGCGGGCGGCCAGGCGATCATTCTGAGGCCGAGCTGAGGCGTAACCCGCCGCGTGTGACGTCTGGTTGGGGCTCCGCGCTGGATGAGTGCCGCCTGTCGATCAAGACAGTGGCGTGGAGTTCACCCGCAGACGCCTACCGAAGGAAGCGACCGACACGTGCGCATAAGACAGTTCGCCGAAAGAGCGGCACTCTCAGCGGCACTCTCCGCCGCCCTGAGCCTCTCGCTCCTCGGCCTCGGAACGACCACGGCCGCCGCGGACACCAGTACCTCACTGCCGATCAGCTCGTATCGCGACATGGCTGTCGACGCGGCTCATCAGCAGGTGTTCCTCAGTGACCCGTTCGGTGGCAGCGTTCTGGTGACGGACTACACGGGCCAGGTCGTGAAGCAGATCGGCGGAGAGGCCGGCGCCTGGGGAGTCGCGCTGTCCAGCGACTTCAGCACGCTGTACGTGGCTCTCCGCGACGCCGGCGCGATCGCCGCGATCGACACCGCCACGCTGCAGGAGACCGCCAGGTACGACACCGGCACCGGTGCGGGCGCCTACGCCGGCCCGACCTCCCTCGCGCTCGCCGGCGGGAAGATCTGGTTCGGCTACAGCACCGACACCTGGCACGGCGCCCTCGGCTCCCTGGACCTGAGCGGCCCGCAGCCGGTCGTCACACGGGACCAGGGCCTCGACACGTTCCGCGGCGCGCCGCACCTCGCGGCCACGCCGCAGGACCCGGACACCCTCGTCGCCGCCGAGTCCGACGGCAACGCCGCCTCCCTGGCGGTGTACGACGTGAGCACCGGCCGGGCCGACGCACAGGCCAGGCGCGTCGATCCGGGGCCGGACGGGTGCGCGAGCCTGCAGGACCTCGCCCTGACGCCGGACGCCGCGCGGGTCGTCGTCGCCTGCGCCAGCCCCTATTACCACCAGGCGTTCCGCACCGCCGACCTGTCGGACGACGGCCGCTACACCACCAGCCACTATCCCAACTCCGTGGCCGTCGCCCCCGACGGCACGATCGCGGCGGGCATCAACGGCGCCTCCTCGCCCGACGTGTACCTGTTCCCGCAGGGCGACTCCACGGCCTTCCACACCTGGGACTTCCCGGCGTCGTCCCCGTACACCACCAACACTCTCCAGTCCGGCGGTCTGGCCTGGGCGCCTGACGGCAGCCGGATCTTCGCGGTCACCGAGGACAGCGGCTCCTCGTCCCTGTCGCTGCAGGTCCTGAACCACCCGCAGGTCGACACCACCGTCACCGTGCGGGCACCCGCCTCGTCGCCCCGGAACCAGGACCTCACCCTCAACGGAAAGCTCGTGGCGCCCGTGGGATTCGGCACCGGAAGCACCGTCGACATCTGGCGGCTCGACGACCCCCTGGCGGGTGAGGGCACGATGATCGGGTCCGCGACCGTCGCCGCCGACGGCACGTTCAGCTACACGGACCGGCCGAGGGCCAAGGGCGCTGTCCAGTACACCGTCCAGTACTACGGCGACGCGCGGCACGCCTACGCCCATGGCTCGGTCACGGTCGACATCACCTCCGACTGAGCCCCTCCCACGACAGGCGCTCGGCCGGGGTGTCCCGGCCGAGCGCCTCAGTACGCGGACCCGCGTCGGTGAGCCGGTGCGTCACCAGGCCAGGGCGTCGGCCATGGTCGACTGCCAGTACGAGACGCCGATCGAGTCGTCGACGTACACGCCCTTCGCGGGGAGTGACGGGCGGGCGCTCGCGCCCTCGCCGTAGAACACCTCGAGGGACTTGGCCGTGTAGCCATGGGAGCCGCTGCCGTCCGCGGCCGCGAGAAGGACGCTCGCGTAGCCCGACTCGCCGGGGGCCAGCGTGACCACCGCCTGCGGCTTGGAGTCCTCGAAGGCCGGCGGGACGGACTGGGCCGCGCCGAACCGGACGGCCGGGAAGCCGGTCAGGTCACAGTTCTTCGAGCCGGTGTTGGTGACGGTGAGGAGAAGGTGGTTGAGCGGACGGGCGACCACCGTGGCGGCCATCCGGGTGGAGGCGCTGGAGCAGGGGACGGAGGCGGACGCCGAGTCGTCCGAGCCCGTGGAGCCCGAAGAACCACTGGAACCCGAGGAACCCTTCGAGCCCGACGAGCCCGACGTGCCGCTCGAACCGGCCGCGCCGCCCGTCGAGCCCTTGGAGGTCGAGCCGGTCTGGTCGGTCTGGTCGGTCTGGCCCGCTCCGGTGGACGTTCCCCCGCTCGCCTTCTGTGACGGCGTGGTGGAAGCCGTGGGCGCCGCCGTGGACGAGGACCCGGCCGACGCCCCCTCGTCGCGGACGCCCTCTCCGCCGTTGCATGCCGCCAGCGTCAGCGTGGCGGCCGTGATCGCGGCGGCGACGAGCATGCGGGAGCGGTGGGTGCGGTGGGTGCGGTGGGTGCGCTGAGTACGTGTGGACATGAGATCCCCCTGGTGCGGTACGGGTGTTGGCATGGGCCGCTCGACCGGGTGCCGGGAGCGGCGTGCTTGGATGGCCCAAGCTTGTGGGGCGATCCGTCCCGGCCGCCACGACTGCCGGGGCATCCGGAACGCTGGAACGCTCGCAATGCCTCTGACCTGGGGGAATGACCTCCCCCTGGAACGGGGGTCCGGGACGTGGGAGAGGGAGGAATGGTGGCGGGGGACGAGTTCTCGGAGCTGCTGGGCCAGTTGAAGGAGCGATCCGGGCTCAGTTACGGGGTGCTCGGGAAGCGGCTGCACACGAGTACGTCCACGCTTCACCGGTACGTCAACGGGGACGCCGTACCGACGGACTACGCACCCGTGGAGCGGTTCGCGCGCGTGTGCAAGGCGACGCCCGAGGAACTGGTGGAACTGCATCGGCGGTGGGTTCTCGCGGACGCCCGGCGGGGGCAGAAGGCGGAGGCCGAGACCGGAGCGGGCACGGCGACGGAGCCCGAAGCGACGGCCGAGCCCGAGCCCGAGCCCGTTCCCGAGATCGAGCGGCCGCCCCTGACGGAGGCTCCCGTGGGGCGACGGCGGCGTACCGCCGTCCTCGTCGGCGCCGCCGTGGCCGCCGCCGTCGTGTCGGCCGCGCTCGTGGTGAATCTCGTGCCCGGCGCGAGCGATGACGACCAGAGCGCGAAGCAGCCCGCGGGCGCCGCCTCCCGGCCCGTCGACGAAAGTCCCGGCGCCTCCGAGTCGGCCGACGGGAAAGGCAAGTCGCCCTCGCCGTCCGCGTCCCGCAGCGGCAGTCCCACGGCTTCCGTCTCCGCCTCCGCCACCCGGAGCGGCGGAGCCGGGGCGGCCCAGGGCGGGGGTGTCGAGGACGGGGCCACCGCGCCCGCCGTCGACGTCGACCCGTACAAGTGGGAAGGGCCGTGCAGCCAGCACTACCTGCTCGACCGGAAACCCGAGGAGGTGCCTCCGCCGCCGCCCGAGCCGGACGCGCGCGGGTGGGTCACCGCGTTCGGTGGGGTCGCCGCCGGGCAGCAGATGCTCGAACTGACCGTGCAGGGCACCGGGAAGGCCACCGTCGTCCTGGACGAACTCCATGTGCGGATCGTGGAGAAGAGCACACCGCTCGACTGGAACGACTTCGCGATGGGCGTCGGCTGCGGTGGCGGCGTGGAGACGGCGGCCTTCGGTGTGAACCTCGATGCCGGGCGGCCCGCGATCTCACCCAAGGCCGGTCAGCGCGACTTCCCGTACAAGGTGAGTGAGTCGGATCCCGAGGTCTTCTACATCTTCGCCGACGCGCGGGCGTACAACGTGAGCTGGTACCTGGACCTGGAGTGGTCCAGCGGCAACCAGAAGGGCATCCTGCGCATCGACGACAACGGCAAGCCCTTCCGAACGAGCGGAAACGTGGGCCGACCGGCGTACAACTACCCGCTCGGCGACTCCAAGTGGGCACGAGACGAGTGGAACCCGACCATCCCCGGCTGACATCTCAGACGGTCGACCAGACCCGCGGGGCGGACGAATCCGCGTCCTACAAGTCCTCGTCCCCGAACGGCAGGGCGTCCAGGTCTCCGTCGAACTCCTCGGTGTCCGGGAGCAGTTTGGGGAACATCAGGGATAGGGCGTCGTCGGACATTTGGGCCTGGTGGCCGGTCGGGCCGGGTAGGGGCTGTTCGGTCCAGATGCATTTTCCGGTCGGGGTGTAGCGGGTGCCCCAGCGTTGGGAGAGTGCGGTGACGAGTTGCAGGCCGCGGCCGCCCTCGTCGGTGTCCGTGGCGCGGCGGATGCGGGGCATCGTCAGGCTGCCGTCGAAGACCTCGCAGATCAGGTCGGCGCCGTACAGCAGGCGGAGGCTGACCGGGCCCTTGGCGTGGCGTACGACGTTGCCGACCAGTTCGCTGGCCAGGAGTTCCGTGGTGGGGGTGAGGTCGTCCAGCTCCCAGGCGGAGAGTTGTTCGCGGACGTGGCGGCGGGCCTGGCCGGCCGCTTTGGGGTCCTCGGGGAGCGGCCAGGAGGCGATCCGGTCGCCGGTCAGGGCGTGCAGGCGGGCGACGAGGAACGCGGCGTCGTCGGCCGCCTGGTGCTCGGCGGGGAGCAGGCCGGCGGTGAGGGTGTCGCAGAGGTGTTCCAGGTCCGCGGCCGTGCCGGTCTCGTGGGCCGTGCGCAGGAGCCGGGCCAGGTCCGCCATGCCCTCGTCGATCTCGCGTGTCGACGACTCGACCAGGCCGTCGGTGTAGAGCACGAGCAGGCTGCCTTCGGGGACGTGCAACTCGACCGTCTCGAACGGTGGTTCCGCCGCGCCCAGGGGCGGGTCCGCGGCCAGGGGCGGGAAGTGCACGGTGCCGTCGGGGTGGACGAGGGCCGGCGGCGGGTGTCCGGCGCGGGCGATGGAGCAGACCTGGGTGGTGGAGTCGTAGAGCGCGTACAGACAGGTGACGTACGACTCCTCGCCCATGCCGCCGACGATGTCGTTGAGGTGGCTCATGATCTCGTCGGGCGGCAGTTCGAGGTCGGCCAGGGTGTGGACGGCCGTGCGCAGGCGGCCCATGGTGGCCGCCTCGGGCAGGCCGTGGCCCATGACGTCGCCGACGACGAGGGCGACCTGTCCGCCGGAGAGCGGGATGATGTCGTACCAGTCGCCGCCCACGTCCATGCCCTGGCCGGCGGGGAGGTAGCGGGCGGCGGCCGTGCACGCGGGCAGGTCGGGCAGGCCCCGGGGGAGCAGGCTGCGCTGGAGTTCGCGGGAGCGGGTGTGTTCGGCGTCGTAGAGCCGGGCCCGTTCCAGGGCCTGGGCGAGGAGAGCGCTGATGGTGGTCAGCAGGGTGCGTTCGTCGTCGGTGAGGCGGCGCGGCCGGTCGAAGGAGACCACGCACACCCCGAAGGTGTGCCCGGACGCGGTCAGCGGCAGGAAGGCCCAGGCCTGCTTGTCGCCGCGGTCGGCCAGGTGGCCCAGGTCGGGCCAGCGCGCGGCGAACTCCCGTACCGAGGACAGGAACAGCGGCGTGTCCGCCTCGATGGCCTCCCAGGCCGGGTTGTGCGTCGTCCAGGGGACGCTGTTGACGGCTTCGAGGAAGTCGGCCGGGTAGCCGACGGCTCCGACGTTGTGGAGCCGCTGGCCTTCGACGGCCTGGACCAGGAGTCCGGCGGCGGCGAACGGCGGCAGCACCCGCTGGGCGACCGCCTCCACCACGTCCCGTGACGTCGTCGCCTTGGCGAGCGCCGCGGTCAGCTCCGCGATCCGGGCCGCGCGCTCGGACGCGGCGCTCTCGGACGCCTCACGCTCCTGTGCCAGGCGCCGTTTCTCGGTGACGTCGGTGAAGTAGAGGGTGCGGCCGTCTGGACCCGGGACCAGCCGCAGGTGGTAGCGGCGGCCGGTGTCCGGCATGTGCACGTCGAAGCCGGCGGGCTTGTCCTCGGCCGCGGCCTGCCGACAGCCCTTCTCCAGGCCGGGGACCTGCCGCGCGGAGGGCAGGTCCCACAGGACGCGCCCGAAGAGCTCCTCCTCGGAAAAGCCCAGCGTGCGTTCCGCCTCCAGGTTGGCGAAGGTGATGCGCCACCCGTCGTCCACGGCCAGGAAGCCGTCGCTCATGTGCCGCAGAGCCCGGCTGAGCGCGTCACGGACGGAACGGGGCTCGTCGCTGTCCCACCCCACGCCGATCATCCGCTCGGCCTCGCCCTGCTCGTCGTACGTCGCCCGGCCGCGGGCCTGGGTCCAGCCCCACGTTCCGTCCAGTTTGCGCACCCGGTACTCGGCCTCGTACACGCCGTGGTCGCGGATCGCCCGCCCCGCCGCGTCCAGGGTCGGCGCCAGGTCGTCGGGGTGGACGATCCGCATCCAGTCCTCGATCCTGCCGGTGTAGTCCTGCGGCCTGGTCCCGTAGAGCTCCAGGGCCGCCTCGTCCCAGACCAGGTCACCGGTGCGGATGTTCCAGTCCCAGGAGCCGACGCTGACCTCCTTCAGGGCCTGCCGCAGGCGGTCGGCGCTCAGCTCCGTCTGCGAGGGACCGGACGGCGGCGGCGCCTGGGCCATGCGCTCCTCGGTCCAGGCGATGACGGCCCGCAGGAAGTCCCACTGCCCGGAGGTGGGCTCGCCGCCGTCGCCCATCAGGACGGTGAGCGCGCCGATGCTGCGGTCCCCGCTGAACACCGGTACGGCGGCCAGGCCGGTGCCGGGCCACCCGGCCGGGTCGGCCTGCTCACCGGGTTCCGGCGGCACCCATACGCCGCTGCCCCGGTGCAGGGCGCGGGCCGGGGCCAGCGGGCCCTCCTGGTCGACGATCTCCCACGAGCGCGTCAGGACGGGAGGCAGGCCGGTCGCCGACACCAGGCGCAGCGCGGACATGGGGCCGCGGAGGTGAATCGTTCCCCCCAGTGCGCCGAGCTCGCCCACCGCATGCTGGAGTGCCAGCCGGAAGACCTCGCTTTCCGCGATACCGGGGTCCACCGTGCTGAGCAGGGCCAGCCGTGCGTTCATACCCGGTATCTAACCGTTCCCGTCTCATCCGAAGCAGTGCTTCGCAGGATTATCACGCCGGGGCCGGCCACTGCTCGCGCGGGGAATCAACAGCCCGGAAACCAGGCGGAGTTATCGTGGATCACCTTGGATCACCTGGATCGCCGACGTCACGTGACCGTCCGGCGTGACACCACGGCCCCGACCCGCCAAGGAGCGGCATGGACATCGGCGTCTTCCTCCCCATCGGCAACAACGGCTGGCTCATCTCGAAGAGCTCTCCGCAGTACATGCCGAGCTTCGAGCTGAACAAGGCCATCGTGCGGAAGGCCGAGGAGCACGGGCTCGACTTCGCCCTGTCGATGATCAAACTCAAGGGCTTCGGCGGCGAGACCGAGTTCTGGGACCACAATCTCGAGTCGTTCACGCTGATGGCGGGCCTGGCCGCCGTGACCGACCGGATCAAGCTGTACGCCTCCACGCCGATCCTCGCGCTGCCGCCGGCGATCGTCGCGCGCATGGCCGTGACCGTCGACTCGATCGCCCCCGGCCGCTTCGGCGTCAACATCGTCACCGGCTGGGCGCCCGGCGAGTACTCCCAGATGGGCCTGTGGCCCGGCGACGAGCACTTCGGCAACCGG
The DNA here is from genome assembly GCF_036237295.1 of Streptomyces sp. NBC_01352. Lineage (NCBI taxonomy): Bacteria > Bacillati > Actinomycetota > Actinomycetes > Kitasatosporales > Streptomycetaceae > Streptomyces > Streptomyces sp. NBC_01352. Next base: position 5,342,562 of record NZ_CP108354.1, read on the forward strand.
TACAACCGTGCCGTCGAGTACGTCACCGTGATGAAGGAGCTGTGGAGCGAGGGCGTCAGCAACTTCAAGGGCGAGTTCTACGAGATGGACGACTGCGTGCTGTCCCCGCGCCCGGCGAGCGGGCACATTGACATCGTTGCCGCGGGTCAGAGCAACACCGGCATGAAGTTCGCCGCCGAGCACGCCGAGTACAACTTCATCCTGGGCAGCGGCGTGAACACCCCGCTCGCCCTCTCGGACACCACGGCCACGCTCGTGGAGGCGGCGAAGAAGACCGGCCGCGACGTCGGCGCGCTCTCCCTCTTCATGGTCATCGCGGACGAGACCGACGAGGCCGCCCAGGCGAAGTGGAAGGACTACCACGACAACGCCGACCGCGCGGCGCTGGCGTACATGGCGGGGGAATCGGCCACGGACACGACCGCCGACGACTCCTCCACCGCGAGGACCATCGTGCTCCCCGAAGGCGCCGTGAACTTCAACATGGGCACGCTGGTCGGCTCCTACGAGACCGTCGCGAGGATGCTCGACGAGGTCGCCGAGGTCACCGGCACCAAGGGGATCATGCTGGTGTTCGACGACTTCCTCGAAGGCCTCGAGAACTTCGGCACCCGCATCCAGCCACGGATGAGGTCCCGGGCGAGCGGGCCGGCCACGTCGGCCTGACGCCGGGTGGACCGCCAGCGGCTCAGGAGCGGTCCGGCCGGCAGCGCGGGCAGATGGGGCCGGGGGCGTCGCGGTGGCCGGTGAGCCAGAAGTCGCGGAGCGGGACGATCGACCGCAGCCCGGCCCCGCCCCGCGTGACGCGCCCGGGCCTCAAGAGCGGTCCGGCCGACAGCGCGGGACCACCACACCGCGGCGCGGCTCACCAGGCGGGGGCAGCACAAGGGTGCCGCAGCACGGGGCAGGTCCGGTCGGGGGCGTCACGGTGGTGGTACGCCAGGGGGCGCGAGGAGGGCAGGTCGGCCGGGGTTCGGCCCTGCCCATCATGGTGCGCCCAGGTCTCACGAGCCGTCCGGCTGGCAGTGGGGGCACCACACCGTGGTGCGGCTTGCCAGGCGGGTGCGGCGTAGGTGGGTGCCGCAGCGGGGGCAGGTGGGGTCGGGGGCGTCGCGGTGGCCCGTGAGCCAGGAGTCGCGGGGTGGGACGCGGCCCGCGGTGACCGCGGAGCGCAGGGTGCGGCGCATGTGGGTGTAGAGGCGGCGGCGTTCGGGCTCGGTGAGGTCGTTCACGCGGCCGGTGGGGTTCAGCTTGGCCCGCCACAGGATCTCGTCGGCGAGCAGGTTGCCGAGTCCGGCCAGGACGGACTGGTCGGTGAGGACGGTCTTGACCCGGCCGCGGCGGGCGGTGAGCGCCGCCTCGAAGTCCTTGCGGTCCACCGCCATCGCGTCGGGGCCCTGCCCCTCCAGCAGCCGTGCGACGTCGGAGTCGTCGTCGGCCAGCCAAAGGCCCCGGAGCTTGCGCTGGTCGCGGTACCGGAGTTGGCGGCCGCCGTCCAGGGTGAACAGGACGCGGTCGTGGGGTTCGGGTTCGTCGTCGGGACGGTCGCAGATCAGCGCGCCGGTCATGCCGAAGTGCAGCATGAGGGTGGGGCCGTCGTCGGTGCGGGCGAGCAGCCACTTCCCGTGCCGCTCCGGCCGGCCGAAGCGCCGGCCCTCCAGCGCGTCGCGCAGCCGCAGCGCGCTCACCCCGTGCAGGACGCCCGCGTCGCGCACGTCGACGCGGCGGATGACCCGGCCCTTCGCGCAGCTCTCGAGGACCTCGCGGAATCCCTCGACGTCCGGCAGCTCAGGCATGGGGTACGTCCTCCCTTCCCCCGGATTCCCCCCGGATTCCCCCCGGATTCCCCCCGGATTCCCCCAGGGTTCCCCAGGGTTCTCCCCCAGAGACATGGTGGCTCCTCGTCGGCCGCGCTGCAGCCCCGGACGACGCCACCGAGGTGACGGACACGGGCACGGAAACTACCGCCGGGTAGTGGAGAGATCCCGTAAAAGGACGATCACATCGCCACTCGTGTCCCACTTTCCCCTCGGGTTCGGCTAGACAGTCCCCGAACCCGCCATGCCGAACTCACCTCGACCAGTGAGTACTTGGCATCGCACCAGCCCCGAGGGGGAACACGCAGTGACTACGCGTGCGCGGAGAGGCTTCGCGCGCTTCAGGATCGCCGGGGCCGTCGTGCTCGCCCTGGCCGCCGCCGGTACGGGGGTCCAGGTGATGGCCGCCCAGACCGACCCGACGGCCGCCCAGGGGGCACCCCCGGTACCGTCCCTGACCTGGTCCGACTGCCAGGACGGCTTCGAGTGCGCGAACGCGGCGGTGCCGGTGGACTACCGGGAACCGCAGGGCCGCACCATGACCCTGGCGGTGATCCGCAAGAAGGCCGCGGACCCTGCACAGCGCAAGGGCACCCTCTTCCTGCAGCCCGGCGGCCCCGGCAACTCCGGAGTGGACTTCGTCCGCGGCAACTACGCGAGCCTGCCGGCCGCCCTGCGCGACTCCTTCGACGTCTTCGGGTACGACGTACGCGGCGTCGGGCGCAGCTCGGCGGTGCAGTGCTGGGACGACCAGCGGTACACCCAGGCCGTCACGCAGGCCAAGGGCGCCCCCGGCCCGGACGCCTTCGAACCGGCCGTACGCCAGGCAGCCGACTTCGACCAGGCGTGCGAGGACAACGCGGGCGACCTGCTGCCGTACGTGGGCACCGAGTACGTCGCCCGGGACATCGACCTGCTGCGCCAGGCGCTCGGCGAGGACCAACTGACGTACTACGGGCGGTCGTTCGGCACCTACATAGGCACCGTCTACGCCGCCCTGTTCCCCGAGCGGGTGCGGGCCCTCGCGCTCGACGGGGCGTACGACCCGGTGCACTACGCCGACCGGCCGTACGCCTACGACCGGCCCCAGTACCTCGCCCTGGACGGCGCGATGGGCCGCTTCCTCGACTGGTGCGCCGCCGACCCGGCCACCTGCGGGTTCGGCGACGGCGACCCGCGGGCGGCGTTCGAGAAGCTCAAGAGCGACCTGGACGCCGATCCGGTGCCGACCGCGAACGGCGGGCAGGCGAACGGCTACACCCTGGTCTACCGCCTGATGTTCAACATCAACGAGGGCAAGGTCATCTGGCCCTCGCTCGGCGAGGCCCTGCGCAAGGCGCAGCAGCGCGACAACACGTCCTTCCTGCTGCGGCCGCCGTCCCCGGCCAGCTTCGACTTCCTGGGTCCGAACGTGGTGGTCGAGTGCGTCGACAAGGACTACCCGAGTGACCCGGCCCTGCTGAAGCGGAACGTCACCGCCTTCGCCGAGGCGGCACCGCTGCTCGGCCCGGCCATGGCGTACGGCCCGCCGACCTACGACCACCAGCACGCCACCACCTGCGCCCAGTGGACCGGCGAACACGTCAGCCGCTACGACGGCTCCTTCGGCGCGGAGGGCTCCGCGCCGATCCTCGTCCTCGGCACCACCGGCGACCCGGACACGCCGTACCAGGACGCGGTGGCCCTGTCCCGTGAGCTCGACAACGCCTCGCTGCTCACCTTCAAGGCCGAGGGGCACACCGCCTTCGGCCGGAGCGCCTGCGCGACGGACGCGGTCACGGCCTACCTGGTGGACCTGAAGGTCCCGGCCCGGGGCACGACCTGCGCGGACGAGACCCAGCCGCCCTCCTCCACACCCAAGGTGGCCCCGCCCGGCACGACGCTCGGCGAACTCCGCAACGGTGTGAGCGACCGCCTCGACCACCTCGGGGTCCTGCGCTGACCCGCCCCGCTCACAGGTGGAGTCGGCCGGTGAGCATCGCCATGGCGAGTTCGACCCGTGATCCGTGGCCCGTCCGCGAGAAGAGCCTCGACAGGCGTCCCTCGACGCTCTTCTCGCTGGCGCGGAGGGTCTTGGCGATCTGCTTGTTGGTGAGTCCCTCGGAGACGAGGACGGCGAGCAGGCGCTCGTTCTCCTCCGCGGTGGCCTGGCGCCCCGGGACGGCCACTCCGTGCGTGCGCATGAGGGGGCGCAGCCAGTACCGGGGCATCAGCGCGTCGATCTCGCCGAGCATGGTGTAGGTGTCCCGCAGCATCGCCGGATCACCCAGGCCGTAGCGGATGAGGTGGGAGAGCACGGCGCACTCCTCCAGCGGCTGCCGCCGCTGCTGGGCCAGTCGCCGCGCGGCCTGCCCGGCGGCGCGGTCGGCGTGCACGGCCGCGTGCAGGACGAGCCGGGTCATCTCGGCCCGCTCGGTGCCCAGCCTGCGGGCGACCCCCTCGACCTTCGCCAGGCACTCTCTCAGGGGCTCGGGCCGGCCGACGTGCATCGTGACGTCGGCCATCCGCAGCCACAGCAGGTCGGTCCCCGCCACCACGCCGTCCGACTCGGCCCGGCGCACGGCCGTCCGCAGCAGCGACAGGGCCTGTTCGGCCTCTCCGTGGACCAGTTCGCACAAGGCCTGGGCCGAGGTGAGCAGATGGGGCAGGGTCGGCTGCCTGGAGCGGGCCAGGGCGAGGAGTTCGCCGGCGCGGGTGAGCCTGCCGCCGCACACCAGCAGGATCGCCGCGTGGTGGTACATCGCGCTCTGGACGGCGTCACAGCCGTACGCGCCGCTGACGGCGCTCCGGCGCGCCAGGTCCATCGCTTCCTTCGGCCGCCCCCGGTAGAGGGCGATGAGCATGCGGCTGGGCAGGCCCAGCTGTCCCGGGCTGCGCCCTGTGTCGACGAGGAGTTGTTCGGCCCGGCGGAACTCGCCCAGCGTCAGCAGCTCCCCGATCCGGGAGTGCACCTCGGCGGCCGTCGCCTCGCCCGCGCGGTGCCGGGCGGACAGCGTGGCCCTGCTCCGCTCCGCCCCGGCCGTGGTCCCCACCCACAGCTCCGCCGCCGCGGCTAGGAACTCGACCTGCGCCTCGACCGACCCGCCGCTGTCCTGCCGCCGGATCTCCCCCAGCAGGTCACTGAGCTCACGCCAGCGGCCGAACAGCAACAGGGCGCATCCGCGGGTGACGGCGTCCTCCAGCAGCCCGCCCGCGCCGGGCCACTCGGGCGTGCCGTGCTCCGCGATCCTTTCGAGCGTGGCGAGGTCGCCCGTCCGGTACAGGGCGACCAGGTACGCGAAGTGGACGTCGAGCAGCTGGTCCGGCCGCAGCCGGTCGCGGTGGCCCCGCAGGACGGCCCGCAGGGAGTTCAGACCCTCCGGGGCCCTGCCCTGCGCCAGGCAGATCTTGGCGTGCTCCAGCAGCAGGCGGGGCTGCTCCACCGGGTCCGCGGTCAGATCGGCGGCGGCCCGCAGCCACCGCACAACACGGTGGTCGTCGTAGGCGTGATCGCCGTAGGCGTGGTCACCATGGTGGTACGCCAACTGCTCGACGGCGTCCAGCAGTTCGGTCTTCGCGCGCTCGGGGTCGACCAGTTTCCCGGCGGCCGCGAGCTGCTCGGGTAGGTAGGCGGAGTCGGCGCAGCGCGCGGTGCCCTGCCACAGCGCGGACACGGCGATCCGGGCCAGGCTCCGCCGCTCGTAGGGGCCGAGCGACGCCCCGACCGCGACCCCGGCCAGCGGCAGCCGGTACTCCCAGACGGAGTCCGAGCGGCGGTACCGCAGTACGCCGGTCTCCACCAGCCGCGCGAGCAGGTCACGGGCTTCCCGCTCGGTGACCGAGAGAGCCTGGGCCGTCAGGCGGGGCACCGCCTCGCCGAGCGGGCCCAGCACGGCCACCGCCTTGGCGGCCTCCCAGACCGGGCCGTCCGTCTCACGGACGGGCAGCACCAGTTCGTCGACGGCGGAGGGGCTCGGGCAGGAGGCACCGCCCACGAGATGGGCGTGCCGGTCGACCACCCTGATGAGGCCCTGGTCCCGGGCGGTCCGCAGCACCGCGCGCGCCGCGGCGGGCCAGCCCCGGGTGAGGCCCCACAGCCAGCTGACCAGAGCCGGTTCGGCCCGGGCCTCGATCTCGGCGGTGATCATGGTGCCGAGCCGGCGCGGCGACAGCGGGCGCAGGTTCACCTGGTGGACCAGACCGTCCTGCCGCAACCGGCCGAACACCTCGGCGAACGCGGCGCGGGACGCCCGGGGCACGGGCAGCGTGACGGTGCTCATGCAGCTGGTGCTCGTCCCGTCCAGCTGCCGGATCAGGCGTTCCAGCGAGAACAGCTCGTCCGGGGAGAGGTGCTGGAGATGCTGGAGCACCAGCACCGCTCCGCGGTTCTCCTCCGCGCCAGCCCGCCGGAGCAGCCGGTCGGGCATTTGAACCTTCGGTGAAGAATCGGCGAAGGAAATGCGTACCATTTCCGGGGCCGCCCCGGCGACTTCCGACCTGAACTGTCTGTCGTACGCCGACAATTCCTCGAGTACGGCCCCGAGTTCCATGGCGGAGGGACCGCTCACGACCACGAGCTTCGGGAATCCGGGCGTGTGGATCGCTTCGATCGTTTCGACGGCGACGCGTTCGTAAGGCGGGACGCTATGCGCTGTGTGCATGAATCCTCGCTGAGTGAACGGGGTCAACCAGATGTTAACCGGCCGCGTCTGTCCAGCGAGGACAGCCGGTGCGACGGCGGGGAGGGCGGGGAGCGGTGGTGCCGAGAGGGGGCGGGGCCGTGTACGGCAGGGACGCCGAACTGTCGGCCGTGGACGAGGTGTCCGGTCGCCCGGTGCTGCTCCTCGTCCGTGGACAGCCCGGTATGGGGAAAACGACCCTCCTGCGGGAAGTCCACCGCACCTGGCGCACCCGCGGCCCCGGCATCGTACGAATTCACTGCTCCGCCGCCATTCCGCGCTGGGACCTGTTCGGCGCGCGGGCGGTACTGAAAGCGTTCCGGAATGCCTTTCCCGACATCAGGGATTCCCCGCCGGCCGAACCGATGGCCGCGGTCAACCGGCTGTGCCGGCCGGAGAGTTACGGCTCGGCCCGCGCGCGATCCGCCCTCTTCGCCGAACTGGTACGGCTTTTCGCGCACCTCGGCGGGAGCGCTCCCGGCGCCGTCCTGATCGACGACGTGCACGCCGCCCCCGACCCCGCGCTCATCGTGGCCGCCGCCCACCGCGTCGGCTGCACGGTCGTGGCGACGTACCGCGAGGACGGGTGGGCCGGACCGGCCCGTTCGGCCTCGCTGAGCACCTTCGCGGATCGCGTCGTCGACCTGGGCCCCCTGCCGGACCACCGGATCGACGACCTGCTGGCCCGCGCCGCCCGGGAGCCGCTGGACGAGGCCGTGGCCCCCGCGCTGCGCGCCGCGCTCGGCCCGCTGGCCGGAAACCCGGGCACCGTTCTGAACACCTTCGAGGCGCTGCGCCGTGACGGCCGCCTCGTCCGCTTCCAGGGCCGCCTGTGCCTGCGCGACCCCGCGACCGGGCCGGTGCTGCCCGTCGACCACGCCCTGGTGCGGCGGGTCACGGAATGCGGTGACACCGGCGGGCGGCTGCTCGCGCTGACCGCCTCGGCCGGCCGCTTCGCCATGGACGACCTGCCGGACTTCGCGGCGGCCACCGGCCACGAACTCGCCGCCTGCGGCCGCACCGTGGACCGCCTCGTCGCCGTCGGCGCCCTGTTCTGCGACGACCACGGCGTCCTGCGCATCCCATGCCCCGCGCTGGTCCCCGCCGTACTGCCCGGCACGGCCCGGGACCTGGCGGCCGAGGTGCACCGCGCGCTCGCCGAACACCTGCTGCGCGGCGACCGCACTCCGCCGCCGGACCCGACGGCCCTCGCCGAGCACATCGCGTTCGCCGGCTCCGTACTGCCGGCCACCCCTTCCGTCGTACCGCTCCTGGAGCACCTGGCCACCCGGGCGCTCCCGGCCTGCCCCGCCCGGGCCGCCCGCTGGTACCGGGCCGCCCTGCGCCACTGCGAGCCCGGCGACCCGGCGCGCTCCCGCCTCCTGGCCGCCCTGTTGCCGCTGCTGGTGCGGACGGGCGACTACGCGGGCCTGGCCGAGGCCGTGGCCGAAGAGGTGCGCTGCGACGGTGTCGGTCATGAGCCCGGGAAGGCGGCGGCGTACGCGGCGCTGGCCGCCGTCCACACCGGGCGTCCGGTGCCGGGCCCGGTGCACGAGGCCCTGGCGGGTGACCCGGCCGCCGACGCCGCGCTGGAGTTCGCCGCCCGCTGGTTCACCGGCCGGGCACCGCTGCGGGCGAGCGAGGCCGGAGCCGCGTTCGGCTGCCTCCGCCTCGACGGTCCCGCCGAGGACGACACGGCGGAGGGTGACGATGACGGCGCCGGCGACCGCTTCGATCCGGTCGCGCTCATCCGGAACGTGCTCGGGACGGCGGCGTACGGCGAACCGGTCGGCGGCCCGCTGGCGGCCCACGCCCGCATCATGCGGGACTACCTGGGCGGTAACTGGGCCGGAATCCCGTCCGAGGCCCGCGCGCTCGAACTGGCCGGCCCGTCACAGACCCCCGTCGACCACGCCGTCCGCCTGATCGCCGCGGAGGTGCACTCGGCGCTGGGCGACTTCGAGCGGAGTGCCGCGTGGCTGGAGCTGACGGGGGACGACTGCCCTTTCCCCGCACTGCGCGTCTGGGCCGCCATGGGCCTCGCCTACCGGAGCGGGGACTGGGAGCGGGCCCGGAAACTGGGCTGGTCCTCCTGCGAAGGGCCGGCGGAACAGGCCGACCGGGCAGGCGAGGCGGGCGTGGTGGGCATCGGCCGGCTGCTCGTCCGGCTCGCGTTCGTCGAGTGGCAGGCGGGCGGACGTCAGGAACCGCTGACCCGGGTGCGGGCCGAGGCGGAGCGCTGGTACGCCCGGCTGGGCGGAACGGGGCTGCGGGCGGCCGTGCTCATCACCCGCGCCCTCGCCGAGCACGACGTGGACAGCGCGCACAAGGCGGTGGACCTCCTGCGCGAGTGCGGTGGCCGGAGCGAGCTGATGCGGGCGTGCATGACCGTCGCGTTCCTGGCCGACGACCCGCGCCCCTGGTTCCACGAGGCCCACGAGATCGCCCGGGGTCTCGGTGGCGGTCTCCAGCGGACGACGATCACGGAGTCGATGCGCGCGTCCGGCGTGACTCCGCCGACCGACCACAGCGGCCACAGCGGCCGTACCGGCCCCGCCGCCCTGTCCGGCCTCGAAGGGCGTATCACCGCCCTGGTCGGGCGGGGCCTGACCAACCGGCAGATCGCGCGGGAACTCGGGGTGAGCGAGAAGACCGTCGAGAACAACCTCACCCAGGTGTTCGCGAAGACGGGCTGCCGCTCACGGCTGGACCTGGCCCTGGCCGTGATGGAGGGCCGCCTCGCCGCCTTCGTCCCGCGTTCGTGAGGGATTCCCCCCGGGAAGAGCCCGTGCCCTCTGCCCCAGAGGTCGAGTCCTCCAGGATGTCCCCAGAGGCGCCCCTTCCGCCTCACAGCACGTCCTGCACACCAGCACGGAGGTACGACCGGCATGACCCCCCACACAGCGCCGCACGGCACGACGAAGACGCGGCAGCGAGCGCCCGTGGAGTAGCGGCCGCCCGCCGGCCCAACACCCGCGCGCCCCGCTCAGCGGCTCACCGCTGCCCTTGACCGCGTCGGCCCCGCCGCCCCCGCCGCTCCCGTCCTGACCAGACGGTGCAGACCAGCGGCCGGACGACACCGACGCCAGATCCCATCGACGTCTTCGCCGTCCAACGCCGCTTCTCGACGCGATGGCCCTTTCCCTCTCGTGAAACCCCGTGCCGGTCGGCCGGTCCGCGCTCCGTGGAGCCCGCGGCCCGAGCGGTCGAGTTCTGCCGCGCTCCGACGACGCACGGCTCTTCACGCAGACGCTTCTCCCCTCACACACACCGACTCCCACACCCCCCTCACACACTTCCGGGCTTCCCGCCCCCAGAAAGGAAGACCATGAAAGACCGCGCCAAGGTCGAGGACCTGCTCACCACGTCGGATCTGCAGGTGCAGAGCTCGGAGACCGCGTGGAAGCACGTCAGGGCCGAGTACGTCGACATCATCGACGACATCCTGGCGACGCTGGCACCGAGCGGCCCCTACGCGTACACCGTCAGTCCCTCGGTCGAGGAGGGCAAGGAACTCCCGACCCAGCGCATCGTCAGCACGTTCGACGAGATCGCGGCGTCCTACCGCGGCATGCACCGGTTCGCGGCCGTGGTGGCGATCCGCCCCGTGGCGGAGATCAACGCCTCCTGGTACACCTTCGTCAGCGGCATGGGGCGCGGGCGCGTCAAGGCGACCGGTGAGGAGAGCGAGCGGCCGGTCATCGTGATGTTCCCGACGATGGGCTCCGAGGGCATCACCGGTGAGCTGTTCTGGGGCAGGACCCAGCAGGGCAGCATGCCGGGAGACCCGGCCGACGGGGCGCTGGCCAGCCGGTACGCCGTGGCCGGGCTGCACGGGACCCTGCTCGACGCGTATCGCAAGGGCGACATCGACACGATCGTCGACAAGGCCCACCCCGAGATCCAGGGGGGCGTGCGCGACTACGTGTCGCACACCGGAACGCTGCCCGAGATCCACACCAAGGACGAGCTGCGGGCCCGCCTGGAGGCCTTCTACGACGAGTACTCCGTCCGCTCGATCGAGGTCGTCCACCAGCACTTCGACGACTGGTTCTTCTTCCACGAGCTGCGGTGGACGGTCGCGGCGCGGGGTGGCGCGAACGCCGGACAGAGCTTCCGGTACCACACCGCCGAGTACGCCGAGGTGTCCGCCGCCGGCCTCGTCGTCGCCCACATCGGCCACGGCACGGACCAGGTCAAGCTCGGCTGAGTCAGCGACCGGACCGCGGTAACCACGGCTTTCAACCACCCCCTTTTTTTCAACCACCCCCTGAGACCGGGGGCGTCTCGAGCGGAGGCGCCCCCGTCGCGCCGACTCCCGTGGGGACGGGGACCGGTGCTCCCTTCGGGCCCGGCGGCCGGGACAACTCCCCCGTACGCGCGGGCGTTCCCGCCGCCGGGCCCGAGGCAGAAACAGCTGGACGAGAAGGAGCACCCCCATGGACACCGGCATGAGCACCGGTCTTCGCGAGCGCTGCGTCGTCGTCACCGGCGCCGGGACCGACGTCGGCCGGGCCACGGCCGTGCGGTTCGCGCGCGAGGGCGCGTACGTGCTGGCGGCGGACCTGAGACGGGCGGGTGCCGACGAGACCGTCAAGGCCGTCGCGGACGCGGGCGGCACCGCCCTCGCGGTCATCGGCGACCTCAGTGACCAGCAGGTCGTGGACCAGGTCGTCGACACCGCCGTCGACGCTTTCGGCGGCGTGGACGTCCTCGCGCACAACGCGGCGATCACGGACCGGATGTCGGTGGTGAGCGAGACCGACGACGCCGAGTGGTACCGCGTCATCGAGGTCAATCTGACGGCACCGTTCCTGCTGCCCCGCGCCGTACTGCCGCACATGATGGCCGAGAGACGCGGCTCGATCGTCTTCACCGCGGCCGAGACCGGTCTGCGCGGCAGCATCGCCGGGGCCGCCTCCACCGCCTCCAGGCACGGCGTCGTCGGCACCTCGGGCGCCCCCGGTGCCGTCGCCCTCGCGCTGGTCCTGCTCCTCGTACCCGAGTCGACGGTCCGCACCGGCGGACGCTTCGACCTGATCGGCTCCTTCGGACTGGCGGCCGGCCTGATCTCCCTGCTGCCGGCCGTCTCCAAGGGCAGCGACTGGGGCTGGACCGACGCCGCCACGCTCGGCCTGCTCACCACCGCGCTCCTCGTCCTGCCCGCCTGGGGCTTCTACGAGCTGCGCACCGCCCGGCCCCTGGTGGACCTGCGGACCACCGCCCGCCGCCAGGTGCTCTTCACCAACCTCGCCTCGGTGGCGATCGGCTTCTCGATGTTCGCGATGTCCCTGGTGCTGCCGCAGCTGCTCCAGCTGCCCGAGGCCACCGGCTACGGCCTCGGCAGGTCCATGCTGGCCGTCGGCCTGGTCCTGGCCCCGCAGGGCCTGGTGATGATGACCATGTCCGCTGTCGGCCCGGCTCACCAGGGCCAAGGGCCCGAGGACCACCCTGATGTACGGCTCCCTCGTCGTCGCCGGCGGCTACAGCCTGAGCCTCGTGCTGATGTCGGAGATCTGGCACATCACGCTGGTCGCCTGCACCATCGGCGCCGGCATCGGCTTCGCCTACGGGGCCATGCCCGCCCTCATCATGGGCGCCGTGCCCACCTCCGGGACGGCCGCCGCCAACAGCCTCAACACCCTGATGCGCTCCCTCGGTACCTCCTTCGCCAGCGCCCTCGCCGGCGTCGTCCTCGCCCAGATGACCACCGACTTCGGCGGCCGCGCGCTGCCGTCCGAGAACGGCTTCAAGGTGGTCATGGGCATCGGCGCGGGTGCGGCCCTCCTCTCCTTCGCCCTCGCCTCCTTCATCCCGGGCGGACGCACCACCGGCCAGGAGACGCCGGCCGCCGACGGCCCGACGGACGCCGCGGAGGTCGGCGCGGCGAAGGTCTGAGACACCGCGAACACCATCGAAGGATCGAAGGGGAGCCGCCGTGCGTGCCGTGACCAGAAGCGGGGAGTCGTCGTGAGAGTGGTGATCGCCGAGGACAACGCCCTGCTCCGGCAGGGGCTCGTCCTGTTGCTCAGCTCGGCCGGGCATGAGGTCGTGGGCGTCGTCGGGTCCGGACCCGAGGTCCTCCCGGCGCTCCTGGAACACCGCCCGGACGCGGCCGTGCTCGACGTGCGCATGCCGCCGAGTTTCCGCGACGAGGGGCTGCGGGCGGCGCTGGAGGCGCGGCAGCGGATCCCGGGACTGCCGGTGCTGGTGCTCTCGCAGTACGTCGAGGAGTCGTACGCCGCGGAGCTGCTGGGCGGCGGCGCGAGCGGGGTCGGCTACCTGGTCAAGGACCGGGTGGGACGGGTCGACGAGTTCCTCGACGCGCTGGAGAGGGTCGCGGCCGGCGGCACGGCCCTCGACCCCGAGGTGGTGACCGAACTGCTGACCCGCCGCCGGGACTCGCCGCTGGACTCGCTGACCCCGCGCGAACGCGAGGTGCTGGCCCTCATGGCCGAGGGCCACGACAACGTCACGATCGCCGAGACCCTCGTCATCACGGAACGCTCGGTCAGCAAGCACATCGGCAACGTCTTCCTCAAGCTGGGACTGCCACCGAGCGACAGCGGACACCGCAGGGTGCTGGCCGTGCTGGCGTTCCTGAACCGCTCCCATTCCACCGCCGACGGGCGTTGAGCCGAGCGCCCGGCAGGCCGCCATGGAACTTCGGGGAGCCGGCGGGCGTTGCAGAAGGACGCGCGGAACGCACGCGCGCGACCGGAACGACGTGGGCTGAAGCCGAGGTGGCACGCATGGCGATGTGGGATCGGATCAAGGACCAGGCCAAGGGTCTGCAGCAGCAGGCGCAGGGGACACGGAGCGCCGGCGCCGGCGGCGGACACGGGCGCCCGGGTTCGGGTTCGGCCGGGGGATCGCGGGCCCAGCTGGTCAGCACCCTGAAGACCCAGCTCACCTCCCTCAAGACGGAGCTGAAGAGCGGCGCCTACCGGGACGCCAGCATGGCCATGTGCGCCCTGGTCGCCGCCGCCGACGGGCATGTCGACCCGGCCGAGCGGCAGCACGTGGAGTCGCTGATCCTGAACAACGACGTCCTGCAGAACTTCCCGTCCGAACAGCTGCGCCAGCGCTTCAACAAGCACGTCGACCAGCTGGCGCTCAACTTCCAGCAGGGCAAGGCCACGGCGATGCAGGAGATCGCCAAGGCCGCGAAGAAGCCGACGGAGGCCAGGGCGGTCGTACAGACCGGCTTCGTCGTCGCGGGCGCGGACGGCTACGTCGCGCCGGCCGAGGAACAGATCCTCCGCGAGGCCTGCTCCGTACTGGGCGTCTCCCCCCAGGAGTTCGGCCTCTGAGCCACGCCCCCGAACCGGCAACAACAGCGGCCGACCACGAACCGGCCCCGCATCCGTACCCCGGATGCGGGGCCGGTTCGTGGTTCAGGGCGCCGGCCCGGCTTCAGCGACTCCCCGTCCGAGGCCAAACGGGGTGGCCGACATCGAGGCCCGGCGCTGGGACAGCGCCCCCATACGGGCCGGCCCGGCTTCAACGCCCCCCCGTCCGAGGCCAAACGGAGTGGCCGACATCGAGGCCCGGCGCTGGGGCGGCATCCCCGCACGAGCCGACCCGGCTTCAACGACCCCCCACCCCTGTCCGTGGCCAAGCCGGATGTGCCGACGTCGCGGACCGGCGCGGGCACAGGGTGCGCGGCGACCCCGCTCAGCCGTGCAGTGAGCGGTACGCCGCGGCCGCCCCGGGGTGGAGGGGGATGCTGCCCGTGCCGATCAGGCTGCCGGCGTCGAGGAACTGGGTGCCGACGGCGTTGTCGGGGACGAGCGCGGTGGCGCGCAGGACCAGGAGGCGGGTGAGCGCGTCGGCCACGGTGCGGGAGAGGTCGGGGCGGCACACCAGCAGGTTGGACACGCCGATGGTGGCGACACCGCCCGCCGCCCGGTACGCGCCCTGCGGCAGGGACACCTCCTCCAGGCCCGCCCCGGCCCGGCCGTCGCGGTCGCCAAGCCGGGGCAGCAGGCCGGCGAGTGGCAGGAAGCGCAGGCCGGGCCGGTCGTCGAGGCCGGACAGCACGGGCAGCGGTACGCCGCCCGCCACGAGCAGCGCGTCGACCGTGCCCGCCCGCACGGCGTCGGCCGCGGCGGCCAGCGGCAGATGGCGTACGGGTACGTCGGTGCCGGGCGCCAGGCCCGCGGCGTGCAGGATCCGTTCGCCGAGTACGGCCGCCCCCGATCCGGCCGCGCCGAGCGAGACGGCGTGCCCGGCCAGGTCGGACACGGCACGCACGGGCGAGTCGGCGCGGACGGCGAACTGGAGGTAGGTCTCGTACACCCTGCCGATCGCGCGCAGCGGCACCGGGCGCGGGAAGAGGCCGGTGCCCTGGGCGGCCCGGGCGGTGTCGGTGAGGACGAGGGCGAGGTCGGCGCGGCGGTCGCGCAGCAGCTCGATGTTGGTGACGCTGCCCGCGGTGGTCCGTACCCGACAGCTCAGCCGCGGATACTCCGCCTCGAGCTCGGCGGTGAGGAGTCGCCCGAAGGCCGCGTAGAACGCCGTGGGCTCACCGGTCGCGAACCGCAGCACACCCGCCGGCCCGGGCCGCTGCCCGGAGGCATCACCCGTGAGCGCCCCTCCGAGCACGGCGACGCCCGCCGAACCGAGGGCGGCGCGCAGAGCGGTACGACGATCGACGGCGCGCATCATGACGCACCACCCGGAGGGCTCCACCCAGCAGGGTTCTCACCGGAACGGGGGGCTCCATCCATGGCGCCCTCCATGGCGGCCTCCATGGCACCCCCCACGGCACCGCAACCGGCCACAGCCCGACCACCCCGCCCCGCCGCCCGACGCACCTCGGCCCGGCGATTCACCGCACACCCCCGTCGACACCGGCAGCGTCGCCCCGGCCATCGCCACCACCGTCGCCGATACCCCCACCGCCCCGCCCCCACGGCACAACCGCCCTCGCCCGCAACCCCCGGGGCCGCCCCGCCCCCAGCTCCAGCCGCCCGCCCCGCCCCGCCAGCAACTGCTCGGCGATGGCCAGTCCCAGCCCCGTGCCCGAGGTCCCGTCCTGTCGGCCCGAACGCCAGAACCTCGTGGTGGCCAGGGCGAGTTCGTCCGCGTCCAGGCCGGGCCCGTCGTCCGTCACCGTCACGACCGCGAGCGAACCCTCCCGCGTACAGCGGAGCGAGATCTCGGCACCCGGACCCGCGTACTTGATGGCGTTGTCCAGGAGGATGTCCGTGATCTGGGCGAGTTCGCGGTCCGTGCACGCGGCCGGAACCGAGGCCGGACCCTCCTCAAGACGGAGGCGGGCCCCGGCGCGGCGGGCGACCGGCTCCCACAGCCGGTACTGGGCGGCCGCGACCGCCGCCGCGTCGCAGTGGGCGTCCGATCCGTCGGTCACCGTCAGTTCCCCGGCCCGGTGTTCCGCGGCGGCGAGGGCGAGCAGGTCGTCGAGGAGGGTCTCCAGACGGTCGAGTTCGGTGGTGACGCCGGTGTAGGTGCGGTCCCCGGAGGGGCGGAGATGAGTCTGCAGGGCGTCGACGCGCAGCCGGAGCGCAGCCATGGGGTTGCGCATCTGGTGGGAGGTGTCGGCGACGAGCCGGCGCTGCTGCTCCAGGGCCGCGGTGACGGTACGCGCCATGCGGTTGAAGCCGGTCGCGAGCTGACGCAGTTCCGGTGGGCCGCCGGCCCGGGTCTGCTCGGGCGGGAGCCCGGCGGCGAGCTGGCCGACCGCCCGGTCGAGGCGCCGCAGCGGGCTGACCACCCAGCCGGTCGCGGCCCGGGCGAGGACCGTGCAGGCGACGGCGACCAGGGCCGTTCCGGCGATGACGGCGGCCCACAGCCGGGTGATGTCCTCCGCCGCGGTCGCCACCGAGGCCCGCAGCACGACGGCCCCGGAGACCCGGGTCCCGGTGCCCGCGGGCTCGGCGAACATCCGGTGCCCGCGCGACCAGGGACGCAGTGCGCCCGTCGGGTGCGCGGTCTGGTTGCGCAGCGCCGCTTCGAGGAGCCGGGCCACGGCGGGGTCGGCGGCCCGCATGCCGCCGGTCTCGACGACCGGGCTGCGGCGTGTGTCGGTGACGACGAGGGCTTCGCCGTACAACTGTGTGTAGCGCCGCGCCTCGGCGGCCAGCGCGGAGGTGTCGCCGGTCGCCGCGGCCTGGTCCATGAGGGACGCGAAGCGGTCGAGGTCGGCGCCGCGGGAGAGGACCAGCTGCTGGGTGCGGTCGGACGCGGTGAACAGCAGCAGCGGTACGGCGAACGCGGCCACCACGAGCACGGCGAACACCAGCAGCGCGGCCTGGACCCGGGTGCGCACGCGTCGGCTCCTCAGGTGCCGAGGTCGCCGAAGCGGTAGCCGAAGCCCCGGATCGTGGTGAGCAGCTCGGGGCGGCGCAGCTTGCCGCGCAGCTGGGTGAGGTGGACGTCCAGGGAGCGGGACACGGCGTGGTGGGCGTCGCCCCACACCTCGTCGAGGAGCTGCTCACGGCTGACCGCGGTGCCCGCCCGGCCGGCCAGCACGGCGAGGATGTCGAACTCCTTGGTGGTCAGCTCGACCTCCGCGCCGCCGACCCTGACCCGGCGCGCGTCGAGGTCGACCTCGACGTCACCGGCACGGACCGTACGCACCGCGGGGGCGCCCTTGGCCGCCGTACGCCGGGTGACGGTCTCGATGCGGGCGAGCAGTTCGGCGAGGCGTACGGGCTTGACGAGGTAGTCGTCGGCGCCGAGCCGCAGCCCGCGGACGACCGAGCGTTCGTCGCCGCGGGCGGTGAGCACCACGACCGACAGATCGCTCACGGCCCGTAGCGCGCGCAGCACGTCGAGACCGTCGATGTCGGGCAGGCCCAGATCGAGAAGCAGCAGGTCGGAGCTGCGGTGGTAGGTCATCACCTCGCTGCCGTACCGGACCCGCCTGGTGACGTGCCCATGGTCGTACAGCACCTCGACGAGCGCCGCGGCCACTCCGTCGTCGTCCTCGGCCAGCAGTATCTGCATCCTGCCCGCCTCCCTTCGGCCACACCCCCTGACCGAATGTAAACCACCCGGGCCACAGGGCCGCCGGAGTGTTAAGGGGAGGTTAGTTCTGTGTTCGGGTCTCTCGTCCGTCCGTGCGGGGCGGAGCCAAGGTGCGGGAGCGCCTAGCGAGAAGGACACAGCAATGATCATCGACTGCCACGGCCACTACACGACCGCCCCGCCGGCCCTGGAGGCATGGCGCAACCGGCAGATCGCCTCCCTCACCGACCCGACGGCCGCTCCCTCCCGCGCGGACCTGCGTATCAGCGACGACGAACTGCGCGAGACCGTCGAGTCGAACCAGGTGCGGCTGATGGACGAGCGCGGCATCGACGTGACGGTCTTCTCACCCCGCGCGTCGTTCATGGCGCACCACATCGGGGACTTCGCCACCTCCGCCGCCTGGGCGGCGATCTGCAACGAACTGTGCCACCGCGTCAGCGAGTTGTATCCGCAGCGCTTCGTGCCCGCCGCGATGCTGCCGCAGTCCCCCGGCGTCGACCCCGCCACCTGCGTCCCGGAACTCACCCGCTGCGTGGAGGAGTTCGGCGCCGTCGCCCTGAACCTCAACCCCGACCCCTCCGGGGGCCACTGGACCGCCCCGCCGCTGACCGACCGCTCGTGGTACCCCGTCTACGAAAAGATGGCCGAGTACGACATCCCGGCGATGATCCACGTCAGTACGAGCGTCAACCCGGCCTTCCACACCACCGGCGCGCACTACCTCAACGCCGACACCACGGCGTTCATGCAGCTGCTCCAGGGCGACCTCTTCGCCGACTTCCCGACCCTGCGCTTCGTCATCCCTCACGGCGGCGGTGCGGTGCCGTACCACTGGGGCCGGTTCCGCGGCCTCGCGATGGCGCTCGGGAAACCCCCGCTGGAGGAACACGTCCTCGGCAACGTCTTCTTCGACACCTGCGTCTACCACCAGCCCGGCTCGGACCTCCTCTACGAGGTCATCCCGGCCAGGAACATCCTCTTCGCCTCGGAGATGATCGGCGCCGTCCGCGACGTCGACCCGTGCACCGGCCACCACTTCGACGACACCCGTCGCTACGCGGAGGCGGCCAAGCTCCCCGCGGACGACCTCGCGGCGATCCAGGAGCACAACACCCGCGCCGTGTACCCCCGCCTGGACGCCCTGCTGAAGCGCCAGGGGCGGTGAGCCACATGAGCACCCCCTCCCCGAAGACCCCCCTCGCCCCCAGGACCCCCGGCTGGCTGGACTGGTACCGGAACCCGTCGAAACCGGCCTTCCGGCTCCCGCCGGGCACGGTGGACACCCACTGCCACGTCTTCGGCCCGCAGGCCGAGTTCCCCTTCGCGCCGGAGCGGAAGTACACGCCCTGCGACGGCGGCAAGGACGAACTGTTCGCGCTGCGCGACCACTTGGGCATCGCCCGCAACGTCGTCGTGCAGGCCACCTGCCACGGCGCGGACAACACCGCCATGGTCGACGCCGTCCGGTCGTCGGGCGGCCGGGCGCGCGGCATCGCGACCGTCCGGCCGGACATCGGCGAGCGCGAGCTGCTCGACCTGGACGCGGCGGGAGTCCGCGGAGTGCGCTTCAACTTCGTACGCCGTCTGGTCGACGCCTCCCCCGCGGAGAACCTGAGCACGATCGCGAAGAAGGTCGCCCCGCTGGGCTGGCACATCGTCCTGTACTTCGAGAGTGCCGACCTGCCCGAACTGGAGGGCTTCTTCGGCTCGTTGCCCACTCCGCTGGTCGTGGACCACATGGGCCGGCCGGACGTGACCCGGCCGGTGGACGGGCCGGAGTTCACCCGGTTCCTGCGCTTCGTCGAGGCGGGCGACGTCTGGGTGAAGGTGACCTGCCCCGAACGCCTCAGCGCGACCGGCCCCGCCGCCCTCGACGGCGAACAGCACGCCTACACCGACGTCGTCCCCTTCGGCCGCCGCGTCGTCGAGGAGTTCCCCGACCGGGTGCTGTGGGGCACCGACTGGCCGCACCCCAACCTCACCGACCACATGCCCGACGACGGGCTCCTCGTCGACCACGTCCCCCAGGTCGCGGTCACCGCCGAGCAGCAGCACAAGCTGCTCGTCGCCAACCCCATGAGCCTGTACTGGCCCGGCGAGGCCGCCTGACACACGCCCGACTCCCGTCCCCTCCCCCCTCTCCTCTCCCCTCCCCTCCTCTCCTCTCCCCCCTTCCCGACTTCGACAAGGGCCGCTCATGCAGACCGCCAACGCGCTCAACCGGCTGGACCGGCTTCCGGTCTCCCGGTTCCACAAGACCACGATGCTCGCCGTCGCCTTCGCGTACTTCTTCGAGTTCGCGGACATCAACAGCTTCGCCACCACCGCACCGAAACTGATCGACCTGTGGGGCATCACGGTCGACCAGGTCGCCTACGTCACCTCCCTGTCGTTCGTCGGCATGTTCATCGGCGCGATCGTCGCCGGGGGCATCTCCGACCGGTGGGGCCGCAAACGGGCCCTGCTGTGGACGACCCTCTTCTTCGGCCTCTCCTCGTTCGCGGCGGTGTTCTCCTGGGACCTCGTGTCCCTGGGCGTCTTCCGCGTCCTGACCTCGGCGGGCCTGTCGGCGATGACCGTCGTGGGCGTCGTCTACATCAACGAGATGTACCCGTCGGCGATCCGCGGCAAGTACCAGGCGTACGCCATCGTCATCGGCATCTGCGGCACGCCCGTCACCAACCTCATCGCCAGCGCGGTCGTGCCGCTGAGCGACTGGTCGTGGCGGCTGGTCTACCTGTGGGGTTCCCTGGGCGTCCTGCTCGTCCTGTTCACCCGGCACCTCAAGGAATCCCCCCGCTGGCTCGAGAGCCGGGGAGAGCATGCCAAGGCGGACGCGGTCCTGCGCGAGATTGAGGCGAGCGTCGCCGCGGAGAAGGGCCCGTTGCCCGAGCCCGCGCCCCCCGTCGCCGAAACTCCGTCGACCAAGGCCCCGCTGCGCCTGCTCCTGCAGAAGAAGTACCTGTACCCGACACTGCTGCTCACGGTGCTGTGGATGACCCAGACCATCGGCTTCTTCGGCTACTCGAGCTGGGCGCCGACCCTGCTGGCCAAGGAGGGCTTCAGCGTCGAGAAGTCCGTCTTCTACGTGGCCCTGACCACGGTCGGAGCACCCCTCGGCTGCTATCTCGCGTCCCTGGTCACCGACCGCTTCGAGCGCAAGTGGTGCCTGGTCGCCTTCGGTGCGGTGATCGCGGTGTGCGGCCTGTTCTACGGGCTCACCTTCGACCCCGTCTTCATCATCGTGTTCGGCTTCCTGGTCAACCTCTTCGAGCGCGGCTACACGGCCCTCGCCTACGCCTACTCCCCCGAGCTCTTCGACACCCGCAGCCGCTCCCTGGGCACGAGCGTCTCCTACGGCCTCGGCCGGCTGTCGAACGCCGCCGGTCCCCTGATCGTCGCGGCGCTCTACAACGGCCACGGCTACCGCAGCGTCTTCTACTTCATCGCCGGCACCTGGATGATCGGCGCGATCGCCCTGGCCGTCTTCGGCCCCCTGACCCGCTCGGCCCGCCTCGCCGAGACGGATCGGAAGCCACAAGAGCCACAAGACGCGAGCGTCCCCGCCTGAGGTCCTCGCGTCGGCACCCGGTCACGGAGTCCCCGAGACTCCGTGACCGGGTTTTTTCGTGCCCGGACGCCTCAATCCGAGAAGGTTGCTTGACTTAAGTAACTCGATTGTGTTTGCCTAAGTCAAGCAACGAAGTGACCGGCCGAGAAGCCGGTCGCATCCCCTTCCTCGCGCAGGAGCATCCCCATGCCGCACACCACCACCGCGGCGGCCGGAACAGACCGAATCGGCCGACCGGCAGCCGCCACCTCCGGCCCGACCCGGTCGCCGGGCACCGCCGGACTCGTCATGCCTCTCTGGCAGGCGCTGGCCCATCCCCTGTCGACCGACCTGACGAAGGGCGGCCTGCGACCGTGAACTCCGCCCTGACCTGCCTCTTCCTCGCCGCAACCGCGGCCGGGGTGACCGCCCTCGCCGCCGCCTGGCTCGGCTGGGGACACCGCACCACCTGACGGGCGTACGACACCGGCCCGACGAACGCCCGACCAACGCCCGACTCGACAGACCTGCCGCCCTCGGCCCTCCCGGCCAGGGCGCCCATGACCGGGGCCGCCCCGAGCGGAGACGGCCCCGCCGCGCCGCCCCGTGGGGACGGGGACGGCGCGGTCACCGGGCCCGGTCGCCGGAACACTCCCCCCAACCGGCACCGGGTCCGGTGACACCCCCACCCACGACACCGCGTCCGGGCGTACGCCCCCACCCGCACGCCCAGATCGCCGCACCCCCGTACCCCCGCGCCCCTGCACTCCGCACCTCGCACCTCGCACTGCTTGCGCAGTCCAAGCACCCCTTGACACCGACCTCGTCCCGATGGATCCCGATGGAGGCCTCTGCCATGTCCGACGCCCTTGCCCGACCCGCCGCGACGGGGGCATCCGCCCCGCCGAGAGCGAACGCCGTCGTCGCGGTGCTGGCCCTGGCCGGCATCGTCGTCTCGCTGATGCAGACCCTGGTCATCCCGATCGTCCCCGAGCTGCCGAAGCTCCTGGACGCCTCGGCGTCCAACACCGCCTGGGCGGTGACCGCGACCCTGCTGGCCGCGTCCGTGGCCACCCCCGTGGTCGGCCGCCTCGGCGACATGTTCGGCAAGCGCCGGATGCTGCTGGTCAGCATCGTGCTGCTGGTGTCCGGCTCGGTGGTCTGCGCGCTGGCCGACTCCCTCGTCCCGATGATCATCGGCCGGGGTCTGCAGGGCCTGGCCGCCGCCGTCGTCCCGCTCGGCATCAGCATCATGCGGGACGCGCTGCCCGCCGACCGCCTGGCCGGCTCCACCGCCCTGATGAGCGCCTCCCTCGGCGTCGGCGGCGCCCTCGGTCTGCCCGCCGCCGCGTTCATCGCCGACAAGTGGGACTGGCACCTCCTGTTCTGGGTCTCCGCCGCACTCGGCGCCCTGGCCTTCCTGCTGGTGCTGATGGTCGTACCGGAGTCGAAGGTCCGCACCGGCGGCCGCTTCGACCTCGTCGGCTCGATCGGCCTGTCCGCCGGACTGGTCTCCCTGCTGCTGGCCGTCTCCAAGGGCGGCGACTGGGGCTGGACCAGCGCCACCACCCTGGGCCTCGGCATCGGTTCGGTCGTCATCCTGCTGGCCTGGGGCCGGTGGGAGCTGAAGGCGAGGCAGCCGCTGGTCGACCTGCGCACCACCGCCCGCCCGCAGGTGCTCTTCACCAACCTCGCCTCGGTCGCGCTCGGCTTCTCGATGTTCGCGATGTCCCTGGTGCTGCCGCAGCTGCTCCAGCTGCCCGAGGCCACCGGCTACGGCCTCGGCAGGTCCATGCTGGCCGTCGGCCTGGTCCTGGCCCCGCAGGGCCTGGTGATGATGACCATGTCCGCCGTCTCCGCGGCCATCACCAAGGCCAAGGGCCCCAAGCTCACCCTGATGATCGGCGCGCTGATCGTGGCCTCCGGCTACGCCCTCAACATCGTGCTCATGTCCGAGGTCTGGCACCTCGTCCTGGTCTCCTGCATCATCGGCGCCGGCATCGGCTTCACGTACGGGGCCATGCCCGCCCTCATCATGGGTGCCGTCCCGGCCTCCGAGACGGCCGCGGCCAACAGCCTCAACACCTTGATGCGCTCGCTGGGCACCAGCTTCGCCAGCGCCCTCGCCGGCGTCATCCTCGCCCAGATGACCACCGACTTCGGCGGTTTCGCGCTGCCCTCGGAGAACGGCTTCAAGGTCGTCATGGCGATCGGCGCCGGAGCCGCCCTGCTCGCCTTCCTCTTCGCCTCCTTCATCCCGAAGCACCGCGTCACGCAGCCCGCCGTGGACGGTCCGGCCGAGAACAAGGAGGTCGTCGCGGCCAAGGCGTAACCGCACCCGCAAGTTCCAGGACGGCCGTCTCCCCCGTGGGAGGCGGCCGTCCGGCGTGTGCGGTACCAGCCGCTGGATCGGACGGGGCTCGACTCCAGATGTACTTGCGTAACTCAAGCAATCCAATTATGATTGAGTAAGTCAAGCAAACATACGCGGCCAAGAGGCGCAGCGTACGGCCGGATGGAGACCGCCATGGACAACGCGCCCCGCACCCAGGCCGCACCCGGCCCGCTCGCCTCCTTCGCCCGGTTCGTGGTGTTCGGCGGCGGCGTCGGCCTCCTCTCCGGCCTCGCCGTACCGATGCTGGCCGCGTCGATGCCCTGGGCGGTGGCGAACGCGCTGATCACCGTCGCCTCCACGCTCCTGTGCACGGAGCTGCACGCCCGCTTCACCTTCGGGTCGGGGCGGCGCGCCGGATGGCGTCAGCACTGGCAGTCCGCCGGTTCGGCCACCGCCGCCTACGCGGTGACCTGCGCCGCGATATTCATTCTGCACCTGGTGCAGTCGTCGCCCGGGATGCTCACCGAGCAGATCGTCTACCTCGGCGCCTCCGGCCTCGCCGGCATCGGCCGCTTCGTGGTCCTGCGCCTGTTCGTCTTCGCCACCGGCGGCAACCGGAGCACCGAGACGGTGCCGGTCTCGGTGCAGGCGCCGGTGCAGGTGCCCGCGCCGGTGCGGACGAAGACCCTGCGGCCGGCGCGGCCGATGGTCCTGTCGGCGGCGTGACGCCCCAAGCACGCCCCAAGCACGCCCTGAACACCCCAAGAAGGCCCGGGTCCGAGACCCGGGCCTTCTTGCTGTGCACAGTGATCGGACGTCAGGCGGCGGGCTCAGCCGTACAGGGCCACCCTCGGGTGCACCGTGCCCTCGGCCTCCGGGTCGGTGACCGTGACGCGGTAGACGGCGGTGAGGGTGTCGCCCGCAGGCAGCGTGCGCTGTGCGGTCGCGAGGTCCGTGTACAGCGTGCCGGTCTGGCTTCCGAGCTCGACGGCCTTCCAGCAGCCGCCCGGGGTGCGCCGCTCGACGGTGATGTCCGAGGGCTCGAGGAACGGTCCCGCGTCCGGCGACTCCACCAGGAGCTGCGGGGCCACGGTCTGGTCCGCCGACGATTCGTTGCGGTAGGTGACCGTGAACTCGTGCTGCTCGCCGTCGGCCACGAGGGGGGCCGTGGGCAGGTCAAGGAAGTCGACAAGTACGGGCTCGGCGGGTACGGACGACACCGCCGCGGCGGTGTGCTGCGTGGTGGCCGCCGCAGCGGGTCCCGCCGTGGCGAGGCCGGCCAGGCCCACGACGACAGCCAGGAAAGCAATTCTGAGGCGACTGTTCTTCGACGACACGTGCTGATCCTTCGGTTCGCACAGGTGAATTGGAGCGCAGCGTAACCCGCGGTCGCCGCCCTGCGGATCAGCCCTGTGGCCGAGGCGGGAGTTCACGAAATGTGACAGCAACTCGACGCTGTGGAGCGAGAGATGAATTGCTCTCACTCTCTCGTGGATATTTCGTGGATACCCCCCGGTAGCGCTCCTCGGGCGCCAACTGCAGTCATAGCGGACTGATAACTTCCGCTCACCGGCCAGGGGGAACCATCAAAAGCCGGTACCAGACCTTGATAAATGAACCCGGACGGAATGCCTTGCGCGCTTCTCGTGAAAACCCCGGAGGAAGGCACCGCTGGCGGGTGCCGAAGAGCCGACGCGGTCGGATACTCGCGGCCGGCGGGACGGCCGTACTGGCGATGGCGCTCGTCGCACCGCTGGCGTCGGCGGCCCTGACCGGCTCGTCCCCGCCCGGCGCCACGCCGCTGCCGGACCGGGTGACCGACACCTCCCAACTGCCGTCGGGGTGGCGGCAGTCCGAGGACCGCATCGTCACCTACGACGGAGACGGCACCGGACTGCACGTACTGGTCGCCGATGCCGCCAAGGCCTACAAGTGGCGCACCGCGGCCACCCTGTCCGAGCCGGGCATCGACACCGACCAGTGGATCGGGCAGAGCTGTGTGACGGCGTCGGGCGACCGTGCCGTGGTGGTCTACGCGCCCCGGCAGGTGATCAACGACCAACTGGGGTTCCAGCAGGGCGCGTTCGCGGCCGTGGTCGACCTGGTGGACGGCACGGTGACCAAGCTGCCGCAGCTGGTCTCCCTCGCCTACTTCAACCCCGGCTGCGGCGACGGCGAACAGGCCGTACTGTCCCGGCCGCAGGGCGAGGGCACGCAACTGCTGACCGTCGACGCGCGGCGGGCGAGCGTGACGCGTGAGCAGACCGTGCCCGGTCAGCTCACCTCGGCCGTGCCCTTCGGGACCGGCATCGCGGCGGCCACCGGCGACTCGGTCGTGTCGGTGGACCGGCAGGGCGACGTCCACACCCTGGCCCGTACAGAGGGGACGCCGTTCCGGCTGGTGCCGGACGCGCACAGCGGCCTCGCCTACCAGGTCCCGGCCGCCGGGAAGAAGGTGGAGGTCCGCCGGGTCACGGACGCCGGCTCGGACCGGCTGCTCGGCTCCGGCGCACTCGGGGCCCTGGCGGTGCACGGCACCGGCGGCCACGTCTTCGTGACCGGGAAGGGCGCACAGGAGGACACCCCGGGCTCCGTGCTGCCGAAGAACTGGCCGCAGGACTGGCGGGTCCTCGACGTCCCGGCCGCGTCCGAGGTCTCCACCACCGGTGATCTCGCCCTGACCCGCGTCAGCAACGGCGGCGAGGCGGCCGGCGGCGACACCGTCACCGTGGTCGCGGCCGACGGCGCCGCCCAGCCCGTCGGCATCAACGCCCTTGCACCCGAAACCGGCGCGGCCTTCGACTTCCGGGTGAAGCCCGAGGCACCGCGGCGGAGCCAGGGCGCCGAGCAGTCCCCGGCCCTGGGCCGGAGCGCGGACGACGAGTCGACCGGCATCACCACGAACAGCGTCGCGGACCCGTCGGCCGGCCTGCACACGAACAGCGTCGAGAGCCCGTCGGCCGCCATGCGGCTGGACAGCGCCGACGACGACAGTCCCGAGCACACCACCACCGACCCCGACCGCGCCTGCGCCGTCACCCGCAACGACCCGGAGCTCCAGGCGCTCCAGCCGTCCCCCGCCATGGTCGAGTGGGCGACCGACCTCGCCGTCCAGGGCAAGCTCGACGTCCGCCGCCGGTCCGGCTGGAACGGCACCGACCTCTCGTCGTACACCCCGCAGGGGATGTTCCCGCCGGTCGCGCTCGAAGGCGGCGGCCGGGTGCCCGCGCAGATCATGCTCGGCGTGCTCACCCAGGAGTCCAACCTCGTGCAGGCCACCTCCCGGGCGACCGCGGGCGAGAGCGGCAACTTCATCCAGGGCGGCTACTACGGCAACGGCGGCAGCGTCCACACCGTCGACTGGTCGGCCGCCGACTGCGGTTACGGCATCGGCCAGGTGACCAGCGGCATGGCCCGCTCGGACACCACCTTCACCGCCGAGCAGCAGAAGGCGATCACCGTCGACTACGCGGCCAACATCGCCGCCAGTGTGCAGATCCTCCAGGACAAGTGGAACCAGCTGTACAAGCAGGGCATTCTCGCCAACGGCGGCGACCCCCGGTACCTGGAGAACTGGTGGTTCGCGCTGTGGGCGTACAACAGCGGCTTCAACCAGCCCGACGCGTCTGACGCGGCCGCCCCCTGGGGCCTCGGCTGGTTCAACAACCCGGCCAACGGCCTCTACCCGCCGGACCGGAAGATGTTCCTGTCCTCCGGCTACGACGACGCCCGCACCCCCAATCTGTGGACCTACCCGGAGCGGGTCCTGGGCTGGGCCGCGTACTCCCAGCAGAAGACCGACCCGACGACCGGCACGAGTGGCCCGGCCTTCACCGTCGGCACCTGGCCGACCGGCAAGGCGCCGGACGCCCAGCCGCCGCACGACGCCTTCTGCGATCCGGCCGTCAACGAGTGCGACACCTCCAAGCCCCGCAAGGTCGAGGGATCCAGCCAGCCCGAAGGCCCCTGCCAGCGGGACGACTTCAAGTGCTGGTGGCACGAGGCGTCGACGTGGACGGACTGCACCGCCACGTGCGGCACCGAGGTGCTCGCGTACAAGGCGACCGACCCCGAGCCGAAGACCACGTCATCCCGCCCGGCGTCCTGCGCCTCCACCCTCCCCGCGAACGCGCTGATCGTGGACGACGTGCCGAACACGGTGAAGTTCCGGGTGGGCAGTACCAACCCCTGCGCCGGCGAGAAGAACTGGACCAGCCGGGGCACCCTGTCGTTCACCTTCGGCTCCGCCCAGCAGAACGGCGCGACCGTCTACCCGTCGAAGATCGACTTCCATCAGCTCGGTTCGGGCTTCGGCGGTCACTTCTGGTTCACCCACACCCGCGTGCCGACCTACACCGACTCGGTCGTCACCGGCACCTGGACGCCCGACCGGTCGATCGACGGCTGGGCGCGGGTCCTGGTCCACCTGCCCGACCACGAGGCCAACACCGGCCAGGCGACGTACCGCATCGATCTGGGTGACGGAACCGTCGTCGAGAAGACGATCTCCCAGGACACCGGCGGCAAGAACACCTGGGTCTCCCTGGACTCGTACGAGTTCCACGGCACCCCGACCGTCTCCCTGAGCTCGGACACGGCCGACGGCACCGGCGACGACTCGATCGCCTGGGACGCCCTGGCCTTCGAGCCCCTGCCCGCCGAACCCTCGGACGCCACTACGGCATCCCCGTCCCCGCAGAAGTAGGGGAGCGGGCAGCGGACAGCCCCCGGGCCACAAGCCCGGGGGCTGTCCGCTGCCCGGAACCACGACCACAACGGCCGGGTACGCCCTGGTGCCGGAGGGTACTTCCGGTCATACGATGACAAGTGGGCCAGATCACAGGGAGCAGGCATGATTCGTGCAGCCGACATCCGCGAGTGGCGCAACCACGACGTGGTCGATCCGAAGGGCCACAGGATCGGCATGCTCGAGTCGATCTACGTCGACACGACCACGGACGAACCGGCCGTGGCCACCGTCCGCACCGGTCTGCCCTCCCGCCGGCGACTGGTCTTCGTACCGCTCGACGAGGCCGTCCTCGGGCCCGACTACGTCAAGGTCTCCCACCCGCGCGGGGAGGTACGGAAGGCCCCTTCCATCGGCACGGACGACGTCCTGCCCGCCGAGCGGGAGGAAGAGATCTTCCAGCACTACGGCATGACGTACCGGCCGGGTGCCAACGGCGAACGCCAACTCGCGCGCCGGTGACCCCCGCCCGCGGCACCAGGAGGTGTTCGAGTTGATGGTGGCCTTTCTGCTGCTCCTCCTGGTGGCCGTCACGCTGGGCATCATCGGCGCGACGGCGGACGGTCTGGGCTACCTGCTGGCCATCGGCATCGTGCTGTTCCTGGCCGATGTGGCCTTCATCACCGTACGAGGCGCCCGGCGCCTCCGTCGGCGGCCCATCCGCTGAAAACCGAGCAATATCTGTGACCGTGAAGTGAGAAATCGGCGCGAGGCGCGATGAGTATTCCCCGGTCGACAGACTGAGCGAAATCATGGACCGTGCGCGGCCGATCGCGCCATGCTACTGTCGATCTCAGTTGCAGGTGTGGTTGCCAGAAGGTTTTTCCGACGGGCTGATCATCACGGCGACCGGAGTGCGCACACGGCGAACTCCGAACACCGTCCCAAAGGAGAACAATATGGCTACCGGCACCGTGAAGTGGTTCAACTCGGAAAAGGGCTTCGGCTTCATCGAGCAGGACGGCGGCGGCCCCGACG
The DNA here is from genome assembly GCF_036237295.1 of Streptomyces sp. NBC_01352. Classification (NCBI taxonomy): domain Bacteria; kingdom Bacillati; phylum Actinomycetota; class Actinomycetes; order Kitasatosporales; family Streptomycetaceae; genus Streptomyces; species Streptomyces sp. NBC_01352. The sequence continues at coordinate 5,371,645 of NZ_CP108354.1, forward strand.
TCTTCGCCCACTACTCGAACATCGCCGCCCAGGGCTTCCGGGAGCTGCAGGAGGGTCAGAAGGTGTCCTTCGACATCGCGCAGGGCCAGAAGGGCCCGACGGCCGAGAACATCGTCCCCGCCTGACGCTGAATCAGACGCTGACTTCGCAGCTGGGGCCCGCACCTTGGGGTGCGGGCCCCAGCTCGCTGCGTTCCAGGGCGCACCACAGAAATATTGCGCCCGAAACCGGATATCGAATTCCCGATATCCAGTGCTCGACCATATCGGTTGGAATTCACATTCGGCCCGTTCTTGCAATTCTCTGCGCTGCTCATCTGCTGCGGGAATTCCTTGGTACGTGCCGCATCAAGGAAGGTTCCGTATGAACCGCGCCTACACGCGCACTCGCACCAACGACCGCTTCTCCCGTACCCGCACCGGAGGCGCTGCCTCTGGCTCGGCCTCGGGCTCGAGCTACTCCAAGAAGCGCGGCAATCCCGGCCGCGGCGGCCGACAGGCCGCACCTCAGGGCGAGTTCGCCCTGCCGAAGACCATCACACCCGCTCTGCCCGCCGTCGAGGCGTTCGCCGAACTCGACCTGCCGGAGCGGATGTTGGCCGCACTGGGCCACGAGGGCGTGACCGTTCCGTTCCCGATCCAGGCGGCGACCCTGCCGAACTCCCTCGCAGGCCGTGACGTACTCGGCCGCGGGCGCACCGGTTCCGGCAAGACCCTCGCCTTCGGCCTGGCCCTGCTGGCCCGTACCGCGGGTCGCGTCGCCGAGCCCCGGCAGCCGCTGGCCCTGGTGCTCGTGCCCACCCGCGAGCTCGCCCAGCAGGTCACCGACGCGCTCACCCCGTACGCCCGCGCCGTGAAGCTGCGGCTGACCACCGTCGTCGGCGGCATGTCGATCGGCCGGCAGGCCGGTGCGCTGCGCGGCGGGGCCGAGGTCGTCGTCGCGACGCCGGGTCGGCTCAAGGACCTCATCGACCGGGGCGACTGCCGGCTCGACCGCGTCGACATCACCGTCCTCGACGAGGCCGACCAGATGACGGACATGGGCTTCATGCCCCAGGTCACCGCGCTGCTCGACCAGGTGCGTCCCGACGGCCAGCGGATGCTGTTCTCGGCCACCCTGGACCGCAACGTGGACCTGCTGGTCCGCCGCTACCTGACCGACCCGGTGGTGCACTCCGTCGACCCGTCCCAGGGCGCCGTCACCACGATGGAGCACCACGTGCTCCACGTGCACGGCACGGACAAGCAGCAGACGACCACCGAGATCGCGGCGCGCGACGGCCGGGTGATCATGTTCCTGGACACCAAGCACGCGGTGGACCGCCTGACCAAGCACCTCCTGAACAGCGGCGTCCGCGCCGGGGCCCTGCACGGCGGCAAGTCCCAGCCGCAGCGCACCCGGACGCTGGCCCAGTTCAAGGACGGGCATGTGACGGTGCTGGTGGCGACCAACGTCGCGGCCCGCGGCATCCACGTCGACAACCTCGACCTGGTCGTGAACGTGGACCCGCCCACCGACCCCAAGGACTACCTGCACCGCGGCGGCCGCACCGCCCGGGCCGGCGAGTCCGGCAGCGTCGTCACCCTGGTGACGCCCGACCAGCGCCGCGACATGACCCGGCTGATGATCTCGGCCGGCATCACCGCGACGGTGACCCCGGTGCGTTCCGGCGAGGAGGAGCTGACCCGCATCACGGGCGCCCAGGCCCCGTCCGGCGTCCCGGTGGTCATCACCGCGCCGGTCGTCGAGCGTCCCCGCCGCGCCGCGTCCTCCTCGTCCCGCGGTCGCCGCGGCCGTGGCGGCCAGGCCGGACAGGGCGGTCAGGGTGGCCAGGCCGGTCAGAGCCGCGGTGGCCAGAGCGGCCAGAGCCGCGGCGGTCAGGGCGGTCAGAGCCGTGGCGGTCAGAGCGGACAGGCCCGGAGCACGAGCGAGGCCGGGCGCCGCGCGCCGGCGGCGCGCCGAAGGTCTTCCTTCGACTCGGCGGCGTAACGCTTTCGGGGAGGGGGAGCCCAACCGGCTCCCCCTCCCTTCTGTCGTGTCCGCCATGACCGCCGGCTCGCCAAAGGCACTCTTTGACATCGGTTCAGATGCGGCGGCACTCGGCAGATCCGGTCCCGGCTACTGTGGTGGGGGACGACGAGAGCACCGGCTCGATCACCCGGTCCCAGCTCGCCGGCCCCCGGGACAGCTCCGCGTACACGGACCGAATGCGACTGCGGGACATCCTCGGCGGACACTCGGTCAGGCCGTTCCCCTTCTCTTTGTGAGGCATCATGCGCTGTGTCATCGCCCGCTACCCGTTCGACCTCACCAAGAACGGGGTGCTGGACTCGATGAAGGGCATCAAGCCCGAACTCGTCACGGGTGAGTCCGTGACCATCGGCCGCCGCCGCTACCCCGTCAAGCAGGTGGGGGAGGTCCTCACCCGACAGGACCGCCGCGACTTCACCGCCGGTGAGGTCACCCGCGCGATGACCCGCCTCGGCTTCACCTGCCACGAGCACCCCGAGGTCGTGCCGGCGCCCGCGCCGGTCCTCAGCCCGCTCCAGACCGCTTCGGCGCTGCTCGGCAGCCCCGAGCCCCAGGAAGTCTGAGGACGGGCGTAAAGCCCGCCTCATCGCAGCCCCAGTGAGGGCCCTGCCGACGCGCGTCGGCAGGGCCCTCACTGCTGTGCTCAGTGGTCTGTTCTCAGTGGTCTGTTCTCAGTGGTCGGAGTAGCTGAAGTCGCCCACGGTCCAGGCGCTGACGTCCTTGATCGCGACGCGGTACATCCCGCCCGTTTCGGGGATCCCGACGGTTCCCTGCAGGATCCGGGCCAGATGGAAGTGCAGATGCGTGGGCGCTGCGCCGGGTTCGGGCTTGTCCTCCGCCCGGCCGGCGGTGAAGACGTCGGAGAACGGGCCGAGGTGGTTGGAGTCCTTCAGAACCTCCGACACCCGCTCCCGCCACACGGCTTCGGGAGCCAGTCGGCCGGTGATGACGGCACCTCCGACGACCACGGTCAGCGACATCTGATTGCTCTGCTCGGACTCCACCATGGCGGAGATGGACATGAGCAGCTCGTCAGGGTTCGGCATGAGAGCCGAGTCTATGCGGCGGACGGCCGGGGATGTGCGGAGGGCAAAATTCCTGGCCCTCCAGGCGAGTGAAATCTACCCTTGCCACGGTAGACATTGCCCTTCGTGGTGGGTAACGTTTCTGTCGTAGACGAGATCCAAGGACGGAACGGACGGAGGAGCAGACGCCATCAGGATCGCCCGGACCGAGAACGTTCGGCCCGGGTACCGCAAGACCCCGGATTGGAAGGTGGTCCCCGGTCACGCAGCCGCGATCCCCGCACCCCCGCCCCTTCACCGGGCCGGGTGACGGACGAAACGGGTCGGCAGAGCAGTAGAGCCGACAGATGGTGTTCAATTTCCTTCGGGGCCCTGGTGCCGTACGGCACCGGGGCCCCTCGACGCGTTGGTCAACGAGGTGACATGACAGCAGATACTCCGCTCAGCGATCGTCTGGACGACGACGACTTCCCCGCGTACACGATGGGCCGGGCCGCCGCGATGCTCGGCACCACGCCGGGCTTCCTGCGGGCCATCGGTGAGGCCCGGCTGATCACTCCGCTCCGCTCGGAGGGCGGACACCGCAGGTACTCCCGCTACCAGCTGCGGATCGCCGCCCGCGCCCGCGAGCTCGTCGACCGGGGCACCCCGATCGAGGCCGCCTGCCGCATCGTCATCCTCGAGGACCAGCTCGAGGAGGCCCAGCGCATCAACGCCGAGTACCGCCGGGCCGCGAGCGAGGCGTCCGGCAGCTCCGGTTCCGCTTCCGGCTCCGGCTGAGCGGCGTCAGAGCTGAGCGGCGTCAGGATCGTGCACGCGCTGCCTTGACGAACGCCGTGATCAGAGCGGGGTCCTTGACCCCGCGGCTCTGCTCCACACCACTGGACACGTCGACGCCCCACGGCTGCGCGGCCTCGATGGCGTCCCGCACGTTGTCCGGGCTGAGGCCACCGGCGAGCAGCCACTTCTCCCCGGATCCGGCCGGCGGCCTGGTGGACCAGTCCCACGTGACACCGGAGCCCGGCACGGGCGCGTCCAGCAGCAGCATGTCCTCGCCCATGTCCCCGAAGCGCGGCACCTGATCGCCGAACCCCGCGGCCCGGATCAGCGTCCACCCGCCCGACGCCAGGTCGTCGTAATAGGCGCGGTCCTCCGGCCCGTGCAGCTGTACGGCCCGGATCCCCGCGTCGGTGGCCACGGACCGCACCTCGTGCAGGGGTTCGTCGCGGAAGACGCCGACCGTGAGCACGCTCTCCGGTACGCGACGGCACAGCCGTGCGGCCGTGGCGGCGTCGATCCGGCGCGGACTGGCCGAGAACACGAACCCGATGGCGTCGGCGCCCGCCTCGACCGCCGTGTCGACGTCCCTCTCGGTCTTCAGACCACAGATCTTGACGAACAGGGAGTTGCTCACGCTGGGGCTCCAGTGGGGCGTACGACGAAACGCGGGTGAGACCACGTTACCGGCGTGGCCGCCCCGGCCGGCCCGCGATCAGGCTCCGGGCTGCCACCCGGGGTCGCGGCCCGCCAGGCCCAGGGCGCGGTCGAACAGCGGGGCGGTCGCGGGCACGGGGACCTCGGGACCGAAGGCGCCGTACCGTCTGGCCATCTCGGCCCTGCCGGAGACGTCCTCGTACAGCGCCGCGGCGAGTTCGTCGTCCACGCCCGGTTTCCGGCCGGTGGCCACGGCCAGGTCCCAGCCGTGCAGCAGCCAGTCGCACAGCAGGATGCCGCCGACGAAGGGGGCCGGCATCCGGCCGCCGCCGGTCAGGCCCGTCTCACCGTCCCAGGCCCGCGGATCGCTCCAGACGGCGGCGGTCCGGGCCGAACGGACGGCGTACGCCTCGGCCCAGTCCGGCTCCGCGGTGAAGTCGTGCCCCTCCGCGACCTCGTCCGACGGCGGCTGCTTCAGTCCGGCGGTGTGACCACGTACGGCGGTCCAGAAGATCAGGTGGTTCACCAGGGTGCGCACAGTCCATTCCGCGCACGGGGTGGGCCGTTCCAAGTCGTCGGGTCCGATCCCCCGTACGACGTCCACGGCGGCTGCGGAGGCCTGGGGCATCAGAGGTGCCCTCACAGGTGCCAGTTCCATGTCCGCCATGCTGGCAGGGAGACGGCGACGCGTATTGAAGAAACGCGACAGCCGGGAACCGGCCGGTGTCAGCCGCCGATTCCGCCGAAGGGGTCCGGCGTCGAGCCGGAGGCGAGCGGTGACTGGGGCTGCGGCTGCGATTCCGATTGCGCCGGTGCCGGTGCCGGTGACTGCGCCTGAGGAGGCGTCGCGTGACAGGTGAAGCCGAGGCGGACCAGTGCACGGGTCACTTCGGCGGCGGTGAAGTCGCGGCGGTCCTGGCGGGTGATCACCTCGCCGACCTGCTTGACCGGGAACACCTTGCGCCCGATGACCACGCAGGCCCCGGTGACTTCCTCCGGTCGGATGCCGGCCATCTTCGACTCCACCTCGGACTTGACGAGGTCGAAGGGGAAACGGGCGATCACACAGCGCATGGGTGCCTCACCAAGGGTCGGGCGGAGCATGGCGGAAACGCGGGCTACGCGGGGAAGCGCGGGGACGGCGCGTGGCCGGTCCGGGAAAACGAACAGGGCCCGCACCCATGGTGCGGGCCCTGTCGTAGCGCTAGCTAGGCAGGAACGATGTTCTCCGCCTGCGGGCCCTTCTGGCCCTGAGTGACGTCGAACGTCACCTTCTGGCCTTCCTGGAGCTCGCGGAAGCCCTGGGTGGCGATGTTCGAGTAGTGAGCGAAGACGTCGGCGCCTCCGCCGTCCTGCTCGATGAAGCCGAAGCCCTTTTCAGCGTTGAACCACTTCACGGTACCGGTGGCCATGTCATATCTCCTGAGGCAGTGCTGGGGACCCGCACCTCGCGAATCTCCTCATCGCCGTGATGATCACCTGCCCGGAAAAACCGGCAGCAAAATGGCAACCACAACTGCAACTGATGTTGAGCTTAGCACGGAAAGAATTCGGCGCCAGGGCATGACTTCGGCGAGCCGACCTGCTGGAAATGCACTCGGGAGAGAGTCTCCGAGCCGTCCAAGAATCCTTTTCCCGGTACTGCTCGAATTTCTTCCACGGCCGCGCCAGGTTTCTCCTACGGCCGCATCAGATATTCACTCGGCGTCCTTGCGGGGTTGGCGCAGCTCCTCGTTGTGGCGCAGGGCCTCCTCCAGCTGGTCCTCCAGGGCGATGATGCGGATGGCGGCATCGATCGGGGTTCCCTGGTCGACCAGCTCACGGGCCCGGGCGGCCAGGCGCAGCTGGTGGCGCGAGTAGCGGCGGTGGCCGCCGTCCGACCGCTTCGGGGCGACCAGGTTCGCCTCGCCGAGGGCGCGGAGGAACCCGGGCGTGGCACCGATCAGCTCGGCGGCCCGGCCCATGGTGTACGCCGGGTAGTGGTCGTCGTCGAGCCGGTCGGCGGCCTGCGACTGGTCTTCCGAGGGCATGTACGCCTTCCCGCGGGCCGCCAGGGCGCGGCCCGCCCTATGGGGCGGTTTCCCCGTACGAGAACTCTAGTCGCCCGGGTGGAATCCCTGCTGCGGCGGACACAGATGTGCGACGGCCCGTCGGTCCCGACGAGCCCCGGCCGGCTCCCCCCGTACCCGTACGGGAACTCCTGGCCGGGCCATGACCCCTCCGGAGTACGGTGGACACGACCGGGGGCGCATGCGGCGGACCTGCGGCGAAAGAGGAACGGTGACCGACATGGGCTCGACGGCCGACCACCCGCCCGACGGCGACGAGCTCGCCGAGGTCCGCATCATCGCGGCGGACCCCGACGTCGCCCAGCGGGTCGCGCTGCTCCTGCGCCAGGTGTTCCACGCCGACGAGCCCCGCAGCTACCCCACGGGCCCCGACGGACACGGCACCCTCCTCCATCTGACGGTCGACACCAGCCGTGTCGCGGACGCGGCGCCCGATCCCTCGACCTGGCTGATCAGCAGCCGCTCCCAGGGCCGCCGCGCCCATACGGACGAGCCGGGCTGACCAAGGGCGACCAGGTGGACGGGAGGCATCGGGCGAGCCGTCCCTGGGCAGCAGCAGGACAGCCGCCCGCCGAAGCCGTCGGACCCCCGGAGGGCTCCGCACCCGTGTCAGCCGTTCCCTCCGGCTCGTAAGGACCGTCCCTTGCCGAACGCGCCCCGCGCCCTCCCTGTCCCGCCCCAGGGCATACGGATACCGACGCCGGTCACGCATCCCTCGCGTGACCGGCGCCCCCGTCCACCCGGCCACCGCGACCCGTATCTCCTCGCGGCCGTCCTCTTCGCCGCCTACGCCGCCCTGTCCGTCGCCCGCTTCCGGCACCTGGCGAGCCGCTCCTGGGACCTCGGCATCTTCGAGCAGGCGGTCCGCGCGTACGCCCATCTGCGGGCACCGGTCGTCGATCTCAAGGGACCGGGATTCAACGTCCTGGGCGACCACTTCAGCCCGATCACGGCGCTCCTCGCCCCCGCGTACCGCCTCTTCCCCTCCCCCGTCACCCTCCTCGTCGCCCAGGCCGCGCTCTTCGCCCTGTCCGCCGTACCGGTCACCCGCGCGGCCGTACGTCTCGTCGGCCGCCGCCGAGGACTCGCGCTCGGGATCGCGTACGGACTGTCCTGGGGCATCCAGCGTGCCGTCGACTTCGACTTCCACGAGGTGTGTTTCGCCGTACCGCTGATCGCGTTCAGCCTGGAGGCGCTGCTGGACCGGCGATGGCGGCGGGCCCTGTGGTGGGCGCTGCCGCTGGTGCTGGTGAAGGAGGACCTGGGCCTGACGGTGGCGGCGATCGCCCTGGTCGTGGCCCTGCGCGCCCGCCGGGTCTCCCCGCGCGCGGCCCGGTGGGCGCTCGCCGTGGCCGCCGCGGGCGTGGCCGCGACCGTGGTCACGCTGACCGTCGTCGTCCCGGCCTTCAACACGAGTGGCGGCTACGACTACTGGAGCAAGGTCGACAGCGGCTTCGCCCTCTTCGACGGCACCGGCACCAAGCTGCGTACGCTCGCCTGGCTGCTGATCCCCACCAGCGGCCTGCTGGCCCTGCGCTCCCCGCTGTCGGCGATCGCCCTGCCCACGCTCGGCTGGCGCTTCCTCTCCGGCGACGAGCACTACTGGGGCACCGCGTGGCACTACAGCGCGGTGCTGATGCCGGTCGTCGCCCTCGCCCTCGCCGACGCGCTCACCGCCGCCCGCTGCAGCCCGCGCCCCTGGCTGCGCTCGTACGCGAACCAGCTCCCCGCCGCCACGGCGGCCGCCGCCCTCGCGCTCACGACCACCCTCCCCCTGTCGGCGCTGAGCGAGGCCGAGGCCTACCGCACCCCCGCCCGCGTCACCGCCGTCGAGCGCATGCTGGACCGCATCCCGGACGGCGCCACCGTCGAGGCCAACATCGGCCCGATCAGCCGGCTGACCTCGCGCTGCCGCGTCTTCTGGACCGGCGGCACGGGGAACATCACGCCGGACTACATCGCCCTGGAGAACACCGACCGCTCGATCGACGACGTCGAGGAATACGTCCGCGGGCTGCACCCGCGCGCCTTCTACGAGATCGTCGGCGCCACGCGGGGGTACGTCGTCCTCCGCCACCGCACCTGACAGCGGAGGACGACGTTTCCGTGTCGCCTACGGCGCGTCGATCAGGTCGTGCGGCGGCACGGTCACCGTGCGGGCGCCCGGCTCACCCGCCAGGACGACCTTGCGCAGGGCGACGTTGTTGGCGGTGTTCGTCTCCTGGAGGCGGTTCTCCGGGTTGGCGATCACCTGGATGTAGTACGTGCCGTTCGGCAGGTCGGTGACGTCGAAGGACTGGCCGGGACGGTACTGGGTGTACGTGTCGCCGGAGCCGACGTCGAGGACCTCGCGTACGGAGATGGAGTTCTGCTCACCGCAGGCGGTGGACAGATCGGTGTTGTACGGCTTCCAGTTGGCGTTCTTCACCGTGTAGTCGACGGCGTCGGTGTTGGCCAGGCAGAACGCCTCCTTGCCGGAGCGCACCTCCTTCGTCTGGTCCTCGCTCAGCAGCCGGTAGCTGGCGAAGTCCGTGAAGTGCCAGTGCTCGTGGCCGGCGCGCGGGTCCCACTCCATGGTGCCGGTGGGCGTGTACCCGACCTGCTTGCCGTCGGCGTCGTAGAAGTACTGGTACGCGTCCATCAGGTCCTTGCCGGGGCTGCGGAACCCGTCCACGACGAGCGGCGCGGGACCGGCGTTCCACACGTTCGCGCTGAACGCGAGGTAGTCCTTGCCCGGTACGTCCCCGTCCTCGCCGTCGGTGATGGCGATGTCCCACGCCGGCAGCGACCGCAGGTCCGGCTTGGGCACGCTCGCCGGGACGCCGGCCCGGCCGGTGGGCCGCTTGGAGTTGGGGGTCAGCGCGGGCGCGATGCGGGAGCCGTCGGTGTGGCCGGTGCCGTCGCCCAGGTGGTGTGCCGTGCCGCGGTCTTCGAGGGCGTGGGAGAGGGCGGGGGGTGTGGGTGCGTCGGCGCCACGGGGGCCGTAGTGGTGGTTGTTGCCCTGCGAGGCGTGGGCGCCGTGGCTGTCACCGTGCTGGGCGGCGGTACTGAGCCCTTCTCCGCCCTCGCTCTCCTCCCGCACGGTCACCTTGATGGTCGGCTGGTCGTCGGGGATGTCGAACAGGTCGCGGTACTTCTTCGCGACCGACACCTTGGCCGTGTACTCGCCCGCCGGCAGGTCCACCGGCTTGTCGTAGTCGACCGTGCTGGAGTTGGACGCCCAGCCCTTCTCGACGCCCCACACCGAGCCGAGCGTGAACGGGTTGGTGGGGCAGCTCTCCGGATAGTGCGAGGTGGCGGGGGCGTCCGGGCGCAGCCGCCCGGAGGCGTTGTTCGGGCAGAAGGTCCCCTCGCTCGTCGCCACCTCCTTGCCGTCGGCGTCGGTGACCGACACGTTCAGGAAGCCCCGCAGCCCGGAGAAGTCCTTCACCAGCCCGGCGGGCAGGGTCTTGGTCCGCGTGCTCGTCCCGTCCCGGAGGATCTGGCGGGCGACGACCGGGTCCTTGTACGACTTCCGGGTCACCTTGAACTCCAGCGGCGCGTCGTCGACGGTGACGTACGTGCCGAGGTCGAGATAGACGCCGGAGTCCCACTCGTAGCGGTCGAGCGTGACGGAGTTCGACGCGGCGATCAGCTTCAGCTTCGGCTTGCCGGGGGTCGCCGCGGCCGTCTCGGCTCCGGCGCCGGGGGCCACCGCCGCCGCGGTGACGACGACGGTGAGCGCGGCTCCGGCGGCGAGTGCGGAACGTCTTAAGTGAGTCATCGGCTCTTGTCTCCCAGGTGTGCTCGGTGTTCTTGACGTGCTCGATGTGCTTGATCAAGTTGTGAGCACCCTGTGAGAGTTGTGGGAGCCGTGCCGGGGTTGCCTGTTGAGGGCGAAAGGGACTCGGGTGGCGCGAAGTGACGTGAACTAGGCGTCCGAGTGGCCGAGTTCGATGTCGTGATCGTCGACTCCGCGGCCCTTGACGGTCAGTGCGGTCGCCGCGGGCGGATATCCGGTGGCGATGACGGTGTACTCGCCGACGGCCAGGTCGGTGAAGGTGTACGCCCCGTCGGTCCCGGTCGTGGCGGTGCCGACGACGTTGCCGGCCGCGTCGACCAGGGTGACGCGGGCGTCGGCCAGGGGGCCGTTCGGGGCTCGTACGACGCCCTGGAGGCGGGCGCCGGTATCGAGGTCGACCTCGACGCGGGTGACGCCGGTGCCGGCGATCTCGACGGCCAGCGCGCGGGGACGGTGGCCGTCCGCGTTGACGGCGAGGGTGACCGGGCCGGGGGTGAGCTCGGTGAAGGCGAACTCGCCCTGCTCCCCGGTGGTCCGGGTGGCCGGCAGATCCCCGCGCACGTCCGTGACGACGACCACCGCGTCCTTCACGGGCGTGCCCGTCCGCACGGCGCGGACGACGCCGGTCAGGCCGCTGGTGCCGGCGAGGAGGATGTCGTACGAGACGGGGTCGTCGTCGTGTATCGCGATGGTGGAGGCCTGCGGTTCGAAGCCGTCGGCGGAGGTGATGAGGACGTACGAGCCGGGACCGGGGGCGTGGAGGGCGTAGGAGCCGTCGGTCTGCGCGAGGGTGCGGGCCAGCTGCCGTCCGGTGCGGGAGACGAGGGTCACGGCGGCGTGGGGGACGGGGGCGGTCTCGGCGCCTCGGACGGAGCCGCGGACCGGAATGCCGGAGGGCTCTGCTTCCGTGCCGGTGGGTGTCGGTGCGGGTGGGGCCGTGGGCTGAAGGGTGGTCGCGGGTGCCGCGCCCTTTGTCGTCCTGAGCGGGGACTCCTTGATGAACAGGCAGAAGAGGAAGGCGACGAGGGCGAAGGGGGCGGCGTACAGGAAGATGTCGGCGATTCCATGGCCGTAGGAGCTCTCGACGACCCGGCGGAGGGGCCCGGGGAGGGTGGCGACGTCCGGGATGCTGTCGGAGGAGTCCGACGAGGCGAGCGCGGCCCGGTACCTGGCGTCGAGGCCGGTCATGCCGTCGGTGAGGTAGTGCGTGATGCGGTGGGCGAGGATCGCGCCGAGGGCCGAGGTGCCGAGGGTGCCGCCGAGGGAGCGGAAGAAGTTCACCGTGGAGCTGGCGGCGCCGAGGTCGGCGGTCTCGACCTGGTTCTGGGTGGCCAGGACCAGGTTCTGCATCATCATGCCGATGCCGAGTCCGAGCAGCGCCATGAAGATCGCGATGTGCCCGTACGTGGTGTCGTGGCGGATGGTCCCGAGAAGCCCGAGCCCGGCCGTCACGAACAGCCCACCGGCCAGCAGCCAGCCCTTCCACCGGCCGGTGCGGGTGATGATCCGGCCGGAGACCGTGGACGCGCCGGCGAGCCCGACGATCATCGGGATGGTCATCACGCCGGACATCGTGGGCGACTCGCCGCGGGCCAGCTGGAAGTACTGGCTGAAGTAGATGATCCCGACGTACATCGCGACGCCGACGAAGAGCGAGGCCAGGGCGGCGAGGGCGATGGTGCGGTTGCGGAAGAGGCGCAGGGGGATGATCGGCTGGCTCGCCCTGGTCTCCGTGAGGACGAAGGCGCCGAGGAGCACGGCCGTACCGCCGACCATCGTGTACGTCTGCCAGGACAGCCAGTCGTACTTGTCCCCGGCGAAGGTCACCCACAGGAGCAGCAGACACACCCCGGCGGTGATGAAGAAGGCACCGGCCCAGTCGACCTTCACCTCACGGCGGGTCAGGGGAAGGCGGAGGGTGCGCTGCAGCACGACCAGCGCGATCGCGGCGAAGGGCACCCCGATGTAGAAGATCCAGCGCCAGCCGAGCCAGCTGGTGTCGGTGATGACGCCGCCGATGAGGGGCCCGGCGACCATGGCGGTCGCGAAGGTGGCACCGAGGTAGCCGCTGTACCGGCCGCGCTCCCTGGGCGGGACCATCGCCGCGAGGATGATCTGCGCGAGTGAGGTCAGACCGCCCATGCCGATGCCCTGTACCGCTCGGCAGGCGATGAGCATCCCGGGGCTCTGGGAGAGTCCGGCGACCGCGGACGCGCAGACGAAAACGGCGAGCGCGAGCTGTACGAGCAGTTTCTTGGAGAAGAGGTCCGCCAGCTTGCCCCAGAGGGGGACCGACGCGGTCATCGTGAGCAGCGACGCCGTGACGACCCAGGTGTACGCGGACTGACCGCCGCCGAGGTCGGCGATGATGCGAGGGAGGGCGTTCGAGACGATCGTCGAGGAGAGGATCGCCACGAACATGCCGAGGAGGAGGCCGGTGAGGGCTTCCATGATCTGGCGGTGGGTCATGGGGGCGGCGGCTGCTTGGACTTCTGCTGCGGCCTCTGCTCCGGCGGCCCCTGGCCCCGGGCTCCCTCGGGTCGGCACTCCGGTCGGTATGGACGACGACGATGCCATGGGCGCCCTTCGCTTCCCGCGGTGCTCGTTGCGTAAGGCAAGCATGGTTTCAGATGGTTGCCGCAGGCAAGCGGCGGCGGCGCGTGGGGCCACAAAGACTCGGCAAAGGCAGAGATCACCGTGGTTCGGCGAGACAGGGTTCGACATTGCCGGGCCGCCGTGAGGTGATCCGCGGACCGTGATCCTTTGGGGGGATGTCGTGTCTTTCGTGGCCGTGACGCTCGCTGCCGCCGACTCGCCGGGTGAGCATCTGCAACTGGCGGCCTTCACGGCCGCGGCCGCGGTCGTCTTCATATGGATGGGGCGGAGGCAGCGCCGGACCGGGCGCGGTCTGATCGCCCCGAACGAGACGATGAGAACCGCCGATCGGCTGGTCTCGCCGCCGCCACCAAGCCGCGGCTACCGCACCGCGGGGTGCGCCTGGATCGGCTTCGGGAGCCTCTTCATCCTGCCCGCGGTGTTCAACGTCGTGGCCGCGATCCGAGGACTCATCGGCTGAGCAGGCGCCTGCTCAGCCGACATCGAAGGTGACGATCACCCGAGTCGGATGAACATCCCTACTGGAAGGTCCTGTTGAGCAGGTCCAGCAGCGCCTCCCAGTGGCGTTCCGTCGCCTCCGCGCCGTACATCGCCGTGTCCGCCTGCGTGAAGCCGTGGTGGGCGCCCTCGTAGGTCTCCGTGCGGTGGCGGACGCCGGCTTCTGTGAGGGCCTTCTCCAGGCGGTCGATCTGTTCGGCCGGGTTGGTGGAGTCCTGGTCGGCGTGGCCGAAGTACACCTCGGCCGTGATGTGTTCGGCGAGGAGGTGGGGACTGTTCGGGGCCTCGGTCGCCAGGTACGCGCCGTGGAAGCCGGCCGCCGCGGCGATGCGGTCGGGGTAGGTGCCGACCGTGCGCAGGGCGAGGCCCGCGCCCATGCAGTAGCCGGTGACGCCTGCCGGGCCGTCGGTGGTCAGGGCGGACGCGGACAGCCAGTCGAGGTAGACGGCGGCGTCCCGCATCGCCGCCTCGGGGGTGAGGGCCTCGGCGGCCGGGCGGAGGGCCTGGATGATCTCCGGGCGCTCGGCCGGGTTGATGAAGTCCGGGAGGTCCACGACGGGGGCGGGGCTGTAGCGGTAGAAGACGTTGGGGACCAGGACCGTGTAACCCGCCGCGGCCAGGCGGTCCGCCATCGACTTCAGGTGCGGGCGCAGGCCGAAGCCGTCCATGTAGAACAGGACGGCGGGGTGCGGGGCGCCGTCGTCGGGGTGGGCCAGGTAGGCGTCGGCGGTGCCGTCCGGGGTGGGTATGTCGACGAGCGAGCCGTGCACGGAGGTCATGGGGTGGCTTTCCATTCCTGCTCTGCAGTACGGCCCGCAGCAGGGCCGCCGCCGCATCGGGTCTGCGTGAGAAATAGTGCCGCATGTGACACCGAGTGTCACGCTAGCCATTGAGCGCCGACACTGCAAGCAAGGGTCGCCCACCGGGCTACCATCGCAGGGTGACTGGAGCAGGAGCACCTACGGGAACGAACACGCGCACCGGCACCCGTGGCATCGCCCGGGCCGCCGTACGGGCCGAACTCAGCCACGTCGCCTTCGAGTTGTTCCGTCGCGAGGGCTTCGACAAAGTGACCCTCGACGACCTGGCCACGGCCGCCGGGGTCTCCCGGAGCACCTTCCTGCGGTACTTCGGCACCAAGGAGGACGCCGTCCTCGCCGCCTTCGACGGGCAGGACCGGCGCGTCGCCGACGCCCTGCGCGCCCGCCCCGCCGACGAGGACGACTGGACGGCGCTGCGGCGGGCGCTGGACACGGTCATCGGGCGCTACCACGAGGACCCGGAGGGCGCGCTGGCGACGACCCGGCTGGTCCGGGAGACTCCGGCGCTGTGTGGCCGGCACCTGGAGAAGCAGCTCAGCTGGCGGCCCGCGCTGGCCGAGGCGCTGGCGGAGCGTGCGGGCACGCCGGAATCCGTGACCGTCGGGCAGACGGTGCGGGCGGGCGCCGCGCTCGGCTGCCTGAACGTCGCCCTCGACCACTGGACCGCCTCCGACGGCCGCCTCGACCTGGTCGCGCTGCTGGATGAGGCGTTCGCGGCACTGGCGCCGGGGTCGGAGTCGGCTCCGGAGCCTCGCTGAGCAAAATCATGTGACCCGGACCACACATCAGCGCCAATTCGGCGATAATCGGAACCATGAGTACCGCAACGTATGTTCTGGCGGCCTCGTCGAGCGATGTACTCAACGTGATCGCCGCCTTCACCGGTGGCCTGTTCATCGCCGGTGCACTGGTGTGGGCCGTGCAGTTCGGCATGCGGGTCCAGGACCGGGAACTGCCCCGGCCCCGCCCCGAGGAGCAGGCACATCTCCCGGAGACCGGCGCCATCCGCGAGATGCGGGAGGTGCGGGAGCCGGACGAGATCCCGATCCACGCGGACAAGCGGGAACGGCTCATGCCGTACCAGCTCCACCACGCCGCGACCAGACGAGGCAAGGACCAGCACCGAAGGCGCTGGCTGCCCGGTTCCAGCGGCTCCTTCGGCAGCGGCGGCATCGGTCACGTATGACCGGTCGGGCAGTCCCGCGCGCCGTAAGTGCTGGGGCGGTGCCGGTTCAGTTCCGGGCGCCCGCCGGCCGGTACACCGCCAGCGCCCAGATCACGAAGAAGTTGACGCCGACCATGATGAGGGACCAGACCGGCGCGTACGGCAGGAACAGGAACTGGGCGATCATGTTCAGGGACGCCAGGAAGATGCCGGTCATACGGGCCCAGGCGGCGCCCTTGAGGATGCCCGCGCCGGCGACCACGGCGACCGCGCCGAGGACGAGCAGGATCACGCCCCAGCCGGTGAGGTTGATCTTGTAGACGTAGTCGCCGATGTTGGCCCACACGTCGTCCTCGGCGAGCGCGGAGATGCCCTGGAAGATCGCCAGGACGCCGTTCATCAGCAGCAGGACGCCGGCGAAGACGACCCCGCCGGTGGCCCAGCCGCTCTCGGGCGGCATCGGGGCGTAGTCGGCCCGGCCGGGCGTCATGCCCTGGCGGGTGTCGTCCCAGGTCGGCTGCTGCTGCGCGCCCGTGGGCTGCTGCCCTCCGCCGGTCGGCGGCTGCGTCGCGTGCGGTTGCTGGGTCATGGGTGGGCCCCGTTTCTTCCGAGTCTGCAGGTGGTCCGAGTGGTTCGAGTCGTACGACCCCTTCGACGATCGGACGACCCTTCGACGATCGGGCGGCACAAAGGCCCCCGCCATGGGGGTGGGCCATTCGGCTGAGGTCCGGCATGCGGGTGTACGCCCGCAGCCCTTCACTGGAACCGGAATCTGCCGACCCCCAGCCCTGGAGACGACATGGCCCGTTCCCGAGCACGCCTGGCAGCCGTCGCGCTGACCGCACTGGCCACGGTGGCCGCACTGGCCGGCTGCTCCGACGAGGACAGCCCCTCCGACGTGGTCAGCAGGGCGGAGTCGGCGGCGCGCTCGGTGGGTGCCGAGGCGACGGACGCGTTCGCGTCCGCGACGGCGGCAGCGGGCCGGAGGTTCGACGAGGTCAAGGGCGGCGTCGACGCCAAGGACGAGGTGAAGCTGGGCACCCCGGGTACGGACGGCGACGGACGTACGACGGTCGAGGTCACCGTGGCCAACACCGCCGGCTCGACGAGGTCCTTCCTCGTCCAGGTCGACTTCACCGAGCGGGGCGGCGACCTGGCCGACGTGGTCGTCGTCACCGTCTCCGACGTCCCGTCCGGCGAGTCCGGGAAGGCCACGGCCCGCAGCACACGGAAGCTGGGCGGCGAGGTGGGGGCGAAGGTGGGGCGGGCGGTGCGGTACTGACCAGGGCCCGGGCGCGTCTCTCGTCACCCGAACGGCCCCGTCCACCGGCGTGCCCCGGCCACCTCCCCCGTCCAATGAACAGGTCAGCGCACGTGGACGGGTCAGCACGGCACCGTGACGACAAGGGCAGGACGATGAGCGAGACACCGATGAGCAGGACACCGGTGGCCTTCACCGAGCAGGACCACGCGGAGCGTATGACCCGGGCCGCCCGGGACGCGGCCGACGCCGGTCTCTCCGGGCTGCTCGTCACCCCGGGTCCCGACCTGGTCTGGCTGTGCGGCTACCAGCCGACCGCGCTCACCGAACGCCTCACCCTGCTGGTGCTGGTCCCCGAGTCGGAGCCCCGACTGCTGGTCCCCGCACTGGAACGTCCCGAGGCGGAGGCGGCCCCCGGCGCGGGCGCCCTGCGGCTGTCGGAGTGGCGGGACGGCCAGGACCCGTACGCGGCGGCGGCCGGACTGCTGCGCCCGGGCGGCCACTACGGCGTCTCGGACGCCACCTGGTCCCTGCACCTCCTCGGCCTTCAGGAGGCCCTGCCGCTCACCACGTACCGTGCGCTGAGCACCGCGCTGCCGATGCTGCGGGCGGTCAAGGACGACCACGAGGTGGCCCGGCTCGCGGCGGCGGGGGCGGCGGCGGACGCGACGTACGAGGCGATCCTGTCCGTACGGTTCGCCGGGCGCCGGGAGACCGACGTGGCCGCCGACCTGGCACACCTCCTGCGCCGGCACGGCCACAGCCAGGTCGACTTCACCGTCGTCGGCTCCGGGCCCAACGGCGCGAACCCGCACCACGAGGCCGGCGAGCGCACCATCGAGGACGGCGACATGGTGGTCCTGGACTTCGGCGGTCTGAAGGACGGGTACGGCTCGGACACCACCCGGACCGTGCACGTCGGCGAGCCCACCGACGAGGAGCGAGCGGTGCACGACATCGTGCGCCAGGCCCAGCAGGCCGCCTTCGAGGCCGTGCGCCCCGGTGTGCCGTGCGAGGAGATCGACCGGGTGGCCCGCACGGTGATCGAGTACGCCGGCTACGGCGAGTACTTCATCCACCGCACCGGCCACGGCATCGGCGTCACCACGCACGAGCCGCCGTACCTCGTGCAGGGCGAGCAGCGGCCGCTCGTGCCCGGGATGTGCTTCTCCATCGAGCCCGGCATCTATCTGCCCGGCCGCTTCGGCGTCCGTATCGAGGACATCGTGACGTGCACGGAGACGGGCGGGCGGCGGCTGAACGGCACGCCGCACGAGATGGCCGTGGTGACGTGACCCACCGTCAGGACCGGCCCGCCGCTCCCGCCACGGTGATCGCGATCTGCTCGCTCGTCCCGCTCACTCCGTTCAGCGTGGCCGTTGCCTGAAGGCGGCCCGGGCCGGACGGGAGGGCGGGGCCCGGGACGCAGGACCAGCTGCCGACTGCCGTGGCCGTCGTCGCGCAGACCTCGTTCTCGAGGGCGTCGCGCACGGTGACCTGGGCGCCCGGGTACGCCGTACCGGCGATCTCCGGCCGGGCCGGCAACGGCACCCCGGACTCGGGGCGCGTCAGCGTGGGCCCGGGCAGGCCGACGGTCACCTCGCAGGTGCCCTGGTCCTGCACCGCGCCCCGCGCGTCCGTGAGCCGCAGCACACAGCCGCGGAGCCGGGTGCCCGGTACCGCGTCCGGGGCCACCGCCAGGACGAAGGGGAAGGTCCTCCCCCGCCATGCCTGCGCCACCGCCGCCGCGGACCCCGCGAACGTGTACGTCCCAGCACCCCCGCCGGACACGACCACCCCCCGATAACCGCTCCCGGTGAACGGCACGCCCGTGACCTCGCTGCCCTCGGGAGCCGTCAGCGTCAGCACCGACCCGGCCCCCAGCGCCGCCCCCTCGTATCCGGAGGCCTCGACGATCCCCTCCCGCCCGGGGGCGATGGTCACGGCGCCCCACAGCCCACGCCCGGGCGCGGCGGTCTCCGGCGGCGGAGCGGACACGGCCAGCGTGCCCACCACCGCGACGGCCGCCAGCGCGGCTCCTGCTGCCTTCTTCGGCCTGTGCATCGTCGGCACCGCTCCTCACCGGACGTCGTAGCCCCGATGCGTGCGATTCTCGCGGCCCGTTTCCACAGGCGGCGTGCGCTGTGCGGCCGTATGGGCGAGCTCTGGGCGAGGAAGGTCCCGGATTCTTTACCAAATCAAAAGGTTTCTCGCGCATCCCCATCCGTACTTCTGTACGTCCGACCCGCCCACAGCGGGCCCCCGACCGGGCAGGAGACACGGTGCGCTTTTCGCGGAACACGACGGGAACGGTTTTCGTCGGCGGTGCCCTCACGCTGACCTTGGCTGCGCTGGCTTATCCGTCGATGCTCGGCCTCGACACCGTCTCCAGCGCGCAGGACAGAGTGATCGCCCAGACACAGTGGGGGCCGTTGACCGAGCAGGACCGTCACTTCGTGGTCGCTGTGCGCGCGGCCGGGCTGTGGGAGTACCCGCTCGGGCAGATCGGCCTGAAGAAGGGGACGACCCCGGAGGTCAAGAGGGCGTCCGAGCACCTCGTGGACGGACACGCGGCGCTGGACGCCAGCTGCCGCAAGATCGCCCCGATGCTGAACATCACCCTGCCGAACGTGGCGAGCCCGCAGCAGCTGTCCTTCGTGAACCAGATCGACTCGCAGACCGGCAAGGCGTTCGACTCGAACTTCGCCAACATCCTGCGGACCACCCACGGATCGATCTTCAACACGGTCGCGAAGATCCGCTCCACCACCAAGAACAGCCTGGTGCGCCAGCTGGCCGACCAGGCCAACAACACCGTCCTGGACCACATCACGGTCATGGAGGACACCGGCCTGGTCAACTACGACCAGGCCCTCTTCCAGCAGACCACCCCGCCGAAGCTGCCCAAGGAAGACATGACTCCGCCGCCGCCGCAGCCCGGCGAGCCGATGGTCGTCCTCGCCCCACCGCCGACCGCGACCGCGACGCCGACCATCACGCCCTGAGGGACAGCCGCTAGGGAGCGAGCCAGACGGTGGTGTCCGGTCCGAGGCGGCCGTCCTCCAACGGGCGGCTCGCCAGCAGCACTTCGCCCGCCGGCAGCGGTACGGCCGTCCCCGACAGGTTGGCCACGCACCGCCAGCCCTCGTGCCGGGCGAAGTCCAGCACCCCGGCCGGGCTGTCGGCCGCCCAGGTCAGCGACTCGCCCTCCAGCAGCTTGCGGCGCAGCCTGAGGGCCCTGCGGTAGAGCTCCAGGGTGGAGCCCTCGGCCCCGTCCTGTGCCTCGACGGCGTACGCCGCGAAGCGCTCCGGCTGCGGCAGCCAGGCGCCGCCCGCGCCGAAGCCGTACGAGGGTCCCGTCGTCGTCCACGGCAGCGGCACCCGGCACCCGTCGCGGCCCTTGCGGACGCGTCCCGTCTGTTCCCAGATCGGGTCCTGGAGGACCTCGAAGGGCAGGTCGGCGACCTCGGGCAGACCGAGTTCCTCGCCCTGGTAGACGTACGAGGATCCGGGCAGCGCCAGCATCAGGAGCGTGGCGGCGCGGGCGCGCCGCAGGCCCTGTTCCTGGTCGACCGCGGGGGCGTGGCCGCCGGACAGCAGCCAGGCGTTCTCGTCGGTGCCGGGCGGGAGCATGAGGCGGGAGGTGTGCCGTACGACGTCGTGGTTGGACAGCACCCAGGTGGCGGAGGCGCCGGCCTCGCGGGCGGAGGCGAGGGAGCCGGTGATGACCTGGCGGAGTTCCTCCGCGTCCCAGCCGGCCTTCAGGTACTCGAAGTTGAAGGCCTGGCCGAGTTCGTCCGGGCGGGCGTACAGCACGCGTCGGGCGCCCGGCACCCAGGCCTCGGCGACCGCCATGCGGGGCGGGCGGTAGGCGTCGAAGATCTTGCGCCAGTCGCGGTAGATCTCGTGGACGTCGTCACGGTCGTAGAAGGGGTGGCTGCCGGGCGGCAGCTCGGACAGCGCCTCCTCGCCGCTGAGTTCGGGGGCGCCGAGATCGCGCAGCGGTTCCTCCAGGTCCTTGGTGAGGGCGTGGGCGACATCGACGCGGAAGCCGTCGACCCCGCGGTCGGACCAGAAGCGCAGGGTGGTGCGGAAGTCGGCGCGGACCTCCTCGTTCGCCCAGTTGAGGTCGGGCTGCTCGGGGGCGAACAGGTGCAGGTACCACTGTCCGTCCGGCACCCGCTGCCAGGCGCTGCCGCCGAAGACGGACTGCCAGTCGGTGGGCGGTAGTTCGCCGTGCGGGCCGCGGCCGTCGCGGAAGACGTAGCGGTCGCGGGCGGGTGAGCCGGGCCCGGCGGCGAGGGCCTCCTGGAACCAGACGTGCTGGTGGGAGGTGTGGTTGGGGACCAGGTCGACGATCACCTTGAGGCCGAGGCGGTGGGCCTCGGCGGCGAGCGCGCCGAAGTCGTCGAGGGTGCCCAGGCGCGGGTCGACGTCACGGTGGTCGGCGACGTCGTAGCCGCCGTCGGCGAGTTCGGAGGGGTAGAAGGGGCTGAGCCACAGGGCGTCGACGCCGAGTGCGGCGAGGTGGTTCAGGCGCCGGGTGATGCCCTTCAGGTCGCCGAGCCCGTCGCCGTCGGCGTCGGCGAAGCTGCGGGGGTAGACCTGGTAGACGACGGCCTGGCGCCACCAGTTGGGGTCCTTGGAGGAGAGGTCGGGAATGGGGTCGATCACGCGGTCTCCTTAGTGGCGTTCGGGACGATGGGCATCAGCATGCAGGTACCTGTCCACATTGTCGGGAAAGCGAACTCGAACGCTGTCCGGAGTGGTTCATTCCCCGTGTGACGGAATTGTGATGAACTCTTGAACTCACCCTGCATCGCCGCAGGTTGACAGCGTTCCGTGGGGAGATCCACGATGTGCGAGCACTGTGGCGCATATGACCAATGAGCCCAGTGTTTCTCAGAACCCTTCTCAGAGTCCTTTCTCCGAATCGGTTTTCTGGGAACACCTGCCACCCCCCGCACCCCGATGGGATCCCGCATGTCCATAGCCAGACGTGTCACCGCGCGCCGCCTGCTGGGGACGGGCGCCGCGGCGCTCGTCCTCTGTGCCGTCTCCGCCCCCACCTCCTGGGCCACCGGCACCCCCGGTGGCGACGGCTGGAAGTCCGGCGGCGCCTACCAGCCCGGCACCGGTGCCGGCACGGAGACCGAGACCGACCGCTGCCAGTTCTCGCTGGACGGCACGAGCTTCTACGACTCGGTCAAGGTCGACGACCAGAACCTGAAGCCGACCGACGACGGCAAGGTCCACATCAAGGTCCGCACGGCCGGCGACGCGACCACCTGCACGGCCTCCCTGGCCTCCTACCTCGCACACGGGGCCACCTTCGCCACCTCCGGCGAGCAGGTCTTCGTCGACTTCGACACGGTCACCGTCAAGCCCGGCCAGACCGAGTCCCTCGACATCGCGGTGCCGGACGCGGGCTGCTTCGCGCAGATCGACCTCTACCGGGGCGCCGTCAAGTTCGACGGCGAGCTCGACGCGAACGACGGCTTCGTCCACGGCGACCTGCCCAAGGGCCCGGACCGTCCGGTCATCAAGGACAAGCTGATCGCGGCCTGGAACGGCGGCACGAAGGACTGCACGACGGCCCCGTCCGAGCCCCCGGCCACCCCGACGCCGACCCCGTCGACCCCGGAGTCCACGGAGCCCTCGACGCCGGGCGAGGAGACGACGCCCCCGGCGACGGAGACTCCCTCCGAGTCCGCCTCGCCCTCCACCGAGGCCCCGAGCCCGTCGGCCTCCGAGTCCACCACCGCTCCCGCCGCCACCCCGAACGGCGGCGGTGGCGACCTCGCGGAGACCGGCGGCAGCAGCGCGACCGGCCCGATCGCGATCGGTGCGGCGGTGCTGCTCGCGGGCGGTGCGGGCATCGTGCTGGCGACGCGGCGTCGCAAGACGGCTCGCTCGTAATCAGGCGCGGTTGGTGTAGTCAGCGCAGCGCCGGTCGGGCGGTTTCAGCCCGGCCGGCGTTCGGGCTTCGGGCTGAGGACACGGGATTCGCCCCCTCCGCCCCTTCCCGTCCCGTCCCTGGGGGCTGCGCCCCCAGACCCCGCTGTCGGCCCTGAAAGGGCCTCGTCCTCAAACGCCGGACGGGCTGAAAGGAGCAGCGAGGCGATGTCGGCGTCCACCACCCGGTAGCGGACGATCCGCCCCTCCTTCTCCCCCTCCACGACCCCCGCCGCCCGCAGCAGCCTGAGCGCCTGCGACACGGCGGGGTCGTTCATGCCGGTGGCGATCGCCAGGTCGGAGACGGCCAGGGGGCCGGTGCGGTGCAGGGCGAGCAGCAGAGCCAGCCGCTTGGGATCGGCGAGCAGCGAGAAGCGGTCGGCCCAGGCGCGGACATGGCCCGGTTCGCCGATCGCGGCGATGGCGTCGCACACCCGGTGCCCGTCGATGGTTCGGCGATCCGCTCGGTCGGCCGGAACGAGATGCATGCCGCCATCCTCGCAGGCACCCCCATGTGATCTTCCATACCTGCGCAGGTACGCAGCTATGCAGGAGACCGCTCGCCACCCTACGGTGGGCTGGCCGTGGTGCTCGGGAAGCCGGTGACGACCCCTCAAGGGTCCATGCCGGAGCGGCCCTCGCCACTGTGATCGGGGAGTTTCCGTCCCGTCCGGCGCCAGCCGGGCCACTGGTCGCACGACCGGGAAGGCAGGAACGGACACGCACGACCCGTAAGCCAGGAGACCGGCCACGGCATCTCACGAGTTGATCCACGAGGTGCTGGAGCGTGACCGGATGACCCTGCCCAAGCCTGCCCAGAAGTCTGCGCCCGTCCCCGCCCCGACGTCCTTCAAGTGGCGCCGCGAGGACACCCTCAAGACCGCCGGCCTCATGTCGGCCGTCGCCGCGCTGCACGTCGTCGCCTTCGGGATCCTGTTCCTCCTCGTCGTCCCCGGGCACTACGAGGTCGGCGACAAGGCCTTCGGCATCGGCCTCGGCATCACCGCCTACACCCTCGGCATGCGGCACGCCTTCGACGCCGACCACATCGCCGCGATCGACAACACCACCCGCAAGCTGATGGCCGACGGCAAGCGCCCGGTGTCGGTGGGCTTCTGGTTCGCGCTCGGCCACTCCAGCGTGGTGGTGCTGCTCGCCCTGCTGATCGCGGGCGGCACCCAGCTCGCCGGAACGGTCATGAACGAGGACTCCGGCACCCACCAGGTGCTCGGCGTCCTCGGTACGACGATCTCCGGCACGTTCCTCTACCTCATCGCCGCCCTCAACCTGGCCGCCCTGCTGGGCATCCTGAAGGTGTTCAAGGCGATGCGGGCGGGCGCCTACGACGAGAAGGAGCTCGAACAGCACCTGGACTCCCGCGGGTTCATGAACCGCATCCTCGGCCGCCTCACCAAGTCCATCACCCGCCCGGGCCAGATGTACCCGCTCGGCTTCCTCTTCGGCCTCGGCTTCGACACGGCCACCGAGGTGACGCTGATGGTGATGGCGGGCTCGGGCGCGGCGGCCGGACTGCCCTGGTACGCGATCCTCTCCCTGCCCCTCCTCTTCGCCGCCGGCATGAGCCTGTTCGACACCCTCGACGGCACCTTCATGAACTTCGCCTACCAGTGGGCGTTCTCCAACCCGGTCCGCAAGGTCTTCTACAACCTCACGATCACCGGCCTGTCCATCGTCGTCGCCTTCTTCATCGGCACCATCCAACTCGTCGGCGTCCTGCACGAGAAGCTCGACCTGACCGACACGGTCACCACCTGGATCGCCGGCATCAACCTCGACAGCGTCGGCTACGTCATCGTCGGCCTGTTCGTGGTGGTGTGGGCGGCGGCCATCGGCTACTGGCGGCTCGCGAAGGTGGAACAGCGGTGGGCGGTACGGCCGGCGGCGGACACCCACTAGCCCCCCTAGACCCCTATACCCCTAGGCCCCCTCCACCGTCGTCAGCCACAGCTTCACGTACCGCTCCACGTCCACACCCAACGCCACGTCCACCAGCCGCTGTTCACGGGTGCCCTCGTGGATCTCGGACTCGCCGGGGCGGGGGCGCCGGTCGACGATCGTCTGGCCCCGGCCCGTGCCCGGGGCCAGGCTCACCTCGACCGGGAGGCGTTCGGTGGTGATGCCCCCCGGGTCGACGACCGCGCAGACCGCGCCCGCGTCGCCGAGGCCGCCGGTGGGGGTGGGGTCGCCGGAGGTGGCCGGGTCGCGGTGGGCGAGGAGTTCGCCGGCCAGCCGGAGGCGGGGCTCCGCGCTCGCGCGCAGCCGCTGGACGTCCCCGGCCGGGACGAGGACCTGCTTGAAGACGTCCAGGCCGTACATGGTGATCGGCACCCCGGCGGTGAGTAGGATCGCGGCCGCCTCCGGGTCGTGCCACACGTTGAACTCCGCGACCGGCGTGGCGTTCCCGGTCGCCACCGCGCCGCCCATGAACACGATCCGCTCGATGTTGCGCACCACCTCCGGATGCGTACGCAGCAGCAGCGCGATGTTCGTCAGGGGCGCCATGGGGATGAGGGTGACCGGCGTCGGCGAGGCGAGGATCTCCCGCCGCAGCAGCGTCACCGCGTCCACGTCGACCGGCCGGCGGGTCGGCGCGGGCAGCCCGAGGTCGCCCATCCCGTCCTGCCCGTGCACATGCCGGGCCGTGCGCACCGGCTCGATCAGCGGGCGCTCGGCGCCCCGCGCGACCGGGATGTCACCGGCCCCGGCCTGCTCCAGCACGGTCAGGGTGTTGCGTACGACGCCGTCCACGTCGGTGTTCCCGGCCACGCAGGTCACCGCCCGCACGTCGAGCGCGGGGTGCCGTACGGCGAACAGCAGGGCCAGGGCGTCGTCGACACCCGTGTCGCAGTCGATGATCACCGGGATGGGCTGACCGGTCACAGCGGCGCTCCTCGCTTCGTGAAGGTGTCTCTGAGGTGGCTTCTGAGGTGGCTTCTGAGGTGTCTTCTGAGGTGTCTCTACGGTCCCTACGTCAGTGACCTTACGCAGGCCCCCACAGTTCGGTCCCGCGGTCCGCGACCCGGGCACCGATGCGCTCCAGCAGCTCCCCGACAGGCACCGCCCCCGGACGGCTCCCGTCCCGCAGTCGTACGGCCACCAGGTCGCCGGCGGCCTCCCGCTCGCCGATCACCGCCTGGTACGGCACGAGGCGCGCCGCCCGGACCCGGGCGCCGAGGGTGCCGTCGCCGGGACCGCGCGCGTCGGCCCGGAGTCCCCGCGCCAGGGCCTGCCGTACGACCTCGTGCGCCCGCTCCTCCTGTGCGTCCGCCACCGGCAGCACCACCAGCTGCACGGGCGCGAGCCAGGCCGGGAACGCGCCGCCGTGCTGCTCGACGAGGTGCGCGACCGCCCGTTCCACGCTGCCGATGAGGCTGCGGTGCACCATGACCGGCCGGTGCTTCGCCCCGTCGGCGCCGATGTAGTGCAGGTCGAAGCGCTCGGGCTGGTGGAAGTCGATCTGGACGGTGGAGAGGGTGGCCTCGCGGCCGGCCGGATCGGCGATCTGGACGTCGATCTTGGGGCCGTAGAAGGCGGCCTCGCCCTCGGCCGCCTCGTAGGGGATCCCCGAGTCGTCGAGCACCTCCCGCAGCAGCGCGGTGGCCCGCCGCCACAGCTCCGGGTCGGCGACGTACTTGCCGCCCTCGCCGGGCAGGGAGAGCCGGTACCGGGTCGGGCGGATGCCGAGATCGGCGTACGCGCGGCCGATCAGCTCCAGCGCGTCCCGGGCCTCGTCCACGGCCTGCTCCAGGGTGCAGAAGATGTGCGCGTCGTTGAGCTGGATGGCCCGGACCCGGGTCAGACCGCCCAGCACCCCGGACAGCTCGGCGCGGTACATGCCGCCCAACTCCGCCATTCTCAGCGGCAGTTCGCGGTAGCTGTGGGAGCGGGAGCGGTAGATCAGCGCGTGGTGGGGACACAGGCTCGGCCGCAGCACGACCTCCTCCGCGCCCAGCTCCATCGGCGGGAACATGTCCTCGCTGTAGTGGGACCAGTGCCCCGAGATCTCGTACAGCTCGCGTTTGCCGAGGACCGGCGAGTACACGTGCCGGTAGCCGGCGGCGCGCTCGGCCTCCCGGACGTACTCCTCCAGGGTGTGCCGCACCACGGCCCCGTCGGGCAGCCAGTAGGGC
The DNA here is from genome assembly GCF_036237295.1 of Streptomyces sp. NBC_01352. Classification (NCBI taxonomy): domain Bacteria; kingdom Bacillati; phylum Actinomycetota; class Actinomycetes; order Kitasatosporales; family Streptomycetaceae; genus Streptomyces; species Streptomyces sp. NBC_01352. The sequence continues at coordinate 5,398,452 of NZ_CP108354.1, forward strand.
AGGCCCGCGCCCATCAGCGGGTCGGTGTCGAACAGGCCGAGCTCACGGCCGAGTCGGCGGTGGTCGTGCGGGCCGGGCAGGGCGTCCATGGCGGTCATGGCGGTCTCTCCTCACGGTGACCGGCGACGAGCCCCCGCACGCCGAAGCCCCGGGGCACTCGCCCCGGGGCTTTCGACTGGGTCAGCTGTCAGCGCGCCGGGACACTCTCCGGCGTCGTCGTGAGAGACACGAGTACTACGTGGGCGCGCTGCATGGGGGGGACGGTAACAAGGGGGCGGGGAGCAGTGCGACGGGTTTTCGCACCGACGCCCCTCACCCGTACGGCCCGGCTCACTGGTGGCCCGTCCGTCCCGGTGGTGCCGTAAGAGGGCGCACTCGATCTTGGCAGCCCTCAGGAGAGACCCCGATGACCCGACCCCCGGCCCGTGTCCTCACCGCCTCCGCGCTGGCGGTCGGCGCCCTCCTGACCGCCAGCGCCTGCTCCGCCCTCACCACCCCGCCCACCGCCGAGAAACCCGACCTCTCCGCGACGACCACGCCGCCCTCCCCGTCCGCGAAGAGCCCGGCCGCCACCCCCGCCCTCACCGACGCACAGGCGCAGGCCACGCTGCTCACGGCCGTCGATCTGGGGGAGCCGTGGACGTCCACGCAAGGCGCGGCCACCTGGCACGACACCGTGCTCAAGGCGAAGACGAACCGCCCGGACTGCCAGCGCCTGCTCGACACCGTCTACGCCGAGGAGCTGTTCGGCGCGGACGCCCGCCCCCGCGCGGTGGTCGGGCTCGACGACGACTGGAACGAGACCCAGCTGCGCCAGCAGGTCGTCGCCCACCCGGCGGCGGACGTGGACCGCACGCTGGCCTGGCTGAAGTCGCTGCCGAAGAAGTGCGCGAAGTTCACGGTCAAGGCCACGCGGGGCGACGTGCACGACGTCGAGGTCTCTGAGGCCGCGCTGCCGCAGGTCGGGGAGGCCCGGCAGGGGCTGCGGATCGTCGTGTGGGGCGAGACGGCCGACGGCGACCCCGCCGCGTTCACCCTGGACGTGGCGGTCGTGCGCGTCGGCGACGACGCGATCGGCCTCACCCACGGCGGCTTCGGCGAGGTGGCGCCCGAGGTCGCGCAGGCGGTCGTACAGCTGGGGGCGCAGCGCCTGACGGAGGTCCGCAAGCGGGGTCGGGTGGAGGTCTGAGGTTCCGGGACGGTACGGCGGTTCCGTACCGTCCGTCGCCGTTCAGTCCCGTCCCCGGTCCCGTCCCCGTTCAGTCCCCGTCGCCGTCGTCCCGGTCGAAACTCGTCCGGTGTCCGACCACGTCACGCGCCATTTCCAGCGCCGTACGGCTCTCCGCGAAGGCGTGGGCGCGCAGGCGGGCCAGCGCCTCGTCGGCGTCGACGCCGAGCTGGGCCATGATCATGCCGACGGCCTGATAGACCTGGTCCTGGTCCTGGGCAAGGCCGCTCAGCCAGGGTTCCGTCTCCCGGCCCCCGTTCTCGTCCCCTCGGGGCAGCGCCATCAGGGCGACCGTCATCACGCTCGCCACCAGCTGCGCGGTGCGCAGTTCGCGGGGTGTGAGCTCGCCGGGGGTGTCGCGGTAGAGGTCGAAGGTGCCCACGCACACCGATTCGTTGCCCAGCGGGAGCGAGTACATGGCCCGTACGCCGACGGCCGTGGCCTGCTGGGCGAAGACCGGCCAGCGCCGGACGTCCCGGCCGGCGGTGAGGTCGCAGGCGAGCACCGGCGCGCAGATCCGGGCGGCGGACAGACACGGTCCGTCGCCGAGGGTGGCCTGGATCTCCGCCACGCGGGCGGCCTGCTCGCTGCTCGCGCTCAGCCGTACGGGCATGCCCTCGTTGTGCAGCGCCACGCTCGCGCCGGCCACCGGCAGCAGTTCGACCGCCACCCCGCACAGCCGCCCGGGCATCTCCTTGGGCTCGGCGTCCCGCACACCCTCCGCGATCAGGTCGACGTCACGCATGCGGTCCTGTGCGAGCTCTCGTTCGGCGTCGCCGTCCGACGCCCGGGGAGGCTCGGGGTATCCGGGTTGCGGAGCATACCGAGGGCTACCGGAGTCGCCGCCTTCCGCTCCGTACCGGCCGGGCTCGCCACCGTGGGCGCCGTTCGGACCGTCCCTGGGACGCACGGCCACCGCCTCCTTACATCAGAGCGCGCCCACCGTCGTACAGGCCCCGCTAGGGGCGACGCCCGACTACCCCTCGCGCGGGGGGCGAAACCCGCCCGGCGTTCTCTCCGGCAGAAGGGCCCTAGCGCTGCTCGTACGGATCCGCCGGCTGCTTCACCCGGTCGACCGACGTGACGTCGAGCACCGCCGGCCAGGCCTCGTCGCTGCCCAGGCGGCCCTTGGGATGCCAGGTGCCGGTCACGGTGACCCAGGTGTCGACCGGCGGCGCGTCGTCGCCGCGGACCTCGACCTTGCCGGCCGTCGCGTCGGCGGCACAGCAGGTGACGTAGAGCCGGGTGACGTACCAGGTGCCGTCCTCGCCGTGGGTGACGAAGCCGGTCATCCGGACCGTACGGCCCTGCAGCGACCGTCCGCTGTCGTAGATCGCCCTGGAGTTGAACTCGGCGAGCGTCAGCTCCACCGGGTCCCCGGAGGCGAGCGCCGGGAAGGTCCCGACCCCCTGCGCCGCCCGCTGGGCGGCCTCGCGCCCGGCGCTGTAGGAGCCGAGGGCGGGGGGCGGGAAGAGGAGCAGGGCGAGGGCGGGGAGGGTGAGGAGCCAGGCGACGCGGGGGCCGTGGTGGTGATGACCACCCTCTTCGTGACCGCCCTCGTCGTGAACGTCCTCTTCGTGAACGTCCTCTTCCTGATCGTCGGGGGCGAACCGCCGTACCGCCGCCATCACGGCCCCCAGCAGCACCAGCACCACCCCCGACACGACCAGGTACGGCCGCAGTGGCGCCTGCACATACCGCAGGTACAGCTCGCTGAAGAGGGATATCCGCAGGACGGCCGCGCCCATGAGGGCGAGGAGGACGGAGGAGCCGTACCGTCGCAGGCTCACAGCAGCCACCACCCGACCAGCACGCTGCTCGCCACGGCCACCACCCAGGTCGCGGCCGAGAACCGTACGGCGAAGGCGCGCCCGAAGGTTCCCGACTGGAGGGCGATCAGCTTCAGGTCGACCATCGGGCCGACGACCATGAACGCCAGCCGGGCGGTGGGCGAGAAGCCGCTGAGCGAGGCGGCGACGAAGGCGTCGGCCTCGCTGCACACGCACAGGACGACGGCCAGGACGGCCAGCAGCAGCACCGCGACCCAGGCCGAGCCGGTGAAGACGTCGAGCACGGACCTCGGGACGGCGATGTTGAAGGTGGCCGCGGCCGCCGCGCCGACCACGAGGAAGCCGCCGGCGTGCAGGAAGTCGTGCTGGAGCCCGGCACCGAAGGCCCGCAGACCGCCCGGGCCGGCCTGGGCGCGCCGCTTGGGCAGCCGTATCCACTCGTCCCGCCCGAACCGGGCCCACAGCCAGCCCATCACCACGGCCGTCCCCAGCGAGGCGACCAGTCGGCCGAGCACCATCTCGGGCTGCCGGGGGAAGGCGATGGAGGTCGCCACCAGCACCACCGGATTGATCGCGGGCGCGGAGAGGAGGAAGGCGAGGGCGGCCGCAGGGGCCACGCCCCGGCTCATCAGGCTCCCGGCCACCGGCACGGACGCGCACTCGCAGCCGGGGAGCACGACTCCCGCGGCTCCCGCGACGGGCACGGCGAGGGCCTGGTTGCGCGGGAGGAGCCGCTTGAACACCTTCTCCGGCACGAAGGCCCCGATGGCCGCCGAGACGACCGTACCGAGCAGCAGGAACGGCACACCCTGGACGGCGATCGCCGTGAAGACCGTCCACCAGGCGGCGACGGCCGGGGTGTACAGGTCGAGCGCGAGCATCGGCCCGAGGACGGAGAGGACGGTCGCGATGGCGAGCAGCGCCGCCCCGCCGAAGACGGCGTAGAAGAGCGCGCGTACGGCGAGCCGCAGGTTGTCGCCCGCCGTTCGTTGGTTCTCCACGTGCCTGTCCCGGTAGTGCGTGTGTCCGCGGTGTCTCCGCGCACGGTAGCCGGGACCGCTGTGCAACGCCCCGTTTTCGTCACAGAGGAGGCTGTGCGGGCGCGGGCCCGAGGGTGGTGGTCCCCGGGGCCGTACGGTGTCCGAGCCCCGTCCGGTAGGCGTCCAGCGCGGCCTCCACGCGCCCCGTGCGGCGCAGCAGGTCCCCCAGCAGCCGGCACAGGTCGGCCAGGTCGCCGGCCGCGCCCGCCCGCTCCAGCAGGCTCAGGGCGCGTACGTAGTGTTCCTCGGCGGCCTCGGGGTCCCGGGCGTCCTCGGCGATGATGCCGAGGAGGCGGTGGGCGGCGGCGGAGTGCAGGGCGCCGCGTTCGGCGCTGAAGTCGCTGAGCACCTCGTGCAGCAGCTCGGCCGCCTCGTCGGACTTGCCGCGCCGGTGCAGTACGTCGGCCAGCTCGACGGCGACCTGGCTGGAGTAGAGGGCGGCCCGCTTGGCGGAGAGCATCGCGAGGGCCTCCCGCAACTCGGCCTCGGCGCGCTTGAGTTCGCCGTTCTGCGCGTAGACGTACCCGCGCATCCAGTGGCAGTTGGCGAGTTCGGTGCGGAGCTGGAGCTGCCGGTACAGCTCGGCCGCCTTGCCGAGCGAGGCGTCGGCCTCGGCGATACGGCCCTCGGCGAGCAGGGTGCGGGCGACCGAGCGGTGCATCCGGGCCACCAGGGCCGGGTCGCCGACCTGGGGTGCCAGGGCGAGGGCGAGCTCGGCGGCCTGGGCGGCGCGGGCGTGGGCGCCCATGTCCATGTAGGGGCCGATGACGCTGGCGTAGAGGAGGAGCAGCGCGTCGGGGTCGTGCAGGCCGCCGCGGTTCAGCTCGTCGAGGGTGGACTCCAACAGGTAGACGGCGTAGCGGAGTTCACCGCCCAGGTAGTGCGAGACGGCCCGGCCCCGGATCGCCGGGACGCGGGCGGGCAGCGGCGCGGCCACGCGGGCGAGTGCCTCCTCGGCCCGCTCGAAGTAGAGCCGGGCGGCGGCCAGGTCGCCGGTGTCGATGCCGGACTCGCCGAGCCCGAGCAGGGCGTCGGCCTGCTCACCGACCAGACCGTGTGCCTCCGCCTGCGCGAGGACCGACGCGAACCCCTCGGCGGCGGCCTCGGCGGCGCCGGTCGCCAAGGTGCGCTGGGCGCCGGTCAGTTGCAGCCGCAGTTCGGTGATCAGGTGGGCCGGGCGGCCGGTGGCCAGCTCCTCGAAGCCGACGCCGAGCCGCTCGGCGAGATGCCTCAGCGCGCCGTCGGAGGGGCGGACGCGGCCGGCCTCCAGGGTGGAGATGTAGGCGGGCGTGTAGGCCGGTTCGGCCACCTGTCTCTGGGTCAGCCCGCGGTCGATCCGCAGCTGCTGGACCCTGCGCCCGATGGTCACCGGGTCGTCGCGCTCCGACATTGCCCAACTCCCCTAGTGCCTCTTGCCGTTCGACTCCGACAGCCCCTAGGTTAAACGGCGTATTAACCATGCTTAATACGCCGCTGCTTCTGTTTGTTTTCGTTGCTGTTGTTGCGGTTGTTGTTGTCGTCCTGTCGCCGCTGCGAGGTTGTCGTGCTTGATCGCACCAGCGCCACCGAGCGTTACACCAGGGGCATCGTCGCCGCCGTCGTCGCGGTCCTCGCCTTGGTACTGGCGGCGAACGCGGGCCCGGCGAGGGCGGCGGAGCCCCCCGCGCGGCACGCCACGCAGCTCACGGACTCCGCGGCCCCCGCCGGCCGCTAGACAGCACCCCGGTTACAGCTCGTCGAGGAGACTCGTCACCGAGCCGTTCTCGAAGATCTCCCGGATCGCGTGCGCGATCACCGGGGCGATGGACAGGACCTCCACCTTGGCCAGGCCGGTCGCCGCGGCGGTCGGCAGGGTGTCGGTGAACACGAAGCGGCTGACCCGCGAGTTCCTCAGCCGGTCCACCGCCGGGCCGGACAGGATGCCGTGGGTGGCCGCCACGATCACGTCCTCGGCGCCGCTGTCGTACAGCGCGTCGGCCGCCGCGCAGATCGTGCCCGCCGTGTCGACCATGTCGTCGACCAGGACGCACACCCGGCCCTCGACCTCGCCCACCACCTCGTGGACGCTGACCTGGTGGGCCACGTCCTTGTCCCGCTTCTTGTGGACGATCGCCAGCGGAGTGCCGAGCCGGTCGCACCACCGGTCCGCGACCCGCACCCGGCCCGCGTCCGGCGACACCACCGTCAGCCGCCGGTGGTCCGACCCGGCGGCGATGTGGTCGGCGAGCGTCGGCAGCGCGAACAGGTGGTCCATCGGACCGTCGAAGAACCCGGCGATCTGGTCGGTGTGCAGGTCCACGGTGATGATCCGGTCCGCGCCGGCCGACGCCAGCAGGTCCGCGAGCAGCCGTGCCGAGATCGGCTCGCGGCCCTTGTGCTTCTTGTCCTGCCGCGAGTAGCCGTAGAACGGGGCGACGACGGTGATACTGCGGGCGGAGGCCCGCTTCAACGCGTCGATCATGATGAGCTGTTCCATGATCCACGTGTTGATGGGCGCGGTGTGGGACTGGATGACGAAGCAGTCCGCGCCCCGCACCGACTCCTCGTACCGGACGTAGATCTCCCCGTTGGCGAAGTCCCGGGCCTGCGTGGGCACCAGGCGCGCGCCCAGCTCCGCGGCGACCTTCCCGGCCAGCTCCGGGTGGGCGCGGCCGGCGAAGAGGAGCAGGGTGCGCTCGTTGCCCCGGTCGGCCCTCACTGGCCGAGCGCGGGGTAGTCGGTGTAGCCGCGGTGGTCGCCGCCGTAGAACGCCGACTCGTCGGCCTCGTTGAAGGGGCCGCCGGCCGCGATCCGGGCGGGCAGGTCGGGGTTGGCGAGGAAGAGCGCGCCCAGCGAGACGGCGTCCGCCAGGCCCTCGTCCAGCACCTCCTGCGCGGACTTCGCCGTGGCCGGGAAGGAGTCGGGGCCGGCGTGCGGGTTCAGCACCAGGTTGCCCTGCCACAGGTCGCGCACGGCCCGGGTCACCGGGCGGGTCACGATCTCGCACACCTCCAGGAACGCCAGCTCGGGCAGGGCCGGGACCAGGGCCGCGTACAGGGCCTCGGTGTCGCCCTCGGCGATGTCGTTGTAGGTGTTGCCGGGCGAGATGCGCATGCTGGTGCGCTCGTTGCCGATCGCGGCGACGACGGCCTCGGTGACCTCGACGGCGAAGCGGACGCGGTTCTCGATCGAGCCGCCGTAGGCGTCGGTACGGTGGTTGGTGTTCTCGGCGAGGAACTGGTGCAGCAGGAAGCCGTTGCCCGCGTGGATCTCCACCCCGTCGAAGCCGGCCTCGACGGCGTTGCGGGCGGCGGCCGCGAAGTCCCGTACGGTCGCGGCGATCTCCTCGGTGGTCAGCTCGTGCGGGACCGGGTAGTCCTGCATGCCGCCCGGGGTGAAGCACTGGCCGGCCGCGGCGACCGGTGAGGGCGCGACGGAGGTGTGGGCGCTGTCGTACAGCGACGGGTGGCCGATCCGGCCGGAGTGCATCAGCTGGACCACGATCCGGCCGCCCGCGGCGTGCACCGCGTCGGTCACCGCCCGCCAGGAGGCGACCTGCTCGGGGTGGTGCAGGCCGGGCGTGTTCAGGAAGCCCTGGCCGACCTGGGAGGGCTGCACGCCCTCGGTGATGACGAGGCCGGCCGAGGCGCGCTGGGCGTAGTACTCGGCCATCAGCTCGGTGGCGCCGCCGCACGGCTTGGCCCGGTTGCGGGTCATCGGCGCCATCACCAGCCGGTTGGCCAGCGGGATCTTGCCGAAGGTCACGGAGTCGAACAGCGAGGTCATGCGGGTGTCTCCCTGGGGATGCGGGTGGTCAGGAACGGTCGGTGAGCTGACGGGCGTACGCGGCGGCCATCCGGCCCCCCACCTCGGCGGTGGAGATCAGGACGGCCATGTTGGCCTGTGCGGTACGGCCGCCGGTGGCCCGGTCGACCGCGTGCATCAGGTACTTGGTGAGGCCCTGGCCGGTGACGCCGTCCCGCTCGGCCTGGGCGAGCGCGTCGGCGATCGCGGCCTCCGCCTCGGCGGCGTCGACGGCGTCCTCGGCGCGCGGCGGGGTGGTGACGACGAACGAGCCGGGATGGCCGGCGGCCCAGTGCAGGGCGACGGACCTGGCGATCAGGTCCTCGTCGTCGATGCGGTGCGGGGACTTCACGCCGCTGGACGCGCAGTAGAACGCGGGGAAGTCGTCGGAGCCGTAGGAGACGACCGGGACGCACTGCGTCTCCAGGTACTCCATGGTCAGCTTCAGGTCGAGGATCATCTTCGCCCCGGCGCACACCACCGCGACCTTGGAGCGGGTCAGCTGGATCAGGTCCGAGGAGACGTCCATGGTGGTCTCGGCGCCCCGGTGCACCCCGCCGAGTCCCGCGGAGGAGAAGAACGGGATCCCGGCGAGCTCGGCCGCCACCAGCGAGGAGGCGACGGTGGTCGCGCCCCGGCCGCCGCCCGCGAGGACGATCGGCAGGTCCCGGCTGGACACCTTCGGGATGCCGGGCGCGGACGCGAACCGCTCGATGTCCCGCTCGGTCATGCCGACCCGGATCGCTCCGTCCTCGACACAGATCGTCGCCGGCACCGAGCCGCCCTTGCGGACGGCGGCCTCGACCCGGTGGGCGGTCTCGGCGTTGTGCGGGTACTTCAGGCCGTGCGTGATGACGTTGGACTCCAGCGCGACGACCGGACGGCCCTCGTGCAGGGCCTCACGGACCTCTTCGGTGAAGACGAGGGGGATCGTGCTCATGAGGTTCCTTCGGTCGGGACGGGCTCGGAGTAGTTCGGCGGCTTCCACAACAGGTGGGCGCGCTCCTGGAGTTCGGGTACGTGCACTTCGGCGGTCCAGCGGGACCGCTCCACCGCCTCCACGGCGATCGACACCGCGCCCGGCGGGCAGCCGAAGCCCTTGGTGATCGTCTCGGTGAGCGCCGCGACCAGGTCCGCCTTCTCGGCGTCGGTGAAGGTGCGCGGCCAGTGCCTGATGCTGACGTGCGGCATCGCACGGCTCCTTTCCGGTGTTCCGGGGGCCTCGCCCCCGTGGCGGGGGATGTGCACGGGGGCGAGGGATCTGCGGGCGGCGGCCGGCTACTGGCGGGCCGTCGCGTGACGGATGGCGGCGACGAGTTCACCCACGCCGTGCTCCTTCAGCACGGCGTAGTGGTCGCCCGCCAGCTCGACGATCCGCGGCGGTGCGGCGGAGTAGCCGGAGCTGTCCTCCACGAAGGAGTAGTCGTCGCCGCGCGCCTTGAAGATCGTCACGGGCGCCTCGATGCGGCGCTCGCGCAGTTCGCGGAAGCTGTACTCGAACTCGTAGGTCTCGGAGACGATCCGGGTGATCCGGCGAATCGTTTCCGCACCGAGCTGGGGCAGCAGCCCCGACACATACCCGACGAAGGAGTCCTCGTCGGCCGCCCGGGCGAGGCACTCCTGGAGCTCCGGCCCGTGGATCGTGCCCGTGAACACGGAGAACAGGATGGTCACATAGGCGGGGTTGGCGTACGAGGCCTCGCGCCCCCACGGCCGGCCGTCCTCGGTGCGCACGCGCGGGTTGCCCGGGCAGATCAGCAGCAGCCGCTCGACCTTCTCGCCGAACTGCTCCAGCTGCCAGGCCGCTTCGAACGCCACCCGCGCGCCGAAGGAGTAGCCCCACAGGGTGTACGGCCCCGAGGCCTGCGTGCGCCGGATCTCGGCGACGTCGGCCATAGCCATCTCGCGGATCGTGCCGTACGGCAGCTCGCCCGGGTTGATGCCGTGCGCCTGGACGCCGTAGAAGGCACGGTCGGGGGCGGCCTCGCGGCCGAGCAGGCGCAGGTTCATCGGGTAACCGCCGAGGCCCGGCCAGCAGAACACCGGACGGTCGGCGCCGGCGCCGTGCAACGGGACGAGGCGGGAGACGCGGCCCGGGGCGCCCTCGTCGACGCGGGCCGCGAGGTCGGCCAGCTTCGGGGACTCGAAGACCACCTGGAGCGGCAGGGTGATGCCGAACTCCCGGTTGATCCGGTTGACCAGCGCCACCGCGTGCAGGGAGTTGCCCCCGGAGGCGAAGAACTCGTCCTGCGTGGAGACGTCCTCGTACTTCAGTGTGCGGCCCCACTCGCCGGCCAGCCAGCGCTCGGTGGCCGTCGCGGGCGCCACGTACTCGGCCGACGTACGGGCCTGCGCGATCTCCGGCAGGCCGGCCGTGGCCTTCGCGTCGATCTTGCCGTTGGCGGTCAGCGGCAGTTCGTTCACCACCAGCACGCGGGCCGGGATCATGTAGTCCGGCAGGAACCGCGTGAGGTCGTCGCGGATCATCTCCGCCGGACCCTTGGTGTGCACGGCGTCCTCGTTCATGCCCTCGTGCGCGGCCTGCTCGTCGCTGATCCGGCCGCCGACGAAGAAGTACGAGGCGGGCGCGGCCGGCTCGCCCGCGGCGGCCAGCAGATCGTCCAGACGGCGCGAGGCGGGCAGCGGATGCCCCGACTTGGAGGAGTAACCGGAGGACATCAGGCCGATGCCGGGCCGCCGCTGGAGGTGGTGCAGCGCGGTGCCGAGGACGACGTAGCGCAGCCACTCGGCGTCGGTGCGGGCCACCGCGCTGATGCCGAACACGGCCCGCTCGTACACACCCTGGTTGATCGCGATGACGTGCCGCTTCTCGACGACCCCGGAGCCGAGGGGTTCCAACTCCCCGCCGCGGTACCGGTACAGACCGGCGGCCAGGCCTTCCACTCCGTCCTCATGGGCCTGCACATACAGATCCACCTGCTCCGGCCGGACGTGGCCGTCGTTCTCGGTGATGTTTCCGGTGACGGCGAAGGTGCCCAGGTACAGGTCCTCGTCGGCCACGTCGAGCCGGTCCTTGACCGACGGCTCGAAGCCGTACGGCTCGATGGCCAGCCCGTGGGCGGGCAGGACCTCCTCGAACACGCCGACCATGTGGCCGGCCTCGAACTCCAGCACCTCGGCGATGTTGTTCTTGTACACGGGCTCGATCGCCCGCCGCTTGCCGACGAAGTGCACGCGCAGGCCGTGCGCGGGGAAGCCCTTGGACACCTCGCCGAGGCGGACGAGGGCGTGGTCGACCGGGTGGTGGTAGTACAGGCCCGCCTCCAGACCGGGCAGCCCGCTCGCCTCCAGGTACATCTGCGTGGCGTACAGCGCGCCCGGCGAGGCGTAGGCGTACTTCGGCAGCAGCCGCTCCTCGCTGCGGAACGGGCCGAACCAGCGCAGGATCTCGCCGAGTTCCGCCATCGACAGCTCGCCGACCGGCCGGGAGTACGACGACACCGGGCCCGGGGCGAGCAGGCCGAGGACGTCCGACGCGGTGACCGGGCCGCCGTCGTAGAACCGGTAGGTCTTGCGGGCGAACGCCTTGCGCCGCTGGACCGCGGACGCCTCCCGGCCGGGCAGCTCGACCGTGGCGCGGCCCGCGAGCTCCGCCGGCTCGCGCAGGCCCGGGTTGGACAGCTGGGCCCTGACCTGGAGCTTGGACGCCTTGGACTGGTGGTGGGCGGCGTCCCCGCGGCCCTGGTCCATCACGGCGGCGGTGCGCTCGTTCAACTCCACCGCGGCGACCAGGGCCTGGCTTCCGGTGCGCGGGTCGTCGGTGACGACGGCCGCGGCCCGCCGTACCCACGCGTGCTCCTCGACGCGCGAGGCCACCTCTTCCAGTTCGACGCGGTACCCGCGCAGTTTGACCTGGTTGTCGGTGCGGCCCATGAACTGGATCGTGCCGTCCGGGTTCCACTGGCACAGGTCGCCCGTGCGGTACAGCCGCTCCGTCGGGTTGAACGGCGAGGTGACGAACCGCGCCGCGGTCTGCTCGGGCAGACCGATGTAGCCGCGCGCGACCTGGGCGCCGCCGAGGAACAGCTCACCGCTCTCGCCGATGTCCACCGGCTGGCGGTTCTCGTCGAGGATGTAGCAGGTGACGTTGTCGGCCGGGGTGCCGATCGGCACGATCCCGGAGGGTGCCTCGCCCAGGGTGTCCGGGTCGATCCAGTGCGAGGTCGCGTTGATCGTCGTCTCGGTCGGCCCGTACAGGTTGACCACCGACACCCCGGGCAGCACCGCGAACAGGTCCTTGGCGAGGGTGCGGGTCAGGGCCTCGCCGCCGGAGAAGACCCGTGTCAACGAGGAGCAGGCGCCGAGCTGTTCGGTGTCGACGAGGGCCTGGAGCAGGGTCGGCACCGCCTGCAGGGCGGTCACCCGGTGCTCGCAGATCGTGGTGACGATCGCCTCCGGGTCCCGGAAGATGCCGGGCGCCCCCATCACGACCCGGGCGCCGGTGACGGGCGCCAGGATCTCCCACTGGGCCGCGTCGAAGCTCATCGGCGTCTTCTGCAGGATCGACACCTCGGGGCCCAGGTGACCGAAGTTGGCCAGCCACTGCATTTGGGAGACGATGCTGCGCTGCTCGATCATCACGCCCTTGGGGCGGCCGGTGCTGCCCGAGGTGTAGATGACGTACGCGAGGTGGTGGCCGCGGTTCCGCGGCAGCGGGGCGGGTGCGGGTACGGGTGGCAGGTCGGGGATGTCGGAGGCGGTGACGACGGTGGTGCCCTGCGGGACCAGGCGCAGGGCGCGCTCGCGCAGGTGGTCCTGGGTGACGACGACCCGGGCTCCGGAGTCCTCGACCATGAACCTCAGCCGGTCCTCCGGATAGTCCGGGGACAGCGGCAGATAGGCGGCGCCGGCGGTGAGGATGCCCCACACACCGGTCATCAGCTCGGCGGACGGTTCGGTGAACAGGCCGACGCAGGCATCGGGTTCGACGCCGAGCCGGACCAGATGGGTGCCGAGCCGGCGGGCGGCGGCATCCAGCCCGCCGAAGGTGAGACGACCGCTCTCGCCGGATGCCTGCGGCAGGGTGACGGCGGTGTCGTCGGGCCGCAGACGGGCCTGGTGGGCAAGGAGAGCGGGCAGCGAGACGCCCATGTGGGACACGCCGGATATCGGCGCACGGGTGCTCATGAAGTGTTTCCCCCCGGAAATGAAGACGCCCTGTTCGGGCGGTGACAACGGCTTTGCGCGTACGACGTGCGGCATGCGTATGCCTGCGGCGTGCGTACGGCGCTTTTCAGACGCGGGCGTCGTCCGCCACGCGGCTCACGGCCGGGCCTTCGGCCGGCGGCGTCGGCGGCGCGGGCTTCTTGGCGCGGGGCTGGGCGAGGACGACGGCTCCGACGACGGCCGCGGCGCCGAGGAGTTGCAGCGGGCGCAGCGACTGGTCGAGGAAGAGGTAGCCGAGGATCGTCGCGCACAGCGGCGAGGCGAACGACAGGAACGAGGCGGCCAGCGCGGGCAGCCGGGAAAGGCCGCGGAACCACAGGACGTAGGCGACGAGGGCGCCGATGATGCCCAGGTAGGCGAAGCCGCCGACGTTTTCCCAGGTCAAGTGGTCCGGCAGCGGTTCACTGGCCAGGGTGACGGGAAGCAGCGCGAGGCCGCCGACGGTGAGCTGCCAGCCGGTGAACGTCAGCAGCGTGACGCCCTCGGGGCGGCCCCACCGCTTGGTCAGCACGATGCCGGCGGCCATGGACAGCGCGCCCAGCAGACCGGCCACCACGCCGATGCCGTCCAGGCCCGCGTGCGGCTGGAGGACGAGCAGGGCGACACCGGCCGCGGCGATCAGACAGGAGGCCACGTGCACGGGCTTGATGCGGTCGCCGAGCAGCACCGCGCCCATCAGCAGCACGATCATCGGCTGCACGGACATCACCAGTGCGGCCACGCCGCCCGGCAGGTGATAGGCGGCGAGGAAGAGGAAGTAGAAGAACGCGCCGATGTTCAGGACACCGAGCACGATCGCCTTCCACCACCAACTGCCCTTCGGCAGGACCCTGGTGGCCGCCAGCAGGATCAGACCGGCCGGCAGCGCCCGTACGGTCGAGGCCAGCAGGGGCCGGTCGGGCGGCAGGAACTCGGTGGTCACCAGGTAGGTGGAGCCCCAGACGGCGGGGGCGAGGGCGGTGATCGCGGAGGTGGTCGCGAGGCGTTGGCCGGTCATGTCCGGGCTCCGGAGTCGGTGGTGCCGAAGAACCGGTCACCGAAGTCGCCGATGCCGGGGACCATGAACGCGTTCTCGTTCATCCGGTCCTCGATGGCGCTGGTGACGATCCGCACGCGCGGCCGCTCGGTGGCGACGCGGCGCAGGCCCTCGGGCGACGACAGGAAATTGACCATGATGATGCGGTCCTCGCGCACGCCGGCCTCCAGCAGGACGTCGACGGCGGCGAGCGCGGATCCCGCGGTGGCCAGCATCGGTTCGAGCAGCAGTACGTGCCGCTCGGCGATGTCGGCGGGCAGGTGCCGGTAGTAGAGGTGCGGCTGCTTGGTCTGCTTGTCGCGCTGGATCAGGATCTTGCCGATCCGGACGCCGGGCAGCAGATCGCGCAGCTCGCCCTCCATCGCCTCGCCGGCCCGGATCACGGACACGCCGCACAGCTCGGCGGCGAACTCCAGGCCGTGATAGGTGGTGCCGACCGGAGTGGTGACCTCCTTCTTGGTGAAGGGGAGCAGGTCCATTCCGTGCTCCAGCAGGAGGCGGATGATGCGGCGGGAGTAGAAGACGAAGTCCTCGCGTGCGCAGTCCCGGTCGCGGATGATCGTGTGCATCGCGCGGAGCTGGTCGGTCTGCGGGAGGGGGTGGACGTTGTGGCCGGTGGTCACGACGGGATCTCCTCGGTGGGCCGGGATGTGCCGGGGTGTGCCGGGGCGTGGAGCGGGCGGGGCGGCAGGGCAGCGGGGCGGCCGGGCTGTCCCCGGACCGGCCGCCCCTGCCTCGGGCCGCCGGATCAGGCGATCTCGTCGAAGGCGCGGCGCGCCTCGGTGACGAACTTCGCGACCTTGGCCCGGTCCTTGCGTCCGTCGGGGCCCTCCAGGCCGGTGTGGGCGTCCACCGCGGCGGGGCGGACCGTGCGGATCGCGTCGCCGACGTTCTCCGGGTTCAGGCCGCCCGCCATCATCAGCGGCTTCGGGGAGCGGCGGACCAGTTCGGCCGAGACGCTCCAGTCGTGGGTGAGGCCGGTGGCGCCCTTGGCGCCGGTCCTCGGGTCGAAGGTGTCGGTGATGTACATGTCGACGTACGGGTGGGTCTCGTCGACCAGCTTCAGCAGCTCGTCGGCGTTGTCCTCCTTGACCACGAGGGACTTCAGGACGAACAGCTCCGGGCGGATCTCCTTGAGCCGGCGCAGTTCCGCCGTCGCCACGTCGCCGTGCAGCTGGACGGCCACGACACCGAGCTCGCGGCAGAACTCGCTGACCTCCTCGGCGTCGGTGAGGTAGCTGATGAGCACGCCGGCGTGCGGGGCCTCGAGGCCCTTGATGATGACGGCGGCGTCCTGCTCGGCGATGTCGTCCTTGCCGGACGGCAGCCGCAGCGCGAAGCCGATCCAGTCCGCGCCCTCCCCGATGACCATGTCGGCCTCGGCGGCGTCGATGATGCCGGCGACCTGGACGAGCTTGTTCACAGTGGTCATGAAGACCATCCCCCTGTTTGAAGAACCTGCTGGCTGTTTGAAGAACCTGCTGGTGAAGTTGTTGTGCTTGCTTGATTGAATGGCGAACGTGTTCTCGCGGAGCGCCTCAGCGGCCGTACGACTCGTCGAAGCAGGTCAGTGCACGGTCCCGGCGGCCCGGGTGGAGCCGGGTCTCGGCCGGGTAGCCCAGCGGCATGAGCAGGGCGATGTGCACGTCGTCGCGTCCGTCGGCGCCGATGGCCTTCTTGACCTCCTCCTCGTCCCAGCCGTTCATCGGACTGGTCGCGAGACCGGCCGCCTGCGCGGCGATCATCAGGAACGAGGCGGCGATCATGGCGTCCTTGACGGCGTACTCGCGCTCGAGGCCGCGCCGGCTCGGGTCCTCGTAGAAGGCCCGGGCGTCGTCGGGCGAGGCGGCGGCGAAGCGGCCCGACCAGGCCCCGCCCTCCAGCGCCGTCTCCCAGATGTCGCCGCGGTCCTCGCGCCAGGCGGCGGACTCGGCGACGAACACCAGCATGACCGGCGCTTCCTGGGGATGCGGCTGGCCGCCGGTGGCCCGGGTGAGGGCCTGACGCCCCTCCTCGCCGGCCACGACCACGATCGAGCGGGCCTGGAGGTTGAAGCTGGACGGCGCTTCCAGGGCCAGCTCGGTCAGCTCCCGCAGCAGCGGGGCGGGGACCGGGTCGGGCCGGTAGTGGCGGACACTGCGGCGCGTGCGGATGACCCGCGCCACGGTGGAATGATCTGCCTCTGCGGCTGCCTCTGTCCCTGCCGCTGCCTCTGCGGTCGTCACGATCCAGCCTTTCGACGTCGAACTATCTGACATCGAGAAGCTAAGCAGTAGGCTAGAACATAGTCAAACGGTTTGACATCGAATTAATGAAGGGGAGGTGACCGTCATGCGCGACTCCGTCGACGATTTCCTCGACCAATGGGCCGTCCTGCGCACGGACCTGGACCTCGACGCCATGGGCACCGTCGGGCGCATCATGCGGCTCTCACGGCTCGTCGGCGCCGGCCTCAAGGACTACTTCGCCGAACACGGCATGGAGACCTGGGAGTTCGACGTCCTCGCCACCCTGCGCCGGAGCAACAGGCCGCTCACCGCGAAGGAGCTGGCCGCCGGCGTCATGATCGGCTCCGCCGCCCTGACCAACCGCGTCGACCGCCTCGTCGCCCAGGGCCTCGTCACCCGCGAGGCCGTACCCGGCGACCGACGCAGCCTCCACATCGCCCTGACCGAGGAGGGCGCCGCCCGGGTCGACGAGGTGGTGGAGGGCCACGTGAGCAACCAGCGCAAGCTGCTGGCGGGGCTGGGCGTGGAGGACTGCGAGCAGTTCAATGCGCTGCTGCGTACGTTGCTCGTGTCCTTGGGGGACGTGAGGTGAGAGGGCTCGGTGCCTGGGTGGGGACGCCGACAGGGCGGCGCAGGCCGACGGGTGTCGGCGTACGCCGCCCTGGGGTGGGGCGCGCTGCGGGAGGTGGCCCGCGTTGTCATGGCGGTTACTTCGGGTCGGCGTTGAACTTCGAGGTCGACCAGAAGTAGCCGAGGACGGTGAGGGCCAGGCACCAGGCGAGGGCGAGCCACCCGTTGTGGCCGATCTCGCTGCCGAGGAGGAGTCCGCGCAGGGTCTCGATGGCCGGCGTGAAGGGCTGGTACTCGGCGACCGGCTGGAACCAGCCCGGCATGGAGTCGACCGGGGTGAAGGCGCTGGAGAGGAGCGGCAGCAGGATCAGCGGCAGCGCGTTGTTGCTGGCGGCCTCTGCGTTCGGGCTGATCAGGCCCATGCCGACCGCGATCCAGGTGAACGCCAGGGCAAACAGGACGAGCAGCCCGAACGCCGCCAGCCACTCCAGGGCCGTTGCGTCCGTGGACCGGAAGCCGATGGCCACGGCGACGGCACCCACGAGGACCACGCTCATCACGCACTGCAGCACGCTGCCGACGACGTGCCCGACGAGCACCGAAGGGCGGTGGATCGCCATCGTGCGGAAGCGGGCGATGATGCCCTCGGTCATGTCGTTGGAGACGGACACCGCGGTGCCGACCACGGTGGAGCCGATGGTCATCAGCAGCAGGCCCGGGACGACGTACGCGATGTACGCGGACCGGTCCGCCCCGCCGCCCCCGATGCCGGCGCTCATCGCGTCGCCGAAGATGTAGACGAAGAGCAGCAGCAGCATGATCGGCGTGAGCAGCAGGTTCAGCGTGAGGGACGGATAGCGGCGCGCGTGCAGGAGGTTGCGGCGCAGCATCGTGGACGAGTCGCGCACGGCGAGGGAGATCCGGGTCGGGCGGGCGGAAGCCAGGGGAGCGTTCATCGGACAGCCTCCTTGGGCTGGCTGGGGATGTTGGCCGGGCCGGTCAGGGCGAAGAACACGTCGTCGAGGTCGGGGGTGTGCACGGTCAGCTCGTCCGCCTCGATACCGGCCGCGTCCAGCCGGTCGAGGAGGGAACGCAGGTCGCGCTGGCTGCCGTCGCTGGAGATCTGAAGCGCGAGTGCCTCGTCGTCACGGGTGACCTCGAGGAGAGCGGAGGCGGCGGACTGGTAGGCGGCCGGGTCGGTGAAGCGGAGGCGGACGTGGCCGCCGGGGATGAGCCGCTTGAGCTCCTCGGCGGTGCCCTGGGCGGCGATCTTGCCGTCGTTCAGTACCGCGATGCGGTCGGCGAGTTCGTCCGCCTCCTCCAGGTACTGCGTGGTGAGGAAGACGGTGACGCCGTCGGAGACCAGTTCGCGGATGATCTGCCACATGTTGTGGCGGCTGCGCGGGTCGAGGCCGGTGGTCGGTTCGTCGAGGAAGATGATCCGCGGGTCGCCGACCAGGGTCATGGCGATGTCGAGGCGGCGCTTCATGCCGCCGGAGTAGGTGGAGGCGGGCTTCTTCGCCGCCTCGGTGAGGTCGAAGCGCTCCAGGAGTTCGGCGGCGACCCGCCGTCCCTCCTGCTTGGACAGGTGGTGCAGGTCTGCCATGAGGAGCATGTTCTCCTCGCCGGTGATCAGGCCGTCGACGGCGGAGAACTGGCCGGTGACACCGATCGCGGCGCGGACCGCCTGGGGGTCGGTGGCCGGGTTGTGACCGCCGATGCGGATGTCGCCGGCGTCGGCGGTGATGAGGGTGGAGAGGATCTTGACGGCGGTGGTCTTGCCGGCGCCGTTCGGCCCGAGCAGGGAGAAGATCGTCCCTTCGGGGACGGTCAGGTCGATGCCGTCGAGGACGGTCTTGTCGGCGTAGGACTTGCGCAGCCCGGTTGCCGCGATGGCCAGGTCGGTCATGAGGGTCTCTCCTTCTGGATGCCGCGGGTCAGAGGCTGCGGGCGGTGATGTCGCCGTAGGCGGTGGTGGCGTGGATGGTCAGGGCGGAGTCGGCGCCGTCGGTGTTCTTGAGGGCGTTGTGGATCCGGCCGTGGCTGGTGCCGGCGTCCAGGGAGGCGGAGACGCCGCGGGCGGCGCCGACCGTGATGTGGCCGGCCTCGGTGCGCAGGTCGACGGTGCCGTGCAGGGCCTCGGTGATGTGGATGTCGCCCTTCTGGATGCTGATCTCGGCGGGGCCGCCCAGGCGTCCGACCGAGATGTCGCCGGCCATGAGGACGAGGCGGGCGTCGGCGGTCTCGTCGAGCTTGACCGTGCCCTGGGCGCCTTCGAAGGTGACGTCGCCGAGCCGTCCGACGCCGCGGAGCTCGCCGTCGGCGGCCTTGGCCTCGACGCGGGAGCCGGCGGGCAGTTGGACGGTCACCTCGACGGCTCCGGAGGCGCCGAGGATGCGGTTCTTGGCGGGCGGGGCCTCGATCCGCAGAACGCCGTCGCCGTGGCCGTAGGTGACCGTGATCTGCTCGGCCGCCTTGGTGTCGCGGCTCTTGGAGGCGTCGGCGGGGAGGATCTCGACGGTGGTGTCGGTCCGGTCGGCGGCGATGAAGCGGATGTGTCCGGCGGGGATGTCGAGGAGGGCGGAGATGGGGGTGGGGGTGGCGAACTTCTGCATCGTGTTTTCCTTCGACTCGTTGTTTCCGATGAAGGAAAAGCTACGTTGCATTCAAGGTCTAGGCAACAGACTCGTTGCGCGTAATCACCATCAGTGCAGGTGAAGACAGAGAATTCATTGCAATGGTCTGGAGCCTAACGCAACAAACGTCACCCGATTCGTTGCAATGAATCAGAAGTGAACGCTATAGTGGAGCCACGAGCCGCCACGGCCCACGAAGGAGACCGCCATGCCGGGAGGCAGACTCACCCAGCAGGAACGCCAGCAGATCGCGCTGGGGCTGGCCGACGGCCTCGCGTACGCGGAGATCGCCAGACGTCTCGACCGCCCGACCTCGACGGTCACGCGGGAGGTGATGCGCAACGGCGGCCCCACCGGCTACCGCGCCGACCTGGCCCACCGCGCCACCGAACACCGCGCCCACCGGCGCAGGCAGGCCACGCCCCGGGGGACGGTGGCGCCCCCGCAGGCCCACGGACGCGACGCCGAGGCCGTGCGCGAGTACGAGGAGGTGTTCACCACCGTCCTCATGGCTTCGGGCATGCCCACGATGACGGCCCGGGTGATGGCCTGCCTCACCCTCACCGACAGCGGCAGCCTGACCGCGTCCGAACTCGTCCAGCGCCTTCAGGTCAGCCCGGCGTCCATCTCCAAAGCGATCACCTTCCTCGACAGCCAGGGCCTCGTACGCCGGGAACGCGACGACCGCCGGCGCGAGCGCTACGTCGTCGACGACGACGTCTGGTACCAGTCGATGCTGGCCAGCGCCCGGGCCCTCATCCAGATCGTCGAGCTCGCCCGGCAGGGCGTCGGCGTCCTCGGCCCCGGCACCCCGGCCGCCACCCGCCTCGAGAACATCGCCCGCTTCCTCGACTTCGTCAGCGAGAGCACGACCCGCGCGGCGGAACAGGCCCGCGACATCCTCCACGCGAAGGTCGAAACGCCGCCCTCGGACGGCGCCGGCTAGCTCGCGACGCCGTTGACGAAAGCGGCCCAGGTGGTCGGAGGGACGGCATCGATCCCCGGCCACCCACCGCGCCACCACTGTCCACAGCTGTGGATGAACCGACCGAGGGCGGCCGTGGGCTGCTGATCGTCGACGCCGTCACCGACCGCGACACCAAGCCCGCCGCTCCGGCGACCGTGAGTACGCTGCCGACGTGACCTCTTCCGCCGCCCGCACCGCGCTGGATCTCACCGCCGACCTCCCGGTGAGCGCCCTGGAGGACTTCTACCGGGACCTGCACCGCCACCCCGAGCTCTCCCTGGAGGAGCACCGCACGGCCGGCAAGCTCGCCGAACGCCTCGAGCGGGCCGGATACGAGACCGCCGACGGCATCGGCGGCACCGGAGTCGTGGGCGTCCTGCGCAACGGCGACGGACCCGTCGTCCTGCTGCGCGCCGACATGGACGCGCTGCCGGTCGCCGAGGAGACCGGACTGCCGTACGCCTCGGACACGGCCGGTGTCATGCACGCCTGCGGTCACGACCTGCATGTGACCTGGCTGGCGGGGGCCGCCGAAGCCCTGTCCGCCGGGCGGGAGACCTGGTCCGGCACGCTGCTGATGGTCGGGCAGCCCGCCGAGGAGACGGGGCTGGGCGCGGCCCGGATGGTGGCCGACGGGCTGTACGAACGGTTCCCGCGCCCGGACGTGCTGCTGGGCCAGCACGCGGTGCCGGGCCCGACCGGCTTCTACGGGCACGTGCCCGGGCTGATCCTCTCCGCCTCGACGGACCTCGACATCGTCGTCCACGGGGTCGGCGGGCACGGCTCGCGGCCCGAGACGACCGTCGACCCGGTGGTGACGGCGTGCTTCCTGGTCACCCGGCTCCAGACCGTCGTCTCGCGCGAGATCGCCGCCGGGGAGTCCGCCGTCCTGACCGTGGGACGGATCGAGGCGGGCAGCCGGCCCAACATCATCCCGGCCGAGGCCCGGATCTCGCTGAACATCCGCAGCCAGTCCCGGTCGGTCCGGGACCGCATGATCGCGGCGGTACGGCGGATCGCGGCCGGCGAGTGCTCGGCGGCGGGCTGCCCGCGCGAGCCGGAGGTGACGGTCGGGGCGAGCTTCCCGGTCACCGTCAACGACGCCGGGACGGACCGGCGGGTCGCCGCCGTGCACGGCGAGGTCTTCGGTCCGGGGACGGTCCTCGACCCGGGCCCGGCGATGGGCAGCGAGGACTTCGCCCACCTGGCCCCGGACGGTCTGCCGTACGCCTACTGGTTCGTGGCCGCCACGGCGCCGGACGTGTGGGAGGCGGCACCCGGCGACGACCTCGACGAGAAGCTCGCGGCCGTCCCCAGCAACCACAGCCCCCGCTTCGCGCCGGACCTGTCGACCCTGGCGCCGGGTGTACGGACGCTGGTGTCCGGGGCCCTCGTGCACCTCGTACAGCCGGTGCCGGGGCACTAGGGCCCTTCTGATGGATCTCCGTGGAAGAAGGAGCGGCGTTCGGTGCGTGCTCTCGGCGTGCCGGGCGGAAGTCCTCGTAGCGGAGCTACTAGGGCTTTCGTCCGGTGCGGCGAGAGTGCGTGCCGGGCGTCGCGACGCCACGGAGATGCATCAGAAGGGCCCTAGTCCGGCAGCGCCTTCCGCAGCGCCTCGTCCAGGCGTCGCGCCAGCTGTGGGTCGGTCGGCGGACGGTCGCCGAACAGGGCGCCCAGCTGTGCGGTGAAGGTCTGCGTGAACGCGCCGTACATCGGGGTGCGCGGGCGCTGGACGGCGCTGCCGAGGGCCGGGAGGAGGATGCGGTGGGCGTAGGCGGGGCGGCCGGCGTCGTCGCGTGGCATGCGGTCGGCGCGCTCGCCGGTGGGGGAGGGCGAGGGGCTCGCGGCGGCGAGGGGGCACGTCACCGTGTCGTCGCCGTACGCCGAGGTCCGCGTCGCCGCGAACCCCGCGTCCAGCAGACAGCGTTCGCTCTCCCTGCCGGTGAGGAAGCCGATCAGCTCGGCCGCCTTGGCCGACCGCTGGGACGCGGCGGTCACGGCGAGGTTCTGGCCGCCGAGCACCGCCCGGCCGGGCAGCGGGGCCACGCCGAGCTGTTCGTCGGTGAAGGACTGGTGCAGCGTGCGGTAGGCGTAGGGCCAGTGGCGCAGGAAGGCGGTGCGGCCGGCGGCGAAGTCGGCGAGGGAGGCGTCCTCGTCGGAGTGGACGGCGTCCTGGAGGGTGTACGACGGGTCGGTGCGCTGCCGGAGTTCGGCGATGCCCTCGGCCAACTGCTCGGCGGTGGCGGCGTAGTCGCCGTCGGCGTCGGTGAGGGCGAGGTCCGGCGTCGCGGACGCGAACGCCTCCACGGCGTTGACCGTGCGGCCCTCGTAGGAGGCGAGCTGGGTGGTCCAGCCCTGCTCGTAGCCCTTGGGCGGCTTGTTCTCCAGCGAGCGGACGATCTCCTGGAGCCGGGTCCGGTCGATGCCCGCGCTCAGGTCGGTCTGCTGGACGCCCACCGCGTCCAGGTGGTCGCGCCGGTAGTAGAGGAGTCCGACATCGCTGTTGAACGGCACCGCGTACACCTTGTCGTCCCAACGGGCCGTGTCCGCCACCGACTTGATGACGTCACCGTCCAGCACTTCGTCGGGGAGGCGGCGCACGAGGCCGGCGGCGGCGAACTCCGGTACCCAGGTGACGTCGAGGTTGACGACGTCGTAGGCGGCGCTGCCGGACTGGAGGGCGCCCAGGAGCTGGCTGCGCTGTTCGTCGGCGCTGCCCGGGAGTTCGACCAGACGGGCGCGGTAGCCGGTGCCGGCCTTCTCCTGCTGCCGGTTCCAGGCGTCGATGAGCTGCTGGCGGATGCCGTTCTTGCCGGTGACGTCCCGGCCGCTGGCGACGACGATGTCACCGGGCACGTCGGCGGCGGGCACCGCGGGTTCCCCGGCACCGTCACCGGTACACGCCGTGACGGCCGCGAGCACCACCACGGCCAGAAGAGCCACGAGCCGAGCGCATGCGCCACGCCCGGCCCTCAGGGGCCCGCTGCGAAAGCGCCCGACGGTCAACCGCGAGACCCCACCCCGGCCCACCAGCCGTACGATGCGGCCGCGCCCCACCCGCTGCCCCGCACCGCGCCCGGCCCTCAGGGTTCCGGTGCGGGGGCGGCCCGCCGGCAGCCCCGCACCGCGGCGGGCCGGCAGCCGCGCGGTACGGGAGCAATCCGCCCGCACCCCGACACCACGCCCGGCCACCAGCCACGTCATCCCGCCCCGGCCCGACAGCCCTGCAGTGCGGCCGCGCCCCACCCGCTGCCCCGCACCACGCCCGGCCACCAGCCACGCGATCCCACCCCGGCCCAACAGCCCTGCAGTGCCGTCGCGTCCCACCCCCTGGCTCTCACCGCCGCGCGTCATCAGTCCTCCCCCGTTCCGGCGCGGGCGACCTCGTCGGTCAGGGCCGCGCCGAGGTTCTCGCCGGCGTCCAGGCAGCGGCCGCCGCTCGCGGTGGAGATGCGGGTGGCCGGGCGGTCCGGGTCGCAGCCGCCGGCCTCCAGGGACACCATGGTCACCGGTACCCCGGCCGCCCCCGCCCTGGTCAGGACGTCGTCGAGGTTCGCGCCGGTCAGCCGGTCGTCGTCCTCGCCGTCGGTGATGTGGACGACGAGCCGGGGGCGTTCGTCCGGGCCGCGGGCGGCGAGGTCGTCGAGCGCGGCGAGCAGTGCCGCGTGCGGGTCGGCCTCGGCGTCCCGCACCCGGGCCGCGTCGACGGCGCGTTCGGCGTCCTTGCGGGTGTGGCGGCCGAAGGGGAGCACGGCCTCGTACGGGCGCTCGTCGCCGGACGCCCCGGACACCGCCCACACGCCGTACTCGTCCCGGCCCCCGAGCCCGCCCAGGGACTGTTCGAGCAGGCCGGGCCCGCCGCTGGGACCTTCCCACAGGGAGGCCATCGAACCGGAGCTGTCCAGCAGGAACAGGACCCGGCCGGGGCCGTGTGCGGCGCGGTAGTCGGTGAGTGCCGTCTCCATCTCGTCCCGTCCGGCGGTCTCCTCCAGCGGCGCCGGCGCCGACAGCATCCCGGCGGGGACCGGGCGGTCGGCGTCCAGCAGGGGATGCGCGCCGCTCGCGGAACGGAAGCCGTCCCGGGCGAACGCGGCCTGCCCGTCCGCACCGGTGAGCCAGGCGCGGAAGTTCTCGGCCGCCGCGTCCCGCGCCGCCTCGTCCCGGTCGGCGTCCTGCCAGCGGACCCGTACGAACGTGGGCTCCAGCCCCGGTACGTCGCCGGGGTAGTGGGCGACCCGGGGCGTCCGGGTCGCCAGGTCGCAGCCGACGCCGCTGCGCAGCAGGAACTCGGGGACCAGGGCGGCGGTGCGGTTGTCCACGGCGTCGTCGTCGGGCAGCGTGCACAGCAGGTCGGTGGCCGTCGGGGCGGGCGGACCGGGCTGGGCGACCCGCTGTTCCGCACCGACCGGGTCGGCTCCGGTGCCGTGGAGGCCGATCGTGGCGAGCAGGGCGGCGGCCGTGAACTCCGGGTCGGGACGGCGCACTTCGGCCTCCGTGTCGCGTTCGCGCAGGGCGGTGATCATCCGGGTCAGCGAGGGACCGGCGAGGTCGTCCTGGTTCCCGGCGGCGAGGTTCTTCGGGACGGCGAGCACGACTGGGGAGTACACGAGCGGCTCCTCGTCGGGGTCGAGACGGGCCACGGCGTCCGTGTCCTGGGCGGCCGTGACCCGGGCGGCCTCGGCCGGGGTGGCGGGGATCCAGACGTCCGGCTGCGGGCCGACGTCCCGCTGCGGGTTGGTGTCCTCGTCCCGGGGCTCCTGCCAGGCGTCCGACTGCCCGGCGAGCGCGGTGACCCCGTCGGCGGAGCCCGCGCTGTAGACGGTGATGCCGCTGCGCCGGCAGCCGTCGCCGGTGGTGTTCTCGTCCGACGTCAGATAGGCCTCCGCCGCCGCGCTCACCGTCGGTTCGAGGTCGGGGTCGGTCAGGACCCGCAGTTCCAGCGGTGGCCCGCAGGAGGCGGGACCGCCGGTGAGGGTGACGATGCCGTAGGAGCCGAGGCCCACCGCGGCGAGGGCGAGAACGACGGCGAGGGCGAGGGGCGCGGGGCGGACGACGGAGCCCAGCCGGCGACAGGCGCGGGTGACGGCGGTGGCTCCGGCGCGGAACGGGGCGAGGAGGGCCGCCGCGGCGGTACGG
Source organism: Streptomyces sp. NBC_01352 (assembly GCF_036237295.1). Taxonomy (NCBI): domain Bacteria; kingdom Bacillati; phylum Actinomycetota; class Actinomycetes; order Kitasatosporales; family Streptomycetaceae; genus Streptomyces; species Streptomyces sp. NBC_01352. The sequence goes on from NZ_CP108354.1 coordinate 5,424,053, forward strand.
AGCAGGTCGGCACGCTTCTTCTTTTCCTCACCGTGCCCGCCCGGTTGCTGCTCCGGATCCTCGTGCGCGCCGGAGGGCCACGGCCCCGCCCCGCCCATCGCCCACCTCAGTGGCGGGGCCGACCGGGCGGACAGCACCACGTCCTCCCCCGGCTCCGTCCTGCTCTGCGGCTCCCACGGCTCCCCGCGCACCGTCTTGTGCCCCGCCGCCGCCATCCGGTCCCGTAACCGGTCCGCGAGCTCCTGGAAGGTCAACTCCTCGTCTTCCTCGAGGAGTTGTACGAGCTCCCCGGTGAACGGCGTGGGTACCGCGCCGTCCCCCGCGTCCGTGCGGTGGTTGGCCTGCACGCTCATCAGCAGCAGCACGCGCCGCTTGTCGCGGAAGGTCTCCCAGATCCAGGCGGCGTTGCCCGCGAAGCAGCAGTCGAGGACCACCACGATCCGCTCGGCCGGACCGGCGGCGAGCACGGTCAGCGCGGTGGTGAACATCTCCGCGCCGGGGAAGACCGCGTGCCCGCCCGCGACCACGCTCGCGTTGCGCATCTGCAGGAACAGCTCGTCGCCCGCGCTGGGGATGGCTCCGTGCCCCGTGAAGTACAGGAGCAGCAGGCCCTCTGCCTCCCCGGCGGTCCTGCGTAAGGCGTGGTCGAAGTCGTCCAGGGACGGCGAGCGGGCCACGGCGATCTCGTGCGCGCCGAAGACCCGGCCCCGCAGCAGCGCGTCCCGGAGCCGGTTCAGGTTGTGCTTGACGGCGGGAAGGTCGCCGGGCACGCCGTGCGGCGGCTTGGTGAGGTCGTACTCGGAGACCCCCACCAGCAGTGCCCGGTTCACCCGTCCACGCGGGTCGAAGCGGGTCACCGGCCTACCTGTCGTCGAGGCCCACGGTGTCGACGCGGCCCTCGGGCGGATCCCCGTCCTCGACCGCTCTGCGATTGACCCGCCAGGCCTCCACGGACCGCTTGACCTGCCCCAGCAGCTCGTTGAAGACGATGGCCGCACCCGACCCGATCATCGTGACGACGATGTCCATGCCGACGCCCATCGGGGCGCCGGGCTCGTCCGTCCGGTGCCGCTCGTGGATCTGCAGCCGGCCGGCCCGCACCAGTTCGTCGAGCGGTTTCTCCCGTTCCAGCCACTTGCGCAGCGCGCCGACGTCACTCTCGCTCGCGGTCCCGTCCAGCCGAACGCGTATGCCGTGGTTGGCCACTCCATCCCCCTCAGCCATAACTCAGCATCATGTCACCGCTGTTGGAGCCGGGGGAGGGGTCGGCAGCGCCCCATCTTCACGAACTGAGTGTCTGCAACTGGCTCAGCTGACGCCGGATGTGGTCCAGGGCGCCCTCGCGGCGACCCGGCACCCGGGCCCGCAAGCCGGCCAGTTCGGTGCCGAGTTCACGGGCCCGCGCCGGGTCGCCGATCTGCCCCCACTGGTGGTGGGCCCGGTCCACGGCAGCCTCCACGGCGGGCGCGTCCACCACCTGCCCGGCACCCAGCCGGGCCGACGCCACCGCCAGCCAGGTACGGCAACTGCGCACCGGATCCCCCGCGAACATCGCCAGATCCGCCCGGACCTCGGCCCAGTGCAGGGCCTGCTCGGAGGCTCGCCCGTGCGCCCGTACGGCGGCCTGCTCGTGCTCGGCGGCCAGGGCGTCAGCGGCGTCGTGACGGCCGTCCTGGACGGCGGTGGTGATGGCGGCGTGGGGGTCGTCGGCCTGTTCCGGCCGAGGCCTGACGACCTTGGTTGCTTTCAGCCCGTCCGGCGCTTGAGGACGAGGCCGTTCAGGCCGATACGGGGGTCTGGGGGCGGAGCCCCCAGGGACGGGCACCGCGACGCCGGGTACGCCGAACACCAGGTCCCCGTACCCGTCACTCCCGAGCCGTACCAACGCCTGCTCATGCAACTGCTCCACCGGCGGACGCCACCCGCTGCGCAGAATCGTCGCGATCGCCTTCATGTACGCCGGCGCGGCCACCGCCCGCCGGGACGACGGCGGCGGCGCGACCCGGCCGTACACCGCGCTGCTGCGCCCGGAGTCGAGCGGGTGGGTGCGCAGCCAGGCCCAGGTCTCCGCGTCCGCGTGCAGGTCGAGGAGGAGGGTCGTCGTCCCCGGTGTGCGCAGGCGCAGTTCCTCGCGGAACCAGTGCCAGGGGAAGCCGGTGTAGCGGACGGTCGCGGACGTGGTGCGGGCCAGCGCGAGGTGGGGCAGGTGCTGACGGCGGTCGAGCAGGAGCTGGCCGGTGACGAACACGGTCAGCGGGCCGGGGGCCGTCGCGGCGGCGCGCAGCCGGGTGAGGACGGCCTGGGGCTCCAGCGGGTCGGCGAGCTCGACGACGTTGGCGGTGTCGGTGCCGGACAGCACGGCGGGCGGCACGGCCGCGAGCACGGGGAGTACGGACGCCGCGTCCACCAGACAGCCCTTGCCCACCGGTGATGCGGCCAGCAGCAGCACGGTTCCCGGCATCGGTCCCTCCCCGTCCCCCGTCGATCACGTACGGCAGCACCGTAACCGCTGCGGCTGCAAAGGTGTGTCTCAGGACTGCAAACGACCCGGTGCGAGCGTCCCCTTCGCGGCTCGCCGCACCGCGAACACCGTGGTGTCGTCGGCCAGTCGGCCCCCGCAGTGCCGCAGCGTGCCGTCCCGTACGAAGGCGACCAGCAGGCTCGGTTCGGTCAGGCTCGGGTCGGCGGCCACGGCCCGGGCCACCTCGTCGGTGAGCGGGTAGAACCCGCCGGTGCCGTCGCGGGCCTCGGTCACGCCGTCGGTGGTCAGGAGCAGGGTCTCGTCGGGGGCGAGGGGCACCCGGTGCACGGGCGGCAGGCCCGCGGCGAGCTCGGTGAGTCCCAGCGGGAGGCCGTCGCCGGGCGGCAGGGGCCGTACGCCGTCGGGGCCGACCGCCAGCGGGGGCTCGTGGCCGAAGACGACGGCCTGCACCACGCCCGGCTCGTCCGCGGGGAAGCCGAGCAGCACGGCGGTGGCGAACCGGTCGCCGTTGTCGCGGCCCAGGGCGGCGAGGTGCTGGTCGTGCCGGAGCATCCGGATCTCCAGGCGTTCGGCGACCGTGGCCAGGTCCGGCTCGTGGTAGCCCGCCTCGCGGAACGTGCCGAGCAGCGCGGCCGCCGCCTCGACCGCGGCGAGCCCCTTGCCCTGCACGTCGCCGACGAGGACGCGGGTGCCGTACAGGCCGGGCTGGATGTCGTAGAAGTCGCCGCCGACGCGGGCCTCGCTGTCGGCGGCGAGATAGACAGCGGCGTGGTCGAGGCCGCCCCAGACCGGGGGCAGCGGGCGCAGCACGGTCCGGCGGGTGGTGTCGGCGACGTCCCGCATGTGCAGCATGTGCCGTTCGCCGCGCACCCGGACCGCGCAGGCCGAGACGGCGAGGACGCCACCGACGGCGACCAGGATGAAGTCGGGCAGGCCGCTCTGGAACTGGTGCGGCCAGGCGTTGTCCGCGAGGACGTACGTGATGAGCGCGAGGGCGGCGAACACGGCCGTGCCCACCACCCCGCAGATCGCGGCGGCGATGCCGGGCACCAGCACGATCCAGGAGATGATCCGGAACTCGCCGCTGGTGTTGAAGTCGACCAGCGCGATCCCGCCGAGCAGCAGCAGCGGCGGCACCCAGGCCACGCTGCGGCCGCGCACGCGCAGCATCTGGTGCCGGCGCAGCCCACTGCCCGGCCCGGCGCCGGGCGTCCGGGCGAGGACCCTTGGGCGGCCGTTCTTCGGTCTCCGTACTCGGCCGCTCTTCGGTCTCCGTACTCGGCCGCTCATGGGTCTCGGTACTCGGCCGCTCACGGCCTCAGCGAAGCACGGGCCCGCGTGGCGCGCATCCGCACCGGAAACCCGCCTCCGCCGACTTGCCAGGGTCTGTCCCCAGGTGTGCTCTGGAAGGCGGGGGCGAGGAGAGAGAGGAGCGCTCTCATGGCTCAAGCGGCACCCACGCCCGGCGGCATGCGGGGCATGCACCGCCGTCCGGCCCGGCGCGTCATGACACGGCCGCGCCGCACGCCCGACCTGTTCAGCGAGCGGGTCCACACGGTGGCGCGGTACGCGATCCCCGTGGTGCTCGGACTCGTCTACGGCTACTGGGCCGCGGCCAACCGGCGCGACGGCGGGCCCATCACCGGCGGCAACCTCCTGTTCGGCTTCGCCACGGCGATCGCGTTCATCGTGCTGTGTATCGCGGTGGCGACGTTCGCCCCGCGTCTGCAGCGCGAACTGCACTCGATGACGAAGTCCGGCTTCGCGGGCGCGGCGTTCGGCTTCCTCTACAGCCAGGCCGGCGCGAGCGTGCTCAGGTCCACCGTCATGGGCCTGGTGATCGCGGCGGCCATCTTCGGCGTGTTCTTCTACCGCTACTACACGCGCGAGGACGCGCAGGGAAACCGCATCCGCTGAGGTGTCCGGGTACGGTGCAGGGGCCCCGGCCGGTCGCCGGGGCCCCTGCGCCTCCCTCACTCATCCCTCCGCTCACGGCACGGCCGGGAGCCATTCCCAGTCGCCCTCGCCCTCGCCCGACGAGGATCCGGTCGCGCTCCAGCTCCACGAGCCCGAGGCGCTCCAGGACCCGGAATCAGAACCGGACACGGTCCAGGAAACCGAAGTCGACACGGCCCAGGACTCGCTCCATCTCGGGTCGTTCGGGTCGAGGTTGGACCAGGCGTCGTCCTTCCATTCCGGGCACGGGTCCGAGCAGGTCGGTACCCGGTGCCCGCCGGTGTCGACGAAGGCGGCACTCGCCCAGCCCTCGGCGCCGACGAACCAGTACCAGTACGGGTTGCCGTTGACGCTCTGGCCGCGGACCTTGCACTCGACACGGTCCTGACTGCCCGGCGCGAGCCGGTCGACGACTGGTGAGTGGCTGGTGGGCGCCGCTCTCACGTTGAGCGCGGTACCGGAGACGACGGTGCCCCAGATCGGACCGCCGGATCCGCCACTGCCTTGTCCGTCGGCATACGTCGGCGGGGTCGCGGCTGCTGCCGAGGTTCCCGCTGCCGCGACGGCGAAGGTGCCGCCGGTGAGCAGGACCGCGGCCAGGGTCCGCAGGGCCGGAGTGGTGCGCATGAATCGGCCTCCTTCTCCCCAGAACCAGGAAACACCCGTTCGGGTGAGGCCTCCACCGGAGAGCGGAATGCCCAGTTCCGCGGGGGTTCCCGGCCGGAACCGGTGCCCGTTCGGCTCGGCCCGTGCGCCCATATGCAGTCACGCCGCTCGCACCCCCGTCGCGGCCCGTCTTGCCTGGAAGGGTGTCCACTCGACTCCGGAACGTTCTGTCGGCCGTACTCATCGCCCTGGCCTGTCTGCTCGCGCCGTTCGGCGCGCTGGCGGCCTGGGTGGCGTACGGGCTCGCCGACACGAGCCGGTACGTCACCACGATGGCGCCGCTCGCCTCCGACCCGCACGTGCGGGACGCGATCGCGGACACGGTCGGCGCCGGAATCGTGCGGGAGGTGGACGTCGGCGGACCGATGCGCCCCTTCGTGCGGGACGCGGTGCGCTCGTTCACCCGGACCGAGGCCTTCCGTACGGCCTGGGACGCGGGCAACAGGGCCGTGCACAACGCGGTGTTGAGGGCGCTGCGAAGCGGCGGCGAGGGCGCGGTGACGGTGGACCTGGCGCCGGTCGCCGCCGAGGTGAAGGACCGGCTCACCGCGGACCGCGTGCCGTTCGCTCACCGCATCCCGGTCCCGCACACCGAGGTCTCCGTCCTCCCGGCCGAGGACCTGGCCCGGCTCCGGAAGGGGTTCCACGTGCTCGACGTCGCCGGTTTCTGGCTGCCCGTCGCGGCGGCCGTCCTCGCGGCCACCGGGATCGCCGTCGCCGCCTGCCGCCGCCGCGCGGTCACCGCGACCGCCCTCGGCACGGCCCTGGGCGGCGCCCTCCTCGCCCTCGCGGTCGCCGTGGGCCGCCGCCTCACTCTCGCCGACCTGCCCGACCCGGCCCACCACCCGGCCGCCGGCGCGATCTACGACGCCCTCACGGCCACCCTGCGCACGGTCTCCTGGCTGCTGGTCGCCATCGGTCTCACGGTGGCCCTGACCAGCTGGCTCACCGGCCGGTACGGGTACCCGCCGCCGTTCCGGCGAGGTCCGCGAGCGTCCAGAGCGCCCGCCGCAGATCCGGCTCGGCGGCGGACGCGAGCCCGAGCCTGACCGCGTCCGGCGTCCGGCTCGGGTCGACGACGAAGGCGGGCCCGGGCGTGACCGCGATGCCGTGCGCGGCGGCCGCGGCCGTGAAGGTGTCCGCACGCCAGGGCGCGGGCAGCTCCCACCAGGCGTAATAGGCGCGCGGATCCGACCGTACGGCGAAACCGTGCAGCTCTTCTTCGACGATCCGCTGCCGGCGCCCCGCGTCCGCCCGCTTGGCCGCGACCAGCCGCGCCACGGTCCCGTCCCCGATCCACCGCACGGCGGCCTCCAGCGCGAACCGCCCGGCACTCCACCCGCCGGACCGGATGGCGGCCGCCACGGCCTCGGCCCGCCACGCGGGTACGACGGCCAGGCCGACGGTGAGTCCGGGGGCGACCCGCTTCGACAGCCCGTCGATGACATGGGTGATGCGGGGCGCGTGGACGGCGAGGGGGTCGCCGTCGGCCAGGAAGGACCAGATGCGGTCCTCGACGACCGGGATGTCCAAGTCGGTCGCCATGCCCGCGAGTTGGCGCCTGCGCTCCTCGCCCATCGTCACCGAGGTCGGGTTGTGCAGCGTCGGCTGCACGTACAGGGCGGAGAGGGGGGCCGTGCGGTGGGCGGCGGCCACGGACTCCGGCAGCGGACCGTCCTCGTCCGCCGCCAGCGGCACCAGTGTGATGCCCAGCCGGGCGGCGATCTCCTTGACCACGGGATACGTCAGCGGCTCGACGCCGAGCCGGCCGCCGGGCCGGACCAGAGAGGCGAGGGTGGCGGCGATCGCCTGGCGGGCGTTGCCGGTGAAGAGCAGTTGGCAGGGGCCGGGCTGCCAGCCCGGGGTGGCGAGAAGACCGGCCGCGGCGTTCCGGGCCGCCGTGGTGCCGTCGGCGGGGGCGGGGAGCAGGGCCTCGGCCAGCACGTCGGGCCGGAGCAGGGGCGCGAGGGCGGGGGCGAGGAGTTCGGCCTGGCCGGGCGCGGACGGGTAGTTGAGCTCCAGGTTGACGGGAGCGGCCGTGGCGGGCTCGGTGAGCGCCCGCCCCAGGGGTGCGGCCGGAACCGCCCGCACGAACGTCCCGCGCCCCACCTCCCCGACGACCAGGCCCCGCCGGACGAGTTCGCCGTACACCCGCCCGGCCGTCGACCCGGCGATCCCGCGCCGCCGCGCGAACACCCGCTGCGGGGGCAGCCGTTCACCGGGCTTGAGCCGTCCGGCGGCGATGTCGTCGGCCAGCCGGTCGGCGAGGCGCCGGTAGTCGTCCGAGTCGTCCACGGGATCCCCCCTCACATTGCACCGAGGGCAAAGATCTTATTGCACCGACGAGTTGGGGCGATCTAGGGTCGCTCACATGACCCCTTTCCCGGAGTTCCTCGCGTACGAGGCGTACGAGGCGTACGAGGACAAAGGCACCGATACCTCCGCGGTTCCCCTCGTCCTGGTCCACGGCCACCCCTTCGACCGCACGATGTGGGCCCCGCAGATCGCCGAGTTCTCCGCCACACGCCGGGTCATCGCCCCCGACCTGCGCGGCTACGGCGAGTCCCCGCGGACCCCCGGCGTCACACGGTTCGCCCGGTTCGCCGAGGACATCGAGGCGCTCCTCGACGAGCTGAAGGTGGAGACCTTCGTCCTCGCCGGTCTGTCGATGGGCGGCCAGATCGTGATGGACGGCTACCGGCAGTTCGGGAGCCGCGTCCGGGGCCTGGTCCTCGCGGACACCTTCCCGGCGCCCGAGACACCGGAGGGCGTGCGCGCCCGCAACGCCATGGCGGACCGGCTCCTGCGGGAGGGCATGCGCGGGTACGCCGACGAGGTGCTGGAGAAGATGGTGGCGCCGTACGCCTCGCCCGAGGTGAAGGCCCACGTCCACCGCATGATGACATCCGCACCCCCCGAGGGTGCCGCCGCCGCCCTCCGCGCCCGCGCCTCACGCCCCGACTACCGCGAGCTGCTGACCCGCGTCTCCGTCCCCGCGCTGGTCGTGGTGGGCGCCGACGACGCGTACACCCCGGTCTCCGACGCCGAGGCCATGCACGCGGCCCTCCCCGACTCCACGCTGCTGGTGGTCGAGGGCGCGGCGCACATGCCGAACCTGGAGCGGCCCGAGGAGTTCAACGGGGCGCTCGGGGAGTTCCTGGCGCGGGTGGACGGCCGCTCGTAGTCTCGGGACGGTGACTCGACAGCGCCTGCGCAGACCCGGCATCTGGTTCGCCGCGCTGCTGTTCGCCGGGGTGAGCGTCGTCGTGGGCTGCCGGGTCGCCGACACCGACGGGATCACCCCCGTCCCCCAGCTCCTCGCGTTCCTGCCGTGGCTGCTCGCGCCCGCCGCGCTGGGACTGGGCCTCGCGCTGCTCGCCCGCTGGTGGACCGGGGTCGTGTGGGCGGTGGCGGTGCTGGGGCTGCTGGCGTGGTTCATGGAGCCGTACGGCAGGATCGCCGCACCCGGCGGGCCGCCCGTCGCTTCCCTGCGGGTGCTGACCTCGAACGTCGAGTTCGGACAGGCCACCGACCCCCTGATCGCTACGGTCCTCCGGGAGAAGCCGGACCTCGTCTTCGTGCAGGAATGCGAGTACGGGTGCGACGCGGCGCTGAAGGAGTCCCTCGGCGCCGACTACCCCCACCGGCAGGCCGTCGAGGGCGGCGGATCGGCGGGGTCCGTCCTCCTCAGCCGCTTCCCGCTCCGGGCCGCCGAACGCGTCCCCGGCACGATGGGCATGCCGGGGGCCGTCACCGAGGTGCGCGGGCGGACCGTACGGCTCCAGCTCGCGCACCCCATGCCGCCGCTGCCCGGCCAGGTGGACGTCTGGCGGCGCGAACTGGACGCCCTGCGCGACTTCGCCGCCACGCACGCGCGGACCCCCACCATCCTGGCCGGCGACTTCAACGCCTCCCAGGACCACGCCGCCTTCCGCCGCATCCTCGACACCGGCCTGCGCGACGCGGCCCGCCTGGCCGGTTCCGACCGCACCCCCACCTGGCCCGCCCGCACGGCCGGGGCCACCCCGGCGCTGGGCGCGCAGATCGACCACGTCCTGGTCTCCGCCGACTTCGCCGCGCACAAGGCCCGCTTCCTCGACCTAGCCGACACGGATCACCGCGCGCTGCTGGTCGAGGTCACGCTTCACCAGCGGAGATGACAGGGCGCTTCTGAATCACGGGCTCCGGGCTCAGACGCCGATGTCGTCGCCGTCGGCACGCCACACGGCCACCACCGACGGGCGGACGTACGTGCCGGGGCCGTCGGGCCACGCGCTGGCCGGCTTCTCCACGGACGCGCCGCTGATCTCGCCCGGGTGCTGCACGGCGACGAGAACCCGCCGGTCCTGGACGATCGGGCCGCAGGTCTCGGCACCGATCGGCATGGTCAGGAACTGCTTGAGCTCACCGCGCCGGTCGCCCTTCGTGGCCACGCCGAAGAGACCGTCGTGGTAGCCGAGCTGGGCGCCGTCGGTGGAGATCCACAGGTTGCCGTACGGGTCGAAGGCCACGTTGTCCGGGCAGGAGATCGGGCTGACCTTGTCCTTCGGGAACCCGGCGAAATAGGTCGCCGGGTCGTTCGGGTCGCCCGCGACCAGGAACAGCGACCAGGCGAACTTGGTGCTGTCGGCCAGGTTCCAGCGCTCGGTCAGCTCGAGGATGTGCCCGTGCTTGTTGGCGTTGCGCGGGTTGGCCTCGTCGGCCTTGGCGTTCGTGCCGATGCCGCGGTTCGTGTTGTTGGTGAGGGCGACGTACACCTTGCCGGAGTGCGGGTTCGGCTCGATGTCCTCGGGCCGGTCCATCTTGGTCGCGCCGACCTTGTCACCGGCGAGCCGGGTGAAGACGAACACCTCGTCGGCGGTCATGCCCTCGACGTGCGAGACGGCGCCCTTGGCGGTCGCGGTGGCCAGCGGGATCCACTCGCCGCTGCCGTCGAACTCGCCGTCGCTCGGCAGCTTGCCGGTGCCGTCGATCTCGATGGCGGGGGAGTCACCGGTGAGCTTGGCGACGTAGAGCGTGCCCTCGTCGAGCAGGCTCAGGTTGTGCTCGCGCACCGCGCGGGAGGTCCCGTGCTTCATCCGCTTGCTGCCGACGAACTTGTAGAAGTAGTCGAAGCGCTCGTCGTCACCGGTGTAGATGACCGGACGGCCGTCGTGGGTGAGGCGGACGGTCGCGCCCTCGTGCTTGAAGCGGCCGAGAGCGGTGTGCTTGCGGGGCGTGGAGGAGGGGTCGTACGGGTCGAGCTCGACGACGTACCCGAAGCGGTGCACCTCGTTCGGCTCCTGGGCCACGTCGAACCGCTTGTCGAACCGCTCCCACTTGCGTTCGGAGGCCGCGGTCCCGATGCCGTACCGCTTGTCGGTGGCGCGGCTCGCGTTGGCGAAGTACTGGTTGAAGTTCTCCTCGCCGTGCAGCGTGGTGCCCCAGGGGGTGACGCCGCCCGCGCAGTTGTTCAGGGTGCCAAGCACCTTGGTGCCGGTCGGGTCGGCGGAGGTCTTCAGCAGGTCGGACCCGGCGGCGGGCCCGGTGACGCGGAACTCGGTGGTGGCGGTGACGCGCCGGTTGAGGGGGTGCCGGGAGACGGCGGTGAGCTTGCCGGTCCTGCGGTCCTCCTCCACGACGACGGCGGACAGCCCGTGGGCCGCCCACGCGATCTCGACCTGCTCCCGGGTCGGGTTGGCGGCGTCGTAACCACGGAACATGAGCACTTCGTCGGTGTACTCGTGGTTGGCGACGAGGAGCTGCTTGTCACCCGGAAGCGGCAGGAGCGCGAGGAAGTCGTTGTTGTACCCGAACTGACCGGCCTGGGCGGCGGCGGTCTGCTTCTCCGGGTCGAAGGCCGGGGCACCGCGCAGAATGGGCTCGCCCCAGCGGATGACGACGTTCTGCTTGTAGCCGTCCGGGACGGTCACGGCGTCGGCGGTGTTGGGCGCGACGGCGGTGAACCGGAGGCCGCGGGCGCCCTTGGAGGTGCCGGGCTTGTGTGTCGTCGTGCTGTTTTCGGCCGCGGCGACCGGCGAGGCGAGACCCGCCCCCGCGGCCCCGGCCACGGTGACGACGGCCGCGGCCCGCATGACCGAGCGGCGGCTGAGCGCACCGGCGATGACGTCACCGACGTACTCGTTGGCGGAGGTGTTGGGCGCCTCGTGGAAACAGGCGTCACCACACCGGAAACGACAGGTGAGGGCGGACCGCCCACCGGGATGCGACTCCGACGAGGTCCTGATCAACGGCAACTGCATGCGCACTTTGCTCTCCCCTTGTTTCCCCTTGAGTCCGGCGTGACGGACGTTATGGGTACGTTCGTTCGGGAGCGGGGCGCACTGGTGAACGGAGGGTGAACCTGATGTGGCCGTAGGCCAGTTGGCGTCGATTGCCCGGCGAGCGGGTGAAGGCTGGATGTGCCCCTTGACGTCGCGTGCGTATCGTGACCCGCCCCTGCCAAAGATCACCACCTGGGGCCGCTAACCTTACGTGTCCGTCCTGGCCAGGGATTTACGGGCATCAACTCATGCGAAGGGTTGCGCACATGGGCATTCTCACTCTCCTGCGGAACGCGTTCGGCCGGTCACGCAAGGGGCACACCACGTCCCCTTCGCAGGAAACCGAGGTTGCCTCCCAGGAGGCCGCACCGAAGGTCCCGGCCCCGTCAACGGAGCCGACCCCGTCCCCGAAGCCGACGGCCACAGAGCCGACGGCCCCCACGGCGACGGTCCCGGAACCCCGCACCGCCACGCCGTCCACCCCCCAGTCCACGCTCTCCACGAAGGACGAGCACGACCTGGTGGCGGCGGCATTCGACAAGGTGGAGGTACCGAAGCCGGCGGAGCCGGCCGTGGCAGAAGAACCGGCGGTGGCGGAGGTCACGCCGGAGCCGGAGCCGATCGCTGAGGCCACTCCCGCCCCCGAGCCCGAGCCCGAGCCGGTCGTCGAACCGGAGCCGGTGGCGGAGGTCGCCCCCGAGCCCGTCGTCGAACCTGTGGCGGAGCCGGTCACCGAAGCGACGGCCGAGCCGGAACCGATCGCGGAGGCCACTCCCGAGCCGGAGCCGGAGCCCGAGCCGGTCATCGAGGTCGCCCCCGAGCCGGAGCCGATCGCGGAGGCCACTCCCGAGCCGGAGCCCGAATCCGAGCCGGTCATCGAGGTCGCCCCCGAGCCGGAGCCCGAACCGGTCGCCGAGGTGACGCCTGCCCCGGAGCCGGTGGCGGAGGTCGCCCCCGAGCCGACCGTCGAGGCGACGCCGGAGCCCGAGCCGGTCGTTGAGCCGGAGCCGGAGCCGGTCGCAGAGGTGGCCCCTGAAGTCGAGGCGACTCCTGAGCCCGAGCCGGTCGCGGAGACCACCCCCGAACCGCTCGCCGCCGACGGCGAGGACGCCCCACAGGGGCCACCCGCAGTCGACGACGAAAGTGGTACGGGTGGTGCGGGTGGGAACACCAAGGCCGAAGGCGAAGCCGAGGCCGTACCAGCCACCCTCCGCACGGCATACACCGCAGCCGAAGCCACCCTCAAGTCCAAGAACCTCACCGGCACCCGCGCCAAGGTCTACCTCGTCCTCGACCGCTCCGCGAGCATGCGCCCGTACTACAAGGACGGCTCCGCCCAGGCCCTCGGCGAGCAGACCCTCGCCCTCGCGGCGCACATGGACCCGGAGTCCAAGGTCCACGTCGTCTTCTTCTCCACGGAAGTGGACGGCACCGGCGAGCTGACCCTCACCGACCACGACAACAAGATCGACGAGCTGCACGCCGGCCTGGGCCGCATGGGCCGTACCAGCTACCACGCCGCGGTCGAGGCAGTCGTAACCCACCACGACAAGCACGCAGCCCCCGGCACCCCCGCCCTCGTCGTCTTCCAGACCGACGGCGCCCCGGACGCGAAGACCCCCGCCACCCAGTCCCTCACCGACGCCGCGAAGAACCACCCCACCGTGTTCTTCTCCTTCGTCGCCTTCGGTGAGCCCGACAACAAGGCCTTCGAATACCTCCGCAAGCTGAAGAGCGACAACACGTCCTACTTCCTCGCGGGCCCGACCCCCCGAGAGCTCACGGACGCCGAGCTCTACGAGGGCGTACTGGCCACCTGGCGCCCGTAGCACCAGGGCCGCAGCCGCACCCGGGGGGTGGACGGATCCCCGTCCATCCCCCGAAACGCATGTGAGTCGATCTTCGCGCGCCCAGTAGGATTTCGGGCATGGCGGCCACTGGAACCGAGAAGCAGGGGGCGAAGGCGTACTACGTCTCGACCCCCATTTACTACGTCAACGACGCTCCTCACCTGGGCCACGCCTACACGACCGTCGCAGGGGACGTGCTCACGCGCTGGCACCGTCAGCGCGGCGAGAAGGTGTGGTACCTCACCGGCACGGACGAGCACGGTCAGAAGATCATGCGCACCGCGGAGGCGAACGGCGTCAGCCCGCAGGAGTGGGCGGACAAGCTCGTCAACGAGGCATGGAAGCCCCTCTGGGAGCACCTGGAGATCGCGAACGACGACTTCATCCGTACGACGGAGAAGCGTCACACGGACCGCGTCCAGGAGTTCGTCCAGGATCTCCACGACAAGGGCGAGATCTACAAGGGCGGCTACGAGGGCCCGTACTGCGTGGGCTGCGAGGAGTACAAGCTCCCCGGCGACCTCATCGAGGCCGAGGACGGCACGAAGCTGTGTGCCATCCACAAGAAGCCGGTGGAGATCCTCAAGGAGGAGAACTACTTCTTCAAGCTCAGCGAGTACGGCGAGAAGCTCCTCGCCCACTACGAGGCCAACCCGGGCTTCATCCAGCCCGAGTCGGCCCGCAACGAGGTCGTGAACTTCGTACGCCAGGGCCTTCAGGACCTCTCCATCTCCCGCTCCACCTTCGACTGGGGCGTCCCGGTCCCGTGGGACGACAAGCACGTCATCTACGTGTGGATCGACGCGCTCCTGAACTACGCGACGGCGGTCGGCTACAACGAGAACCCGGCGAAGTTCGAGAGCACCTTCCCCGCCGACGTCCACCTCGTGGGCAAGGACATCCTCCGCTTCCACGCGATCATCTGGCCCGCGATGCTGATGGCGCAGGGCCTGCCGCTGCCGGGCAAGATCGCCGCGAACGGCTGGCTGATGGTGGGCGGCGAGAAGATGTCGAAGTCGAACCTGACAGGCATCAAGCCCCAGGACCTCACGTCCCACTTCGGCGTGGACGCGTACCGCTGGTACTTCCTGCGCGCGATCGCCTTCGGCCAGGACGGCTCCTTCTCGTGGGAGGACTTCTCGGCCCGCTACACCAGCGAGCTGGCGAACGACTACGGCAACCTGGCGTCCCGCCTCGCGGCGATGGTCGGCAAGTACTTCGGCGGCGCCCTGCCGGAGGCGACGGCGTCCGGCGAGGCGGAGAAGGCGGTCCAGGACGGCCTGGCGAAGGCGGTCGCGGAAGCCGACCGGAAGATCGGCGACGAGCTGGACTTCCAGGGCGGCATCCTCGCCGTCTTCGACTTCGTCAAGCAGGTCAACGGCTACATCACGGAGCAGGAACCGTGGAAGGTCGCGAAGGACACCAGTGACGAGGGCAAGGCCCGCCTCGCCACGATCCTCTACACGGCCGCGGAGTCCCTCCGCGCGGTGGCGGTCCTCCTGAACCCGATCATGCCGGACACCTCCCAGAAGCTCTGGGACTCGCTCGGCGCGGAGACGTCGCTGGGCGCCCTCGCGGACCAGAGGGTCCAGGAGGCGGGCGACTGGGGAAGGCTCCCGGTCGGCACGACGGTCACCAAGGGCGCGGTCCTCTTCCCGCGCCTGGAAGAGAAGCCGACGGCGTAGCGCACGCGCGCGGCACGGGGCCCGGGAAGCGGAAAGGCTGCTTCCCGGGCCCTCGGCCTACCCGTACCCCCTACCTGCATGTCCACGTCCACCCGTATGGTTTCCGCCATGGCAATGGCAGTACCCAAGGTCATTCCGATCGCCTACGTGCCCAGGCGTCACACCGAGTCCATCGGCTGGTACGCGGACGGTCAGTTCCTTGCGTCGATCTCGTACGCCTTCCCCGAAGGCTTCCGCCCCGACGAAGGCTGGGAAGAACACAAACGCCTCTACGTGGCACTCCACACCTTCGACGCCGAGGGCCACTACCGCGACTCGGAAATCTGGTGCGCCGGCACCTGGGCCGACCAGCAGCGCGCCCCGCACGGCAACGACTCCGTTCTCGGCCGCGCCCGCATCCACCTGGCGAAACTCCTACGCAGCCTCCCCCGTCGCTCGTACACGGACATCGCCATCCGCCCCTTCCAGCTCACCCTCGACGGCGTCCGCTTCGGCCTGGTGATCCGCAAGGAGGACGGCGAGACCTGGGCCGAGCTCTACCCGGACCGCCTGGAATTCGGCGAACCGTGGGACGGCCGGTACGTCACCTGAAGCAGACCGGCGAGGCCGTCCCGGTGACGTGGAGTATGCGGTCGGGGTCGTCGCTTTCACGGAGGAGCAGCGAGTCATTGGTGCGGGCGAGCTCGACGCACTCGTTGCCCTCGGCGCCACCGGAGTATGTGGACTTCTGCCACTGAATCACGTCCGGCGACCGGGCGGGGGCCAGCCGGCGTAAGCGCACCCCGCTGGTCACAAGCGATCGCCTTGCAGCCGACGCAGGAGGGCGGCGAGACCGCCCTGGCTGACCTGGAGTATTCGCTCAGGATCGTCGCCCTCGCGGAGGAGCAACGAGCGGTTTCCATGGGCGAGTTCAACGCACTCGTCACCGTCGCCACCCCCGGAGAAGGACGACTTCTGCCATTGGGTCACGCTTCACAGCTCCTTCGCCAGACGCTGAATGAAGTCCCGCGACCGCACCGGGTCGAGCGAGGCCGACTCAACTTTACGGAACAGCGTTCGAAACCTGGCAAGTTGGGACGCCGCGTCCAGGAAGGGTCCGCCATGCGGCGCGTCCCGCTTGGCGGTGTCCAGCTGCGGGACCGGGCCACTTGCGTAGAGCATCGACGTATTGGCCCCGGCGAAGCCGTCCACGTCGAACGGAATAACCCGGACTGTGACGTTCGGGCGCTCCGACTGACGCAGGATTTCCTCCAACTGGGCTCGCGCTGCCGAGCGGTCGGCCACGCGCGTCCGCAGCACCCCCTCGTGAACAACCGCCTCGTAGTCGACCGGGCAGTCCCGTTCAACGACGACGCGTCGGCGCATCCGATGCGCGACCCTCGGCTCGAGCTCACTCGCGGGCAGCTCCGGAACCATGTAGGTGAACACGGCTCTGGCGTACGCCTCGGTCTGCAGTAGCCCTGGTACGTGTGCAGTGGAGATCACTCGGAGGTACCGCGCGTGGTGCTCCAGCTCGGCCAGGTCCAGGAAACCGGGCGGAAGGATGTTCCGGTACTCCTCCCACCAACCTTCGGTACGGTCCGTGGCCATTTTCACCAGGGCCTCGATCAAATCGGCGTCGGCGCAGGCATATTGAGCACCCATCCGCCGCACCCGCGCCTCACTGACACCGGCGACACCCGACTCGATCTGGCTCACCGTCACCGAGATCACGCCCAGCAGCGCGGCAGCCTGGCGTCCCGTCATGCCTGCTGCCTCACGCAGTCTGCGCAACTCCCGCCCCAGCCGCTGCTGTCGAGCCGTCGGCTGCTTCCGTGGCACCTGCGCCTCCCCGCTCCCATCACATCGAGTGACCAGACTACGACAACAGGTTGCGGCGTACTAACTTTATTCTCTACCGTCAGTGACGCGACGCACACACTGCGGAACCCGGGGCACCGGAAGCGCACCGCCCCGCCATGCCATGACGGGAGCGACGGAGCCACCGCCCGCCCCGCAGCGAACCAGCAACCCCCCACCGCCACCTGGAGTTCACCCATGCCCGAAACCCAATCCGCCCCCGAGCCTTGGGAGTACACCCTCTCCATCCCCCACGACCCCCGCGCCGTCACCGTCTGCCGCCGCACCCTCCGCCTGATCCTCACCCTGCACGGCCTGATCCGCCTCGCGGACACCGCCGAACTCCTCGCGACCGAGCTGGTAGCCAACGCCGTACTCCACACGAAGGGCCCCGCAACCCTCCGCGTCCGATGGTCGGCCGGCGTACTGCGAATCGGCGCGTGGGACGCAGACCCCGAACCCCCGCCCCCACCCCACGACCTGACGGACCTCACCGACGCGGAGAACGGCCGCGGCCTCGCCCTGGTCCGCGCCTGTTCCGACCTCTGGGGCTGGCAGCCGCTGGCCAGGAACGGCAGTCGGGGCAAATACGTGTGGTGCGAACTGACCGCCGCGGCCTGAACGTTCCTCCGCCCCTCGAAAGAGTGAACGCCCCCAAATCGCCCGGACACCCCGCCCCTTGATCCACCTAGGTTGCGCACATGGTCACATCCACCCACGAGGCCTCCCATCGGCTCTTTCAGGAGCATCCAGAGACCCTCACACTCGTCTTCGAGGCACTGGGAATCCCGCCACCCTCGAAGTCGGACTTCGACACCCTCTCGCCCGACGCCACGGAGATCCGGCCGCTGGAACGCCGTGTGGACACGGTGCTCAAGTTCGAACCTGAGATGGGGGAGAGCTTCCTGGTCGCCATCGAGGCCCAGACCAAGAAGCATCCGGACAAGGCGAAGAGCTGGGCGTACTACGTCGCGCACCTGCGCGCGAAGTACGACATGCCGGTGCTGCTCGTGGCGGTCTGCAGGGACCGGCCCACGGCCGCCTGGGCGGCCGGGCCCTTCGAGTGTGCCGTGGGTCCCTGGACAACCCAGGTCACACGGCCGTTCGTACTGGGGCCGGAGACCGTCCCGAAGGTCACCGACGAGTCGATGGTGACCCAGCAGCCGGGACTGGCCGCGCTCTCGGCCATCGTTCATAGCGAGGACCGGATGGCGCCCGCCATACTGGAAACGGTGGCCCGCGGCCTCCTGTCATTCGACCCGCCCACCACGGCGTACTGGTTCGAGGTGGTGGAAGTCGGCCTGGAGGACACGCCGACCAAGGAGAAATGGAGAACGCTGATGAAGGGCTACACCACCCACTTCCCCGGCCACGGGACGCTGTTCGAGGAGACGTACCTGGAGGGCAAGGCGGAGGGCCAGGCTGCGGGCCGGGCTGAGGATCGCGCCGCGCTGATCCTGCGCGTGCTGGAGAAGCACGCCATCCACGTCCCCGAGGACATCCGCGAGCGCATCACCTCCTGCACCGACCTCGACACCCTCACCCTCTGGTTCGACCGCTCCCTGAGCGCCACCGCGGCCGAGGACCTGTTCGCCGAGATCCCTGCCACCGGCCCCGCTGAATCCTGACCCGTTCCCGACACGAATGCAGGCCGGTACAGCACCCGGGAACGCTCCAACCTGATCCTCCTGGTTACCTAGAACCAATCTACGTAGAATGAATCTACGTAACCAGGAGGTGCCATGCCCACCCCTTTCGTAGGCCGCCAAGCCGAGCTGGCCCTCCTTCACAAGCGTCTCGACCGGGTCGCCGCCGACGGCACCGGAGTCGCGTTCGCCATGAGGGGACGGCGGCAGGTCGGGAAATCACGGCTCGTGCAGGAGTTCTGCGACCGCGCCGGGCGGCCGTACGTCTTCTTCACCGCGACCAAGGGCGCGTCCCCCGTGGAAGGCATCGCCGACTTCATTGCGGAACTGCGTGAGTCCTCCCTTCCGGCCGACCCGGAACTCGTGCCCGACACCGCCCCCACAAGCTGGCCCGACGCCTTCCGCACCCTCGCTGCCGTGCTGCCCGCCTCGCCCAGCATCGTCGTCATCGACGAACTGCCCTGGCTCTCGGAGCAGGACACCGTGTTCGACGGCGCGCTGCAGACCGCCTGGGACCGGTCGCTGTCCGGTCGGCCCGTGCTTCTGCTGCTGCTCGGCAGTGATCTGCACATGATGGAGCGGTTCACCGCGTACGACCGGCCCTTCTACGGCCGGGCCGACTCCTTCGTGCTCGGTCCGCTCAATCCGGCCGAGGTGGGAAGCGCGCTCGGGCTGGACGCGGCCGACGCCGTCGACGCGCACCTGGTGTCCGGCGGACTGCCGGGCATCCTGCGGGCCTGGCCGCACGGCACCCCGGCGCTCGACTTCGTCAGGACGGAGTGCGCCGATCCGGCCTCGCCCCTCTTCGGTGTGCCGGAAGCGGCGCTCATGGCCGAGTTCCCGGCGCCGGACCAGGCGCGCCGTGTCCTTGAGGCGGTGGGCAGCGGCGACCGGACGCACGCCAACATCGCCGCGACGGCCGGCAGCCAGAGCGGCGCCCTGCCCTCCGGAGTACTGTCCCCCCTGCTGCGGCGCCTCACCGACGAGAAGCGTGCCCTCGCATCGGACGCACCGCTCTCCACCCAGCCCGGCAAGCCGGCGCTCTACCGCGTGGCCGACAGCAATCTGGCTCTCTACCTCGCCGCGACGCGTTCCGCCCACGAGCTGTCCCGGCGCGGCCGGCCCGAGATCGCGTACCGGGTGGTCGAGCGACGGTGGGCGGCTTGGCGGGGACGGGCCGTCGAACCCCTGGTCCGTCAGGCGCTGGAGCTGGCAGCGGCTACGGGGGACTTCCCCTGGCCGGACACGGAAGTCGTCGGCGGCTGGTGGAACCGGCAGTTCTCACCGGAGATCGACCTGATCGGCGCCGACCGCTCGCCCGTTGCGGGAACGGTCTTCTTCGCAGGCTCCGTGAAGTGGCTCGCCTCCCCCTTCGACCAGCACGACCTGACCGCCCTGATGCAGGGTGCCGCCCAGGTCCCCGGCTTCACACCGGGCACCACCGGTCTCGCCGTCGTATCGCTCTCCGGTGCGACCGGGGCGGTGACCGAGGATGCGGTCGGGCTCGTGTGGGGGGCGGGGGACGTGGTCTCGGCCTGGCGTGGCTGACCTCTCGGACCTGGTCGGGACAGTCGGGGGACAGGCGAGGCCGGGAAGCCGAACGCTTCCCAGCCCCGCTGCCCTCAGCCGCCGCCCTCAGCCGCTGCCCTCAGCCGCCGCCCTACTTCAGCGCTCCCGCCCCCGCAGTCGTCACCAGCCCCGTCACCAGGTTCTTCGCCGACGTCTCCAGCCCCGCCGTAAGCGCCGGCTTCCAGTTCACCGTCGTCTTCAGCTTCTTCGAGCTCGCGGCGTTGTACGCGGCCACGACATCCGTCGCCGTCCCGTTGACCAGGTTGCCGCTGCCCGCGACCGAACCCGTGCCGTCGCCGCTGAGGAGCTTCGCGACCTTCGCGCCGGACGGCAGCTTGAAGTAGTTGTGCTCGGCGACGACCTGGGCCTTGGCGCGGGAGTCGATGCTGTACTTGGCGGTGTAGCCGTTCAGCGCGGTCGTGTCGTAGAGGTTGTTGTAGATGTGGATCTGGCCGATGCGGGCCAGCGGGGCGCGCTGGGTGATGCCCTTCCAGACGTTGTGGTGGATGGAGACGCGCAGCTTGCCGACGCTGTCGGTGTCGCTGCTGCCGATCAGCATCGTCTTGTCGTGGTTGGTGAACTGGTTGCGCTCCACGGTCACCAGGTCGGAGCCGTTGGTGATGTCGAGGGCGCCGTCGTGGACCTGGTACTTGCGGCCGAAGTACGTCTTCTCCGCGCTGTCGAAGAACGGGGCGTCGGTGAAGGTGTTGTGGTCGGCCCACACGTGGGTCGCCCCGCGCAGGGTGACGGAGTCGTAGTTGGAGTTCCACTCGCCCGCCGAGCCGTCCGTCGGGTCCCACTGCGGGAAGCAGTCCTCGGTGGCGGAGAAGGTGAGGTTGCGGACGATCACGTTGTCCACGTTCTGCACCTGGAGGCTGCCGCCCTTGATCCCGGCCGCCGTGCCCGGGACGCCCACGATGCTGGTGTTGGCGGGCACCCTGAAGACGATGTTCTTCTTCTGCTTGGTCTGGGCCGCCGCGCGGGCCTTCTCCTGCGTGCCCGACGGCGCCTTCTTGCCGTAGGAGGCGGGGTCGTACGCCTTCAGGTACGACGCCAGCGAGTAGCCCGTGCCCGACGCGTAGTCCGCGCAGGTCAGCTTCTTGCCGGCGTCGTTGGTGTTGGCGTCGATCGTGCCCTTGATCTTGATGATGCGGGGGGTGGTGTCGGTGACCGAGCCGAGCGCCTTCACCAGCTGGGCGCGGGTGCTGACCGTGAAGGTGTGCGCGGAGTCGGCCTTCGCGCCACCGGTCGTGCCGGTCCCGGAGGACGCCCAGCCGTTCTTGGCGGCCAGCGTCTGGTGGTACAGGTCGACGGGATTGGCGTTCGCGTTCATCACGAAGACACCGGCGCCGGCCCCGGCCGCCAGAACGGCGACGGAGACGACGAGCGTGCGCCGCGAGCGGAGGGACCGGCGGTGGGAGGTGGCTGCCACGGAGGAGTCCTTATGTGGTCGTGTGCCGCACGTGTTGTGTGCCGCACGTGTGGTCCGTGAAGCTCCGGTGAACGGGGCTTCCGACTCCTCAGTGGTCACCGATGTCACAAGGGTTGCCGGGGAAAAGGAAATTGATGAAACGTCAGGCGACGGCAGCCGCTGACCTGCCGCCGGCACCTCCCCGTATCCCTTACATCCGCCCGCCCCCGAACCCGCCGCCCTCCGGCGCCTCCCCCGCCGTCACCGTCGCGATCTCCTCCGCCGAGCCCAGCTCGCCGGACTTCGCCAGGCCTCCCGTGTTCGCCTCCGACGCCGATCCGCCGGCGTATATCCGGTACTCCTCCCCGCTCTTGACCGCGGAGGACGAGAAGACGACGTTCTGGATCGCCTTGGAGGTGACGTACGTCGCCACGACCTTCCCGTCGGCGTCCACGACCTGCAGCGTCGTCCCCGCGTCGACCGCCGAGTCGAGCGTCGCCGACACCCAGCCCTGCCCGGACTCGCTGTCGGGTGCGACGGCCATGCCCGCGCTGCCCGCGGCGAGCAGCACACCGCCGCTGACGGTGAAGCTGCCGTTGACGTCGAGCGCGCCGTTGCCGCCCTGTTCGGGGCCGTTGACGACGAGGGTGCCGCCGGTGATCTCGGCGGTGCCGTTGGAGTCGAAGCCGTCGCCTTCGGCGTTGATGACGAGGGTGCCGCCGGAGACCTTGAGCGTGTAGTCCCCCGCGGCCTCGCCGCCACCACGACCACCGCCGCCGCCCTGCTCGGTCGTCGTCCCGCCCGACGCGTTCACCCCGTCGTCCGAGGAGGTGATGTCCGTCGAGCCACCGCCGATCGCGATGTCCTTGCCCTCCAGCCCCTCGTTCGACCGCGTGACCTTCACCGTGCCGCCGTCGACGACCAGGTCGCCCTCCGCGTGTACGCCGTCGTCACCGGCGGCGATCGTGACCGCGGCCCCGCTCAGGTGCACGGCGGCGTCGCTGTGCACGCCGTCGGCGGAGGCGTCGACGCCGATCGTGCCGTCCTCCAGGACGGTGATGACCCCCGACTTCAGGCCGTGGGCCGAGGTGTCGTCGGTGGCCTCGCTGTGCACGTCCAGGGTGCCGCCGGTGACGACGAGGTCGGTAGCCGCGTCGACGCCGTCACCCGCGGACGTGACCTTGACCGTGCCGCCGTCGACCGCGATGTAACCGGCGTCCGCGTCCTCGGTGTTGTCGGCCTTGAGACCGTCGCCCCCGGCCTCCGCCACGGTGACCGTGCCGCCGTGCACGACGACGTAGTCCTTGCCGCGGATGCCGTCGTCGGCGGCCTCGACGGTGACCGTGCCGGAGGCGATGACCAGGCCGTCCTTGCTCGCTATGCCGTCGTTGCCGTTGCCGCGGACGGTGAGCGAGCCGCCGCCCCCGATCGTCAGGTTCCCGGCGCTGAAGAGAGCCGCGTTGGCATCGTCGCCCTCGGCGTACGAGTCGGCGTCGGAGAGGGCGTTCTCGCTCCCGTCTGCCAGCACGACCACCAGTTCCTCCGCCTCCGTCGCCGCGATCGCCGCCCCGGCGGAGCTGGCGATGTCGGCGCCGTCGAGGATCAACGTGACCGTCTGGTCAGGGGCGTTGACGAGGATCTGCCCGTCGGTGAGCTTCCCGCTGATCCGGTACGTCCCACCGGAGCTGATCGTGACCGTGCTCCCGTCGGCCTTCGCGCCCGAGCCGTCCGCGCCGTCCGCGCCGTCCGCACCCTCCACGGCGGCCGAGTCGCCGTCGAGCGTGATCTCCACGGCATCGGAGGCGTCCACCTCACCGGCAGCGGCATGCGCCTCCTCGTTGGCGGCGAGGACGGCGGCGGCGCCCTGGGCTCCGGCCACGGCGGCGGACGTCGTACCCGAACTCTCCGTCGACGAGCCGGCGGTGGACTCGGAGTCCTCCGCGGCCGAACACCCGGCCAGTGCCGCCGCGCCGAGCACCGCGGAGGCGAACGCCCCCGCGGCCCTCGTACGAAATGATCTTCTGCTCATGCCGGACTCCCGTCGAGTGCGGTGGGAAAGTGGCGCCGCAGTACGGGCAGCCAACGGTGGGAAGGAAGGTCGGGCCTCAGGGCGGCCAGACCGGTGCCGTACTTCGACACGGGGCACGGGCGGTGCTTCAGCGACCACAGCAGCCGGTCGGCGTCGGACCCGGCACGCCCCGCCTTGGTCTCGACGATCGCCCGGTCCGGGGTGCGCAGGGTGGCGGTGCCGTCGGGGAGCGACCAGGTCAGGCCGGTGTCGACGGTCAGCCGGCTGCCGGTGGCCGGGAGGAAAAGGGTCGTACGCCGGTACGTCGTCGTCAGTGTCGGCACGAAGCGGAAGCGGGCGGAGTCGATCCCGGCCCCGGCGAGTACGGCGTCGGCGAACGCGCGGGCGTCGGGGCTGAGCCGCAGCGCGTCACCCGCGTACGGGATGCGGTCCTTGACCGTCGTACCGCGCGGACCCCGCGTCTTGACCTCCACGAAGTGCTCGTCGGAGTCGAGGTAGGTGCGGATGCGGAGCTTGAAGCGCCGGCGGCGGCGCCGGGCGGCGGCCAGGTAGCCGTCGAGCTCCGGGGTGTCGTAGTAGACGGACCGGTAGCGGAACTGCCGCTCGCCGCCCAGCTCCAGGACCCGTACGTCCTCGTCCAGGCCGCCGAACACGAAGGGGAGGTCGACGACCGGCAGCACGTACTTGCGGTCCACGCGGGTCAACAGCTCGGCGCGGGCGAGTAGTTCGTCGAGCGTGATGGGCCGGAGCCTGTCGACGGCCGTCCCGAGGGAGTCGAGCGCGGTCACGCCCGTATCTCCTGCTCGGTGGGCACGGCGACGTCCTCCGCCGTCCGCGCCGCGGGAACCACGTATCGGACCTCCACCAGGGTGGTGTCGTTGACGAGGTCGATGTTCTTGACCGACAGGTTCACCACCCGCCCGCCCAGCAGTACTCCGAGGTGTGCGCGCAGGGCGTCCTCGTCGGTGTGGGCGGAGTCGAGGCGCAGGCTGCGCTGCCGGTGGCGGGGGTAGAGGCGGGGGTGGTCGCCGACGTACAGGGCGGCGACGACCAGCACGGTCAGACTCGCGGTCAGGACGCTCACGCTCTGCGGCAGCCCGTTCAGCAGGCCGATGGCCAGTGCGGAGAAGTAGTACGCGATCTCGTGCTGGGCGATCTCGTACGACCGCAGCCGGATGATCGACAGGACCCCGAAGAGACCCATCCCCAGGCCGATCCCGACCGACGTGTTGCTCAGGGTCATCGCCACGGCGAGCACGCCGACGTTCACGCCGAGGAAGGCCGTGACCAGGTCCCGGCGGTGGTGGCGCGGGAAGTACACGCCGAAGGTGAGGACGGAGATGGCGACGAGGTCGCAGCCCACCAGTACCAGCTGGTGCACGGCCGTTGAGGTCATGTGACGACAGTCGAGGACCTGGCTGTGAGGCTCCTTTGAGATCCCTTAAGCGACTTTGAGAAGTCTTGACCGGATACGGAAGTTGAACTGACGGTGGACGGAGGTCGCTTGGTCCGGCCCGGGTCGGGTCGCGCGTCCTGCTCCGCCTCGGCCGACCCTCCTCACCTGCACGGACACCGTCCCGTCCGGCGCTCTGCCCCTGATAGCATCCGGCCACTTGTGCGAGGGCGGGGGCCCTCGTTGGGGAGGGAACTTCACGTGGGCAGACACGCCCTGAGACGGGGCGGTCTGACCGCCGCCGTCTCCACCACCGCCCTGGCCCTGATGGCCGGGGCCCTGTACACCTTCTCCGGTTCGATGGGCGGCGCCAACGCCGAGGCGGCCACCGCGGCGGCCGCGCCCACCACGGAGATCACGCTCGCCGATCCGAAGTCGGACACCCCGCGTGTCACCCGCCCGCTCGTCGCGGGCGGGACCGGGTTCCTGAGCCGGCAGTCAGGGATCGACGGGCTGCTGTGGACGGACTACACGGACGGCACCAGCGTGACCGTCAAGAACGCGAGCGGCGTCTACACGCCGGGTGCGGGCTGCACGGCCCTCGGCTCCGCGTGCCGTACGGCCTGGTACGGCTCGGACAGCGACCTGGTCGCCCTGCCGACGGCCCTGACCAGCAGGTCCGTCACCCTCTGGGACCCGGCGACGCACGAGCTGTCGACCGTGGCCTCCACCGACAGCTCCAACTACTACCGGGGTCTGGCCGGGGAGACCGTCGTCACCAGCTCCAGCCTGATCGACTTCGTGGACGGCGAGCGGCGCGAACGCGCCGTCACCGGTGATGCGACGAGCATCTCGGACGACGAGCTCGTGGCCGCGGACTCCTCCGGCGTGCTCTGGGCGAGCGCCGGCACGGTCGGCTACATCGACCTCGCGACGGCCGTGAACACCGAGGTGTTCACCGGTGTCCCGAGCAGCGCGCACTACGTCCAGAGCGGCGACCGGATCGGCTGGTCCAACGCCAACGGCACCGAACTGCATCTCAAGTCCCGCTCGGACCTGACCGCCGCGGAACAGGTCGTCACCCTTCCGAACGTCAACGAGCTGACCTACCTGGGCACGCTCGGCGGCAACCCCGCCCTGGTCGGCGATCAGTTGCTGCTGCCCATCACCAGGAGAAGCGGCGGCGAGGCCCTCAAGGCGGTCTCGATCGTCGACGGTTCCTCCAAGACCCTGCTCGCCTCGTCCGGCGCGTACACACTCCAGGCCTCCGACGACGACGCCCTCGTCACGGGCGGCACCGGCCCCGCCGACTGGTGGGTCCAGCGTGCGAGCCAGGCCGAGGACGGTTCGCTCCAGCTGACGAAGGAGCACCAGGTCCCGGCGGAGGAGAACGCCAAGACCGGCATCGCGCTCAGCCGGGGCAGCCTGCGCGTCGCGGAGGACGACCCCACCGCCGACGCCAACAACTACGACACCACGTCCCTGCGGACCCTGACGACCGACGGCGCCGCCAAGCTCACCGCGTCCGCCGCCACGGAGAGCGCCGAGATCCGCCCCGCCTGCCCGTACGCCGGCACCACCTGCGCGGCGCTGTGGGGCAACACGGGCTCCGCACCCGGGGACGTCTACCTGGACACCGCCGAGGGCGACGACCCCGGCAGCGGCCAGGACACCGCGGACAAGGTGGCCTCGATCGGCTACGTCGACCTGGAGTTCGGCACCACGGGCGGCACGATCGTCGACGTCTCCGACGACTACGCCGTCTACAACTCCGGCGGCTCCACCCCCGCGCAGTACGTCGGCGAGTTCGGCCAGGGACAGAAGCTGAAGCGCTCCGTGCGCGCCGCCGCCCTGAACGGCTCCACCCTCTGGAGCGCCTCCACCACCGGCAAGCTCACCTCCTACAGCCTCACCGAGAACAAGACCCTCACCACGGTGACGGTCCCCTCGCTCGGCTGTGTGCCGAGCGAACTCCAGGCCGCGGGCCGCTGGGTGTACTGGTCCTGCGGGACGGCCTCGGCCGGCGTCTACGACACCAAGGCCGGTACGTCGGTCGCCGTACAGCCCGGTGACGTGCTGCTCGGCGACGGCTTCACCGTCCGCCACGACCACGAGGGCGACCGGCTGGTCCTCACCGACGCGGCCACCGGCACCACCCGCGTGATCGCCTCCGGCCTGCCGGACAGCGGACTCGCGGTGGACCGCCGGTACCGCTGGACGGTGGACGAGTACACGGGCCTGGTCGCCTGGTTCGACTCGTTCGAGCAGACGCACGTCGCCACGACCGGCGTCACCCCGTCCGCGCCGACGGCCTTCGAGTCGGAGGCCGGGAGCTACGTGGAACCGGGCACGTCCACCGCCTGGTCCGGCCAGTGGCTCCTGTCCCGCCCGGTCAGCTCCTGGTCCCTCACCTTCACCTCGGTCCAGAGCGGCGCGACCGGCAAGGCCACGCGCACGATCACCGGCGCCGCGGCCCGGGCCTGGGTGTCGGCGAACTGGAGCGGCAAGACGGCGAGCGGGGGTTACTTCCCCAACGGCGAGTTCACCTGGACGCTCAAGGCCACCGGCCTGGGCACCTCCGCCGCGGTCACGGTGAAGTCCGGCGCGGGCTACCTGCTGCGGGGCGCGCCGGTACGCCGCGACTTCACCAGCCCCGACGGCCCGGACGGCCGGGGCGACCTGCTCACCCTGAGCTCCTCCGGCGGCCTGACCTTCCACAGCGGCACCGGAACGGGCAAGGTCAACTCCAAGTACACCGGCACCGGTTGGCCGACCTCGGTGAAGGCCATCCCCTTCGGCGACCTGAGCGGCGACCGCTGCAACGACGTCCTGGTGCGGTACAGCAGCGGAGCGCTCCGCCTGTACAAGCCGGGCTGCGGTGCCGCGGTCAAGCCGTCGACGTCGTACACGACACTGTCGACCGGCGGGTGGACCCAGTACGACGTCCTGACCTCCCCCGGTGACGTGAGCGGCGACGGCCGCCCGGACCTGATCGCCCGCAACAGCTCGACCGGGGCCGTCTACCTCTACAAGGGCACCAGCACCGCCAAGCTGTCCGCCCGCGTGAAGCTCTACGACAACTGGAAGACGTACAAGAAGATCGTGGGCGTCGGCGACCTCAACGGCGACGGCGTCGGCGACCTCATCGCCCAGGACAAGGCCAACACCCTCTACCGCTACTACGGCAAGGGCAACGGCACCTTCTCCGCCCGCACCAAGCTCTTCGCGAACTGGGGCGGCTCGTACAACGTCATCGTCGGCATCGGCGACATCACCGACGACGGCAAGGCCGACCTCGTCTCCCGCGACACCAGCGGCAACGTCTGGCGCAACAGCGGCGACGGCAAGGGGTCGTTCGGGGCACGGGTGAAGATCGCCACCGGGTGGAGCGGCTACAAGTCGCTTTCCTGAGCGGTTGGTTGTGCATGCAGGCGCCCGGGGTGCGTTCACCCCGGGCGCCTTCGCATGTCTCAGGAGACGACGGGCCGCTGTGCGCTCGCCTCCCGCGGGGTCCGCGCCAGGGCGTCGGGCGTCCCGCGGGTGTTCCTGACGTAGATCACTCCGAGCACCGCGAGCAGGGACGCGGCGGAGAGTGTGTACAGGCCTCCGTTCGTGCTGCCGGTCGTGTCCTTGAGGTAGCCGAAGAGGGTGGGGGAGACGAAACCGCCCAGGTTTCCGATGGAGTTGACCACGGCCAGTCCCGGAGCGGCGATCTTCAGGTCGAGTCCGGACTGGGCCATCGGCCAGTACAGGGTGGCCGCGCACTTCCCGCCGA
Organism: Streptomyces sp. NBC_01352; assembly: GCF_036237295.1. Lineage (NCBI taxonomy): Bacteria > Bacillati > Actinomycetota > Actinomycetes > Kitasatosporales > Streptomycetaceae > Streptomyces > Streptomyces sp. NBC_01352. Next base: position 5,452,617 of record NZ_CP108354.1, read on the forward strand.
CCGCGGCGAGCGTGAGGGCGGCGAGCCCGAACCAGGGGGAGCCCAGGGTGGCGAGGAAGGTGCCCACGGCCGACAGGACCAGGGCGATCGCCAGGTAGGGGCGGCGGTCGGGGGCCTTGTCGGTGAAGTGGCTGACCGTGTACATCGCGATCACGGCGCAGATCCACGGTACGGCCGTGAGCAGCCCGACCTGGAAGGGCGACAGCCCGCCGATGTCGTCGACCAGGCTCGGCAGCCAGAAGGTGATCGCGTACCCGGTGAGGGCCATCGCGAAGAACACGCCGGTCAGCAGGGCGACCTGGGGGTGGAACAGGAGCTTGAGCCGCGACACCTTCGGGGCGCGGCTGCGGGCCTCCTTGTCGCGGTCGACCGCCGCGGTCAGCGCCGCCTTCTCCTCCCGCGTGAGCCAGCGGGCGTCCTCGATGCGGGAGACGAGGAAGAACCCGGCGATGAACCCGACGAGGATCGAGAAGGCGCCCTCCAGCGCGAACATCCAACGCCAGCCGGCGAATCCGCCCGCCCCGTGCAGTTCGAGCAGCGCCCCGGTGATGGGACCCGTCACGATGTACGCCGTCGCCGAACCGCCGAGGAAGATCGCGCTCGCGCGGCCCCGGCTGGAGTCGGGCAGCCACTGGGTGAAGTAGAGGAGCACGCCGGGGAAGAAACCGGCCTCCGCGACGCCGAGGAGGAAGCGGAGGGCGTAGAACATCGCGACGTTGTGGATGAAGCACATCGCCACGATCACGAGACCCCAGGTGATCATGATCCGGGTCAGCCAGACCCGGGCGCCGAACCGCTCCATGAGCATGTTGCTCGGCACCTCGAACAGCGCGTACCCGATGAAGAACAGGCCCGCGCCGAGACCGTACGCGGTGGCACTCACCCCCACATCGGCCCGCAACTCGTCCTGGACGAAGCCGACGTTCGTCCGGTCCATCTGGTTGACCAGCAGCATCAGAACCAGGATCGGCAGCATGCGGCGCAGGAACTTGCCGACCGCTCGGCGTTCGGCGTCGGGTGTCACGACTTCTGACACGACTTCTGACATCGTTGTCTCCCTCGTGTGCACATACGTGAACTGCAATCACGTACGCGGGCACTGGGGGACGTTACGGAGGCTGATCTTCCGGGTCAATGGGTTGAGCGGATGTTCATGTACACGAACGCGAACACGAGCAACTGCGGCAGCCCATCGACCCGGTGGGACCGGGGAGGCGGGAAGGCGGGGATCAGGTGCCGTCGTTCGTCTCGTCCGGCGCGACGCCCATCGTGATGGTGCCGAGGACGCCCTCGGCGATGTTCTTCTTGTCGTACTTCAGCTTGAGGAGACCGCCCGTGGTGCCGCTCTGGTCGTAGATGGTGTCCTCGGAGAGCGTGGTGCGCTCGGTGGTGCTGGTGGAGTACGGCTCGACCTCGGCGGAGGCGAGCACGGACTCCTCGTCGAAGAAGAACTGACCGGTGTGACAGGCGTGCCCGCCCTCGTAGCCGGCGTCGGTCCACTCGCCGTCCACATGCACCTTGGTGTGGATGTGGACACAGCGGCCCCGGTACCAGCCCGGGAAGACCGTCTTGAAGGTGACCCGGCCCTGCTTGTCGGTCCTCCAGGTGCCGCGCAGGTAGCGCTCGTCGTCGGTGGGCTCCTCGTGGCCCCCGCCGCCGGTGCCGCCGGACGGTGCGCCCGACGGCGGCTCGCCGGTCGGGGTACCGGTGGGCGTGCCCGACGGCGCGTCGGTCGGGGCGGTGCCGCCACCGCCGGTCGACAGGCTCTCGTAGCCGGAGTAGATGCCGAGCGCGTCGCAGTGCCAGATGTCGACGGCCGCGTTCGCGATCGGTTTGCAGGTCGCGGAGTCGATCACCTTGAGGGTGAGGGTGAGCGGGATGCCCTCCTTGTCCTCGGTGATGTCCTGGCGGATCTTGTCGGCGTCGATGTAGTAGGGGCCCTCGGTGGTCTCCGAGGTGAGCTGGTAGCAGGCCTCCGCGCCGGTGGCGGTGCTGGTCGCGGAGGCGGTGGCCGCCTTCCCGCTCTTCTCACCCGCGAAGGCGCCCGCGGCGACGGCGCCGCCGACACCCACCGCGACCGCCGCTCCCGCACCCGCGACAACGACCTTGCGTCGGGTGAGGTCCTTCTTGTGTTTCGGCCCTTCGGCCGTCTGGTTTCCCGTCATGTGCAGGGAAGTTAGGGACGGCGTCTGTCAGCAGCATGGGTAAGAGCTGGGTAAGAGCCCTGCATATGAGAGTGGCCCGGAACCGACGTCGGTTCCGGGCCACTCTCACGCTGTCGCCTACTTCGGCTGCGGCTTGCGCACCGACAGGTGCAGCTCCCTCAGCCGCGCCTCCTCCAGCTCCGTCGGCGCGCCCATCATCAGGTCCTGGGCGTTGCCGTTGAGCGGGAAGGCGATGGTCTCGCGGATGTTGGGCTCGTCGGCCAGCAGCATGACGATGCGGTCGACGCCGGGGGCGATGCCGCCGTGCGGCGGGGCGCCGAAGCGGAACGCGCGCAGCATGCCGGCGAACTTCTCCTCGACGGTCTCCCGGTCGTAGCCCGCGATCTCGAACGCCTTGAGCATGATCTCCGGCTCGTGGTTCCGGATCGCGCCGGAGGACAGCTCGACGCCGTTGCAGACGATGTCGTACTGCCAGCCCAGGATGTCCAGCGGGTCCTGGGTCTCCAGGGCCTCCAGACCGCCCTGCGGCATGGAGAACGGGTTGTGCGAGAAGTCGATCGCGCCGGTCTCCTCGTCCTTCTCGTACATCGGGAAGTCGACGATCCAGCAGAACCGGAAGACGTTCTCCTCGAAGTGCCCGGCACGCTTGGCGGCCTCGACCCGCACCGCGCCCATGATCTTCGAGACCTCGTCGAACTCGCCCGCGCCGAAGAACACGGCGTGACCGGCGGCCAGGGACAGCCGCTTGGTCAGCTCGGCGACGTTCTCCTCGGTGAGGAACTTCGCGATCGGGCCGGTCAGCGAGCCGTCCTCGGCCACGCGCACCCAGGCGAGACCCTTCGCGCCCTGCGAGACGGCGTAGTCCCCGAGCTGGTCGAAGAACTTCCGCGGCTGGGCGGAGACGTCCGGCACCGCCAGCGCCCGCACGTGCTTGCCGGCGAAGGCCTTGAACTCCGAGCCCTCGAAGATGTCGGTGATGTCGACGAGCTCCAGCTGGGCGCGCAGGTCCGGCTTGTCGGAGCCGTACTTCAGCATCGCCTCGCGGAACGGGATGCGCGGGAAGGGAGAGGTGACGTGACGGCCGTTGCCGAACTCCTCGAACAGCTCCGTCATGAGCTTCTCGATCGGCTGGAAGACGTCCTCCTGCTCGACGAAGCTCATCTCGACGTCGAGCTGGTAGAACTCGCCCGGCGAGCGGTCCGCGCGGGCGTCCTCGTCGCGGAAGCAGGGCGCGATCTGGAAGTAGCGGTCGAAGCCGGAGATCATCAGCAGCTGCTTGAACTGCTGCGGGGCCTGGGGGAGGGCGTAGAACTTGCCCGGGTTCAGGCGGGAGGGGACGACGAAGTCGCGGGCACCCTCGGGGGAGGTGGCGGACAGGATCGGCGTCGCCATCTCGTTGAAGCCCAGGGCCGTCATCTTGTGCCGGATCGCCGAGATGACCGACGTACGCAGCAGGATGTTGCGGTGCATGCGCTCGCGGCGCAGGTCCAGGAAGCGGTACTCCAGACGCCGCTCCTCGTTGACCCCGTCCTCGGTGTTGATCGTGAAGGGCAGGGGGGCCGCCGCGCCGAGCAGCTCGACCTCGCCGACCTCGACCTCGATCTCGCCGGACGGAAGGTCCGGGTTCACGTTCTCGGTTCCACGTGAAACGACCTTGCCGTCTACACGTACCGTCGACTCCTTGGACACCTTGTCCAGAGCCTCGTACGCCGGGGTGCCGGGGCGGGCGACCAGCTGCGTGATGCCGTAGTGGTCGCGCAGATCGATGAAGAGGATGCCGCCCAGGTCGCGCCGATTGTGCAGCCAGCCGCTCAGCCGGACGTCGGTGCCGACGTCAGAGGCGCGGAGCTCGCCGCAGGTGTGGGACCTGTACCGATGCATCGTCGTTCATCCAGCCTTCGCTGATCGGGGATCTCCGGGGCCCGGTGCCCGGACCTCCCAAGGGTACCGGCCACCCCGGGATCGCCTCCCCACCATTAAGAGCCGGTGATCGGAGCCGGTGATCAGTGGCACTCTTCGTCCTCGTCTTCTTAAAGTGGGTCAATGCGCACTGGCGAGCCTCTGCCCGCCGTGGGGGAGGTTCTCGCCGCCCTCGCGACCGGCCTGTGGCACTGGGACACCGCCACCGGACTGGTCACCCTCGACACCGAGGCGGCCCGGCTGCTCGGGCTGCCCGCCGAGGATGCCGTCCTCACGGAAGCCCAGACCCGGGCCCGGCTCCACCCCGTCGACTGGAACGAGATCACCGGAGTGATCCAGCTCGCCGTCGCCGAGGACACCCTCGCCGAGGTGCGCGTGCGGATCATGGACGACCAGGGGCAGGTCGTGCGCATCGTCCGCAGCCGCTCCAAGCCGTCCTTCGACCCGGTCAAGAAGGTGTACGAGCTGATCGGCACCCTCCAGGAGGTCACCGAGCCCAGACCCGGCACACCCGCCGGACGCACCACCGTCACCGGCGACTGGCGCCGCTCCCGCGAGGCCTTCCTGCTGGACGCGGGCCGCGCCCTGGCCGAGGCCCGCTCCACGACCGAGGTCCTGCGGGTCGCCGCCGGCCTGTCCATGCCCGGCTTCTCCCCGGACGGCCTCGCCGTCTTCGGCGTCGAGGGCGACCGCCTGACGATCATCGGCCACCACGGCCAGCAGCCCGGCGACGAGAGCCCCTTCTCCCACATGGCCCTCGCCACGGACTACCCCGCCGCCGAGGTGGTCCGCACCGGCCGCGCCGTCTACCTCTCCTCCCCCGACGACTACAGGTCCCGCTACCCCGTCACCTGGCCGCTCGCCCGGCGCTTCGGCCGCCAGTCCTGGGCGTTCCTGCCCCTGACGGTGGCCGGCCGCACCATGGGCGCGTGGATGGCCGCCTTCGCGTATCCGGTGGCGTTCACACCCGACGAGCGGTCGGTCCTGACCACGGTGGCCCGCATGCTCGCGCAGGCCCTCTCCCGGGCGGGGGTCGCGGAGTCGGAACGGGAGCTCACGGACGGCCTGCAACGCTCGATGCTGCCCACCCTCGGCCCCCAGATACCGGGCATGAGCGTCGCCGCGCGGTACGTCCCCACCGGCGGCGGCCTCCAGGTCGGCGGCGACTGGTACGACATGATCCCCCTGCCCAACGGCCGCTTCGCCCTGGTCATCGGCGACGTCCAGGGCCACGACGTCCGCGCCGCGAGCGTGATGGGCCAGCTCCGCATAGCGCTCAGGGCATACGCCTCCGAGGGCCACCGCCCCGACGCGGTCCTCTCCCGCGCCTCCCGCTTCCTGCACGGCATGACGTACGGCGACACAGAGGCCACCGACCTCCGCTTCGCGACTTGCCTCTACGTGGAGGCCGACCCCACCACCGGCATCCTGGACGTCGCCCGCGCCGGCCACCCCGACCCCGCGATCCGCATGGCGGACGGCACGGTCCTGACCCGCCCCACGGCCGGCGGCCTCCCCCTGGGCATCGACCCCGACGCCGACTACCCCACCACCCGGATCACCCTCGAACCCGGCGAGACCCTGCTGCTGTGCACCGACGGCCTCATCGAGACCGGCGGCCACGACATGGAGACCGGCTGGAAGCGCATCCGCACGATCCTGGAGGACCACAAGGGCGACCTGGAGGCCCTCGCCGACGCCCTGGTCCAAGCCGTGCACGGCCCCTCCTCCCACCACACCACCGGCCCACTGGCCGACCGCCGCGAGGACGACATAGCCGTCCTGCTGCTGTCCCGGCAGGGCGAGAGCGCCGGCGACCCCGTCGTCGTACGCCCCCGGGTCCGCCGCACGATGCTCTCGGTGGCCCAGGCGGAACCCGAACGGGTCGCGGTGGCCCGGCAACAACTGCGCGAGCTCCTGCACGACTGGGCATCGGCGGACCAGGTGGACTCGGCGGTCCTGCTGCTCTCCGAAACGCTGACCAACGTCCTCGTCCACACCGACGCCGACGCCCTGCTCCTCGCCGAGGTACGGGGCGACCCGGGCGAACGCCGGATGCGCATCGAGGTCACCGACACCAGCGACGACCTCCCGCACAAGCGCAGACCGGGGGAACTGGCGTCGTCCGGACGCGGGCTGGTACTGATCGAGCTGCTCGCGGATGTGTGGGGGGTGGATCCGCGGGGCGAGGGGAAGAGCATCTGGTTCGAGTTGTGCGAGTCCTCGGCGAGTTCGGAGTAGAGCACCCGCAGCTCGTGCAGCACCGCCGTGGCGACGGCGGTGTGAGCGGCACGGCGAGCAGCATCCCGAAGGTCCCGGCGACGGACGCCCCGCCGCTGATGACCACCATGACGACAGCGGGATGCATCTGCACGGTCCGGCTCTGGGTCACCGGCTGCAGCACATGCCTCTCCACAGCACCTGCACGGCGGGCACGACCCCTGGCGCCCACAGCGCGATGACGAACCCCGGTCGGCGAGCGCGACCAGCACGGCGACGGCATCGGAGATGAACGCGCCGAGCTGGGGAATGCAGGCGCCGCCGAATACGAGATCCCCCAGCCCCACGTCCTCCGAAGTGATCGGCGAGATGGACCCCGGCCTTCACGATCCGCCGGTGCAGGGGCCCGAGCAGCGCCGGCAAGTAGGGCTTGCGGCGCAAACACACCCTCATCTGGCCACGCGTCAGGTCCTGTGTCGCGGGAGCATGTCCGGACGATCGCCCGATCCTGCACCCTTCCACACCGAGGCCTGACCGGCTTCCGCCAACGCCAACGCCCCCCTGCGCACTGCTCGCGCTTCAACTACCGCGCACACCAATGCAGATCACTTTTCGCAACCAGCTGCGACACTCCGTCACCATCGCTTAGCGTTCGCGGTAACAAACAACCCCGGTCGGGTGTTAGCAGCACCCGCCGGGGTCTCACCACAGGATCGAACGGACCGATCTCATGGATAACAGCGACTCTAGCGCTGCCCTGCCCACTCCCACACGCCCCGTGGCTCTCCCGCACAGACCAGAAGTAGCGACCGGTATGGCGGTCCACGTGGGGGTGTACGTACGCCAATCCGGACGTCGTGCCACCGGCAGCGAGGCCAGCACCGCAGCTCAGCGCGAAGAGTGTCTGAGGGCCCTGGAGGGATGGGACGTTCAGCCGGCCCACGTCGAGGTGTACGAGGACCTGGGGATCAGCGCCTTCAAGAACGTGGAGCGCCCCGCATACGAACGGCTGCTGCGCGACGCCCGAGCCGACCGGATCAACGTGATCATGGTGCACTACATGTCCCGGCTCAGCCGGAAGAACGCAATGGAGACGTTCGACGAGCTCCGCCCGCTCCTCGCTAACCGGGTTCGCATCATCAGCGTCGGCGAACACCGCGAGTTCCACACCGACAATCCGCTCGCCCTGATGGAGCTCCTGTTCAAGCTTCAGGCCAACCACGAAGAGAGCCTGAACAAGAGCCGCGCGGTCAAGGCCGCCAAGGCCCTGGAGGCCAGCTTGGGCGGATACACGGGCAAGGCTCCCTTCGGCTTCACCCTCGTCCGCGAGACACGCAGGTCCGCCGACGGCAAGCCGATCTGCGTGAAGATCCTGACGCCTGACGAAGAGCACGAAGCACCGATCGTGCGCCGCATCGTGGAAATCGTCGAAGAGTGGATCGCGACGGACGACATGTCCAGCTCGTGCTGGAACCTCGTCAGCCGTCTCGAAGCCGAGGGACACCTGACACGTGGCAAGAAGACTGGGCAACAGCACGCCGACGCAGCCTGGGACAACGCGACCGTAAAGCGCATCCTGATTGACCCGCGTATCGCCGGATTCGCTTGTGAGAGCGTGTATGGCGTCCGCCGCGACGGCACACCGAGCAACAAGATCGCCGAGTACCGGATCATCCGGGACGACAGCGGCAACCCCGTATCGATGTACGAGCCGATCGTCAGCCCTGAGCGGTGGTACCAAGTGCAAAAGTGGATGAGAGACCGTCACCCCGGCGGTGGGTACTGGCAGGGCGAACCCACAGGAGTCCTGTCTGCGATGAAACTCCTGTACTGCGAGTGCGGGTCCTACATGACGCACGGCGGAAGCGGCACCAAGAAGCACTACCGGTGCCGCCGCCGGGTCGTGAAGCCGGGCCAGCACATGGGAACGGTGGCCATCGGCGCGAAGGGCATCGAGGAGTATCTCGCCCGCCGGGTTCTCGCTGTGATCGGAACAGCACAACACGACGAAGCGACCGTCACCGTTCTCGCACATGCGTCGGCAAGGTATGCGCACGATCAGGAGCAGCAGGATTCATCACCGGTCAGGCAAGAGCGGGATCGCCTCTTGGCCGAACGTGCGAACCTGCGGCACTCCCGCCAGAAGCACCATGCGGAGAAGCGACGCGCTGTGCTGACAGGCGGATTCATCGACGCCGTCGCGCAAGACGAGTGGGACAAGACCGAGCGGGCCCTCACGGAGTGCCTGAAGGCACTTGACGCCCGTGTCGCAGAGCTCGGGAACAACGAACGCGTCGAACTGCCTTGCTCCGCCTGGCTGCCACGTGACGGCTCGGACCCCATCGGTCCGGGCTCCTGGTGGGACCAGGCCACCCGAGACGACAAACGCGCGTTCTTCCGGCTCTTCCTGGACCGCGTGGAGGTCCGCAAGGCATACCGCTACGCCGGACAAGGCGTGCCCACCGCATCGCGCGTCAGCATCACCTGGGCAGGCGGCGTGACTCTTGACGCCTTGCCGGACACCGAAAGGCTGCACAAGCCTGCCTGAAGAAGGGCCTGGAGCAGGACATCGTCGGCCGGCATTCAAGCCGGCCGACGATCCGCCAAGTGGCTACAGTCCACCCTCGGACATCCCGTGCACTGCGGGGATGGTTCCCAGCCGGCCCTTCTGGAAGTCCTCGAATGCCTGCTGCAGCTCCTCGCGGGTGTTCATCACGAAGGGGCCGTAGTGGGCCATGGGCTCACGGATCGGCTGCCCGCCGAGTACGACGACCTCCAGGTCCGGGGTGTGTGAGTCCTGCTTCTCGTCCGCACGAACGGTCAGCGAGGATCCCGGGCCGAAGACCGCGGTCTGCCCCAGGTGGACAGGACGTCGGTCCGCGCCGACCGAGCCGCGCCCGGCCAGGACGTAGGCCAGCGCGTTGAAGTCCTCCCGCCACGGCAGCGTGATCTCCGCGCCGGGCGCGAGCGTCGCGTGGATCATCGTGATCGGCGTATGGGTGATGCCGGGACCTTGGTGGCCGTCCAGTTCACCCGCGATCACACGCAGCAGTGCGCCGCCGTCCGGCGAGGTCAGAAGCTGGACCTGGCCGCCACGGATGTCCTGGTAACGCGGGTCCTTCATCTTGTCCTTGGCCGGCAGATTGACCCAGAGCTGAAGCCCGTGGAACAGCCCACCGGACCTCACCAGCGACTCGGGCGGGGTCTCGATGTGCAGCAGGCCGGAGCCCGCTGTCATCCACTGAGTGTCCCCGTTCGTGATGGTGCCACCACCGCCGTTGGAGTCCTGGTGAACGAAGGTGCCGTCAATGATGTACGTGACGGTCTCGAAGCCACGGTGAGGATGCCACGGGGTCCCTTTTGGCTCATTTGCCCCGTAATCAACCTCACCCATCTGGTCCATCATGATGAACGGATCCAGATGGCGGTAGTTGATCCCGGCGAACGCTCGGCGCACCGGGAAGCCCTCACCCTCGAAACCGCTGGGCGCGGTCGTGACGGCGAGCACGGGACGGGCCACGGCGTCGGCGGACGCGGCGACGCGGGGCAGCGTCAGCGGGTTCTCGACGGTCACTGCAGGCATGTCGGTACCTCCTTGTGCTCCGAGTTTAGTTGAGCATTGAACTTCCTGCCACCCCCAACGGCGCAGGACGGGAATGCATTCCCGTCGTCGGCCCTGGCGGACAACGCCGAGGCCGGTGCCCTTCTCAGGGCACCGGCCTCCCGGCTCAACCCAAGCAGGTCAGGCGACCGGCTCCCGCTCGTTCGCGAAATCCGGCCCGGTGTCCGCCCCCGCCTGCGACCCCGACGGCATCTTGAACGTGAGCATGCGCAGGCTGGGCGCCCACCTGAACGCCGGCGCGACCCCGCCGTCGACGAGGTCGCCGCCGAGATCCACGTACCGCGACAGCGCTACGGCCCAGCTCACCCCGGTGGCGCGCTACGGCTCCGCACGTGAGCGGTCAGCCGTACATCCGCCGCATCGCGAACTCGACCATCTGCTCCACGGCCTTCGCGTCGAAGACCATGCGGTGCTCGCCCTCCATGTCGAGGACGAAGCCGTAGCCGGTCGGGAGCAGGTCGATGACCTCGGCGCCGGTGATGACGAAGTACTTGGACTCCTTGCCCGCGTACCGGCGCAGTTCCTTGAGGGAGGTGAACATGGGGATCACCGGCTGCTGGGTGTTGTGCAGGGCGAGGAAGCCGGGGTTGTCGCCGCGCGGGCAGTAGACCTTGGAGGTCGCGAAGACCTGCTGGAAGTCCTCGGCGGACAGCTGCCCGGTGGTGAAGGCGCGCACCGCGTCCGCGAGCGAGGGTGGGGACGGCTCGGGGTAGAGCGGCGGCTGCTGGCCGTAGCCGCCGACGCCGCCGGACATGGGCTGCTGCGGCGGGGCGTACCCCTGCTGTGCACCGACGTTCTGGTCGTAGCCGTACATGGGCGTAAGCGTACCGACAGGACCGGGGCGAGCGGGCGGTACGGGTGGCGCAGGTTCAACAGGCAGTTGACAGGTGCGGGCCCTGGATTCGCTCCGCGGGTACCCATAGCGTCCGACGTGTCAAGGACGCGCCGGGGAACGGCACAGCACGAGCGATCAGCGGCAAGGGGACATGGCCATGAGCGGACACCACCACGGCGACGACATCCACGAGCACGACAGAGGCCTCTCCTACGACCTCCCTGTCCTCGCCCGCCGCCGGATGATCCGGCTGATGGCGGGGGTGAGCCTGGTGCCGCTGGTGGGGTGCACCACCGAGGACGACGCCTCGGCCGGTGGCGGCTCGTCGAGCCCGGCCTCCTCGGGCTCCTCGAGTACCTCGGGCTCCTCGTCCTCCTCCTCGTCCGCCGAGTGCGCGACGATCCCGGACGAGACGGCCGGTCCCTTCCCCGGCGACGGCTCGAACGGCGTGAACGTCCTGAAGGAGAGCGGTGTCGTCCGCAGCGACATCACCCGCAGCTTCGGCGACTCCGCGGGCGGCACCGCGGAGGGCGTGCCGCTGACCGTCACGCTCACGGTGGTGGACGCGGCCTCCGGCTGTGGCACCCCGAAGGCGGGCGCCGCCGTATACATCTGGCAGTGCGACCGGGACGGCAAGTACTCCCTGTACTCGGACGGTGTCACCGACGAGAACTACCTGCGTGGCGTCCAGGAGACCGACGACAAGGGACAGGTCACCTTCACCAGCATCTTCCCGGCGTGCTACCCGGGCCGCTGGCCGCACATCCACTTCGAGGTCTACGGCAGCCTGGAGGACGCGACGGCGGCCACGTCCATCACGAACACCTCGCAGCTCGCGCTGCCCAAGGACGTCTGCGACACCGTGTACGCCACGGACGGCTACGGCGAGAGCGTGGCGACCCTCGGTCAGCTCTCCCTGGAGTCGGACGGCATCTTCAGCGACGGCTACGAGCAGCAGCTCGCAACGGTTGAGGGAAGTGTCGACGCGGGGTACACGGCGACGCTGACGGTTCCGGTGTGACCTGTCACAGATGTCGGATCGGGGTTGCTTCTTATTACCGGCGGGTAGCATCATCGGTAGCTACTTGTTGGTATGTGAACTAGGTGCGAGGACAGTCCCTCGCCGATCCTCTACGGAGCCGTCGCCATGGGGCACTACAAGTCGAATCTCCGCGACATCGAGTTCAACCTCTTCGAGGTCCTCGGGCGCGACAAGCTGTACGGGACCGGACCGTTCGAGGAGATGGACACCGAGACCGCGAAGAGCATCCTCGAGGAGTTGACCCGCCTCTCGGAGAACGAGCTGGCGGAGTCCTTCGCGGACGCCGACCGCAACCCGCCGGTCTTCGACCCGGAAACGAACACCGCGCCGGTACCGGCGTCCTTCAAGAAGTCCTACGAGGCCTTCATGGACTCCGAGTACTGGCGGCTCGGCCTGCCCGAGGAGATCGGCGGCACCACCGCCCCCCGCTCCCTGATCTGGTCGTACGCGGAGCTGGTGCTCGGCGCCAACCCGGCGGTCTGGATGTACTCCTCCGGCCCGGCCTTCGCGGGCATCCTCTTCGACGAGGGCAACGAGGTCCAGAAGCACATCGCGAAGATCGCCGTGGACAGGCAGTGGGGCTCCACCATGGTGCTCACCGAGCCGGACGCCGGCTCGGACGTGGGCGCGGGCCGCACCAAGGCGGTCCAGCAGGAGGACGGCTCCTGGCACATCGAGGGCGTCAAGCGGTTCATCACGTCCGGTGAGCACGACATGTCGGACAACATCCTCCACTACGTGCTCGCCCGTCCCGAGGGAGCGGGCCCCGGCACCAAGGGCCTGTCCCTCTTCCTCGTTCCGAAGTACCTCTTCGACTTCGAGACCGGCGAGCTGGGCGAGCGCAACGGCGTGTACGCGACGAACGTCGAGCACAAGATGGGCCTCAAGGCCTCCAACACCTGCGAGATGACCTTCGGCGACCAGCACCCCGCCAAGGGCTGGCTGATCGGCGACAAGCACGACGGCATCCGCCAGATGTTCCGGATCATCGAGTTCGCGCGGATGATGGTCGGCACGAAGGCGATCTCCACGCTGTCGACGGGCTACCTGAACGCGCTGGAGTACGCCAAGGAGCGCGTCCAGGGTCCCGACCTTGCGAACTTCATGGACAAGACCGCGCCCAAGGTCACCATCACGCACCACCCGGACGTACGCCGCGCGCTGATCACGCAGAAGGCGTACGCGGAGGGCATGCGCGCGCTGGTGCTCTACACGGCCTCCATCCAGGACGAGATCCAGGTCAAGGAGGCGGCGGGCGAGGACTTCACGGCCCTGGAGGCGCTGAACGACCTGCTGCTGCCGATCGTGAAGGGCTACGGCTCCGAGAAGGGCTACGAGCAGCTCGCCCAGTCCCTGCAGACCTTCGGCGGCTCCGGCTTCCTGCAGGAGTACCCGATCGAGCAGTACATCCGCGACGCCAAGATCGACACCCTGTACGAGGGCACGACCGCGATCCAGGGCCAGGACTTCTTCTTCCGGAAGATCGTCCGCAACCAGGGCGCGGCGCTGAACTCGCTCGCCGAGGACATCAAGAAGTTCCTCGCGCTGGGCACGGGCGGCGAGGAGCTGGCGGGCGCCCGCGAGCACCTGGCCAAGGCGGCCGTCGAGCTGGAGGCGATCGTCGGCCTGATGCTGACCGACCTCGCGGCGACCGAGCAGGACGTCAAGAACATCTACAAGGTGGGCCTGAACACCACCCGCCTGCTGATGGCCTCCGGTGACGTGGTCGTGGGCTATCTGCTCCTCAAGGGCGCCGCGATCGCCGCCGAGAAGCTGGAGACGGCCTCGGCCAAGGACAAGGCGTTCTACACCGGCAAGATCGCCGCGGCGAAGTTCTTCGCGGCCAACGTCCTGCCGGGCGTCACCCTGGCCCGCAAGGTCGCCGAGGGTGTCGAGCTGGACCTGATGGAGCTGGACGAGGCCGCGTTCTAGGACACATCAGACCAGCCGTACGCGGCTCCACATCGTCCACACAAGGGCCCGCTCCGCATCGCCGGGAGCGGGCCCTCGTACGTCGTTAAGGTGAACCCCATGAGCGCACCCTCCCGCTTCGATCGCGGCCACACCGACGACCTCATGTCCTTCCTCGCGGCGAGTCCCTCGCCGTACCACGCGGTGGCCAACGCGGCCGAGCGCCTGGAGAAGGCCGGATTCCGACAGGTCGCGGAGACGGACGCGTGGGACGGGACGACGGGCGGCCGGTACGTGCTGCGCGGCGGGGCGATCGTGGCGTGGTACGTGCCCGAGGGCGCCGAGCCGCACACTCCCTTCCGGATCATCGGCGCGCACACCGACTCGCCGAACCTGCGGGTCAAGCCGCGGCCCGACACGGGGGCGCACGGGTGGCGGCAGGTGGCCGTGGAGATCTACGGCGGTCCGCTGCTGAACTCGTGGCTGGACCGCGATCTGGGCCTGGCGGGCCGGCTGACCCTGCGGGACGGTTCGACGCGGCTGGTGAACATCGACCGGCCGCTGCTGCGGGTGCCCCAACTCGCCATCCACCTGGACCGTTCGGTGTCGTCGGAGGGCCTCAAGCTCGACAAGCAGCGCCATCTGCAGCCCATCTGGGGGCTGGGCAACGACGTCCGCGACGGTGATCTCATCGCCTTCCTGGAGGAGGAGACGGGGATCGGCGCGGGCGAGGCCACCGGCTGGGACCTGATGACGCACTCCGTGGAGGCGCCGGCCTACCTGGGCCGGGACGGCGAGCTGCTCGCCGGGCCGCGCATGGACAACCTGCTGTCCGTGCACTCCGGGGTGGCCGCGCTGGCCGCGCTCGCCGGGGGCGACCTGCCCTGCATCCCGGTGCTCGCCGCCTTCGACCACGAGGAGAACGGCTCGCAGTCGGACACGGGTGCGGACGGACCGCTGCTCGGCAGCGTGCTGGAGCGTTCGGTGTTCGCGCGCGGAGGATCGTACGAGGACCGGGCGAGGGCCTTCGCGGGGACCGTCTGTCTGTCCTCCGACACGGGCCACGCGGTCCACCCCAACTACGCGGAGCGGCACGACCCGACGCACCACCCGCGCGTCAACGGCGGCCCGATCCTGAAGGTCAACGTCAACAACCGCTACGCCACGGACGGTTCGGGGCGTTCGGTCTTCGCCGCCGCCTGCGAGAAGGCGGACGTGCCGTTCCAGACCTTCGTCTCCAACAACTCCATGCCGTGCGGCACGACGATCGGCCCGATCACCGCCGCCCGCCACGGCATCATGACCGTCGACATCGGCGTGGCCATCCTTTCGATGCACAGCGCACGGGAGTTGTGCGGCGTCGACGACCCGCATCTGCTGGCGAACTCGCTGGTGGCGTTCCTGGCGGGCTAGGTTCCGGCCTTCAAGGGTTCCGCCCGGCATGGGGGTTGACAGCCGGGGTACTCGCAGTCACGGACCGGATCGACCGGACCGGACAGGGAGGCGACACTCATGGGCCTCGGCGGATGCATCATCCTCATCGCCGCGGGAGCCATCCTCACGTTCGCGACCGACTGGGACATGCAGGGGGTCAATCTCGACCTCGTCGGGATCATCCTGATGGTCGTGGGACTGATCGGCGTCAGCACCTTCAGCAGCATCGCGCGGCGCAGGCGCGTCGTGGTGCCGCCGAACACACCGGTCATCGAAGAGGAACGGCACCAGAGCAGGCGGAACGGGTACAGCGACGGCTACGGCGTGTGACAGCTACGGCATGTGACAGCTACGGCGTGGCACGGCGTTCAGGGAAAGGTCCCGTATCTCAGTAACTAACTCAGTAATCTGCTGAGTTATGAACTTCACCGTTATCGCGCACGCCGTCGAGGTGGACCACGGGATCAAGCGGCTCTCGATGCGCTTCATCAAGCAGTACGCGGCACCGGAGCGCCAGCGTCTGAGTGCCGAACTGTGCGAGGACATCTCTAAGGAGTTCGACAAGCTCGGCCTCATCACGCTGCCGAGGCGGCTGCCGACGTCGGAGAACGAGTTCGTGTTCGTGATCGAGAAGGACAGCGTCCTCGGTCAGACCGTGGCGATCGCGTCGTCCGTCGCCGCTCTCGACCGGCTCGGACAGAGCCCGCTTCCGCAGCTCTTCGAGAACTACCCGGATGCGCGAGGGCAGTTGAGCCCGATCTGACGGCGGTCGGCTCACATCAGAACCGGTCCCGGTCGGATCCTGTCCGACCGGGACCGGTTCTGATCGACTCTTGTTCATACCGGGCCCGAGTGCACAAATCGGCTTTGCTGACGACTTGGCGGGCCCTAACGTCGTCATCGCGTGAAGCGAGGCGAGTCCTGCAACGCGCGAGCACCGCCGTTGCAGCGGAGGCTCCATCACACCTTTTTGCTGTGCAATGGAGTGAGCCATGAGCAGTACCGCGAGCCAGCCCTCGCCCGCCGCCGGCGGCGGACACGACTGTGCGTCACCAGAATTCGCTCATGCGAACCACCCGCCCCGCGACCTCTACGTCGGCGTCCTCTCGGGCGGCCAGGACATATCCCTGGCAGGGTGGTTGCGTATCGGCTACCAGGCCATCGAATCAAAGGCGGCGGTGGCAGCCTGGGCCGAGTTCCAGGAGGCTCTGTACACGGACCCCGCACTCAACATCCGACGCGGTGACACCCTTCGCGCCCGGAAACTCGCGGCCGGACAGGGCAGGACGCGGTTCCCGTCGACCAGGCGGGGCCCCACCAAGGCCGAGCAGTGGGGTTACCGGCATGTCCTGCGCCGCGGCCTCGACGTGATCGCCGGGCTGCCCGGCACCACGGTCGGCACCGCCCGCAGCCGGGGCGGGGCCCACGCGGCGACGGCCGACGCCCTGCTCTCCAGGCTGTCGGCCCACCACGCGGCGGAGGGCACGTCCGCGCTCGCGGTCCTGCGCACGAACACGGCCGCGTCCTGGTACGAGCTCACACCCGCGCCGTCGGCCGTGGACCCGCGGGCGGCCCGGGAACTGCCGTACGTCTCGGCGGGGTTGGAGGCGGGGCTGGACGGTCTCCTGGAGGCGGCGGAGTTCGTCGCCTACTGCGCCTACCAGCACCATGCCCGGCGCCGTAACCGCCGCTTCCTGTGGGACTGGTTCCCGGAGCTGCTGCCCGGCGCCGAGGGACCGCTGGAGCTCTGAAACTCACGACCGGGCGGCGTTCCGTTCGCCCGACGCGCCTTGCCTGCCTTGCCCGCCCTGCCTGCCTTGGCCCGCCTCGCCTGCCTTGCCCGCCTCGCCTGCCTCGTTCCGCCTCTCCTGACCCGGAGGTCATCTCCCATGCCCCTTCACGCCCCCCGCTCCTTCACCGTGGACTGGGGTTCCGAATCCGTACTGGTGTCGAATGTCGAGCCCGAACTGCCGGCCACGTCCCGGGACGCCGACATCGCGAAGGTGGTCGCGGCGGGCCGGGCGAACCCGCTGGCGCTGCTGCCGGAAACCGCCTGGCAGGCCGTCGCTCGCGCCACGACGGGCCCCGACGGGGTGGCCGTACAGCTCAGGACCACCGCCGAGGAGCCGGCCGGGCTCCTGATGGTGGAGAACGTCGACGGCGCGACCCTGCGCTCCATCGTCACCCGGGTCCACCTGAGCGAACTGCTGCCCGGCATCCAGCCCCGCACCGGCATGGAGGTCATGGAGATCCCCGACCCCCAGGTCCAGGGGATCACCGACGAGGGCCGACCGTGCGCGATCGTGCGGTACCGGTACCAGAACCTCACCCACCTGCGGAACCACGTCTGGCAGACCGTCCACGGCACGCTGTCGCTCAACAGCTACGCGCCGTCCGTCCTCGCCCGCAAGGTCACCCGCAACCTGATCACGCACCCCGTCGAGATCGCCTTCGACGACGGCACGGAGCCGTTCCACGTCCTGGTCGTACGGGACGGCATCACCCGGCTCGCGAGTGCCTGGGCCGTGCTCGCGGGCCCCGACGCCGGGGCGGCGGAGGCGGCGACGCTCGCGGTGGACTCGCTCTTCGGCAAGAACGCCACCGCGGCGCCCGCGCCGGGAGGTGTCCCTCTCGGGCACCGGCTGGCCGCGGGGAGGGACAAGTGGCGCCAGGCCCTCAGGGAGGAGTTCGCCCAGGAGAACGCGGTGGAGGAGCCGGGGCTGCGCGCGGCCCAGATCGCCCAGACCTACGTCCTTCCGGCCCAGATCGCCGTAGGGGCCGAAGGGCACCCGGGCCATCTGCTCGCCGCCGAGGACATCTTCGACGACGCCATCCGCTCCGTACTGGCCTCGGTGCACGTCGAGTTCAAGCAGTGGGACCCCGCCGCCCAGAACGTCGAGGTCGCGACCCGCGCGCTCAAGCGCGTGATCCAGCTGGGCGAGTCACTGGTACCGAAGGACGATCTCCAGGTCGTCCACGGCCTGGCCGTCGGCCGGATCCCGGTGGAGGAGCTGCCCCGGATGGTCCCCGGCGACACGCCCCCGCCCGGCACCGCGCTGTGGCGCAGCGTCTACCTGGTCTACTGGCTGACCCGGCCCGAGCTCCTGGACCATCTGAAGGACCAGGCCAAGGCCATCAAGGGCGGCAAGCGGATGGGGCTGAAGGGGTTCGCGGAGCTCCTCGGACCGCTGATCGACCTTCCCTGGCGCTCCCACAAGAAGTACGTCACGACCCAGGCCCGCAACGCCTGGAACAACGGCGGCGTCCTCACCTGCGACGTGGTCGAGGAGTGGACTCCCCGTCCGACGGAGGACTTCACCGCCCTGGTGGCACCCGCCCTCGCCGGTGACACCGACGCCCGCTGCACGCTGGCCGTGGCGGGCGGCGTGGCACTGATCGCCGACAAGCTGCTCACCCGGAACGTCGGGTCGGCGCTCATGGCCCCCAAGGAGAAGGGCGGTGTCCCCTTCCGCGCCGACGTCAACCAGGTCGTCGAGGACCTCTCCCAGCGGCACAACGAGCTGGGGCTGTGGACCCTCGCCCTGGCCGCCAACCGGTTCCGCAGCGACGCGCTGCCGGAGAACGCGGTGACCGCGCGCCAGCTCATCCGCCAGGAGAAGACGGGAGACGTGTCCGACACCGCGTACGTCCACTTCAAGGTCGACCTCGACAGTCCCGACAAGATCGCGCGCGATGCCGACGGTGTGCCCATCACGCTGCACCAGTGGGACGTGGTCTGGGCCTCGAACCCGAGCCGCGCGCGCAAGGCGCACCCGCCGAAGGCGCTCCTGGTCCCGTCCCCGGCGCGCCCGGCGACCGGCCGGGCGGCGGCGGCAACCGCGTCGCCCGGCGACTCCGGCGCGGGGGTGGAGGCCGATGGGCCGGCCGGTGCAGAGGGCGTGGCAGCCGACGAGGCAGGTGCCGGTCAGCCCGTGACGACCGCTGCCGCGACCGAGGCCGAGGGAGATCACTCGTCCAACACGGACGAACCCTTCCGTCCCGCCAGCCAGCGCGCCGCCGAGCAGAAGCAGGTGCTGCGGCACAGCGTGACGGCCGCCCGGGACGCCCTCGACCGGCTGCTGCTGCTCGAACCCGAGGTCGGCGGCCACACCCCGATCGTCCCGCTGCCCGTCCTCGACGATCTCCACAAGCTGCTGATCGGGCTTCAGACGGATGTGGAGAACCTCCGCCGGAAGACCACCCCCGAAGAAGACCCGGCTCTGGAGGACGTCGAGGCCCAGGAGGCAGCGGTGGGGGTCTGAGCCCGGCCTGCCCCGGTCCGCCGACCCCTCAGGCCAAGGCATGGCCCGTGGTGGCGTCCACATGGTCCGGTACGTCGTCGTGGCGGTCGCCGACGGTCAGGGTGCCGGTCGGTTCGAGGACGAGGATCTCGGTCGGGATCGGGGCGTACGGCTTGTGTTCGGTGCCGCGGGCGACCGTGAAGAGCGAGCCCTTGGGGAGGACGACCGTGCGTTCGCCGTCCGGCTCCCGGAGGGAGATGTGCAGCTCGCCGTCCAGGACCAGGAAGAACTCGTCGGTGTGGTCGTGGACGTGCCAGACGTGGTCGCCCTCGACCTTCGCGACGCGTACGTCGTAGTCGTTGACGGCCGTGACGATGCGGGGGCTCCACAGGTCGGTGAAGGAGGCGAGGGCGGCGGACAGCGCGATGGGTTCCATGGGCTCATCGTGCGGGGTGCCCCGGTCGCCGTACGAGTGCTAGAAATCGCATATGCCGCAACGATCCTCTCAGCCGCACACCGTGGTTCTGCTCGTGGACGAGAACTCCAACCCCTTCGAAATGAGCTGCGCCATCGAGATCTTCGGGCTGCGGCGGCCGGAACTGGGCCGGGAGCTGTACGACTTCCGGCTGTGCGCCGCCGAGCCCGCGACCCGGATGCGGGACGGGTTCTTCACGCTCACCGGGGTCGCCGGGCTGGACGCGGCCGAGGAGGCGGACACCCTGATCGTGCCGAACCGGCCCGACACCGACGCTCCGCGTGCCCCGCGGGTGCTGGACGTCGTGCGCCGGGCACACGCGCGGGGCGCCCGGCTCGTCGGGTTCTGCTCCGGCGCGTTCACCATCGCGGAGGCGGGGCTGCTGGACGGGCGCCGGGCCGCCTGCCACTGGATGTGGGCGGACGCCTTCCGCGCGCGCTTCCCGGGCGTACGCCTGGAGTCGGACGTCCTGTTCGTCGACGACGGTGACATCCTCACCGCGTCGGGCAGCGCCTCGGCGCTCGACCTCGGCCTTCATGTCGTACGGCGCGACCATGGCGCCGAGGTCGCCAACCACGTCTCCCGGCGCCTGGTGTTCGCCGCGCACCGGGACGGCGGGCAGCGGCAGTTCGTGGAGCGGCCGGTGCCGGACGTGCCCGACGAGTCGCTGGGGCCGCTGGTGGCGTGGGCACAGGAACGGCTGGAGGAGCCGCTGACGGTGGCGGATCTGGCGGCGCGGGCGGCGGTCTCGCCGGCGACCCTGCACCGGCGCTTCCGCGCACAGCTCGGGACGACCCCGCTGGCCTGGCTGACGGGGGAGCGGGTGGCGCTCGCCTGCCGGCTGATCGAGCGCGGGGAGGAACGGCTGGACGTGGTGGCCGCCCGGAGCGGGCTGGGGACGGCCGCGAACCTACGCGCGCGCGTGCGGCGCGAGACCGGCCTCAGTCCGTCGGCCTACCGGCGGCGTTTCGGACCGGCCGCCGGGGAGGCGGTGAGGGTATGAGGACGGTATGAGATTCCTCGTGCGCGACCGGCTCCTCGGCATCGGTGACGACTACTGGATCGAGGACGACCGCGGCAACAGGGTGTTCCTCGTCGACGGCAAGGCGATGCGGCTGCGGGACACCTTCGAGCTGAAGGACACCCAGGGGCGCGTCCTCATCGACATCCGCCAGAAGATGTTCGCCCTGCGCGACACCATGGTGATCGAACGGGAGGGCGAACCGCTCGCCACGATCCGCCGCAAGCGGCTGTCACTGCTCCGCAACCACTACCGGGTGGCCCTGGCGGACGGCAGCACGGAACTGGACGTCAGCGGCAAGATCCTCGACCGCGAGTTCGCCATCGAGTACGACGGCGAACTCCTGGCCGTCGTCTCCCGCCGCTGGCTCCACGTCCGGGAGACCTACGGCGTGGACGTCGTACGGGAGGACGCGGACCCGGCGCTGCTGATCGCGGTGGCGGTCTGCGTGATCCACCTGGCGGAGAAACTCAGCCCGTCCGGCGCTTGAGGACGAGGCCCTTCGGGCCGAAGCGGGGGTCTGGGGGCGGCAGCCCCCAGGGACGGGACGGGAAGGGGCGGAGGGGGCGAAAACCCTGGGCGCGCACCACACCCCACCGTCACCGACGCGGCGCAGCCACCCCGAGCACCCGGTCCTTCAGCGCCGGGAACTGCTCGCGGGTCGTCGCGACCTTCCCGGGGTCGAACTCCACCGTGAGGACCTCCTCGTCGGCCCCGGCCTCCCCCAGCACCTCGCCCCACGGACCGACCACGATCGAGTGACCGGCCTGCGGAACTCCGGCGTGCGCCCCGGCCGTTCCACACGCGAGCACGAACGCCTGGTTCTCCACCGCCCGCGCCTGAGCCAGCAGCGTCCAGTGCGCCCGGCGGCGCTCCGGCCAGCCCGCCGGGACGACCAGGGTCTCGGCACCGGCGTCGACGAGACCGCGGAAGAGCTCGGGGAAACGGAGGTCGTAGCAGGTCGCCATGCCGACGGTCGTGTCCGGGAGGCGCACCGTCACCAGGTCCGCACCCGCGCCCATCAGCACGGCCTCGCCCTTGTCGAAGCCGAAGCGGTGGATCTTGCGGTAGGAGGCCGCCAGATCGCCGGAAGGAGAGAAGACGAGGGAGGTGTTGTAGAGGGTCCCGTCCGGGGCGCGCTCCGGAATCGAACCGGCGTGCAGCCACACGCCCGCGTCGCTCGCCGCCTTCGCCATGGCCTCGTACGTCGGCCCCTGCAGCGGCTCGGACTCGCCCCCGAACTCCTCGAACGCGAACGCCCCGGTGGTCCACAACTCGGGCAGGACGACCAGGTGGGCGCCCGCCTGATCCCGTACCAGCGAGGCCACGCGCCGCCGACGTGAGTCGACCGATTCGCCCTCGTCCACGGCGATCTGGATCAAAGAGGCGCGCACACTACCACCGTCCTGGCATTCGAGCCGTCCACACGGGCCTACGATCGTCACACGAAAGCACTGCCAGCGTGCCTCACAGCAGCGTAACTTAGCGTCCCAAGACACCCGCTGACAGCCACCTCCCGCAGGCAACGCCGCCGCAACCGCCCGAGTACCGACCGCCGAGGGGTCCCGTTCCGTGAGTCTGCATCCCACTCTCCAGCCCTACGCCGACGCCTGGACCCACTCCATCGAAGCGATATCCGAGCTGGTGCAGCCGCTCGTGGAGGGTGAGTGGAACCGACGAACGCCGTGCCCCGGCTGGTCCGTCCGTGACATCGTCTCCCATGTCATCGGCCTGGACTGCGAGATGCTCGGCGATCCGCGCCCCATCCACACGCTGCCGCGCGACCTGTTCCACGTCACCAACGAGCACCAGCGCTACATGGAGATGCAGGTCGACGTCCGCCGTCACCACACGGCGCCGGAGATGACCTCCGAGCTGGAGTACGTGATCATCCGTCGCAACCGCCAGCTGCGCAACGAGTCCCGTGATCCCGGCAAGAAGGTGCGCGGCCACCTGAGCACCGAGGTCACCCTCGAAGAGGCCATGCGCGATCACGCGTTCAACGTGTGGGTGCACGAGCAGGACCTGCGCGCCGCCCTCGGCCGTCCCGGCAACCTCGACTCCCCGGGCGCGCACATCGCCCGTGACGTGCTGCTCGCCGCGCTCCCCGACATCGTGGCGGTCAAGGCCGAGGCTCCCCGCAGCTCGGCGATCGTCTTCGACGTGCACGGGCCCATCGAGTTCCTGCGCACGATCCGCATCGACATCCAGGGCCGCGGCACCCTCGAAACGGTCCCCGCGCTCGGACCCGCCGCCACGCTCACCCTCGACTGGGAGACGTACGTCCGCCTCGCCTGCGGCCGTGTGACGCCGGAGGCGGTCGCGGACCGGGTGAAGGCGGAGGGGGATCCCGCGCTGACGGGGGCGATCCTGCGGAACTTCAGGGTGACGCCGTAGGGGGACCCTTTTATCCGACCGAGTCGGGTGGTGGGTGGGCATAGGTCCGGGGGTCTGGGGGCGGAGCCCCCAGAAACGCCCGCACCAACACCGGGTGCCTCACGCAGGCACGTGCACCGTCTCCACCCGGCTCGCAACCAACCGCTCCCGCTCCCTGCGCGCCGCCCGCTTCCGCAACCGCAGGATCTGGCTGACGCCCACCGCCTGCAGCACGAACACCGAAGAGAACGCGACCCCGTAGTCGTCCCCGGTCGCGTCCAACAACACCCCGATGGCGAACAGGGTGGTCATCGACGCGACGAAGCCCCCCATGTTCGTGATCCCGGACGCGGTGCCCTGCCGCTCCGGCGGATTCGCCGGCCGGGCGAAGTCGAAGCCGAGCATGGAGGCGGGGCCGCAGGCGCCGAGCACCGTACACAGCACCACCAGCAGCCACATCGGCGCGTGTTCGCCGGGCCAGGACAGCGTCACGGCCCACATCAGCGCCGTCGCCCCCACGGTCCCCAGCGCGAGCGGCAGCCGCGCCTCGTGATGCCGGGCCACGACCTGCCCGTACACCAGTCCGACGACCATGTTGGACAGCACGACGAGCGTCAGCAGCTCCCCCGCGACGGCCCGCGACAGCCCCTGTGCCTCGACGAGAAACGGCATGCCCCACAGCAGCAGGAACACCATCGCCGGGAACTGGGTCGTGAAGTGCACCCACAGCCCGAGCCGGGTCCCCGGCTCCCGCCAGGACGCGGCGATCTGCCGCCGTACGTAGGCCGCCCCCTGGTGCGGGAACGGCTCCGGCTCGTGCCCCTCGGGGTGGTCCTTCAGGAACAGCAGGAGCAGCACGAAGACGACGACACCGGCGAGCGCGCTGCCCGCGAAGGCCGCCGTCCAGCCGATGCCGTGCAGCAGCCGTGCCAGTACGAGGGTGGAGACCAGGTTGCCCGCCATGCCGGCCAGCCCGGCGAGCTGCGCGACCATCGGGCCGCGCCGGGCCGGGAACCAGCGGGTGCCCAGCCGCAGCACGCTGATGAAGGTCATCGCGTCACCGCAGCCGAGCAGGGCGCGTGAGGCGAGGGCCATGCCGTACGACGGCGAGAAGGCGAAGCCGAGTTGTCCGGCCGTGAAGAGGACGACTCCCAGGCCCAGCACCTTCTTGGTGCCGAGCCGGTCCACCAGCAGGCCGACGGGGATCTGCATGCCCGCGTAGACGAGGAGCTGGAGGATCGAGAAGGTCGACAGCGCGGAGGCGCCCACGTGGAAGCGGTCGGCGGCGTCGAGGCCGGCGACACCGAGGGACGTACGGAAGATGACCGCGACGAAGTAGACGGAGACGCCGATGCCCCAGACGGCCATGGCGCGACGTCCCCCCGGCGGGTCGCCCGGCAGGGTGACCGACGTCGAGCTCATCGGACCTCCCCCCGCGCCAGGTGGGAGAACCAGTCGACGTGCCGGTGGACGATGCCGACGGCGGCCTCCGCGTCCCCGGAGCGCAGGGCGTCGAGGATCTCCTCGTGTTCGACGAGGGTCTTGGCGATGCGGTCGGGGTGGGAGTGCAGGACGGCGACGCCCATGCGCAGCTGGCGGTCGCGGAGTTGGTCGTAGAGGCGGGAGAGGATGGCGTTGCCGCCGCTGCGGACGATCTCGGCGTGGAAACAGCGGTCGGTGACGGCGGCCCCGGCGAGGTCTCCGGCGGCGGCCTGTTCCTTCTGCCGGGCCAGCAGTTCCTCGAGTCGCTCGATGAGTCGGGCGGGGGCCGGTACGGCCTTGCGGGCCGCGTGCTCCTCGACCAGCAGCCGGGTCTCGACCACGTCCTTGATCTCCTGGGCGGAGACCGGCAGGACGAGCGCTCCCTTTTTCGGGTAGAGCTTGATCAGCCCTTCCACCTCCAGCCGCAGCAGCGCCTCGCGCACCGGCGTGCGGGAAACTCCCACGGCCTCGGCGAGCTCGCCCTCGGTCAGCAGGGTGCCGCCCTCGTAACGGCGGTCCAGGACACCCTGTTTGACGTGGGAATACACACGGTCGGCGGCGGGCGGGTGCTTGACTGCCAGGCTCATGCCCACAGCTTAGATACAACACGTACGCATGATGGCGACCGTCCAGCATCCGGACGCCGGGCGAACCGGAGCGCCATCCGTCGGTAAAGAACGGGAACCCGTGCCAGCGACCGCACAACCTTCTGTGCTAGTTACGAGTCACACACCTGCGGCCCCACCTTCTTCGCACACCTCAACTCGGCCGCATTTTCAGGGGCATTCGACACCAATCGGGGTATCTCAGTTGATAACCGGCATCAAGGACGGCTTCCAGGTTGTCCGCTTCCGCCGAGCCGCCGCCGTCACCGTGACCGCAGGCGCCATGCTCGCGTCCGGAGCCCTCACCGCGGCACCCGCGCAGGCCGTCACCGCGCCCACGATCGTCGCCAAGGGCGGCTACGTGATGAACAACGCGAACGGCGCGGGGCTGTACGGCAAGGCCGCGAACACCAAGCGCTCCACCGGCTCCACCACGAAGATCATGACCGCCAAGGTCGTACTCGCGCAGTCGAACCTCAACCTCGACGCCAAGGTCACGATCCAGAAGGCGTACAGCGACTACATCGTGTCGAAGGGCGCCTCCTCGGCCCGCCTGATCGTCGGCGACAAGGTCACCGTCCGCCAGCTGCTGTACGGGCTGATGCTGCCGTCCGGCTGCGACGCCGCGTACGCCCTCGCCGACAAGTTCGGCTCGGGCACGACGCGTGCGGCGCGCGTGAAGTCGTTCATCGGCAAGATGAACACCCAGGCCAAGAACCTCGGCCTGACGAACACGCACTTCGACTCGTTCGACGGCATCGGCAACGGCGCCAACTACTCGACGCCGAAGGACCTGACCAAGCTCGCCAGCAGCGCGATGAAGAGCACCACGTTCCGCACGATCGTCAAGACGAAGTCGTACACCGCCAAGACGATCACCAAGACCGGCAGCACCCGCACCATGCCGACGTGGACGAACACCAACACCCTCCTCGGCAGCTACAGCGGCACGATCGGGGTCAAGACCGGCTCCGGCACCGAGGCCAAGTACTGCCTCGTCTTCGCCGCCACCCGCAACGGCAAGACGGTCATCGGCACGGTCCTCGCCTCCACGAGCGCCACCCAGCGCGCGACGGACGCGAAGAAGCTCATGAACTACGCCTTCGCCAGGCTCGGCTGACCCAGACCCTCGTCAATCGGCCACCACGTTCAGCCACCACGTTTGAGTAAAGGGCCCCTCGCCTTCGGCGGAGGGCCCTTCACCATGTCGACCGTGACACTCCCGGACTACGTGCGGCGGCCGTCCCAAACCCAGTTGTACGCGCACCCGTTCGGCGTCTAGCGTCGGTGCATCGACGTGTAGCTCAGCAGGAGAGCACCGGGCTTGAGACCCGGAGGGCGCGGGGGCGGAACCCGCCACGTCGGCTTATGAAGGACGACGCTGACAAGCAGCACATCGTGGGGACGGCAAGCTCTTCGTACCCGTCGGCCCAGTTGGCCAAGGCATTCCGGACCGCGCTCACGCACCAGGACGCCGACACCCGCCTCCGCGCGGAGAAGCGGCAGGGGCAGTGGCGGGCCGTCCTCGCGGGCATGGCCAGCGGGCTCCTGAAGGTCGGATCGCGTACCCCGGTGAAGGGGTTGCCGGCCTGGGTGACTCCCGAGGTCGTACGAGGCGGCTTCGTCACCGGAGCGGCGAGCGCCGGAGGACCGCTTCAGGAGTACGAGGCCGAGGCAGCCCGCCGGGCGGGCGTGGCCCAGGACCGCAGCGCGCTGTTCGCGCACGCCCTCACCGACGACGGGCTCGAGGAGCTGTACGGGCTGCTGGACAGCGGGCGGTACGAGGTGACCGTCCCGGAAGAGGCCGCGCTGCTCACCGCGGCCTGGCTGACGCGTGCCGGGCAGGTGGACGCCGCTCTGGAACTCGTCGTGGAACTGGCGCCGTTCGCGGGACGGCTGCGTTTCACGCCCCGCCCGGCCGGGCGGCCGGCGCCCGACCCCACTGCGGTACACCGGAAGACCGTCGCCGATGCGGGCGGCACCCTGGCCCGGCGACGCCCCAACACGGCCGTCGAGACACAGCGCGAGGCCCTTGCGGTCTGGCAGCCGTTCGGGGACGAACTGCTCGTCCACTGGCTGGAGACGGCCGAGGACGGCAGGGTGCTGACCCGCACACCGGACGCGGCGTGGGTAGAGCGGGGAGCGGAGCTACTGCGCCGCTACCGCCTGCTCGCGGCGGACCACACGTACTGCGCCAAGCACCGCAACCCCAAGGGGAACCTGGGGATTCTGCGGGGCGCGCTGGAGGAGACGGTCGCCGGACGGCCGTTGGACGCGCGTCGGCTCGGGCTGCTGCGGCACGCCGTCGCGTCCATGGTGCGCAAGCGTGGGCTGCCCGGCGCCGAGCGGCACACCTCGCTGCGCCGCGAGCAGGCGGCCCAGGCGGCGCTGCCCTCGCATCACGCGCTGGCCCAGCTGGTACTGCGCCGCCTCTCCGGGCTGCCGCAGGAGGCGGGGGTCGCCGAGGTCGCCCCGCTCGTCGCTCCCGTGAGCGGGCGGGAGGCGCGGGAGACGGGGCTGCCCGCCGGAGCGGCGATACCGGCGGGCGTCCGGCGGACCGTCGAGGCCGCGCTGAGCGCGCCCATCGGCACGCTCGTGGAGCGCGGTGTCGTGCCGTCCGCCGAGGTCCTCGCGGAACTCGTACCGCAGTTGGTCGCCGTGACCACCGCCCAGGCATACCCGGACGAGGCGCTGCAAACCCTCGCAGCGGCGAACTACCGGGCGTTCCGCAACCGGCGTTCGCTGCTGCTGCTCAACCTGGAGCGGCAGGTGCGGGTGGAGGAGCTGCCCTGGGTACGGGCGATCGCCCCGCAGCGTGCCGGCGTCGCGGCGGGTGAGGCCTCGGCCGCCGCCCTGCGTCAGCTGGGCGAGCTGGCCGTGCAGGCGTTTCCCGGCACCGTCCTGCCGAATCCGCTCGTCCGCGAACTCGGCGTACTGGCCCGCCAGGCCGAACTCGGCGCGCCGCTGGTGGAGGAGCTGGCCGCGGACATCTTCATGGGCACGTTCAGCCCGAAGTTCCTCACCGCGGCCCGGGTCGCCGCGGAACTGCTCGGCGGCGGCACGCTCTACGAGCGGTACTACGCCATCGACTACCGGGCCGTCCGCAACCTGGCGATCTTCGAGGCCGGTCAGGCCCTGACGCGGTCGTACGGGGCCCGGACGTCCCCGGGCTTCGCGAAGCTGTGCGTGGAGCGGGCCGGCCTCTCCGGTTCGGGGTACGGGCCGGTGGCCGAGAACGGCATGGTGATCGAGCAGGCGCAGATCCTCACCACGCACAATCTGGCCGCGCTGGTCCACCGGGCCGGTGTCAGCCCGGCCGCGGGCTGGGAGGACCTGGCCCGGCGCTGCTTCGTCACCGTGTGCCGCCTGACCGCCCGGGTGCAGGCCAATCCGCGACCGCTGAGCACGATCAAGGACGCCGCCTACGCGTGGCGGCAGATGCTCTTCCACCTGTCCCTGTGCACTCCCCAGGAGCAGACGCGCACGCTGACCTGGCTGACCGAGGAAGCCGCCCGCCACCCCGACCACGTGATGGCCCGACTGTCTCCCGCCCTCACCGGGCTCCGCCAGGTCGCGGAGGGCGGCTCGCCGGACGAGGGCGACGGCCGACGGCTCCTCGGCTGGAGCACGGGCGGGCACTGGATGCGGGGGGATCGGGTGGACCGAGGCGATGGAGGCGATCGGGGGTGGTGAAGCGGGGGCCGCGTGTCCCGTCCGGGGTACGCGGCCCCCGCTCTCCTACGCCCAGGTGATCAGCCGCTTCGGCTGCTCCAGGATCGCCGCCACGTCCGCGAGGACCTTCGAGCCCAGTTCTCCGTCCACCAGGCGGTGGTCGAAGCTCAGGGCCAGCGTCGTGACCTGGCGGGGCTTCACCTTGCCCTTGTGAACCCACGGCTGGAGCTTGATCGCACCGACCGCGAGGATCGCGGACTCCCCCGGGGGCAGGATCGGCGTGCCCGTGTCGACGCCGAAGACGCCGACGTTGGTGATGGTCACGGTGCCGCCCTGCATGGCGGCGGGGGACGTCTTGCCCTCCCTCGCCGTCGCCACCAGCTCGCCCAGGGACTCCGCCAGCTGCGGCAGGGTCTTGGTGTGGGCGTCCTTGATGTTCGGGACGATCAGGCCGCGCGGGGTCGCGGCCGCGATGCCCAGGTTGACGTAGTGCTTGAGCACGATCTCCTGGTTGGCCTCGTCCCAGGACGCGTTGGCATCCGGGTTGCGCCTGATCGCGACCAGCAGGGCCTTGGCGATCAGCAGCAAGGGGTTCACGCGCAGGCCCGCGAACTCCTTGTCCTCCTTGAGCTCCTTGATCAGCTTCATGGTCCGGGTCACGTCCACCGTCACGAACTCCGTGACATGCGGGGCGGTGAAGGCCGAGCCGATCATCGCCGCGGCCGTGGCCTTGCGGACGCCCTTCACCGGGATGCGGGTCTCACGGGCGGCATCGTACGAGGCCACCGGCACAGCGGCGGCCGCGGGGACGGTGGGCGCGGGCGCCGCGGCCGGGGCCTGCGTCACCGGCTCGGGCGCCGGTGCCGCCGCCGCGTGCACGTCCTCCCGGGTGATGATGCCGTCCGGGCCGGACGGGACCACCGTCGCCAGATCGACGCCCAGGTCCTTCGCCAGCTTGCGCACCGGGGGCTTGGCAAGGGGGCGCTGCTTCGCCGGCGCGGCGGAACCGTGCCCGTTCAGCTCCGCCTGGATCGCCGTCGACGCCTCCTGGGCCGGGATCTCCGGGCCCTTGCGGGGGCGGCGCTTGGTGGAGGAGGTCGCCACGCCGTACCCGACGAGGACGGGCTGGCGGCCCGAGCCCGCCGACTTCGGCTCCTCGGGCTTCGCTTCCACCGGGGCGGGTGCCGACGCCGCCGCGGGAGCCGCGCCGCCGCCCGACACGTCCACCGCGATGATCGACGTGCCCACGTCCACCGTGGTGCCCTCGCCGAAGTGCAGTGCCCGTACGACTCCGTCGTAGGGGATCGGCAGTTCCACCGCCGCCTTCGCCGTCTCGACCTCGCACACCACCTGGCCGTCGGTGACCGTGTCGCCCGGCTTGACGTACCACTTGAGGATCTCGGCCTCGGTGAGCCCCTCGCCCACGTCCGGCATCTTGAACTCGCGTACGGACGCATCCGTCATCGTCGTCACGACCCTCTCCTCAGTACGCCAGGGCACGGTCGACGGCGTCGAGTACCCGGTCCAGGCCCGGCAGGTACTCCTCCTCCAGGCGGGCCGGCGGATACGGGGCGTGGTAGCCGCCGACCCGCAGCACCGGGGCTTCCAGGTGGTAGAAGCAGCGCTCGGTGATCCGGGCGGCGATCTCCGCGCCCGAGCCGAAGAACACCGGTGCCTCGTGGACCACCACCAGGCGGCGGGTCTTCTCCACCGAGGTCTGGATCGAGTCGAAGTCCAGGGGAGACACCGAACGCAGGTCCAGGATCTCCAGGGACCTGCCCTCCTCGGCGGCCACGTCGGCGACCTCCTTGCAGAGCTTCACCATGGGGCCGTAGGCGGCGAGGGTGAGGTCCGTGCCCTCACGGACGACCTGGGCCTTGTGCAGCGGGCCGGGGATGGCCTCCGTGTTCACCTCGCCCTTGTCCCAGTAGCGGCGCTTGGGCTCGAAGAAGATCACCGGGTCGTCGCTCTGGATCGCCTGCTGCATCATCCAGTAGGCGTCCGACGCGTTCGACGGGGAGACCACCTTCAGGCCCGCCACATGCGCGAACAGCGCCTCCGGGGACTCCGAGTGGTGCTCCACCGCGCCGATGCCGCCGCCGTACGGAATCCGGACGACGACCGGCATCTTGACCTTGCCCAGCGAGCGCGCGTGCATCTTCGCGAGCTGCGTGACGATCTGGTCGTACGCCGGGAAGACGAAGCCGTCGAACTGGATCTCCACCACCGGGCGGTAGCCGCGCAGGGCGAGGCCGATCGCGGTGCCGACGATGCCGGACTCGGCGAGGGGGGTGTCGATGACCCGGCTCTCGCCGAAGTCCTTCTGCAGGCCGTCCGTGACGCGGAAGACGCCGCCGAGCTTGCCGACGTCCTCGCCCATGATCAGGACCTTGGGGTCCGTGTCCAGGGCCGTGCGCAGCGATTCGTTGATCGCCTTCGCCAGCGCCATGCTCTTGACCGGCGTGGAGGTCGTGGAAGTCATCGTCTCGGCCATCTCAGTTGTCCCCCTCTGCCTCGGCGAACGACGCCTGGTAGGCGGCGAACTGCGCCCGCTCCTCGTCCACCAGCGCATGCCCGTCCGCGTACGCGTGCTCGAACAGGGCGAAGTGGTCCGGGTCCGGCATGGCACGGACCGCTTCGCGCACTCGCCTGCCCAACGCCTCGCTCTCGGCCTCCAGTTCCGCGAAGAATCCCTCGTCCGCGTGGTTTGAGGCCTCCAGGAAACGGCGAAGGCGCAGGATCGGGTCCTTCGCCTCCCAGGCGGCCCGCTCGTCGTCGTGGCGGTAGCGGGTGGGGTCGTCGGAGGTGGTGTGGGCGCCCATCCGGTACGTGTACGCCTCGACCAGCGTCGGGCCCTCGCCGCCGCGGGCGCGCTCCAGCGCCCACTTGGTGACGGCCAGGCACGCCAGTACGTCGTTGCCGTCGACGCGGACGCCCGGGAAGCCGTAGCCCTGGGCGCGCTGGTAGAGCGGGACGCGGGTCTGCTTCTCGGTGGGCTCGGAGATCGCCCACTGGTTGTTCTGGCAGAAGAAGACCACGGGGGCGTTGTAGACCGCGGAGAAGGTGAAGGACTCCGCGACGTCGCCCTGGCTGGAGGCGCCGTCGCCGAAGTAGGCGATGACCGCCGAGTCCGCGCCGTCCTTGGCCACGCCCATCGCGTAGCCGGTGGCGTGCAGGGTCTGCGAGCCGATGACGATCGTGTAGAGGTGGAAGTTGTTGCTGTTCGGGTCCCAGCCGCCGTTGTTCACGCCGCGGAACATGCCGAGCAGGTTGGACGGGTCCACGCCGCGGCACCAGGCGACGCCGTGCTCGCGGTAGGTGGGGAAGACGTAGTCGTCGTCGCGCAGGGCCCGGCCGGAGCCGATCTGGGCGGCCTCCTGCCCGAGCAGCGACGCCCACAGGCCCAGCTCGCCCTGCCGCTGCAGGGAGGTGGCCTCGGCGTCGAAGCGGCGGGTGAGCACCATGTCGCGGTACAGACCGCGCAGCTCGTCGGGGGTGATGGCGGCGACGAACTTGTCGTATGCGGCGCTCTTGACGCGCTTGCCCTCGGGCGTCAGCAACTGGACGAGTTCGGGCTCACCACTTGGCGATTTCTTTGCGGTCGGGCGCTTGCCGGCCGTGCTTTTCGCACCGGTCGTACCTGCGCTGCGTCGCGGTGTGCGCGCGGCAGTACTCTCCACGGTCACGTGTGCTCCTCCGTCGGTCCGGCTACCCGGGTTCGCCGGGCGCCAGTGCGGCTCACCTGGGCCCTCCGGACGCACGGGGTGGGTGCGGCTCGTTCGGGAACAGGCGTGACAGGTGCCCCGGCGAGCGCCCTGCAATAGGCACGTTACCCAGTGCTCCACATTTCTGTGAAACCCCTTCTGACCTGCGATTTTGCTTGGATTTCCAAGTAAATCGAGAAATCGGGCACCATCCCTGGTCACAGCCTTGCAGGGGGCCGGAACAACGGCACGTTATCTCGGTGACCCAGGTCACGGGAAGAGTCTCCCCGAAGCGGGCCTCGCGCACGCGTATGACACCGACCGCGTGCGCGAAGAAGGAAAATCAGGCTATTGCCGCGTCGGTCGGGGCGGACCTCGAAGCGGTCGGCGAGGCGGGTGCGGCTACCGACGCGCTGGTACGGTTTCCGGCCACCCGGCCCGACGTCGTGGAGCGACCGCGGCCTGGAAAGCCACTTCCCGCACATCCCGTGATCGAAAGCGACTGTCTGTGACAACCCGCAGCTCAGGGGCCTTGATCGTGCCCTAGCATCGGGCAGCGTGCCGCGCTCTTGTGTACCACCCCTGCTGCCCCACGCGCCCCCGCTGGGCGCCCTCCTCAGCCAGTACGCCGCCGGGTCCGCGCTCACCTGCGAGCCCGTCGACCAGGGGCTGCTCAACCGCGGCTACCGGCTCTGTACGACCCGCGGCCGCTACTTCCTCAAGCACCACTTCGACCCCGAGACCGCCGCCCCCGCCGCGATCGCCCGCCAGCACCGGGCCACCCAGTCCCTGGCCGACCTGGGCGTCCCGGTCGCACCCCCGCTGACCGGCCGCGACGGACGCACGGTCGCCGTCGTCGGCGGGCACGCCTACGCCCTGCACCCCTGGATCGACGGCCGGCACCGCCACGGCGGCCAGCTCACCCCCGCCCAGTGCGAACGACTCGGGGCGCTGCTGGGGGTCGTCCACGCGAGCCTGGAGCGCGTGATGCACAGGCACGCGCGGGCGCGCACGGAGTCGGTGGAGTCCGGGGAGCCGCCCGAGACGGCCAAGGCGGCCGACACCTTCGCCCTCATCGACGACCTGCTCGCCCACGTACGCCGCCACCGCCCCGCCGACTCCTTCGACGAACTGGCCCGCCACCGGCTCCTGGAGCGGCGCGCGCTCCTGGAGCAGCACGCCGACCGGCGTCCGCCGCGCGGCGGTTCGGTGGGCTGGGTGCACGGCGACTTCCACCCGTTCAACCTGCTCTACAAGGGGGACGCCCCCGCCGCGATCGTCGACTGGGACCGGCTCGGCGTGAAGCCCCGCGCCGAGGAGGCCGTACGCGCCGCCGCGATCTTCTTCGTACGGCCCGCGGGAGCCCTCGACCTGCCGAAGGTACGGGCGTACGCGCGCGCGTACCGGCGTGCGGCCGGCCTCACGCCCTCCGAACTCGCGGCGGCCGTGCACCGGGTGTGGTGGGAGCGCCTCAACGACTTCTGGATGCTGCGCTGGCACTACGAGCGCGGCGACACCCGCGCGGATCCCCAGTTCCCGGCGGCCTCGGCGCTCGCGGTGTGGTGGACGCGGGAGTACGACGCGGTGTGCGACGCGTTCGCGGACTGAGTTCCGGAGCCCCGGAGCCCTGGAGAGGGCTCTGAACGAGCACGCGCGCGTGGAGCCCGTTTCCGGGCCGCACGCGCGCGTGGATGCCTGTGAGGTGCAGGCGACGATCA
The DNA here is from genome assembly GCF_036237295.1 of Streptomyces sp. NBC_01352. Lineage (NCBI taxonomy): Bacteria > Bacillati > Actinomycetota > Actinomycetes > Kitasatosporales > Streptomycetaceae > Streptomyces > Streptomyces sp. NBC_01352. The sequence continues at coordinate 5,487,060 of NZ_CP108354.1, forward strand.
GCCTCCGGTGGTCCCGCCGTTGCCCGTGACGCCTCCGACGGTCTCGCCCGTCGGGGGCGTGGTCGCCGGGTCGTCCGTCGGGGGCGCGGTCGTCGGGTCGTCCGTCGGGGGCGCGGTCGTCGGGTCGTCCGTCGGCGCCGACGTCGTCGGGTCGTCGGAGAACGATTGCGACGGCGTGGCGGAAGGCGTGGACGACGGCGTCCACTCCGAGCCGGACCCCGTGCCCGTGCCGTCGTCCGTGGACGTGTCGGTGGGCTCGTCGGTGGGCTCGTCGGTCGGCGATTCGCTGGCCGTCTGGTTGTCGGTGGTCTGCGAGGTGGTCGGCGTCGGGCTGGTGTCGGTGCCGCCGCCGTTCCCGCCACCGCCGTTGAGCGCGAGCGCGACGCCCGCCGCGATGGCGATCACCGCGAGGACTGCGAGGATCCACAGCTTGCCGCGGCCGCCGCCGCCCCGGTTGCCGTGTCCCTCGAAGCCGCCGTCGTCCCCGCCGCCGTAGCGGTTGGGCAGGATCGGCTGCGGGATCTGTGCGGTGCCGGAGGAGTCGCCGCCGGGGTGCTGCATGAGCGCCGTGCCGGCCATGCCCGCGGCGGGGGTGTGCCGCCCGTCGTGCGTGTCGACGGGCCCGGTGTTCCAGGTGCCGGTGTGGCCGCCCTGCTCGTAGAGCATCTGCAGGCCGTACTGGATCAGCCCGCGCATCTCCTCGGCCGTCTGGAAACGGTCGTCCGGCTCCTTGGCGAGCGAGCGCATGACAAGGCCGTCGAGCTCCGGCGGGACGCCGTCGGAGACCTCGGACGGAGGCGTCGGGATGTCCTGGACGTGCTGGTAGACGACCGACAGCGGGGTCTCGCCGGTGAACGGCGGGCGCAGTGCGAGGAGTTCGTAGAGGAGGCAGCCCGTGGCGTACAGGTCGGAGCGGTGGTCGACGGCCTTGCCGAGCGCCTGCTCCGGGGAGAGGTACTGCGGGGTGCCCATGACCATGCCGGTTTGAGTCATCGTCGTGGACGCGCCGTGCAGGGCGCGGGCGATGCCGAAGTCCATCACCTTCACGGCGCCGTTCTCGGTGATGATGACGTTGGCCGGCTTGATGTCACGGTGCACGATGCCGTGCTGGTGCGAATAGGCAAGCGCCTCCAGCACACCGGAGACGATGATCAGCGCCTGCTCGGGGCCGGGCGCCTCGGCGTTGAGGAGCAGGTCGCGGATCGTGCGTCCCTCGACGATCTCCATCACGATGTAGGGGACGGACTGGCCGCCCACGAAGTCCTCGCCGGAGTCGTACACGGCGACGATCGCGTGGTGGTTGAGCCCGGCGACCGACTGGGCCTCGCGCGTGAAGCGGGCCTTGGAGACGGGGTCCTCGGCGAGGTCGGCGCGCAGCAGCTTGACCGCCACGGTGCGTCCGAGCCGCACGTCCTCGGCCGCGAAGACCTCGGCCATGCCGCCCCGGCCGAGTCTGCGGGTCAGCCGATATCGGCCGTCCCCGACAAGTCCGCCATTACCCCACAGTTCCGGCGCATCTGACATCCCGCCGCCAGTCGCCTCGGGGTCGGACGGGCCCTGAGCGCGCTGCTGCTGTGCCATCAGTCCTCGCCGTCGTTTCTGCCCGCGGTGCGCGCGGTGTTGTTACGGTCTCCGTCGGCCACGCTACAGCCTCCGCGCAAGCCTCCGGTCCGGGAAGACCCCGGGGACCGGCCCGTGACGGACCGGCCATCAAACCCGTAGTACGTGCAGACGTGCAAATCCCGTGTACCGGCGGTACGTCCGCTGTAACGCTTGCGCGACCTTTCTTTCGCGTACGGTCACGGAACGGGCACCGCGCTTGACGTGTCAGTGCCCTCCGGCAGACTTGGCCGGGAATAGCACTTTGGATCAATGGCACGCACGGCGCCTGAAGGCCTACGGGGGACGCAGAGACATGAGCCAGGACGGCGCACACGGCCGGTACGCGGGGCGGGCGCTCGCCGGCGGCCGCTATCAGCTGCGCGACTTGCTCGGCGAAGGCGGCATGGCCTCGGTGCACCTCGCCTACGACGCCGTGCTCGACCGCCAGGTCGCGATCAAGACCCTGCACACCGAGCTGGGCCGCGAACAGGCCTTCCGCGAGCGCTTCCGCCGCGAGGCCCAGGCCGTGGCCAAGCTCACGCACACCAACATCGTCTCGGTCTTCGACACCGGCGAGGACGCGCTGGACGGCACGACGATGCCGTACATCGTCATGGAGTACGTCGAGGGCCAGCCGCTCGGCTCGGTGCTGAACGCGGACGTACGGCAGTACGGCGCGATGCCCGCCGACAAGGCGCTGAAGATCACCGCCGACGTGCTCGCCGCGCTGGAGATCAGCCACGAGATGGGGCTGGTCCACCGCGACATCAAGCCGGGCAACGTGATGATGACCAAGCGCGGCGTCGTCAAGGTCATGGACTTCGGCATCGCCCGCGCCATGCAGTCCGGTGTCACCTCGATGACCCAGACCGGCATGGTCGTCGGCACCCCGCAGTATCTTTCGCCGGAGCAGGCGCTGGGCCGCGGCGTCGACGCGCGCTCCGACCTCTACTCCGTCGGCATCATGCTGTTCCAGCTGGTCACCGGTCGGCTGCCGTTCGACGCGGACTCGCCGCTGGCGATCGCGTACGCGCACGTGCAGGAGGAGCCGGTGGCTCCCTCGTCGATCAACCGCGCCCTGCCGCCGGCGGTGGACGCGCTGGTCGCCCGCGCACTGAAGAAGAACCCGAACGAGCGCTTCCCGAGCGCCGAGGCCATGCGCGACGAGTGTCTGCGGGTGGCCGCCTCCTTCCAGGCCGCCGCCCCGAGCATCGTCCCGGGCACGCCGACGCAGAGCGGCTCGGGCGTCGGCTCCGCGGTGTTCCCGCCGGTCGACCAGGCGACACCGGGGCCGATGGGCAGCGTCCAGACGCCGTACCAGCAGGCTCCGACGCCGAATCCGTACGGCACCCCGCAGCCGTCGGCGCCTTCTCCGGCGTACGGCTATCCGCAGCAGGCCGGCTACCAGACGCCCGGCCCGGCCGGGTACCCGCCGCAGCACGCGTCGACTCCGCCGCCGTACAACCTCACGCCCCAGACCGCCCAGACGCCGTCCTCCGGCGGCGGCAAGGGCAACAAGCCGGTGATCATCGGCTCGATCCTGGTCTCGCTGCTCGCGGTCGGGGGGCTGGTCGCGGCGCTGATCATGAACAGCGGCCGGGAGGAGGCGGGCGGCGACAGCGGCCCGACGGTGTCGGCGTCGACGTCGACCAAGGCGGCGGGCTACCGCGGCCCGGACACGACGAAGGTGATCGAGAAGACCGAATGCACCGAGCCGGAGGAGTCGTACAACGACCCCGACCAGGTGCGGATGCCGGACTTCACGTTCAAGAACTGGGACTCGGTCCTCGCCTGCCTCCAGGCCGCCGGGTGGAACTACGACCCGACCCGCGTGGACGAGAACACCTACGGCGAGGACACGGTGATGAAGCAGTACCCCACGGCGGGGACGGACTTCGACCCGAAGAACCCGCCGGAGATGCAGTTCGACGTCTCCACGGGCAACCCGTCGTCGTGACGCCGGGTCTGTGATGTGAAGGGGCCCGGCAGCTTCGGCTGCCGGGCCCTTTTCGTCCGTGGTGGTGTCTGCGGGTTACAGGTACGGCCCGCCCGAACGGCCGCCCGCGCGCAGGTCCTCGCCGCCCTCCTCGTGGCCGCCGACGCCCGGCGGGAGGGCGCGGCGCATCTGCTCCAGCTGAGCGCGCGCGGCCATCTGCTGGGCGAACAGGGTGGTCTGGATCCCGTGGAAGAGGCCCTCCAGCCAGCCGACCAACTGGGCCTGCGCGATACGCAGTTCCGCGTCGCTCGGGGTGGCCTCGTCCGCGAACGGCAGGGACAGCCGCTCCAGCTCCTCGACGAGCTCCGGGGCCAGCCCGTCCTCCAGTTCCTTCACCGAGCTGGAGTGGATCTCCTTGAGCCGGACCCGGCTCGCCTCGTCCAGGGGAGCCGCGCGCACCTCTTCGAGGAGCTGCTTGATCATGCTTCCGATCCGCATGACCTTCGCCGGTTGCTCGACCATCTCCGTCACGGGAACCTCGCGGGAGTCCTCGTCTCCTCCGCCGCCGAGAGCCATCCCGTCCTGGCCAACGACCAGGATCTGGGGATTCTCCGGCGACCGTTCGTTCCTCGGCATCTCCATGCCGCCATTCTCTCGCACGCGTACACCTCATCACCGTGGTGCCCCCGGTAAGGGCTGATCCACCGTTTACGGAGGCTCGGCCTTGACATCGATCCTCTGGAGCAGCCTGGAATGCCGTGATCGTGGGTGAATGTCAGGCTTGGTCCGTGACTTCATGGCTGCGCTCGCTGCGCGTGACGGGGGTGCTGATCGTGGTGGGGGCGGGGGTGGTGGTGCTGCCGCCCGGGGGCGAGTGGGCGTACGCGGTGTCCGCCTCTCCCTCTCCTTCCTCTTCCCCCTCCGCATCCGCTTCCCGGTCCCCTTCATCCTCCGCATCCGCCTCGGCCAAGCCCTCCCGGGCCGGGAGCCGCCCGGGTGAGGGACGCCAGCGGCCGGGGCGGCGGGACGAGGCGGAGCAGGCGGAACCGGTCGACACAGAAGCCGCGGTGCCGGAGGACGAGGGGGCGGCGGACGCCGACGAGGACGCGGACGCCGGCCTGGACGGCGGGACGGACGGGGACTCCACCGCCGTACCGGAACCGCCGCGCGGAACCGCTGCCGAGACCGCCGCCGTGCCCCCCGCACACCCGCGGCGGCCCGCGAAGAAGACCGTCGCCCACCCCGCCGAGCCCGCACTGCGGATCGTGCCCCTCGGCAGCGGGCTGATCCTCGTCGGGCTCGGGCTGGGCCTCGCCTTCGTGGCGCTCCGGATACGGCGGAGCGCCGCCTGAGGCGTTACGACGTGACGAGCAGGACCTTTCCGATGTGGCCGCTCTCCTCCACGACCCGGTGCGCGGCGGCCGCGTCGCTCATCGGGAACTCGCGGTCGACGATCGGACGGACGTGACCGGCGTCGAGCAGCGGCCAGACGTGTTCGCGTACGGACGCGACGATCGCCGCCTTCTCGCCCAGCGGGCGGGCGCGCAGGGAGGTCGCGCTGATCGCGGCCCGCTTGCCCAGAAGCGCGCCGATGTTCAGCTCGGCCTTGATGCCGCCCTGCATGCCGATGATCGCGAGCCGGCCGTTCACGGCGAGGGCCTTGACGTTGCGGTCGAGGTACTTGGCGCCCATGTTGTCGAGGATGACGTCGGCGCCGGCCCCGTCGGTGGCCTCCTTGATCTCGGCGACGAAGTCCTGCTCGCGGTAGTTGACCAGGATGTCGGCGCCCAGCTCGGCGCAGCGCTCCAGCTTCTCCCTGGTACCGGCCGTGACGGCGACCTTGGCGCCGGCGGTCTTGGCGAGCTGGATCGCCATGGTGCCGATGCCGCTGGAGCCGCCGTGCACGAGCAGGGTCTCGCCGGGCCGGAGGTGGGCGATCATGAAGACGTTCGACCAGACCGTGGCGACCACCTCGGGCAGCGCGGCGGCCTGCTTCAGGTCGACGCCCTTGGGCAGGGGCAGCAGCTGGCCGGCCGGGACGACGACCTGCTCGGCGTAGCCACCGCCCGCGAGCAGCGCGCAGACCTCGTCGCCGACGCTCCAGCCGGAGACACCCGGGCCGGTCGCGGCGATCCGTCCGGAGCACTCCAGGCCGGGGTAGGGGGAGGCGCCGGGCGGCGGGTTGTAGAAGCCCTGCCGCTGCAGTATGTCGGCGCGGTTGACGGCACTGGCCGCCACCTCGACCAGCACCTCGCCCTCGCCGGGCACGGGATCCGGGACCTCGTCCCACACCAGCGCCTCGGGCCCACCAGGTTCGGGAATCGTGATCGCATGCATGAAGGGGACGCTACCCGTCGGTCGCTGGTCGGACGCTCGTCGGTGCTCGGTCGGTGCTCGGTCGGTGCTCGGTCGGTGCTCGGGCCGGTGCTCGGTCGGTCCTCGGGCCGGTGCTCGGGCCGGTGCTCGGGCCGGTGCTCGGTCGGTCCCCGGGCCGGACCTCGGGCCGGTGCTCGGTCGGTCCCCGGGCCGGACCTCGGGCCGGTGCTCGGTCGGTCCCCGGGCCGGACCTCGGGCCGGTGCTCGGTCGGTCCCCGGGCCGGATCCCGGGCCGGTGCTCGGTCGGTCCCCGGGCCGGATCCCGGGCCGGTGCTCGGGCCGGTGCTCGGTCGGTCCCCGGGCCGGACCTCGGGCCGGTGCTCGGTCGGTCCCCGGGCCGGATCCCGGGCCGGACCCCGCTCGGTCCTCGGGCCGGTCCTGCGGTCGGTTCCCGCTCCGGTCCCCGGTCGGTTCCCGCTCCGGTCCTCCGGCCGGTCCTCCGGCCGGTCCTCGGTCGGACCCACTTCCGTCTCTGGGCGGATCCTCGTCGGTCCCTGGGCGGACCTTCGTCGGTCCTTCGGCCGATCCTCCGGAAATTCGCTGGGCGCGACCGATGAGTTTGCGCGACCGTAAAGGTCTCCCCATGCGTAACCCAAGTGCGTGGAAGGAAACCCACCATGAGCCAGCACACGTCCGGCCTGGCCATCGAGACCGCAGGCCTGGTGAAGACGTTCGGCGAGACACGGGCCGTCGACGGAGTCGACCTCGCGGTGCCGGCAGGCACGGTCTACGGCGTCCTCGGCCCGAACGGCGCCGGAAAGACGACCACGGTGAAGATGCTCGCCACCCTGCTCCGGCCGGACGGCGGCGAGGCCCATGTCTTCGGGCACGACGTCGTACGAGACGCCGACGAGGTCCGCGGCCGGGTCAGCCTGACCGGCCAGTACGCGTCGGTGGACGAGGACCTCACCGGCACCGAGAACCTGGTCCTGCTGGGCCGGCTGCTCGGCCACCACAAGAAGGCCGCGCGGGAGCGTGCCGGGCAGCTGCTGGAGGCCTTCGGCCTCACGGACGCGGCCGGCAAGCAGGTCAAGAACTACTCCGGCGGCATGCGGCGCCGTATCGACATCGCCGCCTCCATCCTCAACACCCCCGAGCTGCTCTTCCTCGACGAGCCGACGACCGGCCTCGACCCGCGCAGCCGAAACCAGGTGTGGGACATCGTGCGCGCGGTCGTCGCCCAGGGCACCACCGTGCTGCTGACCACGCAGTACCTGGACGAGGCCGACCAGCTGGCGTCCCGGATCGCGGTCATCGACCAGGGCAAGGTGATCGCCGAGGGCACCAAGGGCGAGCTGAAGGCCTCCGTGGGCGCAGGTTCCGTACATCTGCGACTGCGCGACCCGGCGCAGCGGCCGCAGGCCGAGCAGGTGCTGCGGCTGGCCATGGACGCGGACGTGCAGCTGGAGCCGGATCCGGTGGCGCTGACGGCCCGCGTCGGAAGCGGGGCGTCGAACGGGCAGGGGGCGGCCGAGCAGGCGGCCCGCGCGCTCGCCGAGCTGGCCCGCACCGGCGTGATCGTCGACAACTTCTCCCTGGGGCAGCCCAGCCTGGACGAGGTCTTCCTCGCCCTCACCGGACACGACACCCACGACGCGAAGAACTCCACCGACACGGACGACTCGAAGGACGAGGTGGCGGCATGAGCACCGCGACGACCACGGAGACCAAGGACCTCGCCCCGGTCAGGGCCGAATCGCTCGCCGCGCTGCTCGTCACCGGTGAGCGGCCGCCGCGTCCGAGCGCCCTGTCGGCCTCACTGACCTTCGGCTGGCGGGCCATCCTCAAGATCAAACACGTGCCGGAACAGCTCTTCGACGTCACGGCGTTCCCGATCATGATGGTGTTGATGTACACGTACCTGTTCGGGGGCGCCCTGGCCGGGTCCCCGAAGGAGTACATCCAGTTCCTGCTGCCAGGCATCCTGGTGATGTCGGTGGTGATGATCACGATGTACACCGGCGTCTCGGTGAACACCGACATCGAGAAGGGCGTCTTCGACCGGTTCCGCAGCCTGCCGATCTGGCGGCCGTCGGTGATGGTCGGCTATCTGCTCGGCGACGCCCTGCGCTACACGATCGCGTCCGTCGTGATGCTCACGGTCGGCATGATCCTCGGCTACCGCCCGGACGGCGGGGTCGCCGGAGTGCTGGCCGGGATCGCGCTGCTGGTCGTGTTCTCGTTCGCGTTCTCGTGGATCTGGACCATGTTCGGTCTGATGCTGCGCACCGAGAAGTCGGTGATGGGCGTCAGCATGATGGTGATCTTCCCGCTGACCTTCCTGTCCAACGTCTTCGTCGACCCGAAGACCATGCCGGGCTGGCTGCAGGCGTTCGTGAACAACAGCCCAGTGACCCATGTGGCGTCCGCGGTGCGCGGCCTGATGGCGGGCGACTGGCCGGCCGAGGAGGTCGCCTGGTCGCTGGGCTGGGCGGGCCTGTTCGTGGCGGTCTTCGGGCCGATCACGATGCGCCTGTACAACCGCAAGTAGCCCGCCCCTCAACCGCCTTACCGCTTCACCGCTTCACCGCTTCACCGCGACCAGGAGCCCCACCCCATCGCCGCTCTCAGTCCTGGCGCAGCGGGCGGACGTCGGGCGCGATCTGCGTGCCCGGCGTCGCCCGCACGATGGTGATCAGCCGGTCCGTCAGCTCCAGCGTGCCGACGGCCGCATCGTCGTATCCGAGCACTCGATGCCCGCGTACGACGCTCACCACCAGGTCGTCCGTCTCCTTCGGGCGCTTGCCCACCTCGGCCTTTATGACCGGCCGTTCGACGATGTCGAGCCCGCTGCCCTGCTGGATCAGGTCCTCCATCACCATGCCGGCCGCGGGGCTCAGCACGGACAGGCCGAGCAGCCGCCCGGCGGCACTGGCGCTGGTGATCACCGCGTCGGCGCCGGACTGCTTCAGCAGCGGGGCGTTCTCCTCCTCCCGCACCGCGGCCACGATCTTCGCGCCCTTGTTGAGCTGCCGGGCCGTCAGCGTCACGAGGACCGCCGTGTCGTCGCGCTGGGTCGCGATGATGATCTTCCGGGCCCGGTGCACCTCGGCCCGCATCAGTACGTCGCTGCGCGTCGCGTCCCCGATGATCCCGGCGTACCCGTCCGCGGTCGCCGCGTCGATCACCTTGGAGCTGGGGTCGACCACGACGACCTGCTCCTTCTTCAGTCCCGTCGCACAGACGGTCTGGATCGCCGAGCGGCCCTTCGTGCCGAAACCGATGACGACGGTGTGGTCACGCAAGGTGGACCTCCAGCGGTTGAGTCGCCATTCCTCACGCGTGCGCTCGGTGAGAACCTCGAGCGTGGTGCCGACCAGGATGATCAGGAACAGCACGCGCATCGGCGTGATGACGAGGATGTTGGTGAGCCGGGCGGCGTCGCTGACCGGAGTGATGTCGCCGTATCCGGTGGTCGAGAGGGTGACGGTCGCGTAGTAGAGGGCGTCGAGGAGGTCGACGGAGCCGTCGGAGTTGTCGTTGTAGCCGTCGTGGTCGGCGTAGACGATCAGAGAGGTGGCCACGAGCAGGAACAACGCCATGAACACGCGCCTGGCGACCTGCCGGAACGGGTGCTCCACCACCTTCCGGGGGAGTTTCACCCGATGGGTCACGAGATGCTCGTCCGCCTGACGGGCGATCGCGTCCTGGCCCGGAAGTTTCACGTGAAACACACCCCGATTCCGGCCGTGGCCCAGGGCAGGTCGAGCAGTTCCGTCTCCTCACCGGGCCGCGCCCCGCCCGGTGGTACGACGGCCAGGGCGTCGGACCCCGCGATGCCCCGCAGCATCGCCGGGCCGTTGTAGTGCAGCGGCACGGCACTGTCACCGCGCAGGACCACGGGGATGAGCCGGGTGTCGTGCGGATGCCCGTGCGCCTCGTCCCGCAGCGGCAGCGTGTACGGCTCCGGGGCGGGGCGTGCCGCGAGGGTGCGCAGCAGCGGCTCGGCGAGCGTGAGCAGACCGGAGACGGCCGCGAGGGGGTTGCCGGGCAGCCCGACGAGGTGCTGGTTCTCCTTGGTGCGGGCCAGCAGCATGGGGTGGCCCGGGCGCACCTTGACGCCGTCCACCAGGAGTTCGGCGCCGATGCGCCGAAGAGTGGGGTGGACGTGGTCGACGGGGCCGGAGGCGGTGCCGCCGGTGGTGACGATCACGTCGGCGCCCGAGGTGGTGATCGCCTTGTGGAGCGCCTTGGCGTCGTCGCCGAGCCGGCGTACGGCGGTGACCTCGGCACCGAGCGCGCGCAGCCAGGGCGGGAGCATCGGGCCGAGCGCGTCCCTGATCAGCCCGTCGTGCGGCTTGCCCTCGGTGAGCAACTCGTCGCCGAGGACGAGGACTTCGACGCGGGGGCGGGGTACGGCGGTGAGGGTGTCGTATCCGGCGGCCGCGGCGAGGCCGAGCACCGCCGGGGTGACGAGGGTGCCGGCCGGGAGGAGGTGGTCGCCGCTGCGGCACTCCTGGCCGCGCGGGCGGATGTCCTGGCCGTGCGCCATCTCGCGGGTGGCGTGGAGGTGGCCCTTGTCGTCGGTGCGGCCGTGCTCGCTGCGCAGGACGGCGGTGGTGTCGAGGGGGATGCGGGCGCCGGTGGCGATCCGGACGGCCTCGCCGTCGGTGAGCGGCTCGGGCTCCGCGTGTCCGGCGAGTACGCCCTCCTCCCGTACGGCCCAGGGGCCGGGGCCCGCGACCGCCCAGCCGTCCATCGCCGAGGTGTCGAAGGAGGGCAGGTCGGTGAGGGCGGTGAGGGGGGCGGCCAGGGTGAGGCCGAGGGCGTCGTCGAGGACGACGGAGACGGGGGCGCGGTGGCTGCCGTGTGGGGTGGATCGGGCTGCGCGGGTGGCGATCGCGCGGGCCTCGGGCCAGGGGGTGGCCCGGTGGCCAGGGTCCGGTGGGGAAGACGCGCCGTGCCGGCCGGCTTGCGGGGCGGGTGCGGGCACGTGATCACCGCCGGCGTGGCCGTTCCCTTCCTTCACGAGGGCGAGCACCTCCTCGACGTCGAAGTCCTCGGCGTCCTCGGCGTTCTCACCGGTCCGGGCGGAGCGGGCGGTCATCCGGCGTCCGGGCGGGCGTCCGGCGTGGCGTCGGGGGCCTTGTCCGGCTTGGCGTCGGCGGTGTCCTCGTCCGCCCAGCGCAGGGCGAGGGCGGCGGCCTTGCGGGACGCCTCCGCCACCGCCTGAGGGCCTCCCCCGGCCTGCGCGGCCGCGTAACCGACGAGGAAGGTGGTCAGCGGTGCCGCGGGCCGCGCGACGCCGTGGGCGGCATCACGGGCGAGGTCGAGCAGCAGACCGGTGTCGACGTCGAGGTCGATGCCCAGCTCGTCCTTGACTGCGGAAATCCATTCATCCAACACGTGCCCATGCTCCCTGATGCGTGCCCTGGCAGTGGCGATGTCGTCCCAGGTGTCGCAGTCGAAGGACGCGACGGGGTCCGGGACGCGGGTGAGGTCGAGACCGGCGGTGAGCCGGCGCAGGGGCAGCCCGGTCGGGCTGCCGTGCGCCTTGACGAGGGCGGCCAGCTCCCGGCGCAGTGCGGGCGCGCGGTACGCCGCCACCAGCGGCTGGTCGCGGCCGTCGGCGTCGGTGAGCAGCACGCCGTCGGCGCCGGTCGCCCCGAGGGCGGTCAGCAGCCGCCGTACCGTCGCCTCGCCGAGGAACGGCAGGTCGGCGGAGAGGACGACGATCTGCTCGGCCGTGGTGTGCCGCAGCCCGGCGTCGAGCGCGGCCACCGGTCCACCGCCGGGCGGATCCTCGCGTGCCCAGGTCACGGGCCGCGCGGTCGGCCGGGGAGCGGCGACGACGACGGTGGTACGCGCGTCGGCGCAAGCGGCGAGCACCCGGTCGAGCAGCGCCCGCCCGCCCACCCGTACGCCGGGTTTGTCCGCACCGCCGAGCCGCCGGGCGGCACCGCCGGCGAGTACGACGGCGTCGTACTCGGCGTCAGCCAGGTGCGGCTCGTTGGCGGTCACCCCCCGAGTATGCGTGCCGTCGCGATCACAGGGAACGCCGCTCACAGGGAAGGCGGGCGGGGTCTCGCCGTCACGGCGTGATCAGAGGGTGCGCAGGAGGACCGCCGGCTGTTCCACGCAGTCCGCCACGTACCGCAGGAACCCGCCCGCCGTGCCGCCGTCGCACACCCGGTGGTCGAAGGTGAGCGAGAGCTGGACGACCTGGCGCACCGCCAGCTCGCCCTCGTGCACCCAGGGCTTGGGCACTATGCGGCCGACGCCGAGCATGGCGGCCTCGGGGTGGTTGATGATCGGCGTGGAGCCGTCGACGCCGAACACTCCGTAGTTGTTCAGCGTGAAGGTGCCGCCGGTCAGTTCCCGGGGGGTGAGTCGGCCCGCGCGGGCCGACTCGGTCAGCCGGGCGAACTCCGCGGTCAGCGACTGAGCGTCCCGCGCCTGCGCGTCCCGTACGACGGGCACGACGAGTCCCCGCTCGGTCTGAGCGGCGAACCCGAGGTGCACGGCGTCGAGCCGGACGATCTCCCTGGCCACCATGTCCACGGTGGAGTTGAGCTCGGGGTAACGGGCCAGGGCGGCGGTGCAGATGCGGGCCAGAAGGGCGAGGAGGGAGATCTTCGGCCCTGCGGCGGCGTTCATCGCGGTGCGCGCCCGCATGAGTTCCGTGGCGTCGGCGTCCACCCAGCAGGTGGCGTCCGGGATCTCGCGCCGGCTGCGGGAGAGTTTGTCGGCTGCGGCGCCCTGGATGCCCTTGAGGGGGATGCGGGTAACTGCGGCGGTCGGTGCGTTCGGTGCCGAGAGGGCCGGGGTGGCGGTGGTGGTCGGCGCCACGGGCAGGTGGTGTTCGTCGGCTGACGGCATCGCCGTATGCCCGGCCGGGACCGCCGTACGCCCCTGCGCGGCGGCGGCCCGTAGTGCGTACTCGACGTCGGCCCGCAGGATCAGCCCGTCGGGCCCGGAGCCGTTCAGTTCCCTGAGGTCGAGGCCGTTCTCGCGGGCGAGGCGGCGCACCAGCGGCGAGATCACCGGAACCGGACCGTCGGCCGGCTCTGAGGCGCCGACCTGACCGTTGGCCGCAGCGGCCGTCGGGGCAGGCTGTCCCGGCCGCACCCTGCGGCGGCGAGCGGGCGCCTGAGACGTGCCGTATCCGACGAGCACGTTGCCCGAGCCCTCGGCCGGGGCGCCGGAGGCCGACGCACCCACGGCGACCGTGATCAGCGGCGCCCCGACGGGCAGTTCCGTGCCCTCCTCGCCGAAGCGGGCGGTGACGACCCCTGCGTAGGGACAGGGCACCTCGACCATCGCCTTGGCCGTCTCGACCTCGACCACGGGCTGGTCGACGGCGACGACGTCACCGACCTCGACCAGCCAGCGGACGATTCCCGCCTCGGTGAGCCCCTCCCCGAGGTCGGGGAGCTTGAACTCGAGCACTTGTGCCATCAGCTCTCGGCCTCCCATTGCAGACGCCCCACGGCATCCAGGATCCGGTCCACGCCGGGCAGGTGGTGACGCTCCAGCATCGGCGGCGGGTAGGGGATGTCGAACCCGGCCACGCGCAGCACCGGCGCCTCCAGATGGTGGAAGCAGCGCTCCGTGACACGGGCCGCGATCTCCCCGCCCGGGCCGCCGAACCCGCCCGACTCGTGTACGACGACCGCTCGCCCGGTCCGCCGTACCGAGGCGCAGACCGTCTCGTCGTCGAACGGCACCAGGGAGCGCAGGTCGACGACTTCGAGGTCCCAGCCCTCTTCCCGGGCTGCCTCGGCGGCTTCGAGGCAGACGGGCACGGACGGCCCGTACGTGATGAGTGTGGCGCTCCGGCCCGAGCGCCGCACCACCGCGCGGCCTATCGGTTCAACGGTCTGCGGGTCGTCCGGGTTCCAGGAGTCCTTGGACCAGTACAGGCGCTTGGGTTCGAGGAAGACGACCGGGTCGTCGGAGGCGATGGCGGCGCGCAGCAGGCCGTAGGCGTCGGCGACCGTGGCGGGCGTGACGACATGGAGACCCGGAGTCGCCATGTAGTACGCCTCGGACGAGTCGCTGTGGTGCTCGACCCCGCCGATGCCGCCGCCGTAGGGGACGCGGATGGTGAGCGGGAGCGGCATGGCGCCGCGGGTGCGGTTGCGCATCCTCGACACATGGCTGATCAGCTGCTCGAACGCCGGGTAGGCGAACGCGTCGAACTGCATCTCCACCACCGGGCGCAGCCCGTACATCGCCATGCCGACGGCCGTGCCGAGGATGCCCGCCTCGGCCAGCGGGGTGTCCGTGCAGCGGTCCTCGCCGAACTCCTTGGCGAGCCCGTCGGTGACCCGGAAGACACCGCCGAGGGTGCCGACGTCCTCGCCCATGACGTGCACGGTCGGGTCGGCGGCCATGGCGTCGCGCATCGCGCGTGTGAGGGCTTGTGCCATGGTGGCCGGCTTGAGGGCGACGGTGGTCATCAGTGCGCCCCTTCCTGTCCCGCCGCCAGCTCGGCACGCAACTGGGCCTGCTGCTCGCGCAGTTGCGAGGTGGGCTCCGCGTACACGTGGGCGAACAGGTCCATGGGGTCGAGCGGCGGGTCCTGGTTCATGCGCTCACGCAGGTCGGCGGCCATGGTCTCGGCGGCGTCCCGGGCTGCCTGGATGCCCTCCTCGTCGAGGAGGCCACGCTCGGTCAACTCGTGCTCCAGGAGGGCGATCGGGTCGTGCCCGCGCCAGGTCTCGACCTCGGCTTCGCCGCGGTAGCGGGTCGCGTCGTCGGCGTTGGTGTGGGCCTCGACGCGGTACGTGATCGCCTCGACCAGCGTGGGGCCGCCGCCCTCGCGCGCGTGCCGTACGGCGTCGGCGAGGACCTCGTGCACGGCGGCGGCGTCGTTGCCGTCGACCAGGCGGCCGGGCATGCCGTAGCCGACGGCCTTGTGGGCCAGCGACGGGGCCGCGGTCTGCTTGGCGAGCGGGACGGAGATGGCGAAGCCGTTGTTCTGGACGAGGAAGACGACCGGGGCCTGCCAGACGGCGGCGAAGTTCAGCGCCTCGTGGAAGTCGCCCTCACTGGAGCCGCCGTCGCCGACCATCGCCAGCGCGACCACATCGTCGCCCTTGAGGCGGGCGGCGTGCGCGAGGCCGACGGCGTGCGGGAGCTGGGTGGCGAGGGGGGTGCACAGGGGGGCCACGCGGTGCTCGCGCGGGTCGTAGCCGGTGTGCCAGTCGCCGCGCAGGAGGGTGAGGGCCTGGACGGGGTCCAGGCCGCGGGCGACGGCCGCGAGGGTGTCGCGGTAGCTGGGGAAGAGCCAGTCGCGGTCCTCGAGCACCAGCGCGGCGGCGACCTCGCAGGCCTCCTGACCGGTGCTGGACGGGTAGACCGCCAGGCGGCCCTGCTTGGTGAGGGCGGTGGCCTGCGCGTTGTACCGGCGGCCGCGTACCAGTTCGGCGTACAGACGGCGCAGCAGCCCGGGATCGGCCTGTGCGGCCGCCTCGGTGCCGAGGACGCGGTACGGACGCGCGTCGGGCAGCAGCGGCGCGGGGTCGGTGCGGGGCTGCCAGGCGGGCGGCGGGGTCGGCTTGTAAGCGCCCCGCTGCTCCATGACCGTCATGACGGCACCTCCTCGTGGGAGCGGCTTCAGGCGCGCCACGGGTGTGATGCGCCTCACCTACCGATTGTTCGGTCGTCGGCACATTTTGGCTACGGGCACCCGCAGGCTGTGGACAAACGGTTCTGCACAGCCTGAAATGAACGCAGTACGTCCATGGTAGAGAGGCGGGGGCACATGGCATCTGAACAAATGGCCGAGAGCCCGGAAGGCAGCGGCCCCCAGCCGCCCGCACGCCCGCTCGATCCCATCGATCTGGACATCCTGCAGATGCTCCAGGCGGACGGCCGCGCGTCGATAAGGTCGGTCGCCGAACGGGTCCATGTCTCGCGTGCCAATGCCTACGCCCGTATCAACCGCCTCATCGAGGACGGCGTCATCCGCGGCTTCGGGGCCCGCGTCAACCACGAACGCGCAGGTCAGGGCACCTCGGCCTACATCACGCTGAAGATCGTCCAGAACTCCTGGCGCACGGTGCGCGAGCAGCTCAGACAGCTGCCCGGCGCCTCCCACATCGCCCTGGTGGGCGGCGACTTCGACGTACTGCTCCTGGTGCACACGTCCGACAACAGGGCCCTGCGCGAGCTGGTGCTCACCCGCCTCCAGGCGATCCCCGAGGTGCTCAGCACACGCACGCTGCTGGTGTTCGAGGAGGAGGACCTGGAGCCACAGGGCTGACGTCAGTGCTCCTCGCGAAGCCCTGAGAACACCAGCCGCGCGACGGCGTCAGCGACCTCGCGCTCGTTCATGCCCCGTCCGTCCGGCCGGTACCACTCCACGATGGAGTTGATCATCCCGAAGACGAGCCGGGTGGCGAGCCGTACCTCCACGTCGCCGCGCACGTCCCCGTCGGCGGCCGCCGCCTTGAGCAGCTCGGCGACCCGGTGGTCGAAGTCGCGACGCCGCTCCAGGGCCCACCGCTCGGTGCCGGTGTTGCCGCGCACGCGCAGCAGCAGCGTCACGTAGGGCAGTTCGGCGATGAGCACCTCGACCATGCGCCGTACGACGTACTCCAGGCGCTCGGCGGAACTCCCCACGCGCGCGTGCTCCTCGTCGAGGATCCCGAAGAGGCCGTCCAGCGCCCGGCTGACGGCGCGGCGCAGCAGCTCCTCCTTGCCGGAGACGTGGTGGTATATCGACGACTTGGAGATGCCGGCCGCCTTGGACAGGTGCTCCATGGAGGTGCCGTCGTAGCCGCGTTCGTTGAAGACCTGGACGGCGACGGACAGCAGCGTCTCCGGCGTGTACGTGTCGCGCTTGGCGGTGGTCATGAAGTGCTGCCCTCCCGCTTGTCGGTGGCGTACGCGTGGCGGTACAGCGCGAGGGACGGCGCATAACGCCCCGAGGGGTCGCGCATGTGCAGGTCGTCGAGGAGGGCGTAGGCCCAGTTGCGGCCGAGCCGGCGGCTCCACTCGAAGGGGCCCAGGGGGTAGTTGACCCCGAGGCGCATCGCGGTGTCGATGTCCTCCTCGGTGGCCACGCCCTTGGCGACGGCGTCGTGCGCCAGGTCGACGATGCGCGCGACCGTACGCGCCACGATCATGCCGGGGACGTCACCGATGACGCTGACCTGCTTGCCGAGCGCCTGGAAGAGGCCGACGGCCTCGGCGAGGGTCTGCTGGGCGGTGTCCTGGGAGGCGGACAGGGCGATGCGGGTGGCGCGGCGGTAGTCGAGCGCGAGGTCGAAGTAGACGACGTCCCGGAACTCGACCGAGGTCTGTCCGTCGGCGAGGGCCAGCTGGCCGCCGCTCGGCAGCACCAGGCGGGTGCCGTGGTCCTCGTCGTCCTCGCGGACCGGGATGCCCGCCTCCCGGATCAGGTTGAGCAGTTCGGCGGCGGGGCCCAGGTCGCCCTCGGCGACGACGTACGCGGGCGGCTGGGCCGGTTCCGCGGTGTGCGGTTCGGGACGGTCGGCGGCGTCGTCATAGTCGTACCAGCCGCGTCCGGTCTTGCGGCCGAGCCGGCCCGACTCGACCAGGCGGCGCTGGGCGAGCGAGGGCGTGAACCGCACGTCCTGGAAGAAGGCCTGCCACACGGAGTGCGTGACCGACTCGTTGACGTCCTGGCCGATGAGGTCGGTGAGTTCGAAGGCGCCCATCTTGAAGCCGCCGCACTCGCGCAGGACCGCGTCGATGGTGGCGGGTTCGGCACCCTGGGCCTCGTGGACCGCGAGGGCCTCCGCGTAGAAGGGCCGCGCGATGCGGTTGACGATGAAGCCCGGGGTGTCGGCGCAGGCGACCGGGGTCTTGCCCCAGGCGCGGGCCATCTCGTACGCGCGCGTGGCCGACGAGACGTCGGTGGCGAACCCGGAGACGACCTCCACCAGGGGCAGCAGCGGCGCGGGGTTGAAGAAGTGCAGGCCCACCAGGCGGCCCGGGTTGCGCAGGGCGCCGCCGATGGCCGTCACCGACAGGGAGGAGGTGTTGGTGGCGAGCAGACAGTCCTCTCCGACCACGTCCTCCAGCGCGCGGAACAGCTCCTGCTTGACGTCCAGCCGCTCCAGGACGGCCTCGACGACGAGGGCACAGTCCGCGAGGTCGGCGAGGTTCTGCGCGGGCAGCAGGCGCGCGCATGCCGCGTCCCGGTCGGCGGCGCCGAGCCGGTCCTTCTCGACGAGCCGGTCGAGGCGGGCGCCGATCGCGTCGGCAGCCTCCTGGGCCCGGCCGGGAGCGGCGTCGTACAGCCGTACGGAATGGCCGGCGACCAGCGCGACCTGGGCGATGCCCTGGCCCATGGTGCCGGTGCCGACGACGGCCACGGGGCTGCTGAGGTCGAGTGCTGTCATGTGCGCGATCCTCCCGCACGGGGTTTTCCACAGATGCGGCGGACCCCCTTGTCCCGACCGATCGTTCGGTTACTCTAACTCTGGATGGCTGTTCCTGCCCATGTTTCTGCCCAGGTCATGAGCTCGACGAAGAGTTCTTGAGACGAGGAGTTGGTCCCGCATGGCCGCCGAACTCACCGCGCACGATCTGATCGCCAAGCACCGGCCCACCCTCGACCAGGCGCTGGAAGCGATCCGCACGCGCGCGTACTGGTCCCCGCACCCCGAACACCCCAAGGCCTACGGCGAGAACGGCAGCCTGGACATGGCGGCGGGCAAGGCTGCCTTCGACGCCCTCCTGGGCACCCGCCTCGACCTCGCCCAGCCCGGCACGGACGACTGGGTGGGCGGCGAGGTCTCGCCGTACGGCATCGAGCTGGGCGTGACCTACCCGCACGCGGACGTCGACGAGCTGCTGCCCGCCATGAAGGCCGGCCAGAAGGCCTGGCGGGACGCGGGCGCGGAGATCCGCGCGGTGGTGTGTCTGGAGATCCTCAAGCGGATCAGCGACCGGACGCACGAGTTCGCGCACGCGGTCATGCACACCTCCGGCCAGGCCTTCATGATGGCGTTCCAGGCGGGCGGCCCGCACGCGCAGGACCGCGGCCTGGAGGCGGTGGCGTACGCGTACGTGGAGCAGGTCCGCACCCCGGACACGGCGGAGTGGACCAAGCCGCAGGGCAAGCGTGACCCGCTCGCGCTCACCAAGCGGTTCACACCGGTCCCGCGCGGGATCGCGCTGGTCATCGGCTGCAACACCTTCCCGACGTGGAACGGCTATCCGGGCCTGTTCGCCTCCCTGGCCACCGGCAACGCGGTCCTGGTGAAGCCGCACCCGCGCGCGGTACTGCCGCTCGCGCTCACCGTCCAGGTCGCGCGCGAGGTCCTCACCGAGGCCGGCTTCGACCCGAACCTGGTGGCGCTGGCCGCCGAGCGTCCCGGCGAGGGCATCGCCAAGACCCTGGCCACCCGCCCCGAGATCCGGATCATCGACTACACCGGCTCGACGTCGTTCGGCGACTGGCTGGAGGCCAACGCCCGCCAGGCGCAGGTCTACACGGAGAAGGCCGGCGTCAACACGGTGCTGGTCCACTCCACGGACGACTACAAGGGGATGCTGTCCAACCTGGCCTTCTCGCTGTCCCTGTACAGCGGCCAGATGTGCACCACCCCGCAGAACCTGCTCGTCCCGCGTGACGGCATCCGCACCGAGGAAGGCCCCCGGACCTTCGACGAGGTGGTCGCCGACCTCGCCCGCTCGGTCGACGGCCTGCTCGGCGACGACGCGCGCGCGAACGCCCTGCTCGGCGCGATCGTCAACCCGGACGTCAAGGCCCGCCTGGAGGCCGCGACCGGCCTCGGCGAAGTCGCCCTCGCCTCGCGGGAGGTGAGCAACCCGGAGTTCCCGGGAGCCGTCGTCCGCACGCCCGTCATCGTGAAGCTGGACGGCGCCAAGCCGGACGACGAAGCCGCCTACATGAGCGAGTGCTTCGGCCCCGTCTCCTTCGCCGTCGCGGTCGACTCGGCGCCCGACGCGCTGGAGCTGCTGCGGCGCACGATCCGCGAGAAGGGCGCGATGACGGTCGGCGCGTACACCACCGACGAGGAGATCGAGCAGGCCGTCCAGGAGGTCTGCCTGGAAGAGGCGGCCCAGCTGTCGCTGAACCTCACGGGCGGGGTGTACGTCAACCAGACCGCCGCCTTCTCCGACTTCCACGGCTCGGGCGGCAACCCGGCGGCCAACGCGGCGCTCACCGACGGGGCGTTCGTGGCGAACCGCTTCCGGGTGGTCGAGGTGCGCCGGGAGGCCTAGGGGATGTGCGGTGCGCCCCCGGTGGCGCTCCAGTGGTACAGCGTCATGGCCACACTGGTCGCGAGGTTGTAGCTGGAGACCTGGGGGCGCATCGGCAGCGCGACCAAGTGGTCGGCACGCGCGCGCAGGTCGGCCGACAGCCCGCTGCGTTCCGAGCCGAAGGCGAGGATCGCGTCGTCCGGGACCTTGGTGCCACGGATGTCCTCACCCTCCGGGTCGAGGGCGAACACCGGCCCCGGCGGCAGTTCTGCCACCGTCAGCCGTTCCACGGCGGTCGCGAAGTGCAGCCCGGCGCCGCCGCGTACGACGGTGGGATGCCAGGGATCGAGCGTCCCGGTGGTGACCACTCCGGTCGCCCCGAAACCGGCGGCCAGCCGGATCACGGCCCCCGCGTTGCCCAGGTTGCGCGGGTTGTCGAGGACCACGACGGGCGCGATGCGGGGGGTGCGCGCCAGCCTGTCCAGGTTGGCCGCGCGGGACGGACGTACGGCCAGGGCTGCGATCTCGGTGGGGTGCGGGCGCGGCACCAGACTCCGGTACGCCGGCGCCGGGACCTGGGTCAGGAGCGCGTCGAGTGTGTTCCGTACGTCCGGCGCCAGTTCGTCGGCGAGGGCGAGCGCGGCCGCACGGTCGGTGGTGACCGCCACCGGAACCTCGGCACCGAAGCGCAGCGCGTGCTTGAGGGCGTGGAAGCCGTCGAGCAGCACGGACGTGTCGGCGAGCTTGTGCCAGACGTCGAGGGGGCCGGGGGCGCTCATGCCCTGAAGCCTACGGGCGCGTCCCCCGCGTCCCCCGCGCCTCCGGCGTCCTTCGCACCGCCGGGATCCCCTGCGCCCGCCGTGTCCCCGCGCTCTCCGGGGCGCGGGGCTTCGGCAGCGGTGTACCGCCCGCGCCCATGCCCATGCCCCCGAGCAGCCGTCCACGCGCGCGTGCCGCCCAGCCGCCGAGTCGGCGCAGGAACGACGTCGGCAGGAAGACCGCGTCGGCGGCGATCATGGCCAGCGAGAAGAAGGGCAGTCCGAGGATCACGGCGATCGCGGCGTGCTCGAAAATCATGACCGCCAGCAGGACGTTCTTGACGCGCCGATTGAAGAGCGTGAACGGGAAGGCGACCTGCGCGGCGACGGTGCCGTACGTCACCAGCATCACCATCGTGCCGCTGGCCGCCAGCGCGTCGGCGAGCGCGGGCCACGGGGAGAAGTAGTCGAGGTGCAGGGGGTAGTAGACGGCGGTGCCGTCCTGCCAGCGCGAGCCCTGGACCTTGTACCAGCCCGCCGTGGCGTAGATCAGACAGGCCTCGGCCATGATCACGAGCAGGGCGCCGTTGTGGACGATGTTGGCGACGAGGTCGAGCAGGATCCGGGGCTCGCGGGTCTTCGCACGGCGTCCTATGAGCCACCACAGGGCCTGCGCGAGCCAGACCGTCCACAGCAGCAGCGGCACGAACTCCTCGCCGTCGAACAGCCGGCCCGACAGGGACACCGCGGCCAGCGCCAGGCCGAGCACGCCCCACAGGGCCGGGCCCACCCGGTCCGGAACGTGTTCGCCACGCGCGCGTGCCTCGCGTCCGAGCCGCGCCCGCCGCGCATCCAGCGACCACACCTGGCCGCAGCGCGTGAACACCAGGTAGATGCACATCAGGTGCAGGACGTTGTCGCCGCCGTCCCCCATGAAGATGCTGCGGTTCTGCAGCGAGAGCACGCCGACCATGAACAGCACGGACATCGTGCGGGTGCGCCATCCCAGCAGCAGCAGGACGCTCGTCAGGACGGCCAGCGCGTAGACGGCCTCGAACCAGAACCGGCCGTCGGACCACATCAGGGCCGTGAAGGCACCGTTGTCCGAGACCAGCTGCTGGGCGAGACCCCAGCTCCAGGGGCCGTCGGGGCCGTACATCTCCTCGCGGTACGGGAACTCGCGCAGCAGGAACAGCAGCCAGGTCCCGCTGAAGCCGATGCGTATCACGGCGGTCTGGTACGGGCCGAGGGCGGACTCGGTGACACGGGCGATGCCGGCGGAGACGCCGAGCGCGAAACGGTTCACTTGACGTCCCTCTCGGTGCTGTCCGCCGTGATCGACCACCAGGGCAGCACTCGGTACACCGGCTCGTCCGACACCTTCTCCTGGCTCCACTGCGGCGGGCGCACATTGGTGGTGCGGGAGCGGATCTGGACGAGATCGATCGCACCGCCCTTCCCGGCCGCGTCGTCGCGCTCCAGGCGCAGCAGCACGATGCGGCGCAGATACGTCTCGGACAGGGAACCGCGCAGACCCACCGGGCGGTTGTCGCTGTCGTGGGTGCCGACGAAGAAGTCCCAGGCCCGGCGCAGCTCGTTCTGCTGGGTGTGGCTCGGCAGCAGGTTGCCGTCGATGGCCCGGCCGTCCTCGGCGGACAGGTCGTACCAGCCGGTCGTGCGCACCCCGCCGTCCGCCGTGTCGATCTGGGCCCGGACCTGGACGGCGATGTTCTGTTGCAGCGGGTTCGGCGCGAACAGTTTCCAGTTCTGCTCGAACTCCGGGTAGATCCAGTCGTCGATCGCCCGGCCGTGCTGCTTGGTCACCGTGTTCGACGGCGCGACGTGCAGGAACACCATGCCGATGTGCACACAGACGGCGACGGCGACGACCGCGAGGGTCACGGCGACGGCGATCTGATAGCGGAGGGAGAGGGCGGCGATGCCGGTGCGGGCCTCGCGGGGTGGTGCCTGGTCAGGTGGCGGGTCGCAGGGATCAGTCGGGTCGGGCGGGGAGCCCTGGGGACCGGCGGGCGCGGCGCCCGGCTCGCCCGGCCCGTGCGGGGCCTTCGAGCCTCCGTCGTGCACGTCCATTCCGCCCCGTTCCCGTTCCGGTCCGTCTTCCGGCCGCCCTGCCGCCTGCTGTGTGCCAGGTGCTGTGCTGCTGTGGTGCTGTGGTCCGCCGCCGCCTGCCACGAGGCACTGTCGAGGGACGCCGTAGCGCCCACGCACCACCATTCCGCCGACGCTCGCACGGAACGGTACTCACGCCCGCCCGCCCGGCACAGCCCCCACCGGCTCTTCCGCGAAGCCACCCCGGTTGTCCACAGGCGTGCCCGGGGATGCCCGGAGGTTATCCACAGCGGTTGACACCTTACGGCGCCCGTCACACCATGGAATCGCACGAACCGAACGATCGGTCGGGAGCAGTACCGGCAGAGCCCAGGTCGAGGGGGACTCCATGGCGACAGCAGCCACGCACCAGACGGCGCGCACACTGGCGCACGACAGCCAGGACGGCACACAGGCCGGCGTCGACGACACCGCCGCGTACGAGAGGGCCTTCGACGCCGCCGTGGCCGCCGACGAGCGCGTCGAGCCGCGTGACTGGATGCCCGACGCCTACCGCGCGACCCTGGTCCGGCAGATCGCGCAGCACGCCCACTCCGAGATCATCGGCATGCAGCCGGAGGCGAACTGGATCACGCGCGCGCCCTCACTGCGCCGCAAGGCCATCCTGATGGCCAAGGTCCAGGACGAGGCGGGACACGGGCTCTACCTCTACAGCGCGGCCGAGACCCTCGGCACCGGCCGCGAGGAACTGCTCGACAAGCTCCACACCGGCCGCCAGAAGTACTCCTCGATCTTCAACTACCCCACGCTGACCTGGGCAGACGTCGGCGCGATCGGCTGGCTGGTGGACGGCGCAGCGATCACCAACCAGGTGCCCCTGTGCCGCTGCTCGTACGGCCCGTACGCCCGCGCGATGGTCCGCATCTGCAAGGAGGAGTCCTTCCACCAGCGCCAGGGCTACGAGCTGCTGCTGGCCCTCAGTCGCGGCACCCCCGAGCAGCACGCGATGGCGCAGGACGCCGTGGATCGCTGGTGGTGGCCGTCCCTGATGATGTTCGGCCCGCCCGACGACGAGTCCGCGCACTCCGCGCAGTCGATGGCGTGGAAGATCAAGCGGCATTCGAACGACGAGCTGCGCCAGCGCTTCGTCGACATCTGCGTCCCCCAGGCCGAATCTTTGGGCCTCACGCTTCCCGACCCGGACCTGAGGTGGAACGAGGAGCGGGGGCAGCACGACTTCGGCCCGATCGACTGGACGGAGTTCTGGGACGTCCTCAAGGGCAACGGCCCGTGCAACGAACAGCGGATAACCCAACGCAGGCGGGCCCACGACGAGGGCGCCTGGGTCCGGGAGGCGGCGTCGGCGTACGCGGCCAAGCACAGTGCCTCCGGTGCCGGAAGGGGAGTGGAGCAGGCATGACGAACACCGACTGGCCTCTGTGGGAGGTCTTCGTGCGCTCCCGCCGCGGCCTCTCGCACACCCACGCCGGCAGCCTGCACGCGCCGGACGCGGAGTTCGCCCTGCGCAACGCCCGCGATCTGTACACCCGGCGCGGCGAGGGCGTCTCGATCTGGGTCGTCCCGTCGTCCGCGATCACCGCGTCCTCGCCCGACGAGAAGGACCCGTTCTTCGAACCGTCCGCCGACAAGCCGTACCGGCACCCGACCTTCTACGAGATCCCGGAGGGGGTGAAGCACCTGTGACCACCACATCCGTCCCTACGACTGCCGCTCTCGCCCTCGGCGACGATGCCCTGGTGCTCTCGCACCGCCTCGGGGAGTGGGCCGGCCACGCCCCCGTCCTCGAAGAGGAGGTCGCCCTCGCCAACATCGCACTGGACCTGCTCGGTCAGGCCCGTGTGCTGCTCTCGCTGGCCGGCGACGAGGACGAACTGGCGTATCTGCGCGAGGAGCGCGCCTTCACCAACCTCCAACTGGTGGAACAGCCCAACGGCGACTTCGCCCACACCATCGCCCGCCAGCTGTACTTCTCCACCTACCAGCACCTGCTCTACGCCGAACTGGCCGCCGCGGACGGCCCCTTCGCGCCGCTCGCCGCGAAGGCCGTCAAGGAGGTCGCCTACCACCGCGACCACGCCGAACAGTGGACCCTGCGACTCGGCGACGGCACGGACGCCAGCCATGAGCGGATGCAGCGGGCGTGCGAGACGCTGTGGCGCTTCACCGGGGAGATGTTCCGGCCCGTGGCAGGGCTGGACGCCGACTGGCCGGGCATGGAGTCGACCTGGGTCGAGGCCGTCGGGGACGTCCTGCGCCGCGCCACCCTCACCGTCCCCGAGGGCCCGCGGTCCGGAGCGTGGGCGGCCGGGGCGGGCCGCCAGGGCCTGCACACCGAGTCCTTCGGGCGGATGCTCGCCGAGATGCAGCATCTGCACCGCAGCCACCCGGGGGCGTCATGGTGACGACCACTCCGCTGGAGGCGGAGCTGCTGGAGCTGGCCGGTTCGGTCCCCGACCCCGAACTGCCCGTGCTCACCCTCCAGGAGCTCGGCGTGCTGCGCGCGGTGCACGTCCACGGCCCCGATTCGGTCGAGGTCGAGCTGACCCCGACGTACACCGGCTGCCCGGCCGTCGAGGCGATGTCCCTGGACATAGAGCGGATCCTGCACGAATACGGCGTACGGGACGTCACCGTGCGCACGGTGCTCGCGCCCGCCTGGTCGACGGACGACATCACGGACGAAGGGCGCCGCAAGCTCCGGGAGTTCGGCATCGCCCCGCCGCGGACGGGGCGGGCGGCCGGGCCGGTAGGCCTGCAGCTGGGGCCGACCCGCACGCTCGACCGGAAAGCCGAGGAAGCCGGGGAAGCCGCCGACCCCATCCGCTGCCCGCACTGCGACTCCGCCGACACCGAGCTGCTCAGCCGCTTCTCCTCCACCGCCTGCAAGGCGCTGCGGCGGTGTCTGTCGTGCCGTGAACCCTTCGACCACTTCAAGGAGTTGTGATGGCCCGCTTCCACGCGCTCCCCGTGGCCGCGGTCGACCGGCTCACCGACGACTCCGTAGCCCTGACGTTCACCGTGCCCGAGGAACTGCGCGAGGAGTACCGGCACGCCCCCGGCCAGCATCTCGCCCTGCGGCGCACGGTCGACGGTACGGAGATCCGGCGCACCTACTCGATCTGCTCCCCCGCACCGGCACCGGGCGACGAGGGCTCCCGCACCCTGCGCGTCGGGGTGCGGCTGGTCGAGGGCGGGGCCTTCTCGACATACGCGCTCAAGGAGATCAACCTCGGCGACGAGGTGGAGGTGATGACCCCGGCGGGGCGCTTCACCCTCGACCCGGCGCCCGGTGTGTACGCGGCGATCGTCGGCGGCAGCGGCATCACCCCGGTCCTGTCGATCGTGGCGACCCTGCTGGCGCGCGAGCCGGAGGCCCGGTTCTGCCTGATACGCAGCGACCGTACGTCCGCCTCGACGATGTTCCTGGAGGAGGTCGCCGACCTCAAGGACCGCTATCCGCAGCGGCTGCACCTGGTGACGGTGCTGTCCCGGGAGGAGCAGCAGGCGGGGCTGCCGTCCGGGCGGCTCGACCAGGAGCGGCTCGGCGCGCTGCTTCCGGCGCTGCTGCCCGTGGGGGACGTGGCGGGATGGTTCCTGTGCGGTCCGTTCGGGCTGGTGCAGGGGGCCGAGAGGGCACTGCGGAAGCTCGGCGTTTCCCGCACCCGTATCCACGAGGAGATCTTCCATGTGGACGCCGCCGCCCCCGTGACCACCGCACCCGCTCCCGCTCACAGCACGGTGACGGCCCGACTCGACGGACGCGGCGGGAGCTGGCCGGTCCAGCAGGGCGAGTCTCTGCTGGAGGCGGTGCTGCGCAACCGGTCCGACGCGCCCTACGCCTGCAAGGGCGGGGTGTGCGGGACCTGCCGGGCCTTCCTGGTCTCCGGCGAGGTGCGCATGGACCGCAACTTCGCGCTGGAGCCGGAGGAGACGGAGGCGGGGTACGTGCTGGCGTGCCAGTCGCATCCGGTGACGGAGAAGGTGGAGCTGGACTTCGACAGGTGAGGAGCCGCGAAACGCACCGGCGTTCCACAGGTGAGCGTCGGCAGCCCGTTCCCTTCTTCTAGAAGCTGTTCTATCTTGACGGACCGTCAGATCGGCGGGCCCGGCGGAAGGACAGGACCGTGGACTTCACCTTCACCGAGGAGCAACAGGCAGCGGCCGAGGCGGCGCGGGGGGTGTTCGCCGGGGTAGCCCCGGACGCGGTGCCCAGCCCCGCTCTCACCTCGGGTGCCGTCGCGGACGACTTCGACCGTGCGCTGTGGGCCAGGCTCGCCGACGCGGACCTGTTGAGCCTGCTGCTCGACCCTGAGTACGGCGGGTCCGGCCTGGATGCCGTCGCCCTGTGCCTGGTGCTGCGCGAAGCGGCGAAGGTGCTGGCGCGGGTACCGCTGCTGGAGAACAGCGCCGCGCTCGCCGCCGTACAGACCTTCGCCGGTGCGGAGTTGAAGTCCGGTCTGGCGGTGCGGGCGGGCCGGGGGGAGGTCGTCCTGACCGTCGCCGCGAGCGGTCGCACCGGCCACGACCCGGCCGAACTAGCCGTGACCGCACGGCGGGAGGGGGAGGAGTGGCTGCTGGACGGTGTGCAGACGGCGGTGCCGTGGGCGTACGACGCCGACTTCGTCCTGGTCCCCGCGCACACGGCCGCAGACCGGACCCTTCTCGCCGTGGTCCCCCGGGTGCACGCGGGGGTCGAGCTCGCCGAGCAGATCTCCACCACCGGCGAGCGGCTCGGGGAACTGCGCCTGGACTCCGTACGGATCGCGGACCGGGACGTCATCGACGCAGACGGGGCGTGGGAGTGGCTGCGGGATCTGCTGGCCACCGGGACGTGCGCGCTGGCGCTCGGTCTGGGGGAGCGGGTGCTGCGGATGACCAGCGAATACACCGGCAAGCGGGAACAGTTCGGGTTCCCGGTGGCCACGTTCCAGGCCGTCGCCGTGCAGGCCGCCGACCGCTACATCGATCTGCGGGCCATGGAGGTCACCCTCTGGCAGGCCGCGTGGCGCATCACCTCGGGAGCCCCGGGGGCGCTGCCCGCCTCCGGTGACGTGGCCGTCGCCAAGATCTGGGCGTCGGAGGGCGTACGACGGGTCGTGCAGACGGCGCAGCATCTGCACGGCGGATTCGGTGCCGACGTCGACTACCCCCTGCACCGGTTCCACGCCTGGGCCAAGCACCTGGAACTGTCACTCGGCCCGGCGGCGGCACACGAGGAGACCCTGGGCGACCTGCTGGCGGCCCACCCGCTGGCCTGAACCTCAAGCCGCCCTGAACCTCAAGCCACCCCTCGGCAGTGCTCGGCTCAGAGGACGAAGCCCGGCTGCCCCTCGTCGGTGACGACGGGGCGGCCCGCCGCCGCCCAGACCTGCATGCCGCCGTCGACGTTCACCGCGTCGACGCCCTGCTGGACGAGGTACATCGCGACCTGCGCCGAACGCCCGCCGGAGCGGCAGATCACGTTGACCCGGCCGTCCTGCGGCGCGGCCTCGGTCAGCTCGCCGTACCGGGCGACGAACTCACTGATGGGGATGTGCAGCGCCCCTTCGGCGTGACCCGCCTGCCACTCGTCGTCCTCGCGGACGTCCAGCAGGAAGTCGCTGTCCTTGAGGTCCGTGACCTCGACCGTGGGCACACCAGCTCCGAAATGCATGCCTCCGACGCTACCCGACGGAGCTGCCCGACGTGGGCGCGCACCGGTCCGGCCGCTATCCGAGCAGCTCCGCCAGCTCGGCCTCGCGCGCGGCGACGTCGGCCAAGAGCTTCTCGGCGACCTCCTCCAGGAGGCGGTCCGGGTCGTCCGGGGCCATCCGGAGCATCGAGCCGATCGCGCTCTCCTCCAGTTCGCGCGCGACCACCGTGAGCAGTTCCTTGCGCTGGGCGAGCCATTCGAGGCGGGCGTAGAGATCCTCGCTGGGCGTCGGCCCCTGCTCCGGGAGCTTCGGTCCGGCGGCCCACTCCTCGGCCAGCTCCAGCAGCAGCGCCTCGTCGCCCCGGGCGTAGGCGGCGTTGACCCGCGTGATGAACTCCTCACGCCGCTTGCGCTCGGTCTCGTCCTGGGCGAGGTCGGGGTGGGCCTTGCGGGCCAGCTCGCGGTAGCGCTTGCGGGCCTCCTCGCTGGGCCGCACCCGCTGCGGGGGCCGCACCGGCTGATCGGTGAGCATCGCCTCAGACTCCGGGAAGAGCCCCTCGCCGTCCATCCAGCCGTGGAAGAGCTCCTCGACTCCGGGCATCGGCATGACTCGGGCCCGCGCCTCGTCCGCCTTGCGCAGGTCCTCGGGGTCGCCGGTGCGGGCGGCCCGGGCCTCGGCGATCTGGGCGTCCAGCTCGTCGAGGCGGGTGTACATCGGGCCGAGCTTCTGGTGGTGCAGCCGGGAGAAGTTCTCGACCTCGATACGGAAGGTATCGACCGCGATCTCGTACTCGATCAGCGCCTGCTCGGCGGCCCGCACGGCCCGTTCCAGCCGCTCCTCGGGCCGGGGCACACCGGCGTCCGGCGTCGGCCGGTTCTCACCGGCGACACCACCCTGCTCAGCTTCCGGGGTCGTCACCCGACCAGCGTAGGCCACGGCGGGAGGAGCCTCTCGAACACACCGTCCTCAACCCTCCGAGCAGGCCCTCTCAGGACTCTGGACACGCCCCTGCCCGGACACCGAGGACCCCGGACACCAAGCGCCCCTTACACCGAGCGCCCCGGGCACACCCCCCTCACACACCCACCTCCGCCGCGATCCGCCCCGATCGCACGGCCGCCACCAGCTGCGCGTGGTCCGCCTCCGTGCGGTCGGCGTAGGCGACGGCGAACGCGGTGATCGCCTCGTCCAGTTCCTCGTTCTTGCCGCAGTAGCCGGCGATCAGGCGCGGGTCGGCACTGTGGGCGTGGGCGCGGGCCAGGAGGGCGCCGGTCATCCGGCCGTAGTCGTCCAGCTGGTCGGCGGCGAGGGCGGTGGGGTCGACGCTGCCCTTGCGGTTGCGGAACTGCCGTACCTGGAACGGCAGTCCGTCGACCGAGGTCCAGCCCAGCAGGATGTCGCTGACCACCTGCATGCGCTTCTGCCCCATGACCACCCGCCGGCCCTCGTGGTCGACCTTCGGAGCCTCGAACCCGGCGCTCGCCAGGTGCGGCACCAGCGCCGAGGGGCGCGTCTCCTTGACCTGGAGGACGAGCGGTTCGCCCCGGTGGTCGAGGAGCAGGACGACGTACGACCGGGTGCCGACACTGCCCGTGCCGACGACGCGGAAGGCGACGTCGTGCACCGCGTGACGGGCCAGCAGGGGGAGGCGGTCCTCGGAGAGCGAGGTCAGGTACTGCTCCAGGGACGCGGCCACCGACGCGGCCTCCTCGTCCGGCACCCGCCGCAGCACCGGCGTGGCGTCGACGAAGCGGCGGCCGCCGTCCTCGGTCGGCTCCGTCGCCTTCGCGGCGAAGCGCCCGCTGGTGTTGGCCCGCGCCTTCTCGGAGACCCGCTCCAGGGTGCCGAGCAGGTCGTGGGCGTCGGTGTGGGAGACCAACTCCTCGTCCGCGATGGCGTTCCACGCGTCCAGGACCGGAAGCCTGGCCAGCAGCCGCATGGTGCGGCGGTAGGCACCGGTCGCGTCGTGCGCCGCCTTGCGGCAGGTGTCCTCGTCGGCGCCCGCCTCACGGGCGGCGAGCACGAGGGAGGCGGCGAGCCGCTTGAGGTCCCACTCCCAGGGGCCGTTCACCGTCTCGTCGAAGTCGTTCAGATCGATGACCAGACCGCCGCGCGCGTCGCCGTACAGACCGAAGTTGGCGGCGTGGGCGTCGCCGCAGATCTGGGCGCGGATCCTCGTCATCGGGGTGCGCGCCAGGTCGTAGGCCATGAGGCCGGCCGAACCGCGCAGGAAGGCGAAGGGCGTGGCCGCCATCCTGCCGACCCGTATGGGCGTGAGCCCGGGGATACGGCCCCGGCCGGACTCCTCGACCGCGCTCACCGCGTCGGGCCGTCCCCCGTCCAGGTCGAGGACGGCGTGCGCACTGCGCGGGACGCTGCGCCGCAGCGCCCTGCCCTCCTCCTTGGGCGTGCCCTCGGCGGGCCAGTCGGCGAAGCCGCGGACCCTGGGGAGCCGACGGGTGCCCTCGGCACTCGCCGCCGCCTCCTGAACGGGGACCGCGTCCCCGACAACCGTCTCCGCACCGACCTCGGTCACAGCGACCGCCTCCCCCGCGTACGCACGAACATCAACTCGTGCCGACCGTACAGCGGGCGGCTGAAAGGCGTCAGACCCTGTGGACAACTCCACAACTGTGGAAAACGCCGACAGCCCTCAGCACATCGACGGCACATCGACAGCACACCGGCACGACAGCGGGGGCGCACCGGCACAGAGCACGATGCGAGCCGGCGGGGCCCCCGCCGCAACCGTCAGCACCCCGTCTGCCGTTCCCCCTCCGGCAGATGCTCCTCCGCCCACTCCTTGAGCAGCCCCAGCGCCGGAGCCAGCGCGGCCCCCGCCTCCGTCAGCCGGTACGACACCCGCAGCGGAGGCCCCTCGTCGACCTGGCGGACGACGAGCCGGGCGGCGCCGAGTTCGGTGAGGCGGTCGGAGAGCATGCGCTCGCTGATGCCGGGGATGGCCCGGCGCAGGTCGACGAAGTAGGCGGGCCCGTTGGTGAGGACGGACACGATCGGGCCGGTCCAGCGCTTCCCGAGCAGCTGGAAGACGCGCGTGATGCCGTCGTCGACCCGCTTGCACGCCGTGGGGTCGTGACTCTGCTCGACCGTCATGCCCTCAGGGTACTGCCCCTCACGAAGAGGGGTGAAAAAAAGTAAGCGACTGTGTTATCCATAGTCGAGTACGTATTACTAGCCCACGGAACGACCATCCCGTGGGCCGGACCGCCGTCCCCTGGAGACCCCATGGCCACGCTCCTGATCATCGACTCCTCCGTCTTCCCCACCGACGCCTCCGCGTCCCGCTCCGTGACGGACGCCTTCCGCAAGACCTGGGAGGAGCAGCACCCCGAAGGCACGGTGATCCACCGCGACCTCGCCGCGAATCCCGTCCCGCACATCACCGCCGATGCCCACACCGCCGGCTTCGCCGACCCGGCCGCGCACACCCCGGAGCAGGCGGCCGCCTTCGCCGCGCGCGTGCAGCTGATCGAGGAGTTGGAGCAGGCGGACGCGGTGCTGATCGGCGCCCCGATGTACAACTTCTCGATCCCGTCGACCCTCAAGGCCTGGCTGGACAACGTGATCCTCATCGGCCGCACCGCCATGACCGAGGACTCCAAGGTCAAGGGCACCCCGGTCACGGTCGTCGCCAGCCGCGGCGGCTCGTACGCCCCGGGCACCCCGCGCGAGGGCTACGAGTACGTCCAGACCTACCTGCAGGCCGTCCTCGCCGACACCCTCGCCGTGGACCTCCACTTCATCGTCCCGGAGCTCACGATGGCCCCGCAGAACCCCGCGATGACCGAACTGATCCCGCTCTTCGAGGCCTCGCGCGAGCGCGCCCTCCAGGACGCGTCCGCCAAGGCCAAGGAAGTGGCCGAGCGGGTCGCGGCGTAAGTCCGCCGGCCGGGTGGGGCGGGCATCCGTCCCACCCGGCGAAGCACCTCCACAGCAGGCCACCCGCCCTCAGGCCCTCCCTGCCGCAGGCCACGCCCGTATGCGAGTCTTCGCCGGAGCGACACGAGGAGCAGGCGATGGGGCGATGACCGAGAGCGCGAAGGCGGCACCCCGTCGGCGGCACGCGCAGGCGAACCGGCGGCGCATCCTGGACGTCGCGCGCGAGACGCTGAGCGCGGATCCGGAGACCACCGTCGACGACATCGCCCGCGCGGCAGGTATCGCCCGCCGCACGCTCTACGGCCATTTCGCCGGCCGGGAGGATCTCGTCAACGCCCTGGCCGTGGAGGCCGTGGAGTCGCTCCGGCAGGCGTTCGTCGAGGAGCGCAACCCCGCCGAGCCCGCCGATCTGGCCCTGGCCCGCTACGTCCTGGCCGTCTGGGGCATCGGCGACCGTTTCCGCATGCTCATCGCGCTCGGCCGCCGCGACCCGGACGGCGACATCCGCGGCGCGCTGACCGCCGTACGCGATCTGGCCGGTGAACTGCTCGCGCAGGGACAGCGGGACGGAGTGTTCGCCGACCACCTGCCGGCGCCGGTGCTGGCCCACGTCATGGAGTCGGTCGTCGTCTCGATGCTGGAGTCGGTGAACGACGAGACATGGGAGGGCTCCGCCCCCGCCGCCGCCACGGCGGTGCTGCTGGCCGTCGGAAGGACCCGTCCCGAGGCGGAAGCCGTCCTGCGGCACCTGCGCACGGGCGGCTCCCGACCGTGAGATAGCTCACCGCCGGGCCCCCGCCACGACCAACGAGAAACGGGCCCTCACCGTGACTTTCGTCACTGGTGAAGACCCGTTCCTCGGTTCTTCGCTGTGCGCGAGGGGGGAGTTGAACCCCCACGCCCTTTCGGGCACTGGAACCTGAATCCAGCGCGTCTGCCTATTCCGCCACCCGCGCATTGGGTGTGTCTTCGGGCTGTTCCCCCTAGGGGGCGGCGCCTTCCGACACGCAGAACATTAGCACGCAGGACGGGGTGGGTTCACATCCCTTATGGCCGGGCAGCCGCCGACCAGCACACTCTGCGTCAGTCCGCCACCCCGCCCCCGATTCCGTCAGCAGACGTATCAACGCCGACCTGTTCACGTATCAACCTCGTACCGGTCCCGACCGTCTCCGCAGGAGCGGTCCAGGTCCACAGTCCGGTGCGGGACACTTGTCTGCGGCCGCCTCTACGATCCTTGGCAGGACTACGTCCGAGAAGAGTTCGAAGGGGAGCTCCGGAGGGAACTTCGGAGGCGTCGACACCCGTCGACCGGGCCGACAGGGGGAACCAGCCGATTCGACGGCGCGTGGATACGATCAGTAAGCAGTACCAGCAGCAGTACCGGGCAAGGCAGGGCCCGCTCAGCGGGACACAGGACAGCAGCGGCTACGGAGGAGGTGCCCCATGGGAGTCCTGAAGAAGTTCGAGCAGCGTCTCGAAGGTCTGGTCAACGGCACCTTCGCCAAGGTGTTCAAGTCCGAGGTACAGCCCGTGGAGATCGCGGGAGCACTCCAGCGCGAGT
Source organism: Streptomyces sp. NBC_01352 (assembly GCF_036237295.1). Taxonomy (NCBI): domain Bacteria; kingdom Bacillati; phylum Actinomycetota; class Actinomycetes; order Kitasatosporales; family Streptomycetaceae; genus Streptomyces; species Streptomyces sp. NBC_01352. The sequence continues at coordinate 5,521,068 of NZ_CP108354.1, forward strand.
GCGACAACAACGCGACCATCTGGAACCGCGACCGGACGGTCGTGCCCAACGACTTCATCGTGGAGCTGAGCACTCCGGACTTCGAGCGGCTCAGCCCCTACTCCGGCCAGCTCGGCGACGAGCTCGCCGGGATGGTGCGCGACTACGCCAAGCAGCAGCGCTACACCTTCATGGGCCCCATCAAGGTCCACCTGGAGAAGGCGGACGACCTCGACACCGGCCTGTACCGGGTGCGCAGCCGTACGCTCGCCTCCTCCACCAGCCAGCAGGCTCCCGGCGGCGCCCCGGCGGCCCCGGCCCCAGGCCGGCCGGCCCCCGGCGGCTACGGCTACCCGCCCGCCGCCGCACCCGCGGCCGCCCCGCCGATGCCGGCCGCGCCGCCACCCGGCGGCCGTCCCGGCGGCTACGGCTACCCGCAGCCCGCGGGCGGACAGCGGCCCCCGGTCGCACCTGCTCCCGCTCCCGCGGCCGGCGGTCGCATGCGCCACTGGATCGAGATCAACGGCACCCGCCATCAGATCTCCCGCGCGACGCTCGTGCTGGGTCGCAGCACCGAGGCCGACGTGCGGATCGACGATCCCGGCGTCTCGCGCCGGCACTGTGAGATCCGGACCGGAACGCCCCCGACGATCCAGGATCTCGGGTCCACCAACGGCATCGTGGTGGACGGGCAGCACACCACCCGCGCTACGCTCCGCGACGGCTCGCGGATCGTCGTGGGCAGTACCACCATCATTTACCGGCAAGCCGAAGGGTGAAGCGGGGGCAATGTCAGAGCTGACCCTCACGGTCATGCGGCTGGGTTTCCTGGCCGTACTGTGGCTGTTCGTGATCGTGGCCGTGCAGGTCATCCGCAGCGACCTGTTCGGTACGCGTGTCACCCAGCGCGGTTCGCGCCGGGAGAGCGGACGGCAGCAGCAGGCCGCCGCCCGGCAGGCCGCGCCCCCGCAACAGCGCCAGCAGGCCGCCGCCGGTGGCCGCCAGCGTCGTAACGCCCCCACCAAACTGGTGGTGACCGAGGGCACACTCACCGGCACCACGGTGGCGCTCCAGGGCCAGACCATCACCCTGGGCCGGGCGCACGACAGCACCATCGTGCTGGACGACGACTACGCCTCCAGCCGACATGCCAGGATCTACCCGGACCGTGACGGCCAGTGGATCGTCGAGGACCTGGGCTCCACCAACGGCACGTACCTCGACCGAACGCGGCTGACGACACCCACACCGATCGCACCGGGCGCGCCCCTCCGCATCGGCAAGACCGTCATCGAGCTGCGGAAGTAGTGCTACGTCATGAATGAGCGCGAGCGGAGCGAGCACGCAGCGGCGCCCGGCACCCCGGGCCCCGGCGCGCTCCCGACCGGAGGGTGGGCACCGTGCGGATGTACCCGGAGCCGACGGGCGAGGTGCGCATGAGTCTGTCTCTGCGCTTCGCCGCCGGATCGCACAAAGGCATGATCCGGGAGGGCAACGAGGACTCCGGATACGCCGGTCCGCGCCTGCTCGCCATCGCCGACGGCATGGGCGGCGCCGCGGCCGGCGAGGTCGCCTCCTCCGAGGCCATCTCCACCATCGTCGCCCTCGACGACGACGTGCCCGGCTCCGACATCCTCACCTCCCTCGGCACCGCCGTGCAGCGCGCCAACGACCAGCTGCGCGCGATGGTCGAGGAGGACCCGCAGCTGGAGGGCATGGGCACCACGCTCACCGCCCTGCTGTGGACCGGCCAGCGCCTCGGCCTCGTCCACGTCGGCGACTCGCGCGCCTACCTGCTGCGCGACGGCGTCCTCACGCAGATCACGCAGGACCACACCTGGGTGCAGCGCCTGGTCGACGAGGGCCGTATCACCGAGGAAGAGGCCACCACCCACCCGCAGCGCTCCCTGCTGATGCGCGCGCTGGGCAGCGGCGAGCACGTCGAGCCCGACCTCTCCATCCGTGAAGTCCGCGCCGGCGACCGCTACCTGATCTGCTCCGACGGTCTGTCCGGGGTCGTGTCCCACCAGACCCTCGAGGACACCCTCGCCAGCTACCAGGGCCCCCAGGAGACCGTCCAGGAGCTCATCCAGCTCGCGCTGCGCGGCGGCGGCCCCGACAACATCACGGTCATCGTCGCCGACGTCCTCGACCTCGACACCGGGGACACCCTCGCCGGACAGCTGTCCGACACCCCCGTCGTGGTCGGCGCGGTCGCCGAGAACCAGCTCCAGCTGCACGACAACGGCATCATGCAGACCCCCGCGGGGCGCGCCTCCGGCCTCGGCCGCCAGGTGCCCGGACAGGGCGGAGGCGGCGAGTTCGGCCCGCCCGGCTCCGGCGACACCACCGGCTACATCTCCACCGCCGGCTTCGGCGACTACGGCGACGACGACTTCGTCAAGCCCCGCAAGGGCCGCAAGTGGCTCAAGAGATCCTTCTACGCCGCGCTCGCGCTGGCCGTCATCGGCGGCGGCCTGTACGGCGGTTACCGCTGGACGCAGACGCAGTACTACGTCGGCGCCAACGGCGAACACGTCGCCCTGTACCGGGGCATCAGCCAGGACCTCGCCTGGGTCTCGCTGTCCAAGGTGCACAAGGACCACCCCGAGATCGAACTCAAGTACCTGCCGACGTACATGCAGAAGCAGGTCAAGGCGACGATCACCGAGGGCGGACTCGAGGACGCCCAGACGAAGATCGAGGCCTTGGCGGTCCAGGCCTCCGCATGCGAGAAGGAAGCAGCCCGGCAGAAGGCCGAGAGCGAGAACAACGCCAAGACCGGCGAGGGCGAGGCCGGCGGCACCACGGGAACCACACCCGCCTCTTGGTCGTCCAAGGCCTCGCCGACGCCGAATCCATCGACGTCGACCTCGCCCGCCCCGTCCACGACTGCGCCCACGCCCACCCCCGGCCCCAGCCTCTCCGACCAGGAGCAGAAGGTCGTCTCGCAGTGCGACAAGCAGTAGCCGAGCCGTGAGAGGCCCTGTCACACGATGAGCAGTACTACCAACCCATCGACGCACCACACGTCCACCATCGGCGCGATCGGCACGCCGAGCCGGCGCAACACCGAGCTCGCGCTGCTGGTGTTCGCCGTGGTGATCCCGGTGTTCGCCTACGCCAACGTGGGCCTGGCCATCAACGACAAGGTGCCGGCCGGCCTGCTGAGCTACGGCCTGGGCCTCGGCCTGCTGGCCGGCATCGGGCATATCGTCGTGCGCAAGTTCGCGCCGTACGCCGACCCGCTGCTGCTGCCGCTCGCCACGCTGCTCAACGGGCTCGGGCTGGTCGTCATCTGGCGGCTGGACCAGTCCGAACTGCTCCAGTCGATCAACCAGGCCGGCAACGCCGCCTCCCGGCAGCTGCTGTACACGGCCATGGGCATCGCCCTGTTCATCGTGGTGCTGATCTTCCTCAAGGACCACCGCGTCCTGCAGCGCTACACGTACATCTCCATGGTCGGCGCGCTCATCCTGCTGCTGCTGCCGCTCGTACCGGGCCTCGGCACCTCCATCTACGGCGCCAAGATCTGGATCTCGGTCGCCGGGTTCTCCATCCAGCCCGGTGAGTTCGCGAAGATCGTCCTGGCGATCTTCTTCGCCGGCTACCTGATGGTGAAGCGGGACGCGCTCGCCCTGGCCAGCCGCCGCTTCATGGGCCTGTACCTGCCGCGCGGCCGCGACCTCGGCCCGATCCTGGTCGTCTGGTTCATCTCGATCCTGATCCTGGTCTTCGAGACCGACCTGGGCACCTCGCTGCTGTTCTTCGGAATGTTCGTCATCATGCTGTACGTCGCCACCGAGCGGACCAGCTGGATCGTCTTCGGTCTGCTGATGTCCGGTGCCGGCGCGGTCGGTGTGGCCAGCTTCGAGCCGCACGTCCAGCAGCGCGTCCAGGCCTGGCTCGACCCGATGAAGGAGTACACGCTCTCCCGGCAGGGCGTCGGCGGCCACTCGGAGCAGGCCATGCAGGCCCTGTGGGCGTTCGGCTCCGGCGGCACCCTCGGCACCGGCCTCGGCCAGGGCCACTCCGACCTCATCCGGTTCGCCGCCAACTCCGACTTCATCCTCGCCACCTTCGGCGAGGAACTGGGCCTCGCCGGCATCATGGCGATCCTCGTGCTCTACGCCCTGATCGTGGAGCGCGGCGTCCGCACCGCCCTCGCCGCCCGCGACCCCTTCGGCAAGCTCCTCGCCGTCGGCCTGTCCGGCGCCTTCGCCCTCCAGGTCTTCGTCGTCGCGGGCGGCGTCATGGGCCTGATCCCGCTGACCGGTATGACGATGCCGTTCCTCGCCTCCGGCGGATCAGCAGTCATCGCCAACTGGGCGCTCATCGGCATCCTGTTGCGCATCAGCGATACCGCGCGCCGCCCGGCGCCCGCTCCCGCCCCCAGTCCCGACGCCGAGATGACCCAGGTGGTTCGCCCGTCATGAACAAACCCCTGCGCCGGATCGCGATCTTCTGCGGACTCCTCGTCCTCACCCTGCTCATCCGCGACAACTGGCTCCAGTACGTCAAGGCGGACGAACTGCGGACCGACACGGCCAACCGCCGCGTCGCCATCGAGCGGTACGCCACCCCGCGCGGCGACATCATCGTCGACGGCAAGGAGATCACCGGCTCCAAGGAAGTCGACAGCGGCGACTTCGAGTACGTACGCACCTACAAGGACGGCGCCATGTGGGCGCCCGTCACGGGCTACGCCTCGCAGGCCTACGGCACCAGCCAGCTCGAGAACCTCGAGGACGGCATCCTCAGCGGCACCGACGACCAGCTCTTCTTCCGCAACACCCTCGACATGATCACGGGCAAGAAGAAGCAGGGCGGCAACGTCGTCACCACCCTCAACTCCGCCGCGCAGAAGGCCGCCTACGACGGTCTGAAGGGCCGCGGCAAGGGCGCGGTCGCCGCCATCGACCCGTCCACCGGCGCGATCCTGGCCCTGGCCTCGTACCCGTCGTACGACCCCTCGACGATCGCCGGCTCCAACGACGGGGACGCCTGGGGCAAGCTCCAGAAGAAGAGCGACGCCAACGACCCCATGCTCAACCGGGCGCTGCGCGAGACCTACCCGCCGGGCTCCACCTTCAAGGTGGTCACCGCGGCCGCCGCGCTGGAGAACGGGCTGTACCCGGACGCGAACTCGCCCACCAAGACGCCGCTGCCGTGGATCATGCCCGGCACCACGACGCCGCTGGAGAACGAGGGCAACATCCCCTGCAAGAACGCCACGCTGCGGGTCGCCCTCCAGTACTCCTGCAACACCGTCTTCGGCAAGGTCGGCGCCGACCTCGGCAACGACAAGATGCTCGCCGAGGCCGAGAAGTTCGGCTTCAACTCCGAGCAGTTCACGCCGGTCCGGGCCAACGCGTCGGTCTTCTCCGACGACATGAACGAGTCGCAGACCGCGCTGTCCTCCATCGGTCAGTTCAACACCGCCGCGACCCCGCTGCAGATGGCCATGGTCGCCTCCGCGGTCGCCAACGACGGCACGCTGATGAAGCCGTACATGGTCGACAAGCTGCAGACCTCGAGCCTGGACACCATCGAGCAGACCGACCCGGAGAAGCTCAGCCAGCCGCTGTCCTCGAAGAACGCCCAGATCCTGCAGTCGATGATGGAGACGGTCGTCAAGGACGGCACGGGCAAGAACGCGCAGATCGACGGCGTCACCGTGGGCGGCAAGACCGGTACCGCCCAGCATGGCGTCGACAACAGCGAGAAGCCGTACGCCTGGTTCCTCTCGTACGCCAAGCTCGCCGACGGCAGCTCGCCGGTCGCCGTGGCCGTGGTGGTCGAGGACGACAGTGCCGTGCGTGACGACATCTCCGGCGGTGGCCTCGCGGCGCCCATCGCGAAGAGCGTGATGGAGGCGGTCATCAACAGCAAGCAGTGACCCCGATCACGTCCCCTTCACATCGGTGCACGTTGCGATACCGGTCCTGTATCGGGTGACGGGCTTGGCCAGGTCACACAAGGCCATCCGGGTACGGTAGGCCCGGACGGCAGCCACCCGACCGCACTACTGTGCCGGTCGGGACCGACGGAGAGGGCTGGTAGGAAGCTATGGAAGAGCCGCGTCGCCTCGGCGGCCGGTACGAGCTGGGCCAGGTGCTCGGCCGTGGTGGCATGGCGGAGGTATACCTCGCACATGACACCCGGCTCGGCCGCACCGTGGCGGTGAAGACGCTGCGCGCGGACCTCGCGCGCGACCCGTCCTTCCAGGCCCGGTTCCGCCGGGAGGCCCAGTCGGCCGCCTCGCTCAACCATCCCGCGATCGTCGCGGTCTACGACACGGGCGAGGACTACATCGACGGGGTCTCGATCCCGTACATCGTCATGGAGTACGTCGACGGCTCCACCCTCCGTGAGCTTCTCCACAGCGGCCGCAGGCTGCTGCCGGAGCGCACGCTGGAGATGACCATCGGCATCCTGCAGGCCCTGGAGTACTCGCACCGGGCCGGCATCGTCCACCGTGACATCAAGCCCGCCAACGTCATGCTGACGCGCAACGGCCAGGTCAAGGTGATGGACTTCGGCATCGCCCGCGCCATGGGCGACTCCGGCATGACGATGACGCAGACCTCCGCGGTCATCGGCACCGCCCAGTACCTCTCCCCTGAGCAGGCCAAGGGCGAGCAGGTGGACGCGCGGTCCGACCTCTACTCCACCGGCTGTCTGCTCTACGAGCTCCTGACGGTCCGGCCGCCCTTCGTGGGCGACTCCCCGGTGGCGGTCGCGTACCAGCACGTACGGGAGGAGCCCCAGCCCCCGTCGGTGTTCGACCCCGAGCTCACGCCCGAGATGGACGCCATCGTCCTGAAGGCCCTGGTCAAGGACCCGAACTACCGCTACCAGTCCGCCGACGAGATGCGCATCGACATCGAGGCCTGCCTTGACGGCCAGCCGGTCGCGGCCACGGCCGCGATGGGCTCGGTCGGCTACGGCGGCTACCCCGACGACCAGCCGACGACGGCCCTGCGCGCCGACGCGGGCGCCACGACCATGCTGCCGCCCATGAACCCGGACGACGGCGGCTACGGCTACGACGACCGCCCGGACCGGCGCCGCCAGAAGAAGTCGAACACCTCGACGATCCTGCTGGTCGTGGCCGGTGTCCTGGTGCTGGTCGGCGCGATCCTCATCGGCAAGTGGATCTTCGATGGCGGCGGGGTGAGCAACAGCACGGTCGCCGTGCCGAACTTCATCGGTCAGACGCAGGACGACGCCCAGAAACAGGCGATCAATGCCGGTCTGAAGTTCACGACCTCGGAGAAGGCCTGCGAGGCCCAGCCCAAGGGACAGGTCTGCGAGCAGGACCCGAAGCCCGAGACGAAGGTCCAGAAGGACACGACGGTCAACCTGGTCGTGTCGACCGGCGCCCCGAAGGTCACCGTCCCCAGCGTGATCGGCCTGCCCGTCGACGAGGCCAAGGAACAGCTCAGCGGCGACGACTACGAGTTCACGGTCAAGACGGAAACGCGGGAGTCCTCGGACGACCCGGGCTCCGTCCTCGACCAGGACCCGGTCAAGGGCGAGGAAGTGGAGAAGGGCTCCACGATCACCCTCACCATCGCCAAGGCCGAGGAGAAGGCCACGGTCCCGGACGTCCTAGGCAGGACCTGTGACGAGGCCAAGGCCCAGATGACGGCCAGCAACCTGGTCGGAAACTGCACCGAGGTCGAGACCAACGACGTCAACCAGATCGGCAAGGTCATCCAGACCACGCCGTCGGCAGGCCAACAGGCTGACAAGAACTCCGCGGTCAACATCCAGATCGGCAAGGCGGCGGACAAGACGGAGGTCCCGAACGTCGTCGGCCAGACCGTCGGTCAGGCCAAGCAGATCCTCAACGCGGCCGGCTTCAACAACATCCAGTTCGCCAACGGCAGCGATCAGAGTGATACCGCCTTCGTGAGCCAGCAGGACCCGGGCGCGGGCAGCGAGGTTGACGACCCCGCCAATACCCAGGTCAACCTGACCACCATCGGCATCGGCAACGGCGGCAACGGCAACGGCGGGAACGGCGGCGACGACGGCAACATCTTCGGAGGCCCGACCGGAACGGCGGCCCGCACGGAGGAGTGACCTACCCGCTCACCACCGTCGCTCGCGACACGAACGAAGCCCCGGAACCCTCACCAGAGGGCGCCGGGGCTTCGTTCTGTGGTCGTCCTCGAAGGACCCGGGTCAGCTGCTCAGTTCCTTGGGCGGCGTCCGCTCGTTGTTCACCGCGTCCACCCGCACCAGCTCTCCCCAGACGACGTACCGGTACCGGGACGTGAGCACCGGAGTGCAGGTCGTCAGGGTGATGTAGTGGCCCGCCTTCTTCTTGCCGGACTCCTTGGGGACCGCCGACAGGACCTTGACGTTGTACTTCGAGGTCTCGGGAAGGATCGCGTAGACCTTGTAGACGTACCACTTGTCCTTCGTCTCGAAGACGATGGGGTCGCCCTCTTTGAGCTTGTCGATGTTGTGGAACTTCGCGCCGTGGCCGTCGCGGTGGGCGGCGAGGCTGAAGTTGCCCTTCTTGCCGGAGGTGGGGAGAGCGGACTTGACCGGGTCGGTGTAGTAGCCGGCGACGCCGTCGTTGAGGATCTTCGACGACGTGCCCTTCTCGACCAGGACCTCGCCGTTCTTCATCGCGGGCACGTGGAGGAAGCCGATGCCTTCCCTGGTGTCCAGCGCGCCGGGCCCGGTGTCCTTCTGGGACCAGGTGTCACGGACCTTGTCGCCCTGCTGGTCCGCTTTGCGGTCGGCGAGGACGTTCGTCCACCAGAGCGAGTAGACGACGAAGAGGCCGAGGATCAGGCCCGCCGTGATGAGGAGTTCACCGAAGACACTGACCGCCATGGCGATCCGGCCCATGCCGCGGCGGCGCGGTGCCGGCGCGGGCCCGGACATGTCGGTCTGCTCTGCGGTGCCGTCGGTGGTCGCTGCCACTTGTCATCTGCCCCTACTCGACGAGCGCATCCGGCTTGCCCTTGCTGCGCGGCCGTTCCTCGACCATCTTGCCCCAGACGATCAACCGGTACTTGCTGGTGAACTCCGGAGTGCACGTGGTGAGGGTGATGTAGCGACCCGTCGTCGTGAATCCCGACCCCGGCGGCACGGGATCCAGCACGCTCGTGTTGCTCGGCGACGTCACCGGCAGCATCTTCGCCATCTTGTAGACGAAGTACTCGTCCTGCGTCTCCACGACGATCGCGTCGCCCGGCTGTAGCTTGTTGATGTACCGGAACGGCTCCCCGTGCGTGTTGCGGTGGCCCGCGAGCCCGAAGTTGCCGGTCTTCGCCTCGGGCATCGCCGTCTTCAGCGGATCCTCGGCGTAGTGGCCGACCATGCCCCGGTCCAGCACCTTCTTGTTGCTGACGCCCTCCGCGATCGGCACCACCACGTCCAGCTTGGGGATGTGCAGGAGGGCGAAGCCCTGCCCCGGCGAGAACGTCCCGGGGTTGCGCTTGCCGTTCGCCCAGTCGTCCTGGAGGCTGCTCGCCTCCCTGTCCGCCTGCGCATGCGCCCGGACGTTCGTCCACCACAGCTGGTAGGTGACGAACAGCAGCATGAGGACGCCCGTGGTGATGAACACCTCACCGATCGCCCGGCTCGCGACGACCGCCGCACCGGGCTTGCGCGCCCGCGCCTGCCGCCGCGCCTCCACCCGGGAGAGCGGCCTGCCCTCGTCGGAAGACTCCGACGGCTCCGCCGCCGTCCCCCCACCGGCCCCATGACGCCCGCCACGGCGCTTGGCGGCCCTTCTGCGGGCCGCACGGCCGCCCATGGGGGTTCCTGTGGCGGACGAGGCGGATGAAGCGTCAGTGGCGGATATGGACTCGCCGCCGATCGGACGCGTCGGCGGCTCGGGTATCCGCAGCGCCACCGTCTCGTCGTCGATGGGAGGTTCGTACGGCGCCTCGGGGGCGACCGGCGCTTCGTACGGCACCTCGCGGCCCACGGAGGGTTCGTACGGCACCTCGCGACCGGCGGACGTTTCGTACGGCACCGAGTCGTACGACTCGTACGGCACCCCGCCGTACGAGTCCTCGCGCTCGGGGCGCAGCGCGGTCACGCCGTGGCCCTGCCCACCACCGGGGCGAGCCCCACCGACCTCGCCACCGCGCCCTGGTCCCCGCACTGCACCAGCCAGTTGGCCAGCATCCGGTGCCCGTGTTCCGTCAGTACCGACTCGGGGTGGAACTGCACACCCTCGACGGGCAGCTCCCGGTGGCGCAGTCCCATGATGATGCCGTCGTGGGTGCGGGCGGTGACCTCTAGCTCGGCCGGAACCGTGGCCGGCTCGGCGGCCAGCGAGTGGTAACGGGTCGCCGTGAAGGGCGTCGGCAGCCCGGCGAAGACGCCCCCGCCCTCGTGCTCGACCAGCGAGGTCTTGCCGTGCAGCAGTTCGGGCGCACGGTCCACGACACCGCCGTACGCCACCTGCATCGACTGCATGCCCAGGCACACGCCGAAGACGGGCACACCGGTCGCGGCGCAGTGGCGCACCATCTCGATGCAGACCCCTGCCTCCTCGGGCGTCCCCGGCCCCGGCGACAGCAGCACGCCGTCGAAGCCGTCCTGGGCGTGCGCCGTCGACACCTCGTCGTTGCGCAGCACCTCGCACTCGGCGCCCAGCTGGTACAGGTACTGGACCAGGTTGAAGACGAAGCTGTCGTAGTTGTCGACGACGAGAATCCGCGCACTCACTGGTTGTCCACCGTCACATCGTTGAAGGGCAGCAGCGGTTCGGCCCACGGAAAGACGTACTGGAACAGGACGTACACGACACCAACGACCAGCACGAGTGAGATGAGCGCCTTCACCCAGGCGTTCCCCGGCAGATGCCGCCAGATAAAGCTGTACATGCCGTCCCTTCCGTCGCACCACGGCACCAGACTCACGCCGTACCGCACCAGACTAACGGCGCAGGGCCGGTGGTTTCCCTGCCTCCACAGGCTGTGTGGAGTCGAGATGCGCCCAGACGATCAGCCGGTGGCTGTGCCCCCACTCCGGATCACACGTGGTCAGTGTGAGGTAGCGGCCCGGGCGCGTATACCCCGACTTACGTGGCACAGGGTCGATCACCTCGACGTCCGAGGGCACTGTTTTGTAGGGGCCTTTGTCGATCCGATACGTGAACCACGTCGTCCCGTCCGTCAGCACCACCGCATCGCGCCGCCGCAGCTTCGGAAAGTCCTTGAAGGGATCCCCGTACGTGCGCCGGTGCCCGGCGACCGCGAAGTTGCCCTTCTGCCCGAGCTGCGCGGTGCCCGCGTAGTGGCCGAGGCCCTTCTTCAGGGTGTTCGTGGCGGTGTTCTCCAGGACCGGCTTGTTCCACGTGAAACCAAGACGCGGGATGTACATGATCGCGAACGGCTTCCCCGCCCGGTACGGCGCCGGCTCGGCCGGACTCTCGGAGGCACCCGCCGACGTCGTGGGCCGCACGGGCTCCTGCGCCCACTGGTCCTGCAAGCGGTCGATCTGGTCGTCCATCACATGGTCGGCCTTCACACCGGTCCAGAACAGCACATAGACGACGAACAGCACGATCAGGGCACCGGCGGTGATGCACAACTCACTGACGGTCCTGACGACGACGCGCACCGGCAGCTCCTGAGGGCCTACTCGGGACTCACTCCACGGGCTTCGCGTACTGCAGATCCACTGTGCCCGAGTAGCCGGGAAGAGTCACCGCCCCGTCCTCCTCGACTTTCCAGCCGAGCCCGTAGACGTTGACGTACACCATGTAGTTCTGGATCGCCGGGCTCTCCGCCAGCGCCTTCTGCAACGCGTCCGGGTCACCGACCGCGGTGATCTTGTACGGCGGCGAGTAGACGCGGCCCTGCAGGATCAGCGTGTTGCCCACGCAGCGCACGGCGCTGGTCGAGATCAGCCGTTGGTCCATGACCTTGATGCCCTTGGCGCCGCCCTTCCACAGGGCGTTGACCACGGCCTGGAGGTCCTGCTGGTGGATGACCAGGTAGTCGGGCTGCGGCTCGGGATAGCCGGGGAGCTTGGCGGTCGCGTCCGGCGGGGCGTCGTTGAGGGTGACCGAGACCGCCTTGCCCGTGAGCTTCTGCGTGCCCGCGCTCTCCTCCAGGGCCGCGAGCTTGTCGTCCTCGGCCTTGGTGCTGCCGTCGTCGCGATCGGCCAGCGCCTCGTTGCCCTGCCGCAGGGCGCCGTTGGACTCGTCCAGCTCGCCGTTCTTCTGGCTGCGCTCATGGATGAGGTCCGACAGCTTCAGCAAGGACGCGTCCGTCCGGATGTTGGTGCCCTTGGCCGTGTTGAAACTCGTGAAGAAGATGAGCCCCGCGAGAGCGAAGACGGCTGCCGTGAGCACCCGCACGGGCCGGAAACGCCGCCGGCCGGCAGGGCTGGATCCCGTCCCGGGGGAGTCGGCAGAATTGCTCAACGTACCCTTATCTCCTTCGGCGCCGCGGAAGCACTACGCTAACGGACGCCCGGGGGAGCACTAAGTGTCCCCTTGTACGCTGCCCCGGAGCCCGCCCCAGTTCCCTGCGCGGCCACGCAGCGCATCGACAGGAGAGACCCTCGTGCCGAAGTCACGTATCCGCAAGAAGGCCGACTACACGCCGCCCCCGGCGAAGCAGGCGACCGCCATCAAGCTGACCAGCCGCTCCTGGGTCGCACCCGTGATGCTGGCCATGTTCCTCATCGGACTCGCCTGGATCGTCGTCTTCTACGTGACGGACGGGTCACTGCCGATCGACTCTCTCGACAACTGGAACATCGTGGTGGGCTTCGGCTTCATCGCGGCGGGATTCGGTGTCTCCACACAGTGGAAGTAGCGGCCGCTGGGCTCTGCCCAGGGGTATCCACTGAGTTATCCACAGCGGTTTTCCACATGGGGAAAAGAAAGACGATCTGTGGATAACCCATCGGGTGTTGACGCCGGTGTGACTGACACACCGGCAACCGAAAGCTTGTTCGCCCCCTGTCCGACCTGCGGAAACACAGGTCAGCGACAGGGGGCACACCTGTTCCCGCACGGTATGCACAAGATTCGCCACACACTGTGGACAACCGCAGCTCAGGTGAGCTGCGCGGTCCTCAACACAGTCACGATCACGACCACGGCCAGGACCAGCGCACAGGTGCCGTACTGGATCAGCGCGCGGCGCTCGCGCGGGGCGTGGACCATGGCGTAGCCGGTGATCAAGCCGGCGACGAGGCCGCCGATGTGGGCCTGCCAGGAGATGTTGAAGCCCGGGTTGAAGGTGAAGATGAGGTTGATCACCAACAGGGCGATGATCGGCCGCAGGTCGTAGTTGAGGCGGCGCATCAGGACGGCGGTGGCGCCGAAGAGCCCGAAGACGGCACCGGAGGCGCCGAGGGTGGCCGTGGTCGGGGAGGCGAGCAGATAGGCGAGCGCGCTGCCCGCGAGGCCCGAGGCGAAGTAGACGGCGAGGTAGCGGGCGCGGCCCAGGGCGGCTTCGAGGGGGCCGCCGAGCCACCACAGGCTGAGCATGTTGAACCCGATGTGCCAGATCTCCTGGTGGGCGAACATCGAGGTGACCAGGCGGTACCACTGGCCGTCCGCGACGCCCATGGTGGGCGAGAACGGGGCCGGCGGCCAGGCGCCGATGAGGGCCAGTTCGGTCGCCAGCGAGTCCGACGCCCGGATGGCGATGAACACCGCGAGGTTGATGCCGACGAGGATCTTGGTGACCAGCCGGGGATCCGCCGCGATGGTGCCGCCCGCGATGGTGCGGGGCTGGGACGCGGTGGGGGCGTGGCCGGTGCCGGAGCCGCCGCGGACGCAGTCGGGGCACTGGAAGCCGACGGAGGCGCTGATCATGCACTCGGGGCAGATCGGCTTCTCGCAGCGGGTGCAGCTGATGCCGGTCTCGCGGTCCGGGTGCCGGTAGCAGCCGGGCAGGCTTCGGGCGTCCTGTGAACTACTCGCCGCCTGGTCCATGACATCCCCTAAGTCGTCGTACAGACATGCACCGCCCCGTCCATCCTTACGGATGAACGGGGCGTTTGGTTCCCTTCGCGCAGGCCGGAGAGGTTACCGGTCGCGCGGATCGCGGGGGCCTCGGGGGTCTCGGGGCCTTCGAGGGCTCTTGGGGGGGATCAGCCCTGGCGGGTCTCGATGACGACCGACTCGATGACGACGTCCTTGACCGGGCGGTCGTTCGGTCGGGTGGTCGGGACGGCGGCGATGGCGTCCACGACCTTCTGGCTGGCCGGGTCGGTGACCTCGCCGAAGATCGTGTGCTTGCGGTTCAGCCAGGCCGTCGGGGAGACGGTGACGAAGAACTGCGAGCCGTTGGTGCCCGGGCCGGCGTTCGCCATGGCCAGCAGGTAGGGCTTGCTGAAGGAGAGGTCCGGGTGGAACTCGTCCTCGAACTCGTAGCCCGGGCCGCCGATGCCGGTGCCGAGCGGGTCGCCGCCCTGGATCATGAAGCCACTGATCACCCGGTGGAAGACCGTGCCGTCGTAGAGCTTCTTGGTGGACTTCTCGCCGGTGGCCGGGTGGGTCCACTCCCGCTCGCCCTGAGCGAGTTCGACGAAGTTACGGACCGTCTTGGGGGCGTGGTTCGGCAGGAGCCGGACTTCGATGTCGCCGTGGTTCGTCTTCAGGGTGGCGTAAAGCTGCTCGGCCACGATCTGCCTTCCGTTGTCCTTCTGTGCCCTTCCGATCCTTGCATGGTTCCTGCCGTGCGTCGTCCGGCACCCGCCCGGGCGCCCGGCGTTCGGCGGTTTCGCATGCAGAAATCCGGTCGAGTGGCCTCGGGCCGGGGGCGCATGGCGGCGATCCGTGGCATTGTCGACGACAAGCTCCTGTTGCCCTGTATTCATCCGCTATTACACGTGATCGGATCTTGAGCAGTTCTTGATCGGAGATCATCCGGAGTCTGTGGCTGTGACCCGGATGCCCGCCCTCACATGCTCCGGCGCTCCCGGACAGGCATGATCCGTAAAAGGGTGGAAAGTCGAAATACCGTACGCCACCGAGGAGGAGGAACCCGTGACCCGCATCGACAGCGTGCGCGCCGCGACCGGCTCGGCGAAGGACAGCGTGCTGCACGCCGCGGAAGTGGTGGCGCCCTACGCCGACACGGCCAAGGACAGGGCCGCACACTACGCACACGAGGCACGCGTACGGCTCGCGCCGAAGGTGTCGCAGGCCGCCGACCAGGCTCGTGTCCAGTACGACGCTCATCTCGCGCCGCGTCTGGAGTCGGCCCGCTCGCAGGCTCTCGCACATGTCCCGCCGAAGGTCGACCAGGCCGCACACGAGGCCGCGACCCGTACCCGTATGGCCGCCAAGCAGGCCGCCGACTACTCCCGACCGCGGATCGAACAGGCCGTGGCCGTGGCCGGTCCCGTCCGCGACGAGGCTGCCGCCCGTAGCGTGGCCGCCGTGGCCGCCCTGCGCGGCCAGGTCTCGCCCAAGGAGATCCAGAAACTCGTCCGCAAGCACGAGCGGCGGGCGCGGGCCGGCCGGCTCGCCAAGGCGCTGGCGGTGGCGGGCCTGGTCGCGGGCGGCGCCTTCGCCGCCTGGAAGTGGTGGGACAAGCAGGCCAACCCGGACTGGCTGGTCGAGCCGCCCGCCGCGACCGAGGTACCGGAGTCGAGCCATCTGACCTCGGTCGACGGCAGCGGCCAGGCAGTACTCGACCCTGAGGTACAGGCCAAGCAGGCCGAGGAGGAGGCTGCGCACCGCGACGAACGCGGGTGAGCAAGACTCTCACTGTGGGGCGGAGGACCGAGCGGTCCTCCGCCCCACAACTGCCTTGAGCGGGCCACGGGTTGGGCCGGTTTCACGTGAAACAGCGTCCACTCGCCCAGGCCACCCCGGTATGACCATGCAAAACGCCCCCTGAAACTGCGTTTCCGCAGATCAGGGGGCGTTTGGTGCGTGGAGCCTAGGGGAGTCGAACCCCTGACATCTGCCATGCAAAGACAGCGCTCTACCAACTGAGCTAAGGCCCCGGAAAATGGCCGCCCGCCCGGAAGAACCGCATACCGGGTGACGACGCTGACCAGAGTACCGGGTCACCCCCAGGATCTCGCAAAAAGATGGGGGGTCCCCGTGGACGACCACTCTCCGTAAGATGCTCCGCGTGGTTCGCTACAGCGAACCACCGTTTTTGGGGAAGCGATGGGGAGACGCAATGGACGCCGCACAGCAGGAAGCCACCGCAAGAGCGCGGGAACTGCAGCGGAACTGGTACGGGGAGCCGCTGGGGGCGCTCTTCCGTAAGCTCATAGATGATCTTGGTCTCAACCAGGCTCGTCTCGCGGGGGTTCTGGGACTGTCCGCACCGATGCTGTCGCAGCTGATGAGCGGCCAGCGGGCGAAGATCGGCAATCCTGCCGTGGTCCAGCGAGTGCAACTGCTCCAGGACCTCGCGGGACAGGTGGCGGACGGCAGCGTGAGTGCGGCCGAGGCGACCGACCGCATGGACGAGATCAAGAAGTCGCAGGGGGGCTCGGTGCTCAGCAACACCACACAGACAACCAGCAGTTCGGGAGCGCCCACGGTCAAGCGGGTGGTCCGCGAGATCCAGTCGCTGCTGCGCTCGGTGGCCGCCGCGGGAGACATCATCGAGGCGGCCGACACTCTCGCCCCGACCCACCCGGAACTGGCAGAGTTCCTCCGGGTGTACGGCGCCGGCCGCACCTCCGACGCGGTCACGCACTACCAGTCCCACCAGAGCTGAACCCGCGGCCCGGCCACCGAAGGGGGTTCGGCAGCCGGGCCGACGGCCGAGGAGGAACGCGAGGGGGTCGCGGCCTTCGCCGGGAGGGACACGCGGGGGTGTGTCCCTAAGCGACGAGGGCGCGAGAGGGGTCGTATCGCTCATCACGGGGGAAGCAGGAGAAGCAAGGGGGTAACCGAAGGGGGAGGGGCGACGCACAGCCATGGGTGAGGTCTTCGCCGGCCGGTACGAACTGGCCGACCCGATCGGACGCGGAGGAGTGGGCGCCGTCTGGCGCGCCTGGGACCACCGCCGCCGCCGGTATGTCGCCGCCAAGGTCCTGCAACAGAGCGACGCGCACGCGTTGTTGCGCTTCGTCCGTGAACAGGCGCTGCGGATCGACCACCCTCATGTGCTCGCACCCGCCAGCTGGGCCGCCGACGACGACAAGGTCCTGTTCACCATGGACCTGGTCGCCGGCGGTTCGCTGGTCCACCTGATCGGCGACTACGGCCCTCTCCCACCCGCCTTCGTCTGCACCCTGCTCGACCAACTCCTGGCGGGCCTCGCCGCGGTGCACGCGGAAGGCGTCGTCCACCGGGACATCAAGCCCGCCAACGTGCTCCTCGAAGCCACCGGCATGGGACGGCCCCGGCTACGGCTGTCCGACTTCGGCATCGCGATGCGGCTGGGCGAGCCACGCCTGACGGAGACCAACCTCGTGGTGGGGACGCCCGGTTATCTCGCCCCCGAGCAGATGATGGGCGCCGAACCGGACTTCCCCGCCGACCTGTTCGCCGTGGGACTGACCGCGCTGTACCTCCTCCAGGGCGCCAAGCCGGATGCCAAGGCCCTGATCCAGTACTTTGCCGCGCACGGCACCCCGAGTGCCCCCCAGGGCATTCCAGACCCGCTGTGGCAGGTCGTGGCCTCGCTCCTCCAGCCCGACCCGCACGCCCGCTTCCGCACGGCAACGGGCGCGCGCAAGGCACTCGCCTCGGCCGCCGAACTCCTTCCGGAACCCGGCCCCGACGACGAGACCATCGAGATCTTCGACCAACTCGGCCCCCTGCCCCCCGGCTTCGCCCCGACCGGCCCACTCAAGCGGGCACCCGGAGTGGAGACGGGAGCGACTTCGCGGTGGTCGGCCGAGGGGGCTTCTTCCCAGTCGACGGCAGGAGCTTTCCCACCGGCAGAGGGGGCCTCCCCGTCGGCAGTGGACGCTCGGTCGGCGGTGGGGCCCGACGGGTCGGCACTGAGGTCCCGGTCGGCGCAGGGAGCCGAGGGAGCCGACGCGCCGGTGGAGGCGGCCTGGTCGGCGGAGGGAGCTACGGGGCAGGCAGAGGGAGCTGCCGCCAAGGCCGTGGACGAGCTCGTGGCGGTGGAGGAAGCTGCCGAGGCGGTGGAAGTAGCCCGGTCGTCGGAGCAAGCTGCCCGGTCGGCAGAGGGCCCTCGGCCGGTGGAGGGAGCAGCCGCGCCGACGGCAGGGACCGCCGGGTCGGCAGGCGGTGGCATCTCCTCGATACCGGGGGAAGGTGCGCCTTTCCGTCCCGGAGAAGGTCCGCCCGCCCACCCAGAAGCCGCCGGCATCCCGTTCCGTCTCCGTCCAGAGAAAGGGCATGCGGCTTCCCTGCCGGGAGATGCGCCCCCGGTTTCCGGATCGGCCGGCGCGGCCTCGGTCGCACGACATGGCCACGGCCCCGGGGCCGCCCACACCGGTACGGACTCCTCCTTGCCCGCCTCCGGCACGGATCCCCTCACGCCCAGCCCAGGCACGGGCTCCTTCACGCCCACACCGGGCACGGGCCCCATGGCCGCCGCCCAAGCCGACTCGGGCCACGTACCCAATACCCCCGCTACAGGCACCGCGCCGCCGCCCGAGCCGAGCGCGGCCAATCCAGTCGGCCAGGGCGTGGAGTCCGTATCCCCCGAAGGTCGACAAGGAATCGGATCGGTATCCACCCCGGTCGGCGCAACGCCGTCGCCGCCCACTCACGCCCCTGCGCCGCCTACCGCCCACCCGCGACCGTCCGCCCGCACGCAACAGCCCTCGATGTCGGACACCGGCAGCTTCCTCCTGCCGCCCCCGCAGACCACCGCTGCCCCGTCCTCCCCCCAGACACCCACCCCACAGCCGCACCACTGGCAACCACAGCCACAGCCACAGGCACAGGCACAGCCACACACTCAACCCCACCCGGCTCCCCCGGCCCCGCCCTTCCACGTCTCCCCCCACGACCCCACCCACGTCCTCTCCTCCTCCCCACCTCACGCCGCCGCCCCCCACTACTCCCCTCACACCCCCGCAACGGCCGCCGCCTCGCACGCCTCGCACCATCGCGCTGAACCCTCTACTGCTTCGTACACCGCTCAGAGCCCGCAGGTTCCACCTCCCGCGCAGGCGATTTCACAGCCGCGCCATCGAGCAGCCCGCTCCGCACGCCGCGGCGGCCCGCCCGCCAAGGTGGCGATCTCGCTTCTGCTGCTCGCGCTCGCCTGCTATGCCGTGGGTTTCTGGGCGCTGACCCAGGTCTGAGCAACCTCGGCCCTACACCGAGCCGTCAAGCGTCACCGGCCGGGGGCACCGCGCGTTCTCACCGGCTCCCGCCGTCGCCCCAGCCCCGTCCATACCCCAAGTACCACCAGCACCACGGTTCCCCCGCCGAGACCCCCCGCGGCGATGACCTTCATCAAGGCATTCCCGCGCGACGCAGACGCCGCCCCGCCCTCCGACGCCGCCGTCTCCCGCTGCCCCTGTGCCGTGACCTGGAAGATGTCCCGCGGCTCGGACTGCCCCGCGTACGCGGGAGCGGCCTCCGCGCCGTGCGCGACCCGCACGCGCAGGGCCAGGTCGAAGGGACCGTCACCGAAGTCGTCGGCGGTCTGGGCGGCGAGATGGACGACGAGGTAGTACGAACCGGCGAACCGCATGCCGCTGACGTGGTCAGACACGTCAAACCGGTTAGCGTAGGCGACCGGCGGCAGCGGTCGAAGCGCCGCCGACCGCTGGCTGCCGTCGTAGCCGACCCCGTCGTAGTCGACGGGGGCACGCACGGGGTTGTAGAGGGACAGGGTCAGCGCACTGGGCACGAAACCCGTGTCGCTGCTCGCGCTGCCCAGTTCGGCGGTGGCGTAGAGCTGCTGCCCCCAGTCCACGGGTACCTCGTAGAAGAGTGTCTGCCCGGGCCGGACGTCGTCCTGCCAGACTCCCTCGCCCAGGGACGTCGCCGCTCCGAAGCCCGCACCGCCCTCGCGGCGCTTCGCTTCGCCGCTGGGGGGCGCGGGTGAGGCCGAGTCCCAGACCTCGGGCGCGCTCGTCGCACCGGCCTGCGTGAGTCCGGGCTCCGACACGGGGTCGAGCTCGAGATCCCACTCGCCGAGCAATGAAGGGGAGACCTCAGCCGTCCTCTGGACACGCTCGACGACCACGTAGAACGTGCCGGCCCCCTTGCATATGGACCCACTGCGCGTGGCCTCGCGCTCCCCCATCGCCGTGATGGGATGGGCACTCCGGCCGGCCCCGATGCTGACCGTGTCGACGGAGCAGGTGTGGCTGTCGGCGTCCTGGAGCGACACCTTGACGCCGTCGCCGGCGGAAACCGTGGCGCCGGGGGGAGGGACGGCCGTGACGGAGACGTACGCGTTCGACGTGGCGTCGAGTTCGAGGCGGTAGTAGCGCTCGCCGGTGGCAGGGAGTGAACTGCGGTACGTCGTGCCGGGTGCCAGGCGTTCGGCTTCGCCGGTGCTCGTGGCGCCCCGTACCGACCGGGCGTCCTCGTCGAAGGCGTACGAGCCCGGAGCTCCGGCCGCCACCGCGGGCGACCCGCCCGGTACCGCCGCCGCCATCCCCAGCACCACGCCCACGGCGGCCACCCGCACCACGGGCCCACGACCACGCCGTGCCGCCGCCCGCCACCACGCCGTACGCCGCCCCATCACGCGTCACCCCTCGTCGTACACCGGACCGGGACCGTGGCCCATCCTGCCCCGCAGCGCCGCATGACATCCGCGCAATCCGTACGAGCGTCCGAAACACCCGACTCGCAACACAAAACCCCGACCGCGAGGCGGTCGGGGTCTGTTCAGAATCCGTTGTCGGTACTCAGGAACCCGTGGGCACGGAGTCAGTCGCCTCCGTCCACAGATCCTGCTCGGCGCGATCCGCCTGGATCTGGCGGTACACGAGGAGCCCGCCGATGGCGGCCAGTGCGACCAGGAGAAGCTTCTTCACCGCGCGACCTCGTCTTTCCTTGACGTAGGGGACTTCTGGCGCCCGACTATACACACCGACCGAGACCGATCGGTGACCTACGTCGGGCCCTCAACTCCCGTCCGGAACACAGCAAAAGAAGCGGACGGAGACGCTCCGATCAGAGGGTGATCACACCCTCACGAACGGCGATTTTGACCATTCTTCTCCCGCATACCCTCCTTTTCGCCGCCCTTGCACCCATCCGTGTGGTGTTCATCGGAAGATCGACGCGCCACGGGCGTCGGTCCACCACTTCGCGACCCTCATACACATGATGAGGAAAGTACGCAAATCGCCCAACCCGAAAGTGAGGGGCCATGGCCCAGAACAAGGTCATGAAGCTGTGGACCGCCATCGTCACCGCCTTCCTGGCGCTGTGCACGACGCTCGGCCTGATCACGACGACCGCCGCCGCGGCCGTACCGCAGACCGGGACGCCCCGCAACAGCACCGCACACACGACGACACCGGCGACGCCCCTCTGGTGCCGGTCCTCGACCAGGGACCTGCCCCCCACGATGAAACAGCGCATCCGCGCCGAGGCCCACGGCAAGACCCCCAGCTGCCGCCACCGCCCGTCGACGGACGCTGACACGGAAGCGGGTGCGGGTGCGGGTGCGGAGTCGAGCACCGAGTCGAGCGCGGACACGGACCCTGACCCAGCGCGCGACCTCTCGACACCTCTCCTGCGCTGACCGCACGCACCGACCGCACCGCACACTGACGTAACGGCGAACTTGCGTACGCCCGGCCAGCACATCGAGCCCCGACCGCACCCGGTCGGGGCTCGACTGCGTGACACGAGAGGGCGCCGGCACTCTTGCTGAGACCACGAGGACCGACACCACAGGCAGTCGATCCAACAGTCGAACCAGCCGTTGGCCCAACGAACGAAAGACCCCCAACCATGACCGGTTGGGGGTCTTCTCGATGGTGGGGCTAACAGGATTTGAACCTGTGGCCTCATCCTTATCAGGGATGCGCTCTAACCAACTGAGCTATAGCCCCGCCGCGCTCTGCGGTGTGTGTCCCGCGCGCTGACTCCTGAAGATTAGCGCACGACGTGGGCAGTCCCAAAATCGATAACCGGAGACCGTCAGCAGGCGGGAAACGGCACGCTCACTCGTCCTCCGCCAGCGTCAGCTCGACGCCGCCGACGAAGCCCGCGGAGAGGTTGTAGATGAACGCGCCGAGGGTCGCGAGGGCGGTCGCGAGGACGACGTCGATGACCGCGATGATCGTCGTGAACATCAGGACGTTCGGGAGGGACAGGAACGACTGGAGGTCGAAGCCGTTCGACTCGTTCGAGCCGGTGGCCTCCGAGATCGTGCCGCCGACCGTCGAGAAGACGCCCATCGCGTCCATGACCATCCACAGCACGGCGGCCGCGACGATCGTGCAGATGCCCAGCGCGATGGAGAGCAGGAAGCTGACCTTCATCACGGACCACGGGTCGGCCTTGGCCACCCGCAGACGTGCCTTGCGGGTGCGGGGCACGGTGCGCGCGCCGGTGCGGGGGCGGCGTACGGCACCCGCCGGGGCGGCCTGACCGGGGTAGGCCTGCGGCGGGTGGTAGGGCCCGGCGGGCTGCTGCGGCTGTCGCTCCCCGGGCAGCGGGGAGGTCGCCTCGGGCGGCGCCGGCGGGGCCGGCTGCTGCGGCTGAGGCTGGGCGCCCGGAGCGGCCGTGGCCTGGCCCGCGCCGGTGGCGGGCCGCTGGGCCTGCGGACCTCGGGTGTCCGTCACAGTTCCCCCCTGGGATCCATGCGTGTCGGGCGAGGGCGACTCGGTCGCTGGGGACTTGATCGCCTGCAGGTTGGTCGTATGCGGGTCGTTCACGCGCCCGTCCGTGGTGTGCGAGTTTGTCGAGTTCGCGGCGGAGCCACGGCCGCCGCCGTCCGTTTCCTTACCGGAAGAGGTACCGCTGGAGGTACCGACCGAACCGGCGCCCGTGGCTCCGCTCACGATGACTCACTCCTCGTGCTACTCGGGCGAGGGCGCCTCGCCCTCGTCCGTGCCGGTGGTCGCGGCACCTTCGACGGTCTCGTCGACGGCCACGTCGCCGTCGACTTCCTCCGCCTCGCGTCCCGCCTCGGCGTTACGTGCGATGCCGACCACGGCATCGCGCTTGCCCAGGTTGATCAGTTGGACGCCCATGGTGTCACGGCCCGTCTCCCTGACTCCGCTGACCCGCGTACGAATCACACCGCCCGACAGTGTGATGGCGAGGATCTCGTCGGTCTCCTCGACCACCAGCGCACCGACGAGCGATCCACGGTCCTCGACGATCTTGGCGGCCTTGATGCCGAGGCCGCCGCGACCCTGGACGCGGTACTCGTCGACGGCGGTCCGCTTCGCGTACCCACCGTCCGTAGCAGTGAACACGAACGTACCGGGTCGAACAACATTCATCGAGAGCAGCTGGTCGCCCTCGCGGAAGCTCATGCCCTTGACGCCCGAGGTGGCACGGCCCATGGGACGCAGAGCGTCGTCCGTGGCAGTGAACCTGATCGATTGGGCCTTCCTGCTGATCAGAAGCAGATCATCCTCGGCCGAAACGAGTTCTGCTCCGATCAGTTCGTCGTCCGAACCGTCGTCCGTCTCCCGAAGGTTGATCGCGATGACGCCACCGGCGCGCGGCGAATCGTAATCCTTCAGAGGCGTCTTCTTGACCAGACCGCCCTTCGTGGCGAGCACCAGGTACGGCGCCACCTCGTAGGTGCGGATCGCGAGGATCTCGGCGATCGCCTCGTCCGGCTGGAAGGCCAGCAGGTTGGCGACGTGCTGTCCACGCGCGTCACGCCCGGCATCGGGAAGCTCATACGCCTTCGCCCGGTAGACACGCCCCTTGTTCGTGAAGAACAGCAGCCAGTGGTGCGTCGTGGAGACGAAGAAGTGGTCGACGATGTCGTCTTCCTTGAGCTTCGCCCCGCGCACGCCCTTGCCGCCGCGCTTCTGGGCGCGGTAGTCGTCGGTCTTGGTGCGCTTGACGTAGCCGCCGCGGGTGACCGTGACGACGATGTCCTCCTCGGCGATCAGGTCCTCCATGGACATGTCGCCGTCGTAGGGCACCAGCATGGTCTTGCGGTCGTCGCCGTACTTCTCGACGATCGCGGCGAGTTCCTCGCTGACGATGCCGCGCTGGCGGACCGGGGAGGCGAGGATCTCGTTGTAGAGCCTGATCTTCGCCTGGAGTTCGTCGTGCTCCTGGACGATCTTCTGGCGCTCCAGGGCGGCCAGTCGCCGCAGCTGCATCTCCAGGATCGCGTTCGCCTGGATCTCGTCGATCTCCAGGAGCTGCATCAGGCCCGTGCGCGCGATGTCGACGGTGTCGCTGCGCCGGATCAGCGCGATGACCTCGTCGATGGCGTCCAGGGCCTTCAGCAGGCCGCGCAGGATGTGCGCCCGCTCCTCGGCCTTGCGCAGGCGGAACTTCGTACGCCGGACGATGACCTCGATCTGGTGCGTCACCCAGTGGCGGATGAACGCGTCGAGCGAGAGCGTGCGCGGGACGCCGTCCACCAGTGCCAGCATGTTGGCGCCGAAGTTCGTCTGCAGGTCGGTGTGCTTGTAGAGGTTGTTCAGTACGACCTTGGCGACCGCGTCCCTCTTCAGGACGACGACCAGACGCTGGCCGGTACGCGAGGACGTCTCGTCCCGGACGTCCGCGATGCCGCCGATCTTGCCGTCCTTCACCAGGTCGGCGATCTTCTGCGCGAGGTTGTCCGGGTTCACCTGGTACGGCAGCTCGGTGACCACCAGGCACTGACGGTTCTGGATCTCCTCGACCTCGACGACCGCCCGCATGGTGATCGAGCCGCGGCCCGTGCGGTACGCCTCCTCGATGCCCTTGCGGCCCACCACGAGGGCGCCGGTCGGGAAGTCGGGACCCTTGATGCGCTCCATGAGCGCGTCCAGGAGCTCCTCGTGCGAGGCCTCCGAGTTCTCCAGGTACCACTGGGCGCCGGCCGCGACCTCGCGCAGGTTGTGCGGCGGGATGTTGGTCGCCATACCGACCGCGATACCGGCCGAACCGTTGATCAGCAGGTTCGGGAAGCGGGCCGGCAGGACGGTCGGCTCCTGGGAGCGGCCGTCGTAGTTGTCCGTGAAGTCGACGGTCTCCTCGTCGATGTCACGGACCATCTCCATGGACAGCGGCGCCATCTTGCACTCGGTGTAGCGCATGGCCGCCGCCGGGTCGTTGCCCGGAGAGCCGAAGTTGCCGTTGGAGTCCACCAGCGGCATCCGCATCGACCACGACTGCGCGAGGCGCACCAGCGCGTCGTAGATCGAGGAGTCGCCGTGCGGGTGGTAGTTGCCCATGACGTCGCCGACCACACGCGCGCACTTGTAGAAGCCGCGCTCGGGGCGGTAACCGCCGTCGTACATGGCGTACAGGACGCGTCGGTGGACGGGCTTGAGACCGTCCCGGACGTCGGGCAGCGCACGCGAGACGATGACGGACATCGCGTAGTCGAGGTACGAGCGCTGCATCTCCGTCTCGAGCCCGACGGGCTCGACACGCTGGGCGATCTCGCCGCCCGCTTCGGGCGTGAGGGGGGTGATGTCGTCGGCCATTGCTGGTGAAGATCCTTTCTGCTGCGGTCAGCTGAGACCGACTCAGATGTCGAGGAAGCGGACGTCCTTGGCGTTGCGCTGGATGAACTGGCGGCGCGCCTCGACGTCCTCGCCCATGAGGACCGAGAACAGGTCGTCGGCCTGGGCGGCGTCGTCGAGGGTGACCTGGCCGAGCACGCGGTGCTCCTGGTCCATGGTCGTGATGCGCAGTTCCTCGGCGTTCATCTCGCCGAGACCCTTGAAGCGCTGGATCGAGTCCTCGCGGATGCGCTTGCCGCGCTGGCGGCCCATCTCGATCAGCGCGTCGCGCTCGCGGTCCGAGTAGGCGTACTCGATGTCGTCCCGGCCCCACTTGATCTTGTACAGCGGGGGACGGGAGAGGTACACGTGCCCGGCCTCCACCAGTGGCCGCATGAAGCGGAACAGGAAGGTCAGCAGCAGGGTGCTGATGTGCTGACCGTCGACGTCGGCGTCCGCCATCAGGATGATCTTGTGATAGCGCAGCTTCTCGATGTCGAAGTCCTCGTGGACTCCGGTGCCGAAGGCCGAGATCAACGCCTGGATCTCCTGGTTCTGAAGGATCTTGTCGATCCTGGCCTTCTCCACGTTCAGGATCTTGCCGCGGATCGGGAGGATCGCCTGGTACTCCGGGTTGCGGCCGGACTTGGCCGAGCCGCCGGCGGAGTCACCCTCGACGATGAAGATCTCGCACTTGATGGGGTCGTTCGACTGGCAGTCGGAGAGCTTGCCCGGCAGGGACGCGGTCTCCAGGAGGCCCTTGCGGCGGGTCAGGTCGCGCGCCTTGCGCGCCGCCACGCGCGCGGTGGCCGCCTGGATGCCCTTGCGGACGATGTCCGCCGCCTCGACCGGGTTGCGGTCCAGCCAGTCGTTCAGGTGCTCGTAGACCGCCTTCTGGACGAAGGTCTTGGCCTCCGTGTTGCCCAGCTTGGTCTTGGTCTGGCCCTCGAACTGCGGCTCGCTGAGCTTCACCGAGATGATCGCCGTCAGACCCTCGCGGATGTCGTCACCCGTGAGGTTGTCGTCCTTCTCGCGCAGCAGCTTCTTGTCGCGCGCGTACTTGTTGATCAGGTTGGTGAGCGCCGAGCGGAAGCCCTCTTCGTGGGTACCGCCCTCGTGCGTGTGGATGATGTTCGCGAAGGAGTACACGCCCTCGCTGTAACCGCTGTTCCACTGCATCGCGACTTCGAGGGAAAGGCTCTTGTCCTTGTCCTCGGCCTCGAGGTCGATCACCGTCGGGTGCACCGCCTCTCCCTTGCGGGAGTTGAGGTACTTCACGAAGTCGACGATGCCGCCCTCGTAGTGGTACGTGACGGTCTTGACCTCGGCGGTCTCGTCCGCGCCCGCCTCGTCCGCCCCGGAGGTGGCCTTCGCCGACTCGCGCTCGTCGGTGAGCTTGATCGTCAGACCCTTGTTGAGGAACGCCATCTCCTGGAAACGCCGCGAGAGCGTCTCGAAGGAGTACTCCGTGGTCTCGAAGATGTCGGCGTCGGCCCAGAAGGTGACCGACGTGCCGGTCTCGTCCGTGGCCTCGTGCTTGACCAACGGCGCCGTGGGGACGCCCATCTTGTAGTCCTGCGTGTGGCGGTACCCGTCGGTCTTGACCTCGACGGCGACCTTCGACGACAGGGCGTTCACGACGGAGACGCCCACGCCGTGCAGACCGCCGGAGACCGCGTAACCGCCGCCGCCGAACTTGCCGCCCGCGTGCAGCACGGTCAGAACGACCTCGAGGGCCGGCTTGCCCTCGGAGGCCACGATGCCCACCGGGATGCCACGGCCGTTGTCGACGACGCGGACGCCGCCGTCGGCCAGGATCGTCACGTCGATGGTGTCCGCGTGGCCGGCCAGCGCCTCGTCGACCGAGTTGTCGACGACCTCGTACACGAGGTGGTGCAGTCCGCGCTCGCCGGTCGAGCCGATGTACATACCGGGTCGCTTGCGGACCGCGTCCAGGCCCTCGAGGACGGTGATGGCACTGGCGTCGTACGACGCCGTGACTGAGGCCTCGGCGATTCCGGCCGTGGCCTCGGTGGACGGGATGTTCTCGTTGGGGTTGCCGGAATCGGCCACGAAGCGCCCTTTCTGGCACAGCACGAGCCGGGCTCGTCGGCGGGTTGCCGGAGCGGCTGCGGCATGTTGCGTTGGTAAGCCTTGATCAGCGTTGCTCAGCTTTTCCCGGGCGGTCCCCACGATTGGGGCGGGATTAGCTTCCAGTCTACCGGTAGCGCCGACAGTGATGGGGGTTTGCCGGTACCTGAGTCCGCATGTGCCGCCCTCAACCGGCGTCTTCCGGGTCCCCATATACGGAACGGGGCTCAAGGAGGCTCACGGAGGCACTCAGCGCTTCGGGCTGTCAACCCTTGGCTACTTGGGAGTCAGGTCGGCATTCGCAACCGCGTGCGGTGACCCGACGGGATCGTCCGGGACCTGTGGTTGTGACGTCAGTCACCCTTTGATGCGGCCGTTCGCACGTGGGCGCAGCCGGTCACCACGGGCGCGCCCGTCACCCGTAGGTGTCGCCGGGTCCCGTGCTGCCGGGGGCGCGCAGCGGGCCGTAGCGGCGGGGAGGGCCGCCGGGGCCCTGCACCTTGATCAGCGTCACCGTGCCGTGGCCCAGGTCCTCGTTCAGGCGTGCGATCAGCTGCGGAGCGAGCAGACGCAGGTTCGTCGCCCAGGCCGTGGAGTCGCAGCGCACGACCAGGACCCGCTCGTCCTCGTCGTACTTCTCCGGCTCACAGTGCTTGGCCAGGTCCTCGCCGACGATCTGCGGCCAGCGGCCCATCACCCCGCCCACCGCGGCCGGCGCCTCCCAACCGCGCTCGGTGATCAGCCGGTTGATCGCGGCGCCCAGCGCCATGGGGTCACGTCCGTCGGCGCGCGCGCCGGAGCGCAGGCCGCCCCGACGCGCCTGCTTCTTCTGCTGCACCGCGTCCCCACGCGCGCGTGCCTGCTCCTTGGCGGCCCTGAGCGCCACGCGCGCGAGGTCGACGCCGGAGGGTTCGGGCTTCTTTTCGGGGGCCGGTCCGTCTTCGGTGCTCATACGCGCCCCACCGTCCCGTCCGCCACGGTGAACCGTGTACCCGTCAGCACGTGCGGTACGTCGTCGTCGACCGCGGCCGTCACCAGTACCTGCTCGCCCGGCGCGACCAACTCGGCCAGCCGCTCGCGGCGACGGGTGTCCAACTCGGCGAAGACGTCGTCCAGAACGAGCACCGGTTCGTTGCCCTCCGCCCTGAGGAGGTCGTACGACGCCAGACGCAAGGCCAGCGCGTACGACCACGACTCGCCGTGCGAGGCATAGCCCTTGGCGGGCATCTGGCCGAGCTTGAGCAGCAGTTCGTCCCGGTGCGGTCCGACGAGCGTGACGCCCCGCTCGATCTCCTGCTTGCGGGCCTCGGCCAGCGCGGCCATGACCTGCTCGTAGAGGTCCTCGCGCGTGTGGGCCTCGCCCGGCGCGGACGGCTTGTACTCCAGGGCGACAGGGCCGCCGCCGGGCGCCAGCTGCTCGTACGCCTTGTCGGCCAGCGGCTGGATCGCCGCGATCAGGTCGAGCCGCTGGGCGAGCAGCTCGGCGCCCACGCGCGCGAGATGCTGGTCCCAGACGTCGAGGGTGGACAGGTCCATGGAACGGCCGCCGTGCCGGCGGGCGAGCGCGGCCGACTTCAGCAGCGTGTTGCGCTGCCTGAGGACGCGTTCGTAGTCGGAACGAACGCCGGCCATCCGCGGAGAGCGTGCGGTGATCAGCTCGTCGAGGAAGCGGCGCCGCTCGCCGGGATCACCCTTGACCAGCGCGAGATCCTCGGGCGCGAACAGCACAGTCCGTACGATCCCCAGCACGTCACGCGGTCTGACCTGCGAGGACCTGTTGATGCGGGCCCGGTTGGCCCGGCCGGGGTTCAGCTCCAGCTCGACCAGCTGCTGCCGCTCGCCCTGTCTGACCTGGGCCCGGATGACCGCGCGGTCGGCACCCATGCGGACCAGCGGGGCATCCGAGGAGACACGGTGGCTGCCGAGGGTGGCGAGGTAGCCGATCGCCTCGACCAGATTCGTCTTGCCCTGCCCGTTCGGGCCGACGAAGGCGGTGACGCCCGGGTCGAGCGGAACTTCGACCCGGGCGTACGAGCGGAAGTCGGCCAGCGACAGATGCGTGACGTGCATGGTCGGGCGCCGACCTCCCCCAGCTCGTGGACTGCAGTTCGTGGACCGCTGTGCAGCCCTGTGGATTACTTCTTCTCGACCGCGTGGCCGCCGAACTGGTTCCGCAGCGCGGCGACCATCTTCATCTGCGGCGAGTCCTCCTGGCGCGACGCGAACCGCGCGAAGAGGGAGGCCGTGATCGCGGGCAGCGGCACGGCGTTGTCGATGGCGGCTTCCACAGTCCAGCGTCCCTCGCCGGAGTCCTGTGCAAAACCCTTCAGCCTGTCCAGGTGCTCGTCCTCGTCGAGGGCGTTCACCGCGAGGTCGAGCAGCCAGGAGCGAATGACCGTGCCCTCCTGCCAGGAGCGGAAGACCTCCCGGACGTCGGTCACGGAGTCGACCTTCTCCAGGAGCTCCCAGCCCTCGGCATAAGCCTGCATCATCGCGTACTCGATGCCGTTGTGGACCATCTTCGCGAAGTGGCCCGCGCCGACCTTGCCGGCGTGCACCGAGCCTGCGTCACCTTCCGGCTTGAGGGCGTCGAAGATCGGCCGCACCTTGGCGACGTTCTCCGCGTCGCCGCCGTACATCAGCGCGTAGCCGTTCTCCAGGCCCCAGACGCCGCCGGAGACTCCGCAGTCGACGAAGCCGATGCCCTTGGCCGCCAGCTCCTCAGCGTGCTTCTCGTCGTCGGTCCAGCGGGAGTTCCCGCCGTCCACGACGACGTCCCCGGGTGCCAGCAGGTCGGCGAGCTCGTCGACGGTCGCCTGGGTCGGGGCACCGGCCGGAACCATCACCCAGACCACGCGCGGGCCCTTGAGCTTGCCCACAAGCTCAGCGAGGCTGTGGACGTCGGCGAGGTCCGGGTTGCGGTCGTATCCGATGACGGTGTGGCCTGCGCGGCGGATCCGCTCGCGCATGTTGCCGCCCATCTTGCCGAGGCCGACGAGACCGAGCTCCATCAGTGTTCCTTAGGTGTGCGACGTGGCGTTACGGCACTTCCGTACCTGCGTCCGAGCCTAAACCCGGACGCTCGCGCACATCTGTGGGCATACGCGCTCAGACGTAGGCCCCGACCTGCGGGTTCTCCGACGGACCCGGTCAGCCGCTGAGCCGCACCGGCATACTGCGATCTTGTGGGGGACGACCCCCCACACCCCCAGCAGGGACGTCCGGCGAAGTGGCCGGGTTCACATCGCTCAGCCGCTGAGCCGCACCGGCATGATCAGGTACTTGTAGGCCTCGTCCGCCTCGGCGTCCAGGGCCGGCTTGCCGCTGAGCAGGGCCGGCTTCGTGGACGTCGTGAAGGACAGCTGGGCCACCGGGGAGTCGATGGCGCTCAGGCCGTCCAGCAGGAACGTCGGGTTGAAGGCGATCGAGACGTCGTCGCCCTCCAGCTGGGCGTCGACCCGCTCCACAGCCTGTGCGTCGTCGCTGGACCCCGCCTCCAGGATCAGCACGCCCTGCTCGAAGCTGAGCCGCACCGGGGTGTTGCGCTCGGCGACCAGGGCCACACGCTTGACGGCCTCCACGAAGGGGGCGGTCTCGATGACGGCCACGGAGTTGAACTCCGTCGGGAACAGCGAGCGGTACTTCGGGAGGTCGCCCTCCAGCAGACGGGTCGTCGTACGACGGCCGGCGCCCTCAAAACCGATCAGGCCCTCGCCCGACCCACCGCCGGACAGCGCCAGGATGACGCTGTCGCCGCTCGTGAGGGCCTTGGCGGTGTCCAGGAGCGTCTTGGCGGGCACCAGGGCCACCGCGGACGCCTCGGGGTTCTCCGGCTTCCACAGGAACTCGCGGACCGCGAAGCGGTAGCGGTCGGTGGACGCCAGCGTGACCGTGTCGCCCTCGATCTCGATGCGTACACCGGTGAGGACGGGCAGCGTGTCGTCACGGCCGGCGGCGATGGCGACCTGGGCGGCGGCCGCGGCGAAGACCTCGCCGGGGACGGTGCCCGTCGCGTTCGGCATCTGCGGCAGGGCCGGGTACTCCTCCACAGGCAGTGTGTGGAGTGTGAAGCGCGAGGAGCCGCAGACCACCGTCGCCCGTACACCGTCTGTGGAAATCTCCACCGGACGGTTGGGGAGGGCGCGCGAGATGTCGGCAAGGAGGCGGCCGGAGACCAACACCGTGCCCTCCTCGTCGACCTCCGCCTCCACGGACACCCGTGCCGAGACCTCGTAGTCGAAGCTGGACAGACTCAGCTGGCCGTCCTCGGCCTTCAGGAGAAGGCCGGCGAGGACAGGCGCCGGCGGACGGGCCGGGAGGCTGCGTGCCGCCCAGGCCACTGCCTCCGCGAGTACGTCGCGTTCCACCCGGATCTTCACCGTTGCCGCCTCCTGCTGTTGCCGGCGCTTCTCGCCCTGCCTGGCTTCGTCGTCTGTCGCGGTGTCGTCGATCCCTGTGAGGGGAAGGACACCGGGGACCAGTCTGACGCACAGCACTGACAGTCGGTGCCTCTCGGGGTCAAGTCGTGACGAGGGGCAGTCGGGGGCCGGACAGCGAGTTGTGCACAGGGCCCGCTTCGAAACGGATTCCCAGCTCTCTCTAGTTGGGAGTAGTAGTAGGGCCTGTGGATACCGTGGATAACCCCGTTTTCCCAGCTCAGAGGGGAAATTTTGTCCACCGACCCTGTGGGTGACGACGGTGGACAACCGGGCGTATCTGTGGAGAACGGAAAGTTCTGCACACTCCATGCACAGCCTCGGGCTACTTCTCCCCAGCACCGTCCCCAGCTTTACCCACGTTTCCCACAGCCCAACCCGGCACCTTCATGTGACGCCTTTCACTCGACACGGTGAGGAGGCGCGTCGCGTTGCCGAACAGTGGACAGCGGTGTGGAGAAGCTGGGGATCGCTGGGGACAACCGCCCTCAGCCTGTGGGCGGCCGGTGGACAACTCGATGCACAGGCTGTGGATCATCTCGCTGTCCACAGTCTGTGGAGATCGTTCGTCCACGGATCCACAGCCACCTGACCTGGTCTGATGATCTCTCGACGAGGGTCCCTGTGGACACGATCTGGACAACTTCCCAGTCCCCAGGATGTGGACGGAAGAAAGTCGCCGGATCTGTGGAGAGAGGCCGTAACCCGGCAGCTATTCGAACAGCGGATGCCGCGACGGACTCGGGGTCGGTCTCCGGAACGACTGAGGGCGCCCACGGGAATCCGTCCCGGGGGCGCCCTCAGAGGCGTACGAGCGGCTCTGTCAGCCGTTCTTGATGCGGTTCGTCAGCTCGGTGACCTGGTTGTAGATGGAGCGCCGCTCGGCCATCAGATTGCGGATCTTGCGGTCCGCGTGCATGACCGTCGTGTGGTCGCGGCCGCCGAACAGCGCGCCGATCTTCGGCAGGGAGAGGTCCGTCAGCTCGCGGCACAGGTACATGGCGATCTGGCGGGCCGTCACCAGCGCGCGGCCGCGAGAGGTGCCGCACAGGTCCTCGACCGTGAGCCCGAAGTAGTCGGCGGTCGCGCCCATGATGGCCGTGGAGGTGATCTCCGGGGCCGAGTCCTCGCCGCCGGGGATGAGGTCCTTGAGGACGATCTCCGTCAGGCCGAGGTCCACCGGCTGCCGGTTGAGCGACGCGAACGCCGTCACCCGGATCAGCGCGCCCTCCAACTCGCGGATGTTGCGCGAGATCCGGGACGCGATGAACTCCAGCACCTCCGGCGGGGCGTTGAGCTGCTCCTGGACCGCCTTCTTGCGCAGGATCGCGATGCGCGTCTCCAGCTCGGGCGGCTGGACGTCGGTGATCAGGCCCCACTCGAAACGGTTCCGCAGCCGGTCCTCCAGCGTCACCAGCTGCTTGGGCGGCCGGTCGCTGGACAGCACGATCTGCTTGTTGGCGTTGTGGAGCGTGTTGAAGGTGTGGAAGAACTCCTCCTGCGTCGACTCCTTGTCCGCGAGGAACTGGATGTCGTCGACGAGCAGGATGTCCATCTCGCGGTAGCGCTTGCGGAAGCTGTCGCCCTTGCCGTCGCGGATGGAGTTGATGAACTCGTTGGTGAACTCCTCCGAGCTCACATAGCGGACGCGGGTGCCCGGGTAGAGGCTGCGCGCGTAGTGGCCGATCGCGTGCAGCAGATGCGTTTTGCCAAGTCCCGACTCCCCGTAGATGAACAGGGGGTTGTACGCCTTCGCGGGCGCCTCGGCGACGGCCACCGCGGCCGCGTGCGCGAAGCGGTTCGAGGCGCCGATGACGAAGGTGTCGAAGAGGTACTTCGGGTTCAGGCGCGCGGTCGGCTCGCCCGGACCGGTCGCCGGCGCGGGCTGCGCGGCCAGCGGGCCGGGGGCGCCGGTGGTGGGCAGATGGGAACCGACCGGACCGCCGCGGCTCATGTGCCCGGAGCCGGACGGTGGCTCGGGCCGCTCGCGGCGGGCGTCGCGCTGCTCCTCGTCGGCGCGGTGGCGGCCGTAGTCCGGTCGCTGCTCGTACTCGGGGCGCTGGTTGTCGTACGGCGGGCGCTCCATCGACTGCGGACGGTAATCCTGTGAGTACGCGTCCTGGGAGCGGCCGCCGTAGGAGTCCTGTGACGGCGAGGCGTACGGGTCGCGCTCGGGGAAGCCGAGGCGCTGCTGCTGCCAGCCGTAGTCGTCCTGCTGCGGGCGGGGCCAGGCGCCGGGCTCGGGGCGCTGGTACTCCGAGGGGTATGCGGGGCGCGCGTTCGGGAGCCCGTCCGGGCGGGGCGTGTGGTCGCCCTGGGGGCCCGGGTGCTGCTCGGAGCGGCCCGGCCTCTGGTCGTCGGCGCGGTGGCGGCCGTAACTCTCGTACTGGCCGGAGGGGAGCTCGGGCTCCTCGTAGCGCTGCTGGGGCCTGGGCGGCGGGCTCGGGGGGCCCGGGGGTTCGCCGGCGGAGTCGTCGACGGTGATCGCGATGCGGATCGGACGTCCGCACTCGCGGCTCAGGGTTTCGCTGACGACGGGGGCGAGGCGGCCTTCGAGCACGCCCTTCGCGAATTCGTTCGGTACGGCGAGCAGTGCGGTGTCCGCCACGAGCGCGAGCGGCTGGCAGCGTCGGATCCAGTGCTCGTCCTTGACCTCGACACCCTGCCCACGCCCTTCACCGAGAAGCTGCTCGAGTACTCGTGGCCACACTGCGGCAAGATCGGCAGGTACGTCAGCCACAGGGCACGCTCTCTCACGGGTCCCACGAACGTGTGGTTCGGGAACGGTCGGGATTCAAATGGGGTGGGGCAGGTACAAGGGAACGAATCGGAGTCCAGCCACGGTAGTCAGGGCGACGGGTGCGGTTCAAGTTGTTGTCCCCAGCCTGTGGATAGTGTCTCCTGGTGACTGCTGGTTTGACCGGATGGCGTAGCCGCGCGTACCGTAACCAGGTCGAGTTGTCGATGGCTGCTGCCGCCTGCCTCCGATGGGCACAGATCATTTGGGTGATCGGTCAGCGGTGCACTCGGGCGTGACGCGAGCTACTCGTGGGCGCACGGTGACAGCCAGGACGGCACCGCGAAAACCCCGATTTATTCTGGAGCCCCCGAGTGAGCAAGCGCACCTTCCAGCCGAACAACCGTCGTCGCGCCAAGACCCACGGCTTCCGCCTGCGGATGCGCACCCGCGCCGGCCGCGCGATTCTCGCGAACCGCCGTGGCAAGGGTCGCGCCAGCCTGTCGGCCTGATTCCGGTCAGGTCATGACATCGTGCTGCCCACCGAGAACCGGCTGAGGCGGCGCGAGGACTTCGCGACCGCGGTACGACGAGGTCGTCGGGCCGGACGCCCGTCTCTCGTCGTCCACCTTCGTAGCGGTGCAACGAACCCGCACGCGCCTGGGGAGAGCGCTCCCCCGACGCGTGCGGGTTTCGTCGTGAGCAAGGCCGTGGGCGGTGCGGTGGTGCGTAACAAGGTGAAGCGCAGACTTCGCCACCTGATGCGCGATCGAGTCGCCTCGTTGCCCCCCGGTAGCCTGGTAGTCGTACGAGCGTTGCCCGCTGCGGGCGACGCCGATCATGCACAACTGGCCCAAGACCTGGATGCCGCCCTGGAGCGGTTGCTGGGAGGGGGCGCGCGATGAAGTACCCGCTGCTGGCGCTGATCAAGCTGTACCAGTGGACCATCAGCCCGTTGCTCGGGCCGGTGTGCAAGTACTACCCGTCGTGCTCCCACTACGGGTACCAGGCCATCGACCGGCATGGTGCGATCAAGGGCACGGGACTCACGGCCTGGCGCATCCTGCGGTGCAATCCGTGGTCGCTGGGCGGTGTGGACCATGTCCCGCCGCGCAAGCGTCCGCGGTGGCACGAAATGCTGCGTGGCGCCTGGCGTACACGCAGGGGCGGGCCCTCCTCCGCCGAACCGGCCACCGAGGGGCAGGCTCCTACGAGCCCGGCCGCAGAGACCCCGTCCCATGCCCAAGGAGCATGATTAGTGGACACGATTGCCAGCTTCTTCAGCTTCATCACGACACCTGTCTCCTGGGTCATCGTCCAGTTCCACACGGTGTACGGCGCCATCTTCGGCGATGACACCGGGTGGGCCTGGGGCCTGTCCATCGTGTCTCTGGTGATCCTGATCCGTATCTGCCTGATCCCGCTCTTCGTGAAGCAGATCAAGGCGACCCGGGCCATGCAGACGCTGCAGCCCGAGATGAAGAAGATCCAGGAGCGCTACAAGAACGACAAGCAGCGTCAGTCCGAAGAGATGATGAAGCTGTACAAGGAGACGGGCACCAACCCGCTCTCCTCGTGCCTTCCCATCCTGGCGCAGTCGCCGTTCTTCTTCGCCCTGTACCACGTGCTCAACAGCATCGCGAACAACGACACCATTGGCTCCATCAACCAGAGCCTGCTGGACAGCGCGCAGAAGGCGCACATCTTCGGCGCTCCGTTGGCCGCGAAGTTCACCGACAGCGGCTCGGACGTCGCCGCCCTCGACGCTTCGCTGACCACGGTGCGCATCGTGACCGCGGTCATGATCGTCATGATGTCGGCGTCGCAGTTCTACACGCAGCGTCAGCTGATGACGAAGAACGTCGACACCACGGTGAAGACGCCGTTCATGCAGCAGCAGAAGATGCTGATGTACGTCTTCCCCATCATGTTCGCCGTCTTCGGCATCAACTTCCCGGTCGGTGTCCTCGTCTACTGGCTGACCACCAACGTGTGGACCATGGGCCAGCAGATGTACGTCATCCGCAACAACCCGACTCCGGGTTCCAAGGCGCAGGCCGCTTACTTGGAGCGTCTGTACAAGCACGTCACGCACCACGGCAAGACGCGCGGCCGCGGCGAGAGGGCCATCGTCAAGGCCATCGTGGCCAAGGGCCGCGACCGCAACGAGTTCGAGCGCAAGTTCATCAACGGCCTGAACAAGGCGGGCCTCACGGCCCAGGCCGACGGCAACGTGGTGAAGGGCGAGGCCCAGGCCGTATCGCAGACCGAGGACGGTACGCCCACGAGCGCCGCCGCTCCCAAGCGTCAGCAGCCCAAGCGGCAGAGCAAGTCCCAGCGCCAGTCCGGTGCTCCCAAGGCGGCCGGTGAAGGCCCGTCGCTGATCAAGTCCGACGAGCCCGAGGACGCCAAGCCCTCCGCCGCTGCCAAGAAAACCGGCGGTACCCGCAGCAAGGCCCAGTCCGGACAGCGCAAGGGTCCGCAGCGGCCCAAGTCCCCGTCCAAGAAGTAAGAAGGAGTCCATCCCGTGACGGAAGGCACCACCTCCGCCGCTGCCGAGGGCGTAGACACCCTGACCCGCCTGGAGCAGGAGGGCGAGATCGCGGCGGACTACCTCGAGGGTCTGCTCGACATCGCCGACCTCGACGGCGACATCGACATGGACGTCGAGGCCGATCGCGCCGCTGTGTCGATCATCAGCGACGCGAGCGGCCGCGACCTGCAGAAGCTGGTCGGTCGCGACGGCGAGGTGCTGGAAGCCCTGCAGGAGCTCACGCGCCTGGCCGTGCACCGGGAGACCGGGGACCGCAGCCGGCTGATGCTGGACATCGCGGGCTACCGCGCCAAGAAGCGCGCCGAGCTGTCCGAGCTCGGGGCCAAGGCCGCGGCCGAGGTCAGGAACACCGGTGAGTCCGTGAAGCTGAAGCCGATGACACCGTTCGAGCGCAAGGTCGTGCACGACGCGGTCAAGGCTGCCGGCCTGCGCAGCGAGTCCGAGGGCGAGGAACCGCAGCGCTTCGTCGTGGTTCTTCCCGCCTGATCGGCCCGTACGTTCCTCCGGCCCCGTCTGCCCGGCAGGCGGGGCCGGACTTTGTCAGCCTGATAGTTCTGGTGGTTCTGGCGTCGGCGCCCGGCGCGTCTACGCGGTACGGAAGGACGGTCCCCCGTGACGGAGGCAGCGGAGCTTCCCCCCGCGCCCGAACATGCCCGTGAGGTGTTCGGTGATCGCTTCGCGGACGCGGTGCGATACGCGGAGCTGCTCGCCGAGGCGGGCGTGCAGCGCGGCCTGATCGGTCCACGCGAGGTGCCGCGCCTCTGGGAGCGGCACCTGCTGAACTGCGCGGTGCTCTCGGAGGTCGTTCCCGAGGGTGTGACGGTGTGCGATGTCGGCTCGGGTGCGGGTCTGCCCGGCATTCCCCTGGCGCTCGTCCGGGAAGACCTGAAGATCACGCTGCTGGAGCCCTTGCTGCGGCGCACCACCTTCCTGACCGAGGTCGTGGAGCTCTTGGGCCTGGACCATGTGACGGTCGTTCGTGGGCGAGCCGAAGAGGTCATGGGCAAACTCACACCCGTCCATGTGGTGACGGCACGAGCCGTGGCTCCACTGGACCGGCTGGCGACCTGGGGCATCCCCCTGCTGCGTCCCTACGGGGAGATGCTCGCGCTCAAGGGCGACACCGCGGAGGAGGAGCTCAAGAGTGCGGCTACTGCACTGAGCAAGCTCGGTGCCGTGGAGACATCCATCCTGCATGTGGGTGAGGGCGTGGTGGATCCGTTGTCCACCGTCGTACGGGTCGAAGTCGGCGAGAGTCCGGGTGGTGTGCGCTTCGCGGCGAAGCGAGCGAAGGCGGCCAGGACGGGACGTGCACGTCGGCGCCGCTGATCCGTCCTGCCTGACGACGAGACGTACTCCACACAAGCTGCCAAACGTACCCATGCCGGAGTGTCGCGACAGTTCGGGCCTCGTTGCTGTGCATCGTGTTTCACGTGAAACGTCGCTCACTGCTACACGGCATCATCAGCCGGGGCCGAGCCGCGGCCGAACCCCGCGACCGAAAGCCTCTCGGTTCACTCGATGAGGGACCTGAGTTGTCCACAGACGTGGATTTCTCCACAGAACAACAGGCCTCACTGGTTCACGACCCCGAAGGCATGGGAGGCTCTGTTCATTGCGAGCCTGAAGTCGAGGAGAGTGAATCCTTGCGGTCCGACGCCAACATCGCGGGACCGATGACCGATCCGGTCCCCGGTCCCCGTACCGAGTCGATGGGGGAGGATGTTTCACGTGAAACACCACCCCCGATGGACGACACTCCGATCGGTCGTGCTGCCCAACTGGCGGTAGAGGCTCTGGGCCGCGCCGGCGAAGGTCTGCCGCGTCCCGAGCAGACCCGCGTCATGGTGGTCGCCAACCAGAAGGGCGGTGTGGGCAAGACGACGACGACCGTCAACCTTGCCGCGTCGCTCGCTCTGCATGGCAGCCGTGTCCTGGTGATCGACCTTGACCCGCAGGGCAACGCCTCCACGGCGTTGGGGATAGACCATCACGCCGAGGTCCCTTCCATCTACGACGTGCTGGTCGACAGCAGGCCTCTCGCCGAGGTCGTCCAGCCGGTCCCTGATGTCGAGGGCCTCTTCTGCGCCCCTGCCACGATCGATCTCGCCGGTGCGGAGATCGAGCTGGTGTCCCTGGTGGCGCGAGAGAGCCGACTGCAGCGGGCGATCCAGGCCTACGAGCAGCCGCTGGACTACATCCTCATCGACTGCCCGCCCTCGCTCGGCCTGCTGACGGTCAACGCGCTGGTCGCCGGCCAGGAGGTCCTCATCCCGATCCAGTGCGAGTACTACGCACTGGAGGGCCTCGGTCAGCTGCTGCGCAACGTCGATCTGGTTCGGGGGCACCTCAACCCCACCCTGCATGTATCGACGATCCTGCTCACCATGTACGACGGCCGGACGCGTCTCGCGTCCCAGGTCGCGGACGAGGTGCGCAGTCACTTCGGCGACGAGGTGCTGCGGACGAGCATTCCCCGCTCGGTCCGTATCTCCGAGGCGCCGAGCTACGGACAGACGGTGCTGACCTACGATCCAGGATCGAGCGGTGCCCTGTCCTATCTTGAGGCGGCGCGAGAAATCGCGCTGAAGGGTGTCGGCGTCTCCTACGACGCGACACACGCACACATCGGCGCACAGAGCGACCGGAGCATGGTGGAGGGGATCCAGTGAGCGAGCGACGGAGGGGTTTGGGTCGTGGTCTCGGCGCACTGATCCCTGCTGCCCCGACGGAGAAGACGGTGGCTTCGGCCGCGCTGGGTAGCGCCGTTTCGACGTCCCCGGCGGCGGTGCCGGTGCTGACCACCGACCGTGGGGTGGCTGCGGCGAAGGTGGCCTCACTGCCGCCTGTTTCACATGAAACGGACGAGCCGTCGACGAACGGTGCCGGGGAGACGCCCGCGCCTCCCCTGGGTGCCCATTTCGCGGAGCTCCCCCTCGACTCCATCAAGCCGAACCCCCGGCAGCCGCGTGAGGTCTTCGACGAGGACGCTCTTCAGGAGCTCGTCACCTCCATCAAGGAGGTCGGTCTCCTCCAGCCCGTCGTCGTACGGCAGCTCGGCCCCGCGCGCTACGAGCTCATCATGGGCGAGCGGCGCTGGAGGGCCTGCCGTGAGGCGGGGCTGGAGGCGATTCCGGCGATCGTCCGGGCCACGGACGACGACAAGCTCCTCCTGGACGCTCTCCTGGAGAACCTGCACCGCGCCCAGCTGAATCCACTGGAAGAAGCGGCCGCCTACGACCAGCTGCTGAAGGACTTCAACTGCACGCATGACCAGCTGGCGGACCGCATCGGTCGCTCCCGTCCGCAGGTCTCCAACACGCTGCGTCTGCTGAAGCTCTCGCCGGCGGTCCAGCGGCGGGTGGCAGCCGGAGTCCTCTCGGCCGGACACGCGAGGGCCCTGCTCTCCGTCGACGACTCGGAGGAGCAGGACCGGCTGGCCCATCGGATCGTGGCTGAGGGACTCTCGGTGCGGGCCGTCGAGGAGATCGTGACCTTGATGGGCTCTCGGCCCCAGGCGGCTCAGCGCTCCAAGGGCCCGCGGGCCGGTACTCGGGTCTCGCCGGCTTTGACCGACCTCGCGACCCGCCTCTCGGACCGCTTCGAGACGCGGGTGAAGGTCGACCTCGGTCAGAAGAAGGGCAAGATCACCGTCGAGTTCGCCTCGATGGAGGACCTTGAGCGGATTCTCGGCAGCCTCGCCCCCGGCGAGGGGCCGGTGCTGCAGAGGAGCCTCCTGGACGGTGACTCCGAGGAGACGGACGACTGATCTGCCGACGGGCGGGGCGATCTCGCTCAGGCGCCAGGGCGGGCCGTGTCCGGTGTGTACCGGACACGGCCCGCTCTTTGCTTTCAGGCGGTATCGGTGGAATCGCATCGTGGATACGATGCGTTCGGGTATGGCGAATCCACCCGGCAGCACCTCTGAGGGGAGAGGCAGGGGCCATGCGAACGGTGAACCGCACAGGACTGGTGAGCGCAGGCCTGGGGCTGGGCGCCGTCGGCGGCTTCGTCGGCAGCCTGCTCAGGGAACGAAGCGCTCTGACGGCCGCCCGCGACGCGGCGGGCGAAGGAAGCGAGGAACAGCCTTCATGGGGCGTCGGCTCGTACCGCTCACGCTGGACAACCTTCAGGACCTTCCCAAGCGCTGTCGCACGTGTGTCTTCTGGGAGTTGGACCCAGTCAGCGGCGAGGCCGCGGTAAAAGCCGGAACACCCGCCCTCGAGAAGGAGGCCTGGATCTCCGCCGTCCTCCTGGACTGGGGATCCTGCGGCAGGGTCGTGTACGTCGACGACGTACCGGTGGGCTTTGTGCTCTACGCCCCTCCGGCCTACGTACCCCGCTCGACGGCATTCCCCACGAGCCCTGTCTCGCCCGATGCCGTGCAGTTGATGACCGCGTTCATCATGCCGGGCTACCAAGGGCAGGGACTGGGCCGGGTGATGGTCCAGACGGTCGCCAAGGATCTGCTGCGGCGGGGCTTCAAAGCGATCGAGGCCTTCGGAGACGCGCGCTGGAAGGAGCCCGGCTGTCTGCTGCCCGCGGACCATCTCCTCGCGGTGGGCTTCAAGACGGTTCGGCCTCATCCCACGTACCCGCGGTTGAGGCTGGAGCTGCGGACCACGCTCTCCTGGAAGGAGGACGTGGAGATGGCGCTGGACCGGCTCCTGGGTGCCGTACAGAAGGAACCGGTTCTCCGGCCGCTCTAAAGCGAATGGGCCGACCCCTCAGGGTCGGCCCATTCATGTTTCACGTGAAACGTCACTCGGAGATGAAGTCCTCGAGGTCGCGGAC
Source organism: Streptomyces sp. NBC_01352 (assembly GCF_036237295.1). Taxonomy (NCBI): domain Bacteria; kingdom Bacillati; phylum Actinomycetota; class Actinomycetes; order Kitasatosporales; family Streptomycetaceae; genus Streptomyces; species Streptomyces sp. NBC_01352. The sequence goes on from NZ_CP108354.1 coordinate 5,563,177, forward strand.
GATCGCGGCCTTCGGCTTCGCACCGACGATGGTCTTGGCGACCTCGCCACCCTGGTACACGTTCAGGGTCGGGATGGACATGACGCCGTACTTGGCGGCCGTACCCGGGTTCTCGTCGATGTTCAGCTTGACGACCTCGATCTTGTCGCCGTACTCGGCGGCGATCGCCTCGAGGGACGGCGCGATCTGGCGGCACGGGCCGCACCAGGCAGCCCAGAAGTCCACCAGGACGGGCTTGTCGCTCTTGAGAACGTCCTGCTCGAAGGAATCGTCGGTCACATGCTTGAGGGTGCCGGCCACGGCGGGCTCCTTAACTGGTTGGTGCGGTGGGGCGGATGGGGGTCAGACGGAGGTCTTCTCGGGCTCAGCCTTCTCCTCGTCCGCGAGGGCGGCGAGGAAGCGCTCGGCGTCGAGGGCGGCGGAGCAGCCGGTGCCGGCCGCGGTGATCGCCTGGCGGTAGGTGTGGTCGACCACGTCACCGGCACCGAAGACACCGGTCAGGTTGGTCCGCGTGGAGGGCGCCTCCACCTTCAGGTAGCCCTCTTCGTCCAGTTCGAGCTGGCCCTTGAAGAGCTCGGTGCGCGGGTCGTGGCCGATCGCGATGAACAGGCCGGTGACCGGGAGAGACGAGAGTTCGCCGGTCTTGAGGTTGCGCAGCTTCAGGCCCGAGAGCTTCTGGTCCCCCTGGACCTCGGCGACCTCGCTGTCCCAGACGAACTTGATCTTCGGGTCGGCGAAGGCACGCTCCTGCATCGCCTTGGAGGCGCGCAGGGTGTCGCGGCGGTGGACGATCGTCACGGACCTGGCGAAGCGGGAGAGGAAGGTGGCCTCCTCCATCGCGGTGTCACCGCCGCCGATCACGGCGATGTCCTGGTCCTTGAAGAAGAAGCCGTCGCAGGTGGCGCACCAGGAGACACCGCGACCGGAGAGAGCGTCCTCGTTCGGCAGGCCGAGCTTGCGGTGCTGAGAGCCGGTGGTGACGATGACGGCCTTCGCCTGGTGGACGGTACCCGCGGTGTCGGTGACGGTCTTGATCTCACCACTCAGGTCGACGGAGACGACATCGTCCGGGATGAGCTCGGCGCCGAAGCGCTCGGCCTGGGCGCGCATGTTGTCCATGAGCTCGGGGCCCATGATGCCGTCCTGGAAGCCGGGGAAGTTCTCCACCTCGGTGGTGTTCATCAGCGCGCCACCCGCCGTAACGGCGCCCTCGAACACCAGCGGCTTCAGCGACGCGCGCGCGGTGTAGAGCGCCGCCGTGTAGCCGGCGGGCCCGGAGCCGATGATGATCACGTTTCGGACGTCACTCACGGCTTGATTCCTCGTCTCTGGACTGCGTCGTGGACCGGGGGAGCGCCTTTCAGGACTCTCACCCCACCCAACGGATCCTAAGGGGCGCGCATTCCCGCTGTGTCCGGGCACACGAGGATGCGCCACCGTACGAGATACCACGCAGGACGGAGACGAAGCGTGCGCGCTCAGGAACCGTTGTAGGACTGCTTCAGCAAGACCTTGGCCGTGGCGGACGACGGCTGACCCATGCAGGTCGCGTCCATGAGGTAGGCGGTGACCCGGGTGCCGTCAGGAGCGTCGGGGAGCACGACGAGGAGCGCTTCCGTCCCCTTGTAGATCCCCTTCTCGGTCGCGAGCGCTACGTCGTCGCGGCCGATGCCCTTCTGAATGCAGCTGGGGACCACCGGGTCCTTGAAGACCCTGGGTGAGTTACCGGGGACGGATTCCATCCCGAGGCTGTCCGGAGCACGGGAACCACTGTCGCCGCTCTGGTTCTTGGCGAGGAGATCGGAAACCTGCTGCTCCAGCTTCTCCTTGGAGAAGGTGTCCGCGGTGGTGGACTGGGCCTCGGGGGCGGACGGATTGCCGTCGTTGAGCGAGGAGAACAGCACGGAACCGAATCCCAGGGCGGCGGCGGTGAACACAGCGCCGAGGACGACTGCCCGGCGTCGACCGCCCCGCCGGGTCTCCTTGCGGCCCGGGCCGGTGGTCGAGGCTCGCGCGTGGCCTGCGGGGCGGTCGGTCGATGTTTCACGTGAAACATGCGCGCTGTCGTCCGAGCCGGAGGCGGGCGACGCATCGGACAGGGACTGGGCGCTGATGGGCGCCGACGCGTCGACGGCGTCGGGGGCCGTAGCGTGCAGCAGAGCTTCCGCGGCGAGCGCGGCGTCGATCCGGCCGGCGACATCGGCAGGCATGCGCGGAGGACCCGGCAGAGTTCCGAGCAGTCCCCGGATCTCCTCCAGGGAGGCGTGGACATCCGCGCAGAGTTCGCACTCGGCCAGATGCTGTCGTACGTCCGCGTTACGGGACGGCGGGAGCAGACCTTCGGCGAGGTCGGAGATCTCCGTGACGTCCGGGTGCCCGGCTGTGTCTGTCGTGGATGTCACGCTCGCCCACCTCCGCCCTTCACTGCAGCTGAATCGCTTGGTCCGGTATCAGACGGGCCCGCTTGACGCGGCCCCGCTGCGGGTGGGACGGATGTCCCCTGCGTCCGGTTCCGCCCCTCGCCCGCTTCTCTTTCGGCGCCGGTGTTTTCCGGCCGCAGATGCTTGAGCAGGGGGAGGAGTCTGGCTCGGCCACGGGCACAGCGGCTCTTCACCGTCCCGGTCGGCACGTCGAGGACGCGGGCCGCCTCGGCGACTGGGTAGCCCTGCATGTCGACCAGAACGAGCGCGGCCCGTTGGTCGGGAGGAAGGGTGCCGAGTGCCTCCAGGAGCTGACGGTGGAGGTCGTTTCGCTCGGCGGGCGCCGAGGCCGACTCGTGCGGCTCCAGCAGCTGCTCCAGGCGCTCGGTGTCGTCGACCGGAGACGTCTTGCGGGAGGCCGCCTTACGGGCGCGGTCCAGGCAGGCGTTCACCGTGATCCGGTGCAGCCACGTCGTGACCGCCGACTGGCCCCGGAAGGTGTGGGCGGCCCGGTAGGCGGAGACGAGGGCGTCCTGGACGGCGTCAGCGGCCTCCTCCCGGTCCCCCAGCGTCCGCAGGGCCACCGCCCAGAGCCGGTCGCGGTGCCGACGTACGAGTTCACCGAAGGCCTCGGTATCGCCCTCGACATGGCGGGCGAGCAGATCCTGATCGCTCACGTCGCCGTATCCGGCGCCTTCCGCCATGGGACCCCTCCCTCGCGGCGATCCTGCGTTCTCGCAGGATCGCCCTCCATCGTCGGCTGACGGACAGCAAGCCCCTAGCTGGTCACCTTGATGTCAGCGACCCGGCCGCGGAAGGTGCCTTCTTCCGTCTGCGGCAACTTGGTCAGCCAGACCAGCAGGTACCGGCTCTCGAAGGACTTGTCGGGCTTGAGCGTCACACTCGCACCGGAGCCCCCGGCGACCTTCGTGTAGGAGTCGAAGGACGTCGGCTGCGAACCTGCGTCACTGGAGGCGGCGAGAAGCTCGACCGACGTGTTCCCCACGAAGGAGACCGTCACCTTCCCGACCTGCTGCACCTTGCCGAGATCGAGGATGACACCGAGGCCCGGCTTCAGCCGCCCGAAGTCGGCGCTCGTGTAGAAGTCCGTCTGCCAGTACGTGCTGGAACTGCTGTCGTAGGTCTTGTGTATGTCGGACGGCTTCTCGGAGCCGTCGCCGTACGGGTCGAAGTCGCTGGCCCCGCTGATGGCGATCGGCTTGCTGGGCGCCTGGGTCGGACTCTTGTCGTTCCCGTCGGTCGTCTGCGTCTGGTTCGTGTCGTCCGACTTGTTGCCCTGGTCCATGAGCGCGTCCGCCAACTGCCAGCTGCCCAGGCCGAGGGCGGCGATGAGCAGGGCCGAGACGGCCCACTTCAGCGCCCTGCCGGTACGGCTCTGCAGGGGAGGCGGCGGGGCCTGAACAGGCTGGGTGACGCCCGGACGCGGCGCCTGACGGCCGTACGTGCCCTGCTGGTACGTCGTGCGCTGGTAGTCCGGCGGGGCGGTGAACGCCGGCTCCGGCGGGCGGATACGGGGCATCTCGCCGATCGCCTTCACCAGTTCCTCGGGCGTGGTGCACGGGGACTCGTGGCGGGAAGCGGTCGCGCCGTCGTTGGCGAGCGCCCGCATGGTCAGCTCGGACAGGCCGCGGTGGACGCCGGCACGCACCTGGTCGGGGGCGATGAGGCCGATGTCCTTCGGCAGGCCCGACAGTCCGTAGGCGTCGTTCTCGTATGGCCAGCGCTGGGTGAGCGCCGCGTACAGCAGCGCTCCGATCGCTTCCGTGTCGGTGCGCTGCGGGGTTTCGGAACTGATGCCGCGCAGTGCGGCGTTGACGGCGAGACCACGGATGCGCCACTGGCCGGTCGACGTGCGCAGCACGGCGTTGGGGTTCAGACGCAGATGGGCCAGGCCCTCGCGGTGGGCGGCGGCCATGGCGGAGGAGATCTGGCTGACCAACTGGTAGGCGTCGTACACCTCCAGAGGGCCGGAGGCGAGAAGCGTGGTCAGTTCGGTGGCGTCGGGCAGCCACTCGTGAACGACGTAGACGAGGTCGTTCTCCTCGACGGCGTCGAGGACTTGGACGAAGCGCGGATCGCCCAGCAGTGCGGAAGAGCGGGCCGCGGCCAGCACCGAACGGGCCCGCGAGTGGTCCGCGGGCAGCAGGTGGACGCCGACGGCGCGACGCAGCTTCTCGTCCACGGCACGCCAACTGCTGAATCCGTCCAGACGGGTGACGCACTCCTCGAGCCGGTAGCGTCTGGCGAGCTTGTGTCCGCTGTGCAGCTCCGGTGGTGAGGCCTTTTCGGGACTCCCGGTCCCGCCACTCCCCTGTGCCTCGACGTCTTCCGTGTCCCGCTCCCGGTTCTTGGCCACCCCGTCGGCCGTGGACTGGTCCGCCTCGGCGGTCAGCGGCTCGTCACCGCTGTTGTCTGCCACGTCGACGGCAGCCGTGCTCCGTTCCGCCACCGTCGTTCCTGCCTCCCCATCCATTGCGCGCCATGCGACGCCGAAACCAATTGTGCCCACAGTCCGCCGCTATGCACGACACACAGTGGCGGACGATGGTTGTGCGCGTACCCCCGCCTCAGCGCCCCAGGCGCCCCCGGACCATGCCGACCAGTGAGTTCAGCTCCTCGATGCGCATCTTGCGGGCGGCGACGAAGAAGGTTGCGAGCAGTACCGCGCCGCCGGCGATCAGTGCCGCGAAGGAACCGAGGACGCCCTGACCGAGAGTGTGGCCGATGCCGTAGCAGGCGGCGCCGCTGAGCAGGGCCGCCGGTACCGAGGCGATGCAGAGACGGGCGTACGTCCGCAGGACGCGCCCGCCGTCCAGGTCCCCGCCCAGCCGCTTGCGCAGCCGGCGCCAGGCGACGCCGACACCGATCGCGTACGCCAGGCCGTACGCGGCGGCCATGCCGACCACGGCCCAGCGGGCCGGCAGCACGATGAAGCAGACGGCGGAGGCGGCGGCGTTGACGGCCGCCACGATGACCGTGTTGTAGAAGGGGGTGCGGGTGTCCTCGTACGCGTAGAAGGCGCGCAGGACGACGTACTGCACTGAGTACGGGATCAGGCCGAGGCCGAAGGCCATCAGCATGTATCCCATGTTCGTCGCGGCGCTTGTGCCGGAGGAGCCGAAGATGAGCGTGCACATCGGGATGCCGAGCGAGACGAAGCCGAAGGCGAGGGGCACGATCGCGACCGCGGTCGTGCGCAGGCCCTGGGAGATGTCGTCGCGTACGGCGCCGCCGTCGTCCTCCGCGGCCGAGCGCGAGATGCGTGGCAGCAGGGCGGCCATCAGGGAGACGGTGATGATGGCCTGTGGCAGGCCCCAGATCAGTTGGGCGTTGGCGTAGGCGCTGAAGCCGGTGCCGGGGATCTTCGTGTCGGCGACCGACGCGGTGGCCAGCTGGGTGACGACGAGCGCGCCCGCCTGGTTGGCGAGGACGAACAGGATGGTCCACTTCGCGAGCATCGCGGCCTTGCCCAGGCCGTGGCCCCGCCAGTCGAAGCGCAGCCGCAGCCGGAACCCGGTCTCGCGCAGGTACGGGATCATCGCCAGGGCCTGCACCACCAGCCCGAGCAGGATGCCGATGCCGAGCAGTCGCTGACCTTCCGGCGGGATGTTCGTGACGCTCATGCCGGAGTGCTCGGCCGTGCCGTACACCCACAGGAACGTCGCGAGCGTCACGATGATGACGATGTTGTTCAGGACCGGGGTCCACATCATCGCGCCGAATCTGCCACGCGCGTTGAGGATCTGCCCCATCACCACGTGGACGCCCATGAAGAAGATGGAAGGCAGGAAGTAGCGGGTGAACGTGACGGCGACCTCGTTGGCCGCGGGGTCGCTCGCGACGGGGTTCGACAGAGCGCGCACCAGGAGGGGCGCCGCGAACATCGCGATCGCGGTGAGCGCCGCGAGCGCCACCATGACGAGTGTCAGCAGCCGGTTCGCGTAGGCCTCACCGCCGTCTTCGTCGTCCTTCATGGCGCGCACGAGCTGCGGGACGAAGACGGAGTTCAGGCCGCCGCCGACGGTGAGGATGTAGATCATGGTCGGCAGCTGGTACGCCACCTGGAAGGAGTCACCCAGGAAGGCGGTGCCCAACGCCGAGACGATCAGCGCGGAGCGGACGAAACCGGTGAGGCGGGAGACCATCGTGCCCGCCGCCATCACGGCGCTCGACTTCAGCAGGCCACCGGCCCGCCCGCCCTTCTTGGCGGAGGGCGCCGGAGCCGCGGGGGGCGTGGCGGTGAGGTTCATGGTCTGGTCGGCCGCGGGCGAGGGGGCCGCCGGAGCCCGGTACTGCGGCGCCGATGCCTGCTCACCCGGGCCCGCCGCCGGACCCGGCACCGACGGCGGGTCGTACTGCGGGAGGCCGCCGCCCTGCTGCTGGTCCCGGAAGAGGTGGGCGAAGGCATCCGGCTCGTGGCGTTCCCCGCCGGCCTGGGACACCAGGTCGTCGACGCCCACGAACTGGGTGGTGCGGGGATCGTCGCCGTACGGCAGGTACTGGGTCGGACCCTCCGGCTCCGGGGCCGGAGTCTGCGCCCACACGCGTGGGTCGGGGGCGTACGGCGACTGGGGGGGCTGGGCATACAGAGGCTGCTGCGGCTGGTACGTGCCCGGCGACGGCGGTGGGTGGGCCGCGCGGTCGTAGAGCGCCTCGGCGACGGGGTCCTGGGCGTAGAGGTCCTGTGCCTGGTAGGGGTCCTGGTCGTAGGCGTCCTGGAGGTACATGTCGGCGGGGGGCTGCGGCGGTACCTGGCCGTGCTCAGGCGGCGGGCCCTCGGGGTGGCCCGAGCTGCCCGCGGCCTGGCCGCGGTCACCGTCGTACGGCGCGTTCATGGTTACCCCACCTCATCGTCCCGGGCCCACCGGCCACGACATCCTCAACGGTCCACTCTCTCACCCGTGCCGGACGGGTCTGCGCTTTCCGCTGGGGTGTCCGGTGTCGGGTCACTCTGGTGCTCAGGGTCGTCTGCCCGGGCCCGGGTGCCGGACTCCTCCTTGAGACGGTCTTCGAGGCCCTCGGGGTTCTCTGGTCCGCCCTCAGCTTCGTCGACCCCTTCGGGGCCGTCCTCCTCGGCCTCACGGGCGGCCGCGCGCTTGCGCTGCGTGTACATCCGGAAGCCGGCAAGGACGAGCAGGAGGAAGCCGCCGCCGATGACCAGCATTACGGTCGCCGTGAACTCGGTGACCTTCACGTCGAAGGTTACGGGGTTGCCGTACTCCTGGCCGTCCTGCGTGTACAGCTGGGCGATCACCGTGGCCTTTCCGTTGGCCTTGGCCGTCGTGGGGAACTTCACCGTCTGGCTGTGACCGCCGGAGACCTCGATCGGTTGCTCGTAATAGGAATCGCCGCCGATCTCGAGGCGCTTCGGGCTCAGCGAGGTGAGCCGGAGCACCAGGCGGTCCACGCCCTGCACCAGGTTGTTCTGCACGGTCACCGGGATGGTGGCGCTGCGGCCCGAGAGCTTGGTCTCCGACTTGTCGATCAGGTCGACCTGGCCGGTGAGCCCGGTGAGGTACTCCTGCACGTCGTTGCGGAAGATGGTCGCCTCCGTGGCGCGGCCGCGCCAGGACGTGGACATCTCACGGTTCATCGCCCGTCCGAAGGGCGTGACCACCCGGGACTGGTTGGCGAGGATCACCTTGAAGCTGTCGAGCTTCTCCTGCGTGCCGGCGATCTGCTCGAAGGCCGACCTGGGCAGCTCCTGCTTGCGCAGCGAGGAGGGGTACTTGGACGTCGACGGCACCTTCGTGGTGGCGCCCGGGTCCGGCTTCGCCGTGGCTGCCGCCGTGAGTTCCTGGAACTGGGACCAGGTTCCGCCCTGCAGGGCTGTCACCGCTTCGGCCATGGCCTGGGCCTGGCGTGCCGACGGCATCCGCTGCGGGGCGACGACGATGCTGCGCTGCTTGTCCGTCTGAAGGTTGAGGGTGAGGCTCTGAGCCAGGAACTGCTGCACGGAGAGCGTGGCGGCGGAGGCCTTCAGCAGATCGCCCTGGAAGGCCGTCGACAGCCGGGAGTCCGCGACGACCGCCGTGGTGCCGCCACCGATGGGCCGGGCCGCGGAGGGCGTGTACGGCAGGCCGCCGGTTTCTTGGAGGCTGTCACTGCGCGCGATGACCTTGTCCGCGCCGGCCGAGGTGGCGACCTTGACGATCGACGGGTCGACGGCCCCTTCCACCGGCCAGGCGAAGTCGGTGGTCGGTTTCACGTGGAGGATCGTCTCCACGGTGTTCGTGACGACGTCCGTGGCCTCGTTGAGACGGCTCAGCGAGCCGGTGACGCCCGTGCCGTTGTGTGCGAGGGAGGCGAGGTCCGGGTCGGCGAAGGGAAGGGCGACGACCTCCTTGTCCGCCACGGCATCCTGCAGCTTGGCGAGCCACTGGCCCGCGAGCCTCTGATTCTGCTGGGATCCCGGCCGGGTGGTGTTGCCCGACTTCACGCGGTAGGTGTTCGTCATCGCGTCGACCGAGGCCAGCAGGTCGGGGTCGACGACCCAGGTGACGTCGAGATCCTTGCCCAGTGACACCAGCTGGTCCAGCCGGCCTCCAGGGGCGATCTCCTTGGCCAGGTCATCGTTGAGGAAGACCGGCGTCTGCTGTTCGTTCGATCCCGTCTCCGCCGTCATGTGGACGGTGGAGATGAGCGGCCAGAGGTACGTCGTCTTCGTCTTCGTGTCGGCCTCGCCGGACTGCCACGGCAGGAACGTGCTCCGCGCGCCGAGCACCTGCTCCCAGGGCTGTGCGGCCGTCTCGCCGGAGAGCGAGACGGCGAACGGGTAGACCCCGCTGCCGCCGAGGTCGAGCTCGTCGACCGGAACCGAGATGGAGAAGCTCTCGGCGACGCCCGGCGTCAGCTTGGAGAACTCCTCGACGTACTTGCCGCCGATCTCCGGGCTCGTGACGGACTGGGTGCTGCCGCTGTTCCTGGCGGCGCTGTCGACGGCCGAGCGGGTGGTCAGCTCGCTTCCCACCCGCAGGCCCACGTGCGCGTCGGTGACGGTCTGCTTGCCGTTGTTGGTCACCGTGCCGGACACGGTCAGCGTGTCGCCGTCCGTGGGGGCGCTGGGGCTGAGCGTGTCGAGGGCCACGGACACCGTGCCCGAATCCGCGGCGGCCTGTGCCGAGGACTGACCGGCGGCGTGTGCGGACGTGGCGGCGGGCAACTGGCACAGTCCGGCCAGGAGAGGCGCCCCGGCGAGCAGCGCTCCGGTGCGCCGCAGCCAGCGGCGGGCAGGTGAGGGACTCGTCCCCTGGAAGTCTGCCGCCTCGGCCACGCGCTCGCCCGTCCCTCGTCGTCGTCAGTGGTCGTCGGAATGTGCGTCCACGCATGGTAACGATGCGCGCTGAGGGGAAGTGCCGCGGACTGCTCCACAAGATCGGGGGACACGGTCGTGCTGTCCCGAATGTGCACGTATAAAGAGGATCGCCTCCGTGAGCCTCATGGGCAGGCCTTGTGCAGGTCGGGGTGGAGGGTCTGTGCCCGTTTAATGGAGGAGCTCGCGGTCGCCCGGGCCACGTACCCTCTTTTGTTGTGCCGAACGCCAACGAAGACAACTCCAGTGCCCTGAGTCAGGTGCAGCACCGCGCGGTGATTGAGCTGCTGCGAGTCGCCCCTGTCGCCGACGACCTCGCCCGCCGCTTCCAGAAGGCCGGGTTCTCACTCGCCCTGGTCGGCGGCTCGGTCCGGGACGCGTTGCTCGGCCGGCTCGGCAATGACCTGGACTTCACGACCGACGCCCGACCCCAGGACGTACTGAAGATCGTGCGGCCGTGGGCGGACTCCGTGTGGGAGGTCGGTATCGCCTTCGGCACGGTCGGTGCGCAGAAGGACGGCTACCAGATCGAGGTGACCACCTACCGGTCGGAGGCGTACGACCGGACCTCACGCAAGCCCGAGGTGTCGTACGGCGACTCCATCGAGGAGGACCTGGTCCGGCGCGACTTCACCGTGAACGCGATGGCTGTCGCGCTGCCGGAGAAGGAGTTCATCGATCCGCACGGCGGTCTGGACGACCTGGCGGCGCGCGTACTGCGCACCCCGGGCACGCCCGAGGAGTCCTTCTCGGACGACCCGCTGCGGATGATGCGGGCCGCACGCTTCGCGGCGCAGCTCGACTTCGAGGTGGCCCCCGAGGTCGTGACAGCGATGAAGGAGATGTCCGAGCGCATCGAGATCGTCTCTGCCGAGCGGGTACGGGACGAGCTGAACAAGCTGATCCTCTCCGCGCACCCGCGCGAGGGTCTGACGCTGCTGGTCGACACGGGGATCGCTGACCATGTCCTGCCCGAGCTTCCGGCCCTGCGGCTGGAGAGCGACGAGCACCACCGGCACAAGGACGTCTACGAGCACACGCTGATCGTTCTGGAGCAGGCGATCGCGCTGGAGGGAAACGGTCCCGACCTCGTCCTCCGCCTCGCCGCACTGCTGCACGACATCGGCAAGCCGCGCACGCGCCGCTTCGAGAAGGACGGCAGGGTCTCGTTCCACCACCACGAGGTGGTCGGGGCGAAGATGACCAAGAAGCGCATGACCGCGTTGAAGTACTCCAATGATCTGGTGAAGGACGTCTCGCACCTGGTCGAACTCCACCTGCGCTTCCACGGGTACGGCACCGGGGAGTGGACCGACTCTGCGGTCCGCCGCTATGTCCGGGACGCGGGACCGCTCCTGGACCGTCTCCACAAGCTGACCCGATCGGACTGCACGACCCGGAACAAGCGCAAGGCGGCCGCACTGTCGCGAGCGTACGACGGCCTGGAAGAGCGGATCGCCGAGCTTCAGGAGCAGGAGGAGCTCGATGCGATCCGGCCCGACCTGGACGGCAACCAGATCATGGAGATCCTCGACGTCGGGCCCGGTCCCGCTGTCGGCCGTGCCTACAAGCACATGCTGGAGCTTCGTCTGGAGAACGGGCCGATGGGGCACGACGAGGCGGTGGCCGCACTCAAGGAGTGGTGGTCCGAGCAGAACTGAGGCCGTGGAACGGGGGCATGTTTCACGTGAAACATGCCCCCGGATGCAGAAGAGAGCCGACGGCGGATGCGGCAGGCGATGTTTCACGTGAAACATCGCCTGCGACACTCACTGGCGTTCAGACCGAGCCAGAGCAACGGCAACCACTCCATAGATGACGCCGATCGTGACCACCAACGGCATCGAGCGGCCATCCGGCGGCAGCATCAGGGCGGCCACGGCAGCGGCCCCGACGAAGGCGACGTTGAAGAGCACGTCGTAGACGGAGAAGATTCGGCCGCGGAAGCCGTCCTCGGCCGAGGACTGGACGATCGTGTCTGTGGCGATCTTCGCGCCCTGGGTCGTCAGGCCCAGCACGAAGGCCGCGGCGAGCATGGGTGCGGTGGCGAACGGCAGGCCGAGGGAGGGCTCCAGGATCGAGGCGGCCGCAGCGCACACGACGATCCACGTGACGGCCCCGAGTCGGCCGGCAGCCCAGGGCGTCACGACGGCCGCCGCGAAGAAGCCGGCGCCCGAGATCCCCAACGCCAGCCCCAGCAGGGCGAGTCCGTCGTCGGTGTTCGAGGAGAACTCGTACCGGCAGAGCATCAGCAGCATGACCAGCAGGGCGCCGTAGCAGAACCGCATCAACGCCATCGCGCCGAGCGCTCGAGCGGCCGACCGGCGGGAAGGCGCGGCGAGGTGGCGTACGCCCGCCACCAGGTCGCGGGCAGTGCCGGCGAGTGCTGCCCCGATCCGGGGCTCCACCAACTGGCGGTCGGGCCCCAGGAGTTCCGGTGACATACGCAGCGATGCGAGCGCTCCGCACAGGTACAGGGCGGCTCCCAGCAGGACCACGGCAGCATCCGAGTCCGCGACCACCAGCCGTACGGCGAAGGCGAGACCACCGCCCGCGGTCGCGGCGAGCGTTCCAGCGGTCGGGGAAAGGGAGTTGGCGATCATCAGGCGGTCAGCGTCCACCACGCGGGGCAGCGCGGCGGACAGGCCGGACAGGATGAAACGGTTGACGGCCGTGACGCACAGCGCGGAGACGTAGAAGAGCCAGTCGGGGACCTGGCTGACGATCAGGACAGCCGTCACCGATGCCATCAGGGCGCGCACCAGGTTGCCGTAAAGGAAGACCTGGCGGCGGCGCCAGCGGTCCAGCAGGACGCCGGCGAAGGGGCCCACCAAGGAGTAAGGCAGCAGCAGGATGGCCATTGCGGAGGCGATGGCGGTGGCCGATGTCTGCTTCTCTGGCGAGAAGACGACGTAGGAGGCGAGCGCGACCTGGTAGACGCCGTCGGCGCCCTGCGAGAGCAGACGTACGGCGAGGAGGCGTCGGAAGTTCCGGAAGCGGAGCAGGACGCGCAGGTCACGGACGACGGCCATGGGGCACAGCCTCACATACGGGGAGGGTCCCCGGGCGTAATGCCTCGGGGACCCTCAACAAGCCGAAAAGACTGACGTCTTAGCGCTCGACCTCGCCCTTGATGAACTTCTCGACGTTGTCGTAGGCCTCGTCGTCGAAGTACTGGACCGGCGGGGACTTCATGAAGTACGAGGACGCCGACAGGATCGGGCCGCCGATGCCGCGGTCCTTGGCGATCTTCGCGGCACGCAGGGCGTCGATGATGACACCCGCGGAGTTCGGGGAGTCCCAGACCTCGAGCTTGTACTCCAGGTTCAGCGGGACATCGCCGAAGGCACGGCCCTCGAGACGGACGTACGCCCACTTGCGGTCGTCCAGCCAGGCCACGTAGTCCGAGGGGCCGATGTGGACGTTCTTCGCGCCCATGTCACGGTCGGGGATCTGCGAGGTGACGGCCTGCGTCTTCGAGATCTTCTTGGACTCGAGGCGGTCGCGCTCCAGCATGTTCTTGAAGTCCATGTTGCCGCCGACGTTGAGCTGCATGGTGCGCTCGAGACGGACACCGCGGTCCTCGAACAGCTTCGCCATCACACGGTGCGTGATGGTGGCGCCGACCTGCGACTTGATGTCGTCGCCGACGATCGGGACGCCCGCCTCGGTGAACTTGTCCGCCCACTCCTTGGTGCCGGCGATGAAGACCGGGAGGGCGTTGACGAACGCGACCTTGGCGTCGATGGCGGCCTGGGCGTAGAACTTCGCCGCGTCCTCGGAACCGACGGGCAGGTAGCAGACGAGGACGTCGACCTGCCTGTCCTTGAGGATCTGGACCACGTCGACCGGGGTCTCGTCGGACTCCTCGATGGTCTCGCGGTAGTACTTGCCGAGACCGTCGAGCGTGTGCCCACGCTGAACCGTGATGCCCTTGTTCGGGACGTCGCAGATCTTGATGGTGTTGTTCTCGCTGGCACCGATGGCGTCCGAGAGGTCGAGGCCGACCTTCTTCGCGTCGACGTCGAAGGCGGCGACGAACTCGACGTCACCGACGTGGTAGTCGCCGAACTGGACGTGCATCAGGCCCGGGACCTTGGACGCCGGGTCGGCGTCCTTGTAGTACTCGACGCCCTGCACCAGCGAGGCGGCGCAGTTGCCCACGCCGACGATGGCTACGCGAACCGAACCCATTCCGGTTGCTCCCTGTGTGTACGAGTGAGGCCCTGAGTGGGCTCTCACGTGGCGGTGTCGTCGGGCGAATCCGGCCGGGAGGTGTGCCCCGGCCGGGGCAGATCGCCCGTCGCTCCAGATGTGGTGTCCTGCTGAGCGGGCCCCCCGGAGCCGGACCCCTTGAGGTCCCGTCCGGCCCGCTCGCTCTCGATGAGCTCGTTCAGCCAGCGCACTTCGCGCTCCACGGACTCCATTCCGTGGCGCTGGAGCTCAAGCGTGTAGTCGTCGAGGCGCTCCCGGGTGCGCGCCAGCGAGGCGCGCATCTTCTCCAGGCGCTCTTCCAGACGGCTGCGGCGGCCCTCAAGAACGCGCATGCGCACATCGCGAGAGGTCTGCCCGAAGAAGGCGAAACGCGCGGCGAAGGTCTCGTCCTCGTACGCGTCGGGCCCCGTCTGGGAGAGGAGCTCCTCGAAGTGCTCCTTACCTTCCGCCGTCAACCGATAGACGATCTTGGCGCGACGCCCTGCGAGTGGTGCGGCGAGAGCGTCCTCGGAGGTGTTCCCCGGCTCTTCGATCAACCAGCCGTTCGCGACCAGCGTCTTGAGGCAGGGGTACAGAGTCCCGTAGCTGAACGCACGGAACACACCCAGTGACGTGTTGAGTCGCTTGCGCAGCTCGTAGCCGTGCATCGGGGATTCGCGGAGCAGGCCGAGTACAGCGAACTCGAGGATCCCGGAACGCCGGCTCATCGTCGCCTCCTCTCTGCCGCGCCCCGTCGAGACGGGTGCCGTGACGGTCTTTATGCCGAGCTGATGTATCGACTCGATACATCCAGACGATAGAACGGCCTTCCGGTTGCGGCAAGAGGGAGGACGGTGAACGGGATCACATCACTGATTCATGGGAAGCGAGTTGCCTGGTTTGGGGTGAACTTCGGGGCTAGGCAGGTTTTGACGGTGCGTAGTCTGTGCGCCATGCACACCACCGGGAACCGAGTGACGCCTGGGGGGCGTCATTGTCCTCGGTGCAGTACGGGTGAATGCGGAAGCGACCGCATCCGTACTTCGGGGGGACCGGAAACCAGCCGCCGTTTCCAGGCGCGCAAAGGTGCGCCTGCCCGAGGAGTAGTCGTTCGATGAGCGAGCACCGTCGCAAACCGCCGCAGCCGCAGGGAGGCGGACGTGCCGCGGCCCGACGCGGCCAGTCCGGTTCGTCCTCCGGCCGCCGCGCGGCTCCGCGAGGCGCCACCGGGTCTCCTTCCGACTCCTATGGGGCGAGCTCCCATGAGTCGGATTCATACGGTCCGGGTGGCGAGGAACGTCAGTTCGGCAGCCGCGCCGAGGCCCGGCGAGCGGCACAGAGAAGCAGCAGTGGTGGCCGACGCAGAGCGGCCGAACCGGCCGGCCGCGCCGGTCGGCGCAGTGGCCCCGGCGGCGCGGCCGGCCCCGGGCGGGGCCGGGGGCGTGCAGCCGCTTCGGACAAGAAACGGATCATCGACTACCCGCGTGCCGGCAAGTACGGCGTGGCGCGCTGGGTGCCGTCCTGGAAGCTGGTGACCGGTCTGTTCATCGGCTTCTTCGGAGGCCTGGTCGCGGTCGCGGGCGTCGGGTACGCACTGGTGAGCGTCCCGAACATCGATCAGACCGCGACGGCGCAGAACAACGTCTACTACTGGGCCAACGGTGACGAGATGGTCGCCACGGGCGGTGAGACGAACCGCCAGAACGTCAACCTCTCGCAGATCCCCAAGGCGATGCAGTACGCCGTCATCTCGCAGGAGAACAAGACCTTCGAGACGGACAGCGGCATCGACCCCAAGGGCATCGCCCGTGCCGTGTTCAATATGGCCCGCGGCGGTGAGACGCAGGGTGGCTCGACCATCACCCAGCAGTACGTGAAGAACGCGATGCTGAACGACCAGTCCCAGACGGTCTCGCGAAAGTTCAAGGAGATCTTCGTCTCCATCAAGGTCGGCGCCACGGTCTCGAAGGACAAGATCATGGAGGGCTACCTGAACTCCGCGTACTACGGACGTTCGGCGTACGGCATCCAGGCGGCCGCCCGCGCGTACTTCAACAAGGACGCCGTCGACCTGAACGAGGGAGAGTGTGCCTTCCTCGCGGCAACCCTCAAGGGCGCCACGTACTACGACCCGGCGGGCGCGCAGTCCATCGACCCGGCCAACGCCACTCCTGAGGCCAACAGCAAGCGGGCCCTGAGGCAGATGCAGGACACGCTCGACAAGATGGTCGAGTACGGCCATCTGAGCCCCGAGGTGCGGGCCAAGTACACCAGCCTTCCCGACGTGAAGAACCCGCGCTCGAACAACGAGCTGAGCGGCCAGGTGGGCTACCTAGTCGACCTCGCCAAGGCGTATCTGATCAACAACGACGTCATCAGCGCCGACAAGATGCAGCAGGGCGGCTACTCGATCTACACGACCTTCGACAAGAAGAAGGTCGAGGAGCTCGAGAAGTCGGTCCAGAAGGTCCAGAAGGCGAACATCAAGCCCAAGGAGCGCCCGGATACGGACACTCACGTCCAGTTCGGCGGAGCCTCCGTGGATCCGACGACCGGCGCCATCAAGGCCATCTACGGCGGTGAGGACGCGACGAAGCACTTCACCAACAACGCCGACGCGACCGGCGCCCAGGTGGGTTCGACCTTCAAGCCGTTCGTGCTCGCGGCGGCGATGAAGTGGGGCGTACGCGATCCGGACCTGGGCGAGAGCCAGGCGCAGGACGAGCGCACGGTCGTGTCCCCGAAGAGCCTGTTCAGCGGCAAGAACGATCTGAAGATCAAGAACTACGACGGGACGATCTGGAAGAACGAGAAGGACAAGGAGTGGCTCCAGGAGAACGACGGCCAGGAGTCGTACGGCAGTCCTCCGAAGTACCAGATCGACCTGCGTGAGGCCATGCGAGAGTCCGTGAACTCCGCCTTCGTACAGCTCGGCATGGACGTCGGGCTGGACAAGGTGAAGGAAGCGGCCATGGACGCCGGCCTCAAGGAGAACAGCCTCGCCGGCACGAGCTTCCCGTCCTTCTCCATCGGCATCTCCGACCCCAGCGCGATCCGCATGGCGGGTGCCTACGCCACGTTCGCGGCCAGCGGCACGCAGCGCGAGCCGTTCTCGGTCCAGAAGGTCACGAGCAAGGACGGCCAGATCTACACGCACAAGGACGCGCCCAAGGACGCCTTCGACCCGAAGGTCGCCGACAACGTCACGGACGTCCTCAAGACCGTGGTCGACAAGGGCACCGGCACCAACGCCAAGCTGGACGACCGTGAGGTGGCGGGCAAGACCGGCACCACCGACGGCAACAAGTCCGCCTGGTTCGTGGGCTACACCCCGCAGCTGTCCACGTCGATCACCATGTTCCGGATGGACGACGACGAGACCAAGAAGAACCGCGAGTTCCTGGAGATGTTCGGAACGGGTGGCCAGGAGAAGATCCACGGTGCCTCGTTCCCGTCCGAGATCTGGCACGACTACATGGAACAGGCGCTGAAGGGCGTGAAGGCGGAGCCCTTCCCGACTCCGGAGCCCATCGGTGAGATCGTCAACGACGCTCCGAGTCCGACGCCCACTCCCACGGTCATCGAGACGCCGTCCGCCACTCCGACGCCGAGTCCGACGCCCAGCCAGACGTCGCCGTCGCCGTCGCCCACCCCGACCGAGAGCTGCCAGTTCGACTGGCAGTGCACCGGTGACAACACCGGGGGGACGGACACCGGAGGCACCACCGACGGGGGCGTGACGCAAACACCCACAGTCACGCCGACAGACGATAACGGGAACAACGGAAACAACAACGGCGGCATCTTCGGAGGCCCAGCCGGTTAGCCGCCATATCGCCCGCCAAGGGTGTTTCACGTGAAACATGGGGCCGCCGCACCCACCAGGTGCGGCGGCCCTCGGCATGTTCCCAGGCGCGTACGGCAGGATGTGCGACATGCCCAGTGCAGAATCGACGCCAGCGAGCGTGCACGAGCCGGACCTGGTACGGCCGACCAAGAACGACGAGATCGCCAAGAACGGCAGCGAGCTGATCGGTGGCCCCGTCGGGCGGCGTGCCCTGCTCGGGACGTCCTGGTGGACTCCCGTCCGGATCATCGCTCTCGTGGCGATCGGCATGTTCGCCCTCGGCCTGGTCCAGAAGGCGCCCTGTTACAACGGTGCCTGGTTCTTCGGCGCCAGCTCGCAGTACACGCACGCGTGCTACTCGGACATCCCGCACCTCTACCAGGGACGCGGCTTCGCCGACGGACTCGTGCCCTACTTCGACAAGCTCCCCGGCGACATGCAGTACCTCGAATACCCGGTGCTGACCGGAGTGTTCATGGAGGTCGCCAGCTGGCTCACACCCAGCAGCGGCAGCATCCAGGACCAGGAACAGTGGTACTGGATGGTCAACGCCGGGATGCTGATGGCGTGCGCCGCCGTCATCGCCGTCTGCGTGACCCGTACGCACGCCCGGCGTCCCTGGGACGGTCTGTTGGTCGCCCTGGCGCCCGCGGCCGCGCTCACCGCCACCATCAACTGGGACCTTCTCGCGGTCGCTCTGACGGCCGCCGCGATGCTGATGTGGTCGCGAGGCCGCTCCCTCGCTTTCGGCGTTCTGCTGGGGCTCGCGACGGCCGCCAAGCTCTATCCCTTCCTCCTGCTCGGCCCGTTGCTCGTGCTGTGCTGGCGCGCTGGCAGATGGCGGGAGTACGGGACGGCCCTGGTGGGTGCGATCGTCGCCTGGCTGATCGTGAACCTGCCGGTGATGTTCTTCGCCTTCGACGGCTGGTCGAAGTTCTACACGTTCAGTCAGGAGCGGGGCGTCGACTTCGGCTCCTTCTGGCTGATCTGGTCCCAGAACTCGAGCAACCCGCCCAGCACCGAGACCGTCAACACGATGGCCACACTGTTGATGCTGCTGTGCTGCGGAGGTATCGCGGTGCTCACGCTGACCGCTCCGCGCCGTCCGCGCTTCGCCCAGCTCGCCTTCCTGATCGTCGCGGCCTTCATCCTCACCAACAAGGTCTACTCGCCGCAGTACGTCCTCTGGTTGGTGCCGCTGGCCGTGCTGGCCCGGCCCAAGTGGCGGGACTTCCTGATCTGGCAGGCGTGCGAGGTGGCGTACTTCCTGGGCATCTGGATGTACCTCGCGTACACGACCAGCGGCGACGCCCACAAGGGCCTGCCGACCGACGGCTACCACTGGGCCATCGCCCTGCACCTGCTGGGCACGCTGTACCTGTGTGTCGTGGTCGTGCGCGACATCTTCATGCCGGAGCGGGACGTGGTGCGCCGGGCCGGCGACGACGATCCCTCGGGCGGCGTGCTCGACGGTGCGGAGGACGTCTTCGTCCTCGGTCCCGCCGCCCATCCCCCGCGGCACGCCGCCCACTTCGACGTCCCTCAGGTGGAGTGGGGAAACCGAGGCGGGGAGTCCCCCTCCGAGCCCTCTGTCGGCGGTTCGCTCTGAGCGAACGCGGCGTAGGGGAACCACGCAAAAGGCCGTACACGGGTTCCGTGTACGGCCTTTCGGCTGTTCCTGGCTTGCTCAGCGGGTGGGGAGCCGCTGTTCAGCGGTCGACGAGCCGGTCGAACTGCGTGGTCGTGTGCCGCAGATGGGCCACCAGCTCCTCGCCGACCTTCGGCTCCGGGGCGTCGGACGGGACGAACAGGATGGAGACCTGCATGTGCGGGGGTTCGGCGAACCAGCGCTGCTTGCCGCCCCAGACGAACGGAGAAAGGTTCCGGTTGACCGTGGCCAGGCCGGCGCGGGCGACGCCCTTGGCGCGCGGCATGACGCCGTGCAGCGCCTTGGGGGCCTCCAGGCCCACCCCGTGGGACGTACCGCCCGCCACGACCACCAGGAAGCCGTCCGAGGCGGCCTTCTGCTGCCGGTAGCCGAAGCGGTCGCCCTTGGCCACGCGCGAGACGTCCAGAACGGCCCCGCGGTACTCGGTGGCCTCGTGGTCCCCCAGCCACAGCCGCGTGCCGATACGGGCGCGGAAGCGGGTCTGCGGGAACTGCTGCTGCAGTCGGGCCAGGTCCTCGGCCTTGAGGTGGCTGACGAACATCGTGTGCAGGGGCAGGCGGGCCGCGCGCAGCCGGTCCATCCAGCCGATGACCTCCTCGACGGCGTCCGAGCCGTCGGTACGGTCCAGCGGGAGATGGATGGCGAAGCCCTCCAGGCGGACGTTCTCTATGGCCGCGTGCAGCTGTGACAGATCCTGCTCACTGATGCCGTGCCGCTTCATCGAGGACATCACCTCGATGACCACCCGGGCCCCAACGAGGCCGTACACGCCGTCGATCGACGACACCGAGCGGATGACCCGGTCGGGCAGCGGGACGGGCTCCTCGCCGCGCCGGTACGGCGTCAGCACCAGCAGGTCACCGCCGAACCAGTCCTTGATCCGGGCGGCCTCGTACGTCGTGCCGACGGCGAGGACGTCCGAGCCGAGCCGCGTGGCCTCCTCCGCCAGCCGCTCGTGTCCGAAGCCGTAGCCGTTGCCCTTGCAGACCGGGACGAGTCCCGGGAACTGCTCCTGCACGTGCTTGTGATGCGCCCGCCAGCGCGCGGTGTCGACGTAGAGGGTGAGCGCCATGGCCGGACCTGGAACCTTTCTCGTGGCTGCGGTGTATCAGAGGTATGGGAGCTATTGAAGCGAAGAACGCGACCTCAGCGACGCGACATGTAGATGTCGAGCGCCTTGTGGAGCAGCTTGTTCAGCGGGAAGTCCCACTCGCCGAGGTACTCGGCGGCCTGGCCGCCCGTGCCCACCTTGAACTGGATCAGGCCGAAGAGGTGGTCGGTCTCGTCCAGCGAGTCGGAGATGCCCCGCAGGTCGTAGACCGTGCCGCCGAGCGCGTAGGCGTCGCGCAGCATCCGCCACTGCATCGCGTTCGAGGGCCGGACCTCACGGCCGATGTTGTCGGAGGCGCCGTAGGAGTACCAGACGTGCCCGCCGACGATGAGCATCGTCGCCGCCGACAGGTTCACACCGTTGTGCCGGGCGAAGTACAGCCGCATGCGGTTGGGGTCCTCGGTGTTGAGGGCCGTCCACATGCGCTGGAAGTACGACAGCGGCCGGGGCCGGAAGTGGTCGCGCACAGCCGTGATCTCGTACAGGCGCTGCCATTCCTCGAGGTCGTGGTAGCCGCCCTGGACGACCTCGACGCCGGCCTTCTCGGCCTTCTTGATGTTGCGGCGCCACAGCTGGTTGAAGTTCTTGTGGACCTCTTCCAGGGAGCGGTTCGCCAGCGGCACCTGGAAGACATAACGGGGCTGTACGTCGCCGAAGCCGGCGCCCCCGTCCTCGCCCTGCTGCCAGCCCATGCGGCGCAGCTTGTCGGCGACCTCGAAGGCGCGCGGTTCGATGAAGTCGGCCTCGATGTCCCGCAGCCGCTTCACGTCCGGATTCTGGATACCCGCCTTGATGGAGGTGGCCTCCCAGCGCCGAATGATCACCGGCGGGCCCATCTTCACGGAGAAGGCGCCCTGCTGCTTGAGATGGGCGAGCATCGGTTCCAGCCACTCGGTGAGGTTCGGCGCGAACCAGTTGATGACCGGGCCCTCGGGCAGGTAGGCAAGGTAACGCTTGATCTTGGGGAGCTGGCGATAGAGAACGAGGCCGGCACCGACCATCTCGCCCGTGCGGTCGTCGAACCAGCCGAGGCTCTCGGAGCGCCACTCCGCCTTGACGTCGGCCCAGGCCGGAACCTGCATGTGGCTCGCCGAGGGCAGGCTCTGGATGTATGCCAGATGCTGCTCACGGCTGATCGTCCTCAGGGTCAGGCTCATTCGGGGCGCTCCTCGGGCTGGTGTGTCCCCATGGGTACAGGGGCTCCGGCTCTCGCGCCGAAGCCTACTGCGCCTAGCGAGCGCCCCGACTGGGCATACGGCACCTTCGCCCCTGCCTGTGGCCGCCGAGGCGTTCCGCCGTACTTTATGGGTGGTTCAGCGGGCGATGTCCGCGGCCTCAGCCGAAGAGACCGCCGTGCGCCATGCCGAGGAAGAAACCGACCCCCGCCGCGCCCAGGCCGAGGATCAGCCCGAAGCGCTCACGCGTCGTCTCCGAGATCCACTGCCCGTACGCGCCGGTGAGGATCCCCACCAGTCCGGTCCAGGAGCTGAGCAGATGCAGGCTGTGGAACATCGCCGTGACGAACGACGTGAGGCCCAGTACCAGGGTCACCGCGAGCAGCGTGTCCTGGAGTGGGTGGGGCCTGCCGTCCGTGGCGAAAAGGCCTCCGACGGTGTTGGGTCGCATTGCTTGTGCCATAGGGCACCTCCTGCGGAAGACGGCGCATCGTAGCGCCATACACACCCGATGCGTACAGATTGACGGTCCCTGCGGCCGGATTTCAACCGGAAGCCGCTGTGCGGGTAGTCTGTAGCGTCTGCACCGGTGTCTGCCCACGTCATGGCAAGGGATTCCCTCTCGGGACCCCCGATTGTCAGTGGCGGCCGATACCGTTGCGTACGCATCACAACCCTCCTGCCACGGAACTGCCGTGGCCGTTGAGTCCAAAGGAGGTGGGTTCTACATGCGTCACTACGAGGTGATGGTCATCCTCGACCCCGATCTGGAGGAGCGCGCTGTCGCCCCCCTGATCGAGAACTTCCTCTCCGTCGTCCGCGAGGGCAACGGAAAGGTCGAGAAGGTCGACACCTGGGGCCGTCGTCGTCTCTCGTACGAGATCAAGAAGAAGCCTGAGGGCATCTACTCGGTCATCGACCTGCAGGCCGAGCCTGCGGTCGTCAAGGAGCTCGACCGCCAGATGAACCTGAACGAGTCGGTCCTCCGGACCAAGGTCCTCCGTCCCGAGACCCACTGAGCTCTTTCGCTCAGCTGATCTCGGGATTCGAGTAGCAGCACTAGCAGCCAGCAGCAAACCCGCCGAGAGGTTCCCCCATGGCAGGCGAGACCGTCATCACGGTCGTCGGCAATCTTGTCGACGACCCCGAGCTGCGCTTCACCCCTTCCGGTGCGGCGGTCGCGAAGTTCCGTGTCGCGTCCACTCCCCGCACCTTCGACCGCCAGACGAACGAGTGGAAGGACGGCGAGAGCCTGTTCCTGACCTGCTCGGTCTGGCGTCAGGCGGCTGAGAACGTCGCCGAGTCGCTCCAGCGAGGCATGCGCGTCATCGTGCAGGGCCGGTTGAAGCAGCGGTCCTACGAGGACCGTGAGGGCGTCAAGCGCACGGTCTACGAGCTGGACGTCGAGGAAGTCGGCGCCAGTCTGCGCAGTGCCACGGCCAAGGTCACCAAGACCGCCGGCCGTGGTGGCCAGGGTGGTTACGGCGGCGGCGGTGGCGGTGGCGCCCAGGGTGGCGGCGGCTGGGGCGGAAGCCCCGGCGGCGGTCAGCAGGGCGGCGGCGCTGCTCCGGCCGACGACCCGTGGGCGACCGGCGCTCCCGCCGGTGGCAACCAGGGCGGCGGCGGTGGCGGCGGCTGGGGTGGAAACTCCGGCGGCGCCAGCGGTGGCGCTGGCGGCGGCTACTCGGACGAGCCCCCCTTCTAGGCCTTCGGGCCGAGGGTGGGTCGTACCCACACTTCTTGATCACACAGGAGATACACCATGGCGAAGCCGCCTGTGCGCAAGCCGAAGAAGAAGGTCTGCGCTTTCTGCAAGGACAAGGTCACGTACGTGGACTACAAGGACACGAACATGCTGCGGAAGTTCATTTCCGACCGTGGCAAGATCCGTGCTCGCCGCGTGACCGGCAACTGCACCCAGCACCAGCGTGACGTCGCCACGGCTGTGAAGAACAGCCGTGAGATGGCGCTGCTGCCCTACACCTCCACCGCGCGATAAGGGAAGGGTGACCGAAACATGAAGATCATCCTCACCCACGAGGTCTCCGGCCTCGGTGCCGCGGGCGACGTCGTTGACGTCAAGGACGGTTACGCTCGCAACTACCTGATCCCGCGGAACTTTGCGATCCGCTGGACCAAGGGTGGCGAGAAGGACGTCGAGCAGATTCGTCGCGCTCGCAAGATCCACGAGATCCAGACCATCGAGCAGGCCAACGCTGTGAAGGCCCGGCTCGAGGGTGTCAAGGTCCGTCTGGCCGTCCGCTCCGGCGATGCCGGTCGTCTCTTCGGTTCCGTCACCCCGGCCGACATCGCTTCCGCGATCAAGGCTTCCGGTGGCCCCGAGGTCGACAAGCGCCGCATCGAGCTGGGCGCGCCGATCAAGACGCTGGGCGCTCACGAGACGTCTGTGCGTCTGCACCCCGAGGTTGCCGCCAAGGTCAACATCGAGGTCGTCGCGGCCTGATCGCTGCGCTCGGCACGGATTGCTGAGGGAAGGGGCCGCACCCCGTCGGGTGCGGCCCCTTCTCTGTGTCTGAGACCGGCAGCGGAGTCCATGTTTCACGTGAAACGCTGGTTTCACGTGAAACGGTCGGCGCGTTCAAGCGGTCAGCGCGTCGCACCGATCACCAGCCAGCGGCCGGAGCGGGCTCGCAGCCACAACGTCAGCATCCGCACGATCATCATCAGCGTCATGGCCGCCCAAAGCGCCGTGAGCCCGCCACCGAGTGCGGGGACAAGGAAGGCGGCCGGGATGAACACCGCCAGGGTGACCAGCATCGCCCACGCCAGGTACGGGCCGTCGCCCGCGCCCATCAGGACTCCGTCCAGGACGAAGACGACGCCGCAGATCGGTTGCGAGAGGGCGACGATCACCAGAGCGGGCAGAGCGGCATCCTTCACCACGGAGTCGCTGGTGAACAGCGGCAGGAACACCGGGCGGCTGATCACGACCAGGACGCCGAGCGCAATGCCGACGGCGAAGCCCCACTGCACCATGCGACGACAGACGTTACGGGCCCCCTCCGGGTCGCCGGCGCCGAGATAGCGGCCGATGATGGCCTGTCCGGCGATGGCGATGGCATCGAGCGCGAAGGCGAGCAGGCTCCACAGCGACAGGATGATCTGGTGTGCCGCGATGTCGGCGTCACCGAGGCGGGCCGCCACAGCGGTGGCGATCATCAGGATCGCCCGCAGGGAGAGTGTGCGGACCAGCAGAGGTACGCCGGCCTGCGCGGAGGCCCGGATCCCGGCGGCGTCGGGGCGCAGAGAGGCGCCGTGCCGACGGGCGCCACGGACCACCACCACGAGATAGGCGGCGGCCATGCCGCATTGAGCGATGACCGTGCCCCAGGCGGAGCCCGCGATGCCGAGGTCGGCCCCGTAGACGAGGCCCACATTGAGGACGGCGTTGGCGACGAAGCCTGCGATGGCGACGTACAGGGGGGTCTTCGTGTCCTGTAGCCCGCGCAGGACTCCGGTGGCGGCGAGCACGACGAGCATGGCCGGGATACCCAGGGCCGAGATCCGTAGATACGTGGTCGCATACGGGGCGGCGGTGTCGGAGGCGCCGAAGAGCTCCACAACGGCCGGCGCCGTGGGCAGTACGACGGCTATGACGACGGCACCGAGCAGCAGCGCCAGCCAGATGCCGTCCATGCCTTGGCGTATGGCGGCCTGTAGATCATCCGCACCGACGCGCCGAGCGACGGCGGCCGTGGTGGCGTAGGCGAGGAAGACGAAGATGCTGACGGCAGTCATGAGGAGGGCCGAGGCGACGCCGAGTCCGGCGAGTTGGGCCGTGCCGAGATGGCCCACGATCGCGCTGTCGGCCATGACAAAGAGGGGCTCGGCGACGAGGGCGCCGAAGGCCGGGAAGGCCAGCGCGACGATCTCTCGGTCGTGCCGACGTCGGGCGGCCTTGAGGGGCGCGGGAGCCTGTGTCATGAGCACCAATCTAATCGTCCACAGGTAAGAGATGCAATGCCTGTCTGACCCTTACTCCCTCTCTCGTGGTGCGCACTTGTGAGCACCGGTCGATGTGATCTTGGCCCGACCGGGAAAGTTTTTCTTCTGCACAGCCGGTGGATGGGAAAAGGGCAGGTCAGAGTAGTTGGCGCGAGATAACACGAGGCTTGTTCACAGGGCTGTCCACCGGGTCGTGCACAGGTTTTGTGGAGTTCTCCACAGCATCCGGGCCGTCGTCCACATGGCCTGTGGATAACCAGATTGGCTGACGGTGCCCGCGGGCCTACGGTGGACCGGCGCCCGCTCCGTTCGTCGGCTTGGAAATCACGACAAAACCGACGCTCCAGAACCGGAGTTGGGCGTCTCATTTGTCAGTGCCGTGCCGTAGAAAAGAGGGGCACGGCTAGGTCCGCTCTGCGGACGGGAGGAGGTGGCTCGGTGAGTATTTCCGAGCCCTTGGACGACCCCTGGGCCGACAGCGGTCCCAGTGATCGTCTGCCCACCTCCCGCCGGCGCGGCGACGGAGCCCGGGGCCGCGACGAGCAGCACGACAGAGGCAGGGAGAACGGCGCTTGGGAGGGCGGCGGATCGTCCTTCGAGCGCGTTCCGCCACAGGACCTCGATGCCGAGCAGTCCGTGCTCGGCGGCATGCTCCTGTCGAAGGACGCCATCGCCGATGTCGTCGAGGTCCTCAAGGGCCACGACTTCTACAAGCCCGCGCACGAGACGATCTACCAGGCGATCCTCGACGTCTACGCCAAGGGCGAGCCGGCCGACCCGATCACGATCGCCGCCGAGCTCACCAAGCGCGGCGAGATCAACAAGGTCGGCGGGGCGTCGTATCTGCACACGCTCGTCCAGACCGTGCCGACGGCGGCGAACGCCGAGTACTACGCGGAGATCGTTCACGAGCGTGCCGTCCTGCGCCGCCTGGTCGAGGCCGGTACCCGCATCACACAGATGGGGTACGCGGCCGACGACGACGTCGACGAGATCGTCAACCGGGCCCAGGCGGAGATCTACGCGGTCACCGAGCAGCGCACCAGCGAGGACTATCTGCCGCTCGGCGACATCATGGAGGGCGCACTCGACGAGATCGAGGCGATTGGCTCGCGCAGCGGCGAGATGACCGGCGTGCCCACCGGCTTCACCGACTTCGACTCGCTCACCAACGGCCTGCACCCGGGCCAGATGATCGTCATCGCCGCCCGTCCCGCCATGGGTAAGTCCACGCTCGCACTGGACTTCGCGCGGGCCGCGTCGATCAAGAACAACCTGCCCAGTGTCATCTTCTCCCTCGAGATGGGCCGCAACGAGATCGCGATGCGTCTGCTGTCCGCGGAGGCCCGCGTCGCCCTGCATCACATGAGATCCGGCACGATGACCGACGAGGACTGGACGCGCCTTGCCCGGCGGATGCCGGATGTCTCGGCTGCGCCGCTCTTCATCGACGACTCCCCGAACCTGTCGATGATGGAGATCCGTGCCAAGTGCCGCCGGCTCAAGCAGCGCAACGACATCAGGCTGGTCGTCATCGACTATCTCCAGCTGATGCAGTCCGGTGGCTCGAAGCGCGCCGAAAACCGTCAGCAGGAGGTCTCGGACATGTCCCGAAACCTCAAGCTGCTGGCCAAGGAGCTGGAGGTTCCGGTCATCGCGCTCTCCCAGCTGAACCGTGGTCCCGAGCAGCGCACGGACAAAAAGCCCATGGTCTCCGACCTGCGTGAGTCCGGTTCCATCGAGCAGGACGCCGACATGGTCATCCTGCTGCACCGCGAGGACGCCTACGAGAAGGAGTCCCCGCGTGCGGGCGAGGCCGACCTGATCGTGGCCAAGCACCGTAACGGCCCGACGGCGACGATCACTGTCGCCTTCCAGGGCCACTACTCGCGGTTCGTGGACATGGCGCAGACCTGATCAGCCCCCTGCAGGGTCTCAAATCTCGCGGCACAGTCTCATCTCCGATGGCACAGAGGCGGCACATATGCCGTCCTTGACATCCCCCTCGGCCACGCGGCGGAGGCCAGCCACCAGATCGCCCTACGCGCCGCTGACGAAGCCGAGGCTCTGCTGCTCAGCGCCTCGTCTCGTACCTGGTCAGGACCACGCCGCCGGGAAGCGTCCGCGTCTCCACCAGGTTGAGGTTCACCCAGTTGTCCAGCGCGGTGAAGAACGGCGTGCCGCCGCCCACCAGGACCGGCGCGGTGGCCAGCATGTATTCGTCAATCAGCCCGGCCCGCATGGCCGCCCCGGCGAGCGTCGCGCCGCCGATGTCCATCGGGCCGCCGTCCTCGGCCTTGAGCCGGGTGATCTCGGCGACCGCGTCGCCGGGGACCAGGCGGGTGTTCCAGTCGACCTTGTCGATCGTCGAGGAGAACACCACCTTCGACATGTCCCGCCAGCGGCGCGCGAACTCGACCTCCGCCGGGGTGGCGTTGGGCTGCTGGTCGCCGGTCGGCCAGTAGGAGCTCATCGTCTGCCACAGCTTGCGTCCGTACAGCGTCAGGTCGGTCGCCTGCAACTGGTCGGACCAAAACTGGAACAGCTCGTCGCTCGGCACGCTCCAGCCGATGTCGTCGCCGGGCGCGGCGATGTAGCCGTCCAGCGTCAGGTTCATGCCGTAGATCAGTTTCCGCATGGCGCGCCAGCCTTCCGTGAGTCGGTCTCACGCGTACAGACCGGCGCGGTGCGGGAAACTCATCGGTGCGCGATCTGGACTCGCCGGTAGTCCTCGTGCTCCGGGCTCAGCGTGGTGTATTCGGCCGACACGGGCAAGCCGCCCGATCTCGCCCTCGCCCTCGCGAGGAAAATGCCACGGATTTGAGACTGATCATGGGTGACAAGGCCGTGAGGCAGCCAAGAACGCCCAGGTCACGCAAGATCGACATGCCACGTGCGGCGAGACCCCACACCCCCCGAGGGCCAAATGAGCTCGACGCCCGAGTGCCCCGCAGGATGGACTGAGGCCATGACGACACCTCAGGAAGAGCTGCTGCCCGGCACGCGCCGGGCGCTGTTGCACCGGATCGCCGTGGCCCAGGCGGAAGGGCGTGCGCCGTCGCTGGTCGCGGCGGTCGTACGGGGCGGGCAGGCCGTGTGGCACGGCTCGCGGACCTCGGTGGAAGGGCACGGTCCGGATGGGAACGTGCAGTACCGGATCGGGTCGATCACAAAGACGTTCACCGCCGTTCTCGTGCTGCGACTGCGTGACGAGGGTGCACTCGACCTTGGTGACTCCCTGGAGAAGCACGTGCCGGGCACCGGTGCGGGGGAGGCCACGATCGCAGACCTGCTGGCCCACACCAGTGGTCTGGCGGCCGAGTCACCCGCGCCGTGGTGGGAGCGCACTCCGGGGTCCCTGCGGCCCGAACTCGCCGACGTGCTGGGGGAGCAGCCCTTCCGGCATCCGGCCGGCCGCCGCTTCCACTACTCCAACCCCGGTTACACCCTCCTGGGTGCGCTCGTCGAGAAGCTGCGCGGGGCTCCATGGGAGGACGTACTACGGCGCGAAGTGCTCGAACCTCTGGCCCTGGACCGTACGGGCACACGGCCGCAGGCTCCACACGCCGGCGGGTGGGCAGTGCACCCATGGGCCGACGTGATGCTGCCCGAGCCCACCGAGAATCTCGGACTGATGGCTCCGGCCGGTCAACTCTGGTCGACCACAGGAGACTTGGCGCGCTTCGCCGCCTTCCTGGCGAAGGGGGACGACAGAGTGCTGAGCGCAGACACCGTGCGGGAGATGCGGACGCCCGCCGCACCGGCGGAGGCCGCGGATGTCGTGGACGGTGCCACGTACGGTCTCGGGCTGCAGATCCAGCACCGGGACGGACGGCTGCTCGTGGGACATTCGGGGTCACTGCCGGGCTTCCTGGCCAACCTCACCATCAGCGTGGTGGACGACGTCGCGGCCGTGGTGCTGGCCAACTGCACCTCCGGGCCGTTGCTGTCGGCCGTGGGCGCCGACCTCGTACGGATCGTCGCCGAGGCCGAGCCGCGCTTCCCCGATCCGTGGCGGCCCCTGCCCGAAGGTGACGCTACTGCCCTGGAGTTGGCGGGCCAGTGGTACTGGGGGACCCATGCCTTTGCCCTGCGGCTGACGGCCGACGGGCTCGTCTCGCTGGAGCCCCTTTCCGGCAACGGCCGCCGTTCGCGGTTCCGGGTGAACGGCGACGGGACCTGGACGGGCCTGGAGGGCTACTACGCCGGAGAGCTCCTGAAGGCTGTATGGCGCCCGGACGGGTCCGTGAGCCATCTGGACCTCGGGTCGTTTGTCTTCACGCGTCAGCCGTACGACGAGGGGGCCTCCCTGCCCGGTGGGGTGGATCCCGAGGGCTGGCGCGGCATCGGCTAGACGCGCTCGCGGTGAAGCGGCCTGTTTCACGTGAAACAGGCCGCTTCACCGCGTCACAACCGAGAGCGTCATGCCGCCTCGAAGCGGCATGTCACAACTGGAGCTTGAAGCCCACGTGAGAGGCCGTGAAGCCGAGCCGCTCGTAGAAGCGGTGGGCATCCGTGCGGGTGTTGTCCGAGGTCAGCTGGACCAACTGGCAATCCTGGCGGCGGGATTCCTCGATCGCCCATTCGATGAGTCGCGTCCCGAGACCGCTGCCGCGTTCGTCTGCGTGGATGCGCACGCCTTCGACGATCGACCTGGTGGAACCGCGACGGGACAGCCCGGGAATGATCGTGAGCTGGAGCGTACCGACGACGCGGCCCTCACGAACGGCGACCACCAGCTGCTGGTTGGGGTCGGCGGTGAGGCGTTCGAGCGCTGCCAAGTAGGGCGTCAGGTCGTCCGGTGACTCGCGCTGGGCACCCAGGGGGTCGTCGGCGAGCATGGCGACGATCGCGGGAATGTCGTCCGCCGTGGCGGGCCGTATCTCAAGATCTCCCATGCCCGCACTCTATGCAGAGGCGTCCCTATGACGGCGTGCGGAGGGTTCTTGACCGCCTGCAGGTCCGCTCGATGGGGGCCTCGATCCTGCCGTGCAGCAGCGACAGCGCGCACCAGGTCCAGGAGCGGCTGTCACCAAGATATAACGACATCGAAATAGTCCGCGCTTGCATGTATCTAGCGTCTGCAATTAATGTGGCAGTCCGCTACACGCTCCTGCAATCGTCTGGGAAGGTGTCACCTCATGCCGCTCGCGCTTCTCGCCCTCGCGATCGGGGCCTTCGGAATCGGAACGACCGAGTTCGTGATCATGGGCCTGCTGCCCGAGGTCGCGGGCGACTTCGGGGTCTCCATCCCCACCGCCGGCTTCCTGGTGACCGGCTACGCGCTTGGTGTCATGTTCGGCGCCCCGCTGATGACCGTGCTCGGTACCAAGATCTCCCGCAAGCGGATGCTGATGCTGCTGATGGGTCTGTTCATCGCCGGCAATCTGCTGTCCGCCCTCGCGCCCACCTTTGCCGTCATGCTGATCGGCCGCGTGATCGCCTCACTCGCCCACGGCGCCTTCTTCGGCATCGGATCGGTCGTCGCGGCCGATCTGGTCGCCCCCGACAAGAAGGCCGGAGCCATCGCGATGATGTTCACCGGACTGACCGTCGCCAACGTGGTCGGTGTCCCGCTGGGCACACTCGTCGGGCAGTCCGTCGGCTGGCGCGTCACCTTCTGGATCGTCGCCGTCCTGGGCGTGATCGGTCTCCTCGGCATCGCCAAGCTCGTCCCCGACATGCCCAAGGCGGAAGGCGTGAGCCTGCGCCACGAACTGGCCGCCTTCAAGAACGCGCAGGTCCTGCTCGCGATGGCGATGACCGTCCTGGGCTTCGGCGGCGTCTTCGCGGCCATCACCTACATCGCCCCGATGATGACCCAGGTCGCAGGCTTCGCCGACGGCTCGGTCACCTGGCTGCTGGTCCTCTTCGGTCTCGGCATGGTCGGCGGCAACCTCGTCGGCGGCAAATACGCCGACCGCGCGCTGATGCCCATGCTCTACGTCTCTCTGGGCGCACTGGCCGTTGTCCTCGCCCTCTTCACGCTCACCGCCCACCACAAGGCCCTGGCGGCCGTCACGATCGCGCTCATCGGTGCCCTGGGGTTCGCAACCGTCCCGCCACTGCAGAAGCGCGTCCTCGATCAGGCACACGGCGCTCCGACCCTGGCGTCGGCCGTGAACATCGGCGCCTTCAACCTCGGCAACGCGCTCTCCGCCTGGCTCGGCGGTCTCGTCATCTCGGCCGGCCTCGGGTACACCGCCCCCAACTGGGTCGGTGCCGCCCTCGCCGCGGCCGCCCTGCTTCTCGCCTTCCTCTCGGCCGCTCTGGAACGCCGAGACAGCGCGCCGAGCACGGTAGTCGCTGAAGCCGTACCGACGGATCAGCGAGCTGCCCTTCACCACTGAGCCGCACACTGCACTCCGCAACCTTCATCACGAGTCGTACACAGCGACCGCCGGTTCCCGAATCCCTGGGGAACCGGCGGTCGCCGTACTAGAACTCGGCTTGTCGGACCTCAGCCGGCCGCCACCGTCAGCGGCGCGAAGCGTCGGCTCCAGTCCCCGGGGAGTTCCGCGATGCCATACGTCATGACGGCGTTGAAGGCGGTGGATGCCAGACCGTGTTCCTTCGCCCACGTCAGCAACTCCTCGTGCCGTACGTCGATGTCGGTGCGCAGAGGGCGGTCGGTGTGGGCGGCGAGGGAGCCGATCAGCGCCTTCGCCGTTGCCGTGTCGCGGGCGATCAGGGGGCCGACGACATGGGTGTCCATGTTGGGCCAAGCGGCCGCGTAGCCGATGATCCGGCCGTTCTCCTCGGCGACCCGCAACTGGTCGGCGAAGGCGGGCAGCCGGGTGATGACGTGCGTGCGATCGGCACCGAAGACCTCCCCGTCGAGCCGGAGAATGCCGGTGAGGTCCTCGGCGGTGACCGCACGCGTGGCGACCTCGGGCGGCGGACCGCCCGGGGTGAAGTGGCCGCACAGCATCTCGGCCCGGCCGGTGACCTTGAAGCCGAGCCTTTCATAGAGCGGACGACCGTACGGCGTCGCGTGCAGCGTCAGAGGTGTGGTGCCCATCGCCGAGACGACGTGGCGCATCAGCCGGCGTCCGATGCCCTGGCGGGCATGCCGTCCGGCCACCAACACCATGCCGATGGCGCCTAGATCGGGCTGGTCCTGCGGCCCGTACTCAGTGACCACGCAGGCGCTGACGAGCCCGCCGTCGGGGTCGTCGATGCCGTAGCCCTTTCCGGCCGTGAGGAGGAAGCCCCACTTGTGCTCCTCGCGTGGCCACCCCCGGTCCTCGGACAAGTCGGCGCAGGCGGTGAGATCGCGACGCGTCAGACGGCGGATGGGCAGAGCGGTGAGGGAAGGAGTCGGCACGCAGGTCAGGCTGTCTGACGGGCGCCCTCGTCGTCCACCTGTTTCCCGTAGGACGGACGAGCTTTTGGCCACGTCGTGGCCAACGGCACAGCCTGCGAACAGGCGCTGGGTGTTTCACGTGAAACATCGGCGAACGGCGACCGTCCGGTGGCAGCCCCTGAAGCCGGACAAGCACCCCGTTAGCCTCGGCGGCATGGCCAGACTTCATCTCTTCGACCTCGACGGCACGTTGTTGCACGGAAGCACCGCGCCCGTGGAGATATCCCGGCAGCTCGGGCTGGAAGCCGAGGCGGTGGCGCTCGATCAGGCAATCGGGGCAGGGTTGATCGGGCCGCCCGAATACGCGGCGGAGGTGTACACGCTCTGGGCGGAACTCACCGAGGCTCATGTGACGGCGGCTTTCGAAAGTGCCCCTTGGCTGGCTCGTATCCGCGAGGTCTGGGCGGAGATCAGGAGCGACGGCGACTACTGCGCCGTCGTGTCGCTCTCGCCCTCCTTCTTCGTGGAGAAGCTCATCGGCTGGGGCGCACATGCGGCGTACGGGTCCCGCTTTCCCGCATTGCCGTTCACCGAGCCCGTCGATCCCGCAGGGGTGTTGAGCGCCGCGGCCAAAGTCCGGATCGCCGACCGGCTGTGCGAGCAGTTCGGCGTGACACGGACCGACTGCATCGCTTACGGGGACTCCCTGTCGGACAAGGACCTGTTCGGGGCGGTGCCGATCTCCGTCGCGATCAATGCGGACAGCCATCTGGCGGGCATCTCGACCCACGCCTATATGGGGCTGGATCTGTGGGAAGCCTATGAATTGGTGCGGCACGCCCGGTAATTGAAGTAATTGACGGTTCGCCCCTCGTCATATTCGTGGAGGAGGAGGGGGGACTTGTGTGCGGGGCGGTGGCCGGTATGGTCGACTCCGGTTCGCGTCCGGGTGAGGAGCTCGTCCTGCACGTCCCGAGCGGGCCGAGAGCAGGGCAATGCAGCCTAACGGGACGGAGAGATCGAAGACCCGCATTTCCGGTAACGAGGCCGGGCGTCCATATCGGGTGGGACGCTGCGGTGAGAGTGCTGCGGCCAATGTCACACTCTCGCCTACTTGTCCGTACGGAGCCGGAACACGGGTTGACTGTGGCCGCATTGGCTGCGGCGCCGGACAAGAGAGCAAGCCGTCTGCGGGGGAAAGCAGGCATCTTCCGACCAGGGAAGTGCGCAGACCGACCGAAAGATGTTCGAGGCGAGGCACACCATGGACGCTCCGATCACCACGCCGGCCGACAACGGCACGTCCGGCGGCGGGAGCGGCTGGTTCACGCCGCGCAAGCAGCCGGCGACGACTCCGGGCAGCGAACAGGAGGCCACCGACGGCCGTCGCCTGGCGGCGATGCGCCCGGTGGGCAGCAGGACCGCGAGCGGCGCCGACAAGGACCCGCCGACGCCGAACACCGCACCGCCCGCCACGACAAGCGACGGCGCACAGCCGCCCGCCGAAGCCGGCGAGGACACACCGCCCACGTCGTCGTCAGTCGGCGCACCGCCCGCCACCCCGGACGACATACCGGACGCCACCGGGACCCGCGAGACGACCGCGATACAGACGCCCGAGATATCGCCCCTCATACCGGCTTCCGCCTCCGGCCCGCCCGTCCCGGCTCCGCCCGTCCAATCCCCGCTCGCCCAGACCTCGCTCGTCCAGACTCCCCTCCTCACCCGAGCCGTGCCTTCCGAAGCACCGCCCGCCGAACACCGCGTACCCGCCCAGCGCTCCGCCCCGAAGCAGGACGCCTCCCCGGATGCCGTCCTTGTCCGCCGGACCATGGCCGAGGTCGGACCCGTGGCCGACAAGGTCACCTCGTACTTCTATGCGCTGCTCTTCGTACGCCACCCCGACCTCCGGTCGCTGTTCCCGGCCGCGATGGACACCCAGCGGGACCGGCTGCTCAAGGCGCTGCTCACCGCGGCCGAGCACATCGACAACACCGAGGTCCTCGTCGAGTATCTGCAGAACCTCGGCCGCGGACACCGCAAGTACGGCACCCGGGCCGAGCACTACCCGGCTGTCGGCGAGTGCCTCATCGGTGCCCTGAGCAAGTACGCCTCCGCCATCTGGAATCCGGAGCTCGAGGCGGCATGGGTCCGGACGTACACCACGATCTCGCAAGTCATGATCGACGCGGCGGCGACGGACGAACTCCGCGCCCCCGCCTGGTGGTACGCGGAAGTCGTGGCGCACGACCTCAGAACACCGGACGTCGCGGTCGTCACCGTCCGCCCCGACCAGCCCTATCCCTTCCTTGCAGGCCAGTACACGAGCGTGGAGACACCCTGGTGGCCGCGGATCTGGCGGCACTACTCCTTCGCTTCCGCGCCCCGCTCCGACGGTCTGCTGTCGTTCCACGTGAAGGCCGTCCCCGCGGGCTGGGTCTCCAACGCCCTGGTGCACCGTGCACGGCCCGGCGACATCATCCGGCTCGGCCCGCCCGCCGGTTCGATGACCGTCGACCACACCACCGACAGCGGGCTGCTCTGCCTGGGCGGCGGCACCGGCATAGCGCCCATCAAGGCACTCGTCGAGGACGTCGCCGAGCATGGCGAACGGCGCCCGGTCGAGGTGTTCTACGGTGCCCGCACCGACCACGACCTCTACGACATCGACACCATGCTCAGGCTCCAGCAGTCCCACCCGTGGCTCTCGGTCCGTGCGGTCATCGACCAGCAGGCGCACCTCCAGCTCCCGGACGCCATACGCGCGTACGGACCGTGGAACGAATACGACGCCTATCTCTCCGGCCCGCCCGGAATGATCCGCAGCGGTGTGGACGCACTCAGGGACAGTGGCATCCCGTCGGAACGCATACGCCACGACTCGGTGGAGGAGCTCGTGGCCGCCGCTCAGTGACCCGGTGTCGGAGGTCAGCCGAGGTCCGGGGCGTGCATGGCGCGTACGCCCTCGATGTTGCCGTCCAGGTAGTGCCGCAGCGACAGCGGTACGAGGTGGACGGAAGCGATCCCGACACGAGTGAACGGCACCCGCACGATCTCGTACTCGCCGATGGGCTCGTCCACCTCGGGGCCGTGCCGCAGGGAGGGATCCATGGACTCCAGGTGGCAGACGAAGAAGTGCTGCACCTTCACGCCGGTCGCACCGCCGTCCGCGCCGATGTGCTCGACGGTGTCGACGAAGCAGGGCACCACGTCGGTGATCTTGGCGCCGAGCTCCTCGTACACCTCCCGGTGCAGGGCGTCGACGACGGTTGGGTCGTCCGGCTCGACTCCGCCGCCGGGCGTGAGCCAGTACGGATCCAAGCCGGGCTTGGTGCGCTTGATCAGAATCAGGTCGTCACCGTCCAGCAGAACGGCGCGGGCGGTGCGCTTGACCACGGGTCGGACGGTCATGGGAGAAATGTGGCCCCGCTGGTTCCACGTGAAACATCGCGAAACGTCACCGAATGAGCGCACCGTGTGAACGGCTCGGACCGAGCTGGCGGTCGGCGACACCGCGAGGCGGTGACCAGCTGAAATACGCGGCTCAGCACCAGTCGCCGGCCGCCTGCAGCAACCACTCGTGGGCCCGTGCGATGTGCGGCATCGCCAGAGTGCCGGTGCGGACCACCAGAAAGTACGTCCGCAGGGGCGGCACCGCAGGATCATGCAGCGCGACGACCTCACCGCGTTCCAGGGCGGATGCGCACAGATAGCGGGGCAGTACGGCGAGTCCGGCGCCTGCCACCGCGCAGGCGAGGACCGCACGCAGGTCCGGGACGATCACGGTGCCCGGGGCGGCCGGGAGAGAGTCGAAGACCGAAGCCCAGTAGCGGGAGACGAAGGGCAGCGACTCGTGCACCTCGACCACCGGGACGTGCTCCAACGCGGGTGCGGACTTGGTCATGGCGAAGTTCTCCGGCGCCCGTCTCCCTTTGGCCGCGGAGCCGCCCTCCGACACCCGCCTCCCCTTGACCGAGGTGACGTTCTCCAGGACCCGTGCCCCCTTGCGGCGCGGTTTTCCGGAGCCGAGCCGCTCGGCCCAGTGTGGGGCCGCGACCAGGACGTGCTCCTCGTCGCAGAGCGCAGTCGCCGTGAGCAGTGCGCCGCGCGGACGGGCCGTACAGATGGCCAGATCGTGATGCCCGGCGGCGAGTCCTTCCAGAACTTCCTCGGCGTTCCCGAAGGAGGCGCGCAGCGCGAAGCCCTGGCCGTCCTCGCCGGTCAGCTCGGTGAGCGCGGGCAGTGCCCGCTCGGCGGTGAACTCGGGAGGGCCGGCGAGGTGCAGTGTCCGTAAGGAGGACTCGTCGTCGAGCCCAGTCTCGGTGATCTCCACCAGGGCGTCGAGATGCGGCGCCGCCTTGTGGGCGAGCTCGTCGCCGATGGTGGTAGGCGTCACTCCCCGGGCCTGCCGCAGGAACAGGGGACGCCCCAACTGCCGCTCCAGGGTGCGGATCTGTGAGGTGACGGCCGGCTGCGACAGGCCGAGCAGCGCGGCCGCGCGGGTGAAGGACCCGGCCCGGTGCACCGTCACAAAGGTGCGCAGCAAGGCCAGATCCATGGCGACGCCCTCCTCTTCCCTGCCCTTCTCCCGGCCCCGAGGCAGGGCCCAACTATAAATATGTCGATAGGTCTCTGTCGCTACTGTGATTGGACACTGACACAGAGTCAACTAGCCTTGGTCGCGCGGTTCTTCGCGCGCGGAACCGGGGCGGTCCGAGCCACGAGGGGGGAGGCTCGGACCGCCCGTTGCACGTAGCCGTACACCGCCTCGGCGGGTGCGCAGGGGCTACCGGGACGATTCGTCCAGGGCGCGCAGCACATCCGCCACCAGGTCCTCGGGATCCTCGGCACCCACCGAGAAACGGATGAAACCGTCCGGCACGGCGTCTCCGCCCCAGCGCCCGCGGCGTTCGGCCGTCGAGCGCACCCCACCGAAGCTGGTCGCGTCGTCGACGAGCCGCAGCGCGTCGAGAAAACGGTCAGCACGCGCGCGCGTGGGCAGCGTGAAGGAAACCACGCACCCGTAGCGCCGCATCTGCTGCGAGGCGACCTTGTGCGAGGGGTCGTCGGCCAGCCCCGGATAGCGCAGCCCGGTCACCTCGGGGCGCCCCCGCAGCGCCTCCGCGAGCACCAGGGCGGTCGCGTTCTGCCGGTCGACCCGCAACTGGAGCGTGGCGATCGAACGGTGGGCGAGCCAGGCCTCCATCGGCCCCGCGATCGCTCCGACGATCTTCCGCCAGCGCCGGACGGCGGCCATGGCCTCGGCGTCGCGACCGGTGACGTATCCCAGCAGGACGTCCCCGTGCCCGGTGAGCTGCTTGGTGCCGCTGGCCACGGAGAAGTCCGCGCCGAGCTCCAGCGGGCGCTGCCCGAGCGGTGTCGCGAGCGTGTTGTCGACGGCGACCAGGGCGCCACGCGCGTGTGCGGCCTCGGTGAGCCGTCGGATGTCGCACACGTCGAGCCCGGGGTTCGACGGCGTCTCCATCCACAGCAGCTTCGCGCCGTCGAGGACGTCCAGCTGGGCATCGCCGGCGGTGGGCGCCGTACGCACCTCGATGCCGTAGGCCTCCAACTGCGTGCGTACGAGGGGCAGCGCCTGGTAGCCGTCATCGGGCAGGACGACCGCGTCTCCGGCCCGCAGCTGCGAGAACAGCACCGAGGAGATGGCAGCCATGCCCGAGGCGAACACGAGCGTCTCCACGCCCTCCCGCCCGGGCGCCTCCAGCTCGCCGATGGCGCGCTCCAGCAGGGTCCAGGTCGGGTTGTCGTCGCGGCCGTAGCTGTACGGACCCGTCACCTCGCCCGGCAGATGGAAGTGGGCGGCGAACACCGGACCGGGCAGGGTCGGCTCGTGCCTGACCGGCTCGGGCAGCCCGGCCCGCACAGCGCGTGTGCCGTCACCGCTGCCCCCAGGGAGTCCCTGCCCGCTCGTAGCGCTCATGCCGCCCGTCCCTCCACGTCCTCGCGTACCGCGGCGAGCAGACCCTCGCTCGCCGCCTCCACCATCTCAAGGCACTCCTCGAAGCCGTCCATGCCCCCGTAGTACGGATCCGGCACGTCGAGGTCGGCGCCCGCGGCGGGGTCGTAGGAACGCAGCAGCTGGACCTTCTCCGCGTCCTGCGAGGTGGGTGCGAGACGGCGCAGGGCCTTGAGGTGGCCGACGTCGAGAGCGATGACAAGGTCGAGGCGGGCGAACCACGACGGCTGGAACTGGCGGGCCGTGTGGGTGCCGTCGTAGCCGCCGTTCTCCAGGACCGTGACGGTGCGCGGGTCGGCGCCGTCGCCTTCGTGCCAGCCGCCCGTGCCGGCGCTGTCGACCTCCACCAGGCCGTCGAGCCCGGCTTCCCGTATGCGGGCGCGGAAGACCGACTCGGCCATCGGGGAGCGGCAGATGTTGCCGGTGCAGACGAAGCAGACGCGGTAGGTCATGGCGCGCTCAGTCCTCGTCGGGCAGGACGACGTGGAGCGCCCAGGACACGATCGAGATGATCAGGCCGCCCAGGACGGCGGTCCAGAAGCCCTCGACATGGAAGCTCAGGTCGAGCTTGTCGGCCAGCCATGAGGTCAGCAGCAGCATCAGGGCGTTGACCACCAGGGTGATCAGGCCGAGGGTCAGGATGAACAGAGGGAAGGTCAGGACCTGCACGATGGGCTTGACCAGGAAGTTCACCAGACCGAAGACCAGGGCGACGAGGAGCAGCGTCCACACCTTCTTGCCGGTGCTGTCGCCGGTCAGGGTGATCTTGTCGAGCAGCCATACGGCGACCGCCAGGGCGCCCGCGTTGGCGATCGTCTTGACTACGAAATTCTTCATGTGTCTGATCGTCGCAGAAGAGATCTGTTACGACACGGGCGAGGGCGGACGAAGTCGATGAAGGCATTCCGGTTGGACGAACTGGAGGCGGAGCGCGCCGCCAATGATGGCGCCTACCTGCAGTTCCTGCGGGAGCGGAACATGTCGGTCGGCCTGTACGCCCTCGACGCCGGCGAGCGCGACCCGCAGCAGCCGCACAACCAGGACGAGGTCTACTTCGTCGTCAGCGGCCGCGCCGCGATCACCGTCGGCATGGAGACCACCCAGGTGGCGCGCGGCAGCGTCGTCTACGTACCGGCCGGTGTCGCGCACAAGTTCCATCACATCAGCGAGGACCTCAGGGTGATGGTGGTGTTCTCTCCGCCCGAGAGCTGACCTGCGACCTCGGGGTTCCCTAGGGGATCAGTCAGGGGCGGACAAGGGATGCGAGGCCCCCGCCTGGGCCCCTCCCGCCCTAGCATCGAGTGCAGGACATTCAGAAGCTAGTGCAGGACATTCAGAGGCTCCGGCACCAGAAGTGCCGGGCACCAGAGAGGCGAGGGCGATGCGAGAGATCTTCACGGGACTGCCGTGGTGGATGAAGTGGGTCGCGGTGCCTGTCATCGCCCTGGTCGTGTTCGGCGGGCTGATAGCCAGCGTCGTCGGCTTCGTCATCGGCCTGCTCTTCAAGGTGCTGGTCTTCGTGGCACTGGTCGGCGGACTGATCTACGTCGTACGGAAGTTCACGACGAGTTCCTCGTCACGCAGCGACTGGTGAGCGGTCAACTCGAGGCAACCGGCGATCGGTAACAGGAATCACCGGTTCCCTCGGGCGAGGGAAGTTTCCCGTGCAGACCGTCTGCCGGCGGTGGCGGACGGTTAGAGTCCGGAACTCGACGCGGGGACGACCCCGCGAGCGGCGTACACCCCCTCCCGTGTTCCCCGCACGGGCTGCCCCCTCGCGCTCCGGGAGTGACCCTTGGCCACGGTTGACACCGCACTCGCCCAGTCCCACGGACCCACCGCACCCGTTCCATCTCCCGTACCCACCGCACCCGCTCAGCTCCACGCACCCGCCGTGGCCGGCAGGGCCGACCTCCTGCCCCCGGGAGCCCGTATGCGGCCCCCGGAGCAGCCCGCCGCACCGTCGGCGCGCCCACGCCCCACAACCCCTCCGACGCAGCGGCAGGCGACCGCGTCACCCACGCCGCCGCACTCCTCGACCCTCATCGGATCCGTGCAGCGCGCCATGCGCCTGCTGGAGTGCGTCGCCGAACACGAACACGGAGCCCCCGCCAAGCAACTGGCCCGCGAGACGGGCCTGGCGCTCCCCACGGCCTACCACCTGCTGCGCACCCTCGTGCACGAGGGCTATCTGCGCCGCGACAAAGGGCTGTTCTTCCTCGGTGAAGCGGCTGAGCGGCTGGGCAGCAGCGGAGCCCAGCAGAAACGTCGCAGCACGGTCGCGGAGACGCTCGCACACTGGCGCGACGCGATCGGCGTACCGGTGTACTACGCGATGTACCGCGACGGCGAGATCGAGGTCGTGTGCGTCTCCGACACCCCGGGCAACCCGGCGGTCGAGGAGTGGGCGGACTTCCGCGAGACCGGGCACGCGCACGCCATCGGCCAGTGTCTGCTGGCCCAGTTGGACGACGACGCCCGCCGCGACCATCTCGACCGCTACCCGGTGCAGTCCATCACGCCCTACACCGTGCGTGACAACCATTCCATGCTGCGACGGCTCGAACGGATGAGGCGGGCGGAACCGGTGACGGAACGACAGGAGTACGCACTGGGCACGGTGTGCGCGGCGATCCCGATCACAGTGGGTAACGTCGCGGCGACGATGGCCATTTCTCTGCCCTCCCATCAGGCCGACCGGCTCCCGGCGGCAACGCAGCAATTGCAAGGCGCGTTGGCTCGGCTCATGGGGTCACTCGCGACCTCTATCAGTATCTGAAAACTCACTCCTTGTGATCTGTCGTGCACGTTCAGCAAGATTCCCTCAGTGTCAGAGGGATGGTTCCCAGCCAGTCGACGTCAAGTGACGGGGTAGGCGATGCGCGAGTTCGTGCAGGCAGAGGTCATGATGAGCTTTCTCGTCTCCGAGGAGCTCTCCTTCCGAATTCCGGTGGAGCTGCGCTACGAGACCTGCGATCCCTATGCCATCCGGCTGACCTTCCATCTGCCGGGCGATGCCCCGGTGACCTGGGCCTTCGGTCGCGAGCTGCTGATCGACGGGGTGGGACGGCCGTGCGGGGACGGGGACGTGCGCGTCTCACCCGCCGAGCCCGACTCACTGGGTGACGTACTGATCCGGCTTCAGGTCGGCAGCGACCAGGCGCTGTTCCGCTCATCCACGGCGCCCCTCATCGCCTTCCTCGACCGCACCGACAAGCTGGTGCCGCTGGGCCAGGAAGGCGCGCACGCCGACTTCGACGCCCACCTCGACGAGGCGCTGGACCGCATCCTGGCGGAGGAGCAGAGCGCGGGCTGAAGCGTTTCGGCGGGGAAGCGGCGGATCGCTTCACTCTCGGGGGTGGGGGTGTGCAGGAACGCTTCTGCATGCGGGCGTGATGTGTCATTGGCGGCACGGGTTGATGGCAGGGTCGGCAGGTGTGGCCGGGTCGGCGATGTCGGCGATGTCGGCCAGGCTGGACGGCTCTCCCGTCTCAGCGCCTGCGCCGCCGTCCCTTCCCGCCGCGTGCCGGAGCCGGTCGGGCACCGGTCGTTGCCGCTTCCGTTGCCCCGGGGGCTGTAGGGGCCCCGGACGACCCGGGAGCCCTCGTCGTCACCGCGCCCCCCATCCCCGTCCGGTCGGCCGAGACCACCAGGGCCGCGAGAGCCGTGGTGACGGGTACCGAGGCGACCAGGCCGATCGAGCCCACCAGCGTGCGCACGATCTCCTCCGCGACCAGTTCGCTGTTGGCCACCGTGCCCACACTGCTCTGCGCGATCGAGAACAGCAGGAGCAGCGGCAGCGCGGCGCCCGCGTAGGCGAGGACGAGCGTGTTGACGACCGATGCGATGTGGTCACGCCCGATCCGTATGCCGGCGCGGTACAGCCCGCGCCAGCCCATCGTCGGATTGGCCTCGTGCAGTTCCCAGACCGCCGACGTCTGGGTGACCGTCACGTCGTCTAGGACACCGAGCGAACCGATGATGACTCCGGCGAGCAGCAGACCGCTCATGTCGATCGACGGGTACAGACCGTGGATCAGACCGGTGTTGTCGTCCGTGTTGCCGGTGAGTGCGGCCCAGCCGATGAACAGCGAGCCGAGTACGCCGATCAGCAGCAGCGAGATCAGTGTGCCGAGCACCGCGACGGACGTACGGGCCGACAGGCCATGGCACAGATACAGGGCGATCAGCATGATGGCGCTCGACCCGACCACGGCCACGACCAGCGGATTCGAACCCTGCAGGATCGCGGGCAGGACAAAGAAGTTCAGCACCATGAAACTGATGGCCAGCGCGATCAGGGCCATGACGCCCCGCAGTCGGCCCACGGCCACGACGGCGAGCGCGAAGATGCCGGCAAGCAGCGCCATCGGGAGCCGACGGTTGATGTCGGTGACCGAGTACTGCAGGTCCCTCGGCGCAGAGGGCTCGTAGGCGACCACGACCTTCTCGCCCTCGTGCAACTGCCGTGACTGGTCCGGCTGGACGATCTCCGTGAAGGTACGCCCCTTGTCCTTGCCGGTGTCGACCCGGATCGTCGCCCTCTTGCAGGTGCCGTTCGCCTGCTGCTGCGCGGACGAGCCCTCGGCGGTGGAGGTGTCGCCGGTCGGGGTCTCCCCCGAGGCGTTCACCGAGGAGCAGCTCACGCTCTCGACCTCGGTGACCGTGGCCTGCTGGGTCTGCCGGTCGAAGCCGACGCCCGTGCGCTCGTGCCCCGGGGCACCACCGGGCCACAGCACCGCGAGCCCGACCAGGACGGCCGCGGCGAACGGGATCAGGATGGCCGCGATGACCTTGCGCAGATGCTTGGAGACGGGCGCTGCCGGCCCATGACTGTGGCTGTGCGAGTGCCCGTGCCCGCCGTCGGAACCGGGACCGTCATGCCCCTGCCCGCCACCGGAACCGTTGTCGCCGTGACCGTGACCACCACCGGACCCGTGACCGCCACCCGACCCATGACCACCACCGGAGCCCTGACCGGGCCCTTCGCCGTAGCCAGGCCCATGACCGCCACCTTGCCCGTCAGCGGCTTCGGCGCGATGGCCACGCATGTCGCCCCTGGCGCCGAAGAAATCATGGCCGCCTCCGTGGCCGGCTCCGCCGCCACCAGGGCTCTCGCCACGGGCGTCTCCACGTCCGCCGTCGTCTCCGTTGCCGTTCCCGCCACCCGGCCTGCGGGGCGGCTCGGAGGGCGGAAACGGGAACTGCTGTGTCGTGGTCACCGACCGATCATCGCAAGAACGACAGGGGCCCTCTGTTCAGCGCGCCCGAATTGACGCTAGCGTGGAGGCACCTTTGTACACGCGGGAGCTCGGAGCACCGGGCTGAGAGGGCGCTGACCTCCGTCCCAGTCATGTTTCACATGAAACATCGCCACAAGCGAGTGATGTTTCACACGAAGCATCGGCAGACGGAAGCCGCTGCGTCGACCGCCGAACCTGTTACCGGGTAATGCCGGCGTAGGGAGTAGGTCTCATGACCAACAGGGACGCACGCACGCCTGCCTCCACGCAGAACGAGCTCAGCGAGGAGAGCGGGAAGTCCATCGGCTGGCACAAGGCGTACGTCGAGGGCTCACGCCCCGACCTGCGGGTGCCGGTCCGTCAGGTGCACCTCACCAACGGGCAGTCGGTCACGC
Source organism: Streptomyces sp. NBC_01352 (assembly GCF_036237295.1). Classification (NCBI taxonomy): domain Bacteria; kingdom Bacillati; phylum Actinomycetota; class Actinomycetes; order Kitasatosporales; family Streptomycetaceae; genus Streptomyces; species Streptomyces sp. NBC_01352. The sequence goes on from NZ_CP108354.1 coordinate 5,607,813, forward strand.
TGTACGACACGTCGGGCCCGTACACCGATCCACTCACCGAGACCGACGTCCGCAGGGGCCTGGCGCCGCTGCGGGAGAACTGGATCATCGCCCGCGGTGACACCGCGGAGTACGCGGGCCGTCCCGCCCGTCCCGAGGACGACGGGATCAAGCACACCTCACCGCGAGGCGGCCTGCGCAACCTCGACGCGGTCTTCCCTGGACGGCCGCGCCTGCCGCGCCGCAGCCGCGACGGGGGCGCGGTCACACAACTCGCGTACGCCCGCCAGGGGGACATCACTCCCGAGATGGAGTTCGTGGCCGTCCGGGAGAACGTTTCGCCCGAAGTCGTACGGGAGGAGATCGCGGCGGGCCGGGCCGTGCTGCCGGCCAATGTCAACCACCCGGAGATCGAGCCGATGATCATCGGCAAGCGGTTCCTGGTGAAGGTCAACGCCAACATCGGCAACTCCGCGGTGACGTCCTCCATCGAGGAGGAGGTCGAGAAGATGACCTGGGCGACCCGCTGGGGCGCCGACACGGTCATGGACCTGTCCACCGGCCGCAACATCCACACCACCCGCGAGTGGGTGCTGCGCAACTCCCCCGTCCCCATCGGCACGGTCCCGCTCTACCAGGCCCTGGAAAAGGTCGACGGCAGGGCCGAGGAGTTGACCTGGGAGATCTACAAGGACACGGTCGTCGAACAGGCCGAGCAGGGCGTGGACTACATGACGGTCCACGCGGGCGTGCGCCTGCCGTACGTACCGCTGACCGCGAACCGCAAGACCGGCATCGTCTCCCGCGGCGGTTCGATCATGGCCGCGTGGTGCCTCGCGCACCACAAGGAGAGCTTCCTGTACGAGAACTTCGAGGAGCTCTGCGAGATCCTCGCGTCCTACGACGTCACGTACTCGCTCGGCGACGGCCTCAGGCCGGGCTCGATCGCGGACGCCAACGACGAGGCGCAGTTCGCGGAGTTGCGCACGCTCGGGGAACTCAACCGGATCGCGAAGCGTTTCAATGTTCAGACCATGATCGAGGGCCCGGGACATGTCCCGATGCACAAGATCAAGGAGAACATCGACCTTCAGCAGGAGATCTGTGATGAAGCTCCGTTCTATACGCTCGGCCCGCTGACGACGGACGTCGCGCCGGCGTACGACCACATCACCTCCGGCATCGGTGCCGCGATGATCGCCTGGTGGGGCACGGCCATGCTCTGCTATGTCACGCCCAAGGAGCACTTGGGCCTGCCCAATCGTGACGACGTCAAGACCGGCGTCATCACCTACAAGATCGCCGCCCACGCAGCCGACCTCGCCAAGGGGCACCCAGGTGCGCAGGAGTGGGACGACGCGCTGTCGGACGCCCGCTTCGAGTTCCGGTGGGAGGACCAGTTCAACCTCGCCCTCGACCCGGACACGGCACGTGAGTTCCACGACGAGACACTGCCGGCCGAGCCTGCCAAGACGGCACACTTCTGCTCGATGTGCGGGCCGAAGTTCTGCTCGATGAAGATTAGCCAAAGCATCACAAAGCAGTTCGGCGGTACAGCGGCTGCGGATGCGACGGCTGAGGAGGTCGCTGAGGGGATGCTGCAGAAGTCGAAGGAGTTCGCGGCGAGCGGGAACAGGGTGTACCTGCCGTTCGTGGACTGACCTGGGCAGAAGGCTGGCCGGCGGCTACGACGTCGGCCAGCCTTTTCGCCGGTGCTCAGGGTCGCTGCGCGTTCCGTAGCCGTTCCACCTGCCGACTGATCAGCTCGGTGGGGAACGAGCGGCTTGCGCCCATGCTGAGTTCGGAGAACGTGGCGATGGTGTTCCCCGTACGGACCACGATGAACTGCTCGTTGCGGTCTCCGGGTTGCTCCGGCCCCATGGGAACGATCTCCCGGAAGGCCACTGCCTCTTCGCCGACCTGCGGCGGTGTCTCCGAGGCCACCGTCGCCTTGAACGGTCCGACGTAGCCCTCACCCTCGTAGGACCGGCAGGTGGCGAGGGCCTCCTTGAGTTCCGCGAAGCGCTGTTCGGCCTCGTCCTCTTCATAGGAGGCGAGTGTCGAGTTGCCGCCCATGATGTTCTCCTTCCAGTTGAATCTCTGGAAGACGTGAGCTAATGACCCCTCGCCGTTGCGGATGTCGATGAGTGGCTGGCAAGCAGGTACGGATATGGGCGGGAAGGAGCGTCCACTTCCTTGCGGCAGGGGTTCCTTCACCTCGATGGGCTCGTGGGCTTGCGGGACCTCTCCGTCCTTGAAGGCGAGGTCCTTGAGTTGAGCCATCGTCAGGGGTGTCACCGCGGCCTTGGCCGAAGGCGTCGTGGACGAGGCGTCAGCAGCGGCCTTCGGCTCCTGCGTCGGGGCACACCCTGACGCGAGGAACCCCCCGATGACAGTTGCTACGGCTCTTGTCGTCAGCCGTGTCGTGCGCGCTTGCATGAGTCCCCCCGGACAGGTGTGGATGAGAAAGCCGACGCTAGTGATTCCGACATGCGGTAGCCAGGGGGTATCCGATCACGCATCGGGGAGCGAGGTTCGGTGTCGGCCGACTCCGGGCTGATCCTTCCATCGATGAAGATCTCCCAGGACATCCGCCGCCGGCACGGCGGGAGTCAGGACGAGATCGAGGAAGGCATGGCGCAGAAGTCCAAGGAGTTCGCCGCGGCGGGCAACCGCGTGTACCTGCCCCTCGCGGACTGACAGCACCGTACCCACCGCAGTTCGGCAACGACCGGACCGCAGCAGAGTCTTCGGCTTGCGCTCCCCTGGGCGGGGGCGCAAGCCGAGGGGCTGCTCCGGCTACTCCGGCTGGTGTTCCGGCCCCCCGAAGTCCGGGCTGGTGTAGTCCGGGCTCGTGAAGCTGGGTCGCGAGCCCGGGGCGCCGTCGTCCGGGCTGCTGAAGCCCGGGCGGTCGTAGCCGAGGTGTGGCATTCGGCTGGTTCGTGCCGGTGGTGTCGCACGGTGCAGTGCGGCGCTGCCGGGGTCGGCGAGAGCCTCCCGGAGGAACGGCAGGATGCCGCGCTCCAAAAGGGCCTCGCGCCAGGCTTCCTTGGCCCGCGCCACCTCCTCGCTCATCACGCCGTACGACCCGGCTTCGAGCGAGGGCCGATTGCGCAGCGCGGTGAGCAGCAGTCCGACGGCGGCGACGAGGATCCCGGCCGCGGTCATCGCGCCGAACACCCAGCCGGTGGTGAGCATGGTCTGGGCGAACGCCGGCTCGGGGTCGAGCATCTTCAGGATGTAGCCCACGAGCAGAAAGATCGCCGCGGCCGTTCCGGCGAGGACGGGTGCCAGGACCGCGACGACGGCGACGGCGCCCGCGCCGGCCTCGGCGACCTCACCCATGGTGGTGGCGAGCCCCATCGTGCTCGTGCCCGGCTCCGCGGAGCCGGATTCGCGCCTGGACGACGGGGTGGACGGCGCCGGTTGGCGCAGTTCCTCGCGGACCTTCACATAGTGCTGGTACTCGGTCGTCGCGGCCGCCGTGATGATTGCGGTGGCGTTGAGCGCCATGGTGCGCAGCTGTTCCGGGTTGAGCCGCTGACCAACAGCGGCCAGTTCAGGACGGTGTGGGGCGGAGCGCAGCGCCTCGTCGAGGATCCGCTCGTATTCCTGGCGGTCCTCGCTCAGCAGGTGCTGCGGAACGCTGTTCATGTGCATCCCCCGATGCTCCGTAGGGCTTGGGGCTCGCACGCTGACGAGCCGTCGGGCAGAAACGGAGGGGAGCCTGCTACGGATAAGCCGATGGTAGAGCGATGAAGGCACGCCGTGACAGGGGGTTTACCGAAAATGCCCTCTGGCCAGCACCGTCGTCGATCAGTCCGGCATGGGAGACGCCTGCCCTGTGAACCTTCAGATATCCAGGGGAAGTTGCTGGACCAGCAGCTTTCCGGCCATGGTCACTCCGCCGTCCATCGCGATGGCGAGTCCGTCGGCGTAGACGTGCGGTCCCTCGACCAGCGGCGTGGCCGGGTCCTCGCCCTCTTCGGAGCCGACCTCGCCGAGGAGGTACGGAATGGGGCTGTGACCGTGAACGATGCGGGTGCCACCGTACGTATCGAGCAGGGAGCGTACGGCGTCGGCGCCGCCCTCGTCGCGGAAGGAGAAGCGCTTGGTGAACTTGCGGAACAGATCCCACACCTCGTCCGCGTCGTTGCGCGTGATCGTCTCGCGGACGGTGTCGTTGACCTCTTCGATGGAGCGGCCGTAGTCGAGATACGCGGTGGTGTCGGAGTGGACGAGCAGATGGCCGTCGACCGCCTCGATGGCGTCGAGGCGTGCCATCCACTGCAGGTGGTGGTCCTGGAGGCGGTCCATGTCGCTCTTCTGGCCGCCGTTGAGCAGCCAGGCGGCCTGGAAGGTGGCGGTGCCCGCGCCGGAGTTGACGGGAGTGTCGCCGAACCGCTTGGCGCCGAGCAGCAGCAGCTCGTGGTTGCCCATGAGGGCCTTGCAGTAGCCGCCGGCCGCGGCGGCCTCGGCGGACAGCCGCATCACGAGGTCGATGACGCCGATGCCGTCGGGCCCGCGGTCGGTGAAGTCGCCGAGGAACCAGAGCCGGGCGGTGCCCGCGCACCAGTTCCCCACGGAGTCGACCAGGCCCTTCTCCTGGAGGGCTGCCACCAGCTCCTCGAGATACCCGTGCACGTCTCCGACGACGTACAGCGGCCCGGGGCCGGTCGTCGGCTGAGGATCCGGCGCGGCCGCGGGGTCGATGTGCACCTGGAGCGTGTCGCCCCGGTTGATGACCGGCAGGTCGCGCTCGGTCGGCGTGTACCCGTCGGGGTGGTCGACCGGCTCCTCCACCGTGCGGACGGCCTCGTCGGCGGGCGCGTCAGGGGGGTAGGGCCCGGTCCCGTGGACGTATGCGGGCACCCGGAAGTCGCGCAACGTCGCCGCCCGCTCCACTTCGGGTCCCTGACCGGCCCCCTGAGTCATCAGACCCCTCCACCATCACGCCGCATCTGCACCGATTCGGACTGCCTGGTCGCAGCGGCCCGCGGTGTCGTGGGCCCATCATAGGAATGCGGATCGCGCCATGTGATGACCCAGGGGTGGTGAATCGGAGCAAGACTCCAGTTCATCGCGGCTTTCGCCCCGATTGGGCAGGGCTTCGACCTCCCGGCCGTCGCCCTTGCCCCGCCCCGGGGAACGCGCTTTCCCGCTCCGACCCGCCTCGCGCTACTTCTCCTCGGGCGACCGCGGCGGACTGACGGTCGTCCGCTGAGGACGTCGCTGGGACGAGGTACGCACGATCAGTTCGGTCGGTATCACCTGCTCGACCGGTTGGTCCGAGTTGACCCCCTCGATGGCATCGATGAGGAGCTGGACCACCGCGGTGCCGATGCGGCGCGGCTTCAGAGAGAGCGTGGTGATGGGCGGCTCGGTACTGGCGTACACGGTGGACTCGCTGCAGCAGACCAGAAGCAGGTCGTCCGGTACGCGCAGCCCGTAGCGGCGGGCGGCGGCGAGCAGGTCGGTGCCGTTCGGGTCGAACAGTCCGTAGACGGCGTCGGGCCGGTCGGGGCGGGCGAGCAGCCGGTCGGCGGCGACGGCGCCCGCGCACGGATCGTGCGCCGGGTAGGCCTCGTACACCGGATCCTGGCCGACGCGCTCGCACCAGCGCAGGTACGCGGTGGTCGACAGGTGGGTGTACGTGTCCGTCGTCGTGCCCGTCAGTAGGCCGATGCGGCGGGCGCCGGCGTCGGCCAGATGGTCGAGGATGCCGAGTACGGCGGCCTCGTGGTCGTTGTCGACCCAGGCGGTGACCGGAAGCGTGCCGGCCGGGCGGCCGTCGGAGACGACCGGTAAACCCTGCCGGACCAGTTCGCTGACGACCGGGTCCTGGTCGGACGGGTCGATGACGACCGTGCCGTCCAGGGCGACATTCGACCACACGTCGTGGCGGGAGGTCGCGGGGAGGATGACGAGGGCGTAGCCGCGGGCCAGCGCGGCCGAGGTGGCGGCGCGTGCCATTTCGGCGAAGTACGCGAACTCGGTGAAGGTGAAAGGTTCATCCCCGTACGTCGTCACGGTCAGACCGATCAGTCCCGACTTGCCGGTACGGAGTGTGCGGGCGGCGGCCGACGGGCGGTAGCCCAACCGGTCGGCGACCTCGCGGACATGCCGTCGGGTGGCGTCCGGGAGCCTGCCCTTCCCGTTGAGGGCGTCGGAGACGGTTGTGATGGATACTCCGGCGGCGGCGGCGACGTCTCTGATGCCTGCCCGGCCCGGCCGGCTTCCCCGACGTGAGGTTTCCGCGCGGCTCACCTGGTGCTTCCCTGCTGCTGTCATGGCGAGCCGATAGTAGGGCTCATGCGGTGGGGTAGGGCGGACGCATATGCACGCCTTGACAGGCACGTTTCTGCAAGGTCATCGGGTGTCAACTGCCTTGGAAAGCAAGGTAGTTGACACCTCCAATGTCAGGACGTGACTTGTCGACCCATGGAAGCCTGCCAAGTGGCCCATGTTTCGAAGAGGTCTCAACTCACCTCTATGAGGGATGCGCGCCACGGCGTGAGCCACCGGCGCATAGATATATGTGACAGCGCCCCCGGATTTCGTGCACCTTCGGGCGGTGATGCTCCTGATGCAGGTGTGGCGGACGAGGTCGGATCCGACCTGTACGCAGCCGCGCCGAATCCTCATAGGGTGAGGAGTATTGGAAGCCGGCGGTGGTGATGAGCCGCCGGTGGTCGCGAGGAGGACTGCGGTGAGCGAGACGAGCCCCAAGCTGCGCGCCGAGCTGGAGGGAATCCCCACCTACAAGCCGGGCAGGCCCGCCGCGGCCGGAGGCCCGGTCGCCTACAAGCTGTCCTCCAACGAGAACCCCTATCCGCCGCTGCCCGGCGTGATGGAGACCGTGACGGCCGCGGCCTCGTCGTTCAACCGCTACCCGGACATGGCGTGCACGGGCCTGATGAACGAGCTGTCCGAGCGCTTCGCCGTCCCCCTGTCCCACCTGGCCACCGGGACCGGCTCGGTCGGCGTGGCCCAGCAGCTGGTCCAGGCGACCTCCGGCCCCGGCGACGAGGTGATCTACGCCTGGCGGTCCTTCGAGGCGTACCCGATCATCACGCAGGTCAGCGGTGCCACCTCGGTACAGGTGCCGTTGACGCCGGGTGATGTGCACGACCTGGACGCCATGGCTGACGCGATCACCGACCGGACCCGGCTGATCTTCGTCTGCAACCCCAACAACCCGACGGGCACGGTGGTACGGCGGGCCGAGCTGGAGCGTTTCCTCGACCGGGTGCCGGGTGATGTCCTGGTCGTGCTCGACGAGGCCTACCGCGAGTTCATCCGCGACGCCGAGGTGCCGGACGGCGTGGAGCTGTACCGCAAGCGGCCGAACGTCTGCGTGCTGCGCACATTCTCCAAGGCGTACGGCCTGGCCGGTCTTCGCGTCGGCTTCGCGATCGCCCACGAGCCCGTGGCGGCGGCGCTGCGCAAGACGGCCGTGCCCTTCGGCGTGAGCCAGATCGCACAGGACGCGGCGATCGCGTCACTGCAGGCCGAGGACGCACTGCTCGGCCGGGTCGGCTCGCTGGTGTGCGAGCGCTCGCGGGTGGTCGACGCGCTGCGCGCCCAGGGCTGGACGGTGCCCGAGACCCAGGCCAACTTCGTGTGGCTGCGGCTGGGGGAGAGCACGGTCGCGTTCGCGGCGGCGTGCGAGCAGGCGGGCGTGGTGATCCGGCCGTTCCCGGGCGAGGGTGTCCGGGTCACGGTCGGGGAGAACGAGGCGAACGACATCTTCCTGAAGGTGGCGGAAGGGTTCCGCAAGGAGCTGTAGAGCCGCCCTGTCCCAGGGCGGCGGGTGCTGGGCGTCTCGGTTTCACGTGGAACCGAGACGCCCTTCGCGTGCCAGGGCCTACCGGTCCGTCCCTGGTGGGGACCCTCGGTCCGGCTTAGGGACCCCCGCCTTTCCGGTCTCGAACGGGCATGCTGCATAATTGCTTGTGAATGTGAACGCGTTCACAAGCGTGTCCCGGTTGCTCCAACGATGTGTGTGACAAAAGGGGCAGACCGCCGCTGCACCACGGCGATGTAAGGAGACTGACGACGTGGACTTGGCTCTGGCGCCGGAGACATTGGCGCGCTGGCAGTTCGGCATCACCACCGTCTACCACTTCCTGTTCGTTCCCCTGACGATCTCGCTGGCGGCCCTCACCGCCGGACTGCAGACCGCGTGGGTGCGCACGGAGAAGGAGAAGTACCTCAAGGCCACCAAGTTCTGGGGCAAGCTCTTCCTGATCAACATCGCGATGGGTGTCGTCACCGGCATCGTTCAGGAGTTCCAGTTCGGCATGAACTGGTCCGACTACTCGCGCTTCGTCGGTGACATCTTCGGCGCCCCACTCGCCTTCGAGGCGCTGATCGCCTTCTTCTTCGAGTCGACCTTCATCGGTCTGTGGATCTTCGGCTGGGACAAGCTGCCCAAGAAGATCCATCTGGCCTGCATGTGGATGGTCTCGATCGGCACGATCCTGTCGGCGTACTTCATCCTCGCGGCCAACTCGTGGATGCAGCACCCGGTCGGCTACAAGATCAACGAGTCGAAGGGACGGGCCGAGCTCACCGACTTCTGGCTGGTTCTGACCCAGAACACCGCGTTGGCCCAGGCCTTCCACACGCTCACCGCGGCCTTCCTCACCGGCGGCGCCTTCATGGTCGGCATCTCCGCCTTCCACCTGGTCCGCAAGAAGCACATCCGTGAGATGAAGACCTCACTGCGGCTCGGTCTGGTCACCGTTGTCGTCGGTGGCCTGCTCACCGCGGTCAGCGGTGACACTCTCGGCAAGATCATGTTCGAGCAGCAGCCGATGAAGATGGCCGCAGCCGAAGCACTGTGGGACGGCGAGGCGCCCGCGCCGTTCTCCGTCTTCGCCTACGGGGATGTCGACGCCGGCCACAACAAGGTCGCCATTGAGATTCCGGGACTGCTGTCCTTCCTGGCCAATGACAACTTCACCTCGCACGTCCCGGGCATCAACGACGTCAACAAGGCCGAGCAGGAGAAGTTCGGTCCGGGCGACTACCGGCCCAACATCCCGGTCGCCTACTGGGGCTTCCGCTGGATGATCGGCTTCGGCATGACGTCGTTCGCCATCGGACTGGCCGGACTCTGGCTGACCCGCAAGAAGTTCCTGCTGCCCCAGCACCTGCGGGTCGGCGAGGACGAGGTGCCGCATGTGGTCCTCTTCAAGAACAAGGCGCTCGGCCCGACGCTCACCCGGTGGTACTGGCGCATCGCGATCTGGACCCTGGCCTTTCCGCTGATCGCCAGCTCCTGGGGCTGGATCTTCACCGAGATGGGCCGTCAGCCGTGGGTGGTCTACGGCGTCCTGAAGACCCGGGACGCGGTCTCCCCCACGGTCTCCCAGGGCGAGGTCATCACCTCCATGATCGTCTTCACCAGCCTGTACGCCATCCTCGCGGTCGTCGAGGTCAAGCTGCTCGCGAAGTACGTCAAGGCCGGCCCGCCGGAGCTCACCGAGGCCGACCTCAACCCGCCCACGAAGATCGGCGGCGACTCCCGTGACGCCGACAAGCCGATGGCCTTCTCGTACTAGGCCGAGGGAGCTGCACAGTCATGGAACTTCACGACGTCTGGTTCGTCCTCATCGCCTTCCTATGGACCGGGTACTTCTTCCTGGAAGGCTTCGACTTCGGGGTCGGCATCCTCACCAAGGTGCTCGCCCGCAACCGGCCCGAGCGGCGGGTGCTGATCAACACCATCGGCCCGGTCTGGGACGGCAACGAGGTGTGGCTGCTCACGGCCGCCGGCTCGACGTTCGCGGCCTTTCCCGAGTGGTACGCCACGCTCTTCTCCGGCTTCTACCTGCCGCTGTTGATCATCCTGGTATCTCTGATCGTCCGGGGTGTCGCCTTCGAATACCGGGTGAAGCGGCCCGAGGAGAACTGGCAGCGCAACTGGGAGCACGCGATCTTCTGGACCTCGCTGATCGCGGCGTTCCTGTGGGGAGTGGTCTTCGGCAACATCGTGCGGGGTGTGAAGCTCGATCAGAACTTCGACTACGTCGGGACCTTCTGGGACCTGCTCAACCCGTACGCGCTCCTGGGTGGCCTGGTCACGCTGACGCTGTTCACCTTCCACGGCGCGGTGTTCACGGCACTCAAAACCGTCGGCGACATCCGGGTGCGGGCGCGGAAGCTGGCGACCGGAGTCGGTCTTCTCACGGCTGTGCTGGCACTGGTCTTCCTCCTGTGGACGCAGGTCGAGGGCGGTGACGGCAAGAGCCTGGTCGCGCTCGTCGTGGCGGTGGCCGCGCTCGTCGCCGCGCTCGTGGCGAACCAGGTCGGGCGCGAGGGTTGGTCGTTCGCACTGTCCGGCGTCACCATCGTGGCCGCCGTGGCGATGCTCTTCCTGACGCTCTTCCCGAACGTCATGCCGTCCTCGCTCAATGAGGAATGGAGCCTCACGGTCACCAACGCCTCGTCGAGTCCCTACACCCTGAAGATCATGACCTGGTGTGCGGCGATCGCCGCACCGATCGTCATGCTCTACCAGGGCTGGACCTACTGGGTGTTCCGCAAGCGGATCGGTACGCAGCACATCGCCGCCGAAGCCGCTCACTGAGTCCGACAGGGGTGTGGTTCGCCGTGGTTTCGCGATGTTTCACGTGAAACACGGTGATCCACACCTCCTGGACCGAAGGGCATGTTTCACGTGAAACCGATCGATCCGCGTCTTCTCCGTTACGCCCGCGCCACCCGGCTCTTCCTGGTGGCGATCGTCGGTCTGGGTATCGTCGGTGCGGGACTCGTCATCGCGCAGGCGATGCTCATCGCCGAAGTGGTGGTGGGCGCCTTCCAGCACGGCATGGCGGTCGGTGAGCTCAGGACTCCCCTGCTGCTGTTGACAGCCGTCGCTCTGGGCCGCGCGCTCGTGTCCTGGCTCGCCGAACTGGCCGCGCACCGAGCGAGCGCTGCGGTGAAGTCGGAGCTGCGTGGGAGGCTGCTGGAGCGTGCCGTCGCGCTGGGTCCCGGGTGGCTGAGCGGGCAGCGGACGGGATCGCTGGTCGCCCTCGCCACGAGGGGAGTCGACGCCCTCGACGACTACTTCTCGCGCTATCTCCCGCAGTTGGGGCTGGCCGTCGTCGTGCCGGTGGCCGTGCTGGCGCGGATCGTCACCGAAGACTGGGTCTCCGCGGCCATCATCGTCGGCACCCTGCCGCTCATCCCCCTCTTCATGGTGTTGATCGGCTGGGCCACACAGTCCCGGATGGACCGTCAGTGGCAGCTTCTGTCCCGGCTCTCCGGGCATTTTCTCGATGTGGTCGCCGGATTGCCGACCCTGAAGGTGTTCGGGCGGGCCAAGGCGCAGGCCGATTCGATCCGGCGCATCACCGGCGAGTACCGGCAGGCGACCATGCGGACGCTGCGGATCGCCTTCATCTCCTCCTTCGCGCTGGAACTGCTCGCCACGCTGTCGGTGGCACTCGTCGCCGTGACGATCGGTATGCGGCTCGTGCACGGCGACATGGACCTGTACATCGGTCTGGTCATCCTCGTGCTGGCACCGGAGGCGTACCTGCCGCTGCGCCAGGTGGGAGCGCAGTACCACGCAGCGGCGGAGGGGCTCGCTGCCGCCGAGGAGATCTTCTCGGTGCTGGAGACACCGGTACCGAAGTCCGGCTCCGCTGCCGTGCCGGCAGGGGGCCTGTCCTTCGAGGGAGTCACGGTCCGCTATCCCGGGAGGTCCGGGGACGCCGTGGCGGACGTGTCCTTCGCCGTCCAGCCCGGGGAGACGGTCGCGCTCGTCGGGCCGAGCGGTGCAGGCAAGTCGACACTGCTGAACGTCTTGCTGGGCTTCGTGCGGCCCGACGAGGGGCGGGTTCTGGCCGGGGGAGTCGATCTCGCCGAGGTTGACCTGGAGCAGTGGCGGGCGCGGATCGCGTGGGTGCCGCAGCGGCCGCACCTGTTCGCCGGGACGATCGCCGAGAACGTACGCCTCTCCCGGCCCGACGCCGAAGACACCGCCGTACGGCGGGCGTTGGGGGATGCGGGTGCGCTGGAGTTCGTGGACGCGCTGCCCCAGGGTGCCGACACCGAGCTCGGTGAGGACGGGGCCGGGCTGTCCGCCGGGCAGCGGCAGCGGCTCGCGCTGGCTCGGGCGTTCCTCGCCGACCGCCCCGTGTTGCTGCTCGACGAACCGACGGCAGCGCTGGACGGGGCCACCGAGGCCGAGGTCGTGGAGGCGGTACGGCGGCTGGCGGTGGGCCGCACGGTCCTGCTGGTGGTGCACCGGCCGGCGCTGCTGTCGGTGGCGGACCGGGTGGTCCGGCTGGCTGAACCTGTGAGCCCGGCCTGCACGGAGGCGGGGCCCAGGGCGGCCGAGGCCCGCACGGTCGAGGTCGAACCGGCTCCCGCTCCCGGCGCACTCGAGACGATGGCGCCGACGGCGGACACCCGCGGTGTGCTGGCCCGCGTCCGTGCCATGTCCGGGGCCCGACGCGGGCGTCTCGCGCTCGCCCTGCTGCTCGGGAGCCTCGCGCTCGGCAGCGCCGTCGGGCTCATGGCCACCTCCGGGTGGCTCATCTCGCGTGCTTCGCAGCAGCCGCCCGTGCTCTATCTGATGGTGGCCGTGACGGCGACGCGGGCCTTCGGAATCGGGCGGGCCGTCTTCCGGTACGCGGAGCGGCTCGTCTCGCACGACGCCGTGCTGCGGATGCTGGCCGACACCCGGGTCGCCGTGTACCGGCGACTGGAGCGACTGGCGCCCGCCGGGCTCCGGCAGACCCGCCGGGGTGACCTGCTGTCGCGGCTCGTCGCCGATGTGGACGCGCTACAGGACTACTGGCTGCGCTGGCTGTTGCCCGCCGGTGCCGCCGTCGTCGTGTCCGCCGCGTCGGTCGGCTTCACGGCCTGGCTGCTGCCCGAGGCCGGCGCGGTGCTCGCCGTAGGACTGCTGGCGGCCGGAGCGGGAGTCCCGCTGATCACCGGTGCCGTGGCCCGGCGGGCCGAGCGCAGGCTGGCCCCGGCCCGAGGCGTGCTGGCCACGCGGGTGACCGATCTGCTCACCGGGACCGCCGAGCTGACCGTCGCCGGAGCGCTGCCCGGACGTACCGCCGAGGCGCGGCGGGCCGACGGGACGCTCACCCGGATCGCCTCGCGCGCCGCCACCGCCACCGCGCTCGGCGACGGACTCACCGCGCTCTTCTCCGGTCTGACCGTCGCTGCCACCGCCCTCGTGGGCGCCCAAGCGGTCGTCGACGGCAGGCTGGGCGGCGTGGCGATGGCCGTCGTCGTCCTCACCCCGCTGGCCGCCTTCGAGGCCGTACTCGGCATGCCTCTTGCCGTGCAGTACCGCCAGCGGGTGCGCAGGAGTGCGGAGCGCGTGTACGAAGTGCTGGACGCACCCGAGCCCGTACGGGAACCGGAGCGGCCCCGGCAGGCGCCCGCGTCGCCGTTCCCGGTCGCGGTCAAGGGCCTCGCCGCCCGTCACGCCGGGCAGGACCGGAACGCGCTCGCCGGATTCGATCTGACCCTGGAGGAGGGCCGCCGGATCGCCGTGGTCGGGCCGTCCGGGTCCGGCAAGTCGACGCTCGCGCAGGTGCTGCTGCGCTTCCTGGACGCGGACGCGGGCTCATACACGCTGGGCGGCGTGGACGCGTACGCGCTGGAGGGTGACGACGTGCGGCGGCTCGTCGGGCTGTGCGCGCAGGACGCGCACCTCTTCGACAGCTCGGTGCGCGAGAACCTGTTGCTCGCCAGGAAGGACGCCACCGAGGACGACCTGCGTGACGCGCTGAAGCGGGCCCGGCTGCTTGACTGGGCCGACGGCCTGCCCGACGGGCTCGACACGCTGGTCGGCGAGCACGGGGCGCGGCTGTCCGGCGGGCAGCGGCAGCGGCTCGCGCTGGCCCGGGCACTGCTGGCCGACTTTCCCGTCCTCGTGCTCGACGAGCCCGCCGAGCATCTCGACCTGGCGACGGCGGACGCGCTCACCGCCGATCTGCTGGCCGCCACCGAGGGTCGTACGACGTTGCTCATCACCCACCGGCTGGCCGGCCTGGAAGCGGTGGACGAGGTGGTCGTCCTGGACGCGGGTCGTGTGGTGCAGCGGGGTTCGTATGCGGAGCTGGCCGCGGCGGAGGGGCCGTTGCGGGGGATGGTGGAGCGGGAGGAGCAGACGGATCTGCTGGTGGGGGTGCTGTAGGAACGCGGAGCCCCCGGCCCTTCCGTCGTCCACCCATGGCCTGTCGGCCGAGCTGCCCGCGCTGCTGCCGCAGCTGCTCGAGGCGATGCGGTCCGTGGGCAGCGGCCTGGAGCTGCATTCCGCGCTGGACCGGAACGGTGAGACCGCTGCGGCCCTGCCGAGGCCCCGCGTGACCGGGAACGGCTCGCGGTGTACGTGGACCGCGACCGCGACCGCATCGCCCGCGACCTGCAACACCTGGTTATCCAGCGGCTGTTCGTCACCGGATGAGGCTGGAGAGCGCACAGCGCGAGGACCGGATCGACGTCAGCCTCGACGCGACCATGACCCCGCCGGAGGGGCGGCCCGGAGTCCGGCTGACCGTCGGACGACGGCGTCGGCATCCCCCAGAACGGCCGGCGCAGTGGCCTGAGAAACCTCGAACGGCGCGCGGAGGCTCTCGGCGGCGACAGCTCAACCGAGTCCCTTCGCAGTCACGCCGTTCTAGCCCATCTGCGTCAACCTGTCCCCCAGCTGTACGACTTGAACAGGGCCCTGGGCCGCCGCGCGGGCCAGGATCACTGACATGCGCTCACCTCGCCGTCATCCGCTGCTCGTTCCGGCGCTGCTGTGCGCGCTCGCCGTGCTCGCGGCCCGGCCCACGGGAACCTCCGAGGCCGTCGACGACGGTGAGGACACGCACAGCGCCGCCGATGCCGGGATCAACGCACAGGTACTCCGGCTGTACGAGGACGCGGCAGTGGCGACCCAGCAGTACGAGGCCGGCAGACGGGAGGCCGAGGTGCAGCGGGCGCAGGCCGTGCGTTTCGAGGCGCTGCTGGACCGGGAGCGGCGGGGGATCGCCGTTCTGAACGAGGACCTGGGCCGGATCGCACGCGCTCAGTACCGCAGTGGCGGTGGGCTTCCGATCACCGCGCAGATGATCCTCGCGGACAGCCCCGACGAACTGATGCGTGGTCAACGTGCCGTCTGGCAGGCGGATCTCGCCGTCAACAACGCGATCGACAAGAGCCGCCGGGCCGAGCAACGGCTCGCCGCTGACGAGGCGAAGGCCGAGGCGGCCTGGCAGGAGCTGGACCGGCACACCGGCGAACTCGCCGCTCTGAAGAAGGACATCGAGGCGAAGCTCGACCAGGCACGGTGGCAGTTGCAGGGCCAGGCCGATGCCTCCGTCACGGCCGGTTCGTGTCGCGGTGCCGTCCGGCTGGACCAGCCGAAGACGGGAGCCATGAAAACCTGGGTCGCCCCCGTGGAGTCGTACGCGCTGTCCGCGGGGTTCGGCAGCGGCGGCGAGCGGTGGGCGAACCGGCACACCGGGCAGGACTTCGCGGTGCCGATCGGGACGCCGGTGCGGGCGGTGGGCGAGGGGCACGTGGTGAAGGTGTCCTGCGGAGGGCCCTTCGGCATCGAGGTCGTGCTCCAGCACGCGGGCGGCTACTACACGCAGTACGCCCATCTTGCCGCCGTCACCGTCGACCAGGGCGAGCGGGTGAGCCCCGGGCAGTGGGTCGGGCAGTCCGGCACGACCGGCAACTCCACCGGCCCGCACCTGCACTTCGAGGTGCGGGTCACTCCGGAGATGGGCTCGGCGGTGGACCCGGCGTCGTGGCTGTCGGCACGCGGAGTGAGCCTCGGCTAGCCGTTGAACCGTGACCGGTGTCTCAGCCGGTCCGCTCCACCACCAATTGCTCGATCACGACCGCCACCCCGTCCTCGTTGTTGGCGACCGTCCGTCCCGAAGCCGCCGCGAGCACGTCCGGGTGTGCGTTGCCCATCGCGTACGACCGTCCCGCCCACGTGAGCATCTCGACGTCGTTCGGCATGTCCCCGAAGGCGACGACCTGCTCGTTCGAGATGCCGCGCTCGGCACAGCACAGCGCGAGCGTGCTGGCCTTGGAGACGCCGGGGCCGCTGATCTCCAGCAGGGCGCTGGGGCTGGAGCGGGTGACATTGGCCCGGTCGCCGATCGCGAGCCGGGCCAGAGTGAGGAAGGCGTCCGGGTCGATGGAGGGGTGATAGGCGAGGATCTTGAGCACCGGCTCGTCGGCACCGGGGGCGTCCGGCGCGAGCAGATCTTCGGCCGGCGCGAGCGAGTCGGGGGTCTCCATGTGCAGCTTCGGATAGTCCGGCTCCTGGTAGAAGCCGTACGTCTGCTCGACCGCGTACACGGTGCCCGGCGCCGCGTCACGCAGCAGCCGCACGGCGTCCAGCGCGTTCTCCCGTGCCAGCTCGCGCACCTTCACGAACCGGTGGGCGCCGGGGCCGCCGTGCAGGTCCACCACCGCGGCGCCGTTGCCGCAGATCGCCAGGCCGTGACCATGGACGTGCTCGCTGACCACGTCCATCCAGCGGGCCGGGCGGCCGGTGACGAAGAAGACCTCGATGCCCGCCTCCTCCGCGGCGGCGAGCGCCGCGACCGTGCGCGGGGACACCGACTTGTCGTCGCGCAGCAGGGTGCCGTCGAGGTCGGTGGCGATCAGCCGGGGCGGGAGGGCGGCGGCCGGGGTCTCGGGCTGTCGAGTCGCTGAGGTCACCCGGCCATTCTCCCGCAGATGCCCGCACGCCAGTGCGGGAGCCCGCACAGATGAAGCACAGATGAAGCACGGACGTGGCACAGACGAGATGCAGACGGCAGGTTGCCCAGGTCAGCGCAGCTGGGCGGGCGCCTCCATGGCGATCTGCTCGAAGATCTTCTCGTCCGCCGCGAAGTCGGAGTCGGGGATGGGCCAGTGGATCACGATCTCGGTGAAGCCCAGCTCCTGGTGGCGCCCCGCGAAGTCCACGAACGCGTCCAGGGACCGGAGTGGACGGCCGCGGTCCGGGGTGAAACCGGTGAGCAGGATCTTGTCGAGCGAGCTCACGTCACGGCCGATCTCGGCACACGCGTCCGCGAGCTTCTCGGCCTGCCCGCGAAGGGCTTGAACCGACTGTTCAGGAGTGCCGTTCTCGTACAGCTTGGGGTCGCCGGTGGTCACCCACGCCTGCCCGTAGCGCGCGGCGAGCCGGAGCCCGCGCGGCCCGGTCGCGGCCACCGCGAAGGGCAGCCGGGGGCGCTGTACACAGCCCGGGATGTTGCGGGCCTCGTGCGCCGAGTAGAAGTCGCCCTCGTACGAGACCCCGCTGGGGCCGTCCTCGACCAGCAGCCGGTCCAGCAGCTGCACGAACTCGGCGAAGCGGTCGGCGCGCTCACGCGGCGTCCACGGCTCCTGCGCGAGCACCGTGGCGTCGAAGCCGGTGCCGCCCGCACCGATGCCGAGCGTCATCCGCCCGCCGGAGATGTCGTCGAGGGAGATCAGCTCCTTGGCGAGGGTCACCGGGTGCCGGAAGTTCGGCGAGGTCACCAGTGTGCCCAGGCGGAGATCGCCGGTGGCGGCCGCGGCGGCGGTCAGCGTCGGCACGGCACCGAACCAGGGCCCGTCCCGGAAACTCCGCCAGGACAGGTGGTCGTACGTATAGCCGGTGTGGAAGCCGAGCTGTTCGGCACGTGTCCATGCCGAACGGCCGCCTTCGTGCCAGCGGAGGTACGGGAGGATCACGGTGCTCAGGCGCAGACTCATGCGTCCGAGCGTATGCGGCCGATCGTGTTTCACGTGAAACAGTCACTGCCAGTCATCACCCCCGGCCGCTCAGCGACGGATGAGGTGGTGACGCCGACGCCCGCGGCGTCAGTGATGGGCAAGTGGTCCACGCCACCGATCACGCGCTCGTCAATGAGCTTCCGGGAACCGCAGATACCGCGCCGGGACCGCCTTCGTCAGCCACACCCCGTTCGCGCTGACGTGAAAAACGTGGCCGTCGCGGTGCATGGCGCCCGCGTCCACCGACAGCACGACAGGACGACCGCGGCGGGCGCCGACACGGGTCGCGGTCTCCCGGTCCGGGGAAAGGTGCACGTCGTGGCGGTTCATGGGCCGTAGGCCCTCGGCACGGATCGCGTCCAGTGAACGGGCCGCGGTGCCGTGGTAGAGGTGCGCCGGCGGGGTCGCCGGGGGCAGTCCGAGTTCGACGTCGATGCTGTGGCCCTGACTGGCGCGGATCCGGGTGCCGTCGATCGCGAAGCGCTGCTTGTCGTTGGCGGCGACCACGTGGCCGAGTTCCTCGCGGGTGAACCGGAAGCCGTGCGCGGCGGCTGCGGCGATCAGCGTGTCGATCTCCACCCAGCCGGCGTCGTCGAGGATCAGCCCGATCCGCTCCGGCTGGTGACGCAGGTGCTTGGACAGATATTTGGACACCTTCACGGTGCGTCCTTCTTCCACCCGGCCAGGGTGCCGGGCGAGACCTGAATCACGCGAATGATTTTGCTCCGGATGTTTGATCCACAGCCAAGTACAGTTATCCACAGGGGAATTGGCGATTCTGTGGACAACCACCCTTGGATTCAGGGCGTTTCACCAAGATCATCTGATGCCACGTGACTTGCGGCGAGCCGGTCCAAGGACCGGGCCCGTACCTCCCGTTCGGCGGCGAGAGCGATGAACTCGGCCGCCTGCTCGGTCCCAACCAGCCTCTCGACGGCCCGCATTGTCTCCACGGGGATCGCCACGTCATGCGTCCGCTCGGCCGGTGCCGGGACGTCGCCCGTAGTGAGGTGGTCCTTCAGATGCCGGACCGCCAACGAGCGCATCGCCCGGGCGAGTTCCGCGTCCACGGTCTGTTGTGCGAGTGGCCGGAGCCGTCGTACGAGGGAGGCCGCTTCTGCCGCGTCCGCGTCCGTGGGGTGGTGTGGTCCGTCCAGGTAGCGGGCGAAGACGTGCTCGGTCGTGAACTCCAGGAAACGCACAGCGATGTTCTCGACCCGTCCTCTCAACTCCCGCAGATGAGCGGAGATCGCGGACAGCGGCACCCCGGCCGCGTGCAACTCTGCGGCCACCGCGAGCTCTTGGGGACTCGGCACGAGGAAGGAGTTGTCGTCCCCGGCCACCGGCTCCAGCACGCCCAGCTGCACGGCCTCGGCGACCGCCGCGTCGTCGGGGACGCCGCCGAACCGCTCGTCCAGCGCGGCGCGCGAGATCCGTACCGACTCCTCGTCGGTCCATGGACCATCCACTTCGGCGACCAGGCCGAGCACCCCGCCCAAGCCCCGGCCCGCGTCCCACGCCTCCAGGAGCTCCTTGATGGAGGCCAGGGTGTAGCCGCGGTCCAGGAGGTCGGCGATCTGGCCCAGGCGCACGAGGTGGGCGTCGGCGTAGACGTTGGCGCGGCCGCGGCGCTCGGGGCGGGGGAGCAGCCCGCGGTCCTGGTAGGCACGGATGGTGCGGACCGTGGCGCCGCTGAGGTGCGCCAGGTCCTCGATCCGGTAGGCGGGAGCCTCGGCCCGCCGCCCGGAATCCTCGGTCCGCTGCCCGGAGTCTTCGGTCCGCTGCCCGGAGTCCTCGGCTCGGGGACCGGAACCTCCGGCGCCACCCGTCACGAGGCCGCCCTCGCCGCCGGCGACCTCCTCAGGTACTCCACCGCCCGGCTCAACGACCCCTCCTGCGACGGGTGGTAGGACCGCCGGAAGTAGCGGGGTATCGCCGCGCCCAGCTCCCGCCAAGCGGGCAGCAGGCCCTTGCGTACGGCCTTTTCGTGCTTGGTGAGGGAGTAGCGCAGGCGGCCCGCGAGCTGTGGGTCGTGGCGCATCAGATGTGCCGTGCCCCATACCCACAGGTACAGCATCGCCGGTGCGGTGACCGCCATGCCCGCGATGCGGCGGGCGTACCGGGGTGTGCCGGTGCCGCCGCAGTGCTGGTACATGTCGAAGGCGACCGCGCGGTGTTCGACCTCCTCGGCGCCGTGCCAGCGCAGCAGATCCAGCATGACCTCGTCGGCGCGGGCCCGGTCGAGGCCGTCGGCGGCCAGCACCCAGTCGCCGAGGACGGCCGTGAACTGCTCGATCGCCGCGACGACCGCCAGCCGGAAGCGCAGCCATTCCCGCTCGGGTATCGGCGCGCCGAGCGGAGGGCGCTCGCCCAGCAGCCGTTCGAAGAGGAAGTCGACGTACCGGGTGAACTCCGCGGTGTCGAGCCGCTGCGCCTTGAGATGGTCCAGCACGTGCGCGTGCTGGACGCTGTGCGTGGCCTCCTGGCCCATGAACCCCTTGACCTCGGCCAGCAGTTCGGGGTCCCTGACCAGCGGCAGACCTTCCTTGAAGACCCGTACGAACCACCGCTCCCCCGCCGGCAGCAACAGGTGCAGCACATTGATCACATGGGTCGCGGTCGGCTCGCCGGGTATCCAGTGCAGGGGCGTGCGCGACCAGTCGAAGGAGACCCTGCGCGGGGTGATCCGCGCGCTCACAGCGGAGGCTCCAGACGTGCGATCGCCCGCAGCACCCTGGGCGTGAAACGGGACATGAGGTGGGCGCCGCGCGCCTCGGGCGTCACCGGGACCACCGCCTCGTTCCGCGCCACCGCCCGCAGGATCGCGTCGGCGACCTTCTCCGGCGGGTAGTTGCGCAGCCCGTACAGGCGGGCGGTCCGCTTCTGGAGCCGCTTCTCCTCGGCGGCGTCGACCCCGGCGAAGCGCGCGGTCGAGGTGATGTTGGTGTTGACGAAGCCGGGGCACACGGCTGTGACGCCGATGCCCTGGCCTGCCAGCTCCGCGCGCAGGCACTCGCTGAGCATCAGCACGGCCGCCTTGGAGGCGCTGTAGGCGGGCAGCGCCTTGGAGGGCTGGTACGCCGCCGCCGACGCGGTGTTGACGATGTGGCCGCCCTGCGCGCGGTCGGCCATCTGTTTACCGAAGAGCCGGCAGCCGTGGATCACACCCCACAGGTTGATGTCGAGGACCTTCTTCCAGTCCTCCGGAGTGGTGTCGAAGAAGGACCCGGACAGGCCGATGCCGGCGTTGTTCACCAGCACGTCCACCACGCCGTACTCGGCGGCGACCTTCTCGGCGAGCTTCTCCATGGCCTGCTCGTCGGAGACGTCGACCGTCTCCGCCCAGGACTCGGGCGCACCGAGCAGCCGGGACAGCTCGGCGGTGCGCACGGCGGCCTCGGCGTCCCGGTCGACGGCCACCACGCGTGCGCCCGCCTCGGCGAAGGCGAACGCCGTGGCCCGACCGATGCCGCTGCCCGCACCGGTGACCAGCACAAGCTGCCCGCCGAACCGGTCGGCGTACTTCCCGGTCGCCTTCACCGCATCAGGCCTGCCGCCCTCGACGGACGTCACGAACTGCGAGATCCAGGCCGCCAACTGGTCGGGCCGGGAGCGGGGGACCCAGTGCCTGGCCGGGATCGTGCGCCGGGTCAGCTGCGGAACCCAGCGCTCCAGGTCGTCGAAGAGGTTCTCCGAGAGGAACGCGTCTCCCAGGGGCGTGATGAGCTGCACGGGCGCGTGCGCGTACGCGTCCGTACGAGGACGGCGCAGCCGGGTCCGAACGTTGTCCCGGTACAGCCACGCTCCATGCGCCGCGTCCGTCGGCAGCGAGGACGTCGGGTATCCGCCGCCGGGGACCTTCTCGAGGCGCTCCAGGATCCTCGGCCAGTACGTGCCGAGAGGGCCGCGCCAGGCCAGCTCGGGCAGCACGGGCGTCTGCAGCAGGTACGCGTACCAGGACTTGGCGCCCTGGCCCAGCAGCTGGCCGACCCGGCGCGGGGTGGGGCGCCTGACGCGCTTGTTGATCCAGTGGCCGAAGTGGTCGAGGGACGGCCCTGACATGGACGTGAAGGAGGCGATCCGGCCCTCGGTGCGCCGGACGGTGGTGAACTCCCAGGCCTGTACCGAGCCCCAGTCGTGCCCCACCAGGTGCACCGGCCGGTCCGGGCTGACCGCGTCCGCGACGGCCAGGAAGTCGTCGGTCAGCTTCTCCAGCGTGAACCCGCCGCGCAGCGGCCGCGGTGCGCTGGAGCGACCATGGCCGCGCACGTCGTACAACACCACATGGAAGCGCTCGGCCAGCCGGGACGCGACCCCCGACCACACCTCCTTGCTGTCCGGATAGCCGTGCACCAGGACGACCGTCGGCCCCGAGGGGTCGCCCAGTTCGGCGACGCACAGCTCGACCCCGCCGGTCCGCACCCAGCGCTCCCGCACACCCGTCGGCAACGTCACTTGTCCTCCGCCCAGCGCCGCACGTGCGGCAGATCGTCGTCCAGCCAGAAGGCGCTCTGCTCGGGGTCCGCGGAGTCGGTGACGACCAGGATCTCCTCGAACTTCGCGCCCGTGCCCCGGAAGCCGAGGTGCGGTTCGACCGCCCACAGGCCCGGCTGCGGCGGGTGGTCGGAGAAGCGGTACGGCGACCACAGCGGAGACCAGCCCTCCCGGTGGCCGTGCAGCGCGTCGGCCGCCAGGCCCTTCAGGGCTCGGGTGCCGAACCCGAAGACGTGCGGTGACCAGCGGCGCTCCGTCACGCGGTCCACCTTGTGCGCGATCACGCCGAAGGGGTACGCGCGGTGGCGGTTGGCGTAACCCTGGCGGGCCATGAGGCGGTCCACGTCCTCGTAGATCTCCCGCAGCGGGCGCCGCTCGCGCACTTCGCGCAGAATCAGCTCGCGGTGCGCCTCCAGGTCGTCCATCAGCCGGTTCTGCACGGGGTTGACGCCCAGGGAGCCCGAGTACCCGATGTCCGCGGTGCAGCCCTCGTACACCGGGGCCATGTCCAGGATGAACGGCATCCCCGGCTCCAGCGGGCGGTCGGTCGGGAAGAACTGCAACGGCACCCGGAAGTTCACGAACGCCGTGCGGTCGCCGAACCAGGCGAAGGGCAGGTGGAACCAGTCGCGCACGCCCCGCTCGCGCAGCCAGGTGCGCTGCATCCGGGCCGCCTCGCGCTCGGTGACGCCGGGTTTCAGCTGCGCCGCGACCGCTTCCGCACACTCGTAGGCGAGGCGCTGCACCTTCCTGAACCCCCGCAGTTCCGCGGCGAGTTCACCTGCTGCCGTCGTCATGCCCAACGCCCACCCGTCCCCGTCGATCGCGGTACGTGCTCGTAACGTGACACTGGCGAATGTGACAGTCGTTAGAGGCTGCGTCAATAGGCCCGCGACGGCCTGTGGACAACCGCGTGGATGTGGACAACCGGGGACGCGTTGTTCGACCTGAGGGGGACCCTTAGGGACCCGTACGCCTGGAGTCTGATACCAAGACGACCCTGCGGAGTGACGACCGGCGTGGTACAGGTCACTACCTTCGTAGACGTGACTGTGATCGCGACCGAAAGCCTGAGCAAGCGGTTCCCCCGGGTGACCGCTCTTGACCGGCTCTCCGTGGACGTCGGGCCCGGTGTGACCGGACTCGTCGGAGCCAATGGAGCCGGCAAGTCCACACTGATCAAGATCCTTCTGGGTCTGTCCCCCGCCACCGAGGGCCGCGCCGAAGTGCTCGGCCTCGATGTCGCCACCAAGGGCGCCGCCATCCGCGAGCGGGTCGGCTACATGCCGGAACACGACTGCCTGCCGCCCGACGTCTCGGCCACCGAGTTCGTCGTCCACATGGCGCGCATGTCCGGCCTGCCGCCCACCGCCGCACGCGAGCGCACCGCGGACACCCTGCGGCACGTCGGGCTGTACGAGGAGCGCTACCGCCCCATCGGCGGCTACTCCACCGGCATGAAGCAGCGCGTGAAACTCGCGCAGGCCCTTGTCCACGACCCGCAGCTGGTCCTCCTGGACGAGCCGACCAACGGCCTCGACCCGGTCGGCCGCGACGAGATGCTCGGCCTCATCCGCCGCATCTACACCGACTTCGGCATCTCCGTCCTGGTCACCTCCCACCTGCTGGGCGAGCTGGAGCGCACCTGCGACCACGTGGTCGTCGTCGACGGCGGCAAGCTCCTGCGCTCCAGCTCCACGACGGACTTCACCCAGATCACGACCACCCTCGCGATCGAGGTCACGGACACCGACGAGCACCCGGACGGCACCCGCGCGGTGCGCGACGCGCTCCACGCGCGCGGGATGGACATCCTCGACAGCGGCGCGGGCCTGCCGGGTGCCGGCCACGTGCTGCTGCTCACCGCGCAGGGCGAGGAGACGTACGACCTGGTGCGGGACGTGGTCGCCGACCTCGGCCTCGGCCTGGTGCGCATGGAACAGCGCCGGCACCACATCTCCGAGGTCTTCACCAACGAGGACGAGCAGCGGAAGGAGGCCGTCGGTCATGGCGGTTGAACAGCCCATGCGGACACCGGCGGCACCGTCGGGTGACCAGACCCGCATCCACAACATCGGCTACCGCAGCTACGACGGCCCGCGCCTGGGCCGCTCGTACGCCACGCGTTCCCTGTACTCGCAGTCCCTGCGCGGCTCCTACGGCCTCGGCCGCTCGGTCAAGTCCAAGGTGCTGCCGATGCTGCTGTTCGTGGTGATGTGCGTGCCCGCGGCCATCATGGTCGCCGTCGCGGTCGCCACCAAGGCGAAGGACCTGCCCGTCGACTACACGCGCTACGCGATCGTCATGCAGGCCGTCATCAGCCTGTACGTCGCCTCGCAGGCGCCCCAGTCCGTCTCGCGCGACCTGCGCTTCAAGACCGTACCGCTGTACTTCTCGCGGCCCATCGAGACCGCCGACTACGTACGCGCGAAGTTCGCCGCCCTGGCCTCGGCGCTGTTCATCCTCACCGCCGCCCCGCTGCTGGTGCTCTACGTGGGCGCCCTGCTGGCCAAGCTCGACTTCACCGACCAGACCAAGGGATTCGCACAGGGGCTGGTCTCCGTGGCACTGCTCTCGCTGCTCTTCGCCGGCCTCGGCCTGGTCATCGCGTCGGTCACCCCGCGCCGCGGGTTCGGCATCGCCGCCGTGATCGCCGTCCTGACCATCTCCTACGGCGCCGTCTCCACGCTCCAGGCCATCGCCGACGCGCAGACCAGCACCGGATCCATCGCCTGGATCGGCCTGTTCTCGCCCATCACGCTCATCGACGGACTGCAGTCCGCGTTCCTGGGTGCGAGCTCGGCGTTCCCGGGAGGGGTCGGCCCGACGAACGGGGAGGGCGTCGTCTACGTCCTCGTCACCCTCGGCCTGATCGCCGCCTGCTACGGCCTCATGATGCGCCGCTACCGAAAGGTCGGACTGTGACCACGCTCAACATCGACCACGTCTCGCGCTGGTTCGGCAACGTGGTCGCCGTCAACGACATCACCATGACGATCGGCCCCGGCGTCACCGGCCTGCTCGGCCCCAACGGCGCCGGAAAGTCCACCCTCATCAACATGATGGGCGGCTTCCTGGCCCCCTCCACCGGCACCGTCACGCTCGACGGCGTGCAGGTGTGGCGCAACGAGAACATCTACAAGCACATCGGCATCGTCCCCGAGCGCGAGGCGATGTACGACTTCCTCACCGGGCGCGAATTCGTCGTGGCCAACGCCGAGTTGCACGGCCTTGGCGCCAGAGCGGCCCAGAAGGCGCTCGCCACGGTCGAGATGGAGTACGCCCAGGACCGCAAGATCTCGACGTACTCCAAGGGCATGCGGCAGCGCGTGAAGATGGCGAGCGCCCTCGTTCACGAGCCCTCGCTGCTCCTGCTGGACGAGCCCTTCAACGGCATGGACCCACGCCAGCGCATGCAGCTCATGGACCTGCTCAGGCGCATGGGCGACGAGGGCCGCACCGTGCTGTTCTCGTCCCACATCCTCGAAGAGGTCGAACAACTCGCCCGGCACATCGAGGTGGTCGTCGCCGGACGGCACGCGGCCAGCGGTGACTTCCGCAAGATCCGCCGCCTGATGACCGACCGCCCGCACCGCTACCTGGTGCGCTCCAGCGACGACCGCGCCCTCGCGGCCGCGCTGATCGCCGACCCGTCGACGTCCGGCATCGAAGTCGACCTGGCGGAGGGCGCGCTGCGCATCCAGGCCGTCGACTTCGGCCGCTTCACGGCCCTGCTGCCGAGGGTGGCCAGGGACCACGGCATCCGCCTGCTCACGGTCTCGCCGTCCGACGAGTCGCTCGAGTCCGTCTTCTCGTATCTCGTCGCGGCGTAGGAGGCCGAAAGATGTACGACCCCACAGTCGCCCGACTCACCTACCGCGCCCTGCTGGGCCGGCGCCGGGCCCTCATCCTGGGCGCGCTGCCCCTGCTGCTGATCGCGATCTCCGTGGTGGTGCGCGGCCTCGCCGGCGCCGACGACCAGACCGCGTCCGACCTGCTGGGCGGGCTCGCGCTCGCCACCATGGTGCCGATCATCGGCGTCATCGCGGGCACGGGCGCGATCGGCCCGGAGATCGACGACGGCTCCGTGGTCTACCTGCTGTCCAAGCCGATCAAACGGCCGACGATCATCTTCACCAAGCTGATCGTCGCGATCGCCGTGACGATGGTGTTCTCCGCGGTGCCCACGCTGATCGCCGGCTTCATCCTCAACGGCAACGGCCAGCAGATCGCCGTCGCCTACACGGTGGCCGCACTGGTCGCCTCCATCGCCTACGCGGCGCTCTTCCTGCTGCTCGGCACGGTGTCGCGGCACGCGGTGGTCTTCGGGCTCGTCTACGCGCTGGTCTGGGAGGCCCTGTTCGGCTCCCTGGTGGCTGGGGCACGCACGCTCAGCGTCCAGCAGTGGTCTCTGGCGGTGGCCCAGAAGGTCGCCGGCGGGGATCTGGTGACCTCCGACGTCGGGCTGACGACGGCGACGGTCCTGCTCGTCGTGGTCACCGTCCTGGCGACCTGGTACGCGGGGCAGAAGCTGCGCTCGCTGACGCTGGCGGGCGAGGAGTAGACGCCCCGCTTATTGACAGGGGCTTCACCTCTGTCCGGGCACACTGGACAAAAGCGGGCGCACGGCTGGGAGGGCGGGGATGGCGGTGGCGGACGAGGCGTCACAGAACGAGGGTCGCGGACGGTCGGGAGACGAGGCGTGGGACGACCTCGTCCTGGACGAGGACTTCATACGGTCCGCCGAGACCGCCGAGCCGTCCGCTCGGGCCCGCATGCTCGCCGAGCGCTGGCGCAAGGAGCAGCCCGAACCGCAGCCCTGGCGTTCCGACGAGCCGCCCGCGGGGTGGTTCTTCAGCAAGCGTCGGCGCAGGTGGCGGCGGCGCTAGGAGCACACGCGGCCGCTTTTATTCAGTGGCGCCGAACGCGGCGTACCGGCACATTGGTTGTGTCAAGGACGCCGGAGCGAACCGGCGCCACGCACTGGGGAGGAGTTCGACGATGTCCATGCACGACAGTCCGTCGAGCTCCCCACAGGGCAGCCCGCGGCAGACTCCGGAGTAGTTACTCCTCCGTCGAGTCCGCCCATACGGGGAGCTGCCCGGGGCGGCCGCTTCGAGCACGTGGCGCACTGCGCTCGCGTGAGGCCGCCCACCCGGAGGATTGGCCGAGTGGTAAGGCACTGGCTTGCTAAGCCAAGGTCGGGCGTAAAAGCCCGCGCACGTTCGATCCGTGCATCCTCCGCCGAGTACGGAAGTTCAGCCCAGCAACCGCTCCAACACCACCGCGATCCCGTCCTCCTCGTTCGAGGACGTCACCTCGTCCGCCACGGCCTTCAGCTCCTCGTGGGCGTTGGCCATGGCCACGCCGTAGGAGGACCAGGCGAACATCGGGAGGTCGTTGGGCATGTCGCCGAAGGCGATCGTGTCGGCGGCCTTCATGCCGAGCCGGCGGGCCGCCAGGGACAGGCCCGTGGCCTTCGACAACCCCAGCGGAAGCAGCTCGACGATGCCCGCGCCGGCCATCGCGACGGTGACGAAGCCACCGGCGGCCTGGCGGGAGGCCTCGGCCAACTCGTCGTCCGTCAGCGTGGGGTGCTGTATGTAGATCTTGTTCAGCGGGGCCGTCCAGAGGTCGGCCGCGTCCGTGAAGGGTGTCGCGGGGAGCTTGCCGGTGACCGCGTAACCGGGGCCGACCAGCACCTCGCCCTCCAGCCCGTCCCGGCTCGCCGCGAGGTACAGCGGGCCGACCTCCGCCTCGATCTTGGCCAGCGCCACCCCGGCCAGCTGCCGGTCCAGCGTCACCGACGTCAGCAGGCGGTGCTCGCCGGCGTCGTACACCTGTGCGCCCTGGGCGCAGACCGCGAGGCCGTTGTAGCCGAGGTCGTCGAGGATGTGGCGGGTCCACGGGGCCGCGCGGCCCGTCACGACGATGTGCGCGGCGCCCGCCGCGGTGGCCGCGGCGAGCGCGTCACGGGTGCGCTGCGAGACCGACTCGTCGGAGCGCAGGAGCGTTCCGTCGAGGTCGGTCGCGATCAGGCGGTAGGGAAAGGCCGGGGCAGCCGACGTACTCACTTGGCGACCGGCTCCAGGATCTCCCGGCCGCCCAGGTAGGGGCGGAGCACCTCGGGGACCCGGACGGAGCCGTCGGCCTGCTGGTGGTTCTCCAGGATCGCCACGATCGTGCGTGGTACGGCGCACAGCGTGCCGTTCAGCGTCGCCAGCGGCTTGACCTGCTTGCCGTCACGGACGCGGATCGACAGGCGGCGGGACTGGTACTCGGTGCAGTCCGAGGTCGAGGTCAGCTCGCGGTACTTGCCCTGGGTCGGAATCCACGCCTCGCAGTCGAACTTGCGGGCGGCCGAGGAGCCGAGGTCGGCGGAGGCCACGTCGATCACCCGGAACGGCAGTTCCAACGACGTCAGCCACTGCTTCTCCCACTCCAGCAGGCGCTGGTGCTCGGCCTGCGAGTCCGCCGGGTCGACGTACGAGAACATCTCGACCTTGTCGAACTGGTGGACGCGGAAGATGCCGCGGGTGTCCTTGCCGTGCGAGCCGGCCTCGCGGCGGAAGCAGGGCGAGAAGCCCGCGTAGCGCAGCGGGAGGCGGTCGGCGTCGATGATCTCGTCCATGTGGTACGCGGCGAGCGCGACCTCGGACGTGCCGACGAGGTAGAGGTCGTCCTTGTCGAGGTGGTAGACGTCCTGGGCCGCCTGGCCGAGGAAGCCGGTGCCGGCCATCGACTGGGGGCGGACCAGCGCGGGCGTCAGCATCGGCGTGAAGCCGGCCGCCGTGGCCTGCGCGATCGCCGCGTTCACCAGGGCGAGCTCAAGCAGCGCGCCGATCCCGGTGAGGAAGTAGAAGCGCGAGCCGGAGACCTTGGCGCCGCGCTCCACGTCGATCGCGCCGAGGATCGTGCCGAGCTCCAGGTGGTCCTTGGGGTCGAAGCCCTCGGCGCCGAAGTCGCGGATGGTGCCGTGCGTCTCCAGCGTGACGAAGTCCTCCTCGCCGCCCACGGGCACCTCGGGGTGCACGAGGTTGCT